>NZ_CM170627.1:0-5841115 GCF_057359325.1 Achromobacter sp. MUI-25009338
ATGAAAGAATTCTGGCAGACCTGCGTCAGTCGTCTTGAGCAGGAACTTCCCCCCCAACAAATCAGCGCGTGGATACGACCGCTGGTCCCGCTTGCGTATGACGAGACGCAGGCGGTGCTGCGCGTGGCCGCGCCCAACCGCTTCAAGCTGGATTGGGTGCGGAAGAACTTTTCCCACCAGATCGAAGCGTTGGCCGCGGAGTGGTTCGAGCGGCCGGTGCAGGTTCTGTTCGAGCTGCCGACCCAGGGCGCCGCGCCGCGCATGCCGGTCGCGCCCGTGCGGGCCGCGCAGCCGGCGCCGACGCACCCGTCCGGCGCGGCCCCGCTGGGCGGCGCGCCCCCAGTGAGCGCGCCGGCCGCGGCGCCCGCGCCGGCTCCCGCGCCCGCCACCACGGCGGCGGCCCAGGCGGTCAACGCCGACGCCGCCAACATCGTGTACGAGCGCTCACGCCTGAACACCGACCTGACCTTCGAGAACTTCGTGACCGGCAAGGCGAACCAGCTGGCGCGCGCCGCCGCGCTGCAGGTCGCCGAGAATCCGGGCACCTCGTACAACCCGCTGTTCCTGTACGGCGGCGTGGGCCTGGGCAAGACCCACCTGATCCACGCCATCGGCAACGCGATGGTGGCGGCGGGCACCGGCGTGCGCGTGCGCTACGTGCATGCCGACCAGTACGTGTCCGACGTGGTCAAGGCCTACCAGCGCAAGGCGTTCGACGACTTCAAGCGCTACTACCATTCGCTGGACCTGCTGCTGATCGACGATATCCAGTTCTTCTCCGGCAAGAACCGCACGCAGGAAGAGTTCTTCTACGCGTTCGAGGCCATGGTGGCCCAGCGCAAGCAGATCATCATCACCAGCGATACGTATCCGAAGGAACTGTCGGGCATCGACAGCCGCCTGATCTCGCGCTTCGACTCGGGCCTGACGGTGGCCATCGAGCCGCCGGAACTGGAGATGCGCGTGGCGATCCTGCTGCGCAAGGCCGAATCCGAAGGCGTGCCCATGCCCGAGGAAGTGGCCTTCTTCATCGCCAAGCATCTGCGCAGCAACGTGCGCGAACTGGAAGGCGCGCTGCGCAAGGTCCTGGCCTACGCGCGCTTCCACGGCCGCGACGTCCTGACCGTGGACGTCTGCAAAGAGGCGCTGAAAGACCTGCTGTCGGTGTCCAACGGCCAGATCACCGTGGAAAACATCCAGAAGACGGTGGCGGACTTCTACAAGATCAAAGTGGCCGACATGTATTCGAAACGCCGGCCCGCCAATATCGCCTTGCCGCGCCAGGTCGCCATGTACCTGGCCAAGGAGCTGACCCAGAAAAGCCTGCCGGAAATCGGCGATCTGTTCGGTGGCCGTGATCACACCACCGTACTGCACGCGGTGCGCAAGATTTCCGACGCCCGCGCCAAGCAGGCGGAGCTCAACCATACCCTGCACGTGTTGGAACAAACTCTAAAAGGATGAACATGCAACTCGTACAAACCACACGCGATGCATTGCTGAAACCGCTGTCGACTGTGGCGGGCATCGTCGAAAGACGCCATACCCTGCCCATTCTGGCGAACATCCTGATGCGCAAGGAAGGCAACAAGGTCGCCTTCATTGCGACCGACCTGGAAGTACAGATCACCACGCACGCCGATTTCGGCGTGGGCCAGGAAAACGAGTCCACCACGGTCGCGGCGCGCAAGCTGCTGGACATCCTCAAGGCGCTGCCGGACACGGGCGACGTGCGCCTGGCGCTGGCCAGCAACAAGCTGTCGGTGCAGTCGGCCAAGAGCCGCTTCGCGCTGCAGACGCTGGCCGCCAGCGAATTCCCCACCGTGGCCCAGCCCGAGCAGTGGGACGTGTCGCTGACCATGCCGCAGCGCACGCTGCGCCACCTGTTCAACATGGTGCACTTCGCCATGGCGCAGCAGGACATCCGCTACTACCTGAACGGCATGCTGCTGGTGTTCGAGCCGGGCCGCGTGCGCGCCGTCGCCACCGACGGCCACCGCCTGGCGCACTGCTCCACCGAAGCCGACGGCATCAGCGAGCGCCACGAAGTGATCGTGCCGCGCAAGACCGTGCTGGAAATGCAGCGCCTGCTGGAAGACTCCGACGAGCCCGTCTCCATCGACGTGGCGCCGGGCCAGATCCGCTTCCGCTTCGGCGACGTGGAGCTGGTGTCCAAGCTGGTCGAAGGCAAGTTCCCCGACTTCACGCGCGTGATCCCCACCAACTACACGCGCCACTTCCTGGTCGGCCGTGAAGCGCTCCAGGGCAGCCTGCAGCGCGCCGCCATCCTGACCACCGACAAGTTCAAGGGCGTGCGCCTGCAACTGGCGCAGAACCAGATGAAGATCTCCTCGTCCAACGCCGAGCAGGAAGAGGCGCAGGAAGAGATCGACATCGACTACGGCCATGAAGCGCTGGACGTGGGTTTCAACGTCGGCTACCTGCTCGACGTGCTGTCGAACGTCAAGGTCGACAGCGTCCAGTGGTCGGTCATGCCCGACGCCAACGCGTCGGCGCTCATCACCCTGCCCGAAGACGACCAGTTCAAGTACGTCGTCATGCCCATGCGGATTTGATCCGCGCCCTATCGTGGGTTTGTGCCGCTGCGGGCCGGATGGCCCGCGGGCGGTCCGGCCGCCAGGCCGTTCTTTAAAGCGTTATCGATACACACATGTCAGATCAGCAGAACACCACTCCCGAGAACAGCGGCTACGGCGCTGACTCGATCAAGATGCTCAAAGGGCTGGAGGCCGTGCGCAAGCGCCCCGGCATGTACATCGGCGACACGTCCGACGGCACCGGCTTGCACCACATGGTGTTCGAAGTCGTCGACAACGCCATCGACGAAGCCCTGGCCGGCTATTGCGACGACATCGTCGTCACGATCCACACCGACAACTCCATCTCCGTGACCGACAACGGCCGCGGCATCCCGACGGCCATCCACAAGGACGACGAATTCCACCGCAGCGCGGCGGAAATCGTCATGACCGAGCTGCACGCCGGCGGCAAGTTCGACCAGAACTCGTACAAGGTCTCGGGCGGCCTGCACGGCGTGGGCGTGTCCTGCGTCAACGCGCTGTCCGAATGGCTGCGCCTGACCATCCGCCGCGACGGCCAGGTGCACCAGATGGAATTCCGCCAGGGCGAGCGCGTCGCGCCGCTGGCGGTGACGGGCACGACCGACAAGCGCGGCACCGAAGTGCGCTTCCTGGCCGACCCCATCATCTTCACCAACATCGAGTATCACTACGAGATCCTCTCCAAGCGCCTGCGCGAGCTGTCGTTCCTGAACAATGGCGTGAAGATCCGCCTGATCGACCAGCGCCAGGGCAAGGAAGAGAACTTCGCGTTCTCGGGCGGCGTGAAGGGCTTCGTCGAATACATCAACCGCAGCAAGACCGTGCTGCACCCGAACGTGTTCTCGGTTTCCACCGAGTCCTCGGCGGGCGGCGTGGCGGTCGGCGTGGAAGTGGCGATGCAGTGGAACGACAGCTACAGCGAAAGCGTGCTGTGCTTCACCAACAACATCCCGCAGCGCGACGGCGGCTCGCACCTGACCGGGCTGCGCGCGGCGATGACCCGCATCATCAACAAGTACATCACCGACAACGAACTGGCCAAGAAGGCCAAGGTCGAGACCTCCGGCGACGACATGCGCGAAGGCCTGGCCTGCGTGCTGTCGGTGAAGGTGCCCGAGCCCAAGTTCAGCAGCCAGACCAAGGACAAGCTGGTGTCCAGCGAAGTGCGTCCGGCCGTCGAAGAAGCCGTGGCCCGCACGCTGGAAACCTGGCTGCTGGAGCATCCCAACGACGCCAAGGCGCTGTGCGCCAAGATCGTCGAGGCCGCCCGCGCCCGCGAAGCCGCGCGCAAGGCGCGCGAAATGACCCGCAGGAAGAGCGTGCTGGAAGGCGCCGGCCTGCCCGGCAAGCTGGCCGACTGCCAGGAAAAAGATCCCGCGCTGTGCGAGCTGTACATCGTCGAGGGCGACTCCGCAGGCGGCTCGGCCAAGCAGGGCCGCGACCGCAAGTTCCAGGCCATCCTGCCGCTGCGCGGCAAGGTGCTGAACGTGGAAAAGGCCCGCTTCGACCGCCTCATCGCCAGCGAGCAGATCGCCACCCTAATCACCGCGCTGGGCACCAGCATCGGCCCGGACTTCAACATCGACAAGCTGCGCTACCACCGCCTCATCATCATGACCGACGCGGACGTCGACGGCGCGCACATCCGCACCCTGCTTCTGACGCTGCTGTACCGCCAGATGCCCGAGCTGGTGCAGCGCGGCTACGTCTACATCGCCCAGCCGCCGCTGTACAAGGTCAAGGTCGGCCGCGAAGAGCGCTATCTGAAGGACGACCAGGAAGAAGCGCAGTTCATGCTGTCGCTGGCCCTGAAGGACGCCGAGATCATCTCGGGCGGCGAGATCATCCGCGGCGAAGAGCTGAATGAACTGGCGCGCCAGTACGTCGCCGCCGACGGCGTGATCGCGCGCCTGTCGCGCGTGTTCGACACGGCCGCGCTGTCGGCCATGGCCGAAGGCGTGGAAATCAACCTGGAGACGGCCGAGTCCACCGCCGAATCCGCCCGCCGCCTGACCGAAGCCATGCGCGATCCGGTCAGCGGCAACGGCGTCGAAGTCGTGCCCCAGTTCGACGAGGCGACCGAACGCCACCGCCTGTCGGTGCAGCGTATGCATCACGGCAACGTGCGCGTCAGCATCATCGACGCCGACTTCGTCAACGGCACGGACTACGCCATCCTGTCCAAGGCCGCCAAGAGCTTCTCCGGCAAGGTCGGCCCGCGCTCGCTGGTCGCCCGCGGCGAAGGCGACAAGCGCAAGGAACAGCCCGTGTCCGACTTCCGCGAAGCCATGCAGTGGCTGCGCAGCGAAGCCGAACGCGGCATCTCCAAGCAGCGCTACAAGGGCCTGGGCGAAATGAACCCGGACCAGCTGTGGGAAACCACCATGGACCCGAAGGTGCGCCGCCTGCTGCGCGTGCAGATCGAGGACGCCATCGCGGCCGACGAAGTCTTCACCACGCTGATGGGCGACGATGTGGAACCGCGCCGGAACTTCATCGAAACGCATGCGCTGTCGGCGGCGAATATCGACGCCTGATCGCGAACGCCAAGCCATGTAAGGCCAGTCCCGAAAGGGCTGGCCTTTTTCTTTGCCGCCGCCTTTACCGCCCCGCCCGCGCCTTCAAATCCCCCATCTCCTGCTGCATCACCTCGCGCGCATAGCGCGAGAACACGCTGACCAGCCGCGTGCGGGTGTGGTACGGCGGGTAGAGCAGCGCGACCGTGACCGGCACGGCGGGGCTGAACGGGCGCACCTCGACGTTGGCGGTCGCCAGTTCTTCGCGCGCGGCCAGCGGGTTGATGAGGGCCACGCCCAGGCCTGCGCCGACCAGGGCGCAGATGGACGAACCCAGGCCGGCCTCGGCCACGGTCTGGCGTTCGATGCGGGCGGCCTTGAAGACCTCGTCGATCATGGCGCGCAGCGGCGTGCCGCTGGTGAAGGCCACGAACGGCTCGCCGGCGAAGTCGGCGGGTTTGAGTTTCTTCAGCCTGGCCAGGCGGTGGCCCTTGGGCACCACGGCCACGCAGCTCATCGTCAGCACCGGCTCGACCTGGATGCCGGGCGAGTCGCCCGACAGCATCGCCAGGCCGGTGTCGCAAAAGCCGGAACTGATCCAGTTGTGCACCGTGCTGGCGTTGCCGGAATGGATCGACACCATGACGTCGGGGTACTCGGTCTTGAAGCCGGCGACGATGCGCGCCAGCAGGCCGCCGGCCAGCCGCGGCATGGCGGCCACGCTCAGGCGGCTGGCGCTGAACGAGCGGATGCTGGCCGCCGCCGACTCCAGGCCGGCCAGGCCGATGAAGGTTTTCTCGACTTCCTGGAAGAAGCGCGAGCCGTCCTGCGTGGGGGTCAGGCGGCTGCCGTTGCGGTCGAACAAGGGAAACTGGGTAATGGCTTCCAATTGCGCGATTAAGCGGCTAACGTGCGGCTGCGAGGTATGCACGCGCCGCGCCGCGGCGGTCATCGAACCGGTCATCATGACGGCCCGGAACGCCTCGATGTGCCGCAGGCTCATGCGTGGAATGGCCATATCAAATCCGTATGGAGGAATACTCGATTGGAACTGGATAAAACCATACCGCTAGTTGATACTTTTCGCCAATATGCGCCGCGCATCCGGCGCCAAAGGAAGCCGATGAAAGCATTCGCCGCAATCTCCGCCGCCGCGGTCCTGCTGGGCAGCGCCGCAACCGTGCACGCCGAAGGCGCCAGCCGCCTGGACAAGATCCGCGAAAGCGGCGTCATCACGCTGGGCCATCCCGAGACCTCGGTGCCGTTCGCCTATCTCGACGGCGACCAGAAGCCGATCGGCTACACGGTGGAGATCTGCCAGGAAGTCGCGCAGTACATCAAGGCCGCGCTCAAGCTGCCCAAGCTGGAGGTGCGCTACAACCCGACCACCTCGGCCACGCGCATCCCGCTGCTGGCCAACGGCACCATAGACCTGGAATGCGGCAACACCACCAACAACCTCGCGCGCCACAAGCTGGTGTCGTTCGCGCCCACGACCTTCGTGGCGCAGGTGGTGCTGGTGGCGCGCAAGGACGGCGGCGTCGATCCCAATAACCTGGCGTCCTTCCGCGGCAAATCCATCGCCGCGCAGGCGGGCGGCCAGACCTTCAAGCTGATCTCGCAGCTCAACGCCAAGCACGAACTGGGCATCACCATGACGCCCACCAAGGACACGGCCGAAACCATACTGATGGTGGAATCGGGCCGCGCCGCCGGCTCTGCCAACGACGACGGCATCGCCTATGGCGCGGTGGCCTCCTCGAAGAATCCCGACGCCTTCGTCATCGGCACCAAGGGCCTGGAGCTGGCGCCCTACGGCATCATGCAGCCCAAGGACGATCCGGCCTTCAAGCACGTGGTGGACGACGCCGTGCGCGACCTGATCAAGTCCGGCAAGGTCGCCGCGCTCTACGACAAGTACTTCAATTCGCCCATCCCGCCCAGGCAGATCAACCTGAAGTACCCGATGAGCGACGCGCTCAAGCGCGCGCTGGCCAATCCCACCGATTCGGGCGATCCCAAGGCCTACGAGTAAAGCCCTCGGGCCGCGGGCATGAAATACGACTGGAGCTGGGACGTCTTCCTGGATACGGCGCCTGACGGCGTGCATACCTTCCTGGAGACGCTACTGATGGGCGTGGGCTGGACGCTGGCGCTGGCCCTGATCGCCTGGGTGTTCGCATTGCTGCTGGGCTCTTGCCTGGGGGTGATGCGGACCCAGCGGTCGCGCCCGATGAACGCGCTGGGCGCGGCCTACGTGGAGCTGTTTCGCAACGTGCCGCTGCTGGTGCAGATGTTCCTGTGGTACTTCGTGCTGCCCGAGCTGCTGCCGCTGGACTGGGGCCTGGCGATGAAGCGCATGCCGCAACCCTGGGGCCAGTTCGTGCCGGCCACGCTGTGCCTGGCCTGCTATGGCGCGGCGCGCGTGGCCGAGCAGCTGCGCGCGGGCATCCAGTCGCTGCCGCGCGGCCAGCTGCAGGCGGCCACCGCGCTGGGCCTGACCGAGGCGCAGGCCTACCGCTACGTGATCCTGCCCGAGGCGTTTCGCATCGTGCTGCCGCCGCTGACGTCCGAGTTCATGGGCATCATCAAGTATTCGTCGGTGGCGCTGACCATCGGCCTGCTGGAGCTGACCGGCCAGGCGCGCACGATGGCGGAGTTCAGCTTCCATATCTTCGAAGCCTTTTCCGCGGCCACGGTCATCTACCTGCTCATCAACGGCATCGTGGTCCTGGGCATGCGCTGGCTGGAACGCCGCACGGCGGTGCCCGGCCTGATCGGCGCCGCGGGCAAGGGACGCTAGCGCCATGGGCCAGTTCGACTTCGGCGTCATCGGCAACGCGCTGCCGTACCTGTTCCGCACCGGCATGGTCTTTACGCTGACGCTGACCGCGCTGGCGGCGGTGATGGGGCTGGCGCTGGGCACGGTGCTGGCCATGATGCGGCTGTCGCGCTTGCGGATACTGTCGGTGCCTGCCGGCATCTACGTGAACGTGATGCGCTCGGTCCCGCTGCTGCTGGTGATCTTCTGGTTCTACTTCCTGATGCCGTACATGGCCGCCTGGGCGGTGGGATCGTCCACGCCGTTGCGGGTCGGCGCGTTCAATTCGGCGGTGATCACGTTTACCCTGTTCGAGGCGGCGTACTTCTGCGAAATCATGCGCGCCGGCATCCAGTCGATCGCGCGCGGGCAGGTGTCGGCCAGCCTGGCGCTGGGGCTCACGCCGTGGCAGGGCATGCGCTACGTGGTGCTGCCGCAGGCGCTGCGCAACATGCTGCCGGCGCTGCTGACGCGCGTCATCATCCTGTTCCAGGACACCTCGCTGGTGTATGTGCTGTCGCTGACCGACTTCCTGGGCGCGGCCACCAAGATCGGCCAGCGCGACGGCCGCCTGGTGGAGCTGTATCTGTTCGTGGCGGTGGTGTATTTCATCATCTGCTTCACGGCGTCCCGTCTGGTCAAGCGGCTGGAACGGCGCACGCGCGTGCTGCGCTAGCCGGCCGCGGTCTTTCCTCTTTATCCACAGGTCCGACGATGATAGAGATCAAGCAGGTCAGCAAGTGGTACGGCGACTTCCAGGTGCTGGACGGCTGCTCCACCACGGTGGGCCGCGGCGAGGTCGTGGTGGTCTGCGGGCCGTCCGGCTCCGGCAAATCCACGCTGCTCAAGACCGTCAACGCGCTCGAGCCCTTCCAGCAGGGCGAGGTGGTGGTCAACGGGATCTCGGTGGGCGATCCGCGCACCGACCTGCCCAGGCTGCGCGCGGTGGCCGGCATGGTGTTCCAGCATTTCGAGCTGTTCCCGCATCTGTCGGTGACCGAGAACCTGTGCCTGGGCCAGGTCAAGGTGCTCAAGCGCGGCAAGGAAGAGGCGCGCCGGCGCGCGCTGGCGCTGCTGGAGCGCGTGGGCCTGTCGGCCCACCAGGACAAGCATCCCGGCGAACTGTCGGGCGGCCAGCAGCAGCGCGTGGCGATCGCGCGCGCGCTGTCCATGGACCCGGCCGTGATGCTGTTCGACGAACCGACCTCGGCGCTGGACCCGGAGATGGTCAACGAGGTGCTGGACGTGATGACCGACCTGGCCGCCGACGGCATGACGATGATGGTGGTGACCCATGAAATGGGATTCGCGCGCCGCGTCGCCGACCGCGTCATCTTCATGGACTGCGGCCGCATCGTGGAGGACTGCGACAAGGAGCAGTTCTTCGGCAATGTCGAGCAGCGCAACCCGCGCACTCGCCAGTTTCTTTCCAAAATCCTGCAGCACTGAGCATCATGACTTCGCCCGATTCCGCCCCTGCCGTCGACTTGCGCAGCGACACCGTCACCCGTCCCACCGAGGCCATGTACGAACGCATGCGCAGCGCGCCGGTCGGCGACGACGGACTGGACGGCGATCCCAGCGTGCGCGAGCTGGAGGCGCACGTGGCGCAACGCCTGGGCAAGCAGGCCGGGCTGTTCGTGCCCAGCTGCACCATGGCGAACCTGCTGGCGGTGCTGGCGCAGGCCCAGCGCAACGAACAGGTGGCGCTGGAGGCCACGGCCCACATGTATACCTCGGAGCGCGGCGCCGCCACGTTCACGGGGCTTTTCTACCTGGGCGTGGCCGGCGCCGGCGGCGCGATGGACCTGGGCGCGCTGCAAGAGGCGCTGCAGGGCGGCGGACACCGCTTGAAGACGGCGCTGGTGGCGATGGAGACCTCGCACAACAACGCCGGCGGCGCGGTGCTGCCGCTGGACCATATGCAGGCCGTGCACGGCATGGCACAGGCGGCCGGCGCCGCCGTGCACCTGGACGGCGCGCGCCTGTTCAACGCCGCCGCGGCGCTGGGCGTGGACCCCGGCGAGATCGCGCGCCATGCGGACACGGTGTCGCTGTGCCTGTCCAAGGGCCTGAGCGCGCCGGTGGGCGCGGTGCTGGCCGGCGCGCGGCCCGTCATGGAACGCGCGCGCGGCTTGCGGCGCATGCTGGGCGGCACCCAGCGCCAGGCCGGCATCATGGCGGCCGCCGGTCTGGAGGCGGTGCGCACGATGGGCGGTCGCCTGGCCGAGGACCACGCGCGCGCGCGCCGGCTGAGCGACGGGGTCAACCGGCTGGCGCCGGCGCTGTCGGCCAGCGTGCCGCAGACCAACATCGTGCAGGTCGAGACCGCCGCCAGCGGCATGGACAACGCGCAATGGACCGCCGCGCTGGCGGCGGCCGGTCTGCTGGTGCGCCCCTGGGGCCGCACGCGGCTGCGCTGCGTGACCCACCGCCACATCGGCGACGCCGACATCGACGCGGCGGTCGGGGCCTTTGCGGCCGTGCTGAAAGCGCACCGCCGATAACGCGCCGATCTGCTCCGTTCTGCGGCGCGCGCCGGTGCGATAATGCCGCATGTCCACGACCCACCTTTCCCGGAAAGACTATCTCTGTGCCTTGGCGGTCGTGCTCATATGGGGCTCGAACTTCGTCGTCATGAAGGTCGGCATGAAGGGCCTGTCGCCCATGATGCTGGGCGCGCTGCGCTTCGCCCTGGCGGCGTTTCCGCTGATTCTGTTCGTGCGCCCGCCGCGCCTGCCCTGGCGCTGGGTCGCGGCCTACGGGCTGGTGCAGGGCCTGGGCCAGTTCGGCCTGCTCTTTACCGCGCTGCAGTCCGGCATGCCCGCCGGCATGGCCTCGCTGGTCATCCAGACCCAGGCGTTTTTCACCTTGCTGCTGGCCGCGCCGTTGCTGCATGAACGCGCGCAGCGCCACCATTGGCTGGGCTTGTGCGTGGCCGCGGCCGGGCTGGCCATCATCGCCGGCGGCCGGGGCGCGGGGCCGGGCCAGATGACCATGACGGGCTTCGTGCTGACGCTGGGCGCCGCGTTCATGTGGGCCGTGTCCAACATCATTGTGCGCCTGGCCAGCCGCCGCTCGCCCGGCTACGACCCGTTCGCCTTCATCGCCTGGAGCAGCGCCGCGCCGGTGCTGCCTTTCCTGCTGCTGGCCGTGCTGATCGACGGCTGGGAACCGGCGCTGGCCATGGTGGCCGGCATGGGCTGGAGCGAGGCGCTGTCAGTGCTGTACCTGGCGGGGCTGGCGACCTTGCTGGCCTATACCCTGTGGACGCAGCTGCTGACGCGCCATGCCGCGGCCAAGGTCGCGCCGTTCTCGCTGCTGGTGCCGGTGGTGGGGCTTTGGGCGGCCTCGATGGCCTTCGACGAAAGCCTGCTGCCGCTGCAATGGCTGGGCGCGGCCTGCGTGCTGGCCGGACTGGTGCTCAACCAATTGGGCGGGCGCTGGTTGCGTACCCGCTGAGCCTTACGGCGCAATCGTCCGCCGTTTCTCCCCCTATCGGATTACTGCCTGCCGGTGCGCGCCATGGGCGGTTCTACAGCTGTTCAAAGCGGATGTAACGCTTGTCGGTGTACTCCTGGCGCGTGGTCAGTTCCTTCACGGCGGCGCCGGGCGGGCCGCGCCGCAGCCATTCCAGCATGTGGTCGACCTGGTCGGGCGTGCCTTGCACCACGGCCTCCACCGTGCCGTCCGGCAGGTTCTGGACCCAGCCGGTCGCGCCCAGCAGATGGGCGCGGCGCACCGTGGCGTGGCGGTAGCCCACGCCCTGCACGGTGCCGCTGATCGTGACGTGCACGGTTTCGATGTGAGGGGGGGAATGAGGGTCTTGCATGCGGTTTCCTTCGGATGATGCGCCGCCGTAGGCGGTATTGGCTACAGCGGATGGTCTATAGGCCCGATGGCCTTCGAAGCGATACGTTAGAGCTCATGTCAAAACGTGCCAACGGGAACACCCGCTACCAGAGCTTGGAGAAGCCATTATGGAAGAGACCAGTTTGTTGTCGGAAGTAGAGACAGCGCGCTACAGGGAACAAGGGTATCTGGCCCTGAAGGACATGTGCCCGCAGGATGAAGTGGGCTACATCCGCCGTACCCTGATGGATCTGTTCGCCAACAAGACCGGCTACAACGAGGGTGCGCAATACGACTTCGTGAGCCGCGACGATCCGTCCAAGCCCGCCAAGTTTCCCAGTCTGCACGATCCGCGCCATTATGCCCCGGGCCTGCTCAAGACCGTCTACCACGAGCGCACGCTGGAACTGGCCCGCCAGCTGCTGGGCGAGGACGCCGCGCTCTACGGCGAGCACGCCCTGCTCAAGCCCGGCCCCGACGGTCCCGAGACGCCCTGGCACCAGGACGAGGCCTTCCGTTCGCCGGATTTCGTCTACAACGAGCTCAGCATCTGGCTGGCGCTGCAACCGGCCACGGTCGAGAACGGCTGCATGCAGTTCATTCCCGGCTCGAACAAATGGGAGGTGCTGGAGCACCGTTCGCCGGGCGGCGACAAGAGCCTGCATCCGCTGGAGTGCTGCGGCGATTTCGCGCGCGAGCTGGCCGTGCCGGAGCCGCTGGAGCCGGGCGGGATCACCGTGCACGACGCCCGCACCCTGCATTTCACGGGGCCCAACACTTCGTCCGCGCCGCGCCTGGCTTACATCCTGATCTACAACACGCCGCCGGTCTACAAGCCGGGCCGCCGCGAGTTTCCGTGGCTGGAGGGCCGCTGGACCGACAGCCAGACGCGCAAGAAGCAATGGCACAAGCGCGGCGGGCTGGCCGTGGACGTGATGCGCCGCCTGCCGGCGGCGCGCCTGACCAGCCCGCGCTGGGTGGCCTGGGCCACGATACGCGCGGTCTCCAAGGTCTGGCCGCGATAGGGGACGCAGGGGCCGCGCAGGCCCTTGCGATTTTGGGGGGCGACCGGGGCCGGCAAGCGACGCTTGCCGGCCCCGGCGCGTATACTGGGCAGCGCCGCGGGGTTCGTGAGCCCCGCGGGACCGCCCGGGGCGCCAGCAGCCGCTGGTCCCGGGGACCAGAAAATCAATAACGAGTCCGGCCCGCGCCCCTCATCACTCCATAGACACCCATGACCGCTAACCTTTCTACGATCACCTGCATCGAAGATCTGCGCGTCGTCGCGCAGAAACGCGTGCCGCGCATGTTTTACGACTACGCGGATTCCGGCGCCTGGACCGAAGGCACTTACCGCGCCAACGAAAGCGACTTCCAGAAGATCAAGCTGCGCCAGCGCGTGGCGGTGAACATGGAAGGCCGGTCGCTGCGCACCACGCTGGCGGGCCAGGACGCGATCATGCCGCTGGCCATCGCGCCCACCGGCCTGACCGGCATGCAGCACGCCGACGGGGAGATCCTGGCGGCCAAGGCGGCGGCGGATTTCGGCGTGCCTTTCACGCTCTCGACCATGAGCATCTGCTCGCTGGAAGACGTGGCGGCGGCCACCGGCAAGCCGTTCTGGTTCCAGCTCTACGTGATGCGCGACCGCGAATTCGTCGGCAACCTGATCGACCGGGCCAAGGCGGCCGGCTGCTCGGCGCTGGTGCTGACGCTGGACCTGCAGATCCTGGGCCAGCGCCACAAGGACATCAAGAACGGCCTGTCCACGCCGCCCAAGCCCACCCTGCGCAACCTCATCAACCTGGCGACCAAGCCGCGCTGGTGCCTGGGCATGCTGGGCACCAAGCGCCGCACCTTCGGCAACATCGTCGGCCACGCCAAGGGCGTGAGCGACCTGTCCTCGCTGTCGTCGTGGACGGCCGAACAGTTCGACCCGCGCCTGAGCTGGGACGACGTCGAATGGATCAAGCAGCGCTGGGGCGGCAAGCTCATCATCAAGGGCATCCTGGACGTCGAGGACGCGCAGCTGGCCGCCAACAGCGGCGCCGACGCGCTGATCGTCAGCAACCATGGCGGACGCCAGCTCGACGGCGCCATGTCGTCCATCGCCGCCCTGCCCTCGATCGCCGATGCCGTAGGCTCGAAGATCGAGGTGTGGATGGACGGCGGCATCCGTTCGGGCCAGGACATCCTCAAGGCGGTGGCGCTGGGCGCGCGCGGCGCCATGATCGGCCGCGCCTTCCTGTACGGCCTGGGCGCCTACGGCCAGGCGGGCGTGACCCGCGCGCTGGAGATCCTGTACAAGGAAATGGACACCACCATGGCGCTCTGCGGCCGCCGCGCCATCGTGCCGGGCGACCGCAGCATCCTGCTGCCGGGCACCTATCCGACCTGAGCTGTCCGCCGCAGGAACGAGAACATGCCGGACGCCTGTGCGTCCGGCTTTTTTTTCGCAAGATCTGCAAACGCCGCCCCACTACATTGCACTCCAAGGAGCTCGCATGAAGCCTGGAACCCTAACCCACTACGCCCGGCGCCTGGACCCGGTCCTGCGCTGGCTGGCAAGCCATCCCGACGCCGATCCGGACCTGCACCGGCTGGCCGACCTGGCCTGCCTGTCGCCGTACCACTTCCATCGCGTCTATCGCGCGATGATGGGGGAAACGGTGAACGCCACGGTGCAGCGCATCCGCATGCACCGCGCGGCGGCCGCGCTGGCGGGGTCCCAGGTTTCCTTGCGCGAGGTGGCGCAGCGCGCCGGCTACGAGTCGGACGCCGCGTTCAACCGGGCCTTCGGCGCGGTCTTCGGCATGGCGCCGGGACGCTATCGCGCCGCCCGCTCCCGTCCCTTCGACCCTCAGGAGCTAGGCATGTATCCCATCACCATCGAGAACTTTCCCGGCGTGATTCTGGCGGCCCTGCCGCACCGCGGCAGCTACCAGGACATCGGCCCCGTGTTCGACCGCGCCTTCATGCTGGCCGCCAGCCGCGGCCTGGCCGCGCGCGACGCCTGCGGCTACGGCGTGTATTTCGACGACCCCGAACAGGTGCCGGCGCGCGAGCTGCGTTCGCTGGCCGGCGTGCCCATCGCGGCCGACGTCGCGCCGGGCGAGGGTTTCGAGCGCTTCGAGATCCCGGCGGGCCGCTGCGCGGTGCTGGCGCACACCGGCCCCTACAACGAGATGGACAAGGCCTATAACTGGCTGTTCTCGCAATGGCTGCCGGGCAGCGGCATGGTGCCGGCCGACTTCCCCATGTTCGAGCAGTACATGAACGATCCGCGCAGCACGCCGCCGTCGCAGCTGCTGACCCGCATCCACCTGCCGTTGAAGTAGGCGGCGGGCCGCTTCAGCCGAGCACGCCTGCAAGGTACTGGCGCAGCCAGGCGTGCGCGGGATCGTCCTGGTAGCGCTCGTGCCAGTAGAGCGATACCGCGATGGGCGGCAGCGTCAGCGGGACCTTCTGCGTCACGATGCGCGCGCTGCCGGACATGGCGCGCGCGATGCTGACCGGCATGGTCGCGATCAGGTCGGAGCCCTCGACGATGAACGGGCACACCAGGTAGCTCGACAGGGTCGCCACGATCTTGCGGCTGCGGTTGTGCCCCATCAGGATGCGGTCGATCGCGGTGCTGAAATAGCGCGTGTGCGCGGCCAGGTCCAGATGCCCGTAGCTCAGGTAGGCGTCCAGGTTCCAGCGCTTGCGCAGGCAGGGATGGCCTTCGCGCACGATGCACACCGCCGGCTCCTGGTACAGGAAGCGCGTGCGCAGGTCGGGCGCCGGATCGGGGAAGTAGCCCGCGATCAGTTCCACGTGGTTGGTGTCCAGCATGCTCAGGCCGTGCTGCGGCCGGGCCGGCACGATCTGCAGCTGGAAGTGCGGCGCGTCCACCGCCAGCCGGGGTATCAACTTGGGCAGCAAGGTGTACTGCACGTAATCGGTGGCGTAGAACGACAGCGTGCGCGACGAGTGCGCGGGGTCGAACGCCTCGCGCGTGCGCGTGGCGCGATGCCAGCCTTCCAGCAGCGGCTTGAAGTTCTGGTGCAGTTCATGCGCCCGCGGCGTGGGCTGCCAGGCACCGCCTTCGCGCACCAGCAGGGGGTCGCCGAACAGTTGGCGCAGCCGGTTCAGGGCCGCGCTCATGGCCGGCTGGCTGATGTCGAGCTGCTCGGCCGCGCGCGACACGTTGCGGCAGGCCATCAGCGCATCGAAATGCAAAAGCAGGTTCAGGTCCGGATTCTTCACGCTGCGGCCTCATAAATGGCGTTTATACAAATATAAACCTGCAGGACTGCTGTCATCGAATCGGCGGGCCTAGCATGACCCCGTTGTTGCAGCGAACGAGTACGCGCCGGACGCGCATGAACCGGCCACCAGGAAGTTCTATCAACAAGGGGAAACCTAGCCATGAAGAAAGGGCTGTTACGCAATTGCTGTCGCATTGCCGCGGGCGCCGTGCTGGCCGCGGCGGCCGGTTCGGCCAGCGCCGCCTGGCCGGACAAGGTGATCCGCATCGTGGTGCCGTTCGCCGCGGGCGGCTCCACCGACCTGATCGCGCGCAAGATCGCCGAAGGGCTGGGCCAGCGCCTGTCCGCCAACGTCATCGTCGAGAACCGGCCGGGCGCCGGCGGCACCGTGGGCACGGAATACGTGGCGCGCCAGCCGGCCGACGGCTACACCATCCTGATGGGATCGGTCAGCACGCACGGCAGCGCGCCCTGCGTCTATTCCAAGCTGCCCTACGACGCCGTCAAGGACTTCACGCCGCTGGCCGTGGTGGCCACGATTCCCAACGTGATGTCGGTGAACCAGTCGGTGCCGGCCGGCAACCTGAAGGAGTTCGTGGCGCTGCTGAAGCAGGCGCCCGAGAAGTATTCCTTCGCCTCCAACGGCCAGGGCACGTCCAACCACCTGGCCGCCGAGCTGTTCAAGACCACCGCCGGCGTGTCCATCGTGCACGTGCCCTACCGCGGGTCCGGGCCGGCGCTGATCGACCTGGTCGGCGGACAGGTCAACATGATGATGGACGTGGTGATGACGTCCTACCCGTACATCAAGGACGGCAAGATCAAGGCGCTGGCGGTGACCTCGCCGCAGCGCTCGCCCATGCTGCCCGACGTGCCGACGGTCGCGGAATCCGGCTATCCCGGCTACGAGGCCATGGTGTGGTTCGGCATGCTGGCGCCGGCCAACATGCCGGAACCGTTGCGGCAGAAACTCACCGACGGCCTGGTGCAGACCCTGCATGCGCCGGCGATGAAAGCCTATCTGGAACAGCAGGGCGCGCAGCTGTCCGACGTGGCCGGGCCGGCGTTCGGCGCCATGATCAAGGACGAAATCAGCAAGTGGTGCAAGGTGGTGAAGCAGGCCGGCATCCGCCTGGACTGATTCCTAACCCCCGCGTTTCGCCGGGTCCCGGCCCGCAAGACTCAATCTGGAAGAGAACATGTATCGCATAGGGATAGACGTCGGAGGCACGTTCACCGACTTCACGATGATCGACGAGGACGCCGGCACGGTGCACTTCCACAAGGTGCCTTCCACGCCGCACGATCCCTCCGAGGCCATCGCCGCCGGCATCGGCCAGATGCTGGAGCAGCGCGGCGTCTCGCCGGCGCAGGTGTCGCACGTGGGCCACGGCACGACCGTGGCCACCAACCTCATCATCGAACGCAAGGGCGCGCGAGTCGGGCTGATCACCACGCAGGGCTTTCGCGACGTGCTGGAGATCGGCCGCCAGACGCGCCCGCACCTGTACGACTACAGCGTGGGCAAGCCGCCGGTGGCGGTGCCGCGCGAATTCCGCATCGAAGTCGCCGAGCGCGTCAATGCGGCGGGCGAGGTGCTGACGCCGCTGGACGAAGCCGCGGTGCGCGCGGCCGCCGAGCGCTACGCGCAGGCCGGCATCGAGGCGGTGACCATCTGCTTCCTGCACGCCTACCGCAATCCCGCGCACGAGCGCCGCGCCGCGCAGATCGTGGCCGAGGTCATGCCGCAGGCCTACATCAGCCTGTCTTCCGACGTGCTGCCCGAATTCCGCGAGTACGAGCGCCTGTCGACCACCGTGCTGAACGCCGCGGTGGGGCCGAAGATGGCGCGCTACCTGGAACGCTTCCTGCAGCGGGTGCGCGAGCTGGACATCCGCCACGAACCGCACACCATCCACTCCAACGGCGGCCTGATGTCCATCGCCACGGTGCGCCAGTATCCGGTGCGCACCTGCCTGTCCGGCCCGGCCGCGGGCGTGGTGGGCGCGGCGGCGGTGGGCCGCGCCATCGGCAGCCCGGACCTGGTGACTTTCGACGTGGGCGGCACCAGCACCGACGTGTCGCTGGTATGCGATGGCCGTCCGCTGTTCACTTCGCACCGCCAGGTGGCCGGCTATCCGGTCAAGACGCCCATGGTCGACATCCACGTGATCGGCGCCGGCGGCGGCAGCATCGCCTGGCTGGACGACGCGGGCGCGCTGAAGGTCGGCCCGCACAGCGCCGGCGCTGTGCCGGGGCCGGTGGGCTACGGCCGCGGCGGCCAGGAGCCGACCATTACCGACGCCGAGATCGCGCTGCAGCGCCTGAATCCGGTGGCGCTGCTGAACGGCCGCATGCCGGTGCACGCGCAGGCCGCCCGCCAGGTGATCGAGCAGCGCGTGGCCGAGCCGCTGGGGCTGGGCATGGAGGCGGCGGCCGAAGGCATTCTGCGCATCGCGGCGGCCAACATGAGCCGGGCCATCCGCGCGGTGTCGACCGAGCGCGGCTACGACCTGTCGCGTTTCGCCCTGTACGCCTACGGCGGCGCGGGTCCCTTGCATGCGGCCGAGGTGGCCGAGGAATGCGGCATTCCGACGGTGATCGTGCCGCAGGAGCCCGGCACCATGTGCGCGCGCGGCATTCTGCTCAGCGACATCTCCTTCGACTTCGTGCGCAGCGAAATCTCGCTGGCCAGCCCCGACAACTGGAGCGCGATCTCGGCCATCTTCGGGGAGCTGCGCGCGCAGGCCCGGGACTGGCTGGCCGAAGAGCGCGTGGACCCGGCCTTGCGCGCCTGCCACAGCGCCATCGACGCGCGCTACGAGGGCCAGAACTTCGAGGTGCAGGTCGGCCTGGACGATACCGGTCCCGGCGGCTATGCCGAGTTCGCGCGCCGCTTCGCCGAGGCGCACGAGCGCGAATACGGCTACACGGTGGACGACCGCAAGGTGCAGATCATCAATTGCCGCATGCAGGCCGTGGGCCAGGTGGTCAAGGCGCCGCTGGCGCCGCGCCACGTGGGCGGCGCGCTCGACGACGCCCTGCTGGGCCGGCGCCAGGCCTATTTCGGCGCCGGCCACGGCTGGGTGGACACGCCGGTGTACGACCGCGACCGCGTGCCCACCGGCGCACGCTTCACCGGCCCCGCGCTGCTCGAGGAAATGAGCTCCACCACCGTGGTCGGCGTGGGCCACCAGGCCAGCGTGGACGAATACGGCAACCTGATCATCCGCCTGCAAGGAGGCACGCATGAGCAAGACCGATAAGGCCGGCGCCGCCGTGCTGGCGGACCCCATCGGCATGGAGGTGTTCTGCAACCGCCTGCTGTCCATCACCGAGGACATGAACAACACGCTGGTGCGCGCCTCGTTCTCGACCAACATCAAGGAGCGCAAGGACTGCTCCGTGGCGCTGTTCGACGCGCGCGGCCGCCTGGTGGCGCAGGGCACGCAGATTCCGCTGCACCTGGGCTCGCTGGACGGCGCGATGGGCGCGATTCTGCGCAGCTATCCGCTGGACCGGATCCGCGAGGGCGACGTCTTCATCTGCAACGATCCCTATCTGGCCGACGGCAGCCACCTGCCGGACATCAACGTCGTCACCCCGGTGTTCTGGGACGGCGCGCTGCGCTTCTTCGCGGCCAATATCGCGCACCATTCCGACGTGGGCGGCGCGGTGCCGGGATCGATCGCGGGCGGCCTGAAATCCATCTTCGAGGAAGGCATACGCATTCCCGCCTGCCGCATCGCCAGGCATGGCGAAACCGACGAGGACATGCTGCGCCTGATCTGCGCCAACACCCGCGACCCCGAGGAACGGGTGCTGGACCTGCGGGTGCAGATGGCCACCAACCGGCGCGGCGCGGCCGCCGTGCAGGGCCTGATCCGGCAGATGGGGCTGGACGCGGTGCTGCGTTCGGTGGACGACGTGATCGCCTATACGCGGCGCAGGCTGCTCAACCGCATCGCCGAACTGCGCCAGGGCAGCTACACCTTCCGCAGCGACCTGGACGACGATGGCATGGGCGGCGATCCCGTGCCCATCCAGGTGACGCTGACCGTCGGCCCGGACAACCTGCATTTCGATTTCGAGGGCTCCGGCGGGCAGGCGCGCGGCGCGATGAACCTGCCGTTCAACGCCCTGCGCGCCTGCGTGTACTACGCCGTCAAGGCGCTGCTGGACCCCGAGCTGGCGCCCAACGCCGGCCTGTTCGATCCGATCACGCTGTCCGCCCCGGTGGGCACCATCACCAACCCCGAGCATCCGGCCGCCGTGGGCGCGCGCTCCATCACGGCGCAGAAAGTGGCGGGCGCGATCTTCGGCGCGTTCCGCGGCCTGCTGCCGCCGGACAAGATCATGGCGTCCAGCAACGACTGCTGCCCGGCGATCGTGTTCTCGGGCCGCTGGCGCGAGCGCGCCGGGCATTTCGTGTACCTGGAAACGCTGGGCGGCGGCGCCGGCGCGCGCCTGGACGCCGACGGCATGGACGCGGTGCACGTGCACATGACCAATACCTCCAACCTGCCGGTGGAAGCCCTGGAAAACGAGTATCCGCTGCTGATGGACGAGTACGCGCTGATCCCGGACTCGGGCGGCGCGGGCCGCACCCGCGGCGGCCTGGCCATCGCCAAGCAGATCCGCGCGGCCGGCCCGGGCATCGTGTTCTCGGCGCGCTCGGACAGCCACACCGTGGGCGTGGCGGCCGGCGTGGACGGCGGCGGCGACGGACGCCGTGCGCGCCTGATCCGCAATTTCGGCACGCCGCAGGAAGAAGTGCTGTTTTCCAAGACCGCCAACATCGCGCTGGCGCCGGGCGAAAGCGTGCGTATCGAAACCCCCGGCGGCGGCGGCTACGGCCCGCCTTCGGAGCGGCCGCTGGCGCGCATCGAGCGGGACCTGGCCGACGGCAAGGTCAGCGCGCAGGCCGCGCGCGCCGCCTACGGCGAGCGCGCGGCGTTCACGCCACGTTGAGCGTCATGGAGTATTTCATCCTGTCGTGGGGGAAGGTGGTGATGGTGGCCAGCAGCAGCACGCCGCCCTCGCCATAGTAGCGGCGCGTGATGACGAAGCCCGCCGTTTTCGGTTCGACCCGCAGCTGCCGCGCCATCGGCGCGCCGATGGGGGTGGCCGAGAACTCCTGGTTGACTTCGGTGATGCGCTCGCCGAAGTGGTCTTCGATCAGGCGCAGCAGCGAGATGCGCGACTTGACCTCGACCTGGACGTCCGAATGGGCCGGGTCGGCATAGATCAGCGTGCAGGCCGCGGGCGTGTCCTGGTCGTCCAGGGTCTTGATGGAGTTGATATGCAGCCAGGACAAGCCGGCTTCGCAGCCCAGCGTTTCGGCCAGCCGCTTGCCGAGCTTGACGGTGCGCACGTCGCGCACCAGCAGCGCGGCGTTGCGCGCGTACTGCAGCAGGTCGGGAAACTGCGAAATGCGCTGCGTGAAACGGGTGCTGGCGCGCGCGGTCTCGACCCGCGTGCCCACGCCGGGGCGGCGCGACACCATGCCGGCCACGGTCAGCATGCGCACGGCTTCGCGCACGGTATGGCGGCTGGCGTCGAACATTTCGCACAGCTCGTGTTCGGTGGGCAGCAGCGTCATGACGGGGTAGCGGCCGGTGCGGATGTCGTGCGAGAGCGTGCGGAAAATGCTCTTGTAGCGGGGGCCGTCGGACTCGCCGCCCGGCGCCGGAGATTCCGGTTTGCCGTGTGCTTGCCGCGCCCCGCCGGGGCCGGCCGCGCGCTCGGAGGATCGGGTCATGGGAAGGCTCCTGCAATCGTTATATGGGGTTTATACGGACAATAACCCATTGACAATGGCGTCTTGCGAGATCCATCATTTGTCCGGATGTTCATGTCCGGACAAATTGTACGCCGCTCCGGCCGGCATTCGGCGGTTCTTGCAGTTTTCTTCCAAATATTCGGGGGTTTTCATGGGCAAGGTACTTGCAGTGCTCGCGGCGGCGGCGATGGCCGCCGGACTCGGCGCCAACGCGCAGGCGCAGAAACTGGTGGTGGCCGGATATGGCGGCTCGTTCGAAGACATCATGCGCAAGGAGATCTTCCCGCCTTTCGCCAAGCAGCACGGCGTCGAGCTGAACTACGTGGCCGGCAACTCCACCAACACGGTGGCGCGCCTGCAGGCGCAGAAGAGCAACCAGCAGGTCGACGTGGCCATCATCGACGACGGCCCCATGTACCAGGCCATCGCGCTGGGCTTCTGCGCGCCCATCAAGGGCCTGCCCGCCGACGACCTGTACGGCACGGCCCGCTACAAGGACGACAAGGCGGTGGCCATCGGCATCGTGGCCACCGGCATCATGTACAACAAGAAGGCCTTCGAGGAAAAGAAATGGGCGCCGCCCGAGTCCTGGAAGGACCTGAAGGACCCCAAGTACAAAAAGCAGCTGGTGATCCCGCCGCTGAACAACACCTACGGCCTGCACGCGCTGGTGGAGTACGCGCGCGAAGGCGGCGGCGGCGAGAAGAAAATCGATCCGGGCTTCGCCACCTTCAAGAACGAGGTCGGCCCCAACGTGCTGGTCTATGAGCCCTCGCCCGGCAAGATGACGGAACTGTTTTCCAGCGGCCAGGCGGTGATCTCGGTCTGGGGCAGCGGCCGCGTCAAGGCGTTCGTCGATACCGGCTTCCCGGTGGGCTTCGTGTATCCCAAGGAAGGCGCCTACGCGCTGCTGTCGTCCGTCTGCCCGGTGGCCAAGCCCGACGCCAATCCGCTGGCCCAGACCTTCGTGCAATACCTGGTCTCGCCCGAGGTGCAGGAGAAGCTGGCCTCGGCCTACGGCTACGGCCCGGTCAACAAGAAGGCCAAGGTCACCGACGATCCCCGCGTGCCGCTGCCCATCGGCAAGCGCGCCGACGACCTGATCGTGATCGACTGGGACACCGTCAACCAGAACCGCGACGACTGGAACAAGCGCTGGACGCGGGAAATCGAGCGCTGAGACCGCGCAGCCCACGGGAGCATCCATGACTTATCTCGTTTTGAACGGCCTGAGCAAGCGCTATGGCGACACGGTGGCGGTGCAGGACCTGAGCCTGTCCGTGAACCGCGGCGAGTTCATATCGCTGCTGGGGCCGTCCGGCTGCGGCAAGACCACCACGCTGCAGATGATCGCGGGCTTCGTCGAGCCCACCGGCGGCAGCATCGTGCTTGACGGCAGGGACGTCAGCAAGGTGCCGGCCAACAAGCGCGGGCTGGGCATGGTGTTCCAGAACTACGCCCTGTTTCCGCACATGACGGCGGCCGAGAACGTGTCTTTCGGACTGGAGATGCAGCGGGTCCGCAAGGACGAGCGCGAGGCGCGCGTGGCCGAAGCGCTCAAGCTGGTGGGCCTGTCGCACCTGGCCGACCGCCATCCGGCGCGCATGTCGGGCGGGCAGCAGCAGCGCGTGGCGCTGGCGCGCGCGCTGGTCATCCGGCCCAGCGTGCTGCTGCTCGACGAGCCGCTGTCCAACCTGGACGCCAAGCTGCGCGAGGAAATGCAGCTTGAACTGCGCAGCATCCAGCGCACGGTGGGCACCACCACCATCCTGGTGACGCACGACCAGTCCGAGGCGCTGGCGCTGTCGGACCGGGTCGTGGTGATGAACCAGGGGCGCGTGGAACAGGTGGCCGAGCCGTTCCAGGCGTACGAAGGCCCGGCCAGCCAGTTCGTGGGCGGCTTCCTGGGCAAGGCGAACGTGTTCACGCCGCAGGCCGAAGACTATGGCGGCGAGACGCGCGCGCGCATCGGCGAGGCGCACCTGAGCATGGAAGGCGCGCCGGTGCCGCGCGGCGCCGTGATCGTGCGCCCCGAGAAAATCCTGTTTTCCGAGCCTGCCGCCTGTGCGCTGCCCGGGCGCATGAAGGCCCGCGTATTCCAGGGCAACCACTGGCTGTGCCAGGTCGAGACCTCGGTGGGCGACGTGCTGGTGATACGCCAGAACGACGGCGTGCCGGTGCCGGCCGAAGGCGAGGCCGTGCACCTGCGCTGGCGCGCGCAGGACATGTGCGCGGTGGACGCGGCGCCGCAAGGCCGGCCATCATGAGCGCGCGCGCCAATCCCTGGCTGCTGAGCACGCCGGCGCTTGCGCTGTACGCCACCTTTCTGGTGGTGCCGATGGCGCTGGTGATCCTGATCAGCTTCTTCGACTTCCAGTTCTACGGCGGCATGCAGGCCGCGTTCACCTGGAAGAACTACGCCGAGATATTTTCCGACGGCTATTACTACGAGATCTACGCCCGCACCTTCGGCGTGGCCGCCGCGGTCACGCTGGCCTGTCTGGTGCTGGGCACGGCCGAGGCCTACGTGCTGTCGCGCATGGCCAATCCGTGGAAGGGCCTGTTCCTGATGGTGGTGCTGGGGCCGCTGCTGATATCGGTGGTGGTGCGCACGCTGGGCTGGGCGCTGCTGTTCGGCTCCACCGGCCTGATCAACCAGGCGCTGATGGGCATAGGGCTGATCTCCACGCCGATAGACCTGATGTACAGCAACCTGGGCGTGGCCATCGCGCTCACCCACGTGCTAGTGCCCTTCATGGTGATCTCGGTGTGGGCCTCGCTGCAGCGGATCAAGCCGTCGACCGAAGCCGCGGCGCTGTCGCTGGGCGCGACGCAGTTCACCGTGATCTGGCGCGTGGTGATTCCGCAGGTCATGCCGGGCATTTTGTCGGGCGCGATCATGGTGTTCGCGATGGCGGCCAGCTCCTTCGCCACGCCGGCCATCATCGGCGGACGGCGCCTGAAGAACGTGGCCACGGCCGCCTACGACGAGTTCCTGAACACCTTGAACTGGCCGCTGGGCGCGGCGCTGGCGGTGGTGCTGCTGCTGGCCACCGTGGTGGTGCTGCTGTCGGCCAACCGCATCATCGAGCGCAAGTACGGCGCGGTCTTCAACCAGGCGGGAGGCTGAGATGCCATTCAAGAACGGTCCCATCGGCCTGCTGTTCCATACGCTCTTCATTCTTTTCATCCTGGCGCCCATCGTCATGGTGTGCGCGGTGGCGTTCACGTCCGAAGGCTTCATCTCCCTGCCTTCGGGCGGGCTGTCGCTGCGCTGGTTCCGCGCCATCCTGGACAACCCGCGCTTCGTCGACGCCTTCTGGTTCAGCCTGGGCCTGGGCGCGCTGTCGGCCAGCCTGGCCATCGTGCTGGCCGTGCCCAGCGCGCTGGCGCTGGCGCGCAACCGCTTTCGCGGACGCGAAGCGCTGGTGGCGTTTTTCCTGTCGCCGCTGATGATTCCGCACGTGGTGCTGGGCCTGGCCTTCCTGAAGTTCTTCACCACGGTGGACCTGGCGGGCACGTATTTCGGCCTGGTGGTGGCGCACGTGATCCTGATCATGCCTTATGCGCTGCGCCTGGTGCTGGCCTCGGCCACCGGCATAGACCCGGCGCTGGAGCGCGCGGCGCAATCGCTGGGCGCGTCCAACTGGACGGCGTTCCGGCGGGTGGTGCTGCCGCTGCTGCTGCCGGGCGTGGTCAGCGGCTGGGTGATCGCCTTCATCACCAGCTTCGACGAACTGACGATGTCCATCTTCATCGCCTCGCCGTCGACCACCACGCTGCCCGTGCGCATCTTCCTGCACATCGAAGACACGATCGACCCGCTGGTGACCGCGGTGTCGGCCGTGCTGATCTACGTGACCATCATCGCCATATTCATCCTGGACCGCGCGGTGGGCCTGGAGAAGCTGTTTGTAGGAAAGGGACGCTAATGACGGAAGAAACGGAACTGGCGCCGCGTGCGCCCGCGCATCGCGGGATCTACGACGCGGCGGTGATAGGCGGAGGACTGGTCGGTTCGGCCATCGCGTACGGCCTGCGGCGCGAACTGGACCACGTGGCCGTGCTGGACGAGGGCGACGTCGCCTACCGGGCCTCGCGCGGCAACTTCGGGCTGGTCTGGGTGCAGAGCAAGGGCATGGGCCTGCCGCGCTACGGCGTGTGGACCATGACCTCGGCCACGGGCTGGCCGCGGCTGGCGGCGCAGCTGCTGGAGGAAACCGGCGTGGACGTGCACCTGGAGCAGCGCGGCGGCCTGCATGCGCTGTTGAGCGAAGAGGAGCTGGAGGCCCGCGTCAAGTTCATGCAGACCCTGCTGGCGCAGCCCGGCATGGCGAGCTACGACTGGAAGCTGCTGGACCGCGCCGAGCTCGCGGACCTGGTGCCGGGCATCGGCCCGGAAGTGCGCGGCGCGACCTGGACGCCGGTCGACGGCATCGCCAACCCGCTCAAGCTGCTGCGCGCGCTGCACATGAGTTTTGCACAGCGGGTTGTGGATTACCTGCCGCGCCGTCCGGCGCAGCGCATCCGCCAGCGCGACGGCGTGTTCGAGATCGACACGCCGGCCGGCGCCGTGCGCGCGCGCAAGCTGGTGCTGGCCTCGGGCCTGTCCAACAAGGCGCTGGGCGCGCAACTGGGCCTGGACGTGCCGGTGCGCCCGCAGCGCGGCCAGATCGTGGTGCTGGAGCGCACGCGCCGCATGCTGGAGACGCCGCTGTCCACTCTGCGCCAGACCGACGAAGGCACCTGGCTGATCGGCGATTCGCAGGAAGAGGCGGGTTACGCCGACAACCAGGTGGGCCTGCCCATCCTGGGCACGCTGGCCGACCGCGCCGTGCGCACCCTGCCGGCGCTGCGCGACGTGCGCGTGGTGCGCAGCTGGGCGGCGCTGCGCGTGATGTCCAAGGACGGTTTCCCGATCTATCAGCAATCCGAAACGTGCCCGGGGGCGTTCGTCGCCACCTGCCACAGCGGCGTGACGCTGGCGGCCGCGCACGCGCTCAATCTGGCGCCCATGATCGCCGCCGGCTCGCTGGCCGACGACATGGCGCCGTTCTCGACCCGGAGGTTCCATGTTCAAGAGGCTTGACGAGGCGCAGCGCCAGGCGCAGGACGCGCCGGTGCGTGTAACGGTCAACGGCGCCGAGCTGCGCTGCCGCCAGGGCGACAGCGTCGCCGCGGCGTTGTTCGCCGGCGGCGTGCAGGCCTGTCGCGACACGGCCGTCAACGAAGTGCCGCGCGGTCCCTATTGCATGATGGGCGTGTGCTACGACTGCCTGGTCACCATCGACGGCCAGGCCAACCAGCAGGGCTGCATGACGGCCGTGCGCGAAGGCATGAAAATCGAGCGCCAGCTGGGCGCGCGCAAGGTGCAGGCATGATCGATACGACGCAATGCGATTTGCTGGTGGTGGGCGCGGGGCCGGCCGGACTGGCGGCGGCCACGCTGGCCGCGAAGCTGGGCGTGGACACGGTGCTGCTGGACGAACAGCCGGCGCCGGGCGGGCAGATCTACCGCGCCATCACCACCACTCCGGTGACCGACCGCGGCATCCTGGGCGAGGACTACTGGCATGGCGCCTCGCTGGTGGCGCCGTTCCAGCAGTCGGGCGCGCGCTACGTGCCGGGCGCCACCGTGTGGGCCGTGGCCGAGCACACCGCGCCGCAGCCCGAGAAAGGTTTCGAGGTGGCGTATTCGGTGGCGGGCGAGGCGCGCATCGTGCACGCGCGCCGGCTGCTGCTGGCCACCGGCGCGCAGGAGCGCCCTTTCCCCATTCCGGGCTGGACGCTGCCGGGCGTGATCACCGCCGGCGCGGCGCAGATCCTGCTGAAGTCCGCGGGCGTGGTGCCGGCCGACCGCACGGTGCTGGCCGGCTGCGGCCCGCTGCTGTACCTGGTGGCCTGGCAGTACCTGAACGCGGGCGTGAAGATCGACGCGCTGCTGGAGACCACGCCGCCGGGACGCATGGGCCCGGCGCTGCCGAAAGTCTGGGGCTTTCTGCGTTCGCCCTACCTGGGCAAGGGCCTGAAGCTGCTGCGCGCGGTCAAGGCGGCGGTGCCCATCGTCCGCGGCGTGACGGCGCTGGAGGCGCTGGGCGAGGGCAAGCTGCAAAGCGTGCGCTATACGGCCGGCGGCGTCACCAAGACCTTGCCCGCCGAGCAGCTGATGCTGCACCAGGGCGTGGTGCCCAACGTGAACCTGTCGCGCGCCGTGGGCGCGGAGCATCGCTGGAACGAGGCGCTGGACTGCTGGGAGCCCAAGGTCGACGAATGGGGCCTGACCTCGGTGGACGGCATCGGCATGGCCGGCGACGGCGCGGGTATCGCGGGCGCGCTGGCGGCCGAACACCGCGGCCGGCTGGCGGCCTTGCAGGCCGCCCACCTGCTGGGCCGCATCGACGCCGTCCGGCGCGACGGCGAAGCCGCGGCGCCACGCGCGGCCCTGGCCCGCGCGGTCCGCGGCCGCGAGTTCTTCGACGCGCTGTACAAGGCGCCCGAGGCCTTCCGGCGGCCCACCGGCGACACCATCGTGTGTCGCTGCGAGGAAGTCACCGCCGCCCAGGTGCGCGAGACCGTCAAGCTGGGATGTTCCGGACCGAACCAGATGAAGGCCTTTCTGCGCTGCGGCATGGGGCCGTGCCAGGGCCGCTTCTGCGGCCTGACGGTGTCCGAGATCATCGCCGAGGAGCGCGGCGTGCCGACGCCGGAAGTGGGCTATTACCGGCTGCGCTTCCCGACCAAGCCGCTGACGCTGGGAGAACTGGCGTCGCTGCCGCAGACGGACGAATCCCGGCAGGCCGTCGTCCGTTTAAAAAAGTAAACCGCTGCGCGCACTTGAATAGGAAACGGACATGACCGGCGCCACGCCGTCTGCGGAAGTCATCATCATCGGCGGCGGGCTGCACGGCAGCTCGGCGGCGCTGCATCTGGCGCGCGCGGGCGTGCGGGCCCTGGTGATCGAAAAGAACTATGCGGGCCGGCATGCCTCGGGCGTGAACGCCGGCGGCGTGCGCACCTTGTCGCGCCATCTGGCCGAGGTGCCGCTGGCGCTGGCCTCGCGCGAGCTCTGGTATCGCATCGGCGAACTGGTGGACGACGATTGCGGCTTCGAGCAGCACGGCCAGGTGCGCGTGGCCGAGAACGCCGAGGATGCCGCGTTGCTGCGCGCCCGGCTGCAGACCATGACCGGGCACGGCTATACCCACGAACAGTGGATAAGTCCCGAAGCCCTGCGCGAGCTGATTCCGGCGCTGGCGCCCACGGTGCAGGGCGGGCTGATCGCGCGCGAGGACGCCGCCGCCGATCCGTACCGCACCACGCTGGCCTTCCGTATGAAGGCGGCCAGCCTGGGGGCGCGCTACCTGGAGGGCGTGTGCGTGCGCCGGGTGACGCGCGAGGCCGGCCAGTGGCGCGTGGACACGGATGCCGGCGTCTACACCGCGCCGCAGGTGCTGAACTGCGCCGGCGCCTGGGCCGACCGCATCGCCGAGCAATGGGGAGAACCGGTGCCGCTGACCGCGATCAGCCCCATGATGCTGGTGACGCTGCGCATGGACCATTTCCTGGACCCCGTGGTGCTGGGCACGGGCCGCGCCTTGTCGTTCAAGCAGCGCGCCAATGGCACGGTGCTGATCGGCGGCGGGCGGCGCGCCTGGGTGGACCGCGACGCGGAATGGACCGAACTGGATTTCCGCTCGCTGGCCGAGGGCGCGCGCACGGTCTGCGACCTGTTCCCGCACATGCGCGACGCGGTCGTGAACCGCGGCTGGGCCGGCATCGAGGCCGCCATGCCCGACGAGATCCCCGTGATCGGCCGCAGCAGCCGCCACGAGACTGCTTTCCACGCCTTCGGCTTTTCGGCCCACGGCTTTGAGCTGGGGCCCATCGTGGGCCGTATCATGGCCGACCTGATCACCACCGGCGCGACCGACATGCCGATCGCGCCGTTCAGTATCGAACGCTTTACCAACCCCGCATCGGGGGACCATTCATCCGCAAAGGAGCAAGCAGAATGACCGATATCGTGCGCAAGGATTCCAACCAGCGCCTGAGCCGCATCGTGATCCACGGCGAGACGGTGTACCTGGCGGGCGTGACCTCGTCGGCTGCCGGCGGCATCGCCGAGCAGACGCGCGACGTGCTGGCCAAGATAGACGGCTATCTGGCGCAGGCCGGCACGGACAAGTCGCGCCTGCTGTCCGTGCAGATCTGGCTGAAGGACATCGACCGCGATTTCGCCGGCATGAACGCGGTGTGGGCCGAATGGGCGCCGTCGCAGGCGATGCCGGCCCGCGCCACCTGCGAGGCCAAGCTGGCCGCGCCGGAGCTGCTGGTGGAGATCATCGTGACGGCGGCGCGGCGTCCGGGCTTCGTCAGCGGTCCGGTGTCTGAAAGCTGACCTGGGCGGGGCGGCCGGGCAGGTTGAGCGTGGCGGTGGCCGGCGGCGTGGTCGCGACGACCTCGCCGGCGCGCATCACCATCAGGCGGGTGGCGCGCAGGCGCAGCGCTTCGACGGGATCGCGCGCCTGCAGCAGCACCAGGTCGGCGCGCTTGCCGACCGCCAGCCCGGTGTCGTCCAGCCCCAGGATGGCGGCGGGCGTGCTCGTCACGGCCTGGAAACAGGCGCGCATCGCGTCCTGGCCCGTCATCTGGGCCACGTGCAGGCCCATGTGGGCGACCTCCAGCATGTCGCCCGAACCCAGGCTGTACCAGGGGTCCATCACGCAGTCGTGGCCGAAGGCCACCGGCACGCCGGCGGCCAGCAGTTCCGGCACGCGGGTCATGCCGCGGCGCTTCGGATAGGTGTCGTGGCGGCCCTGCAGCGTGATGTTGATCAGCGGATTGGCGATCGCCGCCACGCCGGCTTCGCGCATCAGCGGGATCAGCTTGGAGACGTAATAGTTGTCCATGGAATGCATGGACGTCAGATGCGAACCCGTGACGCGGCCTTGCAGGCCGAGGCGCTGCGTGTGATAGGCCAGGGTTTCGATGTGGCGCGACAGGGGGTCGTCGCTTTCGTCGCAATGCATGTCCACGCGCAGGCCGCGTTCGGCGGCCAGTTCGCACAGAATGCGCACCGATTCGGCGCCGTCCTGCATGGTGCGTTCGAAATGGGGAATGCCGCCCACCACGTCCACGCCCATGTCCAGCGCCCGCTTCAGGTTGTCGAGCGCGCCGGGGGCGCGCAGCACGCCGTCCTGCGGGAACGCCACCAGCTGCAGGTCCAGGTAGGGCTTGACCCGTTCGCGCACGTGCAGCAGCGCCTCGACGGCCAGCAGGCGCGGGTCGCACACGTCCACGTGCGAACGGATGGCCAGCAGGCCGCGGGCCACGGCCCAATCGCAGTACGCCAGCGCGCGCTCCACCAGCGCTTCCTGCGTCAGCAGCGGCTTGAGCTCGCCCCACAGCGCGATGCCTTCGAGCAGCGTGCCCGACTGGTTCACGCGCGGCAGGCCGAAGGACAGCGTGGAGTCCATATGGAAGTGCGCGTCCACGAAGGGCGACGTCACCAGCTGCCCCGCGGCGTCCACCGTGCGGGCCGCTGCGGCCTTCAGCGCCGGTTCCAGCGCCGCGATGCGGCCATCGGCGATGCCGATGTCGATGTCCCGGCGGCCGTCGGGCAGCGTGCAGTTCTTGATGATCAGGTCGAGCATGAGGTTCCTTGCTGAAGATTTCAGTCGGTCGCCGTGGCGCTGCCCCCGGGGGAAGCGCGTAGCGCTCGGGGGCTTATCTTTCGCCTTTTCGATAGGGCTTCATCAGCGCTTGCGGGTAGGCGGCGCGGCGCGCCATCACCACCAAGGCGAGTATGGAAAGAATATAGGGCAGCATCAGGTAGACCTGATACGGCAGTTCCGGCAGGCCGGGCAAGGCCGCGCCGCCCTGCTGCATGCGCAGCTGCAGCGCGTCGAAGAAGGCGAAGATCAGCGCGCCCAGCAGCGCCTTGGCGGGACGCCACGAGGCGAACACCACCAGCGCCACGCAGACCCAGCCGCGGCCGTTGACCATGTTGAAGAAGAAGGCGTTGAAGGCGGCCAGCGTCAGGAAGCTGCCGGCCACGCCCATCAGCGCGGAGCCGGCCACGATGGCGCCCATGCGCAGGCGCGTCACCGACAGGCCCTGGCCTTCGGCGGCGGCCGGGTTCTCGCCCACCATGCGGATCGCCAGGCCGACCGGGCTGCGGTTCAGCACCCAGGCCAGCAGCGGCACGGCGGCCAGCGCGATCAGCGTCATGGGCGTCTGCCCTGCCAGCACCGGCCCGATCAGCGGGATGCCGTCGAGGAACTTCATTTCCGCGAACGGGGTGATGGTGGGCGGCGTGTTCACGCTGGGAAAGGTGACGCGGTAGGCGAAGTAGCTGAGGCTGGTGGCCAGCAGCGTCACGCCCAGGCCCGAGACGTGCTGCGACAGCCCCAGCGGCACGGTCAGCACCGCGTGCAGCAGGCCGAACGCGGCGCCGGCCAGCCCCGCGGCCAGCACCCCCACGTAGAGCGGCGCGCCCAGGTACACGGCCAGCCAGCCGGTGAAGGCCCCGGCCACCATGATGCCTTCGATGCCCAGGTTCAGCACGCCGGCGCGTTCGCACAGCAGCACGCCCAGCGTGCCCAGTATCAGCGGCGTGGCCAGGCGCAGCACGGCGACCCAGAAGGCCGCGGAACTCATCAGATCCATCCATTCCATGATGCGTTTCTCAGGCGGGGTTGCGGCGCAGGCGGTACTGCGCGAACAGGGTCGCGACCAGCATGGCCAGCAGCGACGTGGCGACGATGACGTCGGCGATGTAGTTGGGCACGGCGATGGCGCGGCTCATGCTGTCGGCGCCCACCAGCATGCCGGCCACGAACAGACTGGCCAGGATCACGCCCAGCGGGTGCAGCCCCGCCAGCATGGCGACCACCACGCCGGTGTAGCCGTAGCCCGGCGACATGTCCAGCGTGACGTAGCCGGTGCGGCCCGCCACCTCGATGGCGCCAGCCAGGCCGGCCAGCGCGCCGGACAGCATGGCGGTGCCGAGCATGACGCGGTTGACCGGCAGGCCCAGAAAGCGCGAGGCGTGGGCGTTGGCGCCCACCGCGCGCATCTGGAAGCCGAACACGGTGTAGCGGTTCAGGAGCCACAGCCCGAGCGCCAGCCCGGCGGCCCACAGCAGGCCGGTGTGGGCGCGCGTGCGCTCGATCAGCTTGCCCAGCTCCAGATCGCCGTTGAGCGCCACGGATTGCGGCCAGCCCATGGCCATGGGGTCTTTCATGGGGCCGTCCAGCATCATGGACACGAACAGCAGCACGATGAAATTGCCCAGCAAGGTCGTGACCACTTCGTCGACGCCCAGCCGGGTCTTGAGCAGCGCCGGTATCAGCAGCAGCAAGGCGCCGGCCAGCGCGGCGGCCAGCATCATGCCGCCGAACAGCACGGGCGCCGGCAGGTCGAAGCCGGTGCCGTCATGCAGCCCGCCGACGGCGACCGCGGCCAGCGCGCCCAGGTACAGCTGGCCTTCGGCGCCGATGTTGTAGAAGCGGGCGCGAAAGGCCACGGCGCAGGCCAGGCCGGTCAGCATCAGCGGCGTGGCGCGCGTGAGCGTTTCCGACAGCGCGAAGCGCGAGCCGAAGGCGCCGTCGAACAGCAGCGCGTAGGTGCGGCCCACGGGCGCGCCGGCCCAGGCCACCAGCACCGTACAGACGGCCAGCGTAAAGAGGATGGCCGCGACGGGGGCCAGCGCCAGCGCAAGGCGGCTGGGCTCGGGGCGGCGTTCCAGGATCAGTTTCATGCGAAAGATGCTCAGTAGTAAGGACGCCGGCGCCGTCAGGCGCGGGTGCCCGTCATGGCCAGGCCCACCGTGGCGGGCGTCCATTCGGCCACCGGCTTGACGGCGACCAGCTTGCCGCCGCACAGCACCGCGATGCGGTCGGCCAGCGCGAAGATCTCTTCCAGGTCCTCGGACACCAGCAGCACGCCCGCGCCGCGCTTGCGGGCCGCCAGCAGCTGCTCGCGCACATAGGCCACGGCGCCGATGTCCAGGCCCCAGGTGGGCTGGTCGGCGACGATGAAGCGCGGCTCGCGCGCCAGGGTGCGGCCCAGGATCAGCTTCTGCATATTGCCGCCGGACAGGCTGCGCGTGCGCACGTCCAGCGAGGCCGCGCGCACGTCGAACTGCCGGGCCAGCGAGGCGGCATAGGCCTTGCCCGCGCGCGCGCGGATCAGGCCGTAGCGCGCGAAGCGCCTGTCCTTCAGGTCTTCGACGATGGCGTTTTCCCACAAGGGGCTGTCGCCTATCATGCCCTCGCCGTGGCGGTCTTCCGGGATGCGGCCGACGCGCGCGGCGGTCCAGCCGGCCGGCGTGGTGGGCGCGGCGGCATGTTCGGGGCCCAGGCGTATCGCGCCATCGGAAGGCTGGCGCAGCCCGGTCAGCACCGACACCAGCGCCTGCTGGCCGTTGCCGGCCACGCCGGCGATGGCCACGATCTCGTGCCGGTGCACCACCAGGTCCAGGCTGTCCAGGCGCAGCGCGCCGTCGCGGCCGTCGCGCACGCTGACCTGCGACAGCGTGACGACGGGGGCGGCCTGCTCGGCGGGCGCCACGGCCTCGGCGTGTGGCATGACGACCTTGCGGCCCACCATCAGCTCGGCCAGCTCGGCGGGGCTGGTGCCGGCGGTATCGCGTTCGGCCACCAGCCTGCCCTGGCGCAGCACGGCCACGCGGCGCGACACCGCCATGACCTCTTCCAGCTTGTGCGAGATGAAGATCACCGCCAGGCCTTCGTCGACGAAGCCGCGCAGGGTGGCGAACAGGTCCTGCACCTCCTGCGGCGTGAGCACGGCCGTGGGTTCGTCCAGGATCAGCACGCGCGCGCCGCGGTACAGCGCCTTGAGGATCTCGACCCGCTGCTTCTCGCCCACCGACAGCGCGCCGACGCGCGCATCGGGGTCCACGCCCAGGCCGAAGCGCCGGCCCAGCTCCAGCAGGCGCTTGCGCGCCTTGCCGCGGCCGGAGGCCAGCTTCCACAGCGACTCGGTGCCGACCATGATGTTGTCCAGCACGGTCAGGTTGTCGGCCAGCGTGAAGTGCTGGTGCACCATGCCCACGCCGGCCGCGAGCGCGGCGTCGGGGCGGCCGGCCGGCAGCGGCTGGCCGAAGACTTCGATGCTGCCGGCGTCGGCGACGTAATGGCCGAACAGAATGGACACCAGCGTCGACTTGCCGGCGCCGTTCTCGCCCAGCAGGGCCAGCACTTCGCCCTGGGCCAGCGTGAGCGATACGTCGTCGTTGGCCGTCAGGCTGCCGAAGCGTTTGGTGATCCCCGTCAGGCGCAGGGCGAGAGGCGCAGGTTTCATCGTGCCGAGGACTTGGGTTCTTTGTCGTTGACCTTGACGCTGAAGCTGCCGTCCAGGATGGCCTGCTGCCTGGCCTGCACGCGCGCGATCAGCTCGGCCGGGATCTTGCTTTCGAAGGTGCCCAGCGGCGCCAGCGACGAACCCTTGTGCTTCATCAGCGAATACTGGCCGTAGTCCTCGGCCTTGAAGGCGCCGGCCTTGACCTGCTTGAGCGCGGCGTCGATGGTGGGCTCCATGCTCCACAGGGCCGAGGCCACCACGGTCTCGGGGTATTGCGGCTGCGTGTCGATCACGTTGCCGATGGCCAGCTTGCCGCGTTCCTTGGCGGCGTCGGACACGCCGAAGCGCTCGGCATACAGCACGTCCGTGCCCTTGTCGATCATGGCGAAGGCGGCTTCCTTGGCCTTCGGAGGATCGAACCAGGAGCCGATGAAGGTCACGGTGAACTCGGCCTGCGGATTCACTTCCTTGGCGCCCTCGATGAAGGCCTGCATCAGGCGGTTGACCTCGGGGATGGGATAGCCGCCCACCAGGCCGATCTTGCCGGTCTTGCTCATGCCGGCGGCGATCATGCCGGTCAGGTAGGCGGGTTCCTGGATGTAGTTGTCGAAGACCGAGAAGTTGGGCTGCTGCGGCTTGCCCGAGGAGCCCATCAGGAAGGCGGTCTGCGGATAGTCCTTGGCCACCTTGCGGGCGGCGGCCTCGACCGCGAAGGCCTCGCCCACCACCAGCTGGTTGCCCTGCTCGGCGTACTGGCGCATCACGCGTTCGTAGTCGGCGTTGGTGACGTTTTCCGAGAAGGTGTAGTCGATCTCGCCGCGGTCGCGGGCGGCCGTCAGCGCCTTGTGGATGCGCGAAACCCATTGCTGCTCGACCGGCACCGTGTAGATGGCGGCGACCTTGGTCTTGGCGGGCGCCTGGGCTTGGGCGGCGCCGCCCAGCAGCAGCGCGCCGGCGGCGGCGGCGGCCAGCTTGAGCAGGCCGCGGCGGGCGACGCCGCCGGACAGGGAAAACAGGGCTTTCATGCAGGAAACTCCTAGGCGGGGAGAAGGCCAGACGCGATCGCGCGCGAAACGGCGGCCGCCGGCGGGCATGCCGGTGCGAGCGGTCGGAATCGAGGGCGTGGGATCGGTCATGGGGTGGGAGCGCGGGCCGGCGCGTCATTGCGCGGCCAGTCCGGGCGAAGCAAGTTGTATGCCATGCGGCGTCCCCGCGGCAAGTCGGGGAAACCTGATGGCCGGGCAGGATTATAGGCACCCTGGCGGGGATAGGCGGCACCGGCGTGGTGCGCGTTGTCCCACGGGGTGGACGGCATCTGTCTGGGACAGGCCGTTGCGCCGCCGGGGGGCAGTCGCGGACCGGCCCGCGCGCCTAAAATCGGGGCAATGAGCCGCGCGTAGCGCGGCAAGCAGGAACCACCCCATGCAAGATATCCAACTATTGCTCGAACAGTACGGCGGCTGGCTGGTGTTCGCCAACGTGCTGGTCGAGCAGGCCGGCCTGCCGGTGCCCGCCTATCCCATGCTGATCGCCGCCGGGGCCCTGGGCGGGGCGGGCGGCTGGGCCGTGCCCTGGCTGGCCGCCACCTTCGCCTGCCTGCTGGCCGACAGTCTCTGGTATCTGGCCGGCCGGCGCTACGGCTCGCGCCTGCTGGGCGTGATCTGCAAGATGTCGCTGTCGCAGGACTCCTGCATCCGCCAGACCCAGCGCCTGTACCTGCGCATCGGCGTGCGCGCGCTGCTGGTGTGCAAGTTCCTGCCGGGCGCGGGGGCGCTGTCGACGGTCATGGCCGGCCTGACGGGCACGGACTACCGGCGCTTCCTGGCCTACGACCTGGCGGGCTCGCTGATCTGGGTCGGCTCGGCCCTGCTGCTGGGCGGCCTGTTCCACGGCATCGTCAACGACGTGCTGGAAATCCTCGGCACCTATGGCGCGATGGGCCTGGGCGTGCTGGCGGCGGTGCTGGCGCTGTACATCCTGGCGCGCTTTCTGCGGCGCAAGATCCTGCTGCGCAGCCTGCGCGTGATTCCGCGCCTTTCGGTGGACGAACTGGTGCAGCGGCTGGAGGCCGGCCGCAGCACGATGCTGATCGACGTGCGCTCCGAGTCGTTGCCCGAAGACCAGCGCATCCCGGGCGCGATCGCCGTGGACCTGAAGGCGCCGCTGCCGCAGCTTTCCGCCGAGGCGCTGGATTCCGACATCGTGGTCTATTGCGCCTGCCCCAACGAAGTCTCGGCCGCGCTGCTGGCCTCGCGGCTGCGCGCGGCCGGCTATCCCAAGACCTGGGCTTTGCGCGGCGGCTACGAGGCCTGGGCCGAGCGCCACCGTCCCGCGCCGCCGCAAGGCGCATAATTCCGCCATCGGCCCGCCGCGCAGGCGGGCTCACTGACAGGAGACGGATATGCGCTTGTTGTTCTTGGGCGCCGGCGGCACCGGCGGGTATTTCGGAGGGCGCGCGGCCCAGGCGGGCGCGGACGTGACGTTCCTGGTGCGCGAGCCGCGCGCGGCCAGGCTGCGCGAACAAGGCCTGCGCATCCAGAGCCCGCTGGGCGACGCCACGCTGCATCCCAAGCTGGCGACCCGCGACACCCTCGAAGGCGCCTATGACGTGGTGGTGCTGAGCTGCAAGGCCTATGACCTGGCCAGCGCCATCGAGGCCATCCGCCCGGCGGTCGGGCCGGACACGGCGGTGCTGCCCATCATGAACGGCGTGCTGCAGTACGAGGTGCTGGACCAGGCGTTCGAACCGCACCGCGTGCTGGGCGGGCTGTGCCAGATCAACGCCACGCTGGGCCCGGAAGGCGAGGTGGTGCACCTGGGCAAGCATGCCGCCATCGTCTTCGGCGAACGCGCCGGTCCGGCCCGCAGCGCGCGCTGCGAGGCGCTGGAGCAGGCGTTGGCCGGCGGCGAATACACCAGCCGCCTGAGCACCGCGATCTACCAGGACATCTGGGAAAAATACGTGTTCCTGACCACGCTGGCGGCCGCCACCTGCATGATGCGCGGCTCGGTCGGGCAGATCGCCTCCACCGACGACGGCGTCGACATCCTGACCACGCTGCTGCAGGAGTCGCAGGCCGTGGCCGCCGCTTCCGGCCACGCCGTGCGACCCGAGGCCGACGCCTCGGCGCGCAAGATCCTGACCGACCCGGCCCAGGCCATGACGGCCTCGATGTTCCGCGACCTGCGCCAGGGCCTGCCGGTCGAGGCCGACCACATCGTGGGCGACATGGTGCGCCGCGCCCGCACGCTGGGCGTGGACGCGACCTACCTGCGCGCCGCCTACACCCACCTGCAGGTCTACCAGGCGCAGCGCGCCGCCGGCTGACCGGCCGCGCCGCCGGCGGCCCCTGTTCAAGCGGGGCCGCGCGGCGCACACTGGCAGGCGTGGCGCCGGCGCGATCCGCGCGCAATTGGTGCATATTCTGCAAAAAACTCTTTTCCCTTTCGGGGTTTTTCGACGGAATCCGAACGAATAGTATGGCTTTGCCTGAGCCGGACGCGCAGCGCCGCATGGGGCGGCGCCGACCGGCTCCCCTACCAAGGAGCAAGACCATGAAAGTCGCATTGATCGGAATTACCGGCCGCGTGGGTTCGCGCGTGGCCGATGAATTGCTCAAGCGCGGCCATCAGGTCACGGGCATCGCCCGCAACCTGTCCGACGTGAACCCCCAGCCCGGCCTGACCATCAAGCAGGGCGACGCCACCGATCCGGAGGCGCTGACCTCCATCCTGGCCGGCCACGACGCCGTGATCAGCGCCTCGCGCTTCGTGTCCTCGGACGCCAAGCCGCTGCTGCACGCGGTGAAGGACGCCGGCGTGCCGCGACTGCTGGTGGTGGGCGGCGCGGGCAGCCTGCAGGTCGCGCCCGGCAAGATGCTGATCGACACGCCCGAATTCCCGGACGCCTACCGGCCCGAAGCGCGCGCCGGCGTGGTGTTCCTGGACGTGCTGCGCCAGGAAAAAGTGCTGAACTGGACCTTCCTGTCGCCGTCGGCCCTGTTCGAGCCGGGCGAGCGCACCGGCAAGTTCCGGCTGGGCGACGACGCGCTGCTGGCTGACGAAGAGGGCAAGAGCTGGATCTCGATGGAAGACTACGCCATCGCGCTGGTCGACGAGCTGGAGACGCCCAAGCATTCGCGCCGCCGCTACACCGTCGGTTACTGAGCCGGCGGCCTTCGCGGCCGATGGGGGCAAGGCGCCGGTATTCGCAGTTTTGTTTGTAAACTGGCGAACCGCGCCTGCCGGCGTCACGACCTGGGTTGCCCCGTATGCGTATGAAGTTGAAATCGTTGGTCTTTTGCGTGCTGGCCGCCGCCGTCCTGGCGGGGGCGCCGGCGGGCGCGGCCGGCCCGCAGTCCAACAAGGACATCGTGGTGGGATTTTTCCGCATGATGTTCCAGGACCGCAATTTCGACGAGGCCGTGCGCCAGTACATCGGCCCCAGCTACCGCCAGCACAACCCGTACATGCGCGACGGCGTCGAGCCCGTGGTGGATTTCTTCCCGGCCTATTTCGAGCAGCACCCGCAATCCGTGGTCGAGATCAAGCGCGTCATCGCCGAGGGCGACCTGGTGATGATCCACAACTGGTGGCGCGATTCTCCCGAAGACCGCGGCCAGGCCGTGGTGGATATTTTCCGCGTGGAAAACGGCAAGATCGTCGAGCACTGGGACGTGAGCCAGGAGATCCCCGAGAATCCGGCCAACAAGAACGGCATGTTCTGAAATGACGGCGCGCAGCATCTATCTCGCCGGTTTCGACGTCTTCCTGCCCGACGCCCGGGCGCACGGCGAGCGTCTGAAGGCGCTGTGCGCGGCCCACGGCTTCGAGGGGCTGTTCCCGTTGGACAACCAGGCGCCCGCGGACCTTTCCGGCCAGGCGCTGGCGCAATGGATCTACCGTGAAAACGTGGCGCTGATCCGCCGCGCCGACATGGTGATGGCGAACCTGAATCCGTTTCGCGGCGCCGAGCCCGATTCCGGCACGGCCTTCGAGGTCGGCTACGCCATCGCCCTCGGCAAGCCGGTATGGGGCTATACCGGGCAGGCCGGATCGCTGATCGAGCAGGTGGCCGTCGGCGCGGCGGCCGACGACGGCGCCTCGCGCATGGTCGACGCGCAGGGCTATACGGTCGAGGACTTCGGCCTGACCCTGAACCTGATGCTGGCCTGCAGCGCCCGCATCGTCCATGGCGACGCCGCCGACTGCCTGGCGCGCATGGCCGCGGCCGCCTAGCGGCGCGCGGTTTTCCTGGCGGCCGCCGTCTTGCGCGGCGCGCGCGCAGGCGTGCCCAGGTAGCCCATCACCGCATCGACCACCGCCTGTTCCAGCTGCTGCGGCGAGAAGCCGGCCGGCGGTTCCAGCGCGGCTGCGTGCACCAGCGATTCCATGATGCGCAGCACCACGTAGGTGGCCAGGTCGCGGTCCTGCTGCGCGATTTCGCTGCGATGGAATTCCAGCAGATGGCGCATGCGGCGATGGATGTCCTGGTCGGCGCGGCTGTGTTCGTGCGGCTGGTCGAACAGCGGGAATTCCCTTTCCAGCACGCGGTGCAGCGCCGGTTCGAGCAGGTGCGCGTGCAGCATCGCCTGCACGATGGCCGCGACGCGCTCGCGCAGCGTGGCGGCGGGATTGCTGTCCAGGACCCGGTCGATCACGTCCAGCATCTGGTTGTCGTGGCGGTCGTGCAGCGCCGCGATCAGCGCGTTCTTGTTGGGAAAGTACTGGTACAGCGAGCCGACGCTGACGCCGGCGGTCTGGGCGATCAGGTTGGTGTTGGTGCCGGCATAGCCATGCGTGGCCAGAACGCGAGCCGTCGCTTGCAGAATCGTGTCCACGGTGTGCTGCGACCGGAGCTGGCGCGGCGATTTCCGGGGCTGTGGGATGGCGGTCATGGGTGCGGAGAAAGGCGAGTATCAAACATGAGCAATCGCTCATGGAATTTCCGGCGGGCGACTCGATGGCGCCGCCCGCATGGGCGGATTATGCCATCGCCGGCCCGCCCGCCGTGTACCCGCCTCCCTCGGGGATCAGACCGTGGCGGCCATCTCCAGCACTTCGTCGTCGATGGCTTGCGCCTGGCCGTCGCGCTGCTGCTGCAGGTGGTCGGCCAGTTCGGCGATGGTCAGCGCGACCAGGCCGTGCTGGGCGGCATAGCGTTCCAGCGCCGCGCCGCGCATCATGGTGCCGTCGGCGTTCATCAGCTCGCACAGCACGCCGGCCGGGCGCAGGCCCGCCAGCACCGCCAGGTCCACCGAGCCTTCGGTGTGGCCGCGGCGGGTCAGCACGCCGCCCGGCTGGGCGCGCAGCGGAAACACGTGGCCCGGGCTGACGATGTCCTCGCTTTGCGCCGCCGGCGAGATGGCCGCGCGGATGGTGGTGACGCGGTCCACGGCCGACACGCCGGTGGAGACGCCTTCGCGCGCCTCGATCGACACGGTGAAGGCGGTGGCGTAGCGGCTCTGGTTGCGCTGGACCATGGGCGGCAGGCCCAGTCGGTCCAGGGTTTCGCCGGGCAGGCACAGGCACACGATGCCGCTGCCGTCGCGGATCAGCTGGGCCATGACCGGCACGGTGAGCTTGTCGGCGGCGACGATCAGGTCGGCCTCGTTCTCGCGGTCGAAGTCGTCCATGAGAATGACCGGACGGCCCAGGCGCAGATGATGCAGGGCGCGCTGCAGGCGGGCGGCGAAAGGCTGCGAAGCCAGGCTGGGGAGGGGGGACTGCTGGGCAGGAATGACGTTGGACATTGGAAACGCTCTCGCAAGTTGAAAAGGGGCGAAAAACGTTCCAGGGCTGCTCTAGACAGCCGGACGCAATACCGTCGTCCGGGCGCGGGCGCGCCGGGATGGGCGGAGTTGTGCCGGCACATCTTCTCTCATCCGGACTGTGACCGTCGGCCCTGGCATCTCACCAGATCTGCTGACCCCGCCGTCCGTGTCGGACGCCGGGCGCTCGCGGGCTCGCCACATTGCATGGCATACCGCCGGTGGGGAATTTCACCCCGCCCTGAAGACGTACTGCATGTCGTGTTAACGACCTGGCCGATTGTACGCCTGTCCGGGGCCGGGCGTCATGAGGGGGGACGGATCGGTGTTCAGGTTGCGGCGGCGTCGGCCTGCGGCTTGGCGGCTTTCTTCTTCTTTTTCTCGGGCAGGGCCAGCATCGTGCCGCGGCACGGCGGCGTGCCGCAAAGGCAGCGGTAGCCTTCCTTGAGCTTCTTGGTGATGCGGCCGTCGAGCACCAGGCCGTAGTCGTAGGACAGTTCGGTGCCGCGCGGGATGTCGCGCAGCGCCACGATATAGACGCGCTTGCCGTGCTTGCCTTCCTGGGCTTCGCAGTTGGGCTCGCAGGAATGGTTGATCCAGCGGGCGTCGTTGCCTTCGTCGCCGCCGTCGATCACGCGGCCGGAACTGAGCGCGAAGAAAAACGTGTGGAAGGGATCGTCCGGATTGGTCGGATGGCGGCGGTCCGCCTCTTTGGCGCTGATGCGCTTGCCGCCGTACTCGATGATGCGCGTGCCCGCGGGGATCTTGCGCGCGGCGAAGACGCCGTTGCCGTGCAGCTTGGAGCGGCGCACGACATGCCAGGGCTTGATCGGGGTGTCTTCGGTGGTCATGGAGCGGCGGAAGTGGCGGTGAGACGAAACAGGATTATATAGACGCCCATGCGCCGCGAGGACGGGCGTATAGTGGGCGCCGCTCCCTTTCCGACCGAACACGCACCATCATGATCGTTCGTCCGCGTCCTTCCGCGCTGGCCCTGTTCTTCGTCCTGCGCGGCTCCATCGTTCCGCGCATCTTCAGCCGCATCCTGGTCATCACGCTGCTTTCGTGCCTGGTGGTGTGGATGTACCACCAGCGCTGGTTTTCGCCGGCGCATCTGTCGGCGGTGCCGTTTTCGCTGTTCGGCCTGGCCCTGTCCGTCTTCATGGGCTTTCGCAACAACGTCTGCTACGACCGCTGGTGGGAAGCCCGCAAGCAGTGGGGCGAGCTGATCGTGCAGGCGCGCAGCCTGGCGCGCGAAAGCGCGGTGCTGCTGGCGGCCAGCACCGCCAATCCGGTGCAGGAGCGCATCGTGCGGCGGGTCGTCGGCTTCGGCTATGCGCTGGCCGCGCGCCTGCGCGAGGAGGACATGGCCGCCGCCGCTCGCCCCTGGGTGCCGCAGGACGAGGCCGAGGCCCTGGCGGCGTGCCGCAACGTGCCGGACGCGCTGCTGCTGGCCATCAACCGCGACCTGGCCGGCTGCCTGCGGCGCGGCGAGCTGAGCGACATCGTGTACCAGGGGCTGACCGGGCGCGTGGCCGCCTGCGCCGCGATCCAGGCGTCCTGCGAGCGCATCAAGTTCACGCCCTCGCCCTACGCCTATTCGTTGCTGCTGCACCGGACCGCCTGGCTGTTCTGCCTGCTGCTGCCGTTCGGGCTGGTGGGCGCGCTGGAATTCCTGACGCCGGTGGCGGTCTCCATCGTCGCCTACACCTTCTTCGGCCTGGACGCGCTGGGCGACGAACTGGAAGACCCCTTCGGCAAGGACGAGAACGACCTGCCGCTGTCGGCGCTGGCGCGCACGATAGAGATCGACCTGCTCGAAGGCCTGGGCGTGCGGCCCCTGCCCGAGGCGCCGCGGCCGGTGGACTTCGTGCTGCACTAGGCCCCGGTTCAGTTCGCCAGCCCGGTCAGCGGCAGCTGGGTCTCCTTGAGGCGGCGCAGCACGAAACACGATTTGCTGTGCCGGATGCCCGGAATCCGGTAGAGCTGTTCGCGCAGCAGGCGCTCGTAGTCGCGCGTGTCGCGCACGGCGATGCGGATGTAGTAGTCGTAGTCGCCCGAGACCAGAAAGGCCTCCAGCACCTCGGGGATCTGCGCCAGCGCCCGGCCGAACTCGTACAGGGTCTCCTCGCTGTGGCTCTCCAGCGTGACGTGGACGATCACCGTGTCCATGAAGCCCAGGCTGGCCGGGTCGATGTCGACGGTGTAGCCGCGGATCACGCCGGCGCTTTCCATGCGCTTGATGCGGTTCCAGCAGGGCGTGGACGACAGCCCCACGGCCGCGCCGATGTCGTTCAGGCTGGCGCGCGCATTCTCCTGCAGCACCTTGAGAATGGCGAGGTCAAACTTGTCCAGGTTCATTTTCTTTGATTCCTCCAAATCAAAGATAAATTTACTGCGTCTACCGGTTATTGGTGGAAAAGAAGATAAATATTCTTCGGATCTACGAATAAGATAGATAGCATGAACGATCGCCTGCACCCCACCGCCGCCGCCGCGCTTGCCGCCTCTGATCGCCCCGCTGACAACGGGGCGAAAATTCTGCTCGATACCCTGATCGCCCACGGCGTGGATACGGTGTTCGGCTATCCCGGGGGCGCCGTGCTGCCCCTGTACGACGCGCTCTACGCCGAGCCGCGCCTCAAGCACGTGCTGGTGCGCCACGAGCAGGCGGCCGTGCACGCCGCCGAGGGCTACGCCCGCAGCACCGGCCGCACCGGCGTGGTCTTCGTCACTTCGGGCCCGGGCATGGCCAACACCACCTCGGGGCTGCTGGACGCCATGTGCGACTCGATCCCGGTACTGTGCATCAGCGGCCAGGTGGCCACGGCCGCCATCGGCACCGACGCCTTCCAGGAGTGCGACGCCATCGGCATCTCGCGCTCGGTGACCAAGTGGAACACCCAGATCCGCGCGGTGGACGACGTCGCCGGCGTGGTGGGGCGCGCCTTCGAGCTGACGCGCCAGGGCCGTCCCGGCCCGGTGCTGGTGGACTTCCCCAAGGACGTGCAGCTGGCCGTGCCGCGCGACGCCGACGACGGCATCCCGGCCGCGCCCACGCAGCAGAAGCTGGCCGCGCTGCGCGCGCGGCGCCAGGCCGGCAAGCTCGCGCCCAAACTGCCGCAATCGGCCGTGCGCCGCGCCGCCGCGCTCATCGCTCAGGCCAGGCGGCCCATCTTCTACGGCGGCGGCGGACTGGTGAACGCCGGCCCCGAAGCCTGCGCCGCCTTCGCCGACCTGGTGCGCCATACCGGCGCGCCCTGCACGCTGACGCTGATGGGCCTGGGCGCCTTCCCCGCGTCCAGCCCGCAATTCGTGGGCATGCTGGGCATGCACGGCACGGTCGAGGCCAACCTGGCCATGCACCACGCCGACCTGGTGGTCTGTATCGGCGCGCGCTTCGATGACCGCATCACCGGCAAGCTGTCGGAATTCTGCCCCTACGCCCGCAAGATCCATATCGACATCGATCCCGCCTCGATCAACAAGGTGGTGCGCGTGGACGTCGCGCTGGTGGGCGACTGCCTGCCGCTGGTGAGCGCGCTGCGCGCCGAGCTGGGCGATGCGCCGCTGCCGGCCGCGCGGCTGGCGCCCTGGTGGGACCGCATCGCGGGCTGGCGCGCCCAGGACTGCCTGGGCTATACGCCGGCCGCCGACGCCATCCTGCCGCAGCACCTGATGTCGCGCCTGAACGCGGCGCTGGCCGGCCGCGACGCCATCGTCTCCACCGACGTGGGCCAGCACCAGATGTGGGCGGCGCAATACCTGCGCTTCGACGCGCCCAACCGCTGGCTGACCTCGGGCGGGGCCGGCACCATGGGCTACGGCGTGCCCGCCGCGATCGGCGCGCAGGTCGGCCATCCCGACAAGACGGTGGTCTGCGTCAGCGGCGACGCTTCGGTGCTGATGAACATCCAGGAGCTGTCCACCGCCATGCAGCACCGGACGCCGGTCAAGGTCGTGCTGTGCAACAACGGCTACATGGGCATGGTGCGCCAGTGGCAGGAGCTGATCCACGGCGGGCGCTACAGCCACAGCTACAACGCGTCGCTGCCCGATTTCGTGGCCCTGGCGCGCGCCTTCGGCTGGGGCGCGGCCCGCGTCGACGATCCGGCGCAGCTGGACGCGGCGCTGGCCGAATGCCTGGCGCACGACGGCCCGTACTTCCTGGACGTGGCGGTCGCGGCGCAGGAGAACTGCTTCCCGATGATGCCGGCCGGCCACGGCCATCAGCGCATGATGCTGGCCGAAGGCGTGTGGTACCAGGACGAGTCGTAACCGGCCCGGCCGTCCCGTCAGAACTGGATCGACAAGCCCCCGTCCACCACCAGCACGTGGCCGTTGACGTATGACGCCGCCGGCGAGGCCAGGAACACGGCCGCGCCGGCGATCTCTTCCGGTTCGCCCCAGCGGCCCGTCGGATTGCGCGCGGCGACGCGCGGGCCGACGTCGGGGTCGGCGATCATTTCCGCATTGGTCTCGGTGGCGAAGGTGCCTGGCGCGATCGCGTTGCTGGTGATGCCGCGCCCGCCGAATTCGGCCGCCAGCGCGCGCACCATGCCGGTCAGGCCCTGCTTGGCCGCCGGATAGACGGCATCGCCCGAGCGGGCCAGCTCGCCCACCACGGAGGTGATGGCGATCAGGCGTCCGCTGCCCTGGCGCGCCATGCGTTCGGCGGCGAGCTTGGCCAGCAGGATGCCGGCCACCAGGTCGGTGTCGATCAGCGCGCGGATCTCGGCCACGCTGGTGTCGGCCAGCGTCTTGCGGTTGCGCGCCCCGACGTTGTTCACCAGGATGTCCAGCCGGCCATGTTCGCGGTCGATGCGTTCGAAGGCCCGCGCCATGGCGTCATCGTCGCTCACGTCGAACGGCAGCGCATGCGCGTCCAGGCCGGCGGCGGCCAGTTCGCCCGCGGCGGCTGCGGCGGCCTGCGCGTTGCGGCCGTTGATCAGCACGCGCGCGCCGCAGCCGGCCAGCGCCCGCGCGATACAGAAGCCCAGCCCGCGGGCCGAGCCGGTCACCAGGGCCACCTGGCCCGTGAGATCGAAGTTGCGCAGATACGGTAGTGTCGTCATCGGTCCTGCTCCGCTGATAGGCAAAACGCCGGCGGCCGCAATGGCCGCCGGCGTCTAGGCCAGGTCATACGATACGCCGGCGCGCCTGCGCGCCGGCGCGGGACGTCCATCAGGCGGCCGTCTTTTTCGCGGCCTTCTTGGCCGCGGTCTTGGTGGCGGTTTTGGCGGCGGTCTTGGTCGCCGTCTTCTTCACCGCGGCCTTCTTGGCGGGGGCTTTCTTGGCCGCGGTCTTGGCGGCCGTCTTGCTGGCCGTCTTGGCCGGGGCGCGGCCGGGCTTCTCGGGACGCGGCTCGAACTCGAAGCCGATCTTGCCGTCCGGCTGGCGCACCAGGAACGCCTTGAACTTGCGGTTGGTGCGGCTGGAGACGAAGCCGTCGAGCAGGTCGGTGCGGCCGTCGGTCAGCAGCTTCTCCATCTGCGCGCGCGATATTTCCTGCTGCAGGATGACCTTGCCGGACCGGAAATCGCAGGTCTTGGCGGGGCCGACGGATTTCTCGCAGACGTAGCTCATGCCGTGCTCGAACACGCGCGCATGGCACTTGGGGCAGGCACCCACCGGCGTGTGGCCGGAGAAGTCCACCGCTTCGTTGTCGTCCTCGTCGTTCTGGCCGAAGTCGAATTCCAGCTTGTACTCGTCGCTGATGCGCAGGATGGCGGCGAACGGCCGGCCCATCTTGCTGATGAAGCCCTGCAGCGGCCCGATCTCGCGCTTGGCCAGCAGCTCTTCGACTTCCGGCAGCTCGAAGGTGCGCCCGCCGGGATGCTTGCCGATGGAGAAGTCGCAGTTGGTGCAGGCGTAGCGGCGGTAGTTTTCCTTCACGACGCCGCCGCACTTGGGGCAGGGCGTCTGCAGCGTGGCGTAGTCGCCGGGCACCGTGTCGCGCTCGTATTCCTTGGCGCGCTTGACGATGACCTGCGTCATCTGGGCGATCTCGCGCATGAAGGCGGCGCGGTCCAGGCCGCCCTGCTCGATCTGCTTGAGCTTGTGCTCCCATTCGCCGGTCAGTTCGGGCGAGGTGAGTTCGGAGACGTCCAGGCCCGAGAGCAGCGTCATCAGCTGGCGCGCCTTGGCGGTGGGCACCAGGTCGCGGCCCTCGCGGCGCAGGTAGGCTTCGTTGAGCAGGCCTTCGATGATGGCCGCGCGCGTGGCCGGCGTGCCCAGGCCGCGCTCGGACATGGCTTCGCGCAGTTCTTCGTCATCGACCAGCTTGCCGGCGCCTTCCATGGCCGACAGCAGCGTGGCTTCGTTGAAGCGCGCCGGCGGCTTGGTCGACAGGCCCACGGCTTCCACGTCCTCGGTGCGCACGGTTTCGCCGTCGGCCACCGGCACCAGGTTGGCGTCCTCGCCCTGCGCTTCCTTGCCGTAGACGGTCAGCCAGCCCGGGTTGACCAGCACCTTGCCGTCGGTGCGGAAGCGGTGCCCCTGCACTTCGGTCATGCGCGTGGTGACGCGGTATTCCGCGGCGGGGAAGAACACCGCCAGGAAGCGCTTGAGCACCAGGTCGTACAGCTTGCCCTCGGCCTCGCTGAGGTCGTGCGGGATCTGCAGCGTGGGAATGATGGCGAAGTGGTCCGACACCTTCTTGTTGTCGAAGATGCGGCGGTTCGGCTTGACCCATTGCTGGCCGACCACCGTCTCGGCGTGGCGCGACAGGCTGCCGACCGCGTTGGAGCCGCCCTTGGCCAGCGCGCGCATGGTTTCCTGCACCGTGCCGATGTAGTCCTCGGGCAGGTAGCGCGAATCGGTACGCGGGTAGGTCAGGGCCTTGTGGCGTTCGTACAGGGTCTGGGCCAGCGCCAGCGTGGTCTTGGCCGAAAAGCCGAAGCGGCCGTTGGCCTCGCGCTGCAGCGACGTCAGGTCGTACAGGGCCGGCGACATCTGGGTCGACGGCTTGGATTCCTCGGTGACGCTGCCGGGCTGGTCGCGGCAGGCGGCCACCACGCTTTGCGCGGCGGCCTGCGACCACAGGCGCGATTCGCGCTTTTCCGGGTCGCGCTCGTCTTTCTTGAAGTCGGGGTCGATCCAGCGGCCTTCGTACAGGCCGGCGGCCGCCACGAACTGCGCGCGCACTTCCCAGTAGTCGCGCGGCACGAAGCGGCGGATGCGTTCCTCGCGCTCGGCCACGATGGCCAGCGTGGGCGTCTGGACCCGCCCGACCGGCGTCTTGAAGAAGCCGCCGTCCTTGCTGTTGAAGGCGGTCATGGCGCGCGTGCCGTTGATGCCGACCAGCCAGTCGGCCTCGGCGCGCGAGCGGGCGGCCGCTTCCAGCGGCTTGAGCTGCACGTCGTCGCGCAGGTTGGCGAAGGCTTCGCGGATGGCGGCCTGGGTCATCGACTGCAGCCAGAGGCGCTGGATCGGCTTTTTCACGCCCGCGTACTGAATGATGTAGCGGAAGATCAGCTCGCCCTCGCGCCCGGCGTCACAGGCGTTGATGATGGCGTCCACGTCCTTGCGCTTGGCCAGGCGGACCAGCAGTTTCAGGCGTTCCGCTGATTTCTTGTCGGTGGGCCCCAGTTCGAATTCAGGCGGGATCACGGGCAGGTGCGTGAAGCTCCACTTCCCCTTGACCGGATCGTTGGGCGCGACCAAGCTGAGCAAATGGCCTATGCTCGAAGCGAGGACGTAACGTTCGCTTTCAAAATAGTCGCCCTCGCGCGCAAAGCCTCCCAAGGCGCGTGATATATCGAGGGCTACCGAGGGCTTCTCGGCAATAATCAGCGTTTTATTCATGTGTATCCAGTGGCGGCAGTCCCGCCTTAGTAGCGCGGATAATAAGATCGGAGATTCGCCAGATGCAAGTCGGCACTGAAAGACAAGCGGGATCCGAACTACACGCATGGCGCCAATTTCTGGCGCGCAGCACCCTCTGGCTGGGCGTTTTACTGCTGGGCAGCGCCGCGGTTTGCTGGGTCGCCGCCAACTGGCAGGACATGACCAAAATACAGCGCTTCGCCGGCGTGCAGGCGCTGCTGGCGGCCTGCGCGCTGGCCGCCGCTTGGGCCGGGCTGCGCCTGCGCGCCAGCCCCGGCGTGCGCCGCAGCATACCCGGCGCGCTGCTGGCGCTGGCCGGCATTCTGCTGGGCGCCCTGCTCGCCCTGCTGGGTCAAACTTACCAGACCGGGGCCGACACCTGGGAACTGTTCGCCTGGTGGGCGGCGCTGCTGCTGCCGTGGGCGCTGGCGGCGGCCAGCCAGGCGGTCTGGCTGCTATGGGTGCTGGTGCTGAACATTGCCACCGCGCTATGGCTGGGCGAGCGCGCCTTCGAGTGGTGGATGGTGTTCGGCGGCCCCGGCGCCGCCAGCCTCATCATCGCGGGCCTGAACCTGGTGCTGCTGTTCGCCTGGGAGATGGCCGCGCGCCGCTGGCGCGCCAGCACGCTGTTCGGGCCGCGCATCCTGGCCGCGCTGACCATCAGCGCGCTGGTGGTGTCGCTGATGTTCGGCGACTACATCCTGCGCGGGCTGGGCACCGCCAACGGCGTGGCCTGGCTGGCCGTCACGCTGGGCCTGGGCCTTTATTATCAGCGCGGCCGGCGCGACCTGGTCATACTGGCCATGCTGGCCGCGGGCGTGATCTGCGTGTCGCTGCGCGTGGTGGGCGAATGGCTGCTGCGCCTGGAACCCGGCGTCTGGGCCGCATTGCCGCTGGCCGCGCTGCTGATGGCCGAAGCCGTCTGGGCTGCCCGCTGGCTGCGCCGGCTGGGCGCCGAACCCGCCGCGCCGGTCGCCGCGGCCGACGCCGAGCCGTCGGCCGCCTCGGCCGGCAATGCGGTCGATCCGGCCGACGCGGGCGCGCCGGTGGCGCAGCTGGCGCCGGCCGCGGCCCAGGCCGATCCGCCCTGGTACGTGCAATGCCTGCTGGGCCTGAGCGCCTGGCTGGGCACGCTGCTGCTGCTGGTGTTCGTGGCCTTCTCCGGCGTAGTCACCACCGAGGAAGGCGCGCTGGTGACCGGCCTGGTGCTGTGCGCCGCCGGCGTGGCGGTGCTGCGCAGCGACGCCGGCCCCTTCTGGCGCCAATGCGGCACGGCCATGGCCTTCACCGGCCAGATCCTGATCATCTACGGCCTGTCCAGCTCCACCTCGTTCACCAACGCCTGCCTGTTCGTGCTGCTGATGGCCACGGCCGTCTACGCGCTGGGGCCGGACGCCATCCTGCGGTTCCTGAGCGGCCTGCTGATCGCGCTGGCCTCGGCCGGGCTGATCTGGCGCGGCCTGGTGCCGGAGCTGATGCGCGAAGACCTGCTGGAGGCCTGGCTGGATTTCGACGTGGCGCAGGCCACCTTCGTGTGGCTGCCCATCGCGGTGACCGGCGCCTGGGCCACGGCGGTGCTGTTCAGCCTGGGCCGGCGCCTGGGCGGGCGGCGCGCCCACGCGCTGCAGCCGCTGGCCTGGGCCTTCCTGCTGTCGGTTCAGGGCATGGTGTGGCTGGCCAGCGGCATATCGGCCCTGCAACTGCCGGCGATGTGGCAGCTCAATCCGCGCACGGCGGTGCTGGTGACGGCCGGCGCGCTGCTGCCGGCGGCGGCGGCCCTGGCGGTGCTGTGGCCGCGGCGCCGCGTGCTGACCGCGGGCGTGACCTGGGGCGTGCCGCTGGCCCTGCTGGTGCTGGCGCTGTTCTGGCTGCCCAGCCCGGGCGTGGGCTTCGCGCTGGCCTGGCTGCTGCTGGGCTTCGGCCTGAACCAGCCGCGCCTGGCCATCTTCGGCGTGCTCAGCCTGCTGGCCTATCTGGGCGTCTATTACTACCAGCTCGACGTGCCGCTGCTGCAGAAGGCGCTGTGGCTGGGCGGCGCGGCGGTGCTGCTGTTCATGCTGCGGGCCCTGGTGTGGCTGGTGCCGCGCCTGATGCGCACTCAGGCGCCGTCCGCGCGCGGGCCGCTGCCGCCGGTGTCGGGCGCGCTGCGCTGGCGCACGCTGGGCATCCTGGGCGGCCTGGCGCTGGTGCTGGCGGTGGCCAACGGCGGCATCTGGCAGCGCGAAAAACTGCTGGCTTCCGGCAAGGTGGTCATCCTGGAACTGGCGCCGGTGGACCCGCGCTCGCTGATGCAGGGCGACTACATGGCGCTGAATTTCGCCGCCAGCCGCGAGGTCACGCGGCTGCGCCTGGGCGGCGAGAACCGGCCCGAACCCGATTCGCTGCTGGGCTACGAGCCCGACGGCTACGTGATGTTGGCGCGCGACGAGCGCGGCGTGTCGCAGCCGCTGCGCATCCAGCCCGAGGTGCATCCGCATACCGACGCCGAGGTGCCGCTGCGCTACCGGGTGCGCAACAACGGCGTGCGCATCGTGACCAACGCCTATTTCTTCCCCGAAGGCCAGGCCAAGCGCTACGAGGTCGCCCGCTACGGCGAACTGCGCGTGGCCGACAACGGCGAGGCGCTATTGGTGCGGATGCTGGGCGAGGACCTGCAGCCGCTCTAGGATATTCAGGGAAAGCGCCGCGCCCAGCGCGCGGCGGCCTCGCGCAGGAATGCGTCGCGGTCCTGCGCCGGGAAATCGGCGAAGCCCAGCGCCGACCAGGCGGCCCGCAGCGCCGCCAGCGGCGCGTCGGTATCGATGGGCGGGGCGCCATTCTGCTTGGACAGCTTCAGTCCGCTGGCGGGGTCCAGGATCAGCGGCACATGCAGATAGCGCAGCGCCGGCAGGCCCAGCAGGCGGCCCAGCACGCGCTGGCGCGCCGTGGAACCCAGCAAGTCGGCGCCGCGCACCACGTCCGTGACGCCCTGCGCCGCATCGTCGACCACCACGGCCAGCTGATAGGCCCACAGGCCGTCGGCGCGGCGCAGCGCCATGTCGCCCACGGCGCGGGCCACGTCCTGTTCCTGCGGTCCCAGCCAGCGGTCCTCGAAATGTTCCACGCCCGGCGGCACCCGCAGGCGCCATGCGCGCGCCTGGCGGCCCGGCGGCAGGCCGTTGCGGCAGGTGCCGGGGTAAGGCCTTTCGCCGTCGGCGCCCGGCTGGGTCTGGCCGCGCAGGGCCGAGTCGGCGATTTCGCGGCGGGTGCAGCCGCAGCCGTAGATCAGGCCGCGCGCGGCCAGCGCGCCGAAAGCCGCCTGGTAGGCCGCGCCGCGCTGCGACTGCCACACGATGTCGCCGTCCCAGGCCAGGCCCAGCGCCTGCAGCTGCGCCATGATGCGCTCGGCCGCGCCGGGCACGGTGCGCGGCGTGTCCACGTCCTCGATGCGCAGCAGCCAGCGGCCTTCATGGGCGCGCGCGTCCAGCCAGCTGGCCAGGGCGGCCACGAGCGAGCCCGCGTGCAGCGGGCCGCTGGGGCTGGGGGCGAAACGGCCTACGTAGTTCACAGGACGAAGCCCGCGCGTCGGTGCGCGCGGGACGATGGAGACAAGGAGGTGCCGCGGCGGCGCGCCGCGTTCAATGCAGGCGGCGCGCGCCGTCGTCGTCGAGGAGCTCTTCCAGGACCAGATTGTCGATCTCGGCCTCCTGGCTCCAGAGGACCATGAGGGCGATGATCTTGATCTTCGACAGCGGCACGGGGGATTCGGGCGCGGCCAGCCCGCGGTCGATCACGATTTCGCGCAGGGGCGCGGGCAGCACGCCGGCCGATTCCAGGAAGGCGATAAAGCCGATGGACTCGGTGCCGAGCTGCTGATACTCGTTATCGGTGTAGATGCGGGTGCCGGTGGTGGGCGCCTGGGCGAGATCGACGCACCGTTCGGTGGTCTCGGCGAGGCCGTAGAGCCATCCGAGCGCATCGTCGATGTCTTCGTGCTCGAACCCCGCGGCGGCAAGCCGCTTGGCCAGCACGTCAGCCGCAGGACAGGCTTGCGGCGTGTAGTAATTCTCGTACAGATAAACCAGGATATCGAACATATGGCGCAGTCTTGTGCCTGTTTGCACAGTCGGCCCGCATATCGGCAGACCAGCAAACATGAATTTTACTGTACGCCGATTTGTAGGGCCGGGCAACCAACCCGATGGCGAGTGTTGTATGCCGTCACCCCGGGCCCAAAAAGCGGCGTTTTTCGGCCAAATACTGCCAAACTGCATGATTCGACGAAAAGGGGCGGACCCCGAAAAGGCCGCCCCTTTATTCCGTCCCTTTTTCGCCTCAGGTGGTCCTGGGGGCGTTCTCCAGCTTGAGCTGCGCCAGCTGGCGCATGAACACCGGAATGCACACCGCCAGCCCGATCAGGCCGCTGGTCAGGCCCGGCAGGATCGTCAGCAGGGCGCCCACGACGCACAGCCAGCGCTCCCAGCTCTTCATGCCGACCAGCATGTAGCGCGAGAACGCGGCCGACAGCAGCACCAGGCCGATCATGCAGCCGACCAGCGTCACGGCGAAGTCATACCAGGTGAAGCCCTGCACCGAAATCAGCAGCGACGGCGAGAACACGAACACGAAGGGCACGATGAGCTTGGTGATGCCCAGCCGGAACGCCGTGTTGCCGGTCTTGAACGGGTCGCTGCCCGCCATGCCCGCGGCCGCGTAGGCGGCCAGCGCCACCGGCGGCGTGATGTCGGCCAGGATGCCGAAATAGAACACGAAGAAGTGCGCCGCGATCGGCTGCACGCCCAGCTGCACCAGCGTGGGGGCGGCCACCGCCACCATGATCAGGTAGTTGGCCGTGGTCGGAATGCCGCAGCCCATCAGGATGCAGACGATGCCGGTCATGACCAGCGCCGCGATCAGGGTCAGCGTCTGGGTGTTGGCGATGGCCTCCGGAATCACCGTGGCCGCGCCGCCGGCGATGGCCTGCGCCGCCGAGATCACGATGTACGAGATCTTGAAGCCCACGCCGGTCAGCGTGACCACGCCGATCACGATGCCCACCGTGCCCGCCGCCGCGCCCACCGCCAGCGCGTACTTGGCGCCGGTTTCGAAGGCTTCGTACAGATCGCGCAGGCGCAGCCGCTGGAACGGATTGAGCAGGCCCACCACGATGCAGCCCGTGATCCCGGCGAATGCCGCCAGGTAGGGCGTGCGGCCGCTGGCCAGCACGCCGATCAGCAGCGCCAGCGGAATCAGGGTCGGCCAGCGCATCTTGAACGACTGCTTGAGCTTGGGCATTTCTTCGTTGGTCAGCCCGCGCAGCCCTTCGCGCTTGGCCTCGAAGTGCACCTGCATGAACATGCCGAAGAAATACAGGAACGCCGGGAAAATCCCCGCGATCGCGATCTGCTGGTACGGAATGCCCAGGAACTCGATCATCAGGAACGCGGCCGCGCCCATGATGGGCGGCGTGATCTGGCCGCCGGTGCTGCTGGCGGCTTCGACGCCCGCGGCGAAGTGCCGCGGATAGCCGATGCGGATCATGGCGGGAATGGTGAGCGAGCCCACCGTCACCGCGTTGGCCACCGAGGAGCCCGACAGCATGCCGAACATGGCCGAGCCGAACACCGACACCTTGGCCGGCCCGCCGGCGTAGCGGCCGGCGACGGTGGAGGCCACGTCCAGGAACAGCTGGCCCAGGCCGATGCGGGTGGCCAGCACCCCGAACAGCACGAAGTGGAACACATAGGTGGCCACCACGCCCACGGCCACGCCGTACACGCCCTGGCTGGTCAGGTACATGTGGTTGACGACCTGGGACCAGGTATTGCCGGCGTGCTGCAGCAGCCCGGGGAAATACGGGCCGAACATGGCGTAGGCCATGAACACCAGCGCGATGATGGGCAGCGGCCAGCCCATGGCGCGGCGCGTGGCCTCCAGCAGGCCGATCAGCAGGATGGACCCCATGAACACGTCGATCGGCAGCGGATTGCCGACGCGGAACGCCAGGTCCTCGAAAATGTAGGGGATATACAGCACCGACAGGGCCAGCGCGATCGCGATGATCCAGTCATACAGCGGAATGCCGCCGGGCGCGTACCAGGTGGACTTCGGCTCGCGCGTGTAGTGCGCCTTCGAAAAGCCGAACACCAGGAAGATGAGGCTCAGCACGAACGCCAGGTGCACGCCGCGGTGCGTGGCCTCGCGCAGCAGGCCGAAGCCGGCCGTGTAGTAATGAAAGATCGAGAGTGCAACCAGCAGGCCGGACACGATCCATGTGGCCGCCTTGTCCAGCGGCCGGAAGCGGATTTCCGAGTCGTACTTCTCCGCCAGCTGCTGGGTTTTTTCGTGGTCTATTTCCATCGCCGTGATTCTCAGGGTGATTCAGCAAACAGGGCCGCTCGTGGCGGCCCCGCGCAGGTAATACATACTTTCCCGACCGTGCGCCGCCAAGCAGCACCCGCTCCGCATAAAACTACTGCCCCACAATCGGGGCCGCGTGGATCCGGCTCCGCCGGTCCACAGCGGCGCCCCCCTGGGGGGGAAGCGCCGCAGGCGCTCCGGGGGGGGTCACTTCAACAGCCCGATTTCCTTGTAGAACTTCTCGGCGCCCGGGTGGAACGGAATGCCCGCGCCCTTGACCGCGTTTTCGCGCGTGATCAGCTTGCCCTTGGCGTGGCCGTTGTCCAGCGTCTTGCGGGTGGCGTCGCTGTACAGCGCCTTGGTGACGTCATAGACCACCTGCTCGGACAGCTTGGCCGAGGAGACCATCTGCGCGTTGACCGAGATGGTCTTGACCTCGCCCACGTTCTGGTAGGTGTTGGCGGCGATGGTGTCGGGCGTGAAGAACTGCTGCTTGGCGCGCAGCGCGTCGATTTCCGGGCCGACCAGCGGCACGATCTCGATGCCGGCGCCGCTGGAAGCCAGTTCCGCGATGGCGCCGGCCGGGGCGCCGCCCACGAAGAAGAAGGCGTCCAGGCCGCCGTCCTTGAGCTTGTCGCCCGCCTGGTTCGGCTTGAGGTATTCGGCCTTGATGTCCTTGTCGGTCATGCCGTAGGCGCCCAGGATCAGGCGCACGTCGACCAGCGTGCCCGAGCCCGGCTCGTCCATGGAGACGCGCTTGCCCTTCAGGTCGGCCACGCTCTTGATGCCGGCGCCCTTGCGCGCGACCAGGTGGATGCTTTCCGGGTACAGCGTGGCGATCAGGCGCAGATCCTGCGCCTTGGGCTTGCCTTCGAACGTGCCGGTGCCGCTATAGGCCCAGTAGGCCACGTCGGATTGCGTGAAGCCGGCCTCGAACGAACCGCCCAGGATGCCGTTGATGTTGGCCACCGACCCGTTGGACGCGACCGCCGTGGCGATCAGCTTGCCGGGCTGCGACACCGCGTTGGCGATGATGCCGCCGATCGGGTAGTAGGTGCCGGCCGTGCCGCCGGTGCCGATGCGGAAGAATTGCTGCGCTTGCGCGCTGCCGACGGCGCCGACCGCGGCGACGGCCAGGGTCAGGGTGGTGATCCAGTGCTTCAGTTTCATGCGGGCTTCTCCGTGATTTCGCGATGATTGAATATCGTCGTTTCGTGCCGCCGGATCTTGCGCCCGGCGGCAAAAAACGCGCCCTCCCCTGGGGGCGTTCTTTATGATGAAATTCTGTCATGCCGACACCTTGTAGCCAATGCTTACGGAGCTATCGTTTACCAGGGGGTCGCATGGCATTTTGGTTATGACCGGCCCATATTTGGTTATGGTGTGAGGTTGCCTGCGACGCGGGTGCAGATAACGGAGCGTTCACCGATGTCCCTGGAAGTCATACGCGGCATAGCGCTGCCGCCCGCGGCCCAGCCGGGCGATCCCCTGGCCCGTATCGATACGCCCAGCCTGGTGCTGGACCTGGCGCCCTTCGAAGCCAACCTGCGCGCCATGCAGGCCTGGGCCGACCGCCACCAGGTGGCCCTGCGGCCGCACGCCAAGGCGCACAAATGCCCTGAGATCGCGCTGCGCCAGCTGGCCCTGGGCGCGCGCGGCATCTGTTGCCAGAAAGTCAGCGAAGCCCTGCCTTTCGTGGCCGCCGGCATCCGCGACATCCATATCAGCAACGAGGTGGTCGGGCCGGCCAAGCTGGCGCTGCTGGGCCAGCTGGCGCGCGCCGCCAAGATCAGCGTGTGCGTGGACAACGCGGAAAACCTGGCGCAGCTGTCGGCCGCCATGACGCAGGCCGGCGCCGAAATCGACGTGCTGGTGGAGGTGGACGTGGGCCAGGGCCGCTGCGGCGCGTCCGACGATGCCGCGGTGCTGGCGCTGGCGCAGCAGGCGCGCGCCCTGCCGGGCCTGAATTTCGCCGGGCTGCAGGCCTACCACGGCTCGGTGCAGCATCTGCGCACGCGCGACGAGCGCGCCGCGGTCTGCCGCCAGGCCGCGGGCATCGCCGCCTCGTACGCGCAGCTGCTGCGCGAAAGCGGCATCGCCTGCGACACTATCACGGGCGGCGGCACCGGCAGCGCGGAATTCGACGCGGCCAGCGGCGTCTACACCGAGCTGCAGGCCGGCTCCTACGCCTTCATGGACGGCGACTACGGCGCCAACGAATGGAACGGTCCGCTCACCTTCCAGAACAGTCTGTTCGTGCTGTCCACCGTCATGAGCGCGCCGGCTCCCGACCGCGTCATCCTGGACGCCGGCCTGAAGTCCACCACCGCCGAATGCGGCCCGCCGGCGCTGTACGGCGAACCGGGGCTGAGCTACGCCGCCATCAACGACGAACACGGCGTGGTGCGCGTGGCGCCGGGCGCGCAGGCGCCGGCGCTGGGCGCGGTGCTGCGCCTGGTGCCTTCGCACGTCGATCCCACTTTCAACCTGCACGACGGCCTGGTGGTGGTGAAGGACGGTGTGGTGCAGGACATCTGGGAAATCGCGGCGCGCGGATTCTCGCGCTGACCGGGCGCGGCACGCCAAAAAGCCGGCGCGTCATCGACGCGCCGGCCCTGATGCGGGGATGTCCGTGGCCCTATTGGGCCTTCTGCTGGATCTTTTCCCCGCCGCGTTCAATATCCTTGCCGGCGCCTTCCATCGTGTTGCAGCCCGCCGTGACGGCGGCGGCTGCCAGCACCAGCGCAAGCCAGATTCGATGCGTCATGTTTTTCTCCTTTCGGCACACGGCCGCGACTATTTCTTGTCCAGCAAGTCGCGTGCCTGATCCTTGGCCTCGCCCACGTTGCGCTGCACCTTGCCGACGGTCTTCTCCGCCTTGCCCTCGGCTTCGGTCTGGCGGTTGCCGGTCACCTTGCCGGCGGTTTCCTTGATGGCGCCCTTGACTTCCTTGGCGGCGCCCTTGATGCGGTCGTTGTCCATGTCGTCTCTCCTTTTCAGGTTGCATGAACCGCAGGCCCGGGAGCCGCGCGAGGCCGGCTTCGGCTGCGGACGGACCCACTATAGGAATCGCGCGGCGCATGCGTAAGACGTGAGCGCACCAGGTTGACTAGTGTTTTTGCACCTGCCGAGCGGCCCCCAGGCGCGTTGCGGCGCGCTAGGGAAAAAACACTAGATGAATTCGTTCACCGTGATCTGTGCAGGCTGGATGGCCGCGCCTATCGTGGACTTGCACGGGCGGCCCGCGTTGCGGCGCTGCCCCCGGTGCAGCCAGCCTTGAACCTTTCAGGAGAAAAGCCATGCAAGCACATCAGCAACCCAATGACCCGTCCGATCCCACCCAGCCTCCCGGCCAGCGGCCCGGCGACGCGCCGGACAAGCAGGCGCCGGGTCAGCGCCCCACGCCGCGGCCCGGACAGGATGACACCGTACCCGGCCGTCCCGGCGACCCCGGACAGCCCGGCGATCCGGCCAAGCCCGTGGTGACCCAGCCGCTTTGAGGCAGGACGGCCCGGCGCAGACCGCCGGGCCCACAGCGGGCGCTCAGTCCACCTGGGCGCCCGACTGCTTGACGGCCTTGCCCCACTTCTGCACTTCGCCGGCGATGAACGCGCCGGTGTCCTGCGGCGTCATCGGCATGGGTTCGGCGCCGCGGTCGCGGAAGAATTTCTGCATCTCCGGCGCCTTCAGCACCTGGCCGATCTGCTGGCTCAGATAGCCCGTCACCGCCGGCGGCGTGTCGCGCGGCGCCAGCACCGCGGCCCAGCCGATGGCTTCGAAGCCCGGATAACCCGATTCCGCCACCGTCGGCACGTCGGGCAGCTGCGGCAGCCGCTTGGCGGTGGTCACCGCCAGCGCCACCGCTTTCTTGCTCTGCACGTGCGGCAGGCCGGCGGTCACGGAATCCACCATCAGCGGCACCTGATGGCCCAGGAAATCCGCCTGCGCCGGGCCGCTGCCCTTGTACGGAATGTGGCGGATGTCCACATCGGCGGCCGCCTTGAACATCTCGGCCGACAGATGCTGCGTGCCGCCGATGCCGGCGCTGGCGTAGGCCAGCTCGCCCGGATTGGCGCGCGCCTGCTCGACCAGCTGCTTGAGCGAGGTGATGCCCGAGGCCGGCGTGGCCAGGAACATCAGCGGCACCGAAAACACGCCCGACACCGGCGCGAAATCCTTGGTCAGGCTGTAGTTGATGGTCTTGTACAGCGTCTGGTTCACGGCCGCGGCGCTGCCCGCGATCACCAGCGTGTAGCCGTCGGCCGCGGCGCGCGCCGCCTGCTCCATGCCGATATTGCTGCCGGCGCCGGCGCGGTTCTCGACCACGATGGGCTGCTTGACCGCCGCGCCCAGCTTTTCGGCCAGCGCGCGCGCGAAGATGTCGGTGGCCTGGCCCGGCGGGAACGGCACGATCAGGCGGATGGGGCGTTCGGGATACTGCGCCTGCGCCGGGGCGCCGGCCGCCGCCAGCATCAGACAGGCCGCGAGACTGGAAAGAGTACGTTTCATGATTGGTCAGTAAAAAGCGACAAAGGGCTGCGCGCGGGGTCTGCGCCTGTTGCATAAAATAGAGCGCCCGCGCTGGCGGCCCTCTTGAGGCGGCCCTGGGGCGGATCGGCAGGGGTTCGTCACGATAGCATTCCCCCGCCGGTGCTACATTTCCCTTGTTTCCCCACCCCTGTTCTCTCATTCCGCAGGAACCGCCATGGAATTCAGCCAGTTCAACGTCAACACCCTCATGGAGATCACCGCCCGCCCGGACCTCGTGTTCGTGCGAGGCCAGGGGTCCTGGCTGGAGGATCACGCGGGCAAGCGATACCTGGACTTCGTCCAGGGCTGGGCCGTCAACACCCTGGGCCACTGCGCCCCGGAAATGCAGAAGGCCCTGCTGGACCAGTCCAAGCTGCTGATGAACCCCTCGCCGGCCTTCTACAACGAGCCGTCCATCGCCCTGGCCCAGCGCCTGACCGGCGCCTCGGTGTTCGACCGCGTGTTCTTCGCCAACAGCGGCGGCGAGGCCAATGAAGGCGCCATCAAGCTCGCGCGCAAGTGGGGCCAGGTCAACAAGAACGGCGCGTACAAGATCATCACCATGAATCACGGCTTCCACGGCCGCACGCTGGCGACCATGTCCGCGTCGGGCAAGCCGGGCTGGGACAAGATGTTCGCCCCGCAGGTCGAAGGCTTCCCCAAGGCCGAAATCAACGACCTGGAATCCGTGCGCAAGCTGATCGACGACCAGACCGTCGCCATCATGCTCGAACCGGTCCAGGGCGAAGCCGGCGTCATCCCGGCCACCAAGGAATTCATGCAGGGCCTGCGCAAGCTCGCCGACGAGCACAAGCTGCTCTTCATCGTCGACGAAGTCCAGACCGGCATGGGCCGCACCGGCACGATGTTCGCCTACCAGCAATCCGACGTGGTGCCCGACATCATGACGCTGGCCAAGGGCATCGGCGGCGGCGTGCCGCTGGCCGCGCTGCTGGCGCGCCAGGAAGTCTGCGTCTTCGCCCACGGCGACCAGGGCGGCACCTACAACGGCAACCCCCTCATGGCCGCCGTCGGCGTGGCCGTGTTCGACGCGCTGGCCGCCCCGGGCTTCATGGAATCCGTCAATGCCCGCGCCAAGCAGCTGTCCGAAGGCCTGCTGGCCCTGTCGGCCAAGTACGGCATGAAGGGCGAGCGCGGCCTGGGCCTCTTGCGCGCCCTGGTCATGGACCGCGACGACGGCCCCGCCATCGTCGAAGCCGCCCGCAACCTGGCGCCCAACGGCCTGCTGCTGAACGCCCCGCGCGGCAACCTGCTGCGCTTCATGCCCGCGCTGAACGTCACGGCCGAAGAAATCGACACCATGCTCAAGCAGCTGGATGGCTTGATTGCGCAGGTGCGCAAGGCGTGATTCAAACCTGCAGGCAGTAAACAGCAAGGGCCGCGATCATCGCGGCCCTCGTGCTTTGCGCGATGGGCGTTATTGCGGCCGTCCCGCGTCGATCCATCGCTGCACCTGCGCCATCGGCAGCCGATAACGCGCGCAGTTGTGCAGATCCAGTATGCGCAGCTCCCGGGCCAGCATCGGGCGCAATAGCCGGACCTCCTCTTCAGGCAGCGCCAGCGCGGCCACCGCGGCATCCGCCGTCCACCGTTCGCGCACCACCTGGCCGATCACGTCGTTCAACTTTTCCCGGAATCGCAGCCGCACGGGATCGGGCACGCCCGCCGCATCGAGCAGTATTGCGTACTTGCGGATCGAGCGGCGATAAGCCCAGGTGAACAGTTCCACCGCCAGCGTTACGTCGCAGTGTTCGTAAACGCCCATCATGGCGTGGGCGTAGTCGTGGGGCTCCACGTCAAGAAAGGACAGCGGCGCGTTGTTGTAAAGCATCAGCGGGATGTTCGACGACAAACGGCTGGTGCGTTTGTTGCCATCTTCGAAAGGCTGCAGATAGGCCAGGTTCACCCACAGGAAGAAAGCGGCTTCCACCGGGTTCTTGGTAAGCCGCGCCTTCTCCAGGATGTGGTCGAACATCTCCTGTAGCAGCGACGGCGCCTGCACCGGCATGTAGGTGCTTCCCCCGATATTGACCACGGCCTGCCGGATACGGCCCAGGCCCTGGGCGTCGGCCAGCAGGTCCTGCATCAGAATCGCATGCAGGTTGCTGATCACGGCCGACGTCAAGCCATGCGCGGGCACAGCATCGATCATGAACTCGATGGCGGCCTTGTGGTTGAGCAGCATTACCGCGTCCAGGTCCGCTCCCGCCGCGCCGAGCCTGAAGAGTTCCTGCGTGGCCAACAAGGAGTAGCGGTTGCCTTCCAGGCGCGAGGATGACCAGGACAGGTCCAGCAACAATGGCTCCAGGACACGGCGCGCGTAAGTGCCGGCCGGAAACTGGCCTTGCATGCCCCCTTCGTCGGCCAAGGCCTGGGCCAGCGATGTCGGCAACAGGGAACTCCGGTTCGGTACGTAGTCGTCGACGAATGCGCGTCGGTATTCCTTGGAGGTTCGAAGAATATTTTCGCGGATGGTCATGATGTGAGCCAGGGGGATCGAATCGACTCAATTTAGCGGCAATCGGCTCATGCAATGAGCGGAATTGAGCTGATTCGAATAAACCCCAACCTACGCCGCCACCGTCACAGCCGTCGTCCCCGACGCCACCGTCAGCACCGTCTGCGACGCGACGGCGGGCAAGGCCGGCGCCTGCGTGCCGTCCAGCGGCTTGAGCTTGTGGAACACGCAGCGCAGTTCCGTCTCGGTCAGCGTCACCACCGCGAACCCTTGCGCGTCGGTGTCGATGTAGCGCAGCCAGTCGGCGTTGAACTGCTTCAAGGTGTCGTTGAACGTGTTTCTGATTTCGCCCGCCGCCTCGCCGTAGATCAGCGGCCTGGCCGGCGCGAAGGCGGGATCGGTGTCGACCACGTTCTTGAAATAGCTGAAGAAGGAATTGCTGGAGATGCCGGCCGTCACCAGGTCCACCATCACGGGCCTGGGCGTCGCGGCGTCGTAGTCGTCCATGACGGGGCCGGCGAAGAAGGCGTGGATGTCGCCCGTCAGCGCCACTAGGTTGCGCACGCCCTTGTCGCGCACGAAGGCCATCAGGTCCTTGCGCTCGGCGTTGTAGCCATCCCACTGGTCCGCGTTCAGCAGGTATTCGTCGAGCAGCAGCGAAGGCGGCAGCTGCGCGTCCAGCAGGGGCTTGATCTGCGCGGCGAAGGCCGCGGGCGGGATGCCCGCCTGCGCGTCCAGCAGCGCGGACAAGGCGGGATACGCGGTGACGGGGCTGCCGCTGGCGTGGTCGGCATCCTTCAAATCCTGCGCCAGCGCGGCCGCCATGAACGGCGCCAGCGGCGCCAGTGCCGGTTGCGCCGCCGCCAGGCCCTGCGCCAGCAGGCCGGCCACGGCCTGCGCGCCGTTGAACTGCATGCGCAGCAGCGAAACTTCGTTGCCCCACAGATTCCAGGACGTGGTGCTGGCGGCCAGCTGCGCCTTCCACCAGTTGCGCTGCGTGTCGCCCAGGATGGACACCGGCGTCAGCTGGCCGCCGGCGCTCGCCAGCTTCATCGCCTCGACCTGCGACAGCAGGCGCTTGGGCACGAAGTAGCGGCTGCCGATCTCGCTGCCTGCCTGCTGCTCGGGGATCACGTGGTCGGCGCGGTACAGGCGTTCGTCCGTCATCAGCAGCGTGGCCAGGCTGCCGAAGCGGAATGCGCGATAGATCTGGATGTTCTGGAACGACGGATTGGCCGGGTCCAGCGACACGTCGGCCGGCATGAACTCGAACCAGGCCTGGCTGGCGCCGCGGCGGCGCGCGGTGCCGGGCGTTTCGTCGTCCACGGTTTCGTAGGTCTGGCGGTCCTGCCAGCAGTCATCCGAGAATTCGTGATCGTCCCAGATGGCGATGACCGGAAAGCGCGCGTGCAGGGCCTGCAGGCGCGGGTCCGAACGGTAGCTGCGGTACAGGCTGCGATAGTCGGCCAGCGTCGTCGCGTAGACCGCGCCATCGGCCCGCGCCTTGCCGTCGGGCAGCGACAGCGGCGCATGCGCGCTTTCCACGCCGCCGGCCTGGAAGCCCGCCTTCACGGTTTCGTAGACGTAGTCGCCCAGGTGCACCACGAAGTCCAGGTCTTGCGCGGCCAGCTCGTCGAAGGCGGCCCAATGGTTCACGCTCCAGTCCTGACACGAAATGAAGGCGAACTTCAGTTGAGCCACCGCGGCGTTTTCCGCCGGCGCGGTGCGCGTGCGGCCGACGGGGCTGGTGCTGGCGCCCGCCACGAAGCGGTAGTAGTAGTTGCTGCCGGCGTCCAGGCCCGTGACCTTGTGGCGCACGGTGTGGTCCCAGTCGGGCTCGGCGCTGACGGCGGCATCGACCAGCAGCTGGGTGAAGGTCTCGTCGCGGGCCAGCTGCACGCGCACGGCGACGGCCGCGCCGTCATCGCCGATCACGCGGGTCCACAGGACGATGCTGTCGGGCCGCGGATCGCCCGAGGCGACGCCTTGCGGGTACTGGAAGCGCCGCGCCGGCGGCTCGCCGCCGCCGCCGTTGCCGTTGTCTACGTTGCTGTCGTCGCCGTCATCGTCATCGCTGTTGCAGCCGGCCAGGCCGGCGGTGGCGGCGGAGACGGTCAGGAAGCTGCCCCATTTAAGGAATTTTCTACGGTCCATGTCGAGCAATGCCCAGGGTAAGGCGGCGCCGGCGCGCGGCGCCGGGTTGGCGGAGGTGGCGCCGGTATTAGCGCACCAGGGCGTTGCATGGCGGTGACAGGACGGCGTGGCCGGCTACTTGCGGGTCCAGCGCCCGAAGCCGTTGTCGTCGTAGAACTTGATCTGAAAGCCTGGGGCCTGGCCGGCAACGGGCTTGAACTCGATGGACGCCAGCGAGTCGACCAGCTCGGCCTCGCCGGCGGGGGCGAAGGCGAAAGTGTCGCCGTTCCAGTGCCGCAGCGGGAAACGCATGCCCTTTGGTCCCAGCGTCAGGGTCAGGGCGCCATCGGCCTCCTGGACCTCGGCGGGGCCGTAGTAGGCGTTGTCGTAGCGGCCCGTGTACTGGCGCAGCGGCTGGGGCGGCGCAGGCGGCACGGGCCTGGCCTGCCTCGACAGGTCGGCCTGCGGCTCGAAAAAACCGAGCATGGCGCCATGATAGGCCGCGTACCAGTCGCGCGTGGACCGGCCGTACAAGGCTGTATCGATGAATGTGGCGGCGACGGACTCGGCCGCGCCCACCGGCGCGCCATTGGTCAACACCACGATGCCGATCCCGGCCGAGGGCACGATTCTGAACGAGGTTCCCGTGCCCATCAGGAATGCGCCCGAATGCCCCATGGAAGGACGCCCGCCCGGCTCGGTATTGACGTTGAAGCCATAGCCATAAAAGCCCGATCGCGCATCCAGGTCGTGGGCGGGCGCGCTCACTGCCTGGGCGGACAGCGCGGGAAGCAGCGCGCCCGCGGCGATCATCGGCTTGCCCTGATAAACGCCATCGGCCAGCAGCAGTTTCAGCCACTGCGCCAGATCGACGACCGTGGACGATACGCCGCCGGCGGGCGCCTGCTGGTCGGCGTCGCGCTGGCCCGCTGGAACGAAGACGCCTTTCTGGTAGGCGTGCAGCACGGCGCGATTGGCGCGTGCTTGGAAATCGCCATAGCGGTAGCTGGTGGCATGCATGCCCAAGGGCTTGAACAGCGTGTCCTCGGCCAGCGCTTCCCATGGGCGGCCCGCCGCCCTGGCCACCGCCTGCGCGCCTATCGTGGTGCTGAAGTTGGCGTAGTGATAGGACGCACGGAAGGCGTCCAGCGGCAACAGGCGCAGCCGGGCCAGGACCTCGCTGCGTTTGAATCCCAGGTCTTCCAGGTCGTCGCCTGCCGTGCCGGGCAGCCCGGAGCGGTGCGCATAGAAATCGCCTATCGTGGCGTGCTCGGACACATAGGCGTCGCTCAGGCGGAAGTCCGGCAGATGCCGCAGGACCGGATCGTCCCACGCGACCGTGCCCCTGGAGACTTCGATCGCCGCCACCGTCGCCGACAAGGACTTCGAGATCGAGGCGATCTGGAACACCGTCTGCGCGTCCACGGGCGCGTTCCTGCCCGACTCGCGCGTGCCGTAGCCTTGCGCGAACACCGTCTCGCCGTCGATCACCACGGCCACCGCCATGCCCGGCACGCGGCTGCGCGTCATGATGTCCTGAACGATCTTCGGCAGCTCCCGGACGGCGCGCTCCCTGCTGCCGTCCGGGATGGCGACGGCGTCCGCCGGCGGGCTGGACGCTCGGTCGATGGCCACCGTCTGCGACCATGCGGCCGTGGCGCCGCCCAGCGCAAGCATGCATGCGGCGGCGATGAGTGCTTTTCCGTTCATGGTGATGTCCTCGGGATCGGGATTCCGCTGGATGGGCGATGCGGGAAACGCCGCGCGTCCTGACCGTGCGAACGCGCCGTCGCTTGAGAAATCATCCCAAGAATCCGTCGAGCCACCACCGGCGCAAGGACGAACCAACATGCCGGCATGACGAACCGCATGGACACGCAGACGTGCGGACACGAATCGCCGCGTTCAGATCCCCATGCGCTCACGCAGCTGCTTGCGGTAGGCGCGCGACACCGGCCATGCGCCGCCCACGGCGCGCATCCGGATCAGCCACTTGTCCACGCTGCGGCGATCCACGTCCATGACGTGCAACGCATTCGCAATGGCGGTACGGTGGACCCGGAAAAACCGCTGTTGCGGCAACAGGCTGGACCATACGCCCAGCGCCCGTGAATCGAGCACCATCGACCCGTCCTCCAGCCAGATCTCGCTGTAGTTTCCCGCGGACCGCACTCCCACGATCGCGTCGGGCCGCACGCCCCGCACCACGCCGCGCATGCGCAGATACACCACCGGCGCGGCGCCCTCGTGCAACGCCGCCCCTTTGGAAGCGCGCGCGTTCGAGTATCTGGCTTGTCCGATCAGGTTGGCGCACTGGAACGTCGCCCCGATTTCCGCCGCGGACCAGGTCCGGTGCCTGACCGTCGTATCGAAACCGATGATCCCGTGGAGTTTCCCGTCGTGGAAAACCGGCACGCTGAGCACGCTCTTGTTCCCCTGGCGCTGGAATTCCAGCTGGATGGTCCGCGCCGTGCGCGGCATATCGTTTACGTCATGGATGGCCACGGCCTGGCCTTGCACCATGAACCGATGCAGCCACGCGATCAGCGTGGTCGGCACGTCCTGCAGCTCGGCCACATACGGCTGCGTCCGGCATCGGCACCATTCATGCGTATTGCGCAGCCGCAGCAGGTCGGGACGGTATTCGATCATCCATGCCCGGTCCGCGCCCGAAGACTCGCCCATATACGCCAGATGTTCCGAAATCGCATCGTCGACGGGATGCCGAAGCAGGCTCATCGCGCAGCGATAAGGCCAGTCCGATGGCGGACTGGTTTGCAGCACGGTCACCGCGTGCGTCGTGTACTGGCCAGCATCCTTCACTTGCGATTCCCCCGGCGACCGGATCGAGCATCGTCCGTGCGCGGGAATTTTCGCCGTGGTGATCAGGAATGACAAGGTTTCGAGGCGGGAACGGATGACGCTTGCTTGCCTCCGCAAAACCAGCCACGTATACTTGTATTAACATCAATACAATATACCAGGAGACAACCCATGCGCCGCTTCATATCCGGCTGCGTGCTCGCAGCTGTTTTCGCGTTCCCCGCCATGTCGCAGGAAGCCCCGATCCGCCTGATCGTCGGCGCGCCGCCCGGCGGGACGACCGATACCGTCGCGCGCAACATCGGGCAGCGCATGGCGCAGGAGCTGAAGCGGACGGTGCTGGTCGAGAATCGTCCCGGCGCCGGCGGCAACATCGCGGCCGACTACGTGGCCAAGTCCAAGGCCGACGGCAGCACGCTGCTTGTCACGTTCACGAGTTTCTCGATCAACGCCTCCCTGTATCGCAATCTGCCGTTCGATCCGGTCAAGGATTTCAAGGCCATCAGCATGCTGGCCAACGTGCCCAGCGTGCTGGTGACGCGCAAGGACTTTCCCGCCAACGACATGCCCGCGTTCGTCAAGGAAGTGAAGGCGCATCCCGGCAAATACACGATGGCGATCGGCGCGCTCGGTTCGTCGCTGCACATGGCCGGCGAACGCATGAAGATGATGTCGGGCCTGGACATCCTGAACGTGCCGTACAAGGGCACCGCGCCGGCCATCACGGACCTGCTCGGCGGCCAGGTGGACATGATGGTCGCGAGTTCGCTGAACGCGTTGCCGCACATGAAGTCCGGCGCGCTCAAGGCGCTGGGCGTGACCAGCCCCAAGCCGCTGCCGCAGTTCCCCGACGTGCCGCCCATCGGCGACACGATCAAGGGCTTCGAATCCAATGCGTGGTTTGCGATGTTCGGCCCGGCCGGGCTGTCGCCCGAAGTTGTAAAGTCGCTGAACGCCGCCGCGCGCAAGGCAGTGGATACGCCGGAGTTCCGGCGCCTGCTGGAGGGCGAAGCCGCCACGGCCGTGAGCAGCACGCCCGAGGAGCTCGACGCCTTCGTGCGCGAGGACATCGCGCGTTACGCTGAAATCGTCAAATTCACCGGCGCCACCATCGACTGAGCGTCGCCTGGTCCGCCTTTTCCGGAGCATGTCCGTGTCCAAGAATCCGCTTCCTCTGTATCACCAGGTCTATCTGTTGCTCAAGCAACGATTGGCGGGCGGCGGTTTTGCGGGAGGCGCGCCGATGCCGGGCGAGAATGCCCTGGCCGAGGAATACGGGGTCTCGCGCCTGACGATCCGGCGCTCGCTGGAGGCGCTGGAGGCCGACGGACTGATCGAGCGCCGCCAGGGCCGCGGCACTTTCGCCGCCGACAGCAAGGGCTGGGTGGACGCGCCGCAGGCCGGGGCGGGCATGGAAGCGCTGATGCGGCATTTGTCGAACATGGGCATGCAGACACAGGTGCGGGTCGTGTCGCTTGCCGTCATGCCCGCGCCGGCGGCGGTGGCGGCGGCCATGGAACTCCCGTCCGGCGCTGCCGTGCAGCACGCGGTGCGCGTGCGCAGCTACGAGGACGCGCCGTTCTCGCATCTGGAGAGCTATGTGCCCGGCGACATCGGCGCGCGCATCCGCAAGGCCGATCTGAACAGCCGGCCGCTGCTGGCGATATTCCGGGAGCTGGGCGTGCGCGTGGCGCGGGCGCAGCAATCCATTTCGGCCGAACTGGCGAATCCGCAGATCGCCGCGGCGCTGGAAGTGCCGGTGGGTTCGGCGCTGCTGACGCTGCGCCGGCTGGTGCGCGACGACGCCGGCCGGCCGGTGGAATGGCTGCTGGCGCGCTACCGCCCGGATCGCTACGAATACCGCATGGACATGCAGGCGCACGAGACCAAGGGCGAGCCGAACTGGCTGCCGGCCGGCGTGGGTGCGCCCGGCCCCGCGCCGCTGCCGGCGCGGCCGCGCGCGTCCAAGGCCGGGGCGCGGACGGCGCGGATCTGACGCAGACACCAGGAAGCCATCATGCCTGAGCAAACCCTGGCCCAGAAGCTGCTGGCGGCAGCCAGCGGCCGCGACACGGTCGCGGTGGGCGAAATCGTCACCTGCCGGGTCGACCTGGCGATGTTCCATGATTCCAGCGGTCCGCGCCGCCTCAAACCCATGCTCGAATCGCTGGGCACGGGGCTGTGGGACCGCGACAAGGTGGTGCTGGTGATGGATCACTACGTGCCGGAGTCGGACGACGAGTCGCGCCGCATCGTGCGCATCGCGCGCGACTGGGCGCGCGAACAGGCGCTGCCGCACGTCTACGATTCCATCGGCATCTGCCACGTGGTGGTGCCCGAGCACGGCCACATCCGCCCCGGCATGTTCTGTGTGGGAGGCGACTCGCACTCGCCCACCGGCGGCGCGTTCGGCGCATACATGTTCGGCGTGGGCAGCACCGAGATGCTGGGCGTGGTGGCCAGCGGCGAGATCTGGGTGCAGGTGCCGCAGACGATCGCCATGCAATGGGACGGGCGGCTCGCCAGGGGCGTCACGGCCAAGGACATGGCGCTTGCCATGATCGGCCGTTTCGGCATGAACGGCGGACGCTACCAGGCGGTCGAGTTCTGCGGCGAGGCCGTGCGCGCGCTGTCGATGCAGGAGCGCATGACGCTGTCGAACATGTCGGCCGAGCTGGGCTCGCAGGTGGGGCTGATCGCGCCCGACCGGGTCACGCTGGATTATCTGCACGCCGCCGGCGTGCCGCGCGCGCACGACATCGACTTGGCGCGCTGGCGCACCGACGCCGGCGCGGAAGTGGAAACGCACCGGTTCGACGCCGATGCGCTGGCGCCGCAGGTGGCGGCGCCGCACAGCCCCGCCAACGCCGCGCCGGCGGGCGATTATCCCCCCACGCCGATACAGGCGGCCTATATCGGCGCCTGTACCGGCGCCAAGCTCGAGGACCTGCGCGCCGCCGCCGAGGTGCTGCGCGGCCGCCGCCTGGCCGCCGGCGTGACGCTGATGGTGGCGCCCGCCAGCGCGCGCGACCAGCAGCGCGCGCAGGAAGAAGGCGTCATGGACGCGCTGCGGGACGCGGGGGCGCAAGTGCTGCCGAATTCCTGCGGCGCCTGCTCCGGCTATGGCGGGTCGATACCCGAAGGCGTCAACGTCATCTCGACCACGGCGCGCAATTTCAAGGGGCGCATGGGCGCCGAAACCGCCCGGGTGTTTCTCGCTTCGCCCTATTCCGTGGCGGCCGCCGCGCTTGCCGGCCGCATCATCGATCCCAGGGAGGTGCTGGCATGACGACGCCCGCTACCCGTCATCGCGTCTGGCGCGTGGGCGACGACGTCGACACCGACCAGCTCGCGCCCGGCGCCTACATGAAATTCGGCATCGAGGAGATCGCGCGCCACTGCCTGCAGGGCGTGCGGCCCGAGTTCGCATCGAGCGTCAGGCCGGGCGACGTGCTGGTGGCCGGCAGCCATTTCGGCATCGGCTCCTCGCGCGAGCAGGCGGCGGCCGCGCTCGTGCATCTGGGCGTGGCCGCGGTGATCGCGCCGAACTTCAATGGCCTGTATTTCCGCAATGCGTTCAACGTGGGCCTGATGCTCGTGACCTGCGAGCGCGCCGCCGAATTGCAAGAAGGCGAGTCCGTCACGCTCGATCTGCCGGGCCGGCACGTGCTGCGCGCCAACGGCGATGCGCTGCCGTGCGCCGAAGTGCCGGGCTTTCTGCTCGACATGGTGCGCGCCGGCGGCTTGATGAATCTACTGAAGCGCCGGCTCGCCGATGGCAGCCTGGCGCGCCATCCCCTGAGGGCATGATGACCGTATCCGTGTTGAAGTCCCGGCTCGACGCCGGACATGCCGTGCTGGCGCCGGGAATCTACGATGCGCTTACGGCGCTGATCGCGGAGCAGGCCGGCTTCGAGGCGCTTTACCTGTCGGGCGCGTCCATCGCCTATGCGCGGCTGGGACGATCCGACGTCGGACTCACCACCTATACCGAGGTGGCCGACACGCTTGCCCGCATTACCGAACGCGTGGACACGCCGGTGATCGTGGACGGCGATACCGGTTTCGGCAACGCGCTCAACGTGCAGCGCACGGTGCGCGGCTTCGAACGGGCCGGCGCGGCCATGATCCAGATCGAGGACCAGAGTTTTCCGAAGCGCTGCGGCCACCTCGCCGGCAAGAGCGTGGTGCCCGTGGCCGAGATGTGCGGCAAGCTGCGCGCCGCCATGGACGCCCGCGACCGCACGCTGATCCTCGCCCGCACCGACGCGCTCGCCGTCGAAGGGCTGGACGCCGCGCTCGAACGCGCCGAACGCTATCTCGAATGCGGGGTCGACGCCATCTTCGTGGAGGCCCTGCGCACCGAAGCGCAGCTCGACGCCGCGTGCGCGCGTTTCGCGCACCGCGTGCCGCTGCTGGCGAACATGGTCGAGGGCGGCCAGACGCCCGTGGAAAGCGCCCAGGCGCTGGCCAGGCGCGGTTTTCGCATCGTGATCTTCCCTGGCGGCGCCTCGCGCGCGGTCGCGCACATGCTGAAGGGCTACTACGGCAGCTTGCGCGAGCACGGCAGCACCGCGCCATGGCGCGATCGCATGATGGACTTCGACGGCCTGAACGAGACCATCGGCACGCCCGAGTTGCTGGCGCTGGCGAAGTCGTACGAATGAGGCACGGCGCCGCCGCGGCGCGCCGGTCAGGATAGCGGCAGCTTCATACGGCGGCGCCGGCGGTGGGCCTGACCTCGTCGACGAAGCGCCGCAGCAGGGGCGACGCGTCATCGCGTCGGTACGCCAGAAGCAGGCTGCTGGTCGCGTCGGGCGTATCCAGCTCGCGGTACACCACGCCCGGAATGCCGGTGCGCGCGTAGGTGTCCGGCAGCACGGAGATTCCCATGCCCGCCGCCACCAGCCCGACGATGGTCGCGCCTTCGCGCGCTTCCTGCATCAGACGCGGCGCGAAGCCCGCTCGGCTGGCCAGCACCGTCACGTGCTCGAACAGGCCGCAGCCCAGCCCCCGGGGAAACAGGATGAAGGCCTCGTCGGCCAGCGCCGCCATCGGCAAGGGGTCCGGCCGCGCCGCCAGCGCATGCCAGGCCGGCAGCACCGCGACCAGGCGGTCGGTCCACAGATTCAGGGTCTGGATATTGGGAGGCGGGCAGAACAGCAGCGACGGGCGCAGGAAGCCGACGTCGACGCTCTTGTCGGCCAGCGCCTGCAATTGCTGTCCGGTGGACATGTGAATCAGGTCTGCGCGCGCCGCGGGATGATTGTCGCGGAACGAGCGCACCACGCGGGGGAACGCCTCGGCCATGGGCACCGAGGCCGTGAACGCGATCCGGATCTCGCCCGCTTCGCCCTTGGACGCCAGGCGCACGACTTCGGCGGCCCGGTCCAGATTGCCGAGGGCCCGCCGCGCCTGGTCGAGAAACAGGGCGCCCGCCTCGGTCAGTGCGACGTTGCGCTTGTTGCGATCCAGCAGCACCGCGCCAAGCTCCGTCTCCAGGGCCTTGATCTGCAGACTCAGCGGCGGCTGGCTGACGTGCAGGCGCCGGGCGGCGGCGCTGAAGCTCAGTTCCTCGGCGACGGCAACGAAGTAACGCAGTTGGCGGAAATCCACGGTTATTTGAAAACCAAATAAATCGGCTATCGCAAAAGTATTGGACGATATTAGTCTGACCCGCGCACCATGTCGACACTAGAACAACGACACAGGAGACAGCAATGCAGGTCTATTCCCGACAACTGGGCCGGCTCGGCGCCGTCCTGGGGCTGGCCGCCGCGATGGTGGCGCCTTTCGGCGTCCGCGCGGCCGACGGCTTTCCGGACAAGCCGGTGCGCATCGTGGTGCCGTATGCCGCCGGCGGCGGCGTGGACATCGTGACCCGGTTGATCACGCAAAAGATGTCCGATGAACTGAAGCAGCCGGTCATCGTCGACAACCGCCCGGGAGCGGCCACCAATATCGGCATGGAGCACGTCGCGCGCTCTGCTCCCGACGGCTACACCCTGCTGACCGCCTCGAACACGCTGGCCAGCAACGCCGCCCTGTTCCCGAAGCTGAGTTTCGATCCCGCCAAGGATTTCGCGCCGATCGGCGCCATCGGCTACGCGCCGCTGGTCGTGGTGGTGCGCAGCGACGCGTCCGCCAAAAGCCTGAAGGATCTGGTGGCCGAAGGCCGCGCGCAGCCCGACAGGCTCAGCTATGGCTCGGCCGGGAACGGGAGTTCGGGCCACCTGGGCAGTGAACTGCTGAAGGCCGAGGGCGGCTTCAAGGCGCTGCACATTCCGTACAAGGGCGGCTCGCCCGCCGTCACGGATCTGCTCGGCGGACGGCTGTCGTTCATGTCGATCAATCCGCTCGAAGTTGTCTCGCACATCAAGTCCGACAAGTTGCGCGCGCTCGCCGTGCTCAATCCGCATCCGTCCAAACTGTTGCCCGACGTGCCGACCGCGGCTGCCCAAGGGCTGCCGGGCGCCGACGCCACGGTGTGGTGGGGACTGGTCGGCCCCGTGGGCATGCCGCCGGCCGTGGTGCAGCGCTTGAACCAGGCCCTGCAGGCCGCGCTGGCCGATCCCGCCATCAAGCAACGCATGGGCGAGATGGGCGCCGAGATCACGCCGGGCAGCGCCGAGGATTTCGGCCGCTTCGTTGCCGAAGAAACGGTGAAGTGGGGCAAGGTGATCCGCGCGGCGGGCATCAGCGCGGATTGAGCCCGCATGGGCGGGACCCCGGCGGCAAGGCCGGTTTACTTTTTCCTGGGATGAAAGCATGAGCAGCACAACGCAACACGGCCTGGTCGTCAGCGCCCATTCGGCCGACTTCGTCTGGCGCGCCGGCGGCGCCATCGCGCTCTATGCGCGGCGCGGCTGGAACATGACGGTCGTGTGCCTGTCTTTCGGCGAACGCGGCGAATCCGCCAAACTCTGGCGCGAGCCGGGCATGACCCTGGACCGCGTCAAGGCGGCGCGCCGCGACGAGGCCACGCGCGCGGCCGGCATACTCGGCGCCTCGGTGCGCTTTCTGGATTGCGGCGACTATCCGCTGCGGGTGAGCGACGACGCCCTGTTCCAGTTGGCCGACATCTATCGCGAATTGCGGCCGGCCTTCGTGCTCACGCATTCGCTCAAGGACCCGTACAACTTCGACCATCCGCTGGCGACCCACGTGGCGCAGGAGGCGCGCATCATCGCCCAGGCGCACGGGCATCGGCCGGACCAGCCCGTGCTGGGCGCGCCGCCGGTGTTCCTGTTCGAACCGCACCAGCCCGAACAGTGCGAATGGAAGCCGGAAGTCCTGCTGGACATCTCCGAAGTCTGGGACGTCAAGCGCCGCGCCTTCGAAACCATGGCGGCGCAGGAACACCTGTGGGAGTACTACACCCGCGTGGCGCTGCAGCGCGGCGTGCAGGCCTCGCGCAATTCCGATCTGAAGATCACGCATGCCGAGGGGTACCAGCGCATCTTCCCGCAGGTCACGGGAGCGTTCGCATGAGCACGCAGGCAATCGCCGTCCGGAACATCGCCCGCGCGGACGCCTCGATCATCGCGCGCCTGCAGGCGGCGGGCGTCGCCACCGTCCATGAGGCCCAGGGCCGCAGCGGCCTGCTGCGCCCCAGCCTGCGTCCGGTCTGGCGCGGCGCGGCCGTCGCCGGCAGCGCGGTCACCGTGCTGGCGCAGCCGGGGGACAACTGGATGCTGCACGTCGCGGCCGAGCTATGCCAGCCCGGCGACGTGCTGGTCGTGGCCTGCACCACCGACAACCATGACGGCATGTTCGGCGAACTGCTCGCGACCTCGTTTGCCGCGCGCGGCGTTCGCGGCCTGGTCATCGACGCGGGCTGCCGCGACGTGCTTGCGCTCGAGGCCATGCGTTTCCCGGTCTGGGCGCGCGCGATCTGCGCCAAGGGAACGGTCAAGGCCACGCCAGGCAGCGTCAACATACCGGTGGTGTGCGCGGGCGCGCTGGTGCGTCCGGGTGACGTCGTCGTGGCCGACGAGGACGGCGTGGTCGTGGTAGAACGCGAGCGCGCCGCCGATGTGGCCGAAGCGAGCGAGGCGCGCCTGCATAAGGAAAACCTCACGCGGGCGCGCCTGGCGGCCGGCGAACTGGGACTGGACATCTACGGCATGCGCGACAAACTGCGCGAGGCCGGCCTGGTGTACGTCGACTCGGCGGAACCGCTCGGATAGTTCTCAGGCGACCAGCCGCAGATGGCGCTTGACGACCGGAACGGTGGGTTGCTGTTTGACCAGGCTGACGGGCACGAACTCCAGCGGCTTGCGCCCCGCCGCGGCGTCGCTCAGGCTGGCGGTGAGCAGCATTGCCCGGGATGCGCCGGCCGCGGCGCGAAGGCTGCGCGCCAGTTCCATCGCCTGATGTTCGGCCATGTCGCGCGATGGCCAGACCGTGCCGCAGAAGTGCGTCTTGCACATGGGTATCTGCCGAGCATGGTCGATGACGTCCACATAACCCCGAAATGCGCCGTATTCGACCTCCATGACGTTGGGACGGACCGACGTGAAGGCTTGCGGCGTTTGCGAGCTGGTAGCCATGATGGGTTTCCTTTGAGAGGAACACGAAACCATCCTAGCGCATAACTGTTGCGGATTTTGTGGCGCTTTGCAGTTGTTTAGATAGCTGTCTGGAGGTGGCGAGGTGAAATAAAAGGTTGCGAAAGTGAATTATTGGCTGTTTTAACGCCAGGCCCGCGCACTATTTCAGATGATGCCGTGCTGCCTGAGCACGGCCTGCTCATCGCCCGAGATCCAGCCGAAAACCTTCGCTTCGCCGCCCAGTACCTGGACCAGATAATGGACATCGAAATCGATGGTCGTGTCCGCCTGGCCCTTGCGGCCGTAGGTCGCCGTCCAGGCGACGTGGGCCACGCAATGCAGCTCGTCTATCGGGGAGATTCGGACATTGCGGACGCGCATTCCTTTGGTCCCTATGGTTCGATAGTACGCATACCCTTGCGCCATGACTTCCTTGAGCCGGTCGTCGTTCTGCCCGGCCATGACCCCGGCAGGAGAAGCGGCGATGAAAGCCGAGGCATACAGCGACACAATCTCCGCCATGTCCGCATTTCCGTGCAGGGATTGGTTGAAAAAGCGCTCGTATCGCGTGAATAGCTCGGTGACGGGCGTTTCCATCTATTTTCTCCCTTGTGGCCGCTTGTGGGCACGGATCAGTTTAGCTGCGCGGCAACATCGCCAATCGCTGGGAGCCGCCCCACGCGATATCATGACCCCGCCTCTCTTGCCGAGGCAATGCGCCATAACCCAGTCTTCGTCACACCGCTTCATTTCCAACACGAGAACCAAAGCACAATGCCGTCGTTGCCCGCGCTTGCCCGCATTCTCCTGGCCATTCTCTTCGCTCCGGCCCTGACGTTCGCGCAATCTTCCGTCGATCAAGACTTCGCAGCCCGCTATGACGCTGCGGTAGAACGTCAACGCGCACGCGCCGATGACATATTCGGTTCCACGCGCGAGCACGGGGCGGCGCTGCTGGTGATCCCGACCATCAATCTGGACGCCGCGCCCCGCCGCGACTTCAACGACCAGGCGACGCGCGACCGCTACGTGCGTCAGCGCAGCACCTTTGTGCATTGGAGACACAAGTCGGAGAAGGGCCTGGCGATCACGGCCGGGCAGGGGGAGCACAAGCCTGAGCTGACCGACACCGGGCCGGTATTCCAGACGGTGCGCGGCGGGCTGCTTTATCAGGTGATACCGGTATTGCCCGGCGAGTACCGGCTCAACCGGATTACTTATCATCAACCGCGTACGAAACTGCCCGAAACCGGGCCGAGCTGGGATTACCAGGACAGACTGAAGAAAATTGGCATCGCGACGCTGAACCACACGATGGATCGCGAGTTCAAGCTGACCACGCCGCTATCCGATCAAGAAGCCGACGATGGCCTGGGCAAGGGCTGCGATGTGATGTTGAAGAATGGCGGCGGCTGCGATGAGGAGGCGCGGGAGTTTCGCTGGCGGCTCGGCGTCGCGCGCGCGTTCAAGCAGGGCAAGGCCGAGGCGACGCCGGCGGAAGCCGTGGACGTGGAGCTGATTTTTTCGGCGGTCGCGTCCATCACGCTCAAAGCGGGAGAGGCGGTCCTGACGGATGGTTTCGTGTTGCCGGCGGATCAGCCGGAGATGACGCCGGACTCGTGCGAGGACACGTCCTATGGCCCCATGTGCTCAGTCGACTCGATCGTCTTGACGCGCTTGCCAGCCAGCCTGGAGGATTTCCGCCAGGCGCCGGATGCGAAAAGTTTTGGTATGCCGAAGCTTGATGAGGCGTTGCGCGATCTGGTTTATCGGGCGCCCACGCTGTATTTCGAACCGCAATCCAAGACCGCGCCGAACGTGATCCGCGTTGTGACGACGGATTAGCGTCCGGCATGGGCGAAATGCTGCGCAGGGCCTGTCTCGCAACGGCTCAATACCTGGCCCGCAGATTCAGCATCACGCTGCGCGGCTCGCCATAGTAGTTCGACCCATACGCCGCCCACACGCGCTGGTAATAGACCTTGTCGAACAGGTTGTTCACGGTCAGCGTGGCGTCGAGGTGCTTGTTGAAGCGGTAGCCGGCTTGCGCGGACACGGTGGTGTACGGGCGCTGCTCGAACTTCACCGGGCCGTTCATGCGGTACATGCTGCTGACGCTGCGCAGGCCCGCGCCCAGCGACAGGCCTTCGAGCGCGCCGGTGGCGAAGGTGTACTTGGTCCACAGGTTGAAGGTGTGGCGCGGCGTGATGAAGGCGTATTGCTGCGACTTCTGTTCCTCGGTGCCCTTCAAGGTCTTGGTGGCGGTGTAGGCGTAGCCGGCGGTGATGTCCCAGCCCGGCGCGGGGCTGCCGCTGATTTCGGCTTCGAAGCCCTGGCTGCGCATTTTGCCGGCCGCCATCGAGAACAGCGGGTTGTCGGGGTCGGTCATGGCGCGGTTTTCGTCTTCCATGCGAAACAGCGCCGCATGCGCGTTCAGGCGCTTGTCCAGAAATTCGCCCTTGAGGCCGATCTCGACCTGTTTGCCGGTGCGCGGGTCCAGCAGCTGGCCGTTGACGTCGGTGACGGTCTGCGGTGTGAAGATGCTGGTGTAGCTGGCGTACGCCGACACCTGCTCGTTGAGGTCGACGACCAGCCCCAGGTAGGGCGTGAATTTGCCGTCGATGTCGCTCTTGGTGTTGGTGAACTGGTTGAAGTAGGCGTTGCGGTTCTGGGTGCGGTTCTGCCACCAGGTCAGGCGCCCGCCGGCGATGAGGGTGGCAGCGTCGGCCACGCGCAGGTTGGTGCGCGCATACAGGCCGTACTGCTCGGTCTTGCCGTCGTTGCCGTTGGTGAACTGGTAGTCCGGCTTGGGGATGTCGTTGTCGGGGTGGTAGAGATTGATGTCGGCGTTGTCGCCGCCGCCATAGCGGAAGTTCTTGTGGATGTTGCGGTAGTCGGCGCCCACGATCAGTTCGTGTTCGCGGCCGAAGGCCTGGAACGGCGTGGCCACGAAGGCGTCCAGGCCGTAGGTCTTCCAGTGGCTGCGGTACTTCCACGAAACCAGGCAGGTGTCGCCGGTGACCGGATCGACCGCGCAGTCGGACCAGCCGAATTCGCGGCTGGGTTCGTCCTGTTCGCGGTAGACGCCGCTGACCTTGATGCGTCCGCCATTGGACAGGCGGTGTTCCACGTCGGCGAAGTATTCGGTGATTTCTTCGGTGATGTGGTTCCAGCTGGGGTCCAGGTTGGTCGAGCGGCGCACGTCGAGCAGGCTGCCGTCGGTGTAGCCGGGCAGGCCGAAGAACGGGCGGCCCTTGTATTGCTGGTAGGTGGCGCCGGCGCTGAGCACGGTGTCGGGCGTGAGGTCGAAGCTCAGCGTGCCGTAGAACAGGGGCTTTTCGGTGTAGACGCCGTCGACGAAGGAGCGCCGGTCGTCATAGGAGGCGACCACGCGGCCGCGCAGCCGGCCGTCGCTGTCGAGCGGGCCGGTGAGGTCGGCTTCGGCGTAATAGCGGTCCCACGAGCCGGTCATGAGCTGGCCGCCGAAGGCGAATTCCTTTTGCGCGCGCTTGCGCACCAGGTTGACGGTGCCGCCGGGGTCGCCCGCGCCCTGGAACAGGCCGGACGGGCCGCGCAGCACTTCGATGTGGTCGTAGATGGCCAGGCCGAAGCCCGAGCTCAGGTCGTTGCCGGTGCTCGCCGGGGTGTTGACGCCGTCGACCTGGATGGTGTCGAGCGCGTAGCCGCGCGAGTAGAAATTGCCGTGGTTGCCGCCGATGCTGCCGGCCTCGACGGTGATGCCGGTGACCGTGCGCATGGCGTCGTCCAGGTTCACCAGGTTCTGGTCGTCCAGCAGCTGGCGCGTGACGACGGAGACCGATTGCGGGATCTGGCGCAGGCTTTGTTCGTTCTTGCCCAGGGCGACGGCGGGCGTCGTGTAGGAGCCCGTGCCTTCGGTGGTGGCGGGATCGTGGCCGGTGACGGTGACGGGCGCCATGGTGGCGGCGTCGGCGTCCGGGGACCCGGCCGGCGTGCGCACCACGAAGCCCGTGGCCGTGGGTACGGCGACCAGGCCGCTGCGCATCAGCAGGCGGTTCAGCGCGGCCTGCGCGCTCAGGTTGCCCGAGACGGCGGGCGCCTGCAGGCCGGCGACGGCGTCGGGACTGAACAGCACCTGCACCTGCGCCTGGCGGCCCAGCGCCACCAGCGCGTCGGCCAGGCTGCCGGCGGGCAGGTCGAAAGCGTGCGTCGGCGCGCTCTGCGCGTGGGCGACGGACGGCGCGAAGGCCTGGACCGCCAGCGCGGCATGCATGGACAGCGCGCACAGCAGCGCGTAACGGCCGGCGGCGAGCCGGCGGAGATGGCGTTGCGCCATGGACTTTCCCCAAGTCAAAAAAGCCGATCCAGTAGCGGATCTACACCGGGGAAGACGCGCCAGCCGTCGAAACCCGTACCTGCCGGAAGAAAAATAATTCTCAATTATCCGGACGCGGGTTTCAGCGGCTGGCGATGACCGCCGAGCCGTCGGGCCGGCGGTCGAGCGTGACGGGCAACAGGCCGGGCAGCGTGTCCAGCAAGGCGTCGGGCTGGCGCAGGTCCAGCGTGCCGGACAGGCGCAGGCCGCGCGCGCGCTCGTCGGCGAAGCGCACCGGGGCGCCGCGGTACAGCGCCAGGTAGCCGGCCAGCTGCTGCAGGGTCGCGTCATGCACCACCGCCACGCCGTTCTGCCAGGCGCCGATTTCGCCGGCGGCCACGCGCTGGCGGTCCAGCAGCCGGCCGTCGGCGCGCGCCAGCAGCACGCTGTCGCCGGCCCGCAGCGTGTGCCGCCTGTGCTCGTCCGCGCCCTCGGCGGCCAGCATTACCTGGCCGCTGCGCACGCCCACCTGCAGCATGTCGGGCAGCAGCAGCACGTTGAATTCGGTGCCGATGTCGCGCAGTTCGGCGCCGCCCGCCTGGACCACCAGCGGGCGGCGGTCGGGCGCGGCGTCGATGTAGACCTCGCCGGCCTCGATGTCGATGCGGCGCTGCGCCAGCGTGTAGCGCACGCTGACGCGGGTGCCCACGTTGGTATGGACGCGGGTGCCGTCGGCCAGCACCAGGCTGCGGGTCCGGGTGGACGCATTGGCCACCGATTCATAGTTCACGGGCAGGTACTGGTAGGCCAGGCCCGCCGCCAGCAGCAGGGCGGCCAGCGCCCCGCTCCAGCGCAGCAGCGTGGGCCGGCGGGCCGGCCGCGACATGCCGGCCCGCGCGGCGGCCGGGCGCGGCAAGGCCGCCATGTCTTCCCAGACCTGCGCCAGGCGGTCGTATTCGCGGCGGTGTTGCGGCGATTCGGCCAGCCAGGCCTGAAACGACTGTTCGGCCTGCGGATCGGACGCGCGTTCGCGGCGGCGCATGAACCATGCGCTCGCGGCCTCTTCGACAGCGGATAGGGAACGGGACCGGATCATGATGCTTCGCCGTGGACGTGGCGCTTGCAGTGCGCCAACGCCAGTTGCAGGTGCTTTTCCACCGCCCGCACCGAAATGCCCATGCGGCGGGCGATCTCCTCGCAACGCAATTCATCATACCGATAAAGCAGGAAGGCCTCGCGCTGGCGCGCGGGCATGGCGTCGATGGCGGCCTGCAGGCGGCGCAGGCGCTGGTTCACGTCGGCGCGCGCCTCGGGTTGGCTGGCGGGATCGGCGGCGAGGCTGTCCGCGCCGGGCTCGAACTCGCGATCGTCCAGGCTGGCCGCCAGGTGCGCGCCGCGCACGTTCTCGCGGCGCCAGTGGTCGCGCAGCAGGTTGCGGGCGATTTTGTACAGGTAGGCGCGGGGCTGGGCCGGCGGTTCGGCGCCGTTGCCGGCGGCCAGCCATTTGGCGAAGGTTTCCTGCGCCAGGTCCTGGGCGGCTTCGGGCGAGCGCTTGAGCTGGCGGTTCAGGAAACCGACCAGCTCCGCGTTCCAGGCCTTGTACGCCTCGGCGATGACGCCGAAGAAACGCTCCCCCATGATGCCCCTGAGTCCCCGTCCGCCGTGCGGCCGGCGGTCCGGGCGCATCGCCATGAGTTGAATGGAATGATAATGATTCCTATTGTATCAACTTTGCGCGATGCGGGGCGGCGGATGGCGGGCGCTTGCCGCGCCCGCCGTCATGCGGCGGCGATGCTTTCCAGCGAACGCGCGCGCGCCATCGCGAACTGGGCGTCGTCGCCCATGGCCGCGGCGACGTTGGCGATGGCCTGGTAGGCCAGCAGGTCGAACGCCAGCCTGGCGGGGTCGGTGGCGGCCGGCAGTTCTTGCGCGGCGACGGCTTCGCGCGCCAGGGTCTCGAAGCGCTGCCGCGCCTCGTCCCGGTGCTGGCGCACGCGGTCGCGGATCGCGCCGGGCCGGCCGCGGTATTCGCTGCTGGCCGCGGTAAGAAAGCAGCCGCCGGGCAGGCTGCGGTCCTGCACGAACTGGAACCAGCCCGTGACCAGCGCGCGCAGCCGTTCGCCGGGACTGGCCAGCGCCATGGCCGGCGCCACCACGGCGTCGCGGTACAGGTCCACCGCGCTTTCCAGCGTGGCGAGCTGCAGCGCTTCCTTGTCGCCGAACAGCACCTGGATGTTGCCCTTGGCCACGCCGGCCTCCGTGGCCAGGCGGCCGAAAGTCAGGCCTTCCAGCCCTTCGACCGAGGCGATGCGCGCCGAATGGGCCAGCACGCCGGCGCGCGCTTTTTCGCCCCGGATGCGGCGGCGATCCGTTTCAACCATGAGTCCGTCCTCGCTTGTCACCATGCGATGCTTCAATTTAATATACGGTCGTACGTATATTAATACTTCATCCTTTTCGGGCCAACGACATGACCGATACTCCGACACCCGGCGCGAACCGCTGGTTCGCCCTGGCCGCCCTGCTTTCGGCGAATTTCCTCATCATTCTCGACCTCTTCATCGTCAATGTATCGCTGCCCAGCCTGCAGACGCGGCTGGGCGCGAGTTTCTCGCAGGTGCATCTGGTCATCGTCGCGTACGACGCCGCGCTGGCCGTGCTGCTGGTGATCGGCGCGCGGCTGGGCGACCTGTACGGCCGGCGCCGCATTTTCCTGTGGGGGATGGGCCTGTTCACGGCCTCGTCGCTGATCTGCGGACTGGCCCCCGGTCCCGGGATTCTAATTGGCGCGCGCGTGGTCCAGGGCGCCGCGGCCGCCCTGCTGATGCCGCAGGTGCTGGCTTCCATCCGCGTCATGTTCGACGGCGCCAGCCGCGCACGGGCCTTCGGCGCGATGGGCGCGGTGCAGGGCGTGGCGGCGACCATCTCGCAACTGGCGGGGGGCTTCCTGATCGAGCAGGACTATGCCGGCCTGGGCTGGCGCACCATCTTCCTCATTAATCTGCCCATCGGGCTGGCCGCGATGCTGGCCGCCCGCCTCTGCATCCGCGAGACGCGCGCGCCCGTCTCGAACCGGCTGGACGTGGCCGGCGCGCTGCTGGCGGCGCTGGGCCTGTTCCTGCTGCTGGTGCCCATCATGCTGGGCCACGAGCACGGCTGGCCGTGGTGGTCCTACGCCGGTCCGGCGGCCGCGGCGCCGGTGCTGGCGGTTTTCGTGCGCCATGAGCTGGCCTTGTCCGGCCGCGGCGGCGTGCCGCTGATCGAGATGGCCCTGTTCGCCAACCGCCGCTTCGTGGCCGGCGTGAGCGCCGTGTTCCTGTTCTTTTCCGCCATCAGTTCGTTCTTCCTGTCGCTGACCATGCTGCTGCAGTTCGGGCTGGAACTGAGCCCGCTGGCCGCGGGCGCGGTGTTCACGCCGTCGGCGATGGCGTTCTTCGCTGCCTCGGTCAGCGGCCCGCGGCTTGCGCGCTGGCTGGGCCGCCGCGCGCTGTTGCTGGGCGTGCTGGTGTTCGGCGCCGGCATCGCGCTTTCGGCGGCCGGTGCGATCCTGGACGTGGCCAACATGAGGCTGATCGTGGCGGCGCTGGTGTTGAACGGCGCCGGCCAGGGCATCGTGATCCCGCTGGCGCTCAACGCCGTGCTGGGCACGGTGCGCACGGAAGACGCGGGCATGGGCTCGGGCATTTCGTCGACCATGCAGCTGACCGGTACCACCGTGGGCGTGGCGGTGGTCGGCGTGCTGCTGTACGCCGCGCTGGGGGCGGCCGACCTGTCGGAGGCGGCGCGCGCGCAGCGCTACGGCCATGCGCTGGCCTGGGCCACGCTCTACAACCTGGCGGCGGTGGCGCTCAGCTTCGCGCTGTTCGCGCGCCTGACCGCGCAGGCCCCCGCGCCCGCCGCGGCGCCGGCGCAGGCGGGCGGCGATTGAACCGGCGGCGGCGTCATGCCGGCGCCAGTGAGCGCAGCTTGCGCAGTTCCGGGAACCACCACATCCACAGCCCCGCCACCGCCACGGTGCCGACGCCGCCGATCACCACGGCCGGCACGGCGCCGACCAGTGCGGCCAGCATGCCGGACTCGAATTCGCCGAGCTGGTTGGAGGCGCTGACGAACAGCGTGTTCACCGCGCTGACCCGGCCCAGCATGTGGTCGGGCGTGTTGAGCTGCACCAGCGAGGAGCGCACCACCACGCTGATGGCGTCGGCCGCGCCCAGCACCGCCAGCGCGCCCACCGACAGCGGGATCGAAGTGGATAGCCCGAAGACGGTGGTGGCCAGGCCGAACAGGATGAGCGCGCCGAACAGGAGGCGGCCCACGTGCTCGCCCAGGCTCAGCCGCGCCAGCGCCAGGGACATGAGCATGGCGCCGCAGGCCGGCGCGGCGCGCAGCGCGCCCAGCGCCCAGGGACCGGCCTGCAGGATGTCCTTGGCGAAGATGGGAAGCAGCGCGGTGGCCCCGCCCAGCAGCACGGCGAAGAGGTCCAGCGACAAGGTGCCCAGCAGCAGCCGGCGCTGGAAGATGAAGGTGATGCCGGCGAACAGGGTGCGCCAGGTGGTCGGCTCCTTGCGCGGCGGCGCGCGGTCCACGGCCATGCTGGCGATGGAGGCGAAGGCCGCCAGGTACAGCGCGGCGGCCACGCAATAGATCCAGCCCGCGCCCAGGCCGTAGCCCACGCCGCCCAGCGCCGGCCCGGCGATCTGCGCGATCTGTCCGCCCGAGGACGACAGCGCGGTGGCGCGCGGCAGCCACTGGCGCGGCACGATGGCGGGAATCAGCGTGGTGAGCGTGGGCGCCTCGAAGGCGCGCGCCGAGCTCATGACGATGAGGGTCGCGTAGATCAGCGGCCGCCCGCCCAGGCCGTGCAGCGCGGCCGCGGCCAGGGTCAGCGTGGCCAGCGCCTCGACCGCCATGCAGATCGCCACGATCTTACGCCGGTCGTAGCGGTCGGCCACGTGGCCGACCACCAGCGTCAGCGCGGCCATGGGCAGGAACTGCGCCAGCCCGATCAGCCCCAGGTCCAGCGCGCTGCCGGACAGTTCATAGACCTGCCAGCCCACCGCCACGGACACGATCTGGAAGGCCAGCGAGGCGCCCACGCGGGCGCACAGGAAATGCAGGAACGCGGGGCGGGACAAGGGGCTGGGGGCGTCGGGAGCGGGCATCGGGAAGCGGACGGGGCGCACGGGGAAACAGGCATTCTAGGGACAAGTCGCTGACGGGAAACTAATAGCAGAGGCGTCATCCGTTGCGTAAACGGATCGGGGCGGCCCGTGGGCCGCCCCGATCCATTTCCCGCGATGGCGCCGGACTATTCCCCGATCGCCACCAGTTCCGCGCCTTCGGCCACCTGGTCGCCGACCGCGTAGAACACTTCCGCGACCTTGCCATTGGCCGGGGCGGAGATGGTGTGTTCCATCTTCATGGCTTCCATGACCAGCAGGGGCTGGCCCTTTTCGACGGTGTCGCCGGCCTGCACCGAGATCGAGATGATCTTGCCCGGCATGGGCGCGGTCAGGCCGCCGCCGTGTTCGCCCTGGGTATCCTGCGAATGCGCCAGCGGATCGTAGCGTTCCAGCGCGTGCGAGCCGGCGTCGGTGAAGACGTGGGCGCGGTCGGCGTGCAGCACCACGGTGCCGGCGCTTTCATGGCCGCCCAGCGTGATGCGCAGGCCATAGGCCAGGTTGGGATTGGCGCTGGCGTGGGCGCGCCACTGGAAGGCCTGCGGGCCGTCGCCGCAGTCCAGCGTCCAGGCCGCGCCGTCGCGCGCGATGAGCGCCTTGCGCGTTTCGCCGTTGTCCACCCATTGCAGCTCGCGGTGGTAGCGCCCGCCCAGTCGCCAGCCGTCGCGCGCGTCCCAGGGATCGGTGGCGGTCCTGGCCGGCGCGCCCAGTCCCTGGCGCACCAGCAGCGCGGCGCTGGCCAGGGCCAGCACGGCCGGGCCGGCCGGTTGCGGTTCGGGCAGCAGCGTGGCGCGCTGGCGTTCGATGAGGCCGGTGTCCAGATCGGCGGCGGCGAAGGCGCTGTCCTGCATCAGCCGCGACAGGAACGCCACGTTGGTCTGCACGCCCACGGCCTGGGTCTGCGCCAGGGCCTGCAGCATGCGGGCGCGGGCCTGGTCGCGGTCGGCGCCGTGCACGATGAGCTTGGCGATCATCGGGTCGTAGTAAGGCGTGATCGTGTCGCCCATGCGCACGCCGCCGTCGACGCGGATGTCGCCGTTGGCGAACGCGGTGTGGGCGGGCAGGCCCAGGTAGGCCAGCGTGCCGATGGAAGGCAGGAAGCCCTTCTCGGGGTTCTCGGCGTAGATGCGGGCCTCGATGGCGTGGCCGTCGATGCGCAGGTCTTCCTGGCGCGCCGGCAGCGGCTGGCCGGCGGCCACGCGCAGCTGCCACTCCACCAGGTCGTGGCCCGTGATCATTTCGGTGACCGGGTGCTCGACCTGCAGGCGCGTGTTCATTTCCATGAAGTAGAAGCGGCCGTCCGGTTCGGCGATGAATTCCACCGTGCCGGCGCCGACGTAGCCCACGGCGCGCGCGGCGGCCACGGCGGCGTCGCCCATGGCGCGGCGGCGTTCTTCGGTCATGCCGGGCGCCGGGGCTTCCTCGATGACTTTCTGGTGGCGACGCTGCACGGAACAGTCGCGCTCGAACAGGTAGACGCAGTTGCCGTGCGTGTCGGCGAAGACCTGGATTTCGATGTGGCGCGGCTTTTGCAGGTAGCGCTCGATCAGCACGCGGTCGTCGCCGAAGCTGGAGGCGGCTTCGCGCTGGCACGAGGCGAGCGCGTCGAGGAAGGCGCCGGAGGATTCGACCACGCGCATGCCCTTGCCGCCGCCGCCGGCGCTGGCCTTGATCAGCACCGGATAGCCGATGGCGTCGGCCTGCGTCTTGAGGAACTGCGGGTCCTGGTTCTCGCCGTGGTAGCCCGGCACCAGCGGCACGCCGGCCTTTTCCATCAGGGCCTTGGCGGCCGATTTGCTGCCCATGGCGGCGATGGCGGAGGCGGGCGGGCCGACGAAGGCGATGCCGGCCGCGGTGGCGGCCTGCGCGAAGTCTTCGTTTTCGGAGAGAAAGCCGTAGCCGGGGTGGATGGCCTGGGCGCCGGTGTCGCGCGCGGCCTGCAGGATGGCGTCGGCGCGCAGGTAGCTGGCGCGCGGCTCGGCGCCGCCGATATGCACGGCCCGGTCGCAGGCGGCGACGTGGCGCGCGTTGGCGTCGGCGTCGGAATAAACGGCGACCGTGCGGATGCCCATGCGGCGGGCGGTGGCGGCCACGCGGCAGGCGATTTCGCCGCGGTTGGCAATCAGCAGAGTATCGAACATGGATGTGATCCGGGCTGAAGTGTTCTTGGAGTGCGGCAGCGCCGACCTACATGCGGAATACGCCGAACCGGGTGTCTTCGATGGGCGCGTTCAGCGCCGCCGACAAGGCCAGGCCCAGCACGCGGCGGGTGTCGGCGGGCGCGATGATGCCGTCGTCCCACAGGCGCGCGGTGGCGTAGTACGGATGCCCTTCATGCTCGTATTGCTCGCGGATGGGGGCCTTGAAGGCGGCCTCTTCCTCGGCGGACCATTGCCCGCCGCGGGCTTCGATGCCGTCGCGCTTGACCGTGGCCAGCACGCTGGCGGCCTGCTCGCCGCCCATGACGGAGATGCGGGCGTTGGGCCACATGAACAGCATGCGCGGCGAATAGGCGCGGCCGCACATGCCGTAGTTGCCGGCGCCGAAAGAGCCGCCGATCAGCACGGTGAACTTGGGCACGGCGGCGGTGGCCACCGCGGTCACCATCTTGGCGCCGTGGCGGGCGATGCCTTCGTTCTCATACTTGCGGCCCACCATGAAGCCGGTGATGTTCTGCAGGAACACCAGCGGAATCTTGCGCTGCGCGCACAGCTCGATGAAGTGCGCGCCCTTCTGCGCGGACTCCGAGAACAGGATGCCGTTGTTGGCGACGATGCCCACCGGCATGCCGTGGATGTGGGCGAAGCCGGTGACCAGCGTGGGGCCGAAGCGCGCCTTGAATTCGTCGAATTCGGAGCCGTCGACGATACGCGCGATGACTTCGCGCACGTCGTAGGGCTTGCGCGTGTCGGCCGGAATGATGCCGTTGAGCTCGCTCGGGTCGTAGCGCGGCTCGCGCACCGGCGCGGTGGCCAGCGGCTGGGGTTTCTTGCGGTTCAGGCGCGCCACGGCGTTGCGCGCCAGCTGCAGCGCGTGCATGTCGTTGGCGGCCAGGTGGTCGGCCACGCCGGACAGGCGCGTATGCACGTCGCCGCCGCCCAGATCCTCGGCGCTGACTTCCTCGCCGGTGGCGGCCTTCACCAGCGGCGGGCCGCCCAGGAAGATGGTGCCCTGGTTCTTGACGATGATGGACTCGTCGCTCATGGCGGGCACGTAGGCGCCGCCGGCGGTGCACGAGCCCATCACCACGGCGATCTGCGCGATGCCTTGCGAGGACATCTGCGCCTGGTTGTAGAAGATGCGGCCGAAGTGCTCGCGGTCGGGGAAGACCTCGTCCTGCTGCGGCAGGTTGGCGCCGCCCGAATCCACCAGGTAGACGCAGGGCAGGTGGTTCTGCGCGGCGATTTCCTGCGCCCGCAGGTGCTTCTTGACCGTCATGGGGTAGTAGGTGCCGCCCTTGACCGTGGCGTCGTTGCACACGATCACGCATTCCGTGCCCGCCACGCGGCCGATGCCGGTGATGACGCCGGCGCCCGGCGCGTCGCCGCCATACATGCCGTGGGCCGCCATCGGCGACAGTTCCAGGAACGGAGCGCCCGGATCGATCAGGTGCTCGACGCGCTCGCGCGGCAACAGCTTGCCGCGCGCCACGTGCTTGGCGCGCGCGGCTTCGCTGCCGCCCAGCGCGGTCTGCGCGAGTTTCTGGTTCAGGTCGTCCAGCTGCGCCTGCATGGCGCGCGCATTATCGGTGTATTCCTGCGACCGCGTATTGATGCGGGATTCGATGATGGGCATGAGGGGGGCTACCCGGTTGGTTTGGCGGATGAGGGGTACGGTCCGAAGCGCGGCGCGCTCCGGACCGTAGCGGTGCTTCAGACCATCTCGATGGCCATGGCCACGGCTTCGCCGCCGCCGATGCACAGCGTGGCCACGCCGCGCTTGCCGCCGGTCTTGCGCAGCGCGCCGATCAGCGTGGCCATCAGGCGCGCGCCCGAGGCGCCGATGGGGTGGCCCAGGGCGGTCGCGCCGCCGTGGACGTTGACCTTTTCATGCGGCAGCTTGAAGTCGGCCATGGCGGCCATGGTCACCACGGCGAAGGCTTCGTTGATCTCGTACAGGTCCACGTCCTCGGCCTTCCAGCCGGTCTTGGCGAACAGGTTCTTCAGCGCGCCGACCGGGGCGGTGGTGAACCAGTTGGGTTCCTGCGAGTGCTGGCTGTGGGCCACGATGCGGGCCAGCGGCTTGACGCCGAGCTTCTCGGCGGTGGAGGCGCGCATCAGCACCATGGCGGCCGCGCCGTCGGAGATCGAGGACGAGTTGGCGGCGGTGACGGTGCCGTCCTTCTTGAAGGCGGGCTTGAGCGTGGGGATTTTCTCCGGCATGGCCGTGGCGGGCGCCTCGTCGGTGTCGATGACGGTGTCGCCCTTGCGGCCGGCGACGGTGACGGGGGCGATTTCCCACTTGAAGCTGCCGTCCTCGGACGCGGCGCGGGCGCGGCGCAGCGATTCCAGCGAGAAGGCGTCCTGCTGCTCGCGGGTGAAGGAATACTTGGCCGCGCAGTCTTCGGCGAACACGCCCATGGCCTTGCCCTTGTCATAGGCGTCTTCCAGGCCGTCCAGGGCCATGTGGTCGTAGACGGTGCTGTGGCCGTAGCGATAGCCCTGGCGGCCCTTGAGCAGCAGGTACGGCGCGTTGCTCATGCTTTCCTGGCCGCCGGCGACGACCACGTTGGCGGTGCCCGCGGCCAGCAGGTCGTGGCCGAACATGGCGGCCTTCAGGCCCGAACCGCACACCTTGTGGATGGTGGTGCAAGACACGCCCAGGGGCAGGCCCGCGCCCAGCGCGGCCTGGCGCGCCGGCGCCTGGCCCTGGCCGGCCTGCAGCACGTTGCCCATGATGACTTCTTCGACCTGTTCGGGCTTGATGCCCGCGCGTTCGACGGCGGCCTTGATGGCGACCGAACCCAGCTCGTGCGCGGCCAGGCCGGACAAGGCGCCCAGCATGCCGCCCATGGGGGTGCGGGCGACGGAAACGATGACGATGGGATCTGACATGACTAGCTCCTGTGAGGGTCGGGACAGCTCGGGTTACGAGGCCGCGTCGGCGCCCTGAGGGCGGGCGGGACGCAGGCGTCTGTCCGTATCGTAAGGGAAAAATTCTTCAATCCGGCCCTGCGCGACATGGGCCCGGCAGGCCTGCCACCATTCCGGTTCCAGCAGGTCGGCATGGTGACGCATGAACGCGCCGCGCACGCGCGCATCGCCCAGCAGGAAGCGTCCGAATTCTTCCGGAAAAACGTCGTTCGGGCCGATGGCGTACCAGGGTTCCGACGCCATTTCCGCCTCTTCGTTGGGCGCGGGCGGGATGCGTCGGAAATTCATTTCGGTCATGCGCTGGATTTCGTCGTAGTCATAGAAGACCACGCGGCCCAGGCGCGTGACGCCGAAGTTCTTGTACAGCATGTCGCCGGGGAAGATGTTGGCCGCGGCCAGCTGCCGGATCGCGTCGCCGTACTCGCGCACCGCCGGTTCCAGCAGCGCGTCGCCGGCCTGCTGCAGGTACAGATTCAGCGGCGTCATCCGCCGTTCGATGTAGACGTGGCGGATGACCACGGTGTCGCCCGATTCCTCGATCAGGCTGGGAACCAGCCGGCGCAGTTCCTCCAGCAGCGCCGGGGCGAAGCGGCTGCGCGGCAGCGCCACCTGCGAATACTCCCAGGTGTCGGCCATGCGGCCCACGCGGTCGTGCAGCTTGACCATCTGGTACTTGCGCCGCACGGTGGCGTGGTCCATGCCGTCCTTGTCGATGCGGTCCTTGATGAGCTTGAACACGTAGGGATAGGACGGCAGCGTGAACACGCACATCACCATGCCCTTGATGCCGGGCGCGATGTCGAACGCATCGTGCGAGTGGGCCAGGTGGTGCAGGAAATCGCGGTAGAACAGCGTCTTGCCCTGCTTCTGCAGGCCGATCATGGTGTAGAGCTCGGCCTTGGGCTTGCGCGGCAGCAGGCTGGACAGGAAATCCACCACCGCGGCCGGCGTTTCCATGTCGACCAGGAAGTAGGCGCGGGTGAAGCTGAATAGCGTGCTGAGATCGTCGGCGCCCAGCAGCAGCGCATCGAGCCGGACCTGGCCGGCGGGATTGCGCATCAGCGCCACGGCGAACGGATAGACCGTGGACTGGTTGATCAGGCGTCCGACGATATAGGCGCCCTTGTTGCGGAAGAACAGCGAACCCAGCGCATGGACCTGGCAGTCGCTGGCGATGCGCCGGCCCACGTGGCGCGGCAGCTGGGCGCGCAGCTGCCTGACGGCCGCGCGCGCCAGCAGGCGCGTGTCGCGCGGCAGGTCTTCGAAGGGCAGCGCCAGCCCGAAGTCCGCCACCATGCGGATCAGGCTGGCCTGCAGGCCTTCGGCCACGGGGTAGTACACCCGGTACGAAGGCTTGCGGCTGTCCAGGTAGTCGGTGGCCACGGCCGGGCGCACGAACAGGAAATCGTTGTGGAAATAGTCGCGGTGCAGGATGCGGCACGAGACCGAATTGAAGAAGGTCTCGGCGCATTCGGGCTGGCGGTGGTCGCCCAGCAGGCTCACGTATTCGTGCTTGACCTGCTGCCAGAACGCGGTCTGCGCCGGCGCCAGCGGCGCGGGAGCGTCCGCCCCGTTGGCGCCATTGGCGCCATTGGACGCATGGGTGCCGCCCGGACGGCCGCGCAGCGCGCCTTCGAGCTGCGCGGCGCATTCGCGCACCCGCATGTCGTAGTACTCGATGCGCTCGCGCGACAGGTGCTGGATGCCGTGCCAGTCGCCGGATTCGAACAGCGCCTTGGCGCGCTGGGCGCTGTAGCGGAACAGCGCGTAATGGCGGTCGAAGCCCGCCAGGATCAGCTGCGCGACCTCCAGCGGCGAGGGCCCCGGCGCGGGAGCCTGCTCGATGTGCTGGACGTCGGACATGCGGATCATGGCGGGGCGCTCAGGCGGTTTCGTTGAACAGCTCGCGGCCGATCAGCATGCGGCGGATCTCGCTGGTGCCCGCGCCGATCTCGTACAGCTTGGCGTCGCGCCACAGGCGTCCCACCGGATACTCATTGATGTAGCCGTTGCCGCCCAGGATCTGCACGCCTTCGCCGGCCATCCAGGTGGCTTTCTCGGCCGTGTACAGGATCAGCGCGGCGCAGTCCTTGCGCACCTGGCGCACGTGTTCCGAACCCAGCTTGTCCAGGTTCTTGCCGACCTGGTAGCAGAAGGCGCGGCTGGCCTGCAGCGTGGTGTAGAGATCGGCGACCTTGCCCTGGATCAGCTGGAATTCGCCGATGGCCTGGCCGAACTGCTTGCGGTCGTGGATGTAGGGCACGACCACGTCCATCACGGCCTGCATGATGCCCAGCGGGCCGCCGGACAGGACGGCGCGCTCGTAGTCCAGGCCGCTCATCAGCACCTTGACGCCGCCGTTGACCTGGCCCAGCACGTTTTCCTCGGGGATTTCGCAGTCCTGGAACACCAGTTCGCCGGTGTGGCTGCCGCGCATGCCCAGCTTGTCCAGCTTCTGCGCCACGGAAAAGCCCTTGAAACCCTTTTCCACCAGGAAGGCGGTGATGCCGCGCTGGTGCGCCTCGGGATCGGTCTTGGCGTAGACCACCAGGGTGTCGGCGTCGGGGCCGTTGGTGATCCACATCTTGCTGCCGTTGAGCACGTAGCGGTCGCCCTTCTTGTCGGCGCGCAGTTTCATGCTGACCACGTCGGAGCCGGCGCCCGGCTCGCTCATGGCCAGCGCGCCCACGTGTTCGCCGGAGATCAGCTTGGGCAGGTACTTGGCCTTCTGGGCCGGCGTGCCGTTGCGGTTGATCTGGTTGACGCACAGGTTGGAGTGCGCGCCGTAGGACAGGCCGACCGAGGCGCTGGCGCGGGAAATCTCCTCCATCACGACCATGTGGGCCAGGTAGCCCAGGTTGGCGCCGCCGTATTCCTCGTCGGCCGTCATGCCCAGCACGCCGAGATCGCCGAACTTGCGCCAGAGGTCCATGGGGAACTGGTCGTTGCGGTCGATTTCTGCAGCGCGCGGCGCGATCTCGGCCTGCGCGAAAGTGCGCACCGCGTCGCGCAGCATGTCCAGATCTTCGCCCAGGTCGAAGTTCAGGCCGGGAAGATTCATCGCGTTCTCCGTGATAGTAGGTGCTTACTTTTATATGGGCGCTCCGGTGGCGCCGCCGAATTGTCCGAGAGGCTCATCATGCGCCGATCGGCCGTCGCCAGGCAATGATGCAGTGCAAATATTACGTTTACGTAAACGTAAATTGGATACGGGTTATCCCTAGGGAAACGGATTCTTGCCGGCGGGCGCCCCTCTGTACCATTCCAGAGGTCTTTCAAACCTAAATGACTGTGACGGAGTTGCTGTGCTGGAACTATCCCATCTGGACGAAATCGTGGCGCTGCGGCGCGATCTGCATGCCCATCCGGAGCTCTGTTACGAAGAGCACCGCACGGCCCAGGTGGTGGCGGACACGCTGCGCGGCTGGGGCATCGAGGTGCATACCGGCATCGCCAAGACCGGCGTGGTCGGCGTGATCCGGCGCGGCGCGTCGGCGCGCGCCATCATGCTGCGCGCCGACATGGACGCGCTGCCCATGCAGGAAGAAAACCAGTTCGAGCACCGCTCGCGCCATGACGGCAAGATGCACGGCTGCGGCCACGATGGCCACACCGCCATGCTGCTGGCCGCGGCGCGCCACCTGCAGACGGCAGGCGGTTTCGACGGCACGGTGTACCTGTGCTTCCAGCCGGCCGAGGAAGGCGGCGCGGGCGGGCGCGCCATGATCCAGGACGGCCTGTTCGAGCGCTTCCCCTGCGAGGCGGTGTTCGGCATGCACAACTGGCCGGGCCTGCCGGCGGGCACCTTCGGCGTCTGCGCCGGCCCCATGATGGCGGCCGCCAACGGCTTCAGGATCACGGTGCGCGGCAAGGGCGGCCACGCCGCCGCGCCGCAGGACTGCAGCGATCCGGTGCCGGCGCTGTTCGCCATCGGCCAGTCGCTGCAGACCATCCTGACGCGCAGCAAGCGGCCGCTGGACGCCGCGGTGCTGTCGATCACGCAGGTGCAGGCCGGCGGCAGCGTCATCAACGTGATTCCGGATTCGGCCTGGCTGGGCGGCTCGGTGCGCGCCTACAGCACCGGCGTGGTCGACCTGATCGAGCGGCGCATGAACGAGATCGCGGGCAGCATCGCGGCGGCCCACGGCTGCGAGGCCGAGGTGTTCTTCGAGCGCCGCTACCCGGCCCTGGTCAACACGGCGGCCGAGACTGAGTTCTGCATGGAAGTCATGCGCGAGGTCGCGGGCGAGGACCATGCGCGCGTGATCGAGCCGGCCATGGCGTCGGAGGACTTCGCCTTCCTGCTGCAGGAGAAACCCGGCTGCTACGTGTTCCTGGGCAACGGCGACGGCGAGCACCGCATGGCCGGCCACGGCCTGGGCCCGTGCATGCTGCACAACGCCAGCTACGACTTCAACGACGCCCTGATTCCGGCCGGCGCCTCCTACTGGATCCGCCTGGCCCAGCGCTACCTGGCCTGAGCGCATCCCTTCCACGCAACATCCACGACAGGACGATATGAAAAAGAAGACTCTGCTGATCGGGGCCGCGGGGGCGGCCCTGGCGATCATGGCCGGCGGCGCGCTGGCGCAGGACTGGCCGGCCAGGCCGGTGACGCTGGTGGTGCCCTACACCGCCGGCGGCAGCGCCGACGCGATCGGGCGCCGCCTGGGCGAAGTGCTGCGCAAAGAGGCCAACGCCACCGTCATCGTCGAGAACAAGCCGGGCGCCGGCGCGTCGCTGGGCACCGACTTCGTGGCGCGCGCGCAGCCCGACGGCGCCACGCTGCTGCTGGCCTCCACCAGCCCGCTGACCATCTATCCGCACCTGTCCAAGACCAACTACGACCCGATGAAGGACCTGACGCCGCTGGCCAGCGTGGCGGTCGCGCCCGTGGCCATCGTCGCGACCAAGGCGCTGCCGGTGCGGGACTTCGCCGGCCTGGTCGAATACGCCAAGGCGCACCCCGATGGCGTGCGCTACGGCACGCCGGGCCAGGGCACCGTGGCCCACATCGGCATGGCGGCGGTCACGGCCGGGACCGGCGCCAGAATGCTGCACGTGCCCTACCGCGGCAACAGCCAGGCGCTGACCGACGGCCTGGGCGGCGTGGTGGAGCTGCTGGTGGTCAATAGCGACGTGGTGCTGCCGCACGTCGCCAGCGGCGCGCTCAAGCCGCTGGCCGTGATGGCGCCGCAGCGCCTGGCGGCCTGGCCCGAGGTGCCGACCATGGCCGAGCTCAAGCTGCCGCAGGCGCAGTACTACTCCAACTTCGGCGTGTTCGCCCCGGCGAACCTGCCGCCCGCCGTGGCGCAGCCGCTGCAGGCGGCGCTGGCCAGGGCCGTGGCCAGCGCGGAATTCAAGGACCTGCTGGCCAAGTCCTACCTGCAGCCGGGCACCGCCGCCGGCGCGGCCTTCGCCAAACAGGTGCAGGAGGAATACGCCAACAACGCCCGCGTCATCGAGGCAGGCGGCATCAAGGCGCAGTGATCGCGCGGCCGCGGCGTCTCAGGGTTTCTGCGCCAGCAGCTCGCGGCATTGCCGCTCCTGCTGCGCGATTTCCCGCAGGGTGTCCTCGATGTCGCGGCGCTGCTGCTCCAGCGTGGCGCGATGCTGTTGGAGTACGCTGAGGTACTGGCGCAGCTGGACCTCGGTGTCGCCGGGCCCGTCGTACATGTCGATCAGGGTCAGGATCTCGGACAGCTGCAGGCCCAGCCGCTTGCCGCGCAGGGCCAGCTTCAGCCGCGTGCGGTCGCGCGGGCCGAAGATGCGGTTGCGCCCCTCGCGCGCCGGGCTGACGATCCCCTGGTCTTCATAGAAGCGGATCGTGCGGGGCGTGACGTCGAATTCGCGTGCGAGTTCGGAGATGGTCCAGGTTGACGAGGACATGCGAGCTGTGGCAGTTTACGTAAACGTAAATTATGATGACTTGACCCGAACGTCAAGCGTGGAGCGAGAGAGGCGATGAACCCCAACGAGCAGAAACTGCAGTACCCCTGGGCCGACTTCCAGCCGGAAGCGGGCCGCGCGCATGTGGTGGCCGATGGCGTCAAGTGGATCCGCATGCCTTTGCCGTTCGCGCTGGATCATATCAATCTCTGGCTGTTGCGCGACAACATCGACGGCCGCGAGGGCTGGACCATCGTCGATTGCGGCATCGCGCGCGACGAGGTCAAGACCCTGTGGGAGCAGGTCTTCGAGAACGAACTCGACGGCCTGCCCGTGCTGCGGGTGCTGGTCACCCACATGCACCCCGACCACGTCGGCCTGGCCGACTGGCTGTGCGAGCGCTGGAACGCGCGCCTGTGGATGACCATGACCGACTTCATGGTGGCCTCGCTGTGGTCCTCGCGCCGCACGGACGCCGGCGCCGGCCCCGGCGGCCAGGCGGCGGTCGATCACTTCGCGCGCCACGGACTGACCGATCCCGGCGCGCAGGAACAGATCCGCCAGCGCGCCAATTACTACCCCAACCTGGTGCCATCGGTGCCCGCGCGCTACACCCGCCTCATGCACGGCGACCAGGTCCGCATTGGCGGGCGCGACTGGCGCGTGATCGTCGGCTACGGCCATGCGCCGGAACACGCCTCGCTGTTCTCGCCGGACCTGGCGGTGCTGATTTCCGGCGACATGGTGCTGCCGCGCATTTCCACCAACGTCAGCGTGTTCGACTACGAGCCCGACGCCAACCCGCTGCCGCTGTACCTGCGCTCGCTGGACCGCTACGCCGACCTGCCGCGCGACACGCTGGTGCTGCCGGCGCACGGCCGCCCTTTCAAGGGCCTGCACGAACGCATCGCCCAGCAGCACGAGCACCATCGCGACCGCCTGGCGGAAGTGCTGGAGGCCTGTGCCGGCCAGCCCCAGTCCACCTCGGACATCGTGCCCGTGCTGTTCAAGCGCAAGCTCGACCTGCACCAGCTGACCTTCGCCATGGGCGAGGCGCTGGCGCACCTGCATGCGCTGTACTTCGAGGGCAGGCTCAAGCGCGAACTGGGAACCGACGGCATCGTCCGCTTTTCGGCCGCCTGAGCGCAGGCGTCGCGCGCCTCAGCGCGACGCCGTCGCCAGCCGCAGCGCCAGGCCCACGAACACCAGCGCGGCGATGCGGTTGAGCCAGCGCTTGGCGCGGACCGAGCGCTGCAGCAGTTCGCCGAACGCGCCCGAGAAAAACGCGATCGCGCCGAACACCAGCAGCGTGGACAGCATGAACACGGCGCCCAGCTGCATGGTCTGCGCGCCCACCGGTCCCTGCGCCGGCGAGGTGAACTGCGGCAGGAACGCGAAGAAGAACAGCAGCACCTTGGGGTTGGTCAGGTTCATCACGATGCCGCGGCGGTACAGCGCGCCCGGCTTCATGGGCGCCGGGGCGGCGCCCGTCTCGCCGCCGACCGGCGCGCGCAGGATCTGCCACGCCAGATAGGCCAGGTAGGCGGCGCCGGCCAGCTTGAGCACGGTGAAGGCCACCGGCGAGGCCGCGAACACGGCGGCCAGCCCCACGGCCACGGCGGCCGTATGGACCAGCAGCCCGGTGCACAGCCCGAACACCACCAGCATGCCCGCCTTGCGGCCCCAGATGGCCGATTGCATCAGCACGAACAGGTTGTCCGGCCCCGGGGTCAGGGCCAGCAGGACGGCGATGCCGAAGAATGCGATCAGGGTGTCTAGGGGCAGCATGGAGATGTCCGCAAGCGAGGGGCCGCTACGGGGCGGGCCGGAAATGGCATGATAAAGGCAAAGACGAACCACCAGACCCGAACCAGGAGACCCCGACCCATGCCCGCCGCCGCCACGTCCCGCCCGCAAGACGCCCAAGATCTGCGCCCCGACGCCGCGCTCGAAGCCTGGCTGCACGCCCGCCACAGCTGCCGCGCGTTCCTGCCCGAAGCGGTGGAGCGCGCCACCATCGAACGCATCCTGGCGCTGGCGCAGCGCACGGCTTCGTGGTGCAACTGCCAGCCCTGGCAGGTGGCGGTCACTGAGGGCGCGGGCACCGAGCGCCTGCGCCAGGCCTTGCAGCGCCGCGCGCAGCAGGCCGGCTTCACGCCGGACTTTCCGTTCCCGCGCGAGTACCAGGGCGCCTATCTGGCGCGGCGGCGCGAGGCCGGCTTCCAGCTCTACGAGGCCGTCGGCGTGGCGCGCGGCGACCGCGAGGCCTACCGCCGCCAGGAAATGCGCAATTTCCAGCTGTTCGACGCGCCGCACGTGGCCATCGTCACCACCGACGAGGCGCTGGGCGAGTACGGCGCGATGGACTGCGGCGGGTATGTGGCCAATTTCCTGCTGGCGGCCCAGGCCAACGGCGTGGCGACCGTGCCGCAGGCCTCGCTGGCCATGTATCCGGAAGTGCTGCGCGAGGTGCTGGGCCTGCCCGCCGACCGCCGCGTGGTGTGCGGCATTTCGTTCGGCTACGCCGATACCGCGCATCCCGCCAACAGCTACCGCACCCGCCGCGCGCCGCAGTCCGAAACCGTCACCTGGGTCGGCTGATCCGGGACAGGCCGCGCGCCGCCTGATAAGGTTCACCCTATCCGTTTTCCTCCGTCCACCCGCCAGCCGTTCTTACGAACATGCCTACCAAACACATCGATACGCTCTTGCAGCATGCGGGCACCGCCCCGTTCAACCCCGAAACCGGCAACGCGCCGGTGCCGCTGCCGCCGATGCGGGCCAGCACGGTGCGCTTCGCGAACATGGCGGCGCTGGAGCAGGCGCAGCGCAGCAAGGCCGCCGGCGGCCGCGCGGCCACCTACGGCCGCATGGGCATGGACACGCACGCCGCGCTTGAACAGGTCTTCACCCAGCTCGAAGGCGGCACGCACTGCTACCTGGCGCCCTCGGGCCTGTCGGCCATGACGCTGGTGATGCTGGCGCTGTGCTCGGCCGGCGACCACGCCCTGATCTCGGACTGCGTGTACGGGCCGATGCGCGAACTGGACGATGCCGTGCTCAAGCGCATGAACATCGACATCACCTATTTCGCGGCCGGCGAAGACCTGGACGAACTGGTCCGTCCCAACACCCGCCTGCTGTACGTGGAGTCGCCGGGCTCGCTGCTGTTCGAGATGCTGGACATGGGCGCGCTGGCCGCCGTGGCGCAGCGCCACGGCCTGGTGCTGGCCACCGACAACACCTGGGGCTCGGGCTATATCTACCGTCCGCTGACCCTGGGGGCGCAGGTCTCGGTCATCGCCGGCACCAAGTACGTGGGCGGGCACTCCGACCTGATGCTGGGCGCGGTGGTCACCAACGACGAACAGATCGCCCGCAAGCTCAACCGCACGCAGTACGCGATGGGCTATTCCATCAGCGCCGACGACGCCTGGCTGGCGCTGCGCGGCGTGCGCACCATGCCTATCCGCATGGCCCAGCACGCGCGCCACGCGCTGCAGGTGTGCGAGTTCTTCAAAAGCCGCCCCGAGACCGTGCGCCTGTTCCATCCGGCCTGGCCGCAGGACCCGGGCCATGCGCTGTGGCAGCGCGACTGCACCGGCTCCAACGGCATGCTGTCGGTCGAGCTGCGCCTGTCGCCGGCGGCGGCGCGCGTGTTCGTCGATTCGCTGACGCTCTTCGGCATCGGCTTTTCCTGGGGCGGCTACGAAAGCCTGGTGCAGCTGGTGTCGGGCAAGGACCTGGCCAAGCACCGCTACTGGGGCGACGGCGACAACGCGCTGGTGCGCCTGCACATCGGCCTGGAATCGCCCGAGGACATCATCGCCGACCTGACCCAGGCGCTGGAAAAGGCCGCCGCCGTGCGCGAGTAAGGCGGCGCGGCGCGCTCAGGCGGCCGCGCCGCGTATCCAGGCGCCGATGCGCGCGGCGATATCGTCGCTGTTGTCGTCCATCATGGGCATGTGCGAATTGCCGGCCACGCCCATGTCGGCCAGGCGCCAGGTCTGCACGCGCGCGCCCTGCCGCGCCAGTTCGCCGGCATAGGCCTGGCCGGCGGCGCACAGCTTTTCCCACAGCGGCGTCGCGTCCAGGTAGTCGCCATAGACGAACAGAAAGGGCTTGTCCGCCACGGCCGCGGCCGCCACCTCCGGCGAGAAGCCCGAGGGCTCGATGCCGATGACGCCGCGCACCAGGTCCGGGCGCGCATGCAGCGCGCGGTAGGCCACCTCGCCGCCGTGGCTGTGCGCCATCACCAGGCACGGCCCCACGCGCTCCAGCACCGCGCAGAATCCCCGCAGCGCCGCATCGTTGTTGCCCAGCCAGCGCGGCACCGCGTGGCGGATGAAGGCGTCGAACGCCGCCACCGGAAAGCGCTGTCCCGCGAACGGCCGGCGCGCCGCGTAGTCCTCGGCGCGGCCGAAGCGAAACAGCGTCCAGCTTTCCTCGGCGTTGCGGATGATGGGCGGCTCCGGCCAGACTTCCTGGAACGGCGCCCAGCCCGCGCGGCCGCGCTCGACGTTGTCCACCACATACACCGCATGGCCCTGGCGCAGGAAATGCTGCATCCAGCCGGGCCGCCCGTCCGGCGTCTGCTCCCACATCGCGCCGGTCATGCCGCCGCCGTGCAGCATCACGATGGGCAGCGGATGCGCCAGCGCGGCCGGAATGAAATACTGCACGTAGGCCTGCTCGAAGTGGTAGAGGCCATTGGGGTCATAGGCCAGCGAGGCGCTTTGCGTGAATGCGATGTCGCGTCGCGGCAGGCCGTCGATGCGCACCTGCCGTCCGCCCGCGTAGAAGCTGCCGAAATCGGCCAGCGCCAGCGTCCGTGTCATGGCTTGACCAGCGGGCACTGGCTGTCCGACAGGGGCCAGGCCAGCGTGGCGCCCGGGATGGTGCGCACGATGTTGTAGTAGTCCCACGGCGCCTTGGACTGCGCCGGCGTCTTGACCTGCGCCAGCATCATGTCGCGCACCACCAGCCCGTCTTCGCGGATGCGCGCGTTCAGGCTGAAGGGATCGTCGATGGGCAGCGATTTCATCTTCGCCATGACGGCGTCGGCCTCGACCGTGCCGGCGGCCTTCACGGCCTGCAGGTAATGGCGCACCGAGCCGTAGACGCCGGCCTGCAGGAAGGTGGGCGGACGCCCCACGCGGGCTTCGAATTTCTTGGCGAAGGCGCGCGTGCCGTCGTTCATGTCCCAGTAGGACGGCACGGTCAGGTAGGTTTTCTGCGCGGCCTGCAGCCCCAGGCTGTGGACGTCGGTAATCAGCAGCAGCATGGCGGCCAGCTGCTGCGCGCCGCCGATGCCGAATTCCGCCGCCTGCTTGATGGCCGATATGGTGTCGCCGCCCGCGTTGGCGATGGCGATGATCTGCGCCTTGGAGGCCTGCGCCTGCAGCAGGAAGGAGGCGAAATCCGATGCATTCAGCGGGTGGTAGACGGTGCCGGCCACCTCGCCGCCGTTGGCCTTGACCACGGCTTCCGTGTCCGCCGCCAGCTGCTTGCCGAAGGCGTAGTCCGACGCCAGGATGAACCAGCGCTTGTTGCCCTCATTGACCACCGCGGTGGCCGTGCCGCGCGACAGCGCATAGGTGGTGTAGGTCCATTGCACGCCGTAGGGCGAGCACTGCGCCTGCGACAGCGCGGTGGTGCCGGGGCTGGAGAACAGCACCAGTTTCTTCTTCTCGCGCGCGATGCCCTGTACCGCCAGCGCCACCGAGGAGTTGGGCACGTCCACCACCACGTCCACGCCATCGGTGTCGTACCACTTGCGCACCATGCTGCTGCCGATGTCGGGGCGGTGCTGGTGGTCGCCCGACACCAGCGAGATGGGCTTGCCCAGCACGCTGCCGCCGATTTCCTCGATGGCCAGCCGGGCCGCCTCGACCGAGCCCTTGCCGGTGGCGTCGGCGGTCACGCCCGCCATGTCGGTGAGCACGCCGATCTTCACGCCGTCGGCGTCGCTGGCATGCGCCAGGCCCGCGGCCAGCGCCAGGCACAGGCCGGCTGCACGGCCGCGCAGGATTTGCTGTTTCATGTCTTTCTCCCCTTGATATGCCGCCGCCGCGGCGATTTATTGTGGGAAAAGTGTAGCGTGGCCGCCGGCGGCCCGGACACAAAAAAACGCCCCGGCCAGTGAAGGCTCGGGGCGTTGCGGACCGGGTCCGGGCGCGTCAGTTGCGCGCCATCGGGATCAGGCGGTCGACTTCCTTGAGCGCGCCTTCGTAGCTGTTGCCGGCCATGACGGGCGAGGTCATGAACTTGCCGCCGACGGCGAAGGACGGCGTGCCTTCGATGCGGTAGGCCTCGGCCAGCTGGGTGGCGCGCTGCACCTGCGTCTGCACGCTGAACGAATCGAATACCGAGTCGAACTTGGCGCGGTCCACACCTTGCGCGGCGACCCATTCGCCCATGGCCTTCTTGTCGAACAGGCGCTTGTGTTCGCCGTGGATGGCGGTGAAGACCTTGGGATGCAGGTCGGCGCGGTCCAGGGCCAGCAGCGTGTAGTACAGCTGCTGCAGCGGCTTCATGCCGGCGTTGAAGGCGATGGGAACCTGCTTGAGCACCACATCCTCGGGCTTGGTCTTGGCCCAGTCCTCGACCAGCGGTTCGATCGCCGCGCAGTGCGGGCAGGTGTAGGCGAAGAACTCCAGCACTTCCACCTTGCCCGGGGTGTCCGACGGCAGCGGCGGATTGATGGGCACGTATTGCTGCGTGCCCTGGGCGTGGCTCGCCGGGCTGAGGAACGTGGTGGCGGTCAACGCGGCCGCGGCCAGGATGCGAATAATCTTGGGGGACAGCATGGATGAGAGGTTCCTGAGCAAAAAAGTTACAGACAGGGGCGGGGCCGCATAAGTTCCGTCCGCCTCCGCGGACGGCCGCTTACTGGCGCACCACCGCGGTTTCGATCTTGTTCTCGCCCAGCCGGCCGCGGGCGCGGTTCATGTCGTCCAGGCGGGCGAACGGCCCCACCCTGACGCGGTTGATGGGCTTGCCGCCGACCTCGGCCTTCTGCACCGCGACCGGCAGGCCCAGCAGGATGATGCGGGCCTTGAGGGACTCCGCATCGCTTTCGCCGCGGAATGCGCCGGCCTGCAGGTAGTAAGTGCCGGTGGCCGCGGGAGCCGGCTTGGCGGCCGGCGCCGGGGCCTTGGAGATCGGCGTGGGCGGCGCGGCGCTGGGCGCGGGCGCGGCCGGGGCGGCCTGGCGGGTGGACGGCAGCGTGGCGATCAGCGCGCCCAGGTCGTCCATCTTGGAGGGCGGCTCATCGGTCTTGGGGGCGGCGGTGCCTGCGCCGGGCAGCGGCGCGGGAGCCGTCGCGGTCGGGCCGGTCGGGGCCGGGCCCGCGCCGCCGTCGCGCCCGTACAGGCCGGCGTTGGGGTCGGGCGCCAGGCGGGGATCGGGCAGCTTGCCGGTGTCGCCCTGGCGGCTGGCCCGGTCCACGAAGGGCACGGGCGCCTTGGTGACGTAGAAGGCGACGACGGCGGCCACGATCAGGCCGAGGAGCAGGCCGGCCAGCGCCCCGTACAGGGTGCTGCCGCTTTCGCCGGAGGAACGGCGGGAGGTTTTGCGCTTGGTTGCCATGAACCGATGTTACATCCGCTCGGGCGCCGAGACGCCCAACAGCGCCAGCCCGTTGGCCAGCACCTGGCGCGTGGTCGAGGCCAGGCGCAGGCGCGCCAGCTTCAGCGCGGTGTCGTCGACCAGCACGCGCTCGGCGTTGTACCAGGCGTGGAAGTCCGAGGCGCAGTCGCGCAGCCAGAAGGCGATGTGGTGCGGCGACAGCTCCTGCGCGGCCAGCGCGATCACGTTGGGGAATTCGGCCAGGCGCTGCATCAGCGCGAATTCGGTCGGGGCGGTCAGCAGCGCGGCGTCGGCCTGGGCCACGTCGGCGGCCGGCATGGCGGCGTTGGCGATCACCGAGCAGATGCGGGCGTGCGCGTACTGGATGTAGTAGACCGGGTTCTCGTCGCTCTTGGACAGCGCCAGGTCCACGTCGAACACGAACTCGGTATCGGCGCGGCGCTGGATCAGGAAGTAGCGCACCGCGTCGCGGCCGACCCAGTCGATCAGGTCGCGCATGGTCACGTAGCTGCCGGCGCGCTTGGAGATCTTGACCTCTTCGCCGCCGCGCATCACCTTGACCATCTTGTGCAGCACGTAGGACGGGTAGTCCTTGGGGATGCCCTCTTCCAGCGCCTGCAGGCCGGCGCGCACGCGCGCCACGGTGCCGTGGTGGTCGCTGCCCTGGATATTCACGGCGCGGTGGAAGCCGCGCTCCCATTTGGCCTTGTGGTAGGCCACGTCGGGCACGAAGTAGGTGTAGCCGCCCTCGCTCTTGCGCATGACGCGGTCTTTGTCGTCGCCCGTGCCCAGCTCGGTGGTGCGCAGCCACAGCGCGCCGCCTTCTTCGTAGGTGTGGCCGCCGGCGATCAGCGCCTGCACGGTGGCCTCGACCCGCCCGGAGGTGTAGAGCGAGCTTTCCAGGTAGTAATTGTCGAACGCCAGGCCGAAGGCCTGCAGGTCCAGGTCCTGCTCGCGGCGCAGGTAGGCCACGGCGAAGACGCGGATATCGTCCAGGTTGTCGACGTCGCCCGAGGCGGTGACGTCCACGCCGTCGGAGTGCACGGTGGCGCGGGCCTGGAAGTCGCGCGCGATGTCGGCGATGTAGTCGCCCTTGTAGCCGTCGGCCGGCCATTCGGGGGAATCGGTGCTCAGGCCGCGGGCGCGCGCCTGCACGCTGATGGCCAGGTTGTTGATCTGGTTGCCGGCGTCGTTGTAGTAGAACTCGCGGGTCACGTCCCAGCCGCTGGCGTCGTACAGGCGGCAGATGGCGTCGCCCAGCGCGGCCTGGCGGGCATGGCCCACGTGCAGCGGGCCGGTGGGGTTGGCCGACACGAATTCGACCAGGATCTTCTCGCCGCTGCGGGGCGCGCGGCCGAAGTCGGCGCCCTGTTCGGCCACGGCGGCGATGACGGCCTGGCGGGCCGCGGCGGTGACGCGCAGGTTGATGAAGCCGGGGCCGGCGACCTCGGCGCTTTCGACCAGGCCGGCCGCGCCGGGCTGCGCCATCAGCGCGTCCACGATGGCCTGGGCCAGTTCGCGCGGGTTGCGGCGGGCCGGCTTGGCCAGCTGCATGGCCACGTTGGTGGCGACGTCGCCGTGGGCGGCGACCTTGGGGCGCTCCAGCAGCACGTTGGCCCGGGCCGCATCGGCGGCGGCGTCGGGCAGGCTTTGCGCGACGGCGGCCTGGATCAGGGAGATAAGCTGTTTCTGTTGCTCGAGGAGCATGGGCGTCTGGAGAGTTCTGAGTTGGTGACGGACGCGCCCGCGCGGGGCGGAGCGGACAGGATGGGGCGCTCTGCCTGCCGGTGGGCCGGCGGCCGCGCGCATGCCCGGTTTCGGGGCGGCGCAGGCCCTCCTGTCACGGGAATCCCCTGAATCATAGCTTGATTTGGCGGGCGGCCCGGCGCGCGCGGGGTCTGCGGGGGACGGATGGCCCGCGGGCGTATCCGCGGGGCGGGACCCTAGTTGGCATCCCCCGGGCGTTGCGGTAGTGTATGTAAGTAATCATTGTGGAGACCGGAATATGTTGATCACCTTTCACTCCAAGGTCGTGGCCGAGGTCCTGATGCTGACCGACCATGCCGGCGCGCTGCTGCACGCCGCCGGCAAGTCCTTCGGAGACAAGATTCCGGAGCGCGGCGTTTTCACCGTGGAACAGCTGCAGCCCGCCATCGACGGCATCGAGCGCGCGATCGAGGACTACCAGCGCGCCCACGAAGGCGCCGAGGACGAGGACGAAGACAAGCCGCCGGTGTCCCCGATGGCCCGCATGGTGGGCATGAAGGAGCGCGCCTTCCCGCTGCTGGACATGATGCGCCAGTCGCTGGCGGCCGGCGCGGAAGTCACCTGGGAAGTGTCGCGCGGCTGGTAACCCGCGGGCCAATGTCGCCGGACCGACAATCTGGCGGCGCTTTTTTCCCTACGCTTCTGGGCTGACGCCTTTTGAAGGAACCCCCATGCGCAGCGACATCACCATCGTTTTCGATCCCCGCCGTTCCGTGGACCTCGCGGCCGACGTCGAACCGTCTCCCGAGCGCCAGAACCAGGCCCGAGACTGGTTCGACGGCGCCTGGGAAACGCTGGGCTGCGAGCCCCTGCGTCCCAGCGGCAAGGTGCTGCTGCTGGACAAGGTGCTGGGCGTGGCGGACGCGCTCGGCTACGACACCCTGTCCACCGACGAAAAAGAAGCCCGCGAATTCGCCGAGAACCTGGCGCTGGCGCTGGAACGGCCGCGCATCACGGTGGACCTGCCGGGGCTGACGGTGGGGTATTAAAAGGGGTTCGCCCCGATGGGTTTCGCGCGTTCTGCGCCGGGGCCCTTGTCCCGACAGTTGTCGCGCTGCACCCATCGGCCTCCGCTACCTGATCCCCGCCCGCATGAACGACTGCACGAACTGGCGCTGGAACAGCAGGAACGCGATCAGCAGCGGCGCGGCCGACATCAGCGTGGCGGCGGTGATGACCGACCAGTCGATGCCCTGATCGGTGGACGAGAACACCTGCAGCCCCACCGTCAGCGGGCGCGACTCCACCGAGTTGGTGATGATCAGCGGCCACAGGAAGTTGTTCCAGTGGTGGCTGACCGACACCAGCCCGTAGGCCACGTAGATCGGCTTGGCCAGCGGCACGTACACCTTCCACAGGATCTGCAGCGCGTTGGCGCCCTCCATGCGGGCGGCCTCTTCGAGTTCGCGCGGCACGGTCTTGAAGGTCTGGCGCAACAGGAAGATGCCGAAGGCCGAGGCGAAGTACGGCAGGCCGATGGCGAACACCGTGTCGCGGATGCCGAGCTGGCTCATGGAGCGGTAGTTCTCCACCAGCAGCACGTCGGGCATGATCATCAGCTGCAGCAGCACCAGCATGAAGACGAAGTCGCGGCCGCGGAATTCCAGGCGCGCGAACGCATAGCCCGCCAGGGTGGACAGCACCAGCTGCGCGGCCAGCACCATCGTGACGAGCAGGAAGGTGTTGAGGAAGTAGCGCGGGAACGGCGCGGCATGCCAGGCCCGCACGAAGTTGTCCAGCGTCAGCGGCGCGAACAGGTCGAAGCGGGTGGCGTAGGCGGGCGGGTGGAACGCCGCCCACATGGCGTACGCCAGGGGCAGGATCCACAGCAGGCCGAGCGCCCAGGCGCCCAGGGTATCGAGCTTGTCTTTCATTGATAGTGCGTCCTGCGGTCCAGCCAGCGGAACTTGACCAGCGCGGTCAGCGCCAGCACCACCAGCAACACGACGGTCAGCGTGGCGGCGTAAGCCGTGTCCCAGAAACTGAAACCCACCTGGTAGATGTAGTACAGCAGCAGCGTGCTGGCGTTGTCCGGCCCGCCGCGCGTCATGACCACGACGTGGTCCACCAGCCGGAAGGCATTGATCAGCGCGTTGATGAGCACGAACAGCGTGGTCGGCATCAAGAGCGGCCAGAGGATGCGGCGGAAGTACTGCCAGCGCGAGGCGCCTTCGAGCATGGCGGCTTCGCGCAGCGACGGCGAGACGGTCTGCAAGGCGGCCAGGTAGAAGATCATGAAAAAGCCCGCTTCCTTCCACACGGTCACCAGCATCAGCGCCGGCAGCGCGGTTTCGCGCGAGCCCAGCCAGTTCGGCCCGGGCGTGCCGAAAAGCTGCATCACCTGCGCGATCAGGCCGTACTGCGGGGTGTAGAAGAACAGCCAGATATTGGCCACCGCCACCATCGGCAGCACCGTGGGCGTGAAGTAGGCCATGCGCAGGAACCCGCGCCCGCGCAGGTTGCGGTTGACCCAGAGCGCCATGATCAGCGCGATGCCGATGGAGGTGGGAATGGTGCCCAGCGCGAACCACAGGTTGTTCCACAGGGACTGCCAGAACACCGGATCGTCGCGCATGAGCGCGTAGTTCTCCAGCCCCACGTAGCGCGCCGGACGCGCGCCCTTGGGGGTGGAGAAAAAGCTGTGCCATAGCGTCGCCAGCGCCGGGTAGTGCGTGAACGCGGCGAGCAGCACGATGGCTGGCAGCAGAAGCAGCCAGCCATAAAGCGCATTCAAAGAGCGGCTCATCGTGCTTGTCGGTTTACTTGTAGGAACGCAGTATGCGGTCGGCCTCGCGCTGGGCGTCGGTCAGCGCCTGCTGGGGCGTCTTGGAGCCCGTCAGCGCGGCCTGCAGCGCATCGTTGAGCGTCTTGGTGACGCGCTGGTTTTCATGCGTGGAGAACTCGGCCACGCTGACTTCCAGCTGGTCGCGCGCGACCGTGGCGGCCGGCACTTCCTGCGCGTACTTCTTCATCTTCTCGGTTTCCCAGGCGGCCGGGGTCACCGCGACGTAGCCGGTCGCGATGCTCCAGTCGGCGGCGCGTTCGGGCGTGGTGACCCACTGCGCGAACTTGAGCGCGGCCTGCTGCTGCTCCGGCGTGCCGCTCTTGAAGATGTAGAAGTTGCCGCCGCCGGTCGGGCTGCCGCCGCGCTTCTGCTTGGGCATCATGGCGACGCCGAACGGGAAGTCGGCGTTCTTGCGGATGTTGGTCAGGTTGCCGGTGGTGGTCCAGACGATGGCGGCCTTCTTTTCGAGGAAGTCCTTGGGCGTGGTGCCCCAGTCGATGGTGCCGGCCGGCATGATCTTGTGCTTGGCCGACAGGTCGTGCCAGAACTGCGCGGCCTCGACCACCGCCGGCTTGTCCAGGTAGACCTCGTTGCCGGCCTCGTTCATCAGGATCGCGTCGTTCGGCGTGGTCAGCGCCTGGAACAGCCAGTAGGCGAACGCGCCGCCCGAGGGGATCTCGATGCCCCACTGCGTGGTGTTGCCGGCGGCGTCCTGCTTGGTCAGCTTCTTGCCGTACTCGACCAGTTCGGCCCAGGTGGCCGGCGCGCGTTCGGGGTCCAGCCCGGCGGCCTTGAACAGGTCCTTGTTGTAGTACATGACGATGGTCGAGCGCTGGAAGGGCACGCCCCAGGTGTGGCCGCCGGTGCGGCTGTTCTGCATGAAGGCGTCATAGAAGCCGCCCAGCCACTTCTTGTCGGCCTCGCTCTTGGCCAGGCTGTCGATCGGGACGATGGCGTCCTCGTCGATCAGCGTGAACATGTCGGTCGACAGCAGCACCGCCAGCTGCGGCGGGGTGCCGCCCTTGAGCGCGGTCAGCGCCTTGGCGATCGAGTCCTGGTACGAGCCGGCGTAGATCGGCTTGATCCGGATGTTGGGATTTTCCTTCTGGAAGTCCGCCACCATGTCGTCGACGATCTTGGTGATGGGGCCGCCCACGGCGACCGGGTAATAGAACTCGACCTCGACGGGCTTGTTCTGCGCCTGCGCAGGCAGCGAAAGGCAGGCGGCGGCCAGGCTGGCGGCCAGGGTCTTCAGTACGGTGCGTCGCATGTTGGTTTTCCTTTCCTGTGCTGTGTGCGGGCTTGATCTAGTGCCCGACGGTGTTGATGACCGCCGAATCGGCGGCAAAGAAGTGCTGCTGCGCCTGCGGCCAGGACAGGCGCAGGGCTTCGCCGGCGCGCGCGCGCAGATGCCCGCTGACGCGCACGGCCACGCCGCTGGTGTCGCCGACGCGGCACACCACGATGGAGTCCGCGCCGAAGTACTCCACGCTTTCGACGGTGGCGGGGATGCCGCCGTCGTCGATCCGGATGTGTTCGGGCCGCACGCCCAGCTTGACCGCGCCGGCCGGCGCGCTGGCGATGGCCGGGCCGTCGGCGCCGGCGATGACGGTGGCGCCGTTGCCGCCGGCCAGGCCGATCAGGTTCATGGGCGGCGTGCCGATGAAGCGCGCGGCGAATTCGCTGGCCGGGCGCGCGTACAGGCCGTCGGGCGTGTCGTGCTGTTCGATCTGGCCGCCGCGCAGCAGCACCACCTGGTCGGCCATGCTCATGGCCTCGGTCTGGTCGTGCGTGACGTACACCATCGTGATGCCCAGCTCCTGCTGCAGCGCGCGGATCTCGCGGCGCATTTCGTGGCGCAGCTGCGCGTCGAGGTTGGAGAGCGGCTCGTCCATCAGGCAGACCGGGGCTTCGGAGATGACCGCGCGGCCCAGCGCCACGCGCTGCTGCTGGCCGCCGGACAGTTGCGAGGGCTTGCGGTCGAGCAGGTGGTTCAGGCCCAGCAGGCCGGCCACGCGCTGCAGGCGGCGGTCGTAGTCGCGCGCCGGCTCCTTGCGCACCTTCAGGCCGAACAGGATGTTCTCGCGCACCGACAGGTGCGGAAACAGCGCATACGACTGGAACACCATGGAGATGCGGCGCTTGGAAGGCGGCAGCTGGGTCACGTCGCGGTCGCCGATGCGGATGCTGCCCGAGGTGGGCGTGTCCAGCCCGGCGATCATGCGCAGGGTGGTGGACTTTCCGCAGCCCGACGGACCCAGGAGGACCGTGAAGCTGCCGGCGGGAACGGTGAAGCTGACGCCATGGATCGCGGCGGCGGCGCCGTACTGCTTGGTGAGGTTATCCAGAACGATGGATGACATGCTGTCTCGAAGATCCGATAGTTGGATCCGCATTGTTGCCTGCGATGAAATCCTTTTCATTGTGCAGCGCAAACATGACGGATGTATGGCAAGGCGAGGCCCGATAGTCTAGCCGCAGGCCTCAGGCGAATGGGTAAGGTCCGGGGTATTCCCCAATGACGGCGTGGTGCGTGACCAGGTTGCCGCCATGCCACCAGTGCAATTGATAGCCCGGCGGCTCCATGATGTATTGCAGCGTCGGGCGCGGCCCGATCTCCAGCGCGAGCTGGTGCGCGGTGCCCGGACAGGTCGAGGCGATGGTGCCGCCGAAGCGCTGGAATATCGTGCGGTGCAGATGGCCGCAGAGCACGCGTTCCACGTTCGGGAAACGCGCCACGATGCGCTCGAGCTCGGGCGCGCCGGCCAGCAGGCCGATGGCGTCCATGTGCTCGATGCCGGTCAGGAATGGCGGATGGTGCATCAGCACCAGCGTGGGCCGCTGCGGCTGTTCGGCCAGGCGCGTGGCCAGCCAGTCGAGCCGGTCCTGGCACAGTTCGCCGTGGCTCTTCATCGGCACCACGGTGTCCAGCGCCAGCAGGCGCAGCGGATAGCTTTCGATGGCGTACTGGATGAACGGCCCGTCGCCTTGCAGATAGTCGTGGTCGGGAAACGCGGCGCGCAGCTGGGCGCGGTCGTCGTGGTTGCCGGGCAGCAGGAAGTACGGAATCTCCAGCGCCTGCAGGTGCTCGCGCAGCGCCTGGTATTCCTGGGGCCGGCCCAGGTCGGTCAGGTCGCCGGTGATGAGCACGCAGTCGGGCCGCGGCGTCAGGGCGTTGAGCGCGCGCACGGCCGGCGCCAGGAAGGCGGCCGGATCGATGATGCCGTAGGCCTTGTCGCCCGGGGTGCGCATGTGCAGGTCGGTAATCTGTGCGATGAGCATGATGCTTGGATATCGAAAGCGTTGAAGTGGCGGCGCCTAGCCGGCGGCCTTGCGCCGCACCGGCGCCGCGGTGCCGCCGACCACGATGCAATGCGGCAGGCGGTCGGATTGCGGCGGTTGTCCGTGGATCTGCGCCAGCAGGTTGGAGCAGGCCGCCACGCCGATGCCGTCGCTGGGCTGCGCCACCGTGGTCAGCGGCGGCGTCAGCAAGGCGCCGAAACGCATGCCGTCGAAGCCGCAGACCGAGATGTCGGCCGGCACGGACAGGCCCAGCCCGACCAGGTCGGCGATCACCGCCGTGGCCAGCAGATCGTTCGAGCAGAACAGGGCGGTGGGCGCCTGCTTGCCGCGCAGCGCGGCCTTGAGGGCGTCGGCGTCGCTGCCGGTGTGCGAACTCATGGAGATGTGCTGGATGGCATCCAGGCCCAGGCGCTTGGCGCAGGCGCGCGCGCCGGTCAGGCGGCGGCGCGCGCGGTCGGAGGCGGTCAGCGGCCCGGTGACCAGCGCGATGCGGCGATGGCCCAGCGCCGCCAGATGGGCCACCATGTCGCTGGCGGCGGCGCGGTTGTCCACCGAGGCATAGGGATGGGCGGCCGATTCGTTGTAGACCAGCACATAGGGAATGCCGGCGCTGTCCAGGTCGTCCAGCGTCGCGCTCTTGGCCACGTCGGCGACCGTCAGGATCAGCCCGTCGACCTGGTGGTCCATCAGGCCCTGGACCGCGGCCGATTCGACCGCCGGATCGTAGCCGGTGGCCGTCAGCATCACGCTGTAGCCCGATTCGCGCGCGCGGCGCTCGGCGCCTTCGAAGCATTCTGCGAACACCGGGTTGGAGAGCGTGGGCAGGATCAGCCCGATGGTGCGCGTGCTGCCCGAGCGCAGGCTGCGGCCCACGCGGTTGGGGCGAAAGCCCGCGCGCTTGGCGACGCTGCGGATGTGGGCCAGCGTGTCGGGATGCACGATGTCCGGCTGGTTGAAGGCGCGCGACACCGTGGCCGGCGAAACCCCGGCCTTGCGGGCCACTTCAATGATGGAGAATCGGGGCGACGGGCGCGATGCCATGCGGAATTGCTGTCGGGTCGTGAAAACGATTTCATCTTACTAGACAAATATGACCTTTGTATTGCACGGGTTTGCGCTATGCTGGTGCCGACGCAACAGAAAAGCCAAGGCGCGACGCGCGGTTTCCGTGGAGAAAAGCGGTGATTTCCGTGTTTTTCCCAATTGACGCGTGGTGGACATTGGCAGCAGTCGGTTGGTCCGAAATGCGCGGCGGAATTTGCCCGCCGCGTCTTCCGGCGAACCCCCGGTCAAGGGGACCGGGTGCGTCGCTCAGCCGCCGCGCGCCATGCGCGGCGCCGGTAAAGAGGAAAGGACCATGTCTATAGCCTTGAACAAGCTTGGCGCGCTCGAAGCCGCGCGCAAGCTGCAACGGCGCGAACTGACCGCGGAGCAGCTCGTGCGCGCTTGCTTCGCGCGCATCGAGCAGCGCGAGAACACCGTGCATGCCTGGACCGCGCTGCAAAAGCAGGCTGCGCTGGAACGCGCGCAGACGCTGGACCGCGGCGCGCTGCGCGGCCCGCTGCATGGCCTGCCCATCGGCGTCAAGGACCTGTTCGACACCGCGGACCTGCCCACCCGCTACGGCTCGCCCATCTACGAACGCCACCGCCCGGGCCTGGACGCGGCCAGCGTGGCGCAGTGCCGCGAGGCCGGCGCGATCGTGATCGGCAAGACCGTGACCACCGAATTCGCCACCTACCATGCCGGTCCCACGCGCAATCCGCGCAACGAGGCCTACACGCCGGGCGGCTCCTCCAGCGGCTCGGCGGCCGCGGTGGCCGACGACATGGTGCCATTCGCGCTGGGCACGCAGACCGCGGGCTCCATCATCCGCCCCGCCTCCTATTGCGGCGTGGTCGGCTACAAGCCCACCTTCGGCAGCATTTCGCGCGCGGGGGTCAAGAGCGTGGCCGAGTCGCTGGACACGGTCGGCGGCTTCGCGCGTTCGGTGCCGGACGTGGCGCTGTTCGCCTCGGTCCTGATGCGCGACCCGCGCATGCTGGACCTGTCGTACGACGGCAAGCCGCGCATCGGCATGTTCCGCACCCTGCAGTGGCGCCATGCCCAGTCCGAAACCAAGGAGGCCTTCGCGCAGGCGGCGGCCATCCTGTCGCGCGCCGGCGCCGTGGTGGAAGAAGTGCCGCAGCCGCAGGAACACTGCGCGCTGGTGCAGCTGCACGCGGACATCATGGCGTTCGAGCTGTCGCAGGCGCTGGCCTACGAGCGCATCGAGCACATGGGCCAGCTCAGCACCAAGCTGCAGGCCATCATCGAGGCGGGCATGCGCATCGGGGCCGAAGAACACCAGCAGAACCTGGCCCGCGCCGCCGAGCCGCGCGCGCGCGTGGACTCGTGGCTCGACACGTACGACGTGCTGATCGCGCCTAGCGCAGCCGGCGAAGCGCCCTTCGCGGACCTGGGCACGGGCGATCCGCAGTTCTCGCGGGCCTGGACGCTGTTCGGCCTGCCCTGCCTGAACCTGCCGTTCGCCACCGGCCCGCAGGGCCTGCCGGTGGGCCTGCAGCTGATCGGCAAGCGCCACGGCGACCACGCCATGCTGGCCATCGCGGCCTGGGTGCATCAGCGCCTGCTGGCCGCCAACTCGCCCGACATCGGCGCATCCGACATGTGGCCGCGCGGCTGACGTCGCTCGGAAACAAAAAGCCCGCCGGGTAGCGGCGGGCTGCTTTCATGCCGGGTCGCGGATCACGCGGTCTCGGCAGTCTCTTGCTCGGTGGTGGTCACGGCGCCGGCGTTGATGTGGCGGTTGACGGCGCTCAGCACGGCCTGGAACGAGGCCGTCACGATGTCGCGGTCGATGCCCACGCCGAAGCCCGTGCCGGAATCGCCCACGCGCAGCTCCACGTAGGATGCGGCGCGGGTGTCGGTGCCGGTGCCGATGGCGTGCTCATGGTAGTCCATGATGCGCACCGGCACGTCCAGCGCCGCCACGAAAGCCGAGATGGCGCCGTCGCCCTTGCCGGTGACGACGCGGCGTTCGCCGTTGTATTCCAGTTCGGCCTCGATGCTGAAATGCTGGCCTTCGCCGGCGGCCGGGTTGCCGTCGATGCGGTGGCGCACCAGCTTCCAGGGCGCCTTCTGCTCCAGGTATTCGCGGCTGAAGATGGTGTGCACATCGTCGGCGGTGACCTCGCGGCCGGTCTCGTCGGTCACGCGCTGGATGGCGCGGCTGAATTCGATCTGCAGGCGGCGCGGCAACACCAGGCCGTGCTCCTGTTCGAGCAGGTACGACACGCCGCCCTTGCCCGACTGGCTGTTGACGCGGATCACCGCGTCGTAGCTGCGGCCCAGGTCGGCCGGGTCGATCGGCAGGTACGGCACTTCCCACACGGCGTCGGGCTGCTGCTGGGCGAAGCCCTTCTTGATGGCGTCCTGGTGCGAGCCGGAGAACGCGGTGAAGACCAGGTCGCCGGCGTACGGATGGCGCGGGTGCACCGGCAGCTGGTTGCAGTACTCGGCGCAGCGGCGCACTTCGTCGATGTCCGAGAAATCCAGGCCCGGATGCACGCCCTGGGTATAGAGGTTCAGCGCCAGCGTGACGAGGTCGACGTTGCCGGTGCGCTCGCCGCTGCCGAACAGGCAGCCTTCGATGCGGTCGGCGCCGGCCATCACGGCGAATTCGGCGGCGGCCACGGCGGTGCCGCGGTCGTTATGCGGGTGCACGCTGAGCACGATGCTGTCGCGGCGCGCCAGGTTCTTGTGCATCCACTCGATCTGGTCGGCGTACATGTTCGGCGTGGTGGCCTCGATGGTGGCCGGCAGGTTCAGCACCATCTTGCAGTCCGGCGTGGGCTCCCATACGTCGGCCACGGCGTTGGAGACTTCCAGCGCGAATTCGGGTTCGGTCGTGCTGAACACTTCCGGCGAGTACTGGTAGCGCCACTTGGTCTCGGGATGCTGGGCCATGTACTGCTTGACCAGGCGCGTGCCGGTCGTGGCGATGTTCTTGATCTCGTCCTTGCTCATGTTGAACACGACCTTGCGGAACGCCGGCGCGCAGGCGTTGTACAAGTGGACGATGGCCTGCTTGGCGCCGGCGGCCGATTCCACCGTGCGGCTGATCAGGTCTTCGCGCGACTGCGTCAGCACGATGATGGTGACGTCGTCGGGAATGCGCTTTTCGTCGATGAGCTTGCGCACGAAGTCGAAGTCGGTCTGCGAGGCCGACGGGAAGCCCACTTCGATTTCCTTGAAGCCGATCTTCACCAGCTGTTCGAAGAAGCGGAGCTTGCGCTCGACGCTCATGGGCTCGATCAGGGCCTGGTTGCCGTCGCGCAGGTCCGTGCTCATCCAGATCGGCGCGGCGGTGATGCGGCGGCTGGGCCAGGTGCGCTCGGAGAAATCGCGGGCAAACGGCGTGAACGGGACGTACTTGGTGGCGGGGTTGGCAAGCATCATGACTACACCTCGATCGGTTTCTTTTGAATCCCTATCCGGAGTCGTTCCGGAAGCTGCGCGGCCGGTTTGCGGCGTGCTGCGCGGGTTTGCCTTGACGGGTTCACCGTCGTCGTCTGGCTGGATTCAGAGATAAAAGGGAAAAATCGCGTGTGGCAAGCGTGGCTGCCGAGCTACCACGGGGACACTAGGCCCGGCAACCGATCGGTAGGTATAGCGATAGCGCGATGGAGGAGGTGCGAGCGCGCAGGCCGGCAACCGGAGCGTTAAAGCGTCCGATAGCAATCGCGAGGGGGTTGCGGTAAGCGGCCATAGGTTGCTAGTCAAACATATTTTTTCGTGCAGCGCAAACAAAATACGATGAAAAAGCCGGGGACGGATGGCTCCCCGGCTTTTTGCGCGGCCGTTTATTGCGTCTGCATGTGGCCGTTCTGCACGACTTTGCCCAGGCGTTCGCGTTCGTTGGCGGCGAATTCGGCGAAGCTGGCGCGCGAGCCGCCGCCGGGCTCGATGCTGCTCTGGCGCAGCGCGTCCCGCACCTCGGCCGTCTGCAGCGATTTGTCCACCGCGGCGTTCATGCGGTCCAGCACGTCGGCGGGCGTGCCGGCCGGGGCGAACAGGCCGGCCCAGTGGCCGATGCGCACGCCGGGAAAGCCTTGCTCGGCCGTCGTCGGGATGTCCGGCGCGCTGGCCATGCGCTTGTCCCAGGTGGTGGCCAGGGCCTTGAGCTTGCCGCTCTGGATCAGCGGCAGCGTGACGATGCTGGCCTCCGAGGTCGCGTCGACCTGGTTGCCGACCACCGCGGTCACGCCCTCCGAGCCGCTCTTGTAGGCGATGGGCTCGACCGGCAGGCCCGAGGCTTCCTTGAGCATTTCCGCGACGAAATGCGGCGTGCTGCCGTTGCCCGCGGTCGAGAACGTGATGCGGTCGGTCCTGGCCTGCTTGGCGCGGGCCACGAAGTCCTTGAGGTCCTTGGCCGGATTGGACGGGTTGGCGACGATGACCGAGGGCGTGATCGACAGCAGCGCGACCGGGGTCAGCATGTCGTCCTTGTAGGGCTGGTCCGAGCGGATCAGACTGTTGGTGACGGTGCCGTTGCTGCCCACCAGGTAGGTGTAGCCATCGGCCGGGCTGCGCGCCACGTGCGCCGCGCCGATCACGCCGCCGGCGCCGGGCCGGTTCTCGACGATCACGGGCTGGCCCAGTTGGGACCCGACCGCCTTGGCGATGATGCGCGCGACCAGGTCATTGGCGCCGCCCGCCGTGAACGGGGCGACGAAAGTGATCGGTTTGTCGGGCCATTCGGCGGCTCCGGCGGCGCCGCAGGCAAAGGCGGCCGAGCAGGCCAGCAGCAGGCCGGCGGCGTACCGGCTGGGAGAGAAATGCATGAAAAAAACTCCAGGGGGCGGGCCGCGCATCCGGCAGGTCTGCGCTGCCGGTCGGTTGGAGTCGATGCGAAGGCGGCCGGCGGTTATGCGAGCCTGGAGTCCGAGTATAGGAGCGGCCGGCTGGCGGCTGCCTGAAACGAACAGGCCGCCCGTGGGCGGCCTGCGCGGCTTCAGTCGGCGGGGCCGCCGATGCGCGGTTCGACGTAGTGGTCGGTGCGCGGCTGGCGGCGGATTTCGCCGGGATCGCGGCCGGCGGCCGCCGCCGGATTGTCCAGGATGGCGGCCTGGTCGGCCACCATCGCGATCTTGTCGATGCGGCGGTGGCGCAGTTCGGACAGCGAGCGGCGCAGGTCGCCGACCGTGAACGGTTCCTGGCGGTCGCCCCAGGTCCAGCGCAGCACGCCCAGGGATTCATCCGAGAGCTGCGGCGCCAGGCCGGCCAGCACGTCGGTGCCCACCGGCGTGGCGCTGCCGGCGGCCAGGCTGGCGGACAGCCAGGCGCGGACGGTGAAAAATACAATCAGAGACCAGATGGCGGCGACGGCCCACCAGAGGTAGGGGTTGACCTTCTGCACCATGTCCACGGTCGGCTGGCCCAGGCTGTGCAGGAAGTCATAGTTCATGCTGCGGCCGAATGCCAGTATCCACTGGGCGACCAGATACCAGATGACGAGGGCGACGGCGATGACGATCGCACGCACTATGAGTCGGGGTAGCGCCAGTTTGAGCAGGGTCTGGCCGATCAGGCGGCAGTCCTGGCGGACGCTTGCGGGCGAAGTCAGATTCATCATGCAAAATATTGTACCTATGACCCGTCCTATTTTAGAACTGCGACCCGGCCAGCATCTGACGCTGACGCCACAGCTGCAGCAATCCATAAGGTTGCTGCAGCTGTCCACGCTCGAGCTCGAAGCCGAGATTTCGCAGGTGCTCGCGGAAAACCCCTTGCTGGAACGGGACGAGGACCCCCAGCCGGCCGAAGCGCAGGCCGAGTCCGAGCGCGAGTCCTCCGTGCAGGACGACGAGCCGCCGCTCGAACGCGAAACGCCGGCCGAGGAAATGCCCGGCTCGGGCGGCGTCTATCCGGACGAGGACTCCTCCATGCCCGAGGCGGCCCGGCCCGACACGCTGCGCGAATACCTGCTGGGCCAGCTGGTCCTGACCCGGGCGCAGGCCCGCGACGTGGCGCTGGCGGGGCTGCTGATCGACGAGCTGGACGAAAACGGCTATCTGGGCTCGCCGCTGGAGGAGATCCTGGGCTGGCTGCCGGCCGAAATGGAGCCCGACCTCGACGAGCTGAAGGCCGCGCTGTCGCTGCTGCAATCGTTCGATCCGCCCGGCATCGGTGCGCGCGACATGGCCGAATGCCTGCTGTTGCAACTGCGCAACCCCGATCTCGCCTGCCTGCCCGAGGCGGCCGACGCCGCCGTGCTGGACTGTGCGCGGCAAATCTGCGCGCAGCACCTGGCGCTGTTGGCTACCGGCAACACCGCCCGGCTGTGCGCCGCCGTGGGCTGCGACGAAGCCACGGTGCGCGCCGCGCATGCCCTGATCCTGCGGCTCGAACCCCGTCCCGGACGGGCCTGGACCGTGCCCGCCGCCGACTACGCGGTGCCCGACGTCATCGTGCGCAAGACCCGCCGCGGCTGGCAGGCCACCCTGAACAGCGCCGCCGTGCCGCGGCTGCAGATCAACGGGCTGTACGCCCAGATGCTGGGCAACCAGAAGGAATCGGCGCACGCCGGCCTGCAGGCCCAGCTGCAGCAGGCCCGCTGGATGATCCGCAACGTGGAGCAGCGCTTCGACACCATCCTGCGGGTGGCCCAGGCCATCGTGGAGCACCAGACCGCGTTCTTCAGCCAGGGGCCGGGCGCCATGCGGCCGCTCATCCTGAAGGACATCGCGGGCGAGCTGGGCTTGCATGAATCCACGATTTCACGCGCCACAACACAGAAGTACATGCTCACTCCGTTTGGCACGCTGGAACTCAAGCGCTTCTTCGGCACGGGCGTGGCCACCGAGGGCGGGGACACCGCCTCGGCCACCGCGGTGCAGACCTTCATCCGCCAGATGGTGGCCGAGGAAAACCGCGCCAAGCCTTTATCCGACAGCCAGATCACCCAAAAACTGGCCGATCAGGGGATCGTCATCGCCCGCCGCACGGTGGCAAAGTACCGAGAAGCGCTGCGGATCGCGCCGGCCGCGCTGCGCAAGGCGCAGGCCGCCGCCCGCTGAAATCAGGGACGGATAAATTCGAATTCGTCCCTGATTTCAAGCACTTGCGTGACACTTTGGTTGCAAATTTATTTACGCCTGGGACTTGTCAGTTATTGAATAATTTTCGATAATTATTCTCATGTACATTTGCGTATGTAATGCCATCACCGAACGCCAAGTCCGCGCCAGCGTGGACGCCGGCGCGACGACGCTTTCCGACCTGCAATTCGAGCTGGGCGTGGCCACGTGCTGCGGCTGCTGCGCGGCGACCGCCGCCGAATACCTGCCGGGCGGCCGCTGCTCCAGCGTGTGCGACGTGCGCTCGATTGCCGTTCCGGTCAATCCGCCGGCCACCGTGGCCGAACCGGGCGCGCCCGCTGCCAACAGCAGCTTCCCCATCGCGCTCGTCGCCACGGCTTAAACGGCGGATTCCTCTCCCGGCTCGCTGCTAGCTTGCGGCGGGCCGCGTCATTTCCTTCTCGCAAAACTCCTCGATCACCGTCGCCAGCCGGCGCACCGGCGCGCGTCCCGCGTCGGGCACGCATAGCGCCAGTTCGGTCGGCGGCACACCCGGCAGCTCCGCATCGACGATGTGGTGGCCCGGCACGATGCAGCGCCGCTCCAGCAAGGCGATCCCCAGCCCGCCCTTCAGCGCCGCCTGCAGGCCCAGGAGATTCGGGCTTTCGTAGGCGATGCGCCAATGCCGGCCCGCGGCCTCCAGCGCGTGGATCGCCCGGTTGCGATAGATGCAGCCCTGCGGGAAAGCCACCAGCGGCACCGGCTCGTCGGCCGCCGGCGCCTGCGGCGTCCCGCCGATCCAGTGCAGATGTTCGGTCCAGGCCGCCGCGGCGGGGCCGACGCCGGGTTCGCGCTTGACCAGCGCCACGTCCAGGTCGCCGCGTTCCAGGCCGCGCACGAGCGCGGCGGTCAGGTCGCAGCGCACCGACAGCCGCACGCCGGGCTGCGAACGCGCGAATTCCGAAATCACGGCGGCCAGCGAGTCGGCGGCGAAGTCGTCGGGGATGCCCAGCCGGATCACGTCCACGCGCTTGCGGCCGCTGACCGCCTCGCGCACCTCGGTCGACAGCGCCAGCATGCGCCGGGCGTAGCCCAGCAGGCGCTCGCCGTCCTCGGTCAGCAAGACCTGCCGGCCTTCGCGCACGAACAGGGCGCAGTCCAGCGATTCCTCCAGCTTGCGGATCTGCTGGCTGACGGTGGACTGGCTGCGGTGCACGCGTTCGCCGGCCGCGGTAAAGCCGCCGGCGTCGACCACCGACACGAAACTATGGAGCAGATCGAGATCCATTGGCGCACCCGAAGCATCTGATTTTCAAATACTTTCGATCCGAATAAAGAGTTTGTCAATGGATCGGCCGCCGCGCAGAATCGCTCCATCGTTCGCGCTATTTCGGATCTCCCATGAAGGCCGTCTCCACCTTGTCCTCCAACGCCCTGCCCGCCGCGCCGGGCCTGAGCTGGCTGCCCATCGCGGCGTTCTGCCTGCTCTGGAGCTCGGCCTTCGCCGCCGCCAAGATCGCGGTGCGCGACTGTCCGCCGCTGACCTTGCTGACCCTGCGCTTCCTGATCGCCGGCGCGCTGATGCTGGGCCTGGCCGCGGCGGGCGGGCGCTGGCGGCTGCCGCCGGCGCGCGACCTGGCGGTTCTGGTGCTGCTGGGCGTGCTGAACAACGCCCTGTACCTGGGGCTGAGCTGGTCGGGCATGACCACGGTGTCCTCGGCCTTCACCGCCGTGCTGATCAGCACCAATCCGCTGCTCATCGGCGTGCTGGCCGGGCCGGTGCTGGGCGAGCGGCTGGGCTGGCGCAAGCTGGCCGGTCTGTGCCTGGGGCTGGCCGGCGTGGCGCTGGTGCTGCGCTCGCGGCTGTCGGGCATGCAGGAGGACCTGCACGGCACTTTGCTGGTCACCGGCGGGCTGGCGGCGCTGGTGGCCGGCACGCTGCTCTACAAGCGCCTTGCGCCCGCCACCGGTCTGTGGACCTCGACCGGCATCCAGTCGCTGGCCGGCGCGGCCGCGCTGCTGCCGTTCGCGCTGGCCAGCGAGAGCCTGGGCGACGCGCACCTGACGGCCAGCCTCTTCTGGAGCATGGCCTACATGATCGTCGCCGTGTCGATGGGCGGCTACTACCTGTGGTTCATGATATTGGGGCGCGCCAGCGCCACCTCGGCCAGCGCGCTGCATTTCCTGATGCCGCCGCTGGGCCTGCTGTTCGGCTGGCTGGTGCTGGGCGAAGCGGTGTCGTGGCTGGACCTGCTGGGCATCGTGCCGATCGCCTTCGGCATCTGGCTGGCGACGCGGCGCGCCGGCTGAATTCCGCAGTGGCCGACCCGTAATCCGCGGGCCGCCAAGCCGCACGCATACTCATTCTCATTGGCCTATCGCTTTATGGTCGTGCTCCTAAAGCGGTTTACCAAATGCAGGGCAAAGGTAGCTTTGGCCACGTCACAAATGGTAGTCTGCCGGGGTTGCGTACGCGCGGCATCGTGCGCTCCTTTGTCGCGATGCATTCGCGTCGCGCCTGACTGCAAGGAGTCCATCATGAAAGGCGATAAAACCGTCATCCAGTTTCTGAACAAGCAACTCACCAACGAGCTGACGGCCATCAACCAGTATTTCCTGCATGCCCGCATGTTGAACCACTGGGGTTTCGACAAGCTGGGCAAGCACGAGTACGAAGAATCCATAGGCGAGATGAAGCATGCCGATCGTCTGATCGAACGCATCTTCATGCTGGACGGCCTGCCCAATCTGCAAGACCTGCACAAGCTGCTGATCGGTGAGGACGTGCCCGAGCTGCTGGCCTGTGACCTCAAGCTCGAACAGGCCGCCCAGGCCACCGTCAAGGAAGCGATCGCCCATTGCGAGTCGGTCCGCGACAACGTTTCTCGCGACCTGTTCCAGGACATCCTGGACGACACCGAAGAGCACATCGACTACCTGGAAACGCAGATCGAGCTGGTCGACAAGGTCGGCCTGCAGAACTACCTGCAGAGCCAGATGTCCGTGCCGGAATGATCGCCGCTCGCGGATAAGAAAATGGCGCCCGGTGGGCGCCATTTTTCATGGAGGGTCGGGTTCGCGCCGTCAGGGGCGGGCCGGGCATTCGGCCATGGTGCCCCAGGCGCGGTTGGGTCCGCAGTACTTGTTGCGCGCGGCCCAGGAACAGGAGGGGCGCTCGAAGAAGCCCTGGGTGGCGCAGTGCGCCAGTTCGCGCTTGAGGGCGTCCTGCCAGCCCGGCGCGCCGGGCGCCTGCGAGGAATTCGGCGGCGGGGGCGCCTGCACCATCTGGGTCGTGCCGTAGCCGCCGGCCTGCATCTGGCCGCCGTTGATGGCGGCGGAGGTGCCGGGGGCCTGCAGGTCCAGCGTGCTGACGTCCGACGGACCCGAGGGCAGCGGCACCTGCGAGTTCGCGGCGATTTCGCGGGCCTGTTCGGGGCTGATGCGCTCGCGCGAGATCTTCACGGAAGGATCGCTCACGCTGTCGAACAGCGACACCGTGTTGACCTGCCACTGCCGGTCGGCGGGCTTGTCCGGCACGCCCAGCGTGCCGTCGATGCGGGGCTGGGGCGGCTGCGCCACGTAGGGACGGCCATTGGCGTCCAGCACCGGCTGCTGCGAGGCCAGGGTGTCCTGGCCAGGAGCGGGCGCGGCGGTCGGCGCATGCGCCACCAGCCAGTCACCCAGTTGTATGCCGCCCCAGGCGGACGCGCCGAGCGCGACCAGGAGCGTTGCGAATAAAAAACGCCAAGACATTGCTACCCTCATCTGCCATGCGGAACCCCAACGGGCCTACGCTTTGTCTCCGAAAACCTTGCCGCCGTGCTCGCGCATGGCGTGGAATTTCACATCGGGATACAGTTCTTCGGCAACGCGCAATTGCGCGGGAGAACCGATCAAAAACGCCGCCGCATCCACCACATCATAGGCGATATGGGCTGCATTGGCATCCATGAACTTGCGCAGCGCCTTGGGGTTTTCAGAAGTAATCCAACGTGCCATTGTGTAGCGCGACGGCAGCATCCGGGCCTCCACGCCATACTCGGTCTTGAGGCGGTGGGCCACCACTTCGAACTGCAGCTGGCCGACCGCGCCCAGCAGCAGCGCGCCGCCGGCGGCCTCGGGCCGGAACACCTGGATGGCGCCTTCCTCGCCCAGCTGCGTCAGGCCGGTGCGCAGCTGCTTGGTGCGCAGCGGGTCCTTCACTTCCACCGCCTGGAACAGTTCCGGCGCGAAGAACGGCAGGCCGGTGAACTGCAGCGTCTCGCCTTCGGTCAGCACGTCGCCCAGCTGCAGCACGCCGTGGTTGGGAATGCCGATCACGTCGCCGGCATAGGCCTCGTCCAGCAGTTCGCGCCGCTGCGACAGGAAGGACACAACGTTGTTGGGCCGCATTTCCTTGTTGGTGCGCGCGACCTTCAGGCGCATGCCGCGCTCGAAGCGGCCGGAGCTGACGCGCACGAACGCCACGCGGTCGCGGTGCGCCGGGTCCATGTTGGCCTGCACCTTGAACACCACGCCGGTGAACTTGGGCTCCTCGGGCTGCACCTCGCGCTGCAGGGCCGTGCGCGGGCCCGGGGGCGGCGCCTGCTCGACCAGGGCGTCCAGCACTTCCTGCACGCCGAAGTTGTTGATGGCCGAGCCGAAGAACACCGGGGTCTGCTTGCCGGCCAGGAACTGGTCGCGGTCGAAGGCCGGCGCGGCTTCGTTGATGAGCTCGATCTCGCCGCTGGCCTGCTCGAAGGCCGAGCCGAAGCGCCGCGCGATCTCGGGATTGGTCAGGCCTTCGATGAAGTCGTCGTTGTCCGAGCGGCGCTCCTGGCCGGGTCGGAACACGCGCATGCGGTCGCGGCGGATGTCGAACACGCCGCCGAAGGCCTTGCCCATGCCCACCGGCCACGAGAACGGCACCGCGTCCATGCCGAGGTGGCCCTCGATCTCGGACAGCAGTTCCAGCGGCTCGCGCACCTCGCGGTCCATCTTGTTGATGAAGGTGATGATGGGCGTGTTGCGGGCGCGGCAGACCTGCAGCAGGCGGATGGTCTGCGGCTCGACGCCGTTGGCCGCGTCGATCACCATCAGCGCGGCGTCCACCGCCGTCAGCACGCGGTAGGTGTCTTCGGAGAAGTCCTGGTGGCCCGGGGTGTCGAGCAGGTTGATGACGCAGTCGCGGTACTCCATCTGCATCACCGAGGACGCCACGGAAATGCCGCGCTGCTTTTCGATCTCCATCCAGTCCGAAGAAGCGTGGCGCGAGGCCTTGCGCGCCTTGACGCTGCCGGCGATCTGGATCGCGCCTGCGAACAGCAGCAGCTTTTCGGTCAGTGTGGTCTTGCCTGCGTCAGGGTGGGAAATGATGGCGAACGTACGGCGCCGCGCAACTTCTTGGGTGATGTTCATGATCGGTGGATTTTACTCAGCGCCGTTGCATCGCCCGGCGCGGTCCGGTATCGGGCACGAAAGCGCGCGGGGCATGCGCCGTCGCCGGCGCATGCCCCGCGCAAGGGTTCAGGAATGGCGGCGGAACGAGGCCAGGAACACGCCGGCCAGAATGAACAGCGAGCCGAAGGTCCGGTTCATCCAGCGGATGTGCTTGGCGTCGCGCAGCATGCGCAGCACGCGCGCCGCCAGCAGCGTGTACACGCCCATCGCCACCAGGTCGGTGAACGCCAGCGTGGCCGCCAGCGCCGCGTACTGCGGCGTCAGCGGCAGCGCGGTGTCGACGAACTGCGGCACCACGGCCAGCAGGAACACCGTGCCCTTGGGGTTCATGGTGTTGATCAGGAAGCCGCGCAGCACCAGCTCGCGCACCGAGGCCAGCTTGGGGTCGCCGGCGTCGACCGTGACCGGCGCCGCGTCGGTGCGGATCTGGCGCACGCCCAGGTAGATCAGGTAGGCCACGCCCAGGTACTTGACGACGTTGAAGGCCATCTCGGAGGTGGCCAGCACCGCGCCCAGGCCCACGGCCACGACCACGAACTGGAACAGGATGCCCATGATCAGGCCGGCCGTGTTCCAGTAGCCGCGCGCGAACCCGTACTTCAGCCCGGAAGACATGGCCGAGATCGCGCCCGCGCCGGGCGAGAACGAAATGGCCCAGGAGGCCAGGAAAAACGTCAACCAGGTGGATAAGGGCATGGCGCGGGTCCGTGATCGCGGTTCTGGGGTTGCCGGTGATATTACTTGCTCAGCAGCGCGGCGCGCGCGGGGCGTCCCGCGCCGCCATTGCCGGCCGGACGGGCGGCGCCTTCCGGACGGCGATGGTTCTGCTGCGGGCGGTTTTCGTTGCGGCCGGCGTGGGCCGGGCGGTCGGCGGGCTTGCCGTCGCGCGGGGCGTGGCTGGCGCGGCCTTCGCCGGCGCGGGCCGGCGCCGGCGCGCGCCCGCCGGCGGCCGAACGGGGCTGGCCCTGGGCCGGACGTCCGCGCCCGCCATTGGCGTTGCCGCCGCGGCCGTTGCGGTTGCCGCCGCGCGGGCTGCGGTTGTCTTCCTCGCGCTCCTGGCGCTCGTAGGCGGCGGCGCTGGTGGCGGGCGGGGTCCAGCCTTCGACCGGCTTGCGCTCGATGGTCTTCTTGATCAGGCGCTCGATGTCCTTGAGCAGCTTGATTTCGCTGTTGTCGACCAGCGAGACCGCGGCGCCGGTGGCGCCGGCGCGGCCGGTGCGGCCGATGCGGTGCACGTAGTCCTCGGGCACGTTGGGCAGCTCGAAGTTCACCACCTGGGGCAGCTGGTCGATGTCCAGGCCGCGCGCGGCGATGTCGGTGGCCACCAGCACCGCCACGGAGCTGTCCTTGAAGCCGGCCAGCGCGCGGGTGCGGGCCGACTGGCTCTTGTTGCCGTGGATGGCGGCGGCGGTCAGGCCGTCCTTGACCAGCTTTTCGGCCAGGCGGTTGGCGCCGTGCTTGGTGCGCGTGAACACCAGCACCTGGTGCCAGCCGCTTTCGCGGATGATGTGGCTGAGCAGGTCGCGCTTGTGGTGCTGTTCCACCATGTGCACGGTCTGGGTGACCAGCTCGGTGGCGGTGTTGCGCGGGGTCACGGAGACCTCGCCGGGATTGTTCAGCACGCCGCGCGCCAGGGTGCGGATGTCGTCGGAGAAGGTGGCCGAGAACAGCAGGTTCTGGCGCTGCTTGGGCAGCAGCGCGAGGATCTTGCGGATGTCGCGGATGAAGCCCATGTCCAGCATGCGGTCGGCTTCGTCCAGCACCAGGATCTCGACGCCGGACAGGTCGATGGTCTTCTGGCCGCAGTGGTCCAGCAGGCGGCCGGGCGTGGCCACCAGGATGTCCAGCGGTTTTCTCAGCGCGGAGATCTGCGGGTTGATATTGACGCCGCCGAACATCACCATGGACGTCAGCGACGTGTACTTGCCGTAGGTCTGCACCGATTCCGCGACCTGCGCGGTCAGTTCGCGCGTCGGGGTCAGGATCAGGCAGCGCGGGCGGCCGGGCTTTCTCTGCTCGGGTTTTTTCTGCATCAGCAGATGCAGGATGGGCAGCGTGAAGCCGGCGGTCTTGCCGGTGCCCGTCTGGGCGGCGGCCAGCAGGTCGCCGCCTTTGAGCACCTGCGGAATGGCCTGGGCCTGAATGGGAGTGGGCGCGGTATAGCCGGTCTCGGCGATGGCACGCAACAGGGAATCAGCCAGCCCGAGGTCGGCGAAAGGGGAAGAGGTAGTCAAGACAACTCCAACGGCAGCCCGTCGCTCAAGTTGAGAGACTCCAATCCAGGCGGACGAACAAGGAGAAAAGGGAAGCGCCCTGATGGGCGAGGCTTGGCAGCGAAGGGCCTAGCGGACGTGTGCAGATTGGCAAAACACACGCAACGATTGTAGCCGATGTGGCGCTGCAGCACCGGTTCACGGGGGCGGATGCGTATCACCAGGTAACAAATAGCAGCGCCTGTGCACCAAATAAGTGTTTTCCCTAGGCTCCACTCCCTATAATCCGTGCGCTTTCCTCCATATTTGAAGAACAAAGGGTTGTTATGAAGAAATCGGCAGTAGTGGGCGTGGTCGTCGCGCTGGGCGCGGTCTGGACCGGCACGGCGTGGTACACGGGCCAGAAGGCCGAGGCCTTCGTCAAGCAATCGGTCGAGCAGGCCAACGTCGAACTGCAGAAATTCGGCGAGAAGTGGGGCGTGGCCGCCGTGGTCGAGCTGGTGTCGTTCGAGCGCGGCGTATTCTCGTCGACCGAGCGCTACCGCGTGAAGATCACCGAGCCCGCGGCCGACGGCAAGCCGGCCCAGGAACATGAGATCCAGTTCGTCGAGCACTTGGACCACGGCCCGTTCCCGCTGTCGAACCTGAAGTCCGGCTCCTTCGCCCCGGCCATGGTGGCCAGCCGCTTCCAGCTCGAAGAAACGCCCGCCGTCAAGGATTGGTTCGCCGCCACCAAGGGCGTCGTGCCGCTGTCGGGCGCCTACAGCGTCAGCTACGCCAGGAACGTCGCCGGCACGTTCGACATGGCGCCGGTCGAGTTCGCCAAGGACGACACCAGCCTGTCGTTCTCGGGCATGAAGGGCGACGTCACCTACGCCACCGACAGCAAGCACGGCACCATCGCGCTGGCCGCCGAAAGCCTGGTGGCCGCCGGCCCGGCCTCCGAGGACAGCGACATCGAGCGCATGGCCCTGCAGGGCCTGACGCTGACCAGCGACATGACGCCCGGCAAGAACGACATGTATGTGGGCAGCCAGAAGCTGGGCATCAAGAACTGGACCATCACGTCCAAGGAAAAGCCGCCGGTCCAGCTCAAGGACACCAGCATGGCCGTCGACATGACCGAAGCCGACGCCACCGTGGGCGCCAAGATGGTGCTCGACCTGGGCATGATCAACATCCAGGAAAAGGACATGGCCGGCGCCAAGCTGGTCATCGACGCCCAGCGCCTGGACGCCAAGGCGTTCAAGGCCATCAACGACGTCTACGAAGCCGCTTCGCGCCGCATGCTGCAAAGCGATGACGAAGAGCAGGCGCCCGAGTTCACCGATGAAGAGAAGCAGGTGCTCAAGACCAACGTCGAACTGCTGCTGGCCGGCAACCCGACGCTGAACGTGGCGCCGCTGGAAGTGCGCACCGCCAACGGCACCTCGACCTTCACGCTGGACCTGGACCTGACCAAGCCCGCCACGATGGACGGCGAGTTCGCCGACACCGCCAAGGATGTGGTGCGCAAGCTCGCGGCCAGGCTGGTGCTGTCCAAGGCCAACCTGAGCGACCTGATGGCCATCGAGCCGCAGGTGCGCGGCGTGCCGGCCGAGCAGGCCCTGCAGACCGCCAAGGGCCAGGCCGAGATGGTGGGCACCATGGCCACGGCGATGGGCCTGGCCAAGATCGAAAACGACAACATCGTGACCTACCTGAACTACGCCGACGGCCAGGTGGACTTCAACGGCAAGAAGATGCCGGTCGAGCAGTTCCTGATGATGGTGCTGAGCGGCGCGATGGGCGGGGGGCGCTGAGCGCGGCGGCTGGGGCTGCCTGATGGGTGTCGCGCGCTGGGGATTTGGGTTCTTATCTGTACGGTCTCGCGCTATACCCATCCTACGAGCAACATGGCCGTAGGATGGGTATAGCGCGAGATCCCCTGAGCAAGAGCTCAGTTATCGAGCGCGCGACACCCATCAACCCGCCACCACGTCCAGCCCCTCCCGGGACATGGACTGCAGGCGCGGCATGAGCCCCAGCAGATGTTTGCTGTACGGATGCTGGGGTCGCTCGAACAGGTCTTCGGTGGCGGCGACTTCCAGCAGTTCGCCGTAGCGCATCACGCCCACGCGGTCGCACATCTGGCGGATCACCGGCAGATCGTGGCTGATGAACAGCATGGTCAGCCCCAGCTCTTCCTGCAGGTCCTTGAGCAGGTTGAGGATCTGCGCCTGGATCGAGACGTCCAGGGCCGAGGTCGGCTCGTCGCAGATCAGGAAGCGGGGGCGCGTGGCCAGGGCGCGCGCGATGCAGATGCGCTGGCGCTGCCCGCCCGAGAACTCGTGCGGAAAGCGTTCGGCCGCGCGCCCGCCCAGGCCGACCACGTCGAGCAGGTCGGCCACGATGCGGCGCGCCTCGGCCTCGCTGGCGGCCAGCTTGTGGAAGCGGATCGGCTCGGCCACGATGTCCAGCACGCGCATGCGCGGATTGAGCGAGGAGAACGGGTCCTGGAAGATCATCTGGATCTGCCGCCGGAACGGGTTGAGCTGCCTTTCCCCCTTGAGCGCGGTCAGTTCGACGCCGCCAAAATTCACCGACCCCGCGCTGGGCGTGTACAGCCCGGAAATCAGGCGCGCCACGGTGGATTTCCCCGAGCCCGATTCGCCCACCAGGCCGAACACCTCGCCTTCGGCGATGGAAAAATTGACGCGCTTGACCGCGTCCAGCGTGCGCTGGTTGCGCTTGAAGAACGCGCTCTTGAGCACGAAGCGCATGCTCAGGTCGCGCACCTGCACCAGCGGGCCGTCCGTGCGCGCGCCGAAGTCGCGCCGCTGCCCCAGCCAGTGCGTGGCCAGGTCCAGCGGCTGCGACGGCGTCTTGACGTCCTCGATGTAGGTCACCAGCGGAAACCGCTTGAGCTTGATGTCCGGGCGCGGCACGGCCGAGATCAGGCTGCGCGTGTAGGGGTGGTCGGGGTCGCCCAGGATCTTGGCGGTGGGGCCCTGCTCGACCAGCTTGCCGTGGTACAGCACCGCGACGCGGTCGGTCACGTCCGCGATCACGCCCATGTCGTGGGTGATGATGATCATGCCCACCTGCTCTTCGCGGCACAGGCGCTTGAGCAGCTCCAGGATCTGCGCCTGGATCGACACGTCCAGCGCGGTGGTGGGTTCGTCGGCGATGATGACTTCGGGCTCGCAGCACAGGGCCAGCGCGATCACCACGCGCTGGCGCATGCCGCCGGAGAACTGGTGCGGGTATTGCTTGACGCGCAGTTCGGGCTGGTCGATGCCGACCTGTTCCAGCAGCTGCACGGCGCGTTTCTGCGCCTGGGCGTGCGACAGGTTCAGGTGCACCTGCATGGTTTCGACCAGCTGGCTTTCCACCGTCTGCAAAGGGTCCAGCGAAGTCAGCGGGTCCTGGAAGATCATGCCGATGCGGCGGCCGCGCACGCGGCGCTGCTGCGCCGGGCTCAGGGTGTCGATGCGTTCGCCGTTGAGCAGCACCTCGCCGCCGGCCAGCCGTCCCGGCGCTTCCAGCAGCCCGATCACGGTGTTGCCGATGGTCGATTTGCCGGCGCCGGATTCGCCCACCACGCCCAGGATTTCGCCTTTTTCCAGCGCCAGCGATACGCCGTCCACCGCCACCAGCGTGCCGCGGCGGCTGGGGAATTCGATGCGGATGTCTTCGATGTTCAACAGGGCCATGGCGTCCTCAGCGCAGCTTGGGGTTGAGCGCGTCGCGCAGCCAGTCGCCCAGCAGGTTGACCGACAGCACCAGCGCCACCAGCGCGATGCCGGGGAAGATGGAGATCCACCACATGCCCGAGAACAGGTAGCTGTTGCCGATGCGGATCAGCGTGCCCAGCGACGGCGCGGTCGGCGGCACGCCCACGCCCAGGAACGACAGCGTGGCTTCGGTGATGATGGCGATCGCCAGGTGGATGGTGGCGATGACCAGCACCGGTCCCATGACGTTGGGCAGGATGTGGCGGCGCAGGATGGTGATCGGGCCGATGCCGATCAGGCGCGCCGCCTGCACGTATTCCTTGTTGCGCTCGACCAGCGTGGAGCCGCGCACCGTGCGCGCATACTGCACCCAGCCGGAGATGCCGATGGCGAAGATCAGCACGTACAGCGCGAGCTGGTCATGCAGGTCGCGCGGCAGCAGGCCGCGCGCCACGCCGTCGATCAGCAGCGCCACCAGGATGGCGGGAAACGACAGCTGCACGTCGGCGATGCGCATGATGAAGCTGTCGACCCGGCCGCCGGCATAGCCGCTGATCAGGCCCAGCGTCACGCCCAGCACCATCGAGAACAGCACCGAAGCGAAGCCCACCAGCAGCGACACGCGCGAGCCGTACAGCACGGCCGACAGGATGTCGCGGCCCTGGTCGTCGGTGCCGAGCAGGAAATCCGGGCTGCCGCCCTCTTCCCAGGACGGCGGGGTGTTGGCGTCCATGATGCTCAGGGAAGCCAGGTCGAAGGGGTTGTGCGGCGCGACGATGGGCGCGAACAGCGCGCCCAGCAGGATGGCCAGCGTGACGATGGCGGCGATGATGGCGCCGGGCGTGCGCTTGAAGCTGTGCCACAGGTCGCTGTCGGCGGCGCGCGAAAAGAAAGGGGCGATGCGGGCGATCATGCTGATTCCTTTATTTTCTCTGCACGCGCAGGCGCGGGTCGACGGCGAAGTACAGCAGGTCGACGATCAGGTTGATGACCACGAACATGAAGGCGATCAGCACCAGGTAGGCCGCCATCACGGGGATGTCCACCATGCTGATGGCCTGGATGAACAGCAGCCCCATGCCGGGCCACTGGAACACGGTTTCCGTGATGATGGCGAAGGCGATGATGGAGCCCAGCTGCAGCCCCGTGATCGTGATGACCGGCACCATGGTGTTCTTGAGCGCGTGGCGGAAATTGATCAGCCGTTCGGGCAGGCCGCGGGCGCGCGCGAACTTGATGAAGTCGGCGCGCAGCACCTCCAGCATCTCGGCGCGCACCAGGCGCATGATCAGCGTCATCTGGAACAGCGCCAGCGTGATGGCCGGCATGATCAGCGCCTGCCAGCCCGACTTGGTCAGAAAGCCCGTGGTCCACCATCCCAGGCTCACCACGTCGCCGCGGCCGAAGCTGGGCAGCCAGCGCAGCTGCACGCCGAAGAACAGGATGAGCAATATGCCGATCAAAAAGGTGGGCAGCGAGATGCCGGCCAGCGATATCGCCATGAAGGCCTTGGACAGCACGCCGTGGCGCTTGAGCGCGGTGTAGATTCCCATCGGGATGCCCAGCACCAGCGCCATCACCGCGGAAACGAAAGACAGTTCCAGCGTGGCCGGCATGCGTTCTTCGAGCAGTTCGCTGACGGGGCGGCGATGGCGGTACGAGATGCCGAAATCGCCGCGCACGGCGTCGGCCACGAAATGCGCGTACTGCACCACGAAGGGATCGTCCAGGCCCAGCTGCTCGCGCAGCTGCGCCCGTTGTTCGGGCGTCGTGTCCTGGCCGACCATGCTGGCGATGGGATCGCCCACGTAGCGGAACATGGCGAACGCGATCAGCGCCACCGTCAACATCACCAGCACCGACTGGATAAGCCGTTGCGCAATAAAGGAAAGCATTAGGAGTGCCCCTCTGGTTCGGATAACGCCGGGCCGCGTTTCGCTGCTTGCGCAAAGCGGGGCTGGGCCGGGCGCGCCCGGGCGGCGCGCGCCGACCGGGCCTTTGCGTCAAGCCGTCAGGGCATCACGACGTCGCGCAGGTCGAGCACGTCGTCGGCGCGCTGCACGACCTGGATGTTGTCCTTCACGCCCCAGGACATGGGCTGCTGGTGCAGCGGCAGATAGCCGAAGTCGCTGCGCACGATGCCGAAGGCTTCCTTGATCATCGCGTTGCGCTTGGCCTGGTCGGTCTCGACGCCGATCTTGGCGGTGAGTTCGTCGACCTTCTTGTTGCAGTAGCCGCCCAGGTTGAACTGCCCCGCGGCCGTCTTGGCGTCGCGGCACGACGTCAGGTTCAGCAGCGTGTTGTGCGCGTCGGTCGAGCTTGGCGTCCAGCCCAGCATGTACATGCTGGTCTGATTGCCGGCCTGCAGCAGGATCTTGCCGAAGTACTTGGACTTGGTCTGCGCCAGCAGATTGATCTTGATGCCCACGCGCGCCAGCATGCCGGCCACCGCCTGGCAGACCTTTTCGTCGTTGACGTAGCGGTCGTTCGGGCAGTCCATGGTGACGGTGAAGCCCTTGGGATACCCGGCCTCGGCCAGCAGCTTCTTGGCGCGTTCGGGGTCCGGCTTGTAGGGCGCGCCGAAGGATTCGTCATAGCCGTTGATCGCCGTGGCGATGAGCGAGCCCAGCGGCTTGGCCGCGCCGCGCATGATCTTTTCGTTGATGGCCTTGGTGTCCACGGCCAGCACCACCGCTTCGCGGACCTTGGGGTCCTTGAACGGGTTCTTGCCCTTGACGTCCGAGAACAGCAGCTCGTCGCGGTCCTGGTCCATGCCGATGAAGATGGCGCGGGCTTCGGGCGCGGTCAGCGGCTTGACGCCCTTGGCGTCTTCCAGGCGCTTCCAGTCCTGCACCGGCACCGGCTGCACCAGGTCCATCTCGCCCGAGATCAGCGCGGCCACGCGCGTCGCTTCCTGCGTGATCGGCTGGAAGATGACCTCGTCCACGTTGGTCTTGATGTTCTTGTTCCAGTAGCCGTCGAAGCGCTTGAGCACCGTCTTCACGTCGGGCTGGCGTTCGGCCAGCATGAAGGGGCCGGTGCCGTTGGCGTGCAGGTTGGCGTAGTTGCCCTGGTTGTCGCCCTTGACGTTGGTGGCCTCGGTGGTCTTGTTCTTCTCCGACCACGACTTGCTCATGATGTACAGGAACACCCACTCGCGCGGCAGGATCGGGTTGGGCGTCGGGGTGATGACCTCGATGGTGTAGTCGTCGATCTTCTTGATGTCGGACGCCTTGGCGCCGTAGCCCTTCATGTCCGAACCGGGGGTCAGGCTGCGCTTCCACGAGAAGATCACGTCGTCTGCCGTGAACGGCGAGCCGTCATGGAACTTCACGCCCTTGCGCAGCTTGAACACCCACTTCGTGGGCTCCGGGTTTTCCCAGCTTTCGGCCAGCAGCGGGGTCAGTTTCAGGTTGCCGTCGTAGCCGGCCAGCGTTTCGTAGATATTGCCCTGGAAGCCCAGCGTGAACGTTTCGTTCAGGGCCATCGGGTCCATGGAAGTGGCGTCGCCCTGGTACGACCAATGGAAGGTCTTGGCGGCGACGGCGCTGGCGCTGAACGCCAGCGATGCCGCGACGGCCGCAGCCAGCGCCGCTTGCTTCAGGTGGGGAAAAGTACGCATAGCCCTCATGCTCCGTGTGATGCGCGGATAGCGCGACAGAAGTGATAGGCCCCTGGCCCCATCGGGGCGGGGCATGGCGTTGCTGCTTACGACGAAAGGCGGAGCGGGGTCGAACGGGATGCAGCGCGAAGCGCGCGCGGGCCGGTGATGGCGCGGCCGGGAATCACTGCGTGGGACTTCGAATTCACGATCGATCCAACCCCTTGTGATTATCATGACGGGGACGGACCCGCCGATGCAAAACGAATCTTATAGACGCATTCGTTTAAGCGTCAATCGGTTTGGATTGGGGTTAGTACGCGCTTGCCGCCGGCCTTGAATGGTGCGTGCCGCGGCCCTGCGGGTCAGGCGGGGAGCGGCGGCTGCGAAGCCAGGGTTTTCGCCAATTCGCCGACGATGCGCTTGCGCCGTTCGCTGTCTTCGTAGTGTTCGCCCAGCGCCGACCACTCGGGCCGGCTGCGCGCTTCTTTCAGCGCTTCGGGCAGCGGGCCCTTGCGCCAGGCCTCGTCATCCGGGCGGTCCAGTTGCAGCGGTTCGCGCGCGGCGTGCCCGCGGCGCTCCAGCGCTTCGATCAACTGCCGCTGGCGCAGCGCCAGCAGGCGCAGCACGGCGTCGTCCACGCTCAGTTCGCGCCAGCCGCGCAGCTTGCCGGCCATGCGCTTGCCCAGTTTTTCCACGCCCTGCCACAGGCCGCCGGCGGCGGCCCCGATCAGCATGCCGGTGCCCAGGCTCAGGCCGGCGCTGAGCAGGTCCACCGCGGCGCCCGCCATCGCGCCGGCGGCCGCGCCCATGCCCACCTGTACGCCCATGTCTTTCAAGGCCTGCGGATGGAACAGATCCATGCCCCAGCGTTCGCCGGCCAGCGGCAGCGCATCGCCCGCAAAATCGGAACGACGGAAGTTGTAGAGCGCCAGCAGGGCTTCGACGCAGGCCTGCTCGCGCTGGCGCACCAGCGTGCGCAGGCGCTCGGAAGCGGCGGCCAGCGCCGCTTCGTCGCTGGCGCTGGCCAGGTGCAGCGCGGCCGCGTCGACCAGCAGGTCGGCCAGCATTTCGTAGGCGGCCGCGCGCCGCGCGCGGCGCTGCGCGGCCAGGCTGTCGGCCAGTTGCGCCAGCGCGCCGGCGTGGCGGTCCAGCAGCACCCCGAGCTTGGCGTACAGCTGTTGCTCGCCGTCCAGCGGCGGGGCGACGGTATCGAACTCCACCACCGCGTGCAGCCCCAGGCGGGCCATGGCGTCGCGCCATTCATCGGCGCGGTGCGCCGGCGCGTTGACGAAATTCAGCACCGGCAGCAGCGGCCGGCCGCAGGCGGCCAGGATGGCGAGTTCGTCGCGGTGCTTGCCGAGAACCGGATCGCGCGCGTCGATCACGTACAGCGCGGCGTCGCACTCCAGCATCTTGGCCAGCACCCGCGCTTCCTGTTCGTAGCGGCCATGCGCCTCGGGCGTGTCGAGAAAGCGGCGGATGCGCGCCGGGCCGTCCAGGCGTTCGCCGGGGCGGTCCAGCCGTTCCAGGTACTCCAGCAGCGAGATGCTGTCTTCCATGCCCGGGGTGTCGAACCATTCCAGCACCGCGCGCCCTTCCAGGCGCAGGCGGGCGCCTTCGACGTGGCGCGTGGTGCCGGGGCTGTCGGCGACCTCGCCGAAGCCGGTGTCGCGCGTCAGCGTGCGCAGCAGCGAGGTCTTGCCGGTGTTGGTGTGGCCGACCAGCGCGATCTTGATGAGGGCGTCAGCCATCGCCGGACTCCAGCCAGGCATAGGGCGCGGCCGGCGGCTGCACGACAGCCTGGGCCGGCAGACCCAGCGCCAGCAGGCGTTCGCGCCACAGCGGCGCGCGGCTGGCGGCAGGGGCCTGCGCCGCTGGCGGGATCAGCCAGACGCGGGTCTGGGCCGCGTGCGCGGCCAGTTCCGCGATCAGCGACAGCGTGCCGCGGTCGGGCGTCTGGCGCGCGTCGCAGGCGATCAGCAGGCGCGTGGCGGTGGCGTTGGCCAGCGCGTCCAGCACGCGGTTGCGCTCTTCGCGGGTGTCCAGGTTGCCGGCCTGCTGCACCGCCGCCGGCACGTCCGCGGGCGGCCATTGCAGGTCCTGCGGCAGCTCCAGCCCCAGGATCACGGGGCGGCCGTCCAGGGCGGGCGGCGGGGCCGCGCGCACCCGCGGCTCGTGCAGCGGATCGACCGGGCGGTCGATGCCGCTGGACAGGGCGGGCGGCTCCAGCCGGTCGCGCAGCGCCGCGAATCCGGGCAGCGCGGGATCGATGCGCAGGCGGCGCAGCGCGCGCAGGGCGGCGGCCGCGCACAGCGTCCCGGCCAGCAGGCGCGGCACGATGCCGTAGACCACCAGCACCCCGATCAGCCAGACCGACCACTGCACCTGCGCGTCGGCGGGCAGGACCTGGGCGCCGTCGCTGGCGCGCACCACCGCGGCGTCCGGCAGCGGAAAGCCGAGCTGCGCCGGCAGCCATCCCACGGCCTGCGTGAGCGTCACGAAGGTGTCGGGCGCCAGCAGCGTGGTGGCCCAGATGAAGCGGTAGCTGGCGGTGGACAGCACCGCCAGCAGCGCGGCCAGGGCCGCGCACAGGGCGGTCAGCCACAGCAGGTGGCTGACGGCGCCGAACAGGCCGCGCAGCGCGCCGGCGCGGGCCAGCAGGTTCAGGAAGGCTTGCGGCACCAGCGCGCCGTCCGGGCCGCGGGCGAGCTTGCGCGTGGCCCACAGCCACAGTCGGCCCAGCCCGGTCGCGCTGGAGGCCTTGAACAGAAAACTCGCCAGCCACAGCAGGAAGGTCAGCGCGTGCAGGCCGAGCAAGGCGCCCAGCGCCCACAGCACGTTGACCGGGCGCGTGCCGTCTCCCAGCGCGCCGAGCGCGGCGGCGGCGCCGGAAACCGCGGCCAGCGCGAACAGCGCGGCCAGGATGGCCAGCGCGCTGCGCCGCCAGGCGTCGACCAGCGGGACGAGCTGCTCGCGTTGCGCCAGCAGCGCGGCGCGGGCCAGGATGCGGGCCGGCAGGCCGGCGTCCAGCTGGCGCACGCGGCGCACTGCGTCGGCGTCTTCCAGCGGGCCCCAGTGCGCTTCGCGCAGGCGGACGAGTTCGGCCAGCCAGTGCGCGCGCAGGCGGCTCGGATCGGCGGATTCAGGGTCGCGAGAGGTCGAAGACGGCATCGCGTCGGGGCAGGCGCGGTCAGGCCCTACGGGCGGTCCCCCATTGTAGACCGCGCGGCCGCGGAAACAGGGCCGGAACTAGTGCGCCGTCCTGTGGGCGCTGCGGTACTGGCCGGGCGTGGCCCCGACCGCGTCGCGGAACACGCGCGCCAGGTGGCTGGCATTGCCGAAACCGCAGGCCTGGGCGATGCCGGCCAGGTCGCCCTTGCCGGCCGCCAGCAGCCCGCGTGCGCGCGCGATGCGCCTGGCCCGCACCCAGGCGTGCGGCGGTTCGCCGAAAGAGGCATGAAACATGCGGGCGAAGTGATAGGTCGACAGCGCGGCCACGCCGGCCAGCTGGTCCAGCGTGAGCGGTTCGGCCAGATGGGCCTCGACGTAGTCCATGACCCGGCGGCGCACGGCGGGCGCCAGGCCGCCCCGGGCCGGCGCGCCGGCCTTGCGCGCCACGCCCTGGTCGAGCAGGTGGTGCAGCACGGTCTCGGCGGCGCTGCTGGCCGCCAGGCGGTCGGCCGGCTGGTTCCAGTCGGTGCCCAGCAGCTGCCGGCAGACGTCGATCAGCGACGCGTCCTGGATATAGGTGCGGTCGCGCAGCTCCAGCGTGCGCGGCTCGCGGTCCAGCCGCAGCACCGCCTCGCGCGCCAGGCGTTCGGGCGCGATGTACAGGTGCAGGAAATGCACCGGATCGTTCATGCTCCAGCGCGAGTAATGCTCGGCCGGCAGCACGCAGAACTTGCCGGCGCCGCCGTGCAGCGCATCGTGGCCCAGGCGGAAGGACTTGTCGCCGCCGCGCAGGTAGAGCGACAGCGTGTGGTGGCCCGGCGCGTCGTAGCCCATGGTCTCGCAGGCGCTGCGCGACCATTGCGAGATCGCCATGCCCTCGCCCAGCGTCACGGCGCGCGCCAGCCTCGCGGTGGAGCGCGACAGCGTGCGGAAAACGGAGAAGTCGGTCGGAGCCGATGCGACGGGAGCCATAGGATTGAAATGCTACTGCGATCTCGCGTGCGGCGCGCGCGCGAACCGCCAAAAAACCGCAAGAAACGGCAATCCAAAACGCGCCCGGACGCGCATACTGGCCGTCCGTTTCTGCCGCAAGCCCTCAACGTGAACCTGTTCCTGTATTTCCTCACCGTCGTCATCTGGGGCACCACCTGGATCGCCATCAAGCTGCAGCTGGGCGTGGTCGCCATACCGGTATCGATCTTCTACCGCTTCGCGCTGGCCGGATTGATCCTCTTCGGCGCCCTGCTGCTGACCCGCAAGCTGCAGCGGCTGGACCGTCGCGGCCACTGGCTGTGCGTCGGCCAGGGGCTGTGCCTGTTCTGCCTGAACTTCCTGTGCTTCTACACCGCCACGCAATGGATACCCAGCGGCCTGGTGTCGGTGGTGTTTTCCGCGGCCACGCTGTGGAACGCGCTGAACGCACGCCTGTGGTTCGGCACGCGCATCGCGCCGCGCGTGATGGTGGCCGGCGCGCTCGGCTGCTGCGGCCTGGTGCTGCTGTTCTGGCCGGAACTGGCCGGCCAGGAGGCCAGCCATGAAACCCTGCTGGGCCTGGGCTTCGCGCTGCTGGGCACGTTCTGCTTCTCCACCGGCAACATGCTGTCGTCCCTGCAGCAGCGCGCCGGCATCCGGCCGCTGACCGGCAATGCCTACAGCATGCTGTACGGCGCGGCCATTCTGCTGGCCGGCTGCCTGGCCGCCGGCCTGCCCTTCGAGTTCGACGGCTCGGCCTCGTATGTGGGCGCCCTGCTGTACCTGGCCATTCCCGGCTCGGTGATCGGGTTCACCGCCTACCTGACGCTGGTCGGGCGCATGGGGCCGGCGCGCGCCGCGTACTGCACGGTGCTGTTTCCGGTCGTGGCGCTGAGCGTGTCGGCCTACGCCGAAGGCTATCACTGGACGCCGACGGCGCTGCTCGGCCTGGGCCTGGTGATGCTGGGCAACCTGCTCGTGTTCACGAAGTGGTCGCCCTTCGCGCGCCGCGCCGGGATTGCGTCCTAGAAACTGGGTCGGGATTGAGTCCTAAATGCTGCGCAACGCCTCCAGCAGCCGGTCGATCTCCTCCGCGCTGGTCAGGTAGCTGACCGACGCCCGCGCGATCTGCGTCAGGCCGCGGGCCTGCATGTCCAGCGGCGTGTAGGGCACGCCGTTGCTGCCGATGGTCACGCCGCGTCCGGCCAGGGCGCGCTGCACCGATACGGCGTCGCGCCCCGCCATATTGAACGACACCAGCCCCGAGCGCTCGCGGCCCTGGTCCAGCACCGTGATTCCGGCGACGTCCTCCAGTTGGGCGCGCAGCGTCTCGGCCGCCGCGTCGATGCGCATGCGGATCGCGTCCACGCCGATATCCAGCGCTTCCTGCAAGGCGTTGGCCAGGCCGCAGCGCAGCGCCAGCGAGTTCTCGGCGGATTCCAGGCGCGCCGCGTCCTGGCGCAGCACCGGCTGGCCGTCGGCGCCCAGCGGCGCCGAATGCGTGTCGACGCAGGCCGGGGTCAGCTTGTCCAGAAAGTCCCGCCGCACGTACAACAGGCCGGTGCCGCGCGGGCCGCGCAAGGCTTTGCGCCCCGCGCCGGACAGCACGTCGCAGCCGATCTCCGCCACGTCCACCGGCAACTGGCCGACGGCCTGGGCCGCGTCCACGAAGTAGGCGATGCCGTGGCGCCGCGCCACCTGTCCGATGGCGGCGGCCGGGTTGATGAGGCCGCCGTTGGCGGGCAGCCAGGTCAGCGCGATCAGGCGCACCCGCTCGTCCAGCATGGCCTCCAGCGCCTGCGGGTCCACGCAGCCGCTTTCGTCGGAAGGAATGGTTTCCACGATGGCGCCCGTGCGCTGCGCGGCCAGGCGCATGGCCGCCAGATTGCCGCCCCATTCGTGGCGGCCGACCAGGATGCGGTCGCCGGGCCGCCACGGCGGCAGCGCGGCGAAGGCCGCGCTCCAACCGGGCGAATTGCCGCCGGTCAGCGCGATCTCGTCCGGCTGTGCATTGAGCAGACGCGCCGCCAGCAGGCGGGCGCGCTCGGTCTGTTCGCGCGCGGCCACGCCGGCCTCCATCGGTCCCATCGTGGCTTCGCGCTGCAGATGCGCGTGGATAACCTCCAGCGTGCCGGTCGAAGGCAGCGATGCGCCCGCATGGTTGAAGTGCACGGTGCTTCGCAGGCCCGGCGTCCGGGCGCGCAGCGATTCCAGGGTGGAGTCGGTGAGAAGGGAAGCAGTCTGGGAGGCGGGCATGAAGGCTCCGGCGAGGCGATGGAACCCTCATGCTATCGGTTGCGCGGCGTTCGTCCAAATGCAAAAGGCCCGCAACGAATTGCGGGCCTTTCAGTACTGCATTCTTTGGCTCCCCGAGCTGGGCTCGAACCAGCGACCTGCGGATTAACAGTCCGTCGCTCTACCGACTGAGCTATCGGGGAACAGGTAGAGGGGCCGAATTATGCACAAAAAATGGAAAGAATGCAAAACGGGCCGGACGATGCAAGGTACTTTTACATCATTGCGATTGATAACCGTTCTTATTAATATAAGGCGCGTGCCGACGAGGTGCTACTACTCGCTACAGGAACCCCCATGCATTCCTCATTCCTGAACAAGGCACTGCTAAGCTTCCCGGCGTTCAAGCAGGCCAACCGGAGCACCCTGGAGGCGCTCGCCTCGAGCGCGCGGCGCATGGTGCTATCACCCAAACAGCACTTGTTCCATATGGGCGAGGCCGCGGAACACTTCTTCTGGATCGAGCGCGGCGGCCTCATCATGTACCTGCCCAGCTACAACGGCGACGAGAAAGTCGTGCAGACGCTGGAAGGCGGCTGCCTGGTCGCCGCCACCGTCATGTTCTCAGACAACCGCGACTATCCGCTGTCCGCGCAGGCCAGCGCGCGCACCGTGCTCTACCGCCTGGACCGCGAGCCGCTGCTCGACATGGCGCGCCATTCGCCGGCCTTCGCCTATACGCTGCTGCAGATCGTCTCCAGCCACGTGGTGCACGCCATCAACCGCATCGATCTGCTGACCATCACCAACGCCACGCAGCGCCTGGTCACCTATCTGCTGGACCTGTACCGCGAACACGGCAGCGCATGGATCACGCTGCCAGCCAGCCACGCCGTGCTGGCGCGCCAGCTCAACATGACGCCCGAAAACCTGTCGCGCACGCTGGGCGCGTTCCGGCGCGCCGGGCTGATCGGCGGACGCAATCGCGAACTGGTGCTGCTCGACGTCGACGCGATGTGCCGCCATGCGCGCCTGCCGCCGCCGGGGCCGAAGTTCGCCAGCCGCCACAGCGTGGCCGCGCAGGACAGCGCGCTGTTTCGCTGCTGCTCGCTGCACTGAGGCCCGCGCTTCAGCAGCGCGTGCCGTGGCGCGACATCGGGCTGCGCTGCTTGCCCAGCGGTTCGGCGCAGCCCTGCTGCCCGTCGGTCCGCGGCCCGCACAGCACTGGCCACGCGTGCCACAGATAGGCCGCGAACACGCCGGTCCAGCCCAGGCCGGCGCCCAGCAGCAGCCATGACGCCCACGCGCCCAGCGCCGGCAGGCCGGCCGCGGCGCGCAGCAGGGCGGCCAGCGCCAGCACGGCGGCGGCCACGGGCACCCAGGGACGGCGATCCAGCCAGCGTCCCGCGTGTATGCGTCCGGCCAGGCTCATGATGGTGAAGATGGACAAGCCCATCGCGCCGGCCATCAACACATGGCGTCCCGACGACGCCGGCGCCAGTCCGGTCAGCCACGCCAGCCCCATCGCGCCGTAGCCCAGCGCGACCAGCCAGTAGCTGGCATACAGCATCAGCGCCCAGCGCGTGAAAAGCGCCTTGCCGATATGCCAGTCGTTGAGCAGGTTGAGCATGGCTGCCGCCGCCGCCAGCGCGGTCCAGCCGGTCACCGGCCCGCCGCCCAGCAGCCATTGCGCCACGCTGCAGGCCGCGATGCAGAACACCGCCAGATGCCTGCGCGGCGGACGCGCCACGTAGCCGGCCAGCCCGGGCGGCGGCGCGCCGGGGCGGCCCGCTTCGATATAGCCGTTGACCACGTTCATGGATACGCGGCTGCCGGCCAGCACGATCAGAATCATCATCAGGTCTACGCCCACGTGCAGCCAGGCCAGCGCGTCCGCCTGCCGCAGCAGGGCCGTGAAATAGCCCGCCTGCGCCGCGCCCAGCGCGCCCAGCGCCCAGGCGAAGCCCAGGTGGCTGCGCGCCGGATCGCGCCACAGCGCCGGCGCCAGCCGCAGCAGCAGCGCCAGCACGAACGCCAGATTGCAGACGCCCGCCAGCACCACGCCGCTGCCGCCGGGCAGCCATTGCGCGGCCGCGTAGGCCACGCGCGCCGCCAGCCACAGCCCGGTCAGCGCCGCCAGCACGCCGGGCCGCGGCGGCGCGGCGCCCGTGAACTCCGGCACCGCCGTCAACAGAAACCCCGCTACCGCCGCCATGCCGAATCCGTACAGCAGTTCATGGCCATGCCAGAGCAAGACGCCGCCGGGCGGCCGCCAGGCGTCCAGCCCGGGCAGCGCGGACTGCAGCGCCAGCAGCCAGATCGCCAGGAACAGCACCGCGCTCGCGGTGGTCAGTACGAAGAACGGCCGAAAGCCGCAGCTGAACAGAGGATGCCGCAGGTTCATGCGCGCGCGCTCCCGGTTGCAAGGTCCGGCGCCTGCGGCGATGCGTCGGGCAGGCCGAAGCCGGCGCGCATGGCCGGGGTCTGGATGAGCTGCGCCGCCGTCTGGTAGATCCAGGCTTCATCGCGCCGCGACTGCGGCAGGCCGAGGGTGAACTCGTCCTGGATACGTCCGGGCCCCGGCGCCATCATGATGATGCGGTCGGCCAGCCGAACGGCCTCCATCAGGTCATGCGTAATCATCAGCACGGCGGTGCCGCTGTGCTCGACCTGCCGGCGCAGCATGGCGTAGAACTCGAGTTTCAGACCGATATCCAGGGCCGAGAAAGGCTCGTCGAGCAACAGCAGGTCGGGCGCCAGCGCCAGCGCGCGGCCCAGCGCCACGCGGCTTTGCATGCCGCCGGACAACTCGTGCGCATACTTGCGCAGGTCCTCTTCGGCCAGCCCGAGGCGGCCGGCCCATTCGATGGCGCGCTGCCGCCGCGCCGCGGCGGGCAGGCCCAGCGCCTTCAGCCCCATGCCGATATTGCCGACCACGTTCTTCCACGGCATGAGCCGCGGCTGCTGGAACATGCAGCCTATGCCCCGGAACCCGATATGCACCATGCCTTCGGAAGGCGCCAGCAGTCCGGCGACGATATGCAGCAAGGTGCTCTTGCCGCAGCCCGACGGCCCCATCAGCGCCAGCGTCTCGCCCGCGCGCAGATCCAGCGCGATCCCTTCCAGGACCTCGGACAGCCCGTAGCGCTGCGACAGTTCGCGGATGTGCAGCGCGCTCATGGATCGAGGCTGCGCCAGCGTTCGGCCATGCGCTTGAAGGGTTCCAGCAACAGGTATTCGGTCGTCAGCAGCAGCCCCAGCACGGCCACGACCCAGGCCATGGCGGCCGTGCTGTCGAGCTGCCCACGGGCCGCGCCCAGCGCCGCGCCGGTGCCGTCGGCCGCCGCCAGCAGTTCGGCCATCATCACCACTTTCCAGGAAGTGCCCAGCGCCGTGATCCAGGCCGGCAGCAGATACGAGGCCACGTGCGGCAACTGCACGTCGGCCAGCACCGCCCACCACGGCAGGCGGTAAACCCGCGCCACGTCCATGAGCTGGTTGTCCAGCGTGCGCGCGCCCTGCATGGCGCCGGCGAACACGATGGGCAGGCAGGCGATGAACACGGTGAACACCGGCGTCGCGTCGCCCACGCCGAACCACAGCATGGCCAGCACCAGCCAGGCGATGGGCGGCATGCCCAGCAGCAGCGTGGCCAGCGGGCGCGACACCATCGCCGCCGTCAGCGAACGGCCCGCCAGCATGCCGAGCACGCTGCCCGCCAGCACCGCGCCGCCCAGCCCCGCCAGGCCCCGGCGCGCCGATATGGCCAGCTCCGGCACGGCCTCGCCCGCGGCCGTCATGGCCGCCAGCTTCATCATGGTCTCGGCCGGCCCCGGCAGGATCAGCGCGCCGTAATGCCGCGCCGCCAATTCCCACAGGGCGCAGACCAGCAGCAGGCTGGCGATGGCGCCCCAGCCGCTCCAGAGATACGCCAGCACCGCGCCGCACGCGTCAAGCAAGCGGCGCATGGCTGACCCGCGCGTGGCGCATCGGTAGATCCGGCATGGAAAGTCACTCCCTTGAAGGCCGCGAATTCGATCCGCGAGTATCTGCGGCCCCGGAGCCCGGCCGTAATGACAATTGTCATCAACGGGCGGCCCGGCTCGCGAACCCGATGCGCCGCTTCGTCGAATTTTCAATCTTGATAATTATCATTATCGTTACCGATGCTGCATTCGCACAATGGCCTCGCCACGCAGCCCTACGCACAACGGGTCACGCGGCTCTTCCCTACCCATCACCGTAAACAGGAAAGCCCGGGGGGCCCATGCACGTACCACATCGATTCACCGCCAGGACCTTGAGCTTGCTGCTTGCCGCGCTGGGCGCAACCAGCGTCCACGCGCTGCCGGCGCCCGCCCATCCGGAGGAAAAGCCGAAGGCGCAGCCAGACTCGGGCAAGAACAAGAACGTGCACGAGCTGCAGGAAGTGGTGGTCAAGGGCGATCGCACCGAGGACGAAACCGGGCACGACGACGTCTACGACAAGGACGTCTCGAATCTGTACGTGGACCGCCAGTACATGGAGCGCTATCAGGGCGTCTCGGTAGGCGACGTGTTCGCCGGCATGAACGGCGTCTACAACACCGACAACCGCAACGGCTCGGCGTTGTTCCCGAACATACGCGGCCTGGCCGGCAACGGCCGCATCCCCGTCACGGTGGACGGCACCGAGCAGTCGCTGGACGTCTGGATGGCGCTGCGCGGCATCAACAATCGCAACTACGTGGACCCCAACCTGTTCCGCAGCATCACAGTGGAAAAAGGCCCGTCCCTCACCCGCGACATCAAGAGCGGCATCGGCGGCTCGGTGGCGATCCGCACCATCGAAGCCAAGGACATCATTCCCGAAGGGCGCAACTGGGGCCTGGAATTCAAGGCCAGCACCGCCAGCGGATCGGTCAAGGATACGTCTGATCCCTTCGATATCGTTGGCATGGACTATCGCGATGTTCCCGGGGCTTTCGCCTCCGTGCCCGTGTCGAAGGATGTAGGGGTGAGTTTCATGAAGCCGCGAGTGGAAAGACACGAACGCGGCAGTACCACGCGCTTCAATCTGCAAGACCGCAAGGTCTTCGTCAGCGGCGCATACCGGCACAAGGTATTCGACCTGATGCTGGCTTATAGCGATGCCCGCCGCGGCAACTATTTTGCGGGTACCAGGGGGGCAGACAAATACCGTTCCAGACCGGTGCCTCCCGGCACCTTCCTGCCGCAGAACCTGTATCCCAACTTGGCCCGGCTGTACGGCCCGGCTACGGAAGTGCCCTATACCAGTTCGTCGGTCGAAAGTTTCCTGGCCAAGAACCAATGGTATCTGCCTCACGGCCAGAAGATCAGCCTTGCTTACACCCGCAACCGGTTGACGTTCGGTGAGCTGCCGGCGTTCACGTCGGAAGTGTGGATGAACATGGTGGATGGATACAACCTCGATCTCTCGACTTCCAAATTTCACTATCCCTTTCCCGTCTCGCACGTCAATCAGTCCGTTTACCGACTCGGTTATGCAGTCAAGCCCAACGGCGTGCGCTGGTTGGATTTGAACGTGTCATTGTGGCGGGCGGTCAACGACAGCACGCGCTACCAGAACGGCGATGTCACGTATCGGGTCCGTGGCAATGACCGCAACTGGGATAGATGGACGCAAGATTGTGCGCCTGATCGCAACAGTCAACACTGCAGGCGTCTGCTCGAGGGTGACCTGAAGGATCCGGCCGAGCCGGGTGCCAAGCCGCCCAACACCAACGGCCTTTTCAACATCTTCATCGGTAACCGGCACGACACCCGCTCGACTCGTACCGGGCTGGATTTGAGCAATCGCTTCCAGCTCAGCGACAGCGTGGCGCTGACGCTGGCGGCCGACTGGCAATACGAGCGCAAGACCGACTACCTGCCGGTGGATACTGGCGGCGTCATGGTGGCCGCCGTCGCGTCGACGGCGTTGGGCCCGGCCTCGGGCCGGCGCGAGGAGTACGGAACCGGCATGAGTCTGGACTGGCAGGCTACCGAGAAGCTGCGCATCAGCACCGGTGTACGTTACGGCAGCTACTGGAGCTTCGATGACGAAACCGATAAGCGTCGGTCTGAAAAGCGTGATGGCTGGGGCAGCACTCAGGTCATCACCAGTCAGCTCGTCCAATACCATCGGCTGGCCACTGACGAAGAACTGGCCAGAGAGCAGCGAGCCGAAGAAGGCGTGGACTCCTACGACGAATGGGACGCTTACCGGGCCTCGCATGGCATAGTGGGTAAGAATCGCGGTATGGCAATTGGTGATGCAGACGAGGGTCCGATGTACTGGGCCATCGATATGCCGGTCACCGTCAGGAACGGCAAGGCCGACCGCAACGAAAATCCCTACTACAACGGCCTGGTCGATCTGGATGCAACCGCGGTTGCCCAGGGCGGTACATACCCGAAGTACGAGGCGGTGAGGAATCTGGCTACCAGGTTCGCCAGCACCATGCCCGCCGACCAGTGGCGGCGCCCGGACAAGCAGCGCGGTCGCGCCTGGTCGTCGCAAATCGTGGCCTCATACCAGTTGGCCGAGCGCGCCCGCGTATACGGACGGCTGGCCAGCACGGCGCGCTTTCCCAGCATCCTGGAGGCCGCCAACCGCAGGGGCTTGTGGGGCGAGTTCCCGGTTACGACCAAGCCCGAGCGCAGCCGGGCCTGGGAAGCCGGCCTCGCCTATAACCTGGGCGGGCTGCTGCAAGGCGTGCCGCAGGCTGATGTCAAGCTGACCTACTACTACAACAGCATCCGCGACTTTTACGGCCGCACGGAAAACATGAACGTCATCCAGTTCGACCGCAAGACCATGAGCGGACTGGAATTCCTGAGCCGTTTCGACAGCGGGCGTTTCTACGGCAATCTGGGGGCGACCCTGCGTCTGCGGCAAGACATATGCGATGCCGACTTTGCCGTTCAGCTCGAACCCAGCCACAACAGCTATCCCGAATGCCTGCCCGGCGGCTTTCCCGCAAGCCTGTCCTACTACGCTCTGCAGCCCCGATATTCGATCAACCTGGACTTGGGCACGCGCCTGCTGGAACGCAAGCTGAACCTGGGCATGCGGATGCGCTACCACAGTCGTGCCGACAATAAGCCGTTGGAGCGAATTAGCACGCGAGCTGGCGGCGTGTTGAACGCGCGGCCCTACTACTGGGACCCGGTGATGTTGTTCGACCTGTACGCCGAATACAACTTCAGCCGCCGGGCCAGTGCGCGGCTGAGCGTGGAAAACCTGACCGATCTGTACTACCTCGATCCGCTGACCAAAGTTGCCGCCCCAGGACCGGGCCGCACCGTGCGGCTGGAGGTGGCGCTGCGCTATTGAAAGCGTTTTTGCCGGTGTTCATGAAAACCGGCGCCTTCCCACTCCTCTCTATGGAGAATCATCATGAAGAAAACCCTTATCGCCACCGCCGTCCTGGCCGTGGCCGCCTCGTCGGCGATGCACGCGCAAGCGGCCAACGTGCAGGGCGGCTCGTCGAACAATACGATGGTCGCAGTCGGCTACTCCAACTTCCCGCTGTTCATCACCACCCTGGGCTATACCGGGCTGAGCATGAAGCGCACGGATGGCTGGTTCTCCTCCTATATCGATGTCCACGGAGGGCCAGTCACCATCGTCAGAAACAATTCAGTTCCCAACAAGTCCGGTCCGTACTATGTGAACTTCCCGGTGCTGACGTTCCTCAGAATCGCTCAGGTTTGGCACAGCACCCGCGATAGCGCGGCCAATGTCTACAGCATCCGCCAGGTGATGACCCCTTACTTGCCGTTCTGGCCGCAATTCGGCGGCCTGGTCGTAGGCCAGGTCAAGGGCACCTCCAAGGGCAACGGCGTGTACTTCGGCGAATGGTCCAGGTCCGTTCCCTATCTCAACGCGGGCAACAGCACCGACCTGAACATGACCAGCGGCAGCCGCACCGTATGGTACGCGGGCGACAACGCCGTTACCCGCATGCCGACGCTGGTCGCCGCCAAGTATGACGTGACCGGCATCCGTCAGACCGGCGTGGGCGACAACATGCCGTACGCGCCCAAGCTGTACAAGGGTGTGCTCACCGCCAACTACAGCGGCGGCCGTGGCACGATCGATGGCGCCATCGCACGGGGCCGCGACCGTGTCGACTTCGCCGGCACCACCATTGCCTCCAACGGCAAGTTCACCAAGGGTGGCGCGATCGAAGGCCGCTTCTACAACAACGCGGAGGCGCTGGCCGGCATCTACAAGGGCCAGACCGCCGCCGACCACGTCGCGTTCGGGGGCTCACGCCGTTAAACCCCAGGCCCACAACTGAAGCAACAGGAGGACGAGCACGGGCCTCGCGCCGCCGCACCGGAAACCGTCGGTTGCGGCGGCGCATAAAGGGCCTGCTGAACTTCGTACTCATTCCTTCCCCGGCCCGATACCCCATGCCCATGATTTTTCGCCGCGGCGCCGCGCTGTGCCTGCTGTTGACCTGCCTGCCCGCTGCGTATGCCAGCGACGACGATACCCGCTACCTGCTCGAACGGACACGCCGCGCGACCGAGCAGCGCGTGCGGCAATTCGGCGAGCCCGTTGCGCCGCCCGGCGCGGTGGTGCACGAAGGCAAGATCTACGAAGTGCAGACGAACCTGCAGGATCTGGAACCCGCCATCTATATCGCCTTGAATACCGGCCAGTGGGAACGGCTGGTCGAATTCGTCGGCCGTTATCGGCTGTTGCGCGACCATCGTCCGGCGCTGGTCGATATGGCCGAAGGGCTGCTGGCCCGCCAGGCTGGCGCTATCGCATTGGCGGTACGCCGGCTGCAGGCCGCGCACGCCGCCGATCCCGAGGACGCCCGCATCCGCCTGGAACTGGCGCGGCTGCTGTTCGAGGACAATCGCGATGCCGAGGCGCGCGCCATGTTCGAGCAGGTGCAGCGCGGCATGCTGCCCGACTACGGCCGCATGCAGACGCAGCAGTACCTGTCCGCGCTGGGCGCCCGCGCCGGCTGGCATGGTGGTGTGGCGGTCGGCACGGGCTACGACAGCAACATCAATCAGGCCAACGGCGCCCGCACCTGCTTGAGCCGGTTCCTGAGCCTGTGCCTCAATGACCGCAAGATGCCGGACCCCATCGGTTCCAGCCTGGTGAACTATGAGCTTGTGCTGGAGCGCCGCGACAATCTGGCCGGCAACCACAACCTGCTGTTGCGGCCGATCAGCTACGGAACCTATTACCGCCGCGGCGACGCGGACGCCAGTTCGCTGGTCCGCAACTACAGCAGCGCCACCTCGGTGCTGTATCTGGGCTACCAGTACCTGGACGCGCGCAACAACATCAGCCTGCTGCCCTATGTGGAGCACTATTTCCGCGACGGCTACACCTATTATCTGGCCGGCGGGCTGCAATGGGAGTGGCGTCGCAGCCTCGCAAGAAAATGGCAGATGAGCGTTCTGCTGGACGCGCGCCGCTTTCGTTATCGCGCGCGGGCGCGGTTCATCAACAGCGACTACAGCCAATACCAGGCCGGGTTGTCGGTCAGTTACCTGCCGCGGGCTTCGACCTCGATCACCGCCGGCGTGGACGTGGTGCGCAAGGCGTTTGCGCTCAAGCCGGCCAGCGGCAAGGAAGTGGTGCTGCGCGCCGGCGTCTTTCATGCTTTCAGGGGCAAGCCCGGTTTTTACCTGAATGCGCAAAGCATTTTCCGCATCGGCCGTAATGACGCCTACGACGGATTCCTGGGGGGACGCCGAGGCGACCGGTTGCAGGTCTATCTGGTGACGCTGGGCGCCGAGGGCTGGAAGATAGGCGGCATGACGCCGGAGTTGCGGCTGCGGCGCAGCATCAATCGCAGCAATCCGGACTGGGCCTACAACTACGCCCAGAACGAAGTGGGGCTGACGCTGCGCCGCGTGTTCTGAGCCGCCTCAGCCGTAGAAATCCGCGGCGGGCAGCTTGCCGCCGATCAAGCCGGGCTGGACTTCATGCACGCGCTGGAAGAAATACTCCAGTTCGGCGCGCACGCTGGCCGCGGCCATGGGCTTGTCGCGCGAGGCCTTCAAGGCGTCGGCCACGGCCTGCGGGGTCAGCATGCGGATATGCTTGGCGACCAGTTCGCCGCAGGCCTCGGGGTTTTCGAGGCACCAGGCCTGCGATGCGGCGTATTGCCGGCGCACCCGTTCGCACAGTGCGGCATTGCCCAGCGCCTTGCCCAACGCCGCGAGTCCGGCCTGGGGAATGCGCGGTTCGCGTTTCAAGACCCTGCCCCATTCCGCGGATAGGTCCAGGCCGCGATGCAGTTTGGGCGCCACGGCGGACACGGGCAGGGACTGCGTCTTGCGCAGCGCCATGGACACGGCGGGCTCGGGCAGCACCGCGTGGCTCACGCGGCGCAGGACCAGCAGCTGGACCGCATCGAATGGGGTGGTGACGTAACGCAGCGAGAAGTCCTTCTGCGGGTCCAGCCCTTGCGCGCGCGCCAGCACGCCGAAGAGGATATCGGGCATGTCGCCGCGAAACGGCACGGCGATTTCCTGGCCGCGGAAGTCGGCCAGCGAGCCCGCTTCGCCATTGCGCGTGACCAGCCACAATATTCCCCACACGGACACGTTCAACAGCCGCAGCGGTACGCCGCGGTTGTACAGGTTGGCGGCCACGTTGGTGGGCGAGGCGATGAAGTCGGCGCCGCCTTCCACCGCCCAGGCGCGCATCTGGTCGGGATTGGTCCAGAGCGCGAACTTGGGCGTCACGCCCTCTTCGGCCAGCGCGCCGGACTCGACCATGTGGATCAGGGGGAACGACACCGTGATCGGCGGCCCGGCCAGCACCAGCCGGTCCGTAGCGGCCGCGGCGCGCACGCGCACGGCCGGCAGCGCCGCCAAGGCCGCCGCCGCCAGCAAGGCGCGCCGGCTGCGTGAAACGGGCAGTTCCTGATGTGAGTGTTGAGTATGCATGCCGCAAAGCCCTCCGGTTGGTATCCAACCCGCAGTCTTTGTGCTTTACGTTCAAATGCGAATGATAATTATCAACTTGGCGTGGTGGCCGATACGTAGGCGAACAGATGCGACTGCGCCGGGAGATCTATCGCGCGTAAAAAAGGAAGTCCACGGACTTCCTTTTTGAATTCAGGTGGGAACCCGCTGCTTTAGCGGCGATGGCGGACCGGCGTCCTCGAGCGCCCCTTGCCTGATGCCGGCGCTTCCGCTCGTAATTGCCCGCATTCCGAATTCGGTAAGCGTCAGTTCGCGAACTTTGATGACTGCACCCGGTTTCGAAATGAGCTTGGACTCTTTGACGAAAGTCTCGGACGACTTCTTGGTGGCAAGGTTCATATCAATACCTTTTCGTGACAAAGTCGCTAATGGCCTTGGCGCCAGCACCGACAATCTCCACAACATCGTCGCGTTCGAAGAGCGCACGGTCACTTGAATCAAAGTAGATCACGCCAATGGGATGCTGTCCAGATCGGTCCAGAACGGGCACGGCCATTGCCGAGTAGCGGCCGGGACCCAGTTTGCGGGCTTCCGCTTCCGTGTATCCCCATTCGCGCACCAGTTCGGTACGAAGTTGCTCCTCCGTCCCATCCTGACTGGACATTACCAGCGGCTTCTTGCTTCGGATGGCTCTGCCGGTTATGCCGGTATGGATGGAGAACGTCCGGCCAACGCCTTCGCCATTGGCGCCGGCATAGTTGATGATCTGCTCGATCTCCTGCGGCTCATGAATGGGCGGAACGACTCGATGGAAGGTTGCTCGAATGTCAGCGCCGCATCGGCGTTTGGTGCACCATTCGGAAAGCAGGGTATGCACTGCTGACACCGCTGCATAGAGCCCTTCATGGACGACATCCGGGCCATCTTTCTGGTCTTCGGCGCGAGCGATCACAATCCGGACTATGGCCGACAAGACCAGCCAGACGCAGGCGGCCGTGGCAAGCCCGAACATCCATTGATCGAATTGGGGATCACGCCAGCTTTTTACTGCGGCCGAACCGGCGACAATAATGGGCGGGCCGTTGAACAAGGCTTCTCGGGGCCATTTTTTTTGCCAGAAGCGTTTTTGCCCTGCCCCTGGAAGATGGTTTGTACGCATGCGGCCGAGCCTCCTGGAGCCATAGAGCCGACATGATTGTATCGTCGCGTAGCAGCAGGGATGGCAGGGATTCCCGTCTGGTGCGGGTAAGAACCGGACGAGTCCAGGACTGCGACTTGTCGTTGCCGCCGGGCGCATATGGCTGGCTCGGCATCGCCCGGAAAAGCAAAAGCCCAACCTCGCGGCTGGGCCAAGCGCTTGGAAACATTGGTGCCGGTGAAAGGAATCGAACCCTCGACCTTCTCATTACAAGTGAGCTGCTCTACCAACTGAGCTACACCGGCGATGCGTGCAGGGGCACGCGCAGGGACCGCATTGTAATGAAAAAACGCAGTCCCCGCGTGGGGCGCCCGCCAGGGCGTTACTTGACGATGGTCAGGCGCGGGCGCTTGGGTTCGTCGTCGTCGCCGCCATCGTCGCCGGAGGCGGCGACGGCGTCGGAGCCTTCGGGGGCGGCGGGGGCCGCGGCGCCCTGGGCGCCGGCTTCCGGCGGTTCGTAGGGCTGCACTTCGAAGCCCATGCCTGCGCCGGTTTCGCGCGCGTAGATGGCGCTGACGGCGCCTACGGGTACGTAGACGTTTTCGGTCACGCCGCTGAAGCGGGCCTGGAATTCGATGAATTCATTGCCCAGCACCAGGCGGTTGGTGGCCAGCGTGCCGACGTTCAGTGTGATCTGCCCGTCGCGCACGTGGGCGACGGGCACCATGGTGTGCTCGTCGACCTGCACGGTGATGTACGGCGTGTAGCCGTTGTCGGTGCACCATTCATGCAGCGCGCGGATCAGATATGGTTTGGTCGAAGTTTCACCCATTACAAAACAACCTTAGCGACGCATCACTTTTTCCGAAGGCGTCAGCGCTTCGATATAGGCCGGGCGCGAGAAGATGCGTTCGGCGTATTTCTGCAGCGGGGCGGCGTTCTTCGGCAGTTCGATGCCGTAGTGGTCCAGGCGCCAGAGCAGCGGGGCCACGGCCACGTCCAGCATGGAGAACTCTTCGCCCAGCATGTACTTGTTCTTCAGCAGCATGGGGGCGAGCTGGGCCAGGCGGTCGCGGATGTTCTGGCGAGCGTTGGCCAGCTTCTTTTCGTCGGGCTTGGCGCTGCGGTCTTCGAGCGTCGAGACGTGGACGAACAGTTCCTTTTCGAAATTGTAGAGGAACAGGCGGGTGCGGGCGCGCATGACCGGATCGGCGGGCATGAGCTGCGGATGCGGGAAGCGTTCGTCGATGTACTCGTTGATGATGTTCGACTCGTACAGGACCAGGTCGCGCTCGACCAGAATGGGCACTTGACCGTACGGGTTCATCACCGCGATGTCTTCGGGCTTGTTGTACAGGTCGATGTCGCGGATCTCGAAATCCATGCCTTTTTCGAACAACACGAAGCGGCAGCGTTGCGAAAACGGACACGTGGTTCCGGAATAGAGCACCATCATGGCGGTAAGTCCTTTATTGAAAAACGAAAGGCCAGCGCCTTAATCTAGCAGGCGCTGGCCCCAATTGCCAGGCGGGATAGGCGTACTGCCCTATCCGCCTTGTCCGTCCCTAATTACAGCGGGGGACGGCGTAAAACCTGGCGGGGCGTTGCGGTTAGCGTACGTGTTTCCAGTACGAGGCATTGAGGCGCCAGGTAACCAGGAAGAACAGCAGCAGGAACAACATGACGCCGACGCCGAGACGGACGCGGAATGTCTGGACGGGTTCGGCCATCCAGGACATGAACGCGGTCAGGTCGGCGACGTCGTTGTCGTATGTTGCGACTTGGGCCGGGTTGGCGGCCTTGAACTTGGCATCGAAGGTGGCATGGCCCTGGTAGTTGGCTACCGGTTCGGCCTTGACCGTGGAAAAACCCTGTGCATCGTACACCGTGGTGACGCGTTCCCAGGTCTTGGGGGCGCCTTCCTTGCCTTCGACCTCGTGCATGGCGACGGTGGTGAGTTCGCGCGGACCCTGCACTTCCCAGAGGGCGTGCGGCATGCCGACGGACGGGAACACCAGGTTGTTCCAGCCAGTGGCGCGCGAGGTGTCGCGGTAGAACGTGCGCAGGTACGTGTAGATGTAGTCGGACCCGGAAGGGCCGGCGTTCACGGACTTGGCGCGGGCGATCACGGACAGGTCCGGGGGCGTCGTGCCAAACCACTGCTTGGCGTCCTTGGCGGTCATGGCGACGGTCATCATGTCGCCGACCTTTTCGCCGGTGAACAGCAGGCTTTCCTTGATTTGCTGGTCGGTCAGCCCGATGTCCTTGAGCTTGTTGTAGCGCATCGAGGACGCGCTATGGCAGTTCAGGCAGTAGTTGACGAACAGCTTGGCTCCGTTCTGCAGCGACGCCATGTCGTTGACGCGGTACGGGGCCTTGTCCAGCGGGTAGCCGCCCTCGGCGGCGAAAGTGGCGGTACACGTGAGCATCAAGGCCACGGCACCAATCAGCTTCTTGATCATGGTTAATCCGTTATCTGGTGGGCTCAGTGGGCGTGGAACGTAACGCGCTCGGGCACTTTCTTGAAGGTGCCCAGGCGGCTCCAGACCGGCATCAGGAAGAAGAACGCCAGGTACAGCAGCGTGCCGATCTGCGACGTGAGGTTCAACGGCGGACTGGGCGGCTGCGTACCGATGTAGCCGAGCACCAGGAAGTTGACCATGAAGATGCCGTAGATCCACTTGTGCCAGGTGGGGCGGTAGCGGATGGACTTGACCGGGGAATGGTCCAGCCACGGCAGGAAGAACAGGATGACGACCGTGCCGCCCATGGCGACCACGCCCCAGAACTTGGCGTCGATCACGCGCAGCAGCACGGCCACGACGATCAGGATGCCGGGGACGGCGATGCGCATGAAGCCCTTCAGGTTGCTCTTGAGGAGCAGCGCGATGGCGCCCAGCACGGAAGCGCCCGCCAGCACCCAGGTGAATTCGTCGGTGGTGGCGCGCAGCATCGAGTAGAACGGCGTGAAGTACCAGACCGGCGCGATGTGCGGAGGCGTCTTCAGCGAGTCGGCGGGGATGAAGTTGTTGAACTCGAGGAAGTAGCCGCCCATTTCCGGGGCGAAGAACACGATGAACGCGAACACCAGCAGGAAGCCGGCCACGCCCATCAGGTCATGCACGGAATAGAAGGGATGGAACGGGATGCCGTCCTTGGGACGTCCGTACTTGTCCTTCGGGCCCTGCTTGATTTCGATGCCGTCCGGGTTGTTCGAGCCGACTTCGTGCAGCGCCACCAGGTGGGCGGCGACCAGCCCCACCAGCACCAGCGGAATGGCGATGACGTGGAAGGCGAAGAAGCGGTTCAGGGTGGCGTCGGAGACGACGTAGTCGCCGCGGATCCAGATCGACAGTTCGGGGCCGATGAAGGGAATGGCCGAGAACAGGTTCACGATCACCTGGGCGCCCCAGTAGGACATCTGGCCCCAGGGCAGCAGGTAGCCGAAGAAGGCTTCGGCCATCAGACAGAGGAAGATCGCGACGCCGAAGATCCACACCAGTTCGCGCGGCTTGCGGTACGAGCCGTAGAGCAGCCCGCGCAGCATGTGCAGGTAAACGACGACAAAGAACATCGACGCGCCGGTGGAGTGCATGTAGCGCACCAGCCAGCCCCACGGGACTTCGCGCATGATGTATTCGACGGATTGGAACGCACGTTCGGCATCCGGCTTGTAGTGCATGACCAGGAAAATGCCGGTCACGATCTGCAGCACCAGCACCAGCAGGGCCAGTGAGCCGAAGAAATACCAGAAATTGAAGTTCTTAGGTGCGTAGTACTCGGACAGGTGGGCTTTCCAGGTGGAGGTCACCGGAAAGCGCCGGTCCAGCCAGCCCAACAGGCCTGTCGTCTCGACGGTTTTCTCGCCAGCCATCTAACGGCTCCTTCTCTCACGTGGCGTAATGCGGATTTACTTACGTAATGAAAAAAGCGCGACGCGAGCGTCAGGCCTTGTTGTCCTCGTCGACGCCCACGATGATGCGGGTGTCGCTGAGATATTGGTACGGCGGAACTTCGAGGTTGTCGGGGGCGGGCTTGTTCTTGTAGACCCGGCCGGCCAGGTCGAACGTGGAGCCGTGGCAGGGGCACAGGAAGCCGCCTTGCCAGTTGGCGCCCATGCCGCCACCGCCGCCCGTTTCGAAGTGCGCGGTGGGCGAGCAGCCCAGATGAGTGCAGATGCCGACGCAGACGAAGATCTCGGGCTTGCGCGAGCGGCCCTCGTTTTCGGCGTAGGCGGGGGTGAAGCCGGGCCGCTTGGAATCAGGATCGGCCAGCAGGGCGTCCTGGCTCTTGAGGCCGGCGATCTGTTCGGGCGAACGGTGAATGATCCAGACGGGCTTGCCGCGCCATTCGACCGTTTTCATGGCGCCGACGGGAATGTCGCCGATGTCGACTTCCACGGGCGCGCCGGCCGCGCGGGCCTTTTCAGAAGGGGAAAACGTGCTTACCAACGGTATTGCCGTAGCGACACCTGCTACGCCACCCACAGCACAGGCGGTGGTTACCCAGAAACGTCGCGAAGGATCGGGCGGCAGATTTGGATCAACCGCACCGTCATCATCATGCACCAGCGTATCCTGACTCATCTTCCTATCCTTGTTGATGCGCCCGCTCTACGAGTAGCATCACTTCTGCGGCATCGGCTTCGCGGGAATATGTAACAACATAGCAACCGCGTATTATAGCGCCAGCCCACTGGGGGGCGTATCACGAAGGGAGTGCTTTTATGAGCAAAGCGACTGGTTTCGTCAAAGAATTTCGAGATTTCGCGGTAAAAGGGAATGCAGTAGACCTGGCGGTCGGTGTCATCATCGGTGCGGCGTTCGGCAAGATCGTCGACTCGCTGGTCAAGGACATCGTCATGCCGCTGGTTAATTTCGTGCTTGGCGGTTCGGTCGATTTTTCAAACAAGTTCCTGGTCCTGTCGATGCCGGATGGCTACAACGGCCCGATGACGTACGCCGACCTGACCAAGGCAGGCGCCAACGTTTTCGCGTGGGGCAACTTCGTCACGATCATCATCAACTTCGTGTTGCTGGCCTTCGTGATCTTCTGGATGGTCAAGGCCATCTACAAGGCCCGCACCAAGGCCGAGGAAGCGCCGGCCGCACCGGCTGCGACGCCGGAGGACGTGGCGCTGTTGCGCGAAATCCGCGATCTGCTCAAGAAGTAATGAAAAAGCGCCCTGCGGGGCGCTTTTTTTGGCCCCGCCGCCGGGCCGTCCCAAGGCGGGACAGCCCGGCGGCGTGGGGGCCGTCTTACGCCGGGTTGTCGATATCGACGAATTCGACTTTGATGCCGAAACGCTCCGCCACCGCCTGGCCCAGCGCCTGCACGCCGTAGCGTTCGGTGGCGTGGTGGCCGGCGGCGATGAACCCCACGCCGGTCTCGCGCGCCAGGTGCACGGTCGATTCCGACACTTCGCCGGTGATGTAGGCGCTGGCGCCCGCGTCCACGGCGTCGGCCAGCATGCCCTGGGCGCCGCCGGTGCACCAGGCGATCCGCGCCAGCGGCTGCTTGGGGTCGCCCACCACCAAGGGCTGGCGGCCCAGGCGTTGGGCGACGCGTTCGCCCAGCTCGCCGAGCGTCTTCAGGCCGCCGGCCTCGCCCAGCCACACCAGATTGTCCGGCCCGCAGGTCTGCGGCGAGCCGTCGTCGCGCAGCGACGGGGCCAGGCCCAGCACGCGGGCCAGTTGCGCGTTGTTGCCCAGCGTCGGGTGCGCGTCCAGCGGCAGGTGATAGGCGTACAGGTTGAGGTCGTTCTTCAGGGCCAGCGCCATGCGGGTGCGGCGCGTGCCGATGACGCGGCGATCCTCGTTGCGCCACATCCAGCCGTGATGCACCAGCACCGCGTCGGCGCCGCGTTCGACGGCGACGCGCAGCAGGGCTTCGCTGGCCGTCACTCCGGCGATAATGTGTCCGATTCCGGATCGGCCTTCCACCTGCAGCCCGTTGGGACAGTAGTCTTTGAAGCGCGCCGCCTGCAGGGTGTCGTCCAGCCAGCTGGCCAGGACCTGGGAGTCCACTTTACTCATTGCTAGTCCTATCAGAAACATGCGCCGATATTGGCTGATATTCGCTCAGGCCGTCACGGTCTGCCTGGGTATTCTATTCGTCGTCACGACCTTGCGGCCCGACCTGCTGCAGCTTGCCGGGCCGGCCGCGGGAGGGCGGCAGGCCAGCGCCGCGGGCGGCATGCCCGCCGCGCGCGCGCCGGCGGTGGCGTCCTATGCCGACGGGGTGGCGCGCGCAGCGCCGTCCGTGGTCAACGTATACACCACCAAGCACGTGAACGTGCCGCTGATTCCGCTGCCCGACGATCCGGTGCTGCGCCAGCTGTTCGGCCAGATGCCGGGCGTGACCCGGCGGCAGGCCTCGACCAGCCTGGGTTCGGGCGTGATCGTCAACCAGGACGGCTATGTGCTGACCAATTATCACGTGGTGCAGGCGGCCGACGCGATCGAGGTGGCCCTGAGCGACGGCCGCCGCGACGTCGCCAAGGTGGTGGGCGCGGACCCGGACACCGACCTGGCGGTGCTGCGTCTGGCCACGCTGCGATCGCTGCCGGCGGCCACGCTGGCCCCGGACCGCGGCCTGCGCGTGGGCGACGTGGTGCTGGCCATCGGCAATCCGTTCGGCGTGGGGCAGACCACCACGCTGGGCATCGTGTCGGCGCTGGGCCGCAACGGCCTGGGAATCAATACGTACGAGCATTTCATCCAGACCGACGCGGCCATCAATCCGGGCAATTCGGGCGGCGCGCTGATCGACGCGGCGGGCAATCTGGTCGGCATCAATACCGCCATCTATTCCGAGTCCGGGGGCTCGATGGGCATCGGCTTCGCCACGCCCATCGAGATCGCGCGCAAGGTCATGGACGAGATCGTCAAGACCGGCGGGGTCAAGCGCGGCTGGCTTGGCGTGGAACCGCAGGACGTGACGCCGGAGCTGGCGCGCGCGTTCGAACTGGACCGCGACACGACGGGCGTGATCATCGCCGGCGTGATGCGTGACGGGCCGGCCGCGCGCGGCGGGCTGCGGGTGGGCGACATCGTGCAGTCGGTCAACGGCAAGCGCGTGGCCGACACCGCCGGCCTGCTCTCCGAGATCGCCCAGCTGCCGCCGGGCCAGCGCGCCACGCTGGGCATCCTGCGCGGCGGCAAGGCGGCGGAACTGGCGCTGGTGGTGGGTACGCGGCCGGGCAAGCCGCGCTAGTACGCGCGGGTCTTGAGCATCAGGCGCAGCGCCATGAGCACGGCTTTCTTGGTGGCGGGCGGCTGCTGGCGCAGCAGCGCGCGGATTTCGGCATCGTAGCCGTCGGCATGGTCTTCCGGCCCCGCGCCGGGGCAGCCGGATGCGTCCGCGCCGGGCATTACGCCGTCGGTCAGCCAGGGCACGCAGGTATCGAGCGCGCGGGCCAGCCGCAGCAAGGTGGCGCGCGACGGCGAATAACCGTCGCGGCGGGTGAGGATGCGATGGATGCAGGACTGCGGCACGCCGGAGATGCGCGCCAGTTGGCTCTGGCTTTTGATGCCGCGCCACCGCATCAGGGTGTACAGGCGTTGGGAAAGTGACATGGCTGCAATCTAGGATTGCAGCCATGGGCCTACAACGTGAAACGGTCCTGCATGGCTGCGGGACCGTGCGGGCGGCTTATTGGCGTTCGGTCAGGGAGCCGGAGGCTGCTTCGTCGGCCTCGTCCGGTTTGGGCGTGACCATGCGGGCGCAGATCAGGCCGACCTCGTAAAGCAGGCACAGCGGCACGGCCAGCATGAACTGGCTGACCACGTCGGGCGGGGTGACCACCGCGGCGATGACGAAGGCGCCCACCACCACGTAGCCGCGGGCGGACTTCAGCTTGGATAGTTCGACCACGCCCATCTTCACCAGCAGCACGACGGCCACGGGCACTTCGAAGGTGATGCCGAACGCCATGAACATGGTCATGACGAAGCTGAGATAGGCCTCGATGTCCGGCGCCGGCGTGATCGATTGCGGCGCGAAGGTGGCGATGAAGTGGAACACCGTGCGGAACACCACGAAATAGCAGAACGCCATGCCCGCGATGAACAGGAAGGTGCTGGAGACGATGAGCGGCAGCGCCAGGCGCTTTTCGTGCTTGTACAGCCCCGGGGCCACGAAGGCCCAGGCCTGGTACAGCACCACCGGCAGCGCCAGGATGAACGAGGCCATCAGGGTGACCTTGACGGGCACCATGAACGGCGTGATCACGCCGGTGGCGATCATGCGCGTGCCTTCCGGCAGCGAGGCCAGCATGGGCTGGGCCAGCACGTCGTAGATGGCCGATGCGCCGGGGTAGATGAAAAGCACGATGAACACGCAGATCACGGCGGCCACGGCGCGCAGCAGCCGGGTGCGCAGCTCGACCAGGTGGGAGATGAAGGTCTCCTGCTGGCCTTCTTCTTGGGAGGCGTCCTGGGTCACGTCGGAGTTCCGGAGGGCAAGACGGGCTTGGCCTCGTCAGCCTTGGGCGCGCTGGGCGCCGGGGCGGGTTGCGGGGCTGCGGCCGGAGCGGGCTCGGCCGCCGGAGGAAGATCCAGGTCCAGGCTGTGGTTCTGGCCGGGCGGGGCGATGCTGCGTTCGGGCTCGGCCGGCGCGTCGGCCTTGCCGCTGGCGGCGCGGGCGACTTCGTCGAGCTCGGCGCGGAACTGCTGCACCGGCTCCTGCAGCGAGGCCTGGGTCTCGTTCAGGGATTTCTGCACGCCCTGGGCGGCGTCTTCCATTTCGCTTTTGAACTTGCGCAGCTCGTCGAGCTCGATCTCGCGCTGGATATCGGACTTCACGTCGTTGACGTAACGCTGCGCGCGCCCGAGCAGGTGGCCGACGGTGCGGGCCACCTTGGGCAGGCGTTCGGGTCCGATGACGATCAGGGCGACGACGCCGATCACCATCAGTTCAGTGAGGCTGACATCAAACATTCGACGGCCGCTAGGAAGTTGATGCGATGAGGGCCGGCCCGGTCAGGACGGGCCCGGGAGACAGGCGGAGGTTCAGGAGTTGGATTTTTCCTTGGCCTGCACGTCGATGGTGTCGCCGGAGACGCGCTGCTGAGCGATGGGCTCGGCCGGCTTGTCGCCGTTGGCTTCCTTCATGCCTTCCTTGAATCCCTTGACGGCGCCGCCCAGGTCCGAGCCGATGTTGCGCAGCTTCTTGGTGCCGAAGATCAGCGCCACGATGACCAGAACGACCAACCAGTGCCAAATGCTGAAACTACCCATGATGTTTCTCCGAATTACGCGGTGGGGGCCACGCGACCTTTCCAGGGGCGCGGGCCGCCGATGATGTGGAAATGCAGATGCGGGACTTCCTGGCCGCCTTCGACGCCGGAGTTGATCATGATGCGAAATCCGCCATCGGGGCCTGGACTGCAACCGTTTTCCGCGGCTAGCCGCGGCGCCAATGACATCATTCTACCCAACCAACCTGCGTCCTCGGCCGTAATATCCTGCATGGATATGACATGACGTCGAGGGATAAGCAATAAATGTACCGGCGCGGCCGGATTGATGTCGTGGAAGGCGACGAAATCCTCGTCTTCATAGACTTTCTTGGACGGGATATCGCCGGTGGCGATCTTGCAGAAGATACAGTTATCGCTCATTTTTGCGGGTTTCCGTGATCAGTCTTGCGGGCGGCTTGCCTTCTCCGCCAGGCCCGACAGCCCTTCGCGGCGGGCCAGTTCGGCCAGCACGTCTTCGGGGCGCAGGTTGAAGTGGGTCAGCGCGACCAGGCAGTGGAACCACAGGTCGGCGGTTTCGCTGACGATGCGGTCGGGCACGCCATCCTTGGCGGCCATGACCAGCTCCGTGGCTTCTTCGCCGATTTTCTTGAGGAAGGCGTCGGGGCCCTTGGCCAGCAGCTTGGCGGCGTAGGACGCCTTGGGATCGCCGCCGTTTTCGGGACGGCGGGTGGCCAGGGTATCGGCGATGCGCGCCAGGATCTCGGCGGCGCTTGCGGCTTGGTCGGTCATTTGTAGATCAGTTCGGGGTCTTTGAGCACGGGGTCCACGGTGATCCAGGACGCCTGGACGCCCTGGCCTTCCAGGCGGCGGTAGAAGCAGCTGGCGCGCCCGGTGTGGCAGGCGATGCCGCCTTTCTGGTGCACCTTGAGCAGGATCACGTCGCCGTCGCAGTCCAGGCGCAGCTCGCGCACTTCCTGCACGTGGCCGGATTCCTCGCCCTTGCGCCACAGGCGCTGGCGCGAGCGCGACCAGTAAACGGCGCGCCCGGTGGCCGCGGTCTCGGCCAGCGATTCGCGGTTCATCCAGGCCACCATCATGATCTGGCCGTTGTCGGCGTCCTGCGCAATGGCGGGAATGAGGCCGTCGCCGTCGAAGACGACGTCGGCGATCCAGGCGGGTTCGTTGCTCATCTGTCTATCCATAATCGCGCGTGGCGCAACTGAACTGTAATCTTACGGCAATACCTTGTTGCAGGTGCGCGAGCGTCCGCCCTCTGCCAGCAAACGCCGCAGGCGCTCCGGGGGGAGTACTTACAGCCGGACTGGGATACCCAGTCCAGCCATGAACTGTTTGCACTCGCCGACCGTATGCTGGCCGAAATGGAAGATGCTGGCCGCCAGCACCGCGCTGGCGCGGCCGGCGGTGACACCGTCGGCCAGGTGCTGCAGCGAGCCCACGCCGCCGGAGGCGATCACCGGCACCGGCACGGCGTCGGAGACGGCGCGGGTAAGTTCCAGGTCGAAGCCGGACTTGGTGCCGTCGCGGTCCATGCTGGTCAGCAGGATTTCGCCGGCGCCGTAGGCCGCCATGCGGCGGGCCCAGGCCACGGCGTCCAGGCCGGTGGCCTTGCGTCCGCCATGGGTGAAGACTTCCCAGCGCGCGGGTTCGCCGGCCGCCGATACGCGGCGCGCGTCGATCGCCACCACCACGCATTGCGAGCCGTGGTAGTCGGACGCGGCGCGCACCAGTTCGGGGTTGGCCACCGCGGCGCTGTTGATGCTGATCTTGTCGGCGCCGGCATTGAGCAGGCGCTGGATGTCGGAGACCTGGCGCACGCCGCCGCCCACGGTCAGCGGGATGAAGACCTGCGAGGCCACCTGCTCGATGATGGGCAGGATCAGGTCGCGGCCGTCGCTGGTGGCGGTGATGTCCAGGAAGGTGAGCTCGTCGGCGCCCTGCTCGTTGTAGCGGCGCGCGATTTCGACGGGGTCGCCGGCGTCGGCCAGGTTGACGAAGTTCACGCCCTTGACGACGCGGCCGGCCGTGACGTCGAGGCAGGGGATGATGCGGCGGGTCAGCGCGCTGCCCGCGGGGGTGCTGCTGGAGTCGGTCATTTTGCCAGTTCGTCGGCGCGGGCCTGCGCCGACTGGAAGTCGAGCGTGCCTTCGTAGATGCTGCGGCCCAGGATGGCGCCTTCGACGCCTTCTTCCTCGACGGCGCACAGGGCTTCGATGTCCTGGATGCCGGCGATGCCGCCGGAGGCGTAGACGGGGATGCGCACGTGCTGGGCCAGGCGGACCGTGGCTTCGACGTTGACGCCCGAGAGCATGCCGTCACGGCCGATGTCGGTGTAGATGATGGCCTCGCAGCCGTAGTCCTCGAACTTCTTGGCGAGGTCGAGCACGTCGTGGCGGGTCAGCTTGCTCCAGCCGTCGGTGGCGATCTTGCCGTCGCGCGCGTCCAGGCCGACGATGATCTGGCCGGGGAAGGCGCCGCAGGCGTCCTGCAGGAAGCCGGGGTTCTTGACGGCGGCCGTGCCGATGATGACGTAGGAAATGCCGGCGTCGAGGTAGCGCTCGATGGTGTCGAGGTCGCGGATGCCGCCGCCGATCTGCACCGGGATGTCGTCGCCGACGGCGTTCAGGATGGCCTTGATGGGCGCTTCGTTCCTGGGCTTGCCGGCGACGGCGCCGTTCAGGTCTACCAGGTGCAGGCGGCGGGCGCCTTGGTCCAGCCAGCGGGTGGCCATGGCGGCGGGGTCTTCGGAGAACACCGTTGCATCGTCCAGGTCACCCTGGCGCAGGCGCACGCAGCGCCCGTCTTTGAGATCGATGGCGGGGATCAGCAGCATGGTGGGCAGCGAGAAAATATAGGGGTTGAATGGGCGGGCGGACGCAGGCCAGTGCCTACGGCTGCCAGTCTACAAAATTGCGATACAGGCGCAAACCGTGCTCGGCGCTCTTTTCGGGATGGAACTGCACCGCGAAAATGTTAGCTGCCGCCACTGCGCAGGTAAAGGCAAGGCCATAATCGGTTTCACCGACGGTCAGGCCGGCGTCCGCCGGGTCGGCGTAATAGCTATGGACGAAATAGAAGTGCGTTTCGTCCGGAATGCCGGCCCAGATAGGATGAGAGCGCGTCTGGCGCACTTTGTTCCATCCCATGTGCGGGACCTTGAGGCGTTCGGCCCCGGTGCCGGCCGCGCCGGCGGCGCCGGCGTCGGCCAGGCAGGCCTCGTCGCCGCCGGGCAGCGGGTCGGCGAAGCGCGGGCCGGCGAAGCGGCGCACCACGCCGGGAAACAGCCCCAGGCAGGCCGTGCCGCCTTCTTCGCTGGATTCGAACAGCATCTGCTCGCCCACGCACACGCCCAGCAGGGGCTTTTCGCGCGCGGCGCGCACGACGGCCTCGCGCAGGCCGGACTCATTGAGGGTGCGCATGCAGTCCGCCATGGCGCCTTGCCCGGGGAACACGACGCGGTCGGCCGCGGCGATTTCCTGGGGCTGGCTGCAGATGCGGATGTCCGCGTCGGGGGCGGCGTATTTCAGGGCGCGCGCGACGGAATGGAAATTGCCCATCCCGTAGTCGACGATGGCGATAGTGGTCACTTCTTTCTGCCTGGAGCGGTGGATCGCGAACGTTACAGCACGCCCTTGGTGGAGGGCACGGCGTCGCCCATGCGGGGATCGACTTCCAGGGCCATGCGCAGCGCGCGGCCACAGGCCTTGAACACGGTTTCGGCCTGGTGGTGGGCGTTGAAGCCGCGCAGGTTGTCGATGTGCAGCGTGATCAGGGCGTGGTTGACCAGGCCCTGGAAGAATTCGCGGGTGAGGTCCACGTCGAAGTCGCCGATGCGCGCGCGCGTGAACGGGATGTGGTATTCGAGGCCGGGGCGGCCGGAGAAGTCCACCACCACGCGCGACAGCGCTTCGTCCAGCGGCACGTAGGCGTGGCCGTAGCGGCGCAGGCCGGCCTTGGTGCCGGCGGCCTTGGCGATGGCCATGCCCAGCGTGATGCCCACGTCTTCCACCGTGTGGTGCGCATCGATGTGCAGGTCGCCCTCGGCCTTGATGTCGAGGTCGATCAGGCCGTGGCGCGCGATCTGGTCCAGCATGTGGTCGAGGAAGGGCACACCGGTGTCGATCGTCTGCTTGCCGGTGCCGTCGAGGTTGACGGCCACGCGGATGCGGGTTTCGTTGGTGTTGCGGGTGATTTCTGCGGTACGCATGTTAAGCACTCAGAATCTCTTGCAGGGCACAGAGCAAGGCGGCGTTTTCGGCCGGGGCGCCCACCGAGATGCGCAGGCAGTCGGCCAGTAGCGGATGGGCGTTGGAAAAGTTGCGAATCAATATTTTGCGCGTTTTCAGGGCTTGATGCACGGCGTTGCCGTCCAGCTTGCCGGAAAAGCGTACAAGCAGGAAGTTGCCCGCGGACGGGAACACGCGCACGCCGGGCAGCGCCGCCAGGGCCGCGGCCAGCGGTTCGCGGTCGGCGCGCAGGCGCGCGGCCTGCTCGTCGAGCACCGGCTTGTGGCGCAGTACCGCGGTCAGCGCGGCCTGGGTCAGCACGTCCAGGTTGTAGGGCGGGCGGACCTTGTCCAGTTCGGCGATCCAGTCCGGGTGGCCGGCCAGGTAGCCGAAGCGCAGGCCGGCCAGGCCGATCTTGGACACCGTGCGCATGACGAGCACGTTGGGGGCGTCCAGCACCCGCGGCATCCAGGTGGCGTCGGTGAACGGCTGGTAGGCCTCGTCCAGCACCACCAGCCCGGGGGCGGCGGCGATGATGGCGGCGATGGCGTCGTCGGGCCACAGGCCGCCGGTGGGATTGTTGGGCACGGCCAGGAACACCACCTTGGGCTGGTGCGCTTCGATGGCGGCCAGCATGGCGGGCAGGTCCAGCTCCAGATCGGCGGTCAGCGGCACGCCGACGAAACGGGCGTGGTCGAAGCGCGCGGCCATGTCGAAATACACGAACGAGGGCCACGGCGACAGCACGGCCTCGCCGGGATTGCAGCAGGCCTGCACGATGAGGTGGATGAGCTCGTCCGAGCCGTTGCCGAACAGCAGGCCGGCGGCCTCGGGCACGCCGAAAGCCGTTTTCACGGCCTGCCGCAGGGCCGACAGGTCCGCCGCCGGATAGCGGTTCAGCGGCGTGTCGCGCACGGCGCGGGCGATGTCGTCGCGGACTTGCGGCGGCAGCTCGTACGGGCACTCCATGGCGTCGAGCTTGATGCAGCCTTCGGCGTGGGCCACGGGGTAGGCGGCCAGTTCGCGGATGTCCGCGCGGACCGTGCCGGCGATGCGGCCGGCCACGCCTGCCGCCGGGCTCATGGCTGGTCGATCCGGTACTGGGCGCTGGCGGCGTGCGCCTGCAGGCCCTCGCCCAGCGCCAGTTCGGCGGCGATGCGGCCCAGCGTCTGGGCGCCCTGGTGCGAGACCTGGATCAGGCTGGAGCGCTTCTGGAAGTCGTACACGCCCAGCGGCGACGAGAAGCGGGCGGTGCGCGAGGTCGGCAGCACGTGGTTGGGGCCGGCGCAGTAGTCGCCCAGCGCCTCGGAGCTGAAGCGGCCCATGAAGATCGCGCCGGCGTGGCGGATCTGCGCGGTCCATTGCTCGGGCTGCTCGGTGGAGATTTCGAGGTGCTCGGGGGCGATGTCGTTGGCGATGCGGCAGGCCTCTTCGAGGCTGCGGACCTGGATCAGCGCGCCGCGGTTGGCCAGGCTGACGCGCAGGATGTCGGCGCGCGGCATGGTGGGCAGCAGGCGCGCGATGGCGGCCTCGACCTCGTCGATGAAGGCGGCGTCCGGGCACAGCAGGATGGACTGCGCGAGTTCGTCGTGCTCGGCCTGCGAGAACAGGTCCATGGCGATCCAGTCGGCCGGCGTCTTGCCGTCGCAGATGACCAGGATTTCGCTGGGGCCGGCGATCATGTCGATGCCGACCACGCCGAACACGCGGCGCTTGGCGGCGGCGACATAGGCGTTGCCGGGGCCGACGATCTTGTCCACGGCCGGCACGGTGGCGGTGCCGTAGGCCAGCGCGCCCACGGCCTGCGCGCCGCCGATGGCGAACACGCGGTCCACGCCGGCGATGGCGGCGGCGGCCAGCACGATAGGGTTGCGCGCGCCGTCGGGCGTGGGCGTGACCATGACCAGTTCCTGCACGCCGGCGACCTTGGCCGGGATGGCGTTCATCAGCACGGACGAGGGATAGGCGGCCTTGCCACCGGGCACGTACAGGCCCACGCGGTCCAGCGGGGTGACCTGCTGGCCCAGCATGGTGCCGTCGGCTTCGGTGTAGGTCCAGGTCTCGGCGCGCTGGCGCTCGTGGTAGCTGCGCACGCGGGCCGCGGCGGCCTGCAGCGCGTCGCGCTGGGCGGCCGGCAGCGCGGCCAGCGCGGCCTGCCAGTCGGCTTTGGGAATCTCCAGCGTGGCGGCGGACGCGCCGGGCATGCGGTCGAAGCGCTGCGTGTATTCCACCAGCGCGGCGTCGCCGCGGGCGCGCACGTCGGCCAGGATGCCGGCGGCGGCGCGGTCGATGGATTCGTCCTCGGTGGCCTCGAAGGCCAGCAGCTTGGACAGGGCGGATTGGAATCCGGGATCGCGGGAATCGAGACGATTGATCAGGGCCATGGCGTCATGGGGCAGGCGGGGTGGCGGCCGCCGCGGCGTCGCGGCGGGCGGAAATCAGGCGTTGCGGGCGGAGGCTCTTTCGAAGGCGTCCAGCAGCGGTTGCAGGCGCGCGCCGCGGGTCTTGAGCGCCGCCTGGTTCACGATCAGGCGCGAGGAGATCGGCATGATGTCTTCCACGGCGACCAGGTCGTTGGCGCGCAGCGTGCCGCCGGTGGACACCAGGTCGACGATGCAGTCGGCCAGGCCGACCAGCGGCGCCAGCTCCATCGAACCATACAGCTTGATGATGTCGACGTACACGCCCTTGGACGCAAAGTGTTCACGGGCTGAATGCACGTACTTGGTGGCCACGCGCAGGCGCGCGCCCTGGTGCACCGCGCCTTCGTAGTCGAAGCCCTTGCGCACGGCCACGGCCAGGCGGCACTTGGCGATGTTCAGGTCGATCGGCTGGTACAGGCCGCCGGGCTGTTCCTTGGCGTGCTCGATGAGCACGTCCTTGCCCGCGATGCCCAGGTCGGCCGCGCCGTATTGCACGTAGGTGGGCACGTCCGAGGCCCGCACGATGATCAGGCGCAGGCCGGGATCGCTGGTCGGGAGGATGAGCTTGCGCGAGCTTTCCGGATTCTCAGGCACGTCGATGCCGGCCTCGGCCAGCAGCGGCATGGTCTCTTCGAAGATGCGCCCTTTGGACAGGGCCAGGGTCAGGGGGGCGGGCGTGGCCTCTTTCATGCCGTTTCCTTGCCGGTAACGCGTTGGATGTTCGCGCCCAGGGCGCGCAGTTTCACTTCCATCTGGTCGTAGCCGCGATCCAGGTGGTAGATGCGGTCGACCAGGGTTTCGCCTTCGGCCGCCAGGCCGGCGATGACCAGGCTGGCCGAGGCGCGCAGGTCGGTGGCCATGACGGTCGCGCCCGACAGGCGCGGCACGCCGCGCACGATGGCGGTGTGGCCGTCGATGCTGATGTCGGCGCCCATGCGGCGCAGTTCCTGCACGTGCATGTAGCGGTTCTCGAAGATGGTTTCGACGATGACCGAGGTGCCTTCGGCCACGGCGTTCAGGGCCATGACCTGGGCCTGCATGTCGGTGGCGAAGCCGGGGTATTCCTGCGTGCGAAAGCCCACGGCGCGCGGGCGCGAGGACATGGCGCAGCGGATCCAGTCGGGGCCGGTCTCGATGGCCAGGCCGGCCTCGGCCAGCTTGTCCAGCGTGGCGCCGAGGATGCCGGGGTCGGTGTTGCGCAGCACGATGTCGCCGCCGGCCGCGCCCACCGCGCACAGGAAGGTGCCGGCCTCGATGCGGTCGGAGATGACGCGGTGGTCGGCGCCGTGCAGCCGGTCCACGCCGTCGATCACGATGCGGCTGGTGCCGTGGCCCTGGATGCGCGCGCCCATCTTGATGAGCAGCTCGGCCAGGTCGACCACTTCGGGTTCGCAGGCGGCGTTATCCAGCACGGTCCGGCCTTCGGCCAGCACGGCGGCCATCAGCAGGTTTTCGGTGCCGGTGACGGTGACCATGTCGGTGCGCACGGTGGCGCCCTTCAGGCGCTTGGCGCGCGCCACCACGAAACCGTGTTCGATGCTGATTTCGGCGCCCAGCGCGGCCAGGCCCTTGATGTGCTGGTCCACAGGACGCTGGCCGATGGTGCAGCCGCCGGGCAGGCTGACGCGGGCCTCGCCGAAGCGCGCCAGCAGCGGGCCCAGCACCAGGATCGAGGCGCGCATGGTCTTGACCAGTTCGTAGGGCGCTTCGAGATTGTCGACCTGGTTGGCCTGCAGCGTCACGGTCGCGTCGGCGCCGCGCTCGGCGCGCATGCCCATGCGGCCCAGCAGGCGCAGCATGGTGCCGGTGTCGTTCAGGTGCGGCACGTTGCGCAGCGTCACCGCGTCGGCCGTCAGCAGGCCGGCGCACAGGATGGGCAAGGCCGAATTCTTGGCGCCGGAGACGGCGACTTCGCCGTGCAGGCGCGCGCCGCCGGTGATGCGTAGCTTGTCCATTATTTGCCCGCTTGCTGGTATTCGGCGGGCGTCAGGGTGCGCATCGACAACGCGTGGATCTCGGCCTTCATGCGGTCGCCCAGCGCGGCGTAGACCAGCTGGTGGCGCTGGATCAGGCGCTTGCCTTCGAAGGCGGCGCTGACGATGACGGCGTCGAAATGCGAGCCGTCGCCCTGCACGTCGAGATGTTCGCAGGGCAGGCCGTCCGCGATGTATTGGCGGACTTGCGCGGGAGTGGGAAGCATGGACGTCAGTTCCTGAGTTTGTAGCCGCTGGCCAGGAGCCGCAGCGCGTAAAGCGTAAGCGCGAGGAACACCCCCGTCACCACCGCCAGGCTGCGCCAGGGGGAGACGTCCGACACCGAGAAGAATCCGTAGCGGAAACCGTCGATGGTGTAGAAGATGGGGTTCCAGTGGGACACGCCCTGCCAGAAGGCCGGGAGCGTATGGATTGAATAGAATACGCCGGACAGGAAGGTGGCCGGCATGATCAGGAAATTCTGGAAGGCCGCGAGCTGGTCGAATTTCTCGGACCACAGGCCGGCGATCAGGCCCAGCACGCCCATGATGCCGCAGGCCAGCACGGCGAACACGATCAGCCACAGCGGATTGGCCGGCACCAGCGACACGAAGAACAGCGCCACCACCCACACGCACAGGCCCACGGCCAGGCCGCGCACGATCGCCGCCAGCACGTAGGCCGCGAAGATGTCGCGGTGCGACAGCGGCGGCAGCAGCATGAACACCAGGTTGCCCGTGATGCGGCTCTGGATGAGCGAGGACGAGGGGTTGGCGAACGCGTTCTGCAGCATGCTCATCATCATGAGCCCGGGGATCAGGAATGCGGTGTAGGGCACGCTGCCGTACACCATCACGCGGCCTTCCAGTACGTGGGCGAACACCAGCAGGTACAGCAGCGCCGTGATGACGGGCGCGGCGATAGTCTGGAAGCTCACCTTCCAGAAGCGCAGCAGTTCCTTGCGCAGCAGGGTGGGAAAGCCGGAGCCCGCGTCCAGGAGGGGCTGCACCAGCGGCTGGCCGGCGCTTGCGATGGGCTGGGTCATGACGGGATCTCTTCGGGTTGCGGGGCGGCGGCGGGGTCGTCCTGGTGCATGATGCGCACGAACGCGTCTTCCAGGTCCACGCCGCCCACGCGGGCCAGCAGGGCCTGGGTGGTGTCCAGCGCCACGATGCGTCCGCCCTTGAGCATGGCGATGCGCCCGCACAGGGCCTCGGCCTCTTCGAGGTAGTGGGTGGTCAGCATGATGGTGTGGCCGGCGCGGTTCAGGCGCGAGATGAATTCCCACAGCGTGCGGCGCAGGTCCACGTCCACGCCCGCGGTCGGCTCGTCGAGCACGATCACGGGGGGGCGGTGCACCAGCGCCTGCGCCACCAGCACGCGGCGCTTCATGCCGCCGGACAGCGCCCGCATGTTGGAATCGGCCTTGTCCGCCAGCCCCAGGTTGAAGAGGATTTCATCGATCCAGTCGTCGTTCTTGCGCAGGCCGAAATAGCCGGACTGGATGCGCAGGGTCTCGCGCACCGTGAAGAAGGGGTCGTAGACCAGTTCCTGCGGCACGACGCCCAGGGCTCGCCGTGCCGACTTGTAGTCGGCCACGACGTCGTATCCACAGACCGTGGCGCGCCCGGCGGTGGCGTGCGCCAGCCCGGCCAGGATGGAGATCAGGGTGGTCTTGCCGGCGCCGTTGGGGCCGAGCAGGCCGAAGAACTCGCCGTGCTCGATGTTGAGGCTGACGTTGTCCAGGGCCTGGAAGCCCGATCCGGACGCATGCCCGAGGAGCTTGCGCCAGCCGCTGGCGCGCGGCGAGTAGATCTTGGAGACGTTTTCTAGACAGACGGCTGACATGACGGGAGGGAGTGGCCCGAAAAGAGCGAATTGATCATTATATAAGCGCCCTGCCGCGGCATATGGGGATGGCCCCGGCGCGCGTGGGGACGGATGGTTTATCTGTCCCTGAAATAATCGGCCCGGCGGGCCTGAGGGCGCGCCGGGCCGGACCAGCCTGCATCGGGATCACTGGTTGCGCTGGTTCAGCGCCTGGATCAGGCCGTCGATGCCGTTCTGGTTGATCTGCTGGGCGAACTGGTTGCGGTAGTTTTCGATCAGCCAGATGCCTTCGACGTTCATGTCGTAGATCTTCCAGCCCTGGGCGGTCTTTTCCAGGCGGTAGTCGACGCCGGTCGGCTGGCCGTTGGCCTGGCTGATGAGCGTGCGCACGACCACGTCGTCGGCCTTGGGGTCGCCGCGAAACGGCAGCGTGCGCACGGTGGTGCTGGGCGTGACGCGGGTTAGCGCGCCGCTGTAGGTGCGCACCAGCGTGCCGCGGAAGGCTTCGGCCAGGGCGGTCTTCTGCTGCGCGGTGGCCTGGCGCCAGTAGCGGCCGGCGGCCAGGCGGGTGGTCTTCTGAAAGTCGACGTAGGGCAGGATGTGCTGGTTGACGACCTCGTTGATGCGGGCCGTGTTGCCGGCCTTGACCGCCCCGTCGGCCTTGAGCACGTCCAGGGTTTCGTTGGCGGCGGCCAGCACGAACTGCTCGGGCGGGCCGTTGGGGTCGGGCTTGGCCTGCGCGCCGGCGGCGGCCAGGCCCAGCAGGCTCGCAAAGGCCAGGCGCTGCAGCAGGGAAACAAAAGAAATTCGCATCGGGACTCCTTACAGGTACTGATGGCGCGGTTGCGCGGCCTTACTGGGCCGCGGGTTGCGGCGCGGGGGCCGCGGCAGGGGCGGCAGGCGCCGCCGCGGCGTCCTCGCCCTCGTCGTCTTCGTAGTTGGGCAGCGAGGACTCGTCGTCCACCTTGTGGCCCAGCACCATGGCGGCGCGGCGCTGCAGGTAGGCGTCGCGCACGAAGCTGTACGGGTCGAGCGCCACGCGGTCGACCGTGTCGGTGGCGTCGAGCAGGCTGGCGCGCGTGTCGACGATGCGCAGGCCCCACAGCGAGTTGCGCAGGCGCACGTTGTCGATGGCGTCCACGCCCATGTAGCCGTAGGTGGTGCCGGCGTAGTCGCCGATCAGGCCGGCGCCGTCGCGCACGGTGGACGAGCCGAAGAACGGCAGCACCAGGTACGGGCCCTGGCCGAAGCCCCAGACGCCGAGCGTGGTGCCGAAGTCGTTCGGGATGCGGCGCGCGCCGTTGGCCGAGGCCACGTCGAAGCAGCCGCCCACGCCCATGGTGGTGTTGAACAGGAAGCGGCCCAGCGTGTTGACGAAGTCGTGGCCGCGGCCCTGCAGGAAACTGTTGGCGCCGGACCAGAGGTCGCCGACGTTGCTGAAGATGTTGTGCACACAGCTGCGCACCGGTTCCGGCGTGACGTAGGTGTAGGCCTGCGCCACCGGCTTGAAGACCGCGCGGTCGACCGTGTCGTTGAACTTGTAGATGCCGCGGTTCATGCCTTCCCAGGGATCGCGGGGGTCCGGGTTCTGCGGCGCGGCGCAGCCCGCCAGCAGCGCGCCAGCCGCCGCGACGGTGGCAATCCGGGAAATCGCTTTCTTATTCATGATCAGGGCATCCGTTTCGGTATTTCTTATGATATTGCGTGCTAGGGCGCGGCTTGTTACCGCGTCTTTCTCATTGTCTTCAATTTGGCGCGGGCGCGGCCGATTCCGGCGAACTCGTGCCCTGCTTCTCGGCCGATCCGTACAGGAACTGGCTGATCAGCTGTTCGAGCACGACGGCGCTCTGGGTGTAGCGGATCTTGCCGCCGTCGGCGAAGTTCTCCTCGTCGCTGCCCGCCGTCAGGCCCAGGTACTGCTCGCCCAGCAGGCCGGAGGTCAGGATGGAGGCCGACGAGTCCTTGGGGAACTGGTAGGCCGTTTCCAGCTTGACCGATACGACCGCCTGGAAGGTCTTGTCGTCGAACGAAATGCCGTCGACGCGGCCCACCACCACGCCCGCGCTCTTGACGGGCGCGCGGACCTTGAGGCCGCCTACGTTATCGAAGTTGGCCGTGACCGTATAGGTCGGGGCGAAGGAAAAGGTGCTCAAGTTGCCGGCGCGCAACGCCAGGAAAGCCAGCGCGACCGCGCCCAGCAATACGAACAGCCCTACCCAGAAGTCGGTTTTTTCGCGTGACATGATCGATCCGTTTCAATTTCCAAACATCAAGGCGGTGAGCAGGAAGTCCAGCCCCAGCACCGCCAGCGAGCCCACCACCACGGTGCGCGTGGTGGCGCGGGCGACGCCCTCGGGAGTCGGCTTGGCCTGCCAGCCTTCGTAAAGCGCGACCAGCGTGACCGCGACGCCGAACACCAAGCTCTTGATGACGCCGTTGGCCACGTCCTTCAGGACGTCCACGCCGTTTTGCATCTGCGACCAGAAGGCGCCGGCGTCCACGCCGATCAGGACCACGCCCACCACCCAGCCGCCCAGGATGCCCACCATGGAGAACACCGCGGCCAGGATGGGCATGGCGATGACGCCGCCCCACAGGCGCGGCACCAGCACCCGGCGTATCGGGTCCACCGCCATGACTTCCATGGCCGCGAGCTGCTCGCCGGCCTTCATGAGGCCGATTTCCGCGGTCAGCGAGGTGCCGGCGCGGCCGGCGAACAGCAGCGCGGTGACGACCGGGCCCAGCTCGCGCACCAGCGACAGCGCCACCAGCAGGCCGAGCGCTTCTTCGGAACCGTAGCGGTTCAGCGTGTAATAGCCCTGCAGCCCCAGCACGAAGCCCACGAACATGCCGGACACGGCGATGATGAGCAGCGAATAATTGCCGATGAAATGAACCTGCTGCGACACCAGGCGGGGGCGCGACAGGGCGATGCCGCTGCGCGCCAGCAAGGCGTTGACGAAGCGGGTGAAGTAGCCGATGCCGGTCACCTGGGCGTGCACCCAGCCGCCCAGCGCGCCGATGGGATTGCGCGATCCGCTCATGCCTTGCGCCTCTGTTGTTGCGAAAGCCACTTCTGGAAAGCCGGCGTTTCGGGGTACTGGAAAGCGACCGGGCCGTCGGGCTCTCCCTTGAGGAATTGCTGCACGTAGGGGTCCTGCGAGGCCGCCAGCGTCTGCGGGGTGCCGGCGGCGGCCAGCCGGCCCTGGCCCACCAGGTAGACCTGGTCGGCGATGGCGAAGGATTCCTGCACGTCGTGCGTGATCAGCACGGAAGCGCAGCCGAGGCGGTCGGCCAGGTTGCGGATCAGGCGGGCGGTGATGCCCATCGAGATCGGGTCCAGGCCGGCGAACGGTTCGTCGTACAGAATCAGTTCGGGTTCCAGCACCACGGCGCGCGCCAGCGCCACGCGCCGCGCCATGCCGCCGGAGATTTCGGAAACCTTGAGGTGCGCGGCGGCGCGCAGGCCCACCGCGTCGAGCTTGTCCAGCACGCGTTCGGTGACTTCGGCCTCGGCCAGCCGGGTGTGTTCGCGCAGCGGGAAGGCGACGTTCTCGAAGACGTTCAGGTCGGTGAAAAGCGCGCCCTGCTGGAACAGCACGCCCATGCGGGTGCGCAGCGACTGCAGTTCGGCGCGGCTGACGCCGGCCATGTCCTGGCCGAAGGCCAGCACGCGGCCGCGCTGCGCGGTGAGCTGGCCGGTGGCCGCGCGCAGCAGCGTGGTCTTGCCCGAGCCCGAGCCGCCCATGATGGCGACCACCTGGCCGGCGCGCACGTCCATGGAAATGTCGCGCAGCACGGTGAAGTCGCCATAGCCGAGCGCCACGCCTTCCAGGCGCAGGGCGAATTCCGGGGTGCTGCTGGTTTGAGCGGGCATGGGCAACGAAAGCGTATTTCGGCGGCGGAGCTTGCCTTGCTGTCTGTTCGACACGTCTGGCGAAGCATGGGGCCGGCGCGGACAAGACAGGCGGCGTCGGGAAGCGCCCTGTTACTCAGATACCGGGAGACAAAGCGAGGCCCTGGCTCCCGACGGCGAGGCGCCATTGTAGCCCGACGCATAGCAATCACAACGCGACAGGCTGTTCGTGGAACAGTGTTTTCGACTCGGGGAACAATCCCTGCCTAGCGCCGCGCCTGGGCGGCCGCCGTCTCCCGGGACAGGCGGGCGATCAGGTCCGCCGTGCTTTCGCGGCGGGCCAGCGGCGCGCCCTGGCCGGCCCACAGGGACAGCACGTCGAGGTTGCCCGCCTTGCCGCCGGCCGTGCGCATGGGCCGGGTCAGCGCGTTCTGCAGCGGATACGGCAGGATGTCGGCGGCGATGGCCTCGGCGTCGCGCATGAAGGCGTTCTCGATGCCGCGCGCCGGCCGCCCGGAAAACGCCCGGGTCACGCGCGACTGTTCCGAGCGCGACACCGGCAGGGCCGCCTTGTAGGCCTCGCCGATGCCGGATTCCTCGGTGGTCAGGAAGGCCGTCCCCATTTGCGCCAGGTCGGCCCCCAGCGCCAGCGCGGCGGCGATGCCGCGTCCGTCCATGATGCCGCCGGAGGCGATCACCGGCACCGAGACGGCGTCGGCCACCTGCGGCACCAGCGCCATGGTGCCGATCAGCGATTCCTCGAAGCCGCCCAGGAAGGTGCCGCGATGGCCGCCGGCCTCGGCGCCCTGGGCCACCACGGCGTCCACGCCGTCCTGCTCCAGCGCCACCGCTTCGGCCACCGTGGTCGCGGTGCCGACGGTCAGGATGCCGAGCTCGCGGCAGCGCGCCAGCGCCGCCGCCGGCATGCGGCCGAAGGTGAAGCTGAAGACCGCCGGGCGGGCCCGCAGCACCGCCTGGATCTGTTCGGCCAGCGGATCGGGCTGGGGTTCGGGCGCGGCCGGCGCGTCCAGGCCCAGCTGCTGGTGGTAGCGCGCCATCAGCGCCAGCATGCGCGCGGCGTCGCCGCGCATGGGCTGCTCGGGCACCGAGGCGAACAGATTGATGGCGAATGGCCGCGGCGTGCGGGCGCGGATCGCCTGCGCCGCGGCCTCGATCTGGGCCGGCGTCATGTAGGCCGCTCCGAGCGAACCCAGGGCTCCCGCCGCCGATGCCGCGGACACCAGCTCCACCGTGGTGGCGCCGCCGGCCATGGGGGCCTGGACGATGGGGTGGAGCAGCTTGAGCAGATCAATCAGTCGGGATGCCATGGGGGGACTCCTGGAAGGTTATTGAAGCTGGATGTTTCCGGCCTTGATGACTTTCGCCCACTTCTCGGTTTCGCTCTTGATGAAGGCGCCGAATTCCTCGGGCGTGCCGCCGCCGGCCTGGCTGCCGGTGTCGGCGATGGCCTTCTGCACCTCGGCGTCCTTCAGGATGCGGTTGAACTCGGCGTTGAGCTTGGCGATGATGGGCGCCGGGGTGCCGGCCGGGGCGACGATGCCCTGCCAGTTGTACGACTCGAAGCCGGGCAGGCCCGATTCGGCCATGGTGGGCACGTCGGGCAGCACGGCCAGGCGCTTGGCCGAGGTCACGGCGATCGGGTGGATCTTCTTGCCCTGGATGGCCGGCAGCGCCGAGTAGCCCATTTCGAACATCATCGAGATATGGCCGCCCATGAGGTCGGTGGCGGCCAGGCTGCCGCCCTTGTAGGGCACGTGGATGATGTCGATGCCGGCCTGCTCGCGGAACATCTCGCCGGACAGGTGGTGGGCGCCGCCCACGCCGGACGAGCCGAAGGTCAGCTTGCCGGGCTCTTTCTTGGCCAGCGCGATCAGGTCGGCCAGCGTCTTGACCGGCAGGTCGTTGTTCACGCTCAGCACCAGCGGGCTGTTTTCGATCAGGACGATGGGCGCCAGGTCCTTTTGCGGATCGTAGGGCATGTCCTTCATCAGGGTCGGGTTGACGGCCATGGGCGCCAGGTTGCCGGTGCCGATGGTGTAGCCGTCCGCGGCGGCGCGCGCGATCAGGTTGGTGCCGACCACGCCGCCCGCGCCCGCCTTGTTCTCGACCACGACGGGCTGGCCCAGCGAGTCGCCGAGCTTGCGCGCCAGCAGGCGCACGCGGGTGTCGGCGAAGCCGCCCGGCGCGTAGGGCACGATCATGGTGATGGGTTTGCTCGGCCAGTCGGCCGGCTGGGCCTGGGCGGCGCTGCCCAGGGCGGCGACGGCGGCGATGGCGGCGATCAGGGGACGCAACGGTTTCATGCTGGGAACTCCTCTTTATGCTTTCTTGTGGAACAGCCCTGCGGGCCGACCGCATTATGCCCAGCACTTCCGTCGTCTGTCGTGATTTTTCCCAGGCGCCAGGCCGACAGGCCCAGCAGCGCCGCGCTGCCGCCCAGCACTTGCGGCAGGCCCGCGCCCCAGTGCGCGGCCGCCGCGGCCAGCAGCGGACCCAGTATCTGGCCGGCGGCGAAGGCGGCGGTCATGAGGGCCGCCGCGCGCGGGGCGGCCGCGCCGGCGCCGCGCCGCGCGGCCAGCATGCCGGCCTGCGTGATGACCATGAAGGTGCCGCCCACCAGCAACGCGGCCAGGATCACGGCGGCGATGTGCTGCCACAGCGCCGAGGCCAGCATGCCCAGGGCCATCAGCGCCTGCGCGGCGCGCCAGACCTGCCTGTGGTCGCGCCCACGCCCCAGCCGCGGGACCAGCAGGCAGGAGGCCGCCGCGGCCAGCCCGAACAGCGGCCAGGCCCAGCCGAAGACGGCCGGGTCCGCAATGGCCTGCTTGGCCATCACGGGCAGGAAGGTGGCGGGGATGATGTAGCCCACGCCGAACACGCCGTAATGCAGGGCCAGCCCAGGTATGCCGGCAGGCAGCGCGGCGCCCGCGGCGGCGGGCGTGGGCGCCACGGGCGCGGCGCGGCGGCGCATGCCGGACCAGGCCGCCGCCGACAGCGCCAGCGCCAGGGCGCCCAGGGCGATCCACAGCATGTCCGCGTTCGCGCCGAGCGCGGTCAGGGCCAGGCAGGCCAGGCCGGTGAGCGCGATGCCCGCGCCCACGCCGGCATAGGCCACGGCCGAAGCGCCCGCCTCGCGCGGGTCGCCGGCCGGCACGGGCCGCCAGGCCGCCACGCAGATGAAGGCGCTGGCGCTGGCGTAACCCGCGGCCAGCCGCAGCGCGCACCAGGCCGCCATTCCCGGCCACAGCGGCATGGCCAGGGTCAGCGCCGCCACGGCCAGCAGGCTGGCGGCCAGCATGCCGCGCAGGCGCCGCGGCGGCCAGGCGACGGCGGCCAGGGCGCCCAGCAGGTAGCCGGCGTAATTGGCCGAGGCCAGCCAGCTGCCCTGCGCCAGCGACAGCCCGGCTTCCTGCGCCATGGCGGGCCAGACCGGCGTGAAGGCGAACCGGCCGATGCCCATGGCGGCGGCCAGGGCCAGCGCCGCGGGCCAGGCCAGCGCGGCAGCGCCGCGGGGCGGCGGGAGGGGCGAAGCAGGCGTTGACATGCCCCCTACTCTAAGGCTGTACTAATATCTTTAATAGTGAATTATTCAGAACACGAGTTCTTGAAATGAGAAACTTGGACCTCGACGCGCTGCAGATATTCAAGGCGGTGGCCGACCAGGGCGGCGTGGCGCGCGCCGCCGCGCACCTGAACCGCGTGCAGTCCAATGTGTCGACCCGCCTCAAGCAACTCGAAGCCGAGCTGCAGACGCCGCTCTTTCGGCGCCAGAACCGCCGCCTGGTGCTGTCGGACCAGGGCCGCGTGCTGCTGTCCTACGCCGACCGCCTGCTGCGCCTGTCGGACGAGGCCCAGGCCGCGGTGCGCGAGGGCGCGCCGCGCGGCGTGCTGCGCATCGGCACCATGGAAAGCACCGCGGCAGCGCGCCTGCCGCCCATTCTGGCGGCCTACCACGCGGCCTGGCCGCAGGTGCGCATCGAGTTGGTGACGGGCACTTCGGCGGCGCTGGCCGAGCAGGTGCGCGGCTACGCCATCGAAGCCGCTTTCGTGGCCCGGCCGTTTCCGGCGCAGGGGCTGGCGGCGATGGACGCGTTTCGCGAAGAGCTGGCGCTGATCTCGCCCGCGGCCTGGGGGCCGGTCGGGCGGGCGCAGGAATTGAGCGGGCGCAGCGTCATCGCGTTCGCGGCGGGGTGTTCGTACCGCCGCATCCTGGAGTCATGGCTGAACCAGGAAGGCGTGACGCCGGCCAACGTGATGGAGTTCGCGTCGTATCACGCCATCGTGGCCTGCGTGGCGGCCGGATCGGGCGTGGCCATCGTGCCGCGTTCGGTGCTGGAGGTGCTGGGGCCGGCGCATTCGGTGCGCATCGGCGCCCTGCCCGGCTCCCATGCGCGCGCCCTGACCCAGCTGGTCTGGCGCGCCGACGACGACACGCCGGCGCTGCAGGCGTTGCGCCAGGCCTTGCAACAGGCCGCTCAGAAGCGGTAGCCCACGCCCACCGTGGCGACCCACGGGTTGATGCGGGCGGTGCCGATGTGCTGGCCGTCCAGCTTCACCTTGGACGAGATGTCGATGTAGCGGATGTCCGCGTTCATGAACCAGCGGTCATTGATCTTGATGTCCGCGCCGAGCTGCGCGGCCACGCCCCACGAATCCTTCAGCTTCAGGTCCGAGCCGCTCAGCGCGCCCTTGATCTGGGTGTCGAAGAAGGTGGTGTAGTTGATGCCGACGCCGATGTAGGGCTGGATCATGCTGTCGGGCAGGATGTGCCATTGCAGGCTCAGCGTGGGCGGCAGGTGCTTGGTGGTGCCGATCTTGCCCAGGCCGCTGCCGCGGATGTCGTGCTGGAAGGGCCAGGCGCCGAGCAGTTCGATGCCGATGTTGCGCGTGGCCATGTAGGTGAGCGTGAAGCTGGGGCGGACGTTGTTGTTGACGTCGAGCTTGACGCTGCCGTCGAGCACGCTGCCGTTGTTGGAGGCCGGCATGACGCTGGTGGCGCCAACCTTGACCAGCACGTCCCCGGCCTCGTGCGCATGCGCGGGGGCGGCGAGCGAGGCGGCGGCGATCAGGCCGGCGATGGCGGTGGCGCGGACGTGGCTGTGCAGCGAAAACATTTTCCTCTCCGATCTTTTCTGGGGTTGAGCAGCTAGGTTCTCAAACCTGCTCCGGACCCCGGTTGACGCGTGTCAAACCGTGAAAAGACCGCAAGGAAAAAGTGGTTATGTTGCAACAAGTCGTAGCACGACCCATGAAAAACGCCGCCGCGCGCTTTCGCGCCGGCGGCGTCGCATGCTGCGCCAGGCTCAGCGCGGCAGTTCGCTCGACCCCATCAGGTAGGCGTCCACGGCGCGCGCGCACTGGCGGCCTTCGCGGATGGCCCAGACCACCAGCGACTGGCCGCGGCGCATGTCGCCGGCGGCGAAGACCTTTTCCACGTTGGTGCGGTAGTCGTCGGTGTTGGCGCGCACGTTGCCGCGCGCGTCGCGGTCCACGCCGAAGGCGTCGAGCACGGTCTGCACCGGCGACACGAAGCCCATGGCCAGCAGCACCAGGTCGGCCTTGATCTCGAACTCCGAGCCTTCGACTTCGCGCATCTTCATCTGGCCGGTGGCTTCGTCCTTGAACCATTCGACGCGCGCGCCGACCAGTTTCTCGACGCGGCCGTTGCTGCCCTTGAGCAGCTTGGTGGTCACCGACCAGTCGCGCTCGCAGCCTTCCTCGTGCGAGGACGAGGTGCGCAGCTTGAGCGGCCAGTAGGGCCAGGTCATGGCCTTGTTTTCCGACTCGGGCGGCTGGGGCATCAGCTCGAATTGCGTGACCGAGGCCGCGCCGTGGCGGTTGCTGGTGCCGACGCAGTCCGAACCCGTGTCGCCGCCGCCGATCACCACCACGTGCTTGCCCTTGGCCAGCGTCTGGTTGGCCAGGCGGTCGCCGGCCACGGCCTTGTTCTGCTGGCGCAGGAAGTCCATGGCGAAGTACACGCCGGACAGCTCGCGGCCCGGCACCGGCAGGTCGCGCGGGGTTTCCGAGCCGCCGCTCATCACCACGGCGTCGAACTCGGCCAGCAGCGATTCGGGCGTGCGCACCGTGAGGCCGTCGGCCACCGGGTCGCTGGGGTTGCCGATATAGGTCGAGGGCGCGAACTCCACGCCTTCGGCCTCCATCTGCGAGATGCGGCGGTCGATCTGGTGCTTTTCCAGCTTGAAGTCGGGGATACCGTAGCGCAGCAGCCCGCCGATGCGGTCGCTCTTTTCGAACAGGGTCACGGAATGGCCGGCGCGCGCCAGCTGCTGCGAGCACGCCATGCCCGCCGGGCCGGAGCCCACCACCGCGACCTTTTTGCCGGTCTTGCGCGCCGGCACCTGCGGCGTGACCCAGCCTTCGGCCCAGCCCTTGTCGATGATGGCGTGCTCGATGGACTTGATGCCCACGGCCTCGCTGTTGATGTTCAAGGTACAGGCGGCTTCGCACGGCGCCGGGCAGATGCGGCCGGTGAATTCCGGGAAGTTGTTGGTGGAGTGCAGCACGTCCAGCGCGCGCTTCCAGTCCTGGCGGTACACCAGGTCGTTCCAGTCCGGGATGATGTTGTTGACCGGGCAGCCGTTGTTGCAGAACGGGATGCCGCAGTCCATGCAGCGCGCCGCCTGCTGCTTGGCCTGCTCGTCGGTCAGGTGCAGCACGAACTCGCGCCAGTTCTTCAGGCGCTTCTGCGGGGCCTCGGAGGCCTCCTGCAGGCGCTGGTATTCCATGAATCCGGTGATCTTTCCCATGATTTCCCTCACGCAGCCAGTTGTTGCGGGTTGGCTGCACGCCACATTTCACCCAATGCGCGGCGGTAGTCCGTCGGCATGACCTTTACGAATTTGCCGCGCGAGGCTTCCCAGTCGCCCAGGATTTCGCGGGCGCGGAAGCTGCCGGTGTAGCGGAAGTGGTCTTCCACCAGGCGGCGCAGGATGGTTTCGTCCGTTTCGCGTTCGCCGCCGCGCTGGGCGCTGTGCCAGGTGTCCATGTTGTCCTGCGCGGCCTGTTCGGCGTGCGGGACCACGGGTTCCAGTTCGACCATGGACAGGTTGGCGCGGTGCTTGAGCGTGCGCTCCGGGTCCCACACATAGGCCACGCCGCCGGACATGCCGGCCGCGAAGTTGCGGCCGGTGGCGCCCAGCACCACGACGGTGCCGCCGGTCATGTATTCGCAGCCGTGGTCGCCGGTGCCTTCCACGACGGTGGCCGCGCCCGAGTTGCGCACCGCGAAGCGTTCGCCGGCCACGCCGTTGAAGAACGCCTCGCCCGCCAGCGCGCCGTACAGCACGGTGTTGCCGGCGATGATGTGATCCGGGCCGAAGCCGCGGAAATCGTTGGGCGAGCGCACGATGATGCGGCCGCCCGACAGGCCCTTGCCGACGTAGTCGTTGCCTTCGCCCACCAGGTCCATGGTGATGCCATGGGCCAGGAAGGCGCCGAAGCTCTGGCCGGCGGTGCCATTGCACTGGATGTGGATGGTGTCGTCCGGCAGGCCCTCGTGGCCGTAGCGCGCGGCCACCGCGCCCGACAGCATGGCGCCGATGGTGCGGTTGCGGTTGCGCACCGGCACGATGAACGAGACCTTCTCGCCGCGCTCCAGCGCCGGCTTGCTGCGCTCGATCAGCTGGTGGTCCAGCGCGCCGGCCAGGCCGTGGTCCTGCTCTTCGGTCTGGCGCACTTCGGCGTCGGACAGGGTCTGGTGGAACACGCGGGTGAAGTCCAGGCCCTGGGCCTTCCAGTGCTCCACGCCCGAACGCATGTCGAGCAGGTCGGCGCGGCCGATCAGGTCGTCGAACTTGCGGATGCCCAGCTGGGCCATGATTTCGCGCACTTCCTCGGCGATGAAGAAGAAGAAGTTGACGACGTGCTCCGGCTTGCCCTGGAATTTCTTGCGCAGCACCGGGTCCTGCGTGGCCACGCCCACCGGGCAGGTGTTCAGGTGGCACTTGCGCATCATGATGCAGCCTTCGACGACCAGCGGCGCGGTGGCGAAGCCGAATTCGTCGGCGCCCAGCAGCGCGCCGATGACCACGTCGCGGCCGGTCTTCATCTGGCCGTCGGCCTGCACGCGGATGCGGCTGCGCAGGCGGTTGAGCACCAGCGTCTGCTGCGTCTCGGCCAGGCCCAGCTCCCAGGGCGTGCCGACGTGCTTGATGGACGACACCGGCGAGGCGCCCGTGCCGCCGTCATGGCCGGCGATCACGACGTGGTCGGCCTTGGCCTTGGCCACGCCCGCGGCCACCGTGCCCACGCCCACTTCGGACACCAGCTTGACCGAGATCGAGGCCTTGGAATTGACGTTCTTCAGGTCGTGGATCAGCTGGGCCAGGTCTTCGATGGAATAGATGTCGTGGTGCGGCGGGGGCGAGATCAGGCCCACGCCCGGCACCGAATAGCGCAGCTTGGCGATGTATTCCGACACCTTGTGGCCGGGCAGCTGGCCGCCCTCGCCGGGCTTGGCGCCCTGGGCCATCTTGATCTGGATCTGGTCGGCCGAGGACAGGTATTCGGCGGTCACGCCGAAACGGCCCGAGGCCACCTGCTTGATCTTCGAGCGCAGCGAGTCGCCCTTCTTCAGCGCGACGTCGGCTTCGATGCGCTCGGCGCCCAGCACCGAGGCCAGCGTGTCGCCGTCCTTGATGAGGCTCTTGCCTTCGCGCATCTCGGCGCGGTAGCGCAGTTCGTCCTCGCCGCCTTCGCCGGTGTTGGACTTGCCGCCGATGCGGTTCATGGCCACGGCCAGCACCGAGTGCGCCTCGGTCGAGATCGAGCCCAGCGACATGGCGCCGGTGGCGAAGCGCTTGACGATCTCCTTGGCCGGCTCGACGTCGTCCAGCGGGATGGCGCGCGACGGATCGAAGCGGAACTCGAACAGGCCGCGCAGCGTCATGTGGCGGCGGCTCTGGTCGTTGATGATCTGCGCGTACTCCTTGTACGTGCGGTAGTTGTTGGCGCGCGAGGCGTGCTGCAGCTTGGCGATGGAGTCCGGCGTCCACATGTGCTCTTCGCCGCGCACGCGATAGGCGTATTCGCCGCCCGCGTCCAGGTCGTTGGCCAGGACCGGATCGGTGCCGAAGGCGGCGCGGTGCTGGCGCAGCGCTTCCTCGGCGACCTGGAAGATGCCGATGCCTTCGATATTGGAGGCGGTGCCGGTGAAGTACTTGTTCACCAGGGCGCTTTGCAGGCCCACGGCTTCGAAGATCTGCGCGCCGGTGTAGGACATGTAGGTGGAAATGCCCATCTTGGACATGACCTTGTTCAGGCCCTTGCCGATCGCCTTGATGTAGTTCTTGACCGCCTTTTCGGGGTCATTCATCTTGCCCAGCGATTCCAGCGCCAGGTAGGGGTGGATGGCTTCGGCGCCATAGCCGCCCAGCAGCGCGAAATGGTGCACCTCGCGCGCCGAGCCGGTCTCCACGACCAGGCCGGTGTTGGTGCGCAGGCCGGCGCGGATCAGGTGCTGGTGCACCGCCGAGGTGGCCAGCAGCGCGGGGATGGCCACGCGTTCGCTGTCGACCAGGCGGTCGGACACGATCAGGATGTTGTAGCCGCTGCGCACCGCGTCCACGGCGCGCGCGCACAGCGCGGCCACGCGGGCTTCGATGCCCTCGGGACCCCAGGCGGCCGGATAGGTGATGTCCAGCTCGAAGCTGCGGAACTTCTTGCCCGTCACCTGCTCGATGTCGCGGATCTGCGCCATGGCGGCGAAGTCCAGCACCGGCTGCGACACTTCCAGGCGCAGCGGCGGGTTGACGTTGTTGATGTCCAGCAGGTTGGGCTTGGGGCCGATGAACGACACCAGCGACATCACCAGCTGCTCGCGGATCGGGTCGATCGGCGGGTTGGTGACCTGCGCGAACAGCTGGCGGAAATAGTTGTAGAACGGCTTGGCGCGGTCCGACAGCACGGCCAGCGGGGCGTCGTTGCCCATCGAGCCGATCACTTCCTCGCCGCTGGCGGCCATGGGCTCGAGGATGAACTTGTAGTCTTCCTGGGTCCAGCCGAAAGCCTGCTGGCGGTCCAGCAGCGAGACCGGCGATTGCGTGGCCGTGGCGGCCTGGCGCGGCGCCGGCAGCGATTCCAGCTTGATCTGCAGGCGCTCGATCCACTGGCGGTAGGGGCGGCTGTTGGACAGCTGCAGCTTGATCTCGGCGTCGTCGATGATGCGGCCCTGCTCCAGGTCGATCAGGAACATCTTGCCCGGCTGCAGGCGCCACTTCTTGACGATGCGGTTCTCGGGGATGGACAGCGTGCCGGCCTCGGAGGCCAGAATCACCATGTCGTCGTCGGTGACCAGGTAGCGCGCCGGGCGCAGGCCGTTACGGTCCAGCGTGGCGCCGATCTGGCGGCCGTCGGTGAACGCGACCGCGGCCGGGCCGTCCCACGGCTCCATCATGGCGGCGTGGTACTCGTAGAAAGCGCGGCGGCTTTCGTCCATCTGCGTGTGCTGCTCCCAGGCTTCCGGGATCATCATCATCATGGCGTGGGCCAGCGAGTAGCCCGAGTTCACCAGCAGTTCCAGGCAGTTGTCGAAGGTCGCGGTGTCGGACTGGCCTTCGTAGACGATGGGGTACAGCTTCTTCAGGTCGTCGCCCAGCACGGCCGACTGCATCATGCCTTCGCGCGCGCGCAGCCAGTTGAAGTTGCCCTTGACCGTGTTGATTTCGCCGTTGTGGGCGATCATGCGGTACGGGTGGGCCAACGGCCAGGCCGGGAAGGTATTGGTGGAGAAGCGCTGGTGCACCAGGGCCAGGGCCGAGACGGTGCGGGTGTCGGCCAGGTCGCGGTAGTAGCGGCCGACCTGGTCGGCCAGCAGCAGGCCCTTGTAGACCACGGTGCGCACCGAGGCCGAGGGCACGAAGTATTCCTTGCCATGCGCCAGATGCATGTTCTGGATGGCGTGGCTGGCGGTCTTGCGGATCACGTACAGCTTGCGTTCCAGCGCGTCCGGCACCATCACGTCGGCGCCGCGGCCGATGAACAGCTGGCGGATCACCGGCTCGCAGGCGCGCACGGCGGGCGACATGGGCATGTCCACGTCCACCGGCACATTGCGCCAGCCCAGCACGACCTGGCCCTCGGCGCGCACCGAACGCTCCAGCTCTTGCTCGCAGGCCAGGCGCGAGGCGGTTTCCTTGGGCAGGAACACCATGGCCACGCCGTATTCGCCGGGCGGCGGCAGGACGATGCCCTGCTGGCTCAGCTCGTCGCGGTACAGCGCGTCGGGGATCTGGATCAGGATGCCGGCGCCGTCGCCCATCAGCTTGTCCGCGCCCACCGCGCCGCGATGGTCCAGGTTCTCCAGGATCTTCAGGCCCTGCTGGATGATGGCGTGGCTTTTCTTGCCCTTGATGTGGGCGACGAAACCGACGCCGCAGGCGTCATGTTCGTTCTTGGGGTGGTACAGGCCCTGGGCGGGAGGCAGACCGATGCGGCTCGCATCGATGGGGGTCGCCTTGGGCGGGAGACAGGATTCGATCTGGGTGTTTTGGGGCATGGCGCGCTCCGCAGTAGGCCTGCGTCGTGATGTTGCAGTGCAGGAGACGGACAATACCCCTGACAGGAGCAGGGTGCAATAGGAATAAACAGGGTATGTCCCTAATTATATTTAGGGACGCTCATAGGAAAATTATTCGGTGACGTATCTAGATCGTTGCCTGGCGCGGGTTTCCGGAAAGGGGTGCAGACGGAGAAGCGACACTCGGCCGGGATTTGGCTATTTTTGCTGCTATGCGTCCCCGATAATTTTGGATATCTAGGCCGATCGTATCCGCAATCCGGTGTTGCGCAATCGCAATGGCGAGCGCCGCGACGCGCCCCGGGGCGCGTCATGCATGCAGGAAAACGGGGAAAGGAATCCGCCCGGGACGGGGCGGATCAGGAATTGGACGTGGAAGAGGAAGGTTCGGCGTCGGCCGGCGCGGCTGCGGCCGGCTTCTTGCGCGGGCGTCCGCGCTGGCCCGGGGCCACGCGCCGGCTGGCGGTGTGGGCCAGGCTGGCGATGAAGGCGGGGCCGCCCAGCGCCCACTGGCCGGAAACCGCCTGGTCGATGCGCTGGCTTTCCTCGCGCGACAGGCCGTCCTGCAGGCGCTTGCGGTAATTGGCCTGGCGGTCGAACGGCGTGTTGCCGCAGGCCCAGTAATCGGCGTGGTCCGACTGCCATTGGGCGGGGGCGGCCGTGGTGTTGCCGGTGTGGCTGGAGGCCGAGGACCAGGGCCAGGAGTCCGGGTCCTGCGAGGCGCCGCTGCGCACGGGATAGGTTTCCAGCCAGACCAGGGCCGGCAGCACCCAGGCGCCCGGTTCCAGCAGGGCCGAGCGGTAGCGGCCGGCGAATACGCGCCCGCCGCGCAGCCGCGCCGCCAGGTTGCGGCCCAGCGTCTGCATGAGCCGCGGCAGGCCTTCTTCGTCGGCCGGCGTGGCCAGCAGCAGGATGCGGTCGTTGGCGAGCAGCCAGCCATGAACCGAGACCCGATGGCGCTGGGCGGATTCGCCCAGCCACGTGGCCAGCTGGTTCAGGATGTCGGCCGGCGCGGGTTGAGACGGCGCCGCCAGCGGCTGGATGAAATTGGCCTGCACCAATTGGGGCAGCCCAGGGGCGTACAGACGGGGCAGACGGGCCATAGTGTCAGGACTTGCGTATCCGGAAGAACGGGTTGTCTTCTCTCACGGTATATAAATAGTGCCACGGTAGGCGGCGGTCAAGTCCCGTGATCGCGATATGGGCAAGGATCCGTCATTTTTTTCGTCGTCCGTACCCGAATACGTGCAGGTTAACATTCGGCGACGGAACGTCGTACCGTGGATATACCCTAACCCGCGGGCGTTTTTTCATCCCCTACGACTGGAGCAGATCTATGGCCGTGGCCCTCGAACTCATCTCGCAGCACCGCTGTTTCGGCGGCTGGCAGCGCTATTACCGCCACGAATCCGCGCAGATCGGCCTGCCCATGCGGTTCTCGGTCTATCTGCCGCCCCAGGCCGAGCAAGGCCCGGTACCCGTCCTGTTCTACCTGGCCGGGCTGACCTGCACCGAAGAGACTTTCATGATCAAGGCCGGCGCCCAGCGCCTGGCGGCGGAGCTGGGCGTCATGCTGGTGGCCCCGGACACCAGCCCGCGCGGGGCCAACGTGCCGGGCGAGGACGAAAACTGGGACCTGGGCACCGGCGCGGGCTTTTACGTGGACGCCACCACGCCGGCCTGGCGCACGCACTACCGCATGTACAGCTACGTGACCGAAGAACTGCATGCCATCGTCACCGGCGGCGCGCTGCCGGGCGACGCATCGCGCACCGGGATCTTCGGCCATTCCATGGGCGGCCACGGCGCGCTGGTGCTGGCGCTGCGCAACCCCGCCAAATTCCGCTCGGTGTCGGCCTTCGCGCCCATCGCCGCGCCCAGCCTGTGCCCGTGGGGCAAGAAGGCCTTCGGCGCCTACCTGGGCGCCGACGTCCAGGACTGGGCCGCCTACGACGCGTCGGCGCTGATGCGCCAGGCCCGCCAGCCGTTTCCCGGGGGCATTCTGATCGACCAGGGAGAATCGGACCAGTTTCTGGCGGAACAGTTGTATCCCGAGGTATTCGAGCAGGCCTGCGCCGCCGCCGGCCAGCCGTTGACCCTGCGTCGCCACGAGAGCTACGACCACGGCTATTACTTCATCTCGACGTTTATCGAGGATCACATCCGGTTTCACGTCGAGCGGCTTGGAAAACCCGCGGCCTGAGGCCGCTTCTATACTGGCCGGCCACCGCCCGCGGCGGTTCTTACCTAATCGGGAACGGCTGATTTGATCAACGGAATCGCTCCTTTCGTCTGGATACTGCTGGGCGCCATCGTCGTCCTGCTGCCGGGCATCGTCATGCTGCTGGGCAAGGGCGGCCCACGCGACGAGCGCGGCCGCAAAATGTTCCAGCTCCGGCCGGTGCGCCGCCTGTTCGGGCTGATGCTGGTGCTGCTGGGCTGCGTGTCCGGCCTGCTGGCCCTGTCGCTGGTGCAGTTCTTCCGCCTGACCACCGACGAGCCGGTGGCCCGCGTGGAGATCCGCCAGCTGGCCGAGGGCCAGTTCCAGGTGGACGCCAGCGCGCCGGCCATCGGCAGCCGCCAGTACGTGCTGTACGGCGACCAGTGGCAGATCGACGCGCGGGTGGTGCGCTGGAAGGTGCCGGCGCTGATGGCGGGCGTGCCGCCGCTGTACCGCCTGGAGCGGCTGTCCGGCCGCTACAGCGACGCGGCCCGCGAGGCCTCGGCCACCCGTTCGGTGCATCCGCTGGACGACTGGCCCGCGCCCGACCTCGGTTCGCTGAAGAAAAACTTCCCGAACTGGTTCCCCTTCGTCGATGTCCAATTCGGCAGCGGCGCCTACATGCCCCTGTTCGACGGCGCCCGCTACCAGGTCTTCCTGGACCCGCGCGGGGCGCTGTTCATCCGCCCCGACGGCCAGGCTACGGTCGACGGCCTCAAGCGCCTGGGCTGGTAGTGTGAACACCCACGCTGCGCCGCCTTGGGGCGGCCCGGCGGCGGCGCGGCCATTCTTGCGCTGGCTCGAACTTCTCGGGCCAAAAAAATTGGGGGCGAATCATGTGTGGTGGAACTTTGATGCGCCGCAATAGTCGAATTAGCACTCCCTTTACTAGAGTGCTAACATCGAATTCATGTCGTCATCCTTAAGCCTTCCGGAGACTCCCGTTATGAAACAACCCAGTACCTCGTTGGCCACTTCCGGCAACGCCCTGGCGTTGGCCATCGGCAATCCGGGCGCGCTCGGCACGATCGACGCATACATTTCCGCGGTGAATCGCCTGCCGGTGCTGTCGGCTGAACGAGAAACCGAGCTGGGACGCCGCCTGCGCGACCAGGAAGACCTGGGCGCGGCGCGCGAGTTGATCCTGTCGCACCTGCGCCTGGTGGTGTCCGTGGCCCGCCAGTACCTGGGCTACGGCCTGCCCCACGCCGACCTGATCCAGGAAGGCAACGTCGGCCTGATGAAGGCCGTCAAACGTTTCGACCCCGAGCGCGGCGTGCGCCTGGTGTCGTTCGCCGTGCACTGGATCAAGGCGGAAATCCACGAATACATCATCCGCAACTGGCGCCTGGTCAAGGTGGCCACCACCAAGGCCCAGCGCAAGCTGTTCTTCAACCTGCGCAGCATGCGGCCCGACGGCCAGACGCTGGACCCCGAGCAGGTCGATCACATCGCGCGCGAGCTGAACGTGCGCCGCGAAGACGTGAGCGAAATGGAAGTGCGCCTGTCCGGGCGCGACATGTCGCTGGAAAACCAGGACGACGACGATGAGAGCTACGCGCCCATCGCCTATCTGTCCGACGACGGCCGCCAGGAACCCACGCGGGTCCTGGAGCGCGCCGCGCGCGACCGGCTGCAGGGCAGCGGGCTGAGCGACGCGCTGGAAGCGCTGGACCCGCGTTCGCGCCGCATCGTCGAGGCGCGCTGGCTGCAGGACGACGGCGGCGCCACGCTGCACGAACTGGCCCAGGAATTCGGCGTCTCAGCCGAGCGCATCCGCCAGATCGAGGCCGCCGCCCTCAAGAAAATGCGCGGCAATCTCCAGGCCTGACACGCCTGCCGCACGCCCATGCAAAAGGCCGCTTTCGAGCGGCCTTTGTCTTTGGCGGCGCGCCTGGCGGCCGTTACATGAATTGATACAAATTCACCCGGAATTTTTGCGCCGCGCCAGAAACTTAATGCGGGCCGCGCCGACTAACTTCATGTAGACCGCGAACTCCGGTTGGCTGTCTAGTCGTCCGTCTCGGCTTCTCCTCTTTCCCCTCCCCTATGAGACGGATGTTTGCGGGGCACCAATAATCTATGATTGGTGCCCCGTTTTTTATGCCTAGGCCGCCTGCACCTTGTCCGACGCCGCCAGCGCCGGACGCCACAACGCGTCCTGCACCCGCCGCACGCCGGTCGCCAGCGATCCGTCCTGGTACAGCTTGATCCAGCGATACCCCGGCGCCATGTTGTCCACCACGTGCTGCCCGTCGCGGATGCTGAACTGGAAGCACGTGGACGGCGTGGCCAGCATGCGCAGGTTATGGCGGCGGCGGTCGAAGTCGTGGTGCACGTGTCCCCACAGCAGCACGCGGGCCTGCGGCCAGCGGGCCAGCAGCTTGAACAGCGCCTGCGGGTTGTCGATCATCATCGTGTCGTGCCAGTGGCTGTCGATCTGCATGGGGTTGTGGTGCATCGCGACCAGCGTGTGGCGCCCGGGCGCTTCGGCCAGGGCGGCCTCCAGCAGATCCAGCTGGCTGGCGGGCAGGTGGCCCGCGTCGGAGCCGGGCACCGTGGTGTCCAGCGTCACGACGCGCCAGGCGCCCACGTCGGTGACCGGCTCGGACCACTGCGCCAGTTCCTCGCGCATCACGGCAGGCAGGTCATGGTTGCCCGGCAGGCAGCGGATGGTGGCGCGGTCCAGCGCCGGCGCCTCGGACAGGATGGAGGCAAAGCGGCGGTAGGCCGCCGCCGCGCCGTCCTGGGACAGGTCACCGGTGGCCAGCAGCAGGTCGGGATGGCGGCCGTCGGCCTCGATCTGGCGCAGCACGGCGCGCAGGCTGGCGTCGGTGTCGACGCCCAGCATCACGGTGCCGGGCTCGCCGAACAGGTGGCTGTCGGTGAGCTGGACCAGCATGGCGGGCGCGTCGTCGCGCCGGGTCAGGGCATGGATGCGGGCCAAGTGCCGCTCCTGAAAAGTTGAAGCGATTCCACATTACCCAAAAAACGCGTCGCCACGCGTATCGCGCTTGCGTATTGGGGTAACCAAACGTGCATTCTCTACGATTCTCTACAGTTCGCCGCCCGGACTTGGGGAAAAAAGCCGCTATTCTTGTGAAATTTCTCCCTAGCCTCAGACGCGGCGCTATCCATGGATGTCGGTTTTCTCGTATTCGGCCTGGCCGGTTTGCTCACGCTGGTCTGCTTCATGCCGCCTTTGGCCGGCCGCCTCAAGCTGCCGTACTCGGTGCTGCTGGCCATCGTCGGCTGTCTGCTGGGCATCATCGTGCACCTGCACGGCTGGGCGCCGCGCTGGATCGGCGATTTTCTGGATTCGCTGGAACGCTTCGAGATCTCGTCGGAAACCTTCCTGATGGTGTTCCTGCCGGTGCTGCTGTTCGAGACCGCGCTGTCGATGAACGTGCGGCGCCTGATGGACGACATCGGCCCCATCCTGATGATGGCCATCGTGGCCGTGGTGGTGTGCACCGTGGCCGTCGGGGTGGCGCTGGACGCCGTGTCGTCCTACGGCCTGGTGGTCTGCCTGCTGCTGGGCGCCATCGTGGCCACGACCGACCCGGTGGCGGTGGTGGGCATTTTCCGCGAGGTGGGCGCGCCCAAGCGCCTGACCACGCTGGTCGAGGGCGAAAGCCTGTTCAACGACGCGGCCTCCATCGCCTTGTACTCGGTGCTGCTGGCGGTGCTGGGCGGCCACGGCGAACTGACCGTGAGCGGCATTTTCAACGACTTCATCGTGCACTTCCTGGGCGGCGGCCTGGCCGGCTACGCGATGGGGCGGCTGGCCTGCTTCCTGTTCGCGTGGCTGCGCGGCTTTCCCACCGCCGAAATCACGCTGACGCTGACGCTAGCCTATCTGTCCTTCTTCATTTCCGAGCACTACCTGAACGTCTCGGGCGTGGTCGCCACGGTGATCGCCGGCCTGGTGGTCGGCTCCACCGGCCGCACCCGCATGTCGCCCACCACGTTCGAATACCTGTCCAGCGCCTGGGGACAGTTCGGGTTCTGGGCCAATTCGCTGATCTTCCTGTTCGCGGCCATGCTGATCCCGAAGCTGATGGCGGCGGCCGACTGGCAGGAACTGCTGCTGGTGGTGGTGCTGTTCGTGACCACGCTGGCGGCGCGCGCCATCGTGGTGTTCGGCCTGCTGCCGTTGCTGGGCCTGACCCGGCTGGGCACCAAGGTCAGCAGGCCGTACAAGGTGGTGATGCTGTGGGGCGGCCTGCGCGGCGCGGTCTCGCTGGCGCTGGCGCTGGCCGTCACGGAACAGACCGGCGTGCCCGAAGAGGCGCGCCAGTTCATCGCGGTCGCCACCACCAGCTTCGTGCTGCTCACGCTGTTCGTCAACGGCATCAGCCTGCGTCCGCTGATCCGCGCGCTGGGCCTGAACCAGCTCTCGCCGGTGGAGCGCACCATCCGCAACCAGGCCCTGGCCGTGGCGCTGGAAGACCTGCAGGGCAAGACGGAAGAGGTCGCGCGCAGCGAGCACATCGGCGCCGAGGTGCGCGACCGCATCCGCGCGGTGTTCGACGCCAGTCTGACCAGCGTGCACGACGGCCAGGTCGGCCAGATGAGCGACGAGCAGCGCGTGGCGGTGGGCCTGGCCATCGTGGCGCAGCGCGAAGAGGAAATGTTCTTCGACATCCTGAAGGCGCAGATCGTGGACTGGCGCATGGCCGAGGCGCTGCTGGCGCGGGCCGAGCGGCTGGAGGACGCGATCCGGCAGGGCGGCGTCGCGGGCTTCGAGCGCGGGATCGTCGACGACGTGCGCTATTCGCCCGGTTTCCGGCTGGCGCTGCGGCTGCACTACGTGTTCGGCTTCCAGAGCTGGCTGGCGCGCGAACTGGCCCAGCGTTTCGCCAATCTGATGAGCAAGCGGTCGGTCGCGCAGCGCCTGATCGCGTTCGCGCGCGAACAGATCACGCCGCTGCTGGGCGAAGAGGCCACCGCGCGCATCGTGTCCCTGCACCAGCGCCGCCTGGACCTGATCGAAAACGCCATACAGGCGCTGAATCTGCAATATCCGTCCTACGCGCAATGGCTGCAGGAAAGCTATCTGGGCCGCGTGGCGCGCGAAATGGAGCGCATCCGCTACCGCGACATGCTGGAGCAGTTCCTGATCAGCGGCGAGGTGTACGCCGACCTGATGGCGCAGTTGAAGAGCCGCTGGGCCCATATCGACCGCCATCCGCCGCTGGACATCGAAATGAGCGCGGCCGAGCTGATCAAGCGCGTGCCGCTGTTCGAGGGGCTGTCGGCCGATTCGCTGCGCGCCATCAGCAAGCTGCTCAAGCCGCGGCTGTCGCTGCCGGACCAGCGCGTGCTCACCAAGGGCCGGCACGGCGGCGAAATGTGCTTCGTGGCCTCCGGGGCCGTGGCCGTGCACCTGCCGGACAACACCCTGATCGAACTGGGCAGCGGCGAATTCTTCGGCGAACTGGGGCTGCTGGGCGAGCAGCAGATCGAGCCCGACGTGACCTCGCTGGGCTACAGCAAGCTGCTCATGCTGTCGTCGCGGGATTTCCACGCGCTGCTGGCGCGCGACGAGAACCTGCGCGAGCGCATCCAGCTGGTGGCCAAGCAGCGCCTGCGCGCCATCGAGGTGTGGAAGCAGTTCTCGCAGGCCAATGCCGCGGCCGCACCGGCGCCCGCGCCGGCCTCCGCGCCCAGCCCGGCCCAGGCCGCGGAAGCCGCCGAGGCCGCGGGCGCAACCCCGCCCGCCGGCGAGGCGCCGCAAGCCGATCCGCCGCCCGCGGGCATGCTGGACGCGGCGCGTCCGGGCTGACGGGCCTCAGGCCGGGATTTCGCCGGCCGCGCGGCGCTGCATGATGTCTTCGACGATCACCAGCGCCGCTTCCAGCGTGAATTCGCCCTCGGCGATGCGGCGCAGCACCGTGGCCACGTCCAGCGTGGCGATCTCCATGACTTCGCCGTCGCGGTTGGCGGGCCGGGCGTCGGCTTCCAGCACGCAGGTGCTGGTCAGCACGTCCTCGACCTGATAGCCCTCGGGCAGGCGCCGATGGATGCGCAATATGGTGCGCAGCGGCGTGCGACGCGCCAGGTCGGGCTCGTCCAGCCCGGCTTCCTCGCCGCATTCGCGCACCAGCGCCAGTTCCAGGTCCTCGCGGCTGCCGGCCAGGCCGCCCACCAACGTATCCCACATGCCGGGATCGGTGGATTTGCTGAGCGAGCGGCGCGCGACCCACAGGCGGCCGTCGGGCGTCCACGCGTTCAGGTGCACGGCCTTGGTGAGCAGGCCCAGGGGGCGCACCGCGGCGCGTTCGATCACGCCCAGGGCAGTGTCGCCGTCCATGACGTCCAGCAATTCGTCGCGCCAGCCGCGCAGGCAGTTGGCTTGGCGCAACAGTTGCGCGGCCCGTTCGAGCACGCCATCCAGTTGCGCGCCCGGCTCCAGACCCGCGCCGATGCGCAGGGTCTCGCCGTCGGCGTCGATATCGGCCGCGCCGCGCAGCGCGTCGCACGCCGCGTGCGTGGCCCAGCCGCAGCGGCGCCCCGCTATATATAAAGCGCGCGCGCCGTCGGGAGCGGGCTCCTGGGCGCGTGCGCAAAGGGCGGCGTACAGATCGGGCAACTGTTGTGGCATCGGGGAATCGTGGTGTTGATGTTACCGACGATTTTATGCCAGCCTGTTTTCAGCCCCAGGTCAAGAGGGCGAGGCCAAATGGGGGCGGCGCCTACGAATTCAAGGGCGCTAACTTACATCTGTTTGCGCGTCCGCTATAATCCGGCAGTTTCTTTGTGATTTCGAGTGGGAACGACAGGGGCCGCTCTATCTCCCTGCCTCGCCCCTGCCATCTAATAATTGCGTGTTGCCCGTTTCCGGTGACTTCCGCCACTAGAGAACGGACCTACGCGCCGTGTTTCGAGGTAAGCATGAAGAAGTGGAGAGGGATACTGGGGACTTGTGCGATGCTGATGGCCAGCGTGGCGAGTGCTCAGGTGCAAGACATGCCCGGCGGCCCGAAGGTCAACCAGCTGAACCTGCATGAGGGCGTGACGTCGATTTCGCGCGACATCATGTGGCTGCACTGGATGCTGCTCACGATCTGTATCGTGATCTTCATCGGTGTGTTCGGGGTGATGTTCTATTCCATCTGGGCGCACCGCAAGTCGCGCGGCCACAAGGCCGCCACCTTCCACGAACACCTCGGCGTCGAAGTCGCATGGACGGTCATCCCGTTCATCATCGTCATCGCCATGGCGCTGCCGGCCACCAAGACCGTGGTCGCCATGAAGGACACCTCCAGCGCCGATCTCACCGTCAAGGTCACCGGCTATCAATGGAAGTGGGGCTACGAGTACCTCGACGGCCCGGCCGCCGGCGTCAAGTTCCTGTCCACTCTGTCGACCCCGCGCGCGCAGATCGAGAACCGCGAGCCCAAGGGCGAGTTCTACCTGATGGAAGTGGACAATCACCTGGTGGTGCCGGTGAATAAAAAGGTCCGCATCGTCCTGACCGCCGCCGACGTCATCCACTCCTGGATGATTCCGGACTTCGGCGTCAAGCAGGACGCCATCCCCGGCTTCCTGCGCGATGCCTGGTTCAATGCCGACAAACCCGGCATTTACCGCGGCCAGTGCGCGGAACTCTGCGGCAAGGATCACGCTTTCATGCCCATCGTCGTGGAAGTTATGGCGCAAGCCGACTACGATAAGTGGGTCGAAGACCAAAAGAAGAAGATGGCGGCGAACGCCGACGATCCCAACAAGGAGTGGACGGAAGCCGAACTGGTTGCCCGCGGCGAGAAGGTTTTCGCGGCGAATTGCGTGGCCTGTCACCAGGCCAACGGCAAGGGCATCCCGGGCAGCTTCCCCCCGCTCGACGGAGACAAGGTTGTTCTGGGGCCGAAGGCCGAACAGATCAACACCGTGCTGAAGGGCAAGCCCGGCACCGCGATGGCGCCGTTCGGCGGCCAGCTCAACGATGTCGAGATCGCGGCGGTCATCAGCTATACGCGCCATGCCTGGAGCAATGCAGGCAAGGGGCAGGACCCGACGGTTCAGCCGAAGGACGTGACGGCTGCGCGCTGATCGCGCGCGCCCAGCCACGCCTACGCAGAACCGGTTCCGTTTAGTTAGAGATACCCTGCCGGCCCCGTGGATCGGGCCCGGCACTCAGCAGGAAGGAGTCCATCATGAGCAGCGTCACTGTAGACCACGTGTCGCCGGGCCACGGCCACGGTCACGATGACCACCACCACGCCATCCCCACCGGCTGGCGCCGCTGGCTTTTCGCCACCAACCACAAAGACATCGGGACGATGTACCTCATCTTCTCGTTCGTCATGCTGCTGGAAGGCGGCACGCTGGCCTTGCTGCTGCGCACCGAGCTGTTCGAGCCCGGCCTGCAGTTCTTCCGCCCCGAGCTTTTCAACCAGTTCACCACCATGCACGGCCTGGTGATGGTGTTCGGCGCCATCATGCCGGCCTTCGTGGGCTTCGCGAACTGGATGATCCCGATGCAGATCGGCGCTTCCGACATGGCCTTCGCGCGCATGAACAACTTCAGCTTCTGGCTGCTGCCCATGGCCGCCATCATGCTGACGGCCTCGTTCTTCGTGCCCGGCGGCGCCACCGCGGCCGGCTGGACCCTGTACGCGCCGCTGTCGCTGCAGATGGGCCCCGGCATGGATCTGGCGATCTTCGCGCTGCACATCATGGGCGCCTCGTCCATCATGGGCGCGATCAACATCATCGTCACCATCCTGAACATGCGCGCGCCCGGCCTGACGCTGATGAAGATGCCGCTGTTCTGCTGGACCTGGCTGATCACCGCCTTCCTGCTGCTGGCCGTGATGCCGGTGCTGGCCGCCGCCATCACCATGGTGCTGACCGACCGCCATTTCGGCACGGGCTTCTTCAACGCCGCCGCCGGCGGCGACCCGGTGCTGTACCAGCACGTGTTCTGGTTCTTCGGGCACCCCGAGGTCTACATCATGATCCTGCCGGCGTTCGGCATCGTGTCGGCCATCGTTCCCGCCTTCGCCCGCAAGAAGCTGTTCGGCTACGCCTCCATGGTGTACGCCACCGCCTCCATCGCCGTGCTGTCCTTCATCGTGTGGGCGCACCACATGTTCACCACCGGCATGCCGGTGACCGGCCAGCTCTACTTCATGTACGCCACCATGCTCATCTCCATCCCGACCGGGGTGAAGGTGTTCAACTGGGTCGCCACCATGTGGCGCGGCTCCATGACGTTCGAGACCCCGATGCTGTTCTCGATCGGCTTCATCTTCGTGTTCACCATGGGCGGCTTCACCGGCCTGATCCTGTCGGTGGCCCCGATCGACATCCAGGTGCACGACACCTACTACGTGGTGGCCCACTTCCACTACGTGCTGGTGGCCGGCTCGCTGTTCGCGCTGTTCGCCGGCGCCTACTACTGGGTGCCCAAATGGACCGGCCGCATGTACAGCGAAAAGCTGGGCAAGCTGCACTTCTGGTCCACGCTGATCTCGTTCAACGTGACCTTCTTCCCGATGCACTTCCTGGGCCTGGCCGGCATGCCGCGCCGCTACGCCGACTACGCAGGGCAGTTCACGACCTTCCACCAGATGGCCACCATCGGCGCGTTCTGGTTCGGCCTGTCGCAGCTGATCTTCCTGTGGGCGATCCTGCGCTGCTACCGCGGCAAGGGCGAAGTCGCCGCCGCCAAGCCGTGGGACGGCGCCGAAGGCCTGGAATGGACGGTGCCCTCGCCCGCGCCCTTCCACACCTTCGAGACTCCGCCCGAAGTGAAGTAAACCGCTTTCACGTTCCAGGTAGCACAGCCATGACACCCGAGCAGCGCCGCCGCAACAAGATCGCAGGATTGGTCCTGCTGGCTTTCGTCATCGCCGTGTTCGCCTGGACCGTGCTGCGCGGCTCGGCCCTGATGTCCGGCATCGCGCTCAAATAGGCCCGGCCATGAGCGACGACCTGCGCGAGACCGCCCAGCGCAAGCTGAGCTTCCTGCAAACCATGAAGGCGGTGGCATGGGGATTCTTCGGGGTCCGCAAGGGGGCGGGCCACCGGGAGGACATCGCCAAGCTCAACCCGGTCCACGTGATCCTGGGCGGACTGCTGGCAGCGGCCATCTTCGTTACTGTGCTGGTATTAATTGTGCGTTGGGCCGTTTCCAGCCTGACTTGACTCACTTGATTCTATAAATCTGTACCAGGGAGAAAGCCATGAGTGCAAGCCACTCGGTTCAAGGTAAAGAGGCACCGTACTACTTTGTGCCCGCCGACTCGGGTCACCCCGTGCGCACGGCCGTGACGCTGCTCGTGATGGCCCTGAGCGCCACGGCCTGGTTCAACGGCGTGGGCTGGGCCAAATGGACCCTGCTGGTGGGCTTCGTCGGCCTGATCTCGGTGCTGTACTTCTGGTTCGGCGACGCCATCCAGGAATCCGAGTCCGGCCTGAACAGCAAGCGCATCGACGGTTCGTACCGCTGGGGCATGAGCTGGTTCATCTTCTCCGAAGTCATGTTCTTCGCGGCGTTCTTCGGCGCCCTCTGGTACACCCGCACCGTCACCACGCCGTGGCTGGGCGACATGGACCACCGGCTGATGCTGTGGCCCGACTTCCAGGCCGTGTGGCCGAACTTCGGCCCGGCCGGCGTGGTCGAGCAGTTCCAGACCGTCGGCCCCTTCTGGCTGCCCACGATCAACACCGCGCTGCTGCTGAGCTCCGGCGTCACGCTGACCATCGCCCACCACGCGCTGCGCGAAAACCACCGCGGCAAGGCCATTTTCTGGCTGCTGGCCACGGTCGTGCTGGGCTTCGTCTTCGTCGCCTGCCAGGCCTATGAATACCACCATGCCTACACCGAGCTGAACCTCAAGTTCAACTCCGGCGCCTACGGCTCGCTGTTCTACATGCTTACCGGCTTCCACGGCTTCCACGTGCTGCTGGGCGCGACCATGCTGACCGTGATCCTCGTGCGCCTGATCCGCGGCCACTTCACCGCCGACCACCACTTCGGGTTCGAAGGGGCGGCGTGGTACTGGCACTTCGTGGACGTGGTGTGGCTGGGGCTGTACTTGTTTGTGTATTGGTTCTGAGGTGGGGAGTGCGCTGGCCGCGGGAGATGGCGGCTGGCGTCGGCTGATGGGTTGCGCGTTGGGGGGTTGAGTTCTTGCTTAAGAATTCTCGCGCGGCACCCATCCTACGCCGTCGTGTCGTCATGCCGTCATGTCGACGGCCGCCCGGCGGCGGGGAACCTCGCCAGGCCAGGCCTATCTAAGGCCTGTGCTCTCGATCCAGCCCATGTGGTGGGCGAACAGCACGAACAGGAAAAGGGCCACGGACAGCCCGATGCGTACCGTCAGCGCGTTCACCGTGCGGTTGGTGGTGCCTTTGTCCCGCATCAGGTAGACCAGGGCGGATGCCAGACTGGCCAGAATACCGATAAAGGCCAGGACGACGAAAACGCGCATGGTGGTCTCCGGACAAATCAGAGTTATTGAAGAAAGATGGCCCGACCGCATTCAACCCGCAACACGGTAGCTGCCCTGCTGCTGCTCGGCGCCGCCGTGGTGGTTCTGGCGTCGCTCGGGCAATGGCAGCTGCGCCGCGGCGACGAGCGACGCGCCATTCTGGCGGCTATCGAGGCCGGCCGCAAGCAAGCGCCGCTGCCCTTGACGCCGGCCACCGACCCCGCCGCCATGACGGCATGGCGCGCCGCGCGGGCCACGGGCGTGTGGCTGCCGCAATTCAGTGTACTGCTGGACAACCGCAACCAGGACGGCAAGCCCGGCTACTGGCTGGCCACGCCGCTGCGGCTCGACGGCCCCGAAGGCCGCGCCGTGTTGGTGCTGCGCGGTTGGCTGCCGCGCGTCATGGCCGCGCCCGGACAGGGGCCGGCGCAGCCCGACCTGCCCGCCGCGCCCGCCGGGCCGCAGACCGTGGCGGGCGAACTTTCGCCGCGCGTGCCGCGGCTGTTCGAGATCTGGTCCCTGGGCGGGTCCGACGAGTCGGCCCTGCCGGCCGCGCTGCCGGCGGCGGGCGGCGCGGCGCCGCAGGTGCAGAACCTGCCGCTGGAGGAATACGCGAAGGCGACCGGCCTGGCCTTGCTGCCCACGGTGCTGATGCAGTCGGACGACGGCGCCGGCGACGGCCTGGTGCGCGACTGGCCGCAGCCCTCGGTGGATTTCCAGCAGAACACCTCTTATGCCGTACAGTGGTTCGCTTTCGCCTCGATCGCCGCCATCGCGTGGCTGGTGGTGCTGGGGGGCGCCATCCGCCGCATGAGGCGCTCATCCGCAACCCGCAACACAGGATAAAAAGTGGCTCGCGACATTTCTTCCAACCGGCCCGCAGGCAAGCGTTCGCTGCTGCCCATGCTGCTGGTGTTCCTGTGCTCTTTGGCGCCCATCGTCGGCGCCGTCGTGGTGTACATGAACCCGCAGTGGTGGCCCGCCGAGTCCAGCAACTACGGCGCGCTCATCGAGCCGCAGCGGCCCATGCCCGCGGCCGGCGAACTGCGCCTGACCACGCTGGACGGCCGGCCCTTCGACCTGCAGAGCCTGAAAGGAAAATGGCTGCTGGTGGCCGCCGACGGCGGCGCCTGCCCCGACAGCTGCGCGCGCAAGCTCTTCATCACGCGCAACAGCCACGCCAGCCAGGGCAAGAACGTGGAGCGCCTGGCGCGCATCTGGTTCATCACCGACGACGCGCCGGTGCCGGAAAAAGTGCTGGAGGCCTACAAGGGCACGGTGATGGTGCGCGCCGACCCCGACCAGCTGGCGCGCTTCCTGCTGGCGCGCGAGCGCGCCGCCGGCCAGCCCGGCCTGCAGGACCCGATCTGGGTGATCGATCCGCTGGGCAACCTGATGATGCAGTTCCCGGCCGAGGCCGACGGGGTGAAGGTCCGCAAGGACATCAGCAAACTGGTCTATAACTCAAGAGTAGGGTAGGTCCCCCCCCCGAAGCGCCTTTGGCGCTTCCCCCCCAGGGGGGCGCCGCTACGGACCGGCGGAGCCGGATCCGTGCGGCCTGGGTTGTGGGGCGTTGGTTTGATGCGGCGTGCGGTTTTGTGGCGCGTAATTTGATTTTTTGCCGTTTTTTTATTGTTTTTATGGATATCGAACGCCTTCGGACGCGTTATCGCAAGCTGGTTTTTTTCACCTGGTTCCTGACGCTGGACCTCATCATGTTCGGCGCTTTCGTGCGCCTGACCGATTCGGGGCTGGGCTGTCCCGACTGGCCGGGCTGCTACGGCAGCGTGACGCCGCTGGGCGCCATGGGCGATATCCATGAAGCGTCGCAGGCCATGCCTTTCGGTCCCGTCACGCTGTCCAAGGCCTGGATCGAGATGATCCACCGCTATGTCGGTTCCATCCTGGGCATGCTCATCATCGGCATCGTCTACATGGCCTGGCGCTATCGCCGCGAACTGGGCCGTTCGCCGGCCCTGGCCGTGACCACGCTGGTGGCCGTCTGCGTGCAGGGCGCGTTCGGCGCCTGGACCGTGACCCACAAGCTCATGCCCGCCGTCGTCACCGCGCATCTGGTGTTCGGCCTGTCGGTGCTGGCGCTGATGACCTGGCTGTCGGCGCGCGAGCGTCCGCACCTGGCCCTGTCGGCGGCCGCCGCGCGCTGGAGGCCGTGGGTGGCCGGGGGCTTCGCCCTGCTGCTGGTGCAGGTGACGCTGGGCGGCTGGGTCAGCACCAACTACGCCGCGCTGGCCTGCATGGACTTTCCCATGTGCCACGGCCAGTGGGTGCCCGAAATGGACTTCCGCGGCGGCTATTCGGTGATCCGCGCGCTGGGCGAGCTGCCCTCGGGCGAGATGATTTCGCAGCCGGCGCTCACCGCGATCCACTGGGTCCACCGCAATTTCGCCTTCGTGGTGTTCCTGTACCTCGGCACGCTGGCCTGGCGGCTGCGCGCCGAGCCCGGCCTGCGCGGCCCCGCCACGCTGATGCTGGCGCTGCTGGCGGCGCAGCTGCTGACCGGCCTGACCACGATCTTCTTCCAGTGGCCGCTGCTGATCGCGGTGCTGCACAACGGCGGCGCCGCCGGCCTGACGCTGGCCGCGGTCGTATTGATGGTGCGTTTGTCCACGGCAGGGCGTGCGCCGGCGGGGAATTACGGCCCCGATTTGGTGCGCGTTTAAAATAGGGCTCATCATGACCAGTATTGCCGCTCCCCAATCCGGATTGCTCCGCCAGTATTTCGTCCTCACCAAGCCGCGCGTGACGCAGCTGGCGGTGTTTTGCGCCGTGATCGGCATGTTCCTGGCCGCGCCCGGCATTCCCGACATGCGCCGGGTGCTGTTCGGCACCATCGGCATCTGGCTGCTGGCCGCCGCCGCCTTCGCCATCAACTGCCTGATCGAACAGGAAGTCGACGCGCGCATGCTGCGCACGGCGCGCCGCGCCACCGCGCGCGGCACGATCTCGGCGTTCCAGGTGCTGAGCCTGTCGGGCCTGCTGGGCGGGGCCGGCATGTTCGTGCTGTACCACCTGGTCAACCCGCTGACCATGTGGCTGACCTTCGCCACCTTCGTCGGCTACGCCGTCATCTACACGGTCATCCTCAAGCCGCGTACGCCGCAGAATATCGTCATCGGCGGGCTGTCCGGCGCCATGCCGCCGGCCCTGGGCTGGGCCGCGGTGGCCGATTCCGTGCCGGCCGAGGCCTGGGTCCTGGTCCTCATCATCTTCATCTGGACGCCGCCGCACTTCTGGGCGCTGGCGCTGTACCGCAACCACGATTACGCCAAGGCCGGCCTGCCCATGCTGCCGGTGACGCACGGCAACCAGTTCACGCGCCTGCACATCCTGCTCTACAGCGTGGCCCTGATGGCCACCACGCTGCTGCCCTACGCCATCCGCATGAGCGGTGAACTCTACCTGGCCAGCGCGCTGGCGCTGGGCGGCATGTTCGTGTCGTATGCATGGCGGCTGTACCGCGCCTACAGCGACGAGCTGGCGCGCAGCATGTTCCGTTTTTCCATTCTTTACCTGGCGCTGCTGTTCGGCGCCCTGCTGGCGGACCACTGGGTCGGCCTGCTGCGCTGATGTCCTGGAGGTTGTCGATGTCCGTGTTTTCCGCCAGCCGCCGGCTGGCCCTGCGACTGGGCGCAGCCGCCGCCTTCGCCGCCGCCCTGGCCGCCTGCGGCGAGAGCGCGCCCGCTTTCAAGGGCAGCGACATCAGCGGCACCCAGCTGGGCCGTGGCATGGAGCTGTCCGATTTCAACGGCAAGACGCGCCAGTTGTCCGACTTCGCCGGCAAGGTCGTGGTGGTGTTCTTCGGCTTCACCCAGTGCCCGGACGTGTGCCCCACGTCGCTGGCCGAACTGGGCGAAGTCATGAAAAAGCTGGGGCCTGACGCCGACCGCGTCCAGGTGCTGCTGATTTCGGTCGATCCCGAGCGCGACACGCCCGAGGTCCTGAAGCAATACGTGACCGCCTTCGATCCGCGCTTCCTGGGCCTGACCGGCACGCCGGACCAGGTCAAGAAGGCCGCGGCGTCGTTCAAGGCCTATTACGCCAAGGCGCCCACCAAGGACGGCGGCTACACCATGGACCACACCGCCGCCTTCTACCTGTTCGACGGCAAGGGCGAATCGCGGGTGCTGGCCAACAACAATCTCGGCGTGGACGCGCTGGCCCACGACATCCAGGCGCTGCTGAAGCAGTAACTAAAGCGTCGCCGCCCAGCCGTCCAGCGCGGCGCGCGCCGCCTCGCCGAGTTCGGCGGTGGCGATCTCGCGGCGGTGGGCCATGATCATCAGCGCGTAGGGCGCCGCCAGCGCGGCCGCCTCGGGGCAGAGCCGGCATTCGTCGCCGACCGAGGGCGATACGTTGCGCCAGTAATTGATCGCCTGTTCGAGCTGGGGCAGGGTGATGACGGAGTCCATGGACCTATTGTCCACGATTGGCCTGCGCTGTCCACCGGCGCGCCGGGCTGCAAAGAAGCGTCACCATCGCAACATGCCGAAACCGCGGGCGGGTGCTATACCACTGCCGGTTAGTAACGATGGAGCATCGTCATGAGTACCCCTACCCGAATCGACTCTCCGCGCCGCGGCCTGCATCCGCTGGTCGCGGCCGCCGCAATCGCCGTCATCGTCATGTGCTCGGTCGGCGTGGCCGCCGTGATGGGCTGGCTGCCCACGCCTTCGGCCAATCCGCATGCCGACGAACCGGTGGCCGAGGCCGGCCCGGAAGGCGCCAACCTGGCCCCGCTGCCGGCCGAATCGGCGCAGGCCGCGGCCCAGACGCCGTCCCAGCCCGCGCCTGCGCCCAAGGCCCGTCCTGCCCCCGCCCCGGCGCCCGCTCCCGCTCCCGCGCCCGCCAAGCAGGCCTGCGCCAACTGCGGCGTGGTCGAAACCATCCGCCAGGTGCAGGTGCCGGCCAAGGACGATAGCAACCATCTGGTCGGCACCATCGCCGGCGGCGTGGCCGGCGGGGTGGTCGGCAACCAGTTCGGCGGCGGCAGCGGCAAGACCGCGCTGACCGTGCTGGGCGCGGTCGGCGGCGCTTTGGCAGGCCGTGAAGTTGAGCGTAATATCAGACAGCAACAAACGGTGACGCACTATGAGCTCACCGTGCGCATGAACGACGGCAGCAAGCGCCAGTTCCGCAGCGCCCAGCCGTTCGCGTTCGCTTCGGGCGACCACGTGCGCGTGGAAAACAATCAGCTGCTGCCGGGATGAGCCCGGCGCGAGCCTAATCATCCGTCTTTGGGGAGACCAGGAATGAGCGACCAACAATCCAACCCGTTCGTCCTGCCCGGCATGGGCCAGCATTCCGACTTGTCGGGCAACCCGCTGCTGGCCAGCATGGAAATGATGCGCCAGGCCTGGGCCGGGCTGACCGGGCCCGGCGGCCTGGCCAGCAGCCTGCCCATGGCTCCCCCGATGAACCTCGAAGACCTGGACCGCCGCATCGCCGAACTGCGCTCGGTGGAAAACTGGCTGCGCATGAACCTGAGCATGCTCTCCAGCACGATCCAGGGCATGGAAGTGCAGCGCTCCACCATCAGCACGCTGCGCGCCTTCGTCGACAGCGCGGCCAACATGGACATGGCGGCCGTGCGCGCCAGCGGCGCGGCCTCGCCGCTGGAAGTGGTGCTGGGGCTGAAGCCCGCGCCCAAGCCGGCAGCGGCCAAGGCGCCGGAGAGCGCCGGCGCCAAGGACGGGCAGGCGCAGGCGGCGGCCGACGAGGCGCCCGCCAGCGCACCGGGCATGAGCGAGCAGATGGGCGCGGCGGCCCAGTCGGCCTCCAAGGCCTGGTGGGACCTGCTGCAGCAGCAGTTCAACCAGATCGCGGCCGCCACCGCCGCTTCCATGCCGGCCGCGCCCGCCGCCGCGCCCGCGCCGGCCAAACCGCAGGAACCCGCGCCCGAGGCGGGCGCCGCCAAGCCGGCGGCGCGCAAGCCCGCGGCCCGCGGCGCCAAGGCCGCCAAGAAAACCGGGCCTGGCGCGAGCTAGCCCTCTCTTTCAATCGATGCCCCGGCCGGCCGCCAGGCCGCCGGGCCGTCTCAACACCGTGGAACTTATGCTTAACGTAGTGATTCTCGCCGCCGGACTGGGCAAACGCATGCAGTCCGATCTTCCCAAAGTGCTGCACACGCTGGCGGGCAAGCCCATGCTGGCCCACGTGCTGGACAGCGCGCGCGCGCTCGAGCCGGCGCGCATCATCGTCGTGGTCGGCCACGGCGCGGATCGCGTCAAGCAGGCTTTCGAAGGACAGCCCGACCTGCACTTCGCGCTGCAGCAGCCGCAGCAGGGCACCGGCCACGCGGTGCAGCAGGCCGTGCCGCTGCTGCTGGAAGGCGGCGGCCAGGACGACGTGACGCTGGTGCTGTACGGCGACGTGCCGCTGGTGCAGCCCGACACGCTGCGCCGCCTGCTGCAGGCCCGCGGCGCCGGCGCCGCCGTGCTGACCGAAGTGCTGGCGGACTCCACCGGCTACGGCCGCATCGTGCGCGACGCCGCCGGCAACGTGTGCCGCATCGTCGAGCACAAGGACGCCTCCGAAGGCGAGCTCGCCATCAAGGAAGTCAACACCGGCATCCTCAGCGCGCCCACCGCCAGGCTCAAGGACTGGCTGTCCCGCATCGACAACAACAACGCCCAGGGCGAGTACTACCTGACCGACACGGTCGGCCTGGCCGTGGCCGACGGCGTGCCGGTGGGCGCGGCGCAGCCGGGCGCGGCCTGGGAGACGCTGGGCGTGAACAGCCGCGTCCAGCAGGCCGAACTGGAGCGCCGCTGGCAGGCCGAGCAGGCCCGCCGCCAGCTCGAAGCCGGCGTCACGCTGGCCGATCCGGCGCGCTTCGACGTGCGCGGCACGCTCACCTGCGGGCGCGACGTGTTCATCGACGTGGGCTGCGTGTTCGAAGGCAGCGTGACGCTGGCCGACGGCGTGCGCGTGGGCCCGCACTGCGTGCTGCGCGACGTCAGCGTCGGCGCGGGCACCCAGATCGAGGCCTTCAGCCACCTGCAGCAGGCCCTGGTGGGCAGCGACGCGCGCGTCGGCCCGTATGCGCGCCTGCGCCCCGGCGCCGAGCTCGGCGACCGCAGCCACGTGGGCAACTTCGTCGAGATCAAGAAAAGCGTGCTGGGCGAGGACAGCAAGGCCAATCACCTGGCCTACATCGGCGACGCCGACATCGGCGCGCGCGTGAACGTGGGGGCGGGCACCATCACCTGCAACTACGACGGCGTGAACAAGCACCGCACCGTCATCGAGGACGACGCCTTCATCGGCTCGGACACCCAGCTGGTGGCGCCGGTGCGCGTCGGCCGCGGCGCCACGCTGGGCGCGGGCACCACGCTGACGCGCGACGCGCCGGCCGACAAGCTGACCGTCTCGCGTCCCAAGCAGCTCACCATCGACGGTTGGCAGCGCCCGGTCAAGAAATCGTGATGGAACAGCAAGACCGGGCGCCGGGCGGCGGCGCCAAGCCCGCCCCGCCCGACGGCCTGCCGACGCCGCGGCGCTATTGGGCCGCGGCAACGGTGATGACGGGCATCAGCCTGTCGGTGCTGGACACCACCATCGCCAACGTCGCGCTGCCCACCATCGCAGTCGATCTCAATGCCTCGCCGGCCCAGGCGGTCTGGATCGTCAACGCCTACAACCTGGCCGTGGTGACCATGCTGCTGCCGCTGTCGGCGCTGGCCGAGCGCATCGGTTTCCGCCGCATGTTCTCCTTCGGCCTGGCGCTGTTCACGCTGGCCTCGCTGGGCTGCGCCCTGGCCGGCACGCTGTGGCAGCTGACGGCGGCGCGGGTGTTCCAGGGCATAGGCGCGGCCACGCTGATGTGCATGTTCGGCGGGCTGGTGCGCAACATCTATCCGCTCAAGCTGCTGGGCCGCGGCATCAGCATCAACGCCACCACCGTGGCCATCATGTCGGTGCTGGGGCCGACCATCGGCTCGGCCATTCTCTCGGTGGCGCCCTGGCCGTGGATCTTCGCGGTCAACCTGCCCATCTGCGTGCTGGCCATGCTGGGGCTACGCCACCTGCCGGAAGTGCCGCGCAACGACGTCAAGCTGGACTGGATCAGCGCCTTGCTGTGCATGCTGACCCTGGGCGTCTTCATTTCCGGCGTGGACATGATGGGCGAGGATCTGCTGCGCGGCATCGGCCTGGTGGCCATCGCCACGGTGGTCGGCCTGCTGCTGGTGCGCCGCGCCAGCCGCCAGCCCGCGCCGCTGGTGCCGGTGGACCTGCTGCGCATCCGCCCGCTGGCCTTCGCCGTGGCGGCCTCGGCCTGTACCTTCGCGGCGCAGATGGCGTCGTATGTGTCGCTGCCGTTCTATTTCCAGCAGGTGCTGGGCCGGCCCTACCTGGAGGTCGGCATGCTGATGGGCGCCTGGCCGGTGGGCACCGCCATCATCGCTCCCGTGGCGGGACGGCTGTCCGACCGCTACTCGGCCGCCACGCTCAGCGGCGTGGGCGCGGCCACCATGGTCATCGGCATGCTGTGGCTGGCCGTGCTGCCGGCCAGCGTCTCGAACTGGCCGGTCATCCTCGGGATGTTCGTGGCCGGCGTCGGCTTCGGGTTCTTCCAGACGCCCAACAACCGCGCCCTGCTGTCGTCGGCGCCCCGCTCGCGCAGCGGCGCGGCCGGCGGCCTGCAGGCCACCACCCGGGTGTTCGGCCAGAGCTTCGGCACCGCGCTGGTGGCGATCGCGTTCAGCATCAGCCTGGCCCACGGTCCGGCCCTGGCCCTGGTGCTGGGCATGATCTGCGCCGGCCTGGCGGTGGTGGTCAATACGGTGCGCTTCGCCAAGCTGTAGGGCGTCGGCCCCGCGCCGCTTCTATAATGGCGGCCTGCGCCCGGCTGCCGATGCCGGGCGCGGGACTCGTCCATTTTTAAGGTGTGCAGGCATGAAGATCACGGTCGTGGGTACCGGTTACGTGGGTTTGGTGTCGGGGGCGTGCCTGGCCGATATGGGCAACGACGTCATGTGCCTGGACCTCGACGCCGACAAGATCGCCCTGCTGCGCCGCGGCGGCATCCCCATCTACGAGCCCGGCCTGGAAGACCTGGTGCGCCGCAACGTGCAGGCCGGCCGGCTGCATTTCACCGACGACGTGGCGCAAAGCGTGGCCTTCGGCGACGTGCAGTTCATCGCCGTGGGCACCCCGCCGGGCGAAGACGGCTCGGCCGACCTGAAGTACGTGCTGGCCGCCGCCCGCAACATCGCGCGCCACATGACGGCGCGCAAGCTGATCGTGGACAAGTCCACCGTGCCGGTGGGCACGGCCGACAAGGTGCGCGAAGTGGTCGCGCAGGAACTGGCCGCGCGCGGCGTGGACATTCCGTTCAGCGTCGCGTCCAACCCGGAATTCCTCAAGGAAGGCGCGGCCATCAACGACTTCATGAGCCCCGACCGCGTCGTGGTCGGCGCCGACGACGAATACACGATCGGCGTGATGCGCCGCATCTATGAGCCGTTCCAGCGCACCCACGACCGCCTGATGGTGATGGACGTGCGCTCGGCCGAACTGACCAAGTACGCCGCCAACGCCATGCTGGCCACCCGCATTTCGTTCATGAATGAAATGGCCAACCTGGCCGAGGCGCTGGGCGCCGACATCGAGCAGGTGCGCCGCGGCATCGGCGCCGACCCGCGCATCGGCTACCACTTCCTGTATCCGGGCGCCGGCTACGGCGGCTCGTGCTTTCCCAAGGACGTGCAGGCGCTGGTCAACACCGCCGCCGAGAACGCGCTGCCGATGCGCGTCATCGAGGCGGCCGAGGCCGCCAACCACGCGCAGAAATTCCGCCTCTCCGAGAAGCTGGTGAGCCACCTGGGCGAAGACCTGCGCGGGCGCAGGATCGCGCTGTGGGGCCTGTCGTTCAAGCCCAATACCGACGACATGCGCGAAGCGCCCAGCCTGACCGCGATCGCCGAACTCACGCGGCGCGGCGCCGAAGTGCGCGCCTACGACCCGGTGGCCATGCACGAGGCCGCCCGCGTGCTGGCCGGCCAGTCCGGCGTCACCTTCGCCACCGACATGTACGACGCGCTGGACGGCGCCGACGCGCTGCTCATCGCCACCGAATGGAAAGTGTTCCGCGCGCCCGACTTCGATCGCGTGAAATCCCTGCTCAAGACGCCGCTCATCATCGACGGCCGCAACCTGTACACGCCGGCCGACGTGCGCGCGATGGGCTTCCAGTACTCCGGCATCGGGCGCGCATGAAAATCCTGCAGCTGAACTTCGAGAAAGGCTGGCGCGGAGGCGAACGGCAGACCCTGTACTGCATGCGCGCGTTCCGCAAGGCCGGCCACGAAGTCGAAGTCATGTGCCGCGAGGGCGCGCCGCTGGCCGAGCGCGCCCGCCAGGAAGGCTTCATCGCCCACACCTGCCGCAATGTGCCGGGGCAGCTGGCCTTTCTGGCCGGGGCCGGGCGCTACGACATCGTCCACGCCCAGACGGCCAACACCATCACCTGGGCGGTGCTGACCAAATGGCTGCACCGCCGCCCGGTGGCGTTCTCGCGCCGCACCTCGTTCGCGGTCAAGCCCGGCGACGAATGGAAGACCGGCTTCAAATGGCGCCACGCCGATCTGTTCGTGGCGATCAGCGAAATGGCCGCGGGCGAGCCGCGCCGCCTGGGTATCGAACCCGTCATCATCCGCAGCGCCGTCGAGCCGCACCGGATCGACGCCGAAAACGTCGCCGGCCTGGTGCGCGAATTCGATCTGGACGGCAAGAAGGTCATGGCCACCTCGGCCGCGCTGATCCGCGACAAGGACCCGGTGACGCTGGTGCGCGCCGTGGGCGAATTGGCCAGGACGCGCCGCGATTTCGTGTTCCTGCACTTCGGCGCCGGCGGCGACCGCGAACAGCAGGCCAAAGACGAGGCGCGCAGGCTGGGCATCGAGGACGTCTACCGCTTCGCGGGTTTTCGCAAGGGCGTGGAAGACTTCTACAGCATCCTCGACGTGTTCGTCATGAGCTCCGAGGAAGAAGCCCTGGGCAGCAGCGTGCTCGACGCCTTCCTGCAGCGGGTGCCGGTGGTGTCCACCGACGCCGGCGGCCTGAAGGAAAGCCTGGCCGACGGCCGCGGCGTGCTGGTCGCCGTGGGCGACTTTAAGGCCATGGCCCAGGGCATGGCGCGCTGCCTGGACGACGCGGCCTTCCGCCAGGAAGTCACCGAGCGCGCCTACGAATACGTGCGCAGCGAGCACGACGTGCAGGAAATGGGCAACCGCTACCTGGCGCAGTTCGAGCGCCTGCTGGCGCGCCGCTGAAGCCCGCGTTCAGGCGCGCAGGTCGATGCGCGTCTCGAACTTGGCGCGATGCACCGAGAAGAACGTGCGCACGTTGCGCACATTGGCCTGGGCGGTGAACGCCCGGTGCGCCAGCGCGTGATAGGCCGGCATGTCCCGGACCTGCGCGATCACCACGAAATCCGGCCCCGGCGAGACCCGGTAGCACTGCAGCACCGCGCGCTCGGCCTGCAGGCTTTGTTCGAACTCGTCCAGGCGCTCGGCCGCCTGCACGTCCAGCGTGATTTCCACGATGGCCGTCAGCGTGCTGCCCAGCTTCTCGGGCGCCAGGATCGCCACCTGCCGGTCGATCACGCCTTCGTCCACCAGCCGGCGCACCCGCCGCAGACAGGTCGGCGGCGAGGCATGCACGCGCAGCGCCAGGTCCTGGTTGGTCAGCGAGCAGTCTTCTTGTAACTGTTCAAGAATGCGCCGGTCCAGATCGTCCAGCTCAGGCAGCGTAATCGGCGGGTTTTGCATGATTAATTTCAAAATCGTCGTCTATACGAAAGATAATTTAATCACAAATATGTAAGGGAATTAACTTACATATATAGCCAGATAAAGAAATCAAATTTCTTGCCGTCGCGAGCACAATGCGTCCGTACCTGAACTTTCCGGAGCTCCTCCTATGTGCGGCATTGTTGGCGCCGTCGCCCAGCGCGACATCACCCCGATCCTGGTCGAAGGCCTCAAGCGCCTGGAGTACCGCGGCTATGACTCCTGCGGCGTCGCCGTCTACGCCGACGGCCACCTGCGCCGCACGCGCAGCACCCAGCGCGTCTCCGAGCTGGCCGCCCAGGTCGAGCAGGACAAGCTGCAGGGCTATACCGGCATCGCCCACACCCGCTGGGCCACCCACGGCGTGCCCGCCACCCACAACGCCCACCCGCATTTCTCGCACCTGGGCAACGACGAGCCGCGCATCGCGCTGGTCCACAACGGCATCATCGAAAACCACGACGAACTGCGCGCCGAGCTGCAGGCCGTGGGCTACGTGTTCGAGAGCCAGACCGACACCGAGGTCATCGCCCACCTGGTCAACCACCTGTACGCCGGCGACCTGTTCGAAGCCGTGCAGAACGCCGTGCGCCGCCTGCATGGCGCCTACGCCATCGCCGTGTTCTGCCGCGACGAACCGCACCGCGTGGTCGGCGCGCGCCAGGGCTCGCCGCTGGTGGTGGGCGTGGGCCAGAACGAAAACTTCCTGGCCTCCGACGCGCTGGCCCTGGCCGGCACGACCGACCAGATCATCTACCTGGAAGACGGCGACGTCGTCGACCTGCAGCTGGCGCGCGTCTGGATCGTCGACGCCGCCGGCAAGAACGTGCAGCGCGAAGTCCACACCGTGCACGTGCACACCGGCGCGGCCGAGCTCGGCCCCTACCGCCACTACATGCAGAAGGAAATCTTCGAGCAGCCGCGCGCCGTCGGCGACACGCTGCAGGACATCGAGGCGATCACGCCCGAACTCTTCGGCGACGACGCCTACAAGATCTTCAAGGACATCGACTCCCTGCTGATCCTGGCCTGCGGCACCAGCTACTACGCCGGCCTGACCGCCAAGTACTGGATCGAATCGATCGCCAAGATCCCGGTGGCCGTGGAAATCGCCAGCGAATACCGCTATCGCGACAGCGTGCCCAACCCGCGCTCGCTGGTCGTCACCATCTCGCAGTCCGGCGAAACCGCCGACACGCTGGCCGCGCTCAAGCACGCCCGCTCGCTCGGCATGGAAAACACGCTGACCATCTGCAACGTGTCCACCAGCGCCATGGTGCGCGAGTGCAAGCTGTCGTACATCACCCGCGCCGGCGTCGAAATCGGCGTGGCCTCGACCAAGGCCTTCACCACCCAGCTCACCGCGCTGTTCCTGCTGACGCTGGCGCTGGCGCAGGTGCGCGGACGCCTGAGCGACGAGCAGGAAGCCGAACACCTGAAGGCGCTGCGCCACCTGCCGGTGGCCATCGGCTCGGTGCTGGCGCTCGAACCCCAGATCATGGCCTGGGCCGACCGCTTCGCCTCCAAGGAAAACGCCCTGTTCCTGGGCCGCGGCATGCACTATCCGATCGCCCTGGAAGGCGCGCTCAAGCTCAAGGAAATCAGCTACATCCACGCCGAAGCCTACCCGGCCGGCGAACTCAAGCACGGCCCGCTGGCCCTGGTGACCGAGCATATGCCCGTGGTCACCATCGCGCCCAAGGACGAACTGCTGGAAAAGCTGAAGTCCAACATGCAGGAAGTGCGCGCCCGCGGCGGCGAACTGTACGTCTTCGCCGACGCCGACAGCAAGATCCAAAGCGCCGAAGGCATGCACGTGATCCGCATGCCCGAACACTACGGCAAGCTCTCGCCCATCCTGCACACGGTGCCGCTGCAGCTGCTGTCGTATCACACGGCTTGCGCCCGGGGGACTGATGTGGATAAGCCGCGTAATTTGGCTAAGAGTGTGACGGTGGAGTGAGGCGGGGATAAAGCCGGTATTTCGACAAGTCTCGGCGAAAAACGTTTTCTGCGTTTGAAGTTGGTTATTTCGTGATTTTTGGGCCGCCTTTAAGGCGGCCTTCTTCTTTGCCGGTGACTAGGGCTTAGAAGTAGCGAAGTACAAGCTCGGATGTGCGTTGGCTGGAGGCTGTTTGCGTATTCCGCCCGGCGAATTTTTTGGGGCTTTTGATCGACTAAGGACTTACTGCTCCATCTCGAATGCCCGCCTTCGACCCAAAGCGGAAGTTCGGTATCCTGGTTTTTCTATAGCAGCAACGCAGCGCAAGCCACCATTCGGTTGCGCGTCCGAACATTTTTGTTCGACGGACCACTGCTCGTGGGCCTATTTCAGGCTAACACGTGAAGTGGCCTGATCGGCAGCGCGACCACTTGCAATGACTTCATGCAAAGCCAAGGAGGCGCTTTTCAATGCTTAGAACCCACCGCTAGGCCAACTGCGCTATTTGAGACTCCCTGGGAGCGAAGCGCCGAGCTCCCGTGATCATGGAGAGCACAGCTGATGCTCGCTCAAGTGTGATGTACGGAGCGCCAGTACCTCGATACGCTGAAGCAAAAGCCGGCCATTCCGTTAAAATCCGGCGCCTCAGGGCTTTCGCCTCCGCCACAGACTCTAAGGTCACTGCCAGAACACAATCCGAGAGGACTACGCGGCGATCCGCGCCCAGCACACATAGCTTTCCGGGTGTGATGAGTCCGACCCGTGGAAACAATAAAGCAGGGCCTGTGACAACGCGACCTTCGACACATTCACCCGAATCCGTTACAACGCCATCCGTCAAATGACTCGTGTGCACCAAGGGTTGGCCCTGCCTGGTGGAAACTGTTTTTCGAGAGTGCATTTGGACTTGGCCCCGCAAAATCCGAAGCTCTGCCTTATCTACGGCGCTAGGAACGAGCGCTACTTGCTTTTCTAATTTGGTCATCCGAACAAGGCACGTGCGGGCTCTCACGCCGTGGAACGCAGACCGCGCGTTGTCGCGAATTACCTCTATTTCGTAGTAGGTTCGGAGAGCTCTCCAGACCGGTTCATCGTACGTCCCTATGAGGCACCCGTCGGGTAGTACTGCCAGGATAGCTCCCGACGGCCGAAGAAACGGAAGACTGTTGAGAATGAACGCGAGTGCAATGCTGGCCTGCAGCTTCTCGTCGCCGAAGACGATGTTATAGGTGCGCCTATTTCTACGGGAGAAGGGAGGATTTAGTAGTATCAGGTCGACGCTTCCGACGTGCTGCCGAAGTGCGGAGGACCTGACTGAGCGAGGATTCAAAAAGTCCGCACATGAGGTTTTCCACTGCGGCCGATTCTTTCGAATACTGGCTATTGCGTACGCAGAGATATCGTTCGCTATCATCGACGCTAAGGGCCATCGTCTTTCAGCAGCAAAGAGCAGGCTGCCCTCCCCACAAGCGAAGTCGGCCACTGTGATGGCACGGCGGCGCTTTCTCGCCAGACTAACCAATGTGTCCGCCAATTCGGGCGATGTGTAGAAACGGTCCATTATTGACGTGCAGCCTGTACGCCTGCCGGAATTACGGCCGCCCCGGCGGTAATCGCGCCCACGTGGTAGACAAGAAGCCTCTCCTGACCGTCAGTGCGGCCTTCCTTGCGAATCGGATTGTCGTAAATGAGCTCGATGCGGCTGGGCGACGTGAGAGCAAACATCACGGCACCCAACGCGTGCGGTTTTGTCCCGATCATTGCCACCTTCAAAACGGCAACAGGGTTAAATTGGGCCAGTCTCTGCAACAAGTAGAAGCAGCTAAAAGGACAGTTTGCGGGAACATATCGGACTTGCTCCCAGGCACCGGTTTCCTCCAGAGCGGCTCTGTTGCCCATATAGGTTTCAAATACGTACCAAGGCTTAAACCCAGGTATGCCAACCACCGGGACTATCCGTTCGTGACTTGGTTGAACCTGTTCGATGACGTGTCGAAACCTCGCACCTTCAAAGCCCAGCAATGGCACAAACACGAAATCGTCAGAAGTCGCAATCGTTGCGAACCCAGGCATCGGTGCGATGCCCGCGATGCGCGCGCTGAGATCGTAGATTTGCCCCTCCATCGGCGCTGCACTCCGCTTGTAACGATTCGGCTCCACGTAGACAACGCGCACTTCCATGCGGGCAGTCGTAGCAGCACGAATCAGAGCCGCCCACGTCGGATGGCTAAGCCCCGTAATGTCCACGTAGAGAACCCGACCAGTACCGAGCGGAGCGAGCAGCCTCTCCAGGGATGCCGCGCTTCTGAGAAGGAAGCGCTCGCTGAAGCCAGCCACCTCAAATCCCGAGACGGTCTCCGCAGTGACCTCGATGAATTTCACGTTGGTGCAAGTTTGGCGCCATTTCGCTGCATGGTTGCTCCTGTCTTCGTTGCTAACCCGATAGATGTATGCGCTCCCAGCCACTGGCGTGAAGAGAGTGACCGACTCGAATGTGTCAGTCAATATCGGTTCGTGCTTTTTGTCATGCATAAAAATCGCCGAACAACTGGAGTTGATCGGGGAGTTCTGCTTCGGAAGGCCTATTATTCAGCTTCAACACCGCTTCAATACCCTCTCTGGGCCGATCCACCAAGCTTAATAGATTGGCACTCGACAGCAGAATCTTTCTCTTCTTTCGATGGCTGATGACGAAGAATGGAGCAAAGATCGGATGAATCATGTAGTCATAGGCTTTGGTATCTCGTTCATCCAACAACTTGCTGCCAGCATACCTGACCAGCGCCAGGTGCATTACGGAGTGCTTGAGTAGCTCTGTCGCGCGTACATCGCTTTCTGGTGCAACCTCTTCGCGCAGGTGAAACTGGTTCGCCTCTGGGGTATGCCCGGCCGGCGATTCGGCAAGCACGCCGAAGACCCGTCCTAGGCTCAGCAGCAGCTTTGTTAGTCGAGCGCCGTCCACGCTGAGACCTTCTAGTTCAGACAAGTTCTTCCTGCCCACTGCTTGGGCGGCTTGCGTCTGGATCTCAGCGCTAATAGGCGATATCTCGGTGCGGCCCTCTTCTATGTGAAGAAGCAGCGCCGAGTGGACAAGCTCCAGCAGATATCGAATGTTGCCTTCGCAAAGGGCAAGGTACACGTCCCAACCGCTGTAGTACTTGCGGATACCTCGCTTGCCTCGGCGGATGGCAAAGAGCGATGCATGGAAGTGGTTGTCAAAGCGGTCCTTGCTGGCTGCTTTCCCGTCGAGCCACGAGTCTATTTCGGCGCCAAGCGTCGTATCGGGATGGGCACTTGACCAATAATCCAAGAAATATTGCACGCCGATCGGAAGTGCCTGTGCAGCCTCTCTACGTCCCGGCGAACTTGCATTTTCAATCGCCTTGCGTACACGAGCCGCCTGAGCCTTGTCAATCAGTCTTTCAGCCTCTTCCAACTCGCTCAACTTCGGGAACAGTGCAGGAAAATCTGCGGCGCCAGTAGATAGCTCAACAGTATTCTGGTAGCGGACGGAAAGCACCTGCTCCGCAAAGGATTTAAAGCGGGAGTCAGTAAGCCGTTCCGAAATCGAGATCCGCGCATAGTCTGCTGGCGACGTCAGTTGCTCGTTCGCGTTCAAGGTCGATCGTTCACGCCACCCTAGCTCTCGAACCCCAACTTTGAAAGTGTATGAGCTTGGCGCGTGTTTGATGATGGTATTTAGAACCCGCTGTTGGTAATCCTCGTAGTTTTCAAACTCATCGATGAGGAAAAAGAACTGCTTACCGGCTAGGGCGGGAGAACTGAGCAGAGCGCTCGCGAGAGTGTCTACCGGGGCCGCCTGCATCGATAAGAAGGGCGGTGGAGCATCGACGATGCAGTTGATAGACGACTCGAACATCAGAACTTGAACGCGAACCTCTTGTGCCAACTCCGCCAGTCCACCCTCTGACTGCAGGTTAAGAGTGGCGCGAAACGCCGCCAAATCTGCTACTGAAAGCGAAAGGCTTCGTTCTGTATGAAGCTCGTACCAGCATGCGAACTCTAGAAGTTGCGTGCAGAACAACAGGTTGAGATAGTGTGCAAAGCAGGCGCGCCACCTTTCCTCGCTCAACTCTGGGCCGCGAAACGCCGTTACTCTATTGGTGTTGACTCGGTGATAGAGGCCGAAGAACTGCCAGGTGTCAATGACGCTCTTATCCGAGTTGGCGAATGCGAACTGTCCTTGATACGACAACCCTTGAAGCACAGTCGTCTTGCCCGTTCCGCGCCCACCGATGAGCACACACGGCCGATTCATCTTCAATTCATCGAAATAGCCGGGTTCGGTAAACAGGTCGAACAACTTTCCGCGAAGCCACTCGGCCTTGTATAGGCCGAGCACCGTGCTGAGTTTGTTGATATGGCCGGTCTCGTTAGTCATGGTTATTTCTTTAGGAGCGGCTTCCAGCCGTTCTCTTGATGCGTAAATATAGGTAGGATTGCGTCCGGCCAGCCATGTGCAAAAGCGAGAGCCAACCCAAGCTTTCGATAACCCTTCCAGCATCCCTCCTGACCATCTCTAAAAGGAATTCTTGCTTTATTGCTTGCGCGCTCTACGAACTGGGGTCCGGTGACTCGCATGTCATCGCGCCAAATGACAGAGTTGTCCGAAAGAGCACTGTAAGTATCTGGGAGTACGTGGGCAGGCACAACTTTCACCAGGGGGCATGTTGCGGAGATGTGTTTGCGTCCTACTTCGGTGCAGACCAAAGGACAGTAATAGAAGCCCACCGAATGAGATCCGATAGTCGCGACGAGCGATTTGAATGAGCCTGTTGCAAAGTCCGAAAGCTGGTGAATCTTAGTCCACGTGTTCTCAAACTGTTCGCCGGACCCGACAAAATCGTCCACGAATATCACATTTCCCCGAGGCGCTGCCCGCAGTCGTTCCAACGCTTTGGCGGGCGGAAGAATCTGCTCCTCTTGCACTCCGATAATATCCCGAGCTATCCGAGTAAAGATGAAACCGCTATCGGCATCGCTGCTATGGTGCCCTTCAACGCGAACCACAAGGGCTGATTCGACGAACTGATTCCACTGGGTGCTGGCGGAGAAATAATTATCCTTATTCTGCACAACTAACTGTGAAAGATTTTGAAATGCACCGCAGAAGAGCGCCTCCACCAACTCACTTGAGAAATACGTGAATCCTTCCAATAGCCGTATAGCGTACTTCTGATCGCCTTTTTCGAAGTTCTCTAACCAACCTCTTGGGTCAAATCTAGCCGCCCGTGGCCACAGTTGCGCATTGACGAAGAACTTCCAGTTTTCTGCAACGGTAGGGGGAAGTTCAACAGGCACAGGTGACCTCTTTTAGTTCTGGCAATAGTCGCGGATAGAGCTCGACGGTCGAAGACGTGAACGTGTGCCCATGATTGATGTGACATTTTACGTCGAAACCGCGTGGCGTTAGCCCCAGTGACATCCAGATGCCCCCGGCGCAAACCTGTCGAAGGTCGTTTGGGCAGCTGCGCGGCCATAGCAGCAGCGGTCGGCCCCGTAGGTTGACGCTGATTGCAGTGCCACCTAACGTAACAACTCGGGACGACTTTGGTTAGCCAGATAGGCCATCTGAACAAATTTCCGACAGGCCGCTCCTGACCGGCAAGCGTCCGCTTGCCGGCCGGGATGCATCAAACCTCGGTTTGTTCAGCCATCTCAAGCGCATCGTCGACCTCGATGCCAAGGTAGCGAACTGTGCTTTCCAGCTTTGTATGCCCGAGCAGCAGTTGTACAGCCCGAAGATTCTTCGTCCGGCGGTAGATCAACGAGGCTTTTGTACGGCGCATAGTGTGGGTTCCATATGCGGTATCGTCTAGGCCAATCGATGCGATCCAGCGATGCACAATCCGGGCGTACTGCCGCGTCGATAGTTGTGGCGACGTATGCAACCGGCTCGGAAACAGAAAATCCGCCGCCTTTAGCCCTCGCGTCTCGATCCATGCTTCAACGCTCTCACGGGTTTGCCCCGTGGTCTCGAATTGCACCGGACGCAGGGTCTTTTGTTGCATGACGGTGGCTCTGGCGGCCACGTGGCTTCCGTGACGGATGTCCTGCACCTGCAATCGCGTGAGATCACACGCGCGAAGCTTGCTATCGATTGCGAGATTGAACATTGCGAGTTCCCGGGCGTTCGACGCCATCTGCAGTCTCGTTCGGATTGCCCAAATTTCTCCTAGCTTTAGAGGTGGCTTCTGCCCGGTGATTTTGCCTTTGTTCCATGGCGCACGATGGCCAACGGTGACATTCGCGGATTCCATGACAATCTCGTTTCGCGTAAAGGGAGATTCAGTGTGCTCCTACGGAGGGTCGCTATCCGACCCAAAGCAGTCTCCCAAGACCAAGCTAAAAAGCAGCCATCCGAGGCGTTATCAGGCAAGTTTTGGTACATTCCGCGTAACCCATTTCTGAGAAATTTGACCGACTGCAAGCGCCAAATATGGGATGCAGATGGGTTCGGTCTAAATTATGTTAGGGGTTTATGAAAACCGATTTTATGCGGCCGCCAAAGCTATATAGATACTCCGAAAAAAAATGGCTGGAGCGCTCTCTTGGTCTTGGTGAGTTTCGTCTGCGGCCCGCGACTGACTATAAACAACAAGAGACTGACGCAGCACGACATGATGATGAATTAGTTCGTATAAACACGTCTCCAGCTAGTTCCGTGTTGATCACTGTTATGCACACGGGGCAGATCATCAAACCTATCGGCGAAGTTGTCTATAGAACAGACGTCGGGACGAATTATTTGACCATCTGCTTTTCAAAGCTCCGGGATGAGCGTCAATTTGATGATTTTCCTGGCACCGATGCATGCCTAGTCATCCATAAGGTAGATGATTTCTGCCAAAGGTTGCATCATGCGGGCTGAGATCGCTCTGCCTCAGTGGGCGGGCGTGGATGCCGCCGTCGTGTATGGAGGCAACAGTGCGCTTGGTGCAGTTTTCTCTAAGCCACTTAAATTCAGCTCGCAGCATGAGTGGCGTTTTGCGTGGCGCCCTCACCAGCGAGTTGAAGAGCTGTCTCCCGTTCTGCTCACAATTGGAAGCATTGCTGATATTGCAGAGATCGTGGAGAGACCTGCTGCTGCATCGCCCTCTTAACTCAAACGTTGGGTGTTTTTTACCGCCACTGGCTGCTTCTGGCCGATAGCAGTCTCGCAGTGACAGCGCCTGGTGCGGGGCCGGTTTCCTGTGTGGCCCGGCATCCTAGAATGCGTGTTGTTCTGCCTGGCACGCAGAGTTTGTCTGCCAAGAGACAGGAGGCCCTTTCCGCAGCCATTCAAATCAAGTGATTGCAAGGAACATTGGAGCGGCCTGATTTCTCGCTTTCACTACTAATGTCGCCACCGGCACGCTATGTCTGTGCGACCATTCGGCACTGATGTTGGAGAAGTTCAAGGGACCGCTTCCGCCCGGTCACGGTGCCAAAGCCGTCGTCCGAGAGTTTTACAATCCTGAATTGGTAAGACAGAAATACAACTTAGGAATTGTATTCCATCTCTACAACTTCCATTGCGTATTCCCACCTTACGCAGTAAAGTTTGTAAACCAGCAATACAACGTCAAACTTGTATGTCCGAATTCCCCGTACGGACCGCAGGCCAGCTGCCGACACTGCTCCAGGCTTTTCGCAAGCAGTCCGGCCTGACTCAAGCAGATACCGCTAAGCGCCTGGGCATCAGCCAGCAGGCCTTGTCCAATCTCGAGCGTCATGCCGACAAGGTCAGCGCCGGCCGGCTGCTGGAGCTTCTCAGCATCCTGGGCGTCGAACTCGTGCTGCGTCAGGACAGCGCATCACCGTCCGCGGCGTCGCCGGAAACCTCTGTGCCGCCCCGCCCGGCGTGGTGAGCCGTGGGTCGACGCTCGCACACCCGCACCCTGAATCTCTGGATGAACGGCGAATTCGTCGGCACCTGGAGCATCCATTCTCATGCTGCCGAAAAGCTGCAGTACGCCGACGCCTGGGTTGCTTCCCCCCAAGGCCGGCCGCTGTCGCTGTCGTTGCCCTTCACCCCTGGCAACAAGCCGCACCGTGGCGATGCCGTCCGCACGTACTTCGAGAACCTGCTGCCGGACAGCAAGGACATACGTGAGCGTGTCGCGCGTCGATTTCAGGCCGGTTCGACCGATGCGTTCGCGCTGCTGGCCGAAATCGGCCGGGATTGCGCGGGCGCTTTGCAGGTGCTGCCGGACGCGGCACCGCCGGACGGCGTTGACGAGGTCCACGCGACGCCGCTGGACGACGCCGAAGTGGCCCAGGTCTTGCGCAACACTCTGGCGCCGGCCGCGGTGGGCAGCCGAGACGCGACAGACGACGAAGGCTTTCGTGTTTCCATCGCCGGCGCTCAAGAGAAGACGGCGCTGCTCCGGTACGACGACCGGTGGTGTCTGCCTCATGGCGCGACGCCGAGCACCCATATTTTCAAGTTGCCGCTGGGCCTGGTCGGCAACGTTCAGTTCGATATGCGCGACTCCGTCGAGAACGAGTGGCTGTGTTCAGAGATCCTGCACGCCTATGGCCTGCCGGTGGCCCGCACAAAGGCCCTCCAGTTCGAAGATATGAAGGTGCTCGCGGTCGAGCGCTTCGACCGCAGGTGGTGGACCGCTCCTGACGGCAAGCGCTGGCTCGTCCGGTTGCCGCAAGAAGACATGTGCCAGGCCACCGGGACACCGCCTCACCTGAAATACGAGGCGGACGGCGGGCCGGGCGTGCGCGCCATCACGAAATTGCTGGCCACCTCCACAGACCCGGATGGAGACCGCCGCAAGTTCTTCCAGGCGCAGGTCCTCTTTTGCATGCTGCGCGCCACTGACGGCCACGCGAAGAACTTCAGTCTCTTTCTGAACGCTGGCGGCAGCTACCGGCTCACGCCGCTGTACGACGTGCTGTCGGCCTACCCGGTGATCGGCACGCGGGCGAACCAGCTTTCGCCATTCAAGGCCAGGATGGCCATGGCCGTGCGTTCGAAGAATCCCCATTGGGCCATGCGGGACATCCTGCGCCGGCACTGGCTGACCATGGGCGCCGAGCATGGGGTGGTGGCGCCCGATGGCCGCGGCGCGGAGGCGGTGGTCGACGACCTGGTGGCGCGCACGCCCGGGGTCGTGAAGACCGTTCGCGCGTTGCTGCCCGCCGGATTCCCCATGTACGTGGCTGATTCCATCCTCGACGGCCTGCAACAGGCTGCCGACAAACTCGCAGCTTAGCGACAAAGGACCGGCCCTACGGCGCCTTCATCTCCTGCTTTTTCTTCTTCTCCTCTTTTTCTCCGTCGTAATGGGACTTGATGGCGAGATACATGCCGGTGCCCAACACGAGGAGCTTGAACGTACCGAAGACTACAGGGATCCAAAAATTCATCATTTCCTCGAAACGAGCGCAGGTCGGACGCGCGGAGTGAACGCTATACTCCCTACAAACCAGCCGAATTTTACCGTCAAAATCCATACAAACTGTTGAATTTCTCGGTTTGTATGTTTTTTCCTGCCTGCGCAGGGTGCAAAAACCCCATACATCAAGATAAGGCATGTCTCTCCCACGTCGCCTGAAGAAAGCAAACACGTCTTGGGTGCGGCCCCTGACCGCGGGCTCGGGCCCCCGGTACCAGCAGATCGCCGCGCAAATCGTCACGGCGGTGGAGGACGGCGTGCTTCGGGCGGGTGACCGCCTGCCCCCGCAGCGCGAGCTGGCCCAGGCATTGGGCGTCGATCTCACGACCGTCACCCGGGCGTACACGGAAGTCCGCCAGCAAGGCTTGCTGGAAGCCCAGGGGTCGGGCGGGACTTATGTGGCCTATTCGGGCGCCGAAACGGCGGGGACGATCGACCTGGGCATGAATATCCCGCCGTTGCTCGGCAGCGCGGAGTTTCTGCACATGCTTGCGCAAGGCGGCGACGCGACGCAGGCGGCGGCAAGCTCGATGGACCTGATGAGCTATCACGTGGGTGCGGGGGCCAGCCGGCATCGGGCAGCAGCGGCGAAATGGCTGCGGCCGATGATAGGCGACACGGAGATCGAGCGGATCGTGGTCTGCCCGGGCGCCCAGACCGCCATCGCGGCGCTGTTGCTGGCCAGGAGCCAGTCCGGAGACGCCATTGCATGCGATGAGCTGACTTATCCGGGTTTCCTGGCCGCGGTACGCGTACTTCAGCGCCAGGCCGTCGGGGTGAAGTCGGATAAACTCGGCATGGACCCCGCCGACCTCCAGCGCGTGTGCGAGCAGCATCGTCCCGCGATGCTGTACCTGAATCCGACGATCCAGAACCCCACTGCGCTGACGCTCTCCCACGAGCGGCGGACGGCGCTGTTGCGTGTTGCCGAGGAATACGCGCTGCCGGTGATCGAGGACGATCCCTACTGGCTGTTGAGCGATCGTGCGCCGAGCACGATGTTCTCATTGGCCGCCGACACGTCCGCGGCCCCGGTCTACTACGTTTCGACGCTATCCAAATGCATGGCGCCAGGGCTGCGAACGGCTTACCTGGTCGTGCCTGCCGGTGAGCCGTTGAGTCCGGTTCTCGATGCCCTGCGTTCGCTGGCCCTGATGCCCGCTCCCTGGATGACTGAAATGGCTTCGGCCTGGATAGCGTCGGGGGCTGCCGCTCAATGGCTTGCACAGGTCAAGAACGAGCTGCGGCATCGGCAGGCCATAGCCGCATCGATCCTGCCCGGCAATATCCAGGCCGACCCGAACGGGCTGCATCTCTGGCTCCAGTTGCCGCGTCATATCGACCTCTACCGGCTTACGCAAACGGCGCTGCAACAAGGGGTGAGCGTCACCGACTCGGAGTCGTTTTCCACGGAGGCCCACAGCCCCGCAGCGCTTCGTGTGTCGTTGGGCGGAGCCATCGACCGGAATCGCCTGACGCAGGGCCTGACCCGGTTGGCGGAGCTGCTCAAGGGCGATCTTGCCAGGCGGGTGTCCAACGTCGTGTGATCTTTCTGTACGTATTTTTGTACGTAGCTGCACGTATGGATATACGGGGTACGTCGTCCGATACTGAAAAAACCAGAAAAATCAACGGAGACGACGATGCCCGGCATACCGGTATCCATCGTGGGCAGCGGCCATACGCCCTTCGGCCGCCTGGACGCCCTGAACCTCGAACAGCTTATCGTCATGGCCGCCACGGAGGCGATCGAGGATGCCGGCGTGGACCCGGCCAGCATCGACGCAGTGTTCCTGGGCAATTTCAACGCCGGCCTGGTGCCTGACGCCTTCGCCGCCTCGCTGATCCTGCAGGCCGCGCCGGCGCTGCGCTTCAAGCCGGCCACCCGTTGCGAGAACGCCTGCGCCTCCGGCTCGGCGGCGCTGCATGCCGGCATGCGCGCCATCCAGGCGGGCGCTGCGCGCACCGTGCTGGTGGTGGGCGCCGAGAAAATGACCTCGCGCACCACGGCCGAGGTTACGCAAGCGCTGGCCGGCGCGGGCTACAAGAACGATGCCGCCGAGGCCGGGCTGAGCTTTCCGCAGCTGTTCGCCCTGGCGGCCGGCCAGTACGCCGAGCGATACGAAGATCCGCTGCCCGCCATGGCCCGGATCGCCGCCAAGAACCACGGCAACGCCATGGACAACCCGCTGGCGCAGATGCACCGGCCCATGGACGCGGACTTCTGCAATACCGTGTCCGACAAGAACCCCCTCATCGCGCCGCCCTTGCGCCTGACGGACTGCTCACTGGTCACCGACGGGGCGGCGGCGGTCGTGCTGACCGCCGCCGAACATGCGGCGCCGTTCGCCCGCGAAGTGCGTATTCGCGCGGCCTGCCAGGTCAACGATTTCCTGCCGCTGCGCGGCCGCGACCTGCTGGCCTTCGAAGGTCCGCGCCGCGCGATTTCGCAGGCCTATGCCGACGCCGGAATCGGCGCGGGCGACCTGGATTTCGCCGAGGTGCACGACTGCTTCACGATCGCCGAGCTGCTGATCTACGAGGCGATGGGACTGGCCCCGGCGGGACAGGGGCGGCGGGCCCTGGACGACGGCACCGTGCTGCGCGACGGCAGCCTGCCGGTGAACCTGTCCGGCGGCCTGAAGGCCAAGGGGCATCCGGTCGGCGCGACCGGCGTGTCCATGCACGCGCTGGCGTTCCGCCAGCTCACCGGCCGCGCCGGCGGCATCCAGCGTCCCGGCGCCGAACTCGGCCTGGTGTTCAACATGGGCGGCGCGGCGGTGGCCAACTATGCCTCGATCCTGCAGGCAGCCCGGGCCTGAGTTTTCGCTCCCGCATCATGAATATTTCGAACTGGCTGCACGCCGCGGCCCTGCTGCATCCCGACAATCCGGCCCTGTTCCAGGGCGACCGCCTGCACGCCGACTACCGGTCCTTTGCGCTGCGCGCCGGCGGCCTGGCGCGCTGGCTGGCCGGACACGGCGTGACCGAGGGCGACCGCGTCGCGCTCTTCATGAAGAACCGGGTCGAGTACCTGGAGCTGTTCTACGCCTGCTGGTGGATCGGCGCCATGGTGGTGCCGGTCAATCCGAAACTGCATCCCAAGGAAGTGGCCTGGATTCTGGACGATTCGCAGGCCCGGGTCGTGCTGACCGACACCGCGCAGGATCTGCCGGGCGATTGCGTGCCCGCGGCGTGCCTGCATTTGGAACTCGACGGCCCTGCCTATGAAGAGGCGGCCCGCGCCGGGCTGGCCGACGGCCTGCGCGCGCCGCTCGCCCTGGCGCCCCAGGCGCTGGCGTGGCTGTTCTATACGTCCGGCACCACCGGCCGTCCCAAGGGGGTGATGCTGACGCATCGCAACCTGGTGGCCATGTCGCTGTGCTACGCCGCCGACGTCGAAACGGTGGCGGCCGGCGACAGCATGCTGTATGCCGCGCCCATGTCGCACGGTGCCGGGCTGTACCACTTCGTGTACGTGCGCCGCGCCGCGCGCCATATCGTGCCCGCCAGCCGCGGCTTCGATCCGGCCGAGATCCTCGACACGGCCGAGGCCTGCGGTTCGCTGTCCTTGTTCGCGGCGCCCACCATGGTCAAGCGGCTGGTCGAGCAGGCGCGCCGCGACGGACGCGACGGACGCGGCCTGCACACCGTCATCTACGGCGGCGGCCCCATGTACCAGGCCGACATCCTCGACGCCCTGCAGGTGCTGGGGCCGCGCTTCGCCCAGATCTACGGCCAGGGCGAAAGCCCCATGACCATCACCGCGCTGGCGCGCGAGATCATCGCCGACCGCGCGCATCCGCGGTGGCAGGCGCGCCTGGCCTCGGTCGGCGTGGCGCAGAGCTGCATGGAAGTGCGCGTGGTCGATGCGTCCATGGCGGACGCGCCGGCCGGCGTCGAAGGCGAAGTGATCGTGCGCGGCGACGCCGTCATGGCGGGCTACTGGAACAACGAAGCGGCCACGCGCGCCACGCTGGTCGACGGCTGGCTGCGCACCGGCGATATCGGCCGGCTGGACCAGGAAGGTTTCCTGACGCTGACCGACCGCAGCAAGGACGTGATCATCTCGGGCGGCTCGAACATCTATCCGCGCGAAGTGGAGGAGGTGCTGGCCCGCCATCCGGCCGTGCTCGAAGTGGCGGTCGTGGGGGCGCCCAGCGCCCAGTGGGGCGAGGAAGTGGTCGCCTTCGTGGTGTTCAGGCCGGACGCGCAGGCGCCGGCAGAGGAGCTGGACCGCTGGTGCCGCGCCGAGATCGCCGCGTTCAAGACCCCCAAGCGTTATTGCTTTCGCGCGGAGCTGCCCAAGAACAGCTACGGCAAGATTCCCAAGACGGAGTTGCGCGAAGCGCTGCAGGCCGAAACGGCAGCGCGCCCCGGCACGGCCTGACGCACAGGCCGGCCCAATCAACCACCAGGAGACAACAATGAGAAGACGCGATTTCATCAAGACCGCCGGCCTGCTGGCCGGCGTCTCGGCCCCCGCGGTCTGGCCGTCCCGGCTGCTGGCGGCGGACAAGCCCGTATCCATCAAGTTCGACAGCTACATCGCCGAGACGGCCGGGCCATCGCGCCTGGACGACTGGTTCCTCAAGCAGCTGGAGACGCGCAGCAACGGCGCCGTCAAGGTGCGCCGCTACTGGGCGCAGTCGCTGAATAAAGTGGGCGAGCACCTGTCGGCGGTGCGCGACGGCACCTCCGAGATGTCGCTGATCTCGCCGGGCTACTACCAGGCGCAGCTGCCGGTCACGCGCGGCCTGGAGTGGTACTACCGCATGAACCGCGCCGACGCGCTGCACCTGGTGTGCCGCGACGTCTACGAGCAGTTCCAGCCGCTGCGCGATGAATGGGAAAAGCGCTACCGCGCCAAGGTCATGTACTGGACCAACTGGTATTACGCGCCGCTGGTCACGCGCGAGCCGATCAAGTCGGTGGAGGACATCCGCGGCAAGCGTATCCGCGGCTACGGCGTGGCCAATGACGTGATCCAGCGGCTGGGCGGCACCGCCGTGCCGATGGCCGCGCCCGAGGTCTACACCGCGCTCGAACGCGGCGTGCTGGACGGCGTGTACGGGTTCGACTTCATCACGGCGGTCGGCTACAAGCTGCACGAGATCGCGCCTTACTTCACAGACATCGGCGACGGTCCGCACGGGCCGTCCGCCACCATCATCAACATGCGCACCTGGGAAGCCTTCCCGGAGCCGGTCAAGGCGCTGTGCAACGACATCGTGGGTGAAATCTACGGCGGCAAGTACACCGAGATTTTCGACGCGGCCGCGCGCCAGTACGTCAAGACGGCGCTGGCCGAAGGCGCGAAGTTCTCCTCGCTGTCCGACGAGGAAAAGCGCAAGGCCAAGGCGCTGGTGCAGCCCGCCGAAGTCCAGGCCTGGCTCGACAACGTCGCCAAGCCCGCGCGCATCGACGGCGCGCGCATGCAATCGCTGATCGACGCCGCCATCGCCAAGTACGACCCGCAGGGCACGCTCAAGCGCTTCGACGAGCTGGCCGCCCAGGCATGACCCACGGCGGCCGCGGCCAGGCGCCTCCTGCGGGGCGCCGCCGCGCCGCCTTCTTCTTCGAACGGCCTCCACATGAATGAAGAAACCCCGCTCGGCAAGCTGCTGCTTGCCCTCTCCAATATCATGGGCGCGATCGCCCTGGCTTTCCTGCTGTTCATGATGCTCGGCACCACCATCGACGCAGCGTTTCGCACCATCGCCGGCAGTCCGCTGCCGGGCCTGTTCGAGATGTCCGAGCTCAGCATGGTGATGATCGTCTTCATGGGCCTGGGCTGGACGCAGCTCGATGACGCGCACATCCGCGTGACCATGGCCCGGAAATGGCTGCCGGAGGCGGCCGGGCGCGCGCTCGACTGTCTGGCCTGGTTGCTGGCGGCCGCGATGCTGGCCGTGCTGGCCTATCCGGCCACCGGCGAGGCGATCGAATCGGTGGCGATCCGCGAGTTCCGCTGGGGCTATGTCGAGGTCCCGATCTGGTGGGCCAAGGCGGCCGTCGCCATCGGCCTGTGGTTCGGCGCGCTGCAGATGCTTTTCTGCGCCGTCCGGGCGCTGTGCAGCCGCGCGCCCAGGCGCGCGGTCGACGCCGCGACCGCCGCAATGCACTGAGGAGCCGGCATGGACACCACTACCGCCACGCTGATCGCCACCGGCCTGATCTTCGTCCTGATGCTGCTGGGCACGCCGGTGTTCGCCGCGCTGGGCCTGGCCGGCGTCGCCGGCATCGTCATGGTCGAGGACTTCGGTTTCGTCCTCAACCGCATGAAATCGTTTTCGTACGCGCAGTCGGCCTCGTACCTGCTGACCGTCATCCCGCTGTTCATCCTGATGGGCGCGTTTGCGCATCATGCGGGCGTGGGCGCGCGCCTGTTCAACGTGGCGCGCAAATGGGTGGGCCATTTCCCGGGCGGCCTGGCGATGTCGTCGGTGCTGACCTGCGCCGGCTTCGCCGCCACGTCCGGCTCCAGCGTGGCCACCGCCGCCACGGTCGGGGCGGTGGCCATTCCGGAGATGAAGCGCGCGGGCTACGACCCGCGGCTGTCGGCCGGCGCCGTGGCCGCCGGCGGCGTGCTGGGCGTGCTGATTCCGCCGAGCGTGCTGCTGATCTTCTACGCCGCGCTGACCGAAGTCTCGGCCGGCAAGATGCTGGTGGCCGGCGTGCTGCCGGGCCTGCTGTCCACGCTGGTGTTCGTGGCGGGCATCTGGGTCGTCGCGGCCAGCGGCCGCGTCGGCGCGGCCCCGCTGCCGCGCCATGGCTGGGGCGAACGCCTGGCCTCGCTCAAGGACGGCTGGCAGGTGGTGATGCTGTTCGTGATCGTGCTGGGCGGCATCTACCTGGGCATCGTGACGGCCACCGAGGCGGCCGCCGTGGGCGCGCTGGCCGCGCTGATCATGCTGCTGTGCGCGGCGCAGGCGCGCGGCTCGCTGCGCGGCAAGCTGTACGAGAGCTTCCGCAACGCCATCACCACCACCGTGATGATCCTCTTCACCATGCTGGGGGCGGGCATCTTCAGCTTCTTCCTGAGCCTGGTGCAGGTGCCGCAGCAGATCGCCGAAGTGATCGTCGCATCCGACGTCTCGCCCACCCTGATCGTGATCCTGCTGCTGCTGGCCTATGTGCCGATGGGCATGTTCCTGGACGCATTCTCGATGCTGGTGATCACCTTGCCGATCATGTTCCCCACCGTCGTGTCGCTGGGGTTCGACCCGATCTGGTTCGGCATCCTGGCGGTCAAGATGTGCGAAATCGGCCTGATCACGCCGCCAGTGGGCTTGAACGTCTTCGTCATCGCGGGCATAGACCGCAGCACGCCGCTGACCAAGATCTTCCAGGGCGCCTGGTGGTTCGTCATCATGGAATTCATCGCCACCGCCATCCTGTTCGCCTTCCCGGCCATTGTCACCTTATTGCCCGAAATGATGCTGGGCAAATGACGCCGCGCATCCGGCAAGGGAGCTTCCATGCAGCAAGAACGAACCCATGTCGCGCTGGTCACGGGCGGCGCCTCGGGCCTGGGCCGGGCCGCGGCCCAGGCGCTGGCCGCGCGCGGCGACAAGGTGGCGGTGGCCGACCTCCATCGCGACGGCGCGCTGGCATGTGCGCAGGAGATCGTCGCGGCCGGCGGCCAGGCCGTGGCGCTGGCCATCGACGTGACCGACGACGCCTCGGTGGCGCAGGCCTTCCGGGAAGCCGAGGCCGCGCTCGGCCCGATCGAAGTCCTGGTCAATAGCGCCGGCATCATGGGCGTGGCGCCGCTGCTGGACTACCCCATCGCGGACTGGGAGCGGATTCTCGCCGTCAACGTCACCGGCACCTTCCGCTGCGCGCAACGCGCAGCCGCCGGCATGGCCGCGCGCGGCTACGGCCGCATCGTCAACCTCGCCTCGATCAGCGGCGTGCGCGCCGGCATCGGCCGCGCCGCCTACGGCACCTCCAAGGCCGCGGTCATCGGCCTGACCCGGCAACTGGCCATGGAGCTGGGCCCGCTCGGCATCACCGCCAATGCGGTCGCGCCTGGGCCGGTGGTCACCGCCATGACGGCCGACGCCTATACGCCGGAAACCCGCGCCGCGTTCGAGGCCATGCTGCCGGTGGGCCGCCTGGGCACCGCGCAGGAGATCGCCGAGGCCATCGTCTTTCTGGCCTCGCCGGGCGCGGGCTACATCAACGGCCACATCCTGGCCGTCGACGGCGGCTACCTGGCGGCCGGCGTGAGCCGCACCGGCAGCGTCTCGCGCTGACGGCCGGCCGCAAGCCTCAGGCCTTGCGGTCGACCATGATGATGCGCGAGACCAGCTCGGCGGTGTTCTTGACCTCCAGCTTGCGCATGATGCGGCCGCGGTGCACCTCGACCGTGCGGTGCGAAATCTTCAGGCGCGCGGCGATCTCCTTGCAGCTCAGGCCGTTGACGACGTAGCCGGAAATCTCGCGCTCGCGGCGGGTCAGGTTGGCGGTCTTGACCGGATTGTCGGCGATCCGCTCGAAGCTCCAGATCATCAGGTCGAAAGGATCGTCGGAGGTCAGCGTGATGCCGCGCGCGCGGGCCCAGAAAATTTCGCGGTTGCGATGCTGCATGAAGCGTTCGTCTTCGTAGTAGCAATTGCTCTGCAGGTGATTCAGGCAGCGCTGGCCGATCTCGTGGTAGTCCGCCCGCGACGGATACAGCTTGAGGATCGATTCGCCTACCAGCTCTTCGCGCTTGTAGCCGAACAGGTGCGCGAACGCGTGATTGCACTCGGATATCTTGCGCGAACGACAGACGACCTGCGGAGCAGGCGATTCCGTGAATGCCAACAACGCCAGATTGTGGTCCCGCATGCCTGTCTCCGTTTATCGCTCTATCGAGGACATATATACCGCAGCCGCGGCCGGCCCGACAACGGCCAGGCCGCGGGGCTCGTGCACAATCTAGGCTTGTTCCAAGAGGAGACACATATGGAGACTCTCGATTCGATAGTGAACGGCGTCAACGGCCTGGTGTGGGGGCCGCTGATGCTGGTGCTGATTCTGGGCACGGGCCTGTTCCTCATGCTGCGGCTGGGCTTCATGCCGCTGACCAAGATCGCGGCGGGCTTTCGCCTGGCGTGGCGCAGCCGCGCCAAGGGCGACGAATCCACCGGGGAGATCAGCCCGTTCCAGGCGCTGATGACCAGCCTGGCCGCCACGGTGGGCACCGGCAATATCGCCGGCGTGGCCACCGCCATTTTCCTGGGCGGTCCGGGCGCGCTGTTCTGGATGTGGGCGACGGCCCTGGTGGGCATGGCCACCAAGTACAGCGAAGTGCTGCTGGCCGTGCACTTCCGCGAGAAGGACCCGCGCGGCGAATTCACCGGCGGGCCGATGTACGCGATCCGCAACGGCCTGGGCCCGAAATGGGCCTGGCTGGGCGCCTTGTTCGCGCTGTTCGGCGGCCTGGCCGGATTCGGCATCGGCAACATGGTGCAGGTCAACAGCATGGCCGACGCGCTGGGCGCGTCGTTCGGCGTGCCCGACTGGGTGACCGGCCTGGTCTCCATGGCGCTGATCGGGCTGGTGGTGCTGGGCGGCATCCGCCGCATCGGCGCGGTGGCCGAGGCGCTGGTGCCGTTCATGTGCGTGGCCTATATCGTGGCGTCGGTGATCGCGCTGATCGTCATGGCCGAGGCCATCCCGACCGCGCTGGCGCTGATCTTCACGCATGCGTTCTCGCCCGTCGCGGCCACCGGCGGCTTTGCCGGGGCGGCGGTGATGGCCGCCATGCGCTACGGCGTGGCGCGCGGCATTTTCTCGAACGAAGCCGGGCTGGGCACCGCCGGCATCGTGCAGGCCGCGGGCACCAGCAAGAGCCCGGTGCGCTCGGGCATGATCGGGATGATCGGCACCTTCATCGACACCATCGTCATCTGCACGATGACCGGCCTGGTCATCGTGTGCTCGGGCTTGTGGACCAGCGGCGCCAGCGGCGCGGTGCTGTCGGCCGCCGCGTTCGACGCGGCGCTGCCCGGCATCGGCCGCTACGTCATCGCGGTGGCGCTGGCGATCTTCGCCTTCACCACCATCCTGGGCTGGAGCTATCTCAGCGAGCGCTGCTGGGAGTTCCTGGTGGGCGTGCGCGCCATCCTGCCGTTCCGGATCGTCTGGGTGATCGCCGTGCCGTTCGGCGCCATCGCCCACCTCGATTTCGCCTGGTTGCTGGCCGATACGCTGAACGGGCTGATGGCGGTGCCCAACCTGATCGCGCTGGTGCTGTTGTCGCCGCTGGTGGTGAAGCTGACGCGCGAGCATTTCGCCGCGAACCGCGAATAGCCCGCCCGCGCCGGCCGTGTTACCGGCGCGCGGAGCCGCCGTCGAGGTGCTCGGCCAGCGCGTCCAGTTCGCGCGCCACTTCATGCAAGGCCCAGCGGATGACTTCGACGGACTCCCGTTCCGTCGGGTCGAAGCCGCCGTCGCCCATGGCGGCCTCGATGATGCCGTCCAGCTGCCGCAGCGGCGAGCCGAAACGGGGCGGCGGCGCCGAACGGCGGTCCTCGCGCAGCGCCTGCGCCAGGTCCTCGACCTGCGCCCGCGCCGCTGCGGCGATCTCGTCCAGCGCGGGCCCCAGGCGTCGGCAGATGTTGTCCGTGAGCGGCACGTCGCCGGCGCGCTCCATCAGGGTGACGGTGCGCCACAGGCGGTCTATGCCGTCATGCAGCCGATAGGCGGCGCCGTGCGGGTACAGCAGATCCATGGGAAAGGTGCGCGCCTGCGATGACATGTCGCGCGCGCGCTGGCGCGCTTCTTCCATGGCCGTCCGGCCGTGCAGGCAGGGGCGCTGGCTGCCGTCGTTCAAGGCGGCGGCCCATTGCACCAGCAGGTCGCCGAAGGCCTCGATGGAGACGGCCAGGCTGGTACGCACGCTGCGGCGCGCCGACAACGGCAGTACGGCCGCGGCGGCCAGGATGCCCGAGGCCGAGCCGATCATGATGGCGACGGTTTTATGCATGGCGCCGGCCAGGATGTCGGCGTCCGGCGTGACGGTCAGGATGGTGACGGTGACCAGGCTGTAGCTCAGGGTCGGCCAGCGCATCGAAATGTAGGCCGCAAGGCCGACCCCGATCACGATGCTCCACCAGATCGCCAGTCCGCCCACCTGCGACAGCACGACCAGCGAGACGCCGATCGCCACGCCGATCAGGGCGCCGAGCACGCGGGCCGTGCCTTCGCCGATGGTTCCTTCCACGCTGGCCCGCACCACGAACAGGGCGGAAAAGGCGCCCCAGGCGATGTCCGGCAGGTTCAGCCACTGCATGCAGGCATAGGCCAGCAGTACCGCTGCGACGGTTTGCACCGGCAGGCGGATGATGTCCCGCCCCAGCGCGCCGTCGACGGACCGGCGGTTCAGCAGGGCGAGGAACGCGGCGGGAGCGCGGGAGCGGCGTGGCGAAGCAGGGTTTTTCAAAATATCGGCGGCTGGCGTGTACCGGTACCCCGGCGAGCAAGCGACATGCCCGGGCAGGACGATGCGCTTGCAGCGCACAGGCCATGCTTGCCCGCTTTTAGGGCGGCGGCGCCTTCAAGCCGGTTCGAGGCGCAGCGTCAACTGCGGCCTGACGCGGGCCGGCTCGCCGTCGATGGGCGCGGCCACCGCGCCCAGGCGGCGGGCGCCGCGCGACAGGTAGAACCGTTCGGCATGGGGCTCGGCGTCGATGTGCATTTCCGTCGCGCCCAGCGCGCGCGCCCGATCGGCCGCGTGGGCGAACAGGCGGCGGCCGAAGCCCTGTCCGATCAGGCCGGGGCGGATCCACAGATTGTCCAGCGCGCAGATGCCGTCGCCGCCAGGCTCCAGCGTGTAGAAACCTATCAGGCCGTCATCGTTTTCGGCCACCACGAACGGCCGCGCGCCGATCCACGACGCATGCGGCGTCAGGTCGTCGCGCCATTGCTCCAGTTGCCGGGCCGAATAACCCCAGTGAGCCTTGGAAGCCAGCGCAAGCGCGCCCAGCGCGGGCAGATCGGAAACGGTTGCGGAGCGAAAACGCATGAAGATTCTCGAAATCGGGTTGCAGGGACGCCAGCCGGGTTTTATTTCCAGTTATTTCTGAATTGCTTCAGAAAAACTGCGATCCGGCCTGGAATTCGTGGATCAGGATGGTATCCGAATATCGCCGCTTCGGTAATAAAGATGGTATCCGTAGATGCACGCTGAACAAACCGGATGCCATCCATTTAGCCAATGAAATCATGCGGTTGGTATCCAATCGCACTATTTCAATTATCTAGCCCTTGTTTGACCGCTAATTCTTTTTATTGCCAAAAAAGCGGTATACATTGCGTCCTTTTTTCGCGGAAGCCCATTCAATTTCAGGCAGGCCGGATTGTTACGTAAAAACACTTTTACAGCAATTCGGTAATGCGGAATTAATGCGGCGATTAATCGAGATAGGGAGTATCTACGTTGATACAGGGCACGAAGAAATGGCTGACGGCGACGCTCGCGCTGAGCGCGTCCTACGGAGGTAGCGTCATCGCTGCGGACCTGACCGTGACGTCGGGCGATACGCGGGTGTTTGACGGTTCGGTCAATTTTCCCGGTGGGGTCGACGTCAGCGGCGGCACGCTGGTGATCGGCGGCAATGGCGGCGGGGCGGGCGTCACGCTGGGCGGCGGCGTCAACGCGACATCGAACGGCACCATCGCGGGCTTCGGTTCGATCAACGGCGATCTCAATGTGAGCAATGCGCGCGTGGCGCCCGGTTATTCCGTGGGCACGCCGACCGGGGTCTCCAACGGCAATCTGGTCGTCAACGGCAATGTGTCGATGAACAACGCGGTGTTCGACTTCGAGACCGGCTACGCGGGCCTGCCCATCACGCAGCCCGGCACCGGCGACAACATCACCGTGCGCGGCGACGTGGCGCTCAACAACACGACGCTGAATGTCTCGGTCAACACGCTGGGCGTGAACGCCGGCTACTACCGGATCATGTCGTACACCGGTTCCCTGAGCGGCAACGGCCTGACGCTGGGCCCGGTCACCGGCGACTCGACGCCCGGCGCGACCATCCAGACGCTGACCGGCGACAAGCAGATCAACCTGATCCTGGGCCCGAGCACGACCAATCTGTGGAACGGCGACGGCCTGGCCTCGGCCACCCGCGCCGGCGGCGGCAGCGGCACCTGGAGCGCGGGCGGCGCGAACTGGAGCAGCCCGACCAACGCCACCGGCGCCTTGCCCGATGCGGGCTACGCCATCTTCGCCGGCCAGACCGGCGTGGTGAACGTCGAAGGCCCGGTGCGCGTGTCCGGCATCCAGTTCGCCACCGACCGCTATCGCCTGCAGGGCGCGCCCATCACCCTGGTGGGCAGCGGCGGCAATCCGCCGGCCATCGTCGTGGGCGACGGCACCTATGCTTCGGGCCAGTTCGTCGACATCATCGACAACCCGCTGCAAGGCACGCAGGGCTTCGTCAAGACCGGCCCGGGCTCGGTGATCCTGACCGCCGACAGCAGCGGCCTGACCGGCCCGATCCTGATCGCCGACGGCGCGCTGGAAATCGACGGCAAGCTCAACGGCCCGGTCGATATCGGCCGCGAAGTCGTGCTGGCCGGCGTCGGCCAGCTGGGCAGCACCACGCTGTATCCGACCGCGGTCGTGTCGCCCGGCAACGACGGCTCGCCCATCGGCACGCTGACCATCAACGGCAACCTCGACTTCGGCGAGAACACCATCTATCGCGTGCACGCCGATCCGGCCAGCAACGCCAGCGACCGCATCCACGTCACCGGCGTGGCCAGGCTGGACGGCTCCGTGGCGCACGTGGGACCCAATGGCAATTACGCGCCGCGCACCACCTACAACATCCTGACCGCCGACGGCGGCGTGCAGGGCCGCTTCACCGGCGCCACCAGCTCGTATGCGTTCCTGACGCCCACGCTCAGCTACGACGCCAACAATGCGTTCATGACGCTGGCGCGCAATGACGTGCCGATCGGCGACATCGGCGGCACCGACAACGAAAGCAGCGTGGGCGACGCGCTGGACAAGGAAGAACCGCCGGCGACGGGCGGCGACAAACCCGCGACCGGCGGCGACCAGCCCGCGACCGGTGGCGACCAGCCCGCGACCGGCGGCGATAAGCCCGCGACCGGCGGCGACCAGCCTGCGACCGGCGGCGACAAGCCCGCGACCGGCGGCGACAAGCCCGCGACGGGCGGTGACCAGCCCGCCACCGGCGGCGACAAGACCCCCGTGACGGGCAGCGGATCGTCCACGCCCACCGCCGGCGAATCGCAGCTGGTCGGCAGCGGCATCGCCGCGGACAAGACCACGGGCGCCAGCCAGGTGGCGACGGCCGTGCTCACCATGACGCCGGAGCAGGCGCGCTCGGCCCTGAAGCAGCTGTCGGGCGAAGCCTACGCCAGCACCGCCAGCGTGCTGCAAAGCCAGGCCGACACCGTGCGCTCGCTGCCGCTGGCGCATCTGCGCGGCAACCTCGACGCGCCGATGCTGGCGGGACGGCCCACGGCGCAGCTGGGCGCGTCGTCGTCCGACGCCATGCCGCAAAGCGGCGCATCACCGATCTGGGCGCAGGGCTTCGGCAACTGGAGCCATTTCGGCGGCGACGGCAACGCCTCCAGCCTCAGCCAATCGGCCGGCGGCCTGTTCGTCGGCGGCGACGGCGAGGTGGGCGGCGGCTGGCGCCTGGGCGGCGCGGTCGGCTACACCGGCAGCCATGCCTCGATCGACGACGTGGCCTCGCGCACCAGCATCGACAGCTATACGGCGACGCTGTTCGGCGGCCGCAACTTCGCGGCCGGCCCCGGCCACATCCGCTTCATGGCGGGCGCGGCCTACACCTGGCACGACATCGACACCAAGCGCGACGTCGCGGCCGGCAGCCTGAACCAGCAGCTCAAATCGTCGTACAGCGCGTCCTCGACGCAGCTGTTCACCGAACTCGGCTACAAGCTGTCGCTGGGCGACGCCTACACCGTCGAGCCGTTCGCCGGCCTGGCCTGGAACCAGGTCCGCACGCGCGACTTCGAGGAATCGGGCGGCACCGCGGCGCTGCACGGCAAGGGCAGCACCGATGACGTGACCAGCACCACGCTGGGCCTGCGCGGCGCATGGCAGTTCGGTTCCGACCGCGCGCCGGGCCGCCTGACCGCGACCCTGGGCTGGCGCCACGCCATGGGCGACGTGAAGCCGCGCCAGGAACTGGCGTTCGACGGCGGCAGCACGTTCTCGGTAACGGGCGTGCCGATCGCGCGCGACGCCGCGGTGCTGGGCCTGGGCGCCGAAGTGGCGATCACGCGCAACACCACGGCCGGCTTCGCCTATGACGCCCAGTTCGGCGGCGGCAATCGCCAGCAGTCCGGCATCTTCAGGCTGGCCGTGCGTTTCTAAGGCCGTGCATTTCTAATGCCTGCGCGCCCGATCCGCGCGGGCGCCGCGAGCCGCGGCGGGCCGGTTTCGTCCGGTCCGTCGCGGCTCTTTTTCGTTCTATTAACAAAAAGAATCAATATCATTTAGAATTCGGAGCACTCTACTCACGCAGCCATCGCACAGTCCGTTCCATGTCTTTGCTCAAGCGTCGCAGCACTTTCGACCTGTTCTACAGCGAGCATCATGCGTGGCTTTTCGGCTGGGTCCGGCGCAAGCTGGGCTGCCGTTCGTCGGCGGAAGACCTGGCCCAGGACACCTTCCTGCGCCTGCTGCAGCGGGGCGGCGTCGAAGATCTGCTGCAACCGCGCGCCCTGCTGGCCACCATCGCAAGGCGCCTGATCATCGACGAAAGCCGCCGCCAGGACATCGAGCGCGCGTACCTCGACACTTACGCCGCCCTGCACGCGTCGGGCTGCGCGCCCTCCTCGGAAAGCGTGGCCGCGGCGGTGCAGGCCCTGACCGCGCTGAGCCTGGCCATCGACAGGCTGCCCGGGCAGGCTGGCCAGGCCTTCCTGATGAGCGTGTTCGACGGCATGCTGCACAAAGACATCGCGCTGGCGCTGAAAGTGTCGGAGGCCACGGTGCGCCGGCATATCGCGCTGGCCTTGCTTGCCTGCCGCGACGCATTCGTGCAGGCGGGCTGGAACCCGGGGCCGTGAACGACGACAGCCTCCAGCGCAAACTGCTCGAAGAGGCCGCCGACTGGCACGGCCTCATGAGTTCGGGCGAGGTCAGCGCGCAAGACCGCGAAGCCTGCCGCCAATGGCGCGAGCGCAGCGCCCGCCACGAGGCCGCCTGGCAGGAACTGGACCGCGTATGGGCGATCTTCGCGCAGCAGGCGCAGGCGCTGCCCGGCGGTCGCGCGCGCGCCATACTTTCCGCTGGCCGGAAATCCCGCACCAAGGGCCGTCGGGCCCTGCTTGCGCTGGCGCTGCTGGCTCCCCTGACCGCCTTGTTGCTGCATTACGCGCCGCCGGCCTGGCTGCTGGCCGACCACCGCAGCCACGTGGGCGAACTGCGCGAACTCTGGCTGGCCGACGGCAGCACGCTGGTCCTGAACACCGACAGCGCGGTCGACGTGGTCTACACCGGTACTGAGCGCCGCATCATGCTGCGCCAGGGCGAAGTGCTGGTGAAAGTGGCCGCGGACCCGGCGCGCCGTCCTTTCGTGGTCCGCACCGAACAGGGCGAGGCCACGGCCCTGGGCACGCGCTATGTGGTCAGGCAACTGCGTGGCGCCACCGAAGTCCTGGTGACCGAATCACAGGTCAAGGTCTGCCCGGCGCAGGCCGAACCGTGCGCCGCCGTGCCGGCGGGCCAGGCGGTGCGCATGACGCGCCAGGGCCTGGGGCCTTTGCGCGCGATCGACGCCGACGGCGCCGAGGCCTGGGCGCATGGGCGCATCTCGGTGCGCGATGCGCCGCTGCCCGACGTGCTGGACCAGCTGGCGCGCCATCGCCGCGCCTATTTCTGGTTCGACCGCCAGGCGTTGCAGGGCCTGCGCGTGTCGGGCGTCATGCCGCTGCAGGGCGACGAGGCGCTGCAGGCCCTGGAGGAGCTGCTGCCGATCCGCGTCGAGCGGGTGCTGCCCGGCGTGCTGCGCATTACGCTCCGCTGATTTGTAACGGCATTGCGCGCTTCTCGATGCCCGGCCGTCCTGTCCTTCAGTTCCACACCTGAAGGGTTCCACACCATGAAGCACCTACCTCGCCGACACGCGTTCCGCGGCATTCTGCATTGCGCGCTGACGCTGGGCGGCGCAGCGGCCGCCGCGCTGCCGGCCGCCGCACTGGCGCAGGCCGCCGCGACGCTGGACGTTCCGGCCGGTCCGCTGGACGCGGCGCTCAACCGCTATGCGGCGCAGGCCGGCCTGGTGCTGGTCTACGACCCGGCCCTGATGCGTGGCCTGCGCAGCCCCGGGCTGCATGGCTCCTACCCGCCCGACGCCGCGCTGGCCGCGCTGTTGCGCGACACCGGCCTGATGGCGCGCCGAGGCGACGCCGGCCGCTACGCCATCGTGCGCGAGCCGGCGGGCGCGGCGCAGCTCGAAGCGGTCACCGTCGACGGCTACTCGCTGGGCGAAAGCAGCGAGGCGCTGGGCGGCTACGCCATACCGGCCAGCGCCACCGCCACCAAGCTCGACCTGTCGCTGCGCGAAACGCCGCAGACCGTCAGCGTCATGACGCGCCAGCGCATCGAGGACCAGAACCTCAACAGCGTCAGCGACGTGCTGCAGCAGGCGCCCGGCATCTCGGTGCAGAACATGGGCAGCGAGCGCTTCAACGTCTATTCGCGCGGCTATGCCATCGACCAGTACCAGCTCGACGGCGTGCCCACGGTGGTCGAGGTTGGCACGCAGGACGTCGCGCCCAGTTTGGCCGACACTGTGGTCTACGACCGCGTCGAGGTCCTGCGCGGCGCCGCCGGCCTGATGAGCGGCGTGGGCGAGCCGGCGGGCACGCTCAATTTCGTGCGCAAGCGCCCGACCACGCAGTTCCAGGGCCATGTCTCGGCGGGGGCCGGCTCGTGGGACCGGTTCCGGCTGGAGGCCGACGTGGCCGGCCCCTTGAACCCATCGGGCAGCGTGCGCGGTCGCGCCATCGCCGCGCAGCAGCGCGGCGGCAGCTTCATCGATTACTACCGCGAAAAAAAGGACGTGCTCTACGGTGTGATCGAGGCCGACCTGACCGCCACCACGCAACTGACCGCAGGCATCGACTACCAGCGCAAGCAGCCCACCGGCACGCTGGGCGGGCTGGGCACGCCGCTGTTCTACAGCACGGGAGAACAGGCGGACCTGCGCCGGTCGCGCAGCGTGGCGGCGCGCAACAACTTCTTCGACGTCGAAGCCGTGACGGTGTTCGGGTCGCTGCGCCAGGAACTGGGCGGCGGCTGGACCGGCAAGCTCTCCTTCAACCGGCTGGAAAGCCAGCGCGACTTCCAGACCGCGATGGCTTCTCTGACCGCCGGCTTCGCCAACCCCGTCACCGGCGCCGGCGTGCCGCTCTGGATTCAAGGCGGCAACAGCCGGCAGGTGCAGACCGGCCTGGACCTGCATCTCGAAGGGCCGTACACGCTGTTCGGGCGCGAACACCAACTGGTGGCCGGCGTGTCGTTCACCGAGTCGGACACCAAGTCGGACGTGATGCGCGACGTCAGCGGGGCGGCCGCGGCCAATCCGTTCAATCTCTACGGCTGGCGCAATCAGTCGGTGCATCCGGACCTGGTCAAGAACTACGACAACGACACCTATACGCGGGAAAGCGGCGCCTACCTGGCCACGCGGCTGCGTCCGACCGACAGGCTTTCGCTGATCGCCGGCGCCCGCGTCAGCAACTACAAATGGCACTACCAGCAGTTGTTCGCCGCGCCCGCCAGCCGGCCCTTCGACCAGGACATGCTGGCCGAGGAAAACGGCCGGGTCACGCCTTATGCCGGCGTGCTCTACGACCTGGACGACAGCTCCACGATCTACGCCAGCTATGCGTCGATCTACAAGCCGCAGTACTACCGCGACCGCAACGGCCGCATGCTGGACCCGCGCCAGGGCGAGAACATCGAACTGGGCTGGAAGGGCGAATTCGCCAATGGCCGGCTGGAGGCGTCGGCGGCCGTCTATGAAATCCGCCAGGACAACCTGGCGATCGCCGACGACGGCCAGATCGTGCCGGGCACCGACAACGTGGCGGCCTACCGCGCCGTGCCGGGCGCCAGGACCCGCGGCCTGGACCTGGAACTGACCGGTGAACTGAGTCCCGGCTGGCAGGTGTCCGCGTCCTATGCCTACAACCGCAGCGAGGATGCAGACGGCAAGCGCATCAAGACCGTCATGCCCGAACATCTGGTCAAGGTCTGGACCACGTACCGCCTGCCGGGCGACTGGAACCGCACGGTGGTGGGCGCCGGCGTGAACTGGCAGAGCAGGATCCATTACTCCGCCACGCCCTGGCAGCTCGGCCGCACGGTCACGGCGAGCCAGCCGGCCTACGCCGTGGTCAACCTGATGGCCAGCCACGAGTTCAGCCCATCGCTGACCGCGACGCTGAATCTGAACAACGTGTTCGACAAGAAGTATCTCGATAGCCTGGACACGACCTTCAACACCGGCTACTACGGCGCGCCGCGCAACGCCATGCTCAACCTGAAATACCGCTTCTAGGTCCTGCCGGATCCGCTTGCCCGAAGGCCCGCCTGCGCGCGGGCCTTTTTCATTCCGGCCGGCCCTGCGCGGCCGCGTCTTTATTTCTGAAATATTGCCGTGGTGGTGACTTGAATTTGAAGCGGTGACATTTCATTGGGTAATCAGCAAATAACTCCAGGTCAGCGCGCGCATGGTTTCAGCCAGATTAATCAAAATCAACAAAAACCAATTTCAATATTTACTAACAATATCCGGGCGCGATTATGTTGCCATTTATGTAATGGATGTAATCGTTTGAGGGATTTCCCGGGGTTTATTGCGACCGATCCGATTTATTTCCACAGCAATATAAATTTTTAGAAAGAAATTTGCTGTTCGGCCCATCTACGATTCGTGGGCTCGTCGCTCGGCAAGCTCAGCCGGGTATCTGGATGTAAACAATCTACAAGCAATACGCCCGTCCAAACACGAACGTATTTCGATGTCATGTCGATTACTCGTCTTTGGATGTCAATTTCTAGTGTCGCACGACACGACGAAAACAGTGAGGTCCCCCGTGGTAAAGAGAATCGCAGTGTGTGGCCTTGGATATGTCGGCCTGCCGGTAGCAGTGGCATTTTCCAAGCGCTTTGATGTCATCGGTTTTGATGTGGACAAGCGGCGAATCGCGCGACTGAAAGAGGGTGATGACTGGACAGGCGAGATCGAACGCGATGCATTGCTTGCTTCCCCCATGCAGTTCACCCACCAGGTCTCGGAACTGGAAGGCTGCGATTTTTTCGTGGTCGCCGTGCCGACGCCCGTCGACGAACGCAATAACCCCGATTTTTCGCTGCTGGTGCGCGCCTGCCAGTCCATAGGTCCGGTGCTGCGCCCCGGATGCATCGTGGTCTTCGAGTCCACCGTCCATCCCGGCGCCACCGAGGAAATCTGCGGCCCCGAGCTGGAACGCGCCTCGGGCCTGCGCTGCGGCGTCGATTTCAAGCTGGGCTACAGCCCCGAACGCATCAACCCGGGCGACCGCGAACATCCGCTGGAGAAGATCGTCAAGATCGTGTCCGGCCAGGACGAGGCCTCGCTGGAAGTCATCGCCGGGGTCTACGAACAGATCATCGACGCCGGCGTGCACCGCGCTTCCTCCATCAAGGTGGCCGAGGCCGCCAAGGTGCTGGAGAACACGCAGCGCGACATCAACATTGCGCTGATGAACGAGATGTCCAAGATCTGCGACCTGGTCGGCATCCGCACGTCGGAAGTCCTGGCCGCCGCCGGCACCAAGTGGAACTTCCTGAAGTTCACCCCCGGCCTGGTGGGCGGGCACTGCATCGGCGTGGACCCGTACTACCTGACCTCCAAGGCGCAGGAGATGGGCTACCACCCCGAGGTCATCCTGTCGGGCCGCCGGATCAACGACGGCATGGCCAGCCACGTCGCTTCGCGCGTGGTCCAGACCCTGGCGCGCAACGGCCGCCTCGACGCCTCCACCCGCGTCGGCATCCTGGGCATGACGTTCAAGGAAAACGTGCCCGACATCCGCAATTCGAAGGTGGTGGATCTGTACAACGCCCTGGGCGCCTACGGCATCACGCCGACGGCGTGCGACCCGATGGTCGACGTCGAGCAGATGGAGCACGAGTACGGCATCAAGCTCGTGCCGCGCGAGGAGTTCCGCGACATGGACGTGCTGATCCTGGCGGTGCCGCACCGCGAAACCATGGAAACCATCTGGGAAGACCTGCCGACCCTGGTCAAGCGCGGCGGCATGGTCTGCGACCTGCGCTCGGTGCTCGACAGCAAGCGCCTTTCCTCCGACCTCTTGTACTGGACTCTTTAAGTTCGGGCTCGTCATCCATCACTACAGGAGAGACCCTGAATGGCTGCATTTACCATTGCTCCGATAGGCACCTGCCGCATCCACACGCCGCTGCGCGATGCGGTGGGGCGCTACCCGATCAAGCTGCAACTGGGGCGCAATTACGGCTTCGTGCACACCAGCACCGAGGCGCTGCAGCAGGCGCGCTTCATGTTCGGCGAACGCGACATCCCCACCGACGTCCAGCGCCTGATCTTCCGCCCGTCCAACGGCGAGCAGGCCCGCTACGGAACGCACAAGCCGGCCGACCTCTACATGGTCGAGCTGTCCTCGCGCAAGCTGCTGACCATCGACGGCTATCCCATCCAGTCCAACTACCTGGTGCGCTACTTCAGCGAGTTCTTCGCCGACCGCACGCGCACCCGCATGTTCTGGTCGCTGGCCCATCCCGACCGGCTGGATGAGCGGCGCGCCCAGCTGGAGCAGGACGCGGTCTACAAGAGCCTGTCTGCCGAGGACGCCAGCCTGCTGGCCCGCATCGTCAAGCGCGACCTGCCCGACGAAGAGGTCGAGCAGGAAATGCAGCAGCTGGTCGACCTGCTGGGCAAGGACAAGGTGGTGTTCGTCACCCACGTCAACGCCCTGACGCCGGACAACGTGCCGATCGAACAGCGCCAGCAGCTGATCGCCGCGATGACCGCCGGCGCCGAACGCATCGGCGTGCCCTGCTACGATCCGACGCCGCTGATGAACAAGATCGGCCAGGCCGAGGCGATGGAGCACGGCGGGCTGGACCTGACGCACTACACCTCGGTCTTCGCCGAGCGCCTGGGCGCCGAATGGTTCAAGAACTACATGCGTCCGCGCATGGGCGCGTCCACCTCGCAGCCCACCGCGGCCAAGCTGAGCGCCGAGGACAGCGCCGAACGCATCGAGAAGCTGTGGGATTCGGGCGAGCTGCGCGAAGCCTCGCGCCGCCTGCGCGATGTGCTGCGCCGTCATCCCGGCCTGCCCGACCACGTGCTGCTGTCGGCCCGCATCCAGGAAGAGCTGGGCGATTACGAAGGCTCGCTGGCGCTGCTGGGCAGCGCCGACGGCTCGGTCGCTTCCGGCAGCAAGGCCGAGCAGATCCTGATGCGCAATCATTTCAAGCTGGGCCGCCACGACCTGGCCTATCCGCTGGCCGCCGGCCTGCTGGGCGATGAAATCGAAACCCCCGAGATCGTGCGCACCGCCGCCGTCTGCGCCGGCCAGCTGGGCTATGCGGACGAGGCCCTGAGCAACTGGAAGCGGCTGTTCCGCATCTCCGCGCCGCAGGACGCCTGGGCGCTGGAGGCGGCCGACACGGTGCTGTCGCTGCTGCAGGCCAGCGGCGACATGGAGGCCGCGATCCGCTGGGTGCACGAGGTGCGCGCAGCCAATCCGTCCTACGGCCGCGGTTTCGCGGTGCTGTGGCGCGACCGGCTGGTGGCCGGCGACCGCGCGGGCCTGCGCGCCCTGGCGTCCGAGACGCCCGCGCTGGAGCCGATGGAAGCGCTGGAGCTGGTCAAGGAAGCCTCGTGGCGCGGCAGCATCATGGCGGCGGCCACGCTGGCGGTCTCTTGCGGCTTGAACGACAGCGAGAATGAAGAGATCCAGTCCTGGCTGCAGTCGCAGTCGCCGGTCTGGGCGGAAGAAGGCGCCCGCGCGCTGGAAGAGGGACGCCTGCGCGACGCCGCCGAACGCATCTGCGCGCATCGCCTGCTCAATCCCGAGGCGCTGACCGGGGTGCGCGCCCAGCGCGCGTTCGAGCGCGCCATGCGGCTGGGCGTGCGCGCCGCGCTGCTGGCGGGCAACCACAAGGAAGTCATGGACCTCACGGACATCGCCCTGGACACCCAGGCCGATTTCCCCGAGCTCGACGCCATGCGCGGCCGCGCCGCCGACGCGCTGGGCGACAAGCAGACCGCCATGCGCCATCTCCAGCGCGCCGCGGCCGCCGAATCCGCGCCGTTCAGCGCCAAGCTGTTCTTCGCGCGGGCGGCGTTCAACGGCGGCTGGTTCGGCGAAGCCATCGACGCCTACAAGGCGGTGCAGGCCCATGCCTCGGCCGACCAGGGCGCGAAGGAAGAAGCGGAGCGCCAGCTCGGCCGCCTCGGGCCGCGCGCGATCCGCGGCGCCCGCGAAATGCTGTCTGCCGGCGACCACCAGGGCGCCTGGACCCTGCTGGACCGGGTCGGCCGCTCGTGGCCGGAGATGACGGAAATCGACCACGAAAAGCGCCGCGTGCTGGCCGTGCTGTACGCCGAGGCGCGGGCGCTGGATTCGTCCAGCACCAATGAGCGCCTGGCGCTGGGCGAACGCATCCTGCAACTGGTTCCGGACGATCCCGTCGGCCTGCGCCTGGCCGCCGTCGGCGCCATGCGCCTGCACCGCTTCGAACAGGCCCTGCCGTACTGGCGCCTGCTCAAGGAACGTTCCGACAACCCGGCGCAGTTCGACCACTACATCCAGCGTTGCCTGGTGTGGATCGAAAAGGCCAATCGCAGGAAGGCGGCATGAACCCACCATTGATGACCGAACAGGAGGACCAGGCCTCCCAGCTCCAGCACGTCCAGGCGCAGCTCGAGGAAATAGTTGCGGCGTCGGGGCGGGTTCAACTGGCGCAGGAAAACCTGGTGCGCGCCCACGCGCTGGCGCGCGGCCACATGGCCGACTCGAAGGTGCGCTATCTGCTCTTGCGCCTGAAAGAGGCGGCCGGCCTGAACGAGGGCATGTCCGAGCAGTGGTCCACGCTGCTGAACGAATGCCCGGACGACCTGGAGATCGTGCGCTATTGCGCGACCCGGCTGGTGAAGGAACGGCACCTGGACGACGCGTTGGCGCTGGTCGACCGCCATCTGCCCGAGACCTCGAAAAGCCCGGCCCGGCTGTTCGCGCGCGCCAAGCTGCTCAGCGACATCCGCGCCCATGAGCAGTCCGACGCGCTGTTCCGCAGGCTGATCGCGCACTACCCGGATCGCAACATGCGCATCGAGTTCGCCAAGCGCCTGCGCAAGCGCGGCCTGGTGGCAGACGCGTTCGAGGCCATCGCGCCCGTGGCCGACCAGCTCGCGCCCGGCAGCAAGGCCGAGGAACTGGCCAGCGGACTGGCCAGCGACTACGCCTTCTACCAGGCCCTGGAGCCGGACCGCGAGCTCAGCGGCAAGGACGTCCGCATCATTTCGATGAAGCATGCGATCCTGCACTTCCGCGGCCGGGAGATTCCCGAGCAGTCGCCGGACAAGCCGGTGTCGGTTGCGCTGGTCACGGGCAGCCTGGGACCGGGCGGCGCCGAGCGGCAGTTGACGCGGCTGGCCAACGAGCTGACCCGCATGGCCGAGTCGCCCGAGCGCCGGCCGTCCTCGGTCGTGATGCGGCCTGAGAAAGTCGAAGTGATGGTCAAGCAGCACACCGAGCCCGCGGGCTCGCCCAAGAAGCAGGGCCTGGACTTCTTCCTGCCGGTGCTGACCAAGGCGCAGATTCCGGTCACGGAGATCAACAAGCTGCCCGCCGTCTCGGTGTCGCACCAGCAGGTGCCGGACGCCGGCCTGGGCCGCCTGCTGGAGCAGCTGCCGCCGCCGGTGCACTACGGCGTGACGCGGCTTGCGCCGGTGCTGCGCACCAATCCTTTCGACGTGGTCAGCCTGTGGCAGGACGGCACCTGCCTGTTCGGGGCGCTGGCGGCGCTGCTGGCCGGCGCGCCCACCATCCACCTGGTGTTCCGCGGGCTGCCGCCCAACATCCGCAAGGACCGCTTCCGCGAAGAATATCCCGAGCTGTACCAGGCCCTGGCCCAGGTGCCCGGCGTGTACTTCGTCAGCAACAGCCGCAAGGCCGCCGAGGCCTATGCGGAATGGCTGGGCATACCCATCGTGCGCTTTCACGTGCTGTACAACGGCGTGCCGGACCTGGCGACCGACGCTTCGGCGACGGACGAGGAAAAGTGGCGCGCCTTCCAGCAAAGCACGCCCGACGCCACCGAGACCATCGGCGGGGTGTTCCGGCTGGAGCCGGACAAGCGGCCGCAGCTCTGGATCAAGATGGCCGCGCAATACCTGAAGCGGCGGCCGCAGGCGCGCTTCGTCATCGTCGGCGACGGCCGCCTGCACGACAACATCGTGTCGCTGGCCGAGGAGCTGCGCGTGACCGACAGGCTGCTGCTGGTGGGCCTGTCCAACCACGTGGGCTACTGGTATTCGCAGATGGACACCAGCGTGCTGCTTTCGCGCTACGAGGGCCTGCCGAACGTGCTGATCGAGGCCCAGCTGCTGGGCGTGCCGGTGGTGTCGACGCCGGCCGGCGGCGCGGGCGAGTGCTTCGTGGAGAACGTCACGGGCCATCTGCTCAGCGACGTCGAGCATCCGGACATGCACGAGGCCTGCGACAAGGTCGCCTCCATGGTGGACCTGGCGCGCAGCGACGCAACCATCAAGGAACAGAGCCGCCATCGCGCGCAGAAAGTGTTTTCGCTCGACGCCATGCTGCGCAAGTTCCTGAGCCTGTGCGTGCCGGTCATGCCGGTATCCGAGAACGATGAGCGCATCGATTTTCCGATGCAGCGGATGCTGGCCTGAGTCCGCACCGATCCAACCGATGTCCTGGAGATAAAGGTAGTTATGCAAATGAACGTCCCGGCCTGGGGTCCGCGTAGAAAGGCGGCCCTGGCCATGCTGCTGCTTGCCACCGCGACGCTTGCGGGGTGCCAGCTGCCGCGTTCCGGGCCGATGCTGAGCGAGATGACGGGCGCCCACGACGACAAGGACGTCGTGGTGATGCCCGTCTCGCGCGAGCTCGCGCAGGCCAGCAGGGTGCCCGACGTGGCCGATTTTCCGGTGAGCTACCGCGATCTCACGCAGGCCGGGTTCGACCGCCTGGTTCCCGGCGACGGCATCAACGTGAAAGTGTGGGAGCGCGGCGGGCTGGGCGTGTTCGCGGCCGACCCGTCCGGCGTGAGCGACCTGGGCAACCAGGAAATCAATCGGCAGGGCTACGTCCAGTTCCCCATCCTGGGCAAGTTCCAGGCCGCCGGCATGACGCTCGCGCAGCTGCACGACGCCATCGTGGCGCGCCTGAGCAAGCTGGTCATGGGGGCCGACGTCAGCGTGACGCGCGCGGCCGACGCGCGCGGCCAGATGGTCACCCTGCAGGGCAACATGACCAAGCCCGGCATGTATCCCATCACCCAGACGTCGCAGCGCCTGAGCAGCGCGCTGGCGCAGGGCGCGCCGGTGCAGACCAATCCGGAGCAGCTGGTGATCAGCCTGCGCCGCGACAACCAGGTGGCCTCGGTGCGGCTGTCGGACATCTACCGCAACCAGAACAACGACATCCTGCTGCGTCCGGGCGACGTCATCACCGCCTACGACTCGCGCGAATACCTGACCGTGCTGGGCGCGGCCGGCAACCAGGGCCGCGTGGCCATCAGCAAGCGCAACTACAGCGTGCTGGACGCGCTGGCCGACGCCCGCGGCCTGGACGACAAGACGGCCGACCCGCGCTCGGTGTTCCTGTTCACGCCCGCCACGGCCGGCGTGGACGGCAAGCCGGACAAGCTGCCGGTGGTCTACCAGTTCGACATGACCCGACCCGAGCAGGTGGCGCTGGCGCGCGAATTCACCGTGCACGAAGGCCAGGCCATCTATATTTCGGACGCGCCGTTCACGCAGGTGCAGAAGGTCCTGTCGGCATTCCGCGTCACCATGAGCGCGGGCTTCAGCGCCACGCGGGCGATCGACAGCGATTCGGGTTCCTCCAACTCGTCGGCCATCACCCAATAGCGTGTCGATGAGCAACGAGGACAGGATCAAGGGATGGCGCTCGCGCCGTAAAAGCAGCGACTACGCAGTAGGGTCCGGCGCCGCGGTCTGGCGCCTGGACCCGGCCGCGCTGTTCGAGGCCCAGGCCAAACCGGACGTGCTGCTCAAGCCGCTGCTGGCGCGGCTGCAGGGCGAGCCGCACGATTCGGTGGCGGCCCGGCGTGCGGTGTACGAGGCCGTGCAGGCCGAGCTGGACGCGGAGATCGGGCGCAGCAAGGTCGACGAGACGCTGGCCGACTTTTCGCGGCGCCGCCTGCGCATCATCGTGCGCCTGCTGGAGCAGGACATACGCGAGGGCGTGGAGGTGTTCGCGCCCGGCTACATGCCGGCCAGGCTGGTAGCCGAGGACGCGCGCCTGGCCGCGGCGCACGCGCGGCGCGTGGAGCGGCGCAAGCAGGACGAGGCGCGCGAGGCGCGCCGCCATGCCTCGCGCAACGACATCGCGATGGAGATCGAGCTGTCGCCCGACGAGGCCGGCGATCTCGCGACGCTGCGCGAGCGCCTGCAAGTGCTGCACGAAGCGCCGCAGCCGACGGCCGCGCGCGGCCGGCCGGTGGGACGCACGCTGCTGGCGATGGTCATCTACCAGCTGCACGTCATGCACGGCGAGAGCCGCATCGCGCTGCTGTGGGCGCTGGTCGGGCCCGTGGTGCTGCTGACGCTGATTTCGTCGCTGTACATCCTGATGGGTACGCACTTCATCATGGGCATGGACGTGCAGACCTTCTCGCTGCTGGGAGCCACCACCTGGATCATGTTCCGCCAGGTCATCTTCAGAAGCAGCGCGGCCTACGTGTCGGCCCGCGGGCTGCTGAATTTCCAGGGGGTGACGCCGCTGATGTGCGCGCTGGTGCAGGCGATGATCTATGTATCGGTGTACCTGGTGGTGTTCGCGGTGCTGATCAGCGCCGGCCATGCGCTGGAGCTGATCACGCTGCCGCAGAGCTGGGCGGGCTTCGTGCTGTACGTGGTGCTGATGGGATGCTGCGGCTCGGCCATGGGCCTGCTGTTCGGCTCGATCGCGACCTTCTGGCCGTTCTATCTGCGGCTGGCGCCGGTGATCGAGCGCTTCCTGCAGATCTTCGCGGCCGTGTTCTTCGTGTCGGAACAGCTGCCCGAGCAGTTGCGCCCGTGGATGCTGTGGTCTCCGTTCGCCCACGGCATGCAACTGCTGCGCTCGGTCTATTTCGACGCCTACGAATCGCAGGACGCGAGCCTGGGCTACTTCCTGACGGCGCTGGTGTTCCTGTTCGTGGTCGCCCTGGCGGGCGAACGGCTGGCCCGCCCCAATGTCCAGCCGATGTGAGGCAAGACGATGATCCATCTCAATGGCGTGACCGACGAGCCTTATGCCTACGGAAGCCGGCAGCCGCTGCTGTCGCGCGCCACGCTCGACATTCCGGTGGGCCGCTACGCCCTGCTGTCGCCGGCGCCGGAAATGCACCGCCAGCTCGTGGACCTGCTGTGCAATCTGCGGCCGCCGCGCCAGGGCTTCGTCAAGCACGACGGCAACGTTTCGTGGGCGATAGGCCGCCAGGGCTTCATCCGCGGCAAGGCCAGCGGCCTGAGCATGATCGACTTCGTATGCGAGATGTACGAACTGGACGCCGACGCCACCTACGAACTGGTCGCCGACCTGGTCAGCGACCCGAAGTTCCTGGCCAGGCCCATGGAGCACTGGCCGCTCTACGCGCGGCAGGAGTTTTCGTTCGCGCTGGCGCTGGCGCCGGCGTTCGACGTCTACGTGATCGAGGGGTCCATTCCCTTCGAACCCTGCCGTTTCACCCGGCTGTGGCTGGCGCTGTTCGAAGAGCGGCTGGTCGGCCGGACACTCATTTTCTCCAGTTACCGCCAGAACCAGCTGGCGGACTACTGCTACAAAGGCTTGATTTATGAACGAAGCGCCCTCCGCATCGAAGACGACCTCGACCAATGCCTCCAGAAGTACCCGCCGAGGCGATCAAGAGGCGACTCCGGCGGCGCAGGCGATGAGCTCCTCGCAGGAAACTTCGAGGAAAGCCAGTTCGGCTTCTGAAGGCGGCTCGGAGATCGCGCGCCGCCGCCGCGAGCGCGAGTCCGCGCTGCGCGAGCGCCGCCGCCACCGCTGGATCAACGCGGCCATCGTGGTCGCGCCGGTGGCGCTGGCGCTGGCCTACGTGCTGTTCGTCGCCACGCCGCGCTACGAGGCGGAGTCGCGCTTCTTCGTGCAGTCCGCCTCCGGCCAGCAGGGCGGCGGCGGGGCCGCCAGCCTGATCACCACGGGCAATATGGGCGGCATGCTGGGCGGTTTCGTCGACGGCTGGGCGGTCAGCGAGTTCCTCAAGTCGCGCGACTGCATGCGCCAGCTCGACCGCAAGGTGGGGCTGCGCCAGTTCCTGGCCAATTCCGGCCTGGACCCGCTGAACCGCCTGGACGAGGACTCCAGCGAGGACGAGCTGTACCGCGCATACCGGGCCGCGGTGCACGTCTCGTTCAACGCGCTGGAGCAGATCGACGTGCTGCGGGTGAGCGCGTTCTCGCCGCAGCACGCCGAAACCCTGTCCAAGGAACTCATCGTCCTGGCCGAGGAGTTCGTCAGCTCCATGAACGAGAAAGGCGTGGCCGACAAGCTGAAGGTCAGCGAAGAGTCGGTCAGGCTGGCCGAGAAAGAGGCGCTGGCCGCGCGCGAAGCCCTGACGGCCTGGCGCACCTCGCACGGCAATATCGATCCGACCGCTACCGTGTCGATGCTGCTTAACCTGTCCAGCCAGCTCGAAACCGAGCTGAGCAGCGCGCAGACCAATCTCGACAAGATCCGCGCGCTGGGCAACAAGGACCACTTCATGCTCAAGCCGGCCGAACTCCAGGTGGCGTCGCTGAAGAAGCGGCTGAAATCGGTGCGCCAGCGCCTGAGCGGCCAGGGCAATACCGAGGCGCAGCAGCTCAAGTCGTACGAGGCGCTGCGCAACACCCAGGCCTTCGCGGATTCGAACCTGACCCTGGCGCAGCAGTCGTACCAGCAGGCGATGACCGACACGCTGCGCCTGCAGCGCTATCTGTCCATCATCGCCCAGCCGGTGCCCACGGACCGGCCCAGCAGCCCGCGCACGGGGATTCTGCTGCTGCAGGCGCTGGCGCTGGGCTTCGTATTGATGTTCATCGCCCGTGTCGCGATGGCTTTGCTGAGGGGATTGCGTCATGGCTGAAGCGCTTATCGAACAACGCCGCGCGCAGGCCGACGCCACGGCGCGGCTGCGCGGCGTCATCCAGGAAATCCTCGGCGCGCCCGATCCGGCGCAGGAAATGGCCCGGCTCGATCCGGCGCTGGCGCAGACGGGCGAGGGCTGGCGCGACGTGCGCCGGCTGCTGGTCGCGCCGCTGGTGCGCGAGCGCCGGCTGGAACCGGCCATCGCCGCGCTGGAGCGGCTGGCGGCCGCCTATCCGGCGCGCGCCGACGACCGCCGCCTGCTGGCCAGCCTGCTGGCGCGCACCGAGCAATGGGACCGCGCCATCGCCGAGGCCGACGCGGCCGCCGCGATCGAACCCGACACCGCGGCGCTGCATGCCGCCCGCATTCAGCTGCGCGTGCAGGCCGGCCGCAAGGCCGAGGCCGCCGAGGTGGCCCGCGCCACCGTGGGCCTGGCGCAGCGCGACGCCGACGAAACCTACTGGTGGCTGCTGGCTTTCGTGCGCAACGGCGACGCGGCCGAGGCCGCCCGCATCGCCGCGGCGCTGGACCCCGACCAGCTGCCGAACGAGCGCGTGGCCACCGTGGCCCTGCGCGCCCTGCTCGACGACGAACGGGTGGAAGCCGCCATCATGCTGGGCGAGGCGGCGCTGAAGGCGGGCCTCGACAGCGCGCCGCTGCGCACCTCGCTCGGGCTGGCGCTGCTGCGCCGCGGCGGCGAGGACGACCGCAAGACGCACGCGCCGGCGCATTTCGAGGCGGGCCTGCAGGCCGCGCCCGCCGACGTCAGGCTGCTGACGCTGTACGGCGAGACCCTGCTGCGCGCCGGGCGCTACAAGGAGGCCGTCGCACCGCTCAAGCAGGCGCTGGACCTGGCGCCCGAGCTGGAGCAGACGCGCGCGCTGTACGCCCGCGCCCTGCGCTACACGCAGCAGTACGACGAGGCCGCCGACCAGATGCTGCACCTGGTGGAGAAATCGCCCGACAAGCAGATCTGGCAGCGCTCGGCCATCGGCGCGCTGTCGCAGGCGGGCCGCAAGCAGGAGGCCGAGGCGCTGTTCGAGCATTACGTCGCCCGCCGCAACCTGCAGCTGCCGCCCACCTTCGAGCAGGCCATGGCGCAGCTGGAGACGAAGCTCGACACCGCGCCGATTCCGCAGGCCCGGCTCGACTGGGCCTGGTCGCTGCGCGGCGACCAGAGCGTGGACCGCGCGCAATGGGAGCGCCGCGCGCGCTGGGGCCATCTGATGGACCATCTGCTGTTCGACTGGCTCGAATGCCGCGAGGACGACGTCGAGGACGCCATGCAGCTGCTGGGCGAACTCGACACCGGCGAGCGCTTTTTCGCGCCGCTGCTGGCGGCCGGCCGCGGCGTGGTGGTGGCCACCGCGCACGTGGGGCCGATGTATGCCGGTCTCATGGCGCTGGAGCTGCTGGGCATTCCGTCGCGCTGGCTGGCGACCGCGCCCAGCATCGCGCAGAGCAGCTATTCCGCCGCCCTGATCTCCACCGCCGACCAGACCGAGGCCCAGGTCGCCAAGGCCTGCATGCGCGCGCTGGGCTCGGGCTACGTGCTGTGCCTGGCGATAGACGGCGCGGCCAATCCGGCCGCCCCGCGCACCACCTTCGCGGGCCAGCAGGTCACCTACTCCGGTTTCGCCTCGCACCTCGCGCACCGCCTGGGCGTGCCTTCGGTGTTCTACGCGCCGCGCTGGGAGAACGGGCGCGTGGCCTATACGCTGGAGATGCTGCCTTCGGCCGCGCCCGGCGAGGACGCCGAGGCTTACGCGCAGCGCTGGCAGCAGGCCTATTTCGAACGGCTCAGGGAGCACCTGGCCGGCCCGCCGGAAGACCTGCGCCTGAGCGGCGGGATCTGGCGTCACGTCGCGGCCGCGGACCGATCGGCGCAACGATAGGGAGCGACACGCCATGAAGCCGATCTTGAGCGCGATGCGCGGCCTGCTGGTCCTGGCGCTGCTGTACGGCGGCACGGTCCAGGCCGCCGATTCCTGCGCGACGCCGGACGCGGACTGTCCGCTGGTCTCCGGGCTGCTGGCGCAGCGCGAAGGCTACGGCGCGCGCGCCACGGGCGGCCAGGGCGGACGCTGGATCGAGGTCACGTCGGACCGGGACGCCGGGCCGGGCACGCTGCGCGCGGCGCTCGCGCAGGCCAAGAAGGGACCAGCGTGGATACGCTTCGCGTCCGACATGACCATCGTGCTGGAATCGCAGCTGCGCGTGCCGTCCAATGTCACCATAGACGGGCGCGGCAGGCGCGTGGCGCTGATCGACGACGGGCTGGGCGTGTACGGCAGCCGCAACGTCATCCTCACGCACCTGACCATAGACGGCCGCCTGAAGCGGCTGACGCAGGCGGTGAACGTGGCCAACGGCAGCCGCGACGTATGGGTCGACCATCTCGACCTGTCGCGCATGTCGGACCGGCTGCTGAACGTGAAGAACGGCTCGACCGACGTCACGATCTCGTGGACCAAGTTCCATGATTCCAACAAGGTCATGCTGCTCAACAACATCACCTCCAAGAACCTGTTCCAGAACTACGGCCGCGATTCGATCGCGCGGGTCACGCTGCACCACAACTACTTCTTCAACACCGTGCAGCGCAATCCGCGCGGGCAGTTCGGCACCTTCCACCTGTACAACAACCTGCTGGAGAACTGGGACTTCTATGGCATGAGCTTCAGCCTGGAGGCCAAGGCCCTGATCGAGGGCAACATCTTCAGCAACGATACGCGGCGCAAGTGCGTGGAGCCCGAGTTCTACCCCACGGTGGAAGGCGTCAACGTGAACTACTGCCGCTATATCCCCATCGCCTCCGAACGCAGCGCGCTGCCGAACGGCGAATCGGACCGCGGCGCGTACGAGCGGCGCAAGGCGCAACACGGCTACACGCAGGACCACAAGGCCTTTCTGCGGCTGAAGGACAATCTGTACCTGGGCGACGCCAAGCCGGTGCTGCAGGATTACCGCCCCGAGGCCGCGCCGACGCCGCCATACTGCTACGGCTACGAGCGCGCCACGCCGGAGCTGGCAGAGAAGATCCGGCGGTACGCGGGCAATACCGGCGGCGACACGCCGTTGCCCGCAAGGCGCACCGGCGCGGATTGCGCCGACGCGCGGCGCTGAAGCAGGATTTCACTCTATCGGTATCCAGCGATGCCGGCGCCGCGTTCAACGGCGCGAATCGAGGCGCGCCGCGATGGCGTTCATCTGCTCGATCTCGCGCCGCTGCCCGGCGGCAATGTTCCTGCATAGCTCGATCAGTTCGGCGTCGGTCAGCGACGCCTGCCGGCACATGAGGATGGCGCCGGAATGGTGCGGGACCATCGAGGCGATGAACTGCCGGTCGTCGATCGCGGCCTGGCGGCGCGTGGCGGCGAACGACACGGCCGTCAGCACGAAGAACAGGCAGCCCAGCACGAGGTTCAGCGTCTTGCGCGGAAACATGCCGGGCATGGTCGCCAGCATGAAGATGCCCATGGGCGCCCACATGGTGACGGCCATGTAGAACATGTTCAGGTTGTTGCGGAAGTCGCGGCTGCCGTCGATCATCGAGAACATCACGAAGTACATGACGGCCAGGCCGAGCGCCATGTTGATCCAGAACTTCAGGTACGGCCGGCCGGCGTGGCTGTCGTGGGCGGAATCGGTTGGGCTGTGCTTCATGGCTGGGGGGTATCCGTCGGTGGCGGCCTACGGGTGCGACGCCAGCTCGCTCCAGCCGAATTCGGCGATGAAACCGGTGAGCAGGGCGGCGAGTTCGGCCGGCGCCTCGTCCGGGACGAAGTGGCCGGCGCGCGCGATGCGCGCCGTCTCGACCCGGGCAAAGCCCGCCTGCCGCAATCCGCTGGCATGGCTTTCGAGCGCGGCGGCGTCGTCGCCGCCCCGCACGTAAAGCAGGGGCACGGTGCAGGGGCCGGCGTCGGCGGCGTTGGCGGCGGCGTCTTCGTCGAACGCCCGATACCAGTCGAAGCCGGCGCTCAGGGCGTCGGGGCGCGCATAGGCGCGGCAATACGCCTGTCGGTTGCGCGCCGGCACGCCGCCCGCCGGGCCGCGCAGCGCCGTGTAGAAGAAATCGAAATACTCCGCGACGTGGTCGCGCACCAGTACTTCGGGCAGGTGTGGCACCCGGTGCAGGCCGAAATGCCATAGCGCCGGATCGGCGGCCACGCGCGTCCAGGGGGCTACGCCCGGCACCGACACGCCGATGATGGCGCCGCAGCTCAGCCGCGCGGGCTGCATGCGCATCAGCGCGTAGGCGATCATCCCGCCCACGTCGTGGCCGGCCACGCAGAACCGGTCGACCTGTAGGCGGTCGAGCGCTTGCAGCAGGATGGCGGCCAGGGCGCGCTTGTCGCCTCGCGGCGGACGTCCCGAAGAGGCGCCGACACCGGGCAGATCGGGCGCCAGTACCCGCAGGCCGCTCATGCGCGACATGAGCTCGAACCAGCAGCACGCGGATTGGGGCCATCCGTGCAGGACCAGCAAGGTGGCACCCTCGATTTTTCCGGAATCGTAGAAATGGACCGTCAGGTCGCCGACTTCGACATCGTGCTCGATCATGGCGCGGGCTCTTCAACAGCGGTGCCGGCGTGAGTCAGCAAGCGGCGTGCCGAAAGCCGCGCGCGCCCCGGCGAGGGCGCGCGTGCGGACGTATCGACGGGACGGGACACTAGGCGCCGCGCCGCCTGGCCGGCCGGCTGCGCGCCGGCGGCGGCCGGCGGATGCCGACCTCGGCTCTCCATCCGGCCTCCCAGGCTTCGACCTTGGCCCGCCATTTTTCGGGAGATTCGCCCGTGTGTCCGGGCATCGCATCCGCCCGGAAGTAGGGACAGTCCCAGAGGGTCAGCCCCTCGCGGGCGGCCCGCGCCCCTTGCTTTCGGATGTCGTCATACACCGCAGCACCTCCGTGGAAGTACAGGCCCGGGCTGGAAGTATGAAATTGACGGATATAAACCGCAATAGTATTGCCGCACGGGTATGCCGGGCAGCGCGGCTATCGGGGACGCTTGTCCGCGGGGCGGCGGATTCGGTAATCTGGCCTGCCGGTTCGGAGGATTCGACATGGCAGACACGCTTCCCGCCCTGCACGGCGGGTTCCTGGAAAAAGTCCGCGCGGCGGTGGCGGCGGACCCGCGCATGATCGCGCTGCTGGTCGGAGGCTCGTATATCCACGGCGGCCTGGACCCGTATTCGGACCTGGACTTCGTCATCGTCTGCGACGACGCCAGCTATGACGACGTCATGGCCTCGCGCCTGGCGTTCACCGAGCGCATCGGCGGGCTGCTTTCCGCGTTTACCGGCGAGCACGTGGGCGAGCCCAGGCTGCTGATCTGCCTGTACGGCCCGGAACTGCTGCACGTGGACCTGAAGTTCGTGACCGCGGCGGAGCTGCAGCGGCGGGTGGAGCGGCCGGCCGTGCTGTTCGCGCGCGACCGCCAGTGGATCGAGGCGCGGCTGGAGGCCGCGGCGATCGCATGGCCGGCCGCCACGCCCGAATGGTTCGAACGCAGGGCATGGATCTGGCTGCATTACGGCGCCGCCAAGCTGGCGCGCGGCGAATTGTTCGAAGCCATCGGCATCCTGGGCCTGCTGCGCGACCAGGTGCTGGGGCCCATGCTGCACCGCCGGGCCGGCGGGCCGCAGCGCGGCGTCAGGAAGATCGAGAGGCTGCCGCCGCCGGCCAGCGCGCGGCTGGCGGCCACCGTGGCCGCGCATGAGCGCGAGTCCGTGCGCGCGGCGCTGCTGGCCGCGATCGCGCTTTACGTCGACCTGCGAAGCGACGCGCCGCCGCGCGATCCCGTGCAGGCGATGCCGGACGCACTGCTCGATTACGTGAACCGGCACGCGCCGCCGGCGGCGCCATAGCCGCTATCGGTAGTGCTTGCGGCGCGCAGGCGGGCTGCGCATCAGCGCAAACAGCTCGCCCAGCGTGCCCACGCCCAGGTGCCGGAAAGCCCGGTAGCGGTACGTGGCCGCCGTGGTCTGCGCGATGCCGATGCGCGCGGCCGCCTCTTTGGTCGTCAGGCCGTCCAGGATGTGGGCGACCATCTGGCGCTCGCGATACGACAGCGTGGAAATGAGTTCCTGTTCCGAGGCGCGGGGCGTGAGCGATTGCGGAAACAGCGTCACGTGCCGCAGCACCGCGGCCGCCAGGATCGGCGCCTGCAGCGACAGCCAGTGCATGTCGGCCACGCTGTAGTCGGGATATGAATGGTTGCGGTACAGGCTGAGCGAGATCCGGTAGCCGTCGGGAAAGACGGACAGCAGCGACAGGCGCTCGCGGATGCCGGGCACGTCGTAGCAAAGCTGGCGGTAGCGCGCGTGGGTCACGTCGCTGGCGAACTGGTGCCCCATCCAGAACTGGCGTTCGCGGCCCGGCTTGCGCTTGGACAGCCACAGCGTGTTCGAGTCGAGCTGGTCGAAGCCCATCTGCATGTAGTCCACCGCCGTGATGGTGGCGATCTGGCCGATGGCGCTGGCGCTGGACAGCGCCTCCATGCGGCCGTTGCTCTTGAGCCCGAAGATGGTGCAGTGGCTGGCCGGCACGAAGTCTTCCAGGGATTCCAGCACCTGCGTGGCGAATGCGTGCGAGCCGATGGCTTCGATCAGGCGCAGGGCGAGCTGCGGACTGGCCGAAGCGGCGTTCGAGGACAGGCGGGTGACTTTCATGCTCGGGCTAGTACGTCGTATTTTTGTATGACATTTTAAGCGGCGGCAAGCCAGATAATTGTTCGACATCAATGTACGAAAAACCAGGGCTTGCCAATCGTGCCGCTTACACATATCGGACCTTTCACGTATCAACGCTATGCGCCGCGGATGCCCGCCGGCCTGGCCGGGCGCGACGAGCCCGGCCGGCACCCGGTGCTGATCGCGGGCGGCGGCCCGGTGGGCATGGCCGTCGCCCTCGGGCTGGCCCGCCGGGGCGTGGGCAGCGTGGTGATCGAGGCCGACGATTCCGTCTGCGAGGGCAGCCGCGCCGCCTGTATCTCCCGGCGCAGCCTGGAGATCCTGGACCGGCTGGGCGTGGTCGCGCGCTTCATGGAGAAGGGTCTGGCCTGGACCCGCGGGCGCAGCTTCTATGGCGACCGGGAGGTCTTCCGCTTCGACATGCCCACGGGCGAGGCGGACAAGTTCCCGCCCATGATCAACCTGCAGCAGTACTACATCGAACAGTACCTGCTCGACGAGATCGCCGCGGTGAACCGGAAGCGGCCGGGCACCATCGACTTCCGCTGGCAGAGCAGGATCACCGCGGTGCGGCAGGAGGCGGACGGGGTGGCCGTGACCGTCAGCAACCCGCTGGGCGACTACGACGCCCGGGCGGACTGGCTGGTGGCCTGCGACGGCGGCCAGAGCTTCGTGCGCAACAGCCTGGGCCTGGAACTCAAAGGCGTGGGATACCAGGGGCGCTACGCCATCGTCGACATCGAACTGCCCAGCAAGTCGCCCACCGAGCGCCGGGCCTGGTTCGATCCGCCCTGGGCGCGGGGCACCACGATACTGATGCACCGCCAGCCGGACGACATCTGGCGCGTCGATTACCAGCTGGCCGCCGGGCAGGACGCGGCCCAGGTGATGGAGCCCGCGCAGATCCGGGCGTTCGTGCAGAACCACCTGGACGCGATCGGCGAAGGCCACCTGCCGTGGACGCCGGTCTGGACTTCGATCTACCGCGCCGGCGCCATGACGCTGGACAGCTACCGCCACGGCAGCATCCTGTTCGCCGGCAACTCGGCCCACGCCATGCCGATCTTCGGCGTGCGCGGCCTGAATTCCGGCTTCGACGACGCCGACAACCTGGCCTGGAAACTGGCCGCGCGCATCCGCGGGCAGGCCGGCGACGCGCTGCTGGACAGCTATAGCCAGGAGCGCACCGAGGCGTTTCACGTCAACGCGGCCAGCGCCATGCGCAGCACCGAATTCATGTCGCCGCCGCACCGCGGCTTCGAGCTGATGCGCGAGGCCGCGCTGTCGCTGGCGGGCGCGCATCCGGGCATCGCGCGGCTGATCAACCCGCGCCAGACGCACGCCATCCACTACCAGTCCTCGGCGTTGTCGGCCGCGAGCGATGCGTTCGAGGCCGGTCCGCCGCCCGGCGCGCCGCTGGATGACGCGCCGGTGCGAGACGGGGTTTTCGTCACGGATCTGCTGGCCGGCGACGCGTTCACGCTGCTGTGCTTCGGGCCCGAGCCGATGGCGCTGGCGCGGGACGCCGGCGCCGTGCCCTGTCGCGCGGTGGCGGCGCCGGTCTCCAGCCCCGCCGCGCGCGCCTATGGCGCAACCGAAGGAACCGCCTATCTCGTCCGGCCCGACGGCCATGTCTGTGCGCGCTGGCGGCGCGCCGACGCCGCCAGGGTGCAGGCCGCCATTGCCCAAGCATGCCAAATCCAGAGGAGTCCGTCGTGATGTTCGACGCCGCAGCGCAGGACCGCGTCTATACCTATTGCAGCAACGCGATCGGCCAGGCCGGCCGGGAGCGCGAGTCGCTGTTCCTGTCCAGGCTGGCCCTGCTGCTGTTCGAGCGGCTGGGCGACGAGGCGGCCTGCAAGGCCGCCATCGACGCCGCCTTGAAAGACCTGCCGCAGCCGTCGCTGTCGGCAGGCTGAGTCCAAGAAAAACACCGGGGGAGAACCATCCATGAATCGTCGTCACGTACTCAAGCTGCTCGCCGCCAGCGCCCTGGCGGGGCCGGCCTGCGCCGCCGCCCAGGGCGCCTATCCGGACCGCCTCATCAAGTGGGTGGTGCCTTATCCGGCCGGCGGCGGCACCGACAATCTGGCGCGCGCGCTGGCCGAAAGCATGCGGCCCAAGCTGGGCCAGCAGCTCATGATCGACAACCGGCCGGGCGCCTCGACCAATATCGGCGCCGACCTGGTGGCCCGGTCCAAGCCTGACGGCTACACCATCATGTCGGCCGACAACGCGCTGCTGTTCTTCAACGAGCACCTGTTCAAGAAGCTTGCGTTCAGCCCCGAGAACGACTTCACGTACGTCGGCGCCATTGGCCGCTTTCCGCTGCTGCTGGTGGTCCATCCCGACTTCCCGGCGCGCAGCCTGGCCGAGTTTCTGGCCTACGTGCGCGCCAACCCGGGCAAGGTCGACTTCGCCTCGGTCAGCAACGGCTCGCCGCATCACCTGGCCATGGAACTGTTCAAGAGCCGCACCGGCACGGACCTGACGCACGTGCCCTTCGCGGGCGCCGCGCCCGCCATACAGAGCCTGCTGGGCAACCACGTGCCCGTCATGTTCCTGGATCTCGCGTCCGGCATTTCCTACATCAAGTCCGGACGGGTGCGCGCGCTGGCCATCGGCACCGCGCAGCGTTCGGCCGCCGTGCCGGACGTGCCCACGCTGGCGGAGCAGGGCGTCAACGACGTCGAGGTCTTCGCCCTGCAAGGCGTGCTGGGTCCGGCCGGCATGCCGGCCGAGGTCGTCGCGCTGCTGAACCGGCAGCTCAACGCGGCGCTGGGCGATCCGAACGTGCTGCAGCGCTTCAGCGATTTCGGCTTCGAGCCGCTGCCCAGCACGCCCGAAAAATTCAAGGCCCTGGCCCGCGCGGAGTCCCTCAAATGGGGGGCGGTCATCCGCCAGGCCAACATCGTTCTGGACTGATCCAGAAAGGAGTACGACATGAACTCGCCCCGTCCCGTACACGGTCTGCACCACTTCGCCTGGCGCTGCAAGAACGCCGAGGAAACCCGTCACTTCTACGAAGACATCCTGGGCCTGCCGCTGGTGCACGTCATCAAGAAGGACCACGTGCCCAGCACGGGCGACTATTGCCCGTACGTCCACATCTTCTTCCGCATGGCCGACGGCTCGCACATCGCCTTCTTCGACCTGGGCGACGACACCGCCGCGCTGCCTTCGCCCAACACGCCGTCCTGGGTCAACCACATGGCGCTGCGCGTCGACAGCATGGATGACCTGGTGGCGATGAAGGCCAGGCTGGAAGCGCACGGCATCGAGGTGCTGGGCGTGACCGACCACGACGGCTACATCGAATCCGTCTACTTCTTCGATCCCAACGGCTTCCGCCTGGAGCTGACGGTGGAGGTGGCGCCGGCCGAGGTCGTCGCCGGCTTCGCCAAGACCGCCCACCAGACGCTGCGCGCATGGACCGACACCCAATCCGGCCGGACCGCCGGCAAAGGAATGCAATGACGCTGTCCAACCTGCCTTTGCGTCTGGCGACGCGCAAGAACGGCGCCCGCGACGGCCAGCTGATGCTGGTCGACGCGGCCGGCCAGCACTGGACGGCCGCGCAGGCCGCTCCGACGCTGCAAGCGCTGCTGGATGATTTCGACGCGCTCGCGCCGCGGCTGCTCGCGCAAAGCGAGGCGCTGGACGCCGCCGGCTGGGCCGGCGCGCCGGCCTTCGAGGCGGCCGCCTGCATGGCGCCGCTGCCGCGCGCCTACCAGTGGGCCGACGCGTCCGTCTACCGCAATCACGCGCGCCTGATCTATCAATGGCGCAAGGAGCCCATTCCGCCGCGCTATGAAACCGAGCCGCTGGTCTACCAGGGCGGCTCCGACGTCATGCTGGGCGCCCAGGACGACATCGAGGCCGTCGACGAGGCGCACCAGATCGACCTCGAAGCCGAGGTCGCCGTCATCACCAAGGACGTGCCCATGGGCGTCAGCGTCGAGCAGGCCGAGCAATGCATCGCGCTGGTGGTGCTGCTCAACGACGTGTCCCTGCGCGGCCTGATTCCCGACGAACTGTCCAAGGGTTTCGGCTTCTACCAGAGCAAGCCCGCCACCAGCTTCGCGCCCATCGCGCTCACGCCGGCGGCGCTGGGCGCGCTGTGGAAAGACAGCATGCCCAACTTCCGCGTCCACATCTCGATCAACGGCGTGGCTTTCGGCCAGCCCCATTCGAACGTGGAGACCATCTTCAACTTCTCGCAGGTCATCGCGCACCTGGCCCGCACGCGGGCGCTGGGCGCGGGCAGCATCATCGGCCTGGGCACCATCAGCAACGAGGACCCGGCCGCCGGCAGCGCCTGCATCACCGAGGCCCGCGTGCGCCAGATCCTGGACGGCGCGCCGGAACAAGACCTGCGCCCCTACCTGCGGCACGGGGACCGGGTCCGCATCGAGGCGCTGGACGGCAGGCAATCGCTGTTCGGCGCCATCGACCAGGCGGTGAAGGTGCGCGGCCGCTGAGGCCGGCGGCAGACGCGGCGCGGGGCAGGCCCCGCGCCGCTATATTTTCAGGCGCCGCGCGTTGAGTTCCTCGGCCGTGTGCTTCACGCCGCTCATGGCGGCATGTTCATTGGCGAACACGCGATCGCCCGTGCCGATCTGCGTCCAGCTCTTGTGGGGCGAGGTGCGCACCCACACGTTCCAGCCCGGCCGCAACGAGACTTCGCACAGCTTGTACTCGAGACGGTAACCGTTGAGACTGATGACTCCGGTTCTCATTGTTTTTCCTCCTGTACGGCGCCCCGCCCGTCACAGGCCGGCCCGCGCGCGGCGCGGACTGCGGGCCTCCAAAGGGCTGAGGTGCTTGCCACTGCTGCCGTGGACCCGGGTCACTTCATAGACCTCGAGCCCATCGTCCATCCACCTGCGGACTTCGCTGATCACATCGGTGAAGACGGGCCTGGGACCGTCCAGAATCCAGCCGATGATGAGCGCCTGCTTGTCGTGTTCCTGTTCACTGGCCCTGTGCATTTCTTCTTTCCTTTTTTGGCAGCTTCAGGGCCAGCCTAGTCAGGCAAATAACCAGGCGCTATTAGAAAATCGCTTCAAATCCGACATTGTGTATGGGCGGGCCTTGGGGCCTACGGCGATTGCGGGGAAAACGCTGAAAATTGTCCTCACATGATTTGGTGAAAGTTTCGGTTCCAGTACTTGGAACACGCCACAGATACGCCGATATCCGGCCCGCAGGGGCTTCGAATCAGTCGGAATACGAGGTAGCGCCGCGCGCGGCGACCTTGCGGCCGGCGGCCGGCTCGGCGGACACGTCTATCTCGGGTTCGACCGACATGCCCACGCGCAGGCGCGCGGCCTGCGGCTGGTCCGCGTCCAGGCGTATGCGGGCGGTCAGGCGCTGCACGATCTTGGTGAAGTTGCCGGTGGCGTTCTGCGGGCCCAGCGGGGCATAACTGGCGTTGCTGGCCGGCGCCAGGCTGTCGACTGTGCCGCGCAGCGTGACGCCGGGCAACGCGTCCACGCGGATCTTCACCGGCTGGCCGGGGCGCACGCGCGCGAGCTGGGTTTCGCGGTAATTGGCTTCGATGTAGACCGCGTCCAGCGGCACGATCGCGGCCACGGGCTTGCCCGTGGCGATGAAGGCCCCCACGCGCAGCGCGCGCTGGCCCACGGTGCCCGCGATCGGGGCGGTGATGCGCGTATACGAGAGATTCAGTTCCGCGGCGGCCTCTTCGGCCTTCGTCTGCGCCAGCGCGGCCCGCGCCTTGCGCAGTTCGGCGCGCAGGATGTCGAGCTGGCGCAGCGCGGCCTGATGGGCGGCCCGGTCCTTTTCCAGATTGGCGCCGTGGATGGTGGCCTGGGCCTGCGCGCGCTGCAGCGCCTGCACGGTGCCGGCGCCGTCCGCCGCCAGATTGCGGTAGCGCGCCAGATCGGCCCGGGCCAGGCGCAGGGATGCGCTGTCGGCCGTGACGGTGGCCTGCGCCCGTTCGATCTCGTTTTCCTGGCGGGCGATCTGGGCGTCCAGGCTGTCGATCACGGCCTGCGCGCTGGAGACCCTGGCGCGGGCGTGCTCCAGCGCGATGGCGAAGTCGCGGTCATCGATCACCGCCAGCAGCTGTCCCGGCTCCACGCGCTGGTTGTCCTCGACCAGCACTTCGGCGACGCGGCCCGAGACCTGCGGCGCGACCTGGGTGAAGTCGGCGCGCACATAGGCGTAGTCGGTCGATTGCAGGTCCGACGTGCTTTCCGGACGGTTGATGTAGAAAAGCGCGGCGACGACGGTGACGGCGAGCAGGGCGCCGACGGCGGTCTTGCCGGTCTTGAGCTGAGGCATAGGTTCATCCATGAGAAGTAGTAGCGGGTTGCGGCGCCGGGATGTATTGCAGGCGCAGCACCAGGGGAATCATCAGAACGGCCAGCAGGCCCAGCGCCAGATAGGCGTCGGACGTGGCCAGCACGAAGGCCTGCTCGTGCAATGCGGAGGCGATGCGGGCCGGCTCGATCAGCTGCGTCCAGCCGCCATGCAGCAGGCCCGGGCTGTCGAGCAGGATGTCCGCGTGGAAGCGCTCGCGCACCACCGTGAGCTGGCCGATGGCCGCGCTGCCGGCCAGGGTGCCGAACACCCGCAGCGCATTGATGGTGCCCGACACGTAGGGGCCTTCGGGCGGCTGCACCACGCTGGTGGCCAGGAACAGCAGGGACACCACCGCCATGGGCTGGCCCAGCGCCTGCAGCGTCTGCACCACGATGAACTGCTGCCAGACCCAGTCCGCCGTCAGGCGCGATCCGAGCAGGCAGGCCGCGGCGATCAGTGCCAGTCCCAGCGCGAACACGACGCGCGCGTCGACCCACTTGCGGTACAGCAGCGCGGCCACGCAGGGGCCGAGCAGCAATTGCGGCAGGCCGATGATCAGGCCGATGGGCGCGCTTTGCAGCGACCGGTAGCCCCAGACGCGGCCGAGATAGGCGGACGGCACCGACGAGCCGGACAGCATCACGATCAGCAGGCACACGAACACCGTGAATCCCAGGCCCAGGTTGCGCCGGCCCAGCAGCTGCAGCTTGACGAAGGGTTCGGGGTGGCGCCATTCGCTCACCAGATAGGCCGCGGTGAAGACCAGGCCCACGGCCAGCGCCGCCGTGATCAGGCGCGACTCGAACCAGTCCAGCCGCACGCCCTGGTCCAGCGCCACCGTGACCAGGATCAGCCCGATCACGCCCATGGCCATGCCGGGCCAGTTGGCGCGCTTGAAGCGCTCGGCCTGCGACGGGGCGTCCGGCAGGCCCCAGCCCACCAGCGCGCCGGCCAGCAGCAGCAGCGGGATCGCCTGCCAGTAGACCAGGCGCAGGTCCGTCAGGCTGTCGGTCCACAGGCCGGTGAGCCAAGTCGAGACGTTGGGCGCGAAGGTGGCGGTCATGGCGTAGAGCGCAAGCCCGTGCAGCCGGATCGGCGCGGGCAGGAACTTCAGCGCGGCCATCATCAGCACGGGAATCAGCGCGCCGCCGGCCAGGCCCTGCAGCCCGCGCAGCGCCAGCAGCAGCGGCAGGCTGTGGACGAACGGCAGCACCAGCGCGATCAGCGCGCACAGGCCCACCATGCCCAGGTGGAAGCGGCGCAGCGACAGCGTGATGGCGAACCACGAGGCGAACGGCATGGCGACCAGCTCGCCCGCCGCATAGACCGTGTGGAGCCAGGAGGCGTCGTCCAGCCCCTGGCCCAGCGCGCCGCGGATGTCGGCCAGGGCCAGCGCGCCGACGCGGTTGTTCAGGCCGGCCGTCATCGCGGCCAGGAAGATGCCGGTCAGCGCGACCAGCGGGCGCGCGCGGCGTTCGGGGGCGGCCGGGGCGGCCGCTGCGTGCGCGCTCACCGGACCTCCCCGCTGTCTTGCGCGGCCGCGTCCCAGCCGCCGCCCAGCGCCTTGTACAGGGCCACCACCGTCAAGGTGGAGCGGGTCGCGCTATGGGTCAGCGCCAGCTGGCTGTCGAGCAGGTTGCGCTGTCCGACCAGCACCGGCAGATAGTCCGCCGCGCCCTGTTTGTAGGCGGCCTCGGACGCGCGCAGGGCGCGCAGATTGTGTTCGTAGGCGTGCCGCAGTTCGACGTGGCGGCGCTGTTGCGCGGCCCAGGCGTTGAGCGCGTCGTCGACCTCGTGCCAGGCGCGCAGCACCGTGCGCTGGAAGTCGATGGCGGCTTCCTGCTGGCGCGCCTCGGTGAGCGCCAGGGTGCTGCGCAGCCTGCCGCCCTCGAAAATGGGCAGGTACAGCGTCGGCCCGACGGTGAACTGGCGCGAAGCCCAGTTGCTCAGGTCGCTGCCGTGGAAGGATTCGAGGCCCAGGCCGCCGCCCAGCGTCAGGCGTGGATAGAAGTCCGCCGTGGCCACGCCGACCGCGGCCGTGGCCGCCTGCAGGCGCGCCTGGGTGCGCTGGATGTCGGGGCGGCGGCGCGCCAGTTCCGACGGCAGGCCCACCGGCACCGCCTGCGGCGGATCGGGCAGCTTGCGGGCCGGTCCGAGTTCGGCGTCGAGCTCGCGCGGCGCCAGCCCCAGCAGCAAGGCCAGCGCGTTCATGTGCGCGTCGCGCTGCTCGGCCAGCTCGGGCTGCAGCGCGCGCACCGTGGCCAGCTGGGCGCTGGCCGCGGCGGTGTCGAACTGCGTCGCCACGCCGTTGCGCGCGCGGCTTTCGGCCAGGCGCAGCGCGTGCTCGGCGATCTTCTCGTTCTGCCGCGCGATATCGATCTGCGCCTGGATGCCGCGCAGCTGCAGGTAATTGCGGGCGATCTCGGCGGCCATGGCCACGCGCACGGCTTCCTGGTCGTACCAGGCGGCGGCGCGCTCGGCGCCGGCCTGTTCGCGCAGCTTGCGCGCATGTCCCCACAGGTCGATTTCCCACGAGGCGTCGAAGCCGGCCTGCCAGTAATCGTAGGGCGCTGACGGCGCGCCCAGCGCCACCATCTTGCCGTTCTCGCTGTCGGCCTGCCGCGCATACGAGCCGCCGACGCCGAGCCGCGGCAATTGCGCCGCGCCCGCGATGCCGAGCTTGGCCCGGCTCTGGGCCACGCGCGCCGCGGCGGCCTGCAGATCCAGGTTGGCCTGCGCGGCGCGGCGCTGCAGGCTGGACAGGATGGGATCGTCGAGCAGGTCCCACCAGGCGGCCGGCACCGGTTCGCGCCGCAGGGCGGCGGCAAGCGAGCCGGCGTCGCGCGGCTGCAGGGTCGCGGCGGCGGCGGGATCGGGCGGGGGCTGGAAGGCCGGCCCGACGGAGCAGCCTGTCAGTACCAGGCCGAGGAAGACGGCGGGCGTCCGGGTGCGGGAAAAACGGATCATGGGGCGGACGTAGCGCGGCGGCCGATCGCGCAGGCGGGCCGCCTTGGGGTTGGGAGAATGCAAGTATTCTCATTCTCTTTTAGGCTGGCGTCATTCCACGAAATGGCCAATGTATTTATCGATCCGGCCATCTCGGCACGGCTGGATCGATAAACAAACTGGCCATCGATAGTGATGACGCCATCGGGCCGCTGCCGTATCGTGGCCGCTATCGCCACCTGTCCGCGCCCCATGCAACCGCAAGAACTTCCCCACTCCTACGCCGAGCCGCACCGGATCGACCGGCCCGTGGTCGCGGCCAGCATCTCGCTGGTCACCGAAGGCGGCGAGTACCCCTCGCACAGCCATCGCAAGGCGCAGCTGCTCTACACCGTTTCCGGCGTCATCACGTGCCAGACCGAGCGCGGGGTCTGGATGGTGCCGCCCGGCTGCGCGGTATGGATTCCGGGCGGCATGATCCATCGCGCCACGCCGTCGGGAAAAGTCCGCGGCTATGCGTTGTTCGTCGAACCCGACGCCGTCGCGGGCCTGCCGCAGACGTGCTGCAGCCTCGCGGTGTCGGTGCTGCTGCAGGCCCTGATAGACCGGGCCTGCGCGCTGCCGCGGCTGTACCTGCCGGAAGGCCCCGAAGGGCGCATCATGGCCGTGCTGCTGGACGAACTGGTAGCCGCGCCGCTGGAGCAGCTGCATTTGCCGCGGCCCTCGGATGCGCGGCTGGTGAAGCTGGCCGACGCCATACTGGCCGATCCCGCCGACGCCGCCACGCTGCCGCAATGGGCGGCGCGCATCGGCATGAGCGAACGCAACATGAGCCGGCTGTTCCGCCAGCAGACCGGCATGAGCGTGGGGCGCTGGCGCCATCAATGGCATGTGATCGCGGGACTGCAGCGCCTGACCTCGGGGCTGTCGGTGCAGGCCGTGGCCTATGAGCTGGGCTATGACAGCGCCAGCGCTTTCGTGACGATGTTCAAGAAGGCGGTGGGCAAGCCGCCGGGCCGCTTCCTGGCCGAGCGCACGGGGCCTGCGTGAACGCGGATCGTTGACATCCAAACGTCCCCCTTTTTAATATAACAAGACAATTATTGTTTTATTAATCATTGCCTGGGGAGGGCGCCATGCCTGAGCAAGCGGGAAGCTGGGGGGATGTGCTCTCCGGCAGGAATCTGGCGCGCTCCGTCGCCCTGTCGGGCGGCGTCGCGCTGCATGCCATCAACATCTACATCGCCACCACCGTGCTGCCGTCGGTGGTGCGTGAAATCGGCGGCCTGGACCTGTACGCGTGGAACACGACGCTGTTCGTGGTGGCCTCGATCCTGGGCTCGGCGCTGACGGCCAAGCTGCTGGCCGCGGCCGGTTCGCGCGGCGCCTACGCGATCGCCGCGCTGTGCTTCATCGCGGGCAGCCTGGTCTGCGCGCTGGCGCCCAGCATGCCGTTGATGCTGTTCGGCCGCACCCTGCAAGGGCTGGGAGGCGGGTTCCTGTTCGCGCTCTGCTACGCCATGATCTACGAGGTGTTCGAGCCGCGGCTGTGGCCCAGGGCGATGGCGCTGATCTCGGGCATGTGGGGCGTGGCCACGCTGCTGGGGCCGGCGGTGGGCGGCGTGTTCGCGGAAATGGACGCCTGGCGGGCGGCGTTCGGCATGCTGGCGCCGGCCACGGTGCTGTACCTCCTGCTGGTCTGGCGCGTGATGCCGGCGCGCAACCGCGACGCCGCGGCCCGCGCCGGCAGGCTGCCGCTGGCGCAGTTGCTGTTGCTGACTGCGGCGGTGCTGGCTGTCAGCGTCGGCAGCGCCTCGCCGGACGCGCGCTGGAACTTCGCCGGCCTGGCGCTGGCGGCGGCGTTGGTCGCGCTGCTGGTGCGCAGGGAATTCACCAGCAAGACGCTGCTGCTGCCCAGGGGCGCGCTGCGCCTGGACTCGCCGCTGCTGGCCTTGTACCTGACCATCGGCCTGCTGGTGGTGGGCATGACCAGCGAAACCTTCGTGCCGTACTTCCTGCAGACCCTGCATGCGCAGACGCCGCTGGTGTCCGGCTACCTCGCCGCGCTGATGGCCGCGGGCTGGACCGTGTCGGAAATCTGGAGTTCGGGCTGGCAGGGCAGCGCCATCCGCCGCGCCATCGTCGCCGGCCCGGTATTGGTGCTGGCGGGCATGGTGGCGCTGGCGCTGAGCCTGCCGCTGCACGCGCAGGGCGATTGGCGGGTGCTGGGGTGGATCGGCCTGGGCCTGGCGCTGGTGGGTTTCGGCATCGGCTTGGGATGGCCGCACCTGCTGACGCGGATACTGCAGGTCTCGCCCGCCGACGACCAGGACGCCGCCGCCACGTCGATCACCACGGTGCAGCTTTTCGCCACCGCGCTGGGCTCGGCGCTGGCCGGCATGCTGGCCAACCTGGGCGGCTTGAACTCGCCCGGCGGAATCGCGGGAACCTCGGGCGCGGCGTGGTGGCTGTTCGCGGTGCTGGCGGCGGCGCCGCTGTTGGCGGTGTTCAGCGCGGCGGCTGCCGCCAGACCCCTTCAGGCAGCAGCTGAGCCTGCGCCTCATGCATCGTCCCGCCGGGCCCCGTTGTCTTGTTATCGAGAATAGAACAGTGCGATCGTTTTTTGACGGCTAGCGCGTTATTGATGCATTTCCTATGCTTGTCGCATGTTTCACGAGGGGGCCGATTCCTGCCCGCCCCATGACGAACCGAGGGCCCGTCGCGGGCCGCCAAGCACAGAGAGAACCGCATGAAGAAAACCTACGCCGCCTGTCTTGCCGCCGCCGTCGTGGCGCTGGGCAGCGTGACCGCCCAGGCCGCCCCGGTCGACTACCGGATCGACCCGACCCACACCGAGGTCGTGGTGACCTGGGACCACCTGGGCTTTTCCAAGCCCACCGCCCATGCCGGCGGCATCACCGGCGTGGTCCGCTACGACGCGGCCCGGCCGGCGAATTCCTCGGTCGACCTGCGCGTGCCGGTGCCGCAGTTCACGTCGCACGTGGCCAAGCTGGACGAGATGTTCCAGAGCGCCGAATTCTTCGAGGCCGCCAAGTATCCCGACATCCAGTTCAAGAGCACCTCGGTGACCGACCAGGGCGACGGCAGGCTGCAGATCAAGGGCGTGCTGCGCGTGAAGGGCGTCGAGAAGCCCGTGGTGCTGCAGGCGCGCCAGAACAAGCAGGGCGTGCATCCGATGCTGGAGCGCCCGGCCATCGGCTTCGACGCCACCACGACCCTCAAGCGCAGCGATTTCGGCGTGGACGCGTTCGCGCCGGCCGTCAGCGACGAGGTCCAGCTGCGCATCACCGTCGAGGCCGTCGCCGACGCGGCGCGCTGAGGCCCGGCGCGGGTCCGGGGTTATCGCGCAAGCGAAAAAAAAAAGGGGCCCGCGGCCCCTTTGCTATTACCTTGCCATTGCTTCAGGCGGACTGCCGCGCCGCGGCGTCCTGGTGCTGTTCGAGCAGCAGGCTCAGCGTATTGAGGAACAGGTCCAGGCCGAGAATGCCCAGGCCGATGGTCGACAGCACCGTATTGCCGGCCGCGTCCTTGATGACGACCTTCTCGCTCCAGGCGTTGAGGTCGACGTTGCGCAGGCTGGACAGCGGCACCTTCTGGCCCTGCACTTCCAGCGCATCGCGCGTCATGACGATGGGCTGCGTGGTGATGTTCAGGAACTTGCCGCTCACGCGCTTGCGCCACACCTGTCCGGTGCTGATGTAGTTGAAGGTGACGGCGCCGCCGCGGGCCAGCGTCTCCAGCACGACGGGCTGGCGCTCGCGCAGGTAGAGTTCGCGAAACAGCTGCTGGAAGTCCATGTAGCCCGACAGGTGCTGGCTGATCCACTTGAAGGGTTCGCCCGCGTTGCGGCGATAGGCCAGGTTGGTGGCCATGCCGCTCATCACGGTCTGGCCGGAGCTGAACAGGTACAGGTCTTCGATTTCGGTAAACGGGGTGTACTGCCTCTGCGAGCCGACGATCTGCGCGACGCCGTTTTCATAGACCTCGTAGCTCGGCTGGCGCAGCTTCTTCTGCCACACGCTGGCGGCCAGTCCGCACACGCCGCAGAAGGCCAGGAACCCGGCGGTGCCGAAGAAAAGCGGGGGATTCTTCTGCGGGGCGATGGTGCTCAGGTAGACGACGAAGCCGGCCAATGCAAGGCACACGATGCCCAGCACCACCAGGAAATAAACAAAGAATTTTCCGTGGCGGAAAGTCTTGATCAGCTCGCCTGTCGCAGGCTGAGTGTGTTGTGTTGCCATTACTGCCATATCCTTGTTGTTAGAGAGCGGTCCGTCTTTCGGCCAGGGCGGTGCGCCCGCCGCGGACTGCGGCGATTGTAGAGGACGCGGCGCGCGTTTCACTCCAGGTCGGGATGGCGGTCGGCCAGGCGCTGGCGGCGCTGCCGCAGCGCGTCGAGCTTCTCTTCCAGCTCGGCGATCTCGGCTTCGATGTCCAGCACGCTTTGTTCGATATGCTCGTGGGCCTGCTGCAGCAGGGCGTGGGCCTCGTGCCGGCTGGCCGCATTGGGCGTGTCGCCGCGCAGCGGGCGGTTGGCGGTCTCGGGCAGGTAGAAGGACGTGACGATGCCGATCAGCGAGGCGGCCATCAGGTAATAGGCCGGCATCATCAGATTGCCGCTTTCCTCCACCAGCCATGCCGCCACCGTGGGCGTGAGGCCGGCGGCGATGATGGCCACGTTGAACGAGCTGGCCAGCGCGCTGTAGCGGATGCGCGTCGGAAACAGCGCCGGCAGCGTGGAGGCCATGACCCCGGTCATGCAGTTGAGAAACACGGCGATGAACAGCAGGCCCAGGAAAATCAGGCCGGTGTTGTCGCTGCCCACCAGCGTGAAGGCCGGCAGCGCGATCACCAGTATGCCGATGCTGCCGGCGCGCAGGAACGGCTTGCGGCCGATCTTGTCGCTGAAGAAGCCGACCACCGGCTGCACGAACAGCATGCCTATCATGACCACCACGATGATCAGCACGCCATGCTCTTCGGAATAGCCCAGGCTGCTGGACAGATAGGTGGGCATGTAGGTCAGCAGCATGTAGTAGGTGATGTTCGTCACCAGCACCACGCCGATGCAGACCAGCAGCGCCTTGCGGTACTTGGAGAAGATTTCGCGAAACGACACGGTGGGCCGTTCCTGCACGGCGTCGCGGTCCTCCTGCTCCATCTGCTCCAGCTGCTGGGTGAAGGCCGGCGTTTCCTCGGCCGCATGGCGCAGGTACAGGCCCAGCAGGCCCAGCGGGCCGGCTACGAAGAACGGCGCGCGCCAGCCCCATTCCAGGAAGGTCCGTTCGCCCAGCGTGGCCTGCAGCAGCACGACCAGGCCGGCGCCCAGCACGAAGCCGGCGATGGAGCCGAAATCGAGCCAGCTGCCCAGAAAGCCGCGGCGGCGGTCCGGCGCGTACTCGGCCACGAAGACGGCCGCGCCGGTGTACTCGCCGCCCACCGAGAAGCCCTGGGCCAGCTTGCACAGCAGCAGCAGGATGGGCGCCCACAGGCCGATGGACGCGTAGGAGGGGATCAGGCCGATGCAGAACGTGCTGATGGCCATGATGATGATGGTCAGCGACAGCACCTTCTGGCGGCCGTAGCGGTCGCCCATGACGCCGAAGAACACGCCGCCCAGCGGGCGCACCAGGAAAGGCACGGAGAAGGTTCCCAGCGCGGCGATGGTCTGGACCGCAGGCGAGGCCTCGGGAAAGAACACCTTGCCCAGCGCAAAGGCCACGAAGCCGTAGACGCCGAAGTCGAACCACTCCATGGCGTTGCCGAGGGCGGCGGCGGTGACGGCCTTTTTGAGCTTGGTGTTGTCGATGACGGTGATGTCGCCGATCTCCAGGGGCCGGACTTGCTGTGACGCTGGGGAACTCTCTGCCATGGTCAGTCTCCCGCGAAGGTGCAATACGAAAATTCTACCCCTGGCCCGCGCGGATTCGAAAAAACCTGACCATCGCTTCGCTTGGGCCGAATTGTTCGGCCGCTGGCGCCGCTCTAGACTGGATTCGTGCATACGCCTCGCAGCGGGAGGCCTCCATGAACCAGGTCGAAACCTTTGCCACCCCGGCGATGTGGGCCGGCTTCGTCGGCTTCGTGCTGGTCGTGCTGGCGCTGGACCTGTACGTGCTGGGCGGCAGGCGCGCGCATCGCGTCTCGGCGCGCGAAGCGCTATGCTGGGTGCTGGCCTGGGTGGCGCTGGCGACGCTCTTCGGCGCGCTGCTGTGGGGCTTCCTGGACGCCACGCTGGACCGCGCCACCGCGAACCGCAAGGCGCTGGAGTTCTACACCGGCTACCTGATCGAACTGTCCCTGTCCGTGGACAATATGTTCGTTTTTTCGCTGATATTCGGGTACTTCGCGGTGCCGCTCGAATTGCAGCGCCGCGTGCTGCTGTACGGGGTGCTGGGCGCCATCGTGATGCGCGTGTCCATGATCCTGGCCGGGGTCTGGCTGCTGGCGCAGTTTTCCTGGATGTTCTACCTGTTCGGCGCGCTGCTGGTGGTGACCGGCGCCAGGATGCTGGCGCACGCCGATCGCCAGCCCGACATCGCGCGCAATCCGCTGGTGCGCCTGCTGCGCTCGTCCATGCGCATCACGCCGGACTATCACGGCGAATCGTTTTTCGTACGGATAGGCGGCCTGCGCCACGCCACGCCGATGTTCGTGGTGCTGCTGATGATAGAGGCCAGCGACGCGGTCTTCGCCGTCGACAGCATTCCCGCCATCTTCGCCGTCACCACCGATCCCTTCCTGGTTTTTACGTCCAATATTTTCGCCATCATGGGCCTGCGGGCGATGTATTTCCTGCTGGCCGACATGCGGGAACGTTTCCGCTACCTCAAGCACGGCCTGGCCGCCGTGCTGATCGTGATCGGCGGCAAGATGCTGGCCGCGCCGTGGTTCCACGTGCCGGTACAGTGGTCGCTCGGGGCAGTTGGCCTTATCCTGTTGGCATCCGTGGGCGCCAGCGCGATACTGCCCGGACGGACTGCGGCAAACGCCGCGCGTTCCAAGGCCGATGCGTCCAGAACCGGAGATCCGCCATGAACACCATCATTCTCGCCACCGATGGGTCGAGCTACAGCGATGCCGCAGCGCGCTACCTGGTCGGAAGTTCCCTGCTCAACCGGGATTTCACCGTGCACGTGGTGCACTGCGCGCCCGACGTGACGGGCGACGTGCAGGCCTTCGTCGGCAAGGCCGAAATCGACGCCTGGCACCACGAGGAAAGCGGCAAGGCGATGCGGTCCGTGGTCGAGATCCTGACCGCGGGCAAGGTGGCCTTCGAATGCCACGAGCTGACCGGCCATGCGGCGGAGAAAATCATCGAATACGCGGTCAAGTCCCGCGCCGAGGCCATCGTGATGGGTTCGCATCACCGAGGCCAGCTGCTGGACGCCGTGCTGCGCTCGGTGTGCGGGCGCATCATCGCCGACGCGCCGTGCCCGGTGCTGCTGGTCTAGCGCTCGACGCCGGCCCGCGGGACGCCGGCAAGCCTGGCCGGGGTGGTATCGTCTATCCCTTTTTCGGCATTGCGCAGCGTCCCATGTCTGACTCCAGCATTCCCGCCGGCCCGCCGGCGGGCGGCCCCAGGCCTTTTTTCCGGGATTCCGGCAGCACGCGGACCCTGCATTTCACGGACAAGGAAATCCAGAGCAGCATGTCCCTGCTCAATCCCGATGCGCTCGACCTCGAGTACACCCGGATGATGATGGGTTTCGTGCTGTTCAACCCGCAGCCCGGCCGCATCCTGATGGTCGGCCTGGGCGGCGGGTCGCTGCCCAAGTTCTGCCACCGCTACCTGGCCCGCACCGAGATCGAGGTGGTCGAGATCGACCCCGACGTCATCGCCTTGCGCGACGCTTTCATGGTGCCGCCCGACGACGCCCGCCTGCGCGTGATCCAGGCCGACGCCGCCGCGCACCTGGCGGGTCTGGAGCAGCACGCCGACGTGATCTTCCTGGACGGCTTCGGCGTGGGCGGCATCCCCGCCGCCCTGTGCTCGGCGGAGTTCTACGCCGACTGCCGTCGCGCGCTGCGCGACGACGGCATCCTGGTGATCAATTTCCACGTCAATCACCCCGACCACCACGAATACCTGGACCGCGTGCGCGCGGCGTTCGGCTCGTCGATGTTCGAAGTGGTGGACGACGACATGACCAACAGCATCGTGTTCGCCTGTAAAGGCGACCTGCTGGACGACCCGGCCGCCAGTTCCCTGGCGCGGCCGCCCGCCATCCCCAAGGACGCCTGGCGCCAGCTGATGCCGACGCTGCGGGTGATCGGGGCCACGCTGGTGCTGAGGTAGCCGGCGCGCCAATCCGCCGAAATAACAGCAATATCCTATATTTCAATTGGTATCTAGTTTTACCAATTGTTTATAATTTTCGCTCGATCAAATCAAAGAGGATGCCGGCTTTGCGCGTTGTGGGCGCAGCCGCAGGAGAAAGAGCGATGTTCAAGAAGATGGTGGGAGTGGGCGCGTTGGCGGTGGTTTCCGTGCTTGTTTCGGGTTGCGCGACCGAGCGTTCGCAGGCCCTGGCGGTGCCGACCGTGGCGGCGGCGAGCAAGCCTTACCAGGGCGTGCGCAGCCCCATTTCGGTGGGCAAGTTCGACAACCGCACCAACTACCTGCGCGGCGTCTTTTCGGACGGCGTGGACCGGCTCGGCGGCCAGGCCAAGACCATCGTCATCAGCCATCTGCAGCGCAGCGGCCGCTTCCAGGTGATGGACCGCGACAACCTCTCCGAGATCGCCCAGGAGGCCGGCTTCAACAAGAAGGCCAGCCAGATCAAGGGCGCGCGCTATGTCGTCACCGGCGACGTGACGGCGTTCGGCCGCAAGGTCACGGGCGACCAGCAGCTTTTCGGCATCCTGGGCCGCAGCAAGGAGCAGGTGGCCTACGCCAAGGTCGACCTCAACGTGGTCGACGTGGCGACGTCCGAGGTCGTCTATTCCGCATCCGGCGCCGGCGAGTATGCCCTGTCGAACCGCGAGGTCATCGGTTTTGGCGGCACCGCCGGCTACGACTCCACGCTCAACGGCAAGGTCCTGGACCTCGCCATCCGCGAAGCCGTCGATCGCCTGGTCGACGGCATCGAGCAGGGCGCCTGGCAACCCGCCGGCAACTGAGGAAAGCACCATGCCGATTTCCCGAACCCGGCGCGCGCTGCGCGGCCTGGCGATCGCGGCGGGCGCCGGCCTGCTGAGCGCATGCGTGCAGCAGCCCAAGCCCATGTACAGCTGGCAGGCCTATCAGCCTTCGGTCTACGCCTATCTGCAGGACGACGGCGCGGACCATGCGGTGCAGGCCCAGGCCCTGGAACAGAACATCGAAACGGCCCGTGCGGCCAACGTGGAACTGCCCCCCGGTTTCCGGGCGCACCTGGGCATGCTGTACCTGAAGATGGGCGACGGCAACAAGGCGCTGGAACAGCTGCAGGGCGAGAAAACGGCCTTTCCGGAAGCCACGCCGTTCATGGATTTCCTGATGCGCAACGTGGGCAAGCCGGCCGCGGTTTCTTCCGCGCCCGCCACGGCGCCCACCTCGAAGAAGGAAACACAATGATCTCCAGGCTGTTTCGCATAGGCGCGCTGGCGATCGCCGCGCTGCTGGCCGGTTGCGCGGTGCCGCAGAAGAACGTGGACTATACGGCTTTCCGCGAGAGCAAGCCGGCCTCCATTCTGGTGCTGCCTCCGGTCAATTCCTCGGTGGACGTGGCCGCCAGCGCGGCCGTGCTGGCGCAGGCCACCCTGCCTCTGGCCGAGTCCGGCTACTACGTGGTGCCCGTGGGCGTCATGGACGAGACGTTCAAGCAGAACGGCTTGACCACGGCCGACGAGATCCGGGAAGTGCCCGCAGCCAAGCTGCGCGAGATCTTCGGCGCGGACGCCGCGCTTTACATGGCCGTCAAGCAATACGGCTCGAAGTATGCCGTGGTGTCCAGCACGGTGACGGTGGAGGTCGACGCCGAGCTGGTCGACCTGCGCAACGGCGCCAAGCTGTGGAGCGGTAGCAAGGTGGTCCAACAGGCCAGCGGCAGCGGCGGCGGCCTGCTCGGCATGCTGATCCAGGCGGTGGTGGACCAGATCGTCAATACGCTGTCCGACCGCAGCTATGCCGTGGCGGGCATGACCAACAACCTGCTGCTCAGCGCCGGACAGCCGGGCGGCATTCTGTACGGTCCGCGTTCGCCGCGTTACGACACGCAATAACTCCAGCTAGCACGCTTCGCGCGTCGCCTCATACACCAGCGTGGCCAGCGTCAGGTCTTCCAGCGCGCTGCCCACGGCCTTGAACACGGTGATTTCCCGGTCGTCGCGGCGGCCCGCGACCTGGCCGGCGGCAAGCTGATGCAGGTTGCCGCGGATGTCCTGGCGCGTGAGCGCGCCGGCGGCGAAGGCTTCGATCAGGTCGCCGGACTTGGTGGGGGCCTCGTCGGTGTCGACGTAGACGGCCGTGCCGTCGAAGCAGGCGGCGTCGGTTTCGCGCATTTCGGGCTTGAAGCTGCCGATCAGGTCCAGGTGCACGCCGGGGCGCAGCCAGGCGCCGCGGATCAGGGGCTGGGTCGACAGGGTGGCGCAGCTGATGATGTCGGCCTGGCGCGCGGCGCCTTCGAGGTCGGCCGTGGCCTGGGCGTCGTAGCCCTGTTCGCGCAGCTCCCGCGCCAGGCGCTCGGCGCCGGCCGGCCGGACGTTCCAGACCAGGATGCGGCGGATCGGCCGCACGGCGCGCATGGCCTGCGCGACCAGGGCGGCGATGCGCCCGGACCCGACGATCAGCAGCACGCCCGCGTCGGCGCGCGCCAGGTAGTCCGCGCCCAGCGCGGCCGCGCCCGCGGTGCGGTAAGCGGTGACGACGTCGCCGTCGACCTGGGCGATGGGCACGCCGGTGGTGGCGCTGTACAGGTTGTAGGTGGCGTGCAGGCCCGGCAGGCCCTGGTGGGTGTTTTCGGGGAAGATGTTGATGATCTTCACGCCAAAGTAGCCGCGTTCGTTCCAGGCCGGCATGATGAGCGAGGTGCCGTGGGCGTTGCCCGACTCGATGGCGTGGACGTGGCGCGGCGGCACCGTGGCGCCGTCGCGGAAGGCCTCGCGCAAGGCGGGGATGACGGCGTCGAAGGACAGGGCGCCGCGGGTCTGTTCGGTGTCGATGAAGCGCATGGAATCGGGATCGGGCTGAAGACTACGGCCAGTCTAGCAGCCCGGCCGGCCGCTACCCCTGCACTGGCGGCGTGGGCAGCGGATCGCCGGCGCCGGTGCGCTCGACGATCAGGCGGTAGTGCTGCGGGCTGCGGTGCCTGGCGAAATTGAAGACGTGTTCGCGGAACATGCGGCCCATGTCCAGGTCGATGCGCGCGACGATCACTTCGTCTTCCTCGCCGCTGGCGCGCGCCACGATCTCGCCCGAGGGCGCGACGATCATGGAGCTGCCTATCATGTGGTGGCCGTCCTCGTGGCCGCACTTGGCGGCCGCGCCTATCCACACGGCGTTCTGGTAGGCGCTGGCCTGCAGCACGATCTCGTGCGTGGTGGTGCGCAGGTGGGCCGGCTCGTTCCAATGAATGTTGAGCGAGGGCGTGTTGTAGCCCAGCACGATGAGTTCGGCGCTTTGCAGCGACATGACGCGGTAGGTCTCGGGCCAGCGGCGGTCGTTGCACAGGCACATGCCGATGTTGACGCCTTCCGTGTTCCAGACGCCGAAGCCCAGGTCGCCCACTTCGAAGAATTTCTTCTCCAGGTGCTGGAAGGGCGCTTCGGTCTTGTGGTCGGCGTGGCCGGGCAGGTGGATCTTGCGGTACTTGCCGACGATGTTCGCGCCGCGGTCCACCAGAATGGCGGTGTTGTAGCGGCGGCCCTCGGGCGTCAGTTCGGCGTAGCCCAGGTAGAAACCGACGCCGAGCTCGCGCGCCGCGTCGAACAGCGGCTGGACGTCGGCGTTGGGCATGCTTTTCTCGAAAAAGCGCGCCACGGCCTCGGCCTCGTCCATCCAGTAGCGCGGAAAGAACGTCGTCAGCGCGAGTTCGGGGAACACCACGAACTCCGCCTGGCGGGCGGCGGCCTCGCGCAGCATCTCGACCAGGCGGCGCACGACCGCCGCGCGGGTATCTGCAAGATTGACGGCGCCCATCTGGGCGACGGCCAGGCCCATTTTGCGGGCGGGGGCGGTTCGGCTCACGGTATTTGTCTCCTGGTCGGCCCGGACGGGCATGCAAAGACGCAAGCATGCATGCGGCGGCGAGAAACCGGAACCGGCGCGCCGCCCGATACCGCCCTGCGGCCTGCGGCCCCGTCGCGCCCGCAAGGCGCTGATTTCACGGGGGATTTGCCCTGCCGGACGGATGCAGCGCATAACGCCGCGACATGGCAGGCCTGCAAAGTTTTATAGGGGGCGGGGAAACGTATACTGGCCCCCTTTTCTTTTCGCAAAGGCAGAGGCCAGATGAGATCCGCTTACCGCCGGCTGCGCGCCGGCCTGGTCCTGATGGCCGCGGCGCTGGCGGCGGCGCCGGCCGGCGCGCAGGACGCGGCCGCCGGCCAGTCGCCCTTCATGCGGCATATGGACGACGCCCGCCGGCAGATCCGCGCCGCCTCGTGGGACGACGCCACCGGCTCGGCGCGCCAGGCGCTGGCGGCGGCGAGCGCGAACGGCAACCGCTACGAGATCTACGACGCCGCGGTGCTGCTGATCGATCTGTTGCAGAAGCAGGGCCGCCATGCCGAAGCCCGCCGCGTGGCCGAAACCCAGGTGGGGGATTTCGAGCGCCTGGGCGACGAGGACGGCATGGCCATCATGCTGTCGCGCGCGATCGAGGCCGGCGCGGCGGCGGCCGAGGCGGCCGAGGTCGCCCGGCTGCAGGCCCGGCTGGTCGGGCAGGCCCGGCCGTATCCGCCGCTATGGACCCTGGAATCCGGCCAGCGCCTGCGCTACGTCCCGGCCGGGCTGTCGCTGCCGCTTGCGCAGGACGGCTGGACGCTGCTCAGGTTCGAACCCGCCGATGCGCGCGAGGACTCCGCGCGGCTGGAGTTCATCCGCAGGCTGGACGGGCAGGGGCGCATGGTGGTGCAGCTGCGCATCGGCTACATGGAAGCGCTGCGCGGACAGGACGGCGCGGCGCGGCAGGCGCAGGCGCAGGAACTGCTGGGCGGACCGAGCGCGATGTCCCCGGCGGCGCTGCCGGACCTGCCCTTCGAGAATGTGGCGCAGGCCAAGGAGGTGCAGCGTTCCGAGGAGCACGGACGCGGCGTGATCGAGGCGCAATGGGCGGCGGTGCGCGGCGACTGGCGCTTGCAGGTGCTGGCCTCGTATCCGGAAACGGCTCAGGACGGAGCTGGCCGGCATCTGCAGTCGCTGCTGGGCGCCATCGCGTGGGAGGGCGAACGCCGGCTGTTCCGCGAACAGACCATGGCCGAGCAGGCCCGGGCCATCGAGGCCGCGTGGGTGATGGCGCAGGACTGGCCCGCGGCCGACGCGCTGGCGCGGGCGGCGTTGCCGGACGCGGTGTTTCCGCTGGAAATCGCGCGGCTCGATACCGTGATGGCCACCGCGGCCTACCGGCGCGGCGAGATGGACCAGGCCCGCCGCCAGTACGAGACGGCGCTGGCGGCCTGGGCATACGCGGGCAAGGCCTATCACGACGAAACCCTGTACCAGACCGCGCTGGACCACGCCGCCGACATCGCGCACCGCCAGGGCCGCAAGAACGAGGCGGCCGCGCTGAACCGCCAGTTCATCGAATGGGTGGGCGACCGCGACCAGGCCTGGCGGCCGGACGCGGCGGGTGTCGAACTCAAGAGCGCGCTAAGCGGCCAGGCCTTGCCGCTGCGCGCGGGCGACTTCCGCCTCAAGCCGATCGGTCCCAAGCGCTTCCAGTACGAGGACCTGCGCACGGGCGCGCAACTGGGGCTGTCGGTGGAGCAGCGCGCCGGCGCCGACGACCGGGCGCTGGAAGGCTCGATGCGCGCCTTCATGCGCGACAAGCTCGGGCTGGACGCGGGCGCCATGCAGGCGGCCGCCTTCACGCCGCGCGCGCGGCAAGGCGCGCAAGGGGAACTGCGCGGCAGGCAATGGATTTTCGAAGTGGCGCCGTTGCGGGATGCGGGCAGGACGCTGCGGCTGGACGGCGGGGCTGATGCGCCCGCACCGGTGCGCATGGCTTTCTGGATCGTGGACCGCGGCGACAGCCGCTCGATCCTGCGCGCGCCGCTGACGGCGGACGCGGCCGCCGACGCGCGCATCGAACAGGTGGCGCAGGCGCTGGCCTGGTGAGCGGCCGGGACGATGAAAAAAGTATAGATCCGCCGCGGGCGGTTCAGAGCCTGACGCGCTGTTTCAGGGCCGCCGCGATCATGGGGATGTCGATGTCCTTGCCCGGGTTCTTCTGGCAGAAGTCGTACAGCACCGCCACGTAGGCATTGCCCAGCAGCTTGGTGATGGCGCCTGCGGTGGTGGCGGCGATGGTGCCGCCGGCGGCGCTGCCCGCGCCCGGGATGAATTTCAGCAAGCCCGAGACGACCGAGCGTCCGACCAGGGTGGCCGCCGAGGCGCCCAGCGTGGAGGTCACCAGGGTGGTGATGGCGGCGGTATCCAGCTCCATGCCGAAGGTGATGCCGATCTTGGCGATCATGCCGACCTGGATCGGCACCAGCGCAAAGGCGTCCGAGAACGGGATGGGGGCGGCGGCGGCCGAGGCGGCCAGGCCCGCAGCCACGTTGACCTCTATCTCAGCCCGCTTTTTTTTTACTTCCAGGGCCTGTTTGTTGCGCGTGGACAGGGCGTTGGCGTAGGCCCGCTGCTGCGCCTCGGGGATGTGCTGCGCGGTGACCTCGATCAGCCGGTCCAGGCCCATGGGCGGCAGTTCGGCGTCGAGTTCGTCTATCCATTCCGCCAGCGCGCGCACCGCCACCACCTGGCTGGCGCGCGGCAGCAGCTTGCGCGCCTCGTCGACGAAGGCGCTGTTCTTGCGCGCCTTGGTCAGCACCGCCACCACGGGGATGCCGGCGTCGGCCAGCATGCCGCACAGTTCGATCTCGGCGTCTTCCACGCGGTGGCTGCTGTCCTGGATGCAGAGCCAGGCGACGTGCAGGTGCCGGTCCTGGTCGGTGGAGGCGGAGCGCTCGCGGATCAGGTCGGCGAGCTCGCGGCGCGAGCGCTCGTAGTCGCCGACCTCCAGGCCGCGGGTGTCGATGATGGTGAGCGGATGGCCCGGCCGGGTGAATTCCTGGGTGGTCTGGGTGACCGGCTTGCCCGCCCCGGTCCGGGCCAGGTCGCCGCGGAACACCGCGTTGATGAGCGTGCTCTTGCCCACGCCGGTCTTTCCGGCGACCAGGATGTTCACGCGGCCGGCGCCGCGCGTCGCCGTGCTGATGGCGTCGGCGATGGCGTCCTGCAGCTGGGGAGGATCGTTCTGGGGCATGCTCATGCGGAATCGGCGTGGGAGGGCATGGAGGCGATTCTATCCACGATTGCGCTCAGGCGGCGCCCGGAACGCCGTACAGGTGGGCGGCCTCGGGAAAGCTGCGCGAGCGGACTTCGGCGGCGTAGGCCTGCGCGGCCTGCTGGATGCGGCCGGACAGGTCGTCGTAGCGCTTCACGAAGCGCGCCGTGCGGTCGAACATGCCCAGCATGTCGTCCACCACCAGCACCTGGCCGTCGCAACGCGGCGAGGCGCCGATGCCGATGGTCGGGCAGGCCACGGCGTCGGTGATGGAGGCGGCCAGGGGCTCGACCACGCCCTCGATCACCAGCGCGAAGGCGCCGGCCTCGGCCACCGCGGCGGCGTCGGCAGCGATGCGGGCGTATTCCGCCTCGCCGCGCCCGCGCGCGCCGTAGCCGCCCAGGATGTTCACGGCCTGCGGGGTCAGGCCCACGTGGCCCATGACCGGGATGCCGCGGGCCGACAGGTAGGCGACGGTGGGCGCCATGCCCGATCCGCCTTCGAGCTTGACCGCGGCCGCGCCGGTTTCCTTCATGACGCGGGCGGCCGAGCGGAAGGCCTGCTCGGGGCTTTCCTCATAGCTGCCGAACGGCATGTCCACCACGACCAGCGCGCGCCGCGCGCCGCGCACCACGGCGGCGCCGTGGGCGATCATCATGTCCAGCGTCACCGGCACGGTGGATGGCAGCCCGTAGATGGTCTGCGCCAGGCTGTCGCCCACCAGCAGGGCGTCGCAGTGCGGGTCCAGCAATTCGGCCATGCGCGCCGTGTAGGCCGTCAGCATGACCAGCGGCTCCTGGCCCTTGCGGGCGCGGAACGCGGGAACGCTCATGCGGGGCGTGTTGGCGGTTGCCGCGGCGGCTGCCAGGGTGGCGGTCGTAGACATCGAAATTCTTCCTATCCAGAGTTGCAGTAGGTGTGTCGCAGCCGGCGACCGGGGGGCGCCGGCCTCTCCATCGTAGCGGAAGCCGGGCGATGGCAGCCGGGCGCTAATCTTTGCGGCAAAACGTAAATGATGGTGTGGGGCCGGCGCGCCCCGCAGGGCGGACGGGTCCGCCGGGGCACGCCAAAGCGTTACATCTCGCCGGTTTCTTTCGCGTTTGCGCGGCCTTGCCTGCGTAGAATTCGCCACTCGTCAAGCTACTTGCGGCATGCACGCAACATTTTTTCATGGGTAGTTCCGGGTTCATTCCCCGCCTTTTGCGCTCGCGCCCGGTCACCAAGGGCTTGCGCTATCTGTATCGCTGCACGCAGCCCCGGGCCTGCCGGCACAATGCCGCGCTATGGCCTTTCGTGGCCGTGCAGCGCGCGGCCGACGGCAGGCTGAGCGGCTGCCGGCTGCGCGGCGTGCGAGGCCCGGCCACGATACCGCTGGAGCAGGCGGCGCGCGCCATCGACGGCGATGCGCACCTGATTCTGAGCGGTCCTTCGGTGGCCGACATCGATTACGCGCGCTGCAGCCTGGGCGCGGTCATGGGCGTGAACGGCTCGATCGCGCTGCGGCAGCGGCAGCCCGGACTGCGTTTCGATTACTACGCGATGCTGGACGCGGGCTTCGTGCGGCGCCGCCGCGAACTGGTGGCGCAGGTGCTGGCGCAGGACCTGACGCTGTTCGTCACGCCCGAGGTCTACCGCTGGATCGCGCTGCTGTTCGACCCGGCGACCGTGCGCTGCCGTATCGCGCTTTTCGAGGAAGTGCACCAGCGCGCCATGCAGCCGCGGGCGCGTCCCGAAGACCTGGAGGCCGGGCTGGCCGGCGATGCCGGCCTGCTGCTGTTCGACGCCCGCCATCCGGTGCACGCGCACGGATTCAGCCTGGACCCGCCGCGCGGCCTGTTCGGCGGCGGCACCGTGGCCTACACCGGGCTGCAGCTGCTGGCGTGGCTGGGCGCGAAAACCATATACCTGCACGGACTGGACCTGACGGCGGCGGCCGGCCCGCGCTTCTATGAAAGCGCCGCCACGCAACTGGCGACCGCGCTGGACCGCCAGTTCGACGGACACATCGAGCCCGCGTTCCGGCGCGCCGCCGGCGTGCTCGGCGCGCGCGGGATCAAGGTCTACAACCTGTCGCCCGCCAGCAGGCTGGGCGCGGACATATTCGAGAAACGCCACTGGAGCTGCCTGCTGCCCCGGGCGGCGCAAACGCAACCCCTTATGGACGTGCAGCCATGAAGATTCTCTACACCAACTTCCATCAGGGCGACGGCGGCGGGCATACGACCTACGTGATGTCGCTGGCGCGCATCCTGTGCCATAAATCCCAGGTCGCCGTGGCCGCGCCGGCCAGCAGCCGCCTGCTGGCCGAGGCCGGCGCGCTGCCCGGCGTGCGCGCCATCGCGCTGGATTTCAAGGGCCGGCCGCTGGCGCTGCTCGGCGCGCTGCGCCGCCTGCGCGCGCTGCTGCGCGACGAGCGCTACGACGTGGTGCACGTCAACGGGTCGGCGGACCACCGGCTGTGCATGCTGGCGACCGTGGGCATGGGCGCGCGCCGCCCCTTCATCGTCTATACGCAGCACAACGACCGCAGCGCCAACAGCCTGGGCGCGCGCATCCGCGCCAAGTGGGGCACCAACCGCGTGATCTGCGTGTGCAGCCATACGTTTCGGCGCATGAAGCAGTCGGTGTTCCGCAACGAGGACCTGCGTGTGGTGCACAACGGCGTCGACACCGAAAAGTGCCGGCCCGCCACGCGCAACCAGGCGGCGCAGGCGCGCGACAGCCTGCTGCCCGCAAGCCTGCAGGGCAGGCTGGTGATAGGCAGCAACGCCGGCACCGCGTCCTACAAGAACTGGCTGGACATGGTGACCGCGGTTTCCATGCTGCCGGCCGCGCAGCGCGAGCAGGTGGCGATCCTGATCGCCGGCAAGCTGCCCGAAGCCGAGCAGATGCGGCGCGTCGAGGAGCTGGGCATGTCCGGGCAGGTGGTGTTCACCGGCCTGCTGGACGACGTGCGCCCGTTCCTGTCGGCGCTGGACGTGGGCTTCGTGCTGTCGTCGCGGCTGGAGACGATTTCGTTCGCCTGCCGCGAGATGATGGCCGCCGGCGTGCCGGTGATCGTCAGCGAGGTCGGCGGCCTGACCGAGAACGTCACCGACGGCCGCGACGGCTGGGTGGTGCCGCCGGCCGACGTGCCCAGCGTGGTCCAGGCCCTGTCGAGGATCCTGGCGAACCGGCAGCAGCTCGCCCGGATGGGCGAAGAGGCGCGCAGCACCGCCTTGAAGGAGTTTTCGCTGACGGCCTTCGTCGGCAAGACCGAGAGCGTCTACCGCGAAGGACGGACGCAGCAGGCCTACCGGCTGCGCCCGTCCTGAGGACCGCTACTCGCTGTACGTCTTGGTGCTGTAGAGCGCGGCCGGCAGCAGGTTCAGCACCGGCAGGCCGCTGACGGGGTCCTTGGCCTGGCGGTCGATGTAGGCCTGCAGCACGTCCGCGTCGAGCACGCCGATGTCCTGGCGGCGCTCGGCGGGCACGGCGGCCAGGGTCTTGTAGCCGTCGCCGCCGGTGGCGTTGAAACTCAGCACGAAGAGCTTGTAGCTGCGCCCGGCGTCCAGCGGCAGCCAGTTGCCGCTGGCCCGGTCCAGCACCTCGATGTTGGTCACGCGGCTGCCCTGGGCCTGGGCCGCGTTCACGTCCCAGCGCAGGCCGCCCGCGTACGGATACGGGCCGGTCGTTCCGCCCGGACCGAACACCGCCTGCATGCCGTCTTCCAGCATGCTCTTGACCTCGGCGCCGGTGACGTCCAGGCGCCACAGCATATTGCCGAACGGCACCACCTCGATCACGTTGGCCGCGGTCACGCTGCCCAGCAGCGGCACGCGCACGCCGCCGCCGCTTTGCAGCGTAATGTCGGCGCCGCCGTAATCGGCGTTGGCCACTTCCAGGTAGGCCTGCGCCACCAGCTGCTGGATGTCGCCGCCGCGCAGGCTGACGTTGCCCAGCGCGTTGCAGGCGGCGCTGGAACGGCTGTAGTCGCGCGAGCCCGGGCCGCCCGGCACGCGGCGCGAGCACAGCTCCTGCGGCACCGTGGCGACCACGCTGGCGCTGAAGGCGTCGACCTTGGCCTTGAAGGGCTGCAGCACGGCCGCGGCCTGCGCGTCCGGTTCCTGCACGCGCAGGAAGCCGCTGGCCCGCAGGTCCGCCTGGATGGCGGCCGCGTCGGCGGCGTCGGGCGTCGCGCCCGCCACCTTGAACTCGCCGCCGACCAGCACGTGCGGCGTGCCGGCGCAGGCGGTCACGTCGCCGTCGGCGTCGAAACTCACCTTCAGTTCGCCGACCACCTGCGAGTATTCCCAGGCCTGCACCAGGCACACGCGCTTGCCGTCGCGGTCCTGCAGCACGGTGGGGTAGGCGCCGGCGGGCGAGCCCACGCCGTAATCGGCCATGGCGTCGGGGCCCAGCAGGGTGTGGGAGTCGCCGCCCACCACCACGTCCACGCCGCTCAGGCGGGCGATGACCTGCCGGTCATAGGCGTAGCCGATATGGCTGAGCACCACGATCTTGTTTACGCCCTGCGCGCGCAAGGCGTCGATCTGCCGCTGCGCGGCGGCGGTCTCGTCGGAAAACAGCGTGCCGGGATCGGGGCTGGAGGATTGCTGGGTCTTGTTGGCGATGGTCAGGCCGACCAGCCCGATGGGCTGGCCGTCGCGCTGCAGCACGACCGAAGGCTGCACCATGCCGGGCGCGCGCGAGGGATTGAGCGGCGAGTCCGCGCCGAAGGTGACGTTGGCGCTCAATACCGGCGTCTGGCAGGCGCCCGCGTGCAGCAGCTCGACGAAGCGCTTCAGGCCGGCGTCGCCCTTGTCGAATTCGTGGTTGCCCAGGCTCATCGCATCGAAGCACACCGTGTTCATCAGCGCGGCGTCGGCCTCGCCCGGCTCGCCGGCGCGGTTGAAGTAGAGGGTGCCGGTGGTGGCGTCGCCGGCGTGCAGCTTGAGCACGTTGGCCGACTGCGCGGCCAGCGCGGTCATGGCGCCGGTGACGCGGGCGAAGCCGCCGGCCTCGGCGCTTACCGACACCGGCGCGCCGTCGGCCGCCTTGAGCTTGAGCGTCTTGTTCCTGCCGTCCAGCGTGGAGTGATGGTCGTTGATGTGCAGGATGGTCAGTTCCATCGGGCGGGCCGGGGCCGGCTGTTCCGGTGCGGGCTGTTCCGGCGCGGGCTGCCCGGGCGCGGAGGTGTCATCGTCGTCGCCGCCGCAGCCGGCCAGCAGCGTCAGCGCGCTCAGCATGACGGCCCCGGCGTTCCTCTTCCATGTGCTCATTCGAGTGCATCCCTCTGTCGTTGTCGGAGGGCGCATGGTCGCGGCTCAAGATGACGCCGGAATGAATGACAGGCCTGTCATGAAACGCCACGGGCCCGGCGCGATGCGCGCCGGGCCCGTGGCGCCGCCGGGTGCGGCGGAAGGACGCGGATCAGTAGTGGATCACCGTGCGGATCGACTTGCCTTCATGCATCAGGTCGAAGGCCTCGTTGATGCGCTCCAGCGGCAGCGTGTGGGTGACGAACGGGTCCAGGTCGATCTTGCCGCTCATGGCGTCTTCCACCATGCCGGGCAGCTGCGTGCGGCCCTTGACGCCGCCGAAGGCCGAGCCGCGCCAGACGCGGCCGGTCACCAGCTGGAACGGGCGGGTGCTGATCTCCTGGCCCGCGCCGGCCACGCCGATGATGATGCTCTCGCCCCAGCCCTTGTGGCAGCATTCGAGCGCGGCGCGCATGACCTGCACGTTGCCGATGCACTCGAACGAGAAGTCCACGCCGCCGTCGGTCATCTCGACGATGACGTCCTGGATCGGCTTGTCGTGGTCCTTGGGGTTGACGCAGTCGGTCGCGCCCATGGCGCTGGCCAGGATGAACTTGTTCGGGTTGGTGTCGACGGCGATGATGCGCCCGGCCTTGGCCTGCACCGCGCCCTGGATCACGGCCAGGCCGATGCCGCCCAGGCCGAACACGGCCACGGTGTCGCCTTCCTTGACCTTGGCGGTGTTGTGCACGGCGCCCAGGCCGGTGGTGACGCCGCAGCCCAGCAGGCACACCTTTTCGTGCGGGGCGGCCGGGTTGATCTTGGCCAGCGAGATCTCGTTGACCACCGTGTATTCGCTGAAGGTCGAGCAGCCCATGTAGTGGTACAGCGGCTTGCCTTCGTAGCTGAAGCGCGAGGTGCCGTCGGGCATCACGCCCTTGCCCTGGGTGGCGCGCACCTTCTGGCACAGATTGGTCTTGCCCGACAGGCAGAACTTGCACTCGCGGCATTCGGCCGTGTAGAGCGGGATGACGTGGTCGCCGGGTTTGAGCGACGTGACGCCTTCGCCCACCTCGACCACGACGCCGGCGCCTTCATGGCCCAGCACCGCCGGAAACAGGCCCTCGGGGTCGTCGCCGCTGAGCGTGAAGGCGTCGGTATGGCAGACGCCGGTGTGGGTGATCTGCACCAGCACCTCGCCGCGCTGCGGGGGCGCGACGTCGATTTCAACGATTTCCAGCGGCTTGCCGGGTCCGAATGCGACTGCTGCGCGTGATTTCATAGTTTGCTCCACGAGTGCCTGGCGGCGTTATTTCAAATACGAACGGACGAGCCGCATCAACAGGTCGATCTCCGCTTCGGGTTCGGCCTGGGCCTGGCGCGGGCCGCCCTGTGCGGACTGCAGGAAGGTTTCCCGGAGGTGGCTCTCCAGCACCTCGGCCATCAGGCCGGTGGCGGCGCCGCGCAGTGCGGCCAGCTGCTGCAGCAGCGCGCCGCATTCCGTGCCTTCGTTGACGGCGCGCTCGAGCGCCAGCGCCTGCCCCTGGATACGGCGCAGGCGGGTCACGACGCGTTTCTTTTCTTCCGGGGAATGGGGCACGGCGGGCTCCGATAAATACAGGGGGGGAGTATACGCAAGGCGCGCGCCGGCGTCCAGGCAGGCGGCATTTCATCTATACCTGTCTATACTTTATTCCCATCCGCAGAACAACCGCACAGGACGACTCTTGGCCTCCTTTCCCCCCAGCCTGCCGGCGCAGGCCGACGCCCCGCCCGCGCCGCTCTACGCCCAGGTCAAGCAGATGATCGCGCAGCAGATCCGCAGCGGCGCATGGCCGGCCCATCACCGCGTGCCGTCGGAGGCCGAGCTGGTGGACGAACTGGGCTACAGCCGCATGACCATCAACCGGGCGCTGCGCGAACTGACCGCGGAAGGCCTGCTGGTGCGCATGCAGGGCGTGGGGACTTTCGTGGCCCAGCCGAAGGCGCGCTCGGCGCTGTTCGCAGTCAACAACATCGCCGACGAGATCGCCGCTCGCAACCACCGGCACCACAGCCGGGTGCTGCGCCTGGCCGAAGAGCCGGCCGAGGGCGAGCAGGCGCTGGCGCTGGACATCCGTCCGGGACAGCCGGTGTTCCATTCCATCATCGTGCACTACGAGGACGACCTGCCGATCCAGCTGGAGGACCGCTACGTCAGCGTCAAGCTCGCGCCGGGCTACCTGCAGCAGGATTTCACGCAGAGCACGCCCTATGAGTACCTGACCCGCGTGGCGCCGCTGACCGAAGGCGAGCACATCGTCGAGGCCATCCTGGCGCGGCCGCGCGAATGCCAGCTGCTGCAGATCGAGCGCGGCGAACCCTGCCTGCTGATCCGCCGCCGCACCTGGTCGGGCGAGCGCCCCGTGACCCTGGCGCGGCTGATCCATCCGGGGTCGCGCCATCGGCTGGAAGGGAAGTTCACGACCTGAGTGTTTGGGGGCAGATGGGTTACGCGCGCTGGATATTTGAGTTCTTGCTCAAGGACGCTCGCGCTGCACCCATCCTACGGCATTCGTCATATCCCGTAGGATGGGTGCAGCGCGCCGCCATCATCACAAGAACGCGACTGTCGAACGCGCGTAACCCATCTTGCAGCGCACCACGACACCTACCCAGCTTGTATATACAATCATAGTCATCCCCACGACGCCAGGAGTTCATGCATGGACCTGCAAATCCCCCCCGGCTGCCTGACGCTTGCGGATCTGCGGCGCGTCTACCAGGAGCCGGTGCGCGTGGCGCTGCATCCCGAGGCCGGCGCGCCCATCGAGGCCAGCGTCGCCTGCGTCGAGCGCATCGTGGCGCAGGGGCGCACGGCCTACGGCATCAACACCGGTTTCGGCCTGCTGGCCAGCACCCGCATCGCGCCCCACGACCTGGAGGCCTTGCAGCGTTCGCTGGTGCTGTCGCATGCGGCCGGCGTGGGCGAGGCGCTGGACGACGCCATGGTGCGGCTCATCATGGTGCTGAAGATCAACAGCCTGGCGCGGGGCTATTCCGGCATCCGGCGCAAGGTGATCGACCATCTGATCGCGCTGGTCAACGCCGGCGTCTATCCGCATATTCCGCTCAAGGGCTCGGTGGGCGCCTCGGGCGACCTGGCGCCGCTGGCGCATATGTCGCTGCTGCTGCTGGGCGAGAGCAAGGCGCGTTGCGACGGCGCGTGGCTGCCGGCGCGCCAGGCCCTGGCCCGCGCCGGGCTGGAGCCCCTGACGCTGGCGGCCAAGGAGGGGCTGGCGCTGCTCAACGGCACGCAGGTGTCGACGGCGTACGCCTTGCGCGGCCTGTTCGAGGCCGAAGACCTGCTGGCCGCGGCGCTGGTCTGCGGCAGCCTCAGCGTGGAGGCCATGCTGGGCTCGCGCGCGCCGTTCGACGCCCGCATCCACGACGCGCGCGGCCAGCCCGGCCAGATCGACGTGGCCGCCGTCTACCGCGAGCTGCTGACCGAGGACAGCGAGGTGGGCCATTCGCACGCCAATTGCGGCAAGGTGCAGGACCCTTATTCGCTGCGCTGCCAGCCGCAGGTCATGGGCGCCTGCCTGACGCAGATACGGCAGGTGGCACAGGTGCTGGAGATCGAAGCCAACGCGGTGTCGGACAACCCGCTGGTGTTCGCGCAAGACGACGAGGTGATATCGGGCGGCAATTTTCACGCCGAGCCGGTGGCGCTGGCGGCCGACAACCTGGCGCTGGCGCTGGCCGAGATCGGCGCGCTGTCGGAGCGCCGCATTTCGCTGATGATGGACATGCACATGTCGCAGCTGCCGCCTTTTCTGGTGAGCAACGGCGGCGTCAATTCGGGCTTCATGATCGCCCAGGTGACGGCGGCCGCGCTGGCCAGCGACAACAAGGCATTGGCGCATCCGGCCAGCGTCGACAGCCTGCCCACCTCCGCCAACCAGGAGGACCATGTCTCGATGGCGCCCAACGCCGGCAAGCGCCTGTGGCCCATGGCCGAAAACGTGCGCGACATCCTGGCGATCGAATGGCTGGGCGCCTGCCAGGGCCTGGATTTCCGCGCGGGCCTGAAGACGTCGCCACGGCTGGAGCAGGCCCGCGCCTTGCTGCGCGGGCGCGTCGCCCACTACGAGCGCGACCGCTTTTTCGCGCCCGACATCGCTGCGGCCAGCGAACTCATCGCGGCGCGCGGCCTGACGGCGCTGATGCCGGCCGGGCTGCTGCCCAGCGTATGCGCGCAGGCATGAAAGAGGAGGACGCGATGAGACAGGTCTGGCGCAACTGCCACGCGGCGACGATGGCGGACGGCAGCTATTGCGCGATCGAGCGCGCCGCCATCGTGACCCGCGGCGAACGCATCGAATGGATCGGCCCCGAGGCCGCGCTGCCGCCGGCCGAAGGCGCCGCGGTCCACGATCTGCGCGGCGCCTGGGTCACGCCCGGGCTGATCGACTGCCATACGCATCTGGTGTTCGGCGGCGACCGCAGTCGCGAATTCGAGCAGCGCCTGCAGGGCGTGGACTACGCCAGCATCGCCGCGCAGGGCGGCGGCATCGCCAGCACCGTGCGCGCCACGCGCGCGGCCAGCGAGGACGAACTGTATGCCGGCGCGCGCCGGCGCGCGCTGCAGCTGCTGCGCGACGGCGTGACCACGCTGGAAATCAAATCGGGATACGGGCTGGACCTGCCCAACGAGCGCAAGATGCTCAGGGTCGCGCGGCGCCTGGGGCAGGCCCTGCCGCTCACCGTGCGCGCGACGCTGCTGGCCGCGCATGCGCTGCCGCCCGAATACGCCGGGCGCGCCGACGATTACATCGACGAGGTGTCGCGCCGCATGCTGCCGGCGCTGGCGGCCGAAGGGCTGGCCGACGCGGTGGACGCGTTCTGCGAGCACCTGGCTTTTTCGCCGGCGCAGGTCGAACGGGTGTTCCGGGCCGCGCGCGACCTTGGCCTGCCGGTCAAGCTGCATGCCGAGCAGCTGTCGTCGCTGCATGGCGCCGCACTGGCGGCGCGCTATGGCGCGTTGTCGGCCGACCATCTGGAATACCTGACCGAGAGCGACGTGCTGGCGATGGCGCAGGCCGGCACCGTGGCGGTGCTGCTGCCCGGCGCGTTCTATGCGCTGCGCGAAACGCAGGCGCCGCCGGTCGATCTGCTGCGCCGCCACGGCGTACCCATCGCGATCTCCAGCGACCTGAACCCCGGCACCTCGCCCGCGCTGTCGCTGCGGCTGATGCTGAGCATGGCCTGCACCCTGTTCCGCCTGACGCCCGAGGAGGCGCTGGCCGGCGCCACCGTGCACGCCGCCAGGGCGCTGGGCCTGCAGGACACGCATGGCGCGCTCCAGGCCGGCAAGATGGCGGACTTCGTCGCCTGGGAGGTGTCGCATCCGGCCGAGCTGGCCTACTGGATCGGCGGCGACCTGCCCAAGCGCATCGTCCGCCACGCCCGCGAGGTGGACGTGGCTCAGGCCGCCAGCGCGGCGTAGGCCTGGCCGGCGGCCGGGACCTGCACGGGCAGCCGGAACGCGCTTACCGCGCTTTGCAGGCGTTGCGCCTGGGCCTCCAGCGAGGCTGCGGCGGCGGCCGCCTGTTCGACCAGCGCCGCGTTCTGCTGCGTCACGTGGTCCATCTGCGTCAGCGCCGTGTTCACCTGGCCGATGCCGGCCGCCTGTTCATGCGAGGCGCCGGCGATGTCGCTGACCAGCACGGTCAGGCGTTCGATGGTCCGCAGGATGTCTTCCATCGTGCGGCCCGCCGTTTCCACCTGGGCCGAGCCGGCCTGCACCGTGGCGCCGGAGGCGTCGAGCAGCTGCTTGATTTCCTTGGCCGCGCCCGCGCTGCGCTGCGCCAGCGAGCGGACTTCGGCCGCGACCACCGCGAAGCCCTTGCCCTCCGCGCCCGCGCGCGCCGCCTCCACCGCCGCGTTCAGCGCCAGGATGTTGGTCTGGAACGCGATGCCGTCGATGACGCCGACGATGTCCTCGATGCGCCCGGCGTCCTGGGAGATCTCGCGCATGGTCGCCACCGCCTGCCGCACCGCCTCCGCGCCGCGCCCGACCACCTCGCTGGCCTCGGCGGCCATGCGGTTGGCCTGCTGCGCGTTGTCGGCGTTGCTGGTGACGGTGGACAGCAGCTGCTCCATGCTGGCGGCGGTCTGCTCCAGCGAGGCCGCCTGCTGTTCGGTGCGGCTGGACAGGTGCTGGTTGCCGGCGGCGATTTCGCTGGAGCCCGTATTGATTTCGACCACGCCGTCGCGCACCGCGCGCACGGTGCGCGCCAGGCTGTCCTGCATGTCGCGGATGTACGGAATGATCTGGCCCACGCAATTGCCGCCGAACAGCGGTATGGGGGCGGTCAGGTCGCCGTCGGCGATGCGGCGGAAGTGCGCCCGGATGTCTTCCAGCGGCCGCTTGACGAAGGCCACCACATAACGGTCGCCGAGCACGAGCAGCAGCAGACAGACGCCCAGCACCGCGCCCATGCCGGTATAGGCCATCTGGCGCCTGGCCGCGGCTTCCTGCAGCAGTTGCGCCTCGTGCTCCCTGGCGTAGGCGCCATAGGTTTCGATGCTCTCGGCATAGGCCCGGCTGGCCGCGGCCACGTCGCCGTCGGCCTGGCGGCGGGCCTGCGCGACGTCGCCGGCGGCCAGCTGCTGGCGTTGCGCGGCGAGGGCGCGGCCGACCACGGCTTCGTAGCCGGCTTGCAGCGCGGTCAGCAGGGCGGCGGGCGTGTCTGTCCTGGCCTGTTCCATGAACGCCGCCTGCTGCCTGCCGGCTTCGCCGAGCGCGGCGTCGACCAGGCGCGCGTCTTCGTCGGCGTGGGCGGACCCGCCTTCGCCCAGGTCCTGCAGCTGATGGGCCAGGCCCAGCCGCGCGGCCGCGATGCGGTCGTTGATGCGGGACAGCGCCGTGACTTCCTGCAGGAGCGCGTTGCTGGCGCCCAGCGCCTGTCCGGCGTGGCGCAGTCCGTTGATGCTGATGGCCGACAGGCCGGCGAGCAGGACGCTGATCGCGAGCAGGGCGCTCAGGATCATGCGGCGGATCGTGATATCTCTCAGAAACCTTTTCATGTGTCGTTCCCAGGTACGGCAAGGAGGCTGCTGACCCGGCAACGGCAAGGCGTCATCAGATATTTAGGCGCTGTTTCATAATTTACGTATGTGTCGATTTAATGCGCAAATAGCAGCAAGATCGCGAAACATTATTGCGAGTTAGCGTGTTTTGGCGCGGATTCGGCATCGAGGTCCGGCGCGCTGAACCGCAGCCGCGAGAAGCTGGCGATGCTGGCCAGCGCGGCGCACAAGGCGCCCAGCCAGAGCGCGATGACCGCGCCCCGCGCGCCCGAGATATTGAAACAGGCCGCCACCAGCGCCGCGCCCGAGGCCTGGCCCAGCAGGCGCACGGTGCCGATCATGCCGCTGGCGCCGCCGGCCCGCGACGCCGGCGCCGACATCATGATGGCGCGCAGGTTGGGCGACTGGAAGAAGCCGAATCCGGCGCCGCACAAGGCCATGCGCCAGGCGATGTCCCACACTGGCGGGTCGGGCGGCATCAGGGCCAGCAGCGCCAGGCCCGGCGCCATCAGCGCCAGCCCCACGCCGCCCAGCACGCCGGCGGGATAGCGGTCGGACAGCCGCCCCGCGATGGGCGCCATCAGGGCCACCACCACCGGCCAGGGCGTGATCAGGAAACCCGTCTCCACCTGGGTGTAGCCCAGCGTGGTCTGCAGCAGGAAGGGCAGGGACACGAAGGCCAGCGCCTGGGCCGCGAAGGCGCAGACGGCGGTGGCGGCCGACAGCGCGAACAGCGGCCGGCGCAGCAGGTCCACGGCCAGGATGGGGGCGGGGTGGCCCGCCTGCCGCCACATCAGCAGGGCCAGGCTGGCGGCCGAGACGCCCCATTCCAGCGCTACCCGCGCGGGCGCTGCGCCTTGCGCCAGTTCATTGACGCCCAGCACGAACAGGCCGAGCGTCAGCGCGCACAAGAGCGCGGCCAGGCCGTCGAAGCCGTGGCGCGCGCGGGTGGTGCCCGGCAGGCCGCGCAGGCCCAGCACCGTGCACAGGATGCCGACGGGCACGCTGATCAGGAACAGCCAGTGCCAGGAGCCCAGCAGCAGGATGGCCGAGGCCACCGTGGGGCCGGCCGCGAAGGACAGGCCCACCACCATGGCGTTCAGGCCCAGGCCGCGGCCCAGCAGGTGCGAGGGATAGATGAAGCGCAGCAGCGCGCCATTGACGCTCATCACGCCGGCCGCGCCCAGGCCCTGCAGCACGCGCGAGGCCACCAGGGCCGGCAGCGACGGCGCCAGCCCGCTGGTCAGCGCGGTCAGCGTGTAGACCGCCAGGCCCACCATGAAGACGCGGCGGTGGCCCAGGATCTCGCCCAGCGCCGCGGCGGGCAGCAGGCCCGCCACCATGGCCAGCTGATAGCCGCTGACCACCCAGATGGAGGCCGCGTCGCTGGCGCCCAGGTCGCGGGCGATGGTGGGCAGCGCGGTGTTGGAGATGACGGTGTCCAGGCTGGTCATGCACAGCGCCAGCATGACGGCCAGCAGCGCGCCCAGGCGCTCCGAGGCAGGCAGGCCGACGCCGGCGGGATAGACGGTGTTGCGAGAGAAGGTGAGCATGTGCCGGCTACAGGGATTCGGGGTCGCGGCGCAGCGAGAAGCCCTGCGCCTCGTTCATGGCCAGATAGCTGATGCTGCGCGACACCACCGGCGGCTTGTCGCCGGCGTGCAGCGCGCGCACCTTGTCCAGCACCATCTTGTCGGCCAGCGTCATGCGGTCGGTCATGCGCAGGTACTGCATCCAGCTTTCCACCAGGAACGCCTCGCGCCAGACGCCGTCGCGCTCCAGGTCGCGAAACAGCTGCCATTGCTGCGCGCCGTTGCGCAGCCGCATGAGGCGCAAGGGGCGCGCGGCCTGGATCAGCTCCGACAGCCGCTCGCGCGGGATCTGGTATTCAACCGTGACCAGCACGGCGCCGTGCTGGGTGTTGAAGCCGGCCGCGGCCAGCGCCGGCTCGGTATTGTCGGCGCGCACCAGCGTCTGGGCGTCGACCTGCTCGGGCAGGCGCGACCGGTACAGCAGCGCCACGGTGATGCCCAGCATGATGCCGGCGGCCGCCAGCGCGCCCGAGACGCCCATGGTCTCGGCGAAGTGGCCCCACATGAACGAGCCCGCAGCCAGCCCGCCGAAGATGGCCGTCTGGTACAGCGCCAGCGCGCGCGCCTTGACCCAGTCGGGCACCAGCATCTGCACGGTGGTGTTGTAGGTGGCCAGCACGCCGATCCAGCAGCTGCCCGACAGCAGCAGGGCCGGAAACGCGATCCACAGCGTATCGGCCAGCCCCAGCGCCAGCAGGCAGGCGGCCAGCAGCCCGGCGGCGACGCTGACCAGGCCGCTGGCGCCCCAGGCCGCCTGGATGCGCCGCACCACGGCGCTGCCGAGAATGGCGCCCAGCCCCAGCGCGCCCAGCATGTAGCCGTACAGCAGCGCGCTGCCGCCCTCGTGTTCGTGCGCCAGCAGCGGCAGCAGCGCCCACAGCGCGCTGGCCGACAGGCCGAACGCGAACGAGCGCAGCATCACCACCCGGGTCACGGTGGAGTGCTGGGTATAGCGCAGCGCCGCCACCACGCCTTCGAAGATGCCCTCGGGCGGCAGCCGGCGTTCGGGCAGGTCGCGCTTCCAGCGCCAGATCGCCCAGATCAGCCCGCCGAAACAGAAGCAGTTCAGCAGGAACACCCAGGGCGCGCCCAGCGCGCCCAGCAGCAGCCCGCCCACGGCGGGTCCGACCGCGCGCGCCACGTTGAAGTTGACGCTGTTGAGCAGCACGGCGCTGCCGACGTGGGCGCGCGGCACCTGTTCGCCCACGGCGGCCTGCCAGGCCGGGGTGATGATGGCGCTGCCGATGGCGATGCAGAAGACCGACGCGATCAGGGTGATGGGATGCAGCAGCCCGGCGAAGGCCAGCACGGTGATGAACACGCCGCCGGCCAGCTCCAGCAGCATGCCGGCCAGCATGACCTTGCGCCGGTCGTAGTTGTCGGCCAGCACGCCGGTCACGATGGACAGCGCCACCAGCGGAAAGGCGGCGGCCACCTGGATCATCGCCACCATCAGCGGGCTGCTCTGCTCGGTGGTGATGATCCAGGCCGCGGCGACGGACTGCGCCCAGGTGCCCAGGTTGGCGAAGAGGTTGGCGATCCAGATGATGCGGAACGCCGGAAAGGCGAAGGGGGAAAGCGTGCTGACTTTCAGTACGGGCGCGGGCGGCGCGTCAGCGGGCAGATCGTTCGTGGCTGAAACGGGTTGCAGCATGGGAATGGGGGCGGGGCGCCTTCAGGGCGCCCCGGCGAGCGGTCCGGGTCGGGTAATGGTACGCCGAAGCGGATGGCAGGTGGGCCGGCCCGCCCGTCCCTCAAGGTTTGGCCGCCGCGGGCGGATAAGCCTGGTTCAGGTACTCCACGATCAACGGCACCTGGTCGGGCGGTATCGGGGCGCCGTAGGTGCCCACCATCTTCTTGACCTCGGCCTCCCAGAAGCCCAGCGGCATGGGCGGCTGCGAGGACACGTAGTCCACGGAATGGCACATCAGGCACAGCGACGCGGCCTGGGCGCCGGCGCCGGTGCCGGGATGCAGCTTGGCGGTTTCCTGGGGCAGCTTGATTTCCAGGGCCTGGGCGGCAGGGGCCAGGCAGGCGGCGGCCAGCGCAAGCGCCGGCGCGCAACGACGGAATTGGCGGATCATGGCGGGCTCCTCAGGCGGCGGTGACGCGTACGGTTTCGACCACGTTGCGCATGTAGCCGGCCGGGTTCCACAGCGCCTCCAGCGGCTGCGTGTCGCCGGCCATGTTGGTGGCGCGCACCTTCAGCTCGTAGTCGCCGGCGGCCTCGGGCGTGAAGTCGGCATGCCATTCGCGGAACGAATAGCGGCCCAGGTCCTTGCCCAGCGTGGCGGCGCGCCAGGTCTTGCCGCCGTCGGACGAGAACTGCACCTCGCGGATGCCTTTGCCGCCGTCGAAGGCGATGCCGCGCACCTGCACGCGCTTGCCGCGGGCGACGCGCGCGCCTTCGGACAGGCTGGTGATGAAGCTGCGCACGTTGTAGCGGCCGATGGGACGCGTTTTCTCCGGCGCCTTGCCCGGCGGCGTGCAGGCGCAATCGTTGTCGGGAATGCGGTAGGCCTTCTGCATCCAGAAGCCGTCGAACTCTTTGTCCAGCACCTTGATGTCGGCCAGGTGCTTGATCCAGTAGGTGCCGTAATACCCCGGCACCACCAGCCGCACCGGGTAGCCGTTGAGCATGGGCAGGTCGGCGCCGTTCATGGAGTAGGCCAGCATGACCTCGCCGTCCATCGCATGGGCGGTGTCCAGCGCCTTCACGAATTCCGGCGTGCCGGGCAGCACCGGGCGGTCCATGCCCTCGAACGTGACCTGGCGCGCTTCGGCGCGGATGCCGGCTTTTTCGAGCACGCGCTTGAGCGGGATGCCCAGCCAGCGGGCGTTGCCCATGGCGCCGTTGCCCGACTGCCCGCCGCCGACCCGCGGCGAGAAAAAGCCGCGGCTGTTGCCCGAGCACTGGGTCACGGCCACCAGCTCCACCGGCTTGCCGAAGTACTGCTTCAGGTCGGACAGCGACAGCTCCAGCGGCTTGTCCACCAGCCCGCTGACCTTGATGCGGTAGGTGTTCAGGTCGATCGTGGTCGGGATGTTGCCCAGGTGGTAGCGCACGAAGAACGCATCGTTGGGCGTGAGGAGGTTCTCGTCGAAGACGGAGAACGGCGTTTCCAGTTGCGGCGGACGCGAGGTCTGGCGGATCAAGGGGCGCTTTTGCGGGTAGGCGATCAAATCGCGCTCGCCGTTGGCGAAGGGCAGCGTGACGGTGGCGGGCGCCGCCAGGCTGGTCAGCGTATGGCCGGCCAGCGTGCTGCTGGCGCCCAAAGTACAGGCCTGGCGCAGAAAGCGCCGGCGCGCATTCGGATCGAATGTGCTCATCTTCTGGTCTCCTCTTTCTTATTGGACGCCCTGCGCGGCGGCGTACAGGGATGAGACTACGCCCGGCGGGCTGACAAGTGCGTTAATTGTTGCATCGCCCGTTTCAAAATCCGGGATTTCCGCTCGGACGGCCCGCCAAACAAAAAGCCCCCAGCAAGGGGGCTCTGTGCGTGGGCTGCGGGAAGACGGATCAGCCGGCCTGGCAGACCGTCGCGTCGCCGCGGGCGGAACCGTCGCGCCGGCTTGCGGTTTCGCGCAGCGGCTGCAGGCGGGCGTTGCGAAACGGCGCGAAGCATTCGGCCCAGGACGAGGGCAACAGGGGCGTGGCATGGCGCACGGCGTCGCGGCGGGCGTAGTGGCTCAGCAGCTGCTGGCCGATGGGGGCGTCTCCCAGAGGATGGCGGGTGTTCATGGTATTTCCGTATTGCATTGAAAGTGTATTCAGTGTACCAGCATCGACCCCGATGCGCCAGCCCCGCCAAGCGTCCAAGTGCTTGATTTAAATAAGACTGTCCCTGTTTATCCCTGATGGACCTCGGGATTGCCCTAGGCCCTCAAAATAGTAGACGGTATACAATGTTCATCATGCCCAGGCCAGACCGGCCTGGAATCCTCCCTACTGGACCTTGGAGCGCGCCATGGCTGAACTGATGAACCGAGATGAATTCCGCACCGCGTTGGAAAACGCGATCAAGGGCAAGAGCGCCAACGCCTCGCCGTTTTCTATCGCCTGGGCCGAGGGCAAGCTCAGCCGCCAGCATCTGCAGCGCTGGGCCGAGAACCACTACCACTACGTGGGGCCGTTCGCCGACTACCTGGGCTATCTGTACGCGCGCACGCCGGACTCGTACACCGAGGCCAAGGACTTCCTGCTGGCCAATATGTATGAAGAGGAAATCGGCGGGGACCGCCACACGGACCTGCTGATCCGTTTCGCCGAAGCCTGCGGCACCACCCGCGAGCGCGTGGTCGACCCCGACAACATGTCGCCCACCACCCGCGCGCTGCAAAGCTGGTGCTACGCCGTGGCCATGCGCGAAGACCCCATCGTGGCGGTGGCCGGGCTGGTGGTCGGCCTCGAATCGCAGGTGCCCTCCATCTACCGCAAGCAGACGCCGACGCTGCGCGAGAAATACGGCTTCACCGACGAGGAAGTGGAGTTCTTCGACCTGCACATCGTGTCCGACGAAATCCACGGCGAGCGCGGCTACCAGATCGTGCTGGAGCACGCCAACACGGTGGAGCTGCAGCAGCGCTGCCTGAAGATCTGCGAGATCGGCGCGCAGATGCGGCTGCTCTACACCACGGCGCTCTACACGGACTACGTGCAGAACGACATCGCCCTGCCCGAACTGGGCCTGGCCGCCTGAGACAGCAACGCAGGCCGTCCGGCTTCGCGCCGGACGGCGAGAGAAGAGCGCAGGGGATCAGAGCACCATGCCTACAGTCGTGTTTCATAAAGGCGGCCAGACCTACACCGAGGTGGTGAAGGAAAACACCAACCTGGTGGTGCGGGCCGGCATCAAGCAGTTTCCGTATCCGCATCTGCGCTACGAATGCGGCATGGGCAAGTGCGCCAAGTGCGCCTGCCGCGTGCTGGCCGGGGCCGAGCAGCTGCCGCCGGTGAACTGGAAGGAAAAAAAGCAGCTCGGCGAGCGCGTCGAGCAGGGCTACCGGCTGGCCTGCCAGCTCTGGCTCAACAGCGACATCGAGCTGACCCAGGACGTGGAGGCGTAGCGGCGATGGAACCGGCATATGTCATCCTGACCTCCAAGCCCGGCGTGTTCCGCACCGAGGCCGGCGAGGACGTGGAGATCATCGAAACCTACGACTACCGGTTCTACGGCCGCGCGCTGGCCGAGTACCGCATCGCGCGGCTGCGCGGCGAGACCCGGCTGACCGTGACCGAAGAGACCCCGCCGTACGTGGTCAACCGCGTGCCTTCCAAGTTCCTCGAAAAATTTGCGTCGGTGGAAGCGGCGCGCAAGGAGCTGTCGCACCTCACGCGCTTCGGCAGCATGCAATCGACCCTGACGCTGCGCAGCGGCGCCGTCCCTGCGGAGCAATGACACCCATGGTCCAGATCACATTCATTTCCAATGGCGGCAAGGTCGCCACGGCGCCCGAGAACAGCAACCTGCTGCGGGTGTCGCTCAAGGAAAAAGGCGGCATCCCGTTCAAGTGCGGGGGCGGGCTGTGCGGCACCTGTAAGTGCCGGATCGAAGAGGGCCTGGAAAATACCGACGCCATCAAGCCCAAGGAGCGCAAGCACCTGCGGCCGGAGGATTTCGAGGCCGGCTACCGCATGGCCTGCCAGACCTTCGTCAACGGCGACATCAAGGTGTCCTGGGTGATCCAGAACGGCAAGGGCGTGGTGGTGGGCGCGCCCGCCGACCCGGTGCAGGCGCAGGCCTGAACGAACCCCCGAGGCCCGGCCTACGCCACCGAGGCGTGCTGGGCCTGCTGCGCTTCGGTGTAGGCGCGGGCGGCGTTGTGCACGTGCTGGCTGGCCAGCAGGGCGGCCAGGTCGCCGTTGCCGGCGATGACGGCGTTCAGGATCTGCGAGTGCTCGTCCCAGTTCTGCTTGGCGCGCAGCATGTTGCTGGGCGCGAACAGCAGCGCCGTGCGGTCGCGCAGCGAGCGCATCAGGTCGGTCAGCACCACGTTGCCGCCGATGGTGGCCAGCATTTCGTGGAACTGCGAATTCAGCGCCAGGAACTTGTCCAGCTGCTCGCTGCGCGCGGCCTCGGTGCCTTCGCGCAGAAAGGCCTGCAGGCGCTCGACGGTTTTTTCGTCGCGGCGCTGGGCCGCCAGCTTGGCGTTCAGCCCTTCCAGCGTGGCGCGCACTTCCACCATGTCGTAGGCGACGGCGTCGGACAGCACCGACACGGACGCGCCGCGGCGCGGTTCGATGGTGACCAGGCCTTCGGCGGCCAGCGCGCGCAGCGCCTCGCGCACCGGGATGCGCGAAACGCCCATTTCCTCGGACAGGCGTCCTTCGACCAGGCGGTCGCCCGGCGTGAATTCGCCGCTCAGGATGCGTTCGCGCAGTTTGTCGCGGATGACGGCGAACAATTGCGGGTGCTGCTCGCCGATCTTCAGCGAAGCGGAATGCTGCGTGGCGGGAGTAGTGGTCATGGCGAGCAGGTTTTGCGTAATGGATACAGTCTCCATTGTATTACCGGACGTGACGGGCGACAGGCCCTCAGCCGCCCCAGAAGGCCTTTACCAGCACCCCCAGCGCGCCGATGGCGCACACCGCCAGCAGCACGCCGCGCACCGCGCGCGGCGGCAGCCGGTTACGCAGCCGGTTGGAGACCGCAAACCCGGCCAGCAGAAACGGCGCCAGGCTGAGCGCCAGCCCGGCGTGGTAACCCGTATAGCGCTTGGCCAGCGCCAGCATGGCCAGCGAAAACAGCGATCCCAGGAACAGCACCATGCCCAGCGTGGCGCGCAGGCGCGGCGGCGCCGCGTGCTGCATGACGATGGCCAGCGGCGGCGCGCCGACCGAGGTCATGGTGCCCATCAGCCCCGAGGCGACGCCCGCGCCGGAGACGCGCCGCGGGGTCGCGCTGAAGCGCAGGCCGGCCGCGCTGAGCGCCACGGCGGCCAGGATCAGCACGGCGAACAGCACCCCCAGCGCCTGCGGGGCGAAGCGCGTCATGGCGTAGACGGCGATCAGCGTGCCCACCGCCCGCCCGGCCAGGGCATAGGAAACCGAGGGCCAGTCGATGGCCGCGCGTTCGCGCAGCGCGGTCAGCAGCGAGATGAAGCCGCCCAGGGTCAGCAGCGGACCGGGGGCGAGCTGGGGGAAGAACATGGCCGCCACGGGGGCGGCGAACATGGCGAAGCCCACGCCGCCCACGCCCTGCGCGATCGCGGCGCCGAATACGACGACGGCCATGGTGGCGTACTGCAGAAGGTCGGGATAGGGCAGGGAGGGGCTCATGCCGGGGATGGGGTATTTATGTATACGATAGTCTATCTGTGATTCGGCGGAATTTTCCGTCCAGGGCGTAAATCCAGGGTAATCCCTTGGTTTTTGCTTGATATTCAACGATTTTTAAGAATTATCGCTTTTCCCAGGTCCTACATATTTTGATTGATATAGATCAAGGCGAAATATAGTATACCGTTGCTGCTCAACCGACAGTCATGCATACAAGGGGAAAAGCAATGCAACCGGACGTCGCGCTCAATGCCGCTCATTGGATGTACCTATTCAGCGTGGCCGCCATCATCCTGACGATGATCCTGCGGGCCAATGTGGTGGTGCCCTCGGTCATCGGTACTTTTCTGGTCGTGCTCGCCATCACCGGCAGCCCGGTCAGCGCACTGATAGGCATCTTCTCGGCCAGCTTCGTGGCCGCCAAGGAGCTGTTCAATATTTTCCTGGTGATCACCTTCATGACGGCGCTGCTCAACGCGCTCAAGACGCTGCAGGCCGACGTGCGCATGGTGCAGCCGTTCCGGCGCGTGATGCGGGGCGGGCATTCCTCCTTCCTCATCATCGCGCTCTGTACTTATGTGATCTCGCTGTTCTTCTGGCCCACGCCCGCGGTGCCGCTGGTCTCGGCCATCCTGCTGCCGGCGGCCATCGCCGCCGGCCTGCCGCCGCTGGCCGGCGCCATGGCCATCGCCATCGCCGGGCAGGGCATGGCCCTGTCGTCGGACTACGTGATCGGGGTGGCGCCCAGCATCAGCGCCAAGGCCGCCGGCGCGGCGGTCAGCGCCGCCGTGGTGGCCGACCGCGCGCTGGTGCTGTCGCTGATCACCGGCGCGGTGGCGCTGACCGCCGCCTATCTGCTGGTGCGCAAGCACATCGTTCCCGCCGACGCCGCGCTGCTGACGGCCTGGCAGGCGCGCGCGCAGGACGGCAGCCTGGCGGAGATCGAGCACTCGGGCTCGTTCGACAAGGCAGAGCTGGCGCGCGGCACCATGGGCGCCGACCCGGCCCTGCCGCGCGGACCGGCCCTTAGCGACGAAGAGCGCCGCCGGGTGCGCTGGTCCAAGACCTTCGCGGTGGTCACGCCGCTGGCGTTCCTGGGCGTGATCGCCGTGATGGTGCTGCCGCGCCTGTTTCCGTCCTTGCCGGCGCTGCGCGGCGGCGATGCGGCGGCCCTGGTGGGCGGGGTGGCCGTGGTCGTGATGATGCTGGTCACGCTGGCGGCCGAAGGCCCGCGCCGGATGCTGGACGTCTGTCCGGAGCACGTCACCGACGGCTTCGTGTTCGCCTTCAAGGCCATGGGCTCGGTGCTGCCGATCGCGGGGTTCTTCTTCGTGGGCGCCAACGAGACCGCCGCGCAGATCCTGGGCGTGCCCCAGGCCCAGGCGCCGGGGCTGCTGTTCGAGGTGATTTCCGCCGGCCAGCACCTGATTCCGGAAAACCATTTCCTGGTGGCCTTCGGCGTGCTGCTGGTGGGCATGATCACCGGCATCGACGGCTCGGGCTTCGCCGGCCTGCCGCTGACCGGCACGCTGTCCGGCGCCCTGGGCCCGGTGGTGGGGGTGGACCCCGCCACGCTGGCCGCGGTGGGGCAGATGGGCGCGGTCTGGACCGGGGGCGGCACGCTGATCGCCTGGTCGTCGCTGATCGCGGTGGCGGGCTTCGCGCGGGTCAATGTGCTGTCGCTGGTGCGCGCGCTGCTGTTGCCGGTGTTGCTGGCGCTGTTCACTTCGACGATCTGCGCGGTGCTGATCTGGCGCTGATCCGCGGGGCGACCAGGGGTTTTCACGTATCGCCCCATATAGATTAAAGTATACAATGTTCAGAAAGCCGACCCGCCGCCGCCCGGCGGCTCCCCGGCACAGTCTTGAGGAAGCGCTCCCGTGGATGATCTCTCGCAGCAAACTTTCCTGAACCACATCGGCGGCAACTGGACGCCTAGCGCCAGCGGCAAGACGGCGCCCAACATCAATCCGGCGGACACCGGCGACGTGGTGGGCCGCTTCCAGGTCTCGGACGCGGCCGACGCGCGCCGGGCCGTGGAGGCGGCGCAGGCCGCGTTCGCCGGCTGGCGCGATACGCCGATCTCCAAGCGCGCCGCGATCCTGACCAAGGCGGCCCAGCTGCTGGAAGAACGCGCCGCCGACATCGCCCGCGAACTGACGCGGGAAGAGGGCAAAAGCCTGTCCCTGGCCAAGGACGAGGTCCTGCGTTCGGCGCAGACCATCCGCTTCTACGCCGTGGAAGGCCAGTCCTACACCGGCGAAACCTATCCCAACGACGATCCGGACATGGTCGTCTACAGCCAGCGCGAGCCGCTGGGCGTGGTCACGGTGATCTCGCCGTGGAATTTCCCGATCTCGATTCCGGCCCGCAAGATCGCCCCGGCGCTGATCGCCGGCAACACGGTGGTGTTCAAGCCTTCGTCGGACGCGCCGCTGTCCGGCTACCGGCTGGCCGAGGCCCTGATCGACGCCGGGCTGCCGGCCGGCGCGCTGAATTTCCTGACCGGTCCGGCCGCCGCCGTGGGCGAGGCCATCATCGCCGCGCCCGAAGTCCGCGCGATTTCGTTCACCGGCTCGACCGCCGCGGGCGAGCAGATCCATCGCATGGCCGGCCTGACCACGCGCACCCAGATGGAACTGGGCGGCAAGAATCCGCTGATCGTGCTGGCCGACGCCGACCTGGACCGGGCCGTGGAACTGGCGGTCAAGGGCGGTTTTTCGCTCAGCGGCCAGGCCTGCACCGGCACCAGCCGGGTGCTGGTGGACAAGCGCGTGCGCCAGGAATTCACCGAGCGCCTGCTGGCCCGGATGAAGGCGCTGACCATCGGCAACGGCATGGACGGCAATTTCGACCTGGGCCCGCTGGCCACCTCCAGGCAGCTCGACAACGTGCTGGGCTACGTGGCGCTGGGCAAGCAGGAGGCCACCCACCTGTACGGCGGCGAGCGCCTGACCGGCGAGGGCTTCGACCGCGGCTATTTCGTGTCGCCGGCGCTGTTCACCGGGGTCACGCAGCAGATGCGCATCGCGCGCGAGGAAATCTTCGGCCCGGTGATCGCGCTGATCGAAGTCGACGGCTATGAAGACGCCATCGCCAAGGCCAACGACACCGAATACGGCCTGGCCGCGGCCATCGCCACCACCGACGCCCGCTACGCGCACCGCTTCGCCCGCGACATCCAGGCCGGCACCGTGAAGATCAACCGGACCACCACCGGCAACCTGATCAACGCGCCGTTCGGCGGGCTCAAGCATTCCAGCACCTCGACCTTCCGCGAATCGGGACGCGCGGGGCTGGAGTTCTACACGCAGATCAAGACCGTCTATCGCGCCGGCTGAGGCCGCGCTCCCTTTCCCCATACGCAACCGGAAAAAAGGATATCGCCATGAAGCAGGTCTATCGCCTGGAACTGGAAGAAGCGCGCGTCATGGTGCGCGCCGCCATCGCCAAATCGGAAGAGATCGGCGTGCTGGAAACCATCTGCATCGTCGACGACGGCGGCTATCCCATCGCGCTGGAGCGCATGGACGGCGCCCGCATCACCGGCCCGCAGATCGCCTGGAACAAGGCCTTCACCGCCGCCGGCCACAAGCGCTCCACGCACCTTTTCAATACGCCGCCCAACGGTCCGGCGCTGCCCGGCAACGAGGCCTTCGGCATCCAGTGGAGCTTCGACGGCAAGTTCGCGGTGTTCGTCGGCGGCTTTCCCATCGTGGTGGATAACGAGGTGATCGGCGGGGTCGGCCTGAGCGGCGGCAACGGCGAGCAGGACACCAAGGCCGGCGTGGCCGCGCTGGCGGCGCTGGCCGCGCTGCTGGAGCCGCGCGGCATGAAAGTGCTGGTCGAGGCGGACATCAAGAAATAGTCGGGGCCGGCCATGGCATATCGCGTGCACATCCTGGAAACGGACGAGGCGTTCCACGTCGAAGAGGGCGAATCGGTGCTGCAGGCCGCCGAGCGCTCGGCGGTCAAGCTGCCGCACGAATGCACGTTCGGCGGCTGCGGCACCTGCCGCATCCGGCTCGAGTCCGGCTCGGTCTCATACGACGAATTTCCGATGGCGCTGACGCCCGAAGAGGCGGCCGAGGGCTATGCCCTGGCCTGCCAGGCGCGGCCGCTGGGCGACCTGTGCATCAGCGTGCCCGCCAGCCGGCAGTCGTTTCCCGAGCCGCGCCGCCTGCCGGCCACCATCCACCGCCTGGAACGCTACTGCGACGACGTCATCCACCTGACGCTGGCGCTGCCGGAAGACGGGCTGGAGTACGTGCCGGGGCAGTACATGAACGTGCTGCTGCCCGACGGCGAGACGCGCAGCTTCTCCATGGCTTCCGCGCCCTCGGGCAACCTGGTCGATTTCCACGTGCGCCGCATTCCGGGCGGGCGCTACACCGACCATTGGCTGGGCCAGGCGCAGGCCGGCGCCCGCGTCGAGATCGAGGCGCCGCTGGGCGTGTTCAGCTATCACGAGGAAGACTGGCGGCCGCTCATCATGATGGCCACCGGCACCGGCATCGCGCCGATCAAGGCCATCCTGGAGTCGCTGCTGGACAACCCCGACTGCCCGCCCGTCACGCTGTACTGGGGCATGCGCACCGAGGCCGATCTCTATCTGCGCGAGCAGATCGAAAGCTGGGCCGCGCGCCTGTACGAGTTCAATTTCGTGCCGGTGCTCTCGCGCGCCGGGGCCGGCTGGCAGGGACGGCGCGGCCACGTACAGGAGGCCGTCGTGGAGGACCATGACGACCTGTCGGAACACGCGATCTATCTGTGCGGCGCGCCGGAAATGATCCAGCAGGCCAAGCAGCTGCTGGCCACGCGCGGCGCCAGCCTCGATCATATGTATGCCGACAGCTTCACCTTCCAGCACGCCTTGGCGGCGGCGGGATAAACGCTACCGATACACCAGCACCGGCAGCCGCGTATGCGCCAGCACGCGCTGGGTTTCGCTGCCCAGCAGAAAGCCGGTCATTCCGTGGCGGCCGTGCGAACCCATGATGATGAGGTCGCAGCCCTGGCTTTGCGCGGTCTCGACGATCGCCTGGTGCGGGTGGTCGTTGACCGTGACGATGGCGTTGCAGGGCACCAGCGCGTGGCGGGCTTCGGTTTCCAGCCCGTCCAGATAGGCCTGCGCGTTCTTGCGCGCCTGGTCGGTGTGCTGGTTCTGCGTGGTGCCCAGCATCTCGGCCTGGTAGATCAGCAGATGGTCTTCCGGGATGGAGCGGATGAGCGTGATCGTGGCTCCCATTTCCTTGGCGAAAACAAGAGCGCGCTTGAATGCCGATTCGGACAGCAGCGAGCCGTCCACGGCGATGAGCAAGTGCTTGTACATGTTGCCTCTCCTTCAGGAAAGGGACTGAACAGCCGCGCAACCAGTATAGGCGCGCCGGGGACGGGCGGCCAGTCCCGCCTAAGGACGAGGCGGCGGACTTCCCCTGCGCCGCGGTTGAGCATATATTGTCAGCGCGATATCCGGCAGTTCCCTCCTGGCTTGTGGCGTCATGCTTTGCGATTCACGGAGAACGGAAAATGCGTCGATTGCAACGATGGTTCATCGGCTGGCTGTGCATGGGACTGGCGGCCTGCCTGCCCGCCGTGGCGCAGACCAAGCTGGACAACGCGCAACTGGACCAGCTCATGGCGCCGGTCGCGCTGTACCCGGATTCGCTGCTGTCCCAGATACTCATGGGCGCCACCTATCCCGACGACGTGGCGGCGGCCGCCAAATGGTCGGCCGCGCACACTTCCGAATCCGGCGACCAGGCCGTCAAGGCGGTCGAGGGCGAGGCCTGGGACCCCAGCGTCAAATCGCTGGTGGCGTTTCCCTCGGTCATGGACATGATGGGCCGGCAGCCGCAATGGGTGAAATCCGTGGGCGACGCCTTCCTGGCGCAGCCGGACGCGGTCATGGATTCCGTCCAGCGCCTGCGCGTGCAGGCCCAGAAGGCCGGCAACCTCAAGAGCACGCCGCAGCAGAAGGTCACTTCCAGCACCACCAATGACAAGACGGTGGTGGTGATCGAGCCGGCCGACCCGCAGGTGGTCTACGTGCCCAGCTACAACCCCAGCGTGGTCTACGGCACCTGGGCCTATCCCTCCTATCCTCCCTACTACTATCCGCCGCCGCCGGGGTCGGTGTTCGCCACCTCGCTGGTGGCCGGGCTCAGCTTCGGCCTGGGCGTGGCCGCCGTCAACTCGATGTGGGGCGGCTTCGACTGGGGCCACAACGACGTCGATATCGACATCAACCGCTACAACAACATCAACGTCAACCAGCGCATCGACCGCAGCAACTTCAACAACAACAGGGCCACCTGGCAGCACAATCCGGCCAACCGCGGCAGCGCGCCGTACGCCGACGCCGCCAGCCGCCAGCGCTTCGACGGCCAGCGCCAGGCCGGCCTGCAGAACCGCCCGCAGGCGCGCCAGGGCCAGGCTGCCCGGACGCCGGCGCCCGGTTCGCGCGACGCCGCCCGCGAGCGCGCGGCGCAGTCCTTCGAAGGCCGCACCGGCCAGCCCATCGCCGGGCACGCCCAGCCGGGCGGCGCGCGCGCCCAGGGCGGCGGCAGCCGCGGGGCGGGGCACCAGGCCGCGCCGGCCCAGCACAACCGGGCCTCCAGCGTGTCCACGCAGGACCGGCAGGCCGCCGCGCAGCGCCAGCGCGCCGACGAGTCCGCGGCGCGCAACCGCAGCCGCGCCTCCAATAGCGCCAATGCGCTTAGCGACGCCGGCAACGGCGAACGCATGCGCCAGCAAAGCCATCGCGGCGAGATGAGCCACGGCGGCGCAGGCATCCAGCGCGGCGGCGGGCATATGGGCGGCGGCGGCCACATGGGCGGCGGACGCGGCGGTGGCGGACATTTCGGCGGCCGGAGGTAAGCACCATGCAGAAAAACGCTTTCCCGACTTTCTTTTCCCTGCGCGCGCTGGGCGCGCTCGCGCTGGCGCTGGGCCTGGCGGCCCCGGCCGCGGCCCAGAGCCTGTATCCCAGCCCGCAGGCGGCCGCCGATGCCTTCGTCGACGCCATCGCCACCGGCGACCTCGACGGCCTGGCCAAGGTGCTGGGCCCGAACCACCGGCGCATCGTGCCCGGCGGCGTGGCGCAGGAGGACATCTACCGCTTCCTGGCGGCCTGGTCGCGCAAGCACGAAATCGTCGCCGACGGCGGCCGTTCCTGGCTGGCGGTGGGCGATTCGGGCTGGACCCTGCCGGTGCCCATGGTGCGCGCCGGCAGCGGCTGGCGCTTCGACGCGGCGGCCGGCACGGCCGAGATCCGGCGCCGCGCCATCGGCCGCAACGAACTGGCCGCCATAGACACCCTGCGCCAGCTGCAGGCCGCCCAGGTCCGCTACCGCGACGGCGTCGGCCAGGGGCGCTACGCCGGCCGGCTGGTCAGCCGCGCCGGCGAGCGCGACGGGCTGTACTGGCCCGAACTGCCCGGCTCGCCGCCGCAGGCCTACGGACCGGACGCGCTGGCCATGGGGCCGGACGTGCCGCCGGAGGACGCCTATTACGGCTACCGTTACAAGGTGATTCCGGGCGCACGCGCCGACTCCTACCGCATCGTGGCCTGGCCCGCCCGGTACGGGCAGACCGGCATCGATTCCTTCGTCGTCGGGCCGGAGGGGGGCGTGCTGGAGGCCGACCTGGGGCCGTCGTCGGCGGCGCGCGCGGCGGCGCTGCGCGAACGCGATATCGAGGCCGGCAACTGGGTTTCCGCCGACGCGCAACCCGTTGGCGCCAAATGACTTTATCGGTCTGAGGGGGAGCCGGCGGCCGGCTTGTTGCCGGACCGCAACAGGCGTGTGCGTTTGTGGCGAAACGGCGGGCTGATATGCATTTGTCAGGCCGCCGTGCCTACAATGGCGAGCAGTCGCGAGACTGACCGATTTCCCTTTGCCGGATCCAGAAATTGAACCCCATGCATTTTGTCCGCTACGCCCTGGTGGGCGTGGGGATGGCGCTTAGCGCCGCGGCGGCTTCCGCCCCGATCTTCGTCCTGAATTCTCTGGACGCCAACGTCAGCATCATCGATCCGGCCACCTACAAGGAATTGCGGCGCGTGCCCACGGGCAAGGAGCCGCACCACCTGTACCTGACGCCGGACGAAAAATCGCTCATGGTGGCCAACGCCACCGGCGACACCATCACGCTGATGGACCCGCGCACCGGCGACGTGCAGCGCACGCTGACCGGCATCGTCGATCCCTACCAGCTGCAGTTCTCGCCGGACATGAAGTGGTTCGTGACGGCGGCCAACCGCCTGGACCACATCGACATCTATGCCTGGAAGCCGCTGGAGCAGGGCTTCGACCTGACGCTGGTCAAGCGCATCCCGGCGGGCAAGACGCCCAGCCACATCATGATCGACAGGAACAGCACGACGGCCTACGTCACGCTGCAGGACAGCGACCAGCTCATCGCCATCGACCTGGCCACGCAGACGCCGAAGTGGACGGTGCCGGTCGGCAAGACGCCGGCCGACGTGTTCCTGACGCCCGACCAGAAGACGCTGCTGGTCGCGCTGACCGGCGATTCCTACGTGGAAGCCTACGACGTCAGTAACGGCCCGGCCAGGCTGGTGACGCGCATCAAGACCGCGGCCGGCGCGCACGCCTTCCGCGCGCAGGGCGACCAGCGCCACCTGTTCGTCAGCAACCGCACGGCCAATTCCATCAGCCGCATCGACATGCAGACGCTGACGGTCACCGACACCTTCGCGGTGCCGGGCGGCCCCGACTGCATGGACGTCTTGGCCGACGGCAAGACGCTGTTGGTGACCTCGCGCTGGGCGCGCAAGCTTACCGTGGTGGACCTGGAGCAGAAGAAGGTTTCCAGCCAGGTGCCGGTGGGCAAGTCGCCGCATGGCGTCTGGACGCTCAACCATGCGCCTACGCGCTGACGCTTGCCGGGCGCGCCTGGCGGCCGCCGCCGCGCTGGCGCTGGCCGTGTCGAACGCCGGCGCCGCGGGGCCGGCCGCCTGCGACAAGCCCGTCTACCTGACCTTCGACACCGGCCACATGGGCGTGGCCCCGCTGGTGGCGGAGGTGCTGGCGCGCCACCAGGTCAAGGTCACGTTCTTTCTGGCCAACGAACGCACGCTGACCGGCGGCGCCAGCCTGGACGAAGTCTGGGCGCCCTGGTGGAAGGCGCGCGCCGCCGAAGGCCATGCCTTCGGCTCGCACACCTACGACCACGTCTACTGGCAGGGCGACCTGCCGGGCGGGCGCTTCCGCGTCAAGCCCAGCGCCGGCCCGGACGCCGGCAAGCGCGCCGAATGGACGTCGGCGCAATATTGCGCCGAGATCAAGCGTTCGGCCGCGCGCTTTCGCGAAATGACCGGGCAGGACATGCTGCCCCTGTATCGCGCGCCGGGCGGCAAGACCTCGCCGGCGCTGCTGCAGGCCGCGCGCGCCTGCGGCTACGAACAGGTGGGCTGGGCGCCCGCCGGCTTCCTGGGCGACGAACTGCCCAGCGACAAATATCCCAACGCCCGCCTGCTGGATCAGGCGCTGCGCAACATCAAGCCGGGCGACATCCTGCTGGCCCACCTGGGCATCTGGTCGCGCCAGGACCCGTGGGCGCCGGCCGTGCTGGAGCCGCTGATTGAAGGTTTGCAGCGCAAGGGCTATTGTTTCGCCACCCTGAACACGCATCCGGCCTATAGCGGCTGGATCGCCACGCATCATTGATCATGGAAACGCTTAGTCGACTTTTCGGAGAATGCCAGCAATGGATCTTCGAGACGGCGGTTCAGCCCGCGCTGTTTCACCTGGGCCTGAGCAACTTCATCGAGGACGGCTATGACGCCACGATGTGGCTGCTGGTCGGCCTGCTGCAGATCGCGGTGCTGGTGCTGGTATTCGGTCCCTTGCAGCGCCTGCGCCCGGTCGAGCCCGTCACCGACCGCCGCCAGATCGGCGTGGACGTGCTGTACACGCTGATCCACCGGCTCGGCGCGTTCCGCCTGGTGCTGTTCTTCACCGTCGATCCGCTGTGGGACAGCGTGTTCGGCCAGCTGCACGTATGGGGCTTCGCCGCGTTCCAGCTCGACCAGTACTGGCCCGGCGTGACCGACCGCGCCTGGGTCAGCCTGATCATCTATCTGCTGCTGTTCGACGCGGTGGACTACTTCTACCACCGGGCCCAGCACCGTTTCGGCTGGCTCTGGGCGCTGCACGCCGTGCACCACAGCCAGCGCCAGATGACCATCTGGAGCGACGACCGCAACCATCTGCTCGACGACATGCTGCGCGACGTGCTGGTGGTGTTCGTGTCGCAGCTGGTGGGCGTGCCGCCGGCGCAGTTCGTGATGGTGGTGGCCATCACCCAGCTGGCGCAGAGCCTGTCGCACGCCAACCTGCGCATGCATTTCGGCGCGCTGGGCGACCGCCTGCTGGTCAGCCCGCGCTTTCACCGGCACCATCATTCCATCGCCTACGACGCCTCCTCGCCGGGGCCGGCGGGCGGCTACAACTTCGGCGCGCTGTTTCCGTTCTGGGACATGCTGTTTCGCACCGCGCGCTTCGGCGTGGGCTACGGCCCCACGGGCATCCATGACCAGCAGCCCGAAGCCGGCGGCCGCGACTACGGACGCGGCTTCTGGTCGCAGCAGTGGCTGGGCCTCAAGCGCCTGGCCGGCCGCCCCTGAGGGCGGACGCGGCGTTCTTCAGGGCGCGGCGTGGCCGTCGTGCGTGGTTTCGCGCTTGATCTCGCCGTGCCGGCGTTCCATTTCCTGGCGCAGCTCGCGCCGCAGCCTGGCCGCCTCCATGCGCTGTTTTTCCTCCAGCGTGCGCGGCGCCAGCGGCGGCACCGCGGTGGGCGCGCCGCGTTCGTCGACCGCCACCATCGTGAAGTAACAGCTGTTGGTGTGGCGCACCAGCTTTCTGCGGATGTCTTCGGTGACGACCTTGATCCCGATTTCCATGGACGTACGGCCGGTGTAGTTCACCGCCGCCAGGAAGGTCACGAGTTCGCCCACGTGGATGGGTTCGCGGAAGACGACCTGGTCGACCGACAGGGTCACGACGTACTGGCCGGCATAGCGGCTGGCGCAGGCGTAGGCCACCTGGTCCAGGTACTTGAGTATGGTTCCGCCGTGCACATTGCCCGAGAAATTCGCCATGTCCGGCGTCATCAGGATGGTCATCGACAATTGGTGGCTGAATGCGTCGTCCATGGCGGCATTGAATCTTGGATAAAACGCCTATGGTAGCGGCTGGCGCGTCCCGCGGTCGCGGGTTTTCTGCGTTTCCCGGATCGCCGCCGCGCCGGTGCTATCCTCTTCGCCGTATCGACCGGAGATAGAAATGACCCAGGATGTTGCGAGCGCGGCCGTGCCGCGGTTGACTTCGCTTTCGCACGGCGGCGGCTGCGGCTGCAAGATCGCGCCGGGCGTGCTGTCGGCGCTGCTGGCGCGCTTCGGCCCCGCCGCCAGTTTCCCGAACTTGATGGTCGGCACCGAGACCGCCGACGACGCGGCGGTCTACCGGCTCAACGACGAACAGGCGCTGATCGCCACCACGGACTTCTTCATGCCCATCGTGGACGATCCCTACGATTTCGGCCGCATCGCGGCCACCAACGCGCTGTCGGACGTGTACGCCATGGGCGGCACCCCGATCATGGCGCTGGCCATCGTCGGCATGCCGATCAACGTGCTGCCGCACAGCGTCATCGCCGACATCCTGCGCGGCGGCGAATCGGTATGCGCCGACGCCGGCATCCCGCTGGCCGGCGGCCACAGCATCGATTCGGTCGAACCCATATACGGCCTGGCCGCCATGGGCCTGGTGCATCCGGACCGGGTCAGGCGCAATGCCGACGCGCGCGCCGGCGACGTGCTGATCCTGGGCAAGGGGCTGGGCGTGGGCATTCTGTCGGCGGCGCTGAAAAAGAACCTGCTGGACGAAGCCGGCTACCGCGTGATGATAGACACCACCACCCGGCTGAATCGCCCCGGGCCGGCGCTGGCCGCGCTGGACGGCGTGCACGCGGTGACCGACGTGACCGGCTTCGGCCTGCTCGGCCACGCGCTGGAAATGGCGCGCGGCGCCGGCCTGACGGCGCGCCTGCGCCTGGACAGCCTGCCCTGGCTGCCGGGCGTGCAGGCCTATGCGGCCGACGGCGTGATCACCGGCGCGTCCGGCCGCAACTGGGCCTCCTACGGCGAATCCATCCGTCTGGGCGAGTCGGTCACCGACACGCAGCGCGCCCTGCTGACCGACCCCCAGACCTCGGGCGGCCTGCTGGTGTCCTGCGCGCCTGACACGGCCGACGCGGTGCTGGACCTGTTCCGCGGCCACGGCTTCGCCGATGCCGCCGTGATCGGCGAGATGAGCGCCGGCGAACCGCTGGTGCGGGTGGAGTAACGCGGGGCCGCTACGCGCCCAGGCCGCTGGCGGTGGCCGCGGCCTGTTCCGCCAGCCACTGCATGACCACCGCCGTGTCCGGCGAGCTGCGCCGCGGGTTGCACACCAGCCAGTAGGCCAGCTCGGTGGCGCTGGCGGCCTGCCCGCCCACCGCCTCCAGGCGCTTGTCCGCCAGCATCGGCGCGACCAGCGCCAGCCGTCCCAGCGCGATGCCGTGGCCGGCCAGCGCCGCGTGCACGATCTGGTCGTACTGGTTGAAGCGCAGCATGCCCTTGGCCTGGGCCCGGCCCAGGCCGCGCGCATTCAGCCATTCCGACCATTGCAGCCAGGGGCGGCCGGGGTCGTCGAATTCCAGCAGCACGTGGCGCTGCAGTTCGCGGGCGTCCAGTTCGCGCGCGCCCAGGCTGGGATGCGCGACCGGCACCACCGATTCCCCGAACAGCCACCGCGCCGTGTCCGGCACGCCGTCGCGCAGGCTGTAGCGGATGGCGATGTCCACGTTCTCGCGGTCGATGTCGATGAGCCGGTTGTCGGCCGCCACGCGCACGTCGATCTGCGGGTGGGCCGCCTGGAAGTCGCCCAGGCGCGGCAGCAGCCACAGCGAGGCCACGCCGATGGTGGTGGTGATGGTGACGGGCGTGCGCCGCTCGGGCGCGCGCAGCTGCTCGGTGAGGTCGCCCAGCTGGCTCAGCCACACGTCGGCCATGCGGAACAGCTGCGCGCCTTCGGAGGTGAACGACACGCTGCGAAAGCCCCGCACCAGCAGCGCCACGCCCAGGTGCGCCTCCAGCGCCCGGATCTGGCGGCTGACGGCGGACTGCGTCACATGCAGGTCCTGCGCGGCCAGCGTGATGCTCATGCGGCGGCCCACGGCCACGAAGCCCCGGACGAGATCAAGCGGCGGCAGTTTGGCCAGCGGATATGGCATTCGTGAAACTCATGCGTACCGGACGGAAATGTTGCTTGAGCAATAGTACTCCGAGGGCGTTCAATAGGGATTCGGAGGCCTCCCTGACCCTTACGGAGTTCGTGATGACTGTATCCCTGCCCGATGCGCCGCGCATCGAGATGTGGTTCGATTTCGCCAGCCCGTACAGCTATCTGGCGATCGAGCGCATCGACGCCCTGGCCCGCGAGGCCGAAGTCCGGGTCGATCTCAAGCCTTTCCTGCTGGGCCCCATCTTCCAGGCCCAGGGCTGGAACGATTCGCCGTTCCGGCTGTTTCCCGGCAAGGGCGCCTACATGATGCGCGACATCGCCCGCCTGGCCGAGAAATACGGCCTGGTCTACCGCCGGCCGCGCCTGTTTCCGCGCATGAGCGTGCTGCCCGCGCGCATCGCCCTGCTGGGCCAGGACGAGCCCTGGGGCCGCGACTTCTGCCTGGCCGTTTTCCGCGCCAATTTCCAGCATGACCAGGACATCCAGGCCGAGGACGTGGTGCACGGGCTGCTGACCGGCATGGCGCTGGACGCCGACGCCCTGATCGCCCGCGCCAAGTCCGAGGCCGCCAAGGAGGCGCTGCGGCGCCAGGTCGACCGCGCCCGCAACCTGGGGCTGTTCGGCGCGCCCACGTTTTTCGTGGACGGCGAGATGTTCTGGGGCAACGACCGCCTGGAAGATGCGCTGGACTGGGCCCGCCGCGGCGCGCCCGTCGGCGCCTGGGCGCCGACGGCGGCCCGCGCCTGAACCGCCGCCCACGCAAGTTTTCCGTCAACCCTTCGTCACACAATGAAGAACGCCAGCAGTGCCTATCGCGGCGCGCCCATGCCGGGCGGCCGTTCGTTCACCCAGTTCCGCGCCGCCCGCATCCGGCGCGTATCCTTCCATTGGAAGCTGGCCGAGCGCGCCCAGCCTGACGGCAGGCGCGATCCGAAGAACGGGCCCTAGCGCACGGCTCATCCTCCGCGCGTCACGGGCGCCACGCGCGCCCATTCCTCGTCCGAATACAGCCGCGAGCGCAGCAGGAAACGCTTGCCCTCGGCGCTGTCGAGCGAAAAGGCGCCGCCCCGGCCCGGGACGGCGTCGATGATGAGCTGGGTGTGCTCCCAGTAGGCGAACTGGTCCTCGCCCATGTAGAACGGGCAGCCTTCCAGTTCGCCCAGCAGCACGTCCGAGCCGCCCACCATGAATTCCCCCAGCGCATAGCACATGGGCGAGCTGCCGTCGCAGCAGCCGCCCGACTGGTGGAACATCAGCGGGCCGTGCTTGGCGCGCAGCGTATCGATCAGGCGGCGCGCCTCATCGGTCGCGACCACGCGCGGCGTATGCTCTGCCATGATGTCGTCCTCCCGGGCGCGCCCGGCCGCCGGGCCAGGCGCGCCCGCCGGTCGCGGGTCAGAAGAAGCCCAGCTTCTTGGGCGAGTAGCTCACCAGCAGGTTCTTGGTCTGCTGGTAGTGGTTGAGCATCATCTTGTGGTTCTCGCGCCCGATGCCGGATTGCTTGTAGCCGCCGAACGCGGCATGCGCCGGATAGGCGTGATAGCAATTGGTCCACACCCGCCCGGCCTTGATCGCGCGTCCCATGCGATAGCAGGTATTGGCGTCGCGCGACCAGACGCCGGCGCCCAGGCCGTAGAGCGTGTCGTTGGCCAGGGCCAGCGCGTCATCGGCGTCCTTGAACGTGGTCACCGCCACCACCGGGCCGAAGATCTCCTCCTGGAACACGCGCATCTTGTTGTGGCCCTTGAACACCGTGGGCTGCACGTAATAGCCGCCTTCCAGCGCGCCCTGCATCTGCGCGCGCGCGCCGCCGGCCAGCACGTCGGCGCCTTCCTGCTTGCCGATGTCCAGGTACGACAGGATCTTTTCCAGCTGCTCGGTCGAGGCCTGCGCGCCCAGCATGGTGTCGCCGTCCAGCGGGTTGCCCTGCTTGATCTGGCCGACGCGCTTGAGGGCGCGCTCCATGAACCTGTCGTACAGCGACTCCTGGATCAGCGCGCGGCTGGGGCAGGTGCAGACCTCGCCCTGGTTCAGCGCGAACATCACGAAGCCTTCCACCGCCTTGTCCAGGAAATCGTCGTCCTGCGCGGCCACGTCGGCGAAGAAGATGTTGGGCGACTTGCCGCCCAGCTCCAGCGTGACCGGGATGATGTTCTGCGAGGCGTACTGCATGATCAGCCGCCCGGTGGTGGTTTCGCCGGTGAAGGCGATCTTGGCGATGCGCTTGCTGGAGGCCAGCGGCTTGCCGGCCTCCAGGCCGAAGCCGGTGACCACGTTCACCACGCCCGGGGGCAGGATGTCCGCGATCAGCTCCATCAGCAGCAGGATGCCCAGCGGCGTCTGTTCGGCGGGCTTGAGCACCACGCAGTTGCCGGCGGCCAGCGCGGGCGCCAGTTTCCACGCCGCCATCAGGATGGGGAAGTTCCACGGAATGATCTGGCCCACCACGCCCAGCGGCTCGTTGAAATGGTAGGCCACGGTGTCGTGGTCGATCTCGGACAGCCCGCCTTCCTGGCTGCGGATGCACGAGGCGAAATAGCGGAAGTGGTCGATGGCCAGCGGGATGTCGGCGGCGCGGGCCTCGCGGATGGGCTTGCCGTTGTCCCAGGTTTCGGCCGTGGCCAGGCGCTCCAGGTTGGCCTCCATGACGTCGGCGATGCGCATCAGCATGCGCGCGCGCTCTGCGGCCGACGTGGCGCCCCATTTGGGCGCGGCGCGATGCGCGGCGTCCAGCGCCAGCTCGATGTCGCGCTCCCTGGAGCGGGCGTTGCGGGTCAGCACCTGGCCGGTGACCGGAGTCAGGTTGTCGAAGTATTCGCCGTCCGCCGGCTTCTGCCACTTGCCGTCGATGAAGTTGTCGTACTGGGTTTTCAGGTCCAGGCGCGTGCCATAGGTGTCGGGGGTGACTCGGGTCGCGATGTCCATGCTTGTCTCCGGTATTGTGTGTCGGGGGCGGCAGTGGGCTGCCTGCTCCGTATCAAGCAAGGACCATGCCAGTAGGGGCCGGTCCGCTGGACAGCGGGGATTGCGCGTGCGAAAGTAGGATTCCACACGCCGGGGAGATCGCCCTCAGCCGTCTGGCGGCCCCCACTCGCTGTTGCGTTATGCGACAGTGTTGCGGAACAGGCGTCGCAGAATGCCTGTCCCAGGAGACACGCATGGCCACTCATTCCCGTCAGCACACGCTGACGCAAGCGCGCCTGCTGTTCAACCAGCAGGGCGCGGTGCCCGGCGGCATGGTCGCCGAGCCCATCCTGCGTTCATGGCGGCGCTGCGCCGACCTGGGCTTCGACATGCGCGGCGTGCGCCGCACCGAGCTGATGACCCAGGGCGAGCTGCGCGAGGCGCAGCAGCGCAACGAGGCGCTGCGGCGGATGTCCGAGCCGGCCATGTCCATGCTGCGCCGCCAGGCCGGCGGCAGCGGCAGCCTGGTGATTCTCTCCGACGCCCAGGGGCTGGTGCTCGACAGCGACGGCGACGTCGATTTCGCACAGCGCGCCTCGCGCGTGGCGCTGATGCCCGGCGCCGCCTGGGACGAGGCCGCCGCGGGCACCAACGCCATCGGCACCGCGCTGGTGGAAGGCCGGCCCATCGCCGTGCACGGCGCGGAACATTACTTCGAACCCAACCGCATCCTGACCTGCGCGGCGGTTCCCATCACCGACAACGAAGGCCGCACCGTGGGCGTGCTGGACCTGTCCAGCCAGGCGCGCGAGATCCGGCCCGAGGTGCTGGCGCTGGTGCGCGCGGCGGTGGACCTGATCGAGCACCGGTTGTTCGAGCAGGCCTTCGATCCGCACACGGTGCTGCAACTGCACACCAGCCCGTCGGGCCTGGGCCTGCCGGGCGAGGGACTGCTGGCGTTCGAGGGCGACCTGCTGGTGGGCGCCAACCGCTGCGCCCTGCAGGCGCTGGGCCTGGCCGCGACCGCCCTGGGCGTGTACCGCTACGCCGACGTATTCGAAGGCGATATCGAACGCGGCCCGGACGCGGCGGGCAGGGTGCTGACGCGCGCCGGCGCGGCCTACCATGCGCGCCTGCGCCGCCCGCCGGTGCGCGCCCGCCAGGCCCCGGCCGCGCCGGTCGCGCCGCCGGCCGCCTCGCGCCCCGCCGCGCCGAACTTCGACGCCGCCACGCTGGGCGCGCTGGCGCGCGCCGTGCATCTGTCGGATGCGGGCGTGTCCATCCTGCTGCAAGGCGAAACCGGCGCGGGCAAGGAAGTGTTCGCGCGCGAACTGCATGCGCGCAGCAAACGGGCCGCCGGCCCGTTCGTGGCGGTCAATTGCGCCGCGCTGCCCGAAAGCCTGATCGAATCCGAACTGTTCGGCTATGAAGACGGCGCCTTCACCGGCGCGCGCCGCCAGGGCAGCAAGGGGCTGCTGCGGCAGGCGCATGGCGGCGTGCTGTTCCTGGACGAGATCGGCGACATGCCGCTGCTGCTGCAGTCGCGCCTGCTGCGCGTGCTGCAGACCCGCGAGGTCTCGCCGCTGGGCGCGGCGCGCCCGGTGCCGGTGGACTTCGCGCTGGTGTGCGCCACGCACCGCCCGCTGGCGCACGCGGACGCCGACACGCAGGGCGTCGACACGCCGGTGCGGCCCGACCTGTATTTCCGGATTGCCGAGTACACCGTCACGCTGGCCCCGCTGCGCGCCCGCGCCGACCGCCTGGAGCTGCTGCGCGGCCTGTGGGCGGCGCAAGGCGCGGGGCCGCGCCTGCCGCCCGACATCGAAGCCGTCCTGCTTGCGTACTCATGGCCCGGCAACTACCGCCAGATGGCCGCCGTGCTGCGCACGCTGCACGTGCTGGCGGGGCCGGCGGGCCGGGTCGATGCCGACATGCTGCCCGCGGATATCCGCGCAACGCCGGCGCCCGCGCCTGGCGCCGCCGGCGATTCCGCCAACCTGCAAGCAATGACCGACGCCGCGATTCGCGACGCCCTGGCCGCGCATGGCGGCAACGTCAGCCGCGCGGCGCGCGCGCTGGGGGTGCACCGCAGCACGCTGTATCGGCGTATGAATGCCTAACCCACCAGCCGCGCCAGTTCCGCGCCCGGGTCCTTGGCGCGCATGAAGGCTTCGCCCACCAGGAAGGCGTCGACCTTGTTCTTGCGCATCAGCTTCACGTCTTCCGGCGTCAGGATGCCGCTCTCGGTCACCACGCGCTTGCCGGCGGGGATGCGCGGCAGCAGGTCCAGGGTGTTCGACAGGCTGGTCTCGAAGGTACGCAGGTTGCGGTTGTTGATGCCCAACAGCGGCGTCTTCATTTCCAGCGCGATGTCCAGCTCCTTGGCGTCGTGCACTTCGACCAGCACGTCCATGCCCAGTTCGATCGCCAGGGTTTCGTACTCGCGCAGCTGCGCCGGGGTGAGGGCGGCCACGATGAGCAGCACGCAGTCGGCGCCCATCGCGCGCGCGGCGATGATCTGGTAGGGGTCGATCACGAAGTCCTTGCGCAGCACCGGCAGCGAGCAGGCCGCGCGGGCCTGGCGCAGGTGGTCGTGCGAGCCCTGGAAGAACTGCACGTCGGTCAGCACCGACAGGCAGGCCGCGCCGTGCACGGCGTAGGAGGCGGCGATTTCGGCGGGGGCGAAGCCCTCGCGCAGCACGCCCTTGGAAGGCGAGGCTTTCTTGATTTCGGCGATGACGCCGGCCTTGCCCTGCGCGATCTTGTCTTCGATGGCCTGGGCGAAGCCGCGCACGTCCTGGCGCGCCTGCGCTTCGCGCAGGACTTCGGCTTCGCTGCGCATCTGGCGGGCGGCGGCGACTTCCTCGACCTTGACGGCGAGGATCTTCGCGAGAATATCGTTCATTTCAGGAATTTCCGGGTATATGCGCAGAATTCTTCCAGCTTGGCTCGCGCCGCGCCGGTGGAAATCAGTTCGAATGCTAGCGCTAAGGCTGCGGGAATGGAATCGGCTTTATTGCCTGCATAAATCGCGAGCCCGGCATTGAGCGCGACAATGTCGCGGGCCGTGCCTTCGACATTCTCGAGCGCCTCTATGACCAGCTCGCGCGATTGTTCGCGATTGGACACCTTGATGCTGCGGTTGGACATCATGGATAGCCCGTAGTCCTCGGGATGAATTTCATATTCGAGGACCTTGCCGTCCTTGAGTTCCCCGACCATGGTGGCCCCGCCCAGCGAGGCTTCGTCCATGCCGTCCTTGCCGTGCACCACCAGCACGTGGCGCGAGCCCAGGCGTTCCAGCACGCGCACCTGGATTCCGACCAGGTCGGGGTGGAACACGCCCATCAGCTGGTTGGCGGCGTTGGCCGGGTTGGTCAGCGGGCCGAGGATGTTGAAAATGGTGCGCACGGCCAGTTCCTTGCGCACGGCGGCCACGTTCTTCATGGCGCCGTGGTGGGCCGGCGCGAACATGAAGCCGATGCCGGTGGCCTGGATGCATTCGGCCACCTGCTCGGGCGTGAGCACCAGGTTGGCGCCCAGGGCTTCGAGCACGTCGGCGCTGCCGCTGGAGGACGAGGCGCTGCGGTTGCCGTGCTTGGCGATCGGCACGCCGGCGGCCGCCGCAACGAACATGGCCGTGGTGGAAATGTTGAAGGTATGGCTGCCGTCGCCGCCGGTGCCGCACATGTCCAGCAGGTCTTCCGGATTGGGCGTGACCACGGGCGTGGCGAATTCGCGCATGACCTGCGCGGCGGCGGTGATCTCGCCGATGGTTTCCTTTTTCACGCGCAGGCCCATCAGCAGGGCGCTGGCGATCTGGGGCGACATCTCGCCGCGCATCAGCATGCGCATCAGATGCAGCATTTCGTCGTGGAAAATTTCGCGGTGTTCGATACAGCGCGTCAGCGCTTCGGCGGGGGAAATGGTCACGATGCGTCCTTCTCAGGCGAGGTTCAGGAAATTGCGCAGCAGGGCATGGCCATGCTCGCTGAGCACGGACTCGGGATGGAACTGTACTCCGTATAGCGGCAGCGTCTTGTGGCGCACGCCCATGATGTCGCCGTCCGGCGCGGTGGCGGTGACCGCCAGGCAGTCGGGCAGCGTGGCCGGATCGATGGTGAGCGAGTTGTAACGGATGGCCGTGTACGGGGTGGGCAGGCCGGTGAAGATGTCGGTGCCGGTGTGCGAGATCTGCACGGTCTTGCCGTGCATGATCTGCTGGGCCCGCACGATCCTGCCGCCGTAGGCCGCGCCGATGGCCTGGTGGCCCAGGCACACGCCGAGTATGGGTTTCCTGCCGGCGAAGGCTTCGATGACGGGCACCGAGATGCCGGCCTCGGCGGGCGAGCAGGGGCCGGGCGACACGCAGATGCGGTCGGGGTTCATGGCGGCGATTTCGTCCAGCGTGATCTGGTCGTTGCGCGCGACGCGCACGTCCTCGCCCAGTTCGCCGAAGTATTGCACCAGGTTATAGGTAAACGAATCGTAATTGTCGATCATCAGCAGCATAGTTTTCTCCGTGCGGGCGGTATTCGGTAGGGGCGGGGCCGGGGTCAGATGGGTTCGTCCAGGCCGTGCTGCACCTGCTCGGCGGCGCGCAGCACCGCGCGGGCCTTGGCCTCGGTCTCGGCCCATTCGGCTTCGGGGCTGGAGTCGGCCACGATGCCGGCGGCGGCCTGCACGTACAGCGTGCCGTCCTTGATGACGCCGGTGCGGATCGCGATGGCCACGTCCATTTCGCCGCCATAGCTCAGGTAGCCGGCCGCGCCGCCGTAGATGCCGCGGCGCACGGGTTCGAGTTCGTCGATGATCTTCATGGCCTCGACCTTGGGCGCGCCGGTCAGGGTGCCGGCCGGGAACGAGGCGCGCAGCACGTCCATGCTGCTCATGCCGGGGTTCAGGTTGCCGGTTACGTTGGACACCAGGTGCATGACGTGCGAATAGCGTTCGATGACCATGGTGTCGCTGACCTTCACCGAGCCCACTTCGGCCACGCGGCCCACGTCGTTGCGCGCCAGGTCGATCAGCATCACGTGCTCGGCCACTTCCTTGGGGTCGGCCTTCAGTTCGGCGGCCAGCGCGGCGTCCTCCTCGGGCGTGGCGCCGCGCTTGCGGGTGCCGGCCAGCGGGCGGATGGTGATCTGCGACTTGGGCTCGCCGTTTTCGACCACGCGCTCCTGGCGCACCAGGATCTCGGGCGAGGCGCCCACGACCTGGAAGTCGCCGAAATTCCAGAAGTACATGTAGGGGGAGGGGTTGAGCGAGCGCAGGGCGCGGTAGAGGGAGAGCGGGGAGTCGCGGAAGGGCTTGGCGATGACCTGGCCGATCTGCACCTGCATCAGGTCGCCGGCGGCGATGTGTTCCTTGGCGCGGCGCACGGCCGCCAGATAGTCTTCCTTCTTGAAGTCGCGCCGCTCTTCGGTCTGCATGCTGGCGTGGCTGTACGGGATTTCGACCGGGCGGCGCAGGCGCACGCGCAGGTCGTGCAGGCGCTGCTGGGCGCGGCTGTAGGCCTCGGGCTGGGCCGGGTCCGCGTAGACCATCAGGTAGATGCGGCCGGCCAGGTTGTCGACGATGACCAGTTCGTCGACGTGCATCAGCATCAGGTCGGGCGTGCCGCCTTCCATGCCGGCCGGAAACGGCTTGACCGCCGGGCCCAGGCAGGGCTCGATGTGGCGCACCGTGTCGTAGCCGAAGTAGCCGGCCAGGCCGCCGCAGAAGCGCGGCATGCCCGGACGCAGGGCCACCTTGAAGCGGCTCTGGTACTGCTCGATGAAGGCCAGCGGGTCGCCGTCGTGGGTCTCGGCGATCTTGCCGTCGTGCAGCACCTCGGTGCGTGTGCCGCTGGCGCGGATCACGGTGCGGGCCGGCAGGCCGATGAAGGAATAGCGGCCGAAGCGCTCGCCGCCCACCACCGATTCCATCAGGCAGGTCATGCGGCCGGCCTGCGGGCCGGCATGCGCCAGCTTCAGGTAGATGCCCAGGGGCGTGTCCAGGTCGGCGTAGGTTTCGGCCACCAGCGGGATGCGGTTGTAGCCTTGCGCGGCGAGGGCCTTGAATTCGATTTCGGTCATGTGGGTCTCGTAAGCGTTCGATTTGCTTGCGGACCGGGCACATAGCAAAAAGCCCGGTCCAGGTTACTGGTTCCGGGCTTGGCTCTGTGGTTACACAGCTACGGCACTAGGCGGCATACGCGTCCAGGGCCGGGAGGGATCATCGCCACCCGGAAGACAAACGCCACCAGCGCCACGAGGCGCCGAGCATTTGGTTCTGGATGGAAACGTTCATCGGGTGATTCTGCTATGGAAACTTGGTATGGAAACCTGCTGGTCAGGAACCGGTTTTTGCCGTGGCGTTTGCCGCGGTGTTTGCCGTATTGCGGCTCTGGTTCCAGAGCGCGACCCACTGGGCCGCGTCAACTAGCGTGTCAACTATACCATCGACATCGAGCTCGCGCACGTCCTTGCCTTCGTTGTAGCCATAAGGCACCACCAGCACCTGCGTGCCGGCGCTGCGTCCGGCCTGGGCGTCGTTCAGGGAGTCGCCGATGGTCACGGCCTGCGGCGCCGTGACGCCGAGCAGGTCGCAGGCATGCAGCACCTGGTCGGGATCGGGCTTGCGGCGCGCGCAGGTGTCGCCGCAGACCACGGCGTCGAAAAAGCCGGCCAGGCCGGTGCGCTGCAAAAGCGGCAGCGTGAACTCGGTGGGCTTGTTGGTGACCACCGCCAGCTTCAGGCCCTGTTCGCGCAGCTGCTTCAGGCCGTCGATGACGCCGGGGTACACCTGGGCCTTTTCGCCGTTGACCAGGTGGTAGTGGCGGTAGAAGGCGGCGCGGGCGCGGTCGAACTCGGCGGGCTCCGGGTCGGCGCCCTCCAGGCTGCCGGCCAGGCTGCGGCGCACCAGGTTGTCCACGCCCTTGCCGACGAAGGTCGCCACCACGTCCTCGCGCAGCGGGGACATGCCCAGCTCCACGCGCATGGCGTTGGCCGCGAAGGCCAGGTCGGGGATGGAGTCCAGCAGGGTGCCGTCCAGGTCCAGCAGCGCGGCGCGAAAAGCGGTCATATCGATTCCCGGTATCAGATGGCGGTGGTTTCGCCGACGGCGATCTGCTCGCGCATCGACTTGATGATGCCGGCGTAGTCCGGCTTGCCGAAGATGGCCGAACCGGCCACGAAGGTGTCCGCGCCGGCGCGGCGGATCTCGGCGATGTTGTCGATCTTGACGCCGCCGTCGACCTGCAGGGCGATTTCCTGGCCGCCGGCGCGGGTCCAGGCGTCGATGCGGGCGCGCGCCTCGCGCAGCTTGTCCAGCGCGGCCGGAATGAAGCTCTGGCCGCCGAAGCCGGGGTTGACCGACATGATCAGGACCAGGTCGATCTTGTCCATCACGTAGTCCAGGTAGGACAGCGGCGTGGCGGGGTTGAACACCAGGCCGGCCTTACAGCCGTTTTCGCGGATCAGCGTCAGCGTGCGGTCCACGTGGCGGCTGGCGTCGGGGTGGAAGCTGATGTAGTCGGCGCCGGCCTTGGCGAACATCGGCACCAGGTCGTCCACCGGTTCCACCATCAGGTGCACGTCGATCGGCACGGAAACATGGGGACGGATCGCCGCGCACACCATGGGGCCGATGGTCAGGTTGGGGACGTAGTGGTTGTCCATCACGTCCACGTGGATCCAGTCGGCGCCGGCGGCGACGACGTTGCGGACTTCCTCGCCCAGGCGGGCGAAGTCAGCCGACAGGATGCTGGGGGTGATGCGGGTGGAGGCCGAAAGGGTAGACATGATGTTCGGAGTCGGGGAGGGCATAATGTGCCATTATTGCAGTTTGAGGCGCGGTACCGGGAGTGGCCCGGTCCGGCGGGTCCGGCGGCCGCGCCTGCTACACAGGAAAGGACTGTGAAACCTTACGACCTGAGCGTCTCCGTCTCTCCACGCTTCGTGCCTGAACAGTCCGATCCCGGCGAACAGCAGTTCGTATTCGCCTATACCGTCCGCATCACCAACACGGGCGAACATCCCGCCCAGGTGATCAGCCGCCACTGGATCATCACCGACGGCAACCAGCGCGTGCAGGAAGTGCGCGGGCTGGGCATCGTGGGCCAGCAGCCGCTGCTGGCGCCCGGCGAAACCTTCGAATACACCAGCGGCTGTCCCCTGCCTACTCCGGTGGGCACGATGCGCGGCACCTATCACTGCGTCGGCGAGAACGGCATTCCGTTCGAAGTGCCGATCTCCGAATTCGTCCTGGCCATGCCGCGCACGCTGCACTGAATGGCCCGGTCCCCGTCGTACGTCCTGCCCTTGCTCATGAAGCGCATTTTCAGTTTGTCCGTGCTGTCGGTACTGCTGGCGGCCTGCTCCACGCCCTCCGACATTCCCCCCGATTCCGGCACGCTTCCCGGCGCGCGTCCGCCCGCGGCCGAAGGCCCCCTGGTGGTGCCGCCGCTGTCGGCGCTGCCCGATACGCCGCCGCGCGCGCTGGCGGGCAAGTTCAAGCCGGGCAACTGGTCGGAAATGCCCGGCTGGAGCAGCGACGACCTGTCGCGCGTGTGGCCGCTGTTCCTGCGCAACTGCCGCGGGCTGATGCGGCCCACTTCCGGCAACCTGGCCGCGCCGGCGCGCGCCACGCCGCGGGCCTGGCAGCCGGTCTGCGCGGCCGCCACCGACCCGGCGCGCGCGCCCGCCGCGGGCGACGGCGAGGCGGTGCGGCGCTTCTTCCAGGCCTATCTGCAGCCGTGGCGCCTGAACGCGGCCGACGGCAAGCCGGCCACCAATACGGTCACCGGCTACTACGAGCCGCTGGTGCGCGGCTCGCGCCGCCAGGGCGGCAACTACCAGTGGCCGCTGTACGCCGTGCCCGCCGACCTGCTGACCATCGACCTGGGATCGGTCTATCCGGACCTGGCGGGCAAGCGCGTGCGCGGCAAGCTCGACGGCAAGCGCGTGGTGCCCTACGACACGCGCGCCGCCATCGAGTCGACCGCCGGCCGCCGCCCGCCCGTGGTGGTGTGGGTGGACGATCCGGTGGACAACTTTTTCCTGCAGGTGCAGGGCTCGGGCCGGGTGCAGCTCACCGACGGCCCCGACGCCGGCAAGACCATACGCGTGGCCTATGCCGACCACAACGGCCAGCCCTACGTGTCCATCGGCCGCTGGCTGATCGACCGCGGCGAACTCGCGCCCGACCAGGCCTCGATGCAGAACATCCGCGCCTGGGCGCAGCGCAATCCCAAGCGCGTGCCGGAAATGCTGAACGCCAATCCGGCCGTCGTGTTCTTCCGCGAAGAGGCCGTGGTGGACCCCGAACTGGGTCCCAAGGGCGCCTACGCGATCCCGCTGGCGCCGATGCGCTCGGTGGCGGTGGACGCCAGCTTCGTGCCGCTGGGCACGCCGGTGTTCCTGTCGACCACCTATCCGGCGTCCGACCGGCCGCTGCAGCGCCTGGTGTTCGCCCAGGACACCGGCACGGCCATCCGCGGCGCGGCGCGCGCCGACTTCTACTGGGGCTACGGCGACGCGGCCGGGCAGCAGGCGGGGCGCATGAAGCAGCGCGGCCAGATGTGGGTGTTGTGGCCCAAGCAGGCCGGGGAGCCGACAGCAAGATGAGCCATCAGATCGTCGTTTGCGGAGCCGGCATCGTCGGCCTGTCCACCGCCCTGGCGCTGGCCCGCCGCGGCCAGCGCGTGGCCGTGCTGGCCCCGCGCGCCAGCGTGCCGGCGGCCGATCCCAACCACTACCATCCGCGCGTCTACGCCATTTCGCCGGCCAGCCAGCGTTTCCTGGCCGAGCTGGGAGTCTGGGACGCGATGCCCGCGGCCCGGCTCACGCCGGTGACCGCGATGGAGATCCACGGCGACGCCGACGGGCAGGTGAACCTCAATGCCTGGCAGGCGGCGCTGCCGCAGCTGGCGTGGATCGTCGAATCCGGCGAAATCGAGCGCGTGCTGATCCAGGCCGTGCGCATGTTCGGCATTGCCTGGCTGGAAGACCGCTGCACCGGCTATCGCAACGGCGCCATCGAGACGGAAGGCGGCGCGCGCATCGAGGCCGAACTGTTCGTGGGCGCCGACGGCGCGGCCTCGCCGCTGCGCACGGCGGCCGGCCTGAAGCACGAGTCCCAGTCCTATCACGACACCGGCCTGGTGGTGCACCTGGACGCGCAGCGTCCGCACCAGGGCACGGCCGTCCAGTGGTTCCGCGACGATGGCGTGCTGGCGCTGCTGCCGCTGCCCGACACGGCCGACGGCCCGCAGGTCTCGATGGTCTGGTCCATGCGCAGCGAGCAGGCCCGCGACTTGCTGGCCTTGCCGCCGGCCGAACAGACGGCGCGCCTGGAGGCCTTGCTGGCCGACGCCGCCGAAGGCCGGCTGGGAACCCTGAAGGTGCGCAGCAGGCTGCATGGCTTTCCCCTGACCCTGGAGCGCGCGCAGATGGTGGCGCCGGGCATCGCGCTGGCGGGCGACGCCGCGCACCGGCTGCACCCGCTGGCCGGGCAGGGCCTGAACCTGGGCCTGGGCGACGTCGAGGCGCTGGTGCGCACGGTCGCCGGGCGCGAGCCCTACCGCACGGCCGGCGACCTGCGGGTGCTGCACCGCTATCAGCGGGCGCGGGCCGAGCCGGTGCTGGCCATGCGCCTGGCCACCGACGGCCTGCACAAGCTGTTCGCCTCGCGCGCCACGCCGCTGGTCTGGCTGCGCAACGCCGGCATGCACTGGGTCGAGCGCGCGCCGCTGGTCAAGCGCCGCCTGATCGCCGGGGCCTCGACCAACTAGGTTACGCTAGGCCCTAGGCCGAACGACACGATATACGAGTACAGGAGCACAGATGAATTTCCGCATTTCCGCCGTCCTGGCCGCCGCGCTGCTGGCGGTGTCGGCCGGCGTGTCGGCCCAGGACGCCAAGTCCGTGTCCACGCAGTCCGCCGGCCAGGCCGGCAAGGACGCCAAAAGCTACGCCACGCCCCAGGCGGCGCCGGCCGATCCCGCGGCGGACGCGGTCAAGGAACGTTTCAAGCAGCGTTTCTCCGGCATGGACGTCACGGCCGTGCGGCGCACGCCCTACGGTTTGTTCGAAGTGCAGCTGGGCATGGACATGATCTACACGGACGAGAAAGTCACCTGGGTCATGGAAGGTCCGCTGATCGACGCCATGACGCGCCGCGACGTCACCCGCGAATCGCTGGAGCGGCTGAGCGCCGTGAAGTTCGACGATCTGCCGCTGGAACTGGCCATCAAGCAGGTCAAGGGCGACGGCTCGCGCAAGGTGGCGATTTTCGAAGACCCCAACTGCGGCTATTGCAAGCAGCTGCGCAAGACGCTGGAAGACGTGGACAACCTGACCGTCTACACCTTCCTCTATCCCATCCTGTCGGCCGATTCCAAGGACAAGGTGCGCGACGTCTGGTGCGCCAAGGACCCGGGCGCGGCCTGGGACGACTGGATGCTGCGCGGACGCAAGCCGGCCGCCGCCAGCTGCGACGTGCCCGAGGCCGAACTGCTGGCCCTGGGCCAGCGCCTGATGGTGCGCGGCACGCCCACTTTGTTCTTCGCCGACGGCACGCGCACCAGCGGCGCGCTGCCCCTGGAGCAGCTCAAGGCCCGACTGAACTGACCGGCGCGCGCCGCCGGCCGGGAGGCTGGCGCCGCAAGCGCCACGCCACCCGGAGACCGCATTGAAAATCGCAATACTCGACGATTATCACGACGTAGCCCGGCGCTACGCCGACTGGACCTCGCTGGGCGGCGACGCCGAGGTGCAGATCTTCAACAACTACATTCCGCCCGAGCAGGTCGAGGCCACGCTCGAGAGCTTCGACGTCATCGTCGCCATGCGCGAGCGCACGCCGTTCCCGGCCGAGCGCATCCGCGCGCTGCCCGGGCTGCGCCTGTTGATCACCACCGGCATGCGCAACAACGCCATCGACATGCAGGCCTGCGCCGCGCAGGGCATCGTGGTGTGCGGCGCGCCCGGCAGCCCCGAGGCCGCCACCGCCACCGCGGAGCTGGCCTGGGCGCACATCCTCGGACTGTTCAAGCACCTGCCGGCCGAAGACGCGGCCATGCGCCGCGGCATGTGGCAGACGGCCATGCCCGAGCCGCTGGCCGGCAAGCGGCTGGGCGTGCTGGGCCTGGGCAAGCTGGGCACGGCGGTGGCCAAGGTGGGCCAGGCCTTCGGCATGGACGTGGTGGCCTGGAGCCCCAACCTCACCGACGAACGCGCCGCGGCCGCCGGCGTGGCGCGGGTGGACAAGCACGAACTGTTCGCCACGTCCGACGTGGTCAGCCTGCACCTGATTCTTTCCGAACGCACCCGCCACGTGGTCGACGCCACGGCGCTGGCCGCCATGAAACCCACCGCCTATCTCGTCAACACCTCGCGCGCCGGCCTGGTGGACCAGGAAGCGCTGATGGACGCGCTGGTGAAATTCCGCATCGCCGGCGCGGGGCTGGACGTCTATCCCGAAGAGCCGCTGCCGCCCACCGACACGGTGCGCGACCTCGACAACGTGATCCTCACGCCGCACCTGGGCTACGTCAGCCGCGAGAATTTCGAGGCGTTCTACCAGAACGCGCTGGAAGCCGTGAAAGCCTGGCAAGCGGGGCAACCGGTGCGGGTGCTGAATGCGTGAAACGTGCGGATGGTGGGGATACGTAGGATGGGTGTAGCGCGAGATTTCTTGGGCAAGAATTCAACTGTTCGTCGCGCGTAACCCATCGGCCGGCGGCAGCCGGCTGTTTGTCTCTTGCCACGAAAACCGGCGGCTGGCGCCGCCTGATGGGTTACGCGCGCTCGATATTTGAGTTCTTGCCCAAGAAATCTCGCGCTACACCCATCCTACGTCCGAATCCCAAACCTCGACCCTGCCCGGATCACCCGGCGCCGCCCGGCCGCGAGAACGTCACCTTCTTCTCGACCATGCCCTGCGGCGCGGTATCGCCGCAGGCTTCGGCGCCGTCCGCTTCCGGGTCCACGGCGTCGAACGCGGTGTCGCCGTTGGAGTCGGGCAGGCCGGTGGGCTTGAGGCCCACGAAATCGAACAGGTCGCGGTCCATCAGGTGCGAGGGCACCACGCGCGACAGCGCGTTGAACACATTCCACGAGCGGCCCGGATGCTGCCGGTCCCATTCCTGGATCATGCGGCCGACCTCCTTGCGCTTGAGGTTCTCCTGCGAGCCGCACAGATTGCACGGGATGATGGGGAACTGCTTGAGTTCCGCATAGGCGATCAGGTCGGTCTCGGGCACGTAGGCCAGCGGACGGATCACCGTGTGGCGGCCGTCGTCGGACACCAGCTTGGGCGGCATGCCCTTGGCCTTGCCGCCGTAGAACAGGTTCAGGAAGAAGGTGCCCAGGATGTCGTCGCGGTGGTGGCCCAGCGCGATCTTGGTCGCGCCCAGTTCCGAGGCCACGCGGTACAGGATGCCGCGGCGCAGCCGCGAACAGAGCGAGCACATGGTCTTGCCTTCTTCCAGCACGCGCGTGACGATGGAGTAGGTGTCCTGCGTCTCGATGTGGAAGGGCACGCCCAGTTCGGTCAGGTAGCGCGGCAGGATGTCGGCCGGAAAGCCCGGCTGCTTCTGGTCCAGGTTGACCGCGACCAGCTCGAACGGAAACGGCGCGCGCTTTTGCAGCTGCATCAGGATGTCGAGCAGCGCGTAGGAGTCCTTGCCGCCGGACAGGCACACCATCACGCGGTCGCCGGCCTCGATCATGTTGTAGTCGGACAGGGCGCGCGTGGTTTCGCGGGCTAGCCGCTTGGTCAGCTTGTTGCCTTCGTGGCGGAGTTTCTTTTCTTCGGCCGCGGTGCGCAGGCCGGGGGAGGCGATATCGTTCATGGTCAGCGCGTGATCTGGATTTCCACGCCGACTGCGGCGCAGTCGGAGAACGCCATGGGCTTGCTGATGCGCAGGCGCAGCGCGCGGATTTCCTGGAAGTCGGCCAGCAGGCGGGCGGCCACCTGCTCGGACAGGGTTTCGATCAGGTTCACGTGGGCCTGGGTGCATTCCTCCACGATGGCCTCGCGCAGGCGGCGGTAGTCGAGCACGCTGTGGATGTCGTGGTCGTCGACCGCGCGCTGGATGTCCACGTCGAATTCGGCGTCGACATGCAGGGGCTGGGTGGCGCGGCGCTCGTGCTCGAGGATGCCGATGCGGGCGTCGAGCGCGAGCCCGGAAAGGATGATGCGGCGTGTGGGCATGATGAAAACCTGGATGGCGTAGCCGGGAATTGTAAGGCGGCGGCGGGAAGGGGGCAGCCCGCTGGCTACAATCCGGCCATGCGCGGGCGCGCCGCGGTCAACAAGGGGTGAAATGCAACAGATGCACGATACGGTGATTGTAGGCGGCGGCCCGGCCGGCGCCTCCTGCGCGCTGTGGCTGGCCAGGCTCGGCCTGTCCCCGTTACTGATCGAGGCCGGCGCCCGCCTCGGCGGCCTGGGCAACGACAATCCGTTTCCCGACGACTGGATCGCCGTGCTGCCCGGCGTCACCGGCCAGCAGGTGGCCGCCAACATCGACGCCAGCGTGCGCGCCGCCGGCGTGCCGCTGCGCCTGGAGACCCGCGTCACCGCGGTGCGGCCGTGCAAGGGCGGCATCGAGGCCCGCCTGGCCGGCCCCGACGGCGCCGAAAGCCTGGCGCGGGCGCGCACCCTGGTCATCGCCTCGGGCGTGCGCGCCAAGGGGCTGCCGGACTACCCGCCCGGCGCGACCTGGCCGGGCGTGCTGATCGGGCCGGGTTCGCCCATCGTGGCGCAGGACTACACGGGCCTGTCGGTGGCGGTGCTGGGCGGGGGCGACAACGCTTTCGAGAATTTCGTCTACGTGCGCAACCGCGGCGCGCGCGCCGTGCACCTCTACGCCCGCAGCGTCCGCGCCCAGCAGCAATGGGTGACGCGCGCCGGCCGCGACGGCGTGCGCATCGGCCCGTACCGGGTCGATCCGGCCGCGCGCAGCGTCGACGGGCGCCGCTACGACCTGATCCTGGTGTTCTACGGCTGGGAGCCCCAGGCGGGCTTCGCCGACAGCCTGCAGCTGGCGCGCGACGCGCGCGGCTACATCCGCACCGATTTCGCCACCGCCGAGACCAGCGTGCCCGACATCTACGCCGTGGGCGAAGTGGCCAACCGCATGCATCCCTGCGTGGTCACGTCCCTGGCCGACGGCGTGGTCGCGGCCAAGGCCATTCAGCGGCGCTGGGAGCGCGCCTAGCCGGCGCGCATTGCGCAAGCGCTAAGGGAAAATACGCATGGCATAGCGCGGCACGCTTGTTCAGAATTCCTTCCAGACGCGAGTTCGTCTTCATATTTTCGCCGACTGCCAGTGTTGCCAGTCAGGCGTAGGGCAAAAAGGCCCGAGCCGGAAAATCCGGCTCGGGCCTTTTCGTTTTCCGTTTTTCCATCGCTTTTCTTCGAATGGCGTTTCGATGCGCCGTGGGCGAAGCCTTGCCCGGAGAAACGAGGGTGCAGCGGACGGACGGCGGTCGTCGCGATGTGATCGGCAAAGGCGCCTGCCCAATCCCGGGCAGTTCGGGGCTTGCAAGCAGGCCCTGGCCGCAGGCTTGCCCACAGAAACGCACAGGAGCGCAATGATGAGCGAATACAACCGCCGCCGCTTTCTGCAGCACAGCGGCTCCATGGTCCTACTCAGCGCCGCGTCGGGGATGGCAGCCGTGCCCCGCCTGGCTTTTTCCCAGGACACCGTCAAACTGGGCTTGCTGCATTCCCTGTCCGGCACCATCGCCATCGCCGAGGCGTCGCTGGTCGACGCCGAGAAGCTGGCGATCGAGGAAATCAACGCCTCGGGCGGCGTAATGGGCAGAAAGATAGAGCCGGTGGTGGAGGACGGGGCGAGCGAGAACGCCGTGTTCGCCGAAAAGGCGCGCAAGCTGCTCGACCGCGACAAGGTCGCCGCCATCGTCGGCTGCTATACCTCGGCGTCGCGCAAGGCGCTGCTGCCGGTGCTGTCGCGCAGCAAGGGCCTGCTTTACTACCCCACCTACTACGAGGGCCAGGAGCAGGACGCCCGCGTGTTCTATCCTTCCCAGGAGGCAACCCAGTCGGTGATCGCGGCGGTGGAGTGGATGGCCCGCGAGAAGGGCAAGACCTTCTTCCTGGTCGGGTCCGACTACATCTATCCGCGCACGTGCAACAAGATTGCCAAGCCGGCCATCGCCCGTGCGGGCGCGAAGGTGGTGGGCGAAGAGTACGCGCCGCTGGGGCATACCGAATTTTCCTCGATCATCAACAAGATCAAGGCGGCCAAGCCGGAGTGCATCTACAGCACGGTGGTCGGCGGTTCCAACGTGGCGTTCTACAAGCAGTTGCGCGCCGCCGGCCTCGACGGCACCCGGGTGGTGCTGCTGTCGACCGTGGTGTCCGAGAACGAGATCGAAGGGATCGGCAAGGACAATGCTGCCGGCTACTACGCTTGCATGGGGTACTTCCAGAGCCTGCAGAACCCCGCGAACGAGAAGTTCGTCAAGGCCTTCAAGGCGAAGTACGGGCCGGACCGTGTCATCGGCGATCCGATGGAGGTCGCCTACAACAGCGTGCACCTGTGGAAACTCGGCGTCGAGAAGGCCGGTTCGTTCGAACCCGACAAGGTCATCGCCGCGACGGGCGGACTGACCTTGGAGGCGCCCGAGGGCACGGTGCGCGTGCATGAAACCAACCACCACGTCTGGAAAAAGGTGCGCGTGGGCCGCGCCCGGCCCGACGGGCAGTTCGACATTGTCTGGGAGTCCGCCGACCTGATCGAGCCCAATCCCTTCCCGAAGCTGTAGGCGGCGCCCGCAGGCGCTGGCAAACCAACCGCCGGCGGCCATGCCGCCGGCGCAGCCTGGAACGTGACCATGAATCTCGACATCGCGGCAATGCAACTGTTCAACGGGATCAGCCTGTTCAGCATTCTGCTGCTGATGGCGATCGGCCTGGCCGTCGTGTTCGGCCTGATGGGCGTCATCAACATGGCGCACGGCGAGCTCATGGCGATGGGCGCGTACACCACCTACCTGGTCTCGGTGGCCTTCCAGCATTGGGCGCCCGGATGGATGGACGTGTACCTGTTCGCGGCCATTCCGCTGGCGTTCCTGGTCACGTTCGCTTTCGGCTATGTGCTCGAGCGGGGCTTCATCCGATGGTTCTACAACCGTCCGCTGGACACGTTGCTTGCAACCTGGGGGCTCAGCCTGATCCTGCAGCAAACCTACCGCTCGCTGTTCGGCGCGCAGGAGGTCAGCGTGCCGCTGGCGTCGTGGCTCAGCGGCGCCTGGGAGCCGACCGCCGACCTGCAGTTCCCGCTGAACCGCATCTTCATCCTGGGGCTGACGCTGCTGGTGGCCGTGGGTGTCTATCTGCTGCTGTACCGCAGCGCCTGGGGCCTGCGGGTACGCGCCGTCACGCAGAACCGGGCGATGGCGGGGGCCGTGGGGATCAACACGCGGCGCGTGGACGCGCTGACCTTCGCGCTGGGTTCCGGCCTTGCGGGCATCGCCGGCTGCGTCTTCACGATGATCGGGTCGACCAACCCCGGCACGGGCCAGCTCTACATCGTCGATTCCTTCATCGTGGTGGTGTTCGGCGGTGTGCAGAGCCTGCTGGGAACCGCGTTCTCCGGGCTGGCCATCGCGCAGTCCCAGACCACGCTCGAATACCTGATGAGCGGTTCCATGGCCAAGGTCACGATCCTGGTGCTGGTGATCCTGGTCCTCTATTTCCGCCCGAACGGGCTGTTCGCCAACAAGACGCGGGGATGAAGCGATGAAGGCTCTACACCGGAAAGCCGAGGAGATCGCGATCCTGCTGGTCGCGGCGCTGATCCTGGCCGTTCTGCCCCTGGCGCTGGACCCGTTCCGGCTCAATCTGGTCGGCAAGTACATGGCGTTCGCCTTCGTGGCGATCGGCATCGTGCTGACTTGGGGCTACAGCGGCGTGCTCAGCCTGGGCCAGGGCATCTTCTTCGGCCTGGGCGGCTACATGATGGCCATGTTCCTCAAGCTGGAGGCTTCCGCTCCGGAACTGCCGGACTTCATGGTGTGGAGCAGCGTGGAGAGCCTGCCCGTGTGGTGGCAGCCGTTCCATTCCCTGACGCTGACTCTGCTGCTCATCATTGTCTTGCCGGCCGCGATCGCCTACCTCTTTTCGCTGGCAATCTTCCGCAAGCGGGTCAGCGGCGTGTATTTCGCGATCGTGACGCTGGCGCTGGCGATGACGCTGACCGTGCTGATCGTCGGCCAGCAGGGCGACACGGGCGGCGCCAACGGGATCACCGATTTCCGCACGCTGCTGGGTTGGGACATCGTTGGCGACGATGGCAAGCTGGCGCTTTATTTCGTGGAGGCCGGCGCCCTGGCCGTGGCGATGCTGGCGGCGCTGGCGATCGTGCGCAGCCGGTTGGGCAAGATCCTCATCGCCATCCGCGACCGCGAAGACCGCGTGCGGTTTTCGGGCTACGACACCGCGCACGTGAAGGCCTGCATTTTCTGCGTGGCGGCGGTGCTGTCCTCCATCGGCGGTGCCTTCTTCACGCTGCAGGTCGGCTTGATTTCCCCGGGAGCCATCGGGGTGGTGGCTTCGATCGAGATGGTGATCTACGCGGCCGTCGGCGGCCGGCTGTCCATCCCCGGGGCAGTGATCGGGGCCCTGTTGATCGGCTTTCTCAAGTCCTACCTGTCCGAGACGTTTCCCGAAATTTGGCTCTATTTTCTTGGCGCGGTCTTCATCGTGGTGGTCGTGGCCATGCCCAACGGGCTGGCGGGAATCTTCGGCCAGATTCAGGCGCGCCGCGCCGCGGGGAGCACGCGATGAGCGCCGCCCTGGACCTGCAGGAGCCCGCCACCATGGACATGAGCAGCGATCGCCCGGCGCTCGGCGCCATCCTCAGCGTCGAGGACCTGACGGTGTCGTTCGACGGTTTCAGGGCCGTGGACGGCCTGAGCCTGAGCGTGGCGCAGGACGAACTGCGCGTCATCATCGGTCCGAATGGCGCGGGCAAGACGACGCTGCTGGACATCATCTGCGGCAAGACGCGGCCGTCCGCGGGGCGCGTGATGTTCCAGGGCCGCGACCTGGTGAGGATGGCGGAGTTCGACATCGTGCGCGCCGGCGTCGGACGCAAGTTCCAGACGCCTTCCGTCTACGAGGACCTGACGGTACAGGAGAACTTCGAGATCTCGCTGCCGAACGCGCATGGCGTCGTCCGCTCCCTGCGGTTCCGGCGCACGGCGGAGATCCGCGGTTGTATCCAGGCCATGGCCGGGCAGGTATTCCTGGCCGACCGGCTGGACGAGAAGGCGGGCCGCCTCAGCCACGGGCAGAAGCAATGGCTCGAGATCGGCATGTTGTTGATGCAGAACCCGCAGCTGCTATTGCTGGACGAGCCGGTGGCCGGCATGAGTCCGCGCGAGCGGGAGCAGACCGCCGAGCTGCTGGTGCGCATCTCGCGCGGCAAGTCGGTGGTGGTGATCGAGCACGACATGGACTTCGTCAAACGCATCGCGCACAAGGTCACGGTGCTGCACCAGGGCCGCCTGCTCAGCGAGGGGACGGTGGCAGAGGTGCAGGCCGATCCGCGTGTGCTGGATGTTTACCTGGGCCACTGAATAGGGGATGCGCCGTGTTCCGGATCGACAAGCTGAACGTGAGTTACGGGGAATCCCACGTCGTCCACGACGTGTGCTTCGAAGTCGCGCCCAAGGAGTCGCTGGCCATCATGGGCCGCAACGGCATGGGCAAGACGACCCTGCTGAAGGCGCTGATCGGCATGTTGCCCTCGGGATCGGGCAGCATCCGGCTCGACAGCGTCGAACTGGCCGGCATGGAGAGCTACCTGCGCGTGCGAAACGGCCTGGCCTTCGTGCCGCAGGGGCGCATGATCTTTCCGTTCCTCACAGTGGAACAGAACATCCTGACCGGCGCCGGGCGCAGCGGACTCAAGGCGGTGCCGGAGTACCTCTACCGCTTTTTCCCGGTGCTGCACGAGATGCGCCGGCGCAAGGGCGGCAACCTGTCCGGCGGGCAGCAGCAGCAGTTGGCGATCGCGCGGGCGCTCATATCGAATCCGCGCGTACTGATCCTGGACGAGCCGACCGAAGGGATCCAGCCCTCCATCATCAAGGACATCGCGCGGGTCCTGAATGCATTGCGCGAAGAACGCGGCTTCGCCATCGTCGTGTCGGAGCAGATGCTGGGTTTCGCGTTGGACCTGGCCGACCGGTTCCTGGTGATAGATCGCGGCCGCATCGTGCACGAGGCGTGCCGCACGAGCCTGGACCAGGAAAAAGTCAGATCTTTCCTGACGGTATGACCGTCAACTACCGAGGAGCATTGCCATGAGACACGGAGATATCTCCAGCAGCAACGATTGCGTGGGCGTGGCCGTCGTGAACTACAAGATGCCGCGTCTGCATACCCGGGCCGAGGTGATGGAGAACGCCCGCAAGATCGCCGACATGGTGGTGGGCATGAAGCGGGGGCTGCCGGGCATGGACCTGGTGATTTTCCCGGAATACTCCACCCACGGCATCATGTACGACGCCAAGGAAATGTACGAGACCGCCTCGGCCATTCCCGGCGAGGAAACCGCCGTGTTCGCCGAAGCCTGCCGCAAGGCCAAAGTATGGGGCGTCTTCTCGCTGACCGGCGAACGGCACGAAGAGCATCCGAACAAGGCTCCCTACAACACGCTCATTCTCATGAACGACAAGGGCGAGATCGTGCAGAAGTACCGCAAGATCATGCCATGGGTGCCCATCGAAGGCTGGTATCCCGGCGACTGCACGTATGTGTCGGAAGGCCCCAAGGGCCTGAAGATCAGTCTCATCATCTGCGACGACGGCAATTACCCCGAAATCTGGCGCGATTGCGCCATGCGCGGCGCGGAACTCGTGGTGCGTTGTCAGGGCTACATGTACCCGGCCAAGGACCAGCAGGTGATGGTGTCCAAGGCGATGGCCTGGATGAACAACGTCTACGTGGCCGTGGCCAACGCCGCGGGTTTCGACGGCGTCTATTCCTACTTCGGCCATTCGGCCATCATCGGATTCGACGGCCGCACGCTGGGCGAGTGCGGCGAGGAAGACATGGGCGTGCAATACGCGGAGCTCTCGACCAGCCTAATCCGCGACGCGCGCAAGAACATGCAGTCGCAGAACCACCTGTTCAAACTGGTCCATCGCGGATACACCGGCAAGATCAATTCCGGCGAAGAGATCAACGGCGTCGCGGTCTGCCCCTATACCTTCTATGCGAACTGGATCAAGGATCCGGAGGGCACGCGCAAGATGGTCGAATCCTTCACCCGGTCCACGGTCGGCACGCCGGAATGCCCGATGGAGGGAATTCCCAACGAAGCGTCCAAGCACCGCTAGGCGCATGCCCCGCCCATCCCGTCCGGCCGGGCTCCAAGCCGGCCGGACGCCGCCGAAAAGGATATGAACCGTGCCGTCTCCCCTCGACACCTATCGGATTGCGCATGAACCCTTCTACCGCCCGACCGGCCGGGAAACCGCGCTGTACGCGCATGCCTACGCGCACCGGCTGCCAATGATCCTGAAAGGCCCCACCGGCTGTGGCAAGACGCGGTTCGTGGAGTACATGGCGTGGAAGCTGGGGCTTCCGCTGGTCACGCTGGCGTGCAACGAAGACATGACGGCGTCCGACCTCGTCGGCCGCTATCTGCTGGACGCCGCCGGCACCGCCTGGCACGACGGCCCGCTGACGCTGGCGGTGCGCCACGGCGGCATCTGCTACCTGGATGAGATCGTCGAGGCGCGCCAGGATACGACCGTGGTGATCCACCCGTTGACCGACGCGCGGCGCATTCTGCCCCTGGACAAGAAGGGCGAGGTGGTGCGGGCGCATCCCGACTTCCAGTTGGTCGTGTCCTACAACCCCGGCTACCAGAGCAGCGCGAAGGACCTGAAGCCGTCCACGCGCCAGCGGTTCGTGGCGCTGGACTTCGATTATCCGGACGCCGAGCGGGAAGCGGAGATCGTGGCGCACGAGGCGGGCATCGATGCGGCGCTGGCGGGCAGGCTGGTGCGCATCGCGCGCAGTTCGCGCGAGCTCAAGCGCCATGGGCTCGACGAAGGCGTGTCGACCCGCATGCTGATCTACGCGGGCATCCTGATCCGCGACGGCGTCAGTGCTGCCGACAGCTGTGACATGACCATGACTCGCGCGCTGACCGATGATCCCGACATGGCCGCGGCCCTGCGGGCGCTGGTCGACGCCAACCTGGAATGACGATGCGAGCCATGCTGTCGGTGCAGGAGGGGGCCGGGGCCGGCAGGCGCCTGGCCGATACGCTGGCCGACAAGCTGCGGCGGCTGGCCGCGCGCAGTGGCGAGGGGCAGGCCGCCGAGACGCGACGCTGGATCGAGGCGTTGCGCGTAGAGGACCCCGAGTGCGCCCAGGCCGTGGCGGACCGGCTGGATCGGTTGACGGCGAAGCTTACGGCCGGCGGGCTGGGGCGATGGATGCTGGCCGGGCTGCGGCGGTACGAGCGTCAGCCCAGGCTGCTGCGTGCCTACTTTCAGCTGCGCGATCCCTACGCGCGCGAAGCCCTGAACGGGGAAGCCGGCGCGCAGGATCTGGAGGCCGCGCAGGCGAGCCTGTCGTGGCTGCTGTGCGGATTGTCGGGCCGGGATCTGGCGGTTGAACCGCTGCGGCGGCCGACGCTGGACGGTCCGCCGTCGCGCCCCGTCCTGGCGCCTTCGCACCTGCTGGTGCCGGACAGCTATACCGTGCTGGATGGCGCCGACCGGCGGTCGCTGTACCGCGCGGCGGTGGCGCACGCGGCGGCCCACCTGCGCTATTCAACGGCCGCGCAGCCCGTCCGGAGCCTGAAACCCATGGGCGTGGCGGTCGTGTCGGCCATCGAAGATGCGCGGGTGGAGCGGCTGCTGGCGGCCGAGTATCCCGGCGTGCGCCGCTGGTTCAGGCCTTTCGTGCCGGCGGCGCCGGATCCCGCCGACCTGGGTTTCGCCGCGCTGATCCAGCGCATGAGCCGGCTGCTGATGGATCCGGACCTGCGCGACGACAATCACTGGGTGAACAAGGCGCGCAGGCTCTTCGAGGCGCAGACCGCGGACCTGCGCGACGCGGCGGCCTTCCGGCGGCTGGCCTCGATCCTGGCCAACGACCTGGGGCAGATGCGGGTGCGCTTCGACCCCCGGCAATATGCCGTGCCGGTTCCCTATCGCGACGACAACGCATACCTGTGGGATTACGGGGATTCGGCGGACCCCGCGCCCGAACTGGCTTTGGGCGCGCAGTGCGCGGCGCCCGGACGGCGCGGCGCCGCGCAGCACGAAGCGCCGATCGAGGCTGCCGCCGACGTGGAATCAGGCCGCTACCGCTATCCCGAATGGGATTACAAGCTGGGCCGCAGCCGGCCCGACTGGTGCACGGTGATCGAGACGCTGCCGGGATGGAGCGGCGCCGCGGCGGCGTCTGCCGCCCGCACGCCGCGGCTGGCGCTGCCGCGTTCGCGCCGCCTGAGCCGGGCGCGCCGTCTCAGGCGGCAATGGGAGGGGGACGATATCGATCTGAACGCCGCGATCGAGGTGCTTATCGACCGCCGCATGGACCTGGCGCCGGATGCCCGCTACTTCATGCGGCCCGGGAGTCAGCCCTGCGCATGCAGCACGCTCGTGCTGCTGGACCTGTCGGCGTCGGCCAACGATCTGGCCGCCGAGGCGGGCGCGACGGTGCTGGATCTGGAGAAGCAGGCGGCCGTGCTGCTGGCGAACGCTGTGCCGGGCGAAGGCGACCGCATCGCCGTGCACGGTTTTTGTTCGGATACGCGCGCGGCCGTGTACTACTACCGCCTGCTCGAAACCGGCGACGTGCCGACGCCCGCGGCGCTTGAGCCGATCGGCGCGGCCCAGGCCCGCTATTCGACGCGGCTGGGCGCCGCGTTGCGGCATGCCGGCGCGCTGGCGCAGCGCACGCCGGGCGAGCGCCGCGCCATCATCGTCGTGACCGACGGCGAGCCGTCGGACGTGGACGCCCACGATCCGCGCTACCTGGTGGACGATGCGCGCGAGGCGGTGCTGGAGTTGCGCGCCCGCGGGCTGCGGGTGTACTGCGTGGCGCTGGACGCCAGGGCCGAACCTCAGTTGCGCGCAATGTTCGGTTTCCGCGGCTACCGGATCGTGACGAACCCGGCTGCGCTGCCGATGGCGCTGGTGCGGGCCTGCACCGGCGCGATGTTATGACGCCCTCAGGAATCCTCGTGTTGACGCCGCATGCGCCTATGCTGAAACTGTTGACCTCGACAAAGGAAGGATGTCCGCGCCAGCGGGCGTCTCGATCATGGCAAACAAAGATCCCATCCGTGTAGGCGTGTTGTTCTCTGAAACGGGGGCCACATCGACCATAGGCCGTTCCCAACTGCAGGGCACGCTGCTGGCCATCGAAGAGATCAACGAGGCTGGCGGCGTCGACGGCCGGGAGATCGTGCCGGTGCGCTACGACCCGCGCTCCGATCCCGCCACCTACAGCGTCCTGGCCGAAAAGCTGATCACGCAGGACCGGGTGAACGTCATCTTCGGCTGCTACATGTCCAGCAGCCGCAAGGCGGTGCTTCCGGTGGTCGAAAAATGGAACCGGCTGCTCTTCTACCCGACGCTCTACGAAGGGTTCGAATTTTCCAACAACATCATCTACACCGGCGCCGCGCCGAACCAGAACAGCGTGCAGCTGGCCGAATTCATGACCGCCAATTTCGGCGCCCGCGTCTACCTCATCGGCTCGGACTACATCTATCCCTATGAGTCCAACCGCATCATGGGCGAACTCGTGCTGCAGCGCCAGAACAGCGCCAAGCTGGGCGAGCGCTACGTGCCCTTGACCGCGACCGAGCGCGACTACCGGGAAATCCTGGACGACATCCGCAACAAGCGTCCGGACTTCATTTTCTCGACCGTGGTCGGCAACTCGACGGCCTGCCTTTACCGCGCCTACGCCGACGCGGGCTTCGACCCCAAGACCCTGCCCATCGCCAGCCTCACGACCTCGGAAGCGGAGATCTCGCAGATGGAGCCCGAGGTGGCGGCCGGGCACTTCACTTCTGCGCCGTATTTCCAGTCGATCGATTCCGAGGTCAACCGGCGTTGCCTGGAGCGGCTGCGCCAGCGTTTCGGCCACGATAGCGTGCCCAATCTGTGCTGGGAGGCAGCGTATTTCCAGATGCACATTTTCGCCAACGCCTTCCGCGACACCGGCACCGACGAGATCGCGCAGATCCTGCCGCGCGTGCTGCAAAGCGAATTCCAGGCGCCCCAGGGGCGCGTGCGCATCGATCCCACCAATCACCATACCTGCCTGTATCCCCGCGTCGGCCGGGTCAACGCCAAGGGCCAGTTCACCATCGTGCGCGAGGCCACGCGGCCCGTGCATCCCGATCCGTACCTGGTCACCCATTCGCTGGGCGACTGGACGGCCACCCTGAGCTCGCTGGAGATCTGATGGGGGAGACCGCCAGCCGACAGCGCACGGTGCGCGCGACGCCCTCCCTGCTCAAGGATCTGCGCACGCTGCGGATAGCCGTCTATCATCCGGACGATGCCGATGGCCGCCAGCTGACGCAGCAGTTGCAGCGGATAGGCTGCCAGGTGCAGACCTTCTGGCCGCCCGCGCCCACCCTGCCCGAAGGGCTGGACGCGGTGTTCCTGGCGGTGCGGCCGGACGTGATCGACCTGGGCTTCGAATGGGCCAAGAGCGAAGACGCGCCCATGGTCATCGCCATCGTGACTTACGAGAACCCCACCATCGTCGAGGCGGTGCTGCGCATCGGCGCCAAGGCCGTGCTGCCGTCGCCGGTGCGCTCGTTCGGGCTGTTGTCCTCGCTCGTGGTCGCGCGTCAGGTCTACGACGACATCAAGTCGCACGCCCGCCGCCTGCGCAAGCTCGAGGGCAAGTTGCTGGGCGTGCGGCGCATCGCGGAGGCCAAGAGCATCCTCATGCGCACCCGCAATGTCACCGAAGGCCAGGCCTACGACCTGATCCGGGAACAGGCCATGAACAAGCGCGTGACCACCGAGGAGATCGCGAGCGCCATCGTCAACGCCAACGAGATTCTGTCGCTGGGAAAATAGGCGGCGCGCGCTCAGTACTTGCCCGTCAGCAGCTCGCCCGCATCGGGCACCCGCGCCTGCAGGTCCAGCACCTTCAGCATCCGGTAGACCGTCGCGGCGGCGGCGGTCACCACCGGCAGGCCCAGGCGGTCCTGCACCGGCTGGATCGACGCCAGCGACGGCATCTGCACGCAGGCCGACAGCACCACGGCGTCCACGCCGCGCGTGTTCAGGCGCGCCACATGCCCGGCGGGCGCCATCGGATCTTGCGCGCCGACCTTCAGGTTGTCGGCGATCTCCAGCGACAGGCTGTCGTGCACCTCGATGCCCTCGTTCTCGATATAGTCCACCACCAGGCGGGTCAGCGGCTTCATATAGGGAGTCAGGATGGACACCTTGCGCGCGCCGATGGCATGCAGGCCCTCGACCAGCGCGCCCGCGCTGGAGATCACGGGCGTCGGCGCGCCGTTGTCCACGGTGGCCCGGTGCAGCCGCTCTTGGGAAATGCGGTGGTAGCCCAGGCCCTGGCTCATGATCGCGACCAGGCAGGCGTAGCCCAGCACGTCCACGCGCGCGTCCGAAAGCTCCAGCGCGCAGCGGTCCGACTCGCGGTCCATCGAGGCCAGCTCGGCGGCGGTCACCTGCTTCATGCGCATGCGGCTGGAATGGAAGGTGAAGCGTTCGGCGGCGATGGTTTCGCGCAGGCGCAGCATTGCCGGAATCTCGGTTTCCATGGTGGTGTTGGAACTGGGCACGATCTGGCCGATGCGCAGGGTGCGAGGGGGTATGGTCATGGGCGGCGCTCCCGGAAAAAAATGGCGAAAAGAGGCCCCCCTCGCGTCGCGACGCGAGGTTGCGGGGCACTGCGGCGTAGGAATCAGTCGGCGGTGATGCCCGCGGCGGCGACGGTGCGCTGCCAGTAGGCCAGTTCCGTATTGACGCGCTGGTTCAGCGCATCGGGACCTTCGAAGCGGGCCTCGATGCCGGCGGCCTCGGCGCGCTGCACCGTGGCGGGCTGCTTGAGCGCGGCTTCGACGCTGGCGGCCAGCTTGTCGATGACGGGCTGCGGCGTGCCCGCGGGCGCGAACAGCGCCACCCAGGATTCCAGCTGGTATCCGGGCAGGCCGGCTTCGGCGGTGGTGGGCACGTCGGGCAGCATGGGATGGCGCTTGGGGCTGGTGACCGCCAGGGCCTTGAGCTTGCCGGACTGCACATGGCCCATCACCGACGGCGGCGTGGTGATGAAGACCTGCACATTGCCCGCGAGCACGTCCTGGATGGCGGCGCCCGAGCCGCGGTACGGCACGTGGAACAGCGCGGCGCCGGTCTGCTGCTTGAACACCTCGGTGCCCAGGTGGGACAGCGAGCCCACGCCCTGCGAGGCGTAGTTGAAGCGCCCGGGTGAATTCTTGACCTCCGCCACGAACTCGGTGACGTTGGTGGCCTTGATGGACGGATGCACCGCGATCACGTTGCTGGACACCGTGACCAGCCCGACCGGAACGAAGTCCTTGGGCGCCCAGGGCAGATTCGCCGTCAGGTTGGGGTTGCCCACGTGATAGGCCGAATACGACACCAGCAGGGTGTAGCCGTCGGGCTTGGCGCGCGCAACGTACTGATAGGCGATATTGCCGCTGCCGCCGTCCTTGTTTTCCACCACCACCGGTTTGCCCAGCGCGGCGGCCAGGGGCTCGGCCACGATGCGGGCGGACGTGTCCACCAGCCCGCCCGGCGGATTGGGAACGACGAGGGACAGCGTGCGGCTGGGAAAATCATCGGCGGCATGAGCGCCGAACGCGGCCCCGGACAGCAGGGCGGCGGCAAGCAGTCTGTGCATGGGTGGTCTCCGGATATTGTCGTGTGCTCTCTGGCACCGCCTCATTCTGCTCGCTGCGAACTATAGTTTCCAATATAGTTTTTATCTGGTTTCATACCTTTTGCAAATAACCGGCCGCCATGGAAATCCGTCACCTGCGTTACTTCGTCGTGCTGGCCGAAGAGCTGAACTTCACGCGGGCGGCGGCGCGCCTGCATATCTCGCAGCCGCCGCTGAGCCTGCAGATCGCCCAGCTCGAGCGCGAGCTGGACGTCAGGCTGTTCGACCGCAACAACCGGCGCGTAACGCTGACCGAGGCTGGAGAGGCCTTTCTGAACGACGTGCGCGCCCTGCTGGCGAGCCTGAAGGACGCCACCGTGCGGGTCCGGGCGGTAGACCGGGGGCTGGCGGGGCGCATCGAAGTCGGGCTGTCGGGCTCGCATTTCCTGGGGCCGGGGCCGGCGCTGATCGCGCGCTACACGGCTGAGCATCCGCAGGTGTCGGTGCTGCTCAACGAAATGAATCCGGCGGCGCAGCTCGAAGCGCTGCGCGGGCATCGCATCGACGTCAGCATTTCGCGCACGGCGGTCAACGATGAAGCGCTGCAGGCCATGCCTCTGTGGCCCGATCCGCTGGTGGTCGCGCTGCCCCGGCGCCATCCCTTGGCCGCGCGCCAGCGCCTGGAATTGAGAGACCTTGCGGGCGATGCCTTCGTCGTGCTGCGGCCGGATTCGTCCGCGTTCGCGCGCCGCCTCGCCGATATCTGCGCCCAGGCGGGCCTGCCGACGTCGGTGGCGCAAACGGTGGCGGAAGTGCCGGCACAGCTGGCGCTGGTCGAGGCCGGGATGGGCGTGGCGCTGGTGCCGCGGTCGACCTGCCGCCAGGTCGGCGACCGCATCGCCGTATGCAGCCTGCCCGCCGCGATCTCGGACGCCACCGTCTACGCGGTCATCCGCCGGCAGGGCAGGCGGCGCGCGCTGGACACCTTCCTGCAGACGGCGGCGCAGATGGGCGACGGCGAGGCGTGAGGCGGGACGCCCCGGGAAGCGGCCGTCAAGTCAGCACGCACTCCGAGGCGTCCGGCGCGGCCAGCCTGACGCGGAACGACCGCAGTTCGTCGCGGCGGAACACGTGCACCGTGACCCGCTCGCCCGGCCGGTACTGCGCCAGCAGCAGGTCCAGCCCGGCCGGCGCGTCCACGCGCAGCCCGTCGATGGCCACCAGCACGTCGCCGGCCGACAGGCCGCCCTTGTGCGCGGCGCCGCCTTCCAGCACCGTGGCCAGCGCCAGCGAGTCGCCCTGCTTGCGGGTGCGCGCGTCCAGCGACGGGATGTTGGCCGCCGCCTTCCATTGCAGCGTCACGCCCTGCGGCGCCAGCAGCTCGGCCAGCGGCACGTCGGCCGTGCCGTAGGCATGGCGCGCGATGAAGCGGCGCGCGTCGACGCCGGTGGCTTCTTCGATGAGCGCGGGCAGGCCGTCTTCGGGCAGGCCCTGGGGCTTGCCGCGGTAGAAGTCGCGGCCATAGCGCTCCCATAGCAGGCGCATGACGTCGTCCAGCGAATGCGCGCCGGCGCTCTGGTTGCGGATCAGCAGGTCCAGCCCCAGCGCCACCAGCGCGCCCTTGGTGTAGTAGCTGACCAGCGCGTTGGGCGAGTTCTCGTCCTGCTTGTAATAGCGGGTCCAGGCGTCGAAGGAGCTTTCCGCCACCGACTGCTTGCCGCGGCCCGGCGTGCGCGCCACGCTGGAGATGGTCTTGGCCAGCAGCCGCAGGTAGTCGGGCCGGGTGATGGCGCCCGAGCGCAGCAGCAGCAGGTCGTCGTAGTAGGAAGTGAAGCCTTCGAACACCCACAGCAGGCGGGTCAGATCGGGCTGCGACAGGTCGTAGGGCGCGAAGGCCTGCGGCTTGATGCGCTTGACGTTCCAGGTATGGAAGTACTCGTGGCTGACCAGGCCCAGGAAGCCGCGGTAGCCTTCGCCCTGGCCCTGCTGGCCCAGCACCGGCAGGTCCTTGCGCGAGGTCATCAGCGCGGTGCTGGCGCGGTGTTCCAGGCCGCCGTAGCCGTCGCCGGTGACCATGGTCATGAAGACGTAGCGCTCGGCGCTGTCCAGGAACGGCGCGCGGCGGGTGCGGGGTTCGAAGAACGCGATCTGGGTTTCGCAGATCTTGCGCACGTCCGCGACGATGCGGTCCAGGTCCAGGTTGGGGGCGACGCCGGTGAACACCAGTTCGTGCTCGGCGCCGTGCGCGGTGAAGCTGGCGACCTGCGGCGTGCCCATTTCCACCGGATGGTCGATCAGCGCGTCGTAGTCCGGCGCCAGGTACAGGCCGAAGCCGTGGCGGCGGGCCGCGCCGCGGTGGCCGCGGGCCTCGGGCAGGCTGGTGTAGACCTTCCAGCCTTCGATGCCGCGCGGCGGCGCCAGGTCGACCAGGCAGGGCAGGTGCTCGTGTCCGTGGACGCGCAGGAACACGCTGGTGCCGTTGAAGAAACCGTGGGTTTCGTCCAGGTGCGCGCCGCGCACCGACAGGTCCCAGGCGTAGACCACGTACTCCACGCGCAGCGGGCCGTCGCAGGCCGCGGCCCGCCAGGTGTGGTTGTCCGTTTTCTCGACCGGCACCCGACGCGCGCCGGCATAGGCCGCCAGCGATTCGATCTGGCGCGAGAAATCGCGGATCAGGTAGCTGCCCGGAATCCAGGCCGGCAGCGACAGGCGCTGGCCGTCCGGAGAGGGCGCGGGGATGGTTAGGGTTATCCGGTAGCGGTGTCCGGCGGGGTCGAAGGGCGCGAGGCGGTAAAGTAGCGGCGGAGCTTGGTCTTTTTCCATAGCCGCATCTTATTTCATAGCCTTACTTTCACACCATATCGGAGACATGTGATGAGCGAGTCGTTTGTACTGGTCGAAACCCGGGGCCGCGTCGGCCTGCTGACGCTTAACCGTCCCAAGGCGCTGAACGCGCTGAACGATCAACTGATGGACGAGCTCGGCGCCGCGCTGCTGGCCTTCGAAGCCGATCCCGGCATCGGCGCGGTGGTCATCACCGGCAGCGAAAAGGCCTTCGCCGCGGGCGCGGACATCGGCGCGATGAAAAGCTGGTCGTACATGGACGTCTACGGCAGCGAATACATCACCCGCAACTGGGAGACGCTCAAGCGCATCCGCAAGCCGGTGATCGCCGCGGTGGCCGGCTACGCCCTGGGCGGCGGCTGCGAACTGGCCATGATGTGCGACATCATCATCGCCGCCGACAGCGCCAAGTTCGGCCAGCCCGAAATCAAGCTGGGCGTGATCCCCGGCGCCGGCGGCACCCAGCGCCTGCCGCGCGCGGTGGGCAAGGCCAAGGCCATGGACCTGGCGCTGACCGCCCGCATGATGGGCGCCGAGGAAGCCGAGCGTGCGGGCCTGGTCTCGCGCGTGGTGCCGGCCGACAAGCTCATGGAAGAAGCCATGGAAGCGGCCACCGTCATTGCCTCCATGTCGCTGCCGTCGGTGATGATGGCCAAGGAGTGCGTCAACCGCGCCTTCGAAGGCTCGCTCAACGAAGGGCTGCTGTTCGAGCGCCGCGTGTTCCATTCGCTGTTCTCGACCGAAGACCAGAAGGAAGGCATGGCCGCTTTCACCGAAAAGCGCAAGCCGGAATTCAAGCACCGTTAAGCCCCGTTACGCGCCGCGCCCCGCGGCGCGCACGAACGGCACGCAAAAACGCGCCCATCCGGGCGCGTTTTTGCATTTTGAACCACGCGTTTTCCGAGCGTTGCGCCTTGAAACGCTTGGTCAGCACCTGGGCCCCGGGTTCGGTCATATCCTGGATGGGCGTCATCTAGAGGTGCCGCGCCAGGGAGGCTGGACCGAACTGGCTCCCTGTCACGCGCGGCGGCTCGCCTTCAAACGAACAACACCAAGAAGGAGCCTTGCATGCGTACATTTATCGCTACCCGCCGGTGGTCCGCCGCAATTCTCGCCGGCGCGCTCAGCGCCGGCCTCGCCACCGCCGTCCAGGCTCAGGCGCCGCGCTCCACGCTGCGGCTGGTGTCCGAAACCCCGCAGGCCGCGCCCGCGCCGCAGATGAGCGAGCAGGAGCTGCGCGACACCGCCATCGACGCCTACGTCTACGCCTATCCCATGGTGCTGATGGAGCTGGCGCGCCGCCAGGCCACGGCGGTGCAGAGCCCGCTGGACGGCAAGGCGCCGATGAACCAGTTCGGCCACAAGGCCTCGTATCCCGACCCGCGCGCCGGGGACACGCCGTGGCCCAGCGCCGACGCGCTGTATTCCAGCCTGTGGTTCGACGTGTCGCGGGCGCCGCTGGTGGTGAACCTGCCGGCCACGGGCGAACGCTATTCGGTGCTGTCGGCGCTGGACATGTGGAGCGACGTGTTCGCCTCGCGCGGCTCGCGCACCAACGGCCGCGGCGCGCAATCGTTCGTCATCGTCGGCCCCGACTGGCAGGGCGCGACGCCGGCCGGCATGGACGTGATCCGCAGCCCGACGGCCACCGGCTGGCTGATCGGCTGGACCCAGGCGGCCGGCCCGCAGGACTACGCGGCGGTTAACCAGATCCAGGCCGGCATGACCGCCAATCCGCTGGCCGTGCCCATGACGCGCACTACCCGCGCGCGCGGCGACGGCAGCGTGTATCCGCAGACCGGTCCCGGCGTGGGCGCCGCGCCCATCGGCAGCGGGCTGCGCGCGCCCATGCCGGCGCTGCCGGCCGGCACGCCGGCCGAGCAGGCCGCGAGCATGGACGCCGCCGCCTTCTTCGGCCTGTTCTTCGACCTGCTGCGCAACAACCCGCCGCATGCCAACGACACGCCGATGCTGGACCGCATGCGCCGCATCGGGCTGGACAGCCGGCGGCCGTTCTCCTACGGCAGCCTGAGCCCGGCCGTGCAGCAGGCGCTGGCCGACGCCCAGCCGCTGGCGGGGCGCCGCATCGCCGACAACGTGTCGCGCCTGGCCACGCCGCTCAATGGCTGGAACACCGTGCTGTCGGGCATCGGCACCTACGGCACGGACTACACGCGCCGCGCCGCCATCGCCTACGCCGGCCTGGGCGCGCCCACGCCGGAAGACGTGCTGTATCCGGTGACGATGGTTGACTCCAAGGGCCGGCCGCTGAACTCCGACGAGGACTACGTGCTGCATTTCGACAAGGGGCAGCTGCCGCCGGCCAACGCGTACTGGTCGCTGCACGTCTACGACGACAAGCACGGCTTTGCCGACAACCCCGCCAACCGCTACGTGCTGCGCAGCACCGACGCCCTGAAGTACAACGCCGACGGCTCGCTGGACATCTACATCCAGCAGCGCGACCCCGGCGAGCGCAAGCGCTCCAACTGGCTCGCCAGCCCCGCGGCCGACGCGCCGTTCCTGCTCAGCATGCGCCTGTACTGGCCGCAGGACACCGCGCTGGACGGCCAGTGGGCGCCACCGCCGGTCAAGGAGGATTGAGCCCGTCCGCGCAGGGCCGCGAACAGCGCCCGGCGTCTCCTCTGGGGGCGCCGGGCGCCCGCTTTTCACGGCGGCGCCGACCGTTGTTTACACCTTACAAACGGCCGAAAGTTCATTTGCTCGGGTAAAAAGAATCAAGCTATACTCTGCGAGTTTGACGCTTGCGGGGTAAGAACACTTGGCGGCTGGTTGAGAGGGTATTGGGCGTAAATACGCGTCGATATCCAAAAGCCGAATGCGCCGGTTCTGGCAAGAGCAAGATTGAGAGCAGGAAGGCTTACGGAGCAAGAAGGCTTACGGGGCTTTGCGGCTTACGCGGGGAAGTTTGATGCAACAGAACTCCATGCAGCAAAATATGCGGCAGGGTCCGGTTGGGAGCCACGGTATGGAAGTGTTGGACCAGGGCGCCACGGAAAAAGTTCTGGTACTTAGCGACGCGGACCGTGCGGCGCTGAATGCTCAAGCGAGCCGTGGGCTCTTGTTGGCACTGGCTGCGCAGGGCGCCATGGGGCTCGCAGCGGCGGTAATTGCGGGGGTTGTCGGAGGGGCGGCGGCAGGTTGGTCGGCGCTGGCGGGGGCGGGAGCGTATTTCATACCCAATGCGTTGTTCGCATTGCGCCTGGCGGTCAGCGTTCGGGCCGGTAAAGCCAGTCCCTTTACCTTTCTCTCTGGTGAGTTGATCAAGCTGTTCGCAACGGCGCTGCTGTTGTGGCTGCTTTCGCGTGTGGCGCAGGACAGCCTCGTATGGCCTGCCGCGCTGCTCGGTTTGATACTCACATTGAAGGGTTATCTCCTGCTTATGATGTTCCGCAAGTTGTCTTAGCGCCGAGCAGGTTTGCGGCAAACGAAATCGTGGAATCGTCCGGTTCGCAAGGGCCGGGCATACAGCAAATAGGGTAGGATTCAAATGGCTGCTGCCAGCGACGTGTCGCCTCAGTCTGCGTATATTCAGCACCACCTGGTGCATCTGAACAATACGGGCGAGAAACAGAGCGCTATCGCTCAGTTCGACATCATCAATTACGACTCGTTGTTCTGGTCCGGCCTGATGGGTCTGATCGTCGTCTTCTTCCTGTGGCGCGCCGCGCGCCGCGCCACCAGCGGCGTGCCGGGCCGTTTCCAGGCTTTCGTGGAAATGATCGTCGACATGGTCGACGACCAGGCCAAGGGCATCGTCCACAATGCCAAGAGCCGCCTGTTCATCGCCCCGCTGGCCCTGACCGTGTTCCTCTGGATCGTCCTGATGAACGCGCTGGACCTGCTGCCGGTCGACCTGCTGCCCTCGATCTGGCGCCTGACCGGCCTGGGCGCCGAGCACGGCGACCCGCTCTACTACCACCGCATTCTGCCGACCGCCGACCTGAACGTGCCGATGGGCATGTCGCTGGGCGTGCTGCTGCTGATGTTCTATTACGGCATCAAGATCAAGCACCCGGGCGGCTTCGTCAAGGAACTGTTCACCGCGCCCTTCCACGCGCACGGCATCGGCGCGCTGCTGCTGGCTCCGTTCAACCTGCTGCTGAACCTGATCGAATACGCCGCCAAGTCCGTGTCGCTGGGCATGCGGTTGTTCGGCAACATGTTCGCCGGCGAACTGATTTTCATGCTGATCGCCCTCCTGGGCGGCGCCTGGACCGGCTTCAACGGCGCCAGCATCGGCCTGGGCCTGGGCCATATCCTGGCCGGCTCGATCTGGGCGATCTTCCACATCCTGATCGTCCTGCTGCAGGCCTTCATCTTCATGATGCTGACGCTGGTTTACCTCGGCCAGGCTCACGAAGGCCACTGATCCCCCGGATTTCCCGCGCTGGTCATCCGGCCAGCGTGGGATAGCAAGATTTTCTTGCATTGAGCTGTACCCCTTATTTTTCAATTTTTTGACTTCAGATTTCTAACCAAGGAGTTGTCATGACCAACGTCGCTTTCGTTGCCCTCGCTTGCGGTCTTATCATCGGTCTGGGCGCTATCGGCGCTTGCATCGGCATCGCACTGATGGGCGGCAAGTATCTGGAAGCCTCGGCTCGTCAGCCTGAGCTGATGAACGCTCTGCAAACGAAGATGTTCCTGCTGGCTGGCCTGATCGACGCGGCATTCCTGATCGGCGTGGGTATCGCCATGCTGTTCGCCTTCGCCAATCCGTTCGTCGGCTAAGGCACCGCCCGCCGGCGAAAAGGCGGGTCATGACGCTGGCGGCGGTGCAGGACTACCGCGCATCGCCGCCCAGCAAAGTATCGAGTGCTCCGTAAGCCCCGTCCCGGGCGCAGCCGGAGCCGAAAGGTGTTAAAGGAACGACCGTGAATCTGAACGCGACGATCATTTTCCAGATGCTCGTGTTCTTCGTTCTGGGCTGGTTCACGATGAAATTCGTGTGGCCTCCTCTGACGAAGGCGATGGACGAGCGCCGCCAAAAAATCGCCGACGGCCTGGCCGCCGCCGAGAAGGGCAAGGCCGATCTGGCCCAGGCCCAGGCGCGCGTCAGTCTGATCGAGGCTTCTGCCAAGTCCGAAAACCACGCCCGCATCATCGAGGCCGAAAAGCAAGCCGCCTCCCTGATCGAGCAGGCCCGCCGCGAAGCGGAAGCCGAACGCGCCCGTATCGTGGCCCAGGCTGCCCAGGACGCCGCGCAGGAAGTCCAGCGCGCCCGCGACCTGCTGCGCGACGACGTCGCAGCGCTGGCCGTGAAGGGTGCTGAACAGATCCTCAAGCGCGAGGTTGACGCCCGCGCGCACGCCGAGCTGCTCAACCAGCTTCGCGCGCAGCTTTAATCCGGGACCGCCATGGCTGAACTTTCCACTGTTGCCCGGCCCTACGCCGAGGCGCTCTTCAGCGCGGCGTGCGACGACAAGGCCGGCTTGCCGGCCTGGTCCGACCTGGTCGGTGAAATGTCGCAGGTTGCCTCCAACCCCGACGTGCGCGAGGCCATGGCCGATCCGCGTCTGGGCGACAAGCAGCGCGTCGAGCTGTTCACCGGCCTGATCAAGGCCGAACTGCCGCAAGCCGCCCGCAATTTCATCGCGCTGCTGGTCGAGAACGACCGGCTGTTGCTGCTGCCCGACATCGCCACGCAATTCGCGGCGCTGCGGAATCGTCACGACGGCACGGCGCAGGCGGAAATCACCAGCGCGTTCGAGCTGAGCGACGCCCAGGTCCAAGAACTGGTGGCCGCGCTCGAACAAAAATTTGGCCTCAAGCTCAAGCCCAGCGTCACTGTCGACCCGTCGTTGATTGGCGGCGTGCGCGTGGCCGTCGGGGACCAGGTGCTCGATACTTCCGTACAAGCCCAATTGGCCCGCATGCGCGACCAGCTCGCCGCTTAAGGCAACTAACAGGATTCCAGGAGTCAATATGCAACTCAATCCCTCCGAGATCAGCGAACTGCTCAAGAGCCGCATCGAGGGCCTGGGCGCTTCGACTGATGTTCGTACCCAAGGTACCGTCGTCTCCGTGACCGACGGTATTACCCGCATCCACGGCCTGTCCGACGTGATGCAGGGCGAAATGCTCGAGTTCCCCAACAACGTTTTCGGTCTGGCACTGAACCTCGAGCGCGACTCCGTCGGCGCCGTGATTCTGGGCGACTACACCGGCGTGTCCGAAGGCGACCAGGTCAAGACGACCGGCCGCATTCTGGAAGTGCCCGTCGGCCCCGAGCTGCGCGGCCGCGTGGTCAACACGCTGGGTCTGCCGATCGACGGCAAGGGCCCGATCAACGCCAAAGAAACCGACATCATCGAGAAAGTGGCCCCCGGCGTTATCGCCCGCCGCTCGGTGTCGCAGCCGCTGCAGACCGGCACCAAGGCTATCGACGCCATGGTGCCGATCGGCCGCGGCCAGCGCGAGCTGATCATCGGCGACCGCCAGACCGGCAAGACCGCCGTCGCCGTCGACACCATCATCAGCCAGAAGGGCAAGAACGTCACCTGCGTGTACGTCGCCATCGGCCAGAAGGCGTCGACCATCAACAACGTGGTGCGCAAGCTCGAAGAGCACGGCGCCATGGAATACACCATCGTCGTGGCCGCCTCGGCCTCCGACTCGGCCGCCATGCAGTACCTGGCCGCCTACGCCGGCTGCACGATGGGCGAATACTTCCGCGACCGCGGCGAAGACGCCCTGGTGATCTATGACGACCTGACCAAGCAGGCCTGGGCCTACCGCCAGGTGTCGCTGCTGCTGCGCCGTCCGCCGGGCCGCGAAGCCTACCCGGGCGACGTGTTCTACCTGCACTCGCGCCTGCTGGAGCGCGCCGCTCGCGTCAACGAAGAGTACGTCGAGAAGTTCACCAACGGCGCCGTCAAGGGCAAGACCGGCTCGCTGACCGCGCTGCCGATCATCGAAACGCAGGCCGGCGACGTGTCCGCCTTCGTTCCGACCAACGTGATCTCGATCACCGACGGCCAGATCTTCCTGGAAACCGACCTGTTCAACGCCGGTATCCGCCCCGCCATCAACGCCGGTATCTCGGTGTCGCGCGTCGGCGGCGCCGCCCAGACCAAGGTCATCAAGAAGCTGTCCGGCGGTATCCGTACCGACCTGGCGCAGTACCGTGAACTGGCCGCCTTCGCGCAGTTCGCCTCCGACCTGGACGACGCCACCCGTCGCCAGCTCGAGCGCGGCAAGCGCGTGGTCGAACTGCTCAAGCAGCCGCAATACCAGCCGCTGCAGGTGTGGGAACTGGCCGTGTCGCTGTACACCGTGAACAACGGCTACCTCGACGACGTGGACGTGGCCCAGGTGCTGTCCTTCGAGAAGTCCTTCAAGGACCACCTCAAGGCCAAGCATGCCGCCCTGATCCAGCGCATCGAAGACACCAAGGAACTGTCCAAGGACGACGACGCCGAACTGGCCGCCGCGCTCCAGGATTTCAAGAAGCACGGTGCTTTTTAAGGCAAGGTCTGGCGTAGTCGATGGGCGCGAGCCCATCCTACGGTAGGGCGGGAGCGGCGTGAAGCCGAGCCCGCCAGCCGTCTCAACAGGAAAGCGCAATGCCCGGAATCAAGGAAATCCGAACCAAGATCAAGAGCGTGCAGAACACGCGCAAGATCACCAAGGCGATGGAAATGGTCGCCGCATCCAAGATGCGCAAGGCGCAGGAGCGGATGCGCGCGGGCCGTCCGTACGCCACCAAGGTGCGCGAGATCGCCGCGCATCTGATGCAGGCCAACCCGGAATACAACCACCCCTACCTTCAGGAACGTGAAGTCAAGTCGGTGGGCGTGGTGCTGGTCACGACCGACAAGGGCCTGTGCGGCGGCCTGAACACCAACATCAGCCGTCTGACGCTGTCGCGCCTCAAGGAATTCGAGGCCAAGGGCATCAAGGCGCAGGCGACCGCATTCGGCAACAAGGGCCTCGGCCTGTTGACCCGTATCGGCGCCAAGCTGGTGTCGCAGGAAGTGCAGCTCGGCGACAAGCCCGACCTGGACCGCCTGCTGGGCGCCATCAAGGTCCAGCTGGACGACTACCTCGAAGGCCGCATCGACGCGCTCTACGTGGCGACCACGCGCTTCATCAACACGATGAAGCAGGAGCCGGTGTTCCTGCGCCTGCTGCCGCTGGCCTCCGGTTTGGACGACCCGTTCCAGTCGGGCGCGCAATCTCTGGAACCGACGGCCGAGATCAAGTCCGACTACAGCTGGGACTACATCTACGAACCGGACGCCAAGAGCGTGATCGACGATCTGCTGCAGCGCTACGTCGAAGGCCTTCTGTACCAGGCCGTGGCCGAGAACATGGCCTCGGAACAGTCCGCTCGTATGGTCGCCATGAAGGCGGCGTCGGACAACGCGAAGAAGGTCATCGGCGACCTGCAGCTGGTCTACAACAAGACCCGCCAGGCCGCGATCACCAAGGAAATTTCGGAAATCGTAGGGGGCGCTGCCGCGGTGTAAGCCGGGCAGTATCCCGTCAAAATATCAAGGAATCGACATGAGCAACGGAACCATCGTTCAGTGCATCGGCGCCGTGGTGGACATTCAGTTCCCCCGCGATGAAATGCCCAAGATCTACGAAGCGCTCACCCTGGCCGACGAGGGTTCCTCGTTCGCCGAAAAGGGTCTGACGCTGGAAGTGCAACAGCAGCTCGGCGACGGCGTGGTGCGCACCATCGCCCTGGGTTCGAGCGACGGCCTGCGCCGCGGCATGGCCGTGGCCCGCACCGGCGCGCCGATCTCGGTGCCCGTCGGTCACGGCACCCTGGGCCGCATCATGGACGTGCTGGGCCGTCCCATCGACGAAGCCGGTCCCATCCAGTCCGACGAAAAGCGCGCCATTCACCAGTCCGCCCCGAAGTTCGACGAACTGTCGCCCTCGGTGGAACTGCTGGAAACCGGCATCAAGGTTATCGACCTGGTCTGCCCGTTCGCCAAGGGCGGTAAGGTCGGCCTGTTCGGCGGCGCCGGCGTGGGCAAGACCGTCAACATGATGGAACTGATCAACAACATCGCCAAGCAGCACAGCGGCTTGTCGGTGTTCGCCGGCGTGGGCGAGCGTACCCGCGAAGGCAACGACTTCTACCACGAAATGGAAGAGTCGAACGTTCTGGACAAGGTGGCCATGGTGTTCGGTCAGATGAACGAACCCCCGGGCAACCGTCTGCGCGTGGCGCTGACCGGCCTGACGATGGCCGAGAAGTTCCGCGACGAAGGCCGCGACATCCTGTTCTTCGTCGACAACATCTACCGCTACACCCTGGCCGGCACCGAAGTGTCCGCGCTGCTGGGCCGTATGCCGTCGGCGGTGGGCTACCAGCCCACGCTGGCCGAGGAAATGGGCGTGCTGCAAGAGCGCATCACCTCGACCAAGACCGGCTCGATCACCTCGATCCAGGCCGTGTACGTGCCTGCCGACGACTTGACCGACCCGTCGCCCGCCACCACCTTCCAGCACTTGGACTCCACCGTCGTGCTGTCGCGTGACATCGCCGCCCTGGGTATCTACCCGGCCGTGGACCCGCTGGATTCGTCCAGCCGCCAGCTCGACCCGCAAGTCGTGGGCGAAGAGCACTACGCCGTGGCCCGTGGCGTGCAGCAGACGCTGCAGCGCTACAAGGAACTGCGCGACATCATCGCGATTCTGGGCATGGACGAACTGTCGCCGGAAGACAAGCAGGCCGTGGCCCGCGCCCGTAAGATCCAGCGTTTCCTGTCGCAGCCGTTCCACGTGGCCGAAGTGTTCACGGGTTCGCCGGGCAAGTACGTGCCGCTGGCCGAAACCATCCGCGGCTTCAAGATGATCGTCAACGGCGAATGCGATTCGCTGCCCGAGCAGGCCTTCTACATGGTCGGCACGATTGACGAGGCCTTCGAGAAGGCCAAGAAACTGCAATAAGGATCCACTATGGCTACCCTGCATGTCGATGTGGTCAGCGCAGAGGAAGCGATCTTCTCCGGTGAGGCGAAGTTCGTGGTCCTGCCTGGCGAGTCGGGTGAACTGGGCATTCTGCCCGGCCACACCCCGCTGATTTCGCGCATCCGCCCCGGCACGGTCAAGATCGTTCGTGCCGACCAGGGCGAGGAAAACGTCTTCGTCGCCGGGGGCATTCTGGAAGTGCAACCGGGCAGCGTGACGGTTCTGGCCGATACGGCCATCCGCGCCGCCGACCTGGACGAAGCCCGCGCCCTGGAAGCGCGCCAGAAGGCCGAAGAGGCCCTGGCCAACGCCAAGGACAAGGCGGACATCGCCGTCGTCGAAGCCGAGCTCGCCATGCTGGCTGCGCAAGCCATCGCGGCGCGCAAGCTGCGCCAAGGCGGCCGTTCGCACTAAGCGGCAGTAATGCTCCGCGCGTAAAAGGCGGCCCTTCGGGGCCGCTTTTTTTATCCGACGCTCGGTTGGTTGTCGGTCGTTGAATGGGGCCTGTTGAGCGGCGCGTGTTGGATGGCGCGTGTTGAATGTAGGATGGGTGTAGCGCGGCAAGCTCGCGGCAAGAACCGGTTGTTGAACGCGCGTAACCCATCAGGCGGCGCAAGCCGGCATTTGGGCATTTGGACTTGCCACGAAAACCGGCGGCTCTCGCCGCCCGATGGGTTTCGCGCGTTCAGCATCAGGGTTCTTGCTTAAGAATTCTCGCGCTGCACCCATCCTACGCCCCAATCGTCCTCTCCCCGGCGTCCACCTCCCTCATTGCGTTCAATACGAATAGCCGCGCCCGGCCGGCTTCGGTAGCCTTCGGTCAAGTCGAATCAAACCAGGGAGGCGGCGTGCGGGACGTGCTGGATTGCGGGGTGCTGCTGGCCCCAGGCCACGAGGCCGCGATGCGCGGCTGGGTAGAGCGCCATCCGGTGCGCGCCACGCGCCTGCGGCTGCATCCGGTGTCGCTGACCGCGCTGCGCTACGCGCCCGTCGCGGCGCATCCTCATCCCCCGGCCCTGGCCGTGGCGGTTCCCGAAGGTCCCGACGTGCTTGCGCTGGCGCGCATGGCGGTGGCGCTCACGCGCTACGACGTCTGCATCCTGCCGGTGGCGCCCGCGACGCTGGCCTGGACCCGCATGGCGCTGCAACAGGCGCGCGCGGCCTTGAATACGCCGCTGCTCCTGCTGGTCCACGAGGTCAAGGCGCCGGCCATCGAAGACCTGCTCAGCCTGGGCGCCTGGGATTTCATGACCCAGCCGGTGTGCCTGGAAAGCCTGCGCGTGCGCCTGGGCCGCCTGGCCAGGCCGGCGGCGGGGCGCGATGCGCTGCGCGAACCCGCCGCGGCCTATGGCGCGGCGTCTGCCGCCGCCGCGGGCCGCTGCCGGCCGGGCGCAGCCCGCCAGCGGCCGTCGGGCGCGCCGGCCGAGCACGGCTGGGCCGGGCCGCGCCATCACGCGCACCGCGGCGCGCTGGAACCGTTCCGCGCCGCCAAGGCGCGTGTGGTGGACGGCTTCGAGCGCGACTACATCCGCCACGCCCTGTCGCGCCACGGCGGCAACGTGGCGCAGGCGGCGCGCGCGTGCAGCAAGCACCGGCGCGCGTTCTGGGCCCTGATGCGCAAGCACGGCATCGAGGCCGCGCCCTACCGGCAGGCCGCGCAGGCGCATCGGGACTAGTTCCTGGCGCGTCATGCGCGCGCGCTTGCGCGCGGGCAAGCCGGCCGCTGAAGGCGGCGGCGCCCGGCTGCCCGGGGGGAAGTAAAATCACGGCTTCCGATCATCGAGGATAGTCGTGTCTGCTCCCGTCTTGAAGAACGATGTGTTCTTGCGCTCGCTGCTGCGCGAGCCCGTGCCCTACACCCCGATCTGGCTGATGCGCCAGGCCGGACGCTACCTGCCCGAATACCGCGAGACCCGCGCGCGCGCAGGTTCCTTCATGGGCCTCGCTCAGAATCCGGACTATGCCGCCGAGGTCACGCTGCAGCCGCTGGCGCGTTTCGACCTGGACGCGGCCATCCTGTTCTCCGACATCCTGACGGTGCCGCACGCCATGGGCCTGGGCCTGGACTTCGCCGAAGGCGAGGGCCCGCGCTTTGCCCGCCCGGTGCGCACCGAGGAAGACGTGGCGCGCCTGGCCGTGCCCGACATGGAGCGGCTGCGCTACGTGTTCGACGCGGTCGGCGTGATCCGGCGCGAACTGGACGGCAAGGTGCCGCTGATCGGCTTTGCCGGCAGCCCCTGGACCATCGCCTGCTACATGGTCGAAGGCCAGGGCAGCGACGATTACCGCCTGATCAAGACCATGCTGTACGCGCGTCCCGACCTGCTGCACCGCATCCTCGAGATCAACGCCGAAGCCACGCTGCAATACCTGAACGCGCAGATCGCCGCCGGCGCGCAGGCCGTGATGCTGTTCGACAGCTGGGGCGGGGTGCTGGCCGACGGCCTGTTCCAGCAATTCTCGCTGGCCTACACGCGCAAGGTCGTGGCCGGCCTCCAGCGCGAAAACGAAGGCCGGCGGGTGCCGGTCATCGTCTTCACCAAGGGCGGCGGCCAGTGGCTGGAGGACATCGCGGCCTGTGGCTGCGACGCCGTGGGCCTGGACTGGACCGTCGACCTGGCGGCCGCCCGGCGCCGCACCGGCGACGCCGTCGCCTTCCAGGGCAACCTGGACCCGATGGCCCTGTTCGGCGGCGCGCAGGCCATCCGCGCCGAAGCGCGCCGCGTGCTGGACGCCTTCGGCCCGGTGGGCAAGGGCGGCCACGTCTTCAACCTGGGCCACGGCATTTCGCGCTTCACTCCGCCGGAAGCCGTAGCCGAATTGGTCGATGAAGTCCACAGCCACAGCCGCTCGCTGAGGGGGTAAGTGAGTGAACGCTTCGGCCCTCAGGGCCGGAGCAGCGCGCACTTGTGCACAGCAAGATTGCTCTCGGGGAAAACCCTTTAGAAGCTAGTTTACAATCTTGAAATATTGTACAAGTCATTGTTTTTTCAGGTGAATCGTGGATTTTTGACAGGAATTCACAGGTTCACGAAATCCAGGCTTTTTCCAATTTCCGACCTTGCTCCAGCCTTTTCCCCAAAGTTATCCACAGGCGGGGACAGGCCGGGAGCGCGTCGGGCGGGGTCATCCTCCCTTATGCACAGTCCGATCCTCCATGTCTGAAGCGCAGGCCACCTTGGTTTCCCCGCCTGCCTGGGTGCGGGTGGCGCTGGACGTGCCCCTGCCCGGTCCTTTCGACTACCGCAGCGACGCGCCGGTGACGGTGGGCCTGCGGGTGATCGTGCCGTTCGGCCGCCGCAAGCTCATCGGCGTGGTTGTGGACAACCCGGCCGAGCCGTCCTACGACCCCAAGCAGATACGGCCGATCGAGGCGGTGCTGGACGACCTGCCGCCGTTCGACGAGGCCTGGCTGCGGCTGGCGCGCTTCGCCGCGGATTATTACCAGCGGCCGCTGGGCGAAGTGATGCTGCCCACGTTGCCGCCGCCGCTGCGCAAGCCCACCGCGTACCAGGGCAAGCGCTCGGCCGGCGGGCCGGTGGCCAGGCTGGACGGGCGCAAGCGCAAGGCCGTGCGAGCCCCGGCCGCGGCCGACGAGCCGCCGGCGCTCAACGAGGCCCAGCAGGGCGCGGTCGAGGCCATCGCCGCGCTGGACGGATTCAAGCCGGTGCTGCTGCACGGCGTGACCGGCAGCGGCAAGACCGAGGTGTACCTGCGCGCCGCCGAGCGCGTGCTGGCCGCCGGCCGCCAGGTGCTGCTGATGGTGCCCGAAATCAACCTGACCCCGCAGCTCGAGGGCGCGCTGCGCGCGCGCCTGGAGGCGCTGGTGGGGCCGGACGGGCTGGCCGTCATGCACAGCGGCCTGTCCGACGGCGAGCGCCTGCAGGCCTGGACCCGCGCCCAGCGCGGCCAGGCGCGCATGCTGCTGGGCACGCGCATGTCGGTCTTCGCGCCCATGGGCGAGCTGGGCCTGATCGTGGTGGACGAAGAGCACGACGCCTCCTACAAGCAGCAGGACGGCCTGCGCTATTCAGCGCGCGACCTGGCCGTGTGGCGCGCCCACGATCTCGGCATCCCGGTGGTGCTGGGCTCGGCCACGCCGTCGCTGGAGACCTGGCAGCACGCCGAGCGCGGCCGCTACCTGCGCCTGAGCCTGCCTGGCCGGGCGCGCGCCAGCAGCCTGCCGACGGTGCGGCTGGTGGACACGCGGCGGCTGCAGCTCAAGCAAGGCATGTCGCCGCAACTGCTCGACGCCATCGGCCAGCGCCTGGAGCGCAAAGAGCAGTCGCTGATCTTCCTGAACCGTCGCGGTTATTCGCCGGTGCTGCATTGCCAGTCCTGCGCCTGGGTCAGCAATTGCCCGCGCTGCACCGCGTTCACCGTGCTGCACCGCACCGAGGGCCGCGGCCACCGCCTGCAATGCCACCATTGCGGCTATCAGGCCCCGGTGCCGCGCGCCTGCCCCGAATGCGGCGACCAGGACCTGGCGCCGATGGGGCGCGGCACCCAGCGCGTGGAGGAACACCTGGCCGAGCTGTTCCCCGAGGCCCGCATCCTGCGCATCGACGCCGACAGCACGCGCAAGAAGGGCAGCGCCGAGGCGCTGTTCGCCTCGGTCCACGCCGGCGAGGTGGACATCCTGGTGGGCACGCAGATGGTGGCCAAGGGCCACGATTTCGCGCGGCTGGGGCTGGTGGGCGTGCTGAACGCCGACTCCATGCTGTTCGCGCACGATTTCCGCGCGCCGGAGCGCCTGTTCGCGCAGCTGATGCAGGTGGCCGGCCGGGCCGGGCGCCACCAGGGCAACGGCGAGGTGCTGATCCAGACCGGCTACCCCGAGCAGCCGGTCTACCAGGCGCTGCTGCGCCACGACTACGCGGGTTTCGCCCGCCACGCGCTGCGCGAGCGCGAAAGCACCGGCCTGCCGCCCTACGTCTACCAGGCGCTGCTGACCGCCGAGGCGCGCGAGCTGAAGGTGGCCAAGGATTTCCTGGAACGCGCGCGCGCCCTGCCCGAAGGCGAATGGGCGGCGGACTTTCCGGGCCTGGACGCCATCATGCTGTACGACCCCGTGCCGCTGCGGGTGGTGCGCGTGGCCAATATCGAACGCGCCCAGCTGCTGGTCGAAAGCAGCAGCCGTCCGGCCCTGCAGGCCTTCCTGGCGTCCTGGTCGCACCACCTGCCTTATCTCGCCAACGAGGCGCGCGTGCGCTGGCAGCTGGAAGTCGACCCCCTGGAGATCTGAGGGCCGGGCCATGCGCCCGCCGCCCGATTGTTCTATGATCTTTGTCCTCTTTCGCGCCGGCGTCGCCGCGCCGCGCCGCCCGACCCCACGATCCAAATGTCCGCAAGCGAACCCATAGGCCTAGGCATGAACCCCGCCCAGAGGGAGGCGGTGCTGTACCTGGACGGCCCCTGCCTGGTGCTGGCCGGCGCCGGCAGCGGCAAGACCCGGGTGATCACGCAGAAGATCGCCTACCTGCTGCGCGAATGCGGCTACATGGGCCGCAACGTGGTGGCGCTGACCTTCACCAACAAGGCCGCGCGCGAGATGGACGAGCGCGTCAAGACGCTGGTGGACCGCAAGCTTTCCAAGGGGCTGATCATCAGCACCTTCCACTCGCTGGGCGTGAAGATGCTGCGCGAGGAAGCGCGCAACGCCGGCCTGAAGCCCACGTTCTCCATCCTGGACGCCGACGACGCCATGGCCATCATCCAGGAACTGCTGGGCACCACCGACAAGGCGCGGCTGCGCCACGTGCAGGGCATCATCTCGCTGTGGAAGAACGCGCTGATGGAGCCGGACGACGCCGCGCGCGAGGCCATCACGCCGGGCGACGTGGAGGCGGCCAACGTGTACCGCAGCTACGCGGCCACGCTGGCGGCCTACCAGGCGGTGGACTTCGACGACCTGATCCGCATCCCGGCCCAGCTGCTGGCCAATAACGAAGAGGTGCGCACCCGCTGGCAGAACCGCGTGCGCTACCTGTTGGTGGACGAATACCAGGACACCAACGTGTGCCAGTACCGCCTGGTGCAGCTGCTGACCGGGCCGCGCGCCATGTTCACGGCGGTGGGCGACGACGACCAGGCCATCTACGCCTGGCGCGGCGCCACCATCGAGAACCTGGCCAAGCTGACGACCGACTATCCCAACATCAAGCTCATCAAGCTGGAGCAGAACTACCGCTCGGTCCAGCGCATCCTGGCCGCCGCCAACCAGGTGATCGAAAAGAATCCCAAGCTGTTCGAAAAAAAGCTGTGGTCCGAGCTGGGCGTGGGCGAGCCGATCCTGGTGTCGGCCATGGACGGCGAGGAGCACGAGGCCGAATCGATCGCGATGAAGGTGTCGGCGGCGCGCTTCGAGCGCCAGGCGCAGTGGAAGGATTTCGCCATCCTGTACCGCAGCAACCACCAGTCGCGCATCCTGGAGCAGGCGCTGCGCAACCTGAAGATTCCGTACACCATCTCCGGCGGCCAGAGCTTTTTCGACAAGGCCGAAGTGCGCGACGTGCTGGCCTATCTGCGGCTGCTGGCCAACGACGACGACGATCCCGCCTTCATCCGCGCGGCCACCACGCCCAAGCGGGGCATCGGCCAGGCCACCTTGCAGGTGCTGGGCCAGTACGCCGCCAGCCGCGAACTGTCGCTGCTGGCGGCGGTGGCCGAGACCGGGCTGGAAAGCCTGCTGGCGCCGCGCCAGCTGGAGCCGCTGCGCACCTTCGCCGAATTCATCCGCCGCATGCAGTGGCGCGCCGGGCGCGGCGCGGCCACGGCCGGGGACGCCGCGCCGGCCGAGCCCGCCGGCGTGATCCTGGACGACCTGCTGGAGGCGATCCAGTACGAACGCCACCTGTACGAACTCTTCGAGGAACGGCCCGCGCAGACGCGCTGGCAGAACGTGCAGGAGCTGACCGGCTGGCTCAAGCGCAAGGCCGAGGAAGACGACATGACGCTGTTCGACCTGGTGCAGCACGTGGCGCTGGTCACCATGCTCGAGCGCGGCGAAGAGGAAGAGCCCGACGCGGTGAAGATGTCCACGCTGCACGCCTCCAAGGGGCTGGAGTATCCGCACGTATACCTGGCCGGCGTCGAAGAAGGCCTGCTGCCGCACCTGGGCAAGGACGACGAGGTCGGCGACCCGGCGCGCGCCGCCGAGAACCTGGCCACCCGCATCCAGGAAGAGCGGCGGCTGATGTACGTGGGCATCACGCGCGCGCAGCGCAGCCTGAACCTGAGCTGGTGCAAGCGCCGCCGCCGCGCGCGCGAGGACCTGGTGCGCGAGCCCTCGCGCTTCATCGAGGAGATGGGCCTGGGCGACGTGCGCATCCAGGAGGACGAGGCCACGGCCGCCATGAACCCGAAAGAGCGCATGGCCATGCTCAAGGCGCTGCTGAAGAAATAGGCCGTCCGGGCGCGCTTGGACAAGCGCGCCGGCTGCTCCTACACTGGACCGCGCGGGGTTGCCCGCCACAGACAAGGAGCGCGCCATGTGCCGTTGGCTAGCCTATACCGGTAGTCCCATCCAGATGGAGAGCGTGCTGTTCAAGGCCCGGCACTCCCTCATCGACCAGAGCCTGCATGCGCGCATGGGCGCGACCACCACCAATGGCGACGGATTCGGCCTGGGCTGGTACGGCCGCGCGCCGGAGCCGCCGTTCCGCTACCGCAGCGTGCATCCGGCCTGGAACGACCGCAACCTGCGCGAGGCGGCGCGCGCCATCCATGCGCCGCTGTTCGTCGCCCACATCCGCGCGGCCACCGACACGCCGGCCCAGGAAACCAACTGCCATCCGTTTCGCCACGGGCAGTGGCTGTTCGTGCACAACGGCGTCATCCGCGATTACCCGCTGCTGCGGCGCGACCTGATGCTGATGATCGCGCCGGCGTATTTCGGCTCGCTGGAAGGCTCCACCGATTCGGAAGTGATGTTCCTGCTGGCGCTCAGCTTCGGCCTGGAGGAAGACCCGGTGCTGGGCCTGGCGCGCATGGTGGGCGCGGTGGAAGAGACCGGCAGGCGGCACGGCGTGGCGCAGCCGATCAACATGACGGTCTGCGCGCTGGACGGCCAGCGCCTGATCGCGGTGCGCTATTCCAGCGAGGGCGATTCGCGCACGCTGTTCCACAACACCTGCGTGCGCCACCTGCGCGAGCTGTACCCCGACAACGCGCAGATCGCGGCCCTGGACGACGATGCCTTCCTGCTGCTGTCCGAGCCCCTGACCGAAATGCCCGGCGCCTGGGAAGAAGTGCCCGAGGCCACGGCCATCATCGCCGGCCGCGGCAGCGTGACCCATCATCCGTTCGCGCCGGTGCCGCCGGGGCGGTAGCGCTCAGTGCCCGCTATGCAGGGCCGGGTTCAGCGTGCCCCAGGCGGCGGTGCGCACCAGCGACTCGACCGCGCCGGTCTGCGAGTTGCGGCGAAACAGCAGGCCGTGCTGGCCCGCCAGCGACGTGGCCTTGACCACCGCGCCTTCCGGCGTCAGCACGCGGGTGCCGGCGGTGATGTAGCAGCCGGCCTCGACCACGCAGTCGTCGCCCAGCGAAATGCCGATGCCCGAATTCGCGCCCAGCAGGCAGCGCTTGCCGATGGACACCACCTGTTTGCCGCCGCCGGACATGGTGCCCATGATGGAAGCGCCGCCGCCGATATCGCTGCCGTCGTCGACGATGACGCCGGCGCTGATGCGGCCCTCGACCATCGAGGCGCCCAGCGTGCCGGCGTTGAAATTGCAGAAGCCTTCATGCAGCACCGTGGTGCCGGGCGACAGGTGCGCGCCCAGCCGCACGCGCGCGGTGTCGGCGATGCGCACGCCGCCGGGCACGACGTAGTCGGTCATGCGCGGAATCTTGTCCACGCCGCGGATCTCCAGCACCTGCCCCGAGGCGCGCAGGTGCCAGCGCAGCGCGTCGACCTGGTCGACCGCGCAGGGGCCGGCCGAGGTCCAGGCCACGTTGGACAGCACGTTGAACAGGCCGTCGAGGTTGGCGTCGTGCGGGCGGATCAGCCGGTGGCTGAGCAGGTGCAGGCGCAGATAGGCGTCGTGCGCGTCGACCGGCGACTCGTCCAGCGAGGCGATGGCGGTGCGCACGGCCACGATGTCCACCTTGCGGCGGGTGTCGCGCACCAGCGCCGTGGGCACGTGTTCGCCAAGGGCGGCGCGCGCCTCTTCGGGGCTCAGGTGGCGGGTGCCGGTGGCGGGCGCGCCTTCGGCCAGCGAGGGGCGGGGATACCAGGTGTCCAGGATGCTGCCGTCGGCGGCCAGCGTGGCGACGCCATAGGCGATGGCGCTGAGGGGCGTGTGGGAGTCGGACATGATCGGAAGGGCGGGGCGCGGTCTCGGGGGGTAAATTCTAGGACAAAACGCCCGCGTCCCCCGAGGCCGCGCGCGCCCTCTCAGACCAGTTCTTTGAGCAGCAGCTGCCAGAACTTCTGGCGTTGTTCCAGCGTCGAGACCAGCACGTATTCGTTCAGGGTATGCGCGCCGTCGCCGTCGGCGCCCAGGCCGTCGAGCGTGGGGATGCCCATGGCGGAGGTGAAGTTGGCGTCGCTGCCGCCGCCGGTCATGGGGGCGTCTTCCAGCAGGAAGCCGGCGCGCTCGGCGTAGCCCTGCACCAGCGCCAGCAGTTGGGCCGCGGCCTCGGTCTTGACCATCGGCGGGCGGTTCAGCTCCACGTCGATGTCCAGCTCCACGTCCGGGCCCACCGCGCACAGTTCGCGCATGCGGCGCAGCACGTCCTCGGCGGCGCCCATGTCGGGCACGCGGAAGTCCACCACGCAGCGGCACTGCGCCGGCACGGTGTTGGTCACGGTGCCGCCGGCGATGGTGCCCACGCTGACGGTGATGCCGCGCTCATAATCGGTCATGGCTTCCAGCGCCAGCACCTGGTGCGCCATTTCGCGAATGGCGCTGCGGCCCTTGTCGTGGTTCATGCCGGCGTGCGCCGGACGGCCCTTGACGTTCAGGTTGAGCATGCCGGTGCCCTTGCGCGCCGTGACGCACTTGCCGCCGTTGGCGCGGGCCGGCTCGCACACCAGCGCGTACTTGGCGTTGGCGGCGAAGCGCTCGATGTGCGGGCGCGAGGCATGGCTGCCGGTTTCCTCGTCCGGCACCACCAGCATGTCCACGGGCAGCCGGGTCGCGTCGGGCTGCGCCAGGCCGGCCAGGGCCGACAGCGCCAGGTAGATGCCGGCCTTCATGTCGTAGCCGCCGGGGCCGTAGAGGCGGTCGCCCTCGATGCGCACCGGGTTCTCCAGCAGCGTGCCGACCGGGTGGACGGTGTCCATGTGGGCCAGGATCAGGATGCCGGGGCGGCTGTCGCCGGGGGCGCGGTTGGTGACGTACAGCAGCGGGCCGGTGGCCGGGCCCAGGGACGACAGCTCCACCGTCAGGCCGGCGGCCGCGGCGTAGTCGGCGATGATGCGCGCCATCGCGGCGATGCCTTCGGGAAAATTCGAGGGCGATTCGCATTGCAGCCAGCTCTGGATGCCGGCGACGATCTGTTCGGTGCTGGGGGTGGTGGACATGGCGGTATCGGATTCGGGCTAAGGGAAAGGGAAGGCGCTCAGGCGACCTGCTGGCCGGCCAGGCGGGCCAGTTCGGCGGCGTCGGGCATGCAGCCGTCGAACCACAGGCTGGCGCACACCGCGGACATGGCGCGGCCGTCGTGGCCGATGCCGGGCACGACCTGCAGCTTCCAGCCGAACGGCACGCCGCGGCGCTCGGCTTCCTTGCGGCCGAACTCGTAGTAGTTCTGCGCGCGCGCGAAACGGTGCGGTCCCTGGCGCATGGCGGCCGGCTCGGACGGCAGGTTGGGGTCGTCGGTGGCGATGTCCTGGTCGCCGGCCAGGATGGTCATGGGATAGGCCAGCAGCTTCACCAGGTGCGCTTCGGTCAGGCCGACGCCGTCCATGCCTTCGGGGAAGGGATGGTCGAAGGTGGGCAGGGTGTACCAGCCCGGGTTGCCGGCGGTCACGGCCTTGAACGGCGCGTGCGACTGGCTGCTCATCAGGCGGTGCACGAACTGGCCGCCCGCCGAATGGCCGAACAGGTGGACGTTCTGGCCGTCGGTGATCTCGGCGGCGATCAGGTCCTTGATGACGTTGCCGACCAGCGCATAGGTCCAGCCGTCGACGTGGCGCGGATTGCCGCCGGCCGAGAACACGCGGCCGTTGTTGTAGCTTTCCACGCCGGGCCAGATCTCGTTGGAGAAGGTCGGCGCCACGATCAGCAGCTTGTGCTTGTCGGCGGCGGGCACCCAGAAGTCGCGGTATTCGTCGCCGTTGCGCAGCACGCCGTGCTGCACGATGACCACCGGCCGGTCCGGCGTGTAGCCGTAGGGGCGGTAGGTCTGCAGCTTGAACGGACGGTCGGCGTTGCGGTCCTCGTCCACGTACTGGATGGCGTTGCGGCCGGCATGGCCCAGTTCGATGGCGATGCGGTCGACGTTGGACATTTCGGAAGGTTTCATCAGGCGTGCGCCTCATTCAGGTGGCAGGCCGACCAGTGGCCCGCCGAGATTTCTTTCAGTTCCGGCGCCTGTTCGCGGCAGCGCGGCATGGCGTGGGGGCAGCGGGGATTGAAGGTGCAGCCCGGCGGCGGATTCAGGGGCGAGGGGATCTCGCCCTTGATCGGGGTGAACTTGCGGCCGCGGCGGCCCACGTCCGGCACTTCGGCCATCAGGGCCTGAGTGTACGGGTGGTTGGCGCGCGCGAAGATCTCGGCCGAGGTGGAGATTTCCACGATCTTGCCCAGGTACATGATGGCCACGCGGTCGGAGATGTGCTTGACCACGCCCAGGTCATGGCTGATGAACAGGTACGTGAAACCGTGCTGTTCGCGCAGATCCATGAACAGGTTGATGACCTGGGCCTGGATGGACACGTCCAGCGCGGCCACCGGTTCGTCGCAGACCAGGAACTTGGGCGCCACCATCAGCGCGCGGGCGATGCCGATGCGCTGGCGCTGGCCGCCGGAGATTTGGTGCGGGAAGCGGTCGCGGTATTCGGCGTCCAGGCCCACTTCGGCGAGCGCGCGGTCGATGCGCGCCGGAATCTCGGCGGCCGGCGCCAGCTTGTGGACCTTGAGCGCTTCGCCCAGGATCTGGCGCAGGCGCTGGCGCGGATTGAGCGAGGCCTGCGGGTCCTGGAAGATCATCTGCACGCCCAGCGTATAGGCCAGCTTGTCCGCGCCGCGCAAGCGGTTGGCGTCGCGGCCCTGGTACAGCAGTTCGCCTTCGGTCTGGCGGTGCAGGCCGGCCACGACGCGGCCCAGCGTGGACTTGCCGCAACCGGATTCGCCGACCAGGCCCAGCACTTCGCCGCGCCTGATCGACAGGTCCACGCCGTTGACCGCGTAGACGGTGCGGCGGTCGATGGGGCGGCCGGCCACGGCCAGGATGCGCTGGGCCAGGTCGGGACGCTGCTCGAATCGCTTATGGACGTTCTTGAGCTCGATGACGGGAGTATCGGCTTGGCTCATACGGACTGGGCCTCGCGGGCAATCGGCGCATAGCAGCGGTAGCTGCGCGGGCCTTCGGTGGTGACGGTGGGCGCTTGCTCGGTGCAGCGCGTGACGGCGCTGGTGCAGCGCGGACGGAACGGACAGCCCGAGGGGCGGCCGGCCAGGCTGGGGGCCATGCCGTCGATCTGGTGCAGGCGCGCGCCGGGCCGGGTGGCGCCGGGCATGGAGTCGAGCAGGCCCTTGGTATAGGGGTGGCGCGGGGCGTCCAGCACCTGCTCGACCGGGCCGCTTTCGACGATGCGGCCGGCATACATCACGGCCACGCGGTCGGCCAGCTCGGCCACCACGCCCAAGTCGTGGGTGATCCAGATCAGCGCCGTGTCGTGCTCGCGGCAGATCTCCTGCATGCGGTAGAGGATCTGGCCCTGGATGGTGACGTCCAGCGCCGTGGTCGGCTCGTCGCAGATGATCAGGTCGGGCTTGTTCAGCATCGCGATGGCGATCGCCACGCGCTGGCGCATGCCGCCCGAGAATTCGTGCGGATAGCTCTTCAGGCGCTTTTCCGGCGAGGGGATGCCCACCATCGCCAGCGCCTCGCGGCAGCGCTCCTCGGCCTCGGCGCGCGAGACGTTCTCGTGCGTGAGGATGGCCTCCATCATCTGCTCGCCGATGCGCAGCACCGGGTTGAGCGTCATCAGCGGGTCCTGGAAGATCATGGCGATGCGGTTGCCGCGCAACTGGCGCATCTGTTCTTCGGAGAGCTTGCGCAGGTCGGTGCCCTTGAACTTCACTTCGCCGTCCACCACTTCGCCGGGCGGGTCGATCAGGCCCAGCAGCGAAAAGCCGGTGACGGATTTGCCGGAGCCGGACTCGCCGACCAGGCCGACGATCTCGCCGCGGCGCACGGTCAGGTCGACGCCGTCGACCGCCAGCCAGGCGCCGGCCTCGGTATGGAATGCGGTGCGCAGGCCGCGCACCTCCAGTAGGGTTTCGCTCATTTCAGATTTCCATTGCGCGGGCATTGCCCAGCGGGGCCGCGCGGAGCCGGCTTTGCCGGTCCGCAGCGGCGCCCCCTTGAGGGGGAAGCGCGCAGCGCTTCGGGGGTGGGCTGTTCATGCTCGTCGCGGGTCCAGGGCTTCGCGCAGGCGGTCGCCCACGATGTTGATGGAAAGAATCAGCAGCAGCAGGGCGATGCCCGGGAACAGGCTGATCCAGTAGTCGCCCGACAGCAGGTACTGGAAGCCGTTGGAGATCAACAGGCCCAGCGAGGGTTCGGTGATCGGCACGCCCACGCCCAGGAACGACAGCGTCGCTTCCAGCGCGATGGCGGTGGCGATCTGGATGGTGGCGAACACCATCACGGGGCCCAGGCAGTTGGGCAGCAAATGGAACAGCATGATGCGCCAGGCCGGAAAGCCCAGGTTGGCGGCCGCTTCCACGTATTCCTTGCGGCGTTCCTGCAGCGCGCGGCCGCGCATGATGCGCGCGTAGTGGCCCCACTGCACCAGCACCAGGGCGAGGATCACCTTGTCCACCCCGCGCCCCAGCACCACCAGCAGCACCAGCGCCACCAGGATGGTGGGAAAGCCCAGGATGAAGTCCACGATGCGCATCAGCACGGTGTCGACCAGGCCGCCGATGTAGGCGGCCACCAGGCCGACCGCGCCGCCGACCGCGGTGGCCAGCACCACGGCGGACAGGCCCACCATCAGGCTGATGCGCAGGCCATACAGGATGGCGCTGAGCATGTCGCGGCCCTGGTCGTCGGTGCCGAGCCAGGCGATGCTGCCGTCCATCAGCGCCTGGCGCGGCGCCAGGCGGCCGTCCATGAGCGACAGGTTGGCCAGGTCGTAAGGGTTCTGCGGCGCGAAGTAGGGCGCGAAGACCACCAGGACGATCAGGATGGCCAGCGCGATGACGGAGCCGCGCACCGTCGGGCGCGCGTGCAGTTTCTTGAGGATGGCGGCGCGCCGGGGCGTCTCGGCCAGGGGCTGGACGGTGCGGGTGCGGCCGGGATTGGGAATTTGAGCCATGGCGGATTATTGAGCGGGAGTCACGAGCTGCACGCGCGGGTCGAGCGTGGCGTACAGGATGTCCACAACCAGGTTGATGATCACGAAGATCAGGGTGACCAGCATCACGTAGGCCACCACGACCGGGCGGTCGAGCTGATAGACGCTGTCGATGAGCAGCTTGCCCATGCCCGGCCATGCGAACACGGTCTCGGTGATGGTGGAGTAGGCGATGAGGGTGCCGAACTCCATGCCGATCACGGTGACCACGGGGATCAGGATGTTGCGCAGGATGTGGCGGCGCACGATGCGGCCGGGCTTGACGCCCTTGGCGCGGGCGAACTTCACGTAGTCCTGGCTGCGCGCCTCGACCACGCCGGAGGCCGTCAGGCGCAGCACCAGCGCGATGTTGGCCAGCGCCAGGTTGATGGCCGGCATGATCAGGTGCGACCAGCCGTCGGCGGTCAGGATCGACAGCGGCACGCCCAGCACGCTGACCGTGTCGCCGCGGCCCGTGGCCGGCAGCCAGCCCAGCCACACCGCGAACAGCAGGATCAGCATCATGCCCTGCCAGAAGTTGGGCAGCGAAAAGCCCAGCACCGACGAGGCCATGATGCCGCGGCCCAGCGGCTGGTCGCGGTACAGGCCCGCGACCAGGCCCAGCGGAATGCCGAACACGCAGGTCAGCAGGATGGCCACGACCACCAGTTCGAAGGTGGCAGGGATGCGCTGCACGATCAGCTCGATGGCGGGGATGCCGTGCACGAAGGACGTGCCCAGGTCGCCGTGCAGCGCGCGCCATAGAAAGCCCGTGTATTGCTGCCACACCGGCAGGTCCAGGCCGAGGCGGGCGATCATCGCCTCGCGCGCGGCCTGGCTGGCTTCGGGGCTGACCAGCAGCTCGATCGGATCGCCCACCGCGTAGACCGCGAAGAAGACCACGACCGACACGGCCAGCAGCACGAACAGACTCTGGATCAGTCTGCGTAGGATGAAGAGGGCCACTTGATGATTTCCTTGGTGGGCTCGGGGTTGGGGGTGTAGACCTTATTTGTTGGCGGGCCTGGCCGACATGGCCAGCGTGTACTGGTCGGCCCGGCCTTCGTAGGTCAGGCCCTTGCGGAACGCCCAGATGCTGCTTTCGAAATGCAGGGGGATGCTGGGCAGGTCGGCCAGCGCCAGGGTCAGCGACTGCTGCAGCAGTTTTTCGCGCGCGGCCGGGTCCACGGTGACCAGGGCGCGCTTGAACACGCCGTCGAACTCGGGGTTGTCATAGCCGCCGTAGTTGCTGGTGCCCAGGCCGTGTTCCTTGTCGTACTTGCTGACCCAGTACTGCAGGAAGGACGAGGCTTCGCCGGTTTCGGACGACCAGCCGCCCATGGCGAAGCTGAACTCGCGCTTGGCGCGCTTGGGGAAGTAGACCGAGCGCGTCATGGTGTCCACGGTGGTCTTGATGCCCACGCGCGACAGGTATTGCGCCACCGCCTGCGTGACCTGCGCATCGTTGATGTAGCGGTCGTTGGTGGACGAGACGGTCAGCTCGAAGCCGTCCGGGTAGCCGGCCTCGGCCAGCAGCTTCCTGGCGGCGGCCGGGTCGTACTTGAGCTCGGGCGGATTGGGCAGCGTGCCGAACATGCCGTCGGGCAGGAACTGGTTGGCCGGCGTGGCGGCGCCGTCCATGATGCGGGCGGCGATGGTCTTGCGGTCGATGGCCAGCGAAATCGCGCGGCGCACGCGCACGTCCTGCAGGGGATTCTTGCCGTTGGCGGCCTTGACCAGCGGACTGGGATCGCGGCCCACGTCGGGCTGGAAGTACACCACGCGCACCGAGGGGGTGATGACGTGGCCGAAGCCCGGGGTCTCGGAGATGCGCTTCACGTCGCGCGCGGCGGGGTTTTCGATCAGGTCGAAGTCGCCCGCCAGCAGGCCGGTCAGGCGCGGGCCGGCGGCCGGCACCGGCACCAGCTTCACGTCCTTCCATGCCGGCTTGTCGCCCCAGTAGGCGTCGTTGCGCGTCAGCTCGATGCCGGTGCCCTTGACGTAGCTTTTCAGGGTGTACGGCCCGGTGCCGATCACCGAGCGGCCGGTATTGAAGTCGGCCACGGTGGGCCAGGCGCCGGTGACGCCGCACTTGTTCTTCAGGTCGAAGGTGATGGGGCCGTGTTCGGCGATGCCGTTCCACAGCATGCCCATGCGGGTCAGGTCGTTGGGCAGCAGCGGATAGGGCTGGCGCGTCCTGATCACCAGGGTATTGCCGTCGCGCACCTGCACGTCGGCGAACTTCTGCACGATGGACGGATACGAGCTGCTGATGGACTGCTCGTTGTTGACCACGCGGCAGAAGGTGAAGAGCACGTCCTGCGCCGTGAACGGCTGGCCGTTGGAGAACTTGACGCCCTCGCGCAGCGTGAATTCCCAGGTCGTGTCGTCCACCGGCTTCCAGGCCGTGGCCAGGCGCGGGATCAGGTTCATCTTGGCGTCCTGCCCCACCAGCGTCTCGAACATGTGCGAGGTCATCGCGTCGTTCGGCGTGGCCTGGTGATAGTGCGGGTCCATCGAGGTCGGCTCGGACGAAAGGCCGATCCTGAGGACGCCGGCGTCCTGGGCCAGCGCCGGCGCACATGCGGCCAGCGTACAGGCGGCGATGAGGCTGCGGTAGTAGGTCTGGGCGGGCATGGTTTTTTTCCCCTTTGCTGTCTCGGATGTTATGTGGCGGCGCGGCGCGCCGGACGCGTCAGGCGATGGGCTGCGCCAGCCGCACCACGGTCACGCCGGGCCGCAGGTTGGCGGTCGAGGGCATGATCAGCACGCAATCGTCATAGGGCGTGACCACCGGCTCGCCTTCGGACCAGCCGATCAGCGTGCCGGCCTTGGCCAGCGTCTCCAGGCCCTTCCAGGGCTGGGCGAAGCGGAAATCCGCGCTCTTGGCGGCGATGGCGTGGGTGACGCGCAGCGCGCGCTGCGCCGGCGCGTCGGGGGCGAACCAGGAGGCGGGCAGGTCGCCGCGGTCCACGGCGCCGGCCGCCGCCAGGAAGCGCGCCATCTGGTCGACGGCCACGTCGCGCGCCTCGGGCGCGCCGTGAAAGCCGCATTCGATCAGCAGCGAGCGGGTGCCGTTCTCACCGGCCGCACCGAAGCGGCCGTAGTCGCGCATGCGCACGCCGGCGGCGTGGCCGGCGTCGGCGATGATGGTGCCCGGATTGCCCAGTTCCAGCGCCAGGTCGATATTGCGCTGCTGCATGCCGGTCAGCTGCAGCGGCACGTCGGAATTGCTCATCGAGTGGAAGTCCAGCAGCCAGTCGGCCCGCTCCACCCAGGGCCGCAGTTCGGCGGCGCGGCGCCGTTCCTGGCTGCTGGGCGTGTCGAGCTTGTCGCCGCTCCAGACCCGGTTCATGTCTTCGTCGACGAAGCGGGCAGGGGCATAGTTGGCGGGATCGAAGCGGTCGAAGGCCGCCAGGTTGCAGAACGCCAGCGTCAGCGAGCCGCGGCGCGGCCGCAGGCCGGCGGCCAGCGCCTCTTTCAGCGCCCAGGCGCCGCACAGTTCGTTGCCGTGGATCAGCGCGCTGAGCATCACATGCCGGCCCGGCGCGCCCGAATCGAAATGCCAGACGCCCGGCGTGTCCGTGTTGCCCGACCGCTCTGCGGACAGGTCCGGACAGGCAAGTAGAAATGGGCGCGGAACAGACGCGGCGGCGGGCGTAGGCATGGGGACTCCGATGAAGCGACGGGATTGTATAGGCGATGGCGCGGACGTTGACGGCTAGGCGCCGGAAATGGCCGCGCGGCGCACGGTCAGGTGCGCTGGAATGGCTGCAAACACGGGTTTTCCCTTATATATGGGGCGCGTCATGGGCGCGCCGCCTTCGAGTATTGGCCGAATTCTAGGAGCTTGGTTGCTTTCTCTACAATTAGAAAATTTATCGTGAGCTTTGCGGAAAAGGCAAAGCTTGCTCAACCATTCCCCGTGGGCCTGGAGGTCGGACGTGCACGGCATCGCCTTGAAGTACTTTCTGGAGGTCGCCCAGGCGGGCAGCCTGAGCGGCGCTTCCGAGCGCCTGCACGTGGCGGTGTCGGCCATCAGCCGGCAGATCGCCAAGCTGGAGGAGGAGGCGGGGGCGCCGCTGTTCGAGCGCGCGGCCCGCGGCATGGTGCTGAGCGAGGCGGGGCGACTGATGCTGGCGCACGCGCGGCGCACCATGCTGGAAGCCGATTCGGTGCTGCAGGAGATCGCCGCGCTCAAGGGCGTGGCGCGCAACGAGATCCGCGTGGCCTCGGTCGAGGGCGTGGCGCGCATTTTCCTGCCCTCGGTGATGGCGCGGTTTCGCCGCGACTGGCCGGACATCCGCTTCGACCTGCACGTGGGCTCGCCCGCCGAGGTCAGCCGCCGGGTGGTCGAAGGCAGCGCCGAGCTGGGCATGGCCTTCATCGCCGAGCGCATCGGCGGGGTCAGCGCGCGCTACTCGCGGCGCGCGCCTGTGCACGCGGTCATGGCGGCCGACCATCCCCTGGCCGGCCGCGCCAGCGTCAGCCTGCAGGACCTGAGCAAATACCCGCTTGCGCTGACCGGGCCGGGCACCACCACCCGCCAGCTGTTCGAAATGGGCTGCGCGCTGGAGTCGGTGCAGCTGGAGCCGGCGCTGACCTGCAATGATTCTTCGCCGCTGCACGGCTTCGTGTTCGGCTCCGACGCCATCATGCTCAGCGGCTATATCTCGGTGGCCTGGAGCCTGCGGCGCGACGAATTGATCGCCGTGCCGATCTCCAACGCCGAACTGCAGTCGCGCACCCTGCAGATCCAGGTCATGCCGGGCCGGGTGCTGCCGCCGGCGGCCGAGGCCTTCGTGGCGCTGCTGTCGCAGGAACTGGACCGCGCGCTGCAAGGCAGCGCGGCCTAGCCAATAAAAAACGGCTGCCCGCGGGCAGCCGTTTTCAGGTTCGGACGGACCCGATTACTTCTTGTCGGGCGTGACCGAGGTGGCCAGCGTGTACTGGTCGCGGCGGCCTTCGTAGGTGATGCCCTTGCGGAAGGCCCAGATGCTGCTTTCGAAGTGCAGCGGGATCAGCGGCACGTTGTCCAGCGCGATCTGGGTGGACTGCTGCAGCAGCTGCTCGCGCTTGGGCGCGTCCACCGTCACGATGGCCTGCTTGTAGACCTTGTCGAACTCGGCGTTGCTGAAGCCGCCGTAGTTGCTGGTGCCCAGGCTCTTGGGCGAATCCAGCGAGGCCACCCACAGCTGGAACAGCGCCGAGGCCTCACCCGTTTCCGCCGGCCAGCCGCCCATCGAGAAGCTGAACTCGCGCTTGGCGCGCTTGGGGAAATAGATGGAAGCCGTCATGGCGTCCACGTTGGTCTTGATGCCGACGCGGGCCAGGTACTGGGCCACGGCCTGCGCCACCTGGCCGTCGTTGACGTAGCGGTCGTTGGTCGAGGACAGGGTCAGCTCGAAGCCGTTGGGGTAGCCGGCCTCGGCCAGCAGCTTCTTCGCGCCCTCGGGGTCGTACTTGATTTCCGGGGCCTTGGGCAGGGCGCCGAACATGCCGTCGGGCATGTACTGGTAGGCCGGGGTGGCCATGCCGTCCATGATGCGGGCGGTGATGGCCTTGCGGTCGATGGCCATCGAAATCGCCTTGCGTACGCGCAGGTCCTGCAGCGGGTTCTTGCCGTCGGCGCTCTTGACGAAGGGGCTGGGGTTGCGGGCGACGTCCGGCTGGAAGAACACCAGGCGGGTCGACGGCGTGGCCACGAAGCCGAACTTCGGATTGTCCTTCAGGCGCGGCAGATCGCGCGCGGCCGGGTTTTCGATCATGTCGAAGTCGCCCGACAGCAGGCCGGTCAGGCGCGGGCCGGCCGAGGGCACCGGCACGAACTTCACTTCCTTCCAGTAGGGCTTGGGACCCCAGTAGTTCTCGTTGCGCACCAGCTCGATGCCGGTGCCCTTGACGTAGGACTTCAGGGTATACGGGCCGGTGCCGATGGCGTCCTTGCCGTTGTTGAAGTCGGCCACCGTGGGCCAGGCGCCGGTGACGCCGCAACCCTTCTTGGGATCGAACGTCAGCTTGCCGTGCTCGACGATGCCGTTCCAGATGATGGGCAGCGAGCGGGCCAGTTCGGCCGGCATCAGCGGGAACGGCTCGCCGGTCTTGATGATCACGGTGTGCGCGTCCGGCGTCTGCACGTCGGTGATGCGCTTGGTCATGTCCATGTAGGACTGCGACACGTTGGTTTCGTTGTTCAGCGTGCGGCAGATGGTGAACAGCACGTCCTCGGACGTGAACGGCTTGCCGTTGGAGAACTTGACGTCGTCGCGCAGCTTGAATTCCCAGGTATTGTCGTCCAGGGTCTTCCACGAGGTGGCCAGCGCCGGCACCAGCTTCATGTCGGCGCTGCGGCCCACCAGCGAACTGTAGACGTGCGCCGAGAACGCATCGTTCTGCGTCATCTTGTGATAGTGGGGGTCCGCCGAGGTGGGTTCGGCCGACAGGCCGATCTTCAGCGTCTGGGCCTGGGCGGCGGCCAAGGGAATGGCGGCGGCCGCAAGGGCCAGCGTGGTGCGCAACTTCATGGTGACAACTCCGGATGGGGAACGAACCGGATCGTGCTTGCGCGTAACCGCCTGCGCCGGCCGCGCAGGCGGGCCGCCCGCTGGGGAGCTCAGGGAGTTTTGGCGCCAGGCACGACGGCAAGGGGCCGATTATCGGTAGGGGCTTCGCGCGCTGTCAATCTGCAACGGCGATTGCGGCGCTAGGGAAAACGCCGAGAGGAAGGGGAGAGAGGGCGTCGCGGGGGCCCCGGAATACGGGGCCGGCGCGGCGCGAAGGCGCTGCGGTGAGGGTCGCGGCGCCGAAGGCCGCCTGCCGATGTCCCGGCAGGCGGGGCGCGCCAGACTGATCGCGGGAGATCGATCGCGATTCAGGCCGGCGCGGCAGGGCTTACCACTGCGAGCCGGAGAAGCGCGAGCTGGCGGCGCGGGCCTTGTTCATCGAATCGTTCACTTCGTCGATGAAGGACAGCACGGCGGCAACGGCTCCGATCACGGCTTTGCCGGCCTTCTTCAGGCTGGTCAGCGGATGGGCATTCGGTTGGTTTTCGAGAGCGCCGCGGAGCAGGTCACGCTCCAGCGCGTCGGTCAGGCGGGCAGTGTGGTTCAGGGTCAGTTCGCTCATGGCTTTCTCCAGTCCGTTTCGTCATGGGGTAAACCATTATAGGGATAACCCTAGGATAAAAGCAACGAGTCTTTTAGGGTAAACCCCTAGTATGTTGTAAAAATGTTTATGCGGCAGGCACTTACGGGACATTTCCCCTGGGAAAGCGCCTTATCGGCCGCCGTTGCGCAGGCGGCGGGCGGCGTCGGCCAGCTCCCCCGCCGTCAGGCCGACGGGCCCGATGCCCGCGGCCACCAGGGCGTCGGCCGCTGCGCCGTGCAGCCAGACGGCGCCGGCCACGGCCTGCTCCAGCGGCAACTGCTGCGCGAGCAGCGCGCCCAGCATCCCGGCCAGCACGTCGCCGGTGCCGGCGGTGGCCAGCCCCGGGTTGCCGCTGGGGTTGGTCTGCAGCGCGCCTTGCGGCGAGCACACCACGGTGCCCGCGCCCTTGAGCACGATCCACGCGCCGTAGCGCCGGGCCAGCTCGCGGGCCGCGCCCGGCCGGTCCGCCTGGACGTCGGCGGTGCCGGCGCCCAGCAGGCGCGCCGCCTCGGCCGGATGGGGGGTGAGCACCACCGGGCCGGCGCCCCAGCCGGGCTGGATCTCGCCGCGCGCCAGCAGGTTCAGGGCGTCGGCGTCCAGCACCAGCGGCGCCTCGCGCCGCAATACGAACAGTTCGGACAGGATATTGGCGGCCAGCAGGCCGGTGCCGATGCCGCAGCCGGCCACCCAGGCGGTGACGCCCAGGTCCGCTTCCAGCAGCGAGCGGGCGTCGCGCAGCATCAGCTCGGGCTGCAGCGGGTCGCAGGCCAGCGGTGCGGCCTCCTGGGCGAAGCCGACCAGCACCTTGCCGGCGCCGGTTTTCAGCGCGGCGCGCGCGGCCAGCAGCGCCGCGCCGGTCATGCCCGGCCCGCCGCCCACCACGCCGACGGTGCCGAAACTGCCTTTGTGCGTGTCCGGGCCGCGTGGGGCGAACAGGGCGGGCAGGGCGGCCGGGTCGATCATGCCGCCGGACGGCGGGGCGGAAGTATTCATGGGCTGGGGCTCCGGACGGATTCGGCTTAAGGTAGATGCCGGTATCCACTATAGTGCGCCGCAACGGCCCGGCGCCCGGGAATAACGACATGGAGCAGACAATGACCGACATCACCCTCGAACACTATGCGGCCTACGAGGCCCTGAAGCTGCGCCGCCACCCGGGCGGCGTGCTGGAACTCATCATGGGCTCGCGCGGCGGCGTGCCGGGCAAGCTGTCCACGGCCGACGACCGCATGCACCGCGAACTGGCCGACATCTGGCGCGACATCGACACCGATCCGGACACCCGCGTGGTGGTGATCCGCGGCGAAGGCAAGGGCTTCTCGGGCGGCGGCGACCTGGACCTGGTGCAGCAGATGGCCGACGACTTCGACGTGCGCGCCCGCGTCTGGCGCGAGGCGCGCGACCTGGTCTACAACATCATCAACTGCAACAAGCCCATCGTGTCCGCCATGCACGGCGCAGCGGTGGGCGCGGGCCTGGTGGCGGGGCTGCTGGCCGATATTTCCATCGCCGCGCGCGACGCGCGCATCATCGACGGGCATACCCGCCTGGGCGTGACGGCCGGCGACCACGCCGCCATCGTCTGGCCGCTGCTGTGCGGCATGGCGCGCGCCAAGTACTACCTGATGCTGTGCGAAACCGTCACCGGCGAAGAGGCCGAGCGCATCGGCCTGGTGTCGCTGTGCGTGGACGAGGCCGAACTCATCGGCCGCGCCTTCGAGATCGCCAACCGGCTGGCGGCCGGCTCCCAGACCGCCATCCGCTGGACCAAGTACTCGCTGAACAACTGGCTGCGCATGGCCGGCCCCAGCTTCGATACCTCGCTGGCCCTGGAGTTCATGGGCTTCGGCGGCCCGGACGTGCGCGAAGGCATCCAGTCCCTGCGCGAACGCCGGGCGCCGAACTTCCGGCCGGATTCGCCGTTCTGAGGGGGGATGCCGGCTGGCGCCGGCCGATGGGTTTCGCGCGTTCGGCGCTTGGTTGTTTGCGTAGACGGTCTCGCGCTGCACCCATCCTACGTCGCGATCCGCCCGTAGGATGGGTATAGCGCGCCGCCCTCATCACAAGAACACGACTGCCGAGCGCGCGAAACCCATCGGCCACCCCCAACCCCTATTTCTTGAAAAACCGCGCGAACGCGGCCTGCGCTTCTTCGGATTGCAGGCGCACGCGGAACTGCTGGGCTTCGTAATCCAGCGTTTCCTCGATGGCCTGGCGGTCCGGGCGGCGCAGCATGGCCTTGGTCAGGCGCAGGGCGGCCGGGGGCTGGCGCGCCAGGTCGGCGGCGGCGGCCTGGGCGGCCGCCAGCGCCTGTCCGGACGGGGTGACCGCGGTGGCCAGGCCGGCCTGGGCGGCGTCCTGCGCCGAGAACGCCTTGCCCTGTAGCAGCCATTCGGCGGCGCGGCGCGCGCCCGCCAGCCGCGGCAGCAGCAGGCTGGAGGCGCCTTCCGGGCACAGGCCCAGCGCCACGAACGGCATGCGCAGGCTGGCGCCTTCGCCGACGTAGACGAAATCGCAATGCTGCAGCAGCGTCACGCCGATGCCGACGGCATGGCCCTCGACCGCGGCGATGACCGGCACGTCGGTCCCGATCAGGGCCCGCAGGAAGGTCATGCCGGCGCTGTCGCCGGCGCCGCGTTCGACCTGGAAGTCGCGCAGGTCGTTGCCGGCCGTGAAGTTGCCCCCCGCGCCGGTCAGGATCACGGCGGCCAGCGTCTGGTCGCCGCCCGCCAGCGTCAGCTGCTCGCTGAGTGCCGCGTAGGTGGCGACGTCGAGCGCGTTGCGGCGGTCGGGACGGTCTATGGTCAGCGTAAGGACGGCGCCGTCGCGCGCCACGTTGAGTCCCGCGCTCATGCGAAATCCCCGCCCGCCAGGCGCGTCTTGGCCTCGGCGTACTCGCGGCGCAGCGTGTCGACGATCTCGCGCGTGGGCAGCACGCTGGCGATGCCGCCCACGCCCTGGCCGGCGCCCCAGATGTCCTTCCAGGGCTTGACCCGGGTGCTGCCGAAGTTGGAGGCGCCGCTTTCCGGCGCCGGCAGGTTGGCCGGGTCCAGGCCGGCGGCGGCGATGCTGGCCTTCAGGTAGTTGCCCGGGATGCCGGTGAAGAACGGCGTGTAGAGGATGTCCGAGGCGCTGGCCTCGACGATGGCGGATTTGTAGCCGTCGCTGGCGTTGGCCTCTGCGCTGGCGATGAAGCGCGTGCCCATGTAGGCGAAGTCCGCGCCCATGGCCTGCGCGGCCAGCACGTGCGCGCCCGAGGTGATGGCGCCCGACAGGATCAGCGGGCCGTCGTAGAAGCGGCGCACTTCCGACACCAGCGCGAAGGGGCTGAGCGTGCCGGCATGGCCGCCCGCGCCCGCGCACACCAGGATGAGGCCGTCCACGCCGGCCTCCAGCGCTTTTTCGGCATGGCGCAGCGTGGTCACGTCGTGGAACACCTTGCCGCCCCAGTCGTGTATGCCCTTGACCAGGTCGCCGGGGGCGCGCAGGCTGGTGATCACGAGCGGCACCCGGTGGCTGGCGCACACCGCCAGGTCCTGGTCCAGCCGGTCGTTGGACTGGTGGATGATCTGGTTGACCGCGAACGGCGCCACCTTGGCGTCCGGATTGGCTTCGCGGTACGAGGCCAGCCCGGCCTGGACTTCGTCCAGCCAGTCGGTCAGCAGGCTTTGCGGGCGCGCGTTGAGCGCCGGAAACGCGCCCACGATGCCGCTGGTGCACTGCGCCACCACCAGCTTCGGATTGGACACGATGAACATGGGGGCGCAGATCACCGGCAGGGACATCTGGCCATACAAATCAGTCACGAGAGAGTGGGGCATAAGCGTCGTCGCGAAAAGAATTCCGAGGGCTTGAGCATTGCAGGCGGGTGTGCCTATAATTATCTACCGACCGTCCGGTAATTAATTAATCTTTATTAAACGGCATGCGCCGAAGCGCTGTCAATGGAGCCCGGTCCGGGCTTCCGCCAGCGCCGGCGCGGCCCTGAAAAGGCTGCCATGGCGACCTCCGCCCCTCCCGCCCAGAAACGCGCCCGCGCCGGCCGTCCGCCGTCCCTGGCGGCGCCGCGCGAACGCATCCTGGAAGAAGCCGCCAAGCTCTTCGCCCGCAGCGGCTATGACGGCAGCTCCGTGTCCGACCTGGCCGCCGCGCTGGGCGTGTCCAAGGCGGCGATCTATCACTACTACACCACCAAGCAGGACATCTACGACGCCATCATCCTGGCCGCGCTGAGCGGGCTGACGCAGGCCGTCGGCCAGGCGCTGGCCCGCGCCGACGGCGCCGGCGAGCGGCTGCGCGCCTTCATGCTGGCCCATGCGCGCTATTTCGAACAGCACCAGCCCGAATTCGTCACCATGCTGATCGGCTATTCCGGCATGGCGCTGGCCGAGCGCGAGGACGCCGCGCGCCTGCGCGACGGCTACGAGCAGCGCCTGCGCGAGGTCATCGCCCAGGGCGTGGCCGAAGGCGCGTTCCGGCCGCTGGACGTGCCCGCCGCCGGCCGCGCGGTGCTGTCGATGCTGAACTGGATGGTGCGCTGGTACAAGCCCGGCCAGGGCGAAACGGCGGAAGGCATCGCCGCCGGCTATTTCGATTTACTGATCGGCGGCATGCGCGCCTGAGCCCCGCCACACCTTTGAGACTTCCATCATGGCCCTCGACACCGAAACCCTGAACCTGCTGCTCGACGCGGTGCGCCGCTTCGTGCACGAACGCCTGATCCCCGCCGAAGAAGAACTGGCCGCCAGCGGCCAGGTGCCGCCCGACATCGTCGCGGAAATGCGCGACCTGGGCCTGTTCGGCCTGTCCATCTCGCCGGATTACGGCGGCCTGGGCCTGACCATGGAAGAGGAAGTGCGCGTGGTTTTCGAACTGGGCGAGACCTCGCCCGCGTTCCGCTCGCTGGCCGGCACCAACATCGGCATCGGCTCGCAGGCCATTGTGCTGGCCGGCACGGATGAACAGCGCCAGCGCTACCTGCCGCGGCTGGCCAGCGGCGAACTGATCGGCTCGTTCGCGCTGACCGAGCCGGACGCGGGCTCCGACGCGATGGCGCTGCGCCTGTCGGCGGTGCGCGACGGCGACGAGTACGTGCTCAACGGCACCAAGCGCTTCATCACCAACGCGCCCATCGCCGGCCTGTTCTCGGTCATGGCGCGCACCGCGCCCGAGCGCCGCGCCGGCTCGATCTCGTGCTTCCTGGTCGAGGCCGGGGCGCCGGGCCTGTCGATCGGCAAGCCCGACAAGAAAATGGGCCAGGCCGGCGCGCTGACCAGCGACGTGGTGTTCGACAACTGCCGCGTGCCGGCCAGCGCGCTGCTGGGCGGCGAGGAAGGCAACGGCTTTCGCACCTCGATGCGGGTGCTGGACAAGGGCCGCCTGCACATCTCGGCGCTGTGCGTGGGCATCGCCGAGCGGCTGCTGCGCGACGCCGTCAAGTACGCGCTGGAACGCAAGCAGTTCGGCCAGCCCATCGCCGAATTCCAGCTGATCCAGGCCATGATCGCCGACAGCCAGGCCGAGCTGTATGCCGCCCGCTGCATGGTGCTGGACGCCGCCCGCATGCGCGACCGCGGCGAGAACACCACCATGCAGGCCGCCTGCTGCAAGCTGTACGCCACCGAGATGGTGGGGCGCGTGGCCGACCGCGCGGTGCAGATCCACGGCGGCTCCGGCTACATGTCCGAATACGCGGTGGAGCGCTTCTACCGCGACGTGCGGCTGTTCCGCATCTTCGAGGGCACCTCGCAGATCCAGCAGCTGGTCATCGCCCGGGAAACGATCAAGGCGCATTCCTGAGCCTGCGTCCGGGCTAATATCCAGCTTGACCTACGTCGATCCGGCCCGGCTCGCGCGCCGCCGCGAGCCGGGCGTCCTCATTCTCTTCTAGCGAAAAGATTACCGATGTCGCAACGTCCCGCTCCCCTTACCGGCATACGTGTGCTCGACCTGACGCGCGTCCTGGCCGGCCCCTGGTGCACCCAGAATCTCGCCGACCTCGGCGCCGAGGTGATCAAGATCGAACGGCCCGGCTCGGGCGACGATACGCGCGCCTGGGGGCCTCCCTACCTGAAGGACGAGGCCGGCAACGACACCAGCGAGGCGGCCTACTACCTGTCGGCCAACCGCAACAAGCTGTCGGTGGCGCTGGACATCGCCTCGCCGCGCGGCGCCGAACTGGTGCGCGAACTGGCGCAGCAGTGCGACATCCTGGTGGAAAACTTCAAGGTCGGCGGCCTTTCCAAGTACGGCCTGGACTACGCCAGCCTCAAGGAAATCAATCCTCGCCTGATCTACTGCTCCATCACCGGCTTCGGCCAGAACGGCCCGTACGCCAGCCGTCCCGGCTACGACTTCATGATCCAGGGCATGGGCGGCCTGATGAGCATCACCGGCGAGCGCGACGACCTGCCCGGGGGCGGTCCGCAGAAGGCCGGCGTGGCCGTGGCCGACCTGATGACCGGCATGTATTCCACCGTGGGCATCCTGGCCGCGCTGCACGAACGCGCGCGCAGCGGCCTGGGCCAGCACATCGACATGGCGCTGCTGGACTGCCAGGTGGCGATGCTGGCCAACCAGAACCTCAACTACATGACCTCGGGCGTCGCGCCCCGGCGCGCCGGCAACGCGCACCAGAACCTGGTGCCGTACCAGGTGTTCGCGGCCAGCGACGGCCACCTCATCGTGGCGGTGGGCAACGACAGCCAGTTCCGCAACTACTGCGGCGTGATCGGCCTGCCCGAACTGTCGGCCGACCCGCGCTTCTCCACCAATCCGCAGCGCGTGAAGAACCGCGAGGAGCTGGTGCCGCTTCTGGCCGAGCGCATGGCCACCGGCGAACGCGACCACTGGCTCGCGGCCCTGGAAAGCGTGGGCGTGCCGGCCGGCCCGATCAACACGCTGGACCAGGTCTACGAAGACCCCCACGTGCTGGCGCGCGGCATGAAGCGCGAACTGCCCCATCCGGCCGCCGGCAAGGTGCCGATGGCGGCCAGCCCGCTGAAGTTCTCCGGCAGCCCGGTCGAATACCGCCGCCCGCCGCCCATGCTGGGCGAGCACACCGCGCAGGTGCTGTCCGAGCGGCTGGGGCTGTCGGCCGAAGAAATCGAGGCGCTGGCGCAGAGCCGGCCCTGAACCCAATTTCATATAGACCACAGGCAGGAGAGAGTTGATGACGGAGATTCAAACCATCGGCGTCGTGGGCGCCGGGGCCATGGGGCGCGGCATCGCGCAGATCGCGGCGCAGGCCGGCCTGCGCGTGCGCCTGTACGACACTAGCGCCGAGGCTGTGGCCAACGCGCGCGAGTCGCTGCGCCAGACCTGGGAAAAACTGGCCCAGAAGGGCAAGCTGAGCGCCGCCGACGCGCAGGCCGCGCTGGCGCGCGTGGAATCGGCCACCGCCCTGACCGACATGTCCAGCTGCCAGGTGGTGGTGGAAGCCATCGTCGAGCGCCTGGACGTCAAGCGCGACCTGTTCGCCGCGCTCGAAGGCGTGGTTTCCGAAGACTGCATCCTGGCCTCGAACACCTCGTCGCTGTCCATCACCGCCATCGCGGCCGCCTGCAAGCATCCGCGGCGCGTGGCCGGCTACCACTTCTTCAACCCGGTGGCGCTGATGAAGGTGGTCGAAGTCATCGACGGCCTGCGCAGCGCGCCCGAAGTCGGCGACACGCTGGCCGAGCTGGCGCGCCGCATGGGCCACACGCCGGTGCGCGCCAAGGACATGCCCGGCTTCATCGTCAACCACGCCGGGCGCGGCATGAACACCGAAGGCCTGCGCGTGGCGCAGGAGGCGGTGGCGTCCTTCGCCCAGGTCGACGCCGTGATGCGCGAACAGGCCGGTTTCCGCATGGGCCCGTTCGAGCTGCTGGACCTGACGGCGCTGGACGTGTCGCATCCCGTCATGGAGTCGATCTACCGCCAGTTCTTCGACGAGCCGCGTTTCCGCCCGTCGCCCATCACCACCGTGCGCCTGGCCGGCGGCCTGATCGGCCGCAAGGCCGGCGAGGGCTTCTACGTCTACGCCGACGGCCAGAAGCAGGTGCCGGCCGAGCCGCCGGTGCCGGCGCTGCCCGCCGACCTCAAGGTCTGGGTCAGCCCCAAGCATCCCGAAGGCTACGCGCGCGCCATCGCGCTGCTGGAAAAACTGGACGCCCGCCTGCTGAGCGGCTCCACGCCCGACGCCGACGCGCTGATCGTCGTCACGCCGTTCGGCGAGGACGTCTCCACCACGGTCTCGGCCCAGGGCCTGGACCCCGCGCGCACCGTCGGCCTGGACACGCTATACGCCTTCGACAGCGCCAAGCGCCGCACCATCATGGCCTCGCCGGCCACCGAAGAAAAATGGCGCGACGCCGCGCACGCGCTGCTGGCCGCCGACGGCGTGCCGGTCACGGTGATCGAGGATTCGCCCGGCTTCATCGCGCAGCGCATCGTGGCCATGATCGTCAACATCGCCAGCGACATCGCGCAGCAGAAAATCGCCACGCCGCAGGACATCGACCTGGCGGTGACGCTGGGCCTGGGCTATCCGACGGGCCCGCTGGCGCTGGGCGACAAGCTGGGCGCCGACCGCATCCTGGAAATCCTCAAGAGCATGCAACGCGTCACCGGCGACCCGCGCTACCGCCCCAGCCTGTGGCTGCAGCGCCGCGTGCAGCTGAACATGCCGCTGACGCAGGCGTAGGATGGGTGCAGCGCGAGAATCCTTAAGAAAGAACTCAAGTATCAAGCGCGCGTAACCCATCAGGCGGCGCAAGCCGCCGGGTTTCGCGGCCGGAGGCCAAACAGCGGCATGCGACGAAAGGCGGCGGCTGGCGCCGCCTGATGGGTTTCGCGCGCTCGATATCGGGGTGCTTGGTCAAGAAATCTCGCGCTGCACCCATCCTACCCCGTCTACCCCGTCGCGGCACACACAAAAAAGCCCCTCGCGAGAGGGGCTTTTTCGTATCGGCCGCCGCTTACTTGGCGGCGTCGACCATGTACTGCACGGCCGCGCGGATGTCCTCTTCGGAGGCATCGGCCGCGCCGCCCTTGGGCGGCATGGGCGGCTTGCCCTGCATGGCGACCTTCACCATGGCGTCCATGCCGGTCTTGATGTAGGGCTCCCAGGCGGCCTTGTCGCCGAACTTGGGGGCATTGGCCACGCCGGTGGCGTGGCAGGCGAAGCAGACGCTCTTGTACAGTTTTTCGCCGGCCGGGTTGACGGTGGCGGCGGCCTGCGGGGCGGCCGGGGCCGGCGCCTGCGCGGCCGGAGCCGGCGCCGCGGCGGGCGCGGGGGCCGCGGGCGCGGCGGCGGGAGCAGCGGCCGGTGCGGCGGCGGCTTCCTTCTTGTCGCCGCCCTCGGCCGGCGCTTCGGGTTCGGGCAGGGAGCCGCCCGACTTGTTGGCCATGTAGACCACGGCGCGCGCGACTTCGTAGTCGGACAGGGCCGGGTTGCCGCCCTTGGCGGGCATGCCGCCCTTGCCGTGCAGGGCCACGTTCAGCATGGCGTCGTAGCCGGCCTTGATGAACGGCGCCCAGGCGCCGTTGTCGCCGACCTTGGGCGCGCCGGCGACGCCGGCGGTATGGCAGGCCGTACAGACGGCGGCGAAGACCTGTTCGCCGGTCTTGAAGACCTTGGGCGCGTTGGCGTCGACCAGTTCGAAGCCCGCGACCGGGGCGATGCGCCTGGCGACGGCTTCGTTGGACAGCGTGTCCGAGCCGGCGCCGACTTTATTGCCTGTGGCCACCATGTTCACCAGGAGGATGATGATGGCGATGGGAACCACGAAAGCCAGTACGACCGTGACGATCAGTTGCTTCGGGGTCTTGATGGGGGAGGAGTGCTCTTCTATGTGTTCCTGCTCGTTGCTCATGACCAAATCCTGCTAACGGGTACCGGGGGCGCCTGGCGGCGGCAACAGAAAATCAGTACTGCACAAAAGTCGGCGGCAATGACGGCCCGCCGTGCAAGCAAACGCTGGATTATATAACGGTGTCATAGACGCGGGGCCAGCGCAACCGCCGGGTTTTCGCTGAGTTCGCCGGCCGCTTTGATCCATTTCATGCAGGCTGGCGAAAACTGGGTACAATACCGCCTCCCTTGCGCTGCGCCCGTAGTTCAATGGATAGAATGAGAGTTTCCGAAGCTCTTGATACAGGTTCGATTCCTGTCGGGCGCGCCACAGCATCTGCGGCCAGCTTATTTCAGGCCCGCGCCGGGGCCTCATCCCGGGCCCGTTCTCAAGCGCGCACATCCCCACCTTTGGCAAGAACTGCCGTCATGTCCTGCTCGTACCGATAACCGTCGCGCAGGCTCATATCCTCGATCGTATTGAGCGTGTGCTTGGCGAGCCTGGTCGCCGCCGGACGCTTGGACGCGATGGTGGCGGCCATGGCCAGGGCCGCCGGCAGCAGTTCGCCGGGCGCCGTGCAGGCCTCGACGATGCCCAGCCGGTACAGCTCGGGCCCCGGGACGCGTTCGCCGGTCAGCATCATGCGGCGCGTGCGCGAATGGCCGAACAGCCGCATGGCATGGCGTCCGCCGCCCATCGCGCCGACGTCGATCTCTGGCAGGCCCAGCACGGTGTTGTCGCAGGCCAGCAGGATGTCGCACGAAGCCGCGATGGCCAGGCCGGCGCCCAGCGCCGGTCCGTTGATCGCCGCGATGACGGGTTTGGCGCATTCGCGGATCGCATGAAAGCACTCGCGGGTGCGTCGGGAGTGGGCGATCAGGCCGCCCAGGCCGGCCGTGTTCTCGGCGCGGCGCTTCAGGTCGGCGCCGGCGCAGAATACCTTGCCCGCGCCGGTGAGCACCACGACGCGCACGTCGTCGACATCCGAAAGCATGTCCAGCGCCCGGGTCAGCTCATCGTTGAGGTCGCGGCTCAGCGCATTGACCGGCGGATTGTCCAGGGTCAGGGTGGCGATGTGATCCTGCACGTGCAACTGCAGTTGGGAAAAGCCGTCCATCGAAAGGCCTCATCGGTTGCGCATTATGATATGTGGCGCCCTGCTTCCAAACGGGCCGCCTTTGGGAATTTCGACATGCCTACACTGATTCCAGCCGCTGCTCGCACGCTGGCCGCCTTTGAGATCTTCGCGCGTGAGAAACGCGAACTGTCCAACTCGGAGATGGCGCGCATGCTGTCGCTGGCCGAAAGCAGTTGCTCGGACCTGATGAACACGCTGCACACGCTGGGCTATCTGATGCGCGCGCCCCGCAGCCGCCGCTTCTACCCGACCGCGCGCCTGTACGAAATTGCCCGCCAGATCGCCGAGAACGACCCGCTGACGCGTTCGGCCAAGGAAGCCGTCCAGCAACTGGTCGAGACCACCAACGAGAGCGCGTTCTTCGGCGTGATGGACCGCTCCGCCGTCAAGGTGGTGGCGGCGCAGCCCAGCCGCCGGCCGCTGCGCTATATCGTCAACGTGGGCGACCGGATCGCGCTGCATGCATCGGCCATCGGCAAGGCCTTGCTGGCCGAATTGCCGGACGACGAGATGCAGGCGCAGATCCAGCAGATCAAATTCAAGCCCTTCACGCCCGACACGATCACCAGCGCCAAGAAACTGCAGGCCGACCTGGCCCAGGGGCGCAAGCAGGGCTGGTATGAGTCCCGCGGGGAAGGCGCCGAAGGCGTGACCGCGCTGGCCGTGACCGGCACGCTGGGCGACCAGCCGGTGGCCTTGTCGCTGGCCGGCCCTGCCGAACGCGTCGAGAAGCATCGCAAGGCCTATCTGCAGGCCTTGTTCGAGGTGCGCGACTCGCTGCAGGCCTGACGCGGCTTTCATGGTCGCTGCGCCGGCCACTGGAACGGCGGGCCCTTCTTGTCGAAGAAGCGCTGCAGCGCCATGGTGTGGTAGTCGGTGCTCATCGCCACGCCCTGGCCGTCGCTTTCCAGCATCAGCATGGTTTGCAGGTCGCTGCGCAGCGAGACGTTGAGCGCGCGCTTGGTGATGCTCAGCGCCACCGGCGAGGCCTCGGCCAGGCAGCGCGCGATGGCCCGGGCCCGCTCCTGCACCTGCGAGGCCGGATGCGTTTCCAGCACCAGCCCCATGGCGCGCGCCTCGGCCGCGCCGAACTCGCGCGCCGAGAACAGCAGTTCCTTGGCCCGCTGCACGCCCACCAGGCGCGGCAGCGTGTAGAACGTCCCGAAGTCCGCCACCGCGCCCAGGCGTCCGAAGGCCATGCAGAAGCGGGCGTCGTCGGCGGCCAGCACCAGGTCGGCGGTCATGGCCAGGCCGAGGCCGGCGCCATAGGCCACGCCCTCCACCGCCGCGATCACCGGCCGGTCGAACTCCACCAGGCTGGCCACCACGTCGTGCAGGTCGACCAGCCGCTGGCGGCGGCCGGGCGCAGTCGCCTCGCCGGCCGCCGCGCTGTTGCGCAAGGCGTTCAGGTCGCCGCCGGAACAGAAGTTGCCGCCGGCGCCCGTCAGGACCAGCGCCTTCAGTTCGCGTTCCTGGCGCAGCGCGCGCAGCAGCTCGCGCAGGGAACTGCGCATGGGGATATCGATGGCGTTCTTGTATTGCGGCCGATCCAGGGTGATGGTGCCCACACCATCCGACATCTCGTACTGCAGGCCTTCGTACATGGCGTTCGTCCTCGTGGTTAACGACGTTCAACGTCGGGGGAAGTCAGTATCAGGGCGTCGAGCACCCAGGCGCCTTCGCCGGGCGGGCCGACCCAGACGGGGTTGAACTCGGCTTCGCGCAGCTCGGGACGCCCCGACACGAATTCCGAGATGCGCAGCACCAGCTGCACGAAGGCTTCGGCGTCGATGGGCGGCAGATTGCGGAACGCGCCCAGATAGGCGCGGTGCTTCAGCCCGGCCAGCATGTCGCGCACGTCGGCGGCCTGGATCGGCAGCACCCGGTGCGCCACGTCCTTGAGCAGTTCGACGAATATGCCGCCCAGGCCGACGGTGACGACATGCCCGTACATGGGATCGGCGCGGACGGTGACCAGCATTTCGCGCCCGCCGTCATGGAACATTTTTTCCACCAGCACCCCGTCTATCGTGGCGTCCGGGCGGCGCGCGCCGACCTGCCGCACCAGCGCCTCGTAGGCTTCGGCAGCGTCGCCGGCCGAACCGACGCCCAAGCGCACGCCGCCCACTTCCGTCTTGTGCGGGATCTGCGCGCTGGCGATCTTGAGGACGACGGGAAAGCCGATGGCCTGCGCCGCCTCGGCCGCTTCGGCGGCCGAGCGGCTCAGCCTGCCCTGCGGCACTGGGATGCCGGCCTCGCGCAGCATCGCCTTGGCGGCGCTCTCGGTGCAGGCCACGGCTTGCGCCGCCGCGGATTCCGCGCAAGCCGGCCCGGCCGGAGCGGCGTCCAGGCCGGACAGCAGGCCGCGCGGCATGACCTTGCGCAAGGCCGCCAGGGCCGTGGTCAAGGACAGGAAGGGAGCCAGCCCCTGGCTTTCCAGGCGCTCGAAGCCGGTGCCCAGGCGCCGGCTCATCCAGACCGGCAAGATGGGCTTGGCGGCGTCGGCGGCCGCATCGACGATGGCCCGCGCGATTCCATCGGTCAGCTCGGCATAGTCCGCCGGGATCGGGACGACCACGGCGCCCACCGCCGGGTCGTCGGCCACCGCGCGCAGGCAGGAAGCCAGGCCGTCGATGCTCTTGAGGGCTTCGGCGGTGACGTCCACCGGGTTGGAGATGGCCGCATAGTCGGGCAGGCTGGTCCGCAGATGCTCGGTGGTGGCCGGCGAGAACTGCGCCAGGCGCAGGCCCTGCAGCCCGATCTGGTCCGCGGCCATCGCGGCCGCGCCGCCCGAAAAGGTCACCACCGCCAGGTCTGCCGAGGCCGGGAGGCGGCCGCCGTCGGCCAGGCGCGCCAGGGCCACCAGCTCGTCCATGTCATGGGCTTCGATCGCGCCGAACTGCGCGAACATGGCGCTGTTGACATCGGCCGCGCCGGTGATCGAGCCCGTATGCGACTGGGCCGCGCGCATGCCGTACTCCGACCGGCCGATCTTCAGGATCACCACCGGCTTGCCGCGCGAGCGCGCCAGTTCCAGCGCGGCGACCAGGCGGCGGCCGTCCTTTATTCCTTCGAGCAGAACGGCGATCACGCGCACGCCGGGGTCGTTGGCCATGTGGGCGATGAAGTCCGGCGCGCCCAGGTCGACCTCGTTGCCCGCCGACAGCCACATTGCCGCGCCGGCTCCGTACGACAGCCCCTGGACCACGTTGCGGCCCGCGCCGCCGCCCTGGGTGACGATGCCTATCGTGCCGACGTTCCTGTCGGACTTGAAGGCTGGCGAGATCGTCATGCCCATGCGATCGCGGAAGTTCGACAGGCCGGGACAGTTCGGGCCGTAGACCCGCAGCCCCGTCTGCCTGCACAGGTCCGCGATCTCCTGTTGCAGCGCCTGGCCTTCGGGCCCGGCTTCGGCGAAACCCGACGACATGACCACGGCGAATGGGATCCCGCGCGCGGCGCAGTCGCGCAAGGCGTCCATCACGTGGGCCGCCCTCAGAATGATCAAGGCCACGTCGATGTCCGCGTCCGGCAGGGCGGCGATCGACGGCCAGCAGCGGAAGGGGCCGTCGCCGCGCATGGGCGGATTGACCACGAAAAGTTCGCCCTCCAGGCGCGAATGCGCGGACAGGTTCTCCAGCAGGCGGGCGCCTTCGCTGTTCGGGCGCTGGGAGCCCAGTACCACAACCACATTGCGAGGCCGCACCAGTCTCGCCAGATCGGGAAATTCGCAGGTCGTTGAAGTCATTTGATTTCCGTGGTGTCGTAGGTATTTACGAAATTCTGCAAATCATTCTACACTAGGTCGTAGTGATGTACGAAATATCGTACGAATATCGTGCGCATAACCAAAGGAGACGCATCATGAGGCTATTGATGGCCGCCGTACTGGCATGGTCCTGCGCGGGCGGCATTGCCCCTGCGCAAGCGCAGCAGTCTCAAACCTATCCCGCCAAGCCGGTCACCCTGCTGGTCGGCTTCGCCGCCGGAGGAGGAACCGACTTGCTGGCGCGGCACTACGCCAAGCGCCTTGCGGAGAAGCTGGGCCAGTCTTTCGTGGTCGAGAACAAGACCGGCGCGGGCGGCGCCATCGCGGTACAGGCCACGGCCAACGCCCGGCCCGACGGCTACACGCTGATGTTAGGCACCACCGGCATAGCCGTCGACACCGCGCTGGGCAAGACGACTTATCAATGGGAACGCGATCTCGCGCCGATCGCCATGCTGGGATACGCCAGCAACGTGCTGGTGGTGGCGCAGCGCTCGCCGGTCCGTTCGGTGGCGGACCTGATCGCCGAGGCCAAGCGCAGGCACGTCACTTTCGGTTCGCCCGGCGTGACCTCGTCCATGCACATGACCGGCGAACTGTTCAAGCAGATGGCCGGCGTGCGGATGACGCACGTTCCCTACCGGGGCGCGCCGCCGGCCGAGCAGGCCTTGCTGGCGGGAGACGTCGACGTGCTGTTCGACAACATGGCGGGCGCAATGGCGTTCATCGAGGCGGGCAAGTTCCGGCCCATCGCGGTCAGCAGCGCCACGCGCAACGCCGACCTGCCCGAGGTGCCCACCATAAGCGAAGCCGGCCTCAAGGGTTTCGAAACCACGGGCACGTTTTTCCTGATGGCGCCGGCCGGCACGCCGCCCGACGTCATCGCCAGGCTGGCGGCGGAGGTCGACGACATCACCAAGGAAGAAGCGACGCAGGCCTTTCTGAAGCGTCTGCACATCGTGCCGCTGACCGGCGGCGCGCAAGCGGTTTCTGCATTCATGCAGGCCGAGGTGGCCAAGTGGAAGAAGGTGGTCACGGCCCCGGAATTCGAACAAGCCAAATAGGAGACCCACGTCATGGATTTCGCTCTGGACCCGACCCAAACGGCGCTGCAGGATTCGCTCAGGCGCTATCTCGAATCCGAGGTCGCGCCGCTGGTGGATGAGTACGAGGCGGCCAAGACGCCGGTGCCGCGCGCCGTCGTGGCCGCCATGCGCGACTATGGCCTGATCGGCGGCCTGCTGCCCGAGGAGGAGGGCGGCTTCGGCCTGTCGATGCTCACGTATGGCACGCTGGTCGCCGAGGTCGCCCGGGTGTGGCCGTCGCTGCGCGGCATGCTCAGCGTGAGCAACCTGGCGGCGTCGGTGCTGGCCGGCGCCGGCAGTCCGGCGCTGCGCGCCAAGTACCTGCCGCGCATCCTGGAAGGCCAGGCGATCTGCTGCTTCGCCTTGAGCGAACCCGGCATCGGGTCCGACGCGGCCAATGTGCAGACGCGCGCCGAACGCACCGCGTCCGGCGGCTGGCGCATCAACGGACGCAAGATCTACATCACCAACGGACCCATCTGCGACCTGGGCATCGTGTTCGTGCGCACGGTCTCGGACGACGGCGTGGCCGGCGTGTCGTGCCTGGCGTTCGAAAGCGCCATGCCGGGTTTCTCGTGCACGCCGCTGGGAAAGATGGGCATGCACTGCTGCCCGCTGGGCGAGCTGCTGTTCGAGGACGTCGAGGTCCCGGCCGAAAACCTGATCGGCGAACCCGGGCAGGCGTTCTCGATCGCGAAGAAGTACCTGAACATCGGCCGCTCGGTGGTGGCGTTCTCGGCGCTGGGCATCGCCGAATCCTCGCTCGAAGCGGCGGTGCGCTTCGCCCGCGACCGCGTGCAGTTCGGGCGGCCCATCGGTTCGTTCCAGCTGGTGCAGCAGATGGTGGCCGACATGATGACCATGGTCGAGACCTCGCGGCTGCTGGCGTACCGCTCGGCCGACGCGCTGGACCGCAACGCGCCCGACAACACCACCCTGTGCGCCATGGCCAAGCGCCATGCCAGCGACGCGGCGCTGCGCGTGGCCGAGACGGCGCTGCAGGTGCATGGCGGCGCCGGCTACACCTCGCTGTTTCCGGTCGAGCGCCACTACCGCGATGCGCGCCACCTGAGCATCGGGGAAGGCACCAACCAGATCATCGGCATGCTGATCGCGCAGAGCGCGCTCGGCCTTTCCGCACTTCGCTAGGCATTCCTGTCCGTCCGAGAAGATCATGCTCAAGAAACCCAGCCGACGCCATACTCTTCGCGCCGCGATGCGCGCCCTGCTTGCCGCGGGGCTGATCGCCGCCGCCCCAGCCCTGGCCGCGCAGGGCGCGTCCGACTATCCGGCCAGGACGGTGCGCCTGATCGTGCCGTTCGCGGCGGGCGGATTCTCGGATTCCTTGTCCCGCCTGATCGGCAATGCGCTGTCCGAGCAATGGGGCCAACCCGTCGTGGTGGAAAACCGCGCCGGCGCCAACGGCGTGATCGGCACCACGGCGGCGGCGCGCGCCCCGGCCGACGGCTATACCCTGCTGGTCACGCTGGACTCGCACGTCAGCAACAACTTCCTGGTGAAGTCGCTGCCCTACGACACGGTGCGGGACTTCGCGCCCGTCGTCTTCCTGGGCGCCGCGCCCATGGTGCTGCTGGCCAATCCCGGCTTCGAGGCCGACAGCGTGGCCGACGTGGTGCGCATCGCCAAAGCGCGGCCCAACTCGATCAACTACGGTTCGCTCGGCTCAGGCAGCCAGATCCACATGGCCGCGCGCATGCTGGAGACCGCCGCCGACATCCATATGACGCCGGTGCCGTACAAGGGCGGCGGCCCCGCCGTCACCGACCTGATGGCCGGGCATATCCAGCTGCTGTTCGCGTCCATCACCTCGTCGCTGCCCATCGTGCAGCAAAAGCGCGCCAAGGCGCTGGCGGTGGTCTTTCCCAAGCGGCTGGCGGCGCTGCCCGACGTGCCCACCATGGCCGAGCAGGGCTATCCCTCGGTGGAGAAGGTGGGCTTCTGGTTCGGCATCATGGCCCCGGCCGGGACGCCCGCGCCCATCATCGAAGAGCTGCGGACCAGCGTGCTGGACGCGGCGGCGCGTCCCGACGTGGCCGTGCGGCTGGCCGAAATGGGACTGCAAATCCAGCCGATGGGGCCTGCCGAATTCGGCGATTTCGTCAAATCCGAGCTGGCCCGCTGGGCCGAACTGGTGCGGCGCGAAAACATACAGCCGCAGTAGCCCGGCGGCGCGCAAGCAAAGGCCGCGGCGTCCGCAGGGGCGCCGCGGCCTGTTGCGTGGACGTCAATCGCGCGGTCCTGCGGCGTCGCGCCAGACGGCGCCCGACCCATGCTCGTCCAGGACCGCAAGGATTTCGCGCGTGTGCTGGCCGGCGCGCGGCACCGGCCCCGGTTCGGCGCGCGCCCCGTCGAAGCGCGGCGCGGGCGCGGCCTGCAGGAAGCCGTCGCGCTCGAAGTAGATGTCGCGCGCGCGGTTGTGCGGGTCGAGCGCGGCCTCGCCGGGTTCCAGCACCGGCACGACGCAGGCGTCGCTGCCCTCGAACACGGCCCACCATTCGGCGCGGCTGCGGCGCTCGAAAAGCGCCTGCAGGCGTTCCTTGCGGCGGGGCCATCGAGACCTGTCCCATTGATCGGCGAACTCCGGGTCGCCGGCCAGTTCCAGGCGTTCGAGCAGTAGCGCATAGAACTGGGGCTCGATGGCGCCGACCGTGATGAAGCCGCCGTCCGCGCAGCGATAGCTGGCGTAGAACGGCGCCGCGTTCGGCAGGCTCCGGCTGCGTTCGGCGGCGATGATGCCCTTGGCCCGGGCGGCCAGCAGCAATTGCTGGGAGTGGGCCGATCCGTCGACGATGGCCGCGTCCACCACGCAGCCCTGGCCGCTGCGGCGGGCCTTGAGCACGCCGGCAAGTATGCCTATGGACAGGTACAGCGCGCCGCCGGCGATATCGCCCACCACCGAGAACGGCGTGACCGGCACGGCGTCGGCCGGCCCGGCGTTCCAGAGCGCGCCGGACAAGGCGATGTAGTTGGCGTCATGTCCGGCCATCTGCGCCATCGGCCCGCTCTGGCCCCAGCCCGTCATGCGGCCGTACACCAGGCGCGGGTTGCGCGCGCGGCACGCTTGCGGTCCCAGCCCGAGGCGTTCGGCCACGCCGGGGCGCATGGCCTCGATCAGCACGTCGGCGTGTTCGACCAGGCGCAGCAGCGTGTCGCGGCCCTCGTCGGTCTTGAGATCCAGCGCGATGGCGCGCTTGCCGCGCTGGATGCTGGTTTCGTATCCCAGGCTGCCGGCGCGGCCGTCGGGCCGTTGCACGGTGATCACGTCCGCGCCCAGGTCGGCCAGGTGCATGGCGCAGAACGGGCCGGGCCCGATTCCCGCGATCTCGATCACCCGCACGCCCTCCAGCACATTGCCGCGGACGGGTTCCTGCTTGTCTCGGTTCATATGCATACGGCCTCGTCAGTCCAGTGCGATGACGGCTTCGCCGACGATTTTCTCGGCGCCGTGCTGGTCTGCGCAACGCAGCGCCAGGCGCACGCGCCGTTCTCCGCCTTCCTCCATCTTCTCGACGACTTCGCCGGTGCAGGTCGGCTCGGCATATAGCTGCATGATGCCGGTAAAGCGCAAGGCCAGGCTGCGGATGCGCTGCTGCGGCACCCAGTCGGTCAGCATGCGGCCCACATAGGCCGCCGACAGCATGCCGTGCGCGAAGACATCGTCCACGCCGGCGCTGCGCGCATAGTCCAGGTCGATATGCATGGGGTGATGGTCGGCCGACGCGCCGGCGTACAGGGCCAGCGTCTTGCGCGAGATCGGCGGCAGTTTCAGGGTAGGCAGCCGGTCGCCGGCCGCCAGCTTGTCGAAGCTGGGAAGAGTCATGGTCGTTCCTTCAGGCGTTGCGTTGCACGACGATGGAGCGCAGGTCGGCGATGTGCCGGCCGTGCTGGTTGGTCACGCGCGTGTCCTTGACCAGGAAATCGAGCGCGCCGCCTTTCTTCTGGTAGACGTCGGCAATCGTCAGGTCGAACGTCAGGGTGTCGCCCGCGTAAGCCATGGCGTGGTAGGTGAAACGCTGCTCGCCGTGCAGGATGCGGCTTTCCTCCAACCGCGTCAGGCGGGCGGTGCCGATGGAGTCGAACGCGTCGATCTCCAGGCAGAACAGAAAGGTGGGCGGCACCGGCAGGGCGGGGTGTCCCGCCGCCCGCGCGGCGGCTTCGTCCAGATAGACGGGATCGGTCTCGCCGATCACTTTGGCGAAAAAGCGCAGGCGGCCGGGCTCGACGGCGATGCTGCGCGTGCCGAGGGATTGGCCGATCAGGTTCTTATCAAGCAAGAGAGTCTCCTTGAGTGGCGGACATGCCGGATGCTGCGGGAATCAACTGGCCCGGGCGCCAGTGCGTTCGATGATGGATTTCCACTTGACGCGTTCGGTCCGGATCATTTCCTCGAACTTCTCGCCGCCGACCGGCAGCGGCGCGCCGCCCATCTGGGTCAGCGCGTCGATCACCGCCGGGTCCTGGAGCGCGCGCGCCACTTCGGCCTGCCAGCGCTCGACGATGGGCTTGGGGGTGTTGGCGGGGAAGAACAGGCCTATCCATGACATCGACTGGGCCTTGGGGTAGCCGGCTTCGGCGATGGTCGGAACGTCGGGCAGCAGCGCCAGCCGGGCGGCGCCGGTGGTGGCCAGGGCGCGCAGCTTGCCGCTGCGGATATGCCCCAGCGTGGTCGCGGGATAGTCGAACGAGGCGTCGACCTGGCCGCCCAGCAGATCGTTGATCGCCGGCGGGCTGCCGCGATAGGGCACGTGCGTGAACTGCACGCCCGCCACCGTCTGGAACAGTTCCGCCGCCAGATGGGAGCCCGTGCCGTTGCCCGCATTGGCCACGGTAATGCGTCCCGGGTTGCGCGCCGCGTACTCCGCCATTTCCTTGACCGTGCGGTACGGACGATCGGCGTTGACCACCAGCACGTTGGGCAGCGCGATCACGGCGTGCACGGCCGTGAAGTCCTTCGCCGGATCGAAGCTGAGGGACTTGTAGAGGTACTGGTTGGTGGCCTGGGTTCCCTGCGTTCCCATCAGCAGGGTGTAGCCGTCGGGCTTGGCCTTGGCGACGTGCTCGGCGGCCGGATTGCCGCCCGCGCCCGGCCGGTTCTCGATCACCACAGGCTGGCCCAGGCGCTGCGCGACCTTGCTGCCGATCAGGCGGCTGACCTGGTCGGTGATGCCTCCCGCGGGGCCGGCCGAAACAATGGTCATCGCGCGAGCCGGATAGGTGTCGGCATGCGCGGGCGCGACGGCCGCCGTACACCCCAGCGCCAGCAGCAGCGCAACCCGTCCCAGACCCGTAGCCGACCGGCGGCCGCCATTCTGAATGTTCATGGGTGTCTCCTTCCAGGTCAAAAAATCTGTTGGAATTAACTACGGCATTTCGTATAGTACTACGACACAGCGTAATTTCCAGGATTTTTCCATGCCCAATCTGATACCTGCCACGGGCCGCACGCTTGCGGTTTTCGAGGTGTTCGCCAGGGAAAAGCGCGAACTGTCGAATTCGGACATGGCGCGGCTGCTGTCGCTCGCCGACAGCAGTTGCTCCGACCTGCTGTACACGCTGCATTCGCTGGGATACCTGATGCGCACGCCCAAGACGCGGCAGTTCTATCCCACCGGGCGCCTGTTCGAGATGGCGTGCCAGTTCAGGCAGAACGATCCGATGTCCGCGGTGGCGCAGGAAGCGGTGGAGCAGCTGGTGGAGCGCACCAACGAAACCGCGTTCTTCGGCGTCCATGAACGCCTGGCGGTGAAGGTCGCGGCGGCGCTGCCCAGCCGGCGTCCGCTGCGCTACATCCTGGATGTCGGCGACCGCGTCGCGGTGCATGCCTCGGCATTCGGCAAGGCCCTGCTGGGGCTGCTGCCGCCGCAAGAATTGCGCGCCGAGGTCGCGAGGCTGAACCTGAAGGCGGTGACGCCGCACACGATCACAGACCCAGGGAAGCTCATCGCCAATATCGAGGCCGGCCGCAAGCGCGGCTGGTACGACACGCGCAGCGAGGGCGCCGAAGGCGTGACCGCGCTGGCGGTCTCGGGCTGGCTGGGCGGACATGCCGTCTCGCTGTCGCTGGCCGGGCCGACCGAGCGTGTCGACAAACACCATGCCGAATATCTGCAGGCGCTGCGCGACGTACGCGGCGCAATACTGGACGGCCAGCCGGCTGCTCCGTTTTTCCCATCCAAGTAGGAGCAAACATGGACTTGAAACTGCAAGACCGCGTGGCGATCGTCACCGGATCGGCGCGCGGAATCGGCGCCGAAACCGCCCGCTTCCTGGCCCGCGAGGGCATGGCCGTGGTGATCAGCGACCTGGACGAAGGCGCCGCGGCGGCGATGGCGCGCTCCATCGAGGCCGAGGGCGGGCGCGCCATCGGCCTGCGCTGCGATGTGCGCGACCAGGCCCAGGTGCAGGCGATGGTGGCGGCCGGACGCGAAGCCTTCGGCCGCATCGACGTGCTGGTCAACAACGCCGGCCTGGTGAAAGACCGCACGCTGCTGAAGATGGACGAGGCCGACTGGGACCTGGTGATCGACGTCACGCTCAAGGGCGCCTTTCACTGCTGCCGGGCGGCGCTGCCGCATATGCACGAGAACGGCTGGGGCCGCATCGTCAACATCGCCTCGCGCGCCTTGTTCGGCAACCCCGGGCAGACGAACTACTCCAGCGCCAAGGCCGGCATCGTCGGCTTCACGCGCGCCCTGTCGTTCGAGCAGGCCCGCAAGGGCGTCACGGTGAACGCCATCGCGCCCGGCTTCATCGAAACCGATTACATCAAGAGCCTGCCCAATTACGACACGATCCTCGAAAACGCCCAGGCCAAGAACCAGGTGCCGTTTCCGGGACAGCCCGGCGACATCGCCGGCGCCGTCGCGTTCATGGCCTCGGAGCACGCGCGCTACATCACCGGCACCACGCTCTTCGTCACGGGAGGCCGCTATGGCTGACCTGGACGCCGACGGCCTGGGCGCCGAACATGCCTTGTTGCGCGACAACATCCGCCGTTTCCTGAAAGACCGCGTCAATCCGCTCATCCTCCAGCACGAGACCGACAAGACCTTTCCCTTCGAGGTGCTGGGCGAGCTGCGCGACTTCGGCTATCTGGGCGGCTATCTGCCCGAGTCGTCCGGCGGGCTGGGGATCGACTACCTGACCTGGGCCGTGATGATGGAGGAGGCCGGCTACTGCTGGCTGTCGCTGCGCGCGCTGATCAACGGCCTGAACATCGTCGGCGGCATCATCGACGCCTACGGCACCGACGAGCAGAAAGACCGCTTCCTGCATCCCCTGATGCGCAACGAACGCCGCACGTTCGTCTCGGTTTCCGAGCCGGACGTGGGATCGAACGTGGCGGAAGTCAAGACGCGCGCCGACAAGCGGGGCGACCGCTACGTGCTCAATGGCGGCAAGCTGTGGGTGACCAACGGCATGTTCGCCGATTTCGGCATCGTGGTGGCGCGCTGCTTCAGCGACACCTGCCAGGGCGGGCTGTCGCTATTCCTGGTGGAAAAGGCGCATACGCAGTTCGACGTGCGGCCGGTCGACACGATGTTCGTGCGCAGCACCGGAACCGCCGCCTTCACGTTCGAGGACGCCGAAGTGCCCGCGGCCAACCTTCTCGGCCAGGAAGGCCAGGGCCTGCGGCAGATCCTCATCGGCCTGAACTTCGGCCGACTGAACGTGGCCATGGGCGCGGTCGGGGCGGCGCAGTGCGCGCTCGACCTGTCCATCGACTATGCGCGCACCCGCAAGCAGTTCGGGCAGCCCATCGGCGCCTACCAGCTGGTGCAACGCCACATCGTCGAGATGACGATGAAGACCCAGGCGGCGCGCGCCCTGGGTTATCGCGCCGCGCGCGCCATGCAGGCCGGAAAGTCGGCGCGCATCGAAGGCTCGGTGGCCAAGCTCTACGCCACCGAGGCCGCCCATCAGGTGGCCAACCATGCTCTCCAGGTGCACGGCGGCATCGGTTATGCGACCGACTACCCGATCGAACGCATCTTTCGCGACACGCGCGGCGGCATGATCCCGGAAGGAACCACCGAAATCCAGACCCTCATCATCGGCCGCGAGATCCTGGGGATCTCGGCGCTTACCAATGGAGAACGCGCATGAATGAATCCGACGTCATCGAGAGGATCGCGCAGTCGGCGATCTACTGGGAGGACCTGCCCGTGGGAACCCGCTACCGCACCTCGTCGCGCACCGTCACCGAGGGCGACGTGGCGGCGTTCGCCGCGCTCACGGGCGATTTCAACCGCGTGCACGTCGACGCCGAATACGCCAAGAGCACCTTGTTCGGGCAGCGTATCGCGCACGGCATGCTGGTGGCCTCCTTCATGGCGGGGCTGACCTCGCGCTCGATTCCCAACCAGCTCATGGAGGGGGCGCTGTTCGGCGTGCTGGAGAACCGCATCAAGTTTCCCAAGCCCACGCTGATCGGCGACACGCTGCACGTCGAGATCGAAGTGGTCGAACAGAAAACCACCAGCCGTCCCGACCGCGGACTGATCGGCTTCCTGCGCAAGGGCATCAACCAGCGCGGCGAAGTGGTCTGCGAACTGGGCGCCACCTGTCTGCTCAAGCGCCGTACGCCGGCCCAGAACCCATGAACGCACCGAACATCCAATTCGCCGACCTCACGCGCCTGGTGCTGCCCGAATCCATCGTGCTGGTCGGCGCATCCGAGAAACCGGGCAGCATCGGCCAGCGCACGCTGGAGAACCTCACCGTGCATTCCGGCTGGCAGGGCCGGCTGGCCCTGGTGAATCCGGCCCGCCAGACCATTGCCGGCCGTCCCTGCGTGCCTTCGGTGGCCGACCTCGATTACGCGCCCGACGTGGCTATCCTTGCCGTGCGCGCCGATCTCGTCGTGGACACCCTGCGCCTATGCGGCGAGCGCGGCATCCGCTATGCCATCGTGTTCAGCTCGGGCTTCGGCGAGACGGGCGAGGCCGGGCGCGCGCTGGAAGTCCGGATGCGCGAGGTCGTGGCCGAGACCGGCTTGCGCATCTACGGGCCCAACAGTCCCGGGCTGACCAACGTCAACGGGCGGCTGGGCATGAGTTTTTCGCCGGCGTTCAAGACCGACCAGCGGCCCGGGCCCATCGGCGTGGCGTCGCAGGGCGGCGGGCTGGGGCGCTCGTTCATCCAGGCCATGGACCGAGGGGTAGGGACGGGCCTGTGGTTCTCCGGCGGCAACGAGGTCGACCTGGAGGTCAGCGACTACATCCACTACATGGCCGACGCGCCCGACATCGAAGTCATCGTCAGCGTGCTCGAAGGCGTGCGCGACGGCCCGCGCTTCATGGCGGCGGCGCTGCACGCCGCGCGCCGCGGCAAGCCGGTGGTGGCGCTCAAGGTCGGCAAGTCCGACTACGGCATCAAGGCGACCCAGTCGCATACCGCGGCCATCTCCGGCTCCGCCGAAATCAACAGCGCCGTATTCAAGGAGGTCGGGGTGATCGAGGTCGACGACGTAGACCAGTTGATCGACACGGCGTCGATGCTGGCGCGCGGCAAGCCGACCGGGCGCGAGCGCATCGCGGTGTATTGCTTCTCCGGCGGAACCGCGGCGCTGGCTTCCGACCAGATCGGCCTGGGCGGGCTGGTGATGTCCGAGTTCGCGCCGCAGACGCGCCACGCCTTGAGCCAGCTGCTGCCGGACTACGCCGCGATCGACAACCCCGTGGACGTGACGGCCGAGGTCCTGGTCGATCCCTCGTTGACCTACACGGCGCTGAAGACCACGGCCGAAGATCCCAACACCGATATCGTGATGGTGCCGATTCCGGTGGAATACGGCCAGACCACCACGCTGCTGGGCGAGAGCATGGTGCGCGTGCAGCGCGACGTGAAGACGCCCATCGTGCCGATCTGGATGAGCGACCGCACCGGCGAGGGCCACCGGCACATGATCGAGGGCGGGCTGATGCCGATGCGTTCGGTGCGCAACGCGGTGCGGGCCATGCGCCGCTACATCGAGTACGGCCGCTGGAAGGCGCAGCGCGACCCGGACTGGGCCCCGCTGGGACGTAACCGGCAGCCCGCCAGCACCGCCACGCTGAGCGAGGTCGACGCCAAATTCCTGCTGCAGCGCGCCGGCGTGGCCGTTCCGGCAAGCCGCATGGCCGCCACGCCGGAAGACGCGGCCCGCGCGTTTCGGGAACTGGGCGGCGAGGCCGTGGCGATGAAGGTCGTCAGCGCGACCATCACGCACAAGTCGGACGTGGGCGGCGTGCAACTGGGCATACGCTCGGCCGAACAGGCGCGCGCCGCCCATGCGCAGATATGCGAGCAGGTCGGCCGGGCCTGCGGCCCCGGCCAGGTCGAAGGCGTGCTGGTCGAGGCCATGCTGACCGGGCCGTTTGTGGAGGTGGTGGTGGGGATACACCGAGATCCCGTATTCGGCCACGTCTGCATGTTCGGCCTGGGCGGCGTCAGCATCGAGCTGTTCAAGGACGTCAGCCGGCGGCTTTTGCCGCTCACGCCGCAGTCGGCCCGCGCCATGATCGCCGAGACGCGCTGCAGCGAACTGCTGGGCGGCTATCGCGGGCGTCCCGCCTGCGACGTCGACGCGCTGGTCGACACCCTGGTGAAGCTGAGCGACTTCGTGGTCGAGCACGCCCACCGGATCGAGGAACTGGAAATCAACCCGCTGGCCGTGCGTCCCCAAGGACAGGGCGTGATGGCGCTGGATGCGGTACTCAGCTTTCAAACAACGGAGAAGAGCACATGGTAAAGACGGACATCGGCTACACCACGATCGACTCGATCGTGGTGCGCGGACTGGATCTTTCGAAGGAAATCATCGGCAAGTTCGATTTCGTCGACATGATCTATCACACCACATTCGAGCGCCTACCCACGGCGCGCGAGAAAATCATGGTCAACGCCATCCTGGTGACCACGGCCGACCATGGCATCACGCCCAGTTCGCTGGCGGCGCGCCTGACCTACGCCGGCGCGCCCGAAGCCATGCAGGCGGCCGTGGCGGCCGGGCTGCTGGGCGCAGGCAGCGTGTTCCTGGGCACCATGCAGAACGCCGCCGAAATGCTTACCGAGGCAGCGCGCGAACTTGGTCCGGACGCCAGCGACGAGGCGGTGCGCGACGCGGCGCGCGAGCTGATACGCCGCTACAAGCAGGAACGACGCGCCCTCTACGGAGTGGGCCACCCCATTCACGTCAACGGCGACCCGCGCGTGGCGACGCTGCGCGAGCTGTCGCGCGCGCATGACTATTACGGCGTGCATTGGCGGCTGATGGACGCCGTCAGCCAGGTGCTGAGCGCGGAATCGAAGAAAAACCTGCCGGTCAATGCCGTAGGCGCGATCGCCTCCATCATCGCCGACATGGAACTGGACCCGATGGTCGCGCGCGGCCTGGCGCTGGTGGGCCGGTCGGCGGGCCTGCTGGCCCACCTGATGGAAGAGCGCAAGCAGCCGATCGGGCGCGCCGCCTGGGAACTGGTGCTGCAGGACGACCCGCGCAACCAGGTTCCCTGAGCGCGGGCCGGCGGGAACGGTAGATGCTGCACAGTGCGCACCGGCCGGCGCAGCGCGCCGGCGGCCATACCGGAGAACGCCATGCAAACAGACAACTCGCGCGCCAGCGAACATTTGATGGATTGGCTGAGAGACGCCCACGCAATGGAAGAGCAGGCCGAAACCATGCTGAACAGCATGGTTTCTCGAATCGAGAACTATCCGGATCTGCGCGAGCGGATACGCCAGCATATCGACGAGACCCGCGAACAGCAGCGCCTGGTGCGCGAGTGCATCGAGCGCCGCGGCGGCGACACCTCGACGGTCAAGGACCTCACCGGCAAGGCGATGGCCACGTTCCAGGGATTTTCAGGTGTTTTCGCCTCGGACGAAGTGGTCAAGGGCGCCCTGTTCGGTTTCGCCTTCGAAAACCTGGAAATCGCCGCCTATTCGCAACTGATCGAGGCGGCGAAATTCGTCGGCGATACCGAAACGGCGCATACCTGCACGCGCATACTGCAGGAAGAGCGGGCGATGGCCGAATGGCTGGAACAGAACAGCGCGCAGCTGGTGCGGCAGTTCCTGGCGCGTACCGACGCTCCTGATATGCAGGCCAAGCGCTGACGGGCTCGGCCGGGAGAATCTGCGATGAAATTCACCAAATCCACCGAAGCCAAGGCGCAAGGCGACGCCGTGGTCTTCGTCATGGAGCTGTCCGGCGTGCGTCGGCAGTTCGAAATATCGGGGGACGTGCTGCGCCGCCGTTTCGGCGCCCGGGACGACACCGCCACCGAGCTTCTGCGCGCCTTCGAACAGGGCGCGCAAGCGATACGCGAGGCAGCGCAGGAAGCGCGGTCGGTGCCGGCTGACGGGCCCATCATGCTGGGTGCCGGGGATTTTCAATAGCTGCGGCTCGAACCGGTAGCCCGCCGGACCCGCGCATGCAGGTCACGCCGGCACACGGGCGCCTGCTCCAGGGGCTACCTCAGTCGTCCAGCGCCGGCACGGTGCCGATCTGCGCCAGGATGCGCGGCGATTCCATGTCGCCGGTTTCCTTGTCCACCAGGACTTCATAGGCGGCCACGCCGGCGAATTTGGAGGCCATGGAGTTGGCGATCCGGATGGCGCCGAATTCGCTGCTGGCGGGGCGGATTTCTCCCGGCGCCACGCCGCCGGCGGCGGCGCGATAGGGAACGACGATGTATTGGACGAGATGAGCGGCTTCTGACACAGGACTCTCCTGGACGGCAGTTTTCGGGCGAGCGAAATGTATCACGAGATACTGGTTTTTTGTACAGTAATTTTTAGGCCGATACGTCCTGTTTTCAAGCGTGCCGTGGGAAAACCCTTAGCTGCGGGCGTTGTACTGTTCCATCGAACTGCCTAATATTTTCGAAAATCCTGTTCTTTTATAAAAGAGGCTAGGGATGGAAGCGAAACGCTACGACGCCTACCGCGAAAACGTGGCCGGGCGCGCCAATGTCGCCGACTCGCCCGAGCGGCTGGCCTATTACGCCGAACTGGCGCGTCTGGAGACGGGCGCGCTGTGGACGGTGGCCAACAAGATCGAACCCTGGGCGCCGCGCTCGGCCTCGGTGCCGGTGGTGTGGCGTTATCGCGATCTGCGCGGCCACGTGCTGCGTTCGGCCGAGCTAGTGTCGCCCGAAGAGGCGGGCCGGCGCGTGATCTACCTCAACAATCCGGGTCGCCGCGACGTGGCGGCGGCGGTGGGCTGGCTGTATTCCGGCCTGCAGGTGATGCAGCCGGGCGAACTGGCCTCGGCGCACGCGCATTCGCATTCGGCGCTGCGCTTCATCATGGAAGGCCGCGGCGCGTACACGGTGGTCGACGGCCACAAGATGACGCTGGGCGCCAACGATTTCGTGCTCACGCCCAACGGCACCTGGCACGAGCACGGCGTGGCCGAGGACGGCACCACCTGCATCTGGCAGGACGGCCTGGACATTCCGCTGGTCAACGCGCTGGAAGCGGGCTTCTACGCGGTGCATCCCGACCTGAACCAGGCCGTCACGCATCCGGTGGACGACACCAGCGGCGCCTGGGGCGGCGTGGCCCTGCGTCCGCAGGTGTCGGGCTGGACCAAGCCGTATTCGCCGCTGTTCAAGTACGAATGGGAGCCCACCTACGAGGCCTTGCGCCGCTACGCGCGCACGGCCGCCGGCAGCCCCTACGACGGCATCCTGCTGGAATACGTGAACCCGGCCACCGGCGGCCCGGTCATGCCCACCATCGGCGCCAGCATGCAGATGCTGCGGCCCGGCGAGCACACCAGGGCGCACCGCCATACCGGCAGCTTCATCTACCAGGTGGCCAAGGGCAGCGGCTTTTCGGTCATCGACGGCAAGCGCTACGACTGGACCGAGCGCGACATCTTCTGCGTGCCGTCCTGGGCCGTCCACGAGCACGCCAATCTTTCGTCCAACGACGACGCCTGCCTGTTCTGTTTCAACGACCTGCCCGTGATGAAGTCGCTGGCGCTGTACCGCGAGGAAGCGCTGAGCGACAACGACGGCAGGCAGAAGCTGGTCTAGGCACTTTCGATTTTTCCTTCCCGACTCTTGGAGCATTTATGCGCTTGGTAACGTTTCGCGCCCATCCCACCGCGGCCGCCCGGCTCGGCGCGCTGGCCGACGGCTATGTGGTGGACCTGGCCCTGCTGGGGCGGCATGCGGGCGTGGAGCTGCCCGCCGACATGCTGGAATTCATCGACCTGGGGCCGGCCGCCGTGGCGCAGGCTTCGAAGCTGCTGGAAGCGCATCGCCGCGCATGGCCGGTGGGCGCCGCGCTGCCGCAGGAAAACGTCAAGCTGCTGGCGCCGATTCCACGCCCGCGCAAGAACATCTTCGGCATCGGCCTGAACTACGTGGAGCACGTGGCCGAGTCCAGCCGCACGCTGGACACCTCGGCCGACCTGCCCAAGCAGCCGGTCATCTTTTCCAAGCCGCCCACTGCCGTCATCGGCCCGGGCGACGCGATCGAGCACAACGCCAGGATCACGCAGCAGCTGGACTGGGAAGTCGAGCTGGCCGTCATCATGGGCCGGCGCGCCTCGCGCGTGGCCGAGGCCGACGCCTTGTCCTACGTGTTCGGCTACAGCGTGATGCTGGACATGAGCGCGCGCGACTGCCGCCGCGCCGGCCAGTGGATCTACTCCAAGGGCCAGGACACCTACGCGCCGTTCGGCCCCTGCATCGTCACCGCCGACGAAATCCCGGACCCGCAGGTGCTGGACCTGTGGCTGACGGTCAACGGCGAAAAGAAGCAGGGCTCCAATACCCGCCACATGCTGTTCAAGGTGCCGTTCCTGATTTCCGACATCAGCGCCGGCATCACGCTGGAACCGGGCGACATCATCGCCACCGGCACGCCGGAAGGCGTGGGCGCGGGCCGCAAGCCGCAGGAATGGCTGTGGCCGGGCGACGTGGTCGAGGCCTGCGTGGAAGGCATCGGCACGCTGCGCCATCCGGTGGTGGCGGTGTAGCGCCGCGCCGCCGCCGGGAGCCGATCTTGAAGCCGAGAATCAAAACCTTCCTCGAGGATGAGCCCGGGCCCGACGGAACCTTCGGCGTCGAGGAAATCACGCTGTCCGAGCAGGTCTATCGCCAATTGCGGCGCGACATCATGGCCGGGGCCTACGCGCCCGGCCAGTCGCTGCGGCTGGCCTTGCTCCGGCAGCGCTACGGCAGCAGCTTTTCGCCGATCCGCGAAGCGCTGAACCGGCTGCGCAGCGAGCGCATGGTGGTGGCGACCACCTCGCGCGGCTTTCGCGTCGCGCCGCTGTCGGTCGAGGAACTGTGGGACGCCTGCGAGACCCGCATCCTGATCGACTGCGACGCCTTGCGGCGCTCGCTGGCCCATGCCGGCGACGCCTGGGAGGCGCGCCTGGTGGGGGCATACCATGCGTTGACGCTGGCCGCGCGGCGCGCGGCCGAGCCGGCCATGCCCGATCCGGAGCGCGAGGACGCGCTCGAAGCCCGGCACCAGGAATTCCACCACGCGCTCATCGGCGCCTGCCGCTCGCCCTGGCTGCTGGACCTGTCGGCGCAGCTGTACGCGCAGACCGAGCGCTACCGCCGGCCGGCGCGCGCCGGCGTCACGGCCTACGGCCCGCAGCGCGACGTGGACCAGGAGCACCAGCTGCTGCTGCAGGCCGCGCTCTCGCGCGACGCCGACCGGGCGGTCGCGGCGCTGGCCGGGCATTACCGCGAGACCGCGCGCTTCATCGAACAGGTGCTGACGCGGGCCGACAGGCAGGCGGCCAGCGCCTGATGGCGTAAGCTTGCCGTCCATGGCCGATCTCAAACTCCTGGAAGACCTGATCGCGCTGGCGCGCACCGGCAGCTTCGTGCGCGCCGCCGAACTGCGCCACGTGACCCATCCCGCCTTCGGCAGACGCATCCGCGCGCTGGAGGCCTGGGCCGGCGCGCCGCTGGTCGAGCGCCAGCGCCTGCCCGTGGTCCTGACCGCCGAAGGCGAGGCGCTGCTGAAAACGGCGGTCCAGGTGGTCGAGCAGATGGGGCAGGTGCGCCACCGCATCCGCAGCTCGGGCGCGGGCGGCGAGGCGGTGCTGCGCATCGCCACCGGCCGCAGCCTGGCCCGCACCCTGGTGGCCGACTGGATCGCGCGGCTGCGGCTGCGCGCGCCCAAGGTGCTGGCCGAAGGCGTCCAGGTGGAGCTGTCCACCGGCATGATGCAGGACATGGCGGCCCGGCTGGAGCAGGGCAGGGTCGACCTGCTGTGCTGCTACGAGCATCCGGCGCTGTCGGTGCAGCTCAGCCCCGGGCGCTACCGCTACATGACCCTGGGCACCGACAAGCTGGTGCCGGTGAGCCAGGCCGATACGCGCGGCCGCGCCCGCTACGCACTGCAGGAAGGCGGGCAGGCCGCGCCGCTGATCACTTATGCAGGCGGCCTGGCGATGGAGCGCATCGTCGGCGACCGGCTGGAGACCACGCCTTATTCGCTGACGCCGTTCCTGCGCAGCGACTCGCTGGACGCCGCGCACGGCGCGGTCGCCAAGGGGCTGGGCGTGGCCTGGCTGCCCTGGTCCATGGTGGCGGCCGACTGCCGCCGCGGCGCGCTGGCGGCCCTGGGCGGGCGCAGCGACGAGATCGCTTTCGAGGTGCGGCTGTACCGGCCGCGCGCGCGGCTGACCGAGCTGGCCGAAGCGGTCTGGCAGGCCACCGCGAACCGCAAGGCCTGAGCCGACGCCGGGCGCGGCCACAGGCTGAATCGGCACGCCAATGTGCCGTCTTGGCACGAGCGCCACGCGCCGGGAGCCCGAGAATACCCTTTCATACCTAACGAGACGGCGCCGCCGTCCACGCCAGCACCCAGGGAGAAAACCATGAAATCCGTCCAGCATCCGCTGCGCGGCGCGCTTGCCGCGCTCTGTGCCGCCGCCGCCCTAGCCGTTGCCCCGTCTGCCCACGCCGAATACCCCGACCGCGCCATTTCGCTGGTGGTCGGTTATCCGGCCGGCGGCAGCGTGGACCTGACCGCGCGCCTGTTCGGCGAAGAACTGGCCAAGCGCCTGGGCCAGAGCGTGGTGATCGAGAACGTGGGCGGCGCCGGCGGCACCATCGGCGCGCAGCGCGTGGCGCGCGCCGCGCCCGACGGCTACACGCTGCTGCTGGGCTCGACCAATGAAATGGTGATCGCGCGCATGATCAACAGCGCGGTGAAGTACGACAGCGTGAAGGATTTTTCGGCGCTGGGCGTGATCGCCTCGCAGCCCATGCTGCTGGCCGCCAGCAAGAACGCCGGCGTCAAGACCGCGGCCGAGTACCTGCAAAAGCTGCGCGGCGCCGCGCCCGGCAGCTACAACTACGGCTCGTCGGGCGTGGGCACGACGCTGCACCTGGCCGGCGAGATGATCAACCAGTCCACCGGCACGCGCGCCGAGCACGTGCCTTACCGCGGCGTGGCGCCGCTGGTGACCGACCTGATGAGCGGCCAGCTGGACTACGGCATGCTGGTGCTGTCCTCGGGCCTGCCGCAGGTGCGCGGCGACAAGATCGTGGCGCTGGGCGTGACCGAGAAAAAGCGCTCGCCGGTGGCGCCGGACCTGCCGGCGCTGGCCGAGACGCCGGGCTTCGAATCGGTCGACATCAGCGTCTGGTTCGCGCTCTACGGCCCCGCTGGCCTGCCCGAGCCGGTGGCCGCCAAGCTGCGCGGCGCGCTGGCCGAGACGCTGAAGTCGGAACAGTTCCGCGCCAAGATGCAGGAAGCCGGCGGCCAGCTGGCGCAGCCCGGCCTGGACCCGGTGGCCTACCAGGCCGATGAAACCAGGAAGTACGGCGCGCTGGTCAAGGCCGCCAGGATCGAAGCCCAGTAACCAACCGGGCGCAGCACCGCAGGACATCTCATGGAATTCAAGTTATCCGTTCCCGATCTGGGCGCCGAGCGCGCCGGCAACACCGACACCCCGGGCGTCTGGCATTTCGACTCGGGCGTGCCCGGCAGGTCGCTGATGGTGTCGGCGCTGGTGCACGGCAACGAGCTGTGCGGCGCCTGGGCGCTGAAGGACCTGCTGGCCGCGGGCTTTCGGCCGCGCCGCGGCAGCCTGACGCTGGCCTTCTGCAACCTGGACGCGTTCGACCGTTTCGATCCGGCCAGCCACGACGCCTCGCGCTTCGTGCAGGAGGACATGAACCGGGTCTGGAGCGCGCAGCGCCTGGACGATCCATCCACCGCCGACCGCCGGCGCGCCGCGGCGCTGCGGCCCTGGGTCGAGCGCGCCGACTGGCTGCTGGACCTGCACTCGATGCATGAGCCGGGCGAGCCGCTGCTGCTGACCGGCGTGCTGCCGCGCAATATCGCGCTGGCGAAGCGCCTGCAGGCCCCACGCCATGTGATCGTGGATGCCGGTCACAAGGACGGCGTGCGGATGCGCGATTTCGCGCAGTTCGGCGACCCCGCGCGCGAGGACGCCTGCGCCTTGCTGATCGAATGCGGATTTCACGGCGATCCGGCCTCGCGCGAGGTGGCGCGCGACATGGTGGCGCGCATGCTGCTCGAATCGGGCGTGGCCGACGCGGCCGACGTGCCGGCGGGCTGGTTGCTGCCGGCTGCGGCGGCGCAACGCGTGCTGGAAGTGACCGACGCGGTGGTCGCGCCGTCCATGGACCTGCGCTTTTCGCAGCCGTGGAGCGGCCTGGAGACGCTGGAGGCGGCCGGTTCGGTGCTGGGCTGGGCCGACGGCCAGCCCATCGTCACCCCTTACGACCGCTGCACGCTGGTCATGCCCTCGCTGCGCCAGCTCAAGCCGGGCGTGACGGTGCTGCGGCTGGCGCGCGACTACGCCGGCTGAACCTTCAGCGCTGGGGCGTGTAGCGCAGTTCGTCGAGCTGGTAGCCCTGGCTCTTGGCCGCCGCCAGCGCCTTGTCCAGCTCTTCCTGGGGCAGCTGGGGCGAGCGCGACAGGATCCACAGGTACTTGCGGTCGGGCGTGCCGATCACGGCCCAGCGGTAGTCCGGGTCCAGCCCGATCACCCAGTAATCGCCCTTGAACGGCTTGAAGAACGAGACTTCGAACTTGGCGTTGCCGCTGCCGTCGACCACCGTGGCGGTGCCCGAGGCGGAGTCGATGTCGCCGTCCTTGGTGCGGCAGCGGTTGTTGACGCCCATGGTGCCGTCGGCGTGCAGGGTGTACTCGGCCGTCGTATCCCCCACGCAATTGCGCTGGTAGAACATGGGGAAATTGGCGATCTCGTACCACATGCCGGCGTAGCGTTTCAGGTCTACCGATTCGACGGTCTGCATGGGCGGCGCGGCATGGACGATCCCCGCCACGCTGGTGGCCAGGGCCAACAGGAATGCTGCGGTGCGGCGCATGAGGGAACCTCCTGAAAATCCTAACGATACGCCTTATTTGCGCGGCGCCTTCAGCGCCTCGTGGTAACGGGCCACATAGGTATCGAAATCTTCTGTGTCCGATTGCTCCAGCCGCAACTGTTCCGTAACGGATTGCGCGGCGGCCTGCTCATAGGCGCGCGCCAGGTCCGCGGGCAGGGCCTGCGCGCGCAGCGCGTCGGCATGCTTGCGGCTGAGTTGCAGCGAGTAGTCGTGGAACGACAGCCCGCTTGCGCGCAGGGACGCCAGCAGGCGGGCCGAGGGCGTGGCGTCGGGCTGGTCCAGCTTGGCGCGCTGCGCGTCGAGCGCTTCGGCGTAGGCGCTGCCGCCCAGGGCGGAATCGTACAGCGCCGCGTAGGGCGCGATCTGGTCCAGCAGCTGGTGGCCCCACTGGGCCAGGCCGATGGCCTGGCCGTCGCGGTCCAGCGTCAGGCCGGGCTTGCGGCCTTCCTTGACCACGGTGGAGAAATTGTCGGCGCTGCGCTGGCAGTAGCCGTTGGCCGGGAAGTAGGGGCTGTCGGAGGCGGCGCAGAACAGCAGGAACGCATCGACGAAGCGGCCGGTGGCGGCTTCGATGCCGACCGGCGACTCGGGATCGATGTCCAGGCAGCGCACCTCCACGTACTGCACGCCGCGCTCGGCCAGCGCCGTGATCGGACGCTCGCAGCGGCCGGTGGCGCGCTTGGGCCGGATGCTGGAGTAGTACTCGTTTTCGATCTGCAGCACGTTGGTGTTGAGCTGGATCCATTCGCCGTCGCGGTGGGTGCCGATCTTCTGGTAATCGGGCCAGGGCTTGGTCACCGCGTCGTACAGGCGGCCCAGGAACGTGTCCAGGTCGTTGTAGCAGAGCTTGAGCTGCGACTGCGCCTTGTTCTGGTAGCCCAGGTCGCTCATGCGCAGGCTGGTGGCGTAGGGCAGGTACAGCGTGTCCGCGTCCAGCTTGTGCAGCGGATGTTCGCGGCCGCGCAGGAAGTCGCTGGCCAGCGCGGGCGCCGCGCCGAACAGGTACATCAGCAGCCAGGAATAGCGCGTGAAATTGCGGATCAGGCCGATGTAGCCGCGCGAGCGGCGGTCCTGGGCGGTGCCGGGCTGCGTGTCCAGCACCGACCAGAGGTCATCGGCCAGCGAATAGTTGTAGTGCACGCCCGCGATGCACTGCATGGTCTTGCCGTAGCGCACGGCCAGGCCGCGGCGGTAGACGTGCTTGAGCATGCCGGTGTTCGAGGTGCCGTACCAGGCGATGGGAATGTCGGCTTCGGGCGGCAGCGTGGCGGGCATGGACTGGTTCCAGATCAGTTCATGGTCCAGCACGCTGTAGACGTGGCGATGGGTATAGTCCAGTTCCGCCAGCAACGCGTCCACGTCCGTATGCGTGCCCGTGATGAGTTCGAGCAGCGATTCGGAATAGTCGGTGGTGACGTGTTCGTTGGTCAGGGCCGAGCCCAGGCCGGCGGGGTGCGGCGTGCGGGCCAGCAGGCCTTGCTCGTCCACGCGCAGGCCTTCTTTCTCGATGCCCCGCAGGGTCTGGGTCAGCAGCGAGCGGTTGGCCTCCAGGCGGGAGAGGCGGTTGGCGGCAGTATCGGTCACGGGTTTTTCTCGTTTGGGTCTGACGTCGGATTTTACGGGGTGCCAGCCTCCTGTGCCGAGGGTGTCAATACTGGGGACAGGGACAATGCCTGCGCCGTGCGCGCCAGCCACTCGTCCAGGTCGGCATAGACCGGGTCGGCGATGGGCGCGGTTTCGTTGAAAATCTCGTGCCAGGCGCTGTCGTACCAGCGCAGCGTGAGCAGTTCGGCCGGCGCGCGCTGGGCGAACTGGCGGCTGCCCTCGGCGGCGACGATGGAGTCGTCCCCGGCCACCATCAGCAGGGTGCGGCAGGGCAACAGCGGGGCCTCGCGCAACGATTCGCGGCCGCCTTCGTCGACGAAACGCGCCAGCCGGCCCGTCATGCGGCGGCGCACCAGAGGATCGGACCGATAGGCGCGCACCACGGCCCGGTCGTGCGAAATCCGGGCCGGGGCCAGCCCGTGGGGCACGCGCAGGTCGGGCGCGTGCAGCGACATCCAGGTCAGCGTGCGCCGCACCCACAGCGGCACGTTGACCACGAAGGGCGGCGAACTGAGCACCAGCGCGTCGATATCGGCCAGGCCGTGCAGCGCGATGCGCACCGCGACCAGCGCGCCCAGGCTGTGGCCCAGCACGATGGGCGCGCGCCCCTGGGCCAGGGTCCAGGCCCGGAGCCGGTCCACGGCGTCGGCCACCAGGTCGTCCTGGCGCCTGAGGGTGGCCGGCGGCCCGCCCGAATGGCCGTGGCCGCGATGGTCGTGCGCGCCCACCTCCCAGCCGCGGGCCGCCAGCCAGCGCGCCAGCCGGTCATAGCGCCCGGCATGCTCGCTCAGCCCGTGCAACAGGTAGATACTGGGGGTGCCCGGCCCGGCGATGGGCGGGGGCAGGTTGGGGGCGGCCGGCCAGGCATAGTTGGCCAGCGGCGTGCCATCGGGCGCGGGGGTCAGCGAAATCGGCGACAATTTCCGGCTTCCTCGAAATGAATAGACCGTCGGGGTCTCGGTAATGACGATTTCATCGCTGTTTCGTTTCATGTTCAAGAAAGCCGGCATGGCGCTGGCGCTGGCCCTGCTCGTGGCGGCGTGCTCGCCCAGCTACAACTGGCGCGAAGTCGACGTGGCCGACGGCCACGTGCGGGCGGCGTTCCCGGACCGCGTCACGTCGGACACGCGCGACCTCAAGCTCGACACCCATACCCTGAAATTCACGCTGGCCAGCGCCAACGTGGGCGAGGCGGTCTTCGCCGTGGGCTCGGCCCCGCTGCCGCCGGACATCGCCGCGGACCCGGCGGCGCGGCGCGCGCTGGGGCTGGCGCTGATGCGTTCGCTCTACGTCAACATGCAGGCCGTGCCGCCGCTGGAATGGCCGCCCTACGGCGACGTGATCGAAATCCACGGCAAGGCCATGGGCAAGCCGGGCTGGCTGCAGGCCCGGGTCTGGGTGACCGATACCATGCTGATCGAGGCGGTGGCCGCGGGCACGCAGGAAAGCCTGCCGGCCGAACGCGCGCGCGAATTCCTGCGCTCGGTCGTGGTCAAGCCGTGATGTCGCCGAGCAGGCCGCGGCGCAGGGCTTCGACCGCCGCGCTGCGCCGGCCGCGCACGCCGAGCTTGGCGCAGGCGTTGCGCAAATGGAAATTCACCGTGCTTTCGCTCACGCCCAGGATGCGGGCGGTCTCCCAGCTGGTCTTGCCCAGCGCGGCCCATCGCAGGCAGGCGACCTGGCGCGCCGACAGGGAAGCGTTGCGGGGCATGGCGGACATGGCGGCGGCAGGCGAGGGGCGTTTCGGTTGACGGGTCGCCTCATGCTGCGCCGCGCGCGGGCGCCGGGCAAGCAACGATGCCTTGGCGCATCGATTTCTTTATCTTTGACGGAATAGTCGTATGCCTGCCATCGTGCAGTTCTATTTTTCGGCCATCGTGCTGATGCTGCCCCTGCTTTCCTGCGTCGGCATCGGGGTGTACTGGGCGCGGCGCGAGCTGCCGTTCGGCGGCGCCTTCATCACCACGCTGGTCACCTCGGTGACCACGCCCGCGCTGGTGTTCCACACCTTCGTCACCACCCATCTGGACGACCGCGCGCTGGCCGACGTGGCCGTGGCGACGCTGCTGGCGCTGCTGCTGTGCGCGCTGGTCAGCGCGCTGTTGCTGAAGCTGTGGAAGCTGCCGGTGCGCACCCTGCTGCCGACCGCCTTCCTGCCCAACGCCGGCAACCTGGGCCTGCCGATTTCGCAGATGGCGTTCGGCGACGCCGGCCTGTCGGTGGCGGTGGCGTTTTTCGCGGTCAATTCCTTCGTCATGCACACCGTCGCCGTGCGGCTGCTGCCGGGCGTGAACACCAAGGGCAGCTGGAAAAGCCCCATCCTGCTGGCCTCCGTGGTGGCGGTGGCGATGCGCCTGCTGGACGTGCCGGTGCCCGCCTGGATCGTCGAGACCTCGCGCATGCTGGGCGCGGTGACCGTGCCGCTGATGCTGCTGAGCCTGGGCCACGCGCTGGCGCTGATTCCTTCAGGCGGCCTGCGCGACGGCGCCAAGGTCGCCGTCATCCGCCTGGCCGTGGGCCTGGGCGCGGGCCTGGCGGTGGTGTGGGCGCTGGACCTGGAGCCGCTCCTGGCCGGCGCGCTGAGCCTGCAGATGGCCATGCCCTGCGCCGTCGTCAGCTACATGTACGTCAAGCGCTACACGCCGCTGGGCGACACCGCCGCCGGCGCCGTGCTGGTCTCCACCGTGGCGTTCCTGGCGCTGGCGCCGGTAATGCTGTGGCTGTCGCGGGGCGGGGCGTATTGATTTGGGTACAGGGGCGTATCTATCCATTCCCCATACGCCATTGGTCCATTTCCCTCACACACATCAAACCGCCCCGGCCATTTCCCGCAGCTGCGCCATCAACGCGTCGGGCACGTCCACGCCGTGCTTGAGCGCCGCTTCGCGCAGTTTGTGGCGGCGGTCGCCGGGCAGGCGCACGCCTTCGTCTTCCAGCATGGCGTCGACCAGGGTTTCGACGCGTTCCAGATAGGCCTCGTTGCCGGCCAGCGCGCCCGGGTCGATGGCCAGGAAGGCCTGGCCCAGGCGGGCCGGGCCGCCGTCGTCGACGAAGAACGATTCCGTCTCGAAACCGAAATGGGCGCCGGTCAGCGCGCAGGCCAGCAGTTCGACGATGAGCGCCAGCATCGCGCCCTTGACGCCGCCGGCCGGCAGCATGCTGCCGGCCAGGCCGGCCTTGGGATCGGTGGTGGGCTGCCCCTGGGCGTCCAGCGCCCAGCCCAGCGGGATGGGCTGGTTGTCGCGCGCGGCGATCATGAGCTTGCCGCGCGCCACCTGCGACAGCGACAGGTCGATCAGCAGGCGGGCGCCGCCGCGTCGCGGGAACACCGCGGCGATGGGGTTGGTGCCGAACAGCGGGCGCTTGCCGCCCCAGGCGGGCATGGCGGCCGGCGAATTGCTCAGCGCCAGCGCCACCAGGCCGGCGTCGGCCAGGGCTTCGAGGTGATAGGCGGCCGCGCCGAAGTGATGGCTGTTGGTCACGCCCACGAAGGCCACGCCGTGCTCGCGGGCGCGCGCGGCGGCCTGCTCGACCGCCAGCGCGCAGGCCGGGAACGCCAGGCCCGAGCCGGCGTCGACCAGCGCCGCGCCGCCGCGTTCGTGCACGAGGCGCGGCACGGCCGAGCCGATGGCGCGGCCGGCGCGCAGGTGGCCGGCGTAGAACGGCACGCGCGACAGGCCGTGCGAGCCCAGCCCCTGGCTTTCGGCGTAGACCAGCGCGCGCGCGGTGCTGTCGGCCATCGCCGGGTTGGCGCCGGCGGCCGCCAGGGCGGCCGCGGCGAGCAGTTGGAGTTCGTCCAGATAGATGTGAGCCATATCCTTTCCGTCAGGAGGCGGCGCGGGCGTGCTGCGCGGCGCCGCCGGTAAGGGCTATTGTCACACCGGCGGCCACCATGTCGGAAACGCGGGTGTTGGCCTCCTGTGTCAGGCCGGCGATATGCGGCGTGAGGATGAGGTTGGGAACGCCGGCCAGCGCGCTGCCGGCGGGCAGCGGCTCTTCGGCGTACACGTCGAGCGCCGCGCCGCGCAGGCGGCCGGCCCGCAGCGCCTCGGCCAGGGCGGCTTCGTCCACGATGCCGCCGCGCGAGGTATTGACCAACACGGCGCCCGGGCGCATGCGGGCGATGCGTCCGGCGTCCAGCAGCCGGCGCGTGCCGGCGGTGAGCGGCAGGTGCAGCGTGACGGCGTCGGCCCGCGCCAGCAGCGCGTCCAGCGGCACGGCGGCGACGCCCGCTTCTTCCCAGGCGGGATGGTCCGGCGGCAGCGCCGCGTCGCAGCCGATGACTTGCATGTCCAGCCCGCGCGCCAGGCGCGCGGCCAGCCGGCCGATGCCGCCGAAGCCCACCACGCCCAGCGTGCGGCCGTGGACTTCCAGGCCTTGCGAGAGCGCGTTGCGGGGCCACTGTCCGGCCGCGACCGCCGGCGTGGAGAAGTAGGCGCCGCGCAGCAGCGCCAGCACGGCGCCGATCACGTATTCGGCCACGGCGCGCGCGTTGGCGCCGGTGGCCGGCACCACCGCGATGCCGCGCGCGGCGCAGCCGTCCAGGTCGATGTTGTCCAGTCCCACGCCGAGTCGCCCCACGGCCCGCAGCCGGGGAGCGGCGGCCAGCAGTCCGGCGTCGACGCGGCTGCGGTTGCGCACGATCAGGCCGTCGGCCGCCGCCGCGGCCTGCAGCAGGGCCTCGCGGCGTTCGACCAGGTCGGGCTCATAGCGCACGTCGAAGCGCCGGCGCAGCGCCTCGACCGCGGGCGCGTCCATGAACTCGGAGATGAGAATGTGCATGGGGAGTCCCTGGCTCAGGCGACCTGGATATTGGCCTCGTGGATGATCTTGGCCCAGCGCGCCACCTCGGACTTGAGATAGGCGCCGAACTCCGCCGGGCCGCGCGGCTGGGGCACGAAGCCCAGCTGCCGCAGCGCCTGCTGCATGGCGGGTTGCGACACCTGGCGCACGATGGCGTCGCCGATGCGCTGGACCCGCGCCGCCGGCGTGCCCGCGGGCGCGAGCACCCCGGTGAAGTTCTCCACGATCAGGTCGGGCAGCCCGGCCTGCTGCACGGTGGGCACGTCCGGCAGGTCGGGGCTGCGCTCGCGGGTGGTGATGGCCAGCGCCCGCAGCGCGCCGTTCTTCACGTGCGGCAGCGATTCGGGATAGTTGGAGAACACCACGTCCAGGTGGCCGCCGATCAGGTCGGTGAGCGAGGGCGCGCCGCCTTTGTAGGGAATGTGCATCAGCGGCAGGCCGGTGAGCTTCTGGTAGAGCGCCAGCGTCAGGTGCGGCGGCGTGCCGTTGCCGCTGGAGCCGGCCGACAGCGACTTGGCGCGCGCCGCGCGGGCCAGGTCGGCCATGTTCATGATGTCGCTCTTGGCGTTGACCACCACCATGATGGGCGAGGAAGCCAGCCCCGCCAGCGGCGTCAGGTCGCGCGTCAGGTCGTAGCCGGCCTTGCCGGCGAAGAGCGTGGCGTTGGCCGCGTGCGACAGCGTGATGGCCAGCCAGGTATAGCCGTCGGGCGCGGCGTTGGCCACGTGCGTCGCGCCGATGTTGGCATTGCCGCCGGGGCGGTTTTCCACCACCACGTTCCAGTGCTCGGCGTCGCCCAGCGCCTTGCCGACCTGGCGCGCGGCCACGTCGGTCAGCCCGCCGGGCGGGAAGGGCACCACGTAGTTGATGGGCCGTTCGGGCCACTTGCCGGCTTGCGCCAGCGCGCCCTGCCACGGCGCCAGGGCGCCCAGGCCGGCGGCGCCGAGCGCGCCGAGCAGGCGCCGGCGCAGCGCGGCGTCCGGGTTGAGATCGTGTTCGCTGCTCATCTGTCTTCCTCCTTGGGGGATGCCCCGGTAGGAATGCAAGGGCGCGCGCTCAGGCGCTTTCGAAGATGCGGGTCAGGACGAATTCGCGATGGCCCAGCGCCTCGGCGGCGGTCCAGCGGCCGTTGGCGGTGGCCAGCATGCATTCGAGCAGCCTGTCGCCGGCCTGGCTCAGGTCGATCTCGCGTTGCAGCAGGCCGCTGGTGTCCACGTCGATGTGTTCCGACATGGTGCGCACCGTGCGCGGGTTGGCGCAGATCTTGATGACCGGCAGGATGGGATTGCCGATCACGTTGCCCTGGCCGGTGGGGAAGAAGTGCACGGCGTAGCCCGAGGCCGCGCACAGGGTCACCATCTCGGCCGCGGCCGAGGACGAGTCCATGAACCAGAGGCCGGGGCCGTCGGGGATTTCGGCCTTGTCCAGCACGCCGTCGACGCGGCACTGCTTGCCGATCTTCTGGATGTTGCCCAGCGCCTTTTCCTCGATGGTGGTGAGGCCGCCGGCGATGTTGCCCTTGGTGGGCTGGGACTCGGACAGGTCGCTGGTCTTCCAGCGGTCGATCATGTCCTGGTAGCGGTTGAACATGAACATGAAGCGTTCGCGCACCGCGTCGTTGGCGCAGCGCTCGGCCACGATGTGCTCGCCGCCGGTCAGTTCCGAGGTTTCGCCGAACACCAGCGTGGACCCCAGCGCGTAGAGCTTGTCGAAGGCGTTGCCGACGGTGGGATTGGCGCCGCAGCCCGAGGTGGTGTCGGACTCGCCGCACTTGGTCGAGACCCACAGGTCGGCGATGGGGCATTCGCTGCGCGCCAGCGCGGTGGCGTAGTGCACGAACTCCTTGGCGCAGCGCGAGGCGCGCATGATGGTGTCGTGGTCGCCGTGCAGTTCGATGCTGAAGCCCATGACCGGCTTGCCGGTGGCGGCGATGCCGTCGACCACGCGCTTGGTCCAGCCTTCTTCGATGCCTATCACCACCACGGCGGCGACGTTGGGATTGCAGCCGGTGCCGATCAGGGTGCGGAAGTGCAGTTCCAGGTCCTCGCCGAACTGCAGGCGGCCGTAGGGGTGGGGCAGGGCCAGCGTGCCCTTGATGTTGTTGGCCACGGCCTCGGCCGCGGCGTTGGAGATGTCGTCCACGGGCAGCACGATGACGTGGTTGCGCACGCCGACGCGGCCGTTGTCGCGGCGGTAGCCCTGGAAGGTGGTCGAAGCGGAGATGACGGACATGGCGGATTCCTTTTCGAGTGGGGGGCTTACCAGCGCTTGGTCTTGATGTTGTGCACGTGGGCGTGCTGCCCGGCCTGTATGGGCTGCACCACCCGGCCAATGTCGACGCCGTACTTGTAGACGGTGTCGCCGACGGCCATGTCCTTCATCGCCACCTTGTGGCCGATGGGTATGTCCTGCGAGGCGCGCACGTGGATGATCTTGTCCTCATCCATGATCCAGGCGTTCAGTTCCGTTCCGGCGGTGACGCCTTCCACCACGGCGACCGCCACCGTGTCCTTCGCATCGTGCAATACGGCGTGAATCATTGTCTTCCTCCTGGCTGGGACGCCGGCCGGACGCGGCAGGCGCTACGGTCAGGAGATCTTATGGCCGCAATTTCTCTAAGTCAACTAAATCATATATATGAATTGTATGACTTGAGCCGGCTTCGTCCGCGCCGCTACACTGTGGCCTCCCGGTTATTGCGATGCACCCATGAATATCAGCCTGTCATCGACCGTGCCCCTCGGCAGTCCCCTGTATGCGCAGGTCAAGCAGGCCGTGCTGGCCGCGCTGGCCCAGGGCGAGTGGAAACAGGGCGAGGCCATCCCGCCCGAGAAGCAGCTGGCCGAGCGCTTCGGCGTGTCCATCGGCACCTTGCGCAAAGCCATCGACGACCTGGCCGCCGAGAACATCCTGGTGCGCCACCAGGGCCGCGGCACCTATGTGGCCGTGCATACCCGCAACCATCATTTCTTCAAGTTCTTCCGCATCGTGCGCCAGGACGGGAACAAGTCCTATCCCAGCACCGAGCTGCTGCGTTTCCGCCGCCAGCGGGCCTCGGCCATCGCGCGCGAGAAGCTGAACCTGCCGGCGGGCGCGATGGTGTTCGAGTTCACCAACCTGCTGTCGCTCAACGGCGAAGTCGTGATGATGGACGAGCTCTGCCTGCCGGAGTCCTGCTTTCCCGGCATGACCGAAGCGCACCTGCGCGAGCGCTCAAGCACCCTGTACGCGCTGTACCAGGACGTGTTCGGCGTGAACGTGATCGCCACCGACGAGCGCCTGCGCACCTGCCTGGCCGAACGCGCGCAGGCGCGGGCGCTGGGCGTGGCCGAGGGCAGCCCCTTGCTGGAGATCCGCCGCGTCGCGTTTTCGTACAAGCGCCAGCCCGTCGAGTGGCGGATCTCGCGCGTCAATACCGAACGCTACGAGTACCTGGGACAGGAGCCCTGGGGGGAAGGGGTCTGAGGCCTGTTGCTGCCGCGCGCGCCAGCAGTGCTAGAATTCCTGCCGCAGTATTCAATTTTCGGCGCCGATTTGCCTGATCCGCTTGCGGGCGCCTTCCAATAAATCCAGCTAAAGAGGTCCGTATGACCACTCCTGCCCAGAATTTGGCCGGTGATTCGGCCAGCGGGTTCGTCCCCGCCGCCATCACGACCGCCGCCGCCGCTGATCCCGGCTCCGTCGGTCTCGTCGCTCCCACTTTCATACGCTTCGATGAGCCGCTGCCGCTGTCCAGCGGCCAGTCGCTGGCCGCCTACGAGCTGGCGGTGGAGACCTACGGCACGCTCAACGCGCAGCGCAGCAACGCCGTGCTCATCTGCCATGCGCTGAACGCCTCGCATCACGTGGCCGGCCAGGCGGCCGACAATCCCTCCGACGTGGGCTGGTGGGACAACATGGTCGGACCGGGCAAGCCGGTGGACACCGACGTGTTTTTCGTGATCGGCGTCAACAACCTGGGCTCGTGCTTCGGCTCGACCGGCCCGGCCAGCATCAACCCGGAGACCGGCAAGCCCTGGGGCGCGGCCTTTCCCATGCTGACCGTGGAAGACTGGGTGCGGGCGCAGGCGCGGGTGGCGGACCACTTCGGCATCGAACGCTTCGCCGCCGTGATGGGCGGATCGCTGGGCGGCATGCAGGCGCTGAGCTGGGCCATCACGCTGCCCGAGCGGGTCGCCAACTGCGTGGTCATCGCCAGCACGCCGCGGCTGTCGGCGCAGAACATCGGCTTCAACGAAGTGGCGCGCCGCGCCATCATCACCGATCCCGACTTCCACGGCGGCGACTATTACGCGCAGCAGACGGTGCCGCGCCGCGGCCTGTCGGTGGCGCGCATGATCGGCCACATCACCTATCTGTCCGACGACGACATGGCCGAGAAGTTCGGCCGCGCCCAGCGCGCCCCGGCCGAGAACGGCGCCTACCGCTACGGCTACGACGTCGAGTTCGAGGTGGAGTCGTACCTGCGCTACCAGGGCGAAAAATTCACCCGCTACTTCGACGCCAACACCTATCTGCTGATCACTCGCGCGCTGGATTATTTCGATCCGGCCCGCAACGCCGGCGGCGACCTGGCGCGCGCGCTGGCGCCGGCGCAGGCCGATTTCCTGCTGGTGTCGTTCTCAACCGACTGGCGCTTTCCGCCGGAGCGCTCGCGCGAAATCGTGCGCGCGCTGCTGAAGAACGGCAGCCCCGTGACCTACGCCGAGATCGACGCGCCGCACGGCCACGACGCCTTCCTGCTGGAAGACGCCCGCTACCATGCCGTGGTCCGCGGCTATTACGAACGCATCGCGCGCGAGCTGGACCTGGGCGCCGCGCGCCCGAACCAAGGACGTTCCGAATGAGCCCCGTGACTCCCCGCCCCGCGCCCGGCGCCCTGCGGCCCGACCTGGCGCGCATCGCGAGCTGGATCGAGCCCGGCAGCCGCGTGCTGGACCTGGGCTGCGGCGACGGCGCGCTGCTGGCGCACCTGCGCGACCACCGCCAGGTGCGCGGCGCGGGCGTGGAGCTGGACGACAACTGCGTCATCGCCTGCGTGCGGCGCGGCGTGGAAGTGATCCAGCAGAACCTGGAAGACGGCCTGGCCCTGTTCGACGACAAGCAGTTCGACACGGTGGTGCTGTCGCAGACCCTGCAGTCCATGCACCGCACCCAGCACATCCTGCGCGAGATGGCGCGGGTGGCGCGCTACGGCGTGGTGTCGTTTCCCAACTTCGGCTACTGGCCGCACGGCTGGTCCATCCTGCGCGGCCGCATGCCGGTCACCGGCCAGATGCCGTACCAGTGGTACAACACGCCCAACATCCACCTGTGCACGCTGCGCGACTTCGAGCAGCTGGCCGGCGAACTGCGCCTGGACATCCTGGAGCGCGCTACCTTCAACGAAGGCCGCGAGATCAAGCTGCTGCCGGGCTGGCGCAGCACGCTGGCGGTGTACCGTTTCGCCTCGCCCTGACGCTGCGGCCCGCAGGCCCTAAAATGCCGCAAGCCGCCGGCCTCCAGCGCCGGGCCGGCGCGTTACCGGAGACCGTCATTACCGCTGCATCCAACGTCTACACCAGTCCCCGCGTGGCCCCTTTGCTGGTCCTGGGCTTCGCCAGCGGATTGCCGCTGGCCCTGACCAGCGGCACCTTGCAGGCCTGGGCCACGGTGGAAGGCGTGCCGCTGCAGCAGATCGGTTTCCTGACCCTGGTGGGCACGGCCTACACCCTCAAGTTCCTGTGGGCCCCGTTCGTGGACCGCTACGTCCCGCCCCTGCTGGGCCGGCGCCGCGGCTGGATGCTGGTGACCCAGCTGCTGCTGGCCGCCGCCATCATGGCGATGGGCGCGCTGTCGCCGTCCTCGGCGCTGCAGCCGCTGGCGCTGCTGGCGGTGCTGGTGGCGTTCCTGTCGGCCACCCAGGACATCGCTTTCGACGCCTATTGCACCGACGTGCTGCGCAAGGAAGAGCGCGGCGCGGGCGCGGCCATCAAGGTCATGGGCTACCGGCTGGCCATGATCGTGTCGGGCGGGCTGGCGCTGATCCTGGCCGACCAGTGGATAGGCTGGGGCTACACCTACATGCTGATGGGCGGGCTGATGCTGCTGTGCGCGCTGGCCACGCTGTGGGCGCCCGAGCCCGAACACGTCGCCACCGCGCCGCGCAGCCTGCGCGAGGCGGTGGGCGAGCCGCTGCGCGAATTCTTCACGCGCCGCGGGGCGCTGGCGGTGCTGCTGCTGATCGTGCTGTACAAGCTGGGCGATGCGTTCGCCGGCGCGCTGTCCACCACCTTCCTGATCCGCGGCGCGGGCTTCAGCCCGACCGAGGTGGGCACCGTGAACAAGGTGCTGGGGCTGGCCGCCACCATTGTCGGCGCGCTGGCCGGCGGTTCGCTCATGTCGCGCTGGGGCCTGTACCGCTCGCTGATGGCCTTCGGGCTGCTGCAGGCGGTGTCGAACCTGGCGTACTGGATGATCGCCGTCAGCCCCAAAAGCATCTGGCTCATGGCCACGGCGGTGGGCATAGAGAACCTGTGCGGCGGCCTGGGCACGGCGTCCTTCGTCGGCCTGCTGATGGCGCTGTGCCGCCAGCGCTTTTCGGCGACCCAGTTCGCCCTGCTGTCGGCGCTGTCGGCGGTGGGCCGCACCTACCTGGCCGGCCCGCTCACGCCGCCCCTGGTCGACAGCCTGGGCTGGCCCGGCTTCTTCCTGCTGACGGTGCTGATCGCCTTGCCCGGCCTGGTGCTGCTGCACATGCTGCGCGGGACGATAGAGACGATGGAGAAGAACGGGGCGTGACCGGGCGATGCGCACGGCGCGGGATTGCCGCGCCGTGCCCGTTTTCCGCTTATTCCGCGCCCGTCAGCCTGACGATCAGCACGTCGCTGGGCAGCGATTCGAGCAGCCGTTCGGCCACGCTGCCGATCGCGGTGCGCAGGATGCCGGTGCGGCCGTGGGTGCCCGTGACCACCAGGTCGGAGCGGTGGTTGAACGAGTATTCCGACAGCACGGTCTCCGGCTGGCCGCATTCCAGCACCACCTTCGGCGCGGCGACGCCGGCCAGTTCGGGCGTGGCGGCGGTGAATTCGCGCGCGCTCTGCTCGGCGGCCTTGTAGAAGTTGCGCGTGACGGCCTCGTCGGGCACGTTCTTGCCCTGGAACGGCACGTCATAGGCGTGGAACAGCGTCAGGTCGGCGTTGGGCACCAGCTGCAGCGCGGCGCGCAGGGCCTGGCGCGAGCCGTCGGAGAAGTCGGTGGCCACCAGCACGTCGCGGTAGGGGCGGCGCGGGCGGGTCTTGACCACCAGCACCGGGTGGCGCGCCTGGCGGGCCAGCTTTTCGACGGTGGTTCCCAGCAGCAGCCGGCCCAGGGTTTCGTCGCGCGCGATGCCGGTGACGATCAGCGAACAGCCGTAGCTGTCGGCGGTTTCCATGATGCGCGCCAGCGGATCGCCGTTGGTCACCACCACTTCGGTCGGCACTTCGGCGGCCGCCAGGTCTTCGGCCAGCTCGCGCTCGGCCAGGGCCTTGTGGTCCGACGTGTGGCGGCGCCACACGGGCGTGGTCAGGCGCGCGGACGTCGCATGCGACTCCATGACGTGCAGGACGATGAGCTTGGTGCCGAGTTCCTTGGCCAGCTGCAACGCGCGGTCCAGGGCGCGGTCGCCACGGGCGCTCAGGTCGGTTGCCAGCAGGATGGGGCCGATTTGCTGTGTCATTATCTTCTCTCCCGGGTGTGGCCGGGCCGACGGTACCCGCGTCCGTGCGTCCCTGCCGTTACTGCCCTTGCGGGCACATCCCCATTGTCCCGTTGCTAGGCGGGGCGGGGTTTGACCGATATCAACGCATCTTCCAGCGTAAGGGATGGCGCACATCCAGGCAATGGCGGCCCGCCGCGCGGCGGCTCAATACAATGTGGGCTGTCCTCCTTTCGTCCTCCCCATGTTTTCCGAACTCTCGCCCGTCCTGCTGCATACGCTGTATCTCGTCGCCATCGTGGCCGAAGCCATGACCGCGGCCCTGTCCGCCGGCCGGCGCGACATGGACTGGATGGGCGTGTGCATCATCGCCTGCGTGACCGCGCTGGGCGGCGGCTCGCTGCGCGACGTGCTGCTGGGCCATTACCCCCTGACCTGGGTGATCCACCCCGAGTACCTGTGGATGACGGGCGGGGCGGCCATCGTCACGGCATTGATCGCGCCGGTCATGCGGCGCCTGCGCAGCCTGTTCCTGCTGGCCGACGCCCTCGGCCTGGTGGCGTTCACCGTCATCGGCTGCCAGGTGGCGCAGCTCATGCAGCTGCCGATCACGGTGGTGCTCATCAGCGGCATGATCACCGGCTGCGCCGGCGGGGTGCTGCGCGACGTGCTGTGCAACGAGGTGCCGCTGCTGTTTCGCAAGGAGCTCTACGCCAGCGTGTCGGTGGTGACGGGCGGGCTGTACCTGGGCGGGCAGGCGCTGGGCCTGTCGGCCAACGCCGCCGTGCCCATCGCGCTGGCCGCCGGCCTGGCGGTGCGCCTGCTGGCGCTGCGGTTCAACTGGCAGATGCCGAAATTCGTCTATCGCGACGATTGGGATTGAACGCCGGCTGCGAACGCAACCAAGTTCTTATTTGTGTTTCAAGAAACTTCTAGTATCGTCCCCCCCGTCGCATACCAGGCATCAAGCCGCAAAGGGGAGCCGATTGGACGTCAAAGCGCCCGCCACGATTCCGTATTTCCTGCAGGAACAGATCCGTGAACTGATCGTGGACGGAACCATCCGTCCCGGCCAGCCGCTGCGGGAACAGGAACTCGAGCAACGCTTCGGCACCAGCCGCAGCCCGATCCGCGAGGCGCTGCGCCTGCTGGAGGTCAGCGGCCTGGTCACCCACGTCCAGCGCAAGGGCTTCAGGGTCACGCTGTACACCGAAACCCAGATCCGCCACCTGTACCTGCTGCGCGCCGAGCTGGAGGCCTACAGCCTGCGCCAGGCGGCCGGGGCCGAGGACCTGTCGCCGCTGGTGGCCGAGCTGCGCCGCCACCACGGCGCGATCGCCGAGGCCCAGGCCGGCGGCCAGGTGCGCGCCTGCATCGCCGCGGCCTGCGAGTTCTACCTGGCCGCGGCTCGCAGCACCGGCAACACGCCGCTGGCGGGCATGCTGAGCAAGCTGTATGAACAGGTCGAGCCGCTGCGCTACCTGCTGGCCCGGCGGGAAATGGCTTCCAGCGCCATTGCGTCCTGCACCCGCGCCATCATCGACGCGATGGCCGGGCGCGACGTCGAACGCATGACCGGGCTGGCGCGCGGCTACCTGGCCGACGTGCTGTCGCCCGTGATCGAGGCCTACCGCGAAGTCGCGCGCGCCTGAGGGCGCGGCGGCGGGGTGCGCACCTCGATGCCGGCCGCCTCCAGGGCTTGGCGGATGCCGCTGGCGAACACCAGGGCGTTGGGCTGGTCGCCGTGGATACAGAGGGTGTCGGCCTGCACGGGCACGTCCTTGCCGCCGACCGAGCGCACCTTGCCTTCGCGCACCATGCGCACCACCTGCGCCACCGCCTGGTCCACGTCCTCGATCATGGCGCCGGCGCGCGTGCGCGGCGTGAGCGAGCCGTCGTCCTGGTAGCTGCGGTCGGCGAAGACCTCGCTGGCCGCCGCCAGGCCGATGTCGCGGGCCGCCTCGATCAGCCTGCTGCCGGCCAGCCCGTACAGGATCAGCGTGGCGTCCACGTCCTTGACCGCCTGGCAGATGGCGCGCGCCAGGTGTTCGTCCTTGGCCGCCATGTTGTAGAGGGCGCCGTGCGCCTTGACGTGATGCAGCCGCGCGCCTTGCGAGGCGGCCACGCCGGCCAGCGCGCCGATCTGGTAGACCACGATGTCGTAGGCCTCGTCGGGGCTGATCTGCATGGCGCGGCGCCCGAAGCCCGCCAGATCCTGCAGGCTGGGATGCGCGCCCAGCGCCACGCCCTGCTTGAGGGCGGCGGCCACGGTTTTGCGCATGGTGGCCGGGTCGCCGCCATGGAAGCCGCAGGCGATATTGGCGGAGCTGACGTATTGCAGCACCGCCGCGTCGTTGCCCATGGTCCAGGCGCCATAGCTTTCGCCCATGTCGCAGTTCATGTCGATGCGGGTGGTCATAGCGGTTTCCTTTCTAGGCGAGGAGTGCGCGCAGCGGCGCCAGCGTGTCCTGCAATTGCGCGAAGGCGCGCTCGCGCTCGCCGTCCAGGCGCTGCGCGGCCTCCAGTTCGATGGGCTGGAAGCGCAGCGTCTGCCCGGGCGCGGCCTGCGCCAGGATGGGCAGGTCCACCGTGGCGATCTGCGCGATCTTGGGATAGCCGCCGGTGGTCTGGCGGTCGGCCATGAGGATGATGGCCTCGCCGCCCGAGGGCACCTGCACGGTGCCGAAGCAGGCGGCCTCCGACAGCATCTGGCGCGGCTCGCTCATGGACAGCGCGGGGCCCAGCAGCCGGTAGCCCATGCGGTCGGATTGCGGGCTGATGCGGAATTCGGCCTCGGCGAAGGCCCGGCGGGACGCTTGCGAGAACTCGTGCCAGTGCATGCCCGGCAAAAAGCGCACGGCGCTGCGGCGCGGCGCGCCCAGCGCGGACGGCAGGTACACGCGCAGCTGCCACAGCGCATCCTGCAACGCGTCCATGTCGCGTCCGCCGTCCAGCGGCTTGCGCAGCGGCAGCTGGTCGCCCCTGGCCAGCGCGCGGCCGTGAAAGCCGCCGAAGCCGCTGCGCAGATAAGTGCTTTCGCTGCCCATGACCGGCTCCAGCGCGAAGCCGCCATGCACCGCCAGATAGCCGCGCACGCCCACGGCCGGGCGGGCGCCGAAGGCCAGCGTGTCGCCGGCCTGCGCGACCAGCGGGCGGTGCACCGGCAGTTCGCGGCCATTGAGCGTGGCGCCCAGGTCGGCGCCAGCCAGCGCGAAGCAGGCCGGCGCGTCGAACCGCAGGGTCGGGCCGGTCAGCGTCATTTCCAGGGTGGCCGGGTCGCCGGCGTTGCCGGCCAGCGCGTTGGCCAGCCGGTGGGCGCGCTCGTCCATGGCGCCGGCGGCCGGAATGCCCTGGTGCTGGTAGCCCTCGCGGCCGCGGTCCTGGAAGCTCGACAGCATGCCGGGCTTGATGACGGTCAGGCTCATCGTCCGGCCTCCCGGATGCGGTCGAACTCGTCGGGGCCGATGGGCACGAAGCGCACGGAATCGCCGGGCTGCAGCAGGGCGGCCGGCTCGCGGGCCGGATCGAACATGGTCAGCGGCGTGGCGCCGATGATGTTCCAGCCGCCGGGCAGGCGGTTCGGGTAGATCACGGTCTGGCGGTTGGCCACCGCCACCGCGCCCATCGGCACGGCGGTGCGCGGCGAGGGACGGCGGGGAATGTTCAGTTTTTCGTCGTGCACGCCCAGGTAGGCGTGGCCGGGCGCGAACCCCAGCATGAACACCATGCTGCGCGGCTGGCTGTGCAGCGCGATCACGTCTTCGGGCGTGAGGCCGGCGGCGCGCGCCACGTCGTCCAGGTCGGGACCGTGCTCGCCACCGTAGCAGACGGGAATGTCGACTTCGCGCCCGCCCGAGGCGTCGACGCTTATGCCGGCCTCCAGCAACTGGCCGATGCGCTCGGCCAGCTGGGCGTACGAGGGGTTGCCCCGGGCGTCAGGCCGGTAATGCACCGCCACCGCGACGAAGGAGGGCACCACGTCGGCCACGCCGGGCAGCCGCGCCTCGCGCAGCCGGGCGGCCGCGGCCAGACAGGTGCGGCCGATCGACGCATCGATGCGGTCGCCGAAGGAAACGATCAGGCAGCGGTCGCCCTGGGGCAGGATGCGCCAGGCGGTTTCGGCCGAAGAAGGGGGTTCTGATAGTACGTTCAACGACACGAAACCTGTAGGAACGGATTACTTGGCGAACAACGAATCCATGTTCTTGAACGCCTTGAACTCCAGCGCGTTGCCCGACGGGTCCAGGAAGAACATGGTGGCCTGCTCGCCGACCTCGCCCTTGAAGCGGATGTAGGGCTCGATGACGAATTCGGTGCCCGCGTCGGTCAGGCGCTTGGCCATGGCTTCCCATTGTTCCATGGAAAGCACGGCGCCGAAATGGCGCACCGGCACATTATGCGAGTCTACGGCGCTGGTGGCATGGTGGCCGCATTCGCCGGGCGCGAGGTGGGCCACGATCTGGTGGCCGTAGAAGTTGAAATCGACCCATTCGGGCGAGCTGCGGCCTTCGGGACAGCCCAGTTTTTCGCCATAGAAGGCGCGGGCTTCGGCCAGGTCGCGGACCGGGAAGGCCAGATGGAACGGCGGCAGTTGGGTTTGAGCGGTCATGTGGGGCTCCGGAAGCGGTGAGGAAGAATTGCCAGGGCCTATTTTATTGATTGTTTTTTTGATCCAAAAACGATATTTTTTGTGCCTTAGCATCGAAAAAATTGATTGTGATCAAAGAGTTCAAGACCTTTATCGCGGTGGCCCGGGACGGCACTTTCACCGGCGCGGGGGCGCAGCTGGGCCTGACCCAGTCGGCGGTCAGCGCCCAGATCAAGCGCCTGGAGGAATACCTGGGCGTGACGCTGTTCGAGCGCAGCGCGCGGGCGGCGGCGCTCAACGCCCACGGCCGCGAGATGCTGCCGCAGGCCGAGGAGCTCGTGGCCATGGCCGAGCGCATGGTGACCACGGCCGGCGCCGGCCACGTCAGCGGATCGCTGCGCATCGGCGCCATCGCCTCGGTGCAGCAGGACCTGCTGGTGCGCGCGCTGGGACGGTTTCGGGCCGTCTATCCCGACGTGCGCGTGCGGGTGGTGCCGGGCGTGTCGCTGGCGCTGCTGGGCCAGGTGGACGCGGGCGAGGTGGACATGGCCATGCTGATCCGCCCGCCCTTCGCCCTGCCGCCGGAGCTGGGCTGGCAGCCGCTGATGCGCGAGCCGGTCATGCTGGCCGTGCCCGCAGCCCTGCCGGACGCGCCGTGGCGCGAGCTGCTGGCGAGCCAGCCCTTCATCCGCTACGACCGGGCTTCGTTCGGCGGCCGGGCCGTGGACGTGTTCCTGAAGAAGCACCGCATCACGGTGCATGACGCCGTGGAGCTGGACGAAGTCGACGCCATCGCCAACATGGTGCGCCACGGCCTGGGCGTGGCGCTCCTGCCGCGCCTGCGGCGGCTGGACATGACCGGCCTGCGGCTGCTGCCGCTGGGCGAGACGCCGCTATGGCGCGAGATCGGCCTGATCGGCCGCCTGCCGTTCGAAGCCGGCGGGGTGCGCGAGAAGATGGCGGAGTGCCTGGCGAGCGCCGCCAACGAGGCGCCGCCGGCCGACGGATTACGCGCGTTTCACAACCTGTCGCAACGCACCGTGATGGGATGATCGCGCAGCGTCGTCATCACGATGTCGTCGACCTGGCCGTCGACGTCGGTGATGACGTAGCCGATCTGGCCCTTGGTCTGCAGGGTCTGGCTGACGATGTTCAGGCCGTGCTGCGCCATCAGGTTGTCGAGCGTGCCGAGCGCGCCCGGGGCGTTGCGGTGCACGTGCAGGATGCGCGTGCCGCCGGCCGGCTCCAGGTAGGGCAGTTCGGGGAAGTTGACCGCGCCCTTGGTGGTGCCCGCCTGCAGGAAGCGCACCAGTTTTTCGGCGACTTCGCGGCCGATGTTTTCCTGGGATTCCTGCGTGCTGCCGCCGATGTGCGGGGTCAGGATGACGTTGGGCATGCCGATCAGCGGGCTGGCCAGCGGTTCGTCCGGACCCTTGGGCTCGGTGGGGAACACGTCCAGCGCCGCGCCGGCCAGGTGGCCGGACTTGAGGGCCTCGTGCAGGGCCTGGATGTCGACCACCGTGCCGCGCGAGGCGTTGATCAGGATTGCGCCGCGCCGCATGCGCGCGATGGTCTGCGCGTTCATGATTTTTTCGGTCGACTTGCCGCCCGGCACATGCAGCGTGACGACGTCGGACTGCTCCAGCAGCTCGTCGAGCGAGCCGGCGGGGCGGGCGTTGCCCAGCGGCAGCTTGGCCTCGACGTCGTGGTAGACGACGCGCATGCCCAGGCTTTCGGCCAGCGTGCTGATCTGCGAGCCGATGTTGCCGTAGCCCACGATGCCCAGGGTCTTGCCGCGGGTCTCGAAGGCGCCGGCGGCGCTCTTGTCCCAGTGGCCCAGGTGCACGCGCGCGTTTTTCTCGGGGATGCGGCGCAGCAGCAGGATGGCTTCGCCCAGCACCAGCTCGGCGACCGAGCGGGTGTTGGAGAAGGGCGCGTTGAACACCGGCACGCCGCGCTGCATGGCGGCGTCCAGGTCGACCTGGTTGGTGCCGATGCAGAAGCAGCCCACGACGCGCAGGTCGGGGTTGTCGGACAGCAGGCCGGCGTCCAGGTGCGTGCGAGAACGGATCCCCGCCACCTGCGCGCCGCGCAGGGCGTCGCGCAGCTGCGCCGGCGGCAGTGCCGCGGCATGCGTGACGATGTCGGTGTAGCCGGCGGCCTCGAAGACGGCGCGGGCGCTGGGATGGATGTTCTCGAACAGGACGATTTGTGCCATGACTGCCTGGGGGGTAGGGGTGGAACGAATGCGTTTCACCTATTGTGGCGCATTTTTGCTGCGGTGCAAGGAGTAGCCACAGGCACGTTGTGGCTGCTCCCGTTCCCCCGGCCAGGACGCTAGCGGTAGGCCTGGAACACCTGGGCGCCGCCGCGCTTGTCGACCAGCAGCACGTCGTGCGGCGTCTTGCGTCCGCCGTACTCGGGGCCGTCCATGCCGGGCGAGCCCAGCGGCATGCCCGGGGCGGCCAGGCCGGCCGCCTCGGGCTTTTCCAGCAGCAGCCGGCGCACGTCGCTGGCGGGCACGTGGCCTTCGATGGCGTAGCCGCCCACGGCGGCCGTGTGGCAGGAGCCGTAGTCGGCCATGCCGGCGTTGCGGCGGATGGGGCCGGTGTCCTGCACGTCGTGCGCGATCACCTCGAAGCCGTTGTCGCGCATGTGCTTGACCCAGTCTTCGCAACAGCCGCAGGTGGGGGTCTTCCACACTTCGACCTTGGTGGGGGCCTCGGCGTAGGCGTAGGCGGGCACGCTCAGGACGGCGGCAAGCGCCAGGCGGCGCGCAAGTCGGGAAACGTTCATGATGCTCCGTACGGAAATGTGAACATGGGGCTCAAAACCAGAACCGCACGCCCGCGATGACGGCGGTCTGCGACCGGCTGGCGCCGGCCTCGGACGCGTAGCTGGCGGTCTGGCCGAACTTACGTTCGAAGGATACGCCAATATAGGGCGCGAACTCGCGCGTGATTTCGTAGCGCAGCCGCAGCGACAGCGCGCCTTCGGCCAGGCCCGAGCCGATGCCGCGGTCCGGGTCGTCCTTGCCGTAGAAGCTGGCTTCCAGCTCCGGCGTGAAGATCAGGCGCTGCGTCAGCAGCAGGTCGTATTCGGCCTTGAGCGCCAAAGCGGTACGGCCGGACGAGCCCACGTAGCCGGTGGCGTCCAGTTCGATGTTGTAGGGCAGCAGGCCCTCGATGCCGATGGCGGCCCAGTTGCGCTTGGGGCCCGTGCCGATGTCGCGGCGCGCGCCCAGCTGCAGGTCCCAGAAGGGCGAGACGGCATGGCTCCAGAAGGCCTCGACCTTGCCGCTCGATCCGCCGCCGTTCTCGGCCTCGCCCTCGCTCTTGACGAGCAGGCGGTCGGTGGCCGAGCCGAACCAGAAGCGTCCGTCCCATTCCCGGGCGTACTCGCCGTCGCGGTTGCGGGACACGCCGAACTTGTCGAACAGGACCTGCCATGTCGCGGTGCTGTCCATCATGTGCGCATGGATGCCGTAGCTGTCGTAGCCGCGCTCGCCGGCGCCGTCGCTGGAAGGCAGGCTGCCGACCGGCGGCGCGGCCGGGGCGTCGCTCATCGAACCGTGGTCCATGCCGGGCATGGAACCGTGGTCCATCGGCGCGGGCGCGGGCGCGCTGCCGTGGTTCATCGAGCCGTGATCCATGCCGGGCATGGAGCCGTGATCCATCGCGGCGGGCTGGGCCCATGCCGCGGGGGCGGCAAGCGCTGCGGCCAGCGCGCAGGCGCGCAGGCCGCGGGTGTGGCGATTCATCGGTTTCATCGTCGTTTACTCCACCACGACCGCTCTGAACATGCCGGCCTCCATGTGATACAGCAGGTGGCAGTGGTAGGCCCAGTTGCCGCGCGCATCGGCGCTGACGCGGTAGCTCAGCCGCTGCGCCGGGTTGAGGGAAATGGTGTGCTTGCGCACCTGGAAAGCGCCGTCGGGCGATTCCAGGTCGCTCCACAGCCCGTGCAGGTGGATGGGGTGCGTCATCATCGTGTCGTTGACCAGCACGAAGCGCACGCGCTCGCCGTAGCGCAGCACGATGGGCTTGGCGTCCGTGTACTTCACGCCGTTGAACGACCACATGTAGCGTTCCATGGTGCCGGTCAGGTGCAGCTCGATCTCGCGCGACGGCGGCCGGTTGTCCGGCGGCTCGCGCATGGAGCGCAGGTCGGCGTAGGTCAGCACGCGCCGGCCGTTGTCGCGCAGGCCCACGCCGGGATCGTCCAGCCGGGTCGAGACCACGTCGGGCAGCATCGAATTGCTCACGCCGCGCTCGGTGGGATAGGGGTGCTTGACCTCGATCATGCCGCCCTGGCCGGCGCCGGAACCGTGGCCGCCGTGGTCCATGCCCGGCATCGCGCCGTGGCCGCCCGCGCCGCTGCCGCCGCCCATGTCGTGGCCGCCGCCGCCCATGTCGTGCGCCATGCCCATGTCCATCATGCCCAGCAGCTGCACCCGGTCCAGCTCCGGAATCTCGGCCTGCATGCCGGCGCGCGGCGCCAGCGTGGCGCGCGCGTAGCCCGAACGGTCCATGGCCTGCGAGAAGATGGTGTAGGCGCGTTCGTCCCGCGGCTCGACGATGACGTCGTAGGTTTCGGCCACGCCGATGCGGAACTCGTCCACGTCCACCGGCCGCACGTCCTGGCCGTCGGCCGCGACCACCGTCATCTTCAGCCCCGGGATGCGGACGTCGAAGTACGTCATCGCCGAACCGTTGATGAAGCGCAGGCGGATGCGCTCGCCCGGCTTGAACAGGCCGGTCCAGTTGCCGGCCGGCGTCACGCCGTTGGTCAGGAAGGTGTAGGTGGCGCCGGACACGTCGGCCAGGTCCGACGGATTCATGCGCATCTGCTCCCACATCAGCCGCTCCGACAGCGCCGGGCCCCAGCCCTTGTCGCGGGCCTCGGCGCGCAGGCTTTCGACGCTGGGCTGGATGCGGTTGTAGTAGTCCGGCATGATCTTCAGCTTGTTGAACAGCCGCATCGGATCTTCATCCGTCCAGTCCGACAGCAGCACCGTGTAGTCGCGGTCGGAGGCGATCGGATCGGGCCGGCGCGGATCGATCACGATGGCGCCGTACAGGCCGGTCTGCTCCTGGAAGCCGGAGTGGCTGTGATACCAGTATGTGCCGCTCTGGCGCACCTGGAAGCGGTAGGTGAAGGTCTGGCCGGGGTCGATGCCGGGAAAGCTCAGGCCGGGCACGCCGTCCATTTCGGTGGGCAGCAATATGCCGTGCCAGTGGATCGAGGTCTGTTCGCGCAGGCGGTTGGTGACGTGCAGGGTCACCGTGTCGCCTTCGCGCCAGCGCAGCAGCGGCGCCGGCACCTGGCCGTTGACGGTGGTGCCGACGCGCGCCGCGCCGGTGAAGTTGACCGGGGTTTCGCCGATCTCCAGGTGGAACTCGGTGCCGCGCAGCTCCGCGGCCGCCGCCGGGGCGGGGGTGGCCAGCGCCGCGCGCCAGTTGCCCAGCGCGGCCAGCGCGCCGCCGCCGGCCAGGCCCTGGACGAAACGGCGGCGGGAAAGAGGATGTGAATTCGTCATGGCCTACAGCACCGACACCGCGCCCTTCATGCCGGCGCTGTAGTGGCCGGGCTCCAGGCAGCCGAAAGACACCGTGCCGGCCTTGTCGAAGCGCCACACGATCTGGCCGCTCTTGCCGCCTTCCAGCGACACGGCGTTGGCCTCTTCGTGGCGCATGCCGGGGTCTTTCATCATCATGTCGTAGTGCGCCTTCAGGTCGGCGTCGGAGCCCAGCACCAGCTCGTGGCGGATGCGGCCGGAGTTGCGCACGTTCAGGCGCACGGTCTCGCCGGCCTTGACCTCGATGCGGGCCGGCGTGAAGCGCATGGCGTCGGACATGTCCACGTCGATGCTGCGGGTGACCTTGGCCGGATCGCCCGGCTTGCCGATGGGGGCGGAGGCGGCCGGCATGGCATGGCCGCCGTGACCGCCGGCGGCATATGCGGCGCCCGCGCTGAGGGTCAGGGTCAGGGCCAGGATGGCGGCCCGGTGAGTACGGAGCAGAGTGCCTTTCACGCGTATCCTTGGTAGTGGGGACGGTGATGGCACTGTAGGAAAACGGCGGTGACCCGACTCTGTCGCCTTGATTACATTTTTGTAATGTTGGCCGCGGCATGCCCCACGGGGCCGCGCAGCGTGATGCCGATGACGGTGCCGCGCTCGTCCGAGGCGGCGTCCACTTCGCCGCCGTGCATGCGGGCGATGGCGCGCACGATCGCCAGGCCCAGCCCGTGGCCTTCGCTGCGCGGCGCGCGCGACTGCCCGGAGCGGAAGAAGCGGTCGAAGATGCGCGGCAGGTCGGCGGCGGGGATGGCCGGGCCGGGGTTGCGCACCTCGACCCGCGCGCCGGCCGCCGACACCGAGCACGCCAGCACGATTTCGCCGCCGGCCGGGCAGGCCTTGATGGCGTTGGAGATCAGATTGGCCAGAGCCCGCCGCACCAGCCCCGGGTTGGCGGCGACGATGGCGTCGCCGGCGCAGCGCAGGTGCACGCCGTGCGCTTCCAGCATCGCTTCGTAGTATTCCGCCACGCGCCGCGCTTCGGCGGCCAGCGACACCGGCGCCAGGTCGGCCGCGCGCTCGCCGCGGTCGGCGCGCGCCAGGAACAGCATGTCGTTGACCAGGGTCTTCAGGTCTTCCAGTTCTTCCAGGTTGGATTCCAGCGCGTCGCGCAGCTCGCCCGCCTCGCGCGGCGAGGACAGCATGACCTGCGTGCCGTTGATGAGCGTGGCCAGCGGCGTGCGCAGCTCGTGCGCCACGTCGGCGTTGAAACCTTCCATCTGCTGGTAGGCCTCCTGCAGCCGTTCCAGGGTGCGGTTGAAGGAGCGCACCAGCTCGTGCAGTTCGCGGTCGGTGTCTTTCAGCGGCAGGCGGCGCGACAGGTTGTCGGGCTGGATGCGGGCCGCCTGTTCGGACAGCCGGCGCGCCGGCGCCATGCTGCGGCGCACGGCCCAGGCCGCCAGCACCACGGTGGCGCCCACCCACAGCGCGCAGATCAGCACCAGCGCGGTGCCGTAGGCGTACAGGAACTGCGCGCTGGTGCGCGTGCTGACGGCCACGGTCAGCTGCGCGCCGGGCAGGATACGGTCGTTGATGTCCACGCGCAGGCCGCGCATGCGTCCACCATCCGGGGCCTGCAGCACCACCTGCCCGTCGGGCCGCGTCTCCAGCGTCTGCGGCGCGGCGCCGCCATAGACCACCTTGCCGCCGGCCTCCATGATCCAGATGCCCAGCTGGCCCTGGCCCGCGCGCATTTCGTCGAAGGCGGCGGCCAGGTCGGACAGGCCGCTGGCGCTGTTCTGCATGTCGATCAGATGGTTGATCAGCTCCAGCTTGCCGCTGACTTCGGTGATCTCCTGGCGTTCGACTTCGCGCTTGAGCGCCCAGAATAGCGTGGCGCCGGCCAGGCTGGAGACCAGCAGCGCGATGGCGCCCAGCAGCAGCGTCAGGCGCGCCTGCATCGAGCGCATGCGCAGCGGCCTCATGCGTGGCGCGATTCCAGCACGTAGCCCATGCCGCGCACCGTGTGCAGCAGTTTGGTGTCGTAGGGATCGTCCAGTTTGCCGCGCAGCCGCCGCACCGCCACGTCGATGACGTTGGTGTCGCTGTCGAAGTTCATGTCCCAGACCTGTTCGGCCAGCGTGGTGCGCGACAGCACCTGGCCCTGGCGGCGCATCAGCAGCGCCAGCAGGCTGAATTCCTTGGCCGTCAGGTCCAGCCGCCGTCCGGCCCGCTGGGCGCGGCGCCGGGCCAGATCCAGTTCCAGGTCGGCCAGGCGCAGCACGGTGGGTTCCTGCGAGCGGCCGCGGCGCAGCAGCGCCTGCACGCGCGCCAGCAGTTCGGAGAAGGCGAAGGGCTTGATCAGGTAGTCGTCGGCGCCGCCTTCGAGGCCGCGGACCCGGTCCTCGACCGCGTCGCGCGCCGTCAGCATCAGGATGGGGGTGTCCTTCTGCGCGCGCACGGCGGCCAGGATGCCGAAGCCGTCCACGCCGGGCAGCATCACGTCCAGCACGATCAGGTCGTAGGCGCCTTCCAGCGCCAGGTGCAGGCCGTTGACGCCGTCGCGGGCCAGGTCCACGACGTGGCTTTGCTCCGACAGCCCCTTCTTGAGGTAGTCGGCCAGTTTGGTTTCGTCTTCGATGACCAGGATGCGCATGGCCCGAAATGTACCACCGGCGAGGCCGGCCAGGCGCAGTCGGCGTAGCGGTCAGGCTTCGACGGCCACGCGGTCCGGCGGGAAGCGCAGCGCGAACACGCTGCCCTTGCCCTGTTCGCTGCTGATCAGCAGTTCGGCGTCGTGGCGCATGGCGATGTGCTTGGTGATCGCCAGGCCCAGGCCGGTGCCGCCGACGGCGCGCGAACGGCCGCGGTCCACGCGGTAGAAGCGCTCGGTCAGGCGCGGCAGATGGCGCGCCGGAATGCCGATGCCGGTGTCCTGCACGCTGTAGCGCGCGCCGCCGTCTTCTTCGCGTTCCCAGCGCACGGTGATGGCGCCGCCGTCCGGCGTGTAGCGCACGGCGTTGGTCAGCAGGTTGGACAGGGCCGAGGCCAGCTCGGTTTCCGCGCCCAGCACGTCCAGCGTTTCGTCCACGTGCCATTGCAGCACGTGGCGTCCGCCGGACAGGGCCTCGATCTGCTGGCGCGCCTTCTGCAGCAGGGTGCCGATGTTGACCGCGCGCGGCTCGGTGCCGGGCGAGGATTCCAGCGTGGACAGGGTCAGCAGGTCTTCGACGATGGCCTGCATGCGCTGGGCCTGCTCGTGCATCATGTCGACGTACTGCTCGCGCTGTTCGGCCGGCAGGGCCTCGGCGGGCAGGTCGCGCAGCGTTTCCAGAAAGCCCGCCAGCACCGTCAGCGGCGTGCGCAGTTCGTGCGAGACGTTGGCCACGAAATCGCGGCGCGTGGTTTCCAGGCGCTCGATCTGGGTGACGTCGCGGGTGATCAGCAGGCGCTGGTTGCTGGCGTAGGCCGTGAGCTGCATCATCATCAGCCGCTCCTGGCCGTTCTGGCCCAGGCGCACCAGGATGGGATCGGGCCACGAGGCGCGGTGCGCGTATTCGACGAATTCGGGCGCGCGCAGCAGGTTCAGCAGATTGTGGCCGCGGTCGGCCGGCAGGCGCAGGCCCAGGTGCTGGCGCGCCATGCGGTTGCACCAGTCGATCTGGAAATCTTCATTGAGCGTGACCGCGCCGTCGGGCAGCGCCTGGGCCGCGGCCAGCATGCCGTGCATGGTGTTGCGGGTTTCGGCCAGCTCGCGGGCGCGGGCCCGGGTGTAGCGGTACAGCGGCGCGAGGATGTCGTCCCACGGGCCGACCGAGGCGGGCGGGGCGGAGTCGGGGTTGTTGGCCCAGCGCGAAACCAGGTGCAGGCGCCAGCTGCGCCAGACCAGCATGGCGCACAGCGCCGCGCTGAACAGAATCCAGCCCGCCGGGTTGCCGATAAGCCATTGGGCGATAAACGCCGCGATCGCCCACAGGGCGATCAGGAAAAGGGTGCGCAGCCAGATCATCGTGCGGGAGTTTTACCGCGTCGGAAGCTGGGCAGTAAACCGGTAGCCGCTGCCGCGCACGGTTTCCACGTGCGCGTCGTGCCCGCTGGGTTCGAGCGCCTTGCGCAGGCGGCGGATGTGCACGTCGACCGTGCGTTCTTCCACGAACACGTGGTCGCCCCAGACCTGGTCCAGCAGTTGCGAGCGCGAGAACACGCGCTCGGGATGGGTCATGAAGAAATGCAGCAGGCGGAATTCGGTGGGGCCGATCTGCAGCGACTGGCTGTTGCCCGAGAGGCGGTGGGTGACCGGGTCGAGCTTGAGGCCGCCCACGTCGATCACGTCGTCGGTGAGCTGGGGCGCGCGGCGGCGCAGCACCGCCTTGATGCGGGCCATCAGCTCCTTGGGCGAGAAGGGCTTGGTGATGTAGTCGTCGGCGCCGGCTTCCAGGCCGTCGACCTTGTCCTGCTCGGAGCCCTTGGCCGTCAGCATGATGACCGGCACCGCGCGGGTGCGCTCGTCGTTGCGCAGCTTGCGCGCCATGGCCAGGCCCGAGGTGCCGGGCAGCATCCAGTCGAGCAGGATCAGGTCGGGGAGTTCGGCGCGGATCAGCGTCTGGGCCTGGTCGGCGTCGAAGGCACGCAGCACTTTGTGACCGGCGAAGGACAGGTTGACGGCGATCAGTTCCTGGATGGCGGGTTCGTCTTCGACGACGAGGATAGTGCTGGACATGGCGGATTGGGCACACTTCTGAGCGCCGGCGCGGCGCGAACATTGCGATAGTATGGCCGCAATATTTCAGGTATGTGACGAGCGCCGGCTGTCGGACCATTCCGAAGCCATTCCGCCTGCCGATCCGGCCGGCCCGGAAGGCGGAATCGGGGGCCAATAGGCTACCATTGGACGATATATCGGGAATTCACCATGCAAAACCCCTCCGAATCGCAACATTCCGCGGATTCCGCCTCGCCCTCCACCCATTTCGGCTTCCAATCGGTGCCGGAAAGCGAAAAAGCCCGCAAGGTGGCCGAAGTCTTCCATTCGGTCGCCCAGCGCTACGACGTCATGAACGATTTCATGTCGGCGGGCCTGCACCGGGTCTGGAAGGCCTTCACCATCGGCCGCGCCGCCATCCGGCCCGGCATGAAGGTGCTGGACATCGCCGGCGGCACCGGCGACCTGGCCAAGGCCTTCGCCAAGCGCGCCGGCCCCACGGGCGAGGTCTGGCTCACCGACATCAACGATTCCATGCTGCGGGTGGGCCGCGACCGCCTGACCGACGCCGGCCTGCTGGTGCCCGCGGCCGTGTGCGACGCCGAGCGCCTGCCGTTTCCCTCGGGCTATTTCGACCGCGTCAGCGTGGCCTTCGGCCTGCGCAACATGACCCACAAGGACCGCGCCCTGGCCGAAATGACCCGGGTGCTCAAGCCGGGCGGCAAGCTGCTGGTGCTGGAATTCTCCCGCATCGCCAAGCCGCTGGCGCCGGCCTACGACTGGTATTCCTTCAATGTGCTGCCCTGGCTGGGCAAGACCATCGCCAAGGACGAGGCCAGCTACCGCTACCTGGCCGAATCGATCCGCATGCATCCCGACCAGGAAACCCTGGCCGACATGCTGCGCACGGCCGGCCTGGAACGGGTGCAGTACTTCAACCTGACGGCCGGCATCGCCGCCTTGCACGAAGGCGTGCGGCTGGGCTGATCTCCCCCTGCCGCCCAGCGATTTCCGCCCGGTTTGCGGAACTTGTAGGGCGGCGTCTTGTCCGTTATTCTTACGGTATTCAGATTGTTGTAAGAAAAGTCGTGACCCAAGCTCCGCAACCTGCGGAGATTCCTGCTGCTCGGGGCGGCGGGGGGCGCGAGTACGAGGAGCAATGTCCATGTCCAAATTCTGTCTTTCGCGGTTTGTCGCGGCGGCGCTCATCGCCGTTTCAGGCGCGGCGCTGGTGACGGCGTCGTTCGACGCCGAAGCCCGCCGTGCCGGCGGCGGCGGGAGCTTCGGCCGTCAGTCCACCAACGTGACCCAGCAGCGCCAGGCCACCACGCCGCCGACGGCCACCAACAACACGGCCGGCGCCACCTCCGCGCCCAGCGCGGCCACCGCCGGCGCGGCCACGGCCGGCGCCGCGGGCGCGGCCGCCAAGAGCGGCGCGTCGCGCTGGCTCGGCCCCATCGCCGGCATCGCCGCCGGCCTGGGCATCGCCGCGCTGCTCTCCAGCATGGGCCTGTCCGGCGCCTTCGCCGAGTTCCTGTCGTCGGCGCTGCTGATCGCCCTGGTGGTCTTCGCCATCATGTTCATCGTCCGCCGCCTGCGCGGCGCCGCGCCCCGCGCCGCCACGCAGGGCGCGTTCGGCGGCTCCCATAACAACAATGCGGCCAACGGCCAGCAGCAACCGATGTGGCGCGAATCGCTGCAGCCGGCCCCCGCTCCGGCGGCGGCTCCGGCCGCGGCCGCCGCGCCGGCCGTCCTGCCCAAGGCGGGCGACGACAACAACTGGTTCGTGCCGGGCGACTTCGACACGCCCAACTTCCTCAAGCAGGCCAAGGAGCAGTTCGTGCGCATCCAGGCCGTCTGGGACAGCGGCAGCACCGACCGCCTGCGCGAGTTCCTGACCGACGACCTGATCACCGAGCTCAAGCCGCAGCTGGCCGAGCGCGGCGCGGCGCCCAACAAGACCGAAGTCGTGCTGCTCAACGCCGAGCTGCTGGGCATCGAGACCGTGTCCGACGGCCACCTGGCCAGCGTGCGCTTCTCCGGCATGCTGCGCGAGACCCCGGGCGCCGAGGCCTTCCGCTTCGAGGAAGTCTGGAACCTCTTCAAGCCGCAGACTGGCGGCTGGCTGCTGGCCGGCATACAGCAGATCCCGGTGGACTACGCCAGCTGAGGCGGCGCGCCCGCCCTCCGTTGGGGATGCCGCAAGGCATCCGCTTGAACCGGCCCCTTCAGGGGCCGGTTTTCCATGTGCCTGCGCAAAACACGCTCCCATCTAACCCGTTACACTCCCGATTTACCCATCAAATCCAGCAACCCGCCCGTCGGGCCGTTGCACACCGTCATGCTGCCTTTTTCGTTTCTGCCCACTCCTACGCGGTTGGCCGTCAGCGCGCTCAATACCTTGTTGCGGCGTGAGGACTGGGCGCGCGACCGCCTGGCGCGGCATGCCGGCAAGACGGTGCGCTTCGCGCTGGGCGGCTTCAGCCTGGGCCTGACGATCGCCAGCGACGGGCTGGCCGCGCAGGCCGATCCGGCGGTGGTGCCCGACGTGACGCTGACGGTGGCGCCCGAGAAACTGCCGCTGCCGCGCCTGGGCGCCGGGCGCGACGCGCCGGATTTCGCCGAGGCCACCCATATCTCGGGCGACGCCGCCCTGGCCCAGGTGGTGGCCGACCTGTCCAAGCAGCTGCGCTGGGACCCCGAGGACGCGCTGGCCCGGGTGGTGGGCGACATCGCCGCTCTGCGCATCGTGGGCGGCGCCCGCGCCGTGGCCGAGGGCGCGCGCACGGCCGGCCAGCGCCTGGCCGGCAACGTGTCCGAATACCTGTCCGAGGAAAGCGGCGTGCTGGCGGGCCGGCCGGCGCTGGAGCAATGGCGCCTGGACCTGGCCGAACTCAACGACCGCGCCGAGTCGCTGGCCCGCTCGGCGGCGGCGCTGCAAACCCGCCTGGCCGCGGCCGGCGCAAAGCGGGGCGCCTGATCCATGTTTCCGCTGCTGCGCCTCATCCGCATCATCCTGGTTTCGCTGCGCTACGGCCTGGACGAACTGGTCCTGTCCAGCCTGAACCATCCGCTGGCCACCTGCCTGCTGCGCGTCATCCGCCTGGGCACCCGCCCGCGCAAGCCGCGCGGCCTGCGGCTGCGGCTGGCGCTGGAATCGCTGGGCCCCATTTTCGTGAAGTTCGGGCAGGTGCTGTCCACCCGCCGCGACCTGATCCCCGCCGACATCGCCAACGAACTGGCCCTGCTGCAGGACCGCGTGCCGCCGTTCCCGTCGGCGCAGGCGGCCGCCTGCATCGAGGCGGCCCTGGGCGCGCCGCCCGACAAGCTGTTCGCGCAGTTCGACGTGGACCCGGTGGCCTCGGCCTCGATCGCCCAGGTGCACTTCGCCGTGCTGCACGACGGCCGCGAGGTCGCCGTGAAGGTGCTGCGCCCGGGCATGCTGGACATCATCGAGAAAGACCTGTCGCTGCTGAAGGTGGTGGCCCGCATCATCGAGCGCCTGGGCGCCGACGGCCGCCGCCTGAAGCCGCGCGAAGTCGTGGCCGAATTCGACAAGTACCTGCACGACGAACTGGACCTGGTGCGCGAGGCGTCCAACTGCAGCCAGCTGCGGCGCAATTTCGGCCCGGAGTCCGGGCGCGGCGACATGCTGATCGTGCCCGAGGTGATCTGGGAATACACCGCCTCCACGGTGTTCACCATGCAGCGCATGTACGGCATGCCGGTGGGGCAGGTCGACCGCATGCGCGAGGCCGGCATCGACATCCCGACCCTGGCGCGCACCGGCGTCGAGATCTTCTTCACGCAGGTGTTCACCGACGGCTTCTTCCACGCCGACATGCACCCGGGCAACATCTACGTGTCCGACCGCCCCGAGACGCTGGGCAGCTACATCGCGCTGGACTTCGGCATCGTCGGTTCGCTGTCGGAGTTCGACAAGAACTACCTGGCGCAGAACTTCCTGGCCTTCTTCCACCGCGATTACCGCCGCGTGGCGCAGCTGCACATCGAGTCGGGCTGGGTGCCGCCCGATACGCGCGAGGAAGAACTCGAAGGCGCCGTGCGCGCGGTTTGCGAGCCGTATTTCGACCGTCCTCTGTCCGAGATTTCACTGGGACAGGTGCTGTTGAGGCTCTTTCAAACCTCGCGTCGGTTTAACGTAGAGATCCAGCCGCAGCTGGTCCTGTTGCAAAAGACCCTGCTGAACGTCGAAGGCCTGGGGCGGCAGCTGGACCCCAACCTGGATCTCTGGAAAACCGCCAAACCCTACCTCGAACGCTGGATGCGTCAGCGCGTCGGGATCAAGGGCTTGAGGCAAAGCCTGGAAAAAGAGGCGGCGCAGTGGTCGCAAATGCTGCCCGCCTTGCCCAGGCTGCTCCATGACCAGCTGAGCCGCCCCAATGTTTCGCCGGCGTTGCTGGCCGAAATGGCTCAGTTGCGGCGGGCGCAGGAGCAGAACAACCGGTTGGTTGCAGCGCTGGTTGGCGTCGTCGCACTGGCAGTCGGAGTCGCGATATGGGCATTGACCCGGTAGGCGCAGCAATGTTTTAGACGCCTACTGTCATGTTTCATTCATGAAGCGGTCATCATAGCTTCGCGGGAAACGGCGAAAAATAGCACTGCGGCGCAAGACCGCAGTGCGTGCCGCGCGGTGCGTGCCATTCATCAATTTTCATAGCCCCATCAGCGGGATCAATACAAGGGCAGAACATGCTTTATCCTGAACTCTTCAAGACCATGGAAGCCGTGCGCTGGAACATGGCGCATGACATCCCCTGGGGCGACTTCGATCGCAGCAAGCTGTCGGACGAGCAGGCGCACACCATCAAGATGAACGCCATCACGGAATGGGCCGCGCTGCCGGCCACCGAGATGTTCCTGCGCGACAACCGCGGCGACAGCGACTTCTGCGCCTTCATGTCGGTCTGGTTCTTCGAAGAGCAGAAGCACTCCCTGGTGCTGATCGAATACCTGCGCCGCTTCCGTCCCGACCTGGTGCCCACCGAGGAAGAACTGCACAACGTGCGCTTCGAATTCGACCGGGCCCCCGAACTCGAAACCCTGATGCTGCATTTCTGCGGCGAGGTCCGCCTGAACCACTGGTATCGCCGCGCCGCCGAATGGCACACCGAGCCGGTCATCAAGGCCATCTACAAGACCGTGGCCCAGGACGAGGCCCGCCACGCGGGCGCCTACCTGCAATACATGCGCCGCGCGCTGCACGACCGCGGCCAGAGCACCAGCGAACAGGCGCGCCTGGCGTTCTCCAAGATCGGCGTGTTGATGGCCTCGGCCGGCCGCACGCAGCAGGCGCTGCACCCGACCAACCTGCACGTGAACAAGGATCTGTTCCCCAACGACACGGTGCAGTCGCGCCTGCCCGAGCCGGGCTGGCTCGAACACTGGCTGGACTCGCAGATCCGCTTCGACGGCGTGTGGGAACAGAAGGTCGCCACCCGCATCCTGCATATCCTCTCCAAGCTGATGGACCGCAGCTTCGAGACGGTCAAGGACCTGAACCGCTACCGCAAGGAAATGGCGGCCCTGGTCGTGCCCAAGGAAAAGCAGATCATCCAGCCCGTCTGAGGCCGGGGGGCGGCTGTACAATCGCCGCATGCCAGCCGCCCGTTTCGAATCCAAGGTCCTGTCCCGCGACGCCTGCGTCGCCGCCATCGCCGCCGGCCGCTATCCGCGGCCGCTGGTGTTCACCAACGGCGTGTTCGACATTCTGCACCGGGGCCATGCAACCTACCTCGACCAGGCCGCCCAGCTGGGCGCGACGCTGGTGGTGGCGGTCAACACCGACGAGTCGGTGCGCCGCCTGGGCAAGGGCGCCGAGCGCCCGCTCAACCGCATGGAAGACCGCGCCGCGCTGCTGGCCGCGCTGGGCTGCGTGACGCTGGTCACCTCCTTCCACGAAGACACGCCCGAAGCCCTGATCGCGCAGCTCAAGCCCGACCTGATCGTCAAGGGCGGCGACTACGACATGGAAACGCTGCCCGAGACCGCCCTGGTCAAGACCTGGGGCGGCCGCGCCGTGGCGATCCCGTTCGAATTCGAGCGCTCGACGACCGCGCTGGTGCGCAAGATCGCGGCCGAGGTTCAGCGGTAAGCGGCGGGTCCCGGCCCCATTCCTTTCATTGAGCGTCGCGCAGTCGTAGGATGGGTGCAGCGCGAGAACCCCGACGCAAAATCCCAGGTATCAAGCGCGCGAAACCCATCAGGCGGCGCCAGCCGCCGCTTTTCGTGGCAAGAGGCCAGTTCTTTTCACCAAAAAAAATGCCGGCTGCCGCCGGCTGATGGGTTCCGCGCGCTCCGCGCTTGGGTTCTTGCGTCAAGCTTCTCGCGCTGCACCCATCCTACGAACCGCCATCGAACCGCCATCGAACCACCATCGACAGCCCCGCGGACCCATCACCGCGCATCCCTCAGCAACCGGTTGATCGCTTCCAGGTCGGCCTCGCCCAGGATGCCGCTGACGGCTTTCAGGCGCAGGCTGGACAGCACCGTGCTGTAGCGGGCCAGCGCCAGGTCGCGCTGGGTGGCGTAGAGCTGCTGCTGGGCGTTGAGCACGTCCAGGTTGATGCGCACGCCGACCTCGTAGCCGGTGCGGTTGGCCTCGACGGCGGCGCGGCTGGATTTCTCGCCGGCCTCCAGGGCCTCGATGCGCGCCAGGCCGCTGGTGACGCCGGTGTAGTACTGGCGCGCGGCCTGCACGGCCTGGCGGCGCGCCGCCTCGTAGTCGTGGCGCGCCTTCTGTTCCAGCTGCACTTTCTCGGTCACCTGCGAGGAAACCCCGCCGCCCGAGTAAAGCGGAATCGACAGCACCACGCCGACGGTGTTGTCGATGGGCTTGCCGGGCGCGGCGTTGCGCATGACGGCGTCGCTGGCGCTGCCGCTGGTGGCGCGCAGGTTCAGGGTGGGATAGTGGCCGCTCTTGGCGATCTGGATCTCGCGTCCGGCGATGCGGGTCAGCAGCTGGGCGCGCAGGACTTCCAGGCTGGAGGCCTCGGCCTGGTTGCTCCACTCGTTCATGCGGGCCGGCTGCGGGGCCGGCAGCTGCACGCCGTAGGGCAGTTCGGCCAGCGCGCCCGGGGCGGTGCCGATGATCTTGGCCAGTTCCTCGCGCCGCACTTCCAGGTCGTTCTGCAGGCGCAGTTCCTGGGCCACGACCAGATCGTAGCGGGCCTGGGCCTCGTAGGTGTCGGTGATGGTGGCGTTGCCCAGCTCGAAATTGCGCTTGGCCGATTCCAGCTGCCCGGCGACGGCGGCTTTTTCGGCCTCGGTGGCCGTCAGCGTGTCCTGGGCGTAGAGCACGTTGAAGTAGGCGTCGGCCACGCGCAGCAGCAGGTCCTGGTAGGCCTGCTGCAACTGCACCTCGACGTCGGCGACGATGAGCTTGGATTGTTCGTAGTTCTGCCAGCGGCCCCAGTCGAACAGGGGCTGGGTCAGGGACAGGTCCCATACGCCGCGCCCGCCGCTGTAGGCCACGCCCAGGCCGCGGGTGCTGCGGGTTTCCTGGTAGGCGCCGCCGGCCTCGGCGGAAATCAGGGGCAGCAGCAGGGAGCGCGCCTGCGGCTCTTTCTCCAGGCCGGCGCGGTAGTTGGCGCGCGCCGCGCCGTAGATCGGGTCATTGCCCAGCGCCGCCTGCCAGACCTGCATCAGGTTCTGGGCGCGCGCCAGCGAAGGGCCGACGCTTGCGGCGCAGGTAAATACCAGTAAAGCCGTAAGCAATCGGACGCGCATGATCTTTCAGTGATGAGCAGGGCCGCGCGGAAAGCCGCCCGTCCCGCCGTCGTGGGGGCGCCGGGCGGCGGGGTCGGGATTTAGAACTTGAACTGGGAGACCGTGACGCCGCGCAGCGGCTTGATGACCGTTTCGAACAGGTTCACCGTTTCGAAGCTGGCCGCGGTGGTGCGGGTGATGCGACAGGCGGTCATGATGGGCGCCTGGCCCACCACGACGACCAGGCGGCCGCCGACGCGCAGCTGGTACTTCAGGGCGTCCGGCACGGTCGGCACGGAGCCGGTGACGAGGATGGCGTCGTATTCGGTGGAGCCCCAGCCGTTGCGGGCGTCGCCGGTTTCGACCTTGACGTTGGTGACGTTGTTCATCTGCAGGTTCTGCTGCGCGAAGGTCACCAGGCGGCTGTCGATCTCGACCGAGGTGACCTGCTGCGCCAGGTAGCCCAGCAGGGCGGCCTGGTAGCCGGAGCCGGTGCCGATTTCCAGCACGCAGTCGGACTTGGTCAGCTGCAGCTCCTGGGCCAGGCGCGCTTCCACCTTGGGCGCGAGCATGGTCTGGCGCGTGTTGACCGCGTTGATCTCTAGCGGCAGTTCCAGGTCGGAAAACGCCATCGCGCGCAGGGCCGGCGGAACGAATTGTTCGCGGCGCACGTCGAACAGCGCTTGCAGCACGTTGGCGTCCAGAACGTCCCACGGGCGGATCTGCTGTTCCACCATGTTGAAGCGGGCTTGTTCTACGTCGGGCAGGGTCGAAGCGTTCATGACGGTCAGAAAAAACAGAGGAATCAACAGACCATTGTACCGATTCGTAGCGTACTGTGACGCCCCGGCCCCCCGGGGACGGTTTCAGCCCGCGCCCGCGCCTACCACCAGGCGTGGAAGTGGTGCACCGGCCCGTGGCCGGAACCCACCGACAGGCGCTCCGCGTGGCGGATGGCCTCGGTCAGGTAGGCCTTGGCGCGCCGGGCGGCCTCTGGTACGTCCCCGGTTTGCGGCAGCAGCGCCGCCAGCGCCGCCGACAGCGTGCAGCCGGTGCCGTGGGTGTTGGCCGTGGCGATGCGGTGGCCGGGCAGCTCGATCATGCGGTCGCCGTCATGCAGCAGGTCGATGGTGTCGTCGCCCGGCAGGTGGCCGCCCTTGACCAGCACCCAGCGCTCGCCGGCATACGCCAGCTTGTTGCGCAGCCTTTCGGCCACGCGGCGCATTTCCTTGACCGTCTCGACCGGGCGCTCTTCGAGCAGCACGCCGGCCTCGGGCAGGTTGGGCGTGAGCAGGGTGGCCTGCGGCAGCAGCGCCTCGCGCATGGCGCCCACGGCGTCGCGTTCGAGCAGCAGGTCGCCGCTCTTGGCCACCATGACCGGGTCCAGCACCACGTGCGCCGGCGTCCATTTGGCGAGCTTCTCGGCCACGACCTGGATCACCGGCTGCTGGCCCAGCATGCCGATCTTGACCGCGTCGATGCGCACGTCCTCGAACAGCGTGTCGATCTGCTGGCCCACGAAGGCCGGCGGCACCGCCGAAATGCCGCTGACGCCGCGGGTGTTCTGGGCGGTCAGGGCCGCGATGACCGAGCAGCCATAGGCGCCCAGCGCGCTCATGGCCTTGACGTCGGCCAGGATGCCGGCGCCGCCGGAGGGATCGACCCCGGCGATGGTCAGCGCGTTGGGGATGGGGCGGGTGCTCATTTGGCGCCGCCGGTGATCAGGCCTTCGGTGGGCGAGCTGGGCGCGCCGCTGTACAGCTTCTTGGGCATGCGGCCGGCCAGGAAGGCTTCGCGGCCGGCTTCCACGCCCTTTTTCATGGCGCTGGCCATCAGGATCGGGTCGCGCGCGCCGGCGATGGCGGTGTTCATGAGCACGGCGTCGCAGCCCAGTTCCATGGCGATGGCGGCGTCCGAGGCGGTGCCCACGCCGGCGTCCACCACGATGGGCACGCGGGCCTGTTCGATGATGAGGCGCAGGTTCCAGGGGTTCAGGATGCCCATGCCCGAGCCGATCAGCGAGGCCAGCGGCATCACCGCCACGGCGCCCAGGTCTTCCAGCATGCGGCACTGGATCGGGTCGTCGGTGCAATACACCATGACCTTGAAGCCTTCGTCGACCAGCGTCTTGGTGGCCTTGAGGGTTTCCGGCATGTTGGGGAACAGGGTGTGCGGGTCGCCCAGCACTTCCAGCTTGACCAGGTCGTGGCCGTCGAGCAGCTCGCGCGCCAGGCGCAGCGTGCGCACGGCGTCGTCGGCGCTGTAGCAGCCGGCGGTGTTGGGCAGCAGCGTGAATTTCGAGGGCGGGACGTAGTCCAGCAGGTTCGGTTCGCCGGCGTTCTGGCCGATGTTGGTGCGGCGGATCGCGACCGTGACGATCTCGGTGCCGCTGGCGTCCAGCGCCGCGCGGGTCTGTTCGAAGTCTTTGTATTTGCCGGTGCCGACGAGCAGGCGCGACGAATAGGCGCGGCCGGCGATGGTGAGAGTGTCTTGAGTGGTCATGGCGGAGCTTCAAAGAGCGGGCGCGCACGATGCGGGGCCCGCGGGGACTGGCATATCGTTGCCGAATGATAAAGCACGAAGCGCCCGCCGGCGGCGCGCCGCCGTTCCACTATTTGGCGATCGCGGCGCGGCCCGCTCAGCGGCGCAGCCGGTCCAGGTCGGCGCACAGGGTTTCGGCGGCGTCCAGCAGGCGCGGGCCGGGGCGGTACAGCGCGTCGGCGTCGATGCCGTAGACGTGGCCCTGGCGGGCGGCGGGCAGGCCCAGCGTCTGCCAGGCGGCGAGATTGCGCGCGGTGTCCTGCGGCCCGGCGACGCCGGCCAGCACGGCCTCGGGCCGGGCCGCCAGCACGCTTTCCAGCGTGACCTGCGGGGCTACCACGGGCGCCTGGCCGAAGACGTTGACGCCGCCGCAGGCGCGCAGCGCGTCGCTGACGATGCTGGCGTCGTTCAGGGTGTAGATCGGTTCCAGGCCGGCCTGCACGAACACGCGCACCGGCCGGCGCCCGGCGTAGCGCGCCTTCAGGGCGTCGAGCCGCGCGCGCAGCGCGTCGGCGGCCGGCCGCGCGCGGGCTTCGGTGCCGAACAGCACGCCCATGCGCTCGACCGCGCCGGGGATGGCGTCCAGGCGCTGCGGATCGCTGTAGAAGACCGGCACGCCCAGCTTGTCCATGACCCGCGCCAGCGGCTCGGCGGCGGCCGTCTGCCAGGCGATCAGCAGGTCGGGGCGGGCGGCCGCCACCCGTTCGGGATCGGGTTGGGTGCCGTCGCCGATCACCGGCAGCGCGCGGGCGGCTGGCGGATAGTCGCTGCCGCGGATGGTGGCGGCGATGTAGTCGCCCGCGCCCGCCGCGTAGACCAGCTCGGTGGCGTGCGGGGCCAGCGTGACGGCGCGCCGCGCCGGCGCGGACAACGCCACTTCGCGGCCGCGGTCGTCGGTGACCTGGATCGGCGCGCCGCCCCGCGCCAGGACGGGCGCGGCGCCCAGCGCCAGGATCAGCGCCAGGCCTGCGGCGATGCGGACGCGCTTTGCTGTCATGCCAGGGCCTCGGTGGTTGCCGGGAGCCGGCCTCAGTAGCGCAGCGTGAGCGACGCGTAGAAGTTGCGGCCCGGGGCGGGGTACAGGCTGTAGTTGGCGACCGGGCCCAGCATCTCGAACGAGGCGTTGCCGCCGCGGATGCCGTAGGTGGCGTATTCGCGGTCGAAGATGTTGTTCACGCCGATGGCGCCTTCGATGTTGCGGGTGAATTTATACGCCAGCTTGGTATTGAACAGCACGTAGGCGTCGAGCTGCTTGCCGAACTGGTTGGCCTGGTCGTTGTCCATGCGCGACTTGCCCACGTATTGCGCGGTCACGTTCCACAGGAAGGCGTCGGTCGGGCGCCAGGTGACGCCGGCGTTGGCCAGCCACTTCGGGGCCAGCGGCACGGTCTTGCCGGACAGGTCCACGCCGGCGTAGGTGCCGGAGCGGAATTGCGCTTCCATCCAGGTCACGTTGGCGTCCAGTGCCAGGCTGCTGGTCAGCGCGGTATGGCCTTCCAGTTCGACGCCCTGGCGCCGGGTCGGGTCCAGGTTGGTGTTGGCGCCGGTGCCGGGGCTCCAGATGCCGTCGGCCAGCGGGTTGTACTGGATTTCGTTGGTCAGGTCGGAACGGAAGTACGACAGGCGGGCGCTGCTGCGGGCGTCCTGCCAGGTGATGCCGATTTCCTTGTCCGTCGAGGTCTGCGCCGCCAGCGGGCTTTGCACCGACAGCAGTTCGTCGGCGTTGGGCAGGCGGAAGCTGCGGCCGATCTTGCCGTAGACGCCGAAGCCGGCGGCCAGGTCCTGGCGCACGCCCAGCTGCCAGGCGGTGAGGTGGTTGCTGCGGTCGGAGGCCGTGCCGGTGCCGCTGATCACGTCCAGGTCGTCGGACGCGTACTGGCGGCGCACGCCGGCGGTCACGTAGGTGCTGTCGGTGGCGCGGATCTGGCCTTCGGCGAACAGGCCGTACTGGTGCTGGCGGGATCGCCACTTCGACGGTTCGAAGTCGTAGTAGGCGTTCTGGTTGGCCGTGGTCTTGGCTTCCTGCGCGTCGGCGCCGAAGACCAGGCTGTGGCCGCCCGAGATCGGCAGCTGGTAGCGCACGCTGGCGATGTTCTCTTCCAGCTTCTGGTCGCGCAGGATGTCGCCGAAGCCGTCGTAGGTCAGGCCGTCGAGCTTCTTTTCGCGGGTCGACAGGTCGGCGTACAGCGTGCCGGCGCCGATCCGCTGCTCGGCCTGCAGGCCGAAGGTGGTGGTCGTGGTGTCGACGTAGTCGACGTCGTTCTTGGCGCCGCGGCGGTCGTCCTGGTATTCGTTGACGCCGGTGGTCGGGTTGATGGTGCGCGGGCCGGGCAGCTCCAGCTTCTGGCTGGTGGTGCGTCCGTACAGGCGCAGCGAACCGCCGTCGTGGCGCAGCGTGATGCCGCCGCCGCCGCCTTCGCGGCGCTCGCCGCTATGGTCGCGGTAGCCGTCGGTGTGCAGCGACTGCATATAGGCGTCGACGCCGACCTTCTCGTTGTTCAGGGCCACGGCGGCGTCGTACTGGCGCAGGCCGTAGCTGCCGAGGGTGGCGGTGGCGCGGGCCGTCACCGGCTCCGCGGCGAAGTCCTTGCGGGTGATGATGTTGATCACGCCGCCGGTGGTGCCGCCGCCGTACTGGACCGAGCCGCTGCCGCGCACGATCTCGATGCGCTCGACCTGGTCCAGCGGCACCACGCCCAGGCTGGGCGCGGACAGGTCGTTGGTGTTCTGCTTGACCCCGTCGATCAGGATCAGGGTGTTGCTGGCGCCGGTGATGCCGAAGCCGCGCAGGTCCACGATCGCGTTGTCGCTCGATCCCGTGGTGTTGAGCAGATGGATGCCCGCCTGCGTCGACAGCAGGTCCTGCATGGTGCGGGCGCTGCTGGCCTCGATGTCGCGGGCGCTGATGACCGAGATCGACACCGGCAGCGTGCGGCCGTCGGTCGGCACGCGCTGGGCGGTGACGGTGACCGGGTCGAGTTCGGGGGCGGAGGCGTCGGTTTGCTGGGCGGCGGCGATGGCCGGAGCGGAACAGAGCAGGGCGCCGGCGTAACGCCGGATGGAGCGGGCTTTCATCTACGTAACCTCGATACGGCCCGCGACCCCGCAGGCCATGCACGATGGGAGGACGGAAACGTCCTGACTGGCGAACAGGCCGGTATCGGGCTGCCATGGCGCGGCGCGCGCATGGGGACCGTTGCGGGGGCAGCACAGGCTGGAGCCGGGGGCGGGCCTGGGCCTGCCGTCCTGCGGACATCTTCCTGTTTCCCGTTTACCTTTCGCACGCGGCCTGCAAGTGTTGCGTTCCTGCAGGCGCATTGCGCCGAAAGCACCGGTTCGGGGCGGAAACTGTATCACCGGCGGGCGCGGGCCAGCCCATTTTGTTACGATCAAGACTTGTTTTTTCGGCGTTTTTCGCTTTTTAGCCACACCGCGCCGTCGTCGCCACCCACTCCATCCGGACCTGCCCGTGTCGTATCCCCGCCTGCCATACCCGCCCGAAGCCTATACCCAGGGCGGCGATTTCGCCCGCCTGCTGGGCCAGCGCATCCTGATCCTGGATGGCGCCATGGGCACCATGATCCAGCGCTACAAGCTGGGCGAAGCGGATTTCCGCGGCGAGCGCTTCAAGGACCACGGCAAGGACCTCAAGGGCGACAACGAACTGCTGTCGCTGGTGCGCCCCGACGTGATCGCCGAGATCCACCGCCAGTACCTGGAGGCCGGGGCCGACGTCATCGAGACCAACACCTTCGGCGCCACCTCCATCGCCCAGGGCGACTACGACCTGCCGGGCCTGGCCTATGAGCTGAACCTGGAATCGGCAAAACTGGCGCGCGCGGCCTGTGACGCCTACAGCACGCCGGACAAGCCGCGTTTCGTGGCCGGCGCGCTGGGTCCGCAGCCCAAGACCGCCTCGATCTCGCCCGACGTGAACGATCCGGGCGCGCGCAACGTCACCTTCGACGAGCTGCGCACCGCCTATGTCGAACAGCTCAACGGGCTGCTCGACGGCGGCATCGACATCGTCCTGATCGAAACCATTTTCGACACCCTCAACGCCAAGGCGGCCATCTACGCCACCGAGCAGGTGTTCGAGGAGCGCGGCATCCGCCTGCCCGTGATGATCTCCGGCACGGTGACCGACGCCTCCGGGCGCATTCTGTCGGGCCAGACCGTGGAGGCCTTCTGGAACTCGGTGCGCCACGCGCGGCCCATCACCATCGGCCTGAACTGCGCGCTGGGCGCGGCGCTGATGCGGCCCTACGTGGCCGAGCTGTCCAAGATCTGCGACACCTACGTCTGCGTCTATCCCAACGCCGGCCTGCCCAACCCCATGGCCGAGACCGGCTTCGACGAAACCCCGGCCGACACCTCGGCGCTGCTGGAGGAGTTCGCGCGCGCCGGGCTGGTGAACATGTCCGGCGGCTGTTGCGGCACCACGCCTGACCACATCCGCGCCATCGCCGGGAAGGTCGCCGCGCTGACGCCGCGCGCCGTGCCCGACATCCCGGTCAAGACGCGCCTGTCGGGCCTGGAACCCTTGAACATCGACGAAGAGACGCTGTTCGTCAACGTCGGCGAGCGCACCAACGTCACGGGCAGCAAGATGTTCGCCCGCCTGATCCGCGAAGAGAAATACGACGAGGCGCTGGCGGTGGCCCGCCAGCAGGTCGAGAACGGCGCGCAGATCATCGACATCAACATGGACGAGGCCATGCTGGATTCGGTGGCCTGCATGCACCGCTTCCTGAACCTGATCGCCTCCGAGCCGGACATCGCGCGCGTGCCGATCATGATCGACAGCTCCAAGTGGGAAGTCATCGAGGCCGGCCTGAAGTGCGTGCAGGGCAAGCCGGTGGTGAACTCGATATCCATGAAGGAAGGCCTGGACAGCTTCCGCGAGCACGCGCGCCTGTGCCGGCGCTACGGCGCCGCGGTGGTGGTGATGGCCTTCGACGAGCAGGGCCAGGCCGACACGCTGGAACGGCGCAAGGAAATCTGCGGCCGCGCCTACAAGATCCTGGTCGAGGAAGAGGGCTTCCCGCCCGAGGACATCATTTTCGATCCGAACGTGTTCGCCGTCGCCACCGGCATCGACGAGCACAACCATTACGCGATGGACTTCATCGAAGGCACGCGCTGGATCCGCGAGAACCTGCCGCACGCCCGCATTTCGGGCGGCGTGTCCAACGTGAGCTTCTCGTTCCGCGGCAACGAGCCCATGCGCGAGGCCATCCACACCGTGTTCCTGTACTACGCGGTGCGCGAAGGCATGACCATGGGCATCGTCAACGCCGGCCAGCTCGGCGTGTACGCGGACCTGGAGCCCAAGCTGCGCGACCTGGTCGAGGACGTGATCCTGGACCGGCCCGAGCCCGTGGGCAAGACCGAGGCCGACGACGAGCGCACGCCCACCGAGCGCCTGGTGCAGTTCGCCGATAGCGTCAAGGGCGCCGGGGCCAAGAAGGAAGAGGACCTGAGCTGGCGCAATGCGGAGGTCGAGCAGCGCCTGTCGCACGCGCTGGTGCACGGCATCACGGCCTTCATCGTGGAAGACACGGAAGAAGTGCGCCAGAAGATCGCCGCGCGCGGCGGCCGTCCGATCGAAGTGATCGAGGGCCCGCTGATGGACGGCATGAACGTCGTGGGCGACCTGTTCGGCGCGGGCAAGATGTTCCTGCCGCAGGTGGTCAAGTCGGCCCGCGTCATGAAGCAGGCCGTGGCGCACCTGATTCCCTTCATCGAGGAAGAAAAGCGCCAGATCGCGGCGGCCGGCGGCGACGTGCGCGCCAAGGGCAAGATCGTCATCGCCACCGTCAAGGGCGACGTGCACGACATCGGCAAGAACATCGTGTCGGTGGTCCTGCAATGCAATAACTTCGAGGTCGTGAACATGGGCGTGATGGTGCCCTGCGCGCAGATCCTGGAGAAGGCCAAGGAAGAAAACGCCGACATCGTCGGCCTGTCCGGCCTGATCACGCCCAGCCTCGAGGAAATGGCCTACGTCGCCTCGGAAATGCAGCGCGACGAATACTTCCGCAGCCGCAAGATCCCGCTGATGATAGGCGGGGCCACCACCAGCCGCGTGCATACCGCCGTGAAGATCGCGCCCAACTACGAAGGCCCGGTCATCTACGTGCCGGACGCCAGCCGCTCGGTCGGCGTGGCCACCAGCCTGATGTCCGACCAGTCGGAAGCCTACCTGGCCGAGCTGGCCCAGGAATACGAAGACGTGCGCCGCCGCCACGCCAACCGCAAGGCCACGCCCATCCTGCCGCTGGCCGAGGCGCGCGCCTCGCGCCCGCAGATCGACTGGGACGCCTACACGCCGCCGCGTCCGAAATTCATCGGCCGGCGCAGCTTCAAGAGCTACGACCTGGCCGAGATCGCGAAGTACGTGGACTGGGGCCCGTTCTTCCAGACCTGGAGCCTGTTCGGCCCGTTCCCGGCGATCCTGGACGACAAGGTCGTGGGCGAGCAGGCGCGCAAGGTCTACGCCGACGGCCAGGCCATGATGAAGCGCATCGTCGAAGGCCGCTGGCTGACCGCCAACGGCGTGGTCGGCTTCTACCCGGCCAACAGCGTCAACGACGAGGACATCGAGGTCTACAAGGACGAAACCCGCAGCGAAGTGCTGTTCACCTACCGCAACCTGCGCCAGCAGGGCGCCAAGCGCGAGGGCGTGAGCAACAAGTCGCTGTCGGACTTCATCGCGCCCAGGTCCAGCGGCAAGCTCGACTACATCGGCATGTTCGCCGTGACCGCCGGCCTGGGCATCGAGAAGAAGGAAGCCGAATTCGAGAAGGCGCTGGACGACTACTCCAGCATCATGCTGAAGTCCCTGGCCGACCGCCTGGCCGAAGCCTTCGCCGAATGTCTGCACGCCCGCGTGCGCCAGGACCTGTGGGGCTACGCGCCCGACGAGGCCCTGACCAACGAGGACATGATCGCCGAGAAATACGTGGGCATCCGACCCGCGCCCGGCTACCCCGCCTGCCCGGAGCACGTGGTCAAGACCGACCTGTTCCGCGTGCTCGACGGCGCCGACATCGGCATGACGCTGACCGACAGCTACGCCATGTATCCGGCCTCCAGCGTGTCTGGCTTCTACTTCAGCCACCCGCAGTCGCAGTACTTCAACGTGGGCGTGATCGGCGAGGACCAGTTGCAGGATTACGCGGCGCGCAGCGGGCGCAGCATCGAAGACCTGAAACGGACGCTGGCGCCGAACCTGGGGTGAGGGTTTGGGGGCGGCGCGGTCAGCGCGCAGGCCCCGCCAGCCTTCCCAACACCGCCTCCAGCGTCATCCCGATCGCCAATATCTTGCGATCCTCGCCCGGCAGCCCGTCGATCTCCAGCCCCACCGGCAGGCCCTGCGCCGACAGGCCCGCCGGCACGCTCAGTCCGGGCAGGCCGGCGTTGCTGCCGGGGTCCACGTTGCGCGCCAGCCGGCTGAAGTTCTCCAGGCTGCTGGCCTCGGGCGTGGCGGCCATGGGCAGCACGGGCGAAGTCGGAAACAGCAGCGCGTCCAGCGCGTGCTGCTGGAACGCGCGGCGGTAGACCTCGATGAGTTCGCCGCGGTGCACGGCCATGGCGCGTTCGTACAGCGGCTGCAGCGGCAGCATCTCGCCGGCGGGCGTGGGCAGCACGCCGGGCATGACCAGGCCGTCGAAGATGGCCTTGACGTCGGGGCTGGCGATCTGCGCCACCACCTGCTCCATGCTCAGGCCCGTGCCATAGCGCCGCAGGTAGTCCGCCAGGTCCGTTTTCTGTTCGTACAGGCACACCGGCATGCCGACCGCGGCGTTGCTTTCCTGCAGGCCCGGCATGTCCAGCTCCACCAGCTGCGCGCCGGCGGCGCGCAGCCGGGCCAGGGCGGCGTCCATGACCGCCCGCACCGGCGGCTCCAGGTCTTTCCAGAAATACGCGCACAGGCCCAGCCGCAGCCCGGCGGCGGGCGGCGCGGCCAGCGGCCGGTCGTCGCCGGCCAGCACCGCGTCCAGCAGCGCCACGTCTTCCATGCTGTTGGCGATAGACCCCGGCGTATCGCGGGTGTGCGAGATCGGCGTGATGCCGGCGCCGTCGTAGCGTCCCACCGTGGGCCGGAACCCGACGGCGCCGTTGAGCGCGGCCGGCAGCCGCACCGAGGCCCCGGTGTCGGTGCCCAGGGCCGCCGGCGCCAGGCGCGCGCCGACCGCCGCGCCGCTGCCCGAGGACGAACCGCCGGCGATGCGGCCGGCGTCGTAGGCGTTGCGCGTGCCCGCGCCGTGCGCGCCGGGAAACGCGGGGTTGTAGCCCGAGACCCCGAACGCCAGCTCGTGCATGTGCGTCTTGCCGACGATCACCGCGCCGGCCTCGCGCAGCCGGCGCACCACCGGCGCGTCCTCGGCCGGGCGGAAATCCTTGAGCGCGGGCGTGCCCGCCGTATTGGGCAGGCCGGCGACGTGGATGTTGTCCTTGATGGCGATGGGCACCCCGTCCAGCGGGCCGGCGCTCCGGCCAGCCCGGGCGCGCGCCGCGTCGCGGGCCGCGGCCTGGGCCAGCGCGCCTTCGCGGTCCACGGTGATGAAAGCGTTCAGGTCCTGGCGGGCGGCGGTGCGGTCCAGGCAGGACTGGGTCAGCGCCACGCTGGTCAGGGCGCCCTGGCGGATCAGCGCCGCGGCCTGCGCAACGGTCAGGTCGGGCGAGGGCTGTCTGGAGGAGTCGGTCATGGGGCTTCCTTGCGGCACGGATTGAAAGGTCATCCGTATCTATACAAGGTCGGCGCGGCGGCTGTCGAGTCCGCCGCGCGGCCGGCCCCGCTTCAGCCCGGTTTCTTCACCACGATGGTGGCGGTGTCGCTGGTGAAAGACCCGTCTTCCTGCACCTCGTAGTGCGTGCGCACCACGTCCGGCGCGATGCCGAACATGTGGCGCAGCGCCGCCACCAGCGTGTCCGGCGTGCGCATGCGCGCCACCCAGGACTGGAATTCCAGCGGCAGGCGGCGCGGCGTCAGGCCCTGCAGCGTGAAGCCGGCTTCGGTCAGCATGCGGGTCCACTCGGCCACCGAGTAATCGCGCACGTGCGAAGTGTCGCGCAGCACCTCGATGGTCTGCAGCCAGGTGTCGAGCAGCGGCTCGCCCGGCGAGACCACGTCGGCGAACACGGCGGTGCCGCCGGGCTTGAGCACGCGCAGCGCCTCGCGCAGGCCGCGTCCGGCGTCCTGCCAGTGGTGGGTGGAATAGCGCGACATCACCAGATCGAACTCGCCGTCGCCGAAGGGCAGATGCTCGGCCTTGCCCTGACAGGTGGCGAGATTGGCCAGCCCGCGTTTGGCGGCTTCGCCGGCGACCACGTCCAGCATCTGCTGCGACAGGTCGTAGGCGGTGACGTGGGCGACCCGCGGCGCGACGTGAAAGCTCACGTGGCCGCCGCCGCAGCCCAGGTCCAGCAGGCGGGCGCCGGGGTGGCGGGCGGCGATCTCGGCCATCTGCAGCAGGTCCTCGCCCTGGGCGTGAACGGCGCTGGTGAGGTAGGCGGCGGCGCGGGGGCTGAACTGGCGGTCGACGGCGGCGTCGTGCGTGCTGGCGGTCATGGGCGTCCTTGGTGGGAAACGGGGTGCAGGCGCTAAGATAGGCGCGCTCCCATACACGTACAAGTCCATTGCTGATCCTGGTATGACTACTTCCCCCCAGGCCGGAACCGCCGGCCATGAAGGTTCCCGCGTGCGCCGCCAGGCGCTGGGCGAGTTCGTGCGCAGCGCCCGCTCGCGTATCACGCCGCAGATGGCCGGCCTGCCCGAAGGCATGCGCCGCCGCACGCCCGGCCTGCGGCGCGAAGAGGTCGCCCAGCTGTGCGGCATCAGCGTGACCTGGTACACCTGGATCGAGCAGGGCCGGGAGGTCTCGGTATCGCCCTCGGTCTGGTCGCGCATCGCCGGCGTGCTGCAGCTGGCGCGCGCCGAGCGCGCCTACCTGTTCGACCTGGCCGACTGCGCCGACCCCCAGCACGCGCGCGACGACGGCGGCGTGCCCGGGCCTTTGCAGGAATGCGTCAACGCCATCAACGCGCCGGCCTATGTGCTGGACCGCGCCTGGAACGTGCTGGCCTACAACGAGCCGCTGCGCGACCTGTTCGACGACTGGCCGCGGCGCGACGCCGAACCCAACCTGCTGCGCTACATCTTCCTGGACCCGGCCGCGCGCGAACTGGTAGTGGACTGGGACCAGCGCGCCCGGCGCGTGGTGGCCGAATTCCGCGCCGACGCGGGCGCGCACCTGGACGAGCCGGTGGTGCTGGGGCTGCTGGACGAACTGGGCCGGCAAAGCCCGGTGTTCGCGCACTGGTGGACGCGCCACGCGGTGGTCGAGCGCGAAGGGGGGCTGCGCGAATTCCAGCACCCGCGGCGCGGCAAGCTGGCCTACCAGCAGATCACGTTCCGCCTGGCCACGCACCCGGACCTGAAGCTGGTGATGTTGCTGGGGGGAGGGGCGGCTGATATTGCCTGATGGGTTTCGCGCGCTTGATATTCGGGTTCTTGTCTCGGGAGTCTCGCGCTGCACCCATCCTACTTGCCAGGGTCCCCATGCGTAGGATGGGTGCAGCGCGAGATTTTTTGCACAAGAACCCAGACATCAAGCGCGCGTAACCCATCTGGACCGCGCTACCCATCCCTGAACAACCCCTCCTGCATCCCCGCCTCCACCAGCCCCAGCAACAGCTTCTTCACCGGCGCCGGCAAGGCCACCGTGGCCAGCTGATCCGCGGGCACCCAGCGTTGCGGGGCGGCGTCTTCGCGGATGCCGGCCGCGCGCACCGGCACCAGCCACGGCTTGATATGCAGGCGGTAGTGCGTGAACGTATGGGCGAACGCCGCCAGCTCGAAGCGTTCTTCCGGCTCCAGGCCCAGCGCGCGCGAGGCGCTGTCGGGGTCTTGCGCGGCGTCGAATTCGGGCAGGCTCCACAGCCCGCCCCAGATGCCCGGCTCGGGCCGCTGCTGCAGCAGGAATGCGCCCTGGTGGCGCAGCACCAGCATACAGGTCTCGCGTTCGGGAATGGCCTTGCGCGCCTTGGGCGTGGGCAGTTCGGCCTGGCGGCCTTCGCGCCGGGCCACGCAGCTGTCGGCCACCGGACACTTGTCGCAGGCCGGCTTGCCGCGGGTGCAGAGCGTGGCGCCCAGGTCCATCAGTCCTTGCGTGTAGGCGGCCATGTCCAGGTCGGGCGCGGCCTCGACCTGGGCCTCGGCCAGCGCCCACAGGCGCTGCTCGATTTCGCGCCGCGCCGGATCGCCGGCGATGCCGAAGTGGCGGGTGAATACGCGCTTGACGTTGCCGTCCAGGATGGGCGAGCGCTCGCCGTAGGCGAACGCCGCGATCGCCGCGGCGGTGGAGCGGCCGATGCCCGGCAGCGTGGCGATGCCTTCGGCGGTGGGCGGAAAGCGGCCGTTCCAGTCGCGCACGATTTCCTGCGCGCAGCGATGCAGGTTGCGGGCGCGGGCGTAATAACCCAGCCCGGCCCAGTAAGGCATCACGTCTTCCTGGGCGGCCCCGGCCAGCGCCGCCACGTCCGGAAAGCGCTGCAGGAAGCGGTCGTAATACGGGATCACGGTGGCGACCTGGGTCTGCTGCAGCATGATCTCTGACAGCCAGATGCGATAAGGGTCGCGCGTGTTCTGCCAGGGCAGATCGTGGCGGCCATGCCGGCGTTGCCAGGCGACGATACGTGAGGCGAAGTCCATGGCGGCAATTATCGCATCGCCCTATTGCCGGGGGTGGGGGGAGCGGTTACAACCGGGAAGGGAATGCCGGACTTCACTGCTCACGGAGTGGACATGAATGCCCCTGTTTCGCCTGACCTGCGCGCGGCGCTTGAATCGGTCCAGTTGGACGACAAGTACATCCTGGAGTCCGGGCGTGCCTGGATGAGCGGTATCCATGCCCTGGTGCGCCTGCCCATGATGCAGCGCATGCGCGACCAGCAGGCGGGGCTGAACACGGCGGGCTTCGTGTCCGGCTACCGCGGCTCGCCGCTGGGCGGGGTGGACCAGAACATGTGGAAGGCGGCCGCGCACCTGAAGGCCCGCCACATCGAATTCCAGCCCGGCGTCAACGAAGACCTGGCGGCCACCGCCGTATGGGGCTCGCAGCAGGTCAACCTGTTTCCCGGCGCAAAATACGACGGCGTCTTCGGCATGTGGTACGGCAAGGGCCCCGGCGTGGATCGCTGCGGCGACGTGTTCAAGCACGCCAACGCGGCCGGCACCGCGCGCCACGGCGGCGTGCTGGTGGTGGCGGGCGACGACCACCCGGCCAAGTCCTCGACGCTGCCGCACCAGAGCGACCATATCCTCAAGGCCTGCATGATTCCGGTGCTGTTTCCGGCCAGCGTCCAGGAGGTGCTGGACTACGGCCTGCACGGCTGGGCGATGAGCCGCTACGCTGGCGTGTGGGTGGGCATGAAATGCATCACCGACATCGTCGAGGTCTCGGCCTCGGTGGACGTCGATCCGCAGCGCGTGCGGATCAGGCTGCCCGAGGATTTCCGGCTGCCGGCCGACGGCCTGAACATCCGGCTGGGCGACACGCCGCTGCAGCAGGAGGCGCGCCTGCTGGACTACAAGCTCTATGCCGCGCTGGCCTATGCGCGCGCCAACGGCCTGAACCGCGAACTCTGGGAGGTGCCGCAGCGCGACGCGCGCTTCGGCATCATGACCTCGGGCAAGGCCTACCTGGACACGCGCCAGGCGCTGTCCGACCTGGGCCTGACCGAAGACGCGTGCCGGCGTATCGGTCTGCGGCTCTTCAAGGTGGGCATGGTGTGGCCGCTGGAATCCACCGGTACGCAGCGTTTCGCCGAAGGCCTGGACGAGATCCTGGTGATCGAGGAAAAGCGCCAGGTGCTGGAGTACCAGCTGAAGGAAGAGCTGTTCAGCTGGCTCGGCAGCGGCAAGAAGATTCCGCGCGTGGTGGGCAAGTTCGACGACAAGGACGGCGGCGAATGGTCGGTGCCGCAGGGCAACTGGCTGCTGCCGGCGCATTACGAGTTCTCGCCCGCCATGGTCGCGCGCGCCATCGCCTCGCGCCTGCTGCGCTTCGACCTGCCGGCGGACGTGCGCGCCGGCATCGAGGCGCGCCTGGCCTTCATCGCCGAGCGCGAGCAGGCGCTGGCGCGCCCGCGCGTGGTCGAGGAGCGCAAGCCCTGGTTCTGTTCGGGCTGTCCGCACAACACCTCGACCCGCCTGCCGGAAGGCTCGCGCGGGATGGCGGGCATAGGCTGCCACTACATGGTCAGATGGATGGGCCGCAGCACCGATGTGTTCACGCAGATGGGCGGCGAGGGCGTGCCCTGGGTGGGCCAGGCGCCGTTCACCGAAGAAAAGCACGTGTTCGCCAACCTGGGCGACGGCACGTATTTCCATTCCGGCCTGCTGGCGATACGCGCGGCGGTGGCGGCCAAGGCGCCCATCACCTACAAGATCCTGTTCAACGACGCCGTGGCCATGACCGGCGGGCAGCCTGTCGACGGCCCGCTCAGCGTGCCCATGATCAGCCGCCAGGTGGCGGCCGAGGGCATCGAGAAAATCGTGATCGTCACGGACGACACGGACAAGTATCGCGGCATGCAGGGCCTGGCGCCGGGCGCGCCGGTGCGCCACCGCGACGAGCTGGACGCCGTGATGCGCGAGCTGCGCGAGTATCCCGGCGTGTCGGTGCTGATCTACGACCAGACCTGCGCCACCGAGAAGCGCCGCCGCCGCAAGCGCAACGCCTATCCCGACCCGGCGCGCCGCGTCGTCATCAACGAGCGCGTGTGCGAAGGCTGCGGCGACTGTTCGCAGCAGTCGCACTGCCTGTCGGTGGAGCCGCTGGAAACCGAGTTCGGCCGCAAGCGCCGGATCAACCAGTCCAGCTGCAACAAGGATTTTTCCTGTCTGAAGGGCTTTTGTCCCAGCTTCGTGACGGTGGAGGGCGGCCGGCTGAAGCGGCCGCAGGCGCTGGCGCAGGACGGCGATATCGACGCCGGCATCGCGCCGCCCGCCGCGCATGCGCTCGATCGGCCATACGGCGTGTTCATCGCCGGCGTGGGCGGCACCGGCGTGGTCACCATCGGCCAGCTGCTGGGCATGGCGGCCCATATCGAGGGCAAGGGCTGTTCGGTGCTGGACATGGCCGGCCTGGCGCAAAAGGGCGGCGCGGTGTATTCGCACGTGGTGCTGGCGCGCACGCCGGACGATCTGCTCAACACGCGGGTCGCGATGGGCGAGGCCGACCTGCTGCTGGCCGGCGACCTGGTGGTGGCCACCAGCATGGAATCCATGGCGCGGCTGGCGCCGGGGCGCACGCGGGTGCTGCTCAACGGCGACACCGCGCCCACCGCGGCCTTCGTCGCCAATCCCGACTGGACGCTGCCGGGCGCCAACCTCACCGCCGACCTGCAGGCCGCCTGCGGCAAGGACAACCTCGACCGCGTGGACGCCGCCGCGCTGGCCGTGGGCCTGCTGGGCGACGCCATCTACGCCAATCCGTTGATGATGGGCTACGCCTACCAGAAGGGCTGGATACCGCTGTCGCGGGAAGCGCTGCTGCGGGCCATCGAACTCAACGGCCAGCAGGTGCCGAACAATATCGCGGCCTTCGCCTGGGGCCGGCGCGCGGCGCGCGATCCGGCGGGCGTGAACCGCCTGCTGGCCGAAGGCGGCGCGCGCCCGGCGCTGCCCGAAGGCATCATCGAACTGAAGCGCCCACGCAAGGCCAGCCCCGTGGTGGAACTGAAAAAACCCGCCGACGAACTGGAGCGGCTGGTGGCGGTGCGCAAGGCCTTCCTGACCGACTACCAGCACGCGGCCTACGCCCGGCAGTACACGGATCTGGTGGACAAGGTGGCGCACGCCGAGCGCGAGGCCACCGGCACCAACCGGCTGGCGCTGGCGGTGGCGCGCGGCTATTTCAAGCTCATGGCCTACAAGGACGAGTACGAAGTGGCGCGGCTGTACACGGACGGCGAATTCCTCAAGCGCGTGGGCGAGCAGTTCGAAGGCGGCTGGAAGCTGCGCTTTCACCTGGCGCCGCCGCTGTTCGCGCGGCGCGACGCGGCCGGGCATCTGATCAAGCGCAGCTACGGCCCCGGCATGTTGCGGGTGTTCCGCCTGCTGGCCGCGATGCGCCGGCTGCGCGGGACCCGGTTCGATCCGTTCGGCTACACCGCCGAGCGCCGCGCCGAACGCGAGCTGATCCGCGAATACCGCGAGACGCTGACCGCCATCCTGGGCAAGCTCAATCGCGGCAACCTGGATCGCGCCGTGGCGCTGGCCAGCCTGCCGCTGGAGATCCGCGGCTACGGCCACGTGAAAGAGGCCGCGGCCGAGAAAGCCGCGGCCCGCAGGGAGGCCTTGCTGAAGGAGTTCAGCGCCACCGTGGTGCCCATCGGCGGCACGCGGGTGGCCTGAGCCCGTGCGCCTTAACCCGAGTTGCGCAGCCCGGCGGCGATGCCGTTGATGGTCAGGTGGATGGCGCGCTGCACCCGGATGTCGACCTCGGCGTCCGGGTGCTTCTGCGCGGCGCGGTGGCGGCGGATCACCTCGATCTGCAGGTAGTTCAGCGGGTCGATGTAGGCGAAGCGCTCGCGCAGCGAAGCCTGCAGCGTGGGGTTGTCGGCCAGCAGCTCGCGCCGGGTCAGCAGCTTGAGCATGGCCAGCGTGCGGCCATGCTCGGCGCTGATGGCGCCGAAGATGCGTTCGCGCCGGCCGCGCTGCGGCACCAGCTGCGCGTAGCGGGCCGCGATCGCCAGGTCGGACTTGGCCAGCACCATTTCCATGTTCGACAGCATGGTGCGAAACGCCGGCCAGTCCTGCGCCATTTCGCGCAGTTGCGCCAGGCGGCTGCGGCGCGAGCGCGGCGCGCCGGGGGCGCCGGTTTCCAGATAGGCCTCGATGGCCGAGCCCATGCCGTACCAGCCGGTGAGCATCAGGCGGCATTGCGCCCACGAGAAGCCCCAGGGGATGGCGCGCAGGTCGTCGATGCGCTGGCCCTTCTTGCGCGAGGCCGGGCGCGAGCCGATGTTCAGGCCCGCGATCTCGCTGACCGGCGTGGCGGCGAAGAAGTAATCGGCGAAACCCGGCGTTTCGTAGACCAGGCCGCGGTAGGTGCGCTGCGCGGTGTCCGACATGAACGACATGGCCGGGCCGTAGTGCGCCATGTGCGCGTCCTCGGCGCTGGTGGCCTCGGCGCGCGGCGCCAGGCTGGATTCCAGCGTGGCGGCGACCAGCAGTTCCAGGTGCCAGCGGCCGACCTCGGCGTCCTTGTACTTGCTCTGGATGACCTCGCCCTGTTCGGTCAGGCGGATCTGGCCGGCGACGGTGCCCGGCGGCTGCGCCAGGATGGCGTCGAAGCTGGAGCCGCCGCCGCGTCCCACCGAGCCGCCGCGGCCGTGGAACAGGCGCAGGCGCACGTTGCGCGCCGAGAACACCTCGACCAGCTCGCGCTCGGCCTGGTAGAGCGACCAGTTCGACGTCAGGAAGCCGCCGTCCTTGTTGCTGTCCGAGTAGCCCAGCATGACTTCCTGCGCGCCGTTCTGCGCCAGTTTAACGCGCTGGCGGATCTCGGGCAGGTCGAGCCAGGCCGCCATGATGGCCGCGCCGCGCTGCAGGTCGGGTATGGTCTCGAAGAGCGGCACCACCATCAGGCCGTCCTCGGGTTCGATGTCCTGGCCGGCCGGCGCGATCAGGCCGGCTTCCTTCTGCAGCACCATCACTTCGAGCAGGTCGCTCAGCGTTTCGGTGTGCGAAACAATGGTCTGGCGCACGGCCTGCTTGCCGTAGCGCGCCCGGCCCGCGGCGGCGGCGCGCAGCACGGCCAGCTCGCGCGTGGAGTCTTCGCTGTAGGCGATCCAGGGCGAGGCCAGCGGGCGCGCCTGCGCCAGTTCGGCGCGCAGCAGCGCCACGCGTTCGTCCTCGTCCAGCTTCAGGTAGTCCAGCGGCTTGCCGTCGCGCTGCGTGCCGGCGCGCGCGAACAGCTCGGCCAGCACGCGTTCGTGCACGTCGGAGCTCTGGCGCAGGTCCACCGTGGCCAGGTGGAAGCCGAAGACTTCCACGGCCTGCTGCAGGCCGGCCAGGCGCAGCTTGCCGATGGGCGCGCCGTGGTGGGCGGCCAGCGAGGCCGCGATCACGGCGAGGTCGGCGGACAGTTCCTGCGGCGTTTCATAGGCGGGCGCGGCCACGGTGCTGCGCCGCGCCAGGTCCTGGCCCGTCAGGCGCTGCGCGGTGGCGGCCAGCCGCGCGTACACGCCGATCAGCGCGCGGCGGTAGGGTTCGTCGCGGCGGTGCGGCGAGTCGTCGCCGCTGGCCTCGGCCAGCGCCAGCAGCTCGGCGTCGGCCGCGATCAGCAGCGTGGTGGCCGACAGTTCCGCGCCCAGCGCGTGCACTTCCTGCAGGTAATGCTCGAACAGCACGGTGGCCTGGCGCAGCAGCGCGCGCTCCAGCGTGCCTGCGTCCACGTTCGGATTGCCGTCGCGGTCGCCGCCGATCCAGCTGCCCATGCGCAGGAACGGCTCCAGCGGCGCGGGCGGGGCGGCGAAGGGCTTGGCCGGTTCGCGGTTCAGCAGCTTGGACAGGTCCGCGTACAGGCGCGGAATGACCTGCAGGAAGGTGCTGCGGTAGTACGACAGCGCGTTCTCGATTTCGTCGGCGACCGTCAGCCGCGTATAGCGCAGCATGCGGGTCTGCCACAGCGTGGCCACGCGGCCCAGCAGCGCCGCGTCCAGGTCGGCGCGCTCTTCGGGGGTGAGCGTGCCGTCGCGCTGCGCCAGCGCGGCGGCGATTTCGCGATGCACGTCCAGCGTGCTCTTGCGCTGCACCTCGGTGGGGTGCGCCGTCAGCACCGGCATCACGCAGGCTTCGGCCAGCAGGCGGCGGATGCGCGCCGGGCTCACGCCCTGGCCGGCCAGCACCTGCACCGCTTCGCGCAGGCTGCCGCGCGCCGGCGCGTCGTCGGCGATGGCGCGGGCGCGCTGGCGGCGGTTCTGGTCGCGGTCTTCGGCGATGTTGTACAGGTGCAGGAAATAACTGAAGGCGCGCGCGACCGAGTTCGGGTCGCTGCCTTGCAGGCGCTTGACGCGCTGCTCCAGCAGCTTGCCGTCGGCGTCGTTGCCTTCGCGGCGGAACTTCACGGCCGTGCGGCGCAGGGTTTCGATCGTGTCGAAGACGCGCTTGCCTTCGCACTCCTCGATGACGGCTCCCAGTAATCGGCCTAACAGCCGGATGTCGTGACGCAAGGGTTCTGCTGAATCGGACTGCTGGCGGATGGCATTCATCGGGTAGGGATCCGTCGGGCTGCTGGAGGGAAAGGAGGGGGGGAAAGCGGCGTTGCGGGTGAAACCAGAAAATGAAACCTCATCGATTTTACGCAGGCTTTGCTTACGGCAAGCGCCCGCGGCTGCGTTAAAGTTCGCTAAGCGGAATCGATTTGCGGCAAAAGCCGCTGCGGTTCGTTAGTCATTCCCAAAGCCCCATTTCGTTTATGCAAAACCACCAACGTCGCGCGCTCGTCCTGTTTTCGGGCGGCCAGGATTCCACCACCTGCCTGGCCTGGGCGCTGGACCGCTATGCCCATGTGGAAACCGTGGCGTTCGATTACGGGCAGCGCCATCACATCGAGCTGTCGGCGCGCCTGAACGTGCTGCGCGAGATCCGCGAGAACTTTCCCGACTGGGCGCCGCGGCTGGGCGAGGACCATCTGCTGGACCTGAAGGTGCTGGGCCAGGTGGGCGACACGGCCATGACCAGCGACCGCGCCATCGAGATGCAGGCCAACGGCCTGCCCAACACCTTCGTGCCGGGGCGCAACCTGCTGTTCCTGACCCTGGCCGCCGCGCTGGGCTACCGGCGCCAGCTCGACGTGCTGGTCGGCGGCATGTGCGAAACGGATTTCTCCGGCTATCCCGATTGCCGCGACGACACCATCAAGGCGCAGCAGGTGGCGCTGGGCCTGGGCCTGGGTTCGCGGGTCACGATCGAGACGCCGCTGATGTGGATCGACAAGTCCGAGACCTGGGCGCTGGCGCACCAGCTGGGCGGCGACGCGCTGGTGGAGATCGTCGTCGAGCAAAGCCACACCTGCTACCTGGGCGAGCGCGGCGCGCGCCACGACTGGGGCTACGGCTGCGGCGACTGCCCGGCCTGCAAGCTGCGCAAGATCGGCTGGGAGAAATGGGTGGTGGCGTCCGCCGCCGAAGGCTGAACCCGGCGGCGCCCGGTCACGCGGCGGCCGCGCGCACCCGCCCGATGAACTTGCAGCGCAAGGCCAGCGCGGCCGCGCAGATGGCCGCGGCCAGGCCGACCGACATCGCCATCGCGCCGCGCGCGCCGTAGCCGGCGATCAGATAGGCGTAGGCCACCGGCGCGGTGGCCGTCAGCAGGAAGCTGGGAATGAGCAGCGCGCCCACCAAGCTGCCGTAGCTGCGGAAGTCGAACAGCGCCAGCGGCAGCGTGCCGCGCGTGATGGTCATCAGGCCGTTGCAGGCGCCATACAGCAGGGCGTAGGCCGCGCTGGCGTAGAGATTGCCGCCGGACAGCAGCGCCAGCAGAAAACACAGGGGCAGCATCGCGCCCACCGCCAGGGTCAGGGTCAGCGGATGCAGGCGCGAGCCCAGCGCCACGTCGGCCAGGCGCGCGGCGAACTGGCCCACGCCCCACAAGGCGGCCACGCTGACGGCCGCGGCCGCGGCCAGGCCCAGGCCGGACAGCAGCGCGATCAGATGCGCGGCGTTGCCGGCCGCCAGGAAGTTGGTCAGCATGGCGATGGTGGCGTACAGCACGCCCGCCATGCGGCGCTCGGCCGGGCTGCGCGTCAGGCCGGCGGCGGCGCGGTCTTTGGCGCCCGCGGGCGCGGCATAGCGCGTGCGCGGCAGCGCCAGGTACAGCGGCAGCGTGGCCAGGGCCAGCGCGCCGTAGGCCAGCACCGCGCCGCGCCAGCCCAGCCAGCCCGACAGCGCATGGCCCGCCGGCCACATCACGGTGGAGGCCAGGCCGCCGAACAGCGTGATCTGCGACATGGGCCGGCGCGCCGTGGGGCCGGCCGCCCGCGCCAGCGACGCGAACGCCGCGTCGTACAGGCACAGCCGCATGCCGACGCCCAGCACGATCCAGGCCAGGTAGTACAGCGCCAGGCCGTGCGCGGCCGCCAGCGCCGCGCAGCCCAGCGCGGCGATCACGGCGCCGGCAGGCATGACGCGGTGCCCGCCCCAGCGGTCGACGGCCATGCCGGCCAGCGGCGACAGCATCGCCATGGTCACGATGGCGGCCGAGAAGCCGCCGTAGACGACGGCGGCGCTCCAGCCCAGGTCGGCCTGCATGGCCGGGCCCAGGGCGCCTATCAGGTAATACGTCACGCCCCAGCCGACCAGTTGCGTCAGGCCCAGGCAGACGATGGCGCGCGGCGCGATCACGGCCGCTGCGGCGGCGTCGCGTCGCCCTCGCCCAGCGCGCGCTGCATCAGCACGGTGTCGCGCCATTGCCCGTGCTTGTGGCCCACGGCGCGCAGCGTGCCGACCGGATGGAAGCCCTGGCTGGCGTGCAGCGCGAGCGAGGCGGCGTTGCGGCTGTCGCCCACCACGGCCAGCATCTGGCGCCAGCCGCCGGCGGTGCAGCGGGCGATCAGTTCGGCCAGCAGCTTGCCGCCGATGCCCAGGCCGGCGCGGCCTGCTTTCACGTAGACGGAATCCTCCACCGTGTGGCGGTAGGCCGGGCGCGGGCGGTAGGGCGTGGCGTAGGCATAGCCCACGATCTCGCCGGCGATCTCGGCCACCAGGTGGGGCATGCCCTGTTCCAGCACCGCGGCGCGGCGCTGGCGCATTTCCTCGATGGACGGCGGCTCCAGCTCGAACGAGGCCGTGCCGTGCTGCACGTGATGGGCGTAGATGGCCTTGATGGCCGGCAGGTCGGCGGGCGCGCTGTCGCGGATGAGGACGGTGGCGGAGGTGGGCGGCATGGAGAGGGAAGGCTGGGGGTTCGAGCCGCCAGTGTCGCGCAAGCCTGAGCATTAATAAAGCTTTGGTCTATTATGATTTTTATAAGTAAAACTTTGGATGGCGGCGTATGCGAGGCCTCAACCTGGACCAGTTGCGCACCTTCGCGCTGGTGATCGAAACCGGCAGTTTTTCCGCCGCCGCCGAACGCAGCGGCGTGACCCAGCCCGCCGTCAGCCTGCAGATCCGCCAGCTGGAACGGCGCTTCGGCCTGAAGCTGGTCGAGCGCGTCGGCCGGCGCGCCGGGCCGACCGCGGCCGGCATGGAGCTGCTGGCGCACGTGCGCACCATCGACGCGGCGCTGGCCCAGGCCGAACTCGCCATGACGGCGCACGCCTCCCAGGTCGCCGGCCGCATCCGGCTGGGCACCGGGGCCACGGCCTGCACCTATCTGCTGCCGCCGCTGCTGGCCGATCTGCGGCGGCGCTTTCCGGCGCTGGACATCGTGGTCAGCACCGGCAACACGGCCGACATGCTGCGCGGCCTGGAGACCAACACGCTGGACATCGGGCTGGTGACGCTGCCGGCGCCGGGGCGCATGTTCCAGGTGACGCCGGTGCTGGAGGACGAGTTCGTGGCGATTTTTCCCGCCGGCGATCCGGCCATGATCCCGGCCGCCGCCACGCCGCAGGCGCTGGCGCGGCTGCCGCTGGTGCTGTTCGAGCCGGGCGCGCGCACCCGGCGGCTGGTGGACGACTGGTTCGAGGCCGCCGGCGTGGCCGCCAAGCCCGTGATGGAGCTGGGCAGCACCGAGGCCATGAAGGAGATCGTCGGCGCCGGCCTGGGCTGCGCCATCCTGCCCGGGCTGGCGGTGTCCGGCGCGGGCAGGCGCGCGGCGCTCGAAGTCCGGCCGCTGGCGCCGCGCCTGGCGCGCGGCCTGGCTATCGTGCTGCGCCGGGACAAGCCGCTGGGCCGGGGCCTGCGGCATCTGCAGGAGTCGCTGCTGGCGTTGCGTGGGTGAACGCGTAGGGGTGGAACACGTCCACCGGCAGCTGGTTGCAGGCCTCGACGCAGGCGCGCACCCCGGCCATGTCGGAGAAGTCCAGCCCGCTGCGGATGCCGTGCAGGTCCAGGTTCATGGCCAGCGTCACCAGATCCACGTTGCCGGTGCGTTCGCCGTTGCCGAACAGGCAGCCCTCGACCCGTTGCGCCCCGGCCAGCACCGCCAGTTCGGCCGAGGCCACGGCGGTGCCGCGGTCGTTGTGCGGGTGCACGCTGAGCACGATGCTGTCGCGGCGCGCCAGGTGGCGGTGCATCCATTCGATCTGGTCGGCGTAGACGTTGGCCGTGGTGCATTCCACCGTGGACGGCAGGTTGACGATCATCTTGTGTTCGGGCGTGGGGCCCCACTCGGCGCTGACCGCATCGCAGATCTCCAGCGCGAAATCCAGCTCGGCCAGGCTGAAGGTCTCGGGCGAGTATTCGTAGATCCAATGGGTTTCGGGCCGGGCGTCGGCCAGCGCGCGGATCTGGCGAGTGCCGGCCAGTGCGATCTCCTTGATCTCGGCGCGGCTCATGCCGAACACGATGCGGCGCCATTGCGGCGCGATGGGCGCGTACAGGTGCACGATGGCGCGCCTGACGCCGCGCAGCGAATCGAAGGTGCGCTCGATCAGGTCGGGGCGCGACTGGGTCAGCACCTCGATGGTGACGTCGTCGGGGATGCGGCGTTCCTCGATCAGCTGGCGCACGAAGTTGAAGTCGGTGTCCGAGGCCGACGGAAACGCCACTTCGATTTCCTTCAGGCCCACGGCCACCAGCTGTTCGAAGCAGCGCAGCTTGCGCGCCGCGTCCATCGGTTCGATCAGGGCCTGGTTGCCGTCGCGCATGTCGGTGCTCATCCAGACCGGCGGCGCCGTCAGGCGGCGCGACGGCCAGCGGCGTTCGGCGTAGTCGCGGGTGAAGGGCTGGACGGGGCGGTACTTGTGTTGGGGCTGTTCGAGCATGGAATCCTCCGGCCGCGGGCGCGGCGCATGTCGCGTGTAGGGATGCGAGGATGGTAGGTACACTGGGAAAGACCGTCTAACGCCACTCTGGCCATAACCATCGCAAAATGGACATGCCCCCGACCGCCCGCAAGCCCGCAGACCTGGACCTGTTTCCCTACGAGGCCTCGTCCCGCCCCGTGGCCGGCCTGGCCGTGGACTACGAGGACGGCCACCGCATCCGCCGCCACCGCCACCGCCGCGCGCAGCTGGTGTACGCGATTTCGGGCGTGATGGTGGTGGATACGCCGGCCGGGATCTGGGTGGTGCCGCCCACGCGCGGGGTGTGGGTGCCGGCCTGGATGCCGCACGGCATCCGCATGAGCGGCGAGCCGCGCATGCGCACCGTGTTCGTCGAGCCGGGCGCGGCCGCGCACCTGCCGCAGGCGTGCTGCGTGCTGTCGATCTCGCCGCTGCTGCGCGAACTGATGGCGGCCGCGGCCGAGGTGCCGCTGGACTGGAAGCCGGACACGCGCGACGGCCGCCTGATGATGCTGCTGCTCGACGAGCTGCGCCAGGAGCCGGTGCTGCCCCTGCACCTGCCGCAGCCGTCCGAGCCGCGGCTGGCGCGCATCTGCCGCGCCATCGTGCGCCACCCGGAGCGCCAGGACGGCGCGGCCGACTGGGCGCGCGAGCTGGGAGTGGACCCCAAGACCGTGCACCGCCTGTTCCTGCGGCACACGGGCATGACCTTCGGGCGCTGGCGCCAGCAGGCGCGCCTGCTGGCGGCGATGGAGCGGCTGGCCCGCGGCGAGCGCGTGCTGGAAGTGGCGCTGGACCTGGGCTACGAAAGCCCCAGCGCGTTCGCGGCCATGTTCCGCAAGGCCGTGGGCGAGCCGCCCAGCGCTTTCGCGGCGCGCAGAAAGCCGTCCGCCTGACGGCCGCGCGGGCCGCGCGGCGGCCCCGGCCGAGCGGGCGGGCCGGGAACCAGCGTATTATTTAACGTTTTGCCGCCTACGCTAACAGAACCCGCCAGAGACAAATCATGCCGCACTACCGTTCCCGCACCTCGACCCACGGCCGCAACATGGCCGGCGCCCGCGCCCTGTGGCGCGCCACCGGCATGAAGGACGGCGACTTCGGCAAGCCCATCATCGCCGTGGTGAACTCGTTCACCCAGTTCGTGCCGGGCCACGTGCACCTGCGCGACCTGGGCGCGCTGGTCGCCAAGGAAATCGAGGCCGCGGGCGGCGTCGCCAAGGAATTCAACACCATCGCCGTGGACGACGGCATCGCCATGGGCCACGGCGGCATGCTGTATTCGCTGCCCTCGCGCGAACTGATCGCCGACTCGGTCGAATACATGGTCAACGCGCATTGCGCCGACGCCATGGTCTGCATCTCCAACTGCGACAAGATCACCCCGGGAATGCTGATGGCCGCGATGCGCCTGAACATCCCGGTCGTGTTCGTGTCCGGCGGCCCGATGGAAGCGGGCAAGGTCAAGTCGCCCACCGACGGCAAGGTCGTCGCCAAGATCGACCTGATCGACGCCATGATCAAGGCGGCCGACCCCAACGTGTCGGACGCCGACGTGGCCGAAGTGGAACGCAGCGCCTGCCCGACCTGCGGCTCCTGTTCCGGCATGTTCACGGCCAACTCCATGAACTGCCTGACCGAGGCCATCGGCCTGGCGCTGCCGGGCAACGGCACCATCGTGGCCACGCACGCCTGGCGCCGCGGCCTGTTCGAGCAGGCCGGCCGCCTGATCGTGGACCTGTGCCGCCGCTATTACCAGGAAGAGGACGCCTCGGTCCTGCCGCGCAGCATCGCCACCAAGAGCGCGTTCCAGAACGCGATGGCGCTGGACGTGGCGATGGGCGGCTCCACCAATACGGTGCTGCACCTGCTGGCCGCGGCGCAGGAAGCCGGCGTGGACTTCACCATGGCCGACATCGACCGCATTTCGCGCAAGGTGCCGTGCCTGTGCAAGGCCGCGCCCGCGACCGACAAGTACCACATCGAGGACGTGCACCGCGCCGGCGGCATCCTGGGCATCCTGGGCGAACTGGCGCGCGCCGACCTGCTGGACCTGTCCTGCGGCAACGTGCACAGCGGCACGCTGGGCGCAGCCATCGCCAAGTGGGACGTGAACGGCGGCGCGGGCGAAGAGGCGCAGAAGTTCTACCGCGCGGCGCCCGGCGGCATCCCGACCACGGTGGCGTTCAGCCAGGACGCGACCTTCCTGACGCTGGACCTCGACCGCAAGACGGGCTGCATCCGCAGCAAGGAAGACGCGTATTCCAAGGACGGCGGCCTGGCGGTGCTGTACGGCAATCTGGCCGAGAAGGGCTGCATCGTGAAGACGGCCGGCGTGGACGAGTCGCAATGGGTCTTCACCGGCCGGGCGCGCGTGTTCGAAAGCCAGGACGCGGCGGTCGAGGGCATCCTGGGCGACCAGGTGGTTCCGGGCGACGTGGTGGTGATCCGCTACGAAGGTCCGAAGGGCGGGCCGGGGATGCAGGAGATGCTGTATCCGACCTCGTATCTGAAGTCCAAGGGGCTGGGCAAGAGTTGCGCGCTGTTCACGGACGGGCGTTTCTCGGGCGGCTCTTCGGGGCTGGTGATCGGGCATGCTTCGCCGGAGGCGGCGGAAGGCGGCACGATCGGGCTGGTGGAAGAAGGCGACGTGATCGAGATCGATATTCCGAATCGCCGGATTCATCTGGCGGTGTCCGATGAAGTGCTGGCGCGCCGGCGGGCGGAGATGGACGCGCGGGTCGACGGGTGGGAGCCTGTGGGGCGGGAGCGCGTGGTTTCGCAGGCTTTGCAGGCTTATGCGGCGTTGGCGACTTCGGCGGATCGCGGGGCGGTTCGTGATCTGTCCCAGTTGAAGCAGAAAAAGTGATCTTCTGATCGTTGCTCTGGTTTCTTGATCTCGGCGCCATTTTTTGGCGCCGTTTTTTTGGTTTGGCGGAGCGTGGTTTGTAGGTCGCCCGGCGGCGTGGGTGGCGTGGCTGCTCGCGCCCACGATTGCGGTCCGGAGCGTTCGCTCCGGACTGCCCCTTCGTCATCCTCGTCCGCCTTCGGCTCCCTACGGATTCCCTCGGGCGCATCGAGGTTGCTCGCAGCCACGCCACTCACGCCGCCGGGCTGCCGCCGTCTTGGCTTGCCGCGCTGTTGGAGCCGGGTTCAGTGGCGATTCTTGCAATGCCCGCCGAGTTTGGCCGCCCGGGCGGCCAAACTCGGCATACAGGGTTTCCTGCGTCGTGACGGTGTGCGCTGGCGCGCTTGCGTAGGCTCACCGGTTTGGGTGGGGTGGTGATGGATGGCGCGCGGCAGGCGGTATTTTTCTTGGGGACGGTGTCTCGCGCGCGCCATCCATCCGGCGGCGGGGTTAAATTGGCGATTGTTCGATGGCGCGCAGCGCGATCGCCGGACGCAAGATACCGCGTATGCCCGAAGAGGCCGCCGCCGTGCCGGGCGCGTAAGAATTCAACTACAAGCCTCCTTCAATGCCCACTCTCGAAAACCAAGGAGCCATCCTATGTCTCTGAATTCTGATGCTTTGCGGTTGTTTCTGGGCGTGGTGGATGCGGGTTCGCTGAGCGCGGCCGCGGAGGTGCTGGGGCATACGGCTTCGGGGGTCAGCCGCGGGTTGTCGCGGCTGGAAGAGGACCTGGGCGTCATGCTGCTGAACCGGACCACGCGGCGGATGGATCTGACCGAGGAGGGCAAGCATTTTCTTCCCAAGGCGCGGCAGATCGTGGCTTCGCTGGAGGAGGCCGAGGAATGCATGCGCAAGGTGCATCAGCGGCCTGCGGGGCGCTTGCGGGTGGATGCTTCGGTGCCGGTGATGCTGCATTGCGTGGTGCCGCATGTGGGGGATTTCCGGCGGGAATATCCGGGGATTTCGCTGGAGCTGACCAGCAATGACCGCATCGTGGACCTGATGGAGCATCGCACGGATGTGGCGTTGCGCATGGGGCCGTTGACCGATTCCTCGCTGCATGCGCGCACGCTGCGGCCGTCGCCGCGCTGGGTGATGGCCAGTCCGGATTACGTGGCGCGGCGCGGCGCGCCGGAGCGGGTGGAGGATCTGGCGGGGCATGAGGTGCTGGGGTTCACGCAGCCCGAGAGCCTGAACGTGTGGCCCTTGCGGCATGCGGGAGGCAACAGCTTTCTGGCGGTGCCCACGCTGGCGACTTCCAGCGGCGAGACGCAGCGGCAGCTGGCGTTGCGCGGCGTGGGCATCGCCTGTCTGTCGGACTTCGTCGTGCGCGACGACATCAAGGCCGGCAGGCTGCTGCGGTTGATGGAGTCGGAGTACTCCGACTATCTGCAGCCCATGCACGCGGTGTATCACCGCAACACGCAGCTGTCGCGGCGCATCGCGTGCTTTCTGGATTTCATCGCGGCGCGCCTGTGAGGCGCGCCGCCAGGGCCGTTCAGGCGTGCAGGGCGCGGCCGAAGGCCGCGAGCACCGATTCGTGCAGGGTTTCCGACAGGGTCGGGTGCGCGAACACGGCGTGCATCAGGTCTTCCTCGGTGGCCTCCAGCGCGGACGCCACGCCGTAGCCGGTGATCAGCTCCGACGCTTCGGGGTGGATGATGTGCGCGCCCAGCAGTTCGCCGGTGGCGGCGTCGAACACGGTCTTCACCAAACCCTGGTCTTCGCCCATGGCGATGGCCTTGCCGTTGCCGGCGAAGCTGAATCGGCCGACGCGGATGTCGCCGCCGTGCTGTCTGGCGTGTTCGCGGGCGCGCGCTTCGGTCATGCCGACGCTGGCCACCTGCGGGTAGGAATAGGTGCAGGCGGGGATGCGCAGCGCATCGAGGGGATGCGCGGGCTTGCCGGCGATGGCGTCCACGCACAGCACGGCTTCGTGGCTGGCCTTGTGGGCCAGCCACGGCGCGCCGGCCACGTCGCCGATGGCGTAGACGCCCGGCTCGTCGGTGCGGCACAGGGCGTCGGTGACGATGTGGGTTTTTTCCACCTTGACGCGGGTCTGCTCCAGGCCGAGGTTTTCCACGTTGCCCACGATGCCGGCGGCGACGATGACGCGCTCGGCCTCCAGTTCGCTTTGCCTGCCCTGTTGGTCCAGCGCCACCTTCACGCCAGAGGCCGTCGGCGAGGCGCTTTGCACGGCGCATTGCGTCAGCACGCGGATGCCCTGTTTTTCGAAGGCCTTGCGGGCCAGCTGCGAGATTTCGGCGTCTTCCTGCGGCAGGATTTCGGCCGTCATGTCGATCAGCGTGACCTCGGCGCCGACGGCGCGGTAGAAGCTGGCGAATTCCGCGCCGATGGCGCCCGCGCCCACCACCAATAGCGATTTCGGAATCTCGGCCGGCGTCAGGGCCTGGCGGTAGGCCCAGATGCGCTCGCCCAGGGGCAGCGCCGGCAGTTCGCGGGCGCGCGCGCCGGTGGCCAGGATAATGTGCGGGGCCGACAGCGTGTCGCCGTTGTCCAGCGCCAGCCTGCCGGCGCCGGCCAGCCTGGCGCTGGCGGCGAACACGGTCACGCCGTTTTTCTTCATCAGGTGGGCCACGCCCTGGCCCAGCCGGTCCGCCACCTTGCGCGAGCGCGCCACCATGGCGGCGAGGTCCGGGCGGGCCTGGCCGGCGTCCGCCACGCCGTAGCGGGCGGCTTCGCGGCAGGCGCGCAGCACGGCGGCGCTGTGCAGCAGGGCCTTGGTGGGGATGCAGCCCCAGTTCAGGCAGATGCCGCCCAGTTCCGAACGCTCCACCAGGGCCACCGACATGCCCAGCTGCGCGCCGCGGATGGCGGCGACGTAGCCGCCGGGGCCGCCGCCCACCACGATGAGATCGAATGCAGTCTTGGTCATGGCGGGGCTCACAGCAGGATGCGCACGGGGTTTTCTAGCAGCTTGCGCAAGGCCGCCAGCCAGCGTGCGCCCACGGCGCCGTCCACCACCCGGTGGTCGGCCGACAGGGTCACGGTCATGACGGAGGCGACGGCCAACGCGCCGTTCTCGTCCACCACCGGGCGGCGCTCGGCCGCGCCCACCGCCAGGATGGCGGCCTGCGGCGGGTTGATGATGGCCGCGAACTGGCCGATGCCGTACATGCCCAGGTTGCTCACCGTCAGCGAGCCGCCGGTGAATTCCTCGGGCTTCAGGCGGTTGACCTTGGCGCGGGCGGCCAGCTCGACGATTTCTCCGGCGATGGCCGACAGCGGCTTCACGTCGGCGTCGCGCACGATGGGCGTGACCAGTCCGCCGTCGGTGGCCACTGCCACCGAGATGTCGGCGCCGGCGTGGTATTCGACGGCATCCTCGTGCCAGCTGGCGTTGACCTCGGGCACTTCGCGCAGGGCCAGCGCGGCGGCGCGCACGATGAAGTCGTTGACCGACAGCTTCACCGCGCCGCCCTGGTTGGCCTGCGCGCGCAGCGCCAGCAGCGCGTCCATGCGGCAATCCACCGTCAGGTAGAAGTGCGGCACGTTCTGCTTGCTTTCGGTCAGGCGGCGGGCGATGGCGCGGCGCATGCCGGTGTGCGGCACGCGGCGCGCGGCGGGGCGGGCGGCCAGCGGCGAGGGCGCGGCGGCGGGGGCGCGCTCGCGCGCCGCCTCCACGTCGCGGCGCACGATGCGCCCGCGCGGGCCGGTGCCGGCCACGCTTTGCAGATCGATCTGCCATTGCGCGGCCAGGCGGCGCGCCAGCGGGCTGGCGAACAGGCGCGCGGCCGGGGCCGGCGTTTCGGCGGCAGGCGCGGGCGCCGGCGCCGCGGTGGGGGCGGGCGCGGCGCTGGGGGTCGCCGCCGCACCGGCTTCGGCCAGGACGCGGTCTATGCCCGATGCGTCCTCGCCCTGCGCCAGCAGCACGCCGATCACGGTATTGACCGGCACCGAGGCAGCGCCGGCCTGCACCACGATGCGGCCGAGCACGCCGGCGTGCTCGGCGTTGATCTCGACGATGGCCTTCTCGGTTTCGATTTCCGCCAGCGCATCGCCCACGGCGACCGTGTCGCCTTCCTGCTTGAGCCACTGGTGCAGCGTGCCGCCCGAGGTGTCGGCCGCGACGGAGGGGAGTTTGATGAGGTGTGCCACGTTGTTCGTCCCGTTGTTCGTTCTATCGTTCGGCGCCGGCCAGATCGGGCCGGTAGGCGGCCGGATCGTCGTACTCCACCAGCTCCAGCACATTGCCTTCGGGATCGCGGAAGAACGCCAGCCAGGTGCCGGGGCGCACTTCCATCGGCGCCGGCGCGCTGTCGAAGGCCACGCCCCTGGCCTGCAGGTCGCGCACCACGCCGGGCAGGTCGCGCACGATGAAGGTCAGGTAGGTCGCGCCCTGGCGGTCCAGGATGGCGCCGCCGCGCGCGGCGGCTTGCGGCGCGGCGGCCGGCTGCAGCAGCTTGATGCGTTCGCCGTAGGAAGTCTGCAGGCGCGCCACCTCGTAGCCGTGCCGCGTCAGGCCGGTGGCCTGGGCCTTGTCGGCCGGCACGCTCACGCGGTTGACGAGCGTCAGCCCCATGATGTCGGTGTAGAAGGCCTGCAGCGCGTCCAGGTCGGCGCAGCAGATGCCGACTTCCATCGGCACGGTCATGCGCAGGGCGGCGCTCATGCTTTTTCTCCCAGGTCGGCCAGCACGTCCTGCAGGCCGGCCACGACTTCCTCGGTGTCGGCGAACGCCGCGCGTTCGAGCACCTTGGAGATGCTGGGCGAGGCCTCGCCGCCGGTCACGCGCTTGACCGGCTGGTCCAGCCAGTCGAAGTAGCGGCGCTGGATCTCGTCGGCCAGCATGGCGCCGTAGGAGGTGCCGCGGGCGCCCTGTTCCACGATCAGCACGTTGTTGGTTTTCCGGATGCTGGCGCCGATGGTGTCCCAGTCCAGGCTGGCGCGGTCCAGGGTGCGCAGGTCGATGACTTCGGCGTCCACGCCGGCGGCTTCGGCGGCCTTGAGCGCGCGGCCGACCATGGACAGATAGCTCAGGATGGTGACCTTGCCGCCGGCGCGGCGCACGCACGCCTTGCCGAACGGAATCGCGTAGTCCAGGTCGTCGGCCGGCACTTCGCCCGACGAGGCGTAGAGGTCCACGTGCTCGATCACCAGCACGGGGTCCTTGGAGGCCAGCGCGGTGTTCATCAGGCCGATGTAGTCGAAGGGCGTGGACGGCGCGACGATGCGCCAGCCCGGCGCGGTGGCGAAGATGCCGGCCGGGTCCATCGAGTGCTGCGAGCCGTAGCCCGTGCCCATCGCGACCTTGGTGCGCAGCACGAAGGGCACGTCGATGTCGCCGCCGAACATATGGCGGGCCTTGCCGATCTGGTTGAAGATCTGGTCGGCCGCGACCCACATGAAGTCCGGGTACATGAATTCCACGACGGGCCGGTAGCGGCCGTCCATGGCCAGGCCGCCGCCCAGGCCGGCGAAGGCGTTTTCAGAAATGGGCGTGCCCAGCACGCGGTCGGGGTACTTGTCCTTCAGGCCGCGCGTGGCGCCGTTGGTGCCGCCCTTCAGGCGGTGCACGTCCTCGCCCAGCACCACCACGCCGCCGTCGGTCTCCATGCGGCGGTCCAGCACGTCGGCCACGGCGTCGACGAATTTGCGCTCGACGCGCCTGCCGGCGTGGTCGGCGGCTTCCTGGTAGCGCAGGCCGGCCAGCTCGGAGCCATCGCCGCGCAGGCCCACGTCGCGGAAATCCGGGCTGGGCCAGAGGTCGGCGCGCACGCGGCGCTTGCCGCCCTCGGCGGCTTCGGTCAGGCGGCCGGCCACCGCTTTCATGGTGTCCTTGCAGCGCTGGCGCAGCGCGTCGACCTCGGCCTGCGAAATCAGGCCGCGGCCGATCATCTCGGCGGCGACGCGGTCCAGCGGATCGCGGCCGCGCCATTGCGCTTCCTCGTCCTTGCTGCGATAGCCGAAGGCGCTGCCGGGGAAGGGGCCGTTCTGGTGGAAGTAGCGGTACACGTCCACTTCGACGATGGTGGGGCCGTTGCCGGCGCGCATGTGCGCCACGGCTTCGGACATGGCCAGGTACACCGCCAGCGGGTCCATGCCGTCGACCTGCCACGACGGAATATTGAAGGCCTGGCCGCGCGCCGACAGCCGCGGCTCGGCGGTGGATTCCTCCACCGTGGTGGAGACGGCGTAGCGGTTGTTCTCGATGAAGAAGCACAGCGGCGTCTTCCAGGCCGCGGTCAGGTTCATGGTTTCCAGCACGGAGCCGATGTTGACCGCGCCATCGCCGAAATACGTCACCGCCACCCGGTCGGTGCCCGCGTGCTTGTGGGCCCAGCCCGCGCCGGCGGCCAGGGGCACGCCGCCGCCGACGATGGCGTTGGTGCCCAGCGCGCCGGCTTCCAGCCAGCGCAGGTGCATGCTGCCGCCGCGTCCGCGGCAATAGCCCTGGGCCAGGCCCATGATCTCGGCCAGCGTCTTCTGCAGCACTTCGTCGATGGCGGGCGTGAGCGGATCGCGCGGGTCCAGGCCTTGCGGCGCGACGTGCTGCAGCGCCTTGGCCAGGAACTGGTGGTGGCCGCGGTGCGAGCCGTTGATCTGGTCGCCGGCGCCCAGCGCCAGCACCGAACCGACCGCGCCGCCTTCCTGGCCCACGGACGAGTGCGCGGGACCGTGCACCAGGCCTTCGGCGGCCAGTTCCAGCACGGCCTCTTCGAAGGCGCGGATCCAGTGCAGCTGGGTCAGCATGGTGCCCAGCAGGGCGGGGTCCGCCTGTTGCCAGTCCTTGGCTTCGACCGTCAGTTGCCGCCAGGGCGCTTGCGAGGCAAGCGGTTGGTAGGTGGCCATGAATGAATCTCCAGAATAGGGGTAGGCGTCTTGCGGTTAGAGGTAGCAGTAGCGGCTCCAGCCGCCGTCGGCCACCAGGGTGTGTCCGGTGATGTAGGCGGCCTGGCGCGAGGCCAGGAACACCGCCAGGTCGGCCATCTCGGCCGGCTGCGCCAGGCGCCGCAGCGGCGTGCGCTGCCTGAGGCGCTCGGGGTCCAGGCGGCCGCGCGCGGCCAGGTCGCGCACCAGGTCCGTTTCCACGTAGCCCGGCGCCAGCGCGTTCACGCGCACGCCGGACGGTCCCCATTCCACGGCCAGGGTCTCGGTCAGCAGCACCACCGCGCCCTTGGTGGCGCAATAGGCCGCGCGGTCGGGCGCGGCCACCACGCCGTACATGGAGGCCAGGTTGACGATGGAACCCGAGCCGGCGGGCACCATGCGCCGCCCGGCGGCCTGGGCGCACAGGAACACGCCGGTCAGGTTGATGTCCACGGCGCGGCGCCATTCGTCCACGCTGACTTCCAGCGTGGGCTTGTTGGCCGACACGCCGGCGTTGTTGACCAGCACGTCGATGCGGCCGTAGGCCGCTTCGACCTGCGCGAAAGCGCGTTCGACGGCGTCGGCGTCGGTGACCGAGGCCTGGCAGGCCAGCGCCTGGGCGCCCTGCGCCGAAAGGCCGGCGACGGCCTCGTCCAGCGCGGCGGCGTCCATGTCCAGCAGCGCGAGGCGCGCGCCCTGGCGGGCGAAGGCCTGCGCCGTGGCCAGGCCGATGCCCCGGGCGCCGCCGGTGATCACCACGGCCTGGCCGCGCAGTTCGGGATGGAGGGTGTCGTTGGGATAGTCCACGATAGATGCCTGATAGAAAGAGGGGGCGCCGGCGCTCACACCGCCAGCCATTCCTGGACCACGTCCTGGCGCTCATGCAGCTGCGCGGGCGGTCCTTCGAAAACGATGCGGCCGTGGCCCATCACGCTGACGCGGGTGGAGACCTTGAGGGCGATGGTCAGCTTCTGCTCCACCAGCAGCACGGACACGCCGCGCTTGTGGATGTCGCGGATCACGTCGGCGATCACCTCCACGATCTTCGGCGCCAGCCCTTCGGTGGGCTCGTCGATCAGCATGACCTTGGGGTTGCCCAGCAGCGAGCGGCACATGGTCAGCATCTGCTGCTCGCCGCCCGACAGGTTGCCGGCGCGGGTGGCGCGGCGCTCCTTCAGGCGCGGGAAGTAATCGAACATCTGGTCCGCCGTCCAGAAGGGCGCGTCGGCGCGCCTGGGCTGTTCGCCCATGCGCAGGTTCTCGTCCACCGTCAGGTTGGCGAACACCTCGCGTTCTTCCGGCACGAAGCCCAGGCCGGCGCGGGCGATCTCGAAGGGCCGCTTGTTGGTGATGTCGCGGCCTTCGATGGCGATGCGCCCGCCGGTCACGTCCACCAGCCCCATGATGCTTTTCATGGTGGTGGAGCGCCCGGCGCCGTTGCGGCCCAGCAGACTCACCACTTCGCCGCGGCCGATGCCCAGGTCGATGCCGTGCAGGATGTGGCTCTTGCCGTAATGCGCATGCACGCCCTGCAGGCTCAGCAAGGGGGATTGCGTCGTCATACCGTCTCCTCTCCGAGATAGGCTTCGCGCACGCGGGCGTCGCCGCGGATCTCGGCCGGGGTGCCGGTGGCCAGGATCTCGCCGTACACCAGCACGCTGATGCGGTCGGCCAGCGAGAACACCACCTGCATGTCGTGTTCCACGATCAGCAGGGTGCAGTCGCGGGTGACTTCCTTGATCAGCTCGACCGTGTAGTCGACTTCATGCTGCGACATGCCCGCCATCGGTTCGTCCAGCAGGATGACCTCGGGACGCGAGGCCAGCGTCATGCCGATCTCCAGCGAGCGCTGCTCCGAATAATTGAGGTCGCCGGCGGCGGTGTCCTGCTTGGCCGCCAGCCGCACCTTCTCCAGCAGGCGGTCCACGTCTTCGTTGACCTTGCGGTTGCGCGCGATCGGGCGCCAGAAGTTGTAGACCAGGCCGTGCATGCGCAGCACCGCGAGCCGCAGGTTTTCGCGCACCGACAGGCGCGGGAACACGTTGGTGATCTGGAACGACCGCGCCAACCCCAGGTGGTTGATGCGCTCGGGAGGCAGGCCGCCGATGGGGCGCGCGCGCAGGCTGATGTCGCCCGAGGTCGGCGCGAACGAGCCCGACATCAGGTGAAACAGCGTGGACTTGCCCGCGCCGTTGGGGCCGATGACGGCATGGCGCTCGCCTGTCCGCACTTTCAGGTTCACGCCGCGGATGATCTGCGCTTCGCCGAAAGACTTGCGCACGTCGGTCAGGGTCAGGATGTCGTGGCTCATTGGGCGGCCTCCAGCACGGGCGGGGCATCGGCGTCGTCGCGCCACAGGGCCAGCGCCCAGCGGCAGGCGGCCAGGCCCGCGGCGAACAGCGCCAGCGGGATCAGCCAGGTGAGCGGCGCCAGCGGCGCCCATTCGTGGCCGAACAGCGCGATGGGCGGCCAGCCGGCCTCGGGGTTCATCTCCAGCAGCGCGCGGTAGTCGCGCGCGAACATGCGCTGCAGCAGCTCCACCGTGAATACGGTGGCGCCGGTCAGCAGCAGGCCGGCGGCGGCCGACACCGCGGCCCGCGGCAGCCAGCTGGCCGCGCCGCGTTCGCGCAGCGAGCGGGCCGCGCGCTGCACCAGTCCCACCAGGCCGTCGGGCACGAACAGCATCACCAGCACGAACAGAATGCCCTGGTACAGCAGCCAGGAACGCGTGATGTCGGCCAGCGTCTGCGACAGGAAGGTCAGGATGGCGGCGCCCAGCACCGGGCCCAGGAAGGCGTTGACGCCGCCGATGTAGGCGAACAGCACCGCGTCGGTGGACAGCTTGACCTCGAACAGCACGTAGTTGCCGGCCTCGATGTTCAGGGCCTGCAGGCCGCCGGCGATGCCGGCGAACATGGCCGACAGCGCGAACACCAGGGTCTTGAGCGTGTGCGGGCGGTAGCCCAGGTAGCGCAGGCGGTGGGCGTTTTCGCGCAGGCCCAGCGTCAGCCGGCCCAGCGGCGTGCGGGTCAGGCCGTACAGCGCCGCCAGCGACGCCAGCACCCAGGCCAGCACCAGGAAGTACACCTCGACGTCCGAGCCGAAGGTGAAGCCCCAGGCCGGCATGCGCATGGCGGACAGGCCCGCCTCGCCGCCGAACACGCCTTTCAGGTGCGGCGCCAGCGCGTGCAGCAGCTCGGCCAGCGCCAGCGTGATCATCGAGAAATACACGCCGGCCCGCATGGTGGCGAACCAGCCCGCGACCAGGCCGAACAGCAGGCCGGCCACGCCGCCGGCCAGCGGCATCAGGGGCGTGGGCAACAGCCCCGCGCCGCCCAGCGCGTTCATGGCATGGATGGTGGCGAAGGTGCCCACGCCGAAGTAGGCGGCGTGGCCGAAGGACAGCATGCCGCCCTGGCCGGCCAGCAGATTGAAGGCGCAGGCGAACAGCGCGGCGATCAGCATCTGCACCGCCGCCACCAGCTGGCCGGCGGGCAGCAGCCAGGGCAGCGCGCACAGCGCGGCCACGCAGAGGATCAACAGCAGCAGCCCGGAAGCGCGGCGGGTTTGGCTCATGGCTGTTCTCCCTTGAGGCCCGAGGGCTTGACCAGCAGCACCACCAGCATCAGCAGGAAGGGCAGGGTGGCCGCCAGGCTGGAAATCTTCACGGTCATCAGGCCGCCCACGCGCTCGGCCCATTCGCCGGCGCCGAACAGGCCGAACAGGGTCGCCAGGCTGGCGTCGACGCCGACCGAAAACGAGCTGATCAGGCCGATCAGCAGCGACGCGATCATCGCGCCTTCGAGCGAGCCCAGCCCGCCCACCACGACCACCACGAACACCAGCACGCCGAGTTCCAGCGCCATGTTCGGGTTGGTGGTGTAGAACGCGCCGGCGACCGCGCCGGCCAGGCCGGCCATGGCCGCGCCCACGCCGAACACGCTCATGAACACCAGCGGCACGTTGTGGCCCAGCGCTTCGGCCATGCGCGGACGGTAGATCGCCGAGCGCACCACGATGCCCACGCGGGTGCGCGACAGCAGCAGGTAGATGACGGCGAACATCGCCAGCGACACGCCGCCCATCAGCAGGCGGTAGAACGGATAGTCGGCGTCGAACACGCGGAACGCGGCGAAGTTCAGGAACTGCGGCACGCGGTAGTCGACGGGAAAATCGCCGTAGAACAGCTTGATGAGCTCGGCCACGATGAAGGCCAGGCCGAAGGTCACCAGCAGCTCCTGCGCATGGCCGAACTTGTGGACGCGGCGCAGGAAATAGCGCTCCACGCCCATGCCCAGCACGCCGGCGATGACGGTGGCCAGCACCAGGGCCGCCCAGAAGCCGGTGACCGGCGTCAGGGTATAGGCGGCGTACGCGCCTATCATGTAGAACGAGGCGTGCGCGAAGTTCAGCACGCCCATCATCCCGAAAATCAGTGTCAGGCCTGCCGACACCATGAACAGCAGCAGGCCGTAGATCACGCCGTTCAACAGCGAGACGGTAAAGTATTCCATGTCCGCTCCAGGTTTTCGAACCGGGTCGAGTTGCGCGGGACGGACGCGCGCCGGGAGCCCGGGCTTGGGACCGGGAACTCGCGCGCCGCGTCCGTCTTACGTAAACGCCTGCCTCAGTCCGGCCGCTGCATCTTGCAGGTGGACTGCACCGGCGCGGACACGTCTGCCGCGGCCAGCACCTTGACCGGCTCGAAGCCCATGTCGGTGCCGTCGGCCTTGTACTTGGCGTTCTTGCTCACCTTGGACACCACCATGGGCAGCTGCACCTGGTGGTCTTCGGCGCGCATGGTGTAGGCGCCCAGCGGCGAGGTGTAGGTGACCTTCTCCAATGCCTTGGCCAGCGCCGGCACCGACAGCTTGCCGTCCTGCGGCTGGACCTGCTTGAGCGCTTCGCCCAGGAACTTGATGCCGATGACGGTCTGCGGCTCGGTGTAGCTGGGGTAATGGCCGGTCTTGGCCTTGTAGTCCTCGGCGAACTTCGCGCCTTCCTCGCCCGCGGCCTCGATGTTGTACGGGTGGGCGATGTAATGGCCCAGCGCCACGTCGCCGGCGTTGGCGAGGTTGCCGACCTGGTCCAGGAACACGGTGGCGAAGCGGACCTTCAGGCCGGCGGCCTGCGTGGCCTTCATCAACAGCAGCAGGTCGTTGGACCAGTTGCCGGTGATCACGGTGTCGGGATCGGCCGAGCGGATGCGCGCCACGTAGGGCGCGAAGTCCTGGATCTTGTTGACTTCGTGCAGGGTCTTGCCCACCACCTCATAGCCGTACTGCTTGGCGAAGCGCTCGGTGGCGCCTTCCATGTCCTGGCCCCAGGAGTAGTTCTGGTTGATGGCGTAGACGCGCTTGCCCAGCGTGCCGTCGGCCGACATGACCGAGGTCAGCGCCTTGACGCGCAGGTCGGCGTTGGTGGTGAAGCGGAAGTGATAGAAGTGGCATTTCTGCCCGGTCAGTTCCAGGGCTTCGCCGCCCACGTTCAGGAACACGACTTCCTTGCCCGGATTGCGCAGGTTGTGCTTGCGCACGTCCTCGGTCAGCTGGCCGGAGATGGCCGACGAGGAACCCTGCACCAGGATCTGCACGCCCGCGGCGGCGGCCGCGCGGAAGCGGTCGGAGGCGCCCACCGGGCCGCCCTGGTTGTCGAACTCGACCAGTTCCAGCGGCTGGCCGTTCCAGCCGCCGGCGGCGTTGATGCGGTCCAGCTCGTACTTGACCGCGGCGCGGAACATCAGGCCGGTCGAGGCCTGCGGGCCGGAAAGCGTTTCGATCAGGCCGATCTTGACGGGGGCGGCCTGCGCCGATGCGGCGATGCCGGCCAGGCAAAGCAGGCCGGAAGTGAAAACCAACTTCATGTGTGTCTCCTCCGTGGAATGGGAGCGTGGGCGGCGAGGCCCTGTTCTGCTGACGCGCTTGCCTGAAAGCGGCGCTTGATTTACGCTTTCACGATAGTTGTCAGTCAACTTTAATAAGTTGTCAGATAAATCATAGGGCAAGCAATTTTTCCGTGTCAAGCGGCCGCGCCGGCAGTCAAATCGAAGCGGCGGCCGCCGCCGGCAGGCCTGCTCGCCTCTCGAAAAGCGTTTCAGGAGACACCATGATTTCGTTCGAAGGAAAGGTTGCCGTCATCACCGGGGCGGGCAACGGGATCGGCCTGGCCACGGCCCGGCTGATGGCCGCGCACGGCGCGCGGCTGGTGCTGACCGATATCGACGGCGCGCGGCTGGAGGAAGTCGCCGCGGAGCTGGACCCCAGCGGCCAGCGCGTCTACACGCGGGCGCTGGACGTGTCCGCCGCGGCCGAATGCGAGCGCGCGTTCGAGGCCGCAGCCAAGCATTTCGGCGGGCTGGACCACCTGGTGCATTGCGCCGGCATCTATCCGGAAGGCCTGGTCAAGGACACCAGCGACGAAGCCTGGCGCACCCTGATGCGCGTGAACCTGGACGGCACGTTCTACGTATGCCGCGCGGCCCAGCGCCACCTGCGCCACGAAGGGTCCATCGTGCTGCTCACCTCGCTGGCGGCCCAGCGCGGCAGCTACGCGCACGCCGCCTACGCCGCGTCCAAGGGCGCGGTGCAGAGCTTCACCCGCAGCCTGGCGCTGGAGCTGGCGCCGCAGATCCGCGTCAATGCGGTGGCGCCCGGCATCATCGCCACCTCCATGACGCACGATCTGATCGGACAGAAAGGCGCACAATTGCTGGAAAGCACGCCGCTGCGCCGTTTCGGCACGGCCGAGGAGATCGCCGGTTCGATCGCGTTCCTGTGCTCGCCGCTGGCCGGCTTCGTCACCGGCGAGGTCATGCAGGTCAACGGCGGCATCCATATCGCGTAAAGTCGAAGCATCCCGACAGTCACCCACCATTCCAATGCAGCCCACCCAAGAACAGGACCCGCCGCGCGCCGCGCCCAAGAGTTCGCTTTCCGCGGCGCTGAGCGACACGCTGGCCGAACAGATACGCCAGGGCGTGCTTGCGCCCGGCGACCGCCTGCCCACGGAAAAGCAGCTGACCGAAACCTATTCGGTCAGCCGCGCCGTGGTGCGCGAGGCGCTGGCGCGCCTGAAGTCCGAAGGCCTGATCACCTCGCAGCAGGGCAGCGGGGTCTTCGTCGATCCGAATTTCCAGAAGAACGCGTTCCGCATCGCCGCGCCCACGCCCGGCGACAACCAGGACCTGGAGCACATCCTGGAGCTGATGCTGTCCATCGAGGTCACGGCGGCCCGCTACGCGGCCCAGCGCCGCACCGACGCGGACCTGAAGAAGATGCGCCAGGCGCTGGTGGGCATGGAGTACGCCCTGATCAACGACAAGCTGGGCGACGAAGAGGACTACCAGTTCCACCATGCCATCGTGCAGGCCACGCACAATCCGCACCTGGTGGCGCTGAACGACTACCTGGAAGCCAACGTGCGGCGCGTGATCCGCAGCGCGCGCCACAACACGGCGCGCATGTACGCCGAACGCATGGCCGCGGTGCAGAGCGAGCACCAGGCCATCTTCGCCGCCATCGACGGTGGCGATCCGGACGCCGCCGGACGGGCCGCCGAACAGCACCTGCGCAACGCCGCCGACCGCTTGCGGCTGTTCCAGGCCGAACGTCCGGCGCCCGTGTAGCCGCGTTCAGGCGAAGGTCTGCTCCATCTCGCGGCGGAACTGCACGGCCGGCGAGCGCTCGTCGTATTCCACGTCGCTCCAGCGCACCGGCTGCGACTGGCGCACGGGGTTCTTGAGCCTGACCTTGTGCGCCAGGCCCAGCGGCAGATAGCCGTCGGCCACCGAATCGCGCGCCGGCATCAGCCGGCCGTACACGGTGTAGCCGCCTTCGCCGTCCAGGACCTGGCCGGCCGGCAGGTCGCGCTTGGCGGTGGCCACGACGTCGCCGTGCCAGCCGGCCGGCGCGCCGGTGGGCTCGCGCCGCAGGCCCACGCTGGCCACGCTGATGCCCAGCTCCAGCCCGATCAGGTGATAGGGCTTGTACATGGCCGTGAAATTGCCGCTGGGGTCGGTGACCAGGCCGTATTCCTGGAAGCAGCGGCGCACGTAGTCGCTGTCGGCCGCGATGGTGACGTAGACGCCCCAGCGCAGGTCGCGGAACACCGGCCGGCCGTCGCGCTCCAGCGAGGAAATCACTTCCACCTGGCCGCGGTGGTGCAGCATGCCGCCGTTCTCGCGCGGGCGTAGCACGCGCGCCAGGTCGTCCACGCCGCAAGGCGGGAAGTGCAGGCCGGAAGGCGAGGGCAGCAGCCCGGTGGCGTTGGACACCGCGGCCATCTCGATGGCGCTCTTGGTGCCGTCCAGGAAGCTGTTGAACATCTGCGCGTTGAAGTCGCCGGCGGCGACCATCTCGGCGGTGAAGCCGTAGTACGGCCACACGGTGTCGGGGGTGGAGGTATGGAATTCGGGCAGGTACTTGGTGCCCTTGCCCGCGGCCATGACTTCGAAGCCGCTGGCGCGCGCCCAGTCCACCATCTCGCAGATCAGGGCCGGCTGGTCGCCGTAGGCCAGCGAATAGACGATGCCGGCCTCGCGCGCGCGGCGCGCCAGCAGCGGGCCGGCCAGCGCGTCGGCCTCGACGTTGACCATGATGATGTGCTTGCCGTGTTCGCAGCAGGCCAGCACGTGGCTGATGCCCGCGGCCGCCTGCCCGGTGGCGTCGATCACGATGTCGATGTCGGGGCTGGCGATGATGGCCTGGACGTCGTCGCTGAAATAGACCTTGCCGGTCTTGAGCGCGTCGGCGGTGCTGGCGGCATTGAGCGAGCTGGCCGGCCAGCCCACCCGGGTAAGCGCCGCCCGGGCCCGGTCGGGCGCCAGGTCCGCCACCGCCACCAGCCGGATGCCCGGCGTGCGCGGGGCCTGGCTGAGGAACATGGCGCCAAACTTCCCGGCGCCGATCAATGCGACACGCAAAGGCTTGTTATCGGCTTCTCGCTGCTTGAGCAGGCGGTGCAGATTCATGACGCGAACTCCTCCAGATTGATGTCAACAGGCGGAAACGGCAACACAGAATAGCCTTAAACCGCGCCTGCCGATACGGGAGTCATTCGTCTGCCGTGTACAGCTCTCCGGCCAGCACGTTGCGCCAGTTCCGCCAGGTGATCCGGGGCCGGTCGGCGACCTCCCGGTTGTAGGGCGCGTCGAACAGAATGTGCTTCCAGCGCGGCTTGACCGCGCCCTCGATGGCGGGTTTGTCGTCGATCAGCAGGCTGCCGTGCACCAGCGTCTTGTCCTTGGTCAGGATGAGGCGGTTGGTGGCCTCGCGTCCCAGGTGCTTTTCCACCCACAGGTACTTTTCCGCCACGCAGTTTTCGAACTGCGACAGCGGCGAGGTGCAGATGCGCACGTCCATGCCCAGCGCCAGCAGTTCCTTGACCGCCTCCAGCGCGCCGGGCACCGGCGGCAGGTTGCGGATGAAGCCCGGCGCGGTGTAGATGGCTTCGGCCATGCCGCGCAGCTCGGGCGCGTAGTCCTGGCGGATGTAGAACGATTTGCGGTCCTCGAGCGCCACCGGCGGAATCTGGGGATGGCGTTCGCGCCAGGCGTCGATGAAGGCGTGTTCGAAATCGGCGAGCACGCCGTCTTGGTCCAGCAGGATGATCATGGCGATCCGCGGTGGTTGCAACGTGCCGATTGTGCCTCAATCGGCCTGCGGACGGGATTGCGCCACGATGCGGTAGCGGCTGCCGCCGGTCAGCGATTCGGAGGCGACCAGCACCATGCGGTCATAGCGCCAGTGCAGCGGCGCGGGCGCTTCGGCCGGCGGCTGCGGATGCTCGATATTGCGCAGCAGGGTGACGTGGGGGCGGAATGGGTGCTGCGGCGCGCCCAGGCCGAAGCCGGCCAGCCATTGCCACAGCCCGTCGTGCGCGGCCTGCAGCGCGGGCGGCGTGTCGCCGGGACCGGCCCACAGGATGCGCTGGCGGGCGAATACACCGTAGCGGTCGAGTTCGATCGCCGCCGGCGCCAGCCGCCGTTCGGGCGTGGCCGCGATCAGCTCGTCGGCCAGCGCGGCGTCCACCGGTCCCAGGAAGGCCAGGGTCAGGTGCAGGGTTTCCGTGCGCATGAGGCGTCCGCCGCAGTGCGGCCGGGCATGCTCGGCCCAGGCGGCGAGGGATCCCGCCAGCGCGGGCGACGGCCATAGCGCGTAGAAGAGACGGACGGTCGACATGCCGTGATTGTAGGGGCGCGACCGCCGGCTTCAACCGCCCGTGGTGCCGCTGCCGCGCCGCCGCGTCAGGCCGGTGTCGAAGCGCTCCACGCCCGGGCGGGCGGGGCGGTCGAAGCGTTCCACGCCGGGCCGCGTGAACCGCTCCACCCGGGGCGGGCTCGCGGTCTTGGCCTGCACGCTCTGGGCGGCGGCCTGTTCGCGCCGGGCGATGATTTCCTCGGCGCGCTGGTGGTGCGGCGCCATCTTGCGCACCATCACGCGGCCGTCGCGCGGGAAGTAATTGATGCGGCGCGCATGCACGTCGCCCAGGTCCTGCGCCTTGACCGGAATGCCTTCGGTCTGCAGGTAGGAGAGCACGAACTGGCCGTTGCGCTCGCCGATGTTCATCTGCTGCATGGCCGACAGCACCGCCCCGCCGCCGAACACCTTGGCCTCGAGCCGGTCGCGCGCGGCGCCGGCCTTGAGCAGTTCGTTGATCAGCACTTCCATCGCGAAGGCGCCGTAGCGCATGGTGGCCGAGGCGGGCGACTGCATGTCGCCTTCCGGCAACATGAAGTGGTTCATGCCGCCCACGCCGGTCACGGGATCGTGGATGCACGCAGCCACGCACGACCCCAGCACGGTCGAGATCATCAGGTCTTCGTCGGTGACGTAGTACTCGTTGGGCAGTACTTTCACCGCCTGACACTGGAACGCGCTATCGAAATAGTGGCGCGTCGCACGGGCTTCAAGACGGGCGGCCATGGGAGGGGATAGGGAGCAAGGGCAACGAGAGGGACACCAAGACGTTCGGCGGGGAAACGGCGGTTATGTCAAAAAATGTAAAAAAATGACGATTTATTCTTGCACATCCGGGCGTGCGATGGGAGAAATCTCATGTAACGGCGGCGCGCGGACGCCGGCCGTGGGGGATGCCTGGCATCCTACACAGGCCGGCGCGGGCCGTTCCCCGGATCACGGGGAGGAAGGGGGGCTAGTCGGAGCCTTTGGGCGCCGTCAGAAGCGGGTGCTGCGGGTGACCGACCAGCGGGCGGACAGGGCGCCCAGGGCGGCCGCGGCGACCACCGCGCCGATCAGCACCGCGGGGCCGGGCAAATGCAGGGCGAATTCCGCGCCGTAGCTGCGGGCCAGCCCGACCAGGGCGTCGTTCAGCGGGGCCAGGGCCACCGCCGCCACGCCGATGGACAGCAGCGCCGCCACCGCGCCCGACAGCGCGCCCAGGTACAGGAAGGGACGGCGCACGAAGGATTCGGTGGCGCCGACCAGCCGCGCCACGCCGATTTCCTCGCGCTGCGACAGCGCCTGCATGCGCACGGTGTTGAACACGGTGGCCAGCACCACCACCGCCACGCAGGCGGCCAGGAACCCCAGGCCGATGCGGGCGAAGCGCAGGATGGCCTCTAGCCGCTGGACCCAGGCGCTGTCGAGCTGCACCAGGTCGACGTGGTTCCATTGCTTCCAGGACGCCGCCAGCTTGTCGGCCCGTCCCGCCAGGTCCTCGCCGTCGGCCAGCGTGACCACCACGGCGTCGGGCAGCGGGTTGCCCGGCAGCACGGCCAGCGCCTGCTGCCAGGCCGGGTTGGCGCGCAGGTCGGCCAGGGCGTCCTCGCGCCCGACCACGCGCACGGCGCGCACCTCATGGGCGTATTCGCCCTGGATGCGCCTGGCCACGTCGGCGGCCGCGCCGGCCGGCGCGTCCACCCGCATGAAAACGGTGACCTCGGGGGTGACGGAGATCTGGCGCGCCACCGGCTGCGCCGACACCAAAATGGCGCTGCCCAACAGCGGCAGGGCCAGGGCCAGCGCCATGACCAGCAGGTTGGCCAGCGACGAGAACGGCTGCTTGACCAGCCGCCGCAGGGTCACCATCAGGGCATAGCGGTGTTGCCGCAGCCAGGCGTTCATGCCGTCGCTCCCGGTTGGGCGCCGGCCTGGGAGTCGGCGAACTTGCCCGGCTCGATGCGCAGCGTGCGGGTGGCGTAGCGGGCCATGAGTTCCTGGTCGTGCGAGGCGATCAGCGTGGTGACGCCGACCCGGTTGAAATCGCGGAAAACGTTCATGATGCGTTGCGCGGTGTCATGGTCGAGGTTGGCCGTGGGCTCGTCCGCGATCAGGATGGCCGGCCGGTTGACGATGGCCCGCGCGATCGCCAGGCGCTGCTGTTCGCCGCCGGACAGCTCGATCGGATTGAGCTCTTCCTTGCCCGACAGGCCCACCTTGTCCAGCGCGGCGCGGGCGCGCGCGGCGGCCGAATTCCAGGCGTGGCCGGTGACGGCCAGCGGCAGCATCACGTTTTCGAATGCGCTGCGGTCGAACAGCAGGTGCGTGTCCTGCAGGATGACGCCCACCGCGCGCCGCAGGTAGGGCCGGGCGCGCGCGGGCAGCTTGTCCAGGCGCTGGCCGTTGACCTGGATGGAGCCCCGGCTGGCGGGCTCCAGCCCGCCGATCAGCTTGAGCAGCGTGGACTTGCCGGCGCCCGATGGCCCCGACACGAAAACGAACTCTCCCGCGTCCACGCGGAAGTTGATGTCGGCCAGGATATTGCGGCCGCGACCATATGATTTGAATACGTGCTGGAATTCGATCATGGCGGCTGTCAGATGAAGCCGCAATAGTAACTCGGGGACAGTAAGGTGGCCTAAGCCAGGCGGGGGAGCGGATGCGAAAAATTCCGCTGCCGCCCTATGTAGACGTCCCTTTTTACGGCCCGTACAGCGTTTCATTTCATCCCGTGTCCCTATATTTCAAGGGAATTCCCGGATGCGCCGCCCGCGGCGCGGACGCTACCATCCGCCCCATGCGTAGGCCCAAACGGCTGCGCGCGAATTCGCCTTATCCCACACGGAGAACACGATGAAAGTATTGAAACTCGCTGCTGTCGGCGCCGCCCTGTTTGCTGCTTCCGCCGCAGCCAACGCAGGCGCGACCTTCGACAACGTCAAGAAGAAAGGGTTTGTCCAGTGCGGGGTTTCGACCGGCATTCCGGGGTTCTCCATCGCCGACAGCAAGGGCGAATACAAGGGCATCGACGTCGACCTGTGCCGCGCCATCGCCACCACCATGTTCGGCGATTCCACTAAGGTCAAGTTCACGCCCCTGAACACGCAGCAGCGCTTCACCGCGCTGCAGTCGGGCGAAATCGACGTGCTGACCCGCAACACCACCGTCACGCTGACGCGCGACACCACCCTGGGCCTGATCGGCGTGGGCGTGAACTACTACGACTCGCAGGGCGTCATGGTGTCCAAGGAGCTGGGCGTCAAGAGCGCCAAGGAACTCAACGGCGCCACCATCTGCGTGCAGCCCGGCACCACCACCGAACTGAACCTGGCCGACTGGTTCCGCGGCCAGAAGATCGAATTCAAGCCGGTCGTGATCGACAAGTACGACGAAATCATCCGCGCCTTCTCGGCCGGCCGCTGCGACGCCTTCACCACTGACAAGTCGCAGCTGGCCTCGACCCGCACCACGCTGGAAAAGCCCGACAACTTCATCATCCTGCCGGAAGACTTCTCCAAGGAGCCGCTGGGCCCCATGGTGCGCCAGGGCGACGAGCAATGGTTCAACATCGTGCGCTGGTCGCTCAACGCCATGCTGGAAGCCGAGGAATACGGCATCACCAAGGCCAACGTCGATGAAATGACCAAGAGCACCAACCCCAACATCCAGCGCATCCTGGGCGTGACCCCGGGCATGGGCAAGAACCTGGGCGTTGATGACAAGTGGGCCTACAACATCATCAAGCAGGTGGGCAACTACGGCGAAAGCTTCGAAAGCACGCTGGGCAAGAGCAGCGCGATGAAGCTGGACCGCGGTCTGAACGCCTCCTACAAGCAAGGGGGCCTGATGTACGGCTGGCCGGTGCGCTGACGCGCGGCTGCCTGTTAAAACGGAGCCTGGCGCTCCGTTTTGCCTGGGGCCCGTTGACACCGGATGGAGCGTCGCACGGGCCCTGGCCCGCCTAGGGCGGGTGGCAGGAGTGGGTGGCGGGGTCTGGCCCCGCCGCCAGTTGTTCGACTTCTGTAGATGCATATGACGACTCCCGAAAAAAACGCCTCGCTGGCGGCTCCGCCGCGGCGCCTGAACTGGAACGACCCCGGCGTGCGCTCCGTGGTCTATCAGGTGGTGGCGCTGGCCGCGGTCGCCTGGGCCGTGTGGTTCCTGGTTTCAAACACGCTTCACAACCTGTCGGTGCGCAACATCGCCACGGGTTTCGGCTTCCTGGGCCGCGAAGCCGGCTTCGCCATCGGCGAAACCCCCATCAACTACAGCCCCGCCGACACCTATGGCCGCGCCATCCTGGTCGGCCTGCTCAACACGCTGCGCGTGGCCGTCATCGGCATCGTGCTGGCGACCATACTCGGCACCCTGATCGGCATCGGCCGCCTGTCCAAGAACTGGCTGGTCTCCAAGGTCACCTCGGTCTACGTCGAGGTGATGCGCAACATTCCGCTGCTGCTGCAGCTGTTCTTCTGGTACGCGCTCATCACGGAAAACATGCCGGGTCCGCGCCAGGCGCACAGCCCGCTGCCGGGCGTGTTCATCTCCAACCGCGGCCTGAAAGTGCCGGCGCTGGAAGGCAACTCGCTGGACTGGATGCTGGGCGGACTGGGCCTGGCCATCATCGCCATCATCGTGCTGGGCCACTGGGGCAGAAAGCGCCAGGAGGCCACCGGCCACGTGTTTCCGCTGGGCCGCGCCGCCATCGGCCTGCTGATCGGCCTGCCCATCGTCGGCTGGCTGGTCAGCGGCGCGTCGCTGACGCTGGACATGCCGGAGCTCAAGGGCTTTAACTTCTCGGGCGGCCTGACGCTGTCGCCGGAATTCGCTGCGCTGCTGGCCGGCCTGGTGATCTATACCTCGGCCTTCATCGCCGAAGTGGTGCGCTCCGGCATCCAGGCGGTGAGCAACGGCCAGTGGGAAGCCGCGGGTTCGCTGGGGCTGCGCCGCAAGCAGGTGCTGCGCCTGGTGGTGCTGCCGCAGGCGCTGCGCGTCATCATTCCGCCGATGACCAGCCAGTACCTGAACCTGACCAAGAACAGCTCGCTGGCGGTGGCCATCGGCTACCCGGACATCGTGTCGGTGGTCAACACCACGCTGAACCAGACCGGGCAGGCCATCGAGGGCATCCTGATCATCATGGCCGCGTACCTCACGGTCAGCCTGTCGATCTCGATATTCATGAACTGGTACAACAAGCGCATCGCGCTGGTGGAGCGTTGATATGAGCAGCACTACGCATACCCCCAGCGACGCCCTGCCGCCGCCCAGCTCGCACGTGGGCCCCTGGGCCTGGCTCAAGACGCGGCTGTTCTCGTCGCCGCTGAACATCCTCATCACGGTGCTGCTGGCGTGGTTCCTGCTGATGGCGGTGCCGGCGCTGGTCGAGTGGGCCTTCATCAAGGCCGACTTCAACGCCGCCACCGCCCAGGAATGCCGCGCCTCGGGCGGCGCATGCTGGGCCTTCATCATCGAGAAGCACCGGCTGATCCTGTTCGGCACCTATCCGTTCGACGAACAGTGGCGTCCGCTGATCGCGACCATCATCCTGGTGGCGGTGATCGTCTGCAGCGGCATGCGCCGCTTCTGGAACTGGACGCTCGCCGTCATCTGGGTGGTGGGCCTGACGGCCGTGGCCATTCTGATGTGGGGCGGGGTGCTGGGCCTGACCTACGTGGAGAACGCGCGCTGGGGCGGCCTGCCGCTCACGCTGATCCTGTCCACGTTCGGCATCGCCTTCGCGTTTCCCATCGGCGTGCTGCTGGCCCTGGGCCGGCGCTCGAAGATGCCGGCCATCAAGGCGCTGTGCGTCGTGTACATCGAGCTGATCCGCGGCGTGCCGCTGATCAGCCTGCTGTTCATGTCCTCGGTGATGCTGCCGCTGTTCCTGCCGGAAGGCTTTTCCATCGACAAGCTGCTGCGCGCCCAGATCGCCATCATCATGTTCGCCGCCGCCTACATCGCGGAGACCGTGCGCGGCGGCCTGCAGGCGATTCCGAAAGGGCAGTACGAAGGCGCCGACTCGCTGGGCCTGAGCTACTGGCAGCAGATGCGCAAGATCATCCTGCCGCAGGCGCTGAAGATTGTGATCCCCCCGCTGGTCAGTATCTTCATCGCGCTGTTCAAGGATACGTCGCTGGTGGTGATCATCGGCATCTTCGACCTGACGCTGGCGGCCAAGGCGGCCCTGTCGGACGCGGCATGGCGCGGTTTCGGGGTAGAGGCGTACCTGTTCATTTCGCTCATCTACTTCGTATTCTGCTTTTCCATGTCCAAATACAGCCAAGCGCTGGAGAAACGCCTGGCCACCGGCCACGCACGCTAGCAACTTGCCGCGCGTCCGCCGCAGGCGGGCGCGCCCAGCGATATCTACGGGAGTACAGGCATGTCCAATGCCATCATCAGCCTGCAGGACGTGAACAAGTGGTACGGCCAGTTCCACGTGCTGCGCAACATCAACCTGGAAGTGGCGCCAGGAGAACGCATCGTGGTCTGCGGGCCGTCCGGCTCGGGCAAGTCCACCATGATCCGCTGCATCAACCGTCTGGAAGAGCACCAGAAGGGCCACATCATCGTGGACGGCACGGAGCTCACCAACGACCTCAAGCACATCGAGACCATCCGCAAGGACGTCGGCATGGTATTCCAGCACTTCAACCTGTTCCCGCACCTGACGGTGCTGGAGAACCTGACGCTGGGACCCATGTGGGTGCTGAAAAAGCCGCGCGCCGAGGCCGAGGCCACGGCCATGAAGTACCTGGAGCGCGTGCGCATCCCGGAACAGGCCACCAAGTTCCCCGGCCAGCTCTCGGGCGGCCAGCAGCAGCGCGTGGCGATCGCGCGCTCGCTGTGCATGAACCCCAAGATCATGCTGTTCGACGAGCCCACCTCGGCGCTGGACCCGGAAATGGTCAAGGAAGTGCTGGACGTGATGGTCAGCCTGGCCCAGGAAAGCGGCATGACCATGATCTGCGTGACCCACGAAATGGGCTTCGCGCGCAAGGTCGCCAACCGCGTCATCTTCATGGACCGCGGCGAGATCATCGAGCAGAACAGCCCCGACGAGTTCTTCGACAACCCGCAGAACGAACGGACCAAGCTGTTCCTGAGCCAGATTCTGCACTGACTGTCTTTCCGGACGTCCGCCGACCCGCCGCCAGGCGGGTTTTTCTTTGCCTGACCCTTATTCCCCGGCCTGGATCACATAAGCGATTCTTAAGTGTCGGCGGACGAGTTCTTGATTGTGCGCGCCGCGCGTGTAGCCCATCATAGGTTCACGCTGCCGGTCCGCCCGCAGCCTCCCGGAACTCGACATAAGGTGTCTGCAACCATGGCCGATCTGGAATCCCGACTCGACAGGCAGTCCCCCGCCTACCAGCGCAATCGCGAGCAGATGCTGGCGCTGCTGTCGGAACTGGCGCAACTGGAGCAGCGGGCGGTGGAGCGGTCGGCGCAGGCCGCGCCGGCGTTCCGCAAGCGCGGCAAGCTGCTGCCGCGGGAGCGCCTGGCGGCGTTGCTCGACGCCGGCCGCCCGTTCCTGGAACTGATGAAGCTGGCGGGCTATTGCGGCATCGAGAATCCGGACCCCGCCACCAGCGTGCCGGGCGCCGCCATCATCGCCGGCGTGGGCGAGGTCTGCGGCGTGCGGTGCATGATCGTGGTCAACGACTCCGGCATCAGCGCCGGCGCCATGCAGGCCATGACGGCCCAGAAGGTGATGCGCTGCCAGGAGATCGCGCTGGCCAACCGGCTGCCCTTCATCCAGCTGGTCGAGAGCGCCGGCGGCAACCTGAAGAAGTACCGGGCCGAGCGCTTCGTCCACGGCGGCGGCATGTTCTACAACCTGGCGAAGCTGTCGGCCGCCGGGATTCCGGTGATCTCGCTGGTGCACGGTTCTTCGACCGCGGGCGGCGCCTATCTGCCCGGCCTGTCCGACTACGTCGTCATGGTGCGCAACCAGGCCCATGCCTTCCTGGCCGGCCCGGCCTTGCTGCAGGCCGCGACCGGAGAGGTCGCCACGGAGGAAGAGCTGGGCGGGGCGGCGATGCATGCGTCGGTGTCGGGCCTGGCCGATTATGTGGCCGAGAACGACCGCGAGGCCATACTGCAGGTGCGGGACATCGTGCGCGCCTTCGGTTGGGCGGAAACGGAGCAGGACCGCCCCGAGGTTCCGCCCCGGCACGACGTCCAGGACCTGCTGGGCATCATGCCGGCCGACTACCGGGTGCCGGTGGAGATGCGCGAAGTGATCGCGCGCCTGACAGACGGCTCGGACTTCCACGAGTTCAAGCGCGACTACGGGCCGGCCACGGTGTGCGGCTATGGCGTGCTGCACGGCACGCCCATCGGGCTGCTGACCAACAACGGTCCGCTCGACACGGCCGGTTCGGCCAAGGCCGCGCAGTTCATACAACTGTGCTCGCAGCTGGGCAGGCCCATCGTGTTCCTGCAGAACATCACGGGGTTCGTGGTGGGGCGCGCGCACGAAGAGGCGGGCATGATCAAGCACGGCGCCAAGCTCATCCAGGCGCTGTCCAACGCCGGCGTGCCCCGTCTGACCGTGCTCTGCGGCGCCTCGTTCGGCGCCGGCAACTACGGCATGTGCGGGCGCGCATTCAAGCCGGACTTCCTGTTTTCCTGGCCGAACGCGCGCACCGCCGTCATGGGCGGCGAGCAGGCGGCCATGACCATGCGGCGGGTGGCCGAGAACAGCGCCAGGCGCGCCGGCGCCGAGCCGGACCTTGCCGCGCTGGAAGCGGAAAGCCGGGAAATCGTGCAGACCTTCGATTTGCAGTCCAGCGCCGTGCACACCAGCAGCCTGCTGCTGGATGACGGCGTGATCGACCCGCGCGCCACCCGGGACGTACTGGGAGTGGCGCTGGCCGCATGCACGCGGTCGGCAAAACGCGACGTTCATCCGATCCAGTTCGGCGTCGCCAGATTCTAACGAGGAGATTCCATGTTTACCCACGAGCACATCGCGTTGCAGGACGGCGTACGCCAGTTGATCGACAAAGAGATCAATCCCTATCTGGACCAGTGGGAAGAAGCGGAGATTTTTCCTGCCCATGAAGTGTTCAAGAAGCTGGGCAAGGCGGGATACCTGGGCGTGAACAAGCCCGTCGAATTCGGCGGGATGGGGCTGGACTACTCCTATGAGATCGCGTTCTGCGAGGCGATAGGCTCGGTGCGCGCCGGCGGTGTCGGCATGGCGATCGCCGTGCAGACCGACATGGCCACGCCCGCGCTTGCGCGCTTCGGCAACGACGCAGTGCGCGAGCAGTTCCTGCAGCCGTCCATCGCGGGAGATTACGTGGCCTGCCTGGGCGTGTCCGAAACCGGGGCGGGCTCGGACGTCGCGTCGCTGAAGACCACCGCGCGCAAGGACGGCGACGACTACGTCATCAGCGGCTCCAAGATGTGGATAACCAATGCCACGCAGGCGGACTGGATGTGCCTGCTCGCCAATACCAGCGACGACAAGCCGCACCGGAACAAATCGCTGATATGTCTGCCGCTCAAGCAGGACAACGGCAAGCCCGTGCCCGGCGTCACCATGAACAAGATCAAGAAGGTGGGCATGTGGTCCTCGGACACCGCGCAGGTGTTCTTCGATGAAGTGCGCGTGCCGCAGCGCTACCGCATCGGCGAAGAGGGCATGGGCTTCACCTACCAGATGCGCCAGTTCCAGGAAGAGCGCCTGAGCGGCGCGACGCGGCGCGTGACCGCCCTGACCGACGTGATCAACGACACGATCGACTACACGCGCCAGCGCCAGGTCTTCGGCAAGCCGCTGCTGGACAACCAGGCCGTGCATTTCCGGCTGGCGGAGCTGAAGACCGAGGTCGAAATGCTGCGCGCCATGGTTTACCGCGCGGCGCGCGTGCACATGGAAGGCGGCGACATGACGGAGCTGGCGTCGATGGCCAAGCTCAAGGCGGGCCGCCTGTGCCGCGAGGTCACGGACTCCTGCCTGCAGTACTGGGGCGGCATGGGCTTCACCTGGGAGAACGCGGTCTCGCGCGCCTGGCGCGACCTGCGCCTGATCTCCATCGGCGGCGGCGCCGACGAGATCATGCTCACCATCATTTGCAAGCACATGGGCATCCTGCCCGCGCGCGCGGCCTGAGGCCGCAGGGGTGGACAGATGAGATTCGATACCTTGCTCGTCGCCAACCGGGGCGAAATCGCGCTGCGGGTGATCCGGGCGGCGCGCGCCCAGGGCCTGCGCACGGTCGCAGTGTACTCGGACGCGGACGCGGAATCGCGCCACGTGCGCGAGGCCGACATGGCGGTGCACATCGGCGCGGCGCCGGCCCACGCCAGCTATCGCAACGTGGAGGCCCTGCTGCGCGCCTGCGCACTGAGCGGCGCGCAGGCGGTGCATCCCGGCTATGGTTTTCTGTCCGAGAACGCGGCGTTCGCCCGCGCCGTGACGCAAGCCGGCCTGACCTTCGTGGGGCCGTCCGCCGAGGTCATCGACCTGATGGGCAACAAGGCGCGCGCCAAGGAGGCGCTGAGGCATGCCGACGTGCCGACCGTGCCGGGCGCGCAAGGCCTGAGCGACGACAGGGAACTGGCGGCGCGCGCCCGCGCCATAGGCTATCCGGTGCTGCTGAAGGCGGCCGCCGGCGGCGGCGGACGCGGCATGCGGCTGGCCCGGGACGAAGCAGAGCTGGCGCAGGCGCTGCCGCTGGCCCGCTCCGAAGCGCTGGGGGCGTTCGGCTCGGACGAGCTGATCCTGGAGAAGGCCATTCTCGGGGCGCGCCACGTCGAGATCCAGGTGCTGTGCGACGAACACGGCAATGCCCTGCATCTGGGCGAACGGGATTGCTCGCTGCAGCGGCGCTACCAGAAGCTGGTGGAGGAAAGCCCGTCGCCGGCGGTGTCGCCGGCGCTGCGCGAGCGCATGGGCGCGGTGGCGGTGCGCGCATGCCAGGCGATCGGCTATGTGGGCGCGGGCACGCTGGAATTCCTGGTGGACGCGGCGGGCGACTTCTACTTCATGGAGATGAACACCCGGCTGCAGGTCGAGCATGGCGTGACCGAACTGGTCACCGGCATAGACCTGGTGCAATGGCAGCTCAGGGTGGCCCAGGGCGAGCCGCTGGGCCTGCGGCAGGAGGACGTGCGCAGCCGCGGCCACGCGATGGAGCTGCGCGTCTGCGCGGAAGACCCGGGCGCGGGCTTCGTGCCGCAGGTCGGCACGGTGCTCAGGTGGGTGGAACCTCCCGGCCTGCGCGTAGATACCGCGCTGGAGGACGGGCTGGAGATCACGCCGCACTATGACTCGATGCTGGCCAAGTACCTGGCATGGGGCGAAACGCGGGAGGAATGCATCCGCAAGCTGATGCGGGCCTGCGAGGCCGGCGGCCTGCTGGGCGTCCGGTCGAACCTGCATTTCCTGGCGCGCGCCATCGATCATCCGGAATTCCGCGACGGCGGCGTGACGACAGGTTTTCTGGCCGGCCAGGACATGACGTCCGGGCATTGGCGCGCGCAGCCTTCCGAGCATGCGCTGGCCGCCGCGGCGCTGGCGCTGGCCGGATGGCCGGCGGCGCACGCCCGTCCCTGTCTTGCGGCGCAGGGCGAGGTGGCGCTGGACGACGCCTCGGACGGGGCGTCGAGGCTGCTGCGCATTTCGCAACAGGCCGATGGCGGCCTGTCGGTGGATGCGTGGGAGGGGCACGTCGCCGAAGGCGAATGCAGGCGGGTCCGGATCGAGGCCGCGCATCGGCGCGGCGACGATCTTGTCCTGGTCGTGGGCGGTCTGCGACGCAGCCTGCGCGTGGCCATGGAAGGCGCGAACGCCGCCTGGGTGCAGGACGGCGCAAGCGTCTGGCGCTTCCTGCGGGCCACGCGCTTCGCCGGACGCGACGACGGGCAGGCCGGGCAGGCGCGGACGCTGCGCGCACCGATGAGCGGAAGGGTGATCGGCGTCGAGGTCCGCGACGGCGACAGCGTGACGGCGCAGCAGACCGTGCTGGTGCTGGAGTCCATGAAGATGGAAATGTCGATCGCCGCGGGGGCGGCGGGCATCGTGGCAAGGGTGGCCGTCGCCGCGGGCGACCAGGTCAGCACCGGACAGGTATTGATGGAGGTGCAGCAATGAGCGCGAACCACAACCCGGCCGGCCAGCGCCGGCCCAAGGGCCCCGTGCACGTCGGGTGCGCATCGGGATTCTGGGGCGACTCCCAGATCGCGATTCCGCAACTGCTCACCGCTGAAAAGCTGGACTACATCGTCTTCGACTATCTGGCGGAAACGACCATGTCCCTGCTGCAGCGGGCGCGCATGCGCAGTCCCGAGCTGGGTTATGCGACCGACTTCGTCAGCGTGCTGCGCCCGCACCTGAAAACACTGCTGGAGCGCGGCGTGCGGCTGGTGTCGAACGCCGGCGGCCTGAACCCCGAGGCATGCCGCGACGCCATCCTGGCCTATGCCCGGGAACAAGGCCTGGCGCCGCGCATCGCCGTCGTCACCGGCGACGACGTGACCGCGCTGCAGGCCGAATTCACCGATGCGCAGGGCCGCCACCTGCCCGACCTGGACGGCTTCGGGCCGCTGCTGTCGGCCAACGCCTATCTGGGCGCCTATCCCATCGTCCAGGCGCTGGCCCTGGACGCGGACATCGTGATCACGGGCCGCGCCGTGGACAGCGCCTGCGCGCTGGCCGTGGCGATACACGAGTTCGACTGGACCGCTTCGGACTACGACAAGCTGGCGCAGGCCAGCCTGGCGGGCCACCTGATCGAATGCGGTCCGCAGGCGACCGGCGGACTCTTCACCGACTGGGAGACGGTGCCGGACTGGGCCAATATCGGCTATCCGATAGTGGTGCTGGACCGGGACGGCGGGTTCGATCTGACCAAGCCGCCGGCGACCGGCGGCCTCGTGAGCCGGGCCACGGTCGCCGAGCAGCTGCTGTACGAGATCGGCGATCCGTCCGCGTACGAGCTGCCCGACGTGATCTGCGACCTGCGGCAGGTTTGCATCCGCGAGACGGGGCCGGACCGCGTGCGCGTCGAGGGCGCGCGCGGGCGGGCGCCGTCCACCCGGTACAAGATCACCGCGACGGGCCACGCCGGCTACCAGATCGGCATCATGATGGCAATCCGCGGGCAGCGGGCGCGCGCGAAAGCGCTGCGCACGGCCGACGAGCTGCTGCGGCGCACGCGCAGGCTGCTCGCGGCCAACGGCATGCCCGACTACATCTCGACCGTGGTGGAGCTGCTGGGGGCGGAAGCCATGTACGGCGGCAATGCGCGCGAGAACGACAGCCGCGAGGTGATCTTGCGCATCGCCGCGTCGCACGCCGAGCGCAGAGGCCTGGAATTCCTGCAGAAGGAGTCCGCGTCGGCCGGCACCTCGATGGGGCCGGGCACGCGCAGCCACTTCGGCGGCCGCGCCGATATCCAGGCCATCATCAAGACGGGATCGTTCTACATCGCCAAGCAGTGCGTGCCGATCTGGCTGGACTGCGGCGACGTGCATGCCGAGGTCGCCGTGCCGGACAACGGCGAGGACCGTCCCGTCGCCGCGTCCGGTACGCAGCCGGCGGCTGCGCTGGCGCCGGCAGGCGCGAACAGCGTGCGGGTGCCGCTGGCCCGGCTCGCCTACGCCCGCAGCGGCGACAAGGGCGACGATTCGAACATCGGCGTGATCGCGCGCCGCGAGGCTTACTGGCCCGTGCTGCTGCGCGAGCTGACCGCCGAACGGGTGCGCGAGTACTTCAGCCATCTGGTCCAGGGCGAAGTGTCGCGCTTCGAGCTTCCGGGAACGGGGGCGGTGAACTTCGTGCTGCGGCGCGCGCTGGGAGGCGGCGGTTCGTCCAGCCTGCGCTCGGACCCCTTGGGCAAGTCGTACGCCCAGATGCTGCTGGACCTGGAGATTCCTTGTCCCGGCGAAATCCTGCAATAGCGGGAGCCAGAGAGTGGGAGGAGACTACAAATGGAACAGACCCGCAGGGCATTCATCCAACTGGCCGGAGCCGGCGCGCTGCTGGCGGTTTGCGGCGGCGCGCGTGCGCAGGCGCTGGACCGGACCGTTCACGTGACCGTGGCCTACGGTGCGGGCGGCGCCACCGACACCATCATCCGCTACGTCGCGGACAGGATACGGGACCAGGTGGGCAGCCCCATCATCATCGAGAACCGGCCCGGGGCCGACGGCAATATCGCGGCCGAGTATGTATTGCGGCAGGGCGGCGACGGCTACAACCTGCTGGTGTCCGGGCCGTCCACGCACGCGGCCAACGCCAGCATCTACAAGTCCCTGGCCTACGACCCCGAGCGCGACTTCACGCCGCTGACGACGCTGGCCACCACGCCGTACTTCCTGGTGGTGAACCCGCAGCGCGTCAAGGCGCAGACCCTGCAGGCCTTCATCGCGGACGCGCGGGCTTCCAAGGGCAGCCTGAGCTTCGCCAGCGCCAACGTCGGCGGCCGCATCGCCGGCGAGCGCTTTCGCGCGATGGCCGGCCTCAATGCGGTAAACATTCCGTATCGCGCCAGCACGCAGGCCATGACCGACCTGCTGGGCGGCCAGTACGACTTCTATTTTTGCGACGCCGTGACCGCCAGCCCGCAGTTGCGCGCCGGCAAGATCCGCGCCCTGGCGGTGTCGACCGCCGAGCGCGTGCCCGCCTTTCCGGACGTGCCGACCGTGGCGGAGCTCGGCTACCCGGGCTTCGACGTGTCGTCGTGGATCGCGATCTGGGCCGCCGCCTCCACGCCGCCGGCGGTCGCGCAGCGCCTGGCGGCCTGGATCAACGGCGCGCTCGACAACCCGGAAGGCCGCCGCTTCCTGACCGACCGCGCGCTGGTCCCGCAGCCGGGATCGCCCGAGGATCTGCGCGCGATCCAGCGGCGGGACACGGTGGAGTGGGGCAAGGTGATCGTGGCCGCCGGCATGCAGCAGCGCTAGGCAACCGGTCAGGACGGGACGAAGAGTTCGCTGAGCTTGCGGGCGCCGTCGGAGGTGTCCCCCGCGCGCATGTAGAGGTGGTAGCTGGCCGAAGGCAGGGTGGGCAGGCCGAGCTCTTCGCCCACCACTTTGAGGCCGGGCGTGAGCATCTCGATGGTGCGCGGCGTGATGCCCAGGCCGGCCCGCAAGGCGGCGCGCACGCCGGCCAGCGTGGGCGTCTGGAAGGCATTGCGCCAGGGGCGGTTCTCCTGTTCCAGGCGGTCGAGCGCCATGCGACGGAAGACGCAGGGCGCGTCCACCAGCACCAGAGGCAAGGGGAGGTTTTGTTGATGATGGAAATGCGTGCCCGAAATCCAGACGACGGGCGAGGTCCGAAACGTGATGCGGGGGAACTCGTCGAACTGTTCGAGTTCCAGCAGCAGGTCGATGTCGCCGCGGCGCAGCGCCGAGGCCAGCCAGCGGCTGCGATTGACCTGAATCTCGATGCGCATGCCGGGGTAGGTGCGCGCGCACAGCGCCAGATAGTCGGGCAGGATCGTGTCCACGGCGTCGGCGCAGACGCCGATGCGCGTGGGCGCGGCGAAGACGCTCTGGTTCATCGCGCGGCAGGTCTCGTCGTTCAGCGCCAGCATGCGCCGCGCGTACTCGCGCAGGCGCACGCCCTGTTCGGTGAGGCGCTTGTGCCGTCCCACGCGCACCAGCAGCTTGCAGTCCAGCAGCCGTTCGAGCCGCTGCATCTGTTGCGAGACGGCGGCCTGGGTGCGGAATACCTGGTCGGCCGCGCCCGCGAAATTCTCGCGGTCGGCCACCGCCAGGAAGGTCCTGAGCAAGCCTATGTCCAGATCGCGCACCGCCATGAGATTTCCTTATGTGCCAGTGTACGCAGACGATTATCCGGGGCGCCGGGCGTCGGGCACAAGCCCAGCCTTTCCCCCAATCCAGGGAGACTGCCGTGAATGCCTTCATCGATCCGAATCCTTTGCACGAGGTCTATGAGGGCCTGCACGTGCTCGACCTGTCGCAGGGCATCGCAGGCCCTTATTGCGCGCAGATCCTGGGCCAGATGGGCGCGCAGGTGACGAAAGTGGAGCCCTTGCACGGAGACTGGGGACGCAGCATGGGCGTGCCGCGCGGCGGCTTCAGCGCCATTGCGCTGGCTTTCAACCGGGGCAAGCGCAGCCTGGCGCTGGACGCGCAAACCGATGCCGGGCGCGAGGTGCTGCACAGGCTGGCGGCGCGCGCCGACGTCGTGGTGCAGAGCTTCCGTCCCGGCGTGGCGGACCGGCTGGGCCTGGGCTATGCGACGCTGCGCGACCTCAATCCGCGCCTGGTCTATGCCTCGATCTCGGGATTCGGCCTGTCGGGACCGTATGCCGACCGCCCGGGCACCGATTCCGTCGTGCAGGCGCTGACCGGCCTGACCACGGCGAACTGCGACGGCGCGGGGCTGCCCCAGCGGGTCAAGCCGTTCATCGGCGACCTGTCCTGCGGCGTCTACACCGCCAATGCGATCGGGGGCGCCTTGTTCGCGCGCGAGCGCGGACAATCCGGCCGGCACATCGACGTCAGCCTGCTGGCCACCATGGCGGCGCTGCAGAACAGCTCGCTCATCGACCACGCATTGCGCCGCGGCGAGCCGGCCACCAGCGTCACCTATCCCCAGGGGATCTTCAGCACGCGGGACGGCTATGTGCTGGTGTTCGCCATGAACAACGCCATGTTCGCGGCCATCTGCCGGGTGATCGGGCGCGACGACTGGCTGACGGACCCGCGCATGGACACGCCGCAGCGCCGCATACAGGTCGGCGACGAGATCAACGCGGGGGTGGCGCAGATCCTGCGCACGCGTTCCACCGCCTACTGGACCCAGTGCTTCCGCGACAACGACATCCTGTATGGCGAGGTCAAGGACTACGACCAGTTCCAGGAGGACGAGCAGGTGCGGCACCTGGGCCTGGTGCAGACCCTGAGCCAGCCCGGCCTGGGCGACGTGCCCTTCGTCGGTCTGCCGGGCGTGCATCCCGCGAGTGGTTCGGCCGGCGGGCGGGTGCCGGCGGTGGGCGAGGACACGCAGGCCGTGCTGCGGGAACTGGATTACTCGCCGGCCGACATCCGCGCGCTGGCGCAGCAGGGGATTATTCAACCGGCGGCGCAGGCCGCCGCAGCGCACTGAAGGAGCCGTACACATGAACCTGGCGCAATCTAACGGGGCGGCCGACGCGCCGCTGGTCACCCGGCGCGACGGCGCGGTTTTCCACCTGACCCTGAACCGGCCCGAGACGCGCAATCCGCTGGGCGGCGAAATGGTCGAGCGGCTGGAGGACGCGCTCGGCCAGGCCGAAGCCGACCCGGCCGTGAGGGTCGTGGCGATCGGCGCGGCGGGGCCGGCGTTCAGCGCTGGCGGCAACCTGGGCAACGTCGCGGACCGGATCGCCGCGCGTCCCGACGCCGACGGACAGGACCCGGTGGCGCTGGGCAACCGGCGCTATGGACGCTTCCTGGAACGCTTCGCCGGCTGCTCCAAGATCACCGTGGTGCTGGCGCAGGGGGCGGCCATGGGCGGCGGCGCGGGCCTGGTCTGCGCCGCCGATATCGCCGCCGGCTTGCGCGGGGCGCGCTTCGGCTTTCCCGAAGTCTCGATCGGCCTGGTGCCGGCGCAGATCCTGCCGTTCGTCGCGGCCCGCATCGGCGTGCAGGCGGCCCGCCGGATGATGCTGACCGGCGAGCGCATCGACGCCGATGCGGCGCGCGCCATCGGCCTGCTCGACTACGTTTTCGATGCCGGGCAGGACTGGGAGGAGGGCGTGGCCGGCATGCTGCGGCGCTGCGTGGACGCCGCGCCCCGCGCCGCCGGGCAGACCAAGCGGATGCTGCGGGGACTGTTTGGCCAGCAGCGCTGGCACGAGGAAGAACTGGGCGCCTATCTGGATTCGGCGTCGCGGTGTTTCGCCAGCCAGCTGCGCAGCGAGGCGATCGAGGGAATCGCGGCGGCCAAGGCCAGGCGGCGGCCGGATTGGGACGCGGCGCCGTCGGTTTCCTGACGCTTTCGACGGTATTGCTTTGTTACCATCTCCGCGGCCTGGAGTATGCTACTGACCGCAATCATTCCAGAGCGAGGAGAACAATCAATGAAGCCCACCCCCCGCAGCGCGATGCGCCGCGCCCTGCTGCAAGGCGCCGTGGCGCTGGCCGCGACCCTGCCTTTCTGCGCGCCCGCCGGCGCCGCCGCCGACTTCCCGACCAAGCCGCTGCGCTTCGTCGTGCCCTATCCGCCCGGCGGTCCGCTGGACACCATGGCCCGCATGCTGGCCGAGAAGGTGCGCGGCTCGCTGGGCCAGCCCGTCATCGTCGAGAATCGCTCGGGCGCGGGCGGCAATATCGGCGCCGACCTGGTGGCCAAGGCGCCGGCCGACGGCTATACGCTGGTGATGGGCGCGGTCGCGACCCACGCGATCAACCCCTGGCTGTTCGCCAACCTGCCGTACGACCCGGTGAAGGACTTCGCGCCCGTCACCATCGTGGCCTCGGTGCCCAACGTGCTGGTGATGAACCTGGAGTTCGCCCAGAAGAACAAGATCGAAAAACTGTCCGACCTGATCGCCTACGCCAAGCAGAATCCCGGCAAGCTGAACTACGGCTCGGGCGGCAACGGCAGCGCCGGCCACCTGTCGGGCGAGCTGCTGAAGGCGCGCGCCGGCATCAAGGTCGAGCACATTCCCTACCAGGGCGCGGCCCCGGCCCAGCTGGCGCTGCTGTCGGGCCAGTCGGACTTCATGTTCGACAACCTGGCGGCCTCGGCGCCGCTGATCAAGGACGGCAAGGTCAAGGCGCTGGCCGTCACCACGGCCCAGCGTTCCTCGCTGCTGGCCGACGTGCCGACGGTGGAGGAATCGGGCGTCAAGGGCTTCGACCTGGGCACCTGGTTCGGCGTGTTCACCACGGGCGGCACGCCCGCCCCGGTGGTCGCCAAGCTGAACCAGGCCTACGCCGAAGCGATGCAGCAGCCCGACGTCAAGCAGCGCCTGCTGACGATGGGCTCGGAAGCCGGCCCGATGACGCCCGAGGCGTTCGCCGCCTTCGTCAAGAGCGAGAAGGCGAAGTACCAGGAGATCGTGAAGATCTCGGGCGCCAGCCTGAACTGAGCGCGGGGGGGAGCTGATGGGTTTCGCGCGATTCGCGTCGGCGTTTTTGCCGGCGGCTTGCCGCGCTACACCCATCCTACGCCTTCGGCCCCCCTGACGTAGGATGGGTGTAGCGCGAGATCCCTTGGGCAAGAACCCGAATGCAGCGCGCGCGAAACCCATCGGACGCCGCCACGACTACACCCCCAGATACCGCTGCGCCAGCTCCGGCTGCGCGGCGAGTTCCGCGGGGCTGCCCTGCCAGACCACGCGGCCTTTTTCCAGCACGTGGTGGCGGTCGACCAGCGTGGCCATTTCCTTCAGGTTCTTGTCGATCACCAGGATGGTCTGGCCTTCCTCTTTCAGGCGGCGCAGGCAGTTCCAGATTTCCTGGCGGATCAGCGGCGCCAGCCCCTCGGTGGCTTCGTCCAGCACCAGCAGGCGCGGGTTGATGAGCAGCGCGCGGCCCACGGCCAGCATCTGCTGTTCGCCGCCGGACAGGGTGCGGGCCGACTGCGCGCGGCGTTCCTTCAGGCGCGGGAACAGCTCGAATACGCGTTCCACGTGCCAGCCCGCGCGGGTATTGCGGGCGGTGGCGACCAGGTTTTCCTCCACCGACAGCGAACCGAAAACGCGGCGGCCTTCGGGAACCAGGCCGATGCCCAGCTGCGCGATGCGGTGCGGGGGCAGGCCGGCGATGGGCTTGCCGTCGAGCAGGATGGCGCCGTCCTGGGCCGGCAGCATGCCCATGAGGGTCTTGACCGTGGTGGTCTTGCCCATGCCGTTGCGGCCGATCAGGGACACGACCTGGCGCGGCGCGATCTCGAGGTCCACGCCGAACAGCACTTTGCTTGCGCCGTAGCCGGCCTGCAATGCCTGGATTTGCAGCATCATTCCTCCTCGCCCAGATAGGCGGCGCGCACGTCGGGGTGGCGGCGCACCTCGTCCGGCGTGCCGGTGAAGATCGTCTTGCCGTAGACCAGCACGGTGATGCGGTCGGCCAGCGCGAAGACCGCGTCCATGTCGTGCTCCACCAGCAGGATGGCGTAGCGGCCCTTGAGTTCCCGCAGCAGCGCGGTCATGCGCTGCGATTCCTCCGCGCCCATGCCGGCCATGGGCTCGTCCAGGAGCAGCACCGACGCGTTCAGGGACAGCGCCATCGCCAGCTCCAGCTGGCGTTTCTCGCCGTGGGCCAGCGCCGAGACGCGCACGTCGCCGCGTCCGCCCAGGCCGACGCGTTCCAGCGCCTGGCGCGCGGGCTCGCGCAGCGGCGGCAGGCGGCGCGCGTTCTTCCAAAGATTGAAGCCGCCAGGGCTGTGCGCCTGCACCGCCATGGCGACGTTGTCCTCGGCGCTGAAGTCGGGATAGAGCTGGCTGATCTGGAAGGAACGGGCCAGCCCGGCGGCCGGCCGCTTGTGCGCCGGCATGCGGGTGATGTCGTGGCCGTCGAGCAGGATGCTGCCGGCGTCGGGCAGGATCTCGCCGCTGATCTGCGACAGCAGCGTGGTCTTGCCCGCGCCGTTGGGGCCGATCAGCGCATGCAGTTCGCCCGGCCGCACGGCCAGGTTGACGCCCTGCGTGGCGTGCACGGCGCCGAAGCGCTTCTGCAGGTCGCGGATCTCGAGTTTGGGTTGCTCAGCCATGATGCTTGCCTCCCGCCAGCCAGCCGTACACGCCGCGCTTGCCGAACAGCACCACCAGCACCAGCACCGGGCCCAGGATCAGCATCCAGTGCTCGGTCCAGGCCGTGGCGACCTGCTCCAGCCCCAGGTACACGGCCACGCCCAGCACCGGCCCGAAGATCGAGCCCATGCCGCCCAGGATGACCATGGCCATCAGTTCGCCGGATTTCTGCCACGCGGCCATGTCCGGACTGACGAAGAGCGCGTAGTTGGCCCACAGCGCGCCGGCCAGGCCGGTGCCGGCGGCCGACAGCACGAAGGCGGTGAGGCGGTAGCGCAGCGGCGCCAGGCCCAGGCCGACGCTGCGCCGCGGGTTCTGCCTGATGCTCTGCAGCGCCATGCCGAAAGGCGAATCGACGATGCGCCGGCAGGCCAGCACCCAGGCCGTCAGGAGCGCCAGGCAGACGTAGTAGAACGTGGCGGGATGGTTCATGTCCAGCCCGGGCAGGGTATTGCGCGCGTCGATCGACAGGCCGTCGTCGCCGCCGTAGACCATCAGGCCCACGAGGATGAAATACAGCATCTGCCCGAACGCCAGCGTGATCATGATGAACTGCACGCCCGAGGTGCGCAGCGACAGGAATCCCACCACCAGCCCGGCCAGCGCCGCGGCCGCGACGGCCAGCGGCCACATCACCAGCGCGGCTTCGCTGCCGCTCCAGCCGAACAGCGTATCGCCCTGGCTCATGTGAAAGCCGACGATGCCGATCACGTAGCCGCCCAGGCCGAAGAAGGCGGCGTGGCCGAAGCTGACCATGGCGCCGTAGCCCAGGATCAGGTCCAGGCTGACCGCGGCGATGGCGTAGATGAGAAAGCGGGTCATCAGGTTGACCAGGAAGGTCTCGCCCGTGGCCGACGCGATGGCCGGCACCAGGGCGAACAGCAGGAACCCGATCGTGTTGACGATCATTTTTCGAGTCATGGGTTTCGTTCCTAACGCTGGGCGGGCACCAGCCCGCGCGGCTTGAACAGCAGCACGATGGCCATCAGGATGTAGATGCTGGCCGACACCAGGCTGGAGCTGGCGGAATCGGACAGCTCGGGCGGCAGCAGCCGCGACATCCAGAACGGGATGTAGGCGCGTCCCAGCGCGTCGGTCATGCCGATCATGAGCGAGCCCGCCAGCGCGCCGCGCACCGAGCCCACGCCGCCCACCACGATGACCACGAAGGTCGTGATCAGGATGCGTTCGCCCATGCCGATCTCCACCGCCAGCAGGGGCGCGGCCATGACGCCGGCGAAGCCGCACAGCAGGGCGCCCAGCGTGAAGATCAGCGTGAACAGGCGCTGGATGTTCACGCCCAGCGCGTCGACCATCTCGCCGTCGTCGGCGCCGGCGCGCACCAGCATGCCGACGCGGGTGCGCGAGATCAGCAGCCACAGCCCGATCGCCACCAGCACGCCGGCGCCGATGAAGGCCAGCCGCATCACCGGATAGTTCAGGCCCGGCAGCAGCGCCACCGACCCCGACAGGAACGGCGGGATGTCCATGAAGGGCGGGCTGCGGCCGAACAGCACCGTGACCAGCTCGTTGGTGAACAGCGTCAGGCCCAGCGTGGCCAGCACCTGGTCCAGGTGGTCGCGGCGGTACAGGTGGCGGATCACCAGCAGCTCGACCACCAGGCCGTACAGGGCCGCGCCGGCGAGCGCGGCCAGCAGCGCCGCGGCGAACGAGCCGGTGGCGGCCGCGGCGCTGGCCGCGCAGAACGCGCCCACCATGTAGAACGAGCCGTGCGTGAGGTTGATGACGTTCATGATGCCGAACACCAGCGTCAAGCCCGCCGACAACAGGAACAGCAAGGCGCTGTATTGCAGGCCGTTCAAGACCTGCTCCAGGAACATCAGCATGGAAACTCCTTGTGGAGCGGGGCGGGGGCCGGCCGCTGCCGGCCCCCGTCCTGGCCTACATCTTGCATTGCGCCGCGTGCACGTCGGTGTGGTCGCGGGCGATGACCTTGAGGTTCTTGTAGGTCAGCTTGCCGTCCGGCCCGGCTTCGATGTGCAGCAGATACCAGTCCTGGACCGGATGCTGGTTGGGCCCGAACTTGAACTTGCCGCGCACGCTGGGGAAGTCGGCGCGGCGCAGCGCGGCGCGGAAGTCGTCGGCGCGGCCGGCGACGTCGCCGTCCACGGCCTTCAGCGCCGAGCCGATCAGGTTGGCGGTGTCGTAGGCCTGCGCGGCGTAGGCCGTGGGTGCGCGGTTGTAGGCCTTGGTGAAGGCTTCGACGAAGTGCCTGTTCTGCGGATTGTCCAGGTCGGCGCTCCACAGCGAGCTGAGGTAGAAGCCCGCGCCGGCGTTGCCGGTGGCGGCCAGCATGCGGTCGTCCATGGAGTAGATCGGCGTGATCATCTTGATCTGGCCGGCCAGTCCGGAATTGGCGAACTGCTTGGTCAGGTTGATGCCCGCGCCGCCCGGATGGAACTGGAAGATGGCGTCGGGCTTGAGCGAGCGGATGCGCGCCAGCTCCACCGAGAAGTCGGCCTGTTCCAGCTTGGTGTAGATCTCGTCGGCGATCTCGCCCTTGTAGGTGCGCTTGAAGCCGGCTACCGCGTCGCGTCCGGCCTGGTAGTTGGGCGCCATGATGACCACCCGCTTGGCGCCCAGCTCATTGGCCGCGATGCCCGCGGTGTCGGCGTAGGAGTCGTTCTGGAAGGCCACCGAGAAGTAGTTCGGGTTGCAGGCCTTGCCGGCGTAGTTCGACGGGCCGGCGTTGAGGCTGACGTAGAAGGCGCCGGCGTTCAGCACGGTGGGGCCGACCGCCGCCATCACGTTCGAGAAATTGATGCCGGTGAACAGGCGCACGCCGCTTTGCACCATCTTGTCGGCGATCTGCTTGGCGTTGGCGGGCTTGAGCGCATCGTCCTCCACGCGCAGGTCGACCGGCACGCCGCCCAGCTTGCCGCCGCCTTCCTTGATGGCCAGCATGAAGGCGTCGCGCTCGTCCTCGCCGATGTAGCCGGCCGGCGTGGACAGCGTGCCGATGAAGCCGATCTCCACCGGCTTGGGCTGCGCGGAGGCGGCGAACGAGGACAGCGCCAGCGCGAAGGCGGCGGCTGCGCCGCCTAAGGTCTTTTTCATGGTTGTCTCCTGAGTCTGTTTTTGTGTTTACTGCGCCGTATTCCCCGCGAGGCAGTTTTCCACTTTCCATCCGTACAGCCACTGCAACGCGTCGTAGAACTGGGACTGGCTGCGGCCGGTCCACAGCATGTTGCGCACGGTGCGTTCGACGCCCCGCGCGTGATAGAGCCTGCCCATCTCGCGGGTGGACCACACCACGCGCGCGCTGCGCGGGATGCGGACCGACTCGTAGAGGCGGAAGGCGGCTTGCAGGTCGTGGCCGCATCGGCGCACGGCCTCGCCCAGCGTCACCGCGTCCTCCAGCGCCATGCAGGCGCCCTGGGCCATGTACTGGGTCATGGGGTGGGCGGCGTCGCCCAGCAGCGTGGCGCGTCCCTGGCCCCAGCGTTCCACGGGCTCGCGGTCGGCGGTGGCCCAGCGTTTCCAGGAGGTGGGGCGGTCCAGCATCTGGCGCGGGCGCGGATGGATGCCCTCGAAGTAGGACAGCACCTCTTCCTTGCTGCCCTCGCGCACGCCCCATTGCTCCTGTTCGCGGCTGTGGAAGGTGACCACCAGGTTGTATTGCAGCCCGCCGCGCAAGGGGTAGTGCACCAGGTGGCAGTGCGGGCCGGCCCACAGCACCGGCGCGTTGATGCGCAGCTCTTCGGGCATGTTCTCGCGCTCGACCACGGCGCGGTAGACGACGTGGCCGGTCACGCGGGCCGGGTCGCCCACCATGTGTTCGCGGATCACGGACTTCACGCCGTCGGCGCCCACCAGCGCGTCGGCGCGGTAGCGGTTGCCTTCGGTGTCCGTCACTTCCACGCCCTTGCCGTCCTGCGACATCGCGGCGATCTGGGTGGAGGTGCGAAAGCGGATCAGCGGATTCTGCTGCACCGCCTCCAGTATCGACAGATGGATGTCGGCGCGGTGGATGACGGCGTAGGGGCCGCCGAAGCGCTCGCGGAACGCCTCGCCGGTGTCGATGCGCACCACTTCGTGGGCATCGACCGCGTCCATCATGATGATGTGGTCGGTGAACACGGCGCGTCCGCGCGCCGCCGCGCCCACGCCCAGCGCGTCCAGCGCCGCGAAGGCATTGGGGCCGAGCTGGATGCCGGCGCCGATCTCGCCGATATGGGCGGCCTGCTCCAGCAGCTGCACCGCGACGCCCTGGCGGGTCAGCGCCAGCGCGGCGGCCAGGCCGCCGATGCCGCCGCCGACGACGATGACGGATTGTCCGGTGGCTTGAGGGTTATTGCTTGCGTTCATGTTCGGCTTGCGCTCCGTTCAGTCCTGGCCGCCCAGGAAGGCGCCTTGCTGCCGCAGCTGGGCCTGCAGGGCGGAAATGGATATATCGGCCGGCGCGACGCCGGCGCGCAGCGCCATCGCCGCGGCGGTGCCCGCCGCTTCGCCCATCACGAAACAGCTGCCGCTCACGCGCGCGGCGGATTGGCCTTCGTGCGTCATGGAGGCGCAGCGCCCGGCCACCAGCACGTTGTCCGCCACGTCCGGGCCGGGGCGCGGCACCAGCATGCGAAACGGCAGCTGGTTGTAGCCGCGCGATTGCGGAATGGGCGGCCACAGCCACTGCACGTCGCCGGCGGTATGCATTTCCAGCGGCCAGCCGTTGACGCCGATGCTGTCCTCGAAGTCGGCGCAGCCCAGCACGTCGTCCTTGCTCAGCACCGCGGCGCCCACGAGCCGGCGCGTTTCGCGGATGCCGAGCTGGGGCGCGATGTCCAGCACATAGGCCTGCTCGAAGCCGGGCACTTTGGCGCGCAGGAACGCGAGGTACTGCACGATCTGGCGGCGGCCTTCCAGCTCGCCGGCCGACAGCGAGTCGGCGTCGGTGCCGTCGGCCGCGCTGCCGTCGGCGTTGGCCAGCTGGGTGACGTTGACGCGCCATTCATAGTCGTGCTTTTGCGGCCGCACGATGGCGCCGCGGCGCGGAAACGTGAACTCGCCGCTGGCGGCGGCCTGGTCCATCAGCTGCGGAATGGTTTTCCACGCCTCCTGGGCGCGCGCGCCGTCCACGTTGCCGACCTTGAACATCAGCGTGGGATAAAGCATGCGGCCGTGCTCATCGCCCTTTTCGAAAGGCAGGCCGGCCCAGCGCGCGATCTCGGCGTCGCCGGAGCAATCGATGAAGATGCGGGCCCGCACCGCGCAGCGCCCCGACTTGGTTTCCAGGAACAGCGCATCGGCCCGCCCGTCCTCGCCGCGCGACAGCCCCGTGGCCAGGGCATGGAACAGCACCTGCGCGCCGCTGGCCTGGACCATGTCGTCGGCGGCGCATTTGAAGGCCGAGATGTCGTAGGCCTGGGCGTGGATCTTGCCGAGGATGAGATGCGGGTCGTTCAGGCCGTCCATGGCGCGCATGCGGTCGAGCAGCTCGTCGGTCATGCCGTGCACGACCTGGCGGATGTCGCCGCGGACATTGGCGTGCAGCCCGCAGAAATTCGACACGCCGGCGGCCGTGCCCATGCCGCCGAGAAATCCGTAGCGCTCCGCCAGCAGCACGCGGGCGCCGTTGCGCGCCGCGCTGGCGGCGGCCAGCAGGCCGGCCGGTCCGCCGCCCAGCACGACGACGTCGAATTCGCCGTACAGCGGGGTCTGGCGGGCGGGTTCGGTGATGACCATCTGGTTCTCCTTGCGGGGGCCGGCGGCGCGTCCGTCGCCTTACTGCGCCTTGATGCCGAGCTTGCGGATCAGCGGCGCCCAGCGATTGAGCTCATCGTCCATATAGGCGCGGAATTCGGCCGGCGTGTCGCCCACCGGGTCCATGAACTGGGCCTGCAGCCGCTTGGCGACTTCAGGGTCGCGCACTGCCTGGATCAGGGCGTCGGACAGCTTCTTGCGCACGTCGGCGGGCGTCCTGGACGAGATCACGAAACCGATCCACGCCGAGCCTTCGATGTCCGGCACGCCGGCCTCGGCCAGCGTCGGGATGTCGGGCAGCAGGGCCGAGCGTTTGGAGGAGGTGACGGCCAGCGCCTTCAGGCGGCCGTCCTTCACCATGGGCATGACGGCGATGGGCGGCAGCGCGGCGAATTGCGTATCGCCCGACAGCAGCGAACTGAGCGCGGCCGGCGAGGACGGATAGGGAACGTGGGTGGCGCGCGCGCCGATTTGCTGCAGCATCAGTTCCACGGCCAGGTGCGAAACCGTGCCCGCGCCCGGCGACGGAAAGTTGTACTTGTCGGGGTTCTGCTTGAGCGCCTGCAGCAGCTGGCCCACGCTGCCGATGCCGGCCGCGGCGGGCACCACCAGCACGTTGGGCTGGTGCACCGCCAGCGTGAGCGGCGACAGGTCGGTGGCCGGCGCGTAGGGCAGCTTGTCGAAAAGCAGCGTGTTGTTGACCAGCGGCCCCGTGATGGACACGCCGAAGGTGTAGCCGTCGGGCTTGGCGTTGGCGATGGCGTAGGTGCCGATGTTGCCGCTGGCGCCCGGCTTGTTCTCGATGACGATGGCCTGGCCCAGAATGGCGCCGGCCTTCTCGCCGACGATGCGGGCCACCTGGTCGGGGCTGGAGCCCGGGCCGAACGGCACGATGGCCTTAAGCGGCTGGGCCGGCCAGGTTTGCGCATGCGCCGCGGCCAGCGGCCCCAGGGCGGCAAGCGCAAGCGCCAGCGCGCGGCGGGCGATGCGGCGCACGGGCAGGGCGGGGGCGGCCGGCGTCGAGAACTCAGGCATGGGTGTCTCCTCCCAGGTCTTGCATGGTGTCGAAGTACGTCTGCTCGTTGGCGATGAAGGCGGCGACCATCGCGCGGTAGGTGGCGTCGACCACCTGTTCCAGATTGGCGAAGCCCCGGTTGTGCGTCACGGCCAGCCGTCGCGCCTTGTCGTAGACCTGGGCCTGGCGGGCCGGCGCGCTGACCTGGAAGGCGTCGCGCTTGAAGCGCGCGGCGTCCTTGACGTACATGGCGCGTTCGGCGATCAGCTTCACGATCTCCTCGTCCAGCCGGTCGATGTTGGCGCGCACCTCGGCCAGCGTGGCGCACAGCGGCCGGTAGGCGGGATCGGTGTAGGCGCGCAGCGGCGCGCCCTGGGCGTCGGGTTCCCGGTTCGTCACTGGATGTAGTCCGGTTGGCGCGCCGGCGCGGCCTGCTGGAAGGCCGGCTGCGCGTTGCAGTGTTCGTGGACGCGCAGCACGCGCGGGTAGGGCGACAGGTCGCAGCCCATGCGCTGGGCGTTCGCCACCTGCGGCACCAGGCAGCAGTCGGCCAGCGTCGGCGCATCGCCGAAGCAGTACGCGCCGTGGCCGTGGCGGGCCAGCAGCGCCTCCACGGCGCCCAGGCCTTCGGCGATCCAGTGCCGGTACCAGTCGTTCCTCTGCTCCTCGGTCGCGCCCAGCACGTCCTTCAGATAGCGCAGGATGCGCATGTTGTTGACGGGATGGATGTCGCAGGAGATGGCGTCGGACAGCTCCAGCACGCGCGCGCGCTGCACGGTGTCGGCCGGGATCAGGCGCGGCTCGGGATGCTTGGCGTCCAGGTAGTCGATGATGGCCAGCGACTGCGACAGCCGGAACTCGCCGTCGACCAGCAGCGGCACGCCGGCCGAAGGATTCAGGGCCACGTAGTCGGCGCCGCGCTGTTCCAGCTTGCGCAGGTTCACGGCCAGGTAGTCGTAGGGCAGCCCCTTGAGCGCCAGCGCGATGCGCACGCGGTAGGAGGTGGAGCTGTTGAAGAAGCTGTGGAGTTGCATGGGATGGGTAGGGTCGAGTGGGTGGTCCGTGGAAGGATCGGGGCCCGCGCCGCTATTGCGCGGTGATTCCGGTTCGGGCGACGACGTCGTCCCAGCGTTTGGCGTCGCGGGCGATCAGGGCGCCGAACTCGGCTGGGGTCGAGGTGGCGGGGACCATGCCCTGCGCATCGAATGCGGCGGCGGTGGCCGGTGTCTTGAGGATGCCGTTGATCTCGCGGTTCATGCGGTCGAGGATGGCCGCCGGCGTGCCCCGGGGCGCCAGCACGCCGTACCACATGTCCACGTCCGCGCCTTGCAGGCCGGCCTCGGTCAGGATGGGCGTGTCGGGCAGCTGCGGCAGGCGCCTGGGGCTGCCGGTGGCGATCACTTTGAGCTTCCCGGCCTGCACCTGCGGCAGCGCCACGTGCACTGGCAGGAACATATAGTCCAGCCGGCCGCCGAGCATGTCGGTGACCGCGCCCGAGGTGCCCTTGTAGGGGACGTGCAGCATGGCGGCGCCGGTGCGGTCCAGGAACAGCGCCATCGACAGGTGATGGGGCGTGCCCACGCCCGGCGTTCCGTAGCTGAGCTTGCCGGGCGCGGCCTTGGCTGCCTGGACCACGTCGGCAACCGTGTTGGCGGGATTGGAAGGATGCGTCACCAGCAGCAGGGAGCCCCAGGATGTCAGGCCCACGGGCGCGAAATCCTTCAGCGGGTCGAACCGCAGCTTGCCCTTGTAGAGGCTGCTGTTCATGACAAACGTGTTCACCGTCACCAGGAAGGTGTAGCCGTCGGGGGCGGCGCGCGCCGCTTTTTCGGTGCCGATGTTGCCGCTGGCGCCCGCCAGGTTTTCGACCACGACCGGCTGGCCCAGCGTCCGCGGCAGGCTGGCGGCCAGCTGGCGGGCGATCAGGTCGATGCCGGTGCCCGGCGTGAAGGGCACGATCAGCGTGACCGGGCGCTCAGGCCAGGATGCGGCGTGGCCGGCGGCGCAGCCGAAAGCGAATGCCGCCGTGGCCAGGATGCGTATGAGCTTGCGCATGGTTCGTCTCCATTCTTTCGGCCGGTCGGGCGCCGGCTTGGGGCGCGTACTACACGTAGGGAGGCCGCGCTTTCAGCGCGGCCGGGTCGAAGCCCGCCACCTCCTTGTAGCGGCGCGATATTCCTTCCAGTTCTTCGTGGCCGATGACGTCTTCGATCCTGGCGTAGGGCCGGTCCGCCGAACGCAGGTGGACTTCGCGCAGGATCGCGTCGGGCGGGTTGCTGCGGTTGGTCAGCACGACCCGGGTGGTGGCCTCGACGCGGACACGGTCGTAGTGCTGCAAGGCTTCGGGCTCCAGGCCGACGCGCTTGAGCTGGCCGGTCAGGTAGCGGGCGTCGACCACGGCCTGGCCGGCGCCATTGGAGCCGCGCGGCACCATGGGGTGGGCGGCGTCGCCGAGCAGGGTCATGCGGCCGCGCGTCCAGGTGGGCAGCGGGTCCTGGTCCACCATCGGATATTCCAGGATCGAGTCGGCGTCCTGGATCAGGCGCGCGACGTCCAGCCAGTCGAAATGCCAGTCGGCGAAAGCCGGGAAAAAATCTTCCAGCCGGCCGCTGCGGTTCCAGTCGCGCACGGCGGGTTCGGCAGCCTCGATCTCGGCCACCCAGTTCACCAGCTGGTTGCCCGCCGCGTCGATGTTGTCGCGGATCGGATAGATCACCATCTTGCCGGTGGACAGCCAGCCGGCGCGCACCATGCTGGCGCCGGACAGAAAGGGCTTGCAGCGCGTGGTGCCGCGCCACATGTTCACGCCGGAATAGCGCGGGGCGCCTTCCTGCGGATAAAGCTGCTTGCGCAGGGCCGAGTGGATGCCGTCGCAACCCACCGCGATGCGGCCGCGCACCGGGGGCAGGGCATTGCCGTCGTTGTCCTGGAAGCGCGCCGTGACGGAATCGGCGTCCTGTTCCACGCCGGTGCAGCGCGCATCGACGACCACGCTGTCGTGGCCCAGGCGCTCGCGCACGGCGCCCAGCAGCGCCATTTGCAGATCGCCGCGGTGGATGGAATATTGCGGCCAGTCATAGCCGGCGTCGATGCCGGCGGGCTCGCTGTAGATGAATTGCCCATGCCGCGTGTAGAACACCGATTCACGCGTGCGCACGGCGATGCGGTCGAGCACGGGCAGCAGGCCCAGTTCGTCCAGCTCGCGCGTGGCGTGGGGCAGCAGATTGATGCCCACGCCCAAGGGCCTGATTTCGCGCACCGCCTCATAGACGCGGCAGGCGATGCCGGCCTGGTGCAGGCTCAGCGCCAGGACCAGGCCGCCGACCCCGGCACCGATGATGACCACATCGGTATCTGTTTTCATGGCTACGCCACCTGCACGCTGAGCGTGCCCAAGCCGTCGACGCCGCCGACCATGCGGTCGCCGCGCACCACCGGGCCCACGCCCTCGGGCGTGCCCGTGTAGATCAGGTCGCCGGGCTCCAGGCGGAAGTAGCGGGAAAGATAGGAGACCGTTTCGGCGACCGACCAGATCAGCTTGCCGATGTCGCTGCGCTGCTTGTCGGCGCCGTTGACCTGCAGCCAGATGGCGGCGCGGCCGATGTCGGGCACCGAGGCGGCGGGGTGCAGCGGGCCGATGGGGCCGCTCTGGTCGAAGGCCTTGCCCAGTTCCCAGGGGCGGCCGGCTTCGCGCATTTTCATCTGCAGGTCGCGGCGCGTCATGTCCAGGCCCACGGCATAGCCCCAGACGTGTTCGAGCGCCTGTTCGACCGGGATGTCCGCGCCGCCGCGGCCGATGGCCGCCACCAGTTCGATCTCATAGTGGAAGTTGGCGGTCTCGGGCGGGTAGGGCAGCGTGAGCGTGCTGCCTTCGGCCACCGGCACCACGGCGTCGGCCGGCTTGCAGAAGAAGAACGGCGGTTCGCGGTCGGGATCGAAGCCCATTTCGCGGGCGTGGGCGGCGTAGTTGCGGCCCACGCAATAGACGCGGCGCACCGGGAAGCGCTGGTCGCTGCCGGCCACGGGCACGGCGACGGGAGCGGCGGGATCGAAGACGTAAGACATGGATCACCCAAGGAATGGATACGGATACGGGAAGGCCGCCGCCGGCGCGCCGGGCGCGGCGGCGAGGAAAATCTCAGCCGTTGCGGGCTTCGCGCCAGACGCCCAGCGCGTCCTGCACCGGACGGTCGGAGTAGCTGAAGAGCGTGGCGTCTTCCAGCGCGGCCAGCTCCACCGGCGCCCACGACGGCGCGACGAACACGTCGCGCGGACCGAAGTGGAACTCCTGCTCGCCGATGCGGGCGGTGCCGCGGCCCTCGACCACGCTATAGACGGTGGAATCGGTGCTGCGGTAGGGCTTGCCCTGGAAGCCGGCCGGCAGCAGCTGCATGAAGGTCGCCATCGTCGGCATCGGATAGCCGCCGGTGGCCGGATTCAGGTAGCGCAGCTTCACGCCGTCCCAGGGGTCGAGCTCGCCGTGGCGGTAGAGCTGGTCCAGCGCCTCGCGGCTGCGCTCGTAGGGATAGTTGAAGATGGGCGAGGTGCCGCCGGCGGCCTGGTGGCGCACCGGCATCATGTTGTGGCCGTAGCGCGCCATGCTGTCGCCTTCGGGGCGGGTCACGGGCTGGGTGGCGGCGGGGTAGTTCTCGGCGAAGCCCGCGTCCAGGAAGCGCAGCAGCGGGATGTCCAGGCCGTCCAGCCACACCACCGGCTCGCCGCCCTCGGCGGTCTCGGCGTTGCCGTGGTCGTGCCAGGTCCAGGAGGGCGTGATGATGAAGTCGCCCGGGTGCATGGTGGTGCGTTCGCCATTGACGGCCGTGTAGGCCCCGCGGCCTTCGACGATGAAGCGCAGCGCCGATTGCGTGTGGCGGTGGCTGGGCGCGATTTCGCCGGGCAGGATCAGCTGCAGGCCGGCGTACAGGCTTTGCGTGATGCTGGCCTGGCCGGGCAGGCCGGGGTTTTCCAGGATCAGCACGCGCCGCACCGCTTCCTCGGCGCTGATGAGCGAGCCCGAGGCCATGACGTCGTCGCGCACTTCATCGTATTTCCAGATCGCCGGCACGCAGCGCGGCGCGGGTTCGCGCGGCACCAGGTTGTGCAGCGACTCCCACAGGGGAGCCATGTTCTTCTTGGCGATGCGCGCGTAATACGCGGCGCGATCGGCGGCGGGAAGGCGGCCGTCTTGCATGTCTCGTCTCCGGAATATCCGGCTGGCGCCGGGCCGCTCGTGTGGCGGCTGTGTCCTTATATGGAAACGATTATGCGCAAGGCAGCTATGTGTTTTGAAATGAATTTATCTTATTATCCATACAAAGAAGAATATACATACCGAGACAAACGAGGGCCTGTATGGACTGGACCCATCGATTGCGCCTGCGCAATCTGAAAATGCTGCTCAGCCTGGCCCAGACCCGTAACATCAGCCACTCGGCCGCGATGCTCAACACCACGCAGCCGGGCCTGTCCAAGTGGCTGAAGGATCTGGAAGACGACATCGGGCTGCCGCTGTTCGAACGCCACGCCCGCGGCCTGCGGCCGACGCCGCACGGCGACGTGCTGATCGCGCACGCGCAGCGGGTCGAGGCCCAGCTCGACCGCGCCAGCGCGGACATGGCTGCGCTGCGCGAAGGCGGCGGCGGCCGGGTGGTGATCGGCGCGTCCGGCGCATCGGCCTCGGACACCGTGCCGCTGGCGGTCCTGAAACTGCTGGAGCGCATGCCGCAGGCGCGCGTCAAACTGGTCGAGGGCACCACCGACCTGCTGCTGGGCCAGCTGGCGCAGGGCGACCTGGACATCGTGGTGGGCCGCTCCGCGCCCGAATACCACGACCCCGCCATCCGCTTCGAGGCCCTGTACCTGGAGCCCATCCACCTGGTGGCGCGGCCGCGCCATCCGCTGTTCTCGATCGAGCAGCCGTCCTGGCAGGACCTGCTTTCGTATCGCTGGATACTCTGGCCCAAGGGCACGCCGATCCGCAACGCCGTGGACGCGGCGCTGGCGGCGGCGGGGCAGGCGCCGCCGCCCGATCACGTGGAATCCAATTCGGTGACCGTCAACCTCACCCTCATCAACAACAGCGACATGATAGGCGTGGCCTCGCATCGCGCCGCGCTGCGGTTCACGCAGATGCGGGCCATGCGCGTCATTCCGGTGCGGCTGTCCGGCTTCGGCTCGGTGGCGATGTACTGGCGCGAGGACCAGTTCCGCCCGCTCGCGGTGCAGCAGGCCATGGCCGCGCTGCGCAATACCGTCGCGGAACACGCTTCGGGCGCGGCGAGGGTGTGATGGACCGCCCGGCCGCGGGCCTGAACGCGCTGATCGCGCAATGCCGCAGGCTGGAGGCTGCCTTGTCCGGACGCGAAGACCCGGCCGCCTCGGCCGCGATGCACCGCTTCGTCGAGGCCATGGACGCCTACCGCGCGCCGCCGGGCATGTGGTCGCCGCTGGCGCTGGCGGTGCTGGTGATGACCGGCGGGCTGGGCGTGGGGATCGGGCTGCTGGACCTGCTGCTGCATGGCGCAGGATCGGCGCTGGCGGCCTTCGCGCTGGTGCTGGTCTGTGCCGGTATGGCGCTGGCCCTGGCGATCGGCGTGGTCTCGTTCATGGGCGGCTACGCATACGGCCTGGTGCTGCTCAGGCGGCTGGCCCTGGGCCTGATCGTCGTCGGTCTGCTGGGCGTGATCGCCTGGATGCAGGGCGACATGCACGCGGTCGGCCCGGTGGTGGCGCTGCTGGGCGGACTGGGCGCCTGGCTGGTGCTGAATTGCAACGGCTTTTATGTGTTCGTCGGGTACCAGATGGCGCGGCGTTATCTGGAGCGGCGGCGGTAAGGGTAGTGCGGGAACGTGTCGGGCGGTCAGGTCGAGCTTGGCCACAGCCGGGCGAAATCGAAGGAAAGCTGGCGATGGTGACGAATGGACAGCAGGTACGCCGTGGCATCGGCCTCGACGCATGCGTAAAGCAGCAGGTAGTCGCCATGCAGGTATTCGCGTAGCGCATCTGCGGCGCCCATCGGTAAGGCAGCAAGTTGAGCCAGCGCTTCGGCGGACTGAGGTGGATTGTCCAGATAACGCCGACCGACGCGCGGAAATCGCGCAAGGTTTGGGATGACCGTGGTGCGAAGTTCGTTGAGCAAGTGATCGAATGCAAATGCGGCATCTGCATCGACCAGGAATGCTTCTATGCTTTCCAGCCGCTCCAGGAAGCTTGTGGTCAGTTCGACCCGGTAAGCCTTTTCAGCCACGCTTTTTAGCCGCTTTGCCGGTTTCGGCGCGGCGCTGCTGAAGGCGAGCTATGGCGGTGTCAGCTTCGTGCGTGCGTCCTGCCTCAATATCCGCCAAACCGCGCTTGGCATCTTCGATCATTAGCAGGTGGATACGCTCGCGCTCCAACCGGTGGTAGTAGTCCAGTCGGTCGGAGTCGATTAGCGCGACGTAGCTTTCGCCGTTCTTGGTGATGATTTTCTCGGCGCCCGCCTTGGCCTGCTCTGCCAACTCGGACAGATTGGCGCGGGCCTGGGTGAATGGCACCACATCGCGAGCAGAAAAGGCCATGATCCACCTCTTGAGCAGTGTTTACAGAATTCTGTGCAGAATTTTACCTTGAGTCCTTCCTGTGGGAAACCCGTCCCGGCGCCGTTTGCGCGACCCGGACTGGGTTTCAAATGCCCTGCGGGCGCACGGCCATGTCGATTCCCAGCGCCTTCATGACGGCAAGCCTTGGGCGCGCGCGACCACACCGATGGCCTTGTCGATATAGCCGGCGTCGCCTGTTTCCAGGGCGTCCGTTAGGAATTCCACAATGGCCTCCGGACTGGCGAGGTAGTCGGCGGGATCGAATTCAGTGAATGTTTCAGTCATGCTGCGCTCTCCATGTCTGCAAAATCCGATGTTGCCTCAACCGGGCAGTGTTTGGCGGTCATATTTAGCCGGGTCACAGCCAGGCGATGACGAATCGGTCGGATAAAGGTGCTTGCTAAAAAAGACCTGGATCGTCTTGCCAGAAAGGGACTGCTGGTTTTCGACCCGGACCGACCGCTCGCGCCTACTTCGCCGCCACCTGGTCCGGCGGCACGGGGTTGTCCCAGCCGCCGCCGATGGCGCGGATCAGGCCTACCGCCGAGCGCGCCTGTTCGCCGCTGAGCTGCACCGCCACGCGCTGTTGCAGCAGCACGCTGCGGTCGGCTTCGATCACGTCGAGGTAGCTGATGGAGCCTTCGCGGTACTGGGTGTGCGAGAGCCGGGCGGCGCGCGCGGCGGATTCGACGGCGGCGTCCTGGGCGCGGGTCTGGTCGGCCAGGATGCGCAGGTTGGCCAGGTTGTCTTCCACTTCGCGGAAGGCGTTGAGCACGGTCTGGCGATAGCTGGCGACGTCTTCCTCGTAGACGGCGCGGGCGCGGTCCAGGCCGGCCTGGCGGCGTCCGCCGTCGAAGATCGGCATGGACAGCGCGGCGCCGACCAGCGGGCCGAGCAGGAAGGTGCGGCTGGACCACTGGAAGAGGTTGCCCAGTTCCGAGGACTCATAGCCGAAGGCGCCGGTGATGTCCAGGCGCGGGAAGAACGCCGACTTGGCCGCGCCGACGCGGGCGTTGGCGGCCGCCATCGCGCGTTCGGCGGCGGCGATGTCGGGGCGCCGCTCAAGCAGGGCCGACGGCAGGCCGGCCGGGATGGACAGCGCCACTTTCTGGATCGGCTGCGGCGGCATGGTGAATTCCGACGGCGCGCGGCCCAGTAGCACCGCCAGCGCATGCTCGGACGCGGCGCGGCGGCGTTCGATGCCGAGCGCTTCCGATTGCGCGCTGGCCAGTTCGGTCTTGGCGCGGGCCAGGTCCAGTTCGCTGATGTCGCCGGCGTCGTAGCGGCGCTGGATCAGTTGCAGCGTGTCCATGCGCAGCTTGACGGTCTGGCGGTAGAGCTGCGATTCGGCGTCCTGTTCGCGCACCAGGAAGTAGGTGGTGGCGACGTCGGCCTGCAGCGCCAGCAGCACCGAGCGGTACAGCGCTTCGCTTTGCTGGGCGTCAGCGCTGGCGGCGTCGTAGGTCGAGGCCACGCGGCCGAACAGGTCGGCCTCGTAAGAGACCATGCCCTGGGCGCGCCAGGTGGTCACCGGACTGGTGTCGGCGCCGTCCGGCAGGCCTTGCGAGACGGCCGAGGGACGCTGGCGGTTGGGGCCGAAGGCGGCGTCCAGCGTGGGGAAAAAGCCCGAGCGGGCTTCGCGCTGCAGCGCGCGCGCCTGGGTCAGGCGCGCGGCGGCGGCCTGCAGGTTCTGGTTGGCGCGCTGGGCTTCTTCTTCCAGCTGGTTCAGGCCTTCGTCGTTGAATACCTTCCACCAGGCGCCGCGCAGCGCCTCTTCCGAGGGCTCGGCGGGTTTCCAGGTGCCGGCCTCGGAGGCGGGCAGGGCGGCTTCCTTGTAGGCCGCGGGCACGGCGGCCGAGGGCCGCTCGTAGGTCGGGCCCACCGCGCAGCCGGCCAGCGCGAGCAGGAGGGCAAGCAGGGCGGAACCGCGGGTCAGTCTTTGGATCATGATGGCTAATCTCTTGAGAACTCAGGCGTGGGGCTGCGGAGCGGGCGGCGCTTGCGGGTCCAGGTGCGGCACGCAGACGGGGGCCTCGTGCGGCGCGGCCGAGTGCAGCGGCTTGCCGCCCAGCGTGCGCAGCAGCACGTAGAACACCGGCGTCAGGAACAGGCCGAACAGCGTCACGCCCAGCATGCCGAAGAACACCGCGACGCCCATGGCGTGGCGCATTTCCGAGCCGGCGCCGGAGGACAGCACCAGCGGCACCACGCCCATGATGAACGCGATGGAGGTCATCAGGATGGGGCGCAGGCGCAGCCGGCTGGCCTCGATGGCGGCTTCCAGCGGACCGCGGCCGTTCATCTCCAGTTCGCGCGCGAATTCCACGATCAGGATCGCGTTCTTGGCCGACAGCCCCACCAGCACCATCAGGCCGATCTGCGTGAAGATGTTGTTGTCGTTGCCGGTCAGGTAGACGCCGGTCAGCGCGGCCAGGATGCTCATGGGCACGATCAGGATCACGGCCAGCGGCAGCGTCAGGCTTTCGTACAGCGCGGCCAGCACCAGGAACACCAGCAGCACGCTGATCGGGAACACCCACAGGCCGGCGTTGCCCGCCAGGATCTGCTGGTAGGTCAGGTCGGTCCATTCCATCTTCATGCCGCGCGGCAGGGTCTCGGCGGCCACGCGCTCGGCCGCGGCCTGCGCCTGGTCGGACGAGTAGCCGGGCGCCGGGCCGCCGTTGATGTCGGCGGCGGTGTAGCCGTTGTAGCGCACCACCATTTCGGGGCCGAAGGTCTGCTTGACCGTGACCAGCGACGAGAGCGGCACCATGTCGCCGGCGTTGTTGCGGGTCTTGAGCTGCAGGATGTCGTCGGCGTGCGCGCGGAACGGCGCGTCGGCCTGCGCGCGCACCTGGAACACGCGCCCGAAGCGGTTGAAGTCGTTGACGTACATCGAGCCCAGGTAGATCTGCATGGTGTCGAACACTTCGGTCACGGGCACGCCCAGCTGCTTGGCCTTGACGCGGTCCAGGTCCACGTCGAGCTGCGGCACGTTGATCTCGTAGCTGGAGAAGGCCGGGCCGAGCTCGGGCGTCTGGCGCGCCTTGGCCAGGAAGGCGGCCTTGGCCTTGTCCAATTCGGCGTAGCCGGCGGCGCCGCGGTCCTCGATCTGGAACTTGAAGCCGCCCAGCGTGCCCAGGCCCATCACCGGCGGCGGCGGGAACACCGCGATGAAGGAATCCTGGATGGCCGCGAACTTCTGGTTCAGCGAGGCCGCGATCGCGTCGCCCGACAGCGCGGCGCTCTTGCGCTCGTTGAAGGGCTTGAGCATCACGAACACGATGCCGGCGCTGGAGCTGTTGGTGAAGCCGTTGATCGACAGGCCGGGAAAGGCGATCGCGCTCTGTACGCCGGGCTCTTTCAGGGCGATGTCGCTCATGCGCCGGATCACCGCGTCGGTGCGGTCCAGCGAGGCGCCGTTGGGCAGCTGCGTGAAGCCGATCAGGTACTGCTTGTCCTGCGCGGGCACGAAGCCGCCCGGCACCAGGTACGAGACGCCGATGGTGGCGGCCACCAGCACGGCGTACACGCCCATCGCGCCGGCCTTGCGCCGGATCACGCCGGCCACGCCGGTGCCGTAGGATTCGGAGGCGCGGCCGAACATGCGGTTGAACCAGTCGAAGAAGCGGCCGAACACGCGGTTCATGCCGCGGGTCAGCCAGTCGGGCTTCTCGTGGTGGCCCTTGAGCAGGATGGCCGACAGCGCCGGCGACAGCGTCAGCGAGTTGAAGGCCGAGATCACCGTCGAGATGGCGATGGTCATGGCGAACTGCTTGTAGAACTGCCCGGTCAGGCCGGTCATGAAGGCCAGCGGCACGAACACCGCGCACAGCGTCAGCGCGATGGCGATGATGGGCCCGCTGACTTCGCGCATGGCGCGGTAGGTCGCCTCGCGCGGCGTGAGCCCGGCCGCGATGTTGCGCTCCACGTTCTCGACCACCACGATGGCGTCGTCGACCACGATGCCGATGGCCAGCACCATGCCGAACAGCGACAGCGCGTTGATCGAGTAGCCGAAGATCAGCAGCAGCGCGAAGGTGCCGACGATGGAGACCGGCACGGCCAGCAGCGGGATGATGGAGGCGCGCCAGGTCTGCAGGAACAGGATCACCACCAGCACCACCAGCGCGATGGCTTCGAGCAGGGTGTGCACCACCGCCTCGATGCTGGCGCTGACGAACTGGGTGGGGTCGTATTCGATGCGGTATTCCACGCCCGGCGGGAAGTCCTGGGCCAGCTCGGCCATGGCCGCGCGCACCTTGGTGGAGACGTCCAGCGCGTTGGCGCCGGGCGACTGCATGATGCCCATGCCGACGGCCTGCTTGTTGTCCAGCAGCGAGCGCAGGCCGTATTCCTGGGCGTCCAGCTCCACGCGGGCGACGTCGGACAGGTAGGTCACGGCGCCGTCCGGCGAGGTCTTCAGGATGATGTCGCGGAATTCGTCCTCGGTCTGCAGGCGGCCGCGCGCATTGACGTTGAGCTGCAGCGGCACGTCGCCCAGCGTGGGCGAGGCGCCGATCACGCCGGCGGCGACCTGCACGTTCTGTTCGCGGATGGCGGCCACCACCTCGCCGGCGGTCATGCCGCGCTGGGCCACTTTCTGTGGGTCCAGCCAGACGCGCATGGAGTAGTTGCCCGAGCCCCACACCGTCACTTCGCCCACGCCCGAGATGCGGGCCAGGCGGTCCTTGACGTTCAGGATCGCGTAGTTGCGCAGATAGGTGATGTCATAGCGGTCGTTGGGCGAGATCAGGTGCACCACCAGCGTCAGCGTGGGCGAGCTCTTGGCCGTGGTGACGCCCAGGCGCTGCACGTCCGGCGGCAGGCGCGGCAGCGCCTGCGACACGCGGTTCTGCACCAGTTGCTGGGCCTTGTCGGGATCGACGCCCAGCTTGAAGTTGACCGTCAGCGTCAGGTTGCCGTCGCTGTTGGCCTGCGACTGCATGTACAGCATGTCCTCGACGCCGTTGATGGATTCCTCCAGCGGCGAGGCGACGGTCTCGGCGATGACCTTGGGGTTGGCGCCGGGGTACTGCGCGCGCACCACGACCGACGGCGGCACCACTTCCGGATACTCGGAGATGGGCAGCTGGAACATGGCCAGCAGGCCCGCCAGCAGCACCAGGACGGACAGCACGCCGGCGAAGATCGGCCGGTCGATGAAGAATTTCGAGATATTCATGGACGTTCTCGTTGCGCCTGATGGTTCGGGCCGCTTACTGGCGGGCGGCCGAGGCGGTGGCGACCGGCTTGCGCTGGGCCACGTTCATGGGGACGACGGTGGGGGTGACGGCGTCGCCCGGGCGGATGCGCTGCAGGCCGTTGACGACGATGCGCTCGCCGGCGGCCAGGCCGGAATCGACCACGCGCAGGCCGTCCTGGTTGGCGCCCAGCCTGACCTGGCGGTAGACGGCGTGGTTCTTGTCGTCCAGCACCAGCACGTAGCGCTTGTCCTGGTCGGTGCCGATGGCGCGTTCGTCGATCAGCACGGCCTCGCGCGGTTCGCTGCCGCCCAGGCGCACGCGGGCGTACAGCCCCGGCAGCAGCGAGCCGTCGGCGTTGTCGAACTCGGCGCGCACGCGGATGGTGCCGGAGGTGGCGTCCAGGCGGTTGTCCACCGAATGCACCACGCCGCTGCGCGAATAGCCTTCCTCGTTGGCCAGGCCCAGCTCCACGGGCACGGCGCCGCCGCCGTTGCGCACCGGGTTCACGTAGCGCAGGAAGGTCTGCTCGTCCACGTCGAAGGAGGCGTACATCTTGGACACCGACACCAGCGTGGTGAGCGGCACCGAGGCGGCGCCGGCCGCCACCACGTTGCCCACCGTGACTTCGGCGCGCGACACGCGCCCGTCGACCGGCGCCTCGATGCGGGTGTAGCCCAGGTTCAGCCTGGCGTAGTCCAAAGCCGCCTGCGCGCCCTGCAGATTGGCCGCGGCTTCGCGCGCGGCGTTCTGCTTTTCCTCGAAGTCGCGGCGGGCGATGGCGTTGTCGGCCAGCAGCCGCTGGCCGCGCGCTAGTTCGCTGGCCGTGTAGGAGACGCGGGCCTTGGCGGCGGTCAGGGCGGCGGCGGCGCGGTTGACTTCGGCCTCGTAGGGGCGCGGGTCGATCGTGAACAGCACGTCGCCCTTCTTGACGATGCTGCCGTCCTGGAAGTGCACGGCGGTCAGCGTGCCGGATACCAGCGGGCGGATGTCGACGCGGTCGATGGCTTCGAGCCGGCCGGAATAGCGCTGCCAGTCCACGATGGTCTTGTTGACGACCTCGGCCACCTCCACCGGCGTGGCCGTGGGAGCGGCCTGGGCCTGGGCGGCGTTGGCCCCCGCGGGGGCGCGGAACAGGGCATAACCGCCGCCGGCCGCGATGACGGCTGCGAAAACGGCGAGCACAGCAATACGATGACGCGAAAGCATGGTGTTTCCTCAAGTGGTATCGGGGCGGAGTGCCTGCCGGGCGCCTGCGGAACGGGAGGCGGCTTGCGGCGTTCCCTGGGCAATGCCGCCCCTCGGGAGCCGGTAGCCATGCTGCGGTGCAGCATGAGACGCTGTCGCGTCTTCCAGGCAGTGGCGCCCGGGGAAGGGCGGTCATTGCGATGGCCGGAAACTGAGGAGCGACATGCCCTTACGGGGTGCCGGGCGGGGGAGCCGGGCGGCAAGGGCACTTCAAGATGGTTTGCATTCTGAGTGTTTTGCGACAGCGGATAAACCCGTATGTTTCGGCAACACTAGTCGGCATAAACGACTAATCGGCGGCGAAATCGGGTTATGCTGCACGCACCCCCTTTTGTCTATCCCAAGGACACCGCCGCCATGGATCGCTTTCAGGCTATGCAGGTGTTTGTGCGCGTCGTGGACGCCAACAGCTTCACCCGGGCGGCCGACAGCCTCTCGCTCCCGCGCACCACCGTCACCACCATCATCCAGAACCTCGAACGCCTGCTGGGCGTGCGCCTGCTCAACCGCACCACGCGCCGTATCGGCCTGACGCCGGACGGCGCCGGCTATTACCAGCATTGCGTGCGCATCCTGGCCGACGTGGAAGAAACCGAGGCCTGTTTCCAGGAAGCGGCGCTGCGCCTGAAGGGCCGGCTGCGCATCGACGTGCCCACGGCCATCGGGCGGCTCATCCTGATTCCCGCATTGTGCGATTTCCACGACAAGTACCCCGACGTGGAGCTGGTGCTGGGCCTGAGCGACCGGCCGGTCGACATGGTGCAGGAGGCCGTGGACTGCGTGATCCGCGGCGGCGAGCTGGAAGACTCCAGCCTGGTGGCGCGCCGCATCGGTTCGCTGCAGACCGTCACCTGCGCCGCGCCCGCCTACGTGGCGCGCCACGGCCTGCCGCAGACCATCGAAGCCCTGCGCGATCACCAGGCGGTGCACTACTTCTCCAGCCGCACTGGACGCAACTGCGCCTGGGACTTCAACGTGGACGGCAAGCACCAGGAAGTCGACATGAAGGGCGTGGTGGCCGTGAACGAATCCGGCGCCTACCTGGATTGCGGGCTCAAGGGCTTCGGCCTGATCCAGGTGCCGCGCTTCATGGCGCTGCCGCACCTGCAGGCGGGCGAACTGATCGAGGTGCTGCCCCAATGGAAACCCAGCGCCACGGCGATTTCGGTGCTGTATCCGCAAAGCCGGCAGCTCTCGCCCAAGGTGCGCGCGTTTTCCGACTGGGTGGCGGAACTGTTCGCCGGCTGCCCGCTGCTGAGCGGCCGCGACGAAAACGATCCCGCCGCCGCCCACTGCGGCATCTATGCGCGCGGCCAGGCCTCGCAGGCCATCGCCGCCATGGGCGCGCCCCTGCCGGCCACGCCGGCGCGCCGCCGCAGCGCGCGCGAGGAAGCGGCGGAATACGCCCTGTAAACGGGGGCGCGGGGCGGCGCCGCAGGCCGGTTCCGCCCCGGTATGCACGGGTAACCCCGTAGTAAATACAGGCATTGTGTCCCTCGTATCGCACGAAACGTCTGTATAGTCCGACAGTCTGAGCCTTACAACTTACTGTCGATCCGCTCCATGCAGCCCGTACTTCCCGCCTACCTGATCGCCCGTTGGCTTTTGCTGCTCGTGTTGTTGGCGGGGGTGTATTTCCTTAGCGGCTTCCTGGTGCCGGCGCTGGCGGCGCTGATCATAGGCCTGGCCAGCTGGCCGCTGTACCAGCGGCTGGTGGTGCGCTGCGGCGGACGCACCACGCTGGCCGCCTCGCTGGCGCTGCTGATGGTGGTGGTGGTGCTGATCGTGCCGATGTCGCTGGCGCTGTCCTACGCCATCAAGGAAGCCAGCGCCTTCTTCGCCTGGGCCATCGCGGCCAACCGGCACGGCGTGGCGGTGCCCGCCTGGATCACTTCGATGCCGGTGGTGGGCGAACGCCTGGGCCAGTACTGGGCGACCTATATCGGCGAGCCCCACGCGCTGGGCGCGCTGGTCGAGGCCGTCAGCGGCGAGCACCTGGGCAATATCTACCGCATGATCCTGGCGGCCACGGGCAACGTGTTCCAGCTGCTGCTGACCGTGCTGTTCATGCTGATCACGCTGTTCTTCGTCTACAAGGACGGCGCCCGCATGGTGGCGCAGCTCGACGTGCTGGGCGAGCGCATCCTGCCGGCGCGCTGGCTGCGCTTTTCGCGCGTGGTGCCGGCCACCATCAACTCCACCGTCACCGGCATGGGCCTGATCGCGCTGGGCGAGGGCGTGGTGCTGGGCATCGCCTACTGGATCGCGGGCGTGCCCTCGCCGGTGCTGCTGGGCGTGGTCACCGGGTTCATGGCCCTGATTCCGGGCGGCGCGCCGCTGTCGTTCACGCTGGTGTCGCTGTACCTGGTCGGCTCGGGCCACGTGGTGGCGGGCATCGCGCTGATGGTGTGGGGCAGCGTGGAACTCTTCATCGTCGACAAGACCCTGCGTCCGCGCCTGGTGGGCGGGCCGGTCAAGCTGCCGTTCCTGCCGACCTTCTTCGGCCTGGTGGGGGGCGTGAAGACCATGGGCATCGTCGGCCTGTTCGTCGGCCCGGTGCTGATGGCCCTGCTGGTGGCCGTATGGCGCGAATGGGTGCACCATGAGGTGCAGGAGCGCGACGCGGCCCGGGTGAATCCGCCGGCGGCCTAGGACGCGGTTTTGGTAATCTAGCCGTCCCCGCGCATGCCGGCGCCTGTCCGGTACGCAGACGCCTTGCGGCTCGTGATGCGGGTTGAGGATCGACATGTCTGGATTACTGATTGATGATCAGATCGCCGTCCTGCGCGAGCAGGGCTTCGTGGTGCTGCGCGGGTTCGCCAGCCCCGAACAGGTGGCGGCGCTGCGCGCCGTGGCCGAACGCCATTTGCGCGACCACGTCGCGCCCATCGAATACGAGGCCGACCTGCGCTATCCGGGCGCGCCCGAATCGCGCGCCGCCGAGGGCGGGCTGACCGTCAGGCGGCTGCTGGGCGCCTACGCGCGCGATCCGCTATTCGCGCGCTGGGCCACCGATCCGCGCATCGGACGATGGCTGGGGCGCTATTTCGGCGAAACGCCGGTGCTGTCCACCGTGCACCACAATTGCGTGATGACCAAGCATCCGGCCTATGGCAGCCTGACGGGCTGGCACCAGGACATCCGCTACTGGTCGTTCTCGGACACCGACCTGGTGTCCTGCTGGCTGGCGCTGGGGCCGGAAACCCGCGAGAACGGCGGGCTTTCCTTCATTCCCGGATCGCACGCGGCTTCGTATGCGCCGGAGCAGTTCGACGCCCAGAAATTCTTCCGCGACGACGAGCCGCGCAACGCCGGGTGGATCGCGCGCGCGGTCTGTCCGGCGCTGCAGGCCGGCGACGTGGTGTTCTTCCATTGCCGCACGCTGCACGCCGCCCAGGGCAACCGCAGCCAGCAAGTGAAGCTGTCGGTGGTGCACACCTACCATCCGCAGTCCTGTCATCCGGTGGCCGGCACGCGTTCGGCGTCGCAGCCGGGCGTGCCCTTGGAGGACCCTGCCGGATAGGGAAACTGATTGGAATCTGCTATTAATAATTGAATTACAATTAATATTAGCGCACTGCGCATGGCCCGATCGGCCGTGCGTGATTTCTCGCGCCGCATCCCTAGAACTCGAATAGGCTGTTTCCTGTGCGCAATCAACCCCCTGCCGATACGGAAAAAACGCGGGCGGCGACCGAGACCCGGTCGTCGCTCTTCGTGGGCTCCACCGAAAAGGCCTTCCAGGTCCTGCATGCGTTCGACGGTCCGAAGCGCCATATGACGCTGGCCGACGTCGCCCGCGCGTCGGGCCTGGACCGCAGCGCGACGCAGCGCCTGGTCTATACGCTGGAGACGCTGGGCTATCTGCGCCGGATTCCCGACACGCGCAATTACGGGCTGACGCCGAAGGTGCTGCAGTTTTCGTACAACTATGTGCGCGCCAACGAACTGATCGACAAGGCCTCGCCGTATCTGCTGGACATCAGCCGCACGCTGGGCGAGACCACCAATCTGCAGGAGCTCGACGGGCACGAGATCGTGTTCGTGGCGCGGTTTCCGGGGCACCACCTGGTGAATGTGGATATCGCGGTGGGGAGCCGGCTGCCGGCCTATTTCACGGCGTCGGGGACGGCGATCCTGTCACGGCTGTCGGAAGAGCAGCGGCGGGAGATCCTGGCGCAGACCAGGCTGGAGCCGATTACGCCTTATACCGAGGTGGACCCGGAGAAGCTGCTGGAGCGGGTGCGGCGCGTGGCCGAGAAGGGGTACGCGATCATCGTGAACGAGACGGTGCTGGGGGATATTTCGGTGGCGGCGCCGGTGATCGATCATCGGGGGTTGGCGGTGGCTGCGATCAATATTGCCGTGCCTACGACTCGGTGGACGGTTGCACGGGTGGAGGCCGAGCTGGCGCCTCATGTGCAGGTGGCGGCGACTTCTATTTCCAAGTCCAAGTTTTCGGCTTATTCGAGGTAGGTCGTTGTTGTACGGCCTTGCTGTCGGGCTTCGTAGGTCGCCCGGCGGCGCGGGCGGCGTGGCTGTTCGCGCCCGCGATTGCGGTCCGGAGCGTTCGCTCCGGACTGCCCCTTCGTCATCCTCGTCCGCCTTCGGCTCCCTACGGATTCCCTCGGGCGCAATCGAGGTTGCTCACAGCCACGCCGCCCACACCGCCGGGCTGCCGGCGTCTTGGGTCCGGCGTTTGGACCTGTGGTCGGAGGAAGAGTTTGCAGGGCCGCCCATGGCAGCCGCGCGGGCGGCTGCCATGGGCATCCGTGGTGGGTTGATTTGGGCGGGTGGTCGCGGCGCGGTGGGGTGGGGGTGACGATGGGCGTTAGGGGTTGATGCCCTCGAATTCCTTCAGCAGCGGAATCAGTTCCTTGCGCAGCGCGGCCTGCAGGCCGTCGGCGGGGGGGACCAGGGGGTCCAGGACTTCGGGGGCGTTTACGCCGATCAGGTCCATGACCGACTTCATGGGGCCGGGGTTGGTTTCGGCGAAGGCCAGGTTCATCAGGGGGATCAGGCGGCGGTGCAGTGCCATCGATTCGCGGGTGTGGCCCTGGGAGGCGAGTTCGTAGACCTTGCGCCAGGCGGTGGGCAGCAGGCTGGCGGTGACGACGATGCCGCCTTTTGCGCCGGCGGCCAGGTGGACGGGGAGCAGGGTGTCTTCGCCGCTGAAGACGGCGAAGGAGTCGTCCACGCCGGCCACGGTGCGCAGGAAGTGGTACATGTCGGTGTTGCAGGCCTTCATGCCGATGATGTTCTCGTGGCGTGAAAGTTCGTGCAGCACTTCGGGGGCGATGGCGATGCGGGTGCGGTAGGGGATCTCGTAGATCATCACCGGCAGCGGCGAGGCGTCGGCGTAGCGCAGGAAGTACTCGCGGATGCCGGCCTGGGTGGGGGTGGTGTAGTAGGGAGTCAGCACCATCAGCGCGTCGGCGCCGGCGTCGGCGAATTCCTGGCCGGCCTGCAGCGCGTCGTGAAAGCCCGGGTCCAGCACGCCGGGGATCACCGGAATCCGGCCTTGCACGGCGTCCACGGTCAGCTTGCACATGCGGATGCGTTCGGCGCGGGCCAGCGCGCCGTATTCGCCGGTGCCGCCCAGCGGCACGATGCCGTCTATGCCCTGCTTGAGCAGGTAGGCGATCAGGGCCTGCGCGGCGGCGGCGTTGATGGTGTCGTCGGCGTTGACGGGGGTGGGGATGGCGGGGAATACTCCGCGCAGTCGGGTTGCGTTCAGCATGAAACCTATCCAGTTAGGTGAAACGGGCGCGGATCAGTTGGCCAGGCTGCGGCGGCGCAGCCGGTCGGCCAGCCAGATCAGCACGGCAATGAAGATGAAAAGGCAGGTCGAGACCGCGGCGATCACGGGCGAGATCTGCAGGGTCACTTCGTCCCAGAACTGTTTGGGCAGCGTGGCGTTCAGGCCGCCGGACGCGAACAGGGCGATGGTCAGTTCGTCGAACGAGGTGGCGAAGGCGAACAGGAACGACGACATCAGGCCCGCGCCCAGGATCGGGAAGGTGACGAAGCGCAGCGTGGCCCAGGGGCTGGCGCCCAGGCTTTGCGCCGCCAGGTCCAGCCGCGTGTCGTAGTTGCGCAGCACGGCCATCATGGTGATCACCACGTAGGGCACGGCGACGACGGTGTGCGCCAGGATCAGGCCGACGGCCGACCCCACCAGGCCGACGCGGGCGAAGAAATAGAACATGCCCACGGCGATGATCATGCGCGGCACCACGATGGGCGACAGCACGAAGGCCAGCATGGCCGACTTGCCGCGCATGTTGGCGCGCACCAGCAGGAACGCGGCCGGGGTGCCGATCAGCATGGCCAGCAGGCCGGTGCCCACGCCGACGATGAGCGAACGGGTGATCGCCTGCATCCACACGGGCGAGGTGAACATCTGTTCGTACCATTGCAGCGAGAAGCCCTTGGGCGGCCAGGTCAGGCCCGAGCCGGCATCGAACGACAGCGGGATCATCAGGAAGGCCGGCGCCGACAGGAAGGCCAGCACCAGCAGCACGACCCACCACAGCGTGCGCGACTGGCCGGTGCCCGACACCGAGCGCCGCAGGCGTCCGGGCAGGAGGCCGAACAGGCGGTCCGAGACGTCGGCCAGCAGCGTCAGCGCTGCGTCGCCGGCGCGCCGGCCCAGGCCCGCCCGGCCCGAGGCGCGCACGCGGGTCGAGGCGGCGCCGGTCATGGTCGACAGGCCCAGCACCTTGTCGTAGATGGCGAACACCACCAGCACCACCACCAGCAGCAGCACCGACACCGCGCCGGCGAATTCCCAGTTCATGGTCTGCTGGACCTGGTCGATGATGATCTGGGTGATCATCGTTTCCTTGCGCCCGCCCAGCAGGGCCGGCGTGATGAAGAAGCCGATGGCGGTCACGAACACCATGATGGCGGCGGCGGCCACGCCGGGCATGGACAAGGGAAAGTAGATCTTCCAGAACGCCGTGCCGGGACGCGCGCCCAGCGTGGAAGCGGCGCGCGGCAGGTTGCGGTCGATGTTTTCCATGACGGACAGCATCGTCAGCACCGCCAGCGGCATCAGCGCGTGCACCATGCCCACCAGCACGCTGCCGAAGTTGTAGAGCAGGTTGGCCGGCGCATCCAGGATGCCCAGCGCCTGCAGCAGCTGGTTGACCACGCCGTTGCGTCCCAGCAGCACCACCCAGGCGAAGGTGCGCACCAGGAAGCTGGTCCAGAAGGACAGCAGCACCCAGAACAGCAGCGAGGTCTTGCGCCGCGCCGACAGGCTGGAGATCAGGTAGGCCACGGGGTAGCCCGCGACCACCGAGAAGAACGTGGTCCACAGCGAGATCTTCAGCGTGATCAGCAGCACGTTCACGTACACGGATGAGTCGAAGAGCCGCTGGTACTGCGTCAGCGAAAAGCCCTGGTCGCCGTAGACGCTCAACAGCAGCAGCTGGCCCACCGGGTAGATGAGCAGCACCAGCAGCAGCACGACCAGCGGCGCCGCCATCAGGAAGTGGCGGCGGCCCTGGCCCATGCGCTTGCGGGGAGTGGCGAGGGTCGTCATGGGCTTACTCCGGGATGGCGACGGCGTCGGCGGCCTGCCAGCTGACCGACAACGGCTGGCCGATGGCGTACTGCTCGGCCTGCCGCTGCGTCGGATGGGCGGCGACGATGGGCGCCGCGTCGGCCACGCCCGTGTCCAGGTAGAGCTTGGTCAGGCTGCCGGTGACCATGACGTCCAGCAGCTTGCCGCCCAGGGCCGGGCCCTGGGCGCCGGCCCCGCTCACGCGCAGGTTCTGCGGGCGCAGCATCACGGTGACCTTCTGGCCGGCGCGCAGCGGCGCGCCATTGGACAGCGCGGGGCCGGTCACGCCTTGGTGTTCCAGCCTGACCGAGACGGTGTCGCCATCCGCCGATTCGACCACGCCCCGCAGCAGATTGGATTCGCCCAGGAAGTCGGCCACGAACAGGGTGCGCGGGCGGAAGTACAGGTCGGCCGGCGTGCCCAGCTGTTCGATCGCGCCGCCGTTCATCAGGCAGATGCGGTCGGACATGGTCATCGCCTCTTCCTGGTCGTGCGTCACGTAGACGATGGTCGTGCCCAGTTCGCGGTGGATGCGCTTGATCTCCAGCTGCATCTGGTCGCGCAGCTTCTTGTCCAGCGCGCCCAGCGGTTCGTCCATCAGGATGATGGCGGGGCGGTAGACCATGCAGCGCGCCAGCGCGATGCGCTGCTGCTGGCCGCCGGACAGTTCGCGCGGCAGGCGCGCCGCGACGTGCGGCAGGCGCACCATCTCCAGCGCCTCCATCGCGCGGCGGCGCGCTTCGGCCGCCGGCACCTTGCGCATCTTCAGCGGGAACGCGATGTTCTCTTCGATGCTCATGTGCGGGAACAGCGCGTAGTTCTGGAACACCATGCCGATGTCGCGTTCGTACGGCGCGCCGTAGGTCACGTCGACGCCGTCGATCAGCACCTGGCCCTCGTCGGGCTGGGCCAGGCCCGCGATCAGGCTCAGCAGGGTGGTCTTGCCGGAGCCGGACGGCCCCAGCAGCGTCAGGAATTCGCCGCGCGCGACGTCCAGGTGGGTGGGGGCCAGGGCGACGAAGTCGCCATAGCGTTTGCCCAGGCCCGAGATTTGCAGATTGGAGGAGGACATGATGTTCGACGAGGTAGGGATTACTTCAGGACCCAGCCGTTGAAGCGCTCGATGACGTCGCGCTGCTTCTCCAGCCAGTAGGCGGCGTTGATGTGCAGGCCCGTCTTGATGTTGTCGGGGTGGGTCGGGCAGTTGCGCGCCACCTCGGGCTTGATGTGGTCGAAGGCGGCGGGCTGCGTGACGCCGGCCGCGAAATACTCGACCAGCGCGGCCTGGCGCTTGGGGTCCGAGGCGAACTTGATGAATTCGCGGCAGGCGTCGGCGTTGGGCGTGCCCTTGAGGATCGACCAGTTGTCGCAGCCCCAGATGTTCTGGTCCCACACGATCTCCACCGGCGCGCCGTTGGCGATGGCCGATTGCGCGCGCGACACCCAGGTGGCGATCATGTCGACCTCGCCGGAGCCCAGCATCTGCTCGACCTGGGCGCCGGTGTTCCACCACACCTCCACCGCGGGCTTGATCTTGTCCAGGCTGGCCAGGGCGCGGTCGATGTCGCAGGGGTAGACCTTGTCGGTCGGCACGCCGTCGGCCATCAGCGCTTCCTCGATGGTGTCGAACGGATGCTTGCGCAGGCCGCGGCGGCCCGGGATGTTCTTCACGTCCCAGAAGTCGGCCCACGACGCCGGCGCACGGCGGCCCTGGAACGCATCCTTGCGGTAGGCCAGCACGGTGGAATAGACGTTGTTGCCGACGCCATACGGCGACATGTACTGCTTGGGAATGCTGGCCACCACCGGGTCGGATTCCAGGCCGTGCTTTTCCAGGTAGACCTTGCCGCCTTCGGTCAGCATCAGGATGGCGGGCTGGCTGATCTTGGCCATGTCCCAGGTGTAGTTGCCGGTCTCCACCATGCTGCGGATCTGGGCGGTGGGCTCGGCGTTGGCCTGCACGCCCACCACCTGGATGCCGGTGGCCTCGGTGAACGGGCGGTAGAACACGGCGCCGTAGGCCTTGCTGTAGATGCCGCCGTCGTCGCGCACGACGATGCGCTTGGAGGCCGCGCGCGACGGCGTCCAGATCATGGGCATGGCCAGGGCGGCGGCGCCGGCGGCCACGGTCTTGAGCGCGTTGCGGCGCGAGGCGTTATGGGAGATCGGTTTCATGGAAGGCTCCTACGGATTGAGAACGGCTCAAGGCAGCAAGCGGCCGGGGTTGAAAAGCTGGGCGGGATCGAAAGCCTGTTTCACCGCGCGCATCATCGCCAGCTCCACCGGCGACTTGTAGTGCGCCATTTCGGCGAGCGAGCTGCGGCCCACGCCGTGTTCGGCGCTGAAGGTGCCGCCCAGCGCTGCGGCCACGTCGTTGACCGCGCGCCGGATGGCGGCGGCCATCGCGTCGCGGTCGGGCAGCGCGTTCCAGGCATCGAAGGTGAAAAACGGAATGAAGTGCACGTTGCCGTCGCCCAGGTGCGCCACGATCAGCACCGGCAGACCCGGCGCCAGTTCGCGCACGGCCCGGGTGGCTTCGTCGATGAAGCGCGGCACGGCGGATACGGGCACGGCGGTGTCGGTGGTCAGGCCCACGCCGGCCTTCTTGTTGCCTTCCGACACGCTGTGGCGCACTTCCCAGAGGGCGGCGCGCTGCGCGCCGTTGGCGGCCAGCACGGCGTCGTGCAACAGGCCCTGGGACGCGGCCTGCTCCAGGATCTGCTGCAGCAGTTCCTGCAATCCGGCGTCGTCGCCGGTGTCGGACAGTTCCACCAGCACGTGCCAGGGATGGGCGCCGGGCAGCGGATTCTTGCGGCCCGGCACGTGCGCCATCACCACGTCCAGCTGGTTGCTGTCGATCATTTCGAAGGCCGACAGGCGCGAGCCGCAGGCCCGCTGGAACAGGCCCAGGATGTCCAGCGCGGCCCGCGGGCTGTCCGGCGCCAGCCAGGCCACGGCGTGCGCGCTGGGCAGGGGATGCAGCTTCAGCACGGCGGCGGTGACGATGCCCATCGTGCCTTCGGCGCCGATGAACAGGTGCTTGAGGTCATAGCCCGTGTTGTTCTTGCGCAGCGCGGTCAGGCCGTCCCAGATGGAGCCGTCGGGCAGCACCACTTCCAGCCCCAGGATGTTGTCGCGCGTGTTGCCGTAGCGCAGCACGCCGGTGCCGCCCGCGTTGGTGGCGATGGTGCCGCCGATCTGGCACGAGCCTTCCGCGCCCAGGCTGATCGGGTACAGCCGGCCTTGCGCGGCCGCCGCTTCCTGCACTGCGGCCAGCACGCAGCCGGCCTCGACTTCCATGGAATTGTTGGCCGCGTCCACGCGGCGCACGCGGCGCATGCGCGCCAGGTTCACGATCACGGGCGGGCGGCCTCCGGCGGCGGGCACGGCGCCGCCGCACAGGCTGGTGTTGCCGCCCTGGGGCAGCACCGGCGCGCCGTGCGCGTGGCACAGGCGCACCACCTCGGACACCTGCTGCGTGTTGCCGGGCAGCGCCACGCACAGCGCCGGGCCCTTGTAGCGGCCGCGCCAGTCTTCGGTGTAGCCGGCCATGTCGGCTTCGCTGTGGAGGATGGCGTCCGCGCCCAGGGCCTGGGTCAGCGCGTCTAGCAGGGTGTTGCCGTTGGTCATGTCTGTGGTCCCGATGGGCGCTGGAGTCCCAGCGCGTTCGGGCACAGCATACGATTACTTAAATTGCTTTTCGATTTAAGTAATCGAATTGCAATTGATTTTAGGGTATGTCCTAGGCTAGCGCGTCGCTCGCCCAGGCCCGTGCGCCGGGCGTAACCGCGGATTAGTGGCGATCCGAATTGCGGCGCTCAAAATGATCGAAATACAATTATATTATTCTGTATTCGATTTATTTTAAACACCGCCAGGCCATGGAAAACAAGGAACTGCAATGCTGCCGTGCGTGATGGACTACCGGCGCCACGCGCAAAAACGCCTGCCCCGGCTGGCGTTCGATTACCTCGAAGGCGGGGCGGAGGACGGCCTGACGATGACGCGCAACGCATCGGCCTACGCCGCGCTGGAATTCCGCCCGGACGTGCTGGTCGACGTCTCCGAATGCCGGCTGGAAACGCCGCTGCTGGGCGCCACCGCCGCCATGCCGGCCGCCGTCGGCCCCACCGGCCTGAACGGGCTGTTCTGGCCCGACGCCGACGTCCACCTGGCGCGCGCCGCGCACCGGGCCGGCCTGCCTTTCGTGCTGTCGACCGCGTCCACTTCCCTGCTGGAAGACGTGCGCGCGGCGACCTCCGGCGAGCTCTGGCTGCAGCTCTACGTGCAGCGCGACCGCCGCATCGCCGAGCACCTGATGGACCGCGCCTGGCAGAACGGCTATACCGTGCTGTTCCTGACCGTGGACGTGCCGGTCCACGGCAACCGCGACCACGACAAGCGCAACGGCTTCAAGCTGCCGCTGCGGCCGTCGCCGCGCCTGCTGCTGGACCTGGCCGCGCATCCGGGCTGGTGCTGGCGCATGCTGCGCCACGGCGGCCCGCAGCTGAAGAACCTGGCCGTCAGCTCCAACGCGCGCGAGAACATCACCGAACAGGCCTCGGCGCTCAGCCGCCAGATGGACCTGGCGCTGAGCTGGGACGACGTCGCCTGGCTGCGCCGCGTCTGGCGCGGGCGCATCGTCATCAAGGGCATCCAGGGGCTGGCCGACGCGCGCCGCGCCCGGGCGCGCGGCGTCGACGGCATCGTCCTGTCCAACCACGGCGGCCGCCAGCTCGAAAGCGCGCCATGCCCGCTGGAAATCCTGCCGGAGGTGGCGGCCGAACTGGGACGCTCGCTGGAAATCATGGTCGACGGCGGCGTGCGCCGCGGCAGCGATATCGCCAAGGCGGTGGCGCTGGGCGCGCGCGCCGTGCTGCTGGGCCGCGCGCCGCTGTACGGCCTGGCGGGCCGCGGGCCGGCCGGCGCGCACGAGGTGCTGGCGATTCTGCGCACCGAACTCGAAAACACCCTCAGGCTGCTGGGCCGCAGCCGCATCGACGCCCTGAACGCGGGCGCGGTGCGGCGGCGCTGAGCTCCACGCCTGCAACCTTCATCGGAACATCCATGCGCGAAAAAATCGTTTTCATCGGCGGCGGCAACATGGCCTCGGCCATCATCGACGGCCTGCTCGGCCAGGGCAGGGCGTTGGAAGACTTCCTGGTGGTGGAGCCCTACGCGCCCACGCGCGAGGCCCTGGCCGCGCGCGGCCTGGCCTGCGTGGAGCTGCCCGGTCCCGGCCTGGGCGACGCCGCGCTGTGCGTGCTGGCCACCAAGCCGCAGGTGCTGCGCGAGGCCTGCGCGCAGGTCCGGCGTCATCTGTCGGCCGAGGCCGTCGTGGTCAGCATCGCGGCCGGCGTCGAACTGGCCGCGCTGTCGGACTGGCTGGGCGGCCATGCTCGCATCGTGCGCGCCATGCCGAACACGCCGGCCAAGGTGGGCCTGGGCATGACGGGTCTGTACGCCACGCCGGCCTGCGGGCCGCGCGAACGCGCGCTGGCCGACGCCCTGTTCGCGGCGGTGGGCGAACGCATCTGGACCGCCAGCGAAGCCATGATCGACGCCGTCACCGCGGTGACCGGCAGCGGGCCGGGCTACGTCTTCCATTTCATGGCCGCGCTGGAGCAGGGCGCGGTCGAACTGGGCTTCGCGCCCGCCGAAGCGCGCCGGCTGGCGGTATCGGCGTTTCGCGGCGCGGCCGCGCTGGCCGCCGCCGAAGACACCGCCTTGTCCGAGCTGCAGGACCGCGTCACCTCCCAGGGCGGCACCACCCACGCGGCCCTGTCGCACATGCGCGAAGCCGGCGTGGCCGAGGCGATCGCCCGGGCCGTGCATTGCGCCCGGCAACGCGCGCGGGAACTGGCCGCGGGATAGGGCGCCCGCGCCCCGGGCTTGACGGAAGGCCTATCGGAACTATATCGTACGATATATATCGTACGATACGTTCCGAGGAGGTCCCATGCGTCAACCCCAATTCCTGACCGCGTTCCCGCGCGGCCCGCGCCGCGCGCGGAACAAGGCTCACGAGGCCGTGCGGCCGCAAGACCACGACGGCCGCCACGCCCATCACCAGCGCCATGCCGGCGCGGGCAGCGACTGGTTCTCCGGCCCGCCCGGCGGGCGCGGCGAGCCAGAAGGCCTGGGCGGCGACGGCGGCGGCTGGAACCGCAGCCGCAAGGTCTCGGGCGACGACCTGCAGCTGATGCTGCTGGGCCTGCTGGAACAGAACCCCAGCCACGGCTATGAACTCATCAAGGCGCTGGGCGCGCTCAGCAACGGCTTCTACACGCCCAGCCCCGGCATGGTCTATCCGGCGTTGACCTATCTGGAAGAGCTGGGCTACGCCACGGTCGAGCAGGCCGGCGCCAAGAAGCGCTACCACCTGGCGCCGGCGGGGCGCGAGCGCCTGGACGCCAACCGCGAGCGCCTGTCGCTCATGTTCAACAAGTTCAAGCACGTGGCGCGCAAGATGGACTGGATGCGCCAGGCCTGGAGCGGCCAGCCGCGCAGTACCGGCCCGGAGGGCGAGGACGCCGCCACCGGCTGGCTGCCGGAATTCGTCGAGGCCCGCCAGGCGCTCAAGCGCGCGCTGCTCGAACGCACCGACGCCGCGCCCAAGGAACAGCGGCGCATCGCGGCCATCCTGGCGCGCGCCACGGCGGAAATCACGGGCTCCTGTTCCTGATTCCGTACCTTCCTGGAGTATCCATGACCCGCACCGACCTCAATGTCGAACGCGTCCGCCACGAACTGAAGGCGCGCGTGCTGACCGTGGCACACGTCGAGCGCATCGCCGGCCTGCTGGCCCGCGTCACCTTCACCGGCGACGACCTGCACGACTTCGTCTCCGCCTCGTTCGACGACCACGTGAAGCTTTTCTTTTCGCCCGACCCTTCGCTGCCGCCGGTCCTGCCCAGCTTCGGCCCGGACGGCATCACGTTCCCCGAAGGCGCGCCCCGTCCAGCCGCGCGCGACTACACCCCGCGCCGTTATGACGCGGCGCGCAGGGAACTCGTGATCGACTTCGTGCTGCACGGCGACGGCCCCGCCTCGACCTGGGCCGAACAGGCCGCGCCCGGCCAGCGGCTGGGCATAGCCGGGCCGCGCGGTTCCTTCGTGGTGCCCACGGGCTTTGACTGGCACCTGCTGATCGGCGACGAAACCGCCTTGCCCGCCATCGCGCGCCGCCTGGAAGAGCTGCCCGAGACCGCGCAGGCGCTGGCCCTGATCGAAGTGCCGCATGCCGCCAACGAGATCGCGCTGGCCAGCCCCGGGCGCGCGACGGTCCGCTGGCTGCACCGCGACGGCGCCGCGCTGCTGGACGCGGCGCGCGAACTGCGCCTGCCGCCGGGCGAAGGCTATGTGTGGATCGCGGCCGAGTCCGCCGTGGCCAAGGCGCTGCGCGAAATCATGGTGGCGGGCCATGGCGTGGACAAGCGCCGCATCCGCGCCGCCAGCTACTGGAAGCGCGGCGCGGCCGCCGTGCACGAGTCGCACGAAGACTGAACGGCGGCCTCAGGCCGCGGCCAGCGCCAGCAGGTTGCGCACGCGCGCGCCCGCGCCGGGCTGGCGCACCGCCAGGCCCAGCACGGCGCGCGGCCAGTCCAGCGCGAACGGACGGTACACCACGCCGTCGGGGCGCAGATGGCGCAGCGAATCCGGCACGATCGCCACGCCCATGCCCGCCGCCACCAGGTTCACCGCCGAAGACAGCTGCGGCGCGCGCTGGCCGATGCTGGGGTTGAGCCCCTGCTGCCGGCAAGCGGCCATGATGTCCGCGCTCAGCCCGTAACCTGACTTGCGCGAATACAGAATGAAGCGCTCGCGCGCCAGGTCGGCGGGCGCCAGTTGCGCCGCGCCGGCCAGGCGATGGCCCAGCGGCAGCGCCACCACCAGCGGCTCCTGCGCCAGCTGCGTGAAGGCCAGCCCGCCGTCCAGCGCGAAGGGCGGCCGCACGAAGGCCGCGTCTATCGCGCCGCTGCGCAGCTGCGCCACCAGCGTTTCGCTATCGCCTTGCGACAGCGTCATCTCCACTTCCGGATAGCGTTGGCGGTATTGCCGGATCAGCCCGGTCACCACGCCGTTGAACGAAGCCGATTCCGTGAACCCCAACGTCAGCTCGCCGACCTCGCCGCGCGCCGCCCGCTGCGCGGTCAGCACGGCCGCCTGGGCGCGCTGCAGGATGTCCTGCGCGCAGGCCAGGAAGGCGCGGCCCGCGTCGTTCAGCGCCACGCCCCGGCCGTTGCGGTCGAACAGCGGCGTGCCGACTTCCTGCTCCAGCTGGCGGATCTGCTGCGACAGCGGCGGCTGCGCCATGCCCAGTTGTTCGGCGGCGCGGGTGAAGTGTTCGGCCTCGGCGGTGGCGACGAAATAACGCAGGTGGCGCAGTTCCATATCGGTATTTAGAAAGTATTAATTATCAATTTTCCATATATTGGACATTCTAGTGTCGCGGAACGATCATGGACGCATCCGATACGTCCTTCAAGGAATCCGCATGAACGCCCCAGTCAAACCCAGCACCCTGTTGCGCCAGCGCCTGGCCGCCGACGTCGTCGTGGCGCCCGGCGCCTATGACGGCATGTCGGCCCGCCTGGTGGCCGCGGCCGGCTTTCCGGCGGTCTACGCCAGCGGCGGCGCCATCGCGCGCGCCGCGGGCTACCCCGACATCGGCCTGCTGAGCTTTACCGAAGTGATGGACCGCGTGGAAAAAATCGTCGACGCCAGCGGGCTGCCGGTGGTGGCCGATGCCGACACCGGCTTCGGCGGGTCGGCCAACGTCGAGCGCACCGTGCGCATCATGGAGCGCGCCGGCGTGGCCGCCTTCCACATCGAGGACCAGTCGTTTCCCAAGCGCTGCGGCCACCTGGACGACAAGAGCCTGGTCGACGTGGAGGAAATGTGCCGCAAGGTGCGCATCGCGCGCCAGACCCTGAGCGACCCCGACGCGCTGGTGATCGCGCGCACCGACGCCATCGCGGTCGAGGGCTTCGACGCCGCGCTGGCGCGCGCGCAGCGCTACGTGGAAGCGGGCGCCGACATGCTGTTCGTGGAAGCGCCCGAGACGCGGGAGCAGATCCAGGCCATCGCCGAGCGCCTGCCCGGCCTGAAGCTCATCAACATGTTCTACGGCGGCAAGACGCCGCTGGTGCCGCTGCCCGAACTGGCGGCGATGGGCTATCGCCTGGTCATCATTCCGTCGGACCTGCAGCGCGCCGCCATCCATGCCATGCAGGCCACGCTGGCGGCCATCCGCCAGACCGGCGACAGCAGCGCCCTGGCCGAGCGCCTCACCAGCTTCAAGGAGCGCGAGGAGATCGTGCAGACCCGCCGCTACCTGGCGCTGGACGCGCAATAGCGGCGGGGGGCGCTATCCGGGGCAGCGCCGCGGCAGGGTCAGCGGCCACAGCCGCTGGCCGTACGAGCCGTACAGCGTGCGCACGCCGCATTCCATCGCCACGCGCGCCACCGGCCTGCCGGTGCGGTCGATGATGGAAGACCATTCCATGGTCGAGACCACGGCGCGCCCGTCCCGGAACGGCGAGACGGTTTCGTAGGCGGGCAGCAGCGCCATCTCGCCGGCGGCGTTGACGTAGCCATAGGCGCTGTCGGCGTAGACCGGCGCCAGGCCCTCGCTCAGGCGGCCCAGCGCATCGAACGCGGGTCCGGTGAGCGCGCCGCGGGCGTCGACCGCGCGCATCGCGCGGCTCGACAGCTGCGACACGGCATAGCCTTCCGAGTAGGCCGACGCAAGGCCCTCGGCGCTCACGCGGACCTTGCCGTCCAGGCCGACGTAGTCGGTCTTCTGCCTGCCCTGGTCGATGTAGCGCCGCAGCAGCGTGGGCGAGCCGGCCGGCCAGCTCCAGTCGCCATCGGGCAGGGCGGCGACGGTCTTGCCCTGCGCGTCGATCACGCGGTCGCCGTCGTCGTCGCTCACCAGGGCGCGGGCCGGCGCGCCGCGGAAGGTGCCGCCGATCACGGCGGCGGGCGCGATCTGCCACCGGCCCTGCGCGTCCAGATAGCCGCTGCGCGGGGCGCGGCGGATCTCCATCCAGTCGCCCAGGCGGGTGTAGCGCGCATCCTCCATGTCCAGCGCGTCGGCGCCGTCGGGCGAGATGATCCAGCGGCGCTTGCCGTCGTCGGCGGTAATGGCGCCGGTCTCATCGGCGTGGGCCTGCAGGTTGGGCAGGAAGGCGGTCAGCGCGCGGCCCTCGGCGTTGAACAGGGCGGAGGGGCGTTTGTATTCCTCCTGCTGCGGGCCGGCCTGCTGCACCTGCCACAGCTGCGCGTTGACGCGCCTGGCGGCATGGTGGCTGGCCGGCACGATCCAGCGGCCCTGCAGGTCGATGACGCCGCTGCGATCCGGCCCCAGCGAGGCCACGGCCTGGCCGTGCTCGAATTCGCCGATGCTGCGATAGCGCGCCTCGGCGATGACCTTGCCGGCCACGAAGTCGTACAGGCCCCAGGGCGCGTCCTCGGCCGCGGTCTCCACGAAACGCACCACGCCGGGCGCGACGATTTCCGTGTCGAAGTAACCCGCCGGCAGCGCATAGGCCTTGCCGTCGCGGTCGATCATGCGGCTTGCGCCGCCGCCGTAGGCCAGCGCATAGCCGTGGCGGAATTCCCCGATGTATTGCTGCGCGGGCAGGTCGATGGGCTTGCCGGCCGCGTCCAGCAGGCGCATGCCGTCGGCCGTGTGGGCGGCGTAGCGCAGGTGCCGCGCCTCCAGTCCTGCGGGCGGCTCGCCGTCGTACCGGTCGACGACGTCCAGCGGGGTCACCTCGGTCCAGGCGGCGTCGCTCACGATGCTGCCGTCGGCCAGCACCAGGCCGGCGCCGGTCTCGGTGTTGCAGTGGCAGTAGCCGTGGCTGAGCAGGCCCAGCGGGCCGCCGGGCATGTCCAGCGCCAGCGGCCGCAGCGCCATCTGCTGCGCGGCCTCGACCGTCTCGGGCTTGAGCAGCGCGCGGCCTTCGGCGTCGATCACGTTGAGCAGGCGGGTGTCCTGGAACAGCCACAGCCTGCCCTGGCGCACCTCCATGCGGCTGAACTCGCCCAGCCAGGCCGGCGCGCGGTCGCCGTACAGCCAGGCGCCGGATGGCGTCAGCAGCCCGGCCGACGTGTTTTGCGCGTCGGTGAAACGCACATAGCCGTCCAGATCGCCGACGACGGCCAGGTCCGCGCCCAGCTCCACCGGTTCGCCGCGGCCCGGGATCAAGGCCATCACCTTGTTGCCGGAGGGATAGAGCAGCGTGTCGCCAAAGCGCTGCGAACCATAGGCCTGATCGCCCTTGAGCCTGGCCACGGGCTTGCCTGCGGCGTCCAGCACCGCATAGCTGCCGCGCTCCAGCTCGGCGCTCCAGAATGCATTGCCCAGTTGCCTCAGTTCGCGGTAGCGCTGGCCCTCGTCCAGCACCGACCGGCCCTGCGGGTCCAGCAATTCCGCGCCGCGCGGCCCGTAGGCCAGGGCCAGCGCGCCTTCCTCGGACGGCTCCAGGATGTCGTCGTAGACCGGCTCCAGCGCCCAGTTCCACTGGCCGTCCACCAGGCCGTAGCGGCCCTCGTCGTTGCGCGCCACGTACAGCTGCTTGCCATAGGCGCGGATCAGATGGATGCCGGCGTCGCCGTAGCGGCGCTCGCCGCTGGCGGAGCGGTACTCCAGCTTGTATTCCAGCGTGGCCAGGGCCGGCACGCCGTCCTGCAGGCGCAGCGAGGCCACGCTTTCGTCCAGCGGCTCGCCCACGTAATTGCCCTTGCGGTCGATCAGATGGTGGCGGCCGTCCAGCGTGGCCACGGCCAGGCCGGCCTGCGTGAAGTTCTGCACGGCGTCGAACTGCGGGCGCACCGCCATGCGGCCGCGCGTGTCGATGAAACCCCAGCGGCCCTGCCACTTGACGGCGGCCAGGCCGTGGCGGAAGTCGCCCACGGCCTCGAATATCGGGTCGATCGCCAGCCTGCCGTTCTGGTCCAGGAAGCCCCAGGCATGGCGGCGCAGCGACCGGTCGCCGGGCGCCGGGCCGGCGCTTTTCAGTGCGCTGGGCAGCAGCACCGCCGCGCGCTTGTCCGACAGCGTGCGGATGCAGCCGTTGGCGTAGGGGCTGCCGGCGCTCGTGTCCAGTTCGGCGTAGCTGTCGTACGGGGCGTTCTCCAGGCAGCCGGCGTCTCCGTACTGCGCGTGGGCGGACAGGGACGCGCCCAGCGCGGCCAGCGCGCAGGCGAGACGGGTGATGCTGAATGCGCGTGACTTCATTGTTGTTCCGCTTTGGCGTTGTCGGGGGCGAGCTCGAACTTCCCGGCCGCGGGGCAGCTCATCTTCTGCTGCGGCCAGCTGATGCGGCCGAGGCGGTCCAGGATGGTCAGCGTGTCGCAGACCATGACGAAGGTCGCCAGCGGTTCTCCCTTTGTGTCGATGAACTGCGTGTATCCGTCCTGGCGCACCAGCGCGCGTTCCTCATGGAAGTCGCCGGCCCACGAGAACAGCGGCGGGATCGCATAGCGCCCGCTCAGGTCGATGTAGCCGAACTGCTTGCCGGTACGCTGCTTGCGCTGCGCCACGGCCAGGCCGTTCCTGAGCGGTCCCAGCCAATCGAAGTGCGGCCCCACGATGCGCTTGCCGGCGGCGTCGACGAAGCCGTAGCGGTCGTTGCCGCCGTCGCCGCTGTAGGGCACCACGCCTTCGCTGGCGAAGCGATAGCGCACGCTGTAGCTGCCGGGCACGCGCGCGACCTCGTTGCCGCGCAGGTCCGTCATGACGCTGCCGCCGTCGTCCTGGTACACGATGCGCTGCATGCCGGCCAGCGGCGTGCCGTCGCCGCGGCCATCCAGCAGCGTCTTGCCGTTCTGGTCGATCAGGCGGTAGCCGGCGCCGTCGTAGGCGCGCGCCAGGCCTTCCGGCTGCACGAAGAAGGGATTGAATTCGCCATACAGGGCGGGCACCTTCAGCTCGCCGCGGGCGTCGATGGCGCCTTCGCGCTCGTCGCCCTCCATGTAGATCCAGTCGCCGTACACCTCGTTGCGGCGCTGCCGGCTGTCGGCCAGGCGCAGGCCCGCGCCGTCCGCGTCGAACAGCATCAGGCCGGCGTCCTCCAGCTCGGCGATGTAGCGTCCGTCCTTCAGAGCGGTGGGCTTATTGGCCAGCGCCGGGCTGGACTTGCCGCTGCGCAGGTTGACGAGCCGGTAGCCGCGCGACGAGTCGGAAGCGCGCGGGCCGGTGTCGGGAACCAGCATGAGGCCATTGCCCAGGTATTCCAGTTCGTACGCGCTCTGGTAGGCGGGGCGCAGCGCCCATCGCCCCTTGCTGTCGATCACGCCCCACTGGCCCCGTTCCTGCACCAGGGCCCAGCCGTCGCGGAACGCTTCGATGCCGTCGTACACCGGCTTGAGCACCGGCGCGCCGGCGCGCAGGTTCCAGACGCCCCAGCGGCGTTCGCGGTTCTCGTCCGGCGCGCGGTAGCGGAGCATGTCGCCGTCCAGGCCCTCGGCGCCGTCGAGCACCGCGTCGGGCACGGCCACGGTCTTGCCCTGGGCGTCGATCAGTACCTCCTCGCCGCGCTGCGAGCCCGCCGGCCGGGCCCAGGCGTAACCGCCGCGGAACGGGCGCAGATTGCCGAAGCGCGGCGGGACCGCCCACTTGCCCGCCGCGTCGATCGCGCCGGCCTTGCCTTCGCGGGTGCGCACCGGCAAGGGCATGGACACGTCATAGGCCGAGATGTCGTCCCAGTCCGCGTTGGTCACGATCTTGCCGGCCGGCGTCAGGATGCCGATGGGCTGCCCATAGGCATGCGGACGCAGCAGCGCCAACGGCATCGGGGCCGTGCCGGCGGCGCCGCGCCTGCTTTCGTCGCGGCGGCTGAAGGCGGTGACGTCGTAGGCCCGCAGCCGCGCGACGGTGGCGTCGTCCAGCAGCGGCCTGCCGGCGGCGGCGTAGATCTGCACCAGCCCGCCCTGGCTGATTTCCGCGCCGCTGGCCGCGGCGGCGGCCGCGGCTTCGGCGGCTGCCGCCGCCGCATCGGCCGCGTCGGCGGCATCGGCGGCCGCACCCGCCTCGGACGCCGCCGAGACCGGCGGCATGGGAATCATCGGCGGCGGCGGCGCGTCGGCCGGCGCCGCCGCCGGGATGGCGGCGTCGCTTGCGATCATCGCGCCCGCGTCGTCGGCTGCCGGTTCGCCGCCGATGTCCTCGGCGGCTTCGGCTTCGACCGGGGCGGAGGCGTCCTCGGCCCGGGCCACGGCGTCCTGGCCCGGCTGTTCGGCGGCCTGGGCCTGCGGGGCGTTGCCGGGCTGGGCGCCGGAGATCCAGGCCTGGCCCTCGCGCACGTCCACGCGGCCCTGGCCGACGGGCACCCGGATCAGCCTGTCGGCGGCGTCGACCAGCAGCACGAGGTCGTCGTCGACCATGAAGCGCCAGCCTTCGCGATCCTGCACGCCGGCGTAAGGAGATTTGAAGCGATGCAGCACCTGGCGCTGGCCGTCCAGCAGCTGGGCCGGCCCGCCGTCGTCGGGACGGGCCAGCCACAGGCCGGGCGCCACAGACTGCAATTGCCGGTAGCGCTCGGAAGAAAGCGCCCGGCCGGCCGCGTCCACGAACAGCCAGCGCTCGTCGCGGCGCACCGCCAGAAGCGCGCCGTCGCGCAACGGCGGCTCCTGCGACTGCAGGGCCTGCGGCGTCACGGCCCAGCCGCCCGCCTGGTCCAGCAGCCCCCACCAGCCGCCATAGCGCGTGTCGCGCAACTGGGCCGGCAGATAGCCGCCGGTCGGCGCCGCCAGCCGCATCACGCCTTCGGGCAGCGTGGCCGCCTTGCCGGTCGCGACGTTGAACAGCCGCGGCGGCTGCGGGATTTCTATCGCCGCCAGCTTCTGGCCCGGCCGGAAACCCCAGCTGCGCGCGCCCAGCGCAAAGGTCTTGAGCGTCTTGCCCTGGCGGTCGATCAGCACGTCGCGGCCGTCCGCTTCCACCACCGCGCTGCCTTCGGCGTTGAAGCCGCTGGCGCGCGCGTAACGGGGTTCGATGGCCCAGCGGCCGCCGCGGTCGATATAGCCCCCAGCGCCCGTCCTTGTTCACCGCGGCCAGGCCGTTCTGGAACGGCTCGGCCTCGTCATAGGCGGGCGCGATGGCCATGCGGCCCTGCTTGTCGAGGTAGCCCCAGCGGCCCGCGGCGTCGCCGGCCGAGCCGGTCAGCACCGCGGCCAGGCCTTCGCTGTAGGGCTGGTGGCATTCCGGACGCGCGCCCGGTTCGAAGAAGTCGCCGAGGCAGCGCGCGATCCAGCTGGATTGCGCCTCGGCCGGCGCCTGCACCGCGGCCAGGCTGGCCAGTGCCAGGGCGAGCGCCAGCGGCTTGAAGTCGAACGAGGCCCTCGCCGCGGGGCGGGGCGGGACGCAACCGCCGGAACGTAAGGGCCGGGCGCAATGCCGCATGGTCGTATGCCTGCCAAGAAGATGGGAAGGCAGCACTGTAACCACCCGTAGCAGGCAATAACTCGGGAAATGTAACCATCGAAAACCAAGCGTTAACAAGCGCCCGGTCTGCGCGCCGGCCGGCGCGCTACAGCGGGCGGTGCTGGGTGCCCCCGCCCATGGTCACGTGCAGCATGCGACAGGGCTCCAGCACCTTGACCGTGTGCCACGCGCCCTTGGGTATCACGTAGGCGTCGCCCGCCTGCATGCGGATTTTCTGGATGCCGGTGGGCCACTCCAGCTGCAGCTCGGCCGCGCCCGACAGCAGGCGCACGACCTCGTCGGCCTGCGGGTGCATTTCCCATTGCGGCCAGTCCGAGGCGAAGCTGAACTCCGACAGCAGCCAGCCGCGGCCGTAGCGATCGAGTTCCTCGGGCGGCTGCGACCAGAACGCGTCGCCGCCTTCGACGGTGGTGCTGGCGCCCGAGGCGTCCAGCAGGACATAGTGCGATGACAGATCCGTGGTCATAATGCGCTTCCTGAGAGGGGCGTCGGAACAGTGTAAAGCGATATCATGTCGCTCATCGGCAATGGGAGAGGACGATGCGGGAGACGGCGGCGCGCCAGGGATTCGACGGGGTCAGGCCCGCCTCGGAGTCTTCCATCGAGATCGGTTTCTTCCACGAGGGCCGGCATTGCGTCGAGCGCATCCGCGCCAAGCCCACCGCCGCCAATCTCAAGCGCGCCGCCGAACGGCGCGCGGCCATACTCGAGGCCATCGCGCGCGGCGAATTCGACTACGATGCCGAATTCCCGAAGCGCGCCCGCGCGGCCAAGCCAACACAGGGTTCCGCATGACGAGCAACGAGCAACTGGAAATCAATGTTCTGACGCCCGAGGCCTTCCGCCCCTATGGCTGGATGCTGGGCAAGCCCATCCCGGACGGCAACGGCGTGCCGCTGTACTCCAACGCGGCCACCGATTTCTGGCAGGAGCACCTGTTCAACACCGGCGCGGGCGGCGACGCCGAACTGCTGTGGGTCAACTACCGCAGCCGCTCGCTTGAAATCGACAGCCTCGAAAAACACCTGCTGACCCAGCAGGCCATCGTCCCGCTGACCGGCGAGATCATCCAGGTCGTGGCGCCCAGCGCCGCCGACGGCGGCCCGGACCTGTCCCAGGTCGCGGCTTTCCGGGTGCCGCAGGGGCAGGGCGTGTGCATGCGGCCAGGCTGCTGGCACGCCACGCGCGTGGCCGAGGCCGAAGTCACCTGCCTGATGTTGACCCGCCGTTCCACCACGCTGGACCTGATCCAGCACCTGACCACGGACGCCAGCGCCAGCGAAAGCGCGATCCAGGCCATTCCGGTCTTGCGGCTGGAAAGCCAGGTCCAGGAGGCCTGAGCAGCCGCCCGCGGCGATACGCGGGCCGGCCCGGCCCATCCCTCGAAATGTTGGAGCACTGAATGCGCAACCGTCAGATATGCACCGGCTTTTTCCTGGCAACCCGCCGCGGCCTGCGCCTGGCGGCCGCGGCTCTCCTGGCGGGCGCGCTGGCCGGCTGCAGTTTCCATTCGCCCGACGCCGCCAGCGGTTCGCGTTCGGTCGGGATAGACGGCGTCACGGCGCAGCAGGCGCGCAGCATCGCGCGCGAGGCCTATCTGTACGGCACGCCCATGGTCGCCAGCTACCAGACCATGTACGCCTTCAGCATCGACAGGAACGGCCCGCAGTACAAGGGCCCGTTCAACACCATCAGCAGCATGGCGCGCGTCTATGCGCCCGAGGACAAGGCCTATGCGCCCAGCTCCGACACCGGCTACTCGTACGCGGCGCTGGACCTGCGCGCCGAGCCCGTGGTCGTCACCGTGCCGCCGATTGGCGGCGGGCGCTATTACGCGCTGCAGCTGATGGACCTGTACACGCACAATTTCGGCTATATCGGCAGCCGCAGCACCGGCAACGGCGGCGGGCGCTTCCTGGTGGCCGGTCCCGGCTGGAACGGCAAGACGCCGGCCGGCATCACCAAGGTGTTCCGGTCGGAAACCGAACTGGCCAACCTGGTGGGACGCACGCGGATCTACAGCGCCGCCGACGTGCCCAACGTCAAGCGCATCCAGTCCCGCTACAAGGTGCAGACGTTGTCTGCGTACCGCCGCCAGCGCGCGCCCGCCCCGGCGCCGGCGGTGGACTGGATCGCCGCCGAATCGCCGGCGCAGTTGCGCAGCTCGCTGGAGTTCTACAACCAGTTCGCCTTCCTGTTGCAGTTCGCGCCCGAGCATGCCTCGGAGCGCTCGCTGCGCGCGCGTTTCGCCAGCATCGGCCTCGCGGCCGGCGAGCCGTTCGACGTCGGCAGGCTCAACCCGGCGCTGCGCCGCGCCCTGCAGGAAGGCATGCACGACGGCCAGAACGACATCGACAAAAAGCGCGAGGCCCTGCAGGGCAGGACCGACGGGCTTTACGGCGACCGCAAGTCGCTGGGCAATGACTACCTGGCGCGCGCCACCGGCGCGCAGGTCGGCCTGGGCGGCAGCGGACGCGAGGAGGCCATGTCCCCGGCGCTGGAAAAAGACAGCTACGGCCAGCAGCTCGACGGCCGCAACAAATACACGCTGCGCTTTCCGCCTCGCGGCCTGCCGCCGGTGCGCGCCTTCTGGTCCATGACCCTGTACCGGCTGCCCGACCAGCAGCTGGTGGCCAACCCCATCGGCCGCTACCAGATCAACGCGTCCATGTTGAGCCGACTCAAGCGCGACGCCGACGGCGGCATCACCCTCTACATCCAGCCGGAATCGCCGGGCAAGTCCCGGGAATCCAACTGGCTGCCGGCGCCGCAGGGGCCGTTCATGCTGGCCTTCCGGTACTACTGGCCCAGGCCGGCGATGCTGGACGGCAAGTGGACCCAGCCGGAGATCCAGCGGGCGCCGGGATAGCGGCATGAAGCGCAACTTCAACATCCACGATCTGCGCATCTTCTATACGGTGGTCATGGCCGGCTCGACCCGGCAGGCCGCGCAGATCATGCACCTGACGCAGCCGGCCGTCAGCCACGCCATCTCGCGCCTGGAGAGCGCCACCGGCGTGCAGCTCTTCGACCGTTCGTACAAGACCTTGCGGCCCACGGAGGCCGGGCAATACCTGTACAGCGAAGCCAAGTTCGTGCTGGACGAGCTGGTGCGCATCGACGAGGCCCTGCACAGCATCGAGCAGTTCGGCGGGCGCGGGCTGCGGATCGCGGCGTCGCCGGCGCTGGCATTGGGCTACGCGCCCGATGCGGTGCGGCGCTATCTGGACGCCAACGGCACGCGGCCGTTTTCCATCGACATCGAATCCTCGGTGCAGGCGATCAGCGCGGTCGAGACCATGCGTGCCGATTTCGGCCTGGGCGCCGTCCACCGCGACAGCGCGCGGCTGCGCTTCACGCCGTTTCTGCGCGCCGACGTCGTCGCCATCGCGCACCGCGACCATGCGCTGGCGCAGCGCGAAACCATCGCGGTGGCGGACATTCCGGCCGAGACCTACGTCAAGCCGCTGTGGTCCGACTACGTGGTGGCGCAGGGCGATATCGCGGATTCGCTGATCCTGCGCTCGGGCATGCGCGCGCACATGTCGCTGCTGCCGGGCACGGTGCGGGCCATGAAGGGCATCAGCCTGGTGAACGCGCTGTCGGCCTGGGACATCGCGGCCGCCTATCCCGACCTGGTGGTGCGCCCGCTGGCGTCGCGGCAGTGGTTCGAGTTCCTGCTCATCACGCGCAAGGAGGCGCAGAACCAGGAACTGGCCGAGCGGCTGCTGGACGCCCTGCGCGCCGCCGCCCAGGAGCGCCGCACGGGCGTCTACGCGCAGGCCATCGAACTGGCGGGTTGAGCCGCCGGCCTTATTGCGGCGGCTGCCACGGCAGCGACTGCAGGTCGCCGTCGATGCTGATGGCCTGGCCGCTGATCATCGCGCCATAGGGGCTGGCCAGAAACAGCGCCATGTTGGCGATGTCGGCGGCGCGCACGAACTGGCCCAGGCTGACGCCGGCCAGTTCGAGCCGGGTTTCCTCCTCGACCGTCAGGCCCATGTTCCTGGCGCGCGCCTCGATCACCCGCTCGATGCGCGGGCCGGCCACCAGGCCCGGCAGCAGCGCATTGACGCGGATGCCGTAGCCGCCCAGTTCCATGGCGAGCGAACGGGTCAGCCCCACCACGCCCCATTTGGTCGCCGCGTAGGGCGTGCGCATCGGCACGCCCATGCGGCCGGCCACCGAGCTGACGTTGATGATGCTGCCGCCGCCGGCCGAACGCAGCGCCGGCAGCGCATGGCGCACGGTGTGGAACTGCGAGGCCAGGTTGATGCCCAGCGTCGCGTCCAGTTCCTGCGGCGCGATGTCGGCGATGCCGGCCGTGGGGCCGGCGATTCCGGCATTGTTGACCAGCACGTCCAGGCCGCCGAGCTGCGCCAGCGCATCCTGCATGTAGCGGTCGATTTCCTCGCGCCGGCCGACGTCGGCGCGCGCGTTGGGGTGAGGGCAGGCGGCCAGCGCCTGCGCGTCCACGTCGCACACGTGCACGCGGGCGCCGCGTTCGGCGAACGCGGCGGCGATGGCCGCGCCGATGCCCGCGGCGCCCGCGGTCACGATGACGCGCCGGCCGGAAAGGTCGACCGGCAACGCGGAAATATCGCCGGGAACGGAGTTCTTCATGCTCATGCCGCTTTCCTCGTACGGGTTCAGGGTTTCATCAGGCGGCAGGTGGATTCCTGCGGCGACGTGTAGACCTGGTCGCCCGGCACGCGCGCCACCAGCTTGTAATAGTCCCACGGCCCCTTGGATTCCGACGGCTTCTTCACCTGCATCAGGAACATGTCGTGCACCATCAGCCCGTCGGCGCGGATCTTGCCCTCCTTGGCGAAGAAATCGTTCACCGGATTGGCCCTGAGCCACTTCATGACGGTGTCGCCGTCGGTGCTGTTGGTGGCCGCGACCGCCTTCAGGTAGGTCGTGGCCGCGGAATAGTCGCCGGCCTGCAGCATCGTGGGCTTTTTCTTCATGCGCTCCTCGAAGCGCGCCGCCCACTGCCGCGAAGGTTCGTCCTGGTCCCAGTACCAGGCGGTGGTCAGGTACATGTCCTGGGCGGCCTGCAGGCCCAGCGCATGGACGTCGGAAATCAGCACCAGCAGCCCGGCCAGCTTCATCGCCGGCGTCAGGCCGAATTCGGCGGCGGCCTTGACCGCGTTGCTGGTGTCGCTGGCCGAATTCGCCAGCCCCAGCACCGTCGCGCCGGACGCCTGCGCCTGCAGGATGAAGGACGAGAAATCGGCCGCGTTCAGCGGATGGCGCACGCGGCCCTTGACCGAGCCGCCGTCGGCCTGCACCACCGCCGAGGCGTCGCGCTCCAGCGCATGGCCGAAAGCATGGTCCACCGTCAGGAAGTACCAGTCCTTGTTGCCTTCCTTCATCATGGCGCGGGCGGTGCCGCGCGCCAGCGACACCGTGTCGTAGGCGTAGTGCACGGTATAGGGCGTGCACTGCGCGTTGGTCAGCTCCGAGGCGCCCGCGCTCACCACGAAGAACGGCGTCTTCTTTTCCTCGGCCACTTTCGCCATGGCCAGCGCCGCCGCCGAATTGGCGCCGGCGACCAGCATGTTCACGCCCTTCTGGTCCAGCCATTCGCGGGCGCGCGACGACGCGATGTCGGCGCGGTTCTGGTGGTCGGCCACCAGCACTTCCACCTTCTTGCCGGCCACCGTGCCGCCCATGTCGGCCACCGCCATCTTGATGGCCTCGGCGCCGCCCGGACCGTCGGCGTCCGCCGACAGTCCCGACATGTCGGTGATGAATCCGATGCGGATCACGCCGTCGTCGGCCTGGGCCGCGCCGGCCGTCGCAAACAGCGCCGCCAGGGCGGCCGCGCACAGGGTTTTTTTCATGGTTGTCTCCTCGGGGTGTCGTTATTCAGAACGCGACGTTGTCGCGTCCTTTGAGCTGCAGCGTCTCACGCGCTTCGTCGGGCGTCGCCACTTGCAGCGACAGGTCCTCCAGAATCCGACGGATTCTTCGCACCTGGTCCGCGTTCGAACGCGCCAGCTCGCCCGGGCCGTCCCACAGGGAGTCCTCCAGCCCCACGCGCACGTTGCCGCCCATCGTTGCGGCCATGGTCGCCAGCGGCGTCTGCTTGCGGCCGGCGGCCAGCACCGACCAGATGTAGTCGCCGCCGAACAGGCGGTCGGCGGTGCGCTTCATCATCATCACGTCTTCGGGATGCGTGCCGATGCCGCCGCGTATGCCGAACACCGACTGGATCAGGAACGGCGGCTTGAGCAGCTTGCGGTCCACGAAATGCGCCGCCGTGTACAGATGGCCGATGTCGTAGCACTCGATCTCGAAGCGCGTGCCGTTGTCGCCGCAGGAGGTCAGGATGTGCTCGATGTCCTTGAACGTGTTCTTGAAGATCAGGTCGCTGCTGCCTTCGAGATAGGGGCGTTCCCAGGCGTGCTTGAATTCGCGGAACCGCTCCAGCAGCTCGTACATGCCGAAGTTCATGGAGCCCATGTTCAGCGACGCGACCTCGGGCTTGAACTGCAGCGCCGGCGCCATGCGGTCGGCCAGCGGCAGCACCGGCGAGCCGCCCGTGGTGATGTTGATCACCACGTCCGAGGCCTGCTTGATCCGCGGCAGGAACTGGGCGTAGAGCGCGGGGTCCTGGGTGGGCTGCCCGGTGTCGGGCCGGCGCGCATGCAGGTGCACGATGGCCGCGCCCGCGGCCGCGGCGTCCAGTGCGGAATGGGCGATCTCGTCGGGCGTGACGGGCAGGTGCGGCGACATCGACGGCGTATGGACCGAGCCGGTGATGGCGCAGGTGATGATGACCTTGTTCGGGGATTTTTTCATGGGTCCGGAGCGGTTCGGGGTTGTGGCTTTCCGGCGGTCTCCTTGCCGGGCTGACCCATTCTGTCGCGGGCCCGGGCCCGTGTCACCTGAACAGAAATAATCATTTGATAGGTTTTTCGGTGCTGCGCCGCGCCATCCCCCCAGACGAAAAAGCCCCACGCCGCGCACGCCGCGCGATAGTCGTCGGTACCGCCAGCGCAAGTGACGTGACACCCGGTTATTTCGTGCGTCTTTTGGGGATCAGCGTTTCACGAGATTCGAGCAGACGCCGCGTGTTCTCCAGCTCTTTTTGCAGCAATTCAGCATCTGGCAGCACCGTCCGGTAGTTCGCCGCCATCACCTTGGTCGGCAAGCCATCCAACGCATATCGCGCCAGGGCATGGCCCTTGTCGGCGCACAGGATCAGGCCCACCGGCGGATTTTCATCCGGGTAGGCCCAATGCTCCTTGGCATAGTTGCAGTACATATGCATCTGCCCCACGTCGGCATGGGTCAGGCTGCCCAGCTTCAGGTCAATGATAATCAGGCAGCGCAGCTTGCGATGGAAGAACAGCAGATCTACGCGATACCAGGTCTGGTCGATACGCAGTCGGCGTTGCCGCCCAACGAAGGTGAAGCCTTCGCCCAGTTCCAGCAGAAAGTCTTCCAGCCGCTGGATCAAGGCTGCTTCCAGGTCAGATTCCGAATACTCGTCCTTGAGGTCGAGGAACTCCAGCACATAGGGGTCTTTGATTGCATCATTGGGCGTGATGGCATCCTCGGGCTTGGCCACTGCCCCCTTGACCAGCATCCCAGCCTTGTCTTTGGACAAGGCTGTCCGTTCGTAGAACTGGCTTCCAATCTGCCGGTCGAGTTGGCGCACGCTCCAGCCGCCGCGCAGTGCCTCTGCCTCGTAGAACTGGCGGGCATGGTCATCCTTGACCGACAACAGGCGGACATAGGCCGACCACGGCAGGGTGAAGACCTGGGCCAGTTCGGCGAGGTCGAATTTCCGAGACACTGTCTCGGAATTCTCTATGGGCAATCCGTCTCCAGATTTCCGAGACAGTGTCTCGGAAATTGTCTCAAGGGGGTAAGCGAAGAAGAAGCGCCGCATGCTCTCCAGGTTGTCCGGGCTGAAACCGCGCCCGAATCGGGCCGTCAGGTCGGCGGACAACCGCGCGATCAACTGCTCGCCGTAACCGGCCCGCCGCCTGCCTTTCTGCTCGGCCTCGACGATCCGACGGCCAATCTCCCAATAGCTGGCTGTCATCAGTGCGTTGACACTGCGCGCCGCCGCCTGGCGCGCCGCGTCCAGCAGCTTCACGATGCCACCTTGGATACCGGCATAGCCAGCCGGTAAGGCGGCGGGTTTCCGCGTTGCCGCAGGCGTCTTCCTTGTCATGCTCTTGCCTCCATAGAACGGGACGCCCCGGTACTCGCCAGCCGCCGACTCGCCGTCAGTTCGGCCGCATCCCGCACCGGCTTGTCCTCGGTATGAACATAGTGCATAAACATCGCCACGGTCTTGTGACCTGTGTGCTACTGGAGTCATCGTGAAAAAAAAAACCGCCGCCGGAAACCCGGCGGCGGCTTGCGTATCTACTGCGGACCGGCTGCGGCTCAGTCGTTGCGGCTGGTCACTTCCACGAGGTGGTAGCCGAACTGGGTCTTGACCGGACCCTGGACCACGCCGACCGGGGCGCTGAACACCACGGTGTCGAATTCCTTGACCATCTGGCCCGGGCCGAAGGTGCCCAGGTTGCCGCCGTCGCGGCTGGACGGGCAGCTGGAGTTTTCCTTGGCCAGCTGGGCGAAGTCGGCGCCGTTCTCGATGGCGGTCTTGAGTTCGTTGGCCTTGGCCTCGGTGGAGACCAGGATGTGACGGGCGGAGGCTTGTGCCATGTTGAGCTCCTTGCTGACTCGTTTTTTGGGAGGGGGAGAGTAACGCATTCAGCGGACGGGCGCTGTAACCCTAGGGTAACTCGCCAGGGCCCGCGCGCCCGCCACGAATACGTATCCCTTCAATACAGCCCCCGTCAGCGCACCGGCCAGCCGTACATCAGCCCGCCGTCCCGGTACGAGGCGTTCAGGCCGCGCGGCAGCTTCAGCGGGCTGCTCGGTCCCAGGTTCTTCTCGAAGCTCTCGCCATAGTTGCCGATGGTCTTGATGACGTTGTAGGCCCACTTGTCGTCCACGCCCAGGTGCTTGCCCATGCCCGGCGTCACGCCCAGCAGGCGCTGCACGTTGGGATTGGTGCTCTTGAGCATGTCGTCCACGTTCTTGGAGGTGATGCCGTATTCTTCCGCTTCCAGCATGGCGTTCAGGGTCCAGCGCACCACGTTGAACCACTGCTCGTCGCCCTGGCGCACCATGGGGCCGAGCGGCTCCTTGGAGAAGTTCTCCGGCAGGATGTCGTACTTTTCCGGGTTCTCCAGATTGCTGCGCGCGGCCGCCAGCTGCGACTTGTCGCCGGTGAATGCGTCGCAGCGGCCCACTGCGAAGGCGCGGATGATCTCGTCCAGGCGTTCGACCACCACCGGCTTGAACACGATGTTCTGGGAGCGGAACCAGTCGGCCAGGTTCAGCTCCGTGGTGGTGCCGGGCTGCACGCAGACCGTGGCGCCGTCGAGCTCCTTGGCGCTTTTCACGTTCAGCGACTTGTTCACCATGATGCCCTGGCTGTCGTAGTAGTTCACGCCCACGCCGATCAGGCCCAGCGTGGTGTCGCGCGTCAGCGAGAGCGTGGTGTTGCGCGGCAGCACGTCGACTTCGCCCGACTGCAGCGCGGTGAATCGCTGCAGCGCGCTGACGGCCATGATCTTGGCCTTGGAGGCGTCGCCGAACATGGTGACGGCCAGCGCGCGGCACAGGTCCACGTCCAGGCCGATCCAGCCGCCCTTGCTGTCGTTCACCGAAAAGCCCGCCACGCCGGTGGACACGCCGCACTGGACGAAGCCCTTGCTCTTGACGCTGTCGAAGGTCGCGCCGGCATGGGCGGCCCACGACGAGAGGAACAGGGCGGAGCCCGCCGCGATCAGTTTCAGTGCTTTCATGATGTCTCCGCGCAAAGAAATACCGCCGGGCGGCGGCTTAGCGTGCGCGCAATGGTAGCCAGCGGCCCGGGGTGGGAATATCAGGGAATTCCCGTTAAATTCGCAGATCGGAATTTTCCCGTCGCCGAACATGAAAAAGCCAGAGGATCGCGCAGGCGGCCCGGCGGCGTCCGGGCGCGACTGGATGCAGCGCGCCCCGGGCGCGCGCAAGGTCGAGCGCATCGAAGCCTATTTCGGCGGGCATGGCTACGACATGCACCGCCATGACACCTATGCCATCGGCCGCACCCTGGCCGGGGTGCAGAGCTTTCACTACCGCAGCGGCATGGCGCACAGCCTGCCCGGCGGCACTATCGTCCTGCACCCCGACGAGCCGCACGACGGGCAGGCCGGCACCGAAGAGGGCTTTCGCTACCGCATGGCCTATATCGAGCCGGCGCTGATCCAGGAAGTTTTGGGCGGCAGGCCGCTGCCCTTCATCGCCGGCGGCCTGTCGTCCGACCCGCGCCTGTACGCGGCTTCCGACGCGCTGCTGCGCTCGCTGGACTGCCCCGACCCGCTGGAAGAGGACGACGCGATCTACGAACTGGCCAGCGCGCTGGACGCCGCGGCCGGCGCGCGGCGCGGACGGCGGGCGGTGGACTATCGCGCCGCCGAATTGGCGCGGGCCTATCTGCTGGACAGGCTGGCGCATCCCGTCACGCTGGACGAACTGGAACAGGCCAGCGGGCGGGACCGCTGGAGCCTGTCGCGCGACTTCCGGGCGCTATACGGCACCAGCCCCTACCGCTACCTGACGATGCGCCGGCTGGAGCTGGCGCGCCGCCTGGCCGCCGCCGGCCAGCCGCTGGCCCAGGCCGCCGTCTGGGCCGGGTTCACCGACCAGAGCCACATGACCCGGCATTTCCGCCAGGCCTACGGCATGGCGCCGGGCCGCTGGTTGCGCTGGCTGCGCGGCCGGCGGCCCGCCTGAGCCTGCACGATCGTACAAGACCGCAGCCGCGCCGGCCGGCACACTGCCGTATCCCGCAAACACCAGGAGCCGATCATGCAAGCATCCCAGGCGCAGCGTCCCGCGCAATCCATCAACTTCGAGCAGAAACTCGCCCTCATCGCCGACCGCTGGCAGCCACGCGTCGTCGCGGAGATGAACGACTACCAGTTCAAACTGGTCAGGATCGAAGGCGAATTCATCATGCACGCGCATCCCGACACCGACGAAACCTTCATCGTGCTGCACGGCCAGCTGCGCATCGACTTCCGCGACGGCCACGTACTGGTCAATCCGGGCGAAATGTACGTCGTGCCCAGGGGCGTGGAACACAAACCCTATGCGCGCGAAGAGGTGCGGATGCTGCTGATCGAGCCGCGCGGCGTGGCCAACACCGGCGACCAGGGCGGCGAACGGACCGCGCCGAACGACGTCTGGATCTGAGCGGCGGCCGGGCGGACGCTTCAGCCGCCGGCGATGTGCTTCCACAGCGCGCCGGCCGCCGCGGATTGCCGGCCGGCCGCCGAGCGGACCAGGCCGAACTCGCGGCGCGCCGCCGGCGTCAGGGGCAGGGCGCGCAGTTGCCGCAGGTCCGCGGGCAGGGTGGACTCCGGCACCACCGCCACCCCCATGCCTTCGCGCACCAGCGCGCAGGCGCTGGCCCAGTCGCGCACCGTGACGCGCACGTCGCCCAGCGCCAGGCCGGCTTCGCGCGCCAGGCTGGCGCCGTTCACGCGGCAGCCTCCGGTCGCCAGGATGAACGGCTGCGCGGCCAGCTCGGCCAGCGTCACGCCGGCGGCCGATGAGCGCCGGGCGAGGGCATGCGCGCCGGGCAGCAGCGCCATCCAGCGGTCGCGGCCCAGGATCAGCGCTTTCCGGCCAGCCGCCGGATTGAGCGTCACGCCCAGGTCGATGGCGTCCTGCGCCAGCCAGTCCTCGACCTCTTCGTCCGTGCCCTCCAGCGCCACCACTTCTATGCCGGGATGACGCTGGCCGAAGCTGCGCAACAGCGGCGGCAGCAGCGTCGAAATTACCGACGGAAAACTGCCCAGGCGCACACGGCCCCGGCTCAGGCCGCGGCTGGCGTCGGCCAGTGCGCGGATCGACTCCAGGTGGGACAGCATGGCGCGGGCGTGCTCGGTCACCTCGGCCCCCAGCGCCGTCGCCTTCACCTCTTTGCGCGAGCGCGTGAAGACCTGGATGCCCAGCGATGCCTCCAGTTGCGCGATGGCCTGACTGGCGCCGGATTGCGTCATGCCCACGCGCTCGGCGGCGCGCGAGATATTGCCGGTGTCGGCGGTGGCGGCCAGCAGACGCCAGTGGCCCAGGTTCAACATGATTAATTAGCTGAGCTAATGATAGAAAAATGGATCATTGATTTTACATATGCTGTGCGCCGCCGCAGACTGCTTCTCCATCACAACCCTTGCCGGAGACTTCATGAGGCTTTATTACGCACCGCATACCTGTTCGCTGGCGCCGCACATCGTGCTGCGCGAACTGGAGCTGCCGTTCGAACTGGTCCGGGTGGACAACCGGACCAAGCAGACTGCGGACGGACGCGACTTCCGGACCATCAACCCCAAAGGCTATGTGGCGGCGCTGGAACTGGACGACGGCGACGTGCTGACCGAAGGGCCGGCCATCCTGCAGCACCTGGCCGATCTGCGCCCGGACCGCAAGCTCGCCCCGCCTTGCGGCACGCGCGAGCGCACGCGCCTGCATGAATGGCTCAACTTCGTGACCAGCGAAATCCACGCCGGCTCGGCGCCGCTGTTCCAGGCGAGCATGCCCGCCGCCGCCCTGGCGCATTTCCGCGAGCGGCTTTTCAAGCGCTTCGATTACCTGGACGGCATCCTCGCGGATCGCGCCCACCTGATGGGCGACCCGTATTGCGTGGCCGACGCCTATCTGTACACCGTGCTGGGCTGGCGCCGCTTCTTCGCCTTCGACCTGCAGCGCTGGCCCGGCTTGCGCGCCTACGAGGCGCGCATCGCGGCGCGGCCCGCGGTGCAGGCGGCGCTGGCCGCCGAAGCGCAATGAGCTACGCGCGCAGCGCCGCGATCTCCAGCGGGCGTGCCCCGCAGGCCTGCACCAGTTCCTCATCGTGGCTGGCGAACAGCACCACGCGGTCGCGCGACCAGATCCTGAACTGCTCGGCCAGCGCCGACCTGGCCTGGGCGTCCAGCCCGTTGCTGGGTCCGTCGGCGACGACCACGGCGGGATCGCCCAGCGCGGCCGCGGCCAGGTAGACCTTGCGGCGCGAGCCAGTCGACATCTGCTCGAAACGCTTGTCCAGATGCGGCTCCAGCCCCAGCCGGCAGGCCAGGTCCAGCGCCCCGGCATCGACCGCCACCCGCTTGTCGGCGGCGACCCGTTCGAGCAGCTCGCGCCCGGTCATCTCGGGAAACGCGAGGCAATTGTCGGGCGCGAAGGCCAGCCGGGCGCGGGCCGCTTCGGGCGAACCCGACAGCGAATGCCCGTCGATCCAGACCTCTCCGCCGTCGGGCGCGATGACGCCGGCGATGATGTTCAGCAAGCTGGACTTGCCGGTGTTGTCTTCTTCGCACAGCGCGTAGCAGCCAGGCCCGAACGTATAAGTCAGGCCCCGGAACACGGAATAGTCGCCGTAGCGTTTGCTGAGATTGTCGATGCGTAGCATGCCGCAAGTGTACGCACGAACGCGGCGCGCAGCCACAACCGGCCTGCGCGCCCGCGCTAACATCGGCCCATGAGCGCGACTCCCGACATTCCCCGCCAGGCCGGTCAGGCCCTGGCCGTCCTGCAACGCCGTCTCGGCCCCGCGCTGCTGGCCGTATACCTGCATGGCTCCGCGCGCGGCGGCGGCCTGCGGCCGCAAAGCGACGTGGACCTGCTGGCCGTGACCGACGGGCCGCTGGCCGCCGACGCGCGCGGCCCGCTCACGCGCGACCTGATGGCGCTGTCGGCCTATCCGGCGCGCTCCGAATCGATGAGGCCGCTGGAAATCCTGGTGTTCGACCGGCACGATCTCGACCCGCTGCCGTATCCGGCGCGCAGCGAATTCGTGTACGGCGAATGGCTGCGGCCCGGGTTCGAGGCCGGCGGCGTGCCGCTGCCGCTCGCGGACCCCGAGCTCACCATCGTGCTGGCCCAGGCGCGCCAGACCGCGCTGCCGCTTTTCGGTCCCGCGCCGCGGCAGCTGCTTCCCGAGGTGCCGCAACACGACCTGCGGCGCGCCATGGCCGACGCGCTGCCGGCGCTCATGGCCGGGCTCGAAGGCGATGAGCGCAACGTGCTGCTGACCCTGGCCCGCATGTGGCGAACGGCGGTCAGCGGCGACATCGTCGCCAAGGACGCGGCCGCCGCCTGGGCCGCCGACCGCCTGCCGACGCAAACCGCGCAGGTGCTGGCGCTGGCGCGCGCCGCTTATCTGGATGGCGCGGAAACGGACTGGACCGCGCGCCGCCGGCAGGTCGGCGAAGCCGCGCGCGTGTTGCGCGCGCGGGTGGAAGCGGCCTTGTGAGGCGGGGCGGCGGCGCTACGCCAGGCAAGGCGCCAGCACCTGCGCCAGCCATCCGTTGAATGCGCGCACGCGCCGCGACAGATGGCGCCGGTGCGGGTAGACGATCTGCACCGGCATGGCGGGCGCGGCCCAGCCGGGCAGGACTTCCACCAGCTCGCCGGCTTCGAGATGCTCGCGCACGTCGAAGGCGGGGATCTGGATCAGGCCCAGGCCGGCCAGGCAGCAGGCGATATAGGTTTCGGCGTTGTTGGCCGAGACCTGGGCGCGCATGGTCAGCGTCTGCAGCCGGCCATGCTCCTCCCATTCCCAGGCGGCGGCGCGGCCATAGTTCGGCGTGGCGTAATTGACCGCCAGGTGCCGCTGCAGGTCGGCGGGGGTGCGCGGCACGCCGTGGCGCGCCAGGTAGGCGGGGCTGGCGCAATTGATCAGCCGGAACGTGCCCAGCGGCTGCGCCACCAGGCTGCTGGAGGGCAGCTCGCCCACGCGCAGCGCGCAGTCTATGCCTTCATGCACCAGATCGATGGCCCGGTCGCTGGAGCCCAGGTCCAGCTCGATGCCCGGGTGCTGCTCGAAAAACGTCGGCAGCGCCGGCGCCACCTGGCGGCGCGCGATGCGGCTGGGCAGGTCCACCCGCAGGCGGCCGCTCAGGGCCTGGGCCTGCGGCCGGAAGCGCTGTTCCAGTTCCTCGGTGTCGGCCACCAGCGCGACGGCGCGCTCCAGCAGGGCCTCGCCGTCCTGCGTCAGGCCGACTCGGCGCGTGGTGCGGTTGAACAGCCGCGTGCCCAGCCTGGCCTCCAGCTGCTGGATCGCCAGCGATACCGTGGGCCGGGGCAGGCCGAGCTGGTCGGCGGCCAGGGTGAACCCGCCGCTGTCGGCGACCCGGATGAAGATGCGGAGCTGGTCGATGCGGTCCATGGGCGTGATTGGTAATGAATCCTGGATAGTGTAGACATAACTACCGTATTTATTGGGATAAATCCAGCGAATAAAGTGGCTGCACTCCCTCACCACGACAAGGAAATCCCATGTCCAAGCACAGCATCCAAGGCAAAGTGGTCCTGATCGCCGGCGGCGCCAAGAACCTGGGCGGCCTGATCGCCCGCGACCTGGCCGCGCAGGGCGCCAAGGCCATCGCCATCCACTACAACAGCGCCGCGAGCAAGGCCGAGGCCGACGCCACCGTGGCGGCGGTGGAACAGGCCGGCGCCAAGGCCGTGGCGCTGCAGGGCGACCTGACCTCGGCCGGCGCGATGGAAAAGCTGTTCGCCGACGCCGTGGCCGCGGTGGGCCGTCCGGACATCGCCATCAACACGGTCGGCAAGGTGCTCAAGAAGCCGTTCTCGGAGATCTCCGAGGCCGAGTACGACGAGATGGCGGCGGTCAACGGCAAGTCGGCCTTTTTCTTCCTGAAAGAGGCGGGCAAGCACGTCAACGACGGCGGCAAGATCTGCACGCTGGTGACTTCGCTGCTGGGCGCGTTCACGCCGTTCTATTCGGCCTACGCGGGCACCAAGGCCCCGGTCGAGCACTTCACGCGCGCGGCGGCCAAGGAATTCGGCGCGCGCGGCATTTCGGTCACCGCGGTCGGCCCCGGCCCGATGGACACGCCGTTCTTCTACGGCCAGGAAGGCGCCGACGCGGTGGCCTATCACCAGTCGGCCGCGGCGCTGTCGCCCTTCAGCAAGACCGGCCTGACCGACATCGAGGACGTGGTGCCCTTCATCCGCCACCTGGTCAGCGACGGCTGGTGGATCACCGGCCAGACCATCCTGATCAACGGCGGCTACACGACCAAGTAAGGAGAGCGTCCATGCACATGGCAGCGGTCATCCTGGGCGGCGTAGCGCTGCTTGCCGTCTTCGTGCTGTTCGGCTGGCTCTGGGGCGCCAGCGCCGCCGGGATGGCGCTGGCCGCCAAGGCCTTCGTGCCGGCCTGGCTGGCGGTGGCGCTGGTCAACATGTGGGTGGGCGTGGCGCACGCCGGCTATAGCGTGCGCCAGGAGCTGCCCATCCTGCTGATCGTGTTCGCGGTGCCCGCCGCGCTGGCCGTCGCCGCGGCGTGGCAGTTGTCGCGGGGCTGAACCATGAAAGACGCCGACAGCCGGCGAATCCGCGAGGTGGTGGATTTCTGGCGCGAAGCAGGGCGCGCGGGCCACTGGTTCGACAAGAATCCCGAATTCGACCGGACCTTCCGCGCGCGTTTCCTGGACCTGCACCTGGCCGCCGCGCGCGGCCAATGCGAACACTGGAGCCGCGACGCCCACGGCTCGCTGGCGCTGCTGATCCTGCTGGACCAGTTCCCGCGCAATGCGTTTCGCGGCACCGCCCACATGTACGCCACCGACGGCCTGGCGCTGCGCGTCGCGCGCCAGGCCATCGCCCGCGGCCACATGGAACAGGCCGAGCCGGCCCTGCAACTGTTCTTCTGCCTGCCGTTCGCGCATTCGGAAAACCTGGCCGACCAGGAACTGTCGGTCGAGCTCAACGCCCGGCTGGGCGCGGCCGCCCGGTCCCATGCGGAAGGACACCGCGAGATCATCCGGCGCTTCGGCAAGTTTCCCCATCGCAACCCGCTGCTGCTGCGCGAAACCACCGCGCCCGAGCGCGCCTTTCTGGCCGCCGGAGGCTTTGCCGGCTAGTTTTCTATAAAATCGGGCCGCCTGACTCTCAACGGCCCACACCATGAATCCAGCCCGCTTCGACCTGGTCACGCTGGCCCTGTTCGTTGCCGTGGCGCGCCAGGGCAGCATCTCGGCCGGCGCGCGCCAGTCGCACCTGGCGGTGGGCGCGGCCAGCAAGCGCATTTCCGACCTGGAAAACGCCCTTGGCACGCCGCTGCTGTACCGCACCGCGGCCGGCGTCGAACTGACCGACGCCGGCCAGACCTGCCTGGCGCACGCGCAGCGCGTGCTGCAGGAAGTCGAGCAGATGGCCGGCGTGCTGTCCGACTTCGCCCAGGGCGTGCGCGGCCAGGTACGAATCGCCGCCAACACCTCCTCGCTGACCCAGTTCCTGCCCGAAGACCTGGCCGCCTTCATGCAGCGCCATCCGGCCGTGCGCATCCAGCTCGAAGAGCAGAACAGCAGCGACATCGTCACCGCCGTGGCCGAGAACCGCGCCGACGTCGGCATCTTCGCCGACCGCACGCCCGCCGCCGGCCTGACCACCGTGCCGTACCGGCTGGACGAACTCGTCCTCATCACGCCGCCGCGCCACCCGCTGGCCGCGCACGCCCAGGTGGCGTTCGCCGACACCCTGGACTACGACTACGTCGGGCTGCCGCCGGCCACCTCGCTGGCCACCCGCCTGGCCGACGAAAGCGCGCGCCTCGAGAAAACCATCCGCCTGCGCATCCAGGTGCGCAGCTTCGACGCCATCTGTCGCATGGTGGCGGCCACCGGCGGCATCGGTATCCTGCCGCGCATTGCCGCCGAACCGCATGCGCGCTCCATGCAGCTGCAACTCATCGCGCTGACCGACGAATGGTCGCGCCGCCGCCTGCTGCTGGGCGTGCGCGACCCGGACAGCCTGCCCGTGGCCGCGCGCCTGCTGGTCGCCAGCCTGGCCCGGCAGACGGGCTGAGGCCGCGGCCCTTTCTCCATCCGCGAAAACCCCCTTGCCCATTCGCCCATACCCGCCTGGCGGCGATTGCCCGCAAACTGCCTCTCCACATCAAGCCACAGACACGGAGACGACATGGCGGGGCAGATACTGGCCGGCATACGGGTGCTGGAACTCGGGCAACTGATCGCGGGGCCTTTCGCCGCCAAGACCCTGGCCGACTTCGGCGCGCAGGTCATCAAGATCGAGCCGCCGGGGCAGGGCGATCCGCTGCGCAAATGGCGCCTGCTGCATGAGGGCACCTCGGTCTGGTGGGAAGCGCAGTCGCGCAACAAGCAATCGGTCTGCGTCGACCTGCGTCAGCCCGAAGGCCAGGACCTGGTGCGCCAGCTGGCCGCCCAGGCCGACGTGCTGATCGAGAACTTCCGCCCCGGCACCATGGAGAAATGGGGCCTGTCGTGGGAGACGCTGCACGCGCTCAATCCGCGCCTCATCATGCTGCGCATCTCCGGCTACGGCCAGACCGGCCCCAAGGCCCAGGAGCCGGGCTTCGCCGCCATCGGCGAGGCCATGGCCGGACTGCGCTACCTCAACGGCGAGCCGGGCCGCGCCCCGGTGCGCGCCGGCCTCTCGTTGGGCGACACCATCGCCGGCCTGCACGGCGCCATGGGCGTGCTGCTGGCGCTGTACCAGCGCGACGCGCGCGGCGGCCAGGGCCAGGTCATCGACGCGGCCCTCTACGAGAGCATCTTCAACCTCAGCGAAAGCCTGCTGCCGGAGTACTCCGTCTTCGGCGCGGTGCGCGAACCCGCCGGCGCCGCGCTGCCCGGCATCGCGCCGTCCAACGCCTATCCCTGCCGCGACGGCTACGTGCTCATCGCCGGCAACGGCGACGCCATCTTCCAGCGCCTCATGCAGCGCATCGGGCGCGCCGACCTCGGCGCCGACCCGGACCTCGCCCACAACGACGGACGCGCGCGCCGCGCCCACGAACTGGACGCCGCCATCGGCGCATGGACCGCCCAGCGCGACATTGACGGCGTGCTCGACGCCATGCGCGGGGCCGGCGTGCCGGCGGGGCGCATCTACAGCGTCGCCGACATCGCGCAAGACCCGCACTACCGCGCCCGCGGCGCCATCGCCAGCCTGCGCGCCGCCAGCGGCATCGACGTCGAAATGCCCGCCGTCTTCCCGTGCCTGTCGGACAACCCCGGCGCCATCCGCGAACGCGCCCCGCAACTGGGCGAACACACCGACGCCGTGCTGCAGGCCGCCGGCCTCGACGACCAGCAGCGCGCCGGCCTGCGCGCCCGGGGAGTGATCGCATGAACGGCCCGCAACGCATCGAAATCAACGAAGTCGGCCCGCGCGACGGCCTGCAGATCGAACGCGCCCTGGTCGCCACCGACGACAAGGTCGCCTTCGTCGACGCCCTGTCCGCCTGCGGCTTCGCCCGCATCGAAGTCACCAGCTTCACCTCGCCCAAGGCCATCCCGGCCCTGGCCGACGCCCAGGACGTCATGCGCCGCATCGCGCGCCGGCCCGGCGTCGTCTACACCGCGCTCATCCCCAACATCCGCGGCCTGGAACGCGCGCTGGAATGCGGCACCGACGAAATGAACCTCGTCATGTCCTGCAGCGAAACCCACAACCGCGCCAACCTGCGCATGACGCGCGCCCAGTCCTTCGACGAACTGGCCGCCATTCTGCGCCGCGCCGGCGACGCCGGCGTGCCCTGCAACGTATCGCTGTCCACCGCCTTCGGCTGCCCCTTCGACGGCGACGTGCCCGCCGCCGACGTCATGCGGCTTGCGCGGCAATTGGCCGACGCCGGCGCCCAGGGCCTCACCCTGTGCGACACCACCGGCATGGCCTACCCGACCCAGGTCGCGCAGCTGTGCGAGACCTTCCAGCGCGAACTGCCGCGCACCGCGCTCACCGTCCACCTGCACAACACCCGCGGCATGGCCCTGGCCAACGCCATCGCCGCCTGGCAGACCGGCGTCACCCGCTACGACGCCGCCGCCGGCGGCCTGGGCGGCTGTCCCTACGCGCCCGGCGCCAGCGGCAACGTCAACACCGAAGAGCTCGTGCACATGTTCGACTGCATGGGCGTGGCCACCGGCGTCGAGCTGGCCCCGCTGCTCGACATCGTGCGCGGCCTGCCCGGCCTGGTGCAGCGCGCCCTGACCAACCCCTTGCTCACGGCCGGCCCGCGCCTGGCCACCCATCAGCCGCCGGCCTGGCTGGCCGAACGCTTCCCCACCGCCTGAGCCCGCGGCCATCCACACATCCATAACAAACAGGAGACTCACCATGCACCTTGCCAAGCACCGTCTGCTAAGCGCAGCGCTAGCCACCGCCGCCGTCCTCGGCGCCACCGCCGCGCACGCCGCCGGCTATCCCGAGCGCCCCATCTCGCTCATCGTCTCCGCCGCGCCCGGCGGCACCACCGACATCGCCGCCCGCCTCATCGCCCAGCCGCTGGGCCAGGCCCTGGGCCAGACCGTCGTCGTCGACAACAAGCCCGGCGCCTCCGGCGGCATCGCCGGCCAGATGGTCGCCCGCGCCCAGCCCGACGGCTACACCCTGCTGCTGCAATACTCGGGCTTCCAGGCCATCACCCCGCACGTCTCGCCCAACGTGGGCTGGGACCCCATCAAGGACTTCGCGCCCGTCGCCAACGTGCTCTCGGCCCCGCAGGTCATCGTCGTGCGCCCCGACCTGCCCATCAAGACCCTGAAGGACCTGGTCGACTACGCCAAGGCCAACCCCGGCAAACTCAACTACGCCTCCTCGGGCAACGGCTCGCTGCAGCAGGTCGCGACCGAACTGCTCAACCAGATGGCCGGCATCCAGATCACCCACATCCCCTACAAGGGAACCGGCCCGGCCCTGAACGACCTGCTCGGCGGCGCCGTCGACCTCACCATCACCACGCCGCCGCCGCTGCTGGGCCACATCGCCGCCGGCAAGCTGCGCGCCCTGGCCGTCACCGGCGACAAGCGCCTGCCCAGCCTGCCCGACGTGCCCACCGCCGCCGAAGCCGGCTACCCCGACCTCATCGTCTCCTCCTGGTTCGCCATGTACGCGCCGGCCGGCACCCCGCCCGCCGTCGTCGACAAACTGTCCGGCGAAATCAAGAAAATCATGGCCACCGAGGCCTTCCGCCAAAAGGCCGCCGAGCAGGGCGCCGAAGCCCGCTACATGGACCCGAAGGAACTGGGCGCCTACACCAAGGAAGAACTGGACCGCTGGGGCAAGGTGGTGAAGGCGGCGAATATCAGCGCTAATTAATCTCTGCGCAGAAACGACAGAGCCACCTGGAGGTGGCTCTGTTCGAGGGCAAGCGCGTCGTCAGTGCGATGGCGTGCAGCGCCGGCCTAGATGCCGAAGGCCTCTCCGACTCCGTCCGGGGCATCCATGGCGATCGCCTATCCTCGGCGGCGCACATAAGCGCAGCCGCTTATGTCTGACTCTCCGGCAATACTCGCGATGCTTTCTTCTGCACACAAACCGGCAACCGCCGCAGGCTGGGCGGCGCCCGGGCGAACGAATATCGGACACTTGAACTGCTCCTGTCGCTGACCGCCATAGCGGTTCAGGCCGCACCCGATATGAGTGTTCGCGCCTGCCATTCGCGGTACGTGGGGTTAGATTGGTCAACCGCCACCTGATGGCCGGCAACTCTGCAAAGTTCGTTGCCGGCCAGGTGGGCGTGGCGCCAATGTATGTCCCCCGCGAACGGGCAATGGGCCTGGCCGGTTTTTTTCAGACCGGTTCCAGGCCGGAGACGGCGTGCAAAAGGATGGGCCTCATCGAAAGAGATGCGGCGCACGCCGATTCAACGCTTCAACCCTTGAACAACCGCTCGTGCATCCAACCGTCGTTGGTCAGGACGAGAGCGGCCTTGCCCTCGATATCGCCTTGCGTTTGATCCGCAATATTCTTGTAGGCCGCGCGCACGCTTTCCGTCTTGATCCAGTCGGCCGCGTCCTTCACCTTGTAGCGGAAATTCACGCGCGACACCTTCATGCCCATCATGTCGCTCGGCTCGGTGAAGTTCTGGATCTCCACGTCCGAGTACTTGCCGGTGCAGAACGCATCGTGCCGGCCCATGGTGTTGGCGCCTTCGGCCACCAGGTACTTCTTGCCCATGTCGGTGATCTGATATTCCGTGGCCGGCTCCATCTTGTTGCCGAACATCGCCTTGACCTCGGTGTCGCGCTTGGTCAGCAACCCGGCATCGACCAGCGCGTCGGCGCGCACCAGGTTCTGCTGGCCGAACAGTTCCTGCTTGCTCACGGTGAACGGCATGCCCTTGCCGGGGATGGCGGCGCACAGGCCCTTCTGCGTATCCAGATAGGCCTGGACGGCCTTGCCAAAGTTGCTCTTGTTGGCGTCCTTGGCGCTACCGCACGCCGCGAGGGCAAGTGCAAGACCGCTCATGGCAACGATTTTCATGGCGCTAGGCAAAGTGAGGTTCCTCCGTAAATGAGTGAATAAGCGTTTGCAGCCCCGCCTCGGTAATGTGGCGGGGTGCGTATTATCCCCTCATCGCGGAGTATGGGCGGCGAGCCCCGGTCCCTCGGGCCAGCACGATGCCGACCGCGTCGCGCACGCCTGAATAAACGCGGTCAGAAATCCCAGATGACCGGCACCCAGCGAAACGCATCGCCGTCGACCGCGACCCGGCCCACGGAGGGGAACGGCAGATGCGCGGCGACCAGCAGCCCGCGGTTCTGCGCCAGCTCCTGGAACAGGCCGATGCGCACGCGCGCCGATTCCTCGGGGTCGTGTTCGAAGCCGTTGTGCCATTCGGGATGGTCGAACCCGACGGGGAAGATGGCGTCGCCGGCAAAGGTCAGCCGTTCGCCGCCGGAGATCAGGTCGACCACGCTGTGCCCCGGCGTGTGTCCGCCGGTGAGGCGGACGATGACGCCCGGCGCGACCTCATGCCGGTCTTCGAAAAGGCGCAGTCGATCGCGGTATTCGTTGTAGAAGCTGGTGGCGGTGGACTTGAGCACCGCGGGCACTGGCTTGGGCATGACGGTGTGCGAGAAGTCCGGCGAGGTCCAGAATGCCACCTCGGTGGCGGACACGTGGATGCGCACGTCCGGACGCAGCCGTTCCTTGACGCCGGGCACCAGCAGTCCGCCCACGTGGTCCATATGCATGTGCGTGACGATCACGTCGGTCACGGATTCCAGCGCGATGCCGGCGGATTCCAGCCGCTGCGGAAACTGCCCGGCGCGCGGAAAGCCTGCAAATTGTCCGCCCAGCCCCGCATCGATAAGAATGGTTTGATCGCCGCTGCGGGCCACCATCACGTTCAGCGGCCAGTCGAAGGCATCCGGAGGCATGAACATATGCTCCAGCCAGGCCGCCAGGTCGGAAGGGGCGGCATTGGTGGCCATCGTCGCGGTCGGCAGCGGCAGCACGCCGTCGCTGACGACCAGCGCGTCGATGTCGCCGATCTGCAGCGCGTAGCGCGAAGGAACCAGGTCGATGGATTCGGTGTTTTCTATGGCGAACATGGCGATATCTCCAGGAAGAGGTGCTGCGTGGGGAAGCGGTGAGGGCATGGTAGGTGCGGGGTTTCCCGCGCGGTAGGCACGCAGCCGGAAGCACGCTGTTGTGCGACGCGCACCAATGCGCGTCAAAGCGCCAACTGGGGAATGATCTTGTCGCGCCCGGACCGCTGCGGCAAAATAGCCTGCTTCCCGCTCCCTAGCCTGCTGGCGTTGGCCCATTCCATGACCGGCTCCGTGACCCTGTTCGACCGCCATCGTCCGCGCCTGTATGCGATCGCCTATCGCATGCTGGGCTCGGTGGCCGAAGCCGAAGACGTGGTGCAGGACGCATGGCTGCGCTGGCATGGCGCCGACCACGCCGCGTTGGACAACCCCGAAGCCTGGCTCGTCACCGTCACGACGCGCTTGTCCATCGACCGCCTGCGCGCCGCCAAGGCCGAGCGCGAGAACTACGTCGGCGTCTGGCTGCCGGAGCCGATGCTGATGGCGGCTCCGTCCACGCCCGAACAGATCCACGAACTTGCCGACGACGTGTCCGTGGCCTTTCTGTTCATGCTGGAGCGCCTGACGCCCGACGCCCGCGCGGCCTTCCTGATGCGCGAGGTGTTCGACGCGGAATACGAGGACATCGCCGAAACCCTGGGCAAATCCCAGGCCGCGGTCCGCCAGCTGGTGAGGCGGGCCAGGCTGCAATTGCGCCAGGGCGCCCCGCGCGAGGCCGTGCCGCGCGCCACGCTGCAACGGCTGCTGCTGGCCTTCGCCGATGCGATGCAGCGCAGCGATTTCCACGGCCTGCACGCGCTATTGAGCGACGACGCCGAACTCATCGGCGACGGCGGCGGCAAGGCCACGAGTTTCGCCAGCCTGGTGGGCGGCAAGCGGCTGGCCCAGCTGTTCTACGCCGGCAAACGCCGCTACCGCGACGCCCTCAGCACCGAGGTGGTCCAGGTCAACGGGCAATGGACGCTGCTGCGTTTCATCGACGGCGAACTCGAATCCGTGCAGTCCTACGAAACAGACGGCAGGCGCCTGACCCGGGTACTGGTGCAGCGCAATCCGGACAAGCTCGCGCGCATCGCGGCGGCCCTGGCGCAGCGCTGACGCGTTCCCCGTATCGGTTTTGGTGCGCGGCAGGCAACATGGTGATCCCTCGCGCGCGCCTACCGCGCCGCCGCGGCCGCTCCTAACATGGGCCAGTCTCCATTCCGACCAGGACAGGCCATGTCGACACTCACCAAACTCGCTTTGCCCTTGATCGCAGCCGGCGCGCTGCTGGGCCGGCCCGCCTATGCGGCTTCGCACCATGCCACGCCCGCCGGCAAGCCGGCCGACCCCGTCGTCACCGAACTGATGAGCAAGGACCTGCCGGACATTCCCGGCAAGAATGCCCTGATGCTTCTCGTCGACTACCCGCCTGGCGCGGCCGACCCCTTGCATCGCCACGACGCCTCGGCCTTCGTGTACGTGCTCGAAGGCAGCGTCGTCATGCAGGTCAAGGGCGGCAAGGAAGTGACCCTGACCCCGGGGCAGACCTTCTACGAAGGGCCTGACGACATCCACACCGTGGGCCGCAACGCCAGCCAGACCGAGCCCGCCAGGTTCGTGGTCGTGCTGATCAAGAACAAGGGCGCGCCCGCCCTGATCCCCATCGAATAAGGGACGGCGATAACCCCCATCCCGGCCAGCCCCGGCACCATGTGCCGGGGCTGGCCGGTTTTTTTTTTCGGGTTCGCGTCACGAAATCCGGGAGTCCAACGTCTTAGGAGCTAGGAACAACCCACTCGCGGCGCCGCCACCATGCCTACTCCCATTCCCGCTCCCCCGGTTTCCCCTCGCGCAAACGGTCCCGACTCCCTGGCCGATAGTTTCGCGACCAGTTACGCAGGCGTCGTGGCCTTCATGGCCGTCGCCGCCGAAGGCAATTTCGCCAAGGCCGGCGACAGGCTCGGCATCGGCCGCTCGGCGGTCAGCCGCAGCGTGCAGAAGCTCGAAGACCAGCTCGGCACCCGGCTCTTCGTGCGCACCACGCGCAGCACCTCGCTGACCGTGGAAGGCAAGCGCTTCTATGACCAGTGCCATCCTGGCGTCGCACGCATCATCCAGGCCCTGGACGACATGCGCGACCTGCGTGTAGGCCCGCCCACCGGCCAGTTGCGTGTCTGCTCCACCGTGGGCTTCGGCCGCAAGGTCGTCGCCCCGCTGCTGAGAGACTTCCGCCAGGCCAACCCCAACATATCCGTGGAGCTGCTGCTGGATGACGGCCCGACCGACTTCACCACGGACCGTGTCGATGTGTCGTTCCGCAACGGCCGCATGGAAGACAGCCAGGTGATCGCCAAGAAAATGATTCCGATGCAGATGATGCTGTGCGCCTCGCCCGCCTATGCCGCCAGATACGGGCTGCCGGACAGCGTGGAAGCGCTCCCGGACCACGGCTGCGTCAATTTCCTGCTGGCGTCGGGCCGCGTATACGAATGGGAATTCAAGGTCGGCGGCCAGCTGCGCAAGTTCGCGCCGCCCGCCATGCTCACCTTCAACGATGCCGATCTCGTCCTGCAGGCAGTGCTCGACGGCCACGGCCTGGCCCAGATGGCCGGCTACCAGGTATGCGAACATCTGCGCGCCGGCACCCTGGTCCAGTGCCTGCCGCAATACGCGCCCGACGACCGGGGGCACTACCTGTGCTTTCTCAGCCGCCAGCATCTGCCGGCGCGCATGCGGGTGTTCATCGACTTCATGACCGAACGCATACGCGCGCTCGACCTGCAAACCATCGACAGCCTGCTGTTGAAACAGGCCTGACCGCTATTGGCTCAGCGCCACGACGCTGGCGATTCCGCCCTGCGCCATCTTGGCATAAGGACACAGGCGCTCCGTATTGCGCACCAGCTCCTGCGCCTCCGGCGTAGGCACGCCCGGCAGGTGGATGTTGATATCCGCGGACAGCGCGAACAAGCCGTCCACCGGGTCGCGGCCGAACGAGACCGTGGCCGTCACCGACGCGTCCGGGATGGCCACGCCGGCGCGCTCCGCCAGCATGCTGAGCGCGCCGTGGAAGCACGCGGCATAGCCGGCGGCGAACAACTGCTCCGGATTCGTGCCCCCGCCCGTGCCGCCCAGCTCCACCGGCAGGCGCAGCTCCACGATCAGCTCGCCGTCGTCCGAAATCGCCATGCCGGAGGCTCGGCCATGCGCCGCCTCCCCGCCGCGCACCGTCACGCTGGTCGTGTACAGAGGCTGGAAATCCGCGCCCCGGTACTTCACGAGGAGACTTGGGGGAGGCGGCCGCAGCTTGCCCATAAGGGTCCTTGCGCCCGCCGCTACCTGCCTGCGCCCGCACGGCTGAACCAGGTTTCGAAATCGATCCTGCCCAGCCGCGGTCCGGGACCCGGCACCAGCGTGTCGTCGTCCAGCAGCGCGCCAAAATACCGCGCGTCGGCGTCCGCCTGCACGCTGCGCGTGTCGCCCGTTCTGGCCATGTAGCGCTGCGCCAGCTCGGCCAGGCGCACCCGCTCCGGTCCGGCGATCTCCACGATGCCGTTCACCGGCGGCGCCAGCGTGGCGTCGGCCATGGCCAGCGCCACGTCATCGGACGCGATGGGTTGCACGAAGGCCGGCGACAGCCGCACCGTCGAGCCCTCCGTGCCCGACTGCACAATGCCGCCCAGGAACTCGAAGAACTGAGTGCTGTGCACGATGGTGTAGGGAATACCGGCCGCCGCGATCAGTGCTTCCTGCGCGATCTTGCCGCGGAAGTAACCGCTTTCCGCCAGGCGCTGCGTGCCCACCACCGACAGCGCGACGTGGTGCCGCACGCCGGCCCGGGCCTCCGCCGCCATCAGGTTGCGCCCCGAGGCCTGGAAGAACTCCAGCACGGCGCGGTCTTCGAACGACGGCGAATTCGCAACGTCGACCACCGTATCCACGCCCGCCAGCGCCGCGTCCAGGCCTTCGCCCGTAACCGTGTTGACGCCGGTCGCGGGCGACGCGGCAATCGCCTCGTGCCCGCGCTCGTCGAGCAGTTTCACGAGCTTGGAACCGATCAGGCCCGTCCCGCCAATAACCAGGATCTTCATGATGACTCCTCAGTTGAACCTGGCCTTGTCCAGGCCGTATGCCTTGTCCGCCGAACCGGGCACCGTCCGGAAACCCACATTCAGGCGGTTCCAGCCATTGATCGCCATGACCGCGAAGCTCAGGTCGGAGATCTCCTTTTCAGACAACTGCGTGCGCACACGCTCGTAAACCTCGTCGGGCACTCCATGGGCGCCCAGCGTCGTCAGCGCCTCGGTCCAGGCCAGGCAGGCACGCTCGCGCGGCGAAAACTCGGTGGATTCCCGCCAGATCGCCACATGGTGCAGCCGCAACTCGCGCTCGCCGCGAATCTTGGCCTCTTTCACGTGCATATCCAGGCAGAACGCGCAGCCGTTGATCTGCGAGGCGCGAATCTCCACCAGGGACAGGATCGATTGCTCGATCGCGCCGGATTTCAAGAGCAGGCCGAACTCGACGAACTTCTTGAATAACTCGGGCGATTGCGCATAGGCATTCAGACGTTGACTCATGGTGATTCCCTCGATTGGTTGACTACGGACGCATCGTAGGGCGGGGAGGGAGGGGGCAGAAGGCCTGGGTGGGGGATCATCGTGTTGCCTTGATGGCAACAATCCTGGCGGGGTCGGACATGACCCGCGCCCAGCCGACCGTGACGGTCAATGCTGTAGTTGTGCAATCAGAATCGCCCGCCTTCTGGCTGCCTCTGCTTCAACGCGACGTCGCGCCGTAATAGAGTTCCAGCGCCGTATGCAGGCGCCTGCGGGAGCGGCTGGCGATCGCAGCCGCCAGCAACCCTCCGGCAAGCGATATGTGCTCAAAGGCCCAGTACATGGCTTGCGTCGCCGCGGGCTCATCGAGGGCCCAAAAGCGATGCACGACCAGAATGGTGAGCAGGAGAAACACTATCAGCGCCCCGGCTCCCAGCCATAGCGCACGGTCGATCAACAGTAGTACCGAGCCGCCCAGCAATACAGAGATGGTCGCTATGTTGAACAGCCAATCCGGCTGCAACCCGGCCGCGCGCATCTCGGCTTGTCCCCCTTGGAAATCAAGCAACTTGCTTAACCCGGATGAAATGAATACTGCCGCCAGCAGAATGCGCGCGAAGATCCACAGCCAGCGGCTGTCCAAGATTCTGAAAATAAAGAGTTGCATGCGTGTTCACTGCAGAAGAGTCGGATGAGCTTGCCAATATGGGCGACGCGGACTATAAAACCTCAAGCAAACTTGAGGTCAAGCCGTGAACGTAAAGAAACCGATCGATTTTTCTCGCTTACTCACGGTCGGGGAGGTGGCCCATCGTGCCGGCGTGCCGGTTTCCACGATTCATTTCTATGAGACGAAAGGGCTGATCACAAGCACGCGCAATGCCGGCAACCAGCGTCGGTTCGCTTCAGTCGTATTGCGCCATATCGCCGTCATCAAGGTGGCTCAACGCACGGGCATTCCACTGGAGGAAATCAAGGAGGCCCTTGGTCGCTTCCCGGCGGGAAGCAAGCTCACCGCTGAGCAGTGGCGGGAGTTGTCCTCGCACTGGCACGCGAGTCTGGACGAACGCATCAAGAAGCTGACGCGGCTTCGTGACGAACTGGATAGCTGTATCGGCTGTGGCTGCCTGTCGCTGGAAGAATGCCCCTTGCGTAATCCTCAGGATGCACTTGGGGCGGAAGGTCCGGGACCTCGCATTCTGGAACGGCCGTGAGCATTTTGCCTCTCATTGGTCGTCGATGAATCGGCGACGCATGTCGGCCGGGCTTTCACCGTTTGGCATTGCGCCAGGGACGAAAAAAAAAACCGCAGAGCGTTGACTTCTGCGGGGATTGGAGCCTACCTCGGACTACTTTGGACTGTATTTTGGTGGTGGGGCCGGAATGGGACCGGCACGTCTTGCGGCGGGGGATTTTGAGTCGGCGATTTACAGTGTTTCTACAGGGAAATGGGGCGAATTCTAGCGTAGGGTGGAATAGGTAAAACCAGTTTCAAATCAGTAGATTGGCGTATTTTGTCGGAATTGGTCAAAACTGGTCGCTGTACCTCTAATGTACCGAAATTTCGGTACAGTGTTGACGAGGGGGCGGCGCGCCGGTGAGCGCACTCGAATCAAAGTAGAGTATTACCAAAAAACGATCGCCGACGGCAGGTCGGGTTGTACGTATTATCACGATCCACGTGGACGATACATGCCAAGAATGAATTGGCCCATGTAACGATCATAAAAATCGTAATGATCTTTGTCATAATGGTCGCTGTGCTCTAAATAGCCCCGCATTTTTATATCAAAATTATCGTTCCAGTCTTGAGGTAGCTCGCCTTCAAGTTGCTCGACAGTATAGATGGGCGGTTGCGTACTAGGATGCATGTAGTCTATATACCAGACAAAGGTGCCATGCTTATCGTCAAAATAAACGCTCCGCAGTCTCAAGAAGTGCTTTTCAGGAAGCTGAAGTTGAATAAGCTGTTCTAGTTTTGTTTCTATCTTATCGAGATAAAACTGACAAGATGATCCAATTCTATTTGTTATATGGAAATAATTTCCTTTGAAATTCGCTGTCCAGTGATTGGGTCTCTCGCTTGCGAATATTTGCCAACCACCAGCGCTATTTGGAAAAAAGCGCTGCGCTATATTCCACTGTTGCGCAGTTCTCAACCGACGCTCTAACTCAACCGAATCCCAATATGTGGCGATAATTGGTGTTCTGTCGTTATTCGTAATGTGCTCCAGTCGCTCGACCACGGAAGAAGATGGGTGAGTTGATGTGACCAACACATACCCGTCACACGCGTGTTGAACGCAACTTGTAATAATGTCATCGAGGTCGCTAACACCTACGCTATTTCCTGATTTCGCTTTATGCTTGCATTGAATTAACCATTTTTTAGAGGTTTTTAGAAAAATGCTATGGTCTTCCTCGATGCATACAAGGTCCCGTCCTCCATCCGGGCCGCGGCCACTCCAGTAGACTTTGTATCCGATGCTAAATAGCAGTTCTCGAACCAATAGCTCAAGATCTTGACCGTCATCTGAAAGCTCTGTGAAATCAAGCATGGTGAGCGATGATCCTTGAAAAGCGAATAATAAGAAACGGACGTAAGTTATACATGGTTGCCGGACAATGCTGTAAATGAGCTGCGGAGAGAATTTGCAAAGCGTAGCTCGCAGATGGTCCTGTCGAGGATTTTTTTGGCGAGTTGTAAAAGACGCATTGAAACTGTTTTCAAAGCTTCTCAATCTCTATTTTGTACTTCATTTCGAGAGCGTTCACGAATTCCAGTATGCTCGCTTGTACAGCGTCAAGGATTGCTATGTACTTTTCCTTGGTCAGTGATCGATCTAGTTCGAAATGATGAACAACGCCATGTCGGTATTGAATAATCTCATGGAGCCTATTTTCTAAAAACAAGACCTTTCTGCCGATTCTTTTTTTCTTGAAAAGAATTTTCCGAACATCAATTTCCAGCCAATCACGATAGGCCTTATTTAGTTGATGAAGGTTTTGAAAGGTATATGCCTCAGCGATTATGTCTTCAATGGCTATGTCACCATTGTTGATCTGAACAAGTGTTGAGAAATCGATGCGTGCATTATGAGAGGTTCGCTTCTCTAGTGCGTACGGGTCATATGCAATAAGTACTCGGAAGGTTCGCGAGAAAAAATACTCAAACATTGATACTGCAAATGGAACAAGGCCGTTGTAGATGACGCGAGATGGGTCGAAGCTATGGGTAAAATCAATAAATGCACGCGTTTTGGCGTCCGCGTCTTCAATCTTAGGCGTCGAAATGCTGGAATTTGGCAAAGCGTACTTAATTGCCCGTAGGTCCTGATCGACCCTTTGATAAATGGCTGAGACCCCGCGACTGATTGGAGTGCTTTTGTCTTCCCAGAGGGGGGCGTACCTATTTGTTCCATAATCCCCCCGAATCGTCCCTCCGAAGCGTTGCCGGGCACCTCTAAGCACTTCATTCAACATCTTCACATCGTGCCAGCTAGCACTGTATAGGTTTCGAACGTGCAGGGCCCACTCGTTGCCAGATATTTGTCGTTCTTCTCCGGAAACAGGATAAATGTCGGCCGAAACGCCATCAATAGACCTAAAGTCTTTGGCGTCGAACCAAGAATAGTTGAGCGTACCTCGTGGCCAATCCCAAAGGTGCTTACACCTCACGAACCCGAGGCTCTCAACGTATTCTTTGAGTTCGATTCTTGAGGCTCTTTGGGGATAAAGGGTTATATCTCTTCCCATGTGTGGCTGCCTTTATTTTGATCCCCGTACGAATGCAAAAACTCTATGGCAGCTTCGTGCAACAGCCTTATGGGTCGCCGTAAGGTGCCGGTTCTAAATCAGCGCTACTACCAAAAATTTAACGACGTCTAAATACTGGATCGCACATGTAATGCAAAAACCGGCGACAGCCTATCCTGCACTAGTCCCCAAATCCTAAATTTCTTCGTCATGACGAAGACTTTGGGATCGTTAACGCGTCAGCGCGCGGCTGCACAAACTCTTGCAGGCTGATCTGACCATCGATGAAACGCTGGGCGTGGGCCTCATCTGCGTCACTGAGCGAGAAACCTTCTAGACTGACGGAGGCCCGCGCGTAGTTAACAGCCGATTGGCGTCGACCGCGTTCGGCATCTGATATGGTTTTGTGGGGCTGTAACCCGCATTTATCTTCGCCAGCCATGGTGTCCCCTTGCTGTAGGTAACTCGATTTTACAAGAGGTACGAGTATTTTGGTTTAGGTACACGCAACCTCCAGGATGCTGCGCTGAAATTGTCTTGTTTTACTTGCTATGGATCGCCTGTATTGGCCGCGTACTAGCCTGCGTCGTAGTTTCCAAAGAGGCTTTGCCTCTCTGGACTCTCCACCCTCGCCGGCGGGAGCCTCGGGAGCAGGGGTTGCGGGCCCTTGGCCCGGAACTCCTGCCCCCGGGCATAGCGTGGGGCGCTCCTGCCGCGTCAAGGGGCCGTGTCCTCGCCCCGTGGGCTGCGGGCCGCACCAACCCCTTGACCCGTCATCCGCTTGATAGCACCGCTACTAACGCCGTTTGGCCGGAAGAGGCGTCAAGGGCGGGATCAGAAGCCGCAGCCCGAAGCGCAGCGCAGGGAACGGGTGAGGATCCCGGGCGAAGCCTTCACCCTTGATGTCTCTGGAAGCCATGCAGCCTGTCGGCCGGGGGGAGGAACAAGGCGAAGCCGCTGGGCCTGCCCCCGCGGCCAGTCCGGCAAGAACGGACGCGGGATGCAACCGAAGGGGTTGCCCAAGCGTAGCGCGGAGATTTGCCGCTAGAAATGAAAGGGCCTCGCCGAAAGCGAGGCCAACGCAGGCGCAGATGGCAGGCTATTCGCCTTTGACTGAGCCGCCTGTAGCCGGCCCCCAGTTTTTGCCCATGTTCTGCATTACGTGTTGCCGGTACGCTGGGTTCCACATTGTGTTGCCTGCTGCGAGATGATTGAGCCGGCCCCCGGTGACCATCATGCCGCTTTGCATGTCGCGGCGAGTTGTTTGACGGTTGAGAACTTGAGTAACGGGGGATGCGGCGGCCTGGCTGACTTGCCTAAGCGTGATACCCGCCGAGGACACGCCTCCGGCCAGGTGCGACGCTGCCTCATATGCGCGTTGCAGCAAGAACAGGGTGACGCCCGTGACGATCAGGATTTCAAGCATTGTGGCAATAGGATGGTCAGTGGTGACGGCCAATACTTTGGCCGTAAGCGCACTGAAAAACTTCATGCCCATGCCGAGAACCGTTGTCACCAAGGCGATTTGCATGATGTAGGTCATCACTTGGCCAAACCAGCTATCAAACCATTTCGCGGTGACGGGGAACATCAGCATGGCGATGAAGAACGGCCCGATGCCAAGCATGAGGGTGAGCATGATTTTGGCAACGATCACCATTGCCCCCGCCGGAATGGCAATGATGAGCGTGGCGGCGTAGATGATTAGGGCGTTTAGCAGGTCCCAAAACACCATGCCAATCTCATACCAGCGCCGTTTTCCCATCTTGTCGAGCATATCGCCGCCGATTTGGAAGCCATCGGACACCGCCTTATCGAGCACCTGATAAACCGATGTTGCGGACGTACTGCTGCCGGATGCCGAGAAGGCGTCAGCGACGCCCGTTTCCAGGCCGCGCAATGCCTCGACAACCCATGACAGGTACGTAGGGGCGCTCATTGCCAAACCGCCAATGACGATGAACTTCCCGCAAGTCTTCATGAAGTTTGAGGCAGGGGCTTCGACATATCCGAAGATGATGGCGAATCCCATCATCACGAGTGTGAGCGTGCCACCGTAGACGAAGATGTCAGTGAACATGGAAATGACATTGCCCGACGTCACCTGAACAAACGCGTTCAGCGTCATGTCGATGCTTTCGCCCATCCATTCAAAGATATTAGATTCAATAGCCACTATTTGCCCCCTTCGAGCACATTGATTGGCTCATGCTTTGTGTATCCGCGCTTCTCAACCGCCAGATGGTTCTGGGCGGTGACGGCATTTATGCAGTTCGGTGATGCGTCCGACTCGCCAGGGTTATTCCGGCACTTGGAAACCATCGCAGTGCGCTCGGCATCGTGCGCTTTGTACCAATCCACGGTTTGGACCGTCGTGGCCTGATCGCAGCCGGCGAGCGCTGTCGCGACAAATAGAAAGAGAACGGTCCTTTTCATTTCCGCATCTCCTGTGCGTTGACTTCGATGGTTCGGCCGCCGGTGTCTCGGCCCTCATGCTGTTGCAATACGCCTAGCGCATGGGCGAGCTCGGCCGCGTCAATGATGCGTAGCGCCGCAACTGTCCGCAGCGCGCTTTCACGCGTGCCCGCCCAGCTACCTGCGAATCGCCCGTCCGAGTCGCGCAGAACGAACACGCAGCCACCGAGGCAGGACAGTGAGAGCACGACGGCCATCCATGACGACGTCGGCACTGATTGGCCGGGCAGGACAACCCCGGACCAGTCCACCGCCGCGATCAGGAAGGGGAGGATGGCGAACGTTGCAGCCAGAATGTCACCTTGAACAAGCGAAGGCGCGCGACGGCCGACTTCACGTGTGAACCCAAGGCGGTCAATGCATTGCCACCACCGCCGCATGAACAGGAGTGTGAAAAAGCAAATTGCCAAAACAGGGACGTGAATGTAGGAAAACACGGGCTTGTCTCCTCTTATTTATCCAACAGGTTGAAAGGCTGGTGCTTCGTGTATTCACGATTCGCCAGCACCTTCGCGTTGATCTCACGCTGCCGCTGTTCCTGCAATCGGTCTTCGGCTGCCGCGACCATCTGGTACATCTGTAGCTTGGTCTGCTCGTTCTGAATCATGGCCTGCTCGGCCGCGATGCGGCCTTGCAGTTCGGCAATGGCTTTCGGGTCCTGCGTTTGGTTGATCTGCTGCATCAGCTGGTCGATTTGACTGAGGCGGTTTTTCGCCGCGTCGTAGGCATCGAGCGCAAAGGCTTTGTCTTGCGCGCCTTTGACGGCTTGCGCTTCGCAGTTGGTGCGCTGCTCTGTCGAGGCAAAGCCGGTGCAGGCGTCATACACCTTGTTGTTGTCGTAGATAGATTCAGCGCGCCCGCTCAGTCCGGCATAGCCGCCTAATTTCACGCTGTCATAGACCCCTTGCCAGTCTTGGGGCAGGTAGTCACGCAGCTGCGGGTTGTTGAACAGTTCGCCCATGCCGCGCGCGCCAGTGACCGCAGCGTATTGCTGCTTCATCTGGTCGATCTGGCTGACCATCTGGTCGTACTGCATCTTCCACTTCGCCATTGTTTCGATCTGGTTTTCCACGCTCTTGGCGATGGAAGCGCCATCTGTTACGGGGATTTGTGCGAAGGCGGCCGACGACGCGGCAATGCCGACGGCCAGAATGCAAGGGGCTGATAGTTTCTTCATGTTCGCCACTCCTGAGAGGTTGAGGGCGAACGTAGGACCGTGCTGTCCGGTCTGTCGGTCTGTTCAGGGACCGCGCCCAGTACGACAAAGCGTTCTTGGGGCGACTAAGCGGCCGATCTGCTCTCGGCGGTCGGAACCCTTCTTTTCGGGTCGGCACCCGGTACGCTAGGCGTCCTTGGGGCGGTGCAACGTTCGTTGTGGTTAAAGGTACAACCGAAGTTGATTTTACTTACGGTTAATGCAAAGTAGTTTCCCAATTACGGCCACCACATGCGACGGTCAATGATGATGCGGTCCGACAGGTACGAGATGTTCGCCAGTTCCGCCAGGGCCATTTCTACTGTTCGGAACCGGTACGGTCGGCCTTTGTCGTCCATGACGGGGTGCTCTGTAGTGCCGTCCTGCACGGCCAAGGCAAAGCCCTTCCAGTAGTGCGCATACAGAATGACCTGCACATCACCGGTGCGCGCTGGATCATCGCAGTAGTCTTGCAACGCGTCATAGCGTAAAGCCATCTTATGGTCCTTCTTCCGCAATCGATCAACGGCTCAGGTCGCCTCTGCCTGAGTGGTTGATCTTCTCCAGTTGCTGCGCGTCCTTGGCCACCTCTGTGCTGCTCTGGCTACGCTGTGGGACCTGTAGAGCCCTGTCCAGCGAGGGATCAAGGAACCGGACAATTTCCAGGGCAAGCGATTTGTCCTCTATGTCCCCAGCAGCCAAGGCTTTCGCAATGTGCCCGTAGCCATTCCTGATGGCACGTGAAACGCCGGAAAGCCCGTGTTGTTCCCGCTCGGCCGCTTTGGCGCTCTTGCCCCGCTTGGCGGCATGTCGCGTCGCCTGCTTGACCGTAGTGTGCGTGTTAGACCGTGCCCTACGCGGTGTGGCATTGGCCTCGATGCCTTTTTCACGCAGTGCCTCGGCGAAGCGCTCCCGCCAACGTTGCAGGTCCGCTTTTCGTGGGTTGAGCCGGCTGCCGTCGAGACCCAGCGCCCTAACGCAAAGGTGGCCGTGGGGATGGGCTTCATCGTCATGGATGGCGAAGACATACGCGTGGTTGGCGCCGAACTCCGTTTTCGCGAATGCACGGATAGCGTCATTGACTGCGCGTCGGTCGGTGCCGGGCGGCATGGACAGCACGATATTGAACGTTTCGCGGCGCGAGCCGTTATCAGGCAACCCGTACTGGCCGCTTTTCCATTCGTCGCGCACGTCCTGCACTGCCTCACGGCCAAGGATGATTTCACCGTCTTCGTTCTCCAACGCTACCAGGCCGTTGCGCGATATGTAGTCGAGATGTGCTTTCACCTGCGCGATGCCTTTGCCGCCGCCGGAGATCTTCACTATGACTTCGGGCGCTTTGCGAGTGGTCAGCATCAACTTGTCGCGGACCCGAGCGCTGCCAGTCAACAACAGGGGCTTAGAGGGCGGCGAAGTGCGTGATCGCGTCACCGTGCGCTTTATGCCTTGGCTGGTTACGGGCTTGGTATAGATGCGTTCGCCCCAGTCCTTCAAAATTCCATCAATGACCAGACTCATTCCAGCCTCCAGCGGTCAATGTTGGCGCGCATGATGTCTGCCACCCGCGCGGTGTGGGTTTTGATATGACGGGTCAGTGTGTCGATACGCTCAGCGGTTACCACCGTGTCCAGCGCGCGTCCTGCGTTCATATGCCGGGCGATCTGGTTCAGGTTGCGGCCGATGGCCAGCAGCCGTGAATTCGATTCGCCCAGCGTCCGTAGCTCTGTCATGCCGAACTGTGGTTCCCCGCTGAGATTGGCCCGTATCAGGTGGATGACCCAGCGATTGGCGGACATGCCCTGCTGCAAGGCCAGTGCTTCGATACGGGCATATTCCGTCCCAGTCAGGCGGAGTTCCAAGCGGCGACGCGAAGTATCGGGCTGCTCATGTGTTGATGGAGTGGGCGAAGTGTCCGTTGCCGAACCGTTGAGAAGGCGGACAATGATCTGCCGCAGGCCGTCGCTGGGCGTACTGCCTTGTCGAAGACAAAGTGCCTGCCAGCGCCGCTTCAGATCACCGTCCAGGCGGATGCTGAGTGTGGTCTTGCGCGTCATTTCGGCATCCTCGTATGCAGCTCCAGTTGGGCTTTGATTTCTTGAAGCCGGGCTTGAGATTCAGCTTTGCTGAGTGGTGCTGATTGCGAAGCACGCGACATATCTTGGGTCGCTGCCAGGCGTTCCCTTCTGGTTGCTATCGGGATGCCAGCAGACGGCACGAATCCCCCTGTGCGGTGGCGTTCAAGGATTCCTTTGAAATAGGCGACCTTTGTCTTTCTGATGGTTCCGGGTGTCTTGATGGCTCCGTCCAGCTCGTCAAGCAATGCTTGCGCATCAACTGATTGGACGTCGGTAAGCAAGTTTTGGATCGACAGTTTCTCAGCGGGGACCAGCGCGGTAGGGTACTGAAGACCGTCGTCGGTTCTCGTTGTAGTAGTAGGGTTATAGATAGGGTTAGTGTTAGTAGTAGTGTTACCCGGCCCCCTGCCCATACCCTGGAGATAGGCTGTCGCTGGGGTATGCCCGTTGCTAATTGATTGATTTCTATGGATGTCTTTTGGTTCGGCCGGAATCGACGTCCGGCCGTCGTCGGGTCCCGCATAGGGTGTCGATAGCCTATAAGGACCGTATCCAAGGGCTTTGGCTACCGTATTGCGCAGCGGATCCTCGGTAGGCAGTCGATCGATAAAGTCATTCACGTAAGCGTCACGCCAGCCTCGGGGCAGTGCCGCTATTTGCTCGAGTGTCTTTTTCCTAAGGGTCGTTGCCACTGCCATCTTGGCGGAGTTGTGGTCCCACCAATCTTTGATCCAGATGTAATTCGCCTGCGCGTCAAAATCCAAGATGCCAGCCTCGATGAGGCGACGCATCACTGGCATCAGTTGTGAATCGGGGTCCCAGCCCATTTCTGAGGCCGCAACGCGAATGACGATTTCATACGCGCCGATGACATTGCTGAATGGCGAGGTCAGGAAGTAGAACAGCGCATAGCGGTCTTCGACCGTGCAGCCTGACAGGCGATTTGACCGCCATATCTGGTCGTTGATGGTTCTTTGCCGACTCATGCGCGCGGCCCTCGCGTAGCGGCCTCTGCGGGCATGATTTCATCGTCTGCCGGCTGTTCCAGACTCAGCGCTTCCGTGACCTGCAACGTCCGAAAATAAACGCGGCGGCCGACCCGCAGCATGGCTGGTTTCAGCTTGCGCGAAAAATCGGTATCGGTATAAAGCGCAACGCGGACACCATCGGGAGATCGGCCTAGCAAGGTAGCGACGTCAACGATGCTCATCAACGGTCCAAACCGTCCCAACAGATATTCTCCAGTAGTCATTCATATGCCTCACAAGTTCACCGTAGGTAATGCCAGTCTTTACCGTGAAGGCATGGATGTCAAACTTAACCCATTGATTTTAAAGACCAAAATGGGGTGTCAGTAAAAACCAAGATTAGGGATCGCCAAATGCCAAGATATGGCACATTGGCTTTCTTGCGATGAAGTGATCAAGCAAAATGAACCTCGAAATCAAGGGCTTAGGCGCGGTCAGAGAGGCGCCCTGATTTCGGCGTCTGAAACGTCGGTGGACAAGGAAAAATTTTGTGGAAAATTACCAACGATGTGAGCGTGCTCACGCTGTTGGCTCGCATTCGAAGTGATGACACTAGGATCAGCGGAGTGCGTGTCACGTTACCGTGGAGAGCCAAGTATCATGGGGCATGCATGACAAGTCGTTATGGAACTATATGGAATCTTGGAATGACGCCCGGTAATGTCCGAGTCCGGCGCTTTCAATTGAATGCCAACGGCCGTGATTTTGCGGTGGGTGACATCCATGGTCATTTTGGTCGGCTTGAGGTCGCGCTGGCTGCCGTAAAGTTCTCGCCAGAAAAGGACCGATTGTTTTCCGTGGGGGACCTTGTGGACCGAGGTCCTGAGTCAGCCGATGTTCTGAAATGGTTGAAGCGCCCGTGGTTTCACGCGATCTGTGGGAATCACGACCTGATGACGTGGCGACGGGTGATGGGCAATCCGATTCCGGACGTTGATCATCGTGCCCACGGCGGCGGATGGTTGGATGCCTGTGTTGGCGATGTTCGTGAACGCATTGCGGCCTGCTTGAGTGCTTTGCCGCTGGCTATCGAGGTGGAAACGCCGAGTGGTGTAGTGGGTATGGTTCACGCCGACTTTCCCTATGACGATTGGCATGCAATTCATGGCGCTACTTTTAGCCCGGAGGATGAAGATGCCTGTCTATGGTCCGTCGACCGCTATCGAATGCAGTATTCCCAGCCTGTCCGCAATGTACGTGCGGTGGTCCATGGACATATGACCCTGCGCAACCCTGCGCAGCTTGGCAACGTTTACTACATCGACACAGGTGGATGGCAGGATGCGGGGAGGTTTACGTTGCTGGACTTGCATACGCTTAAGTCGTGGCCACGCTAATGCCATTCTGCTACCTCTGGAATACATGGCGCAGCCTTAAAAGGCCCGACAAACGGGCGGATCAGAGAAGTGAACTGATATGGAAAAAGAGGTTCATCACCGATTTCCGGGGAAGGCTTTTCGCCTGACGTTTTCGGGATTGCGCAGGAGCAGCCAGCGCGAGGACTTGATGATCTTGCGTGCTACTCGGTTGCCGTGTAGGCGGGGATGATTCGCTCAGGAAGACATGCGGCCGAATTCGGCCAAAAGCAGCCAGTAAGAGAAAATGAAAGCGGACGCTTAGCGCATGCGCTGGCGCCTAAACCTTCTGTGCGATGCTTTCGACTAACTCTTCGAGAGTCGAACCAGCGATAGTATTTTCGTTACGCCAGTCAGCTCTCGCCCGCTTCTGAACGGAGTAACCCTCGTCACCACTGACGATCCTGTAGCTAGTCTTGGCAATAAGTGTTGGACAGCCTTCGATCACCCGCCAGTCGGGAACAGACGGACGAACCTCATGGATCTTGGCCATGAACGCTGAGGCGGTCTGAAAGCGTTGTGCTGCGTCAACGTGGCAGGCCTTGTTAATGATCCGGCGAATTGACTTTGGAACCCAGGGTGGTAAGGACGTGAGGTCTGTCGCTTTTCCCGCCGCGATCTTTGCCTTGATACAGCGGTCAATAAAGTCTCCCTTATCCGACGGCGTTGCGAGCGTCTCTAACTGAACGAGTTCCCGCCTGTTTAGCCACGCGAGGCCGTCGTATGAAAGCGTTCCACCGAGTAGCTGGTAGAGGACCAAACCGCATTGATAGATATCTCCGGGAATACCGTACGAGTTAGTGATTACTGTTTCCGGCGGTCGATAAGCTAGCGAATGGCTTGATGCAGGAATTGTTGAGGCTGCCTCGGGCAATCGCTTCACTGAGCCGAAATCGCCAATGACAACGGAACCACCTTCAGTCAAGTACAAGTTTGCGAGCTTAATGTCGCGATGGAGGAAACGACTCCCATGGAGATGGCTCAAACCCGAGAGGGTTTGATACGTGTACTCAAGCGCCGCCTTCAATCCCAGTGGGCTTGACTCCAGAACAAGGTCTAGATCGCCGCCAGTACAAGTGGGGGTCATGAAGTACGCCCACTTTGCATCGATGAGCCCCGCGTCCAGAATTTTGAGGACGTTCTGTGCGTCAATCTGGGCAAGTTGTCGGGGCTCAGCGTGGTACTCTGCTTTGCCACCCCAGTAGTAGTACTTGAGAGTGACGAGCGTACCCGTTACGCGGTTAGTGCCAAAGAAGACGTAGCCGTTTTCCGCCTTTGAGTCTTCGCGGTGAAACTCGATACTTTTGGAGAACTCTATCAGCGACGTCTTGATCTCAACGGGCGCGCTTGAGCCTTCGATATACAGCTTGGTCATACTTTTGGAAGGCGCTGAGCAAGCGCGGCGCAAGCGGTTCGGAATGCCTCAACTTGGTACTTGTTCAAGGTAGTAGGGATGACGAAATTGTGCCTTTTGTCCTGCGCGGCAATGGTTGGGGCTGAGATTAGCTGAACTGAGCAGTCCCGGTTGAGTTGGAAAACGCCTTCGATCTTGAAGGTTGTCGGCCCCCCGGCGAATTCCCCCTTCTTCCCGCGCTTCTTGAGCGCGACTTCGGTCAGCTTGTTGTCCCGAAGAAACCCGGCGATGAGGTCCGCAAACGAACGGACATTCTTCGCGTCGTCATCGTCGTTCAAGGCGATGCGCTTCGTTTCCGTCGGAATGTGCTTCCAATGACCATCAACAACCTCGACTACGGCGAAGATCGCTTCGCTGCCTTTGATTTCAACGCCGCAAAGGGGCATGGTGTCTCCTAGAGGTCGCAACGTAATGTATTAATCAAAACCTGCGCGATAAACTGGGCCGGGGGATACCTGGTCACGGCTTTCTCCTGGATGTGGATTGCCCCTGCGTTGGGAAACCCCGCCAGCCTCTGGTGAACAAACTATAGCAAATATGAGTTTCTAATTTTCACATTTAAAGTCGGAAGCAGAGGCATGGGCGGCTGGGGAAGAGGCGCTCAAACAGTCACCTTTGGGTCGTTCTGCAACCCCAACCACCACGCAGATCGGCGTAGAACCAAAGAAAAGGCCCTTCACTCGCAGGTGAAAGGCCTTTCGTTTTTGAACTGAGCCAGGGGCGGCTTATCCGCGCTTGAACAGGCGCTCGTGCATCCATCCATCGTTGGTCAGGATGACAGCCGCCTTACCCTGGATATCTCCCTGCGTCTGTTCCGCAAAGTTCTTGTAATTGGCACGCATGCCTTCCGATTTGGCCCAGTCATCTGCACCTTCTACCTTGTAGCGGTAGTTCACCTGCGACAGCTTTACGCCCATCATGTCGCTGGGTTCGGTGAAGTTGCTCACTTCCACAACGGTGTACTTGCCGGTGCAGAAGGCATCTTGTCCAGCCATCGTATTGGCACCATTGGCGACGAGGAATTTCTTGCCGGTGTCAGTGATTTGGTACTCGGTGGCCGGCTCCATCTTGTTGCCAAACATGGCTTTGACTTCGGTGTCTCGCTTCGTCAGCAGCCCGGCATCGACCAGCGCGTCGGCGCGCTTCTTGCTCTGACCGCCCAGCATGTCTTGATTCGCTAGGGTGAACGGCAAGCCCTTTGCAGGAATCGCAGCGCACAGGCCCTTCTGAGTATCCAGGTATGCCTGTATGGCCTTGCTGAAGTTGCTCTTGTTAGCGTCCTTGGCGCTGCCGCACGCGGCAAGGGTAAGGGCAAGGCTGCTGATGGCGACGATCTTGATAGCGGTATGCAAAACTAGCTTCCTCCGTAGGTTAAGACGATCGGTTATTCATTATGGCAACGCGATGGAGCGATTATGCGTTGTTCTCTGTTTGGGAGTCGGCCTCACTCCGTTGTTTAGAAATGGACGGCGCGCGACCCGCGAGGCGGTCCAGCTTCTGCACCAGATCTTCGGCCCGCAGGTGCGTATAGCGCTTGAGCATCTGCATCGACTTGTGGCCGCTGATGGCCGACACCTCCTGATCGCTCAAGCCGGCTTCCACGAACCGGCTGACAGCCTCGTGTCGCAGGTCGTGAAAGCGGAAGTCTTCAAGGCCCGCTGCTCGCTTGGCATCGGTCCATGCTTTGTCGAACAGGTAGGGGCGTCGTATGCCATCCCGGCCAGGTTCGCCGAAGAACACCAGTTCGGTTTCGGCTGGGCGCACGGGGTTGGCAAGGGCCTCGGTGAACACGCGCGTTGCCTCGGCAGTCAGAGGAACGGTGCGGGGAGAAGAGTTCTTGGTGTGCTCCAGCCGCACGACGCGCCGCTCGATGTCCACTTGCCGAATACGCAGCGTCGCAATCTCGGACAGCCGCATGCCGGTTTGAACGGCAATGCGGACGATCCATCCGAACATCGGGTTCGAGTGCTTATCGACGGCTTGTAGCAGGCGGGTCTGTTCTTCGGGAGTCAATCGCCGGTTGCGGCCCGAGCCTGGGGCAGGGCGGCGAATGTTGGACACGGGATTGAAGGGCAGGCCGATGCCCCATTCTTTGATCGCGACGGTGAACAGGTGGCCCAGCAGTGCCAGTTCCAAGCGTACCGTGTTGTTACTGCGAGGTCGTAGTTTGCCCTTCTCGTCCGGGTCGCCGGCCAGTCGCATGTCACGGAACTGCGCCACGATCTCAGCGTTCAGGGCGGCCAGCGAGTACTTGCCAAGATGCCGGATGATGACCTGTGCTTTCTTGTGTTCGCCGGCTTGGGTCGAGGCTCGCTTGGTGGGCGTGACTTCCTTGAGGTAGCGGGTCAGCGCCGCTTCGACGGTCATGCGCTCGGCCGGTGCTCGCTGGATGTATACGCCGCGCACCATTTCGTCTTCGGTACGGCGCGCCCAGTCTTCGGCGTCCCGCTTGGTGCGGAACGTCTTGGCCGTGGCCGGCCAGCCTGTCTTGCGAATGAGGGCTTTCCAAGTGCCCGAGGAAGTCTTAACGATCGTAGCCATGAGTACTCCGTGTGGGGCTAGCGCCGCATCACTGTACCGAAACTGTACCTGACCACAATTTTAGGAAAATCCCCCGGTGCGGGGCTTGTACTGCGAAATCTTCTAATGGCTTGAATTAGCAGAAGATTTGGGGATGGTGCCCGGGGCCGGAATCGAACCGGCACGCCTTGCGGCGGGGGATTTTGAGTCCCCTGCGTCTACCAATTTCACCACCCGGGCTAGGAGGTCGCGCACGCGTACTGATGACGGTCGCGGGAGATGCGAAGACGGCGATTATATGCGGTCTGGGGGAAATTGTCAGGCAAGGGGCCGCGCCCCTTGCCTGGCGGGGCGCTTACGCCGGCTTCTTTTCGGGCAGGAACCAGTTCATGACCAGGGCGCAGATGCCGCCGGTGGCGACGCCGGATTCGAGGATGTTTTTCACGGCGTGGGGCAGGTGCGAGAGGATCTCGGGCACTTGCGAGACGCCCAGGCCCAGCGCCAGGGAGACGGCGATGATGAGCAGGGCGCGGCGGTCGAGCTGGATGCCGGCCAGGATGTTGATGCCGGAAGCCGCGACCGCGCCGAACATGACCATGGCGGCGCCGCCGAGCACGGGTTCGGGCACGGCTTGCAGGATGCCGGCGACGGCGGGGAAGAGGCCCAGCAGGATCAGCATGCCGGCGATCCAGACGCCGACGTGGCGGCTGGCGATGCCGGTGAGCTGGATGACGCCGTTGTTCTGCGCGAAGACGGAGCTGGGGAAGGTGTTGAATATGCCGGCCAGCAGGGAGTTGGCGCCGTTGACCAGCACGCCGCCCTTGATGCGCTGCATCCACAGCGGGCCTTCGACGGGCTGCTTGGAGACCTTGCTGGTGGCGGTGACGTCGCCGATGGCTTCCAGCGAGGTGACCAGGTAGATGATGAGCATGGGCACGAACAGCGGCCACGAGAAGCCCAGGCCGAAGTGCAGCGGGGTGGGGATCTGGAACAGGGCGGCTTCGCGCGCGCCGGTGAAGTCCAGGCGGCCCATGTAGGCGGCGGCGAGGTAGCCGACGGCCAGGGCCAGCACCAGGGCGGTGCTGCGGACCCAGACGACGGGCACGCGGTTGAGCAGGACGATGGTGCCCAGGACCAGGCCGGACAGGGTGAGGTTTTCGGCGCTGGCGAAGGTGCCGTTGGACATGGCGCTGTAGCCGCCGCCCATGCTGATGAGGCCGACCTTGATGAGGGTCAGGCCGATGAGCAGCACGACGATGCCGGTGACCAGCGGGGTGATGAGGCGCTTGACGAAGGGCAGGATGCGGCTGATGCCCATTTCGACGAAGGAGCCGGCGATGACGACGCCGAAGATGGCGGCCATGACGGCTTCGACCGGGGTGCCTTGCTTGACCATGACCGAGCCGCCGGCGATCAGCGGGCCGACGAAGTTGAAGCTGGTGCCCTGCACGATGAGCAGGCCGGCGCCCAGCGGGCCGAAGCGGCGGCACTGGACGTAGGTGGCGATGCCGGAGATCACCAGCGACATGGACACGATCAGGGTGGTGTCGCGGCTGGGGACGTCCAGGGCCTGGCAGATCAGCAGGCCGGGGGTGACGATGGGGACCAGGATGGCGAGCAGGTGCTGCAGGGCCGCGAGAAAGGCGATGGGCGGCGCGGGGCGGTCGTCGGGGCCGTAGACCAGGTCGTGGCTGGGTTCGTCGGCGTCGGAGGCGCCGTGGGATGCGGGCTGGGCAAGGGAGGCGGATTGCATGGCGGAGGGCCGGCCGGGGCGGGATGCGGGAAGAAAGTGCGGGATTTTAGCGGGTAAGGACCCGCAGCGCCCCTGGGGCGGGGCCCGGGGTCTTGAAAAAGCGACATAGACCTTCATATAGGCAGGGTTTCCCGGCGACCGCGCGGGCGCGAGCCCCGGTGACGGGATTATTTGTCCCTAATATTTTTGACCTTTACGTAAAACCATGAGCCAAACCGCCACGTCTTCCGCGTCCGAAACCCTGGGGTTCCAGGCCGAGGTGAAGCAGCTGCTGCACCTGATGATTCATTCGCTGTACAGCAACAAGGAAATTTTCCTGCGCGAGCTGGTGTCGAACGCATCGGACGCCTGCGACAAGCTGCGCTTCGAGGCCATCGACCGTCCCGAGCTGCTCGAAGGAGACGGCGAGCTGGCGATTACGGTGGCCTACGATAAGGCGGCCCGCACGATCACGATTTCGGACAACGGCATCGGCCTGTCGCGTGAAGAGGCGGTGGCCAATCTGGGCACGATCGCGCGCTCTGGCACGCGCGAGTTCTTCTCGCAGCTGACGGGCGACAAGCAGAAGGATGCGCAGCTGATCGGCCAGTTCGGCGTGGGCTTTTATTCTTCGTTCATCGTGGCCGACAAGGTGACGGTGCTGAGCCGCCGCGCCGGCGGCACGGAAGCGATCCAGTGGGAATCGGACGGCCAGGGCGAGTTCACGATCGCCGCGGCCGAGAAGGCCACGCGCGGCACCGACGTGACGCTGCACCTGCGCGCCGACGAGGACGAGCTGCTCAACGGCTGGAAGCTGCGCGAGATCCTGCGCCGCTATTCCGATCACATCTCGCTGCCCATCCGCATGGCCAAGGAAGAGTGGGATCAGGAGAAGGGCGAGCAGGTCAAGACGGAAGCGCTGGAGACGGTGAACCAGGCCAATGCGCTGTGGGCCCGCAGCAAGTCCGAGGTGACGGACGAGCAGTACCGCGAGTTCTACAAGACGGTGTCGCACGACTACGACGATCCGCTGGCCTGGACGCACAACCGCGTGGAAGGCCGCAGCGAGTACACGCAGTTGCTGTACGTGCCCAAGCACGCGCCGATGGACCTGTGGGACCGCGACGGCCGCCGCGGCGTGAAGCTGTACGTCAAGCGCGTGTTCATCATGGACGACGCCGACCAGCTGCTGCCGTCCTATCTGCGCTTCGTGCGCGGGGTGATCGATTCGGCGGACCTGCCGCTGAACGTGTCGCGCGAGATCCTGCAGGAAAGCCGCGACGTGCGCGCGATCCGCGAGGGCTCGGCCAAGCGCGTGCTGTCTCTGCTGGAGGATATGGCCGAGAACAAGAAGGAAGACTACGCGACGTTCTGGTCTGAGTTCGGCCAGGTGCTGAAGGAAGGCGCGGGCGAGGACCACGCCAACCTGGAGCGCATCGCCAAGCTGATGCGCTTCGCGTCCACGCATACCGGCGACCAGGCGCAGACCGTGTCCTTCGCCGACTACGTGTCGCGCATGAAGGAAGGCCAGGACAAGATCTACTACGTGACGGCCGATACGTTCGCCGCCGCCAGCAACAGCCCGCACCTGGAGATCTTCCGCAAGAAGGGCATCGAGGTGCTGCTGCTGTCCGACCGCGTGGACGAGTGGATGCTGTCCTACCTGCGCGAGTTCGACGGCAAGTCGCTGGTGTCGGTGGCCAAGGGCGGCCTGGACCTGGCCGAGCTGGCCGACGAGGAAGAAAAGAAGCACCAGGCCGAAGTGGCCGAGGACTTCAAGCCGCTGGTCGAACGCCTGCAGAAGACGCTGGAAGACCAGGTCAAGGAAGTGCGCGTGACGCTGCGCCTGGTGGATTCGCCGGCTTGCGTGGTGGTGGGCCAGAACGAACTGAGCCCGCACCTGCTGCGCATGCTGAAGGCGGCCGGCCAGGAAGCGCCCAACGTCAAGCCGGTGCTGGAGATCAACCCCGAGCATCCGCTGCTGGCGCGCATCCGCGCGGCCGACGATGGCGAGTTCGACCAGTGGGCCCGGCTGCTGCTGGACCAGGCCCTGCTGGCCGAAGGCGCGCAGATCGCCGACCCGGCGGCTTTCGTGAAGCGTTTGAACGCGCTGCTGCTGAAGTAAGCGGCTGGCGGGTTTGATGGAAGAGGGCGTCCTTGGGACGCCCTTTTTTTTGCATCCAGCCCCGGCTACGGTGTCTTGGCGGGGCCGGTCGAGCTTCGTTTTATCAGCGCGGTGGGCAGCATTTGCGGTGGCGGCATGGCATTGTCCGAATCTATCGCGGCCAGCAGCGTTTCCGCTGCGGTGGCCCCGATCTCTACCGACGGGAAATGGACGGTGGTGAGCGGGGGATCCACGAACGCCGCAAATTCGCTGTTGTTGAAGCCAATGACCGAGACATCGCGCGGAATATGCAGGCCGGCTTCGCGCAAGCCGGCCATGGCGCCGAGGGCCAGGTAGTCGTTGCCGCATATCAGGGCGGAAAAGGGCTGTTTTTCGTCCAATAGCCGGCGCGCGGCCCGATAACCGTCGGCAAACTCATAGTCGGCTTCGGTGATCAAGTTGCGCGACAGGCGGCCGCCTCCCGCCGCAATGGTTTCAAGCACGCCCTGGTAGCGCTGCCGGGCCCGCTGATTGGACGCGAGATGGCCGCTGATGAACGCGAACTCGCGGTGGCCCAGGCCGAGCAAGTGCTCGGCGGCTTGCCGGCCGGCGACATAGTTGTCGAAGCCGATGGCGCCGGGCGGGGCGTTGCTTGCATCGGCCCAGATCGTGGCGACGGGCAAGCCGTTCTTGGTAATCAGGTCCAGCCACTGCGGCGGGTAGTCGTTGCCCAGCAGGACGATGGCGTCCACGCCGCGCTCGATCAGCGTGCGCAAGGGGCGCAGGTCGGCCTGTTCCTCGACCGGCGGTTGTGCCAGCAGCAAGGTGTAGTTGTGCTTGCCCAGCCCATGCCGCAGCGCCTCTATGGTCTGCGCGAAAGCCGATGCGCCGATGCGCGGCACGACCGCGCCGATGCTGTGCGTGCGCCGGGATACCAGTGCGCGGCCCACTCCCTGCGGCACATATCCCAGCGCGGTCACCGCGGCGTTGATGCGATTCCGGGTTTCCGCGTCGACCATTTCCGGGCGGTGCAGCGCGCGCGATACGGTGCTGATGGAGACCCCGACCATGCGGGCCACGTCCTGCAAGCTGGCTGCCATGCTGTTCCAATCTGTTCGTGCAAACGTTGGTCAAAAATATACCACCACTAAGGGAATTCACCCATGTGAAGTGCCATTGACATGAAAATGCAAACGTTTGTATTGTGAAAAAAAGGCCTTTTCAAGGAAATGACATGGATGGACTTGCCAGCGCAGCCCCCGTGACGACCAAGCAGGCGATCGTCAGGACGCTTGTGGAACTGAAAGTGGACTACGCCTTCACTTTGCCGGGCCTGGGGGTGACGTGGATGCTGGACGAGTTCCACCAGGCCAGAGACGCATTGCGCGTGATCCTGACCAGGGGCGAGCAGGTCGCCTCCATCATGGCCCAGGTCGTGGGGCGGTTGACCGGCAAGCCCGGGCTGTACATGGGCCAGGGACCATTCGCGAGCACGACGGGCGCGTTCGGGATACTGGAGGCCTATTTCGCTGGCTCGCCCATGCTGGTGCTGACCGATACCTCCTGCTATGACGGCTTCGGCATGTACGGCGTCTACCAGACCATGACGGGCGACTATGGCGCGGCCGACGTCCGCGCCGTCATGAAAACCATGACCAAGTCCACCTTCTACGCCACCGAGCCGCACGAGGCGGTGTACGCCATCCAGCAAGCCTACAAGCAGGCAAGCCTGCCTCGCCAGGGGCCGACCGCCGTGGTGCTGAAGTCGCCCATCATTCGCCGGGAGATGCCGCAGCAGTCGCGCGTGCAGCTCTATCCGTCGCACGGCTACCAGGAAGTCGCGATGCCCTTGCCCGATCCGCAGGCCATCAAGGCGGCGGCGGACATGGCGGCCGCCGCCCAGCGTCCCGTGCTGATCGTGGGCAACGGCATGCAGAATCCCCGGGGCCGGAAGTTGGTCGCCGATCTGGCGGACAGGTTCGGCCTGGCGGTGGCGACCAGCTACAACGCCAAGGGCCTGGTGGACGAAACCTCCGCGATTTCGGTGGGCATGCTCGGCACCTGGGGCATGAAGTCGGCGAACGCCGCCGTGGAGGGCGCCGACATGCTGATCGTCGTCGGGGCCAGCCTGGGGGCCGACTACATCAAATTCCGCAACCCTGGCTTCATCAAGCCCGGGGTCCAGCGCATCGTTCAAATCGACGTCGATCCGCGCAATGCCGGTTGGGTCTATCCGGTAGACCTCGCCATATGCGCAGACGGCGGCGATGCAATCGAAGCCTTGCTCGGGCACGATCTGGGTGCGCATCGCAGGGGCGATCGCCTGAACTGGATCGCGGGGTTGCAGGCGGCCCATGCCGTGCGCGATACGCCTGCCCGCGCGGCGCCGAACATGCTGCATAACGCGGATGTCATCGAGGCGCTGGATGCCTTTCTCACCCCCGACGATATGTTGACGCTGGATGCCGGCACCAATCGAATCTGGGCGACCACGACGCTGAAGATACGCACGCCGGGGCAACTGGTGGTGCCGGGCGGCATCGGCGGGATGGGGTGGGGGGCGCCGGCGGCGGCGGCGGTCAAGCTGGTTTATCCGGAGAAGAACGTCGTCTGCCTGACGGGCGACGGCGGATTCGCCATGACCATGAACGTCATGGCAACTTGCGTGCAGGAGAAGCTGCCGATCACGGTCGTGGTGGCGAACAACAGCGGCCTGGGCATGGTGCGCGACAACCTGAAAGACCGCCGCATCGCGGTGGACTTTTCGCCGACCGACTTTGCCCAGATCGCGCGCGGCATGGGTTGCCGCGGCGTGAGCGTGACGACGCCGGCGCAGCTGGCGGCGGCGCTGGCGCAAGCGCGCGGGTCGGATGTCCCCACGGTCATAGACGTGGCGGTCGATCCGGCATCCAGCCACGTGGACGTATCGGACTATTGAGGCCGCCCATGAAACCCGTAGCCATTGTTACCGGCGGCGCGCGCAACATCGGCTGGGCCATTGCGCAGCGCCTGGCAGTCGACTATCGCGTCCTGATCGCCGATTTGTCCGAGCCGCAGCAGCCGTTGCCCGAGGGCTGCGACTACATCCGCGCGGACGTGTGCGATCCGCAGCAGGTAGGCGCGCTGTTCGTCCGCGCCGAAAAGAGCGGCCCTTTGCAGGCGCTGGTGCATTCCGCGGCGATTACGGCGCCCGCCCGGCCTATCGCCGACATTCCGCTGGAGGAGTGGCGGCGGCTCATGGACGTAAACCTGACCGGGACTTTTGTGGTGGCCCAGGCCGCCATCGGCCCGTTGTCGCGCGCCAAGGGAAGCATGACGCTGTTGACGTCCCGCGCTGGGAAAACGGGGTTCGCCGCGCTGAACGCCGGTAAAAGCGGCACCAAGGCCCACTACTGCGCGTCGAAGGCGGGGGTGATCTCCTTGATGAAGTCGCTGGCGACCGAGCTGGCGCCCGACGTACGCGTCAACGCCGTCGCGCCGGGGCCGATCGAGGGGGAAATGATTCCGCGCGACCGCTGGCCCGACATCGCCGCGAAAGTTCCGCTGGGCCGGCTTGGCACGGCCGCCGAGATCGCCGAGGCCGTGTATTTCCTGGCCAGCCCCGCGGCGGGCTTCATCACCGGTCATGTGCTGGACGTCAACGGGGGAACGTTGATGGATTAGCGGTATGGAACGCGCGGCGTGCAAGCGGGCATCAAGAGCCGTATGGCGCGGCGCTCAATTCGTGAAGGGGACAAAAATGAAGGTTCAAAACTTCAAAAGTATCCTGGGCCTGGCGTGTCTGGCGCTGTGCCTGGGCGCGGCGCCCGCTCGCGCGGAGGTCCAGGAAGTGCGTCTCGCCAGGCAGTACGGCATCGCCTACCTGCCCCTGATGGTGATGCAGGAACAGAAGCTGATAGAGAAGCACGCGCGCGAGCTTGGGCTGGCGGACGTCAAGGTGAGCTGGAATCAGTTCACCGGCGGATCGGTCATGAACGATGCGCTCATCGCGGGGGCCCTGGATTTCGCGGTGGCCGGGCCGCCGCCCTTTCTCACGATGTGGGCGCGTACCCGCAACACGCCGGCCAGCGTAATGGGGCTGGCTTCCCTCAACGCGATGCCCATGTACCTGGTAAGCCGGAATCCGGCGGTGAAGTCGGTCAAGGACTTCACGGACAAGGACAGGATCGTGGTGTCCGGAATCAAGGTTTCCACCCAGGCCGTCGTCTTGCAGATGGCCGCCGCCCAGGCTTTCGGGAAAGAAAAATACGATGTTCTGGACCGCTTGACGATCGCCATGCCTTTATCGGACAGCATGGCGATCATGTTGTCCGGAAAGGGGCAGGTGACCGCCGACTTCACGGTGCCTCCGTTTTCGTATCGGGAACTGAAGCAGCCGGGGTTCCATTCGGTCATCGATACCTATCAGGTGGTTGGAGGACCGAGCTCGACCAACGTTCTCTATACGACGACGCGGTTCCAGAAGGCCAATCCGAAGCTGACGCAGGCGGTGCTGAACGCGCTGGATGAAGCGCAGAAGTACATCACCGAAAACAAGCAGAAGGCGGCGCAGACCTATCTGGCCATCACCAAGGACACCGATCCTGTCGCGGATGTGGTCCAGATGCTGTCCGACCCCAAGGTCGAATACAACCTTACGCCGCAAGGGTTGATGGCCTTCGCGGAATTCATGCACCAGATAGGAACCATCAAGGCCAAGCCGGCAACCTGGAAGGAGCTGTTCGTAGACCAGGTTCATGGCCTGCCCGGGAACTAGGACCCGAGCATGAAAATACGGATAGGCGACATCGTGGTGGAGCGCATCGAGGAAAGGCTGGGCTTGGGCTTTCAGCCCCGCGAACTCTTTCCCGCGTTCGATGCGCACATGCTGGCGCCGTTGCGGCACTGGATGGAACCGACGTTCTATGACGCCGGGGAGAACCGTTTCCGGACCAGCAGCCACAGCTGGCTTGTGCGTACGCCGAATCATTGGGTGCTGGTGGACACCTGCGTCGGCAACCACAAGAACCGGCCGCAGGTGCCGCGCTTCCATATGTGCGAAACCCCGTGGCTGTCGCGTCTGGCGCGGGCGGGGGTGCGACCGGAAGACATCGGGTATGTCATGTGCACGCACCTGCATTGCGATCACGTGGGCTGGAATACCCGGCTGGTCGACGGCCGATGGGTGCCCACCTTTCCCAATGCCCGCTATCTGTTCTCGCGCAAGGAGTTTGCGCGCTGGGATGCGCGCCGGCCGGATTATGCGCATCGGCATATCAACGACCACGTGTTTGAAGACAGCATCCTGCCCGTGGTCGCGTCAGGGCAGATGATACTGGTGGACGACGGGGACGAACTGGACGGCGTGCTGACCGTCGAGCCGGCGCCGGGCCATACCGCGGGCCACGTGCGCATACGTCTTTCGTCGCGGGGCGAGCGAGCCTATTGCAGCGGCGACATCTTCCACCATCCCTTGCAGATCTATCACCCGGAGCTCTATACGGGCTTCGACGACGACCCGGCGCTCGGAATCGAAACCCGCCGCCGCCTGTTGGCCCTTTGCGCAGACGAGGATGCCCTGTTGCTGCCGGCGCATTTCGCCGAGCCGCATGCCTGCTTTGTGCAGGCGCGCGGCGACGGCTATGCGGCGGACTTTGAAAGCGTCAGATTCCGGCTGGACCGAACGCCGCCTGCCGGACGAGGGGAGGCCTTATGACGACGCCGTTGCTGGAGGTCAGGGGAGTGACCCTGCAATACAAGACGCGAGAGCATCTGGTGACCGCGACGTACCGGGTGGATTTCACGGTGCGGCAGGGGGACCGCTACATACTGCTGGGGCCGTCCGGCTGCGGCAAATCGACGATCCTGAAGGCCGTGGGGGGCTACCTTCGGCCAACCGAAGGGGAGATATTGCTTCAAGGGAAACCCGTGTTACGGCCGGGCGCCGACCGCATGATGGTGTTCCAGGAATTCGACCAGCTATTGCCCTGGAAGACGGTCAAGCAGAACGTCATGTTCGCGCTGCAGGCATCGGGGCGGCTGCGAGGGAAAGAGGCCGAAGACCGGGCGTTGCACTATATCCACAAGGTCAATCTCGGGAAGTTCGTCGACAGCTATCCGCACATGCTGTCGGGCGGCATGAAGCAGCGCGTCGCAATCGCGCGCGGCATGGCCATGGAGCCCGACATCATCCTCATGGACGAACCGTTCGCGGCGCTGGACGACCTGACGCGCCGCAAGATGCAGGAGGAGCTGATGCAGCTCTGGGAGGACACGCGCTTCACCGTGCTGTTCGTCACGCACTCCATACCCGAGGCGGTCCGATTGGGAAACCGCATTCTGCTCCTGTCGCCGCATCCGGGCCAGGTCAGGGCCGAACTGGGCGGCCTGGATGACGGCCCGGCGCTGGCCGGCGCGCAGTCCGCGCTTGAAGACGAGATCAAGCATCTTCTCTTTGCGCAGCATATCGAGGAGAACAGCCATGCTTGACGAGGCGATGCGCAAGCCGGGCCCCGGCGTGCGGGCGAACATCTACAAGACGCCTACGGCGGTGGAAAACCTGGGCGTGGTCGAAAATCCCCTGCCATTCATGGCGCGCCTGTGGGACCAGGGCTGGCTGCGCAAGCTGCTGGTGCTGGTTGTCCTGGCATGCCTGTGGGAAGCCTATGCGCGATACCTGGACAACGATCTTCTGCTTCCCACCTTCATCGATACGTGCCGTGCCCTGATCGACGGCGTAGCCACCGGCCAGTTGCCGCGGCGCGTCGCCACCTCGCTCGACGTGCTGATGACCGGCTATGCCGCGGGCATCGCTCTGGCGGCGCTGCTTACCCTGCTGGCCATCACGACCAGGCTGGGCACCGATTTCCTGGAGGTCATGACGGCCATGTTCAACCCGCTTCCGGCCATTGCCCTGCTGCCGCTGGCGTTGATCTGGTTCGGCCTGGGCAAGATGACCCTGGTCTTCGTGCTGATTCATTCCGTGCTGTGGGCGGTCACCTTGAATACCTACTCCGGATTCCAGGCCGTCTCTTCGACACTGAAGATGGTGGGGCGCAACTACGGCCTGTCCCATGTCGCCTTCATCGCGCAAATCCTGATTCCGGCGGCGTTTCCCAGCATTCTGTCCGGCCTGAAAATCGGCTGGGCGTTTGCCTGGCGCACGCTCATCGCGGCGGAGCTGGTATTTGGCGTCAGCGCCAGCAGCGGCGGCCTGGGATGGTTCATCTACGAAAGCAAGAACCAGTTGAATATCGCGGCCGTGTTCGCGGGGCTGTTGACGATCATCATCATCGGCCTCGTGGTCGAGAACCTGATCTTCCGTGTGATAGAGCGAAGAACCATCCAGCGCTGGGGCATGCAGGTTTGAGGCGCTGGTTCATCAGCATGAGCCAGGAGACTTATCGATGAAACTCCTTAGATCCATTCCGCTCGCGCTTTGCCTGCTGGCCATGGCGGGCGCGTCCCAGGCACAGGGCGCCGCTTCTTATCCGGATCGTCCCGTCAAGGTGGTCGTGCCGTTTCCGCCGGGCGGGGCTACCGATATCGTGGGACGGGAGATTTCCGAAAGGCTGGCGCGCGCAATGGGACAGCCGTTCGTCGTGGAAAACCGCAGCGGGGCCAGCGGCAACATCGGCATGGAAGCGGTAGCCCGTTCGGCGCCTGACGGATACACGCTGGTCGTGGGCGCCCCGCAGACCCTGACGATCAATCCTCAACTATTCAAATCCAACCCGTTCAATCCGCAGAAGGAACTCGACCCCATCGTGGTCGTCGCGACCGTCCCCAATGTGCTGATCATCAATCCGAAGCTGCCGGTATCCTCGGTGCAGAAACTGATCGCCTACGCCAAGGCGCGTCCCGGCAAGGTCAATTACGGGTCATCGAGCATAGGCGGCACACCGCATCTTTCGTCGGAACTGTTCAAGTCGATGACCAAGACGCAGATCACGCATATCCCGTACCGCGGAAGTTCTCCCGCCCTGACCGACCTGATGGGCGGGCAGATCGACATGATGTTCGACAACCTGCCCGCCGCGCTGCCGAACATCAAGTCCGGACGCGTCAAGGCATTGGCCGTCACCACCAGACAGCGCAGCGATGCGGCGCCGGAGCTCCCCACCATGGAACAGGCCGGGGTGCCCGGATTCGAGTCGCAAGGGTGGTTCTCGTTGTTGGCGCCGGCAGGCACGCCGCCGGCCATACTTGAGAAAATCAACGCCGAGGTGAACAAGATCCTCGCCACCGACAGTTTCAAGGAGCGCCTGGCGAACGTGGGGGCGCAACCCAAAGGCGGATCGATCTCGGACTTCCGTGAACTGCTGAACACGGAAACGCAGCGTTGGTCCGAGGTGATCCGGTTTGCGAACATCAAGGTGGAGTGATGATGCGAGGCCTGAAGGGAAAAACGGCATTTCTGACCGGGGCCGGCGCGGGCATAGGGCAGGCCGCGGCCTTGCGCCTGGCGCAGGAAGGGATGCGAGTGTGGATATCCGATAGAGATCCGGACGCCCTGGACGCGACGTGTCGCGAAGCGGAGCATATGCAGCTGCGGGTGGAAGCGGTGCAGGCCGATTCCTGCAGCGAGGCGGCCATGGCGCAGGCCATTCAAAGCGCATTCGACGCGAGCGGGCGGCTGGACGTATTGGTCAATAACGCCGGAGGCTCTTTGCACACGCCCTATGGGTTCGCGCAGCAAAGCGATGACGACTGGTTCCGGGTAGTGAACCTGAACCTGATGGGGGCGGTGTGGGCCTGCCGCGCCGCGTTGCCGTTGATGCAGCGCAGCGGCGGCGGGCGCGTCATCAACTATGGCTCCAAGGCCGGACGCTACGGCAGTTTGATAGCGGGGCCGAACTACGCGGCCGCCAAGGGCGCCATCGCGTCGCTCACGCGCCAGCTGGCGATGGAATATGGTCCCGACGGCATTACCGTGAACAGCATTTGTCCCGGCGTCGTGCTGACGCCGCGCACCAGTGGTTTATGGGCCGAGCGACGCAGCGCCGAGGAACGCGAGCGCATCGTCTCCGAGATCCCGTTGCGCCGGCACGCCACGGTCGACGACATTGCCGGCGTGGTCGCGTTCCTGGCGTCCGACGATGCGGCGTTCATCACGGGGGTATCGCTGGACGTGAACGGGGGGCAGGCAATGGCGTGACGCAGGGCGCTCAGGCGCCTGCCCGCATCACCACCGCATCCAACGCCAGCGCGCCCTGGCCCGCCGGCAGCGCAAGCAGCGGATTGATCTCCACCGAACTGAAGTCGTCCCGCCGCGCGTGGGCGAAGCGCGACAGGGCCGCCAGTGCGTCGGCCAGCGCGTCGACGTCGCAGGGCGGGGTGCCGCGCGCCCCTTGCAGCAGGGCGTAGCCCTTGATTTCGCGGATCATGGCCAGGGCTTCGTCGCGGCCGAAGGGGGCCAGGCGGAAGCTGACGTCCTTGAGGACTTCGACGAAGACGCCGCCCAGGCCGAACATGACCACCGGGCCGAACACCGGATCGCAGTGCACGCCGGCGATGCATTCCACGCCCTTGGGCGCCATGGGCGCGACCAGCACGCCGTCGATGCGCGCCTCGGGCGCGTGGCGGCGCACCGCGTCCAGGATGTCGGCGTGGGCGCGGCGCAGGGCGTCTTCGCCGGCGACGTTGAGCTTTACGCCGCCCACGTCGCTTTTGTGCACGATGTCGGGCGATACGATTTTCAGGGCCACGGGGCCGTCCAGTTCGGCCGCGGCGCGCACGGCCGCGTCGGCGTCGGCGGCCAGCACGCAGGGCGTGGCGGGCAGGCCGGCCCGGCGCAGCAGGTCCATGGCCTGGACTTCGTTGTAGGCGTCGAGCAGCGGGGGCGGGTCGTCCGAGGATGCGGCGGGCTCGGCGGCCGCGTCGGCGTGATCGGCCAGTTGGGCCACCGTGCCCAGAGTGCGGATGGCGGCGCTGGGGTCGGGGAACACCAGGCAGCCCAGGCGTTCGAGCTGGCGGCGGCGCTCGGGCGTGAAGAGCGCGCTGATGGCCAGCGGCACGCCGGGATGGCGGGCCTGCATTTCGCGGGCGAAATTTTCGAAGGTGGGCCAGAGGGCTTCGGAGGAGCCGGCGGCGGCCAGGAATACGGCCAGCGCGTCGTAGCGGCCGTCGGCCAGGATGTCGTCGGCGGTGGCCAGCAGCAGGCCCGGTTCGGAGATCGCCTGGCCGGTGACGTCGACGGGGTTGCGGGCGCTGGCGAAGGGCACTTGCGCGAGCAGCCGGGCCTGGGCCGCGGCGGCGGGCTCGGGCAGCGCGAGACCGGCGTCCTGGGCTTCGTCGGCCATCAGCGCGCCCACGCCGCCGGAGATGGTGAAGATGCCCAGGCGCCTGCCGGCGGGCGGACGCGGCCAGGTGTCGAGGGCGTAGCCCAGGTTGAAGAATTCTTCGATGGTGCGCGCGCGCAGGGCGCCGTATTGGCGGAACAGCGCGTCGTAGACGGCGTCGTCGCCGGCCAGCGCGGCGGTGTGCGAGGCGGCGGCCTGCGCGCCGGCCTGGGTGCGGCCGATCTTGGTGACCACCACGGGCTTGCCGGCCGCGCGCGCCGCGGCCAGGGCGCGGCGCAGCTTGGCGCCGTCGCGGCAGCCTTCCATGTAGGCCATGATGACGCGGGTGTCGGCGTCGTGTGCCAGCCATTCGATGCAGTCGGCGACGTCGATGTCGGCTTCGTTGCCGGTGCTGATCCAGTGCGACAGGCCCAGGCCGCGTTCGCGCGCCATGCTGTAGGCATAGGCGCCGAAGGCGCCGCTCTGCGACACCATGGCGATGCCGCCGGCCGGCACCGCACCGTTGGCGGGCGCGGGCGAGAAGGTGGCGTAGACCTTGCGCCGCACGTTCATGAAGCCCAGGCAGTTGGGGCCCAGCAGCCGGATGCCGCGTTCGCGCGCGATGCCGCAAAGGCGTTGCTGCTGTTCGGCGCCGGCCGCGCCGGTTTCGGAGTAGCCGGAGGTGAAGATCACGGCGGCGCCGAGCTGGCCGGGGCGGGCGCTTTGCAGCGCCTGCGCCGCGTGGGCCGCGGGCACGGCCAGGATGGCCAGGTCGATGTCCTGGTCCAGCGCGTCCAGCGAGGGCGCCGCGGCCAGGCCCTGGATGGTGTCGACGCGCGGGTTGACGGGGATGATGCGGCCTTCGTAGCCGTGCTGGCGCAGCAGCGTGACCGGCATGGCGCCGATCTTGCCCGGCGTGGCCGAGGCGCCCACGATGGCGATGCTGCGCGGGTCGAAGAGGCGGGACAGGGTGGGGTCGGGAAGCTGGATCATGATGCGGGCAGTGGGTTCAGGAAAAGCGCGCCACGCTGCGGCCGATGCTGCCGCGTTCGAGCATGGCGGCCAGCGCCTGCGGCAGTTCGCGCGGTTCGATGACGCGGGCGATCAGGTCCAGGCGCGCCGGGCGGTACTCGGCAGCGAGCTTGTTCCAGACCTGGCTGCGCAGCGGCATGGGGCTGTTGGCGTTGATGCCCAGCAGCTTGACGCCGCGCAGGATGAAGGGGATGACGGAGGTCGGCAGCTCCGCGCCGCCTGCGTTGCCGAAGGCGGCGGCCACGCCGTCCGGCCGGGTGCTGGCCAGCGCGTGGGCCAGCACGCTGCCGCCGACGGAATCGACGACGCCGGCCCAGCGCGCGCTCATCAGGGGCTTGATGGCGGCCGCCGGGTCGGGGGGCGCGATCACTTCCTGCGCGCCGAGCGAGCGCAGGTAGGCGGCGGCGTCGGGCTTGCCGGACATGGCGCACACGCGGTAGCCGCGCTGGCTGAGGATGTCGATGGCCACGCCGGCGACGCCGCCGGTGGCGCCGGTCACCAGCACTTCGCCCTGGTCGGGCGCTAGTCCGCAATGTTCCATCCAGTGCAGCGAGAGCGCGGCGGTATAGCCGGCCGCGCCCAGCACCGCCGCGTCGCGCAGGCTGATGCCGGCGGGCAGGGGCAGCACCCACTCGTGGGGCACGCGCGCGTATTCGGCGTAGCCGCCGTCGCAGTCCACGCCGATGCCGAAGCCGTGCACCACGACTTCCTGGCCGGGCGCCAGCGCCGGGTCGGCCGAATGCACCACGGTGCCCGAGAGGTCGATGCCGCCGATGCGCGGATACTGGCGGATGATGTTGCCGCGCCCGGCCTGGGCCAGCGCGTCCTTGTAGTTCAGGCCCGCGTAGGCCACTTTGATGAGCGTGTCGCCGGCGGAAAGCGCGTCCGCCGACAGCGTCTCGAAGCGGCCCTCGGGCGGCGCGCCGTCCGTGCCGGCATGCAGTCGGTAGGCCTGGAAACTCGGGTTATCCATCGTGCTCTCCTTGGTTCGGGTTCAGGCGCGCGCCAGCAGCCGGCGCGCCAGGGTGGCGCGGTGCAGCTCGTTGGCGCCGTCGTAGATGCGGAAAGGGCGCATTTCCTGCCAGACCATGGCCACCGGCGTGTCCTCGGACAGCCCCGAGGCCCCCATCATCTGCACGGCGCGGTCGGCCACGCGGTTGACGGCCTCGGATACGAAGACCTTGGTCATGGCGCTATGCTGTTTGACCGACAGGCCGGCGTCCATGCGGGCGGCGCAATCCCCGGTCATGAGGCGGCTAGCGTGCAGGTCGATGTGCGAATCGGCGACCATGGCCTGGATCTGCTGCAGGTCGGCCAGGCGCGAGCCGAAGGAGTCGCGCCGCGCCACGTACGCCTGCGCGGTTTCCAGCGCGCGCCGGGCGCGGCCGATGTAGCGCATGCAGTGCGACAGCCGGGCGGGTTCGAGGCGCAGCTGCGCGTATTCCAGGCCGCGGCCGGGCTCGCCCAGCACCGCGTCGTCGCCGACTTCGCAGCCGGTCAGCGCGATCTCGGCGTGGCCGCCGATCTGGTAGCCGGTGACCATGCCGATGTCGCGCACGACGCGGTAGCCCGGCGTGTCCGCCGGCACCAGGAACAGGGTCGCGCCTTCTTCGGCGCGCGCCAGCACCAGCGCGAAGTCCGCGCCCACGCCGCCGCTGATGAATTGCTTGTGGCCGTTCAGTACCCAGCGGCCGGCGCGCCGCTCGGCGCGCGTCTGCAGCATGGAAGGGTCGGAGCCGGCGCCGGGCGCGGGCTCGGTCATGGCGAAGCAGGCGCGCTGTTCGCCGCGCACCAGCGGCGCCAGAAAGCGTTCCTGCTGGGTCGGGTCGCCCAGGCGCAGCAGCGTCAGCATGTTGGGCTGGTCGGGCGCGGCGCAGTTGAGCGCGGCCGGTCCCAGGAAGCTGCGTCCGGCTTCTTCCAGCAGGCGGGCCAGGGCGCGCCAGCCCAGGCCCAGCCCGCCCCATTCGGCGGGCAGCTGCGGCGCATAGAGGCCGGCCTCGCGGGCGCGCACGCGCAGCTCGGCGACGCGGCGGTCCAGCTCCGTCACGTCGCGCGCGATGGCGGGCGATTCGGCGGGTATCGCGATGTCGTCCACGAAGCGGCGCATGCGGTCGCAGAGGTCCTGCACGGCCTGTTCGTCATGGTTCTCCTGCTGGGCATGCATGGCGGTCTTCCTTGCGGCTTACTGGATGCGGGTGCCGGTGGACTGCACCAGCTTGCCCCACCAGGCGGTTTCATCGGCGATCTGCTTGGCGAACTCGGCGGGGGTGCTGCCCAGCGGTTCGGCGCCCAGTTCCTGGAAGCGCGCGCGCAGCGTGGGGTCCTGCAGCGCCTTGACGACGGCGGCGTGCAGGCGTTCGATCACGGCCGGGTCGGTGCCGGCCGGCGCCATCAGGCCCTTCCAGGCCATCACCACGAAACCCTTCTGGCCGGCTTCGTCGAAGGTGGGGATGTCGGGCGCGGCGGTGGCGCGCTGGTCGCTGGGCACGGCCAGCGCGCGCAGGCTGCCGGCCTTGACCTGCGGCAGCAGCGCCGGCATGTTGTCGATCATGAAGTCGATGTGTCCGGCGACCAGGTCGGTGATGGCGGGGCCGGTGCCCTTGTAGGGCACGTGCACCGCCTGCAGGCCGGCCTGCTGCTTGAGCAGTTCGCCGGCAAGCTGCGCCGGCGAGCCGTTGCCGGGCGAGCCGAAGGACAGCTTGCCGGGGTTGCTGCGCGCGTACTGCAGGAACTCCTGCAGGTTCTTGGCCGGCAGCGATTTGTTCACCACCATCAGGTTGTGTTCGCGCTCCAGGCAGCTGATGGGCGCCAGGTCCTTGGCCGGGTTGAACGGCATGTTGGCGTACAGGCTGGGGTTGATGACGGTGGGGCCGGCGGCGGCCAGCAGCAGCGTGTAGCCGTCGGGGGCGGCCCGGGCGACGTAGTCGCCGCCGATGTTGCCGCCGGCGCCCGGCTTGTTCTCGACGATGACGGGCTGGCCCAGGATGGGGTGCAGCGTCTCGGCCAGCAGGCGGCCGAGGATGTCGGTCGAGCCGCCGGGGGCGAACGGGACGATCAGCCTGACGGGCTTGTCGGGATAGGCGGCGGCCGCCTGGGGCGGCAGCGCCGCGCAGGCGAACGTGGCGGCCGCGGCCGCGATCCACTTGGGCAGGTGCTTGTGCAGCATGGAAGTCTCCTTCGGTTGGGGCGGGCCGGCGGCTTCTTGCGGCCGCGGTCCCTTGGGGGCTGCGTTAGCGGCCCGGCGTGTAACCCGCCTGGGTCAGGGTGTGGCGGGCGATGGTCAACTGGTGGATCTGGCTGGTGCCTTCGTACAGGCGGAACAGGCGCACGTCGCGGTAGAAGCGTTCGATGCCGTGGTCGGCGATATAGCCGTAGCCGCCGTGCATCTGCACGCAGCGGTCGGCCACGCGGCCGCACATTTCCGATGAGAAGTATTTGCAGATCGAGGCGTTCAGCGTGACGTCGCGGCCTTCGTCGCGTTCGCGCGCGGTCTGCAGCACCAGCGCGCGGGCCGCCTGGATCTCGGTCTGGCAGTCGGCGATCATGGCCTGGATCAGCTGGAAGTCCATCAGCGGCTTGCCGAACTGCTGGCGCTCGGCCACGAAGCGCAGCGTGTCGTCCAGCATGCGGATGGCCGGGCCGATGCACAGCGCGGCCAGGTGGATGCGCTGCTTGTTCAGCACCTTCATGGCGGTCTTGAAGCCCATGCCGAGCTGGCCGCCGATGAGGTTGGCGGCCGGCACGCGGCAATCCTGGAAGTGCACGCTGGAGACGGGCGAACCGGCCTGGCCCATCTTGTCGTAGGGCTGCCCGGTGGACAGGCCCGGCGCGCCGCGCTCGACGATGAAGGCGCTGATTCCCCTGGCGCCCGGTTCGTCGGGGTCGGTGCGCGCCATGACGGTGAACAGGCCCGCCAGCGGCGCGTTGGTGATGAAGCACTTTTCGCCGTTGAGCACGTAGTGGTCGCCGTCGCGCACGGCGGTGGTGGTCAGCGCGGTGGCGTCGGAGCCGGCCTGCGGCTCGGTCAGCGCAAAGCAGCCGGTCAGTTCGCCGGAGGCCAGGCGCGGCAGGTAGCGGGCCTTCTGTTCATCGGTGCCGTCGGCCACCAGCGCCTCCGAGCCGATGCCGGTATTGGTGCCCACCCGGGCGCGGAACGCCACCGAGCACTGCGACAGTTCCATGGCGGCCAGGACCAGTTCTTCGGTGGTCATGCCCGCGCCGCCGTACTGCGTGGGAATCGAGTAGCCGAACAGGCCCTGGGCGGCCATGTCGGCGACCAGGTTGGGCGGGACTTCATCCAGGCGGGCGACTTCGGCCTCGCGCGGCGCCAGCCGTTCGCGCACGTAGCGGCGCAGCGATTCGAGGAACTGGGGGAAGCCGTCGCGGTCCCGGATCATGGTGAGTCTCCATCTGGTCTGGTGGTTCGATTCAGGCTAGCAAAAGGCCGCCGGATTTGAGACAAGTGTTTCGATATCTTGAACGCAACTTGCGTGGGCGCCGGCCCGCCTGCTCTATCATCGGCAGGACGGGCCGCGCCTGCCGCCCGCGTTTTCAGGAATCCCGACCATGCCCAGCAACCCCGGCCAGCGCCACGCCGATCCAGCCTTCGCCACCACGCTGGCGCACGGGCTGTCGGTGCTGCAGGCCTTCCGCCACGGGGAGCCGGCGCTGAGCAACCGGGAGCTGGCCGACCGCACCGGCCTGTCCAAGGCCACTATTTCGCGGCTGACCACCACGCTGATGCAGCGCGGCCTGCTGCGCTACGACGGCGGCCTGCGGCGCTACCGGCTGGGGCCGGCGGTGCTGTCGCTGAGCTATCCGCTGCTGGCCAGCATCAAGGTCCGCCAGCTGGCGCGGCCGCTGATGAAGCGCCTGGCCGACACGGCCGGCGGCTCGGCTTCGCTGGGCATGCACCACGGCCTGAACATGGTGTATCTGGAGACCTGCCGCGGCCACGACGCGGTGTCTTTCAGGCCCGATATCGGCGCCTTGCTGCCGCTGTTGCCGTCGGCCATGGGCCGCGCCTGGCTGGCCCAGGGCGCCGGCGGCGAGGCCCAGGCCGTGCTGGAGACGCTGCGGCGCCAGGACCCGGCGGCCTGGCGCCGCTACGCGCCGGACTGGGAGCAGGCGCAGCGCGATTACGCCGAGCATGGATTCTGCGTGGGGCAGGGCGACTGGCATTCGGACGTGCATGCCGTGGCGGTGCCGATGCGCACGCGGGTCGACGGCCAGGCGCTGGTGTTCAACTGCGGCGTGCCTGTGGCGCGGCTGCGTCCCGGCGACCTGCGCGCACGCATCGCGCCGCGCCTGCTGGCGCTGGCCGAACGCGTGGAGAAAATCCTGGAGCGTGAACATGGCGCATGAGCCGGACCGCGAATTCACCACCACGCTGGCGCGCGGCATCGACATCCTGGCGTGTTTCCGCGCCGACCGCCCGGTGCTGGCCAACAAGGATTTCGCTGCGCAGACGGGCCTGTCGCGCAGCGCCGTCGCGCGCCTGACGCATACGCTGGTCGAACTGGGCTTTCTGCAGCGCGAGGGCGAGCCGCCGCGCTACCGCCTGGGCGCGTCGGTGCTGGCGCTGAGTTATCCGCTGCTGGCCAGCATGCAGATCCGCCAGCTGGCGCGCCCGCTCATGAAGCAGCTCGCCGACCATGCGCGCGGGGCGGTGTCGCTGGTGGTGCGCGACCGCCTGCAGATGGTGTATGTGGAGACGGCCCGCTCCAACGAAGCGTTGCAAACCCGCCCCGACATCGGCGCATCGCTGCCGCTGCTGTCCAGCGCCGCCGGCCGCGCCTGGCTGGCGCGCGTGTCCGACGAGGAGCGCGCGGCGGTGCTGAACCAGCTGCGCGTGGCCGACCCGGCGCACTACGAGGCGCATTTCCCCACGCTGGCCGCGGCCCGCCGCGACCTGGAGCGCAAGGGCTATTGCGGCAACAACCTGCAGTGGCGTCCCGACGCCTACGGTTTCGCCGCGCCGCTGAGCCGGCCGCACCAGTCGCTGCTGTACGTGTTCAATTGCGGCGTGCCGGCAGGCGACGGTCCTTACCGCGAACGCGCGGCCGACATCGGCCCGCGCCTGGTCGCGCTGGCGCGCGAGACGGAGCGCCTGCTCGGCTATTCGTGACTTCCAGTCAAAAGTGTTTCGCCTGTCCCCCACTGTTTCCGCAAGGATGCAGCCGGCATACTGGGCGCCTGTCTTTCGACCGGGCCCAGGCGACGCGCCAGCCGGCCTGTCCGCCAGGCGGCTCCCAGCCCCGGTCGACGCTATCGAACCGAGGAAATCCGCATGAACTCAACAGACACCCGGCCGGTCAAGCCCGGCCTGCCGCTGCTCGCGCTTGCCGTGGGCGCTTTCGGGATCGGCGTGACCGAGTTTTCGCCCATGGGCCTGCTGCCCGTCATCGCCGAAGGCGTGGACGTATCCATCCCCAGCGCGGGGATGCTGATCAGCGCCTACGCCATCGGCGTGATGGTCGGCGCGCCCCTGATGACCCTGGCTTTTTCGCGCTGGTCCCGGCGCCGCGCGCTGATCCTGCTGATGGCGATCTTCACCATCGGCAATCTGTTGTCGGCGCTGTCGCCCAATTACACGACGCTGCTGCTGGCACGCCTGGTCACCAGCCTGAACCACGGCGCCTTCTTCGGGCTGGGATCGCTGGTGGCGGCCAGCGTGGTGCCGCGCCACAGGCAGGCCAGCGCCGTGGCCACCATGTTCATGGGCCTGACCATCGCCAACGTGGGCGGGGTGCCGGCGGCCACCTGGCTGGGCCAGGCCATCGGCTGGCGCATGTCGTTCGCGGCCACCGCCGTGCTGGGCCTGCTCGCCATGCTGGCGCTGTGGCGCGCGCTGCCGGCGGGCGCGTCCGGCAGCCGCCCCGACGTGCGGCATGAACTGTCGGTGCTCAAGCGCCCGGTGGTGCTGATGGCCCTGCTGACCACGGTGCTGGGCGCGGGCGCGATGTTCACGCTGTACACCTACATCGCGCCGACCCTGGCCGAGATCACGGGCGCGTCGCCCACCTTCATCACCGGCATGCTGGTGCTGGTGGGCCTGGGCTTCACGCTGGGCAACGGCCTGGGCGGGCGCATGGCCGACCGTTCGCTGGACGGCACGCTGATCACTTTCCTGGTGCTGGTCATCGTGGACCTGCTGGCCTTTCCGTGGGTCGCGTCCACGCCGGTAGGCGCGGCGGTATCGCTGCTGATCTTCGGCGTGGCGACGTTCGCGGTGGTGCCGCCTTTGCAGATGGGCGTGATGCGCGCCGCCACCGAAGCGCCGGGGCTGGCCTCGTCGGTGAACGTGGGGGCTTTCAACCTGGGCAACGCGGTGGGCGCGGCCGCGGGCGGCGCGGTGATTTCGGCCGGCCTGGGCTATGCCGCCGTGCCGGTGGCCGGCGCCGTCATCGCGGCGGCCGGCCTGGCCCTGGTGCTGCTGCAGCGCGCCGGCAATGCGCGCCGCAGGCTGGCGATGCAGGGCTGCTGAAGGCTCAGGCCTCGATCCGCTCGACCTTGCCCACCAGCAGGATGTAGGACAGCGCGCCCAGCAGCGCCAGCGACGACACGTAGACGATGGCGGGCGCGAAGCTGTCCTTGGACACCAGCAGGCCGATCACGATGGGCGTGCAGATGGACGACAGGTTGCCGACGAAGTTGAACACGCCGCTGGTCAGGCCCAGCAGCCGCACCGGCGCCAGGGTCGAGACCAGCGACCAGGTGATCGAGGCCAGCCCGTTGCCGAAGAAGGCCACGGCCAGGAAGAAGATCACCCAGGGCGTGGAGTCGGTGAAGTTGGCGCCGATCATGGCGGTGGAGATCAGCAGACCCAGGATGATGGGCAGCGTGCGCGCCAGCCCCACGCTGGCGCCGCGGCGCACCAGGAAATCGGACAGCACGCCCGAACACAGGACGCCGACGAAGGCCGCCAGAAACGGCACCGAGGCCAGAAAGCCCGACTTGATGAAGTCCATGCCGCGGTACTTCACCAGATAGGTGGGGAACCAGGTCAGGAAGAACCACAGCGTGGAGGTCAGGCAGAACTGGCCCAGGTAGACGCCCCACAGCTTGCGCTTGCTCATCACCAGGCCCAGGTCGTTCCAGCGGAACGGGGCCTTTTTTTCCGTGACGCGCTTTTCCAGGTCGACCACGCCGCCGCCTTGCTGGATGAGTTCGATCTCGGCCGCGTTGGCGCCCTTGAACTGGCGCGGTTCGCGGTAGACCAGGAACCACAGCACGCCCCAGACGATGCCCACCAGGCCGGTGCTGACGAACACCATGTGCCAGCCGAAGTGGTGCTGCAGCCAGGCCAGCACCGGCGTCAGGAACGCCAGGCCGACGAACTGGCCGGAGGTGTAGAAGGCGATGGCGGTGGCGCGTTCCTTTTCCGGAAACCAGGTGGTGACGACGCGGTTGTTGATGGGATAGGCGGGCGCTTCCAACGCGCCCACGGCCAGGCGCAGCACGAACAGGATCACGAAGCTGCCGGCGAAGCCCATGAAGAAGGTGGCGGCCGACCACAGGATCAGCGCGGCCGCGTACAGCACCCGCGGCGACACGCGGTCGACCAGCCAGCCGCCGGGGATCTGCATGGCGGCGTAGGTCCAGCCGAAGGCCGACAGGATCAGGCCTTCGTGCACGGTGTCCAGGCCGAACTCGTCCTTGAGGGCGGGCGCGGCGATGGACAGGTTGCTGCGGTCCAGGTAGTTGATGACGACGGTGATGAACAGCATCACCATGATGAGGTAGCGGCTGCGCGTGGGGCGCAGGCCCGCTTGGATGGCGGCGGCGGACAAGGGCGTCTCCTCGTTTTCGTTATCGGCTTACCATTCGGCGAAGCTGCCGTCGGCGTGGCGCCAGATGGGGTTGCGCCAGCGGTGGCCGACGGCGGCGCGTTCCTTGACGTATTCCTCGTTGACCTCGATGCCCAGGCCCGGACCCTGCGGAATCGAGACCATGCCGTCCTGGTAGGCGAACGCTTCGCGGTTGCTGACGTAGTCCAGCAGGTCGTTGGCGGCGTTGTAGTGGATGCCCAGGCTTTGTTCCTGGATGAAGGCGTTGTAGCAGCCGGCGTCGATCTGCAGGCAGGTCGCCAGCGCGATGGGCCCGAGCGGGCAGTGCAGCGCCAGCGCCACGTCGTAGGCCTCGGCCATGGCGGCGATCTTGCGCGTTTCGGTGATGCCGCCGGCATGGGAGGGATCGGGCTGGATGATGTCCACGTAGCCCTCGGCCAGAATCCGCTTGAAGTCCCAGCGCGAGAACAGCCGCTCGCCCAGCGCGATCGGGGTGGAGCTGAGCGGAGCCAGTTCCTTGAGCGCTTCGTAGTGTTCGCTCAGCACCGGCTCTTCGATGAACATGAGCTTGAACGGTTCGAGTTCCTTCATCAGCACCTTGGCCATGGGCTTGTGCACGCGGCCGTGGAAGTCCACGCCGATGCCGACGTTGGGGCCGACCGCGTCGCGCACGGCGGCCACGTTCTCCAGGCACTTCTCGACCTTGTCGAAGGAATCGATGTACTGCAGTTCTTCGGTGCCGTTCATCTTGACGGCGGTGAAGCCGCGCTCGACCGCGCCCTTGGCGGCGGCCGCGGTGTCGGCCGGGCGGTCGCCGCCGATCCACGAATACACGCGGATGCGGTCGCGCACGTTGCCGCCCAGCAGCTGCGACACCGGCACGCCCAGATGCTTGCCCTTGATGTCCCACAGCGCCTGGTCGATGCCGGCCAGCGCGCTCATGTGGATGGCGCCGCCGCGGTAGAAGCCGCCGCGGTACAGCACGGTCCAGTGGTCTTCGATGTTGCAGGGGTCCTTGCCGATCAGGTAGTCGGACAGTTCCTCGACGGCTGCGGCCACCGACTGCGCGCGGCCCTCGACCACGGGTTCGCCCCAGCCGACGATGCCGGCGTCGGTTTCGATTTTCAGGAAGCACCACCGCGGCGGCACGATATAGGTGGTGAGCTTGGTGATCTTCATGCTTGAGTCTCCTTGGCGGATTGGGCGCGCTGCCAGGCGGCGATGAAAGCGCGCGCGTTGTGTTCGACTGCGGCGGCCGACAGGCCGGGTTTGTACAGGGCCGAGCCCAGGCCGAAACCGCTGGCGCCGGCCTGGACGTAGGGGTCGAGGTTGTCCGGCGTGATGCCGCCCACCGGCACCAGGGCCAGGGGCTGGCGCAGCACGGCGCGCCAGGCCTTGAGCACGGCCGGGCCGAGCTGTTCGGCGGGGAACAGTTTCAGCACGTCGGCGCCGGCGGCCAGCGCGGCGTAGGCCTCGGTGGGCGTGGCCACGCCGGGGCAGGCCGCCATGCCCAGTTGTCTGGCGGCGCGGATCACGGCGCCGTCGCTGTGCGGCATGACGATGAGTTCGCCGCCGGCCTGCTGCACGCGGGCGCAGTCCTCGGGAGCGATCACCGTGCCGGCGCCGATCAGGCAGTCGGTGGGCAGCGCCGCGCGCATGGCGCGGATGCTGTCCAGCGGGTCGGGGGAGTTCAGCGGCACTTCGATCAGGCGAAAGCCGGCGGCGTAGAGCGCCTGTCCGACGGGTTCGGCCTCGGCGGGCGTGATGCCGCGCAGGATGGCGATCAGGCCGCATTCGGCCATGGCGGTTTGCAGTCCGGGATGGTGCATGTTCGTTTCCTAGGAATGGGCCGTTGCACAGGAGTCGATCAGGCCGGCGCTGACGGCCAGGTGCCACAGGCCGCGTTCGGTGGCGTCCTGCGCCACCTCGGGCGTGCCCAGGCCGTAGTGCTGCAGGGCCTGTATGTAGCGGCCGCAAAGCGCCGGCTCGCCGCAAAGCACGATGCGGGGCAGTTCGCCCTGCTGGCGCAGCAGCTGCGCCAGCGCGGCGACTTCGTGGCCGATGAGCAGGCCCGAGAGGTAATCGGCCTGCGAGGTCGGCGCCAGCTGGCCGGTCAGGCCCAGCGCGCGGGTGCTGAACACGGTGGACAGCACGCCGGCGCGGCCGGCGGGCGAGCCGGCGACCTGCAGGCCGCGTTCGAACGCGGCCATGTCGGCGCCGGCGGAGTCGGCCATGGTGCGGCCCAGGATGGTGTGGCCGCGCAGCGCGGCGTAGATCTCGCCGGTCATGAAGGTGTGGAAGTGCGTGACGCGGCCGCGCTGCGCGCCGACCCACTTGGAATGGGTGCCGGGCAGGCCGATCAGCATGTTGTCGTGGGCGCGCGCCGGGTCGAACAGCACGCCGAACACCTGGGTCTCTTCGCCGCGCATCACGTTGGGCAGGCCCTGGCGCTGGATCAGGCCCGGCACGATGTGCACGGGCGTGGCGCCGCCGCGTTCGACCACGGTGAGCTGTGTGCCGATGCGCGCGAGGTCGAGCGGCACGTTCAGGTAGGCGGCTTCGCGCCAGCCCTGGGCGCTGCCGACCATGCCGCAGGCGATCACCGGCAGCGCGGGCTCGGCCCGCAGCCAGTCGCCGCAGGCCTGTTCGAAGGCCAGCTCGAAGCCGGAAAGCGTGGCGGTGGCCGCGCCGTCCTGCAGCGGCTGCGGCAGGCGCATGATGCCCCAGGGCAGGTGGCGGGTATCGAGCGTGCGGCCGGCGGCGTCCAGCCGGTAGGCGCGCAGCGAGGAGGTGCCCCAGTCCAGCGCGATGAGCGCCGCGCGGGCGGGCAATCCGGTAGTCATCAGAAATCGGTCTCGGCTCTGGCCGCGGCCCTGGCCGTCGTGGCGGCAGGCGTGCGCGGACCTGGTTGTGCGGGCCCGCCGCAGGCGCGCGGGCGATGGAAAAAATTCTAGATCAGCGCTTGAAAAATCTCAAAATATAGAATGAAATCCCATATATAGGGAATTTGAGGCTATTCCGCGCTTCCCGGCATGGATGCGCCGGGTATGCTTGTCACCGTGTTTTCCGGCTCTTTCCGGCCGCCCTGTTCCGAGTTGTCATGACCGCCACGTTCTCGCCCGACCCCGCTCCCGCCCTGGACCCCGACGCCGTCGCGCCCGCCGGCACGCAGACACTGATGCGCGGCCTGGCCGTGGTGCAGGCGGTGGCGGCCGGCGCGCGCGATCTGAAAGACATCTGCGCCCGCATCGGGGTGGCGCGCAGCACCACGCACCGGCTGGCCAGCTGCCTGGTGCAGGAACGCTATCTGCGGTCCCTGCCCGGCGTGGGCTACGTGCTGGGCCCCAAGCTGATCGAGCTGGGCTTCCAGGCGCGCGAGGCCTTTCCGATGGCGACGCTGGCGCGGCCCTACCTGGACGAGTTGGCGGCCCTGACGGGCGACACCATCCACCTGGCCGTGCGCGACAACGACGAGGTGCTGTACCTGGAGAAGATCCCCGGCAAGAAGGGGCTGGAAATGCGTTCGCGCGTGGGGCATCGCATGCCGCTGGCGGCCACCGGCGTGGGCAAGGCGCTGCTGCTGGACGCGGAGGAGCCGCAATGGAAGGCGCTGTACCGGGTGGGCGCGCCGGTGTCCTCGCGCGCGCCCGGCGGGCGCCAGACCTGGGAGGCTTTCCGCGACCGCATGCGCGAGTACGCGGCCCACGGCTACGCGTTCGACCTCGAGGACAACGAGCCGTCGATCCGCTGCGTGGCCGCGCCGGTGCGTGACGCGTCCAGCGGCATCGTGGCCGCCATCAGCGTGTCCAGCACGGTGCCGTACATGTCGCTGGAGCGCATGCGGGAAATGGTCGCCGTGGTGCAGGGCGCGGCGGCGGAGATTTCCGCCGAACTGGGGTGGAAGGTAGAGCGCGCCTGATCCCCGGCGGCTTCAGGCGGCGGGCACGGAAAGCAGCCGCGGCTGGATCTCGGCCATGGCTTTCTTCAGCTGGGCGGCCAGGGCTTGCGCGGCCGGCGACAGCGTGCGGTCGCGCCGGTGCAGCAGCCCGATGTCGCGCCGCGCCGACGCGTCGCCCAGCGGCGTGCAGCCCAGGCCGGCCAGGTTCAGTTCCGGCAGCGCCAGGCGCGGCAGCACGCTCACGCCCAGGCCCTGGCGCACCATGCCGGCGGCGGTGCCCATATGGGTGACGTCGTAGCGCAGCGCGGTGGCGGGCGCGCCGGTTTCGTCGCGCACCGCGCGGTCGAACTGCTGGCGCGCATGCGAACCCTGCGACAGCAGGATCAGGTCATAGCGCAGCACGTCGCGCCAGTGCAGCACTTTCCTGTCCGCGCCCAGCGGATGCCCGGCGGGATAGACCGCGCAGAAGCAATCCTGCCCCAGCGGCGTGAAGGCCAGGTCCGGCGCCGATTCGGTCTGCGCGGCCACCGCGAATTCGATCTGGTTGGTGCGCAGCATGGCGAGCAGCTCGTCGTTGTGCGCCTCCACCACCCGCACCTTCAGCGCGGGATGCGCGCGCCGCAGCTCGCCCACGGCCGCCGGCAGCAGGCTCAGCGCCGCCGACGGCAGGGCGCCCAGGGCCACGTTGCCGCGGCGCACCGCGGCCAGGTCGGCAAGACTGCGGTAGGCCTCTTCCAGGTCGGCGATGGGACGCTGCACCCGCGAATGGAAATCCCGCCCGGCCGAGGTCAGGCTGATGGCGCGCGTGGTGCGCTCGAACAGCCGCAGCCCCAGCACGTCTTCCAGGTCCTGGATCAGGGCCGTGAACGACGGCTGGGTGACGCCCAGCTGGTTGGCCGCATGGGTGAACGAACCGCTGTCGACGGCCAGCAGAAAGGCCTTTAGCGGCCGATACTTGATATTGATAGCCATGGACTAAGAATATTAGATAAATATCTATTTGTGTCTAATAATCTTGCGGCCGATCATGACGTCTACCGCAGTCATCCCGACCCAGAGACGTTATGGACGCATCGAGCCACAAGCCATTCCGGCTGGGCGCCAACTGGCGCCACAGCCAAGACGGCGACGCCGTCATCACCTCCATCAACCCGGCCGACGGCAGCATCGCCGGCACGGTCGCCCGCGCCTTGCCGCAGGACGTGGACGCCGCCGTGGCGATCGCGTGGGAGGCCTTTCACCGCCAGCCGTGGCGCAAGCTGCGCCCGGACCAACGCGCCGCCACGCTGTACGAGATCGGACGCCGTCTCGCGGCCGAGCGCGAGCCGCTGGCGCGGCTGCAGATGCAGGACAGCGGCAAGCCGTGGAAGGAATGCCTGAACATGGTCGATAGCGCGGCCGGGCATTTCCGCTATTACGCGGCGGTGTGCGAGACCTGGCAGAACGAAATGACCTCGCCGCGCGGCGAATACTTTTCGATGGCGCTGGCCGAGCCGTTCGGCGTGATCGCGGCCATCACGCCGTGGAACTCGCCCATCATGAACGAGGCCCAGAAAGCCGCGCCGGCGCTGGCCGCCGGCAACGCCGTCTTGCTCAAGCCCTCCGAGGAAACGCCGCAGCTGGCGCTGGAACTGGCCCGGATCTGCGGCGAGGCCGGCCTGCCCGAAGGCCTGCTGACGGTGCTGCCCGGCCATGGCGAGGACGTGGGCGCGGCGCTGGTCAGGCACCCGGGCGTGCGCATGGTGTCCTTCACCGGCGGCACCGAGACCGGACGCGCCATCGGCGGCATCGCCGGGCAGCGCCTGATTCCGGTGGGGCTGGAGCTGGGCGGCAAGTCCCCGCATATCGTGTTCGAGGACGCCGACCTGGACCGCGCCGTGGCCGGCGTGATCTCCGGCATCTTCGGCTCGGCCGGCCAGAGCTGCGTGGCGGGTTCGCGCCTGTTCGTGCAGAAGTCCATCTACAAGCGCTTCATGGACGCGCTGGTGGAGCGCGCCGCGCAGGTGCGCGTGGGCCTGCCTGACGATCCCGCCACGCAGATGGGACCGCTGGTGTCGCGCGCCCATCGCGACAAGGTCGCCTCGTATGTGGACATCGGCCGCGCCGAGGGCGGCCGAGTGCTGGTCGGCGGCGCCGCGCCCACGCAGCCCGAGCTGGCCAAGGGCTGGTTCTACCTGCCCACCGTGATCGACGGCCTGGGCAACCAGGCCCGCGTGTGCCAGGAAGAGATCTTCGGCCCGGTGCTGGTGGCGCTTGCCTTCGACGACGAGGAAGACGTGATCCGCCAGGCCAACGACACCGCCTTCGGCCTGGCCGCCGGCATGTGGACCGGCGACTACGCCCGCGCATGGCGCGTGGCGCGCGAGATCGAGGCCGGCTCCATCTGGATCAACACCTACAAGCAATCGCATATCGCCACGCCGTTCGGCGGCTTCAAGGCCAGCGGCATCGGACGCGAGAAAGGCCTGCACGGCCTGCGGCTCTACAGCCAGGTCAAGAGCCTGTATTGGGGCATGCACGAAAAACCCTTGGGACTGTGAACAATATGACGACTGAAAAGAAAAGCGCGGCGCTGTCGCTGGCCGACTCCCGCATCCTGATCGCCGGCGCCGCCAGCCTGGTGGGCTCGCACACCGCCGATGCGCTGCTGGCCGCCGGCGTGCGCGAAGTGATCCTGCTGGACAACTTCGCCTTCGGCACGCCCGAGGCCATCGCCCATCTGCAGGACGACCCGCGCGTGAAAGTGGTGCGCGGCGACCTGATGCGCCTGCCCGACCTGCTGGCGGCGACCGAGGGCGTGGACGGCGTGCTGCACCTGGCGGCCTACATGACGCTGGGCTTCGCGCAGACGCCGTGGCAGGCGGTGGACGTGAACGTGCGCGGCGCGCAGAACATGCTGGAAGCCTGCCGGGTCAACAAGGTGAAGAAGATCGTGTTCGCCTCGTCCAACGCCGTCTACGGCTACGGCAGCGGCATCGCCGGCGCGCTGGCGGAGAACGGGCCGTTCCATTCGGTGGGCGCGCCGCCGGCGGCGATCCTGTACGGCGCCTCCAAGATCATGGGCGAGCAGCTGTGCCGCCAGTACTACCAGAAGTCCGGCCTGGACTATGTGGTGCTGCGCTACTCCACCGTGTACGGCGAGCGCCAGCACTACCGCGCGGCCAATTCGCTGTACATCATGGAAACCTATGACCGGGTGCGCAAGGGCGAGCGCCCGGTGCTGCCGGGCGACGGTACCGAGACCAAGCACTTCGTGCACGTGTCGGACGTGGCGCGCGCCAACGTCGCGGCGTTTTGCAGCGAGGCGACCGACGTGGCGGTGAACGTGTCCGGCCCCGCGCCCATCACGACCGGGGAACTGGTGCGGCTGGTGCTCGACTACTGCAAGAGCGACCTGCAGCCCGAAATCAAGCCGGACCCGCCGGGCACCGTGCGCCTGACATCGGGCGGCGCGTTCCACATTCCCCACGATCTCGCGGGCCGGCACATCGGCTGGCAGCCCGAGGTCGGCATGGCCGAAGGCGTGGCGCGGCTGCTGGCCTGGCGCGAAGCGCAGGAGGCAGGCCAGGCGCGCAGCACAGACTGAAGCAGGCCGCCGACGGCGCCGCAGAGCGCCGGGGCGGCTGGTTGCAGAGCAGGCAGTAAGACCCGACCCACAGGAGACAAGACATGAGCAAGCGCAACTGCATCGCCAGGGCATTTCTTGCCCTCGGCATGGTCCTGGCCGCGAGCGCGGCACAGGCGGCCGGCTATCCCGACAAGCCGGTGACACTGGTCGTGCCGTATCCGCCGGGAGGCGCGACCGACGTCATCGCGCGCCTGATCGCGGAAAAACTGCCTGCCGCCTGGGGCCAGCAGGTCATCGTCAACAACCGTCCCGGCGCGGGCACGACCGTGGCGGCCGAGGCCGTGGCGCGTTCGCCCGGCGACGGCTACACCCTGTACATGACCACGGCCGCGCACACCATCAGCGCCAGCCTGTACAAAAAGCTCAACTACGACCCGCTGAAGGACTTCGCGCCGCTGACGCTCACCTCCACCATACCGCTGGTGCTGGTGACCGCGCCGTCCTTGCCCGTCAATAGCCTGGCCGAACTTATCGCCTACGCCAAGGCCTCGCCGCAGGGCCTGAGCATGGCCTCCACCGGCAACGGCACGCCACAGCACCTGACCGGCGAACTGTTCAAGGCCAAGGCCGGCCTGAAGCTGGTCCACGTGCCGTACCGCGGCGACGCGCCCATGCTGACCGACCTGATCGGCGGCCAGGTGCAGATGGCGTTCGTCACCCTGTCGGCCGCCTTGCCGCACATCCAGTCGGGCAAGCTCAAGGCGATCGCGCTGGCCCATCCGCGCCGGGTCGAGGCCATCGGACAGGTGCCCACCATGGCCGAGGCCGGCATGAAGAACTTCGAGGCTGCGACGTGGTTCGGGCTGTTCGCGCCGTCCAGCATGCCCGCCGACCTGCGCGAGAAGATCTACCGGGACGTCTCCAGGATCGTGGCCACGCCCGAAATGACCCGCAAGCTGCAGGACATGGGCGGCGACGTCAACAACAGTTCTCCGCAGCAGTTCCAGGCCTTCATCAACGACGAGGCGCAGCGCTGGGCCGAAGGCGTGAAGCTCTCGGGCGCGCGCATCGACTGACCGGCCACACCGACGGAGAACGCAAGACATGAGCAATCAAGAGCAAGCATTGCTGGCGCGCTGCGCCGCCATCGCAACCAGCACCTGGTCCGACGCCATGGACACGCTGGGCATCGCCGGCGTGGTGCAGGGCATCCCGCGCCGCGGCGGACAGGGCCGCATGGCCGGCTTTGCCGTCACCGCGCGCCACGTCTGGGGCGGGCTGGGCGATTTCGACCGCGCCGACTTCGCGGTGGGGCGCCTGGTCGCCGCCACCGGCCCGGGACGGGTATTGATGGTGGATGCGGGCGGAACCTGCATTTCCACCTTCGGCGGCATCGCCTCGATGGCGGCGTCGCGGCGCGCGGCCACGGCCGTCGTCATCGACGGGGCCTGCCGCGATGTCGATGAAATCGCCGCCACCGGCCTGTGGCTGGCCAGCCGCCACGTCACGCCGCTGACCGGCAAGACGCGGCTGAAGCTGCAGGCCATGGGCGAGCCGGTGACCATAGGCGGCGTGCCCGTGGCCGAGGGCGATCTGGTGGTCGGCGACGACACCGGCCTGGTGGTGGTGCCGCGCGCGCGCCTGCAGGAGGTGCTGGCCGCGGCCGAAGAGGCGCTGGCCGTCGACGGGCGCGTGGAGCAGGGCATACGCGACGGCCTGTCGTTCGCCCAGGCCGCCGCGGCCGCCAACTACATTCCGGCCAGCGCGGGAGGCCCGGCGTGACTGCCCGCTACGACGTGGTGCAGGTGGCCTCGCTGGGCGAGGATTTCGACCGGCGGCTGGCGGCCCGGCACCGGGTCCTGCCGGCCTGGCGCGAGCCGCGGGGCCTGGCCGCGTTCGGCGCCGAACTGCAGGACCTGCCGGTGGCGGTGACCTCGGTGCGCCACGGTTTCACCCAGGCCATGTTCGACGCCTTGCCCGCGCTGCGGGCCGTGTGCAGCTGGGGCGTGGGCCACGACACGCTGGACCTGCGCGCCGCCGCCGCGCGCGGCATCGGCGTGAGCGTCACGCCCGACGTGCTGGACGACTGCGTGGCGGACCTGGCGTGGGCGCTGCTGCTGTCGGCGGCGCGCCGCACGGCCGCGGGCGATCGCTACGTCAAGAGCGGCCAGTGGCGGGCGCTGGGCCGGTTTCCGGAAACCACCAGGGTCTCGGGCAAGCGCCTGGGCATCCTGGGGCTGGGCCGCATCGGCTTGGCCGTCGCCCGGCGCGCGGCGGGATTCGACATGGAGGTGCGCTACCACAACCGCAGCCCGCGGCCGCAGGCGCCGTACGGCTATGAGCCGTCGCTGGCGGAACTGGCGGCGTGGGCCGATTTCCTGGTGGTGGCTTGCGTGGGCGGCGCGCACACGCGGCACCTTGTCGACGCCAAGGTCATCCGCGCGCTGGGGCCGCAGGGCATCCTGGTCAACATCGCGCGCGGCAGCGTCGTGGATCAGGCCGCGCTGCTGGCCGCGCTGCGCGCGGGCGAACTGGGCGGGGCCGGCCTGGACGTGCTGGAACAGGAGCCCACCCCGGCGGCCGAGTTCGCCGGCATGGACCAGGTTGCGCTGATGCCGCACGTCGGCAGCGCGACGCGCGAGACCCGCGCCGCCATGGCCCAGCTGGTCCTGGACAACGTCACGACCTTTATCGAGACCGGCAAGCTGCTCACGCCGGTGGCCGCCGCGGAGATGCGGGCATGACGCCGTCCGCGCTGCTGGCGGCGCTGGCCGCCTGCCTGGGCGAGGCCCACGTGCTGACGGGCGCCGATGCCGGGCCCTATCTGACCGACTGGCGCAGGAACGTCACCGGCCGCGCCCTGGCCGTGCTGCGCCCGGCCAGCCGGGATGAAGTGGCGCAGTGCGTGCGCCTGTGCGCCGCCGCCGGCGTGGCGCTGGTGCCGCAAGGCGGCAACACCGGGCAGGTGGCGGCCGCCACGCCGGATGCGAGCGGAACGGCCGTGGTCCTGTCGCTGCTGCGCATGAACCGCGTGCGCGCGCTGGACCTGGACAACGACACCATCACCGTCGAAGCGGGCTGCGTGCTGCAGGCGGTGCAGGAGGCGGCCCGCGGCGCCGGCCGGCTGTTTCCGCTGTCGCTGGGGGCGCAAGGCAGCTGTACCATCGGCGGCAACCTCGCCACCAACGCCGGCGGCACGCAGGTGCTGCGCTACGGCAACGCGCGCGAGCTCGCGCTGGGCCTGGAGGTCGTGACGCCGCAAGGCGAGATCTGGGACGGCCTGCGCGGCCTGCGCAAGGACAACACCGGCTACGACCTGCGCGATCTCTACATCGGCAGCGAAGGCACGTTGGGCGTCATCACCGCCGCGGTGCTCAAGCTCTATCCGCTGCCGCGCGCGCAGGGCACGGCGCTGGTCGCGCTGGACGGCCTGCCCCAGGCGCTGCAGCTGCTGCAGCGTGCGCGCACCAGCCTGGGCGCGGGGCTGACCGCCTTCGAGGTGATGTCGGCCGCCTGCCTGCGCGACGTGACGCGCGCCTTTCCGCAACAGCGCATGCCGTTCGCGGACCTGGCCGACGGCCGCTGGTGCGCGCTGCTGGAGCTTTCCGACAACCTGGAGCCGGCGCAGGCGCAGGCGCGGCTGGAAGCCGTGCTGTCGGCCGCGCTGGAGGCCGGCGAGGCTGTGGACGCGGCGGTCGCGGTGTCCGGCGCGCAAAGCGCCGCCTTCTGGCATCTGCGCGAAAGCATCACGCTGGCGCTGGCCCGGGCCGACGCCTGCGTAAAGCACGATATTTCGCTGCCGGCCTCGCGTATTCCGGCCTTCGTGCAGTCCACCGACCGGGCCCTGGCCCGGGCGTTTCCCGGTGTGGCCATGCGCGTATTCGGCCATCTGGGCGACGGCAATCTTCACTACAACCTGCTGCCGCCCGCGGGCGCGCGGCACGCGGACATCCAGGCGCTGGTGCATGACCGGGTGCATGCGGCGGGCGGCTCCATCAGCGCCGAACAGGGCATAGGCCAGCTGCGCGTGCACGACCTGCAACGCTACAAGAGCGAGGTCGAGCTGGCCCTGATGCGCCGGATCAAGTCCGCGCTGGACCCGCAGGGGGTGATGAACCCGGGAAAGATCCTGGCCGCCCGGCCCTGACCACCGACTACCGATAACAACCAGGAGACAGCATGTTCTTTTCACGCAAGATCGTCGCGCGCGCAGCGCTTTCCATCGCCGGCCTGTGCGCCGCCGTGCCCGCCTGGGCCTGGCCCGACCGGCCGATCGAACTCGTCGTCGGGTTCGCGCCCGGCGGCGGCACGGACCTGACGGCCCGCGCGCTGGCCGTCTTCCTCGAAAAGGAGCTGGGCGCCACCGTGGTGGTGCAGAACAAGCCGGGCGCCTCCAGCGCCATCGCGCTGGCCTACGTGGCGCGGGCCAAGCCCGACGGGTACACGCTGGCCATGACCAACATGCCCGGGCTGGTGTCGCTGCCGATCGAGCGCAAGCCGGGCTTTGGCGGCGACGACTTCACCTATCTGGCCAATCTGGTGCGCGACCCCAGCGCCTTCAGCGTGGCCAGCGACAGCCCGTACCAGACGCTGGACGCGCTGATCGCGGCGGCCCGGGAAAAGCCGGGCTCCATCAGCTATGGCTCCACCGGCGTGGGCACGGACGACCATCTGGCCCTGGTGCTGTTCCAGGCGGCCACGGGAACCCGGCTGAACCACGTGCCCTACAACGGCGCCGGACCGCTGCGCAGCGCCGTGCTGGGCGGCCATACCGTCATCGGCGGACTGAACCTGGGCGAAGTCATGCCCTACCACGGCAAGAACATGCGGGTGCTGGCGCAGGCCAGCGAAAAGCGCTCGGCGCTGGGGCCGGACGTGCCCACCTTCAAGGAGCAGGGCGTGGATCTGGTGTTCGCCTCGGAGCGCGGCATCGTCGCGCCCAAGGGGCTGCCGGCAGAGGTGTCCGACAAACTGCGCAAGGCGCTGGGCAAGGTCGCCGCCGATCCGGCGTTCCAGGCCCAGATGAAGCAGCAGTTCACCGAAATGGACTACCTGGACGGGCCGCAATGGCAGGAGCGGCTCAAGGGCGACGACGCGCGCCTGCGGCAGATCTGGGCGCAGACGCCCTGGGTCGAATAACGGGCGCCTGGCCTGTTGCGGCCTATTCCAGCGGCAGCGTCAGCACGCCCTGGGGGGCCGGGCGCATCATGACGCGGCGGTACCAGGCCGACAGCGCCGGCGTGTCCGGGCGCTCGGCCGGCAGCGCCAGCCAGCGGTGCGCGGAGCACACCAGCGCGACGTCGCCCATCGTCAGGTGGCGGCCGACGATGAATTCGCGGCCGCGCAGCGCGCGGTCCAGGATCAGCGCGCGCTCGTTCGAGCGCTGCATCGATTTGTCGATGGCGGCGCGGTCGCGCTGCGCCTCGGGCGTGCGGATCAGGCCCAGGAAGGCCGGGCCCATCGCGGCCTGCCATTCGGTGGTCTGCCAGTCCATCCAGCGGTCGGCGTCGGCGCGCAGGCACGCGTCTTCCGGCCACAGCGAGCCCACGCCGTAGCGGGAAGCCAGATAGCGCACGATGGCGTTGGACTCCCACAGCACGAAGCCGCCGTCGTCGATCACCGGCACGGTGCGGTTGGGATTGAGCTCGGCGAATTCCGGCGTGCCGACCACGCCGAACTTGCCGCCGGCCTGCGTGAACGTATGCGGCAGCGCCAGCTCGCGCACCGCCAGCATGACTTTCTGAACGTTGACGGAACTCAGGCGTCCCCAGATCTTCAACATAACCAGTCCTTTGGGTGTCAGACGGGCGGCAACTGCCGCCGCGCAAAACCGCTGTCGCGCCCGAAGCGCGTCCAGTTGAAAGCAGGCCCCGGGTCCGTCTTGCGCCCGGGGGCGATGTGTTCGTGGCCCCGCACCGCGGCCAGCGGATGGCGCGCGCGCAGCGCGGGCATGAGCTTGCGCAGGGCCAGGTACTGCTCGTCGGCATAGGGCAGGGTGTCGGTGCCTTCCAGCTCGATGCCGATGGAAAAATCGTTGCAGCGCTCGCGTCCGGCGTGGCGCGACACGCCGGCGTGCCAGGCGCGTTCGTCGGTGGAGACGAACTGCACGATGCGGCCGTCGCGGCGGATGAAGAAGTGCGCCGACACGCGCAGCCCGCGCAGGCGTTCCAGCCAGGGATGCGAACCGTAGTCCAGCGTATTCAGGAACAGCCCCGCGACTTCAGGTCCGCCGAAGCGCCCGGGAGGCAGGCTGATGTTGTGCAGCACCAGCAGCGAAACCTGGGCGCCCGCCGGCCGCGCGTCGCGGTTGGGCGAGGGCGAAAGCGAAACACCGGGGGCCGGCGCCAGCCAGCCATGACGATCCAGAAGCAAGGCCATGGGAACAAAGCATGTCGAGGGAATCAACATGCATTATGCCTTCCTCAATGCCGGCGCGCGCCCAGCCTCGCGTGTTCGGCGTTGCACCAGGTCTGCCCGTTCTGCAGCAGGGCCTCGGAACGCGGCAGATGGATGCCGCAATGGGCGCAGCGCACCATGGACTCCACAGACTTGGGTTGCGGCCTTGCGCCGGCCGCGCGGCCCTGCGCGCCTGACTGCCTGGCCGCCGCCATGCGGCCGGCGATGCGGGCGACGAACAGCACCACGATGACCAGAAAAATCCAGAACAGCAGCTTGCCCACGTCAACCTCGGTGCAAAATCATTTCCAGCACGAACCGGCTGCCGGTGTAGGCCAGAATCAGGAAACCAAAACCCGTCAGCGTCCAGCGCAGCGCGACGCGGCCGCGCCAGCCCCAGACGTGGCGGCCCGCCAGCAGCACGCCGAAGGTCACCCACGACAGCAGCGTGAAGACGGTCTTGTGGTCGAACGGCAGGATCTGTCCGGTCAGCTTCATGGAGGCCACCGAACCCGTGCCCACGGCCAGGGTCAGCACCACGAAACCGATCCAGATGATGCGGAAAAGAAGCTGCTCCTGCACCAGCAGCGGCGGCTGGGAGTCCAGCACCCGGCCCACGATGCTGCGCTCGGCCGGCGCGTCCAGCGGACGGTGCAGGTGGCGGTCCAGCAGCGCCATCATCATGGCGTGCAGGGCGGCGATGGTGATCAGGCCGTAGGCCGCCAGCGCAATCAGCAGATGCACGCGTAGCCAGGCGTCGTCGGCATGGGGCACGAACTGCCCCTGGGGGAAGGCGGCGGCCAGGCCGCTGGCCAGCGTCGCGGCCGGCAGCAGCAGCAATTGCAGCCCGTCTATGCGCACCAGCAGGCTTTCCAGCCAGAACACCACCATGCCCAGCCAGATGGCGGCCGACAGCGCCAGCGCCCAGCCGATGAACAGGTGCTGGGCGCCCAGCATCGATTGTTGCAGCCCGATTCCGTGGAGGACCAGGGCTCCCAGCAGGCACAGACGGGCGACCTTGCCCGTCTGCTCGACGCCGCCGGCGCCGGCCAGGCGGGCCCAGAGCGACACCCCGAGCACCGCGTACGCCAGGGCAGCCGCCGTGTGAAATACAATGCCTAGTGACATAGAAACCGTTGTCTGGATGGGGCTACGGAATTCGGGAGCCTAAGCATGCTACCTTGCATGCCGCCCGAAGGCGCGCAATTGGCGCCCGCAAGCCACCGTTCAATCGACTAGTTTAAGCGGAAACGCCTCTCATGCTCGATAACCTAACTCAACGCCTGTCGCGCGTCGTCAAGACGCTGCGCGGCGAAGCCCGCCTGACAGAGGCCAACACCCAGGAAATGCTGCGCGAAGTGCGCATGGCGCTGCTGGAGGCCGACGTGGCGCTGCCCGTCGTGCGCGAGTTCGTCGCGCGGGTCAAGGAAAAGGCGCTGGGCGAAGAAGTCGCCGGCAGCCTCAGCCCCGGCCAGGCCCTGGTGGGCGTGGTCCACAAGGAGCTGACCGCCCTGATGGGCGGCGACCTGGGCGCGGACTCCGGCGAGCTGTCCCTGGCGGTCCAGCCGCCCGCGGTCATCCTGATGGCCGGCCTGCAGGGCGCGGGCAAGACCACCACCACCGGCAAGCTGGCGCGCTGGCTCACCGAAGGCCAGCACACCCAGCATGGCCGCAAGACCGGCAAGAAGAAAGTGCTGGTGGTGTCCGCCGACGTCTACCGTCCGGCGGCTATCGACCAGTTGAAGAGCGTGGCGGCGCAGGTGGGCGTGGACTTCCTGCCGTCCGATCCCAGCCAGAAGCCCGAGGACATCGCCCGCAACGCGGTCGACCACGCGCGCCGTCATCACTACGACGTGCTGATCCTGGACACGGCCGGCCGCCTGGGCATCGACGAGGCCATGATGCGCGAAATCCGCGCGCTGCATGACCTGGTCAAGCCGGTGGAAACGCTGTTCGTGGTGGACGCCATGCAGGGCCAGGACGCGGTCAACACCGCGCGCGCCTTCGCCGAGGCGCTGCCGCTGACCGGCGTGGTGCTGACCAAGCTCGACGGCGACGCCCGCGGCGGCGCCGCCCTGTCGGTGCGCCACGTCACGGGCAAGCCGCTGAAGTTCGTCGGCGTCTCGGAAAAGCTGGACGGCCTGGAGCCCTTCCACCCCGAGCGCATGGCGCAGCGCGTGCTGGGCATGGGCGACATCGTGTCGCTGGTCGAGCAGGCCCAGAAGAACATCGACATCGCCGAAGCGCAGAAGCTGGCCGCCAAGATCAAGTCGGGCAACAAGTTCGACCTGAACGACTTCCGCGATCAGCTCGGCCAGGTCAAGAAGCTGGGCGACATGGGTTCGCTTCTGGAAAAGCTGCCGGCGCAGTTCCAGCAGGCCGCCGGCCAGCTGCAGGGCGGCCAGGCTGAAAAGCAGCTGCGCCGCACCGAAGGCATCCTCAATGCCATGACTCCGGCCGAACGCGCCAAGCCCGAGCTCATCAAGGCCTCGCGCAAGCGCCGCATCGCCGCCGGCTCCGGCGTGCCGGTGCAGGAAGTCAACCGCCTGCTGGCGCAGTTCGACCAGATGCAGGGCATGATGAAGCAGATGAAGAAGGGCGGCATGGCCAAGATGATGCGCGCCATGGGCGGCATGAAGGGGCTGGGCCGCTTCGGCATGAAGTAGGATGGGGTGCAGCGCGAGAAATTCTTGGCAAAAAGAACGTTGGCGAACGCGCGTAACCCATCAGGCGGCGCCAGCCGCCGCTTTTCGTCGCATGCTGTTGTTGGCCTCTTGCCAAGAAACCCGGCGGCTGGCGCCGCCTGATGGGTTACGCGCGCTGGATACTTGAGTTCTTGCTCAAGAACTCTCGCGCTGCACCCATCCTACGATCCCCGACTGTTCCAGTAATCCCCGCCACGCCGTCCAACACCAAAAAAATGGCCAGACATTGCATCTGGCCAAGTAATCGCGGCCAGCAGGGGGCGCTGCCGCGATGCAAGCCGGAAAGCGCATGGGTGCCTTCCGGCTTGTTCCTTTTCCGTTTACCTCAAGCCAGCGGCGGGATGCGCAGCACCTGGCCCGGATAGATCTTGTCGGGGCTGGTCAGCATCGGCTTGTTGGCCTCGAAGATCAGCGTGTTCTTGGCGCCCTGGCCCTTGCCGTATTGCGCTTCCGCGATCTTCCACAGGTTGTCGCCCTTCTGCACCGTGTACATCTTGGCTTCGGGCGTGGCCTGCTGCACCTTCAACTGGTTGTCCACCTGCGCGACGCCTACGGTGTTGCCCAGGGCCAGCGCGATTTTCTCGGCCTCTTCCGTGCTCAGGGCCTCGCCCGCCACGGTGACCTTGTCGCCATCGACCGAGATCTGCAGGCCATCGGCGTTCAGCCCGTGTTTATCGAGCTCTTTCTTCAATTCGTCCGCCGTTGCGGCCTTGGCCTCGCTGGCGCCGAAAAGCTTTTCCCCGACGTCCTTGATGAAATTGAGCAGACCCATAGTGTTTCCTTTATGTGTGTTGCGTTGAGAAAACAAAATGCCAGGGACGATTATCACTCGCAGATCCGGGATGGGAGAGGGGTTAACGTGTAACAGGTTGCTAGCCTCTTGCCAGACTACGCAAGAATGCCCGCCACTTTGCACGGAATGCGTCGGCGCGGACCTAAACCGGGTCCGGCGGCAGGCGTAGACATGACAAGGGCCGCAGTTGCGCGGCCCTTGTCATTGCCTTGTCACAGGCGGGAGGGGACGGCGGCGCTTCAGCCGCCGCCCACGGCCACCACGATCTCGATCTGGTCGCCGTCGGACAGCGCGGTCTGCGCGTGCTGGCTCTTGGGCACGATCTCGCCGTTGCGCTCGACCGCCACGCGCTTGCCGGCGTAGCCCAGGGTCTCGAGCAATTCGATCACGGTGGTGTCCAGCGGGAACTCGCGGGCGTCTCCGTTCAGGGTGATGTGCATGCAGGTCTCCTTCAGTTGGCTATCGCGCGTAGGCGTCGGTGGCGGCGAGCAGGCGCGCCAGCGTGCCGGGTTCATCGAAGGCGTGGCCCGCGTCCGGGACCAGGTGGAATTCCGCCTCGGGCCAGGCGCGGTGCAGGTCCCAGGCGGTGCGGGCGGGCGTGCAGACGTCGTAGCGGCCCTGGACGATGGTGCCGGGGATGCCGCGCAGCTTGTGGGCGTCGCGGATCAGCTGGCCTTCTTCCATGAAGCCGCCGTTCACGAAATAGTGGTTCTCGATGCGCGCGAAGGCCAGCGCCGCGCGGTCGGCGGCATGGCTTTGCTGGTGGCGCGGGCTGGGCAGCAGCGTGATGGTGCTGTCCTCCCACTTGCTCCAGGCCTTCGCGGCGCGCAGCTGCTCGGCCGGATCGTCGCCCGTCAGGCGCTTGTGATAGGCCGCCACCAGGTCGCCGCGCTCGCTCTCCGGAATCGGCGCCAGGTATTCCTCCCAGCGGTCGGGAAACAGCCACGACGCGCCTTCCTGGTAGAACCATTGGATCTCGGCGCGGCGCAGCCCGAAGATCCCGCGCAGCACCAGCTCGCTGACGTGCGGCACGTGCGTCTCGGCATAGGCCAGCGCCAGCGTCGAACCCCAGGACCCGCCGAACACCAGCCACTTGTCCGCGCCCATCACCTCGGTGCGCAGGCGCTCGATGTCCGAGACCAGATGCCAGGTGGTGTTGTTCTCCAGGCTTGCGTGCGGCTGCGAACGGCCGCAGCCGCGCTGGTCGAACAGCAGCACGTTGTAGCGCTGCGGGTCGAACAGCTGGCGGTGCACGGGCGAGCAGCCGCTGCCGGGGCCGCCGTGCAGGAACACGGCGGGCTTGCCCTGCGGATTGCCGCAAAGCTCCCAATAGATCTGGTGGCCGTCGCCGGTGTCCAGCGTGCCTTGGCGGTAGGGTTCGATCGGCGGATAAAGCATCAGGCGACTCGCTTGAAGATCAGGTCCCAGACGCCATGGCCCAGCCGCAGGCCGCGCGTCTCGAATTTGGTCAGGGGGCGGTAATCGGGGCGCGGCGCGTAGCCGTCCACGGTATTGGCAAGCAGCGGCTCGTTGCTCAGCACTTCCAGCATCTGCACCGCGTAGTCTTCCCAGTCCGTCGCGCAGTGAATGTAGCCGCCCGGCGCGATGCGGCTGGCCAGCAGCGACACGAACGGCGGCTGCAGCAGCCGGCGCTTGTGGTGCCGCTTCTTCGGCCACGGATCGGGGAAGTACACGTGCACGCCGGCCAGCGAATCGGGCGCGATCATGTCGCGCACCACTTCCACCGCGTCGTGCTGGATGATGCGCAGGTTCTGGATGCTGGAGTCTTCGATACGGCGCAGCAGCGAGCCGACGCCGGCGTTGAAAACCTCCACGCCCAGGAAATTGTCGTCCGGGCGGGCCAGGGCGATCTTCTCGGTGGTCTCGCCCATCCCGAAGCCGATCTCCAGCACCGTCGGCGCCTCGCGGCCGAACGCGGCCGCCGGGTCCAGCCGGCGCGGCGCATAGGGGATGGACCACTGGCCCATCAGGCGCTCCAGCGCCGCCTGCTGGCCCTGCGTGATATGGCCGCGGCGATGCACGAAACTGCGGATGTGGGTGGCGCCCGGGCTGTTGGGCGCGCGCGCGGCGCTGGCCAGCGCGGCCTGTGTTTCGGACGACATGGAAGAGGACGCCTCCGGCGGCGCGGGAGGGTTTTCGGGGGTGTTCGCGGGGGTGTTCATGTTCATAGCCCGAATTGTAGTGGCAGGCCCGCCACCCCGGCGTCGTCCGGATGCACTAAATTAGGGACATGTTTTAAGCGGGATTCCCGGCCCCGGCCAGACGGCCCGCCGAAAGGGCATCAACCCGCGCTATAATCGCGCCTCTGCCCAGGTGTTGCGCCGGGGCACGACACCCAAGGCGGGTGTAGTTCAATGGTAGAACGGCGGCTTCCCAAGCCTCAAGCGTGGGTTCGATTCCCATCACCCGCTCCAATTTCTTTCGATGCCAACCGGTTGGTTGAATAATTCCATAAATTCACGGAATTTCGGAATTTTTTCCGTGAGTTCTGGCCGATAGCCGTTGAAATTCGGCTCCCATCTTATCCAAAAGCGCTCAGCGTTCACCTTCATCGATGGGGGCATGCACTCTGCGTGATAACTTATCCCACTCCGCAGTTTGGGTCCAAGCTGTATCTCTGCCGCTGACTTGGGGGTGGAAAAGAATGAGGCTTGACCTCAGCCAAGCCTCAAGGTAGCCTTTACGGGCTAATCGGTCATAGCAGACCGGTCAGTGCGCTGCTTTTTTATTATCAGCAACGCTGCAACCACCGCAATACATGCGATGGCGAGCGCTACACCACTCATAGTGGCCGCCTCCCTATCAAATGTGCCCCTGGGTTAGGGCGTTGGTTGAACCTGAAAGCCCCGTTGCCGCGGGGCTTTCGCCTTTTTTGGCTATGCCAAACAATATGTGGCAAAGCCTGTTTTCTTCACTCTTCCGTTTGCCCGCAGCCTGCTTAGGGTCTTCGCCACCGAGTCCCTAGTGACTTCTATCGACGAGGACTCTTTTATCGCGTTGAAAACCTCTTCGACGGTTCTACCCTGATCTGGGGTCAACGTACGAATAATGGCATCCGTAATTGTTTTGTATTGCTGGGCTTCGGAGGTCTCAGGCCGGGTTGTCTGGGGAGGAGTTTCCCGAACCGAAATATTGGTGGATTGGTCGCTCTGCGCGGAGGCTAGATACTTTTCATAGCCGGTACTCTCCGAAACCAACTTGATGGTCTGTCGCAGAGCTTCAATCTGCTTACGGAGTTCGGTTGCATCTCTTTCCATCGCAGCAAGAGCACGCTCTTTTTGCTGGAGAAGTTTGCCAAGGTCGGTTTGGGGAAGATTCATGTGTGAATCTTAGCACGCGCTTTTCTTCTTTTGTGAATTTGATGGGTGAAAAAAATTCTCGGTTCTCCGTGTTTGCCATATGGCAGTGAGTGCGCTCTTTATTGAGGGTTGGGCGTTCGGTTACATTTAGGGAGTTCCTGTGGGAGCGTTTTTTTCACAATGCTCGGCTTTCATTGGAAGAGGAGGGCGGACATGACGGATCGGAAGTCGCATAGAACTCCGGCTGCTGACTCTTCGCAGCAGCAGACGCAGTGGCGTGTGAATTCAGCAGAGTGTCAAGCCGCACGCTTAATGAGCGCCCGGTCGATAGCATGAAAAGGTGAGCAAATGTTCATCTATGCCGATTCCCACGTTCTAGCTACGTAGTGTGGTTGAGAGGCAACCAACTAGAGTCTGAATACCCCAACATTCGGGAAACAGAGTTCCAAATTTGATAATGATCCCGCGCTCGAAGGCGGTCCGGCGCGACCGCTGACCGACCGCCCGCAGCGACCTCCGCAGACCGCTTTTTCAGAGGAAAAACGGCTCACGGCAGCCGCTTTACGCCCGCGCGAATCCTCTGGAATTCGCGCCCATTTCCCAGCCAACGGCATCCATTTCGGCGCGGTTTTGCGGTTTGCGCCGCCCTGCGCTTGCACATAGACTGAATTACAAGAACAAGTCACCACGATGACGCCTGCGTCGATTCTTGACGGGCGTCGCGCATTTTTCATGCCTTCCACGACAGACCGTCCCCTACGCATCATCCATTCCGAGGCGGCCCTCGGCTTTGCCGGCCAGGAGCGCCGCATCCTCAAGGAGATGCGGGCCATGCGCGAGCGGGGCCACCGGGTGGAACTGATATGCCGGCCGGAAGCGAAGCTGGCCGCCGCGGCGAGCGAAGCGGGCATCAAGGTGCACAAGCTGCCCATGGGCGGCTTCATGAACCTGGTGCGCGGCGCGCCCAAGGTGCGCCGCATCCTGCGCGAAGGCCGCTTCGACATACTCAACACCCATAGCCGCATCGACACGCTGCTGGCCGGGCTGGGCGCGCGCCTGGCGGGCACGCCGCTGATCGTGCGCACCCGCCACCTGACCAACCGGGTCAATTCCATGCTGGCGTACACATGGGTGCCGCACCGCGTCAGCGCGGTGAGCAATTACGTGCGCGATTACCTGATCGAGCGCGGCGTGCCGGCCGGCAAGGTCGAGACGATTTATTCGCCCATCACGCTGCCGCCGGCCGGCATCCGTTCGACGCTGCGCGAAGAGCTGAACCTGCCGCCGGAGGCGATCGTGGTCTGTTGCGTGGCGATATTGCGCGCGACCAAGGGGCATCGCGAGCTGATCGAGGCGCTGCGCCCCTTGATGCAGGACAGGCCGCAGGTGCATCTGGTGCTGGTGGGCAACGGCTCGCCGCTGTTCGAGCAGCTGCAGGCGCTGATCGCAGAGATCGGGCTGGCGGACCGCATCCACATGCTGGGGTTCCGCCACGACGTACCCAATATCCTGGCCGGCAGCGATATCTTCGCGCTGGCGACGCAGAAGGAAGCTTCGGGCACCGTGTACGTCGAAGCCGCGGCGGCGGGGCTGCCGGTCATCGGGGTGGACGTGGGCGGCGTCAGCGAGATGGTGCGCGACGGCGAGACCGGCATACTGGTGCCTTCCGGGAACATCCCTGAATTGCGGGCGGCGCTGGAAACGCTGATCGACGACAGCCATCTGCGCGCCTGTATGGGCGCGGCCGGCACCCGCATGGCGCGGGTCGAAGGCAAGTTCTCGCTGGCCGGGCTGGCCGAGCGCACCGAGCAGGTGTACCGGACCTGGCTGGCCCAGGTCGGCGTCGGGGCCACGGGGTGATCCATGCTGCCGGAACCTGGTCCATCCGCCATGCTTGAAACCCCGGCCACGCCGCGCGTGGATCTGCAGGCGGCGCTCATGCCGGCGCCGGCCGCGCTGCCGGCCGTGCCCGCATCCGCATGGTCCTGTCCGGCGTTCGAGGTGCTGGACCTGACGCAGGTGACGCTGGTGGCCTCGGGCAGCGAGCGCGACGTCTATCTGCACCCTGGCGACCAGTCGCTGCTTATCAAGATCGTCAACCGCGCGCGCATCAACGAGCCCGGCCGCAAGCGCCCCTGGCACAAACGGCTGCACCGCGAAGACGCGCACCGCGTGTTCATCACCGAACTGGTCGAGTACATCGCCACCACCGTGCAGCAGCGGCTCAGGCAGGGCAATACGCTGATGGCGCGCATCGCCGGGCTGGTGCTGACGTCGCACGGGCTGGGCCTGGCGGTGGAGCGCATCGTCGATGCGCGCGGCGAGTCCGCGCCCACGCTCAAGCAGCTGGTGGCGGCGCAGGGATTCGGCCCCGAGCTGCAGGCGCGCCTGCGGACATTCTTCATGGACCTGATCGACGCGCACGTGATCTTCAACGACGTCAGCGCGCGCAATATCGTCGTGGGGTTCAACGCCAACGGGCGCGAGGGGCTGTACCTGGTCGACGGATTCGGCCCCAAGCAGCTGCTGCCGCTGTATGCGTGGAGCAAGACGCTCAACAAGCGGCGCCTGCTGCGCAAGTATGCCGAGCTGAAAGCCAAGCTTTCGTGACGCCGGCCCGGCGCGGCGACGCCGGAAAGTTGCTCTAGATCTCTTGTGCGTCCGCGCCGATGCGCCGCGCGCGTCCGGCGCGGGCGCCGATCAGCGCGGCCAGCAGCGCAAGCGCCGTGCACAAGGCCAGCGGCACGCGCCAGCCGCCGAGCGCGTCGTGCAGCGCGCCCATGGCCATGGGGCCGGCGGCGGCCAGCAGATAGCCGATGCATTGCGCCATGCCGGACAGCGCGGCGGCCTGATGCGCGTTCGCCGTGCGCAGGCCGATGAAGGCCAGGCCCAGTATCATCCCCGCGCCGGTCCCCACGCCGAACAGGATCGACCACAGCAGCGCCAGCTGCGGCGCCCACGCCAGCCCGGCCAGGGCGATAGCCGAGCACAGCGCCACCGTCACCGCGGCTGCGCGCTGGTCCTGCATGCGGCGCACGATGGGACCGAGCAGCAGGCCCGGCACGGCGGTCGCCAGTTGCAGCACCCCATGCAGAAAGCCGGCCCGGGTCGCGGACATGCCGCTGTCGGTAAGCATCGTCGGCAGCCAGCCGATCGCCACGTAATAGATGGTCGAGTTCAGGCCCAGGAAACCGGTGACCTGCCAGGCGAGCGCGCTGCGCCAGACCGGCTCGCCCTTGGGGGCTGCCGCGGCGCCGGCCGCCGGCCGCGTCTGGCTGCCCAGCTGCGGCGCCCATGCGGCCAGTGCGGCTGCTGGCAGCACCAGAAAGCCCAGCAGGGCGGCATGCCAGCCCCACGCCTGTGCCAGCGGCGCCATGGCGGCCGAGCCCAGCGTCGCCGCCACGCCCATCGCCAGGGCGTACGCGCCGGTGACGGCGGTGACGTTGTGGGGAAAGTCGCGTTTCACCAGGCTGGGCAGCAGCACATTGCCCACGGCGATGCCCATGCCGATGATCCAGGTGCCCAGATACAGGCACCAGTACGAACCCGTGGAACGGATCGCGATGCCGGCGGCGATTGCCGCCATGGCGCCGAACAGCGCGCGCTCCAGGCCCCAGGCGCGCGCGAACCAGGCGCTGAACGGCGACAGCAGGGCGAAGGCCAGCAAGGGCAGCGTGGTGAGCGCGCCGGCGGCCGTGGTGCCCAGCGCCAGGTCGCTGCGGATCGCGCCCAGCAGCGGCGGCAGGCCGGTGATGGGCGCGCGGAGATTGGCGGCGATCAGAAGAATGCCGACGAGCAGCAGGGTGCAGGTGCCGGCCCGCCGTTGCGTCAAAGTGGTCATGGGTCTCTCGGTAATCCTAGGGGATTCCCTAATCTACGCGCGCTTCGTGTGCTGTAATACAGAAGCAATGACAATGAATCTCTAAATCATGACAAGCTGCGCGCCCTTGAACCAGACGTTGTTCCAGTACGACCCGGACGCCAGCGACCGGCCGGCCACCGCGCTGCGCGTCGAGGTCGAGCAGAGCGATGCCGAGCAGCCCGTGCACACGCACCGCAAGGGGCAGCTCGTGATGGCGCTGCACGGCGGGGTGACCTGCGAAGTGCCGCGCGCCTTGTGGATGGTGCCGCCACACCACGCGGTGTGGATCCCCGGCGGCATGCCGCACAGCAATCGCGCTACCGGCAACGCGCGCATTTATTTCCTCTTCATCGAACCGCAGGCCGCGCCGATGCCGGACCAGTGCTGCACCGTGGAGATTTCTCCGCTGGTCCGGGAGATGATCAAGTATCTGTCCGAACAGGGCCCGGGCTATTCCAAGGACGGGTCCACCGCGCGGCTGGTCTCTGTGCTGCTCGAACAACTGTGCGCCGCGCCCCTGGCGCAGCTGCACCTGCCTATCTCGCCGCATCCGAAGATCCGGCGCATCGCGGACGCGCTGGCCGCCGACCCGTCGGACCGCAGCACGCTGGCCGCATGGGGCGACCGGCTGGCCATGAGCGACCGCACGCTGGCGCGTCTGGTGCGGCGCGAGACCGGGCTGACCTTCGGGCGCTGGCGCCAGCAGTTGCACCTGATCGTCGCGCTGCGGCAGCTGGCCGCCGGCGCGAGCGTACAGCGCGTGGCCGGCAACCTGGGCTATGACTCGGCGACGGCGTTCATCACGATGTTCAAGAAGGCGCTGGGCCAGCCTCCGGCGCAGTACTTCTCGGCGCTGCGCTGAACGCGAGGGCGGCTCACGCCGCGTTCAGGTCCTGCGGCACGTCCACGTCGCGCAGCGCGCCTGGGTCTTCGAGCGGCACCGCATGCACCCCATGCCGGCGCAGTATCTCGCGTCCGCCCACGTCGGCGCGCAGCGCGGCCAGCTCGGGCCACAGCGCGCGCGCAAACCGCACCGGGTGCCCACGCCGCCCCTGCACCAGCGGCGCCGCCACGGCATGCGCTGACGGCTGCGCGGCAACGGCGCGCAGCGTCTCGGGCGCCACCCACGGCATATCGCCCAGCGCCACCAATGCATGCGTATGGCCATCGCCATGCGCCAGCAGCCACTGCATGGCCGCGGCCAGCGTGGAACCCATGCCGCCGTCCGGGCCGTCCGCGGCCGGCGCCGGCAGGACCACGCAGCCCAGGTCGGCGAGGCGCCGCGCCAGAAACGCATCGTCCCGCGCGACCAGAGCGACGACACGCGCAACCGCGGCGCTCAGCCTGGCGGCGGCGTGCGCCGCTATCGGCATGCCGTCGGCCAGCGTGGCGTGCAGCTTGTTCCCGGCGCCGCCGGCCTGGCGGTAGCGCGAGCCCGCGCCGGCGGCCAGCAGCACGCCGATGCAGGAGGGCGGGTCGCGGTCTGGCGTCATGGCCGGGCGGGGAATGGGCGTGGAAGACATGGCACTATTGTGGCCAGGATGCGCCCGGCCTGTCCATGGCGGGCGGCTCGCGCGCCTACATCCGGTATTGCATCGTCAGCAGATAGTTGCGCGGCGCGCCGTAGTAGTTGTGGTCGTAGCTGATCGACGAGTAGTACTTCTTGTCCGTGAGGTTGCTCACGTTCAGGGCAACCGACAAGCGGTCGTCGAAGCGATAGCCGATGCGCGCATCGAGCACCATGTAGCCGCCCTGTTTGCGGCCGTAGTAGGCGAAGCCGGAGGACTCGCTTTGCGTGGTCAGGCCGGCGCCGATGGAGTAGCGGCTCCATTGGCCGGGCAGGCGGTAGTTGGCCCAGAGCCGCGCCAGGTGGCGAGGAATGCCGGTGTTGGACGAAATGTCGTAGCCGACCGCGGGCACGTCCTCGCCTTTGTGCTTGGTCTGGGTATAGGTGTAGGAGGCGGCCAGCTGCAGGCCGGGCAGCACTTCGCCGGTGACTTCGGCCTCGAAGCCCTGGCTGCGCACTTGCGCGGTCGGGCGGTAGCAGGTGCCGCCGCAGCGCGCGTTGGCTACCTCCTGCGGCACGCTGCCGTCCTGGAAGGCGACCTTCTTCTGTTCGGTGCGAAACAGCGCGAAGCCCACGTCTACGCGGCCGTCGAGCAGTTCGCCTTTCAGGCCCAGTTCATAATTCCTGCCGGTGACCGGGCTGAGGAAGGCGCCGGAGGCGTCGCGCTGGCTCTGCGGCCGGAATATGTCCGCATAGTTCGCGTAGGCCGACCATTGCTCGTCGAGCGTGAGCACCGTGCCGATGAACGGCGTGAATTCCCCTTCTTCCTTGGCCGTGGTTTCCGAGTAGCCCCAGATGCCGTCCGATACATAGGTCTGCTCGTACCACGAGAAGCGCCCGCCCAGCACGATGGAAAGCGGGTCCAGCACCTGGTAGCGCGCCGTGGCGTACAGCCCCTTCTTGTCGGAGCGGTAGCCGTCGTCCATGCGGTTCGCCGCCATGATTTCATCGCTGTTCATGGCGGGGCCGGTGTAGCGCTGGTCGTAGCTGGCGTTCAGGCTTTGGACGTTCCTGGTCCAGCCCCAGATATCGTTGCTGCGCTGATGCGAGAAATTGGCGCCCATGGTCAGGTCGAGCTTGCGGCCGAACAGCATGGCGCCTCCGGTCAGATAGGCGTCGCCGCCGAGGTTGCGCGAGTTCATGTCGAAGGCGTAGGCGTCGCCGCGGAACGTGTTGGGCGGCCCCAGCCTGCCGGTGCGCAGCAGATACTTGATGTCGTTCGCCTCGTCCACGCGCACCAGGGCGGCCTTGAACTTCCAGCCGTTGGCGAAGCGGTGGGTCAGGTCGGCGTACCAGGTGTCCTGGGTCTTGAAGGCATGGTTCCAGGGTGCGCTCAGGTTGGTGGAGCGGGAGTAATCGGGCATGGAGCCGTCGCCGTAGCTGGGCAATCCCGACCAGTCGATGACGCCGTAGGGCTTTTCACGGCTGTAGCCGATGCCCAGGGTGGTGGCGGGCCCCAGGTCGATGTCCAGCGCGCCATAGAGGGTGCGTTCGTTGGAATCCAGATAGTCGCGAAACGAGCCGGCGGTCTCGTAGTTGGCCACCACGCGCGCGCGCACCGTGCCCTTGTCGTTCAGCGGCCCGCCCACGTCCACCAGCGCGCCGTACTGGTCCCACGACCCCACCTTGCCGGTCAACGTCATCTGGAATTCCTGCGTGGCGCGCTTGCGCACCATGTTGACGGACCCGGAAGGATCGCCGGCGCCTTCGAACAGGCCTTGAGGGCCGCGCATGATTTCCACGCGGTCGTAGATCGCCGCGTCGGAGTTGAAGGCCGAGCCGCGCGCGTAGAGCTGGCGTTCCAGCGGCACCCCGTCGAACTGGTAGCTCTGGATGAAGAAACCGCGCGAATAGAACTGCCCGCCCGGATCGTTGGCCACCATGGACACGCCGGGCGCATTGTTCAATGCGTCGCGGATGTCGCCGATGTTCTGGTCGTCCATGCGCTGGCGGGTGATGACCGAGACGGCCTGCGGGATCTCGCGCAGCGACTGATCGCCTTTGGCGATGGTCACCACGTTGGAGGCATAGGAGCCGGTCCCTTCGGTGGTGGCGAGATCCTGGCCCTGCACGGTGACCGGCGCCAGCGTGGCCACGCCGCCGCCGGCCGCCGCGCGCAGGCGGTATTGCCCGCGCGCGTCCTGCACCGCCTCCAGCCCGGTGCCCGCCAGCGCCGCGGCCAGCGCGGCCTGCGGGTCCAGCGCGCCGCGCACGCCGGCGCTCTGGCGGCCGTCGACCAGGCCGGGCGGGCTGGCCAGCAGCACGCCGGATTCCGCGGCGTAGCGGGCCAGCACCGCGTTCAGGGGGCCGGCCGGAATGTCGTAATGGCGGGTCTGGCCGCCGGCGGCCTGGGCCGGGGCGGCGCTCGCGGCCTGCGCCTGGACGCCGGGCGTCCAGGCCGCCGCGGCGAGCAGCCCGCAAGCGCATGCCAACCGCAAGGCGCCGCGCGCCTTGCGGTTGGCGCCGGAAAACAGAGACGATGGCATGCGGCCGGGAATGGGCGGGTGAACAGGCATGGAGTCCTCGAAAGCCGGGTTGTTCAATGGTCGAATGACCTTGCACCCCGTTCATCGAACGAGCCGCCCGAAACAGGAACTGCCCGGTGAAAAAAAGTTGCGCTACCGCGGCCCGACGCGCACCCACCAGGGCAGCGGACGGCTGACGCGGATCGGCAGCACCGACTCCAGCATGGCGAGCGCGCGGTCCGGCTCGGTCATGGGGTAGCTGCCGAAAACCGGCAGCCCCGCCACCTGCGGCGATACGCTCAGATAGCCGGCGCGATACCGGCCGAGTTCGCGCAGCACGTCGCCCAGCGGTATGTCCTGGGCGATGTACAGGCCGCGCGTCGAGGCCTCGGCCGAGGCTACCGCGGGTTCCAGGCCCGCCAGCCCTGCCCGCGTCAGGCGCGCCTGCATGCCGCTGGGGATGACGCCGCCCGCGCCGCCGGCAGTCTGCGCCCGCACCGCCCCGTCATAGACCGCGATGCGCGCATCGCCGTCCTGCAGCCGCACGCTGAACCGGGTGCCCAGCGCGCGCAGCCGGCCGCGCGGCGTGTCGACCACGAAGGGGCGGCCGGGATCGGAGGCGGTGCTGATTAGTATTTCGCCGGCCACGAGTTCGAGGCGGCGCAGCGCCGCGCCGAAATCCTCGTCGAACGCGCTGCCCGTGCCCAGCCAGACGCGCGTGCCGTCCTGCAGCGCGATCTCGCGCACTTCGCCGACGCCGGTTCTGTGGTCGGCCGTCCAGGCCAGAAGGGCGCCGGGCAGCAGCGACGGACGCCATGCCGCGCCGCCCAGCAGGCCGGCGCCCGCCAGGGCCGCCAGGCCCAGCACCAGACGGCGCCGGCCGGCGTCGGCGGTGGCGGTGCGATAGGCGCCGACCGTCAGGCGCGGATCGGGCGCTTGCCGGATCGGCTGGAAAATCCGGCCGACCCGTTCGACCTGCGCCCAGGCGGCGCGATGCGCTTCGGCGCTGTCATGCCAGGCTCGCCAGGCCTGGCGGTCGGCCCGCGTGGCCTCGCCGGATTGCAGCAGCGCGAACCATTCGGCGGCCTGTTCCAGCACGCCATGGCTGAGGGCGGCGCTCAAAGCGTCTGCAGGCAATGCAGCATCGCCTGGGCCACGTACTTGCGCACCATGCGCGTGCTCACGCCCAACTCGGCGGCGACTTCTTTTTCGCTCATGCCGCTGCCGGCCGCCATGACGAAGGCATGGGCGGCCTTGACGGGCAGGGCGCGCAGCAGCCGGTCGATTTCATGCAGGGCTTCGAGCACGATGGCCTGGTGTTCCGCGGACGGCGCCCGGGCCTCGGGCTGGGCGGCCAGGGTGTCGAGCCAGGCCTGCTCGATGCGCCGCCGGCGCCACAGGTCCACGCACAGGCCGCCCGCCATGGTGCGCAGATAGACGCGCGCTTCCGGCAGGCTGCCGAACTTGCGTGGGGTGGTCAGCAGCCGCACGAAGGCGTCCTGGGCGAGATCGGCGGCATCCGCCGCGTTGCCGAGCCGGCGGCGCAGCCAGGACTGCAGCCACGGGTGGTGATCGTGGTAAAGCGTCTCCACGCTGGGCGGGAAAGCGTAATCCGAAGTTTCCAAGGCCTGTGGCCGTCCGTGCCGGCAGATACTGAATGGGAACGATTATTATTATCTATTTTCCAGATCTGCGGCAAATGGCGGCGGCTCAGGCGCTTACCACCTGTGCTGGTAAGTCAGCGTCAATACGGTCCCGGCGGCGGGAAGCCGGCTGGTGTTCGTGTTGCTGCGCATGAGCTGGCTGTAGAGCGGGTAGTAGTCGCGATTGAACAGGTTCTCGATGCCGAGAATGAATGTGTCGTTCTGGTTCGGCTGATACCGGCTCATGAGATCCACCGTGAAATAGCTGCTCACGTCCCGCCGGCCGAAGCTCTCCACGCCGTTCAGGCGGTAGTCCTTGCCGCCGAAGTAATTGGCCTGGATGCGGTTGCTCCAGCGTTCGTTGGGGCGGTACTGCAGATACGCCGTGAGCTTGAGCGGCGGAATCCGGTAGCCCGTCATGTCCTGCCAGCTGCGGCCGGCGGGACGCTCGCGGCCCTTCATCCACGTGAAGGTGCCGCCGGTGGCCCATGTTTCGTCGTCGGTGGCGTAGTCGACCGTGCCCTCGATGCCGTGGATGCGTTCTTCCGTGCGCGTCAGGATCAGCCCGTTGTTGAAGCTCTGCACGTCGCCCAGTTTGGACGTGGTGTAGAACAGCGCCAGCGAGGCCGAGGTGTTGCCGACTCCGCCGCGCCAGCCCAGCTCGTAGTTGTTGGTCTTGACCGGCTGCAGGTCGGACGAGCCGATGTCGAAGCCCGGGCGCGCGTTGCGCATCTGGACGCCGATGTCGGGCAGCTGGAAGCCGTGGCTGAAGTTCGCGTACAGCTCCTGTCCGAGCACCGGCGCGTAGGCCACGCCGAAATTGAACAGGAAGGCGTCGTAGTTGACCGTGCCGCCCTGCACCGTGGCGGGGGCGGGCACACGCAGCTGGGACAGGGGCACGAAGTCGCCGAAGCGGGCCGACGCGTACTCATAGCGCGCGCCGCCCTGCACGGACCACTGCTCATTGAAGCGATGTTCGAGCTGGGCGAAGAGGCCGGTGCTGCGCGTGGTGAGTTCGGGCATGTAGGTGAGCCCGCCCATCCTGTTGAACACGCGCCCGCCGCTGCGGTCATAGGCGGCCGGATCGAATATGTCGAGCGGCATGTCGCTGCGTTCGTGGTTGAAGTCCGCGCCCCACATCAGCCTGGACTGTTCGCCCAGCGGCGTGTCCACCGTGAGGCGGCTGCCGAAGACCTTGGTGTTCTGGGTGATCTGGTCGATGTTGTTCCCGCGGGTCACGACGGCGCGCGCATCGAAGGGCGTGAAGCGCGTGAAATAGTCGCGGTAGTACATCTGCGCCGTCATCTTGCTGCCCAGCAGGTCCAGGTGCTGGTATTCCAGGTTCACCAGCGTGTTGCGGATCTGGTTCTGGTCCGCCAGCTGCAGGCCGCTCATGGGCAGGGCGCGCGCCGACCCGGCAGGCAGCCGGCCGACCGAAGGGTCGGAGGTGTAGTCGGAGTCCTGGTCGGCGTTGTAGTAGTTGGCAGAGAGCTGCAGGCGCTGCTTGTCGTCGATGCGCAGGCCCAGCTTGCCGCCCAGGCTGTAGATATTGGAGTCGAACAGGTCGCCCTGGCTGGGCTCGGGCGCGATGCGCCGGCCATGCGCGTCATAGGACGCGCCGTTGTGGCGCGCGCCCAGGTCCAGCGCATAGTCCACCATGCCCTTGCTGCCCGCGAAATGCTGCTGGAGCTGCCCGCCCAGGCCGTCGGCCCGCAGCCGCGTCAGCGGACTGACGGCGGTGATGGTGGTCTCGGCCACCGGCTCGCCGCCGGCCGGCCGCGTGGTGATCGAGACGATGCCGCCCGTGGCGCCTGCGCCGTAGATCGAGCTGCTGCCGCGCAGCACTTCGACCCGCTCGATGGTGGCCGGGTCGATGTTGGCCAGGTTGCGCGACGAATCGCGGTTGGTGTTGAGCGGAATGCCGTCCACCAGCACCAGCACGCCGCGCCCGCGCAGCGTCTGGCCGTAGTCGGTGATGGTGCGGCTGGAATCGGCCATGCCCGGCACCGTCTTGGAAAGAATCGTGGCGAGGGTGCCCGAGCCCGTGCGCAATTCCTGCAGGGCGTCGCGCTCCAGCACGATGGTCTGCTGCACCGGGTTCACCAGATTGCTGGCGGTGCGCGAGCCGGCCACTTCGATCGGGGCCATGACCTGGGTCTGGCCGGCGCCTTGCGGCTCGATGATGGTCACGGCGCCTTCCTGGCGGACCTGCAGCGCCTTGCCGTCCAGCAAGGCCAGGAGCGCCTGCTGCGGCGTCATGGCGCCCGCGACGGCCGGCGCCTGCATGCCGGCCACGGTTTGCGGGGCGTAGAAGATCTGCAGGCCATGGGCCTGGGCCAGGTTGCGCAGCGCCTGGTCCAGCGGCTGCGCCGGCATGTCTATCGCAACCGGCGCCGATTGCGCCCGTGCGCCCGGCGATCCCGCCACGAATGCCGCGGCGACCAGCGCCGCGCCCAGGCACGCGCGCATTCCCGCGTGCTTTCCCCATTTCTTGCGATCCACTTCCTGTGCTCCCGAATCATGCCCGCGGGCACCATGCCCGCCCGCCAATCAGGAAGAAGACGCAATACGCAAAAAATACCTGAATGCTCCGCCCGCTTTTTTTGTAACAGCGCCGGCCGGCGGGTCAGCGCGCGACGATCTCGGCCCGCCCGTCAGGCAGGCGCCGCACCGCGACCGGCAGGATGTGCGGCAGCGCGGTCAGGAAGGCGTCGGTGTCGGCGGTCTGGAACACGCTGGTCAGGCGCAGGTCTTCCAGGCCCTGCCCGGTCGCCAGCACGACGGGCTGCTCCCGGTAGCGCGACACCTCGCGCACGGCGCTGCGCAGGTCGGCATCGGCGAACACGATCTGGCCGTTGCGCCAGGCCAGCTCGGCCGCCACGGCGACGGGCCGCGCGCGGCCGGCGTGGCCGCTGGCGTCCACCAGCACCGAATTTCCGGCCGCGACCGCCACGGCGGCAGCGTCCTGCGCGCCGGCCACTTCCACCGAACCCGATTCGACCACCACCTGCATCCGGTCCGTATCGCGGCGCACGTCGAAGCGCGTGCCGGTCACCCGGGCGCTGCCGAATCCGGCGTCGACGATGAAAGGGCGGGCCATGTCTTCCCGCACCGTGAACAGGGCCTGGCCCGCTTGCAGCACGACGCGGCGGCGGGCGTCGTCGAAACCGACCTGAAGGCGGCTGCGGCTGTTGAGTTCGACGATGGACCCGTCGGGCAGCGTGACGCTGCGGCGCTCGCCGGCCGCAGTGCGGTATTCGGCCATGCCGTCTCCGGGGCGCCAGATCGCCACCGCGACGCCGGCCGCCAGCGCGCACAGCCCCAAGCCCAGCGCCTGCCTGCGCATCCGGCTGGCCGGGCGCGGTGGCGGTTCCGCCAGTTCGCGCAGGCGGTCCGCGGGAATGCTGCCGGCCGCCAGCCAGATCTCCTCCAGCATCCGGTACTCCGAGGCATGGCGCGGGTCCCGCGCGAGCCAGGCGTCGAGCTCGGCCTGCGCGGCGTCGGTCCATGTGCCGGAGCGGGCGCGCGCGAACCAGCGCGCCGCCTGGGCGCGGACCGGATCGGCGCGGGCCTCGGAGGCCGCAAGAGGCGAACAGTCAGTTCGGGGCATAGGCTCCAAGCCGTTCCCGCAGATGCAGTGCGGTGCGGATCATGTATTTTTCGACCATATTCTTGCTCAGCCCCATGCGCTGCGCGATCTCGGCCTGGGTCATGCCTTCGAGGCGCTGCCAGACGAAGACCTGGCGGCATTTGAGCGGCAGTTCGGCCAGCGCGGCTTCCAGCGCCTGGCTCAACTGCTCGGTGCGGACCTGGGCCAGGGGATCGCCCAGGGAGCTGGGATGGGCGGCTATGGTATCAAGCGCCACCCACTCCTGCCCGTCGGTCTTGCGGAACTGATCGACGGCCGCATTGCGGGCCGCCTGATGCAGATAGGCGCGAGGCTGGGCCACGCGCGCGGCGTCGGTCTCCAGGCATTTCACCAGCGCTTCGTGCGCAAGATCCCGCGCGGCGTCACGGCAACCCAGCTTCCGGGTCCAGACCGCAAGCAGTTCTTCGTAATAGGCCAGAAAGCCTTGCGAGCGGGGAGGACGTGGTGGCATGGCGGCAAATAAGCAAGCCACGCATGATAATGGTTTTTATTTGCATTGCAAAATTGGGTTGCCGGTCCGCCCGCAAGACCCCGCCTACGGCTTGAGATTGAGCTTTTTCATCAGCGTCTTGAACGCTTCGTTCTGCCGGGCGATATCCGCGGTGAACTCGGGCGTGTCCGCCCAGGCCAGCGTCAGGTTCTGCGAGACCAGCGATTTCTGGAATGCCGGCGTTTCGTAGACCTTGCGCGCGACTTCCCGCCACGCCGCCAGCGCTTCTTCGGGCGCGCCCTTGGGCAGGCCGATGCCGCGCCAGACGCTGAATTGCAGATCGTGTCCGCGCTCCTTGAATGTCGGAACCTGCGGGATCGCGGGCAGGCGTTGCGCGGACATGACGGCAAGCGTTTTCAGCTTGCCGGTTTCCACGTGCTGCCTGAGTTCGGCGTAGGCCACCGTCGTCGCCTTCACGTCGCCGGCCATCAATCCCATGATGGCCGGCGATGAGCCTTGATAGGGGACGTGGGTGAACGTGGCGCCGGTGCTGTCGGCCAGCGCCGCCGCGGCCAGGTGGGGAATCGTTCCGTTGCCGGCATTGCTGATCGTGACGGCTTCGGGATTCGCCTTGGCATAGGCGATGAACTCTTCGATCGTGTTCCATGGCGCGTCCGCGCGCACGGTGATGGAGGAGGGATCGTCCGTGAAGCGGGCCACGGGCTGGAAGTCGTCGATGGTCGCTTTGCCGATGCCCATCAATGGCACGAACAGCATCTCGGGATTCATCAGCAGGACCTTATAGCCATCCGGCTTGCCCGACAGTACGTAGGACCAGCCTATGGACCCGCTGGCGCCCGGCTTGTTCATCACGAAGACGGTCTGCGGGAAATGATTGCGGGCTTCGTCGGCCACGGCGCGGGCGGTGTTGTCGCTGCCTCCGCCTGGCTGGTAGGCGACCACGAGCTCGATCTGCTTGCTGGGGTAGGAAGCGGCGGCGGCCACGCTTGCGGTGAGACATGCCAGGGCGCCCAATACGATTCTAGGTAAGAAGTTCATGGTGGAAAGTTCATCCGCACAAGGCACCAAAAGTGTCGACCGTACCGGGGTGCCGTTCCGAGTGCGATAGCGCGGCCCGCCGTCGGGCCGCAGGTTGTATTGCGGCAGGCTTAGCGGCGCAGCGTTTCCAGGTCGGCCAGGGTCTTGCGGACGATGGCGATGGTGCGCTCGCGCTCCTCGCCCACCAGGTCCAGGCGCGGCGGCTTCACGGTTTCGGCCGAGCCCGTGATGATGTTCTCGGCCAGCTTGATGTGCTGCACGAGCTTCACCACCGTGTCCAGATGGAATAGCGGAGTCAGGACGCGATACAGGGCGCGGGCCTGCGGCAGCTTGCCCGCGATGGCCAGGTCCAGCAGATCGACCGATTCCCGGGGCAGGGCGTTGGCCATGCCGGACACCCAGGCGGTGACGCCCAGCGCGGCGCTTTCCAGGATCAGGTCGTCCACGCCGCACACCACGTTCAGGCGGTTGCCGAAGCGCGCGATCAGATCCGTGACGCGGGTGGTGTCGTAGGACTCCTCTTTGATCGCGACGATGGTGGGTTCGGCCAGCAGCTGCTCCACCGTGTCCGGCGTGAGATCCACGCCGTAGCCGCGCGGGTTGTTGTAGAGCAGGATCTCGAGCCTGGAGGCGCGCGCCACGGCCTTGTTGAATTCGATGGTTTCGCGGACGTCGGATTTATAGGTCAGGCCGGGAAACAGCATCAGGCCGTCCACGCCCAGCCGTTCGGCCTGTTGCGCGAAGGCGACCGCCTTTTGCGTACTCGTTTCGGCCACCCCGGAAACGATGGGCACGCGTCCGTTCACGGTCTCCTTGGCGATGCGCAATACCGTCAGCTTTTCTTCGGGAGACAGCTGGGCGTTCTCGCCGACCATGCCCATCATCACCACGCCGCTGACGCCATTGGCGATCAGACGCTCCAGGCCCGCGCGCAGCGCATCTTCGTCCAGCGTGTAGTCGGGCTTGAACTTGGTAGTGACGGCGGGGAAAACGCCTTTCCATTGAATCGTCATGATCTTCCTTGTGGCAGGGGCGGGCCTGCGGGTAAATATTCGGATAAAGAGTACTTTATATTGGATCCAATTTGGCTGGAGAAAAAAATGGCGCGGATAGCCGTGCCTTTGTTTCATGCTGGCTTGACGCGCGATCGCCGCGGTCAGCGGATCATGGATCCAATATAATCACGTTACGCGAAGCCGGTGCTTCGTGTCTCCCCGGGGTTTCCCTAGCGTATCGCGGACCTTCTCATCTATGCAGCCCAGCCCTCCCACCCGAATCGTCAGGAAGACCACCACCGAACTGGTGCTGGACGCGATGCGCGGCCGCATCCTGTCCGGCGAGTTTGCGCCGGGCTCGGCCTTGCGGCAGGAATTGCTGGCCGAAGAGCTGGGCGTGAGCCGCATTCCCGTGCGCGAGGCGCTGCGCCTGCTGAGCGCCGAAGGCCTGGTCGACACGATCGCGCACAAGGGCGCTTTCGTGTCGATGCTTTCCAAGTCGGAAGTCCAGGAATTCTTCGACATACGCAAGCGCCTGGAGCCCTGGATCATCCGCGAGGCCATCCCGAACATTTCCGAGGCCGATCTGCAGCGCGCCGAGCAATTGGTGCGCGAGATGGATTCGACCGATCCCGGGCGCTGGGGCGCGCTCAACTGGGAGCTGCACGAAAGCCTGTACCGGGCCGCGCAGCGGCCGGCGGCGCTGGGCATGGTGCGGGCGCTGCACGAGAAGTCCGAGCGCTATTTCCGTTTCCAGGTCGTGAACGTCCCGATCCGGCAGCAGGCGCATCGCGAACACATGGAACTCATCGCCCTGTGCCGCGCCGGCCAGGCCGACAAGGCCGAGGCCATGCTGGAGCAGCACATCGGCGACGCCGCCGAGCAGATCCTGGCGATCGTGGACCGGCTGCTGGGCGGCGCCGCCGTGGCGGCGGACTGACTCCGCATTTCCGCAATTCTCCGCGGGCCGTATCGCGCTGCGCGCCCGCGCGGTCTTCTTACCCAACTTTTGGCATAAGGGTCTTCCCCGGGTATATCGTTCCGACCAGAATGTAGTTGAATATACTTGTATATACGAGTTAAATCGACTGCCGGGAGCGGGCTGTCAGCCGCTCCCGAACGAACGACGGAGGCCCGCCATGAGTACCGAAACGTCCGCCCGCCACGACGCCTCGCGCAAGATCCGCGCGCCGCGCGGCGCCACGCTGAGCTGCAAGAACTGGCTGATCGAAGCCGCCTACCGCATGATCCAGAACAACCTGGACGCGGAAGTCGCCGAGCATCCGCAGGACCTGGTGGTGTACGGCGGCATCGGCCGCGCCGCGCGCGACTGGGCGTCTTTCGACAAGATCCTGGAGGTCTTGCGCCGGCTGGATGCCGACGAAACCCTGTTGATCCAGTCGGGCAAGCCGGTGGGCGTGTTCAAGACCCATGCCGACGCGCCGCGGGTGCTGCTGGCGAATTCCAACCTGGTGCCGCACTGGGCCACCTGGGACCACTTCCATGAGCTCGACCGCAAGGGGCTCATGATGTACGGCCAGATGACGGCCGGCAGCTGGATCTACATCGGCTCGCAAGGCATCGTGCAGGGCACCTACGAGACCTTCTACGCGGTGGCCAACCAGCATTTCGACGGCCGGCCGCAGGGGCGCTGGATACTGACGGCGGGGCTGGGCGGCATGGGCGGCGCGCAGCCGCTGGCCGCGACCATGGCGGGCTTCAGCATGATCGCGGTGGAGTGCGACGAATCGCGCATCGACTTCCGCCTGCGCACCCGCTATATCGACGTGAAGGCGACCTCGCTGGAGCAGGCGCTGGAGCTGCTGCGCCAGGCCAGGGCCGAAGGCCGCGCCGTATCTGTGGGTCTGCTGGGCAACGCGGCCGACGTGGTCCAGGAAATGGTGCGCCGTGGCATCACGCCCGATTGCCTGACCGACCAGACCTCGGCCCACGATCCCTTGAACGGCTATCTGCCGCAGGGCTGGACCATGCAGCAGTGGCGCGACGGGCGCGCCAACGATCCGGCGGCGGTGGTGGCCGCCGCGCGCAAGTCCATGGCCGCGCACGTGCGCGCCATGCTGGAGCTGAAGCAGCGCGGCGCGGCCACGCTGGACTACGGCAACAACATCCGCCAGGTCGCACTGGAAGAGGGCGTGGAGAACGCCTTCGACTTCCCCGGTTTCGTGCCCGCGTACATCCGGCCGCTGTTCTGCGAAGGCATCGGGCCGTTCCGCTGGGCCGCGCTGTCGGGCGATCCGGAAGACATCTACAAGACCGACGCCAAGGTCAAGGCGCTGATCCCCGACGACCCGCATCTGCACAACTGGCTGGACATGGCGCGCGAGCGCATCGCGTTCCAGGGGCTGCCGGCGCGCATCTGCTGGGTGGGCGTGCGCGACCGCGCGCGGCTGGCGCTGGCTTTCAACGAGATGGTGCGCACGGGCGAGCTGAGCGCGCCCATCGTGATCGGCCGCGACCACCTGGATTCAGGCTCGGTGGCCAGTCCCAACCGCGAGACCGAGGCGATGCGCGACGGCTCGGACGCGGTGTCCGACTGGCCGCTGCTCAATGCGCTGCTCAATACGGCCGGGGGCGCGACCTGGGTGTCGCTGCACCACGGCGGCGGCGTGGGCATGGGGTTCTCGCAGCATGCGGGCGTGGTGATCGTGTGCGACGGCACGGCCGAAGCCGACCGGCGCCTGGCGCGCGTGCTGCGCAACGATCCGGGCACCGGCGTCATGCGCCACGCCGACGCGGGCTACGAGGCCGCCATCGAATGCGCCCGCTCGGTGGGCCTGGACCTGCCGATGCTCAAGGACTAATTCGACTTCATCCGCACAGGGGAATTCCCGTGAACACGTATCTTGCGATGTGCCTGGGCGGCGCGCTCGCGGCCGGCATGCTGGCCGCGCCGGCGGCGGCCCAGGAGAAGTATCCCGCCCGGCCGGTCACCATCGTCGTGCCTTTCGGGGCGGGCGGCGTGGCCGATGCGCTGCCGCGCATCGTGGGCCAGGAACTCAACGCCAAATGGGGCGTGCCGGTCATCATCGAGAACAAGGTGGGCGCCTCGGGCAACATCGGCATGGATTACGTCGCGCGCGCCAATCCGGACGGCTACACCCTGGGGCTGGCGCCCACCGGCAACCTGACGGTGAACCCGCTGCTCTACACCAGGCTGCCCTTCGACACCGCGCGCGACTTCGCGCCGGTGACGATGCTGGCCACCTCGCCCAACGTGCTGGTGGTCAACGAGCGCGTGCCCGCCAGAACCTTCAAGGATCTGGTGGAATACGCGCGGCGCAACCCCGACAAGCTGAACTACGCCTCGCCCGGCGCGGGCAGCGGCGCGCACCTGGCCGGCGAATTGCTCAACCAGTCGGCCGGCATCGTCACGCGGCACATTCCGTACAACGCCATGGCCGCGGCGGTCAACGACGTGGTGGCGGGCAACGTGGACATGATGTTCGCCGGCATCTCCACCGTGCTGCCGCAGATCCAGGCCGGCAAGCTGCGCGCGCTGGCCGTGGCCGGACCCGAACGGCTGCCGCAGCTCAAGGACGTGCCCACGGTGGCCGAGAGCGGCTACCCGGGCTTCGACGTGACCTCGTGGTACGGCATCGTGGCTCCGGCCAAGGTGCCCGCGGCCATCCTGGACCAGTTGCAGGCCGACATCGCCGCCGTCCTGCAACAGGAAAGCGTGAAGCAGAAATTCGCCGGCCTGGGCGTGGTGCCGGCCGGCTCCAGCCGCGCCGACTTCGCGCGCACGATCCGCCAGGAAACCGATAAGTGGGCGGCCATCGTCAAGCGGGCCGGCATCCAACCGATTCAATGACCGGGGAGACACCATGCAGTCCATAGACATCACTTACCTGAACGGCCCCGACGTGCGCGCGCTGGCGCTCACCGACGCCGAGATCCTGGCCGCCGTCGAAAGCGCGCTGGACGCGCAGGGCCGCGGCAAGACCGTCATCGAGCCGCGCGTGCATCTGGTGCCGGAGTCCTCGGACAAGGGGCATTTCAACGTGCTGCGCGGCTATATCGAGCCGCTGCACGTCGCGGGCGTGAAGGTGGTGAGCGATTTCGTCGACAACTACAAGGTCGGCCTGCCGTCCGAAATGGCCTTGCTGAACCTGTTCGACCCGGTCAACGGCAAGCCGCTGGCGGTGGTCGACGCCACCGCCATCACCGACATGCGGACCGGCGCCGTGACCGCGCTGGGCGCCAAGCACCTGGCGCGCAGGCAGAGCAAGGTGCTGGGCCACATCGGCGCGCGCGGCACGTCCTACTGGAACGTACGCCTGCTCGACAGCCTCTACGACTTCGACGAGATCCGCGTGCATTCGCGGCGTCCCGAGAGCCGGCAGGCCTTCGGCGAGCGCCTGTCGCGCGACCTGGGCAAGCCGGTGCGGGTGGTCGACAATTGGGAATCCTGCGTGCGCGGCGCCGACATCGTGGTGGAGGCCTCGCGCCTGCCGCAGCCCACGCCGCTGCTGAAGACGGAATGGATCGAGCCGGGCGCCCTGGTCATGCCCTACGGGACCATGAGCGCGGTGGAGCTGAGCCTGACCGACATCATGAGCAAAGTCGTGGTCGACGACTGGGGCCAGTGCCGCAAGGGCCTGCCTTATGGCGCGCTGCGCGCGCACGTGGACAGCGACCGCGTGACCGAAGAGAACCTGCACGCCGAACTCGGCCAGATCGTGGCGGGGCTCAGGCCCGGCCGCGAAAGCGACGACGAAACCATATTGTTCTGGCATCGCGGCCTGTCCACCACCGATATCGCGCTGGGCCACGCCATGCTTGAGAAGGCGCGCAGGATGGGCCTGGGCCAGACGCTGAAGTTCGCCTAGGACGCGCCGCATGGAACTCATCACCTCGACGCGCATGTACGACGTGGCGCCGGCCATGAAAACGGCCTGGCGCGCCTTGCTGGCGGCCGCGCACGCGCGCGCCGGCCTGGACGTCCGCTGCATCGAACACGCCTGGCCCGATCCGATCGGCGAGCTGTGGGAACGTCCCGGCCTGTGCGGCGCGTTCATGTGCGGATGGCCTTATGCGGCGGCGCTGGAGGCGGGGCGCGCCTTCAAGGCGGTGGCCTCGGTGGTGCCGGACTGGCCCGCCTATGCCGGCCAGCCGCGCTACCGCAGCGAATTCCTGGTGCGGGCGGACAGCCCCTGGCAGTCGCTGGCCGACGCCGCCGGCAGCCGCTACGGCTGGATGGTGCGCGATTCGCAATCAGGCTGGAACGCCCCGCGCGCGGCCCTGGCCGAGCTCGCCGCCGCGGCCGGCGGCGCGCTGTTCGCCGAGTCCAAGGGGCCTTATGGCAATCCGCGCGGCCTGCTGCGCGCGCTGGCGGAGCGCGAAATCGACCTGACGGCGGTGGACGGCTGGTATCTGGACCTGCTGCGCGAACATGACCCGGGCGCCCTGGCCGGACTGCGCACGCTGGCCTTCACCGCCTGGACGCCAAACCCGCTGCTGGTGGCCGGCCCCGACGTGGACGCGGCCATCGCCGGCCGGCTGTCGGACGCGCTGCTGGCCCTGCACCATGATCCGGCATGCGCGCCCCTGCTGCGCAACGCGCGCGTGGCGCGCTTCGTGCGGGCCGAACCCGGGCGCTATGCGGCGCTGGCCGACATGGCGCGCGCGGCCGCGGCGCGGGGCTATCCGGAGATCCGCTGACGCTCCGGCCGGCCCCTCGCGGGCCGGCTTTCTTCGCCAGGGCAATCGTGTCAAACTTGCGTATTGACTCGATGTGGACTCAAGGCTGTCGCCATCAGGGGCCGCATTGTCCTGGGGCAATATGAAAATCCAAGGAAAGACCGCCGCGGAAATCTTCGACTGCGTGCGGGCCCTGCTTCAGTCGGGGCAGTTGCGGCCGGGCCAGGCCCTGCCGCCGGTGCGCGATCTGGCGGCCGAACTGGACATCAACCGCAATACCGTGGCCGCGGCCTACAAGCGGCTCGCGGGCGCCGGCATCGCCGTCACGCAGGGCCGCCTGGGCACCGTCATCCGCGATGCTTCCGGCCCGGGCGAACAGGAAGGCGCCCAGCCCGACACGCCGCTGGTGGATCTCGCCAGCGGCAATCCCGATCCGGCCTGGCTGCCAGACCTTACCGCCGCGCTCGCCATCCGGCCGTACAAGCACCGTCTTTACGGCGAACCCACCGTCAACGCAGGGCTGCAAGCCTATGCGCGGGCCTGGTTCGAGCCGGACTGTCCCGCGCCGTTCGAGATCGACCTGGCCCACGGCGCGGTGGACGCCGTCGAACGGCTGCTGGATTCGCACCTGGTCGCCGGCGACAAGGTCGCGGTCGAGCACCCCTGTTTTCTCAGCAGCATCAACATGCTGCGCATCGCCGGGCTGCGCGCGATCGGCGTGCCGGTCGATGCGCAAGGCATGCAGGTCCAGGCCCTGGAAGCGGCGCTGGAGCGCGGCGCGCGCGCCGTGATCCTGACCCCGCGCGCACACAATCCCACCGGCTGCAGCCTGAGCGAACGGCGCGCGCGGGCGCTGGCGCGCGTGCTGGCGAGATATCCGCAGGTCATGGTGATCGTGGACGACCACTACGCGCTGCTGTCCGACAAGGAATACCACTCGGTGCTGCCGGCCGGCGCGCAGCGCTGGGCGCTGGTGCGGTCGCTGACCAAGGCGCTGGGCCCGGACGTGCGCGTGGCCATGGTGGCGAGCGATCCAGCGACCTCGCGCCGGCTGCGCATGCGGCTGGCCTCCGGCACCAGCTGGGTCAGCCACTTGCTGCAGGACATGATCGAAGTCACGCTGGGCCGGCCTGAAGTCGCCGCGCAGATGGCGCAGGCCCGCGAGGACTACGCCCGGCGCAGGCGCATGCTGGAAGACGCGCTGCGCGCGGAGGGCGTGCCCTGTGCGGAGCAGGGCGACGGCCTCAACCTCTGGATTCCGCTGGAGGTCGACGACAAGGCCGTCGCCCTGGCCCTGGCGCATCGCGGCTGGCTGGTGCGCCATGGCGATGCGTTCGGCGTCCTGGGAGCGGTCAGCGGCCTGCGCGTCACCCTCAGCGGCATCGAATCCGGCCAGTGCCGGGACCTGGCCCGCGATATCCGCGCAAGCCTGGGGCTGGGCTAGGCCCTACGCGGCCCGACGCAGCTTCACCGCCGGGAAATCCACCGGCACGGCGAACGCCACGTTGACGTAGTTGGTGAACAGGTTCAGCGCCACGTGGGCCAGGATCTCGACGATCTCCTGGTCGTTGAAGCCGGCCGCGCGCACGGCCTGCACGTCGGCCTCGCTCACCTGGCCGCGCGCCTCCACCAGCTGCAGCGCAAAGCGCAGCGCCGCCGCGGTCTTGGGATCGGCGGAGCGGCCGTCCTGGGCGGCGGACATTTCCTCGGCGCTGGCGCCGGCCTTGCGGCCCAGGGCGGTGTGGGCCGCAAGGCAATACTCGCAAGCATTGCGGTCGGCCACGGCCACGGCGATCTGCTCGCCCAGCCTGGCCGGGATGACGCCCGCGCCGAGGGCGCCGAACGCGCCCCACATGCTTTGCAGCGCCGCCGGCGAATTGGCCACCGCGCGGAACATATTGGGCGTGGCGCCGAAAGCGCCGTGGATCTGGGCCAGCAGCGCCTGGCGGTCGGCGGTGGTAGCGTTGGCGTCGATCAGGGGAACTCTGGACATGATGTGACTCCTGGTGTGGAAGAAATGCCATCCCGATGGGGCGGACAGGCAAATCGTACGTAGAATTTCTGGACGTATGGTGCTGTAATGTCCATAAAAAATGTCCGAACGTCCAAACTATGCGTAATCCCGCCATTTCCCAGGTAGACCGGCTCTCGGCCCTGCTGGACCGTTTCCGCGTGCGCGCCACGCTGTTCCACACCGGCGCGCTGTGCGGCGCCCAGACGTTCGAGGCGGTGCCGGGCCGCGGATTCCTGCACGTCCTGCGCCGCGGCGAGATGGAGCTGCGGCACCGGCCCGGCGGCGGCCTCGCGCCGCGGCTGCGGCTGGACGAACCCACGCTGCTGTTCTATCCGCGCGCGCTGCGCCACGAGTTCGTGAACCCGCCGGTGGACGGGTCGGACTTCACCTGCGCTGCGCTCGATTTCGACGGCGGCGAACGCCATCCGCTGGTGCAGTCGCTGCCGCCGCTGATCCGGGTGCCGCTGGACGAGGTCGAGGGCCTGCGTCCGGCGCTGGACCTGTTGTTCGCCGAAGCCGACCACGTCCGCTGCGGTTCGCGGCTGCTGGCCGACCGCCTGTTCGAGGTGGTGCTGATCCAGCTGCTCAGGTGGATACTGGACCATCCGGCCCGGGCCGGCGTGAACAGCGGGCTGATGATGGGCCTGGCCGATCCGCGCCTGGCCCGGGCGCTGGTGGCGGTGCATCGTTCTCCCTGCGACGAATGGCCGCTGGCGAAGATGGCGGAGATCGCGGGCATGTCGCGCAGCGCCTTCGCGGCGGCCTTCAAGGCGGCCACCGGCGCCACGCCGGCCGCCTATCTGGCCGACTGGCGCCTGAGCCTCGCGGCTTCGATGATGCGAGGCGGCAGGCCGGTGAAGCAGGTCGCGGCCGAGCTGGGCTACGCCAGCGCCTCGTCGCTGTCCAAGGCGTTCCGGCAGCGCATGGGCGCGTCCCCGCGCGAGTGGCTGGCGGCCCCTGCGCGGGGCGTGCGCCGAAGCAGTTAGGCCATGCTAGTATTTGACCTATGACATATTTCCTGGCGCGCGCAGTTCCGCGCGCGCCGCGCGCCACATCCCTGCACGAGGCAGTCATGAACCAGGATACCCAGGATCTGGGCAGCGATACCCAGACGCAGCACGACCAGCACGGCCGCTGGCCGCAAGCCGAAACGGTCGAGGATTTCCGCCGCAACCTGGCGGCGGTGCATGCGCGCATCGACGCCGCATGCGAACGCGCCGGGCGCGATCCCGCCGGCGTGCGCCTGCTGCCCGTAAGCAAGACCGTGGACGAGGCCCGCATCCGGCTGGCCTATGCCGCGGGTTGTCGATGTCTCGGCGAAAACAAGCTGCAGGAAGTCTCGCGCAAGTGGGAAGCCATGGCCGATCTGACCGACCTGAAATGGTCTGTCATCGGCCATTTGCAAACCAACAAGGCCAAGCTGGTGGCGCGCTACGCCGCGGAATTCCAGGCGCTCGACAGCCTCAGGGTGGCCGAGGCGCTGGACCGTCGGCTGCAGGGCGAAGGCCGCTCGCTGGACGTGTTCGTCCAGGTCAACACCTCGGGCGAAGCCAGCAAATACGGCCTGCAGCCCGACGAGACGGCGGCCTTTCTGCGCCAGATGCCGTCGTTTCCGTCGCTGCGCGTGCGCGGGCTGATGACGCTGGCGCTGTTCTCGGCCGAGGCGGCGCGGGTGCGGCAATGCTTCGTGCTGCTGCGCACGCTGCGCGACCGGCTGCGCCAGGAATGCCCGCAGGGCGTGGGCCTGGACGAGCTGTCCATGGGCATGTCGGGCGACTACGAAATCGCCATCGAGGAAGGAGCCACCGTGGTCCGCGTCGGGCAAGCCATCTTCGGCGCCCGCAACACGCCCGATTCCTACTACTGGCCGGCCGAATCCGGCCCGGACGCCGCGGCCTGAGCGCCGTCTTTTCGGAGAGCCGCCATGAACCGCAACGCGCTGGTCGTCCGCCACGTTCCGTTCGAAGACCTGGGCATCCTCGCCCCGCTCCTGCAAGACCGCGGCTATGCCGTGCAATACCTGGAGGCGGGCGTGGACGCGATAGACCCCGACGCGCTGGCCGCGGCCGACCTGGCCGTGATCCTGGGCGGTCCCATCGGCGTCTACGAGACCGGCCGCTATCCCTTCCTGCAGGACGAATTGTGCGCCATCGGCCAGCGCCTGCGGCAGGACAGGCCGACCCTGGGCATCTGCCTGGGCGCGCAGCTCATGGCGGCGGCGCTGGGCGCCGAGGTCGCGCCCACCGGCCGCGCGGAAATCGGCTATGCGCCGCTGACGCTCACCGCCGACGGCCTGGATACGCCGCTGCGCGAGATCCAGTCCGTGCCGGTGCTGCACTGGCACGGCGACCAGTTCGCCATTCCGTCCGGCGCCCGCCGGCTCGCCGAGACGCCGGGGTTTCCCAATCAGGCTTTCGCGCTCGGGCCGCACATACTCGGCCTGCAATTCCATCTCGAAGCCGACGCCGGCCGCATCGAGCAATGGCTGATCGGCCATGCCTGCGAACTGAGCCTGCGCGGCGTCGATCCGGCGGCCATCCGGGCCGACGCCGCCACGCACGGCGCGGCGCTGGCGCATTGCGCCGGCCTGGCGTTCGGCTTGTGGCTGGACGGATTCTGAAGCGCCCGCCTTGCGGGCGCCACGGATAGAATGGCCGGCCCGGTTCCATAGCCCCGAGCAGACCGCATGGCCAAAACGTTCGAACTCGACACGCTGAAAATACGCCTGAACGACGCGGACCTGCTGCGCCTGGACCTGAACCAGCGCATCCAGCGCGCGCTGCGCGCGCTGATCCTGGACACCGCGCTGGCGCCGGGCGTGAAGCTGCCGGCGACCCGCGTGCTGGCCAGGTCGCTGAGCGTGTCCCGCGACACCGTCGAAAATGCCTACGTGCAATTGCATCGCGACGGCTACATCGTGCGGCGCGAGGGATCGGGCAGCTATGTGTCGGACTCGGTGGCGATCCCGCTGCGCGGGGCGGCGCCCCGGCGCGCCAGGCCGGACGCCGCGGGCCGAGCGGCCGAGCCCGGCGCGGGCTTGAGCCGGCGCGGCCGCGCGATACTGGACAGCGGCGGCGTGGCCGACCAGCAATCGATCAAGGCCTTCGCCACCGGCCTGCCCGAAACCCGCAATTTCCCGCTCGAAATCTGGGAGCGCCTGCAGCGGCAGGCGTCCAGGGATTACCGCGCCAGCATGCTGCTGCATGGCGACCCGCAGGGCGCCGAGCCGCTGCGCAAGGCCATCGCCGCCTACCTGAACCTGGAGCGCGGGGCCAAGGTCTCCGCCGGGCAGATCCTGGTGCTCAGCAGCACGCGGCAGGCCCTGTACCTGTGCGCGCAGCTGCTGGCCGACGCCGGCAAGCCCATCCTGATGGAGAACCCCGGCTACTTTGGGGCCAGAAAGGCGTTCGAGGCGGCGCAGGCCTGGATCGCGCCCATAGCCGTGGACGCGCACGGCATCCGCACGGACCTCCTGCGCGCCGACCGCAGCGGCGCGAACTGCGTATACGTGACCCCGTCGCATCAGTACCCCACGGGAGCCACGCTGTCGTTGGCGCGCAGGCTGGAACTGATCGACTGGGCGGCGGCCGGCGGCAAGTGGATCATCGAGGACGACTACGACAGCGAATTCCACTACGACGGCCCGCCGACCGCCTGCGTGCAGGGCCTGGACCGTCATCAGCGCACGCTCTATCTGGGCACCTTCGCCAAGACGCTGTATCCCGGGCTGAGGCTGGGATACATGGCGCTGCCGCCGGAACTGGTGGACGCCTTCACCCGCGCGCGCAGCATCATGGACGGCCATACGCCGCAGATCCTGCAGCTGACGCTGGCGCGCTTCATGGAAGACGGGCACTACAACTCGCACGTGCGCGCGATGCGCAAGCTCTATGCCGGACGCCGCCAGGCCTTGCTCGACGCCATCGGCCGGCACCTGGACGGCATCGCCACGCCCGCGCGTCCGGCGGGCGGGCTGCAGCTGCCCTGTCTGCTCGCGCGCGGCTGGTCCGAAGCGGAAACCATCCGCCAGGCCGCCGCCGTCGGCCTGCGGCTGCCCGGGTTGAGCCGGCTGTACGCCGGACCCGAACGCAGGCAGGGCTGGCTGCTGGGCTACGCCTCGCTGACCACCTACGAGATCGAGGCCGCGATGCTGCGCCTGGCCAACGCGCTGGGCAGCCGGCCCCGGCGCGCGCGCCAGCCGCGGCCTCAATAGGGCAGCGGATAGCGCTCGACCAGCGCGGCCACGCCTTCGCGGATCGCGTCTTCGCCGCGGCGGTCCACGGCGCCGGCGCGTAGCGCGCCCAACAGGGCCAGCATCATGTCGCCGATCTCCTGGAACGCGTCCGGCCCCATGCCGCGCGAGGTGCAGGCCGCGCTGCCCACGCGTATGCCGGAGGTCACGGCCGGCCGCGCCGTATCGTGCGGCACGGCGTTCTTGTTCAGCGTGATGCCGACCCGCTCCAGCGCCTGTTCCGCGACGTTGCCCGCCAGCCCCCACGGACGCAGGTCCACCACGCCGAGGTGGCAGTCGGTGCCGCCGGACACGATGGAAAGGCCGCCCTGCGACAGCCGCGCGCACAGCGCCTGCGCGTTCTCGACCACGGCGCGCACGTAGGCGCGAAACGACGGTTGCAGCGCCTCGCCCAACGCCACCGCCTTGGCCGCCACGACGTGCATGAGCGGGCCGCCCTGCAGGCCGGGGAAGACGGCCGAGTCGATCTTTCTGGCGATCTCGTCGTCGTTGCTCAGGATCATGCCGCCGCGCGGGCCGCGCAGCGTCTTGTGCGTGGTGGTCGTGGTGACGTGCGCATGGGGCACGGGCGTGGGGTAGACGCCGCCGGCGACCAGGCCGGCGAAATGCGCCATGTCGGCCATGAAGAACGCGCCCACTTCGTCGGCGATGGCGCGGAACCGGGCGAAGTCATAGGTGCGCGCGTAGGCCGACCCGCCGGCGACGATCAGCCGCGGCCGTTCGCGGCGCGCGATGCGCGCGACCTCGTCCATGTCCACCCGCTGGCTGTGCGGATCCACGCCATAGCTCACGGCCTGGAACCAGCGTCCGGAAAGATTGACCTGGGCGCCGTGCGTCAGGTGTCCACCGGCCTTGAGGTCCAGGCCCAGAATCTTGTCGCCGGGCGCGAGCAGCGCCAGATAGACCGCCTGATTGGCCTGGCTGCCGGAATGTGGCTGAACGTTGGCGTGGCGGGCGCCGAATAGGCGCTGCGCCCGCTCGATCGCCAGGCGTTCGGCCACGTCCACGTTGACGCAGCCGCCGTAGTAGCGGCGGCCCGGATAGCCCTCGGCGTATTTGTTGGTCAGCACCGAGCCCTGGATCTCCAGCACCGCGCGGCTGACGAAGTTCTCGGAGGCGATCAGCTCGATGGAGCGCCGCTGGCGCAGCCGTTCGGCGTCGACGGCGCGCCACAGTTCGGGATCGGCCTGTTGCAGGGGCAGGGCGCTGACGCCGGCCGGCGCCAGCCCTTCGGAAATGGAAAGATCGGTCATGTCGGTTCGCGTGTCGGTGGTTTCAGGGTTTGGCGGGGCTGCCGGCCAGCCGGGGCTGGCCGCCGTGGATCAGCAGGTGGGCGGTCAGGCCGGCCACCAGGCCCCAGAACGCGCCGCCCACGCCCAGCAGCGTGACGTTGGCGGCGGTGGCCAGAAAGGTGATGAGCGCGGTTTCGCGGGTGCGGGCGTCGGCCATGGCGTTGGCCAGGCTGCCGCCGATCGCGCCCAGCAGCGCCAGGCCGGCCAGCGTCGTGATGAAGGCCTTGGGCAGCACCATGAACAGCGTGGCCAGGGTGACGCCGAAGGTGCCGACCAGGATGTAGAACAGCCCGCAGGCCAGGCCGGCCACGTAGCGCTTGGCCGGATCGGGATGCGCGTCGCGGCCGGTGCAGATCGCGGCGGTGATGGCCGCCACGTTGAAGGCGTGCGCGCCGAACGGCGCCATCAGCAGCGAGCCCAGGCCGGTCACCGTCACGATGGGATTGGCGCTGGTCTGGTAGCCGTCGTGGCGCAGCACCAGCATCCCCGGCATGTATTGCCCGGTCAGCGTGATGATGAACAAGGGCAGCGCCACGCCGAGCAGGGCCTGCAGCGAAAACCGCGGCATTTCGAAGACCGGCGCGGCCAGGCTGAGATGGATCGCCGAAAAATCGATGCGGCCCTGGGCGATCAGCAGGCCCACGCCGATCAGCAGTATGCCCACCACCGCGAAGCGCGAGGTGAAGCGCTTGAGCAGCGCATAGGAAATCACCAGCACGATCACCAGCAGCGGGTCGGCGCTGGCGCCGCCGAAGGCGTTGACGCCGAACTGCAGCAGTATGCCGGCCAGCAGCCCGGCGGCGATGCCGCCCGGAATCATGCGGACCAGCCGGTCGAACGCGCCGGACAGGCCCAGCGCGATGAAGCCCAGCGCCGAGATCACATACGCGCCGATGACTTCGCCGTAGGGCGTGAACGGCATCACGGTGGCCAGGAACGCCACGCCGGGCGTGGACCACGCGGTGATGATGGGCGCCTTGTAGCGCCAGCTCAGGAGCGCGCCGGTGACGCCCACGCCGACCGACACGGCCCACACCCAGGACGCGGTCTGGGCCGGCGTGAGCCGGGCCAGTTCGGCGGCCTGGAACACCAGCACGAAAGTGCCGCCGTAGTTGACCAGCACCGAGATCAGCGCCGCGACGGTGGGGGAAAAGAGATCGGCGGCTCGAAGGCGCGCCGGCGATGCGTTCATGTAGCACTCCGCGTTCGTCTGGAAACCCGGCTGGACGGCCAGCCGGGCGCGAACCCGAAGTCTAGGATCGGTGTGGCAGGTCTGTTCATGCCACATTCGCAGGGATGGGCAGACCGCTTTTGCGCCGCTCAGCCGTCTGAGGGCGGATTCCAGACGGCCCGCACGGCGCGGGCCAGGGCCGCGGCCTGGCGCACGCCGGCCGCGGCGGCGTCGACGATGCGGGCGGGATCGAGCACGTTGTCGCCGATGGCCTGCGCGCTCGCCTCGTCGGGCAGCAGCGCCAGCGCCGCGCTGCCGCCGGCCTGCAGCTCGCGCAGTTCGCGGCGCAGATGGCCGCTGACCGGATTGCCGTCGCGGTATCCCAGCGGCGCCAGCCCCGCCACTTGCCGGAACCCCGCCGCCATGTCGGCGTTGGTCATGGAACGGATGCCCCCGTCCATGTAGGCCGACTCGCCGATGGCCACGGCGGGCCAGGCTCCCGGCACCGCGCAGCTGGCGGCGACGGCGTCGATGAAGTCCACGCCATCGCCGGCGCCGAAGCCGCGCGCCTCGCCGGTGTGCGCGTCGACGGCCACCACGCGCAGGGGCTTGGCGGGCCAGCCGGCGCTGCCCAGGCGCGCGGCGATGATGGCGCGCCGCACGGCCGGCGCCGGCGTGGCGCTGCGCAGCGCGTAGGCGCCGATGCGCTGGCGCGCCCGGCGCAGGTCGCCGCCGACTTTCTCGTACAGCGCGCGGTTCTTTTCATCGGCCGCTTCCTGCGAATAGGGCCGCGCGCGTTCGGCGGCGGCCGCGTCGCCGTTCAGTTGCGCCGCCAGCAACTGCGTCAGCGGCACGCCGCGCGCCAGCTGGGCGCCGACGACGGAGCCCGCGGAGCAGCCGATGAACAGGTCGGCCGCGGCCAGGTCCACGCCCTGGCGCTCCAGCCCCGCCAGCAAGCCGATTTCCCATGCCAGCCCGGTCACGCCGCCGCAGCCCAGGACCAGGCATCGTCCATGTGCGGGCCGCGCCATTCAGGCCGCCTCCTCGCGGGCGCGCCGGGGCTGCGCCGACGCGCTGCGGTAGTGGTAGTCGCCCATGTCGGTCTTGCGCAGCATGTGCCAGTAGTCGTCGTTGCGAAACGGCGTGGGCGCCACCACCTTGCCGTGCGCGTTCCTGTACCAGTTGCTCATGCCCTTGTGGGTCCAGATCATGCGGTCATGGGCGGCCTGCACGCGCGCGTTGTAGGCGTCGTGGCGGTCCTTGCGGACCTCCAGCTCGAAGCGGCCGCCGGCGCGCGCCATGCCTTGCTGCAGCAGGCCCATGACGTAGCGGACCTGGGTTTCCAGCAGCGCGACCACGCTACCGCCGTGGCCCAGCGCCGTATTCGGCCCGGCCAGGATGAAGAGGTTGGGAAAGCCCGGCGCGGCCACGCCCATGAAGGCCTCCGCGCCTTTTTCGTCCCAGGCCTCGCGGATGGAGCGGCCGCCGCGGCCGTACAGCTTGAACGAGGACAGCAGGTTGATCGCGTCGAAGCCCGTGGCCACCACCAGCACGTCCAGCTCATGGGCCGTGCCGTCGTCGCTGACCACCGCCCTGGGCGTGATGCGCTCGATGCCGCCCGTGACCAGCCTGACGTGATCGCGCGCCACGGTGCGGAACCAGCCGTTGTCCATCAGCATGCGCTTGCCGAACGGCGGGTAGTCGGGCAGTACGTCGGGCAGCAGGTCCTGGCGCGCGCCGAGTTCGGCCTTGATGTAGTCGGTGAAATGCTCGCGGTGCCGGTCGTTGATCTTGTTGATGGAGCGCTCGGGATGCGGCCAGTCCGGATCGATCTGCAAGGTGGCGTGGACCCTGTCGTTGAAGATCCAGGCCAGCCGCTGCCGATACCACTCCTGGTAGTAAGGCACTTCGCGCAACAGGAAGCGCACGTCCTGCGGCACCGGTTTCTGGAATTTTTCGAAGGGCGCGGCCCATTGCTTGGAACGTTGGAAAATGGTCAGCGATTCGACCTGGTCGGCGATGGCGGGAACGACCTGCATCGAACTTGCGCCATTGCCGATGATGCCCACCTTCTTGCCGCGCAGATCGATGTCCGCCGGCCAGTGCGCGGTATGAAAGCAAGGGCCGGCGAAGCTGTCCAGCCCGGCGATGGCGGGCAGCTTGGGCACGTTCAGCAGTCCCACCGCGCTGATCAGGATGTCGGCCACATAGTCCTGCTCGCGGCCGTCCCCGTCCACGGTGCGCACGCGCCAGCGCATGTCGGTCTCGTCGTAGCGGGCGGACGCCACCTTGGTGTTGAAGCGGATGTTCCGGCGCACGCCGTACTGGTCGGCCACGCCTTCGAAGTAGCCCTGGATCTCGCCTTGCAGCGCGAAGTAGCGCGACCAGTCGTGCTTGGCGAAGGAGTACGAATAGATGTGGTTGGGCGTGTCGACGCCCGCGCCCGGATAGCGGTTCTCGTACCAGGTGCCGCCGACCTCGGCGTTCTTCTCGATCACGACATAGGGAATGCCGGCGCCTTGCAGGCGGATCGCGGCGCACAGCCCCGCCACGCCGGCGCCGATGACCAGCACCCGATAGCCCTCGGGCACCGGGAACGCGTCGCGCTGTTCGAGCGCGAAGTCGGGGTCCAGGCCCAGCCAGGCGGCGATCATTGGGCCGTACGAATCGGGGATCTCTTCGCCCACGCTGGTGCGCAGCATGGCCACCAGCTGCGCGTGCGTGGGGGCGGGCAGCCCGGGCGCCAGGCCTTGCCGGGCGCGCACGATGGCCGCATGGGCCGCCGCGCGTATCTCGTCCTGCACCGCGTCGGGCAGGCCGCCGGGATCGTTGTCCTCCAGCCCCTTGATGCGCGAACACTGGAAGCGTTCGGACAGCCAGCCGGTGTCGCCGGTCAGGTGCACCAGCACCATCAGCAGGGTGGGGATGTTGGCGCTGGCCAGCGCGCGTTTCAGCCGGGCCTCCCATGCGTCTGCGCTGGGCGGAATATCGGAGGCCGGGGTGTCGCGTTGCATATCGCGTTGCATAGGGGTCCTTCGGAGTAGACGGAAAAGCCGGGGCCGCGCGGCGGCGCATCGTTGCGGGCCACGGATCGTCGGCATGGTTGGGGGGAAGCGGGCGGCGCGGTCTGTCCGCGTCCGCCCGCGAGGCAGCGCTATTCGGCGCTGGCGCCGGACTTCCTGATCAGCTCGGCCCATTTGGCGCTGTCGCTGACGATGAAGGCGCCGAACGCATCGGGCCGAGTGAACTGTCCGTCCAGCCCCATCTTCCTGAACTGTTGCTGGATGTCGGGCGCCGCCTTCATTTTCTGCAGCGAGGCCTGCAGGCGCTCGACCACCGCGGGCGGCGTGCCGGCGGGCGCCACGATGCCCAGCCAGGGCATGGCGTCGTAGCCGGGCAGCCCGGACTCTTCCACCGTGGGCAGTTCGGGCAGCACGGCGGAGCGGGTCTTGGTGGTGACGGCCAGCGGGCGCACCTTGCCGCTGTCGAGGAAGGGCTGGGCGGCGGCGATGTCCACGAACAGCATGTCGACTTCGCCGCCGGCCACCGAGGTCAGCGCGGGCACGCTGCCCTTGTACGGGATGTGCGTCATCTTCAACCCGGTGAGCGCAGCGAAGAGCTCGCCCTCCAGATGGTTGGATGTGCCGTTGCCCGAGGACGCGAACGTCGCGGCGCGGCCGTCCTTCTTGAGCGTGGCGATGAGGTCCTTCACGCTGCTCGCCTGGACCTGCTTGCCGGTCACCAGGATGTGCGGCACGCTGGCGATCAGCGACACGGGCTGGAAGTCTTTGACCGGGTCGTAGTTCGCGGTGTTCTTGTACAGGCTGGGCGCGATCCCCAGCGACGAGGCCGCCATCAGCAGGGTGTAGCCGTCGGCGGGCGCCTTGGCCACGTAGGCCGATGCGATCATGGTGCCGGCGCCGGGCTTGTTGACCACCACCACGGGCTGGCCCAGGTCGTCCTGCAGCTTGGCGGCGATCTGGCGGGTCATGACGTCCGTCACGCCGCCGGGCGTGAACGGCACCACGATGTTGACCGGCCTGGCCGGATAGTCCTGCGCCTGGGCGGCCGCGCTCGCGCACAGCAGGGCGGCGGCGAGGCAGTGCGATAGCCATTTCATGTCTTGTCTCCTGTTGTTGTCCCGGTTGGGTATCAGAGCGAACCGGCGCTGCGGTTCCGATGCCGGATCAGGCCCCACACCATGTTGGCGCAGGGCATGTCCAGGTCTAGTTTTTCGGCGATCTCGACCATGGCGCCGATAAGCGCGTCGGTCTCCAGCGGCTTGCCCTTGAGCGCGTCCTGCAGCATCGAGGTCTGCGCCGCACCCGAGCCGGCGGCCGCCTGCATGCGCTGCTCCACGGTCACGTCGAGCGCGAGGCCCAGCGCCTTGCCCAGCGACAGGTACTCATGCAGCAGGGCGCGGGCCAGCCTGCTCAGGTAAGGGTCCGACACCAGCGCGTCCATGCGCGCGTGGGCCAGCACGCTCAGCGGGTTGAAGGTGGCGTTGCCTGCCGCCTTGATCCAGACGGCCTCGTGGATGCGCGGGCTGGCCTCGCATTGCACGCCGGCCTGCGTCAGCAGGCGCGCCAGCCGCAGCGCGCGCGGCGACAGCGCGCCGTCCGGCTCGCCGATGGCGAGGTTGTTGCGCGCGTCCTGCGACGCGACGCCGGGCTGCGCGCTGTGCGCGGCGATATAGACCACGGCGCCCAGCACCCGCTCCAGCGGCACCGCGCGCGCCAGCACGCCCTGGGGGTCGACCGAGACCAGCGGCGCGGCGCCCAGCGGCGAGTCCAGCGTGGGCAGATACCACCACGGGATGCCGTTGACCGCGGGCACGATGGCGCCGCCGGCGGCCAGCATGGGCATGAGGCCGGGAGCGATCGCGGGCAGGGCCTGCTGCTTGACGGTCAGGAACAGATAGTCGACCTCGCGTATCTGCGCGGGATCGTCCGTGGCGTGCACGGGATGGCGGTGAACGGCGCCGTCCACGGCCAGGCCCGCGCCGTGCCGGCGCAGGGCGTCCAGGGTCTCGCCCCGCGCCACCACGGACACGTGGCATCCCGCCTGGGCCAGGCGCGCGGCCAGCAGACAGCCGATCGCACCCGCACCGTATACCGCGATGCGGCACTGATGAGAATTTTCCATTGCTACGCTGCGAAAGTGGGCCGCCCGGGAGGCGGCGCGGTTGCCGCTACTGTTTGTAGGCGGGCCGGATGCCTTCCAGCATCCGGAGCAGGGGAGGCCAGTGCTTGTGGCGCGAAGGGCGGTCGAGCTTGTCGAACTGGCGCCCGACTTTTTCCGCGACGGCTTCGGGCGGAACCACCAGGGGCAGGCCGCCGGCCAGCGCCGCAACCTGCGCCTGGCAGGCGCGCTCCAGGTAGAACATGGCGTCGAACGCGTCGGGCACGCTGGCGCCGCAGGCCAGCAGGCCGTGGTTGCGCAGAATCATCGCGTTGTGCGGCCCCAGGTCCGCCACCAGGCGCTGCTGCTCGTCCATGTCCAGCGCCACGCCTTCGTAGTCGTGGTAGGCCAGGCGCCTGTGAAAGCGCATCGCGTGCTGCGAGATCATCAGCAGGCCCGTCTGCTGCGCCGAGACCGCGATGCCGGCGGCCGTGTGGGTGTGCATCACGCAGGCGGCGTCGTGCCGCGCGCGGTGGATGGCGCTGTGGATGACGAAACCGGCCGGGTTGATGCCCAGCCCGGTCCGGTCCAGCAGGATCTCGCCGTCGATGTTCACCTTGACCAGGTTCGACGCGGTGATTTCGTCGAAGGTCAGGCCGTAGGCGTTGATCAGGAAATGCGGCTCGTCGCCCGGAACCCGTGCCGATATGTGGGTATAGATGTGGTCGGTCATGCGCATGGCCACCGCCAGGTTGTAGGCCGCGGCCAGGTCGACGCGCACCGCCCATTCCTCGGCCGATACCTGATCCTTGATCGATGCTGCTGTCACGACTGCCCCTCCGGTTTCCATGGTTGCTGCCTGGACGGCGCATTGGCGGCGCCTTTGATGCGCAGTATAGGTTTTCCGGCCTGCCGCGACTAAGCAAACGTTTTGATGGAAACGCATAAATCGCATCAATGCGTCGGCGGCAAAGCAATGCATGAAAAACCTTGATCGAAACGCATAAAAACGTTTAGCTGGTGCGCGCATGGGCCGGTTCCTATACTGGTTTTCTTCCCACGCGGCGCGGGTGCGCCATTGAAAATCAGAACATGCCGGAGGCTGGATGGACGCTGTAGGAAATCGCACGATCATGGATTTGCTCGATGAACAGGCGCAGTGCCACGGGCATCGGATAGCGGTCGTGCATGAGTACCAGAATGGCGACGTCAGCCAGCTCAGCTACATCCAATTGCGCGAGGCCGCCATGCGTTTCGCGGCGGGGCTGCAGGCACGCGGCGTCAGGCCTGGCGACCGCGTGTTCGTGTTCATGGGCAATACGGCGGAGTACGTGCCGCTGTGGATGGGGTTGATGCTGGCCGGCGCGGTCATCGTGGCCGGCAACATCTACCTGACGGCTCCCGAAGTGGCCTATCAGCTGGAGCATTGCCAGCCCGCGCTGGCGGTGGTGGAGCCGGCGCACGAAGCGCTGGTGCGCGAGGTCTGCGCGGCGATGGCGCAGGCGCCGTCCATCGCCTGCGTGCCGCGCGGCAGCCTGAAACCCGAGGGCCTGTCGTGCGAGCTGGCCGCGCCGCCGGAGTCGTTCCGCGCGCCGCCGCAGGGCAGCGACGACCTGGCGCAGATCCTCTATACCTCAGGCACGTCGGCGCGGCCGAAGGGGGTGATGCTGACGCAGGCCAACCTGCTGTGGTGCGGCCAGGCGGGCGCGGCCAACAGCGGGCTGTCGCGCGCCGACCGCGTGTTCAACAACAAGCCGCTGTTCCATGCCAATTGCCAGGAAACGGTGCTGTCCTGCCTGACCGCGGGCGCCACCGCCGTGATCGGCGAACGCTACAGCGCATCGCGCTACCTGCGCCAGTTGATCGAGCACCGCATCACCATATGCAGCCTGTCAGGCATGCTGTGCCGCACCTTGCTGAACCAGGCGCCCTCGCCGTTCGATACCGCGCACCAGGTGCGCTATGCGGGCTACGCCATCAATATTTCGGAGGCCGAGATCGAGGCCTTCGTGGCGCGTTTTCGCATTCCGCTGCGCAACGGCTACGGGCAGTCCGAGTCCATGCTCTACATCACCTTGCAGTCGCACGCCGCGCCGTCCACCTACCCGTCCATCGGGCGTCCGACGCCGGACCGCGAAGTGTTCCTGGTCGATGACGACAACCGGCCGGTCGCGCCGGGCCAGATCGGCGAGATCGTGGTGCGCGGCCATCCCGGGCGCACGCTGACGCTGGGCTATTACCGCGACCCGGCCGCGACGCAGGCCGCGTTCGACGGCGGCTGGCTGCATACCGGCGACCTCGGCTACCAGGACGCCAAGGGCAATTTCTATTTCTTCGGCAGGAAGAAGGAAGTGATCAAGCGGGCCGGCGAGAACATCTCGGCGGCCGAGGTGGAAGAGGCCTTGATGGGCCACCCCGACGTGCGCGACGTGGCGGTGGTCGGCGTGCCCGACCCGGTGCGCGACCAGTCCGTCAAGGCGTTCATCGTGCTGCACGACGGCCGCGGCGAAGACGCCGCGGCGCTCAAGGCGCATTGCGCCGAGCGGCTGGCCTACTTCAAGGTGCCCGAGCACGTGGAATTCATGGCCGAACTGCCGCGCAACGCGAGCGGCAAGGTGCTCAAGCGGGCGCTGTCGGGCGCGTGAGCGGCCGCCGCGCCGCCCGCGGCCTGCCGGTGGCGGCCTTGCCCAGCCGCGCCAGGGCCTGAACCACCTGCCGCACCACGGCCTGGCCCTGGTTGCGGTGCGTGGCGAGCGTGAACTCCAGCGTCAGCGGCTCCAGGTCCGGGTCCACCGGCACCAGCGTGCCGGCCTTGACCTGCTCGGTCACCATCATCTCCGGAAGCTGGGCGATGCCGCCGCCCGCTTCGACCACCTCGATCAGGCTGTTGAGCCGGTTGCAGCTGCAGACGTTGTCCAGGTTGGCGCCCATGGCGCGCAGTTCGTCCTGGGCGGGGCCGAAGAAGCCGGACGGACGGGACACGCACCACAGCGGTTCCGTGCGCAGCAGCGACTGCATCGAGCGGGGCTGGCCCTGGGCGTCGGTCAGCAGGCGCGAGGACACCATCCAGGACATGCGCGTGGTGCCCAGCGGCGTGCAGATGAACTGATCGTCGCGCAGCCGGTTGGCCACGATGGCGATGTCGAGCGCGCCGGAGGCCAGGTGTTCCTGCAGCTTGACCGCCAGGTCCAGCTCGATTTCGTACGAGACGCGCGGCAGCGCGCGGCGCAGCTCGGGCACCACGCGCGAAAACCAGGTCATGGAGATCTCGCCCATGCCGATGCGCACCGTGCCGGCGGCGTTGGTGACCGCTTCCGCATCGGTGAAGGCGTCTTCCACGGCCAGCAGCAGCGGCTCGACGCGTTCGACGAAGCGGCGCGCCGGCACCGTCAGCTCCAGGCGGCGGCCGCGCTTCTCGAACAGGGCGAAGCCCAGCGACTGCTCCAGCTCGCGCATGCGCGCCGATACGGCGGGCTGCGAGGTGTACAGGCGCTCGGCGGCGGCGCGGAAGCTGCCCAGCTTCGCAATCATGCACAGAGTTTCGGCGTTGACCAGGTTTGGACGGGGCATAGGCGTCAGGCAGGGATTTTCGCTCGTATGTTAATGGCAAACCGGCGCGCCATCATCGCCCGCCGCTCGGTGAAACCCGGGATATGCCGTGGCCGGGCGCGCCGATACACTGGGTTTCCCCTTCCCTCGACGAGCACGCCATGAGACTTCCGCTATCCACCCTGGGCGCCGCCCTGTCGCTGTCGCTGGCCGCGCAGGCCGCGCCGGCTCAGCAGCCGCCGCGCGATCCGTTCTTCTGGCTGGGCGAGATCAACAAGGCCACGGCCGTCATCAATACGGACGAAGGCCTGCTGGACAAAAGCATGGCGCCGCGCCTGGCCGCGGGCGTGGCCCAGGTGATCCGCGATGGCAACCAGCCCGGGGCCAAGCGCCCGGCCAGCGTCATCACTTTCGAGCCGCTCCTGATCAAGGCCGCCGGCGAGGACGTGACGCTGCTGCACGCCGGCCGATCCAGCCAGGACATGCACGCCACCTACCGCAGCGCGATCCTGCGCGACAAGCTGCTGGAGCTGGCCGGCCAGCTCAACGCCACCGCCTCCTCGCTGGTGGACCTGGCCGCGCGCCAGGCCGGCACCGTGGTGCCGAACTACACCAACGGCGTGGCCGCCCAGCCCAACAGCTACGGGCACTACCTGCTGGGCCACGCGGCCGGGCTGGCGCGCGACGCGCAGCGCATCCGCGAAGCCTACGCGCGCATCGACCGCTCGCCGATGGGCACCACGGTGCTCAACGGCACCAGCTGGCCGTTGGACCGCGAACGCATGGCGCGCTATCTGGGCTTCACGGCCCTGGTCGACAACGCCTACGACGCCTCGCAGATTTCCTCCATGGACCAGCCGGTGGAAGTGGGCGCCATCGTCGCCAGCATCGCGCTGCGCACCGGCAACTTCGTCGAAGACGTGATGACGCAGTACGCCCAGCCGCGCCCCTGGATACTGCTGCAGGAGGGCGGCGGCAACACCTACGTGTCCAGCGCCATGCCGCAAAAGCGCAATCCCGGCCTGCTCAACGACACCCGCAGCGACGCCTCGACCGCCGTGACGCTGGCCCTGGGGCCGGTCATCCAGACCCACAACATTACCCCCGGCATGAGCGACCCCAAGGACGTGAAGCAGAATTCCGCGATGGTCGACGCCGGCATCTCGGCGCTCAAGCGCTGGGACCGGGTGCTCAAGGCCATGGTGATCAATCCCGAACGCGCGCTCGAAGAGCTGAACAGCGACTGGACCGCCTCGCAGGAACTGGCCGACGTGCTGATGCGCAAGTACAAGCTGCCGTTTCGCGACGGCCACCATTTCGCCTCCGAAGTGGTGAGCTACGCCAAGGCCAACAACATCAAGCCGCTGGATTTCCCGTACGAGCAGGCGCGCCGCATCTACGCCGACGCGATGAAGGACTCGAAGTACGGCACGGAGCTGCCGATGAGCGAGGCGGAGTTCCGTTCCACGCTGGACCCGGTGGCCATCGTGAAGAACCGCGCCACGCTGGGCGGGCCGCAACCGGCCGAGATGGAGCGCATGCTCAGGCAGGCGCGCGATCAGCTCGCGTCGCAGGACGCCTGGATCAAGGCGCGCCGCGCGCATATCGACGACGCGCTGGCCGAGCTGGACAAACGCTTCGACGCGCTGGTGGCCAGCGCGTCGAAGGAGCAGGCCCGCTGATTCAGGCCGGGGCGAAGGGCGGCGCGTAGCGGCGCAGCCGCAGCGCGTTGCTCAGCACGAACACGCTGGACAGGGCCATCGCGCCGGCCGCGAACACCGGCGACAGCAGGCTGCCGTTGACCGGATACAGCAGGCCGGCGGCCACCGGGATCAGCGCGACGTTGTAGGCGAAGGCCCAGAACAGGTTCTGCTTGATGTTGCGCAGCGTGGCCTGGGACAGCCCGATGGCGTTGGGCACGCCGCCCAGGTCGCCGGACATCAGCACCACGTCGGCGGCCTCGATGGCGATGTCGGTGCCGGTGCCGATGGCCAGGCCCACGTCGGCTTCGGCCAGCGCCGGCGCGTCGTTGATGCCATCGCCCACGTAGGCGATCGGGCCGTACTGGCGCTTCAGGCGCTGCACCGCCTCGACCTTGCCGTCCGGCAGCACTTCGGCGACGACTTCGTCGATGCCGAGCTGGCGGGCGATGGCCTCGCCGGTGCGGCGGTTGTCGCCCGTGATCATCGCGACCTTCAGGCCCAGTTCGTGCAGCGCGCGGATGGCCGCGGCCGTGGTTTCCTTGATCGGGTCGGCCACCGCGATCATGGCGGCGAGCCGGCCGTTGATGGCGGCGTAGAGCGGGGTCTTGCCTTCGTCGCCCAGCCGCGCGGCTTGCGCGCCGAAGGTCTCGACGCCCAGGCCCAGTTCGCGCATGTAGCGGTCGGCGCCGATCTGGACCCGATCGCCGTCGACGCGGGCGCTCACGCCGAAGCCGGTGATGGACTCGAACTGCGAGACCGCGCCCAGCGCGATGTTCTGCGCCTTGGCCGCATCGACGATGGCCTGGGCGATGGGGTGTTCGGACTTGGCTTCGACGGCCGCGACCTTGCCCAGCACGGCGTCGCGCTCGAAGCCCTGCGCCACGACCAGGTCGGTCAGTTCGGGGCGGCCCTTGGTCAGCGTGCCGGTCTTGTCCACGGCCACGACCTTGGCGTCCTTCAGCGATTGCAGCGCTTCGCCCTTGCGGAACAGCACGCCCATCTGCGCGGCGCGGCCGGTGCCCACCATGATGGAGGTCGGCGTGGCCAGGCCCATGGCGCAGGGGCAGGCGATGATCAGCACCGCCACGGCGTTGACCAGGGCGAAGGTCAGCGCGGGTTCTGGACCGAACGCGAGCCAGACGATGAAGGTCAGCACGGCGGCCGCCATGACCGCGGGCACGAACCACATGGTGATGCGGTCGACCAGCGCCTGGATCGGCAGCTTGGAGCCCTGCGCCTGCTCCACCATGCGGATGATCTGCGCCAGCACCGTGTCGTTGCCGACCTTGGTGGCGCGCAGCGTCAGCGCGCCGTTCTGGTTGACCGTGCCGCCCACCACTTCGGAGCCGGGCTGCTTCTCGACCGGCACGGGCTCGCCGCTGATCATGGATTCGTCGATGAAGCTGTTGCCCTCCACGACCTCGCCGTCCACCGGCACGCGTTCGCCCGGGCGGACTTCGACCAGGTCGCCGGCGACCACTTCCTCGATGGCCAGTTCCAGGACCGCGCCGTCGCGCACCACGCGCGCCGTCTTGGCCTGCAGGCCGAGCAGGCGCTTGATGGCTTCGGAGGTATTGCCCTTGGCGCGCGCCTCCAGGTAGCGGCCCAGCAGGATCAGCGCCACGATGACCGCGGCGGCCTCGTAATAGACGTTGACCGTGCCGGCGGGCAGCAGGCCGGGCGCGAAGGTGGCGACGACCGAATAGGCATAGGCGGCCGAGGTGCCCACCGCCACCAGCGAGTTCATGTCGGGCGCGCCGCGCAGCAGCGCCGGAACGCCTTTCTGGAAAAAGCGCAGCCCGGGGCCGAACAGCACGATGCTGGCGAGCGCGAACTGGAGGTACCAGCTGTTTTGCGTGCCCAGGGTGCCGGCGATCAGATGGTGGAACGCCGGCACCATGTGGCCGCCCATCTCCAGGATGAACACGGGCAGCGCGAAGATGGCGGCGATGGTCAGCGAGCGCTTGAGCGCCTGGCGCTCGGCGGCCTGGCGTTCGGCCACGGCGTCGGTGTCGCTGGCGGCTTCGGCGATGGGCCGGGCTTCGTAGCCGGCCTTGGCCACGGCCTGGATCAGCGCGCTGGCGGCGACGCCGCCAGCCGCGGTGACGCTGGCGCGCTCGGTCGCCAGGTTGACGGTGGCGCCGCTGACGCCGGGCACCGCCTTCAAGGCCTTCTCGACCCGGCCCACGCAGGAGGCGCAGGTCATGCCGGTCACAGACAGTTCCACGGTGGTTTCGGCCACCGTGTAGCCGGCCTTCTGCACCGCCTGCACGGCCGCCGCCACGTCCGGCGCGCCCGCGAAGGAGATGTCGGCGCGTTCGGTCGCCAGATTGACGCTGGCCTTGCTTACGCCCGGCACGGCCTTCAGGGCCTTTTCGACCCGGCCCACGCACGAGGCGCAGGTCATGCCCTCGATGGGCAGGCTGACCGCGATGCTGTCTGCAGGGATGGAACTCATTGCCGCTCCTTGAAAACTAGGAATTTCCTGTGGATGCGACCACTATAAAGATTCCAATGATGTCAAGGTCAAGCGTTCCGGACGAAAGTTCCTCCCTGCGGGGTTAAAACGGGGTCAGACCATCGACTTTCCGCTGCGCCGGGCCGCGCGGATGTCGCGCCACAGCGTGACGCACAGAATGGCCAGGATCGCGGCCGAGATGGCCGGCCACACCAGGAAATACAACGTCAACCACATATCGGTCTCCTTGTTCGTTGTGGGGTTCAGCCCTTGGCGGGCTGGACGACGGGGCGCTGCGCCGGCGCCTGGGTCAGCGCTTCCTGTTCGCGGTGGAACGAGGTCACGCGGTCGGCCAGCAGGCCGAAATCGAAGCGCTGCGTGTTGCGCAGGCTGAGCGCGGTGCAGACCGCCGCGCTGACGCCATAGGCGGTGAGCGAACCCATCAGCACGATGTATTCGCGCAGCGTGCCGACGAAGACGGGCAGCATGATGGCGATGCCCGCCGCGCCCACGGCCAGCGCGGCCTTGCGGCCGAAGAAGCCGAACGTCATCAGCCCCAGCACCACGCCGCCGCCGACGGCCGAGCAGATTTCGAAGAACACCGCCACCGCGCCCTGGATCGGGATCAGTTCGAAGCGCACGATGGTGAACAGCACCACGGCGCTGAGCACCGACCAGACGAAGGCGCGGTTGTCCACGCGGTCCCAGTAGAAGCTGGCGATCACCGGGAACACGATGGCGCCCCACAGCGCGCCGACGAAGACCAGCATGACCAGGATGTCCAGGCGCAGGCTGGCGAAGATGACGCCGATCATGGTGGCCACGATCATGGTGGCGCGGCCCCACCACAGCATCCGCTGCGGGTCCGGACGGCCGCGCGCGACGTTCTTGCCGTAGATGTCGGTCATGACGATGGCCGACAGGGCGGCCAGGTCGGAGTCGGCGGTCGAGGACAGCGAGCCCACCACCAGCAGGAAGAACAGCGCGATGCCGAAGGGCGGCAGATAGGTCGAGGCCATCTGCGGGATGATGTTGTTCATGTCGCCGTTGGCGGGCTCCAGGCCCACGAACAGCGCCAGCAGGCCCAGCATGCCCAGGCCGATCACGACCGCGCCGTAGCCGACCGTCGCGGTCAGGAAGGTGGGCTTGATCAGGTCTTCGCGCACGGCGAAAAGACGTTGCGCGATGGTCTGGTTGCCGATGGCGTAGGCCAGCACCGCCACGAAGTAGGGCGCGCCCTGTTCAAGAATCGCCTTGGTCGAATAGAAGTCGGCCTGCTCGGCGTTCAGGCGCCACATATTGGCCTGCAGCACGTCGGGGCCGCCGGCGTTGAAGAAGATCAGCGGAATGATGATGACCGCCGCCACGATCATGGCCGCGAGCTGCGCGAAGTCGGTCATCACCGAAGTGCGAAAGCCCGACCACAGCGTATAGGACAGCACGCCCAGGCCGGCGATGAGCACGCCCTGGATGAAGGTCAGCGGGCTGAGGATGGAGACCAGCGCGCCGGCCGCGGTGAAGTTGACCATCAGGCTGATACAGCTGCCCACGATGTTCGACACCGCCATGATCATCTGGCTGGAGGTGCCGTGGCGCGCGTGGATGACTTCCGCCAGCGTGTGCGCCTTGGGCGCGAGCTGGCGGAAACGCTTGCCGAAGGGATAGATGAACAGAATCATCAGCGCGCCCCAGAAACCGTAGTGCAGGGGGCCGGACAGACCGTACTTGTAGCCCGAGGTGGCGCTGGCGTAGAACGATGCGGCCCAGATCCAGGTGGCGATCATGCTGGCCGTGGAAAGGCCGAAGCCCACCGCGTTGTTCGACACCATGTAGCCGTCGACGTTTTCGTTCTTTTCGCCGATGAACAGCGACATCAGGAATGTCGCGCCGTAAAAGCCCGCGAGCAGCAGGATGGCGGTGGTCGCCGATAGCTGAAAGAATTCTGTCTCTTGCATCGTTTTCGTCCTTTCTCCTTGGCAGCTCGGTCATGACGGACAGTCATGGCTGCGTGAGGCCGTTTCCGCGGGATGCGATGGGCGGCAAACCCCTGTGACGTTGCCGAAACACCGGGCGATCGGCCGCAGGCGCGATCGCGTGCCTGCCCGGGGCGGGCGCGACGAGCGAGCCCATGCCGGACAGCGACAAGGCACACCGTGTAGGTGTCTTGCTGCCGCGTGGGGACGAACGCTGGTTTGATTTAGACGTTGCCCAACGCGGTAAGCGATGGTCCTGCCTGGTGGGCAGGGATTTGTTCCGCAGCCTGGCGGCTGGGTAAAGGTGTTTCGGCGGGCGTTCTACGCTGCACGCCGGACCGCTGTGCGCGGCCTTGGTGTCGGTTGCCGTGGGCGACGTGCGTCGCTTTCGGGCAAACGTGATGAACTACAGCAGACGGCAAGTATAGGACCATACCCGTTTCGAGTCCAGCCCGCGCGCCGCGCGCGCCATCGCGAATCCGATTGGAGCGCATCGCAACACTTAATTGGCCGGCGCCGCCGCGCTCCGATAAGGTAAAGGCTTTGGCGCGAATCATGACAGACCGCATATACCTCAACGCCGTCGATGCCGACGGCAACGCCCTGGCGCTGGCCGTGCGCGACGGACGCATCCTGGCCATCGGCGCCGAGCCGCCCGAACTGCCGCAGGCGCAGGTGACGGACCTGCGCGGCCACCTGGTGCTGCCGGGTTTCGTCGACGGCCACATTCACCTGGACAAGAGTTTCGTCGGCGACCGCTGGCATCCGCACCGGCCGGCGGCCACGCTGCGCGAGCGGCTGGCCATCGAGAAAAGCGAACTGGCGGCCGCGCCGCCCATCGAGGCGCGCGCCGATGCGCTCATCGCGCAGGCGGCCGCGTTCGGCACCGTGGCGATGCGCAGCCACGTCGACGTGGACGCCAGCACCGGGCTGGAGAACCTCCACGCGGTGATGGCCGCGCGCGAGAAGTGGCGCGGCATCGTGGATATCCAGCTGGCGGCGTTTCCGCAGGCCGGCGTGATTTCCTGTCCCGGCACCGCGCAGCTCCTGGAGGCCGCGGTGCGCGAGGGCGCGGAGGTGGTGGGCGGCATCGATCCGTCCACGCTGGACGGCGACGCCGAGGGCCAGCTCGATTGCATCTTCGGCATCGCCGACCGCCTGGGCGCCAGGCTCGACATCCATTTGCACGAGCCCGGCATGGCCGGCGTCGAGCAGATCGGCCGCATCGCCGCGCGCACCCGCGCGCTGGGCCTGGCCGGACGCGTCGCGATCAGCCACGCCTACGCGCTGGGCGACGTGGATGCGCGCGCGCAGGACGAGGCGGCGCGCAAACTCGCGGACGCCGGCGTGGCCATCATGACCAACGCGCCCGGCGACCGCGCTTTTCCGCCGGTGCTGCGGCTGCGCGCCGCCGGCGTGCGAGTGTTCGCCGGCAACGACAACATCCAGGACAGCTGGTGGCCTTACGGCAACGGCGACATGCTGCAGCGCGCGATGCTGATCGGCTACCGCTCGGGCTTTTACGGCGACGCCGAGCTGCTGGCGGCGCTGGACATGGCCTCGCACGCGGGCGCGGCCGTGCTGGGTCTGCAAGGCTACGGGCTGCTGGCGGGCAACGAGGCCACGTTCGTGGCGCTGCCCGCGCCCAATGCGGCGGCCGCCGTGGCCGCGGCGCCGGCGCAGCGCCTGCTGTTTCGCAAGGGCGAACCGGTCGGCGAGGCCGCGACCGCCTTCAGCCGGCCCGCGCGCTGACCTCGGCGGCGCGCTGCTCGCAATAGCCGGTCAGCGCGCGCAGCAGGGCGCGGCCGGCCTCGCTGAGCCGGGCGCGTGCATACAGCGCCAGGCGCAGGCCGGCCGGCGCGGCGTAGCCTTCGGCGGCCGTCAGCACGCGGTGTTCGGGGCCGACGCAGGCGGCAGGCAGCAGGCTCACGCCCAGGCCGGCCGCCACCGCAGCCGTCAGGCTGGGCAGGCTGGGGCTGCAAAAGCGCACCTGCCAGGGCCGGCCGCAGTTCTCCAGCATGGCGGTCATTTCCTGGCGGTAGAGCGCGCCGGCCGGAAACGCGACCAGCGGCACGGCCGTGCCGGCGGCGGGCGCCGCGGCGTCGCGCGCCGCGATCCAGCACAGCGGCTCGGCCCACTGGGCGTGGCAGTCCGCGTCCACTTCCCATTGCTTGACCAGCAGCAGGTCCAGGTCGCCTTCGCGGTAGCGCCGCAGCAGCTCGTGGCTGAGGCCGCCTTCGACCTCCACGCGCAGCAGCGGATGGGCGGCCTGCACGGCCGCCAGCGTGGGCATCAGGGCCGCACCCATGAATTCTTCGGGAGCGCCCAGGCGCAGCACCGCGCTGGCCTGCGCGGCGGCTACGCTGGCGCAGGCTTCCTCGGCCAGGCGCAGGATGCTGCGCGCATACCCGAGCAGACGCTCGCCTTCCTCGGTGGGCAGGATATGGCGCTGGCTGCGGTCCAGCAGCTGGCAGCCGAGCCGGTCCTCCAGGCGCAGCACGTGCTGGCTGACGGTGGACTGGGTCAGGTGCAGGTATTCGGCCGCGCGGGTGAAGTTGCCTGTGTCCACGACGGTGATGAAACTGCGCAGCAGGACGGGATCGAGCATTGCGCTTTCCACTGAAAACCATTGGGTCAATTAATTTCATAATACCCGGACGCGACGCCATACTAGCGTCCTGGACCTTGAACCCGGGAGTATCGGATATGCGTGTTTTCGGAGCGTGCCGCATCTGGCTGGCGGCTTTTATGTTGAGCATGGGCGGCGGGGCCGCGGCGGCCGCGCCGGACGCGGCGCTGCTGGCCGCCGCGGGCGACGGCGACGCGGCCCGCGTCAAGGCGCTGCTGCAGCAGGGCGCCGCGCCGGAGGCGCGCGACGGTTCCGGCAATACGCCGCTCTTGCGCGCCACCCAGGGCAACCACGTCGAGGCCGCGCGCGCGCTGATCGACGCGGGCGCCGACGTCAATTCCAAGAATGCGATCCACGACAGCGCCTACCTGCTGGCCGGGGCGCGCGGCTACCGCGAGATCCTGGCGCTGACGCTGGCGCACGGCGCGGACCTGAAAAGCACCAACCGCTACGGCGGAACGGCGCTGATCCCGGCCTGCGAGCGCGGCCACGTCGAAGTGGTGGACATGCTGCTGGTCGCCGGCGTGGACGCCGACCACGTGAACAACCTGGGATGGACCGGCCTGCTGGAGGCCGTGATCCTGGGCGATGGCGGCCCGCGCCATCAGGCCATCGTCAAGCGCCTGATCGAGGCCGGCGCCGACGTCAATCTTGCCGACGGCAAGGGCGTGACGCCGCTTGCGCATGCGCGCCAGCGCGGCCAGGCCGAGATCGCGCGCATGCTGGAGGCGGCGGGCGCCCGGGGCTGACGCCCCTCAGAAGCCCTCGCGCGGCACGTGCACGCGGCCTTCCATCAGGGTGCGCGCGCTGCGGCTCATGATGGCCTTGGTGACCTTCCACTCGCCGTCGACCAGCTTGGCCTCGGCGCCCACGCGCAGCGTGCCCGACGGATGGCCGAAGCACACGTTGTCGCGCTCGCCGCCGCCGGCGGCCAGGTTGACCAGCGTGCCGGGCACGGCCGCGGCGGTGGCGATGGCCACCGACGCCGTGCCCATCATGGCGTGGTGCAGCTTGCCCATGGACAGCGCGCGCACCAGCACGTCGACGTCGCCGGCGCCGATCTGCTTGCCGCTGGACGACACGTAGGCGCGGGGCGGGGCGACGAAAGCGATCTTGGGCGTGTGCTGGCGGCCGGCGGCCTCTTCGAGCTTGCCGATCAGGCCCATGCGCAGCGCGCCGTGGGCGCGGATGGTCTCGAAGCGCGCAAGCGCGGCGGGGTCGCCATTGATGTCGTCCTGCAGTTCCGTGCCCTTGTAGCCCAGCGCCTCGGCGTCCAGGAAGATGGTGGGAATGCCGGAGTTGATCATGGTGGCCTTGAAGGTGCCGACGCCCGGCACTTCCAGGTCGTCCACCAGTTGCCCGGTGGGGAACATGGAGCCGCCGTCGCCTTCCTCGGCCGGGTCCATGAACTCCAGGCGCAGTTCGGCGGCCGGGAAGGTCACGCCGTCCAGTTCGAAGTCGCCGGTTTCCTGCACGGCGCCGTCGGTGATGGGCACGTGGGCGACGATGGTCTTGCCGATGTTGGCCTGCCAGATGCGTACCACGGCCACGCCGTTCTGCGGAATGCGGGCGGGATCGACCAGGCCGTTGGCGATGGCGAACGGGCCGACCGCGGCCGACAGGTTGCCGCAATTGCCGCTCCAGTCCACGAAGGGCTGGTCGATGGAGACCTGGCCGAACAGGTAGTCCACGTCATGGCCGGGACGGCTGCTCTTGCCGATGATGACGGTCTTGCTGGTGCTGGACGTGGCCGCGCCCATGCCGTCGATCTGCTTGCCGTACGGGTCGGGGCTGCCGATCACGCGCAGCAGCAGCGCGTCGCGCGCGGGGCCGGCCACGCGCGCCGATTCGGGCAGGTCGTCGAGTTTGAAGAACACGCCTTTGCTGGTGCCGCCACGCATGTAGGTGGCGGCAATCTTGGTCTGGGGAGCATGGGCCATGGGGCAGTCCTGAGATCTGGGATGGGGCAGGGCGAACGCCATCGGCGTTCGCCCGTCTGGGTGGAGGATCAGCCGGCTTTCTTGTCGGCGCCGGCGGCGGATTCGGCTTCCAGGAAGTCCTGGGCGAAGCGCTGCAGCACGCCGCCGGCCTCGTAGATCGACACTTCCTCGGCGGTGTCCAGGCGGCAGGTCACGGTGGCCTGCTCGGTGGAGCCGTCGCGGCGATGGATCACCAGCGTCAGGTCGGCGCGCGGCTTGCGCTCGCCGATGACGTCGTAGCTTTCGGTGCCGTCCAGGTTCAGCGTCTTGCGGTTGACGCCGGGCTTGAACTCCAGCGGCAGCACGCCCATGCCGATCAGATTGGTGCGGTGGATGCGCTCGAAGCCTTCGGCCACGATGGCCTCCACGCCGGCCAGGCGCACGCCCTTGGCGGCCCAGTCGCGCGACGAACCCTGGCCGTAGTCGGCGCCGGCCACGATGATGAGCGGCTGCTTGCGTTCCATGTAGGTCTCGATCGCTTCCCACATGCGCATGACCTTGCCCTCGGGCTCCACGCGCGCCAGCGAGCCCTGCTTCACCGTGCCGTCCTCGTTCTTCACCATTTCGTTGAAGAGCTTGGGATTGGCGAAGGTGGCGCGCTGCGCCGTCAGGTGGTCGCCGCGGTGGGTGGCGTAGGAGTTGAAGTCCTCTTCGGGCAGGCCCATCTTGTGCAGGTAGGCGCCGGCGGCGCTGTCGAGCAGGATGGCGTTGGACGGCGACAGGTGGTCGGTGGTGATGTTGTCGCCCAGCACGGCCAGCGGCAGCATGCCGCGCAGCGTGCGCTCGCCGGCCAGCGCGCCTTCCCAGTACGGCGGGCGGCGGATGTAGGTGCTCATCGGGCGCCAGTCGTACAGCGGGCTGACGGCGGCGCGGCGCTCGTCCTGGATGCCGAACATGGGCGCGTAGACCTTGCGGAAGTGCTCGGGCTTGACCGCGGACTTGACCACGGCGTCGATCTCTTCGTCGCTGGGCCAGATGTCCTTGAGGCGGATGTCGCGGCCGCTGGCGTCCTGGCCCAGCACGTCGCGCTCGATGTCGAAGCGGATGGTGCCGGCGATGGCGTAGGCCACGACCAGCGGCGGCGAAGCCAGGAAGGCCTGCTTGGCGTAGGGGTGGATGCGGCCGTCGAAGTTGCGGTTGCCCGACAGCACGGCGGTGGCATAAAGGTCGCGGTCGATGATTTCCTGCTGAATCTTGGGGTCCAGCGCGCCGGACATGCCGTTGCACGTGGTACAGGCGAAGGCCACCACGCCGAAGCCCAGCTTTTCCAGTTCGCCGGTCAGGCCGGCTTCGTCCAGGTACAGCGAAACCGCCTTGGAGCCGGGCGCCAGCGAGCTTTTCACCCAGGGCTTGCGGGTCAGGCCTGCACGGTTGGCGTTGCGCGCCAGCAGGCCGGCGGCGATCACGTTGCGCGGGTTGCTGGTGTTGGTGCAGCTGGTGATGGCGGCGATGATGACGGCGCCGTCCGGCATCAGGCCGGGCTGGTTCTCCACGACGCCGGAAATGCCGCGCTCGGCCAGGTCGGCCACCGGCAGGCGGCGATGCGGGTTGGACGGGCCGGCCAGCGTGCGCACCACGCTGGACAGGTCGAAGCGCAGCACGCGCTCGTATTCGGCGGTCTTGAGGCTGTCGGACCACAGGCCGGCGGTCTTGGCGTAGGTTTCCACCAGCGCGATCTGCTCGTCCTCGCGGCCGGTCAGGCGCAGGTAGTCGATGGTCTGCTGGTCGATCGAGAACATCGCCGCCGTGGCGCCGTATTCGGGCGCCATGTTGGAGATGGTGGCGCGATCGCCCAGCGTCAGGCTGGAGGCGCCTTCGCCGTAGAACTCGAGGTAGGCGCCCACCACTTTTTCCTTGCGCAGGAATTCGGTCAGCGTCAGCACGATGTCGGTGGCGGTGATGCCCGGCTGGGCGCGGCCGGTGAGTTCCACGCCGACGATGTCGGGCAGGCGCATCCAGGAGGCGCGGCCCAGCATTACGTTCTCGGCCTCCAGGCCGCCCACGCCGATGGCGATCACGCCCAGCGCGTCCACGTGCGGGGTATGGCTGTCGGTGCCCACCAGCGTGTCGGGGAAGGCCACGCCGTCCTGGGTGTAGATGACCGGCGACATGCGCTCCAGGTTGATCTGGTGCATGATGCCGTTGCCCGGCGGCACGACCTCGATGTTGCGGAAGGCCTGCTTGGTCCAGTCGATGAAATGGAAGCGGTCTTCGTTGCGGCGGTCCTCGACCGCGCGGTTCTTGGCGAAGGCGTCGGGATCGTCGCCGCCGTATTCCACGGCCAGCGAGTGGTCCACGATCAGCTGCACCGGCACCACCGGATTGACCTTGGCGGGGTCGCCGCCCTTTTCGGCGATGGCGTCGCGCAGGCCGGCCAGGTCCACCAGCGCGGTCTGGCCCAGGATGTCGTGGCAGACCACGCGCGCCGGGTACCACGGGAAGTCCAGGTCGCGGCGGCGTTCGATCAGCTGCTTGAGCGCGTCGGTCAGGAGCGCCGGGTCGCAGCGGCGCACCAGGTTCTCGGCCAGCACGCGCGACGTGTAGGGCAGGCGGTCATAGGCCCCGGGGGAAATCGCCTCGACGGCGGCGCGGGTGTCGAAGTAGTCCAGGCGGGTGCCGGCCAGGGGCTTGCGGTAGTTTTGGTTCATGCCTCGGTGCGCTGCAGGTTGCCCTGCGCGATCTGCTGTTCGATGTTGAGACGGGATGCGCGGATGTGGCGGCGCATCAGGATTTCAGCCAACTCGCCATCGCGGTCGGCGATGGCGTCAAGAATGCGGTGGTGTTCGGCATAGGCCTGCCGCGGGCGGTTGGGCGTGGTGGAGTACTGGATGCGGTACATGCGCGCGAGCTGATAGAGCTCGTCGCACAGCATCCGAAACAGCATCTGGTTGCCGCTGCCCTTGACGATGCGGTAGTGGAAATCGTAGTCGCCCTCCTGCTGGTAGTAGCCGAGGCCGGCCTGGAAGGCCTCGTCGCGCTCGTGCGCTTCGAGCACGCCGCGCAGCTCCGCGATCTCGGCCGGCGGCATGCGCTCGGCCGCCAGGCGGCAGGCCGTGCCTTCCAGCGATTCGCGGATTTCGTAGAGTTCGCAGAGTTCCTGCTGCGACAGCGACACCACGCGCGCGCCGGCGTGCGGCACGCGCACCAGCAGCCGCTGGCCTTCCAGCCGGTGCAGCGCCTCGCGCAGCGGCCCGCGGCTGACGCCGTGGATCCGCGCCAGCTCCGGCTCGGAGATCTTGCTGCCGGGGGCGATCTCGCCCTTGACGATGGCGGACTGGATCTGGCGGAAGATGTGTTCCGCCAGGGTCTCGCTATCGCCCGGGGCGGCGCCCGGCAGCGTCAGCACTTTGCTCATGTGTCGACAATTCTTCCGAATTTAATGAAAAAAAATCGGATTGGCGCGCCGTCAGGCGCAGGATTGTCAACAATTTACCCCGGCGTCGGGCAGGGCGCAAGCCGCCGGGGCCCCGCCTACTGCTTGTGGTGCACCTCCTGCAGGCCGTAGACCTGCACGGGAATGCCCGCCTGGCGCGCCTTCAGCTGCAGGGACAGGTACTGGGAGTAGTGGCGCGACTGGTGCAGGTTGCCGCCGTGGAACCACAGCGCCTCCTGCTGGGTGGGCTTCCACATGTTGCGCTGCTCGCCTTCCCAGGGGCCAGGGTCCTTGGTCGTGTCCGAGCCCAGCCCCCAGCACTTGCCGACCTTGTCCGCGACCTCGCGGCTGATCAGGTCGGCGGCCCAGCCGTTCATCGAGCCGTAGCCGGTGGCGTAGACCACCAGGTCGGCCGGCAGGCTCACGCCGTTCTTCAGCACCACGGCGTCGCGCGTCAGGTGGCTGACGTCGGTGCGCGACTGCAGCTTGATGCTGCCGTCGATGATCAGGTCGCAGGCGCCCACGTCGATGTAGTAGCCGGAGCCGCGCCGCAGGTACTTCATGAACAGGCCCGAGCCGTCGTCGCCCCAGTCCAGCATGAAGCCGGCGGCCTCCAGCTTGTTGTAGAACTCGGCGTCGCGCTCGCGCATCCGCTCATACAGCGGGATCTGGAACTGCGCCATGATCTTGTAGGGCAGGGACGCGAACGTCAGGTCGGCCTTGCGCGTGGTCATGCCATTGGCCAGCGCCTGCTCCGAATAAAGCGCGCCCAGGCCGATGTCCATCAGCGTGTCCGAACGCACGATGTGCGTGGACGAACGCTGCACCATCGTCACATGGGCGCCGGCTTCCCACAACGCCGCGCAGATATCGTGCGCGGAGTTGTTGGCGCCGATGACGACCACGTTCTTGCCGCGGTAGGCGTCGGGGCCGGGGTGGCGCGAGGAATGGTGCTGTTCGCCCCGGAACTCATCCTGTCCGGGAAAGCGCGGGATATTGGGCTTGCCGGACATGCCGGTGGCCAGCACCAGCTGCTTGGGCCGCAGCACCACGGGCTCGCCGTCGCGCAGCACGGTGACTTCCCATTCCTGTTTGTCCTCGTCATAGCGCGCCGACTGGCAGGTGCTGGACGTCCAGTAGTTGAGCTCCATGATCCTGGTGTACATCTCCAGCCAGTCGCCGATCTTGTCCTTGGGCGCGAAGATCGGCCAGTTCTCGGGGAAGGGGATGTAGGGCAGATGGTCGTACCAGACCGGGTCGTGCAGGCACAGCGACTTGTAGCGCTTTCTCCAGCTGTCGCCGGCGCGCTCGTTCTTCTCGATGATGAGGGTGGGCACGTCGAGCTGGCGCAGGCGCGCGCCCAGCGCGATGCCGCCCTGTCCGCCGCCGATGATGAGCACGTAGGGCTGGGTCCGGTAGCCGAGCTCGGCGGCCTCCTGCTCGCGCTTCTCCAGCCAGGTCTGGCGGGTCCGGCTGCTGCCGTGTTCGGCGCCCTTGGGCCGGCGCACGCCGCTGGGCTCTTCATGCCCCTTCAGCTCCGACATGGTGGTCAGCAGCGTCCAGATGCGGCCGTCGCGCACGCGGATGTGGCCATAGCCGCGGGCGCGGTTGGTCTCGATCTCGATCCAGCCCTGCAGCAGGCCGTCGTCGTCCGACACGGCCTCCTTCGGGTCCAGGTTGAACCGCACCGGCTCGACCTGTTCCAGCTGGTGCCGCAGCATGTCGCGGATCTGGTCGCGCCCCTCCAGGGTGCGCAGGTTCCAGGTGAACAGCACCAGGTCGCGCCAATAGCATTCGTCCTGGAACAGCGCGGCGACGGCATCGACGTCCTTGTTGCCCAGCGCGGTGTTCAGGCGTCCCAGCAGGGCCTCCAGGGCGGCGCCGGCTTGATCGGTCTGCATGTCTAGTCTCCTTGCCCGTGGCGGGCGATCGTTGTCTTGGCGGACCGGGGCGGTCCGTGGGCGGTTCCGGCCTGTGCCGGCCGGTGGCCGCCCACCGTAGACAAGCAATCGCCATGCCATATCGGCGCGCCGCGCGCGGCGCCCGGCGCGCGCGACAGGCGGGCGGGAAGGGGCGTGGCGGCGCGCCACAGCTGTGGCGCGCGGGTGTGGCGCCGCGCCTTAGTGGCGTGGGGACAGGCCGTAGCGCCGCATCTGGCGATGGACCGTGGAGCGGTCCACGCCCATGCGGCGGGCGGCCTCGGAGACGTTGCCGGCGCAGCGCGCCAGCATGGAACGCAGGGCAGCTTCGCCGGGGCTGGCGGCCGCCGCCACCGGCGCCAGCGCATCGGGCAGGTCGCCGGCTTCGATCACGCCGTTCTCGCACAGCGCGGCGGCCACCGCGATGGCGTTGGCCAGTTCGCGGATATTGCCGGGCCAGGCGTGCGACTTCAGCGCCATCAGCGCGGCCGGCGACAGCACGGGCGCGCCCGATTCGTCCTGGTGGCGCGCCAGCAGGCGTTCGATCAGCCACTCCAGGTCTTCGCGTTCGCGCAGCGGCGGGATGGTCAGCGTGGCCGCGTTGATGCGGTAATACAGGTCTTCGCGGAAACGGCCCTCGCGCACCAGCGCCGCCAGGTCGCGGTGCGAGGCCGACAGCAGGCTCAGGCGCACGGCGCGCGGCGCATTGGCGCCGATGGGCGTGACCTCGGATTCGGCCAGCACGCGCAGCAGGCGGCTTTGCAGGGCCAGCGGCATGTCGCCGATCTCGTCCAGGAACAGGGTGCCGCCGTCGGACTCCTCGATCAGGCCCTTGCGGCCCTTGGCCGCCGCGCCGGTGTAGGCGCCGGGCAGATAGCCGAACAGCTCGCTTTCGATCAGGGATTCGGGAATGGCCGCGCAGTTGACGGCGACGAAGCGGCCCGTGCGCCCGCTGCCGTCATGAATGGCGCGGGCCAGGTACTCCTTGCCCGCGCCGGTCTCGCCCTGCAGCAGAATGGGCAGGCGCTGCCTGGCCAGCTTGGCGGCGCGCGCCAGCATCGCGGCCATCCGGGCGTCGCCGCCGTCCAGCCCGCCGAGGGCGGCCGGCGCGCCGCGCACGGCGACGGCGGCGGCGCGCGCGCGCCGGTTGGGCTCGATGGCGTGCGCGAACAGCGCGTTGCCGTCGCGCGCGACGATCAGGCGGTCCTGCGGGGCGTGGGCGCGGGTGTAGCGGGGCAGGTCGTCGAGCTGCACGTCGAAGAAGCGGGTGACGGGCTGGCCGATGAGGCCGGCGGGGTTGCGCCAGTCCAGGCCGGCGGCGCGCGCCAGCAGCTTGGCGCCCGTGTGCGTCATGCCCAGGATGCGGCCGGACCCGTCCAGCGAGACGGCGGCCTCGGGGTCCACGTCCAGGAACTCGGGCGACCGCGCGAAGCGCAGCACCCACTCGCTGCTGGTGCGCGCCATCAGGTTGGCCATCTCGATGCGCCGCGCGGTGCCGGTGACCAGATGCAGCGCCAGGTTCTGGCTGGCCTTCAGCACGGGGGAACTGAGCAGCGAGATGTCCAGCACCGCGGCCAGCTCGCCGTCGGCGCTGTAGATCGGGGCGGCGGTGCAGGACAGCGGCGTGTGGGTGTTGTCGAAATGGTCGGTCTGATGGATGGTGAGCGCTTCGCCGCTTTCCAGGCAGGCGCCCACGGCGCAGGTGCCGGCGCGCCGCTCCGACCACTCCGACCCCAGATAGAGGCCGGCCTTGCGCAATTGCGCCGTCTGCTGGGCGTCGCCGAGGAACTCCACGGTGACGCCCTGCCGGTCGGCCAGCAGCAGCACATAGTTCTGTCCGGCGACCTGGCGGAACAGGTGGTCCAGGCCGGAGCGCGCGATGGCGATCAGCGCCTCGGATTGCTGGCGATGCTCGCGCAGCCGCCCATCGGGCACGATATAGGCCTCGCAGGCGTGCGCGGGATCGAGCCGGTACTGGTCCAGGCAGCGCAGCCAGCTGCTGACCACGTGCGCGTCGCGCTGCGTGGGGCGGCCAAGGCCGACCTGTTCGATCTCGCGGATATGGGCGAAGTGCTGGGAACTAGGCATGTCGTCTCCATGGAGCGCCCGATCTGCGTCGAGTAGCCGGACAGCATGCACAGAGGACGACACGCCTGTAAATGCTGGTTATCCAGCATCGGGCGCGGCGCGGGCGCTACAGGTCGACCTTGACCTTGCCCGCCTGCACCAGCCTGGCCACGTCGCGGATTTCCGCCAGCAGCGCCTGCTGCAGCTGTGCCGGCGTGCCGCCGGTGGGCTGGAAGCCCTGTTCGGCCAGCTTGGCGCGCACCGTCTCCGTCTGCAGCGCGCGGTTGACGCCCTGGTTGAGCGCGGCGACGGCGGCCTCCGGCGTGCCCGCGGCGCAATACGTGCCGAACTGGATCTGCGCGGAGAAGCCGGGGTAGCCGCTTTCGGCCACCGTGGGGATGTCCGGATACTTGGGCAGGCGTTCCGGGCTGGTCACGGCCAGCACGCGCAGGCGTCCGCCCTGCAGGTACGGCTCGACCGCCGCCACCGTGGCCACCACCAGCTGTATCTGTCCGCCCAGCAGGTCCGTCATCATCGGTCCGGTGCCGCGATACGGCACGTGCAGCAGCTCGACGCCGCAGGCCGCCTGCAGCAGTTCGGTCGCCAGATGCTGGGGCGTGGCGTTGCCGGGCGTGCCGAACGTCAGGCCCTTGGGTTCGCGCTTGGCCTGGGCCACCAGTTCGGCCAGCGTCTTGGCCGGCACGTCGGCGTTGACCGCCACCATGTAGGGCGAACGCGCGATCGGGCAGACCGGCGTGAGCTGCTTGAGCACGTCCTCGGGCGGCCGGGCGTAGTAGCGCACCGAAGGCACCAGGCCGGCGAACAGCAGCACGCTGCCGTCCTTGGCGCCGTTGGCGGTGTAGTCGGCGCCCAGCATGCCGCTGGCGCCGGGCTTGTTCTCGACCACCACGGGGCGGTCCATCGCGCCTTCCATCGCCGCGGCGACGACCCGGCCCAGCACGTCCGTGCCGCCGCCCGGCGGGAACGGCACGACCACGCGCAGCGGCGCCGCGCGCGCGCCGGCGGACCGGCCCGCCATGACGCCGGCCGGCGCCAGGGCCAGCGCCGCCAGGTTCTTCAAGAGGGATCTGCGATTCATGTCGTATGTCTCCGCGTATGTCTCTGTTCTTATGCCGTTCAGGCGCAGTGCCGGGTTTCGCCCTGGGCCAGGAAAAAGCGCTGCAGGGCCGCCGCCACCACCGCCGGTTCCTCCACCGGCAGCATATGCCGCTGGCCGGCCACCACCCGGGCCTGGCCGCAAGGCAGCGCGGCGGCCAGCTCGCGCGTCATGCGCGGCGTGGACCCGACGTCCTCCTCGCCGGTCATCGCCAGCGCGGGGCAGGCGATGCCGGGCGCGGCCTGCGCCAGGATCGGATCGCCCAGCGCAAACACGCGGTAGGCGGCCAGAAAGCTCGCGCGGTCGTTGCGCAGCAGGCGCTGCCCGATGCTGGCGACCCGTTCCGGCCGCCGCGCCTGGAAGTCCGGCGTGAACCAGCGCGCCAGCGATACCTGGGCCGCCGCCGCGGGGTCCTGCGTCGCGGCCGCTTCCAGCCGCGCCAGCACGGCGCGCGCTTCATCGGGGCTGCGCCGGAACACCGTGCTCAGCAGCGTCAGGCGCCGCACCCGCTGCGGCCGCGCGGCGGCATAAGCCCCCGCGATCAGGCCGCCCATGGAATAGCCCAGCACGTTGGCGTTCTGCCAGCCGGCGCGGTCCAGCTCGGCGTCGAGCTGGGCGATGTAGTCCTGCACCGTTATGGTCTCGTCCACGGCGGGGGCGTTGCCATGGCCCAGCAGGTCGTAGCGCAGCACCTCGAAATCCGGCTCCAGCAGCGGCGCCAGGTCGTCCCACAACGTGTGGTCCAGGCCAACGCCATGCAGCAGCACCAGCGGCTCGCCGCGGCCGCTGCGGCTATAGTGCGCGCTCATTTCGCCTGGGCCTCGCGCTCGAGTTCCTGCATGTCCGAATAACGGTTGCCGATGCGATGGTGCGGACGGCCCGAAGTGGCCGCGCCCAGCGCGACCACGATCTCGTCCGGCGCGGGCGCGTCGTTGATCGTGGTCTGCACCGTCAGATAGTGCGAGCGCAAGCCCTCGTCCTGCTTGTGCATCAAGGGCACGGAAATCACGCAGCCCGGGCCGCCGCGCATATTGGTGAAGCTCAGGTAGCTGGTGCCGCCCACCGCGTTGCGGTAGGCGTTGCCGAAGCGCAGCGTGTGGATCAGCGCCGACGCGTGCTCGATTTCGCCGGCCGTGCCCACCACGGCGGCCTTGCCGTAGGCCTCGACCTGGTCGGCCGACCCGGCCTGCCGCAGGATTTCCCCGACCAGCAGCTCGCCCAGCGGCGGCGCGGCCGCCAGGATCTGCGGGCGCAGGTCTTCCTGGAACGGAAGGCCCGCCCACGGATTGCGGATCACGGCGGCGGCCACGATCATCACCAGCGGACGCTCGGCCGCGCGGCCTCCTTCGATCAGGGTTTTCTCGACATAACTGACTACTTTGCGCACTTGCAGGGACATACCGCGGCTCCACGACCTATTGGATGAATGATGGGCCATTGTTGGACGCCCGACGCGGTTTTGACAATCCAAATTAACGTAAGTTAATTTCGGAAAATCTGAATTTGCATGGTGCCTCATGCCGCAGCCCCTCAAGATCCAGCACCTGCGCCAGTTCCTGCTCGCGGCCGACCACGGCAGCTTCCGCCTGGCGGCCGAAGGCACCTTCCGCTCGCAGGCCGCCGTCTCGGCGGCCATGCAGGACCTGGAACAGCAGCTGGGCGCGCCGCTCTTCGAACCCGGCAAGCGCGCGCAGCTCACCCCGCTGGGCGCGGCGGTCGCGCCGCTGTTTCGCGAACTGCTGTCCACCCACGACCGGGTGCTGGACGCCGCGCGCCAGCTCAGTCTGGGCAGCCAGGGGCCGGTGTCGCTGGCCGTCATGCCTTCGCTGGCCGACGAATGGCTGCCTCGGCTGCTGGAACGCTATGCGCGCGGCCACCCCGCGATCCGCATCCGCGCCATCGACGAGCCCTCGCAGGACGTGCACCGGCTGGTGCTGAACGGCGAAGTGCAGGTCGGCGTGGCGGGGCAGGTGCCGCGCACCGCCGAAGTCGCCTTCGCGCCGGTGGCGCGCGACGCCTTCGGCCTGGTCTGCCGCAAGAGCCACCCGCTGGCGCGCCGGCGCGGCCCGGTGCCCTGGTCCGCGCTGGCCGGCGAACGCCTGATCGGCAACGCCACCTTCGACACCTTGCGCAACCGGCAACTGGGCGGCGCCATCGAAGACCCGTTCATGGTGGTGTCCAACCGCGCCTCGCTGCTGGCCAGCGTGGTCAGCGGACTGGGCGTGACCGTGCTGCCGGTGCTGGCGCGCCCCGCGGTCAGCACCGGCCTGGCCTTCGTGCCGCTGGCCGAACCCACCGTGGAGCGCATCGTCGGCGTCCTGACCCGCAAGGAAGAGACGCTGCTGCCGTCGGTGGCGGCCCTGCATGAACTGGCGTTGCGGTCGCTGGCGCAGTTCACGCGGCGCAAGGGGGCTGGGTTGGTTTGATGCGGGCGGCGGACGCCCATGGGCGTAACCCTGGCATTAGGGATTCCCCGGCGCTTTGCGTGGAATGAAACCCAGCTTAAGCAATTCTGAATTGGCATTCCGGGGGGCTTGGGTCAGAGTGGCGCCGACAGTCCCGCACACAGAAGAAAACCTGCCCATTGCACGCCGGCGGCGAACCGGGGGACACCGGACGCCGCCCGTCCGGCCGCGGCCGTCCGGCTGTGGCCTTCATGTTGGTTCGAGGAGACAACCATGAGCAAGCGTTGGAAAGCGCTGTTGGGCGCGGTAGCGATCACGGCGGGAGGGTGGGTCCAGGCGGCCGACGCGCCGCCGGACATCAAATTGATGCAACTGTCGGTCGGCAAGATCGAGCTGGATAAGGGCTTCATGACCGCTATGGTGGACGTGGGCACCAAGATCAAGATTCCCGTGCCGGCCTATGTGATCCAGCATCCGCGCGGACTGGTGCTGTTCGATACCGGCATGAACCAGGCCACGGCCGACGGCAACTGCGCCAACTATTGGGGACAGGGCCTGTGCGGCGCGTTCAACTCCATCCAGGGGCGCGACGAGGTCATCGACCGCCAGTTGAAGGCGGCCGGCTTCGACGCCAGCGACGTGAAGTACGTGGTCTATTCGCACTTCCACCTGGATCACGCGGGCAACATCAAGATGTTCCCCAAGGCGCGCCACGTGGTGCAGAAGGCCGAGCTGCGCGCCGCCTGGTGGCCGGAGAAATTCCAGCGGGCCGCCTATGTCATGAAGGACTTCGATACCACGCGCGACTACGACTTCATCCAGGTCGAGGGCGACTTCGACCTGTTCGGCGACGGCAGCATTGTGCTGCTCGACACCAAGGGGCACACCCAGGGTCACCAGTCGCTGCAGGTCAAGCTGAAGAACACCGGCACGGTGCTGCTGGCGGCCGACGCCATCTACACGGGCGAGAACGAGGCGGGCGTGATTCCGGGCATCACCTGGAACACGGCCGCCTCCATGCAGGCCATCGATCGTCTCAAGCAGATTCGCGACGCCACTCAGGGGCAGCTCTGGTACAGCCACGACGCGCAGCAGCACGCGCAAAACGCCAAAACCAAGGTCTTCGACTGAGGACGCCATGCGGCCGGTCATCGCCCTGCACGAGGTGAGCAAGTCGTTCGGCCCGCGCCAGGTTCTGCATGCGCTGAGCCTGTCGGTGGCGCCGGGCGAGATCGTGGGCCTGCTGGGACCGAACGGCAGCGGCAAGACCACTACCCTGCGTTTGATGGCCGGCTTTTACGCGCCGGACAGCGGCCGCATCTCCATTTGCGGACGCCAGCCGGCCGCCGGGCGCGGCAATGCCGACATCGGCTACCTGCCCGAGCGCGCGCCGCTGTACGACGCGCTGACGGTGACCCAGTACCTGGAATTCATTGCCGCGGTGAAGGTCGAGGGCGGTGCGCCCGCCCGGCGCCGGGCGATCGAAGAGGCCATCGACGGCTTCGGCCTGCAGGCGCAGGCCCGCACGCTGGTCGGCCGGCTATCGAAGGGGCAACGCCAGCGTGTGGGTCTGGCGCAGGCCGTACTCAACAATCCCCCGGTGCTGTTGCTGGACGAGGCCACCAACGGGCTGGATCCGGTGCAGATCGTCGAGGCGCGGGCGATGATTCGGCGTTGCGCCCAAGGCCGCGCCGTGGTGTTCAGCAGCCATCTCATGCAGGAGGTGGAAGCCTTGTGCACGCGCATCGCCATTTTGCGCGAAGGCCGGCTGGTGGAAGACGCCGCGCTGGGTGCGGCGCCGGCGGCCCTGCAGCTGAGCCTGGCGCTGCCGCAGGCACGGCATGCGGCGCTTCACGCGGCCTTACGCGCTTGCCCGGGCGTGCGCGGCGTCGACGCCGAACCGGTGGACGACATGCACAGCAAGTGGCGCATCGGCTGGGACGCCGGCGCGGGTTCGACCTGCGACGCGGTGCTGCGCATCGTGCTGGCGCATGGCGAGCTGCGCGCCGTGCTGTCCATGCACGACGCGGTCGAGGCCCGGCTGCTGTCGGCGTTGGCGTCCAACGACACTTCGTTGCGCAGGCGCGCATGAGAGGATTCTTCGCCCTGTACCGCAAGGAACTGCGCGGCGATTTCGGCTCGCCGGTGGCGCTGGCCGTGGTGGCGGTGTTCTGGGGCCTGTCGGGCTACCTGTTCAGCTTCAATCTGTTCTTCGTCAGCACCGGGCAGATGGTGACCGCTTTTCACAATATGACCATTCTGCTTATCCTGGTGATGCCGCTGGTCAGCATGCGCACCTTCGCCGAAGAGGCGCGGCAGGGCACGTTGGAATTGCTGCTGACCCTGCCGCTGTCGGACGCCACGCTGGTGGCGGCCAAGTACGCGGCCGGGCTGACCATGCTGGCGCTGATGCTGGCGGGCACCGCGTCGGCGGTGCTGCCGCTGGCCTGGTACGGACAGCCGGACTATGGCCCCATCGCCGGCGGCTACATCGGCGTGTTTCTGTATGGCGCGCTGTTCCTGGCCATCGGCATCGCCGTGTCCAGCGCCTGCGCCAATCAGATCGTGGCGGCCAGCGCCACGTGGGGCATTCTGGTGCTGCTGTGGTTCATCGACTACCCCGCGGCGCTGGACGCGTTTCCGGCGCTGTCGCCGTTCTTCCAGGCTTTGTCGCTGTCGGCGCAGCACGTGGACTTCATCCGCGGCGTGCTGCCCGGCCCGGCAACACTCATGCTCGCAAGCCTGACGCTGCTGGCACTCATGGCTGCGGCCGCCAATCTGAAACGCTGGAGGCTGCGATGATGCGTCGCGCCGTCCGGCGGCTGGCGCTATGGTTGCCGTTCATGGCGGTGGCGGCGCTGCTGCTGGCGCTGAATCTGTGGGCGGCGCGCCACCTGGGGCGTGTCGATCTGACTGCCCAGCGGCTGTATAGCCTGGCGCCGGAGAGCCTGGAGGTGGCGCGCCGGATCGACGAGCCGGTCGAGGTGACCTGGTTCTACGACCTGCGCAACAAAAGCATGGTCGACGCGCTGGAGCTGCTGCGCCAGTACCAGCGCGCCAATCCGCTGATCCAGGTGCGCGGGGTGGACCCCGCGCTGCGCCCGGCCGAGGCGCGCGAGGCGGGCATCCAGTTCGCCGGAAGCGCTGTGCTGGCCTCGGGCGAGCGGCGCATGACGATCAACGGTGGCACCGAGACCGATTTCACCAACGCGCTGATCCGCATCGGCCAGCAGGGCGCCCAGACCGTCTGCTTCACGCAAGGTCATCGCGAAGCCGCGCTGGACAGCCTGAGCTCGCTGGACGACCTGGAAGAGCACGATGGCGACGAGAACCTGGTTGCCCGCGTCGAGGTACACGAGCAACATGGCATGGCCTTGGCCCGCAACGCGCTGCGGACCCTGGGCTTCGCCACCCGCGCGGTCAACGCCGGCGGCCTGACCGCGGCGCTGCCGCACTGCTCGGTGGTGGTGGCCGCAGGCCCGCGCGCGCCATTCGGCGCGGACGACGCGCGGGCGCTGCGCGACTGGACCCTGGCTGGCGGCAAGACCCTGCTGCTGCTGGAACCGGACGCGCCGCACGGCCTGGACGCCTTGCTAGGCGACTTCGGCATCGCGCGCCCGGGCGGCGCGCTGGCCGATCCCGCCAGCCACTACCGCAACGATCCCGGGAGCCCGGCCGTCAGCGACTACACCCGCCACAAGATGACCCGTGGACTGCCGCTGAGTTTCTTCCCCGGCGCCGCCGGCCTGGAGCCGGCGGGAGACAGCCTGCCGCGCGGCGTAGCGGTGACGCCGCTGGCGCAGACCAGCGCCCAGGCGTTGCTGCCCGGACGGCCCGCTGCGCGCTATGCGCTGATGGTGCTGGCCACGCGCAGTGCGCAGACCGGCGCCGAAGACGGCGTGGCCCGGCCCTCGCTGCTGGTGGCCGGCGACAGCGACTTCGCCACCAACCGGCACTTCGCCACGCTGGGAAATGGCGCGCTGTTCGCCAATGCCGTCTCGCTGCTGGCCGGCGAGGACGCGCTGCTGACGCTACGCCCGCGTCATTATGAAAGCCGGCGCGTGGAGCTGACCAATCGCCAGATGCGCACGGTTTTCTGGACCAGTACGGTCGCCTTGCCCCTGATGGCGTTCATGGTCGGCTTGGTGCTGTGGTGGAGGCGCCGATGAACGCCGCGCGCGCCGGCTGGTCGCTGCTGCTGGCGGCGGGCATCGGCCTGTCGCTATGGCAATGGCGCGAAGCGTCCACGGAAACTGCGCGCCATGCAGGCCATACCCATCTGCACGACGACTCCGGCAAGCCGGCGCGGCTTTATGCCTGGGACGCGGCCAGCGCCGCGCAGGTGGTGCTGGCCACGTCAGAAGCCAGCTTGCGGCTGCGCCGCGGCGCCGAAGGCTGGAGCGCCGAGCCGCCCGACGCGGGCCGCGGATTCGACGCCGCCGCGTTCGTGGCGCTGCTGTCGCAGGCGCGCAGTGATCGCGTGCTTAGGCCGCAGTCCGACCAGCCCTACGGACTGGCGCCGCCGCGGCTGCGCATCGAGGTTTTCGACGCGGCCGGCGCCGCGCTGGCCCGACTGCACGTGGGCGCGCTTGCGCCGGATGGACTAGGCCGTTATGTGCAGATACCCGGCGAATCGCAGATCCGCATCATCCCCGCCTACCAGACGCGCGCGCCATTGGCTGCGATGGCGGTGGACGTCGCGCCTTGATGCGCTGCATCTCTATCGCGCGCGAAACCCGGCTTGCACAAAGATAAATAGTCGGCGCAAAAGGGCGTACCTATACTTCGATCCCATTAACAGACCGGTTCCGCGCGGCTCCACACTGCCGGCGGCGCACGTCGGATAAGTGCCCGGCCATCCCTCGCGCAACATGTCGCGGGCGGACGCGGCGGGGTTGATAACGAGACATGGGCGCGCGGGCGCTGCGGGTGCCCAGCGCAATGGGAGAACGCGCTTGACCTTGGATCTACTGCCTCTGGCCCTGGTGGACGGCGTGGCCTACGCCAGTCTGCTGTTCCTGGTATCAATGGGGTTAACCCTGGTGTTCGGCGTGATGGGCATTCTGAACGTCGCCCACGGCGCGTTCTATGCCTTCGGCGGCTACGCGGCCGCCAGCTTCGTGATGTTCCTGGCGCCCAGGACGGACTCCCCCGTGCTGCTGTTTGCCGCGCTCTTCGTGGCCGCGGTCGTGATCGGGCTGGCGCTGGGCAGCGTCATGGAATTCCTGCTGATCCGCCGCGCGCAGAACTACGATCCCATCCTGAAACTGCTGCTGACCTTCGGCGGCTTTCTCATGCTGGAGGACATCCAGCGCATGCTGTGGGGTGCGCAGCCTTATAGCGCCAGTGAGGTCGTCAACCGGCTGGGCAACATCGAGATCGGCGAGATCACCTACACCACTTACCAGCTCGTGGTGGTGCCGGTGACGGCGCTACTGGCCTACGTGTGTCTGGAGTTCTTCCTGCGCCACACCAAACTGGGCAAGCAGACGGTCGCCACCACGCACAACCGCGAGGTCGCCACTTCGCTGGGCATCAACGCCAAGAAGATCGGCTACGTCACCTTCGTCATCGCGACCATGCTGGGCGCGCTGGGCGGCGCCATGGCTGCGCCCACGACCTCGCTGGTGCCGGGCGCGGGCACCGACATGACGGTGCTTTCGTTCGCGGTGGTGGCCACCGCGGGGCTGGGCCAGATCACCGGCGCGCTGATCGCCTCGCTGCTGATCGGCGTGATCCGCGCCATCGCCGTGTACGCGGCGCCCGAGCTGGAAGTGGCGGTGCCCTACATCATCATGGTGCTGGTGCTGATCATCCGTCCGCACGGCCTGTTCACCGTGGCCCAGGCGAGGACGATCTGATGAAAGTGCCCGTACTCAGCCTGCTGGCCGCGCTGGCCACCCTGTTGCTCGGCTACGCCTATTCCTGGACCATCACGCCCATCGTCATCGGGCTGACCTACGCCATTGCCGCGCTGGGCGTGTCGGTCATGGCCCGCGCCGGGCAGGTCTCCTTCGGCCACGCGATGTACGCCTGCATCTCGGCCTACACCGTGGCCTTTCTGGCCCGCGCCGTGCCGGGCGCCGACGCGCTGGTGCTCATCCTGGCCGGCGTGCTGGCCAGTTTCCTCGCGGCGGTGGTGATCGGCCTGTTCGTGGTGCGCTACCGCGGCATCTTCTTCGGCATGCTCAACCTGGCGCTGAGCATGGTGCTGTTCGCGCTGTTGGGCAAGCTCTACACGCTGACCGGCGGTTCCGATGGGCTGCGCATCGTGCGCCCGGCGCTGGCCGGCATGGTCATGGAACGCGACGATTTCGAACGCGCGCTGCTGGTGCTGACGCTGGTGCTGTCGCTGGCGCTGGCCTGGTGGGTGCAGCGCTACTTTCGTTCCGGCAGCGGCCAGGCCCTTTCGGCCATCAAGACCAACGAGACGCGCCTCGAATACCTGGGCTTTTCCGCCTACCTGATCATGTGGAAAGGCTACCTGCTGTCGGCCGTGGTGGTGGGCTTTTCCGGCGCAATCCTGGCGCTGATGCAGGGCCTGGTCACGCCGGAGATCGGATCGTGGCTGCGCTCGGGCGAGTTCGTGTTCATCACCATCCTGGGCGGCGCCGGCCACGCTGCGGGCGCATTCCTGGGCGCGGTGGGATTCGAAACCGTCAAGCTGGCCTCGGCGGCCTATTTTCCGGGGCTGTGGCAGTTCCTGCTGGGCCTGACGCTGATCCTGGTGATCTTTATTTTCCCCACCGGCTTTGTCGGCCAGATCATGAAGCGCGCAGCGGCGCAAAAGCGCGAGCAGAGCAGGGCGCAGGCCCGCGATCAGTCCACCGTCCGCATCCCGGTGAGGAACTGAAAATGAAACCCCTCATTAAGACCACCGACCTGTACCTGGCCTTCGGCGGCGTGGTGGCCGCCGACAACATCAACTTCGAACTGCACGAAGGCGAACGCCTGGCGGTGATTGGGCAGAACGGCGCCGGCAAGACCACGTTCATCAATATCTGCACGGGTTACCTGGCGCCATCCCGGGGCAAGGTCTGGTTCGACGGCCGCGATGTCACGGCGATGGCGCCGCGCCGCATCGTTCGCCTTGGACTGGGCCGTTCGTTCCAGCTGCCGCAGCTGTTCACCGAGCACAGCGTGCGCCAGTGCGTGCAGATCGCCGCCGCCCGGCGCAACAAGGATCTGAGCTGGTTCCGTTCGCTGGAAAGCACCATAGACGCCAAATCGGTCGACGCCACGCTGGACCTGGTGGGCCTGTTGCCCGAGGCCGACGAACCGTGCATCGGCCTGCCCGAAGGCAAGCGCAAATTGCTCGACGTGGCGATGGCGCTGGCGCTGCAGCCCAAGCTGCTCATCATGGATGAGCCCACCAGCGGTGTGGCCTCGGAAGACAAGTTCGGCCTGATGGAGACCGTCATGAGCGCGCTGGACGAACGCCGCGTGACCAGCTGGTTCGTCGAGCACGACGTGGACATCGTATCGCGGTACGCCACGCGGGTTGCCGCCTGGATTGCCGGCAAGGTGGCCGCCGATGGCACGCCCGAGGAGGTCCTGAACAATGCGCAGATCAAAAGCGAAGTGCTGGGGGCCTGAAACATGTTGAACCTATCGGTCGTCAACGTCGACCTGGCGGGCAACCGCATCCTGCGCGACGTCAGCGCCACTTTCGAATCCGCCAAGACCATCGGCATCGTCGGCCGCAACGGCGCGGGCAAGACCACGCTGCTGCGCACCATCATGGGCCTGACCCGGATCCGGTCCGGCACGATCTCCTTTGACGGCGCCGACCTGACCGCGCTGCCGGGCCACCGGCGCGCGGCGTTGAAGGTGGGCTACTCGCCCGAAGATCGGGTGATTTTCCCCACCATGACCGTGGAGGAGAACCTGCACCTGCCCTGCGAGGTGCAGGGCCTGTCGCGCGACGAGATCCAGACGCGCGTGGCCGCGGTGCTCAAGGTGGTGCCGCAGCTGGAACCCATGCTCAAGCGGTCGGGCTCAGCGCTGTCGGGCGGCCAGGGCAAGATGGTCGCACTGGCGCGCGCCGTCATGGTGGGAACCCGCCTGCTGATGCTGGACGAGCCCTTCCAGGGGCTGGCGCCCAAGCTGGCGCGCGACTACACCGAAGCACTGGCGCGGCTCAAGGAATTGCAGCCCGAGCTGTGCGTGGTGATAACCGAATCCAACGTGAAACTGCTGGGAGACATCCCAGACCAGATCTGGACCATCGAGCGCGGCTCGATTTCCCTGAATTGATACTCCGGAGAGTGGCATGACGCAAATGATCATCAACGGCCGCCAGGTCGACGCGGCCGACGGCCGCAGTCTGGAAGTGGTGTCGCCGGTCGACGGCCAGGTTTTCACCACAATCCCGCGCGGCCAGCAGGCCGACGTCGACGCCGCGGTGCAAGCCGCGCGCGGCGCGCTGGATGGTGCGTGGGGGCGCATGACCGCGCTCGAGCGCGGCCGGCTGCTGCTGCGCCTGGGAGAGAGCGTGCTGGCCCACCACGAGGAACTGGCCCGCCTGGAATCGCGCGACACCGGCAAGCCCATGTCGACCGCGCGTGCCGACATCACGGTGCTGGCGCGCTACTTCGAGTTCTATGGCGGGGCCGCCGACAAGGTCCATGGCCAGACCATCCCGTTCCAGCAGGACTATTCCGTACAGCTGATCCGCGAACCGCTGGGCGTGACGGCCCATATCATCCCGTGGAACTATCCGGCGCAGATGTTCGGCCGCAGCGTGGCACCGGCGCTGGCCATGGGCAACGCCGCGGTGGTCAAGCCCGCCGAAGACGCCTGCCTGTCCATCATCCGCGTGGCCGAGCTGGCTCTGGAAGTCGGCTTTCCCGCCGGCGCGCTGAACATCGTGACCGGCCTGGGCGAAGAGGCCGGCGCCAGCCTGTCGCGCCATCCGGATATCAACTTCATCACCTTCACCGGCTCCAACGAGGTCGGCGTGCTGATCCAGCAGGCGGCCGCGCTCAACGCGGTCAAGTGCGTGCTGGAGCTTGGCGGCAAGTCGGCTCACATTGTGTTCGACGACGCCAACTACCGGCTGGCGATTCCGGCCATCGTCAAGGGCATCGTCCACAACGCCGGCCAGACCTGCACCGCCGGCAGCCGCCTGCTGGTCCACCAGGGCATCTATGCCGACTTCATGAAGGCGCTGGCCGAGGAATTCTCCAAGGTTCGCGCCGGCACCCCAGACATGGACCTGACCTGCGGCCCGGTGGTCAACAAGGCGCAGTTCGACCGCGTCAACCGCTATATCGAAAAGGGCCGGGCCGACGGCCTGAAAGTTGTGGCCCAGGGCGGCATCGCCGACGGCGTGCCCGCCGGTGGCTACTTCGTCAAGCCCACGCTGTTCTCCGCCGCCAGCCACGACAGCGACCTGATGACCCAGGAGATCTTCGGGCCGGTGCTGGTGGCGCTGCCCTTTGCCGACGAAGCCGAGGCGATCCGCCTGGCCAACGCCACCGACTACGGCCTGCTGGGGGCTGTCTGGACCGAGAACGGCGGGCGCCAGCAACGCGTGGCCCGCGGCATCAAATGTGGCCAGGTCTACATCAACGGTTTCGGCGCCGGCGGCGGCGTGGAGCTGCCGTTCGGCGGCGTGAAGAAAAGCGGGCACGGGCGCGAGAAGGGCTTTATCGCCCTGGAAGAGATGAGCACGACCAAAACCATCATCCAGTTCTATGGCGAATGATCGCCGCGTACACCAACGGAGACAGAAATGAGTCAGTTGCAAGGTAAGGTCGCCATCGTCACCGGTGGTGGCAGTGGCTTCGGCGAGGGCATTGTCAAGCTCTACGCCAAGGAAGGCGCCAAGGTCGTCATCGCCGACATCAACAAGGCCGCCGCCGACCGCGTGGCCGGCGAAGTGGGCCCGGCCGCGCTGGCGGTGCAGGCCGACGTCGCCAGCCGCGCCGACATCGACAACGTCGTGCGCACCTGCCGCGAGGCCTTCGGCTCGGTCGACATCGTGGTCAACAACGCCGCCATTACCCACAAGAACCAGCCCATGCTGGACGTGGACGAGGCCATGTTCGACCGCATGTTCGACATCAACGTAAAGTCCATCTACCACATGGCGCAGGCCGTGGTGCCGGTAATGCGCGAGCAGAAGCGCGGCGTGATCCTGAACGTGGGCTCGACCGCCGGTATCCGGCCGCGTCCCGGCCTGAGCTGGTACAACGCGTCCAAAGGCGCCGTCAACGTGCTGTCCAAATCCATGGCGGTGGAGCTGGGCGCCGACGGCATCCGGGTCAACGCCATCTGCCCGGTCATGGGCATCACCGGCATGTTCGAGCTCTTCATGGGCCTGCCCGACACCCCGGAAAACCGCGCGAAGTTCGTGTCGACCATTCCTCTGGGACGTTTCTGCCAGCCGTCCGACGTGGCGGCCGCGGCGCTGTTCCTGGCCAGCGATGCGGCCGAGTTCATCACCGGCGTGGAATTCCCGGTCGACGGCGGCCGGACGGTCTAGCGCCGGCCGCCACTTCTCTTTCTGCGGATGACACGCATATGAAAATCAGAGCGGCGCTGTTGCGGCAAACCGGCGTGGAAGGCCCTTATGCGCGGACCCGGCCATTGAGCATTGCCGAGGTGGAGCTGGACCCGCCGGGCTTCGGCGAGGTGCTGGTGCGGATCAAGGCGGCGGGGCTATGCCATTCCGACTTGTCGGTCATCAATGGCGACCGGCCGCGCGGCGTGCCCATTGTCCTGGGCCATGAGTCCTCGGGCGAGGTGGTGCAGACCGGCCCCGGTGTCAACGACCTCAGGCCGGGCGATCACGTCGCCATGGTGTTCGTGCCCAGCTGCGGCTGCTGCAACCCCTGCATGGAAGGCCGGCCAGCGCTGTGCGAACCGGGGGCGGCCGCCAATACCCAGGGCACCTTGCTGGGCGGCGAACGCCGCCTGCACATCGGCGACGAGTACATCAACCACCACACCGGCGTGTCGTGTTTTGCGGAGTATGCCGTGGTGTCGCGCCGTTCCTGCGTCAAGGTCCACGTCGAACTCAGCCACCGCGAGGCGGCGCTGTTCGGCTGCGCCGTGCTCACCGGCGCAGGCGCGGTCATCAACCGCGCCCGCATCAAGCTGGGGGATACTGCAGCCATCGTGGGGCTGGGCGGCGTCGGCCTGAGCGCGCTGCTGGCTGCCGTCGGGGCTGGCGCGCGGCGTGTGGTCGCGGTCGATCTCAGCGACGAAAAGCTGGCGCTGGCGCGCGAACTGGGCGCCACACACGTAGTCAACCCGAAACAAGTGAAGTCTGTCGACGATCTCATCGACCTGGCCGGCGGCCGCGTGGATTACGGCTTCGACATGGCCGGCGCCGTGCCGGCCTTTGAAACCGCCTACAAGCTGACGCGCCGCGGCGGCGCGACGGTGACCTCGGGCCTGCCCAATCCCAAGTCCAGCTTCGCGCTGTCGCTGTCGCAGATGGTGGGCGAGGAGCGCGAGATCCGGGGCAGCTATCTGGGTTCCGGCGTGCCGGCCATCGACATCGGCCGCTACATCGATCTGTACAAGGCCGGCCGCCTGCCGGTGGACAGGATGATGGGCAAATCGTTTTCGCTGGACCAGATCAACGAGGGGTTCGATCACCTCGCCACCGGCGGCAGCCTGCGCGACGCCATCGTTTTCTAAGGGCGCAGACCCGATAACAACACTGGAGACTACATCATGAAACTCTCAAGAATGGCGGCGCTGCTGGGCGCCTCCGTGCTGGCCGGCGCCGCGGCGCTGGCGAACGCGGCGGACAAGCCCAAGGAACTGAACATCGGCATTTCTACCTATCTGTCGGGCTCGGCTTCGGTGTTCGGCGTGCCCGCGCGCGACGCGGCGGAGATTCTGATTCAGGAGATCAACGCCAACGGCGGCATCGACGGCGTTAAGCTGGTGCCCAGCTACATTGACGAGGGCGGCGGGGGCGAGAAGCTGCTGTCCGAGTATCGCCGCCTGGCCGAAGGCGGAACGCGGGTCATGCTGTCGGCCATTTCCAGCGGCCACTGCAACATCGTCGCGCCCGTGGCCGAGGATCTGAAAGTGTTGAACGTGCTGTGGGATTGCGGCACGGAGAAGGCGCTGGAGGGCAAGAAGTACAAGTACGTCGTGCGCACCCAGGCCAACGCCACCACCGAAATGGTCGCCCAGGTGCTGTACCTGATGAAGGTAAAGCCCGATTTCAAGACGATCGCCATCGTCAACCAGGACTACGCCTGGGGTCGCGATTCGCGCGACATCTTTCTGGCTGCGCTGAAGAAGTTCAAGCCAGACGTCAAGGTCGTGGCCGAGATGTTCCCCAAGTTCGGCGCCGCCGACTTCTCCACGGAGATCAGCCGCCTGCAGGCGCTGCGCCCGGACGTCATCGTCTCCACCTCCTGGGGCGGCGACCTCGACAACTTCGTGCGCCAGGCCTCGCAGCGCAATCTGTTCAAGAACTCGACCTTTGTGCTGTCGCTGGCCGAAAGCTCGCTGGAGCGCCTGGGCAACGCCCTGCCCGAAGGTGTTTACGTGGGCGCTCGCGGCGACCATTACTTCCTGCACCCGGAAACCAAGGACGATCCGCAGCACCAGGCCTTCGTAAAGAAATTTCATGAAAAGACCGGCGCCTATCCCATCTATTCCGTCTATCACATGGTGCAGGCCATCCAGGGCCTGAAGGCGGGCTACGAGCAGGCCATCAAGGCCAACGGCGGCGCCTGGCCCACTCCGGAGCAAGTGGCGGCGGCCATGCACGACGTGACCTTCAAGGGCTATGGCCGCGAAGTCAAGCTGCACCGGGCCGACGGCCAGGGGCTGGAGGCGCAGCTCTTCGGCGTGACCAAAAAGAGCGACAAGTACCCGTTCAAGGTGCTGGCCGACATCACCATCGTGCCGGCCGAACTGGTCACCCCGGGCGTGGCCGATACGTCCATGGGCTGGATCGAGAAAAGCCTGACGCCGGACGTGCTGAAGAGCGACCAGATCAAGGTTTATTCGAACTGAGCAATCGGTGCTGTGTGCACGTTGGCCCCGGCGGGAAACCGCCGGGGTTTTTTTCTCAAGCCGCGCTTTCCAGCTCCACCCGGTTGCGGCCGTTCAGCTTGGCTTCGTATAGCAATTCGTCGGCGCGGCGCGACAGCCGCGCCAGGGCGGCGGCGTCCGTGCCTCTGGCGTAGGTGACGCCGATGCCGTCGGACATCGCCGCGCGCAGCTGCGGCACCAGCGCGACCATGTCGCCGACCACGTTCCACAGGTTCAGGCCCGAGACAGTGGCGCGCGGCGCGGCGATCGCGAGGTCGGCGCCGGCGCGGGCGTCGAGCAGGGCCTGCCGGATGCGCTGGATATTGGTGAATTCGGCGGCGCCGTCGGGATTGAGCGGGGCGCGGTACAGGGCCAGCAGGTCCGCGATGCGGGCGTTGGTGCGCTGGCGCGCTTCGTCCAGGGCGCGGAGCATTTCGTCGGGCACCGGCAGGTCGGCGCCCAGCGCCGCGTTCATGGGGCCGCGCTCGGCCGATACCGCTTCCATCGCTTCCAGGGTCCTGCGCACCACCACGAAGCCGCTCATGGCTTCGCCGGTGGCGGCCAGGGACCGCCAGTTCTGCTGCACCACGATCACGGTCAGCATGGACACGGGCAACGCCACGCCGGCCGCCAGTATCAGGAAATACCTTTCCAGCGATTTAAGGGCAAAGACATTGCGGAACATGCGGCAGACACGGACTCGGAACAATGACTGGCCGCAGATTACTTGAAATGCGGCGCCGGCTGCATTGGTTTAGGCCAACATTTCCGCAGGCTTGCTTTTATGTCGCATTAAGTCGAATTATCTCAATCCCGTGGCGGCCGGACGGCCCTTCGGGTATGTTGCGGGCTGGGCGGCCGGGGCCGCGCATGACCGTAAGAGTAGACATGGGACGTTTAGCCATTCTGGGCGCCCTGCACGAGGAAATCGCCGACCTGTTGGCCGCGATGGACCCGGGCGCCGCCACCTTCCGCATCGCCATGCGCGATTTTCATGTGGGCACGTTGTGGGGCACGCCCTGCGTGATCGCGCTGAGCCGCATCGGCAAGGTGGCCGCGGCCGCCACGGCTTGCATCGCGATCCAGGAGTTCAAGGCTTCGCGCGTGATCTTCACCGGCCTGGCCGGCGGGCTGCACGCGGACGTGGAGGTGGGCGATGTGGTCGTGGCCAGCGCCGTGATGCAGTACGACATGGACGCGCGCCCGCTGTTCGGGCGCCACGAGATCCCCTTGCTGGGACGCGAGCGCTTCGACGCGGACCCGGCGCTGGGCAGGCTGTTGCAGGACAGCGCTGCGCGCAGGCCGCCGAAGGTGCACCACGGTCTGATCGCCACCGGCGACGTGTTCGTCAACGACAACGAGTACGCGCAGCGGCTGCGCCAGGCGCTGCCCGAGGCGTTATGCCTGGAGATGGAAGGCGGCGCCACGGCGCAGGTCTGCTATGAATTCGGCGTTCCGTTCGCGCTGCTGCGCGTGATCTCGGACCGCGCGGACCATGCCGCCAAGAGCGATTTCACCGATTTTCTGGTGAACCTGGCGCGGGTCTACAGCGCCGGCATCCTGGCGCCGCTGCTGCAATCGGGCGCCTTGCGGCAGGCCTGAGCGCCACGGCCTTCAGGGGCCGGTGTCGGGATAGTTGGGGCCGGCGTCATGGAAGCCGCCGCTGCTGTAGGGATTGACGGCGCCGGGGTGGGGCGGGCCGCCTGGCCCCGATGCACAGCCGGCAAGCAGCAGCGCCGCGGCCACGAGGCAGAGCTGGCGGATCAGAGCGGATTTCATGGAAGTCTCCTGCGCATGTTCGCGGGCCTGATTCATTCTACGCCGCGCGGCTTAGCCGTGTTCCAGGCGGTAGAACTGCTGGCTGGCGATCAGGGTGGCGCCGCAGGAGGTCTTCATGCCTTCGAGCGCGGTGCGCCGGTCGGAGCTGACGCTGGCCGCGCCTTCGACGATGGTGTGGGTGCCGCTGCATTTGGGGCAGGTGACGCGGTCGCCCAGCCGGGCCATGGGCTGGCCGAAGATCATCACCGTTTCGTCGCCCGTGACGACCACCCCGCCATGCGAGGTGCGGTCGCCCTTGCGTATCACCGATAGCTGCGCCATGGCTGCCTGTTGCGTTGTCAGAAATGTCGTGTTTGCTTACAGATACGTGCCGTCCGGCGCCAGGCGGGGCGTGCCGACGACGAAGCTGCCGTCGGGCGCCATGCGCACCGGACCGCCGCCGCCCAGGTAGCTGCCGTCGGGCGCGCGCTGGGGCTTGCCGGCCACGTAGGTGCCGTCCGGGGCGCGCGTGATGGGGCCGCCGTCGCCGACATAGGTGCCGTCGGGGCAGCGGCGCGGCTTGCCGTTGATGAAGCGGCCGTCGGGCAGCATGTGGAATGACTTGTTCATCTCGACTCCGGGTCGGGGGGAATGCGCATGATAGCGAGGCTGCGTGATGCGCTTTGTAATAGGACGTGTCATCTTCAAACGTCCCGCCGTTACAGATATGGGAAGATCCGTCCGACCCGTCTTCCCACAAAATCAAAATGAGCGATATCGACACACTGCTGCAGCCCATCCCGGGCGAGGCGCCCTGCGGCGTGGACATGGTGTTTTCGGCCGAGTTCGACGCCATCCGCGAAGCCCGCCGCCACGACGATCCGCACCTGGACCAGGGCGACTGGATCATCGACATCAAGGAAGCCGACTGGCCGCAGGTGATCGCCATCTGCACCGGCGTGCTGCGCGAGCGCAGCAAGGACGTGCGCGTGGCGGCCTGGCTGGCCGAGGCCTGGGCCAAGACGCGCGGCTTCGCCGGCCTGCGCGACGGGTTCCTGCTGGTCGACGGCCTGTGCCGCGGCTACTGGGACGGCCTGCATCCGGTGCCCGACGAGGGCGACGTGCAGCAGCGCGTGGGCAACCTGGCCTGGCTGCTGTCGCGCTCGCAGCAGCTGATCCGCGAGCTGCCGCTGACGCAGTCCGAAGGCGGACGCTACGGCGCGGCGCTGTGGGAAAGCGCCACGCAGCTGGCCAACGCGGTCAAGCGCGCGCCGCAGAACGCGGCCGAGCTCACCCGCGGCAAGCTGACGCTGGAGCAGTTCGACGCGGCGCGCCGCGATACGCCGCCGGCCTTTTATTCGGAGCTGGAGGGCAGCCTGCAGAGCTGTTTCGCCGCGCTCGACATGCTCGAGGCGACGCTGACGCAGCGCCTGGGCGACGAAGGCCCGGCTTTCTCGCCGGTGCGCGAAGCCTTGAAGAGCGTGGCCGAACTGGCGCACCGCTTCGCCCGCGACGCCGGCCTGCTGCCGCGCGCCGAGACGCCGGCGGCGCCGGCCGCCGCCGCGCCCGCGCAACCCGCCGCCACCCGCCTGGAGCCGACCTTGAGCCCTGCCGAACCCCAGCCCGCGGCGCCCGCCGCCGCGCGCGGCCCGCTGCAAACCCGCGACCAGGCGCTGGCGCAGTTGCGCGAGGTGGCGGAATTCTTCCGCCGCACCGAGCCGCACAGCCCGGTGGCCTATCTGGCCGACAAGGCCGCCAACTGGGGCGAGATGTCGCTGCACCTGTGGCTGCGCACCGTGCTCAAGAACGACGACGCGCTGGCGGGGCTGGAAGAGCTGCTGGGCGTGCCCAAGCAGCCCGACGGCAACGGCTAGCGGCTGGCGCGGAACTCGATGCGGCGGTTCTTGGCGCGGCCTTCGGCGGTGGAGTTGGTGGCCAGCGGCTGGTCCGGCCCGGCGCCCAGCGTCTCGAAACGGGCCGCGGGCAGGCCCTTGTCCACCAGATAGTTGCGCACCGCGTCGGCGCGCGCCTGGCTCAGCGCCAGGTTGGTGCTGCGGCTGCCGGAGCTGTCGGTGTGGCCGATGATCTGCACTTTTTCGCTGCGCAGTTTGGGCACCACGTCGGCCACCTGGTCCAGCAGTTCGCGGCCGCGCGCGGTCAGCGTGGCGCTGCCGGTCTCGAATTCCACCACGCGGTTGGCCAGCAGGTTGTCGAGCAGGCCCTGCTCGTCCTTGCCGGCCGCCACCCGCAGCCCGTTGACGATCTTGTAGGTCGGGTTGAGCGAGGTCGCGAAGTTGCTGGCTATCTGCTGGCGCGAGGCTTCGTTCTGCACCTCGCCGCGCAGGCGGATCTGGGTGCCGTCGATCTCCAGCTGGCCGCGGTTGATCTGCTTGAGGGGCTGGCCGATCAGCTTGCCCACGTGTTCCGACCAGTTGGGCGGCGCGACCACGCCGCCCACGTCGATGCGGTCGATCACGTTGCCCACGCCGTAGACCTGCTGCAGTCTGGCCAGCACGTTGGCCTTGGTGGCCTCGTCGGGCACGGCGCCGCTGGCCACCACCTGGCCGGGCTGGGGAATGACGTTGGCGGGAACGACGGTGGCGGCGTCCTGCGCCGCCGCGGCGCAGGAATACAGTGCCGCCAGGATCAGGAGAGAGACGCGCATGGTCAGGCTCCGGTGAATACTTCGCGGAAGGTGTCCAGCGCAATGCGCAGGGACAGCCGCGGTTGGTCCAGATAGCTGGAGAGCTTGGCCAGCCCGTGGCTGGCCGATACGTGGTTGCGCACCCAGGGCGCGTCCTCCAGCACGATGTGCTGCTCGGCGTAGGTCTGCGGCGTGGACAGCAGGCCGGCCAGGGTCTGCGGCGAGGCGCCGCGGAATCCCACCGCCAGGCGGTGCTTGCCGCCGATGCGGCCGACGAACAGCGTGATCTCGAAGTCGGCCCGCGCCAGGAACGGCGCGATCAGCGTCATCCAGTACGCGGCCACCAGATTGATGTAGAGCGGATCGTCCGGCAGGGGCAGCGACAGCCCCTTGTCCAGCTGCGACGAGCCGCTGGACATCACCGGCTCCAGCAGGATGCCCAGCGCCAGGATGATGTCGTGCACGCGCGCCTGGTGGCCGTTGCCGCGCAGCATCGCTTCCAGCCGCTCGACGGTCTGCAGGTCGACGAAGGCGTCGAAGCCGTCGTCGGCGGCGGTGCGGATTTCGCCTTCCAGCTCGTTCAGGGCCTGCAGGGCCGCGGCCGGATCGCTGTCGCTCATCAGCATGGCGGCCGCGCCGCCCATGCGGTTCCACAGCCGGCTGAAGGCCATGGGGCTGCGGGCGATGAATTCCAGCGGACGCTGCACCTCGACCGAAGTGGCCGACAGGAACGGAAAGCGCCGGCCCGACTGGTCCTGGCTGGGTTGCAGATGCCCCGCGATGGCGAGCTTGCCGCGCGAACCCAGGATGGCGAAGGGCATGGGCTCGGCCTCGTCGTAGAGCGCCTTCCAGTGCGGCTCCTGCGCCAGGATCTCCATGGTGTTGGCGACCCACGCGTCCAGCGTGGCCATCAGCTGCGGATGCGAGGTGTTCTTGACGAAGTCGCCGCGGGTGGGAATCTTGCCGAAGTAGGCCGTTCGGAACAAGGGGGACTGCACGTTGCTCATCGCGGCGCTCCGGGTTGCGTCTGGGCGGAGGAGGGTTCAGGGGAGGCGCCGACCACCGAAGTGGGCAGGCGCAGGTTGCGCAGGCCCTGGCTGCCGGGCTCGCTGCCGCCGGCGCCCGGCGCCTGGGCGTTGCTGATGATGCGCAGCTTCACCGGCACCGTGACGTTGGACTTGGCCCAGCTCATGTTGAAGCTGCCGTCGGGGTTGGAACTGCGCTGCGCCGTCGAAATCAGGCGCTCCAGGCCGAAGCGGCCCGGCTCGTTGACGACCTCGACCACGCTGCCGTCGAAGGTGGTGGCGGTGATGCGCGCGCCCGGCGCGCCCTGCGCGTTGGGCCACACGAAATTGACCCACTGCGGCGGCGTGTTGCGGTAGCGCAGCTGCTGGCCGTCGATCTCGATGGTGTACTCGGTCACGCCGCCGGCCGGCCGCGGCTGGATCTGGAACAGCGTCTGCGGCTGGCTGGCCGCGCCGCTGCCGGCCGCGCCGCCGGACAGCGGCGCCACCCACTGCGCGAAGTTGGCGGTGAAGGTCGGCTGCAGGCTGACGCCCATGTCGCCCCAGGTGCGCGCCGTCAGGATGTCGCCGCGGCGCACGGTCAGCGGGCCCAGGGTTTCGTTGACGTAGCGCGCGATGCTGCCCTGCGGGCCGAAGACCTGGCCGATCTCGGCGCTGCTGGCTTCCACGCTGGCGCTGCCGGCGAACGGATACTTCTCGGCCAGGTTCTGCGTGAACGGCTGGTACACCTGCGCGTTCCAGACCTTGTTCAGCTCCGACTCGGCCGGCTGCATGGTGACGGCGTAGGCCTGGATCAGCGGGCGCACCAGCAGCGGACGCAGCGTTTCGCGCTGGGTCGCGCTCATGCCGGCCAGCATCTGTTCGTCGACCAGCTTGAGCGCGTCGGCCAGTTCGGAATCCTTGCCTTCCAGCGTCTGGCGCATCAGCACCAGCGCGCCGGGGCCGGGGTCGCCCTGGTTGTTCAGCAGGTTGAAGCGCGTGCGGATCTTCGACAGCGCGCCCATGTAGTTGCCCAGCAGCGACTGGTTGTCGCGCGTGACCACCAGGCGCGCCACGTCGGAGAACTCGCGTCCCACCGGACCCATCGGAATCGCCTCGCCGTTGGCGGTCGCGGCGCCGGGGGCGGGCGGCGGCGTCTGACGCAGGATCACGCGCTTGAACCAGCCGACCACGCCGCTTTGCGCCTGCTGCAGCCCGGCGTTGATCAGCGAGGGGTTGTCCCAGGAGGTCTGCTCGTAGGTGGTGTTGATGAGCTTGGCGATGGGCGACGTCTGCGGATCGCCCAGGCGGTTCATCGCGCCGACCGATTGCTGGAAGCTGGTGAAGGGCTTGATGGTCACGCCCCGCAGGAACTTCTGCCATTCCTCCGCGTACTCGGTCTTGTACATGGTGGCCAGGCTTTTCTGGATCTGCTCGGGGCTGCCTTCCAGCGTCAGGTCGTCGCGCGCGTTCACGCCCAGCACCCAGTCGCTGGTCTGGACTTCCTGCTTGGCGGCTTCGCTGATGGCCGGCTGGATGTACTGCTCCCAGGCCTCGCGGGTGAAGGTGCCCGGGATGGCGTAGCTGCCCGCCACCACGCCGGCGTCGTTCTCGCCGACGATGCGCGCCACCGTCATGGCCTGGAAGCGCGTGGCGGCGCGCGCCTTGAGCGTGGCGTAGGCGCGTTCGCGCGCGGGCATGCCCTGCATCACCGCGCGCAGGCTGCCGCGGGTCTTCTCCACCAGCGCCAGGTTGGTTTCGATCTGCGGCCAGCCGGCGTCCTGCGCGCGGCCGACATAGAACGAGATCAGGCGCTCGGCGCTGCGGATCAGCTGGTCGCGCGGCATGGCGCCGCGGTTGGTCTCGAGCCAGCCGCGCCAGAAGCGCGTGATCTGGTCGGACAGGTGCGTGGGGTCGACGTGCTGGTGATTGGCCATCATCAGGTACGTCTTGAGCGCGTTGTAGGCGTCGTCGGCGTTGGTGGGCGAGGCGTCCTGGAACAGCGTGTCGGCGCCGGCGGCGTGCGCGGCGCGGACCTGTTGCGGCGCCGGCTGGGCGGCGTCGCCGGCGGCGGCGGCCGCCGACGTGTCGACCTTGGCCAGGAAGTCTTCCAGGCTGGTCTTGACCGGGGCCAGCATGAACTGGCGCACGCCGTTGTAGTACTCGGCCAGCAGGCGCTCCTTCAGCACGTCGCCCTGGTACAGGCCCAGGCCCAGCGACCACGGCCGGCTGGCGCTGTAGCGGTCCAGCTGCTCGATGCGGTCCTGCAGGATCTCCATGGCTTCCAGGCGGCTTTGCAGGTCGGTGCGCTCGCTTTGCAGGCGCACGATCTTGTCCATGTCGGCCTGCACGTTCTGCGCCAGCTGGCGGTTGCCCAGGTACGACCAGCTCCATCCGCCCAGCACCAGCCCCAGCGCCAGCACCAGCCCGAAGAAGGTCAGGTAGCGCATGCGGGTCTTGGCCGGGCTGGCGTGCTGGCGCACCAGTTTCTTGTCGGCGAAGATCACGCTGGAGAACAGGTCGCGCAGGAAGAAGCCGTTGTGCGAGGACACGTTGCGCGACAGCGCGCGCTGCGCCGGGCGCAGGTCGAAACGCTCGGCCAGGCGCTCGGTGGACGAGCTTTGCGACACGCCTTCCTGCAAGGCGCTGGTGAAGTAGAAGCCGCGGAACATCGGCTTGTACTGGAACGGATTGGTTTCGAACAGCGTCGACAGGAAAGTGCGCAGGGCCGGCTTGATGCCGGCGAATTCCAGCGGGAAGGTCAAAAGGCCGGGCGGCAGTTCGCGGTTGGCGCGTAGCGAGATCTGCGCCGTGCCCATTTCCTTCAGGCCTTCGTACAGCTCGTCGAAGCGCTCATCGAACAGCGCCAGCACGTCGCGGTTCTCCTCCGCGCCGTAGGGCAGGGTGGCGCCCCACACCCGGTCGCGTTCGCGCTGGTCGCTGTCGGAGAAGAACTCGCTGAAGCCCGAGATCAGGTCGGCCTTGGTGAAGATGATGTAGACCGGCGCGAACACTTCCAGCCGGTCGGTCAGCTCCTGCACGCGCTGGCGCAGGTTCTTGGCCAGGTTGATGGCGAACTCCGGGCCCGCGCCGGTCAGCTCGTCGATGCTGGCGGCCACGATGATGCCGTTGATGGGCGCCTTGGGACGATGGCGCTTGAGCAGGTCCAGGAACCCCATCCACTCGTTGCGGTCCTCTTCGTGCACGGAATAACGGCCCGCGGTGTCCAGCAGGATGCCTTCGGTGGTGAAGAACCAGTCGCAGTTGCGCGTGCCGCCCACGCCACGCACCGCCGCGCCGTTCTTGTCGGCGAACGGAAACTGCAGGCCCGAATTGATGACCGCGCTGCTCTTGCCCGCCGCCGGGTTGCCGATCACGATGTACCAGGGCAGCTCATACAGCGCTTCGTTGCCCGAGGCCTGCCCGATCTTGGAAGTCTTGATGGTGCGCACCGCCTGGGTCAGCCGCGAGCGCAGCGCTTCCACGTCGTTGCGGTTGGCGGCCGCGCCCGTCTGCACCTGCTGCTCCAGCATGTCGCCCAGGTTCTTGTTGGCGCGCCGCGTGCGCCGCCGGCGCCACAGGTAGGCGCACAGCCACAGCAGCACGCATGCGCCCAGGGCCAGCCCGGCCCAGGCCAGGCCGATCTCCGCGGTTTCGGCGAACAGGAACAGGAACACCATCAGGGCGATCAGGCCGATCACCATGAAGGTGCGCGGGTTGGCCAGCACGCGCGACGTCCAGTGCCGGCCTTCGCTCATGGCGCTGGATATGCTGGAAAAGAAACCTGAAGGGCTACGCATGATGTTGGACGGTTTTCTTGTGGGTCAGGCAAAAGGGCGGATGGGGCGGGACACCAGCGCCAGCGTGCGCAGCGCGGGGTCCTGGGTCATGACGGCGAGCACCGGCGCATCGGTCTGCGCGCAGGCTTCGCCGGCCACCGCCAGCGTGAGCAGGTGCGCGGCCGCGCCGGTATGGCCGCAGGCCGCGCCGACGGACAGGCAGTCCTGGTTCGGGTCCAGCCTGGGAAACAGCGCGCCGGCCAGGCCCGCGGTTTCCAGCGGGCGGCTGCCGCGATGGTCGGCGTCGCTGACCAGCGCGGCGATCGCGTCCGCGGACTGTTCCTGCCGTTCCAGGAAGCGGGCGGCCAGTTCGGCCAGCGCCGGCTCGGCGGCGGCGCCGCGCGCATCGGCTTCGGTGGCGCGGCGCGCCGACGGCGACAGCGTCAACGTGAAAGCGTCGGCCGGCAGTTCGCGCGGCGGCGCGGCGTCAGGCGCGACGGGCGCAAGGTCCAGCAACAGGCCGGCGGCCGCTTCGCCCGGCACGCGGCCTTGCGGATTGGCGGTGTCGACCAGCCGGCCCGCGGTGTCCCAGGCCTGCACCACGCCGGCGTCTATATAAGAGTCCGCCGCGGCCACCAGGCGCAGCGCGGCGTGCGCCGGGTCGGGCGATTCCTGCGCGAGCCGGCGCAGCAGCGCGTCGCCGGCCAGCGCGTCCTGCGCCTCGTGCGTGCGCGCTTCGAGGCGTCCGGCCGGCCACACGGCCGCGTCGCGGGCGCGGTCCGCCGCATGCGCGCGCGCGGCCTGCGGCCAATCGGCGGGCAGGAGCAGCTCCAGCTGCAGCCGCGGCCAGTCTTCGTCGCGCTGCGGCGTGCCGTTGTCCAGCACGTGGGCGCGGGCTTCCTGCGACAGCGTTTCGACCACTTCGCACAGCAGCTCGGCGGCGCGCAGGCAGTCGTCGCCCGGCCTGCCCGCGGGGCCGGCCGCGGCGCTCGCGGCTTCGCGCAGCGCATCGATGTCGAGATGGGCGGCGCGGCCGCTGAATACCGGAAAGCCTTTCGCGTTCTTCAGCGCGGGGTCCAGTTCGGGACGCTGCTGCCTGGACAGCGCGGCGTGGATGGCGGCCGGATCGGCGCCGGGGGCCGCGCGCGCCGTGCCGGCCAGCGCGGTCAGGCGCACAAGCGCGGGAGGCGGCGGAGCCTGCGTTTCGTCGGCGGCCGCGGCGGGGGCGGGCGCGGCCCTGGCCTCGCGGCGCGCGCGGACCACGCGGGCGCCGGCCCAGCCGGCGGCGAGCAGCGCCAGCGGCAGCGCGAACAGGTACAGGCCGATGTCCACGCCCGTGGGCAGCGTGTGCGACTCCTGCCACCAGATGATGACGGCGAGCCAGACGAGGCCGAAGACGAGGGCGGCCAGCAGGCCGGTTTTGAGGATGCGGCTCATGGGCGTTCTATCGGATAGGCGTGGCGGACCGGCCGGATCATTGCGCGGCTCCGTTGCCGCGCCGCATGACGCCGGGGCGGCGCAGCTCGGTGTGGCCGAAGTCCATCATCTTCCAGCGTCCGCCCCAGGTCAGGCCGACGCGCTCGGCGGTCTCGCCGAACAATTCATAGCCACGCATGGCCCAGGGATCTTTCTCCGACACCACCACCTTGCCGTCGCGCAGGAAAGCGCTGTCGGCGGCCAGGCCGAACTGGTGATAGCTCTGGTAGGCGCCGGCGTTGGTCACGTGCGCGCCCATGCCGGCCAGCTGCGTCTGGCGCTCGGGGCTGCGATAGCCTTCGATCAGCACCATCTCGTAGCCGTGCTCCTCGCGCATGACGCGGTACGCGGCCAGCAGGCGCTGGCGGTAGTCGGCGTCCAGCAGGTTCCAGTCGCGGCTGGCGCCGCCCAGATTGGGACGCACCAGTTCCACTTCGCGCGTGGTGAAGGCTTCGGGCGGCAGCGGCGGCGGCGGCACCAGTCTTTCGCCGGTCAGCAGGGCCTGGATGCGAGGGTCCGGGCCGGCCATCCGATCCTCGTAAACAAATGTGTGATTGTGTCGCATGACGAAAGCAAAAAGCGACGGAAACAGCGCCACGGCCAGCCCGATGGCGATATGCCAGCGATAGGCCGAGAACGCGCCGCCGGCCTTGCCGAAGCCTGCGCGCACCGCCTGCGCCGAGCCGCCGACGACCACGCCCGCCTGGCCGGCGCCGCGCGCCATTTTGCGGCGTACGCCCTGGGCGAACGCGCGCGCACCGCGCGTCGCAGCCTCCCGCAGGGGCGGGAAGACGAGCAGCGCGGACACGCCGATGGCCAGCACGAAATATAGGGGCAGTAGGAGCAGCAAAGAGGTGCCTCAGTTACGAAGGCGTAATCTTTTGTTCTATTTGGGATTCAGGCAAGCGCCTGGGCGTTGCAAAACGCGTCTGTGGCTAAGAACTCGTAACAAGAATCGATGATCGAAAACATGTCATCGGGTATTCTCGAACGCCTTGGTTACGGGAGGGCGCTGGCTTCCCTGAAAACACGGGACTTCGCATGGCAGAAGACGAAAAAAGATCGCGATCACCGACCTCCGTTCCTAGTTTGCTTGCAGGGCGCGCATCGTCTGCGGATGATGGCGGGTCGTCGCGCATTCTTGCCGCGCTCGAAGGCCGCGTGCCGGACGCCGAGGTCAAGCATCTCGCGCCCAGGCGCCGTTCGCGCGCGCCGCTGCTGTTGCTGTTGCTGCTTGTGGCGGGCGCCGTGGGCGCAGGCCTGTATGCCGTGTTCGATGTGGCCGAGCCGCCCGTGGTGGCGCTGGCCGACGCGCCCAGCGCGCGGGTCGTGCCGGTCGCGCCGGATGTCCCCGCGGCGCCCGCCGCCAGTCCCGCCGAGGCCGAGGCGCCGCCGGCCGCGGCCGCCATCATCGACGATCATCCCCTGGCGCAGTTGACGCGCCCGGACGACGACGCCCGTGTTGCGCAAAACCCGCTTTCGGCGCTGGCGGTCACCGCCGCGCCGCCGCCGCCGCAGGCCGCGCTGTCTGCGCCCAAGGATGCCGGGCCCACGGTGCGGCGCGCGCAGCATGCCGCGAACGCCGCCGGCCCGCAGCCGGCGCCGCGCGCCAAGCAGCCGCAGAGCAAGGATTCCGACGCGGCGCTGCTGGCCACGCTGATGTCTTACGGGCTGCCTCCCGCTTCGCCGCCCGGCACCAAGGTCTACAAGAGCGACGGCATCTTCGTGCGCGAACTGCCCGGTTCGCCGCTGCCGGCGCGCCTGGAGCAATGCCGCAAGCTGGGGTTCCTGGAAAGCGAGCAATGCCGGCTGCGGGTCTGCGCGGGCCATTGGGGCACCGCGCCCGAGTGCCCCAATCCGCAAGCCAACATCGAGCCCTGAGCCCCTGGAAAAAGGTTTTTACCCGTAATGGATCCGATCGCGACCGCTGGCCTGTTCAGTTCCGACGCCCGCCTCTACAGCCTGGAAGGCGAGGGCGCGCTCGCGTCGCTGCAGGTGGAAGGCTGGATCGGTCGCGAAGCCCTGTCCGGCGTGGCGCAGATGCGCATCGTGGTGTTGGCGGACGACGCCGGCCTGTCCCTGCAGGACATGATCGCGCGCCCGGTCACGTTGTGGACCACGCGCGCCGACGGCAGCCGCGCCGGCCGCAGCGGCGTGGTGCGCGAAGCCGAACTGCTGTCCGGCGACGCCGGCCTGGCGCGCTACCGCCTGACCGTGGTGCCGTGGCTATGGCTGGCCACGCAGCGGCGCACCAGCCGCATCTTCGAATCCACCGCCGTGCTGGACATTGTGCGCCACGTGCTGGCGGAATACGAAGGCTATGTCTACCGCGTCGCGCCCGACGTGGCGCCCGCGCTGGCGGACCTGGCGCCGCGCCCCTACGTGACGCAATACCGCGAGACCGACTACGCATTCCTCAGCCGCCTGCTGGCCGAGGCCGGCCTGGGCTGGACGGTGGTGGAAGACGCCGAGGCGCCCGCCAGGCATGCGCTGCTGATATTTGCCGACAGCCGCGGCCTGCAGGAAGACGCGGAGTCGGCCGGCGGCGGCGTGCGCTTCCATCGCGCCGCGGCCACCGAATCGCGCGACACCGTGCAGGCGCTGGCGCGCCGGCGCCGCCGCGTGCCTGACCGCATCACCGTCCTGGGCTGGCACGACAGCGCCAAGCGCGCCGTGGCGGCCGAGGCGCTGGTCAACCCGGCCGGCGGCGCGGACGAGGCGGCCGGCCTGGAATGGTATGAGCCCGTGGGCCACGGCGGCTTCGCCGACGAGGCCCAGGCCCGGCGCCAGGCCACCCTGGCCATGGAAGCCGTGCGCGCCAGCGCCGAGACCTTCGTCGGCCGCGGCGGCGTGCGCACCTTCCGCTCGGGCACGCGGTTCACGCTGCAGGCCATGTCGTCGCTGGGGCCGGCCGACGAGGAAGGGTTCGAGCCGGTGTTCGCGCTGGACCGCGTCGAACACGTGGGCATCAACAACCTGCCGCCCGAGACACGCGCCTCGCTGGCGCAGCGCCTGGGCGGGCTGGAGGCGCACCTGTCGCTGGACGAAGACGCGCCGCTGCCGCCGGGCGGCGCGACGCCGGCGGACGCCGCGTCGTCGGCCGGCGCCGAAGTCCTGGCCCAGGCGCGCGAGATCGGCTACGCCAACCGCTTCGAAGCCGTGCGCTGCGACCGTCCGTGGCGCCCCGAGCTGCCGCAGGCGCGCGGCGCGCGCCTGAGCGGCGCGCCCTCGGTGCATGGCGTGCATACCGCCGTGGTGACGGACGCCGACGGCGGCGCCCGGCCCAAGGCGCAGGACGAGATCCTGCGCAACAAGCGCGGCGACGTGCGCGTGCGCTTTCACTGGCAGGGCGAAGCGAAGGAGGGCGAGGCCCGGAGCCGCTGGGTCCGCGTGGCGCAGCGCCAGTCCGGCGCCGGCATGGGCATCAGCTTCGTGCCGCGCATCGGGCAGGAAGTGCTGGTGCGATTCCTGGACGACGACGTGGACCAGCCCATCGTGGTGGGCGCGCTCTACAACGGCCGCGGCGAAGGCGGCACGCCGGCCACGCCCGGCGGACGCCAGGGCGGCGAGGTCGACATGCAGGTCTATGCCGCCGCGCGCGACGGCATGCCCAGCGCCCAGGCCAACCTGGCCGGCGGCAACGCGCCCGCCTGGCACGGCGCCGGCGCCGGCGATGAAAACCATCGCAACGCCGCGGCGCTCTCGGGCTTCAAGAGCAAGGAATTCGGCGGCTCCGGCTACAACCAGATCGTCTTCGACGACACCGACGGCCAGCTGCGCATGCAGATCAAGAGCAGCCAGGCGGCCAGCGAACTCAACCTGGGCCACCTGATCCACCAGGCCGGCAATTACCGCGGCGGCCTGCGCGGCCTGGGCGCGGAACTGCGCAGCGACGCCTACGGCGCCGTGCGCGGCGGCGCCGGCGTGCTGCTCAGCACCTACGCCGCTTCGGGCGGCGGCGCCGGCCCGGTGGGCGACGCCGCCGGCCTGCAGGCGCTGGCCGGCCAGACCGACCAGATGGCGCGCTCGCTGGATAGCGTGCTCGGCGCCCACCAGGGCCTGCGCCTGGCGGCCGCGATCGGCACCAAGGGCCCGGAATCCAGCACGCTGGACGACGGCAAAGCGCCCCTGGCCGCCATGCACCGCAGCGTGTCGGGCACCGTCGCCGGCGACAGTCTGGACGGCGCGCGCGGCGACGCCGCGGCCAAGCACACCGAAGCCGCGGCCGGCAAAGTGCCGCACCCCACCGATCCCGTGGTGCTGATGGCGGCCCGCGCCGGGCTGGCGCAGGTCGCCGGCCAGCATCTGCAATACACCGCCGGCGAAGCCGTGCACTGGTCCTCCGGCAAGGACCAGAACCTGGCCGTGATGGGCGCGCTGCGCCTGCATACCGGCCAGGGCCTGGGCATCGTCGCCGGGCTGCAGCAGGGCGGGGCCGACTCCGGACTGGACCTGATCTCCGCCACCGGCGACGTGCAGGTGCAGGCCCAGCACGACACGCTCAGCGTAAAGGCGCAGCAGGACATCAGGATAGGCAGCGCCCAGACCTTCGTCGAGTGGGCCGCGCCCAAGCGCATCCGCATCGCGACCGCGGCCGGGGCCAGCATCGTGCTCGAAGGCGGCAACATCACGGTGACAGCGCCGGGGAAGATCGATGTGAAGACGGGGAACAAGCAGTTCGCCGGCCCGGACCGCATGCCTTACGCCTTCCCGCAATTCACCGTCTGCAAGCAATGCGTGCTGGATGCGCAGGATGGCGTGCAGTCCATCACGGACAAGGCATGAGGCGGGTCGAGGCATGACGGATTGGAAAGCCCTGCTTGGCGGCATGCTGCGCCAGGCCGAAACGCTCTCGGCCGAAACGGGCGTGATGGTCAACGCCTACCTGCTGGTCGATTTTCGTGGCCGCGCGGAGTTGGCCGAACCCGTGCGCGCCAGCGCCGACCTCAGCTACGGTTCGGTCTGGCTGGGCACCGAACTGGCCGTTTACGGCGAAATCCAGCCCCTGCTGATCGAAGTCGACGATCTGACGCGTTCCGAGCTGAGGCTCGATACGGAGGCTACGCACGGCTCCGAACTGCTGCGCCTGCTGCGCAGGCTGCACGAGACGGACGGCGGACAGTTCGCGGTGACGTACATCCTGTCGCCCCTGGCCCTGCCCGAACTGATGGCGCATTGCGCCTATTTCGGCGACTACAGCCTGCCGGACGGCCGCGAGTATTACCTGCACTTCTACGACAGCCGCATTCTGGACAGGGCGTTCCTGGTGTGGAGCGACGCAGAACGTGAGCGGTTCCTGGCGCCCTTGAGTCGCTTGCGTTACTTGCGGCGCGATGGCTCCGTCGCGCAATGGAGCGGCCCGGGCGCGGTCCGCGCAAGCGCGGCCGGGCTGCCGCGTCCGCATGCCTTCAGCCTGGCGCAGCATCAAGCCTTGCTCGATCTCGATTATCCGGACAAGCTGGCCCAGCAGATCCGACGAATCTACCTGGGCGTGCTGGGCAGCGATATGCGGCAGGATGAGCTGCATGCGCGCGTGCTCGAGCAGATGGCGCGGGCGCGCGCCTACGGCGTGGAAACCGAGCGCGACATGCTGGACTATGTGGCGTGGGGAATCACCATTTCCCCGCGTTTCGATGAACACGAGGCGATTCAGCCGGCGTTGCGCGCGTTCAAGGGCCGCGGCCCGGGCCTGTCGCAAGCATTGGCGGACGTGCCTGACGCGGTGTGGGACAGCCTGCCGCGGGCGGAGGAGAAAGATGCGTAAAAGCGTGATTGTCTTGTTGCTTTGGCTGGGAATGCTGGTGGGCTGCAACGGCGAGCCCAGCTATGGAGGGCTGTCCTTCATTACGTACAACTACACGCCTTGGGATTTGGACAGGATCCAGATCACGGATAACGAGGGAAACTCGGCTGTAACCGGTTCGATTGGGGCGGGTGGAGGGGAGGGTTCCGTAACGTGCTGCTACCGCCTGAAAGGCACCGATTTCAAGGTGCGATGGAGAGGCGTGGATGGAGAGGAAGCCATAAAGCACTTGGACGATGGCACGTTGGACGAGGTGGTTTTCAACAAGGAAACGCCGGTGCACTTCCCCCCTTCGGCCATCCCGGCCGGAGACGGTCCGCTTTATCTCGAACTGCACATTTACCCGGACGAGCATATGGAAATCGCGCTCAGCCGCAAGCTGCTCGGCCAGGTTCGCATCCCCATCGTCGATACCACCCGCTGGCTGTATTTACAGCATCGCGATGTTCTGCGGAATTATCGGGACAGTTCGGAATTCAGACGTGTTTTGGCCAAAGTGGCCAAGACGGCCTGGATCAAATACCGCATCGAGGACAAGCAGGACATGCGGCAATACATGTACCTGTACTTCACAGTCGCATCGAATTTCGACGCCGATCCGGAGATCGCGGCGGTGTTGGCCAAGCCAGAACGCAAGCCGGGTGATTTCGCTAAGGCGGTGGCGTCCATGTCCGAAGAGAAAATCGCCAGGCTGAAGGCGACAGGTACTGCCACAGGAGGCAAGAATGACTGACAAGGAGCCCGGTGGATTGCCGCAAGTGAATCGCACGCCGGCCTCCGTGCTTAAGAAAATGGCGGAGAACGAGGCGGCTTATCCCAAGCAGGACTGCAACGAATGTGGTGCAGTGCTGCGCATCGGTTTTTTCTTCGATGGGTTTGGCCGCCATCGGGACTTGGACAGCGAGCATCCTACGTTCTACTCGAATATCTGCCGGCTCTGGGAGGCGCACTATGCGCACGACGAAGAAGATCGGCCGGTGAATCAATATTGGTTCCGTTTCTACTATTCGGGATTGGGAACGGACCTGAACGAGGACGCGAAGAGCGACGATTTCATTTACGGCGCGACGGTAGCCGGCAGGAAGATGCTCAGCGAGGCGGCCAAGAACGCGAAAAACGCGGCCATGAACATTACGCGGCTCGACGAGGTCCCTGAGCACGACGTAATGAAGCGGGCGAAAGGCGCCACGCAAAAAGCGATCAAGGACGGCTCGTTCCAGCCCATGGTAAAGGCCTACAAGGACGTCGTGAAAGACGTCAAGACGCTGCCCGACAAGGTCGTCCGGATCTGGAATGCGTGGGACCCGGAACGCATGGCCGACCGCGCAAAAGGAACCGTCCGGGGATTCTGGAGCGGCTTCAAGAAGAATCCCCTGAAGGTCGCGTGGACGGCGGGCAAGGAAATCGTCAAGTCCACCGCGCTGGAAGGTGTTCCGGTCGTACGCGACAACGAGACTGTGGCTTACTACCTGGGCTCGGGCGTGGACAAACGGGTAGACGCGGCGCTGCGCCAGCTCAAGGCGGCCCACGAGGCTGTAAGCGCCGATATGAACAATGTGCGGCGGATAGAGATTTCGGTGTTCGGCGGCGACCGGGGCGGCGTCATCGCCCGTCAGTTCGTCAACGACGTCGTCAAGAAGTACCGTCGCCGCCATGACAGGGATCTGGTCTTTCCCGGACAGAATGGCGCGCGCGCAGCGGAGATTCAGATACGCTTCCTGGGCCTGCTGGATTCGGTAGCGTCCATCATGGAAGAGAACGCCTTCCTCGAGTTCGTTCCATTTATGGATCTGCTCAAGCAAACGCACAAGGACCGTACGCTGACCGTGCCCGGCGCTGTCGGGAAATGCATTCATTTCGCCGCCGCGCACGAACTGCGTGCGAATCAGCGCCTGGACAGCCTGGAGAAGACCCGTGGGGAGCAATACCTCTATCCCGGATCCAGCGGCGATGTGATGGGCGTCAGCCCCGAGGGCTCGCTGGGCTCGCGCACAGAACTGTCGCGAGTGCCGCTGCGGGACATGCTGAATGCCGCATTGTCGAATGGCGTGGCTATCTACAGCATGGAGCAGCTGCGCGCCAAGCGCCCGCAGACTTACGACAAGTTTTCGTTAGACGCCCAGATCAAGGACGGCGGACAAAGCTACTACGTCACCGATCTGGTCGAGGCCTATCGCGGAGTCGTGAAGTACGAGCCCGGCGTCGACTTCATGCCGCACATGGAAGTATTCCTGCGCTGGCTCGCGGTGCGGTACCAGGATCCGGTGTTCAAGGAGGAATTATCGGATCCGGCCGAAAAATGGATACAGGACCGGGACTTCTTTACACCTGAGACAGCCTACAACGAAGAGTTCCGGCGCGTCATGGATCTGCCTCCGGAGGAGCGAAAAAAGCCGGAGAACACGGCTCGCCTGAATGAACTGAAGGCGCTGAAGGAAGAGCGCTGGAACCGCGCGGTCGCCAGCCGCGGCGAACGGCCGCCGCAGCGCTTCAAGCCGCTATGGAAGCGCCTGGAAGACGAATATCGTGAACTCGATAAAGAGGTGCGGGATGAGGCTCGGCGCAGGGAGGAATACTGGCGAGCCGATCCCGTCCGGGCAAACGCCTTGGAGAACTGGGGGCAGGACCAGCAGAACATGCGCAACGAAATAATAAGGCGAAACGGCGGTGAACCGACGGAAGCGGACACACCGAAAGATCTCCTCGCCGAAATGAAGGCCAAGCGCGCCATGCAGCGGCGCCTGCTCGAGGTCTGGCGCGAGGCGAGCGAGGGAAAGAATCCTCTGCCTCCCAAGGTCATGGCGCTGTTCGATTTCCTCGTGCATGACGCCATGCTGAGCAGCTGGCCCGATCACCTGCTGGCCAGCACCTCGATGTATTTCCGGGTGCGTGAAAAGGACATATTCGGCAAGACCGATTTCAAGGCCGAGGAAGCCGATCTGAAATTGCAGAAGGAGGTGGCGTCGCGGGTCGACGAAATGAACGCCAAACTGGCCGGTTCCGTCCCGGTTCGCCCCTAGGGCCTGTGCATGGCTCCTTTTAGTGTGAACAGGCCCTAGTCGCCTGTGGGACAGGACACGGGTTCCTCAGGAATCGCGGTCTGGTTATTCGATCGGTTGAGGATTGCATGACGCTGAAACGTGGCTGGGCCTGGATTGCCCTCATCTCCGTCGTGGCGGCCGCGTTTTTGGGTCCGCCGGCCTACCGCTGGGCCTACACAGCGCTGTTGCCGCCGTTGCTGTTGTGCGAGGCCCGCAATGACACCGATGCCGACATTGCCTACCGGCTGGAGGACGCATCGGGCGCATTTCCGGGCGACTGGACCGCAAGGGCTTCCGGGGCGCCGCTGGGCCCGCTCGATCCTGGCTGCCTTTATGGGCCGGACAGCCGCCGCAAGCCGGTCGAGTTGCGATGGGGGGCGGCGGACGGCCAGGGGAATGGCTTTCCGCATAGCGCGAAATTGAAAGTGCCGCGCCCGAATGACGCGGCGGTGCTGCTGCTGCGTTTCACGGCGCCGGACCAGGTGCAAGCCCGGTTCGCCACCGCCGCCGAAATGCCCGAGCCCATGGCGGTGCCGGAGTCCGTGTGGAACAGCGGCGAGTGGGTGCGCCCGTAATCGACGAAATGAACCGGGAGCATGCCGATGCGCAAACGCCTGATAGCCGGGTTGATATGCCTGGGGTTGCTCGTTGCGTGCAATGGCGAGCCCAGCTACGGAGGGCTATCCTTCATTACTTACAACTACACGCCCTGGGATCTGGACTGGATCCGGATCACGGACCGCGAGGGGAATTTTGCTGCAACGAGTTCCATTGGAGCTGGCGGTGGGGAGGGGTCGGTATCCTGCTGCTACCGCCTAAAAGGCACCGATTTCAAGGTGCGATGGACAGGCGGTGACGGGGAGGAACTCAGAAAGCACATGTACGATGGCAAGTTCGACGAGGTGATGTTCAACAAAGAAACACCCGTGCACTTTCCCCCTTCGGCCATCCCGGCCGGAGACGGTCCGCTTTATCTCGAACTGCACATCTATCCGGATGAGCACATGGAAATCGCGCTCAGCCGCAAACTGCTCGGCCAGGTTCGCATTCCCATCGTCGACGCCACCCGCTGGCTGTATTCGCAGCATCGTGATGCCCTGCAGAATTATCGGGACAGTTCTGAAGTCAGGCGTGTCGTAGCCAAGGTAGCCAAGACGGCCTGGATCAAATACCGCATCGAGGACAAGCAGGACATGCGGCAATACATGTACCTGTATTTCACGGTTGCATCGAATTTCGACGACGATCCGGAGATCGCGGCGGTGTTGGCCAAGCCAGAACGCAAGCCAGGTGATTTCGCCAAGGCGGTGGGCTCCATGTCCGAAGAGAAGATCGCCAGGCTGAAGGCGACGGGCACGGCCCCCGGCGACAAGAATGGCTGAAGTTCCATGGCATCCATAGGAATGGCGGTGTGCGGGCTGGTGTTGCGTGCTCGTGTCCGGCGCGTCGTGTAGGTTGCGCTTGCTGCGGGCCGCAGCCGCTAAAATCCCCCCATGCTTCCTCCTCAAGTCGCCGTCGCTTTACTCGTCCTGTTGCTCGCCGTCGTGGTGCCGCTATGCGCGGTGGCGATCCAGCTTATTCGTTTCATCCATTGGTTCGCGTGGGCGGACAAGGGCGCGCGCGGCGAACGCCCGCATTTCACGGGGCCGGTCCTGGCCCTGTTCTTCAGCACGCTGGCCGCCAGCGATTTCATGGGCTTCGAGCCTTTCCTGACGCTGTCGGCGCTCAATCCCGTGCCGATGGAGTACCGCGCCTATCTCATGGTCGCGATGCTGGCCTTGTCGGTGTCGTGCTGGGCCTATGGGCGATCGATCCGCGACCGCGTGCTGCGCCTGGTCCTGCCCGGCAAGGCCGGGCAGGGCTGAAGGCGCTTACTGCCTGGCGGCCTGGATCTCGATCGTGACGGCGTTCGAGCGCAGGCCGTTGGCTTCCACGTAGACCTCGTAGACGGCTTCGCGCTGCGGCAGCCCCGCGGCCGCGGCGACGTCGGTGCTGAACTGCGTGCCGACGCTGACGCCGGCATCGATGGGCGTGTCGCGCGGCGGGACCGAGCCCGGCGCGATGTCGACGTCCATGCCGCGCGGCTGGGGCCGCTTGCGCTGGTAGGCGATGCCGCGATAGATCTTGCCCGTGGCCTTGTCGGTCGCGACGACGGCGGGCGGCGGCATGTTGGTGGAGACGGGGATGATGCCGCGGGCGCAGACCGGCACGACGAGCTTGTCCGCCGCCCGGAGGCTGACGCGGCTGGGGCCGGCCAGGTGCAGCTGAGGCTCGCTGTCGTCGCGGTTGGCGGGCATGCAGGCATGTTCTCGGGTCGTGCCCACGGGGGCGGTCGCGAAGGCGGGGGGATCGATCCAGTCGGTAGTCATGGGCGGGGGCGGCGAGGCGGCGCCGGAAGGCGCGTACGCGAGCGCGAGGGCGGCGGCCGCGCACAGCGCGGCCAGCAGCGGGCGCCGGCGCGGCGCGCGGTTAGAAGGAATACCAGCCATCTGAGAAGTCTACTTTGCGCACGGCCTTGGCGCAGGCCGGGCAGAAACGTATCGGGGCGCCGCTGATGCCGAACATGACGCAGGAGCCCGACTCGTACGCGTAGTCCTCGACATTGGCCAGCTTGCGCAGGCCGTAGTGGCAATGGCGGCCGTGGGAGGAATAGAAGTAGGGACCGGGCTCGAGTTGCGAGTCGTCGTCGCCGTAGCCGTTGGCCTGCGCCCAGGCGGGTCCGCCGGGCACCATGTAGAGCAGGTGGCCGATCTCGTGCACCAGCGTCTGCTGGCGTCCGGCCGGGTCGGCGGGGTCCCACGGGGTGCGCGCAGCGACGCACAGCAGGTTGGTGCCGGGGAAGGCCACGCCGGTGGCCGCCGAGTCCATCAACTGCACGTTGAGGTGGATCTTGCCCAGCGTGCGTTGCGGCGTCAGGCCGTCGACGATCACGCCCACGCCGCGGCATTGCTCGGGCACGCCCTGTTTTTCAGGCACGGGGAAGACGCGATCCGGCGGGATGGGAATGCGGCGGCGCTGCCCCGACGCGTCGGTGTATTCGAAGGTGGCGTCCAGGAACCAGGGGTCGTTGTCGATGCCGTGCCAGAGGTAGTGCACGGCGCCGTCGCCGCCGACCAGCGGCACGTAGACCTTGAGTTCGCCGGGGCCGGCGTAGGCGTCGCGGTAGATGGTGTGCTGCGGGGCCTTGAAGGCCAGGCGTTCGACGTGGCAGACGACGATGGTGTAGGGCTCGTGGTTCGGTCCTTCGGACTGGTCGTAGACCGCCCGGGCGTGGCCTTTCAGAACGTCGGCGTCGGCCTGGTCGACGTCGTAGTTCGCCTGCCCGCGGCCCTGCCGCGGCGGCAGGTGGGCCACGTCGATGCCGTGGCGGCGGTATTCGGCCACGGCGGCGCTGTTGTCCTGCGCCCGCGCCATCGGGTCCGGACCCGGCAGGACCAGCTCCTGGATGTACAGGCGGCGGGCCGTTTCCACGGTTTCGGTGGCGATGCGCTGGTTGCGCGCGTCGCGCACCTCGAAGGTGTAGGTATTGAGGCCGGCGGCCGGCAGCGCGATGTCGTCCACGACCTTGGTGCCGTCCGGGTCCGTCTGGTACTGGAAGGTCTTGCCCTCGGGGCCGCGGTAGGCGGCGTGGCGGCCTTTTTCGGCCTGGGTGTAGGCGATGTTGTCCTTGCCGGCGATGACCTTGATGCTGAACTTGTGCACGTCCGCCTTGCTGAACTTGACCCGTATCCTGGGCCTGGCGGTCTGGCGGTCCTCGCTGATGAGCACAGCGCCGTCGTTCCAGAATTCGTCCTCTTCGGCGAAGTTGACGAACTGCAGGTGCGCGCCGGTGCGGCCGCGGTAGGTGGTGAGCGCGTTGGAGACGGCCGGTTCGCCGCCGGCGTCCTGGGCGGGCGCGCCGCTGGGGACGCCGGCCATCTGCAGCACTTTGGCCACGGGCGAGGGCAGCATGTCGGGGGAGAAGCCGGGCGTGCGCAGCACGGTGGCGGCCACCGCCGGCAGGCCCGAGCCGCTGACGGCCGGCGACTGCAGCACCGCGGCCGCCACGGCCGGCAGCGCGGAGGTGTCCAGACTGGGCGCGCGCATGATGGCCCCGGCGACCGCGGGCAGACCGTATTGCCCGGCGCGGGTCGAGCCCAGCAGGCCGTTGACCGCGGCGCCTATCGCCGCATTGCGGTCGCCGCTGGCGGTCAGGGCCTGCGCCATGGCGGGGTTGACGAAATCGCCGATCCGGCCGGCCGCGTCGCCGGCGGCCGCCAGCATGCCGGCCGCGCCGGACAGCATGCCGCCGCCGGCGGCGGAAGCGCTATTGCCAGCCGTTGCGCCGGGCCCGGCCATCAAGGAGGGCGTGGCGGTGTCGACGGTCGAACGCGCCAGCGCGCCGGCCTGTTCCGCGGCGCGGGCCATCACCGTTGCGCCGGCCTGTTTCGCGCCGTCGATCGCCGAAGCCGCGGCGTTGGCGGCGTCCATGGCCGATTGCGTGGCGCCGGAAGCCAGTTCGCCGGCCTGCCCGGCAAGCGCGGACGCCCGGCCCGCCAACCCGGTGTCGGCGGCGGAAGCGGGAATCGCGCCGCCGCCCGGCGCGGCGGGGGCGGCCGCCGCGCCGACATCCGCGGCCGCCGAGCCGGCCTGCGCCGGTGTCTGCGCCTGCGCCAGCGCCTTGGCCTTGGGCCGGTGCACCAGTTCGGCGCTGACGATCATGGGGTCGCCGACCTGGGTCGAGGGCAGCGCCGGCAGCGCGGCCGCGTCGCTGGCCGGACCGATCAGGTTGTGCGAGGCGCCCTTGACCGAGAACATGCCCGGGCCCTTGAACACGATGTCGCCGCCGTCCATGACGATGCTGGCGCCCGCCGCCTGCAGGGTGATGCGCTGGTTCGCGAGGATCTCGATGCCTTCGGTGCTGGACGTGACGGTGATGTCCTGGCCGGCCAGCATTTCCAGCATGTCGGTGTGCGCGTGCAGCGATACGGGCGCGTTGGCCGCGACGGCGCGGATGCCGCCGTCCTGCACGAACAGGCTGGTCGACCGGCCCGAGGCGCTGGCGAAGGTCTGGCGCGCGGCGACGTGGCCGTCGGCCTGCGTGGTGACGTGCAGGTTTTCGCTTGCGTGCAGGATGGCGGAGGCGGGCGTGGACAGGTTGAGCGAGTTCGGCGCGTCGATCAGCATGCGCGCGCCGTCGATGCGTTCCACCGGTTCGGCGCCGGTCCGTTCGCCGCCGCTGGCCTTGATCGCCTGCTGGCCGCCCACGCTGTCCGGATAGCGGCCGTCGGCCTTGGGGTCGATGGCCTGGATCTGCGCGTCGTATTGATCGGTGGCCGCCAGCGCGCGCGCCTGGCGCCGCGTGGCGGCATCGTTGATGCGTTGCGCGGCATGTTGCGCGCCGCGCATCAGGGTTAGCGCCTCGCGCGCGTCGGCCTGGGTGGAGCGGGCGTCCTCGCGCGCGGTGGCCGAGAGCAGCATGCCCTGGCCGGAGCGCAGCACGGTCCAGGCATCCGAGCGCAGTTCGAAGCCGGTGCCGCGCCATGCGCCGCGGCTGGACGCCTCGGGCGCCTGCTCGACCAGATGGCCCAGGCCCAGCTGCGATGCGGCGGCCGAGCTGGACAGGCGCGTGCGGCCTTGCCCCGCGGTGTCGTCGAACAGCCACTGGTTGTGGCCCTGGCCATCCAGGCCCCGGCTGTGCCAGCCGCTGATCGTGCCGGGGTGGTTGGCCTCGGCGTCCACGCCGGCGGACCAGGGCGGCAGGTCGGCATCGTTGTAGAGCTGCGCCGCGACCACGGGCTGGTCGATGTCGCCGTCCAGGAATTCCACCACCACTTCGGTGCCCTTGCGCGGCAGGTGATGCGCGCCCCAGTTGGGGCCGGCCTGCGCGCCGGCCACGCGCAGCCAGGCGCCGGAGCTGTGGTCGCCCGGCGCGTTGCCTGCTTCGTCGCCGTGGCTGCGGTGGGCCAGGCCGCCGGCCAGCGGACGCCGTCCGCGCTGCCACGGAAACTGCACCTTGATGCGCAGGTCGCGGCCGGACGAAATGGCTTCGTCCTGGGCCGTCACGACAATGGCGGTCACGCCTTCGGGGGCGGTGGGCTTGGCGATCCAGGGCGGCGCCAGCGCGGCGGCGGCGGGCTGGGCGCTGAAGCTGTTGCGATACGTGCCGCGCTCCAGGTCGGCCGCGCCCAGCGCCTGGGCGGCCTGGCTGCCCAGGTTGTTGGCGGCTTCGTGCAGCACGTGCAGCAGCGTGTAGCGGTTGCCGCCCAGCTCGTCCACGGCCTGGCCCGAGCCCTCGGCGTAGCGGTCGTGCTGCGTCAGCGTGAAGTCGTGGCCCGGCGCCATCTGGCGCGCGGTGCCGGCGCCGTCGAAGCGCACCATGCGCGCCTCGTGGGCCTGCAGGCTGAGGGCGGCCTGCTGTTCGGCGCCCGCGTCGTCGGCGTAGCGGCCGTGGCCGTCATAGTCGTAGTCTTCCAGCGGCGGCAGCGCGCCCGCGTCCAGGCCGGACTGGGCGTGTGCGCCGTGCGCGACCAGCTTGCGCTCGTTCCAGGCCACGCGCGTGACCGCGTTGGGCTGGATGGCGCGCGCCGCGCCGAAGCGCGTGACGCTGTCTTCGGTTTCGGTCGCGTCGCTGCGGTGAAAGCGCAGCGTGGGCGCGGGATTGGCCGGATGCGCGGCGCGCGCGTCGAACACCACCAGCCGGTGCTGCGCGCCGCCGCCGGCGCTGTCCTGTTTCTCTTCCTGCTGATGATCGAAGCGAAAGCTCAGGCCGGTCTCGGCCATCAGGCGCAGCACGAAGTCCAGGTCGGTTTCGCGGTACTGGGTGCGCACCGGGCGCGCGGGCGGCGGATCGGCGATCTCGAACGCGAACGAGGCCAGCGGATAGTCGGCGAAGATCTCGCTCAGGATGTCGGTGGCCGTCTTGTCCTGGTAGAGAAAGCTGTCGCGGCGCAGCCGCAGCGTGGCCAGCCAGGGCGCGGCGTGCAGCCGGTAGCGCGCCAGGCCGCCGTCGGCGCCCAGCGCATCCACGCCTTCGACCACCGCGTGCCACAGGCGCCGCGAGCCGTCGGCCAGCAGCAGGCCGACGCTGATTTCCTTGCCCAGCAGCGGCTCCATGTCCAGCTCGGCCGAAGGCGCCAGGCAGTCCAGGGTCAGGGCGTACAGTTCGGACACGCCTTCGCGCAGCTGCATGCGTTCGACGGTGAGCGCGTCGCCCAGCGGCGTGCGCACCTGCAGCATGCGGGCGTTCTGCGACAGCGAGGCGGCATCCAGGCGGCTGAAACCCGCCGGCGTGGAGGAGCGGTCGGTCATGGCGGACCTTCAGGGCAGCGAGATGGTCAGGTGGGCCGCGCGCGGTCCCAGCTTGACGATGTCGTGATACGGCGCCATGGCGGTTTGCATGTCGGCGTTCAGGAAGTGGCTCATGCCCAGGTAGGCCAGCAGGCCCAGCAGCGCGAACAGGGCGCCGATGCTCCACAGCGGCACGTCGCGCTTGAGGGTGTGGGCGATCTTGTCGGGCAGCGGCCAGTGCGGCGCGAAGCCGGCGCGCTTGCCGCGCAGCAGCGCGATCTCGTCGCCCAGGCGCGCGGTCAGGTAGCCGAGTTTCTCCTGGCCTTCGATCATGTACTTGCCCTGGAAGCCCAGCAGCAGGCACATGTAGAACACTTCCAGCGATTGCAGGCGCGGCGCGCCCTGGGCGCGCAGGTCTTCCAGGCGCGCGAAGAAGTTCTCGCCCGCCAGCTGTTCGCCGAACAGGGTCAGCTGCAGCGGCTGCAGCATCCAGGCGTCGCGGATCGCGAAGCGCGAGTTCAGCACGGTCTCGTCGACCGCGGCGCAGAAGGCGTACTTGGTCGCGTAGACGTCCTCGGCCGGGATGTCCATTTTCTTGGCGCTGCGCTCGAAGTCGGCCAGGAACTGCTGCACCCGCGCCGAGAACGACGCGGCGCTGGCCGGCTCCTGCCCGCTCTTGAGCAGGAACAGCATCAGGAAGCCGTCGTACAGCAGGTCCAGCAGCGACTTGGCCGGGCGGGTTCCGTAGAACTCGGCGGCTCGGGCGGGCAGCGATGCTCCGGGCATCAGGGAAGGAGAGTCGGCGGTCATGGCGGGCTCTTGCGGTAGGCGTCGGTTAGCGGGTGACGGCGATCAGGTCCAGCTTCAGGTCGGGGATGCCGGACGGGGCGTAGATGGCGATGCTGCGCGCCTGCAGCATGCGGTCGTACAGCGAGCCGCGCGTCTGCAAGGTGAAATAGCAGGCGCCCGGCTTGACCGGCACGGCCGGCGGCACCTGCGGCGTGTAAACCAGCTGCACGCCCGGCATGGCCGAAAGCACCAGCTTTTCCACGTCGTCGGGCGCGCCGACCTTGAATCGCAGCGGCACGGTTTCGGCCAGTTCGCTGGCCGGCGTGGCGGCCGAGACCGACAGATAGAGCGCGGTGGTCTCGTCGAGCTTGTCGGAATCGAGGCGGCCCACGTGGAACGACGGGCGCAGTTCTTCCAGCACGATGGAGAAGTAGCGGGTCGAGATGACGGTGTCGAGCAGGTCGCGCAGGATTTCGTCCAGCCGCGCGAAGGCCGCGCCGGGCTGGTCGTGGCGGTACGCGGGCAGGTCGGCCAGCGTGTGCACCTTGGAGAAGGTCATCAGCGCGCCGGCCAGGCGCAGCATTTCCTGGAACAGGCGCTCCGGATGCAGCTGCGGGTTGTGGAACAGGTGCGAGAGCGCCGCGTAGGCTTCGTTGGCCGTGTGCAGCAGCCAGAAAGAGGCCACGTCGCCGGAGCGGAACTCGATGATGTTCTTGTTGGGCTCGCGGTGAAAGCCGTAGAGCGCGTTGACCTTGGCCTGCAGCGCGTCCAGCAGGCGGCGCAGCTGCTCGAAGAGCGCGCCGCAGGCCTGGACCGTGAGGCTGGGGGCGATGAAGCCCGTGTCCAGTTCATAGCCGGCGCTGGCGGTGCGGCGCACGCGCGCCACCGGGATCGTCAGCAGCGCGTCGCGCGGCTCGTGCTCCGACAGCAGGCGCACATTCTTGCGCAGGAACGCCAGCTCGGCGGTGCTGGCGTTGGTGTAGAGGTCGGGCGCGGGGCTGTCCTGGTGCGCGTAGCGCGCGTCGAAGCCCTGGCCCTGCTGCGCATCGCGGTAGTTGCCGCCGATGTCCTTCATCGGATGCAGCGCCAGGTAGAACACGGCCGAACTGGCGCCGTCCAGGCCGTCCAGCGCGACGGCGGGCGGCAGGTCGTCGTTGTGCGGGGCGCTGTAGATCTCGCCGTCGGGAAAGATGGCCGAGAGCTCGGTGGCCCGGAGCATGCCGTTGGCCAGCGCCGCGGCGTCGAAGCGCGCGGCGCGCAGGCCCCAGGAATAGGGATGCAGCGCGCGGCTCATCTCCGCGAGGCGGGCTTCGTGGTAGGCGTCCTGTCTTTGAAAATGCTGGGGCCGCAGGAACAGCCCCTCACCCCATAGGATCTTCGCGGAATGGCTCACGTTTTCTGGCTCTTGTTCATATTATTGGAGACGGCGGACGGACCGGGGCGCTCAGCCCGGACATTGCACCGAGCCCAGCCGCGCCGGGTCGAAGTCGGGCACGCCCGGCGGCAGGGTCATCTTGCCGGTCACGACGGTCAGCGCGCAGGCATGTGCGCCCATGACGATGCCGGTGTCCTCGGCGGATTCCACTTCGAACACGTATTTCCAGCGTTGCGGCGCGGGCGCATAAAACAGGCCCGCGACCGCGATATAGGTGGCGTTTTTCGGCACCTTTTCGAGGTGTTCGTAACGCTGTCCCGGTGTCAGAGTGACCTCGCGCGAGGCGATGACGCTTTCTCCAAGCGCCGACTTTTCGGCGTCAGTATCAACCAATTGCGTGAGCGGTGCGCGCTGAAATGCCTCTGCGTTCTTCAAATAGTATATTTTCGTAACCACGGCCATCGACTGGCCGCTGCTCGAGTTCAAATTTTCTCCGGCGTGTATCGCCAATTTCACTTCGACGGGCGCGTTCGGGTCTTTTTTCAGGCCCGCCATATCCATTACGCCGCCGGTCATTCCCGCCACCGCTCCAATCGCTGAAACCGCTGCACAGCCGCTGATTACGGGGCTTGCGACGATCATGGCCAGCGCCGCCACGCGCCGTGAAAAATAGAGATGTTTTGACATGGCTCTTTATACCGGAAGCCTGCGACAACATACAGATCGCTGCACGTTAGCCGACGTTTCGTTGTGAGTTACATGAAGTAATCCTCTGTAGTGTGGCGCTAACAAAAGGTTGTTGAAATACGCGGCCTTGGTTACACCCACCTACAAGCCAGAAAAATGCACATATCCAGGGTTCTCCTTATCAGCGCCATGTTGGCTTTCGCGACCGGCTGCGCGACCTCGTCCAAACCGCCGACCGAGGCCGAATACAAACAGTCGATGACGCACGCCACCGAGACGCTGGCCAACAAGGGCAACGACCAGGCGGTCGCCGAATTCCAGGAGATCGCGCTGCGCAATCCGTCGCGCGGCGAGCCGTGGTCCTATATCGCGAAGATTCGTTTCGACGAGCAGCGCTACGGCGAGGCCATCGTCGCGGCCGACGAGGCGCTGAACCGGGAACCCGAGGATTTCACCGCCAAGACCGTGCGCGCCGTGGGCGGGCTGCGGGTGGCGATGCAGTCGCTGGCCGACCTGCGCGCCGATGCACTGCTGGCCGGCAACGCCAAGACCGACGCGGTGGCGCTGGCCGCCGCCATGCGCGAAACCCTGGGCCAGGACGTGTTGTTCCCCGAAGGCTACAAGCCGCCGCGCCGCCAATCGCGCCGCAATGACGCGCAGCGCGCCGCGCCGGCCGCCGCCGTCGCGCCCGCGGCCGCGGCCGCGCAGTCGGCGGCCGTGCCCGCCAAGCCGGTGGCCAGCCCCGCTACCAATACAGCAGCCAGCCCGGCGCCGACGCCGGCCCCGGCCCCGGCGCCCGCTCCTGCGGGCCGGGCGCCGGACCCGTTCGGCAATCTCCTCAAACCCTGATCGGGCATCCGGCCCCGTCACTATGCACTTCGCTTGGAGCCCCCATGGCTAAGAAAGAAAGCGTTCAGAAACGACTCCAGAAGGTCCGTCCGCCGCGCGTCCAGTTGACCTACGACGTGGAAAAGGGCGACGCGATCGAACAGAAAGAGCTTCCCTTCGTCGTGGGCGTGGTGGGCGATTTCAGCGCGCAGTCCGAAGCCGAGCTGCCGCGCCTGAAGGACCGCAAGTTCGTCAATATCGACGTGGACAACTTCGACGACGTGATGCGCGGGCTGGAGCCGCGCGCCGCCTACCGCGTGAAGAACCGCCTGACCGACGAGGGCGGCACCTTCGGCGTGGACCTGAAGTTCCGCTCCATCGAGGATTTCCGTCCCGAGGCCGTGGTGCAGCAGATCGAGCCGCTCAAGGAGCTGCTGGAGATCCGCACCAAGCTGGCCGACCTGCGCAACAAGCTGGCGGGCAACGACAAACTGGAAGACCTGCTGGGCGAAGTGCTCAGCAGCACCGAGAAACTGCAGCAACTGACCAGCGAAGCCGGCAAGGACGGCAAGGGAGGCAGCAATGAGTAATTCCGCCGCCGCGCAGAACGCGTCCGCGCCGGCCGCCGAGGCCGAATCGGGCCTGCTGGACCAGATCGTCGAGCAGAGCCGTGTCGCCAAGTCCAGCGCCGAACACGACCGCGCCAAGGACCTGATCGGCGAACTGGCGCGCGAAGTCATGAAGGGCACCGTGGTCGTCTCCGACAACCTGTCGGCGATGCTGGACGCCCGGGTGGCCGAGCTGGACCGCCTGATCTCGGCCCAGCTGAGCGAGGTGATGCACGGCGCCGAATTTCAGAAGCTGGAAAGCACCTGGCGCGGCCTGCACTACCTGTGCCAGGAGAGCAACACCGGCCCCATGCTCAAGATCAAGGTGCTCAACGTCACCAAGCGCGACCTGGTGCGCGACTTCCAGACCGCGATCGACTTCGACCAGAGCCTGATGTTCAAGAAGGTCTACGAAGAAGAGTTCGGCACCTTCGGCGGCTCGCCCTTCGGCGCGCTGCTGGGCAATTTCGAGATCACGCGCCAGCCCGAGGACATGTACTTCATCGAGCAGATGTCGCACGTGGCCGCGGCCTCGCACGCCCCGTTCATCGCCTCGGCCTCGCCCGAGCTGCTGGGCCTGGACAGCTTCGCCGACCTGGGCCGCCCGCGCGACCTGGCCAAGGTGTTCGACACGGTGGAATACACCAAGTGGCGCAGCTTCCGCGATTCGGAAGACTCGCGCTACGTGGGCCTGACCATGCCGCGCTTCCTGGGCCGGCTGCCCTATGACCCGAAGGAGGGCACCTCGGTCGAGGGCTTCAACTTCGTCGAGGAAGTCGACGGCACCGATCACGCCAAGTACCTGTGGTGCAACGCCGCCTGGGCCTTCGGCGCGCGCCTGACGGCGGCGTTCGCGGACTTCGGCTGGTGCGCGGCGATCCGCGGCGTCGAAGGCGGCGGCCTGGTGGAGAACCTGCCCACCCATACCTTCAAGACCGACGACGGCGAGATCGCGCTGAAGTGCCCCACGGAGATCGCCATCACCGATCGCCGCGAAAAGGAACTGAGCGACCTGGGCCTGATCCCGCTGGTGCACTGCAAGAACTCGGACTACGCGGCCTTTTTCGGCGCGCAGTCGGTGCAGAAGGCCAAGAAATACAACACCGACAGCGCCAACGCCAATGCGGTGCTGTCGGCGCAGCTGCAATACATATTCTCGGTATCGCGAGTGGCCCACTACCTGAAGGCCATGATGCGCGACAAGATCGGCAGTTTCGCCTCCGCGCAATCGGTCGAAAGCTTCCTGAACCGCTGGGTCTCGCAGTACGTGCTGCTGGACGACAACGCCAATCAGGAGCAGAAGGCGCAGTTCCCCCTGCGGGAGGCATCGGTGCAAGTCGCCGAAGTGCCGGGTCGCCCCGGCGTGTTCAGGGCCGTGGCGTTTTTGCGGCCTCATTTCCAGCTCGACGAGCTTTCGATTTCGCTGCGCCTGGTCGCGGAGCTGCCGGCCCAGGCCCAGAAGTCGTAAGCGCCTAGGCTGGATTCGATGATTTTTTACTGGAGAGGCTATTAATGAAGGACATCTACGTCAAATTCGGCAATCCTGCGCTCAAGGGCGAATCCCAGGACAAGGACCACCCTGACTGGATCGAAGTCGGATCGTGGCGCCACGAGATCATTCAGCCGCGTTCGGCTACCGCCTCGACCTCGGGCGGCCACACGGCCGAGCGCACCGAGCATGGCGAGATGGTCTTCACCAAGGACCTGGACGTGGTCAGCCCGCTGCTGTATCAGCACGCCTCGGGCGGCACCACCTTCGACGAAGTCACCATCGACTTCCTGCGCGCCGACGGCGAGGGCAACCGCGTCAAGTACCTGGAAATCAAGCTCAAGTACGTGATCATCTCGCGCGTGGCCCCCGAGGTCGTCAGCGAAGGCCTGCCGCATGAATCGTTCTCGCTGAAGTACGCCGCCGTGCAGTGGAAGTACACGCAGCAGAAGGTCGGCGGCAACCAGGGCGGCAACTCCCAGGGCGCCTGGAGCCTGACCAAGAACGACAAGACGTATTCGGTCTGAACCTGACCGCGTAAGACGGTAAAGGCAGCGGCCCGCCGCGGGCCGCTGCCTTTCCTGAATGAGGTCCGCATGAAAGGATTCGAACCGAGCCTGTTCGACAAGCTGTTCGACGGCGACGGGCAAGCGCCGCATGCGCTGCGGCGCCTGTCGGTGGAGGAAATCAAGGAAACCGTCGCGCGCGACATCGAGGCCCTGCTCAATACGCGCATGGTCTTCACCGAGGAATCGCTCAAGCGCTATCCGAACTGCCAGCGCTCCATCCTCACCTATGGACTGTCCGATTTTTCCGGCCTGAGCCTGGCCAGCCATTACGACCGCGAATTCATCTGCCGCTCGCTGGAACAGGCGATCGCCCGCCACGAGCCGCGGCTGACGCATGTGCGGGTCATGCTGCAGGTCGATGGCCGCGCCACGTCGGTGCTGTATTTCGCGATCACCGCGATGCTGGACGTGGGCCCGGCGCATGAGCCGGTGACCTTCGATGCGACGCTGCAGCCGTCCACTTTGCAGTATTCGGTGAGCAAGGGCTGGGCCAAGGCCGCGGCCGCCGCCTGAACCAACAACAGAACACGCGGGCGCCGGCGCCACGCCGCCGGCGGAGAAGGGAAAGATGGAAGAACTGCTGCCATATTACGAACGCGAACTGGGTTTCCTGCGCAGTTCGTCGCGCGATTTCGCGCAGCGCTATCCCAAGATCGCCGGGCGGCTGGGGCTGTCGGGCGAGACCTGCGAAGATCCGCACGTGGAGCGGATGATCGAGTCGTTCGCCCTGCTGGGCGCGCGCATCAACAAGAAGCTCGACGACGACTATCCGGAGTTCACGGAAGCATTGTTCGAGGTGATGTACCCGCATTACCTGCGCCCGTTTCCTGCGTGCTCGGTGGCGCAGTTCGACATGGGCGGCGTGGCCGCCCAGTTGACCGCGCCGGTGCGCCTGCCGCGCGGCACCGAGCTGAAGTCCCATGCCGTGCGCGGCGTGGCCTGCCGTTTCCGCACGGCCTACGACGTGACGCTGGCGCCGGTGGCGATCCGCCAGGCGGGCTTCGCGTCCACCGCCAACGCGCCGTCGTCCACCTCGCTGCCGCCGGGCGTGACGGGCCGGCTGTCGCTGACCCTGGCCTGCCTGGCCGAGACGCAGAACTTCTCCACGCTGGCCGTGGACAGGCTGCGCGTCTATCTGCACGGCGAACCGTCCTTCGTCGCGGCGCTGCGCGACTGCCTGTTCCTGCGCACGGCGGCCGCCTACACGGAGACGCAGCCCGGCCGCTGGAACCGCCTGGCGCAGGCGCCGCTGGCGCAGGTGGGCCTGGCCGAAGAGGACGCGCTGATCGATTTTCCCGCCAGCTCGCATCCGGCCTACCGGCTGCTGGCCGAGTATTTCGTCTTCGCCGAGAAATTCAATTTCGTGGACATCGACCTGGCGGCCTTGCGGCCCGCCCTGGGCGCGGTCCGCGAATTCACGCTGCATCTGCCGGTCGCCGGCCTGCGCGCCGACTCCAATACGGCGCGGCTGCTGGAATCGGCGTCCGCCGACAATTTCCGGCTGGGCTGCACGCCGGTGGTCAACCTGTTCGCCCAGCGCGCCGACCCCATCCGCGTCACGCACGCCGCGGCCTCTTATCCGGTGGTGGCCGACGCGCGCCGCGCCTATGGCTACGAGGTCTATTCCATCGACCGCGTGCGCCAGGTGCGCCAGAACGCCAGGGGCGATTCGGTCGTCGAGTTCCGGCCCTTCTATTCGCTGCACCACGGCGAGACGCCCGACGGCGCCAGCCACTACTGGACCGCGCGGCGCGATGCGATGGTGGCCGAGCGCAGCCCGGGCTACGAGATGGAGCTGTCCATCGTCGACATCGATTTCGATCCGTCCGTGCCGCAGACCGAAACCCTGAGCCTGGAGCTGACCTGCACCAACCGGGACCTGCCCTCGCACCTGGCGGTGGGCCAGCCCGGCGGCGACCTGTTCCTGGAGGGCGGCTCGGTCGCGCGCGAAATCCGCATGCTGCGCCGTCCCACCCATACGCATCGCTTCCAGCAGGGCCGCGCGGCGCACTGGCGTCTGATCTCGCACCTGGCGCTGAACCATCTGTCGCTGGTGCAAAGCGGCCTGCCGGCGCTAAAGGAAACGCTGCGCCTGTACGACCTGTCGCACGCCGCGGTGGCGGCCCGCCAGATCGAAGGGCTGGTGGGGCTGGACTACAAGCCCGCCACGCACTGGATGCCGGGCGAGCCGTTCGCCACCTTCGTGCGCGGCATCGAGATCCGGCTCACGATCAATGAAGACAATTTCGTCGGCACCAGCCTGCATGCCTTCGTCGCGGTGCTGAACCGCTTTTTCGGCCTGTACGTGCACGCCAACAGCTTCGTGCAGCTGGTGGTGCTGTCGCGCCGCGGCTCGGAAGAAATCCTACGGTGTCCCCCATGCAACGGCGACGCGATCCTAGCGTAATCGAGGCGCTGCTGGCCGAGCCGCAGCGCTTCAAGTTCTTCCAGGCCGTGCGCGTGCTGGAGCTGTGGTTCGCGCGCCAGGAGGGCACGCGCGCGCGCAACGCCGTGCCGGCCCACCTGCGCTTCCTGAATTCGTCTTCGCTGGGCTTTCCGGCCAGCGAGATCGCCGGCCTGACGGCCTACGACAAGGACGGCCAGGCGCTGGACGACGCGCAGGCGCGCCTGGCGGCGCTGGCCGAAGGCAAGCTGGGGCGGGTGGAGATCGAGCCGGCCTTCTTCGGCCTGCTGGGCGCGCAGGGCGCCTTGCCGCTGCATTATTCCGAGATCCTGAGCCACCGCGAAAGCGCCCGGCGCGACCGCGGGGCGCGCGCGTTCTTCGACATCTTCTCGAACCGCGCCGCGGCGCTTTTCTATGCGGCCTGGAAGAAGTACCGCATGCCGCTGCGCCACGAGACCGAGCAGGACCATCACTACCTGCCGCTGTTGCTGGCGCTGGGCGGCATCGGTCATCCGGCCCTGCGCGACCGCCTGCACGCGGGCCAGGGCCAGGTGTACGACGAATCGCTGGCCCATTACGCCGCCGCGGCGCGCCAGCGCCCGGTGTCGGCCGCCTACCTGCAGCGGGTGCTGGCCGATTACTTTCAGGTGCACATCCGGGTCGAGCAGTTCGTCGGCCGCTGGTACCACGTGCCGCCCGAGCATCGCACGCGCCTGGGCATGCCGGGCGCGGTGCTGGGCGTGTCCGCCATGGCGGGCGATCGCATCTGGCAGCGCGACATGCGCATCCGGCTGTGGATCGGCCCGCTGTCCAAGGCCGCGTTCGGCGATTTCCTGCCGGGCGGGGCGCGCGCGCAGGCGCTGGAGAAGCTGCTGACCATGTTCGGCGGCATGAGCTTCGAATACGAGGTGCGGCTGGTGATGGCCAGGGCGGACGTGGCCGGCAGCATGCTCGGCGGCGCCGGCGCGCGCCTGGGCTGGAACTCCTTTCTCTGCACCGAACCCGCGGCGTCGGATCGCGACGACGCCAGCTACGAACTGCACACCATTCACTAGAACAAGCACCATGGCCACACCCCTGAAAACCCTGATCGGGAAACTGAACCAGACCTGCCGCCAGGCCGCCGAGCGCGCCGCCAGCCTGTGCATGGCGCAAGGTCATTACGAAGTGGACCTGGAGCACCTGTTTCTGGCGCTGCTGGAAAAGCCCGCCAGCGACTTCAGCATCGTGGCGCGCCGCAGCGGCATCGACGCCTCGGGGCTGGAGGCCGACCTGAACGCGGAAATCCGCGGATTCAAGAACGGCAACACCCGCACGCCGGTGTTCTCGCCGCACCTGCCGCGCTTGTTCGAACATGCCTGGCTGATCGCGTCGCTGGACACGCAGACCACGCGCATCCGCTCCGGCCATCTGCTGCTGGCGCTGCTGACCGAGCCCGACCTGGCCCAGCTCGCGCGGCGCGGCTCGCGCCTGTTCGAATCGTTCCGGCTGGAAGAACTGAAGCATGATTTCGCCGCGCTGACGGCCGGCTCGGAAGAGGCCGGGCAGTCGGTGGCGCTGGGCGAGGGCGCGCAGCAAGAGCCGGCGCCGGCCGCCGGCCTGTCCAAGACGCCGGCGCTGGACCAGTACACCGCCAACCTGACCGAGCGCGCGCGCGAAGGCAGGATCGACCCGGTCATCGGCCGCGACGCCGAGATCCGCCAGATGATGGACATCCTGACCCGCCGGCGCCAGAACAACCCCATCCTGACCGGCGAGGCCGGCGTGGGCAAGACCGCGGTGGTCGAAGGCCTGGCGCTGCGCATCGTGGCCGGCGACGTGCCGCCGGCGCTGGCCGGCGTGGCGCTGCGCACGCTGGACATGGGCCTGCTGCAGGCCGGCGCCAGCGTCAAGGGCGAATTCGAGAACCGTCTGAAGAACGTCATCGACGAGGTCAAGCAAAGCGCCACGCCCATCATCCTGTTCATCGACGAGGCCCACACCATGATAGGCGCGGGCGGGCAGGCGGGCCAGAACGACGCGGCCAACCTGCTCAAGCCGGCGCTGGCGCGCGGCGAACTGCGCACCATCGCCGCCACCACCTGGAGCGAATACAAGAAGTACTTCGAGAAAGACGCCGCGCTGGCGCGGCGCTTCCAGGTGGTCAAGGTGGAAGAACCCAGCGAGACGCTGGCCGCCAGCATGCTGCGCGGCATGGCGCCGCTGATGGAAGCGCACTTCGGCGTGCGGGTGCTGGACGAGGCCATCGTGGCGGCGGCGCGCCTGTCGCACCGCTACATCAGCGGCCGCCAGCTGCCGGACAAGGCGGTCAGCGTGCTCGACACCGCCTGCGCGCGCGTGGCCCTGGGCCGCAGCGCCACGCCGGCCCTGATCGACGAGGCGCGCCACCGCCTGGCGCGCCTGGAAACCGAGCGCGCCGCGCTGCGCCGGGAGGCCGCCGCCGGCGGCTCCCAGGGCGCGCGCCTGCGCGAGCTGGACGAGGAAATGGACGCCACGCGCAAGACGCTGGCCGAATCCGAGGCGAGGCTGGCCCAGGAAAGCGAGCTGGTGCGCCAGATCCACGCGCTGCGCGTAGAGCTGGAGACGGCGGGCGAGGAGGCCGCGCCGGAGCCGGCCGCCAAGCGCCGCGCCGCCAAGGCGCCCGACCCCACGCCGGCCCAGGCGCAGCTGGCCGCGCTGCAGCAGGAGCTGCGCGCGCTGCAGGGCGAAACGCCGCTGGTGCCGGCCTATGTGGACGCCCAGGTCATCGCCGAGATCGTCTCGGCCTGGACCGGCATACCGCTGGGCCGGATGGTCAACGACGAGATCCGCACCGTGCTGGAACTGCAGCCGCTGCTGGCCGAGCGCGTCATCGGCCAGGACCACGCCCTGCACGCCATCGCCCAGCGCGTGCGCACGGCGCGCGCCGGCCTGGAAGATCCCAACAAGCCCAAGGGCGTGTTCCTGTTCGTCGGCCCCTCGGGCGTGGGCAAGACCGAGACCGCATTGGCGGTGGCCGACGTACTCTACGGCGGCGAGCGCAAGCTCATCACCATCAACATGAGCGAGTACCAGGAGGCCCACAGCGTTTCCGGCCTGAAGGGTTCGCCGCCGGGCTACGTGGGCTACGGCGAGGGCGGGGTGCTGACCGAGGCGGTGCGCCGCCAGCCCTACAGCGTGGTGCTGCTCGACGAGATCGAGAAAGCCCATCCGGACGTGCTGGAGCTGTTCTTCCAGGTGTTCGACAAGGGCGTGATGGACGACGCCGAGGGCCGCGAGATCGACTTCCGCAACACGCTCATCATCCTGACCTCCAACGTCGGCTCGTCGGCCATCATGCAGGCCTGCCTGAACAAGAGCGCCGAGGAACGGCCCGGCCCCGAGGCGCTGCAGGAACTGCTGGCGCCGCAGCTGTACAAGGCCTTCAAGCCCGCCTTCCTGGGCCGCATGAAGACCATCGCCTACTACCCCGTGGACGACGACGCGCTGGCCCGCATCATCGGCCTGAAGCTCGGCCGCATCGCCGAGCGCGTGCAGGCCAATCACCGCGCCGTGTTCGAATGGGACGAGGCGCTGGTCGAGGCCGTGCTGGCCCGCTGCACCGAGGTGGACACGGGCGCGCGCAACGTCGACCACATCCTGAACGGCACGCTGCTGCCGCAGATCGCCGAGCAGGTGCTGAGCCGTATGGCGCAGGGCGAGGCCATCGCGCGCATCCGCGTCACCGCCGGCAAGAACGGCGACTTCCGCTACCGCCTGACCTGAACCCGGAGCCGCCGCCATGCCCCAGGATTCCTCCGGACTTTCCCGCCTGTCGACCGCCGGTATCGAGCAGGCCAACCGTCTCCTGAACCTGAGCACGCCGCTAGGCGAAAACCGCCTGGTGGCCGAGACGCTGTCGGCGCGCGAGCAATTGGGCGCGGGCGCCTGCCGGCTGGATCTCACGGCGCTCTCCGACGACGCCCATATCCCGCTGAAAGCGCTGCTGGGCCAGCCCGTGACGCTGCGCCTGCAGACCGCGCTGGACCGCGCGCAGCCGCGCATCTGGCACGGCCACGTGACCGCGGCGCAATTCCGCGGCGCCAACGGCGGCCTGGCGCGCTACGGCCTGACCGTGGAGCCCTGGCTGGCCTTTCTGCGCGCCCGCCGCGACAGCTTCGCCTATCAGGACAAGACGGTGTTCGACATCGTCGAGAGCATTTTCGGCGACTACAACGGGCAGGGCACGCTGGCGCCGCAATGGCGCTGGGACGTGAAGGACCGCGCCGCCTACGCCAGGCGCAGCCTGACCATCCAGTACCGTGAAACCGATTACGCCTTCGTGGAGCGCCTGCTGGCCGAAGAAGGCCTGTTCTACTGGGTCGAGCACCAGGCCGACGGCCACACCCTGGTCATCGCCGACCACAACGGCGCGTTCCAGCCCGGGCCGCAGGCCAGCGTGCGTTTCGCGCGCGCCGATGTCACCGAGACGCAGGACAGCATCCAGCAATGGAGCCAGCGCAAGCGCTGGCAGACCAATGCGGTGCGCCTGACCAGCTGGGACTACCGCAGCGTCCAGGCGCGGCCGGTGGCGGCGCAGGCGCAGATGGAGGCGCATGCCGATGCGCAAGCGGGCGCCATCGAGCTGGCCTGCAACGACTACCCCGGGCAGTACGCGTACGAAGACGGCGCGCAGGGCGAACGGCTGGCGCACAACGCGCTGGCCGCCATCCGCGTGCGCGAGCAGAGCTACGAGGGCGCGGGCACCGTGCGCACGCTGGCGCCGGGGCAGCGCTTCGAGCTGACCGGCCATTACCAGCAGGGCGGGCCGTCGGCCTATGTGGTGATCGCCATCGACCACCAGGCCCGCAACAACTTCGACGCCGACCTGGGCCGGGCGCAGGGCGGCGGCGCGGACGCACACGATCGGGCGGACTTCTACCGCAACACGTTCACCTGCATCGGCATGGAGACGGAGTTCCGCCCGGCCACGCGGGACGGCCATGGCGAACGGCTGCATCCGCGCCCCACCGTCTTCGGCGCGCAGACCGCGCTGGTGGTGGGCGCGCAAGAGCCGGTGCATACCGACCGCGACCATCGCATCAAGGTGCAATTCCATTGGCAGCGCGGCAAGGCCGCCAGCAGCCGGCTGGCGCATCCGTCCGGCGACGACAACGCGCCGGCCGCGGACGAGCTGGGCGCCTGGGTGCGCGTGGCCGAACCGGTGGCCGGCGGCGACTGGGGCGGCCATTTCGTGCCGCGCGTGGGCCAGGAAGTGCTGGTGGAATTCCTGCATGGCGACATCGACCGGCCCGTGGTGGTGGGCGCGCTCTACAACGGCGAAGGCGCCGAGGACGCGCCGCACAACCAGGTGCAGGCGGGCGCGGCCAACGCCACCGGCAATGCGCCGGCCTGGTTCGCCGGCGGCAGCGACGGCCACGCGCACAACGCGGTGATGTCCGGCTTCAAGACCCAGGCCCTGCCGGCCAGCGGTGCGGGCACCGGCGGCTACAACCAGCTGGTGCAGGACGACACGCCCGGACAGGCGCGCCTGACCGCCTCCACCACGCAGGCCGATACGCGCCTGAACCTGGGGCACATCAAGCAGCAGCGCGACAACGAGCGGCTGGAAGACCTGGGCCACGGCGCCGAGCTGTCCACGCGCGAGTCCATGGCGCTGCGCGCTGGCGCCGGCCTGCTGATCAGCGCCGACCTGCGCGAGAACGCCGAGGGCGCGCTGCTCGACAGCGCCGAGGCCGCCAGGCAGATCGAACGCGCCATGGAATCGGCCAGGGAGCTGGCCGACATGGCGGCCAGGCAGAAGGCCGTGCTGGAAGACGATCCGGAAACCGTGCCGGCGCAGGACGCGCTCGAACACGTGCTGGAGGTGGTGGAAGCGACGCAGGAAGGCGCGGGCGATTCGTCCGGCGAGCCGGTGGCGGCCTACAGCGAACCCCATGTCCAGGTCAGCGCGCCCAGCGGCATCGGCCAGTACACGCCGGCCGACGCCTTCCTGGCGGCGGGCGGCACCTTCGCGCAGGTGGCGCCGGACGTGAACTGGGTCAGCAGCGCCAACGTGGCGCTGGGCGTGGCCGCCGGCGCGGTGCTGTTCACGCTGGGCAACCCGCCTTCGGGCGCGCGCGCGGTCAAGGACCAGGGCCTGCGCCTGCACGCCGCCGGCGGCAGGCTGCGGCTGCACAGCCAGGACGCGAAGATGGCGCTGTCCGCGGAGAAGGCGGTGACCGTCTCGTCGTCCGCGGCCAGCGTCACGGTCGAGGCCAAACAGCGCCTGCTGGCCACCGCGGGCGGCGCCTATCTGCGCGTCGAGGGCGGCGGCATCCAGCTGCATGCGCCGGGCAAGGTGGAATTGAAGGCGGGGGTGCACAGCTGGGTGGGGCCGGAAAGCAGCCAGCCGAATCTGGCCTTCAGCGAAGCCGGCCCCTTGTGCGAGGCGCGCGTGCGCGGCGCGGCCCAGCGCGGCGGCGCCGTGGTGCCGCTGAGTTGAACGGGCGTTGCGAGAGGAGGGCGGCATGCTCGATTACCAGGCGTTCGACGCCTTCGGCTTCGGTCTTATCCAGGACGAGCGCGCGCGCGGCGTGCCGGCGTTCGTTCAGCCGGAGGTCCTGGTGCCGCCGGCGCTGCGGAAGATGCCCGGCCTGATGCCGAGGCTGGTGGACCTGTCCGCCATGCAGGCCGTGCACAAGGCGCAGGTCCTGGCGGGCCTGAACCAGGCGGTTGTCGATGACGAGGAATTCTGGCTGGGCCTGTTGCTGCAATCGGACCGGCAAGTCGACGCCGTGGCCGCGCATTGCCGTTCGCGCATGATCGTCGACATCGACGGCCAGGGGCCGTGCTTCTTCCGTTTCTTCGATCCGCGCGTGCTGGCGCAACTGCCGTGGATCCTCGACGCGGCGCAACTGGCCTGGCTTTGCGGGCCGGTGCAGCGCTGCATGTTCCGCCTGGACGGGGCGTGGCAGGCGGTGGACCGGCCGGATGCCGCGCCGTCGCCGCGCCTGCGCCTGAGCGCGGAACAGTCGTTCGCGCTGATTCATATGCAGGCGTTGAACGAAGTGCTGGCCGGCCTGGAAACGCTGGCTCCGGACGGGCGCGTGGCCCTGGGGCAGGCCGTGATGGGGCATTTCCGCGCCGCCCGGGACCTGGGGCTGAAATCGCTCGAGGAGCGCAAGGCGTTCGCGCGGCATGGGCTGGAGGTGCATCCGGCCTTCCATCGCCACGAACGGGTGCGCGCCTGCCTGGCGGCCATGCAGCCGGAAGATGATTATCCATACCTGGCCGCGGTCCAGGATCTGTCGGACGAAGACTGGGCCGCCGTGCACGCGGATATGGAACGAACTGGAGAGCCCGATGGCCGATGAAGTAAAGAACTGCGAAAGAAGGCGTTCGTCGCTGGATTGCGGCGAGGATTGCCCGTTTCACCGTATCGGCCTGCCCATCATGCCGCTGCGCTACGCGGTGTTGAAGAACGACGCGATCTTCCCCGCGCTCGATGGCGACCTGGACATGCCCGAGCTGCGCGAACGGCCGCTGGGCGAGGGCGCGCGCTATGGCGTGCGTCTGCTGCGCACCGGCTATCTGTACGTCTATGACGAAGCGCGCTCCGAGCTGAAAGGCTATTACGTCAACGAGAACGCCACCCTGTACAACTTCGACCTCGACAAGCCGGTGGAAGATTGCGACCGGGCGTTCACGTGCGCCTCCCAGGACCATGAGGCCAAGGCGTCGTTGCTGACGATTCCCAACGCCAGGAACGCGACCTTCGTCTGGCTCGCGTTTTCGGATGTGCAATGGACCAAGGACGTCTGCAAGGCCCACAAGGGCAGAAAGGGCGCCGAGATGCGCCAGCGCCACATGTTCAAGTTCGACGTGCAGGCCTGGCTGAGCGGCAAGAAGCACCCGCAGGCCAAGAGCATCAAGACCTTGAAGGACACGGTGGCCGATTACGTGGTCCACCGCAAGCGCGAACTGGACCCTTACGGCAAGCAGCAGCTGCTGGGCTGGAGCACCGTCGGCTACTACAACGTCAAGGGTTGGATGGGCGAGCCGATCGAGGACGCGGCCGAGGCGTTCTCGCCGGGCAACGGGCTGATGCTGGCCTTGCCGGACGGCACGGGAATCCTGCAGGACATCGCGCGGCTGATGCGCATGCGTTTCGATGATTTCGTCTCGAACAAGGAGGACCTGCGGCCGCTGACCGTGTCGAAGTCCATCGAGTCGATCAGCGAGATCGTCATGCAGTCCGCGGAAAGCGACTTCCTGCGCCGGCGCGGCCAGGATGCGACCAACTATTCCGTCTACGGGACCAGCACCCCGCACATGGCGGTCGGCCCGGGCGGCGCCGGGGCCGAGGGCCTGGCGGTGGGCCAGTTGCTGCTGGACTGGCTGATGCCGGAGAACCGCGAGGGCCGCCTGGCCGAGGCCGACAATTACCGCCATCCGACCGAGGAAGAGCGGCGCAAGGTGCGCTGGGACGCCTGGAGCAAATACTTCGACAACTACGACGAGAACGCCCGCAGGGCGTGGCAAAGCGGTTTCGACGACCGCCTGGCGAAGTTCGACGCCGGGATCATCGTGCCCATGGCCAAGGCGCACGTGGCGTGGATGACCTGCGAAAACACGCTGGAGTCGTTCCAGTGCAATTACGACGCCAACAACGCCGACAGCGGCGAGGTCTACCAGACCGTTCTCGCCCTGTGCATCGACGGAACCCAGGACAAGCGCGTCTGCTTCCAGTTGTACGCCGACTGGCTGCAAGGGAACCCGGAGGACACTCGCAACATCGTGCTGCGGGCCATGTTCCACAACCAGGACTTCGTGGTCAAGAAGGTCGTCGAGGCGCACGAGGCGGCCGTCGACTGGAAGGGAATTCCCTGGAGCAATCTGCACGAGGCCTACAAGACCGGGCTCAAGGTGCTGAGCGAAGGCCAGATGGACAAGACCGCACGCCTGCTCGAACAGATCATGGGGCCGCTGGTGCACGTCCTGAGGCTGGGCGTGGATAGCGCCGTCGCGCGCAGGCTGGCGATGTATATGGGGCTGCTGTCGCGCCAGGACGTGGCGATCGTCGAGGTCGAGGGCGGCCGAAAATCATTCCGCGCCGCGCTGATCCGGGAAATCATGCGCCAGCATGGCGGCAGGGTGGACCTGCGCCAGATGGAGCGCGCGGTGGCCGAAGAGTTGCGCCGCCTGGAAGTGCGCGGCGAACAGATCGAAGGCAGCGACAAGAAGCGCTGGTTCATGCTCGTGGACAGACAGGCCGCCGCCAGCGTGCCGGCGGACATGCGGGCCGGCGACCGGGCCCGGGCGCTGGCGCAGACGACCATGACGATCGAGCAGTACGAGGCCAGGGAGTTGTCGCGCTGGCGCACGACGATCAATACCGACGTGCGGCTTGGCGTGGTCGGCTGCGTGTTCCAGACGGTGGCGGTGTACAAGCTCTGGAGCGACCTGGAATCGGCCATGCCGCACGAGCGCAGCGACGCGAGCTGGAAATTCGTGGTCGGCATCGCTTCGGCCGGCGGCTCGGTGGCCGACGTGCTGGGCGCGGCGCTCAAGGCCAGGGCCGCCGGCGGCATGCGCCTGGGCGTGGGCGTGTCTCTGGACGCCACCGGCTCATTGCTCGCCCGCTGGGGTAGCCGGGTCGGGGTCGTCACCGGCGTCATCATGGCGGTGTTCGATTTCAAGTCGGCCACCGACCAGTTCGTGATCGAGAAGAACGGCCTGATGGGCGGCCTGTACGTCGCCTCGGGTATCCTCAGCCTGATCGTCATCAGCGCCTTCGCCATGTCGGCCACGCTGGTGGGCCTGATCGCGGCGGTGTTCCTGATCATCGTGGCGGTGCTGATCGAGAAGTTCAAGGGAAACAAGATCGACGAGTGGCTCAAGCGCTGCCTGTGGGGCAAGCTGCAGGGGCAGCCCGGCGCCGACTATTACTACGGGGTGCAGCAAGAAATGAACAGCCTGCGCGTGGCGCTTGGAGGCTCGTGATGGATTTCACGGGCCTGATGTCCAGGTTTCCCGACAATCGTCCGCTTTCGGAATTCGACCGCGAACACCGCCTGTCGCAGAAAAAGCGCCTGGACGTGGCGCCGCATGCCGAGCTTTGCGTCGTCAGGATGAATTCCAACGCCCTGCTGTCGGTGGACCGCTGGTACGGCTGGCGCGGCTTCATCGCCTTGATCGGCGGCATAGGCGTGGCCTTCGGCGTGGGCGGCATCCTGATGCTGGCCTGGATCCTGCTGGCGCACGACCTGCCCAACGAAAACGGCCTGTGGGAGGGCATCTTCATCAGCATGGCGATGTGCGCGGCGCTGGCCGCGGCGGGGGCGTGGGTCGCGTGCAAGGAGATGTTCCGCTGGACCTGGTACCCCATTGCGCTGGACCGCAAGCGCCGGCTGGTGCACGTATTCCGGCTGGACGGCAGTATCCTGACCGCGCCCTGGGACAAGATCTATTTCACCCTGGGCCGGGGAAAGGGCGCGATGGGCTGGTTCAACTGGGATATCCGCGGCCTGATCCTGGCCCGGGACGGCGTCACGGTCGAGGAGACTTTCGCCTTCAGCATCGCCACGGGCCGCATCGAGAACGCCCATGCCCACTGGGAATTCCTGCGCCGCTACATGGAGGAAGGCCCGCAGGCGGTGCAGGACGCGGTCCTGTACTGCATGCCGGTGGACGGCAAGCGCGAGAGCTTCGCCTTCTCCAAGGAGCGCGTGTTCGCCAACGACGCGCGCGGCCCCGGCTTCATGTACCTGACCTTGATTCCGTTCAACTACCTGCACGCCATCATGCGCTGGATGGTGATGCAGACCAGCAAGATCCCGGCGTTTCCCCCCGAGATCGAGACCACGCTGCAGCCCGAGCCTGGCGACAAATACGTGCGGGACGCGTCGATGAATCCCGAGGACCTGCGTTAGGGATGAAGCGTCGGCTTCGACCGCAATACCCGGCAAGTGCGCTTTTTCGTGCATGACGGGCCGGGCGGCGCGGTCACGGTTCCCTGGGGCGATGCCTCCGTGTTCTTTCACATCGGGCGCGGCGCTCAGAACGGGAATCTTCCCGATCTGCGTTGCCCTGTGCTCAGGAACGATCGGGTGATGCAGACGTTTACCGTGGGCCATTACTGGCGCCATGAAAACCACGTGCGCGCGGTACGAGTTCGCGCGGGACCGGGCAATCTACCGGCGCGCGGCCGAACGGCATCGGCAGCGGCAACGCTGGAAGTAGCGGAGCCGGCGGCGGCCGGCCACCGGCAGGCGGGGTTTTGCGCTAGGATTAGCCGCAGCAATTTCCCGCCGTCCTCTCTGGAGCCCCCCGCATGGCCGACCTCAGCGCCTTTCCCATCACCAAGAAGTGGCCCGCCCGGCATCCCGACCGCATCCAGCTGTATTCGCTGCCCACGCCCAATGGGGTGAAGGTGTCGATCATGCTGGAGGAAACCGGGCTGCCCTATGAGGCCCACCGGGTCAGTTTCGATACCAAGGACCAGTTCTCGCCGGAATTCCTTTCGCTCAGCCCGAACAACAAGATTCCGGCGATTCTCGATCCCGATGGTCCCGAGGGCAAGCCGCTGGGCCTGTTCGAGTCCGGCGCCATCCTGATCTATCTGGCCGGCAAGACGGGCAAGTTCCTGCCGGCGGATATGGCGGGGCGCTACGAGACGCTGCAGTGGGTCATGTTCCAGATGGGCGGCATCGGGCCGATGTTCGGCCAGCTGGGCTTTTTCCACAAGTTCGCCGGCAAGGACTTCGAGGATAAGCGTCCGCGCGACCGCTACGTGGAAGAGTCCAAGCGCCTGCTGGGCGTGCTGGACAAGCGGCTGGAAGGGCGCGACTGGGTGATGGGCGACGAATACACCATCGCCGACATCGCCATCCTGCCCTGGGTGCGCAATCTGGTGGGCTTTTACGGCGCGGGCGAGCTGGTGGAGTTTTCCCGCTACAAGAACGTCGGCCGGGTGCTGGAAGCCTTCGTGGCCCGCCGGGCGGTGGCCAGGGGCCTGACGATACCGGCCTGAGCCGCTCATGGAACTGCGCCAGCTGCGTTATTTCGTACGGGTCGTGGAGGCCGGCAGCATCGGCCGCGCGGCCCAGTCCATCGGCATGGTCACGTCGGCGCTCAGCCAGCAGATCAGCCGGCTGGAGGGCGAGCTGGCCACGCGGCTGCTGCGGCGCAGCGCCAGCGGGGTGGAGCCGACCGACGCGGGGCTGGCGTTTTTCCGGCAGGCGCAGCTGGCGCTGCGCCATGCCGACGACGCCGTCCAGGCCGCGCAGCAGGCCCGGCTGGCCGGCCACGTCAGCGTGGGCCTGCCGTCCACCACCGCCGCCATCCTGGGCGCGGCCTTCGTGCAGGCCATGAACCAGCGCTATCCGGATATCCGCCTGCACCTGGTGGAGGCGCTGTCCGGCCATCTGAGCGACATGCTCAACGGCCGCATGCTGGACCTGGCCATCGTGTTCCAGGCCGAGTCGGCGCGCCGCTGGAGCGTGATGCCGCTGCTGGACGAGCCGCTGTTCCTGCTGGCCCGGCCCGGCATGCCGGGGCTGCCGCCGGGCGAAACCACGCGCATCGAGGCCATCGCGCACCTGCCGCTGGTGCTGCCCAGCGGGCGCCACGGGCTGCGGGCGCTGGTCAACCACGCCTACCAGCAGTCGGGCCACGCGCCGCTGGTGGCGGTGGAGGTCGATGGCCTGCCGGTGCTCATGGACGTGGTGCAGCTGGGCCACGTCGCCACCATCCAGCCCAGTTCGGCCATGGCGCGGATCGCGCCGGGCCAGCTGCACATGGCGCGCATCGACGATGCCCACCTGTTCCGCCCGAATCTGCTGGCCAGCCTGTCCGAGGACGAGCTGTCGCCCGCGGCGCTGGCCGCGCGGCTGGTGCTGGCGGACGTCTCGCGCGCGTTGGCGCGCGAGGGCAAATGGCCGGTGGTGACCCTTCACGATTCATGAAGACCCGTTGACGGCTGGCTGATATCGGCCGGCGGCCGCGCTGGCTACAGTGCGTTCCTTGAAAGAGGAACAACGGCATGGTCGACGTCTTGGTGATAGGAGGGGGCAACGCGGCGCTGTGCGCGGCCCTGATGGCGCGCGAGGCCGGCGCCAGCGTGCTGCTGCTGGAAGCGGCGCCGCGCGAATGGCGCGGCGGCAATTCGCAGCACACGCGCAACCTGCGCTGCATGCACGACGCGCCGCAGGACGTGCTGGTCGACGCCTATCCCGAGGAAGAATACTGGCAGGACCTGCTCAAGGTGACGGGCGGGCTGACCAACGAACACCTGGCGCGGCTGGTCATCCGCGAGTCCTCGACCTGCAGGGACTGGATGCGCCGCCACGGCGTGAATTTCCAGCCGCCGCTGTCGGGCGCGCTGCACGTGGCGCGCACCAACGCGTTTTTCATGGGCGGCGGCAAGGCCCTGGTCAACGCCTATTACCGCAGCGCCGAGGCGCTGGGCGTGCGGATCCGCTACGAGGCGCCCGTGGATGCGCTGGAGCTGGACGGCGGCCGTTTCGTGGCCGCGCGCATCGGCGCCGAGCGTATCGAGGCGCGCGCCTGCGTGCTGGCGGCGGGCGGCTTCGAGTCGAACCGCGAATGGCTGCGCGAGGCCTGGGGCCAGAACGAGCGCGGCGAATGGCCGGCCGACAACTTCCTCATCCGCGGCACGCGCTTCAACATGGGCGTGCTGCTGAAGTTCATGCTGGACGCCGGCGCCGACGGCATCGGCGATCCGTCGCAGTCGCACTGCGTGGCCATCGACGCGCGCGCGCCGCTGTATGACGGCGGCATCTGCACCCGCATCGACTGCGTGTCGCTGGGCGTGGTGGTCAACCGCGAGGCGCGCCGCTTCTATGACGAGGGCGAGGATTTCTGGCCCAAGCGCTACGCCATCTGGGGCCGGCTGACGGCCATGCAGCCGGGCCAGATCGCGTATTCCATCATCGACGCCAAGGCCGTGGGCCGCTTCATGCCGCCGGTGTTTCCGGGCGTGAAGGCCGATACGCTGCCGGAGCTGGCGGCCAAGCTGGGCCTGGACCCGGTTGCTTTCGAGCAGACCATCCGCCAATACAACGAGGCCTGCCGCGTCGGCAAGTTCGACCACACGGCGCTGGACGACTGCCATACCGAAGGCCTGACGCCGGCCAAGACGCACTGGGCGCGGCCCATCGATACGGCGCCGTTCTACGGCTATGCGCTGCGGCCCGGCATCACTTTTACCTATCTGGGCCTGAAGGTGGACGACACCGCCGCGGTCCGTTTCAACGACGTGCCCAGCGACAACCTCTTCGTCGCGGGCGAAATGATGGCCGGCAACGTGCTGGGCAAGGGCTATACGGCCGGGGTGGGCATGTCCATCGGCACGGCCTTCGGCCGCATCGCCGGCACCCGGGCCGCCGCCGCAGCGGCGCGCGCCCGGCACAACGCGGAAAGCACGACATGAAGCAACTTGAAGCCCTGGCCCGCGAGGCGCAGTCTTTCCCGGGATCGAAGCCGGCCATGACCGAGCAGACCATACACTGGCATGGCGGCGCCAAGCCGCAGGCCGGCGCGCTGACGGACGACGAAACCGAAGTGGCGCGCGTCATGCAGATCTGCAACGCCTGCCGCTATTGCGAAGGCTTTTGCGCGGTGTTTCCCGCCATGACGCGCCGCCTGGAGTTCGGCAAGGCAGACATCAATTACCTGGCCAATCTGTGCCACAACTGCGGCGCCTGTCTGCACGCGTGCCAGTACGCGCCGCCGCACGAGTTCGCGGTGAACGTGCCGCAGGCCATGGCGCGCGTGCGGGTGCAGACCTATACCGACTATGCCTGGCCGCCGGCGCTGGGCCGGCTGTACAAGCGCAACGGCCTGGCCCTGTCGCTGGCCACGGCCGCCGGCCTGGCGCTGTTCCTGGCCCTGGCGGCGCTGATGGGCGGCGGGCTGCTGCACGAGCCGCTGGCCGGCGATTTCTACGCCGTGTTCCCGCACAACACGCTGGCGCTGATGTTCGGCGTGGTCTTCAGCCTGGCCGTGCTGGCGCTGGGCGTGGGCGTGACGCGCTTCTGGCGCGACGTCAGCCCGGGGGCGGCGTCCGGCGCGGCGGTGGCCGAGGCCGCGCATGACGCGCTGCGCCTGCGCTACCTGGACGGCGGCCACGGCAAGGGCTGCAACAACGCGGACGACGCCTTCACGCTGTGGCGCCGGCGCTTCCACCACTGCACTTTCTACGGCTTCATGCTGTGCTTCGCGGCCACCAGCGTGGCCACGCTGTACCACTACCTGCTGGGGCAGCCGGCGCCGTATCCGTTCTGGAGCGCGCCGGTGCTGCTGGGCACGGCCGGCGGCATCGGCCTGCTGATCGGGCCGGCCGGCCTGCTGTGGCTGAACCTCAAGCGCCATCCGCAGCAGGGCGACGCCGCGCAAAAGCCCATGGACCGCGGCTTCATCGCGCTGCTGTTCCTGACCAGCGCCACCGGGCTGGCGCTGCTGGCCGGCCGCGACGGCGGGGCGATGGCGCTGCTGCTGGCGATCCATCTGGGCGTGGTGATGGCGCTGTTCCTGACGCTGCCCTACGGCAAGTTCGCCCACGGCATCTACCGTTCGGCCGCGCTGCTGAAGTGGGCCATCGAGAAACGCCAGCCCAACAAGCTGCAGCTGGGCTCGGACTGAGCGGCCGCGCCGCTTTCCACAATAACGAAACCAGGAGACTTCAATGTTCCGCACTTCCTTGCTGGCGCGCGCCGCGCTGGCCGCCTGTCTGCTGCCGGCCCTGCCGGCGGCGCAAGCCCAGTCCTTTCCCGAAAAGCCGATCACGCTGGTCGTGCCGCATTCCGCCGGCGGCACTTCGGACATTCTGGCGCGCACCGTGGCGGCCGAGGCCGCCAAGACCCTGGGGCAGACCATCGTCGTCGAGAACAAGGGTGGGGCCAACGGCACCATCGCGGCCAAGCAGGTGGCCACTTCCGCGCCGGACGGCTATACGCTGCTGCTGGCCACCGCCAGCACGCACGGCATCAACCCGTCCTTGTACTCGCGCATTTCGTACGACGCGGTGAAGGACTTCACCCCCGTCACGCTGCTGGCCACCGTGCCCAACGTGCTGGTGATCGGCAAGCAGGTGCAGGCGTCCAACGTGCAGGAGCTGATCGCCTTCATCCGCTCGCAGGGCGACCGGATCAACATGGGTTCGGCCGGCGCGGGCACGCCCGGCCACCTGGCCGGCGAGATGTTCAAGAGCGCGGCCGGCCTGCAGTTCACGCACGTGCCTTACAAGGGCGGCAGCCCCGCCATCACGGATCTGATCGGCGGCCAGATCGACTTCATGTTCACCACCATTCCCGGCGTGCTGCCGCAGGTCAAGGCGGGCGCGCTGCGCGCGCTGGCGGTGACCTCGCCGCAGCGTTCGCCGGCCATGCCGGATACGCCCACCATGGCCGAGGCCGGTCTGACGGGCTTCAAGGCGGTCTCGTGGCACGGCATCGTCGCGCCCGCGGGTACGCCCGACGCGGTCGTGGCCAGGCTGAACCAGGCGCTGGGCGGCGCGCTGGCTTCCCCGGCCGTCAAGCAGCGTCTGATGGAAGAAGGCGCGCAGGCTTCCGGCCTGAGCACGGCCGAGTTCGGCGCCTTCATCCAGGCCGAGATCGCGGCCTGGGCCAAGGCGGTCAAGGATTCGGGCGCGACGGCGAACTAGCCAGCAGCTTGCCGAGCGTGGCCATGCCTTGCTCCATCTCCGGGTTCCAGGGATGGCCGGCGTTCAGGCGCAGGAAGTTGCCGAAGGCCCCCGAGGCCGAGAACAGCGGGCCCGGCGCGATGCTGATGCCGTGCCCCAGCGCGGCGCGATGGACCTTGAGCGTGTCGATGCCCGCCGGCAGCTCCACCCACACGAAGTAGCCGCCCGCCGGCCGCGTGGCGCGCGTGCCTTTGGGGAAGTAGCGGGCGATGGCCTGCAGCAGTTCGCCCTGCTGCTGGGCCAGCGCCTGGCGGAACTGGCGCAGGTGCCGGTCGAAGCCGCCTTTCTCCAGGTAGGCGGCGATGGCGGCCTGGGTGGGCGCGGCCGTCGCCAGGCTGGTGGTCAGCTTGTTGCGCATGATCCGGCGCGTGTAGCGGCCCGCGGCCACCCAGCCCACGCGGTAGCCCGGCGCAAGGGTCTTGGAGAACGACGAGCAGTGCATCACGATGCCTTCGCGGTCATAGGCCTTGGCGGGGCGCGGGCGCTGCTCGCCGAAGTACAGCTCGCCGTAGACGTCGTCTTCGATCAGCGCCACGCCGTGGCGGGTCAGCAGGGCGACCAGCGCTTCCTTTTTTTCGTCCGGCATCAGGCTGCCCAGCGGGTTCTGGAAGGTGGTCATGAGCCAGCAGGCGCGCGGACGGTGTTGCACGATGGCCGCTTCCAGCGCCTGCAGGTCTATGCCTTCGCGCGGGTGGGTGGCGACCTCGATGGCGTGCAAATGGTTGCGCTCCAGCGATTGGAGCGCCGCATAGAAGGTGGGCGATTCGACGATGACGGCGTCGCCCGGCTCGGTCACCGCGGCCAGGCTCAGGTTCAGCGCGTCCAGCGCGCCGTTGGTGATGATGATGTCGTCGACCGGCACCGACATGCCGTCGGCCAGGTAGCGCAGCGCGATGGCGCGGCGCAGCGCGGCGTCGCCGGGGCTGAGGTCGTCGATGGAACTCCAGGGGTCCAGGCGCTGCGCCGAGGCCGCCATGAACTTCGCCAGCCGTCCGTAGGGCAGCAGCGACGGGCTGGGAAAGGCCGAGCCGAAGGGCAGCATGTCGCGGCGCAGGGTGGCGTTGAGCACCTGCAGCACGTTGTCGCTGACGTCCACCGGATGGCGGCCGGCGCTGGCGCTGGACAGGCCGTCGGGCTCGGGCAGCGCGGCGTGCGGCGCGCGCAGCACGTAGTAGCCGGAGCGGTCGCGCGCGCGGATCAGGCCGCGCGCCTCCAGCAGGTAATAGGCCTTGAATACGGTCGAGGGGCTCACGCCGCGGCTGGCGCTGGTCTGCCGCACCGAGGGCAGGCGGTCGCCGGCCTGCAGCAGTCCCGAGCGGATCGAGGCGGTTATTTCTTCTGTCAGCCGTTCATAGCGTTTCATGGCGGGTCCGTGGGTTCAGGTCGACATGCCGATGGATCTCATGACCAGGCGCAGCGCAAAGGCGGCCGCGCCCAGCGCCGCGACGCTGCATGTCCAGATTATCGCCAGCCACAGCAGGCGGCAGCGCCACGAGGGCAGGGTGGCGGGGGTACGGTTCATCAGTGGAACTCCTCGCCGGTGCGCACCTTGCCGCGGAACACATAGTAGGACCAGGCGGTGTACATGAGAATCACGGGAATGATGGCCAGCGCGCCCACCAGCGCGAAACCCTGACTTTGCGGCGGCGCGGAGGCCGTCCAGATGGACACGTCGGGCGGGATGATGGCGGGCCAGATGCTGATGCCCAGGCCGCTGTAGCCCAGGAACACCAGGGCCAGCGACAGCACGAAGGGGCCGGCGCCGGGCGCGCCGCGCACGCGGCGCAACAGCTCGAAGCCGGCGGCCGCGACCAGCACCGGCACGGGCAGGAACCAGAACATGCCGGGCAGGCTGAACCAGCGCTGCGCGATCTGCGGCTGCGCCAGCGGCGTCCAGGCGCTGAGCGCGGCGATCACCGCCAGCAGCGCCAGCGTCAGCGGCCGGGCGATGGCGCACATGTGGCGGTACAGGCGGCCCTCGGTCTTCATGATGAGCCAGGTGCAGCCCAGCAGCGCATAGGCCGCCACCAGCCCGGCGCCGGTGAACAGCGAAAACGGGCTGATCCAGTCCCAGGGGCCGCCGCTGTAGACGCGGTCCGTCACCGGGATGCCTTCGATGTAGGCGCCCAGCGTCACGCCCTGGAAGAAGGTGGCGCAGACCGAGCCGGCGACGAAGGCGCGGTCCCACAGCGGGCGGTGGTGTTCGTCGGCCTTGAAGCGGAACTCGAACGCCACGCCGCGGAAGATGAGGCCCAGCAGCATGAACACCAGCGGCAGGTGCAGCGCGTGCAGGATCACGGAGTAGGCCAGCGGGAACGCCGCCAGCAGGCCGGCGCCGCCCAGCACCAGCCAGGTTTCGTTGCCGTCCCACACGGGCGCCACGGTGTTGACCATCACGTCGCGTTCGTCGCGGTCGGAGATCAGCGGAAACAGGATGCCGATGCCCAGATCGAAGCCATCCATGATCACGTACATCATCACGCCGAACAGGATGATGACGGCCCATACCAGTGCAAGGTCGATGCCCATGGTCTCAGACTCCCGAATGCGAGTGTTGCGCGGGCTCGACGCCCGCCAGGGTGGAGGCGGCCGACAGCGGCCGCGACGGCTGGCGCGGCTCGCCCGGGCCGCCGGACAGCGGCGCGTGGCCGGGGGCGGGGCCGGGGCCCATGCGGATCAGCCGGAGCATGTACGAGACGCCGGCGCCGAACACCAGCAGGTACACCGCCACGAACAGCGCCAGGGTCAGCGTCAGCTCGCCCAGCCCGTGCGGCGTGGCCGCGTCGGCGGTGCGCATCACGCCGTACACCACCCAGGGCTGGCGGCCGATCTCGGTCACGTACCAGCCGGCCAGGATGGCGATCAGCCCGGACGGTCCCATCCACAGCGCGAAGCGCTGCAGCCCGCGCGATTCGTAGAGCCGGCCGCGCCAGCGCGACCACAGCGCCCAGCCGGCCAGCGCGATCATCAGCATGCCCAGCCCCGCCATGACGCGGAACGACCAGAACACGGCCGTGGCGTTGGGCCGGTCCTCGGGCGGATACGACTTCAGGCCGGGGAACTGGCCGTCCCAGCTATGCGTGAGGATCAGGCTGCCCAGGCGCGGGACATTCAGCGCATAGCGGGTTTCCTCGCGCGCCATGTCGGGAATGCCGAACAGCGTTAGCGGCACGCCGGCGCCCGGCTCGTTCTCCCAATGGCCCTCGATCGCGGCGATCTTGGCCGGCTGGTGTTCCAGCGTGTTCAGTCCGTGCAGGTCGCCCACCACGGCCTGCAGCGGCGCCACCAGCAGCAGCATGCCCATCGCCATCGCGTACATCTTCTTCACGGCCGGGCTGCGGTCGCCGCGCAGCAGGTGCCAGGCGCCGGAGGCGCCCACCATGAGCGCGGTGGCCAGGAAAGCCGCGATGCCCATGTGCGCCAGGCGGTAGGGAAACGAGGGGTTGAAAATCACCGCCAGCCAGTCCGTGGGCACCACGCGCCCATCCAGGATTTCGTAGCCGGCGGGCGTCTGCATCCAGCTGTTGGAGGCCAGAATCCAGGTGGCCGAGACCAGCGTGCCCAGCGCCACCATGACGGTCGAGAAGAAATGCAGCCCCGGTCCCACGCGCGACCACCCGAACAGCATCACGCCCAGGAAGCCGGCCTCCAGGAAGAAGGCGGTCAGCACCTCGTAGGCCAGCAGCGGGCCGGTCACGCTGCCGGCGAAGTCGGAGAAAAAGCTCCAGTTGGTGCCGAACTGGTAGGCCATCACCAGGCCGGAGACCACGCCCATGCCGAAGTTGACGGCGAAGATCTTGGTCCAGAAGTGGTAGAGGTCGCGGTAGACCGTGTTGCGCGTGCGCAGCCACAGCCCTTCCAGCACCGCGAGGTAGCTGGCCAGCCCGATGGTGATGGCGGGGAAGATGATGTGAAACGAGATGGTGAAGCCGAACTGTATTCGGGCTAGCAATAGCGCGTCGCTGTCCATGGCGGTGTTCCTGACGGGTGTTTCCTACGCCAGAACAGTAGATCCCGCAGCAAAATCAGTACAGATTCAATATCTATTAAAAAAAGCGTATCAGTTTGATGGGATGAGCGGATTTTCCGCAGTCTTCATAGGGAAAACCGGCTTGGATGCAAATATGTCCTGCGCTTTCAAGTTACAAAAAAAGCAGCACAGCAGGCGGGCCTGCGCCGCCTGCTGCGCGCGTCGGCGGCGCACACTTTTCGCACGTTCATCCGGCCCCGCTTCTTGACGCCAAGGGCGTCATAGTGTCCTATCCAGACTGGACCGGTTGCAGCCGGTGACAATTAATGCGGCGGGGCGATATGCCTACTTCGGGAATGACTGACGGCGCACCGTCCTGGCGCTATCTGCCGGTGGCGCTGGCCCTGGTGGTCCCCCTCCTGGTCTGCGTCGGATGGACCTGGCTGTACGCGAACAGCACGCAACGCCAGGACGCGGCGACCGCGGCGCGCATCGTGCGCGTGCAGGTCGAGCGCATTCTGGCCCAGTCGCGCGAGATGCTGGACCGCGTGGCGGAGCTGGCGACCGGGCCGTGTCCCGAACGGCTGGCCGAGCTGCAGCGCTGGGGCACGCTCAATCCGTATTTCCGTTCGCTGGCGCTGGTGCGCGACGGCCTGGTTTACTGTTCGTCGGCGCTGGGCGAGGTCGACGCCTCGGTCGACGATTTCAGCCGATGGCCCGTGCTGGAGTCGTCCGAAGGCAGGCCGCATACGGTCGCCGGCACGCCGCTGGCGCCCGAGCGTTCCGCGGTCCTGTTCAGCAAGGTCCGGCCGGACGGCTATGGCGGCATCGTCGAGGTGGACGGGCGCTATCTGCAGGACCTGCTCAATGCCGTGGCCAGCGCCGACGACCTGCAACTCAAGCTCGTCATCGGCAGCGGCGATCCGATAAGCAGCGATTCCTGGGCGCGCGTGGCGAGTTCGGCCATGCCGCTGTACCGCGAAACCGTCAGCGCGCCCAGCGGCGCGTCGATCGGCATCAGCGTCAGGGTGCCGCCCGACGCGCTGGCGCGGGCATGGACGCAATGCATGCTGACCTACCTGCCGGTGGCGCTGCTGGCCAGCGTGCTGCTCGGGCTGGGCGCCTACCGGCTGCAGGCCAGCCGGCGCTCGTTCAGGGAGCAGCTGCGCCGCGCCATGCGGGCCGGCGAGTTCCACGTGTACTACCAGCCGGTGTACGGCCAGGCCAGCGGCCGCTGCGAAGGCGTGGAGGCGTTGATGCGCTGGGACTGCCCCGGGGTCGGACCGGTGCGTCCGGACATTTTCATCGCGGCGGCCGAGGCCGAGGGCATGATCGTCGAACTGACCCGGCATCTGCTGACGCTGGTCGAGCGCGACGTGGGCGCCTGGAGCATGCCGCCGGGCTTTCACGTCGGCGTGAACCTCGCGGCCGAGCACGTGTCCAGCGACCAGCTGCTGTCCGACATCCGGGCCTTCGTCGCCAGCATCGCGGCGGGCCGTCCGCAGGTCGTGCTGGAGATCACGGAGCGCAGCCTGATCGCGGACGACAACGGCCAGGCGCGGCGCAACATCGACGCCTTGCGCGCCGAGGGCGTGCTGGTCGCCATCGACGATTTCGGCACGGGGCACTGTTCGTTTTCGTACCTGCAGCGATTTCCGGTCGATTACCTGAAGATCGACAAGGGCTTCGTGCAGGCCATCGGGCCGGCCGGCGAAGAGGCGCCGATCCTGGACGCGATCATCGCGCTGGCCCACCGGCTGGGGCTGGCGGTCGTGGCCGAAGGCGTGGAGACCCAGCTGCAGTTCGATTACCTGAAGGCGCGCGGGGTCACGTTCCTGCAGGGGTATTTTCTGGCGCGTCCCATGTCGGCGACGGAGTTCGCGCGCTGGTACGCCGGCCAGCAGGCGTGACCCTGCCGGGCCTCAGGCCGGCTTGGCGCCGGGCGCGGCCTTGGCGAAGAACAGGTCGGTGATGGCCTGGCTGTCCAGCGGCTCGCCGCTGATGGCGCGCGTCAGCAGTTCCGCGCCCAGCAGCTGCACCGAGAACACCAGGTCGGGCTGCACGCGGCGGATCTTCTCCAGGTGCTTGCTGGTGTTGACCAGCGCCACCGTCTTGGCGCCCGAGTCGCCGGTGGCTTCTTTCGCGGCCAGCACGATGAACGCGTTCTCCGCGTCGTCGTCGCGCAGCGCCAGCACGTAGCGCGCCCGCGCCACGCCCGCGCTGCGCAGTACTTCCACGCTGGAGGGATCGCCTTCGATCAGGTCGGTGGCGGCCGGGTATTCCTGCGCGACGCCGGTGGGCACGATGACGGTGACTTCGTCGCCGCGGCGGCGCAGGCCGTCGTAGACGCTGAGCGCCAGGGGCGTCGCGCCCGCGATGATGATGTGGTTCTTGCGCATGGCGGTGGAAAACCTGCCTTTGACCAGCCGTTTCAGATTGCCGCCGATCACCGGCCCGGCGATCGCGCTGATGGAGGTGGCGAAAATGGTGATGCCCAGGATGATAATCGACGCGGTGAACAGCCGCGCGGTGCCGGTGTGCGGCGTGATGTCGCCATAGCCCACCGTGGACATGGACACGATGGAGAAATAGAAGGCCGTTCCGGTGTCCTCGATCGGCGGATTGAATTCCTGGCCCAGGTAGAGCGCGCCGAAGACCGCGTAGATCAGCAGCGACAGCATGCTGACCGCCGCGAACAGCGAGCCGGCCGTGACGCTGGCGCGGTCGAAGCGCCGCCAGTAGACGATCAGCGCGATGACCAGCACCAGCGTGTAGACGCCCAGCGCGGCGCGGCCGTGATCGCCCAGTATGGCGAAGGTGCCGGTGCCGACCAGCAGCACCAGCGAAAACGCCCAGGCGATGCGGGCCTTGAGGATCAGCCCCAGCGCGATGACCTGCAGCCCCACCCCCAGCACCAGGCGCGGGATTTCCAGCAGGCCGACGACCTTCATCATGTCCTGCCAGTTGTCCAGGGCCAGCCAGAACGAGTAGTCGCGGGCGCGCACTTCGCGCAGCACCGGATGCATGAAGGCGTAGCCGTCCAGCGCCACCAGGATGGCCAGGCACCAGTTGGGGGGAAACAGCGCCAGCACCTTGCGGACGCGGTGCTTGAGAGAGGAGGGCATGATGGGCATGGAGGAATCCTTAGTCGGCATTTTAGGGCGGCCGCCGGCGTCTGGCCGTCCATGCCGGCGCTATATCAAATAAGTATTGAACGCTATCAACAAAGAATTACTGGAAACGGGCGCAAGGTCCTAAACTCGCTTGCATCTCGTGGCGGCCGCAACGCGGCTCGCGCAGGGACTAGAGACCCCGCAAGAGTCCACGGCCCAGGCCGTGCATGAGGTGTGTTTGAGGCACGAATGTTGGAATCGCGTGTGCCGGGTAGTAGACATCAGTGCCGGCTGATGACTCCAGGTTCACGTGTTGTTTTAGCGCGGCGTCTTGGCTCTTCGGGGCCGCGCCGCGTTTTTTTCGCCCCGGCCCTATACGCAGGCGTTTTCCGTCGCGTCGCGCCAGTCTCCCGCCGCCGTCTCCGGCCGGCCCGCTTCCCCGGCGTTGTCTCCCGAATCCGAATCGAACCGGATGTTCGCCGCGAACATATAGCCCCAGCCGTGCACGGTGCGAATCGGCAGCACCATTTGCCGGGCGGCCGCCTTGCGCCGCAGCCGGCTGATCATCACGTCCACGAAACGGCGCCGCGCCATGCCGGCGCCGGCCTCGTCCGGTTCGTCGGCCAGGAAGGCGTCGCGGCTGACCTTGCGGTCGGGCGCGTGCACCAGCCGCGAGAGAAAGTCGCGCTCGCCGGTGGTCAGGCCCAGCAGCTGCCCGGCCGGGCTGATCAGGGTCCAGCCCTTGTTGGCCAGGCGCCAGGTTTCCTGGCCGGGCTCGGGCGGCTGCGCGGCGGGCGCGGCGCCGGCGTTTTCGTGGGCGCTGTAGCGGCGCACCAGCGCCTGCAGCGCCGCGGCCAGTTCCAGCCCGCTGACGTCGGCCGGCAGGCAGGCGTCGGCGCCGCACAGCAGGGTGCGGATGCGGCTTTCGGCATCGGGAAATGCGGAAATGGCGACGATGCCCAGGCCGCTGTCGGCCGCGCGCAGCCGCACGGCGGCGTTCTGGATGTCGGGCAGCGGCGCTTCCAGCACGATGAGGGGGCTGGAGCGGTCGAAGTACCGCCTGTAGACCTCTGCCAGGTCGTGGCAGCGGCAGACGCTGAAACCCAGGTGGCTCAGGGCCTCGGCGAGTCTGGCATGTCTGGCGTCGTTATGGCCGAGAAAAATGACATCCAGCGTGTTGTTCATCAATGCTTCCAGGACGCCGCCGTCCGGCGTTGTTGTTTGAAGGGGCGCGCGGCTCCGCCACGTCCGTGTTTCATTTGAACACGAGCGTGTTTTTTTGTGAAGATAAGTTTCTATGGTTTCCGGGAGTAACCTGACGTCGATCCGCGCCTGGCCGGAAACGCTTGAAATACTGTTTGTTTTGAAAATCCGGCCGCCGGCATATTAAGTATTGCCGATACATTATTTTCTATTTTTGATACATCGCCGGCCTAAACTGGCGCGCCGACGCATGCCGGCATGGTCCTGCGCCGGCGCGTCCGTCTCGAACTAAGTCGATGATGGGTATGGTTTTTTTGCCGGACGGGGAGGCCCGCCGACGCCGGGAGCGGAGCCTGGCCGCGGGCCATCGGCGCGCCGCCGCGATTTGCGGATTAGCCCCGGAATTGGTGCGCAATCCGGTTATTTGCTGCCGGTATCCGGGTGCTTTAATCGAAAATATAAATTCATATTAATAATGGCCCAGGTCGATCGATTGGACACGTTTAGCCATCGTCTGCGCAACGCGAGAATGCTCCAGGGGTGGACACAAAAGGACTTGGCGGCCGCCAGCAAGCTGTCGCAAAGCGCCATCGGCAACTATGAAAGCGGGCATCGCCTGCAGCCGTCGAGCGACGCGCTCATCAAGCTGACCCGCGCGCTGCGCGTCAATCCCATGTGGCTGAGCGCCGGAGAGGGGCCGATGCTGAGTCCGGAGCCGGGCGAGGCGGCGCCCGCCGCCTGGCCCTTCGAGACCGTGTCATACGCTTCCTACAACCGCCTGAGCCCGCAGGAAAAGCGCCAGATCGAGCTGGTGCTGGCGGCCTACATCAAGGCGCGCGGCGAATAGAACCCAACGGCCGGGCAGCCGCGGGGCGCCGCCGCGCGTCCGCGGCCGGCGCCGGCGCGTCGGGCTCGCCGGCATTGGTCCGCAGGCGGTTGCGCAGGCGTTCGACCGGATCGGCGATCAGCGCGTTGAGCAGCGCCGAGAACGCGATGCAGCTGGTGATGACCACGATCGCGAACAGCATGGGCTGGTGCACGTCGATCTCGTCGAACAGCCAGTCCAGGATCATGATCACCAGCGCATGGCAGATGTAGACCGGATAGCTCAGTTCGCCGATCGCCCGGTCCAGCCGGTAGCGCGACTGGAACAGGAACGCCGCCGGCAGCAGCGCGGCGAACAGCAGCACCGCCAGGCCGTCGCGCACGGTCGGATTGACGCCGATGGAAAAGTGCAGCAGACAGTACGCGAACAGTACCGCCGTGCCCAGCTCGGGCAGGCGCGCGGCCTTCATGGTCCAGGCCTTGTAGCGCGGCAGCAGCACCTGGTGCGACAGCGAGCCGATGAGAAACAGCGCCAGTTCGGTGGGAAAGAAGCGGTAGGTCCAGGGGTCGCCCAGGCCGATGCCCGTGGCGATCAGCACGCCGCGCAGCGCCAGCGAGGCCGCCAGCAGCGTCAGCAGGCGGCGCGGCGACGCCAGTATGAAGGGCGCGACCAGGTAGAAGCTCATTTCCACGCCCAGGGTCCAGGCCTGCGGCACCAGCAGCCCCTGGTACAGCGGCACCTCGCTGTTGGCGAAGCTGCCGGTGAAGGCCAGCGCCGAGTCCTTGATGCCGAAGAACATCAGCCAGTCCTGGCCCAGGATGAAAATATTGGAAAGCACCAGGAACAGTTCCGCGCTCGAAGGCAGGGCTTCATAGAACTGGAAAAACTCGCCGCCGCTCAGCGCATGGGCCGCCAGCGTCATGGCGGCCACGCCCAGGTAGATCGGAAACAGCCGCAGGAAGCGATTGGCGTAGAACTTGCCGACGGCGCCCTGGTAGTGGTCGGTGGCCGTCAGCACGTAGGAGATCAGAAAGCCCGAGATCACGTAGAACAGCTGCACCGCCAGCCGGCCGCCGACCAGATGGTCGGCCTTGCCGCCGCCCAGGTGGTCCAGCACCACGGATAATGCCAACAAGGTTCTCAAGAAGCCCATCGCCGTGTCCCCTGGAATGTTGTCTGGCCCTGCGGCCCGTTCCGCACAGCCTGGAGCTGCCAGGCCCCGCCGGAGGGAGACCCTTTACGGATTCTGCGCGCGCGCCACCCGCCCCGCCATGCGGCATACGATGCATCCGGCCGCGCCATCGGAGCGATGGCCGCAAGACGGGCGATGGTGCATTCGGCTTCGGCTGTTGGGCGGATGGGGCGGCGGGCGGTTACAGTTAGGGGTAGTCAATTTCTGGGAGCCCAGTTCATGTCTATCTTGATGTCTACGCGTAGCCGGCTGCTGTATCTGGGCCTGGTTGCGGCATTGGCGGGCTGCGCCGGCAACACCGGCGGCGCGCGGCCGCAGGGCGCGGCCGCGGCCAACGCCGCCAGCAGCGCCGATTCGCTGGCGCAGACCAGCTGGGAACTGGTGCGCTGGACCGAGCGGGGCGGCGCGCTGCGCGACATCCCGCACGGCGACAATGGCGAACCCGTGCGCCTGACCTTCCTGGCGCAGGGCAAGCAGTACCGCGTCAACGGCTTTTCGGGCTGCAACCGCTACATGGGCACGTACAAGCTGCAGGGCGGCAAGCTCTACATCGACGCGCCCGCCAGCACCCGCATGGCCTGCCTCACGCCCGAGCGCGCGCGCCTGGAGGCCGATTACCTGCGCGGCCTGGGCGCCATCGACACCTTCACCCTGGACAGCGGCGGCGCGCCGCGCCACCTGACCTTCAACCTGCGCGGCGGCGACGTGCTGGAGTTCGCGCGGCGCCAGGACCCGCCCACGCCGTAAGAGAACCGCATGCCGTATTCCGTTTCCCTGCGCCGGCTGGCGCCCTGCCTGCTGCTGGCGGGCCTCGCGGCCTGCTCGTCGACGCCCGAGCGCGCCGTCGGCGGGCAGGACCCGCGCTTCCAACCGGCCGCGGCTTCCGACATGCTGGCGCAGACCGGCTGGGAGCTGGCGCGCTGGACCCGTCCGGGCGGCGCGCTGCGCCCGGTGCCGCATGCGTCCACGCGTTCGCGGCCGCTGACGGTCAGCTTCTTCCATGAGCGCGGCGCGCCGCGCATGGCGGGCTACGCCGGCTGCAACCAGTACAGCGCTTCCTACACGGTCGCCAACGGCCTGCTGATCGTGCGCGACCGGCCCGTGGCCACCGAGATGGCCTGCGCGCCCGACAGCATGAAGCTGGAGCAGGATTTCCTGGCGGGCATGACGCGCATCACCGCCAGCTCGCTGGACAACGTCAACAATCCGCAGCGCATGACCTGGGTGCTGAGCTCGGGCGACACGCTGGACTTCGGCCGCCGCACCGATCCCATCGCCGGCGGCCAGCAGGGGCCGACCAAGCTGGTCTACGTGAACTCGCAGCGCGTGCCATGCAGCGCCGGCGCGGGCCGCGCCATGTGCTACCAGGTGCGCGACAGCGCCGCGCAGCCCTGGCAACTCTGGTATGGCGACATCACCGGCTTTCGCTTCCAGCCGGGCATCCGCTACCGCCTGCGCGTGGTCGAGGTGCGCGACCCGAATCCGCCGGCCGATGCGTCGTCGGTGCGCTGGGTGCTGGACGCCGTGGTCGAGCAGGAGATCGTGCCGCGCTGAAGCGGGCCGGCGGCCAGCGATTACTATTACGGGTTTCGCCGACCGCCTTTGCCCGCTTTTCCATGACTTCCGTCGTCAATATCGCCGCCTACAAGTTCGTCACCCTCGACCGCCTGCCCGAGCTGCGCCAGCGCCTGCTGGACGCCGCCGTCCAGGCGCAGCTCAAGGGCACGATCCTGCTGGCCGAAGAGGGCATCAACCTGTTTCTGGCCGGCTCGGCCGACGGCATCGACGGATTCCTGCGCCTCTTGCGGGCCGACGCAAGCTTCGCCGACCTGGAAGTGAAGTTCAGCCGCAGCGCCTCGGTGCCGTTTCGCAAGATGCTGGTGAAGATCAAGCGCGAGATCATCCGCATGAACCATCCGGCCATCCGCCCCGAGGCGGGGCGCGCGCCCGGCGTGGACGCGCATACGCTGGCGCGCTGGCTGGAGCAGGGGGTGGACGATGCGGGGCGGCCGGTGGTCATGCTCGACACCCGCAATGCCTTCGAGGTGGATGAAGGCACGTTCAAAAACGCCATCGACTGGCGCATCGAGCGGTTCACGCAGTTTCCCGCCGCCGTGCAGGCGCATCGCGCCGAGCTCGAAGGCAAGACCGTGGTCAGCTTCTGCACCGGCGGCATCCGCTGCGAAAAAGCGGCCATCTACATGGCCGAGGCCGGCATCGAGAACGTCTATCAGCTCGACGGCGGCATTCTGAAGTATTTCGAGGAAACCGGCGGCCCGGGCTACCAGGGCAATTGCTTCGTCTTCGACGAACGCATCGCCCTGGACCCGGCGCTCGCGCCCTCGGCTTAGCGCACCCGCATGCCCGGCTTGGCGCCGGGGAACGGTTCCAGCACGTAGATGCCGGCGTCGACCGACTCGTCGGCGTGGCTGGCGGCCAGCACCATGCCTTCCGAGACGCCGAATTTCATCTTGCGTGGGGCCAGGTTGGCCACCATGACGGTCAGCTTGCCGATCAGGTCCTCGGGCTGGTAGGCCGACTTGATGCCGGAGAACACGTTGCGGTGGCGGCCTTCGCCCACGTCCAGCGTCAGGCGCAGCAGCTTGGTCGAGCCTTCCACGTGCTCGCAGTTGACGATCTGCGCGATGCGCAGGTCGACGCGGGCGAAATCGTCAATGGAGATGGTCTCGGCGATGGGCTCGCCGCCAGGCACCACGGCGGGGGCGGCGGGCGGCTCGAACAGGTCTTCCAGCATCTGCGGCTCGACGCGCTGCATCAGGTGCTTGAACGGCGCCACGCGCTGCGGCAGCACCGAGGCGTCGGCCCAGGTGAACGGGGCCTGCGCGCCGAACAGCTCCAGCGCCACGCGCTCGGCCAGGGCCGGCAGCACCGGCGCCAGCATCACCGACAGGGCCTTGAAGCCCGCCAGCGAGCGCGAGCAGATGTCCTGCAGCGCGGCCTTGCGTTCGTCGTCGGCGGTGGCGATGCCCTTGGCCAGCACCCAGGGCTGCGCGGTGTCGAACGCCTGGTTGATGCGGTCGGCGTAGGCCATGATCTCGCGGATCGCGCGGTTGTATTCGCGGGCCTCGAACGCGGCGCGGATGGATTCCGCCTGCTCGGCGTACTCCGCGGCCAGCGCCACGGTGTCGCCGCTGTAGGCCAGCACGCCGTCGAAGTGCTTGGTGACGAAGCTGGCGGCGCGGCTGGCGATGTTGACGTACTTGCCGACCAGGTCGCTGTTGACGCGCGCGATGAAGTCGTCGGGGTTGAAGTCCACGTCTTCGACGCGCGCGTTGAGCTTGGCGGCGATGTAGTAGCGCATCCACTCGGCGTTCATGCCGAGTTCGAGGTAGCGCAGCGGCGAGATGCCGGTGCCGCGGCTCTTGGACATTTTTTCGCCGCTGACGGTGATGAAGCCGTGCACGTTGACCGCGTCCGGCGTCTTGCGGCCGGCGAACTTGAGCATCGCGGGCCAGAACAGCGCGTGGAAGTAGACGATGTCCTTGCCGATGAAGTGGACCTGCTCGGTGTTGCCCGCCGGATCGAGCAGGGCGTCGAAGTCCAGGCCCTTGAGCGCGCAGTACGACTTCAGCGAGGCCAGGTAGCCCACCGGCGCGTCCAGCCAGACGTAGAAGTACTTGCCCGGCGCGTCCGGGATCTCGATGCCGAAGTACGGCGCGTCGCGCGAGATGTCCCAGTCGCCCAGCTTGGCCTCGCCGTCGTCGGCACCCAGCCATTCGCGCGTCTTGGCCAGCATTTCGGGCTGCAGGTGCTTACCGCCGGCGGCGTTCGAGCCGGTGGTCCATTCCTGCAGGAATTCGACGCAGCGCGGATCGGACAGCTTGAAGAAGAAGTGGTCGGAAGACTTCAGCACCGGCGTGGCGCCGGTCAGCGCCGAGTACGGCGCGATCAGGTCGGTGGGCGCATAGACCGCGCCGCAGACCTCGCAGGAGTCGCCGTACTGGTCCTTGGCGTGGCACTTGGGGCATTCGCCCTTGATGTAGCGGTCGGCCAGGAACATGCCCTTGACCGGATCGTAGAACTGCTCGATGGAGCGGGTCTCGATCAGGTCCTGGGCCTTGAGCGCGCGGTAGATGTCGTGCGAGAGCGCGACGTTCTCGGCCGAGTCGGTGGAATGCCAGTGGTCGAAACGGATGTGAAAGCCGTTCAGGTACTGGGGGCGTTCGGCGGCGTAGCGGGCCACCAGCGCCTGCGGCGTGATGCCTTCCTTTTCCGCCTTCAGCATGATGGGCGCGCCGTGCGCGTCATCCGCACCCACGAAGTGCACCGTGTGGCCCGCCATTCGCATCGAACGAACCCAGATATCGGCCTGGATGTACTCCATGATGTGGCCGATGTGGAAAGATCCGTTGGCGTAGGGCAGCGCAGTGGTGACGAAAAGGGTGCGAGACATGGTTGTCGATAGAGGTTGAGGGGGAAAAGGGGTTGGCCGGCCATTTTAGGGCAACGGCGCAGACTTGCCCCGGACGGGCGGCCCAATGACGCGATCCGCCCGCCGCGCAAGGCGGTCCGGGCGGACATCGGGTGTCGGGGGAGGGGTAAGGCCGGCGCTACGGGCGCAGCGTTACGAAAACACAACATGCCCGCGCGCGGTTTGCGCCGCGGGCATCGGGAACCGCGCCGTCAGCGGATCTCGCGGGCTTCGACGTCGATCACGTCGCCGCGCGGCTGCGTGGCGAACGGGGCGGCGGCCGACTGGAACGGGCCGGGGCGGGCGCCCTGGCGCTGGCTCCAGTAGGCGCGCACGCCGAACGGCTTGCCACGCACCTTGGCGACCACGTACAGGATCGCCACGGCGATCGCCGTGGAAAGCATGAAGACCAGCGCCATCGCCATGCCGATCAAGGCCAGGGCGGCGAACAGTACGGCACGAAAGAAGCGGATAAGTGTGTTGGTCATGAAGTTCGGACGGAAAACGCAGCGAAAGGTTCCCGGGTATCCGCTATCCTTTAGGGGATGGCGGCCCGCACAAGCCGTGCTGTCTACGGAACCACAGTGATATGAGTATAACGATAGAACACATCCGCGCCGCGCTGCGCGCCGCGCAAGACCCGAATACCGGTCTGGATCTGGGCGTTTCTGTAAAAGATCGTGACATTCAACTGGACGGCGGGCGGGTCGCCGTGGCGCTGGAACTGGGCTATCCCGCCGACGCCGCCACCCTCGAACAGGTGCGCGGCATTGCGCAAGCCGCGCTGGCCGGCGCCGGCGCGCCCGACGCCCAGGTCTCGGTGACCTGGAAGGTCGCGGCGCACGCGGTGCAGAAGACGCTCAAGCCCCTGCCCAACGTACGCAACATTATTGCGGTGGCCTCAGGCAAGGGCGGCGTGGGCAAGAGCACCACGGCGGTGAACCTGGCGCTGGCCCTGGCCGCCGAAGGCGCCAAGGTCGGGCTGCTGGACGCCGATATCTACGGCCCCAGCGTGCCGACCATGCTGGGCGTCTCGGGACGCCCCGAGAGCCGCGACAACAAGACCATGGAGCCGCTGGTCGGCCACGGCGTGCAGGCCAACTCCATCGGCTTCCTGATCGACGCCGATTCGCCCGCCATCTGGCGCGGCCCGATGGTGACGCAGGCGCTCGAACAACTGTTGCGCCAGACCAACTGGCGCGATCTGGACTACCTGATCGTGGACATGCCGCCGGGCACGGGCGACGTGGCCCTGACGCTGGCGCAGAAGGTGCCGGTGGTGGGCGCCGTCATCGTCACCACGCCGCAGGACGTGGCGCTGGCCGACGCGCGCAAGGGCCTGCGCATGTTCCAGAAGGTCGACGTGCCCATCCTGGGCGTGGTCGAGAACATGGCCATCCACATCTGCTCGCAGTGCGGGCACGCCGAGCACATCTTCGGCGCGGGCGGCGGCCAGCGCATGGCCGAGCAGTTCGAGACGCCGTGGCTGGGCAGCCTGCCGCTGACCCTGGCGATCCGCGAGCAGACCGACGCCGGCACGCCCACCGTGGTGTCCGACGCAGGCAGCGAAGCCGCGGGGCTGTACCGCGCCATCGCCAGGAAGCTGGCGGCCGGCGTGGCCGCGCTTCCCCGCGATATGGCCGGCAAGTTCCCGTCCATCGTCGTGCAGCAACCGACCTGAAGCATGCGGTGGGCAGCGCGCGCCTTCTTGGCAGGATGTTGTGTGATGGCGGGCGAGGCGCTGGCCAAGCGCCCGGAGATCATCGTGGACCCGGGCGGCGTGCCGCCGGCCGCGCTGCAGGCCATCACCGAGGCGGTCGACGCCATCGCGCGCCTGGCCGAAGACCAGGACGGCGGTGAAATCAACCGGCTGCGCCGGCGCGCGCGCGACGCGACGCTGGCGGCGCTGGCCACCCAGGGCTATTTCTCGCCCACGGTGACGCTGGAAGCGGGCACCGACATCGGCGGCGAAACCTGGGACATCGGCATCGTCTCGGGCAAGCGCACGACCGTCGGTTCGGTGGACCTGAAATTCACCGGCCGCATCACGCGTCCGGAGTACGCCGACCGCGTGCGCAAGCTGCGCGACGACTGGCAGCTGAAGGTCGGCCAGCCGTTCATCAACAGCGACTGGAACAAGGCCAAGGCCACGCTGCTGGATTCGGTGTCCACGCGCGATTTCCTGCTGGCGCGCATGACCGCCTCCGAGGCCGAGATCCAGGCCGACGAGGCCACGGCGGCGCTGCGGGTCACGATAGACAGCGGGCCGCAGGTGCGCATGGGCGAACTCACCGTCCTGGGCTTGAAGCGCGTGCCGGAAAAACTGATCGACCGCTACGTGCGTTACTCGGAAGGCTCGGCCTACGACCAGGACCGGCTCGACCAATGGCAGCAGGACCTGCAGTCCACCGCGTTTTTTCGCGGCGCCTTCGTGTCGCTGCAGCAGCCCGGCGACGAGAGCGCCCAGCCCACCGATCCCGTCTCGGACCGGGCCCGCGCGCCGGGGGCGGCCGACGCCGCGACCTCGGCGCCGGCGGGCGACCCGACCGTGTCCGGCGCCGTGCCGCCGCCGCCCGCCAAATACGATTCCGACGGCGACGTGACCCTGCCGGTGCAGGTGCGCGTGGTCGAGGCGCCGCCCAAGCGGCTGTCGGTCTCGGTGGGCGTGGACGATACGGCCGGCGCCAGGCTGGAGAGCCTGTACCGCCAGAACGTGGTGTTCGGCCAGCCGGTCACCATGGAGACCGGCTTCGGCGTGGACCGCCTGCGCCAGCGCGCCTACCTGGACATCTTCATGCCGCCCACCGAGCGCGGCTACAAGGACTCCATCGGCCTGCTGGCCGACCACTCCGACATCGAGGGCCTGGACGTGACGCGCTACGCGCTGGGCGCGACGCGCACGCAGCTGCGCAAGGGCGCCGGCGACAGCCGGGTCGAATACGAAACCCGCTGGGGCATGCTGCTGGCGCACGACCGCGTCAAGATCGACGGCGGCGACGAATACACGCTGCCCACGCTGACCGGCACGGCCGAGTGGCTGCGCCGCGACGTGGACAACAAATACGATCCGCGCGAAGGCAACCTGATCGCGGTGGGCGGCGGCGTCGGCGTCACGCTCGACACCGGCGAGCCCTACACCCGCCTGCGGCTGCGGGCGCAGAAGTGGTGGCCGATAGGCAAGCGCGACGTGCTCACGGTGCGCGGCGAGGTCGGCCGCCTGTGGGCCAAGAGCGACGTGCAGGTGCTCGACGACTTCGGTTTTCGCACCGGCGGCGCGCGCTCGATCCGCGGCTACAAGTACCAGAGCATCGGCGTGAAGCGCGACGACGCGATCGTGGGCGCGCCCACGCTGCTGGTCGGCAGCATCGAGTACGACCACTACTTCAATGAGCGCTGGGGCATGGGCGTGTTCGTGGACGCGGGCGACGCCGCCGAATCCTTCGGCGACATGTCGCTGGCGCTGGGCTACGGGGTCGGCGCGCGCGTGCGCACGCCGGCCGGCCCCTTGTTCCTGGACGTCGCCTACGGCCAGCGCGAGCGCGACCTGCGCCTGCATTTTTCCCTGGGGATTGCGTTTTGAAGCGCTTGCGCAAGTTTCTGCGGCATGTGCTGGTGTGGTGGCTGCCGGGCCTGGCGATGCTGGCCGTGCTGGCCGGCGGCTTCGTATTCTGGCTGGCCGGCTCGCAGAACGGCACGCGGCTGCTGCTGACCACGGCCGCGCAGCAATTGAACGGCCAGGCGCTGGACGTGAACGGTTCGCTGCTGCGGGGCCTGACGGTGGGCCGGCTGGAGCTGGATTTCGACGGCACGCACATCGGCATCGATGGCCTGAGCCTGAACGTGCATTGGCGCGCGCTGGGCGACCGGCGGCTGCATGTGCGCGAGATCGCGGCCGAATCGGTGCAGGTGGCGCTGACCTCCACGCCCGAAACGCCCGCGGAGGCCGGCGACGACGCGCCGTTCACGCTGCCCGAACTGCCGGTGGACATCGCCGTCGACCGGGTGGCGCTGGGCGCGTTCGAACTGCGGCAGGACGGCGAGCCGCTGCCGGTGACGCTGGGCGGCCTGGAAGCCACGTTCGCCGCTGGGCGCACCGGCGGCGCGCAGCTGCGCATCGCGAGCCTGCGGGTCGGCCACGAGGTTGGCACGGCCGACCTGAGCGGGCAGGCCGATCTCCAGGCGCTGGCCGATCCCTGGCCGTTCACCGCGCGGCTGGACGTCACGGCGCACGGCGCCGGCCCCGATTCTCCGCTGTGCGAGCCGGAAAGGCTGCGCGACCGGTATCAACCCAAAAAGCCCCCCGTGTCCGCCAGGCAGGCCCGGGAACAGGCCGCGATCCGCGCCGCGACCCAGGCCCCGGGGGCGCCGCCGCCGGCGCTGGGCGAGGGCGCGCCGTCCTGTCAGGTCTTGCTGCGCGCGGATGCCGCCGGTTCGCTGGACGGCATCCAGGCCAAGCTCGACGGTTCGGGCTCCGGCCTGGTGCTGGACGTGGTCGCCGACCTGGCGCCGCGCACGGCCCTGGTGCTGCGCAGCGCCCGTGCCAACATGGCGCTGCCGGACAAGTCCGCGCTGGCCGCGCAGTTCGACCTGCAGCCGGGGCAGGGGCGCGACCGCCTGACCGGCTCGCTCAGCGCCCAGCGCCTGGACCTGACGCCGTGGCTGGGCGAGGCCATTCCCCCGGCGCTGCTGAGCCTGCGCGCCGACGTGCAGGCCGAGATCGAAAATCTGAGCCAGCTGCGCCACGCCGGCGTGGACCTGCGCTTCGAGGAAGGCAGCCGCTGGAACCGCCAGGCCCTGGCCGGCGCGCTCAAGGCCCAGGTGGACGTGACCGGCTCGGGCGCGCCCGCCGAGGCCTCCGGCGCCGCGGCCGATCCTCTGGCCGGCCTGCGCATCCACGGCCTGGACGTGGACCTGAAGCTGGGGCGCAACCGCGTGCGCGCCAGCGGCGAGCTGGGCGCGGCCGACAGCGCGCTGGCGCTGGACGTCCAGGCGCCGCAGCTCGATGCTTTCTGGCCGGACGTGCCCGGCGGCGCGGAGCTCAAAGGCAAGCTGAGCGGAACGGCGGCCGCGCACCGCGGCGATCTCACCGCCAGCTACACGCCCGCCAAGCCGCGCCCCAAGCAGCTGGGCGCGTCCAAGGCCCAGGCCAGCGTCACGTTCACGGGCGGCTGGGGGCTGGGGCGCCAGGGCGAGGCCGACGCCGCCCTGACCGGCTGGCGCGGCGAGTTTTCGCGCCTGAGCGCCGATACCGCCGGCTTCACGGTGACGGTGGACCGGCCGGTCGCCGTCGCCTATCTGCCGGCGGCCGTCGCGCCGCAGTGGCAATGGCGGGTCGGCCAGACCGCGCTCAGCCTGACCCTGCCGGGCAAGGAACGCCTGACGCTGGCGCACAAGGGCTCGCGCGGCGGCGGCAAGCGCTGGGAGACGGCCGGGCAGGCCGACAATCTGGTCATCACCGCCGCCATGGCGCGCCAGGTGGCCGCCGCGCTCGATCCCGAGGCCGCGGCGCGGCTGGGCAAGCGCCCGGGGCGCGTGAACGCCATGATTCCCGAGGGCCAGCGCCGCATCGCGCTGGACGCGTTGTGGGACCTGAAGTTCGACGGCCGGCTGGCCGGCGCCGCGCGGCTGTCGCGCCGCGAAGGCGACCTGCTGATCCCGGGCGATCCGCCCACGCCGCTGGGCCTGCGCACGCTGGTGCTGGACCTGAACGCCACGCCCATCTCGGCCAACGCCAGCCGGCTGGACGCCAAGCTCAACGTGGTCACGGAGAAGATGGGCGTAGTCAGCGGCACCGGCAGCGCGGTGCTGCTGGTCGACGCCAAGGGCGGCATGGCGCTGGACGCGCGCCAGCCGCTGCGCGCCAAGCTCGACGCCGACATCGCCGACCTGGGCTGGCTCGGCCTGTTCGTGGGCGACACGATGGAAGTCGGCGGCACGCTCAAGGCCAACCTGGAGGCGCAGGGCACGCTGGCCGGCAAATGGAGCGCCAGCGGCAATATCCGCGGCGACAAGCTGCGGGTGGTGCGGATCGACGACGGCGTGCGCCTGATCGACGGCACGCTGGCCGCGCGCGTGAACGGCGACACGCTGGTGCTCGACAGCCTGCGCTTTCCGGCCTCGCTGCGGGTCATGCCGGCGGAATGGCGGACCAAGGAATGGATCACCACCAACCCCGGCGCCAAGGATGGCTACGCCGAGGCCAAGGGGCAATGGAACTTCATCGACGGCGGCGGCAACGTGCGCCTGACCCTGTACCGGTTCCCGGCGCTGCAGCGCTCGGACCGCTACGCCATGGTGTCGGGCACCATCGACCTGAAGGCGGCCATGCCGCGCCTGGAGATCGTGGGCGACCTGAAGGCCGACGCCGGCTGGTTCAGCCTGGAGATCCTGCAGGGCGTGCCGTCGCTGGACGATGACGTCAAGGTGCGCCGCGCCGGCGACGACCCCAACACGGTGTCCACCCCGCTGCAGACCAGCATGGACCTCAAGTTCGACATGGGGCCGCGCTTCTACATCACCGGCATGGGGCTGGACGCCGGCCTGCTGGGCGCCATCCAGATCCGGCTCAACGAGGGCCGGCTGACCGGCTGGGGCCAGCTGCGCACGCGCGGCGGCGGCATCGAGGCCTATGGCCAGAAGCTGCGCCTGAGCCGCGGCACGCTCACGTTCCAGGGGCGGCTGGACAATCCGCTGCTGGATATCGAGGCCCTGCGCACCGGCGAGCAGGTCGAGGCCGGCGTGAAGGTGGTGGGCACCGCCCAGCGCCCGCGCATCGACCTGGTGTCCTATCCGGACGTCAGCGACGTCGAGAAGCTGTCCTGGCTGCTGCTGGGCCGCGGCCCCGACGAAAGCGGCGGCGACGCCGCGCTGCTGATGTCGGTGGGCACGGCGCTGCTGGGCGGCGGGCAGCCGTTCTACAAGCAGTTCGGGCTGGACGACGTCAGCATCCGCACCGGCAACATCGGCAGTTCGGGCAGCCTGCTGCCCGACCGCACCGTGGCCGGCGAAGTCAACCGCGACAGCGACAGCCAGCTGGCCACGCAATTCCTGGTGGCCAGCAAGTCCTTCGCCAACGGCATCACGCTCAGCGTCGAGCAGGCGCTGGCCGGCAGCGACACCGTCGGGCGGGCCAGCTACCGCCTGGCGCGCGGCCTGTCGCTGGACCTGAAAGGCGGCTCGGTCAACGGCATCGAACTGGTGTACCGGACCTTCTTCGGCAACTGAGGGGGACGGCGCCGTTCCCCCGCCTCGGGCGGGGGCCGTCCGCTCGGGATAAAATGACGGCCATTCCATCCCCTAGCACCATTGCCACCATGAGCATCAAAAGCGACCGCTGGATCCGCCGCCAGGCCGAAGCCGGCATGATCGAACCCTTCGAGCCGGGGCAGGTCCGCACGGCCAATGGCGGGCGCATCGTCAGCTACGGCACCAGCAGCTACGGCTACGACGTGCGTTGCGCCGACGAGTTCAAGATCTTCACCAACATCAATTCCACCATCGTCGATCCCAAGAATTTCGACGAAGGCTCGTTCGTGGATTTCAAGGGCGATGTCTGCATCATCCCGCCCAATTCGTTCGCGCTGGCGCGCACCGTCGAGTACTTCCGCATCCCGCGCAGCGTCCTGACGGTCTGCCTGGGCAAGAGCACCTATGCGCGCTGCGGCATCATCGTCAACGTCACGCCGCTGGAACCCGAATGGGAAGGCCACGTGACGCTGGAGTTCTCCAACACCACGCCGCTGCCGGCCAAGATCTACGCCGGCGAAGGCTGCGCGCAGATGCTGTTCCTGGAAAGCGACGAGATCTGCGAAACCTCGTACCGCGACCGCGGCGGCAAGTACCAGGGCCAGCGCGGCGTGACGCTGCCGCGCACCTGAGGCCTCAGCCGGCCGGCGCGGGCGCCGGCCGCAGGTAATCGATATCCCATTCGCCTTCGCCGGTCTGGACGAATCCATGCCGGCGGTAGAAGCGGTTCGAGTCGCTGCCGCGCAGCGCGCCCACGCGCACCGGCAGCCCGAGGCGGTCGGCCTCGTCCAGTATCCGCCGCAGCACCTGGCCGCCCAGGCCCTGGCCCGAGGCGTCGGGCCGCAGGTACAGATGGTCCAGGCGCAGGCCGTCGCCGTCCGGGCGCAGCGCATAAAACCCCACCCGTTGCCCGTCCAGCTCGATGGACCAGGTATGTTCCGGCCGGAACGTGGCGCGCAGGCGCGAGCGCGCGCGCTGCGGGTCGAAGCGCCCCAGGCGCTCCAGGCTGGGCCGCATGGCCTCGATGCGCAGCGCCAGCAGGGCTTCGAAATCGGCTTCGCCGACCGGCTCGTAGCGCAGCGCCGGCCGCGCCAGCGCGTCATAGCCCTGTCCCAGGAACTGCAGGATGCAGATGCCGTGCCCGTACGGATCGCTCAGGTGCGCGATGCGGCCCCAGTCATGCGACACCGCGGGGTCTTCCAGCCGCGCGCCGGCCGCGACGGCGCGCTCGACCGCGAGATCGGCGTCGTCCACCACCACGTCCAGATGCACCGGCGTCCAGTGCCGCGCATAGTCGCGCGGCTGGCGCGTGGCGCCCGCGGCGGGCGTGCCGGCGGCTTTTTCGAGCAGGTAGATGGGCGCTTCGGCGCCGCGCATTTCGGCCACCTTGGAGCCCAGCCTGCGTTGCAGCCGCAGCCCGAAGGCGCGGCGGTAGAAATCGATGGCGGGTTCCAGCTCGGGCACGTCGATATTGACGAGGATACGCATGGGAGTCGCTTCTGTGGTTGTCGGGGGCGCTCAGCGGGCCGGCAGCGCCAGCGTCATCAGGGTTTCGTCGTAGTAGCGGCCGTCCACGCACAGGGCCTCGCGCTCGCGCCCGTATTCGACGAAGCCCAGGCCGAGATACAACGCGGCCGCGGCGGCGTTGTTGGAGGTCACGCTCAATTGCACGTGGCGGATGCCGCGCATGGTCGCGGCGTGCGCGATGGCGGCCTGCATCAGCAGCCGCGCCAGGCCGCGGCCGCGCCGCTCGGGCGCGACGTAGACGCTCCAGATGTGCGCCTTGTGGCGCATCTTCAGCTTGCCCTGCCGCGACACCCCCACGATGCCCGCCAGCGCCGGTCCGTCGAACGCGCCGAACATCGCGCCGTCGTTGGCCGGCGCGATCCAGGCGCGTATGTCTTCCAGTGTCAGGGTGTGTTCCTCTTCGTAACTCGATCCGAACGATTCGGGCGTTTCGACCAGCGCGTCCAGGCGCAATTGGCGCAGGGCCGCGGCATCGGCGGGAACCAGGCGACGGACCAGGGGAGGGGACATAGAGAGTGTTGGGAATAGGTAACGTTTTGAGGGCGTTTGGGGCAGTATAGAGGGTCGGGTTGCCTATAATGGGTTCAATGCCGCTTGCGGTTTTCACAAAGGAGCCATCGATGTTCGGTTTCCTCAAGATAAACCAGGACGCCAAGCGCAACGAAGTCCAGGAAGAATTCGTAGCGCGCGTGGCGGATGCCGCGCAGGACTTTGTCCAAGCCGCCGGCCAGACCGGCGCAGTGCTGGACTACTCACCATCCAGCGTGCACGCGCTCGATGAAGCGCTGGAGGCCGCCCACCTGGGCAACCTGCCTCTTACCCCCATGCAGACCGTCGGCGCCGCCGCCTACCTCTACGAGGTCGGACGCCGCGCGCACGGCGGCCTGTACGAAGTGTGCGACGACGAGGACCCGGTGGTGCTGGTCTGCGGCGAACCCGGAACCGAAGTCTGCTTCGGCGCGATCGCCAAGGTCGAACGCCGCATCCGCTACGGCGCCGCCGAAGCGATTCCGCCTTATTTCGAGCAATTCATGGCGGCGCTGCAGGCGGGCGAGGCCCGCACCATCCGTTAGCAGCCGGCGGGCGGCGCATTGACAGCGCCGCCGGTTTTCCAGACACCGGATCGGCCCACGCCTGGCCTCAGCTCCTACCAGGTCGCCTGCATCGCTGCCCGAACGCGATGCGCCACCAGGAGACTGACATGCCCCCACCGCCCGCCCGCATCCTCGTCACCGGCGCCGCCGGCCATCTCGGCCGCAAGGCCCTGGCCATCCTGGCGCGCCAGCCCTGGTGCGCGCAGCTGACCGGCATCGACGTGCAGGTCGACGCCGGCGCGTTCGATCCGGCGCTGCGCGAGCGCCTGACGCTGGTCGCGGCCGACCTGGAGCGTCCCGACCCGGCCTGGACCCGCCATTTCGCCGACGTGGACGCCGTGGTGCACCTGGCGGCCCGCCACTCCACGCCCGACGCCAGCTGGGAAGAGGCGCTGGCGTCCTACGGCATGACCCTGAACGTGCTGACGGCCGCCGCCACGCACGGCGCGCGGCGGCTGTTTTTCTCCTCGTCCAACCACGTCATGGGCGGCTACAAGGACGAGCCGCTGGCCGCCTCGATGGGGCCGGGCAGGCTCTCCGTGCGCTGCGAACCGGCGCCGGGCACGCGCTGGTTCGACGGCGAACGCGAAGTGCATGCGCTGGCCTACGCCACCTCGAAGGAGATGGGCGAGCGCCTGTGCCGCGCGTGCTCGGCCATGACCGGCGGCCGCCTGTCCACCGTGGCCGCGCGCATCGGCTGGATCCTGCCGGGCGACAACGATCCGCGCGACATGACGTATTCCGGCGTGGCCCACCGGCGCGCGCCCGACCCGCAGGCGCTGGACGAGCCCGCCCGCCGCGCCCTGGCGTGGTTCCACGACATGTGGCTGTCCAACGGCGATTTCGAACGCCTGCTGGTCGCCGCCCTGACCGCGGACGCCTCGGGCTGGCCCGACGGCAGCGTCATCGTCAACGGGGTGTCGGCCAACCAGGGCAGCGCCTGGGACGTGGAGGACGGGCGCGCGACCATCGGCTACGCGCCGCGCGACGACGTGCGGCGGCGCCTGCGGGGCTGAGCAGGGGCGTTCGGGCCGGCGCGGCCGGGGCGGGTTTTAGCGTGATCACAACGGCGTTCGGGCCATTTCGGGATTTCCCTTAGGCCTGCAGGAAAAACCGCCCTACAATTCGCCCATTCCCGCCGCCCCGGCGGGTGCTCGCGCCGTCTGTCATCAGGCGGATTTTTACCAGCTGTACATTCGTGTCGCCGTACGCGACCGATTCCGCCTTGCCCCCAGGAGCGCCCGCATGAAATTCCGCTTCCCCATCTTCATCATCGACGAGGACTACCGTTCCGAGAACGCGTCCGGCCTGGGCATCCGCGCCCTTTCCGCCGCGATCGAGGCCGAGGGCGTCGAGGTGATCGGGGTGACCAGTTATGGCGATCTGAGTTCCTTTGCCCAGCAGCAGAGCCGCGCCAGCGCCTTCATCCTGTCGATCGACGACGAGGAATTCGACGAGGACTCGCCCGAGGACGTGGCCAGCGCGATCAAGAACCTGCGCGCCTTCATCGGCGAGCTGCGCTTCCGCAACGCCGACATCCCCATCTACCTGTACGGCGAGACCCGCACCTCGGAGCACATTCCGAACGACATCCTGCGCGAGCTGCACGGCTTCATCCACATGTTCGAGGACACCCCCGAATTCGTGGCGCGCCACATCATCCGCGAAGCGCGCAGCTACGTCGACGGCCTGCCGCCGCCGTTCTTCCGCGAACTGGTCAAGTACGCGCAGGACGGCTCGTACTCGTGGCACTGCCCCGGCCACTCCGGCGGCGTGGCCTTCCTGAAAAGCCCGGTCGGCCAGATGTTCCACCAGTTCTTCGGCGAGAACATGCTGCGCGCCGACGTCTGCAACGCGGTCGACGAACTGGGCCAGCTGCTGGACCACACCGGTCCCGTGGCCGAATCCGAACTGAACGCGGCGCGCATCTTCCACGCCGACCACTGCTTCTTCGTGACCAACGGCACCTCCACCTCCAACAAGGTGGTGTGGCACGCCAACGTCGCCGCCGGCGACGTGGTGGTGGTGGACCGCAACTGCCACAAGTCCATCCTGCACGCCATCACGATGACGGGCGCGATCCCGGTGTTCCTGCGTCCCACGCGCAACCACCTGGGCATCATCGGCCCGATCCCGCTGGAAGAATTCCACCCGGACAACATCCGCAAGAAGATCGAGGCCAACCCCTTCGCGCGCGAGGCGGTGAACAAGAACCCGCGCATCCTGACGCTGACGCAGAGCACCTACGACGGCGTCATCTACAACGTCGAAATGATCAAGAAGCAGCTCGGCAGCTACGTCGACACGCTGCACTTCGACGAGGCCTGGCTGCCGCATGCGTCCTTCCACGAGTTCTACCAGGACATGCACGCCATCGGCCAGGACCGCCCGCGCAGCCAGGACGCGATGGTGTTCGCCACGCACTCCACGCACAAGCTGCTGGCCGGCATCTCGCAGGCCTCTCAGATCATCGTGCAGGAATCCGAGACCCGCAAGCTGGACCGCAACGTCTTCAACGAAGCCTACCTGATGCACACGTCCACCTCGCCGCAGTACGCGATCATCGCGTCCTGCGACGTGGCCGCGGCCATGATGGAGCCGCCGGGCGGCACCGCGCTGGTCGAGGAAAGCATCCGCGAGGCCATGGACTTCCGCCGCGCCATGCGCAAGGTGGAATCCGAGTTCGGCAAGAACGACTGGTGGTTCAAGGTCTGGGGCCCGAACCGCCTGGTGTCCGAAGGCATCGGCAACCGCGACGAATGGATCCTGGAGTCCAACGACCACTGGCACGGCTTCGGCGACCTGGCCGAAGGCTTCAACATGCTGGACCCGATCAAGGCCACGGTCATCACCCCGGGCCTGGACATGTCCGGCAGCTTCGGCGAAACCGGCATCCCGGCCGCCCTGGTTTCCAAGTACCTGACCGAGCACGGCGTGGTGGTCGAGAAGACCGGCCTGTATTCGTTCTTCATCCTGTTCACCATCGGCATCACCAAGGGCCGCTGGAACACGCTGCTGACCGCCCTGCAGCAGTTCAAGGACGACTACGACCGCAACCAGCCGCTGTGGCGCATCCTGCCGGAATTCTGCCGCGACCATCGCCGCTACGAGCGCATGGGCCTGCGCGACCTGTGCCAGCAGATCCACGAGGCCTACCGCGAGCGCGACGTGGCCCGCCTGACCACCGAGATGTACCTGAGCGACATGGTTCCGGCGCTCAAGCCCTCGGACGCGTTCGCCCGCATGGCGCACCGCGAGGTCGAGCGCGTCGAGATCGACAAGCTGGAAGGCCGCGTCACCGGCGTGCTGCTGACGCCGTACCCGCCGGGCATCCCGCTGCTGATCCCGGGCGAGCGCTTCAACCGCACCATCGTCCAGTACCTGCAGTTCGCGCGCGAGTTCAACGAACGCTTCCCCGGCTTCGAGACCTACATCCACGGCCTGGCCGACGAAGTGGGCGAGGACGGCGAGAAGCGCTACTACGTCGACTGCCTGAAGGAAGAGTGACGGGTCGCGCGTGTCGATGTTCGATGTAGCCGTGATCGGCGCCGGCGCCGCCGGCATGATGTGCGCAGCGGTGGCCGGCCAGCGCGGCCTGCGCGTGGTGCTGGTCGACCACGCGCAGCGCCTGGCCGAAAAAATCCGCATCTCCGGCGGCGGACGCTGCAACTTCACCAACATCGGCGCCGGGCCGGCCAACTTCCTGTCCGAGAACCCGCATTTCTGCCGCTCGGCCCTGGCGGGCTACACGCCGCAGGACTTCCTGGCGCTGCTCAAGCGCCACCGCATCGCCTGGCACGAGAAGCACCGCGGCCAGCTGTTCTGCGACGATTCCAGCGAATCCATCATCGACATGCTGCGCGCCGAATGCGACGCCGGCTCGGTGCAGTGGCGCATGAACTGTCCGGTGGCCGAGATCGGCCACGGCGAACAGGGCTACACGCTGCACACCGGCCAGGGAACGATTCGCGCGGCCAAGCTGGTGGTGGCCACCGGCGGCATGGCGATCCCGCAGCTGGGCGCCACCGACTTCGGCCTGAAGATCGCGCGCCAGTTCGGCCTGAAAGTGGTCGAGCCGCGGCCCGCCCTGGTGCCGCTGACCTTCGATGCCGCGCAATGGCAGCCGCTGTCGGAGCTGTCCGGCGTGGCGCTGGAAGTCGGCCTGCACACGGGGCAGGGCAAGGCGCGCGGCGAATTCCTGGAAGACCTGCTGTTCACCCATCGCGGCCTGTCGGGGCCGGCCATCCTGCAGATATCCAGTTTCTGGAAGCCGGGCGAACCCATCGTGGTGGACCTGGCGCCGGGCCGCGACCTGGCCGCGGAGCTGCTGGCCTCGAAGTCCGGCAACCGCCAGCAGCTGCACACCGTGCTGGGCGGGCTGTGGCCCAAGCGCCTGGCCGACCGCTGGCTGCACCTGGCCGAGCAGGCCGGCAAGCCCGGGCTGGCGGCGCTGCGCCTGGCCGACGCGCCCGACAAGACCCTGCGCGCGCTGGCCCAGGACATCCACCAATGGACGCTGGTGCCCAGCGGCACGGCCGGCTACAAGAAGGCCGAAGTCATGCGCGGCGGCGTGGACACGCGCGGCCTGGACCAGAAATCCATGCAGGCCAAGGCCGTGCCCGGCCTTTATTTCATCGGCGAAACCGTGGACGTCACGGGCTGGCTGGGCGGCTACAACTTCCAGTGGGCCTGGGCCTCGGGCGTGGCCTGCGGGCGCGCGCTGTAGGGCGGCGGCGCCGATAGCGCGCGGCTATGGCCGGGATGGAAATATCGGCGTTGCGACGTTAAATAAAAATAAATATCATTTGTATTTCAAGAATTGAGTTCGCCCGTCCTATTTTGGGCGCGCCACCCACGGAGATACACATGGCCTACACACTGCCCCCCTTGCCGTACGCCTACGACGCGCTGGAGCCGCACATCGACGCGATGACGATGGAGATCCACTACAGCAAGCATCACCAGACCTACGTCAACAGCCTGAACGCCGCGCTGGAAGGGGCGGGCATCGCCGCCGACGAGCCGGTCGAAGCGCTGGTGGCGCGCCTGGAGCAGCTGCCCGAGGCCGTGCGCGGCGCGGTGCGCAACCACGGCGGCGGCCACGCCAACCACAGCCTGTTCTGGGCCGTGATGTCGCCGGCCGGCGGCGGCGCGCCCGACGGCGCGCTGGCCGCCGCCATCGCGTCCGAGCTGGGCGGCATGGACGCGTTCCGCGAGGCATTCACCAAGGCCGCGCTGACCCGTTTCGGCAGCGGCTGGGCCTGGCTCTCGGTCACGCCCGAGGGCCGGCTGACGGTCGAGAGCAGCGCCAACCAGGACAGCCCGCTGATGCACGGCAATACGCCCATCCTGGGGCTGGACGTCTGGGAGCATGCCTATTACCTGAAGTACCAGAACCGCAGGCCGGAATACATCGCGGCCTTCTACAATGTCGTCAACTGGCCTGAAGTGGCGCGCCGCTACGCCGCGGCGCAGCGCTGAACGCGACTCTCTGAAGGAGGGCAGCGCCGTATGAATACCTTCAGCCGCCATCGTGTGCGGCCCGCCGCCACCAGCATCAGCGTCTGGACGCTGGCCGTGCTGGTTTCCTGCCTGGCCCTGCACCAGTTGTGGGCGTACCTGGACGTGCGCGCGCCGCACGTGGCCGACGCCTTGCTGGGCGGGCTGGTGGCGGCCGCCGCGACGGCGCTGGGCACCGTGCCCATCCTGTTCGCCCGCAGCATCCCGCAGAAACTGCAGGACAGCATGTTCGGCTTCGGCGCCGGCGTGATGCTGGCGGCCAGCGCCTTCTCGCTGGTGGCGCCCGGCATCGCCGCGGCGCGCGGGCTGGGCTACGGCCCCTGGGGGGCGGGGCTTACGGTGGCGGGCGCCGTGCTGCTGGGGGCCGCGGTGCTGCTGCTCATGGACCGCACGCTGCCGCACGAGCATTTCATCAAGGGACGCGAAGGCATCGAGGCGCACCGGTTGCGCCGCACCTGGCTGTTCGTGTTCGCCATCACGCTGCACAACCTGCCCGAGGGCCTGGCCATCGGCGTGGGCTACGCCGGCAACGATCCCTTGCGCGGCACCGCGCTGGCCACCGGCATCGCGATCCAGGACATCCCCGAGGGGCTGGTGGTGGCCGTGGCGCTGCTGGCCGCGGGCTATCCGCGGGCCTTCGCGGCGGCGCTGGGCATGCTGTCGGGCATGGTCGAGCCCCTGGGCGCGGTGCTGGGCGCGGCCGTGGTCGGCTGGTCGGCGCCGATGCTGCCCTGGGGCCTGGGCTTCGCCGCCGGCGCCATGCTGTTCGTCATCAGCCACGAGATCATCCCCGAGTCGCACCGCAAGGGGCACGAGGTCTACGCCACCTGCGGGCTGATGCTGGGCTTCGTGCTGATGATGCTGCTGGATACCGCGTTGGGCTAGCACGGGCCGCGGTTCCCATTCCCTGCCGATGGCTTTCGTTGTATGCTTTCGCCGCTGTCACGCATGTTGCGGGAGAGAGCGGCCTGTCCATCCGGCCGCCGCCGAAGGCGCAATTCGCCCGGAATCGCTCAGGTAACCCATACCGCCCATGCTTGCCCCGTCCCGGTTTATCACCGCGTGGACACGGCAAAACAGTACTCTGGAGAGACCTGGCGCCGCCCCTGAAACAAGGGACATGTCGAGCAGCCCAGGCGCCGAAGGTGCAAACCCGCCTAGCGGGGCAACTCTCAGGCAAAAGGACAGAGGGGCGGAAGATTCAGCCGTAGTGCAGGGCGCAGCCCGCCTGGCACCACCGGCATTCCGTAACCCTGGCAACCAAGCCGCCCCGGAGTTTCCGCGCATGTCCGCAACCCTCAAACGCACCCCGCTAGCCGAAGAACATGTCGCCGCCGGCGCCCGAATGGTCGATTTCGGCGGCTGGGACATGCCGCTGGCCTACGGCTCGCAACTGGAAGAGCACCACGCCGTGCGCCAGGACGCGGGCATGTTCGACGTCTCGCACATGCTGAACGTGGACATCGCCGGCCGGGACGCGTTCGCCTTCCTGCAGCGCCTGGTCGCCAACGACGTGGCCAAGCTGACCGTGCCCGGCAAGGCGCTGTACAGCTGCATGCTGAACCCGCAGGGCGGCGTGATCGACGATCTCATCATCTATTTCTTCGCCGCCGACGAATGGCGTGTGGTGGTCAACGCCGGCACCGCCGACAAGGACATCGCCTGGATGCAGCGCGTCAAGCAGGCCGGCGGTTTCGACGTGGCCATCACGGCCCGCCGCGACCTCGCCATGGTGGCCGTGCAGGGCCCCAACGCCCGCGCCAAGGTGTGGGCCGCGCGCCCGGCCTGGCAGGCCGCCACCGAGCCGCTGACCCCGTTCGTGGCCGCCGTGGTCGGCGACGACACGCTGGTGGCCCGCACCGGCTACACCGGCGAGGACGGCTTCGAAATCGTGCTGCCCGCCACCGAAGTGGTGCAGCTGTGGCGCGACCTGGCCGCCCAGGGCGTGCGTCCCTGCGGCCTGGGCGCGCGCGATACGCTGCGCCTGGAAGCCGGCATGAACCTCTACGGCCAGGACATGGACGAACTGATCCAGCCGAACCAGGCCGGCCTGACCTGGACGGTGTCGCTGAAGGACGCCGAGCGCCGCTTCATCGGCCGCGAGGCGCTGGAACAGTTCGCCACCCCGGCCGCCTTCCTCGGCCTGAAGCTGCAGGAACGCGGCGTCATGCGCGCGCACATGGCCGTGCGCACCAAGGACGGCATGGGCGAGCTGACCAGCGGCACCATGTCGCCCACGCTGGGCGTGTCCATCGGTTTCGCCCGCCTGCCGCAGAGCGTCAAGCCCGGCGACACGGTCGAGGTCGATATCCGCGGCAAATGGGTGCCCGCCCTGGCCTGCAAATTGCCCTTCGTGCGTAACGGCAAGGCCGTCGAACACTCGTAAACTCGAAGCTTCGCGCGGGACGCCATGGCCGCCCGCGCGAGGCGCGCAACACCATTCATCTACCCGTATTCCCAGGAGCTCCCATGAGTCTGCCCACCGATCGCAAGTACACCGAGTCCCATGAATGGGTCAAAGCCGAGGGCGACGTGTTCGTCGTCGGCATCACCGATACCGCCCAGGACCAGCTGGGCGACCTGGTTTTCGTCGGCGACGTGAAGGTCGGCGCCCAGCTGAAGGCCGGCGAGACCGCCGGCGTGGTCGAGTCGGTCAAGGCCGCCTCCGACATCTACGCGCCCGTGGCCGGCGAAATCGTCGCGTTCAACGAAGAACTCGAAAACAACCCCAACCTGATCAACGAATCCGCCTTCACCGCCTGGATCTTCAAGATCAAGCCGGTCAACGCCGCCGACGCCGACAAGCTGCTGGACGCCGCCGGCTACGAAGCCGTCGCCAACGGCTAAGCCGGTTCTTGCGCGGGCGGTCCGTCCGCCCGCGCAAGCCGCCATCGCGTCCGTCCCCGCCATCCCGAGATCTCCCCCCATGTCGCGCGCCCTAGACACCCATACCGACTTCATTCCCCGCCACATCGGCCCTTCCGACGCCGACCAGGCCGCCATGCTCGCCGTCATCGGCAGCCCCAGCCTGGACGCCCTGATCGACGAAGTCGTGCCGCCCAAGATCCGCAGCCAGGCCCCGCTGGCGCTGCCGCAGTCGCGCAGCGAAACCGACGTGCTGGCCGAGCTCAAGCAGATCGCCGGCCGCAACCAGGTCTACCGCAGCTACATCGGCCAGGGGTACTACGGCACCCACACGCCCAACGTGGTGCTGCGCAACATCCTCGAGAATCCCGCCTGGTACACGGCCTACACGCCGTACCAGCCCGAAATCTCGCAGGGCCGCCTCGAAGCCCTGCTGAACTACCAGACCATGGTCGCCGACCTGACCGGGCTGGACATCTCCAACGCCTCGCTGCTGGACGAAGGCACGGCCGCGGCCGAAGCCATGACCCTGGCGCGCCGCAGCGCCAAGTCCAAGAGCCAGGTGTTCTTCGTCTCGCGCCATGTGCACCCCCAGACCCTCGAAGTCGTGCGCACGCGCGCCGAGGGCCTGGACATCGAACTGGCCGTGGGCGACGAGGCCGAAGGCCTGCCCGAGTGCTTCGGCGTGCTGCTGCAGTACCCGCACAGCACCGGCTCGGTGGCCGACTACCGCAAACTGGCCGAGGCCGCGCACGCGCAGGGCGCGATCGTGGCCGTGGCCACCGACCTGCTGGCGCTGGCCCTGCTGGCCGCGCCGGGCGAGTGGGGCGCGGACATCGCCATCGGTTCGGCCCAGCGCTTCGGCGTGCCGTTCGGTTTCGGCGGCCCGCATGCCGGCTTCATGGCCTGCAAGGACGCCTTCAAGCGCAACATGGCCGGCCGCCTGGTCGGCGTGTCCAAGGACGCGCAGGGCAACCCGGCGATGCGCCTGGCGCTGCAGACGCGCGAACAGCACATCCGCCGCGAGAAAGCCACTTCCAACATCTGCACCGCGCAGGTGCTGCTGGCCGTGATGGCCGGCATGTACGCCGTCTGGCACGGCCCGGCCGGCATCCGCCGCATCGCCGAGCGCGTGCAGCGCAGCACCGCCATCCTGCGCGCCGAGCTCGTCAAGCTGGGCGTGAAGGTCGCCAACGACACCTTCTTCGACACGCTGCTGCTCGAAACCGGCGCGGCCACGCCCGCCATCGTGACGGCGGCCGACTGCGCCCGCATCAACCTGCGCCGCGTCGACGGCGCGCGCCTGGCCGTGTCGCTGGATGAAACCGTGACCGCCGCCGACCTGCAGGCGCTGGTCAACGTCTTCGCCGCCGGCCTGCAGCGCGACGACGTCGAACTCGACCTCGACGCGCTGGACGCGGCCGCCGCCGGCGGCATTCCGGCCGGCCTGGCGCGCGAAAGCGCGATCCTGGCGCATCCGGTGTTCTCCAGCGTGCAGTCCGAGACCGACATGCTGCGCTATCTGCGCAAGCTGGCCGACAAGGACCTGGCCCTGGACCGCACCATGATCCCGCTGGGTTCGTGCACCATGAAGCTCAACGCCACGGCCGAGATGATCCCCATCACCTGGCCCGAATTCGCGCTGATCCATCCGTTCGCGCCCGCCGAGCAGAGCAAGGGTTACGTCGACCTGATCGACCGCCTGTCGGCCGCGCTGTGCGAAATCACCGGCTACGACAACATCAGCCTGCAGCCGAACTCCGGCGCGCAGGGCGAATACGCCGGCCTGCTGGCGATCCGCGGCTACCACCAGGCCAACGGCCAGCACCAGCGCAACATCTGCCTGATCCCGGCCTCGGCGCACGGCACCAACCCCGCCTCGGCCCAGTTGGCCGGCATGGACGTGGTGGTGGTGGCCTCGGACGCCAACGGCAACGTGGACCTGGCCGACCTGCGCGCCAAGATCGCCCAGGTGGGCGACAAGCTGGCCGCGCTGATGATCACCTATCCGTCGACCCACGGCGTGTTCGAGGAAGCCGTCACCGAAATCTGCGACCTGGTGCACCAGGCCGGCGGCCAGGTCTACCTGGACGGCGCCAACATGAACGCCATGGTCGGCGTGGCCAAGCCGGGCAAGTTCGGTTCCGACGTGTCGCACCTGAACCTGCACAAGACCTTCTGCATCCCGCACGGCGGCGGCGGCCCGGGCGTGGGTCCGGTGGCGGTGCGCGCGCACCTGGCGCCGTACCTGCCGGGCGTGGTCAACGAGCAGGGCAAGCTGTCGAGCGACGCCAAGGTCGGCCCGGTCTCGGCCGCGCCCTTCGGCTCGGCCGGCATCCTGCCCATCCCCTACGTGTACATCGCGCTGATGGGCGCCGACGGCCTGCGCCGCGCCACCGAAGTGGCCATCCTGAACGCCAACTACATCGCCACGCGCCTGCGCGACCACTACCCGGTACTGTACGCGGGCCGCGACGGCCGCGTCGCGCACGAGTGCATCCTGGACGTGCGTCCGCTCAAGGAAACCAGCGGCATCAGCGCCGAGGACATCGCCAAGCGCCTGATGGACTACGGCTTCCATGCGCCGACCATGAGCTTCCCGGTCGCCGGCACGCTGATGGTCGAGCCGACCGAATCGGAAGGCCGCGCCGAGCTGGACCGCTTCATCGACGCCATGATCTCGATCCGCGAGGAAATCGCCCAGATCGAGCGCGGCGAACGCGACCGCGAGGACAACGTCCTGAAGAACGCGCCGCACACCGCGCAGATGCTGCTGGCCGAAGAATGGCTGCACGACTACCCGCGCCAGCAGGCCGCCTATCCGGTGGCGTCGCTGCGCGAGGCGAAGTACTGGCCGCCGGTGGCGCGCGTGGACAACGCCTACGGCGACCGTAATCTGGTGTGCGCCTGCTTGCCGGTCGAGGCCTACGCCGCCTGATGGGTTTCGCGCGCTTGATGTTCGGATTCTTGTTCAAGGCATCGCGCGCTACACCCATCCTACAAGCGTAGGATGGGTGTAGCGCGCCACGACCCCGGCAAAAACCCGAACCCCCAACGCGCGCAACCCATCTGTCACGAAAAAAAATCCCCCATCGCAAAACGATGGGGGATTTTTCATCTCCGATACACCGGGCTAGCGCGCCGGCGTCGCCTCGATGGTGGCGGAGAAATCCTCCACGATGCTGAAGTAGGTGTTCAGCATGATCTGCAGGTTCTCCTTGCCGATGCCGCCTTCGGCGTTCATGTCCATCTGCAGCACGGCCTGGTTCTTGTCGTCCAGGTAGGCGCGGGTCCAGCGGTATTGCTGGTTCCAGGCGTTGATGGCCTTGAGCGAGACCGGCTTCTTGCTGCGGAAGGTCGCGGTGGCGACCAGGTCCTGGCACTGTTCGGTGAAGTCGTTGCACAGAAGCTGCATGCGCAGGTCGCTGGCGCCCGTCTGGGCCGGGTCGATGATCAGCACCGGGCCTTCTTCGCCGTCTTCCTTGCGGGTCGAGTACGCCATGTCGGTCAGCATGGCGTTGACGGTGTCGAGGTCGAAGTCCTGCATCAGCTCGGCCGGGCTGGCCGTCGCGGCGGGCTCCAGCTCGCCGCCCAGCGTCGGGTCTTCCGGCTCGCCTTCCTCGTCCATGCCATTCATGCCGGCGGCGCCCAGCAGGCCGGCGAACAGTTCCTCGGCCGGGATCTTGGTGCCGTTGAGGTCGCCCATGCCGTCGGCGAAGGTGAACTTGCCGATGATGTTGTCGCCGTCGTTCTTGCCGACGTTGAGCATTTCGGCCATGCCGGACACCGAGCGCATCTGCTCGTCGGCCTGGCCGCCGGCGGCGACTTCGTCCAGCCCCTCCTGCTTGATGGCGTACTGCACCATCAGGTCGCGCACCATGGGCTTGGAGATGACCAGCGTGGCGTCGATCTTCTTGATGGCCTGGACCGCGATTTCCTGCGGCGTCAGGTTCTTCACGTCCTTCGGGTTGGCCAGGTCCAGCGCGAAGGTCAGCTTGCTTTCGCCCTTGGCGGTCTTCCAGCTGATCGGGTCGATGCTGAAGGAGGGGTTGCCGCTGAGCAGCTTGCCGGCGTTGTCCAGCAGCACGTCGAACTGCTCGTCCTGCAGGCCCTCGTCGCTGGCGCCCATCATGACCTGGCGCAGGATCTGGTTATAGGTGTCCGACAGCTGCTTGACGGCCGGGCCGTCCAGCTTGGCCAGCCGGATGACGGCCTGGCCATTGCCCAGCGCCACGTCGTTGAGCACGATGTCGCCGGTCTGGTAGGTGGCCTCGGCGCTCAGGGTCTTGTCGTCCTCGGCCAGCTTGACGCCGTAGCCCAGGTTGTCGAGCGAGACCTTGACGTCTTCGTCGGGCCTGGCGATGTCGAGGCGCTTGACCTTGAGGCTGGAGTCGCCGATGGACAGGCCGAACTTGCCCATGCGGCTGTCGATGTCCATGGTCAGGCCGGCGACCGTCATCTTGGTCGGATCGTCGGACTTCTCGCCGTCGACCGACAGCTTTTCCATCAGCGCATGGGCGGTGACGGCCTGCAGCTTGCGGTCGAAGGTGCCGTTGATGGTCATGCCGCTGAACTCGGCCTTGGTGCCTTCGTGCTCGACCTGCACCGGCGCGATCCGGGCGCTGGAGGTAGCCTGGCCGCCGAAGCTGATGATGGCGTCGCCGGCCACCGGCGTCACGTTCTTGGTCAGCTCGAACAGTTCCTTGAGGTTGTCCGTCTTGGCCACTTCGGTGCGCACGAAGGCCAGCTTGGGCGCGATCGCGCCCTGCGCCACGGCGCTCTTGGGGAAGGGGCCGTGCTCGATGGCGGTGTCGAATTCGACCATGCCTTCGGGCATGTCGGAATCCTTGTCGCTCTTGACGAAGGACAGGCCGTAGCGCGCCTGGGTCGAGAACAGGCCGCGCTCGTACTTCAGTTGGTCGATGCGCAGGCCGAACAGCGGCGTGATCTTGGCCAGCTTTTCATTGGCCTCGGCCAGATGACGCTGCGAGCTTTCTTCGATGCGCTTGCCGGTGTACCACGTGGCGCCTACCCAGCTTCCCGCTCCCACTATGACCACGCCGAGGGTGATCGCTACGCTCTTTTTCATCGTTCTGCTTATATCGTTGATTATCTAGTTGTATTCATCGGCCTGTCAGGCCCGCGGCGAGTATACCGAGGCGGCAGGGCGGCCGAGCGCGCGTGCAGTTACAGAAGATTTCAAAATGAAAGCCGGCGCTGGGCGCCGGCCTTTCAAGCGCGAGCTTGGGGGGCTACAGCGGGTCCAGCGGATAGATCGGACGGCGCACGTTCTTGAATTCGAGTTCGCCGTAATCCGAGGTCGTGACGCCCACGCCGGTGCATTCGATGACGGCCGTGGCCATGTCGGAGAAGCCCGCGCGCCAGTGCACGCGGCTCTTGAGCACCACGTAGCGCTTTTGCAGCGGGTCGATGCCGGCCGACAGCAGGCAGTTGACGTCGAAGGGTTCCTGGTGGCGCGACACCACCACGATCTCGACGCGGCCGGTGTCGATCACCACGGTCAGGCCGGTGTCGTTGCGCACGCCGCGGTACATGGGGCCGCGGTTCAGATAGACGCCGTCGAACACCAGCTTGACCCGGCCGGTGACCGCCAGCGGTTCGCTGGGCTGCTTGATGGCGGGCATGGCCATCTTGCCGCCCAGTTGCAGCGTGACGTTGCTGCCGACGCCGGCGGCGGCCGCCTGCTGCGCGGCCTGCGGATCGCAGATCGCGTAGAAGACGACGTTGTCCAGCTCCTGGCGCAGCACTTCGGCCAGCACCGCGGTGGTGTCCATGGTGCCGCCCGAGCCGGTGTTGTCGTAATGGTCCAGCAGCACCACCGGGCCTTGTTCGATGGCCTTGGCGCGGGCGATGGTGGGCGCCAGCGGCTCGGGATGGAACACCCAGTCGGCGCGCCCGGCCCAGGCGCGTTCGAGCAGCTCGTCGCGGTGGCGTTCGGCTTCGTCCAGCTTGCCGTCGGTACAGACCACGGCGCTCAGGCCGGCCTGCGCGATGTCGGCGTGCGGAAAGCCGACGAAGACCGAGGCGGCCAGCACGCCGGCGGCTTCCAGCTCCTTGCAGCGCGCCTGCAGCGGCTGGTTGGGCGCGGCATGGGTGCCCTGGCGCATGATGTGCGGCAGCATGGGCTTGTTGGCCCAGGCCATGACGGGCTTGATCTCGCCTTTCAGGGTGCGCGCGATCACGTCGGCGGCGCGCACGCCGGCCTCGCGGATGTCCACGTGCGGATAGGTATGGAAGCCGCTGACGACCGTGGCGTTGCGCACGATGTCGTCATAGATGTTGGCATGCATGTCCAGCGTGACGCCCACCGGCGTGACCGGATCGATCTCGCGCAGCCGGCGCAGCAGGTCGCCCTCGGCGTCCTCCACGCCCTGCGCGACCATGGCACCGTGCAGGTCCAGCAGGATCGCGTCGAAACCGCCGCGCGCCACTTCGTCCAGCACCAGCCGGCACAGCTGCTCGTGCGTCTGCGCGCTGGCCGGGCCGCTGGGCCAGGATTCCGCCGCCACCGGCACCACGATTTCGGCGCCTTCGCGGCGCGCCACTTCGATATAGCCGCCCAGGCCGCTGTCGGTGTTCTCGTAGGCCTTGATGGCGCGCTCGCCGGCCAGGATTTCGGGATTGCCGCGGAAGAAGCGTTCAAGCGGGGTGGGCACGGGCGAGAACGTGTTCGTCTCGTGCTTGATCATTGCCAAAAGCCAGCGCATGAGGATTCCTGTCGGGTTGGGGGGAAAGAATCAGGCCGCGGGCGGCTGCGGCCAGGGGTGCTGCGCCGGGCGCATCCGTTCCCAGGCGCGCGCCATGCGCAGCACGCCCAGGTCGTCGAAGCGCGGGCCGGCGATCTGCAGGCCGATGGGCAGGCCGGCCCGGGTGTAGCCGCAATTGACCGAGGCCGCGGGCTGTTCGCTCATGTTGTAGGGCAGGGTGAAGCCGATGTGGTGCATGGTGGTGGCGACCTCGTTGGTGGGCGAGGGCCATTCGGCGTTGTAGGCCACCACCGGCGCCACGGGCGAGATCACGTAGTCGTACGGCGCGCAGGCCGCGACCGTGCGCGCGCGCACGTTGAGGGTCTCGTAGTAGCTGCGGAACACGGCTTCGCCGGACTGGCCGCCGCCGCTTTCGGCCCAGGCGCGGATGAAAGGCAGGATGCGGGCGCGGCGTTCCTCGGGCAGCGCCGCCAGGTCCAGCGCCGAACGGGTGCGCCAGAAGCGGTCCACGCCGTCCAGCATGTCGGGGGTCATCCAGGGCTGCATGGGCGTGACGATGGCGCCGGCGGCCTCGAAGGCGCGCGCCGCGGCCTGCACCGCGTCGAGGATCTCGGGGTCCACCGGCAGGCCGCAGCCCGCATCCAGCAGCAGGCCGATGCGCAGGCCGCGCAGGTCGCGCTCCAGGTCGAGCCAGTCGAAGGCCTGGTAGGGCAGGCTCATGTGGTCGCGCGCATCGGGCTGCGACAGCACGCCCATCATGAGCGCGGCGTCGGCGACCGTGCGGGTCATGGGGCCGGCGCAGCGGCCCATGAACGGCGGGTCGATGGGAATGCGGCCCAGGCTGGGCTTGAGCGTGGCGACGCCGCACCACGCCGCCGGCAGCCGCACCGAGCCGCCGATGTCGGTGCCGACGTGCAGCGGGCCGTAGCCGGCCGCCGCCGCCGCGCCCGCGCCGGCGCTGGAGCCGCCCGGGTTCTTGGACAGGTCCCAGGGGTTGCGCGTCAGTTCGTGGAAGCTGGACAGCCCCGAGGACAGCATGCCGTAGTCGGGCATGGTGGTCTTGCCCAGCAGCACGGCGCCGGCCTCGCGCATGCGCGCGGCCGGCGGCGCGTCGGCGGCCGCCGGCGTCAGGTCGGTGGCCGCCGTGCCCAGCGGCACCGGCACGCCGCGGGTGGCGATGTTTTCCTTGATCGTGGACGGCACGCCGTCCAGCGAGTAGCCGCCGGCCGACAGCGGCTGACCCTTCATCCAGCGGGCTTCGGACGCGCGCGCCGCCTCCAGCGCGGCGTCGGGGTCCAGCGCATAGGTGGCTTTCAGGCGCGGCTCCCAGCGCCCGATGTGCTCGAGCACGGAGCGCGTGGCCTCGACGGGCGACAGGGTCTTGTCGCGATAGGCCTGGATAAGCTCGACGGCGGACAGTTCATGCGGTTGCGGCATTTCGGTTCCTGTAGCGTATCAATGCGTCATGGCGCGGGCGCCATGCCGGCCGACAGCGGCCGGAAATTGCGGAAGTCCCAGTCTCGTCCGGGCGCCGCGTCGATCAGGGCGCGGGTGTATTCGTGGCGCGGTTCGGTCAGCACGGTTTCGGCCGTGCCGGTCTCCACCACCTTGCCGCGCTGCATCACCATGATGGTGTCGCAGATCTGCGCGGCCACGCGCAGGTCGTGGGTGATGAACAGCACGCCCACGCCGGTGCGCTGGCGCACCTGCTCCAGCAGCTCCAGCACCTGGGCCTGCACCGACACGTCCAGCGCCGACACGGCCTCGTCGGCCACCAGGATTTCCGGGTCCATGACCAGCGCGCGCGCGATGCAGATGCGCTGGCGCTGCCCGCCCGAGAACTGGTGCGGATAGCGCCGCATCGCGTCCGGGCTCAGGCCCACCACGGCCAGGGTCTCGCCGGCGCGCTTGAGGGCCTGTTCGCGCGGCACGCCGAAATTGAGCAGGCCCTCGATGATGGACTCGCCGATGGTGCGGCGCGGGTTGAGCGAACGGTAGGGGTCCTGGAACACGATCTGGATGCGGCGGCGCACCGGTCGCAGCGCCGCGCCCGACAGGGTGCTGAGGTCTTCGCCGCCCATCATCATGTGGCCGGCGCTGGGCTCGATCAGGCGCACGATGCAGCGCGCCACCGTGGACTTGCCCGAGCCGGATTCGCCCACGATGCCCAGGATCTCGCCCTTGCGCAGCGTCAGGTTGACGTCGGCGGCGGCGACGATGTCGCGCGCGGACTTGCGCGACAGCAGCGCGCGCTTGCCGCCGTAGGTGCGGCCCAGGCCCTTGACGTGCAGCACCGGCATGCCGGAGGGGGCCTCGCGGCGCGCCGGCACCAGGCTGGGCACCGACGACACCAGGCGCCGCGTGTAGGACTGCTTGGGCTCGGCCAGGATCTCGTGGCGCGTGCCGCTTTCGACCAGGTCGCCGCGGTTCATCACGACGATGCGGTCGGAGATTTCGGCCACCACGCCGAAGTCGTGGGTGATGAACAGCACGGCCGTGCGGTGCTTGACCTGCAGCTCCTTGATGAGCGCCAGGATCTGCTTCTGGGTGGTGACGTCCAGCGCGGTGGTGGGCTCGTCGGCGATCAGCAGCTTGGGCTCCAGGATCAGCGCCATGGCGATGACGATGCGCTGGCGCTGGCCGCCCGACAGCTGGTGCGGATAGGAGTCGTAGATGCGCTCCACGTCCGGCAGGTGCACCGACTGGAACATCTCCAGCACCTTGGCGCGGCGCTCGGCGGCCGACATGTTCTTGCGGTGCAGACGCAGCACCTCGTCGACCTGCTTGCCGACCGTGTGCACCGGGTTGAGCGCGGTCATGGGTTCCTGGAACACCATGGCCATGCGGGTGGCGCGCATTTCGCGCAGGCGGCGCTGGGTGGCGCCGACCACGTCTTCGCCCTCGACCCGGATCGAGCCGGCGCTGACGGCCAGCACGCCCGGCGGCAGCAGGCCCATGACGGCCAGCGACGTGACCGATTTGCCGGAGCCGGATTCGCCGACGACGCACACCGTTTCGCCGGCGTGCACGTCCAGGCTGAGGTTGCGCACCACGCGGTTGCCGGCGCCGGCGACTTCCACCGACAGGTTGCGGATGGCCAGCACGGCGGACGAGGTGTCGCCCGCGGGGGGAGTGGGGGTATAGGTCATCGGCATCAGATCCTGCGCACCATTTTCGGGTCCAGCGCGTCGCGCAAGGCGTCTCCCAGGATGTTCACGCTGAGCACGGTCAGCGACAGGAACAGCCCGGGAAACAGAATCAGCCCGGGCAGCATGCGGAAATACATGCGGCCTTCGGACATGATGTTGCCCCACGAGGCGATCTCCGGCGGGATGCCCGCGCCCAGGAAGCTGAGGATGGCCTCGGTCAGCATCGCGGAGGCGAAGACGTAGGTGCCCTGCACGGTCAGCGGCGCGATGGTGCTGGGCACCATGTGGCGCCACAGCAGCAGCGGCAGCGGCGTGCCCAGGGCCAGCGCGGCCTCGACGTAGGGCTCGCCGCGCACCGTCAGGATCTGGCCGCGCACCAGCCGCACCACGCGCGGGATTTCCGGGATGGTGATGGCCACCAGCACGGTGGCCAGGCTGGCGCCCGTGACCGACACCAGGGCGATCGCCAGCAGGATGCCGGGGATGGCCATGATGGCGTCCATGGTGCGCATGATGATCCCGTCGAGCGAGCGGAACCAGCCGGCGATCACGCCGATGACCAGCCCGATCGCGACGCTGACCACCGCCGCGCCCAGGCCCGCGATGAGCGAGACGCGCGCGCCGTAGGCCACGCGCGACCAGACGTCGCGGCCGAAGGCGTCGGTGCCGAACAGGTAGTCGGTGAAGGGCTGCTTCAGGCGCGCGCCCGGATTGATCAGCGTGGGATCGACCGTGCCCAGCAGCGGGGCGAACAGCGCGATGACGACGATGGCGGCCAGCACCGCCAGCGCCAGCATGACGGGCCAGCTTCTGAGGCCCTGGCGGATCTGCCGCCAGGCCGTGGTCTGAGGATTGCCGCCGCCGGGCAGGTCGGCGACGTCGGTTGGCGTTTGCATGGTTCGGACCCCTACCTAGTATCTGATGCGCGGGTCGAACACCGTGTAGGCGCAATCGACAACCAGATTGATGAACACGTAGACGAACGCGAAGAACAGCGTCAGGCCCTGGATGACCGGATAGTCGCGCGCGAGCACGGCCTCCACCACCAGCCGGCCCAGGCCGGGGATGTTGAACACCGATTCGGTCACGACCACGCCGCTGATCAGCAGCGCGATGCCCAGGCCCACCACCGTGGCGATGGGCACGGCCGCGTTGCGCAGCGCGTGTCCCAGCAGCACGCCGGTCTCGCCCAGGCCCTTGGAGCGGGCCGTGCGGATGAAGTCCTCGCCCATCACTTCGATCACGCTGGTGCGCGTGATGCGCGCGATCAGCGCCACGTAGACCGTGGATAGCGCCAGCGACGGCAGGATCAGCCGGTGCAGGTACGGCCAGAAGCCCTTGGCCAGCGGCGTATAGCCCTGCACGTTGAACCAGCCCAGCTTGATGGCGAACAGCCAGATCAGCACGTAGCCGGTGACGAACACCGGCACGGAAAAGCCCAGCACCGAGAAGCCCATCACCGCGCGGTCCAGCAGCCGGCCCTGGCGCCAGGCCGCGAGTATGCCCAGCGGAATGGCGACGATCAGCGTGAAGACCAGGGTCAGCACCGCCAGGCTGAGCGAAGGCTCCAGGCGCTGGCCGATGAGCTTGGTGACCGGCACGCCGGACATGAGCGAGGTGCCCAGGTCGCCCTGCAGCAGCCTGCCGCCCCAGAGAAAGAACTGTTTTGCGACCGGCTGGTCCAGGCCCATCGTCTGCCGTATCTGCTCGATACGTTCAGGCGTGGCGCCGTCGCCGGCCATGATGATGGCCGGGTCCCCCGGGCTGAAGCGCAATATCGCGAAGACCACCACCGCGACCATCACCAGAACGGGGATGGTCGCGAGGAGCCGGCGCGAGACGAATGCCAGCATGTAATACCCCTTCAACAACGCTGCCCGTCAAGGGGCTTTCTTGACGTTCCAGAACGCGAACACCGGCGCGTGCACCAGGCCCGAGAGCTTGGCCGAATACACCGTGGGCACGGACATCTGGCCCAGCGGCACGTACAGGCCCTCGTCGATGCCGATGCGCTGCACTTCGTCGGCGATCTTCTTCTGCTCGGCCGGATCGGAGGTCAGCGCCATCTTGGTGCGCAGTTCCTCGATCTTGGGGAAGTCGGGCCAGCCGAACCAGGCGTTGTCGCCGTTGGCGGCGGCCGGGGCCGAGCGCACCGGGTCCATCACGTCGGTGGCGTACCAGTTGGTGTTGTGGATGTTCCAGCCGCCTTCGGCGGGCGCGGCCTTGGAGGCGCGGCGCGTGGCCACGCTCTGCCAGTCCATCGCCGCCAGGTTGACGTTGAAGCCGGCCTTGCGCAGGGCCTGGGCCATCACCACGGGCTGGGCCGACAGCGTGCCCACGTCGGTGGCGTGCATCAGCAGCACCGGCGTGTTGTCGTAGCCCGCTTCCTTCAGCAGGGCCTTGGCCTTCTCGATGTTGGACGGCACCACCATGTCCTTGCCGATGTCGCTTTCCAGCGGCGTGCCGCAGCCCCACAGCGAAGCGCAGGTCTTCCAGTACTTGGGATTGCCCACCAGCGCCTTCATCACGTCTTCCTGGCCGATGGCGTACATGGCGGCCTGGCGGATCTTCTTGTTGTTGAACGGCGGGTACTTGAAGTTGAAGCGGTACATCGTGAAGTAGCCGACCGGGCTGAGGGATTCTTCCTTCAGGTCGGGGTTGCCTTCGATCATCGGCAGCAGGTCGTAGGGGAACTGCTCGACGAAATCGATTTCACCGCCCAGCAGCGCGTTGGCGGTGGTCAGGGCGTCGGGCATGACGTCCCATTCGACCTTGTCGACGTTGACCACCTTGCCGCCGGCCAGGCCGCTGGCGGGTTCCTTGCGCGGCACGTAGTCGGTGTTCTTGGCGTAGACGGTCTTCACGCCCGGCTTGAACTCGACGACCTTGAACGGACCCGAGCCGGTCATGTCGGTGATGGGCTGGCCGATGGCCAGGTCGGCGATGCGCTTGGGCATCATGAAGGGCGCGGTGCCGGTGGGCTTGGACAGGGCGCGCAGCGCCAGGTCGGTGGGCTCCTTCATGACGATGCGGAAGGTCTTGTCGTCGACCACCTCGATCTTGTCGGTGAACTTCATCAGCGTGCGGCCCATGCCGTCGCCGGCGGCCCAGCGCTTGATCGAGGCCACGCAGTCCTCGGAGGTCACGGGCTTGCCGTCATGCCATTTCTGGCCGTCGCGCAGCGTCATGGTGTAGGTCTTGCCGTCGGGCGAGACCTCCCATTTTTCGAGCATCTGGGGCTGGATCTTGTTGTCGGCGTCGGTCGCCAGCAGGGTGTCGTAGATCATGTAGCCATGCCACGTCGTGATGTACGCGGTGGTGGCGTGCGGATCGGTCAGGCGCAGCGGCGAGTGCATTACCGTTTTGATCACGGTCTCGGCATAGGCGCCGTGAGCCGCCATGAGGGTTGCGCCGGCCAGCGCGGCGGCTCGGACGAACTTCAGCATGAATCTTCCCCTTGATGCGTCAATGAGCGGCGCTCTCGCGCCGCTGCGTCGTTGATCCGCCCCGCGAGAGGCGGCGTGCGAGGTTCAGGCGGTAGCGGGCCGGCCCGCGAAGACCGGTCCGCAAGGCGCCATTCTGATGCCCGGACGCAACCGTGTCCACGGTTGTTTCGCGGCGTCCATCAGCATGGAGCCGGGCGCTGCGCACACCAGTATCGTCTGCGCGATGGAAGTGAAATCCGCGCGGAAGTGCGCGGAGCTCTTGACCACCAGGATCGCCGCACGCCGCGGTTCCACGCCCGCGAAACGGAACATTTCCTGGTCCGCCATCTGCACCTTGTTGGAGGCGACGACGATGCGTACGCCGCCGATGCGCAGACAGGCGCTGGGGCCCAGGTCCATGTGGAATCCGCGGTAGAACGCGCCGTGCGTATCGAAGCGCCCATCCGAAGTTTTCTCGACTATGAATTCGGTGTCCAGCGGTTCGTCCTCGGGTATTCCCGAGTGTCCACCCAATGCAATCCGGATCTTCTTCCCGACGCCCGCGCGGTGCGCGGCCAGCGCGGCGGCCGGATCGACGATCAGGCCGATGGCGGCGTCGCGCGCGTCGTGCCGGATCAGCGCGCGCAGCAGCCCGGTGGTGTCCGAGCTGCCGCCGGCGCCGGGGTTGTCCTGCGCGTCGGCGATGACCACCGGTTTGGAGGCCTCGCGCGCGATGCGCATGGCTTCCTGCACGGCTTCGTCCGGCGTGTAGAGGCGCCCGCCGAAATCGCGTTCCGCGTTGAGCACGGCGCGCGTCATCTCGTCGGCCGCGGCGTCGGCCTCGGCTTGGGTCTGGCCATAGGCCCACACCGTGGGCGCGCATTCGGGAAAGTCGGCCGCCGGAAAGCCGGTGGCGAACGAAAGGCTGAGCGCGCCGCGCGCCTCGATCTCGCCCACCAGCTGGTACAGGCTGCGCGAGGGCTCGATGTCGGTCGATTGCCAGCACAGCGAAATCAGGTAGGGCAGCGAGCGCAGCGCCGCGCAGGGCCGCGGCTCGCCGGCCAGGCGGCGCGCCAGCAACTGCGCGGCGCGCTGCCCGGTCTCGGCCATGTCGACGTGGGGATAAGTGCGATAGCACACCAGCGCGTCCGCGTGGCGCACCATGGCGCGCGTCACGTTGGCGTGCAGGTCCAGGCTGGCCACCACCGGCACGTCCGGTCCCACCAGCTCGCGCACGCGCCTGAGCAGCTCGCCTTCGCCGTCGTCCAGGTGCTCGGTGACCATCGCGCCGTGCAGGTCCAGATAGACCCCGTCCAGCGGCCCCGCCTGCGACAGCCCCTGCAGGATCATGGCGCTGATGCGCTCGAACGCATCCTTGGTGACCGGCCCCGACGGACTGGCCGCCGCCCAGGTCGTCGGCACCAGCACATGCCCGCCCATCGCCTCGATGAACCCGGCCACCGGTATGTTGGCCCCCGCCACCGCCTGGAACATCGCCGCCCCGCTGACCAGCTTCGGCCAGCCGCCGCCCTTCTCGGCAAAGTCCTCCCACGCCGCGCGCGAAGGCGCGAACGTATTCGTCTCATGCTGAAAACCGCCGATCCCGATACGCATCAAAATCCCCCAGTCTCCAAACGCAGGAAGGCGCGGGAATCACCCGCGCCTCACCTCAGCACTACACAAAAACCACCCCGCCGCAAACCACCAGGCCCTCCCCAAGCCGGGTCGCGCGGATCCGGCTCCGCCGGTCCGCAGCGACGCCCCCCCGGAGGGGAAGCGCGTAAGCGCTTCGGGGGGGGACCATCACTTGGCTACAGGCATCGTGAATTCAGCGCCCTTGGAAATACTGTCCGGCCAGCGCTGCATCACGCTCTTGTAGCGCGTATAGAAGCGGATGCCTTCCTCGCCGTAGGCGTGGTGGTCGCCGAACAGCGAGCGCTTCCAGCCGCCGAAGGAATGCCAGGCCATGGGCACCGGGATCGGCACGTTGATGCCGACCATGCCGACCTTGATCTGGCGGGCGAAGGCGCGCGCCACGCCGCCGTCGGACGTGAAGCAGGCCACGCCGTTGCCGAACTCGTGGGCGTTGATCAGGTCCACCGCGGTGGCGAAGTCCGGCACGCGCACGATGCACAGCACCGGCCCGAAGATCTCTTCGCGGTAGATGTTCATGGCGGGCTTGACGTTGTCGAACAGCGTGCCGCCCAGGAAAAAGCCCTTCTCGTTGCCGGCCACCTTCAGGTCGCGGCCGTCGACCACCAGGTCGGCGCCGGCGGCGATGCCGTCCTCGATATAGCCCAGCACCTTGCCGCGGTGCTGCGCCGTCACCAGCGGGCCCATTTCGGCGTCGGCCTGCATGCCGTCCTTGACCACCAGCGCCTTGACGCGCGGCGTCAGGCGTTCGACCAGCTCGTCGGCCACGTCGCCCACGGCCACCGCCACCGAGATGGCCATGCAGCGTTCGCCGGCCGAGCCGTAGGCCGCGCCCATCAGCGCGTCGGTGACCTGGTCGAGGTCGGCGTCGGGCATGACCACGAGGTGGTTCTTGGCCCCGCCCAGCGCCTGCACGCGCTTGCCGCGGCGCGTGCCTTCGGCGTAGATGTATTCGGCGATGGGCGTGGAGCCGACGAAGGACAGGGCCTCGACGTCGGGGTGCGCGATGAGCGCGTCCACCGCCTGCTTGTCGCCCTGCACCACGTTGAACACGCCGGGAGGCAGGCCGGCCTCGGTCAGCAGTTCGGCCAGGCGCAGCGAGGCCGACGGGTCGCGTTCGGAAGGCTTGAGCACGAAGGTGTTGCCGCAGGCGATGGCCACCGGGAACATCCAGCACGGCACCATCATGGGAAAGTTGAACGGCGTGATGCCGGCCACCACGCCGAGCGACTGGCGCATGCTCCAGTTGTCGATGCCGCCGCCGATCTGGTCGGTGTACTGGCCCTTGAGCAGCTGCGGAATGCCGCAGGCGAACTCCACGATCTCGATGCCGCGGGTGACTTCGCCCTTGGCGTCGGAGAACACCTTGCCGTGCTCGCGCGTGATGAGTTCGGCCAGTTCGTCCTGGTGCTGGTCGAGCAGCGCCTTGAAATTGAACAGGATGCGGGCGCGCTTGAGCGCCGGGGTTTCGGACCAGGCCGGGAAGGCCGCGCGGGCGGCGGCCACGGCCAGCGCCACGTCCTCGTTGGAGGCCAGCGGGATGGAAGAAGTGACCTCGCCGGTGGCGGGGTTGAAGCCGTCGGCGTAGCGGCTGCTGCTGCCGTCGTAACGCTGGCCGTTGATGAAATGGGGAATCGTCTTCATGGGTGCAAAGCTCAAGGCGGGAAACGGATGAAAAGCGGGGCGGCCGTCCGCCCCGCGCGGCTTAGGCCACTTCCTTCAGGACCTTGCCGATCTGCTCGAAGATCTGGCCGATCTGGGCCTCGTCGATGATCAGCGGGGGCGAGACGGCGATGATGTCGCCGGTGTAGCGCACCATCAGGCCGCTGTCGAAGCAGCGCTGGAACACTTCGGCGGCGCGGGCGCCCGGGGCGCCGTCGCGCGGCGCCAGCTCGACGCCGGCCACCAGGCCCAGGTTGCGCACGTCGATCACGTGGGGCGCGCCCTTGAGCGAATGCGCGGCCTCCTGGAAGGCGCCGGACAGCTTGCGGGCGCGGGCGAACAGGTCCTCGCGGCGGTACACGTCCAGGGTGGCCAGGATGGCGGCGGCGGCCAGCGGGTGCGCCGAATACGTATAGCCGTGGAAGAACTCGATGCCGCCGGCCGGGCCGTTGACGATGGCGTCATGCACCTCGCGCTTGACGGCGACGGCGCCGGCGGGCACCGAGGCGTTGCTCACGCCCTTGGCCATGGCGATGAGGTCGGGTTTCACGCCGAAGTACTCGGAGGCGGTGGCCGCGCCCAGGCGGCCGTAGGCGGTGATGACCTCGTCGAAAATCAGCAGGATGCCGTGCTTGGCGGTGATTTCGCGCAGCTTTTCCAGGTAGCCCTTGGGCGGGATCAGCACGCCGGTCGAGCCTGCCATGGGTTCGACGATCACGGCGGCGATGGTGGAGGCGTCGTGCAGCGCGATGATGCGCTCCAGCTCGTCGGCCAGGTGGGCGCCCCAGGCGGGCTGGCCCTGGGAGTAGGCGTTCTGCTCCAGGTTGTGGGTGTGGGGCAGGTGGTCCACGGCCGGCAGCAGCGCGCCGGAGAAGGTCTTGCGGTTGGCCGAGATGCCGCCGACCGAGATGCCGCCGAAGCCCACGCCGTGGTAGCCGCGCTCGCGGCCGATCAAACGGGTGCGCTGGCCGTCGCCGCGGGCGCGGTGGTAGGCCAGCGCGATCTTCAGGCAGGTGTCGACCGATTCCGAGCCCGAGTTGGTGAAGAACACGCGGTCCAGGCCCTCGGGCATCAGGCCGGCGACGGCGGTGGCGGCTTCGAAGGCCAGCGGGTGGCCGAGCTGGAAGCCCGGCGCGTAGTCCATCGTGGCCGCCTGGCTGGCGATGGCCGCGACGATTTCCTCGCGGCCGTGGCCGGCGTTCACGCACCACAGGCCGGCGGTGCCGTCCAGCACCTGGCGCCCGTCGGCCGAGGTGTAGTACATGCCCTTGGCCTTGGCCAGCAGGCGCGGCTGCGCCTTGAACTGTTTGTTGGCGGTGAAGGGCATCCAGAGATGGGACAGGTCGGGCAGGGCGGGGGCGTTCATGGCGGCTCCTGAAATAGGTGGACGCCGGGCCGGCGCGGCGATCGCGCAGCCAGCGGCATGCAGACGATTCTGGTGCGTACGCCGGGGAATGCAAATATACGATCCGCGCAATTGCCGCTAACTGTATAGTTATAAACGGCACAACTGTACAGTTATCTCCGTGATCGATTTCCAGCCCATCCGCGCCCGCGGCCAGGCCCCGAGCCTGGTCGAACAATTGGCGGCCGCCATCCTGCAAGGCATCGAGGCGCAGACGCTGCGCCCGGGCATGGCGCTGCCTTCGGTGCGCGAGTGCGCGCGCCAGTACGGCGTCAGCACGTTCACCGTGGCCAGCGCCTACAGCCGGCTGGTGTCGCAGGGCTGGCTGGCGGCCCGCCCGGGCGCCGGCTACCGCGTCGCCACGCCCGACGCGCCGGCCCGTCCGGCCCGGGCCCCGGCATGGGAGCCGCCGCGGCTGAACGCAGCCTGGCTGCTGTCGGACATCTTCGCCGACCACTCCATCCCCATCAAATCCGGCTGCGGCTGGCTGCCCGGCGAATGGCTGAACGAGGAAGGGCTGCACCTGGCCCTGCGCCACATGGGCCGGGTGCCGGCCATGCGCATCGCGAACTACGGCCACCCCTACGGCTACGCGCCGCTGCGCGACACCATCGCCGCCAGCCTGGGCGCGCAGGGCATGGAGGTCGAGGCCTCGCAGGTGGTGCTGACCCAGGGCGTGACCCACGGGCTGGACATGGTGATACGCACGCTGCTGCGTCCGGGCGACACCGTGCTGGTGGAGCAGCCGGCCTACGCCAACCTGCTGCAGATGCTGCGGCTGGCGGGGCTGCGCGCGGTGGCCGTGCCGCGCACGCTGGACGGCCTGGACTGCGAGGCGCTGGACGCCGCCGTGGCGCGCCACCGGCCGCGCGCGCTGTTCATCAATACCGTGCTGCAGAATCCGTCGGGCGCCAGCATCGGCATGGCCAACGCCTTCCGCATCCTGCAGGCGGCCGAGCGCCACGGGCTATGGGTGATCGAGGACGACATCTCGCGCGAACTGGCGCCCGGCGTGACGCCCATGCTGGCCGCGCTGGACGGGGCGCGCCGGGTGGTCTACCTGGGCGGCTATTCCAAGGTCATCAGCCCGTCGGTGCGGGTGGGCTACGTGGTCGCGCACCGCGACCTGGCGCGCGACATCGCGCGCACCAAGATGGCGGTGGGACTGACCTCGCCGGAAATCATGGAACGCATCGTGCACCAGGTCATCCGCGAAGGGCGCTACCGCGCCCACATCGCCCGCACCCGCGAACGCCTGGCCGAGGCCCACGCAAGCGTGGCGCAGCTGATGGCGCAGCACGGCTTCGAGGTCTACGGACGGCCGCAGGGCGGCCTGTTCCTGTGGGCGCGGCCGGGCGGGCAATGGCGCGAACGCGGCGCCAGCGGCCTGGCCGAACTGGCGCTCAAGGACGGCATCTGGCTGGCGCCGGGGTCCTACTTCGAGGTGGACGAGGCCGATACCCCGTGGATACGGTTCAACGTGGCGTATTCGGACGCGCCCGAGTTGTGGCGGTTCATGCGGAATACGGGGGCGTGGGACGGGTGACCCTAAGCGGCGCGCTCGTAGGTGACGAAATCGTATTCGTAGCCGTTTTCGGCCGGCTGCGGGGCGCGCGCGGTTTCCTTCCACTGGAAGGCCGGCAGCAGCGGGAAGAAGGCGTCGCCCTCGACCTGGGCGTGGACTTCGGTGGCCAGCACGCGCTGCGCCAGCGGCAGGGCCTGCGCGTAGATCTGGGCGCCGCCGATGACGTAGGCCTGCGCCGCGTCGCCGCAGGCTTCGATGGCGGCCTGGAGCGTGGCGACCACGATGGCGCCCTCGGCGCGCAGGTCGGGATTGCGGCTGATCACGATGTTGCTGCGGCCGGGCAGGGGGCGGCCCAGCGAGTCCCAGGTCTTGCGGCCCATGATGATGGGATGGCCCAGGGTGCTGCGCTTGAAGTGCGCCAGGTCGCCCGGCAGTTTCCAGGGCAGGGCGTTGTCGCGGCCGATGGCGCGATTGGTGGAATAGGCGACGATCAGGGTGAGGCTGGCGGACATGGGAAGACGGGTTCGGATGGATGCCCTAGCGTAGCAAATTCCACTAGTCGGCGGCGTGCTCCAGGAAATCCTCGGCCGGCATGGGCTTGCCCAGCAGAAAGCCTTGCAGCGAATCGCAGCCCAGCCCGGTCAGGAAGTTCTGCTGCGCGGCCGTTTCCACGCCCTCGGCCACGATGCGCAGGTTGAGCTGCTGGGCCAGGGCGACGATGGCCGACACGATGGCCGCGTCCTCGTCGTCGTTCTCCAGCTGGTTGACGAAGCCGCGGTCGATCTTCAGTTCGGTCGCCGGCAGCCGCTTCAGGTAGAGCAGGCTGGAATAGCCCGTGCCGAAATCGTCGATGGAAATCGCCACGCCCAGCGCCGACAGGCGTTTGAGCACGGCCAGGCTGGCCTCGGCGTCGCGCATGGCGGTGGATTCGGTCACTTCCAGCGTCAGGCAGGCCGGCGGCACGCCGTGCCGCTGCAGGGCCGCGCGCACCGTCTCGACCAGGCCGGCATGGGCGAACTGCAGGGCCGAGATGTTGACGGCGATGCTCCAGTGGCGCTGGCCGGCGTCGATCCAGGCGCGCATCTGGCGGCAGGCCTCGTCGATGACCCATTCGCCGATGGGCAGGATCAGGCCGGTCTTTTCCGCGATGGGGATGAACTGGTCCGGACCGACCAGCCCGCGCGTGGGGTGGTTCCAGCGCAGCAGCGCCTCGGCGCCGACCAGCGGACCGGACGGGGCCTGGTACTTGGGCTGGTAGTGCAGCACGAACTGGTTGCGCTCCAGGGCCATGCGCAGGTCGTGCAGCAGTTCGATCTGCTGGTGGGCGTCGGCGTTCATGGACGGCTCGAAGAAGCTGTAGCCGGTGCCGCCCAGGCGCTTGGCGTGGTACATCGCGGCGTCGGCGTTGGTCAGGAGCGCGTGGATGTCCTCGCCGTCGTTCGGATAGATGGCGATGCCGACGCTGGAGGTCACCAGCACTTCGTGCCCGTAGACCGTGACCGGGCGCGCGATGGCGTCGATCAGGCGGTCGGCCACGTTGGCGGCGTCGGTGGGTTCGACCACTTCGCTGAGCACGATGAATTCATCGCCGCCCAGCCGCGCCACGGTGTCCTGCGTGCGCAGCGTCTGGCGGATGCGCTGGGCCAGGTCGATCAGCAGCGCGTCGCCCGTGTGGTGGCCATAGGCGTCGTTGACCGCCTTGAAGCCGTCCAGGTCGAAGAACAGCACCGCGAAATAGCCCTTGCGCCGGCTGGCGCTTTCCATGGCCTGCTCCAGCCGGTCTTCCAGCAGGATGCGGTTGGGCAGCTTGGTCAGCGTGTCGTGCAGCGCCAGCTGCACCAGTTCCTCGTTGGCCTCGGCCAGCGACGAGGCCAGCGCCGAGGTGCGCTCTTCCATCCGGTTGTCCAGCACCGCGACCAGCAGCGCGATGACCAGCACGCTCAGGGTCACCGCGGTCACGGCGATGGCCAGCCAGCCGGCCGAGATGCCGCTGTTGGCGGCCATGCAGATGCTGCCTTCGGGAAAACCGGCGGCGGCCATGCCGGTGTAGTGCATGCCCACGATGGCGATGCCCATGACCACGGCCGCCAGCGGGCGCGACCACAGCATCCGCGGCCCGCCGTGGCGCAGCCGGTACGTGATCCACAGCGCGGCGCCGGAGGCGCCCACCGCGATCAGGATGGACAGCGCGAACCATTTCGCGTCGTAGATAATGCCCGGCGTCATGCGCATCGCGGCCATGCCGAGATAGTGCATCGCCGCGATGCCGACGCCCATCAGCAGCGCGCCGGCCGCCAGCCGGCGGCCGGGCAGCTCGTCGCGGCTCACGGTGCGCAGCGCGAACGCCGAGCAGCCGATCGCGATGGCCAGCGACAGCAGCGTCAGCGGCAGGTCGTAGCCCATCGGGATCGGCAGGCTGAACGCCAGCATGCCGATGAAATGCATGGACCAGATACCCACGCCCATCGCGAAGGCCCCGCCCGCCAGCCAGTAGCGGGCCGCCGGCTGGCCGCAGGCGGCCCGCACCCGGTTGGCCATTCCCAACGCCGTATACGAAGCCAGGATGGCGACTCCCAGGGATACGAGGACGAGCGAAGGGTTATACGTTCCAACGAGCATGTGTGGGTCCTGTCCTTAGCGCATACAGCGGCCGCGCGGGCTTCAACTCAAATCAATTGGTAGTCAATGGTTGCAATTCGATCGCAGGCTGGCCCTGGCTGCCGTTCGGGCGCTGCGCGTGTTCTCAGGTCGGGATAGGGAAGACGGCCGGGCCAGGCCGGCGGCAGGCGCCGCCGGGCGGCGGGTCAGGGCTGGTCAGGGTTGGACGCGCAAGGGCGCTGGCGCGCGTCCATGGCCAAGGGTTGGGTTATACCGAAATCGCGCTGCCAGATGCTCACCAATCCTCACCGGCACCCGGCGCGGCGACGGGCTACACGGCCATGGCCGCGGTCAGGGGAGCATGGTGGCGGTAGCCGGCCAGGGAAAAGTCGCCCGGCTCCACTTTTTCCAGCCATTCGGGTTCGTAGCGCCCGGTGACCGCGAAGTCGGGGATGCGGTCCGACAGCACCAGCCGCGGCGCTTCGTAAGGCTCGCGCGTGAGCTGCTCGCGCAGCATGGGCAGGTGGTTTTCGTAGATGTGGGCGTCGCCGATGAAGTACGAGAACCAGCGCGGCGTGTAGCCGGTCAGCCGGCCGACCAGGTGCAGCAGGGCCGCGCCTTCGGTCAGGTTGAACGGCGTGCCCAGGCCGACGTCGTTGGACCGGATGTACAGGCACAGCGAGATCTCGCGGGTGGTCGCGTTCGGCAGGAACTGGTAGAGCAGGTGGCAGGGCGGCAGCGCCATTTCCTCGATCTGCGCCCAGTTCCAGCCGTGGAACAGGATGCGGCGGTCGCCCGGGCGCTCGTGGATGGTGTCCAGGCATTGCCGCAGCTGGTCCACCGCCTTGTACAGCAGCACCTTGGGCCGGCCGTCCTCGTTCAGGTCGGCCACCTTGGCGTAGCCGCGCGCCAGCGCGTCGGCGATCTGGCTGTCCCGGGCTGCGTCCAGCACCTTGTAGGCGGGCCACTGGCGCCATTGCACGCCGTACACCGGGCCCAGGTCGTCGGGGCCTTCGCGGTACGGGTTGGCCAGCCACTGGCTGTTTTCGTTGGCGTTCTGGTCCCAGACCTTGCAGCCCAGCTCGCGGAATTCGGCGGCGCTGCGCGAGGCGCGCAGAAAGCCCACCATTTCGCCGATGGCGGACTTGAACGCCAGTTTCTTGGTGGTGACCGCCGGAAAGCCCTGCTGCAGGTCGAAGCGCAGCGCGGCGCCCGGCATGCTGAGGGTGCGGATTCCGGTGCGGTTTTCCTGCCACGCGCCGGTGTCCAGGATGGTTTGAACGAGGTCCAGGTATTGTTTCATGGCGGGACGCAGACTGGCCGCCGCGATCGGATCGCGGCGGCGCGGATGAAGATGGGCAATATCGGGATTACACCACGGGGGCGTGGTTCAGGCGGCGGCGGGGGCTTCGTGGGTGTCGACGATGTCGACCGAGAAGGTCAGGGCGGCCGTTTTTTCCAGCATGGCCGAGGCCGAGCAGTATTTCTCGTGCGACAGCTGCACCGCGCGCTCGACGGCCGCGCGCGGCAGGTTGCGGCCGGTGACCGTGAAGGCGAAGTGGATGCGCGTGAACACCTTGGGATCGGCGTCGGCGCGCTCGGCCTGCAGCTTGACGCTACAGCCGGTGACGGCATGGCGGCCGCGCTTGAGGATCAGCACCACGTCGTAGGCGGTGCAGCCGCCGGTGCCGGCCAGCAGCATTTCCATCGGGCGGGGCGCCAGGTTGTGGCCGCCGCCGTCCACCGCGCCGTCCATCACGGCCACGTGGCCGCTGCCGGTGCTGGCGGTAAAGAGCATGCCGTTGGGGCCGCCCCAGTCGATCGTGCATTCCATGTTGTCGAGTCCTTGAGCTTGAGCGCAGTCAATGGTCGATGATACCTGTTGCGTACAATTTGAGGCATGAGAGCCCCGCCCCGCATCAGGGGCAGGGGCGCCTGCCTTGCCTAGGAGTCGCCTATGTCCACCGCCCTGTCCAGAACCGGCCCTGCCTTCCTGCGCCGCACCAACCCGCTGGACGCCTTCCTGGCCGAAGCCGACCGCGCGCTGCGGGTGCTGAGCGGCAGCGCCACCGCCGGGCGGTCCTATCCCGCCACCGCCGAGGAAGCGCCGCAGGCCCTGTCGGCCCAGGAAAAACGCCATGCGGCCGGGCTGATGCGGGTGAACCACGTGGGCGAGGTGTGCGCCCAGGCGCTGTACCGCGGCCAGGCCTCGGTGTGCCGCGAGCCGGCGCCGCGCGAGCTGCTGCTCAACGCCGCCGCCGAGGAGGTGGACCACCTGGTCTGGTGCAACCAGCGCCTGACCGAGCTGGGCAGCCGTCCCAGCCTGCTCAATCCGTTCTGGTACGCCGGCTCGTTCGCGCTCGGCGTGCTGGCCAGCTATGCCGGCGTGCCGCGCAACCTGGGTTTCATGGCCGAGACCGAGAAACAGGTCGAGGCGCATCTCGACGGCCATCTGCGCACCTTGCCGGTGCAGGACGAGCGCTCGCGCCAGATTGTCCAGAAGATGAAGGACGACGAGGCGCAGCACCGCGCCAGCGCCGAACAGGCCGGAGGCGTGCCCCTGCCGCTGCCCGCGCGGGCCGCCATGAAAGCCATGTCCAAGGTGATGACCAGCACGGCCTACTGGATCTGAAGCGAGGGCGCTTCGGCGCCTGCTGCGAAATGTTGCGATGCGCAAAAAAGCAATAAAACAGTGCGCGACGCACTATTCCGGTGCAAAAGCTAGGGCGGGATTACCCGATGCGATCTAGGGTTAATCCGAAACGGGTTTACCCATTCAGCAAAAACCCTTTTTCCGGTAAGATCATTGTCTGGCGCGGCTTTCCAGGGGGAGGGCCGAGGCCATGAGGCAAAAACGCAACGAAAAAAAGATTCGTGGCGGCAGATCAAAAAAAATCTTGCATCGCACAAAAAGCTTCGGTACTATTCATACATCGGATGTTGAAACGCAGTCGGCGCGGTGCAAAACCCCGACAGCGCAGCGAGCGGAAAGCCAGCTCCCAACATGCCAAGGTTGTCTCCTCCACCCTCCTCCTTTGGTGGATTTAGCCCGAGATCTCACGATCTCGGGCTTTTTTTTGCCTGCGCAGGCTCCGTCCCCGGTTTATTCACCCAACCGCCGGGGCTTCGCGTTTTCCCTTGGATATTTCGGGTGCGCACGGGCGGAAAGTTCTACAATCATCTGCATGAAATCCGTATTTCGGCGCGTCCGGGCGCTGGGCGTTACGTTCTGTGCCGGGGAATTGCACTTCCTTATTCCTCCCATATATGGGCGTTACACCTGCCTCCGATAATGGCGGGCCTGTCTCGATAGACCAACCAAAGGTGATGCTTTGACCTGGCTGTACATTTGCGTGGTCGCATTCATGGTGGGGGGACTCATCGTGGCGTCGGAGCGCTGGCATGGCGCTTTTACTGGCGACAGCGACCTCAACAAGCCTCAGGCCAACCATTCGCGGGCCACGCCCCGCGTGGGCGGCCTTGCGGTGCTGGCCGGCACGCTGGCCGGACTGCTGGTGCTCGGCCCCAGCAACATGACGCTGACCTGGCTGTGGCCCGCGCTGTTCGTCGCGGCGCTGCCGGTGTTCGTGGCCGGGCTGCTCGAGGACATCACCAAGGACATCGGCGCCAGCAAGCGCCTGCTGGCCGCGTTCCTGTCGGCCGCGATCGCGTGGTGGCTGCTGGGCGGCGTCAGCCGCGTGGGCATGGCCCCGGTGGATTACGTGCTCTCGTTCTGGCCGGTGTCGCTGCTGTTCACCATGTTCGCGGTGGGCGGCTGTACCCATGCGCTGAATATCGTCGACGGCATGAACGGCCTGGCCGGCATGGTCGCCACGCTGATGGCGGTTTCCATCAGCCTGGTGGCGCTGCAGGTCGGCGACGTGCCCATCTTCCTGGTGGCCGCGGCCCTGGCTTCGGCCACGCTGGGCTTCCTGGTCTGGAATTTCCCGTTCGGGCGCGTGTTCCTGGGCGACGGCGGCGCGTACTTCCTGGGCTTCATGCTGGCCGAGCTGGCCGTGCTGCTGGTGGTGCGCAACCCCTCGGTGTCGCCGTTCTACGCCCTGGCCGTGCTGTTCTACCCCGTATTCGAAACCGGCTTCTCGATTTGGCGCCGCCGCTTCAAGCGCGGCGTGCCGGTGGACCAGCCGGACGCGCTGCACCTGCACCAGCTGGTGTTCCGCCGCCTGGTCCGCGTGACGTTCAGCCGCGGCCGCCGCCATGCCGTGCCGGCGCTGTGCAACGCGCTGGCGTCGCCCTACATGTGGGTGCTGGCCCTGATCGGCCTGGTGCCGGCCACCATCTGGTGGGACAACGCCTGGGCGCTCGGCGCCAGCCTGGTGGTGTTCGCCAGCGTCTATATCTGGCTCTACGCGCGCCTCGTGTCCTGGCGCCGCCCCGGCTGGCTGCTGCTGCCGTCGGTCCTGCGGACCACCGATTAGCGTGGAGCGCCCCGGCGGCGGCCGCCGCCGGGCCAGGTTTATCTATCACCCGACCATATTTAAGATGCCGTAATCGTTCTACGGTGAAGGGAGAGTTATGTTGCAAATCCAGGATGTGAAGCTCGCGGTCGTCGGCCTGGGCTATGTGGGCCTGCCGCTGGCGGTGGAGTTCGGCAAGAAGCGCCCGGTCATCGGCTTCGATATCAACGCGCGCCGCATCGACGCGCTGAAGGCCGGCCACGACCATACGCTGGAAGTCAGCGACGCCGAACTGGCCGAAGCGGCCCAGCTGAGCTATACCGCCGACCGCGCGGAACTGGGCAAGGCCAACGTGTTCATCGTGACCGTGCCGACTCCCATCGACGAATACAAGCAGCCCGACCTGACGCCGCTGGTCAAGGCCAGCGAGACCATCGGCGCGGTGCTCAAGCGCGGCGACATCGTCATCTACGAATCCACCGTCTATCCGGGCGCCACCGAAGAAGACTGCGTGCCGGTGCTGGAGCGCGTCTCGGGCCTGAAGTTCAACGTCGATTTCTACGCGGGCTACAGCCCCGAGCGCATCAACCCGGGCGACAAGGAACACCGCGTCAACACGATCAAGAAGGTCACCTCCGGCTCCACGCCCGAAGTGGCCGAGCTGGTCGACCAGCTGTACCGCGAGATCATCACCGCCGGCACGCACAAGGCTTCCAGCATCCGCGTGGCCGAGGCCGCCAAGGTCATCGAGAACACGCAGCGCGACGTGAACATCGCGCTGATCAACGAGCTGGCCCTGATCTTCAACAAGATGGGCATCGACACCGAAGCCGTGCTGCAGGCCGCCGGCACCAAGTGGAACTTCCTGCCGTTCCGTCCGGGCCTGGTGGGCGGCCACTGCATCGGCGTGGACCCGTACTACCTGACCCACAAGGCGCAGTCCATCGGCTACCACCCCGAGATCATCCTGGCGGGCCGCCGCCTGAACGACTCGATGGGCAGCTATGTGGTGTCGCAGCTGGTCAAGGCCATGACCAAGCGCCGCATCCACGTGCAGGGCGCGCGCGTGCTGGTGATGGGCCTGGCCTTCAAGGAAAACTGCCCCGACCTGCGCAACACCCGCGTGGTCGACATCGTCAAGGAACTGGGCGACTACAACGTGGACGTGGACGTCTACGATCCCTGGGTCGACCCCGAAGAGGCGGTGCACGAATATGGCCTGACGCCGGTGGCGCAGCCCGAGCAAGGCAAGTACGACGCCGTGATCCTGGCGGTGGCGCACAACCAGTTCAAGGCGCTGGGCGCCGAGGGCATCCGCAAGCTGGGCAAGCCGCAGCACATCCTGTACGACCTGAAGTACGTGCTGTCGCCCGCCGACTCCGACCTGCGTCTCTGAGGATTGCCCATGACCACCCGTTTCGACACCATCAAGCAAGAACTGGCGGCCGCGCCGCGCAAGTGGCTGGTGACCGGCTGCGCCGGCTTCATCGGCTCGAACCTGCTGGAAACCCTGCTGAAGCTGGACCAGACCGTGACCGGCCTGGACAACTTCGCCACCGGCCACCAGCGCAACCTGGACGAGGTGCGCGCCTCGGTCAGCCCCGAGCAATGGGCGCGCTTCACCTTCATCGAAGGCGACATCCGCGACCTGGAAGCCTGCCGCCGCGCCGCGCAGGGCGTGGACTTCGTGCTGCACCAGGCGGCGTTGGGCTCGGTGCCGCGCTCGCTGAAGGACCCGATCACCACCAACGAGGTGAACATCGGCGGCTTCCTGAACATGCTGGTCGCGGCGCGCGACGCCGAGGTCAAGTCCTTCGTGTACGCGGCCTCCAGCTCCACCTACGGCGACCATCCCGCGCTGCCCAAGGTCGAGGAGAACATCGGCAATCCGCTGTCGCCGTACGCCGTGACCAAGTACGTCAACGAGCTGTACGCCGACGTGTTCGCCCGCTCCTACGGCTTCGAGAGCGTGGGCCTGCGCTACTTCAACGTGTTCGGCAAGCGCCAGGACCCGGACGGCGCCTACGCCGCGGTGATCCCCAAGTGGACCGCCGCCATGATCAAGGGCGACGACGTCACCATCAACGGCGACGGCGAGACCAGCCGCGATTTCTGCTTCGTGGACAACGCGGTGCAGGCCAACATCCTGGCCGCGATGGCGCCGGCCGAAGGCCGCAACCAGGTCTACAACGTGGCCGTCAGCGGCCGCAGCACCCTGAACCAGCTATTCGGCTTCCTGGCGCAGGCGCTGGGCAAGCAGGGCGTGGACTACGCCAAGCAGCCGGTGTATGCGGATTTCCGCGCCGGCGACGTGCGCCATTCGCAGGCCGACGTCAGCAAGGCCGGCCGCCTGCTGGGCTACGCGCCCACCCACACGGTGCTGCAGGGCCTGGAAGTGGCCATGCCCTGGTACACGCAATTCCTGCGTTGATTTGAAAGCACTAGCCAGAAAACTCGGCAACATCCACCCGGATCACCTGCGCATATTCAAGGGCGCGTTCCGGGTGGCGGTGTTTCTGCTGTTGGGCAAGGCCGCCGGCGCCGTCAAGGAGATGGCGGTGGCGTACCGCTACGGCGTCAGCGACGCCGTGGACGCCTATCAATTCACCATGACGATGGCCACCTGGCTGCCCGTGACCATCGTGGGCGTGCTGTCGGTGGTGCTGATCCCGGTGCTGGTGCGGCTGCGCCGCGCCGAGGAAACCGAAAGACGCCTGTTCATCGGCGAGCTGCAAGGCTGGGTCGCCGCGGCCGGCGTGGCGCTGGCGCTGCTGACCTGGTTCGCCTGGCCGCAGGTGCTGGGCATGCTGGGCCAGGGCCTGTCGGCCCAGGTCCGCGAGATGACCGGCGAGCTGCTGGCGGCCTTCGCCCCGGTGGCGGCGCTGCTGCTCGTCGCCGGCATCAGCGCCGCCCGTCTGCGCGCGCAGGAGCGCCACGTCAACACTTTGCTCGACAGCGTGCCTGCCGTGGCCACCCTGGCCTGGGTCATGCTGGCGGCCAGCGCCGACGGCGTGGGGCCGCTGCTGTGGGGCACGCTGGTGGGCTACGCCATCCAGACCGTCTGGCTGGCCTGGCTGGCCGCGCGCGCCGACGGCGGTTTCTGGGGCGCGCCGCGCCTGTCGCTGCGTTCGCCGCACTGGCCGGAGCTGATGAGCGCGGCCGGCGTGATGCTGATCGGCCAGGTGGCCATGAGCTTCGTCGGCCCGCTGGACCAGTACGCCGCCGCCAACCTCGGCGCCAACGCCAACGCCACGCTGGGCTACGCCAGCCGGCTGCTGTCGCTGCTCCTGGGCATAGGCGCGGTATCGGTGGGACGCGCGGCGCTGCCCGTGCTGGCCGACGTGCAGGCGCGCGGCGATACCGGCCGCGCGCGCGTCATGGCCCTGAAATGGTCCGTGCTGATGGTGGCCGCCGGCGGCGGCGCGGTAGTGCTGGGCTGGGTGCTGGCGCCGTGGGGCGTGTCGGTGCTGTTCGAGCGCGGCGCCTTCACGGCCGAGAACACCCAGGCCGTGGCGCACGTGCTGCGCTGGGGGCTCCTGCAGCTGCCGTTCTATTTCGGCGTGCTGATCCTGGTGCAATTGCTGGCCAGCCAGAACCGCTACCGCATCATGTCGGCCATCGCCGTGGGCAACTTCCTGCTCAAGGCGGCGCTGAATCCGTTGCTGGCGGCCCGCATGGGCGCGGCCGGCATCATGCTGGCCACCAGCCTCATGTACCTGCTGTCCTTCGCCTGCTACCTGCTGGTGGCGCTGCGCAAGGCCGAAACCAAGGAGGCCGATTGAATGTCCGAGACTGATTCCGGCCGGCCCCTGCGCGTCCTGCTGTTCATCCATTCGCTGGGCGGCGGCGGGGCCGAGCGGGTCGCCGCCGACCTGAGCGCGCACTGGGCCGAGATGGGCCGCGAGGTCATGGTGGTGACCCAGGCCGGCGCCGCGGGCGACGTCTATGCGCTGCATCCCAAGGTGCGCCGCGAGGTGCTGGACACCGCGGGCGAGGGCGGCGGACTGCGTGGGATCTGGAGCAACGTGCAGCGCGTGCGCGCGCTGCGCCGCGTGGTCCGGTCGTTTCGGCCCGACATCGTGCTGGGCATGATGACCACGGCCTCGGTGCTGTCGGTGCTGGCCTGCGCCGGCCTGTCGTGCCGGGTGATCGCGACCGAGCACACGCATCCGCCGTCGCAGACCCTGTCGGGCTTCTGGCAGCGCCTGCGGCGCCTGACCTATCCGCGCGCCGCGCGCGTGGTGGCGCTGACCCGCGGCACCGCGGACTGGCTGGACCGGCATGTGCCGGGCTGCCGGCTGGCCGTCATCCCCAATCCGGTGCATTTCCCGCTGCCGCGCGCGGAACCCGTGCTGGCGCCGGTTGCCGGCGCGGGCCGCAAGCGCCTGCTGGCCGTGGGCCGGCTGCATGCCGACAAGGGTTTCGACCTGCTGATCCAGGCCTATGCCCGGCTGGCGTCCTCGCATCCCGGATGGGATCTGGTTATCCTGGGCGAGGGCGACGAGCGGCGCGCGCTGGAGGCGCAGGTGCGCGAAGCCGGATTGCAGGAGCGCGTCTTCATGCCGGGACGCGCGGGCAATGTGGGCGACTGGTACGAAAGTGCCGACCTGTACGTGCTGACCTCGCGCTTCGAGGGCCTGTCCAACACCCTGCTCGAATCCATGGCCAGCGGCCTGGCCGCCGTCGCCTTCGATTGCGACACCGGCCCGCGCGAAATCGTGCGCGACGGGGTGGACGGCGTGCTGGTGCGGCCCAACGGCGACGTGCCCGCGCTGGTGGCGGCGCTGGATGCGCTCATGCGCGACGACGCCGGGCGCGCCCGCATGGCGCAGGCGGCGATCGATGTGCGCGAGCGGTTTTCGGCCGCGCGCGTGCTGCAGAAATGGCAAGAACTTTTTGACGGCGTGCGCGCGCCGGGCCGCTAGGGTCCGGGCGCGTCATGCCGTTGCTACGGTGACCACGAGAACAACATCATGTGTGGAATAGTCGGTATCTGGGGCCCCATCGGGAACAAGGCGCAAGTGCTGGCGGAAAGCTGCCGCCGCATCCGCCACCGCGGGCCCGACAGCAATGGCTTCTGGGAAGATCCCGAGGCCGAGCTGGCGCTGGCGCACGTGCGCCTGGCGATCCTGGACCTGACCGAAGCGGGCCACCAGCCCATGACCTCGGCCTGCGGCCGCTACGTCATGGTGTTCAACGGCGAGATCTACAACCACCTGGACATCCGCAAGCAGCTGGAGCAATCGGCGCTGGCGCCGTCCTGGCGCGGCCATTCCGACACCGAGACCCTGCTGGCGGGCTTCACCGCGCTGGGCATCGAGGCCACCTTGCAGGCCGCGGTGGGCATGTTCGCCATCGCGCTGTGGGACCGCGCCTCGCGCAAGCTGGTGCTGGCGCGCGACCGCATGGGCGAAAAGCCCCTGTACTACGGCTATTCGGGCGCGGAACTGGTGTTCGCCTCCGAACTCAAGGGCCTGATGCCGATCCCCGGCTTCGGCGGCGAACTGAACCGCAATGCCCTGGCCTCGTTCATGCGCCACAACTACATCCCGGCGCCGCAATCGATCTTCCAGGGCATCGCCAAGCTGCCGCCGGGCACCTGGGTCGAATTCACCGCCGACGACACCCGCAGCCGCCGCATGCCGCAGCCGCGCGTGTATTGGTCGGCGCGCGAGGCGGCCGACGTCGCCGCGCAGTCGCCACTGTCGTTCGACAACGACGCGCAGGCCGCGCAGGCGCTCGAAGGCGTGCTGTCCAAGGCGGTGGGCGGCCAGATGCTGGCCGACGTGAGCCTGGGCGCGTTCCTGTCGGGCGGCATCGATTCGTCCACCATCGTCGCGCTGATGCAGGCGCAGAGCTCGCAGCCGGTGCGCACCTTCGCCATCGGCTTTCATGAGAAAGGCTACGACGAGGCGCAGCACGCCAAGGCCGTGGCCGCGCACCTCGGCACCGACCACACCGAGCTGTACGTGACGGCGGAGGACGCGCTGGCCGTGGTGCCCACGCTGGCCGACATGTACGACGAACCGTTCGCGGATTCCTCGCAGATCCCGACGTCGCTGGTCACGCGCATGGCGCGCCAGCACGTCACCGTGGCGCTGTCGGGCGACGGCGGCGACGAGCTGTTCGGCGGCTATTCGCGTTATTTCCGCGTGAACAACTGGTGGCAGAAGTGCGAGCGCGTGCCCGCGGTGCTGCGCAAGCCCGCCGGCGCGCTGCTGAGCGCCTCGGCGCTGCTGCCCGGGCGCGGCGCCTGGCGCGGCAAGGTCGGCAAGCTGGGCGAACTGCTGCGCGCCGACACGCGCGGCGAGTTCTACCGCCATTTCGTTTCGTACTGGGCCGACCCGTCCAGCGTGGTCAAGGGCGGCGTGGAGCCGGTGTCGGAATTCGCGCGCGCCATGCAGGGCTCGACCTTCGAATCCATGATGAAGCTGGACACGGTCACCTACCTGCCCGACGACATCCTGGTCAAGGTGGACCGCGCCGCGATGGCCGTCAGCCTGGAGACGCGCGTGCCGCTGATCGACCATCGCGTCTACGAATTCGCCTGGAGCCTGCCGCACCACTACAAGGTGCGCGGCGCCACCGGCAAATGGCTGCTGCGCCAGGTCCTGTACCGCCACGTTCCGCAGGCGCTGGTCGACCGGCCCAAGCGCGGCTTCGCCGTACCGCTGGCCGCGTGGCTGCGCGGCCCCTTGCGCGAATGGGCCGACACGCTGCTGGACCCGGCGCGCCTGCGCCAGGAAGGCTGGTTCGAGCCCGAGCCCATTCTGCGCAAGTGGCGCGAACACACCTCGGGCCATCGCAACTGGGACAGCCATCTGTGGGGCGTGCTGATGATGCAGGCCTGGCTGGACCGCTATCGCAACGGCAGGAACCAGGGAGGATCGGTTGGGAGTCTTTGACGCATGAAAATACTGATGCTGGTCAGCTCCATGCACGCCGGCGGCGCCGAGCGCGTCGCCGCGACGCTGGTCAACGCCTGGGCCGAGCGGGGCGACAGCGTCACGCTGACGCCGACCTTCTCCTCCAAGGGCAGCTGCTTCTATCCGCTGTCGGACAAGGTGAAACTGGCCTGGCTGGCGGACCTGGCGGGCACCCGCGCCGGGGGCGCCAAGGCCGCGTTCGCGCGCCTGCTGGCGCTGCGCCGGCATATCCGCGACACCCGGCCGGACGTCGTGGTTTCATTCCTGACCAACGTCAACGTGGCCGCCATCCTGGCCACGCGCGGCCTGGGCGTGCCGCTCATCGTCTGCGAGCGCACCAATCCCGTGGCCGAAACCACCACCGGCAAGGTGTGGCGCAGGCTGCGCCGCCTGCTGTATCCGCGCGCCGACATGGTGACGGTGCAGGCCGAAGACACCGCGGGTCCGTTCGCGCGCCAGGTGCCCGGCATCAAGCGCCTGGCGGTCATTCCCAATCCCTTGCCCGCGCCGCTGCTGGACGCGCCGCTGGTGCGCCAGCGCGACGCCGGCCCGCGCGAACTGCTGGCGATGGGACGGCTGGTGAGCGACAAGCAGTTCGACCTGCTGATCGACGTCTATGCGCAGCTGGCGCCCGATTTCCCGGACTGGAACCTGCGCATCTGGGGCGAGGGGCCGGAGCGCGGCGCCTTGGAAGAACGCGTCGCCCGCCTGGGCCTGCAGTCGCGCGTCAGCCTGCCCGGCCGCACCGAGGCGCCGTGGGAGGAACTGGCGCGCGGACAGGCCTTCGTGCTGAGTTCGCTGGTCGAGGGCTTTCCCAACGTGCTGCTGGAAGCCATGTCGCTGGGCCTGCCCTGCGTGGCGTTCGACTGCCCCAGCGGTCCGCGCGAAATGACGCGCGACGGCCAGGACGCGCTGCTGGTGCCGGCCGGCGACCGCGATGCGCTGCGTGAAGCGCTGCGCCGGATCATGAGCGATGCCGGGCTGCGCGAGCAGCTGGGCCTGCGCGCCTCGGCCGCGGTGCGCCAGCGCTACGCGCTCGCCAACGTGCTGGCGCATTGGGACGAGCTGTTCGACGCGGTCAGGGAGGGGCGATGAGCGCCCGCAAGCTGCGTGTCATGCACGTGATCACCGGCCTGGGGCAGGGCGGCGCGGAGTCCGTGCTGCTGCGCCTGGCCACCTATCCGGAGGCGGCGGTGGAGCACACCGTGGTCTCGCTCACCGATGAGGGCATATACGGCGAGCGCCTGCGCGCCGCCGGCGTGGCCGTGCATGCGCTGGGCATGAAGCGCGGGCGGGTCAGCCTGGGCGGTTTTCTCGCCCTGCGCGCGCTGATCGCGCGCACGCGTCCGGACGCGGTGCAGACCTGGATGTACCACGCCGACCTGATCGGCGGTCTGGCCGCGCGCCTGGCCGGCGTGCGCGCCATCGCCTGGGGCATCCGCAACTCGGGCGAGCACCTGGAGCGCAGCAGCCGCTCGGCGCGGCTGGTGCTGCGCGCCTGCGCGCTGCTGTCGGGCTGGGTGCCCCGGGCCATCGTGTGCGCCGCCCAGAAAGCGGCCGAGCGCCACGCCGACAAAGGCTACCGGCGCGACCGGCTGGTGGTCGTCTCCAACGGCTACGACCTGTCGCGTTATACGCCCGACGAGGCCGCGCGCGCCCGCGTGCGCGCGCAATGGGGGCTGGCCGACGACGCGCCGGTGATCGGCTGCGTGGCGCGCTGGGACCCGCTCAAGGATCACGCCAACCTGCTGCGCGCCATCGCCGCGCTGGTGCGCGACGGCCGCGACGGCGGCCTGCGCTGCGTGCTGATCGGCCGTGGCATGGCGGCCGACAACCCCGAGCTGGGCGCTTTGATAGACCGGCTCGGGCTGCGCGAGCGGCTGGTGCTGGCCGGCCCCAGCGACGACGTGCCCGCGGCCATGAACGGTCTGGATCTGCACGTGCTGTCGAGCTGCGCCGAAGGATTTCCCAACGTGGTCGCCGAGGCCATGGCCTGCGGCGTCTATTGCGTGGTGACCGACGTCGGCGACGCGGCCTATATCGTCGGCGACACCGGCGTGGTGGTGCCGCCCGAGCAGCCCGAGGCGCTGGCGCGCGGCATCGAGACCGCGCTGCGCGAGGTGGCCGCGCGCGGCCGCGAGCGCGCCGGCCAGCCGGCCCGCGCCCGGGTGCTGGAACGGTTCGATCTCGCCCGCATGGTGCAAAGCTACATCGCCGTATGGCGCCGCATTTCTGGAGTGCAAGAATGAGCGCGCCGCGCCGCCTGCTGTTCGTCGTCAACAATCCGGCCTTCTTCATGTCGCATCGCGTGCCGGTGGCGCTGGCGGCGCAGCGCGCCGGCTACGAGATCCACGTCGCCACCATGGACGGCCCGGCCGTGGCCGAGATCGAGGCGCTGGGCATGACGCACCACGCCATTCCCATGACGCGCAGCGGCAAGCATCCCTTGCAGGAGCTGGGCACGCTGCTGGCGCTGGTGCGCCTGTTCCGCCGCCTGCGTCCGGACATCGTGCACCTGGTCACCATCAAGCCGGTGCTCTACGGCGGCATCGCCGCGCGCCTGACCCGCGTGCCGGGCATGGTCGCGGCGATCTCGGGGCTGGGCTTCGTGTTCCTGTCCAATTCGCTCAAGATGCGGCTGGTGCGCGCCGTGGTGGCGCGCCTGTACCGGCTGGCGCTGGGCCATCCGAACAGCCGCGTGATCTTCCAGAACGCCAGCGACCGCGACCTGCTCAAGTCGCTGGGCGCGGTGCGCGACGGCCAGGTGGTGCTGATCCGCGGCGCGGGCGTGGACCTGCAGGCCTACCGCGCCGTGCCCGAGCCGCCGGCCCCGCCCGTGGTCGTGACGATGGTGGCGCGCCTGCTACGCGACAAGGGCGTGCAGGAATTCGTGCAGGCGGCGCGGCTGCTGCGCGAGCGCGGCGTGCCGGTGACGATGCAGCTGGTGGGCGGCGTGGACGCCGGCAACCCGACTTCCGCCACCCCCGAAGAGGTGCAGGCCTGGGAGCGCGAAGGCTGCGTGCGCGCGCTGGGCGAACGCAGCGACGTGGCCGGGCTGTACGCGGCCTCGCACATCGCCGTGCTGCCCTCGTACCGCGAGGGGCTGCCCAAGTCCCTGCTGGAAGCCGCGGCCTGCGGGCGCGCGGTGGTGACCACCGACGTGCCGGGCTGCCGCGACGCCATCGAGCCGGGCGAGACCGGCGTGCTGGTGCCGGTGCGCGACGCCCGGGGGCTGGCCGACGCCATCGCCCGCCTGGCCGGCGACGCGGCGCTGCGCCAGTCCATGGGCGCGGCGGGCAGGGCGCTGGCCGAACGCGAATTCGATATCGAGCGGGTCGCCCGCATCCACGTCGGCATCTACGACGCGCTGGGCGGCTGAGGCCTTTGCCGCCTCAGTGGCGGCGCGCGATGGCGTCGATCCAGTAGCGCGTGGAAGGGTCCTGCTCGATCGCCTGCGGCGCGTCCAGCTCGTGCATGATGCCCTTGGCCAGGACCTTGCCGAACTCGACCCCCCACTGATCGAAGGGATTGATGCCCCAGATCACGCCCTGCGTGAACACCTTGTGCTCGTACAGGGCCAGCAGCGCGCCCAGCGTGTAGGCCTCCAGGCGCGGCAGCACGATGAGCGACGACGGGCGCCCGCCCGGATGCACGCGATGGCGCGCCAGGCGCCGCGCGCGCGCCGGGTCGCGCTCGGTCGCCGAGGTTTCGGCCAGCGCTTCCTCGTAGGTCTTGCCGCGCAGCAGCGCCGAGCGCTGCGCCAGGCAGTTGGCGATCAGCAGTTCGTGATGCCGCGCATAGGCGTGGGCGGGCTGCTCGCACAGGATGAAATCGACCGGCGCGCCGGCGGTGTCCTGGTGCAGCCATTGGAAGAACGTGTGCTGGCAGTCGGTGCCCGGCATGCCCCACACGGCCGGGCCGGTGGGCACGCCGGCGGGGCTGCCGTCGGCGGTGGCGACCTTGCCCAGCGATTCCATTTCCAGCTGCTGGGCCCAGGGCACCAGGTGGTAGAGGCGCGAGTCGTACGGCGCGATCACCAGCGAGTCGTAGCCCAGCACGCTGCGATTGACCACGCCGGCCAACGCCAGCTGCACCGGCGCGTTTTCCTCGATGGGCGCATTGCGGAAATGCTCGTCCATGGCGGCCGCGCCGGCCAGCAACTGTTCGAACACCTCGTTGCCCAGCGCCAGCGCTATCGGCAGGCCGATGGCCGACCACAGCGAATAGCGTCCGCCCACCCAGTCCCAGATCTGGAAGATGTGGTCGGGCAGGATGCCGAGGTTGAGCGCGGCCTCGACGTTGGCCGTGATGGCCACGACCTGCCGGATGGGATCGGCCACGCCGGCGTCGCGCAGCCAGTTCATCGCCACTTCGGCGTTGGCCAGCGGTTCGGTGGTGGTGAACGACTTGGACGCGACGATGACCAGGGTGTCATGCGGGTCCAGGTGGCTCATGGCTTCGGCGACCGAATGCGAGTCCACGTTGGAGGCGAAGCGCACCTCGCGGCGCACCCCGCCGTGGCGCAAGGCCCGCGTCACCATGCGCGGGCCCCAGTCGCTGCCGCCTATGCCCAGGTGCAGCACACAGCCGTAGCGGTCGGCGGCGTCGGCCTTGCGCACGAATTCGCGCATGCGTTCGCGCTCGGCCAGCACGGCCTTGGCCACCATGGCCGGCGGCTCGGCGGCGCGCAGCGCGGTATGCCAGGCGGCGCGTTCTTCGGTCCAGTTGGCGTTGCCGCCGTCGAACAGGCGCGCGCGCGCGGCCTCGAAGCCCTGCTGCGCCAGCAGCGCGGCCTCGGCCTGCTGCAGCGCCGGCGAATAGGCCTGCGCGCTGAGGTCCAGGCGCAGCCCCGGGGCGCTGATCACCCGCAGCTGTTCCCCCCTTTTCGGGGCGGCACGGGTTGCGGCGATGAACTGTTGCCACGCAGGGCTGTGGGATAACGGCATAAGCAGTCTAGAAAGGCAGATGGGCTTGCGGCGCGAGCTTGCTCAATTCGCGGCGGAAGTCGGCTTGGATGCGTTGCAGCGCCTCGGCCGTCTGCGCTTCGAACCGCAGCACGACGACCGGCGTGGTGTTCGACGGACGCGCCAGGCCGAAACCGTCCGGATACTCGGCGCGCACGCCGTCGATGGTGATGACGCGCTTGGCGCCCGGGAACTGGCCCTGGTCCTGCAGCGCCTGGACCAGCGCGAAAGGCTGTCCTTCTTCCATTTCGAGCTTGAGCTCGGGCGTGGAGACGTCCTGGGGCAGGGCTTCCAGCATGGCGCAGGGATCGGCGGCGCGCGACACGATCTCCAGCAGGCGCGCGCCGGTGTAGAGCCCGTCGTCGAAGCCGTACCAGCGTTCCTTGAAGAAGATGTGGCCGCTCATTTCGCCGGCCAGCGGCGCGCCGGTTTCGGCCAGCTTGGCCTTGACCAGCGAATGGCCGGTCTTCCACATGAGCGGCACGCCGCCGGCCGCCTCGACCGACAGGCCGACGTGGCGGCTGCACTTCACGTCGTAGATGATGGTGGCGCCGGGATTGCGTTCCAGCACGTCGCGCGCGAACAGCACCAGCTGGCGGTCGGGCCAGACGATCTGGCCGGACTTGGTGACCACGCCCAGGCGGTCGCCGTCGCCGTCGAAGGCCAGGCCCAGTTCGCAGTCGGTCTCGGCCACGCACTTGATCAGGTCCTGCAGGTTCTTGGGTTCGGCCGGGTCGGGGTGGTGGTTGGGGAAGTTGCCGTCGACCTCGCAGAACAGCTCGGTGACCTCGCAGCCCAGCGCGCGGAACAGCGCCGGCGCGACCGCGCCGGCCACGCCGTTGCCGCAGTCGATGGCGATCTTCATGGGGCGGGCGAGCTTGACGCCCGAGGCCACGCGCGCGACGTAGGCGGCCACCAGGTCGAGCTGGCGGCGCGTGCCGGGGCGCGCGGCGGGCGCGGCCGCGCCGGCGTTCATGCTGGCCGCCAGCGCCTGCACGTCTTCGCCGTACAGGGCGCGTCCGCCCATCATCATCTTGAAGCCGTTGTACTTGGGCGGATTGTGGCTGCCGGTGATGGCCACGCCCGAGCCGGTCTGCATGACGTTGGCGGCGAAATACACCAGCGGCGTGGGCACCATGCCGATATCCAGCGTATCCACGCCGCCTTCCAGCATGCCTTCCTGCAGCGCCACCGACAGCATTTCGCTGCTCAGGCGGCCGTCGCGGCCGACAACCAGGGTCTGCACGCCTTGCTCGCGGGCGCGCGCGGCCAGCGCCGCGCCCAGCGCGCGGGCGAAGCCGGCGTCGATCAGGTCCGGCACGGTGCCGCGGATGTCATACGCCTTGAAGACGGCGGCGGGAAATTGCGTGTTGTTGCCCACGGCGATTCCTTTCATAGGGTTACAGCGCAAAGTCTCAATGGGTTAATGGTAAACCCGTATAGCAAGATGCGCTTGGCGACTGGCCAGGGCGAATTATCCCCCATTGGAGGTCGGCCTTCATCGGACGAATGCCGTAGGGCGTTTGCCCCCGGTTCGTCCGGGGCGGAAATTGCCGGACGCCCGAAGGTGATACGCTTGCTATGCAAGCAGAAAGACCGGGAGGGGCCATGGCTGCCAAAGTTTCTACTGTCATGTCATCGGGAGGCGCCAGCAGCCGGCGGGGCCCTCCCACGGATCAGGCCGGGCCGGCCCCCGGCCGCGAGCGCCGCCTCGACGTCCACGTCTACATCGCCGATTCGGGCGCCCTGGCCACGGGCCGCGCCTGGGAGCGCTGCGTCTGGCGCGAGGCCCGCGTCCTGATCGCCGAGTGCCCCGCGCCGCACCTGCCCGTATCGGTCGAGAACGCCTTGCGCGCGGTCGCCGCCGACGTGGCGCGCGACCGCGGCTGGCAGGGCATGGGCACGGTGGCTTTCGCGCTGGACGACCGCAGCGGCGTGTTCCGCGTGATCGACGCCGAAGCCCGGGCGCATGCCGGCGCGGCGGTCGCGGACTGCGAGCCGGTCGCCGCCCACGCGCTGGAAGTGCGCATCGACGGCTGCGTCGACCGGCGCCTTCCGTGCACGCGGCTGCTGGTCTGCGGGGCGACCCGCGGCGAGGCCCTGCGCCGCGCCTACCGCGCCCTGTCCGAGATGCCCGGCCCCGCGGGCGTGGACCGCGCCTTTCTGATGAACCGCATCGCCTCGCGCGCCTTCTGCTCCGGCCTCACGGGCACGCGGCTGGACCAGGCGGTAGGCTAGGTCGCGCGGCGCGTCAGCCCCTACAATAGTCCGCAGATTTCCGTATCCCGCGACCGGCGGACCGTGCCGGCGCATTCCATGGCGCATTCCATTCATGCGGCGCGTATGACTTTGCTGAGCGATCTACAGTCCCTGCTGGGCCCTGCCCACGTCCTGACCGGCGCCGACGCCGATTCCTACGTGCTGGACTGGCGCCGCCGCTACAAGGGCGCGGCGCTGGCGGTGATCCGCCCGGGTTCCACCGGGGAAGTGGCGGCGGCGGTGAAGCTGTGCGCCAGGCATGGCGTGCCGCTGGTGCCGCAGGGCGGCAATACCGGGCTGTGCGGCGGCGCCACGCCCGACGCCTCCGGCACGGCCATCGTCCTTTCCACCGCCCGCCTGACCGCCGTGCGCGCGCTGGACACCGACAACGACACCATCACCGTGGAGGCCGGCTGCGTGCTGCAGGCCGTGCAAGAGGCCGCGGCCGCGGCCGACCGGCTGTTTCCGCTGAGCCTGGCCGCCGAAGGCAGCTGCACCATCGGCGGCAATCTCGCCACCAACGCCGGCGGCACGCAGGTGCTGCGCTACGGCAACACGCGCGAGCTCACGCTGGGCCTGGAAGTCGTGACGCCGGACGGCGAGATCTGGAACGGCCTGCGCGGCCTGCGCAAGGACAACACCGGCTACGACCTGCGCGACCTGTACATCGGCAGCGAGGGCACGCTGGGCATCATCACCGCGGCCACGCTCAAGCTGTATCCCCGGCCGGTGGCCTCGTGCACCGCGCTGCTGACGCTGGACACCCTAGACGGCGCCGTGGAGCTGCTGTCGCGCGCCCGCGCCGGCTTCGGCGCCGCGCTGACCGGCTTCGAGCTCATGAGCGGCGCCTGCCTGCAGGCGGTGGTGCGCCTGTTCCCGCAGCAGCGCCTGCCGTTCGAGGGCGATTCCGCGGCCTCGCCGTGGTTCGCCCTGCTCGAACTGTCCGACAGCGAAAGCGAGGCGCATGCGCGCGAACGCTTCGAAGCGGTGCTGGGCGCGGCCATCGAGGACGGGCTGGTCAAGGACGCGGCCATCGCCGCCAACGTGGCGCAGAGCAGGGCGCTGTGGCACCTGCGCGAAAGCATTCCGCTGGCCGAGGCCGAACTGGGCAAGTCGGTCAAGCACGACGTGTCCATCCCCATCTCCGCCATCGCCGGCTTCGTGCACAAGACCAACGGCCTGCTGCAGGCGCGCTTTCCCGGCGTGCGCCACGTGGTCTTCGGCCACCTGGGCGACGGCAACCTGCACTACAACGTGGCCCATGCGCCGGGCCAGACCGAAGCCGAACTGCTGGCCCTGCAGGGCGAGATCTACGAGGTGGTGCACGACAGCGTGCACGCCCACCACGGTTCGATCAGCGCCGAGCACGGCGTGGGCCAGCTCAAGCGCGACGAACTGCCCCGCTACAAGAGCCCGGTGGAGCTGGCCCTGATGCGCAGGATCAAGCAGGCGCTGGACCCGCAGGGCCTCATGAATCCAGGCAAGGTCCTGCAGGCCTAGAAGAGAACCCCGACCATGGCAGCCAGTCCCGCAGCGGGCGCGAATTGCAGAGTCCTGATCGTCGAGGACGACCCTGTCATCGCCGGCAATCTGTACACCTTCCTGGAAGCCCGAGGCTTTCTGCCGGACACGGCCTATTCCGGGCCGGCGGCGCTGCAGCGGCTGGCGGAACAGCGTTTCGACGCGCTGATCCTGGACATCGGCCTGCCCGGCATGGACGGCAACGCCGTGCTGCACACGCTGCGCAACGAGCGGCGCCTGGCCCTGCCGGTGCTGATGCTGACCGCGCGCGACAGCCTGGAAGACAAGCTGGCCGGCTTCTCGCACGGCGCCGACGACTACCTCACCAAGCCCTTCGCGCTGCTGGAGGTCGAGGCGCGCCTGCTTGCGCTGATCCAGCGCGCCCAGGGCTCGACCGTGGATTCGGTGCGCACCTTCGGCCCGCTGCAATACGACACCCGCAGCCGCGAGGTGTCGGTCCATGGCCAGCCGGTGCATCTGACGCGCAAGGCCGGCCTCATCATCGAAGCATTGCTGCGCGATCCGGGCAGGGTGGTCTCGCGCGAGGAACTGGAATCGGTGCTGTGGGGCAACGAGCCGCCGTCCTCCGACGCGCTGCGCAGCCAGGTGCACCTGCTGCGCCGGGCGCTGGCCGACGCGGGCTTCGACGGCATCGAGACCATACACGGCACCGGCTGGCGCCTGTCGCTGGACAACGGGGCGGCGCCATGACGCCGGCCGCCGGCGGCACCCTGACCCAGCGGGTGGTATGGGCGCTGACCGGCACGGTGGCGCTGTTCGTGACCGCGCTGGCGCTGCTGGCCTACCTGACCTTCGACCAGATGGAAGACGATCTGGTCAACGACATCCTCAACACCGAAATGGACCGGCTGGTCCAGCATGCGCGGGTCAGCGACGGCTTTCTGCCGCGCACGGGCGTGCGCGAGCTGGGCGGCGCCATGCGCGCCTGGATGAGCGTGGACGGCAACCGCCCCGAAGGCATTCCCGAGGAAATCCTGGCGCTGGACAGCGGCCTGCACCTGATCGAGCCCGGCCCCTACACCTGGCACGTCATGGTGGCCGACACCGGCCGCGGCAAGGTCTACCTGCTGTACGACGCCACGGACAACGAAGAGCGGGTCCACGACTTCGGCCTGATCGTGCTGGGGGTGGGCGCCATCTGCGTGGTGGGCGCCTATGCGCTGTCGCGGCGCGTGGCCGCGGTCGCGGTCAGCCCGCTGCTGGACCTGACCGACCGGCTGGCGACCTGGGCGCCGGGCGCGCCCGACATGGCCGTCACGCGCGACGACGAGGCCGGCCGCCTGATCGAGGCCTTCAACCGGGTGCAGAACCAGGTCGACCGCTCCATCGCCCGCGAGCGCGAATTCGCCGGCAACCTGAGCCACGAAGTGCGCACGCCGCTGGCCGCGATCCGCTCGGACAGCGAGCTGATGCTGCTGACCCAGACGCTGACCCCGGACCAGCGCGAGCGCCTGGCGCGCGTGGTGAACAACGTGGACGACGTCATCGTCAGCCTGGAAAGCGCCCGCGCGATGGCGCGCGACCAGCTGCGCGAGCCGGAGCCCGTGGACCTGGCCGCCTGCATGGAGGACGCCTGGCGCGGCTACGAGGCCCAGGCGGCGCAGGCCGGGCTGCGGTTCGACAACCGGATCGCGGCCGGGCACGTCCGCACGCTGGACCGCTACGCGCTGCTGACGGTGCTGCGCAACCTGGTGCGCAACGCGATGGAGCATGCCGCGCCGGCCACGCTGACCGCGCGCCTGGCCGACGACGGCGGGCTGGAATTGGCCGACGACGGCAAGGGCATCGCCGCCGACGACCTGCCGTTCCTGTTCCGCCGCTACTACAGCGGCCGCATGCGGGATGCGGGCGGGGGCGCGGCCGAGGAGACGGCGCGCGGGCTGGGCCTGGCGATCGCCAAGCGCGTCTGTGACATGCAGGGCTGGTCGCTCGGCGTCGAGTCCGCCCGCGAGGGCCAGGCGCGCGGCACCCGCTTCATGTTGCGCTTCGAGGACACCGGCGAGGGCCAGGGGGCCGCGCAGCCCCGAATTTGACGAAATTTCGACTTTCGGCGGCTTACGCTTTTCGTTTGCCCGAAGCTCCTTCCGTCCTCGACCATGCCGCCCCTGACGTTGCCCGCGCTGCGCGCGCCGACGGCCGCCTCATACCTGTTTACCCACGTCATCGCCGTGACGCTGGCGCTGGCCGGCCTGGCCTGGTGGGCCAACGCCTCGGGGCTGGACCTGCGCATCGCCGCCGCGCTGTTCGATCCGGCGCTGGACGACTTCCCGCTGCGCGCCAACCGCTGGCTGGAACTGATCGGGCACCGCATGGCGCTGGCCGCGGTGGCGGTCGCGGCGGCCAGCTACCGCATCCCGGCATGGCGGCGCTGGCGCGCGCCGGCGCTGGCCGTGGCCGCCACCTGCCTGGCGGGGCAGATGTTGGTGCAGGCGCTGAAGCACCACACCACGCTGCCGCGTCCCTACGACCTGGACACGCTGGGCGGCTACACCCCCTATCCGCAGCACTGGTGGACCTGGGCCCGCGCCAAGGCCGGCGGCGCGCTGCCCAGCGGCCATGCGGGCGCGGGCTATTCGATGCTGGTGCTGTATTTCGCCGGCTGGTCGCTGGGGCGGCCGGCCCTGCGCTGGTGGGGGCTGGCCGTCGGCATCGCCGCCGGGCTGGGGTTTTCCGCGGTGCGCATCCTGCAGGGCGCCCATTTCCTGAGCCAGACGCTCTGGTCGGCGGCGCTGCTGTGGCTGCTGGCGGCGCTGTTCTTCTATCCGCTGATCGTGGGCCGGCGCGGTGGCGGCCAGGCCTGACCCCGGTCGTCGTACAACTATTTCCCCGACCGTATAATCGACAGGCGCGGTTTTTTCAGCGCCTCGCGTTGTGCAACCGCTTCCGGATTCCTCTGATGAACGCTCCCGTCGAACCTCCCGTCCTGCCGCGGCGCCGCCCGCGCAACCTGGCCCAGGGCCTGGTCGAAAGCATCGGGCAGCGCATCCGCGGCGGCCAGATCCGGCCGGGCGACAAGCTGCCGACCGAAGCCGAAATCATGCGCGAATTCGGCGTCAGCCGCACCGTGGTGCGCGAAGCCCTGTCGCGGCTCCAGGCCTCGGGCCTGGTCGAGACCCATCATGGCGTGGGCACCTACGCGCTGGAGCCCAGCGGCGGCGGCGATTTCCGGGTGGACCCGGCCGACATCGCCACCGTGCGCGACGTGCTGGTGCTGCTGGAATTGCGCATCTGCCTGGAAAGCGAGGCCGCCAGCCTGGCCGCGCTGCGGCGCAGCGACGCCCAGCTGCAGGAGATGCGGCGCGCGCTCGATGCGTTCAAGGGCGCGCTCGACGGCGGCGGCGACACGGTCACGCCGGATTTCCAGTTCCACCTGCTGATCGCGCAGGCCACCGACAACCGCTACTTCGCCGACCTCATGTCCCACCTGGGGGCGGCCATCATCCCGCGCACCCGCATCAATTCGGCGAAATTCGCGCACGAGGACCGGGCCGCCTACCTGGCGCGGGTGAACCTCGAGCACGAGGACATCTACAACGCCGTCCTGCGCCAGGACGCCGAAGGCGCGCGCGCGGCCATGCGCACGCACCTGAGCAACAGCCGCGAACGGCTGCGGCGCGCGCAGTAGGGCGGCGCCAAACCGCGTTAATCTTGCCCGTCTTCTTTTTTCGACCACGAGGCCGCATGGTTCTGCTCGGCATATCAATCAAGTTCGTTTTCATCGGGCAGGCTCTCCAGGGCCGGGAGGCGGTTGCATGCGCCGCCTGACGCTACGTTTCATCATTGCCATCCTGGCGCTGCTGACGCTGTCGCGCCTGGGCCTGGCCTTCTGGATGTGGGACCGGGTGCAGGCCGCCGGCGGACTCGGCCCCCTGCTGCTGGGCGGCCTGCGCATCGACGTGTGCCTGATGTCCATGGTGATCGCGCTGCCCGCGGTGCTGTCGCCCTGGTTCGGGCACCGGCCGCTGGCCGCGCGCATCACGGCCTGGTGGTTCCGCGTCTGGTGGATGCTGTATGTGCTGCTGGAAGTCTCCACGCCGCAGTTCATCGCCGAATACGACACGCGGCCGAACCGGCTGTACTTCATCTACCTGCTCAACCCGAAGGAAGTCGGGTCCATGCTTTGGCAGGGCTACAAGGGCGTGCTGTTCACCGCGCTGGTGGTGCTGGTGCTGGCCGCGTGGATCGCGGTCAGGCTGTTCCCGACCCGCGCCCGCGATCCTTTCATGGCGTGGTGGAAGCGGCCGCTGGCCTCGTTCGCGATCCTGGCGCTGGTGTTCCTGGGCGCGCGCGGCACGCTGGAGCACCGGCCGATCAACCCCGCCAAGGTCGCGTTCAGCTCCGACGCGATGGTCAACGCGCTGGCGCTGAATTCGCTTTACAGCGTGTTCGACGCCGCCTACCGCATGCGCGACGAACGCTCGTCGGCCGCCATGTATCCCAGCATGCCGGTCGACGAAATGAACGCCATCGTGCGCGAGAAGGCCGGCATGGCCGGCGCGCCGCTGGACCCGCGCTATCCCAGCCTGCACGAACAAAAGGCCACGGTGCGCCGCGACAAGCCCCTGAACGTAGTGATCATCCTGCAGGAAAGCCTGGGCGCGCAGTACGTGGGCAGCCTGGGCGGGCGCGACCTGACGCCGAACCTCGACCGGCTGGGCAAGGAGGGCTGGATGTTCCACCGCGCCTACGCCACCGGCACGCGCTCGGTGCGCGGGATCGAGGCGGTGACCACGGGCTTTCCGCCCAGCGTGGCCGACGCGGTGGTGAAGCTGCCGCGTTCGCAGACCGGCTTCTTCACGCTGGCGCAGCTGCTGGGCAAGCACGGCTACCGTTCGCGCTTCGTGTACGGCGGCGAATCGCACTTCGACAACATGCGCGCCTTCTTCCTGGGCAACGGCTTCGATGAAATTGTGGACCGCTCCAAGTTCGTGGACCCGGTGTTCGAAGGCTCGTGGGGCGCGTCCGACGAAGACATGTTCAACCAGGTCGACCGCCTGCTGCGCGCCGACGGCGACAAGCCGGTGTTCACGCTGGCGTTCTCGGTCACCAACCACTCGCCCTGGGAATACCCCGCCGGGCGCATCACGCCGGTGGGCGATCCCGCCACGGTGGATAACACGGTGCGCTACGCGGACTGGGCGCTGGGGCAGTTCTTCGACAAGGCCAGGCAGGCGCCGTACTGGAACAACACCGTGTTCCTGGTGATCGCCGATCACGATTCGCGCGTCTACGGCTCGATTCCGGTGCCGGTGCGGCATTTCCAGATCCCGGCGCTGATCCTGGGAGCGGGCATCGCGCCGCGCCAGGACCAGCGCCTGGTCAGCCAGATCGACATGGCGCCCACGCTGCTCTCGCTGATCGGGCTGGACAACGTCAACCCGATGCTGGGGGCGGACCTGACGCAGCGCGATCCGAACCGGGCCATCATGCAGTACGCGGACAACTTCGGTTACCTCCGGGGCGACAAGCTGCTGGTGCTGGAGCCGTCCAAGTCGCCCAAGGAATTCCGCTACGAGGCCGCGCCGGTGGGCCGCGACGAGGTCTACGAGCCGGTGCTGCCGGCGGACCCGCAGCTCACGCGGGAAGCCCTGGCGCACGCGCTGTGGGCCAGCTGGGCCTATCGCGAAGAGAAATACCGCCTGCCCTGAGGCCGGGTCGGCCGGGACGGGGCGCTGCCCCATGCCGGCCGGCTTGATCGCGCGCAAGCCGTTTTTCGCGCGCCGGCCGCACACTGGCGTCCATGCATATTCCAGACCATTCCTCAGCGGACCGCTCCGCGGACCCGGCCCGCGCGGCCGATCTCGCCGACGCGCTGCCGCGGCGCACGTCCCGGCGCCGTCCCTTGCCCGTGCCGCGCGGCCGGCTGGCCTGGCTGACCGGCGTGGTCAGCGTGGCGCTGCTGGCCGCCAGCACGCTGTTCTGGTGCCTGCTGCTGTTTCCGGTGGCGCTGCTCAAGCTGCTGCTGCCTTTCGCCGCGGTCAGGCGGCTGGTCGATCCGGTGCTCAACGCCATCGCCACCGCCTGGGTGTCGTGCAACGCGGGCTGGCTGGCCTGGATACAGCACGCGCCCTGGGACGTGCGCGGCAACGCCGGGCTGCGCTACGCGGACTGGTATCTGGTCAATTGCAACCACCAGTCCTGGGTCGACATCTTCGTTCTGCAACGCACGCTGAACCGGCGCATTCCGCTTCTGAAGTTCTTTCTCAAGCAGCAGCTGATCTACGTGCCGGTGATCGGGCTGGCGTGGTGGGCGCTGGATTTTCCGTTCATGAAGCGCCACGGCAAGGCCGAGCTGCGCCGCAATCCGGCGCTGGGGCGCGAGGACCAGGAAGCCGCGAGGCGCGCCTGCGCCAAGTTTTCGCTGGTGCCGACCAGCGTGATGGTGTTTGCCGAAGGCACGCGCTTCAGCGAAGTCAAGCGCGTCGCGCAGTCCTCGCCGTACCGCCATCTGCTCAAGCCCAAGGCGGGCGGGCTGGCGGTGGCGCTGAACGCCATGGGCGCGCGTTTCCGCTCGATGATAGACGCCACCATCGTTTATCCCGAGGGCATACCCAGCTTCTGGGATTTCGCCTGCGGCCGCGCAGGCCCCGTGGCCGTGCGCATGAGGCAGCTGCCGGTGCCGCCGGCCTTCTGCGAGGCCGACTATTCCCGCGACAAGGCCTTTCGCGCCACCTTCCACCATTGGCTGGGGGAGCAGTGGCAGGCCAAGGACGACGAGATCGAGCGGCTGATGGCGCGCCGCCCCGACTGAGCGCGCGCGCCGCCGCCTTCGATTACATGCGCGCCGGCAGCACGGTGCCCGAGCTTTCGCCGAAGCCGATGCGCGGATAGCCCGCCTTCACGCATTCGGCGCGGATGATGATCTGGTCGCCGTCCTGCAGGAAGGTGCGCTTTTCGCCCCAGGGCAGCTCGATCGGCGTTTTGCCGCCGTTGCTCAGCTCCAGCAGCGAACCGGCCTCGGACGGCTGTGGACCCGACAGGGTGCCCGTGCCCAGCAGGTCGCCCGGCTGCAGGTTGCAGCCGTTGACCGTGTGGTGCGTGACCAGCTGCGCCACGTTCCAGTAGGCGTCGCGGAAGTTGCTGCTCGACAGTTCGGCGGGCGGCAGTTGTTCGGCGCGCGACTTGTCGGTGGCCATCAGCACGTGCATCTGCACGTCGAAAGCGCCCTTGGCGCGGTTGGCGTCGGACGACAGGTAGGGCAGCGGCTGCGGTTCGGACGGGCCGCGCACCCATTGGGTGCGGAACGGCTCCAGCGCTTCCATGGTGACGACCCAGGGCGAAATCGTGGAGGCGAAGTTCTTGGACAGGAAGGGCCCCAGCGGCTGGTATTCCCAGGCCTGGATGTCGCGCGCCGACCAGTCGTTCAGGATGCACAGGCCGAACACGTGCGATTCGGCGTCGGCCAGGCCGATACGCTCGCCCTGGGGATTGCCGGTGCCCACGAAGATGCCCAGCTCCAGCTCGTAGTCCAGGCGGGCGCAGGGGCCGAACTGCGGCGTTTCGCCTTCGTTGGCCGGGCGGGTCTGGCCGACCGGGCGCGGGAACTTCTGGTCCACGCCGATGCTGGAGGCGCGGCCGTGGTAGCCGATGGGCACCCACTTGTAGTTCGGCAGCAGGGGATTGTCGGGGCGGAACTGCTTGCCCACCGCGGTGGCGTGGTGCACCGAGATGTAGAAGTCGGTGTAGTCGCCGATGCGCGCCGGCGTGGCGTATTCCGCGTCGGCCTGGGCCACCAGCAGCGGCTCGACGGTGGCGCGCAGCGCCGCGCCTTCGCGCAGCGCGCGCGACAGCGCCAGGCGCAGCGCGCTCCAGTGGGCCTGGCCCAGCGCCATCAGCCCGTTCAGGCTGTCGCAGGCGCAGGCGGCCAGCGCTTGCGCGGCCTGGCCTTCGAAGGGCTGCTTGGCGGCCAGCGCCGACAGGTCCAGGATCTGGTCGCCGATGGCGACGCCCACGCGGAACGGCTCGGCCGAGCCCTTGCGGCGGAACGACGCGTAGGGCAGGTTCTGCACCGGGAAATCCGAGACGCCCGTGTTGGCGCTGGCGACCCAGCTCTTCAAGGACGGGTCGTGGGTTTCATTGATGGGGGTAGTCATGGCTGCGTGTCTCTCTGTGTAGTGATGGGGTGGCCGTGGCCGGACAAATGCCAAACGGCGATGCGCTTGCGCGCATCGCCGCATACGGGGAAAACCGGAGCTTTCCCGTCACGCCTTGCTGGGGTCGAAGTGCTTGGCCAGGCCCTGCCAGCAGCGGTAATAGTCGCCCTGCAATTCTACCGAGGCCAGCGCCTGTTCCGTCGGGCGGATCACGCGGCGCGTCTCGAACATGAACGCCATCGTGTCGCGGATGTAGTGCGCCTTGCCGGTGTCGGCGTGCGAGGCCTTCTCGAAGGTTTCCGCGTCCGGCCCGTGGCCGCTCATGCAATTGTGCAGGCTGGCGCCGCCGGGGGCGAAGCCGTCGGCCTTGGCGTCGTAGACGCCCTGGATCAGGCCCATGAATTCGCTGGCGACGTTGCGGTGGAACCAGGGCGGCCGGAAGGTGTTCTCCATGGCCAGGATGCGCGGCGGGAAGATCGCGAAGTCCATGTTGGCCGTGCCCGGGGTGTCCGAGGGCGCGGTCAGCACCGTGAAGATCGACGGGTCCGGATGGTCGTAGCTGATCGAGCCGATGGTGTTGAAGTTGCGCAGGTCGTACTTGTACGGCGCATGCGTGCCGTGCCAGGCCACCACGTTCAGGGGCGAATGGTCGATGGCGGCGCGCCAGAAGCCGCCGGTGAACTTGGCGATCAGCTCGAAATCGCCTTCCACGTCCTCGTACCAGGCCACCGGCGTCTTGAAGTCGCGCGAGTTGGCCAGGCAGTTCGAACCGATGGGGCCCAGTTCGGGCAGGCGCAGCGCCGCGCCGAAGTTCTCCAGCATGTAGCCGCGCGCCGAGCCGTCCAGCAGTTCGACGCGGAAGCGCACGCCGCGCGGGATGACCGCGATTTCCAGCGGCTCCAGGTCGATCAGGCCGAGTTCCGTGGCCAGGCGCAGGCGGCCCTGCTGCGGCACCAGCAGCAGCTCGCCGTCGGCGTCGTAGAAATAGCGGCCCTGCATAGAGCGGTTGGCCGCGTACAGGTGAATGCCCACGCCGCCCTGTTCGTCGGGGCCGCCGTTGCCGCCCCAGGTCTTGATGCCTTCCAGGAAGTCGGTGGGGGCTTCGGGAATGGGCATCGGGCTCCAGCGCAGCTGGTTCGGCGTCACCGGACCGTGGCCGAAGGCGCTGAGCCAGCCCGCGGCGCCGGCGTAGGGCTCGAAGGGCTTGTGCTGCGCGCCAGGACGGATGCGGTAGAGCCAGGAGCGGCGGTTCTCGCTGCGCGGCGCGGTGAAGGCGGTGCCCGACAGCTGCTCGGCGTACAGGCCGTAAGGGCATTGCTGGGGCGAATTGCGGCCCAGCGGCAGCGCGCCGGGCAGGGCCTCGGTGGCGCAATCGTTGCCGAAGCCGGTCTGGTATTGCAGTTCCATTGAATCCTCCTGGGCGGCGGCGCGGTGCATGGCCGCGCGGCCTGTTTCAGAGACAAGCCCCGCGGCGCGGCCGAGGGGCGATACCTTATTGTCGGAAAAAAACCCTCTTGCGGCTACGGGAATGTAAAAATAGAGACTATAAATTTTGTGAATAACAGGAACCCTCATGGCCGAGCTGCGCGACGTCGATCTGAACCTGCTGCTGCTGTTCCAGCACCTGCTGGAGGACCGCAACCTGTCGGCCGTGGCGCGCCGCATGGACCTGTCGCAGCCGGCGGTCAGCAACGGCCTGCGGCGCCTGCGCGAAGCCTTTGGCGACGACCTGTTCGTGCGTACGGGACAGGGCATGCTGCCCACGCCGCGCGCGCAGCGCCTGGCCGGGCCGGTCAGCGAGGCGCTGACCGTGCTGTCGCAGGCGCTGCGCGACCAGGAAGTGTTCGACGCCGCCACCAGCACGCGCCGCTTCCGGGTCGCGATGACGGACGTGGGCGAGATCCATTTCATGCCCAGGCTGATGGAGGTCTGCGTGCAGGTCGCGCCGCACGTGCGCATCGACTCGGTGCGCGTGCAGGGTCCGGACCTGCCGCGCGAAATGGAATCCGGCCGCGTCGACCTGGCCATCGGCGCCTTCGACGAAATGGGCGCCGGCACGCTGCAGCGCATGCTGTTTCGCCAGGGCTACGCCACGCTGTTCCGCCAGGCGCACCCGACCGCGCACGCCGGCATGGGCATCAAGGCGTTCCGCGCCGAGCGCCACCTGATCGTCTCGCGCGCCGCGCCCTATGGGCAGGTCAACCAGTCCATGGAGCGCGCGGGCGTGGACCTGGCCGAGCATTTCAGCGTCCCGCACTTTTCCGCGGTGCCGTACATCGTCAGCGCCACCGACCTGCTGGCCACCGTGCCCGAAAAACTCGCCGCCAGCGCCGCGCCGCCTTTCGGGTTGCGCTTCATGACGCCGCCGATAAAAGTGCCCGCGCTGCAGACCAATATGTACTGGCAGCGCAGGGTGGACCGGGACAGCGGGAACCAGTGGCTGAGGGGGGTGATCGTGGATACGTTCGCGGTGGGGCGGTGAGGGGGGTGTCTCTTGCCACGAAAGGCGGCGGCTGGCGCCGCCTGATGGGTTTCGCGCGTTCGATGATTGGGTTCTTGGCTATGGATTCTCGCGCTGCACCCATCCTACGGGGCGACGGATGCGCGGGCGTGTTGTAGCGCTTCGCGCAGCACGGCCATGTCGCCCAGGTGGTTGGCCAGCAACAGGATCAGCGCGGCGTTCAGTTCCTGGCTTTGCTCGTTGCTGAGGTCGCGGTGCGTGTCGATCAGCGCTTCGTAGAAGTCGTCCGGCGCGGGCAGGTTGGTTTCGGTAATCAGCATGATGTGTGGCCCCAGGAGTTCAGGCGCGGCCGGTGGCGCGGTTGACGGCCGCGGCGACGGCGGCGGCATCGAAGGCGCGCCAGCGCGCCGCGATGTGCTGGTCGGGTCGGATCAGGTAGGCGGTGCCGGGCTGCGCGTCGTAGCGCTGGCCCAGGCAACCCTCGCGGTCGATCACCGCCGGCAGCTCGCCGGGCAGCGCCGACAGGTCGCATTGCGGGCCGGCCACCAGCACGGCCTTGACCGGCACCGGCGCCAGGCGCAGCGCCTGCAGGGCCTGCAGCGTGTCGCGGCCGGGCAGGGCGTCGCCGCAGAAGAGCGCCAGCACGAACTCGCCGTCCAGTTGTCCCAGCCACCAGTCCGGCGCGCCGCGCGACTCGATCGGCGCGTCCAGCGCCACCGCGCCCGGCACCATGCGGCCGGAGAAGGCGTCGGCGTCCGGCGTGTTCAGCGGCGAGCCGGCGTACGTGGCCGGCAGCGACAGGCGGCCGCTGTTGACCAGCGAGCGCGCGAAGGGATGGGTCTTGGCCAGGTTCAGCACCGCGTTGCGGAAGCTGCGGCTGACGTCGCTCTTGGGCGTGATGAAATCGGTGGCGCGCGAGGAGTTCAGGATGTTCTCGTCGGCGGCGTATTCGCGTTCGACGGCGTAGCTGTCGATCAGCGTTTCGGGCGCCCGGCCGGCCAGCACCAGCTTCAGCTTCCACGCCAGGTTTTCCGCGTCCTGCACGCCGCTGTTGGCGCCGCGCGCGCCGAACGGCGAAACGCGGTGCGCCGAGTCGCCGGCGAACACGATGCGGCCGTGGCGGAACTTGTCCATGCGCTCACAGGCGAAGGTGTAGACGCTGACCCATTCCAGCTCGAAACCCGTGTCCGGGCCGAGCAGGGCGCGGATGCGCGGCAGCACGTTCTCCGGCTTGACGGCCTCGACCGGGTCGGCGTTCCAGCCCAGCTGGAAGTCGATGCGCCAGACGTTGTCGGGCTGGCGGTGCAGCAGCACGGACTGGTTGGGATGGAAGGGCGGGTCGAACCAGAACCAGCGTTCGGTCGGGAAGTCGGCCTGCATCTTGACGTCGGCGATCAGGAAGCGGTCGCGGAAGATGCGGCCGTGGCTTTCCTGGCCGATCAGCTTGCGCACCGGCGAACGCGCGCCGTCGCAGGCCACCAGCCAGTCCGCGTGCAGCCGGTAGGCGCCGTCGGGCGTCTCCACGCTCAGCGTCACGCCGTCCTCGCCGTGCTCCACGGCCACGACCTTGTTTTTCCAGCGCAGCTCGATGTTCGGTTCCTGGCTCGCCTGCTCGTACAGATAGCCTTCGGCGTAATACTGCTGCAGGTTGATGAAGGCCGGGCGGCGGTGGCCGGGTTCGGGCAGCAGGTCGAAGCGCCAGACTTCCTGCTCGCGGAAGAAGACCTTGCCCACGTTCCACGACACGCCTTTGTCCATCATGCGCTGGCCCACGCCCAGGCGGTCCCAGATCTCCAGCGTGCGCTTGGAAAAACAGATGGCGCGCGAGCCGGTGGACAGGCGGTAGTCGTCGTCCAGCAGCACCACGCGCACGCCCTGGCGGGCCAGGTCCAGCGCCGTGGTCAGCCCGACCGGGCCGGCGCCCACGATGACGACCCGGTGCCGCGCCAATTCGCTGGCTTCCTGGTCGGCGTGCTTCTCATAGGCGAACTCCATCGCCTGGAAATCGATGTCTCCCACGGTTGTCTCCTGTGTGGGTCGTTTTGCTTTTATGCGCGGCATCGGCGCGCCGCGCCGCGGCGCGCTGTACCGGTTCCTGCGATGGCGGGGCCGCGGCTCGCGGCCCGCGGGCTCAGCCCTCCAGCTGCGCCCACATCTCCAGGTCGCGCTTGTCGGTCCAGATGCGCGGATCGTTGTAGCCGGTGGCCTCGTCGTAGGCGCGCGACACGTCGAACGGCATGCAGTGGTCGAAGATCACCCAGTCGCTGTAGCGCGGCTTCATGAAGTCGTAGACCTCGCGGTAGATCGTCTTCAGGTCCTTGCCCTCGGCCACGCCGCGGTTGACCGCGCCGTACAGGTCGGTCAGGAAGGCGCGCGTGCCGGCCAGGCCCTGGCGGACCTCGGTGGCGTTCTTCAGCGCCGGGCCGCGGCCGGGCACCATCTTTTCGGCCTCGAAGCCGGCCAGCGTGTCCAGCGTGGTCGGCCAGTCGCGGAAATAGGCGTCGCCGCAGTAGGGCGTGGACTGGTATTCGACCAGGTCGCCGGCGAACAGGATCTTCTGCTCGGGCAGCCAGGCAATGGTGTCGCCCTTGGTGTGGCCGCGGCCCACCTGCAGCAGCTTGACTTCCAGATTGCCCAGGTTGACGGTCATTTCGCCCTTGAACGTCATGGTCGGCCAGACCAGGCCGGGCGGGATCGATTCGGCGTTGCGGAACAGGCGCGGGAAGCGGCCGATCTCGCTGGCCTTGTCCTGCTCGCCGCGCTCGGCGATCAGGTCGTAGGTGTCGCGGCTGGCCAGGATTTCCTGGGCGTTGTAGGCCGACGCGCCGAACACGCGCACCGCGTGGTAGTGCGACAGCAGGATGTACTTGATGGGCTTGTCGGTGACTTCGCGGATGCGGCGGATTACGTCCTGGGCCATGACCGGCGTGGCCTGGGTGTCGACCACCATGACGGCCTCGTCGCCGATGATCACGCCCGTGTTGGGGTCGCCTTCGGCGGTGTAGGCATAGGCGTTGTCGGACAGTTTTTCGAACGAGACGACCTTGTCTGCCAGGTCGGCGTGCGAGGCGAATTGCTTGCTCATGGAGGCTCCTTCCGCTTTTATAGGAATAGGGGTGTGGAAGGAATATAGCCCGGCGTTAGTGTTTGTGCAATACGTTTGCTATAAACAAATACCCCTGTTTTTACAGGGATTTCCCGTGGATTGCGTGGCGGCGCCGGCTCAGTTTCTCTGGCATTTCGGACAGTAGTACGTGGCGCGCTGGCCCTGCACGAAGCGCCGGATCGGCGTGGCGCAGACCCGGCACGGCTGGCCCTCGCGTTCGTAGACCGCGGCGTGGATCTGGAAGTAGGCGCCCGGCTCGCCGGTGGCCCCGACATAGTCGCGCAGCGTGCTGCCGCCCGAGGTCAGGGCGTCGGCCAGGGTGGCGCGCACCATGTCGGCCAGCCGCTCGCAGCGGGCCGCCGACAGCTTGTTGGCCGGCGTCTTGGGGTTGATGCGGGCGCGGAACAGGCTTTCCGACGCATAGATATTGCCCACGCCCACCACCGCCATGCCGGCCAGCAGCACCTGCTTGACGGCCGCGCCGTGGTTCTTGAAGTGGCGGTGCAGCCAGGCGCCGTCGAAACGCGGATCGAAGGGTTCGATGCCCAGCTTGGCCAGCAGCGGATGGGCTTCGATGGGGCCGTCGGCCTGCGGATGCCACAGCACCGCGCCGAAGCGCCGCGGATCGTGCAGCCGCAGCACCGCCTGGTCGAAAACCCACTCGACGTGGTCGTGCTTGCGCAGGAATTCCCCCGGGGGCACGCTGCGCAGCGACCCCGACATGCCCAGATGCACTATCTGGGTGCCATGCTCGAAGCGCAGCAGCAGATACTTGCCGCGGCGCGCGCATTCCAGCACCGCGCGTCCGCCGACCAGCGCCGGCAAATCGGGCGGTATCGGCCAGCGCATGCGGGATTCATGGATGACCAGCCGCTGCAGGGTGCGGCCGGTGATGACGGCGTCGATTCCCCGACGCGTGGTTTCGACTTCAGGCAGTTCCGGCATGAGCCAGTGTAAGATCATCAATTGCGTGTACGAAGATTGTGCCATCAACCGGACGGGCCGCGTGAAGTCGTCTTTCAAACCAATGAACCTCGGGATTGCCGCGCTGGCCGTTGCGCTGGCAGCAATACTGACCCCGCCGGCGCAGGCCGCCGACAGCCGGACCCGCGATGCGACCGGCCCCCGCATGGCGCCCCAGAGCCGTCAGCCTGAAACCGAGGTGATCCGCCTGCGCCCAGGCCAGTTACCCTATGTATCGCTGACCGCCGACATCTTTTATCGCGTGCTGGCCTCCGAGATCGCCGCGCAGCGCGGCATGTACGGTTCGGCGGCCGCCACCATGCTGTCCCTGGCCCGAGACACCAGCGATCCGCGCCTGGCGCGCCGCGCCCTGGAGTTCCAGCTCGCCGGCGGCAACCTGCCCGGCGCGCTTGAAGCCGCGCGGGTCTGGGCGCGCCTGTCGCCCAACGACGTGGAGGCCAGTTCGACCGAGCTGGCGCTGGCCGCGGCCAACGGCCAGACCAAAGGCCTGTCGCAGGCGCTGCGCAACCGCATCGACGCCTCGCGCGACAAGACCGCCGCCATCGGCCAGGCCCTGGCCGTGCTCAGCCGCCTCAACGACCGCCGCCTGGCCCTGCGCATCCTCGACGAATCCTTCAGCGACAGCGTGCGCAAGCTGCCCGCCGCGCACCTGGCGCTGGCCGACGTGGCCTCCGCCGCCGGCGACTACCCGCGCGCCGCCCAGGAGGCGCGCGCCGCGCTGGCAGGCGAGCCCCGCTCCGAGGCGGCCGCGCTGCGCGTGCTGGAATACGGCGCCAAGATCGATCCGCAGCGCGCGCAGGCCGAGGCCCGCGCCTACATCGCCCGCAATCCCAACGCCCGCAAGGTGCGCCTGATGCTGGCCGGCCAACTGGCCGACGGCGGCGACTACAACGGCGCGCTGGCCGAACTGCAGGCCATGTCGCGCCGCGCCCCGGAAGATTTCGACCTGCTCTTCATGCAGGCCCAGCTCGCCTACAAGGCCGGCCAGCTGCCGCAGGCCAAATCGCTGCTGCAGCAGTACCTGGACGTGCAGAACCAGCGCCAGCGCGCCACCGTGCCGGGCGCCACCGACGCCGGCGCGGCGGCCGCCGACGCCCACGTGCTGCTGGCCCGCATCGCCGAGGACCAGGGCCAGTACGACGACGCCATCGCCGAACTCGGCCGCATCGACGATCCGACCCTGCGCTATTCCGTGCGCATGCGCCAGGCGGTGCTGCGCGCCAAGAGCGGCAACGTCGACGGCGCGCTCTCCATGATCGACGCCGCCGGCCCCCAGGACGACGAGGAACGCACGCTGGGCGTGCTGACCAAGGCCCAGATTCTGCGCGACGCCGATCGCGTATCGCAGGCCGTCTCGGTGCTCGAAGAGGCCGACCAGGCCATGCCGGACACGGTCGAGATCAAATACGAACTGGCCATGCTCTACGAGCGCCAGAACCGCCTCGCCGACCTGGAGCGCATGCTGCGCCAGGTCATCGCGCTGGACCCCGACCACGCGCACGCCTACAACGCGCTGGGCTACACGCTGGCCGACCACAACCAGCGCCTGTCCGAGGCCCTGGACCTGATCACCCAGGCGCTGGAGCTGGCGCCCAACGATCCCTTCATCCTGGACAGCATGGGCTGGGTCAAGTACCGGATGGGCGACTCCACCGCCGCCGCCGACTACCTGCGCCGCGCCTACAGCGTGCGTCCCGAGGCCGATATCGCGGCCCACCTGGCCGAAGTGCTCTGGAGCCAGGGCAAGCGCGACCAGGCCGTGGAACTGCTGCGCGCCGCCAAGCAGAAGGACCCGAAGAACAAGACCGTCCAGGACGTGATCAAGCGCCTGGGGGTCGGACTGTGACGCCGGCGATCCTGCATGCGCGCCGGGCCGCGGCGCTGTTGCGCTGGGCCTTGATGGCGCTGCTGGCGGCCCTGCTTGCCGCCTGCTCCACGCCCAAGCCCATCGAAGGCGCCGGCGCCGACGCGTTTTCCCGCGTCGGCCGTTTCGCGCTCACGGTCAACCAGGCCGGCGGCCAGCAGAACGCGGTGCAGGGCGGTTTCTCGTGGTCCGACGACGGCCGCCGCTACGTGCTCGACCTGACCAATCCGCTGGGCTCCACCGAAGCCCGCGTCGAAGGCCGCCCCGGCGCGGCCACACTCACCAAGGCCGACGGCACGCGCTACGTGGCCGACAATCCCGACGGCCTGGCCGCGGAAGTCCTGGGCAGCAGCGTGCCGGTGTCGGGCCTGCGCGACTGGCTGCGCGGCAAGCTGGCCGCGCAACCGCAGGCCTCCGACGTCACCCGCGACGAGCTGGGCCGCCCCGTGGCCTTCGAACAGGGCGGCTGGCGCGCGCGCCTGTCGCGCTACGACGCGCTCGGCCCGCAACTGCTGGTCCTGGAACGCCAGGAGCCGGGCCGCCGCATCATGCTGCGGCTGGTCGTCAACCAATCCTCGTAGGGGCCGACGGCCCCGTTTCGCCGTGACGCTTTACGACGTACCCGCACCCGCCAAGCTCAATCTGTTCCTGCATGTCGTGGGCCGGCGGGCCGACGGCTATCACCTGCTGCAGACCGTCTTCCGCTTCATCGACCTGTGCGATACGCTGCATTTCGACGTGCGCGCAGACGGCGTCATCAGCCGCGCCGCGGACCTGCCCGGCGTGCCGCCGGAACAGGACCTGACCCTGCGCGCCGCGCATGCGCTGCAACGGGCGACCGGCACCCGCATGGGCGCGCAGATCGCGCTGGAGAAGCGCATACCGCAAGGCGGCGGCCTGGGCGGCGGTTCGAGCGACGCCGCCAGCGTGCTGATCGCGCTGAACCGCCTGTGGAACACGGGCCTGTCGCGCGAGGAATTGATGAAGCTGGCCTTGCCGCTGGGCGCCGACGTGCCGGTCTTCGTGTTCGGCCAGTCCGCGTTCGCGCAGGGCGTGGGCGACGAACTCAGCGCCGTCGAACTGCCGGAACGCGCCTATCTGGTGGCGCAGCCGGACGCCAGCGTGCCGACCGCTGAAATTTTTTCCGCACCGGATTTGACAAGAGATTCTTCTTACATCACAATAGCGGACTTTCTTGCTTCGCCAACTTTCTGCCCTGGCAACAGCTTCGGCAAGGCTTTTGGCAGAAACGACTTGGAGCCGGTGGTCTTCCGCCTTTACCCTGAAGTGCTTGGGGCATCGCGGTGGCTAAGCGAACAGTTGAAGGGTTCAACGGTTCGCATGTCGGGATCTGGCGCGTGTTTATACGCCGAGTTTTCCGAACTACCGCAGGCCGTTTTGGCGAAAACAGAAATTACCGCTATAATGCGCGGCGCTGATAAAAAAATCAGTCAAACGCATCCACGGTTTCGGTTAGTGCAGGCATGTACTGGATTGGCTGAACATCCGTTGCGGAATTGGATTGCAAGATAGTTGGGGAGTCGCCAAGCTGGTTAAGGCACCGGATTTTGATTCCGGCATGCGAAGGTTCGAATCCTTCCTCCCCAGCCAACCGAATACATAACAAAGCTGTTGAACAAGCCCGTAAGACACTGGCCCTGGTTCAGCAGCTTTTTTATTTTCCGGATCGGCTGGTGTTCCATATCACCCCGCATCACTCGTCAGTGTCTTAAACGACCATCGCATCATCCATCATGGCAAACGATAGCTTCATGATTTTCACGGGCACCGCCAATACGCGGCTGGCCGTGGACGTAGTCAACCATCTCGATATGTCCCTGGGCAAGATGACCGTCGGTCGCTTCTCGGACGGCGAGGTGATGGTCGAGATCAACGAGAACGTGCGCGGCAAGGACGTCTTCGTCCTGCAGCCCACCTGTGCCCCTACCAATGACAACCTGATGGAAATCATGGTGATGGTCGATGCGCTGCGCCGCGCTTCCGCCGGCCGCATCACCGCCGCGATTCCCTATTTCGGCTATGCCCGCCAGGACCGCCGCCCGCGCTCGGCGCGCGTGGCCATCTCGGCCAAGGTCGTGGCCAACATGCTGCAAGTGGCCGGCGTCGACCGCGTGCTGACCATGGACCTGCACGCCGACCAGATCCAGGGCTTCTTCGACATCCCCGTGGACAACATCTACGCGGGCCCGATCCTGCTGGGCGACATCTGGCGCCGCAACTTCTCGAACCTGGTCGTCGTGTCCCCGGACATCGGCGGCGTGGTGCGGGCCCGCGCGCTGGCCAAGCAGCTCGAAGCCGACCTGGCCATCATCGACAAGCGCCGTCCGCGCGCCAATGTGTCCGAAGTGATGAACATCATCGGTGAAGTCGACGGCCGCACCTGCATCATCATGGACGACATGGTCGACACCGCCGGCACGCTGTGCAAGGCGGCCCAGGCCCTGAAGGACCGCGGCGCCGGCGCCGTCTACGCCTATTGCACGCACCCCGTGCTGTCGGGCGGCGCCATCGACCGCATCGAAGCGTCGGAACTGGACGAACTGGTCGTCACCGACACCATCCCGCTGTCCGAACAAGGCCAGGCCAGCGGCAAGATCCGCCAGCTGTCGTGCGCCGCGCTGCTGGGCGAGACCATCCTGCGCATTTCCAACGCGGAATCGGTCAGCTCGCTGTTCGTCGACTAAGCACCCCGTTTTTGCGCCTTGCTGGTCGCGGCAAGACGCAATCGACACGGCGCGCGTTTTGCGCGCCGTGAATTTAACGGCGAAGCCTCTTCGCCATTTATTGTTTTTGGAGTTTTCCATGAAATTCAATGCCACTGCGCGTAGCGTCCAGGGTTCGAGTGCGAGCCGCCGCCTGCGCCGCGCGGGCCGCGTTCCCGCCATCGTTTATGGCGGTACGGCTGCCCCGCTGAACATCGAACTCGACCACAACGAGATCTACCACGCCCTGCGCAAGGAAGAATTCCACGCGTCGATCCTGCAAATGGCGCTGGAAGGCGCGGCCAAGGAAGAACAAGTTCTGCTGCGTTCGGTTCAATGGCACGCCTACAAGCCGCAAGTCCTGCACGTGGACTTCCAGCGCGTGGACGCCAACCAGGCCCTGCACACCAAGGTCCCGTTCCACTTCATCAACGCTGAAGTCTCGCCGGCCGTGAAGCTGGGCGGCGCCATCGTCAGCCACGTCCTGACCGAACTGGAAGTGACCTGCCTGCCGGCCGCGCTGCCCCAGTTCATCGAAGTCGACCTGAAGGACCTGCTGCCCGGCGCGTCGGTCCACCTGGCCGACATCAAGCTGCCCAAGGGCGTGACCTACGTCGCCCACGGCGGCGACGCCAACCCGCTGATCGCCTCGGCCGTGGTCAAGGCCGGCGGCGCTGCCGCTGCCGAAGAAGGCGGCGAAGCCGAAGCCCCGGCCGCCTAAGCCCGCCGCGGGCCCACAGGCCCGCAGCCGGTTTGCGTGCGAAACCCTGCGTGTGCATTTGCATGCGCAGGGTTTTTTGGTTTAAACACCCCCATCATGTCTACTCCCATACGCCTCATCGTGGGATTGGGTAATCCCGGTCCCGAATACGAAACCACCCGGCACAACGCCGGCTTCTGGCTCGCCGACCATCTGGCGGACGATCTGCGCGCGAGCTTCGCGCTGGAGAAGTCCTTCTTCGGCATGGTGGCCAAGGCCAGGCTGGGCGCCGACAACGTGCTGCTGCTCAAGCCCAACACCTACATGAACCGCTCCGGCCAGGCCGTGGGCGCGCTGGCCCGCTTCTACAAGCTGACGCCGGAACAGGTGCTGGTGCTGCACGACGAACTCGACCTCATGCCCGGCCAGGTGAAACTGAAGCAGGGAGGCGGCCACGCCGGCCACAACGGCCTGAAAGACATCCAGGCCGCGCTGGGCAGCCCCAATTTCTGGCGCCTGCGCATCGGCATCGGCCATCCGCGCACGCTCGGCCTGGCGCAGCAGGTCGCGGACTTCGTCCTGCATCCTCCGCGCCGCGAAGAACAGACACAGATCGAAGCCGTCATCGACCGCTGCCGCGCCGTGGTGCCGGCCATGCTGGCCGGCGACTTCCCGCTGGCCACGCGCCAGCTTCACAGCGGCAACGACGCCTGATGGCCCGCTCTGGCGCGCCGCGCGCAAAAAGCATGCGCTTTCGCAGCGAAGTCGCGGACTTCTGGCGCTTCCTGCGCCATCCGCAGCCGGTGTCGCGCCTGCCCGGGCGCGCGGCGGCCAGCGGGCTGGCGGCGGACTGGCTGCCCGGCATCACGCCCGGCAGGCTGCTGGCCTGGGCCGCGCTGCTGTGGGCCGTGAACTTCTTCGCGCTGGGGCCGCTGGCCGTCACCGCGGCCGGCCTGGGCGGCGTGACCCATCGCCTCGACCCGGCCAACATCCCCTGGCTCACCGCCATCCTGTGGGCGCCGCTGGTCGAGGAAATGCTGTTCCGCTACGGCCTGCGCCGCCCGAAACAGGCCTTGTGGCTGGTTCCCGCCATGCTGCCCGTCGTGCTGTGGGGCCCCAAGGTCTGGACCGGCCTCTTGTGCGCCGCCTTCCTGATCCTGGCGGCCTGGCGCCTGCGGCGCCGGCCCGGGCTGATCGCGGGCTGGGACACCACCTGGCGGCGCTACTACCTGAAGCACTTCGGCCTGGTGTTCCATCTGGTCGCGCTGAGCTTCGCGGCCGTGCACCTGACCAACTTCGTCTACGCCAAGACGCCGTACTGGCTGCTGCCCCTGCTGGTGCTGCCGCAATGGCTGACCGGCCTGGTGCTGGGCTGGATGCGCGTGCGCCGCGGCATCGGCGCGGCCATCCTGCTGCACTCGGTCTTCAATGCCGGCCCCATTTTGATGATCTGGCTCATCATGCGCTGGCTCCCGGCGGCGGCAAGCTGACGGGGTAAACTAGAACGTTAACGATCAATACCGTACTCACACAGGATTCCCATGGCTCTGCAATGCGGCATCGTCGGCCTGCCCAACGTCGGCAAATCGACACTCTTCAACGCTCTGACCCGCGCCGGCATCGCCGCCGAGAACTACCCGTTCTGCACCATCGAGCCCAACGTCGGCGTGGTGGAAGTGCCGGATCCGCGCCTGCAGAAGCTGGCTGAAATCGTCAAGCCCGAGCGCATCCTGTCGGCCACCGTCGAATTCGTCGACATCGCCGGCCTGGTCGCCGGCGCCAGCAAGGGTGAAGGCCTGGGCAACCAGTTCCTCTCGCACATCCGCGAAACCGACGCCATCGTCAACGTCGTGCGCTGTTTCGAAGATCCCAACGTGATCCACGTCGCCGGCAAGGTCGACCCCATCGCCGACATCGAAGTCATCGAAACCGAACTGGCCCTGGCCGACCTGCAGACCGCCGAAAAGGCCCTGCAGCGCCACCAGAAGACCGCCCGCTCCGGCGACAAGGAATCGCAGCGCATCGTCGCCGTGCTGGAAAAGTGCGTGGCCCAGCTGAACGAAGCCAAGCCCATCCGCGCGCTCGACCTGTCCACCGAAGAAAAGGCCGACATCGCCCAGCTCTGCTTCATCACCGCCAAGCGCGCCATGTACGTGGGCAACGTCGCCGACGACGGCTTCGAGAACAACCCGCTGCTCGACCGCCTGACCGAATTCGCCGCCGCGCGCAACGCGCCCGTGGTCGCCATCTGCGCCGCCATCGAGTCCGAAATCGTCGACCTCGACGACGCCGACCGCCAGGCCTTCCTGTCCGACATGGGCATGGAAGAACCGGGCCTGAACCGCCTCATCCGCGCCGCCTTCAAGCTGCTGGGCCTGCAAACCTACTTCACCGCCGGCGTGAAGGAAGTGCGCGCCTGGACCGTGCCGATCGGCGCCACCGCGCCCCAGGCCGCCGGCGTCATCCACACGGACTTCGAACGCGGCTTCATCCGCGCCCAGACGATTTCGTATGAAGACTACATCGCCTACAAGGGCGAGCAGGGCGCCAAGGAAGCGGGCAAGATGCGCGCGGAAGGCAAGGAATACATCGTCCAGGATGGGGATGTGATGAATTTCTTGTTTAACGTCTGACGATTTTGGCTGGATCTCGGTGGCGCTCAGTAGCGCTTGGTGGATTGGTTGACCCGTTTGAAATCAATGGGTTGCGTAAACAATACGGTCTGCTGAGCGTTCCTATTGTTCATCGAGGTCTGAAAAATTCGGGGGTAGCGTTGGGGGTACTCATGTTCAACCGTGGGGGTACATCTCCCCGCAGTGGAGTCCAACGGTGCCCGAGAATCTACTCACCGACCTCAAGGTCAGGTCGGCCAAATCGACTGATCGAGACTGGAAACTTTCAGACGGCGGGGGCTTGTTCCTGCTGGTCAAGCCTACCGGCGGCAAGCTCTGGCGGTGGAAGTACCGCCTGCAAGGCAAGGAGAACCTCTTTGCCATTGGCGGTTTTCCTCAAGTAAGCCTCGCAGAGGCGCGCGCGGCCCGAGAGAAAGCGCGTGCCTTGGTCAAGCAAGGCATCCATCCTGCCCATGAGCGGCAACAGATCAAGCAGCGTAACCTTGAAGTGCTGGAGGAACGCAAGCGCGCAAAGGAAAGCTCGTTCGCCAAGGTGGCACAGGCGTACTTGGCCGAGATCAAGCCTGTCTTTGCGCTCAGCTCCTACCGGACGAAAGAATCCCGTATCAGGAAGTACCTGTCGCCCAAGTTCGATGGGTTGCCGATGAGCGACATTGGCGTCAAGCAGATTCGTCCATTGCTGGAGGAGTGCAAGGCCCACGGCGCGTGGGCGGCCATCCATGTCAAAGGCGATCTTTCAGCCATCTTCGAATTCGCGGTGGTGCGTGGGCTGGTCGAGGCAAATCCAATCCCCAGCCTGCGCGGGCTGCTGCGCGTGCCGTTCAGCGAGAGCAAGGCGGCGATGACGCGAGAGCAAATCCAGAAGTTCTATCAGGAGTTGCGCGGCTACCGGGGCTATCCGGAAACCTCGCTGTGTCTGCGGCTGATTGCGCTGACCGCCTGCCGTCCAGGGGAAGCGGCGGATGCCGAGTGGGCCGAGTTCGACTTTGAGGATGCCCTGTGGCGTCGGCCTGCGGCGAAGATGAAAGCGCGGCGCGACCATGTCAGCCCGCTATCCTCGCAGGCCATAGCGGTGCTGAAAGATTTGCAGCACATCACGAGTGGCGGACGCTATCTGTTCCCGCACAGGAGCGGAAAAGGCTTCACCACATCCAACCGGCTGACCTACGCCATGCGCGACATGAACCTGGGCCGGGGTACGACGCCGCATTGCTGGCGGACGACCTTTTCAACCTGGGCCAATGAGAACGGATACCGGCCTGATGCAATCGAGCGGCAGCTTGCCCCCGTGGAAAGCAATAAGGTGCGGGCGACGTACAACAAGGCGCTGCTGCTGGATCAGAGAAGGACGCTGTTGCAGGACTGGGCGGACTATCTGAGTGCTGCGGAAGACAGCGGCACAGCATAGGGACAACTTCGCCGAGTGTTGCAGAACGAATGGACGGGTACGGCCTTTTCCGGGTAGGGCCATTGTTCCTTGAGTGCCGTTCCCTTGCCATTTTTTCAAGGGCTGGACGCTAAAAATAGGGTAATCAAGCAATAAATGGGGTAATTGTTAATGAATCACCCCATTTATTGAATCGCTCAGGGAAGCAAAGGCAATCCTAGTTCAGCCAGATACTGGTTGTGACGTTTCTTGGCCTCGGCGACCTTCTGCTCGGCGGACACTAGGTCGGCGTGTACGGTCGCCAGGACGATCTCTTCCTCGGTTTCCGCCGTGCTCACGTAGCGTGAGATGTTGAGGTTGAAATCGTTCTTTTCGATTTCTTCCATGCTTACCCGGCGCGAATAGCGTGGTTCTCCCTTGCGAAACTGATAAGTGTCGATGATCTTTTCGATGTGCCCGATTTCACCATCAGGCATTTCGTCTGTTCTCAGTAGTCGGTTTTGCCGCTTGCCCTTCTCGAAGTGTTCGGAGGCGTTAATGAACAACACGTCGTCTGGCTTTTTACACTTCTTCAGCACCAGGAGGCACACTGGGATGCCGGTGGAGAAGAACAGGTTCGCGGGCAGGCCAATCACCGTGTCGATATGCCCATCCTTGAGCAACTTGGTGCGGATGCGGGCCTCGGCCCCGCCCCGGAACAGTACGCCGTGGGGTAGGATGATGGCCATTACCCCGTCTTGCTTCAGGAAGTGGAAGCCGTGCAGCAGGAAGGCGAAGTCCGCTGCCGACTTCGGTGCCAGCCCATAATTCTTGAAGCGGGTGTCTTCGCCCAGTGCCTCGCTAGGCTCCCAGCGGTAGCTGAACGGCGGGTTGGCAACCACGGCGTCGAACCTAGGCATCTTGGCTGGGTTGGTCTCACGCAGCATGTCCCACTCATTGAGAAGGGTGTCACCGTGGAAGATGTCAAACTCCGAGTCCTTCATCCCGTGCAGCAGCATATTCATGCGTGCCAGGTTGTAGGTAGTGATGTTCTTCTCTTGGCCGTAAATCTTGCCAATGCCATGCGGCCCCATACGGTGGCGCACGTTCAACAGCAAGGAACCTGAGCCACAGGCAAAGTCGAGCACGCTATCGAGGTGCGAGCGCTTGCCTGTGGCAGGTTCCTGGCTGTCCAGTGTGACGATGGCCGACAGGACGTCTGAAATACGTTGTGGCGTGTAGAATTCGCCGGCCTTCTTGCCAGAGCCTGCTGCGAACTGGGCGATCAGGTATTCATAGGCATCACCCAGGGTATCACTGTCGGTGGAGAACTGCCCCAGCCCCTTGGCGATCTCGGCGATGATCTTGCACAGGCGAGCATTGCGCTCGGCGTAGGTCTTGCCCAGTTTGTCGGAGGCCAAGTTGATCTCCGAGAATAGCCCTCGGAAGGTGCTGGCGAAAGACTCCTCCTCAATGTATTTGAACCCCTTCTGCAAGGTATGCAGCAGCTCGTCATCCTGCGTGCGCGCCATCTCGGCGATGTTGCCCCACAGGTATTGGGGTTCGATCACATAATGCACCTTGCGGCGCATCTGCTTCTCGAATTCCTGCACATCGTCCAGGTTGCATTCGTACCAGAGCTGCAACGGTGTAGAGACTGAGCCATCAATCTGTTCTGGATAGTCTGACCCCAGCTCCTTCTGAGCGGCGGCCTCGTAGTTGTCCGACAGATAGCGCAGGAACAAAAAGGCCAGCATATAATCGCGGAAATCGTCCGCATTCATCGCACCGCGCAGTTGGTCGGCGATGACCCAGAGGGTCTTGCCCAGTTTTTGTTTTTCGAATTCGGTCATGGTGTACCTGCTGTTGCAGCCTCAGCGATCTGAGGGAATAAATCGGGATTGAAGGGGTAGCGGTTCAGGAAGTCATTCAGAATCTTCCTGAAGTAGGCCTTGTTTTCATCGAGCATCTGCTGCGGCTCATACAGCGAGTAATTGCCGTGGCTGAGGATATTAATCAGGCGTGCGTGCAGAATTCCGTCTGGATCGTCATCGTCATGCTTGATGCAGGCTGAGAAATTCCTGTGCCCATGGAAACTTGCCGTTTTCTCCAGGATCGTGCGCAGCATGTTGAAGTGATGGGTGAACAAGCGATCTTCCTGAGCGGCTTGATACAGCTCGGCTAAGGCGGCAACATGATGAAAGAAGGGCGTGTCTCCCTCTTCAGGCCGTAGCAGATAGCCGCCGCTGGCCGGGTACTTGTTGACGACGTACCGTCGGGCTTTGCCCAGCTCATTGCATAACACATTGAAGAACAAGGTGTGGTGCGTGGAGATCACCGCTTTGAGTTTGTTGTCCTGCCTTTTGAGCATTTGCGCCAGGTGATTGGCAACGGCAATGGCATTGTGCTCATCCAGCGAAGAGATTGGGTCGTCGATATAGAGGTACTTCACCCACTGGTAAGCCTCGATCTCGGGGTCCATTGCCAGTTCGACCACCACCAAGAAGAAACACCAGATAAAGATGTTCTCCTCGCCGCGCGACACCTTGATGTTGTCGATATTCTGTCCGTCCACCAAGCGCGAAAAGCGCACGGCCCATTCGTTTCCCTGAGTGTCAATGCGGAAATCGAAATCCGCGTAACGCCGCAGCAGCGGGCGGACGCGGTTGTCCATCTCCAATTCAAACAGGCCCTGGAAAAAACGGGAGTCCTTATTGAGCAGTAAGCGGCGATCCGCATCGCCTTCCAGATCGTTGTTCCAGTGAAACAGATCTTCGGTGAAGGCGTTGAAATACAGCGTATCGCGGGTCTCGTTCTGTTTGCCCATGTCCTTGAAAGCCATGGACAGCCGTGTCTTGCCAGTGCCGTTGTACGCATAGAGCAGGACGGTTTTCTTGTTTTCCAGCTCGCCGCGCAGATGAGCCGCCAGCTCCGGCAGTTCGGCAAAGGGCTGGCCTGGTCTCATGCCGGCACCTCATCCGACACCGGAAACATTTGCCGAATCAAGCCCTTTTTGAAGGCCTTGAGGACGTCGACCTTTTGGCTTTGAGTGGCGATCAGTTTGTCAATCGATATCAGGCAGTCGGCGATTCGATCCTGCTCAGGGGGAGATGGGCATTGCAAGGAAATCTTTGCAAAGTCGTCGTAGTAAAGGCGCAATCTGTCCTCGGTCAACCCCCTAGAATGCGCAGTCAAGACTTGAAGTGACTGTGGTCGTTTTAATAGGTAATAGAAAAAGAGGGAATTCACGCCCTGTGGCTCTAGAACAATGTAAGCAGGGCTAACCATGCAATCTTCCGGTGCGATTCCCAACGCCCCTTGCCACATCCGCATCATGTTATAAGCAAGATCGCCAGTGCGCACTGTCTTGTTTGCGCTTGCCTCGGCAATATCATCTATTTTTCGATCTAATGAAGCACGTGGCACCAAGCCGTCTGTCATTGTTACCGAGTAAATTGGCAACCCCGGCCTGCCCCGCTCAATCCGGTTCAAAAATAGTTCTCCAGCGGTGACTTTTGACCAACTGCCAGCGCTGCGAAACTCCGGGAATCTCAGCCGTGGCACGACTTCGCCGTCACGGGGGAAAAGCTGCTGCAACAGGCCTTTCTTGTGGGTTATGAGGGTGTCTAGCTTCCGATTTTCTGTCGTAATTAGCTCATCAAGAGAAGACAGGCAGTCGGCAATTTTTTGTTGCTCTCCTGGGCACGGAGTCGAGATCGGCATGGGTGCGAATTTGGAGATCCAATGCCGCTCATGAGCACCAACTTCATATGAAGTATTCTGCAGGAGTTCATACAGGAACTTGATGTTTTCTCCATTTTTAGCCTGCAATATTTTCATTGCCGACGACTTGGCCTTGAACGGAAAATCAACGAATTGCGTGGCTGTGGTGAAATCGTCGAAAATTATTACAGGCAACCCTTGAGAAAAAATACCGTGCTTTTCATTTGTATATCCCAATACAAATGTCTTGCCAGCTGTCAAAACTGGAGTGTCATAATTTTCGCTGTAGCTGGTATCAGAAACCAGATAATCCGTTGGCTGCTGGTAATCCAAACACTCCCCGAGCGTTGTCGCCTTCCATTCACCAGCATCTCGAAACTCCGGAAACCGCAACCGTGGTACCAAAGGCTGTTTTTCACTTCCACTCATGCCATTTGCTCCTGCGACCGTGCGAGGATCATCTTGAAGAGGTTCCCAGCCCGGTCGCCGATCAGATCAATCTGCGGCCAGGCCCGTAAATCACGCAGCAAGCTGCCTCCCAGCCCGCGATGCGGCAGGAGCTTGGCGGCAAAGGACGCCAGAATCGAGTTGCGCATATTGCTGTTGACTGCTTTGATGTTTTCGATGGTCAGGTTATTGGACGGATGGCCGAGGCTGATGCCCGTTTTCTTCAACGTGCTTCCATAGTTGCTGTTGTAGAAGTTGTCATCGCCCGTCAACTTGAATTCGCGGTTTGCGTGGGTGTGCAAATGGACATCTGCGCGAGTCCAATGCGCGCCTTGTGTAAAAACGGCTCCCATCATCGTCCCTCCTCATAGGCGGCGAGGCCAGCAATGTCTTGGCCTTGGGCAAGCTTGTGTAGTAGCGGCGTCAGCTCCTCCATCAGCGCCAGTTCCTTCTGCGTCCGCGCTTTCCAACTGAGATTCAACGGGGCCATCAGATCGGAAAGGCGCTCACCGTCGAAGATGCGGCGGTGCAGGATTTCATTGACAAACTCCTGTAGGGCGTCAGGCGCGAGCGCGTGGCGGCTGGCCATGTCGTTGATTTCCCGCGTCTTCTTTTCTGCCTTGAAGTGGTCGTATCCGGCACGAATCTGCCGCTCATCCAGGGCTTCATTGACCGGCAAGCTGCGGATGTACTCGGCAATAACCTCCCGCTCGTCGATAAACTTGGCATCGGACTGGATGAGACCTATGAGCTGCTCCCGATTCATCGTGAGCTTGCCGGGCTTCTGCTGGGTCAGTTTCGCAATCAGGCCCATGATGTAGTCGTAGTCGATCACCGACGAGGCGAAGAGTACAAACTCGAAGTCAAGCTGCTGTACATCGGGTGGAGCCTGATCGCCCTCCTTGCTCTGTATTTCTTTCAGATGCTTGGCGGTTTCAAGGTAGGTACTGCGGAAGCTCTGCAACTGGTCTGGCGACAGGATGGTGTCAATGCGCTCTTTCTGCTCTGGTGCCAAATCGGTGTACTGATCGAGCTGGGTTTTGAGCCGTTGCACCTCTTTGAAACGGTTGACGAACTCGATGCGGGCGGTATCCCCCTTGAGGTTGTATACCGCCTCGGGTTCGCAAATGAGGTTCTTGTCCGTCATGAAGCGCGACATGCCTGCCACGGCGGCTTCGTATTTGTGGATGACCTCTGCTGCGGATTCCACTAGCCAGATTTCGCGAGGGTTGTCGATCTTTTCTCCGGAAAAGAGCGCAATCGCTTCCTCAACCGGATTCTGTTGCTGGCGGAAGTCGAGAATATTGCCGTAAGGTTTGCTATCGTTGAGCACGCGATTGGTGCGCGAAAACGCCTGGATCAGGCCGTGGTACTTGAGGTTCTTGTCCACGTACAGGGTGTTGAGGTACTTGGAGTCGAAGCCGGTGAGTAGCATGTCCACCACGATGGTGACGTCGATTTTCTGCGCGGCGGGCAGGTCGGCGTTGGGATACTGCTGATCCTTGATGCGCTTTTGCACATCCTGGTAGTACAGGTCGAACTCACTGATACGGTGGTTGGTACCAAAGCGTGCGTTGTAATCGGCGACGATGCGAGTGAGTGCCGCCTTCTTGCCCTCTGGGTCTTTCTTGTTGTCTTCTTGTTCTTGTGGCAGGTCTTCCTGAATCTGCTGCACGTCCTTGTTGCCGTCAGCTGGTGGGGAGAACACGCAGGCGACATTCAACGGACGGAATTCGGGGTCTTGCTCTGTTTTTTGGTTCTGAATGCGCGCGAACAGCTCAAAGTATTCAATGGCATCGTTGATGCTGGCCGTTGCCAGCACCGCATTGAACTTACGACCATTGGTCGCAGTGTCGTGCTTGGCGAGGATAGTCTCGATGACCTTGGCTTTGGCTACGCCTTCGCCGGGCTTGGGCGGGTTCTTGCCTTCAGGCTTGAAGTAGTCCACGTGGAAGCGCAGGACATTGCGATCTTCAATGGCGTGGGTGATGGTGTATTGGTGCAGACAGCGCTGGAATAGATCGTCGGTTGTGCGATAACTGGCCTGCTGACCTTCGATCTGCTGATAGCTGGCGTTCTTCTCGAATATGGGTGTGCCGGTAAAGCCAAAGAGCTGGGCGTTAGGGAAGAACTCCTTGATGGCTTTGTGGTTGTCGCCGAACTGCGAACGGTGGCATTCATCAAAGATGAACACCATGCGCTGGTTGCGTAGCGGTTCCAAACGCTCTTTGTAATTGCGCTTGTTGGCCCCGTCCAGGGCAAGGCCCAGCTTCTGAATGGTCGTGACTATCACCTTGTCGGCGTAGTCATCCGACAGCAGGCGGCGCACCAGTGTTTCGGTATTGGTGTTTTCCTCAACGCAACCTTCCTGGAAGCGGTTGAATTCCTCGCGAGTCTGCCGATCCAAGTCTTTGCGGTCGACCACGAACAGACATTTGTCGATGTCTGGATTGTCTTTGAGCAGGGTAGAAGCCTTGAAGGAGGTGAGAGTCTTGCCCGAGCCGGTGGTATGCCAGATATAGCCGTTTCCGCAGTTCTGGTGGATGCAATCCACGATAGCTTTGACGGCATAGATTTGGTATGGCCGCATCATCAACAGCTTTTGTTCACTGGCCACTAGCACCATGTAGCGGCTGATCATCTGGCCAAGGATGCACTTGGCCAAAAACTTCTCGGCAAAGCTATCGAGCAGGGTAACTTTCTTATTGTCTTCGCTGGCGAACTGATAAATCGGCAGAAAACGCTCATCCGCGTTGAAGCTGAAGTGGCGCGCGTTGTTGTTGGCGAAGTACCAGGTATCGGTGCGGTTGCTGACGATGAATAGCTGCAAAAAGCACAGCAGCGTTTTGCCGTAACCGTTGCCGGGAACGGCCTTGTAATCAACGATCTGCTGCATCGCCCGGCGCGGGCTGACGGCCAGGGTCTTTAGCTCAATTTGCACCACCGGCACCCCATTGATGAGCAGCATCACGTCGTAGCGGTGATGGCTGTTTTCGGTGTTGATGCGTAGCTGGTTGATGACCTCGAAGTCGTTCTTACACCAATCCCGGATGTTGACCAAGGTGTAGTTCAGCGGCGTGCCATCGTCGCGTTCGAAGCTGTTGATGTTGCGTAGCGTTTGGGCAGCGTTGTAAACATCGTCTGTCACGATGCTTTCCCGCAGGCGCTGGAACTCGCTGTCGGTCAGGCGCACCCGGTTGAGTGCCTCAAACTTGGCGCGGAAGTTGGCCTCTAGCGCGGTACGGTCTCGGATATCAGGGCGATAGGTGTACTTGAGGTCACCAAGCTTGGCGATCAGATCGAGTTCGATTTGTTGTTCTGATGTTGTCATGACTCTTTCCTCAAAGACGCAAACGGTTTGCCATGGCCGTTGCATGGGCGGATAAAAGCCGTGGTGCTCATGTGTGTTGACCCCCTGACTCAGTGGCATCTTCGTCAGCCCCGCCTGCGCGCACCCACTCGTCCACTTCGGACAGCTGAAACTTCCACAGTCGCCCCACACGATGCGCTGGTAGGCCCTTGCGCTCTCTCCAGCGATAAACAGTGTCTTTGGCGACACCCAGATGCTGGGCCACGTGTTCAGCAGTCACCCACGGTTCAGTGCTCATGTCGATGGCGCTCTGGAATTATGTTTTAAAGTCGTCTTAAATCGTTTGAAGTCTACCATTGAAATTCTATTTAAGCCCCCGCCTGGCCAACCTCAAACTCCCAGATAGATCGACGTCACCGTCAACCGCTCATGTCCGAGCTCACGGCTGATCTGCTGGCGGGTGTGTCTATCGACCAAGCGCTGCGACAGCCCTAGTTGAGCCTTGCCAGGTCCGCCGGCTGCTGGTGACTTCCACCCCGTCAATGCTTCATATCGCATCTGTGCATACCGATGCCGCAGGCCATGCATATTGCTCAGGCTTGCAGCCTTGCACTGCCCATCGTAGGCGCGCCGCTGCTGGATGAAGGTCTTGTCTGCCGGGATCAATGATCCTCTGCCCGCCAGGCGGTGTGCTGCGTGGAGCACGTCGCGTTGCTCTGTCGTGGTGATGGGCACAGTTCGCTCCCGACCGCCCTTGGTCCACGATCCCTTGAGGGCGATGTTGTCCCCCCGATCCGCGTAACTGGGCTGGAACTTGATCGCTTCCTCCCGACGCAATCCGAAGGCGGCCTGTAGCTGAAGGCTCATGCGTACGTGCGCGTCGGTGACCTGTTCAAGACGTGTGCCCAGTTCCTGGGCCTTGCTGATGTTGGTCACATAGTGGCGCTCGGCCACGCCGAGTTGCGTGTTGTCCGTCGGCAGGATGCCGGCCTTGCCGATCTTCTCTGCCCACCAGCGCAGGTGAGAGAGCCGATTCTTGATGGTGCCGGACGACAAGCCTTCTCCCTGCCAGCGATCCAGCAGCGTCTGGACGTGCTTGCCCTTGAGCGACGAGGCTTTCATCTGCCGGAAACCGGCCTCCCGCAGTTGCCGCGCGGCCAGCGACAGCGAGCGCATCCGGTCGGCCTGTGTGGTGTAGCTGCCGTCTCGGTTGCGCTGGCATAGCTGCCGCAGGGTGTAGGTCAAGTCGTCCATCTTCCGGTCTCCAAGCAAAGCGCCGTACCGCGTTGTCCTGAAACTCAGTGGTTAGTGTTGGTGCCAACTCGCCAAGGCGAGATCCCGTGAGGGCAAGGGCATGGTGTTCAGGAGACACCAGAGCCTCGAATGAGGCGTCCGTCTTGCTCCCTGCTGGAAGCCCGGACGGAGGTACTACAAGACGAAAGTGATATGAACGTGGACGAGTCCTCCTATGAAGTGGATGGGATGAGAAATGCAGCGGCAGCTCTGTGCGTCGCGCACAGGCAATTGCCGCAAAGGACAGTGCGCCAGGTGGCGCAGTAGAGATGAGATCAAACAGACGAAGAAGGCTCCGCCCTGGGTAGGGCCGGTATGCGATCGGAGCCTGGGCATACCTGGGGTGGCTCCACCCTGTCGGGCCAGCGCTTGCAGGAACCTGCGCTGTTGGGGGGGCCGATGTACGAAGCCCATCGGTCTTGGCAACTGCCCGGTCAATGTAGTGCGGACATCATCATGTAGGCCGCACGCAATAGGAACTGGCTTTCGCCCGCATTGTTTGCGGTGTTGCGCGGGTCGTCACTGCGGTGTGCAGTGACGACCCGTTTCGCGGCAGCATTTGCTACGCAGGATGCGGCTGCCATTCCCTGGCCTGCATTGCCTGTGCTGTGCTGTCCCCAGCGTTCGTCGGAACGTTTAGCATCTTGCGGATGTTGGCGATGTGCGCCAAGGCCGTTTCACGCGATGCCGGTGGCGCAGTGGGTTCCGGGCGGGCTTCGGTGCGCGGTGGAGTTGTAGGCCGGTTCGCGGCAGACGTCTCCTTGCGACCTGCCCACAGGCGGAATTCACCAGCAAATACGCGCTTCACCAAGGCGAAGAAGTAGGCCACGACATTGCGCACGGTGCCGCTCTGGCTGCGTGCCTGCAACTCGTCGAGCACTTCCTGGCGATGCTGCGGCGGCAGCCGCCGCAAGGCGGCCTGCACGTCCCTTTGCTGATCTGCCTGGGCATTGCTCAGGCAAGGCGGCAAGCTCACCGACTGCGATGCCGAATCGCCGTCGCTTTCGCGCGCGCGGTACGTACGTTCTTTTTTATACATATACGTCTTATACGTATTGCCTTGCTTAGCCGGCATGTGGCAGGCGTGTTCGGTCTGTTGCGGAACAAGCGTGCTGCCAGCGGAATCGCCAGACAATGGCAGTGGGTCGGCTGCCTCGCTCGCCGGCGACGGCGGCGTAGGGGGAAAATCATCGTCATCCCCGAGATGATCGTGGGTCGCAATGGAGGCGGCTTCAGGTGCCTGTGCCTGCGTTGCCTGAATGTGGACAGCCACCCGATCCACCTGGTTGTTTTCGTGGCCGATAGACGCTTGCAGAAGCACGGACAGACTGGCATCGAGTGCGCAGGCTTGTTGGAAGTCCAGGGCGCTTTCGTGAACCTGATACAGCTCGCTGAGCACATGGCCGGTAAGGGGATCGCGTTGCTGGCCCACCAGGCTGATCCACCCCGTCAGCCGAAGCACGACGAGGACGCGCCGGGCCGTCTCGTACCCGGCCCTCTGCCCCAGCGGGGTGGAGGTGAGATAGCGGCGCAACTGCCCCAGGTTTGCCAGCGGGCTGATGCCCTCAGCAGAGCGCAGCATGCGCAGAACCTGCCAGCCATTGCGCTCCAATGGCGTGAGGCGGGCATCGAGCATGAGCGAGGTCGGCGTGGTGAAGAAGGCGTCTTGCCCCAGCGGGTTGTGGCGGGTGAGGTGGTCTGCCATGGGAGTTCTCCAAGGTCTGGGCCACAGTGGCCCGTTCCCCTGCATCTCATCGCGTACCGCTCCATGCGTCAGCCAACAATGCGGTCTGCGCCATACCCGTTTTATCCGGCAGGCGCAGCGCTGGCACCCGCATCCAGACTGATCTATCATCCCGATACCCCTATGGGGGTACAACTGGGGGTACTTCCAGCGATTCCCGCAAAGGCCGTGGCCTGATTTCCCCGTGAAACCTAGCATTCACGGCCCTTTGCCGACCGATCAACGTTTAAACGTGTGATCAACGTCTGACCGAATCCCCAACGCAGACGTTGCGGGCCAGGACCTCAACGGAAACCACCGTTTCCCTACCCCCCATCCGAAGCCCGCAACTCTTCAAACAACCAATCCTTGAATCGCACGATCTTCTCCGTCCGGCGCTCGTTGATCCGTTGCGAGAAAAAATGCGTTTCACGCAGAATTCGCTCGAACTCGTTGCGGCCGGCCTCGACCAGTTCGCCGCGGGCCAGTTCGCGTTCGGCGAAGCGGGTCGTCTCCAAAATGACGCCCATGCCGTCCACCGCCGCGGATACCGACAATGCGCCGCGGTCGAAGGATGGCCGGTTGCGCTGCGGCAGGTTCAGTCCGTTCAGTGAAAACCAGTCGTGCCAGCTGACCTGGCTCAAGGATGAATCGATGAGCGGCAGTTCGGTCATGAGCTGCCGCCAGTTGCGCCTGCGGCCCTTGAGCGAGGGCGCGCACATCGGCACGATGGCCTCGCATCCGAGGGGCGTGATTTCGATGCCGGGACGCTGCAGCGCCACGCCATAAGAGATTGCGATGTCCAGCTCGCGGGCCTGCGTCAGGTCCATGGGTTCGGCGCCGCTGGACAGGCGGATCGTAATGTCGGGGTTGTCGGTCATGAAGCCCGGCAGGCGCGGCCCCAGCCATTTCACCGCGAGGCTGGGGGCGCAATAGACGGAAAGAACCTGGCCGCTGGGCGCCAGGCTGACTTCCGCGCAACAGGCTTCCAGGGCGTCCATGATGCGCGTCAGGCTCTGAAGCAGGCGATGCCCTTCGGGCGTCGGTTCGACGCGCCGGTGGCTGCGCCTGAACAGGGATGTGCCGAAGTTTTCTTCCAGTTCACGTATCTGGTGGCTGATTGCCGAGGGCGTCAGATGCAGTTCGTGCGCCGCGAGGGTGAAGCTCTCCAGCCGGGCGGCGGCTTCGAACGCGCGCAGCAGGACGAAGTTCGGGATTTTTCTCATAGGGCCTTTGCCGGCAGCCGGATTTTCATGTGAATGCCATTCATCCAAACGTGAACATCTATCGGTTGTCATCATGTTAGCGCTGATCGAACATTCTGAGGTCCGGCGACGGATGGGCGCGCCCATCTTGTGCGCCGCATCGGGTTTACTTCAGAAGAGGATTCATCATGTCAGCCATACCAGACCGCGCCATGCCGCCTCGATCCAGCCAGCCGCTGCTGGCCGATGGCCGTGTTTCGATTTACCAGCCCGAGCAGCAGGGGCTGATCTACCCTGAGCTGCCCGCGTTCTCCAGCGCGGCCGAAGAGCGGCTGCATCTCAAGCAGCGGCTGGTGGCGGCGTGCCGCGCGTTCGCGCTGGAGGGCTTCGATTACGGTTTCGCCGGCCACCTGACGGTGCGCGATCCCGAGCATCCGGAGCTGTACTGGACCAATCCCATGTGCGTGCATTTCAGCCAGGTGAAGGTGTCGAACCTGATCCTGGCCGACCACAAGGGCAAGGTCGTGGAGGGCAGGCACGCCATCAACCGGGCCGGCTTCGTGCTGCATGCCGCCGTGCACGAGGCGCATCCGGACATCGTGGCGATGTGCCACGCGCATACCGTATATGGAACCGCCTTCGCGGCGCTGGGGCGGCCGCTGGAACCCATATCCCAGGATGCCGCGGCGTTCTTCGAGGACCACGTGGTCATCAAGAGCGAGGCGGGCCAGGTTGCGGTGGAAGAGCGCGCCGGACTGGCGGTCTGCGACTGGTTCAAGGGCGTGAAAGCGGCCATCCATCAGAACCACGGCTTGTTGACGGCCAGCCGGCACAGCATCGAATCGGCCGCGTTCTGGTTCATTGCGCTGGAGCGGTGCTGCCGCCAGCAGCTGATGGTCGAGGCGACGGGCATCAAGCCGGCGCTGGTCAGCGCAGAACGTTCACGCTACAGCCGGGAGCACGTGGGCTCCGAATACATCGGCTGGCTGCACTTCCAGCCGATTTACGACCATCTGGCGCTATCCCAGCCCGACATGTTCGACTGAGCAAGGCCGCGGTCGGACGCCGGCGCGGCGCTCGTTCGCGCCGGTTCAAAAAGAATACTTGGAGACAACCTATGTACAGCGATATCGCTGGGCCCAGCCTCGCCCGTACCGATGACGAAGGCGCGACCTATTCCAAGGTTGCGTGGCGGCTGCTTCCGTTTCTGTTCCTATGCTATGTCTGCGCGTATCTCGATCGAATCAACGTCAGCTTCGCCAAGCTGCAGATGTCGAGCGATCTGGGTTTCAGCGACGCCGTCTATGGATTGGGCGCGGGGATTTTTTTCGTCGGCTATCTGCTGTTCGAGGTGCCGAGCAACATCATCCTGTTGAAGGTCGGCGCGCGGCGCTGGATCGCGCGCATCATGGTCACGTGGGGCATTATTTCCGCCGGGATGATGTTCGTGTCGGGGCCGGTCAGCTTTTATATCCTGCGCTTCCTGCTGGGCGTGGCGGAGGCGGGCTTCATTCCCGCGATCCTGCTGTACCTGACCTACTGGTTCCCGAACAAGCGCCGCAGCAAGGTGACGGCCCTGTTCCTTACCGGTATTCCGATGTCCGGCGTCATCGGCGGGCCGTTGTCGGGATGGATCATGCACCGGTTCGATGGCGCGGCCGGCTGGGCCGGCTGGCAGTGGCTGTTCCTGCTGGAAGGATTGCCCACGCTGCTGGTCGGGGCGATGGCGTGGTTCTATCTGGACGACAAGGTCGCCGATGCGAAGTGGCTCACCGAGGCCGAGAAGGCGCGCATCCAGCGCGACCTGGCGGCCGAACAGCAGGGCCAGCATCTGCATTCGATCCGCGACGGGCTGACCAATCCCAAGGTGCTGCTGCTGAGCTGTCTCTACTTTTTCTTCACGATGGGGCTGTACGGCATCAGCTTCTGGCTGCCCAGCCTGGTGAAGGCCAGCGGCGTGACGGACAACTTCGACGTCGGACTGCTGTCGGCCGTGCCTTATCTGGCGGCCACGATAGGCATGATTCTGTTCAGCCGGAGTTCCGATGCGACGGGCGAGCGCCGCTGGCATTTGTTTGCGGCGGGCGGGCTTGCCGCGATAGGCCTGTACGGCAGCGTGGTGTACGCCCATAACACGACCTTCGCGCTGATCGCCCTGACGATTGGCACGGTCGGCGTGATGGCCTCGATTTCGCAGTTCTGGGTGTTGCCGCCGGCCATCCTGAGCGGCGGGGCGGCCGCGGCCGGCATCGCGCTGGTCAATTCGGTGGGCAGCGTCTCGGGTGTGGTCAGCCCTTACCTGATCGGCTGGGCGCAGACCGCGACCGCCAGCACCGGCGCGGGCGTGCTTGCCCTGGTGGCTTGCCTGGTGTTCGGCAGCCTGCTGGTGTTCGCGGTGCCGGCCAAGCTGGTGAACGTGCGCCGCTCAGCGTAGCGGCGACAGGCCTGGGCGGGCTCGCGCTTCCGGTTCCGGACTTTGCGCAAAGAGCTCGTCCAGTTTGGCGAGCAGGTTGGAGCGGGCGAGTTCGATATGCCGGTCGCTGAGCTGGACTGCGCGCGCCGCGTCGCCCTGGCCGATGGCCTGCGCGATCGCGGCATGTTCGTCCCAGATCGTGTCGCGGTGCGGCGATACCCGGTGCACGGCGCCCATGACGCGGCGCAGGTGCACCCAGTAGTGGTCGGCGCTTTGCGCGATCAGCGGGTTGCCGGAGGCGGCATAAATGGCGGAGTGAAACGCCAGGTCCGTGTCGATGATGGCTTTCAGGTCCTGTTTCAGGACCGCGCGGCGGCCGGCCTCGATCAGTTCGGGATCCAGTTGACAGCGGGCCTCGGCGGCCAGCCGGACCGCCAGGGCGTCCAGGGCGCCGCGGACCTGGTAGAGGTGGCCGACCCATTCGGGCTTCAGTTGCGCGACTTGCACGCCCCGGCCCGGCGCGTCTTCGATGAAGCCGTCTTTCTTGAGCAGCAGCAGCGCCTGCAGCACGGGCGAGCGCGACACATGGAGCTGGTCGGCGATTTCTTCCTGGGTGATCCGCTGGCCCGGGCCGATGGAGCCGTCCGTGATGGCGTCGAGCAGCACACGGTAGACGGTATCGACGAAATCGGTTCGCGACGGGATTTTCTCGAGGGGCAGGCGCATGGGGGCGATTCTACCTTGCAAGGGGTGGCTGAAACGGCAGTGGGCCGGGCGCGGACGCGGCCGCCGGTTTACATCCGGACACCGCGGCGCAGGGAAAACCCTGGATCTGCCATACCGCAATTTACTATATTCTTCGAATACCGAACTCTGAATACAGAGTTCAGAGTTCAAAAATAATGCGCATTTCCGCGCTTTTCCAGAGAGACATCAAATGAGCCCCAAGATCCAGGAACAGTTTGGCCGCGACCCTCACACCAGCGCGGGCGGGACGACAGAGAAGAAGCTGGTCCCTTTCGGCGGGTACTACACCAACAGGATCCCGGGGCATGATCCGGAGCTGACCGAAGTGGGGCCGGGCACGCCGGCCGGCGAGTACCTGCGCCGCTTCTGGCATCCGATCTGCATGTCGATGGAGCTGACCGACACGCCGCGCTTCCTGAAGATCATGGGCGAGGAACTGGTGGCGTTCCGCGACGGCAGCGGCCGCATCGGGGTGCTGCACGCGCATTGCGTGCATCGCGGCGCTTCGCTGGAATACGGCAAGATCGAACAGCACGGCATTTCCTGCTGCTATCACGGCATGGTCTTCGACGTGGACGGAACCTGTCTGCGCGTGCCGTTCCCGGAAGGCGAGGAGGAAGAGGGCGAGCGCTATCGCTGCTCGATCAGGCAGGGCGCCTACAAGGCCTTCGAGCGCAATGGCCTGGTCTTCGCCTACATGGGCCCGCCCGAACAGGAACCGCCGTTTCCGCAGTGGGAAGGCGACTTCACCGTCGCCGAGGGCGACGAACTGGTGCCCTACAGCAATTTCCAGCACTGCAACTGGCTGCAGGTCCAGGACAACGCGGCCGACAACTATCACACCATGGCGCTGCACGCGAAACGTCAGGTCACCGGCGAACACTATCAGGGCACCACGTTCGACGAAGTGGGCGCGGCGACGATGGAAGTGCCGCCCGACATGCAGTTCGTGCCCGTGCACGGCGGCCGCGGCCTGGCCTGCGCGGGCGCGCGCCGGGCCGACGACGGCCATATGCACATCCGCGTGCAGCACCAGGTGCTGCCCAACTTCAGCCTGCACGCCTACACCTCGGAAGACGGCAAGAAGAAAAAGCTGTTCAGCCGCTTCCACATGATCCGCTGGACCGTTCCCGTCGACGACCACAACAGCAAGATGATCGGCTGGCGCGTGATGGGGCCGGGCATCGACACGCGCGGCATCGGCGACAAGAGCCTGGTCGGCTACGAGACGATCGATTTTCTGGAAGGGCAGGTGGCGATGCGCCGCCCCGAGCGGTTCGGCAAATACAAGCTGGAGGACATGCCGCCCATTCCCTCGGATCACCGCGCCCGGGAAAACTACAAGGACGCCCAGTACGCGCCGGGCGACTACGAGGCGATCATCAGCCAGCGGCCCATCGCGATCCACGCGCTGGAGAACCCCACGAAATTCGACGCGGGCCTGTATGTGTTCCGCAAGCTGCTGCGCGATGCGATCCGGGGATCCAACCCCAATGCCGGTCCCGAGCAATTCGCCCAATGGCTGCGCGAGTGCGCGGGGCATCCCAACAGCTATTGCTCGGGCAATGTGTTCGACCTGCCCGTGGGACGCACGACGCAGGAGGAAGTGACGCTGCGCCGCCATCTGGCCCGCCAGGTGGTGCAGATCCTGACCGAAGCCGACGGCATGAAGGGCGATGAACGGGCCGGCTTCGTCATGGAAAAAATGGAGGCATTGCAGCAGGACGTACTCGCGCGGAGGCAGGCGTGAACGCGCCGCTGCCGCAAGGCGTGGTGATGGACGGCCGCGCCGGGACGGAGCTGCTGCAATTGCGGGTCCGCGGAATACGGATGCAGGCCGAAGGCATCCACGCCTTCGAGCTGGTCCACCCCGAAGGCCTGCCGCTGCCGGCGGTGGAGGCGGGCGCGCACGTCGACGTGCACCTGGCCGGGGGACTGATGCGTTCCTATTCCCTGGCTGGCGATCCGCAGGACAGGTCGCGCTGGATTCTGGGCGTGCTGCGCGAACCCAAAGGGCGCGGCGGGTCGCGGGCCATGCATGAGTCGCTGCGGGTCGGGGACCTGCTGCCCGTGGGAATGCCGCGCAATGCGTTTGCGCTGGCGCCGGATTCCGGCCACGCCATCCTGCTGGCCGGCGGGATAGGCGTGACGCCGCTCAAGGCCATGGCGCACGTGCTGGCCCGGGCCGGGCGGTCGTTCGAGTTCCACTATTGTGCGCGCACCGCGCAGCACGCGGCCTTCGTCGACGAGCTGCGCCAACTGGTTCCCGAGCGCGCGCTGCATCTGCATTTCGATGGCGGCGACTTCACGCGCGGATTGGACATCAAGGCCCTGCTGGCGCATCCCGGCGCAGGCCACCACGTCTATTACTGCGGCCCCGGCGGCTTCATGCAGGCATGCGCCGACGCGACGCAGCATTGGCCGCCCGGCACGGTGCATAGCGAACACTTCAAGGCGCCCGAGCGTCCCGCGTCCGAGGCGCCGCCCAGCGGCGGCTTCGAAGTCAGGCTGGCCAGGGCCGGCATTTCCGTGATGGTCGAGCCGGACCAGACGATCGTGCGCGCCATCGAACTGGCCGGCCACCGCGTGCCGACTTCATGCCTGTCCGGCTTGTGCGGCGCCTGCAAGGTCGAGTACCTGGAAGGGGAAGTCGACCACAGGGACTACATCCTGAGCGACGAGGAAAAAAGCCACTGCCTCACCGTCTGCTGCTCGCGCGCGACGAGTTCGTGCCTGGTGCTGGACCTGTAGCGGGATCGGCGCAGCCGCCCGGCGCGTGGCCGTCACTCGATGGCGCTTCTGTGCCGGGCCGCGATCTTGATCGCCTTGTTCGCATCCGCGGCCACCTTTTCGTAGTACGCGCGGGTCGGCGAAAAAACGGGCAGCACTTTGCGTTCGTCGAAGTTCTTGACCGAATCGTTGACCAGCTTGATCTGCACGTACCTGGCCTTGGCGTTCTGCACTTCCAGAGTGGCCCAGTTGCGGCAATCCATGAAGCCGGCGGAAAAGTTCGCGGTCCTGGTGGAGCCGGCCGGCACGCCGCCCTTGGATTGGTAGTAGCCATGGACGCGGCAATGCCGGTCCGAGGTCTGTTCGTCGTTGATGAACAGCCACGCGTCCCAGTCGGCCGATGCGATGTTGTAGCGGCTGGCGTTGGCCACTTCGTAGCTGAAGTTGACTTCGGAGAAGAGCGACCGGTCGGTTTTCAGGTCCAGGGCTTTGGCGGTGACTTTCGCGAGCTCGGCTTCGGCCTGCTGCACCAGTTTTTCTTCCTTGGCGAACCTGTCGGCGTTGTGCGTGATGGCGGCCTGGGCGTTGGCCGCCTCCTGGGTCTTGCCGCGGATGTATTCCTCGCTTTCGCCGACGATGATGGAACGCGGCGTGAGGCCGGGATATTTTTCGGCGAGCTGTTCCAGGCTGAAGCCGTTGGCCACCCAGCTGCCGACAGCCCAGTTGTACGCGTCCTGCTGCGCAGCCGTCATGTCGGGCCAGGCCTTGTCCAGCGATGCGCGGTAGGCCTGCGCGTTCTGCGTGGACAGCCGCAGGTCCACGCCTTTGTCGCATCCGGCAAGTGACGCGACGATTCCGAGCAACAGCAGTCCGCGGCGGGCTTTCAACATGTTTCTATTCTCGATTATTCGTAACGGGCGTTAATGTACCCCCAATCCTAGTAATCTGGGACGGCCTGCGAATCGAATAAGAGGAGACTGCAATGAGTCATGTATACGTCGTTGGCGTGGGCATGGTCCCCTTCGCCAAGCCCGGCCGGCACGCGCCTTACCACGAGATGGCGGCGCAGGCGGCGCGCGCCGCGCTGACGGATGCGGGGCTTGCCTATGAGCAGGTGCAGCAGGCCTATGTGGGCTACGTCTATGGCGATTCCACGGCGGGGCAGCGGGCCTTGTACGAAGTCGGCATGAGCGGCATTCCGGTCTTCAACGTGAACAACAACTGCTCCACCGGCTCCACGGCGCTGTTCCTGGCGCGTCAGGCGGTGGCCGGCGGCGCGGCGGACTGCGCGCTGGCCCTGGGTTTCGAGCATATGAATCCCGGCGCGCTGGGCACGGTGTTCCAGGACAGGCCGAGTCCGTTCGAGCGCTTCGACGCGGCCACCCAGGAACTGGTCGGCCAGGACGGGATTCCGTTCGCCTTGCGTTACTTCGGCGGCGCGGGCAAGGCGCACATGGACCAGTACGGCACCAGCATGTCGACCTTCGCGAAAATCCGCGCCAAGGCCAGCCGGCACGCCGCCAACAATCCGATGGCCTTGTTTCGCACCGTCGTGACGGAGGAAGAGGTGATGGCAGCGCCTGTCTTGTGGCCTGGCGTGATGACGAGGCTGATGGCGTGCCCGCCGACCTGCGGCGCGGCCGCCGCCGTCGTGTGCTCCGGGGAATACGCGCGGCGGCACGGGCTGGACCGCAGCGTGCGCATCCGGGCGCAGGCCATGACCACCGACCGGGCCGTCACCTTCGAGGCCCGCGACATGCGCGAGGTGGTGGGCTTCAGCATGGCGAAAGAGGCGGCGGACCGCGTGTACGAAGCCGCCGGCGTCGGCCCGCAGGATATCGACGTGGTCGAGCTGCACGACTGTTTCGCGCACAACGAGCTGGTGAGCTACGAGGCGCTGGGCCTGTGCGGCCTGGGCGAGGCCGAGAAGTTCGTCGTGGACGGCGACAACACCTATGGCGGCAGGGTCGTCACGAATCCCTCGGGCGGCCTGTTGTCGAAGGGGCATCCGCTGGGGGCGACGGGCCTGGCGCAATGCGCCGAGCTGGTCCAGCAACTGCGCCAGACCGCCGACGCCCGCCAGGCGCCCGACGCGCGGCTGGCGCTGCAGCACAACCTGGGGCTGGGCGGGGCCTGCGTGGTGACCTTGTACGAGAGGGCCTGAATTGCGGGCCAGGCGTTGCCGCCGCGGCGAATCTGTCCATAATCACCGCATGAACAGCGGCGATTTTCCGCATATCTGGCAAGCCCCCGACTGGCTGTCGTGGCGCTACGACCTGGCCACCCCCCCATACCCGCCCGGCTTCAAGTCATAACTGACCCAATCCGTCGCCCGCGCCACGCCGTCGTAAAGCCGCCGGGCGTCGTGGTTGTCGCGCGCGGTGATCCAGCGCAGCAGCGGCCAGCCGCGGGCGTGCGCGATGGACGCCACCGCGGCGATCAGGCCTCGGCCGATGCCCAGGCCACGGTGCCCGTCGGCGACGTACAAGTCGTCCAGGTACCCCGCGTCGCGTCCCAGCAGCGGCTTGGGGAAGGGGCGGTAGTGCGCAAGCCCCACCAGTTCGCCGCTGGCGGTTTCGGCGACGACGCCTTCCTCGGGATGTTCGGGGCGCATCAGCCATGACCAGGTGCGCCGCAGCGCCGCGTCGTCGATGTCCACTTCGTAGAACGCGGCGTAGCGGCGGTAGAGCGCCGCCCATTGGGCCTCGTCGCCCGGGTCGAGATTCCGGATGGTGATTGCGTCGGCATTCATGTCGATATCCTTGTGTTCACCATGCGGCCGGCAGCGGCGCCGGTCCGGGGTGTGAGGGGAAATGCGGCAGCACGTCCTCGGCCAGTTCCTGGATGACTTCGGCCGCGGGCCGTTGCGAGAACTGGATGCCGAGCGCGGCATGGTTGACGCCCGCGGCCTGCCAGGCGTGCAGCAGGTCGATGAGGCCTTTGCGTCCGGTGCGCAGCACGTAGCCGCCCTGCAGCGGCGTGCGCGGGTGGTCGGGGTCGTCGGCCAGGTCCAGCCATTCGTTGGTCATGTGCGGCCGGAAGCCGCCGTCGGCGATGCGCTGGCGCCAGGCGCGGATCTTGTTGGCCAGGCGCAGCGGGCCTTCGGGGGTGTGGGTGGCGTCGGGGTAGGTCAGCCAGCCGTCCGCATGTTCGGCGATCCAGGCCGGCGATTGGCCGCTGGCGCCGGTGACGATCAGGGGGATCGCGCCGGCGGCGGGCTGCGGCAGCAGCGCGGCGCGCTGGAACCGGCCCAGCGGCGAATCCACCGCCAGCAGGCCGGGCCGCATGAGCTGGCGGAAGTAGGCCACCGCCTGCGCGAAGCGCTCGGCGCGTTCGCCATGTTCCAGCCCATACGCGGGAAACTCGATGGGACGGTCGCCCGAAGCGATGCCCAGCACCAGGCGGCCGCCCGACAGCCGGTCGAGCGAGGCCGCGGCCTTGGCCAGGTCGATGGGATGGCGCAGCGTGAAGATGGCGCTGCCCGTGGCCAGCGCGATGCTGCGGGTGCGCGCCGCCAGAAAGCCCAGGTAGGTGAAGGGATCGAAGAGTTGGCCGGCGTCGCCGAAGGCGGGGTCGAACAGCGGCACGTCGCGCACCCAGACGGCGGCGAAGCCGCGCCGGTCGATCTCGGCCACCAGGTCGGCCTGCCCGGCCAGCGCCTGCATGTCGCCGGCATAGAAGCGCAGCGGCAGGAACACGCCCAGCGTGAGCCGTTCGGGCGCAAACATGCGGCGGTAGCCGAGATGCGACTGGAACGCGGCGTGCGAGGCGCCCGCCGCGGATAGCGGATTATCCATGTGGCGTCCGCTCCTTCAGGCGTCGGTCGCCGGCGCCGGCAGCGTGATGCCGCGGGCCACGGCGGGGCGGGCCGCGATGCGCTCGTGCCAGGCGCTCAGGTGGCGGTGCCGGCTGAAGTCGAACTCGATGATGCGGGCGATGTGGCTCCAGCCGAAGTGGGCGATGTCGGCGATGGAGTAGTCGTCGCCGGCGAGGTAGGGATGCTCGGCCAGCCGGCGGTCGAGCACGCCGAATACGTCTTCCGTCAGCCGCCGGTAGCGTTCGATGGCGGCGGGGATGGGGGCGTCGGCGAAGCGCTCGAAATGCACGCGCTGGCCGATGATGGGGCCGACGCTGGACGCATGGAATTGCAGCCACTTGATGGCTTCCCAGCGCGCGGCGGCGGACGCGGGCAACAGGCGGCCGGCCTTTTCGGCCAGGTAGAGCAGGATCGCGGCGGACTCGAACAGGGTGACGCCGGTTTCGTCGTCGGCGATGACCGGGATGCGGCCATGCGGGTTGAGCGCCAGGAACTCGGGGCTGCGGTGTTCGCCGGCCCCGATGCGGACGTGGTGCAGGCGGTAGGGCAGCGCCAGTTCCTCGAGGGCGATCGTGGCCTTGAAGCCGTTGGGGGAGCTATCGGTGTAGAGATCGATCATGGCGGGTCCGTTCAGGGGCCGAGGGTTCTTTCCGCAAGAAGCTCGGCTAAACTCGGAGGCGTTTCCTGAAGGAAATTCTGAACGTGGAATGCCGGGAAATAAAACGATTTGATCTGTATGCTGTATTTAGCTAGGCTAAATCATGAATCCTGTTTTTCCGCTTCTCGCGCTGCGCGCTTTCACCGAGGTCGGCCGCCACGGCAGCATCAAGCGGGCCGCCGCCGCGCTGGGGGTGACGTCGGGCGCCGTCAGCCAGCAGGTCCGGCTGCTGGAAGAGCGGGTCGGGTTGCCCCTGTTCACGCGCGGCCGGCAAAGCATGGCCTTGACCGAGGCCGGGGCGCGCGTGCATCCCGGCCTGCTGACGGCGTTCGACCAGATCGAATCGGCGCTGCGCACGCTGGAGGCCGCCCGCGCGCGCAAGACGCTTACCGTCAGCACCATGGCCTCGTTCGCCGCGTCGTGGCTGGTGCCGCGGCTGGGGCGCTTCACCAGCCGGCATCCGGATATCGAGGTCCGCGTGGAGGCCGTGGCCGACCTGGTCGATCTGCATCGGGACCGGGTCGACATCGCGATCCGCCACGGCCTGGGCAGCTATCCCGGCCTGCAGTCGCGGCCGCTGATGGCGCCGGTGCTGCTGCCGGTGGCCAGTCCGGCGCTGCTGACCGACGGGCCGCCGATACGCGAGCCGGCCGACTGCCTGGCCTATCCGCTATTGCAGGACGGCTGCCGCGCGGACTGGGGCTTGTGGCTGGCCGCGCACGGCGTGGCCGCGGACCCGCGCGCCGAGCGCGGCACGGCGTTCGGCGAGGACTATCTGCTGATCCGCGCGGCGGCGGCAGGCCAGGGGCTGGCGCTGGTGCCGCAGGCATATGCGCGCGAGGAGATCGCCGCCGGGCGGCTGGCGCTGGCGCTGGATCGGCCGTGGCCGGCGCGCTTCGCGTATTACGTGGTGATGCTGCCGGATGTCGCGCGGCGTCCGGAAGCGGCGGCGTTCGCGGCCTGGCTGGAGGAAGAGGCGCAGCAGCCGGCCTGAGCCGCGATGCCTGTTCAGCGCTGCGCGGGCTTGTCGGCCGCGGCGCGCAGGAAGTTCTGTTCCAGCTGGCTCAGGACGCGGTTGAGCGCGTCGATGTCGGCCGTGGACAGACCCTTGAGGGATTCTTCGAAGAAGGCCGCGCGCTTGGGCAGGGCGGCGTCCACCACCGCCTGGCCCGCCGCGGTGAGGCTGGCGTTGGTCAGGCGGTTGTCCTGCGGGTCCACGGCGCGCGAGATCCAGCCCAGCTTCTGCATGGCCTGCAGCTGGCGCGTGAGCGAGGCGGGGTCCAGGCGGCAGCGTTCGGCCAGGTGCTTCTGCGAGCACGGGCCGCGTTCGTGCAGGGCCAGGAGGATGCGCCAGCGCGGCAGGGCGTGGCCGACCCGGCCGCTGAAGGCGCTTTGCATGACGCGGTAGGTTTGCCCCATGTGCTGGATGACCTGCAGGCCTTGTTGCTGTTTGGACAAAAGCTAATCTCCGACGCTGGCCGGTTCCGCCTTGGCGGGGCGGACCAATTGAACCGGGGGCACGCGCCGCACGCACCATAGCGCGAAGACGGCGACGACCAGGGCGATGAGCTGCCCTTCATGGATGGCGCCGACGAGCGCGACGCGCGCGATCTCGATCAGCGAGGTTCCGTCCTGCCCCTGGTGCGCCAATTGTGCCAGGAACTGCGTCTGCGCTTCGGGGTTGACCAGCATCTGGGGATCGCGCAGCTGGGGCAGCCATTGCGCGGACGATCCGCGCAGCGTGGACTCGACGCCGTTGAAATAGCGGTGGCTGACCATGGTGCCGACGATGGCCGTGCCCAGCATGCCGCCCACCATGCGCAGCGATTGCAGCAGGGCGGTGGCGATGCCGAGGTGGCTGCGGCCGGCGGTCTGCTGCGCGAAGACGGTGAGGTTGGGCATGATGAAGCCCATGCCCACGCCGGCCAGCATCATGTAGGCGGCGATGAGCGCGTGCGAGGTGTAGTTGTGGGTGGTGACGATGCCCAGGCACGAGAGCGCCATCAGCAGGAAACCCGAATACAGCATGAAGTTGGGATTGCGCATGCGCACGATGACGCGGCCGTTGACGATGCTGCCCACGGTGATGAAGACCACCATCGGCGTGATCAGCAGGCCGGCCAGCTGCGGCGACAGGCCGAAGCCGCCCTGCAGCAGCAGCGGCGCGTAGAACATCAGCGAATACATGGTCACGCCTACCAGCAGGGACAGCGTGAACAGCATGGCCAGGCCCTGGTTGCGGAACATGTCCAGCGGCAGCAGGGGATGCGGGCAGCGCTTTTCCCACCAGTACAGCAGCGCGAAGGCGGCGAGGCTGACCGCGCCCAGCAGCAGCAGGCCGGCGCTCAGGCCCTGCTGCGGCAGCAGTTCGACCAGCAGCTGCAGCGAGCCCAGCGCCAGCGCGATGAGCAGCGCGCCCTGCCAGTCCAGCCGCACCGGGCCGTCGGTGTGGCTGCGCAGGCGCGGCAGGTAGCGCGCGACGAACCACAGCCCCAGCACGCCGATGGGCAGGTTGACGTAGAAGACCGAACGCCAGCCGTAGTGTTCGGTCAGCATGCCGCCCAGCGACGGACCCACGGCGTTGGCGATGCCGAAGGCCGCGCTGACCATGACCTGCCAGCGCAGCCGCACGTGCGGATCGGGGAACAGGTCGGGAATCGAGGCGAACGCGGTGCCCACCAGCATGCCGCCGCCTATGCCTTGCAGCGCGCGGGCCAGCACCAGGGCGAACATGCTGTCGGCCGCGCCGCACAGCGCCGAGGCCAGCGTGAACAGCACGATCGCGGTCACGACGAAGGGCTTGCGTCCGTAGTAGTCGCCCAGGCGGCCGAAGATGGGAATGGTGATGACCGAGGTCAGCAGGTAAGACGTCGCTACCCATGCATACAGTTCGAATCCCTTCAGTTCGGCCACAATGGTCGGCAACGCCGTGCCCACCACGGTCTGGTCGATGGCGACCATCATCATGACGAAGCACATGCCGAGCATGGCGAGCAGGGTCTGCCGGAAGGGCAGTACCTGGCCGGGCGAATGCGGGGGGGATGAGGCGGGGGCGGGCATTACTGGATGGATCAATGATTGATATATCAAACATTCTAGCCCTACAATCCGCCAGACAGGAAGCCGTCAGCTTTGGGCGGCCGGCGGTCCGATTTGTTACGATAGCGATATCTGTACGCTGGCCTGGCCAGCGTCTTCACCTCTCGACAGGCCTGCGGCGCGACTTGCCGGCAGGCCTTTTCCACCGGTAAAGCACCATCCCCGCGTTGCGGCGCGGCGGGCGGCATTCGAAGATTTCCAGTCGAGGTACCGACGGGGCAGCAATGAAAACGTGGTTCAAGCGCATTTTGATAGGCCTGGTTGTGTTGGTTGTCGTGGCCGTCGTTGGCCTGGCCATCTTTTTGCTGACATTCGACCCCAACGCGTACAAGTACAAGCTCGAAGAGCTTGTCCAGCAACGCTACCAGCGCACGCTGACGATAGACGGCGAGATCGAGCTGTCGCTCTTTCCCCGCATCGGCCTGTCGGTGCAGGGCGTGTCGCTGTCCGAGCCCAATAGCTCCGAGATCTTCGCCTCCATCGACAGCACGCGGCTGGCGGTCGCCGTCTGGCCGCTGCTGTCGAACAGCTTCGTGGTGGACCACGTGGCCATCAGCGGCCTGAAGGCCCGCGTGATCCGGGGCAAGGACGGCCAATTCAATTTCAGCAATCTGGTGGGCGGCACGGCGCCGGTCACCGAAGTGCCGGCCAACCCGGCCGAGGCGCTGGTGGGCGCGGCCGAGACCGCGGCGCAGGCCATCACCAACGGCAGCCTGCCGCCGCGGCGCAGCAATATGCAGATCGACATCGCGGGCCTGGACCTTAAGGACGGCTCCGTGCAGCTGCAGGACGCGATCAGCGGCATGGCCGTGGCCGTCACCAAGATCAACGCCAACACCGGCCGCGTCACGTTCAACCAGCCTTTCGACGTGCGCCTGACCGCGCGGGTGGAAGGCGGCAACCCGCGGGTCGACGCCAACCTGACCGGCCAGGCCCTGCTGACGCTGGACCCCTCGGCCAAGCGCTACGCGGCGCAGAAGCTGGACCTGCGCATGGACGGCAAGCTGCCGGGCGCGGAAGCCAAGAGCCTGGCCATGCGCGGCAACCTGGCGTTCGACGGCCGCAAGTCGGCGCTGGACGTGGCCGGCCTGGAAGTCGTGTTCCAGGGCGACGTGACCGATCCGGCCGCGGCCGCGACCAACGTGGACGCCAGCGTGGCCATGCCCAAGCTGTCCATCGATCCGCACAAGCGCCAGCTGCAGATCGAGAAGCTCGCCATCCGCGCCAAGGGCGGCGTGGCCGACGGCCCGTTCGAATTCGCCGTGGACGCGCCTGCGCTCAATATCTCGCCCGCCTCGGCCACCGGCGAGGCCCTGACCGGCCGCGTGCGGGTCAGCGGCCTGGACGCCAGCTTCGGCCTGAACGGCATCAGCGGCAACGCCGGCGAACTCGACATCAAGGAAGCCAAGCTGGACAGCACGTCCAAGACCGGCGAACGGGTGGTCAAGCTGAACTTCGCCTCGCCGCTGTCGCTGAATCTGCTGATGCGCAGCGGCGCGCTGTCGGCGCTGCGCGGCGACGTGAACATCACCGATCCGGGCCTGCCCAAGGGCAGCCTGCAGATTCCGGTGATCGGCAGCGTCACCGCCGACCTGCTGAAGGACCAGGCCACCAGCAAGATCAACGCGGTGCTGGAGGGCGGCAAGTTCGACCTCAGCGCCGACATCACCCGCCTGAGCGACGCGCCGCGCGTCAATTTCGCGCTGGTGGTGGACACCCTGGACCTGGACAAGCTGGTGCCGCCCGTGACGCCGCCGGCGGCCAAGCCGGCCGAAGGCAAGAAGGACGAAAGCAAGCCGGCGCAGCCCGCGCCGGCGCCTGCGCCCGTCGACGATACGATCGACCTGTCGGCGCTGGTCGGCCCCAGCGTCAACGGCACGCTGAAGGTCGGCAAGCTGGTGGTGCGCGGCCTGAAGGCCGACGAAGTCGGCGCCACGGTGAAACTGGACAAGGGCAAGCTGGAAATCACCAGCCTGACGGCCGGCCTGTACGGCGGCAAGCTGGCCGGCGCCGTGACGGTCGACGCCGCGCAGGGCAACCAGCTGGCCAGCAAGATGTCGCTGGCGGGCATCGCGATCGAACCCTTCCTGATGGACCTGGCCAAGCGCAACGTGCTCAGCGGCACGGGCAGCCTGGCGCTGGACCTGAAGACGGCCGGCGCCAACGCCTACGCCATGAAGGCGGGCCTGGGCGGCACCATGCAGCTGCGCCTGCGCGACGGCGCGGTCAAGGGCATCAACCTGACGCAGACGCTGCGCGAACTGAAGGCGGCCTTCAAGCCGGAGTCGCAGGACGAGACCGTGCCGGCCGACACCAGCAAGCAGACCGAATTCTCCGAAATGGAAGCGGACCTGGCGTTCGCCAAGGGCGTGGCCAGCGTGAAGCGCCTGAACGTCGTGTCGCCGCTGCTGCGCGTGACGCAGGGCGAGCCGGCCACTATAGACTTCGTCAAGAGCGAGCTGGACCTGGTGGCGCGCGCGCGCGTGGTCAATCCGGCCGCCGATCCCGAAGGCAAGGAACTGATCGACCTGAAGGACGTGACCATTCCGGTGCGCATCCAGGGGCCGTTCGACAAGCCGAGCTATACGCTGCTGTGGAAGGACGCCGTCGGCGCCATCCTCAAGCGCAGCCTTGAAAACAAGCTGCGCGACGCGGTCAGCGGCAAGGGCAAGAACGGCGAAAGCATCGACAAGGCACTGAAGGGGCTGCTGGGCAAATGAGCGCGGAACCATTCCAACCCATCGCCGAATGCGGCGTCACGGCGCAGCCTGAGGCCGCCGGCTATCATCGCCAATGGCTGGTCGCCAACGATTCCGGGCAGTGGCTCAACCGCGAGCTGTGCCCGCGCCTGGCTGAAGTCGCCGTCGAGCTGCGCATGGGCTACCTGGTGCTGAAGGCGCCCGGCATGCTGCGCTTGGACATTCCGCTGGACGTGATCGAGGACGACGACAGCGTGCGCTACAGCATGCGGGTCGGCGAGCAGGTCGTGGACGTGGTCGACGAAGGCGAGCTGGCCGCGGCCTGGATCTCGAATTTCGTGCAGGTGCCCTGCCGCATCATGAAGGTGCACCCCGACACGCCGGTGGCGGCCTGGCCGGCCTGAGCGTTTTCTACGACGCGGAGGCGCGGCGGTATTCGAACGCCGCGTGCGCCGCGAGGCCGGCCACCAGGCCCCAGAAGGCCGATCCGATACCCCAGAAACTGAAGCCCGACGCCGTGGCCAGCAGCGTGATGAGCGCCGCTTCGCGGCGCTGCGGATTGGCCATGGCCGCGGCCATGCCGCCCATGATGGTGCCCAGCAGCGCCAGGCCGGCCAGGGCCGCCAGCAGGGCCGGCGGCAGGGCCTGGAAGAACACCGCGACGGCGCCGGCCACCACGCTCAGCGCGACATAGCCCAGGCCGTAGGTGGCGGCGGCGATATAGCGTTTGCCAGCGTCAGGATGGGCTTCGGGGCCCGTGCAGATGGCCGCGCTGATCGCGCCCATGGTGACGCTGTGGGCGCCGAAGGGCGCGGCCAGCAGGCCCAGCAGGCCGGTGGCCGCCACCAGGCGGGACGCGGGCGGGCGGTAGCCGGCGGCCTGCAGAATGGCCAGGCCCGGCAGGTTCTGCGAAGCCATGGCCACCACGAACAGCGGAATGCCCAGGCTGACCGCCGCCTGCGCGCTGAAGGCAGGGGTGGTCCAGACGAATTCGGTGAGGCGCCAGTCCAGCAGATCGAGCTGCATCAGGTCCAGCGCGTAGGCGATGGCGATGGCCACCAGCATCACCACCAGCACCGCGTAGCGCGGCGCCAGGCGCCGGCACACCAGGTAGGCGGCGCACATCGCCAGCACCAGCGCGGGCTGCTGGTTGATGCTGCTGAAGACGCCCATGCCGAAATTGAGCAGCACGCCGGCCAGCATGGCCGCGGCGATTTCGCCGGGGATGCGGCGCAGGATGGGATCGATCCAGCCGAACAGGCCGCAGGCCAGCGTCAGCGCCGCCGCCAGCACGAAGGCCCCGATGGCCTGGTCGAACGGCACGCCGGCCAGCGCGGTCACCAGCAGGGCGGCCCCGGGCGTGGACCAGGCCATGACGATGGGCAGGCCGGTGCGCAGGCTGTAGAGCGCGCCGCCCAGGCCGAACGCCAGGCTCAGCGAGCCGATCCAGGAACCGATGCGGGCCGCGTCCAGGCCCGCAGTGTGGCCGGCCTGCACCATCAGCACGGCGGTGCCGCCGAAGCTGACCAGCACGGCGACCAGGCCTGCCGCGACGGCGGAGGCGGAAAGGTCGCGGCGGGCGCGGTGGCGGGGCGGGGGCAGGTCTATGCTGGACTGGGCTGCATTGCTCATGCTGCACCGGTCAGGCGACGGTACTTGGCCATGAGCTGTTCCTGGCCCTCATGCCATTGCGGATGCAGTTCGATGCATTCCACGGGGCACACCACCTTGCATTGGGGTTCGTCGTGATGGCCGACGCATTCGGTGCAGCGGTCGGGGTCGATCACGTAATAGTCTTCGCCCATGGAAATTGCTTCGTTCGGGCACTGGGGCTCGCAAACGTCGCAATTGATGCATTCTTCGGTGATGGTCAGGGCCATGGCGGGCTACGGTAAGAGCGGTGGGGCGACCGTCATTGTACCGCCGCCGCCCGGATGGGCGGCGCGACGCAGGGGCGCCGTGGGCGCCCCTGCGGTAAAGAAATCGGACCGGCGGTTCAGCCCGGCCAGGACTGTTCGCGGCGTTCCTTGGCCTTTTCCTGCAGCCAGCGCTCGACCGACGGGAACACGAACTTGCTCACGTCGCCGCCCAGCTGGGCGATCTCGCGCACGATGGTGCCCGAAATGAACTGATACTGGTCCGAGGGCGTCATGAACAGGGTCTCGACGTCGGGCAGCAGGTGGCGGTTCATGCCGGCCATCTGGAATTCGTACTCGAAGTCGGACACCGCGCGCAGGCCGCGCACGATCACGCGTCCGCCCTGGTCGCGCACGAAGTCCTTGAGCAGGCCGCCGAAGCTTTGCACTTCCACGTTGGGATAGTGCCCCAGCACCTCGCGCGCGATTTCCACGCGCTCGTCGATGTTGAAGAAAGGCTTCTTGTTGCGGCTAATGGCGATCCCGACCACGACTCTGTCGAAAAGCGTGGCGGCACGGCGGACCAGGTCTTCATGGCCTCGGGTCAGCGGGTCGAAAGTGCCGGGATATACAGCGGTGATCATGCGAGCTCCGTACCGTTATTAGTGGTGTACACCATCCTCCGAATCCCGGATTATTGATCTATTTGCGCAATGCAGCAAATTCCAGCAGGTGATAGTGGACGGCGCCGGCTTTGTCCTGCCGCAAAATCGTGAATCCTTCGGGCGCTTCGATGGGGCTTTCCGCTTCCACGTAGACCAGTCCGCGCTCGGTCAGGATGCCCGGCAGCAGCGGCCACAGGCGCGGCAGCCAGCCCTGGCCGAAAGGCGGATCCAACAGGATGAGGTCGAACCGCGACGCATCCATTCTTTCGGTGACCTGCATGGCGTCGCCCACGTGGATGCGTATCATGTCGGCTTTGAGTTTATCGCGCAGCGTCCGCAGGGCGGCCGCTGCGGTCCGATCGCGCTCGACCATCTGCACGTGCGCCACGCCGCGCGAGGCCGCCTCGAAGCCCAGCGCGCCGCTGCCGGCGAACAGGTCCAGCACCTGCTTGTCGGCGAATTCGCCGCCCCACAGGTGATTGAGCCAGTTGAACAGCGTTTCGCGCACCCGGTCGGGCGTGGGACGCAAGGTTTCCACGTCGGGCACGGCGATGGGGGTGCGCCGGTATTGGCCCCCTACGATACGAATATACTTGTTACCCATGTTCAGCCGCTTCTTCAAGAAAAAATCCCCTCCGCCCGCCGCGCCGGCCCAGCCCGCGCCGCCGCCGGAGGTTGCAGATCCCGTTCCCGCGCCGGCCGAGCCGGCCGCGCCCGCGCCATCGGCGCCGCAATCCGCGCCCGCGCCGGTCGCCCCGCCGGCTCCCGCGCCGGCCGTCGAACCGGCTGCCGCGCCCGAGGTCGAGCCGATCCCGGCGCCGCCCGCAGCGCCGGTCGAGCCGGTCGCCGCGGCGCCCGTGCCGGAACCCGCGCCCCAGCCTGACCCCGAGCCTGTCGCCGAGCCCGTGGCCGAGCCCGCGCCGGCCGCCGAAGCGCCCAAGAAGGCGTCCTGGCTGGCCCGGCTCAAGCAGGGCCTGTCGCGCACCGGCCAAAGCATTGGCGGCATTTTCGTCGGCGTCAAGGTCGACGAAAACCTGTTCGAGGAACTCGAATCGGCGCTCATTATGGCCGATGCGGGCCTGGAGGCCACCGAGAAGCTGCTGACCGCGCTGCGCGCGCGCGTCAAGAAAGAACGCATCGAGGACCCCGCCAAGGTCAAGGCGGCCCTGCGCCAGCTGCTGGCCGACCACCTGCGTCCGCTGGAGCGGGCGTTCGACCTCAAGCGCACCCAGCCGCTGGTCGTCATGATCGCCGGCGTCAACGGCGCGGGCAAGACCACTTCCATCGGCAAGCTGGCGCACACCTTCCAGCGCCAGGGCGCCAGCGTGCTGCTGGCGGCGGGCGACACCTTCCGCGCCGCCGCCCGCGAACAGCTGATCGAATGGGGCAGCCGCAACAACGTCACGGTGATTTCACAGGACGGCGGCGATCCGGCGGCGGTGGCGTTCGACGCCGTCAACGCGGGCCGCGCGCGCGGCATGGGCGTGGTGATGGTGGATACCGCCGGCCGCCTGCCGACGCAGCTGCACCTGATGGAAGAGCTGAAGAAGATCCGCCGCGTGATCGGCAAGGCCGACGCCGCCGCGCCGCACGAGGTGCTGCTGGTGGTCGACGGCAATACCGGCCAGAACGCGCTGGCGCAGATCCGCGCCTTCGACGCGGCCATCAACCTGACGGGGCTGGTCGTGACCAAGCTGGACGGCACCGCCAAGGGCGGCACGCTGGCGGCGGTGGCCGCGGGCAGCCAGGGCGTGCGCCCGATTCCGGTGTACTGGATCGGCGTGGGCGAAGCCCTGGAAGACCTGCAGCCCTTCGTCGCGGACGAGTTCGCCGGCGCCTTGCTGGCGGAGTGATTCCGGCCCCGCGGCCCCGCTACTTCCAGAACGGCTTGCTGGCGGCCAGGTCGTCGAACGCGCGCTGCGCGTCCTCGGCCAGCTCCTGCAGCCGGGCGCTGATCCAGCCCAGCGCGAACCACGCCTGCGGATGGGTGGCGGTGCACGACTCGTAGTAGTCCTTGGCGACCGCCAGGTCGTTGATTTCCCCAAGAATGTCCTGGACCCGCGACAGCAGCTTGCGATAGCCGCGCAGCCTGGCCGCGGGCAGCAGCGATTCGGCGAAGGCCAGGCTGTAGCGCAGGCGCTTGCCGCGTTTGCGCAATTCGTGGCGGGCGGGAATGTCCAGCGCCGCGAACTGCGTGCCCTGGTCGGCCACCTTGCTGTGCCAGCGATGCAGGCGCCGCGCCAATTGCTTGCGCAGGCGCTGCGGATCGGGCTCGGGCGCGAGCATGGGGATGATGGTGGGGCGTACGCTGGGACCGGCCACGCCGCCTTCGAGGCGGATGGCGGGTTCGGGCGCGGCGTCGCTGGGCGTGCCGTTGGCGACGGGCTGCCCGTCCGAGGCGGGCGGCGCGGCCGGCACGTCCAGGCTCCATTCCAGCAGATCCAGCAGCCAGCCCTGGAAGGCCTTGCCGCCGGCGATGCTGCGCGCGTCCTGCTCGGGCGGCGCGGCTTCCATGGGGATCACCGGCATGCCCGCGCGCATCAGCGCCGGCGCCACGGTTTCGTTCAGCACGTCCTGGTCGCGGTTGGCGCCGAAGGCGCCGAAATGCGTGCGCACGCCTTCCAGCAGGGAGGCCGGGATCGGCGCGATCCAGCCGTCGAAAAGTTTCCATGCCGAACGCAGCCGGCGCACGCCCACGCGCAGCTGGTGCACGTGTTCGGAATTGCCGGCGCGGTAGACGTCCTCGGTGTCCACCTCGGCCAGGACCGAGGCGTTGCGCGCGATCTGGTCCAGGCATTCGGCGGCGATGCGGGCCATGGCCTGCGGGGCCGTCATGTCCTCGCGCAGCTTGACCGCGGCCGCGCCGCGCGGCGCCCAGAACTGGGCGATGGCCTGCGCGCGGCGTGTCTCCAGGTCATCGCCCGGGATGGCGTCGGCGTCGGCCAGCCGCTGCGCCAGCTGGGCCAGCGCGTCGCCGCGTTCGGACTTGCTGCGCGGGTCCAGCACCAGCGCGTGGCGCTGCTGCCAGCCGCGCGCGGCCGCGAAGATGGCCGCGGGGCGGCCCGAAACCAGTTCGAATTCCAGTTCGGAGATCGGCAGTTCCAGCGCGCCGGCGCGCAGGATGCCGGTGTCGTAGGCCAGCTCGACCGTGCCGTAGCGCGTGCGCACCTTGCGCAGCAGGCGCTGCACGTCGGTTTCGTAGCGCAGGCCCAGTTCGCCCTTGACCGCGACCAGCGCGGCCTCGACCTCTGTGCCCGCGTACACCGACAGGTCCAGCACCGGGCCGGGGCGCGGATGGTTGAGTTCGATCCGGGTGATGGCGTTGATGCCGGGCATCTTCAGGGTCTGGACCCAGTCGCGGCCTTCCTGGCGCAGCCGGATCGCGATGCGGGCCCGCGCGAGTTCGCGCTCGGGCGTGTCGAAATACATCGCATGCAGGCGGATGCGGGTCGCCTCGCGTTGCTTGATCTCTCGCAATACGGCCGGGCGGGACGCCGCGGGCACGTGCAGTTTCAGTTCCTGTTCCGACATGGCGGCGGCTGTCCAACGGCAAAAGCCGAGATCTTAATTAAACGGGAGCGGTGATTTGATGACCGGTCATATTTATTTCACACGGAGCATAGACGTGTTTGCGGCGCATCAACAACCGGCGCGAGCCGCAACCGGGAGGGCAAACGGCCGCGTAACGCGGACCCGGTAATTACCCAGTTTCAGTGATATGCAATGTTACGAATAGCTTTTCTAATTGTAATAAGCCGGCCGGACGACCCCGCGCGCGGCGCCGATCATCTCCGCGTCTTCCGGCTCCGCGCCCGGAGGCCGCGCTACAAATTAGAAGAGCCCCATGAACCGTACGTTTCGTATCGTTTTCAACCGCAGTGCAGGCGTGTGGCAGGTGGCGAGCGAACATGCCCGAGGGCGGGGCAAGGGCGGTGCGCGGCCCTTGCTGCTGGTTGCCGCGCTTGCCGTGGCGGCAGGCTTGCTGGCTGGCGAATCGCGAGCGGCGTGGATCCGCTTCGGTGATGTCTTTCCGAACGATCCGCTCGCCTGGAACGACCCCGTCGCCGCTCTGATCGTGGGCAATACCCGCGCCGGCACCTTGTCCATCACCGACGGCTCGGGCATGGAGAATGCGCAGGGCGTCATCGGCAACGCACCCGGCAGCTTCGGCATGGTGACCGTTCAGGACCCGGGTTCTAACTGGCTGTTGCACGGCGGCCTGTCCATCGGTGCGGGCGGCGCCGGCACGCTGAGCCTCGTCAATGGCGGGTATGTCGAGGTAGGCGGCGGTACGGGAACCGTCATGCTGGCGCCCGTCGCGGGCGGGATGGGCACGATCAATATCGGCGGGCTGCTCGGCTTCGCGGCCGAGACCGGCGGCGCCCTGCTTGCGAACGAAATCCGCTTCGGCGGCGGCGACGCCACACTGAACTTCAATCACACCGAGACGCTCCACCCGTTTTCCGCGGGCCTGAAGAGCACCGGCTCGGGCGTCCACCGCTTGAACCAGATCGCGGGTACGACGGTCCTGACGGGCGCCAACGGCGGGTTCAATGGCAAGACCACGGTGTCGGGCGGCAAGCTGCTGGTGCTGGGATCGCTCGGCGGCTCGGCCGAAGTGACCGGCGGGACTTTGCAGTACGGCGACGGCGTGTCCGGCGCGGCAAGCCGCCTCAGCGGCGATCTGAAAGTGTCGGGGGCCGGCAGCACGCTGTCGGTGCAAGGCCCCGCGACGCTGGCGGTGGGCGGCGACATCGGCCTGGGCGACGGCGCCGTCCTGGACGTGATGGCCGGCGCAGGCGGCCCCGTCTTGTGGGCCGATTCCGTGACCCTGGGCCAGGGCGTGGCATTCAAGCTCAGCGGCATCGCCGACGAGAGCCAGCTCAATGCGCTGCTGATCGACACTGCCAGCGGCATCAGCGGCGATTTCGCCACGGTGAATGTAGGTGGGTTTTCGGGCCCGGTGGATTATCTCACCGTCAATACCGGCAAGTCGGCGGACAATCGGCAATACCGCGCCACCTACGACCTGAGCTGGACGGCCGGCAGCAACCTGGCCCACGGTACGTTCACGCTGGAGAATGCGCAGGATTTCTTCGCCCAGGGCGTGGGGCTTTCCGACCAGGCGCCCAATCCTGCCAAGGGCTGGAACGGCAGGACGCTGACCAAGGCGGGCGAAGGCACGCTGACCCTGGACGGCAACAACAGCTACACCGGCGGCACCGTGCTCGCGGGGGGCATGCTGCAGGTCAGCCGCGACGCGAACCTGGGCGACGCCAACGGCAAGGTGGTGTTCGACGGCGGCGCGCTGCGGGCGCTGGAGTCCTTTACGAGTTCGCGCGCCATCACGCTGCTGCAGACCGGCAGTGTCGACGTGGAGCAAAGCCGGACGCTGGACCTGACCGGCGAGATATCGGGCGGCGGCGACCTCGTCAAGACCGGCCGGGGCATGCTGAGCCTGAGCAATCCCGGCAACACCTATGGCAATACCTGGATCAAGGCGGGCGCGCTGCTCGGCAACGCGAGTTCGATCCGCGGCAACGTCGACAATGGCGGCATCCTGGTGTTCGAGCAGGTCGCCGACGGGGTTTTCGGCGGTTCCATCACCGGATTCGGAACAATGGTCAAGACCGGCGCCGGCACGCTGAGCCTGACCGGCAACCACGCCGCGTATGCCGGCAGCACCGTGGCGTCGGAGGGCCGGCTGCTGGTGCTGGGGGCGCTGGGCGGCTCGGCCGTAGTCAACGGCGGCGTATTGCAGTTCGGCAATGGCGCGAGCGGCGCGGCCAGCAAGCTGACCGGCAATTTGCCGGTCTACAGCGGCTCGCTGTCGGTGCAGGGCCCCGCGACCCTGACGGTGGAAGGCGACATCGGCATGGCCGATCGCACTACCCTGGATATCGGGGCGGGCGCGGGCGGACCCGCCATCACGGCCGGCAGCGTCACGCTGGGCGCGGACGTGGCGCTTGCCATCAACGGCATCGACGGCGCGGGGCCGGCCGAGCAGGTGCTGATCGAAACCCGCTCGGGCATCAGCGGCGACTTCGGCCGGGTGAGCGTGGGCGGCAACGGCGGCGGCGTGGATTATCTGGGCGTCAATGCCGGCAAGTCCGAGGACGGCCGGCGTTATCTGGCGTCTTACGGCCTGAGATGGATGGCCAACAATAGTCTGGCGCACGGTACGTTCACGCTGAGCGGCGCGGCCGACAGGTTCGAGGTGAACGCGGCGCTGGCCGACCAGGCGGCCAACGCCGCCTTGGGCTGGAACGGCAGGACGCTGACCAAGCGCGGCGCCGGCACGCTGGTGCTGAGCGGCGACAACCGCTACACCGGCGGCACGGTGCTGGACGGCGGCACGGTGCAGGTGGACCGCGATGCGAATCTGGGCGCGCCAATGGGCGGGCTGACATTCAATGGCGGCACCCTGGCGGCCACGGGTTCCTTCGACACCTCGCGCGCCGTCCTGATGGATACTGGCGGCAGCATCGACGTGGCGGCCGGCTCCACACTGGGGCTGGACGGTCCGCTGCTGGGCGCCGGCCCGTTTTTCAAGAACGGCGCCGGCACCCTGGCCCTGCGCGGCGTCAACAGCTACGCCGGCTTGCTGGTGCTTACCGGTGGCACGCTGCGAATCGATCAGGACGCCAACCTCGGCACGGGAGCCGGCTCCCTGCTGCTCGGCGGCGGCGCGCTGGCGACCACGTCGACCTTCGACATCTCGCGCAGGGTCGTCCTCGATGCGACAGCGATGGCGGGCTTCGATGTGGCTGGCGGTACGACGCTGGGCCTGAACGGCCAGATCTCGGGCGCAGGTATGCTGGTCAAGGCCGGCGCCGGCACGCTGGCGCTGCGCGGCGACAATTACTATGGCGGCGGCACGACGATTCTGGACGGCGTCCTGCAAGTCGATCACGACCGGAATCTGGGCTATCCGTCCGGCGCACTGAAACTCGACGGCGGCGCGCTGGCCGCGACGGGCAGGTTCGACACCTCGCGCGCCGTCACGCTGGCCCAGGCAGGGCGTTTCGACGTGGCCGCGGGCGTCACGCTGGGGCTGGGCGGCATCGTTTCGGGCAGCGGCGATCTGATCAAGTCCGGCGCCGGCACGCTGCGCCTGAGCCATACCGGCAACGCCTACGGCAATACCTCGATCCTGGCGGGCACGCTGGCGGGCAATGCGAATTCGATCTCGGGCAATGTCGACAACGCCGGCACGCTGGAATTCGAACAGAGTCCGAGCGCCATCTTCGGCGGCGCCATATCCGGCGCCGGCAGGGTGGTCAAGAGCGGCTGGGGCACGCTGGAGCTGACGGGAACCAATACCTTCGGCGGCGGCATGACGGTCACAGACGGCACGCTGCGGGTCACGCGCGACGCCAATCTGGGTGCGGCGGCTGGCGGCCTGACCCTGGACCGCGGCACGCTGGCGACCGCCGGCGCCTTCGACACCTCGCGCACGGTCCGGCTGGAGCAATTCGGCATCATCGACGTCCAGGGCGGCACGACGCTGGGCCTGAACGGCAGGGTGTCGGGCAACGGCGTGCTGCTCAAGCAAGGCGGCGGCACGCTGGCCTTGAGCGGCGCCAACGACTACGGCGGCACCTATATCGACAACGGCGTCCTGCGCATCGGCCGCGACGCCAACCTGGGCTCGGGCGAGCTGGTGTTCTTCGGCGGAGCGCTGGCGACCACGGCCACGTTCGATATGTCGCGCGCTGTCATCCTGATGCAGACGGCCGGCATCGACGTGGCCGCGGATACCGCGCTGGGCCTGAATGGCACAGTGTCATACGAGGGCGGGCTGGTCAAGAACGGCGCGGGCACGCTGGTGCTTGCCGGCAGCAACAGTTACGAGGGCGGCACGACGCTGGCCGGCGGCACGCTGCAGGTCGCGCGCGACGCGAACCTGGGCGACGCCATTGGCGGCCTGAGCTTCGACGGCGGCACGCTGGCCACCACCGGCACGTTCGACACCGCACGCGGCGTGACGCTGGCGCAGGCCGGGCGTTTCGACGTGGCCGCGGCCACGGCGCTGGGCCTGAACGGCACGGTGTCCGGAAGCGGCGCCTTCATCAAGGACGGGGCCGGCACGCTGGTGCTTGCCGGCAGCAACACGTATGGCGGCGGCACGCGCATCGAGGGCGGGGTCTTGCAGGTCTCGCGCGACACCAACCTGGGCGATGCGGCGGGCGGCTTGAGTTTCAACGACGGTACGCTCGCGACGACGGGAACGTTCTCCACGTCGCGCGCGGTGGCGCTGGCGCAGTCGGGCCGCTTCGACGTGGCGACCGGCACCACGCTGGGCCTGAACGGCGCGGTGTCCGGAACCGGCGCCTTCGTCAAGGACGGGGCCGGCACGCTGGCGCTTGCCGGCGGCAACACGTATGGCGGCGGCACGCGCATCGACGGCGGCGTCCTGCGGATCGAACGCGACGCCAACCTGGGCGATATCGCGGGGGGCGTGGCGTTCGGCGGCGGTACGCTGGCCACGGCCGGCAGCTTCGATACGTCGCGCACGTTTACGCTGGCGCAGGCGGGACGTTTCGACGTGGCGGCCGGCACGTCCCTGGGTCTGACCGGCGGTATTACGGGCAGCGGCGATCTGGTCAAGACGGGCGCGGGCACGCTGCGCCTGAGCAATGCCGGCAACGCCTATGGCAACACCTGGATCCAGTCGGGCACGCTGATCGGCGATGCGAATTCGATCTCGGGCAACGTCGACAATGCCGGCGCGCTCGTGTTCGAGCAGTCGGCCGATGGCGTCTTCAACGGCTCCATCTCGGGGACCGGCGACCTGTTCAAGCGCGGCGCGGGCACGCTGGATCTGAGCGGCAATCATGCCGGCTTCGCGGGCAAGGCCACGGTTTCGGAAGGCCGGCTGGTGGTGCAGGGCGTGCTGGGCGGATTGGCGGAAGTGGCTGGCGGCGTCCTGCAATACGGCAACGGCGTGGCGGGCGCGGCCAACCGCCTGGCCGGTAATCTGAAGGTGGCTGGCGGCGGCCTGTCGGTGCAAGGCCCGGCGACGCTGGACGTGGCGGGCGAGGTCGCCATGGGCGACGGGACCGCGCTGGATATCGGGGTTGGCGCGGCCGCGCCGTCGCTGACGGCCGGCAGCGTCACGCTGGGCACGGGCGTGGCGTTCAACCTGAGCGGCATCTCGGACGCCAGCCAGCTCGACCGCGTGCTGATCGGTACCCTGGGCGGCATCAACGGCGACTTCGCGTCGGTCAGCGTGGGCGGGTTCGCCGGCGCGGTCGATTACCTGTCCGTCAACACGCGCAAGGCGACCGGCGGGCTGCAATACGTTGCCAGCTACGGACTGTCGTGGACGAGCGGCAACAACCTGGCGCACGGCAACTTTACGCTGGCCGGTGCTGCCGAGCATTTCACGATAGGGGCGGCGCTGGCCGACCAGGCCGCGAATGCCGCCACCGGCTGGGACGGCAAGACGCTGACCAAGCACGGCGCGGGCACGCTGGTGCTGAGCGGAGAGAACCGCTACACCGGCGGCACGCATATCGCCGGAGGCACCCTGCAGATCGACCGCGACGCGAACCTGGGCGCGGCCGCGGGCGGCCTGAGCTTCAGCGGCGGCACGCTGGCGACGACCGCCTCGTTCGACACGGCGCGCGCCATCACGCTGGTCCAGGCCGGCCGCTTCGACGTCGCAGCCGGCACTGCGCTGGGCCTGGACGGCACGGTGGCGGGCAGCGGCGCGCTCGTCAAGCAGGGCGCGGGCACGCTGGTCCTGCGCGGCAGCAACCGCCATGGCGGCGGCACGGCCATAGAGCAAGGGACGCTGCAGATCGGCCGCGACGCGAACCTGGGCGCGGCCGGTGCCGGCCTGACCTTCAACGGCGGCACGCTGGCCACCACCGGCACGTTCGACATCGCACGCGGCGTGACGCTGGCGCAGGCCGGGCGCTTCGACGTGGCCGCGGCCACGACGCTGGGCCTGAACGGCACGGTGTCCGGGACCGGCGCCTTCGTCAAGGACGGGGCCGGCACGCTGGTGCTTGCCGGCAGCAACTCGTATGGCGGCGGCACGCGCATCGAAGGCGGCATCTTGCAGGTCGCGCGCGACGCGAACCTGGGCGATGCGGCGGGCGGCTTGAGTTTCAACGGCGGCACGCTCGCGACGACGGGAACGTTCTCCACGTTGCGCGCGGTGGCGCTGGCGCAGTCGGGCCGCTTCGACGTGGCGACCGGCACCACGCTGGGCCTGAACGGCGCGGTGTCCGGAACCGGCGCCTTCGTCAAGGACGGGGCCGGCACGCTGGCGCTTGCCGGCGGCAACACGTATGGCGGCGGCACGCGCATCGGCGGCGGCGTGCTGAGGATCGAACGCGACGCCAACCTGGGCGATATCGCGGGGGGCGTGGCGTTCGGCGGCGGTACGCTGGCCACGGCTGGCAGCTTCGATACGTCGCGCACGTTTACGCTGGCGCAGGCGGGGCGTTTCGACGTGGCGGCTGGCACTTCCCTGGGCCTGACCGGCGGTATTACGGGCAGCGGCGATCTGCTCAAGGCGGGCGCGGGCACGCTGCGCCTGAGCAACGCCGGCAACGCCTATGGCAACACCTGGATCCAGTCGGGCACGCTGGTCGGCGATGCGAATTCGATTTCGGGCAACGTCGACAATGCCGGCGCGCTCGTGTTCGAGCAATCGGCCGACGGCCTCTTCGGCGGCTCCATCGCCGGCACCGGCGACCTGTTCAAGCGCGGCGCGGGCACGCTGGATCTGAGTGGCAATCATGCCGGCTTCGCGGGCAACACCACGGTTTCGGAAGGCCGGCTGGTGGTGCAGGGCGTGCTGGGCGGATTGGCGGAAGTGGCTGGCGGCGTCCTGCAATACGGCAACGGCGTGGCGGGCGCGGCCAACCGCCTGGCCGGCAATCTGAAGGTGGCGGGCGGCGGCCTGTCGGTGCAAGGCCCGGCGACGCTGGACGTGGCGGGCGAGGTCGCCATGGGCGACGGGACCGCGCTGGATATCGGGGTTGGCGCGGCCGCGCCGTCGCTGACGGCCGGCAGTGTCACGCTGGGCGCGGGCGTGGCGTTCAACCTGAGCGGCATCTCGGACGCCAGCCAGCTCGACCAGGTGCTGATCGATACGCTTGGCGGCATCAGGGGCGACTTCGCATCGGTCAGCGTGGGCGGATTCGCCGGCGCGGTGGACTATTTGTCCGTCAAGACCCGCAAGTCGGCCGATGGCCGGCAATACCTTGCCAGCCACAGCCTGGCATGGAGCGCCGGCAACAATCTGGCGCATGGTACGTTCACGCTGGCCAACGCCGGCGACCGTTTCGTCGTCGCGACCGCGCTGGCCGACCAGGCACCCAACGCCGCCACCGGCTGGAACGGCAAGACGCTGACCAAGGCCGGCGCGGGCACGCTGGTGCTGAGCGGCGAGAACCGCTATACCGGCGGCACGAATATCGCCGGAGGCGCCCTGCAGATCGACCGCGACGCGAATCTGGGCGCGGCGGCCGGCGCGCTGAGATTCAGCGGCGGCACGCTGGCGACGATGGGCTCGTTCGACATCGCGCGTTCGATCACGCTGGCCCAGGCCGGCCGCTTCGAGGTGGCCGGCGGCACCGAACTGGGACTGACCGGCGCGGTGGCGGGCGCCGGCGATCTGGTCAAGTCCGGCGCGGGCATCCTGCGGCTGGACAACGCCGGCAACGCCTATCGCAATACGCGCATCCTGGCGGGCACGCTGGTCGGCAATGCGGCCACCATCCGCGGCGACATCGACAACGCCGGGACGCTGGTGTTCGAGCAGGCGGCCGACGCGTCCTATGGCGGCGCGATGTCGGGGACCGGCTCGTTCGTCAAGAACGGCGCGGGCACGCTGGGCCTGACCGGCGACAGTTCTGGCTACCGCGGAACCACCACGGTCAACGGCGGCCGGCTGGCCATGCACGGCCGGCTGGGCGGTTCGATCAGCATCGGCGCGGGCGGGGTGCTGGGCGGCAACGGCACCGTCGGTTCCGGCGCGGGGTCGACCATTACGGTGGCCGCCGGCGGCGTGCTGTCGCCGGGCAACTCCATCGGCGCCCTGACCATAGACGGCGATCTGGCGGTGCAGCGCGGCGCGCGCTTCGCCGTCGAAACCAACCCCGCGGGGCCCGAGGCCGACCTCGTGCACGTCACCGGCAACGCCGCGCTGGACGGCGGATCGGTGGCCCATATCGGCGCCAACGGCAATTACGGGCTGCGCTCGCGCTATACCATCCTGTCGGCGGACGGCGCGCTTTCCGGCCAGTTCGACGCGGTCACCTCCGATTTCGCTTTCCTCACGCCCAGTCTGGCCTATGACTACGACGCGCGCCGCGTGTCGCTGGAACTGGCGCGCAACGATACGCCCATGATCTCGGCCGCGGCCACGCGCAACCAGCGCGCCGCCGCCGGCGCCATCGACAGCATCGGCATGGCCGGCGGCCATCGCGTCTACGACGCGGTGGCCCAGTTGCCGGACGACGCGCCGCTGCTGCGCGGCGCCTTCGACCAGTTGTCCGGCGAGATCCATGCCTCGGCCAGGACGGTGCTGCTGCAGGACAGCCGCTACGTGCGCGACGCGGTGGCCGAGCGCCTGCGCGCGGCGGCCGGCGGCGTGGGCGCCGTGTCCGCGCCGGTGCTGGCCTCGGCCGGAGACGGCGCGCGCCTGGCGCCGGCCGATGCGCGCGGGCCGGCGACCTGGTTGCAGGCCACGGGGTCGTGGAGCCATATCGACGGCGACGGCAACGCGGCCCGCGCCAAGAGTTCCAGCGGCGGCTTCGTGATGGGCGTGGATACGCCGGTGTCGGAGGCCTGGCGCCTGGGCCTGATGGCCGGCTACAGCCGCACCGACTTCGACGTGCAGCAGCGTTCGTCCTCGGGCGACAGCGACAACTACCACCTGGGCGCCTATGGCGGCGGACAGTGGGGCAAGCTGGGCCTGCGCGGCGGACTTGCCTACAGCTGGCACGACATCACGACCCGTCGATCGGTTTCCATGTCCGGCATGTCCGAGCGCCTCGAGGCCGATTACGACGGCCGCACGGCCCAGGTCTACGCCGACCTGAGCTACCGCATCGATACGCCGGCCGCGGCGATCGAGCCTTTCGCCAACGCGGCCTACGTCAACCTCAAGACGGACGGCTATCGCGAAAGCGGCGGCGCGGCCGCGCTGCGCGGCAAGAGCCAGACCAACGAAACCACTTACACCACGCTGGGCGCGCGCGCCTCCACCGATTTCGAGCTGGGCGGCGCGCAGGCCGCGGCGCGCGGCTCGCTGGGCTGGCGCCACGCCTTCGGCGACGTGAAGCCGGTGGCCGTCCAGGCGTTCTCGGCCGGCGAGTCGTTCACCGTGGCGGGCGTGCCCATCGCGAAGAACAGCGCGGTGGTCGAGGCCGGGCTGGAAGTGCGGATCAACCGCAGGGCGTCGTTCGGCCTGTCATATCAGGGGCAGCTTGCCGGTTCGGCGCAGGACCACGGGGTGAGGGCGGGGTTGAATATCCGGTTCTGATGGGAGCGCATGGCTATGGCTTGTCGTCCTGGGGAGATGGCGCGCCGCGGGATTCCAGCAAACGCCGTGCGTTTTCCAACTCTTTTTGCAACAACTCGGCGTCCGGCAAGACCGTCCGGTAGTTGGCCGCCATCACCTTGTTCGGCAGGCCGTCCAGTGCATACCGCGCCAGCGCGTGGCCCTTGTCGGCACACAGGATCAGGCCCACCGGCGGATTCTCATCCGCATAGGCCCAATGCTCCTTGGCATAGTTGCAATACATGTGCATCTGCCCCACATCGGCATGGGTCAGGCTACCCAGCTTCAAGTCGACGATGACCAGGCAGCGTAGCTTGCGATGAAAGCACAGGAGATCCACGCGATACCAAGTCTGGTCGATGCGCAACCGACGTTGCCGCCCGACAAAGGTGAATCCTTCGCCAAGTTCCAGCAGGAAGTCTTCCAAGCGTTGGATCAAGGCTGCTTCCAAATCGGATTCCGAATATTCGTCCTTGAGATCAAGAAACTCCAGCACATACGGGTCTTTGATCGCGTCATTGGGCATGACGGCGTCCTCAGGCTCGGATACGCCGCCTTTGACCAGCATCGCCGTCTTGTCTTTCGACAAGGCTGTGCGCTCGTAGAACTGGCTTCCGATCTGCCGATCGAGCTGGCGCACGCTCCAGCCCCCACGCAGCGCCTCTGCCTCGTAGAACTGGCGGGCATGGTCATCGTTGACCGACAGTAGCCGGACATAGGCCGACCATGGCAGGGTGAAGACCTGCGCCAGTTCGGACAGACTCGATTTCCCAGACACTGTCTGGGAAATCCTGGGCTGGGGGTATGCAAGGAAGAAACGCCGCATGCTCTCCAGGTTGTTGACGCCGAACCCGCGTCCGAATCGAGCCGTCAGATCGGCGGACAAGCGCTCCATCAACTGCTCGCCGTAACCGGCCCGCCGCCTGCCTTTCTGCTCGGCTTCAACGATCCGGCGGCCAATGTCCCAGTAGCTGGCCGTCATCAAGGCATTGACACTGCGCGCCGTTGCCTGACGTGCGGCATTCAGTAGGTCCACGATACCGCCGTGGACGCCGGCATAGCCAGCCGGCAAGGCGGCAGGTTTTTTCGCTGTATGCGTCTTCCTTGTCATGCTGCTAGCTCCATGGAACGGGATGCCCCGGTGATCGCCTGCCGCCGGCTCTTTACATGAACGTAGTGCATAAACATCGCCGCCGTCTTGTGACCCGTGAGCTTCATGTCCACGTTGGTCGGCACGTCCGAGTTGCCAGTGTCCGCGCCATCGGCGCGCGATCTGGAGTTAGCGTGAAGCAAAAAAAACCGCCCGTTGCCGGGCGGCGCAAAGGAACACGGTACGGCGCAGGCGCGGTCAGAGTATGCGTTTGCGGGCCTGGGTGATGATGATCTCGGCCAGCACCACGACGCCGAAGATGGCGGCCAGGACCAGCGATACGCGGTCCCACTGGAAGAGGTTCAGCGCGGTGTCCAGGGCCATGCCGATGCCGCCGGCGCCGACCAGGCCGAGCACGGCGGATTCGCGCACGTTGATGTCCCAGCGCAGCAGCACGATGGACCAGAACGCGGGGCGGATCTGCGGCCAGTAGGCGTACCAGATCACCGAGGCCTTGCTGGCGCCGGTGGCGGCGACGGCTTCGATGGGGCCGCGCTGCGCCTCTTCGATGGCCTCGCCCACCAGCTTGCCGACGAAGCCGATGGAGCGGAACGCGATGGCCAGCGTGCCGGCCAGGGCGCCCGGCCCGAAGATGGCGATGAACAGCAGCGCCCACACCAGCGAGTTGACCGAGCGGCTGGACACCAGGATCAGCCGGGCCAGCATGTTGACGGTCTTGCTGGGCGTGAGGTTGTTGGCCGCCAGCAGGCCCACCGGCACCGCCATCACCACCGACAGGATGGTGCCGAGAGTGGCGATGTGCAGGGTTTCGATCAGCGCGGCGTGCACGCCTTCCGGGTAGTAGGCCCAGTCGATCGGCCACATGCGGCGGAACAGGTCGGCCATCTGCTCGGGCGCGTCATACAGGAACTCCGGAATGATCTCCACGCCGCGGATGGCCTGCACGATGGCGGCGACCACCAGCAGGTACAGCGCGAAGCGCAGCAGGCGCTGGCCCATGCTGTAGCGCTGCCAGACGCGCGGGGCGCCGGCCGGGTTCAGGGTGGAAGCGGTGGCGTTCATTCTTCCACCTCCGCCTTGCGCGCGACCGGGGCGCGGGTCGAGCCCACGCCGCGGGCGCCGGCCATGCGGCCCTGCAGGATGCGCTCGAAGCCCAGGTTGTCCAGGAACACGGCGCGCACGAAGCCGGCCAGGATTTCACCCAGCATGATGATGGCGATCAGGGTCAGCAGGATGGCGCTGACGAAGTCGTAGTCGAAGCGCTGGAACGCCGAAAACAGCGTGCCGCCCACGCCGCCCGCGCCCACGATCCCCACCATGGTGGAGTTGCGCAGGTTGGAGTCGAACTGGTAGGTGGCGAAGCCGATGAAGCGCGCGAACACCTGCGGCAGCACGCCGAAGATGATGACGTTGGCGAACGAGGCGCCCGAGGCCCTGACGGCTTCCACCTGCTTGAGCGAGATCTCCTCGATGGCCTCGGTGAAGAGCTTGCCGATGAAGCCGATGGACGCCACCGTCAGCGCCAGGATGCCGGCCAGCGCGCCGAAGCCCACCGCCTTGACGAACAGAATGGCGACGATGACCGGGTGCAGGGCGCGGCACAGCGCCACGACGGCGCGCGCCGGCCACGAGACCCAGGCCGGCATCATGTTGCGCGCGCCCAGCAGGCCGATGGGCAGCGCGATCAGCACGCCCAGCATGGAGGCCAGCACCGCGATCTCCAGGCTTTCCGCGATGCCTTTCCACAAGGTGTCCGGCTTTTCGAAATTGGGCGGAAACATGCGCGAAAGAAAAGTGGACGCGTGTCCCATGCCGCTTTCGAAGCGCGCCCAGCTGAAATCCAGCTGCGCGCCGGCGTAGATTGTGTAGGCCAGCAGCAACAGCACGCCGGCCTTGGCGCGCCCGGACATGGCGAACGGCCGGGTGCGGCCGCCGGGGGGAATCATTCCAGCCAAGACTCGCCTCCGTAAATCGTCTTGAGCATGGCGGCGTCCAGGCCCTGCCCGTCGCCGTCGTAGACCACGTGCCCGCCGGACATGCCGACGATGCGGCTGGCGTAGCGGCGCGCCAGATCCACGTCATGGATGTTCACGATCACCGGTATGCCGGTGGCGCTGCCCTGCGCCGACAGCAGTTCCATGATCTCGACCGAGGTCTTGGGGTCCAGCGACGAAGTGGGCTCGTCGGCCAGCAGCAGCTGCGGGCGCTGCATCAGCGCGCGGGCGATGCCCACGCGCTGGCGCTGGCCGCCCGACAGCGCGTCGGCGCGCTGGTCGGCATATCCCGCCAGGCCGACGGTGTCGAGCAGCTTGTAGGCATGCTCGATGTCCTCGGCCTCGAAGCGCCGCATCCAGGCCTTGACGGCCGAGGTATAGCCCAGCCGCCCGGTCAGCAGGTTTTCCATCACGGTCAGGCGTTCGACCAGGTTGTATTCCTGGAACACCATGCCAATGCGGCGGCGCGCGCGGCGCAGCGACGCGCCGCGCACCCGCGCCAGGTCCACCGAACCGTCTTGCGACTGCAGCACGATCTCGCCGCGGGTGGGTTCTATCAGCCGGTTGATGCAGCGCAGCAGCGTGCTCTTGCCGGTGCCCGAGGGGCCGATGATGGCGGTCAGCCCCTGTCCCGCGATCTGCAGGTCGATGCCATTGAGTACAGGCTGGCCGGCCCGGTATTCCTTCACCAGGCCGGAAATGCGTAGCGACGTCGTCATACTGGACTTACTTCTTGCTCTTGGCGGTTTCGCGGTCGTAGGCGGCGCGGTTGAAGCTTTCGCCGCCGGATTCGGCGACCTGGCGGACGATGGCCCAGTCCTTCTGGTAGGTCACCGGATAGAAGCGGTCGGCGCCGTCGAAGGCCTTGGACATTTCCGCCGGGAAGCGGTAGTCGTAGAAGCACTTCAGCATCTGGTCGCGGAACTTCGGCTCCAGGTCGTGGGCGTAGGCGAACGACGAGGTCGGGAACTTCTCGCTGCGGTAGATCACGCGGAAGTCGGATTCCTTGACCTGGCCGCGTTCGGCCATGCGCTTGAAGACGTCCGAGGCCACGGCGGCGGCGTCGTAGTCGCCGGAGTTCACGCCCATCACGGACTGGTCGTGCTTGCCCGAGAAGATGACCTTGTAGTCCTTGTCCGGCGTCAGGCCTTCCTTGGGGAACAGCGCCACCGGCGCCATGTGGCCGGAGTTCGACGAGGGCGCGGTGTGCGCCAGCTTCTTGCCCTTCAGGTCGGTCAGCTTCTGGTAGGGGCTGTCCTTCTTGACGATGACGATCAGGTTGTAGCCCTGGAAGCCGTCGGCATAGCCCTTGACCGCGAACGGCACGGCGCCGGCGATGTTCACCGCGAAGGCGGTGGGACCGGTGGAGAAGCCGCCCACGTGCAGGCGGCCCGAGCGCATCGCCTCGATTTCGGCGGCGTTGCTCTGCACCTGGTAGAACACCACGCGCTTGCCGGTGCACTCGGACAGGTGCTTGGTGAAGGGCTTGAAGATGTCTTCGTAGACCGCCGGATCTTCCACCGGGGTATAGGTGAACACCAGCGTGGACGGGGTCTTGAGCTTGGACGCGTCGGCGGGCGTGTCCGCCACTAGGTCCTTGTTGGCGTCGCAGTACATCTGGTCCAGGTCGCCCCGGTTCGAACAGCTGTCTGCGGCCTGGGCGGAAGCCCCCCCGAATGCGAATGCGGCAACGGCGGCCGCTTGCAGTAGACGCAAGGCGCGCATCGTATGTCTCCTCTTGTGGGTCTGAATATGACTAGTAACTGAATTCAAACATACAAGCGCGGGAGGCACACCTCGGGAAAGTCCCTGTCTTTTTTTTCGCCTTTTGTTCGAAATGTTCGCTTTGTGTTCGTTTTTGCGCGATCGCCTAGGCGCGGTATCCCAGCTTGCGGGAGATTTCTTGCGCGCATGCCAGCAGCGGACGCGCGATCGCGCCGTCCCAGGACACGTCGAACAGGCCCGTGGGGCCCAAGCTGGTCAGGGCCAGCACGATATTGCCGGTGTTGTCGAACACCGGCACCGACAGCGCGTCCACGCCGGGCAGCGGGTTGCCCAGCGCCCGCGCCATGCCATGCACGCGGATGTCGGCCAGCTGGGCCTCGATGTGCGCGCGCGTGGCCTTGCGCGCCGGCGGCTTGCCGGGCACCACGGCCGTGTCGCCTTCTTCGCGCTCGATGTAGTGCTCGCTGACCTTGGGCGGCAGCCAGGCGGCGAACACCAGGCCGGTGGCCGTGTGCAGCATGGACATCACCGTGCCCTTGCGCATGTTGACGTGCACCGGGTAGCTCGCCTCGGTCATGTGGATCATGGTGGGGCCGTGCGAACCGAGCACGGCGATGCCCAGGGTATGGCCGATTTCCGACTGCAGCCGGGCGATCTCCGGCATGGCGATGCGCACCGGGTCCAGCCGCTGCAGGCTGACCAGCCCCATCTGCAGGGCGAAGGGGCCGAGTTCGTACTGGCCGGTGATGGCGTCCTGCTGCACCAGGCCGACGCGGATGAAGCTGACCAGGTAGGGGTGGGCCTTGGCCGAGGTCATGCCGGCGCCGGCGGCCAGGTCGCGCAGGGTCAGGGGCTTGGCGGCGTCGACCAGGGCGGCCAGGAGCGGCACGCCCACTTCGATGGACTGGATGCTGCGGCGGCCGTCGTTGGCGGCGGCGGAGGCGGGGGTCTTGGACGTGGCCACGGCGGGGCTCCTCAGGGCTGGCGCGCGGCCAGCAGCCGCTCGGCCATTTCCACGAAGCCCGCGCCGCCGTGGAAGGCGGCCACATAGGCCGGACGGTGCGTCAGGCGGTGCAGCTGGGCCTGGATGTTGGCCACGCCGACCGAGACCGGGAAGTACGCGAACATGGGCTCGTCGTTGGGCGAGTCGCCGATGAACAGCGTGCTGTCCAGCGCGCCGGCCACGTCCGCGCCGAACTCGCGTTCGAACATGGTGCGGGTCATGGTGAGCTTGTCGTAGTCGCCGAACCAGCCGTTGACGTGGATGGAGCTGACCTTGGCCTGGGCGCCGGCCGCTTCGAAGATCGAGACGATGCGGCTGACGGCCGAGTCGGGCAGGGCGGGCACGTCCTCGCAGAAATCGATGGCCAGGTCGGCCACGCGGTAGTCCTGGTCGCTGGCCACCGCCGCGCCCGGCACTTCGGCCAGCACGCGGTCGCGGATCGCGTCGAGCTTGCGGCGGCTGGCCTGGCGCGAGGCGGCGTCGGTCCAGTAATGCGTCCGCATGCGGCGGGCCTGGCGGTCGTAGGCGTAATAGAACGCGCCGTTCTCGCCGACCACGGCGCGCACCGGCCACATGCGGGCGATGTGGTCGCACCAGCCGGCCGGGCGGCCGGTGATGGGCACCACCTGGATGCCGGCCTGTTCCAGGCGTTCCAGCGCCGCGTAGGCGTCGGCCGGCAGGCGGCCCTCGGTGGTCAGCGTGTCGTCGATATCGGTCAGCACGACGCGGACGGCAGCCGCGACGCTCGGGGGCATGGCCGCAAGGGCTTGCATGGGGGCTTTTCCTCGTTTCCAGGGGGAGTTTTTGGCGGGAAGTTTAACCGGACGGCCTTCTTTTGGCGGGGCCGGGCGGCCCGGATAGGGATTCGGACGCCAGGGGCGGTAAAATCCGGGCTTTCCTGCCTGGTTTGCGTGTCCGCCATGTCCGTCCAGTTGTCCTCCCTGCCCGGCTCCGAGCCGGAATCCTTCGGTATCGCTTCGGTCTCCGAGATCATCGCCGAGCTGCGCGCCGGCCGTATCGTCATCCTGGTCGACGAAGAAGACCGTGAAAACGAAGGCGACCTGGTCATGGCGGCCGAATTCGTCACGCCCGAGGCCATCAACTTCATGGTCACGCACGGCCGCGGCCTGGTGTGCCTGACGCTGACCGAGGACCGCTGCCGCCAGCTCGACCTGCCCCTGATGGCGGCGCGCAACGGCACGCGCTACGGCACCAACTTCACCCAGTCCATCGAGGCCGCCGAAGGCGTCGAAACCGGCATCTCGGCCGCCGACCGCGCCCGCACCATCCAGGTGGCGGTGGCGCGCGACGCCAAGCCCTCCGACCTGGTCCAGCCCGGCCACATCTTTCCGGTGCGCGCGGTGCCCGGCGGCGTGCTGGTGCGCGCCGGCCACACCGAGGCCGGCTGCGACCTGACCGCCATGGCCGGGCTGACGCCGGCCGCGGTGATCTGCGAGATCCTCAAGCCCGACGGCACCATGGCGCGCCTGCCCGACCTGGTGGAATTCGCCCGCCAGCACGGCCTGAAGATCGGCACCATCGCCGACCTCATCCAGTACCGCAGCGAACACGAATCCATCGTCAAGCGCGTCGGCAAGCGCACCATGCAGACCGCCTGGGGCGAGTTCGAGGCCGTGGCCTACGAAGACGCCGCCACCGGCTCGGCCCACCTGGCGCTGGTGCATGGCGACGTGCGGCCCGACGCCGAAACGCTGGTGCGCGTGCACGAGCCGGCCTCGGTGCTGGACGTGCTCGATACCGGCGCCAGCCCGCACAGCTGGGGCGTGGCGCAGGCGCTCGCGGCGATCGCGGCCGCCCCGGCCGGCGTGCTGGTGCTGATGAACTGCCAGTCCTCCACCGAGCATCTGTTCGGCCAGATCGCCGCCTGGTCCGATCCGAAAACCCCCGCCAATCCCGCCAACGCCGACCGCTTCGGGCTGCGTACCTACGGGATCGGCGCCCAGATCCTGCGCGACCTGAACGTGGGCCAGATGAAGTTGCTGGCCCGTCCGCGCAAGATGCCCAGCATGGCGGGCTTCTCGCTCACCATTACGGGTTACGATTGCGACCCTCCGAACACTCCCGCAACACACTGAAGGCCGACAAATGAACCCTTATATCCTTACCCCCGACCTGAACGGCGAAGGGCTGCACATCGGCATCGTACGCGCCCGCTTCAATGAAGAAATCGGCCAGGCCGAGCTCGAAGCGTGCCTGAAGGAACTGGCCGAACTGGGCGTGGACGAGCGCGACGTGATGGTCGCCACCGTGCCCGGCGCCCTGGAACTGGGCGTGGCCCTGTCCCACATGGCCGAAACGTTCGAATTCGACGCACTGATCGCGCTGGGCGCCGTCATCCGCGGCGAAACCTATCACTTTGAAGTGGTCAGCAATGAAATGGCCACGGCAATCACCCGTATTTCCCTGGAAACCGGCATCCCCGTCGCCAACGGCGTGCTGACCGTGGACACCGACGAGCAGGCCCAGGCCCGCGCCGCCGGCAAGGGCCGCGACTGCGCCCAGGTGGCCGTTGAAATGGCCAACCTGGTGGCGGCGCTGGAACCCGAGGAAGACGACGAAGACGACGAGGACGAAGATTTTGACGACGAAGAAGACGACGACCAGCGCTGATAGCGCGGCGCAGGCCCGCGCCAACGCGCGCAGCGCGCGGCGCCGTGCACGCGAATTCGCGTTGCAGGGCGTGTACGCGTGGCTGCTGCGCGGCGGCGAAGGCACGCAGGACGCCGGCGAGATCGACGCCCATCTGCGCGACACCGAGGATTTCTCCGAGGCCGACGCGCAATGGTTCAAGACCTTGCTGCATGGCGTGCTGCGCGAAGCGCCCGCGTTGCGTGAGCGTTTCACGCCCTACATCGACCGCCCGCTGGCCGAGCTGTCGCCCGTCGAGCATGGCATCCTGCTGATCGGCAGCTTCGAACTGATCCATCACGTCGAAGTGCCGTACAAGGTCGCCATCAACGAGGCCGTCGAACTCGCCAAGTCGTTTGGCGGCACGGACGGCTTCAAGTTCGTCAACGGCGTGCTCGACAAGCTGGCCGCGGACGTGCGTCCGCACGAAATGCGGAAGTAGGCTCCCCCCCGAAGCGCCTTTGGCGCTTCCCCCCCAGGGGGGCGCCGCTACGGACCGGCGGAGCCGGATCCGTGCGGCCCGGATTGGGGGGCACCCGTTATGTGCGGGCAGCTGTTTCCTGTTTCTTACGCTTGTTCTTGCCGGATTGCGGAGTTGCGTTGGCGTCCGAATTTGATTTGATCGCGCGCTATTTCAATCGCGCTGCGCCGGCAGGGCTGCTGGGCGTGGGCGACGATTGCGCGTTGTTTCCGGTGCCGCCCGGCGAGCAGGTGGCCACCAGCACGGATCTGCTGCTGGAAGGGCGCCATTTCTTTCCCGATGTGGACCCCAGGGCGCTGGGGCACAAGGCCCTGGCGGTGAATCTGTCGGACCTGGCCGCGATGGGCGCGCGCCCGATCGGCTGCGTGCTGGGCCTGGCCTTGCCGCGGCTGGACGAGGCGTGGCTGGCCGCTTTCGCCGAGGGCTTCCACGATCTGGCGGCCGTCCACGGCTGCCCGTTGATCGGCGGCGACACCACTCGCAGCGCGCACGACCTGGCCATCAGCGTCACGGTGTTCGGCGCGGTCGCGCCGGGGCATGCCCTGCGCCGCGACGGCGCCCGGCCGGGCGACGACGTCTGGGTATCGGGCGAGCTGGGCGCGGCCGACGTGGCCTACCGGCTGCTCGACGGCCAGTATCCGGCCGACCCCGCGCTGCTGTCCGCGACCCGCGAGGCCCTGGAATGGCCGCGGCCCCAGGTGGCGCTGGGCCTGGCGCTGCGCGGCGTGGCCCATGCCGCCATCGACGTCTCCGACGGCCTGTTGCAGGACTTGGGCCATATCCTGGCCGCCAGCGGCGTGGGCGCCGATCTGCACTACCCGCAAATGCCGGTGGCCGCCGCGCTGGCCGGCCTGGACCCGGCGCGGCGCCGACGCGCCGTGCTGGGCGGGGGCGACGTCTACCAGCTGTGTTTCACCGCCCCGGCGTCCCGCCGCGAAGCCGTGCTGGCCGCCGCCGGCGAGGCCGGCGCGCGCGCCACCCGCATCGGCCGGATCCGCGAGCGTGCCGGCCTGGACGTGCTGGACGCGCAGGGCCGGCCGCTGGACGCGCTGCCCGCCGGCTTCGACCACTTTCCCGCGGCCTGAGCGCCGCGTTTTTGCCTCATCCTCCTGGACGCCATGCCTCCCGCCGACACCCGCTCCCCTTCCATGCGCGACCGCAGCCGGGCTGCCTATCCCGCCCTGTCCTGGGTGTGCCGCGATCCTGGCCGGCTGATCGCCTTCGGATTCGGCAGCGGGCTGATCCGGCCGGCCTCCGGCACCTGGGGCACGCTGCTGGCCTGGGCGATCTGGGTCGCCGCCGCGCCGGCCGCCACGGATCTGGCCATCGGCGTGTTCCTGGCGCTGGCGTTCCTGTACGGCTGCTGGGCCTGTCATCGCGTCGGGCGCGAACTCCAGCAACCCGATCATGTCGGAATGGTCTGGGACGAGATGGTGGCGTTCTGGCTGGTGCTGTGGCTCACGCCGTCGGGCTGGCTGGCGCAGGCGCTGGCGTTCGTGCTGTTTCGCACCTTCGACATCGTCAAGCCGCCTCCCATCAAGTTCTTCGACGCCCACATCAAGGGCGGTTTCGGCGTAATGTGGGACGATATCGTGGCGGCCGGATACGCCTTGCTGGTCATGGCGCTGGTCGTGCGCACAGGAGTCTTGGGATGAGCGAAGCACAACGCAATATCGGGTCCGGCACGGAAGCGCTGGCCGCAACGCTGGGCGAGGCCCTGCGCCGCAAGGGCTGGATGCTGGGCACGGCCGAATCGTGCACCGGCGGCCTGCTGGCCGGTGCGATCACGGCGGTGGCGGGGTCCAGCGAGTGGTTCGAGCGCGGCTTCGTCACCTACAGCAACGACGCCAAGGTGGCCGAGTTGGACGTCTCGCCCGACGCCTTGCACCACTTCGGCGCGGTAAGCGAGCCGGTCGCGCTGGAAATGGCCAACGGCGTGCTGCTGGCCTCCGGCGCCGCGCGGGTGGCGGCGTCCACCACCGGCATCGCCGGCCCGGGCGGGGCCACGCCCGGCAAGCCCGTGGGAATGGTGTGCTTCGGTTTCGCCATGCGCACCGGCGACGGCATCACCAGCCGCGCGATGACGCACGTGTTCCCCGGCGACCGGACGCAGGTGCGTCAGGCCGCGGTGGAATTCGCGCTGCGGGGATTGCTGGAATTCGTGGGCGCGCCCGCCGGCCGGGGCTGAACCCCGGCGCGGCGTTCAGCGCACCGCGTTGATCGCGTCGCGCAGGCCCTGGGCCGCGGCGCCGGCGGCCTCGCGCCAGTCGTCGCCGCCGCTGGCGTAGATGATGGCGCGCGAGGAATTGATCATCATGCCGCTGCGCGCCGCGTTGGCGCCGGCGTTGACGGTGGCGGTGATGTCGCCGCCCTGGGCGCCGATGCCCGGCACCAGCAGGGGCAGGGCGTCGCCGATGCGCTGGCGCACGGCGGCCAGCTCGTTGGGGAAGGTGGCGCCCACCACCAGGCCGCACTGGCCGTCGGCGTTCCACTTGTCGGCCACCAGGCCCGCGACGTGCAGGTACAGCGGCTCGCCGTTATCCATCTTCAGGAATTGCAGGTCCGAACCGCCCGGGTTCGAGGTGCGGCACAGCACGATCACGCCGCGGTCGCGCCAGGCCAGGTAGGGCTCGACCGAGTCCAGGCCCATGTAGGGGCTGACGGTCAGCGCATGCGCCTGGTAGCGCTCGTAGGCTTCGCGCGCGTAGTTCTCGGCGGTCGAGCCGATGTCGCCGCGCTTGGCGTCCAGCACGATGGGCAGGTCAGGATGCTTGTCGCGGATGTGCTGGCACAGCGCTTCGAGCTGGTCCTCGGCGCGGTGGGCGGCGAAGTAGGCGATCTGCGGCTTGAAGCTGCATGCGTACGGCGCGGTCGCGTCGACGATGTCGCGGCAGAACTGGAAGATGGCGTCCGGCTTGCCCTGCAATTCGCGCGGAAAGCGCTGCGGGTCGGGGTCCAGCCCGACTTGCAGGAGCGAGTTGCTGGCGGTCCAGGCGTGTTCGAGTTTTTGGATGAAGTTCATGGGATTCAGTGCAGTTTGACCCGTGGACGCGTGCGCCGCATGAGCAGGCGGGCGAGGGCCAGGGAGGCGGTGCGCGAGATGCCCAGCACGGCTTTGTGGTGCATCAGGTGCAGGCTCATGTACATCAGGCGCGCCAGTGTACCGCTTACGAACAGGCCGCGTCCGGCCAGCTTGCCCATCAGGCTGCCCACGCCGGCGTCCTGGCCCAGCGAGACCAGCGAGCCGTGGTCCTGGTAGACATAGGGTTCGGCGGGCTCGGCCGCGTGGCGCAGGCGGGCGGTGAGCTTCCTGGCCAGGTAGTCGGCCTGCTGGTGGGCGGCCTGGGCGCGGGCGGGCACGGTGCGGCCCTCGCGCCACGGCGCGGCGCAGCAGTCGCCCAGCGCCAGGATGTGCGGGTCCGGGGTTTCCAGCCTGTCGTTGACCTCCAGTTGCCCCAGCTTGTTCAGCGGCAGCCCCAGGTCGGCCAGCAGGGCGGGACCCTGGATGCCGGCGGCCCACATGCAGAGCTGGGCGGGGATTTCGCGGCCGTCCGCGGTGCGCACGGTGCTGTCGGTGACTTCGGACACCCGGCACGAGGTTTCCACGCGGATGCCCAGTTCGGTGAGCCGCCGGGTGGCCGCCACAGAAATTTTCTCGGGCAGCGCCGACAGGATGCGCGGCGCGCCTTCGACCAGCGTGATCGCCAGGTCGCGTTCGGCGCGGAAGTTCGGCAGGCCGTAGGCGCTGACCACGTGGCTGGCCTCGACCAGCTCCACCGCCAGTTCGACGCCGGTGGCGCCGCCACCCACGATCACCAGATCCAGCCGCGCCGAAGGATTGCGCACCTTGGCCAGGTCCACCTGCGCCATGGCCTTGAGCATGGTCAGGCGGAACTGTTCCGCGTTTTCGGTGGTGTCCAGCGTGACGGCGTGTTCGGCCGCGCCGGGGGTGTTGAAGAAGTTGGACGTGCTGCCCAGGGCCAGCACCAGCGTGTCGTAGGCCAGTTCGCGGCGCGGCAGCACTTCCATGCCCTGCGCGTCGCTGACCGCGTCCAGCGTGATGCTGCGGTGCTCGCGGTCGACCTGTTCGAGGCGGCCCTGCGCGAACGAAAACCCGTTCAGGTGCGCCAGCATCAGGTATGAAAGGCCTTCCTGGTGGATGTCCAGCGTGCCGGCCGCGGCCTCGTGCAGCGAGGGCTTCCAGATGTGGAAAGGGCGGCTGTCGACCAGCGTGATGTGCTGGCGTCCGTGGATCCGGCCCAGCTTGGAAGCCAGTTCCAGGCCGCCGGCGCCGCCGCCGACGATGACGATGCGCTGCGAGGGGTCCGACGTCGATCTAGGCATCATGGCTCCCAGTATAAATAGCCGCGCCGGGGCGGCGGCATGACCAGCCGTGTCAATGCATGACGAAACGGCTGATGGCCACGCCCACCCACACCGTGCCGGCGAAGATCAGCAACAGCATCACCGCCGCGCTGCCGAGGTCCTTGGCCCGTCCCAGCAGCGGATGCGATTCGACCGACAGCGCGTCGGCCAGCGCCTCGATGGCGGAATTCAGCAGCTCCGCGGCCAGCACCATGATCACCGTGCCCACCAGGAAGAACACCTCCACCGTGGTGCGGCCCAGGAAGAACGCGGCCGGAATCATCAGCACGGCCAGCGCCAGTTCCTGGCGGAAGGCCGCCTCGTACTTGATCGCGGCCTGCAGGCCCTGCAGCGAGTAGCGCAGCGCGTTCAGGATGCGACGCAGGCCGCCGGTGCTCTTGTAGGGCGAGTGGTGCGGATTCGGGGACATGGGCGTGAATAGTGGACCGGGTGGCGGCTTTTTAACAGATATGGGCTACCCACGGCGGGCAAACCCTAATTGTGACTCATCCGGGGCGGGCGCAAGATTCCGGTCAATTGGTAAGGCCACTTTACCTTCTGGCCCGAATTTCCCCGGCACTTCCTCCAGCTACGCAGTCCATGCCCATCCAGACCATCGAACCCCGCCGCCTGTACCGCCAGATCGCCGACCAGCTCCGGCTGCTGATCGAGGCGGGCGAGTTCCCGGTCGGCGCGCGCCTGCCGCCCGAGCGCGACCTGGCGCTCAAGCTGGGCGTGTCGCGCCCCTCGGTGCGCGAGGCCCTGATCGCGCTGGAGGTCGAAGGCTGGGTCGAGGTCCGCATGGGCTCCGGCGTCTACGTGCAAAGCCTGACCGGCGCGCCGCGCGCCAGCCTCACGGCGGAAAGCCCGCTGGAAACCATACGCGCGCGCCAGGTGATCGAAGGCGAACTGGCCGCGCAGGCCGCGCTGCGCAACGCGCCCGCGCTGGTCGACGGCCTGGTCGAAGCGGTGGCAACCATGGAAGACGAGGCGCTCGCCGGCCACGTGCCCATCCGCGGCGACCGCCTGTTCCACACGCGCATCGCCGAAATGGCGAACAACGCGGTGCTGGTGCGCGTGGTCAGCGAACTCTTCGACGAGCGCCACAACCCCTTGTCCGTGAAGCTGGGCGACTACTTCGAGAATCCCGCCAGCTGGGCCTCGGCCATCGCCGAGCACCGCAAAGTGATCGACGCCATCCGCGCCGGCGACGACCGCGGCGCGCGCGCCGCCATGCACCATCATCTGGCCTGCTCGCACGACCGCCTCACCGCCAGCTGGCCCGGCGCCGACGCGCCCGGCCAGCATGCCGAGGCCGCGCCGACCGCCCACCGGGAGCAGACCGAACCATGACGCTGGCCTGCCGCATCCACGGCGCGCGCGACCTGCGCCTCGAACCCGACGAAACCGCGCCGCTGGCGCCGCACGAAGTCGAACTCAGGCTGGGCGCCGCCGGAATCTGCGGCTCCGACCTGCATTATTTCCAGCATGGCCGCGTCGGCGCCTTCGTCATCCGCGAACCCCTCATACCCGGCCACGAGGCCTCCGGCGTGGTGCTGCGCACCGGCGCGGCCGTGGCCTCGGTGGCGCCCGGCATGAAGGTCGCCATCAATCCCTCGCATCCCTGCGGCAGGTGCGACTACTGCCGCGCCGGCCGCGCCAATCTGTGCCGCAACATGCGCTTTCTGGGCAGCGCCAGCGTGTATCCGCACGTGCAGGGCATGTTCCGCGAACGCTTCGTCATGGCCGAGCGCCAGCTCACGCCGGTGCCCGAAGAAGACGTCTCGCTGGGCGAGATCGCCTGCGCCGAGCCGCTGTCCATCGGCCTGCACGGCGTGAACCGCGCCGGCCCCCTGATGGGCCGTACCGTGCTCGTGACGGGCGGCGGCACCATCGGCTGCATGACGGTGCTGGCCGCCAGGCTGGCCGGCGCCGCGCGCGTGATCGTCGCCGACGTCGCCGACCGCCCGCTGCAAATGGCGCTGGCCGTCGGCGCCGACGACACCGTGCGCGGCGACCGGGCCGCGCCCGCCGACCTGGCCGACATCGCCGACGTCAGCATCGAGGCGGCCGGCAGTCCGGCCGCGCTGGCCACCTGCCTGGCGGCCACGCGCCGCGGCGGGCGCATCGTGCAAGTGGGAACGCTGCCGGCCGAAGGCATCGCGTTCCCGGCCAACAACATCATGGCGCGGGAGCTCGACTACGTCGGCGCGTTCCGCGCGGACGTGGAGTTCGATTGGGCCGTTTCCTACCTGCGCACGCGCAAGGTGGACGTGCGGCCCCTGATGAGCGCGCAACTGCCGTTGTCGCGCGCATTCGAGGCCTTCGAACTGGCAGCGGATCGCAGTCGCAGTACCAAGGTGCAACTTGTAGTCGAAGCATGACCTCCGGGCGGCACAGCAGGGCCGCCAGGCGGATCATTCAAAACAACGAGGAGACGACATGAACCCAGGCAACGCCCTCAAGGCGCTGATCGCCGCCCTGGCGCTGGCCGCCAGCAGCAGCGCGCTGGCGCAGACCAAGCTCAAGTGGGCCCACGTATACGAGACGTCCGAACCCTTCCATACCGCATCCGTCTGGGCGGCGCAGGAAATCGGCAAGCGCACCAACGGCCGCTACCAGATCGACGTGTATCCGGCCTCGCAGCTGGGCAAGGAAAACGACATAAACCAGGGCCTGACCCTGGGCACGGTGGACATCATCATCTCCGGCTCCAGCTTCGCCGCGAAAACCTTCCCGCGCATCGGCGTCACCTATTACCCCTACATTTTCCGCAACCCCGAGCACCTGATCGCCTACACCAAGAGCGACATCTACAAAGAGCTCACCCGCGGCTACGACGAGAAAAGCGGCAACCACATCGTCGCCACCACTTACTACGGCACGCGCCAGACCACCTCCAACCGCCCCTTCACCAAGTGCGCCGAAATGAAGGGCCTGAAGATCCGCGTGCCGGACGTGGCGGCCTACCTGGCCATGCCGCGCGCCTGCGGCGCCAATACCGCGCCGATCGCCTTCGCCGAGGTCTACCTGGCCTTGCAGAACGGCACCGTCGAGGCGCAGGAGAACCCGCTCACCACCATCGAGGCCAAGAAGTTCTATGAGGTCCAGAAGAACATCATCCTCACCGGCCACATCGTCGACCACCTGAACACGGTGATCTCGGGCAAGCTCTGGAAGAGCCTGTCCGACGAGGACAAGAAGATCTTCACCGAGGTCGCGCAGCAGGCGGCCGAGAAGGCCTCGGGCGAAGTCGCCGAGAGCGAAAAGAAAATGGTCGAGGTGTTCCGCAAGCGCGGCCTGAACGTGGCGGAGGTCAACGTCCAGGACTTCCGCGACACCGTGCTGGAGAAAGTGCCGTTCAAGCAGTACGGCTACGAAAAATCGGATTGGGAACGGATCCAGGCCGTGAAGTGAACGCGCCCGCGGGGCCGCCGCCGGCGGTCCCGACCCTCCCGACTCCGCACTAGGGGAACGCCATGCATTCCGATGCCAAGGCCGCCGTCATGGCGGCGGCCAGCCACGACCCTGTCCGGCCCGGCACGCAGCCGCCGCCGCTGGCCACCGCTGAAGAAATCGTCCACAGCTTCGAAGAGGCCGACCACCATGAAGTCAGCCTGGCGGGCTACCAGCCCGAAGACTGGATCTGCCTGGCCATATTCTGGATCATGGCGCTGCTGGTTTCCCTGCAGTTCTTTTCGCGCTACGTGCTCAACGATTCCTATGCCTGGACCGAGGAGCTCGCCGTCTATTGCCTGATCGGCGTGGTGTTCCTGGGCTCGGCCATGTGCGTGCGGGCCTGCCGCCACATCCAGGTGGATTTTCTATACCGCTACCTGCCGCGCCCCGCGGGCCGCGTGCTGGCCACCGTCATCGACCTGCTGCGCACCGTGTTCTTCGGCTACGCCGTATGGCTCACCTACCGCTACATCACGCTGGTGGGCGACGAGCCCATGACCACGCTGTTCTGGAACAAGGCCTATGTCTACTGGGTGGCGCTGGCCGGCTTCGCCCTGATGTTCCTGCGCTCGGCGCAGGTGGCCGTCGCCAACTGGCGCCAGGGCTATTCCATCCTCGAAAACCCCGAGGCCTACGCGTCGCTGGACTGATCCGACAACCACAACCGGAAACGAGACATGGGCATACTGATCGGAACCTTTCTGCTGTTGATGATCTTCGGCCTGCCGGTGGCGGTGGCCATGGCGGGCGCGTCGCTGCTGTTCGTGCTGATCTCGGGCAGCGTGCCCGACGTGGTGGTGGCGCAGCGCATGATCGCGGGCGTGGAATCCTTCCCGCTGCTTGCCGTGCCGTTCTTCATCCTGGCCGGCAACCTGATGAACATCGCCGGCATCACCGGGCGCATCTACAACTTCGCCGTGGCGCTGGTGGGCTGGATGCGCGGCGGGCTGGGGCAGGTGAACATCATCGGCTCGGTGGTGTTCGCCGGCATGTCGGGCACCGCCATCGCCGACGCCGCGGGCCTGGGCACCATCGAGATCAAGGCCATGAAGGACCACGGCTACGGCACCGAGTTCGCGGTGGGCGTGACCGCCGCCTCGGCCACGCTCGGCCCCATCATCCCGCCGTCGCTGCCCTTCGTCATCTACGGCATGATGGCCAACGTGTCCATCGGCTCGCTGTTCCTGGCCGGCCTGGTCCCCGGCGCCGTGCTGATCGTGCTGATGATGCTGACCGTGGCCTATTTCGCGCGGCGCAACAACTGGGGCGGCGACGTGTCGTTCGACTGGAAGCGGCTGGGCGGCGCCACGCTGGAAGTGGCCGTGGTGCTGGCCTTTCCGCTGGCGATCTGGGCCATGACCGAGGCCGGCCTGTCGTCCAACACGGCCACCGGCATCGCCTTCGCGGCCTTGCTGCTGCTGGACTGGCGCTACAACTTCTCGGCGGTGATGGCGCTGATGGCGCCCGTCATCCTGATCGGCGGCATGACCCTGGGGTGGTTCACGCCCACCGAGGCCGCCGTGGCCGCCGTGATCTGGGCGCTGTTCCTGGGGCTGGTGCGCTACCGCTCCATGACGTTGCGCACGCTGGCCAAGGCCACTTTCGACACCATCGAGACCACGGCCTCGGTGCTGTTCATCGTCACCGCCGCGTCGGTGTTCGCGTGGCTGCTGACCACCTCGCAGGCCGCGCAGGCGCTGACCGACGGCATCCTCAGCGTGACGCAGAACAAGTGGGTGTTCCTGCTGATGGCCAACGTGCTGATCCTGATCGTGGGCTGCTTCATCGACACCATCGCCGCCATCACCATCCTCGTGCCCATCCTGCTGCCCATCGTGCTCAAGCTCGGCATCGACCCCATCCACTTCGGGCTCATCATGACGCTGAACCTGATGATAGGCCTGCTGCATCCGCCGCTGGGCATGGTGCTGTTCGTGCTGGCGCGCGTGTCCAGGCTGTCGGTCGAACGCACCACGATGGCCATCCTGCCGTGGCTGGCCCCGCTCTTCGTGGCGCTGATCGCCATCACCTACATCCCGCAGATCACGCTCTGGCTGCCCACCTTCCTGGGCATGGCCAAATAAGGAGACCCCCGCAATGACCGGAAGACTGCAAGGCAAGACCGCCATCGTCACCGCCGCCGGGCAGGGCATAGGCCGCGCCGTGGCCGAGGCCTATGCGCGCGAAGGCGCCGACGTGCTGGCCGTGGACATCAACGGCGCGGCGCTGGAAACGCTGGCCGGGTGCCGGCGCCGCACGCTGGACCTGACCGGCGCCTCGGCCGCGGCCGAACTGGCCGCCGAGGCCGGGCCGGTGGACGTGCTCTTCAATGGCGCGGGCTTCGTGCACGCCGGCACTATCCTGGACTGCGACGAACAGGCCTGGGATTTCTCGTTCGAGCTGAACGTGAAAACCATGTACCGCATGATCCGGGCCTGCCTGCCGGGCATGCTGGCGCGCGGCGGCGGCTCCATCGTCAACATGGCCTCGGTGGCCTCCAGCATCAAGGGCGCGCCCAACCGCTGCGTCTACGGCGCGACCAAGGCGGCGGTGATCGGCCTGACCAAGTCCGTGGCCGCCGACTACATCGGCCAGGGCATACGCTGCAACGCCATCTGCCCGGGCACGGTGGAATCGCCTTCGCTGCGCCAGCGCATCGAGGCCCAGGCCGCCGCGAGCGGCCAGACGCTGGCCGCCGTCGAGGCCGCCTTCGTCGCCCGCCAGCCCATGGGCCGCATCGGCACCACCGCCGAAATCGCGGCGCTGGCGCTGTACCTGGCCAGCGACGAATCCGCCTTCACCACCGGCACCGCCCAGGTCATCGACGGCGGCTGGTCCAACTGAACCTACACACACCTCCCAAGGAAACCAAGATGAAACTGGTGCGCTATGGCGCGAAAGGCGCGGAAAAACCCGGCATGATCGACGCCCGCGGACAGCTGCGGGACCTGTCCGCGGCGCTGCCCGACATCACCGCCGCCACGCTCACGCAGGCCGGCCTGGCGAAACTGCGCGCGCTGGACCCCGACAGCCTGCCGCGGGTCGACCGCCCGGGCCGGATGGCCCCGCCCTGGAGCGGCATGGGCAAATTCATCTGCATCGGCCTGAACTACGCCGACCACGCGGCCGAGTCCGGGCTGCCGGTGCCGGCCGAGCCGGTGATCTTCATGAAGCCGACCTCGGCCGTGGTCGGCTGCAACGATCCGGTGGTGCTGCCCCGGGAATCCGTCAAGACCGACTGGGAAGTCGAGCTGGGCGTGGTGATCGGCGAGCGCGCCCGCTACGTCAGCGAAGCCGACGCCATGAAGCACGTGGCCGGCTACTGCGTGGTCAACGACGTGTCGGAGCGCGAATACCAGATCGAGCGCGGCGGCACCTGGGACAAGGGCAAGGGCTGCGACACCTTCGGCCCGGTCGGCCCCTGGCTGGTGACGGCCGACGAAATCGCCGACCCGCAGGCGCTGGACATGTGGCTGGAAGTCAACGGCAAGCGCTTCCAGAACGGCAGCACCCGCACCATGGTGTTCGGCGTGGCGCAGCTGGTGTCCTACGTCAGCCGCTTCATGACCCTGTACCCGGGCGACCTGATCAGCACCGGCACGCCGCCGGGCGTGGGCATGGGACAGAAGCCGGCGCCCGTGTACCTGAAGGTGGGAGACCGGATGCGCCTGGGCATCGCCGGCCTGGGCGAGCAGCAACAGTCCGTCCATGCCTGGGACCCCGAGCTGATCGACGCCTAGGGCCTAGTCGCGCCCGCCAGGAGCCATCCATGCCTGAGACCGATACCGCGTTCATACGCATCCACCCGGCCGACAACGTGGTGATCGCCCGCCGCCAGCTGGCCGGCGGCACGCCGTTGGCCGGCGAGAACATCGTCGTGCGCGGACTGGTGCCGCCCGGCCACAAGATCGCCACGCGGGCCATCGCCGCCGGCGAGCCGGTGCGGCGCTACAACCAGATCATCGGCGTGGCGCGCTGCGACATCGCCGCCGGCGCGCACGTGCACACGCAGAACCTGGAGTTCTCCGACTTCGAGCGCGACTACGCGGTGGGCGCCGACGCGCGGCCCACCGACTACGTGGACGCGCCGGCGCAGTTCGACGGCATCGTGCGCGCCGACGGCCGCGTCGCCACCCGCAACTACATCGGCATCCTCACCAGCGTGAACTGCTCGGCCACGGCGGCCCGCGCCATCGCCGACCATTTCCGCCGCGACATCCACCCCGAAGCGCTGGCCGCCTATCCCAACGTGGACGGCGTGGTGGCGCTGACGCATGGCGCGGGCTGCGCCACAGGCAGCGAAGGCGAGCCGCTGCGCCTGCTGCGCCGCACGCTGGGCGGCTACGCCAGGCATCCCAACTTCGCCGGCCTGCTGGTGCTGGGGCTGGGCTGCGAGACCAACCAGATCGGCGGCCTGATGGAGCAGGAAGGCCTGCGCGAAAGCGGGCTGCTGCACACCTTCAACATCCAGGAAACCGGCGGCACGCGCAAGACGGTGGCGCACGGCATCGAGCTGGTGCGCGCCATACTGGCGCAGGCCGACCGCGTGCGCCGCCAGCCCGTGCCGGCCAGCCATCTCACCGTGGGCCTGCAGTGCGGCGGCTCCGACGGCTATTCCGGCATCAGCGCCAATCCCGCGCTGGGCGCGGCCGTGGACCTGCTGGTGCGCCACGGCGGCACCGCCATTCTGTCGGAGACGCCCGAGATCTACGGCGGCGAGCACCTGCTGACGCGGCGCGCGGCCACGCCCGAGGTCGCGGCCAAGCTGCTGGCGCGGCTGCGCTGGTGGGAGGACTACTGCGCCCGCAACGACGCCGAGATGGACAACAACCCCTCGGCCGGCAACAAGGCCGGCGGGCTCACCACCATCCTGGAGAAGTCCCTGGGCGCCATCGCCAAGAGCGGCACCACGCGCCTGGCCGACGTATACGAATACGCCGAGACCGTGCGCGAGCGCGGGCTGGTGTTCATGGACACGCCGGGCTACGACCCGGTGTCGGCCACCGGCCAGGTCGCGGGCGGCGCTAACCTCATCTGTTTCACCACCGGCCGCGGCTCGGCCTACGGCTGTGCGCCCGCGCCCTCGCTGAAGCTGTCGACCAACACGGCGCTATGGCAGCGGCAGTCCGACGACATCGACATCAATTGCGGCGAAGTGGTCGACGGCGCGCAAAGCGTGGCCCAGATGGGCGAGCGCATCTTCGCCCTGATGCTGGAGACGGCGTCGGGACGGCGCACGCGCAGCGAGGAGCACGGCTACGGCCAGAACGAATTCGTTCCCTGGCAGCTGGGCGCGGTGATGTAGGCGCCCGGCCGCGGCCAGGGTTTTCCGGCATTCCACAGGACCATCCATGAAGATCACCCAAGCGCGCGTTATCGTCTGCAGCCCCGGCCGCAACTTCGTCACCCTCAAGATCGAAACCGACGAGGGCCTGCACGGCATCGGCGACGCCACGCTCAACGGCCGCGAGCTGGCCGTGGCCGCCTACCTGACCGAGCACGTCATTCCCTGCCTGATCGGCCGCGACCCGCATCAGATCGAGGACATCTGGCAATACCTGTATCGCGGCGCGTACTGGCGCCGCGGGCCGGTCACCATGGCGGCCATCGCCGCCGTGGACACGGCGCTGTGGGACATCAAGGCCAAGGCCGCCGGCATGCCGCTGTACCAGCTGCTGGGCGGCAAGAGCCGCACGGGCGTCCTGGTCTACGGCCACGCCAACGGCCGCGACATCGACGAAACCGTGGACGAGGTGCTGCGCTACCGCGAAATGGGCTACCGGGCGATCCGCGCGCAAAGCGGGGTGCCGGGCCTGAACGCGGTGTACGGCGTGGGCCGCGGCCGCATGTTCTACGAACCGGCCGACGCTTCGCTGCCATCGGAGCACGACTGGTCCACCGAAAAATACCTGGACCATGCCCCGCGCCTGTTCCAGCGCGTGCGCGACGCCGTGGGCTGGGAGACCCACCTGCTGCATGACGTGCATCACCGGCTCACGCCCATCGAGGCCGGCCGGCTGGGCAAGGCGCTGGAGCCGTTCCGGCTGTTCTGGATGGAGGACGCCACTCCGGCCGAAAACCAGGAGGCGTTCCGCCTGATCCGCCAGCACACGGTCACGCCGCTGGCCGTGGGCGAGATCTTCAACACCATCTGGGATTGCAAGGACCTGATCGAACACCAGCTGATCGACTACATCCGCGCCACCGTGGTCCATGCCGGCGGCATCACGCACCTGCGGCGCATCGCCGACCTGGCCGCGCTCTACCAGGTGCGCACCGGCTGCCACGGCGCCACCGACCTGTCGCCGGTGTGCATGGGCGCGGCCCTGCATTTCGACCTGTGGGTGCCGAACTTCGGCATCCAGGAATACATGCGGCACACCGACGAGACCGACGCGGTGTTCCCCCACGCCTACACCTTCGACCAGGGCATGCTGTATCCCGGCGACGCGCCGGGCCACGGCGTGGACATAGACGAAGACCTGGCCGCCCGCTATCCCTACCAGCGCGCCTACCTGCCGGTCAACCGGCAGGCGCATGACGGCACGCTCTGGCACTGGTGAGCCATGCGCGCGCGCCTGAACCCGCAATCCCTGCCGCGCCTGCCCGACGCGGTGGCGCGGCCCGCCTATGAGCGCGGCCGCGTCACGCCCGGCATCGTGCACCTGGGCATAGGCGCGTTCCACCGCGCCCACCAGGCGGCGGTGACGGACCTGGCCATGGCCGTAAGCGGGGACCTGAGCTGGGGCATCGTCGGCGTCTCGCTGCGCAGCCCCGACACGCGCGACGCGCTGGCGCCGCAGCACGGCCTGTACACGCTGGCGCTGCGCGACGCCGGCGCCGACGGGCAGCCGCGCGAGCAGCTGCGGGTGATAGGTTCGCTGCTGGAAGTGCTGGTGGCCCCGGAAAACCCGGGCGCGGTGCTGGAGCGCATCGCCCATCCGCAGACCCGCATCGTCAGCCTGACCGTCACCGAAAAAGGCTACAGCCTGGAACCGGCCACCGGCCAGCTGCGCTGGGACGATCCCGACATCAGGCACGACCTCGCGCATCCGGCGCGTCCGCGCAGCGCCATAGGCATGCTGGCGCGCGGGCTGGCCCTGCGGCGCGAGCGCGGCCTGGGGCCGCTCACGCTGCTGTCCTGCGACAACCTGCACGCCAACGGCGACACGCTGCGCCGCCTGGTGCTGGCCTACGCGCTGCTGCAGGACGCCGGCCTGGCCGCCTGGATAGACGGCAACTGCACCTTCCCGAATTCCATGGTGGACCGCATCGTGCCGCGCACCCGCGAAGAGGACCGCGCGCGCGTGTCCGAGCGGCTGGGCGTGGACGACGCCTGGCCGGTGGTGGGCGAGCCCTACCTGAACTGGGTCATCGAGGACCGCTTCGCGTCCGGCCGGCCCGCGTGGGACGCCGCCGCCGGCGTCAGCTTCGTGCGCCGCGCCGCGCCGTACGAGCGCCTCAAGCTGCGCATGGTCAACGGCCCGCATTCCGCCTTTGCGTACCTGGGCGCGATGCTGGGCCTGCGCACCAACAGCGAGGCCGCCGCCACGCCGGCGCTGCGCGGCTACGTCGACGACATGCTGCGGCTGGAAGTCGCGCCCACGCTGCGCGGTGTGCCGCAAGCGACGCTGGACGAGTACCGCCAGCGCTTCCTGGCGCGCGTGGCCAATCCGGCGCTGCCGCATCTGACGCAGCAGATCGCCATGGACGGCTCGCAGAAGGTGCCGCAGCGCCTGCTCGCCGTCATACGCGACCGGCTGCGGCGCGGCGAGGATTTCAGCCGGCTGGCCCTGGCCGTGGCCGCCTGGCTGCATTACCTGCGCGGCCGCGACGAGCAAGGCCAGGCCTACGCCATCCAGGACCCGCTGGCCGCCGCCCTGGAAGAACTGCTGGCGCGCGCCGACGCGGCCGCCGCGTCGGCTTCTCCGGGCCGGGCGGCGCACCGGCGCGCCCTGGTGGTGGCCGGTTTCAAGCCCGTGTTCGGGAACCTGGCCGGCCAGCCCGCCTTCGTCGACGCGCTGGCCGAGCACCTGGAACGGCTGCGCACGCTGGGCGTGCTGGGTACGTTGGCCGCACTGGAGCGGGACGCGGCGGAACAGCCCGCGCCCGCGGACTGAACCCGGCGGCGCGCCGCCACGACAGATGAGGAGCGCAGCATGGCAAGTTGGCAAACCGTGGACGCGGCGCAGTGGCGGCAATGGGGCGAAGCCTGCCTGCAAGCCCTGGAATTCAGCCAGGCCGACGCCCGCTGCGTGGCAGCGAGCCTGGCCCAGACCAGCCTGTGGGGCATCGATTCCCACGGCATCGCCCGGCTGCCGCACTACCTGAACCGCGTGGCCCACGGCTCCATCCTGGCGCGTCCGGACATCCGCGTCGAACGCAGCGGACCGGCCACCGCGCAGGTGCACGGCGGGCGCGGCCACGGCATCGTGGTGGCGCATCGCGCCAACGCGGTGGCCATGGAACTGGCGCGCGAGGCCGGCGTGGGCGCCGTGGGCGTCGGCGATTCCTCGCACTGCGGCGCGATCGGCCTGTACACGCGCGCGGCCGCCGACGCGGGACTGATCGGCATCGCGTTCACGCATTCCGACGCGATCGCCGCGCCCTTCGGCGGGCGCCGGCCGTTCTTCGGCACGAACCCGCTATCCTTCGCCTTTCCGCGGCAGGGCGGGGCGCCGCTATGCCTGGACATGGCGACCACGGCCATCCCGTGGAACCGGGTCATGAACGCGCGGCGCGACGGCGCGGCGCTGCCCGGGGGCGTGGCGCTGGACGCCGACGGCCGCGGCGAAACCGACGCCGCGCGCGTGCGCGCATTGGCCCCGCTGGGCGGCGAATACGGACACAAAGGCTACGGCCTGGCGATGATGGTCGAACTGCTGTGCGGGCCGCTCAACGGCAATCCCTACGGCCCGCACATCGGCCCCATGTACGAGGAACTGGGCCGCGCGCGCGAGCTGGGCGCCTTCTTCATCGTCATCGATCCCGCGCGGTTCGCCGGCGGGGCGGCGCTGGCCGCGGTGGCCGCGGCCATGGCGGCCGAACTGGCGGCGCAGCCGGGTTCGCCGCGCGCGCCGGGCGATCCGGAACTGGCCGCCCAGGCCGAACGCGAGGCCGGCGGCGTCCCGGTGCCGCCGGCGCTGAAGGCCGAGATGGCCGAATGGAGCGGCAGGCTGGGCCTGTTCCTGCCGCCGTTCAGGACGCGCCAGGAAGCGGTGTAGGCGGGATGTGCCCCGCCGCGTTCAGCGGTCCAGGCCGAAGAACGTCATGGTGTTGCGCACCAGGATCTTGCGCTGCACCTCGGGCGACAGCCCGGCGTGGGTCACCAGCCGGCCCACTTCCTGCTCGCCCAGCGGGTACGGGTAGTCCGAGCCCAGCAGCACGCGGTCCTCGCCCATCACGTCGATCAGCAGGCGCAGCGCGGCCGGATCGAACACCGCGCTGTCGGTATAGAAGCGGTCGGTGTAGGAAGAGGGCAGCTGCGGGCAGTCCTGGCGGATGATGTCGCGGTGCCGCCAGGCGTTGTCCACCCGTCCCAGCAGATAGGCGAAGCTGCCGCCGCCATGCGCGAAGCACAGCTTCAGGCTGCGCGGAATGCGCTCGAACGCGCCCGACAGGATCAGCGACAGGATGCCGAGCTGGGTCTCGGCCGGCATGGACACCAGCCACGGCAGCATCCAGCGCTTCATGCGGCCGTCGGTCATCATGTCCCACGGATGCACCAGCACCGGAATGTCGTTCCCGGCGCAATGGATCAGGAACTGCACCAGCGTTTCGTCGTCCAGGTCGCGCTCGCCGACGTGGTTGCCGATCTGCACGCCCAGGTGGCCGGCGGCGCGGGCGCGCGACGCCTCGCGGCAGGCCAGCTCCAGGTCCTGCAGCGGCACCTGCGCCAGCGCCTTCAGGCGCGCCGGCGCATGGGCGCAATGCTCCAGCGCGAGGTCGTTCATGCGCGCCGCCCAGTCGGCCGCGGCGCGCGCCGGATAGCTGTAGCCGAACATGATCGGGGTGGCGCACAGGATCTGCACGTCCACGCCGTGGCGGTCCATCTGCCGCAGGCGCAGCGCCGGGTCCCAGAGCGTGGCGTCCACCGGGCGGAACGGCCGGTCGCCGGCCATGATCTGGCCGGTGGAGCCGTCGCCTTCGGGCCGCAGCCAGGGCGCGTTGACGGGGTCTAGCGCTGCCGCTTCCTCCTGCGTGATCGGCGGGAAGAAGTGCGCGTGCATATCGATTTTCTGGATCATCTTCAGGGAGCTTGTCGGGGATGCTAGGCGGGGGCGGTCGCGGGCACGGGGTCCTTGCCTGGATGGATCGCGCCGCAGCTCGGACAGCGGCGCTTTTCCGGGCTGGAATAGAAGGCCTGGAACAGCGGCGGCAGGTCGGTGACGATGCTTTGCAGCTGGACCTCGGCGCGGTGCACCAGGTGATGGCATTGCGGGCAATACCATTCGAAGCCGTCGAGCAGCCCGACCGGGCGCTGGCGTTCGATCACCAGGCAGACGCTGCCGGCTTCGGGGCGCTGCGGCGAGTGGCGCACGTGCGGCGGCATCAGGAAGACGTCGCCCTCCTTGAGGTCGACGCGCTCGGGCTTGCCGTCTATCCACAGCGACAGCCAGGCGTTGCCGCGCAGCTGGTAGAAGAACTCTTCGAGCGGATCGTCGTGGTAGTCGGTGCGCACATTGGGGCCGCCGACCACGGTGACGATGAAATCCGCGTCCTGCCAGATCTGCTTGTTGCCCACCGGCGGCTTGAGCAGGTGGGCGTTGTCGTCGATCCAGCGCTGGAAATTGAAGGGGGGGCCGTAGGCCAGCATGGAGACCTCCAGGATTTGGGGGAACTGCGCTCTCCCCAGGAGTCTAGGCGGCTCGGGCAGGGGCTGCACAATAGAAATTGTGCGGCCGGCCATACCGTTCATCTATCGCGGGATAACCCTAGGCGCGCTATTGCCCCGTTTCGCGCTGTGCCGCGCTGCGCTTCAGATACTCCACCAGGCGCTGGCAGGCCGGCGTCAGCGGCCGGTCGGCGCGCACCGAATAGCCCACGTCGCCGAACGCGCCGAAGGCGTCGGTGGGCAGGCGCGCCAGCAGGCCCATGGACAGGAATTGCGCCGCCGCGTCGTAGGGCATCAGCGCCAGCGCCTCGCTGTGCATGAGCACGCCGATATTGGTCAACAGCGATAGCGATTCCATGTGGCGCACGGGCAGGCGCAGGCCGGCGTCGAAGAAGATGCGCTCGATCGAGGCGCGCAAGGGCGAGGACGGCGCGGGCATGATCCAGATGCAGTCGGTCAGGTCGGCCAGCGCCACCTGGCGCTCGCCGGCCAGCGGATGGCCGGCGCGGGCCACCAGGCACAGCTCCTCGCGGTACAGCTTGTGGTGGTCCACCGCCACCCCGGAAATCGAGGCCATGTCGGTGCCGGGCAGGCGGCCGACCACGATGTCCAGGTCGCCCGTGGCCAGGGCCGGCAGCAGCTGGGCGGTGGGGCCCTCGCGCACCGTGACCTGGATGCCGGGGTGTTCGCTCATCAGCCGGGCGATGGCCTCGGGCAGCAGCTTGGCCGAGGCGGCGATCAGCGTGCCCACCACCACGTGGCCGCTCGCGCCGCCCAGCACCGCGTCGATGTCGTCGGCCATGTAGCGGATCTCGGCCATCATGGCGTGCACGCGCCGGCCCAGCACCAGGGCCAGCTCGGTCGGCGCCACGCCCCGGTTGGAGCGGTCGAACAGCGTGGCGCCGAAAAAGGCCTCCAGGTCGTGGATGGCGCGGGTGACGGTGGGCTGGGTCAGGTGCAGTTCGCTGGCCGCGCGCGACAGCGAACGGCGCGCCAGCACGCGCTCGAAAATCTGCAGTTGGTGCAGCTTCAGCTTGTGGCTGAGCGTGTGCGGCGTGATGCGGAAGTTCGCCATGCCCTAGCGCGCCAGCGGCTTGTAGGCGACGGCCTTGATCTCGATCAGCAGCTGGGGGTGCGGCAGCTGGTGCACCGCGACCGTGGTGCGGGCCGGGCCGTCGGCGTCGAAGAATTCGCCGTAGACCTGGTTGTAGCCGCCGAAATCGTTCATGTTCACGAGAAACGTGCTGATCTCGACCACGTCGGCCAGCGTGGCGCCGGCGGTGGCCAGGATGTCGCGGATGTTCTCGATGACCGCGCGCGTCTGCACCCGGATGTCCAGCGTCGCGGTGCCCATGGCGTCGACCTCGGCGCCCGCGATGCGGTTGTCGGGCAGGCGCGAGCTGGTGCCGGAGACGAACAGCAGGTCTCCGGCGCGCTTGATGTGCGGATACTTGCCGCGGGGCGTGGCCTTGCCGGCCACCACGGTGGCGCCGGTGGTTGCGGACTGGCCTGTCTGGGTAGGATTCATCTTGGGCTCCTGGTGCGGGAAATCAGAGTTTGACGCAAACATTGGTGGGTTCGGTATAAAAATGCAGCGAATGGCGGCCGCCTTCGCGGCCGATGCCCGACAGGCCGCTGCCGCCGAAGGGCGTGCGCAGGTCGCGCAGGAACCAGCAATTGACCCAGGCCAGCCCGGCCTTCATGGCCTGCGCCACCCGGTGGCCGCGGCTGAGGTTCTGGGTCCACACGGCCGCCGCCAGGCCGTAGCGCGTGTCGTTGGCCAGCCGGATCGCTTCTTCCTCGGTGTCGAAGGGCGCCACGTGGCACACCGGCCCGAACACCTCCTCCTTGATGCAGCGCGCGTGCTCGGGCAGGCCGGTCCAGATGGTGGGCTGCACATAGGCCCCCTGGTCGCGCGCGTCGCCGAATGCCGGCACGCCGCCGCCGGCCACCACGGTCGCGCCTTCCTGGCGCGCCAGCTCGAAATAGGACAGCACCTTCTCGCGATGTTCGCGCGACACCAGCGGCCCCATTTCGGTGTCCGGCTCCAGCGGCCAGCCGATGCGCAGGCTGCGCGCGCGTTCGGCCAGCGCCTGCACGAAGCGTTCATAGATGGGGCGCTCGACGTACACGCGCTCGGTGCACAGGCAGACCTGCCCGCAATTGGCGAAGACCGAGAGCGTCACGCCGTCGACCGCGGCCTCGAAGTCCGCGTCCGCGAACACCAGCGCCGCGTTCTTGCCGCCCAGCTCGAACGACACCGGCTTCACCCCCGGCGCCACCGCCCGCATGATGGCCGCGCCCGTGGCCGACTCGCCGGTGAAGGTGATGCCGTCTATGTCCGGATGGGTGGTGATGAACTCGCCCGCCGAGCCCGGCCCGAACCCGTGGACCAGGTTCAGCACGCCGGCCGGCAGCCCGGCCTCGCCCGCCACCTCCGCCAGCAGCGTGGCCGTCGAGGGGGTGACCTCGGAAGGCTTCATGATGACGGTATTGCCGAAGGCCAGCGCCGGCGCCACCTTCCAGGTCAGCAGCAGCAGCGGCAGGTTCCAGGGCGAGATCACGCCCACCACGCCCAGCGGCTTGCGGTAGGCGTAGTTCAGCGCCTGCCCGCCGTCCGGCGTATCGGTCATGTAGCTTTCCATGTCCAGCGTGCGCGCCAGTTCGGCGAAGGTCCGGAAATTGGCCGCGCCGCGCGGGATGTCGATCTTGCCGGCCCAGCCGACCGGCTTGCCGGTGTCGCCGATCTCGGCCTGCAGGAAGTCGTCGAAGCGCCGCTCGATGCCGTCGGCCAGCGCCAGCAGGTAGTCGGTGCGCTCGGCCACCGGCAGCGCGGCCCAGGCCGGCAGCGCCCGCTGCGCCGCCCGCAGGGCGCGCTCGACCTGATCGCGGCCGGCCTCGTGGACCTGGGCCACCCGGCGCCCGTCCACCGGGCTGTGCTTGTCGAAAGTCGATGCGCCATCCTCGAAACGGCCGTCGATGTAATTGCGTAGCTGGCGGATCGTCATGTCCCTGTCTCCGGTAGTCGCCAATGAATAATCGCCGATAAATAAATACGTATACGTACTATATTGGCGCATCATAGGCAGCCGCACGCGCCAAGTCAATGCAGGCCTACAATCGCCAGGCCGACTTCATGGAAGCCCGATGACCGCCAAAGCCAGACCTGCCCGCGCCAGCCAGGCCAAGCTGCGCGCCCTGGAGGAATTCGACCTGAGCCAGGTCGCCTCGCACCTGTTGCGCCGCGCCCACTTCCGGGCCGAGGCCCTGTTCGCCCAGGCCTTTCCCGACGAGGACCTGACGCCGCGCCAGAAGGCCCTGCTGATCACCGTCTACCAGAACCCGGGCGCCACCCAGAACCGCATCGCCGAGCTGATCGCGCTGGACCGCAATTCATTCGCCGAAATGATCGCGCGCATGACCCGCAAGGGCTACGTGCGGCGCACGCGCTCGGCCGCGGACGGCCGCGCCTATGCCTTGGAAATCACGGAAGAGGGCGTCGCGGTGCTGGCGCGCATCCTGCCCGGCGATGCCGAGGTGGAGGCGCAGGTGCTGGCCCCGATACCCGAGGACCTGCGGCCGGTGTTCCTGAAATGCCTGCGCCTGATGGCCGGGCTGGAGAAGGAAGCGGCCTGAGCCGCGCCGGGCTCAGGTATCGGATTCGGCGGGGGCGTCCGCCGCCTGCTCGCGTCCGAAGCGCAGGGCGAACTGGCGCGTGAACACGGCGCCGAAAAAGAAGATCTGCGCCGAATAGTAGATCCACAGCAGCAGCGCGATCAGCGAGCCCGCGGCGCCATAGGCCGACACCGCCGCGCCGCGGCTCAGGTACAGCCCGATGCCCCACTTGCCCACCAGGAACAGCGCCGCCGTCACGATGGCGCCGGGAATCACGTCCGGCCAGGAAATCCTGGCGCTGGGCAGCAGCTTGAAAATCACCGCGAACAGCGCCGCCACCACCGAAAACGAAAACAGGCTGGAAATCCACTCGGCCACCAGCGCGAACGACGAGGCCGTCCACAGTTCGCCGTAATAGCCGCGGGCCGCGCCCAGCGCCGCGTTCACCGTCAGCGAAATCAGCAGGAACAGCGCCAGCACCAGCACCAGCCCGAACGACAGCATGCGGCTGCGCACCATGCCGTGCAGCCCGCCCTTGTTGGCCGACACTTCCCACAGATCGTCCAGGCTGGCCTTCAGCTCCGCGAAGGCCGTGGTGGCGCTGAAAATCAGCACGAATATCGAAATCAGCGCCGCGATCCAGCCGCCGCCGGACTCGTGCGCGCTGGCCAGCACCGTCTGTATCACCTCGGCGCCGCGTTCGCCGGTCAGGTCGGTCAGCTGCGAAAACAGCTCCGAACGCACCGCCTCCTCGCCGAAAAAAGCGCCCGCCACCGCGATCACCAGGATCAGCATGGGCGCCAGCGAAAACACCATGTACAGCGCCAGCGCCGCGCCCTTGCTCGAGGCGCGGTGGGTGGACCATTGCTTGGCCGAATCGACCAGCAGCCCGTAGATCTCGGACGGGCGCAGGGCTCGCAGCAGGGTCTTCGTGAAACGCATGGGCAGGGCTCTTTCTGGGGAACCCTTATTGTAGGGACGCATGCGCGGCGGGCAAACCGCCAGACTGTTGGCAAACGTGTCCGCGCCTGGGGCGCGCGCAAAAAAGAAAAACCCCCGGGGCGAAGGACCGGGGGTTTTTCGGGGTACTGCAATCCCCGGCCGAAGCCGGGGAGGCCGGATGGCGGGACTTAGAAGTCCATGCCGCCCATGCCGCCCATGCCGCCGGGCATGGCCGGAGCAGCGGGCTTGTCTTCGGCCAGTTCGACCACGGCGGCTTCGGCCGTCAGCAGCAGGCTGGCGACGGAGGCGGCGTTCTGCAGGGCGGTGCGGGTCACCTTGGTGGGATCCAGCACGCCTTGCTCGACCAGGTCGGTGTACTCGCCGGTCGCGGCGTTGTAGCCGTAGTTGCCCTTGCCGTTGAGCACGGTGTTGACCACCACGCTGGCTTCTTCGCCGGCGTTGGTGACGATCGTGCGCAGCGGCTCTTCGACGGCGCGCAGGATCAGCTTGATGCCGGCGTTCTGGTCAGCGGTGTCGCCCTTCAGGTCGGCGATGGCCTGCTTGGCGCGCAGCAGCGCAACGCCGCCGCCAGCCACCACGCCTTCTTCCACTGCAGCGCGGGTGGCGTGCAGGGCGTCTTCGACGCGGGCCTTCTTTTCCTTCATTTCGACTTCGGTGGCAGCGCCAACGCGAATCACGGCAACGCCGCCGGCCAGCTTGGCCACGCGTTCCTGCAGCTTTTCACGGTCGTAGTCGGACGTGGCTTCTTCGATCTGGACGCGGATCTGCTTGACGCGAGCTTCGATCGACTTGCTGTCGCCAGCGCCGTCGATAATGGTCGTGTTTTCCTTGCCCACTTCGATGCGCTTGGCCTGGCCCAGCTCGGCCAGCGTGGCCTTTTCCAGCGACATGCCGGTTTCTTCGGAGATCACCGTGCCGCCCGTCAGGATGGCGATGTCTTCCAGCATGGCCTTGCGGCGGTCGCCGAAGCCCGGCGCCTTGACGGCGGTGGTCTTCAGGATGCCACGGATGTTGTTCACGACCAGGGTGGCCAGGGCTTCGCCTTCGACGTCTTCGGCGATGATCAGCAGCGGACGGCTCGACTTGGCGACTTGTTCCAGCACCGGCAGCAGGTCACGGATGTTGCTGATCTTCTTGTCGAAAATCAGAACGAACGGATCTTCCAGAGCGGCGACTTGCTTGTCCGGGTTGTTGATGAAGTAGGGCGACAGGTAGCCGCGGTCGAATTGCATGCCTTCGACGACGTCCAGCTCGTTTTCCAGCGACTTGCCGTCTTCGACGGTGATGACGCCTTCCTTGCCGACCTTGTCCATCGCGTCAGCGATGATCTGGCCGATGGAGGTGTCGCTGTTGGCCGAGATCGAGCCGACCTGGGCGATTTCCTTGCTGGTCGTGACCGGCTTGGATTGCTTCTTCAGCTCGGCGACGGCGGCGGCGACGGCCTTGTCGATGCCGCGCTTCAGGTCGATCGGGTTGAAACCGGCGGCAACGTACTTCAGGCCTTCCTGAACGATGGCCTGGGCCAGCACGGTGGCGGTGGTGGTGCCGTCACCGGCGTTGTCGGAGGTCTTCGAGGCGACGTCCTTGACCAGCTGGGCGCCGATGTTCTCGAACTTGTCCTTCAGTTCGATTTCCTTGGCCACGGACACGCCGTCCTTGGTCACCGTCGGGGCGCCGAACGAGCGCTCCAGCACGACGTTGCGACCCTTGGGGCCGAGGGTGGTTTTAACAGCGTTGGCGAGAACATTCACGCCGCGGACGATGCGCACGCGGGCGTCGTCACCGAACAATACTTGCTTGGCAGCCATTTCTTAGCTTCCTTCGAAAATTCGTTTGAGGCAGGGTTTACTGGACCACGGCGAGGATTTCGTCCTCGCGGATGACGAGCAGCTCTTCGCCGTCAACCTTCACGGACTGGCCGGCGTACTTGCCGAACAGAACCTTGTCGCCAGCCTTCAGGTCGACGGGCAGGATCTTGCCGTCTTCGGTCTTCTTGCCGGGGCCGACGGCCACGACTTCACCTTGGTCAGGCTTTTCGGCGGCGCTGTCGGGGATGACGATGCCCGAGGCAGTCTTGCGCTCGTTTTCGAGGCGTTTGACGATCACGCGATCGCCCAGGGGACGCAAGGCCATGTGGAACTCCTGTTACAAAAAGAAGAAGAGAATGTTCAGTTGAGCCCGGGAATGTTGTTAGCACTCACCGGTGTCGAGTGCTAATTATAGGGATGATGTCCGGGGCTTCAAGGGGGGCGGGGGCGGTTGTTACATTTTGGGCGAAGGGGGCGGGCGCCGCAGCCCGTTCAATTCGAGACTGTTCCAAGCCGGTCAAATGCAGCGTAAGCGAAAGCTGTGGCCGGATGTCTCCTCCGGGCCGTAGGCGTATTCAAGCGCGTATGTACACCCATCCCGCCGCTTGCATTCTTGCGATCTCAAGAACAGCCGGGCCACCCAGGACTTGCAGTGGTTCCCTGTTGCCCCTGCCCAGTCGTTCCAGACTGACGGGGCAGATCCACGTCGAGGCATCCAGGCGCTCATGCGCCACGTCCAACGCGGCTTCGACAGCCTGCGCATTGGCGATGATGCGCACTTCGGCGGCAGGCATGCCATTTCTCAAGTTCAGTGCGTTGTTTCGTGCCCGTTGAAGGGCAGCCGGCGAGGGGGCGTGCAGGATGACTTTCAGTTCCGGTTCCATATGGGTCTCGCTATTGGTCTAGTTGTCAGCAGGTCAACGAGGCCCCAGTACTTCGTTCAACTGATCGCCCTGGGGCATGCCCCTGAACTTTTTCACGGTGCCGTCTTCCTCGCGTACGACGATTCCCGGCGTTCCCCGGAAGCCCGTCGACACCATCAGCATCTGGTTGCGCGCCAGCACTTCCAGTACGTCATCAGGAACTTCGGAGGCGGGCTCGATGCCGCCCTGGTCGAAGCGCTGCTCATTCTTCTGCAGGGCGGCCGAGGGGTCCGGAGCCCGCAGTATCGCTGCCGCCTTGGCGGGGCTGTCGTCGCGGATGACCCCCACGAGTATGTGCCGGAGCTGCACTTTGCCGGCCTCAACCCAGGGGCGCGACGCCTCCCAGAACTGGTGGCAATAGGGGCAGTTGGCGTCCGAAAACGTGTAGACGATGCGCGGCGCTTCGGAGCGGCCGTCCAGCACCCAGGAGGATTCGCTCAGCTGCGACCAGACTTTCTTTCCCATTGGCTTGGCCACCAGGTCTTGGAGCGTGGCTGCGTCAATGGGGCGGCCCTCCACGTCCACTCGCGTGCCGACGATCGCCGTGCCATCCGGGGTGACATAAATGGCGACGGGGCGTTCCTGGATGGCGCCGGCGAAACCGCGCAGTCCGTCCGCCACGTTGAATTCCTGAATAACGGTAAGTCCCTGGGTTTCCAAGGCCTTGAGCACGGGCGGCCGGGCCGGTTCCCCGGCATGGACCGGCGCGGCCAGCAGTGCGGCACAGGCCGCGGCGACGAGCGGACGCGCCAAAGGCTTGGTGCGCATATCAGTCCTCCTTTCTGTTGATGAAGTCATGGCGGGATAGCTTGTCTCTGAGCGTCGCGGATGTCAGTTCGCCGACGTGCGAGTCCACCATCCTTCCCTCGGGGTCGAAGAACAAAGTGGTGGGAAGGCCGCGGGCGCTCATGGTTCGCGTGATTGTCGAGAACGGGTCCAAGAGGACGTGGTCCAGCGTCAGGCCGTTATGTTCGATGAACGCTTTCACCTGTTGCTGGGACTCGCCCTGGTTGACGGCGACGAAGGCAATGTCGGGGTAGGTCTTTTGCGCCATCTCGAAAACGGGCATTTCGCGCCTGCACGGAGGACACCAGCTGGCCCACAGGTTGAGAACGACAGGCCGGCCCGTATACGCCTTCAGAGAAATGGGTTCGTTTGCCATCGTCATCAGCGAGGAATCGGGCAGGGGCGGGGCGTGGCGATACATCGAATCCACCGCGCCCATCGCAGCCAGCCAGATGGCTATCCCGGCCAGCATGCCGCCAAATGCCGGCTTGCGCAGCGCGGGCGCCGAACGGGTTTTCAACCACAGGGCAATCGCCGCGGCGAACAAGCCAACCCACCAGGTGAATCCGCCGTCCCCGATGGCCAGAACCGCCTTGGGCGTCGTTGCGTAGTCCTCCCAGTTTCGGACGATGTATCCGAATCGCGCCGCGAGCAGCCCCCAGAAAAACGCATCCAGCAGCGCCCAGCCTGCCGATCCGGACGGGCGCTGCGCAAGCCTGCGCGCCAGGGCGCTTGCTACCCCCAGGGAAACGATCGCGCCAATGGCGATCGCCACCAGGTGAATCGAAAACGGTCCCAGGCCGATCATGGCGCGCCCGCCCGGTCCAAGTGGGCCAGGAACCGATCCGCGTCGATCTCGCCGATCATGCGCAGTTCCCGACGCTCGTTGCCGTCGGGCCCTATGAGAATGAGCGTGGGCGGCCCCAGCACTTTCCAATGCTTGAGCAATGCCTGGTCGGTTGCGTCGTTATGCGTGACGTCTGGGCGTACGACCTGCATGCGCCCGAGCCTGGCCGCCACGGTCGGGTCGCCGAAGACGTTGCGCTCGATCACGTGGCAACTGATGCACCAGTCGGCATAGAAGTCGATCAGGGTCCATTTGCCTTGCTCGCCGGCCTGGGCCAACAGCCTGTCCACATCGGCGACCGACTTGGCGGCAACGTATGCTGGCCTGGAATTTCCGGCGGCGGAATTCTCCGGCAGGCCGCGTAAATGATTCAGCGGCTGAAGGGTTGAGGTTCCGCCGGACGCGCCGCCGACCAGCATGAGAATCGACCACAGGCCGGATACCGCCGCCGTTGTCCGGAGGGTCCACAGCAGGCGGTGCCGGGCCGCCACGGCGTTCGCCCACGCCAATAGACCGAGGGTGACGGACAGCCCCCAAATTGCCCAGATCACGAGACCGATGGTGGCCGGCACGAAGCGGTCCAGCATCAGCGCGGCCATTCCCAGCATGACATAGCCGAATGCCACTTTGACGCGGTCCATCCATGCTCCGGGCTTGGGGAGCGCGCGGGCGCCGAACACCGTGATCGCCAACAGGGGCAGGCCCATGCCCATTCCCAGGGCAAACAAGGCGATTCCCCCCTGCAGCGCGCTGCCTGTCTGTCCGATGTACAGCAGCGCCCCGGCCAATGGCGCCGTCATGCAAGGCCCGACGAGCAGCGCCGACAGGAATCCCAGGGCTGCGGCCCCGGGCAGGCTGCCGCCGCTGCTTTTTCTGCCTGCGGACTCGACGCGGCTGACCAGCGCTGAAGGCAGGCGCAGTTCGAACATGCCGAACAAGGAGCTGGCGAGAACGAGGAACAGAACGGCAAATGCCCCAAGCAGCAAGGGGGATTGCAGCGTGGCCTGCACATTGGCGCCGGCGAGCCCGGCCGCCACGCCGACGACGGCGTACGTTGCGGCCATCGCCAGGACATACGACACGGACAGGGCGAAGGCGCGCCTCGACTTCGCCTGGCTGCCTACGACGATAGAGGAAACGATCGGGATCATGGGGAGCGTGCAGGGCGTGAACGCCAGTAGCAGGCCAAATCCAAAAAACAGCACGGGTCCCCAAATCGGTCCGAGGTCCGCCAGGCGCTGGGCGGCGCTCTGGTCCTGCGCGGCGGAAGTGCCTGCCGCTGCCGGCGATCCGCTTTTTTCCGTGGCATCGGCGCTGGCGGCCGGCAAGCTCAGCGCCACCGTTTGGGGAGGGTAGCAAATGCCCGCCTCGGCACAACCTTGCCAGTGCAGCGTGGCCTGCGCGCCGGCGCCTTGCCAGCGCAGGCGCAGGGCGTCTCCGGTGTAGACCTCTGTTTCGCCGAAAAATTCGTCGTGCTTGGTGACGCCTTCAGGTAGGGTGACGGCGGCTTCGCTGCCATCGCCGCCGACGATCTTCAGCGACTGCCGATAGACGTAGTAGCCTTTCGCGATGTGGCCTTGAACCGACAGGAAGTCCCCTTCCCGATAAACCGGCTCGACCTTGAAGACCTCGTCCGGCTCCAGGAATTCCACGTCTTCCGACGATGAAAGCCAGCCGCTGTCCGCCCGTGCGCCACCGATGGCGAACCAGCACACCAGGAAAACTGCAATGAGCCGCCCAAACCGAATCAAATCCCGCTCCTTCAACCGCTATTCCGCCATGTTGCAACATCCCGATTAAGCGAGACTAAAGGGCGCGCGAGGCGGCTGGCGGGTTGCAGCCATGCGCCATGTGTGTCGGGAAACTCGCCTAACATATTCCCTGTTGTTTACAGGAATCGAGACTGCTGTGCGGGTACTTTTGGTCGAGGACGATGATCTGATCGGTAAAGGAATTGTGGCCGGCCTCAGGCCGCACGGCATTACCGCGCATCACGTATGCACGGCCGCCGAAGCGGAGGCCGCGCAGGCCGAGGCCGCCTACCATGCCCTGATACTGGACCTGGGCCTTCCCGATCGCGACGGCATGGAGTTGCTGTCTATTGCCAGGGCCGTGGATCCAAACATGCCCGTCCTGGTTCTGACGGCGCGAGACGCCATGGAGCATCGGCTTGCGGGCCTGCATGGCGGGGCGGACGATTACATGACGAAGCCCTTCGACCTGCGTGAGCTGGCCGCCCGCCTGCATGCGCTCGTGCGGCGCACGCAGGGCCGGACGACCCAGGTCATCAACGCCGGCCCGTTGCGGCTTGAGCCGGATAGCGGGCTTGCGTGGTTCGACGGCGCCCCGATTCTGCTTTCGCGTCGGGAAGTCGATCTGCTGACGCACCTGGCGGCTGCAGACGGCCGATGGGTGATGCCGGATGTCCTCAACGAAAGACTGTACGGAGGGTGCGAGGAGATCAACAGCAACGCCTTGAACGTGCATATTCACAACATACGGCGCAAGCTGGGAGCGGCCGCGATAGAGACGGCTCGCGGCCTGGGATATCGGTTGGGCTGGAGATCGGAATCATGAGCTTGAGGTTTCGCGCGGTCCTGATCGCCGGGATTTCCATCGCAGTGCTTTGGGCCGCGGCGGCCGCCTGGATGATGCAGGGCGTGCGCGCCGATCTCGATCGTACGCTCGATGGCCGCCTCGCGATGTCCGCCCGGATGGTCGCCGGGCTGCTGGAGCGCGGCGCCCTGGAGCCCGCGAAGCCGGACGGCGACCTGACCGAGGCGGTGCGCGTAGATGGCGGAGAAGGAATCAGCTGCCTGATCCGAGGGCTGCATGGAGAGGTGCTGGCGCGGACCAACGACAGCCCGACAGGCATAGACAGTGTCGCCACCGGATACAGCGTGCACGAGGAGCGTGGGCAGAAATGGCGTGTCTACGTGCTGAACGCTAACGGTTACCAGATCACCACCGCCGACCGCATCGATCAACGGAATCTGTTGATCGAGGATCTCTTGCGGGCCGCTGGCATCCCGTTTCTCATCGCGGTGCTTGGCGGGCTCGGCGCGCTATGGATAGGCATCGGCAGGGGGCTCGCTCCGCTAAAGAACTTGCGGCATCAACTCAGGGCGAGGCAGACCGAGGACACGTCTCCGATTGCGGTCCATCGCTCGCCTTCGGAGCTGCGGCCGGTGCTCGACGCCATGAACGGGCTGCTGGGGCGGCTTGCGTCCGCGCTCTCCAGTCAGCGGGCATTTACGGACGCGGCCGCGCACGAACTGCGAACGCCGCTGACCGTGATCGACACGCACCTGCAGGTGATTCGGATCACCGACCGCGAAGACGCGGAGTTTTCACTTCGGAGCGCAGAGGAGGGCGTGCGGCGCTTGCGGCGAACGCTGGACCAGATGATGATCCTGGCCCGCACCGAGGCGGACGTCACCCAAGTCGAAGGAAACTGCACTTCCATCGTATCAGCGGTCCAAACCGCACTGGGCCGCCTTGGCGACGGCGCGTGCGATCGCGTGGACCTGACCATAGAGGGCGACGACCGGCGGGCGGCGATGCCGAAATCGATGCTGGAAACGGCCGTGCGCAACCTCGCCGAGAATGCCGTTCTTTATTCTCCGCCGGAACGGCGCGTCGATGTCGCCGTCGTATTCGACCAGGAAGCCGCCCGTTGCCGGATTACCGTGGCCGATCGCGGCCCTGGGCTGGGCCAGGAGCAGATCGCCCAGGTCGGACGTCGGTTCTGGCGCGGTGACCAGGGCCGCAAGCAGGGCGATGGATCGGGACTCGGCATTTCAATCGTGCGCGCGATTTCCGACCGATTCGGCGCCCGACTGAAACTGGGCCCACGGCCGGGCGGCGGGCTCGTCGCCGAAATCTCGGTCCCGCTATGCGTCGACGACTCGCGGGAAAAACCGCGTTAAGACCGTAGGGGGGGCGCGCGTTCTGCGCGCGCCGGGCGGGACCACGAAATTCCAACAGAAAGTGCGAACCGCGCGCCCGGTGTGGCGGCGGTTTGCGCGCTTGCCGCGACCCATTGCCGCGCGCAACGGGCAAAGCTCCCTGCAGGGGCGTTCTTAATTCTCACTTAATCGTCGTCGGCAAACATACGCCCATTTTTCTTACAAGAACAACTGCAGGGAGTGGGAGCCGTGAGGCGCAAGCAGACACACGTGACACCGTCCGAACTCATAGGGGCGCCTTTCCGGGCGCGCAACGCCGTCGAAGCCGGCACCCCTTGGGTTATCGGAAAAAAATAGCATGTCCTCAACACTCGGGTTCTTGCTGGCGCTCAGTTTCGTCGTGTCCCTGGTCGCGCTGGGCGCGCTCATCTGGGCCATTGCGAACAAGCAGATCAGCGCGGGGAAAAAGGAAGCGTCCTCCATTTTTCTCGGCGGGGAAGCGGGCGTTCTTGACGACCCCTCTTCCACCAGCGGCGAAGCTGCCGAGGCCGCGCATCGATTCGACGTCGAACGCGCCGGAATCGACGCGCCTGGATCGGGCGTGGTGCTGCTGCTCTCCACGGTTTCGATCCTGTTTCTGATCGTCGGCTCCCTATTCGGCCTCGTCGCGTCCCTCAAGCTGCACATGCCTGACTGGCTCGCGGAGGTCGCCTTCACGACGTTTGGGCGGGCGCGAACGATACACCTCAACATGGTGGCCTATGGTTGGCTGTCGGCTGCCGGCATCGGAGTCGCCTTGTGGATCCTGCCTCGCATCTTCCACACCCCGCTCAGACGTCCGGCATTTGCCCGCGCCGGCGCGGTGCTGTGGTCGATCGGCGTTGTGTGCGGTGTGATTGCGATTGGCGGCGGGTGGTCCGACGGACTGGAATGGCTTGAAATTCCATGGCAGGTCGATCTGCTCCTGGCCCTAGGCGGAGCACTGATGGCGTGGTCCGCGATCGATACGGCCTTGCATCGCACCGTCCACCATCTCTACGTATCCGGGTGGTACTTCCTGGCGGGGCTAGCCTGGTTTCCGATACTGTTTTTCATCGCGAACATACCGGGCCTTCATCTGGGGGTGCAGCAGGCGACCATGAACTGGTGGTTCGCGCACAACGTGCTTGGGTTGTGGCTGACGCCCCTCGGCGTCGGAACCGCCTACTACTTGATTCCGAAGATCATCGGCAAGCCGGTCTATTCCTATAGCGTCTCGCTGCTGGGATTCTGGGGGCTGGCGCTGTTCTATAGCCAGGTTGGCATTCACCACCTGATCGGTGGCCCCATCCCCACGTGGGTGGTGACGCTGTCCATCGTTCACAGCGTGATGATGTTCATCCCGGTCATCGCGGTGGCGGTAAACCAGCACGTAACCGTTGCTCAAAACATCTGGGCTTTCAAGCAGTCCATGGCGCTGCGGTTCGTATGGACCGGCGCCCTGATGTATACGGCGGCGTCCTTTCAGGGCTCGCTGGAGGCGGTCCGGGCGGTCAACTCGATCACCCATTTCACGCATTACACGGTGGGCCACGCGCATCTGGGCGCCTATGCGTTCGTGTCGGTCGTGCTGTTCGGCGCCTTCTATTACATGATGCCCCATCTGACCGGAAAGCGATGGCCGTGGCCGAGGCTCATCGCCTTGCACTACTGGCTGACCGTCGCGGGCTTCCTCATTTATTTCTTGGCCTTGACCATCGGCGGCTTTTTTCAGGGTGTCGAGCTACTCGACCCCGACGTTGCATTCGCGGATATCACACGGCACATCATTCCCTACTTGGAGGGGCGGTCTCTGGGAGGGGCGTTGATGACATCGGGGCACATCGTTTTCGGCATTCACTTCTTTGGCCTGTTGATCGCCAAACGTCCCTTGGTAGGGGGCAAGCATGAATAGAATCACCCCGCTTCTGCTGGTGGCGACCGGCATCCTCGCGTTTGCGACGCTGATGCTGGTGATTCTGCCTGGCTGGCAGGTGCGCACCATCGAGCCGCCGAAAGCGCTGAGCCCATACACGCTGGAACAACTGAGCGGCCGCCAGCAGTACATCGCCAATGGTTGCGTGTACTGCCATAGCCAGCAGCCACGCTCGACGGGCCAGACCTTCGCGGACCTGGCGCGAGGCTGGGGGAGGGCGTCGACGCCGGGCGACTACGCATACGACGAGCCGCATCTGTTGGGCACCATGCGTACGGGTCCGGACTTGCTGAACGTGGGCGGCAGGCTTCCGAGCAGGGATTGGCATCTGACCCATCTTTATCAGCCGCGCGCAATATTCGACTGGAGCATCATGCCTTCCTACCCGTATCTTTTCGAGACCAAGGACAAGGCGCAGGCGGGCGACGTCGTGGTCAAGCTGCCCAAGGACTATCAGCCAGCTGACGGAAAAGTCGTTGTTGCGCGCAAGGAGGCACTGGATCTGGTTGCATATCTCCTCAGCTTGAACCGCTCCTATTCGGTCAGTGACCGTGAAGCGGCAATGCGAGACAGGGGATACGACCGGACTGTCGATAAACAGAACGGCGCTCAGTCGGGTCGCGGCGTACAGCACTAGGGGATCAGCCAAATGCCAACTCGTGAAAAGCGCTCTGTCGAGCGTGTTGAGGACGTCGACCCCGCATTCGATCCATGGGAGCCATCCCGGCCTATCCCCATATTTGTTCTAGGGATTTTCATCGCCCTGGCCGTCTGGGGTGGGTTCAGCTATGTCGGTGACCTCGTGCCGGAACGCGTGGCGGCCGGCGATACGGTCACGCCTGCGGCGAGCACGGTGAATCAGCCTGCCGGCGCCGCGAACGATGCTCCCCGTTTGATTCATGGCGGCTCGGCCGAGGTGTGGAGCTGTGCGTCGTGCCACGGCGCCGCCGGACAAGGAGCGGGACAGACGCCCCGGCTCGCGGGCTTGAACAGCGCTTACATCGTCAAGCAGCTTCAGGATTTCGTCTCGGGCGCTCGCACCAATGAGTCGATGCGATACGTCGCCTCGCAGCTCAGCCCGTCCGAGATGAATGAAGTCGCCGAGTACTACTCGGCGCTATCGATACCCGCCGCGCCTTCGCCCTCGGGAGATGGCCGCTTCAACCGAGGGCGCGAGCTCAACCTGCGCGGAGACTGGAATAGGGATGTGCCGGCATGCGCGACGTGCCACGGCGAGGCCGGAGAGGGCCTGGGCGCCACATTTCCCCGCCTGGCGGGCCAGCAGCCCGAATATCTGTTCAGCCAGCTGACCGCGTGGAAGGGCGGCAGACGCCACAACTCGCCGCAGTCGCTGATGGAGGATATCGCCTCCCGCATGAGCGAAGAAGACATGTGGGCCGCAGCGCAGTACTTCGGTTCTCTGCGGACAGCGCACTCGAAATAAGAAGGAAGCGGACAGCAATGGCTATGCAAAATTCCAGCCGGTCGAAGAACTCGGCGAGAAGCAGGATCGTCTATGCCGGCGTGCTCGGGTTGGTGCTTTTCGGCATCGGGTACGCCGTCTACCAGAGCGGAGGAATCGGTCACGTCTATCAGGCGCTCGGTGGAAAGCCCGAGACCAAGGCGCTTTCGTCCGCATACGAGCGGGCGCATATGGAGGCCGACCGGAAAGCCTATAAAGCAGACCGGGCTGCGGAACTGCCCAGGATGCCTGTCGACGCTGACGGCTACTACGCGCCGCCGCCGGAAAGCGCCATTCCGGACAATCCGTATGGCGATGCGGTACGACGCGGGCGAGCCATCTTTACGGAGACCGGGACGCATGTAAAGGACCACGTCGGAAATGCAATGGCGTGCGTGAACTGCCACCTGGACGCCGGCCGGCGGGAAAACGCGGCGCCGATGTGGGCGGCGTACGGCGCCTATCCCGCCTATCGAAGCAAGACGAAATCGATCAGCACCCTGGAGGATCGAATAATGGGGTGCTTCACCTATTCCATGAACGCTCAGGGGTCCCCATCCGGCAAGCCGCCGGAAGCCGGCAGCGACGTCTACCGGGATCTCATCACCTACATGGCCTGGTTGTCCGATGGCGCGCCCGCAGGTCAAAAGCTGCCGGGCGCGCTGTACCCCAAGGTGCCCAAACCCGAGCAAGGATACGACTTGATGCGCGGCCTGGCCGTTTACCAGCAGAACTGCGCGCTGTGCCATGGCGGAGACGGCCAGGGCACGACGGACCCGGAGGGAAAAGTACGTTTTCCGCCCTTGTGGGGGCCGGACTCGTACAACTGGGGGGCGGGCATGGCCCGGATCAATACGGCCGCGGGGTTCATCAAGGCGAACATGCCTTACGGCAAGCCCTTTTCCCTGACGGATCAGGAGGCCTGGGACGTGGCCGCGTTCATCAATAGCCACGAGAGGCCGAAGGACCCGCGACAGACCGGCACGGTTGCGCAGGCCGCCAAAGCGTTTCACGGCGGCGAGTCCTTCTATGGAAAAACACTGGAAGGGCATTTGCTGGGCTCGGGCGTGGGGGCCAGCCGCGATTAACGGGCGAGACCGATGGCTGCTATCGATCTGGAACCCATACGCTTGGCCGGCAGGGCGGTGCTGGCCGTCAGGGGGATGTGGTGCACGAGCTGCGCGATGGCGCTGCAGCGCTCGCTTGCGCGGGTCCCCGGCGTTCGGGACGTCGCCGTGAACTTCATCTCGGGGTCTGCCCTTCTACGCTGGGACCCCGCATCGGCAAGGCTGGACGAGATTTCCAGCCGAGCGGATAAGCTGGGCTACGAGCTTTCGTTCATGCGCGACGATGAGAGCGCCGACGAGGCGCTCGGCGCGCAGGCGCAGCGCATACGTTTTCAGCTTGTCGTAGCGGTCGTCTTCGGCATGTGGAGCATGTTGGGCGCCTGGGTGCTTTACCTCGATCCCGGGCTCAACGGCAGTGCCGAAGGCAATGGGATCGCATGGCTGAGCGTGGCCGCCGGGCTGCCCGTCATGCTCTATTCCGGCCAGGACTTCTTTCGTGCTGCGTTCAACACGCTGCGCGCGGGCTTTGCCGGCATGGACGCGCTCGTCAGTATCGGCGCATTGGGCGCGCTACTCGTTTCCGTGTGGAATCTTTTGGCGGGAAGCACCGAAATCTACATGGACGCGGCCACCATGCTCATCACCTTCCTGCTTGCGGGCCGGTTGATCGAGATCCACGCCCGCCAGGAAAGCGGCGTCACGATGCGTGCCCTGGCGCGACTGGCGCCCGAGATTGCGAGCGTGGTGGACGAGCGGGGCGCCGCTGAACCGCGGCCGATTGCGCAGGTCGGCGCGGGAGACCTCGTCCTGGTGCGTGCCGGCGAGAGAGTTCCGGTCGATGGCGTCGTCGTGAGCGGACACTCGGATGTGGACCTGTCGCTGCTGACCGGGGAGTCCATGCCCGGCAGAGTGGGACCGGCAGACAATGTGATGGCGGGGACGGTCAATCTCGGTTCCCCCTTGCAGGTAAAGGTGGTGGCCAGTCACGGCGCCAGGCGCATTGACCTGCTCGGCCTGCGCATGCTGGAGTTGTTCGGCGCCCGGCCGTCCCTTTCCATGGCGGCCGAACGATTCGTCCGGTGGCTGTTCCCGATTGTGAGCCTGGTCGCCGCGTTTTCCTTTCTTTACTACCTGAGCACAGGGCACCCGATCAGCAATGCATTGATCTCGGCGCTGAGCCTGTTCGTCGCCGCATGCCCCTGCGCGGTCGGGCTGTCCATGCCGCTGGCATATGCGCTTGGAGCCAAACGAGCCGCACAGAGCGGGACGCTGTGGCGCGATCCGGCCAGCGTCGAAGCGCTGGCAAAGTCGAGCACGATTGCGTTCGACAAGACTGGCACGCTCACGACCGGACAACTGGAAATCGCGGGCGTCGAGGTTGCGCAGGGCGGCCATCCAGCCGGCGTGGTTCGTCTGGCCTGGCAGGCGGAGTATGGCATTGTCCATCCCATCGCGGACGCGCTTCGCCGCCACGCGGATCGCAATGGCTGGCGTGCCGAAGCGGCGGGTGCTTCATTGGCGGCGCAAAGGCACCCCCGTGGCGTGAGCTTCGAGACGGACGAGGGGCAAGTCCTGGTCGGCGCCCGCTCGTGGCTGCAACGGCTTGAAGTCCAATTTCTGCCAGCAGGCGAGGATCGTCCGGGCGTGGTCCATATTGCTCGCAACGGCGTGTGGATCGGTTCCATACGCTTCCAGGATACCCTCCGCGCAGGGGTCCGATCCGCGTTGAAAGTCCTGGCGGACGAGGGCGTAGAACTGTGGCTGCTCACCGGAGATTCCGCCGCCGCGACTGAAAAGCTGACAGCTGGCATGCGCGTTCCATTCTCGCGGGTGTTGAGCGGATGTGGGCCGGATGAGAAGGCGGACGCGCTGGGTCAGGCGCGAGGCGGCGTCACCTTTGTCGGGGACGGCGTCAATGACGTGCTTGCGCTTGCCAGCGCCCAGTGCGGGGTTGCAGTGTCGTCCGCCGCGGCTGTCGCCACGTCCGCGGCCGGCATCGTCATCACTCAGGGCGGCGCGGAACAGATTGCAAGCGCCAGGTCCTGGGCCCGGCGGACGTACAGAATCATGCAGCAGAACCTGGTGTTTTCGATTTCGTACAACGCGGTCGTGGTAATTGCCCTGTTTGCAAGCGGAGCGACGCCTCTCGCCGCCGCCGTCGCGATGCTGTTGAGCAGCGCCTCGGTCTGTCTCAACGCGCTTCGGCTGGCGCAAGGGCCGAAACAGCGGCCGTCCCAGCCCCGTGTCGCCAGTTCCGTGACTTAGTCGGTTATGCGGCGCGAGGTTTGGGCCGCCGGCTCGGCGCCCGCCACGAGAACCCTACGTGGCGCGCAGCGCCTTCTTGTCGACCTTGTTGGCGCCGGTGTAGGGCAGGGCGTCGAGAATGCTGATGACCGCCGGCACCTTGTAGCGCGCCAGATTGGACTGGCAGTGCGCGATCAGGCCGGCCTCGTCGATGGCCGCGCCCGGCCGCAGGACCACGAAGGCGCGGATGACTTCGCCGCGATAGCTGTCCGGCCAGCCCACCGCCGCCGCTTCGGCCACGTCCGGGTGCAGATACAGCACCTCGTCGACTTCGCGCGGGTAGATGTTGTAGCCCCCTGAAATCACCAGGTCCTTCTTGCGGTCGCGGATGTACAGAAAGCCGTCCTCGGCGAATTCGCCGATGTCGCCGGTGTACAGCCAGCCGTCGCGCAGGGATTCGGCGGTGGCGTCGGGCCTGGCCAGGTAACCCTGCATGATCTGCGGCCCGCGCGCGCGGATTTCGCCGCGCTGGCCGGGCGGCAGCACCATCGTTCCCGATTCCAGATCGACCACTTGCACCTCGGTGCACGCCACCGGCGTGCCCACCGATCCGTGACGCGTTCCCGCCGGGCCGTTGTAGGTGAGGATCGGTCCCGCTTCGGTCTGGCCGTAGCCTTCGTATATGGGCGCGCCCACCGCGGCCTCCCAGCGCCGGTGCACTTCTTCGGCCAGCGGCGCGGAGCCCGAATAGCAGGCGCGCACGCTGGACCAGTCGGTGAGCGCGAAGCGGGCGTGCCCCAGCAGGCCGGTATAGATGGTGGGGCTGCCGGGAAACAGGGTAATGCGCTCGCGTTCGACGGCGTCGCAGACATCGTCGGGCCGGTAGCGCGGCAGCACCACCAGCGTCGCCGCCGCGCTGGTGGCCAGGAACAGGCCCATGGCCATGCCATAGGAATGGAACAGCGGCATGGCGCAAAGCACGCTGTCGGCGCCGTAACGGGTAGGCAGGGCCAGTTCCCGCTGCAGCACATTGGTGGCGATGGCGTCGCGCCCGAGAATGACGCCCTTGGGCTGCCCGGTCGTGCCGCCGGTGTACTGCAGCAGGGCGGGCGCCTGGGCGTCGGCGTCGTCCACGGGCACGTCCGCCATGCCCGGCGCACGCTCCATCCAGGCGCGGGCCTCGTTTTCCATGACTAGCCGGATGCCTAGCGCCGTCGCCAGCGGGGCGGCCACGGCGGCGCAAGCGCCATCGGCGATGAGCAGCGCGGGTTGCGCGTCGCGCAGGATGAATTCGAGTTCGCGGGCCGTATAGAGCGGATTGAGGGGGACGTGCTGGTTGCCGGCGCATTGCAGCGCCAGCGTCATCACGCAGGCCAGGTCGGAGTTGCTCAGCAGGGTGGCGACCCGGTCACCCGGGCGCGTGGCCTCGCACAGGCGGCTGGCCGCTGCCCAGGTCCGCGCCGCATAGCGCCGGTAGTCGAGGCGCAGCGCGCCGTAGACCAGCGCCGTGCGCTCGGGATAGTCGCGGGCCGCGCGCGCCAGCAGCGCGGGAATGCGCGGCACGTTTTCCAGGGCGGCGTTGCTCATCGTGCGCCTCCGGCGGCGTCCACCCGCAACACCACCGCCATGGCGCTGTCGCCGGCCGCGCAGCCGGTAAACAGGCCCTGACCGCCGCCGCGCTCGGCCAGTTCCTCGATGAGTTCAATGACGGACCGCAGGCCGGTCGGGCTTTGGGGGTGGCCCCACACCAGCGAGCAGCCGTTGTTGTTCATGGCCATGACATCGAAGCCCGTGGCGCGCGCCAACGCGATGTCCGAGACCACGAAGGGATTGTGCGTCTTCACGGCATGCAGGTCCGCGACCGCAAGGCCGGCGCGCGCCAGCGCGCGGCTGGCGGCCTCGATGGGCGCCTGCGGCATGTAGCCCTTTTCGGTACGCGACTGGCCGAAGGCCAGGATTTCGATGCCGATCTCGGGACGGCGAGACAGCTCGCGGGCCCGCCCGGCGGTCGCCAGAATCATGCCGGCGTTGCCGTCGGCCGGATGCGTCTGGCCGCCGTAGGTGATGGTGCCGCCGGGCAGCACCGGGGCCAGGCGAGCCAGGCCGTCCGCCGTCGTGGCGTGGACGCCTTCGTCGCCTTCCATCACCGACGCGATCCTGGCGTAGCGCGCATCGGGCACTTCGAAGGGCAGCGTCATGTAACGCTGCTGGAACCGGCGTCCATCGGCGCAGGCCTGCGCGTACTGCTCATAGCGGCGCAGCGTGACCGCATTTTGCTCTTCGGTGGAGATGCCGTGGCGTTCGGCCACGCGCTCGCCGGTCTGCAGCATGGACAGCCCGCTCCACGGGTCGTGCGAAAAATTGTCCAGCACCCAGTTTTCATGCGAGCCGGAACCGCCGGGGCCGGCAGGATCGGGATAGTAGAGCTGCGGGCCGTTGGAAACGCGGTCGGCCATCAGTACCAGGGAGGTCTCGGCGTGGCCGAGCATGAGTTCGGCTGCGGCCGTCGCCAGGCCGCGCACGGAAGTGGCGCAGGCCTGCGACACCACCGGCCCCGCCAGTTGAGGCGCGTCCAGCATGCCGGCCACCCAGGGCAGGCCGTAGAACGACCCCTGCTGCGGCACCGAGCAGCCCAGCACCGCGCTGTGCAGCGCCGTGGGCGCGATGCCCCGGCGTTCCAGTTCGCGGCGCGCGGTCCAGGCCGCGAAGCGCAGGCTATGCAGGCGTGACAGGCTGCCCTGCCAACGCGAAAACGGGGTGCTCCAATACACGCCATAGGGAATGTGTACGCCGGTCATGCGGACTCCTGATGCAAAGAGGCGGTTCAGGGCAGGAACTGCCAGGCGCCGGAACGGGCTTGCATCAGCACGACGCCGCGCTCGTCCAGGCCGTTGTGGTTGGTGGGCGACATCATGTAGATGCCCTGAGTGCCCACCGTGCCTTGCAGGCTTTCCAGCGCGTCGCGCAAAGCCTGGCGGAAGGCCGGCGTGCCGGCGGGGGCGTCGGCGGGGATCGTGGCGACGGCGGCGTCCAGCAGCAGGTAGGCGTCGTAGGTATAGGGCGCGAAGGCATTGCGCGAATCGGCGCCGTAGGTCGATTCGTACTGCTGGGCGTAACGGCTGGCCACCGGTTTGATCGGGCTGTCGGCAGGCAGTTGTTCCACCACCTGCACCGGGCCGCTGGGCACGATCACGCCATCCACGCCCTTGCCGCCGAGCTTCAGGAAGTCCTTGTTGATGACGCCATGGGTGTTGTACTGGACCCCCCGGTAGCCGCGCTCGCGCAGCGACAGATGGGGCAGGGCGCCTGGCGTGCCCGAGCCGCCGACGAGCACCGCGTCCGGCGCCAGCGACACGATCTTCAGCACCTGGGCGGTGACCGAATTGTCGGTGCGCGCATAGCGCTCGTTGCTGAGCACCTTGATGCCGCGCTTGGCCGCCGATTCCTGCAACGCGCGGTACACGGCGTCGCCCCAGGCGTCCGAGAAGCCGATGTACGCCACCGTCTTCACGCCGCGCTTGACCATGTCGGCGGTCAGCGAATCCACCATCAGGTCGATGCCGTGCGCCACCACGAATATCCATTCGGCGCGGTCAGGGCTGACCACGATGGGCGCCAGCGACAGCTGCGGGGTGCGCGCTTCGCGAGCGACTTCCGTGACCGCCATCGAGGTCGGCACATTGCTCGGGCCGATGATGGCGTCCACCTTGTTCTCGGTGACGAGCTTGCGCGCCGTCTTGACCGCGGAAGAGGGGTCGGTCGCATCGTCCAGGGCGATGTACTCCACGGCCCTGCCGCCCAGCGTCTTGGGCAGGAGCGGCACGGTGCTGCGGTACAGCGAGCCCATGGAAGCGCCGGGCCCGGTGCTGCTGGCGATCACGCCGATGCGGATGTCAGCGAGGGCGGCGCTGGGCGCCAGGGCGCAGGCCAGCGCCAGCGCGGCAAGAAGACGATACATGGCTATTCCCCTTTTCTGGATATGGCCCGGCTAGCGGGATGACCCTAGTATGGGCGGGTCGGCGATAACTGGATAATTGCGATTCCTTATCGTTCGATAACCAGTTTGCGGGTGCGGCCCATGTCGGAAATTCCCACTTTGCAGCAATTGCGGTCGCGCTTGCGCATTCGCCACCTGGTGTTGCTGGATGAACTGGGTCGAGTGGGGAATCTGCACCGCGCGGCCGAAGCGATGCACCTCAGCCAGCCGGCGCTGAGCAAGCTGCTTGGCGAGGCCGAGGCGCTGGCCGGGCAGGCCCTATTCGAACGTTCGCATCACGGCGTCGCGCCAACGGCGCTGGGGCTGCTGATGATCGACCGGGCTCGCCTGCTGCTGAATGAACTGGACGCGACCCATGCCGAGCTCGCCGCCGCGGCCAACGGCGCGACGGGCAAGGTGCGGGCGGGTATTTTCCCGGTGGTGGCGCATCTGCTGGTGCCTTTGGCGGTCGAGCGCCTGCAGGCGGCCCACCCCGCTTTGCGCATCGAATTGTTCGAAGGCCTGGAGCAGCAGCTGCTGCCGGCCTTGCGCGCGGGCGAACTGGATTGCGTCGTCGGGCGGCTGGGCGTGGAGGGCGCGGACGCGGACCTGCAGTGCGAGATCCTGTATGACGAGGCGACCGCCGTCGTCTGCGGACCGGCGCATCCCCTGGCCTCGCGCAGCCGGCTGAGCGGCGCCGCCCTGGACGCTTGCCGTTGGGTGCTGCCGTCACGCAATGCCGCGCTGTACAGCATGGTCGCCGCCGCCGTTTCGGCGCGCGGTGCCGGCTTCCCGCAAGTCGCTATCGAATCCAGCGCCATTCTGACCATCGTCTCGCTGCTGCAGCGGACCTCGCTGCTGTCGGCCATCCCGTTGCGCGTGGCGCGGGCGCTCGCCGAGAACGGGCAGGTGGCGATCCTGCCGCTGGCATTGCAGGCGCGATTGCATCCGGTCGGCATCATGACCCGGCGCGATGCCCGCGCCGCGGCGGCCGCTACGTTGTTCCTGAACGCGCTGCGCGAGGCGGCGACCGTGGTGCGGGCCGACGCCGGTCCATAAAAATCGCTCCAGGGCTGGATTTTTTCGAGGCCGCGGACGCGCAAATAGTGAAAACCCCTATTTGCATACGTATGCATTGCTCGAACAGTATGGCATGCGGCTCTCGTTGAACCGGGCCTTGGCGAGGAAGGCCCGGATATCGTCGCCCATTTATGCATTCGAATGCACCAGTGACGGCGGCCATGATTCGGCACGCCGCGAGAGGAGACAAGCATGAGAAGAAGACAGTTCCTGGCGGCTGCGGCCGCCTGCTCCGGCTGGAGCGCCATGCCGTCCTGGGCGCAAGGCGCGCCGGGCCTGAAGCCGGGCAAGCCGTATGCGGGCACCCGGCTGGCGATCATGTTGCCGCCGTCGTCGCAGTTCCGGGCGCAGGAAAAGCGCCTGGGCGAGTTCGAGGCGGCCACGGGCATCAAGGTCGCCTACCAGTACGTGCCTTACGGCCAGCTGCTGGAAAAGCTGACCACCGAAGCGGTCGGCGGTGGCAATGCCTATGATCTGATGGCCTACCAGGACAGCTGGCTGGCTTCGCTGTCGGGCTACCTCAGCCCGCTGGACGCGCACCTGGCGGATGGCGCGGTGGATCTGGGGCGTTATCCCGAGGTCTACCGCAAGGCCTGCCAGTACGGCGGCGCCACCTATGGCTTGCCTGTGCGGGCGCATCCCCAATTGCTGTTCTATCGGCGCGACCTGTACGAACAGGCCGGCGTGGCGCCGCCGCAGACGTGGGACCAGATGCTGGCCGCGGCGACGGCCGTGCAGGCCGCCAGCGGCGTGCCGGGCGTGGTGATGGACTACGTCAAGGGCAGCGGGTTCCAGAATCTGTGGATATGGCTGAACTGCCTGTGGGGCCACGGCGCCGACGTGCTCGACGCAGACGGAAAGCCGTCCTTTCAGCTGCCGGCGGGCGTGCGGGCCACGCAGGCCTATGTGGACGTGCTGCTCAAGCACCGCATCGCCAATCCCGGGTCCAGCCAGTTCAACGAGTACGACATGGTCAACGCCATGGCGCAGGGCAACGGCGCGACCATGATGGTGTGGTGGTGGACCTACTCCGTGCTGACCGGGGAGCGTTCGCGGCTGAAGCCCGAGCAGGTGGGTTTCGCTCCCATGCTGCGGGTCGGCTCGCCGCAGTCGCCGACCGTGGCAATCGTCATGCCGTTCGGCATCGCCAAGCAGTCGCGCCAGAAGGATGCGGCCTGGGAATTCCTGAAGTGGGTGTCCGACCCGGCGCTGGAGAAGGCCATCGTCTGCGACAAAAGCGACCCCCAGAGCGCAGATATCGTCGCGACCCACACGGCGACCTACCTGGACGACGAGGTCAACCGGATCAACCATGGCCTGCATCGCGCCGCGCTGACGAGCCTGCAAGGCGCCCGCACCGTGCCGCAACTGGTGAACTGGCCGCAGATCGCCACCGCGCTGGAATCGGCGGTGTCCGAGATCGTCTCCAGCGGCAAGCCGGTACAGGCGGCGCTGGACGACGCGGCCGCGCAGGTGGCCCGAATGAATCGCCGCGCCCGCGCGCGAGGGTAGGGACATGAAAGACCGTACCCTGAAGTATGCGTTGCTGGCGCCGGCCCTGGTCATTTGTGCGGCGACCCTGCTGTATCCGCTGTGCCAGTCGCTGTGGTATTCGCTGCACGACTGGAACCTGGGGCGTTCGCCTTCGCCCGAGGGCTACGTGGGCTGGCTGAACTACGCCGACCTGCTCTGGCACGATCCTGTCTTCCTGGACAGCGCCTGGGTCACGCTGGTGTTCACCGTGCCTTCGGTGGCGCTGACGATGGCGGTGGCGCTGGGCCTGGCCATGCTGCTGGCGGGCGACGGCCGGCTGCAGGTCAATGCGCGCACGCTGCTGGTGATCCCGTTCGCCATGTCGCCGGCCCTGATCGGGATTTCCTGGCGCTTCATGCTGAATCCGGAATTCGGCGCGGTCGACGCGCTGCTCAAGGCGTTGCTGCCGGGATGGAGCGGCGCGCCCGTGCTGGCGGACCCGGCGCTGGCCATGACGGCCCTGGTCCTGGTCGACGTGTGGCATTGGGCGCCGTACTTCATGCTGACCTTCATCGGCGCACTGGCCGCGTTGCCGCAGGACACGCTGGACGCGGCCCAGGTCGACGGGGCCGGGCGCGGCCGCATCTTCTTCGAAATCGTGCTGCCGCAGCTGCGGCCGGTGCTGACCATCGCCATCCTGCTCAAGACCATCTTCTCGCTCAAGGCGCTGGACCAGGTCGTGACGATGACGGCCGGCGGGCCGGGCGCGGCCACCGATACGTTGCCGCACGCAATCTACAGCACCGCCTTCCGCTTCTACGACATCGGCTACGCCTCGGCCATGGCCTGGCTGCTGGCTGTCGTGATGATGGGGCTGGCGCTCGTCTATTCCCGTTTTGCCATGGGACGCTCATCATGACCCAGACCGCCGTTCTCAATCCCGCCACCGCCACTCGCCGCCGGGCCCGCCGCGGCCTGGCGCGGCGCGTGGCCATCTGTCTGGTCACGCTGGCCTGGTTCGCGCCCGTCGTCTGGATCGTCGCCACGGCCTTCAAGCCCAGGCTCGACGTCTACAGCCTGGCGCTATGGTTTCGCCCCACGCTCGACAGCATCGTCGCGGCCTTCGGTTCGCCCTACCTGCTGGGCCAGCGCCTGTTCAACAGCGTGTTCGTCACCGTGGGCACTCTGCTGATGGCGATTCCGGTGGCCACGATGGCGGCCTATGCGTTTTCGCGCTTTCGCTTCCCGGGCGGACAGTTGGGGCCGCTGCTGCTCCTGGCCACGCAGTTCCTGCCGCCCGTCATCATCGTGATCCCGCTGTTCGTGGTGTTCCGCAACCTGGATCTGCTGGACACGCCATGGGCGCTGATGGTGGCCAATCTGTCGTTCGTCGTGCCTTACGCGACCTGGATGATCAAGGCGTTCTTCGACGCCTTGCCGCCCGACATGGAAGAGGCCGCCCAGATCGACGGCGCCTCGCGATTGCGCGCGTTGTGGGAAGTGGTGGTGCCCGTGGCGCTGCCTGGCATCGCCACCGCGGCCATCTTCTCGTTCGTGGTGTCGTGGAATGAATTCTTCTACGCGCTGGTGCTCACGCGCGAGCAGGCGGTGACGTTGCCGGTGGCGCTGATGAGCGCGCGCACGGAACAGGGAGACGCCTGGGAAATCATGGCCAGCATGGGCCTGTTCATCATCGCGCCCATGCTGCTCATTTCGCGCTTCGTCCAACGGTATTTCGTCAAGGGCCTGGTCGCAGGCGCGATTCGCTGAGGAAAACAATGGCTTCCGTAAAACTGATCGATATCGAGAAACGCTGGGGCGGCGTGGTCGGGGTGGCCCGCCAGTCGCTGGAGATCGCCGACGGCGAATTCGTCGTCTTCCTGGGGCCATCGGGCTGCGGCAAGACCACCACCATGCGCATGGTGGCGGGACTGGAGGCGCCAAGCGCCGGCGAGATCTGGATCGGCGGGCAGGACGTTACCGACGCGCTGCCCAAGGACCGCGACGTGGCGATGGTGTTCCAGAACTACGGCCTGTACCCGCACATGACGGTGGGTGAGAACATCGCTTATCCGCTCAAGGTGCGCGGCGTGGCGGCGTCGGAGCGGCGGGAGCGGGCTCGCGCGGTGGCCGAGAAGGTGGAGCTGGCCCACCTGCTGGACCGTCGTCCGCGCGACCTGTCCGGCGGGCAGCGCCAGCGCGTGGCTCTGGCTCGCGCCATCGTGCGTCGCCCGCAAGTCTTCCTGATGGACGAGCCGCTGTCCAACCTGGATGCCAAGCTGCGCGTCAGCATGCGCGCGGAAATCCGCCGTCTGCAATGCGAGCTGGGCGTGACCACGATCTACGTCACCCATGACCAGATCGAGGCCATGACGCTGGCCGACCGCGTGGTGGTCATGCGCGGGGGCCTGATCCAGCAGGTCGGCACGCCCGCCGACGTCTACAACCGGCCCGCCAATCTGTTCGTGGCAGGCTTCGTGGGATCGCCGTCGATGAACCTGCTGCCGGCGCGGGCGCTGGAGGGCGGCCTGGAGGTCGAAGGCGCACGCCTGGCCGGCTTTGCCGGCCCGCCGGACAAGGCCCTGGTGCTGGGCGTGCGGCCCGAAGACGTGGGGCTGACGGCGGCGGGCGCAGCAGACCTGGACGGCGTGGTCTACATGTTCGAGCTGACGGGCGACGCGGTGCTCGTCACGCTGGACGTGGGGGCTTCGCGGGTTTGCGTGCGGGGCGACCGCCACCTGCGCTACGCCATCGGCGAGCGCGTCGGGCTGCGTCTGCCGCGGGAACATTGCCACCTGTTCGACGCCGCCACCGAGGCGCGGCTGTCCGCCTGAATCATGGCCGTCCGCTCAAACCGGCCATACCGCCGAGCCGCGCATGATGATTTCGCCCGGCAGGCGTTCGCGGCGCGCGCGCCGGTCGGGCGCCGCGCGGCGCTGGCGCAGCAGTTCCACGGCGTGGCGCGCCATGGCGTCGATGGGCTGGCGCACGGTGGTCAGCCCGTAGGGGGCGCGCGCGCCTTCCGGCACGTCGTCGAAGCCGGCCACCATCACGTGGTCGGGAATCCGCCAGCCCAGCACGTGGCGGCACGCATCGATGACGCCCATGGCCATCTGGTCGTTGGCGCAGAACACCGCGTCCGGCCGGGCGCCCTGGGCGACCGCATCCAGAAAGGCCGCGTGCGCCTGATCGTAGGAAAAGCCGCCGTCGAGCACCGCGGCCTCCGGCAGGCTGGCGGCGCGCAGGCCGGCCTGGAAGCCGTCGATCCGCCGCCGGCCGACCGGCGCGGCCGCCGGACCGCCCAGACAAAGAAAGCGTCGACGGCCCGCGGCCAGCATGCCGTCGGCCAGCGCCCGCGCGCCGGCTTCATGATCGGTGGACACCGCATCCGCGCCGGTCTTGCCGGGGCTGCGGTTGAAAAACAGCACGGGCACGCCTTGGGCCGTGAACGGCTGCACATCGGTCGGGTCCAGCGCGGCGCAGGCGATCAGGCCGTCCAGCGGGTAACCCCGCAGGCGCAGCAGCACCGGCCTGGCGGAGGCGTCGTCATCGACCGCCAGCAGGATCATGTGCTGGCCGGCGCACGCCAGGGCATCGCCCAGCGAGTAGAGCAGGGCGGGCGCGCTGCGCAGGGTATAGCGGGTGATCAGCACGCCGACCGCATGCGAACGACGCGTGATCAGCGAGCGCGCCAGGGCGTTGGGCGCATAGCCCAGCCGGGCGGCGACGGCCAGTACGTGTTCGCGCGTTTCCTCCGAAATATGGCTGCCCGGCTGGAAGCAGCGCGACACGGTCGATTGGGCGACGCCGGCCGCCTGGGCCACGTCGTACGAGGTGGCGCGGGCGGTGCGCGGGCGGGAGTTCGTTGGCATGGGCATGGGACCGATTTTTTCGACCGATTATGCATTCGAATGCCTGCGCTTCAAAGCGTGGATTGCCTTTTCGCATTTTCCCTTTCCGGCGCCATCGCGCCGCCACAGGAGTCAAGCAATGAATGAAATCGTTCTGGATCACGCCAGTGCCCAGGCTCGCGCCATCGCCCGTGAGGACATGGTGGCTTGCCGGCTGGCGTTCATCGATTGCAAGCTGCCCGGGTCCGACCTGAAGGAGAACTACTCTATGATCGGTCCGGGCGTGACGCAATCCGACGAACAAGTGGTGAACCTGCGCGAACCCCACGGATTCAATATCGGCGCCGCAGCCATGCCGGGAGGCGTTACCAACAACCTGCACCTGCACTTCAGCGCCGAAGTGTTCTTCATTCACTCGGGTCTATGGAAATTCCGCTGGGGCTCGGACGAGCTTGCCGGCGAACTGCAAGCCGGGCCAGGCGACGTGCTCAGCATCCCGACCTGGATCTTCCGCGGTTTCTCCAACGTCGGCGATGAGCACGGCTGGATCTTCACCGCCCTGGGCGGCGACGACACGGGCGGCATCATCTGGCATCCGGACGTGTTGAGCGCGGCGGCCGGGCATGGGCTGTTCCTGGGGCGCGACAACACCCTGGTGCACGGCGCGCCGGGCCAGCCGCCCGCGGGCGAACTCATCGAGCCCTTGAATCCCGCCGACATGGCCGCGCTGCCGCGCTACGCGCCGGCGCAGATGCGCCGGCGCGTAGTCGCAGCGCAGGAGCGCGACTGGTCGGCTGGCGCGCTGTTGGGCGCCCGCGCATGCGAACTGGCCCCGGTCATCGGCCATGGCATGAGTGAAGACCGGGCGCAGGCCGCGCCGATCTCCAATCCGCACGGCTTCTCGGTCGACTGGCTCCGGCTCGCGCCTGGCGGCGCCACCGGCCGGATGCGACTGCGGGAAAAGCAGGTGTTGATCGTGATGCAGGGCGAAGCCGACCTGGTGCTCAACGGCCCGGGCCGGGAAGTGGTGCTGCGGTTGCGCGAACAAGCCGTCTATTCGGTGCCGGCCGGAGTCTGGCGCGAGTTGCGCCAGGCCGGGGGCGAACCGGCCACGGTGATCTCGGTGTGCGCGGGCGACCAGCGCAAGCGCATCGAATGGCCAGCCGACACGCTGGCGCAGGCCGCCGCGCGTGACGTGGCCTTGGATCCGGACGGCTATCTGGCGCGCCGCAGTCTGCTGCCTGACACCGCTCTCGGTGTCGGCGAAGCGCGCTTCTGACGATGGCGCCCGCCTTGCTGCTGATCGGCGGAACGCTGTGCGACGACGCTCTATGGGCGCCGCTGCTGGACGTGGCGCCGCCATTGGCTGAATGCATACATGTGGCGGATTACCGCCGCCACGAATCGGCCCGCGAGGCGGCCGCCGATCTGCTTCAACGGTATCCGGGCCGCCTGGTGCCGGTAGGCTTTTCCCTGGGCGGCTTCGTCGCCCAGGAAATGGCCGCGCTGGCGCCCGAGCGCCTGTCCGGGCTGGTATTGGTGGCAACCAACGCCCGCGCAGATGCGCCGGGCGGCGCGCAGGCGCGCCAGCGCATGATGGATCTGGCGGGCACGCTGGGGCTGGGCGCGGCCATCCGCCAGCAGCTATGGCCGGCCTACGTGGCGCCGGGCAGGCTGTCGGACGGCCCACTGCAGGACGCCATCGTCGCGATGGCCGAGCGGCTCGGCCCGGAGGTATTCCGGCGGCAGGCCGCGATTGCGGCCACGCGCGCCGATGGGCTGGCGCGCCTGTCGGCGTGGCGTGGTCCTGCACTGGTGGTAAGCGGCGGGCAGGATGCGTTGAATCCGGAGGACCGCCAGTTGGAGATGCGCGTCCGGATGCGGCAGGGGCGATGGGTCAGCCTGCAGAACGTGGGCCACTTCGTGCCGCTGGAAGCACCCGCAGGGTTGCATTGCATACTGCGCGAATGGCTGCGGGACTATGTTTTCCCGCGCCCGGCATCATCACGGCACCGCATGACGCTGGAACCGGCGACGCAAGATGAGCGCAACCCTGCAAGTCACGGAAGAACCCCTGGCCGATGAAGACATCCTGCTGCTGCGGCGCAGCCGCGGCGGCGTGCTGGTCCTGTTGGGCGCCGTCGCGATAGCGGGCTTCGCGGTCTTTCGAGTATCTGGACGGGCGGGGATCATGGGGCCGAGGCCCTTGTTCTTCCGGATCGAGGACCAGCCGGCCATGACGCTCTGAGCACGCGGCGCGCGGCCGGCCTATGCCAGGCGCAGGCCGGTCATGCCGGCCGTGATGACCATGGTCACCAGGCTGCCCACGCCGATGACGCCCCAGGCCGCCGCGGCCGACCGTGATTCGGATGCGCCATGGCCGCGCATGACGACCCGCAGCCCGCAGGCGAGATGGACGATGAGCAGCCAGACTGCGATCGAATAGTGCGGCAGCAGCCGGATGTTCCAGGCGTCTCCGACCAGCCCGACGGGCTCGCCGATGGCCCATGCGTAGTTGGTGTCGGTGCCGAAGTAGCGCGCCAGGACGAATACCGAGTTGATGTGCGAAGCAATGAAGAACGCCAGGTAGATGCCGGAGGCGGTCTGCAGGGAATCCAGCATGTCGGCGCGCCGCGCGGTTTTCGGCTTGAGCAGCACCAGCCCGCTGAGAATCTGCAGGAAGAACAGCGTGATGAGAACGGGCTCGACGGCGCCGTGGCGGTAGACGGCCCGCAACACGTCCATGACCGCCATATGCACGTCGTTGCCCAAGACGCCCAGCATGTGGTTGAAAAGGTGCGGCGCAAGAAAGGCGAGCAGAAGCGCCAGCGATGCGATGCCGTGGCCGACTCTCAGCCTGGAATAGACAGCGGGGTCGTCAAGCACGGCCGGACGCGGCAACGTGGTGCGCATCGTCATGGCCGACAGGGCCGCCAGCGCGATCCACAGCCCGGTCCATACGGCGATATCGTGACCGTCGATTTTCATCAGGTAGAGCAGCACGCCCAGCAAGGTATAGGCGGGCGGCGCGGCGACAGCCAAATGGGCCAACCGTCTTGCCAGCACCAGGCGATCGGTCAGCGCCGCCTGCCGTCCCAAGGCGTACAGGGCGAGGAATCCGGCCAGCGGCACCAGGTAGGCGGTCGACAGGCTGAGCAGGGGCGCGACGCCCGAGGCGTCCCGGGCCAGGAATCCCGCATGGGCCCACCGTAGCGCCCAGGGGTAATAGAGCGCCGCGGCGAACGGCAGCAGCCATAGCCATTCAAGCCTGGCCGTGGACGCCTGGGCGCGCCCGGCGGGCAGCGGCGCCCGGGCCGGCAGCGGAGGGGTGATGATTTCCTGCATGGTGAACCTCGATGGAATGCGGTACCGCATGTTGGCGCACCGGGCTGCCTGGCGGAAGCTGCCATCGGGTTATTACCGCGCTGTCCATCGGATCACGCCGGCGTCGCGCCGCCCAGCGCCGTTTGCAGGTAATCGATGAACAGCCTGATCCGCAACGGCATTTGCCTGCGGTTGCGATAGCACGCGTAATGCCCGCGCCCATCGGCCACGAGGTCGGCCAGAAGGGGGATCAAGCGTCCGCTGGCAATATGCGGATCGGCCTGGTAGTTGGCGAGCTGGGCCAGGCCGTTGCCTGCCAGCGCCGCTTGCGCCACCAGTTCCGGGTCATTGAAGACCTGGTGCCCGGGCAGCGCCAGTTTGACCAGCTTGCCGTCGACCTTGAACTCCCATTCGTGCGGCTTGCCGGAGTCCTTCAGCCGGAAGGCGATGATCCGGTGCGATTTCAGGTCGTCGATGGCGGCAGGCGCGCCGGCCTGCTCCAGGTAGCCGGGCGCCGCGCATACGATCAGCCGCATCGGCGCGATTTTCTTCGCGACGATGTCCGCCTCCTGGATGCGCCCGTTGCGTATGGCCACGTCCACCTGGTCGCCGGCGAAATTCGTGTGGCGATCGTCCAGGTCGAATTCGAGGCGGATCCGGGGGTACCGCTGGCAGAAGGCCGGCAACAGCGGCGCCACGCACTTGCGTCCGAATCCGACGGTTGCGCTGACGCGCAGCAGCCCCGCCGGCACGTCGCCGGCGTCCTTCATGTTTTCCACCGCGCGCGTCAGGTGGTCGACGCTGGGCAGGCATTCTTCGAAGAACTGCAGCCCCTCGGGCGTCAGTGAAACGTGATGCGTGGAGCGATCCAGCAGGCGCACGTTGAGGCGGGATTCGAGCCGGGCCACGCTGCGGCTGACCGCCGGCGCCGAAATGCCCAGCTCGCGGGCCGCCGCGTTGAAACCGCCATGGGTGGCGACCTTCATGAACGCGATGATTCCAGCGAAATTCTTCCCGGCGGACATGCAGATTCGATCTGAAGAGAGTTGGAAGGCCGGCGGCGCCAGCGCGGGACACCAGCTTACATCTGCTTTTATGATGCAAGTAGTCCTTCTTCCAGTGGTGGCACTCATGATCCGATTGATCCGCGCGCCAGATTTGCTCCTCGGCCAGCATTGGGCCAACCTGTTGGTGCAGGCGGGCATCGCCTGCCACGTGAGCGGCCGCTACCTGCAGGGGGCGGCGGGGGAGATCCCGGTCGACCAGTGCGGCCCCGACCTGTGGATCGAGAGCGAGGACGATCGCGCCGCCGCCATGCGTCTCATCGAGGGGTACGGCGCCGCGGCGCGCGACCTGCCGCACTGGTACTGCGATGCCTGCGGCGAATGGCTGGAGCCGCAGTTCTCTACCTGCTGGCAGTGCGGGGCCGCGCGTCCCGCCAAGGCGTCCGGCGGCTAGCCGTCGAGCGCGGCCTCGTCACGGCGGTCGGAGTCCGTCCCGCTCGATTCCGTCTTTCGGCGGGCCGCCGCCTTTCGTGGCAAGTCGTTCTCCAGCATATCGAGCAAACCGATGATCAGGGCCTGCATGCCTTGATCGAGTTCCGTTTCCATCTCTGATTCTTCAGCCGCGCGCGCGGCCTCCACGGCAGGTTCCCGGCCGGCGACGGAATATACGGTATCGGCTACCGCCATGCCGTGGAAGGCCACGGTCGCCAGCAGAATCCGGGACTGTTCCATCGAAATTCCGTACGCGCCGGCGATATGGCGCTGGTGTCCCTCGATTTTCGCGACCATGGCCGGCGTCGCCGCCAATCTGCGGATCACGTAGGGCGTCACGCCCGGGTGGGACTTCACGAACTCCCGCACCGACGCGGCGAACAGGGTCAGGTATTGCTTCAGCTCGCCGACGTCGTTGCTACAGGCTTGCGGGATCTGCCAGCGGCGGAAGATCTCGTCGGCCACCAGGCGCTTGAGCTCCTCGAGACCGGCCACGTGCTTGTAGAGCGCCATGTGGCTCACGCCCATGGCCGCCGCCAGGCCGACGAAGGTGATGTTGGGCAGGCCCAGCGCGATGCCGGCATCGGCGATCCGCTCGCGGGTGATGGTGGGAGGGCGTCCCCGCGTGGCGCGGCGCGCTGGCTGCTGCATGTCTGTTCCCGGTTCGTGATGTCGCGTACCCGGCACTTTAACCTGCCTAGCGAATATTTAGTTTGTAGTCATGAAACTAATTCGAGAATTTAGTTTATAGTAATGCAAATAATTATCACCAACGTCTTGGTATTTCGTTCATGAGTACTTCCGGAGCCGCGCCGGCCGCCTCTCGCCATGCCGGCCCGCTCAGTCTGGTGTTGACCCCCATCCGCGGGCAACTCATCGTCGCGTGCATGCTGGCCGCGGCGGGCGCCATGCTTACGCTGGCGCCACTGGCGGCCATCGCGCACATCGCGCGCATCGTTCTTGCCAGCGCCGGCAGCGCGGCCGACGCCTGGCCCGAGATCTGGCGGACCCTCGTCGTCGGCGTCGCCGCCATGTTCGCCGGCATGCTGTTGATTTCCGCCGGTGAATTGACGGTCCACCTGGCCGACAACCGCATCACCCATCGCCTGCGGCTGGCCGGCGCGCGGCGGCTGGCGCTGGCGCCGCTGGGATGGTTCACGGGCAAGGCGTCCGGCGAGGTGAAGCAGGCGCTGCAGGACGATATGGGAACCCTGCACAGTCTGACGGCGCACTTCTTCACGGCGGTGGCGCGCGCGGCCGGCGTCATCGGGGTCTCCGCCATCTACCTGTTCTGGCAGGACTGGCGCCTCGCCCTCGTGGTGCTGGCGCCGTTCTCCGGCTTCTTCCTGTTCCTGCGCCGGGCGATGAAGGCCAGCGGAACGAATATGCAGGCCTTCGTCGCCCAGCTTGGGCGCCTCAATGGCGCGACGGTCGAGTTCGTCAACGGGATCGCCGTGGCCAAGGCGTTCGGCGACCCCGGCCGGGCGCATCGCGGCTACCGCGAGGCGGTCGACGGATTCGCCGAGGCTTTCGCCGAGTTCACGCGTCCGCTGGTCGCGGCCATGGCCCATGCCCACGCAATGATTTCGCCGGTCACCGTGCTGGGCGTGGTGCTGGGGTTCGGCGCGCTGTTCGTGGGCCTGGAATGGATGGCGCCGGTGGACGTGCTGGCATTCGCCCTGGTGGCCCCGGGCATTTGCGGCCCGCTGCTGCTGCTGCATACGCTGGTGCACGACCTGGGCAGCGCCACGGGAGCCGCGCAGCGCGTGCTGGCATTGCTGGAAACCCCGGTGCTGGAAGCGCCGGCGCCTGGACGCCAGCAGACGCCCGCGGGGCATGAAGTCCGATTCGAGAACGTGAGCTACTCCTACGACGCCGGGCGCGCGGCCCTGTCGAATATCAGTTTCACCCTGGAGCCCGGCACCGTTACCGCCATCGTCGGCCCGTCCGGCGCAGGAAAATCCACGCTGGCGCGGCTGCTGCTCAGATTCTTTGATCCGGACGAGGGCCGCATCACGCTCGGCGGCGCCGACTTGCGCCAGATCGAAAGCGCGCAGCTCTACCGGCGGGTGGGCTTCGTACTGCAGGAAGTGCGCCTGATCCATGCCAGCGTGCGCGACAACATCGCGCTGGGCCGGCCCGGCGCAAGCCAGCATGAGATCGAGGCCGCCGCGCGCGCGGCCAACATCCATGAGCGCATCCTGGCCCTGCCGCGCGGCTATGACTCGGTGATCGGCGAGGACGCGCAGCTGTCCGGCGGCGAGCGGCAGCGCCTGAGCATCGCGCGCGCCGTGCTGCTGGACCCGCCCGTGCTGGTGCTGGACGAAGCCACGGCATCGGCCGACGCCGGCAACGAGGCGGCGATCCAGGTCGCGTTGTCGCGCTTCGCCCAGGGACGCACGCTGATGGTGATCGCGCACCGGCTGGACACGGTGATGCACGCCGACCGCATCCTCGTCCTGGACGACGGCGTCATCTCCGAGCAAGGCCGGCATGAGCATCTGCTGGCGCAGGGCGGCAGCTACGCGCGGCTTTGGAAGCTGGGCGGCCATGAAAACGCCGTGGCGCAGAAGGAGCCGTCATGCTGAAGTCCTTGATATCGTTGCTGGGCGGAAACGCCGCTGTCCTGCGCCGCTACGCCTGGCTGGCCGTTGCCTATGGCGTGCTGTGCGGCCTGACGATCGCCTGCGTCGCGCCGGCGCTCACCCACCTGCTGGGGGGAAATGCAGGGGCGGCCGCTCCGTGGCTGGCCGCGCTGCTGGCCGGGACGGGGCTGTGCTGGGCGCTGCGAGGCCGCGTCGAGCGCGCCGGCGTGCGCGTGGGCGTGGCCCTTCTGCAAGGCGGCCGCCACCGGCTCGGCGACCATGTGGCGCGCCTGCCCGTGGGCTGGTTCACGCCGCAGAACACGGCCCGCCTCGGGCATATCGTCACGCAGGGCATGATGTCCGTGGCCCAGCTTCCCGCGCACGTGTTCACGCCCGTCATCGCCGGCGTCACGACGCCCGTGGCGCTGGCGTTCGCCTTGTTCGCGCAGCATTGGGTTCTGGGCGCCATCGCCCTGGCGGCGCTGCCGCTGCTGGCGGGCGTCCTGCTGCTTACGGCGCGGCTGGCGCGGCGCGCCGACAACGCCTTTCACCAACACTTTGCCGACGCCAGCCAGCGGGTGGTGGAGTTCGCCCAGGCGCAATCGGTGCTGCGCGCCTTCAGCGCGGAGGGCGGCGCGATGTGCCACTTCGAGCAGGCCGTCGAACGGCAGCGCCGCTCGGGCGCGCGGCTGATCTGGCTGTCGGCGGGCGCAGCCGTCGTGAACGTCTGGGCCGTCCAGGCCGCCTTCGCCGCGTTGCTGATCGCGGCGGCCTGGTGGATCAACGCGTTGCTGGGCGGCGGCGCGAGGACCGCGGAACTGGTGGCGGCCGTCGTCGCGATGCTGCTGGCAAGCCGTTACGTCGACGCGCTGCTGGAGGTGGCGGGCTATGGCGAGGTCCTGCGCGGCGCGCGCGCCCAGCTCGATGCGATAGCGGCATTGCTTGCGGTTGCTCCCCTGCCGGAGCCGGATGCGCCGCAGGCGCCCCGCGATGCGTCGGTCGAACTGCGCGATGTCCGTTTCCGCTATGCCCCGGACGAACCCTATGTGCTGGATGGCGTGAACCTGCGCGTCGAACCGGGCGGCATGATCGCCCTGATCGGCGAATCGGGCTCCGGCAAGACCACGCTGGCGCGGCTGATCGCGCGCTTTTTCGATGCGGACGAAGGCAGCGTGCTGGTCGGCGGCGTGGACGTGCGGCAGATCTCCAGCGCGCGGCTGGTCGGTCAGATCAGCCAGATTTTCCAGGACAACTATCTGTTCACCGGGACCATCGCCGACAACATCCGCGCCGGCAAACCCGCTTGCAGCGAAGCCGAACTCCTGCAGGCCGCGCGCCAGGCTGGCCTGGCCGAAATCGCCTCGCGCCTGCCGCAGGGCCTCGAAACGCCCGTGGGCGAGGGCGGCGCAAGCCTGTCCGGCGGCGAGCGGCAGCGCGTCGCCATCGCGCGGGCGCTGCTCAGCGATGCGCCCATCCTGCTGGTGGACGAGGCCACCGCGGCCCTGGACGCGGAGAACCAGGCCGTCATCGCCGATACGTTGGCGCGCCTGCGCGGCAGGCGCACGCTGGTGGTGATCGCGCACCAGCTTTCCACGGTGGCGATGGCCGATCGCATCGCGGTGATGGAGCGCGGCCGGATCGTGGAAGAGGGCGCGCCCGCGGCGCTGCGCGAGAGCCAGGGACGGTATGCGCGCTTCCTCAGCCAGCGTCAGGCCGCCAAGGGCTGGCGCATCGCCGGGGAGCGCGTTTGATGCGTGCGGGGCTGTCGGCGCTGTTCGTCGCGCTCTGCGGCATATCGCTGCTGGTCGGCGCCCGGCAGATGGCCTGGTCGCATCTGTTCTCGCTGTCCGGCGACGCGTGGCTGACGCTGACCGCGAGCCGGCTGCCGCGGCTGGCGGCGCTGGTGCTCACCGGCATCGGGCTGTCGGTCTGCGGCGTGATCCTGCAGCACATCGTCCGCAACAAATTCGTCGAACCGGCCACGTCGGGCGGGCTGGACGCCGCCAAGCTCGGCATCCTGGCGGCGATGACGCTGGCGCCGTCCACCGGAACGCCGGGGCGGATGCTGTTCGCCCTGGGCTTCTGCTTCGCGGCCAGCCTGGGCTTCGTGGCGATCGTGCGCCGCGTGAGATTCAAGAACACGATTCTCATCCCCGTCATCGGCCTGATGTACGGCGGCGTGCTGAGCGCGCTGGCGGAATTCCACGCCTATCGCCACAACATCCTGCAGAGCATGCAGGGCTGGCTGCTGGGCGACTTCTCCAGGATCGTGCAGGGCAACTACGAAGTCATCTACCTGATTCTGCCGGTCGTCGCGCTGGCCTATCTGTATGCCCACCGCTTCACCGTGGCGGGCATGGGCGAGGGCATGGCGTCCAGCCTGGGGCTGAACTATGCGGCCACCGTCGCGCTGGGCTTGATGCTGGTGGCGGTCACCGTGTCGGTCACCGTCATCACCGTGGGGGCGATTCCGTTCGTCGGGCTGGTCGTTCCCAATCTGGTCGCGCTCCATTATGGCGACAACCTCGGCCGGACCTTGCCCGTCGTGGCCCTGGCGGGGGCGTCGCTGCTGCTCTTGTGCGACATCCTCGGCCGCGTGTTGATGCACCCGTTCGAAGTGCCCATCGGCCTGACGGCCGGCGGCATCGGCGGCGCCCTGTTTCTCGGGCTCATCCTGTGGAAGCGCAGATGATGCGCGCCGTTTCCCTGAAAATGATCTGGCCCGCGGTCCTCGCGCTGGCGGCGGCTTTTCTGTTCTTCCGCTCCGGCCTGGACTTCGATTACGTCATCCCGAAGCGGCTCGGCCGGCTGGCGGCGATGATCATCGGCGGTGTCTGCATCGCGTGGTCGTCGATCGTGTTCCAGACGCTTACCGGCAATCGGATCCTCACGCCGGCCATCATGGGCTATGAGGCGGTCTACCTGTTCCTGCAGTCCCTGATGGTCCTGACCATGGGAACGCAGAGCCTGGTGGCGCTGGGCGCGAACGGCAATTTTTTCCTGTCCGTGCTGCTGATGCTGGGCTACTCCTGGGCTCTCCATCGCTGGCTGTTCCGCCGCGGCGGCCAGAACGTGTACTTCCTGCTGCTGGTGGGGCTCGTGCTGACGATGGTGATCGGCACGTTCACGCAGTTCGTGCAGCTTAAAACCAGCCCCGGCGAGTTCGCGATTCTGCTCGGGTTCACCCAGGCGTCGTTCGGCCGGGCGGAGCCCGGGCTGCTGCTCGTGTCCGCCGCCGTCGTCGCGGCGGTGTGCCTGGCGGGCCAAAGACACCTGCCGACGCTGGACGTGATTTCGCTGGGGCGCGACCAGGCAATTTCGCTCGGGGTGGACCACTACCGCAGCGTCCGCCTGCATCTCGCATTGATCGCCGTGCTGGTCGCTGTCTCGACCAGCCTGCTCGGGCCCACCGCCTTCATGGGAATCTTCGTCGCCAATACCGCTTACGCGCTGGCGCGCACGCGCAGGCACCGGATCACCCTGCCCACGGGCTGCGCCATCGCCGTGGGCATCTTCATCCTGGCCCAGCTCGCGGTCGAGCATCTCTTCAACTACAAGACCACCGTCGGCATCCTGGTCAACCTGGTATGCGGCGGATGGTTTCTCGCGCTGATGGCGCGCACGCGGGGCACGGCATGATCACCACCCGACACCTCTCGAAAACCTACGGCGCGAAGTCCGTTCTGCGCGATGTGAGCCTGCAGTTTCCCGCGGGCGCGCTGACTTCGCTTATCGGTCCGAACGGCGCGGGCAAGACCACGTTGCTGATGATGATCGCCCGGTTGCTGGAGCCGACCGGCGGCGACATCCTGCTGGATGGCGCCAGCGTCGCGGGCATGAGCAACGCGGAATACGCCAGGCGTGTCGCCACCTTGCGCCAGGCCCCGGAATTCAATCTGCGCCTGACGGTGGAAGAACTCGTCGCCTTCGGCCGCTTTCCCTACAGCCGCGGCGCACTGACGCCACTCGATCTGCGGGAGATCGACGAGGCCATCGCGTTTCTCTCGCTGGATCGCCTGCGAGGCTCGTATCTCGACGAGCTGAGCGGCGGCCAGCGCCAGATGGCCTTCCTGGCCATGACCATCGCGCAGCAGACGGATTGCCTGCTGCTCGACGAACCGCTGAACAACCTCGACATCAGGCACGCCGTTCAGATCATGCGAGCGCTGCGCCGGCTGTGCGATGAGGAGGGCCGCACCGTGATTCTCGTGGTGCATGACATCAATTTCGCGGCCAGCTACTCCGATCACATCGTGGCGATGAAGCATGGCGCGGTGCATTGCGCCGGCCCGGTCCCCGAGGTGGTGACCGAGGACCGCCTGCGCGAGCTGTATGGACTGAATTTCGAGATCGCGCAGGGCGAACGGGGACGCCTGTGCAACTACTTCAATCCACCGGGAGAATTGACATGATCCTCACGCAAAGGCCGCGGGCGCTGGCCGTATCGCTCGCGCTATCGATGAGCGCGATGACCGCGCTGCAGGGTTGCGGCCAGGAGGCCTCGGGGTCGACCCAGGCGCAGCCGCCGGCCGCCGCCGGCCAGCCGGCGTCCCCGGCCTACGCAAGCATCACGGTCCAGCACAAGCTGGGCACGACCGTCATCGAAAAGCTGCCGCAGCGCGTGGTCGCCCTGGATATGAACGAGGTCGACTTTCTGGACGAACTGGGCGTGCCGGTCGCCGGCATGCCGAAGGACTTCGTGCCGCACTTTCTTGCCCGCTACAAGAATGCGCAGGTGCAGGACATGGGCGCGATCGTCCAGCCCAACCTGGAGCGCGTGCATGCGGCCAAGCCGGACCTGATCCTGATCACGTCATTGCAGGCGAACCACTACAAAGAGCTGAGCAAGATCGCGCCGACCATCCATTTCGACGTGGATTATCGCGACAGCCAGGCCGATCACATCGAGATCGTCAAGAATCACCTTGTGACCCTGGGTCGGATCTTCCAGAAGGAAGGCCTCGCGCGCCAGCGGGCCGCCGAACTCGACGCCAAGGTCGAGCAGGCGAGAAACCTCATCCGCGGCCGCCCGGAGACAGCGCTCATCGTGCTGCACAACAACGGCGCGTTCAGTTCGTTCGGGACGCAGTCGCGCTATGGCTTCATCTTCAAGGCGCTGGGCGTCAAGCCCGCCAGCCCGTCGGCCGAGGCCGGCCTGCATGGCCAGCCGATATCCAGCGAATTCATCCAGCAGGCGAACCCCGGCATCGTCTATGTGGTCGATCGCAGCGCCGTGATGGAGCGCCGTCCGGTCATGGACGCCGAGACGCTGGGCAACCCGCTGCTGCGCCACACCGCCGCGTGGCGCAACGGCCGCGTGGTCTTTGCGGACGCGCAGGCGTGGTACGTCACGGCCGCCAGCGTGAAATCGCTCGAACTCATGATCGACGACGTGATGCAGGCCTACCGGAACTGATTCGTTCGACGCCGCGCGCGTCTTTGCCGGTCCAGATGTAAATGATTCCCAGTCGCCTGATGTTTCCAGGCGATCCAAGCTCAACCGAACGGAGCATTCCATGAGCAAACGTCGCCATAGCGGCCGCGTCGCACTGCCTTCGCCGCAAGCACGGCGGGCAGACCCCGTACTTTTCTTCAACCGTCTCACCGCAGCCCTGTCCGGCCTGATGCTGGGCGCCGTCGCGCCGGCGACGCTGGCCCAGGAGGCCGCCGAGACGGGGGTGAAGACGCTTCCGGCGGTGACGGTCTCGGGGCAGGCCGAGGCGTCGGCGACGCCATACGCGGGCGGACAGGTCACGTATGGCGGCCGCGTGGGCTTTCTCGGCGACAAGGATTTCATGGAGACGCCGTTTTCCGTCATCAGCTATACGGAAAAATACATCGAGGACCTGCAGGCCAGGGACATCACCGACGTAATCGCCAGGACCGATCCGTCGGTTTTCACCAATGGCGTGGCGGGCGCATGGAGCGAGGCCTACTCGATACGCGGCTTCAACACCAGCACGACGGATACGTCGTTCAATGGGCTGTTCGGCATGGCCCCGTACTACCGGACCATGCCCGACATGTTCGAACGCATCGAGGTCCTGAAGGGGCCGTCCGCCCTGCTGAACGGCATGCCTCCCGGGGGCTCGGTGGGCGGGACCGTCAACCTGGTGCCCAAGCGCGCCGGCGTGGAGCCGCTGACGCGCCTGAGCGCGACCTATATGTCGGACGCGCAGTTCGGCGGACACGTGGACCTGGGCCGGCGCTTCGGCGAGAACCAGCAGTTCGGCCTGCGCTTTAACGGCGTGTACCGGAATGGAGACGGCCCCATCGACCATCAAAAGAGACGCGCGCAGTTGGCGGCGCTGGGGCTGGACTGGCGCGGCGAGCGCGTGCGCGTTTCCGCCGACCTGTACGACAGCGATGAGCGCATAGACGGCGTGACGCGCGGCATCAACCTTGCGCCCGGCATCGGCGTGCCCAGGCCGCCCAAGGCCGACACCCTGCTGAATCCAAACTGGGGTTACGCGAAGAACCAGGACAGGGGGGCCATGATCCGCGGCGAGTTCGACGTCGGCGACAACCTGATGGCCTACGCGGCGATCGGCGCCAGCAGAACGGAGTACACCTACAGCGGCGCCATGTCGGCGCAGGTGTTCAACGACGCGGGCGACTTGCGCACTTCGATGGGCCAGTTGAACATGAACCTGAAAAAGACGTCGGGCGAAGCCGGGTTGCGCGGCAAGCTGCGGACCGGCGCGATCGGGCACCAGTGGGTGCTAAACGCCACGTACTACTCTGACGACCAGCGGGACTATGGCCGCCGCTCGGTGCCCGGGGCGGATTGGGTCACCAACATCTATGACCCCGACTGGGGGCCGGCTCCCGCCGGCTTCTGGCCGCCGATATTGCGCAGCAAGACGCGCCTGGTCAGCTACGGCCTGGCCGACACCCTGTCCTTCGCCGAAGACCGCGTGCAGCTCACCCTGGGCGTGCGTCGGCAGGAAGTCCGCAGCGATACCCTGAATCCGACGACCGGGGCGTTGACCGGCCGCTATGACGCGGGCGCCAACTCGCCGGCCGCCGCGCTGCTAATCAGGGCGACGGACAATGTCTCCTTCTACGCGAACTATATCGAGGGCCTGAGCAAGGGCCAGACCGCGCCGATAACCGCCGCCAATGCGGGGCAGCTCTTTCCGCCGTACAAGACCAAGCAGAAGGAAGTCGGCCTCAAGGTCGACCTGGGCGACTTCACCCATACGCTGGCGCTGTTCGAGATAAACAGGCCGAACAGCTATGTGGATCCCGTCACCAACGTATTTTCGTTCGGCGGCAAACAACGCAATCAAGGCGTGGAATGGGGCTTCTTCGGCGAGCCGATGCCGGGCGTGCGCCTCATGGGCGGCGTCGCGTACATCGACGCCAAGGTCACGAAAGCCGCTATTGCCGCCAACGAAGGCAGGCAGGCCACAGGCATTCCCAGGCTTCAGGGCAAGCTGGGCGTGGAGTGGGACGTGCCGGCGGTGCAGGGCCTGACATTGACGGCCAATGCGACGTCCGTGTCCAAGCAATACATCAGCGCCGACAATTCCCTGTCGGTCGCCGGGCACACGACCTACGACGTGGGCGCGCGTTACGCGACCAGGGTGGCCGACCATCCCGTCATGCTGCGAGCCAGCATTACCAATCTGACGAACAAGGCCTATTGGGCGATGCCTCAGCTGTCGAGCCTGGCGCTCGGCGCGCCGCGCACGTTCATGCTGTCCGCTTCAATGGACTTTTGAAACCGGTCGCGCCTGAGCGGGCCCGGAACGCGTTTGTGTCCTCCTGCGCTTCGTCCACCAGCGCCAGAAACTGCCTCAGCTCGCGGCTATCGTCATTCGACTTCGTGTTGAACGCGCTGGACCAGGGCAAGGACCCTCAGGTCGTGCATCGTCTCCGGGCATCGGCGGCGGCGTGAACGCCGGCGGGAGTCACAGCCCGCCGCGCACGTCCATCAGGCAGCCCGTGACGTAGGCGGCGGCGGGCGAGGCCAGCCATAGCACGGCCTCGGCCACCTCGGCCGCCGTACCCATCCTGCCCATGGGAATGGCGCCGACCAGCGCGTCCAGCGCCTGCGGTGTGCGCTGCCGGTGTATGTCCGTGTCGATCACGCCGGGCCGCACCGCATTCACGCGTATGCCTTCGGCCGCGACCTCCTTGGCCAGGCCTATGGTCAGCGTATCCACGGCGCCCTTGGAGGCGGCGTAGTGCACCCAGGCGCCGGGCGCGCCCAGCACGGAAGCGCCGGAGGAGATGTTGACGATGGCCCCGCCCGCGCCGCCGTTGCGCAGGGACATGCGCCGTACGGCCTCGCGCGCGGCCACGAAGGCGCCGAATACGTTCACTTGCAGGACCTGGGCCAGCGTCTCGCCGCGCAGGTCGGCCACGCGCGAGACGCCGCCGGTTACGCCGGCGTTGTTGACCAGCACCGCCAGGCGGCCCAGCGCATCGATGCGCTGGAATGCCTCGCACAGCGCGGCCTCGTCGCCGACGTCGGCCTGCAGCGCCCAGGCGCGGCCGCCGCCGTCCGCGATTTCCCGGACCAGGCGCTCGGCGGCGTCGCCGGCGTGCCGGTACAGCATGACCACGGAATGCGTGAGCGCGGCCTGCCGCGCGATCTGCGCGCCGATGCCGCGGCTGGCGCCGGTGATGACGAACAGGTCTTGCCGTTGCGGGGATACTGCGGCCATGATGGACTCCATATGCGGGCGGGACGCCGCGGGTTATGCTTGCCGCGCGGCCGCGCCCGGCGAGGCGGCGATGCAAGCGAAAAAACAGAGGGGACGCCGATGGACATCAACAGGCTGGATCTGAATCTCCTGAAAATTTTCGATTCCGTGTATCGGCTGAGAAACCTCACCGAGGTGGCCAAAGAGGTCAACCTCAGCCAGCCGGCGGTCAGCCACGCGCTGGGTCGCTTGCGCGAGGCCCTGTCCGACAGGCTGTTCGTGCGTACGCCAGGCGGGCTTGAGCCGACCGCGCGCTGCGAGCGGCTGGCCCCGCCGGTGCGGGCGGCGCTTGAAACGATCAAGGACTCCCTGATCGATTCGTCGAATTTCCGGCCCGAGGACTGCACCCGGGAATTCCGCCTGCTGCTTTCCGACGTGGGCGAGATGCTGCTTGCGCCGGCGCTGATGAGCCGGCTGCGCGAGGACGCGCCACAGGTCAAGCTGGCGATCTTCCAGGCGCCGCGCGCGCTGTACGAGCGGATGCTGCGGGACCGCGAGGTGGACATCGCGGTCGGGCACCTCAACATGCAGCGGCAGACGCTGCGCAAGCAGTCTCTGTTCCAGGACGGCTGCGTGGTGCTGCGGCGCAAGCAGCCCGGACGCCGCAAGGCCCTGACCCGCGAGGCGTTCGAACAGAGCTACCATGCGATGATCATGCCGCCGGACGATCCGGTGGAGGATGGCCTGGCCGATCTGAACGTGTCGCGCAAGATCATGCTGCGCATCCCCAACTATTTCGCCTTGCCGGAAGTCATCGGCAGCTCCGATCTGTTGGCTACCGTGCCCTCGCGCATCGGCCGCCACCTCGGTAGCCGGGCCTCGCTGGAGATCCACCCGGTGCCGTTTCCGGCGCCCGTGTTCGACGTGCAGATGTACTGGCACATGCGCCATGACGACGATCCGGCGCACACCTGGCTGCGCGGCATATTCCTGGACCTGTTCCAGTCGCCGCGCTATGAAGCCGCGCCATAGGCATCGCGGCCGCTAACGGGCGCCGCGGCCGGCATCTGTTTGAAGCGCCTCGCCAGCTCGCGGCCCGATTGCGCCAGCAGCGTGGTGTCCACGCCGACGGCGACGAACTGCGCGCCGGCCGCCAGGTAGACGCGCGCCACCTCGGGGTTGGCCATCAGCACGCCGGCCGCGCGGCCGGCGGCGCGTACACGCGCGATGCCGTCCAGGATCGCCCGGCGCACCTCCGGGTGGTCGGCCTGGCCGCGGTAGCCCATGGACGCGGACAGGTCGGCCGGGCCGAAGAACACGCCGTCCACGCCCGGCACGTCGGCGATGCGGTCCAGGTTCTCCAGGGCCTGCGTGGTCTCGGCCTGCACCAGCAGGCACATCTGCGCGTCGGCCTGGTTCGCATAGTCCGGCACCTGGTTCCAGCGCGAAGCGCGCGCCAGCGCGGCGCCCATGCCGCGCACGCCGTCCGGCGGATAGCGCATGGCGCTGACCATGCATTCGGCCTGTTCCGCCGTGTCTATCATGGGCACCAGCAGGGTCTGCGCGCCGACGTCCAGGTACTGCTTGACCAGCGCCGTGTCGCCGCGCACCGGCCGCACCACGGGGTGGACGGGATACGGCGCGACGGCGCGCAGCTGGTCCAGCACGGTCCGTACGTCGTTGGGCGCATGTTCGGCGTCCAGCAGCAGCCAGTCGAAGCCGCAGCCGGCCAGCAGTTCGGCGGCGTTGGCGTCGGCCAGGCCGACCCACAAGCCGATGCGGGATTCGCCGGCGCGCAATGCGTCGCGAAAGGTGTTGCGCGGTATCTGCATCCAGGTTCTCCCGGGCTTCAGCCGGCCTGGCGCGGGCCGACGTAGCCTTTCTGGCCGGCCTCCGAGCCCAGGTTAAGGATCGGGCCGTCCATGCGTTCCTGCCAGATCAGCGACTCCATGCCGATGTGCAGGGGATGATCCTGGATCGTCAGCACGTGGGCGCCATGGCCGTCGTAGTAATGGGCATGCTCGGACCATGCAGGGCCGGACAGCAGCAGGTCGCCGGCCTCCCAGTGGATGGTCTCGTCGTCGACCACGCTCTTGCCCCGTCCGGCGAAGTGGTAGTTGATCGCGACGGAACTGTGCTTGTGGCCGCGCGTCACGGGCCGGGGCGGCACGCCTTCGGGAATCGAGAACAGGGTGGCGAAGAAAGAGTGCGTGGTGCCGTTGCGGCGCTCGGTGGCCGGGTTGTAGAGCAGGATGATGTTGCGCAGGCCGTCGCCGCGCTCGCGCGAGAGCAGCGGCGCGGCCGCTTCCCAGGGCCAGACCAGCGGACGGTTTTCCACCACCTCGATATCGGTCAGGAATTCATAGCCGCGCAGGCGCGCGCCTTCGGGCGAGATCTGGATGTCGGGCGCATTGGCGCGGTTGATGTTCACGTTCACGCCCGCCGTCGAGGCGACGGCCTTGGCGTCCCAGCCGGCCTGCGCGTAGTCCGACCAGTGCACGCCCAGCTTGCGCAGCAGCGGCGCGTTCGAGTAGACCAGGCGCACCCACAGCTCCTTGCCCGTGTTCCTGAAGCTGTAGGGCTGCATGGACGGGATCGAGGCGACGTCCCACTGGCCCGAGGCCAGGGTTTCGTTGCCGACCAGGATCTCGCCCGACCCCCGGACGCCGAAGTGGATCTGGTTGGAGTTGCGCAGCATGGGGCGCGTCTGCTCGCCGGGCCTGAGCACTTCGATGGTGACGTCCACGCCCGGCGCGAAGCCCTGGGTGCCGTCCGCGCATTCGGGGTGGACGATGGCGGCGGCGCGCCGTCCGTCATGGGGCGCCGGCTCGTCGGCCAGGCGCTGGATCTCGGCTTCGATGGCGGCGCGCGGCACCAGCACCGGCGCCCAGTGGGTGATGGGGACCGGCGCGGCGCCGCTGACGTTCACCAGACGATAATTGGTCTCGGACATTCGATTCTCCGCTGTACAGATGGAATTTCTGGATAGGCCGGTTCAAGCCAGCCGGAAGCTGATGGCGCCCAGCGGGCCGTAGTCCACGTGGAAGCCGTCGCCGCGCGCGCCCGCCACCGGGCGCGTGAACGAGCCGGCAAGCACCACCTCGCCTGCTTCCAGGCCCTCGTCCCATTGGGCCAGGCGGTTCGCCAGCCAGGCCACGCCGTGGGCGGGGTGGTCCAGCACCGCCGCGGCCAGGCCGGATTCTTCGATGACGCCGTTGCGGTAGAGCAGCGCGCCGGTCCAGCGCAGGTCGACCGCGTCGGCGCGCACCGGCCTGCCGCCCAGCACGACGCCGGCGTTGGCGGCGTTGTCCGAGATGGTGTCGGTGACGCGGCGGATCGCGCGCGTTTCGCGATCGAACTGTTCGATGCGCGCGTCGATGATTTCCACCGCCGGCGTGACGAACTCGGTGGCCCGCAGCACGTCGAACAGGGTCACGCCGGGCCCCCGCAGCGGGCGGGCGAGAATAAAGGCCAGTTCGACCTCGATGCGCGGCGCGATGAACGTTTCGAAGGCGATGTCGCGGCCGCTGTCGAAGAACATCGAATCGAACAGCGTGCCGTAGTCCGGCTCGTCGATCTGGCTGGCCTGCTGCATGGCGCGCGAGGTCAGCCCGATCTTGTGCCCGCGCACCTGCTGGCCGCGCGCGCGTTTCAGGCCGCACCAGGCGCGCGCGATCGCATAGCCGTCGGCCACGGTCATGTCCGGAAAGCGGCGCGAGAAGTGGCGCACCTGCGTGCGGGTCCGTTCGGCCTGGTCCAGTTCGGCGGCAAGGGCGGCAATCTGGGCGTCGGTCAGCATCATGCGGCGCTCCTGGACCAGCGGATCGGCGCGGCCGCGGTCAGCGGCACGGTCCGCGGCGCACCGTCGGCGGCCGAGGCGCGCCGATAGGCCAGCGCGGCGATGGCGAGGTCGGACAGCCCCATGCCCATGGCCTTGAACAGCGTGATGTCGCCGCCGCCTCCGGGGGGCAGGCCGCCGCGCTTGATGACGTCGGACAGGAACTGCACCTCGGGCCATTGCGCCGCCTGCGCGCCATAGCGTTCGCGCAGTTCGCGCGAGCCGCGGCGGGCGTTGTCCAGGTCGTCCACCACCACGGCACGGGCGCGGTCGAACACGTCGGGGAAGAATTCGGCATTGGCCGGCAGGATGGCGCCCACGGCGTTCAGGTGCGCATGCGGGGCCAGCAGGTCCGCCCCGAAAAAAGGCTCGGCGGCGCGGGTCACCAGCGTGACCAGCGAGGCGCCGTCGGCGGCCGCTTCCAGGCTGTCCGCCGCCGTCACTTCGGCCTGGGGCAGTTCGGCGCGCACGCGCTCGGCGAAGGCCTGGCGGCGCCCGGCGTCGCGGCTCCAGACGCGTACGCGGCGCAAGGGCCGCACGGCGTCGATGGCGCAGACCTGGGCAATGGCCTGCCTGCCGGCGCCCACGATGGTCAGATCGTCGGCCGCGGCCGGGGCCAGCCAGCGGGTGCCCAGCGCGGTCATGGCCGCGGTGCGGATCTGGCCCAGCGTGTTCGCCTCCATCATGGCCAGCAGGCTGCCGTCGTTGCTGTCGAACAGCGCGAACACGGCCTTGGCGCCATCGGGCGTGTGCACCCAGGTCTTGAACCCGCACACGCCCAGGCGCGGCGAGGCGGAGGCCAGCGCGTGCATTGCGCCGCCGTTGCCCAGGGAACCCAGCGCCTTGGGCACGTTGAAGGCGGCGCCGTCTGCGATCTCGATCAGATTGCGTTCCAGCGCGTCGATGGCGTCGTCCATGGGCACGAGCCCGGCGACTTCGGCTTCGGTCAGCCAGAGAGCGGCATTTTTCATCGTAGTCATCTCAAGTAGGGGAATGGGAGGCGGCCGGCGGCAGGTGCGGCTGGCTGGATTTGCGCGCGATGCGCCATGCCCGGCCGTCGTGGACCAGCCGGTCTTCGCAGCGGCGCACCCCGGCGGGCGCGAACGGCTGCGCACCGTCCTGGTCCAGGCGCGCTTCGCAGGCCATCAGGTAGAACCGCACGGTGGCCTGGTCGGCGGCATGCAGCGTGACGACCGGGTTGCACACGGCATGGAAGGTGCGGCGTTGCGGCGAGCGCTGTTCCAGCGCCGCGCCGATGGTGGCCTGGCCCGTGAGGGCGCTGCCTTGCCGTTCCCATACGCCGTCCTTGGCGAACAGGGCCAGCGCGCGGGCGTGGTCGTGCATGTCCAGCGCATCGAAGAACTCGTACACCACCTTCAGACAATCGAGCTGCTGCGCCGCGGTCATGCCCGATCCTCCTGGCGCGCGCCGTGGCGCAACACGCCCACGCCTGTCACCTCGACCTCGAAGCGGTCGCCGGGACGCAGGTAGCGGGGCGGCGTGCGCGTCATGCCCACGCCTTCGGGCGTGCCGGTGGCGATGATGTCGCCCGCGCGCAGCGTGGTGAAGGCGCTCAGGTAGGAGACCAGCACCGGAATGGAGAAGATCAGGTCGTCCAGACCGCCGTTCTGCACTTCGTCGCCGTTCAGGCGGCCGATGACGCGCACCTCGCGCGGATCTTTCAGCGCATCGGCCGGCACGATCCACGGGCCCAGTGCGCCGGAGCGTTCGAAATTCTTGCCCGGCGCGGCCTGGCGGTTGTGCATCTGGAAGTCGCGCACGGAGTTTTCGGCCATGCAGGTGTAGCCGCCCACGTACTCCATGGCGCGCTCCACGGGGACGTGGCGCGCGGTCTTGCCGATCACCACCGCCAGCTCGGCCTCGTAGTCCAGTTGTTCGGAGTTCATCGGGCACACGACTTCGTCGCCGTGGCCGACGAACGAGTCCGCGTAGCGCGGAAACACCGAGGGATACGAGCCCGGGCCGCGGTCCATTTCCTGCGCGTGCCTGCCGTAGTTCAGGCCGGCGCAGATGATCTTGGCGCCGGGCAGCACGGGAGGCAGCCAGCGTACGTCGGTGTGCGGCAGCGCGGTGCGTCCGGGGGCGGACGCCGCGGCGGCCAGCGCCTCGGCGTAGTCGTGGGCGCCGGGCAGGAGTTCGACGGATTGCTCGCCGACGATGCCCCAGACGGCGCGGCCATCGTGTTCCAGCCTTGCGATTTTCATGGTTGTTGCCTCCTGTACGGAAAACGGTTCTGTCGGGAATGCTCCGCCCTGGACGCGGGCGTAAGCCTGCGCCGGATGGGCATGACCGGGGAAAGCGGAGACCGCCCCGGCGGGGCGGCTCGGCTATGGCGCCTCAGGCGCGGGCCGCCTGGTGCGGATCGGGATAGCGGTAGGCGCCGATAGTCAGGATGGCGAGCGCGCAGGCGGCGCATACGATGCCGGCGGTCACCATCACGATGTCGTAACTGTTGAACCGGTCGAAGGCCAGGCCGTACAGGGCGGGGCCGAACATCGTTCCCAGGCAGAACAGTGAAATCAGCACGCCGTAGATGGCGCCGAAATTCTTGAGTCCGAAGTAGCGCTTCACGAAGAAGGGAACCAGGTCGCCCTCGGCGCCGATGAGCATGCCGGTCAGCATCGCGCCCAGCGCAAGCTGCATGTAGGGCGTGTCGTGCGTGGCGGTGCCCAGCAGGGCCACGCCCACACCACCAAGCAGGAACACCGCGCTGGCCAGCACCCGAGCCTGGATAAGGTCCAGCAGCACGCCGACCAGGAAGCGCCCCATCGTCAGGCCGATCGCGGAGAACGCAGCCCCGGCCGCCGCCATCTCCGGCGATATGCCGTTGTCCGAGAGCAGCGCCGGCACGTGCACGATGCTGCCCAGGCCCACGGCCGCGATCAGCGCCACGCACAGGCCGATCAGCCAGAAGCGCGGGTTGGTGAAGGCGGTCTTGGGCGCGTCGCCCGTCAGGCCGTCTGCCGGTTTCGCGCCGGCTGTCTGCGCCTGGGCCGGAATGCGCCGCAGCATGGAATGGGCGATGAAGCCGATGACGGCCGCGACGGCTGCCAGCAGCAGGTATGCCGTCTGCCAGTCGTAATGGCGGATCATCCAGCCTGTGAATAGCGGCGCGAGCGCCGCGCCGATTCCGGCGCCGATCGAGGCGATGCCGAAGGCCAGCCCGACGCGGCGTTCGAAGGCGTAGGCCAGAATGGGCAGATAGCCGACCGGCGACGTGGCCACGCCGAGCAGGCCCAGCAGGAAGGTCTTGATGCCCAGCGCCGTCGTGGTCAGCGGGCCGGCGGCCAGCAGCAGCAGGCCCAACACGAAACAAATGATGGAAACGCCGATGACGCGCTGATAGCCATAACGGTCCATCAGCCTGCCGGCCACCGGCGAACTGGCGGCCAGGCCCAGCGAAGCCAGCGCCATGCAGCTCGCGGCCGTGCCGCGTCCCACGTCCAGCGACTGCGCGATAGGCAGTAGAAACACGCCGGTGGTGCCGGCGAACAGGGCGGTGTAGCCGCCCGCGAGGCCCAGCGACGTCGCGGCGACCAGGGCGACGCTGCGCCGGTTCTGCACGCGCTGGGCCGCAACGTCGGCTGCGCCGCGCGCCGCATAGTTCCCGATAGAACTGTCCACGTATGTCTCCTTGCTGTTTTGACCTTGGCTATTCTGGGATAGCGTGGTGGCCAATTTAGCCGAGCGCATTACGTGAAAAAACTGAAACTTCTGCATCGGCAATATGCACCGGATGAATAGTGCCTGCCGCGATGAAAACCGGCCTACCGGCGTGGGGGATGCGAACCCTGGTGCATGCCTTCGGCGGCCGCCGCCCGAGTTTAAACTGTCCCCCAAAGCCTGGAAACGAAGGGTGGGCGCGATGGCGCGCGGCCGGGCCTATTGAAGAGGACTGTCCAGTTGAAGAACATTCGGGGCTATTGGTTTGGCATCGCGGTTTCCTTGCTCCTGGCGGGCCTGGTGGCCTTCCTGGGCGTGGTGGCCGTGTCCAGCGACAACCTGGGCTGGGGCATGGCGGCGTTGCTCAGCTATGGCGTGTTGTTCGGCGGTCCCCTGGCGCTGGTGCTGGCGCTGACCTGGATCGTGTACATGGTGCGCGGCCGGGGCCATGTGCCCGGGCGCGTGCACGCGCTGCTTTTCCTGCCGACGCTGCTGGCGCTTCTGATCGTGCCGGTCGGCGACGCCATCGAGCAGGGCCGGCGCGACCGCTTCAGCGAGGCGCATCCCGCGATCGCCGAGACGCACGTGAATCTGAGCGGGGACACGATCTGGCTGGATATGCGCCAGGCTTCGACGTCGATGGGCGCGTCGCCGTACCTGGAGCCGGCCTCGGCCGGGAACCGGGCGTTTTCCAGTTTCCGCCGTTATCCGGGGCCGTCCTCCGGCGCGGCGTTTCCGTATGAGGGTTCGCGCCTGAAGCAGACAGTCGAGCGCTACCAATACGCCGACGCGGACGGCAAGCGCGCTGCCTCGCTGCCGCTGCGCCGCCTGCCGTATCCGCAACTGGACAAGCTGCTGCCCGCGTACGGATACGGCGAGGCCGGGCTGCTGGTGTACCAGTACTACCACTATGCCGACCATGTCGAGGTGGCGCCGACCCTGGCGCGCTTTTCGGGCATGACCGAGGACCGGATGGCGGCGGCTCGCATTCCGGGCCTGGCGATCGTCGGGATGGAGAACTACACGCCCGAGACCATCGCCCGGGTGGAGATCAATGGCCTGGCCTACGACATGGGGCCGTATGCCGCGGGCAGCCTGTTGTCGCAGCCATGCGACCCGGGGCGCGGCGGCAGCCCGGTGCTGCTCGACCTGGAGCAGCCGCTGCGCGTGCGCTGGCAGACCCAGGAAGCGCCGCAGGCCTGGCGCGAGGCGGCGGTGTCGGTGCCGGTCTTCGGCGCCGCCGGCAGGAACGATCCGGACGGCGGCCTGACCCGCGTGCTTCTTTATTTCCTGCCCGACGGGGCCGTGGCCGCCGAGCGCTACAAGGAAATCCGCGCCGGCGGCAAAGACCTGGCGATCCGCGCCACGGGCATGCCCGCGGCGGTGCAGCCGTATTCGGCTTGCGGGGGCGCGTATGCCGGCTACAACCCGCAGACGGTGAGGCTGCTGACCAATTGAGTGAGCAGCGGCCGGCCCAAAGGCAGCGCAAGGGCAGGCGTAGCCCGACGCTGCGCCTGCCTTTGCCGCACCGCTTCAAAACGCCCACGACACCGACACATCCGCCCCGACGTCCTGCTGGCCCGGGCTGAACAGCCGGGTCGCCACGCTGGCGCGCACCGCGACGTTGGGCTGCGGCGCGAAATCCAGGCCGGCGCGCAGGCCCATGGCGTCCGGCGCGCCGACGGCGATCCGCTGCCCGAAGGCGATGCCGGGCGAGGCCGCGAAGCGGGCCTGTTGCGTGGCGTAGCGGGAGAGCCATTCATGCTCCCAGGTGACGGCCATGTAGCCTTGCAGGCGCCGGGCGTTTTTCAGCTGCCAATCGCTGCGCGCCATGAGGCCCAGGCTGCTTTGCAGGCTGTCGGCCTTGAGCGAGGACAGGTTCAGCCTGCTGGCCGCGGGACCCGATTCGTCCACGCCCGGGCGATAGGCGTGCACGTAGTCCAGGCCCAGCACGGGACCGACGGAAACGGCCCGGTTCAGCGGCCAGGCGTAGGCGGTGGCCAGGCCGGCGTTGAAGCTGGCGCCGTTCCAGTCGCTATCGTGGCTGGCCTGGTAGTCGGAGAAGCCGACGCCGCGTTTCATCCTGCCCTGTTCGGCGCCCGCCCTGGCGTAGGCGGCGAAATGCAGGCGCGGATCTTGCGCGGCCTGGTAGCGCGTGTGCACGCCCAGCTGGAAGGCCGTGCTGGAACCCTTGCCGTTGTGGGGCGAGCGGCTGGTGCTGTCGAGTTCGGAGATGCTGAGGTTCAGGCCGTAGGTCCAGTCCTGGCGCGTGTTGCGTTCGAGCCCGACGAGCACGCCGGTTTCGCTGGTGCGATGGCTGGCCAGACCCTCGCGGCGGTCCTGCGTGGCGTGGTATCCGTAGGGCTGCACGAAGGCCTGCCAGCCGGACGGGCGCGTGGCCGGCAAGGCGGTGAACAGGCCGCGCGTGCCCAGCAGCGCGCCCACGCGGTGGTCGCGCTGGATGGCGTCGGCCGTCAGCGCGCCATAGGCGCCGGGGCCGAGCTGTTCCAGCGCGGTGGCGACGTCGGCGCCGTCCATGCGGGAGAAGTCCAGCGAGCGGTACAGGTCGCGCAGGGGCAGCTGTTGTCCGGAGGAGGCCTGGCCCAGGGCCCGGCCCAGCGCCGCGCCGTTGCCGGAGCGGGCGAATTGCGAGTAGGCGTCGCTGCCGCGCATGACTGACCAGGCGTAGCCTTGCGGCGAGCCGGCGTCGTCGCGGGTGTCGACCAGCAGCGTGGGCGACGCGATGCTGGCGACCAGCACGTCGAAATCGCCTTCCTGGCGCGCGGGCTGGAACAGCTCGGCAGAGCGCACCGTCCAGCCGTCGGCGTACCAGTCGGGCTGCAAGGCCACGTGCAGTTCGCCCGCGACGGAGGCCAGGCCGCTGACGGTAAGCGTGTCGCGCCCGCCGCTGGCGTTGGTTTCCAGCACCAGCCGGCCGGTGGATTCCTGCACGTAGTTGCCGGCGATGGCGATGCTGCCGAACGAGTTGCCGGGGCTGAGCGTGCCGCGGTTGCGGAACGCGCCGGCGTCGTTCATGGTGTAGCGGCTGTTGCCGGACAGCGTGGCGCCCGGCGCGATGTCCAGCGAATAAAGCCGGTGTTCGCCGTTCAGGGAAGTCTGGCCGCCCGCGAGCCCGACGCGCAGGTTGCGGATGCCCTGGATATTGCCGTCGTAGCGGAACGTGAAGCCGGCGTCCGGCGCGTCCAGCGCGCGGCCCTGCGCATCGGCCTGCCTGCCGAAGTTGAGCGAGGTCAGGCGTTGTCGGCCCTGTTCGTCGACGCGCCCGTACAGGGAAACGATGTCGCCCTGGATGGAGGCGCCGCGCAGCACGTTGATTTCGCCGACCAGGGCGTTGTCGGACATGTAGATGGCGGCGCGGCGGCCGGCGACCGGTCCGCTGATGTCGACCCGCCTGGCCAGCGGGCCTTCCAGTTCGGGCAGCAGGGGCAGCGGCCCGTCCTCGGTTTCGCGGATGTAGGAGCCGCGGTATTCCGACGCCGAGCCCATGCTGTTGTTGCCGAAGTCGAAGGCCAGCGCGATGCCGTCGCGGCCCAGCGCCTGCACGTCGCCGCGCTGGATCAGCACCTGGTCCCTGCCGTAGCTGAACATGATGCCGCGCCCGTTCCAGCCGTTGCCGTGCACGCGGACGCCGGGCGCGATGGCCAGCGTGTTGGCGCTGCCGTCCACGCGGATGCCGGCGCCGCCGTCGCCGGCGCTGAGCAGGTCGGCCGACTGGGTCACGCGGTTGCGTTCGCCGTAGATGTGCAGGCCCAGGCCGAGCGTGGCGGTGTTGTACGTGCCGGGAACGTACGCGGTGCCGGCCGCGTTGCGGGCGGCGTACGGGTTGCGGTTGTCCAGCGTCAGGCCGTCGCCGTAGATCGAGAACCCGAAGAAGTTGCGGCGGTCCAGCTGCAGCCCCATGTCCTGCATGGCGGCCAGTTCGGCCTCCATGAAGTTCGTGTAGTTGCGGTAGTCCTGGTGGCTCATCAGGCTGTTGCGCAGCTCGATGTGGCTCATGTAGTCCTCGTCCAGTACGCCGGCCGACAGCATGCGCACCGGCAGGCCCGGCATGGCGCCGGCCAGCACGTCGTCGACGTGCCGGCCCGAGAAATAGCCCTGGTCCTTGCGCACGTCGAAGGCATCGGCGCTATAGGGGTGGTCGCACTGGCTGCACATGATGGCCTGGCCCGCGCGCGCCGGGTTGCCGTTGTCGTCGCGCAGGTGCTCGGACCATTGGTTCAGGCGCTCGCCGAAACGCGGCGTGGGCGAGCCTTCGAGGTCATCCTGCACGCCGCTGTGGATGCCCAGGGCATGCCCGAGCTCATGGAACATGACGCCGGAGAAATCGAGCCGGGACGGGTCGCGCGGCAGCTGCGAAGGCACGTGTTCCAGCTCGTCGAAGTCGAGGCGGCCCACGGCGATGTTGGCATGGCCGTTGGGTTCGGGGCCGCCGTCGCGCGCCATGGCGGCAAGCAGCCTGGTCGTGAGCGTATCGCGGCCGGCGACCGGCGCGTCGGGGCTCATCGCGCCGGCGTTGGCTTCGTCGTAGGTGCCGATGTGCAGGACCGGCGGCAGGTGGCCGGGCCGCAGCGTGACGATCTCGGCCCACAACTCCAGGCCGGAGACGATCTTGCGTTTCTGTTCGGGCGACAGCGTGAAGGTGGAGTATTCGCCCGGGCCTTCGTCGAATACGGCGAAGGGGCCGTCGCCCGGCCCGAAGAAGCGGGCTTCGAAGGCGGTCTGCCCGTTCTTGTTCTTGATGGGCACGATGTCGAGCGCGTGGCCGGACAGCGGCAGGGCGGCGATCGAGGCGGCAAGCAGGGGGCGGGTGAATCTGGATGTGCGGGACATAAGCGGAATCGGACAGGAAGGCGAAAGCCGGGCGTCGCCGGCGCGTAGGTCGAGCAGGCGGGACGAGTCTAGGCCGGATGAAAAGCGGGCCGTTAGCACGTCCATCCCAATCGACGGCCGGGTTGTTGTCCCGGCGTCCCAAAATGCCATGCGGGCGCAACCCTGCGTGCTACATTCCGTCTGATACAAAATGAAACGGAGGAGCGTGGTGGGCATTCCTCAGCGGCATTTTCAGACCTCGGCACTGCCCGTAGAGGCCAGGTTCGAGATCTGGCGCGATCGCATGGGCGCGATGTTCGACATCGATACGATCGACGGCCGGCGGGATCTCCGCGTCGACGTCCGCAGCTTCAATCTGGGCGGCATGATCTTCAGCAACATGGAGGTGGACCCCTTCGTGTTCGAGCGTTCCGCCCGCAAGGTCCGGGCCGACATGCTGGACCACGTGATGCTGCGGTTCGATGCGCCCGCGCACGCCGGCCAGAAGCCCCGGATGCTGACCATGGACCTGGGCCAGCCGCTGGAACGCGCGCCCATCTCCACGCGCAATCTATCGGTCATCCTGCCGCGCGCCACGATGGCCGGGCTGGTCCGCCAGCCCGAACGGCTGCATGGCCAGTTCGTGGAGGGCGGCAGCATCACGCTGCTGTACGAATACCTGCGCGCGCTGTCTACTTCCATTGGCTCGATCGACGCCGGCCAGGTGAGCGGCATCCTGTCGGCGACCGAGGGCCTGATCGCGGCCTGCGTGGGCGGCCTGCAAGGCGGCCCGGCCAAGGCCCGCGCGGCGGGCAAGGCCACGGCCTTGATGCGGGCGCGGCGCCATGTCGAGGCGCATCTGGCCGACCCGGCGCTGAATCCCGAAGGGATCGCGGGGGCGTGCTCGATCTCGCGTTCCAGCCTGTACCGGCTTTTCGCCGACCACGGCGGCGTGGCCGGATATGTGCAGGAAAGGCGGCTGGTGCGCGCGTTCGCCATGCTGTCGAACCCGTCGAACACCTCGACCATCGCCATGACGGCCCATCGCTGCGGCTTCTCCAGCGACGCCTATTTCAGCCGCGCGTTCAAGCAGCGCTTCGGCTGCTCGCCCAGCGAGCTGCGGGCCGACGCGCTGTCCGGCGCCCGCGCGCATCGCCTGGGCGAGCGCAACCAGGCCATGGCCGACAACGTGTTCAAGGCCTGGGTCTCGGGCCTGTCGGGCTGACGGGCCCGCCCGGCCGCCGCTAGGCGCGCGGCGTGTCGTCCTCGGGTTCGGCGCGGGCCTCCAGTTCGTTGCCCAGCACCTCGGCCGCGTCCCCGCCCGGGGTTTCCGGTTCCAGGCGGCGGCGCGTGTGGCCGGCGGCGCGGGCGTTGTCGCCCTCGTCGGGACGTTCGGTCTGCATGAACACGTTGGCCGGGGGCGCGTAGCCGCGCTTGTCCTGGCCGAAGTACACCACGGTGTGCGGGTAGGGCAGCTCGATGCCGGCGGCGTCGAAATGCTTTTTCAGCAGCCGGTTGTAGCCGCGCTGCACCGCCCATTGCATGCCCGGGGTGGTCTTGATCAGGATGCGGATGGTCACGCCCTTTTCGTTCACGGCGGTGACGCCGGCCACGGTCATTTCCTCCAGGATTTCCGGCCCCAGCACGGTGTCGGTCATCAGTTCGGCGAAGGCCGCGCGCAGATGCTCGATGGCGTCGTCCACGCTTTCGCGGTGGGCGATGGTGTATTCGCCCAGGTGGTAGGAGAAGTCGCGCATGTGGTTGGCCACCACGTCCACCGAGGAGAACGGCACCAGGTGGTAGCCGCCGTCCAGCGTGCGGATGCCGACCGAGCGTATGGTCATTTTCTCGACCGTGCCGAACACGCCGGCCACCTGCACCACGTCGTTCTCGTTCATGCCGTTTTCAAGCTGGATGAAAACCCCGGTGATGATGTCCTGCACCAGCTTCTGCGCGCCGAAGCCGATGGCCAGGCCCACCACGCCGGCGCCGGCGATCAGCGGCCCCACGTCGATGCCGATCTGCGACAGCAGCACCATCAGCGTCATGGCCACGATCACGATCAGCGCGGCGTTGCGAAACAGCGCCAGCAGCGTGCGCTCGCGCGCGCTGGGCATGCCGCGCCCCTCGCGCTGGCTGAGACGGTGCTCGATGATGCTGGCGATCACGGTCCAGGCCAGCGCCGCGATCAGCAGCACGATGACGATGTTGAGCACCACCTTGATGGCGGCGGCGCCGGCGTCCGAGGCCAGCCAGCGCGACAGGTCGAATGCGTGCCACGCGTCCAGGATCAGCAGCAGGATCACGATGCGGATGATCCAGCCCAGCAGTTTCAGGGCCGCCGGCACGTAGGCGTTGACCCGCGCCTCCAGCAGCGGCAGGCGCCGGCGCAGGTCGTCGGCCAGCCGGATGGGCTTGGCCAGCATGGTGTTCAGCAGCAGGATCAGCAGGCTGCCCACGCCGATGACCAGCAGGGTCTGGGCGGTGGCGTGCGCCATGAAGGGGAGGGCGTTGATCGGGTCGATCTGGCTGACCACCAGCAGGATGGTGAAGTAGCCGATGCCCAGCACGTGCCACACGCGCGCCAGGATGCGCAGGCGCGAGCCCATGAAGGTGGCGGCGTTGGCGGCGCGGCGTTCCAGGCGTTCGCGCACCGGCTGGCGGTTCTGCCAGATCACGCGCACCGCGTAGACGTACACGGCCAGCATGATGACCATGCTGGCCAGCCGGCCCAGCGCGGGCGACAGCGCGGCCGACATCACCGGGTCGATCAGCAGCGTGCCGTAGCCGGCTGCCGTGACGATGCGCTGCAGCCACGCGGCCCAGTACCGGGCCAGCTCGTCGGTCATGGGCAGCAGGCGCAGGTGCGGATGGCGCACCGCGAACACCGTGCGCACCAGCACCTTGACGATCTCCACGTAGACGAAGGCCTGCAGGAACACGGTCGCCAGCGGGTCCAGCGTGCCGCGGCCGGGCGTGCTCCACAGGGCGGCGGCCGCGCCGGCCATCGCCGCCAGCAGCACCACCGCCGCGTCTATGGCCACCGCGCCCACGATGGCGCCGGCGCGCCGCGACAGCACGCGCATGGTCAGCGGCGCGCCTGGCTTGCGCGAGGCCTCGGCCTCGCAGCCGTGTTCGGCCACCCAGCGGTCGATGCGCGTGTAGACGAGCATGGCGATCGCGCGCAACAGCAGAAAGGCGATGATCGTGGCCGCGGCGGCCAGCGCCAGCGGCAGCAGCGCGCTGCTGGCCGCGTCGCCGTCCATGCGCAGGCTGCGCCCCGAGGCCAGGCTGCGCATGTCGTCCACGCCCTGTCCCATATCGGCGGCCAGGCCGGTCAGGAAGCGCTGCACCCCGTCGGCCATGCGTTCCCGCAGGCCGGGCTCCGCCGGCGCCTCGGCGGCGGCGGGCGCGGCGGGCTTGGCGCCGGACGCCTGCGCGCGCAACTGGTCCACCAGGGCTTTGCGTGCCTCGGCGTTTTCCAGCAGGTCGGCCAGGGCGGCCGGGGTCAGTTCGGTGGAGGCGGCGGCCGGTTGCTGCGGCAGCAGCGGGCTGGCGGCCTGGGCCGCGGATTGCCAGGCCAGCGACAGCCAGCACAACATCGCCGCCAGCAGCCAGCGCGTCAGGCGCCGCCAGGGATGGGCGGCTGGTTTGCGGGGCAGGGGGGCGATGGGTGCTGTCGTCGCGGATCGAACCACTGGTAAATCTCCTCTGCGAGCAAGGCGTGACATGGAAAGCGGGCCGCGCGGGCGGCTTCGCCTCTTCTGCCTGAATGATAAAGCCCCATGGCGCGCGAGCCGGGAACGCCGCTTGCTGCTTCCGGCGGCTATGACATCCACACCGAATCACTCTGACGGCATCGTGGCGGCCTATCCGCGGCGCCTGCAGGCGTCCGAGCACGAAGCGGCCTCCCAGGAAGCGCTGGCCCTGCGCCTGGCCGCGCTGCTGGGCCGGACGTATGTGCCGGATTACCGGCCCAGCCGCCATCGCGGCAGCCCCGCGCCGTATTACGTGCCGGATCGCACCATCACCGGCATGGCGCGCGCCGCCGTGCTCGGCATCAGCAGGGCGGCGGACTTGTACGGCGGCGTGGTGCCCCATGCCTTCGTGGCGACAAAATCCATCAGCCACCAGCTCGCCGGGCCGCAGGCCCGCGCGCCGGCGGGCTGGGTCGCGTCGCTGCCGGCCGCGCTGCGCGCGGTGGTGCTGTCGGGCTATACGGCTTTCTGCCGCGAAGACGCGCTGGTCGCGGGCCGGCTGCTGCTGGCCCGCGGTCCGCTGCGGCTGAAGCCGGCGGACGGAACCGGCGGGCGCGGGCAGCAGGTGGTGCGCGACCTGGACGCGCTGCGCGCCGCGCTGGCCGCGCAGTCGCCGGCGGCGATGGCGCGCCTGGGCCTGGTGCTGGAGGAAGACCTGGAAGACGTCGAGACCTACAGCGTGGGCTGGTCGAAGGTGGGCAAGCTGGAGATCTCCTATGTCGGCACCCAGTCGCTGACCCCGTCCAACGACGGCAGCCAGGTGTACGGCGGCTCCGAGCTGCGCGTGGTGCGCGGCGGCTTCGACGCCTTGCGCGCGCTGCGCCTGGGCGCGAAAGAGCGCCATGCCATCGACATGGCCTGCCATTACGACACGGCGATTTCCACGGCATATCCGGACCTGATCGCCTCGCGTCGCAATTACGACGTGGCGTTCGGGCGCGGGGCCGACGGGGGCGCGCGCGCCGGCGTGCTGGAACAGTCGTGGCGCGCCGGCGGCGCCAGCATCGCCGAGCTTGCGGCCATGCAGGCGTTCGCACTGTCGCCCGCGCTGTGCGAGGTGCGCGCCGAGACGCGCGAGCGCTACGGCGCCGACGAGCCGGTGCCGATCGCGCAGCGGCTGGTGTTCCACGGGCACGACCGGGCGGTCGGCCCGATCAGCAAATCGGGAGGAATCGTGGAGGCGGACGATGGCGGCGCATAGCAAACCGTTTGCGCTGGAAGTGGACGACGTCTCGCTGGACGCGACCTTTCTTACCCCGGAGGACAAAGTGCCTGGCGTACTTTTCATCCACGGTTGGGGCGGCAGCCAGGAGTTCGACCTGTCGCGCGCCAAGGGCATCGCCGCGCTGGGCTGCGTCTGCCTGACGTTCGACCTGCGCGGCCATGCCGCCACCCTGCAACGGCAGCGCGAGGTGACGCGCGAAGACAATCTGCGCGACGTGGTGGCGGCCTATGACAGGCTGGCCGCCCATCCCTCCCTGGATTCCGGCTCGGTCGCGGTGGTGGGCAGCAGCTACGGCGGTTATCTGGCGGCCTTGCTGTGCACGCTGCGGCCGGTGCGCTGGCTGGCGCTGCACGTGCCGGCGCTGTACCGCGACGACGAGTGGCTGGTGCCCAAGAACCAGCTCAACCGCGACACGCTGCGCGCCTACCGCAGCGCCTATGTGCCGCCCGAGGAGAACCGCGCGCTGCAGGCGTGCACCGACTTCGCCGGCGACGTGCTGCTGGTGGAGGCCGAGCACGATATCTACATCCCGCATTCCACCATCATGAGCTACCGGGGGGCGTTTCGACGCTCGCATTCCCTGACGCACCGCATTATCGACGGCGCCGACCACGCCCTGACCGAGAAGCCGGCGCAGCGCGCCTACACCTCGATCCTGGTGAACTGGGTGACCGAAATGGTCATGGGCGCGCGCATGGGAGTCGGGCGGGCAGGGTTATGAGCGCGCGCGCAGGACAGGAAGAAGTCATGCCGAGCACCAGCATACCGGCGCGGCGTCCGCGCCCGAAGCGATCGCCGTCCAAGGAACAGGCCGAGCGCGGCGGCGCGCTGTTCAGGGCTTTCGACCGTTTCGCCACGCGCGTGAAGCGATGGACCGCAACGCCGGTGACGTTCGGCCTGGCGCTGATGGCGGTGCTCGCATGGGCGCTGACCGGCCCGGTGTTCGGTTACTCCGAAACCTGGCAACTGGTGATCAATACCGGCACCACCATCGTGACCTTTCTCATGGTGTTCCTGATCCAGCAAAGCCAGAACAAGGACAGCGAGGCGCTGCACCTGAAGCTCGATGAACTGCTGATCGCGCTCAAGGGCGCCGACGAAGGCCTGGTCGACGCCGAGAGCCTGGACGAGGACAAGCTGCTGGCGCTGGCGGCGGCCTGCACGGCGCGCGCCAGGAAGCAACACCGCCAGCGCGCACGCAGCCGGAGGCGGCAATGAACCATCCCAAACCCACCGTGCGCAAGGGACAGTATCCCGGCGCGCTGGCGCGCGAGGCGTTCCGTGAACGCTTCATGCAGCGCTTCTACGATCCGGCTTTCCAGGCCGAAAACGACGCCCTGGAGCGGCTGGAGACCATCGCCTGGCAGGCCTACGAAGCGGGCCGCAAATCGCCCGTGACCGTCAAGGCCGGCCCCGAGTTCGCCGATCCCGATTACGAGCTGGCGGCCGAGTGGAAGCAGACGCGCGACCGGCTGGCCGTCGCCGAAAAAGTGCAGCGCGATCCGAGCACGCCCTCGCGCGTGCTGGTGATCGCCGGCGCGTCGCGCAACGACGGCACCTGTCCGGGCGAAGTCTCCAAGACCTGGCGGCTGGCGCGCATCGTGCTGGACGAGCTGCGCGCCGGCGGCGTGCAGACCGACATGCTGGACCTCAGCCGCCTGGCCTCCGAATACCAGTACCAGATCCATCCGTGCAAGGGCTGTGTTTCGACCGCCATGCCCTTGTGCCACTGGCCCTGCAGCTGTTATCCGAACCATGCGCTGGGGCAGGTCAACGACGCCATGGCCGGCATCTACGAACAATGGGTCGCGGCCCACGCCGTGATCCTGGTGGCGCCCACCTACTGGTATCAATCGCCTTGCCCGCTGAAGCTGATGATCGACCGGCTGGTGTGCGCCGACGGCGGCAACCCCGATCCGACGCTGACCGGCGGCAAGGACCCGCTCAAGGCCAAGGAGGTTGAGCTTGCCGGCTGGCCGTATCCCAAGCACCTGGCCGGCCGCGCCTATGGGCTGGTGGTGCATGGCGACGTGGCCGGCATCGAGGCGCAGCGGCGCGCGCTGAGCGACTGGCTGGACTGGATGGGCCTGATCGACGCCGGCGCGGCCTCGCGGCTGGACCGCTACATCGGCTATTACCGCCCCTATGCCACCAGCCACGACGAGCTGGACCGCGACACGGCCGTGCAGCAGGAGGTGCGCAACGTGGCGCGGGCCGTGCTCAATGTGCTGCCGCGGCTGCGGCGCGGCGAGATGGCCGGGCTGGACCGGGGGATCGAGCAGCCGCGGCCGAAGTGAGCGGCGGCGAGGGCCGGTCCCGGATCGACGGCCGGCACCTCCCAGTCCGGATTCCACGGGTTTTCCCTGATTTGCATACGTATGCAAGCGCTTGAAAGTGGCTGCACTTCATCGACTCACCTACGTTTGCAGGGCAGGAAAAACCATGATCCGGTATCTGAAGCGCGGCCGCACGGCCGCCGTTAAAACCGACCACGACGCCAAGGTGCGCGCCACCGTCGAAGACATCATCCGCGACATCGAGACGCGCGGCGACGCGGCGGTGCGCGACTACAGCCGCAAGTTCGACAACTGGGACCCGCAGGACTTCCGGCTGTCGCGCGCGGAGATCGAAGCCGCCCGCAAGCAGCTGTCGGCGCGCGAGATCGAGGACATCGCGTTCGCGCAGAGCCAGGTGCGCAATTTCGCGCAGATCCAGCGCGATTCCATGCGCGAGGTCGAGGTGGAAACCTATCCCGGCGTGGTGCTGGGCCACCGCCACGTGCCCATGAACGCGGTGGGCTGCTATATCCCGGGCGGCAAGTATCCGCTGCTGGCCTCGGCGCACATGAGCGTGCTGACGGCCAAGGTGGCGGGCGTCAAGCGCATCGTGTCGACGGCGCCGCCTTATCAAGGCAAGCCGCATCCGGCCATCGTGACCGCGATGGACATGGCCGGCGCCGACGAGATCCTGGTGCTGGGCGGCGTGCAGGCGGTGGTGGCGATGGCCGTGGGCACGCCCAGCGTGGCGCCCGTGGACATGCTGGTGGGCCCGGGCAATATGTACGTGGCCGAAGCCAAGCGGCAGCTGTACGGCCGGGTCGGCATCGACCTGTTCGCCGGTCCCACGGAAACCCTGGTGATCGCGGACGACAGCGTGGACGGCGAACTGTGCGCCGTCGATCTGCTCGGCCAGGCCGAGCACGGCCCGACCTCGCCCGCGGTGCTGCTGACCAATAGCGAACAGTTGGCGCGCGACACGCTGGCCGAGGTCGAGCGCCAGCTCGCCATCCTGCCGACCGCCGCCATCGCGGCCCAGGCCTGGGCCGATTGCGGCGAGGTCATCGTCTGCGACAGCCTGGAGGAAATGCTGCAGGTGGCCGACGAACTGGCGTTCGAGCACGTGCAGGTCATGACCCGCGATCCCGACTACTTTCTGAACAACATGACGAACTACGGCGCGCTGTTCCTGGGGCCGCGCACCAATGTCAGCTTCGGCGACAAGGTGATCGGCACCAACCACACGCTGCCGACCAACCGCAATGCGCGCTACACGGGCGGGCTGTGGGTGGGCAAGTTCCTCAAGACCTGCACCTACCAGCGCGTGCTGACCGACGCCGCCAGCGCGACCATGGGCGAATATTGCTCGCGCCTGTGCCACATGGAGAACTTCGCCGGCCACGGCGAGCAGGCCAATATCCGCGTGCGCCGCTACGGCGGCCGGCCCGAACTGCCCTGGTACCAGCCGGTGGAGGCCCGGTCATGATCGCGCTGCCCAAGGGACCGGATTTTCGGCTGGACGGGCGCCGCGCGTTGGTGACCGGCGGCTCCGGCGGCATCGGGCTGGCGGCGGCGACGGCGCTGGGCCGCGCCGGCGCGCACGTGACGCTGGCCGCGCGCCGCGCGCCCGAACTGGAACAGGCCTGCGAGGCCTTGCGGGCCGAGGGCGTGCAGTGCGCGGCGCTGGTGCTGGACGTGACGGACTCGGCCGCGGTCGACGCCGCGCTGGCGCAAGGCGCGCCCTTCGACATTCTGGTGAACAACGCCGGGATGAACCGCCCCAAGCCGCTGGTGGAGCAGTCCGACGAGGACATCGACGCGGTGATGGACCTGAACGTGAAGGCGGCCTTCTACGTCTGCCGCGCGGTCGCGCGCCGGCTGCTGCAGGCCGGGCAGGGCGGGTCCATCATCAACGTGTCGTCGCAGATGGGCCACGTGGGCGGCCTGCGCCGCACCCTGTACTGCGCCAGCAAGCATGCGCTCGAAGGCATGACCAAGGCGCTGGCCTGGGAGCTGGGCGCGGCCGGCATCCGCGTCAATACGGTGTGCCCCACCTTCATCGAAACGCCCATGACGGCCGGCATGCTGGCCGACCCGGAATTCCGCGCCTGGGTCTGCGCGCGCAACGCGCTGGGCCGGGTCGGGCAGGTCGAGGAGATCATGGGCGCCATCGTGTTCCTGGCCAGCGACGCCTCGAGCCTGGTGACCGGCAGCGCGCTGATGCTGGACGCGGGATGGACCGCCGCATGAGGACCACGCCGCGCGCCCAGGACGTGGCGGATCTGGCGGAGGTCTCGCAGTCCGCCGTCAGCCGTACCTTCACGCCCGGCGCCAGCGTGTCGGAGCAGACCCGGCGCAAGGTGCTGGCCGCGGCGCAGAAGCTGGGCTATCGGCCCAACGCGCTGGCCCGCAGCCTGATCACCCGCCGCAGCCGCATCGTGGCGCTGGTGATGAGCTATCTGGAAAACCAGTTCTATCCGCTGGTGATAGAGCGGCTGTCGCAGAAGCTGCAGAAAGAGGGCTACCACGTGCTGATGTTCATCGCCGAGGTGGACGAGGCGGCCGACGGCGTGCTGGCCGAGATCCTGCAATACCAGGTGGACGGCATCGTCATGGCCTCGGCCATGCTGTCGTCCAACGTGGCGCGCAGCTGCGCCGAAGTGGGCGTGCCGGTGGTGCAGTTCAACCGCGTGTCCATCCTGGGCGGGCTGGCGCGCCATGCCAGCAGCTCGGTCACTTCCGACAATTACGAGGGCGGCCGGCTGGTGGCGCAGTTGCTGGCGCAGCGCGGCTACCGGCGCTTCGGCTACCTGGCGGGCCTGGAGGATTCGTCCACCAGCATCGAGCGCGAACGCGGCTACCGCGACGCGCTGGACGAGCTGGGCCACGCGCTGCACAGCCGCGCGGTGGGCCATTACAACTTCGACCAGGCCCAGGAGGCGGTGCGGCGGATGTTCGAGCGCGATGCGCCGGATGCGCTGTTCGCCGGCAACGACCATATGGCGATCGCGGCGCTGGACGTGCTGCGCCTGGAGCTGGGCCTGCGCGTGCCGCAGGACGTGGCCGTGGTGGGCTTCGACGACGTGCCGCAGGCCGCCTGGGGCGCCTATCGCCTGACCACGGTGCGCCAGCAGGTCGAACCCATGGTCGAGGCCACCGTGAGCCTGCTGCGCGAACAGATGCATTCCGAACTGCGGCCGCGCGACATCGTCGTGCCCTGCACCCTGGTCGAGCGCGGCACCGTCCGCGCCGGCCCCTGAATTTCTTTCATACCGGCAACTCAGCAAGGCGGACGCAGATTCCGTCCAGACATCATCGACAGGAGACTTTCGAATGCGCAGCACCTTCATACGCACCCTGGCCGCCGCCGCGGCGTTCGGTTTGACGGCCACGCTGGCCCACGCCCAGCAGGCCGCGCCCGGCTGGCCGGCCAAGACCATCCGCTACATCGTGCCGTTCTCGCCGGGCGGGGTGTCCGACGGCGTGGCGCGCCTGATGGCCGAGCAGTTGTCGGCCCGCCTGGGCGAGCCCGTCGTGGTCGAGAACAAGCCGGGCGTCTCCGGCATCATCGGCACCCAGCAGGTGGCGCGCGCCGAGCCGGACGGCTATACGGTGGTCGGCGGCACCATCACCACGCACGCCGTCAACCCGTTCTTCATCAAGTCGCTGGGCTACGACCCGGTCAAGGATTTCACGCCTGTGGCGCTGGTGGGCATGGTCAGCAACGCCCTGGTGGTGCGCGCCGACAGCCCGTTCGACACGGTGCAGCAGGTGATAGACGCGGCGCGCGCGCAGCCGGACGGCCTGACCTACGGCACCGCCGGCGCGGGCACCTCGCAGCATCTGTCGGGCCAGCTGTTCCAGTCGATCTCCGGCACGCGGCTGCGCCAGATCGTCTACAAGGGCGGTTCGCAGTCCATGGTGGACCTGATCGGCGGACAGATCGACATGGTGTTCGAAACCGTGGCCGCGGCGCGCCCGATGATCGATTCGAAGCGGGTCAAGGTGCTGGGCGTGACGTCGGCCGCGCCGCTGGCCGACCTGCCGCAGGCCAGGCCGCTGGCCGAGCTGGGGCTGCCGGGGTTCCAGATGCAGTCGTGGCAGGGCATCTTCGCGCCGGCCGGCACGCCGGCGCCGGTGGTGGACCGGCTGGCGCGCGAGATCGCGGCCGTGGTCGAAACGCCGGAGGTCCGCGCCAAGCTGCTGATGCTGGGCGTGGCGCCGGACGGCCGCGGCTCGGCCGCGTTCGCGCAGTTCCAGCGCAGCGAAATCGAAAAATGGGGCAAAGTGATCAAGGACGCCGGCATCCAGGCCGATTGATTCCCCAACCGCATCCAGGAGACTGACATGAACGAACCCCGATACCCTCTGGATGGCCGCCTGCCGGCCATACTGCGCAGCGGCAAGCCCTTGCGCGGCCTGTTCAACGGCCTGCCCAGCCCGGCCATCGTCGAAATGTGCGCGTATGCGGGATTCGATTTCATCATCCTGGACAACGAGCACGGCAGCGCCGATTTCGGGACCACCGAGCACATGCTGCGCGCGGCGCGGGCCGCCGGCATCGTGCCGGTGGTGCGCTGCTTCGAACACGACCTGCCGCGCGTGCTCGACATGGGCGCCAGCGCCGTGCAGGTGCCCATGGTGGAAAGCGCCGCGCAGGCGCGCCGCCTGGCGGACCTGATCCACTATCCGCCGCTGGGCCGGCGCGGCAGCGCCTTCAGCACGCGCGCGGCCGGCTACGGCGCGTTCGGCGGCGCCGGGCATACGCAGCGCAGCAACGAAGGCATAGCCTTCATCGCCATGATCGAAACCCCCGAGGCGATCGCCGCGGCGGCGGAGATCGCGGCGGTCGACGGCGTGGACGCCGTGTTCATCGGCCCCAACGACCTGGCGCACGCGATGGGCCACGGCAGCGACTGGAACGCCGAGCCGGTGCAGCGCGCCATCGAGCAGGGGCTGCGGGCCATCGCGGCGGCCGGCAAGTGCGCCGGCATCATCGCGCTGACGCCGGCCGACGAGGAAAAATACGGGGCGCTCGGCGCGCGCTATTTCGCCAATGTGTCGACCAGCATCATCACGCGCGCGCTGGCGCAGGCCGCCAGCGCCGGGCGCGACGCGGCGTTGCGGTATTGAAGCATTCCGAGTCGTATCGGCCGTCCTTGATGACGCGCAAATCCGCGCGATAAAAACATTGTGAAATATTTCACAAAACTTAGACTGGGGTTTTCCCTTGGTTCAACCTTGGAACCCCATGACCGTTTTTCGCATCAATTTCGGCAATCTCTCCATCGGCGCCCGCCTGGCCCTGGGCTTTGGCGCGGTGCTCGCCTTGCTGCTGGCCCTGGCCGGCACGGCGCAGTACAAGCTCGCGCAGATCGAGCGCATCAATCAGGCGATCATCCAGCAGACCTGGGCCGGCGCCAGCGCGGTATCGGTCATCGACGTCACGACGCGCGCCAACGCGCGCGCCAATCTGGAATTGATCGTCGACGCCGATCCGGCCGCTTCTGAAAAGCGCTTTGTCCAGATCGACCAGAACCGCCGCACCATAGACCAGGCGCTCGCCGCGCTGCGGCCCTTGTACGCGTCGGCGCAGGACAGCGCGCGGCTGCGCGCGCTGGAAGAGGTGCGAGGGCGCTACGTGCGGTCGTTCCAGGCGGTGGGCGCGCAATTGAAGAATGGCGAGCGCGATGCGGCCCGGCAGCGGTTGCTGGAAGAAACGCTGCCCCTGCTCGACAGCCTGCAGAACCACATCGTCGAACTGTCGCGGCTGCAGGCCGCCGAGATGCGGCAGGCCGGCGAGGCCAGCCAGGAGATCACGCGGCAGGCGGAGCGGCTGAACCTGGCCCTGGCGGGCATCGCGCTGGCGCTGGGCGCGCTTTTCGCATGGCGGGTCGCGCGGTCCGTCACGCGGCCGCTGGCGCGCGCCGTCAAGGCGGCCGAGTCGGTGGCGGGCGGCGACCTGAGCCAGCGCATCGAAGCGGGCGCGGGCGACGAAACCGGACGCCTGCTGCACGCGCTGCAGGACATGCAGGACAGACTGGCCGGCGCCGTGCGCGCCATCCGCGGCGGGGCGGAAACCATCTCCAGCGCCTCGGGCCAGATCGCGGCGGGCAATGCCGACCTGTCCAGCCGCACCGAGGAGCAGGCGGCTTCGCTGGAAGAGACCGCCGCATCGATGGAGGAGCTGGCCTCGACCGTCAAGCAGAACGCCGACAACGCCAGCCAGGCCGACCGCCTCGCGGCCGGCGCCTGCGCCATCGCCGAGCGCGGCGGCAGCGCCGTGTCGGCGGTGGTCGGCACCATGCAAGAGATTTCCGCCAGTTCGCGCAAGATCTCCGAGATCGTGTCGGTGATCGACGCGATCGCGTTCCAGACCAACATCCTGGCGCTCAACGCCGCGGTCGAGGCCGCGCGCGCGGGCGAGCAGGGTAAGGGCTTCGCGGTGGTGGCGGGCGAGGTGCGTTCGCTGGCGCAGCGCAGCGCGCAGGCCGCGCGCGAAGTCAAGGCGCTGATCGAGGATTCCGCCGGCAAGGTCGCCGACGGCTCGCGCCAGGCGCAGGAGGCCGGCGCCACGATGCAGGAAGTGGTGGCTTCGGTGCAGCGCGTGACCGACATCATGGGAGAGATCGCGGCGGCTTCGCGCGAACAGGCCAGCGGCATCGAGCAGGTGAACCGCGCCGTCGCGCAGATGGACGTAGTCACGCAGCAGAACGCCGCGCTGGTCGAGCAGGCCGCGGCGGCGGCCGGGTCGATGCAGGACCAGGCGCGCGAACTGGTGGGCGCGGTGGGCGTGTTCCGGTTGACGGACGACGCCGGCCGCGGCCAGCAGGACGCGCCGGCGCGGCTGCGAGCCAGGCTGTTGCCGGCCTAGGCGGGCGGCCGCGGGCGCGCTAGAAACGCGGATTCTTGCCGAACGGGACCTCGTCGTCCGTCGGTTTTTCGAAGGTGGCGGTATCGCCGTTGAGGTCGGCGACGTGGATCTGCGCGAGCCGCGTCGCCTCTTCGATCGCGATCTGCGCGGACGGAAAGCGCTCGTCGATGGCGATCCGCTCTTCGGCGGCCGCGCCGGGCGGCGGAATCAGCATGTAGCCTATGCTCCAGGCGCCGTCCTGGTTGACCGGATGTTCGATCTGGAAATCCCACTTTGCTTGTTCCATGGTGCCTCCTGTCGACGTTTTTCATGCTACTGCGGTCGATGTGGCCCCTAAAAGCAGCAAGGCCGGCGCCACGGCGCCGGCCTTGCGGATGATCGCGCCGTGGCCTAGCCGCGTCTTGCGGTCAGCCACTGCTGCGAGGGCAGCGGCTCGGCGGCGATGCGGATTTCACCGATGCTGCCGAAAAAGCCGTCGCTGCGTTCGCCGTCCCAGGAGCCGGCGCCCACCACCCACGGCATGGCGGCCGACACCGGGGCCAGGCCGGTGGCGTTGCCGGAGTTGCGCAGCGCCGGCGCGCCTTCGATGTACATGATGCTTTCCTTCGCGGCCGGGTCGGCCACCACGGCGATGTGCACCCAGCTGTCGGCCATGATCTCGCCGGACCAGCTGGCCTGCGGGGCGCGCGCGCCCGCCTGCGGCGTGACCACTTCCCACTGGATTTCGCGCAGGCTGGAGACCGCGAACAGCAGCGGCGGCGATTCGCCGTCGCCGCCGGAGAAGCCCGGCACCGCGTCGCGCCGGCCGTCGCGGGTCATGATGTTCATCCAGGCGTGCAGGTCGGAACGCCAGTTCTTGTCGATCTTCACGAACGCTTCGACCGTGTAGCCGGTGGCGGCGAAGTCCATGGCGTTGAGCGGCGCGGCGGCGTCGGTCAGGAAGTAGCTCAGGCGCTGGGCGTTCTTGTCGGTGTTGGCGAATTGCACCGAGCCGGGGGCGGCGGACAGGAAGTGCTTGTCGTCGCTCCAGCGCACGTCTTCGAGCTGCGCCGTGCGCACGCCGGGTTCGGCGTTCAGGGCCGCGCGCCGCAGCGGGTTCTGGCCGGCGCGGTCCTCGATGACCTGGCCGGCCGCCACGGCCTGTCCGGCCGCGCCGCCGGTGAAGCGCCAGTGCGCCACGGTGCTGGCCACCTTGGGATAGTCCTCGGGATCGGCCGGGGCGCGGGCGACCTCGACCTCGGGCTCGGTGTAGCCGGCCAGTATCATCGCGCTGGCGGCCTCCACCAGCGAGCCGCGCAGCTGCGGGCCGGGCTTGAACTGCTTGTTGAATCCGGAGAAGCGGGCGGCGAAGTCCATCTCGATGGTGAACTGCTCGTTGGCCGTCTTCAGCACGGCCTGGTCGAACTGCGTCAGGGTGTCGCGCGGCTTCTGCACCACCCACGGCGAGAACGACAGCACGTGGATCTGGTTGTGGGTCAGGTCGAATTCATACAGGCGCATCAGGCCGTTGCCGCCCTGGTAGGCCATCTGGTAGTCGACCACCATGATTTCGACCTTATTGCCGAAATCGTTGACGCGGGTCTGGTGCGCCGCGCCGTGATGGTGGCCGTTGAGCGTCATGAAGATCTGGTCGTTGTCGCGGATCAGGCGCTCCCACAGCATGTTGCCGTAGGCCGTCTCCAGCGGGCTGACGCCGTCGCGGTCGATGTTCAGCAGCTGGTGGTTGACCAGGATGACGGGCAGGCCGGGATTTTCCTGGATGACGCGGCGCGCCCACGCGATGCCGTCGTCCGAGATGCGCCACGACAGCGACAGCACCATGAACTGCTGCCCCTCGGCTTCGAACACGTGGTATTCGTGGAAGCCGCTGGCGTCGCGGCCGCGGAAGGTGCTCATGCGCTTGGCGCGGGCGGGGTTGAACCATTGCAGATAGGGCTCGTCGGCCAGCACGCGCTGGGCGTCGGTGCCGCTGGCCTGGCTGGAGGCGTCCACGTATTCCAGCGAACGGAGCACGTCGTGGTTGCCGGCCAGCACCGAGTACGGAACCTTGGCCGTTTCCAGCACCCGCATGGCCTGGTCGGCCACTTTCCACTGGTCGGGCTTGCCGGCCTGGTCCACCACGTCGCCCAGATGGGTCACGAAGGGAATGTTCAGCGCGGCCGCGTTGGCGGCGATCCAGTAGGTCTGCGCCATGTAGGGTTCGCTGCCGAACTTGCGGCTGTACTGGCTGCTTTCCGCCAGCGTGGCGTAGCGGGCGTAGAACTGGGTGTCGGGCAGCACCGCCAGCGCGAAGCGCGAACCCTGGGTGGCGTCGGGGCCGGGTTCGGGCTGGGGCTGCGGCGTTTCGCCGCCGCTCTCGCCGCCGCCGGCGGCGGAATCGTCATCGTCGTCGTCGCCGCCGCAAGCGGTCAGCAGTCCCGCGCCGGGGATCAGCGCCGCGGCCAGGCCGCCTCGGAGGAAGTTGCGGCGCGTGGGCGCCGGCAGGCCGGTTTCGTCATCGAAGGTGGACATCGCAAATCCTGAGTGCACGTGAAAGGCCGCATTTATATTCGTGCGGAGTGACGCGCCAATGACAGGATTTGTCCTAGATAACGATGAGGCTCCGGCTTCAGCCCAGGTGCTCGACGTTGCCGCAGACCGATATGCTCTGGCCGCTGATCATCGCGCCTTCGTCCGAGCACAGAAAGGCCACCTGGTTCGCGATGTCCTCGGGACGGGTCATGCGCCGCAGCGATACGCCGGACAGCAGCTGCGCGCGCATCTCGTCGTTGCTGACGCCGCCGGCGGCGGCGCGCGCGGCGATGATGCGTTCGACCCGTTCGCCCGCCACCACGCCGGGCAGCACCGAATTGACGCGGATGTTGGACGGGCCGAGCTCCATGGCCCAGGTCTGGGTCAGGCCGGCCAGCCCGAACTTGCTGGCGCTGTAGGGCGTGCGCAGCGAAAATCCAAGACGGCCGGCCACCGAAGAGATGTTGACGATAGAGCCGCCGCCGGCCGCGCGCAGCATCGGCACCGCGCTGCGCGCGCACAGGAAGGTGCCGGTCAGGTTCACGTCGAGCGTGTTGCGCCAGGCCTCCAGCGTGGTGTCTTCGAGCCGGCTGGTGGGGCCGGAGACGCCGGCGTTGTTGACCAGCACGTCGAGCCCGTCCCACTTGTCCTTCAGCACGCCGAACAGGGCCTGGACCTGCGCTTCGGAAGACACGTCCGTCACGCTCATGCCCAGCCCAGAATGGCTGTCGGCGGCGGCGCGGCAGGCGGCCTCGTCCACGTCGCAGGCGTGCACTTCGGCGCCGGCCTGCAGGAACCGGCGCGCGATCGCCAGCCCGATGCCGTTCGCGCCCGCGGTGACCAGGACGCGCTTGCCCTTGAGCGATGCATTCATGCTGCGGGTCTCCGTCATGCCGCGAACTCGGGCCGCACGCCGCCGGCGCGCGGCAGTCCCATGATCTCCCGCGCTTCGGCGGGCGTGGCCGGCTCCATGTGGAGTTCGCGGATGATGCGCACGATTCTCTCGGTCAGCTGCACGTTGGTGGCCAGCTCGCCGTGGCGGTAGTACAGATTGTCTTCCAGCCCGACCCGCGCATGGCCGCCCAGCAGCAGCGCGCTGATGTTGGCCTCCAGCTGCGAGGGGCCGATGCCGCTGACGCAGAACACGCTGTTTTTGGGCAGCAGGTCCACCATCATCTGCAGGTGGCGCGGCGAGAACGGCATGGCGTTCTGGAAGTTGCGGTGCACGTTCATGACCAGGTTGATGAAAGGCGGGCCGTCGTCCAGGCCTTCGCCGATCAGCGTGGCGGCGTCCTGGATGATGTGCGTGGGGCTGAAGACCTCCCATTCCGGCTTGATGCCGCGCGCCTTCATGCCGGCGGCCAGTTCGCGCGCACGGCTCAGCGGCGTATTCATCAGGTACTCGCGGCCGTCGAAGGCCAGGTTCAGCGTGGTGGCGTCCAGCGTGCACATTTCCGCGCCCGCGTCCATGCCCTTGAGCCGCTCCTCCCAGAGGATCTCCCAGGTGCCGGGCGTGGTCTCCCTGACCATGTCGCCGTGCACGCCGCCGCCGGTGGAGTTGTTCAGCACGATATCGCAGCGGTCGCGGATGAGCCGGTTCATCTCGCGGTAGATCGAGGCGTCGCAGGTGGCCTGGTCGTCGGGCCGGCGGGCGTGCAGGGCCGCCACGCTGGCGCCGGCGTTGTAGCAGCGGTAGACGTCCTCGGCGATTTCGCGGGGCTGGGTGGGAAGATGGGGATTCTGGTTCTTGAACGCCATGCCGCCGGTCGGGGCGATGGTCACGATCACTTTGCGTTTTGCCATGGCGTGCTCGCTATTTCCACAGGGCGCAGCGGCTTTCCGACTGCTTGGTGAAGGCTTCGTTGCCGTCGATGGTGCGGACGACCTTGAAATAGTCCCAGGGTTCCTTGGACTGTTCCGGCGTCTTGACCTGCAGCAGATACATGTCGTGCACGACACGGCCGTCGGGCCGCACCACGCCGTTTTTGATGTACATGTCGTTCAGCTTGTTCGCGCGCAGGTGGGCAAGCACCTTGTCCGCGTCGTCGGTGCCGGTGGCCTTGACCGCGCGCAGGTACTGCAGCGCGGCCGAGTAGTCGGCCGCCTGCAGCGAGGAGGGCATGGCCTGCTGGCGCTTGTAGAACTCCCGGCCCCAGGCGCGGGCGTCGTCCGAGGCGTTCCAGTACCAGCTGTCGGTCAGGTACATGCCCTGGGCGGTGGGCAGGCCCATGGCGTGGACGTCGTTGATGAACATCATCATGCCGGCGAGTTTCATCGTCTGGGTGACGCCGAATTCGTTGGCCGCCTTGATCGCGTTGATGGTGTCGGCGCCGGCGTTGGCCAGGGCCAGGATTTCGGCCTTGCTGCTTTGCGCCTGCAGCAGGAACGAGGAGAAGTCGGCCGACGACAGCGGATGCTTGACCGCGCCCAGTACGGTGCCGCCGCCGGCCTCGATCACGGTGGTGGTATCGGCCTGCAGCGCGTGGCCGAAGGCGTAGTCCGCAGTCAGGAAGTACCAGGACTTGCCGCCGGCCTTGACCACCGCGCCGCCGGTGCCGCGCGCCTGGGCGACCGTGTCGTAGGCGTAGTTCAGGGTGTAGGGCGTGCACTGCTCGTTGGTCAGCGCAGGCGAGCCCGCTCCCACCACGATGATGGGCTTTTTCTTGTCGGCGGCGACCTTGGACATGGCCAGCGCCGTGCTGGAATTCGTGCCGCCTATCAGCATGTCCAGGCCGCGCTGGTCGAACCATTCGCGCGCCTTGGCCGAGGCGATGTCGGGCTTGTTCTGGTGGTCGGCCACCAGCAGCTCTATTTTTTTGCCGTCGATCGCGCCGCCCATTTCCTCTATGGCCATCCTGATGGCCTGGGCGCCGCCGGGGCCGTCCGGGCCCGAATACACGCCGGAAAGATCGGTGATGAAGCCGATGCGGATGACGTCATCCGAGAACTGCGCCTGCGCGCCGCCGGGCGCGGCCAGCAGGAGGGCGCCGCAGGCGGCTGCGGCGGACATCGCGTGCGACATTGACAACATTCATGTCTCCTCTTATGTTTTTTGGCCGATGAGCATTCTTATTCTGTGGTCGGACCCGCCGCGCGGACAGTCACCATGGTGACAAAGAAGCCTAGGGTTTACCTGGGCGGGCGCCACAGCCTGAAGAGGAAACAATGGGCATGGCGTCTGCGGACAAGAGGGACCAGCCGTTGCGCGCCGGGCCACGTCAGGCGCAGGCGGCGGTGGACAGGATGCTGGAGGTGGTGCCCTGGTATAACGGCCTGCCGCCGGCCGAGCGCCAGGAGATCCGCGCCGCGCTGCGCGTGGTGTCGCTAAGGAAGGGCGAATACCTGTTTCGCGCGGGTTCGCGCTCGCCGGGCTGGTACGGCGTGGTGGACGGCCTGGTGAAGTGGTCGTCCAGCGGCGCGCAGGGAAAGACGCTGTCGCTGGCTGGCTTCAGCACCGGAAGCTGGTTCGGCGAGGCCACCATGATCCGCGGCGCGCGCTTCGAGTACGAAGTGATGGCCTTGCGGCCGAGCCGCGTGGTGGTGCTGCCGCGCGACCTGTGCGAACGGCTGTGGAAGCAGAACATCGCGTTCACCCAGGCGCTGATGCTGCATCTGGCGCAGCGCGTGGACTGGCTGATGGCCAGCTATTGCGGCAATGTGCTGCTGGACGTGGACACGATGGTGGCGCGCGCGGTGGCGGCGCAGCTCGCGGCGGAATCGCACTCGGACACCGGCGGGCGCCTGAAGATCTCGCAGGAAGAAATCGCCAGCCTGTGCGGCGTGTCGCGCCAGCGCTGCAACGCCGCCCTGACGCGCCTGGCGCGCGCCGGCGTGCTGCAGACGCGTTACGGCGGGCTGACCATCCTGGACCGCGACGCGCTGCATCATTACGCGCAGATCGGACGCGGAGACGGGCCGGAAAATCTGCCGTAACCTGTTCACATGACCGATTCAGATGCTACCCGGGCGGTTTCGCCATCCAATCGCTACGACAAGATGGAGTGGGCGGGCGCCTTCGGCGACCTGGGCACCCTGATTCCGTTCATCGCGGCCTATATCGGCGTGCTGGGCATGGACCCGTTCGGCGTTCTGTTCGCCTTCGGGGTGTCGATGCTGGCTTGCGGCCTGTATTACCGCACGCCCATTCCGGTGCAGCCCATGAAGGCCATCGGCGCCGCGGCCTCGATCCAGGCGGTGCAGACGGCGGTGGTCACGCCGGGCGCGGTGCAGGTGGCCGCGCTGGTGACCGGGCTGGTGTGGCTGGCGCTGGCGCTCAGCGGCGTCATGCGCCACGTGGCGCGCTGGGTGCCGGCCACGGTGGTCTACGCGATCCTGCTGGGGCTGGGCGTGGGCTTCATGCTGCAGGGCGTGAAGATGATGCACGGCGACCTGCTGGTGGCCCTGGTCGCGGGGGCGATGGCGCTGGCGCTGCTGCGCAGCCGGCGCATGCCCGCCATGTTCTGTCTGCTGCTGTTCGGCGCGGCGCTGGGGCTGTGGCGCCAGCCCGAACTGCTGGACCGCCTGCTGGCGACGCCGCCGGCCCTGCGCCTGCCGCAATGGACGCTGTCGGAGGTGGGCTGGGATCAGGTGTTCGTGGCCATCGTGCTGCTGGTCCTGCCGCAGATTCCGCTGACGCTGGGCAACGCCATCCTGGCCATCAGCCACGAGAACAACCGGCTTTTTCCCGAACGCCCGGTGTCCGAGGGCACGATGGCTTTTTCCACGGGGCTGATGAACTTGTTTTCCGGCCTGAGCGGCGGCGTGCCGATGTGCCACGGCGCCGGCGGCATGGCCGGCCACGTCGCGTTCGGCGCGCGCACCGGCGGCTCGGTGGTGATACTGGGCGGGCTGCTGCTGGCGCTGGCGCTGTTTTTCAGCGGCGCGGTGGCGACCCTGTTCGAGCTGTTTCCGCCGGCGGTGCTGGGGGTGCTGCTGTTCATCACCGGCCTGCAGCTGGCGGTGGGCAACGGCGCGCTGCCCGAGGCGCGCGAGGAACGCGCCGTGGTGCTGGCCGGCGCCGCCGTCTGCATCTGGAACGTGGCCGCCGGCTTTGTGCTGGGCTGTGCGCTGCACTACGCGGTGCGGCGCGGCTGGCTGCGCCTGTAGACGGACGCCAGCCGCTATACTGACGCCATGACCGCAAGGCCGCTCGCTCAGCGGCCGGAACTCGTGAGTACGATGATAAATAAAAGCCAAATCACTGGGTTGATCCTGGCCGGCGGACGAGGCAGCCGCATGGGAGGCGTGGACAAGGGCTTGCAGAATTTCCAGGGCATCCCCCTGGCCATGCACGCCTTGCTGCGCCTGGGGCCGCAGGTCGGCGAGATCATGATCAACGCGAACCGCAACCTGGCGGCCTACGAATCGCTGGGCGCGCCGGTATGGCCCGACGCCAGCGCCGATTTCGCCGGGCCGCTGGCGGGCTTCGCCGCCGGGCTGGAGCGCTGCGAAACCGAATACCTGGTCACCGTGCCCTGCGATTCGCCGCTGTTTCCGCCGGACATGGTGGAGCGGCTGGCGGCCGGGCTCGAGCACGCCGGGGCCGACATCGCCATGGTGGCCACGCGCGAGGGCGGGGCGGTCCGCGCGCAGCCGGTGTTCTGCCTGCTCAAGACCTCGCTGCTGGGCAGCCTGCTGGCGTTTCTCGACAGCGGCCAGCGCAAGATCGACGTCTGGACCGCCAGCCATGTCTGTGTCGAGGTGCTGTTCGAGGACGCGCACGCGTTCGCCGGCGCCAACACCCTAACCGAACTGCAGCAGCTTCAATCATGAGCACCGATCGTCCCGCGACCCTCGCGGCCATCGCTTCCTGTGTCGATGGCTATGACCCGAACGCGCTGCCCATCGGGCAGGCGCGCGAATTCATCGACCGGCTGGTGCCGCGCCTGAGCGCCACCGAGGTGCTGCCGCTGCGCGCCGCGCTGGGCCGCACGCTGGCCGCCGACATCGTCTCCGACATCGATGTGCCGGCGCATGACAACTCGGCCATGGACGGCTACGCGCTGCGCGGCGCCGACCTGCGCGCCGACGGCGACACGGTGCTGCGCATCGCCGGCAGCGGGCGCGCGGGCGAGAATTTCATGGGCCAGGCCGGGCCGGGCGAATGCGTGCGCATCATGACCGGCGCGGTGATGCCCGCCGGGCTGGACACCGTGGTGCCGCAGGAATTCGTGCAGGTGCAAGACGGCGCCATCGCCGTGCCCGCGGGCATGCTGCGCGCCGGCGACAACCGCCGCCTGGCCGGCGAGGACCTGGCGCGCGGCGAGCCGGCGCTGGCGGCAGGGCGCATATTGCGGCCCGCCGACATCGGCATGCTGGCCTCGCTGGGCCGCGGCGAGGTGGCCGTGCGCCGCCGCGTGCGCGTGGCGTTCTTTTCCACGGGCAGCGAACTGCGCTCCGTCGGCCAGCCGCTGGACGAAGGCTGCGTCTACGACAGCAACCGCTACACGCTGTGGTGCATGCTGCAGCGCCTGGGCGTGGAAGTGCTGGACATGGGCGTGGTGCGCGACGACGAGGCCTCGCTCGAAGCCGCCTTCGCCGCCGCGGCCGCCAACGCGGACGTGGTCATCACGTCCGGCGGCGTGAGCGTGGGCGAGGCCGACTACACCAAGAAAGTCATGGCGCGCCTGGGCGACGTGCTGTTCTGGCGCATCGCCATGCGACCGGGGCGGCCGCTGGCCATCGGCCGCATCGGGCAGGCGATCCTGTTCGGCCTGCCGGGCAATCCGGTGGCCGTGATGGTCACTTTCTACGCGCTGGTGCGCGACGCGATCCTGGCCATGGGCGGGGCCGCGCCGCAGGCCCTGCCGCTGCTGCGCTGCGTGACGCCCAAGGCCATCCGCAAAAAGCCCGGCCGCACCGAATACCAGCGCGCCATCGTCACGCGCGCCGAGGACGGCGGCTGGCAGGCGCACATCACCGGTTCGCAGGGCTCGGGCATTCTGCGCAGCATGAGCCAGGCCAACGGCCTGCTGGTGCTGGGGCACGAGCAGGGCGACATCGCCGCGGGCGCCTACGTGGACGTGCTGCCTTTCGACGGCTTGATCTGAGGCGCCGCATGACCCGAGTGATAGGTTTCGCCGGATGGAGCGGCGCGGGCAAGACCCAGCTGCTCACGCGCCTGATTCCCGTGCTGAAGGCGCGCGGCCTGAGCGTGTCCACGCTCAAGCATGCCCATCACGCCTTCGATATCGACCACCCGGGCAAGGACTCCTACCAGCATCGCGAGGCGGGCGCCTGCGAGGTGCTGGTGGCGTCTTCGACGCGCTGGGCGCTGATGCACGAATTGCGCGGAGCGCCCGAGCCGGGGCTGGGCGAGCTGCTGGGCCATATGCGCGCGGTGGACCTGGTGCTGGTCGAGGGCTTCAAGCGTAGCCCGCACCTGAAGATCGAAGTGCACCGGGCCGCCAACGCCAAGCCCTGGCTGTATCCGGACGACCCCAGCATCGGCGCCATCGCCAGCGATGCGCCGCCGCCTGCCGAAACCGGCTTGCCCTGGGTCGGCCTGGACGACTACGAAGCCGTGGCCGACCTGGTCCAGGCGCATGCCTGGCCCCTGGAAAAGGTGCTGGCGGCCACCGCCGGCGCCTATTGATTTGCGTTGGGGAAGAACAGCTGCTGGCCGTTGATCTTGTAGCTGGCGATGGTGTCCTGGCCGGCCTTGGAGGTGACCCAGTCGGCGAACTTCTGGGCTGCCGCCGCCTTCACGTGCGCATGTCTGGCCGGGTTCACCACCATCACGCCGTACTGGTTGAAGAGCCGTTTGTCGCCCTCGACCAGCACCTTGAGGTCGCCGGGGTTCTTGAAGCTGAGCCAGGTGCCGCGGTCGGACAGCACATAGGCGTTCATCGACGAGGCCATGTTCAGGGCCGGGCCCATGCCGCAGCCGCATTCCTTGTAGCCGCCGCCCTTGTCGTCCAGGCCGGCCTGTTTCCAGTAGCGCAGCTCGGCCGCGTGCGTGCCGCTCTTGTCGCCGCGTGAGATAAAGGGCGCGTCGGCGGCCGCCAGCTTGCCGAGCGCGGCGACGATGTCCTTGCCCCTGGCGCCCGCCGGGTCCGGCGCGGGGCCGATCAGCACGAAGTCGTTGTACATCACCGGATAGCGCTTGGCCGCGTAGCCGTCGGCCACGAATTTCTCTTCGGCCGCCTGGTCGTGCACGAACACCACGTCGGCGTCGCCGCGGCGCGCGGTGTCCAGGGCCTGGCCGGTGCCTTGCGCCACCACCTTGACGTCGATGCCGCTGGCCGCCTTGAACGCCGGCAGCAGCTGCCCGAACAGGCCCGACTGTTCGGTCGAGGTGGTCGAGGCCATGGTGATGGTCTCGGCCCGCACGGGAAGCACGGCGAGCGCGGCCGCCAGGCCGGTGAGGGCGACGCCGCAGCGCAAGGGTGTGAGCGGATTCATAGAATGCGTTCTCCTTTGAGGAACAGGCTTGCGGTTTCGGGCAGGGGGCCGTTGAAGAAATCGTGCACGGGCAGATCGACGAGCACCCGGCCGTGGTCCAGGTAGATGACGCGGTCGGCCAGGCGCTGCACCTGGCCCAGGTTGTGGCTGGCGAAGATCATGGTGGCTGCTTTTCCGGTAGCCGATTCGCCGGCGCTGAACCGCTGCATCAGGTTCTCGACCTCGCGCTTGGAGTGCGGGTCCAGGCTGGCGGTGGGTTCGTCCAGCAGCAGGGCTTCGGGGGCTTGCGCCCAGGCGCGCGCCAGCGCCAGGCGCTGTTTCTGCCCGCCGGACAGGCTGCGCGCGTTGCGCTCGGCCAGCTCGCTCATCTCGACCTGGCGCAGCGCCTGGGCGGCGCGCTCGCGCGCCTGGCCCCAGGGCGTGCCGCGCAGCCACAGCCCGAGCGCGACGTTGTTCAGGGCCGAGGCGCGCAGCATGTAGGGGTGCTGGAACAGCATGGCCTGGCGCGTCGTGGGCAGGCAGCGCGCGCTTCCGGCGCTGGGGCGGGCCAGGCCGTGCAGCACGCGCAGCAGCGTGCTCTTGCCGCTGCCGTTGGCTCCGACCAGCGCCACGCGTTCGCCGGCGGCGATGCTCAGGCGCACGCCACGCAGGGCCTGCACGGCGCCGTAGCGCAGGTCCACGCCGTCCAGTTCGAACAGCGCGTTCATAGCGCCTCGCGCGCCAGCGCGGCGGCGACGCCGGCGTCGCGCTGCTCGTGCCAGCGCCGCGCCATGGCGCCCAGGACGTTGAGCGCGAGCACCACGGCCAGCAGCACCAGGCCCAGCGCCATCGCCATCGGCAGGTCGCCCTTGCTGGTTTCCAGCGCGATGGCGGTGGTCATGACGCGGGTATAGCCGTCGATATTGCCGCCCACCACCATGACCGCGCCGACCTCGGAGATCGCGCGCCCGAAGGCCGCGATCACGATGGTGACCAGGGCGAAGCGTTCGTCCCACAGCAGCAGCAGGCCGCGCAGCAGCGGCGGCGCGCCCAGCGAACGCAGCTGTTCGCCGTGGTCGGCTTCGGCGTCGCCCACGGTCTGGCGCACCAGCGCGGTGACGAAGGGCAGCACGAGTATGGTCTGGGCCAGCACCATGGCCTTGAAGGAAAACAGCCAGCCCAGGAAACCCAGCGGGCCGGAGTGCGACAGCAGCAGGTAGACGATCAGGCCGACCACCACCGAGGGCAGGGCCAGCGAGGTGTTGAGCAGGGTCAGCACGGCCGGCTTGGCGCGGAAGTTCACCACGCTCAGCCACGCGCCGGCGGCCATGCCCAGCGTACAGGCCAGGATACAGGCCGTCACGCTGACGGCGAGCGAGCGCCCGACGATGGCCAGCAGCGTAGAGTCGAGCGAAACGATGAGCCGCAGCGCAGTCTGCACGCTCTCCGTAAGAGTATTCATGCGTGTTGTCCCTGTCTCCCCGGACGAGGGTATCGCATGCCTTGGCGGCGAGCCATATGAAGGGAATTGCATAGCGCCGCACGCGGCTTTGCGCTACGCTTTCCTGCAACCCGTTCCCGGGTTTTCGAGGCAGTTTTAAGGCATACTACGCCGCCGTGCACAGCATAGAACTCACCTATCTGCTGGGCGCCCAAGGCGCGCAACCAGCCCAGATCCGCAACGCCCTCATGGACCTGTTGTTCGCGGTGCGCGAGCACGGGTCGATCTCGGCCGCGGCCAAGGCCCTGGGTCTGTCGTACCGTCATGTCTGGGGCGAACTGAAGCGCTGGGAGCAGACGCTGGGCCGCACCCTCATCGTCTGGGACAAGGGCCAGCCCGCGCGCCTGAACGAATTCGGCGAAAAGCTGCTATGGGCCGAGCGCCAGGCGCAGGCCAGGCTGGCGCCGCAGATCAGCGCGCTGCGCGCCGAGCTGGAGCGCACCTTCGCGGTGGCCTTCGACAACGCCGCCCACGTGGTGCCGCTGTACGCCAGCCACGACGACGCGCTGGCGGCGCTGCAGGAATACGCGGTCGCCTCGGCCAAGCTGCACCTGGACGTGCGCTACGCCGGCAGCCTGGACGCGATCAGCGCGCTCAACGAGGGGCGCTGCGTGATGGCCGGCTTCCATGCCCGCCAGCAGCCGCCGCCCGGCTCGCGCAGCGAGCGGGCCTACAAGCCGCTGCTGCGGCCGGGGCTGCACAAGATCATCGGTTTCGCCCAGCGCGACCAGGGCCTGATCGTGGCGCGCGGCAATCCGCGCCGGCTGCGCGGCGTCGCGGACCTGGCGCAGCCGGGCCTGCGCTACGTGAACCGGGCGCTGGGCACGGGCACCCGGGTGCTGTTCGACGAGCTGCTCGAAGAGGCCGGAATAGCCCCCCGCGCCGTCGACGGCTACCAGCGCACCGAGCCTTCGCACAAGGCGGTGGCGCACGCGGTGGCCTCGGGCAGCGCCGACGCCGGCCTGGGCATCGCCTCGGCCGCCGTGCGCGAACGGCTGGATTTCGTGCCGCTGGTGCGGGAGAACTATTTCCTGGTGTGCCTGAAGTCCACGCTGGAGCAGCCGTCCACGCTGGCCTTGATGGAAATCCTGCGCAGCGCGCAGTGGCAGGCGCTGCTGGCGGGAATGCCGGGGTATACGCCTACGGATAGCGGGCAGGTGTTGTCGCTGCGGCGGAGCCTGCCTTGGTGGGATTTCGGGAGGAAGCCGAAGCGGCGGTGATTTGGTGGGGGGGTGTGATGGGTTTCGCGCGCTCGGCGGTTGATTTCCTATGTCGAGTATCTCGCGCTGCACCCATCCTACGAGTCGATGGCCGTAGGATGGGTGCAGCGCGAGATCTCTTGTGCAAGAACCCGAATCTCGAGCGCGCGAAACCCATCACACAACGCCGACCCGCTCCCCCGCCAATTCCGGCTGCAACCGCAGCCGCTCCGGCGCCGTATAGCAGATGAAGCGCTTGTTGATCGCCCGTCCGATCGCGCACAGCCCCAGCTGCTGGGCGATTTCATAACCCATCTGGGTGATGCCGCTGCGCGAGACCACGATGGGCACGCCCATCTGCGCGGACTTCATCACCATTTCGCTCGTCAGCCGCCCGGTGGTGTAGAACACCTTGTCGGCGCCGTCCTGGCCCTGCGCGCCCTGCACCCACATCCAGCCGGCGATGGTGTCGATGGCGTTGTGGCGGCCGACGTCCTCGACGAACATCAGCATGTCGGCGCCGCGAAACAGCGCGCAGCCATGCACCGAGCCGGCCGATTTGTAGGTGGTCTCCTGCAGCCGGATGGCGTTGAGCAGGCCGTAGAGCTCGTCCTGGCCCAGGCGCGCCTCGGGCGCCAGGCGGATGCTGTCGATCTCTTCCATCAGGTCGCCGAACACGCTGCCCTGGCCGCAGCCGGTGGTGACCACGCGCTTCTTGGTGCGGGCCTCGATGTCGGCGATGCCGTTGCGGGTTTCGACGGCGGCCGCGTTGACCTCCCAGTCCACGGTCACGCTGACGACTTCGTCCAGCCCGCGCACCAGGCGCTGGTTGCGCAGGTAGCCCAGCACCAGCAGCTCGGGCAGGGCGCCCAGCGTCATCAGGGTGACGATTTCGCGGCGGTCCACGTAGACCGTCAGCGGCCGTTCGGCCGGGATCGACAGCGCCTCGCGCCGGCCGTGTTCGTCTATCGCCCACACCTCGCGGGTCAGCGGGGCGTGGGCGGCGGTCATGCGGGGCAACGACGCGGTCATCGGTACGGAATCAAGGCTTGGGCTTGCTGTCGGCGGCGGGCGTGGCGGTGCTGGGCGGCTGGGTGGCCGTGCCGGCGGGCGAATGCGCGCCGGAGGTCTCGCGCGGTTTTTCCTCGGGGCGCACGTAGGCGAAAGGCCCCGGGTCCTGGCAGCCGGCGGTGGCCACGGGCGGACGCGGAGTCTTGCCGGCGGCCTTGGCCTGCGCGTAATACGCGGCGGCCACGCGGTCCTGCGCCTGGCAAAGCCGGTAGGCGTCCATCTTGGCCGACCAGGCGGCCTTGGCCGCGGTCTCGTCGGCGCGGGCCTTGGCCTCGGCGCTGGGCGGAGGCAGCTTGGCGTAGGCCGCCGGCACGGCGGCCAGCGCGATCAGTATTGCAGCGAGCTTTTTCATGCGGGCTCCTGGTGGCGGGCCGTCAGACGCCGGCCGGGCGGGTGGGGCGCGTCTTAGCGCCTTTGTCCGGCGTGCGCTGCGCGGGGATCTTGCCGGCCTCGATGTCGTCGTACCAGAGCTGATGGTGCTCGCGCGCCCAGGTTTCGTCGACGTAGCCGGTCTTCATGGCCTTGAACGCGCCCTGCATGCCTATGGTGCCGAGGTAGATATGGCCCATGATCATGCAGGTCATGAGGACGACGGACACCGCATGGACCATGTGGGCGATCTGCATGTTGCCGCGCGAATAGTCCAGGTCGGGCACCACCTTGTCCAGGAACAGACCCGACACCACCGCGATCAGACCCAGGAACAGCATGCCGCCCCAGAACATGATCTTCTCGCCGGCGTTGAAGCGGTGCGAAGGCACGTGCGTGGCGCGCAGCAGGCCGCCGCCCTTCTTGAGCCAGATCAGGTCGTAGCGGCGCGGGATGTTGTCCTTGATGAAGGTCAGCAGCACCACCACCAGCGACACCGCGAACACCGGCCCGACGAAGTTGTGGACGGTCTTCAGCACCCAGGTCATCCAGCCGTACAGCGCGCTGCCCATGATGGGCAGCAGGAAGAACTTGCCGAAGGCCATCACGATGCCGGACAGCGCCAGTATCACGAAGGCGGTGGCGTTGACCCAGTGCGCGGCGCGCTCGAAATACGTGAAGCGTTCGATGCGCCGGCCGGTGGGGGCCTCGTGCACCTTGATGCTGCCTTTGGCCAGGTAGAACAGCACGATGGCGACCAGCATGATGAGCAGCAGGCCGCCGCCGTACGGAATGATCCAGTTGTTGCGCACCTGGCGCCAGGCCTCGCCGGCGGTGGTGTAGTCCGAACCGGGGTACTGCACGAAGCGCTGGATCAGCACGCCGGCCTCGGGCGCCTGGCTGCGCGGCAGGCTGGAATAGCCGGGTTCGCCGGAATTGACCTGGCGCCACATCGGCGCGTTGTTGCCCGGCTGCACCTTGGCGCGTTCGGCGTTGGTCTGCTCGGCATAGCCCGGCAACTCGTTGGCGTCGGGCTTGACCTCGAAGATGTTGGCGCTCTGGATGTTGCCCAGGCCGCCGCCGGCGGGCGCCGCATTCTGGGCGGCCGCCGGCGCCAGCGCCGCCAAGCCTATCACCAGTGCCGCGAGTAGTGACCGTATCATGGCAAGCTCCCGATCAATGCACGCGCGTGTATTCGTTCTGGCCACGCTGCGTGCGGGTCTTCAGCTCTTGCTGCCAACTGTTCTTGTCGCCGGGCTTCCAGCCGGAAGCCACGAAATTGCTGCCCGTGCCGTCGTAGTAGGGCTTGCCGGCATTATTGTTCTTGCCGGTCATCAGCGCCTGCGACGGTTCGCTGCAGGCCGCGAGCAGCGCGACGGCGGCCAGCAGGGATATGCGCGCAATCATCATGGCTTGGCCTTTGCAGGTTGCTGCTGCTGTTGCTGGGACGGCTGGCCGGCCTGCTGCGAGCCGTAGGCGGTGCCCCAGCCCCAGACTTCGGCGCCCTTACCGCGCTGCACCACGCGGTTGCGGAAGATGTCGGCCACCACGTCGCCGTCGCCGGCCAGCAGCGCCTTGGTCGAGCACATTTCGGCGCAGGCCGGCAGCTTGCCTTCGGCCAGGCGGTTGCGCCCGTACTTCTCGAACTCGGCCGCGCTGCCGTGTTCTTCCGGGCCGCCGGCGCAGAAGGTGCACTTGTCCATCTTGCCGCGCACGCCGAAATTGCCCTCGGAAGGGAACTGCGGCGCGCCGAAAGGACAGGCGTAGGAGCAGTAGCCGCAGCCGATACAGGTGTCCTTGTTGTGCAGCACCACGCCTTCGTCGGTGCGGTAGAAGCAGTTCACCGGGCACACCGCCATACAGGGCGCGTCGCTGCAGTGCATGCAGGCCACCGAGATCGACTTCTCGCCGGGCACGCCGTCGTTGAGCGTGACCACGCGGCGCCGGTTGACCCCCCAGGGCACTTCATGCTCGTTCTTGCAGGCGGTGACGCAGCTGTTGCACTCGATACACCGTTCCGCATCACAGACGAATTTCATACGGGCCATGGCGCTCTCCTTAAGCCTTTTCTATGTTGCAGATGGTGGTCTTGGTTTCCTGCATCATCGTCACGGAGTCGTAGCCGTAGGTGGTGCCGGTATTGACCGCCTCGCCGCGCACGATGGGCGCGGCGCCTTCCGGGTAGTGGGCCAGCATGTCCTGGCCCTGCCAGCGGCCCGAGAAGTGGAACGGCATGAAGGCGGTGTCGGGGCCGACGCGCTCGGTGACCAGGGCCTGCACGTTCAGGCGCGCGCCGGTGGGCGTGTGGACCCAGCAGCGGTCGCCGTTGCGGATGCCGCGGTCGGCGGCCGCCTTGGGATTGAGCTCGACGAACATTTCCTGCTGCAGCTCGGCCAGCCACGGGTTGGAACGCGTTTCCTCGCCGCCGCCCTCGTATTCGACCAGGCGGCCCGAGGTGAGGATGAGCGGGAATTTCTCGTACAGCTTCTCGGCCACGTTCTTCTGCTGCAGCGAGGTGTACAGCGTGGGCAGGCGCCAGAAGGTCTTGAGGTCGGCCTGGGCCGGGTATTTCTCGACCAGGTCGGGCCGCGTGCCGTAGATGGGCTCGCGGTGCTGCGGGATGGCGTCGGGAAAGTTCCAGACCACGGCGCGCGCCTTGGCGTTGCCGAACGGGTAGCAGCCGTGCACCTGCATGACCACGCGGATGATGCCGCCGGACGGGTCGGTCTTCCAGTTCTTGCCTTCGGCCGCGGTTTTTTCCTCGGCGGTGAGGTCGTCCCACCAGCCCAGCTTCTTGAGCAGCACGTGGTCGAATTCCGGATAGCCGGTGGTCAGCTCCGCGCCCTTGGAGTGCGAGCCGTCCTCGGCCAGCAGGTTCACGCCGTCGCGCTCCACGCCGAAGTTGGCGCGGAAGTTGCCGCCGCCGTTCATGACGTGCAGGCTGGTGTCGTACAGGTTGGCCGTGCCCGGATGCTTCAGGCTGGGATTGCCCCAGCAGGGCCAGGGCAGGCCGAAGTAATCGCCGGTCAGGTCGTAGCCGGTCTCGGCGTCCTTGCCGCCCTTGGCGCGCAGCGTCTTCACGTCGAACATCTGCATGTTGCGCATGTGCGCCTTCAGGCGTTCGGGGCTCTGGCCGGTGTAGCCGATGGTCCAGCAGGTGGCGTTGATCTCGCGCAGGATGTCCTCGACCACCGGCTCGTCCATGTCCTTGACCTTCTGCATCTTGTAGTTCTTGCAGAGTTCCTTGGCGAACCCGAGTTTCTCGGCAAGCTGGTACATGATCATGTGGTCGGTGCGGCTCTCCCACAGCGGCTCGATGACTTTCTCGCGCCATTGCAGCGAGCGGTTCGAGGCGGTGCAGCTGCCGTTGGTCTCGAACTGGGTCGCCGCCGGCAGCAGGTACACGGCGCGGTTGGGATTGAGGTCTTCCGGCTTGCCGGGCATGGCGGCCATGGCGGCGGTGGCCGACGGATAGGGATCGACCACCACCAGCAGGTCGAGCTTGTCCATGGCGCGCTTCATTTCCAGCCCGCGGGTCTGCGAGTTGGGCGCGTGGCCCCAGTAGAACACCGCGCGCAGGTTGGTTTCCTGGTCGATCAGGTCGGGGTTTTCGAGCACCCCGTCGATCCAGCGCGACACGGTGATGCCGGGCTTGGTCATCATGCCCGGCGAGGCGTAGCGGCTCTTGATCCAGTCGTAATCCACGCCCCAGGTATGGGCGAAGTGCTTCCAGGAGCCTTCGGCCAGGCCGTAGTAGCCCGGCAGCGAATCCGGGTTGGGGCCCACGTCGGTGGCGCCCTGCACGTTGTCGTGGCCGCGGAAGATGTTGGCGCCGCCGCCGGACTTGCCGACGTTACCCAGCGCCAGCTGCACGATACAGGAGGCGCGCACCATGGCGTTGCCGATCGAGTGCTGGGTCTGGCCCATGCACCACACCAGCGTGCCGGGGCGGTTCTCGTGCATGGTCTTGGCCACCTGGTACATGGTCGCCTCGTCCACGCCGCAGGCGTCCTGGACCTTGTCAGGCGTCCATTTGGCCAGGACTTCGGCCTTGACCTTGTCCATGCCGTAGACGCGCGCATCGATGTAGGCCTGGTCTTCCCAGCCGTTCTTGAAGATGTGGTACAGCAGGCCGAACAGGAAGGGGATGTCGGTGCCCGAGCGGATGCGCACGTACTGGTCGGCCTTGGCCGCGGTGCGGGTGAAGCGCGGATCGACCACGATCATCTTGCAGCCGGTTTCCTTGGCGTGCAGCATGTGCAGCATCGACACCGGGTGGGCCTCGGCCGCGTTCGAGCCGATGTACAGCGCCACCTTGGCGTTCTGCATGTCGTTGTACGAATTGGTCATGGCGCCGTAGCCCCATGTATTCGCAACGCCGGCCACGGTGGTCGAGTGGCAGATGCGCGCCTGGTGGTCGCAGTTGTTGCTGCCCCAGAAGCTGACGAACTTGCGCAGCAGGTACGACTGCTCGTTGTTGTGCTTGGAAGAGCCGATCCAGTACACCGAATCCGGGCCGCTTTCCTTGCGCAGCTGCATCAGCTTGGCGGTGATTTCCTGGTAGGCGGTGTCCCAGCTGATGCGCTGGTACTTGCCGTTGACCAGCTTCATGGGATAGCGCAGGCGGTGCTCGCCGTGCCCGTGCTCGCGCACCGAGGCGCCCTTGGCGCAGTGCGCGCCCAGGTTGATGGGCGAATCGAACACCGGCTCCTGGCGCACCCAGACGCCGTTCTCGACCACGGCGTCGACCGCGCAGCCGACCGAACAGTGGGTACAGACGGTGCGGCGGACTTCGATCTTGGTGTTGCCGACGGCCACGCCGTTCTTGCCCTCGGCGGCCTGCGCGCGCGTGAGCAGCGTCAACTGGCCGGCGGCCAGGCCGGCGCCCACGCCCAGGCCGGAACGGCGCAGGAAGGCGCGCCGGTCCATGGTGGGCAGGGCCTGGGCCATGCCGCGGCGCAGGCTCTGGACGAATCTGGACTCGGAGCCGCCGGCGGCTCCGCTGGTTTTCTTGGTCAGCAACATGCCGGGCTCCCTATCAAACGAGGGTGGTCTTGTAGTAACGCTTGACGTGTTCGCTCAGCCTGTAGCCGCCGCCCTTCTCGGGCGCGGCCTGGGGCTGCGCGGCGGCGGGTTTGGCCTGTGCGCCGGGGAGAACGGCGACGCCGACTGCGGCGGCGCCTAGCGTCGCCGAACCCGCGAAGAATTTGCGGCGCGAACGATTGGTCGGGCTTTGCGACATGGCTCGTCTCCTGGCTTCTAGGTATGAAATTCTTTGCATAATGTACCCCGTGACCCCAGGCAGGACAACCGCCGTACGGCCCGGGCCCGATTGCGCCGCAGCATCGGCGCGTCCTATGTTGCGTGCGCGGCTAGCCCAGCATGTCGAAACCCTGGGCCTCGACGCTGGCGTAGGCCTGGCAAAAGGCGGCCGCCCGTGCATAGAAGCGCGCCGCCGGATGCGCGGCGATGGCGGCGCACATATCGTCGATCCAGGGCTGCACGTGCGCGGCGAAGAACTCGCGCTGGCGGCTCAGGTTCGACACGCCGGCGTCCTCGCCGGCGATCAGGTAGCGCATGACCTCGAACAGCACGGCGATGTGGTCCTCGGTTTCGGACACCGCCGAGCCGCGCGCCAGGCCCAGCGCCTGCAGGTCGTTGCGCAGGCCGACCAGCGGCTTTTCGTTGAGAAAGCCGGTCAGGTAATGCGAGCCGAACAGATAGACCTCGGGTTTACCCATGCCGCCGAACAAGGCGTCGTACTCGGCCGCGATGGCGTCGTCGCCCATCGCGCGGGCCTCGGCCACCAGTTCCTGCCAAGGCGCCTCCAGGAAACCGCCGGCGTCCGGCGCGTGCGTTTCGGCCTGGCGCAGCGCCTGCAGCAGTTCGGGCGGCGGGGGCGCGTAGAACAGCTGGGCCAGCAGGCCGTACAGTTCGGCGCGGGCGACTTCCTCGTCGAAATCCGACGGGGGCATGATGGCGGCGGATGCGGGACCGGTCATAGTTGGGTGATCTTGGTTTCGTTTTCGGACGAGTACAGCTCGATGACGCGGCAGTCGCCGCACATCTTCAGGCGTTCCAGCGCCGCGCCCTGGAACATGGCGTGGCCCGCCAGCCTGCCTATCATGGTCTCGACCCCCTTGAGCGTGCCGAAGGGCTTGTTGCAGCGCACGCAATGGAAGGGCTGGGTCTCGTTGACCACCACGGCTTCCTTGCGCTGCGGGGTCAGCAGCAGGCGCGGCGTCAGCGTGATGGCCTGCTCGGGACAGGTGGTGACGCACAGCCCGCACTGCACGCAGTTCTTTTCCAGGAAGCGCAGCTGCGGCGCCTGCGGATTGTCCATCAGCGCACTGGACGGACAGGCGCTGACGCAGCTCATGCACAGCGTGCAGCGCGCGCTGTCGACCTCCAGCCCGCCCAGCGGGGCGCCCGCGCCGGGCGCGCCGGCCGGCAGGGCGATGGCCTGCGGCAGCGGCGCGGGGGCGTGCGCGATCAGGTGGTCCAGCGCCAGGTCCAGGGTGCTGCGTTTTTCGGGCGCGAGCGCGTGGCGGGCGCGCGCGGCCGGCGCGGCGGGCTTGCCCGCGGCCAGGGCCTGCAGGCTGCGGTCCAGGTCGGCCGGTTCGGCGGCCTCGGACACGCGCAGCAGGTGCAGGTGCCGGCCTTCGTAGCCGAGGCCGTTGAGCAGGGCCTGGGCCGTTTCCATCTGCGCCTCCAGCCCGTCCAGGTATTGCGGCGCCTCTTCGCCGGTGGTCATCACGGCGATCTGGCTGGCGCCATAGGCCACGGCCGACAGCCACAGGTCCAGGCCCAGGCTGGCGGTGTGCCACAGCGCCAGCGGAATCACGTTGGCCGGCACGCCGTGGGCCAGCCCCAGGCCGGCCGCGCGGCCCAGGCGCTCGATCATGGCCTGGCCGCGGTCCTGGCTGTGCAGCAGCACGATGGCGTCGCGTCCGCCGGCCTGCGCGTAGGTCGACAGCAGGGTGCGCAGGCGCGCGCCCTGGTCGGTGATGCGCGGATAGCTGTAGCTCATCGCGCCGGTGGGACAGACGGTGGTGCAGGCGCCGCAGCCCACGCAGAGGTTGGGATTGACCTTGACCTGCTGGTTGCGGATGTCGCTGGAGATGGCCTCGGCCGAACAGATCTGCACGCAGGCGTCGCAGCCCACGGTGGCGTTGCGGCTGTGAGCGCAGAGCTTCTGCTTGTAGTCGAAGAACTTGGGCTTTTCGAATTCGCCGACCATGTCGCGCAGCCGCAGCAGCACCGAGGGGTCGACGCCGTCCCAGGTGAAATAGCCCTGGGGCGGGGCATGGCGCGTGAACAGGGGCTGCGCGCCCAGGTTCAGCACCAGGTCGAAGGTCTCGGCGCCGGTCTGGGGCGGGCGGTCGAAGTCGATCGCGCCCGCCACCGTACAGGCCGCCACGCAATCGCGGTGCGAGCGGCACAGGCCGGCGTCGATCTGGTAGTCCAGCCCGATCGCGCCTTCCGGACAGGAGGCCAGGCAGGCGTTGCAGCGGGTGCAGAGATCCAGGTCGATGGGGTTGTGCTGCGTCCATTGCACTTCGAACGCGCCCAGCCAGCCGTTCACCGCGTCCAGCCGGCCCGACAGGACCGGGAAGCGCCGGCCCTGCGCGCCGCCGCGTTCGCCTTGACCCTGGGCGAAGAGGGTGACGTTCAGCACATCGTCGAGCAGGGCGCCGGCCTGTTCGGCCCGGTCCAGCGGCCCGACGATCAGCAGCCGGCCCGCGCTTTTGTAGGTGACGGTCGGCACCGGATCGGGATCGGGCAGGTGCGCGGCCGCCAGCAGCGCGGCCAGCTTGGGCATGGCCTGGGCGGCGTCGCGGCTCCAGCCGCCGGTCTCGCGGATGTTGACGAACTTCACTGGCGCGACGGCGCCTTCGGTGGCCGCGCCCAGTTCGCCGAACAGGCGCTGTTCCTGGGTACAGGCCACCACCACGTCGTCGCCGCCGCGGATGGCTTGCTGGAAGGCGCCGGCCTCGCGGCGGCACAGCGTGGAATGCAGGTGCAGGTTCTCGCCCAGCGCCTGGCCGAGCGCATCGGTGGCCAGCGGCATGGTGCGGTTGCAGTCGCAGATGAGTGTCGTCATGGCTTGGTTCCTGCGGCCGGCGCCGGCACGGCGGCCGGCGCTTCGGCGGTGGGATCGGCGGCGCCGGAATCGGCGGGCAGGGCGGGCGCGGGCGCGGCTTTGGGCGCGGGGTTTTCAGTGACGGCGTCGGTCAGGGCCGAGGCGGCGCAGCGCGCTTCTTCCTCGAAAAAGCCCAGCACCCGCGAGACCGCCATCTTGCGCAGCGCGGATTGCGGCAGCGGCGCCAGTTGCGAATAGTCGTCTATATACACGTCCAGCCCGTCCATCACGTTGTAGTGCGGATCGGCGAACAGCTTCTTCAGCGCCGCGTTCTTGACGTCGGGCGCCACGCCCTGCGTGACGAAACGGCTGAAATCGGAATCGGCGGTGAGCTTCAGCACGTCGTCCATGGTGGGCAGTTCCGGCTCGGCCGGCGCGGCCTCGGGAAGTCCGGCCGGCGGCGTCGCGGCTTCCTGCGCCGGGACGGGCGCGGGCGCTTCAGCGGCGGGCGCGGGTTCCTCGGGGCCGCCTTCGCGAGCCTCGATCTTGCGGCGCGACCAGCGCTGCAGAAAGCCCTGATGACGCGTTTCGCTCATGACGGATCGCCGCCGAATTTCTTGACGGTGCTCACGGAGGCAGGATTGCCGAAGCGGTCCTGCAGGGACTGGAAACTGACGGGGCGGCGGCGGCGCTTGGGCTCCGGCACGTAATGGGCGGCCACGAAGGCCTGCAGCCAGGCCACGATGGCCGGCGGCGCCGGCACCTGCTCCACGGTTTCCTGCGCGTCCAGCCAGCGCCCGGCGTCGTGGTAGCTCAGGGTGACGATTTCGGGGCGCGCCAGCGGCTCCGCGGCCACGCTGGGGCTTTCCTCCATGCGCCACAGCACGAACCAGCACGGCGCGGGCGCCGACGCGTTGAGCAGATAGCCCTCGGCGTCGTCCTTGAACAGGCGCACGGTGAAGCCGGGATGCAGCCAGCGTTCCTGGGTTTCGTCGCGGTACAGCAGACGCGGCGCCGCGCCGAAGCCCGGCTCGTTGGCGACCACGTCTTCGAGCACCCAGCGCCAATCCTGCCAGCGGCTCATGGCGCCGGTGATGCGTTCCTTGCGCATCACCACGGCGGTGTCCAGCGTCAGGGGCAGGGAGTCGGTTTCCATGGCGCGCCCCGCCTCAGGCCCGCTTGATGGCGATGGACGAGAACCTGGAGGAATAGTCCTTGTCCATGCCGGCCACGGCGACGGCCACCTGCCGCGCCAGCGATTTGTACAGCCCGGCCACCTCGCCGTCGGGATCGAACACCACCGAGGGCCGCCCGCTGTCGGCCTGCAGCCGGATGTTGATGTCCAGTGGCAGCGCGCCCAGGTAGGCCAGATCGTAGTCGGCCGCCATTTTCTGGCCGCCGCCCGAGCCGAACACGTGCTCGACGTGGCCGCACTGGCTACAGACGTGCACCGCCATGTTCTCGACCACGCCCAGGATGGGCACGCCGACCTTCTCGAACATCTTCACGCCCTTGCGCGCGTCCAGCAGCGCGATGTCCTGTGGGGTGGTGACCACCACCGCGCCGGTGACCGGCACTTTCTGGCTCAGCGTGAGGTGGATGTCGCCGGTGCCGGGCGGCAGGTCGACGACCAGGTAATCGAGGTTCTTCCAGTTGGTCTTGCGCAGCAGCTGTTCCAGCGCCTGCACCGCCATGGGACCGCGCCAGATCATGGCTTCGTCGGGGTCGACCAGAAAGCCGATCGACATGACCTGCACGCCGTAGTTCTCCAGCGGCTCCATGGTGTCGCCGTCTTCGCTCTGGGGGCGGCCTTCGATGCCCATCATGAGGGACTGGCTGGGCCCGTAGATGTCGGCGTCCAGCAGGCCGACCCGCGCGCCCTCGGCGGCCAGCGCCAGCGCCAGGTTGACGGCCGTGGTGCTCTTGCCCACGCCGCCCTTGCCGGAGGCCACGGCGATCACGTTCTTCACGTTGGGCAGCAGCGCGACGCCGCGCTGCACCGCGTGCGCTTCGATCACGCTATGAACGTTGACCGAGACGTTCTGCACGCCGGGCACCGACTTGGCCGCGCCGATCAGTTCGCGGCGCAGCGCCGGGATCTGGCTCTTGGCCGGGTAGCCCAATTCCACGTCGAACGAGACATCGCCGTCGGCGCCGATCTCGAGGTTCTTGATCGCGCGCGACGAACCGAAGTCCTTGCGGGTATTGGGGTCCAGGCAGGCTTGCAGCGTATTGAGCAGGATATCTGAGGCAACCATCGGGCTTCTATATATATAAAGGGTGACCTGGACGACCCATCTTAGCAGAGGGCGCAGTGTGCAGCGACGTGCCGCATCCCTGCATGATGCCGCTCAAGCCAGGCAAGTCCAAGCGCTGCGGCGCGACGCTTCCCTAGGGTTTTCCCTGCACCCGCGCGGCTTCGATCAGATGGCGCGTGGAATGGGCGACGAAAGGCGCGCCCCGGCGCATGCGGCGGTCCATTTCGCGCAGCCGGTCGAGGTATTTGGCCACCGAAAAATCGGGCACCCACCACACGCATTTGCGCAGGATCCAGATGACCGCGCCCACGTCGTGGAACGCCATGCGGCAACGCGCGCTGCGCAGCTCGACGATGGACAGCCCGGCCTCCCGCGCGGCGGCCGCTTCGTCCGCGGGCTCGCGCAGCGCGCGTTCGCGCGGCAGCGGCCCCAGGAAATATTCGATCAGCTCGAACGCCGAGGCCGGGCCCACGTGCTGCGCGAAATAGCGGCCGCCCGGCGCCAGCACGCGATGGATCTCGCGCCAGTCGGGACTTACCGGGTGCCGCGCGCTGACGAGGTCGAACGAGGCGTCGGCAAACGGCAGCGGCGCGCCCGCGGCCACCTGCACGACGTCGACGCCGCGCGGCGCGAGCCGCGCATGCGCCTGGCGCGCATTGGGAGGCCAGGCTTCGGTCGCGCACATGCGCGGCGGAAAGCGCGGCGCTTCGGCCAGGACTTCGCCGCCGCCCGTGTCCAGGTCGAGCGCGGAGCGCGCCTGGGCCAGGCGCTGCGCCAGCAGGCGCGCATAGCCCCAGGGCGGGCGTTCCTCGGTGGCGCGTCCGGCCAGCCAGTCGAATCCCCAGCCGGTGACGTCGGCGGCTTCGGCTTCGGCGACGAGTCGGTCAAACGGTTTCATGGCGTCGAGCTTAAACCACGGCCGGGCAGGCCGTCCGCCGTCGCGCGCCGCTTACTGCAACGCAGTCGGCGCGGCCGTCTGCGTTGCCTGGGCCGGCATGCGGCCCACGCTCAGCTTGCCCGGCTGTTCGGCCGAAGGGCGCACGACGGCGGCCGTGTTGGCGCTGTTGGCGCCCAGGTTGGGCAGGTCCGACGGACGCGCAGCCACCGCCGTGAATGCGCTGCCGCCGATGGCCGGCACGCCGTCCAGCGTCAGATTGGCGGCCCACACGCCGTCGCGGCGCGACAGCACTTCGTAGCGCTGCGGGCCGCCGGCGGCCCGCGCGACCACATACAGCGTGCCGTCGATGATGTTGATGGCCGGCGGCGAGGCCGCCGCGGCGTCCAGGCGCGCGGGTTTGCCGTCTTCGACCAGCCATAGTTTTCCGCCGGCGCGTTCCAGGATGGCGAGCACCACCTTGCCCTGCGCGTCGGCGTGGACCGCCGGACGCCCGATGTAGGGCACGCCCAGGTCGTCCGGCGCGCTCCAGTCGATGTTCAGGTCGGTGGTGTCGCCGGTTTCCAGCAGGCGGGTCAGGTGGTTGTCGCCGCGCTGGCGGAAATAGAGTTCGATGCGGTTGTCGCGGTTGCGGATGGCGGCCAGGCCGCCGGCGGCGGTGGGCGCCGGCACCGGGCGCCAGCCCTGCCATTCGGGGCGATGGCCCTGGGCGGCCGGCAGCTGGCGCGTATAGAAAAGCTTGCCCGCCGAGGTGAGGGCGAACACCACGTAGCGCCCGTCGGCGCCGCGCGCGGCGGCGGGCGCGCCGGTGGCGTCTTCCAGCATGGGAAGTTCCTGCCAGGTGCTCCAGCCGCCGTCGATGCCGGTCGGCGCGATCCAGTGCAGCCGGCCGTCGTAGCCCAACGCCACGGCGGCCGCTTCGCCGCGCGGCGCCACCGCCGGAATCTGCGTCACGCGCACGCCGCCCAGCGCCTGCCAGCCCTGCCAGGTGCCGTCGTGGCGCTGCTTGTTGGCCCATACGCCGCCCAGCGGATCGCGCGCCATCAGGCCGGCGGTGCCGTCCGCATGGGTGAAGGAAACCAGCGGGCCGCTGGTGCGTCCGCCCAGGCTCTGCCATTTGCGATGACCGGAGTCCCAGCGGTTGACGGCGGCGTTGGTTTCGCCGGCGGCGAACACCACCAGCCCGCCGCGCCCGTCGGGGTACAGCTGCGGCGCCATGTCCTGGCGCGACACGTAATAGGCGCGCTGCACCCAGGCCGCGGCGGGGCCGGCGGGCTCCTTGCAGCCGGTGGGGCCGGCGCAGTAGTGGTAGTCGTTCCAGGCGTAGTGCTGGAAGATCACCGACTTGCTGGCGATCTCGGCTTCGGTCAGGTTGCTGGCGCGCTCCTGGCTGGGATAGTCGATATAGCCGGTTTCGGCGTAATTGCCGGGCACGCGCACCATGGCCTCGCGCACCAGCCGCGCGCTGGCGATGTGGTCCGGGTGCCCGTGGCCGGCGCAGCGCCAGCACAGCTGCGTGTAGGGCACGGCGATGGTGTCGTCCAGGTGGCGCACGGTGGTCGGGGCGTACTGGCGGATCACGTCGGCCAGCGTGTCGATCAGCTGCTCGCGGGTGTAGACCTCGGCGTACTGGCCCAGCGTGTCCACGCTCTGGCCCGGCTCGGACTCGGTGCGGCTGAGCGGCGTCAGGCTGCCCCAGCCCTTGCCCAGCCACGGGTCCTTCAGCCGCATGTGCCAGAGCTGCACGCGCGGGTTGCCCTGCAGCGTGAAGCGCGCGAAATGGCGGCCGCCGGCGGTGCCGGCGTCTTCTTTCCACACGTCGGGCTGGTGCGCCATGTAGGCGTAGGCGGCGCGCACGCCGCGCTCGCGGCCGAGCATGTAGCCTTCGCCTTCGCCGGCGTCGCTGGCGGTCAGGTAGACCACGCGCACGCAGCCGCCGGCCTCGATGTTGGAGGCGATGTCCGGATTCATGAACAGCAGGTCGTCGTCCAGGTGGGCGACGAAGGCGAGATCCTTGATGCCGTGGCACTGCGCCAGCGTGGGCGGGGCGGCGTGGGCCTGGAGGGAGAAGAGCGCGGCGAACGCGAACAATAGCGCCTGGCCTAGGGGGCGCAACAAGGCCGTCGGAACGAACATAGCGGGGCGCGGCAGAAAAGGCGTCGCACGGCAGGGGTTGAAGAGTGCGAAAAGTATAGCGGCGAGCCGCCGCGCGTTGTCGGCAAGATATAGGGCCGGATTAGGCCGCGCTCGCCAGCAGCCACTCGCGCAGATGCGACAGCGCCTCGTCGGCGCGCCTGGCGTCCTTGCGCGTGCACAGGCAGAACGAGGCGCCGCTGGCGACGAAACCCAGCGGCGCGGCCAGGCGGGCGCGGTGCAGTTCGGCTTCGACCAGCACCGCGGGCGCGATGGCCACGCCCAGGCCGGCCGCCGCGGCTTCCAGCATGTGGCCCAGGTGGTCGAACTCGCGGCCGGGCAGGCGCGGGACCAGCGCAATGCCCTGGCGCGCCGCCCAGTCGCGCCACGCATCGGGCCTGGAACTGGTGTGCAGCAGCGGCGCGCCGGCCACGTCGGCCGGCGCGCGGATCTGCGCGGCATGGGCCGGGGCGCAGACCGGGCCGATGGTTTCGGCGAACAACGGGGTGACGTCCCAGTCCCGCGGCCAGTCGCGGCCGGCAAGAATCAGCGCGTCCACGCGCTGCGTGTCCAGCAGGGACGCGTCGGCGGCCGTCTGCAGCCGGATGCGGATATCCGGATGCAGGGCCTCGAAGCGTTCGAGCCGCGCGATGAGCCAGTTGGACAGAAAGCTGGCGGGCGCGCCCAGCGTCAGTTCCGCCGGCTGCGTGCTACGCCGCAATTCGTCGCAGCGGCGCTCCAGCGTGTCGAATGCCTCCTGGGCGGCGCGCTGCAGGTCCAGGCCCGCCGCGGTCAGGCGCACGCCGCCGGCGCGGCGTTCGAACAGCGCGCAGCCCAGCCAGTCTTCCAGCTGGCGCACCTGCTGGCTGACGGCGCTGTGCGTCACGCACAGCTCCCTGGCCGCCAGGCTGAAACTGGCGTGGCGGGCGGCGCTGTCGAAAAAGCGCAGCGCATTGAGAGAGGGGAGTCGTCGCATGGCTGGATGTTAGTTGTACTTACATTGGTACTAAACAAATCATTGATTCAAATAAGTTTTTATCGAAGATAGCATAAGCAAAACATCCCGATACACTGCAATACGGAAACCGCCAGCCATGCCATCCGCCATCCATCCGGCCACGCCCGACAGCCTGGGCCAGTTCGGCCCTTACGGCGGGCGCTACATGCCCGAAACGCTCATCCCCGCGCTGGACGAGCTGGAGCGCGCCTTCAGGGCGCTGCTGTCGGATAAGGGCTTCTGGCAGGACTTCCGCGGCCTGCTGGCCGACTACGTCGGCCGCCCCAGCCCGCTGTTCCTGGCGCGCGGCATCACCGAGGAACTGGGCGGCGCGCAGATCTACCTCAAGCGCGAAGACCTCAACCACACCGGCGCGCACAAGATCAACAACTGCCTGGGCCAGGCGCTGCTGGCCCGGCGCATGGGCAAGCGCCGCGTGATCGCCGAGACCGGCGCCGGGCAGCACGGCGTGGCCACCGCCACGGTCTGCGCGCAGCAGGGCCTGGACTGCGTGGTCTACATGGGGGCGCAGGACATGGCGCGCCAGTCGGTCAACGTGCGCCGCATGCGCATGCTGGGGGCCGAGGTGCGCGCCGTGACGGACGGAACCGGCACGCTGAAGGACGCGATGAACCAGGCCTTGCGCGACTGGATCGCGCATCCGGCCGACACCTATTACCTGCTGGGCACCTGCGCCGGTCCGCATCCCTATCCCTGGCTGGTGCGCGAGTTCCAGAAGGTGATAGGCATGGAGACGCGCCAGCAGATCGCCGCCAAGGCCGGACGCATGCCGGACGCGATGGTCGCCTGCGTCGGCGGCGGCTCCAACGCGATGGGGTTCTTCCACCCGTTCCTGGACCAGCCCGGCGTTCGCCTCTATGGCGTGGAGGCCGGCGGGCGCGGACTGGCCAGCGGCGCGCACGCCGCCAGCCTCGGCGCGGGCCGGGCCGGCGTGCTGCATGGCTGCCGCAGCTACTACCTGCAGGACGGCGACGGGCAGATCCTGGATGCGCACTCCATCTCGGCCGGGCTCGACTATCCCGGCGTGGGACCGGAGCATGCGTTGCTGCACGACAGCGGGCGGGTGGCCTACGTATCCGTGACGGACGCGCAGGCGGTGTCCGCCTTTCATTGGTTGACGCGGGCCGAAGGCATCCTGCCGGCGCTGGAAAGCGCGCACGCGCTGGCCTGGGCGCGCGAACTCGCGCCGCGCATGGGGCGCGGCGAGATCCTCGTCGTGTGCCTGAGCGGACGCGGCGACAAGGACATGGACACGGTGACGCAATTCGACGAGGCGACGACATGACACGGCTGCAACACACTTTCGCGGCGCTGCGCCGGTCGGGCCGCTGCGGCCTGGCGACCTACTTCGCGGCGGGCGACCCCGACCCCGGCGCATGCCTGGAACTGCTGCGCGGCCTGCCCGCCGCGGGCGCCGACGTGATCGAACTGGGCATGCCGTTCAGCGACCCGGTCGCCGACGGCCCCGTGCTGCAGCAGGCCAACCGCCGCGCGCTGGCGGCCGGCCAGACGCTGGCGGGCACGCTGGCGTTGCTGCGGGAATTCCGATCCGGCCACGAGGCCACGCCGGTGGTGCTGATGGGCTACCTGAATCCCATACTCCGCTACGGCGCGGCGGCCTTCGCGGCGGATGCCGCGGCCGCGGGCGTGGACGGGCTGATCGTGGTCGACCTGCCGCCGGAACACGCCGGCGAGCTGGAGCGGCACGCGCGCGCGCACGGCATCGACCTGATCCGCATGTCCGCGCCCACCACCGACGAGGAGCGGCTGGCGCGGTCGCTGCGCGAGGCCAGCGGCTTCGTGTATCACGTCATGCTGGCCGGCACCACGGGCGCGTCGCTGCCCGACGAGCGCCGCATCGCGCAGGACCTGGCGCGGGTGCGCGCGCATACGCGGCTGCCGGTGGCCGCCGGCTTCGGTGTGCGCTCCCCGGAAGACGCGCGGCGCATCGGCCGCCACGCGGACCTGGTGGCGGTGGGCTCGCGGCTGGCCGAGGTGCTGGCGCAAGGCGGCGTGAAGGCCGCGCTGGAAGAAGTGCGCGGGCTGGCGGCCGCGCTGCGCCGGCCCGCGGCTCAGGCGTAGCGTTCGAGCCGGAAGGGGCGGATGTCCACCGGCGTGGGCGCGCCCCGGATGAGGGCGGCCACGGTTTCGCCCACGGCCGGGCCAATGCCGAAGCCGTGGCCGGAGAATCCCGAGGCCAGGTAGAGGCCGGGCGCCTGCGCCACCGGCGCGATGACGGGCATCGCGTCCGGCGTCACGTCGATATAGCCGCCCCAGGATTGCGCGATGCGGGCCTGGCGGAAGGCCGGGAATGCGTGCAGCAGGCGCGTCCAGGCCTGGTCTATGCCGCGCGCGTAGGGCGCGGGGTCGAGCACGCGGCAGCGTTCGTACGGCGTCGGGCGGTCGGCCGGGAAGCGGCGCGGCGTGGCCAGTTCCTCGAAAAAGCGTTTGCCGAAGCGCACGCGCACCAGCGCGTTGTTCTCGATCCAGGCGCGCATGAACTTGCCCATCAGGCGGAAGCTGTCGGGCACGATCTCGGCCAGCGAGGCGGAGAACTGCGACACGGTATAGCCGCCGTCGGCGCGCTTGCGGCAGGTGAAGTCCTTGCCGTTGACGGCCAGCGCCATGCCGGCGTCGAAGGGCTCGGTGCGCAGCACCGAGCCGCGCACCTTGAGCTGCGGGAATTCCACGCCCAGGTTGCCGCAGAACAGCCGCGACCAGCCGCCGGCGGCCACCAGCACGGCCTGCGCGCGCAGCGCGCCGCGCTCGGTGACGACGGTGTCGACGCGGCCGGCGCTGGTCTCCACGCCGCGCACGGCGCAGTGTTCGAAGATCTGCGCGCCGGCCTGGCGCGCCAGCGACGCGACGCCGAGGGTCGCGAGCTGCGGTTCGGCCACGCCGTCGGCCGCGCTGTACAGCGCCCCGGTCCAGGGGCGTTCGGTGCGCGGCAGCAGGCGCAGCGCCGCCTCGCGTCCCAGCATTTCGGCGCGCACGCCGTGGGCGCGGGCCTCGCGCAGCCAGGTCTCGTGGCCGGCGGCGTCGGCCTCGTTTTCCTGCAGGTAGACCAGGCCGTTGCGGCGGTAGCCGACGTCGACCTGGGCCTGGATCTCGCTCCACAGCTGGTTGGCGCGCAGCGCCAGCGGCACTTCGGGCTGGTCGCGGCCCAGGGTGCGCACCCAGCCCCAGTTGCGCGAGGACTGTTCGCAGCCCAGCGTGCCTTTTTCGAACAGGGCGGTGCGCACGCCGGCGCGCGCCAGCGCGAGCGCCGTGCTCGCGCCGATGATGCCGCCGCCGATGATCGCCACGTCCACGGTGGCGGGAAACTGCGTTTGAGTGTTCATGACGATAAGTGCGTGTCGGCCGGACGGCGGTGTTCAGGCGGGAAAGCCCAGCGCGTCGCGCAGGCGGTACCAGTTGATGGCCAGCGTAGCGCCGAACTGCCGGGCCGGATAGCCGGGCATGCGGGAAATCGGCGTGACCGGGAAATCGAGCCTTTCCGCCGGCACGCCGCGGATCGCGTCGCGCAGCACGCGCCCCAGGGCCGTGCCCATGGCCACGCCGCGCCCGCAATAGCCGTAGGCGGTCCAGACGCCAGGCGCCAATCGATGCAGGCGCGGCAGGTCGTCCAGCGTCATGCCTACCCGGCAGGCCCAGCCGTAACGCCAGGCGGCGTCGGCCAGTTCGGGAAAGCGCGCCACCGCCGCGCGCCGCAACTGCTCGCGCGTGGACGGATCGAGCTGTTCGCTGGAATGTCCGCGCCCGCCGATCACGAAGCGGCCTTCGGGGTCGATGCGGCAGTAGTAGGTGATCTTGCGGGTTTCGGAAATGCCGGCGCGCAGCGGCATCAGGCGCGCCTGCAGCGCGGGGGGCAGGGGCTCGGTGGCGATCTGGGCGCTGGCCACGTTGACGTAGGACTGCGCCACCGCGGGCCACAGCCGGTCGGTGTAGGCGTCGGTGGCCAGCACCACGTGGCGCGCCTGCACGGCATGGCCGTTGACGCTGAGCGTGGCGCCGCCGCCGTCGCGCGGGACGATGGCGGCCACCGGCGAGCGCTCGTACAGCGTGGCGCCGGCCTGCGCGGCCGCGCGCGCCAGGCCGCGCGCCAGGGCCAGCGGCTGTACCGCGCCGGCGCGTTTCTCGCGCAGCCCGGCGGGCCAGAACGACGAACCGGTGGCGGCCCGCATGGCCTCGGCGTCCAGGTATTCCACGTCGCCGCCGTGCGCGTTCAGTTCCTGCGCGCGCCGTCGCAGATAATCGGCGGACGCGGCCGAGAAGGCGCCCTGTATCCAGCCGTTGCGGGTGGGGGCGCAATCGATGCGCAGGCGTTCCACCAGCTCGAACAGGTAGTCCGCGTTGCCGTAGGCGAAGCGCGTCATGCGCGCGGCCGTCTCGGCGCCGAAGCGGCGCGCAAGCGCGGCGGGGCCGGGCTTGAAGCCGGGCACCACCTGGCCGCCGTTGCGGCCGGAGGCGCGGTGCGCGACTTCATGGGTCTCGAACAGCGCCACGCGCAGGCCGGCCTCGGCCAGGTGCAGCGCGGCCGACAGGCCGGTGAAACCGCCGCCGACCACGGCGGCGTCGATCTCCAGCGGCGCGGCAAGCGCCGGCGCGGCCGCGCGCGCAGGCGCGGTCGCGGCCCACAGCGTGGCTGCGGGCGTAAACACAGGGTTGTTCATGGCGGGGCGTTATTGGGCGTGCGTGACGCGCTTGAGGAAATCGCGCATGCGTTCGTTGCGGGGAGAGGTAAGCACTTCGCGCGACGGCCCCTGTTCGGCGATGCGGCCGCCTTCCAGGAACAGCACGCGGTCGGACACGTTGCGGGCGAAGTCCATTTCGTGCGTGACGATCACCATCGTCATGCCTTTCTCGGCCAGCGTGCGCATCACCGACAGCACCTCGCCCACCAATTCGGGATCGAGCGCGGAGGTGGGCTCGTCGAACAGGATGGCCTCGGGCTCCATGGCCAGCGCGCGGGCGATGGCCACGCGCTGCTGCTGCCCGCCGGAAAGCTGCTGCGGATAGTGGTTCATTTTCTCGGCCAGGCCCACCGAGGCCAGGATTTCGCGGGCGCGCTCGGTGGCCGACGCCACGCTTTCGCCCTTGACGTGCACCGGGCCTTCGATGACGTTTTCCAGCGCGCTGCGGTGCGGGAACAGATTGAAGCGCTGGAACACCATGGCCACGCGCTGGCGGATCGCCTGGATCTCCCTGCTGCTCGCGTCCACGGTCACGCCGTCCACCGTGATGCGTCCGCCGTCGTAGCGTTCGAGCCCGTTGATGCAGCGCAGCAGCGTGGACTTGCCCGAACCGGACGGGCCGATCAGGCAGACCACTTCGCCCGGCCGCACTTCGGCGTCTATGCCATCGAGCACGCGGTGCGCGCCGAACGACTTGCTGAGGTTTTCGATCTTGATCATTGGCGGCGTCCCAGGCGGCGTTCAAGTTTGCCGATGCAATACATCATGGGCAGGCTCATGGCCAGGTACATCAGGGCGACCAGCGTGTAGATGGTGGCGCTCTTGAAGGTGGACGAGGCGATCAGCTTGCTCTGCATGGACAGTTCGACCACGGTGATCACCGCGGTCTGCGACGAGTCCTTGAGCATCATGACCACGTTGTTGCCGTAGGGCGGCAGGGCCACCTTGAAGGCCTGCGGCAGCACCACGCGGCGCATCAGCTTGGCGCGCGACATGCCCAGCGACTGGGCGGCCTCGAACTGGCCGGGATCGACCGCGTCGATGCCCGAGCGGAACACCTCCGACATATACGAGGAATACGCCACGCCCAGTCCCAGCGCGCCGGCCTGGAAGGCCGTCAGGCCGACGCCGATCTCGGGCAGCACGAAGTACATGTAGAACAGCACGACGATGATGGGCACGCCGCGGATGATGTTGGTCAGGATGCGGCTGGCGTGCGAGAGCGGCGCGATGCCGCTGACCCGCAGCAGCGCCCAGAACAGCCCGAGCACGGTGGCGATCACCAGGGCCGCGGCGGTGATGGAGACGGTGGTCAGCACCCCCTGCATCAGCACAGGGAAGAACTCCGAGGCGTCACTGAAAAAAGACTGGAACATCTTGCTTATCCGTTAGGGCGCGCCGGCGCGCGGCGCGCGGATCCATGGCGCTCAGCGCGAAACGCCCCATTTCTTCATGATGGCGGCGATGGTGCCGTCCTGGCGCAGCGCGTCGATGGCGGCGTCGAGCTGGCGGGCGCGTTCGGCGTCGCCCTTGCGCACGGCCAGCGCGATGTTGGTCGGCATGGACGGCTGGTAGCTTTCGACGTAGCGCACGTTGCGCACGCCCTGGGTGCGCACCTGGTACGAAATCACCGGGCCGTCGCCGAAGGCGGCGTCCAGCCGTCCCAGCGCCACGTCGCGCACCAGGTCGGACATGGTTTCGTACATCTTCACTTCCTTCAGGCCGGGCGCGGACTTCAGCGGCTCCACGTACAGCGTGCCGATCTGGACCCCGACGGTCTTGCCCTTGAGGTCGGCGATGCTCTTGTAGTCGGTCTGGTCCTTGGCGGGCACGATCAGCGCCTCGCCGTACTCCACCACCAGCTGGGTGAAGTCCACCACCTCGGCGCGCTGCGGCGTCTTGGCGAAGGCCGAGGCGATGATGTCGATCTTGCCGGTCTGCAGCGCCGGCACCAGCGAGGCGAACGGAATCGGCGTGACTTCGACCGCGAAGCCTGCCTGCTTGCCCACGGCGTTGGCGATGTCGATCATCACTCCCTGCAGGGTGTTGGTCTTCGGGTCCAGGAAGTTGAACGGCACCGCGGTCGGCGTGGAGCCGACCTTCACGGTCTGGGCGTGCGCGCCCGACAGCGCGGCGGCGCACAGCGCCGCAGCCAACAACGATTTCACGGTTTTATGCAGCATCGGAATCCCCTGGGAGGCCAGAATCGCGCGCCTGGATGGCTGGCGGACGTGCAAGTTCGTCCCGCCCTGGCGTGCATTATCGTATCGAATAGCGATATGCTTATATCGCAGGTAGATTTTATAATCTGGCCCAGGAAAACCTGTCAACAAGCAGGTTTGTCTCCTAAGTGCTTTTTTAATTAGGGGTTTTCCCGAAATACATGTTTGCGATTACGCAGGCATATCCCGAAGAATCACGTGCTTTTTCTTGCATTCATTTCCATTGGAATGCAATCTGTGCGTATCGAATAAGAATGCGGGGCGGCCAGCCCCGCCCGACCGACCATGAACCCGGAATCCTCCACCCTGTACGTCCAGTCGCTTGCGACCGGCATCGCCGTGCTCGACGCCTTCACCGCCGAGCGCGCCTCCATGAGCCTGCCGGAGATCGCCGCGGCCGCCGGCATCACGCGCAGCGCCGCCCAGCGTTTCGCCTTCACGCTGGAGGCGCTGGGCCTGCTCAACAAGGACCCGGTCAGCAAGCGCTACTCGCTGTCCTCGCGCACGCTGGACAGCGGCTGCCGCTACCTGGAGTCGCACGCGCTGCTGGACCGCGCCAATCCCTTCCTGCTCGAACTCAACCGCAACGCCGGCGAAACCGTCAACCTGGCCGAGCCGGCGGGGCAGGACATGATCTACATCGGCCGTTTTCCCAGCCCCTTGCGGCTGCTGGTGCACATGCCGGTGGGCCGGCGCATTCCCATGTACTGCTCGTCCACCGGGCGCGTCTACCTGGCCGGCCTGAGCGACGACGAGGCCTACGAGGCGCTGGCGGCCAGCGACCGCGTGAAGTACACCGCCAACACGCTGACCGACGTGGATGCGCTGATGGCGCAGGTGCGCGAAGCGCGCGAGCAGGGCTACGCCTATTGCAAGGAGGAGTACTACCGCGGCGACCTGGCGCTGGCCGTGCCGGTCCACGACCTGAACGGGCGCGTGGTGGCCGGCCTGCAGCTTTCGGTGTCCGCGGCCAAGTGGACGGTCAAGCGCGCGCTGTCGCGCTTCATTCCGATGATGCAGGAAACCGCCCGCCAGATTTCCACCTCGCCGCCCACGCCGCGCCCGCTGGCGCCGTACGGCGGCGGCGCGGCCCGCGATCTGCACGCCCGGCCCCCCGGCCGCACGCGCGATTGAATCGCCAGGGCAGCTGGCGTATAAAGCGTAGCGACGCCCATCCGACACCCGTCCGGCCGGCGCATCCCTTAAGGAGCTCGACATGATGGAAGGCTTGTTCGGATGGTGGCGTCTTCGTTCCCGGCCGTTGGCCCTGGCGATCGGCGCCAGCCTGGCGCTGGCCGGCGCGGCGCAGGCGCAGGACCCGGGCGCATCGGCGCCGCAGGCGGCGCATGCCGACGCGGCGCGCGCGCTGCAATGGCCGCGCAGTTTCGATGCGCCCGACGGCTCGCGCATCGAGCTTTACCAGCCGCAGGTCGACACCTGGACGGCGGACCGCCTGGGCGGTCGCATGGCGGTGGCGGTCGGCCCCGCCAAGGGCAACCCGACCTACGGCACGGTGGATTTCTCGGCGCGCGCCGAGGTCAACAAGCCGGCGGGGCTGGTGCATCTGTCGGACATCCGGATCGAAAAAGTGCAGGTGCCGACCGCGCCGCAAGAGGCCGACAGGCTGCGCGCCGCGCTGCAGGCGCGGCTGCCGGCCGAGGGCGTGGTCACGCCGCTCGACGCGCTGCAGCTCAGCTACACGCTGTCGCGCAACAACCCGGCCGCCAGGCCGGTGGCCGTGGACAACGCGCCGCCGCGCATCGTCTACCGCACCGTGCCGACCGTGCTGGTGCTGGTCGACGGCGCGCCGGCATGGGCCGACGTGCCTGAAGCCTCGGGCTGGCGCCGCGTGGTCAACACGCGCGCGCTGATCCTGCGCGACGGCGCCGGCCGCCATTTCCTGCAGGCCGCGGGCCACTGGTACGAGGCCGGCGGCATCGACGGCCCCTGGACCGCGGTCGAGCATCCCGCCGCCGCGCTGCAGGCCGCCGCCGACGCGGCGCGGCGCAAGGCCGCGCCCGACCCGCTGCTGCCGCATGACGGCAAGGCGCCGTACCGCGCGCCGGCCGTCGTGGTGTCCACCGTCCCGGCGGAGCTGCTGGTGACCGTAGGCCAGCCCGAACTGCGGCCGGTGCCGGGCACCTCGCTGCTGTCGGTGGCCAACGCCGACCACGCCCTGTTCATGAACCCCGGCGACAACCGCTATTACCTGCTGGTGTCGGGACGCTGGTTCCGCGGGGCGGGGCTGGAAGGGCCCTGGACCTACGTGCCGGGCAAGAGCCTGCCGCGCGATTTCGCGCGCATTCCGGCGCGGGACCCGCAATCCGGCGTGCTGGCCTCGGTGCCGGGCACGCCGCAGGCCAAGGAGGCGGTCATCGCTTCCACCATTCCCCAGACCGCGACCGTATCGCGCGGCGCGACCCTGAAGGTCGAGTACGGCGGCGGCTCGCCGACCCTGCGCCCCATCGCCGGCACCGCGCTGTACTACGCCGCCAATTCGCAGGTGCCGGTGATCCAGGCCGAAGGGCGTTACTACGCGCTGTCGCACGCGGTCTGGTTCGTGTCCGACTCGGCCTTCGGCCCGTGGCGCGTGGCCGACCGCGTGCCGGCGGCCATCTATGCCATTCCCGCCAATTCGCCGCTGCATTACGTGACCTACGTGCAGGTCTACGGCTCCACGGCGCAAAACGTGGTGTTCGGCTACACGCCCGGCTACATGGGCGTGGTGGTCGCGCCCGACGGCACGGTGGTCTACGGCACCGGCTACGCATATCCGCCTGTGATCGTGCAGGACACCTGGGTCGGCTATCCGCCCAGCTACGGCTACGACGCGGCCTTCGACACCGCGGCCGGCTTCGCCTTCGGATTCGCCGCGGCCGAAGCCTGGGGCGGCGCCGCGCCGTACTGGGGACCCTATTGCTGCGCGCCGTACTGGCGCGGCGTGGACGTCAACCGGGTCGACGTCTATGGCGCCTGGGGCGGGTCCGGCGTGGTCACGCACGCGGCCGGCTGGAACGGCTGGACCGGCACGCAATGGCAGGGCGCGCACGCCGAGGGCTACAACCCGCAGACCGGCGCCGCGTTCGAGGGCACGCGCGGCGCGGCCTATAACCAATACACCGGCAATGCCGCCGCCGGCCGGCGCGGCGCCTACACCAATCCGGTCACCGGCGCGTCCGGCGCGGGGCGCGCCGGCGTGGTCGAGAACGACGACGGCCAATGGGCCGCAGGCCGCCAGGACGCCCGCACCAACGCCCGCACCGGCCGCACGACGGTGTCCTCGGCCACCGCCTCCGGCACGGCCGGGCAGGGCGTGGACAACGTGGACCGGCGCGGTGCGACCTACGACCGCAACACCAACAGCGGCATGGCCTGGAACAATGGCAACGTCTACGCCGACCACAACGGCAACGTCTACGAGCACAACGACAACGGCTGGCAGCAGCACACCTCGTCGGGCTGGCAGCCGGTGCAAGGCGGCGACTCCAGCTACCTGAACGGCCAGCGCCAGGCGCGGGACTATTCCAGCCAGCGCAGCGACTTCCAGGGCGGCGGCTGGCAGGACCGCATGGGCGGCGGCGATTCCGGCGGCGGCTGGCGCGACCGGGGCATGGAAGGCGGCGGCGGCTGGCGCGACCGCATGGGCGGACGCGGCGGCTGGGGCGGCGGCTTCGGCGGATTCCGCGGCGGGTTCCGCCGCTGAGACACGCTCCTGCGCGCGGGGGCGGCCGTTTGCGCCGCGCCCGCGCCGGGCGCTAGACTGCCTGCTTCCCCATTTCTTTCCTGCCTTACGCCATGGCCCTGCATAGCTGGCTCATCTATCTGGTTGCGGTCATCGGCCTGTCGGTGACGCCCGGGCCCAACACGCTGCTCGCGCTCACCCACGGCGCGCTGCACGGCCACCGCAAGGCGCTGTGCACCATCGCCGGCGGCGCGGTCGGCTTCGTGGCGCTGATCGCGCTGTCGATGCTGGGCATCAGCGCCTTGCTCAAGGCCTGGGGCCCGGCGCTCACCGTGCTGAAGTGGGGCGGCGGGGCCTACCTGATCTGGCTCGGCATCCAGCTGTGGCGCTCGCCCGGCGTGCAATTGCAGCCGCCGCCCGACATGCCGAAGGCCCGCGGCGCGCGCATGTTCGGCCAGGGCTTCCTGTCGGCCATCTCCAATCCCAAGGCGCTGCTGTTCTACGGCGCCTTCCTGCCGCAGTTCATCGACCCGGCCCGCAGCCTGCTGACGCAGTTCGCCATCATGGCGGCCACCTTCGCGCTGGTGGAGTTCCTGGTCGAATACGTGCTGGCGCGCCTGGCGCACCGTGTGCGCCCCTGGCTGGAACGCGCCGGCCGGCGCTTCAACAAGGTCTGCGGCGGCCTGTTCGCCGCCATGGGCGCGGCGCTGCCGGGCTCCTGATCCTCCTTCTCGTCTCCCCGTCCTCCTCGCTTGCCGCGCCCGGGCCGAGCCCCGCGCGCGGCGGCGCGCGTCCGCCCGTCTGCTGTCCGATCGGCAAATAAAATATTTTCTTTTTAAAAATATATATATTTGCTATGCTGCCGCTGCAATGATCGCGCAGACGATCCCTGATGGCGACCGGCCGTCGCCCGTACATCGAGGAGATGAATGTGAAATGCCTTTCCATCATGGCCATGGCCGCGTCGCTGGCAGTCGCGCCGTTCGCCCAGGCCGCCCCGCAGCGCCCGCCCAACGTGCTCGTCATCCTGGCCGACGACCTGGGCTACAACGACATCCAGCCCTTCGGGCAGGACATCATCCAGACCCCGGCGCTGAACCAGCTGGCCGCCGAGGGCATGCGCTTCACCAACTACCACGTCAATCCCACCTGCTCGCCGACCCGCGCCCAGCTGCTGACCGGCGTGGACAACCACCTGGCCGGCATGGGCTCGATGGGCGAGTACTACGCACCCGAGATGGACAAGTACCCGGGCAACTACATCGGTTCCCTCAATGACCGGGTCAAGACCATCGCCGAAGTGCTCAAGGACCGGGGTTATGCGACCTTCATGGCCGGCAAGTGGCATCTGGGCGGCAAGCCCGAACAACTGCCGGCGGCGCGCGGTTTCGAGAATTCGTTCGCGCTGATCAACCCGGGCGGCAGCCATTGGGACAACAAGGGCCTGCTCGCGGTCCAGCCGCGCACGCGCTTCGTCGAGAACGAGAAGACGGTGCCGCGCGACACGGGGGAGTTTTCCTCCAATCTCTATACCGACAAATTCCTGGGCTACATGAAGTCGGCCGAGGATGCGGGCAAGCCTTTCTTCGGCTATCTGGCGTTCCAGGCCGTGCACGATCCGCTGCACGCGCCGGCGGCCGACGTGGCCAAGTACCGCGGCAAGTTCGCCCGCGGCTATGACGAGCACCGCGAGACCATGTACAAGAACATGCTGCGCGCGGGCGTGGTGCCCGCGGGCACCAAGATGTCCGAGACCACGCCGCTCTTCAAGCCCTGGGACCAGCTGACGGCGCAGGAGCGGGCGCACCAGGAGCGCCTGATGGAGATCTACGCGGGCATGGTGAGCAACCTGGACAGCAACATCGGCCGCGTGATCGACCAGTTAAAGCGCAGCGGCCAGTACGACAACACCGTAATCATCTTCTTCTCCGACAACGGGCCTTCCGGCGCCTACATGGATTTCTATCCGGGCAACAAGGACGGCAGCTGGATCGCGAAGGAGTTCGACACCTCGTTCGACAACATGGGCGCGCCGGGCTCGTTCGCCGGCCTCGGACCGGGATGGGCCTATGCGAGTTCGGCGCCGTTCCGGCTGTTCAAGCTGTTCATGAGCGAAGGCGGGACGATTTCCCCGCTGATCGTGAAGGGCTCGATGGTGGCCAAGCGCGGTTCGATCAACGACGGCTACCTGGCGGTCGAGGACATCTTCCCCACCATCACGGCCATCACCGGCGCGGCGCGCGGACAGGAGCGCGACGGGGTGCCGCTGGCGCCGCTCAAGGGGGTGTCGTTCCTGGATGTGCTCGAAGGCACGGCCACGTCGGCCCGGCCTGCGGATTTCGAACGCGGCGGCGAGCTGTTCGGCAACAAGGAATACCGCCAGGGCAAGTGGAAGCTGAGCTGGATACCCAAGCCGTTCGGCGCCGGCCAGTGGCAGCTTTTCGATACCGAGGCCGATCGCGGCGAAACCACGGACCTTGCCTCGCGGCAGCCGCAGCGCGTCAAGGAAATGGCCGCCAAGTACGAGGCCTGGGCCCAGGCCAACAGGGTGATCCGCTGGGACACCGATTACCTGGACAGGGAGCTGTTCGGCTACTTCGACTGGCGCAAGAACATGCCCCGGCAGGTCGTCATTCCCGCCGAGCGCTAGACGGAGCCACGCGATGAAGATGTCCATGCGCCTGGCGGCGGCCGGCGCGATCGGCGCGGCGGCGGTGGCGGCGGGCTGGCTGGCCATTGCGGCCGGCCCCCAGCCCGGGCAGCCCGGCGACGGGCGCAACGCCCCGCCCGACATGGTGTGGGTGCCGCCGGGCGAATTCCTGATGGGTTCGGACAGCAGCCGCGCGCAGGCCAACGAGCGGCCGGCCCACAAGGTGCGGCTGCCGGGATACTGGATCGACCGCCACCACGTCACCAACCGCGACTTCGCCCGCTTCGTGGCGGCCACCGGCTACGTCACCACCGCGGAGCGGGCGCCCGACTGGGAGACGCTACGCGCCCAGCTGCCGCCCGGCACGCCGCGTCCGCCGGCTTCGGCGCTGGTGCCGGGCGCGCTGGTGTTCGTCGGCGCCGACAAACCGGTGGACCTGCGCGAATATGCGCGCTGGTGGCGTTACGCGCCGGGCGCGAACTGGCGCCATCCGCAAGGCCCCGCGTCCGATCTCACGGGCAAGGAAGACCACCCGGTGGTGCAGGTTTCGTACGAGGACGCCCAGGCCTACGCGGCCTGGGCCGGCAAGCGCCTGCCGACCGAAGCGGAATGGGAATATGCGGCGCGCGGCGGGCTGGATCAGGCCAGCTACGCCTGGGGCGGGGTGCTGCAGCCCGAGGGCAAAAGCATGGCCCGCACCTGGGATTCGGCCCAGCCTTTCCCAATGCAATCGCCGAAGATCATGCCGGGCACCGAGCGGGTGGGCGCGTATCCGCCCAACGGCTACAACATCCAGGACATGGCCGGCAACGCCTGGCAGTGGGTGGCCGACTGGTACCGCCCCGATGCGTTCGCGCGCCAGGCGGCCAAGGGCGGGGCGATTTTCGACCCTGCCGGTCCGCAGGCCTCGTTCGACGCCACCCTGGTCCGGCCGGACGCGCCGCAGCGCGTCATCCGTGGGGGATCGTTCCTGTGCAGCGAAACCTATTGCGAAGGCTACCGCGTCAGCGCGCGGCAGGGGCAGGACCCGTACAGCAGCGCCGCCAACGTCGGCTTCCGGCTGGCGCTGAGCGCGGGCCAGTGGCGGGGCGGCCGGTAGGCCGCGGATCAGGCCGCGCCGCGGCCGAACCGGCTGTGTTCCAGCACCAGCGCGGTGGTGATGCGCAGGTGCTCGGCCAGGAGCGCGCAGGCCAGGTCGGCGTTCTTGGCCAGCGCCGCCTTGGCGATGGCCTCGTGCTCGGCATGCACGTCGCGCGCGCCGGCTTCGTTCTGTCCCATCACGGACAGGTTGCGGTAGCGCGAGGTCTGGTCGCGCAGGATGAGCGAGAACCGCAGGCTCCATTTGGACGGGCAGGCCGACAGCAGCGCCTCGTGGAAGGCGTCGTGCTCGGCTTCCCATTGCGGGTCCAGTCCCACGCCGCTGGCCGCCATCATGGACTGGCGCTTGAGGCGGTGCAGCGCCGCCATGACGCGGCCTTCCCATTCGATGTCGCCGTGCGCGATGGAGGCCCGCAGCGCATCGCATTCGATGCGCTGGCGCGTCTGCGTGATGTCCAGCAGTTCCTCGCGCGAGGTCTTGGCCACGCTGAAGCCGCGCTGGTCTTCGGCGTTGACGAAGCCGCTGGTCGCCAGGCGCGACAGCGCCTCGCGCAGCGGATTGACGCCGGTGTCGTAGCGTTCGGCGAGCTCTTTGAGCTTGAGCTTGGCGCCGGGCAGCAGGCGCCCGGCGATGATGTCGTCGAGGACGGTATCGGTCAGCAGCGAGGCCTGCGTACGCTGCTGGGTTGCGGCACGGGCGGGCTCGCCGCCTGTCGGGTGGCTCATTGGTGGGGGTATCCGGATTGGGTTACGGGGATTCTACGCTCGGCCATGAAAGTAGACAAACCAAAAAATATATATTTTTCTTGCTTTGTAGATAAAACTGCCTATACTGGCCTGCAAGGATGGAGCCCGACGCTGCGTAGCCCATCCCGTGCGGCGCCGCCCTGCCGCGGCGCTCTTTGCGCGGCGCTCTTGCGGTCATCAAGGACATCATGAAACTCATACGCTTTACCCACAACAACGAGCGTCACCTCGGCATTCTGCGGGGCGACGAAGTGGTCAGCCTGGGCCGGCACGAGGTGCTGGACCTGCTGCGCCAGGGCGTGGACCTGGCCGCCTTCGCCAAGGAACGCGCCGCGGGCGGGCGTCCGATCCCGCTGGCCGAAATCGGCTACCTGCCGCCGCTGGACAACGCCGGCAAGATCATCTGCATCGGCCTGAACTACCGCGACCACACGGCCGAAAGCAAGTTCGAGCAGCCCGACTATCCGACCGTGTTCAACCGCTTCAACAGCAGCCTGATCGCGCACGGCGACCCCATGATCCGGCCCAAGGCCTCGGACTCGCTGGACTACGAAGGCGAGATGGCGGTGGTGCTGAACGGCGGCGGCCGCTACATCTCCAAGGCCGACGCGCTGAAGTACGTGGCCGGCTACTCGGTCTTCAACGACGGCTCGGTGCGCGAATACCAGTTCAAGTCGCCGCAATGGACCGTGGGCAAGAACTTCGACGGCACCGGCGGCTTCGGCCCCGTGCTGGTCACGCCCGACGAACTGCCCGCCGGCGGCAGCGGCCTGGCGCTGGAGACCCGCCTCAACGGCAAGGTGGTGCAGTCGGCCAACACCCGCGACATGGTGTTCGACGTGGCCACGCTGATCTCGGTCCTGAGCGAATCGTTCTCGCTGGAAGCCGGCGACGTGATCGTCTCGGGCACGCCCTCGGGCGTGGGCTGGGCGCGCCAACCGCGCCTGCTGATGCAGGACGGCGATGTGTGCGAGGTGTTCATCGAAGGCATCGGCACGCTGACCAATCCGGTTCGGCTGGAGCGCTGAGCCGCGCGCGGGCCCGGCGCGCCGGGCCGACGAAAAAAGGACGGAGACATTCCAATGAAAGAACTCAGAACCCCCGTGCTGGTCGTGGGCGCAGGTCCGGCGGGCCTGAGCGTGACGGCGCTGCTGGCCAAGTACGGCATTGAAACGCTGACGGTCACGCGCTATCCCGGCACCGCCAATTCGCCGCGCGCGCACATCACCAACCAGCGCACCATCGAAGTGATGCGCGACCTCGGCATCGAGGACCGCGTGCGCGCCCAGGCCACGCCCAACTTCCAGATGTCGAACAACGTCTGGGCCACCAGTTTCGCCGGCAAGGAACTGGCCCGCCTGCAGACCTGGGGCACGGGCGGGGAGCGCAAGGCGGACTACGAAAAAGCGAGCCCCTGCGAGATGTGCAACATCCCGCAGCACATCCTGGAGCCCATCATCCTGGGCGCGGCGCGCGAGCATGGCGCGCATTTCCTGTTCAACACCGAACTGACCTCGATCGCGCAGCAGGGCGACGAAGTCGTGGCGCACCTGGTCGACAAGCTCAGCGGCGAGGAAATCCGCGTCATCGCGCAATACGCGGTGGGCGCCGACGGCGGCAACAGCATCGTGGCCCGGCAGCTGGGCTTCGAGTTCGACGGCCAGATGGGCCTGGGCGCGGCGGTCAGCTGCTGGCTGGAGGTGGACCTCACGCCCTACGTGCAGCACCGCCCCGGCGTGCTGTACTGGATGACCGAACCCGGCAACACCTACTGGTTCGGCAGCGGCACCTTCGTCTGCGTCAAGCCGTGGAACGAATGGATCATGCTCTACATGTACGACAAGGAAAAGGGCGAGCCGGACCTGAGCGAAGCGGCCATCATCGCCCATGCCCGCAGCGTGATCGGCGTGCCCGACATCCAGGTCAGGGTCAAGTCGGCCAACAAGTGGCAGATCAACCATATCGCCGCGCGCCAGATGAGCAAGGGCCGGGTGTTCCTGGCCGGCGACGCGGCGCATCGCCATCCGCCGGCCAACGGGCTGGGCACCAATACCTCGATCCAGGACGGCTTCAACCTGGCCTGGAAACTGGCGATGGTGCTCAAGGGCCAGGCCGGCCCGCAACTGCTGGAAACCTATTCCCAGGAACGCCAGCCGGTGGCGCGCGGCGTGGTCGACCGCGCCATGAAATCGGTGCAGGACATGAAGGCCATCGCCGACGCGCTGGGCTTCATTCCCGGCCAGAGCGCGCAAGAGGGCTGGGCCAATATCGACGAACTGTTCGGCGACACGCCGCGCGGGCGCGAACGCCGCGCCCAGCTGGATGCGGCGGTGGAATTGCAGAACTACCAGTTCAATTGCCACGGCGTCGAACTGGGTCAGGTCTACGCCTCGTCCGCGGTGGTGGCCGACGGCAGCAAGCGCAAGCCCTTCGAGCGCGACGCCGAGCTGTACCACCAGCCCACCACCTTCCCCGGCGCCTCGTTGCCGCATGCATGGGTCGAGCTGGACCGGCGCCGCGTCTCCACCCTGGACCTGGTCGGCCATGGCCGCTTCACCCTGCTGCTGGGCCGTTCCGACGCCGTGTGGCGCGAAGCCGCCGAGGCGGTCCGGCAAACCCTGGGGCTGGACCTCGCGGTCCACACCATCGGCGCCGGCTGCGAAGTGGCCGACGTCTACGGCGCCTGGGCGCGCCTGCGCGAAGTCTCCGAGTCGGGTTGCGTGCTGGTCCGCCCGGACCGCCACGTCGCCTGGCGCGCCGATTCCGCGCCCACGGCCGAAGCCGCCCGCGCGCAATTGCTGGAGGTGTTCGCGCGCGTCGTGGACCGGGCTTCCGTCCCGCAGCCGGCGCTCGCATAATCGAAACCAGTCGGTCCCGAGGAGACAAGAATGTCGTTCAACAAGCCTGACTCAGCCCGCTACGGCGTGCACTCGATCGATCATTTCGCGCTCCAGGTCCCCGACCTGGAGCAGGCCGAACGCTTCCTGCGCGCCTTCGGCCTGGAGGTCGCGCACGCCGGCGGCGCGCTGGAGCTGCGCTGCGCGGGCGACGACCATTGCTGGTCGCGCATCGTCGGCGGCGGCCCCAAGCAGCTGGCCTATCTGAGCCTGAACTGCTATGAGGACGAGTTCGACGCCATCCGCGAGCAGGCGCTGGCCGCCGGCGCGCGTCCCGCCGCGCCCGGCGCGCATGGCGAGTCCGGGGGATTCTGGTTCCTGGACCCGGACGGCAACCTGCTGCAGCTCAAGCCCGGCCCCAAGACCAGCCCGGACACCAAGAGCCGCAATGCCAGCGTGCAGGTGGCGCCGGGCCAGCGCGGCTCGGCCGGGCGCGGCAAGCGGTCGCGCGCGCGGCCGGCGCGCCTGTCGCACGTGCTGATGTTCACCACCGACATGGAGCGCTCGCTGCGCTTCTACAGCGACGCGCTGGGGCTGTACCTGTCCGACCGCTCGCGCGACATCGTGGCCTTCATGCACGCGCGCCACGGCTCGGACCATCACCTGGTCGCCTTCGTCAAGGACGCGGCCCGCGGCTGGCACCACAGCGCCTGGGACGTGCCCGGCCTGGAGGACGTGGGCTGCGGCGCCGAGCAGATGCGCGACGCGGGCTACAAGGAAGGCTGGGGCGTGGCCCGCCATACGCTGGGCTCGAACTACTTCTATTACGTGCGCGATCCCTGGGGCTCGTTCTGGGAGTACTCGGCCCACATCGACTACGTGCCGGCCGGTTTCGACTGGCCCGCGGGCGACTACCCGCCGGAAGACGCGCTCTACATGTGGGGGCCGGAAATGCCGGCCTACTTCGTGCAGAACACGGAAAGGCAGTAAGCGTTCAGGCCGGGGCGCGCCAGCGCCCCGATGCCGGGTCGACTTCCACGCGCGCGCCGCCCCGGCGCACCTGTTCCTCGTCCTGCGGCGCATCGACGTCGAAAACAATGCCCAGCGCCTGCGCGACGCCGGGCGCCTCGACCGGCAGCTCCCAGGTCAGGAACAGCTGCGACAGGTCCGCGCCGCCGGCGAAGTCCGACTCGCGGAACCGGTCGCGGCCGCGCGGCACCACGGCGTGCGGCTGCGCGGTGTCGAAAATCATGGCCGTGCCGCGCGCCAGCGCGATCCGCTGGCCGCTGCCCGGAAAGACCACGTCCAGCCCCTTGTCCTCGCTCAGGAACAGATTGCAGAAGACCGCGTCGCCGTACTGCCCGGCGTCGTGATGAAAGCGCGCGCCGCGGCACGCCATCAGCGCCATGTCGGCCTCGTCCAGCGCCGCCGCCAGTCCCAGCGCGGCGGTCCAGCCGCGCATCGCATCCAGGCACAGCCCGAAGCCGGGCCAGCGCGCCCGCGTGCGGGCCAGCGGCATCTGCTCGACGTCGCCGGGCTCCAGGCACAGCCGCGTCGCGATCTCGCGCTCCCAGTCCGCCGCCGCCCGCGCCGGCGCGGGCGGCACGTCCAGCGTGGCCGTCAGCGCCGCGGCGGCCACGCCGCGGCTGCGCATGGCTGCGCCGCTCAGGTAATGGACGGCGAGGGAGTCGGGGGCGCGGTTCATGGGGAGCGATGGGGAGGTGGCAGCGGCCAACCATAGCATTGCCTGGCCGCGGCGGCGGCGATGACCGGCCGGCGGACGCCGGACGCGCCGTTTGCGCGCAAACCGAATACAGTGCTGGGCAGGCCCGGGCGCGGTTGCCGCGGGCGGCATTTCACAGCACAGATCAGGAGACGGCATGGATACGGTAGGCAAGACAAACAGCGTGCGCGAGCGCGTCGGCGAGGCGGAATGGCAGGTGCGCAAGGATCTGGCGGCGCTGTACCGGCTGGTGGCGCTGTTCGGCTGGGACGACCTGATCTTCACGCACATCACCGCCAAGGTGCCCGGCACCGAGCACTTTCTCATCAATCCCTACGGCATGATGTTCGACGAGATCACGGCGTCCAGCCTGGTCAAGATCGACCTGCACGGCCGCAAGGTGATGGAGTCGGAGTACGACATCAATCCCGCCGGCTTCACCATCCACAGCTGTATCCACGCGGCCCGCAAGGACGCGATGTGCGTGCTGCACACGCACTCGATCAACGGCGTGGCGGTCTCGGCGCAGAAAGAAGGGCTGCTGCCGCTGTCGCAGTTCGCCTTCATCGTGCTGCGCTCGCTCAGCTATCACGATTACGAGGGCCTGGCGCTCAACCCGGACGAGCAGCCGCGCCTGGTGCGCGATCTGGGCAGCAACAACTACCTCATCCTGCGCAACCACGGCCTGCTGACCGTGGGGCAGAGCATGGCGGAGGCGTTTCAGGCCATGCACCGCCTGGAAGCGGCCTGCATGGTCCAGGTGCGGGCCCAGGCCGGCGGCGGCGAACTGACCCACATTCCGCCCGAGGTGCTGGCGCGCGCCGCGGTCGAATCGCCGGCCGACCGCGCCCACAAGGCGGCGCTGGCCTGGCCCGGGCTGCTGCGCCGGCTGGACCGCCGCAACCCCGGCTACGCGGAGTAGGGCGGCGGGACGTCATTACGACATCACGACATCATGATGTCTTGATGTTATGATGCCGGCATGCCCAATGAAACCGACTACGCCCCGCTCTACGCCCGGGTCGAGAACGCGCTGGCCGCGGAAATCGCGGCCGGCGGCCTGCCGCCCGGCAGCCAGCTTCCACCCGAAGACGGCCTGATCGCCCGCTTCGGCGTCAGCCGCACCACGGTGCGCAAGGCGATCGAACACCTGGTGGCCCGCGGGCTGGTCGAGATCCGGCGGGGCAGGGGCACGTTCGTGGCCGAACCCAAGCTGACCCAGCCGCTGACGGGGCTGAGCGGCTTCGTGGAGGACATGGCGGCGCTGGGCCGCCACGCCACCGCGCGCCTGCTGGACAAGCGGCCGGTGCCGGCCTCCGAGGCCGTCGCCCGCCAGCTCGGCGTGGCGCAGGGCACGCAGGTCTACCGCATCGAGCGCGTGCGCCTGGCCGACGGCGTGGCCATGTCGTTCGACGAAACCTATCTGCCGCTGGAGATCGGCGAGCAGGTGGCCAGCAACGACCTGGAAGCCGAGCCGATTTTCGACCTGCTGGAGCTGCGCTACGCGCTACCGCTGATCGAGGCGCAGTACCAGCTCGAAGCTGTCACCGCCGACGCGCACGTGGCGCAGGCGCTGGGCGTGCCGCCCGGCAGCCCGATCTTCCTGATCGAGCGCACGTCCTACACCGAGGGCCAGCGGCCCGTCGACTACGAAAAACTCTATTACCGCGGCGACCTGATCCGGTTCTCCACCCGCCTGGCGCGCGCGCCCCGCCGGCCATGACGGACAGCGCGCAGATCCTCTGGCTGTTCGCCGCGGCCTTCGGCGCCAGCGCGCTGGGCGGCGTGCTGGGCATGGCCAGCGGCATTTTCATCGTGCCCATCCTGACGCTGCTGTTCGGCGTGGACATCCACGTGGCCATCGGCGCCAGCATCGTCTCGGTGATCGCCTGTTCCTGCGGCAGCGCCGCGCCGTTTCTGAAGGGAAGGCTGACCAACGTGCGGCTGGCCATCGTGCTCGAAACCGCGACCACGCTGGGCGCGCTGACCGGCGTGTTCCTGATCGGCATCGTGCCCACGGCGTTCCTGTACGGCCTGTTCGCCGTCATCCTGGCGCTGTCGGCGCAGCAGATGCTGGCGCGCCGCCGCGAGGTCGCCGCGGTCGCCGCGCCCGGGGCCGCGAGCTGGGCCACCGCGCTGCGCCTGCATTCCAGCTTCCCCGACAGGGCGCTGGGCCGCGAGGTGCATTACCAGGTCGGCCGCGTGCCGCTGGGGCTGTCGCTGATGTACGCGGCCGGGCTGGTCTCGGCGCTGCTGGGCATCGGCTCGGGCGTGCTCAAGATTCCGGCGATGGACGCCGCGCTGCGGCTGCCCATCAAGGTGTCCTCGGCCACGTCGAACTTCATGATAGGGGTGACCGCCGCGGCCAGCGCGGGCGCGTATTTCGTGCGCGGGGACATCGACATCGGCATCGCCGGCCCGGTGGCGCTGGGCTCGGTGGCCGGCGCGCTGGCGGGCGCGCGCGTGCTGCTCGGGCTGCCGGCGGACAAGCTGCGCCTGTTCTTCGTCATCGTGCTGGCGCTGCTGGCGGTGCAGATGCTGCTGAGCGCGTTGGGCGTGTCTTTTCCGGGAGGCGCGGCATGAGCGCTGCGACGGACCTTCAGGCGCGGCGCGACCGCCGCATCGCGGCGCTGCTCTGGTACGGCACCTGGGCGGCCTCGGCCTGCATCGCCATCGGCATGGCGCTGGACCTGCTGCTGCCGGCCGGCGGCTACCGGCTGGTGCAGGCCGGCGTGGCGCTCTTCATCCTGCTGCCGGTGGCGCGGGTGGCGCTGATGCTGGCGATCTTCCTGCGCGAGCGCGATTACGCCTACAGCGCGATCTCCGCGCTGGTGCTGCTCATCATCGCGGCCGGCGTGCTGTTCGGCCTGCGCTGAAGGCCGGCGCGGCCGGTTTTCCTATAATCCCCGGGCGCCTTTTTCCTTCCAGGACGGATACATGCATTCCATCACCCCCCAGGATGTCTACGTGCCCACCAGCCAGGGCCGCCTGTTTGCGCGGCGCTGGGACCCGGCCGGCGCGCAGGACGCCGGCGCGCCCATCGTGCTGATGCACGACTCGCTGGGCTGCGTGGAGCTGTGGCGCGACTTTCCCGAACAGCTGGCGCAGGAGACCGGGCGCAGCGTCATCGCCTACGACCGGCTCGGCTTCGGCCGCTCGGACCCGAACGACGCCGTCTTCGACCCCGGCTTCGTCGAGGCCGAGGCGCGCGACGGTTTCCGCCTGCTGCGCGAGGCGCTGGGCATCGGGCCGTTCGTGGCCTTCGGCCACAGCGTGGGCGGCGGCATGGCGATCTGCAGCGCGGGCGAGTACGCCGCCGATTGCCGGGCCCTGATCACCGAGTCGGCGCAGACCTTCGCCGAAGACCTCACGCTGTCCGGCATCAGCGCCGCCAGCCGCAACTTCGCCGAACCCGGCCAGCTGGACCGCCTGAAGAAGTACCACGGCGAAAAGGCCGCCTGGGTGCTGCGCGCCTGGGTCGATACCTGGCTGTCGCCGGCGTTCGCCGACTGGAATCTCGACGCGCGCCTGCGCCAGGTTCGCTGCCCGGTGCTGGCGCTGCATGGCGAGCTGGACGAATACGGCTCGCGCCGGCATCCCGAGCGCATCGCGGAACTGACCGGCGGGCGCAGCGTGCTGCTGGAGAACTGCGGCCACGTGCCGCACCGCGAACAGAGCCGCATCGTGCTGGACCTGGTCGGCCAGTGGCTGAAGGCCTAGGCCGGCCGCGCGTCCCAGGTCCGGTCGTCGATCAGGCCGCGCACCACCTGCCGCAGCGTGCCGGCCACGCTGCGCGCGGCGGCGTCGCCCAGCACGCTGCGGCGCTGCGCCAGGCAGATTGAGCGGGTGAAGGTGGGCGACAGCCGGCGTGTGGCCAGCGCGCCTTCGCGCACCTCGCGGGCCACGGCGCAGGGCGCCAGCAGGCTGAACCAGGCGCCGGTCCTGAGCAGCTGGATCAAATAGGCGCCGGCGTCGATTTCTATGCCCACGTTGAGCGCGGTTCCGTGGCGCAGCGCGTAGTCGTCGAGCGCGGCGCGGATGCCGTGGCGGCGCGACGAGATGGCCAGCGGATAGTCCGCCAGCGCCGCCACGGACACGGTCTTGCCGGCCTTCAGGCGCTGCGGCACGCCCACCAGGTGCATGTCCTCGTGCGCGATGGGCTCGCTGTGCACGCCGGACGTGGAAGGCCGGTCGAACACCAGCGCCAGGTCCAGCTCGCCGGCCAGCAGCCAGCTCCAGAGATAGCCCGAGAACCCGTCCACCACCCGCAGCCGGATGCGCGGATAGTCCTGCGACAGCCGCGCGATCAGCGGCAGGGCCAGCACCGCCGCCGCGGAAGCCGGCAGCCCGATGGAGACTTCGCCCTGCGGTTCCTGGGCGCTGCCGCGGATGTCCTCGAACGCGGCCTGCGTGCGGCCCACGATGTCGTAGGCGCGCGCCAGCAGCTCGACGCCGGCCGGCGTGGGCGCGACCCCGCGTATGTCGCGTTCCAGCAGTTGCGCGTCCAGCGCCGCCTCCAGCTTCGCCATGGTCACGGTCAGGGCCGGCTGCGCGATGTGCAGCCGGCGCGAGGCGGCCGAGATGCTGCCTTCTTCGCAGACCGCGATAAAGGCGATCAGGCGGGGGATGTCGAGCTGGCGGGCGTTGTGCATGGGGCGGCAGGGTGGAGGAAGGCCATAATTCAGAAATATGGCGGTATAGGGTAAAGATATTTTACGGATAGGGGACGCGGCGGCAAACTGCGGTCCGATACGTTGTTGCCCGGAAGAAATCCCCATGTCCCAAGCAAGCCTGGCCCCGCAGTCCGGGGCCGAACTGCCGCCGCTCAAGTCGATACGCGGCTTCCATGTCGGCGGGTCGATCGTCGAACTGAGCGACGCGCCCGCGAGGACGCTGCAATCCGTGCCCGGCCTGGAGGCGCGCGCCTCCGACCCCAACGGCCGCCACGCGGTCGGCCAGCTGTACGTGCAGCATTTCGCGCTGGCGCGGCCGGCCCATCCCTATCCGGTGTTCCTCTGGCACGGCGGCGGCATGACCGGCTGCACCTGGGAGCAGACGCCGGACGGCCGCCCCGGCTGGCACGACTACTTCATGCGCGCGGGCTACGACACCTACGTCAGCGACGCGGTCGAGCGCGGGCGCGCTTCCTGGCCGGCGCCGGAGCTCGTGGCCGGCGGGCAGGCCGAGCACCGCAGCATCGAGCAGGCCTGGGATCTGTTCCGCATCGGCGAACCCGGCGCGGCGCAGGGCTATCCGGGCCAGCAGTTTCCGGCCGATTGCATGCCGCAGCTGGCGCGCCAGTTCGTCGGCCGCTGGGTGAGCAACCGCGAGCGCGCCATCTCCGCGTATGCCGAGCTGCTGGGCCGCGCCGGGCCGGGCGTGGTGATCGCCCACAGCGAGGGCGGGCGGCTCGCGCAAAGCGTGCTGCAGGCCGTGCCGGACCGCATCAAGGCGCTGGTGCTGGTGGAGCCGGCCGGCGGCGTGCAGGCCGACGCCGCGGCGTTCGCGCGCATGGCGGCGGTGCCGGTATGCGTGCTGTGGGGCGACTACTTCGACCGCAGCCCGCTGTGGCGGCGCTACCGCGAGCAGACCGACGCCTGGCTCGACGGCCTGGCGCGGGCCGGCGGCAGCGTCACCCGGATGGACCTGCCGGCCCTGGGCATCGCCGGCAATTCGCACCTGCCGATGATGGACCGCAACAACGCCGAACTCGCCGCCATGCTGGACGCGTGGATCCAGGACACCAACAACGATTCCATATGAACAGGAGACCCACCATGAAAATTTCCGCAATCGCCAGGCTGATGGCCGCGGCCGCCCTGCTGGCCGGCGCCGCCGCCGCGCACGCCGAAGCCGCCTATCCCGACCGTCCGATCCGCATGATCATCCCTTACGCGCCGGGCGGCTCGCTCGATCCGATCGGGCGCGTGCTGGGCGAGGAACTGTCGCGCCGCCTGCAGCAGCCGGTGGTGGTGGAGAACGTGGCCGGGGCGAGCGGCATGCTGGGCGCCAACCGCGTGGCCAAGGCCAATCCCGACGGCTATACGCTGCTGATCGGCATCACCTCCAACGTGTCGCTGGCGCCGCTGGTCACGCCGCAGGCGCAATACCAGGCCGCGGATTTCGACGCGATCTCCATGGTCGGCACCAGCGGCCTGGTGCTGGTGGCCCGGCCCGACCTGCCGGTCTCGGACCTGGCGGGCGCGCTGGCGCTGGCCAGGCAGAAGCCCGGCAGCCTGTCCTACGGCATTCCGGGCACGGGCTCGCTCTATCATCTGGCGATGGAGGCGCTCAAGTCCGACACGGGAACCGATATCGTGGCCGTGCCGTACAAGGGCGCGGGGCAGGCCAGCATCGACCTCATGGGCGGGCAGATCGACCTGGCCCTGCTGGGGCTGCCGGCCATGCTGCCCCACATCGCCAACCACAAGATGAAGGCGCTGGCCGTGATGAGCAGGAACCGGGACGTGGGCGACAAGAACATTCCGTCGGCCTCGGAAACCGCGGGCCTGGAAGGCATCGACTACGACATCTGGACCGGCGTGTTCGCGCCCAAGGGCACGCCGGAGCCGGTGCGCCAGCGCCTGCACCAGGAGATCCAGGCCATCCTGCAATCGCCGGAAGTGATCGAGGGCTACCGCAAGATGGGCGTGGAGGTCGCGCCGCCCCAGACCCTGGCGCAGTTCTCCGCCTTCATCGCCGGCCAGACCGACAAGCTCAAGAGCGATATCGGCCGCACCCGCTTCAATCCGGGCTCGTAAAGGGCGGCGGCGCGGTTCACAGCGCCGCGATCCGTGCTTAGAATCGGACTGGCCCGGCGTTTCCGGGCCATGTCCGTTTACCAGGTGCCCGATCCCATGCCCGAAATTCCGCCTCTTCCCCAAGCCGTCCACGACCCGGCCACCCGCCACGCGATCTTCCTGGTCGCCACCCTGAACGAGGGCGCCGGCTCCGCCGAAACGCTGCGGGGCTGGTGCGAAGACGTCGCCGCCCGCGTGCGCACCGTGGCGACCCGCGCGCCGCAACAAAACCTCTCCTGTGTTTGTGCGTTCGGCTCCGCCGTCTGGGACCGCGTCTTCGGCGCGCCGCGCCCGGCGGCCCTGCATCCGTTCCGCGAATTCGGGCCGCCCGGACGCGTCGCCGTCGCGACCCCCGGCGACCTGCTGCTGCACATCCGCGCCGATTCCATGGACCTGTGCTTCGAGCTCGCGACCCTGCTGCTCAACGACCTGGGCGATGCCGTGACGGTCGTCGACGAAGTCCACGGTTTCCGCTATTTCGACCGGCGCGCCATCATCGGCTTCGTCGACGGCACCGAGAATCCGCAAGGACGCGAGGCCGTGGACTTCACGGTGATCGGCGACGAGGACCCGGAGTTCGCCGGCGGCAGCTATGTGCTGGTGCAGAAATACCTGCACGACATGGACGGCTGGAACGCCCTGACGGTGGAAAACCAGGAAGGCATCATCGGCCGCCACAAGCTGTCCAACGTGGAGCTGGACGACGACATCAAGCCGTCTTCGTCGCACAGTTCCCTGACCACCCTCGAAGAGAACGGCCAGGAAGTGAAGATCCTGCGCGACAACATGCCTTTCGGCCGGGCCGGCTCGGGCGAGTTCGGCACCTACTTCATCGGCTACGCGCGCTCGCCGGCGCCCATCGAGCAGATGCTTGAGAACATGTTCGTCGGACGGCCCGTCGGCAACTACGACCGCCTGCTGGATTTCAGCCACGCGGTCACGGGCGGGCTGTTCTTCGTGCCGTCGGCCGACCTGCTGGAAGCGCTGGCCGAGCGCGCCCCGGCCGCGAGCGAGGCCGCCGCTCCTAGCGCTCCTGCTCCAGCGTCGCCTTGATCCGCAGCATGCTGTCCTGGTTGACCTGAATGAGACCGGAGGCCGGCTGATCTATGTCCAGGATGAAGGTCAGGACCAGCGATATCAAGGTGGCGAACAGGCCGGTCGAGATGAGCCGCCTGCGTTTCTGCAGGCCGGTTCCATAGGCGATGAACGCCATCGCGCCGGTGGTCACGATGAAGAGCAGGTAGAACACCGGCTCGGGAACGTGGTTCTCCAGCGCGACGCGGCGTTTTTCGTTGACCTGCGCCATGTCGTTGATGGCCTGGATGAACAGGACCGAAGCCATGGACGGCGGCGATTCCAGCACGCCGGCCGCGGTGGAGCGGATCTGGCGTTCGATGCGCCGCGAGGCGGCGCCGGCCAGCGCCAGCCGTGCGCTGTCGTTGTCGGCGTCGTGGAACTCCAGCGCGGTGTCGGCGTATTCCCGCAGCAGCGCCGCGATCGGCTCGCGCGCCGCGGGCGGCAGCAGCTGCGAGCGCCAGTAGGCGTTGCCGATGGCGTTGGCCTCTTCGGGCACCAGGTTCTTGCGCGTCTCGAAGCGGGTGACCGACATTGCGAAGGTAAAGCCCAGCAGCAGCGCCAGCAGGCCCAGCAGGGCGGTCTGCAGCGCGCCGATATGGGCCTTGGCCGACTCGTCGGAAGCGCGGCGCAGCTTGCGCCCCAGGCGATATCCCAGCTCGATGACCGTCAGGAAGACGGCCACGCAAATGAAAAAGATGTAGACCTCATCGATTTGCTGGAGCACGTCGTTGTTCTTGGCTGTCGGTGGGGCATCAAGCGTATGCCGATTCGGACGCCGCGGGCAAGAGCGATTTACCCGCGGGCCGCCCGGGAGTAAGGTTCGTCTTTCCTGTAAGCGACCCCGAACGGAGCAGAATTTGAAATACCGCAAACTCGGCCGCACCGGCCTGGACGTCAGCCTGATCGGCCTGGGCACCATGACCTGGGGCGAGCAGAACACCGAAGCCCAGGCCCATGAGCAGCTGGACTACGCCCTGGAGCGCGGCGTCAATCTGGTCGACACCGCCGAGATGTACCCGGTGCCGCCCAAGCCGGAAACGCAGGGCCTGACCGAGACCTATATCGGCACCTGGCTGGCGCGCAGCAAGCGCCGCCACGAGATCGTGCTGGCCAGCAAGGTGGCCGGCCCCGTGCGCGACGCCAAGCGCCCGGGCCACATCCGCGACGGCAAGACCTTCCTGGACCGCAAGAACCTGACCGAAGCGCTGGACGCCAGCCTCAAGCGCCTGCAGACCGACTACCTGGACCTGTACCAGCTGCATTGGCCGGACCGCAGCACGGCCACCTTCGGCAAGCTGGCCTATCCCTGGGTGCAGGACGAGCACACCGTGCCCATCGAAGAAACGCTGGAAGTGCTGCAGGACTTCGTGCGCGCCGGCAAGGTGCGCCACGTCGGCGTCTCCAACGAGACCCCGTGGGGCGTGGCGCAGTTCCTGCGCCATGCGGAGAACCGGGACCTGCCGCGCATCGCCTCCATCCAGAACCCGTACAGCCTGCTGAACCGGGTCTTCGAGAGCGGGCTGTCCGAATTCGCCCACCGCGAAGACGTGGGGCTGCTGGCCTATTCGCCGCTGGCGATGGGCATGCTGTGCGGCAAGTATCTGGACGGCGCGCGCCCGGCCGGCGCCCGCCTGACGCTCTATACGCGCTTCACCCGCTACAGCAACCCGCAGGCCGAGGCCGCCACCCGGGCGTACGTGGAGCTGGCGCGCGCGCACGGCATCCCGCCGACCCACCTGGCCCTGGCCTGGGTCAACCAGCGTCCCTTCGTCACCAGCAACCTGATCGGGGCCACCACGCTGGAACAGCTGAAGGAAAACATCGACAGCGTGGACGTGGCGCTGCCGGCCGAGGTGCTGGAGGAGATCGAGCGCATCCACGCGCGCCAGCCCAACCCGGCGCCCTGAGCGCCGTTCGCCGATACATTTTGTTTGAAGGCCGTTGTCGATCCGGCGCCCTGTCGTTCGTCGTCCTGTTGGAGCGAGAATGTTCCGACAAACACCCAAGGAGACGGATATGCGATTCATGGTGCTAGTGAAGGCGACGGCCGACAGCGAGGCGGGGCTCATGCCCGGCGAGCAGCTGCTGGCGGACATGGGCCGGTACAACGAGGAACTGGTGAAGGCGGGGGTGATGCTGGCCGGCGAAGGCCTGCATCCCAGCTCGAAGGGCGCGCGCGTGGCGTTTTCGGGCAGCGGCCGGCGCGTGATCGACGGGCCGTTCGCCGAGACCAAGGAGCTGGTCGCGGGTTTCTGGATCTGGCAGTGCGCGTCCCTGGACGAGGCGATCGCCTGGGTCAAGCGCTGCCCCAACCCGATGCCCGGCGACTCCGAGATAGAAATCCGCCAGATTTTCGAGGCGGACGATTTCGGTGCAGCGTTCACCCCCGAGCTGCGCGAGCAGGAGGAGCGGCTGCGCGAACAGATGGCGGGCAAGCCCGCGCCCTGATGCGGCGCAGCATGAGCGCGGCGCCGGCGCGGATTGTCAGCCGGCGGGCGCGCCCAGGTCCCACACGCGCGCCGGCTCGAAACCCTGCTGTTCGCCCTTGCGCGCGTAGCCCAGCGGGTTGGCGATCACGCGGCAGCCGTCCTTGACGTAGTCCTGCGGACAGTGCAGGTGGCCGTGCAGCCAGTAGTCGGCCAGCGGCAGCAGGCGGTCGAGCGCGTTGCAGAACCCCGCGGTGCCGGGGGTGATGCCGTAGCGCGGATCGGCGCTGGCCAGGGTGGGCGCGAAATGGGTGATGGCCACCGTCGGGCCGTCGAACGGTACGCGCAGCGCGGCTTCCAGCCACTGCTGGCAGAGCAGCCCCTGCTCGCGCATCTGCTCGGCCAGGAAGGGCTCGCCGTGGCGGCGCATGGCCGCTTTTTCCAGGTAGAAGTCGGCGGCCCGGAATGCCTTGGCGCGCTTTTTCAGCGCCGCGCCCAGGGTGTCGGCGTCGCTGGCCAGCGCGTCGAAATCGCTCCAGAGCGTGGTGCCGACCAGGCGCATGCCGCCGATCACCAGCGTCTCGCGCTCCAGCCAGTGGATGTCCAGTTCCCGGCACAGGCCGCGCAGGCGTTCGTGGGTCTCGTCGAAATCCAGGTTGTCGTATTCGTGGTTGCCCGGCACGTACACCACCGGCGTGGGCCAGCCGTTGCGCGGCGAATAACTGCCCAGCCCGAAGTCGTCGCGCTCCAGTCGGGAGCCGCGCTGGTACGAGCCGATATCCCCGGCCAGCACCAGCAGTTCGGCGCCGGGCGCGGGCCGTTCCACGAAGTCGGGGTCGGTTTCCAGGTGCAGGTCGGACAGCAGTTGGATTTTCATACCCGTAATCTTAGGCGAGTGCGGCGGGGCCTGTCGTTCCATGAGACACTTTCTCCTATGAGCCGGGACGCGCGCACGCGCGCCCCGACCGCATAGAACCAACAGGAGAAACCCCATGCGTATCGCGATCACGGCGGCGGCCATTCTGGCGCTGGCGGCCGGCGCCCATGCGCAGCCGCAGCCGCAGTCGCGCCCGCTCGACTGCAGCAAGGCGGCCACGCAAACCGACATGAGCATGTGCGCCGACCAGGCCTACCGCAAGTCCGATGCGGACCTGAACGCCGCCTACAAGGAAATCAACGCGCGCCTGAAGGACGACAAGACCGCCGCCACCCAGTTCCATGCCGCGCAGCGCGCCTGGCTGTCTTTCCGCGACGCCGAATGCGCGTTCGCGGCGGGCGGCACCTCGGGCAGCAGCGCCTACCCGATGGCGCAGAGCGCCTGCCTGGACAAGCTGACCCAGGCCCGCACCAAGGAACTGCGCGCCTACCTCGAATGCGAAGAGGGCGACCTGACCTGCCCGGTGCCGGGCAGACCGTGACGGCGGCCAGGGCATGGACGACAAGGCATCGGGCCTGATCACGGACGCCGCCGGCGTGGCGCGCTGCTTCTGGCAGCCGTCCATGCCGGACTACCACGACCGCGAATGGGGCCACCCGGTGGCCGACGATCGCCGGCTGTACGAGAAAATCTGCCTGGAAGGCTTCCAGGCCGGCATGGCCTGGATCACCATCCTGCGCAAGCGCGAGGCGTTCCGCGAAGCGTTCGACGACTTCGATTTCGAGCGCGTGGCGCGCTATACCGAACGCGACGTGGAGCGGCTGATGGGCAATCCGGGCATCGTGCGCAACCGTAGCAAGATCGTGTCGGCCATCAACAATGCGCGCCGCGCGCGCGACCTGGCCGACGAAACCGGCACGCTGGCGGGCTGGCTGTGGCGCCACGAACCGCCGCCGCGCGAGCGCCCGGCCACGGTGGACCTGGACTACTGGAACAACAATCCCAGCTCGGCCGCGTCCAAGGCCTTGTCGCGCGCGCTGAAGCAGCGCGGCTGGACCTTCGTCGGGCCGACCACCATGTACGCCTTCATGCAGGCGGTGGGCATGGTCAACGACCATCTGCACGGCTGCGCGTGCCGCGGTGAGGTCGAGCGCGCCCGGGCCGGGTTCAAGCGGCCGGGGTGATGGCGGTTGCGGCTCGTAGAATGGGTGCAGCGCGAGAGACTCGATAAAAGAAATCGACCGCTCGACGCGCGCAACCCATCAGACAGCAAGCAACAACTACCACCCCCAGCAGCTTCCCGCCGCCGGCCGGCCGCAACTGCGGTAATTGACCGCGAACCACAGCTTGCCCGCTCCGCGTGGGCTGCCGTCCTTCTTCACGTCGTCGCGCGTCAGCTCTTCCAGCGTGTCGCGCGCCTTCTTGGTGGGCGAGTCGCCGGCCGCGTCGGGCACCAGAGCGATGCGGCCCAGGCTGGCGGCGTCGCGGTCGCCGTACACGATGTCGGTGTCGGCCAGCGCGCTCATCTTCAGCGCGGCGTCGCGCACCGCGGCAGCGTAGCTGTCGCCGGCGCCGGCCGGCGCCAGGTCCTTGCCCAGGGTGCTGGGCGCAAGAATCTGCGTCGTAGCCGCGGGCGGGGTCATGCGGTAGGCGTCCAGGCCCGGAAGACGGCCGCCGGCGGCCTCGCGGCGCAGCCAGTCGCCCCACAGGAATTCCGCGAATTCAGGCAGGCCGCCGTTCTGGTAGGCGATGTCGCGGGTGAAGTACACCAGCGAGCGGTAGCGGTCTTCCTGCATGCCGCCGGCTTCGTCGGCGCTGGCCAGTCCCAGGCGCGTGGGCAGCTGGTCGACGGTGATGGGCTGGTTGGCGCCGTCGCGCAGCCAGGTGCGCCGCTCGTCGATCATGCGCTGCCAGAAGGCCGCGGCGTTGGGCACGTCGCTGTAGTTGGCGTCCACCTTGACCCACACCGGCAGCTTGGGGCCGCCGTCGGCGATCTCGCGCAGCGAGGAGAAGGTATGGTGGCCGTCGGTCAGGTAGAGGTTGCCGTCCCAGCCCACCACCACGGTCTTGAGGTTGGCGGTATGCGTGCCGGGGGCGTCCTTGCAGGCGTAGGTGTCGGGCTGGTCGAGGCGGGCGGCGCGCGCCTCGGCGATGCTCTGGAAATCCCGGGCGCGTTCGGCGCCGCCCATGTCCTCGCAGTAGTCGTCGAACTTCTTGCCGACGGTGCGGTTCAGGTAGTCGAGCTGGCGCGTGGGATCGGCCGCCCAGGTGGGACGGTCGAAGTCGCCCTGCCAGCGGCCCAGCTTGTAGTAGATCTGGTCGTAGCCGACGGCGGCCTGGGTCGGGCGCAATTCTTCGATGCGCACCTGGATCACCTGGCCGGGCCTGGTGTCGAGGTAGGCGCTGTTGCGCGCAGGCGTTTCGGGTTCGGGCGTCTCCGGTTCGGTGGGAAGCGGTGCGATCACCGCGGGAGGCTCGCCGCCGCCTGCGTCGCCATCATCGTCGTCGCCGCCGTTGCAGGCGGCCAGGGCCAGCGGCAGCAGGGCCGCGGCCAGCAGGCGCAGCAGAGTGGGGGGCGGCGAAGTCGGGAAGGTCGAGTGCATGGTGGCGGTTACGGGTCCGTGCGTTCAAAGGTAGCCGATGATGGCCGACGCTTGTTGCGCGCAGATTGCACCGCCCATGCGCCGCGTCCCGGCCGCGACCGGTCGGGACGCGGAGACGCTTAGAACGTATGCCGCACGCCCACCCCGGCGGCCGTGCTCTTCAGGCCGTCGATGAAGGCATAGTCCTTGCCGTAGGAGGCATAGGCGTACAGGTTGGTGCGCTTGGACAGGTCGTAGGTGTAGCCCACGCTCCAGACGTTCATGTTGGCGTCGCCGCCGGTCAGGCTGTCGTTGTTGGGCGAGACGTGCTGCCACGAGGCGAACAGGCTGCCGGTGGCGCCGACGGGCACGGTGGCGCCCAGCATGTAGGCGTTGGCCTTGAAGCCGTCGACGTAGCGGTAGGTGCCGAACTCGTCGCTGAACGGGGTGCCCGCGGGCAGGTCCTGGCCCACGAACCAGCCGTCGGTGGTGCGGCCGTAGGCGGCCGCCAGCTTGACGATCTGCAGGTCGTAGGACACGCCCAGCGCGTACTGGCGCGGGGTGGCGTCGTGGTCGATGGCGGCGCGGTTCGAGCCGTTGAGCTGGTCGTAGGTCAGCGCGACGTTCAGCGGGCCCTGCACGTAGCGCAGGCCGGCGGTGATGCCGCGCGCGTTGTCGGCGGTGCGAAAGCCGCTCTGGCCGGCGTCGGTGTCGTCGACGTTGAAGGAATAGCCCACGCCCAGCTCGAAGCCGTTCACCGAGGGCGTGCGGTACATGACCATGTTGTCCCAGCGCATGGTGTTGGCGGCGCTGAAGCCCAGGCCCAGGTTGGATTGGGTGTAGCTGGTGTAGAAGGGGTCGATGTCGGCGAGGTAGTTCGAGCCGACCGTGGCTTGGCGGCCGAATTCCAGCTTGCCCCAGGCGTCGTTGGCCAGCCCGATGGTGGCCTGGCGGCCGAACAGGCGGCCGGACTGCCCGCGCTGCCCGTTGGCGGAATCGAAGCCGCTTTCAAGCGTGAACACGGCGCGCAGCCCGTCGCCCAGGTCGTCGGAGCCGCGCAGGCCCCAGCGCGAGCCGGCCTGGATGCCGTTGATCATGCCGAGCTTGCTGCCGTCGTATCCATCGCCCTTGATCTTGTTGTAGCCGATGCCGGTGTCGATGACACCATAGAGAGTTACCGACGTTTCTGCCTGCGCGAGGCCTGCAAAAGTAGTGAGCATTGCGGCTGCGAGCAGCGTCTTTTTCATCCTTGGGGACTCCTGTCTGGGGGTTGGAAAAAACAAAGGGAACACCACGCGGCGCAGGCGCCCGACGGTGTTCCCGGTGGTGATTGCGGTGCGGCGCGGGGTTCAGCCCTTGCGGCGCGCGCGCTTTTCTTCGCGCACGAAGATGAACACCCCGACCAGCACCATGGCCGCCAGCGCGTACCAGGTGATGGCGTACATGAGGTGGTTGTTGGGGAAGGACAGCACCGTCAGGCCGCCCACCGGCGCCTTGCGGGCATCGGCCGCGCCGCCCGCGGCGTCGGCGTCGATGAAGTACGGCGCCACGTCGGTCAGGCCGCGCGCGGCGGTGATGGCGGGCAGGTCGCGCGAATACCAGAGATTGGCCGCGGGATCGTTGTTGCGCAGAAAGCCGCTGCCCGGTTCGCCCATGCGCAGCAAGCCGCTGACCCTGGCCTGCGCCGGCGGCTGCGCCGCGCCCGCCTGGGCCTTGCGCCATTCGGGCAGCACGAAGCCGCGGTTGACCAGCACGGTGCCGCCGCCGTCCAGCTGCAGCGGCGTCATGACCCAGTAGCCGCTGCCCAGCTCGGTGGCGGCCTGCACCAGCGTCTGGCGGTCGTACTGGAACGTGCCGGAAGCAAAGACGCGGCGGTATTCGGCGTTGTCGGAAGTCAGCGCGGGCCATTCGGCGCGGCCCGGGGCGGGCGCGGCGGGCGCGTGGGCGCGCGATTCGACCTGGGAGATCAGGGCGCGTTTCCAGGCCAGGCGGTGCACCTGCCAGGTGCCCAGCGCGCACAGGCCCGCGAAAATGGCGGCGGCAACCAGCCCCAGGATGACCAGGGTGGTTGCGCTGCGCGGATTACGGGGGGTGTCGCCGGAAGAAGAGTCTGTTACTGCGGGCATCAGGGCATTTTGCGCATGTCGTGCGTCGACATGGGCATCATATTGGAGTTCAGGTGATACATGATCCAGATGGATCCGCTGAGCGTGATGACGACCAGCACCAGCGTGAATATTAACGCCAACATGTTCCAGCCGCTTTCGGACTTGGTGTCCATGTGCAGGAAGTACACGATGTGCACCACGATCTGCACCACGGCGAAGCCCAGGATGATGAGCGCGGTGGTGCGCGAATCTTCGAACACCCGGTCCATGACCAGCCAGAACGGAATGGCGGTCAGGATGGCGGCCAGCACGAAGCCGGTGGCGTAACTTTTTAGCGTGCCGTGGGCGGCGCCGTCGTCGTCGTCATGGTGCCCGTGGTCGCCGCCCGGATGGGCCAGGTGGTCCGTATGCGCGGTCATGGCAGCACTCCCATGAGATAGACAAAGGTGAAGACGCCCACCCAGATCAGGTCCAGGAAGTGCCAGAACATGGACAGGCACATCAGGCGCCGGCGGTTTTCGGGGATCAGGCCGTGCATCTGCACCTGGATCATCATGGTCACCAGCCACACGATGCCGAAGGTCACGTGCAGGCCGTGGGTGCCGACCAGGGTGAAGAAGGACGACAGGAAGGCGCTGCGCTGCGGTCCCGCGCCCTGGTGGATCAGGTGCGCGAATTCGTAGAGTTCCAGCGACAGGAAGCCCAGGCCGAGAATGCCGGTGACGGCCAGCCACAGCTGCGTGCCGCCGATGCGGTTGCGCCGCATCTCCAGCATGGCGAAGCCGTAGGTGATGGACGACAGCAGCAGCAGCGAGGTGTTGACCGCCACCAGCGGCAGGTCGAACAGGTCCGCGCCCGAGGGGCCCGCCGCATAGCTTCGGCCGAGCACGCCGTAGGTGGCGAACAGGCAGGCGAAGATGAGGCAGTCGCTCATCAGGTAGACCCAGAAGCCCAGCAGCGTGCCGTTCTTGGGATGGTGTTCGACCGGAACGTAGAACACGGGCTGCGCGGGCGGCGCGGCGCCGCCGGGCAGGGAGGTAGCGACGGTATCAGACATGGTTTTTCGCCAGCAATTGCGTGCGCGCATCCTCCGTGCGCACGACCTCGTCGGCCGGCACGTAGTAGTCGCGCTTGTAGTTGAAGGTGTGAACGATGGATACCAGGATCAGCGCCGCGAACGACAGCACCGTCAGCGGCCACATGTGCCAGATCAGCGCAAAGCCCATCACCACGCTGATGCCGGCCAGCACGATGCCGGCCCAGGTGTTCTTCGGCATGTGGATGGGAATGAAGCCCTGGCGCGGCCGCTCGTAGCCGTGCTGCTTCATCTGCCACCACGCGTCCTGGTCATGCACGCGCGGGGTGAAGGCGAAGTTGTAGTTGGGCGGCGGGGACGAGGTGGACCATTCCAGCGTGCGCCCGTCCCAGGGGTCGCCGGTGTCGTCGCGCAGCGATTCGCGGCGCCGGTAGCTCACCACCAGCTGGATCAGGAAGCTGGCGATGCCGCAGGCGATCAGCAGCGCGCCGAAGGCCGCCACCTGGAACCAGATCTGCAGCGACATGTCCTCGAAGTGGTTGACCCGGCGGGTCACGCCCATCAGGCCCAGCACATACAGCGGCATGAAGGCGACGTAAAAGCCCACCAGCCAGAACCAGAACGAGCACTTGCCCCAGAACGGATCGAGCTTGTAGCCGAAGGCCTTGGGGAACCAGTAGGTGATGCCGGCCATCAGGCCGAACAGCACGCCGCCGATGATCACGTTGTGGAAGTGCGCGATCAGGAACAGGCTGTTGTGCAGCGCGAAATCGGCCGGCGGCACGGCCAGCAGCACGCCGGTCATGCCGCCTATCACGAAGGTGACCATGAAGCCCACCGTCCACAGCATCGGGACCTCGAAGCGGATGCGGCCGCGGTACATGGTGAACAGCCAGTTGAAGATCTTGGCGCCGGTCGGGATCGAGATGATCATGGTCGTGATCCCGAAGAACGAGTTCACGCTGGCTCCCGATCCCATGGTGAAGAAGTGGTGCAGCCACACCAGGTAGGACAGCACCGTGATCACGACGGTGGCGTACACCATCGAGGCGTAGCCGAACAGGCGCTTGCGGCAGAACGTGGCGACCACTTCGGAAAAGATGCCGAAGGCCGGCAGGATCAGGATGTAGACCTCGGGGTGGCCCCAGATCCAGATCAGGTTCACGTACATCATGGCGTTGCCGCCGAAGTCCGCGGTGAAGAAGTTGGTGCCCACGTAGCGGTCCATCGACAACAGGGCCAGCACCGCGGTCAGCACCGGAAAGGCCGCCACGATCAGCACGTTGGTGCACAGCGCGGTCCAGGTGAAGATGGGCATGCGCATCATGCTCATGCCGGGGGCGCGCATCTTGACGATGGTGACCAGCAGGTTGACGCCTGAAAGCAGCGTTCCCACCCCCGCTATCTGCAAGGCCCATATGTAGTAGTCGACCCCCACGTCCGGACTGTGCGCGATACCTGAAAGCGGTGGGTAGGCCAGCCAGCCGGTGCGCGCGAATTCGCCCACGAACAGCGACATCATCACCAGGATCACGCCGCCGGTGGTCATCCAGAAGCTGAAGTTGTTCAGAAACGGGAAAGCCACGTCGCGCGCGCCGATCTGCAGCGGCACGATGTAGTTCATCAGGCCCGTGACCAGCGGCATGGCCACGAAGAAGATCATGATCACGCCGTGCGCGGTGAAGATCTGGTCGTAGTGGTGGGGCGGCAGGTAGCCGGCGGAGTCGCCGAAGGCCACCGCCTGCTGCAGGCGCATCATGATGGCGTCGGCGAAGCCGCGCAGCAGCATCACGATGCCCAGGATCACGTACATGATGCCGATCTTCTTGTGGTCGATGCTGGTGAACCACTCGCGCCACAGATAGCCCCACTTGCCGTAGTACGTGATTGCGCCCAGCAGCGCGATGCCGATGATGGCCACCACGATGAAGGTGGCCAGCAGGATCGGCTCGTGGTACGGAATGGCTTCCCAGGTCAGTCGACCGAAGATCAGTTTGGTGAGCTCAGCTTGATCGGGCATCTCGATTCCACCATAAAGACCGGAGTTCATGAATTCCGCGCCGCGGCGCTACAGCACCAGCCCCTGCGTGGCCGTGCACATCGCGCCCACGTACTTGCGCGGCGGCGTGCCGGTCAGCCCCAGGCGCTCCCGCGTCTGCGGGTCCAGGGTCGTGACGTTGAGCGCGCCCGGTATGCCCATGCCGCCCTGCGCGTCGATGGCCATCGCGTCGCGCATGCACATGCGGTTGGGCTCCACGCAGCGGTTGACGATGGCCTCGAACAGGCCGGGCGCGACCGAGGCGTAGCGCTGCACCGGATTGCGTTCGCTGGGCTGCTCCAGCTGCAGATAGGTCTCGCGGCTCAGCGTGGCGCCGGCGGCGCGCGCCTCGGCAATCCACTTGTCGAAGCCCTGCTGGTCCACGCCGTGGAACTTGAAGCGCATGCCGGAGAATCCCGAGCCGCTGTAGTTGGCCGACAGGCCTTCGTATTCGCCGGGATGGTTGATGACGGCGTGCAGCGTCGTCTGCATGCCCGGCATGGCGTAGATCTGCCCGGCCAGCGCCGGGATGAAGAAGGAGTTCATCACCGTCGACGAGGTGATCCTGAACTGGATCGGGCGGTCCACCGGCGCGGCCATTTCGTTGACCGCCGCCACGCCTTGCTCGGGATAGACGAACAGCCATTTCCAGTCCAGCGCCACGACCTCGACCACCAGCGGCTTGGTGTCAGGCGGCACTTCGCGGCCTTCGGACAGGCGCGCCAGCGGACGGTAGGGGTCGAGCTGGTGCGTGCTCACCCAGGTCAGCGCGCCCAGCGCGATGATGATGAGCAGCGGCGCGGCCCAGATCAGAAGCTCCAGCACCGTGGAGTGGTTCCATTCCGGGTCGTAGCGGGCGGTCTGGTTGCTGGCGCGGTAGCGCCACGCGAACAGCAGTGTGAGGATGATGACCGGGACGATGATGAGCAGCATCAAGCCCGTCGAGATCAGGATCAGGTTGCGCTGCTGCAAGGCCACGTCGCCCGATGGCGACAGCAGCACTGCATTGCATCCGGCGAGCAATAGCAGGGCAGGAACCAGGATCAATCCGCGCAGCCTTTGGAAGAACGGCATGACCACACCCCGAAACGTAACCGTGGGAAGTAAACGCAACACTACGCTGGAAGGCGCGAAAAATCTAGGGTAAAAAGAACAAAAGTATGCGGAAAGCGCATGCGGGAAAGGGCTGCATTCTGGTATGGAAGCAGCGCTGAACGCGGCGCGCAAGCCGCATCCGGGTGTGATGCAGGATCGTAGACAAGGCGTATTCCAAACCTCCTTTCAGCGAGCAGTCACATGGCGAGCACCACGCAATATCCGGGCCACGCATCCCCGTTTCCGCAGCCGGCCGCGCCCGCCGGCGCAGGCAGCCACGCCAAGGTGGCGCCAGGCGAAATCGCGGTGGGCGTGGTGGTGGGACGCGCCTCCGAGTACTTCGATTTCTTCGTCTTCGGCATCGCCTGCGTGCTGGTGTTTCCGCAGGTTTTCTTCCCGTTCGAAGCGCCGCTCGAAGGCATGCTGTGGTCCTTCGTCATCTTCTCCTTCGCGTTCATCATGCGGCCCATCGGCACCGCGCTGTCGATGGCCGCGCAGCGGCGTTGGGGCCGCGCAACGAAACTGACCATCGCGCTGTTCCTGCTGGGCACGGCCACGGTGGGCATGGCGTTTCTGCCGGGCTATAACGCCATCGGCGGGCATGCCATCGTGCTGCTGGCGGTGTTCCGATGCCTGCAGGGCCTGGCGCTGGGCGGTTCGTGGGACGGGCTGCCGTCGCTGTTGGCGCTGAACGCGCCGCCGCACCGGCGCGGCTGGTATTCGATGCTGGGCCAGCTCGGCGCGCCGGTCGGCTTCATGGTGGCCAGCGCGCTGTTCCTGTTCCTGCTGGTCACGCTGACCCAGGCCGACTTCCTCGAATGGGGCTGGCGCTATCCGTTCTTCGTGGCCTTCGCCATCAACGTGGTGGCGCTGTTCGCGCGGCTGCGCCTGGTGGTCACCGAGGAATACACCCAGCTGCTCGAAGAGGGCGAGCTCGAACCCATCAGCACCGCCCAGATGGTGCGCGAGCAGGGCTACAACCTGTTCATCGGCGCGTTCGCCGCGCTGGCCAGCTATGCCTTGTTCCACCTGGTCACGGTGTTTCCGCTGTCATGGATCGCGGTCAGCGCCACGCAGCAGATTCCCGACGTGCTGGTGGTGCAGATCGCCGGCGCGGCGCTCGCGATCCTGGGCACCATCGCCTCCGGCTGGCTGGCCGACCGCATCGGCCGGCGCACCACGCTGGGCCTGCTGGCCGCGCTGATCGCGGTGTTCGCGCTGTTCACGCCGTGGCTGCTGGGCGGCGGGCCGAAGGCGCAGGACGCCTTCATCCTGGTGGGTTTCGCGCTGCTGGGGCTGTCGTATGGCCAGGCCTCGGGCACGGTCACGGCCAACTTCGCGCGGCGCTTCCGCTATACCGGCGCGGCGCTGACCTCCGACATGGCCTGGCTGATCGGCGCGGCCTTCGCGCCGCTGGTGGCCCTGGGGCTGTCGGCGCGCTTCGGGCTGGTGGCGGTCAGCATCTATCTGCTGTCGGGGTCGGCCTGCACGCTGCTGGCGCTGCGCATCAACCGGGTGCTGGAAACTCGGGATTGAAATGTGGCGGCCGGGGCCGCCCGATGGGTTTCGCGCGCTTTACCGCTGATTGTCCGCGTCGAATGTCTCGCGCTGCACCCATCGGCCGCGCGCCATCACCGCACCGGCCACCCATACATCAACCCGCCGTCGCGCCACTGCGCGTTCAGGCCGCGCGGCAGTTTCATCGGGCTGCTCATCCCCAGGTTGCGCTCGTAGCTCTCGCCGTAATTGCCCACCTGCTTGATGATGTTGTAGGCCCAGCGGTCGTCCACGCCCATGTTGCGGCCCATGCCGGGCGTCACGCCCAGGATGCGCTGCACGTTGGGGTTGACGGCCTTGAGCTGCGCTTCCACGTTGGCCGACGAAATGCCGAACTCCTCGGCTTCCAGCATGGCGTAGAACGACCAGCGCACCACGTTGACCCAGTTGTCGTCGCCCTGGCGCACCATCGGGCCCAGCGGGCTTTTCGAGATGTTCTCCTGCAGGATCTCGTAGCCGTCGGGGTTCTCCAGCGTCATGCGGGTGGCGGCCAGCTGCGACTTGTCGGAGGTGAAGGCGTCGCAGCGCCCGGCCGCGAACGCGCGCACGATTTCATCGTACTTTTCGATCACCACGGGCCTGAAGCTCAGCGAGCGCGAACGGAACCAGTCGGCCAGGTCCAGCTCGGTCACGGTGCCCGGCTGCACGCAGATGGTGGCGCCTTCCAGTTCCGTCAGCTTCTTGACGCCCAGCTTGCGCGACACCATCACGCCCTGGCTGTCGTAGAAATTGACGGCCACGCTCAACAGGCCCAGCGTGTTGTCGCGCGCCATGGTGGGCGTGACGTTGCGGGTCAGCACGTCCACCTCGCCGGACTGCAGCGCGGTGAAGCGGGCCTGAGTGGTGAGCGGCGTCAGGCGGAACTTGGACGCATCGTTGAACACGGTGGCCGCGATGGCGCGGCACATGTCCACGTCCAGCCCATGCCAGACGCCCTTGCTGTCCGGGGCGGAAAAGCCCTGGATGCCGGTCGATACCCCGCATTGCAGGTATCCCCGTTTCTTGACGGCGTCGAGCGTGGGGCCGGCGAGGGCCTGGCCGGACACGGCGGCCAGCGCCAGGGCGCAGGCGGCGAGTTTGCGTTGCGACATGTCGTTCTCCTGCCGGGACCGGCCCGGCGCCGGGGGGTTGGAAAAGCGCGCCTCAGGCGGCGCGGGCCGCGGGCCGGGACACTTTTTTCAGGCTCTCGGTCAGCGCCTGGTCCAGGATGGCGATGGCGCGGTCGATTTCCGCGTTGCTCACCGTCAGGGGCGGGGCGATGCGCCAGACCGAGCCGCGTTCGGGGCGGCGCCGGATGTTCATGGACAGGCCCAGCTCGAAACAGCGCTGGGTGGTCAGCGCGCCCAGTTCGTGGAAGGGCTGGCGCGTGCCGCGGTCCTGCACCAGCTCCACGCCCAGCAGCAGGCCCAGGCCGCGCACGTCGCCGATGGCCTCGTGGCGCTGCTGCAGTTCCAGCAGGCCGCGGCGCAGGTAGTCGCCCTGCGTGCGGGCGCGTTCGATCAGGTTTTCGCGCTGGATGACCTCCAGCACCGCCAGGCCCACGGTGGCCGGCAGCGGGTCCGATACGTGGCTGGTGTAGAAGGTGAAACCTTTTTCGTGCACGTCCTGCTCGATGGCGGGCGTGGTGATGGTGGCCGCCAGCGGCAGGCCTCCGCCCAGCGTCTTGGACACGCTCATGATGTCCGGCGTGACGCCGAAGTATTCCGCGCCGCTGCGGTAGCCGATGCGTCCGAACGCGGTCTGCGCCTCGTCGAAGATCAGCAGCATGCCGCGCGCGTCGGCGGCCTGGCGCAGCGCCTGCATGTAGGACTTGGGCGGAACCAGCACGCCGCCGGCGCTGATGACCGGCTCGACGATGATGGCCGCGGGCCTGCCGGCCGAAGCCATGTCGAACATTTTCAGGCCGATCTCCAGGCAGGCCAGCGCCGACTGCTCCGGGTCCAGGCCCGCGATGTACGGACGGTAGGCGTTGGGCTCGGGCATGACGAACACGCCGGCCGGCGGCACGCCGTAGCCCTTGCGGTCGCTGGCGTACGACACCGAGCCCGCGCCGCTGGTCACGCCGTGCCACGACCCGCCGATGGCCAGGATCTCGAAGCCGTTCTTGTGCATCTTGGCCATGCGCAAGGCGATTTCATTGCTCTCCGAACCGGTGTTGACGAAGATGGACTTGGTCAGCCCGGCGGGCATCCAGTCGCGCGCCACCGTGGCGGCCAGCCGGGCCACGGTTTCCGGAATCATGCCGCTGAAGAAATGGAAGGCGGTTTCGCCCGCGCGGTGCACGGCGGCGACGATGTCGGGGTGGTTGTGGCCGATGGTGGCGCACATCTGGCCCGATGTGAAATCCAGGATCTCGCGCCCGGTATCGTCGCGCACCACCGTGCCCTTGGCCGAGGTGAACAGGTTGGGGAAGGTGTCGCCGCCGTACCGGACCAGGTACTCGCGGGCGGCGTCGCGCAGGGTTTTATCCATGTTTACACTCCGTGGCGGGTGGGCTCCAATGCGGAACCGACGGAGGCAGTGTCCGGCAGGACGCCCAGACCGTCCAATGCGAAGTAAGCATGCGCGGCGATGCGTCGCGCGCATGGCCCATGTGCGATATGCAAGGAGCCTCATGGACACCCGATGGCTGCAGGACTTCATCACGCTTTCTGAGGTGCGCAACTTCACGCGCGCCGCGGAGGCGCGCAATCTTTCGCAGGCCGCGTTCAGCCGCCGCATCCAGAGCCTGGAGAACTGGGTGGGCGCGCGCCTGATCGACCGCTCCGCCTTCCCGACCCAGCTCACCGAGGCGGGCGAGCGCTTTCGCGACGCGGCGGTCGAGCTGGTCAACCAGCTGGCCGAGGCCCGCGCCGGCATCGCCGGCGTGCCGGCCCAGAACCAGCTGCGGCTGGCGACTTCCTACGCGCTGGCCACGACCCACCTGCCGAAATGGTGGCGTGCCTGGAGCGACGGCCGCGTGCTCAGCTGCAGCCTGCAGACCGGCAACGTGCACGACACCGTCTCCGCCTTCACCTCGGGCGCGGCGGACTTCCTCATCTGCTTTCACCAGGTGGCCCAGCCGCTGCCGCTGGACCCGGCGCGCTACGACTGCCTGACGCTGGGCCGCGAGCTGATCCGGCCGTACGCCGCCCGCGCGCTGGTTGAGCGCACCGGGCTGGACTTGCCCGGCGCCGCGGCCAGTCCGGTGCCGCTGCTGATGTATTCGGCCAATGTGTATTTCGCGCGCCTGATCGACGCCGCCATCGAGGCGGCCGCGCAGCCGCTGCACGGCGTGCGGGTGTTCGAGGCCGAGATGTCGGACGTGCTGGGCGACATGGCCGCCCAGGAGCTCGGCGTGGCCTGGCTGGCCGACAGCGCGCTGCAGCGGCTGGCCGGCGCCGACCTCGTGCCCCTGCCCAACCGCGGCTGGGACATCGAGGTGTCCATCCTGGCCTACAAGGACCGCGCCGACACGCGCGCGGCGGCGCAGCAGCTATGGGACCGCATGCGGGCCTCGGCTCAGCCGGCGTAGCCCTGCAGCACGTTGGCCACGTTCACGCCCACTTCGGCCACGGCGTAGCCGCCTTCCAGCGTGAACACGGCCGGCAGGCCCAGTCCGGCCAGCAGGCGGCCGACTTCCAGGTAGTCCTCGCTGCGCAGCTTGAAGCGCGAGATCGGGTCGCCTTCATAGGTGTCCACGCCCAGGGCCACCACCAGCGCGTCCGCCCCGAAGGCGCGGACCGCGTCCAGGCCCTGTTGCAGCGCCTGCGTCCAGCCGGCGAAGCCGGTGCCGGCGGGCAGCGGCAGGTTCAGGTTGCATTGCGCGCCCGCGCCCTGGCCGCGCTCGTCGGCGTAGCCCAGGTAGAACGGATATTCCGTGGTCGGATCGCCATGCACCGACACGGTCAGCACGTCGCCGCGTTCGTAGAAAATGGTCTGGGTGCCGTTGCCGTGGTGGTAGTCCACGTCCACCACGGCGACGCGCGCGGCGCCGGCCTCGCGCAGCGCCTGCGCGGCCAGCGCCGCGTTGTTCAGGAAGCAGTAGCCGCCGAAGAAATCCGGGCCGGCGTGGTGGCCGGGCGGCCGCGTGAGCGCCATGGCCGCGCGCGGCCCGCCGGCGGCCGTCACCGCGCGCGCGGCGTCGATGGCGCAGGCGGCGCCGGCCAGCGCGGCCTCCCAGGTGCCGGCGGTCAGCGGACAGCCGCTGTCGAACGAAAACAGGCCGACCCGGGCCGCGAAGTTGGTGGGCGACACATCGTGGCGGAAACCCCGCACCGGCCAGATCGACGGCAACACGTCGAATTCGGCGTTGGCCGGGTCCAGCGCAATCCATTCCTGCCAGGCGCCGGCCAGGAAATCCAGGTAGCGCGGGGCGTGCACGCGCCCGATCAGGTCCATGTCCGGCGCCGACGGCGCGCGCAGCTCGCCGATGCCCCGCTGGCGCAGCGCCTGCAGCACGTACTCCTGGCGCGCCGGGGTTTCATGGCAGGGCACCAGCCTGCCGCGGAACATTTCGTGCCGGCCGGCATGTTTGTGGTGGACGGGGTTATGGAAAATCAGCACGGCGAGGCGGTCCTGTTCGATGGCGATGCGCCACTATAGCGGGCGCCGGGCCCGGGCGGCAGCGGCAGGGGCGTTTCGTCCTCGCCGCTGCGCCGCGACCACGAGGTCGCGCGCGCCGTGCCGTCGGGGCACACCGTGTATTCCTCGAAACCGAAATTGTCCGCGGCGTAGCGGCAGGCCACGGCGAAGGCGGGGCGGGCCGGGTCGAAAACCGGATTGACGAAGCCGCGGCAGGGGCTGGCGGCGCTGCCGGGATGCCGCAGCTCGCGGAATCCTCCCTCGCCGGGCCGGTACAGGAAGATGCGGGCGTGGACCTGGTCGCTGCCGCCGCTCTGGCCGACGACGAAATCGCGGTAGCCGTCGTGGTCCACGTCCACGTCCTGGAACTGGTCGACTTCCTCGTCGTCGCCGAAGTCCGCCAGCGCCTGCCGCGGGCCCTTGCCGGCGCGCACGCTCAGTTGCTGCCGCGGCAGGTCGGCGATGCTCACCACCGCGGGCAGGCCGGGGGCGATCTCGTACGGGTAGTCGCGAGCGCAGGCGTTCTGGGCGATCGTGGCCAGCACGGCTCCCAGCAATATGGTTTTCATGTGGCTATCCTCGGCGCCGGCAGGCGTGCCGGGCATTATGCCGCAGGCGGCCGCGGGTTTACGAGCCGCGCGCGATCGTGGGTAGAATTCCGGAAAGGCCAGACACGGAGCGCGCCCGCGCCATGAATTTTCCGTTTCCCATCCGCCAAGAATGCCCGCCGGGCGCCTGTGTGTGCGACCGCGAGCGGCTGCTGGCCGATCCGGTCGCGGACATCCGCGTGCTGCGCCTGACCCGGGAAGAGGAAAAGCGCCTGGTGGCGCGGCTGGAAAACCTGGCCAGCCTGGAGGACCTGCGGGCCATGCAGGGACGCATGCAGGCGCAGCTGGGCATCGTGGTCACGATCATCCCCAGCGACAACGAAGTGCGCACCTCGCGCGGCATCGCCATCCAGCTCGACGACCAGCCGGGCCTGTGCCGCAAGACGCGCGCCGCCATCCCGGCGGCCATCCGCCGCAGCTTCGACACCCGTCCTGAAATCGTTTATGCGCTGCTGAACGAGCGCGATCTGTTGCACGGCGCTTGAGAGGTGGCCAGGGCCGCCATCTTCCCCGCTACCGGCACACCTCCAGCGGCACCACCTCCGCCGGCGCGCGGCCGGCTTCGGGCTGCAAGGGATCGGGCTTCTTGCCCGACCGCGCGGGATAGACCAGCAGGACGGCGCTGCCCGCCTCCAGCGCGGGGCCGGACTTGGAGCCATAGGCCACGGTCCAGCCGCGCACGGCCAGCGGCGCCAGCGTATAGGGCAGGGCGGAGCCGGGGGAAACGTGCGCCACCTTGCCCGCGTACAGGGTTTCGCGGCGCGTTTCGGCGCCCTGTTCGGAAACATAGGTCGAGATGCTGGCCAGCGCGACGGAATCCCCGCGGCGGCCCAGCACGGCGGTCTTGTACTTGCCGGCCGGGATGTCATCGAGCGTGGCGCCGATGGTGTCGCCGGCCTGTCCGCTGGCGTTCAGGCGCACGCCGGCGACGTCGGCGCGCGGCAGCGCGGCGCTGCCCGTGTTGCGCACCCGCACGCTGTATTCCCCGGCGACGCCGGCCACCGTGCACACCGCCACGCCGTAGGCCGGCGCGGCCCGGGCGGCGCCGGCCGCGGCGACGGCGCACAGCGCCGCCAGAAACGGGAACAGGGTGGGGGTGCGGACTGCGAACACGGCGGGCTCCTTTGCGGGGCAGCGCGCCGGGGCGGCCGCGTTGCCTGCCCTATTACACCACTTGACGGCCGGCGGGCGCGGCCTGTTCGCGCTTGCCCGCCAGCCAATGCAGGATCAGCGCCACCACCAGCAGGCCGGCCATGATGAAGCCCCAGAAGATCCAGCCCAGGACCGAGATCAGCGTGCCCAGGCTGCCGGCCATGGGCAGCACCTGGTTCAGGCCCTGCGCGGCCCAGACCAGCGCGGATTGCAGGCCTTGCAGCCAGGCCGGGTCGACCCAGGCGGCCGCCCACGCGGGCGCGACCCATTGCGAGGTGTCGAGCGCGGCGCCCGGCACCTGCGCCGAGGCCACCGAGGCCAGCACCCAGTCGGTCAGCTGCAGGGTCAGCGCCACCAGCCCGGTCCAGAGTGCGGCGAGCACGGCAAAGGCGAGCCAGATGATTTTTTTCATTGAAGTGGTACTCCGATATTTCAAGGGAAAGCCACGATAAAGCCGATTCTATTTCTAAAAAACCAGCGCCTATGTGACAAACGTTAAGAAAAAACCGAAGTGCGGGCATGCGTCAGCACGGCCTGCACCAGCGGATGGTGCTGGCCCCGGCGGTTGCGGATGGCGTGGATTTCCTCGTGCACGTCGTCGCAGCGGGCCAGCGGCCGCAGGCCGCGCAGCAGTCCGATATCGCCGCCGCCCAGCCGGCTGAGCGGAAACACCCCCAGGCCGCGGGCGGCGAATACCGACATGAGCGCGCTGTCCTCGAACTCCCCGACCACGTTGGGGTGGACGCCCTGTTCGCCGAACCAGCGGTCCAGCGTCTGGCGCAGCACCGAATGCCCGGTCGGCAGCAGCACCGGCAGGCGCTCCAGGCAGCGCGGGAAATCGCGCGCATCGGCCTTGCGCACCCATTTGGCCGGCCCATACCAGTCCACCGGCGAGGACACCAGCCGGTCGCTGGTCAGGCGCAGGTTGGGGTTGGCCGGCGCACCCTGGCCCGCCAGCACCAGGTCCAGGTGGTGCTGGGCCAGTTCTCCCAGCAATTCCTGGACCTCGCCCTCGTGGCAGGTCAGGCGCAGGTCCGGCGTGTGCAGCACCGGTCCCAGCAGCGCATGGGCGGCCAGCTTGGAAATGCCGTCCGACAGGCCGACCGCCAGCCGCATCACCGGCTTGGTGGCGGCGGCGCGCACTTCCTGCGGCAGGGCGTGGCCGATCTGGAAGATCTCTTCGGCGCGCGCGAAGGCGGCCTGGCCGGCGTCGGTCAGCGCCACGCCGCGCCCGGCCGGCTTGAGCAGCTGGTGGCCCAGGCTTTTCTCCAGTTCCCGGACCTGCGCGCTGATGGTCTGTATGGCCATGTCCAGCCTTTCGGCGGCGCGCGAAAAGCCGCCTTCCTTGGCGACCATCCAGAAGTAATAAAGGTGGCGGTAGTTCAGCATGGGGTCGGGCTCGCTTCGGTTTTTTCGAACCATAACTCAATTTCAGGCTGATTTTTACGGAAGCGCGCGATCCGGATCATGAGGGCCTTCGAACACGAGCGGGACATTATGGAAACCCTACTGACCTTTCTGGCCGCCGATTTCCTCGGCACCCCCACCTGGAGCTGGCTGCTCTTCATCGGCATCGTGGTGTCGCTCCTGGCCTTCGACCTCGGCGTGCTGCACAAGGAAGACCGCGAGATCGGCGTGCGCGAGAGCCTGCTGCTGTCGGCCGGCTACATCAGCGCGGCGCTGCTTTTCGGCGCCTGGGTCTGGTGGCAGATGGGCGCGGCCAGCGGCATGGCCTACTACACCGGCTTCATGATCGAGAAGTCGCTGTCCATGGACAACGTCTTCGTCATCGCGCTGATCTTCAGCTTCTTCGCGATCCCGCGCCAGTACCAGCATCGCGTGCTGTTCTGGGGCATCCTGGGCGTGATCGTGCTGCGCGCCACTATGATCGGCCTGGGCGCCGCGCTGGTCAGCAACTTCGGCTGGCTGCTGTACCTGTTCGGCGCTTTCCTGGTGTTCAGCGGCATCAAGATGTGGATGATCGCCGACCAGACGCCGGACATCGCGTCCAACCCCATCCTCAAGTTCCTCAAGCGCCACATGCGCGTGACCGACGGCCTGCGCGGCAACGCGTTCTGGGTGCGCGAAGTGGACCCGGCGACTTCCAGGCCGGTGCGCTGGGCCACGCCGCTCCTGCTGGCGCTGGTGCTGATCGAGTTCGTGGACCTGCTGTTCGCGGTGGACTCGGTGCCGGCGATCTTCGCGATCACGACCGATCCGTTCATCGTGTACACCAGCAACATCTTCGCCATCCTGGGCCTGCGCGCGCTGTACTTCGCGCTGGCGGCGATGATCCACCGCTTTCACTACCTGAAGTACGCGCTGGCCCTGGTGCTGGTGTTCATCGGGACCAAGATCTTCCTGGTCGGCTTCATCGGCAAGGTGCCGGCCGTGGTGTCCCTGTCGGTGACCTTCGGCCTGATCGCGGGCGGCGTGCTGTTCTCGCTGTGGAAGACGCGCGGCGAACGCGGCAAGGCCGAGCTGGCGGCCGAGTAAACCCGGGCGCGGCGAGGCCGCCATATCCGCCGGATATGGCGGCCTCGCCCATCCGGGATTTGTCGGCGGCAGGCGGCAGGCGTAGAGTGGCCAGAAGTCTTTCCACCGTCGGGAACCGCCATGAACACCTGGTCAGCAAAGCAATACTCCGCCTTCGAGAACGAGCGCACCCGTCCGGTGCGCGACCTGGTCGCCGCCTTGCCCAACCTGCAGGCGCAGCGGGCGGTGGACCTGGGCTGCGGCCCGGGCAACTCCACCGAGGTGCTGGCCGCGCGCTACCCCGACGCCGAGCTGAGCGGCATGGACAATTCCGAGGACATGCTGCAGGCCGCCCGCAAGCGCCTGCCCGCGCTGCAGTTCGAACTGGCCGATATCGCCACCTGGGACCCGCCGCAGGCCTACGACGTGATCCTGGCCAACGCTTCGCTGCAGTGGGTGCCGGACCACGCCACGCTGTATCCGCGCCTGCTCGGCAAGCTGGCCCCGGGCGGCAGCCTGGCGGTGCAGACGCCGGACAACATGGAAGAGCCTGCCCATCGCCTGGCGCGCCAGGTCGCCGGCGAAGCTCCGTGGGCGGCCAGCATCGGAGGCTTCAAGCATCCCCCGCGGCATAGCGCGGCCTGGTACTACGAACTGCTCAAGCCGCATTGCGGCCGGCTGGACGTGTGGCGCACCACCTACCACCACCCGCTGGCGGGCGCGGCGGCCGTGGTGGAGTGGTTCAAGGGCACGGCGCTGCGCCCCTACCTGGACAGGCTGGACGACGCCGGGCAGGCCGGCTTCCTGGCCCGCTATCAATCGCTGATCGAAGAGGCCTACCCGGCGCTGGCCGATGGCACGGTGCTGCTGCCGTTCCCGCGGCTGTTCATCGTGGCGACGGCGCGCGAAGGCTGAGCGCGGGCCAGCCCTTCATTCCTGGCGCGCCTTGTCCTTCCACAGCCGCACCAGCGTGTCGGGCGCCTCGCTTTCCGGCACGTCGAAGCTGACGTCCGCGACCTCGGCGCCGCGGTAAAGCACTTCCACATGGAAATAGCGCTGGTCGCCGCCACCGCCGGCGTCGCGCGCGACGGCCACGGGCGCCGCGCGTTCCAGCGCGTCGCAGGCTTCCTGGCGCACGTCGGGCGGGCAGGTGGCGAGGTCTATGGTGCGCGGCCGCGCCAGGCCCGGCAGATATGCCAGGCCGCCCTGGCGCGTGAGGCGCACCAGGTGGGCAAGGTCCAGCGGCGGCAGTTCGATCATGTCCGGACTCCCACGGCCTGCCAGGCCTGAGCGACGGCGTCGCGCACCGCGGCGTCGTGGTTCTGCGCGACCTGCAGCGTCAGCGCGGCGAACTGCTTGAAGTCGGCGTCGTGGCGCAGCCGCTCGTCGCGCAGCGCGTCGTACCAGACGCGGCCCGCGCCGGCCCAGGCGGGGCCGTCCAGGGCCGTGGCGGCGAGGTAAAAGGCGCGATTCGGGATGCCGGAATTGATGTGCACGCCGCCGTTGTCGTCGGGCGTGTCCACGTAGTTGTCCATGTGGGCGGGCTGCGGGTCCTTGCCCAGCGCCGGATCGTCGTAGGCGCTGCCGGGCTCGGCCATGGAGCGCAGCGCTTTTGCGCGCACCTTGTCGGTGAAGAGGCCGGCGCCGATCAGCCAGTCGGCCTGGCGCGCGTCCTGGCCCAGGGCGTATTGCTTGACCAGCGAACCGAAGACGTCGCACAGCGATTCGTTCAGCGCGCCCGACTGGCCCTGGTAGAGCAGGGCGGCCTCGGCGTCGATCACGCCATGGGTGAGTTCGTGGCCGATGATGTCGGGCGCCAGCGTGAAGCGGTTGAACACTTCGCCGTCGCCGTCGCCGAACACCATCTGCGCGCCGTTCCAGAAGGCGTTGTCGTAGTCTTCGCCGTAATGCACGGTGCCGATCAGCGGCAGCCCCTGGCCGTCGATGGAATGGCGCTGGTAGACCTCCCAGAAGAATTTGTAGGTCGCGCCCAGGTACTCGTAGGCTTCGTCCACCGCCGCGTCGCCGGTGGCGGGGCGGCCCTCGGCGCGCACCAGCTTGCCGGGCAGGGTGGTGCTGTTGCCGGCGTCGTGCACGGACCGCTGCGGCTTGCCGGCGGGGCCCGCGCGCGCGCCCGGCGCCGGCTTGGCGCGGGGCGGCTGCACCGCCATTTCGCGCAGGCTGCGCTGTTGCTGGTCGATGATCAGCGTCTTCACGGCGGGCATGCTGACCCGGGCGTCGGCGTGCTGCGCCAGGCGGTCCAGCATGAAGGGGGGAATCACACCGATCAGGGGCGCGGACTGGGAAGGTCGTGGCATGCGCGGTCTCCGTCTTGAGCGCCGGACCGGGGCCGCGGCGCGTAGGTCAGGGTCTAAGCCAGACAACGGTAGCAGATGGGCCGGCCGCAGGGACGTAACAGGTTGCGGCCTGATGCTAGGAACTTTACCGGGCGTAGAAGGGGCGCGGCGCAACAATCGTCACAATTCGGCGCGGCGCGGACTTCCGCTAGAATCCGGTGCTTCTTTTCCGGGGGGGACGCTCGATGAGGTATTTCCTGATCTTGGTGGGAGCGGCTGTCGTCGCTTACTTGCTGGCGCGGGGCATAGCCGCCGTGCTCTCGGACCGTAAACGTTCAAAAACAGAAAGGGATTCGAAGTGAAGCCGACAGACATGCAAGTGGTCAAATCGATAGGCGCGGTCAAGCCGCGCAGCCTCAAGGTGGCGGCGATCGCGGCGGTGCTGTTCCTGCTGATCCTGTTCCTGGCCTTCGATTCGTGGTTCCAGGTGGACCAGGGCGAGCGCGGCGTGGTGCTGCGCAACGGCAAGCTGGTGCGCGTTTCCGAGCCCGGCCTGGATTTCAAGACGCCGTTCATCGACAACGTGATGATGGTGTCGGTGCGCGACCACACGTTCGTGTTCGAAAAGCTGGAGGCCTACAGCTATGACCAGCAGCCGGCGACGCTGCGGGTGTCGGTGACCTATCGCGTGCCGCCCGAGCACGTGGCCGAGCTGTATTCGGAGTACGGCACCATCAGCAATCTGCAGATGCGGGTGCTGGAACGCAAGACGCCGGACTCGGTGAAGAACGTGTTCGGCCAGTACACGGCCGTGCGCGCCATCCAGGAACGCCAGAAGCTGGGCCTGGACGTGAACGAGTCCGTGCGCAAGACCATGGAAGGCGCGCCGGTGCAGGTGGTGGGCGTGCAGATCGAGGAAGTGGGCTTTTCGCAGGCCTATGAACATTCCATCGAGCAGCGCATGCTGGCCCAGGTGCAGATCGAGACGACCCGCCAGCAAAAGGAAACGGCGACCATCAACGCCGAGATCCAGGTGGTCAAGGCCAAGGCCGAGGCCGACGCGCGCCGCCAGCAGTTCACCGCGGAGGCCGACGGCATCCGCATGCGCGGCGAGGCCGAGGCCGCCGCGATCCGCGCCAAGGCCGAGGCGCTGGCCGCCAACACCAATCTGGTGAGCCTGAACGCCGTGGAAAAGTGGGACGGCGTGCTGCCGGCCACGCAGGTTCCGGGCGCGGCCCTGCCGTTCATCGGCATCAAGTAAGCATCGGCGTCGGGCGTTTCCGTCCGATTTTCGCCACACCGGCCGCGGGGTTCTCCCGCGGCCGTCCCCAAGCTAGGGGATATCCCTCTGTCAAGAATGGCAAAGCCGGCGCATCGTGGTGTCACGAGCCGCCGTGGGCGGCGATACGATAGCCACGATCCCGCGGGGTCGATAAGCTTCAGCAACAAGGAGACGGGGATGTCTCAAATGGAATGGACGCCCGGCGATACGCTGCCGGACCGTCACGGCTATTACGAAACGCGGTTCGACACCGGATACACCGCGATCACGCTGTACAGCGTGCTGGGCTGGATGCCGGCCAAGGCCAGCGGCACCATGATCAGCTGGCGCGCGCTGCCGCCGGAGGCCGAGCGTCAGGAGGCCGAAAGGCACATCGAGGCGTTGCGGGCCGCGCAATGCCACGTGCCGATGGACTACTAGGGCCGGCCGCGCGCCGCGGCTGAAGTATGCTTACGCGCTTGTTCCGCTTATTTCCGGCTGGCCCCGATGACTGATTTTCCCTTTGACGCCGTGCTGTTCGACTGCGACGGCGTCCTGGTCGATTCCGAACCCATTACCTGCCGCGTGCTGACCCAGATGCTCAACGAGCTGGGCTGGGACATCGCGCACGACGAAACCATGCGCATCTTCACCGGCAAGGCCGTGAAGGACGAACTGCCGCTGATCCAGGCGCGCACCGGCGCCGCGCTCGGCCCGGAATGGTTCGCCGAATTCCGCCAGCGGCGCAACGACGCGCTGGACCTGGAATTGCTGGAAATCCCCGGCGCGCCGGACGCCGTGCGCGCCCTGCACGGGGCGCTGGGCGGACGCATCGCGGTCGCCTCGGGCGCCGACCGCCGCAAGGTGGAGCTGCAGCTGGCCAAGGTGGGCATCGCCGACTGCTTCGACGGACGCGTGTTCAGCGGCCACGAAATGCCGCGCAGCAAGCCGCATCCGGACGTGTACCTGGCCGCCGCCGAGGCGCTCGGCGTGGACCCGCGGCGCTGCGCGGTCGTGGAAGACACGGTGACCGGCGCGACCGCCGGGGTGGCCGCCGGCGCCACGGTGTTCGGCTACAGCCCGGGCGCCAACGGCCATAGCGGCGCCGAGGCGCTGCGCGGCGTGGGCGTGGCGCAGGTGTTCACCGACATGGCGCAGCTGCCGGCGCTGCTGGCCGACTGGGGCCGGCGCGCGGCCTGAGCGCTCAGCGCGCCTGGTTGGCGTACTGCCCGCCGCCGTCCAGGTCGATCACCGTGCCGCTCAGGTAGCCGGCGCGGGGCGAGGCCCCGAAGACGATCATGTCGGCCACTTCCGCGGGCTCCATCAGACGGCCGAAGGGCAGGTCCGTCAGCGTTTCCTGCCAGCGGCTTTCATCGCCCCAGCGGGCCTGCGCGCGCTGCTGCGCCAGCGTCAGCACGCGGTCGGTGCGGGTGCGCGAGGGATTCACGCCGAAGACCCGCACGCCGTGGCGCGGCGCCTCGCCGCCCAGCGCGCGGGTGAAGGCGATCAGCGAGGCATTGGCCGCCGCGCCGCAGATGTAGTCGGCGCGCGGCGCCGAGCCGGCCATGCCGATGATGTTGGCGATGACGCCTGCGCCGGCCGCGCGCATGCGCGGATAGTAGTGGCGCGCCAGGTCGATGTAGCCGTGCACTTTCAGGTCCCAGCCGGCGCGCCAGCGCTCGTCCTGCACCTGTTCCAGCGCGCCGCCCGGCACCGCGCCGGCGTTGTTCACCAGGATGTCGACGTCTCCGGCCATCTCGGCCAGGCGCTGCGCCGCGCCCGTCTGCGCCAGGTCCAGCGTGTGCGCCTGCACCGGCTCGCCGGTGTGCTCGCCGATGGCCTCGGAGGCGGCGCGCAGCGCGGCGTCGTCGCGCGCCACCAGTATGGGTTGCGCGCCTTCGCGCGCGAACGCGATGGCGCAGGCCAGCCCGATGCCCTTGGAAGCGCCCGTGATGAGCACGCGTTTACCGCCCAGCTGCAGATCCATGTAGTCCTCCGGCCGATACGCGCCCGCGGCATTGCGGGACACCTGTCGGTTGTAAACCAGTTGGGCCGGGCATGCCAGCGCGCGCGCCGCCTGCTATGCTGCCTGCATCGAGGCCCACGAGGAGGCGGCGATGTCTGAAGTCTGGCTGGAAATCTGGTCCGCGGCGCGCAGCGAATTCTCCGACATCCCGGATGTGACCGAGGCCACGCGCATCGTGCTGCGGCTGGGCATGGCGGTGCTGCTGGGCGGCCTGCTGGGCTACGAGCGCGAGCGCAGCGGCAAGGCGGCGGGCCTGCGCACCCACATGCTGGTGGCGCTGGGCGCCGCCATTTTCGTGCTGGTGCCGCTGCAGGGCGGCATGGCGGTGGGCGACCTCAGCCGCGTGCTGCAAGGCGTGATCGCCGGCATCGGCTTTCTGGGCGCGGGCGCCATCATCAAGCTCGGCTCGGAGCGCGAAATCCACGGCCTGACCACGTCGGCCGGCATCTGGATGACGGCCGCCATCGGCGTGGCCGCGGGCATGGGGCGCGAGGCCACCGCCGTGCTCAGCACGCTGCTGGCCCTGTTCGTGCTGGCGGTGCTGCGCCGGGTCGAAGCGCGCATCTCGTCCAGGCACGAGAAGCGCGTGATCTCCTCGGGCTCCGAATAGGCGCGCCTCAGTTGCCGCCGGACACTTCGATGAACGAGCCGCTGGTGTAGCCGGCTTCGTCGGAGAACAGCCACATCACCGCGCCGGCGACTTCCTCCACCGTGCCGCCGCGGCGCAGTGGGATCACGCTCTTGAGCCGGTCGACCCGGCCCGGCTCGCCGCCGCTGGCGTGCATGTCGGTGTAGATGGTGCCGGGGCGCACGCCGTTGACGCGTATGCCCTCGGGCGCGACTTCCTTGGACAGGCCTATCGTCATGGTATCCAGCGCGCCCTTGGACGCGGCGTAGTCCACGTATTCGTTGGGCGAGCCCAGGCGCGCGGCGGCCGAGGACACGTTGACGATGGCGCCGCCCGGGCCGCCGTGGCGCGTGGACATGCGGCGCACGGCCTCGCGCGCGCACAGGAAGGCGCCGATCACGTTGGTGGCCAGCACGCGCTGCAGGCGCTCGGCGCTCATGGCCTCCACGCGCATCTGCTGCTCCAGGATGCCGGCGTTGTTCACCAGCGCGTCGAGGCGGCCGAGTTCGTCGTCCAGCGCCTGGAACATGCGCAGCACCTGCGCCTCCTGCGAGACGTCGGCCTGCAGCGCGACGGCGCGTCCGCCCTCGGCGCGGATGGCGTCCACCACCGCCTGGGCCGCGCCGGCCTGGGCATGGTAGTTGACGCCCACCGCGTAGCCGCGGCGCGCGGCCAGTCTGGCGATGGCGGCGCCGATACCGCGGCTGCCGCCGGTGACGAGCATGACTTTGGACATGGCTTTCTCCTGGTCGAATCCGGTGCTGCGGCTATGCTAACCGCAAGTTCAGTCGGCCTCGCGCAGCAGCCGCACGCCGACCAGCGGGTAGCGGGTCTGCTGCGTATTCCAGTTGCGGAACGAGGCGCGCGTGTACAGCGCCCAGGTGTGCCACGAGCCGCCGCGCCGCACGCGCACGTTGCCGCTGGCCGGGCCTTGCGGATCGTCCGTCGGGGATTGCGCGTAGTAGTCCTCGCCATACCAGTCCGCCACCCATTCCCAGGCGTTGCCGTGCATGTCGTGCAGGCCGAAGGCGTTGGGCGCGTAGCTGGCTGCCGGCGCGGTGAAGGCGTGGCCGTCGCCGCGGACCGAGGCGAACGCGGCCCATTGCGGCCAGCGCGGCGCGGCCTGCGCGTCGAAGCCGTTGCCGATCTCGGGCATGGCGGCGGGATCGTCGCCGTTCTGGTAGCGCGTGCGCGCGCCGGCGCGGCAGGCGTATTCCCATTCGGCCTCGGTGGGCAGGCGGTAGGTCCGGCCTTCCTGCTGGGTGAGCCAGCGGGCCAGCGCCACGGCGTCGTTCCAGCTGATGTTCACGACCGGATGGTCGTCGTCCTGCGCGAAGCCAGGATTGCGCCAGGAATAGCGGCGGTCGCGGCCTTCGAAGGCGTCGCCGCTTTCCGAGCGGGCGGGATCGTATTGCGGGTTGTAGCCGTAGCCGCCGGTGCCGTCGGCCTCGGATTCCGCCACGTAGCCCGAGGCCTCGATGAAGCGGCGGAACTGCCCCACCGTGACCTCGGTGCGCTGCAGGTAGAACGGGCGCGTGATGCGCACGGTGTGCACCGGCGCCTCGTCGGACAGCTGGGCGTAGCGGTCGGGCGGGTACTGCGGATAGGCGCGCGCCAGCGCCTCGGGCGTTTCGTCGCTGCCCATCTGGAAGCTGCCTGCCGGGATGCGCACGAACGTCATGCCCAGCGAGTTCTCGACCTGCGCCGCGGGCGGGGCGGCGGCCCAGGCGCAGGCGGGGATCAGGGTGCAAAGCAGGGCCAGTAGGGATCGCATGGGCGTGGGGCTCGGCGGGGAGGTGCGCAATGGTAGAGCGGCCGCGGCGCGCCGGCCAGCCGCGGACAACCCTCATGCCGCGCCGGCGGGCTCAGCCCGCCTTGCGGATGGTGAAGTTGATGCGGAGGCTGCCCAGCCGCGGGTGCGGCAGGTCCTGCATGGGCATGACGCCGTGGTAGCGCAGCCGGTCGACGCCGCCCCAGACCACCACGTCGCCGTGGAACAGCGTGGTGCGCGAGGTTTTGTCGCCGCGCGCCAGGCCGCCGAACAGGAACACGGCCGGCATGCCCAGCGATACCGACACGATGGGCGCGCCGTAGTCGCGCTCGTTGCGGTCCTGGTGCAGCGACAGGCGCGAGCCGGGTTCGTAGCGGTTCACCAGGCAGGCGTCCGGCGCGAAACCGGGAAAACCGGCTTCGGCGGCCGCGTCGCGGGCCAGTTCGGCGAAGGCCGCGGGCATGTCGGGCCAGGGCCGGCCCGACAGCGGATCGCGGCGGGTGTAGCGGTAGCCGTGGGCGTCGCTGGTCCAGCCCAGGCTGCCGCAGTTGGTCAGCGCCACCGACATGGTGTAGCCGCCCGGCGTCTGCATCTGCCGGAACGGCGCCTCGGCCGTCACGGCGTCGACGCCGGCGAGCAGGGCCTCGGCCCGCGCCAGCGCATAGCCGCGCAGCACCACCGACTGCGGGCCCAGCACGACGCGGCCGCCCTGCGCGGGCGCGTCGTCGGCGAAGAGGTCCAGGTTCGGGGCCATGCGCGCGCCTACAGCAGCGGCTCCAGCGGCAGCAGCGACACGAACCACACCGACACGCGCTGCCACAGCGTGGTGCCCGGTTCGGTATCGTGCCGCACGGTCTGGCCGTCGCGCTGTTCCAGCCAGTACAGGCCGCCCCGGTCGTCCAGGCAGACCCGGTAGGCCACCTTGGCCATGTCGCGGTCGAAGGATTCGGCGATGCGCCGCGCCAGCGTGGGGCTGTCGATGACGAAGCCCAGCTCGGTGTTCAGTCTGGCCGAGCGCGGGTCGAAGTTGAACGAGCCCACGAAGATACGGCGGCCGTCGACGGCGAAGGTCTTGGCGTGCAGGCTGGAGCCGGAACTGCCGAACGGCCCCACGCCCTTGCTGCGCTCCACGTCGCCGGCCATGCGCTTCATTTCGAACAGTTCCACGCCGCTGGCCAGCAGGTCCTTGCGGCGCTTGGCGTAGCCAGAATGCACCACCGCCACGTCGGTGGCTTCGAGCGCGTTGGTCAGCACCCTGACCTTGACGCCGCCCTGCGCCATCTGCGCGAACGCCTCCGTGCCGCTGGCCGTGGGCACGAAATAGGGCGACACCAGTTCCATGTCGGTGGCCGGCGCGCCGAGGATCTCGTGCAGCTGATGCGGCAGCATGGCTTCGGGCGGCGCGGTTCCCAGGGTCTTGCGGGGATCGTCGCTGACCATGCGCGTGTCGGCCCATTCCAGTTCCAGCCGGCCTTGCAGCAGATCCTGGATGAAGGGCAGCTCGCGCATGGCCTGGGCGTAGGCGGCGGCCTGGGGCGAGCGTTCGACGCTTGCGGCGGCCTGCGCCAGTTCCTCCAGCCTGCCGGGCTCCGGCCGCTTGAGCAGGCGGTCCACCGGATAGGCCGATTCGCTGGCCCAGTAGCGGTCGAAATCCGTGGAGACGTCGTTGACCGCCGCGCCGATGGCCAGCACGTCCAGGTCGGTGAACAGCACGTCGCTGGTCGCGCCGAAGTATTCGTCGCCGACGTTGCGCCCGCCGACGATGGTGGCCTGGTTGTCGGCGGTGAAGGACTTGTTGTGCATGCGGCGGTTCAGGCGGCGGAATTCCGTCACGTAGCCCAGCGGCTTGGGCCAGCGCAGCACGAAGGGGTTGTACAGCCGCACCTCGATGTTGGGGTGGGCGTCCAGCGCGGCCAGCTCCTCGTCCAGCCCCGAGGTGCCGTTGTCGTCGAGCAGCAGCCGCACCCGCACGCCGCGGCCGGCGGCCTCGTGCAGGGCCTGCAGCAGCATGGTGCCCGTCATGTCCTTGTGCCAGATGTAGTACTGCACGTCCAGGCTGCGCTGGGCCGCGCGCGCCAGCATCATGCGCGCGGCGAAGGCGTCGTGCGCGTCGGCCAGCGGATGGATGCCGGACTTGCCGGGATGGGCGGCGGCCAGCGGCGCGATGCCGCGGCCCAGCGCGGTGTCTTGCGACGCCTCGGGCGTCAGGGCGCGGGATTCGCTGCGTTTGTCCAGGGAGGGCAGGCCGCAGCCGCTCAGAAAGCTCAGGCAGAGGGCGGTCATGATCAGGGGTTTGGCCAGGTGCATGCCCCGTATTGTGCCGAAATCGCGCGGCGGGCCCGCTCCGGTTCTTGACGGAATTCCTGATTTGAGAGAAATTCCCGAATATGGAAAATTCACCGATTGCCGACGCCGGGCTGGACCGGCGCATCGCCGCCCGGCTCAAGACGCTGCGCCAGGAGCGCGGCTGGTCGCTGGACGAACTCGCCGGCCGCGCCGGCGTCAGCCGCGCCACGCTGTCGCGGCTGGAGAACGCCGAGGTCAGCGCCACCGCCAGCGTGCTGGGCAAGCTGTGCGCGGCCTACGGCCTGACCATGTCGCGGCTGATGCTGATGGTCGAGGACGATTTCGCGCCGCTGGTGCCGCAGCAGGCGCAGGCCGTGTGGACGGACGAGAGCGCCGGTTTTCGCCGGCGCTCGGTGTCGCCGCCCGCGCAGCAGCTGGCCGGCGAAGTGCTGGCCTGCGAGCTGCAGGCCGGCGCGCGCATCGCCTACGAGCGCTCGCCGCGCCCGGGCCTGGAGCACCATCTGCTGATGCTGGAGGGCCGGCTGCACCTCACCGTGGACGGCCAGGCTTACCGCCTGGCTCCCGGCGACTGCCTGCGCTACCAGCTGTTCGGCGCCAGCGAATTCTCCACCCCGCCGGACGCCGGCGCCCGCTATCTGCTTTTCATCGTCTGAGGCCGCCATGCCCGAATCGACATATGACTTGACGCTGCTGCCGGCCGACGCCGCCGAGACCCTGCTGGCCGATCTGGCCGAGCTGCTACGCGCCTGCGTGCAGGACGGCGCCAGCGTCGGCTTCGTGCTGCCCTACGCGCCGGCCGATGCGCAGGCCTATTGGCGCGCCAAGGTGCTGCCGGGCGTCGCCGCCGGCACGCTGGCGCTGTGGGTGGCGCGCCTGGACGGGCGGGTCGCCGGATCGGTGCAGCTCGATTGCGACATGCCGCCCAACCAGCCCCACCGCGCCGAACTGCGCAAGCTGCTGGTGCATCCGGATTTCCGCCGCCGCGGCCTGGCGCGCGCGCTGCTGCGCGAGGCCGAGGCCATGGCGGCGCGGCGCGGCCGCAGCCTGATCACGCTGGATACGCGCACCGGCGACAAGGCGGAGCCGCTGTACGCTTCCGCGGGCTACCGGACGGCGGGCAGGATTCCGGGATTCAGCCGCGATCCGCGCGACCCGTCCAGGCTGGACGCCACCACAGTCATGTACAAGCAGCTGTGACGCTCAGGCCAGAGGCTTGATGCCCACGCTGTAGGGAGGCGCGTTGCCGCGCGCGGCGGCCTTGATCTTCAGCATCGAGCCGCCGGGCGTGAATTCGAATTCCTGGTAGGGCACTTCGAACCATTGGTGGAAGCTGGTGCGCGAGAACTCGGGCACCCAGACCTTGGGCCGCTTGGGATCGCAGTGGAACTCCACCAGCGTGCGGTCTATGCCCAGCGGCCGCGTATTGCCGATGCGGTAGCTGGCCTTCAGCTCGGCGCGCTCGGTCGCGCCCGGACGCCATTGCAGGCCGATGGATTCCATGAAATGTTCGATCGCCTCGATGCCGCGATACATGGCGTTGCTCCAAAATCTGGTTTCAGTCCGAATTATCCGCCATTCCGCGCGCTTGCCCTGCGCCAATCGCCGCCATTGAACAAACCAAATGGACGCGTCGCGCCGTGGCGCGCACCATGACACCTCGAAACCCTGGACAAGGAGCTGTCATGTCTAATCTGATCCTGGCGCTGGTGAGCGCGGAACTGACTCTTTTCGGCGTCGCCGCGCCCGTCGTCGACGAACCCGCCGCCGCGCCCGAGGCGCAGGGGCCGGGCACCGCGCCCAGCTTCGATCGCGAGCATTACCGCAGCGCGCTGGGCTGATGGAACCTGCGCCGCAACGGCGCAGGAATAGGCAGATTTCAAGCAAGAACGAGCCTGTACGCCCCGGCTCGCGATTCTTACCATCCCTGTACGGAATCGGGACTCCCGGTCCGTCAGCCCCGCGGCATGTGGCCGGCGGGGCCCGCAAACGCAGGGGGTTGCATGAATACCGAGAAAATCTGGTTGGTGACGGGCGCGTCGAAGGGGCTGGGCCTGAGCCTGGTCCGGCTGCTGCTGGAGCAGGGACACAAAGTGGCGGCGACCTCGCGCGACGGCGACGCGTTGCTGGACGCGGTGGGCGCAAAGCTGGAAGGCCGCTTTCTGCCGCTGACGGTGGACCTGGCAGACGAGCGCGGCGTGCGGCGGGCGGTGCAAGCCACGGCGGTCGCCTTCGGCGGCCTGGACGTCGTGGTCAATAACGCCGGCTGCGGCCTGCAGGGCGCGCTGGACGGCCTGTCGGACCGGGAGCTGCGCGGCAGTTTCGACGTCAACGTGTTCGGCATGCTGAACGTGCTCAGGGCGGCCCTGCCGCGCCTGCGCGCGCAGCGCGGCGGGCATGTGTTCAATATTTCGTCGATCCTGGGCTTCGACGGCGGCCATCCGGACTGGGGCGCCTACAGCGCCGCCAAGTTCGCGGTCAGCGGCCTGACCGAGGCGCTGGCGGCGCAGGCCGCGCCTGACGGCTTGCGCGTGACGCTGGTGTATCCGGGCGCGATGCGCGCGGCCGATGCGCCCCATGGGCAGGGCAGCGATCCGGCCAAGATGGCGCAGGTGCTGATCGACGCGGCCCAGGCGCAGTACGCGCCGCTGCATCTGTTCCTGGGGCGCGACGCCTTCGACCAGGCGCGCGCCAAGATCCACGCGGTGCAGCAGGAACTGGCGCGCTGGCGCGAGATGTCGGTGTCCATCGGCCTGGCCGACGAAAGGCGGATCGCCGCCTGAAACGGGATGGGACGGGACGCTAGCCCGCCAGCCCGCGCGCGGCCTGGTACGCGCCCAGCAGCGCCAGGCTGATCATGAAGACCAGCTTGAAGGCGCGCGCCGAGAGCCGGGCGCGCAGCCACTGGCCCAGCGCCATGCCGGCCAGCGCGGGCGCGAGCATCAGCACCGACGCGCCGGCCGCCTCGGGCGTGTAGCCGCCGTTGATCGCCAGCCCCGCGGCCAGCGCCACGGTCGAGACCGTGAACGAAATCCCCATGGCCTGGATCAGGCCGTCCTTGCCCAGGTTCAGCGCCTGCAGGTAGGGCACGGCCGGAATCACGAACACGCCGGTGGCCGCGGTGATCACGCCGGTGACGGCGCCGACCGCCGCGCCCAGCCAGCCCTGGCGCCGCGCCGGCACGCTGGGCGGCGATCCGAACAGGCCCCAGGCGGCATAGGCCACCAGCGCCAGCCCCAGGCAGACGCCGGCCCAGCGGCCGGAAGGCGCGCCCAGCCAAAGCGCCGCGCCTATCGTGCCGACGCAGATGCCCGCCTGCATGCCGGCGACGCGGCGCAGCACGGCCGGCAGCGACGGCCACGGCCGGGCCTGCCACAGGTTGGTGATGAGCGAAGGCACGATGAGCAGGGCGGCGGCCTGGGCCGGCGCCATCAGCAGCGCCAGCAGCGCCATGGAAATCGTGGGCAGTCCCAGTCCCACCACGCCCTTGACCACGCCGGCCAGGATGAAGATGGACAGGGTGGCGGCGAACAGGGCGGGCGTGGCGCCGGGCAGCAGATCGTAGGTCGTCATGAGGCTATGCCCGCGCCTGAGGCGATGGGCGTCGGGCGGGGCCATTCGAGTGGCAGGGACTTCATTCTCCGCCGGAGATCGCCGGGCCGGAATCGGGATCTCGCGTAGCAAGCCTATGGGTTGGCCTGAGGCTGGCGTGCTACGCTTTTTGCATGCGATTCGACCTGACCGACCTGCGGCTTTTCCTCAACGTACAGGAGACCGGCTCCATCACGGCCGGCGCGCGGCGCACGCACATGACGCTGGCCTCGGCCAGCGAGCGCATCCGCGGCATGGAGGACACGCTGGGCGTGCCCCTGCTGCTGCGCGGCCCGCGCGGCGTCGAGCCGACGCCGGCCGGGCGCACGCTGGCGCACCATGCGCGGGTGGTGCTGGCGCAGATGGACCGCATGCGCGGCGAACTCGACCACTACGGCCAGGGCCTCAAGGGCCACGTCCGGATGCTGTGCAACACCAGCGCGATGAGCGAGTACCTACCGCCGGTGCTGGGCGCTTTCCTCAAGGACCATCCGCGCGTGTCGGTCGACCTGGAAGAGCGCCTGAGCCACGAGATCGCCGACGCGCTGCGCGCCGGCGCCTGCGATATCGGCGTCCTGGCGGACTCGGCCGACCTGCATGGCCTGCGCACGGTCACCTTCCGCCGCGATCCGCTGGCGCTCATCGTGCCCGCCGGCCATCCGCTGGCCGCGCGCGCCTCGCTCACGCTGGCGGAGGTGGCCGACCAGGAGTTCGTGGGCCTGGTGGAAGGCAGCGCGCTGCAGGAGCACATCGCGCATCACGCGCGGCGCGGCGGCAAGGCCTTGTCCTACCGCGTGCGGCTGCGCAGCTTCGACGCCGTGTGCCGAATGGTGGGGCAGGGCGTGGGCATAGGCATCGTCCCGCGCGTGGCGGCGGCGCGCTACGGGCGCGCGGCCGGCGTGCGGCGCGTGGCGCTGGCCGACGGCTGGGCCGCGCGCGATCTGGTGCTGTGCACGCGCGACGCGCTGCCGGCCTATGCCGCCGAGCTGGTGGAATACGCGCTGCGCGACGCGCCTGGCGCGCGGGCCGGCTGAATGCCGCCCGGCTGGACTCGGACGCCAGCCGGCGTTAGCGTTAAGGCCTTGCCGGCCGCCGCGGCCGGCTTCCGCTCCCCGGTTTTCTTTCGCGCCCGCCATGCCCGACGATCCGTCCCCCGCCGCCGTCCCGTTCCATGCGCCCGATCCGCAGCTCTGCAACGGCGCCGCGCTGCGCAAGGCGACGCGGCGCGTATCGCAGCTGTACGACTCGGTGCTGGCGCCCTGCGGGCTGAAGGTGTCGCAGCATTCGATCCTGCTGCACATCGCGCGGGCGGGCACGCCCTCGCTGACCGATCTGGCGCGGGCCATGGTGCTGGACCGCTCCGCGCTGGCCCACAACCTCAAGCCGCTGGAGCGCGACGGCTACGTGCAGACCTCGCGCGATCCGCTGGACGGCCGCAGCCGCCGCGTGGCGCTGACCGAGTCCGGGCGCGCCAAGCTGGCGCAGGCCCGGCGCCTGTGGCGCGAGGCGCAGCGCCGCTTCGAGGCCGCCTATGGCGCCGAGCGCGCGGCCGCCCTGCGGCGCGCGCTGGCAGAGATCTTCTCCGAGGAGTTCGCGCTGGCCTTCAGCCGCGGTTAGGGCCTGTGCGTGGCTCCAGTCAGGGTGAACCGGCCCTGGTCCGCCTTGCTCCGATGCCCAGCATCGCGACGGCGCCCAGCACGCAGGCCATGCCGGCCAGTTGCTGCCCGGCCAGCGTCTCGCCCAGCAGGCCGGCGGCCAGCGCCACCGCGGCCACCGGGGCCAGCGCCGTGAAGAGCGCGGCCTCGGCGCCCTTCACGCGGGCCGCTCCCGCATACCAGAGCAGAAAGCCGCCCACGGTGGGCACCAGGGCGTAATAGGCCGTGGCCGCCAGCGCCGGGCCGGGCAGGGACAGGGTCCACGGCGCCTCGGCCAGGCTGGCCAGCGCCGAGAAGGCAAGGCCGCAGGCCGCCATGATGGTCGACAGCGCCAATGGCGCCACCGGCACGCGCAGCCGCTTGTTGAGCAGGATGAACAGGCCTTCGCACAGCACCGCGCCCAGGATCAGCGCGTTGCCCGCGAGCGAGGAGCCGCCGCCGTCATCGGCGGCGTGGCGCGTCATCAGCCACACGCCGAAAGCGGCGGCGGCGATGGCCGCCAGCGTGGCCTTGCCCGGGCGCTCGCCCAGCAGCACGACGGCGATGGCGGCCGACACCAGTGGCAGCGTGCCCAGGATGATGCCGCCGTCCACGGCCGAGGTCCGTTGCAGCCCGGCGATCAGCAGCGCGGTGTAGCCCACGCTGCCGGCGATGGCCTGCGCCGCCAGCAGCAGCCAGTCGCGGCGGTCCAGCCGCGGCAGCCGCGCGCCGGACAGCGCCATCAGCAGGGCGAAACAGGGCAGGGCCAGGGCGAACCGCAGCGCGGTGGCGGTAAAGGGCGGCAGGCCCGTGGCGATGATCTTGCTGGCCACCACGGTGCTGCCCACCAGCGCCATGGCGGCCGCCAGGCAGCAATAGCCTTGCATCCGGCTGTTCATGTCTCGATACGCGTGAAGTCAGGAAAACTGCAGCGTAGGCGCGGCGGCCGCGCGAGGTCTTGAACGAAATTGCAGCCCGGCCCGCGCTCAGCCGGCGGCCCGGGCGTAGCGCGCCGGCGAGACGCCGTAGGCGCGCACGAACAGCCGGGTCATGTGGCTCTGGTCGGCGAAACCGCCGGCCGCCGCGGCCTCGGCCAGCGCCGTGCCCTGGCGGATCAGGCTGCGCGCCAGCAGCAGCCGGCGCTGCATCTGGTAGGCATGCGGCGTCAGGCCGGTGGCCTGGGAGAAGGCCCGCAGCACCTGATAGCGGCTCAGGCCGCTGGCCGCGGCCAGGTCGGCCAGCGACAGCGCGGCGGCCGGATCGTCGTCGATCAGGCTGCGCGCGTGGCGGATCGCGTCGGGCGCGCCGCGCGGCCGGTCGCGGCCGCGCGCCGGCGCCGCGCCCGCCCGCGCCAGGATGCGCAGCAGCAGCACGTCGCAAGCCAGCGGCGCGGCGCCGACCGTCGCCTGCGCGTACAGCGCCAGCACGTCGCGGGCCAGTTCGGGGCGGTCCTGCGCGGGGTGTTCGAATTCGTAGCCGCGCAGGGCGGCGGGCAGTCCGGCGGCGGCTTCGGCCACCACCTGCGGGTCCAGGTACAGCATCTGCCAGGCGCGCAGGCCGTCGCCCAGCGGCGCGCCGTCGTGCACTTCGCCCGGATTGACGGTGATGACGTGGCCCGGGCCGGCCTCGACCTGGCCGCGGCCGCTATGGGAAACCTGGGCGCCCAGGCGCATGACGCCGATGCCGTACTGCTCGTGCGTATGACGCGCGAACCGGTGCCGGCTGTGCGCGGCCACGGCCTGCACGCCGGCGAGCGCGCTGCGCTGCATGAGGAACTGGCCTGGGTTCATGGGAGCGGTCGGCCTCCGTAGTCGGACCCCAGGCAGTATCGCCCGCCCGGGCCGGCGCGATCAAGCTATTGCAGGCCGTTCCAGCGGGCCACGGCGGGTTCGGCCGCGGCCCATTTCCATTGGCCGCCGGGCTGGCGGCAGATCAGGCTGGTGTAGGCGGGCGCCGGCGCCTGGTCCTGCTCGACCGTGAACAGCACTTCGCGGCAGCGCGTCAGCGGGGTGTCGATGTCGCGCACCACCTGGATGGCGCCGCGCTCGTTGCCCACCGGCAGCGCATGGCGGATCTGCCACTGCCGCACGTGCCCGATGGCGAGTTCGCCGGCGGCGTTGGCCATGACGTTCTGCTGGTCGTTCTTCCATTCGCGCAGCACGTATTTCACGCTGGCGTCGACCGCGGCCTGCACGGTCACGCCGATGGCGTAGCCCGCCACCGGATTGGCGGTGGCCGCGCCGCTGACCGTGCCGACCACGGCGCCGGCCGCGCCGCCGATGGACGAGCTCTGGCAGCCGGCCAGTCCCAGGCTGGCGGCCGCCAGCAGGCTTGCGGCGCGCATCACTGCAGCGAGCCCCAGCGCGCGGTGGCCGGCTCGGCGCTGGCCCAGCGCCAGCGCGCGCCGTCGCGGCACACGGTGGTGACGTAGAACTCGCGCGCGGGCGGTGCGCCGCGCTGTTCGGCCGGGGTGTCGATGGAGAACACCACTTCCTTGCATTCCAGGTCCACGCCGCCGATCAGCCGGCTGACGGTGACCTGGCCCTGCGCGTCGCTTTCGATGGGAAGCTGGTGCCTGACCTGCCAGCTGGCCACCTTGCCCACGGCCAGCGGGCCGGCGGCGGCGGCGATCGCGTCCTGCTCCTCGCCGCGGGTCTTGCGCTGGGCATAGGCCAGGGCGGCCTGCGCGCCGGCCTGCACGCCCAGGCCGATGCCGGTGGCCACCGTGGGGTTGTCCGTGACCTTGTTGGCGATGGCGGTGCCGGCGATGCCGGCGGCCGCGCCGGTGCCCTCGCTCAGCAGCGAACTGCAGCCCGACAGCGCCATGAGCGCGGCGAGGGCGAGCGCGCCGCGGACCGCGGCGCCGGGCGAAAAAATGTACGACAAACTACCTGCCCTCCTGCGTGATGCCTGGCGCGGCAAGTATAGGAGCGCGCGCCTGCGCGCCGGTAGCGGATTTGCATTTGTTGGCAATTTTGCGCGCGTATCTACGGGACAGCACACTAGACGCGCGCGCCCTTGGTGTAGACCTCGCGCAACGCGGCGGCGAACAGCGCGTCGACGTTGCGGCGCAGGCCGTCGGAGCGCGTGAAGAGCGAGATCGGCGGCAGGGTCCAGTCGAACGAATACGGCACGATGGCCGCGCCGGCGATGCGCACCAGTTCGTCGGCGATGTCGGCCGGCAGGATGGTGACCGCGCGGTCGCTGGCGACCACCATTTCCCCGATCAGCTTGGAGGAATCGCTCTGCACCGAGGGCGGCGGGGGCGCGAGCCCGGCGCGCAGGAAGATGTCGGCCACCTGCTCGCGGATCGGGCTGCCGGGCGTGCCGAGTATCCAGTCCAGGTCGGCCAGCCGGTTCCATTCCAGCCGCGACCGGGCGAGCCGCGCGGCCAGCCGGCGGCTGGCGATCAGGCGCGGCTGCTGGCGGTAAAGCACCTCGAAGGCGATGTTGGTCATGTCCACCGACGGGGTGGCCCAGCCCACCACCAGGTCCAGGCTGTGGTCGCGCAGCTGGCGCAGCAGGGCCGGACCCTGGCCTTCGTGGATGGTGGCGGTGATGTGGCGGCCCTGCGGGAGGGTGCGGCCGATGGCCGCCGACAGCATCTGGCCCGAAACGAACGGGATGACGCCGATATGCAGATGGGCCGCGTGGCCGGCGGCCACCGCCTCCATTTCCTGGACCAGATGGCCCAGGTCGTGGACCAGGGCGCGGGCCCGGGCCAGCACCACGGCGCCCAGGGCGGTGGGCGTCATGCCGCGCACGGAGCGGTCGAACAGCGGCACGCCGAACATGTTTTCCAGCTCGGCCAGGGCGTTGGTGACCGCCGGCTGGCTGGTGGCCATGTGCTCGGCCACCCGGGTCAGCGAGCCGTGCTGCTCGATCTGCAACAGCAGCATCAGGTGGCGCATCTTCAGCCGCGAGGTCAGTTTCCGGACCACCAGGTCCGGATCGAAGGCGGTCATAGGGAATGCATAAGGTAAACGTAATGGGACGATATTAAATCCGAATGATCTACTTATGTCTTGGAGCCTAGAATTTTTCTATCTCAACCAGGAGGCACAGCTCCATGAATGACCAGTCGGACCGCCAGGCGGCATTGGACTATCACGAATATCCCACCCCGGGGAAAGTCTCGGTCGTGGCTTCCAAGCCGCTGGTCAACCAGCGCGACCTGGCGCTGGCCTATTCGCCCGGCGTGGCGGCGGCCTGCGAGGAAATCGTGGCCGACCCGGCCAACGTGTTCCGCTACACCGGCCGCGGCAACCTGGTGGGCGTGATCACCAACGGCACCGCGGTGCTGGGCCTGGGCAATATCGGCGCGCTGGCGTCCAAGCCGGTGATGGAAGGCAAGGCGGTGCTGTTCAAGAAGTTCGCCGGCCTGGACGTGTTCGACATCGAGATCAACGAGACCGACCCGGACAAGCTGGTCGAGATCATCGCCGGCCTGGAAGCCACTTTCGGCGGCATCAACCTCGAAGACATCAAGGCCCCCGAATGCTTCATCGTCGAGCGCAAGCTGCGCGACCGCATGAAGATCCCGGTTTTCCATGACGACCAGCACGGCACCGCCATTACCGTGTCGGCGGCCTTCATCAACGGCCTGAAGGTGGTGGGCAAGGACATCAAGCAGGTCAAGGTGGTGACCTCGGGCGCCGGCGCGGCCGCGCTGGCCTGCCTGGACCTGATGGTGGACCTGGGGCTGCCGCTGGAGAACGTCTGGGTCACCGACATCGAAGGCGTGGTCTACGAAGGCCGCACGGCGCTGATGGACCCGGACAAGGCGCGCTTCGCGCAAAAGACCGACGCGCGCAAGCTGGCCGAGGTGATCCAGGGCGCCGACGTATTCCTGGGCCTGTCGGCCGGCGGCGTGCTCAAGCCGGAGATGGTGGCGGCGATGGGTCCGCGTCCGCTGATCCTGGCGCTGGCCAACCCGACGCCGGAGATCCTGCCGGAAGTGGCGCACGGCGTGCGCGACGACGTGGTGATGGCCACGGGCCGTTCGGACTACCCGAACCAGGTCAACAACGTGCTGTGCTTTCCGTACATTTTCCGCGGCGCGCTGGACGTGGGCGCCACGACCATCACGCGCGAGATGGAAAAGGCGGCGGTGTACGCCATCGCCGAGCTGGCCGAGGAAGAGCAGAACGAAGTGGTGGCGGCCGCCTACGGCACCTATGACATTTCGTTCGGCCCGGACTACCTGATTCCCAAGCCGTTCGATCCGCGGCTGATCGTGCGCATCGCGCCGGCGGTGGCCAAGGCGGCGATGGAAGACGGCGTGGCCACGCGCCCGCTGGCCGACCTGGAGGCCTACGAGGCGCAGCTGCAGCAGTTCGTGTACCACTCGGGCGCGTTCATGAAGCCGCTGTTCGCGGCGGCCAAAAACATCGTGCGCGAGGGCGGCAAGGCTCGCATCGTGTTCACCGAAGGCGAGGACGAGCGCGTGCTGCGCGCGGTGCAGGTGGTGGTCGACGAAGGCCTGGCCCGCCCCATCCTGGTGGGCCGCCCGTCGGTGCTGCTGGCCCGCATCGAGAAATTCGGCCTGCGCCTGCGCCTGGGCGAGGACGTGGAAGTCACCAACCCGGAATACGACGAGCGCTTCCATCAGTACTGGACCACGTACTGGGAGCTGATGTGCCGCCGCGGCATCACCAAGGAGATGGCGCGGGTCGAGATGCGCCGCCGCCTGACGCTGATCGGCGCGATGATGGTGCGCCTGGGCGACGCCGACGGCATGGTCTGCGGCACGGTCGGCGCCTACCACGACCACCTGCGTTTCGTGGACGAGGTGATCGGCCGCCGTCCGGGCCACAACGTGTACGCGGCCATGAACATCCTGCTGCTCAACGAGCGCACGGTGGTGCTGGTCGACACCCACGTCAACGACGAGCCCACGGCCGAACAGATCGCCGAGTTCACGGTGATGGCGGCGCAGGAAATGGCGCGCATGAACCTGGCGCCCAAGGTGGCGCTGCTGTCGCGCTCGAACTTCGGCACCGGCAGCTCGGCCTCGGGCGCGAAGATGCGCCGCGCGCTGGAGCTGGTGCGGGAGATCGATCCGGAACTGGAGATCGACGGCGAGATGCACGGCGACTGCGCGCTGGACGAGGCGCTGCGCATGCGCATCCTGCCTTCGTCCTCGCTCAAGGGCGAGGCCAACCTGCTGGTGTGCCCGAACGTGGACGCCGGCAACATCGCCTACAACCTGCTCAAGACCACCGCGGGCAGCAACGTGGCGGTGGGTCCGTTCCTGCTGGGCGCGAACGCGCCGGTGCACATCCTGACCTCCAGCTCGACCGTGCGCCGCATCATCAACATGGCGGCGATGACGGTGCTGGACGCCAACCGGATCGAGCCCCAGGCCTGATCGCCCGCGTAGCCTGCAAAAAAAGCGCGCTGCCCCATCGCAGGATGGGCGCAGCGCGCTTTTTTCTGGCGAGCCGGCGCGCTTAGTGGCTGCTGGCCTTCCAGGTGCCGTCGGGCTGCTTGCAGAACCAGAACTGCCATTTTTCCGTGGTGGCGGCGCGGGCGAAATCGCCCACCAGGAAGCGACAGGTCTGGTCGTTCTTGACCGTCGTGGTCTGGGTGGGCGTGAGCTGCACCGTGATCGGCGCGGCTTTCTTGGGCTGGTGCGTGCTGGTCCATTCGGTGCGCTGGCCGTCGGCCGAATTGTTCAGCGCCTGCGCGACGGCCTCGTGGAACGAGCTGCGGTCGGCCTTGGGGATCTGGGTGATGATGGCATTGTTCAGCATGACCGGCGGCGCAGCGGTCGCCGTGGCCGAGACGCCGCATGCCACGAGCAAAGAGGCAAGAACGCGGGTGGTTTTCAAGATGTGGCTCCCTGATTCGTAAAGTCGTTATGTGATGCCGGATCTCGGGGCGATAGTACCGCAGCGCGCCTCGATGAACGAAAAAAAAGCCCCCACGCCGCGCACGCTGCGCGTGCTTGCTGCCCCCCCGAGGGGGCGTTTTTGTCTTGGGGCGGCCCGGCGACAAAAAAGGCCCCCACGCCGCGCACGCTACGCGTGCTTGCTGCCCCGAGGGGGCGTTTTTGTCTTGGGGCGGCCCGGCGACAAAAAAGGCCGCCCGAACTGCCGGCGGCCAAGGTACAACAAGGGGAAGGGTGGATTCGTGCGGGCTTTATTCGCCGTAGACGCCGGCGAACGGCATGTCGTTGGGTTCGACGCCGCTGACCAGGCCGGCAGCCTTGGCGGCGGCCAGTTCGGCGCGCACTTCGGCGCGGGTCTTGCCTGATTGGGGGGCGCCGTAGACGCCGGCGAAGGGCATGTCGTTGGGTTCGACGTCGCTGACCTGGCCGGCGGCCTTGGCGGCAGCCAGTTCGGCTTGCACCTGGGCGCGGGTCGGGCCTTCGTACGGGGTGCCGTAGACGCCCTGGAACGGGACGTTGTTGGGTTCGATGTTGGGCGAGGCGGCATAGGCGCCGGCGCTCAGCGCGGCCAGGGACATCACCAGGGTGGTAGCAAGGGTCTTCGTGGTCTTCATGATAAATCTCCGATTTCAAGAGCTTGGGAGCGAATTCGGCGGCCTATCCGTCGTGCTTCGTTGCTGTTTCCCGATGGCTCAATATTGCGCGGAATCGGAGTAGGGATAAACCCTGGTATCGGTAAAAGATAATTCCATAGATGGAAAGAACGGCCTATTTTAAGGCTATAGTTTCCATTAATGGGATCGATTGACGGGCGTCTCAGTAGTGCGGCGGCAGCTCGTCGCGCAGGCTGCGAAAGGGCGCGGCGCCCTCGGGCGCCTGCTGGCGCAGCTCGGCGACTTCGCGCATCAGGCGGTCTATCTGCTGTTGCTGGCGGACGATGATCTGGTTGAGCTGGTCCAGCAGGTCGTCGGCGAAGCTGGCCTTGACTTCCAGCTCCAGCAGGCGGCGTTCGATGTCTTGCATGTTATCCATGGGCGCCATTAGAACCGATTCCCGGAATCGAGGAGGCGGATTTGGCAGGATGGTTGGACCGCGGCGCGCGGCGCCGGGTGCTGCAGGGATTGCTGGCCTCGGCGCCGGCGGCCGCGGCCTGGGCGCAGCCGGCCGCGCCCGGCCCCGGCTCCGCCGAACTCCCGGCCGTCGTGGTCACCGGCACCCGTCTGGGCAGTCCGGTGATGCAGACGCCGGCCTCGGTGGACGTGGTCGAGGGCGCGCAGATGCGCCGCGGCCAGCCCGGGATCAACCTGTCCGAAGGGCTGGCCGGCGTGCCCGGGCTGCAGATCCAGAACCGCCAGAACTACGCCCAGGATCTGCAGATTTCCAGCCGCGGCTTCGGCGCGCGCGCCAGCTTCGGCGTGCGCGGCGTGCGCCTGTACGTGGACGGCATACCGGCCACCATGCCGGACGGGCAGGGCCAGACCTCGAACATCGACATCGGCTCGATCGGCCAGGTCGAGGTGCTGCGCGGGCCGTTCTCCGCGCTGTACGGAAATTCATCCGGCGGCGTGATCCTGGTGAACACCGAAGACGGGGTCGAGCCGCCCTCGCTGTCCGCCAGCGGCTGGGGCGGCAGCTACGCCACCTGGCGCTACGGCCTGCGCGCCAACGGGGCCTCCGGCGGGCTGGACTACGTGCTGGACCTGACCCGGTTCACCACCGACGGCTACCGCGACCACAGCGCCGCGCGCAAGAACCTGGGCAACGCCAAGCTGGGCCTGCAGCTGGACGACGCCAGCCGGCTGACGCTGGTGGCCAACAGCGTGGACCTGAAGGCGCAGGACCCATTGGGCCTGACATATCGCCAGTTCCAGGACGATCCCAGGGCCGCGCCGCTGGCCGAGCTGTACGACACGCGCAAAAGCGTCAGGCAGACCCAGGGCGGCGCGGTCTACGAGCGCGCCATCGACGGGCGTAACAGCCTGCGCCTGATGGTCTATTACGGCCAGCGCGACACCACGCAGTACCAGTCCATCCCGCCGGCCGCGCAGATGGCGCCGTCGCAGGCCGGCGGCGTCATCGACCTGAAGCGCCGCTACGGCGGGGCCGACCTGCGCTGGACCTCGGATGTCTCGCTGGCGGGCCGGCCGCTGACGCTGATCGGCGGCTTTTCCTACGACACGCTGAGCGAGGACCGCAAGGGTTACCAGAACTACACCGGCGACGGGGCGAATCGCCAGCTGGGCGTGCGCGGCGCGCTGCGGCGCGACGAAACCAATACCGTCTACAACGCCGATCCCTACGTGCAGGCGTCCTGGCAGTTCGCCGAACGCTGGACGCTGGACGCGGGCCTGCGCTACAGCACGGTCAAGTTCGATTCCGACGACCGCTACGTCGCGCCCGGCAACGCCGACGACAGCGGCGCGGCGCGCTACCGCAAGGCGCTGCCGGTAGCGGCGCTGCGCTATGCGCCCGATCCGGCGCTCAGCCTCTACGCCTCGTACGGGCGCGGCTTCGAGACGCCGACGCTGAACGAGCTTTCGTACCGGCCCGGCGGCGCGCCCGGCCTGAATTTCGGGCTGGCGCCGGCCGTCAGCGACAATCTGGAAGCAGGGGTGAAGGCGCAGCTCGCCGGCGGCCTGCTGACCGCGGCGGTGTTCCATACCGGCACCGACGACGAGATCGTCGCGGCCGGCAGCGCGGGCGGCCGCACCAGTTACCAGAACGCCGGGCGCACGCGGCGCGACGGCGTGGAGCTGGGCTGGTCCGGCGAGTTCGCGCGCCACGGCCGCACCCGGTTTGCCTATACCTGGCTGGACGCGCGCTACGTCGACGACGGGCCCGGCGCGATCCGCGCCGGCAACCGGATACCGGGCATCGCGCGCCAGGCGGCCTATGCGTCGCTGGCCTGGGCGCCGCCCGAGGGATGGCAGGCCTCGGTGGAGGCGCGCCTGTTGAGCCAGGTCTACGTCGACGACGCCAACGACGGCGACGCGCCCGGCTATTTCGTGGCGGCGCTGAGCCTGGGCTACGTGAAGAAACTCGGTCCGTGGGAGCTGAACGCCTATGCGCGCGTGGACAATCTGTTCGACCGCCGCTACGCCGGCTCGGTGATCGTCAACGAGGTCAACGGCCGCTATTACGAACCGGCCGCGGGCCGCAGCCTGGGCGCCGGCGTCGGCGCCACCTACCGCTACTGAAGCGGCTGCGGATAACAGACGCCGTAGTCCTCGCAGGCCGGGCAGCCCGGCGCCTGCGCCGGCGCGAGGCCCGCCCGTTCGTAGGCCGCATAGGCCAGGAACTGCTTCCAGCGCAGGTTGCCCACGTTGCGCGCCACCAGGCCGGGATAGTGGCGCGCCAGCAGCGCGGTCACGTCTTCGCGGCCGGACAGGCCCAGGTCGCGCCACAGGTGGTCGGGGCGCAGGCAGGCATGGGCCAGCGCGCCGGTGACCCAGGCCGTGATGTCGGCCGTCGGCACGCTCCAGGCCTGCAGCAACCCGCGCAGCATCTGCTTGAACGCTGCCTGCTCTGCGTCCAGGACCGGCGCGGCGAGGGCGGCGCGCTGTGCGCGCAGTTCGGCCGGCGCGGCGCCCGGGAACAGCCGCGCCAGCAGGCCGTCCAGTTCCTGCGGCGTCAGGCCGCAGCCGCCCAGGTCGCCAAGCGCCAGGCGCTTGCCCAGCACCGCCGCGAAGAAGCCGGCGTCGGGATGGCACGGCGGCGCGTGGCGCAGCAGCGTCTGGGCGAGCCGTTCGGCGCGGTCGGTGTCGGCAAGTGCGGGAGTTTGCATGGCGGATGCGCGGTTTCGTTATTTACTTGAATATATAACGAAACCGCGCAGGCGAAAAAAAACAGGCGCCGGAGCGCCTGTTTTTCTGCTTCAACGGCTGGCCGCCATTACATGGGGTGGCCCATGTTGACGTTCATGTTGTACAGCACCCATGCCGAACCGCCGACGATGATGGCGATGATCAGCACGGTGAAGACGAACGTGGCCAGGTTGTCGCGGGCCGACTTCGATGCGCCCATGTGCAGGAAGTACACCAGCTGCACCAGCAGCTGGAGCACGCACAGCGCCACCACGCCGATGATCGTGGCGGTATGGGACAGCGCGCCGTTCATCACCAGGCCGAAGGAGCCGAAGGTGAGAAGCAGCGAAAGCACGAAACCGATGATGTAGGACTTCACGGTGCCGTGGTCGGCGGCGTGATCGTCGTGGCCGTGTGCGGCCGCAGCGGAGTGCGACATCAGATGGCTCCCATGAGATAGACGAAGGTGAAGACGCAGATCCAGACGATGTCCAGGAAGTGCCAGAACAGGCTCAGGCACGCCAGACGACGCTTGTTGATCGAGTCCAGGCCGTGGCGGCGGATCATGTCGAGCATGACGATGATCCAGATCAGGCCGAACGTGACGTGCAGGCCGTGCGTGCCGATCAGCGTGAAGAACGCCGACAGGTACGCGCTGCGGCCCGGGCCGGCGCCGATCGAGATCAGGTGATGGAATTCATAGACTTCCATCGCGATGAAGCCCGCGCCGAACAGGAACGTCACCATGAGCCAGCCCATGGCTCGGCTCTTGTTGCCGGCGTGCACGTTCAGGTTGGCCATGCCGAAGGTGAAGCTGGAGAACAGCAGCAACAGCGTTTCGACCAGCACGAACTTCAGGTCGAACAGTTCCTTGCCCGTGGGGCCGCCCGCGGTGGCGTTGAACAGCACCGCGAACGTGGCGAACAGGACCGAGAAGATCAGCAGGTCGCTCATCAGATAGACCCAGAAACCGAATACGGTCTTGGATCCATCGTCATGATGCGCGTGATCGTCGTGACCCGCGTGGGGGAGAGTGGCTACGGCTTGAATCATGGCTCAGGCGGCCTTCTGCATTTTGTCAAAGTGAGCGTTTTCGATGCGTTCGACTTCCTTGGCCGGGACCCAGTAGTCGACGTCGCGGTCATAGGCGCGGACGATGAACGAACCGATCATGCCGACGAAACCGACGATGGACAGCCACCAGATGTGCCAGATCAGGGCGAAGCACATGACCAGGCCGAACGCGCCGATGAAGACGCCGGCGGCGGTGTTCTTCGGCATGTGGATGTCCTCGTACTTGGCGGGACGCTTGTACGCCTTGCCGTTCTGCTTGTCTTCCCAGAACTGGTCCAGTTCATCGACGTGAGGAACGTGGGCGAAGTTGTAGAAAGGAGCCGGCGAGGCGATCGACCATTCCAGCGTGCGGCCATCCCAGGGATCGCCGGTGAGGTCCTGGTTCTGCTTGCGCTGGTAGATCGAGACAAACACTTGCTGCAGCAGGAACCAGATGCCCAGCATGATCAGCGCGGCGCCGACCAGGGCGACCAGCAGGTACGGTTGCCATTCGGGGTTGTCGTAGTGGTTCAGGCGGCGCGTCATGCCCTTGAAGCCCAGGATGTACAGGGGCATGAAGGCCAGGAAGAAGCCGACGAACCAGCAGTAGAACGAATAGCGGCCCAGGCGCTCGTTCAGCTTGAAGCCGAACGCCTTGGGGAACCAGTAGGTCATGCCCGCGATGCAGCCGAAGACCACGCCGCCGATGATGGTGTTGTGGAAGTGCGCGATCAGGAACAGGCTGTTGTGCAGCACGAACGACACGCCCGGGATGGCCAGCATCACGCCGGTCATGCCGCCGATGACGAACACGATCATGAAGCCCAGCGTCCACAGCACCGGCGTGGTGATGCGCAGGCGGCCGCGGTAGATGGTGAACAGCCAGTTGAAGATCTTCGCGCCCGTCGGGATCGAGATGATCATTGTCGCTATGCCGAAGAAGGCATTGACGTTGGCTCCCGCGCCCATGGTGAAGAAGTGGTGCAGCCAGACCAGGAACGACAGCACGCCGATGGCGGCCGTGGCGTAGACCATGGACTTGTAGCCGAACAGGGTCTTGCGGGCGAAGGTGGCGACGATCTCCGAGTACACGCCGAAAGCGGGCAGCACCAGGATGTAGACCTCGGGGTGGCCCCAGATCCAGATCAGGTTCACGTACATCATGACGTTGCCGCCCATGTCGTTCGTGAAGAAGTGCGTGCCCAGGTAGCGGTCCATGGTCAGCAGCGCGAGCGTGGCGGCCAGCACGGGGAAGGCGGCGACGATCAGGACGTTGGTGACCAGCGAGGTCCACGTGAAGATCGGCATCTTCATCAGGCTCATGCCCGGCGCGCGCATGCGCAGGATGGTCACGATGAAGTTGATGCCGGAAAGCGTGGTCCCGAGCCCGGATATCTGCAGCGCCCAGATGTAGTAGTCCACCCCGACGCTCGGGCTGTAGTCGAGCCCCGAGAGCGGCGGATAGGCCAGCCAGCCGGTCGCGGCGAATTCACCGACGAACAGCGAGATCATCATGAGCGCGACGCCGGCGCCGAACAGCCAGAAGCTCAGCGAGTTCAGGAACGGGTAGGCCACGTCGCGGGCGCCGATCTGCAGCGGCACCACCAGGTTCATCAGCCCGGTGATGAAGGGCATCGCCATGAAGAAAATCATGATGACGCCGTGGGCGGTGAAGATCTGGTCGTAGTGGTGCGGCGGCAGGAAGCCGGCCGAGTCGGCGGAGGCGACCGCCAGCTGGGTGCGCATCATGATGGCGTCGGCGAAGCCGCGCAGCAGCATGATCAGCGCGACGATGATGTACATCACGCCGATGCGCTTGTGGTCGACGGAGGTCAGCCATTCCGTCCAGAGGTACTTCCACTTGCGGAAGTAGGTGATGGCGCCCAGGAGCGCTACGCCTCCCAGGCACACGGCGGCCAGCGTAACCATGACGATGGGTTCATGGAACGGAATGGCCTCGAGGGTAAGTTTCCCGAGCATTGTTAGTTGATTCCTGCGATCAGATTATTCGACGTGGGAGTGCACGTGGCGGAGTCCACGCCGGCCATCTTGGTCATCGTGCTGCCCAGGATGTACTCGAACATGGAGGGCGGCACCGACGAATACTTGACTACCGGATTGTGTTCGCTGCGCTTGGTCAGCTCGGCGTAGACCTCGGGGGTCAGCGCGCCGGGAGCGGCCTTGGCTTCCTTGATCCAGTTGTCGAACCCTTCTTGCGACATGGCGTGCGCCTTGAAGCGCATGCCCGAGAAACCGCCGCCGCTGTAGTTGGCCGAAATGCCGGCGTAGGTGCCGATTTCGCGCGCGTTCAGGTGCAGCTTGGTCTCCATGCCGGCCATCGAGTAGATCTGGCTGCCCAGCTGCGGGATGAAGAACGAGTTCATGACCGTGGCCGAGGTGATCCGGAAATTGACCGGAACGTCCACCGGGAAGGCGATCTCGTTGACCGTGGCGATGTCGTACTCGGGGTAGATGAACAGCCACTTCCAATCCAGCGAAACCACCTCGATGGTCACCGGCTTGTGCTCGGAGACGAGCGGCTTGTAGGGGTCCAGCGCATGCGTGGAGCGCCAGGTGATCACGGCGAGGATCGCCACGATGATGCAGGGCACGCTCCAGACCACGACTTCGATCGCGGTGGAGTGGGCCCACTTGGGCTGGTAATCGGCTTTGGTATTGGATGCGCGGTATTTCCAGGCGAATGCCAGGATCATGACGATGACCGGAATCACGACGATGAGCATGAGCCCGGTCGTCGTGAACAGCAGCGTCCTTTCCTGCATGCCGATGTCTCCCTTGGGGGAGAGGATTTCCATGTTGCAGCCGCCAAGCAGCATGACCGCGCCGACGCCAATAATGCGCGTAAGGGTCGCAAGGAGGGGGTGTTTCACGTACAGCCTTGGATGGATGATGGGAAATGCTGCGTAGCAGCAGACTGGAATGCTGCTAGGCAGCAACGTCCATCCTATCGGTTTGATCTGGGTCAAGCCTGCGACGAATGGTCGCATTGCCTGGCGCCGCGCCGGCCCCATTGTCCGGGCTTAGGGGTTTTCCCTGGCGGGAGAAGGGTTTAGCGCCGGGGGCGGGGTGCGACGATATGTCGCACCTGCACAAAGCCGGGGTGCGACTTTATGTCGCACCTGCACAAATCAGTCGACCAGCACTTCGCGTTCCGGCCCCGGTTTTTTCGCCAGCTTGCGCTGCAGGGAGCGGCGGTGCATGCCGAGCAGGCGGGCGGCGGCCGAGACGTTGCCGCCGGTTTCGTGCAGGGCCTGGTGGATGTGTTCCCATTCCAGGCGGTGCAGCGGGGTCATGGTGGTTTCGATGGCCACGGACTCGGGCTTCACCAGCCCCAGCGTGCGCAGGATCATGGGCGCGGTGGCCGGCTTGGGCAGGTAATCGTCGGCGCCGCGCTTGATGGCCTCCACGGCGGTGGCCACGCTGGCGTAGCCGGTGACCAGCAGGATGCGCATGTCCGCGCGCAGCGCGCGCAGCGGGCGGATCAGGGTCAGGCCGGAGTCCTCGCCCAGGCGCAGGTCCACCAGGGCGAAGGCGGGGCGGATCTCTTCGGCCACGCGCAGCGCTTCCGCGATGCCGGTGGCGGTGCGGGTTTCCAGGCCGCGCCGCGACAGGCTGCGCTGCAGCGTGCGGACGTAAAGCTCGTCGTCGTCGATCAACAGGCCAAGATCGGTTGGATTCATCACATTCAAGTCCCTGGACTGCCCTGGGTCTGGCCCAGCGGCAGGTAAAAGCGGATGCGCGTGCCTCCCCCTTCGGCGGCGGTCATGGTCATTTCTCCTCCGAGCTGCTCGACCGTGGCGTGCGACAGCGCCAGGCCCACGCCCAACCCTCCCGGCTTGCCGCTGTTGAACAGGCTGGTGGCCGGCAGCACGGTGTGGTCGGGGTCGAAACCCTGGCCGTAGTCCCGCACTTCGCCGCGCAAGGCGCCATAGCCGTACTCCAGATGCAGGTCCACGCGCGGCACGTTGACGGCTTCGCCGGCGTCGGCCGCGTTGTTCAGGAGCGCCTGCAGCAGATGGGCGATGGCCGGATCGACCCGCAGGCTGCCGGGCAGGGCGCCCGAACGCTGCAGATCGATGGTCGGCCGGATCAGGCGCCATTGTCCCACCACGCGCACCAGGTCCACGGCGGTTGGGACCGCCAGATTGCGGATACGTTCCCGGCACAGGGCCAGAAGCTGGCTGAGCGTGGACACGTCGGCGCGCAGATCTTCGTCCTTGACCTCGGCGGCGATCTCGTCGGCCAGCAGCGTCATGGTCGCCAGCGGCGTGTTCAGCTCGTGCGCCATGGCCGCGGCGTGGGTGGCCAGCGCCACGATGCCCTCGTTGCGGGTGAAGCGCTCGCGCAGCCGGGCCAGTTCGCGCTCGCGGGCGCGCAGGTCCGAGGCCAGGCGGGTGGAGAACACCAGCACCACCACCACCGAGATCAGGAAGTTGGCGCCGATGCCCCACAGCAGCAGGTTGTGCGAATCCACCTCGCCGCGCAGCGGCTGGCCGAAGATGGCGGCCGCCGCGTAGCCGGAGATCCCCGCCACCGCCGCGGCCAGCGCCCAGTTGCGCGGCAGCGCCAGGGCCGCCAGCGCGGTCAGGATCAGGAACATCATGCCGAACGGATTGTTGATGCCGCCGCTCCAGCCCACCATCCAGGCCAGCACGGCCATGTCCACCAGCAGATGGCCGAACGCGGTCGCGTGCGACAGGTCGCGGCGCTGGCGCAGCCGCAGGCTGGCGTAGACGTTGAACCCGATCAGCGCGCCCACGCCCAGCCATAGCGGCTCCAGCGGCAGGGCCAGGCCCAGCACGCCGCTGGCCAGCAGGATGGTCGCGGCCTGGCCCGCGATGGCGAGCCAGCGCAGACTGCAGAGGGTACGCAGGAAGGAAAAGGCGGAACTACCGGGCATATCCAGACACAGAGGGCCGGCCAGCGGGCCGGCGGGGCCAGCGTCCGGCTGTGCGCGACGCTGGCATCCGGGGCGCGGCGGGGGCGCCGGCGCGGATGTGCAGGCATTGTATGGCGAATCGGCGGCGGACTCCGGCGCCAGGGGGAATGATTGTGTCCCCAATTATCCGGGCGCCGGCGTCCCGCTTCAATGCGCGTGGCCGGCCGCGGGCTTGGCCGCCGCGCCCAGCGGCCGCGCCTCGGCGTCCACCGTGATGCGGCGCTGCTGGCGCTGGGCGTCCTCGATCACCAGCGTCAGCGGCACGTGCTGGCCCGCGTTGATCTGGCTGACCAGGTCGATCAGCATGACGTGGTAGCCGCCGGGCTTGAGCTCGACCGCCTGACCGGCGGGCAGGTCGATGCCGGGCACCTGCCGCATTTTCATGACGTTGTCCTGCATCGCCATTTCGTGGATCTCCACGTTCCGGGCGGCCGGCGACTCCACCGCGACCAGGCGCGCCGGCGCGGTGGAGGTCAGGCGCATGAAGGCGCCGGTGGCGTGCTGGTTGGGTACGCTGGCGCGGACCCAGGGTTCCTGCACCGAGAGCGAGGCGTCCTGGGCGAAGGCGGTCGGGGCGGCGGCCAGGGCGCACAGGGCGAAGGCGGCGGCCAGGGATTTGAATGCGGTTGCTTGCATGGCTTGTTCCTATCTCTATTAGTAGCGGGCGGGTCAGAGCACGGTGCGCAGGTCTTCGACGCATTCCTGCGCGCTTTGCTGGTGGCGCAGGGCCAGGCGCAGCTTGCCCTGGGCGTCGATGACGTAGGTCAGGGCGGTGTGGTCCATGGTGTAGGACGAGCCCGTGGCGACCTTCTGGTAATAGACCTTGAACGACTGGGCGGCGGCGCGGGTCTGCTCGGCGTCGCCGCGCAGGCCGATGAAGCCCGGATCGAAGGCCTGGGTATAGGCGCGCAGGATCTCGGGCGTGTCGCGCTCGGGGTCCACGCTGATGAAGAGCACGCGCAGCCGTTCTGCGTCCGCGCCCAGCAAGTTCTTGATTTCCACGGCGCGCGTGAGCGCGGTGGGGCAGATGTCCGGGCATTGGGTGAAGCCGAAGAACAGCATGACCGGATGGCCGCGGTAGTCGGCCAGCGTGCGGGGCTTGCCGTCGGTGTCCTGCAGCTGGAAATCGCCGGCCGGCATTTCGGAGAGATCCATGCCGTGCAGTTTCGGGGCATCGGGGCCGCAGCCGCTCAGGGCCAGCAGCGCGAGCGAGGACAGCAGCACGCGGCGCCGCGGATCGGGCGCGTGCGAGGGCGCGCCGGCGGGGGCGCGCAGAAAGCGGGAAAACATGTTTACCTCGTCGGTTGACGTTCGGGCAGGGCGCGCGGCGCGGCCGCGCGGTTATGCGGCGTCAGGCGAGGAAAGGCGGAGCACGCGAGCCCAGCGGCGGGCCCTGGGCGCCTTGCGTGGGCAGGGCGCGGGCAGCGGGCCGCGGCGGCGCATGCCGCGCGGCGGCGGGAACGAGGACGGCGGGCGCGGCGGCTGGCGCGGGCGTGAGATGCGCAAGCAGGCCGAAGGGGCACTGCGCGCCGGAGCCGGCGTTATCGTGGCCGGCGTTCTTGCCCGACCGGGACTTGGCGGCCAGCTGCAGGGCCAGCGCCGGCGGGGCGCCGGCGGCCGAGCAGAAGGTGACTTCGAGCCGGCCGTCGTGCAGCGCGCCCACGTCGGGCATATAGCCGGCCGGCACCAGCGCGCGCAGCGCCAGCGCCATCAGCGCCAGCCACAGCAGGGCCGTGGCGCGCGCGGCGCGTGCGGCGGGCTGGCGACGGAGCTGGCGGGACGTGGCTGGCATGACGGCCATTCTACCCGCGCCGCCGCGCGAAAATCTTGGTACCCTTGAACGCACTTCGTCCCGACCACCGATTTTCAGTGCCCCAGGTTTCAGCGCTTTCCTCGTCCCCTGTCCCACTCATAGGCGCGCCGCATGCCGGCGCCAGCCGGCCCCGGCCGTCGCGGCACCGGTCCATCCTGCGCCGCTGGCTGGGGCTGGCCGGCATCGCGCTGCTGGTGCTGCTGTCGGCCTGCGGTTCCACCAAGGTCCAGCCCGGCTATTACCGCGTGCAGTCGGGCGACACGCTCTACCAGATCGCGCGCAAGCAGGGCGCCAGCGTCAGCGACCTGGTGCGCTGGAACCGCCTGTCCAACGCCAACGCCATCGAGGTCGGCCAGGTGCTGCGCGTCGAACCGCCCGCCGGCCAGGCGCGCACGTCCACGCCCACCAAGGCCAAGACGCGCGCGCAGACCACGCGCAAGCCGGCGGCCACCTCGTCGGCGCGGCGGCGCACGGCGCCGCCGGGCGCGATCTCGCTGATCTGGCCGGCGCAGGGCAAGGTCACGCGCGGCTACGACGGCTCGGGGTCCAACGGCATCGTCATCAGCAATTCCGCCGGCACGCCGGTGGTGGCGGCGGCGCCGGGCACGGTGGCTTATTCGGGCAGCGGGCTGCGCGGCTACGGCCATCTGGTCATCGTCAAGCACAACGCCAGCTTCCTGAGCATCTACGCCCATAACCGCAAGCTGCTGGTCACCGAAGGCCAGCGCGTCAGCCAGGGGCAGAAGATCGCGGAAATGGGCAATAGCGACAGCAAGCAGGTGGGCCTGTATTTCGAGCTGCGCTACGACGGCCAGGCCGTCGATCCGGCCGGCTCGCTGCCGCCGAAGTAAGCCGCGCCGCCCTCAGACGCCCGGGGCGGCGTGCGCCGCCTCCTGCGTCAGGGTGGAGATGAACGCCGCGGTGCGCGGGTCCGCGGGCCGGCTGAACAGCTGGCCCGAATCGCCGGATTCGACCACGGCGCCGTCCAGCAGGAACACCACCTCGCGCGATACGCTGGCCGCCAGCCGCAGGTCGTGCGTGGCCATCAGCATGGTCATGCCCTCGGCCGCCAGCTGGCGCAGCACGTCCACCACCTCGGCCGCCAGGCCGGGATCGAGCGCCGAGGTCGGCTCGTCGCACAGCAGCACGCGCGGCGCCGGCGCCAGCGCGCGGGCGATGGCCACACGCTGCTGCTGTCCGCCCGACAGGTTGGCGGGCCAGGCGTCGGCCTTCGGCAGCATGCCGACCTTTTGCAGCAGTTCCTCGGCGCGGGCGCGGGCCCGGTCGGCCGGCCACTTCTGCACCGTCACCAGGCCTTCCATGACATTGCCGATCACGGTCTGGTGCGGAAACAGCTGGAAGTTCTGGAACACCATGCCGGTCTGCATGCGCACGCGCTGCACCTGCTCGCGCGGCAGCTTGCGGCCGGGTTCGAACTCCACGCTTTCCGGGCCGATCACGAGCCGGCCGCGGTCGGGCACTTCGAGCAGGTTCACGCAGCGCAGCAGCGTGCTCTTGCCGCTGCCGGACGGGCCGATCAGGGCGGTGACGCTGCCTTCGGCGATACTCACGTCGACCTGCTTGAGCACCGGGTTGCCGCCGAACGCTTTCTCTATCTTTTCCAGGCGGATCATCGGTTCTTCTCCGCAAACACCGCGTGCTGGCCGAAGCGCCTTTCCAGCCGGACCTGGGCGGCCGACAGGACGGAACTGAACGCCAGGTAGATCAGCGCGGTCTCGGTGTAGAGGATCAGCGGTTCATAGGTGACCGCGGCGATGCGCTGCGCGGCCTGGAAAATCTCGGGCACGGTGATCGCCGCGGCCAGCGAGGTGTCCTTGACCAGCGCGATGAAGGAATTCGACAGCGGCGGCACGGCCACGCGGGCCGCCTGCGGCAGCACGGTGCGGCGCAGCGCCTGCGCGCGCGTCATGCTCAGCGAATAGGCGGCCTCCCATTGGCCCTTGCCGATGGATTCGATGGCGCCGCGGATGACTTCCGAGTTGTAGGCGCCCACGTTGAGCGTGAAGCCGATCAGCGCGGCCGGCAGCGGGTCCAGCACCAGGCCCGCCTTGGGCAGCCCGTAGAAGATCACGAAGAGCTGCACCAGCAGCGGCGTGCCGCGGATCAGCCACACGTAGAAACGCGCCACCGCCACCAGCGGCGCCGGGCCGAACAGCCGGATCAGCGCGACCACGAAGGCCAGCGCCAGGCCCAGCACGAAAGACAGCAGCGTCAGCGGCACCGTGAACGTCAGCCCGGCCATGAGCAGCGGCCAGAACGAATCGGCCATGAGCTGGATCCAGGCCGGCATCGTCCACGCCGCGACCTGGGCCAGCAGCCAGTCGGGCATCACCGCTTGCAGCCAGGCAGGTGGCGTCATGTAGGCTCCAGCGGCTTATTGGGCCGACAGGTCGGTGCCGAAGTATTTGACCGAGATGGTCTTGTAGGTGCCGTCGGCCTTCATGTCGGCCAGCGCCTTGTTGATGGCGGCCTGCAGCTCGGGGTTGCCCTTGCGGATCAGCACGCCCGAGTTGCTGAATTCGGCGGTCTTGTCGGTGGCGGCGATCTTGACGCGCGCGTTGGGCTTTTGCTTCTTGAAATCCAGGAACGACAGGTTGTCGTTGACCGTGGCTTCGACCCGGCCCGAGGTCAGCAGGTCGATGGCCTCGTTGAAGCCCTGCACCGCGATGACCTGCGCGCCGTGGCTCTGCGCGAGCTTGCCGAAATTGCTGGTCAGCGTGTTGGCCGACTTCTTGCCCTTGAGATCGGCGAAGGACTTGATGCTGGTGTTGTCGTCGCGCACGATCAGCACGGCGGCCGAGGAGATGTACGGATCGGAAAAGTCGTACTTGGCGCGGCGCGCGTCGGTGATGCCCACCTGGTTGATCACGGCGTCGTAGCGCTTGGCGTCCAGGCCGGCGATGAGGCCGTCCCACTTGCCTTCGACGAACTGGGCCTTCACGCCCAGGCGCTGGGCGATGGCCCGGCCGATGTCCACGTCGAAACCGGTAAGCTCGCCGGATGCGTCGTGGAAAGTGAAGGGAGCGTAGGTGCCTTCGGTGCCGATCTTGAAGACGCCCGCGGCCTTGATCTGGTCCAGGCCGGACTGGGCATGGGCGGCGGACAGGGCGGCGAACTGGACCAGGCCGGCGGCCAGCAGGGTACGGAAGAGTTTCATGGCGGTGCTCCACGGATGGTGGGTATCACTGTGGAGAGCATGCGGGGCTGCGATGCCCTCCGGCGTAGCCGCACTCTAACAACTGGCCTATTTTTCCACAAAGCATAAGGAATAGTAAAAATATAGCGGCAAGTCATATGGTGTTACCCAAGCCCCGGCGCCCAGCCGCCGGGCTCTTTCATGCGGGACCTTGATGGAGATCGGTGTGGAACAGCGATGGAACAGGCGGGCTTTCATGATGGCGGCCGCGGGCGCCGCGGCGGCCGGGGCGATGCCGGCCAGGGGCGCCGACGGCGCGCGGCGCATGCCGGGCGGAGGCAGCATCACGGACGTGGCCGGCCTGCGCGTGGGCCACTACACCGATACGCGCCGCCCGACGGGCTGCACGGTCATCATCGCCGAGGCCGGCGCCACGGGCGGGGTCGACGTGCGCGGCGCGGCGCCCGGCACCCGTGAAACCGACCTGCTTGATCCGATGAACATGGTGGAGCAGGTGCACGCCGTCCTGCTGGCCGGCGGCAGCGCGTTCGGCCTGGACGCGGCCTCCGGCGTCATGCGCTACCTGGAGGAAAAGAAGATCGGTTTCGACGTGGGCGTGGCGCACGTGCCCATCGTGCCGGCGGCCATTCTGTTCGACCTGGGGGTGGGCGACGCCTCGATCCGCCCGGACGCGGCCGCCGGCTACCAGGCCTGCAAGACGGCCAGCGAGCAGGCCTCCGAAGAGGGCAACGTCGGCGCGGGGGCGGGCGCGACGGTGGGCAAGCTGTACGGTCCCAGGCGCGCCATGAAGGGCGGGCTGGGCAGCGCCTCGCTGCGCGTGGCTGGCGTGACCGTGGGCGCCATCGTGGCGGTCAACGCGGTGGGCGACGTGCTGGACCCGTCGACCGGACGCATCCTGGCCGGCGCGCGCACCGCCGACGGCAAGATGCTGCTGGACACCCGCGCCGCCATCCTGGCCGGCGACCTGCCCAAGTCGATGCGCCCGGGCGCGGCCACCACCATCGGCGCGGTCGCCACCGACGCCAGGCTCACCAAGGCGCAGGCGCAGAAGATCGCCGCCATGGCGCACGATGGCCTGGCCCGGACCATCAACCCGATCCACACCATGCTCGACGGCGACACGATCTTTGCGTTGGGCACGGGGGCTTCCGGCAAGACCGCCAACGTCACGCTGCTGGGCGTGATGGCGGCCGAGGCCATGGCCATCGCGGTGCAGCGCGCCATCCTGTCGGCGCGCGCGCTGGAGGGCTATCCGGCCGCGGTGGATTTCATCGTCTGATATTGCGGGTTCGTCCGCCCGCCTGACCCGCCTTTGTCACAGAATCGGCCCATGATGCAAGGTCCGGCGCATGGCCGGCGTGGAGGGGCGCATGTACCAAGGCGAACGACTCAACGGCGCGACGCATCTGGCGGGCCTGGCGCTGGCGGTGGCCGCGTCGGGTGCGCTCATTTCGCGCGCCGCCGAACTCAACGTGAATACCCGCCAGATCGTCGGCTGCGCCGTGTTCGCCGCCTCCATGATCGCGGTCTACGCCTCGTCGGTGCTGTTCCACTGGTCGCGCGGCCGGCGCAAGGCGCTGTGGGCCAAGGCCGACCACAGCGCCATCTATCTGCTGATCGCCGGCACCTACACGCCGCTGGCGTTCGGCCCGGTCGAGCACGGCTGGGGCGCGGCCATGGGCGTGGCCATCTGGCTGCTGGCCGCGCTGGGCATCGGCCGTGAACTCTGGTGGGCGCGCGGGGCGCCGCCGGCGCTGCCGCTTTACCTGACGATGGGCTGGCTGGGCGTGGCGTTCGCCGCGCCCATCGCGGGTTCGCTATCGTCGGCCGGGCTGGCCTGGCTGCTGGCCGGCGCGGCCATCTATACCGCGGGCACGCTGTTCTACGTCAACGACAAGCGCTGGCGCCATGCGCATGGCATCTGGCATCTGTGCGTCATGGGCGGTACGGCCTGCCATTTCGTGACGGTGTTCGGGTTTCTGCATGCGGGGGCGGCTTTCGCCGCCTGATGGGTTGCGCGCGCTCGATATCTGAGTTTTTGCGCAAGGAATTTCGCGCTGCACCCATCCTACGATCCCCGAACGGCGAATGTTCGACGACTCGTAGGATGGGTGCAGCGCGAGAACCCCGACGCAAGAACCCAAGTCTCGAGCGCGCGGAACCCATCAGCCCCAAACCCACCCTAACTCACCGCCACCCTCCCAACGGCAACATCCCGCCGCGGCTCTTCACCTTGCGCATGACGATATGCGAGCAGAGATCCCGTACGCCCGGGATCTTGCTGAGCTTGTCCTCCACGAACTGCGAAAACGCCGCAAGATTGCGGGTGCGCACGGTCAGGATGTAGTTGGACGCGCCCGTCACGATGGAGGCCTCGGTGATTTCGTCGTGCAGCGCGATGCCGGCCAGGAATTCCTCGTGCCAACCGGGGCGGGACTGGTCCAGCGACACGTGCACCACGGCCTCCAGTTCGAAGCCCAGTTTTTCGCCGTCGAGCACGGCGCGGTAGCCGCGTATCAGGCCGGCTTCTTCCAGCGCGCGCACGCGCCGCAGGCAGGCCGAGGGCGACAGCGCCACCTGCTCGGCCAGGTCCTGGTTGCTGAGGTGGGCGTCTTCCTGCAGGCGGTAAAGAATCCGCTTGTCTATGGCGTCTATCTGCATGGCGCAATCAAATTCTGAAAAAGGCGGTTTCGTGCAATTGGCTGCGGAAACCTAGGGTATTCCGCGCCCGGATTTGCAATATATCAGCCTGCCGGCGCTGATAGTATTTATCGGGAAATATGCCCGAGATGGAGCCGTGATGAATACCCGCGAAGATTGCGTGAACGCCGACCGCCAGGACCCCCTGGCGCCCCTCAAAGACCGTTTCGACCTGCCGCCGGGCGTGCTGTACATGGACGGCAATTCGCTGGGCGTGCTGCCCAAGGCCGCCGCCGGCCGCGCGGCCGCCGTGATCGGCCAGGAATGGGGCGCGGGCCTGATCCGCAGCTGGAACACCGCCGGCTGGTTCGAGCTGCCCGCGCGCCTGGGCGACAAGCTGGGCGGCCTGCTGGGCGCGCGCGAAGGCGAGCTGGTGGTCACCGACACGACCTCGCTGAACATTTTCAAGGCGCTGGCCGCCGCGCTGCGCATCCAGCAGCAGAAGCAGCCGGCGCGCCGCGTGATCCTGTCCGAGCGCGACAACTTCCCCACCGATCTGTACATGATCCAGGGCATGATCGACCTGCTGCAGCAGGGCTACGAAATGCGCCTGATCGACGAGCAGCTGCCGCTGGAGGCCGCGCTGGACGATTCCGTGGCGGTGATGCTGCTCTCGTATGTGAACTACCGCAGCGGCCAGATGCACGACATGGCCGCCGTGACCGCGCTGGCGCACGAGCGCGGCGCGCTGGCGATCTGGGACCTGGCGCACGCCGCGGGCGCGGTGCCGGTGGATCTGAACGGCGCCGACGCCGACTTCGCCGTGGGCTGCACCTATAAGTACCTGAACGGCGGCCCCGGATCGCCGGCCTTCATCTGGGTGGCGCCGCGCCACACCAAGGACTTCCGGCAGCCGCTGTCCGGCTGGTGGGGCCATACGCGTCCCTTCGACATGGCGGTGGCCTACGAGCCGGCCGGCGGCATCCGGCGCTACCTGTGCGGCACCCAGCCCATCGTCTCGCTGTCGCTGGTGGAGTGCGGCCTGGACGTGGCGCTGGCGGCCGACATGGCCGAGGTGCGCAGGAAGTCGCTGGCGCTGGGCGACCTGTTCATCGCGCTGGTCGAGGCGCGCTGCGCGGATCATCCGCTGACGCTGGTGACGCCGCGCAGCCACGCCGAGCGCGGCAGCCACGTCAGTTTCCGCCATCCCAACGGCTTCGAGGTGATGCAGGCCCTGATCGCGCGCGGCGTCATCGGCGACTACCGCGAGCCCGAGGTGCTGCGCTTCGGCCTCACGCCGCTGTACTTCGGCTATGCCGACGTATGGGATGCGGTCGACATCCTGAAGGACGTGCTGGACAGCCGCGCCTGGGACCGGCCCGAGTTCAAGCTGCGCGCCGCCGTGACCTGAACCGGGACACGGCAGCGACAGATCCGAGCGCGGGCCGCAAAGGCCCTGTATCCAGATAGAGAGCGCAGTACAAGGAGGAGACTATGCCGCAACAACAGGGATTCGGCCGCATCGCCGAACGCGAACAGGGGCTCAAGCGGCGCTTGACCTCGGGGCAGATGAGCATGATCGCCATCGGGGGCGCGATCGGCACGGGGCTGTTTCTGGGCAGCAAGTTCGCCATCGGCTTCGCCGGTCCCAGCGTGATCCTCAGCTACGCCATCGGCGGGGTGATCACGCTGCTGCTGATGGGCTGCCTGGCGGAAATGACGGTGGCGCATTCCACCTCGGGTTCCTTCGGGGCCTATGCCGAACACTACATCGGCCCGCTGGCCGGCTTCCTGGTGCGCTACGCGTACTGGTCCTGCGTGGTGCTGGCGGTGGGCACCGAGGTCACCGCCGTGGCCGAATACATGAAGCTCTGGTTCCCGGGCGTGCCCGGCTGGCAGTGGGTCTGCCTGTTCTCGGCGCTGCTGATCTGCGTGAACGCCATGAGCGTCAAGGCGTTCGGCACCGTGGAGTACTGGTTCTCGACCGTCAAGGTCAGCGCCATCGTGGCCTTCATCATCCTGGGCGCCTACGTGGTCTGGGGCGAGCCGCAGTACGGCGCGGCGCTGTACACCTCGCATGGCGGCTTCTTCCCGAACGGCGTCTGGGGCATGTGGATCGCGGTGGTGATTTCGATCTTCAGCTACCTGAGCGTGGAGATGATCGCGGTGGCCGCGGGCGAGGCCGAGGACCCCGAACGCGCGGTCAAGCAGGCTTTTCGCGCCACCATCGCGCGCCTGGTGGTGTTCTACCTGCTGACGCTGGCGCTGATCCTGGCCATCGTGCCCTGGGACGAGGCCGGCAAGGGCGGCAGCCCCTTCGTGAAGGTGATGCAGTCGCTGGGCATTCCGGGCGCGGCCGACGTCATCAATTTCATCGTGCTGGTGGCGGCGCTGTCGGCCATGAACAGCCAGCTCTACATCACCACGCGCATGATGTTCAGTTTGTCGCGCGCCGGCCATGCGCCGGCGGCGCTGGGGCGGCTGTCGCGCAGCGGCACGCCGCTCAATGCGCTGCTGGTGTCGACCAGCGGCATCGCCATCGCGGCGGTGCTGAACGTGCTGTATCCCGAAACCGCGTTCACGCTGATGATGGCGATTTCGATGTTCGGCGCCTTGTTCACGTGGATGATGATCTTCGTGACGCATTACTTCTTCCGGCGGCGCTGGGCCCGCGAAGGCGGCGCGCCGCTGTCGTTCCGTATGCCGGGCTTTCCGGTGCTGACGCTGCTGGGCGCGGCCGCCATGCTGGCCATTCTGGGCACCACGTACTTCACCGGCGTATTCAAGATGACGCTGGTGTTCGGCGTGCCGTTCCTGCTGATTCTGGCGGGGGCCTACGGGCTGTTGCTGCGCAAGCGCGCCGCGCCGGCGGCGCTGCCCTCGCGCCAGCCGGGCGCCTGACGGGACGGGCCGCGTCAGGCGTGCGCCAGGCGGTCTGCGCCGCCCGCCGGCGCGGCGGCGGCCGGTTCCTGCGGCGCCGGCGCGAACACCCGCAGCCGGTGGCCGTCGGGGTCCAGCGCGACGAAGGTGCGGCCGAAGTCCATGTCGGTGGGCGGCTGCAGGATGGGCAGGCCGCGCAGGCTCCAGTCCAGGTGGCGGCGGTCCAGCGTGTCGGCGTCCGGCACGGTGAACGCCAGTTCCGAGGCGCCGCCGCGCCCGGCGGCGGCGGGCTCCACGGTGTGGCGCGACCACAGGCCCAGCATCAGGCCGGAATCCAGCGCGAACAGCGCGAAGGTGGGCGAGCTTTCGATCGGCGGGCGCTGCAGCAGCGCGCTGTAGAACGCGGCGCTGGCGGCCGGCTTGTCCACATAGAGGATGACGAAATTGGTGTCGGACATGATGCGCTCCAGGTGAGTGACGCGCTCATCTTAGACAGCGGTACTGTCAGTTTTTGGCAGTAGTGTTCAAGCCGCCCGGCTGCGGCCGCGCTCGATCGCGCGCCACTCCTTGAGCAGCGCATGGCGGCGCTTGGGATAGCGCGGGCCGGGCGTCAGCGCGGCGATGCGGTCGGTGCGGAAATGGCGGAAATCCTGGCGCAGCTCGCACCAGGCCATGACGATGCGCACGCTGTCGAAAAAGCCCAGCGCGAACGGCCAGATCACGCGCGCCGAATCCGCGCCCTTGTCGTCGCGGTAGCTGATATCGATCTTGCGTTCGTCGCGGATGGCCTGGCGGATCAGCGACAGGTCCACGCGGTCGACCACGGTCATCATGCTGGGGCCGACCAGCAGCGGGATGGCGTCCAGCCCGTCGCGCAGTTCCGCCGGCAGCACCGCGCCGATCTTGGCCAGCGCGTTGCTGGCGGCCTGCGCCAGCCGGGGGTCGGCGCGGCCCGCGACCCAGCGGGTGCCCAGCACCAGGGCCTCGATTTCCTCGGTGCTGAACATCAGCGGCGGCAGCATGAAGCCGGGCCGCAGCACGTAGCCCACGCCCGGCTCGCCCTCGATCTCGGCGCCCTGCGATTGCAGCGTGGCGATGTCGCGGTACAGGGTGCGGATGCTGACGCCCAGGTCGGCGGCCAGCTGGCGCCCGCTGACGGGGCGGCGATGGCAGCGCAGCGTCTGCAGCAGATCGAGGAGTCGGGCGGTGCGGGACATGGGGCGGGCGGACGGGCCGGAATTACGTAATGCTGCCACGAAATGGCAGCATCCGGGGCCGCGCCGCCCCGGCGTTTCAGCGGCTTGCCGGCTTGCCGCTGGCCACGTCCAGCACCGAGCCGTCTTCCAGGCTGACGCGGTAGATCTCGCGCACCACGTTGCCGGCGAAGCCGATCTCGACGATGGACACGTCCTTGAACGTGGCGGGGATGCCGTCGGGCAGCACGGCGTTGAACTTGGCGGCCTCCTGCGCCATGGCCTCCTGCAGCCGGGCGTCGTACTGCGCCATGCTGTAGACCAGGGTGGTGTGCGGGTTATGCGCGCGCACCTCCTGGCCGTCCTTCATGACGTTCACGCCGCTCACGCCCACGGACTTGACCAGTTCCTTGCCGGCGTCGCCCATCTTGGCGTAGACCGGGCCGGTGACGCGCGGCAGCGGGCCGTCGCGCAGCGGCGCCAGCGCGGCGGTGGCCACGGTGTTGTAGCGCATCATGTCCTCGAAGCCCTGGCCGCTCTTGACCACGCCCAGGTCCAGCCACCACGGATGGCCGGCGCCCTTGGCGGCTTCGGTGGGATAGAAGTTCTTCAGCGTCACCTGCAGCGGCGCCGGCGGCTTGGGCAGGGCCTTGAGCATGCGGGCCGGCGTGGCCGGATCGGCGCTGTGGATGTGCACCACGGTCACGTGCGGCATGTTGGGCGTGTCGGCTTCGGTCTTCAGGCCCAGCTTGAGCAGATCGGCCTTGAGCGTGGGCCGGATCTTGGCGTCCAGTACCGCATTGACGTCCTGGGGCAGGCGGTAGACCACGCCGTAGGTGGCCTTGTGTTCGCGGAACCCGGGCTGGTCCAGCGCGCTGTTGTCGATGGGCGCCGCGGCGTGCGCGGCGGACGTGGAGGCGAACAGGCCGAAAGCGGCCAGCTTGAAGAACACGCGCTTGATCATGGGGATTCCTTTGGGCGGCAGGCCGTGAGAGGCATCCGCAGTGTGCGGCGCGCGGATGTAATGCATATTGCAGCAAACAAAAGAATCCCGATGCCAGCCCCCGCTAGGCCGATGGCAGCGCACTAGCCCAGAAAGACGATGGCGACGATGGCGATGCCCAGCAGCAGGTTCACGCCCACCCAGCGGCGCACGCCGCCCAGGGCCGCGCCGGCGGCGGGCCAGTCCGAGCGCGCCACGGCCGCGTTCAGCCGCGGGTACAGGGCAGCCCGGATGTAGGCATAGATGGCCATCATGACCAGGCCGCCCGCGGCCATCGCCGTCCAGCTGCGCGGCATGAAGAAGGCGCCGCCCGTCTGCGCCGCCTGGGACGCCTCCTGGCCGATCATGGCGACGCCCGACAGCAGGATCAGCACGATGGCCCCCAGCACGGCGTTCAGGAAGGGCCCGAGCACCGAGGCCATCAGCGGCAGGCGCACGGGCGGCTCCAGCCGGGCGACGGCGGGACGCAGGAAACAGTGGGCGAACAGCATGCCGCCGACCCAGAGAATCACGGCCATGACATGGACGAACTTGAGCGCGCTGTAAAGCATGGAACCCGCCTTTGCATGAGGCCGTCGGGACGGCGAAATCTGTCCCCATCATATCTCCGACCGATGCGGCGCGCGGCTCGGCTTGGTGGTTCTAGAATGAGATTGATTGTTATTCGTAAATCAAGCCTCAAGGAGCCTGACGTGCTGAATCCCGTACCCGGCCCGAGCGACGCCGTCCACCTCCTGTATCGCGCGCATCATGGCTGGTTGCGCGGCTGGCTGGGGAGCCGGCTGGGCAATGCTTGCGACGCCGCCGATCTGGCGCAGGACACCTTCGTGCGCGTGCTGCGGCACCGCCACGAGGTGGGCGCGCTGCGCGAGCCGCGCGCGTACCTGACCACGGTCGCCGGCCGCCTGCTCATCAACCATCACCGGCGCCGCTCGGTGGAGCAGGCCTATTTCGAGGCCCTGGCGCTGCTGCCCGATCAGGCGGCTCCGTCCGCCGAGCAGCGCGCGATCGTGCTGCAGGCGCTGCAGGACATCGACGACATGCTGGCGGGCCTGTCCGCGCCGGTGCGCCAGGCTTTTCTGATGGCGCAGCTCGAAGGCCGCAGCCACCACGAAATCGCGGCCAGGCTCAATGTGTCCCTGCGTTCGGTGCGCCGCTACGTGGCCAAGGGGCTCGAACAATGCATCATGGCGGCGGCCTGAACGCACTGCGCGAAACCGCGGGCGAACTGCCGGTGGTGCCGCGCCGCGTGGCGCGCCAGGCCGCGCGCTGGCTGCTGCGCCTGAGCTCGCCGCGGGCCACGCAGGCCGACTGGCTGGCCTGCTGCCGGTGGCGGGCCAGCAGGGCCGAGCACGAACATGCCTGGCAGCGCGCGCAGCGCGTGTACGCGCGTTTCGGACTGATTCCGCCTGCTGTGGGCATGGCGACGCTGGGCCGCCGTGGCCGGTTCGGGCCTGCCGACGGTCATGGTCTCTAGAGGCATGTTTTTGCCTCGTGGATCAAGAGGACGACCATGGCTTACTTTTCCGCAGGCCGCGCGAGCGGCTTCCGACTCGCCGCTACGGCGCTGCTATCGGCCGCAAGCGCCGGCGCATTGGCCCAGAACGCGGACGCCTTGCGGCAGTTCGCGCCCGTCATCGTGGAGGGCGAGGGCGTAGAAGCCGCGCCCGCCTGGGAAACCCGCAGCCGCCGCGAGCGCCTGGACGATCTGCAAATCCAGGACTGGACCGATCTGGGCAGGCGCGCCGAGCCGGGCGTGAGCTTCAATCGCCAGAACCACAGCATCAATATCCGCGGCCTGGACCAGCACCGCGTGCTGACGCGGGTGGACGGCATCCGCCTGCCGTGGCTGGACGACGGCGTGCGCGAAGTGAAGGGCGGACTGGAAGCGGTGGATTTCAACAGCCTTGCGCGGCTGGACGTCGCGCGCGGCGCCGACGCCAGCGGCGGCGGTTCCGGCGCATTTGGCGGCGTCGTCAATATGTACACGCTCGATCCCTCCGACCTGCTGCGCGGCGGCAGGGACTTCGGCGCGCAGGCCAAGGCCGGCCACGATTCCGCCGACACCGGCTGGACAGGCAGCGCGGCGCTGGCCGGCCGTATCCGCAGCAACACCTTGTGGCTCGTGCTGGCGCGGCAGCGCGAGGGCCACGAACGCGATAACCGTGGCGAAGTCGGCGGCTACGGCCCCGATCGCGACAGACCCGACCCCGCGAATCACCGGCAGCGCAGTCTCCTGCTCAAGCTGCAGCAGCGCTTCGAAGGCGGGCACAAGGTCGGCCTGACGGGCGAATTCTTCAAGCGCAACACCGACATCGACAGCCGCTCGGACCAGGGACCCGGCACCAAGTACGAACTCGGCGAAAAACGCAACCGCAGGCAGACGCAACGCCAGCGCGTGTCGTTCGATTATTCCTATCAGGCGCCGGCGGCCGGCGGCCTGGTCGATACCGCAAGCGTCCTCGTCTACTGGCAGCGCCAGCACCTGGTGCACTCGGCCGACGGCTTGCGCAGCGTCGATCGCCGCGCCTACCTCAAGCCGGGCGACCCGATAGGCTACGGATTCCCCAACGGCCCTTATGGCCGTCGCAATAGCACCTGGCTGGCGCAATTCGGGGCCAGCGCCGAAGCCACCGCGCGCATTGCCCACGACGCCGTGGCGCAGTTGTGGACGCTGGGCGCCGAATGGCGCAGCAGCCAGTCCAGCCAGAATTCCAGCGGCTACGACAACTGCCCGACAATGCTTCCGGACCTGCCGAGGAGGTACGGCCCGCGATCCTGCGAACTGCTGCATACCAACCAGGCCGATCGGCCCCGCTCCCGCGGCAGGCAATGGGCCGTGTGGGCGCAGGACGAATTCAGCTTCGTCGACGGCCGCTACACGATCCTGGCCGCCCTGCGCTACGACGGTTACGAGCAGCGGCCGCTGTCCACTACCGACTACCAGCACAATCCGGTCGCGTCCCCCTTGCCGCCGCGCAACCGTGGCGGCCGGCTTTCGCCCAAGCTGCTGGCCACCTGGAAGGCCGCGCGCCATCTGCGCTTCTACGCGCAGTACGCGCACGGTTTCAAGGCGCCCGACGCCACGCAGCTCTTCATCAACTACGGCGGCCCCGAATCGTTGCTGCGCGCGAGCAACCCCTACCTGAAACCCGAGACCAGCAGGGGCTGGGAGCTGGGCGCCAGGCTCGGGTCCGACGCGCTGGGCGCCTCGCTGTCGTGGTTCGACAACCGCTACCGCGACTTCATCGACGCCAGCGCGGTGGTGACCCCGGGTTCGGCGTTGTGGAAGCCGGAATGGGCGGGCGCGTTCCCATGGGGCATCTACGCGACCCAGAACCGGGCCAGGGTGCGCATCTACGGCGCGGACGCCAGCGCCCACTGGCAGTTCGCGCCGGGCTGGCGCGCCTGGGGCTCGCTGGCCTGGGCCGTGGGCAAGGAAACCGACACGGGCACGTTGCTGCCCTCTGTGGCGCCGCTGAAGGCGGTGCTGGGCGTGGGCTACCGCCGCGACGCCTGGGGCCTGGAGGCGCTGTTGACCGCGGTGTTGCGCGCCAAACAGCCCGCGGTCCGCCGGGCCCGGCCCAGGCAGCCCCCGCCGCCGGTTTTCTACGCGCCGGGCTATGGCGTGGCCGACCTGACGGCGTACTGGCGGCCCGGGGCGGTGAAGGGGCTGCTGCTGCGGGCGGGCGTCTTCAATCTGTTCGACAAGAAGTACTGGGACGCCCTTACCGTGCAAAGCCCTGGCGCGCCCTGGATGTCGTCGCGGCCGATCGATTGGCAGACCGAATCGGGTCGCAGCGCCCGTGTTTCGCTGATATACCAGTACTGATCCCGAGCCGTCGGCGGCGGCTTGCGCAACCTGTTCCATCGGTCGGAGGACCACCATGAGCCATACCGATTTCACGTCCCGCGCGCAGGCGCTCAGAGCGCGCGACGAGGCGCTGGCCGCCGCAAGGCCGGGCCTGCGCGCCCGCGACCAGGCCCGGGAGCTGGGCGTCTCCGAAGCCGAGTGGGTGGCCGCCGGCTGCGGCGGCCTGAAGGCCACGGCCCTGCAGGGCGTGCCCCAGGAAATCTTCCGGCAGCTCGGCACGCTGGGCAGGGTCATGGCGCTGACGCGCAACGAGTGGTGCGTGCACGAACGCCACGGCGTCTACCAGGACATCCATGCCGAGAACATGGTGGGGATGGTGCTGGGGCCTGACATCGACCTGCGCATGTTCTTCAGGCGCTGGAAGTCGGCCTGGGCGGTCGAACGCGACGGCAGGCGCAGCCTGCAGTTCTTCGACGGCGAGGGCGTGGCCGTGCACAAGGTGTACACCGATGAAGATTCGGCGGCGGCCTATGACGCGCTGGTCGCCCGCTTTGCGGGCGCGCCGCAATGGCCCGAACCCGAGCCTTACGCGCCGGCGGCCAACGCCGACAGCGTGGCGGATGAGGCGCAATGGCGCGCAGACTGGCTGGCCATGCAGGACATACACGAATTCTTTCCGCTGCTGCGCAAGTTCAAGGTGTCGCGCCTGGCCGGGCTGGCCGCCGCCGGCCCCGACCTGGCGCAGCCCGTGCCCGCGCAATCCGTCGTGCGCATCCTGGAATCGGCGGCGCAGTCGGGGCTGTCCATCATGTGCTTCGTGGGCAACCGGGGCATGGTCCAGATCCATACCGGCCCGGTGCGGCAGCTGCGCCGCACCGGCGCGTGGTTCAACGTGCTGGACGCCACCTTCAACCTGCACGTGGACACCGAGGCGATCGCGGCGGCCTGGGTGGTGCACAGGCCCACCGTCGATGGCTGGATCACTTCGCTGGAGCTGTATTCCGGCTCCGGAGAACTGATCGCGCAGTTCTTCGGCGAACGCCGGCCCGGCCGTCGGCAGCTGACGCAGTGGCGCACGCTGGTGGAAAGCCTGTGCAGCGTGCCGCTGGCCGCGTGAGCCGCGCGATGAAGACCTGGCTGGCGCTGGCGGCCGGATGGACGATGGCCGTGGCCGCGCATGCGGGGGCGCCCGAGCGGGTGGTGACGCTGGGCGGCAGCGTGACCGAAATCGTCTACGGGCTGGGGCAGGAGGGGCGGCTGGTGGGCGACGACCTCTCCAGCCTTTACCCCGAGGCGGCCACGCGGCTGCCGCATGTCGGCTACTACCGCGCGGTGCCGGTGGAAGGCGTGCTGGCGCTGGAACCCGACCTGGTGCTGGCGTCCGAACAGGCCGGCCCGCCCGAGGCGCTGCGGCGCCTGGCCGAGGTCGGCGTGCGCGTGGTCACCGTGCCCGACCGGCCCTCGGTGGATTCGCTGCAGGCGCGCATCCGCAACGTCGCGGCCGCGCTGGACGCGGCCCCGCAGGGCGAGCGCATGGTCGAGCGCGTCGCGCGCGAACTCGAACGGGCCGAGGCGGTTCCGGCTTCGCGCGCCCGCGCCATCCTGCTGTTCAAGCTGGGCGGGGTGCTGCGCGGCGCCGGAAACGGCACCGCCGCCAACAAGGTCATGACGATGGCGGGCCTGGTCAACGTGCTGCATGACCAGCAAGGCTACAAGCCGATCTCCGCCGAGGCGGTCAGCGCGCTGGCGCCGGACGTGATCGTGGTCACGAAATCCTCGCTGGCGGCCAGCGGCGGCAAGGCCGGGCTGCTGGCCACGCCCGGCATCGCGTCCACGCCGGCCGCCGCGCGCCAGCGCCTGATCGTCATGGACGATCCGCTGCTGCTCGGCATGGGGCCGCGGCTGCCGCAGGCCCTGACCGAACTCAAGCGCGAGGTCGCCGGTGCGATGGCGCGCTAGCGCCGACCGGATCACGCCGCCGCTGGCCCTGCTGCTGCTGGCCCTGGCCGTGATCGTGGCGGCGCTGGCGGCCAGCAGCAGCGGCGCGGTCCGCATTCCGTTGACCGAACTGCCCGCGCTGCTGTGGGGAACGCCGGCGCCCGGCGGCGAACTCTGGCGCAAGGTGCTGATCGACATCCGCCTGCCGCGCGTGCTGTTCGCGCTGGTGGCCGGCGCCGCGCTGGCCGTGTCCGGCGCCGCCATACAGGCGCTGTTCCGCAATCCCCTGGCCGAGCCGGGCCTGATCGGCGTGTCGGCCGGCGGCGCGCTGGGGGCGGTCGGGGCCATCGTGCTGACCTCCGGCGGCTTCTGGATTCTGGCGCTGGCCGCGTTCGCCGGCAGCCTGCTGGCGACGTTCTGCGCCTATGCGCTGGGCCGGCGCGTGCCGGGCGTGGCCGGATTGCTGCTGGCCGGCATCGCGATCAACGCGGTGGCCGGCGCGGCGATCGGCCTGTTCACCTACGTCGCCAACGATACCCAGCTGCGCGACCTGACGTTCTGGAGCATGGGCAGCCTGGCGGGCGCCAACTGGACGCTGCTGGCGTTCCTGGGGCCGTGGGTGCTGCTGGTGTCGCTGTGGCTCATGCGCCAATGGCGCGTGATGAACGCCTTGCTGCTGGGCGAGCGCGAGGCCCAGCACCTGGGCTATGCGCTCAGGCGCGTGCGGGCCGGGCTGGTGCTGGCCTGCGCGCTGATCGTCGGCCCGCTGGTGGCGGCCACGGGCGGCATCGCGTTCGTCGGCCTGGTGGTGCCGCACCTGGTGCGCATGACGCTGGGCGCCAACCACCGCTGGCTGCTGCCGGCCTGCGTGCTGGGCGGCGCGCTGGTGCTGGCGCTGGCCGACTGGCTGTCGCGCGTGGCCGTGGCGCCCGCCGAGCTGCCGATCGGCCTGGTCACCAGCCTGGTGGGCGGTCCGTTCTTCCTGTGGCTGCTGGCGCGCGGCAGGCGGCGGGGCTGATGCTGGCGGCCGAAAACCTCACGCTGTCGCGCGGCGGCAGCCGCATCCTGGACCGGGTGTCGCTGGCGCTGCGGCCCGGCGAGGTCGTGGGCCTGCTAGGCGCCAACGGCGCGGGCAAGTCCTCGCTCTTGGCCGCGCTGTCGTGCGAACTGCCGCCCGACGGCGGCCGGGTGCGGCTGGACGGGACTTCCCTGGCGCGGCTGCCGCAGCGGCTGCAGGCCCGCCGGCGCGCCGTGCTGCCGCAAAAGCCCGGGCTGAGCTTCGACCTGGACGTGCGCGAGGTGGTGGCGATGGGCGTCTACCCGTTTCCCGAACTGCCGCCGGCGGCCGTGGACGCGCTGGTGGAGCAGGCGCTCCGGCGGGCCGACGCCGGCCATCTGCGCGCCCGGCGTTATCCCGAACTGTCCGGGGGCGAACAGCAGCGCGTGCAGTTCGCCCGCGTGCTGGCGCAGTGCGAGGCCGCGCGCGTGCCCGGCGAGGCGCGCTATCTGCTGCTGGACGAACCCACCGCCAGCCTGGACCCCAGGCACCAGGGCGAACTGCTGCGGGCGGCGGCTGAACTGGCGCACGCGGGCCATACCGGCGTACTGGTGATCCTGCACGACATGAACCTGGCCGCGCGCTGGTGCGACCGTCTGCTGCTGCTTTGCGCGGGGCGCGCCATCGCCGCCGGCGCGCCGGCCGAGGTGCTGACGCCGGCCAATCTGCGCCTGGCCTACGGCATCGACGCGCAGGTGATCGCGCATCCGCTGCAGGCCGGGCGCCTGCTGGTGGTGACGGCGTGACGCGGGGCCGGGCGCCGGTAAAATGGCGCTGAATCCCATTTCACCCACCATTGCACAGGACCCGTGTCATGCCTACTTTTGACGTCGTCTCCGAAGTCGACAAACACGAACTCACCAACGCCGTCGACCAGGCCAACCGCGAACTGTCCACCCGCTTCGATTTCAAGGGCACGGACGCCAAGTTCGAACTGGAAGGCTTCGTCGTGACGCAGGTCGCCTCCAGCGCATTCCAGCTCAAGCAGATGCTCGACATCCTGCGCGGCCGCCTGTCCGCGCGCGGCATCGACGTGCGCTGCCTGGACGTGGCCGATCCGCTGGAGAACCTGGGCGGCGCGCGCCAGAAGGTCACCATCAAGCAGGGCATCGAACAGCCGGTGGCCAAGAAGCTCATCGCGGCCATCAAGAACGCCAAGCTCAAGGTGGAATCGCAGATCAACGGCGACAAGCTGCGCATCAGCGGCAAGAAGCGCGACGACCTGCAAACCGCCATCGCGCTGCTGAAAAAGACCGACGTCGACCTGCCGCTGCAGTTCGAGAACTTCCGCGACTGAAGCCCGGCTCCGGGACGCGGCCGATGGGACATTCCAGTGAGCTGCTGCTGATCGTCGAACTGGCGCGCGCCGGCGGCATGTCGGCCGCGGCGCGCGAGCTGGGCGTCACGCCGGCGGCGGTCAGCAAGCGGCTGGCCCAGATCGAGGCGCGCCTGGGCGTGCGGCTGGTCAACCGCAGCACGCGGCGACTGAGCCTGACGGCCGAAGGCGAGCTCTACCTGGAAAACGCCCGCCGCATCCTGGGCGAGATCGAAGACCTGGACCAGCTGATCGCCAGCCGCCAGGACCGTCCGCGCGGCCTGCTCAAGGTCAACGCGCCGCTGGGGTTCGGCCGCAGCTATATCGCGCCGGCCATCGCCGAGTTCGCGCAGAAATATCCCGAGGTGTCGCTGCAACTGCAGCTGACCGACAGCCCGGCCGATTTCGTGCAGGACGCCTTCGACGTGGCGGTGCGCTTCGGCGACCTGCCCGACACGCGCCTGATCGCCCGCAAGATCGCGCCCAACCGCCGCCTGGTGTGCGCATCGCCCGGCTACCTGAAAGCCCACGGCGTGCCCGCCGCGCCGCATGACCTGACGCGGCACCAGTGCATCGTGCTGCGCCAGAACGAAGCGGCCTACGGCCTGTGGCGCTTCACCAAGGGACGCCGCAGCGAAACCGTGAAGGTGCGCGGCAACCTCAGCAGCAACGACGGCGAAGTCACCCTCACATGGGGCTTGGCGGGCCTGGGCATTCTGCAGCGCGCCGAATGGGATCTGGCGCGCTACCTGCGCAGCGGCCGGCTGGTGCAGGTGCTCAAAGACTACGCCTTGCCGCAGGCGGACATCTACGCCGTGTTTCCCGAGAGGCACCACCTGTCCACCAAGGTGCGGGTGTTCGTGGACTTCCTGGTGGGGTACTTCCAGAAAGGCGCCGAAGGGCAGTGGTAATTCAGGCCGCCCACAGGTGCTGCGCCGCGTAGGCGCGCCACGGCCGCCACGCCTCGGCGCGCGCCAGCAGCTGCGCCGGCGTGTAGGCGCGCGATTCCAGCCGTTCCAGCGCGCGTATCAGGCCGATGTCGGCCGACGGAAACGCATCGGGCTCGCGCAGCTGGCGCAGCGCGATGTATTGCGCCGTCCATTCGCCGATGCCGCGGATCTCGCGCAGCCGCAGCACGGACTCGGCCAGGCTGCCGCCGGCTTCGAACAAATGCCTGTCGGCGACCGCCGCGGCGGCCACCGCCGACAGGGTGGCGGCGCGGCTGCGCGGCATGCCCAGCGACGCGAGCTCGGCGCCGGCCACGGCTTCGGGCAGCGGAAACACGTGCGTGAGCGCGCCGTCGGGCTGCGCCATGGGCGCGCCGTGCGCGGCCACCAGCTTGCCGGCCAGCCGGATCGCGGCGGCGACCGTGATCTGCTGCCCCAGCACGGCGCGCATCGCCAGCTCGAAGCCGTCCCAGGCGCCGGGCACGCGCAGCCCCGGCCTGGCCTGGATCAGCGCGGTCAGGACCGGGTCGCGCGCAAACTGCGCGGCGATGGCCACCGGGTCGCTGGCCAGATCGAACACGCGGCGCAGCCGGGCGATGATGGCGGGCAGGGCCTGCAGCCGCGGAAAACGCACCACGGCCTGCAAGGCATTGCCGGCGCCGGGCCGCACGCTCACCGTGCCCTGGCTGCCGTCCAGGCAGATGGTGCGCGCGTAGGCGTCGCCCTCGACCCGCTCGACGCCGGGGATGGCGCGCAACCGCAGGAAGTCCAGCATCGCGTCCCAGTCGTAGGGCGGGCGGTAGCGCAGCAGCAGCCTGATCTCGCCGTCCTGCCGCGCGGAGACCTCGGGTTTGCCGGAGCGCCGCAGCTCGCCCGGCGCGCGGCCGAACAAGTCGTGGAATATCTCGTTGAAGCGGCGGATGCTGCCGAAGCCCGAGGCGAAGGCGATCTCGGCCATCGGCAGCCGGGTTTCGTGGATCAGCTGCTTGGCCAGCAGCACGCGCCGCGTCTGGGCGACGGCCACCGGCGAAGCGCCCAGGTGCTGGCGGAACTGGCGCCGCAGCTGGCGTTCGCCCACGCCCAGCCGCCGGGCCAGCGCGTCCACGCCGTCCTCGTCCAGCGCGCCGAGTTCGATCAGCTGCAGCGCGCGCGACACGCTGTCGGGCAGTTCGTGCCCCGGGCCCAGCTCCGGCGCGGTTTCGGGCCGGCAGCGCAGGCAGGGATGGTAGCCGGCCTCCTGCGCCGCGGCCGCCGTGGCGTAGAACGTCACGTTCTTCGACAGCGGGGTGCGCGCCGGGCAGACCGGGCGGCAATAAATGCCCGTGGTCTTGACGGCCGTGAAGAAGCGGCCGTCGTAACGGGCGTCGCGCACCTGGATGGCGCTGTAGCAGGCGTCGTGGTTCAAGTCCATGCGGCCATGCTAACGCCGCCGCGCGGCTCCGATCTAGCGGTTTTCGGACATTGTTGTGCACGCGGCATTGCTGTCCGAAAACCGCGAGCGCCGGTCCGCGGCCGGTTCTATATTCTGCCCATGTCCATCGCATAACCGGAGCCCGCATGTCCGTGCAGCCGCAGATCTTTTTTCTCGAACGGGCGCCCACGCCCATCGGCCGCATGCTGATCCTCGGCGACGAGCGCGGGCAGCTGCGCGCGGTGGACTGGGAGGACTACGAGCCGCGTATGCACAGGCTGCTGCGCACGCAGTACCGCCGGCAGCCCATCGCGCTGCGCGACGCCGCACAGGCCTCGCCCGCGCGCCGCGCGCTGGAGGCTTATTTCGACGGCGCGGTGCGCGCCATCGACGCGCTGGACGTGGCCACCGGCGGCACCGCTTTCCAGCGCCAGGTCTGGCAGGCCCTGCGCGGCATCGCCGGCGGCGCGCCGATCACGTACGGCGCGCTCGCGCAGCGCATCGCGCGGCCCACGGCCGTGCGTGCGGTGGGGCTGGCCAACGGCGCCAATCCGGTGGGCATCGTCGTGCCCTGCCATCGCGTCGTGGGCGCGGACGCGTCGCTGACCGGCTATGGCGGCGGCCTGCACCGCAAGCGCTGGCTGCTGGAGCACGAGGCGCGCTGGTGCCCGCGATCTTCAACCTGAAGTTAAAGTTGTTTTGAATTCCGGGGCGGCCGCGAACAAAGCGCCTCGGTACAGTGCCGACAGACCCTCACCTGCAAGGAGCCCTGTCGGCATATGAAGACTTACCGCATCGCAACCATTCCCGGCGACGGCATCGGCAAGGAAGTGATTCCGGCCGGCCGCCGGGTCATGCAGGAACTGGCCGGACAGGGCGGCCTGCGTTTCGAGTTCGAGGATTTCGACTGGGGCGGCGACTACTACCGCAAGCACGGCGTCATGATGCCGGCCGACGGCCTGGACGCGCTGCGCGACAAGGACGCGATCCTGTTCGGTTCCGCCGGCGATCCGCACATCGCCGACCACATCACGCTGTGGGGCCTGAGGCTGAAGATCTGCCAGGGCTTCGACCAGTACGCCAACGTGCGCCCCACGCGCATCCTGCCCGGCATCGACGCCCCGCTCAAGCGCTGCGCGCCGGCGCAGCTGGATTGGGTGATCGTGCGCGAGAACTCCGAAGGCGAATATTCGGGCGTGGGCGGCCGCGTGCACCAGGGCCATCCCATCGAAGCGGCGACCGACGTGTCCATCATGACCCGCGCCGGCGTCGAGCGCATCCTGCGCTTCGCGTTCCGGCTGGCGCAGTCGCGCCCGCGCAAGCTGCTGACCGTCATCACCAAATCCAACGCGCAGCGCCACGCCATGGTGATGTGGGACGAGATCGCGCTGCAGGTCAGCCGCGAATTTCCGGACGTGACCTGGGACAAGGAACTGGTCGACGCCGCCACCGCCCGCATGGTCAACCGCCCGGCGTCGCTGGACACCATCGTCGCCACCAATCTGCACGCCGACATCCTGAGCGACCTGGCGGCGGCGCTGGCCGGCAGCCTGGGCATCGCGCCCACCGGCAACATCGATCCCGAGCGCCGCTATCCGTCCATGTTCGAGCCCATCCACGGATCGGCCTTCGACATCATGGGCAAGGGCCTGGCCAATCCGGTGGGCACGTTCTGGTCGGTGGTCATGCTGCTGGAGCACCTGGGCGAAACCCAGGCGGCCGCGCGGCTCATGCAGGCCATCGAAAGCGTCACCGCCGATCCGGCGCTGCACACCGGCGATCTGGGCGGCAGCGCGACCACGGAGCAGGTCACTGCGGCGGTCTGCGCCAAGCTGGCCGCGCTGGCGCCGGCCCGCGCGGCCTGAGGCGCCGGCGACACGGCCATACCCATAACGAGGAGACAACCATGCACAAGAAAGCCGTTCGCGCGCGCGCCCTGGCGTTCGCCTGTCTGTTGGGCCTGTGTTTCGCCGGCGCCGCGTCGGCGCAAACCTATCCGGCGCGGCCGATCAACCTGGTGGTGCCGTTCCCGGCCGGCGGCACCACCGACGTGCTGGCCCGCGCGCTGGGCCAGGAACTGAGCAAGAGCCTGGGCCAGCCGGTGGTGGTGGAGAACAAGCCGGGCGCCGGCTCCACGCTGGGCGCCGACTACGTGGCCAAGGCCGCGCCCGATGGCTACACGCTGCTGATGGGGGCGGTGCACCACACCATCGCCACCAGCGTCTACAAGAGCCTGCATTACGACTTCCAGAAGGATTTCGCCCCGGTCACGACGGTGGCCCTGGTGCCCAACGTGCTGGTGGTCAATCCCAGGCTGGAGGCCAGGGACGTCCAGGGCCTGCTGACGATGGCGCGGGCCGCGCCCGGCAAGCTGACCTTCGGATCGAACGGCATGGGCACCGGCCAGCACCTGATCGGCGCGCAGTTCGAGAAAGAAGGCCACGTGAAGCTGCTGCACGTGCCCTACAAGGGCAGCGGCCCGCTGACCACCGACCTGCTGGGCGGGCAGATCGACATGTCGTTCGACACCATCACGCCGGTGCTGGCGCACATCCAGAGCGGCAAGCTGCGCGCGCTGGCCGTGACCACGAACAAGCGTTCGGCGGCCCTGCCCGACGTGCCCACGATGGAGGAGGCCGGCCTCAAGCCCTTCGACATGGGCACGTGGTTCGGCGTGCTGGCGCCGGCGGCCGTGCCCAAGGAAGTGGTGCAGCGGCTGAACGCGGAGATGGTGAAGATCATCCGCTCGCCGGATTTCTCGCGCCGCATGGCGGAGATCGGCGCCGTGCCCATCGGCGACAGCCCGGCCGAAATGCAGGCCCGCATCGGGACCGACACCGCGAATTACGCCAAGCTGGTCAAGGAAGCCAAGGTCGCGATCAACTGACGTCAGGCGCGAATCCAGCCGCGCGCGATGGGCAGGGCCAGCAGCTTGCGGTACACGGCCTGGGCGAAGTCGGTCAGCGGCGCGCCCGCGCGGTTCCACAGCGGCACGGCCGCCGCCGCGGCCAGCGGAGCCAGGGCCAGGCCGCCGGCGATGTCCAGCGGGAAATGCACGCCCAGGTACACCCGCGAGACGCCGACCGCCACGGCCAGCGCCAGCGCGGCCCAGCCCAGGCCCGCCCAGCGCCGGTCGAAGATCAGCGCCCAGGCCAGGGTGGCGATGATGATGGTGTGGTTGCTGGGAAACGACGAAGTCGCGGCATGCGAGAAAAACGCATGGCCCAGCCCGATGACGAAGGGGCGGGGGTGCGGCCACAGCGCGCCGCACAGATAGCTGGCGAACAGCCCCAGGGCCACGCTGGCCAGGGCCTTGAGCGCCAGGTCGCGCTGGGCCGCGCCGCCCCACAGCCAGGCCGCGGCCAATCCGGCCGGGACCAGCAGGATCAAGCGGTTGGCCACCAGCATGGCGGCGTGCAGCTGCCATGCCGGCGTGGCCGGGTCGGCGTTGAGCAGCAGGAACAGGGACTGGTTAAGGTTTTCCAGGGAATTCATGACACGTCATCGCAGCGTAATAAATGAATAGCCACGATGGTAGTGAGGATTCCCGTCAGTCTGCTTACAAAATGCGCCGAATCCCGTGGTTTTACTTCTGGATGCGATTGCCCTGCGCGTCGATCACCGGCTCGCCGTCTTCCTTGGCGAAAGCGCCTTTTTGCGGGGCCGGCAGGATGTCCAGCACCAGTTCGGACGGGCGGCACAGGCGTGCGCCCAGCGGCGTGGAGACGAAGGGGCGGTTGAGCAGGATCGGATGCTGCTCGATGGCGTCCAGCAGCGCCTCGTCAGAGAGGGAAGCGTCGTCCAGGCCCAGTTCGTGGTAGGGCGTGCCTTTTTCCCGCAGGGCGTCGCGCACGCCGATGCCGGCCCGTTTGAACAGGGCCTTCAGGGTGTCGCGCGAGGGCGGGGTTTCCAGGTACAGCACGACCTCGGGTTCGATGCCGGCGTTACGGATCATGGCCAGGGTATTGCGGGAGGTGCCGCACTTGGGGTTGTGATAGATGGTTACGTCGGACATGTCAGGCTCCTCTTTCCGGTGAATCGTCATGCGAGGCAGTGAGCATAGTGCATTCGCACCCGGGCTTCAGGCGCGCAGCTTCCTGCCCAGGCGGCGCCAGCCGATGACCGCGCCCGTCAGGCTCAGCGCCGCGCCGCCCAGGCTCAGGAAGATCAGCAGCGCGTCCCACAGCGGGCGGCGGGCCAGCAGGCCGGTCCAGTCCCAGCTGTGCAGGAAGGCGAACAGCCAGCGGCTGGCGCGCGCGCCGCTGTCCTGGCGTGCCAGGATCTGGCCGGTGCGCGGGTCCAGGTAGACCCAGGTCGCGCGCGCGTCGCCGAACACCGCGCGCCAGGCCGGCAGCGGTTTTTCGACGTGACCCAGCATCGCGTGCGCGTCGCGCGCGTAGTAGTAGAAGTCGTAGGCGTCCAGTTCTTCGATGCGCAGCAGCGGCGCGCCGGGCAGCAGCCGGGCGGCCGCGTCGCGCAGCGCCGCCGGGTCCAGGCTGATTGGCGCGGCGGCGCGCGCCGACAGCACTTGCGGCGCGCCCGGGCCGCTGCGCGCCAGTGCCAGGTCGCGGCCCTGCGCGCGGGCCCAGCTCAATTCGCGCGGGGGCGCGGGCAGGGCGGCGATCAGCGCCGCCGGCGCGGCCAGCGGCGGCCCGGCCTCGGGCTGGCCGGCGTAGGCCGCCGTCGCCAGCGGCGCCTGGTGGCCCGAGAAGATCTTCCATGGATTCATGGACATCAGTCCGCTGAAGATCCAGGTGATGGTGATGACGGCGAACAGCAGCCCGCTCAGGTGGTGCCAGCGCATCATGGACTCGCGGTAGGGCGAGCGGCTGCCGCTGGCGTATGGCCGCGAGAAGCGCCAGCGCAGCAGGCCCACCACGGTGCCGGTCAGCGCCAGCAGCACGCCGGCCACGGACAGCCACACGACGGCGTCGTGCCACCACGGGTCCAGGGCGTTGCCGCGCAGCGGATAGAGCCAGTGGATCCAGGCGCCCGCGTAGTTCCACATGCGTTCGGCGCGCGTGGCGTCGCGCACCACCATGCCGGTGGCCGAGGACACGTACAGGCGCGTGCCCGCCGGATCGTCCAGCTCCAGCCGGTGCAGCGGGCGGTCGGGGTCGAGCGCGCGGGAATGGGTATGGGCGTCCTCGTCGACCAGGCCGTCGTAGCGCGCGGCGTAACGGCCGCCGGACCAGGCCGCGGCCGTGGCCCGCGCGACCGCGGCGTCGGCGCGGGGCAGCAGCGCGCCGGTCGCCGCGTCCACCACCTTGGGCGCTTCGCGCCGGCCGCCGGGCACCAGATAGACCGGGGCGCCGCCGCGCGCGGCGGCCAGGGTCAGTCCGGGCGCATCGGCCGCGCCCGCGGCCGCCAGCGCCTGGGCCGGCGTCACGGCGATGGCGGCGGCGTCCAGCGCGGGCAGGTGGGCCAGCCGCTCCTGCGGCGTCAGCTTGGGATAGCCGACGTACATCATCACCACGCCCGAAACGAACCACATGGCGAAGAACAGGCACAGCACGATGCCGGCCCAGCGGTGGGTCAGGTAGAGCCAGCGCTTGACGCGGGCGGCGGGCGGCGCGGAAGAGGAGGTTTTCATGATGGGCGCGCCTGGTCAGAAACGGGCCTGCAGGCTCAGTTCCACCGAGCGCGGCGCGCCCAGGTAGTACATGGTCGGGGTCGCGTACGCGGCATAGACCTTGTCGGTCAGGTTGCGCACGCGCGCCGTGACGCTGAGGCTGCGGTTGATGCGGTGCGACAGCGCCGCGTCGAACACGGTGTAGGACGGCGTCTGCACCGTGTTGGCGGCGTCCGCGTACATGCGGCCCACGTAGCGCGCGGCCAGGCTGGCGCTCCAGTCGGGCGCGAAGGCGTAGTCCAGCCAGACGTTGGCCAGGCGCCGCGGCGTGTTGGCCGGCACGTTGCCGTTGCGCGAGACCGGCACGCCGCCCACCGCCTGCGAGAAATCGTCGTACTGCGGATCGACGAAGGCGGCGTTGGCCTGCAGGGACAGGCTGGAGCTCAGCTGCAGGCCGCCGGCCAGCTCGATGCCGCGCGCCGACTGCGCGCCCACCGGCACGCTGACACCGGGATTGTCCGGGTCGGAGGTGGCCATGTTCTTGCGCCTGATCTCGTACACGGCCAGGGTGGCCGACCCGCGGCCGTCCCAGAAATTGAACTTGGCGCCGGCCTCGGCCTGCCAGCCGGTGGTGAGCTTGTCGTTGTTCAGCACGTCGGCGAACGAGGCCGTGGCCAGCAGGCCCGAGGGAGGATCGGCCGCGGTGGCGTACTGCGCGTACAGCGAGGCCTCGGGGCTCAGCTCCCAGTTCACGCCCAGCCTGCCGGTCAGGGGCGAATAGCTGCGCTGCGCGCTGGCCGGCGAGGCGGCGGTGACGGCGCGGCGGTTGGTCAGGTCCAGGTCGATGAAGTCCTTGCGCAGCGCCGACACGATGGCCACGCCGGGCAGCACTTCGGTGCGGTTTTCCAGCGTCAGCGCCAGGGTGCGGATGCGGTTGTCGCGGTCGGCGACGTGGCCGCGCGTCATGCCGGGTATGTCGTAGAAGTCCCCGGCCGCGAAGTCGTAGGGATCGACCGCGTCCACCTGCGCGGGCAGGCTGGTGGGATAGCGCGTGACCTTGTTTTCGCTGAAATCGGCGCCGAACGACCAGTCGCTGGGCAGGCCGGCCAGCGTGGAGCGGTACAGGCCTTCGACACGGTTGCCCAGCAGGCTTTGCTCGTGGCGCTGCAACAGCGCGCCGGAGCGCAGCACCAGGCTGTTGCCGGCATTGAGGCGGTAATTCTCCAGGTTGCGGTAGTCGCGTTCGGCGCGGTAGTAGTACAGCGTGTTCTTCAGCGTCAGGTTGGCGCCGGCGCGCCATTCCGTCAGCGAGCGCGCCCACAGCACGGACTGCTCGTACAGGCCGTCGTTGACGTTGTAGTTCTTGAACCGGGTGCCGTCCAGGATGCGGCCGGTGCCGCGCACCACGCCGTCGGGGCCGGTCTTGAGCGGCGTGCCCCAGTAGGGGCGGTCCACCTGCTCGCGCTGGTATTCGAAGGCGAAGGTCTGGGTCACGTCGGCGCCCAGGTCCGACAGCAGCGACACCGCCACCTGGCTGGCGCGGCTGTGGTTGCCGTCGATCCAGCCGTGGCTGGAGCCGGTGTTGGCGTCCAGGCGCAGGTAATGGCCGCGCCCGCCCGGCTCGCCGGCCAGCTGCTGGTTCAGGCCGACCGAAGCCTGGCGGCTGTCGAACGAACCGATCCGCAGCTGGCCTTCGTAGAAGGTATCACGCTGCGGCAGCTTGGTGACGTAGTTGATGGCGCCGCCGACCGCGCCCGCGCCGAACAGAAAGGTGGACGGCCCGCCGATCGCCTCGACGCGGTCATAGATCCAGCTGTCCACTGGCCGGCCCGCGACGGCGTCGTACTGCACCGAGATGCCGTTGAACAGCTGCGCGACCTGGCCGCCGGAGAAGCCGCGGTAGCTCACCGCGCCGGGGTTGCCCGGCGGCGAGGCGTTGTCCACGCCCGCGATGCCGCGGGCGATTTCCTGGGTGTTCAGCGACCCGCGCGCCTCGATCTGGTCGCGCGTGATCACGGTGACGCTGGCCGGCGTCTCGCGCAGGGTCAGGCCCAGGCGGCTGCCGGTGCTGTCCTGCGCGTCCAGGTCGATCGGGCCGTTGGGCGCGGGCGCCTCGTGGGCGGCGCCGACCACGGTGGTCGGGGCCAGCGTCTGCACGGCGGGTTCGGCGCCCTGGGCGCAGGCGTTGCCGCCGGCGAGCGCGCCGAGCAGCAGGGTATAGCGGGTGGTTTTCTTCATGTCTGGAACCGGTGGTCCGTCCCGCGCGCCCGGCTGCGCTGCCGAAAACGGGCAGGGCGGGTCGGATCGCGAGGGCCGGGATGACGGCGCGCCGCCGCCGGCGCAGGGCGCGCGGCGGGAACGTGGCGACGGGGAAACGAGCGGACGGGCGCGCGCGGTCCGCCTTCAGGCGGCGCGGCGGCGCGGGCTCAGTTCGCGGGCGGGGCGCGCGGCTGGGCCGCGCTCCAGGCATGAAGCGGGTGCGCCGCCAGGAAGAACAGCGGCGGGTAGGTGACGGCGCGCCCGACCGGAGCGGGCACCACCGGCACCGGCGCGGGCAGGATGCCCACGTCGGCATGGGGATTGCGGCAGAGCGGGCAGTGGTGGCTGTCGCCGTGCGTGTCGGTCGCGGTGCCGTCGCCGGCCGGCGGCACGTCCAGGGTCAGGGAGGCCGGGGCCTGGTCGCCGCCGACGCAGTAATCGACGCTGATGCTGCGATGCGCGCCGTGGGCGTCCGAGGGCAGGCCCAGCGCATGAGCCAGCGATGGCGCCAACGACGCCCACAGGATCGCGGCGAGTGCGATCCATGTTGCGGGGCGGGTCAGGAACGATGCGAAGCTCATGGCGCGAAATTATATCGGAGGGCGCCACGTTTCTTTCTATACGGACAAATGCCGTCGCACGTCGTCGCCGTCGATCGCCTCGCGCTCGCCGCTGGCCACCACTTCGCCGCGCGACAGCACGACGAACCGGTCCGCCAGCTCGCGGGCGAAATCGAAATACTGTTCGCACAGCAGGATGGCGATGTCGCCGCGCCGGCGCAGCATGTGGATGACGCGGGCGATGTCCTTGATGATCGAAGGCTGGATGCCCTCGGTGGGCTCGTCCAGGATGATGAGCCTGGGTTCGGCCACCAGGGCGCGCGCGATCGCCAGCTGTTGCTGCTGTCCGCCGGACAGGTCGCCGCCGCGGCGCGACAGCATGGTGGCCAGCACCGGAAACAGTTCGAACACCTCTTCCTTGATGCGGCGCGCGCGCGCCGCCGGCTTGGCCGCCATGCCCATCAGGATGTTCTCTTCGACCGTCAGGCGGGCGAAGATGTCGCGGCCCTGCGGCACGTAGGCGATGCCGCGCGCGGCGCGCTGGTGCGGGGCCAGGCGGGTGATGTCGGCGCCGTCGAACACGATGCTGCCGCGGGCCACCGGCAGCACGCCCATCACGCATTTGAGCAGCGTGGTCTTGCCCACGCCGTTGCGCCCCAGCAGCGTCAGGCATTCGCCCTGCCGCAGCGACAGCGAGACGCCGCGCAGCGTGTGGCTGCCGCCGTAGTATTGGTCGATCGCGTTCACGTCCAGCATTTCAGCGCCCCAGATAAACTTCGATCACGCGCGGATCGGCCTGCACCTTGCTCATCGGCCCTTCGGCCAGCACCGAGCCCTCGTGCAGCACCGTGACCTTGCCGCCGTCCGCGATCTGATTGACGAAATCCATGTCGTGCTCGACCACCATCAGCGAATGGCGCCCGCGCAGTTCGTTGAGCAGTTCGCCGGTGCGCTCGGTTTCGGCGTCGGTCATGCCGGCCACCGGCTCGTCCAGCAGCAGCAGCTTCGGCTCCTGCATCAGCAGCATGCCGATTTCCAGCCATTGCTTCTGGCCATGCGACAACAGCCCGGCCGGCCGCGCCGCCTCGGGCCGCAGCCGGATCAGGTCCAGCGTTTCGCCTATCCTGTCGGCCTGCTCGCCGCTGAGGCGGGCGAACAGCGTGGGCCGCACGCGCTTGTCGGTCTTCATGGCCAGTTCCAGGTTTTCGAAGACCGTGTGCTGTTCGAACACGGTGGGCCGCTGGAATTTCCGGCCTATGCCCGCGTGCGCGATCTGCGCTTCGTTCAGCGTGCTCAGGTCGATGCTCTGGCCGAAGTAGGCGCTGCCCGCGGTGGGACGGGTCTTACCGGTGATGACGTCCATCATGGTGGTCTTGCCCGCGCCGTTGGGGCCGATGATGCAGCGCAGTTCGCCCACGCCGATGTCCAGCGTCAGGTCGTTGAGGGCCTTGAAGCCGTCGAAGCTGACCGTGATGCCTTCCAGGTACAGGATGGCGCCGTGGCTGGTGTCCAGGCCCTTGGGGCTGACCCGGCCGTAGCCGGCCTCGCCGCTGGGGCCGCCGTCCAGCGCGGCGGAGTCGATGCGGGGCGCGTTCATGCCTTTCTCCCTTGGATGCGCTGCGCGGCGCGGCGCGCCAGGCCGACCAGGCCGGTGGGCAGGAACAGCGTCACCAGCACGAAAATCAGGCCCAGCGCATACAGCCAGAATTCAGGCAGCACGCTGGTGAACCAGGTCTTCAGGCCGTTGACCGCGCCCGCGCCGACGATGGGGCCGATCAGCGTGCCGCGTCCGCCGGTGGCGACCCAGATCACCATCTCGATGGAAGTTTCCGTGGACATTTCGCTGGGATTGATGATGCCGACCTGCGGCACGTAGAGCGCGCCGGCGATGCCGCACAGCACGGCCGACAGGGTCCAGACGAACAGCTTGAAGCCCAGCGGGTCGTAGCCGAGAAAGCGCAGCCGGCTCTCGCCGTCGCGCACCGCCGTCAGCACGCGGCCCAGCTTGCTGCGGGTGACCAGGCGCGCCGCGATCAGCGCGCCGGCCAGCGCCGCCAGCGTGATCCAGTACAGCGCGGCGCGGGTGCCCGGAGCGGTGATGTCGAAGCCCAGGATGCGCTTGAAGTCGGTAAAGCCGTTGTTGCCGCCGAACCCCGTGTCGTTGCGAAAGAACAGCAGCATGGCGGCGAAGGTCAGGGCCTGCGTGATGATGGAGAAGTACACGCCCTTGATGCGCGAGCGGAAGGCGAAGTAGCCGAACACGAAGGCCAGCACGCCGGGCGCCAGCACCACCAGCAGCATGGCGTACCAGAAATGCTCGGTGAAGGACCAGTACCAGGGGTAGTCCTTCCAGTCCAGGAACACCATGAAGTCGGGCAGGTCGCTCTGGTAGACGCCGTCGCGGCCGATGGCGCGCATCAGGTACATGCCGTGCGCATAGCCGCCCAGCGCGAAGAACAGTCCGTGGCCCAGCGACAGGATGCCGGCGTAGCCCCACACCAGGTCCAGCGCCAGCGCGGCCATGGCGTAGCACATGAACTTGCCCAGCAGCGCCACGGCATAGGCCGATACGTGCAGCGGATGGCCGGGCGGGAACGCCAGGTTCAGCAGCGGCAGCAGCGCCAGCGCGGCGGCGGCCGCGGCCAGCGCCGCCCAGGCGCGGCGCGAGTACAGCGGGGCGCGGACGGGCAGGGTCGGATCGATCGGGAAACTCGATTTCATTCGACGCTCCGGCCGCGCGGGGCGAACAGGCCTTGCGGCCGCTTTTGGACGAACAGCACGATGAGCGCCAGGATAATGATCTTGGCCATGACGGCTCCTGCGTAAGGTTCCAGGAATTTATTGACCCCGCCCAGGCCCAGCGCGGCGACGACGGTGCCGGCCAGCTGGCCCACGCCGCCCAGCACCACCACCATGAACGAATCCACGATGTAGCCGCGGCCCAGGTCCGGTCCGACGTTGCCCAGCTGGGACAGGGCCACGCCGGCCAGCCCGGCGATGCCCGAGCCCAGGCCGAAGGCCAGCATGTCCACGCGGCCGGTGGGCACGCCGACGCAGTCGGCCATGCGCCGGTTCTGGGTGATGGCGCGCACGAACAGGCCCAGGCGGGTGTGGTTCAGCAGCGCCCACACCAGGAACACCACGAAGAAGGCGAAGCCGATGATGACCAGCCGGTTGTAGGTCAGCACCAGCCCGCCCAGTACCGTGAGGCCGCCGGACATCCAGGCGGGATTGCTCACTTCCACGTTCTGCGCGCCGAACAGGGTGCGCACGCCCTGCATCAGGATCAGGCTGATGCCCCAGGTGGCCAGCAGCGTTTCCAGCGGCCGGCCGTAAAGCCAGCGGATCACGGTGCGTTCCAGCGCCATGCCCACCAGCGCGGTCACGACGAAGGCCAGCGGCAGCGCCGCCAGCACGTACCAGTCCAGCCAGCCCGGCAGCCAGGCGCGGAACGCCGTCTGCACCACGTAGGTCACGTAGGCGCCTATCATCAGCAGCTCGCCGTGCGCCATATTGATGACGCCCATCAGGCCGAAGGTGATGGCCAGGCCCAGCGCCGCCAGCAGCAGCACGCTGCCCAGGCTGACGCCGTAGTAGAGATTGCCGGCCCATTCGATCGTGGCCAGGCGGCGGTCGATCTGCTTGAGCGCGCGCGCGGCGGCCTGGCGCACGCCGGCATCGGGTTCCGCATAGGCCCCATCGCGCTCCAGGGTCAGGGCGGCCAGGGTGGGGCGGAACACCGCGTTGCCGGTTTCGCCCAGCACCTGCACCGCATGGCGCCGCTTTGCGGGATCGTCGCTTTTCAATTCCAGATTGGCCTGCGCGATCTCCAGCGCATCGCGTACGGCCGGGTCCCGCTCGGCGGCCAGCGCCTTCGCAAGCATGGGCAGGCGCGCGGGGTCGCCGGTCTGCTGAAGCCGGCGGGCCGCCGCCAGGCGCACGGCGGGCTGGTCGGCGTACAGGCGCGCGCCGGCCAGCGCGGCCTCGATGGCGCGGCGCAGTCGGTTGTTGACCATCACGGCTTCCGCGTCCGCGGGCAGCTCGGCGGCGGCGCCCGTCGCGGCGTCGGCGGCGCGCGGGCCGCCGTCGCCGATCAGCAGGCGGCCGTCGCCGCCCGCGTAGAGCCGGCCTTCGCCCAGCGCCTCCAGTACGGCCGCCGCGCCGGGGTCGGGCAGCTCGCCCAGCGCGGCGATCGCTTGCAGCCTGGCGTTCGTGTCGTCGCCGGACAGCGGCGCGAGCAGGGCCGGGTCCACGCCGGCCGCCGCCTGCAGCGGCAGGGACGCCAGCCACGCCAGAAGAAAACGACGCAAGTAGAGAGCGATGACAGCGATGCGCATGGCTGCGGTTCCGGTGTGCGTCATAGGCCTTGCTTGGCTTCATTGCCCGGGATGTACGGACTCCAGGGCTGGGCGCGGATCGGTCCCTTGCTCTTCCACACCACGTTGAACTGGCCGTCCGCCTTGATCTCGCCGATGTAGACCGGCTTGTGCAGGTGGTGGTTGGTCTTGTCCATCTCGATGGTGTAGCCGTCGGGCGCGTCGAACTTCTGGCCGCCCATGGCCGCGATCACCTTGTCCACGTCCGTGGTCTTGGCCTGCTCGACCGCCTGCTTCCACATGTGGATGCCGATGTAGGTGGCCTCCATCGGATCGTTGGTCACGACCGTGTCGGCGTTGGGCAGCTTGTTCGCCTTGGCGTAGGCCTTCCATTTCTCGATGAAGGCCGCGTTGACCGGGTTGCGGATCGACTGGAAGTAGTTCCACGCGGCCAGGTGGCCGACCAGCGGCCTGGTGTCCACGCCGCGCAGCTCTTCCTCGCCCACCGAAAAGGCCACCACCGGCACGTCGGTGGCCTTCAGGCCCGCGTTGCCCAGCTCCTTGTAGAAGGGCACGTTGGAATCGCCGTTGATGGTGGAGATCACGGCGGTCTTGCCGCCGGCGGCGAACTTCTTGATGTTGGCCACGATGGTCTGGTAGTCCGAGTGGCCGAACGGCGTGTAGATCTCGTCGATGTCGCTGTCCTTGACGCCCTTGGAATGCAGGAAGGCGCGCAGGATCTTGTTGGTGGTGCGCGGATAGACGTAGTCGGTGCCCAGCAACACGAAGCGCTTGGCCCCGCCGCCGTCTTCGCTCATCAGGTACTCCACGGCGGGAATGGCCTGCTGGTTGGGCGCGGCGCCGGTGTAGAACACGTTCTTCTCAAGTTCCTCGCCTTCGTACTGCACGGGATAGAAAAGCAGCCCGTTCAGTTCCTTGAACACCGGCAGCACGGACTTGCGCGACACCGACGTCCAGCAGCCGAAGACCGCCGCCACCTTGTCCTGCGACAGCAGCTGGCGCGCTTTCTCGGCGAACAGCGGCCAGTTCGACGCGGGGTCCACCACCACGGGTTCGAGCTTCCTGCCCAGCACGCCGCCGTTGGCGTTGATTTCGGCGATGGCCATCAGGGCCACGTCCTTGAGCGAGGTTTCCGAGATCGCCATGGTGCCCGAGAGCGAATGCAGGATGCCCACCTTGATGGTGTCCTCGGCGGCGTACGACTGCGGCATCCATCCCGACAGGGCCAACAGGCTCACGGCGGTCAGTTGCTTAAGGGCTAGTCTGCGTTTCATGGTGACTCCTGAAAGGGAAGGCGCCGGCCTGGCCGGCTGGAACGGCGGCTTGCTCGATATGCATGCCCGCCATGACCTCAAAGCAAAGCCCATGCCAGGTCGGTGAGGGGCCGTGGCGCGCCATGAGGCGTACGGGCGGGCAGGGCGGTGGGCGTGGGTCGATGTGGTGCCGCACGCACAACAAGGGTGCGAAAACGGCCCGTTCCGGTGCGCGCGCGGCGGGCCGCCCGCGGCGCTTCCGGGCCGAACCGAGGATGGCGCCGGGGAGCAGGCCGACATGGCATACCTATTGCTTGGGAATCCATACGTGAATACCAACGAGGATCCCAGCATGAATGCCGCAGCAACGCAGAAAGGCCCTATCCGCAATCAGGCAGTCCATGACGGGCCGCTCGCCTGGACGATCGCGCAGTGGCAGGCCGCCTACCGCGACGGCGGCGCCGTGCCCGAGACGCTGCTGGCGCCGTGGGCGACTTGCGGCGGCCCCGCGGACAATGCCTGGATCGCGCGCGTGGATGGCGCCATGCTGGCCCGCCAGCTCCACGCGCTGCGCGGCCTGCTGGAAGCTGCCGGCGGCGACCTCGCGCGTCTGCCGCTGTATGGCGTGCCGTTCGCGGTCAAGGACAATATCGACGCCGCCGGCTGGCCGACCACGGCCGCCTGCCCCGAGTTCGCCTATGTGCCGGACGAGGACGCCGGGGTGGTCGCCCGCCTGCGCGCGGCCGGCGCCATTCTGGTGGGCAAGACCAACCTGGACCAGTTCGCCACCGGGCTGGTGGGCACCCGCTCGCCCCACGGCGCCGTACCCAACGCCTTCGATCCGGCCTATGTGAGCGGCGGTTCCAGCTCGGGCTCGGCCTCGGTGGTGGCGCGCGGCCTGGTCGCGTTCGCGCTGGGCACGGACACCGCGGGCTCGGGCCGGGTGCCGGCGGGCTTTAACAACATCGTCGGCCTCAAACCCACCAAAGGCCGGCTCAGCACCGCCGGCGTGGTGCCGGCGTGCCGCACCCTGGACTGCGTGTCGGTGTTCGCCTTGACGGTGGACGATGCCGAACTCGTGGCCGATATCGCGGCCGGCTTCGACGAGCGCGATCCCTATTCGCGCGAGCAGCCCACGCAAGCCGCGCCGGTCTGGCCCGAGCGACCCAGGCTGGCCATTCCCGCGCAGCTGGAATTCTTCGGCGACGCGCAGGCGGCCGCCGCCTTCGAAGAGGCCGTGCGCCGGTTGAGGGACGGCGGGGCGGCGGTCGAGGCGATCGACTTCACGCCCTGCAGCGAACTGGCGGCGCTGCTCTATCAAGGGCCTTGGGTGGCCGAGCGCTTCGCCGCCGTGGAAGCGCTGTGGAATGCAACCCCGGACGCCATCCATCCGGTGGTGCGCGGCATCGTCGAGCAGGCCGCCGGCTACAGCGCGCTGGATGCGTTCAAGGCGGAGTACCGGCGCGCGGCGCTGGCGCGGCGCATCCACCGGTCGCTGGCGGGCTTCGACGCGCTGGTCGTGCCGACCTCGCCCGCGATCTACACCATCGCCGAGCTGGAGGCCGACCCGGTGACGCTCAATTCGCGCCTCGGCATCTATACCAACTTCGTCAATCTGGCCGATTTGTCGGCGCTGGCATTGCCGGCGGGGATGCGCGCCGATGGCCTGCCCGCCGGCATCACGCTGATCGCCCCGGCCTGGCATGACCGCGCGCTGGCGCGCTTCGGCCGCCAGTGGCAGGCGCGCCTGGGGCTGCCGCTGGGCGCCACCGGCGCGCCGCTGCCGGCGCCCGGCCCTGCCCGAGAGCCGGCCGCCGACGCGGTGCGCGTGTCCGTCGTGGGCGCGCATCTGAGCGGCATGCCGCTGAACCATCAGCTGACCTCGCGCGGGGCCGTGTTCGTCGAACGTACGCGCACGGCGGCCGATTACCGCCTGTACGCGCTGGCCAACACGTCGCCGCCCAAACCGGGCCTGGTGAAGCGCGACAGCGGCGCGCCCATCGAGGTGGAGCTCTGGGACGTGCCGCTGGCGGCCTTCGGCGCCTTCGTGGCGGAGATTCCCGCGCCGCTGGGCATCGGCACGCTGGAGCTGGAAGACGGCCGCCAGGTCAAGGGATTCATCTGCGAACCGCGCGGCCTGGAGGGCGCGCGCGACATCACCGCTTACGGCGGCTGGCGCGCCTACCTGGCCAGCCTCGACGCCAGCCCCGCCCCGCTTCGCTAACACCCGACAGACTTCTGGGAGCCGCAACGTGTTCGATACCGTTCTGATCGCCAACCGAGGCGAAATCGCCGTCCGCGCCATCCGCAGCCTCAAGCGGCTGGGCATCCGCAGCGTGGCCGTGTACTCCGATCCGGACCGCAACGCCGCGCACGTGCGCGAGGCCGACGTGGCCGTGGCGCTGGGCGGCGAGAAGGCCGCCGACAGCTACCTGCGCATGGACCTGCTGCTGGCGGCCGCGCGCGAGCATGGCGCGCAGGCGATTTATCCGGGCTACGGATTCCTGTCCGAGAGCGCCGAGTTCGCGCAGGCGTGCGAGGACGCCGGCATCGCGTTCGTCGGCCCCACGCCCACGCAGATCCGCGAGTTCGGCCTGAAGCACCGCGCCCGCGAACTGGCGGCCGCGGCAGGGGTGCCGATGACGCCGGGCACGGGCCTGCTGGGCAGCCTGGGCGAAGCGCTGTCGCAGGCCGAGCGCATCGGCTACCCGGTCATGCTCAAGAGCACCGCGGGCGGCGGCGGCATCGGACTGTCGCGTTGCGCCAACGAGGCCGAACTGACCGCGGCCTTCGATGGCGTGCAGCGGATGGGCGAGCATTTCTTCAAGGATGGCGGCGCGTTCATCGAACGCTACGTCGATAACGCCCGCCACATCGAGGTGCAGATCTTCGGCGACGGCAGCGGCCGGGTGCTGGCGCTGGGAGAGCGCGACTGCTCGGTGCAGCGCCGCAACCAGAAGGTCATCGAGGAAACCCCGGCGCCGCGGCTGCCGCAGGCCACCCGGGCCGCGCTGCACGCGGCCGCGCTGCGGCTGGGCGAGTCGGTCTGCTACCGCTCGGCGGGCACGGTGGAGTTCATCTACGATCCGGCGCGCGACAGCTTCTATTTCCTGGAGGTGAACACGCGGCTGCAGGTCGAGCATCCCGTGACCGAAGAGGTGACCGGCCTGGATCTGATCGAATGCATGCTGCGCGTGGCCGCCGGCGAGGCGCTGGACTTCGACGCCATGTCGCGCGCGCCCCGCGGCGCGGCGATCGAGGTGCGCCTGTACGCCGAGGATCCGCTGCGCCAGTTCCAGCCCGCGCCCGGCGTGTTGACCGAGGTGTCGTTTCCGCCCGGGGTGCGGGTCGATGGCTGGGTCTCGACCGGCACGGAGGTGCCGGCGTTCTACGACCCCATGCTGGCCAAGCTGATCGTCCATGCGCCGACGCGCGAGCAGGCGCTGGACCGGCTGGCCGAGGCGCTGGCGCGGACCCGGCTGCATGGCATCGCCACCAACCTCGACTACCTGCGGCAGATCGTGGACGACGCGCGCTTTCGCGCCGGCGAGCTTTCCACGCGCTTTCTGGACGGCTTCGTCTACCGGCCGGCCGCGATCGAGGTGCTGGAGGCGGGCACCTACACCAGCGTGCAGGACTATCCGGGGCGCGAGGGGTATTGGAACATCGGCGTGCCGCCGTCGGGGCCGATGGACGACTATGCGTTCCGCATGGCCAACCGCATCGTCGGCAACGCGCCCGACGCGGCCGGGCTGGAAACCACGCTGGTCGGTCCGACCCTGCGATTCCATGGCGACGCCATCGTGGCGCTGACGGGCGCGGCATGCGCCGCCACGCTGGACGGCGAGCCGCTGCCCATGTGGCGGCCGGTGGCGGTGCGCAGCGGCCAGGTGCTGTCCATCGGCCGGGCGCTGTCGGGCTGCCGCGGCTACCTGGCCGTGCGCAACGGCCTGGACGTGCCGGTCTATCTGGGCAGCCGTTCGACGTTCGCGTTGGGCCAGTTCGGCGGCCACGCCGGGCGCACGCTGCGCGTGGGCGACGTGCTGCCCCTGGTGCGCCCGGAACTGGCGGACGCCGCGCCGGCCCTGTCCGCGCCGCAGGCCGCGCCGGCCGAACTGATCCCGGCCTATGGCGACACCTGGGAAATCGGCGTGCTCTACGGTCCCCACGGCGCGCCCGATTTCTTCCGGCCCGAGGCCATCGAAGCCTTCTTCGCCGCCGATTGGGAGGTGCACTACAACTCCAACCGGCTGGGCGTGCGCCTGATCGGTCCCAAGCCGGCCTGGGCGCGCGAGAATGGCGGCGAGGCCGGCCTGCATCCGTCGAACATCCACGATTGCGAATACGCCATCGGCAGTATCAATTTCACCGGCGACAGCCCGGTCATCCTGACGCGCGACGGCCCCAGCCTGGGCGGCTTCGTCTGCCCCGCCACCATCGCCCGCGCCGAACTCTGGAAGGTCGGCCAGGTCAAGCCGGGCGACCGCATCCGCTTCGTGCGCATGGACTACGCCCGGGCCGTGGCGCTGGAGGCGGCGCAGGACCGGCGCGTGGCCGAACTGGCGGCCGCGCCCGAGGCTGCGGCGCGCGCGCCGGCGGCGGCGTCCGAGGCCATCGTGGCGGCGCTGCCGGCCCGGGGTTCGCGTCCATCGGTGACCTACCGCCAGGCCGGCGACGGCTACCTGCTGCTGGAATACGGCGACAACGTGCTGGACCTGGCGCTGCGCATGCGCGTGCACCTGCTGATGCAGGCGCTCGACGCCGATCCCGTCGCCGGCGTGCGGGAACTGTCGCCGGGCGTGCGCTCGCTGCAGATCCGCTACGACAGCCACACGATCGCGCAGGACGCGCTGATCGCGCGCCTGCTGGAGATCGAAGCCGGCCTGGCCGACGTGGCCACGCTCAAGGTGCCCACCCGCGTCGTCCATCTGCCGATGGCGTTCGAGGACTCGGCCACGCTGGGCGCCGTGCGGCGTTACCAGGAAACCGTGCGCGCCGAGGCGCCGTGGCTGCCCAACAACGTGGATTTCATCCAGCGCATCAACGGCCTGGAAAGCCGCGAGCAGGTCCGCGACATCGTGTTCGGCGCCAGCTACCTGGTCATGGGCCTGGGCGACGTGTACCTGGGTGCGCCCTGCGCGGTGCCGATCGATCCGCGCCACCGCCTGCTGACGTCGAAGTACAACCCCGCCCGCACCTTTACCGCCGAAGGCACCGTGGGCATCGGCGGCGTGTACATGTGCATCTACGGCATGGATTCGCCCGGCGGCTATCAGCTGGTCGGCCGCACCCTGCCCATCTGGAACAAGTTCCTGAAGAACCCGGTGTTCCAGGACGGCAAGCCGTGGCTGTTGCGCTTTTTCGATCAGGTGCGCTTCTATCCGGTGACCGAGGCCGAACTGGACGCGCTGCGCGCCGATTTCCGGGAAGGCCGGGCCGCCGTCCGCATCGAAGAGGAAGTGTTCGACTTCGCCGCGCACCAGCGCTTTCTGGCGCAGCAGGCCGACAGCATCGCCGCGTTCCAGGCGCGCCAGAAACGCGCGTTCGACGCCGAGGTGGCCTTGTGGAAGGCCGGCGAGGCCGAGGCGGCGCAACACGCCGCCGAGACCGAGCCAGACCTCGAACCGCAGGCGGCGCTGTCCGAAGGCGAGCGCCTGGTCAGCGCCGATATGTGCGGCAACGTCTGGAAGATCCCGGTTCAGGTGGGCCAGAGCGTGTCGGCCGGCGACACGCTGGTGGTGGTCGAGGCCATGAAGATGGAGCTGTCCGTCGTCGCGCCCGCCGCCGGCACCGTCGCCGCCATCCGCTGCGCGCCCGGCAAACCGGTCAATGCCGGCGATCCGCTCATCGTCCTGGCCGAAGACGTTTCCTGCCCGGTGAACTGACCATGCGCGGGGAACTCATGACGCCCGGCTCGGCGCTGCGGCAGGCGCCGGCCCTGGCCCGATCGCTGGCCGAGCAGGTCTATCAAAGGCTCAAGGCCGACCTGTTCGACTTCCGTCTGCTGCCGGGCGAACGCTTTACCGAGGCGGATCTGGCGGCGCGCCTGGGCGTGAGCCGCACGCCGGTGCGCCTGAGCCTGGCGCGCCTGGAACGCGAGGGCTACGTGCTGCCGCGTCCGCGCAGCGGCTGGCAGGTGCGGCCCTTCGACTTCGAGCGGTTCGAAGCGCTGTACGACGTGCGCGTGGTGCTGGAGCAGGCGGCGGTGCAACGGCTGTGCGCGCGCGAGCGCGTGGACGAGGCCGGCATGCTGGACGCGCTGCGGGAGGTATGGCTGGCGCCGCCGCGCCAGCGCATCGCCGACGGCCGGCAGGTGGCCCAGCTGGACGAGGCTTTCCATTGCGCGCTGGTGGCCGCCGCCGGCAACCCCGAGATGACGCAGATCCACCGCGAAGTGACGGAAAAGATACGCATCGTCCGGCGCCTGGACTTCACCCAGGACCGCCGGGTGGACGCCACCTACGACGAGCATGCGGCCATCCTGCGCGCGGTGCTGGCGCGGCGCGCCGACGAGGCGGCGCAAATGCTGCGCGAGCATATCGGCGCGAGCAAGGCCGAAGTACGCAAGATCACGCTGCACATGCTGCAACAGGCGTGCGGCGGCCGCGCAGCGGGCTAGCCCTGCAGCTGGCGGTAGACCTCCTGCGACACGCGCTGCAGTTCCTCGCGGCTGACCGCGCCGGACAGCGCGTAGCCGAACTGGCCCTCGACCCAGTAGAACACCCGCACGGCGCCTTCCTGCGTGAACTGGAAGGCGGTTTTTTCTCCGGTCGCCTCGCGCGTGACGTACAGCGTCAGACGCTGCCCGTCGGGGGCGCCGTACATGAAGAGCGCGACCGGGCCGGCGCCGCCGGGCAGCAGGCGTCCGCCCATCAGCTCGTAGCCGGCCTGCGACAGCGAGGGCGCGCGCACCGGCGCGCCCATGCGCTTGGTCAGCCACTTGACCAGGCCCGCTTCGTTGTCCACGCCAACTTCCACCGGGCGGCCCATGTCGGACGCGTAGACCGCGTGGGCGATGGCGGCGCGCTGCGCATAGCCGCCGGCGGCGCGTTCGGGCGCGGCGGCGGCCAGCACCGTCTGCAGGTGGCGGGCGTCCATCGCGCCGCGCGCCATCCAGGCCGCGCTGGCGCTGATCGCGGCCACCGCCACGCCGGCGGCCAGCGCGCGCCAGGGCCAGTGGCGCGCCGGCGGCGCCAGCGGCAGGCGCAGCGGCAGCGGTTCGTCGAGCACCGGGTCCAGCAGCGCGTGCAGCGCGCGGCGCTGCGCCTTCCAGTCGTCCACCCGCGCCTGGTCGTGCGGATGCGCGCCCAGGAAGGCCTCGACCTCCGCATGGCGCGCCGGCGGCAGCTGGCCGTCGGCATAGGCATGCAGATCGGCCTCGGTGATGGGGGCGCCCGGGCCGGGCACCGGGTGCAGGCGTTTGTCGTTCATGTTATTTCACGCGGTGGAGCCGGTTGGAGGTATCGCGGCCTTGCATCAGCGCGCTCAGCTTTTCGCGGGCGCGCGACAGGCGCGACATGACCGTGCCCAAGGGCACATCCAGTATCTGTGCGGTTTCCTGATAGGAAAGATCCTCCACGCATACCAGCAGCAGGACTTCGCGCTGCTCGGCGGGCAGGGCCTGGAGGCAGCGCTCGAGGTCGCGGACTTCCAGGCGGTCGGTCTGGGTGGCGCGCACCGGCGCGTCGGGCAGGTCGCCGGCGGCGGTCTGGTCCACGCGCCGGCTGTTGGCGCGCACCCCGTCGATGAAATGGTTGTGCATGATGCCGAACATCCAGGCGCGCAGCTCTCCGCGCCGCTGCCAGCGCGAATAGCGGCTCCATGCGCGCTCGAGCGTGTCCTGGACCAGGTCGTCGGCCCGCTGCGGGTCGCCCGTCAGCCCGCGGGCGTAGCGCCGCAGGCTGGGGATGCAGGCCAGGATCAGGGCTTCGTCGTCGGGGCGCATGGAGCGGCGGCGCGGGATCAGGGCTTGGCCACGTGCCAGACTTCCTTGAAGTTGTCGCCGGTCTTGTCGCCGGCCTTCGCATCCTTGGCGTAGGTGTACAGCGGCTTGCCCTTGCTGGCCCATTGCTTGCTGCCGTCGTCACGGGTGATGACGGTCAGGTCGCCGCTGGGCTTGGCGTCGGCGGCGGCCATGACGGGCGGCCAGATCTTGGCGCACTGGTCGTTGCAGGCGCTCTTGCCGCCCGAGTCCTTGTCGAAGGTGTAAAGCGTCATGCCGGCGCTGTTGACCAGCATGCCGTTCTGGGTCTTGACGGCCTGGGCCTGGGCGCCGGCCGAGAACAGGGCGGCGGAAGCCAGGGCCAGGATTGCGACGTAGTGTTTGCGCATGGTGTGCCTCGCGGATAGAAAAAGTGGGGACTGCCTGACACAGACGCTGCCGGCCCCCGGCTTATTCCCGCTACACGAAAAAATATCAGCCGGCCTTCCGGGGGAAGTAGCGCATTTCGGTTTCCAGCGGATGCTCCTCGACGGGGGTGAAGCCCAGCGATTCGTAGAGACGCCGGGCGGGATTGCCATGCAGCACGCCCAGGTCGACCGTCGCCGCCCGCGAGTCGGCCTCTTGCAGCAGGCCGGCCAGCAGGCGCCGGCCCAGGCCCCGCCCCTGGAACTCGGGAGCGATCTGGATCTGCACCACGCGCCAGGCCGCGCCGTCGCGCGTAGCCTTGAACAGCCCCGCCTTGCGGCCGTCGGCCCAGACGATCCGGGCGTCCTCGAAGCGGTGGCGGATACGGACCAGGTGGTAGGCGTCGTCGCTGGGCGCGCCGGCGCGCCGCAGGTGCTCGGTCATGGTGGACTTGCGCAGGGCCAGCAGAAAGGGCAGGTCGGCTTCGGTGGCGGGCGCCAGCGTCAGGGCAGGGGAGGCGGTCATGGGCGGGCGGCAGGTGGCAGGGGCGCGGGCGCCATCGGCCCGCAGATCCAGTTTATAGAACCGCCGGGGCGGTGTTGCCAAGCGCAGGCGGCGGCGTTCCTGCCAGGCGAGCAGGGTGGAATGCGGCCACAGTTCCGGCCGCGCCACGTAGCCGTGTTTGACCGGATTGGCATGGACGTAGCCGATGCAGGCGGCCAGATCCGACTCGTCGCGCACCGTGTGTTCCCAGTAGCGCCGCTGCCATATGCCGCGCTCGCCGCGCGCCGATGCGGAAGTGCGCGCCGCGCCCGGCAGCGCGCGCGAAAAGCGGGTCTTGATCCGGCGCCAACGGTTCGGATAGTCGCTGTCGCCCTGCGGCAGCCGCCAGACCATGTGCAGATGGTCCGGCATGATGACCGCGGCAAGAATCGCGAATGGCGCCAGCCGCTGTTCCGCGCGGATGCAGGCTTTGAGCAGTTCGGCGCGCTGCACCAGCAGCCAGGTTCCGCGCCGCCGCGCGGCCACGGTGAAAAAGTAGGTGCCGCCTGGAACGTAATGGCGTCTGTAGTCGGTCATCCCGGCTCCTCGATAAGCCGGTCAAGCATAGGCCGGCGCGGCCGTGGCGGAGGGCGGGAGTGTCATATCGGTCCATCGCGGGTGGCCGTGAGGTTGGCGCGTGATGGGTGTCGCGCGTTCGATGATTGGTTTCTTGTGGAAGTCGTCTCGCGCTATACCCATCCTACGGTTCCCGGCCTCCGTCAATCCCGTAGGATGGGTATAGCGCGAGATTCACCAGGCAAGAACACGAATGCCCAGCGCGCGACACCCATCAGACCCCGCCAGAACCCTCAAACAACCCCAACGCATCGGCATCGAAATGCCGCAGGTTCGGAAACACCAGCTTCAAGTCCTCCGGGCTGGCCCCGAACCATTTCCCCAGCGAGGCGCCGAGCTGGTCCACCGCCAGGGTAGGCAGCAGCCGGCCGTTGTCGACGAAGCCCGGGCCGTCGCGCGCGATCTCGGGGTGCTGGCCGTAGTAGCGGCCGCCCTTGACCGCGCCGCCGAGCACGAAATGGTGCGAGCCCCAGCCGTGGTCGGAGCCGTTGCCATTGGAGCCCAGGGTGCGGCCGAATTCGGATGCGGTGAAGGTGGTGACCCGGTCGGCCACGCCAATGGCCGCCAGCGCCTGCTGGAACGCGGCCAGGGCCTGGCCCAGTTCGCGCAGCAGCGCCGGGTGGGTGTCGTTCAGGCCGGCGTGGTTGTCATAGCCGTTCTGGGACACGAAGAACACCTGGCGCCGCGCGCCCAACGCCTGGCGCGCGCCGATGATGCGGGCGACGATCTTCAGCTGCTGGGCCAGGGGCGAGGAAAACTCCCCGGGCACCGCGACGCCGGCGAGCGCGGCGCGCAGGCGGGCGTCGGCGTCGATGGACTGGGCCGCGATGCGCGACAGTTCGCGTTCCATCAGGTGTTCGCGCGGCTGGGTGATGAGCTGGCGCAGCAGCGCGGTGCAATCGCTGGAGCCGTACATGTCGCGGCCGAGCAGGTCGATGGGGGTCGAGCCGTGAATGCCGACGCGATATCCCGCGACCTGGCGGCCGGCCAGCAGCACGGTGCTGCCGCCGGCGGTGATGCCGGTGAACGTGCGCTGCGCGTTGGCGTCGGCGAACAGGTCGGTGAGCCGTCCGGCCCAGCCCGAGGACGCGCCTTCGGGGGCCAGCGCCTGCCAGTACGACTGCTGGTCGTTGTGGGAGAACAGCTTGGGCGGCAGCGGCACGCGCGCGCCGATGTATTCGGCCTTGGTGGTCGGCACGACCAGGGGGCCGATGTTCAGCAGCACGGCCATGTCGCCGCTTTCGTACAGCGGCTTGAGCGGCGCCAGCGACGGCGCCAGCGCGAATTGCGCACCGCCGGGCGCGGCCTGCCTGCCGCGCAGCGCGGTCGCCTGCAAGGCGTCTCGCGGCAGCGCGATGTCGGTGCGCGCCTGGGCGTAGGCCCGGTATGCGGGCGCGTCGAACGGCACCAGCGAGTTGTACGGGTCGTTGCCGCCATACAGGAAGACGCAGACCAGCGCCTTGTAGTCATTGGGGGCGGACTGCGCGGCCGCCGCGCCCAGCGCCGCCAGATTCAGCGCCAGCGGGGCGGCGGCATGGGAGGCGCCCAGCGCGCAGGCGCGGAGCAGGAATTCACGGCGGCTGGCGTTTTTCATCTGCGGGCTTTCATTTCTGTACCAGGTATTCCGGGGTGGCCGCCACCAGCGTGATCGCGGCCCGCACCCGGTCGCGCGGGCGCTCGGGCGGGATGCTGGAGACGGCCTGGGCGATCGCCGCGGCGGTCCGGTCGGAGAAGGCGTCGCCCGCCAGCAGCAGCGCCACCCGCGCCACCAGCGCGGCGGAGTCGGGCGCCAGCGCGATCTCGGCGGCGTAGGAGGTCTGCAGGTCTTCCCAGCCGCGGTCCACGTAGATGGCCAGGAAGTTCAGGTAGCCGGCGACGCTGGTTTCGTCGGTGATCTGCAGTTCCGGCGCCACCAGGTGGCGGCGCGCCAGTTCGGTGACCGGCGGCACGTAGCGCGGGCGGAAGAAGTTGAACACGCTGGCCGAGCGCATCGGGCTTTGCGCCAGCCGTATGGTGTTGTCGGTGGTGTCAGGCATGGCCCATACGCCGTTGGTGGAGTTCGCGCCGAAGGCCCGCGCCCAGCCGGAAAAGCGCAGGATGGGTTCGCGCACCTTTCCCCAGTCGGGCGCGTTCAGGTCGGGGTTGCGCGCCTCCGGGTCCAGCAGGATGGCGCGCACCACGGCCTTGAGATTGCCGCGCGCGCCCGTGCCGTCGTCGGCGAAGGCGGCGGATACGCGCCTGACGTAGGCGCGGCTGGGATTGCTGGTGACCAGGCGCTGGATCAGCTGGGTGCCGATGAACGGTCCCACGTTGGGATGGGCGCTGATGACGTCGATGGCGCGCTTGAGCGACAGGTGGCCGTCGGTGCCCGGCGGGATGACGGCGCCCAGGAAGCGTTTTTCGGCCAGCGAGTGCAGCGCGTTGTTCAGCGCCATCGGCCGGCGGTGGAATTCCACGTCGGTCTCCGGACCGTTGATGTCCCAGCCGGTGAATACCTTGGCCAGCCCCTGCACGTCGACGTTGGTATAGGTTTCCACCGGCTTGCCGTCGACCATCTTGAGCGAGCCGTCCGGCTCCAGCTCCAGCAGGCCGATGCTGAAGAGCTGCATGATTTCGCGGGCGTAGTTCTCGTCGGGATGGCGGCCGGTCTTGGGATCTTCCTTGCGGTTGCCGCGGTAGGTCAGCATGCAGCCCATGGACAGGTTCTGGCTGACCGCGGCCAGCAGGTCGCGGTAATTGCCCAGCGCGTGCTCGGCCAGCAGGTCCATGAAGCCGGCCGCGCCGAACAAGGGCCAGGACGCGGTGATGGACGACACGCCCACCACGAAGATCTCGGACAGCGAAAACGCCACCCGCGTGCGCACCTGGTCGGGGGCGCTGATGAACTTGCGCCAGAGCGTGGATTCGAGGGGGGCGTTGATGCCGTTGCCCTTGAATTCCTCGGTGTTCTTGCCCTGTTGCAGCAGCCAGTCGAAATGCGTCTGCGACGGCGGCATGGCCAGCTGCCTGTCGAGCCAGGCGGCGTAGCCGTCGCGCACCACGGCTTCTATGTCGGCCGGCGTGGGGCCGAACGTCGCCTGCGCCAGGAAGCGCGAGGCCTGGCCCGGCGTGGGGCGGGGTAGCGTAGGGGCAGCGGACTGCGGCGCAGCCGCTGACGGCGTAGCGGACATGCGCAGGCACCTCGTCGAATGCGAAAACCTACGGTACTGAAGCCCCGGGCGGGCTTCAATACCGTCATTCGGATGAGGGACTACGACTAAAGGGGGAGGCTCAGACCGAGCGCGTGATGCCGCCGTCGATGCGGATGTTCTGGCCGGTGATGTAGGACGAGGCGTCCGACGCCAGGAAGGCGATCAGGTCGGCGACTTCTTCGGCCGTGCCGTAGCGGCCCATCGGGATGCGCACGCGCCGGTCTTCCTTTTCCGGCAGGCTGTCGATGAAGCCTGGCAGCACGTTGTTCATGCGCACATTGTGTCCGGCGTATTCGTCGGCGAACACTTTGGTGAAGGCGGCCAGCCCGGCGCGGAACACGCCGGAGGTGGGGAACAAGGCCTCGGGCTCGAAGGTGGCGTAGGTGGAGATGTTGACGATGGCGCCGGACTTCTGCTGCTTCATGATGGGCGCGACCAGGCGCGTGATGCGCACCACGTTCAGCAGGTAGAACTCCATGCCCAGGCGCCAGTCCTCATCGCTGATTTCGAGCAGCGGGCCCTTGGGGCCGTGGCCGGCGCTGTTGACCACCGCGTCCACGCGGCCCCACTTCTGCACGACGGTGTCCACCAGCCGCGCCAGGTCCTCGGGCGAACGGTTCGAACCCGTGACGCCCAGGCCGCCGAGTTCCCGGGCCAGGGCCTCGCCCTTGCCGGAGGACGACAGTATGGCCACGCGGAAGCCGTCGGCCGCCAGCTTGCGCGCCGCCGCCGCGCCCATGCCGCTGCCGCCGGCGGTAACGATCGCCACTTTATCCGTGCTCATGTTCGCTCCTGTGTCGAATATTCGGAGCGGACATTGTAGGGGCGGCTCAGGGCGCGGCGCCGACCCGCCAGACCGCGTTGCCGACGTCGTCGGCCACCAGCAGGCCGCCGCGGCGGTCGACGGCCACGCCGACCGGCCGGCCCTGCGCCTGGCCGCTTTCGTCCAGGAAACCGGTCAGCACGTCTTGCGGCGGCCCGCCGGGCCGGCCGCCGGAGAACGGCACGAAGATGACCTTGTAGCCGCTGGGCGGATTGCGGTTCCAGGAGCCGTGCTGGCCCACGAACATGCCCTCGCCGTAGGGCAGCCTGGCGCCGCCGGACCAGGCCAGGCCCAGCGAGGCGGTGTGCGGTCCCAGCGCGTAGTCGGGCACGATGGCGCGCGCCACCAGGTCGGGCCGCTGCGGCGCGACGCGGGTGTCGACGTGCTGGCCGAAGTAGCTGTAGGGCCAGCCGTAGAAGCCGCCGTCGCGCACCGAGGTCATGTAGTCGGGCACCAGGTCGCTGCCGAGTTCGTCGCGTTCGTTGACCGCGGTCCACAGCGTCTTGCCGTCGGGCCCCCAGGCCATGCCCACCGGATTGCGCAGCCCGGTGGCGTACAGGCGCTTGGCGCCGCTGGCCACGTCGATCTCCCAGATGGCCGCGCGGCCGGTTTCGGCGTCCATGCCGTTCTCGGCCACGTTGCTGTTGGAGCCGACCGAGACGTACAGCCGGGCGCCGTCGGGGCTGGCCAGCAGGTTCTTGGTCCAGTGGTGGTTGATGCCGGCGGGCAGGTCGGTGACTTTTTCGCCCGGCGCGTCGATGCGGGTCTGCCCGGACTCGTACGGAAAGCGCAGCACCGCGTCCGCGTTGGCCACGTACAGGTGCCGGCCGATGAGCGCCATGCCGAACGGCGAGTTCAGGCCTGCGAGCAGCACGCCGCGGGTTTCGGCCACGCCGTCGCCGTCGGCGTCGCGCAGCAGCGTGATGCGGTTGGCGCTGGGCGTGCGGGCCCCGGCCCGCTTCATCACCAGGCCGGCGACCCAGCCCTTCAGCCCGCCCGAGGCCGATTCCGGCTTGGGCGGTGCGTTGGTCTCGGCCACCAGCACGTCGCCGTTGGGCAGCACGTACAGCCAGCGCGGATGGTCCAGGCCGGCGGCGAAGCCGGTCACGGCCAGGCCGTCCGCGGCCCGCGGATGGGCGCCGGCGGGCCAGCCTACGGCCTTGGCGGTCTTGACGGTGGGGATCAGGGTGGGATTGGGGGCGGGCAGCTGCGGCGCCGGCCCCATGCCCGCCTCGACGGGCAGCGTGGCCATTTCGCCGCAGGCGCTGAGCGTGGCCAGCGCCAGGCCGGCCGCCGCCGCGGTACGTAGGATCTGCATGATGCGACTCCCGGACGATGTCCCATCATACTCGGGCGCTGGCGCGCCCTTCGGCCTTCAGTCGTCGAAGCGGCTGCGGGTCACGGCGCCGGTCTGCGGATCGACGTGGAGCTTGACGCGCTGGCCCTGCGGGTCGTCGGCCTTGACCTCGTAGCCGTGCTTGCGGGAACGCTCGATCTCGGAGATGTTGCGGTAGCCGGCCGCCTCCATCTTGTCGTAGACCTGGCGGATCGTCAGCATCGGGGCCGCGGGCGCGGTGGACGCGGGGGCCGGCGCCTGCTGCGGCGCGGCCTGGGCATGGACGGCGGCGCCCGCCGCCAGGACCGAGCCGCCGATCGCCAGGGCTGCCAGGGTTTTCTGAATGCGCGTCATCATGGAATTCTCCTTAGGTTTGGACTGGATGGATGGGGCCGTCCTCACGGCCTGCCGGCATTATTCGGGTTGGCGCATGAACCGGTTCTGAAGACGCCGTTCATGCCCGGTTCATCCGCGCCGCGGTATAAAAGACGCCTGATCCATCCCCTTTTGAATCCCCCATTTCCACAGAGAGGCCCGGCGTTGCGCGACCCTAGAACCGGATTCAGGCCCGCAGGCATGCTGCCGGCCTGCGCGCTCGCGCTCGCGCTGATCGCGGGGCCGGTGGCCGGCCTGGCCGACGAGAGCGACCACGAGCGCGCGCGCCAGGCGCTGCAGGCCGGCAAGGTGCTGCCGCTGGGCGCGGTGCTGGACATCGTGGAGCGCGATTTCCCGGGGCAGGTGGTCAAGGTCGAGTTCGAGGAGGACGACGACGAATTCATCTACGAGATCCGGGTGCTGCAAAGCGGCGGCGGCATCCTCAAACTGAAGCTCGACGCGCGCGACGGCACGCTGCTGGGGATCAAGGGCCGCGACATCAAGTTCAAAGGCGAACCCTGATGCGGATACTGGTGGTCGAAGACGAACCCACGCTGGCCGGCCAGCTCGCCGAGGCGCTGCGCGCCGCCGGCCATACCGTGGATGCCACCGCCGACGGCGAATCGGCGCGCTACCTGGGCGACGTGGAGGCGTTCGACGCGGTGGTGCTGGACCTGGGCCTGCCCGTGGTGGACGGCCTGACCGTGCTGAAGGCCTGGCGCGCCGGCGGTCGCAACATGCCGGTGCTGATCCTGACCGCGCGCGACAACTGGCATGAAAAAGTGGCCGGCATAGACGCCGGCGCCGACGATTACCTGACCAAGCCGTTCCACATGGAAGAGCTGCTGGCGCGGGTGCGCGCGCTGCTGCGCCGCAGCACCGCGCACGCCAGCGCGCAATGGCGTTGCGGCCCGTTGCTGCTGGACACGCGCCAGGCGCGGGTCAGCGTGGACGGCCGTCCGCTGACGCTGACCAGTCACGAATTCAAGGTGCTGTCGGTGCTGATGCAGCGCGCCGGCGAAGTGGTCTCGCGCAGCGAACTGACCGAGCACGTCTACGCGCAGGACCTCGACCGCGATTCCAACACCATCGAGGTCTTCGTCGGCCGGCTGCGCAAGAAGCTGCCGCCCGACACCATCGAAACCGTGCGCGGGCTGGGCTACCGCCTGGCGGCCCCGCAATGACGCGGCCCGCGGCGCGCTCGCTGCGGCTGCGGCTGCTGGCCGGCACGCTGGCCTGGATACTGGCCTCGGTGGCGCTGGCGGGCTGGGGCCTGGCCAGCCTGTTCCGCCAGCACATCACCCAGCAACTGCGGGCCGAACTGACGCTGCACCTGAACCAGCTGACGGCCGCCCTCAACGTCGGCGCGGACGGCCGGCCGGCGGTGGCCCCGCCGCTGAGCGATCCGCGCCTGGAGCAGCCGCTGTCGGGCCTGTACTGGCAGATCGACCGGCTGGCCGCGAACGGGCAGCCGGCCGCCGCCGGCGTGGCGCGTTCGCGTTCGTTGTGGGACCAGACCCTGCAGGCGCCGCCCGAGGCGCCGGGCGAGGGCGACCGCGCCTACGACGTGGCCGGCCCCGGCGGGCGCGAACTGGCCGCGCTGGGGCGCGTGGTCACGCCGGCCGAGGACGGCGCGGCGCCGCTGCGGCTGCTGGTGGCGGCGGACCGCGCCGCGCTGGCCGAACCCATCGAACGCTTCAACCACATGCTGGCGATCGCGCTGGGCGCGCTGGCCGCCGGGCTGACCGTGGCCGCGGTGGTGCAGGTGCTGGTCGGCCTGCGGCCGCTGGCGCGGCTGCGGCGCGAGCTGGCGGCGCAGGACGCGGGCGACAGCCGCCGCATCGAGGGAAGTTTTCCCAGCGAGATCCAGCCGCTGGTCGACGATTTCAACCAGGTGCTGGCGATGAACGCCGAGATCGTGCAGCGCGCGCGCACCCAGGCCGGCAACCTGGCGCACGCGGTCAAGACGCCGCTGGCCATCCTGGCCAACGCCGCCGCGCGCGAGCAAGGGCCGCTGGCGGCGCTGGTGCGCGAGCAGGTCGGCATGGCGAACCGGCAGATCGACTACCACCTGGCGCGGGCCCGGGCCGCGGCGGCCTCGGGCGCGGCCGACGGACGCACGCCGCTGGCGGAAACGGCGCAGGGCCTGCTGCGCGTGGTGCGGCGCCTGTACGCGCAGCGCGGCCTGCAGATCGAGGACGCCCAGGCCGCGCCCGGCCTGGCGTTTCGCGGCGAACAGCAGGACTTGCAGGAAATGCTGGGCAACCTGCTGGACAACGCCTGCAAGTGGGCGGCCGGCCGGGTGCGGCTCACGGCGCAGGAGGACGGGCCGGGGCGCCTGTCGATCCACGTCGACGACGACGGCCCGGGCATCGAGGACCACGAGCGCGAGCGCATCTTCCTGCGCGGCGTGCGCATGGACGAACAGCGACCCGGCTCGGGCCTGGGCCTGGACATCGTGCGCGACCTGGCCGCCACCTACGGCGGCGAGGTAAGCGCGGCGCGCTCGCCGCTGGGCGGGCTGCGCGTGTCGCTGCGGCTGCCGGCCGCCTGAACCGCGGGCGCGGCTACTTGATCAGGGTGACCGGCGCGTCGGCCAGCTGCAGCACCTGGTTGGCGGCCGAGCCGATCAGGATGTTGGCCAGCGCGCCGTTGCCGCGCGTGCCCATGACGATGCGCTCGCAGCGGTGGTCGCGCGCGTAGCCGGCGATTTCGCTGGCCACGTGGCCGAAGGCGACGTGCCGCGTGTAGGCGGTGCCGGTCACGTCGAGCAGCTTGCGCGCCTCTTCCATCGCCTCTTCGCCTTCGCGGGCGTAGAACTCGTCGATCATGTCCTGGGTGATGAGCCGCGACAGGCCGGCGCGGCCCTGCACGGGCGTCTGGACATTGAGCAGGTGGATGTGGGCGGCGCCCGCGCCCTGGGCGAGCTCGCGGGCGTACAGGACGGCGCGGTTGGCGTAGTCGGAGCCGTCGACGGGGACCAGGATGTTCAGCATGGTTGTTCCTCCGGGCCTTACTTGGCCAGCGTGACGGGCAGTTCCGCCAGGTGCAGGACGCGGGTTGCGACCGAACCCAGGAACCACGACGAAACCGAGCCCAGGCCGCGCGAGCCCATGTAGATCTCGTCGGCGTCGGTTTCCTGGGCGACGCGCACGATGGTGTCGGCCGCCGCGCCGATTTCGATGCGTTCCTCGAACGGCACGCCGGCCTTGCTCAGCAGCGCGCGGGCGGCCTGCAGGGCGGCCTCGCCTTCCTCCTGGTGGTAGGCGTCGATCTCGGCCTGCGACAGGCCGCGGCCGATCTTGCCGGCCTGCAGCGGAATCTGGACGTTGAGGAGTTCGACCCGTTCGACCGGGGCGTAGCGGCGGGCGTCGATCAGGGCCTGGACGGCGTGGAGGGACGGCTGCGAACCGTCCACGGGGATCAGGATGCGTTTCACGGGTGTCTCCGGATGAGCGCCGGCGTGCGCTGTACGCCCATTATTGGCCGAATCGCGCCGCCGCGGAATGCGCCGGATCAAGCCGCCGGCATTCAGCGCCAGCGTTCGGCCAGCGCGTCGGCGGCCAGCGCCTGGCCCAGCAGGCGGCTGGCCTGCGCAGCGAGCGCGCCGGCCGCGCCGCTGGTCTGTAGCCGCAGCGCGCCCGGGCCGCCCGCGCTCAGCAGGCCGCGTTCCTGCAACTGGTGGCGCAGCCTGCGCGCCACCGGGGCGCCGGTTTCCAGCAGCGGCACGCCGGGGCCGGCGGCCGCCTCGATGGCCTCGCGCAGGAACGGGAAATGGGTGCAACCCAGCACCAGCACGTCCGCGCCGGCCTCGCGCAGCTGCGCCACCGGGCCGCGCACCGCGGCCTCGGCCTGCGGCCCGTGCAGCACGCCTTGCTCCACCAGCCGCACCCATTCGGGGCAGGGTTGCAGCAGGATGCGCACCTCGGGCGCCTCGCGCCGCACCAGGGCGGCGAACTTGGCGCTGGCCAGCGTGCCGGTGGTGGCGAACACGCCGACCACGCCGCTCTGGGTCAGGTGGGCGGCCGGCTTGATCGCCGGCTCCACGCCGATGATGACCAGCCCGGGATGGCGCTGGCGCAGCTGCGCGATGGCGGCCGCGGTGGCGGTGTTGCAGGCCACCACCATGGCCTTGGCGCCGCAGGAGACGAAGTAATCGGCCAGCGTGGCGGCGCGCTGCGCCACGAACTGCGGCGTTTTTTCGCCATAGGGCACGTGCGCGGAATCGGCCACGTACAGCAGGGATTCCTGCGGCAGCGCGTCGCGGATCGCGCGCAGCACGCTCAGCCCGCCGACGCCGGAGTCGTAGATGCCGATGGGGGATTCGGAAAGCATGAAAGAAAAGCGGATTGGGGTGTGCGGCAGTGTAGCGCCGCGGCGCTCACGGCGATTCCTGGCGGTGGCGGCGGACCTCTTCGATCAGCCTGCGGGCCGCGCCCGACAGCGGCGCATCGCGCCAGATCAGGTTCAGCGGCGCGCGCAGCGAGGCGGGCCGGCTGACGCTGACGTAGACCACACCCTCGATGTTGACGCGGCGCAGCGACGCCGGCACCAGCGAGACGCCCAGCCCGGCGGCAACCAGGCTCAGCGTGGACAGCATGCGCGGCGCTTCCTGCGCGATGCGCGGGCTGAAACCGGCGGCGGCGCAGGCCGCCAGGATGGCGTCGTACAGGCCCGGCCCGCTGTGGCGGCGGTACAGGATCAGGGATTCGTCGGCAAGTTCGGACAGCGCGATGCGCTGGCGCGGGCGCCGCCGCACCGCCGGATGGTCGGCGGGAAACGCGGCCAGCATGGTTTCGTCCAGCACTTTTTCCACCACCACGCCGCGGTCCGGGCCATAGGGGCCGCGCACGAACGCCACGTCCACCCGGCCGTCGCACACGTCGTCCATCAGTTCGCCGGTGCTGCTTTCCTCCAGCACCAGCCGCACGTTCGGCGCCAGTTCGCGAAAGCGCCGGATCACCGAGGGCACGAACGGGTGGAAGGCGGCCGATCCGGTGAAGCCGACGGTCAGGCGGCCGGCCTCGCCCTGCGACACGCGGCGCACGCCTTCGACCGCCTGCTCGGTGAGCGCCAGGATCTTGTGCGCGTCCTCCAGCAGCGCGCGGCCGCTTTCGGTGAGTTCCATGCCGCGCGGCAGGCGGTGGAACAGCGTGACGCCCAGCTCCTCTTCCAGCACGCGGATCTGCTGGCTGAGCGGCGGCTGGCGGATGCCGAGCCGCGCCGCGGCCTTGGTCAGGTGGGATTCTTCCGCCACCGCCACGAAGTAGCGCAGCAGCCGCAAGTCGATGGACGCCATATGTACCCGATATGAGTCAGTAGATTTCCATATATTAGACATTATCTAGTGGGGAGAGTAGGCTGCAAACTCTTTACTGGTCACATAAAAATGAACGCAGCAGCACCCTCCACCACCGAGGCCGCCTTGCGGCCCCCGCCCACCTGTGGGCAACTGTTCTACGGATTCCTGATGCTCGGCCTGACGGCCTTCGGCGGCGCGCTGCCGCTGGCGCGCCGCATGGTGGTCGAAAAGCACCGCTGGCTGAGCGGCCCCGAGTTCACCGATCTGCTGGGCCTGTGCCAGTTCCTGCCGGGCGGCAACATCATCAATCTTTCGGTCGCGCTGGGCATGAAATTCCGCGGCCCGCGCGGCGCCTTCGCGGCGCTGATGGGCCTGATCCTGGCGCCGTCGATCATCGTGATCATGCTGGGCATGGTGTACGACCGGTTCCAGGACGATCCGCACATCCAGCACCTGTTCGCCGGGCTGGCCGCCGCCGCCGCGGGCCTGCTGATCTCGATGGCGGTGAAGATCGGCACCCCGGTTTTCAAGCGCCGCGACTGGCTGGCCGGCGCGGTCGCCACGGTGTGTTTCATCGCCATCGCCGTGCTGCGCATTCCGCTGCTGCCGACCATGGCGGTGCTGACGCCGCTGAGCATCCTGATGGTGTGGAGGCAGCGTCGATGATCCATACCCTTATCGCGCTGGGCCTGATCTTCGCCGAGCTGTCGGTGCTGGCCTTCGGCGGCGGCAACACCATCCTGCCCGAGATGCAGCGCCAGGTCGTGCAAGTGCATGGCTGGATGAGCGCGGCGGACTTTTCGGCCCTGTTCGCGCTGGGGCAGGCCGCGCCGGGTCCCAACCTGATGGTGGTCACGCTGGTGGGCTGGCACGTGGCCGGCGGCCTGGGCGTGCTGGTCACCACCATCGCCAAGTTCGGCCCATCCTCGGTGATCACCGTGATCGCGCTGGGCCTGTGGGAACGCTTCAAGGACCGCCCGTGGCGCGGCGTGATCCAGGCCGGCATTTTCCCCATGACGGTGGGCCTGGTGGCCGCCAGCGCGGCCCTGATCACCGAGGCCTCGGTGCACAGCTGGCTGCTGGGCGCGATCGCCGCGCTGGTGGCGCTGCTGGGCAGCGTGACCCGCATCCATCCGCTGTGGCTGCTGTTCGGCGGGGCGCTGGCCGGTTTGCTCGGCATCGGTTAGGGTAGGGGCTTGCCTCGCCACGCGCAGGAGCCCGCCATGCCCCCGCTCAAGGATTTCGAGCCCGAGACCGCCGCCGCCAGCCTGCCGTTCTTCCATGCGCACCGGCGCCTGGTGCTGTGCGCCGCGCTGCTGCTGGCCGGCGCCGGCGTGCTGTACGCCGCGGGCCTGCCGCTGGTGCTGGCGCTGCTGCTGGGGTTCGACCTGGGGGCGCTGGTCTTCCTGATCCTGACGGCACGCGTGTTCGGCCGCACTAGCGCCCAGGCCATGCGCCGCCACGCGCAGGAGCAGGACGTGGGCCGCACGGGCGTGCTGTGGAGCAGCGTGGCGCTGTCCTGCATGGTGATGACGGCGCTGTGGGTGGAGCTGCGCATCGAGGAAGGCGCCAGCAGCGTGCTGGCCATGCTGGCCGCCGCCGCGACCATCATCCTGTCGTGGCTCTACATGAACATGATCTTCGCGCTGCATTACGCCCACGGCTATTACGGCCACCGCAACGCCATGCACAAGGGCCTGGACTTTCCCGGCACGGAAGATCCGGACTACTGGGACTTCGCGTATTTCGCGCTGGTGCTGGGCATGACCTTCCAGGTGTCGGACGTGCAGATCGTGAACCGGCGGCTGCGCCGCACCGCGCTGACGCACAGCGTCATCGCGTTTTTCTTCAACGTGTTCATCATCGCCATCAGCGTGAACGTGGCGGCCGGGCGCGTCTAGGGCCTGTGCGTGGCTCCTTTTAGTGTGAACAGGCCCTAGGCCGCCGCCAGCCGCCACAGCGAGGTCACCTCGCGCGAGCGCGCCGCATGCAGCGGGTCGGCCGTGTCGGCGGCGCGGCCGTGGGTGGGCCGGGTGTCGAGCCGGCCCGCCACGCGCAGCCCGGCCTGGGCGATCCATTCCAGCAGCTGTTCGCGGCTGCGCAGGCCGAGGTGCTCGGCCAGGTCCGACAGGATCAGCCAGCCTTCGCCGCCTGGCGCCAGGTGCGCGGCCAGGCCGTCCAGGAAGCCGCGCAGCATGCGGCTGTCGGGGTCGTACACGGCGTATTCCACCGGCGAGCTGGGGCGCGCCGGCACCCAGGGCGGGTTGCACACGACCAGCGCCGCGCGGCCCTCGGGATAGAGGTCGGCCTGCGCCAGTTCCACCCGGTCTTCCAGTCCCAGCCTTTGCAGGTTTTCGCGGGCGCAGGCCAGGGCGCGCGGGTCCTGGTCGGTGCCGACCACGCGCCTGAAGCCGCGGCGCGCCAGCACGGCGGCCAGCACGCCGCTGCCGGTGCCGATGTCGAAGGCGGCGTCGCCGGGCGGCAGCGGCGCCTGCGCCACCAGGTCCACGTATTCGCCGCGCAGCGGCGAGAACACGCCGTAGTGCGGATGGATGCGCGCGCCCAAGGCCGCGATCTCCACGCCTTTCTTGCGCCATTCGTAGGCGCCGATCAGCCCCAGCAGCTCGCGCAGCGAGGCCACGTAGGGCTCGTCGGCCGGGCCGTAGGCGGCTTCGCAGGCCTGGCGCGCGTCGGGCGCGCGGCGCAGGGCGATGCCGTGGCCGGCGTCGAAGCCGATCAGCAGCATGCCCAGGATGCGGGCGCGCTGCGACTGGAACTGGCGGTGCTGGTTGAAGGCGTCGCGCAGCGTGGCCGCGGGCTTGCGCGGACGCTTGTCGACGCGCCGCGCCATGGCCTGCAGCAGCTGGCGCGCGTTGTGGAAGTCGCCGCGCCACAGCAGGCCGACGCCCTCGCAGGCCTGGCGGTAGGCCTGGTCCGCGCCGAGCGTGTCATCGGCCAGCACCACGCGCCGGGGCGGCGCGGCGCCGCTTTCGGAACGCCAGCGCGCGGCGCGGGCAAGCTGGTTTTCTTCCCAGTGGATTTCGGGCGGGTTCAAGGCGTCGCTCCGGCGGGCCGGCGCGCGCGGGACAGGGCAGTCATTCGGATGCAAAAGAAAAGGGCGCGGGCTGCCAATGTAGCAGCTTCGCGCCCCGCCGCCGGCTATTGCGCGCGGGCGGCCGGCGTCAGGCGCTGGCGGTTCTGCGTGACCGCCTCCAGCACCAGGCCGTGCAGGCGGGTGTCGCCGGCGTCGCCGTCGGGGCTGCGGGCCAGGAAGTCCAGGAGCTCGTTGCGCATGCGCGGCTCCCAGAATTTATGGATGTGGTTGGCCACGCCCTCGAGCGCCTCGTGGCGGTCGGGCATGGCTTCGAAGAACTGGCCGATGCGGTTGGCCATGCGGATGAGGTTGCCGATTTCCATGCGTGGTGTAGTCCGGTTCAGGTGACGATGCGCTCGGGATGGGAGTACAGCGTGGCGTCGTCGCCGCGCAGGAATCCCAGCAGGGTCAGGTTGGCGTCCTGCGCCAGGCGGATGGCCAGCGAGGTGGGCGCGGACACGGCCGCCAGCACGCCGATGCCGGCCGCCGCTGTCTTCTGCACCATTTCGAAGCTGGCGCGGCTGGTCACCGCGGCGATGCCGGCGTCGGCGCGCATGCCCTGGCGCGCCAGGGCGCCGATGAGCTTGTCCAGGGCGTTGTGGCGGCCCACGTCCTCGCGCACCAGCGCCAGCGCGCCGTCGGCGCCGGCCCAGCCCGCGGCGTGGGTGGCGCCGGTCAATTCATGCAGCGCCTGGCGCGCGCGCATGGCGCGCATGGCGGCCAGCACCGCCTGCACGCGCACCGGCGCGGCGCGGGTCAGGGGCGCGACGGGACGCAGCACTTCGGGCAGCGTTTCCACGCCGCACAGCCCGCAGCCGGTGCGCCCGGCCAGCGCGCGCCGGCGGGCCTTGAGACGCGCCTCGCAGGCGCTGGAGATTTCCACCTGCACCACGATGCCGTCGGGCCGCGGCAGCAGGTCCATGCCGCGCACGTCATGGACGCCGGCGACGATGCCTTCGGACAGCGCGAAGCCCAGCGCGAAGTCCTCCAGGTCGGCCGGCGTCGCCAGCATGGTGGCGTGGCTGATGCCGTTGAACTCCAGGGCCACCGGGGTTTCCTCGGCCACGTAGTCCTCGGCGCCGGCGCCGAAGGCGCCCGCGCGCAGGCGGGTGATGGGCACCCGCGCGCAGTCGGCGCGGGCGGCGGGAGCGGGGAAGGGCAGGGACATCATGGCGGTTCGCGGCCTTATTTGCCGGCCAGCGCGGCGGCGTCTTCGCGTTCGCGTTCGCGCAGCAGCTTGTGCTGGATGTCGGCGAAGCGCGACCACTCGCGCTGCCATTCCGAGGGCTGGGACACGCGCGTGACCTGCACGGCGGTGACCTTGTACTCGGGGCAGTTGGTGGCCCAGTCGGAGCTGTCGGTGGTGACCACGTTGGCGCCCGATTCGGGGAAGTGGAAGGTGGTGTACACCACGCCCGGCTGCACCCGGTCGGTGATCGTGGCGCGCAGCACGGTTTCGCCGGCGCGGCTCTGCACGCCGACCCAGTCGCCGTCGCGCACGCCGCGGTCCTCGGCGTCCTGCGGATGCAGTTCCAGCAGGTCCTCGCTGTGCCAGGCCACGTTGGGCGTGCGGCGGGTCTGGGCGCCCACGTTGTACTGCGACAGGATGCGGCCGGTGGTCAGCAGCAGCGGGTAGCGGCGCGTGCTGCGCTCGTCGGTGGGCACGTACTTGGTGATCATGAAGCGGCCCTTGCCGCGCACGAACTCGTCCACGTGCATGGTGGGCGTGCCGTCGGGCGCCTCGTCGTTGCACGGCCATTGCAGGCTGCCCAGGCGGTCCAGCTTCTCGTAGGTGACGCCGGCGAAGGTCGGCGTCAGCCGCGCGATCTCGTCCATGATCTCGCCGGGATGGCTGTAGTTCATGGGGTAGCCCAGCGCGTTCGACAGCGCCACGGTGACTTCCCAGTCGGACTTGCCGTTCCTGGGCTGCATCACCTTGCGCACGCGCGAAATGCGGCGCTCGGCGTTGGTGAAGGTGCCGTCCTTCTCCAGGAAGGACGAGCCCGGCAGGAACACGTGCGCGTACTTGGCGGTCTCGTTCAGGAACAGGTCCTGCACCACGATGCACTCCATCGCCGCCAGCGAGGCCGCGACGTGCTGGGTGTTGGGATCGGACTGCACGATGTCCTCGCCCTGGCAGTACAGGCCCTTGAACGAGCCGGCCAGCGCCGCCTCGAACATGTTGGGGATGCGCAGCCCGGGCTCGGGCTGCAGGGTCACGCCCCAGTCCTGTTCGAACTGGCTGCGCACCGCGTCGTCGGAGATATGGCGGTAGCCCGGCAGTTCGTGCGGGAACGAACCCATGTCGCACGAGCCCTGCACGTTATTCTGCCCGCGCAGCGGATTGACGCCCACGCCTTCGCGGCCGATGTTGGCCGTGGCCATGGCCAGGTTGGTGATCGCCATCACGGTGGTCGAGCCCTGGCTGTGTTCGGTCACGCCCAGGCCGTAATAGATGGAGCCGTTGCCGCCGGTGGCGTACAGGCGCGCCGCGCCGCGCACGGCCTGCGCCGGCACGCCGGTGATGGCCTCCATCGCCTCGGGCGAGTTCTCGGGCAGCGACACGAAATCGCGCCACTGCTGGAAGGACTTGGCCTCGCAGCGCGCGGCCACGAAGGCTTCGTCGATCAGGCCTTCGGTGGCGATCACGTGGGCCATGGACGACAGCAGCGCGGTATTGGTGCCCGGGCGCACCTGCAGATGGAAATCGGCCTTGATGTGCGGCGAACTCACCAGCTCGATGCGGCGCGGGTCGATCACGATCAGGCGCGCGCCCTGGCGCAGGCGGCGCTTGAGGCGCGAGGCGAACACCGGGTGGCCGCTGCTGGGGTTGGCGCCCATGACGATCACCACGTCGCTGTGCATGATCGAATCGAAGGTCTGGGTGCCGGCCGATTCGCCCAGCGTCTGCTTCAGGCCGTAGCCGGTGGGCGAGTGGCAGACGCGCGCGCAGGTGTCGACGTTATTGGTGCCGAAGGCGGCGCGCACCAGCTTCTGCACCAGCCAGGTTTCTTCGTTGGTGCAGCGCGACGAGGTGATGCCGCCGACCGCGTCGCGGCCATAGCGGCCCTGGATGCGGCGGAATTCCGAGGCCGCGTAGGCGATCGCCTCTTCCCACGACACTTCCTTCCACGGGTCGGTGATGCGCTGGCGGATCATGGGCTTGAGCACGCGCTCCTTGTGGGTCGCGTAGCCCCAGGCGAAGCGGCCCTTCACGCAGGAATGGCCACGGTTGGCCTGGCCGTCCTTCCAGGGCACCATGCGCACCACTTCCTGGCCCTTCATCTCGGCCTTGAAGCCGCAGCCCACACCGCAATAGGCGCAGGTGGTGACCACCGAATGCTCGGCCTGGCCCATCATGATGACGGTCTTTTCCTGCAGCGTGGAGGTCGGGCAGGCCTGCACGCAGGCGCCGCAGGACACGCATTCGCTGTCCAGGAACGGCTGGTCCTGGCCGGCCGCCACGCGCGATTCGAAACCCTTGCCGGAGATCGTCAGCGCGTAAGTGCCCTGGGTTTCCTCGCAGGCGCGCACGCAGCGGTTGCAGACGATGCACTTGGACGGGTCGTAGGTGAAGTACGGGTTCGATTCGTCCTTGGCGTCTTTCAGGTGGTTGGCGCCCTCGTAGCCGTAGCGCACGTTGCGCAGGCCCACCACGCCGGCCATGTCCTGCAGTTCGCAGTCGCCGTTGGCCGGACAGGTCAGGCAATCCAGCGGGTGATCGGAGATGTACAGCTCCATCACGCCGCGGCGCAGGTCGTGCAGCTTGGGCGTTTCGGTATGGACCACCATGCCGTTCTCGGCCGGCGTGGTGCAGGACGCGGGATAGCCGCGGCGGCCTTCGATCTGCACCAGGCACAGCCGGCAGGAGCCGAACGGCTCCAGGCTGTCGGTGGCGCACAGCTTGGGGATGTTGATGCCGGCCTCGGCGGCCGCGCGCATCAGCGACGTGCCCTCGGGCACGGTGACGGCCTGGCCGTCGATGGTGAGGGTGACGGTGACGGCGGATTCGCGCGCCGGCGTGCCCAGGTCGCGATCGCGCTTGATGACGGTTTCTAGCATGGCGGTCTCGGGTTCAGGCCGTGTGAGCGGCGGGCTGGGAGGATTCGATGCCGAAGTCCTGCGGGAAGTGGTTCAGCGCGGACAGCACGGGGTAGGGCGCCATGCCCCCCAGCGCGCACAGCGAACCGGCCAGCATCGTGTCGCAGAGGTCGCGCAGCAGGTGCACCTGCTGTTCGCGCCCGGGGCCGCCGGCGGCGATCCGGTCCAGGGTTTCGACGCCGCGCGTCGAACCGATGCGGCAGGGCGTGCACTTGCCGCAGGATTCGATGGCGCAGAACGCCATCGCATAGCGCGCCATGCGCGCCATGTCGACAGTGTCGTCGAAGGCCACCAGGCCGCCGTGGCCGATCATGGCCGAGATCTGCGCATAGGCCTCGTAGTCCAGCGGCACGTCCCATTGCGATTCCGGCAGGTAGGCGCCGAGCGGCCCGCCCACCTGCACCGCGCGCAGGGGACGGCCCGAGGCGCTGCCGCCGCCGAAGCCGTACAGCAGGTCGCGCAGGGTCAGGCCGAAGGCCTTTTCCACCAGCCCGCCGTGCTTGAGATTGCCGGCCAGCTGGAACGGCAGCGTGCCGTGCGAGCGGCCCACGCCGTAGTCGCGGTAGTAGGCCGCGCCGCGCGCCAGGATGATGGGCACGGTGGCCAGCGAGATCACGTTGTTGATGACCGTGGGCCGGCCGAACAGGCCGGAGACGGCGGGCAGCGGCGGCTTGGCGCGCACCACGCCGCGCTTGCCTTCGATGCTTTCGAGCAGCGAGGTTTCCTCGCCGCAGATATAGGCGCCCGCGCCCACCCGGACCTCCAGGTCGTAGCGGCGTCCGCTGCCGTGCACGTCCCCGCCCAGCCAGCCGGCTTCGCGGGCGCGTTCGATGGCGGCCTGCAGCGTGGCGATGGCCTGCGGATACTCCGAGCGCACATAGATGTAGCCCTGCGTGGCGCCCACCGCCAGGCCGGCGATGGTCATGCCCTCGATCAGCACGTAGGGGTCGCCTTCCATCAGCAGGCGGTCGGCGAAGGTGCCCGAATCGCCTTCGTCGGCGTTGCAGACGATGTATTTCTGGCCGGCCGGGGCCGCGGCCACGGTGCGCCACTTGATGCCGGTCGGGAACGCCGCGCCGCCGCGCCCGCGCAGTCCGGACTCCGCCACTTCCTCGACGATCTGCGCCGGCGCCATGGCCAGCGCGCGCTGCAGGCCCTGCAGGCCGTCGTGCGCGGCATAGTCCTCGAGCGACAGCGGATCGGTCACGCCGACGCGGGCGAAGGTCAGGCGCTCCTGTTGCTTGAGATAGGGAATTTCCTCGGTCAGGCCCAGGCGCAGCGCGTGCGCGCCGCCGGCCAGCCAGCCGGCGTCGAACAGTCCGGCCACGTCCTCGGGCTGCACCGGGCCGTAGGCGATGCGGCCCTGCGGCGTGGCGATTTCGACCAGCGGCTCCAGCCACAGCATGCCGCGCGAACCGTTGCGCACGATCCGCACGTCCAGGCCGCGTTGCGCCGCGGCGCGTTCGATGTCCAGGGCCACGGCGTCGGCGTCCAGGGCCAGGGCCGCGGCGTCGCGCGGCACATAGATGACGATGGGGGCGTTCATGCGTCGGCCTCCCGCAGGCCGGCCAGCAGCCGGTCCAGCTTTTCGGGGGTGACGCGGGCCCGGGGCCGGCCGTCCAGCATGACCGCCGGCGACTGCGCGCACAGCCCCAGGCAGTACACCGGCTCCAGCGACACGGCGCCGTCGGCCGAGCGGGCGTGGAAATCGCAGCCCAGCGCGGCGCGCGCGTGTTCGGCCAGGCGTTCGCCGCCCATGGCCTGGCAGGCTTCGGCGCGGCAGACTTCCAGCCTGTGGCGCGCCGGCGGTTCGCTGCGGAAATGCGGATAGAAGGTGATGACGCCGTGGACCTCGGCGCGCGACAGGTTCAGGGCCTCGGCGATGGTCTGCACCGCCTCGGCCGGAATACAGCCCAGTTCGTGCTGCACCGCGTGCAGCACGGGCAGCAGCGGGCCGGGCTGGTCTTTCAGCCGGGCCAGTATGCGGGCGGTGGCCGCGATGGCCGGGGTGGGGGACGCCTGGGCCGCGTCCAGGGCCATCTGGCCGCCGCGGGCGCCGCCGCTGGACGCCAGATCGGATGTTGCCTCGCGCGCTTGCACGTCGGTCTCCTCCTGTATTGCTGTGGTGTGGGGGGGCCGTTTTTGAGATTTATATGTTGTTAAAAGCATATAAAACACCAGCCGCCCGCGTTATTTGTGTACTCTAGCTACCTAAACCTGGCTCATCAATAAGAAATAAATGACATATAAGTTTCGCATCGGCCTGCGCCCGCAATGGACGCTGGGCGGCGAGGACGGATCGGCGGCGGTGCCCCTGCAGGACATGCTGGCGCTGCTGGCGGCCATCGACGCCACGGGCAATATCGCCGGCGCCTGCCGCGCCTGCGGGCTGTCGTACCGGCATGCCTGGGGCGTGCTGCGGCGGTTCGAGGACATATTCGGGACCCAGCTGCTCATCACCGCCCGCCGCCAGGGCACGCAGCTGGCGCCGTTCGCGCAGCGCCTGCTGTGGGCCAACCGGCGCATCGAGGCGCGCCTCATGCCCACGCTGGAAAGCATGGCCTCGGAACTCCAGGAGGAACTGGAGCGCCTGCTGCCCGAGAGCGGGCCGCACCTGCGGCTGCATGCCAGCCACGGCTTCGCGGTCGAGTCGCTGATGCAGCACATGAGCGGGCGCAAGCCCGGCCTGGAGCTGCGCTACCGCACGGCGATCGAGGCGCTGGCCTCGCTGGAGCGCCACGAATGCGACCTGGCGGGTTTCCAGGTGCCGCAGGGCGAGTTCGAGGCGCCCATCATGGCGCGCTATGCGCAGTGGCTGCACGCGGACGACTGCCTGCTGATCCACCTGGCGGTGCGCAACGCCGGCCTGTTCGTCACGGCCGGCAACCCCAAGGGCATACGCGGCATGGCCGACCTGGCGCGTCCCGACGTGCGTTTCGTCAACCGCCAGATCGGCTCCAGCACCCGCCACCTGGTGGAGCTGATGCTGCAGCGCGCGGGGGTGACGACCGGCCAGGTGCAGGGCTATGACACCAACGAATTCACCCACATGGCCATCGCCGCGCACATCGCCAGCGGCATGGCCGATACCGGCATGGGGGTGGAGACCGCGGCCTGCCGCTTCGGCCTGGACTTCATTCCGCTGGTGCGCGAGCGCTATTTCTTCGCCATCCGCAAGTCGGCGCTGGAGACGGCGGCCATGCAAGGCCTGCTTTCCATCATGCGCAGCCCCGACTACATCGGCTATGTCGGCCAACTGGCTGGTTATGACGCGCGCGACACGGGACGGCTGCAGACCCTGCAAGAAGCCTTTCCATCGGGGCCGGGCGCCGGGATATGATGCATCCATGAGCAAAGTGATACTCCTTGCCGATCATCGCAACGGCCGTCCGGCCGGCCTCGTCCCCGGAGAACTGCCGCCCGACGGCCAGCCCGCGCTCGACCGGCGCGCGCGGCCGCTGCGCGACCTGCGGATCTCGGTCACCGACCGCTGCAATTTCCGCTGCACCTACTGCATGCCGCGCGAGGTGTTCGACAGCAGCTATACCTTCATGCCGCATTCGGCGCTGCTGTCGTTCGAGGAAATCACGCGGCTGGCCGGCATCTTCACGCAGCTGGGCGTGGAAAAGATCCGCCTGACCGGCGGCGAGCCGCTGCTGCGCAAGCACCTGGAAAACCTGGTGGGCCTGCTGGCCGGGCTGCGCACGCCGCAAGGCCGTCCGCTGGACCTGACCCTCACCACCAACGGCAGCGTGCTGGCGCGCAAGGCCGCCGATCTCAAGCGCGCCGGGCTCACGCGGGTGACGGTCAGCCTGGACGCGCTGGACCCGGCCATGTTCCAGGACATGAGCGACAGCGGCTTCACGCCGGACGACGTGCTGCGCGGCATCGACGCCGCGGCGGCGGCCGGGCTGGCCCCGGTCAAGGTCAACATGGTGGTGCGGCGCGGCCTGAACGACGGCCAGATCCTGCCGATGGCCGAGCGCTTTCGCAACAGCGGCCACATCCTGCGCTTCATCGAATACATGGACGTGGGCAACACCAACGGCTGGAACCTGGCCGAAGTGGTGCCCAGCCGCGAAGTGCTGGACCGCATCGCCGCGGTCCACGCGATCGAGCCGATCAGCGACGGCGAGATGGGCCGCGTGGCCGAACGCTGGCGCTACCTGGACGGCGGCGGCGAAATCGGGGTTATCTCCAGCGTCACGCACGCCTTCTGCGGCGGCTGTACGCGCGCGCGCCTGTCGCCGGAAGGCAAGCTGTTCCTGTGCCTGTTCGCGCACGAAGGCTACGACCTGCGCGCGCCGCTGCGCGACGGCGCCAGCGACGAGGAGCTGGCGCGCATCCTGGCCGGCATCTGGGCCGGCCGCGCCGACAACTACTCGGAGCAGCGCGGCCGCAACATGGCGGACCCGTCGCGCAAGATCGAAATGAGCTATATCGGCGGCTGACGCCGCCGCCGCGCTACGCCAGCCAGTGGCGCAGGTCGTAATAGACCACCCGGTCGCGGTCGTGGACCGGCACGTCCGCGGGCAGCCGGGCCAGGCCGGTGGACCAGGGCATGGAGCTGATCACGCCCGAGCCCTGGTGGCGGTACGGGATCAGTTCGGCGCCGCCGTCCTCGGCCGGGCGGCGCTGCACCCGCAGGAATTCCTCGCGCGCGTCCTGGCGCGGCGCTTCGGTGCGCAGCGGCAGCCGGCTGACCGGCGGGAACAGGGTTTCGCGGCCCTGCATGCGGCGCACCAGCGGCGAGACCAGCATGGCGAACACCGCATACGACGACACCGGATTGCCGGGCAGGCTCACCACGGGCTTGCCGTCTATGGTGGCCAGCGCCACCGGCTTGCCCGGCTTCATGCGCACTTTCCACAGCGCCAGTTCGCCGCCCAGGGTGGCCAGGGCCGGCTTGACCAGGTCGCGCTCGCCCACCGACACGCCGCCCACCGTCAGCACCAGGTCGCAGTCGGCCAGCAGGGTCTTGAACGCCGCCAGCAGGTCCGCCTCGGTGTCGCGCGCATGCAGCACGTGCACCGGCTCGGCGCCCATGCCGCGCGCCAGCGCGGCCAGCATGGGACCGTTGGAGTTGTAGATCTGCTGCGCGGCGCGCGGCTGGCCGGGCTGGACGAGTTCGTCGCCGGTGGTCAGGATGCCGATGCGCAGGCGGTCGTAGACCCGCACGCGGGCCAGGCCCTGCGAGGCCATCAGCGCCACGTGCGCGGCTTCCAGCAGCGTGCCCGCGGGCAGCAGCGGCGCGCCGGCCAGGGTGTCCTCGCCGCGGCGGCGGATGTGTTCGCCCGGCGTGGGGCGGCGCGAGATCTGCACGCTGCCGTCGGCCTCGGCCGCGTCTTCCTGCATGACCACGCTGTCGGCGCCGACCGGAATCAGGCTGCCGGTGAACAGGCGGATGGCGTGGCCGGGCTTGAGCGGTTCGGGCACGTCGCCGGCGTAGCAGCGCTGCTGGACCGGCAGGCGCGCCTCGGGCGTCCAGTCGGCCTCGCGCAAGGCGTAGCCGTCCATGGCGCTGTTGTCGGCCGGCGGAATGTCCACGGTGGCGTCCAGCGCCACGGCCAGCACGCGGCCGGCGGCCTCGGCCAGGTCGACTTCGCTGCTGCGCTGCAGCGGCTGCGCGGCGTGGGCCAGCAGGGTCTGGGCTTGATCGAAATCGAGCATGGGTCAGTCTTCTTCTTCGCGTTTCTTGAATTGCGTGGCGAAATTGCAGGGCCGGTGGCGGCTGTCGAGCTGCTCGCGCAGGATGTGCTCCCAGGCGGTTTCGCAGGCGTTGTTCGAGCCGGGCAGGCAGAAGATCAGGGTCTGGTTGGCGAGGCCGGCGAAGGCGCCGGACTGGACCGCCGAGCTGCCGATCTGGCCGTGCGAGAGCTGGCGGAACAGTTCGCCGAAGCCGGGCACCTCGCGGTCTAGCAGCGGCTGCACCGCCGCCTGGGTCTGGTCGCGCGGGGCGAAGCCGGTGCCGCCGCTGGTGATGATGACCTGCACTTCCGGATCGGCGATCCATTCGCTCAGGATGCGGCGGATCTGGTAGCGGTCGTGCCTGACGATGTCGCGTCGCACACATTGATGGCCCTCGCGGGCCAGGCTCTGCGCCAGCAGGTTGCCGGAGGTGTCGTCGCCGGCGCTGCGGGTGTCGCTGACCGTGAGCACGGCGCAGGCCAGCGAAACAGGGCGTTCTTCGTTCATGGATGCTCCTTCGTGGCGGGGCTTTCTTCATCCCAGGACTGCGTGCGGTCCTGGTCGGATTGTCGTTGTTCCACCCAGAAGCTGTCGCCGCCCGCGAGGGTCTCGCGCTTCCAGAAAGGCGCGCGGGTCTTGAGCGCGTCGATGATGTATTCGCAGCCCCGGAAGGCGTCGCCGCGGTGGGCGCTGGCGGCCGCCACGAAGACGATCTGCGCGTTGCGCGCGAGCGCGCCCACGCGGTGCACGATCACCGTGCCGGCGAGGTTCCAGCGCGCGCGGGCGGTGGCGGCGATCTCTTCGAGCTCGCGCTCGCACATGCCGGGGTAGTGTTCGAGAAAGAGCGTGTCGGTGGGCGTGTCGGGCGCGTAGTCGCGCACGTAGCCCACGAAAGTGACGATGCCGCCCACGCCCGGCCCGGCGCTTGCGCGCAGGGCGGCCGTAAGCGCGGCGCCGTCGAAGTCGGCTTCCTGGACGCTGATCATGGCGTTCAACCTCCGGTCACGGGTTCGAATACGGCGACCTCGTCGCCCGCGCGTATGACCGCCGTGGGCTTGGAGTGGGTCTGGTTGATGGCCAGCTTCAGGCGCGCGGCCGGCGCCAGCTGGGGATAGCGTTCGCCCAGCGCGGCGAGCAGCTGCGCGCCGGTGGATTCGCCCTCCAGGGGCCAGGCTTCGGCGCGCTTGCCGACCAGTTCGGCCACGCGCGCGAAGTACAGAAGATTAATCGTTGCGCCACTCACCGCTTTTTCCTCCCGCCTTGTACTTGAGGCGAACTTGTTCGATCACGATGCCCTTGTCGGCAGCCTTGCACATATCGTAGATGGTCAGCGCGGCCACGCTGCAGGCCGTCATGGCCTCCATTTCGACGCCGGTCTTGTAGCTGGTGCGGCAGGTGGCCAGGATGTCGATGCGGTGCGCCGAGTCGTCCAGCGCGAACTCCACGCCGACGAAGGACAGCGGCAGGCTGTGGCACAGCGGGATCAGCTCGGCGCAGCGCTTGGCGGCCAGGATGGCGGCCACGCGCGCGGTGTTGAGCACCTCGCCTTTGCCCTGGCCCGGCTGGGTCAGCAGGCCGTAGGCCACGGCGTTCATGCGCACGGAGGCGGCGGCGACGGCCACGCGCTCGGTGTCCGTCTTTGCGATGACGTCGACCATGCGGACCTGGCCGGCTTCGTCCAGGTGGCTCAAGGTTGGGGTGGACGTGGACATGGGTATCGGAAGCGAGAATTGTTAATGATTGAAAAGGGCGGCCCCGGCGGGCCGGACAAGGCCGCTGTTGCGCCTATGATAGACGAGCGGTGAAGGGGGCGCGATAATCGCGCCTGTAGTCATTAGAAGGACGGAATCGCACGGCCTTCAATTCGTATCAGGAGACGCGCAATGCCCTTGCGGATGCCAAAACTTCGGTTGTCAGGCCGGGTCGGCAAAATTCTTCTAGGCATTGCGGCATTCATACTCATCCTCTTCGGCGTCGCCGCCTGGCAAGTTCCCAAGGTCCTGGCCGACGTGCTCACGCAGGACGTCTCCAAGATGATCGGCCGCGACGTCTCCGTCGGCAAGATCAGCTTCAATCCCTTCACGCTGACCGTTCGCGCGCGCGACCTGGCCGTGGCCCAGCCCGGCTCGCAGACGCCGCTGCTCACGCTGGCCGAACTCGACGCCAGCGCGGCCTGGACCTCGCTGTTCTGGTTCGCGCCCGTGGTCGACCGCATGACGCTGCGCGAGCCTAACATCGCCATCGTGCGCGAGGACGTCACGCGCTTCAATTTCTCTGACATTCAGCAACGCGTGGCCGAAATGGCGGCCGCCCAGCCCGAAGCGCCGCCCGAGCCCGACGCCGGGCTGCCCCGTTTCTCGCTGAACAACATGGTCATCGAGAACGGCTCCATCACGCTGGACGACAAGGTCACCGGCCGCAAGCAGGTGGTCGACGAGCTGGGCGTGGGCGTGCCTTTCATCTCCACCTTCGGCTACGCCACCGACATCGACGTGCAGCCGCGCCTGCACCTGCGCATCAACGGCAGCCCCTTCGACCTGACCGGCGTGGCGCGGCCCTTCGACGTGGTGCCCTCGTCCACGCTGCGCGTGGCGTTCGACGGCCTGCAGCTGGAGAAGTGGGCCGACGTCTGGCCCATGCCGCTGCCGTTCAAGCTGGAAAGCGCGCTGCTCGATTCCAATCTGCAGGTCGTGTTCGAGCAACCCAAGGACGCGCCGCCCAAGATCCGCGTCATGGGCGACCTGGGGCTGCGCCGGCTGGACCTGCGCGACACCGCCGGCCAGGGCCTGGCGGCCTGGAGCGCGCTGACGGTCAGCCGCCTCGAACTCGAGCCCATCGAACGCCGCGTCTACGTAGGCGAGGTGGGCCTGTGGGCGCCGCAGATCCACGTGCGGCGCCAGGCCAATGCGCAGCTGAACTGGCTGGACGTGGTGGCCAAACTCAAGCAGCTTGGCGGCGTCGAGCCCACCGCCACGCCGGTGGCCGACAAGCTGCGCAAGGCCAGCGGCCTGAAGCCGGCCGAGCATCCGGCAGCGCCCGCCGCGGCAGCCGTTGCGGCGCCGGCGGCCACGCCCGCCGATGCCGGCGCGGCGGCGCCGCCCGCCGCCCCCGCCGCGCCGCCCGAACCCGCGGACTGGAAAGTCAATCTGGACGCCTTCAACCTGCACGAGGGCGAGCTGTACGTCAACGACGCGGTCAGCAAGCTGGACTACGTCATGACCGGCCTGGCCGCCACCGTCGAAGGCGTGGCGCTGCCGCAGGTCGAGGGCGAGCCCATCAACCTGTGGCTGACCATGGACAACAGCACCGACGGCGGCTGGCTGCGCGCCAAGGGGCCGCTGGTCATCAAGCCGCTGTCGCTGGAGCTGGGCGTGCGGCTGGGCAACGTCGCGCTGGCGCCGCTGGCGCCGGCCGTGCGCAACGCCGCGCCGATCGCACTGCTCGACGGCCGGCTCGCCGCGGCCGCGCAGGTGCACGTGCGCGAGCAAAACGGCGCGGTCGATGCGTCGGCGACCGGCGTGCAGGCCGACCTGACCGGCTTCAAGGCGCGCGACGAATCGCTCAAGCCGGCGCTGGACCTGGCGCTGCAGAGCCTGCGTGTCACCGCCGACCGCCTGGCCATGGGACCGGGCCAGAGCAATTTCACGCTGGCCGCGGCCGGCGTCCAGGGCAACGGCAAGCTGGACCTGAAGGGCGTCTTCACGCCGCAGCCGCTGACGGTGAAGACCGCGGTGGACCTGTCGGGCCTGAACGTCGCCACCTTCGCGCCGTACGCGGCCTCCAGCCTGAACGCCACGGTGCGCGCCATCACGCTGGGCGCCAAGGGCAATGCGGAATTCGCCGCCGCGGCCGGCAACGCGCCCATGAAGGCCGGCTGGAAGGGCGGGGTGGAAATCACCGACGTGGACCTGCAGGACCGCGTCAACAACGACGACTTCCTGAACTGGAAGCGGCTGGGTTTCTCGGGCATGGACATCTCGGTGGCGGGCGACAAGATCGGCGCCAGGCTGGGCGACATCGCGCTGGAGGATTTCTACGGCCGGGTGCTGCTCAATGCGCAGGGACGGCTGAACGTCATGGACCTGGTGGCCGCGCCCGGCCAGGCCGGCGGTTCGATCACCCAGGACACGCAGACGCCGGGCCGCAACAAGGCCCCGCCGGCGGCGGCGCCGGCCAAGGGCGGCGCCAGCGCCATGCCCGACATCGCGGTCAACAGCGTCACGCTGAACCGCGGCCGCATGACCTTCACCGACCGCTTCGTCAAGCCCAACTACGTGGCCGAGCTGTCCAGCATCGAAGGCTCGATCACGGCGGTGTCCTCCACCAATCCGCAGCCGGCCAAGGTCAAGGTCACCGGCCGCGTCTACACCACGGCGCCGCTGTCGATCAGCGGCATCGTGCAGCCCTTCGCCAAGTACCTGACGCTGGACCTCAAGGCCACGGCCAAGGGCGTGGACCTGCCGCGCTTCAACACCTATTCGGCCAAGTACGTGGGCTACCCGATCAAGCGCGGCAAGCTCTCGGTCGACCTGGAATACAAGATCAAGGACCGCGCGCTGCAGGCCACCAACCACGTCATCCTCAACCAGCTGACCTTCGGCGACAAGACCAACAGCCCCGACGCCACCAAGCTGCCGGTGCTGCTGGCGGTGGCGCTGCTGAAGGACGCGCGCGGCAATATCGACATCAACCTGCCGGTGTCCGGCTCGCTGGACGATCCGCAGTTCTCGGTGGGCGGCATCGTGGTGCGCGTGCTGATGAACCTGGTGGTCAAGGCCGTGACCTCGCCCTTCAGTCTGCTGGCCTCGGCCTTCGGCGGCGGCGAGGAGCTGTCCTACGTGGAGTTCGCGCCCGGCAGCGCGGCGCTGACCGAGGACAGCGTGCAGCGCATCGACACGCTGACCAAGGCGCTGGCCGACCGCCCCGCGCTGAAGATGGACATCAGCGGCCGCGCCGATCCCAAGACCGACATGGAAGGCCTGCGCCAGGCCTGGGTCGACGGCCAGATCCGCGCCGCCAAGGCCGCCGACACGGCCCCGCGCGGCAAGAAGCCGAACCCGGCCGGCGTGCAGGTGTCGGCCGCCGAGCGCGCCAAGTACCTGGAAGAGGTCTACGACGACACGGACATCGAGGACAAGCCGCGTAATTTCATCGGCATCGCCAAGTCGGTGCCGGCCGAACAGATGGAAGCAATGCTGCGCAAGGCGGCGCCGGTGGGCGAAGAACAGTTGCGCCAGCTGGCCGACGCGCGCGCGCAGGCAGTCTACGAGAAGTTGCAAGCCCAGGAAGGACTCGCGGATCGGGTGTTCATCGTTGCGCCGCAACTGGACGCCGACGGCATCAAGGACGAGGGCCTGCCCTCGCGCGTGGACTTCTCTCTGAAGTGAACCCGGCTGGCCGCGAGGGGCGCGCCTGCGCCCCGGGCCGGCCTTTGCCAGGAGATGCTCGATGAAAGACCAGGACGCGCAGTTCGACAGCCTGCTTCCGCCCCTGCGGCTGGACCGGCGGGGATTCATCGCCACGTCGGTGGCGGCGGGATTCTCGCTTGCGGCCGGCCAGGCCGTGGCCCAGACCGCGATTTCCACCGACGCCTCCGGCCTGACCGCCGGCAGGATCGACGTCCCGGTGAAGGACGGCCGCATGCCGGCCTACCGCGCGGCGCCGCAGGGCAAGAAAAACCTGCCCACGCTGCTGGTGGTGTCGGAGATTTTCGGCGTGCACGAGTACATACAGGACGTCTGCCGCCGGCTGGCCCACCAGGGCTACCTGGCCGTCGCGCCGGAATTGTTCGCGCGCCAGGGCGACCCGTCCAAGTACACCGACATTCCGAAGCTGCAGGCCGAAGTGATCAGCAAGGTGCCGGACGCCCAGGCCCAGGCCGACCTGGACGCCGCGGCCGCCTGGGCCGCCGCCAACGGCGGCGACCCGGACCGCCTAGGCATACTGGGGTTCTGCTGGGGCGGACGCCAGGTCTGGCTCTACGCCGCCCACAACCCCAGGCTGAAGGCCGGCGCCGCGTGGTACGGCCAGCTTGGCGGCGAACCCAGCGAGCTCAAGCCCCGCCCGGTGCTGAGCCTGGTCAAGGACCTGAAGGCGCCGGTGCTGGGCGCCTACGGCGGCAAGGACGCCGGCATCCCGCAGACCGACGTGGACCGCATGCGGCTCGCCCTGGCCGAAGGCCCCGCGCCGGCCAAGGCCTCGCGCATCGACGTCTACCCCGACGCGCCGCACGCCTTCCACGCGGATTACCGCCCGTCCTACCGCAAGGCCGAAGCCGAACAGGCCTGGACCCGCATGCTGGACTGGTTCAAGCAGAAGGGGCTGTAGGATGGGTGCAGCGCGAGAATCCTTAAGCAAGCACTCAAGTATCCAGCGCGCGTAACCCATCAGGCGGCGCAAGCCGCCGGTTTTCTTGGCAAGAGGCCAACAACAGCATGCGACGAAACCCGGCGGCTTGCGCCGCCTGATGGGTTACGCGCGCTTGGCGCCCGTGTTCTTGTCTGGAGCGTCTCGCGCTGCACCCATCCACGCCCCGCTCAATCCCGCAACAACTCCACCCCTTCCACCGCCACCAGGGTCGAGCCATACCGGTCCAGCGCCCGCTCCGGCTCGACCCCGATGCGGCCCAGCGCGCCACGCCATCGCGCCGCGTTCGCGGCCAGGACATCGCGCCCCGGCAGCGGCCCGCGCGCCGCCACGATCACCCGGTTCGATTCGCGCAGGTTGAAGAAGGTCCCGAACACGGCCGCGTACGTGGCCGACTCCCGTTCGTACAGCCGGCTGTTGGTGAAGGTGTTGGCGACCACGACGCCGTCGTCCGTCAGGATCGCCTTGACGTGCTCCAGGAATTCCACCGTCATCAGGTGTTCGGGGATGTAGTCGACGTCGAAGGCGTCCAGCATCACCATGTCGTACCGCCGGTTCTCGCGATGCGCGCGTTCGATGTAGGCGCGGCCGTCCTCGATGTGCAGGCGCTGGCGCGGACCTTCGCGGTAGCCGAAGTAGGCGGCGGCGACCTTGCCGACCGCGGGGTCGATTTCCACGGTGTCGATGACCGCCTCGGGCAGCAGCCTGGCCAGGGTGTTCTGCAAGGATGCGCCGCCCAGGCCGACGATCAGTATGCTGGCCGGCGCCGGCTTGGCGTACAGCGCGCTCATCATCATGCGGGTGTAGGAGAACACCAGCTTTTCGGGGTCGGCCAGGTCCATGCAGGTCTGGCGGCCGAAGTCCACCATGGTGTTGAAGTTCATGCAGCGCTCGCCGTTTTCCTCGAACACCAGGACCGCGCCGAAGCGCGAGCGTTCGCTGTGCAGCAGTTCGGCGCCGGCCTGCACGCCGGAATGGAAGAGGGCGGCAAGGCCCAGGAACGAGGCGCAGAGCAGGCGGAGCATAGGAGGTGCCATCGATGGGGATGGCACATCATATCGCCCGCCTACTTGGCGTCTTCTCCCGGCAGGCCGTCGTTGACCTCGGCCAGGGCGTTCTTCATGTCCTCATAGCTCATGACGCGTTCGTTCTGGAAGCCGCCCAGCACGCCGCGGCAGCCGTCGACGCCGGAACGCTTCATGTCGTCCATCATGGTCTTGCCCTGGGCCTGCCCCTTCTGGAATTCGGCGTCGTACGCGGCCGCCGAAAAGCCGTATTCCTGGGCGTACTGGAGCAGGTTCTTGCGGGAGTTGGACTGGTGCTGGGCCAGGTCGGGCTCGGAGGCGCCGCAGGCGCGGGCCGCGCCGTTGGAGGCGCCGGCGGCCATGACGAAGGAGTCGTACTGGATCTGTTCGCTGGCGTCGGGGGCCGCCCAGGCGGGGGCGGTCCATAGGGGAGCGGCTGCGCCCAGCGCCCAGGCCAGGCGGGTCAGGATCTTGCGCATCGGTGAATCTCCGCGGGCGTGGGTGTCTGTCACACGAAAATATCCCGCACATTATGACAATCAGCCGTTTCGAGGCCATGTAGGGGCGGTATAGAGTCGTATCAGACTGTGCATCTTCTTTTCCCCGGCCGGGCTTTGCAGCGCCCGGGCCGCGCAAGAACTATGATGGAGCCTGCGGGGCGATTCCGCCCCCGAAGCCGTATCCCTTTACCCCTGGAGATTCCCCATGACGATCAAAGTCGGCGACCGCGTGCCCGACGGCACCCTGACCGAATTCATCGAGACCGAAACCGCCGGCTGCTCGCTGGGCCCCAACGCGTTCCAGGTCGCCGACCTGGTCCGCGGCAAGACCATCGCGCTGTTCGCCGTGCCGGGCGCGTTCACGCCCACCTGCTCGGCCAAGCACCTGCCCGGCTACGTGGAGCAGGCCGACGCGCTCAAGGCCAAGGGCGTCGATGAAATCTGGTGCGTGGCGGTCAACGACGCCTTCGTCATGGGCGCCTGGGGCCGCGAGCAGAAAACCGACGGCAAGGTCCGCATGCTGGCCGACGGCTCGGCGCTGTGGACCCAGGCCCTGGGCCTGGAGCTGGACCTGGTTCAGCGCGGCATGGGCGTGCGCTCGCAGCGCTACTCGGCGCTGATCGTCGACGGCGTGGTCAAGCAGCTGAACGTCGAGGCGCCCGGCAAGTTCGAAGTCAGCGACGCCGCCACCATGCTGTCGCAGGTCTGACCCCCCAGCCGTTTCCGTTTTACCGCTCGACGCCGCGGGCCGCCTTTGCGGCCCGCGGCGCTACCGACAGCAGCGGTCGCCGACGCCATGCTCGCCACCCTTTCCTCATTCTCGTCGCTGTATTTCGCGACCTTGCTGATGCTGATCGGCACAGGTCTGTTCAACACCTACATGGGCCTTCGGCTGACCGCGCAATCGGTCAGCGAGGTATGGATCGGCGCCCTGATCGCCGGCTACTACCTGGGCCTGGTGTGCGGGGCGCGCCTGGGCCACCGCCTCATCATCCGCGTCGGCCACATCCGGGCCTTCGTCGCCTGCGCCGCCATCGCCACCAGCATGATCCTGGCCCAGACGCTGGTCGAATCCATGCCGCTGTGGCTGGTGTTCCGCGTCATCTCGGGCATCGTCATGGTGACCGAATTCATGGTCATCGAGAGCTGGCTCAACGAGCAGACCGAAAACCACCAGCGCGGCCGCGTGTTCTCCGTCTACATGGTGGTGTCCGGCCTGGGCACGGTGCTGGGCCAGCTGGCCCTGACCGCCTACGCCACGCTGGACCTGCGCCCGCTGACCCTGGTGGCGATGTGCCTGGTGCTGTGCCTGGTGCCCATCGCCGTCACGGCCCGCTCCCACCCGCCCACGCCGCTGCCCGCGCCGCTGGACATCCGTTTCTTCATGCAGCGCGTGCCGCTGTCGATGACGGTGCTGTTCGTGGCGGGCAACCTGTCCGGGGCCTTCTACGGCCTGGCGGCGGTCTACGCCGCCAAGCACGGGCTGTCCACCTCGCAGGCGGCCATCTTCGTGGCCGCCGCCGTGACCGCCGGCCTGCTGTCCCAATGGCCCATGGGCTGGCTGTCCGACCGCATCAACCGCGCCGGCATGATCCGTTTCAACGCCTTGCTGCTGGTGCTGCTGCCCATCGTCATGTGGGGCTGGATCGCGCTGCCGTACTGGGCGCTGGTCGCCATGTCCTGCATCTTCGGCGTGCTGCAGTTCACGCTGTACCCGCTGGGCGCGGCCTTCGCCAACGACCACGTCGAGTCCGAACGCCGGGTCAGCCTGTCGGCCGTGCTGCTCATGACCTACGGGGTGGGGGCCTGTGTCGGCCCCATGATCGCCGGCGTGATGATGTCGATGGCCGGCCCCAGCATGTACTACGTGTTCATATCGGCCTGCGCCGTGATCCTGGTCTGGCAGGTGCGTCCCACGCGCGTCACCGGCGCGCACCAGGTGGAAGAGGCGCCCACGCACTTCGTGCCCATGCCCGACACGCTGCAGAGCTCGCCGGCGGCGGCGGTGCTGGACCCGCGCGTCGATCCCGAGAACGACATCGCCATGGAGATGGTGCAGCCCGATCCGTCGGCGGCCGTTCCGCCCGCGGAACCGGCTGCGGCGGATGCCGCCGAAGCCGCGCCGGACGAAACGGCCGAGCCCGGCGACGAACGCGAGATCCGCACCGGCACCTGAATCCTGCCCAGGGTCACCAGGGCGCCATCAGCACGATGGCGGCCAGGGCCAGGGCGATGCCCAGCAGGTTCAGGCGCGACAGCGGCTCGCGAAACGCCAGCGCGCCGACCAGCGTGCCCAGCGTGACGACCCCCATGTTCATCGACGCGAACACCAGCGCGGGGTGCTCGGGCAGCGCCTGGTGCGCGCGGATATAGGTCAGGATGTTGCCGAAGTTCGCCAGCCCCAGCGCCACGCCCGCGGCCAGGTGGCGGGCCTCCCAGCGCACCCGCCGCAGCAGATGGAAGGCCAGCATCAGCAGGCCGGCGATGACGAAGGCCAGCAGCAGGCCGCCCGCGAACGCGGTGCCGGCGCGCGCCATCTGCTTGAACAGAATGTCGATGACGCCATAGCCCAGCCATACCGCCAGCGGCCACAGCCAGGCCGCGCGGCCGCCGCCGGGGCCGTCCTCGGCCGCGGGCGGGGCGCGGCGCAGCAGGCAGTACAGCGCGCCGGCGGCCAGCAACGTCGCGCCCAGCTTGCGGGCGCTGGGCGGTTCGCCGAACAGCAGGAAAGCGGCCAGCAACGGAATGAACAGCGACAGCCGCTGCGCGGCGTCGCTGCGCACGATGCCGGCATGGCGCACCGCCTGCGCCATGGCCAGGAACACGCTGGGCAGGAGCACGCCCAGCGCGGCCAGCACCAGCCACGGCGTGCGCGGAGCCAGCAGCCCGGCGGCGTCCGGGCGCAGCACGGCCCAGCAGAGCAGGGCGGCGACCAGGTAATTCATGGCGATGGCCTGGCCCACGTCGATCCGCCAGCGCCGGGCCAGCTTGAGCAGCACGGCCACCGTCACGCTGCATGCGACGCTGGCCAGCAGGTACAGCAGGCCGGGCGTCAGCGGCACGCCGAGGGCTCCCCGCCGTGGCCGGCCGCGTCCACGCGCATGCCCAGGCGCGCCAGCAGGCGCTGGTCGGCTTCCATCTGCGGGTTGGCGGTGGTCAGCAGCGCGTCGCCGTAGAACATGGAATTGGCCCCGGCCATGAAGCACAGCGCCTGCAGCGCGTCGTCCATGGTCTCGCGCCCGGCCGACAGGCGCACCGCGGCGCGCGGCATGGCGATGCGCGCCACCGCGATGGTGCGTACGAACTCGAACGGGTCCAGCGCGTCCACGCCGGCCAGCGGCGTGCCTTCCACCTGGACCAGGTTGTTGATGGGCACGGATTCGGGGTAGGGGTCCATGCTGGCCAGCTGGGCGATCAGGCCGGCGCGCTCGCGCCGCGATTCGCCCAGGCCGACGATACCGCCGCAGCACACGCTGATGCCGGCCTCGCGCACCCGCTCCAGCGTGTCCAGGCGGTCCTGGTAGGTGCGGGTGGAAATGATCTTGCCGTAGAACTCGGGCGAGGTGTCCAGGTTGTGGTTGTAGTAGTCCAGGCCGGCCTCTTTGAGCTGTTCGGCCTGGCCCTCGCGCAGCATGCCCAGCGTGACACAGGTCTCCAGGCCCAGCGCCTTGACCGCGCTGACCATCTCGGCCACCGCGTCCAGGTGGTGCGGCTTGGGGCTGCGCCAGGCCGCGCCCATGCAGAAGCGCTGCGCGCCGCCGGCCTGGGCCTGGCGCGCAGCGGCCACCACGTCGGCCAGCGGCATCAGCTTGTCGGCGTCCAGGCCGGTGTCGTAGTGCGCCGACTGCGGGCAGTAGGCGCAATCCTCGGGGCACCCGCCGGTCTTGATCGACAGCAGGCTGGAGAGCTGGATGACGTTGGGGTCGAAATGGGCGCGGTGCGTCTGCTGGGCGCGGAACACCAGGTCCATGAATGGCAGCTCGTAGAGCGCCAGGATGTCGGCGGCGCTCCAGGCGGTGGGGGCGGCGGGCCGGGCGGGAGTCGGGACGGGAATGTAGGCGGTCTGCATGAACGGGCTCCTGTCGGTCTGGCGGAATCGAGCCGCTTGCTGGGCAAGGGCAGGTCCGGCGGATCGTAAGAAGCCGCGCAGGGTTTGCGCAATCGGCCTGGTATGAAAGAAATTAGCTGCTGATTGATGTGTTGTTGGCGGAAATTAGCGGATTTTGGCTTGCCCCTTCCGCTAACTCGGCCGCATCTTCGGCGACGCGCCCGGGCCGATTATTTTGCATCCAATTGTAAATAATTCGGACCTCATTCCGGGCGCCGCCTGTCGGCCTTGCGGGCCGATTCATGCCCGGTGATGCCGCGGTCGCGCGCCCAGACGATGGCGGCGCTGCGGCGGTGCACGCCGATCTTGCTGTAGATGGTGGCCACGTGGTTGCGCACCGTGTTGCGCGACAGCTTCAGGGTCTTGGCGATGCCGTCGTCGTCATGGCCCTGGCACATCAGCCCCAGCACCTCGCGCTCGCGCGAGGTCAGCTGCGCCAGTTCGGCGACGTCGCGCGTGGCGGGAGCGGGTTGGCGCAGCTGCGCCAGTTTCTCGATGATGCCGCGGCTGAACCAGGAGGTGTCCTGCATGACGGCCTCGATGGCGGTCAGTAGTTCGGTCTCGGAGCGCTTGCGCTCGGTGATGTCGTGCATCACCACCAGCAGGCGCCGCTGGCCGCCGATCATGACGGGCTCGGCCGAGACCAGGCAGTCCAGCTGCCCGCCGTCATGCGTGAGCAGCGCGGCCTCGCGGTTGCGCAGGCTTTCGCCGCCGCGCAGGCTGGCGGCCAGGCCGTCGTAGGACTGCAGGCCCAGCTCGGTCAGCGCCTGGCCGACGCTTTTCTCCGCGGGCACCCCGGTGGCCGCCACGCAGGCGTCGTTGACGTCCAGCACGCTCAGGTCGTCGGCCTCGCACAGCGCCATGGGCACGGGCGCCAGGCGGAAGGCCTTGGAGAAGCGCTCCTCGCTTTCGCGCAGGGCCAGTTCGGTGCGCTTACGGGCCTCCAGGTCGATGAAGGTGAACAGCATGCAGGGCTCGCCGTTCATGTCGATGGGCTGGCCGGCCACGATCACGAACTTCTCGCCGCCGTCGGCCAGTTTGACCACGCCTTCGCGCTGGGGGATGGTCCGGCCCTCGTCGAGCCGGGCGACCGCGGCTTCCTTGTCCTCGCCGCCGTCCAGCACGTCGAGCTCATAGGTGGACTTACCCAGCACGGTATCGCGCGTATGGCCGGTCATTTCCAGAAAGCCCTGGTTGACCTTCACGTAGCGCAGATCGGCCAGCCGGCAGATCAGGGCGGGAGCGGGATTGGCGTTGAAGGTGCGCTCGAAGCGCTCCTCGGCGTTGATCTGTTCGGTCTGGTCGTGCAGGATCAGCACGCGAAAGCCCGCGCCGTCGCCGTTTTCCAGGTTCAGGCCGCGCGCGCGCACGTTGCGCAGGAATTCCTCGTCGTCCTTGCGCCGCAGGTCCAGCATCAGTTCCTCGAACGGCTCGGCGGCGGCCAGGCGGTCCAGCGGATACTGGCGGGCAGGCAGGCGGTGATGGTTGCGGTAGGTGAGGGTGTAGCGCTTGCGGTAGCCGGCGGGCGTCTCGCCCAGCTCTTCGAGCTTTCCGGCGCCGTGCAGGGCCAGGGCGCTGTCATTGGCCCAGGCGATGGCGCCATTGGATTCCAGCAGAATGATGCCTTCGTTCAGGCCGGCGATGATGTCCTGCAGATGCTGTCGGTGCGCATGGGGCGCGGCGGCTTTCGCGGTCACGTAGTCCTCTTCATTTCGCAGGGCACGAACGTAAAGGATGACGGCGCGGCCCGCTGCTGTCCAGATGGCGAAACGGACGAGTCTGCGCGTACCGGGCGCAGACCCGGCAGGCTTTTCGGATAGGCCCGTGCGGCGCGGCCCCGAATCTAATATACTCAAAAAATATTAACGATCCGTGCAGCGAGCTTGCCGGCCGGCGCGGCGCGGCCGCGGCTGTTGCAGGGATTCTGGTCATCATCGCCATGAAACAAGCCCCGCCCGTCGTCAAAACCCGCGCGACCGAAGCCGCCTACGATGCGATCGAACAGATGATCGCGACGCTCAAGCTCGAACCCAACCAGCCCATCGTCGAAAGCGACCTGATCCAGATGACCGGCCTGGGCCGCACGCCCATCCGCGAGGCGCTGATGCGCCTGGTGGCCAGCGGCCTGATCGAGCAGCAGCCGCGCCGCGGCCTGCGCGTGAGCGAAATCCGCATCGCCGAGCACCTGATCCTGATCGAAACGCGCCGCGTGCTGGAGCGGCTGATCGCCATGTCCTCGGCGCGCCGCGCCACGCCGGAGCAGCGCGCCAAGCTGCTGCAGCATGCGCATGACATGGTCGACGCCGCCAGCCGCGGCGACCTGGCCGGCTACATGCATGCCGACCAGGCCCTGGACCGGGTCAATCACGAAGCCAGCCGCAACCCCTACGCGGTGCAGGCCATCATTCCCATGATCATCCAGTGCCGGCGGTTCTGGTACGCCTTCCAGCACGAAGGCGACCTGGAGCGCGGCGCCCAATGCCACCTGATGGAGGCCGAGGGCATCTACGCCAACGACCCCGAGCGCGCCATGGCCGGGGCCGACGCGCTGATGAGCTACCTGATGGAATTCACCCACACGGTGATCGAAGGGTGAGGAAGCCGGGCGGCCATCGGGGCCGCCCGGCGCCGCTCAGTTGACGTACCAGATGGTCTTGACCTGCTGGTACTGGTCCAGCGCTTCCAGGCCGTTGTCGCGGCCGCCGAAGCCGGACTGCTTGTAGCCGCCGAAGGGCGTGGTGATGTCGCCTTCGGAGAAGCCGTTGATGGACACCGTGCCGGCCTGGATGGCCCGCGCCACGCGTTGCGCGCGGCGCACGTCGCGGGTGTAGAGCGAGGCCGCCAGGCCGTAGTGGCTGTCGTTGGCCAGCTCGATGGCCTCGGCCTCGGTCTCGAAGGTCGTGACGGCCAGGATGGGGCCGAACACCTCTTCCTGGAACAGCCGCGAGTCCGCCGCCACGGCGTCGAACACCGTCGGCTCGATGTACCAGCCGCTGCCCAGTTCCGCGTGGATGCGCCCGCCGTGCGCCAGGCGCGCGCCCTGCGCCGCGGCGCCTTCGAGGAAACCGCGCACCTTGTCGAAATGCGCGCGCTCGATCATGGGGCCGATCTTGACCTCGGGATCGGTGGGCAGGCCCACCTTCCATTCCGACAGGCGCTGGCGCAGCCGTTCGAGCAGAGCGTCCTTGATGCCGGCCTGGACGATCAGGCGCGAGCCGCAGCTGCAGTTCTCGCCCATGTTCCAGAAGGCGGCCGCCAGCACGTGGTCGGCCAGGCCGTCCAGGTCGGCGTCCTCGAAAATCACCTGCGGGCTTTTGCCGCCGCATTCCAGCACGATTTCCTTCAGGTTGCTCTCGGCCGAGTACTTGAGGAAGTAGCGCCCCACCTCCGTGGAGCCCGTGAACGAGACCACGTCCACGTCCATGTGGCGGCCGAGCGCCTGGCCCACCTCTTCGCCCAGGCCGGTGACCAGGATCAGCGCGCCGGCCGGAATGCCGGCCTGGTGGGCCAGCTGGGTCATGCGGTAGGCGCTCAGCGAAGTCAGCTCGGCCGGCTTGACGATCACCGAGTTGCCGGCGGCCAGCGCCGGCGCCACTTTCCAGGCGTACATCTGCGCCGGGAAGTTCCACGGCAGCACCGCGCCCACCACGCCGATGGGTTCTTTCACAATCAGGCCCAGCGCCTCCGAGCCGGTCGGCGAGATGCGGCCGTAGCACTTGTCCACGGCTTCGGCGTACCAGCGGAACGTGTCCAGCGTGGCCGGCAGGTCGGTGTTCAGGCATTCGGTGATGGGCTTGCCGGCGTCGATGCAGTCCAGCGCCGCCAGCTCTTCGGCGTGCTCGGTCAGCAGGTCGGCCCAGGCCAGCATGACGCGCTTGCGCTCGGCCGGCGCCAGGCCGGACCATTCGCCGGACTTGAAGCTGGCGCGCGCGGCGCGCACGGCCAGGTCCACGTCGGCCGCGGTTCCGGCCTCGATCGCGCCGATCACGCTGTTGTCGATGGGCGTGGTGTTCTCCAGGCGGGCGCCGGGGGCGGCGTGGCCGGGAATCAGGTGGCCCGCCCAAAGCTGGCCGGCGCGGGCCTGCTCGAATATCCGCTCTTTGGTTTGAGGCATGGCTCGCTCCTTATCCCTGGTAGGCGTCGAGCATCGCGATGAACGCGCGCTCGTCCTCGGCCGACAGCGGCGCCAGCGGCAGGCGCACCGTGCCGGCGTCCACGCCGTGGCGACGGCAGCCGAGCTTGGCCTTCTGGTTGTAGTCGCCCGATTCCATGGCCTGGATCACGGGGTACATGCCGCTCATCAGGCGGCGCACTTCGTCCCAGCGCTGTTCGCCGGCGGCCTTGACCATGGCGGCCTGCTCGGCCGGGAACACGTTGGCGCCGCCGCTGATCCAGCTGCGCACGCCCCAGAACAGGAAGTCGGCGGCCATGTCGTCGGACCCGCTGACGATCTGGAAGTCCGGGATGCGGGCCTGGATCAGGGCCAGCGCGCGGTTGAAGTTGCCGCTGCTTTCCTTGATGCCGACGATGTTGGGGATGCGGGCCAGCTCGGTGATGGTTTCGACCGCGATCTGCACGCCGATGCGCGCCGGGAAGTCGTACAGGATGATGGGCAGCGGCGTGGCGGCGGCCACCGTGCGGAAGTGCGCCAGGATGCCGGCCTGTTCCGGCAGGCTGTACGGCGGCGCGGTCAGCATCAGGCCCTGGTAGCCCAGTTCCTGCGCCTGCCGGGCGTTGCGGATGGCCTGCGGCGTGGACAGCGCGTTGATGCCGGCGATGAGGGTGATGCGCCCGCGCGCGGCCTCGGCGACGGTGCGCAGCACCAGCTCGCGCTCGGCGTCTTCCAGCGCGTAGAACTCGCCGGTCGTGCCGCAGGCCACGATGCCGGCCACGCCCGCTTCCACGAAGCGATCCACCAGCTGCCGCAGGGCGTCGGCGTTGACGCCGCCGTCCGCGCCGAACGGCGTCACGATGGGTACCAGGACTCCTTCGATATTCATAACTCTTCCTAATGCAAAAAAGGACCCGTATTAGCGGGAGAAAGCCGGGCCGCGCGGGCCCGTCAGCCAGATGGTTCAGAACCCCACGATGCGCTGCGGCAGCCAGGTCGCCAGGACCGGGAACAGCGCCACCAGGGCCAGCGTCACGAACTGCACCAGGATGAAGGGGATCACCCCCCGGCATACCTGGCCGTACTTCATGTCGGGCGGGGCGATCGACAGCAGGTAGAAGATCGACGAGGCCATGGGCGGCGTCAGGTAGCTGGTCTGGATCACGATGATCACCAGCGTGCCGAACCAGATCGGGTCCACGCCCGCGGCCGTCAGCACCGGCAGGAACAGCGGCACGCAGATCAGCACGTTGGCGGTCCAGTCCAGCACGAAGCCCAGCAGGAACACGATGACCAGGAACAGCACCAGCGTGCCGTTCACGCCCAGGCCTAGGTCCGCGGTCAGGCCCTGGATCAGGCGCGAGCCGCCGTTGGCCGCGAAGATGCCGGTGAACATGATGCCGCCGGCCACGATCAGCAGGATCATGGCCGAGATCCGCACCGTGATCGCCAGCGACTCGCGCAGCATCGGAATGCTGAACTGGCCGTAGCAGATGCACAGGACCAGGGCGCCGATCGCGCCGACGGCGGCGGCCTCGGTCGGCGAGGCGATGCCGGCCATCAGCGAGCCCAGCACTGCGAAGATCAGCAGCATCGTGGGCACCAGCCCGCTCAGCGTGATGCGCAGCTTGTCGGCCAGCGGCAGGCGCATGTCCTCGGCGTCGGCGGGCGGGCCTTTCTTCGGATTGAGCACGCACACGCCGATGATGTACAGGATGAACAGGCCCACCATGATGAGGCCGGGAAACAGCATGGCCGCGAACAGTTCGCCCACCGAGATCTGGGCCAGCGAGGCGTACACCACGGCCACCACCGAGGGCGGAATCATGGTGCCTAGCGAGCCGCCGGCGCAGATCGTGCCGGCGATCAGCGAGTTGTCATAGCGAAAGCGCTGCATCGCCGGAATCGCCATCAGGCCCACCATGACCTCGACCGCGCCGACCACGCCGGCCGCGGCCGCGAAGGTCGCGCCCATGGCGATGGTGGCCACGGCCAGGCCGCCGGGCAGGCGTCCCAGCCACAGCTGCATGGTGCGGAACAGGCGCGCGGCGATCCCCGAGCGTTCCAGGATCGCGCCCATCAGCACGAACATCGGAATCGCCGACAGGACGTAGTTGGTGGCGGCGGAATACAGCCCGCCGTAGAGCTGGTTGAAAACGTTTCCGCCAAAGGCGAACCAGCCGCCGACGATGGCGGGAATGATCAGCGCGAGGGAAACCGGGATGCCCAGGAAAATCAGCAGGAACATCCCGGGGAACATCAGGGCGGCGACAGTCGGATTCATCAATGTTCCTTCGTGGCCGATGCGCGCTGGCCCGCGAAGGCGCGCAGGCCTTCGGCCGCGAGTTGCAGGGTCATCGCGATCAGGCCGATCGCGATCAGCAGATAGAAAGGCCACATCAACGGCGCCCAGGGGCTGACCGTCTCGACCTCCTGGCGCACCCAGGCGCGCCAGGAGTGCGACAGCGCGATCCAGGACAGCACGCCGAAAAACGGCGCCAGGATCAGCAGGTAGGCGACGCCCTGGACCGCGTCGTTGACGCGCGCAGGCAGGCGGTTGCGCAGCACGTCGATGCGGATGTGGCCGTCTTCGCGCAGCACATAGGCCATGCCCAGCAGGAACACCGCGCCGTTGCTCATGTAAGCGATGTCGAACGCCCACGCGGTGGGCGCGTCGAACACGTAGCGCGCGAAGACTTCGTAAACCATCGCCAGGGTCAGCACCGCCGCCGCCAGGCTGGCCAGCAGGGACGCGAACCGGGATACGCCATTGGCGAACCGGGCCAGGACATCGAGCATGATCGCCTTCCTCGCCGTGCGTCAGTTGCGGACCAGATAGCCGCTCTCGGCCTTCCAGCGCTCGTGATAGGCCTGGTAGTCGGCCAGCACCTCGGCCATCTCAGGCTTGCCGGCGGCCTTGCGGGCCTCGGCCGTCTTGCGCATCCAGTCGTTGCCGGCGTCGGACAGCTGCTTCACGAACTCGGGGGCCAGCGTGATGATCTCGTTGCGGCCGCTGCGGTATTTCGCCATGGCCTTCATGTCGGCGTCGTAGAAGTAGTCCAGGCTCTGCTGCGTGGTGAGTTCGGCGGCCGCCTCGATCAGCGGCTTGAGGTCGGCCGGCACCTTGTCCCAGGTTTCCTTCTTCACCACCACTTCCCACATGAAAGTGGGCTGGTGCACGCCCGGCACCACGATGTACTTGGCGGCCTGGTGAAAGCCCTCGGGCATGTTGGCCGACGGCGGCGCCCACTCCACAGCGTCCACGCCCTTGCGCTGCAGCAGCGTATAGGTCTCGCCCGGCGGCACCACGGTCGGCACGGCGCCGAAGTAGTCGCGCATCACTTCGGCCCAGGGGCCGGAGGTGCGGTACTTCAGGTTCTTCAGGTCCTCGGCGTTGCGGATGGGCTTGTTGGCGTGCGCCATGATCTCGGAGGAGCCGATGCCCACGATCATGGTCTTCAGGCCCTGGCCGGCGCGCAGCTTTTCCAGCCGCTGCTTGCCGCCGCCCTCGTACAGCCAGGCCTTGTAGGCGTCGGGGCCCATGCCGCCCGGAAAGCCCGAGAAGATGGCGTTTTCCGGATTCTGGTTGACCAGGTAGCTGGAGGTGGAATGGCCGGCCTCGACCACGCCGTCCTGCACCGCGTCGAACACTTTCAGCGCCGGCACGATCACGCCCGCGCCGAAGGGCTGGATCTCCACGCGCCCGCCGGTCAGGGTCTTGGCGTTGGCGGCGAAACGTTCCAGGAAATTCTTGTAGAAGGGCGAGCCTTCCGGAACCGAGGTCGGCACTCGCCAGGTGACGTCCGCCGCGGCGGCGGAACCGGCGGCGCATGCCGAAATGACGGCGGCGGCCAGGGCGCGGGTCAGTGTTTTCATGGTTTCCCCTTGTGGATGTGGAAATCGGAGCGGTGATTTGCGGCACAGTCTAATATCCATTAAATATATCAACAACATATTTAAGGGTAAGTCCTAGGCGGCTGGCGTCGCAGGCAGGCAGGGGAAGGGGGGAGGGGAAGGGCGCAATCAGGCTGGCGCCGAAATGACAAAAGCCCTGTAAGCAAGGGCTTACAGGGCTTTCCTGAATTCTTGGCGGAGCGGACGGGGCTCGAACCCGCGACCCCCGGCGTGACAGACAGTTATTTGCAGATGTTAGTGGACGTCAGTGGACTGAAATAGTTCTTTTTAATCAAATAGTTATTGATGATCTTTGTCTTTTGTGATCTGATGGTGTACATCGAAATCCAGTGATTTTTAGGACACGGTTAGGACACAGATATGGCCAAAATGACTGTCAGAGGCCTCGATGCTTTGAAGCCGAAAGCGAAAAGCTACAAGGTCACCGTTGATCGAGACCTATACCTGCGCGTAGCCACCGATGGGACCAAAACGTGGTTGGTAAGGTACAGCGTGCATGGCAAGCAGCGACAAGCGCGCCTGCCACGTACGTACTCCAGCAACAATGATCCTGCCTACATGAGTCTGGCACAGGCACTGGCCGAGAACGCCCGCATCCAGGCCATGGCCAGGGATGGCTTAGATTTTCAAGAGGAGCAGGAAAGGCTTCGACAGTTGCGGGAACAACAGGCCGCACAGGAAGAAGCATCCAAGGCTACCTTTCGTCAAATGTTCGAGCAGTGGATCAGCGAAGGGGTGAGTCGTAAGGATGACAACGCGGAGCTAAAGCGCACGTTTAACAAAGATCTGTTGCCTTCATTAGGGGATGTGCAGGTCCGCATGCTGACGGACGGCCAGTTCCGTGACGCGTTACGGCAAGTTGGTCGTGTAAGAGGTCGAGGCCGAACTGCAGAGCGCATGCTGACGGAACTGAGGCAGTTGTTTCGCTGGGCGATCAAGCGCCAACCATGGCGCTCATTGTTTGAGGCCGGAAATCCAGTTGACTTGCTTGAGACCAAGCAGGTTGTGTCGCCTGACTACCTCGCCACCATTCGTGAAAGGGTGCTGCGGCCTACGGAGTTGCATGAGTTACTGGAAAAATTTCGCCAGATGCAAGCAGACTATGATGCAGCGCCGAACAAGCGAGTTGCGACGCGTCCGTTGCGACAGGAGTCCCAGCTTGCACTTTGGATTTCTCTGGGAACAGCGTGCCGTATTGGCGAGCTTCTTAAGGCGCGGTGGGATCATGTTGATTTGAAGAAAGGTACGTGGTTCGTACCAAAGGAGAACACCAAGACTAAGGTTGATTGGTTGGTGTTTCTTTCACCCTTTGCACTGGCAAAGTTCAAAGCGCTGCGTATGTTGACCAGTTACTCGGACTGGTGCTTCCCATCTCGGGATGGAGAGTCACACATATGCCTGAAAACCGTGAGCAAGCAAGTGGGTGATCGGCAGATACGCTTTAAGAAGCGGAAGGCGCTGGCAGGTCGCCGCAATGATGATTCGTTGGTGCTGGCTGATGGGGCCAATGGCGAGTGGACACCTCATGATCTAAGGCGTACGGCGGCGACCATGATGCAGGCTCTTGGCGTGGCCCCTGACGTGATTGATCGTTGCCAAAATCATGTGTTGCCTGGAAGTAAAGTGCGTCGCCATTACCTACACCACGATTATGCGGAAGAGAAGCAACAGGCGTGGAATGCATTGGGAACACAGTTGGAGCGCATCCTTGGCTCGGATGAGCCCGACTTGCTGACTATATCTGCAGTCGAGGCAAAGGCTTCGATGCGTAGAATCGCCAAACGGTTCGAGCTTGGGGAGTCGAGCGATAGCGATCTGCGCGTCGGCAGGTCGGTAGTATCAGCCTGATTGTAGGCTGCCTGGTAACCTTACTGCGGGAGTTGCTATGTTGATCTATGAATCGCCCCGGGTTTCTTAGACAGTCCCGTTCATCAAAAAGTAGCGTCGTTCGAACTCTACCGGAGAAACCTGACCGATATAGCTGTGGCGCCGTCGTGGGTTATAGAACAACTCGATATAGTCAAACACATCGGCGCGAGCCTGATCGCGGGTGGAATAGATCTTGCGCCGGATCCTTTCACGTTTGAGCAACTGGAAGAAGCTCTCGGCAACGGCGTTGTCATGGCAGTTTCCTCGCCTGCTCATGCTGGGGCGTAACCGATGGGCCTTCAGGAAGTCTTGCCAGTCATGACTACTGAACTGGCTTCCTTGATCTGAGTGCACGAGCACTTCCGCCTCTGGTTTGCGACGCCAGACCGCAGCCAGCAATGCGTTGATGGCGAGTTCTCGGGTCATCCGGTCGCCCATTGACCAACCCACGATCTGCCGCGAGAACAGATCCAATACGGCGGCAAGATAGAGCCAGCCTTCGTGTGTTCGGATGTAGGTGATGTCCGTCACCCAGACCTGGTTGGGGGCATCGACCCGGAATTGGCGTTGTAGATGATTCGGGGCAACAACGCTGGGACGCGTGCCTCGGCCTCCTGGACGACGACCGTATCCGGTGTGCGATCGCAAGCCAGCCTGACGCATCAAACGGGCCACGCGGTGCTTGCCACACAGCTCTCCCATATCGTTCAGGTCACTGCTGATCTTACGGTAGCCGTAGATCCGGCCACTGTCTTCCCAGCATTGCTCTATGAGCGCGCTGACGCGCTTATCCTGTACCCCACGCGCACTCACAGGCTGCACCTTCCAGGCGTAATAGCCGCTGGGATGCACCCCCAAAACTGCGCACAGGCGACGCACAGCGTGTTGCTCTTCATGGGCCTTGATAAACGCGTACTTCACCCGGACTGCTTGGCAAAGTACGCGGCGGCCTTTTTTAGGATGTCGCGCTCCTCGCTCACCCGCTTAAGCTCAGCCTTAAGCCGACGGACCTCTGCGCTCTGGCCATCTTGCTGTGCACGCTGTTCAGGGCTACCCGAATACCGCTTGAGCCACGCATACAGGCTGTGCGTGCTCACGCCCAATCGTGTCGCTACGTCGCTGACCTTGTGCCCCCGCTCGGTGACTTGCTTTACAGCCTGCACCTTGAACTCTTCTGAGAATCGCTGCCGCGATGCCTTGCCTTCCATACACACCTCCATATCGCCTCAATTGTGAGGCAACTGGGTGTCTAGGAAACCCGGGGCGATTCACAAGGCAAGCCACGAAGAACTGCTCAAGAAATCGGAGGCAGGGCCTACCTGTAGCCAGTGTTCTCTCAGCGATCGTTCAGAAACTACCTATCTGCACATCATCGGCAGCATGCTCGAACTGATGCTGAGCCACTCGCCCGCGGGCACACCTTACTCCAGCTTCAAGACCCAAGAGGCGATCGTCAGTGCAATGGTTGCCCATCGAGGCGGTGCCATGGGGATTACCGAGCGTACGTTGAATGGCAAGTTCGCCAGTGCGCGACGAAAACTGAGTGGCACTAGCGCAGTTGCTTGAAATTGTCCATCTTGCATGTGCAGTCGCGGAAACTGCATTTGCAATGTCTTTCTCCAGCCATGTCTATTGAATAGAGGTCACCCCAACAAACGCCACTGAGCGTTAAGGAGTGACCACCATGCTGCAGCCAACTGCACTGCTGCCCGGCGAGCGCCGCATTCTTAGGCTGGATGAAGTCGAGGCCAAATCCGGGTTCAAACGCGCGCATATCTATGCGCTGATGAAAAAGGGCGAATTTCCCCAATCACTGCGCCTCGGCGTTCGCGCGGTCGGCTGGGATTCTGCCGAGATTGATCTGTGGATCACTGAACGCCTCAAGAACCGTGCGCAGCAGCCGGCTCTCCAGCGCGACGTCTGAGGAGAGCCCCCTTGAAGGTCATATCGATCATTTCGACCAAAGGCGGCGTCGGCAAGACCACTGTTGCGGCCAACCTCGGTGCCTTCGTCGCCGATGCCGGCCTGCGTGTGCTACTGCTCGACTTGGATATGCAGCCGACCCTGTCGTCCTATTACGAGCTGACGCATCGCGCACCGGAGGGTATCTACGAACTGCTGGCCTCCAATGAGCGCGACCTGGCACGTCTGGTATCGCACACCGCCATCAGCAATCTGGATCTGGTGCTGTCCAACGATCAGCACCGCCAGCTCAACACCTTGTTGCTGCACGCCCCAGACGGGCGCCTACGGTTGCGCAACCTGATGCCGACTTTCCAGCCGCACTATGACCTGGTGGTCATAGACACCCAGGGCGCGCGCAGCGTGCTCTTGGAAATGGCGCTGCTGGCATCCCATCAAGCGGTATCTCCCGTCACACCGGAAATCCTTGCCGCGCGTGAGCTGCGGCGTGGGACGCTGCAGCTTGTCGAGGACATCGCACCATACCGAAAACTGGGGATCGAGCCACCCGCGTTGCAGTTGTTGATCAACCGCGTTCCGGCCGTGTCGACGAATGCGCGCCTGATCCAGCAGACGCTACGCCTGATTTTCCATGAGCAGCCCAGCGTCCGGGTGCTGGATACCGAAATTCCTGCGATCGAGGCATTTCCGCGCGCGGCCACTCAAGGCCAGCCAGTTCATCGCGTCGAGCACCGACGGCCTTCCGGGCGCCAGACCGTGGCCGCACTGGAGATCGTGCGCTGTCTGGCGAATGAACTGTTCCCCCAGTGGCAGGAACGGTTCGCTGCCGTCACCGGCAAGGCCGGCGGGAGGGTCACCGATGTCGAACGCTCGTGATCTGGCTCGTGGCCACAAGCGCTTGCTGCCGCTGATCGAATATGCCCTGGCCGAAGGCTGGGAGGTTGTGCGCACCGCTGGGGGGCATCTCAGGTTCACTCGGCCAGGATTGCCGCCGATCTTCACCAGTTCGACCGCCAGCGACCACCGCGCGGGACGCAACGCCCGTGCCATGCTACGCCGAGCTCAGCGCGATGCCTCTGGGTTACCTGCGCAGGAAGGAGATGGTCATGCCTGACATCTCTCCCCAAGATGTCGCGCACAAGCTCCTGAGCGATGGTTTCGCCCGGAACGGCCCCGTCGCGAATAGCGTGAGCGATCCGATCGCGGACACCCCCATGGTCGTTACTCTTGACGAGCTTCGACCATATGAGCTTGATCCACGACTGACGCGCAATCCACTTTACGACGACATCAAAATGTCGATCAGGGAGCGTGGGCTCGACGCACCGCCGTCCATTACCCGGCGTCCCGGCGCGGATCACTACATCATCCGGAACGGTGGCAACACTCGCCTCGCAATCCTGCGCGAGCTGTGGAGCGAGACGCGGGACGAACGGTTCTTTCGCATCGCTTGCCAGTTCCGACCATGGCCGGAACGCGGAGAGATCATTGCGCTGACAGGCCATCTCGCGGAAAACGAGCTGCACGGCGGCCTGTCGTTCATAGAGCGGGCCTTGGGAGTGCAGAAAGCCAAAGAGCTGTACGAACAGGAGACCGGCAAGGAATTGTCGCAGTCCGAGTTGGCTCGCCGCCTCCAGGCGGACGGCTATCCAGTACCGCAACCCCACATCAGCCGGATGCAGGAAGCCATCCACTATCTGCTGCCAGCCATTCCGACGGTACTTTATGCTGGCCTGGGCCGGCGCCAGGTCGAGCAGTTGACCGGTCTGCGGCGGGCAGCAGACAGGGTCTGGTCGGCCCGCAGCCGTCAGTCCCGATCCCATCTCGATTTCCCTTCGCTGTTCCAGGACGTACTGATTTTGTTCGATGGCGCTGGGAGCAGCTTCAGCGTACAGCGGGTTCAGGACGAGCTTGTAGGCCAGATGGCCGATCTGCTCAATATGGATTACGACACGCTGCTCTTCGAAATCACCGATTCTGATCGCCGCTGGGAAATCCTCAGCAGCGAACCGTCAGAAGCCGGGGCGACTCCAGCGCCGCCGCCATTTGCGACCGCCCGGGAGTCGACCACGTCGCAACCGGAGAACACCCAGCCGCCACCGGCACTGGCAGCTACGTCGCACCTCAGCGACACTTTGCCGGCTCCGGTCAATGCTCCCGCAGCAGCCCCCTCGGGTACGAATGAACCCCAATCCAACGATGCGCAACGCGCCGCCCTGTTGCAGGAGCACATCGTGTCGCCAGCCGGCACGACCGAACGGTTGCAGTCCATTCAGCGCCTCGTCGCGGATCACACTGGCGAAACGCTGCCGGATTTTGAGCGCAACGTCCTGCAGTCGATTCCGATCCAGGTTGGCAGCCTCTATCCAATCACCGATGTCTGGTACATCGAGGCTGGACTCGACGAACCAGATCGCCTGCGCACGCACATCGAGCAATTCGCCCGGGAGATCGCCGACGAAACCGGTCTGCAAAATCTCATCGAAGCCTGCGAGGACGGGATCGGTTTTCGCTGCCAGGAAAATGAAGCCAGGACGGAGCTGACCCAGCATGCCCAAGCGACGCTGGCATTGCTGCATGCTTTGAGCGCACCTTATCTGGCAGTCGATCGCTCGGCAGCTGGAATCGATCTGTCGGTGCTCACAGGGATGCTAGGGGCGTTGCTGCAGGGCGCTCCGACCGGTCCACTGCAGAACGAGCCTTCAGGCCGCCTCAGTGACAATGCCTTGGTCAAGCTGTTTCGCCTGTTGCGGCTCGCCCGCCGCTTGAGGGACATCGAGACCGGCACTGCCGATGACGGACATGCCACGCCCGGGTTGTCAGGGACGTCGCCATGACAGGGCCGCACCCGCTCAACCAAGCCGTAATCGCTCAGGCTCTTCACGATTTGCGCAACGGCCAACTGCGCCGGGCCAAGTCGATGGGATTCGGTGACGAGGACTTGGACGCCCTCAAGCATCCTGCGATGGCGAGTGTGCTGGCCAACGCGAACGTATCCTGGTGCTCGGTGGTGGTCAACCGCGACGTGCTGCGCCGTCTACTGCACCAGGTCGAGGACGTCACCGAGGAGGTAGTGAAGATCGACCGGCTGCTACGTCTGGGTGCCAGCACGGAACTGGTCAGCAGGTTCTTTGGTTTGACTCACCAGGAGATTGCCTTGCGCCGCAGCGTCATCGGCCTGCCGAAACGCAAGGGGAGGCGCCCGGTATTGACCGAGGAGCAAGACACCGACCTGTGGAAACGTTGGTCCTCGACGGTCAAGGAGCAGCAGGTCGATCACAGCGACGACATGGGCATGCTGGGTATTGCCGCGGATCTCGCCGAGGCTACCGGACTGCCTCTGTCCGTGATCTGGAACGCCATACGCGGATGGATCGATGAAGGGCTGACCTGATGCTCGGCGGTCAGAACAGCACGCGCGGCCCGGTCCGGCTGGGTGACCTGTTCGGGCAGGCGCTAGGCCAGCTGCAACCCCACCAAACACCATCCCGCCCTGCCGCCGCGTCACCGTCGACCGACGGTTTCCTCTATAGCGGCAACCGACACGACAGCGTGCCGCGCGCGCTGCTGCTCGACAGGCGCCTGACGCCACTTGAACGCAACGGCTGGCAGGTGTTCCGCATGATGCTCGCGGACGATGGCATTACTGCCATGCCAACCTACGATCAACTCGCTCCCTGGCTGGCCTCGATGCCATGTGCTGAGCGAGCCTCGCACGAGACTGTGGCACGTGCGCTGACTGTGCTGCGACTAACCCGCTGGATCAGTCTCGTGCGGCGGCGGCGTGATCGAAAGAGCGGGCGCATCCAGGGCAATCTCTACGTACTGCATGATGAACCGCTCAGCCCCTATGAAGCAATCCAGCTCGACGCCGATTACCTGGAGTTGGTCAGCCAGGCGCTGACACATGCCAGCAAATCCATCCAGCGCGTGGGTGTGGCCACCCTGCAGGAACTGACGCAAGATCCCATGCTCAGCGGCCAGGTGCTGCCGAGCCGGCTGGAAATCCTGTCGCAACGCTTGGCGGCGCAGGGCTGGAGTGGCACAACGAGTTATCCACAGACCGATGGCGATCGCGATTCCGAAGACGGTGCCGACGACAGTCTTCGAAATCAGGAAGACCCCTCTTCGGATTCCGAAGCAGGTCGGAAAAGCCCGGAAAACGGCACTCTTCGGAATCCGAACCAAGACCGTACAGTACGTATAAAAGAAAGTATTAAAGAAGTACGTACAGTACCGCGCGCGCAAGAAGGATTGCAGCAGTTGCTGTTGCCCAGGCGCTTCCTGGCCCTTAAAGCGGAGCAGCAGAACGGCGCCCTGGCCGCGATGCAGTCCGTGGATCACGATCTGCGGCAGGCCCTGCTGGACGAATGGGATGCACGCTGTGGTTCCACGACAATCCGTAATCCCACCGGCTACCTGTTCGGCATCATCCAGAAGGCTCTGCGCGGAGAATTTCGCATCTGGGCAGGGCAGAAGGCGCCTGCGGCGCAGGCCAGCAAGACACCAGAGCCAAGGCCACGGCCCGCAACGCCTGCTGATGCGGAGGTCGCGAAGGCGCACCTGGCACGCCTGCAGGAACTGTTGCGCTCGTCTTGAGATGGTACGACGTCGCACAACATAGGCCGGCATCTGGAATCCAAGGTGTTCCACCGACGCCTATACCACGGGTATAGCGCAACACGAATCCTTCCTGCATAAGTGGCCGTGGTTGCGCTGCATTCGCCCTCGATAGCGTCCATGGAGTTCCAAGGCCGCCTATACCACGGGTATAACGCAACACGCACCCTTCCCGAGGAGCAGCACAGCAGCGCGTGCGATCGCTCCATACCGGGGAAAACCGGCACGCAGCAGGTGCGGTTTGATGACTGACGGCCTTCCGGCCAGCCCGGATGCTGGCGACTCGTTTCACCACAGAGAGTCGTCATCATGGCCCAAGAGCACAGTCCCACCGAGTCCCCTCAGCTGAACCTGGGGTCGCTACGCAGCGCAATGTCGCTCACGCTGCACACCCATCATGCGTCGCGGATCTGGCATGGCCGCGCACCCGCCGAAGGCCGGCCCGGAATCGTCGGGCTCAATGGCTATATCGCCCAGATGGCCAAAATGAAGCGCGGATCGGAGCAAGACGATCCGTACAGCGATTGGTGGATGTTGCGTATCGAGGAAAAGCTCGACCAGACCAAAGTCACATTGCAGACCTTGCGTGAGCAAGTTGACCAGGCACTTGCTGGCGTGCCCACGACACTCAGCTTGGGCGAAAACCTCAACGTTCAGCCCGTCAAACTTCCGCTGTTCGTGTCTTCGCAGCTGGGCTTTATGGCGGTGTACTTGCTGGCTGATTACGACGACCTGGCACGGCGTTTGATCCTCGCCCACCACACGGCCTTGATCGATCGCTCCACGCTCGAACGCTGGCTCAACGATGGCGCGCACTCATTGCGCAGCCTGTTTTCACTGGCACAGCAGTACCGCTATTCGGGCTGCAGTCGCGATGATTTTGCGGCGAAGAATGCCTCGGCACGAGCCGCGTTGGAGAAATACGGTGAACTTCCCCTGGATGTGCTTGAAGGCACCCGGCGCAGCCGCTTTGCGCCGCCGATCGCGCGCCGCGGCCTGCAGCAGCGCAACGGCCCCGCAGCCGAACCAATTGACGAGGTGGATGCTGCGGCAGATTCGGTGGATGCGACCACGTCCGGTGAGGGTGAATCGGCATGACGGCACGCGAACCGAATCAGCGCCAGTACTTCCAGCCACTGGAACAGACGGACTTCATTCTGCTGGAACACGCTGCCTATTTAAAAGGCCTTTTAAGACCTTTTAAAGGTAAGGGGAGTTTTGAAATCTGGGCCAGCCAATGTCACGCGCTCAGGGACCAGTTGATCAACCTGGCGCAGCAGCGCGTGTTGGCGCAGGCGCGAGGCTACCCCTTCCGCCTGCTGTCCGTTGAGCTGGCCCAGCAGCGTACTGGCGCAGGCACGACCTTTTTGCGCTGGCGCACACACGACCGTTCGATCATGGGAGTCGCTCTATGGCAAGAGGCCATGGCTTCCACGACTACGCCGGTAAACCTGCTGGAAGACCTGCTCGCAATGGAGCAGCAGCGCATCACGTTGAACATGCAGATCAGCCTGCTGCATACCCTTGGCCGGCAAGCCCTGGAGTGCGCCAGCAAGATGGCCCGGGCCGAAGACGTGTACCTGCGCCGGATGGAATCACTCGCCCACGCCCGTGGCGCCAAGCGAGGGCCATAGGCAAGACCGATGCGCCAAGACACGGCTGACCCAACCAACCTCGGGAAGGCCTTTTTCAACCACACGGAGAACCCACCATGAGCACCAATGTCATCAGCGAAGGCAACATCGGCTCCGAACCGGAGTTCCACGAGTACCCGAACGGCAACGAAGAGCCGCGGCGCGTGTTGCGCTTGAACGTGTACTTCGACAACCCGATTCCGGGCAATGACGGCTACGAGGATCGGGGCGGTTTCTGGCGTCCGGTCGATTGGTGGCATCGTGATGCGGAGCATTTTGCCACCTTGTTCCAGAAGGGGATGCGGGTGATTGTGCGCGGGCGCGAGGAGCGCGTTGAGCGCACCGACGACGAAAACAACCCGCGCACCACGTATCGCATCAATGCGCGCTGCGTTGGCATTCTGCCGTACCGTATCGACACGATCGAGGTAAGTCCAAAACCGGCAGCTAGCGAGCCAGCGTAGGTCGCAACGAGCCAGTCGTGCTGCCCTTTAGCCTGTCTCCAAGAAGGATAGGGGGATCGCGAGGCAAACGGTTAGCTTGGAGGCACCGACGGTACCGTTGTACCGTCGGTGCCGCTTGATCAAGGAGTTTCTCGGCCTTCCTGACTCTGCTGGAACGCCAATTCCGCCTCATAATCGAGATCACGCCAACTATCGTCGGCACCAGCCATCGCACTGGCCTCCACGAATACAAGCCCAGCTCGGCCCGCCTTGCTGTAGAGCAAGCGCCCTTGGCAGCTCAAGGTATCGCCATTGAACATGCGATCACCTTCCGGGTCATACTCACCCGTCATAACACCAGTAGCCTCGATTGCCCATTCACCAACTGTTGTCCAGAGATCGTCTGTCGGAAGGTGTTCACTTTCCATCTCGGGCGCGTCAGGAAACACAGCATTGCTCTCGGACATCGCGCCGGACACGTCATCATCAAAGTAGATTACTTCGGCGAGCGCTTGGCTAGCGTACGAGTCGTAGAAGTCAGCCACACCGACATATACGCTCTTAGAGTCAGCATTGGCCCTCAATGCATCAATGCACGCCGTCGTGATGACCGACGTCGACACACCCAAAGCGGAAAGTCCGATTTCCTCCGCCCGCGCTTCACCCATCGGCAGATTAAGCACGAGGATTTCAGCGTCGTCGAGATGGTAGTCAAGCGTGGAGTCTGCTTCTTCTACCGACAGTGCAGCATGCGTGCGGTAGCCCAGCAACGCAGCAATGATCTCGGTAAGGTGGGAACGCTTGATCGCCAGGCCTTTCGCAGACAGGGCCTGGGATGCCGCATACGCGGCAGTACGTACATGGTTGCTCATTGGAGTACTCCGATACTGTTCGAGCGCTGGACATTTTGTCGCCATCGAACAGCCGGCACTCCGGATGATTCAAAGCGAGGGGTACTACGGGTACTACGATTGCCTGTTTTAAGCTGTCCAGAACTTGGGCGGGCGCCTGACGCGGATTTTACATCCGTCCGGCGCCCACAGCAACGGAGGCGTATACCTCGCCGCACCATGGCCGGAATAAACGCGTTTCTTAGTGTGATCGCGTCCTGGCACCCTGATCAAAGCGGGTGACAGCCCATTCACCTTGTTTGCGGTCAGCATGATTCAGTTCGTACATGCTTCTGTCCAGATACATCAACAGCGTGACTCGGATGGACAGGCGGTATGCGGCTATTTCTCTGCGAAAAACCTTCGCAAGGTTGGGACATCGGGCGCATCTTAGGAGCGAAGCAGCGCGGTGACGGCTGCCTCAACGGCCCTGGCGTCATCGTGACATGGTGCATTGGTCACCTGGTCGAAGCCGCGCCCCCGGAAGCCTATGACGCACAGCTCAAACGCTGGGCGATCGAACAGCTTCCCATCATCCCCACGCACTGGCGGGTCGAGGTCAAACCCAAGGCCGCCTCCCAATTCAAAGTCGTCAAAGCGTTACTGGCCAAGGCGACCGAACTGGTCATCGCTACCGACGCGGATCGCGAAGGCGAACTGATCGCACGCGAGATCATTGAGCTCTGTGGCTATCGCGGCCCGATTCAACGGCTGTGGCTGTCGGCACTGAACGACGCCTCGATCCGCGCCGCACTCGGCAAGTTGAAACCATCGCGCGAGACGCTGCCCATGTACCACTCGGCGCTGGCACGCTCCAGGGCCGACTGGCTAGTGGGGATGAACCTCAGTCGCCTATTCACACTCCTTGGCCGCCAGGCCGGCTATGACGGCGTGCTGTCTGTCGGTCGTGTGCAGACCCCCACGCTCAAGTTGGTGACTGATCGCGACCGTGAGATCGCCGCATTCGTTTCGATGCCGTACTGGTCCGTCGACGTGGTGCTGTCGGCCAGCGGCCAGACGTTCAGCACGCAGTGGCTGCCGCCGGACGCTTGCACCGACGATGCGGGCCGTTGCCTGCAGGAGCCGGTTGCTCAGCAGGCGGCGCAGTGCATCCGCGCTGCTGGTGTCGCTCAGGTGGTTTCCGTCGAGACCGAACGCATGCGCGAGGGTGCGCCGCTGCCGTTCGACCTCGGGACGCTGCAAGAGGTGTGCTCCAAGCAGTTTGGCCTTGATGTTCAGGAGACGCTGGAAATCGCGCAGTCCCTCTACGAAACGCACAAGGCGACCACCTATCCACGCAGCGATTCCGGCTATCTTCCCGAAAGCATGCATGCCGAAGCTCCCATGGTGCTCGACAGCCTGCTCAAGACCGACCCGAGCCTGCGCCCGATCATCGACCAGCTCGATCGCACGCGACGGTCACGCGCCTGGAACGATGCGAAGGTCAGCGCCCACCACGGCATCATTCCCACGTTGGAGCCTGCCAACCTGTCGGCGATGGGCGAGAAAGAATCGCTCGTCTATCGCCTGATCCGCGCCCACTATCTGGCGCAATTTCTCCCGCCGCACGAGTTCGACCGCACGACGGCAAGGATCTCCTGCGGCGACCAGACATTGCAGGCCGTGGGCAAGCAAGTGGCCGTGCCGGGCTGGCGTCTGCTGCTGTCCGAGCCGCAGGCTGACGAAGTCGGCGATGACGCCGCGCCGCGCAGCCAGGTGCTGCCCGCCCTCCAACAGGGGGCGGCATGTCAGGTGGCCGGCGTCGAGCTCAAGGCGCTCAAGACCCTGCCGCCGCGTCCATTCACTCAAGGCGAGCTGGTGAAAGCCATGAAGGGCGTTGCCCGACTGGTGTCCGATCCACGCCTGAAGCAGAAGCTGAAGGACACCGTAGGCATTGGCACCGAAGCGACCCGTGCCAACATCATCAGCGGTCTGCTGGGCCGCGGCTACCTGCTCAAGAAAGGCCGAGCCATTCGCGCGTCCGACGCCGCCTTCACCCTGGTTGACACCGTGCCTGCCGCGATTGCCGACCCCGGCACGACGGCGATCTGGGAGCAGGCGCTTGACATGATCGAGACCGGGCAGCTCTCGCTCGACGGTTTCGTCGCCAAGCAGGCGTCCTGGATCACGCAGCTGGTCAATCAGTACCGTGGCACGTCGCTGTCCATCCAGACTCCCCAGGGGCCGCCATGCCCGCAGTGCGGCAGCGCCACGCGCCAGCGCAGCGGCAAGAACGGCTCGTTCTGGTCCTGCGCCCGATATCCCGACTGCAAGGGAACGCTGCCCATCGAATCGGGCAAGCGTGCCGCGCCGCGCAAGCGCCGCGGCGGCTCCAAAGCTCCCTGAAACAACGAACCCGTCGTCGCGCTGGCCGACTCGTGGCCACGTGACCATCGCTTCGCAGTCCTGCGAGGCCCCAGCACGCGATACCTTCTCTTGCGGTGTGCGCGCCCCTTCCCACGGGGCGAGAAGGTCTTGTTCCTCGAATCACGCACGCACGGATTCCATCCATCAGCCACAGTTCCGCCCGCTGCGCAGGGTCTCCTGATGTCTTGCCTGTCCAGGCAGTCGAGGCATCAGGAGACCCTGCTGGGTCGGCGGTATTCGACACCGGCGCCCACCGGTGAAAAGAACGGGCTCCTTTTGTGCGCGAATGCGCGCCAGACAATACCGACTCCAGCCACGATACGAGTCGGGTGAATGCTGAGACAGCGAACGGTTCCACCGACGACCGCAATGCATCAGTACACGGGTGGTTTCTTCCTCCGAGCCGAAGGCGGATTGTCTTCGGCGTCTTTTCTCCTGCGCATTCGCCATGACGACCCGGCAATTCCGCCTCGGTCACACGAACAGGAGACACCCGAATGAACCCTCAACCACAACCTGCCGCACTGCGCTTTGGCAGTGTCTGCAGCGGCATTGAGGCCGCGAGCCTCGCCTGGGAACCGCTCGGCCTGCAAGCCGCGTGGTTTTCCGAAATCGACCCCTTTGCCTGCGCCGTTCTCGCGCACCGCTATCCGGCGGTGCCGAACCTGGGCGACATGACGCGGATCGCAGGCGAGATCCGCGCCGGTCGCGTCGAGGCCCCCGATATCCTGGTCGGCGGGCCTCCGTGCCAGGCGTTCAGCATCGCCGGCAACCGCCAGGGACTCACCGACCCGCGCGGCGCACTCACCCTCAGCTACGTGGAGCTTGCCAATGCCATCGACCAAACCCGCCTCGAATCCCGCCGCCCGCCGGCCACGCTTGTCTTTGAAAACGTCCCGGGCATCCTCAGCGACTGCTCCAACGCCTTTGGCTGCCTGCTGGGCGCACTGGCCGGAGAAAGCCGCGCGCTCGAACCGCCAGGGCCGCGCTGGACGTACGCAGGTTACGTGTCTGGACCCCGCCGCCATGTTGCGTGGCGGGTTCTCGACGCCCAACATTTCGGCGTCGCCCAGCGTCGCCGTCGCGTGTTTCTTGTGGCAAGTTGTGGAAACGACCTCGATCCCGTCGAAGTACTTTTTGAGTGCCAAGGCCTGCGCGGGGATTCTGGTAAGGGCGACGCGCCGTGGCAAGAAGCTGCCCGCGCTGCTGGGTCTGGCCCTGCGTCAGCAGGCGGCTATGGGGGAGTGAAGCAGGACTACGGCAAGGTAACGGTGACGTTCGGCTTTGGCAATGGCAAAGGTCCAACCCATACCGCGGCCAGCCTGATGGCCGGTGGCCCCAAGCATGACATCTGCACTGAGAGTTATCTGGTGCAGTCGGTTGCCGGCTTCATCAGCCATACGTTGGACACCGCTAACGGCGGCAAGGGTTCTGGCGAGGATGGCACCGGCAAGGGCGTACCGATCATCGCTTTCACCGCCCAGGGGTGCGGAGCGGATGCAGCCGAAGAACGGGCGCCGACCCTGCGCGCCGGCGGGCATCGCCGGAGCCACGCCAACGCCGGGGTAGTCCCAGCGACCGCATTCGCGGAGAACTCGCATGGCGAGCTGCGCTTTGAGTCCGGCCATGGTCAGGTCACTGGTGCGCTCTCTACGGGAGGCGGTAAACCGGGTCAGGGATGTCCGGTGGTGCTGAGCGTAGCGCTGCGTGGCCGCCACGGAGGGCTGACTGCGGAGTTGGGTGACGACATCGCCCCGACCCTGCGGATCAGCAGCGGCGGCGCCGACAAAGGGCATGTGCTGGTAGCCGGCTACGAAGCCTATTTCCGCTACGACCCGAGTGAGCCCGACGCGGGGGGCTGGTCACGTTGGCGGGTACGTCGGCTCATGCCGGTCGAGTGCGAACGTCTGCAAGGTATGCCCGACGACTGGACGCAGGTCCCGTACCGTGGCAAGCCCGCTGCCGACGCACCGCGCTACAAGGCCATCGGCAACTCGATGGCGGTGCCGTGCATGGCCTGGCTGGGCCAGCGTCTGTTGCAGGCCCTGGACAAGGCGGAAGCGCACGGCTGCGTATTGGTTCGCGACGCCCCGTAATGGCACGCGCATCGTAGAGCCTGCATCGCTGATTCCTCAGCCATTGCCAGCAGCCAGGGTGTTCAGGCTGCCGTGGAGTCTGCTCCATGCCACCCGCCAGTTCGCCGTCGCATCGCTCGGGCGAACGCTGCCCATGCGGGCATCGATGCCTCTTTCTCCAACCTACGGGATGAGCGCTTCGTCCCGCCGGGGCGTGGCGTTTCCCGACTGATCTCAAGGAATGTCCATGGAAACCATCACCACCCAAGACCGCATCACCCTGAAACACCTCAAGGTCGCGGAGTTCGCCAGCGAGGAGACATTGTGCTTCGACGCCACCGTGCTGTTCGATGGCGTCGCCATCGCCGAGGCCCGCAACGACGGGCATGGCGGTTCCACTTTCATCAGGGCACTCGACGGTCAGGCGGCGAGGCTGGCCGAGGCCGAAGCCTTCGCCAGCAGTCTGCCCCCCGACACGCTGGAGGGCGGCATCTCAGGCGAGGACGCCGATCCGCTGGTCATCGACATCACGCTCGACTACCTGGTCGATCATCTGGCCGAGGCACAGCATGCCGAGCGCAAGCTGCGTACTGCTTATGCCCGCGACATCGCCAACAAGGTGCTGTTTATCAAGAACGGGAAGCTATTGTTCCTGAAGGGCATCAAGCTCAAGGCCATCGCCGACCGCGCCGGGTACTTCGCGGCGCTGCGCGCACGGCAGGAAACACCCATCGTCATCCTGGCCGAACTGCCGCCAGACGAGGCTTTCGCCCTGTGGAAGCAGCACGTCCTGGGCGGCGAATCGTCCTGACCCCGGTTTCTCGACCCTCTACAGCCCCACGCGCGGGGCTTTTTTTCGTCCATCAATCAGGGGACTTCAGATTCCCATTTCCGCGTGACGCTGGCCCGGCGCTGGCGGAATCTGCGTGCATGTTCGCTGATTCGTCAGCACATGCCAGCAGCCCAGGGTCTGAGGCTGCCGCGGGGGTTCTCTCCGCGCTACCCACCAGTCCGCATCGCATCGAATCCGCGGACGTGCGTCCCCATGGCGCTGATGCTATTTCTTTAACCGCGTGCGGGAGTTGCCATCCCGTCAGGGACGAGGCCCCGCTTTTTTCAAAGGAGCCCGCCCATGTCTACGAAAGCCTCTGTCGGCCAATTGGCCTTGATCTACTGCGACAAGTTGCTGCCGCTCGAAGTCTTGCATAGCGCCGCTGGCCACTACATTGGGACTCGCGATATCGCAGGCCCGGTGTCGAGGGAGTCGCGCGAGTATTTCCGCAGCTACGCTGCGGCGCAACGTGCCCTCGAAAGAGGCGGCTGGACCCAACTCGCCGCACCCTGATCCACGTGGAGGAAATCTCTCATGAAACAGCTTCTGCCCCAGGAAGCCATCGATCAGATCATCCGGGAGCAGCAGCATTTTGCTGCCGCGCCCCAAGCCTTCTTTGAGGCCTGGACGCGCGGTGTCGAGATCGCTGGCCCTGAATGGTTCGGGGACGGCACTCGGGAATGTCTGAGCCGCGCCCGCGACAAGTGGGATTTGAAGCCCGCCGTACAGCGGATCGAAAAATCCCTCGGTGTCCTGAGTAGCGGGGAACGCATGTTTCTCGCCGCCATGGTCAGTTTCTACAACGAACGCAAGGGCGGTGCGCTCCTGAAGCGATGCGGATTTCACGGGCTTGCTGACTTCAGCGGCCTTGATCTGCAACGTCGCAAGGTGATCGCCGACTTGGTGCTGTACTACAGCGGCTGGTGAACCCTCGGCGCGCCGACGCTTCTCCATTCATCCATCCCAAGAAAGAGGGACATGTGCCTCCATACGAGGCCATGTCCCTCTCGCCTTTTCCTGCTCAGTGCTTGACGGCGCTGTTTTCCCCTTGCGGATGCCGCCGTCCGCACGGGCTGGCTCCGCTCATTTGTTGAAAGGAGCCACCATGATGGCAACCAACTACTACGACGGCATTGGCGTTCTCGTTCTCACCCGTGTGACCCCCGTCATCAAAGCAATGTTCGGCGTATTCGCGCTGGACGAGGACTACCCGGGTCGCGAGATGGCGTCTATCGCTCAGATTTCCGAGACCGATGAGCCACGATGGTCGGGTGTGCTGTTCGGTTTGGAAGATCTTGCCAGACAGCTCGGTATTCCCGTTCCTGACCGTGAGTGGCTGTCGCTTACGGCGCTGCTTGAGCTATTGGCACCGCATTTCGGCGCCAACGAGAAAGCGGAGTTTGAGAACCTGCTCAGACACCACGAGTTCGAGGACGTCGTTGATTTGCGGTCCCTGTTCCTGCTCGCCACCTGCTTTGACGACGGCCATGGTCTGACCGCGATTAAGTTCGAGGGTTCTTGGCGTTGCGACGAGTCGCTGCTGTCGGAGTTTGGCGGTGCCAGCTATTACCTGAGCCGTGAAGTCCGTCTTATCGGTTTATCCAGGCAGGCGCTCTTACTTGGCAGCCAACTGCGCGACGCGCTCCAGATCTATGACGTCAAACGGGCTTCCGATTTGATCGCGCAAGAAACCACCAACCTCCTAGCGGGAATCCGCAACGAGGAATTCCGCATGGCAGTGCTTCAACGAGTTGCCGAGCGGTTGTCCCAAACGCCAGTGATCGGCGACATCTGAAACGCCATTTCGACTTTCAACCCACCGGGGTCAATTCCCGGTGGTGGGGATTTGGCTCCATTATTCAATCTGGAGAAATCCATGTCCCAGCACCCCAATCCCTTCCTCCGCGGTTACTGGAATCTGAGAATCGTCCGAACGCTGTCGATCAGCTACGAGGACGGAAGTCCGCGCGTCTGGCGCCCGCTCCATGTCAGCCAGCAGCAACTCTCCGACGATGCGTTGCGCTCGTCTGCTTGCATCGTCACTAGCGACTTTGCGGCAATCAAAACCGGCATTGAGCCCATCTGCACTGAGCTGATGGCTGAATGGGATGCCGATGAAGGTGTCGTCGATGCGGTGGTGTATGCCATTTACGGCGATGACTTCGATGGACGTCCCGTTCACGTCGGTGATACCTATTCGGCTGAAGCCGCACGGGAGATCGTGCAGCGGTTGAGTTTCGAGAGCGGCTATTTCAGTCGGTCCTGGGAAATCAGCAGCGCGCACATCAGCGCAGAATCCTGGCACTACCTCGAAACCCTTGCGGATATCGCCACTCCGGAGGCGCTTCTGTGCATTGCCTTCCGGATTCCTTATAGCCAGGCGATAGGCATCAAGCTTATCTCTACGCCCTGGACGGACCGCAATCTGGAGTACGCCGAAGGCATCAGTGCCGAGCAGCTTCAGCAGGAGCATCGGAACAAGGGTATGCCCGCCGATCTGGTCCACATCCTTGCATTGGCCGGTCAGGCCGACGTCCGCATTCTCGTCTTCGATGAGGATGCACCTGTGCTGCTGGGCCTGCCGCTGGCCGACGAGCTCTAGTGGGCGCATCAGCGCACCAGCCCTTCTCTCCATCCTTTCAACACCAGCCCGCCTCCAGCCAGGGGGCCGGGCTGCGCTGCTTTTCATAGGAGCAAACTCATGTTCCCCGATCTTCTATCGCCCACAGCCGAATTTGAGAACCAGTTCGGTGCTTGCGTCAGCGCCATGCGCCAGGACGACGCCATCGGCCAGATCCTGCTCTTCAAGCGCATGAGCGGCACACTGCACATGCGTCCCATTGCCAGCGCCGACCTGGAGGGTATCGACGTCGACGAGTACGAAATGGTCGTCTTCGACGGCGGCAGCACCAGCGGCGACAACTGGAAGCATGTCTTCTTTCCGCGTCAGCGCGAACACTACTTCGTGTACGACGACTGACCCATCCGGCCCCTTTCGAGGGGCTTTTTCTTGCCTATAGCGCAGAAAGCGGACGCGGCATGGTGCTGTTTTCCGCAAGCGGGCTGGCTATTCCGGGGTCATTCTCAATCCCATGTTCGTCGGCGTTGCCGACACATGCCCAGGCTGCCGAGACCTTCGAGGCTGCAAGTGCGGGAAACCGCGCTGGTCGTTTCTTTCCCCGGACGCGCCGCGTCCATCTACGCCACCCACAAGGGACCCCTCCCTTGTGGACGGGAAGTCCCTTGTTTTTCTCTCAAGGAGATTTCCATGGATCGTTCTCTCGTAAAAGCTCTGATGCCTTCCCTCGTTGCCGGCCACGTGCCCCGTAACGCCAGAGGGTTCAAGTACCTGGTGTTCGATGGCCAGCCACTGTCCTCGACGATGGGCTTCACCATCGATCCCAGCCCGTTCGACGGCAAGGTGGTCGCGGCCACCGAAGAGGCCATCGTCGTCAAGGTCAAGCCCACCGAGTTCGCCGTGCTCGATCCCAACCTGGTAACCACCGTCCCGACGAAAGGTACCAAGGTGCACGTCGAACCGTATGCTCGCCGCCGTTTCGACGGGCTACGCGCTGACACGCCGGAGACAGTCACCGAAATGACCGCTGACGGTGTCCCCTACACCGTCAAGCGGTTCATGCTCGGTGCCGCGCCGGCCAAGTTTCCCATCCCAGAACCACAGTGCCTGGAACTGGGCCAACTCATCCAGCAGCTGGAGGAAATGCTGGCACCCGACGGCTATCGGAAGATCACACACATGCTGGTCGATGCGGGAGCCCGGGATTTCACCTGGGTCGACCCTACGCCGTCTATGATCATCGCCACCCCTCCGGCGATCAGTTTCACGGTCTCCACCGAGAAGTTCGGGGGCCGCGTGACGATCCTGTACGACCGCGCGGGTGACACCTATGTGGTGGAGCTGCACCGCGACGGCGAACTGGTCGATCGGCATGACGAGGTGTATTTCGACATGCTCGGCGAGGTACTGGAAAGGCTCATCGACGACGGGCGCTGGCGTCTGATCGGCGTAAACGTGATCGACGCCAAGGGTACTCGGCGACGCCCAGCGTTGGCTGCATGACGCCTCTCCCTGCCTACTGCCGGGTGGTGTATTCGCCCAACGTGACGGCCATCGGAAATCGCTGCGGCTTTTGGTCAAACGATGCTGGCTGGGTCGATCTTGACCGCGCCACGCGCTTCTCGACGGAAGAGACCAGGAGCTTGTTGCTTCCTATCTCGCCTGATCGCGATGCACGCTTCGTTCCATGGCAGGAAGCCCTGCGGTACTGCGGTTGAGCCCGCAGCCCGTCGGCGACCTGCCGCCACAGGCCTTTCACCCATCCGGGTGAAAGGCCTTTTTTTCCGCACAGCGTCGCCATCGCTGCGCAGGTGCCCGCCTTCCTGCTGCCAGTTGGTGGCTGAGCGGAAGGCCTGATGGTGCCTAAAAAGGGAACACCCAAATGCCTATTCATTGCTGCCTCGCGCGCGAGGTCCAGCCATGCTGAGCTCATGCCTGCTGACGTTGTCAGCGACATGCTAGGCAACCATCGGTCTTCGAGGTTGCGGCGCAGTTCCCACTGCGTGATCGAGCCAGCTCGCACAGCGTCCTTCAGCGAGCGGTCACCAGTCTCTCTGGTGGTGGATGCTTTATTTCTCAACCCATCCGCGGGGTTACGCACCGTTGCCCCGCATGCGTGGGGTTGGTGTGTCTCCGCTCTGTCTTATGGAGATTCACCATGACCACCAATTCCGACCAGACCTTTTTCGATCTACACATCTCCGGCTTGGGCTACCTCAATCGCATCCGCGAAGTGAAGCCCAAAAAGGGCGAGTCTTTCTTGGCCTGCGACATCGCAGCGCTCAACGGTCCCAGCGATAACGTCTCGTATGTGCGTTTCGACACGCGCGTATCGGGCTCCGAAGCGCAGCACCTGGTGCGCCGTTGCAGCCAGGCTGTCGAGGCCGAGAAGAAAGTGATGATCGGCTTTCGCCTGGGCGACCTGTGGACCGACACCTTTACCTATTCCAAGGGCAAGCGTGCCGGTGAAACCGGGGTGAGCCTGAAGGCACGCCTGCTGTTCATCAACTGGATCAAGGTTGACGGAAAGCTCGCCTACAAGGCCGAGTCCAAGCCGACCAGCTCCGACGAGCGCGACACCGATGCCCAGGCACCAGCCGAAGCGTCGGTGGAGCAGGAAGCTCCGGTTACGGAGCCCTCCTCCTCGGAGGTCGAGACGGCTCAAGAAGCTGCCGATGCCTCTGCATTGGAAGCCGAAGAGGCGTTCTGATCCCGATCCGCAAGGCCCCATTTTCCGGGGCCTTGCTGCTTTTCTCGACCGAAGGAGTTTCTCATGATCACTATCCCAGGCCAGTTGGCCATCAAGACCATTCACGGCAGGAACGGCGACTTCAACGTCGGGCGCCTGGCAACCTCGATCGGCGAGTTTGTCGTCAAAAACGCTGAACTCGACCAGTATGCGGAGGGCAAGTACGAGGGCGACTTCGCCATTGCCGAAATCCGTCCCTCCACCTACACGGCCAATGGCCGCATGGTCATCGAGATCCGCGCACTGCTAGGCGGTATGACGTTATCCAACATCGACGCCCTGAGCGGCGACGAGGCTCAGCAGTTGAGTCCGCAGGAAGTCGACCCGATTGACGAGGAGGCGCTGGCTCCCGCGACGGCCAAGCCCAAGGCAGCCGCCAAGGACAAGCCCCGCAATCCGCGTCACCCCCTAGTCGACACCACGCCGTTCGGCAGCGAGCCCTCGGCTCCCGTCACTGCGCAGGCCTCGACCGATGCAGGCGATGAGGCGTTGTTCGGGATGCTCTGGCCACTAGGCGAGGTCGTCAAACTCGATGCGACCGTGGATCGCCGCGTCCTGCGTCAGCAGCGCGACCGCCTCGGCGCAATGGGCTATGCCTTCGAACCGCTGTCCCAGGACTGGCACCTCGCCAAAGCCTGACCTATCCGTCGCAGCTGCGGCGTTCATCCACCCGCCGGGGTTCCTTCCCCCGGCGGGAACGGCGCCTCGGTTCTCTTTGGAGGCTTTCATCATGCAAACCACCACTTGCACCACGCTGGACGAAACAGCCTGGCGTGCGATCTGCGAGGCGGCAGCCGAAAACGCCCACCGTGGGTGTGGTCTGTCTCACGATCTCTATGTCGAGCTTTTCAGCAAGGAGATCGACGTTCAAGTCGATCGACTGCCGGAAGGTCAGCACATCCAGGCCCTGCAAATCGCAGCCCAGGAATGGGAGTACGCAACACCTGCCGAGCGGGAAGAAACCCAGGACTGGAATGCCAAGCATGGCTATTGCTCGCATGGCATCGAACTGGGCTATTGCCCTGCAGGTTGCGATTCGGACGATTGACGACTGGCACCTGACTTTATCGTCGCACACGCGACATTCACTCACCCGCCGGGGTTTTCCCCGTGCGGGAGGCCTCCGGCTCCACTTTTCCAGGAGGCCATCATGGGCTGGTATTTTTCTCCCCAATCGCGGTCTGAACTGATCGCGGATCTGATCGCATCGCAAGAGACCGAGCGCGCCAGCGTCAAGGTCATCGCCCACGCGCTGCGCGGCAACGTCCTCTGGTCCGTCGCGGAAGTGACGGTCAAGGCTGAAGGTGCGCATCGCCATCTGGCGCCGGGCCAGTCCCTGCGCTACATCCGCTGCGATCTGCTCGAACGCAGCGGCGACAAGTGGGGCTACAAGCCATTGGACGAGTCCATGCATCCCTACTACTACTCGTGCCCACTCTCTTATCTGGACCTCGCACCGGAACAGTCCGCTGACTGGCGTGCAGGCGTTCGCGCTTACCACGCGCGGCGGCGCACACCCAGGGCATCTGCGGCGCCCGCCGCGGCGCTGATGACCTGAGCCAGGAGCAACCGACATGGACCCGATTCTGGCGGTGCTCTCGCCCTCGCTGCTGAAGCTCGTTGAAGGGAGTTTGTCCAACGACGAAGTTGCCTCCGATGAGGAAATGCAGGAGTACTTCATCGACAACGGCCTCACCGAGGAACAGGCGCGGCAGGCACTGACCTATCGCGACCGATACCTCAGCCACATCTACCTGGACGGCTTCACGCCGATTACGGCGGTAGGCGAGGTCCTGCACTTCAATCCGTACACCCGGCAATTCGAGCCGGAGTGAGCGCTTTTATTCCACCCCAAGGGGCAGTACTTGCCCCAACGGGCGGTGCTGTTCCCGCTATCCGAGGACATCACCATGCTCGCAAACACTTCTTCCACCACGTTGTATCGAATCGACGAATGCCCGGACGTGATGGCCGACGCCTGCGTCGGCGATGACCAAGGCAACCTTGTCTTCCTGTCGATCTGGGCACGGGACACCGCCGTCCAGCAGTTCCTCGCTCGCCTGACCCTCGGGCGCGACGAGCAGGGGCTGGATCAGTTCCACGTCATCACCGACCAGGGCGGGAGCCTCCCGATGATCGTCGGCAACGTTGATCGCCTGGAGAAACGTATCACGCGCGCCTACCGGCGAACGCTGTTCGGTTCTCTATCCAACGTGTGGCTGTTCGATCAGCGCTGCGTCAAGCCCGACAAGGCCAACGCCAGCGCGCTCGCACTGCTGCCACAAGGCAGCGCCCATCGGCTTGACCGCCTATGGACGCTGGTGCGGGAAACCTGCCCGCTGCCACTTCTCGACCACTGGCACGAGACCGTGCTGGAACTTCTGCAAGCCCGCGAGATGCTGAGCCGCCTTCCGTTCGCCCTCGGGCCATTGGAAGGGCATCGGCTCGCTATCGACGTGCCGACGCTGACGTTGGAGCTGGGTTCCCTGATCCGCAGTGACGTGCTCACCACCTATCCCTACCCATCCAAGATTTGGATGTCGGAAACGGTACCTGCTTGATCCACCCGTGGGGGCACGCTTTGGCGTGCTTCTGCCTTTCATCCTCACCAGGAGACTTCCATGACCCTCATGTTCCCGCGGCTTGCCCGCAATTTCGCCAAGAACGGTTATTACCCGACCGACGAGCCAACGCTCGAAAGAGCCCTCAACGCACTGAGGCCCAGCGATGGGCAGATGTGCATCCTCGATCCCTGCGCTGGCGAAGGCGCGGCGATTGCTGAAGCAGCCCACGCCCTCGGGCGTGAGCAGGTCCAGGCGTTCGCCGTCGAATTCGACGCAGAGCGGGCACGCCATGCCCGCGGCCTGGTCGATCACTGCTTGCACGCGGACCTGATGGACACAATGATCAGCCGCCAGAGTTTCGGGCTGCTGTGGCTCAATCCGCCGTATGGCGACTTGTCCAAGGACGTCAACGGCAACATCGGTTATCAAGGCCAGGGACGAGCCCGGCTCGAAAAGCTGTTCTATCAGCGCACCTTGGCGTTGCTGCAATACGGCGGTGTGCTGGTCTTCATCGTCCCCGGCTACGTGCTCGACGCGGAGCTGGTCGGCTGGCTGACACGCCACTACGCTGATCTGCGAATCTACCGAGCGGTGGAAACGCAGTTCCAGCAGGTGGTGATCTTCGGTCGTCGGACGCGCCAGCGCGAGCTCGCGCCGGATGGCGTTAAAGCCGTGCGTAACCTGCTGCTGCAGGTTGGCCAAGGTGAGGTCGTTCCCGAGGAACTGCCGAGCGAATGGCCATTCCTGCCGTACACCGTTCCCAGCAGCCCGGCGGAGCCAGAGCAGTATTTCCGCGTGACGATGGAGCCTGAGCAGTTCGCCGACGAGGTGAGCCGGCTTCAGGGCCTCTGGCCGTCGCTGGACACGCATCTGGGAGCCGCGCAGCAATCGTTGCGTCCACCGGCACGCGCTCTTTCCCACTGGCATCTCGCCCTGGCCTTGGCTGCTGGCGCGATCTCCGGCGTCGTTCGTTCCAAAACGGGCCGTGTGCTCGTCGTCAAAGGTGATACCCACAAGGACAAAACCCTGAAGCGGGAATTCACCGAACGCGACGATGGATCGGTCGCCGAAACGCGAATCCTCACCGACCGATTTGTTCCGGTCATCCGCGCATGGGACATGACGCCCGATTCCCCGACACGGGGCGAAGTCTTGACCATTCGATGATCGTCCAGCTTTCCGAAGAGCAGGACATGCTCTGAAGACGCTGCATCGTCATTTTCATCCACCCACCGGGGGCCAGTCGCCCCGATGGGGTGCCGTGGCCCCTCCATCTCCAAGGAGCTATCCATGGCACACGAAGCCGTTTTCATCAGCTTTTTTCCTAACGTTCGCTTGATGGCCATAGCGTGACGTTTTTTCCATCTCACGAGTAATCGCATTCTGCGGCCACGCGCCGCTTCTTCTTCCCACCACGGGGCATGTTATCGCCCCGATGGGGGTGGTGCATGCCCCATTTTCTTTGGAGCATCACCATGTCCCTTGATCTCGAAACCACTGCCGCCGACGTCGAACCCGTCCAGGGCGAACTGATCGAAGCGGAACACGACCCTCTGACCCTGAGCCTTCAGGATTTCGTCGGTGAGTTCGGAGACGAACTGCTCGACGCCCTCAACAGCGCCAACCCGCCGGTCTATACCGGCCAGCCGAAGGCGCATCGGCAAATCGTCGTCGCCAGTCTCAAGCGCAAGCTGTTCCCGGCCCAGGCCGAAGTTGTCCATGCTGCCGCCGAATTGCTGATCGACCGTGGCGAACGCGCTGCGATCGTCAATGGCGAAATGGGCTGCGGCAAAACCACAGTGGGCATCGCCACGGCTGCTGTACTCAATGCCGAAGGCTACCGTCGCACCCTGGTTCTCTCTCCGCCTCACCTGGTCTACAAGTGGAGGCGCGAGATCCAGGAGACAGTAGCGGGCGCCAGCGTGTGGGTGCTCAATGGCCCAGATACGCTGGTCAAGCTCCTCCGGTTGCGCGAGCAATTGGGTGTGCAGCCTACTGGCCAGGAGTTCTTTATCCTGGGCCGCGTCAGGATGAGGATGGGGTTCCACTGGAAGCCTGTTTTTACCCGTCGACGCACTCGCCACGGCGATGTGGCAGCGTGCCCGGACTGCGGCACGGTCATCACCAACCTCGACGGCGAACCGGTCAACCCAGTTGAGCTGGAAGCCGAGGAGTACCGCAGGAAGTGCAGCCACTGCGCTGCGCCCCTGTGGACGCTGATCCGCCCGCGCAGCCTGTCCGGCAACGACCAGTCCGCGGCAGTTCTCAAAGCCCTCAAGCGAATCCCGACCATCGGGGAAGTCACCGCGCGAAAGCTCATGAAGCGCTTCGGCGATGGCTTCCTGGCCTCGATGCTGGGAGACAACATCCACGAGTTCATCAACCTCATGGATGGCAACGGCGAGCTGGTGTTTTCTGACCGTCAGGCTACACGTATGGAACGCGCGATGGCCAACATTGAATTTGGCCTCGGCGAGGGGGGCTATCAGCCCAGCGAGTTTGTCAAGAGGTACTTGCCGCAAGGGACGTTCGACTTGCTGATCGCCGACGAGGCGCACGAGTACAAGAACGGCGGCAGTGCACAGGGCCAGGCCATGGGCGTACTGGCGGCGAAGGCTCGCAAGACCTTGCTGCTGACAGGCACGCTGATGGGCGGCTATGGGGATGATCTGTTCCACCTGCTATTCCGAGCCCTGCCTGGGCGGATGATCGAAGACGGTTATCGTCCGACCACGAGCGGCAGCATGACCTCGGCGGCGATGGCGTTTATGCGCGATCACGGCGTCCTTAAGGATATCTATTCCGAGAGCACCGGCACTGCGCACAAGACGGCCAAGGGCACCAAGGTATCGGTGCGCACGGTCAAAGCACCAGGATTCGGGCCGAAGGGGGTCTTGCGGTGCATCCTGCCGTTCACCATCTTCCTGAAACTGCGAGACATCGGCGGCAACGTCCTGCCGTCGTATGACGAGGAGTTCCGTGAGGTCGAGATGGACCCGGCGCAAGCCGCGGCCTACCGCGACCTGGCGGGTCGGCTGACCGCGGAGCTGAAACAGGCTCTGGCGCGACGCGATACGACGCTGCTGGGTGTGGTGCTCAACGTGCTACTGGCCTGGCCGGATTGCTGCTTCCGGTCGGAGACTGTGGTGCATCCACGCACGCGCAACACCTTGGCGTTCGTCCCGGCTCAGTTCAACGAGTTCGAGGTGACGCCGAAAGAGCGCGAGCTGATCGAGATCTGCAAGGAAGAGAAGGCGCAGGGCCGCAAGGTCCTGGCCTACACGGTCTATACCGGCACGCGCGACACCACGTCGCGCTTGAAGATGCTGCTGGAGCAGGAAGGCCTGAAGGTGGCGGTCTTGCGCGCAAGCGTGGACGCCAGCCGCCGAGAGGACTGGATTGCCGAGCAGCTGGATCGTGGCATCGATGTGCTCATTACAAATCCTGAGCTTGTGAAGACCGGGTTGGATTTACTGGAGTTCCCCACGATCGTCTTCATGCAGAGCGGCTACAACGTGTATTCGTTGCAGCAGGCGGCAAGGCGCTCGTGGCGCATCGGGCAGAAGCAACCCGTGCGCGTGATCTACCTTGGCTATGCCGCTTCCTCGCAGATGACCTGCCTGGGGCTGATGGCCAAGAAGATCATGGTCTCGCAGTCCACCTCGGGCGACGTACCCGAATCCGGGTTAGACGTACTCAACCAAGACGGTGATTCCGTCGAAGTGGCTTTGGCCCGGCAGCTCGTCGCTGCTTGAGCCCTCTATAGGTCGGCGCCCATTGGGCGTCGGCCTTTTCTTCTGCGCTCGGTAGGACTTGGGGCGAAAGGGATGCGCAGCCTCTTCCAAGAAAACGGGGAGGCTCACAGTTCGCATTCCTGGCTGACTGCATCACTGCATGCCGCCAAGGTACTGGTATCGCAACAAAAGAGCCAATGCCATGCCTGTAATCCACGTATCCCGGCGTCAGGTCAGTACTGGCCTGCTGGCCGCAGCCCTAGTCAGTGGCTGTGCGACAACGACGGTACCGCCGACACCCGACCCTATCGAGGAAGTGGCGAGCGCGCCCGAATATGAGGTACCGGATTTAATTCCCGTCGTGCGCTACGGGCGGTACACGTTGGTCGAACTTGCTCCCACCGCTGCCCAACGCGACCTACTGGTGCAAGTGATCGACGTCGCGGTCCCAGCGGATGCACGGGCCACAGTGGGCGATGGCCTGCGCCACGCGCTCCAGCGCAGCGGCTACCAGCTTTGCGACAACGCCCATGCGTTGATCGAGCTGTATTCGCTGCCGCTACCGGCTGCGCACCTGCATCTGGGGCCGATGACGCTGCGTGACGCGCTGCTCACGCTTGCCGGGACGGCCTGGGACTTGCAGGTCGATGACCGGGCACGTCAGGTCTGCTTCGTGCCCGCTGGCAAGCCTTTCACAGAGCCCGAGACCGAGACGTCGGGGACGTCGCCGGTGCAGATTTTCCCCATCGTTGATGGAGGCCAGCCATGAACGCCGCGGCTTCTACGCCGCGTTCGCGCGCGGCATTCTTGTTGTATCTGCTGTTGTGGGCCTGGATGGTGGGCTTGAGTGCATTGGTGCTGGTCAACTTCCGTGTCACGGGTGATCTGGCGGGCCAGAACCAACTTGACTCGGCCTTGCGTCAGCTACAGGTGCTCGAAGGCCGCATTGCCGAGCTTGCCGACGACGTACAGGCACAGCAAGCCCGCCCGGAAGCAGCGACCGCCGCTGCTCTGCAGGACACCCGGCAGCATCTTGAAGCCGAGATTACCCGACTCGAACAGTCGCTGACCGGTTTCGCTACCCAGGCCGACCTGCAAGCGTTGCAGACCGACATCGAGCAATTGAAGGCGCAGCGCCAGGCTGCCGTGAGCGTGCCCGCAGCGCCTCGTCCCGCCAAGCCCGCGGCGGCGCCGAAACCGGCACCAGAGCCGTTCCCCTTTCGCGTGATCGGTGCGGAACTGCGAGCCGGCCAGCGCGCCGTCTCCATTGCTCCCGCCACCGAGCCGCTCGCGACCGGGCAGATCCAGGTGCTGCTGCCCGGCGACCGTGCCGGGCGTTGGCAGTTGCAGAGCATCGACGGCAACACCGCCGTCTTCCAGGCTGGCGGGCAGACACGCCGGCTGGCGATTCCTTGATCGGGTGGCGCCATGCAATCTCGCACATTGTCCATGTTGATCCTGTTGGCCGCGATGAGCGTGCCGGCCTTCGCGCAGCAGCCCGCCAGCCAGAACTCACTCGCGCAGCCTTCCCGCGTTGCGCAGAGCCAGATCGGCCAGGCACGTGATGAGCGCCTGGCGCAGGACTGGGGCCTGAGTGGCGACGAATGGGGACGCTACCGGGAGCTGATGGAAGGCCCGCTTGGTATCCATTCGCCCAACCTCGACCCGCTCACTGCGCTTGGCATTGAAGCGCGCTCCGACGAGGAACGCCGCCGCTATGCCGAGTTGCAGGTGCAGGTCGAGGCGCGCCGCGTGGAAAAGCTCCTGGCGTATCAGCGGGCCTACGACGATGCCTGGCAACGCCTGCACCCCGGCGCCCAGCGGGTGAATCTGCCCGACGCGCTGCCTGGGGGCGGTGTGTTGACTGGAAGCGGTCGCACCGCCGTGTTCGTCAGGGACAGTTGCACTCTGTGTGCCCAGGTCGTGCAGCGCCTGCAGACGGCAGGCGCTGAGTTCGACTTATATCTGGTGGGCAGCCGCCAGGACGACACCCGTATTCGGGCGTGGGCCAGGCAGGCGCAGATCGATCCGGCGCGCGTGCGCAGCGGTTCGATCACCCTCAACCACGACGGTGGCCGCTGGCTGGCGCTGGGTCTGTCCGGCGAGTTGCCCGCGGTGGTGCGTCAGGTGGGCGGCCAATGGCAGCGCCAGCCCTGATGCCGTCGTGGCCCCGGTGCGTGCTGCTGGCCGTCGTGCTGGTGACCGGGCCGGCTCTGGCTCAGGAGATTCCACCCCCAGCCTACCAGTTGGCGGCCCAGCGCGCAGACATTCCCTCGGCCGTCCTGTACGCAGTGGCGTTGCAAGAAAGCGGCGTGCGCCGGGGCGACCGCATCGTGCCATGGCCCTGGTCGCTCAACGTCGCCGGCCAGTCGCGGCGCTACGCCTCGCGGGCCGAGGCATGTGCGGGCGTGAGCCAGGCCCTGCGCGAAGTGCCGCCCACACGTATCGACGTGGGGCTCGGACAGATCAACCTCGGCTATCACCCGCACCGCTACCGCAAGCCCTGCGACCTGCTCGACCCCTACGACAACCTGCGTATCGCCGCCGACATCCTCAAAGAGCAGCACACCCCCGGAGAGGACTGGCTGCTGGCCGTCGGGCGATATCACCGACCGGCCGGCGGCGCACCCGCGGCGCGCTACCGGCGCAGCGTTTCCCAACACCTCCAGCGCGTGCTCGGCCCCCAACACGCCGCCGCACATGCGCCCCGCCAGGAGAACAGCCGATGACTTCACCCATCCGGGCCGCCCACGGCCTCCTTGTCGTGATGCTCGCCACCGTGCCGATGGGTGCGGTGTGCGCCACACCGCCCCTGATCGTAGTCGAGGACGGCGGCGGTGCTTCCGCGTTGCCGTACTACGAAGCGCTCGACCTGCAGCCACGTGCCGCGAACAAGCCGCTTCCTTCCATCGTCATTCCTGAAGCGCCGAGTGCCGCCGTCGATGAGACGGCCATGCTGCCGGTGCGCAGCGCCAGGCTCACGCCAGGAACGGTTGCCCGCCGCGTCATCGAGGCCCCCGGACTGCAGCCGTTCTTCCTGGTTGGTGACGACGTGGCTTCCCAGGCCTGGCTAAGGCAGAACGCCGATGCGCTACGCGAACGCAACGCCTGGGGCCTAGTGGTCAATGTCGAGACGGCCCAGGCACTCGCACAACTGCGTGCGCTCGTGCCGGGCCTGAACCTGTCACCAGTGTCCGCAGACGAACTGGCCGAGCGCCTGGGCCTGCGGCACTACCCGGTGCTGGTCACCTCGACCGGTATCGAGCAGTGACGTCATGGCGCAGACGCAGCCCGTTGAGGTTCTGTTGCGACCAGCGGTGGAGCTATACACCGTGGCGGTCTGCGCCGGCGCCGCGTTTTTGTGCATGGTGGCCCCGTGGTCGCTCGCGCTGACACCCGCCATGGGCATCGGCAGCGCGTTGGCGTTCATCGCCTATGGCGCGCTGCGCTGGCATGACGCGTGGGTGATTCTGCGCTACAGGCGCAACATCCGCAGACTGCCGCGATACGTCATGACGAGTCGGGACGTGCCGGTGAGCCAACAGAGGCTGTTTGTTGGCAAAGGGTTTCGATGGGAGCAGCGGCACACTCACCGGCTCACGCAGACATATCGGCCCGAGTTTCGCCGCTACGTCGAACCGACTCCCGCCTACAAGTTGGCCCGGCACCTGGAGGCGCGCCTGGAGTTCGCGCCTTTTCCGTTGTCGCGGCTGTCCCGGCTGACACGCTGGGATGTGCCGTTCAATCCGGTCAGGCCGTTGCCACCGGTCGGCGGCCTGCCGCGCCTGCATGGGATCGAGCCGGACGAAGTCGACGTCGGTCTGCCTCTGGAGGAGCGCGTCGGCCATTCGCTGGTGCTAGGAACGACGCGCGTAGGCAAGACGCGGCTCGCCGAGCTGTTCATCACCCAGGACATTCGCCGCCAGAATGCCCAGGGCGAGCATGAAGTCGTGATCGTGTTCGACCCCAAAGGCGACGCGGATCTTCTCAAACGCATGTTCGTCGAAGCTCGGCGCGCTGGGCGCGAAAACGAGTTCTATGTGTTTCACCTCGGTTGGCCCGAGATCAGCGCGCGCTATAACGCCGTGGGGCGTTTCGGGCGTATCTCGGAAGTCGCCACGCGCATTGCCGGACAGCTTTCCGGCGAGGGCAATTCGGCTGCATTTCGCGAGTTTGCCTGGAGGTTTGTGAATATCGTCGCCAGGGCGTTGATCGAGCTGGGGCAACGTCCGGACTACCTGCTGATCCAGCGGCACGTGATCAACATAGACAACCTCTTCATTGAATATGCACAACACTATTTCTCAAAGCATGAGCCAAAAGCCTGGGAGGTCGTTGTCCAGATAGAGGCCAAGCTCAACGAGCGGAACATTCCGAGGAACATGATCGGGCGGGAAAAACGTGTGGTGGCGCTCGAACAGTATCTCAGCCAGGCGCGCAGCTACGATCCGGTGCTCGATGGCCTGCGTAGCGCCGTCAGGTACGACAAAACCTACTTCGATAAGATCGTTGCGTCGCTATTGCCGTTGCTCGAAAAGCTGACCAGCGGAAAAATCTCCCAACTGCTCGCGCCGAACTACTCCGACCTGGAAGATCCCAGGCCCATCTTTGACTGGATGCAAGTGGTCAGAAAGAGGGCGGTGGTCTATGTCGGACTGGACGCGCTGTCGGATGCCGAGGTAGCCGCCGCTGTCGGGAACTCGATGTTCAGCGACATGGTTTCGGTCGCCGGCCACATCTACAAGTTCGGCATCGATGATGGTCTTCCTGGTGCGCAGCCGAACGTCAAGGTGCCGATCAACGTCCATGCAGACGAATTCAATGAACTCATGGGGGATGAGTTCGTTCCCATGATCAACAAAGGGGGTGGTGCCGGGCTGCAAATCACGGCTTATACCCAGACGCTCTCCGACATTGAGGCACGTATAGGCAATCGGGCAAAAGCCGGGCAAGTGGTGGGTAATTTTAATAATTTATTCATGCTGCGAGTGCGCGAAACGCTCACTGCGGAGTTGCTGACCCGCCAGCTTCCCAAAGTGGAGGTGTATACGACGACGGTCGTCAGCGGAGCCACCGACAGCTCCGATATCCACGGTTCCACCGACTTCACCAGCAACACGCAGGACCGTATCAGCATGCAGAGCGTACCGATGATCGAGCCCTCGCATGTGGTGCAGTTGCCGAAAGGTCAGTGTTTCGCGCTGATGCAGGGCGGTAATCTGTGGAAAGTGCGCATGCCGCTTCCGGCCCCCGACCCGGACGAGGCCATGCCCGAGGATTTACGGCAGTTGGCGACGTACATGCGCCAAAGCTATACAGAGGCCGGTCGCTGGTGGGAGAACCTCGGCTCCCCGGCTCTGCAGGAGCGGCCGCTGCCCGACGAGCTGTTGGACGATGGGGTGGCAGAGTCCGCTGATCAGGGCGATACGCCATGAGCGATCCGGCCTCGACTGCACAGCGGCAGCAACAGCGTCGGCAAGGCCTGATCGCCAGTGCGATCTCCTTGCCGCTGCGGCTGTTCGGCGTGTTGATCGCTTCGTTGATGCTGTCGATCTTGATCGAGTGCGTAGGTATGCACGCGTTCTGGAAAGAACAGGGCTGGCGCCACGCGCAATCAATGCTGCAGTACGAGCTGGGGCATCTGTCGAATCACTTCACACGCAGCCTCATGGTGCGTGAGCCGGGGCATACCGCCCATCGTCTTGTGGAGACTGGCTACGACTGGGTGTTCGTCAAGACCGGACTGCTCGACAAAATGCGCGGGACTGCCGAACGCGCCCAAGCGCCGGTCCAAGGGCAAGCCCGGGATTTCCGCTATTACGTCAGCCAGGCATACACCTGGGCCGAGCGCTATCTGATTGCTGCCGCTTTCACCACCTTGACCTTTCTGGTGCGCCTGTTGGTGCTGTTATTGACCCTGCCGCTGGTACTGACGGCAGTATTCGTCGGGTTGGTCGATGGTCTGGTTCGTCGCGACGTGCGAAAGTTTGGCGCTGGAAGGGAGTCGGGCTTCTTGTATCACCGCGCGAAAGCCTCGTTGCTGCCGCTGGGGGTGCTGCCCTGGGTGATCTACCTGGCGATGCCGATCTCAGTGCATCCGCTGTTGATCCTGCTGCCCAGCGCGGCCTTGCTGGGCTTTGCGGTGTCACTGACCGCGAGCAGTTTCAAGAAGTATCTGTAGATGATCAGGCTTGAGCACCTACTCCCAGTCCAGCTTTCCGAACTGCATTCGTCGAGCTACCCGTTTCCAAACCGTCTTCACTGCTTCGCTCGCCCCACGATCAGCTTGCGCTGTCTGCCTCCGACAGCCTTGCCGACACGTTAATCCGGTTGTCTCGCAGAACCCATTGTTTGCGGTATTGAAGCGCCTGCCTCGCCACGATCTAGCCATTGCTGATCGAACCGAGGAATGGCGCGATGGTGTTTTCGTTTCCACGCTGCTCCGCACATCGCGGTGCAGCCGTCCTGCTGATGACGGCCATGGCAGCGAGCCTGCCACTGACTGCCCATGCCGGCACGCCGGCCCAGCGCCAGGAACTGGCCGCTGCCCTGCGCCAGCTCGACGCGCTGGAGCGCTTCGTCGCACAGAGCGCGGAAAACACCCCGATCACGACCGGCGTGCGCTACCACTTCGACTACCCGAGGCTCCTCGACGACCTCGCGCGTGTACGCGCTGGCATCCAGTTCCATCTCGCGCCATCCCGCGCCCAGCCGCGTGACCCCGCCGTACTGAGCGGCGATTACCGCAACGAGTCCGCTCCGGACGTTCCACCGATGCCGGAGGCCCAGCCATGACCGCCGCGCAGATCAGCGCCTTTCAGGCCAACAGCAGCATCGCGCCCGGCGCGATGGCGACGGTGATTGTCGGCCTCGTGTTCGCCGTGCTGCTGCTGTGGGGCGCCTGGGCCATCCGCACCGCCTACGTCGGTTGGTCGGAGAACCAGCTCAACCAGCGTCAGTTTGTCAGCGTCATCGTGCGTTTTCTCGCGATGTACCTGGTGCTGACGTATTTCCTCCTCTCGTAACCAGAAGGGTCAGACCATGAAAACCGCTCGTTTCCCCCGCATCCGTCTCGCCCAGCGCGCCGCGCTGGCACTGAGCCTCGCCACGCTTCCCGCGCTGTCGTTCGCGCAGGGCCTGCCGCAACTGGAGAACCCGTCGCGAGGCACGGGTGGCGGGATTATGGAGACCATCAGGAACTACGGCTATGACATCGTGCTGCTGGTGGCGCTGCTGGTTGTCGCCAGCATGTTTATCGGTGTGTGTTACCACGCGTATGGCACATACGCGGAGATCCACACTGGCAGGAAAACGTGGGGGCAGTTTGGCTTAAGCGTCGCCATCGGCGCCGTGCTGTTGGTCATCGGCATCTGGCTGCTGACGGAAGCCACCGGGATTCTCTGAGGGCGTGCCAATGTCCGAATTTCAGCACATCCGGGCGGACGGCACGGTGGCGTTTCTCCCGCACCGGCTCAATCGGCACCCAGTGGTCGTGCGCGGCCTGACGGCGGATGAGCTATGGGTCTGCTGTGGACTGTCCGGCGCAGTCGGATTGCTGGCCGGTACGCCGCTGGCCTGGCTGCTCTCGACCGTCGCGATCGTGCCTACCTTCATCGTGTTGGGTGTCGCCTTCGGCGTGTTCGTCGGAGGCGGCATCCTGCGCCGGCAGAAACGAGGCAAGCCTGACACCTGGTTGTATCGTCAATTGCAGTGGCGCATCGCGAGTCGCTATCCGCCGCTCGCCGGCTGGGTCGGTGGGCATGTGCTGATCACGCGTTCGGGTCGCTGGTCGAACCGGAGGGCAGCGTGATGAGCCGCTTCCGCAATGAAGTCGCTCACCTGCAGGCGCACATCAAGACCTTGCGCCTGGGCGCTGGCGCGTTGCTGCTGATCGCGCTGGTGATGGGTGGCGGCTGGTGGAGCGCACCCCGCGACCTGACCATCCACGTGCCCCCCGATCTGCGCTCGGGCAGCACCCGGCCCTGGTGGGACGTGCCGCCAGAAAGCGTGTACGCCTTCACCTTTTACGTCTGGCAGCAACTGCACCGCTGGCCCACCAATGGCGAAGAGGACTACGCGCGCAATCTGCATGCGCTCTCGCCGTACTTCACGCCGGCCTGCCGCGCCTTTCTGCAGGCCGACTTCGACTACCGCCGCAGTACAGGCGAGCTGCGTCAGCGGGTGCGTGGCGTATATGAGATCCCCGGGCGTGGCTACGGCGATAACCCGACTGCGCGGGTGCGTACGGTCTCCGAGCGTAACTGGGTCGTGACGCTCGATCTCAGTGCGGACGAGTACCACGGGCCGGAACAGGTCAAGCGCGCACTGGTGCGCTATCCGATCAAGGTGGTGCGATCGGATGTCGATCCGGCGCGCAATCCCTTTGGTCTTGCCTTGGACTGCTACGACGGTGCGCCCCAGCGCATCGCGGCGCCCACGCCCGAAGCCCCGGCCCGAGGCGGTCTGGGCCAGCAAGGAGAATCCCCATGAAGACCTGCCTTCTCATCTGGCTGGGCACGCTGGCCTGTGCTTGGGTGCCCATGGCCCATGCAGTGGAGATCATGCGCTGGGAGCGTTTGCCGCTGCCTGTGCCCTTGCAGGTTGGCCATGAGCGCATCGTGTTCGTGGACCGCAACGTGCGCGTCGGCGTGCCGGCGAGTGTGGGTGACCGGCTGCGGGTACAGAGTGCCGGCGGTGCGATCTATCTGCGCGCCAACGAACCTATCGAACCCACGCGGCTGCAACTACAGGATGCTGACAGTGGCGCGCTGATCCTGCTGGACATCGCCGCCGAGCCGGTTCAGGACGGCGAGCGGTCGCTGGAGCCGGTGCGCATTGTCGAAGGCAACGCCACACCGCAGCGCTACGGTCAGACGCAGGCTCAGGAACCCGGTGCCGCTACACCATCACCGGATCAAGTTCGTCGGCCTCGGCGCGAAACCCCGGTGGCGGTGGTGCTGACGCGCTATGCGGCCCAGAGCCTGTACGCGCCGCTGCGTACAGTGGAGCCCGTACCAGGCGTCATGCGCGTGAACCTGCGCCGCGACCTGCCGCTGGACACCTTGCTGCCGACACTGCCGGTGCATGCCGTGGCGCTGGCGGCATGGCGGCTGGAGGATCAGTGGGTCACCGCCGTGCGGCTGACCCATACCGGCAACGGCTGGATCGATCTCGATCCACGCGCACTGCAGGGCGACTTCCTTACAGCCACCTTCCAGCACCCGGCGCTCGGCCCCCGCGGCACGCCGGAGGACACCACGGTGGTCTATCTGGTCACGCGCGGTCGCGGTCTGCCCCAGTCGCTGCTGCCGGCGATCCATCGCTTCGACCCGGCTGCGCATCTGCCGCAGCCGCAAGCCGAAGCCGCGGACAGCAAGGAGGCCCACCATGCGCAGTAACGGACTCCTGAAATGGCTGGTGCTGCCAGTCGCCGTGCTGGTGCTGTTCTTTGGCATCCGGCTGTTCTCTGGCGGCAGCGACCAGGCCCGCCCCATGACCGATGCCGACCCGCAGCTCACTGCTGAGGAAATGCAGGCGCTCGGCATCGAAGGCGATACGCCCCGCGATACGGTCGCCACCTTGGTAGCGCAAGTGCGGCAGTTGCGCACCGAATTACAGACGGCGACGGCGGACAATCGTACCCAGCGCGAGGAGAATCAGCGCCTGCGTCAGCGCGAAAGCGCCATTGATCAGCGTATCCAGTCTGCGCTGGAATCCGAACGTAGCCAGTTGCGCCGTGATCAGGAGCAGTTGGCCGGCGAGCGCCGGCAGACCGAGGGTCTGTTGCAGGATCTGCAACGCAGGTTGGAGAACATCGGTAGCGGCAGCCATGCCGACCTGCCGGTCGGACTGGGTCTGCGCGAAGGCGACGGCGATGGCTTCGCGGGCGAAGGTGGCATCCGCTGGGTGGAGCCGGACGATGCGAGGCAGACCGACGGGCGTGCAGGCACGAGCCTGAGCTTTCCCACCAGTTTCGGGCCAGCGCAGAAGACGCTGGAGGCCACTGCCGAACACGTGGCCAATGCCGGTGCCAAGGCTGCGGGCGTCAAGTCTGCCCAAGCGGTCTATACCGTACCGACCAACTCCACCCTGATGGGCTCGGTTGCGATGACCGCGCTGATTGGCCGCGTGCCCGTCGATGGCACCGTCAACGACCCGTTCCCGTTCAAAATCCTCGTCGGGGAGGACAACCTGACCGCAAACGGCATTGATATCCCCGATGTCGCCGGTGCGGTGTTCAGCGGCACCGCCAGCGGTGACTGGACCCTGTCGTGCGTCAGGGGGCAGGTTCGCTCGATCACGTTCGTCTTTCATGACGGCACCGTGCGCACAATTCCCGAGGACAGCGAGCGCAGCAACCAGCAGAACAGCCAGCAGGACGGCCTGGGATGGATCAGTGACCCTTACGGCATTCCCTGCGTCTCGGGCCAGCGCCGCAGCAATGCGCAGCAGTATCTCGGCACCCAGGCATTGATCACTGCCGCAGGCGCGGGCGTCGCTTCGCTGATCGATTCCGACAGTGGCCAAATGTCCTACGTCGGTGCCGATGGCTCGATCGGCACGGTCGGCATCAGCACCAATGAGGCGGTCGGACGCATCCTCGCTGGCGGCGTGCAGGACATGTCGCAGTGGGTGAACCGCCTCTACGGGCAGGCCTTCGCGGCGGTGTATGTCCAGCCCGGTGCCAAGGTGGCCGTTCACCTCGAAAAGCCCCTTCACATCGACTACGAGCCCGAAGGCCGCCGCGTCGACCATCGCGCAGGAGAAGCCCATGCACTCGATCTGGATTAAGCCGCTGCTGCTGGTTGCGGTCGCGACGGCGCTGGCCGGATGCGCTACCAGCAAGGAGGAACTGATGCCGCATGGTGGCCGCACCATGCAGGACATCTGGCACCAGCAGGCCGGCGATGGCGGCAGCGGCCAGGTCGCCCGCCGCCAGCTGCTCGATGCGCGCCAGAGTCTGCGCCGGCCATTGACGCAGGCCGATGTGCAGGCCGCGCCCGCCGAGCAGATGCGCTACACGCGCACGGCTGCGAATGAGGTCTACCGCCAGTTCCCACGGCTCCCCAATCCGGATCTGGTCATGTATGTCTTCCCCCATCTTGCCGGCACAGACCCCGTGCCGGTGCCCGGTTACAGCACGGTGTTTCCGCTGTACCAGCGGGTGCAATACGCGATGCCCGGCGAACGCACGGAGGCGTACTGATGGCCTGGACACTGCCCTGGCGTCGGCGCACGCCTGACGATACCGTGCCGACCGAAGACCGGCAGGATGGCTGGGCACGCCATGTGCGCGTACTACGCGAGGCTGGTATTCCCGAGCCCGGTGCGGCGGTCGCGCACGAGCGTCCAGCCACGGTGGCCGACGAGCAGGCGTTGTACGACGTGGCACCGTCGTTCGTCGCGCTGCTGCCGTGGGTCGAGTACCTGCCGGACTCGCAGTGCATGCTGCTTGACGATGGTGTCTCGGTTGGCGCCTTCTTCGAGTTGACACCGCTGGGCACAGAGGGCCGTGAGCCCGCCTGGCTGGCACAAGCGCGCGACGCGTTGGAAAACGCCCTGCAGGATAGCTTCGACGAACTTGATGCGAATCCATGGGTATTGCAGCTTTACGCCCAGGACGAGCCCAACTTCGACCAGTATCTGGACACACTGCGCAGCTACGTTCAGCCGCGTGCCGAGGGTAGTCGCTTCACCGAGTTCTACCTGGCCTCGTTCGCCCATCACCTGCGCGCCGTCTCGAAGTCAGGCGGATTGTTCGAGGACAGCGTGGTGACGCGCCTGCCGTGGCGCGGCCAGAGCAGGCGTGTGCGCATGGTGGTCTATCGCCGCACCGCAGGCCAGCCCGGCCGTCGCGGGCAGACGCCCGAGCAGGCGCTGAACGTCGTGTGCGACCGCCTGATCGGCGGCCTGGCCAATGCCGGCATTCAGACGCGCAGGATGGGAGCGCCGCAGATCCACGACTGGCTGCTGCGCTGGTTCAACCCCAGGCCTACCATGCTCGGGCCAACGGCACAGGATCGCGAACGCTTCTACCGGCTGGCGGCCTATCCGGAGGCGTCGGAGCCCGACGAGATCGAGTTGGCCAGCGGCACGGATTTCTCGCAGCGGTTGTTCTTCGGCCAGCCACGCTCGGATGCCGAGTCGGGGCTGTGGTACTTCGATGGTCTGCCACACCGGGTCATGGTCACTGACCGCCTGCGCACGCCGCCGGCCACGGGCCATCTCACCGGCGAAACGCGCAAGGGCGACGCGATCAACACGCTGTTCGATCAGTTGCCCGAGGGCACCGTGATGTGCCTGACGATGGTCGCCACGCCACAGGATGTGCTGGAGGCACATCTCAACCACCTAGCGAAAAAGTCAGTGGGCGAGACGCTGGCGTCCGAACAGGCATTGCGGGACGTGCAGGAAGCACGTTCGCTGATCGGCAGCGCCCACAAGCTCTATCGCGGCTCGCTCGCGTTCTACTTGTCCGGCGACAACGAGGACGAGCTGGACCGGCGCGGCTTGCAGCTTGCCAATGTGATGCTCAACGCCGGGCTGCAACCGGTTCGCGAAGAGGACGAAGTTGCCCCGCTCAACACCTATCTGCGCTGGCTGCCTTGCGTCTACAACCCCGGCACCGACCGCAAGCAGTGGTACACGCAACTGATGTTCGCCCAGCACGCGGCCAATCTGTCACCGGCCTGGGGGCGCAGCCAGGGTACGGGCCGGCCCGGCATCACGCTGTTCAACCGTGGCGGCGGCGTCATCACGTTCGATCCGTTCAACAGGCTGGACAGGCAGATGAATGCCCACCTGTTCCTGTTCGGCCCGACCGGCAGCGGCAAATCGGCCACGCTCAACAACATCCTCAACCAGGTCGCCGCGATCTATCGCCCGAGGATGTTCATCGTCGAAGCCGGAAACTCGTTCGGCCTGCTGGCTGATTTCGCCGCGCGGCTGGGCCTGACGGTGAATCGGGTCAAGCTCGCACCCGGCTCGGGAGTGAGCCTCGCGCCGTTTGCCGATGCCCGCCGGCTGATCGAAACGCCCAGCGACGTACAGACCTTGGACGCCGATGCGCTGGACGACGAACAGCCCGACGATCCCGCCGATACCGATACAGACGAACAGCGCGACGTGCTGGGCGAGCTGGAGATCACCGCGCGCCTGATGATCACCGGGGGCGAAGATAAAGAAGAAGCGCGGATGACCCGCGCCGACCGCAGTTTGATCCGGCAGTGCATTCTCGATGCCGCACGCCAGTGCGTCGTGGCGGATCGTGATGTGCTCACGCGCGATGTGCGCGATGCGTTGCGCGAGCGCGGCCACGATACGACGTTGCCAGATACCCGGCGCACGCGCCTGCTGGAGATGGCCGACGCCATGGACATCTTCACGCAGGGCTCGGACGGCGAAATGTTCGACCGCCCGGGTACGCCCTGGCCAGAGGTCGACATCACGGTCGTCGATCTCGCCACATATGCCAGGGAGGGCTACAACGCCCAGCTCTCTATCGCCTACATCTCGCTCATCAACACAGTCAACAACATCGCCGAACGCGACCAGTTTCTGGGTCGACCGATCCTGAATGTGACAGATGAAGGACATATCGTGACCCGCAATCCATTGCTTGCTCCCTACATTGTCAAAATTACAAAAATGTGGAGAAAAATTGGGGCCTGGTACTGGCTAGCTACACAGAATATCGATGATTTGCCCAAGGCTGCGGAGCCAATGCTCAATATGATTGAATTCTGGTTATGTTTGTCCATGCCCCCGGACGAGGTGGAAAAAATCGCTCGTTTCCGCGAGCTGTCACCCGCACAGAAGGCGCTGATGCTTTCGGCCAGAAAGGAAACCGGTAAGTTCAGCGAAGGCGTCATTCTTTCCAAAAGCCTGGAACTGCTGTTCAGGGCCGTGCCGCCGAGTCTCTACCTGGCCTTGGCCCAAACCGAGCCTGAGGAAAAAGCCGAGCGATACCGGCTCATGCAGCAGTTCGGCGTCAACGAGCTGGAGGCAGCGCTCAAGGTGTCCGAGGACATTGACCGCGCACGCGGCATCGAGCCGTTGCCCTACGCCGATCTGTTTTCCTGACAGTCGAGCACGCCATGCCTGTCCATCGCTCAACGAACCCACCATCGTCCGTACACCGTCGGCGCCGCCTGCGCTTACTGGTGTGTGCAGGTGGCGTGCTCGGGCTGTTGTTGTTCGCACTGCTCGCTGTGGTGCTGCGCGAGAACTCCGACGGCGCGGCAGTTCCGGTCGTCCAGCACCACGCGGACGGCCCGCCGTGGCGTCACGGCCAATCCAATGCCCGTTTTGTGCTGACCCTCTACGCAGACCTGGAGTGTCCGTTCTGCAAGGACTACTACCCGAGCCTGAAGACCTGGATCGACCAGCAGGCTGACGTCAGCCTGCAATGGCAGCACCTACCGCTGCCGGCGCACGAGCCAGCCGCGTCGGCGCTGGCGCGTGTCGCCGAGTGCGCGGGCGAGATTGGTGGGAACAGGGCGTTCTTCGATGCAGTTGGCTGGCTGTATCAGCACACGAGCAGCAGCGGCCAGGGGCTGCCCGATGGCGTGCGCTATCCAGGCCTCACGCCGGACATCGAGCAGTGCCTGGCAAGTGAGCAGCCCGACGCGGTAATTCGCGCGCAGGCCGCGGAGGCGATGAGTAGCGGCGTGACAGCCACACCATCGGTTCGGCTGCACGATCAACAGACAGGCCGGGCCTTCGTGCTGCAAGGACCGGTTGCGGGTGATTCCTTGTTATCCGCCATGGACATGCTGGCGTCCGACGCAGTGCTTCAAAATGCGGATGGCCCCTGATGGGGCCATCCTGATACTGCCAGCCGAGCGGCGATTACAACCTTGCCCGCTCTGTCACTTCTTTTTCGTCGGGGTTTTCGGGGCAGACTTAGCCGCTGCTTTTTCTGCTTTGCGCTTGGCCGCCTTGGGATCGACAGCGGCTTTGAAGGCGGAGCCAGGCACGAACTTGGGCGTCTTCTGCGCAGCGATCTTGATCTTTTCCCCCGTCGCCGGGTTGATGCCGGTGCGCGCAGTGCGACCTACCTGTTTGAAGGTGCCAAAACCGATCAACGTCACGCTGTCGCCTTTCTTCACGGCATTGACGATGGTGCTGGTCACTGTGTCCAGAATACGGCCGGCCTCGGCCTTGGACACGCCATGTTCGGTGGCGATTGTTTCAACGAATTGGGTGCGGTTCAACTTGGAGTACTCCTTGCTTGTCATTGTCTGGGCTGGTCAGGCGCAGGCAAGGTTTCAGGATCGCCGCCGCACGGCCAGAAATTCGAAGTGTAGAGCGAACTGCCCTTGGTTTCTCGGCAACGCCATGTGGTCTCCTTTATCTGCTGGTTCAGGTGAAAGAGCGTGCGTAGGAAATTGGTGACGGGTGTAGCGCTTCACCTCATCCGAAAAACGGGGATTGCCACAGTGCGCATTGTTCGTGGTGCGTATCTTCTCGATGGGTTCGACTACCGGGGTGAGTTCACTCCGAGACGCGAAGCCCATGTATGCCTTTCTTGCCCCCCTTGGCCGGACGTTGGCCCTGTCGGCGCTGCTGCTCGCCGGCAACGTCGCCGCAGCAGAAATCTGGATCGTGACGGACACCCGCCATCCGGTGGCTGGTGCCCAGGCGGCGGATCGCGTCATCCAGCTCGATGCGGCGCAGACCATTGAGGCGGACCTGTCAGCCGGATTGCCGACCGATCCGCAACAGGCCGCGGCGCTTATTCAGCGACGCCTGAACGATGGGGGGCGTGGGCTGCAACAGCGCATCCGTGAGGCTTACCAAGGCGTGGCCGATGCCTGGAGCCTGGGAATCACCAGTATTCCGGCGGTGATCGTCGATCAGCGATACGTCGTGTACGGGGTAAACAACCTTGACCAGGCGCTGGCCCGCATCGAGCGGCAGCGGGGGGCGCAGCCATGATTTCCCGTCGCCTGCGGCTCGGTGCCGCCGCCGCGTTGCTGTGCAGCGCCACGTCGAGTTTTGCCCTCAACACGGCCACCATCATCGCCTCGACCCTGTCGCCAGATTGCCTGGAGTACCGCGTCGTAGGTATTTGCTACTGGCTTTCCTGCGGATTGGGAGGTTGCCGGGTTCGTACGTCCATCAAAGTCAAGCACTACATACCTGACGCCGTGGTGTCGAGCTACTCGAATACTGGGCAGAACCCATGGATCGAAGTGCGGCTGATGAGTCCGCCTAATCCTTCGGCTCAGGCCGGAGGTGACGGCACGACCAACGAGGCGCATGAGAACAATCTGGCCCGTTTTAAGAACGCGGACGTCATCGGTCATCCGGGCGGCCAGGTGTTTGGCGAGTTTGCCTCGGCGTCCGGCTATACCTGCGAGGGGGCCGGTACCGCGTTCATGCCGTATTTGTTGTCCACTCTGGACACACTGGCCTGGCGCTACAACGTCCCGGAGGCGGTGTATCCCGAGTCACTGATTCCCGGCATGCGTGAAGTCGGCACTCGGTCCGGTCTCAACCTCTGGGGCAACGTCTATCCGAGGGGTGGATTCCTACACCAGACCGACGACTACCAAGCCGGCGCAGTCGTCGCACAGCGGGCCGGCGACGTCGTGACCCGTCGTGGCCAGCTGCATGTGTACCAGCCACTGTTGGCGAACGCACGCGACGGCTACTGGCCGGCTGGCCCATTGATCGAAAGCGATGCCAGCACGGGCAAGTGGCAGCGGCTGACGCCGCGCCTTTCCAACACCTGCACAGTGTTTCCCCATGCCGGACAACTGCCTCAAGCGCAACAGGGTGATTTCGCCTGGGCGCTGTGGCGCCCCTACAGCTGCTGCCAGCGCCGCGGACAGGTGTTCCTTGGCAGCGTGGATTTCTGAGGATCTCGCCATGAAGCAACCCAAGCTGACGACACCGCGCAACCGTCTGGCACACGTCTGGCGTCCTGGTGTGCTGGCCTGCGCCCTTGCCGTTGCCAGTGGGCTGGCGCTCGCCCAGAGCGGCGGTTTCCAGACCAGCGGCAACGTGATCGGAGACGAGGTCATGTATTCGATCGGTGGTGGCAATGCCGTCTCGATGAGCGGCGCAGCCGGCATGCGCTCCCTCGGCGTTGGAGTCGGGTGGAACAGCAACCTCGTATGCGGCGACATGAGCATCAGCACCACCATCCAGAACCAGCTCAACGGGCTGACGAATGGGTTTCAAAGCATCATGAGCAACGTGATTCAGAGCGCGACCAGCGCCGTTGCGTCGCTCCCCGCACTGATTATTCAGAGGGCGGACCCTGGGCTCTATAACCTGCTGACCAATGGCGTGCTCCAGGCAAGATTGGATTTCGATCGCTCCAAATTGACCTGCCGGTCGATGGCGGAACGCATGGCCGACATGGCGGGCGGCCAGCTCGGTTGGAGCCAGATGGCCGAAGGCATGGCGCTGCGCGATGCCGTGTCGAGCACGGATGCGGTGTCGGCGATCGAGCAGGCCGAGACGCGCCGGGGCAACGATGGAGTGCCGTGGGTCGGTGGCAGCAACGCTGGCGGCGCCGGCCAGCCGTCGATCAAGGTAGTGGGCGACGTGACGCGCGCGGGCTACAACTTGGTGAACGGGCGTAGTGCGACCGATACGTCCGCCATCGATCAGGCGAGCTGCAACAGTCTGGCCTGCCAGACCTGGGCCTCGCCGCAGGAAGCGGTCGAGTGGGCCACCCGGGTGCTGGGCGAACAGGAGCAGCGTACCTGCGATGCGTGCTCAAAGACTGAGACGGTTCCCGGCGTGGGTCTGACGCCCCTTATTCAGGAAGAGTACGACACCAAACTGCAGACGCTGCAGGAGCTGATCAGTGGCGCGCGTAACACCACGTTCGAGAACCTGCGCGAGGCCGGCAGCGCATCGCTGCCGATCACCCGCGGCGTCATTGAGGCGCTCCGCGATGAGCCGGATCAGCACGTGCTGGCGCAACGTCTGGCTTCGGAAGTGGCCTTGGCGTCCGTGTTGGAGAAGGCTCTGCTGCTGCAGCGCACCTTGCTGACCGGGCGCAAGGAGCCGAACGTCGCCGCCAACCAGTTGGCGACCGCCGCCGTCGATCAGGAAAGCGACTCGCTGGACCGGGAAATCTCCAACCTCAAGACGGAGCTTGAACTGCGCCGCACGCTCGCCAACAACTCGCCCATGGCGATCATCCAGCGCCATGGAACCAGGGCCGCGGGCTCTAGGGGGATCTACGAGGGTGACCCCGTGCCGGATCGCCTCGACCAGCTACAGCGGGTCAATCCGGGGAGCACGCCATGAACTTGCTCCGGCTCTGGCCGCGCTGGCTGTTCAACCGCAAGGCCGGGAAGAAGGTGTTATGGACGGCGCTGCTGCTGATGGCAGCCGTGGCTGTCAACATCGTGGGCATCCACTACCTCGGCAGCGTTGTCGGCTGGGAGCGCTGGCTTGCCGAGACCTCCGGCTACTTCCTGCTGTGGAGGTTGTGCCTTTATGGGGCTACGGGTTATGGCTGGGTATGGATGCGTAGGCGCTTGCTGTCACGCGAGCCCGGGAGGGAAGGCAGGCGTCGACTCTTGCGTGCGGAAGTCGCGGGTGTGGCGGGAATCGCCGTGCTTGAAGCGAGTCTGCTGATGCAGGCGACATAGCGGGAGGGCGGCACATGACGCTATTCACGACAGACTATCTTGAGTATTACCTCACCCTGTTGGGGTGGATCATCCACAACGGGATCTGGGCAGTGCTCGTCTCCAGCGGTGTGTTCGCCATCCCGTTCGTGGCGATGATCATCCAGGAATGGCTCCGGGCACGCTCCGAAGGCGCGGATGAGGGCAATAAAGGCGCGTTGTCTTCGGTGCGCATCGAGAACCGTGTTTGGGTGGCGATCGTCGTGGTGATGTTTGCGGGCGCGCCTTTCATCGACGTCGACCTCAACACCATCAAATATGACCGGGCGCGCTCGGCGCAATGCCAGGTGAACGTGCCCGAGCCTAGCGCAACCGGGTGGTCGCAGTCGTTCAGCACGCTCAACAATCAGAGCGCGCGCGTGCCGGTGTGGTGGGCGTTCATGCACACACTTTCCCGTGCGATCACCGGAGCCTCAGTCGCCGCCATCCCGTGCGGAACCGACCTGCGGCAGATCCGCATGGAGATCAATGCCACGCGCATTGACGACCCGCTTCTCGCACAGGAGGTCGCGGATTTCACCCACGATTGCTACGGCCCGGCGCGGGCCAAATTGTTCATGAACCGCCCGGCTCTGGACGAGGCGCAGATGCACGACGTCAGCTGGATCGGCTCGCGCTTCTTCCTCGACAACACCGGCTACTACGACACTTACCGTGCCACGACGCCGCGCGACGGGTGGGCCTACGACAGTAACCGGGACGCCGGCCTGGCACAGGTGCCAAGCGGTGCCGGCTATCCCACATGCAGGCAGTGGTGGACCGACAGCGGCAACGGCCTGCGCGCCCGTCTGCTGGCTCAGGTCGAGCCCAGCTTGCTCAACCGCTTGGCCGGTTGGGCCGGTTTCCTCAGCCGAACCGAAGTGGATGATTCAGTGATCCGCGCCATTGCTTCGCCGCGCCAGCAGAAACTCAACCGAGGCAGTGTCTACACGGATTACGGCGGGCAAATCGACAAAACGCTCCATAACGTCATCAATCGGGGCGCCAGTGACGTCGGGATGTCGGTCGGCGGGCTTGCCTACTTCCCCGCGATGGACGTCGTGCGCCAAGCCTTGCCCATGGTGTTGTCGTTCCTGAAAATGGCGTTGGTGATCTGCATTCCGATCGTATTGCTGATTGGCACCTACGACCTGAAGACCGTTATCACCATCAGCGCAGTTCAGTTCGCGCTGTTCTTCACCGATTTTTGGCTGCAGTTGGCCCGCTGGATCGACAGCACGATCCTTGATGCGCTTTACGGCTGGGGGTTCGGATGGAATCGCCCGCACACCAACTTCGACCCCCTCGTCGGGCTCAACAACACGTTTGGGGACATGCTGCTTAATTTCGTGATGGGAGCGATGTTCCTGGTGCTGCCGACGTTCTGGGTCGCTGCCTTGGGGTGGGCTGGTGTGAAGGCAGGCGTGGTCGCGCAGAATCTGGCGACGGGCTCCAAGGATGCGAAGGACAGCACGTCTTCGGGGGTCAGCAAGGTGACTCGGTGATGCAGGACCTTGAGTTGCATCACTCTCCAGGCTCATGGAGCCACGGCGCATAGCTCAGGCCGATCAGTACACCTTCGGGACTCATGAATCGTGCGACGGTCTGCCCCCAAGGTTCGCTCCTGGCGTCATGAATCATTTGTTGACCCTTGCCTCCCAGTTCCTGAACCGCCGCAGCGACCGCAGCTTCATCAGCCAACTCGAACTCGATGGTCGCAGTTGGCTCCGGTATGTGCTCTGGCCATTCATCCTGGCCAAAACAAGACTGAGCTGCCATTGAAAGAGGCCAGACGCCAAAGTGGTTAGCCCCGGGAAACCTGTCCATGAACAGATAGGTTTCCTGCGCTTCCAATGGCAGCCCAAGCACGTCGCGATAGAGCGATGAACTTGCAGATGGTACTTTCGTTATGGCAGCAAATCCGGCAATGCACTTGATGTCCATAGACGCTCCTCTTCTAACCCTCAAAGGGCTCATTCGTACGAGGTGCTTTCGGGGCTTGCTTATCCAGAGACTCGCGGTACTTGATACACCCTCGCATGAAATGTGGCCACTCTGGCACGGCTATTTGAGGATCGACTTTCTCTGGCAAGAGCGCCCAAAGCGCCGGGTGATGCCAGCACAGATCATGGCCGGTAGTGTCACGATGCGCACGGATGCCTTGCCGCAGTTTGATGACTTCTGCGACAAGCTGTTCCCGGGTCATCTCTTGCAGATCAGTGTCCATCGATTCTTCTCATGCCTAACTGAGCCAGTTGCTCGGCCATGTCGTTAGCCGTCATATGGATTGTTGGGATCGTGCGGATCGAGGCGGTGCCCATCCGACGAGTACAGACCGAAACCCGCCTCGCCGTGGCGCAGTTCCGTGCCCGGTTGCGAGAAGTCGTCGCTGCTTTGGCTGAAGCCACGCGCCACGAGCAGCAGGCACGCCAGCAGCAGCGCCAGCCAGAAGGCCGTATAGAGCAGTGCTCCCAGCACAGCAAGCTTGACGATCCATACCAGCGCGGTCGCCGCACCGCTCGGCATGCCGGCGGATGCCAGCCACGCGACCACCTGCCGCTCGCGACGCACATAGCCCTGCCAGCCACGACCGAGCCAGTGGCCGAAGCGCTCTGCGGTACTGCTACGGGGTCTTGTGTTCATGGTCGTCACCTGCTTGTCTGCCTTACATGGTTGCTCCAGTGTGCGCCGGTGGCCACCATCGGGCGGCCAGCAATACGGCATGCCTGCTACAGGATTTCGACCAACTCATGCCGTCATTGATTAGATTTATACACCAAATTAAACTATGAGGCTAATTTTCAAGCATTGTTCTGTGCAGGTCATGGCGATAGATTAGATTGTGTCGTATATTTAAACCATGAGTGGAAATACACGACATCAGGTAATCAAGCGGCTGCTGACGGAGCTTCCCCGTGGGGCGCCGTTCGATCTCGCCATGCTCGAATCCTACGGCGTGTCGCCCCAGTTGGCAGCCCGCTACGCGGAGAGCGGCTGGCTGGTGCGCCTGGCGCATGGCGTCTATGCCTTCCCGAATGATGACTTCGACGTCAGCGGTGCTCTGCGGTTCCTGCAGGAGAAGGTCGCCGGCCTACATGTGGGGGGCAAGAGCGCCCTGGCGCTGCAGGGGGTGCGACACAACCTGGCTTCCCGGGAGGCCATGGTGCTTTGGGGCGATGCCCGCTTTGCGCTGCCGGCCTGGTTCACTCAGCGGTTCCCGGCGCGGTACGTCAACGCCAGACTGTTCGACTGGCCTGACGATACGCTCGCCGGCAAGACTCTGCATACGCCACCGGGGCAGGCGACAGGACTGCGCGTGGCGGTGCCGGAGCGTGCGGTTTTGGAACTGCTCTACGAGACCGGCACCCGGGAAAGCCTCGAAGAGGCCCGCAACCTGTTCGACGGCCTGCGACCGCCGCGCAAGGACGTACTCGGACGCCTGCTGGCCTGCTGCACCAGCGTCAAGACCGTGCGCCTGTTCCTGACTTGGGCGCGAGAGACTGACGTCGTCGACGTGGATGCCCTGCTGCAGCAGTACCCGGCACACACCGGCAGCAAAAAGCGCTGGATGAGCCGTCTCGATGACGGCACCTTGCTGAGCCTGAACCCGTATGGATAAACACTACGCCGATACCGTCCGCCTGCTGCTGAACGTCGCTCCCGACGTGTTCGACAACGACATCTTCGCCATGAAGGGCGGCACCGCCATCAACCTGTTCCTGCGGGACATGCCCCGCCTGTCCGTGGACATCGACGTGGTCTACCTGCCTTGGCAGACGCCGCGAGACGAGGCCTTGCAGGCCATCAACCAGGAGCTGGCCGCCATCGCGCAGCGCGTCGAACCTCTCGGCGTGCAGACACGCCTGATCCGCAGCAAGGATCTCGGAGACACCAAGCTGATCGCGGAGAACGAGAGCAGCCAGGTGAAGGTCGAGGTCAATGTGGTGTTTCGCGGCACCGTGCTACCCGCCACACGCAGTCCGCTGAGCGCCCGAACCAGCGATCTGTTCGGCGTCGAGTTCGAGGTGCCGACCCTGGCCCCGGACGAGCTCTATGCCAGTAAGCTGGTTGCCGCCCTGGATCGCCAACATCCCCGAGATCTGTTCGACGTCTGGCAGTTGTTCGAGAGCGGTGGCCTGACCGATGCGATGGTCGAGTGCTTCGTGGTCTATCTGGCGGGACACAATCGCCCCACCCACGAAGTGCTGTTCGGCAACGACAAGGACATCGCTGGCGAGTACGAGCGCGCCTTCGTCGGCATGACCGAGGTGGATTGTCCACTGGAGACCTTGCTCGATACCCGCGTCCGGTTGCGCCATGAACTGCCGCGACGGCTGAGTGAAGCCCACCGGCAGTTCCTGAGCGGACTGACGCGCGCACAACCGGACTGGTCTCTGCTGCAATGTCCGCATGCCGACCAATTGCCGGCGCTGCGCTGGAAGCTCGCCAACCTGAGCACCTTCCAGAAACGCCGCCCCAAAGACTTCGCCGCGCAGGCCGATTCCCTTGACGCAGGTCTAGCCGCAGTACCCACCGGCGGCTGAGCCACGTCACCCAACATCGCAACAAAAAGGACTGCCCCGACATCCGTTTCTTTGTCGTCTGACATCCGATTCCCGCCTATACGTAAAGGCTTTGAACAAGGGTAAAGGGTCGAAAGGGGGCAAAGGAACGGGCAGAAGGGTGAAAGGCCCTACCTGGAAAGAGAGAGCCTCTACCTGAAAAAGGAAAAGGCTCGGCCCCGCCCCATTTCAGGTCATGGCGATGCTCTCTCTATTCCAACGAAAAAGGCCGCCATTGCCAGAACCGGCACCGGCCACACTTCCGAAAGGGCTGATGCGGCCCGAGTCGGCCGCATCACTGCTGGCGACTCCACGCCGGCAGAAGCTGATGGAACATATATGGCAACGCACGTCGCTTTCGCGCCGCCAGTTCGCCACCCTGTACCGTGCGCCGCTTGAACGCTATGCCGAGCTGGTCCAGGGCTTCCCTGCCTCCGAGGCTCATCACCACGCCTACCCGGGCGGCATGCTCGACCACGGCCTAGAAATCGTCGCCTATAGCCTGAAGCTGCGGCAGTCCCACCTGCTGCCCATCGGCGCTACCCCCGAGGACCAAGCCGCGCAGTCCGAAGCCTGGACCGCCGCCATCGCTTACGCAGCGCTGCTCCATGACATCGGCAAGGTGGCCGTCGATCTCCACGTCGAGTTGGCCGACGGCAGCACCTGGCACCCATGGCACGGCCCCCTGCGCCAGCCCTATCGATTCCGCTACAACTCCGACCGCGAATACCGTCTGCATAGTGCCGCAACAGCCTTGCTCTACCGGCAACTGCTCGACAGCGATCTCTTGGACTGGCTCAGTGGGTATCCGTCCCTATGGGCGCCGCTGCTTTACGTCCTGGCAGGGCAGTACGAGCACGCTGGGGTGCTGGGCGAGCTGGTCGTGCAGGCCGACCGCGCTTCTGTGGCCCAGGAGCTGGGCGGCGATCCCGCGCGCGCCATGAGCGCGCCCAAGCACACGCTGCAACGCAAGCTGGTCAACGGGCTGCGCTTCCTGCTCAAGGAAGAACTGAAACTGAATCAGCCCGAAGCCTCCGATGGCTGGCTTACCGAGGATGCGCTGTGGCTGGTGAGTAAGACGGTATCGGACAAGTTGCGCGCGCACCTACTGTCCCAAGGGGTCGATGGCATCCCCGCGAACAACACCGCAGTGTTCAACGTGCTCCAGGACCACGGCATGCTCCAGCCGACGCCCGACGGCAAAGCGATCTGGCGTGCGACCGTGACGAGTTCCACTGGCTGGTCTCACGCGTTCACCCTGTTGCGGCTAGTACCGGCGCTGATCTGGGAGTCTGGCGAGCGGCCAGCGCCGTTCGCTGGGACGGTGGCGATCGACACGGCCCCCGCGGGCAAGGAGGCCGAAGCGCCGCTCCCCCTTCCCATGGCTGATGCGAAGGCCACCCCGGCAAGCCAAGAGGCCCCGCCTTGGGAAGAAGTTGGTAGCAGCGCTTCGGCTCCTTCGCCCAAGCCTCATGCCACGCCCGATGTCCTGGAGGACATGCTGATGATGGTGGGAATGAACGATTCGCCAGTCACTACGCAGGGGGCGGATGCCGTTTCGGGTGAGGAGCCTGCCGTGCGCTCTGCAGCGCCGGCACCAACCTTGGCCGCAGTGCCGCCTTCATCACCTACGCCTAAGCTCGCGCCCTCGGCGGCGCAGCCATCCGGCGAGCATTTCATGGCATGGCTGCAACAGGGCATTGCCTCGCGCCGGCTCATCATCAACGACGCAAAGGCGCTGGTGCATACCGTGAGCGATACCGCCTATTTGGTCAGCCCCGGCGTGTTCCAGCGGTATGCGCAGGAGCACCCTCAGGTAGGCATGCTGGCCAAGCAGGACAATCAACCGGATTGGCAATGGGTGCAGAAGCGCTTCGAGCGACTGCAACTGCATCGCAAGCAACCCAACGGCTTGAACATCTGGACCTGCGAAGTGACAGGGCCTCGAAAGTCACGGCGATTGCATGGCTATTTATTGATGGAGCCTTCACGCTTATTTGTCGACCTTCCACCTAATAACCCTTACTTAAAGATGGCGGGCGAATAAGGCGGCTAACAGAAAGGAGACCAAGGGCACAAACAGGCCCTGGTCTCCCGAAGTCTCTAAGCCGTAGTATTAGCGGCTAGTTGCCGGGATCATTCTAGGCGAGGTCATACCTCCATCGCTTCCGTCGCTACCAGGGGCAGCGGCCCCCTTGAAGCGAAGCAACCGCAGTGCATTGAGCGTCACCAGTGCTGTAGCACCAGTATCGGCCAGCACGGCAACCCACAGACCGGTTACGCCCAAAACAGTCGTGACCAGGAATAGTCCCTTCAGCCCGAGCGCGAAAACCACGTTCTGATGGATGTTGGCCATGGTCGCCCGGGACAGCGCCACCAGGTGGGCCACGTCTACCACCCGGCTCTTGAGCAGCGCCGCATCGGCCGTTTCGATCGCGACATCGGTGCCGCCGCCCATGGCGATACCGACATCAGCCGTAGCCAGGGCTGGGGCATCGTTGATGCCATCGCCTACCATGGCAACCTTGCCGCTGCGCTTCATGTCGTCGATCAGACGCAACTTGTCTTGCGGCAGAAGCTCCGCTTCGCATTCCATGTCCAGGGCGCCGGCGATCGCCTGCCCTGTGCGACGGTTGTCACCCGTGAGCATGACGGATCGGATGCCCATGGCTTTGAGCCGTGCGATGCCTTCGCGGGCATCGCGCCTAGGCTCATCACGCAGCGCGACCAGTCCCAACACCTGGCGCGACTGTTCGTTGAGCAGAACCGACACCGTCTTGCCGCCTTGTTGCAGAGCTTCGATCTCGGCGAGCTGCTCTGGCAACAGTGCTGCCGCCTGGGCTGCGTGCGAGGGCGATGCGACTGCCAGACGCTGATCGCCAACGGTTGCGTGTACGGCCTTGCCCGCTGTGGCAGAGGCGTTTTCAGCGGCCGGAATGACCAGATCGGTATTCTCGGCGTGGGACACAATGGCCTTGGCCAGAGGATGGTTCGAGCCCATCTCGACGCTGGCTGCAAGCGCCAGAACCCGGTCTTCACCGCCCTCGGCGAAGGCCACGACATCCGTGACGCGAGGTTTGCCCTCTGTCAAAGTGCCAGTCTTGTCGAAGGCGATGGTGCGTGCGCGGCCGATGGTTTCCAACGCATTGCCGCCTTTGATCAGCAGCCCGCGCCGTGTGCCGACCGCCAGGCCCGACGCGATAGCCGCAGGCGTGGAGAGCACCAGGGCGCAGGGGCACGCGATCAGCAGCAGCGCCAAGCCGCGATACAGCCAGGTTGCCCAATCGCCACCCATGGCCATGGGCGGAACCAGCACGATCAAGGCAGCGATGGCCATAACCGCCGGGGTGTAGTAGCGGCTGAACTGCTCGATGAAGCGCGCAGTGGGCGATTTGGCGGCTTGTGCCTGCTCGACCAACTGGATAATGCGCGCGATGGTGTTGTCGGCGGCAGCCTTTTCCACGCGGATCTGGAGGGTGCCATCGACGTTGATGGAGCCTGCATACACGCTTTCGCCGGCGGCTTTGGCTTTCGGGACGGACTCCCCTGTGACGGGAGACTCATCAAGGCTCGACATCCCTTCCAGGATGATGCCGTCGGCCGGTACCCGGTCGCCCGGACGGACCAATACGCGATCATCCACGCTGAGCGACGCTGCTGGCACCTCGCGCTGGCGGCCTTGCGCATCGAGCAGCACAGCGGTCTTCGGCACCAGCGCAGCCAACGCCTTGATGCCTGCACGTGCGCGGCCTGCTGCGACGCTTTCGAGCAGTTCACCGACGGAGAACAGGAAGACGACGGCGGCTGCTTCCTCTGATTCACCAATAAACAGTGCGCCGATGGCAGCCACCGACATCAGCATCTCGATCGAGAACGGGGAACCGGACTGTGCCAGTGCAAATGCCTTGCGCGCGAACGGAAACACACCTGCGATCACTGCAGCCGCAAACACCCAGTCTCCATAGCCGGGAACGAGATAGGCAATAGCGTATGCTGCGGTCATCAATATGCCCAGGCCAACGACGTGTTTGCCTTTCCTGGTCTGCCACCAGCGTGGGCTGTCGGTCACTGCGGAATGTTGTGCCGATATGGCCGAGGCGTCATCCGCCGCTTGAACACCGGAAACGCCGAAACCGAGGCTTTTGACGATTTTCTCGATGTCGGCTGGCTGTGTGGTCGAGCCCGGTGCCAGCGTCAGGCCCAGGGTTTCCGCAGTGAAGTTGACATGAACATTGGAAACACCCGGCGTGCGTGCCAGCGCGGTTTCGATCTTTCCAACGCAGCTTGCACAGTCCATGCCTTCCACACGCATGGTCACATTGGGCGGGGTGCTCGGAGCCGATCGCGAGGTGGCCGATGCTTCATGCGCATGATGCGAGTCGCAGGCGCCGTGATCGTGATGGTGGTCATGCGCATGAGCATGCCCGCCGTGGCTGTCGTGATGCCCGCTGCAGTCATGGTCATGGCCATGACCATGATTGTGGCCGTGGCCTGTACAACCGTCTGTTGCCTGCGCGTGTGCATGATCGCCATCGTGATGATGAGCAGCCCCGTGTGCATGGTCATCATGGTCGGAACAGCAGCCATGCGCATGTGCGTGCACCGCATCGTCGGCTTTGGCGCCAGCCTGAGGGGCCGCAGGGACCTCGGCGGCAGGAAGCGCCTCGACCTCAAAGCCGAGCGCACGAATCTTTTTCGCAATAGCCGACGCAGTTGTCTTGCTCCCGGTATCCCGCGTCAACGAAAGCGTTTCGCTCGTGAAGTTGACGGTGACGTCCGACAGGCCTGCCAGACGTGCCAATGCGGTTTCGATCTTGCCTACGCAGCTCGCGCAGTCCATTCCACCCACACGGAAGGTCAGGCGCTCGGTAGAGGCGACTCCGTGCTCTGTTGTATTCAAAGACATAACGATCTCCTGACTCCCCCGCGTAGCCGGTGCGCGGGCTTGGGCCTTCAATTAGTACAGCTACATATAAATGATAGCACACATGAAGATGTGTTCATGTATATGGCAAAAATTTTGGATTGAAATCCACAGGTGATGTGTTTTGTCCACACTCCTACATCCAGCGCGACGTGGCGACATGTCAACATCGGGCAGCAGTGTTACTGCTTCTGCTTTTCGTCGAGCGCTGCTGTGGCAACAGGGGGTATGCGCCGCTGTGCGATCAGATAGGCTTTCAACCCGCTTAGCTGGTCGATGCGTTGTTCTATCTTCAGAATGTGCTCCTGAAGAACCTGTTCCATATGGCCTGGCATGACGGTTTGGCTATCGGTCCAGACCAGGAGCTGGCGAATCTCGTCCAGACTGATATCCAGCGCCCGGTAGCTGCGGATCAGGTGTAGCCGTTCGACGTGCTCCTGCCCGTATCGCCGGTAGTTGTTGCGGGATCGATCGGGACGTGGAAGCAGCCCCTGTGCCTCGTAGAAGCGGATGCTCTCGATGGTGGTGCGTGCCACTTTGGCAAGCTCGCTGATTCTCATGCTTTCCTCCATGCACATGACGTGCCTTATCGCCGGTGCGTGTTCGATCTTCTGGACCTTCCGAATCGGGCGTTATCCGGATGTGTGGGAAGGCTATTCCGCTGTAGCGCCGGATTGCTCCGTATATTCCTTCCAGCCTCCTCCCAGTGCCTTGTAAAGGCCAATGAGATTGCTGAGCCGGGTCAGACGCGTGCGCACCAGCACCTGTTGTGAGTCATAGAGCACGCGCTGCGAATCCAGTACCGCGAGGCTGTCATCCATACCTTCCTGGAATCGCTGTTCTGCCAGTGCATGGGCCCTCTGGCTGGCCTGGACCAGTTGCTGCTCATACGCGATTTGCTCGTCAAGCGTGCGCTTACCAGCCAACCCGTCCGATACCTCCGCAAAGGCTGTCTGAATGGCCTTCTCGTAGTTCGCGATCTCGATGCGCTTCTGCACCTGAGCGACATCCAGGTTGGCCCGCAATGCTCCGCCCTGGAAGATCGGCAAGGTGATCTGCGGCATGAAGCTCCAGGTTCCGGCCCCGGATTCGAACAAGCCGTCCAGTTCGGCGCTCGCCGTTCCGACAGAACCGGTCAAACGGATGGTTGGAAAGAACGCAGCACGAGCCGCGCCGATGTTCGCATTGGTTCCGCGCAGCGTATGCTCGGCGGCACGCACATCAGGGCGACGCGCCAGCAGTTCGGAGGGCAGGCCGGCGGGCAGGTCCTTGGGCACAATGCCGTCGGGCAAGGTACTTGCCTCATCCAATCGGCGTGACAGTTCTGCGGTAAGCGGCTGTCCCAGCAAGAGCACCAACGCATTGCGATCCCTGGCAGCCTGGCGGGCATAGGCTGTGTGGCTGGCCTGGGCGGTGCGCAATGAAATGGCCGCCCGCTGCAGATCGAGCTGCGTGGCACTGCCGGCCTCTACCAGTTGTTCCGTCAATTCATACGAACGCTGCTGCGCGCTCATCGTGTGATTGGCCATCCACATCGCCGAAGACCACAGTGACGAGTAGCCGCAGGAGCCCGCACCGATGACAATGACATCGAAGTCATTGTCCCTGCGCAATCTCCTGAGGTGGTTCAGACGCCAAGTCTGACAACGCTGACATGGCTGGAGAATCGGGCCGGCGACACATGGCCGCTTGTCCCAAAATGGCCGTGCACCTTTATGGCAGGACGAATCGAACGCTGTTGACTTTATCCCCACGCTCGACTTGAACAACGGCTTTCGCGCCCTTTGCCGCGAAAGCGCCCCTGCTTTCCAGGCGGCTGCCGTCGGCAGTAGGTGACAGTTGCACTTCCTGTTTCTGCGCGCCTGCGAGCAACACGAGCTTGGCCTTGGCATCGCTGACATTGACCTCCTTGCCATGGTCGCGCAGATAGAGTTGGACGAGTGCGGGCTGAACAAGAAGTTCGTAGTCCATGTCGCTGGCTTCGACGACCACGCCGGCGTGGCGAGGCGTGTGATCGTGTTCATGGTCGTGGTCATCGGCGGCAAAAGCGGTCGCAGACGCCATGGTCAGGGCAATGCCAGCCAGCACTGAGCGTTTGAAAAGTTGCATGGATAAACCTTCTGGGGTGGTGGAAAGTATCGGAAAGGGAGTGGCGGTCGAGTGCGGCCGCATCAAAAGGCCTCTTCGCTGCGTTCGCCGACCAAGCGCTCGGCCGGCTTACGACCGAACAGCCAGAACATCGTCGGGGTGAGGAACGTATCGAGCAGCGTCGAACTCACGAGACCCGAGAAGATCACTACGGCGACTGGGTGCAGAATCTCGGTCCCAGGGCGCTCGGCCTCGAACAGCAACGGTGCCAGCGCGAAGGCGGTTACCAGCGCAGTCATCAGCACCGGGCTGAGACGTTCCAGCGAACCGCGCACAATCATTCGTTGCTCGAACGACTCGCCTTCCAGGCGCATGAGGTTGAGGTAATGGCTGACCTTCAAGATGCCATTGCGTACCGAGATGCCGGCCAGTGTGATGAAGCCCACCAGCGCCGCGATCGACAGCGGTTGTCCAGACAGCCACAGCCCCACCACCGCCCCTACAAGTGCCAGGGGGATGTTGACCATGATCAGCCCAGAGAGCACCACCGACTGATAGCGCGTGTACAACACGACAAACATGAGCACCAGGGAAACGATGGAGAGCATGCCGACCAGACGCGAGGCTTCTTCCTGGGCCTGGAATTGCCCACCCATGGTGATGAAGTAGCCTTCGGGCAGACGCATTTCCGCCACCACGGCGCGAATGTCGGCAACGACGTCGGAGAGCGGCCGGCCTTGGGCGTTTGCCGAAAGCACGATGCGCCGGCGTCCATCGTCGCGGCTGACCTGGTTGGGGCCGTCGCTTTCCTCGATGACGGCCACCTGCGACAGCGGAATGCGGCCCATGGGCGTGTCAATCAGCAGTCGCTGCAAGCCGTCAACCGAGCGTGCGTTCTCCGGCAAGCGGATCACCAGCGCAAACCTGCGGTTTCCCTCGACGACCTCGGTGACCCTCTCTCCTTCCACCAGACCTTGCAGGGTGGACAGGATCTGCGGCGCGGCCATGCCGTACCGGGCAGCGGCGGCGTAGTCCACCCGCACCTTGATTTGCGGTGCCAGTACCTGCTTCTCGACCTCCAGGTCGGCCACGCCCGCAATGCCAGCCAGCTTCGTGCGTAACTGTTCGGCCTGACCCCGTAGCGTGTCCAGGTCTTCACCGAAGATCTTGATGGCGATCTGGGATCGAACACCCGACAACATATGGTCAATTCGGTGCGAGATCGGCTGTCCGATACCGACCGATCCGGGCAGGTTCGCCAGACGGGAGCGGATGTCGGCCGTGATCTCATCCATTGAGCGGGTGAGTTCCGAGGCTGGCAGCAGCCCCACATCCAGTTCGCTGACGTGGACACCTTCGGCATGCTCATCCAGTTCGGCACGCCCGCTTCGACGTCCCACGTGCTGCACTTCAGGGACCTGGGCTACCACGAGTTCTGCCTGTCGAGCCAGCGTGGAAGACTCGGCGAGCGTTACGCCGGGGTTGAGGCGCAGGCCCACGAGCAGCGTGCCTTCGTTGAATGGAGGCAGGAAGGTGGTCGGGAAGAACGGCACTGCTGCGATTGCCAGAACCACAGCCACGCCCGCAACGCTCATTGCGGCACGCGGGCGGCGAAGCACTTGCCACAGCCCGACTTGATAGCGTGACTTAATCCAGGCTAGGACACGGGTGTCGCCATGATCGAGCGACTTCATCTTCGGCAGGAGGTAGTAGGACAGCACTGGCGTCACCGTCACAGAGACCAGCAACGAGGCCAGTGTGGAGACGATGAAGGCGATACCCAGTGGCACGAAGAGACGACCCTCCATGCCAGGCAAGGCGAACATCGGCATGAACACCAACACGATGATGACCGTCGCGTACAGGATGGCCGACCGAACCTCCATGGAAGCCTTGGCGACGATTTGCAGGGGGTTCAAGTGCTTGCCGGGGTCGCGAGCGCGGTCCTCCTTGAGTCGGCGCATGATGTTCTCGACGTCCACCACGGCGTCATCGACCAGCCCGCCAATGGCGATTGCCAGACCGCCAAGCGTCATCGTGTTGATTGACATGCCGAAGTAGTGAAACACCAGTCCGGTGACGAAGATGGAGGCCGGAATAGCAGTGAGCGCGATCACGAGCGGGCGAAGTGTGCCCAAAAAGAAGAACAGGATCACCGCGACGAAGACGGCCGCACCGATGAGCTTGCCTTGCAGGGTGTGGATGGACGCTTCGATGAAGTTGGCCTGTCGGAACGTCACTTGCGGTTCAGACATGCCTGCAGGCAGCGACCCTTTCATATCCGCCAGCGCAGATTCGATGGCCTGGGTCAGCGCGATCGTATCTGCCGTCGGTTGCTTCTGTACGCCCAAAATGACGGCCGGCATACCCTCGAAGCCGGCATCGCCGCGCTTGATTGCGGCAGCGAAGCGCACGTCTGCGACCTGATGCAGCAAGATCGGCTGTCCGCCACGGACCGTGAGCGGCAGATTGCGCAGATCATCGAGCCGGGATGTACGCCCCAGGTGACGGATCAGGTACTCGCGGCCATTGAGTTCCAGAAAGCCGCCGGACGTGTTGGCCGAAAAGTTCTTCAGGGCAGCATCCAGATTGTCGGCCGTCACGCCCAGTTCGCCCATGCGAGAGGTGCTGGGCTGTACTTGGAATTGCCGGACCTCGCCGCCGATCGGGATCACCTGCGCAACGCCGGGGATGGCCATGAGCCGTGGACGCAATACCCAGTCGGCGTACTCACGGGTGTCCATCGCCGAAAGCGGCGGCTTACCGGACGTGTCTTTGCCGGGCTTGGCACCGATGGGGATCGCGATCTGCATGATCTCGCCCATGACCGAGCTGATCGGCCCCATGGTGGGCGTCACACCCGGCGCAAGGCCTTCTTCCAGGGAGGAAAGCCGCTCGGAGACCATCTGGCGTGCGCGGAAGATGTCGGTACTCCAGTCGAAAGTGACGTAGATGAACGACAGGCCCGCGCTGGAGACGGAACGCACGCTCTCCACGTTGGGCAAGCCGTTCATGGCTGTTTCCAACGGGAAGCTGATCAGTTGCTCCACTTCTTGGGCTGCCATGCCTCCGGCCTCCGTCATGAGCGTGACGGTCGGCTTGTTGAGATCAGGAAAGACGTCAACGGGGGTGCGTGACAGCGTGAACGCACCGTAGGCCATCAGCACCAGCGCGCCGATAATCACCAGCAGCCGGTTGCGCAAGCTGTTTTCCAGTATCCACTTGAACATGAGTGGCGCCCCTTATCGAACCTGATTGATGAGCGCGGCGCCTTCAATCACCACGCGGTCGCCTGGCTGAATGCCAGAGGTCACCGCAATGGAGTCGCCATCGAGCGGGGCCGTGATCACGACCCGCGGCTCGAAGCGTTCCGCCTGATGCTTGACCCACACGATGTTCTGATTGGCGGCATTCTTCATGAGTGAGGCCACGGGAACCCGATAGCCCTGAACTGTGGAAGACTCCTGGACATAGACGGCCACCGGTTGGCCGACGACCAGGCGCGACTGGTTGCCTCCCACGCTCTTGAAGAGCAGTGGCAAGGCTTGTTCGCGAAGACTGCTGGCCGCGCCAACCACCTCCAGGGTGACGTTGCGGCCATTTACCGCGATGTGGGCGCCTGCCAGGTTCAGTGCCAGACCGGGGTCATAGGCCAACGCTTCGACATACAACTGGGTGGGATCGACGACCTCGAACACCAGCTCACGCGCATCTACCACCTGACCAGCTACGGCCGGGCTGGCGGCAATGACACCACTGACGGGTGCTTTCAGCACATCGCGCCCCGACAGACCACCAGATAGTGCGCGGGCGCGTGCCGCCAAACTGGCGACTTCGCTTTCCGCAGCCTCGATTTCTTTGCGAGGGACCGTGTCCGCCAGTTCCTGCACGCGGGCCAGGCGCTTGCGGGCCAGCACCAGCGCGGCTTGCAGTTCAGCGATCTGGGCCTGTTGTCCGGACCGTTCGAGAACGCCGTTGGCGGGTTCGACATAAGCGAGCACGTCGCCTCTTTTGACCGCTTGTCCGATCTTGGGCAATCCCTGCGGGCCTGGTACCAGCCGGCCCATCAGCATCGACTGCACGCGTCCGCCCGCATTGGGGTCCATGACCACCTTGCCCGCCAACTCATACGTGCGAGCTAGAGGTTCGGGCTGCACTGGGCGCGTGCGCACGCCGATCTGGCGCTGCGCAGGTTTGGGCAGAAAAACACTGCCATCGGGTTGTCGCTGAGGACCGTTGGCCGAAGGGGCCGGAGCGGCATCGCCGTGATCATGTCCCTCGTGTGCCTGGACATTGCCAGCGAGACTGAGCGACAAGGCCGCGGCCAGGCTCAGGGCTGCAAACTGCTTGATCGCTCTCATGCTGCACTCCGTTCGGAAGCGGAGCGGCGGCGCAGCCCCCACAGGAGCAACCCTGCCCCGACAAGGGCGCCACCGCCCCACGCATAGGGCGCAGAAAGGACCCTGGATGCACCATCTTGGGCATGGTCATCGACGTGAATGTCCAGCGCTCCCGCCAGCAGGTCGACTTGGTCACCGACTGTGACCGTGGCCATGATCGGTGTCTCGCCATCAGGCAGTGCTTCGGCGAGTTCAACCTCGAATTCACCTTCGCCGTGGGGCTGTACCTTCACGGTCTTGCCGTCGATTTCCAGATCCAGCTCTCCCTTGGCAACCGGACGGTTGTCCGGCGCATGATCCAGGTACAGCGCCAGGCGCTGACCGTGCAGGACGCCGACCAGCTCAAAATCGTCAGAGGCTGCGACAAAGCGCGGAAGCGCCTCGCCGGCCGGCGCCGCAGGCGCGTCGTCATGTCCTTCGTGTGCCCACGACGCCGTGGCGGCGCAGGCCAGCGCGACGCTGATCGCCGCGGTGCGCCAGTTTTTTCGTATGTTCATGGCAGTTTCCGTGCTCATAAGATGAAGCGCGTTTTCAGCGCATGTTAGGGAATGGCTGAAGAGCAGGCGCCTGTTCGGGCAGTACCCCCTGGGCCTGCAGGAGCAGCGATACGGCAGAGGCGTGTTCGACCTGGGCCAGCAAAGCCTGGCGTTCCGCGTCCGTGGCTTCCTGCTCGATACGCAGCCGGGTAGGCATGTCGGTTTCGCCCAATGCAAAGGACTTTTGGTAGAAACTTCGCGTCTGCTGTGCCAACCGCTGCCGTTCGGCCGCCGCCTCCAACTGCGTTTGGGCCGCACGAACACGGGCCTGAGCGGTGCGTATGTCAGCCAGCAGGCGTGACCTCTGAACCACGAGTTCGGAGTCCGCTTCCAGCGCCACCGCGTTCGCACTGGCCCACTGTTCGGTATGTCGGCTGCCCGAACCGAAGGGAATGCGCACGCCGACCGTGATGGTCTGGCCATAGTGTTCTCCCCGAGCCCCGCGATCGCGCGTGGTAGAGAGCGTCAACTCGGGGTTGTCCCGCTTCTGAACCGCTACCCGTTCGGCCTGTCGGCGTGCCGCCTGCGCCTTGCTTCGCAACTCCTGCAGCAGTGGATGTTCTTCGGGAACGGTTTGAACGGCAGACGAAGCGCCGATCGCATTTCCAAGCAGGGACAGTTCTTCGGCGGCCAGGACCGGTGGAGCGGCGAGCGAATCACTACCGATCATTGCCAGCAGCGCTTGCCGCTCGGACTCTTCCTGTGCCTGCGCCTGTGCGAGTACGGTGCGCGCGAGTGCCACGGCGCCATCCGCCTGGTTGCGGTCAGCTTGCGCCAGATCGCCGGCGCGTACCCGACGCGCAACGTCCGCCGCAAGCTTGGTCGTATTACCCTGTTGGTCTCGCGCAGCCGTGAGTTCGGCGACCGCACGCTGCCAGCTCCACCACGCCTGCCTCACCTGGCCTGCGGTGCGCAGCTTCGCAGCCTGGATTCGGCCGGTCAACGCTGAGCTCTCGGCATCGGCCCAGCGCGCTGCCGATGATCGCTCTCCCGGAAGCCACAACGGAATCGCAACGCCCACTTCATACTCGCGGGCACCATCGCGGTCAGTGAATCGGTCGGTCTTGCTCGACAGTTCCAATGCCATCGGCCCTGACGTTAGGCTGTCGGCAGTCGCACGCCGGGCCTGTGCTGCCTGCCGCCAAGAAGATTCGGCAGTTGCTTCGGGCTGACGTTCCCACGCTGATCGCCACAACTGCACCATCGAAGTGGGTTCGACGGCTGGCTGCACGGGCCGGTCATTCACGGGCTGAGCGGACGCAGCCGCCGCCCACAGCGCGCATAAGCCTACAAACAAACTTCTTCGTTTCCGAATACTGAACATCTAAATCTCCACCGACGGCATAAAGCCGGTTGGTCTATCAATTTCTTGAGGTGCGAGCTTCTGCGGGCGCATTGATCAAAAGTGAACAATAGAACAATTGTACATATGTTCATATGAATGAAGAAAAGATTGTGATTTTGGAAGTTTTCAACAATCATCCGGGATGCGACAGATAGCGCCGCCCACGCGGGACCGCAGTTCGACGGTCTTTGGCGCAGCCAGATAGCCTGAGAACTCTGCCATAGGCACGATCGTGCGTGTAATCACCTCGGCCACCGGAACTGGAGGAGCCGCTGGCGTATTTGGCGACTTATCGGCGGATGTGTCACGGGCGGCGATCGCAATGCCCCCGCCGACGGCGATCGCCGCTGCCAGCAGAATGATTGGAATCTTTTTTGCATGATTTCTACCCTTTGCCCACCTGTCTCCGTTTCGGCTCATCCGAAGACCCGTACAGCATTGAAGGAGATTCTGAAAAATGCCTACCTTGGAGGGGTCAACCCCCGCAGCAAAAAGAAGTGATTGGGCAGCCCCCTCACGGACCGGCAGGAGCGCCGTACATATCCCACCCATTCATACCTTATGAAACAACAAATGATTACATGAACATTTGTTTGTTTATTGTCAAAAAAAATGAGTGTTGCATGCCGTTCGAGGAGGGCGCCCAGCCAAGTTCGGAGGTGCGCCGTCACATTTGCTGGTAGCGTTCCATTGCCGATCGATAGGCGGGACTGTTCATGTCGGGGGTCTGTTCCCCCTGCCAGAACTTGTCCAGGCCAGCCTGCTTCCACTTGGCCAGATCGGCTTGCACTTCCTCACGCGTCAGCGCGACCGGAGCTTGGTAGTCGTCGCCGAGCTTCAGGCGCAGGTAGTTCTGGTAAGCCGCCTCATACGCCGAAGTGAAGGCCGCCGTGGTGATTCCGGAGAACCTGGCCATCCCCGAGCGTTTCCAGAGTTCCAGATCGGCCTTCACTTCAGCTCGCGTCTTGCCAGCAGCAGGCGCTTGATACTGGTCGCCTTGGACCAGCCTCAGGTAGCGCTGATAGGCCGCTTGGTATTCCGGGCTGAACGTGTTGGGGCTGGCCTCACCTTGGTGGAATTTATCCATACCCGACAGCTTCCAAGCCGTGAGGTCCGATTGCACATCGGAGCGCGACAGCGTGCCCTGTGCATTGACTGCCCCCACGGACAGGGCGGCGGCGAGCAGGGCTGCGATACGAAGTTTCTTGGACATCATCATTCTCCTTGACGTTAAAACGAGTGGCGTGACATTTGTTGCGCCGCTTTGGGCCTGACCCACGGACGAATAATAGCACATATGATCATGTATTGATATGTTTGTTTATCTTGGATTGTTTTTAAGCAACATATCGTTGGAGTTAAGCTCGTCAAGAGAGGTGGATGAAGACAAAGCCGGGCGACAGCGACATCGGAACTTTGGTGTCGCTGTCGCCCGGCTTTCCAGGGAGCACAGGCCTGCAGGTACAGCGGGAGTGCCCGCTGCGCCGCTTCATGAGCATCAGGCCTGTCGCCTAATCGTCTGCTTGATCTTCCGAAATGTGCTCCGCCATATCGCGTAGCACGCGCGCAACGTGATTGTCCGCAATCTCGTAGAACACCTGCTTGACGCGGCGCTCGCCTCTGACCAGGCGAGCGCCGCGCAGCAGGCGAAGGTGATGGCTGACCAGCGACTGGGAGAGGTCGAGGTTTTCTGCGATGTCACCCACGGGAGTCGCGCCGCGCATGCACTGCAGAAGGATCCGTAACCGCGACGGATCGCCCAGCAAGTGAAATGTCTGGGCCACAACCGCTACTTCGCTGTGGGGCAGCTCCAGTGGCGTTTGCACATCCGCTGCATCATGCTTGCATCCAGGCATTGGGACGACCGCACTGCCGGGAGCAGTTTCGTGCTGGTGTTGGGTATGCGATGCCATATCAGTAAGTCCTCCAGAAAATCAGTGGGTATGCCCCTTGCTTGAAGGCCCGTGGTCATGACTGTGGTCATGGTCATGACTTTGCGCGCTGCGCTCGGATGGCGGCTGCAGGCTGCAGGCCAGGGGGTCATCGTCGCTATTCCAGTCAATAGCAATCGTGGAGTGCTCGATGGCGAATTGCTCCTTGAGTACCTGATCGACCTGTCGCACGACACTGCGCGCTTGCTCATCACTTTTCGCACGGACGTGCAGCGTAGCCATCGTGCGACCGGAAGTCAGTTGCCACACGTGGACGTGGCTGACATCAGCCAGATCCGGCACGCTTTGCATCAGGCCGCTGACGACCTTTTCTGGAGACGCATTGTCCGGCGCACCTTCCAACAGGATGTGGATCGACTTGGACAACAGCTTCCAGGCGCTACGCAGAATCAGCAACGCCACGAGGACCGACAGGATGGGGTCGATCGGCGTCCAGCCCGTGAGCATCACAACCACCGCGGCGACGATGGCGCCGACAGAGCCCAGAAGATCGCCCATTACGTGCAGGACTGCGCCCTTCACGTTGACGTGTTCGGTATCGCCACGGGTCATGATCCACAAAACCAGGACGTTTACCAGCAAACCGACGACAGCCACGGCCATCATCGGTCCGGCAAGAATTTGGGGAGGATCGAAGAAGCGTTCCCAGGCTTCGTAGCCGATCCAGCCGACGATTGCGAACAACGTCACGGCGTTCAGGAAGCCGGCAATCACCTCGAAGCGCAGGTAGCCGAACGTGCGCTTGCTGTCAGCGGCGCGGCGGCCAAAGCGGAACGCGGCATAGGCAAGTGCCAGCGCCACGGCGTCGGTCAGCATGTGCCCTGCGTCGGCAAGCAGCGCGAGCGAACCCGACAGTATGCCGCCGACCGCCTCCACCACCATGAAGGTGAAGATCAAGACAAACGAAATCAGCACTTTGCGCTCGTTTGCGCTTGTGACAGTGGGGGTATGTGAATGATCATGGTCATGATCGTGATCTTGGTGGGAATGGGACATAGGGCATCCTCAGGTGAGAAAAACAGTACGGAAAACTTGCATTCACATGAATATATATTCATATGAATGTGATTTCAAGTGAAGCTGCCTGTCTCACAACATGGCCAGGCACTTTGTAGCCGTCAAGCAACAGCGTATCGATCTGGTGACCTACCGCTTCGTGGCTCCCCTGACCAGTTCTCCATCAGGTGATGGCGCCTATTTTATCATTCATATGTACAGATGTTCATGTGTAGTGGTATGATTTTGACCAATGAAGAGGTCTCGGCCTGGACAAGTGTCTGCGCCCTGACCTCGGCAAGTTGTGGATCAGGCGGCTTTGCGTCACCGCACGGAGAATCAGATGCTGCGAAGGTTCAAACATAGGGGGTTGATGGTCGCCTTGAGCGTTCTATGGACAGCCTTGGTCATGGCTCAGCCCGTGCAGGGCAACGCAAGCATGGCATCAGGCGCCCCGAGTCTCTTGGTGCAGATGTGGCAATCCGCATGGCAGCGCCAACCTGTCCGGCGGGATGGGGTAAGCCCAGTTTGCCGTCTGGAAAGTAGTGACAGTTTTTTGGCGGGTACGGATACGAAGGCGGTCGTCCAGGTTGAACGTGAGGGCAAGACGACGAGCGCGCGCTTCGTGCTGCCCTGATTACCTATTGCCGCATGGGATTGCCGGTGGCGCAACGGTCTGGCGGCCTCACTTTCGTGGGTAATCGGCGGCCACGAAGTCCGACCCTTTCGCTTGAACAAATCTTGGAGATTGACTCATGGACAAGAATTTCGACGTCATCATCATCGGTGCTGGCCCCGGGGGCTATATCGCAGCGATTCGTGCCGCCCAATTGGGTTTGAGCGTGGCCTGCATCGACGAGTGGAAGAACAAGGAAGGCAAGCCTGCGCCAGGCGGCACTTGCAATAACATCGGTTGCATCCCTTCAAAGGCGCTGCTGCAGTCGTCCGAGAACTTCGAGCAGGTCAACCTCCACTTTGGCAAGCACGGCATTTCCGCTGGCGAACTGCGCATGGACGTGGCCAAGATGATCGAGCGCAAGAATGAGGTTGTCAAAGCAAGCAATGACGGCATTCTGTACCTGTTCAGAAAGAACAAGGTCAACTTCTTCCACGGTCGTGCTGCGTTCAACCGGGCGGTCGAAGGTGGCTTTGAAGTCTCCGTTGCTACGGCGCAACCCGAGATCCTGGTTGGCAAGCAGATCATCGTTGCCACCGGCTCCAACGTGCGTCCTTTACCTGGGCTGCCCTTTGACGAAGAGGTCGTGCTTTCCAACGATGGAGCACTGGATATGGCCGAGGTGCCCAAGGCGTTGGCGATCATTGGCGCTGGCGTGATCGGCCTGGAGTTGGGTTCTGTATGGCGCCGCCTGGGGGCGGCTGTGACCATCCTTGAAGGTTTGCCCACTTTCTTGCCCATGACCGACGCTGCCATCGCCAAGGAAGCCAAGAAGGCCTTCGACAAACAAGGGCTCAAGATCGAATTGGGTGCCAAGGTCAGAGAGGTCGAGAAGGCCCAGGCCGGTGTGACCATCGACTACACCGACGCACAGGGCCAGGCGCAAGCGCTCCAGGCCGATAAGGTGATCGTTGCCATTGGCCGCATGCCTAACACCGAGGGCTTGAATCCCGACGCGGTGGGTTTGGAGCTCGATGAGCGTGGTGCCGTATTGGTCGATGACCAATGTCGTACCAGTGTGCCCGGTATTTGGGCCATCGGTGATGTCGTGCGTGGCCCGATGTTGGCGCACAAAGCCGAAGAAGAGGGTGTCGCGGTAGTCGAACGTATCGCCGGTCAGCACGGCCGAGTCGACTTCAACACGATCCCCAACGTCATCTACACCAGCCCCGAAATCGCCTGGGTGGGCCGTACCGAGCAGCAACTCAAGGAAAGCGGTATCGAGTACAAGGTCGGCACTTTCCCATTTCTCGCCAATGGCCGCGCCAGGGCGCTGGGCGATACTGCCGGCCTTGCCAAGGTGATTGCCGATGCGACCACGGACGAAATCCTCGGCGTGCATATCGTCGGTCCGCAAGCCAGCGAACTGGTGGCCGAGGCCGTTATCGCCATGGAGTTCAAGGCGAGCAGCGAGGACATTGCCCGGATTTGCTTTGCGCACCCGACCCTGTCTGAAGCCTTGAAGGAGGCCTCATTGGCGGTGGATAAGCGCGCGCTGAACTTTTGAGACTCTGCCAAACTCGGTCAAGCCTGCCGTCTCGGTGCTCCGCACACCTTGCGGCAGGCACGTCGTCGGAAGGTCAGTCGTCGCTGTGCTCTTCGGCGATATGGTGCGCCATATCCAGCAGTACTTGTCTTACGTGGCTATCGGCCACTTCATAGAAGATATGCTTGGCATGCCGCTCTCCCTTGACCAGGCGTGCGCCGCGCAGCAATCTCAAATGATGGCTGACCAAGGACTGCGACAGGTCAACGGCCTCGACGATCTCGCCAACCGAAGAGGAGCCTTCCAGGCAGCGCAACAGGATCTTGAGCCGTGACGGATCGCCCAGCAGCCGGAAGGTCTCCGCCAGAATCGTGATGTCATTCTGCGACAGGGCCGATATCTCGAACGACTCCCGAGGCGTTGGCGTGCCGCTCTGCTTGGCGGGCGTCTTCTTCGTTTTCCGGGGTGCTGCCCCATCACCCCGCTTTTGTTGTAGTGCCATTCATAAATTCCTGATGCCGAGCGATTAGGGCGTATTCCCTATCTATGCGAGGTCAGATCCCTCCCCGCGACATTATTACAACTAAAAATAGGCAGGCCGTCCAGCTTGCACCATATCCCGTCTCGCTGGCAGCGATGCGCGGTGCGTCGCAAAAAAGATCGCTGGCATCCTGTTGACCTTCCCATGATGGAAAGGTCTAGTCTACAGGTTATCCAGTATCAATGCCAATGAAGGAGCGAACCATGAGCGCATCTGTAACAGAGCAAGCTCGACCAGGCACAGCGACGATCAGCCTGCCGATCGAGGGCATGACCTGCGCCAGTTGCGTCGGCCGGGTCGAAGCGGCGCTGACCAAGGTCGAAGGCGTGGGCAGCGTATCGGTCAATCTGGCCACCGAACGGGCGGACATCCGTCCTGCCGGCCCTGTCGACCGCATGGCGCTGATCCAGGCTGTCGAAAAGGTCGGCTATGACGTGCCGGCCAGCACGGTGGAGTTGGCGGTTGAAGGGATGACTTGCGCCTCCTGCGTCGGGCGGGTCGAACGTGCGCTCAAGGCGGTGCCCGGCGTGTCGCAAGCCACGGTGAACCTGGCGACCGAGCGCGCCACCGTGCGCGGCTTGGCGGGTGTAGACGTCCTGATTGCAGCCGTCGAAAAGGCCGGCTATGACGCCCGAGCCATCGAGGCCACCGCGCAAGCCGGCGAAGACGAAACCCTGGCCAAGAAGGATGCCGAGCGTGCAGAGTTGCGGCGCGACCTGACCATCGCCGCCGTGCTGGCCCTGCCGGTGTTCATCCTCGAGATGGGCTCGCACATGATCCCGGCCATGCACCACTGGGTGATGGACACCCTGGGCATGCAGACGAGCTGGTATCTGCAGTTCGTGCTGACCACCCTGGTGCTGCTCATTCCCGGGCGGCGTTTCTATATCAAAGGCTTTCCAGCTCTGGCACGCCTGGCGCCGGACATGAACTCGCTGGTCGCCGTGGGCACCGCAGCGGCCTATGCGTATTCGGTGGTCGCCACCTTCCTGCCCGGCCTGCTGCCCGAGGGCACGGTCAATGTCTACTACGAGGCCGCCGCGGTGATCGTCGCGCTGATTCTGCTCGGGCGCTTCCTGGAGGCCCGCGCCAAGGGGCGCACGTCGCAGGCCATCCAGCGCCTGGTGGGCCTGCAGGCCAAGGTGGCGCACGTGGTGCGCGACGGCCGTACCGTCGACATCCCGATCGGCGAAGTGGCGTCGGGCGACATCGTCGAGGTGCGTCCCGGCGAGCGCGTGCCGGTGGACGGCGAAGTCCTCGAAGGCCAGAGCTATGTCGATGAATCCATGATCACCGGCGAGCCGATCCCCGTCGAAAAATCCCTGGGCAGCGAGGTCGTGGGCGGCACGGTCAACCAGAAGGGCGCCCTGACCCTGCGCGCCACGGCGGTGGGCGGCCAGACCGTGCTGGCGCAGATCATCCGCCTGGTCGAGCAGGCACAGGGCTCCAAGCTGCCGATCCAGGCCGTGGTGGACAAGGTGACGCTGTGGTTCGTGCCGGCCGTGATGGGCGCGGCGCTGCTGACCTTCCTGGTCTGGCTGGTATTCGGCCCCTCGCCCGCGCTGACGTTCGCGCTGGTCAACGCCGTGGCCGTGCTGATCATCGCCTGCCCCTGCGCCATGGGGCTGGCCACGCCCACCTCCATCATGGTGGGGACCGGGCGCGGCGCCGAGCTGGGCGTGCTGTTCCGCAAGGGCGAAGCCTTGCAACTGCTCAAGGACGCCAAGGTGGTGGCCGTGGACAAGACCGGCACGCTGACCGAGGGCCGCCCTGCCCTGACCGACCTGGAAGTGGCCGAGGGCTTCGAGCGCGCCCAGGTGCTGGCGCTGGTCGCGGCGGTGGAGTCGCGCTCCGAGCACCCGATCGCCCGCGCCATCGTCGAAGCCGCCGAGCGGGAGGGCATCGCCTTGCCGGCGCTGAGCGCATTCGAATCCGTCACCGGCATGGGCGTGCGCGCCGTGGCCGACGGCCAGCGCGTGGAAGTCGGCGCGGACCGCTACATGCGCTCGCTGGGCCTGGACGTGGCGGTGTTCGCCGCCAGCGCCGAGCGCCTGGGCAGCGAAGGCAAGTCGCCGCTGTATGCCGCCATTGGCGGGCGGCTGGCCGCCATCGTCGCCGTGGCCGACCCGATCAAGCCGAGCACGCCCGACGCCATCGAGGCGCTGCACGCGCTGGGCCTGAAAGTCGCCATGATCACCGGCGACAACACCCGCACGGCCCGTGCCATCGCGGCCCGGCTGGGCATCGACGAGGTGGTGGCCGAAGTGCTGCCCGAAGGCAAGGTGGAAACCATCCGGCGGCTCAAGGCCGAGCATGGCCGGCTGGCTTTCGTCGGCGACGGCATCAACGACGCGCCGGCACTGGCCGAGGCCGACGTGGGCCTGGCCATCGGCACCGGCACCGACGTGGCCATGGAGGCGGCCGACGTGGTGCTGATGTCCGGCAATCTTCAGGGCGTGCCCAACGCCATCGCGCTGTCCAAGGCCACCATCGGCAACATCCGGCAGAACCTGTTCTGGGCTTTCGCCTACAACACCGCGCTGATCCCCGTGGCGGCGGGCGTGCTGTACCCTGCCTATGGCGTGCTGCTCTCGCCCATCTTCGCGGCGGGTGCCATGGCGCTGTCCAGCGTGTTCGTGCTGGGCAACGCACTGCGCCTGCGAGGCTTCCGTCCACCGCTGGCGCCGGAAGCGCAGGCATCGTAACGCTAGAGGAGACACGCCATGAATATAGGTGAAGCAGCCAAAGCCTCGGGGGTTTCGGCCAAGATGATCCGCTACTACGAGTCTGTCGGCCTGATCCCGCCGGTCACACGGACCGATTCAGGCTATCGCGCCTACGGCGAGACGGACGTGCACATGCTGCGCTTCATCCGGCGCGCCCGCGACCTGGGGTTTGCCGTCGCGGAGATCCAGGATCTGCTCGGACTGTGGCGCGACCGCTCGCGCAAGAGCGCCGACGTCAAGCGCGTCGCGCAGCAGCACATTGCGGATTTACAGCGACGCATCGACGAACTCAAGCAAATGGCCGATACCTTGCAGACGCTTGCGGCCTGTTGCGCAGGCAACGACCGGCCAGATTGTCCCATCTTGGCCGATCTTGAGCAATCCGGGAGTATGGCCGCGGCAACGCACAAGAAGGCGGGGGCGCGGCGTCTCTTGATGCAGCGCTGAGGGGCTGCTGCCAATCGTGTCCCGTGATCGATGAGAGGAACGGAAAGTGCTGATCGTTCCTCTCAATCCACTTCAACCAGCCAGGTATTCGTCGGTCGTGACGATGGTGGCATAGGCGAAGGCCAATGCGGCCATCAGGGCTGTATGCACCTGGGATGCCGGCACCACCTGGCCGCGGAACTCCAGATCGCGCGTGGCGCAAGCGTCATGGACGACAGTGGCCTTGTAGCCAAAATCCGATGCAGCGCGCGTGGTGGCGTCGATGCACATGTGGCTCATGGCGCCGATGACGGTGACCTCTTCGATACCCTGCTGATCCAGGATCTGCCTGAGATCGGTTTTCAAGAAGGAGTTGGGGTAGTTCTTGGTGACGACGGCCTCACCCGGCTGTGGTGCCACCTGGGAAATGATCTCCACGCCGTCCGTGCCGGGTTGGAAGAACGGGATCGCTGGATCGGCAAACTCGTGGCGGATATGAATCACCGGAACGCCCTTGGCGCGGGCGTCGGCGATGACGCGAGCGGCGTTGGCGACGGCCTGTTCGATATCGACAAGATCGAGTTTCCCGGTGGGCAGGTATTCGTTCTGAAGGTCAACGACGATGACGGCGTGCTTGTTCATGATGACTTTCTCGGTAAGGGGGATAAGTTGAATTCAAGCGAGCGGGCCAGCGACGAGACCGGCGTTGGCCCGACGGAGCGCTCACAAAGTCTGCGGTGGGAAGCCTGCCTCTCGCAGAGCGGCTTCGACCTGCTCCTTCGTTGCAGTTGTTTGGACATCGATGACTCGCTTGGGCGGATCAGCGGACACTTGGGCATTGATATCAACCGATTGGATCGCCTTCGTCACACTGCGGGCGCAGCCCCCGCAGGTCATGTTGTCGATGTGGAATTGCATGGGAACCTCCTGAAGAAAAACGTGCCCGCAGCCTAAGGGTTGTCACCGTGGGAAGGTCAAGCGGAATAGCCGCTCCCGGAATCGGGCTTGACCTTCCAATCGTGGTAATCCATACGCTCCTTGCATTTCCAGATATCAGGGTCAGCAGTCGTATGCCATCGTACGAACCACGGTTTTCTCATTCAGGCACAAGCCACACTGTTTCCGCCAGTACCGGGCTGGCGCTTGTCGTCATCGCCACGGCCCAGCTCATGCTGGTGCTCGACGACTCGATCGCCAACATCGCGTTGCCCACCATTCAGCACGAGTTGGGCATTTCGGCCGCAAATCTGCCCTGGGTCATCAACGCCTACATCCTGGCTTTTGGTGGGCTGCTGCTGTTCGGGGGGCGCCTGGGCGATCTGTTGGGGCGTCGCAGTGCCCTGCAAGGGGGCATGGTGCTGTTCACTGCGGCCTCGCTGCTGGCCGGGCTGGCCGGCAGCGGCGAGTGGCTGATCGCTTCGCGCGGCCTGCAAGGTGTTGGTGCCGCACTGACGGCGCCGAACGCTCTGGCGCTGATTGCCACCACCTTCGCCGAAGGGCCGCCGCGCAACAAGGCGATGGCAGTCTATGGCGCCATGTCGGGCTTGGGCATCGTCGCCGGTCTGCTGGTGGGCGGTGTATTGACCGATCTGCTTGGCTGGCGCTGGGTATTCTTCATCAACGTGCCCATCGGTCTGTTCGTGTTGGCTGGCTCGCGCGTTCTGGTGGAGGCTGAACTGCATGACGGCAAGCCTGACGTCGCTGGTGCGTTGACCAGCGTGGGCGGCATGGGCGCACTGGTGTATGCGATCACCCGCGGCGGCGAGCACGGCTGGACGGATCCCCTCACGTTTGGCGCCTTCGCGGCGGCTGCGGTACTGCTGCCTGTGTTTCTACTGATCCAATCGCGCGGCCGCGATCCGCTGCTGCCGCTGCGCCTGCTCAGGAACCGCAGCCGTGCCGGTTCCTATGCGGCCGCCGTGCTGCTGGCGTTCGGCCCAATGGGCACGCTCTACCTGATGACGCTGTACATGCAGGACATTCTGGCCTACAGCCCCCTGAAAACCGGCCTGTCCTGGCTGCCGTTTGGTATCGGAATCATCGTGGGCGCAGGTTTCACCACCAAGATGGCCGGGAAGCATTCGCCCCGCGCATTGGCGGTGGCGGGCAGTCTGATCTGCGGCGCATCCATGTTCTGGCTGTCCACGATCGACACGACGACCAGCTATGTCGCGCACATCATGCCCGCGATGTTCGGCCTGGCCTTCGGCTTCGTGATGGGAATACTGGCCCTGACGCTGACGGCCGTGCGGGACGTGCCGGCACAGGATTCGGGCATTGCCTCGGCATTGCTCAACGCTTCGCAGCAAATTGGTGTGGCCCTGGGACTGGCCATCCTCTCGACGGTGGCGGTGTCGTTGACGCAGCGCAAGGTGCCCGATGCGCTCGAAGCGCTGCGGCAAGGCCGCGCCGCCGGGGATCAGGGCTTGGTGCTGTCGGCCAGCGAGGCGCTTGTACAGGGCTATAGCGCCGCATTGGCCGTAGGTGCGGCAGCCATTTTGGTTGCAGCGGCGATTGCAGCGTTTTGCCTGGATACAAAGCGCGTCAGTCCATCAACGAGCGATAAAAGTCCACAATGATGTCATTCACCGCAGTAGGCTGTTCTGTTTGAGGAAAGTGATTGGCTCCTTCCACTATTTTCAGAGTGGCATTGGGCAGGGTTTCAACAATTTCTTGAGGATGACTGAGAGGCGTTACCACATCGTCGCCACCATGGAGCACTAAAGTGGGAGTAGAGAGCCGGGCGACTTTGTCAGGCTCGGGCGTAAAGCTCAAGAAAGCCACTGTTTGATTCAGAAATACGTGCCGGGGCCATTTCCCGGCCTCGATGGCGATATCTTCTTCAAGGCCGAGATTCCTGTAAAACCTCATGCTTGCGCTGGGCGAGGTATGGTGCGAGGAGAATATGTCCTCTTTGGCGCCTGCGCGGACGAGCGGCCAGCCGCCCAGAGTGGCGCCGCCTGCCATCAGGATGCCTTGCACGAGGCGCGGATATTTCATGGCGAACGCCAGGCCGCTGGCTGAGCCCATCGAGTGGGTTACAAGCAGAAACGGGCTGCTGATGCCGGCATCGTCAACGACAGCCTTGAGGTCTTCCGCATTGATTTCCGTTGAGTACATGTCGACATCCTGCGGGCTGCCTGACAAGCCATGTCCGCGGTTGTCGTGAGTGATGCATCTATATTCACTCCCGAGCGTGTCGACCTGATATTTCCAGATGTCATGAATCCCCATGAACCCTGATTGGAAAACGATTGCGGGTCCACTGGATTTCGTATCCTCGTAGTAAATCTCAATGTCATCTGGCGTCGTTGCCCAATTCATAAAAATATTCCTCCTGGAGTGTATGGGTCGTAGGGTTTGAATTGCCATCAGCGTGTGGCGTCAGGCTCGTATGTTTGCTTTGTGAGCAAGTTCTTGCAGAAACTGCGTCGGTAGTCTGAGGGGGTAGTGCCCAATTGCATGCTGAACTGCTAGCGATTCAACCCGTCCACCAGACGCCCGGCTGCCGCCGTCCTGCGGCGCAGTGCCTGAACGCTGGCGGCCAGCAGCAGCGGAACCGCGATCAGCCAGATAAAGGCATGCAGGAACGGGCCGGCCTCGACGAGATTCGAGACTTCACTGCCCAATAGCAAACCCAGATAAATGGGCAGCAGCATCTGGAGGATGAGCAATACAGGCGTCATCGCCAACAGCAAGCGCGCATTGCCGCCGCCCAGGTGGGTGAAAGTGATGACGTAGTCGATGCAGGGCATCAGCAGCACGAACAGTACCGCCAGGTGCAGCATCGGGTCGGCGGGCAGGAACTGCACCAGCACTGCGGCCAGGATGGGAATGAGGACGAAGTTGGTCAGCGCCAACGCGCCCAGGAAACGCACATTGCGCAAGGCCGCGCCGATCTCGGCGAGCGGCACTTGCAGGAACGTCGCAAACAACATGACGGCCAGCGCGGGGTTGATCGCCGCTTCCATCGCTCCCATGCCGGGCACCGCCAGGCCCAGCATGGCGCCGCACGCAATCGCCAGGAAATAAATCCAGACCTGGCGTGCTTCGAGTACTGCTCTGATGTTCTCCATAGGTGATGGCCTTGACGACTGATGATGTTTGAGGGGAATTCATGGCTTCGCCCGGCCTGGCCGTGGCGAAAAATAGAGGTGGTATTTGTCCGGCATGCCGTTGAAGACGTCTGCATCCGGGGACACGGCGCCTTTTCTGGTGATGTTCGACCACTGCACGACATACGCGGCGTAATTCCATCCAGGGCTCAAGCCCGGATTCCGTATCGGGGAAAATCGCATTGGCGGGGCATTCCGGCACGCAGACGGCGCAGTCGATGCACTCGTCTGGATGGATGACAAGCATGTTCTCCCCCTCGTAGAAGCAGTCCACGGGGCACACTTCCACGCAGTCCATGTACTTGCACCGAATGCAGTTCTCCGTCACGACGTGCGTCATGCCTGGTCCTCAGTGGGACGGCCTGTGCATTTCGCAAACAGGGTGATGGCCTTGTCGCAGTATGCGCAGTGCCCCTGGCAGCAGTCGTGCATCAGGAACGCGACGAGATCCGAGAGGGTGAGAAAATTGGCGCTATAGATGATCGACTTGCCCTCCCGCCGCCCCTGCACGAGTCCGGCGTGTTCCAGCTCCTTGAGGTGAAAAGAAACACGTGAGGGCTGTGCATCATCGAGGGCGCCAGCAATGGCTCCGGCAGCCATGCCGTCCGCCCCGGCGACCACCAGCATGCGAATGATCCGCAGCCGGTCCTCATGAGAGAGCGCGGAGAAGCCTGCCAGTGCAAGTTTCTCTTTCATTTAATTTAATGATTCATGATTTATTGAAATGAAAATTATAGGGAAGCCAGCGATCGTGTCAATGTCATGGCGACCTTATCCCTGCGGCCAGTGCCGGTGCAGATCATCGACGATCAAATGATGGCGATGTTTATCTTGGCCTGCATGTTCGCGTAAATGAGGGTGTTCTGGAGGAAGGTCCGGGTGGTCATGCGTGACATTGGAGGGATCACCCGCAGGCCAAAGTCGTAGCGCCAACACCACACCAACGAGACCGACCAGCGACATGACAATGAAGGTTGATTGCAATCCAAAAGCCGCACCAAATCGGCCTGCCAACGGGTAGCAGATGAGCCAGCATGCGTGTGACAGCGCAAACTGCGCGGCGAAAATCGCGGGCCGATCCTCGGCATGGGCCGAGCGACGCAGAAGGCGGCCTGAAGGTGTTTGGGCCGCGCTGTAACCGAAGCCGACCACCAGCCAGAGCGGTAGCAGTACGGCATAGGTCGGAATCACCGCCCCGATGGCTGTGCCAAGGACCAGAATCGCCGCTCCCGCGATCATGACAGGCCGATCAGGAACCTTTTCCAGCAGGCGAGGCAACGTAAACGCGGCAATCATCGAGCCGCCGCCAAACGCTGCCAGGGCCCATGCCACCTCGGCCTCGCCCAAACCCAAGCCGGCCTTCACGATGACGACGGTGTTTACGATGACCATGGCGCCCGCTGCTGACACAGCAAGGCTGATTGCCAGCAGGCCCCGCAAGCGCGGCGTGGCAAGGTAGATGCGAAGACCTCGTGTCGTGCGCTCCCACATGCCTCGGCGCGGGCCGGGAACAGTTGCCGGAAGCACCACACTGACCACAAGCGCCGCTGAAACAAGGAACCCGACCACAGTCCCTGCAAACAGATTATGAAAGCTCATGACGACCAACAGCAGTGCCGCCAACATTGGAGAAACCAGGTTCTCAAGGTCATAGGCCAGCCGGGAGAGGGACAACGCCTTCGTGTAGTCCTCTTCATCGGGCAGGATGTCCGGGATTGTCGCTTGAAAGGCTGGCGTGAAGCTGGCCGAAGCCGCTTGCAGTACGAAGATCAGCAAATAGATTTGCCATATTTCGCTGACAAAGGGCAGGCAGAGTGCAACCGCCGCCCGCACGAGATCCAGCGCCACCAGCAACGAACGACGTGGCACTCGGTCGGCAAATGCTTGTGCGACAGGCGCCACGCCAACATAAGCAATCATCTTGATCGCCAACGCCGTGCCTAGAACGGCTCCCGCATCCGCCTCCGCTAGATCGTAGGCAAGGAGGCCAAGCGCCACAGTCATCAACCCAGTGCCGAGAAGCGCGATCACCTGTGCGGCAAACAGGTGGCGATAGGTGCGGTTCTGCAGGACGTTAAGCATTGGCCGATCTCAGAGGAGTTTGGCAAGCGCTTTCATTTCAGCCGAGACGGCTTTCGCGTCATGATCAAGGCAGTGATCGATGTGATCATGGATCAGCGTGCGTTTTGCCGCTGTTACCGCGCTTTCCACCGCAGCAAGCTGGCGGGCGATGTCTAGGCATGGCTTTTCATCTTCAATCATGCCGATAACGTGCCGAAGATGGCCTTCAGCGCGTTTCAGCCGCTTGACCAATTCGGGATGGCTTGCATGCTTTTGAGTTTTTTCCATCTTCTTATAATATCCCCCCAGGGGGGATATGAAAAGAGGTCAAAAGTACGGTCAAGTCGTTCTGACACGCAGACCTGCCACGCCTTACTTTATTGAAATATATGAACATGTGTATTATCATTGATATGAAAATGCTTGCGCCAACGATATAGTTGTCTTGGACCAGGCGCATCCATGTCATCTCACGACAAGCCCTGATGTAGCCGCAGGCCGTGACGCGATTGCAGCTGCCTTGGCCCGGACGAGACTGGGGAAAGTGCTATGGAACTTCGTCACCTACGCTGCTTTGTCGTCTTGGCCGAGGAGCTGCATTTCACAAGAGCAGCCGAACGCCTGCACATTGAACAGTCACCTTTGTCTCGTACCATCAAGGAGCTTGAGGACGAATTAGGTCTAATCCTCTTCGACCGAAACCGTCGACGTACTGAACTGACCCCGGCGGGTGCCGCCTATTTGCTGGATATTCGCAAGTTGTTCACTATCCTGGAGCAGGCTCGTGAAAACGCCCGGGCTGTTGCGGCTGGCATGCGTGGGAGACTGCGAATTGCAATTTCGGACGGTGCGATCGATTCCCGGTTATCGGCATTTCTGGCTCGTTGCCGTGCTGAGGAGCCGGAGGTCGAGATCCGGCTTTCCGAGGTGCCTCTGGCCGAGCAGCTACGTGGATTGAGATCAGGTGACTTCATGATCGGCTTCGCCCACACGGCGGAGGTCAGTGATGGCATTGTCGCAGAGCCAATCTGGCAGGACCCGTTGGTCGTTGTCGTTCCTGCCCGCCATCAACTGCTTGTCCACAAGGAGGTTCCCCTCCATGAGCTCGGAAGCCATCCCCTGGTACTTTGCGATCCGCAGGTATGCGAGGGATATTGTCTTGAGCTTGCTCGCCTCTTGCGCCAACTAGAGCGCGAGCCTAATGTCGTTGATCAGGTGTCTTCGCTGGAAATGATGCTCACCTTGGTCGGTGCAGGCTACGGCATTGGACTGACAGCGGCAAACAGGATGGCCGGCTCTCAACGAACGGATGTTGTTGTCCGACCTTTGGCAGCCGAGTCTGCGGTGATCAACACATACTTATTGTGGCCAGAAAGCGACAGTCGATCAGCTTCTTTGACGCGATTTGTCGACCGCCTACGCGATCAAATGAGCGGCTGACAGAGCCCTCCGTAGTCGGCGAAATTTCAAGAGTCGGCGTCGGAGTCTAAGTTGTTCTCCGTTGCTGCTATCAGTTCAGCAGCCTTCATTTTGAGCGCCCTGGCAATGCGCAGTATCAGGGCCAATGTGGGCATATGGCCCCCACGTTCAATCTTGCCCAGATGTGAACGGTCGATTCCCGCCAGATCGGCAAGTTGTTCCTGACCTATTTCTCGCTCCGTGCGTGCAGCGCGCACCGACTTCCCGAAGGCTATGGCAACTTTGGGTTCATGTGAGGTGGTGCCGGGAGGTCGGCCTTGTTGAGCGGTACGCTTCTGCATTAACAGAAGCGTGGGTCAGCCGGGGAAATTTAACCACGGTAAATTTAACTCATTGCGCTATCATATTGGGCTTCCTTTTGGGCCATTGTTGTTTTCCGTTAAAGACCGGAATCTTCTCGTTGAAGGCGGAATCGTCCGTTAAATCCTGGAATGGAGGACGAGGTGCTAGTGATGCAAGAAGTGCTCTGCGCCAGATTTTTTGCTTTGAGGAGAAGGTGTTGGGCGCTTGGTGGAGGTGTGGCAGGTGCTGTCATGCGCCTTGACATGCCATCCGGTTGGCCGCGCCGCCAGTTCAGCTTTAACGGAAATTTCGACTCCATTCCGGGATTTAACGGAAATTGGGAGATCAGCGAAAGCCAGGATTGGCGCGGGTTTGCGCACGTTGCCATTCCGGCTTTCAGCGGAAAACGACAGCCATATAGCTTCGTGAGGGCTCTTATGCGTAACGCTACCAGCAGGTCTTTCAAGCTCGCCATAGCGCCTGGTGTGACGTCCTCCCGCCTCTCAACGCTTCTTGCCCTGCAGCGCGTAGAAGAGCCGGACACTGCCATCAGGTTTTTTGAGGTCACAAGCGACGAGCTGGTCGCCGGACTTCGCGAGGGCCGCTATGACGCGGGGATGTCACTTCAAGACGTGAGCATCCCTTCCCTGAGCAGTCAGCCTTTGTGGCGCGAGAGCATGGCCATTGCCGTGCCACCGCAGTTTCATTTGCCGAGCCAGGCGAAGCTCACGATCGCCGAACTGCGTGACTACCCCGTGTATCGCTGGCCAGCGGAGATCTGCCCCTTGCTGGATCAGCGGCTATCTTCCTTGGTGCCGGAGGACCAGCAGCACATCCAGTACGTGACTTCGTTCGAGTTGTTGGCGCTGTGGGTTGCAGCAGGCCATGGTGTTGGTGTTTCCGCTCAGTCGCGCATCCAGCGCGCCGACGGTTGGGGAATCGCGATGCGACTTCTTTCGGATGGTCCCTATGAGGTCGTGACCCATCTGCAGCGCCTCCACCAGCCAGCCAATTCTGTTGTGGAGCGGTTCGAGCGTAGGGCGCTGCAAGTTGCCGGTGCCGACACGGCCTGATCCCGACTCCGATCCTACACTCTCGATGGCCTATGTCAGAGTCCTACGCCGCTTCGACAATACGTTGAAGTGCATAGGGCGGTTTCCCGTTAGCTAACCCAGCAGGGTGCTGGTCCGGCCGTACTGGTGCAGAGCGACGAGCTGGATGTGAGCTTGGCTGCGCGCGACGAATCCGCCTCGGCCTGCGCGCACGAGGTGCAGATCGGCTCGGATGGCGTTTTTGCAACATATCGGGAGCCGAAGATTTTTAGGACACGGTTAGGACACGGACGTGGGAAACGAAAAAGGGCTTACAACGAAAGCGCTGTAAGCCCTTGAATTCTTTGGCGGAGCGGACGGGACTCGAACCCGCGACCCCCGGCGTGACAGGCCGGTATTCTAACCAACTGAACTACCGCTCCGCAGCGGTGTGCTTGACGACTTTCATCGCTGCGGTGTCAAGGCAGCGGTACTGCAAAATAGGGCCAGCGAACTGGCGTCCCCTAGGGGATTCGAACCCCTGTACTCACCGTGAAAGGGTGATGTCCTAGGCCTCTAGACGAAGGGGACTTGGACTGCGTATCGCACGAACTGCTGCGATATTACTACCGTACTACTTACTGGTGGAGGTAAGCGGGATCGAACCGCTGACCTCTTGCATGCCATGCAAGCGCTCTCCCAGCTGAGCTATACCCCCCAGGTTACCTTGTTGCCACAGACTGCCGGCAACCAGGCCTTACACCCTAAAAAGCAAAAAGCCCCGAATACGGAGCTTTTGAAAGATCCCGTTCAAGGAGCTTTTGGCGGAGCGGACGGGACTCGAACCCGCGACCCCCGGCGTGACAGGCCGGTATTCTAACCAACTGAACTACCGCTCCGCAGCGGCTTACTCAAACTAGATCACTTCAACTGCATCTAGGTACTGCATTTACTACCAGCGAACTGGCGTCCCCTAGGGGATTCGAACCCCTGTACTCACCGTGAAAGGGTGATGTCCTAGGCCTCTAGACGAAGGGGACTTGGACTGCTTTCTTCGCTTTGGACTGGTGGAGGTAAGCGGGATCGAACCGCTGACCTCTTGCATGCCATGCAAGCGCTCTCCCAGCTGAGCTATACCCCCGTTTTCTAATCAATTCCGACTGGCTTTCAAGTGTTGCGTTTGCTTCACTTTTCTGCTCGTCACCGGTTTTGTTTAGTGCCGTTGGCGAAGAAACGAGATTATGCACGAACTAAATTTTGCGTGCAAGTCGGTTTGCGGCAAAAAACAAAAAAGTTGTGAAAAAGTGGGGGCGGCGGCGGACCGTCGAGTGACGGTTGCGTATTTGTTGGGCAGCCCGGGAAAGTCTTTTTCAAGCCAAGTCCAGGAAAATCAAGGGCTTGCGGGAATATCATCGCAATAGCGAAAATTTTGCCGTTTTGCCACACTTGGCCGACGGCATCGATCAGGACGGAACGCGATGAGCAGGACTTCTTTTCCCACGCGCCCGCTGGGCAGCACCGGCATGGCGATCACCCGCATCGGCCTGGGCGCCTGGGCCATCGGCGGCAACGGCTGGGCGGTGGGCTGGGGCCCGCAGGACGATGCCGATTCCATCGCCGCGATCCGCAGGGCCGTGGAGCGCGGCATCAACTGGATCGACACCGCGGCGGTGTACGGCCTGGGCCATTCCGAAGAAATCGTGCGCCGCGCGCTGGCGCAGATGCCGGCAGCGGAACGGCCGTACGTATTCACCAAGTGCGGCCTGACCTGGTCCGCCGAGCAGCCGCAGGCCATGCCGCGGCGCACCGGCGCGCCGGCCAGCATCCGGCGCGAACTGGAGGACTCGCTGCGCCGCCTGGGGGTGGAGCGCATCGACCTCTACCAGATGCACTGGCCGGCGGGCGACGGCACGCCGCTGGAGGCGTACTGGCAGGAGCTGCTGGACCTCAAGCGCGAGGGCAAGGTGCGGGCGGTGGGACTGTCGAACCACAATCTCGCGCAACTGCAGCACGCCGAGGCGCTGGGCCACGTGGACACGCTGCAGCCGCCGTTCTCGGCCATCCAGCGCGGCGCCGGCGGCGACCTGATTCCCTGGTGCGCGCGCAACGGCACCGGCGTCATCGTCTACAGCCCGATGCAGTCCGGCCTGCTGACCGGGCGCTTCAGCCTGGAGCGCGCCCGCGCGCTGCCGGCCGACGACTGGCGCGCGCGCAACGCGGAATTCGCCACGCCCAACATCGAGCGCAACCTGGCGCTGGCCGAGGCCTTCAAGCCGGTCGCCGAGCGCCACGGCGCGACCGTCGCCGCGGTGGCGGCGGGCTGGACGCTGGCCTGGCCGGGCGTGACCGGGGCCATCGTGGGCGCGCGCAGCGCGGCGCAGGTGGACGGGCTGCTGGGCGCCGCGGAGCTGGAACTGGACAGCGAGGACATGGACGCCATCGCCGAGGCGATCGAGCGCAGCGGCGCGGGCTTCGGCCCGCTGCGCCCGCCCGAAGAGAACGGCGCGCTGCCGGATTATCTGTTCGCCTGAGCGCGCGTACGTTTACGCGCGGCGGCTCTTGCGGCCGCTGCCCACGGCCGCGATCAGCGCCAGCCCGATCAGGGCCAGCGCGGTCTTGTCGCCGAAGCGGGCGTAGGGCGTCAGGCCCGTCATGCCCTGCACGGACACCGGCAGCACGCCGGCCTGCAGCGGCGCAAGCTGCGCCGCCACGCGGCCCTTGGCGTCGATGGCGGCGGTGATGCCGGTATTGGTCGAGGTCAGCATGGGCCGCGCCGTTTCGATGGTGCGCAGGCGGCCGATCTGCAGGTGCTGGCGCAGCGCCCAGGTGTCGCCGAACCAGCCCAGGTTGCTGACGTTCACCAGGATGGTGGCGCCCGGTTCGCCGTTGGGGCCGGGCTGCAGCGCGGGCAGCAGGTCGGGGCCGAACAGGTCTTCGTAGCAGATGTTGAACGCGATGTGCTGGCCGCCCACGGCGAACGGCGCCTGGCGCCGCGCGCCGCGGTCGAAGTCGCCCAGCGGAATGTTCAGCATGTCGACGAACCAGTGAAAGCCCGGCGGCACGTATTCGCCCCAGGGCACCAGATGGCGCTTGTCGTAGCGCATCGCGGTGGCGCCGGCCACCAGGTGCTCCACCGGCGTATTGCCGTCGAAGCCCATGACGCTGTTGGTGTAGCGGTCGCGCCCGTCCACGCGGTCGTGCAGCGGCACGCCCATGGCGATGACGGTATTGCGCTGCGCGGCCACGCCGCGCCAGGCGTCCCAGACGCGCGGATCGAGCTGGTCCTGGAAAACGGGCAGCACGGTCTCCGGCAGGATGACCAGTTGCGGATCGGGCACGCCGGGCGCCGGCGGCATGGCCGCCAGGTCCAGGTGGCGCACCAGGCTTTGTTCCAGCAGCGCCGGGTCGAATTTCTGCGATTGCTCGATATTGCCCTGGACCAGTCGCACGTTGAGCGGCTCGCCCGCGGGCGCCGACCAGTCGATGCGCGACAGCGGCCAGCCGGCCGCGGCCAGCGCCAGCGCGATGCCGGCGGCCAGCGCGTGGCGCGAGCCCTGCCGCGATTTTTTCGAGGGCTGCCACAGGCTGGCGAGCGCGGCGGCGGCGAAGGCGGAAATGAACGCCATGCCGTGCACGCCCAGCAGCGGCGCCCAGCCGGCGATGGGGCCGTCGACCTGGGCGTAGCCGATGTTCAGCCACGGAAAGCCCGTCAGCAGCACGGCGCGCAGCCATTCGAACGCCGCCCACATCGCGGCCCAGGCCAGGGTCGCCGACAGGATGCGCGCGGGCGCGGCGTCCGGCGCCAGCGGCGCGTAGCGGCGCGCCAGCGCGCCGGCGGTGGCCGGAAACAGCGCCAGGAAAGCCGACAGCGCCAGCACCGCCGCCACCGACAGCGGCGCCGACAGGTCGCCGTAGCGGTGCAGGCTGATGAAGATCCAGTACAGCCCCAGCGCGTAAGTGCCGAAGCCGAACAGCCAGCCGCGGCCCCAGGCCTGGCGGGCCGAGGGCGCGTACAGCGTCACGCGCGCGGCGATGGCCAGCATCAGGATCTGGGTGCCGGCCAGCGCCCAGTCGGGCAGGGGGCCGGGCGAGAAAGTCAGGGCGTGCACGGCGCCGGCCAATAGCAGGCCGGCGGCGCCGCGCAGGATGCGGCCGCGCGTGGGACTCGTCATGCGTCGGTAGAGGGCAGGGAGGCTGAGGGGGGAGCGTTGCGCTTGACGCGCAGCCAGATGGCGCGGCGCGCGTCGCCGCGCGCCACTTCGAGGCGCAGGCCGTCGAATTCGGCGGTGTCGCCGCGGCGCGGGATGCGGCCGAGCTGGCCGCCCATCCAGCCGCCGACGCTGTCGTACTCGTCGTCGGGCAGCTGGCAGCCAAATACTTCGTTGAAATGCGAGATATCGGTGGCGGCCAGGACGCGCCACTGGTTCTCGCCTTCAGGGAAGATGGAGTCTTCCTCGGTTTCGTCGAATTCGTCTTCGATGTCGCCGACGATCTGTTCCAGCACGTCTTCCATCGTGACCAGGCCGGAGATGCCGCCGTGCTCGTCGATGACGATGGCCTGGTGGTTGCGGCTGGCGCGGAACTCGTGCAGCAGCACGTTCAGGCGCTTGGATTCCGGAATGAACACGGCCGGGCGCACCAGCGTGCGCACTTCGATGCCGGGTTCCAGCATGCAGCGCAGCAGGTCCTTGGCCAGCAGGATGCCGATGATGTTGTCGCGGTCGCCTTCGTAGACGGGAAAGCGCGAGTGCGCGGTCTCGATGACCGAGGCGACCAGATGGGCGAGGGGCTGGGTGACGTCGAGCAGGTCCATGCGCGAGCGCGGGACCATGATGTCGCCGACGGTGCCTTCGGACACGGCCAGCGCGCCCTTGATCATTTTGTAGGACTCGGCATCGAGCAGTTCACGCTCGTGCGCGGCTTCCAGGACGGCCTTGATGCCTTCGCGGTCCTCGGGCTCGCGGCGCACGAGGGAAAGCAGGCGGTCTAGAAGGGATTTGGTGGCGGGTTTGGTAGAGCGAGCAGGCGTCGCTTCAGGAGCAGGGTAAGGGTCAGACATCGTCCGGGAGGACAGGTTGCGGAACGGCCAGCATAACCGAAACTGGCTTCCAATTTGTAACGCGGTGGTCCGAAATGCGCGGAACCCCCGCCATCTGCGCCTTGCTGCACGCCATTTTTCGGCAATTTCTCAGGGTTGTCCCGAGGGGCCGTTTTCAGGACTCAAGGTAGGGGTCTGCGATGCCCATGGCGGCCAGCGTGGCGGTTTCCAGCGCTTCCATGCGCTTGGCCTCGCGGGCCTTGATGTGGTCGTAGCCCAGCGCGTGCAGCACGCCGTGGACGGTCAGGTGGGCGGCGTGGTCCAGCAGCTGCTTGCGCTGTTCGCGGGCCTCGCGCACCAGCACCGGCACGCACATGACGATGTCGCCGCGGGCCACGCCCAGCGGGTCCACGCCGTATTCGAAGGTGAGCACGTTGGTGGCGTAGTCGCGCCCGCGGAAATCGCGGTTCAGGCGCCGGCCCTCGGCCGCGCCGACCAGGCGCAGGCTGAGCTCGGCGGCCGAGAATTCCACCAGGCCGTCGCCGGCCGCGCCGGCCAGCGCGCGTTCGGCCCAGCGGCGCAGGCGCCAGCGCGGCAGCCGGTCTTCCTGCACGCCGTACTGCACCGACAGCGACAGTCCGGGCTTCGCGGGATCACTGTGCACGGGTCACTCCTCGCTTTCCGCGGCGCGGTCGTAGGCGTCGACGATGCGCGCGACCAGCGGATGGCGCACCACGTCCCGGCTGGTGAAGCGGGTGGTGGCGATGCCCTGCACGTCGTGCAGCACCTTGACCGCGTGCGCCAGGCCGCTGTCCTGGCCGCGCGGCAGGTCCACCTGGGACGGATCGCCGGTGATGACGGCCTTGCTGCCGAAACCGATGCGGGTCAGGAACATCTTCATCTGTTCCGGCGTGGTGTTCTGCGCCTCGTCCAGGATGACGAAGGCGTGGTTCAGCGTGCGTCCGCGCATATAGGCCAGCGGCGCGATTTCGATGGTCTGCTTTTCGAACAGGCGCTGCACCTTCTCGAAGCCCATCAGGTCGTAGAGCGCGTCATACAGCGGCCGCAGGTACGGATCGACCTTCTGCGCCAGGTCGCCGGGCAGAAAGCCCAGGCGCTCGCCGGCCTCGACCGCCGGGCGCGTCAGCACCAGGCGCTGCACGGTGTCGCGCTCCATCGCGTCGATGGCGCAGGCCACCGCCAGCCAGGTCTTGCCGGTGCCGGCCGGGCCGACGCCGAAGGTGATGTCGTGCTTGAGGATGTTGTTGAGGTAGTCGCGCTGGCGCGGCGTGCGCGGACGCAGGTCGCTGCGCTTGGTGCGCAGCGCGATGCCGTCGCTTTCGTCGTCCAGCGGCGGCAGCGGGTCCAGCGCCTGGGCCTGCTCTTCCTTCAGCTGCGCTTCCTGGCGGCCGACGCCGATCTCGACCAGCCCCAGCTGGATGTCGTCGACCGACAGCGCGCGGTGCACGGCCTGTTCATGGAAGCGGCGCAGGACGCGGGCGGCCAGCTCGGCCAGTTCGCCCTCTATCGTGACGCGGCTGCCGCGGCGCGACAGCTTGACGTTCATGCCGTCGGCCAGCTGCCGCAGGTTTTCGTCCAGCGGGCCGCAGAGGTTGGCCAGATGGGTGTTGTCGCCGTCCAGGACGACGACGGCGGGCATGCTGCGACGGGCGCGGGAGCGGGGTGTGGTCATTCGGCCTCTGGGGAATCGCGGTCCACGTCGGCCACCCGCGCGCGCAGCGAATTGGTGTGCGCTTCGGTGATGATGACGTCGACCATTTGTCCGATGAGCCGCGCGGGAGCGGCGAAGTTGACGATGCGGTTGTTCTCGGTGCGGCCCATCAGTTCGTTGGGGTCGCGCCGCGACGGGCCCTCGACCAGCAGGCGCTGGCGGGTGCCGATCATGTTGCGGGCGATTTCGGCGGCCTGCTGGTTGATCAGCGCCTGCAGGCGCTGCAGGCGGCGCAGCTTGACGTCCTGCGGGGTGTCGTCGTGCAGGTCGGCCGCGGGCGTGCCCGGACGGCGCGAATACACGAACGAGAACGAGGTGTCGAAACCGACGTCCTCGATCAGCTTCATGGTCTTTTCGAAGTCTTCCTCGGTCTCGCCCGGGAAGCCGACGATGAAGTCCGAGGACAGCGTCAGGTTCGGACGGGCGGCGCGCAGCCGGCGCACCACGGACTTGAACTCCAGCGTGGTGTAGCCGCGCTTCATCGCGGCCAGCACGCGGTCGCTGCCGGCCTGCACCGGCAGGTGCAGGAACGACACCAGCTTGGGCAGGCGGGCGTAGGCGTCCACCATGCGCTGGGTCATTTCCTTGGGGTGCGAGGTGGTGTAGCGGATTCGTTCGATGCCGGGAATCTCGTGCACGTATTCCAGCAGCATGGCGAAGTCGGCGATTTCGCCGCTGTCGGCCATGCGCCCGCGGTAGGCGTTGACGTTCTGGCCCAGCAGCGTCACTTCCTTGACGCCCTGGTCGGCCAGGTCGGCCACCTCGACCAGCACGTCCTCGAAGGGACGCGAGACTTCCTCGCCGCGGGTGTAGGGCACCACACAGAAGCTGCAGTACTTGCTGCAGCCTTCCATGATGGACACGAAGGCCGTGGCGCCCTCGACGCGCGGCGGCGGCATGTTGTCGAACTTCTCGATCTCCGGGAAGCTGATGTCCACCTGCGAGCGGCCCTCGGCGCGGCGGCGCTGGATCAGCTCGGGCAGGCGGTGCAGCGTCTGCGGACCGAACACCACATCCACGTAGGGCGCGCGCTTGACGATGGCCTCGCCTTCCTGGCTGGCCACGCAGCCGCCCACGCCGATCACCAGATCCGGGTTGATCTTCTTCAGGTGCTGCACGCGGCCCAGGTCGGAGAACACTTTCTCCTGCGCCTTTTCGCGCACCGAACAGGTGTTGAACAGGATGACGTCGGCTTCTTCCGGGTCGTCGGTCAGCTCCAGCCCCTGGTCGCCGCGCAGCACGTCGGCCATCTTGTCGGAGTCGTACTCGTTCATCTGGCACCCGAAAGTGCGGATGTACAGCTTGCGGGGGGAGCCGCTGCCTGCGGTCATGGGCGCGTCGGCCGCGCCGTCGTGCGCGGCGTTCGCGCGCTTGATGGAGATTTCTTGCATGGTGGTCGCCGTGACGGGTGTAGATCCCGGGGGCAGAAAGAGGGGAAACGCGGAATTTTAACCCTTGCGTGAAATTTGTTTCTTGGAATGCGGCGCAAGGGCCGTTACGATAGCGTGCCCGCCGCCATTCAGGCGGTTGTAACCAATCTCATTCCCCCCGATAGCGGTGCCGATGACCCCCAATCCCCCGATTCCTCCGGTATCCGTCGCCGGGGCCGAAAGCGCCGCCGGCGCGCCCGCGGCAGGCAGCTGGCGTAATCCGTTTTCGCCGCTGACCTGGGTGCTGCTGGGCTGCGCGCTGGCGCTGGCCGCCGGCGCCAGCGCCCTGTGGATAGACCTGCCCCTGGCCGTGTGGATCAAGCAGTCGGTGACCGAGAACGTGAACGAATCGTTCGAATGGGTGGGCGAACTGGGCGAAAGCGGCCGCTACATCGGCGTGGCGCTGGCGTTCTACGTGATCGGCCTGGTCGGCCTGGCGCGCGGCTGGCGCAATCCCATGCGCATGAGCTATGCCAGCATGGCCCGCGGCAGCCTGCTGATGCTCTCCACCATGGCGGTGGGCGGGCTGGTGGTGCTGGTGCTCAAGCGTTCGGTGGCGCGCGCGCGCCCCGAGCTCTATTTCGAGCAAGGCGTCTACGGGCTGGGCGAATCGTTCTCGCGCTCGCAGCTGTTCAACTCCTTCCCGTCCAGCCACACCTACGCGGCGTTCGCCGTGGCCGTGGTGCTGGGCATCCTGGCGCCGCGCTGGCGCTGGGTCTTCCTGCTGCTGGCCGCGCTGGTGGCCGTCAGCCGGCTGGTCAACCTGGACCACTATCTGTCCGACGTCATGACCGCCGCCGGCATCGCGGTGCTGGTGGGCCACATGCTGGCGCCGCGTGTGCTGGACGGACGCTACCAATGGCCGCTGCGCGCGCCGTGGCGCTGGTGGCGCAAGAGCCCCGGCCCGCAAGCCTGAGGCCCGGGCGCCCCGGCTCAGGCGAAGTTCACCACCACGCGCCGGTTGCTGCGGCTTTTCTTTTCGATCTTGGTCACGGCCACGGCGCCGATTTCGGCCGTATTGGCCACGTGCGTGCCGCCGCAGGGCTGGCGGTCCACGCCGGGAATCTCGACGATGCGGATGCTGGCGGTGCCGGCCGGCGGCGCCGCGCCCACGGTGCGCACCAGGTCCGGCTCGGCCGCCAGCTGTTCCGGCGTGATGGTGTCGACGCTGACGCCGATGGCGGCGCCGACCAGCGCGTTCAGGCGCTCGGTCAGGTCGGCCTTGTCCAGCGTGGACTCGGGCAGGTCGAAATCGATGCGCGCCGAATCGGGCGAGATATTGCAGCCGGTCACCGGCGCCGGCACCAGCGATCCCAGCAAGTGCAGACAGGTATGCAGGCGCATGAGCCGGTGGCGCCGCGGCCAGTCTATGGCCACCGTCACCCGCTCGCCCACCTGGGGCAGCGCGTCGCCTTGCGGCACGTGCAGGATGCGCTGGCGGTCGTCCGCGTACAGCGTATCGGCTAGCATCAGCACGCGGCCGTCGGCCAGGGTCAGCGTGCCGCTGTCGCCGGCCTGTCCGCCGCTGCGCGCATAGCAGACGGTCTCGTCGAGTTCGATGCCTTCGGGACCGACCGCGACCACGGTGGCCTCGCACCGGTCCAGGTAGGGGTCTTCGTCGAATCGCTTGCGCGGGGCGGGCATGGATGGATCTCCTCCGGATAGGGTGTCAAAGGGATGCGCAAGAGGCGCTCAGGACAGGGTCCGCAGGCCTTGCGCCGTTGCGATCTGCGCGCTGAGGCGGGGCGGGCCGTCGGCCTGTTCCAGTTCGATGAGGTGGTCCGCGCCCATCCAGGCCAGGCCCTGGCGCAGCAGCCCGGCCTGCGGATGGCTGCCGCTCAGCCGCAGCAGCGCCAGGTCCTGGCGCGGCAGGCTCACGCCGGGGTAGTCCGGCACGTCCCATTGGATCAGCGTGGGCAGCAGGCCGTCGCCCGCGGCAACGCCGGCCTCGCGCCAGGCCGGCAGGCTGCCGTCGTCCGGCACCGTCAGCCGCCAGCGCAGCGCGCCGCGCGTCATGGCGATGGCGGGGGCGAGGCGGTCGGGGTGCTCGGCCTGCATGCGGCTCAGGTCCAGCGGCGCCTCGACCCGGGCGGCCCAGTGGGCCAGGTATGGGCCCTGGGCCAGCCGGGCGCGCACGGCGTCCTGGTCCAGCCCGAACCAGCGCGGCCGCGCCGGCGGCTCGGCCCGCGGGTCGATGGCGATGACTTCCAGGTAGATGCCCTCGGCCATGCCCAGGACCCGGTTGTGGGTGCCCATGCGCGGATGGGCGCCGCCGCCGGCCGGCGCGATGCCGAGACGCTCGGCGACGTAGCGCGTGCCGCTGTCGAGGTCCGCGGCGGCGATGACGAGGTGATCGATGGCGAGTTTCATGATGGGCTATGGTAGCCCAGCATCGCGCCTCAGCCGAATTCGCGCCGCGTCAGGATACGGTCTATCAGTCCCCACTCCAGCGCTTCCTCCGCGCTCATGTAGCGGTCGCGGTCCAGGGTGCGCTCGACCTCTTCGTAGCTGCGCCCGCAGTGCTGCGCGTAGACGCGGATCACGCGGTCCTTGGTGCGCTGCATTTCCTCGGCGTGGATCAGCACGTCCGAGGCCTGGCCCTGGAAGCCGCCCAGCGGCTGGTGCACGTGCAGGCTGGAATTGGCCAGCGCGCAGCGCTCGCCGGGCTGGCCGGCCATGAGCAGGAACGAGCCCATGGAACGGGCGGTGCCCATGCACAGCGTATGCACCGGGGCGGTGATGTACTGCATGGTGTCGTACATGGCCAGGCCGCTGGTGATGACGCCGCCGGGGGAATTGATGTACAGGTGGATCGGCTTGGTGGGGTTCTCGGATTCCAGGAACAGCAGCTGGGCGCAGACCAGCGCGGCCACCGAGTCGTTGACCTCGCCGTTCAGGAAAATGATGCGCTCGCGCAGCATCCGGGAATAGATGTCGAAGGCCCGTTCGCCGCGGCCCGACTGCTCGACCACCATCGGCACGTATTGCATGACGCCCTGCATGGACTGTCTCCTGTGTTGCGTGGGTTTTCGTTTTCAGGCCGCGCACATGAACGGCGCGGCGTCGTTCGCGGCGATGCGTCCGCGGACGTCCTCCAGCGCATGGATGATCCGCAGCACGGTGCGTCCGTCGCCGGTCGGCTGCAGCTGGAAGGTCACCAGGCTTTCGAGAAAGGGCGGCTCGTTCTCGCGCAGGCGCAAGCGCAGTTCCTCGGCGGGCGTCGCATCGACCGGCTCGGGGCTGGCCAGCGCCTGGCCGGGCAGCCACTGCTCGCGGAATTCGGGGATGCTGATGGCGCGCCAGACCTTCTCGGGCGGCGCGTCCAGCTCGTACTCGAGCACGATGTCCTGGGACGGGTCTTCGGGAGCGGTCGGATTCATTGGTCCATGTCCTTGAGCAGGGCCTTCAGGGCGTCGACGCGGGCCGGCCAGTAGGCGCGGTACTTCGCCAGCCATCCGGCGATGAGCGCCAGGCCGTCGGGGTCGACCTGGTAGTTGACGTAGCGGCCCTGCCGGCTTTCCCGCACCAACCGGGCCTTGCGCAGCACGGCAAGATGCTGCGACATGGCGGGCTGGCTGATGTCCATGCCCGCGCGCAGCGCGCTGGCGTTCATGCCGCCCGCGGCCAGCTTCTCGAATATCGCGCGCCGCGTCGGATCGGCCAGGGCCTTGAAGATGTCGTTTTCGATCATGTCGATACATTAGCGGATACTTATGTATTGAGCAAGCGGTCTTTCAAGGCAGGGAAATCAGAAACGGCGCTGAGGGGCTGTGGCGCAATCGCGCAGCCAGGGTTTCGTTTCGCGCATGGCACCGCGCCACCAGTCCGGCCAGGACATCCATGGATTCAACGCGGTGTACCTGCGCCAGGTGCTGGAACCGTCGAATTTCTTCGACCGTGCAGCTGCGGCGCGCCGCCAGCAGCAGTCCGTAGACTTGCAACAGCCGTAGATTCTCCGGGTGTATCAAGCCCAGCAGCTTTTCGACCACATCGAGCTTTTCATGCAGATGCAGAAGCGCGTCCGCCTCGGTACGGACTCCATATCGTTTCCAGGCTGGTTCGTGGTGGAAGAGCCGATTGCGGAACTCGCGGACCGTGGCTACCAGATCGTGAGCCTGGGCCAGCGTGGCGCCGGCGCGGCGTACTGGCCAAGGGCCACGAAACACCTCTGACAAATGCTTGGGCCAGATCAGCCCACGCCCCATGAATTCCGCATCGAGCAGGTAGCCCCACGTCGAGAATTCCGCCTTCGCCAGAACGTCGGCGTGGCGGGGAGTGATCCGCCCACGCACATGATGGCGGCCGCGCATTTCATTGATGGTCTTGCGGGTGGCTTTGACAAAATTTTCATGCACCGCCTGCACTGCACGAGGCGGCGGCGCGTCCGCCTTGTAGCTACGATATTTCAGCTTCGAGGCCGACCACCAGAAGGCGCCCATGTCCGCGACCAGTGCCTGGTCGATGGCGTTACGCAGGGCGATCTCCACTGAGCTGACCAGCGGATACAAGGCGCTGCATACATGGACATTCCAGAGGTAGGCGCCGATCAGCTCCACGTCATTGGAAGGCCGGAAGACGCGGGCGTAGCTGGCGATGCGTTCATTGCTGATCAGCGCGTCGATCAGTACGGGACGGTATTGCAGGGTGTGAGGCATGGCCGGGCGGTCTCCAGTGTGCTCCGGCCTGTCCTGGATCAGGCTTGACCCGGACGGACAGGCGCGCGTACGATCCAGTACAGGTTGGTGATGGCTTCCAATGGGTGCGCAAGGCGCCTACGACCCATCATGTAAGACCTGATTTCACCCCGGCCTTGAGCCGGGGATTTCATTTCCAGGGACGGAAATGTCACGCGGCGCGCAATAAAAAATGTTCGGTGTCAAGTATTTTCAAGGCATCCCATTTGGCCTGAAACCTTATACGAGACAGCAAGTTAGCTCTGTATCGTGCCACCCGATGGCACCTCGGCGGTGTGGGCTAGGTGCCACATGAGAGCGTTGGGAGAGAAAGCCGGATCGCGCTACATCGGACACGGAGTGCAGCGTCGGCAACCGACCTGAACTCCCATATTACCGGCTTCCCAAACGAAGAACGCACGGCCTGGAGCCGCGCGTTCTTCATTAAATCTATGTCGGAGCATCGTCATCCTGACTTCGGGGTGGCGACGGCCTTGGCCTTGCCACCCCGCTTGAATCCCCGATCCCCCGCCATGAAGGCTTCGAGCATGTGCGGGATCAGCGTGGCCGCATCGACCGCTTCGCCATAGGTCTGCGCATGAAGAGCGGCGTACCGGTCTAGATCCATTTTCAGGCTGGCTGGACAAGCGAATGTCAGCTTGGTGCTGCTGGTCGATGGCAGCGGCCCAAGCCGGAGTTTTCTGGCCATGTTCATCGGGCACCTCCACGCTGAAGAAAGAGCGGCTGGTAAGGTCGAACCTGTAAATCCCTTGCCACGATGATCCGCACCGGCAACCCCGGCCGCGCTGTCAGCGTCGGCTGGATGTTCATGTTGCGCCGGGTCATCTCCTGCCCCACTTGGTTCACACTGTCCTGCAGACCATCGCGCCCGGCAATGACGATGCGGTTGCCGTTCTGCCGATTCTCCGGCGCGGCCAACTCGGCGCCGATACCCAGCAGCGTGGTCAGCGCCGCCCCGGCAAAGATGCGGCCCCAATGCTGATCCACTTCATCCTCCAACCCTGCGTAGCCCGCAGGATCGGTGCCGACAAGGTTGTCGAGCGTCAGCGAGGATGTGTCTGGCAAGATGATCCGGTTCCACACCATCTGCACCCGGCTCTGCCCGAAGCTCACCTGGCTGTTGTATTTGCCCAAAATGCGCGAGCCCTGCGGAATCAGCAGGAACCTGCCCGTAGCCGTGTCATAGACCGGCTCCGTCACCGTGGCGATCACATCGCCCGGCAGGTCGGACTTGATGCCTGTGACCAGCGCCGCTGCGATCACCGTCCCGGCCATCACCTGGTACGGCGAGGCTGGCATTTGGAGATTGCCGGAATTGCGAGTCTCCTTGGAGCCGCCTTTCAGGAACGCCTCTTTCTGGTCTTGCCGGTTCTGCACGGTGGTGGGATCACTGGGCTGGGCCGCCGTCGAGGCCGGACCGGCCGCCAGCGGATCGAACCCTGCCAAGGCGTTGGCCATGCCGGGTGCTCCGGGCGCCGCCTGCGCGACAGCGCCAGCGGCTTGGCCCGGCTTTCCCGAGCGGAAGAACACCGCCGAAGCCGCCGCCGCTTCGGCCTCCTTGCGCAAGGCGTCGTTGGGATCATGTCCCGGCGGCATGTAGGTGGGCTGCTGCGCCGCCACGATGGCCGGCCCCAGGTCGCCCGGCAGCGGCGGCCCCAGCTCGGGCGCCTTCGGCAGTTTCGAGTAATCGGACGGCAACCCATCCAGCCCTTCGGACTTTGAGACCCGATCCACGTTGTACAGCTCGTTCTGCCAGCCTGCGCCGCGCCGGTGCGGCTGCAGGGCCCAGATCGTGGCCCCGAGCACGGCGACCGACAGGCCGCCGGTGAGCATGGCCAGCGTGCGCCGGTTCAGGCGCGTGACCGGGCGCGGCTGGGCGCGCAACGCCATCGCTTCGGGCGCCGCCTTGCCCCCCTGAGAAGTGGCATGGTCGGGGGTGTTGTCTTGGCTCATGCTCAATTCCTCCGTGCCACGCCATCGGTGCGCTCAATTCGCACCACGGCGCCCTTATCGCCACCCAGGCGCAGCTCGGCCGCACCAAACAGCCGATCCACGATGTAGTACGGCGAGCGGAAGCGGTAGTTCACCAGTTGTCCGTCGCCTTGCGCGCCGATCACGAACATTGGCGGTAGCTCGCCTTGAGCGATGCCCGCCGGAAACTGGATATAGACCTTCTCGCCATCGTCAAAGGCCCGCAACGGCTTCCACGGCGGATTGCTGCCGCTGACCGCGTAGCGGAAACGGATCTTCTCCAGCGACAGCCCGGCATCGACCGGCGCGGCGGCGCTGGCCGCTTGTGCCTGGCGCTGCAGGGCCAGCATCCTGTCCTTGGGGTATTCCCAGGACACCGAAGCCATCCATGTCTTCTCGGTCGAAGTCAGTTCTAGCAGGTAGGTGCGCCGACTGGTCGTGATGACCAAATTGGTCTTGAGGCCCGAGCGGATGGGCTTGACCATCACATTGACGCGCAGCGCATCGCCGCTGCCGCTCGATGTGTCGCCCACGATCCAGCGCACCGTGTCACCGGCAGCCACCGTCACCAGTTCCTCGCCCGGCTGGAGCGCGATCACGGTCACGCGACCCACGGCCGCATAGACCTGGTACAGCGCGCCATCAGTGAACGGCCAGACCTGGATGGCGTTCACATAGCCCTCGCGTGTGGGCGCAACACGGGCCTCCGTGTTCGCACGGGTCACGCGCACCTTCTCGTCGGGCGATTCCAGTGTGGCCTTGGCATCACCGGCCAGCGGCTTCATCTGTCCAGGCAGTGCCAGCACCTCGGGCACGGTCACGACCTCCACGGGCTTCGGCGCCTCGGGCAGCGGCTGGGCCTGCACCGGCCCATCCAACGAGATGGATGGCGGCGGAGTCCCCTGCGTGGCGCAGCCCGAGAACAAAACGGTGGATGCCAGTAGGATCACAGGCAAGGCGGGTTTACGGAAATGTCCATTCATGGTTTTGCTCCTTCGTTTCCTTCCAGCTCGCGGCTCCACGCCAGCCCGTTGACGTAGATACCCAGCGGGTTCTTGCGCACGCGCTGCTCCGTGCGCGGGGTCTGCAGCACCGTGGAGATCACCGCGTTCCAGCGCTCGGTGCGATCCAGCGCGCCGTTGACGAAGCGCGTCTCGGTCCAGCGCACGTTGAAGGACTGGTCGCTGGCGCGGGTCACGCTGGACACCTGCACCGTCACCGACTCCTTGCCGATGCGCGAGAACGGATCAGCCACCCGCGCGTACTCATTGAGCACCACGGCGCCCTTGTCCGTGGTGTAGTCATAGGCATCGAGCCAGTTCTGCCGCACCACGATGGGGTCGATGGACAGCGAGCGCACCAGGCCGATGAAGCGGCCCAGGTGGTAAGCAATCTGCGCATCGCTGGGCTGGTACGGCGTGGCGGCTTCGCCGACAGCGCGCACCTGGCCCGCGTTGTCCACCTCGATCACGTAGGGCGTGACGATGGACTGCGCCGAGCGCCAGACCAGGCCGCCGGCCATCAGCACCGCCAGCGTGAGGCAGCCGAAGGCCATAAGCCGCCAGTTCTTCGCCTGCACGCGGGCCGAGCCGATGCGGTCGTCCCAGACCTGGGCGGCGGATTGGTACGGGGTGGCAGGCTGCGGCGTATCGGCGTAGCGCACCTGCGGTCGTTTGAATCGCATGGGAGTTCTCCTTATGAATCGGAATCACGAAGGCTTGGCCCCTGGCTGGAGCTGCCGCCGTCGCCGCCGCGCAGCGTGTGGGCGGCCGTGGTCGCGGCATGGGTGAGCTGCTGCCTGCGGTGCAGGCGCTTGGCCCAGGCAGGCTGTTCGTTGGATGGAGGCGCATCTGCGGCATCAGCGCCAGATGCCGGCGCCTCATCCGGCCGGAAGGCCGCTGCCACGCGCTCCTTCATCGAGCGTGCGCCGTCGGCTACCTTTTGCCCGGCGGTCTTGGCCACGTTGCCCGCGCCAGCGGCAGCGCCTTGGATGCCACTGCCTGCGGCCGTAGAGCCAGCATCGAAAGCCGCCTTGGCGCCGCGCGCGCCGCCGGCCGCAAGGCGGGCTGCACCAGGTGCCATCCGCGCCCCTGCAGCCACGGCGCTGCCGACGCCAGCAGCCGCAGCCCCGACGCCAATGGCAGCGCCTGCGGCCCCCAGCGTTGCTCCGGCCATCGCACCGGCTCCAAGCTGTGGCCCGCCGGACACCAGCCCGGTGGCAATGCCCGGCCCGAAGATGCCCAGGGCCAGCATGGACAGCGAAGCCAGCATGATGACCAGCGCCTGGTCGATGGAGGGCTCGGCACCTGCGGGAATCCTGAACTCGGCAAACAGCCCGGTGCCGATCCCCACGATGACCGCGAGCACCAGCACCTTGATGCCCGAAGACACCACATTGCCCAGCACCTTCTCGGCCAGGAACGCCGTCTTGTTCCAGAGGGCGAACGGCACCAACACGAAGCCCGCGAGCGTGGTCAGCTTGAACTCGATCAGCGTCACGAAGAGCTGCACCGCCAGCACGAAGAAGCACAGGAGGACGATGCCCCACGCGAGGAACAGCACCACGATGGAGGTGATGTTGACGAACACCTCCGGGAAGCCCGCCATCTGCTTGATCTGCTCCAGGATGGGGGCCGCCGCGTCGATGCCGGTCTTGGCCAGCCGCCCCGGCTGCAGGAAGTTGCCCATGCTCACGCTGGAACCGCTGGCCGTCAGGCCCAGCCCCGCGAAAGAGCGAAACACCACGCCCGCGAGCATGTTGAAGTTGCCGATGATGTAGGCGAAGGCGCCCACATAGAGCACCTTGCGGATCAGCTTGGCGATCACGTCCTCGCCCTGGCCGCTGGCATGGCCCATCGCCCAGAACAGTCCGGCGAGCGTCATGTCGATGACGATCAGCGTGGCTGTCAGAAACGCCACCTCGCCCTGCAGCAGCCCAAAGCCCGAGTCGATGTAGCGCGAGAAAACATCGAGAAAGCGGTCGATGACCGATACGTCGTTCATGGCCCGGCCCCGTCAGCGGTTGTAGAAATCGACGGGGTGCGGCGTGTATGGCGTTCCAGAGCCCAGAAAGCGCCGCGTGATTTCGCGCCCGCGCTCCGTGGCCGCGGCCTGCCGCGCCTGCTCCAGCGATACGGCGCGATCCTGCGTGAGCTGCAAGCGTTGCGTCTGGATCGACTGCTTGGCCTGCAGGGCCAGCAACTGGTTCATGGCCTGCATCGCTTGCAGCGCGCCCACGGCCGATTGGCTCTTACCCACGAGGTCAGCCAGCACGGCCTCGTCATCCTTGAGGTTCTGCGAGGCCTGGGCCTGCATCTGCATCGCGGTCTGCAGGCTGGTGAGCGTGTTCTTCCAGCGTTCCTGCGTGTCCCGGTACATCTGGTCGCCGCTCACGGTGGCAGCGTACTGCTCGGGATACAGGCGCTTGAACTCCTTGTCCATGTTCGTCACGTCGTAGGCCAGGCCCTTGGCCTGGTCGATCAGCCGCTGGGTCAACGCCAGGTTGGCGCGCAACTGACCGACCACGCTGGATGGCAAGCTCGCCAGGTTGCGCGCCTGGTTCTCCAACATCTTGGCCTCGTTCTGCAACTGCTTGATCTGGTTGTAGAGCTGCTGCAGCGTCTGGATGGCCGTCAGCATGTTCTGCACGAAGTTGGACGGATCGAACACGATGAGGGCCGCCGCGGGCTGGGCGAACATCAGGGAGCCGGTCAGGACGGCGGCGATTGCGGCGGGAAGGATGCGGGTTTTCATGGTGAGTTCTCCTGCGGGTGGGAAGGAAACGAGGACAGCAGTTCGGCGGCCCAATGCAGGCCGCGATGGCGCAGCCAGGTGGCCGCGAACGGGGTGGAAGCGGAAGATGTGGAGGTGGTGGCGGCAGCGAGCACCGCGTCGATGTCGCGCTGGTCTTGCGGCGTGGACGCACCCGCGAAGGCCAAGGTCGCGGCGCCCAGGTCGAGGTCGAACAGGCGATTGCCGAGACGCGACTGGTAGTAGTAGTCCCGCTTGGGCTGTGCAGTCGCCACGATCTCGATCTGGCGGCTGTTGAGCCCGAAGCCTTCGTAGATCGTGCGAATCTGCGGCTCGGTCGCCTGCGGGTTGGGCAGGAAGATGCGGCTCGCGCAGCTCTCGATGATGGCCGGCGCGATGCTCGAATCCTTGATGTCCGCCAGGCTCTGCGTGGCAAAGATGACGCTGACGTTCTTCTTCCTGAGCGTCTTGAGCCACTGGCGGATGTGCGCCGCAAACACCGGGTCATCGAGAAACAGCCACGCTTCGTCGAGGATCAGCAGCGTCGGCGCACCGTCAAAGCGTTCATCGAAGCGCGCAAAGAGGTAATGCAGCACGGCCATGACAGCGGCCTTGCTGTGCATCAGTTCCTCCATCTCGAAGCACTGCACGGAACCAGCGCCCAGGCGATCCGAATCCGCATCCAGCAACTTGCCGTGTGCGCCACCTAGCACATAGGGCGCCAGCGCTTGCCGCAGTGCGTTCGATTGCAGCAAGACGGAAAGCCCGGTCATCGTGCGCTGCTCCAGCGGAGCACCGGCGAGACTGCCGAGTGCCGACCAGATGGCCACCTTCTCGTCGGGGCCGACCGCGACACCCTCATGCCGCAAGCGGCCTTCGAGCCATTCGGCCGCCCAGGTGCGATAGCCCTCGCGGTCGATGCGGGCGAGCGGCTGGAAGGCAATTTCTCCATCCGTGCCCAGGTCGTAGTGCTCGCCGCCCAGGCCCAGGATGGTGGCGCGCATCGAGCGCCCCATGTCGAAGGCGAAGATGCGCGAGCCGCGATAACGACGGAACTGCATCGCCAAGGTGGCGAGCAAGACCGACTTGCCCATGCCCGTGGGGCCGGCCACCAAGGTATGGCCCACGTCGCCAATGTGCGTCACCAGCCGGAACGGCGTTGCCCCCTCGGTGCGCGTGACGATCAGCGGCGGGCCGTCGAGGTGGTCGTTCTTCTCCGGCCCGGCCCATACGGCGGACACCGGCATCAGATGTGCCAGATTCAGCGTCGAGATGATGGGCTGGCGCACGTTCGCGTAGGCGTGCCCCGGAATCGACGATAGCCAGGCATCCACGGCATTGAGCGTTTCGGGGATCGTCACAAAGCCGCGCCCCTGGATGACGCGTTCCACCATGCGCAGCTTCTCATCGGCCTTCGCCGGGTCGGCATCGAGCACCGTCACCGTGGTGGTGACATAGCCGAAGGCCACTTGGTCGCTGCCCAGCTCCTGCAACGCCGCATCGGCATCCGCCGATTTTTTGCTCGCGTCGGTATCGACCAGCGGGGTTTCCTGCTGGAAGATGGTTTCGCGCAGCAATGCGATGACGTTCTTGCGCTTGGCGAACCATTGGCGGCGCAGGCGGGAAAGCTCCTTTTCCGCATCGGCTTTGTCGAGGCACAGGAACCGGGTTGACCAGCGATACGCAAAGCCGAGGCGGTTGAGGTCATCCAGAATCCCCGGCCAGGTCGAGGTCGGGAAGCCGCGCACCGTCGCCACGCGCAGGTGCTGATCGCCCAGCATGGGCGCCAGCCCGCCAATGAGCGCGGAATCGGCCAGCAGCGCATCGAGATGGAATGGCACTTCCGGCACACCGACGCGATAGCACCGCGTGGAGATGGTCGAGTGCAGGTAGGTCAGCGTCTGGCTGTCATCGAGCCACGCGATCTCCGGCATCACGCCATCGAGCAGGTCAAAGATGCGATCCGTTTCCGCGACGAAGGCCGTCAGGCGCTCGCGCCAGTCCACGCCTTCGGTCGGACGGTTCTCGTAGAGCAGGCCCGCCGCGCGGGCGCGTGCCTCCTCGGGCGGCAGATACATCAGCGTCAGGTGGTAGCCGCTCTCGAAGTGGTTGCCCGAGTCCTGGAAGGCGGCGCGGCGTTCCTCGTCTACCAGCCACGACAGCGGCTCGGGAAACTCCGAGTGCGGGTAGTTGGCGGCGGGCCGGCGCTCGGCTTCGATGAACAAGGCCCAGCCCGAACCCAGCCTGCGCAACGCGTTGTTCAATCGTGCTGACGTAGAGATCAGCTCGCCCTGCGTGGCACTGTCGAGGTCGGGGCCACGAAAGCGCGCCGTGCGCTGGAACGAGCCATCCTTGTTCAGCACGACGCCCGGCGCAACCAGCCCGGCCCAGGGCAGCCAGTCGGCCAGCAATGCGGGCCGCTGGCGGTATTCGGCAAGGTTCAGCATGGCATTCCCCTCACACGTCCAGCAGCGGCCGGTGCTTGATGTGGCGGGCGAAGACCTGCATGAACTGCGGATCGACGCGCGCGCCCCAAACCGCCAGCGCATGACCGACGATCCAGAGCACCACGCCGGGAATCCACATCTGCAAGCCCAGGCCCACGGCAGCGGCCAAGGTGCCGTTGGTGATGGCCACGGTGCGCGGAGCGCCGCCCATCAAAATCGGCTCGGTCAGCGAGCGATGCAGCGGCACCTCAAAGCCGGGAGCGAAGCCCTGCACGCCATCGTGGGCCGCGTTCATACGACGGCCCCGCCCGAGAAGCTGAAGAACGACAGGAAGAACGAGGACGCGGCAAACGCGATCGACAGACCGAAGACGATCTGGATCAGCTTGCGGAACCCGCCCGAGGTATCGCCGAAGGCCAGCGCCAGGCCCGTGGCGATGATGATGATGACCGCGATGATCCGGGCCACCGGCCCCTGGATGGATTCGAGGATGGATTGCAGCGGCCCTTCCCAGGGCATCGAGGAACCCGCGGCCTGGGCGGTGCCCGCAAGCAGCAGCATCAGCGCCGCGAGCATCAAGCCTTGCATGGCCGGGCGAGCCAGGTTATCCAGCCGCGCGGGCCGGCGAAGAGGATTTGCGGAAGTACGGAAAGCAGGAACGATCATCTGCGTCATGGCAGTTCTCCAGAGTGGTCAGGGGACGGGGAGGAAAGGTCGGACTGCGGCAGCAGCTCCGGGAATGGAGCCTCCAGTGCATCCGCCAGTTGGTAGCCCACGCCATCGAAGCCGACGACGCGGGCGATGCTCTCGATGCGGCGCTTGCGCCCGCGCCCGGCGATGTGGATGACCACATTGACCGCTTCCGCGATCAGCGCACGGGGCGGGTTCACCGCCACTTCGAGAATCAGTTGCTCCAGGCGCAGCAATGCGCCCAGCGCGGAGCCGGCGTGGATGGTGGCGACGCCGCCTGGATGGCCGGTGCCCCAGACCTTGATGAGATCCAGCGCCTCGGCGCCGCGCACCTCGCCGACGACGACACGATCCGGGCGCAGGCGCATCGAAGACCGCACCAGCTCGGTCATGGACACCACGCCCTGGCGTGTGCGCAGCGGTACGTGGTCGCGGGCTGCGCATTGCAGCTCCACCGTGTCTTCGAGCACCAGCACGCGGTCGCCGGTGGCGGCGATCTCGGCCAGCAACGCATTGGCCAGGGTGGTCTTGCCGGTACTCGTCCCACCGGCGATCAGGATGTTCTGGCGCTCGCGCACAGCGCGCACCAGCAGGCCCGCCTGTGCGGCGGTCATCATCCCGTCCTCGATGTAGCGCGACAACGGGATCACGCCGAAGGCGCGCTTGCGCAGCGCGAAGGCTGGCCCCGGTGCAGCGGGCGGCAGGATGCCCTCGAAGCGTTCGCCGGTTTCCGGCAGCTCGGCTGTCAGCAGTGGCTGACCCCGATGCACTTCGGCGCCGACGTGGGCAGCCACGAGGCGGATGATGCGTTCGCCATCGGCCTCGGACAGCTCCACGCCCATCGGCGCGCGGCCCGTGGACAGGCGATCCACCCAGAGCGTCCGGTCGGGATTGAGCATGATTTCCACCACGTCCGGGTCTTCGAGCGCGGCAGCGATCAGCGGCCCCATTGCCGTGCGCAGCATCTGGATGCGGCGATCCAGCGATGTGGCCGTGAAGGAGGAAGGAACGGCGCTCATGAGGCTCGCTCCTGTGCTTCGGCCGTGTCCGCCATCCGCATCGGATCGGGATTCAGTTCGTCCACCACGTCGCGCACCAGACTGCGCCCACGCAGCAGGTGGCGGCCAAGCTGTTCGACAAACTGCTCGAAGCGGGCCTTACCCTGGGCGCGGGCGGCGTCCTGATGGGCCTCGGGAACAGGTGTGCTGACGGTCAGGAAGTAGCGGATGAACAGCGCCAGCGTTTCGATGGCAATGTTCTGGTCGCGCTCCAGGCGCTCGGCGTGGCGCGACAGGCGATCCAGTCGCTTGGCGATGGCGGCTTCGCGCTGGTCGCCAGCGTCGGGCGACAGCCACGATGCAAGCGCTGCCGCGACGATGCTGGACTTGGACACGCCCTTGGCGGCGGCCAGTTCGTCGGTAAGCGCTCAATTGACGACGTCTGGTATTGAAGGCTGAACGTTGGCAGGCTTGCGTCCGCAAAGACTTTGCGGACGCAAACATGATCCAAGACGAGATTGACCTATTTCCGCTGCAGGCGGTGCGAGTCCGCTCCAATGGGAAGCGCGACTACGAGCCAGCGGCCAAGCGGCGTCTGATTGAGTTCTGCCTTCAATCGGGAGCATCGGTTTCGGGCACGGCTCTCAAGGCTGGCATCAACGCTAATCAGTTGCGCAAATGGATTCGGGAGTACCGAGATTCAGCGCAGGCGCGAGGTGCATTGCCGGCATTCGTGCCGGTTGTCCAGGAGGTTCTGGATTCGCGGCCGATCGAGACACCTGCAAAGGTCGTGGTGCCTCGCCGCGAAGCGGCCTCAGCGACTGCCGATTCGCCACCGCAGCGAGCGCTACCGCTGGCACTCTTGAGCGCGAAGCTACCCAACGGGGTATCACTCGAGCTCGAATGCGACGAGCGACACGTGGCGCTCGTAAGGGCAATGATCGAAGCCCTGAATGGAGGCCATTGATGTTCCGCCTCGACGCTGGGCTGCGGGTGTACCTGCATCGCGACGCTGTGGACTTCCGTAAGAACATCAACGGCCTGGCACTGCTGGTCGAGCAGGCGCTCGGGCTGGATCCGTTTGCATCTGCTGTATTTGTGTTCCGCAACCAGCGGGCCGATCGCATCAAGATTCTCGGCTGGGATCGCAACGGCTTCTGGCTACTGTTGAAGCGATTGGAGGCGGACCGGTTTGCTTGGCCACGCGAGGCGTCGGTGGCCACGCTGACGGTCGAACAGTTGCACTGGCTGCTCGAGGGAATCGACATCGAGGCGATGCGCCGGCACCCGCACCGAGAATACCATCGCGCTGCGTGAACGCTGCTTGGCGGCAGCGGTCTAACCCGCCATGCCATCCACGCCCGTCACCGTTACCGCCGCCGAGCTGCAACTGTTGCGAGACGCCGAGCGCGAGCTCAAGGCAATACTCGCGGAACGCGAGGCAATCAAGGGCGAGCTGCGTGTGATGACGGTCCAGCGAGACCTGCTCTTGGAACAGCTCAAGGCGTTCCAGCGTAAGCTGTTCGCCGCCAAGAGCGAGGCGCGAGGCTCGGAGCAGAAGGACTTGTTCCTCAATGAGGCCGAAGCCATGGCGGCAGCGGCCGCGCAGCCGGCGCAGGAAGAAGAAGGTACGCCCGAGACCGAAGTGGCCGGGCACACACGCAAGAAGCGTGGCCGTAAGCCGCTCGACCCGGCGCTGCCCCGTGTCGAGGTTCGTCACGAACTACCCGAATCGGAACGCGTCTGCCCCCTCGATGGCCAGACTCTGGTCGAGATTGCCGTTGAGGTCAGCGAACAGCTCGACATCGTGCCGCAACAGGTCCGCGTGATCCAGCACCAGCGGGTCAAGTACGCCTGCCCATGCTGCGACGGCGGCATCAAGACGACGCCGGCACCGGCACGCATTATTCCCAAGGGACTCCTTACCGAATCGGCGCTGGCCTGGTGCATCACCTCGAAGTATCAGGATGGCCTGCCGCTGTACCGCCAGGCAGCGCTGCTGCATCGCTTCGGCGGGGACCTCTCTCGCGGCACCCTGGCCGCAAGCATAGTGCGAGTAGGCCAAGCGGTGCAGCCAATCATCAACCTGCTGCGTGACCATCTGCTGGAAGCAGACGTCGTGTACGGTGATGAGACAACGGTACAGGTGCTCAAGGAGTCCGGCAGGCCTGCCCAGAGAAAGAGCTTCCTATGGGCGCAGATGAATGGCACGGGCCCGCCGGTACGGTTGTTTGCCTATAGCCCCACACGCGAGACAAAGCAGGCTACGGCTCTCTATGCCGGCATCAAGCCTGGGTCGGTGTTGATGACCGACGGCTATGCACCATACGACGACGTCGCAAACACCTATCAGTTGGTGCACCTCGGATGCTGGGCGCACGCGCGGCGCTACCTGGTCGAGGCGGAGCAAGCCTTGCCCAAGGACAAGCGCGCCGACCACACGGTCACCGGATTCCTGCAGCGCATCGGCAAGCTGTTTGCCATCGAACGCCACACGCTCGAGATGAGGCCGGAACAACGGCAGCAAGTTCGCGCCGAACAAAGCCAGCCGCTGCTGGCCGAGATCGAAACGATGCTGCTGCAACACCTGCATACCGTACTGCCGCAAAGCCTGTTCGGCAAGGCGCTGCACTACCTGCATGGGCAGTGGCCAAAGCTCGTGCGCTACATCGAGAACGGAACTTGGCCGATCTCGAACAATCCCTGCGAGAACGCGATTAGGCCATTCGTGATCGGACGGAGAAACTTCCTCTTCTGCGACACCGTGGCCGGTGCCAACGCCAGCGCAAGTCTTTACTCACTGGTGGAAACCTGCAAGGCCAACGACGTCGATCCGTATCAGTATCTCGTTGCCTTGTTCAAGGCGTTGCCACACGCACAGACCGCCGACGACTACGAGGCTCTGCTGCCCTGGACGCTCAAGTCCTCAGACGCCTAGCGGATACCGCCGGCGGCCGCAAGGGACGCCCTCAAAAGACCGCTTACGTTCGTCGAGCCGCCTGGCGTGCTCGGGCTGGATGAAGAGATTCAAGCGGTGCTGACTCATAGCGCGATTCCGTCGTCAGGGTCGAGGGATGCCAGCCGGGCCGTGCGCTGCAGGGCCGGGTCGAGCTGGCGCGGGAGGGAGACCGAAAGAGGCAAAGGCATGTCGTCGTCATCGAGCAGCCCGAGGTCGGCTGCGGGCGCAACCAGGTCGGGGTCGTAGGCGACGGTCTCGGAGAGTTCGGGCTGACGGCGCGGGCCGCCGTCATCGGTCGAACCCAGGTGCTCCAGGCCATCGGCCGATGCCGCGGCCGGTGCGACGGGCACGGCGGGAATCGCCAGCCCACTCCAGTCATCCGCACGGGCCGGCGGCACGTCGGCATAGCGCCCCGCGGCGAGCACCGGCGGCGGCAGCACCCGTCGCTTGAAGTTGGCGTCCGCGTAGTAGCGCAGCTTCCTGGCCTTGATCGGCGCCACGCTGGAGACCATCACCACCGCCTCGTCGGGCGGTAGCTGCATGACTTCGCCGGCCGTCAGCAGCGGGCGGGCTGTCTCCTGCCGTGACACCATGAGGTGCCCCAGCCAGGGCGCGAGCCGATGGCCGGCATAGTTGCGCTGCGCGCGCAGTTCGGTGGCGGTTCCCAGTGTCTCGGATATCCGCTTGGCGGTGCGCTCATCGTTGGTGGCGAAGGTCACGCGCACATGGCAGTTGTCCAGGATCGAATGGTTCTGGCCGTAGGCCTTATCGATCTGGTTCAGGCTCTGCGCGATCAGGAAGCTGCGGATGCCGTAGCCCGCCATGAAGGCCAGCGCCGTCTCGAAGAAATCCAGCCGCCCGAGCGCGGGGAATTCATCGAGCATCAGCAGCAGCTTGTGGCGGCGCTCGATGCCATCGGAGCCGTCAAGCGATTCGGTGAGGCGTCGCCCGATCTGGTTGAGGATCAGGCGGATCAGCGGCTTCGTCCGCGAAATGTCCGAAGGCGGCACCACCAAGTACAGCGACACCGGATGCTCGGCCGCGATCAGGTCAGCGATGCGCCAGTCGCAGCGCGACGTGACTTCGGCCACCGTAGGGTCGCGGTAGAGGCCCAAGAACGACATGGCCGTGGACAGCACGCCCGAGCGCTCGTTGTCGCTCTTGTTGAGCACTTCGCGCGCCGCTGAAGCCACCACCGGATGCGGGCCACCACCCTCCTCATTCACGAGGTGGGGCGTGGTCATCATGCGGTGCAAGGTCAGATCGAATGGGCAGGCAGGATCGGAAAGGAAGTTCGCCACGCCGCGCAGCGTCTTGTCTTCGCCCGCGTAGAGCACATGCAGGATGGCTCCAACCAGCAGCGCATGCGAAGTCTTCTCCCAGTGGTTGCGCCGCTCCAGTGCGCCTTCTGGATCGACCAGGATGTCCGCGATGTTCTGCACGTCGCGCACCTCATGCCCGCCGCGCCGCACTTCGAGCAGCGGGTTGTAGGCCGCCGACTGGCTATCCGTCGGGTTGAACAGCAGGCAGTGCGAGAAGCGCGAACGCCAACCTGCGGTAATGCTCCAGTTCTCGCCCTTGATGTCGTGGATGACGGCGGATGCGGGCCACGACAGCAGGGTCGGCACCACTAGGCCCACACCCTTGCCCGAGCGGGTGGGCGCGAAGGTCAGGACGTGTTCCGGGCCTTCATGGCGCAGGTACTGCTGGCGATGCAGGCCGAGGAACACGCCCGCGGACTGGTCAAGGCCCGCTTTGTGAATGTCCTCCGCGTTGGCCCAGCGCGCAGAGCCATAGGTCGTGACCAGCTTGGACTGGCGCGAGCGCCAGATCGACATGCCGATGGCGACCAGCACCGCGAACAGGCCACTGCCCGCTGCAATGACCCCGCCCACGTCGAAGACATGCGGCGCGTAGGCATCGAAGAAGAACCACCACTCGAACAGGCGCCACGGGTGATAGACCGGCGTGCCGAGGAAATCGAACCACGGCGATCCCAGGCGTAGCTGGTACCCCAGAGCCGCTGCCGTCCATTGCGTGGCGCTCCACACTCCGGCGATCACGATGCCGAATACGACGGCAATCTGACCGAACAGCACGTTCGTCCCTTGCATGATCCTGCCTCCGAGAACGGCACAACAACGTGCCGCCCCTATCAGGATCAATGCCATAGGGAGTACCGGTCAAAGACTGAAATCGCCGGGATTAAGGCTTAAAAAGCCATAGTTCTTGCTGTGGCGAAGACAATAAAAATGCCGCAGGCACAAAGGCGCTGCGGCGTATCGAGGTAACAGTGCGCAAGCTGTCGCAGAAGCGCGACGCCGGTGCGCCTTGCGTGGGCTACGGGGCTTTCTTCTGCTCCGGCCTGTCGCCGAAGAAGCGCCGTTCGGCGGCTGCGGCTGCGCGCATGCAAAGTTCATCGCCGATCTTCGCGCGATCTTCCTTGCATTGGCGCTGGATTTCCTTGATGCGTGCGGGGTTCGCCACCAGCTCATCCACTGTCTCTGTAGGATTGGCAGGACCACAGGCCGTCATCACAACGGCAATCACGGACATCACGATTTTGTTCATGGCGAGCGTCCTTTGGATTTCGGATTCACGAATCGGTCACGTTATCGGCACCAGCCGAATCCATGGTGACGACACGTTGAATGAACCGGGTCAGCATCGGTGACGGTTCAGTATCTCGACGCAGCAGATAAGTTGTCAGCATGGGTGGCGTTCCCGCCAACTGACGGGCCTTGACTCCAGGCTCTTTACTGGATGCGATATGCGCTGCACCTGCCAGACCAACCGCCAGTCCTGCGGATACCAGGGCCATCATCACGTCGAAGGTGGCAACGCGCTGGAGGATCTGCAACTCCTCGTCCCGCTTCTGCAGGATGCGGTCTATCTGGCGAGTATGCCCCTGGCATGCGGCCGGGTCGCCGAGCACCAACCGTTGCTGCAACACCATCTCCAGCGGAATGCGCCGGTGCTCCAGCAAGGGGTGGCGCAAAGACAGCGCCACCATCAATTCGTCATCCCACGCGGGAGTCGTCACGATGCCGTCGCCTACCTCGTCCGCCATAGACAAGCCCGCGTCGTACAGGTCTTCTTGCAAGCCTCTGATCTGCTGATCCAGTGGTACCTCGAACAGGCGGATTTCTACTTCGGGCTCTTCCTCGCGGCTACGGGCCAGCAAGGCAGGCAGCCGCGATGGCGTGATACCGTCGGACAGGGCAATGCGCAACTGGCCATGAAACCCACTGGCGGCCGATTTCGCACCATCGCGCGCTTGTTCCAGTGCCTCAAAGATACGTGGAACCCGCTCCAGAAATACTTTGCCGGCATGAGTCAGTCGAATGTTGCGTGTGGTACGGGTGAATAGCTTTGCTCCTAGTTCGTCTTCCAGATCTTTGATGGCACGGGATAGAGGTGACTGATCCATATGCAGTTTTTCTGCAGCCCGAGCAAAGTGAAGCTCCTCGGCGACCGTGAGAAAGTAGCGTAAATGTCTAAGCTCCATTGGAAAATTTTCCATTCCTGCGACACGCAAGCCCCCCCCGGATTCTTGGGACTTTGAAGGCGGAGAATACCGGTCGTAATGCCGATGTACCAATATATCGAGCCTGTAAGTCGTTGTCGGCGAGTTAGCGACTGAGTGCGATTACTACAAGACCCGCTTCATTGAACTAGTGGTACCTTGTTGACAATCGAAGATGGTCTGAATAGCACATTTGATTCCGCCATGGTTGATGGATCGATAGCAGCAATTTCGGTAAAACAGGGATTCAATATACTCGGCACTTCTTGGCTATCGCAACTTGCCGCGCCTGCCTCAAGGGCCGCTCGCAGTTCGAACAAATACTGGCGCAGCAAGGCCATAGTCATGCTCCTATTTAGATAATTGCTGTCATCTCCGGCACGGCGGCAAACAGGTCCGCCTCCAGCCCGTAGTCGGCCACCGAGAAGATCGGTGCCTCCGGGTCCTTGTTGATCGCCACGATCACCTTGGAGTCCTTCATGCCCGCCAGGTGCTGGATGGCGCCCGAGATGCCGCAGGCGATGTACAGCTGCGGCGCCACGATCTTGCCGGTCTGGCCGACCTGCAGGTCGTTGGGGGCGTAGCCCGCGTCCACCGCGGCGCGGCTGGCACCGATGGCGGCGCCCAGCTTGTCGGCCAGCGGGGTGATGACTTCCTTGAACTTCTCTTCGCTGCCCAGCGCCCGGCCACCCGAGACGATGATCTTGGCGGCCGTCAGCTCGGGACGGTCGCTCTTGACGATCTCGGAACCCACGAAACTGCTCTTGCCGGAGTCGGCGACGGCGGCGACGGTCTCGACCGCTGCTGCGCCACCGGTGGCGGACGCGGCGTCGAAGCCAGTGCCGCGCACGGTGATGACCTTGGTGGCGTCGCCCGATTGCACGGTGGCGATGGCGTTGCCGGCGTAGATGGGGCGCTCGAAGGTGTCGGGGCCGTCGACCTTGGTGATGTCGCTGATCTGCGCCACGTCGAGCTTGGCGGCCACGCGGGGGGCCACGTTCTTGCCGCCGGCGGTGGCTGGGAACAGGATGTGGCTGTAGTTGCCCGCGATGGCCAGCACCTGGGCGGCGATGTTCTCGGCCAGGCCGTGCTTCAGGCTCGCGCCGTCGGCGTGGATGACCTTGGCGACGCCAGCGATCTGGGCGGCGGCGGCAGCGGCGGCGGCGGCGTTCTCGCCGGCGACGAGCACGTGCACGTCACCGACGCAGGCCTTGGCGGCCGTGACGGTGTTGAGGGTGGCGCTCTTGATGCTTGCGTTGTCGTGATCTGCAATAACGAGTGCGGTCATGGCTGGTGTCCTTTCGATGTTGTTGTGATGAGCCTTAGATGACCTTGGCTTCGTTCTTGAGCTTGTCAATGAGGGTGGCCGCGTCGGGCACCTTGACTCCGGCGCCGCGCTTGGGCGGCTCGCTGACCTTCAGCGTCTTGATGCGGGGTGCCACGTCCACGCCCAGTTCCTCGGGCTTGAAGGTGTCCAGCTGTTTCTTCTTGGCCTTCATGATGTTGGGCAGCGTGACGTAGCGCGGCTCGTTCAGGCGCAGGTCGGTGGTGATGACCGCAGGTATGTTCAGCGCCAGGGTTTCGAGGCCGCCGTCCACTTCGCGGGTCACGTTCACCTTGTCGCCAGCGATCTCGACCTTGGAGGCGAAGGTGGCTTGCGGCAGGTCGGCCAGCGCCGCCAGCATCTGACCCGTCTGGTTGCAGTCGTCGTCGATGGCCTGCTTGCCCAGGATCACGAGGCCGGGCTGTTCCTTTTCGATCAGAGCCTTGAGCAGCTTGGCCACGGCCAGCGGCTGCAGTTCTTCATTGGTCTCGACCAGGATGCCGCGGTCGGCGCCGATGGCCATGGCAGTGCGCAGCGTTTCCTGGCACTGGGCCACGCCGCAGGAGACGGCGATCACTTCGGTGACCACGCCTTTTTCTTTCAGGCGCACGGCTTCCTCAACAGCAATCTCGTCGAAGGGGTTCATGCTCATCTTGACGTTGGCGATGTCCACGCCGCTGCCGTCGGACTTCACACGCACCTTGACGTTGTAGTCCACCACGCGTTTTACGGATACGAGAATTTTCATGAGAGGATTTCCTATTGAGGTTCAGGCCACCGAGGGCATGGCCTGGAGCTCGCTTGCTGCGCGCTGCGCACGCGAAGTGATCATCACCGTTGCCTCGCCCTCGATGACTACGGTGTCCTTGACTCGGCAGACCGTGGACAGCACTGCCCGTGCCTTGGCCACCTCCACCGACAGTACGGTGACCGCGGCATGAACGGTGTCGCCCGGTTTGACAGGCACCTTGAAGCGCAATTGCTGCCCCAGATAGACCGTACCTGGCCCCGGCAGCCGGTTTGCGACCGCTGCAGAAATCACGCTGGCCGTCAGAAAGCCGTGCGCGATGCGTGCGCCAAATCGCGTCGTGGCCGCGAACTCTTCGTTGAGATGTACCGCATTGGTATCGCCGGAGACGCCAGCAAACATCACGATGTCCGCTTCGGTAATGGTCTTCGAGAAGCAGGCGTTCATGCCCGGCTGCAGATCCTCGACGTCGTAGCCATTCAGGTCGTTCATCGTCTATATCTCTCAGAGCTGGTCGTCCGACAATGCCAACGTGCTGGCCGCGCCATGGACCACGATGTCGCGCAGCGCGGAGGCCTCCACCAGGATGTGCGTCGCATAGTGGCTGGCCGTGATGCGCTTGGCCCGCAGAAAGCCCGCATCGCTGGAATCCGCCGCCAACTGCGCCGTGGCGGCTTCGGCCATGCGCGCCGACAGCCAGCCACCGATCACGGTGCCCGCCAATCGCAGGAAAGGCACCGCCCCCGCGGCGCAGTCCTGCGGCTGCGCGTCACTGTGGGCCAGCTGCCAGTCAGCCCCGTCCTCCAGAGCCCGAACTGCTCTCATCAACGCGTCGCCGATGGACGAGAGCTCCGGGTCGCGCGCATCCATCAACTGGCGCGCATCGCTGTCGATACGTGTCAACAAGCCCTTCAGCGTGCGTCCCCCCTCGCGTGCCAGCTTGCGGCCGATCAGGTCGTTGGCCTGGATGCCGGTGGTACCTTCATAGATCGTCGTGATGCGGGCATCGCGGAAGTACTGCGCGGCCCCGGTTTCCTCGATATAGCCCATGCCGCCATGAATCTGCAGGCCATCGGAGGTGATGCCCTGTGCGCTGTCGGTGCACCAGCCTTTGACCACAGGCGTCAGCAGGCCAACCAGGGCCTGTGCCTGCGCGCGCTCCTGCGCATCGGGGTGTCCGGCGACGCGGTCCATCTGGCCGGCACAGAAATAGGCCAGCGCGCGCATGGCCTCGGTGCGCGCCTTCATGTCCATCAGCATGCGCCGCACGTCGGGGTGGCCAGCGATGGTGCTGCTGCCGGCCAGCGCCGGCTTGCCCTGCACGCGCTCGAGCGCATAGGCCCGGGCATGCTGGTAGGCACGCTCGGAAACGCCCACGCCCTCCAGCCCGACGTTCAGCCGTGCGTGGTTCATCATGGTGAACATGCACGCCAGCCCCTGGTGCGGCTCGCCGACGAGATAACCGATCGCGCCCCCGTTGTCGCCGAAAGTCATAGAGGCCGTGGGGCTGCCGTGGATGCCCAGCTTGTGCTCGATCGAGGTGCAGGCCAGGTCGTTGCGTTCGCCCAGGGAGCCGTCGTCATTGACCAGGAACTTCGGGCACAGAAACAGCGAGATGCCTTTCACGCCCGGCGGCGCATCGGGCAGCCGGGCAAGCACCAAGTGCACGATGTTCTCGGTCATGTCGTGCTCGCCCCAGGTGATGAAGATCTTGTTGCCGCTGATGCGGTAGTGATCCCCCTCGGGCACGGCGCGGCTGCGCAGCGCGGCCAGATCGGATCCGGCCTGCGGCTCGGTGAGATTCATGGTGCCGGTCCAGCGGCCGGCGACCATGGGCTCCAGAAAGCGCTGCTTGAGCGCCTCGCTGCCGTGGTGGGCAATCGCCTCCACGGCACCGAGCGTGAGCATCTGGCACAGGCTGAAGGCCAGGTTGGACGATTTCCACATCTCCAGCACGGCGGTGGACACCAGCGTGGGCAGTCCTTGACCGCCCCACTCTGTGGAGGCCGGCATTCCAATCCAGCCGTTCTCGCAGAAGCTGGACCAGGCCTCGCGAAAGCCATCGGCGGGCGTGACCTCGCCATCGTGCCAGCGCGCGCCCTGCACATCGCCCGTACGGTTGAGTGAATCCAGCACGCCGGCGGCATAGTGGGCTGCCTCCTGCAGGATGGCCTCGACCAGGTCGGGTGTGGTCTCTTCATGGCCGGGCTGGGCGCAGATCGCTTCCAGGCCTCCGACTTCCTTCATCGTGAACAGCATGTCGCGCAAGGGCGCGGTATAGACAGACATGGCGGACTCCTTTGATGGTAGCGATCAAGCGTTTTGCGGTGTCGGCTGCAACGGGCGCAGTTCTGGCACGGCCTCTTGCGGAGTCGCCGACGTCGGGCCGCCGTACTTGATAAACGCCAGGGCGATTGCGCCGAGGACTCCGAAACCGCCGATCACCAGGAAGTTCTGTTCCAGCGGTAGTTCCAGTGCGACGATCTGGCCGATCAGCAGAGGCGCCGCAATAGCACCCAGGCGCCCTACGCCGGAGGCCATGCCGATACCGGTCGAGCGGATGGACATCGGGTAGAACTGCCCGCAGAAGGCATAGGCCACCAGTTGCGCACCAGTGGTGCAGGCGCCGACCGCGCCAATGATCAGATAGCGCACCTCGGTCAAGGTCTGGAACGTCATCAGGTACAGCAGCACGCCGCCCAGCGCATACATCGCCACCAGCACCCACTTGATGTTGAACTTGTCGGCGAGCCACCCGCCGCACACGGCACCGATGATCGCGCCAACATTCAGCGCGATCACGAAGCTGAGGGCAGACCCCAGGCTGTAGCCAGCCATCGCCATCAGCTTGGTCAGCCAGCTACTGAGCGCATAGACCATGAACAGACCCGAGAAGAAGGCGACCCAGAACAGCGCCGTGCTCAGGCCCCGCCCGTCCTGGAAAAGGCGGGTAACCGGTGCACCTGCCATGCGGTCAGCTGCCGGCACGAAGAACTGGGCGTCCGCCGGGTGCTTGCCGCCCGGCTGGAGATGGCGTGCCACTTCGGCTAGCTCACCATTGCGACGCTGAGCGATCAGGTAGGTCATGGACTCCGGCACCAACTTCAGGATGAACGGAACTAGCAGCACGGGCACCCCCGCCGCGATGAACACGGCCTGCCAGCCATACTCGCCGATCAGTTGCTTGCCCAGCACCGCAGCCAGGATGCCGCCCAGTGCGTAGCCCGAAGTCATCAGTGCCGTCATCAGGCTGCGGATCTTCTTGGGCGAATACTCGACCATCTGTGCCACGATGACCGGGAGCACGCCACCAATCCCCAAGCCAGCAATGAAGCGCACCACGCTGAAGCTGATGGGGTCCTTGGTGAATCCGGCGGCCGCAGTGAACACACTGAACAGCATGACACCAATGGAGAGGGCCCAGCGACGACCAATCCGGTCGGACAGCGTGCCCAGAACCATAGCACCGAACATCATGCCAAACAGCGCCGAACTGGCCATGAAACCGGCAGTCGATGCGTTCACGCCCATCTGCTGCATGATGGACGGCAGGGCGATGCCCACCACGGCGATGTCATAGCCGTCAATGATGAGAATCAACAGGCACCATAGAAGCACCTTGGCATGAAAGCGGTTGAAGCGAGCGTCGTCGGCGAGCTTCTGCATGTCGATTTGGCACACGTGTTTGTCTCCTTTGAACTTGGCTCCGGATCGTGGGGACGGCGGTCATCGCCGCACCGCTACATATCGTCCAGCGCACGCAAGGAATCGTAGGTGCCGGTGCAGCAATCCGCGATGACGAAGCGCCCCGATCGAATGACAAACGGCCCCTTTCTGAGGGCCCCGTCAAGTGCGCCAAGAGGTCAAGCGTCAAGCAAAATTGAGATGAACCCTGTCGAGCATCTGTGAAAGGTGCCACTTCAAGACCAGTTTGAATCACACCGGCTTCCGTGGAGGCTCAACTCCTGAGAGGATTGAGTCATGAACACTAAAGCTGCTCGTTTTAGCCCTGAGGTACGTGAACGTGCCGTACGTTTGGTGCAGGAATGCCAAGCGGATTACGCATCGCTGTGGGGCGCATGTGAATCGATAGCCCCCAAGATTGGCTGCTCTGTCAGCACCTTGCATGGATGGGTGCAGCGCAAAGAAATAGATGCAGGCCAACGCCCAGGATTGACCACGGATGAACGTGAGCGGCTCAAGCAACTGGAGCGAGAGAACAAGGAACTGCGCCGAGCCAATGACATCCTCAAGGCTGCGAGCGCTTTTTTTGCGCAGGCGGAGCTGGACCGTCGCATCAAGAGTTAATTGACTTTGTAGACCAGTATCGTGATGCCTATGGGGTCGAGCCAATTTGCAGGTTGCTGCAAATTGCCCCATCGGGCTACAGGCGCAGAGTTCAACAAAGAAACTGCTATTGGCTGCGCTGCAAGCGCAGCCAATCAGATGAAGAACGTTGCAGTCATATTCAACGGGTGTGGCACGCCAATTGGCAGGTGTATGGTGCCGTCAAAGTTTGGAAGCAGATGCACCGAGAGGGCTTGACCATTGCCCGCTGCACAGTGCAACGCCTGATGCGCAAGCTGGGCCTTGAAGGCGCTAGACGAGGCAAGAAGGTGCGTACGACACGCCCAGATGTGGCACGGCCAAGCCCGCTAGACCTGGTCAACCGCCAGTTCACAGCTCAGCGCCCTGACCAGCTTTGGGTTGCAGACTTCACCTATGTATCTACATGGCAAGGGCAGATGTTTGTGGCCTTTGTGATTGATGTGTATGCACGCCGCATAGTGGGCTGGCGGGTCAGCAGCCATATGCGTACGGACTTTGTGGTGGATGCTTTGGAGCAGGCTCTGTATGCACGGCAGCCGTCCAGCGACACCAAACTGATTCACCACTCCGACAGGGGGAGTCAGTATGTGTCCATTCGCTACACCGAACGCTTGGAAGAAGCTGGACTGATGCCTTCAGTGGGCAGCACTGGCGACTCCTACGACAACGCCTTGGCCGAAACCATCAACGGTTTGTACAAAACGGAAGTTATCTACAAACGAGGGCCGTGGAAAACAAAGGAATCACTGGAGCTGGCAACGCTGCAATGGGTGCACTGGTTCAACCATGACAGGCTGCTGGAATCTATAGGACATATACCGCCAGCGGAAGCTGAGGCAAACTACTGGAGGCAAGTTGCCAATACCGTGCAGGCTAACGCCTGCACTTCAACAAACTAGCCTCCACCAAACCCGGTGCGATTCAGTTCGCAAACAAGGTGTTCAAAGGACCGAAGGCCATACACGGCGCGCTGGTGCAAATACCCATTGCTCTCGAAACACCCCCCCACAAAGAACCCAGTCAATGACTGGGCTTGATTGGGTTGCTTCTACATCCTTGAGGGCAAATTAGCGCATCAGGCGAGCCGATAGCGCATGGCGCCGTCTTCATCCTCTGCAGACACGATTTCCCCACGCTGGTCGAGATAGTTCAGGTGGGCGAGTGTCTCTCCGGTCGCGAGGTTGAGGTGCATTTGCTCCGCAACAGTGGACGAACGGTACAAGACGCGAACTAGGTCGATGACCCTTAAAGGCTGCGCAAGTTGTTGCCTGACACGGTCTGTGCCTTTCACGGCGCTCGCACGTAGTTGCTCCAACCGTAGGTGCAGGCCATAGAAAGGTTCGTTGTGGGCAGGCAGAACCAAGACGCTCCCAGGTACGCGTTGCAGCAATCGGTCGATGGAGTCGAGCCAGCCCTGCAAAGGATTAGCATGCGGCTCGGTGGCGTACACGGAGGTATTGGAACTGATCCTGGGAAGAACCTGATCTCCCGATATCAGCAAATCCAGTTCGCGCGAGTAAAAGCACGCGTGCTCGGGAGAATGTCCTGTGCCAACAATGACCTCCCATTCCTGATTCCCGATCCGCAACATCTGACCATCCGTGAGCCGTACAAAGCTGTCAGGCAAAGGATGAATCATTTTGCCGAAGTCACCAAACCGAGTGCGATACTCATCGACCTCGGTGTCGCTCCATCCGGCTCTCCGGTAGAAGCGAACACCATCGACTGGCGCTTCCCGCCCTGAATCGGCAAGCATCACCCGACAGCTTAAATACTCGTCTCGTGTCATCCACAGCGCGCATTCGAAGCGACGTGTCAACCATCCCGCCATGCCCACGTGATCCGGGTGCATGTGCGTCGCCATTACACGGGAGACAGGACGGCCTGCTAGCGGCCCCTGAGGAGCGAACAAGGCGAACCATGCGTTCATTACGTCCACGCTACGAATTCCGGTGTCCACGACCGCCCAACCAGAACCATCGCTCAATACCCAGAGGTTGATGTGATCCAGGGAAAACGGCAGCGGCATGCGTAGCCACAGCACACCTGGCTTGATTTCAATGGCTTGACCAGGCAGCGGGAGATGAGAGAACGGATACGAGAGTGCCGGGGCTGCGTCGGTCATGATGCTTGGTTTACATTCTGGCAATGCCGCTTCAATGGTGCACAGCCATCACTCTTATGCTGTGCGAGTTCATTTTTAGCTTAAGGTCAGCACTGACAAGTGACAATGACGAATGACCTCGATAGGCTGACGGAAAACGTCTGCGTCCTGGCGCAGCCAGTCACTGCGCTGCCGTCGGTGCAACCCCCAACGGCGGTCAACAGTCTCTTGAGCGCACAAGAGCCTCGCCCGAAGCAGGCCACGGCCCCGGTAGCCATGAAGGCGCCGATCTCCTCGGCGGCCAAGCTGAAATTGGTCGGATACCTCTATGTAAGGTACTGCTTGGTGCGCGAGCGGGCACGGTAGGCTCCCGGCGCGCTGCCGGTCCAGACCTTGAAGGCGCGTTGGAAGGCGGTGCTGTCGGTGAAGCCCAGGTCAGCGGCGATGGCGGCGAGCGAGGCTTCGCTGCTGGTCAGGCGTACGATCGCCATGTCGCGCCGCAGTTGGTCCTTTAGCGCCTGGAAAGAAGTGCCCTCGGAGGCCAAGTGCCTCTGCAACGCACTCACCGACATGTGCAGGCGCTGCGCAGTGATGGCCAGATCAGGCCATTCGGGACTGGCCCGCTGCAGCACCATGCGGACCCGCGCGCTGGCGCTGCGCTCGTTCAGGTACGGCCCCACCACGTTGCCTGGCGTGGCGCGCAGGAAGGACTGCAGCGCGTCCCGATCGCGCCGCACCGGCTGTTTGAAGGCATCGGCGTCGAACCAGGCGGCCGTGCGCGGCTGCCCAAAGCACAACGTGCCGGAAAAGATGCGTTGGTAGTTCTGCGCGTGAGGTGGCGGCGCAAAGTTGAAGTCGAAGCGCTGCGGCACCAGTCGGCCGCCGTGCAGCCATACCAGCAGTCGCCAGAACACGCGCAGCAGATGTGCGTGCAGGAAGTCGGCATGCGCGCCCGGGCCGCCACGCATATCGAGCGCGACACCCGTCAGCCTGCCCTCAGTCACGGGGACTAGCGCCACATCGTCCTGCAGCAAAGCAAAGGATTCACCCAGGCGGCGCAGGGCGAACGACAATGAGTGGGCAGTGAACGCACTGCGCACCATCAGTGCGAAGCTGCCCGGGCGCATCGGCCGCCCATGCAGGTAGCCCAGGCACTCGTCGTTCAGGCTGTCCTTGACGGCGATGAACAGCGCGTTGAACTGCTCCACGGTCACGCGCGACTCCTCCAACTCCAGCAGCGATTCACTGATGCCCGCGCGCCCCAGCACACCTACCAGCCATTCTGGCGTGGCCAGCCCCTTGCCGCGCGCACCGTCCAGCAGGCCATGCACGGCAAAGATGGGAGCGGTTAAGACGGGTTCCAGCATGGCGTGTGATTCTAAGGGGCCAACGCCGGTCGCATAGGCCGAAAGAAGTTAATTGTCAGTTGATTGAGGTAATCCGCCATCGCCCTTGCAGGGGCCAATTACTACGATTGTGTCATCCCCAAAACATTTCGGCAGTGGCACTGCGCGGAACGTCCGATGCGGGGACAGAAGCCAACATATAAGGAGACGCTCTCATGTTGCCACAGCTTTATCGCCACGCCTGGATGGACGGCGAGATCGACGCATTTCGCGAGCAGGTGCGCCGCTACGTTGCCGCCGAATTCACGCCCCGGCTCGATGAATGGCGCCGTCAGGGCTACATCCCGCGCGAGGTCTGGCGTCCATTCGGCGAGATGAGCTTTCTGCTGCCCGAGATGCCCGAGACCTATGGAGGCGCCGGCGCCAGCCTTGCCTACCAGTTGGTGGTGCAGGACGAGCTAGCCAAGGCCGAGATGCCAGTCAATATCGCGGTGCACACCATCGCTTCGCACTACATCCTGGACTTCGGCACGGAAGCGCAAAAGCAGCGCTGGCTGCCCAAGGTGACGAACGGCGAGATGCTGGCCGCCATCGCGATGACCGAGCCGGGTTGCGGCTCGGATCTAAAGGCCATTTCCACCCGGGCCCGCCGTGACGGAGACCACTACGTGATCGACGGCGCCAAAACCTTCATCACCAACGGCTTCACTGGCAACCTGCTGATCGTCGCGGCGCGCACCAGCGGCGCGGGCAGCAAGGGGGTGTCGCTGTTTGTGCTGGAAACCGAGAATCTGCCCGGCTTTCGCGTTGGCCGACTACTGGAGAAGATCGGCATGCAGGCATCGGACACGGCGGAGTTGTTCTTCGACGGCGTGCGCGTGCCAGCCGACCAACTGCTGGGCGAGGTCGAAGGCAAGGGCTTCGGGCAGTTGATGGGCGCGTTGCCCTACGAGCGCATGCTCATTGCCGTGCCGGCGGCCGCCACTATCGAGCAGGCACTGGCCGTCACGGTGGAGTACACGAAGCAGCGCAAGGCCTTCGGTGCGCCCCTCTTCGATATGCAGCTCACGCGCCAGAAACTGGCTGAGGTGGCCACTACCGCGCATGTGGTGCGCAGCTTCGTCAACGACTGCACCCAGCGCCTGTTGGACGGCACGCTGGATAACGAGGCCGCCTATATGGCCAAGTGGTGGTGCACCGAGCAGCAGTGCCGCGTGGTGGACGAATGCCTCCAATTGTTCGGCGGCTACGGCTACATGGCCGAGTACCCGATCGCGCGGATGTATGCCGCTTCGCGAGTGCAGAAGATCTATGGCGGCGCCAACGAGGTCCTGAAAGACCTGGTTTCGAGGAAGCTGTGAACATGTCGCACACGTTGCATACGCTGCAGATGCCGCTGCACGGCGTCCGCGTGGTGGAGTTCGAGGGCATAGGGCCAGGCCCGCTGGCCGCCAGGATGCTAGCTGACATGGGCGCCGAGGTGATTACGCTGACACGCGCCGAGCAGGCCGCTGCGGCGCGGCGGCTGGGCGGGGCGGTGGAGAACCCGCTGCGCCGCGGCAAGACGGTCGAGGTCATCGACCTGAAGTCGCCCGAAGGCAAGGCGCGTGCCCTGGACCTGATCGCTCAGGCAGACGCCTTGATCGAAGGCTTTCGCCCCGGTGTGATGGAACGGTTGGGCTTCGGCCCCGCCGAGTGTGCGGCGCGCAACCCCAGGCTGGTCTACGGCCGCATGACGGGCTGGGGCCAGGACGGCCCGCTCGCCCAGGCCGCCGGACACGACATGAACTACGTCGCGCTGACCGGCCTGCTGTCGCTGTCGGCACACAAAGGGCAAGCGCCCATCGTTCCGCCCACGGTACTCGGGGACGCGGCCGGGGCGCTGGGCATGGCTTTCGGCGTCGCCTGCGCGCTGGTCGATGCGCGCGCCACCGGCCGCGGCCGGGTCGTGGACGCCGCCATCGTTGACATCGTGGCAATGCTGGGCACCCTGGTGCACTGGATTCGCGCCAATGGGCAGATCGATGGCGCGCAGCCGAGTCCGTTTCACGATTCGCCGTTTTATGACGTGTACGCCTGCGCCGACGGCGGCTTCATCAGCCTCGGCGCGATCGAGCCGCCTTTCTACGCCTTGCTGCTGTCGAAGCTGGGCCTGGCGGACGTGGAGCCTGCCGACCAGTACGACACGGCAACGTGGCCGGCGCTGAAAGAGCGCATCGCAGCCCTCATCCGCAGCCAGCCCCGAGCGCACTGGTGCGCGCTGCTCGAAGGCAGCGACGCTTGCTTTGCACCCGTGCTCAGCCTCGCCGAGTCGGTGCAGCATCCGCATAACGCGGCACGGGGCATCTACCAGATCACCCCCTCCGGCGCCATCGAAGCGGCCCCGGCCCCACGGTTCCAGGCACTCGACACAACTACCTAGGAGACAAGCACATGACCGAAACCGTCCAGCCCACCAAGCCTGTCCGCGGCTGCCCGTCCACCACGGGCAACGAGCGCCAACTGAACACCACGACGCTGATCCGCCACGCTGCACGCACCCATGGGGATCAGGAGATCGTGTATCGCACACCCGGCGGCGGCTGGGACCGCTACACCTATGCCGACTGCTACGCACGCGTCTGCCGCAGCGCCAATGCGCTGCGCGCGCTCGGCGTCGAGCCGGGCGACCGGGTCGGCGTCCTGGACTGGAACAGCCGGCGCCACTTCGAGCTGTACTGGTCCATCCCCGGCCTGGGCGCGGTCATGCTGCAGATGAACCTGCGCCTGGGCCCCGAGGACCTGGGCTACGTTGTCGGCCATAGCGACGTGTCCTACGTTTGCGTGGACGAATCATTGCTGCCTATTGCCGAATCCGTCGCAGCGAACTCGCCCCAGATCAAGGGCTGGATCGTTATGACCGAAAAGCCGCTGGACCAGGTCAAGACCACGCTGGCGCCGCTGCTGCACTACGAAGACCTGCTGGCCGCCGCCGACGCCAAGATCGACTGGCCCGAGATCGACGAAACCTCGGCTTACAGCGCCTGCTACACCACCGGCACCACGGGCAAGCCCAAGGGCGTGTACTACTCGCACCGCGGCATCTACCTGCATTCCACGGGCATGGCCACCAACATGGGCATGACGCTGGACGACTGCGTCATGCTCATCACGCCCATGTTCCACGGGCAGTGCTGGGGCCTGCCGCAGGCGGCCACGCTGCTGGGCGACAAGATCGTGCTGCCGGGCCGCTACGCCGCCGAGGACACCAAGCCATTGGTCGACACCATGATCGCCGAGGGCGTGACCATCACCAACGGCGCACCGGCCATCTTCCAGCCTATGCTGCAGTACATCGAGACGTTGCCGGTCAAGCCGGACTTCAGCCGCATGCGCATGCTGTCCGGCGCCACCGAGCCACCTCTGTCGATGATGATCGGCTTTTACGAACTGACGGGTGCCGAGGTGGTGCACGGCTACGGCGCCACCGAAGCCACGACGCTGGTGGCGGTCAACCGCCTCAAGTCCACGCTCAAGAAGCGCCTGACCCAGGACGAGCAGTGGAACCTCAAGCGCAAGCAGGGCCTGATCCTTACCGGGGTGGACATCCGCATTCTCGATGCAGACGACCAGGACCTCCCGCACGACGGACAGTCGGCTGGCGAGATCTGCCTGCGCGGCCCCTGGATCACGACCAGCTATCACGACATGCCGGATTCAGGCGACCGCTTCCTGGAGGGCGGCTGGTGGCGCTCGGGCGATGTCGGCACGGTGGACGAGAACGGCTACCTCAAGGTTACCGACCGCATCAAGGACGTGATCAAGAGCGGCGGTGAATGGATCTCATCCATTGACATGGAGAACCTGCTCATGGGCCATCCGGCTGTGCGTGACGCCGCAGTGGTCGGCATTCCGCATGCTAAGTGGCAGGAACGGCCGCTGGCCCTGGTGGTGCTGAAGCCCGGTCAGCAGGCGACCCAGGAACAACTGCAGGAACACCTGAGCAGCGCGTTCGCCAAGTGGCAGTTGCCGGACCAGGTTCTGTTCGTCGAAGCCATCCCCAAGACCAGCGTCGGCAAGCTCGACAAGAAGCGCATACGCGTTGAGCATGCGGACCGCTACGCCGAGTGAGCCAACCTTTTGCTACAGGAAAACAACATGAATGACCATGAACCCGTCATCGTCGGTGCGCTGCGCACCCCCGTGGGCAAGCGCGGCGGGCGCTTGCAGAAATGGCACCCCGTTGATCTGCTGGGTGAGACGCTGCGTCAGCTGGTCGAGCGCTCCGGCATCAACCCCGCCGATCTGGACGATGTGATCGTCGGTTGCGTGCTGCAGTGGGACCAGCAGCACGGCAATCTGGGCCGGCATGCCGTGCTGGCGGCGGGGCTGCCAGAATCCGTCCCGGCGGTGACGGTCGACCGGCAATGCGGCTCCGGCCAGCAGGCGGTGAGCTTTGTCGTGCACGGTATTCAAGCGGGCGCCTACCAACTGGCCATCGGCGCCGGGGTAGAGTCGATGTCGCAGGCGCCCATGCCGCCGTCATTCAAGCCCGGCGCGCCGCTCGGCGCGCAATACAGCCCGCGTGAGCTGGCGCGCTACCAGGGCAACCCGCTGATACCGCAAGGCGCTTCGTCGGAGTTGATGAACAAGCGCTTCGGCCTCACGCGCGAGGCGCTGGACGCCTTCGCCGTGCGCAGCCATCGGCGCGCCATTGAGGCTTCGCGGGCTGGTCGTGTCCAAGACCAACTCGTGCGGCTGCATGAGGATCCGACCGACCCAGACAGCCCGCTCGTCACCGCCGACGAGGGCATGCGCGCCGACCCCAACCCCGAGAAGATGGCTACGCTTAAGCCCGTGTTTGCCGCAGACGGCGCTACAACGGCTGCTAACTCCTCGCAGATCAGCGACGGCGCCGCCGCGCTGCTGATCGCCAGCCGCGCCTACGCCCAGCAGCACGGCCTGAAGCCGCGTGCGCGCTTCGTCAGCACCGCAGTGGCGGCAGCCGACCCTGTCATCCAGTTCACTGCTGTGCTCGATGCCACCCGCAAGGCGTTGAAGGAATCGGGGCTGACCCCGGCCGACATCGACCTGTTTGAAGTCAATGAGGCATTCGGCGGCGTGCCGCTGATGTTCCAGCAGGAATTCGGCATTCCGGACGACCGCCTCAACGTCAATGGCGGCTCGGTGGCCATCGGCCATCCGCTGGGCTCCACTGGCGCGCGCATGCTCACCGACCTGCTGTGCGAGCTGGAGCGCCGAGGCGGCCGCTATGGCTTGCAGACCATCTGCGAGGCTTCGGGCACGGCCAACACCACCATCATCGAGCGCCTGGCATGAACGAGGCCACCATGAGCGAAGCCAGCGAAGTGCTCGTCAGCCGCGAAGGCGCCATCGTCACCTTGATCATCAACCGCCCGCGCGCGAAGAACAGCTTGAACCGCGCAGTATTCGATGGCCTGCGTGCACAGCTCGTGCAACTGCGCGACGACGATGCCGTACGCGCGGTCATCATCACCGGCGCCGAGGGCGTGTTTTGTGCAGGGGCCGACATCACGGCCTTCGACTCTCTGCGCGCCGAACCGCTGCTGGGCGACCGTGCGGCGGCAGGTGGCCACTTCTGGGCGGAACTGGAGCGCTTCCCTAAGCCCGTCATCGCAGCCGTGGAAAAGCTCGCGCTGGGCGGCGGCACGGAACTGGCGTTGGCCTGTGACATTGCTATCGCTGGCGAGTCCACCAAGTTCGGCGTGCCTGAAGTCAAGCTGGGCGCCATTCCCGGGGCCGGGGGCACCCAGCGTCTGATCCATGCCATCGGCAAGTCCAAGGCTATGGCCCTGCTGCTGACCGGCGATTTCATCGACGCCCGCAAAGCCTGCGATGCGGGCATGGTCGCCGAGGTGACGGCTGACGGCCAGGCCCTGCCGACGGCGTTGGCGATGGCCAACCGGATTGCATCCAATTCGCCGCTGGCCGTGGCACTGGCGAAAGATGCGGCACTGGCCAGCTTTGAAACTCCGCTCGCGCAAGGCCTGGAGCATGAGAAGCGTAATTTCCTCGTCGCTTTGCATTCGGCCGACAACCTGGAGGGGCAAGCCGCATTCCTCGGCAAGCGCCTCCCCCACTTCACGGGCCAATAGCGCCTGTCTCTCATCCATCGAGCAAAAATCATGCAACTCAATTCCGACATCTCCGCCGTCATCACCGGGGGCGCTTCCGGCCTAGGAGCTGCCACGGCCAGGCGCTTGGCCAGCCATGGTGTCAAAGTCGCCATCTTTGACATGAACGAAGCCATCGGCCAGGCGTTGGCCAGCGAACTTGACGGTGTTTACTGCAACGTGGACGTGACGTCCGAGGAGCAAGTGGACGCCGCCTTCGCCAAGGCCCGCGCGGCCATTGGACAGGAACGCATTCTGGTCAACTGCGCCGGTACTGCCGATGCCGTCAAGACGGTCAGCCGCGACAAGAAAACCGGCGAAATCCGCCCATGCCCAACAGATCGTTTCAATCGCATCATTCAGATCAACCTAGTGGGCACCTTCCGCTGCATCGCCAAGTCAGCCGCGGGCATGTTGACGCTCGCGCCGCTGGCCGATGGCGACCGCGGCGCCATCGTCAACACTGCGTCGGCCGCCGCACAGGATGGCCAGGTTGGCCAGGCCAGCTATGCTGCCAGTAAGGCTGCCATCGTGGGCATGGCCTTGCCGATTGCGCGCGACATGATGGACGAAGGGATCCGGGTCAACACCATCATGCCGGGGATCTTCGGAACACCATTGCTGCTGGGCCTGCCGGACAACGTCAAGCAGGCGCTGGCGGCCAGCGTGCCCTTTCCCAAGCGTTTGGGCGATCCCGATGAATTCGCGCAGGCCGTCGAGTTTCTCGTCACCTGCGGCTACATGAACGCCGAGTCCATTCGGGTGGATGGCGCTATTCGCATGGCGCCGCGCTGACGCCTGAAATCTTGGCCCATCAGGAAGCGTCATGTCCGAAAATTCTGTCATTCTCGAAAAGCATGGTGCTGTTGCGACCATCACACTCAATGCGCCTCAGAAAAAGAATGCGCTGAGCACGTCTGTCGTCAACGTGCTAGCTGGCGTCATTGCAGACGTCGAACGTGACGGCTCGATTCGCGCTTTGCTGCTGCGCGGCGAGGGCCGGATGTTCAGTTGCGGCGGCGACATCGACGAAATGGCGGCAGCAGGCGAAGCGTTGTCTACCTTGGTCGATGACGAATTGAGGGTGGTCGAACGCATGATTCCTCAATTCGCCAGCCTGCCATTCCCGGTGGTCTGCGCCGTACAAGGCGCGGTCGCTGGAGGCGGCCTCGGACTAGCATTGGCCTCTGACTACCTGATTGCCGCAAGTGGGACGAAATTCGTGGCGGCCCACACCGGCCTTGGATACGCGGGGGATTTCGGCATCAGCTGGCTCCTGCCGCGCGCAGTGGGCGGACGACGCGCACGCGACATGATCCTGACCAACCGCGTGGTCGGTTCGGATGAAGCCTTGGCCTGGGGATTGGTCGAGAAAGTAGTTCCGGGCGAGAGCCTGCTGGACGAAGCGCAGCGCATGACGGTGCAATTCTCGACCGGTCCTACGCATGGTTATGCGGGCGCCAAGCGCCTGCAACTTGCTGCCTTCGAGAGCGGTCTGGTGACCTCATTGAGGTTAGAGGCGGCCGAAATGAATCGGGCCTCGAAAACCACGGATTCGCTGGAAGCGGTCCACGCGTTCGTCGCAAAGCGAGTGCCTCAGTTTACCGGACGCTGATCGGTTGTAGACGCATCCAGTTGGTGGAGTTCAATTGCCGTTGGCGTCAGGTAATGGATAAACCCAACTGGCGTCGGATTTGCCAGGATACAGTGCCACCATGTATCTGTGCAGAAATCAGCATGCCGAGTCGTTGTTCGATGACCGGCTTCCACGGCACCAGGCTGAACCCCATACCGTCATCCAGCATCGCGTAGCGCCCGCTGGCCAGCATGAGGCTGCGGCGGTAGATACCCGCCACGCGCTGCCCCTCAGCTACCGGACGATGCTCCAAGCCCGTATCAGCGGCAATGTCCTTCGCGGCCTGCGCCACTTCCCGATTGCGCAACGCGCCCAGCAGATTGCGCGCCAGGATCACGCGCTGGCCGCGCCGCTCGGCCAGTCCCTGTTCGGCCAGGAAATCGGCGCGCTGCTGTAGCGCCTGCTTGGCCTCGCCGCCAAAGCCCAGGTCACCCAGACCGGAGCCGCCGCCGATCAACTGCTGATCCAGCCAGGTGGCACCGATCACGCGGGCCTGCCGCTCGATGGGCAGGTGCGATTTCAGCTCCACGGCCACGCCGCCCAGGCGCTGCGCGTCGTACTGGCGGCCACGCTCAGGCAAGTCACCGGGCACCTTCCATAGTCCCTCAGCGACGCGCTCCACGATGCCCGCTCGGCGCAGGGCTTCAAGGCGGCGGACATGGGCCGCAACCACTTCATGCGGGTCGCGGCCATCCTTGGCCTGGCCTTGTGCAATGGCCAAGTGATGGTCGGTGCGGTACAGCCCATTGGTCGCCAGCGCGGTGATGGTCTTGTCCGCTGCGCGCACCTCGGCGGAGCCTTTCACCTCGACCACTGCGCTCATGGGGTACTGCTCCAGTTCCGTCCTGGGCGGCAGCGCCACATAGTGGGCCTTGCCGTCGATGCCATCGACCACCAGATAGCCCCGGTCGTACAGTTCGTCGGCCAGTCCTTTGCCCGCCACGCGGCCGATGATGGAGTGTCCATCCTCGCCCGGTTGGAACACGGCCAGGTCACGCTGCTTGCCGCCCATCGCGCGCTGCATGGTGCGGATGATGTCGCCACGTTCTCCCATGGCCCGCAAGGTTTTCTCGGCATCGGCATGCACGGCCCAAGTGCCGGGCTGGGTCTGCGTGGCAAGCCCCATGCGTTGAAGCCGCTGCAAGCGCCCGACCAGCAGCAGACGCTGGCGTTGCAGTTTGGGTTCGTTGAAGCGCTCGACCTTCACCAGGCCGTCCACCGCCTCGCGCTGGAGGGTGCGATCCAGGCTCGTCCACCGCTCCTGTTCCACTTCGCGGGCTAGGGTGCGCTGGATCTCCAGCTCGGTGCGCGGCCCCAGCCATTCGGTGGCCAGTTCCATCGCCCGCTCGCGCATGCCGCGGGTGATGTACTCCTGCGAAATGATGAGATCCTTGCCAGTGTCGTCCTTGCCGCACAGCACGACATGGGTGTGCGGGTTGTCGGTATTCCAGTGATCGACCGCCACCCAATCCAGGCGGGTGCCCAGGTCGGCCTCCATGCGCTGCATCAGGTGCCGGGTGTAGGTGCGCAGGTCTTCGAGCTGCTCCGCATCCTCGGGCGAGACGATGAAGCGGAACTGGTGGCGGTCGCCCTTGCCACGCTCCTCGAAGGCGGCCGTGTCCGCCTCGTCGGTGATGGCGCCATAGGCACGGCCCTGTCCACCCTGGCGGTCCACGCCTTCGCGCTCGATGTAGCGCAGGTGCTGCACGGTGGAGCGGCCGCTGGCCTGCTGCAAATACACCAGCCGCACCTTGACCGTGGCCCGGCGAGAAAGCGCCGTCAACGACTGGCCCGTGAAGCGGGCTGCGACATGACCGCGCCCCAGGCGCGAACCGGGGGGCTTGCCGGTGGTCTTGCGCCCCCGGCCAGAGACGCCAGCGGCCTTGCTCGTCTGGCGCAGCACCTGGGCAATGAAGGTGTCGCCGCGCTGCCTGGGCTTGCTGGGCCGCACGCGAAAACGGTCATCGTCACCGGGATTTCCGCGCTGGCTCATGATGCAGTCCCCACCAAGCCCATCGCGCCCGAGCGCATGCGGCACACGGTATTCCCAATGCCCGCAAGGCCTTGGGGCTGCTGGCGGCACGAAGCCACCTTGTGGCGAGTGCCGCCCCCAACCCACGTGCAGACTGGCTTTGCGCGCGCCGTGGTGCCGCGCCCTTCAATCTTGCCTTCCGCCTTTGCCCCTCGCTGGCGCTCCGGGCAGCGGCGGCCCGGTGGCGCTGCTGCACGAGCAGCCAGCGCGCCGGCGAACGCGAACACGGCCACAGGCCGGGCGCGTTCGAGGCAAGACGCCTGCACGTTGGATTGCTGCGCCGAAGGCAGCGCGAAGTGCGGCGCGGATGCGCTCGCACTGCACGCGCGACGACACGGCGACGGACAGCAGCACGACATGCTCGATGGCACGACGAGATGCAAGGCAACGTGCAGCGAGTCGGCGGCCATCATGGGCGCGACTCCAGCCAGACCGGATGCGCAACGCCGATCACGGCCGCTGCACTGACCGGTCCGAAGTAGCGGCTGTCGAACGACGCCGGATTGGTGACACTGAGCAGAAACAGCTCGCCGGGCCGAAGGCGGCGGCACTGCTGCCAGGATGGCAGCGGCCGGCCCCAGCGGTCGGCAGATAGCACGGCGGCCGAAGGCACGCCGTCGATGCGGACGCTGCCCCCAATGATGCAAACCTCCTGCGGTGCGACCGCGCCCACGCGCTTGAGCAGCGGGATGCGCGTCGGCAGGTAGCCGCGCTGCGCAGCGAGGGCGGCAGCCTCGGCGGGCAGCGGCACCAGCACGATGCTGCCCACGGACAGCGGACGTGGCGGTGAGCTGGCGCGATGGTCGAGCGGATCGACGCGATACCAGCCGACAGCCACGCTATCGGACGGGTTGTAGGTCAGGCGCGGCAGCGGATGCACGAAGGACGCCCAGGCCAGCGCAGCGAGGCCGCAGGCGGAAAGGCCCGCCAGTACGAGGCGAGCGCGCAAATGTGCGCGGGGCGAGCGAGGACGCGGCCCGGTGCCGGAAGTGAAAACGGCGGTCATGGCAGCGCCCTCCCGGCCAGCCAGGCGGCGTGCCGCTCGGCGCTGTATTCGGGCAGCGGCAGGCGCGCAGCGAGCCGGTTGGCAAGCGTGCGCCAGTACGCGGGCGAAGCGGCAGCGGGCGCGATACCCAGCGCGTCGATGCTGTCGATGCGTTCCAGCACGGCACGCACCGCGTTCTCACCTTCGGCGTGCAGCAGCAGGCGTGCGCCGGGCCGCACGCCGGGGATGCGCTGCACGTCGTCCAGCGGCGTGGCGGCCTGCATCACCATGAGCTGCCAGCGCACGGTGCCGTAGTCATTGGCGTGCCAGCGGATGCGGCAGAACATCGTGCCCGGTAGGAACACGGCGCTACGCCGCCAGCGGTCGAGTTGGAGTGTGCGCGCGGGTTCGCCGAAGCGCAGGTAGAGCTTGAAGCGCGATTCGATGTAGGCCAGCGCCACGCGCGTCAGCGGCGTGCTGGCGGACTGGCTGGAAGGCGCTGCGAGCGCAGCCGTAGCCGCGATGGCGGCAGGCGCGGAGGCAGGCGAAGCAAATGCAGTCATGGTGCGTTCTCCCTGCGGTGCTCGGGAAATTCCCGCTCCAGCAGACCGCGCAACAGCTCGGCCACGGTCACGCCCTGCGTGAAGGCCGACACCTTGATGCGCGCCCGCATTGCGGGCGTGATGTCGAGGGTCAGGCGGGCCGTGTAGAGGTCGCCCTTACCCAGCGCATCGGCATCGCCCTGGCGAATCCACGCCTCGGCGTGCGGATTCGCCGGCGGACGCGCGCCGATGCCGACGCGCTTTGCCGTGCGCTTGCTGTTCGGTGGCGGCTTCGCGGTCATGGCGTCCACCGCAGCAGTTCATCCACCAGCGCAGTGATTTCGCGCGCGGCGGCGCTATCGGGCGCCGTCTCGCGGGCGAGCCGGCCAGCGGCCACGCTGTCGGCGAACACGATGCGTTGATGCACTTCCGAGCGCAGCGCAGGAAGCGGCTGGTCGGCGAGCGCCTGGCGCGCTTCGCGTCCGATCACAGTGGTGCTCACGCGCCGGTTGATGACGAAGGCCGCGCGCAGCGCAGGCCGGAATACCTGCGCCTCGCGGATCAGTGCCACCATCTCGGCGCTGGCCCACAGGTCATAGGGGCTGGGTTGCACGGGGATCAGCACGCGCTCGGCCGCCAGCAGCGCGGAGCGTGCCAAGGCGGCGATGCGCGGCGGGCCGTCGATGACAACGTGATCGGCCCGCCTGGCGAGTTCTGGCGCTTCTTGGTGCAGCGTTTCGCGTGCAAGGCCCACGGCGCTGAACAGTCGTGGCAAGCCTTGCTGGCTTCTGCGCTGTGTCCAGTCCAGCGATGAACCCTGCGGGTCGGCGTCCAGCAGCACGACGTGCTGGCCGCGCATCGCCAGCTCACCGGCGATGTGGGTGGCGAGCGTGGTCTTGCCCACGCCGCCTTTCTGGTTGAGCAGCGCGACGATCATGGCCTGGCCCTCCACGTTGGAAAGCCCGGCTGTTGCTGCTGTGCGTGGTGCCGCTCGGCGGTTTTCCACCGGCGTGCGGCGCTTCTACTATCAGTTAGATGATTTAAGTTAGGGAAGTTAGAGGGGCCGTAGACCCGCGCCGTTATTGGGTTTTCTGGCGATTCGTACTCCTGATAGCACGATAGCCGTACTCCCGATAGCACGATACTCCGTACTCCTGATAGCACGAGCCCGTCCACAAGCTGCGCACCGTTTATCCCCGTGCCGTGAACGGCACGGGCCGAAAGGTCAGCAGCTCGGCGCCGTTGTCCGGCATTCGCTCGATGCCCAGGACGTAGCCGGGCATCGACTGCCGCGCGACCAGCGTGCGCAGGTCGTAGGCGAAGTCCGAGAAGCGCGTGGCGCTGCCCGATTTCCGATACAGGTGCCGGAAATCGAATTGCCAGCCGCCCGGTTGGCGCCCGCCGTGCTTGCGCACCAGCCGGTACAGCCATCGCTCGATCCCGCCCGTGAGCCGGAAATACGCCGGGTCGATGGTCAGTACCAGGGCGGCATCCATGACGCCCGCGTAAAACCAGTCCGGCAGGATCAGCTCCAGCCCCAAGGGCGTGCCCTTGGCATCGGCCAGTTCCTTCCATTCGTTGATCCACGAGAAGCGGTGCAGCCGTCTTCCCGTGGTTTCCCGGATGGACGTGGCCACCGTGGTGGATTGCAGGCGATCCAAGGCCGCTTTGAGGCGCTGGTAGTCGCGCAGCGACGTACCGCGCCCGATGAAGCGCAGGATCTCGTAAGGCGTGGCCTGCATCAGCCGCGACGGGCGCAAGCCCGCATCGCGCGCTTCCACGATCTGACTGGCCGCCCAGATCAGGATGTCCGCATCCCAAATCGTGGCGATGCCGTGCTCCTGCGTGCCCTCCACGCGGATCGTGATGCCGCTGGCCCGGAAGTCGATCGGCGCGACGCGCCGCGACTTCGCCAGCGAGAAGAACGGAAAGGCCATCAAGTCCTGACTGTCGCGCGGCGCCATGTCGCCCGGCAGGGCGCGGAACAGGTCGAGCTGTTCGCGCTCTGGCACGAGCCGCTGCCGGGACGGCAGCGCAGGGCTGGACATGGCGAAGGCCACCCGCGCGCAAGCGATCAGCGCGCACGGCTGTCCGCCGAGTGCTGCTCGGCATACTCGGGATCGGACGTGCTCTCGAAGCTGCGATCCGCAGCCCAGGCATCGAGGTCGGCCACGGCGTACATGACGCGTCGGCCGAACTTGCGGAACTTGGGGCCGCCACCCAGCACGCGCTGCTTCTCCAGCGTGCGCGGCGACAGACGCAGGTAGTCGGCGGCTTCGTCGTTGGTGAGGTAACGCTGCGGCTGCGCAGCGGTAGTGGCAGGAGCGGCGGCAGGCCGCAAGGGAGCGGGACGCATGATGAGAGCCTCCATAGCTTTCAAAGCTCCGGCCGCACAGCGCAACCGGATGGAGGCAGTCTCAGAAAACGAAGCCCTCTTGCTCAGGGTCGTTTTGCGCTCTCTTCAAAACGACCCTTCTCAAGCAGCGGTAGTTGTGCTAGGCGGCGATAGCCGCCGCGCATCAACGCATCGCCGCGCCGTACCAGGCGGCGCACCTTGGAGCGCAGGCCGCCGTCGCTGTACCAACCGGCCGCGGCGTCCACTCCGAACAAGCCTTCGGCCACGTCGCGCAAGGACGCGCCCGCCAGGGTCGCGTCGAGCGCCTGCAGGGTGTGCAGTTCCAGCAGCGCAGCAGGCGTCGGCCTGGGCCTGGTTCGCGCGGTGCTGGGCGCGTGACCGAGCGCAGGCGCGGCGGCGCCACCGCGATGGGCGTAGGCGACAGCCATGCCGTCTTCCAGTCCGGGCGCCAGCGCATAGCGCTGGCAATGGCCGGCACTGCGCGCGATCAGCGCCAGTCGCTGGCCATCGTGGAGCAGGTGCTTGTGGCCGGGGATGTTCCAGAAGTCGAAGGCCACAGCGTCAGGTGGCGGATCGGTATCAGGGTGGAGCTGCACCACGGCAGCATGGCCGGGGAGCCAGGCCGCATGCGCATCACGCGCATCCAAGGCTGGGTCTTCCAGCAGGCGCAATCCCCAGCGATGCGCAGCATTGGGGCGGCGCGCACGGCGCATCCAGTCAAGCCGGTAGTCAGGATGGCGGCGCAGGTACTCCCAAGCCAGTGCCAGCACGTCCAACCACAGGATGTAGAGGTAGGCCGCAGTGGGATACCAGTGCGCGACATGATGAGGATTGACCATGACCGAAGCTCCCGTCGAATAGCAGGAACGTCGCCACGGCGTCAGACATGCAGGAGCCTTAAATCAAGGTAGAAATCCGGTTAAGCTGTATCTGTTGGTGTCAAGGCTAATTGGCTCCGGCGTGTTGCGAAATCCGTCCGAATGCGACGGCCGCCCGACTTAGAAATGTCATGCGGCACGGAATACCGTGCCGCAACTCCCGCGAAGGATCGTGGCTATTTTTCGCATGAGGGCACTATTTCGGTGCAAGAGTGCGGATTCAGACTTTGCGGGTCTGGAGCAAGACCGAAATAGCCTTAATGCGCCCGGCTTGAGCGCGAATAGCTCAATCGACGATAGAGCCGTTTTCCTGCGCCAGCCGCAGGTATTCCGACAGCGGGCGCGCCGCCTGGAAGTACAAATCCCGCGCTACGGGCTGCTTGCTCGGGCCGACGATGGAGGCCAGGTCGGACAGCTTGATGTGACCCAGCTCGGGCATACCGATGCCCACGTCCATGACGCCCCAAGCTGTATCGCCGTCGGCAGGATCGAGCGATGCCAGCAGCCAGATCGCGTGGGCGTCGGGAGTGAATAGCCGCACGACCGGCAACGGGTCGTGAGGTTCACCGGCGGCGACCCGCTGCCCGTTCTCCAGCAGCGTGGCGCGCTGCTCCTCGGTTACGAGGGGAGCCTTCATCGGGGTGCTCCTGTTCCAACATGGCATGTCGGTTTTGCGTTTCCACGAAAGCCGTGGAAACACGAAAGCGCAAAAGCTCAATTGTAGAAATCTGCAAAGGCACGTTGGCGGTTTTCCGGTTCCACCGGAATCCGCAGAAGCGGATTTCCGTAAAAGCACGAAAAAGGGCCAAAAGCATGAATGAGTTAAAGATAACGTGGTTTTAATTGTGCTGCGAATTGACGCTTCTGTCTATGCAGAAGCGATCCATCCAGCGCGGCCGACCGGCCGGCACCACCACCTACGATGCCGAGTTGGCGCAAGCCTTCGGCGCGGCGGTGCGTGCGCTGCGGACGGAGCGTGGCATCGCGCAGGAATCGCTGGCGAACCTCGCCGGCATTGAGCGTTCGCACATGGGTAAGGTTGAGCGCGGCGAACACATGCCCACGCTGGCGATCATCTTCAAGATCGCCAGTGCGCTCGAATGCAGCACGGCAGTGCTGATGAGCGAGGCTGAGAGCCAGCTCGCAGCAGCGGCCCAGCCGTAGGCGCTGGGCCACCGATCCGGCGCAGCCGGTTCGGGGACTTCAGGGGCGCCGAGCATCGCGCGGCGGGGATAGGCCGCAGGGCTTTCCCCTGGAGGCAAGCGCAGCGCGCAGCGCCACCGGCGCGAAGCTGCGATAGGGATTGAAGCCGAATGGCCATGACGGCGAAGTCGGCATGGGGCGCAGCCCGCAAAGCCCGGTCGGCGCAGTGCGCCGAATCGCCCTATATCCGCCTTGGCAACCCGAGGTCATTGTGATGCTGCCCGGCCACCACCATCACGAAGCTGGGAAAGCCAAGCCTTCCTGTATGCCGATCCAAGCAGCACTGCGCCCCGCCACGTGGGCGGGGCGCTGCGGCGGTCACGCCGCCTAGGGCTTGCTGCGCGACCAGATCAGGTCGTGCGTGCCGTTCTCGCCTTCGATCAGGCGGGCGTAGACCGTGGCCGGGAACGAAGGATCGTCGAGGGTCACGGAGATGTACTCCCGCCCGGCCTCGCTGGTCTTCTTCCACGCCGCGCCGATGTCGTGACTGGCGGCCTGCAGGCGGAAGTCCGGGGCCTTCTCGTTGTCCCCCTTGTCGTTGGGAACCAACTTGACCTTGACGTTGAGCGTCAGGGTGCGAAGCGTGCCGGCGAAGCCGTCTTTGTCTGCGGTGAAGGTGCCGATGTTGGCCATGATGTTTTCTCCGTTCGGTTGAACAAGGTTCGCGCCCATCGCGTCCTTGTTGTGATCCGGCCGGCGGGGGACGGGCTGGCTGCACCGCTTGCGGTCGCAACGCAGTGGAGAGCCGGGAGGCGAAAAGAATTTGTCCCGCGAGGAATGCGCGCAGCGCAGGGGAAATTGTTTTCGCTGGACGGTTGCAGCAATGAAGCCCGAGGCGCAGCCGCGCCCCCGCCAGGATTCACAACGAGACAAGGACGCATTGGGCCGAACCGCTCCGAAAGGAGACAGGGCTGGCTCGGCATCCCCGCACGAAGGCTGCACCGGCTCGCCCACTGACGCGGGCCAGGTCAACCATCCGACGACAAGCGAGAACGCCCCGGCCGCACCTTGCGGCGCCGGTCTTGAGGCGTGGCGTGGAAGCTCCATAGCGATGCCGGGCGGGATGTCCGTGAACCGTCCTTCGTGACGTGATGGGCGAGAACCGCCAGCGTTGAGGACGGCACGCATTCGCACAACCTGCCGCAGCAAGCACCAGCGTGTTTGCCAGCCCTGTCCATTGCAGCGGAGCGCTGGCCTGGCCGATCCGGCGGTATCGAGGGGTGCCAAGCTCGCGCGGCAGGGATGGGCCTTGTGCCGATCCCCTAGAGGTAAGCGCAGCGCCGCTGGCGCGCAGGCGTGAGGGATTGAAGCTGGATGTGCAACCTTTCGGTCGCACGGGCGAAGTACAACTCTTCTGCGACGACAGGGAAACAGGGAAAGTGGCGAAATTTTATCGGTATCACCTTATTCTTCACGAATCACGATGATCGGACTCTCCAGCCTTCCAATATCCCTTGGCGCTAACACTGTGTCTCGGGAGCTCCCTGTCTTGAAGGTAGTGAAGTTTCAGCTTTTTTATGGCTGCGGATTCACCTGCCATCCAGATGTAGCCTGGACCGGTCGGTAAAGGACGGTGCAACAGCGACTGACATAGCGTCAGTCCGGGTTCCGATTGGGCGTTCATCCACTGAACCCGCAATCGGGCAGGGCTGTCGATCGGCTGCCGGTCATCCCCTGACGGCACCTCGACATACGCCTTGGCGTTGATACCAGAAGGCAAACGGCGTGCAATGCTCTGGATGCCAGGCAACGCCGTGGCATCCCCCGCGAACATGACCCAGCGCGCATCACTGGGAAGCAGAAAGCCGCCACTGCGGGGCCAGAGTCGCCGCCTGCACCGTGCAGGACGAAATCCAGATCCAGTGTTCCTGCATTGAAATCAATGTTTTGTATGGTGTAGGCCCGGCCGTCACCCGAGGGAAGAAAAACTTTCACCCACGCTGCCGGTTCGTTGGCTCCCGCGACTTTGAGAAATTCGGCAACCTCAGAGCCTCCAAGTGTGATCCGTTGCATATGGGGCGTCACCGAACGAACCGCCTGCACGGTTCCGACTGCTCTTTCGGTACGAGGCCTTGGCATGACTTCAGGCATGGTGGCCTCCCTTGGGTGCGGAAATCAGCAGTTGCAAAGCAACGAGAGCCGACAGGGCGACCGCAACGGCGCCCGCAAGGTAGACGGCCTCAATGTGCCATGCGCCTGCCACGGCCCCCAGCACCGGGCCGGTGATGCCCAGGGCAATGTCGAGAAACGCCACATAAGCCCCCATGGCCAAGCCCCGACTTTGTGGAGGCGCCCGGCGCACGGCTTCCACGCCAAATCCCGGAAAGGCCAGCGAGTAACCGAATCCCGTCAGCGCAGCGCCGGCGTAGGCAACGGTAGGGCTCTGGGCGCCCCAGATCAGCAACTGCCCAACGGCTTCGATCAGCACACAAACCAGCGCCACGCTGGCGCCGCCGAGCTTGTCGGACAAGTGGCCGAAAAAGATGCGCGCGGCAATGAACGCCAGGCCGAAGGCGGTGAATGCCAGTGAGGCGTTGCCCCAGTCTCGGGAAGCGAACAACAGGGCAATGAACGCCGTGATGACCCCAAAGCCCACGCTGCACAAGGCCAGCCCCAAGCCCGGGTGCCACACCATCCCCAGCACCTTGTAGAAAGGCGTGCGGCGGACAGCCGTCGGGGCAGTCGCCCGAACGTTGGCAATCAGTGCCAATGCCAACAGGGGAAGAACGACGGCAGCCACTGAAATGCCGGCGAAGCCATATCCACCTTGAATGGCGATACCCATGGGCGCACCCACCGCGTAGGCGCCGTACATCGCCATGCCATTCCATGCCATGACCTTGCCTGCGTTTTGCGGGCCCACGAGTCCGATCCCCCAACTCAAGGAGCCGGTGACGATCAGGCTTTCGCCGCAGCCGAGCAGCACCCGCCCCAACAGCAGAACCCCAACCGAGGCGGCAGGTGACGAGACGAAGGCCAGCGACGCAAGGTAGGCCACACCTGACGCCGACGCCACCAGAAAGCCCGTGACCACGGACCGTTTGGCCCCACGCGTGTCGGAGAGGTTGCCTGCCCAGGCGCGAGAGAGCAGGGCCGCGGCGAACTGCGCGCCAATGACCACACCCACCACCAGCGTGCTCATGCCCAATGTGCTGGACACATGCAGGGGAAGCACCGGCAGCGGCAAGCCGATGGTGAGAAAGCTGACGAACACCGCCAGTGTGATCGGCAGCAACTTGAGAAAGACGTTGGCGACAGGTGGCGGATTTGCCACCTTGGTCGCCCCCGTGTGAGAACGAGAAGACATCAACAACTCCAAACATGAGCATTTGCTCGACATATGGAATAATATGAGTCATTGCTCACGTTGAAAACTCGCGTTCGGATGATCCCCATGCCACCCTTGCCTCAGCCACGCCGCGTCCCCCGCCAGAGCCGTTCTCGGGCCTTGGTGGACGCCATACTTGAAGCAACGGCTCGCGTTTTGACCGAGCGCGGCTATGCCGGAGCCAACACCAATCTGGTGGCCGAGCGCGCTGGCGTGAGCGTGGGTTCGGTCTATCAGTATTTCCCGAACAAGGATTCGCTCATCACGGCGCTCCATGAGCGGCATGCGGTGGAAATGCACGCAGCCATGGAGACCGTGCTGGCAAGCGCGCATCCACTGGACCTGAGAGGGAAACTGGCGGCCATCGTGCGTGCGTGGCTGGCGGCACACCAGGTCGCCCCTGAGTTGCATCGCGTACTGGAAAAGGAATTTCCTTTCTTCGATGCTCCGCCGGAGCAAAGCACGGCTGACCAAAGCATTCAGCACCGCATTCGCCAGTTGCTGGAAGACCACCAAAGCGAGGTCGTGCTGCAGGACCTGGAACTGGCGACATGGGTTGTACTGCGAACCATGGAATCACTGATCCATGCGGCGGTCATTCCGCCTGGCGCCCCTTGCCCCGCCCAGCAAGTCGAGCAGGCCATCGTCGAAATGCTGGCCGGCTATCTGTGTGGTCCGCAAAGACGTATGGTCTAAGCCTGCTGCCCTCTGCAATAGGCCACCAGATCCGCGATAGACAGTAGGGATCCTCCGTCATCATCACCGACAGTCACTGCCACAAGGTCAAAGATTGGTACGGTCTGGGGCTGATCTCCGTCATACCTGCAAGGCAAGGACAAGGCATCGGCTCGCGTCTGATGCAACAGGCGCTGGCCGAACCCGCGTACTACGCGCGCTTTGGCTTCCAAGCGCATCCGGGCCTGCAACTGCCGGGCCGCCCGGCTATTTCGTGGCACTGGCCTTCCACGGGCCAGTGCCCGAAGGCGTCGCGCAATACAGCGATGCCTTCAACGCCGCCGCCTGAGCCAGCGCGAAGGCGGCGACGTTCTGATGGGCTGTTGGCCTTGAACACCGGGCGCGGCCACCGCCGCGCCCGGATTTTTGAAGTTCACCGCGCCCAGGACGGAACGGCCTGGGCGCGGTGCTGACGACGGTTATTCCTTCGTCTCGATGATCCACCACACGGCGCGCGCCAAGGCGCGGCCCGTGATGGGATGAATGTCGGTGAGGTCGGCGCGGGCCGACCAGCCCGAGGGCGGGAGGTGGCCGCGCACGTCGCCATCGCCGTGCCAGCGGCGAGCGCGCACCGTGCCGGGGGCGTAGCTTGCCGCCATGCGCGGGCGGCTGCTGGTGATGCGGGTCATGGGGGCTTCTCCTTCCGGCGAAGCGCCCCGGTCGAGGCCGGGGCGCTTGCCTTCGGCGCGGGTCAAGCGGCCAGCGCCTCGGCGGTTTCATCCGCCATTGCTTCGGCATCTTCCGGGGCGTCCTGCTCCGGGCCTTCGGCCTTGAAGATGGCAGGCATCCAGCCCGTGCCATCGGCCAGCCGCTCGGCCTCGCTGGCAATGTCGGCCTTCTTCAACTTCGCCAGCCGGGAAACCTGATTGGGCGCGTATTCGCCCACGGCTTGCAGAACTGCCGCTTTCGGAACGTGCTTGAAATACCCCTCGGCGGTCGGCTGCCACCATGCGGCCATGTCGAGGCCCACGGCCTGCGCCAGTTCCTCGCCGGGTTGCTGCGCCGTGGCGCGGGGCATCACCACGTCCACCGTGGAAGCCACGCACACGGCCAGCAACCGCACCAGTTCGTCTTGCGGCTTCGTCAGCAGCACGGCGAACAGTTCGGCGCTGTCTTCCGGCAAGGCTTCCCCGGCCACCTGTTGCAGTTTGCGCAGCGCCACGGCGGCAGGCGATTCCGGCCAATCCGGGGCCATGCCTTCCAGCCGGTCTTGCAGTTTGAGGCCCACGCCCAGCGGCAGAGAATCACGGTTGAGGCCGTAGCGCCTTTCCTGCAAGACGGTCTGCACCATGCCATGCACCACGGCAGCCAGCGCAGCTTGCGGATGACGTGCGACTTCGATTTGCAGCGCGGCGGTGCGGTGAGCGCTCAAGCGTTGCGCCAGCCGGTCGGACATGGCGACGCTCTTGGGTTGCTCGTCGTCCTCGCCTTCGTCGTCGTTCTCGGCGTCCGGGTCGCTGAAACCTTGGCGCAGCTTTTCAAGCGTGCGCAGCGCCTTGGCCTCGGCCTCACGCATCAGGCCGCGATGAATGACGGCCTCGCCGTTGCGGTCGATGGTGACGATGGCACCGGCTGCGGCCTTCACATTCGCGCCGTAGTCCTGCAAGCCATCTTCCAGCGCCTGCAACTGCTCGCCCACGGCTTCACCTTCCTCCTGCAAGGCGTCGGCCTTTTCCTCGTCGTCGGCATCCATCGCGGCGTCCACGGCTTCACCGATGGCCCGCATTTTCTCTTGCAGCTTTTCGATGCGTTGCGCTTCGCGCTTGTTTGGCTCGCGCCGTTCCCTCGGCGCACGCTGGAAGGCGTGCAGGTCGGCATAAGTTACGCCCGGCGTGGCGTCCACCCACGCCCAACCCTCGGCGCGGACAGTGGCGGCAATGCCTGCCAGCTTGTCTTGCGCCAGCCGTTCCAGCAGCGCGGCGTCGTTGAGGTACACGCCCGCATCGCCTTCCGCGAACAGGTCACGGCGGATGCCGCCGCCTGCGGCTTCGTAGCTGTCCAGTCCGACGAAGCGCACCAGCGGATGCCGGTAGGCGTCGATTTCCCTTTCGGTGAGGCGTTCGCGCAAGTGCGAGGGATGGCGCTGCCACTGCGGCGCATCGTAGAACGCGCTTTCCTGCGCGGCGTGGTCGTCGGTGATGGCAAGTGCCATCAACTGGTCAAGGCTCACGGCATCGGCTCGGTAGTCGGCCATCAAGCGCGGCGACACGTTGGCGAGCTTCAAACGGCGCTGCACCACCAGCGGCGTGACGCTGAAATCCGCTGCAATGTCCTCGATGGGACGGCCTTCGGCCACCAGCGCGGCGAAAGCCTCGAACTGGTCTGCCGGGTGCATGGCTTCGCGCTGCACGTTCTCGGTCAGACTGGCGGTGCGGGCCGTGCCATCGGCCACCTGCAAGCAAGGCACCTCCCAATCCTTGGCGATGCGGTGTTTCTTCGCCAGCAGCTTCAACGCGGCGAGGCGACGGCCACCGGCCACGACTTCGTAATGCTCGCCATCGGCAGATGCAATCACGATGAGGTTTTGCAGCAGGCCCACGCGCTGGATGCTTGCGGCCAGTTCAGGGATGGACATGCGCGGGGTCTTGCGCACGTTGCGGCCCGTGGGGCGCAGCACCAGCCGCGACAGTGGAACCAAAATCAGGTTCTTGGTCGGGTCGGCAGCTTCCAGCGGGATAGCTGCGGCGGTATTGACGGCGCGGGCTTCGGTTTGGGTAACGGCGTTCATGGTGTATCTCCAATCGAGTGAAACAAGGGAATGGAGGGGAAACCGCCCCTCCGACGGGGGGACGGTTCAGGCTTTCAACTGGCGCAGGCCATCGGCCAGCATCCAGAGGGCGCGATTGAGGCGCACATCGGAATCAATGCCCTGCACCGGGCGGGTCTGCTGGCGGCGTCCGTTGGCGCTGCGGCCATGCAATCCGCCCTTGGTCAAGTTCTCCTGCGTGCGGTTGAACACGCTCCACAGGTCGGGGCGGCGGTCATCGAACCGGCGCGGCATCAGGATTTGCGATTCGGTGATGGGCGCGGGCTTGTTGTCGGTGGGGTCGTACTTGAGGGCCAGCGCGGAACGGGCGAACACTTCGGCTTCGCCTTCGTCCAGCTTGATCGCGCGCATGGCATCGCGGGATTCCTTCACCCGCTCGAAGCCGCTCAATACCTCGAAAGCGCCTTCGATGACGGAACCGGCCACGTCGCCTTTGTGGGGTACGCGCACGTCCGCCACGGTGTCGCCGCAGACAAGGCCATTGCTGCAAACGAAGCGGAACATCCCCGCCAACATTTGATAGCTGCTCGTGCCGTCATGCGAGTTCAGCAGCACGATTTCGTTAGCCTCCGCGCCGTTGATCTGGTTGGCATGGCGCAGGCGCAGCATGTGTTTGGTGTGCTCGCGCTTGCCTTCATCGCGCACGCGGGTTTGCGTCACCATGAAAGGCTGGAAGCCTTCTTTGCGAAGCTCGGTCAGGACGGCAGCGGTCGGGATGTAGCTGTACCGTTCGGAACGGCTCTCATGCGGGGCGTCCGCGAAGATGGACGGGGCCACGCTGCGAATCTGGTCATCGGACAGCGGGTAGTCGCTGCGCAGCGAAGGGGAACGGGAAGCGAAACGGGATGCGAGTTGCATGGTCTTTCTCCTGACAAAAAGAGGTTTGCTGTTCACACCGCAAACCGGATTCCTAGATTCGGAGCCCAGCCTTTCGGCTGTTCGGTGCGGTCGGCACGAGGAACCCGGTTGGCCCTGTTGCCACCGTCTTTCCTGAGTTCATCGCCCGCGACGGTCAGGAGCGCGCGAACGGGCGCCGTCAAGGAAACAAGCGCAGGGTTGGTGCGGCCCGCAGGCGTAGCCGAGGACACGGCCCTGCGCGCCTTGACGGCGCACGGGCGCGGGCTACAGTCGCGGACAAGGTGATGAAGTCAGGGGAGACGGCTGGACAAGGCAACGGCCATCCCTGTGTGCTGAACCGCACGCAAGCGAAGCGCGCAGGCCCGAAGCTGGAAGCCGGGCCGAGGCGTCAGCCGAGCGGAGCGAGGGAACGATGGAAGCCCGACAGGGGCGAAACCCCGCAGGGGGTTCGATGCGCAGCACGACAGCGCGACCGGCCATCCCCCAGGTGGCCGGGGACGCCCAGCCTTCAACGCAAGATCAGGACGAGTCCACGCAAGGCATCGTGAATCTGCTGCGAATGCGGTCTGGCCGATCCGGCGCAGCCGGGTCGGCGGTGTTCAGGGGCGCCACGCCTGCGCGGCGGGGATAGCCCGCAGGGCTTTCCCCTGGAGGGCAAGCCGAAGGTGCGCAGGCATCGCGCCGCATGGGCGCGATGCGAAGGGCGTCCCTCGACGCCCCAGGCCCGGATCAGACAACGATCCGCCCAGCCATCCGCGCATCGCGCGCATAGGCGCTCAACCGCTTCTCGGCCCGAAACGACAGGTCGCGCTCAATCGGCAGGCCCAACCCGCCGCGCACCGTCGCCAGCTCACCCAGGCTGACCCAGCCGATTTCCGGCTCACCCAGCCCCAGGTCGCAAAGACCGAAGGCGTGGTCGTGGTCATCAGGATCAATCTCGGTCAGCAGCCAGGTCGCGCCGGCGTCCGGCGTGAACAGCTTGACCACGGGTGCCGGATCGAAGTCCGGGTTCTCCAAGGATTCGCGGCCGTTGGCCAGCAGCACAATGCGCTGCTCGTCAGTGATGAGTGCGTTGTTCATGGTGAACTCCTGAAAGGTTGCCGGGCGGAATTGCCCAGCCCTTCCAGGGCACGGCGCAGCGCAAGCAGTCAAAGATCGAAGACGGCCGCCAGGCCGCAAGCGCCTCCGGCGCGCAGTCATTGACGGCGAGCACGCCGTGGCACGATGAAGGGAACAGCAAGACCGCCTCCCTCACACCTCCATGCTCCTCGGTTTTCCGCAAGCGAAGCGCGCAGGCCCGCATGGGCCGGAGTTGCGCCACCAGACGCAGCAAAAAGGGGGCCGAAGCCCCCTCGGTCAAATCAGGCCACGTTCGGCAAATGACGCGGCGCTGTTGCCCGCGACGACATGATCCAGCGTGACAACATCCACCAGCGCCAGCGCCTCCTTGAGCCGCTGAGTCAGTGACCTGTCGGCGCCGCTCGGTTCGGGATTTCCGCTCGGGTGATTGTGCGAAACAATGACCGCCGCCGCATTGAGCCGCAGCGCCTCCTTGACCACCTCGCGCGGATGCACCGATGCACTGTCGATGGTGCCGTGGAACATCTCGACGTATTCGATCAGGCGATGCTTCGTATCCAGAAACAGCACCGCGAAGACTTCGTGCTCGTAGCCCGCCAACTTGGCACACAGGTACTCCTTGACGGCCGCCGGTGAAGTGAACGAGGCACCGCGCTGCATCTTGTGCTCGATGACCTGGCGCGCGGCCTCCAGCACCTGCTCGGCCGTCGCCAAGAGGTAGTGGCCCTGCGCGTCGCGCACCATCAACGAGGCGTCGAACGAGGAAAAGGTCAGTTGCGACATGATCGTGCTCCGGTTGCTCGGGCGGAATTGCCCGGAACCGTCGCCAGCACGGCGCAGCGCAAGCAGTCAGGGGTCGCAGACGGCCACCAGGACGCAAGCGCGCACCCGCGCGCGCCGCCCTTGACGGCGAGAACGTCGTGATACGGTGAAGGGAACAGCCAGGCCCGTCCAATGCACACATTCGATGCTGGCAAGCGCAGCGCGCAGGCCCAGAAGGGCCGGAGGCGTCAGCGATTTGGAAGGCTGGCGATAGACAGTCCCGCAGGGATGAGCGGGCAGCGAACCTGGAGCAGCGCGGCCCGGCTTTGCCGGGGCGTTGTTGCACAAATCGTTGCTCAGCAAGCTGTAGGCTTGCTGCATGAGCCAGCCCCGTAAGCCCCGCTACCGAACCACCAACTGGAAACAGTACAGCGCAACCCTTAAAGCTCGGGGCTCTTTGACGGTGTGGCTGGACAAGCGCATGTGCTGGTTTGCCGCTGCAAGCGGCAAACGCGGACGCAGTCCGAAGTTCTCTGATGCCGCTATTCAATTTTGTTTAACGCTCAAGAACTTGTTTTGCCTGGCACTCAGGCAAACCACCGGGCTAGTCGAGTCGGTACTGCACTTGTATGGGCTTGCTTGGCCAGTACCGGACTTCAGTACGCTGTGCAGGCGGCAACTCGATTTGAATGTCCAGATTCCGTATACCCGCAGTAAAGTTGGCTTACACCTACTAGTCGATTCAACAGGAATCAAATTCCTGGGTGAAGGCGAATGGAAATGCAAAAAGCATGGCCCTGAGCGCCGCCGTCAGTGGCGCAAGCTGCACATCGGCATTGACGCCAAGACACTGCAGATTCGAGCCATCTGTGTGACCTCGAACAACGTCAGTGACGCTGCAGTGATTCCTGATTTGCTACAGCAGTTGCCTGCGGATGAAACGCTAGAGAGTCTGACGGGGGATGGTGCATACGACACACAGCCAGCCTACGAAGCTGTCATCAGGCGTGGTGCTATCCCAATCATTCCTCCACGCAAGAATGCTCGAATTCGTAGGGGAAGTGTCTTTGAGTACCGCAATGCAGCCATTACTGCATGCAGGCGGCTAGGGCGTAGTATCTGGAAGCGCTGGATTGGCTATCACCGGCGAAGTTTGGTGGAAACCAAGATGCACTGCATCAAGCGACTGGGCGAGCGTGTGATGTCTCGAACCTTTGAGCGACAAGTGAACGAGCTGCATATTCGAGCAGCCATACTGAACCGATTCACTGAGCTGGGCCGTCCTCAGACGGCAGCCGTGGCATAGCCACGGCTGGGGTTGGGGGTAACTCGCCTCAAACTGGATTTATGCAACAACGCCCAAACCTTCCAAGGCATACCGCGCCAGTGCATGGCCCTTGTCGGCGCACAGGATCAGGCCCACGGGCGGGTTCTCATCGGGATAGGCCCAATGCTCCTTGGCATAGTTGCAATACATGTGCATCTGGCCTACGTCCGCATGGGTCAGGCTGCCCAGTTTCAAGTCGATGATGACCAGGCAGCGTAAGCGCCGATGGAACAGCAGCAAATCGACCCGATACCAGGTCTGGTTGATGCGCAACCGGCGCTGCCGACCGATGAAGGTGAAGCCTTCACCCAGCTCCAGCAGGAAGTCCTCCAGCCGCCGGATCAGGGCGGTTTCAAGATCGGATTCCGAATACTCGTCCTTGAGGTCGAGGAACTCCAGCACATACGGGTCTTTGATGGTGTCGTTGGGGGTGACGACATCCTCGGGCATGGGCACCGCGCCCTTGACCAGCATCGCCGCCTTGTTCTTCGACAGCGCCGTGCGCTCGTAGAACTGGCTGCCAATCTGCCGGTCAAGCTGGCGCACGCTCCAGCCGCCGCGCAGCGCCTCGGCCTCGTAGAAGCGGCGGGCGTGTTCATCCTTCACCGACAGCAGCCGCACGTAGGCCGACCACGGCAGCGTGAACACCTGCGCCAGCTCGCCCAAGGCCAATTTCCGAGACGCTGTCTCGGATTTCTCGGCGGGCAGCCCGTCCCCCGATTTCCGAGACAATGCCTCGGAAATCACCGGCCGGGGATAGGCGGCGAAGAACCGCCGCATGTTCTCCAGGTTGTCCGGGCTGAACCCGCGCCCGAAGCGCGCGGTGAGGTCGGCGGACAGTCGGGCAATCAACTGTTCGCCGTACCCTGCGCGCCGCTTGCCCTGTTGCTCGGCCTCCACGATGCGGCGGCCAATCTCCCAATAGCTTGCCGTCATCAGCGCATTGACGCTGCGTGCCGCCGCCTGGCGCGCAGCGCCAAGCAGCTCCACAATGCCGCTGTGGATGCCGGCGTAGCCGGCAGGCAGGGCCGCGCCTTTTTCCTTGGGTGTCCGGGCGCTCATGCCGTGGCCTCCTGGGGCTGCTGTTGCCGCGCACCGGTAATGGCCTGGCGGCGGCTGGCCACCAACTCGGCCGCGTCGCGCACCGGCTTGTCCTCGGTGTGGACGTAGTGCATGAACATCGCCACGGTCTTGTGGCCCGTCAGCTTCATGCCTACCTTGGTCGGCACGCCCGAATTGGCAATGTCGGTGGTCGAGCGGTGGCGAATGCCATGCGTGCCGACGTGCGGCACGCCGGCGGCCTTGAGCGCCCGGCACCAGCCGCCGTAGTGCTCGCCAAAGGTCAGGTGCTTGTCCGGGTCGTTGGGCGACGGCAGGACATACGGGCAGCCTTCCCGGCGCGGCGCCGTCGAAAGCAGCCGATAGGCTTCCGCGCTCATGGGTTTGGACATGCCGCCGGTCTTGCTGTCGGGCCAGACCACACGGCGGTTCTCGAAGTCCAGCCAAGCCCATTCGAGTGGGCAGATTTCGGAGCGCCGGGCGGCAAACTCGAATTGCAGCCGGATCGCCAGCGGGATGACGTAGTTCTCCAGCCCTTCGGCCTCCAGCTTGTCCAGATGGCGGTAGATCAGCGTCAGTTCGCCGTCCACAATGAGCCGGGTTTCCTTGCCCGGCGGAAACATCGGGACATGGCGGCACGGGTTGGTGCCGTCCGGGCGGTAGCCCCACACTTCGGCCAGATTGAACATCTTGCGCAGCACGCCGAATGCCTTGTTTGCCTCAGTGGGCTTGTACGAGAGCTTTTCCATCAACCCGGCAATGTCGGGGCGCTTCACGTCCTGTACCTTCTTGCGGCCTAGCAGCGGGATGATGCAGCGGTCGATGACGCCCTGATAGCCTTCCTGCGTGCTGGGCTTGTTGCGCTTCTTGGAATAGTCCTCCATGAACTTCGTGCACAACTCAGCCATCGTGGGCGCTTTGCGCGCCTCGGCCTTGGCGCCGCCGGGGTCGCCGCCCCGGCGAACCTCGGCCAGCCAGTCCTGCGCCATGACGCGGGCCTGTTCAACCGTCAGTTCCCCGAACAAGCCCAAGGCGGGCTTGCGGCGTTCCCCAGCGTTTGTGCGGTACTGAAGCATGAACACCCGACGGCCCGCCGGGGTGATCTTACAGAGGAAGCCGGGCACCACGGTATCCCGCAGTTCGATAGCCGTGGCCTGGGGTTGTGCCGCCTCTACGGCGGTCTTGGTGAGCTTGATCTTTGCCATGATGACTCCTTGGAACGACCCGATTCCAAGAGCCACATAGGAGCGGCGCGGGGGGAAGCCGGGTCAGGTTTCAGAAAGCACCGGCATATGATGGACGCGCGTAAGTTATTGATAAACCTGCTGTATCGGGCTACAGCGCAGTCCAGCGAAATGTCGGGTTGGAGTCATCGTGAAATAAAAAACCCGCCACGCGGGCGGGTCGGTTGGGGAAGGAACGCGGCGCGCTCAGGCGGCTTCCTCGCCTTCCTTCTTGACCGGCTTGACCAGGTCTTCGCGCTTGACGCCCATCCACATGGCCAGCGCGGCGGCGACGAACACCGACGAGTAGATGCCGAACCAGATGCCGATGGTCAGGGCCATGGCGAAGTAGTGCAGGCTGGGGCCGCCGAAGAACAGCATGGCCAGCACCATCATCTGGGTCGAGCCGTGGGTGATGATGGTGCGCGAGATGGTCTGCGTGATGGCGCTGTTGATGACCTCGTGCACGTCGGCCTTGCGGTACTTGCGGAAGTTCTCGCGGATACGGTCCATGATGACCACGGATTCGTTCACGGAGTAGCCCAGCACCGCCAGCACGCCCGCCAGCACCGACAGCGAGAATTCCCACTGGAAGAAGGCGAAGAAGCCCAGGATGATGACCACGTCGTGCAGGTTGGCGATCACGCCGGCGACGGCGAACTTCCATTCGAAGCGAAAGCCCAGGTACACCATGATGCCGATGACCACGACCAGCAGCGCCATCAGGCCGTTGTGCAGCAGCTCCTGGCCGACCTGCGGGCCGACGAATTCCACCCGCCGCAGTTCGACGCCGGAATCGGCGGCCTTGAGCGCGGCCATGACGGTTTCGCTCTGGGTCGCCGAGGTCTGGCCTTCCTGCAGGGGCAGGCGGATCATGACGTCGCGCGAGGTGCCGAAGTTCTGCACCTGGAAGTCGGTGTAGCCCAGCTTGGAGACCACGCCGCGCACGTTCTCCAGCTGCGCGGTCTGGGCGTAGCTGACTTCCATGACCGTGCCGCCGGTGAATTCGATCGACAGGTGGAAGCCGCGGGTGGCGATGAAGAAGACCGCCGCCACGAAGGTGACGAGGCTGATGATGTTCAGCACCAGCGCGTGGCGCATGAACGGGATGGTGCGGTGAATCCGGAAAAATTCCATTTTTAGCCCTGGCTATTCGATGGCGGGCGGCATGGCCGCCCGCAAGCATGTTCAGTTGGTCTTCGGCTTCCAGACTTCGCCGATGGAGATGGACGCGAGCTTCTTCTTGCGGCCGTACCAGAGGTTGGCCAGCGCGCGCACGCCCACGACCGACGAGAACATCGAGGTCAGGATGCCCAGGCAATGGACCACCGCGAAACCGCGGATCGGGCCGGAACCGAACGCCAACAGCGCCAGGCCGACGATCAGCGTGGTCAGGTTGGAGTCGAGAATGGTGCCCCATGCGCGCTCGAATCCGTGGTGGATGGCCTGCTGCGGCGAGGCGCCGCCGCGCAGTTCTTCCCGGATGCGCTCGTTGATGAGCACGTTCGAGTCGATGGCCATGCCCAGCGTCAGCGCGATGGCCGCGATGCCCGGCAGGGTCAGGGTGGCCTGCAGCATGGACAGCAACGCCAGCAGCAGCAGCACGTTCAGCGTCAGGCCGATGGTCGAGAACACCCCGAACAGGTGGTAGTACAGGATGATGAACACGGCGATGGCCAGGAAGCCGTACAGCGTCGAGTGGAAACCCTTGGCGATGTTGTCGGCGCCCAGGCTCGGGCCGATGGTGCGTTCCTCGATGATGGACATGGGCGCGGCCAGCGCGCCGGCGCGCAGCAGCAGCGCGGTGTCGGCGGCCTCTTCGGAGGTCATGCTGCCGGAGATCTGGACCTGGCCGCCGGCGATTTCGCTGCGGATGACCGGGGCCGTGACCACTTCGCCCTTGCCGTTTTCGAACAGCAGGATGGCCATGCGCTTGCCGACGTTGTCGCGGGTCACGTCGCGGAAGATGCGCGCGCCCTTGGAGTCCAGCGTCAGGTGCACGGCGGCCTGCTGGGTCTGCGAATCGCGGCCGGGCTGGGCGTCCTGCAGGTTTTCGCCGGTCAGGATGACCTGGCGGCGCACCAGGATGGGACGGCCGTCGCGGTCGTTGTAGCGTTCCAGGCCGAAGGGCACGGTGCCGCCCAGCAGGGCAGCCTGCGCGGCCGGGGTGTCGTCGACCATGCGGATTTCCAGCGTGGCGGTGCGGCCCAGCAGTTCCTTGGCCTTGGCCACGTCCTGCACGCCGGGCAGCTGGACCACGATGCGGTCGCCGCCTTGCTGCTGGATGACCGGCTCGGCCACGCCCAGTTCGTTGATGCGGTTGTGCAGGGTGTTGATGTTCTGCTTGAGCGCGGAGTCCTGCACGCGGGTGACGGCGGCCGGATTCAGGGCGCCCATCAGCAGGGGCTTGCCGTTTTCCTCGCGCTCGGTGAATTCCAGGTCGGGCAGGCGGCTGCGCAGCGTGGAGACGGCGCGGTCGCGGTCATCGTTGTTGGCGAAGGTGGCGGCGATGCCCAGGCCGGAGCGTTCGACGCCGGCCACGTTGACCTTCTGGTCGCGCAGCACCGAGCGCACGTCGGCGGCCAGCGAGTCGTAGCGGGCGGTCAGCGCGCCCTGCATGTCGACCTGCAGCAGGAAGTGCACGCCGCCGCGCAGGTCCAGGCCCAGGTACATGGGCTTGGGCGCGAACCAGCCCAGCGAGCGCATCCAGGCCGGCGAGGCCGGCAGCAGGTTCAGCGCGACCGTGTAGTGGGGATCGTCGGCGACGGTGTTGAGGGAACGGTCGAGCAGGTCGCGGGCCTGCAGCTGCAGGTCGGTGGACGCGAAGCGGGCGCGTACGGTGCCCAGCGTGCCGTTCTGTTCGTAGTAGACCCCTTCGTTGGGGATCTTGGCGTCGGTCAGCACCTGTTCGACCCGGCTCAGCATGGCGTTGTCCACCTTGACGGTGGCCTTGGCGCTGGAGACCTGGACGGCGGGCGACTCGCCGTAGAAATTGGGAAGCGTGTACAGCAGGCCGATGAGGACCGCGATCAGGACCGTAATGTACTTCCAGAGAGGATAGCGGTTCATTGCCGGCTACTTCATGAGAGAGTGATAGAAGGGCCGCCCGGGCGGCGGGCGCGGCGGGCGGCGGGGACCATCGGGCGCAGGAGCCCGGCGGGCCCCTGTGGGACGCTTACAGGGCCTTGATGGTTCCCTTGGGCAGCACGGTCGAGACCGAGGACTTCTGCATGATGACTTCGACCGGCTTGTCGGCCAGTTCCGAGACTTCCACGGTGACGTAGCTGTCGTTGACCTTGGTGACCTTGCCGAGCAGGCCGCCGGCGGTGACGACTTCGTCGCCCTTGGCCAGGGCGGCGAGCAGGTTGCGGTGTTCCTTTTGGCGCTTCATCTGGGGACGGATCATCAGGAAGTAGAGGATCACGAACATCAGGATGATGGGCAGCATGCCCATCAGCGCATTGCCTTCGGGAGCGGCGGCCTGGGCCACGACGAGGCTGGCGGTATCGATAACGGACATTGAATTCTCCTGCGTTTAGTATGTTTGGAGGGTCATGTTTGTATTTTTCTGCACCCATCCCCGCGCGAGCCATGGATAGGGCAAGCCGACTATTGTATATAGGGGCCGGCGGCCTGTTCAAATTCTAATCCACCCCTCGCGCGCGGTCGGCGGCGAAGCGGGCGCGCCAGGCCTCGAAGCGGCCCTCGGCGATGGCCTCGCGCATCTCCTGCATGATGGTCAGGTAGAAATGCAGGTTGTGCAGGGTGTTCAGGCGCGCGCCGGTGATTTCGTTGGCGCGCTGCAGGTGGTGCAGATAGGCGCGCGAGAAATTCGCGCAGGTGTGGCAGCCGCAGCTCGGGTCCAGCGGGCGGGTGTCGTCGCGGTACTTGGCGTTGCGGATCTTGACGTCGCCGTAGCGGGTGAACAGCCAGCCGTTGCGGGCGTTGCGGGTGGGCATGACGCAGTCGAACATGTCCACGCCGCGGGCCACGCCCTCGACCAGGTCTTCCGGCGTGCCCACGCCCATCAGGTAGCGCGGCGCGTGCTGCGGCAGCCGGGGCGTGACGTGCGCCAGGATGCGCATCATGTCTTCCTTGGGCTCGCCCACCGACAGGCCGCCGATGGCGTAGCCGTGAAAGCCGATGTCCTGCAGCCCGGCCAGCGATTCGTCGCGCAGCGACTCGTACATGCCGCCCTGGACGATGCCGAACAGGGCGTTGGGGTTGCCCAGGCGGTCGAATTCGTCGCGCGAGCGGCGCGCCCAGCGCAGCGACATGCGCATCGAGCGGGCGGCTTCCTCGACGGTGGCGGGGCGGCCGTCGATTTCATAGGGCGTGCATTCGTCGAACACCATCACGATGTCCGAGTTCAGCGAACGCTGGATGCGCATGGACTCTTCGGGCGTCAGGAACAGGCGCGCGCCGTCGATGGGGGAGGCGAACTTGACGCCTTCCTCGGTGATCTTGCGCATGCCCTGCAGGCTGAACACCTGGAAGCCGCCCGAGTCGGTCAGGATGGGCTTGTCCCATTGCATGAAGCCGTGCAGGCCGCCGTGCTTTTCCATGATCTGCGTGCCGGGACGCAGCCACAGGTGGAAGGTGTTGCCCAGCACGATCTGGGAGCCGATCTCTTTCAGTTCGTGCGGCAGCATGGCCTTGACGCTGCCATAGGTGCCCACGGGCATGAAGATGGGCGTCTCGACCACGCCGTGGTTCAGCGTGATGCGGCCGCGGCGGGCGCCGCCGTCGGTGGCGAGCAGTTCGAAGTTCAGTCCGGTCATGGGGCAGGGGATTCGATGAACATGGCGTCGCCGTAGCTGAAGAAGCGGTAGCGCTCGGCGACGGCGTGGGCGTAGGCGCGGCGTATCGGTTCGACGCCGGCCAGCGCCGACACCAGCATCAGCAGGGTCGACTGGGGCAGGTGGAAGTTGGTGACCAGCGCGTCGATGACACGGTACTGGTATCCGGGCGTGATGAACAGGCGGGTGTCGCCCTGGGCGGGCGCCAGCGGCAGGCCGGGGGCGGCGCGGCCCTCGGTCTGGGCGGCGGCCGATTCCAGCGCGCGCACGCTGGTGGTGCCCACGGCGATGACGCGGCCGCCGCGGCCGCGGGCCGCGGCGATGGCGTCGACTGTGGCCTGCGGCACGGTGTACCACTCGGCATGCATGACGTGGTCGGCCAGGTTGTCGACCCGCACGGGCTGGAAGGTGCCCGCGCCCACGTGCAGCGTGACGAAGGCGCGCGCCACGCCCAGCGCCTGCAGGCGGTCCAGGGTGGGCTGGTCGAAATGCAGGCCGGCGGTGGGCGCGGCCACCGCGCCCGGTTCGCGCGCATAGACCGTCTGGTAGCGTTCGTCGTCGCCGGCGTCGGCCTGGTGCGTGATGTAGGGCGGCAGCGGCGTCGCGCCGTGGGCGTCCAGCAGTTCCAGCACCGGGCTGGGGAAGCGGATGTCGAACAGTTCGCCGTCCCGGCCCAGCACGGTGGCGTCGAAGGCCTCGGCCAGGCGCAGCACCATGCCGGCGCCGGGCGACTTGCTGGCGCGCACATGGGCCAGCACGCGGTCGGGCTCGGTGATGCGCTCGACCAGCACCTCGACCTTGCCGCCGGTGATCTTGTGGCCGGTCAGGCGCGCCTTGATGACGCGGGTGTCGTTGAAGACCAGCAGGTCGCCGGGGCGCAGCAGCGCGGCCAGGTCGGCGAACTGCCGGTCGTGCAGCTGGCCGGCGCGATCCAGGTGCAGCAGGCGGCTGCCGGTGCGCTCGGCGGCGGGCGTCTGGGCGATGAGCTCAGGCGGCAGGTCGTAATCGAAATCGGAAACGGTAAGGGACTGGGTCACGCGGGTATCCGCCCGGACAGGACGGCAGAAAAGGGCGGCCGTTGATGGCACGGACGGGCCGGGCAAGCCCGGCGCAACCCGGTATTGTAAAGCGGCCGCCGCGCGTGGGTTTTGTTCAGGGGGACGGATTCCAGCCCAGACGGCGCGAGCAGTCGGCCGCCGCCGCGACCAGGGCCCGCACCGGCAGGCCCTGCGGCGCCAGGTCGAAGCCGCCGTGCAGCCCCAGGCCGGTGATGGCGCCCGCCAGCCGGCCCTGGGCGTCCATGACCGGCACGGCGGCCGAATCGATGCCATGCAGCAGGTTGCCGCTGACGCTGGCGTAGCCGCGCTCGCGCGTGGCCTGCCATTGCCGGCGCAGCAGGGCGGCGGGGTCGGCCGGCGGTTCGGGCGCGTCCAGGGCGCGGGCGGCGTCGGCGTGCTGGGCCAGCAGCGCGTCCCATTCGGACAGCGCGCGCGGCAGGACCAGGGTTTCAGGCAGCCAGGCGGCGTAGACGCGGCCCGTGGCGCTGTTGAGCAGCGGCAGCACCGAACCCACCCGCACGTTGACGGTCACCGGCAGCCGCGCGTCGCGCCACTGCACGATGGTCGGGCCGTGCTGGCCCCACACCGAAATGAACACCGTCTGGCCGATGGCCGCGCTCAGGCCATCCAGGCAGCCGGCCGCCAGCTTCACGAAATCCACTTCGGCCAGCGCCGCCAGGCCCGTATGCAGCGCCTGCGGGCCCAGCCGGTAGCGGGCGCTGGCGGGGTCCTGCTCGACGTAGCCGCGCCGCTCCAGCGAGACCAGATAGCGGTGCACCTTGGCGCGCGGCATGTCCAGGCTGCGGCCCAGCTCCGACACCGACAGCGCGCCGCCCAGCTCGGCCAGCCGGGTCAGCACGTCCAGCGCGATTTCGGCGGACTGGATGCCGGTACTGCTGTTTGTTGACATGGGATCGTCGCTTATTAGAATACGTGTATCACTAAAAAATACATCAGCCGCAAGCGGCGGACAATCGCGGAGACAAGCCAGCCATGAAGATGTCCATCTTCTCGGTCCAGGACCACTATCCGTCCCAGCCGCGCACGCTGGGCCAGCTCTACAGCCAGGTGCTGGAGCAGGCGCGGCGCGCCGAACAGCTGGGCTACGACACCTTCTGGGTGGCCGAGCACCATTTCCACGAATACGGCGCGGTGCCCAACCCCGCCGTGTTCCTGGCGGCGCTGTCGCAGCAGACCAGCCGGCTGCGGCTGGGCACCGCCATCTCCATCCTGACCTTCCACAACCCGCTGACGGTGGCGGAAAACTATGCCCTGGTGGACCAGCTGTCGCAAGGGCGGCTGGCGCTGGGCGTGGGCTCGGGCTACCTGAAGCATGAGTTCGACGGCTACGGCATCGACCCCGCGACCAAGCGCGAGCGCTTCGACGAGAACCTGATGCTGGTCGAGCGGCTGCTGCAGGGCGAACGCGTGACCCACGAGGGCAGGTTCAACACCGTCCGCGAGGTGCGCCTGAACGTGCAGCCGGTGCAGGACCCGGTGCCGCTGTACGTGGCCATCCTGCGGCGCGAGGCCGCCTACCACGTGGGCCGCCAGGGCCGGCGCATGCTGTTCGTGCCCTACGCGGCGGTGGACGATTTCGAGGAAATCGGCCAGATGATGCAGGACTACCGCCGCGGGCTGGCCGAGGCCGGCATCGAGGACGCCGCCGGCATGGCGGCGGTCGCGCTGCATACGCACGTGGCCGCCACCGACGAGGAGGCGCGCCGGCGCGCCGCGCGCGCCTTCGACCTGTACGTGGATACCCGGCTGTACGCGCGCAAGCAGGTCTACGACGACATCATCGCCAGCGGCCTGTCGCTGTTCGGCTCCCCGGCCACCGTGGCCGCCAAGCTGGCGCGGCTGGCCGACATGGGCCTGGACCACGTGCTCGGCCTGCACAACTTCGGGCTGATGCCGCAGGACCTGGTGCTGGACTCCATGCAGCGCCTGATGGAGCAGGCCATGCCGCTTGCGGGCGTGCGCGCCTGACCGCCGTTTCACGCCGTAGCGGATCGGCGCCATGCATAACCAGACATCCGCCCACCGACGTACGTCCACCACTGGAGACCGCGCATGATTCCCCGCCATACCCTGACCGCCGCCGCGCTGGCGGCCCTGCTGTCCCTAGGCGCGTCGCCCGCGCTGGCCCAGGTGAAGATAGGCGCCACCCTGTCGACCACCGGCCCGCAGGCTTCGCTGGGCATTCCCGAACGCAACACCATCAGCCTGCTGCCCGCCGAGATCGGCGGCGTCAAGGTCGAGTACGTGGTGCTGGACGACGCCTCCGACACCACCCGCGCGGTCAGCAATTCGCACAAGCTGATCTCGGAGAACAAGGTGGACCTGATCGTCGGGTCCAGCACCACGCCCAACACCATGGCCATGCTGGACACGGTGGCCAGCGGCGCCACGCCGGTGATCACGCTGGCCTCGTCGGCGCGCCTGATCGAGCCGGTCGACGACAAGCGGCGCTGGGTGTTCAAGACCCCGCACTCCGATTCGCTGATGGCCGAGGGCATCGCGCGCCACGCGGCCGCCAACGGCGTGAAGAAGCTGGCCTTCATCGGCTTCAACAATGCGCTGGGCGAGACCTTCTGGGTGGAGGTCGAGAAGGCGGCCAAGAAGCATGGCATCGAAGTGGTGGGCAAGGAGAGCTTCGCGCCCACCGACACCTCGGCCGTGGCCCAGACGCTCAAGCTGGTCGGCGCGGCGCCGGACGCGGTGGTGGTGGGGGCCTCGGGCACGCCCGCCGCCATGCCGGCCCGGGCGCTGCGCGAGCGCGGCTACCAGGGCAGGATCTACTTCAACCACGGCGTGGCCAACAACGATTTCCTGCGCGTCTGCGGCGCGGCCTGCGACGGCGCCTGGGTGCCGGTCGGCCCGGTGATGGTGGCGGACCTGCTGCCCGACGACAACCCGGTCAAGGCCACGGCCAGCGCCTTCGCCCGGAAATACGAGGCCGCCAACGGCGCGGGCAGCGTCTCGCTGTTCGCCGCCTATGCCTGGGACGTCGGCCTGCTGTTGCAGCAGGCGATTCCGGTGGCGCTGAAGCAGGCCAAGCCCGGCACGGCCGAATTCCGGGCGGCGCTGCGCGACGCGCTGGAAAACGTCAGGAACCTGCCCACCGCGACCGGCGTGGTCACGATGAGCCCGACCGACCATAACGGCCTGGACGAACGCGCGCTGGTGATGGCGACCATCGCCGCCGGCAAATGGAAGCTTGAAAAGAAGTAGCGGCCGTCGCGCCGCGCCCGCAAGCCCTGCCGATTTTGTATGCTCTCGTTTTTGCTGGATGAGCAACCGGACGGGCGTGGCATGACGGGACTAGGGTACAAGCGTAGGGGCGGGCTGAAGCGGTGGCTGGCGGGAGGGCTGCTGGCCCTGGCCGCGGGCGCCGCCTGCGCCCAGGTTCCCGGCCTGCCGGCCGACGTGGTCCGGGCCTGGAAAGCCACCAAGCTGCCCGACAGTTCCCTGTCGCTGGTGGTCCAGGAAGTGAACGGTCCGCGCCTGGCGGCCCTGAACGCCAAGGAAGCGCGCAATCCGGCCTCGGTCATGAAGCTGGTGACGACCTGGGCCGCGCTGTCCGAGCTGGGGCCGAACTACGTCTGGCGCACCGAATTCATGACGGCGCCCGGCGCGCGGCCCGACGCCAAGGGCGCGCTGGCCGGCCCCCTGTACCTGAAGGCCGGCGGCGATCCGCAGTTCCTGCTGCAGGACCTGTGGGTGCTGCTGCGCGAGCTGCGCCTGAAGGGCGTCAAGCAGATCAACGACCTGGTCATAGACCGCAGCATCTTCGGCCAGGTCGCGACCGACCCCGGCGCTTTCGACGGCGCTCCGGACCGCGCCTACAACGCCAGCCCGGACGCCCTGATGGTGGGCTTCGGCGCGCTGCGCCTGCTGTTCACGCCTGATCCGGTGGCCAACAAGTGGGTGCCGCTGATCGATCCGCCGCTGCCGGGGCTGAAGATCGAGGGCCGCGTCGAATGGAGCGACGTGCGCTGCCCCGGCCCGCCGGTGGTGACCACCGATCCGGTGATCACCCAGCAGGGCGTGACCATCCGCGTCAACGGCAAGGTGGCCGGCTCCTGCGGCGAATTCAGCCTGTACCGGCTGGCGCTGTCGCAGCCGGACTACGCCACCGAAGTGTTCCGCATGCTGTGGAAGGAGCTGGGCGGCACGTTCAAGGGCCAGGTGCGCGCCGGTGTGGTGCCGCCCGACGCGGTGGTGCTGGCCTCGCACGATTCGCCCACGCTGTCCGAGGCGATCCGCCAGATCAACAAGCGCAGCAATAACGTCATGGCCCGCACCCTGCTGCTGACGCTGGGCGCCGAGCGTGGCCGGCGGCCGGCCACCGTGCCCAGCAGCGAGGCCGTGGCCAAGGACCTGCTGGCCAGGCAGGGCCTGGACATGCCGGAACTCGTTATCGACAACGGCGCCGGCCTGTCGCGCGAGGCCCGGGTCTCGGCCGACAGCCTGGCCTCGATGCTGACCCTGGCCTGGAGTTCTCCCCTGATGCCGGAGTACATTTCGTCTTTCGCGATCGCCGGGGTGGACGGCACCGTGCGCCGCCGCCTCAAGGGCAACGGCGCCCAGGGCATGGCCCACCTCAAGACCGGGTCGCTGCGCGACGTGCGCGCGATCGCCGGCTACGTGCTGGGCGCCAGCGGCAAGCGCTACGTGGTGGTCAGCATCGTCAACCACGAGCAGGCCGGCGCCGTGCGTGCCTTCGACGACGCGCTGATCGCCTGGCTCGCCGAACAATAGCGAACGGCGCCCCGGGGCCTGTACAGAGAAAAAGGAACTTCGCACCGGCCCCAAACCCGATTACGATCCCCGGAAGCGGCTCGACGCGGGCGGCGCGCAGCGCCGTGCTGCCGCGGTTGCGTCCGGGGCGACCAACCCCTTGATCAATATTCTGGAGTGTTACGCACATGCCCGTGCACGAAATCCGCCATCCGCTGATCCGCCACAAGCTCGGGATCATGCGCCGCGCCGACCTCAGCACCAAGAGCTTCCGCGAGTTGTCCCAGGAAGTCGGCGCGCTGCTGACCTATGAGGCGTCCAAGGACCTGCCGCTGGCCCCGGCCACCGTCGAGGGCTGGTGCGGCCCGGTCGAGGTGGAGAAGATCGCCGGCAAGAAAGTGACCGTGGTGCCGATCCTGCGCGCGGGCATCGGCATGCTGGACGGCGTGCTCAGCCTGATTCCGGGCGCCAAGGTCAGCGTGGTGGGCGTGGCCCGCAACGAAGAGACGCTGGAGGCCCACACCTATCTGGAGCGCCTGGTCGGCGAACTGGACCAGCGCCTGGCGCTGATCGTCGACCCGATGCTGGCCACCGGCGGCTCGATGGTGGCCGCGATCGACCTCCTCAAGCGCGCCGGCTGTAAGGAAATCCGCGCCCTGGTGCTGGTGGCCGCCCCGGTCGGCATCGACACCGTGCTGGCCAAGCACCCCGACGTGCACATCTACACCGCGTCCATCGACGACGGCCTGAACGAAAACGGCTACATCATGCCGGGCCTGGGCGACGCCGGCGACCGGATCTTCGGCACCACGCAGAAGACGGAATAGGCGGGCGGGGTGATGGGTGCCGCGCGTTGGACGGCCGGGTTTTTGCGCGAACCGTCTCGCGCTTTACCCATCCTACGATGGTTGCGGAATGCCGGGATGCCCGGGATGCCCGGGATGGCCGCAACGCGCGGGATGACCCAATGCGCGCGATCACGCATCGGGTAGGATGGGTAAAGCGCGAGACGGTTCGCGCAAGCAATCAACCGTCGAACGCGCGACACCCATCAGGCGGCGCCAGCCGCCAATCCCCCCTTCACGCCGCCATCCTCTCCAGATTCCCCTCGACATACTCCCCGAACCACCGCAGCCGCGGCGCCAGCCCCGCGACCTCGCCCACCAGCAGCAGGGCAGGCGAACGTATCGCGTGTTCGGCGGCCAGGGCCGGCAGCCGTTGCAGCGTGCCCGACAGCACCCGCTGCCCGGGCCGGCTGCCGTTTTCGATCAGCGCGAACGGCGTGTCCGGCGCGCGGCCGTGGCGCAGCAGGCGCTGCGTCAGCAGGTCCAGCTGGCCCACGCCCATATAGAACGCCACGGTCTGCCTTTCCTGCGCCAGCGCGGCCCAGTCCAGGTTGTCCTCGTCCTCGCGGCAGTGCGCGGTGACCAGGCGCACCGACTGGGCATGGTCGCGGTGCGTCAGCGGGATGCCGGCGTAGGCCGCACAGGCCAGCGCGGCGGTAATGCCCGGCACCACCTCGTAGCGCACGCCGTGCGCGCGCAGGTATTCCAGTTCCTCGCCGCCGCGGCCGAAGATGAAGGCGTCGCCGCCCTTGAGCCGCACCACGCGCCGCCCGGCGCGCGCGTGCTCGACCAGCAGCGCGTGGATGCGCGCCTGCGTGGCGTGGTGGTCTTCGCCCGGCTGCTTGCCGACCGCCACGCGTTCGGCGTCGCGCCGCGCCAGCGACATGACCTCGTCGCTGACCAGGCGGTCGTACAGGATGACGTCGGCCTCGTTCAGCGCGCGCAAGGCCTTCAGCGTCAGCAGCCCGGGGTCGCCGGGGCCGGCGCCGACCAGCGCCACGCTGCCGGCGGCCGGCGCGATCGGGGCCGCCAGCGCCGCGGTCAGCGCCGCCTCGGCCTGCACCGGCTGTTGCTGGCGCAGCAGGCCAGCCACCGGGCCGTCCAGCAGCCAGTCATAGAAGCGGCGGCGCGCGCCCAGGTCCGGATGGCTGGCGCGGATGGGCTTGCGGTAGCGGGCCGCCAGCGCGGCCAGCTGGCCCAGCGTATGGTCGAACAGGGATTCGATGCGTTCGCGCAGCCGCCGGGCCAGCACCGGCGCCACGCCCGAGGACGAAATCGCCACGATCAGCGGCGAACGGTCGACGATGGACGGCACCTGGAACGACGACAGTTCCGGGTCGTCCACCACGTTGCAGAACAGGCGCCGCTCGCCGGCGGCCTGCGACACCGCGGCGTTGGCCTCGCGGTCGTCGGTGGCGGCGACCGTCAGCCAGGCGTCGTCCAGCCAGGCCGGGTCGAAGCGGCCGGCGAGATGGCGGATGCGGCCTTCGGCCGCCAGGGCCGCCAGGGCCGGCGTCAGTTCCGGCGCGCCCACGACCACGTCGGCCGAGGCCTCCAGCAGCGCCAGCGTCTTGCGCTCGGCCACCGCGCCGCCGCCCACCACGACGACCCGCCTGTCTTTCAGATCGGCAAAAATCGGGAAAAGCTTCATGAATGCCCGCCTCGGGCGAACCCGGGTAAATGTCTTTCGATCATAGGGACGGGGTTTCATCCCCACAACTTTTGATTTCTTCATTCCATATAGCCATAACTTATTAGCTCGCCGCGCCTAGGCGCGATTGAGCCACTGGCTCATCTCCACGATTTCGCGGGCGGCCTCGCCCAGCCGTTTCTGGTTCTGCATGGCGTACTCGCGCAGCAGGCGGTGGGCCTGGTCTTCCGGGACCGCGCGGGCCTTCATCAGAATGCCCTTGGCCTTTTCCACCACCTGGCGCTCGGCCAGGCGCTCGCGCGTCTCGCGCAGCTCGTCGCGGCGCGACTTTTCCATGGCGAAGCGTTCGATGGCCACCGTCAGCAAGGGCTCGATGCGCGCCGCCGGCACCTCGCCCACCACATAGGCCGCGACGCCGGCGCGCAGGGCCGCGCGTATGGTTGCGCGGTCGCCGTCGCCGGTGAACATCACCACCGGGCGGTCGCTGTGCTCGCTGGCCACGCAGACGTCCTCCAGCGTGTCGCGGCCGGGCGCATCGCTGTCGATCAGCACCACGTCCGGCGCCGCGCGGGCGATGCGGGCGGCGAGATCCATGCCGGTCGCCGCTTCCGCCACCACGCGCACGCCCGCCGCGGCCAGCACCTGCCGCAGCGACGCCGCGCGTCCTTCGCCATCGTTGAGCAGCATGACCTTGAGCATGACGCTTCCTCCTGATGGAGACGGTCATGCAAGTTCCATGCCATCGCGTCCCACCCTGGGCGCGCCCGGCGAGGGGGGCGGCGTCCGCACAGGAATGGTGCGGCGCCGCATCGGACTGCGCACCAAGTCGGTTCGCGCTGCGGCGTCCGGCGGCGCGCTCCCTGCGCGGCAGGGTCTTTTCGCGATTGGCACGGTCTTTGCTTGAGTGAAAACGGGCGGCCAACGGCGGCTGCCCACGCAAAGCGCCGCGATCCGCGGCAAGGGACAACGACGTTCCGCATCGCCACCGGCCTGGTCGCCGTGGCGCGCGGGACGTTTTTTTTTCGCCAGGAGCCACGCATGAAGCCAACCATCGCCAGCCATTCCACCGACACCGCGGCCCGCGCAGAAGCCGGCGCCGACCTGGGGCGCCGCAAGTGGCTGGGCGGCACGGCGCGCGCGGTCGCCGGCGCCGGCCTGCTGTCGCTGGTCGATCCGCTGGTGCGCGCCGGCGCCTGGGCCGCCGGCACCGACGCGCCCGAGAAAACCGAGGTGAAGATCGGCTTCATCCCGCTGACCGACTGCGCGTCGGTGGTGATGGCCTCGGTGCTGGGCATAGACAAGAAATACGGCGTCACCATCCAGCCGTCGAAGGAAGCCTCCTGGGCGGCGGTGCGCGACAAGCTCATGAACGGCGAGCTGGACATGGCGCACGTGCTCTACGGCCTGGTCTACGGCGTGCACGTGGGCATAGGCGGGCCGCGCAAGGACATGGCGGTGCTGATGGGCCTGAGCCAGAACGGCCAGGCGATCACGCTGTCGAACAAGCTGCTGGAGGCCGGCGCGCGCGACGGCGAATCGCTGGCCCGGCTGATGGCTTCCGAGAAGCGCACCTACTCCTACGCGCACACCTTTCCCACCGGCACGCACGCCATGTGGCTGTACTACTGGCTGGCGGCCTACGGCGTCGATCCGATGAAGGACGCCAGGGTCATCACGGTGCCGCCGCCGCAGATGGTCGCGAACATGCGCGTGGGCAATATGGACGGCTACTGCGTGGGCGAACCCTGGGGCGCGCGCGCCATCCAGGACCGCATCGGCTTCACCGCGGTCACCTCGCAGGCCATCTGGCCCGAGCACCCCGAGAAGGTGCTGGGCGCCAGCGCGGACTTCGTCGCGCGCCATCCGAATACGGCGCGCGCGGTCACCGCCGCCATACTCGAAGCCGGCAAATGGATAGACGCCTCGCCCGCCAACCGCCAGAAGACCGCCGAGACCATCGCCGCCAAGTCCTACGTCAACACCGACGCCGCGACCATCGTGGACCGCATGCAGGGCCGTTACGACGACGGCGCGGGCAAGCGCTGGACCGACGATCACGCCATGCGCTTCTACGCCGACGGTTCGGCCAATTTCCCCTACCTGAGCGACGGCATGTGGTTCCTGACCCAACACAAGCGCTGGGGGCTGCTGAAGGAACATCCCGATTACCTGGCGGTGGCCCGCCAGGTCAACCGCATCGATATCTACAAGCAGGCCGCGCAGGCGGCCGGCGCGGCGCTGCCGGCCGGCGAGATGCGCAGCTCCAGGCTCATCGACGGCGTGGCCTGGGACGGCAGCAACCCCGCGGCCTACGCCGACGGGTTCAAGGTCCGCGCCTGAGCGCTGATACAAAAAAAGGAGTGGCTATGTCCACCTTGACGAATGTGTCCGGCGGCGGCGAAGCCGCCATCCTGTGGCGCGTGCGCCTGGAGTCCGCGCTGCGCGCCATCGTGGGGCCGGCGGCCGGCTTCGCGCTGTTCGTGCTGCTGTGGCAGGCGGTGGCGATGCGCATACCGGAAATCCCCACGCCGGGCGCCACCTGGCATGCGGCCGTGCAGCTGTTCGCCGATCCGTTCTACGACAACGGGCCCAATGACCGCGGCATCGGCTGGAACGTGCTGGCCTCGCTGCAGCGCGTGGCCATCGGCTTCGGGCTGGCCGCGCTGGTCGGCATACCCGCCGGCTTCGTCATCGGCCGCTACGCGGCGGTGCGCGCGATGTTCTCGCCCATCGTCAGCCTGCTGCGCCCGGTCTCGCCGCTGGCCTGGCTGCCGCTGGGGCTGCTGCTCTTCAAGGCGGCCGACCCGGCCGCCATCTGGGCGATCTTCATCTGTTCGATCTGGCCCATGATCGTCAACACCGCGGCCGGCGTGGCGCGGGTGCCGCAGGACTACCTGAACGTGGCGCGGGTCCTGAACCTGTCCGAATGGAAGGTCATCACCAAGGTGCTGCTGCCGGCCGTGCTGCCGCACGTGCTGACCGGCGTGCGGCTGTCCATCGGCACCGCCTGGCTGGTGATCGTGGCCGCCGAAATGCTGACCGGCGGCACCGGCATCGGCTTCTGGCTGTGGGACGAATGGAACAACCTGAAGGTCGACCACATCGTCATCGCGATCTTCGTGATCGGCATCGTCGGGCTGCTGCTGGAGACCATGCTGATCGCGCTGGCGCGCCGCTACACCTACACCGAGGAATGAGGCCATGAAGAAATTCGTACGCATCGAAGGCGTCGGGCAGACGTTCAACACCGGCCGCGGCCCGTTCGTGGCGCTGCGCGACATCGACCTTACCGTGGCGCAGGGCGAATTCATCACCCTGATCGGCCATTCCGGCTGCGGCAAGTCGACCCTGCTGAACCTGATCGCGGGACTGACGCGCCCGACCCGCGGCGTGCTGCTGTGTGCGGAACGCGAGATCGCCGGTCCCGGGCCGGACCGCGCCGTGGTGTTCCAGAACCATTCGCTGCTGCCTTGGCTGAACTGCTTCCAGAACGTGTATCTGGCGGTGGAGCGGGTGTACGGCGGCGCCGAGAAACGCCCGCAACTGGCGCAGCGCACGCGGGCCGCGCTGGACCTGGTGGGGCTGCTGCCCGCGCAGAACAAGCTGCCGCGCGAAATCTCCGGCGGCATGAAGCAGCGCGTGGGCATCGCGCGGGCGCTGGCGATCGAGCCGCGCGTGCTGCTGATGGACGAACCCTTCGGCGCGCTGGATGCGCTGACCCGCGCGCACCTGCAGGACGAGCTGCTGAAGATCGTGGCCCAGACGCGCACCACCACCATCATGGTCACGCACGACGTGGACGAGGCGGTGCTGCTGTCGGACCGCATCGTGATGCTGACCAACGGCCCCGCCGCGACCATCGGCGACATCCTGCCCGTACCCCTGGCGCGGCCGCGCGACCGGGTCGGGCTGGCCAACGACGCCGTCTATCTGCAATGCCGCGCCGCCGTGGTGGACTTCCTGCACCGGCGCTACGGCAATCCGGAGCGCGCGCCGGCCGCCGCGCAGGCGGACGCGGCCGCTGCCCCGGTCGCGCTGGAGGAGGCCGGCGCCGCGCGCGCCGCGGCCTAGCGGCATCATGGGAGCGAAACAGAAACTGGTGGTGGTGGGCAACGGCATGGCGGGCATACGCACGCTGGAAGAACTGCTGAAGCTGGCGCCCGACCTGTACGACATCACGGTGTACGGCGCCGAGCCCTACACCAACTACAACCGCATCCTGCTCTCGCCCGTGCTGGCCGGCGAACAAAGCCTGCGGGACATCGTGCTGAACGACGAGGACTGGTACGCGCGCCACGGCATCCGCCTGCTGATGGGGCGCAAGGTGGTGGAGGTGGACCGCGCGCGCCGCCGGGTGCTGGACGACGAGGGCGGCTGCGCGCCCTACGACCGGCTGCTGCTGGCCACCGGCTCGACGCCTTACATGCCGCCGGTGCCGGGCAAGGATCTCCGGGGCGTGGTCGCCTTTCGCGGGATCGGCGACGTGAACGAGATGATCGACGCTTCCGCGCGCTACCGGCACGCGGTCGTGGTCGGCGGCGGGCTGCTGGGCCTGGAGGCCGCGAACGGCCTGGCCGCGCGCGGCATGGATGTGTCGGTGGTGCACCTGGGCGCGTCGCTGCTGGACCGGCAGCTGGACGGCGCGGCCGCGGCGCTGCTGCGCGCCAGCCTGGAGGCGCGCGGGCTGAAATTCCTGCTGCGGCGCCAGACCCAGGCCATCCTGGGCGGGGCGGACGGGCGCGTGCGCGCGCTGCGTTTCGCCGACGGCGAGGAGATCCCGGCGGATCTGGTCGTGATGGCGGCCGGCGTCAGGCCGAACACCGAGCTGGCCGAGCGCTGCGGCCTGTACGTGAACCGCGGCGTGGTGGTCAGCGACACCTTGCAGACCTACGATCCGCGCGTCTACGCGGTGGGCGAATGCGCCAACCATCGGGGCACGGCCTACGGGCTGGTGGCGCCGCTGTTCGAGCAGGCCCGGGTGGCGGCCAATCATCTGGCGCTGCACGGCATCGGCCGCTACCAGGGCAGCGTCACGTCGGCCAAACTCAAGGTCAGCGGCATCGAGCTGTTCTCCGCCGGCGAATTCGCCGGCGGCGGGCAGACCGAAGCCATCACGCTGGCCGACTCGCTGGACGGCGTCTACAAGAAGCTGGTCATCCGCGGCGACAGGCTGGTGGGCGTCTGCCTGTACGGCGACACCGCCGACGGCGCCTGGTACTTGCGGCTGATCCGGGAAGGGCGGGGCATAGGCGCGCTGCGCGACCGGCTCATGGGCGGCGAAAGCGCGGCGGGCGGGTAGCGCATGGACACGATCATGATCCGGCCCGCCGCGGCCGATGGCGTCGCCGAAGTGCCGTCGGTGTGCTGCTATTGCGGCACCGGCTGCGGCGTGCGCGTGCAGGTGCGGGACGGCGCCGTGGTGGGCGTGCGGGGCGACGACGCGCATCCCGCCAACCGCGGCAGGCTGTGCAGCAAGGGACTGGCGCTGGCCGACACGGTGCGGCGCGACGGCGCGCGCGTGCTGTCGGCGCAATGGCGCGCGGCGCGCGGCCAGCCGTTGGCCGACATCGCATTGGACCAGGCCCTGGACATCGCGGCCGGGCGGCTGGCCGACTGCGTTGGGCGGCACGGTCCCGACTCGGTGGGCTTTTATCTGTCGGGCCAGCTGCTGACCGAGGACTATGCGGTCTTCAACAAGCTGGCGCGGGCGCTGGTCGGCACCAACAATATCGACACCAATTCGCGCCTGTGCATGTCGAGCGCGGTGTCGGGCTACAAGCGCACCCTGGGCGCCGACGCGCCGCCGGCCTGCTATGAAGACCTGGAGCTGGCGGACACGGTGCTGATCGCCGGCTCCAACATGGCCTACGCCCACCCGGTGCTGTTCCGGCGGCTGGAGGCGGCGCGCGCGCGCCGTCCCGGCATGAAGCTGGTCGTGGCCGATCCGCGGCGCACCGATACCGCGGCCTGCGCCGACCTGCACCTGCAGCTGGCGCCCGGCACCGACGTGGCGCTGTTCCACGCCATGCTGCACGTCATGGTGAACGAGGACCTGATCGACCGCGGCTACATCCGCCGCCACACCGAGGGCTTCGAGGCGCTGCGGGAGCGGGTGCGATCCTGCACGCCGGCGGCCGCGCAGGAGATTTGCGGCGTGCCGGCGGCCGACATCGCGCAGGCGGCGCGCTGGTTCGGCCAGGCCGGGGCGGCGCTGTCGCTCTACACCATGGGCCTGAACCAGTCGACCAGCGGCACCGACAAGAATGCCGCGCTGATCCATCTGCACCTGGCCACCGGCCAGATCGGCAGGCCGGGAGCCGGACCGTTTTCGCTGACCGGCCAGCCCAACGCCATGGGCGGGCGCGAGGCCGGCGGCATGGCGACGCTGCTGCCGGGGCACCGCGATCCGGCCTCGCCCGGGGACCGCCGCGAGACGGCCGCGCTGTGGGGCGTGGACGCCTTGCCGCAGGCGCCGGGCGCAACCGCGCTGGAGATGTTCGACGCCGCGCTGGACGGGCGCATCAAGCTGCTGTGGATCGCGGCCACCAATCCCGCGCAGTCGCTGCCGGACCAGGCCCGCGTGCGCGCGGCGCTGGAGCGCGCGGAATTCGTGATCGTGCAGGAAGCGTACGCGGGCACCGAGACCCTGGCTTATGCCGACCTGGTGCTGCCGGCGGCCACCTGGCCGGAGAAGTCCGGCACGGTGACCAATTCGGAGCGGCGTATCAGCCGGGTGCGCGCGGCCGTCCCGCCGCCCGGAGACGCCCGGCCCGACTGGCGGCTGGCGCAGGCCGTCGCGCAGCGCCTGGCCGCCAGGCTGGCGCCGGGCAAGGCGGCGCTGTTCGGCTACCGCGACGAGGCCGAGGTCTTCGCCGAGCACGCCCGCATGACGGCCGGCCGAGACCTGGACTACAGCGCGCTGGACTACGCCGCGCTGGAAGCCGGCGGGCCGCAGCAATGGCCGTACCGGCAGGGGCGGGGCGCGGCGCGCCTGTATGGCGACGGCGTGTACGCCACGCCCGGCGGGCGGGCCCGCTTCATCGACCTGGCGTATCGGCCCACGGCCGAAGCCGCCAGCCCGGCGTTTCCGCTGCAGCTGACCACCGGGCGGCTGCGCGACCACTGGCACACGATGGCGCGCACCTCGCTGGCGCGCGCGCTGACGCGGCACGTCGAGGAACCCTGGGTGTCGCTGCATCCCGAGGACATGCGGCGCCTGGGCCTGGAGCCCGGCGCGCTGGCCAGGCTGACGTCGCGCCGGGGCAGCGTGGTCGCGCCGGCGCAGCCGGACGAGGGCTTGAGGCCGGGCTGCGCGTTCCTGCCGATGCACTGGGGCAGCGCGTTCATGGCGGGCCTGGGCGTGAACGCGCTGACCAATCCGGCGGCCGATCCGCTGTCGCGCCAGCCCGAACTCAAGCACTGCGCCGTGTCGGCCGAACCCGCCGGCCTGCCATGGCAGGCGGCGGCGTGGCTGCAGGGCGACGCCGCCGCGCTGCGGCTGCGCCTGGCGCCGTGGCTGCGCCGATTCGACTACGCCGTGGCGCTGCCGGCGGGCGCGGGCGGCGTGCGCCTGCGGCTGGCCGCGCCCGCCGCGCCGCCGTCCGCCATGCTGGACGCCCTGGCGGACGCGCTGGATCTGCGCCGGCCCGACGTGGCCTTCGACGATCCGGCGCGCGGCCTGATGCGGCGGGTCAGGGTGGAGCAGGGCGCCCTGCGCGGCTTTCTGCTGACCGGCGATCTGCGGGCCCAGGAAGCGCTGCTGTCATGGGCCGCCGGTGGCGAGGCGCCGCGCGGCGTGGCGGCGCTGCTGACCGGCCGCATCGCCGGCGCGGCGCGCTCGCGCACCGTGTGCGTGTGCAATGGCGTAAGCGTAGCGGCCATCCAGGCCGGCATCGGGCAGGGCTGCGACCTGGCCGCGCTGAAATCCGGACTGGGCTGCGGCACGGGCTGCGGTTCGTGCGTGCCCGAGATCCTGGCCATGATGGCCCGCGCCGCGCCGCCGCCGACACGTTCCGACATACGCCCCGGGACGAACCCGGTGTAGTATCGAGCCACCCCTACGCCGCAGGTCCGGCGGACGGTTTTTTACGGATTCATGGAGTGGCTTGTGACGATGCGGAAAATGGCATCCTTTGTTTTCGCGGCGGGCGCGCTGGCGGCGGCGCAGGCGACGCAGGCCGGCGTGTGCGACGCGCAGTTCATGCACGACGGCGGCGCGGTGCAGCTGACCGGCACGGGCAACCTGGCGCTGGGCGCCGACCTCAATTTCGCCGAAGTCTCCAAGACCAACGGCGACAACTGCCGCGCGCGGGTGCGCGGCGTGGCCACGTTCAGCTACGCCGGCCTGCCGCCGGGCAAGTCCAGGCTCGATTACCTGATGACCGTCAAGAGCGGGCAGGCCACCTTCGTGCGCTACGCCACCGCCGGCGAAGCGCCGCGGCCGTCCGAGGGCCAGTTCGACCTGCGCATGCTGGGCCTGTTCGCCTACGACGGCCAGCTCAGCCAGGGCCAGAAGCTGCCCGGCTCCTCGTTTCGCCTGAAGATCGGCAAGGAGGCGCCGGTGGGCGGCCAGCCCACCACCACGGTGCGCATCGGCGAAAAAACAGTGGGCAAAAAGATGTCCCTGGACACCGCCCTGGGCAAGCAGTCCTGCCATCCGATCACCTACAGCCGCGACACCACCCCCACCATGGCCACCTTCCAGGGCCTCACCCTGCCCATTCCCGGCATGAACACCACCGTGACGGACTGGTACTGCCCGGCCGTCAATCTGGTAATGAAACAGGACATCGACCAGGGCGGCGTGAAGTCGGCCGTTGAGATTACGCAGATCAAGTAGCACACCGTAGCAAGCGCGCCGCGCCGCGGCGATGGCGGCTGGTATTATGTTTGCGTCATGGACACACAACAGGAGCTCAAGAAAATGGCCACGAGAAAATCCGAAGACGTCGCAAAAGAAAAACTCATCGACAGTGTCAAGTCCAGCCTCAACGACGCCGAAAGCCTGCTGCGCGAAGCCGCCAGCAGCACGGGCGACAAGGCCAACGAACTGCGCGACCGCGCGCTGACTTCGCTCAAGCGCACGCGCGAGGCCCTGTACGAGGCCCAGGACGCCGTGCTCGAACGGGGCCGCAAGGCTGCCCGCGCGACCGACGACTACGTGCATGACAATCCCTGGCAAGCCATCGGCATCGCAGGCGTGACCGGCCTGCTGCTCGGCTTGCTGATCAGCCGCCGCTGACGGGGCCGGGCATCCGGGCGGGCGACGCCAGCCGTCTGCCGCCCGGCGTCCATCACGCCATGGGTCTGCGTAAATCTGTATTTGGCGTCGCGTCCAGCCTGGTCGGGCTGCTGCGCACGCGCCTGGAACTCCTGGCCCTGGAGGCCTCGGACGAAAAGGCGCGCTTGCTCAAGCTGCTGGGCATGGCGTTTGCTGCCTTGCTCTTCCTGACGCTGGCGGTGCTGGTCTTTACCGTCACGGTGGCGGTGGCCTTCTGGCCCACCGAAGACCGTTATCTGGCCCTGGGCCTGCTGGCGGCCTTGTACGGCATCGTCGGCGTGGTGCTGCTGCTGATGGTCCGGCACGGGCTGGTCTACGGCGCGCCGCCGTTCTCCGCCACGCTCGAAGAGCTGGGGCGCGACGCGGAGCTGCTCGACCGCATCCGCGACGCGCAGGACGAAGACGAAGCGCCGCAGGCGCCCCGCCGCGAGGAGGCCTGAGCGATGGCGAAAAGATCTCCTTCCGTCGACCGCGCCGTGCGCATCGAACTGCTGCGCGCCCGCGCCGCGATCGAGCGCGAATCGCTGGCGCAAAGCATCGCGTCCGCGGGCCGCAGGCTGGAGCCGTCCGCGCTTCTGCGCGGCCTGCTGCCCAGCCTGGCCTCCAGCAGCGCATCGCGCTGGGCGCTGCAGGCGATCAGCCTGGCGCGCCGCTATCCTCTCGTCAGTTCCTCGCTCTCGGCCATGGTCATGCGCGGGGGCAAGCGATCCAAGCTCTTGAAGATCGCCGGCGGCGCGTTCGTCGGCTGGCAGCTGTTCAAGGCCTGGCGCGGCGCCCGCCAGAACGGCGGGCGCGACGGCGAACCGCGCTGAGCCGGGCGGCCCGGCCTACAGGCCGAGCTGGCCCCACAGCGCATCCACGCGCTGCTTGACGTCGGCGTCCATCGTGATGGGCGTGCCCCATTCGCGCTGGGTTTCGCCCGGCCATTTATTGGTGGCGTCCATGCCCATCTTGCCGCCCAGGCCGGACACCGGCGAGGCGAAATCCAGATAGTCGATGGGCGTGTTCTCCACCAGCAGGGTGTCGCGCACCGGGTCCATGCGCGTGGTCATCGCCCACACCACTTCCTTCCAGTCGCGCGGGTTGATGTCCTCGTCCACCACGACGATGAACTTGGTGTACATGAACTGCCGCAGAATGCTCCACAGGCCGAACATCACGCGCTTGGCGTGGCCGGCATACTGCTTGCGGATGGACACCACCGCCAGGCGGTAGCTGCAGCCCTCGGGCGGCAGGTAGAAGTCCACGATCTCCGGCAGCTGGCGGCGCAGCAGCGGCACGAACACCTCGTTGAGCGCCACGCCCAGCACGGCCGGCTCGTCCGGCGGCTTGCCGGTATAAGTGGAGTGGTAGATGGGATTGCGCCGCATCGTGATCCGCTCCACCGTGAAGACGGGGAACCAGTCCTGCTCGTTGTAGTAGCCGGTGTGGTCGCCGTAGGGGCCTTCCAGCGCCATCTCGTAGTCGGTGTTGGCCGGCGGATTGACGCCCTCGGGCACCCGGGGCGCGACGGCGCGCGGGTCCGACGAGGGCAGCAGGTGGCCTTCCAGCACGATCTCGGCCCAGGCCGGCACCGACAGGTTGCTGCCCAGCGCCTGCGCCGTTTCGGTGCGCGAGCCGCGCAGCAGGCCGGCGAACTGGTATTCGGACAGGCTGTCCGGCACCGGCGTGACCGCGCCCAGCGTGGTGGCGGGGTCCGCGCCCAGGGCGACGGCGACCGGGAAGGGCGTGCCGGGATGGGCCAGGGCGTGGTCGCGGAAATCCAGCGCGCCGCCGCGATGCGACAGCCAGCGCATGATCAGCTTGTTGGGGCCGAGCAGCTGCTGGCGGTAGATGCCCAGGTTCTGGCGGCGCGCGTTCGGGCCGCGCGTGATCACCAGGCCCCAGGTCAGCAGCGGCGCCACGTCGCCCGGCCAGCAGGTCTGGATCGGCAGGCGGGTCAGGTCCACGTCCTTGCCTTCCCAGACGATCTCCTGGCAGGCGGGGCTCTTGACGTTCTTGGGGCTCATGTCCCATAGCGCCGATTTCAGCATCGACACCTTGGCCAGCGCGTCGCGCAGGCCGCGGGGCGCTTCGGGCTCGCGCAGCGATGCCAGCAGCTCGCCGATGTCGCGCAGCGCGCTGACGTCGTCGGCGCCCATGCCGCGGGCCACGCGGGCCGGCGTGCCGAACAGGTTGGTCAGCACCGGCATCTGCGCCGGACGGCCGTCGTGCATGGCGTTTTCGAACAGCAGGGCGGGGCCTTCGGCCCGCAGCACGCGGTCGGAAATCTCGGTCATTTCCAGCCGGGTGGACACCGGCGGGGCGATGCGTTTGAGCTCGCCCATGCGTTCGAGTTGAGCGAGGAAGTCTCTAAGGTCGCGGTATTTCACTACAGATCCCGGCGATTTGGTTACATTTTGGAGAGAAAGAGAGGTTAACATTGACTCCCTCTTTTTTACGCAGGAGGTTATATGCCCGATGCGTCAGTGGCCTCGCTCTTCAGGAGCATGGCCCAAGGAGTGCACCAATATCTTGCCGAATCGCTGCGCATCTGCTCCGTCTACCTGGGCATCGCGGTGATCGTGACGGTAAGCATGGGATTCGCCCTGCCTGGATTGCGCGACCAGGCATTGCAGGTGCACAAAGCCTTGTTGACCGCCCTAGCGCCCACGTCCATGCAAGCCGGCACCGATCTCGACACGGGTTCCGAACTCGGCACGGACATGTCGTCGGCCATCGCCATGGCCATCCCCGACGCGCCCGCCAGCAACGCCACCGGCATGCTGGGGCCGGCGCGCGTCGCTCCGCCGCCGGTGAAGCCGGTCGCCAGCATCGCGAGCGGCCCGCAGGCCGAAGCCTTGCGCAACTATATCTCGCGCAAGTACAAGGTCGCGTATGACGCGACCGGCCCGCTGCTGAACACGGTATACAAGGTCAGCCGCGAAAAGAAGCTGGATCCGCTGCTGGTGCTGGCCGTGATCGCCATCGAGTCCCGCTACAACCCGCTGGCCGAAAGCCACGTGGGCGCCCAGGGCCTGATGCAGGTGATGACCAGCGTGCACCAGGACAAGTTCGACGCCGTCGGCAAGAACCCGCTGGACCCGGCCGCCAACATCGGCGTGGGCACCACGATTCTGCGCGATTGCATCAACCGCCGCGGATCGGTGGACGGCGGCCTGGCCTGTTACGTGGGCGCCACGGGGCCCGACGACAACGGCTACGGCGCCAAGGTGCAGGCCGAACGGCGCCGCCTGGCGCTGGCCTCGGGCATCGCGCTGGCGCGCGACTGAACGCCTTAAAACGGCGGCTGGCGCCGCCCGATGGGTTACGCGCGCTCGACAGTCGCGTTCTTGTGATGATGGCGACGCGCTGCACCCATCCTACGGTGACGGGCGCGGCGCGAGGCATTCGACCGACCCCAGCCGCAACCGCCCCTCACCCCTGCAGCAACCGCCCCATCCGGGCCACCGCCTCTTCCAGGCGGTCCAGTCCCGTGGCATAGGAAAAGCGCATGGTGTGCCCGCCGTGGGCCGGCCCGAAGTCCAGCCCGGGCACGGCGGCCACGCCGGCCTCCAGCAGCAGGCGCTGCGAGAACGCGGCGCTGTCCATGCCCAGGTTGGAGATGTCGGCATAAATATAGAAGGCGCCGTCCGGCTTGACCGGCACCTGGATGCCCAGGCGCTCGAATTCCGGCAGCAGGTAGTCGCGGCGCTGCCTGAACGCCTCGCGGCGGTGCTCGAAGGTTTTCATCGCGCCCGGCGTGAAGCAGGCCAGCGCGGCATGCTGGGCCAGCGTGGGCGCGCAGATCGCCAGGCTGGCGGCGATCTTCTCCACCGGCGCCACCATGTCCTGCGGCACGATCATCCAGCCCAGGCGCCAGCCGGTCATGTGGAAATACTTCGAGAAGCTGTTGATGACGATGACGTCGTCGTCCAGCGTCAGCGCTGAACGCGGCTGGCCCTCGTAGGACAGGCCAAGGTAGATCTCGTCGACGATGGCGAAGCCGTCGCGCGCGCGGACCTGCGCCAGCAGCTCGGCCAGTTCGCCGTGGGCGATGGAGGTGCCGGTGGGGTTGCTGGGCGAAGCGATCAGCACGCCCTGGGTGGCCGGCGTCCAGTTGTCGGCCACGTCCTGGGCCGACAGCTGGAAACGCTTCTGCGCCGTGCTGGGAATCAGCCGCGGCACGCCGCCGGCGGCCAGCACGAAGTTGCTGTTGGCGGGGTAGGAGGGGTCGGGCATCAGCACTTCGCCGCCGCCGTTGACCAGGGCCGCGCAGGCCAGCGTCAGCGCGCCCGAGGCGCCCGCGGTGACGATGACGCGCGACGGATCGATGCTGGCGCCGAACTGTTCGTGGTAGAACCGGGCGATGGCTTCGCGCAGCGGGGTCAGGCCGGCCGAGGGACTGTAGCCGCTGAGCCCGGTGCGGGCCGCGCGTTCCAGCGCTTCCACGACCTGGGGCGGCGCGGTAAAGTCCGGTTCGCCGATGCCCAGGCTGATAATGTCCTTGCCGGCCGCCTGCAGCGCTTGCGCCTGCTTGAACAGCTCCATTACCTGGAAGGTCAGGAAATCGTGGGTGCGGGCGGCAAGGCGGGGCATGGGATTCTCGAAGGCGTTTCGTAGCAAAAAAGGAATTGTAGTCATGCAGCCATCGCGCCGCGCTTTCCTCCTGGGCCGACGTCCGGCCCAGAGCCCCTGGGCGGCATTCCTGCAGCGCCTGGGGCTGCTGTGCCAGGGCGCCGTGCGCGACCTGGGCGAGAGCGGCGAGGCCGGCCCGCGGGCCGTTTTGATCCCGGCGCGCGAGGCCGACGTGGCGCACGCCCGCGCCCTGTGCGCCGAGTACCGCGTCACGCTGGCGCTGGAAGGGGCCGAAGGCCCGTTCGAAACCCATTACGGGCCGTTGTTGCGGGTGGACCCGTCGGCCCTGACGGAATTGCTGCGCCTGCCCGGCGAGCCCGCGCGCTGGCATGCCCGGCCCGGGGTGCCGCTGGCCGCGCTGGCGCGCGCCGGGCTGCGCCAGTTCGCCGGGCTGCCGGGCGATCTGACGCTGGCCGCCTGGCTGGCCGCGCCGGCGCGCTGGGAGGCCGGGCGCTGCGCCGGTTCGGGCGTGCTGGCGGTGGACGTGATGCTGGCCGATGGGGTGGAGGAAACGCTGGGGGCCTTCGGCGAGGCCGACGTGCAGCCGCTGCGTTCCGCCACCGTGCAGCGCCTGGTGCCGTCGCTGTTCCAGCTGGCCTCGGGCGGGGACGCCTTCGCCACGCGCGACGGCGAACGCTGGCTGGGACGCTACCGCCTGGACGCGCTCAAGCCCGAGGCGCCGGCCACCGTCAACCTGGGGCAGCTGCTGCTGGGCCACGGCGGCACGCTGGCGTGGGTGTCCGGCGTCACGCTGGCCGACGCGCCGCCGGCGCCGCAACTGCCGCCGCCGGCCGAGCCGCCGGGGCTGGCCACGACCCGGCTGGATTCGCGGGTGAAGGCGCTGTTCGATCCGGACGGCCGTTTCCCCTTGTTGTCGGCGCCGCAATAGCGACAATTTGTAAGCTCGCGTTAAGATGGAAACGCAAGCCTGGCAAGGGGCGCGGAGGTATCGCGGCCGGCGCCATCGGAATAGAATTCCCCCCTTTCCGTGTCTCACACTCTAGCAAGTAGCCCGCCCCTATGGATGCCAATCTCCGCAAAGCCGCCCTTGAATACCACGAGCACGGACGCCCCGGCAAAGTCGCGGTCATGCCGACCAAGCAGCTCACCAACCAGCGCGACCTGGCGCTGGCCTATTCGCCCGGCGTGGCGGCGGCCTGCGAGGAAATCGTGGCCGACCCGGCCAACGTGTTCCGCTACACGGCGCGCGGCAACCTGGTGGGCGTGATCACCAACGGCACCGCGGTGCTGGGGCTGGGCAATATCGGTGCGCTGGCGTCCAAGCCGGTGATGGAAGGCAAGGCGGTGCTGTTCAAGAAGTTCGCCGGCCTGGACGTGTTCGACATCGAGATCAACGAGACCGACCCCGACAAGCTGGTCGAGATCATCGCCGGCCTGGAAGCCACCTTCGGCGGCATCAACCTCGAAGACATCAAGGCCCCCGAATGCTTCGTCGTCGAGCGCAAGCTGCGCGACCGCATGAAGATCCCGGTTTTCCATGACGACCAGCACGGCACCGCGATCTGTGTGTCGGCGGCCTTCATCAACGGCCTGAAAGTGGTGGGCAAGGACATCAAGCAGGTCAAGGTGGTGACCTCGGGCGCCGGCGCGGCCGCGCTGGCCTGCCTGGACCTGATGGTGGACCTGGGCCTGCCGCTGGAGAATGTGTGGGTCACCGACATCGAAGGCGTGGTCTACGAAGGCCGCACGGCGCTGATGGACCCGGACAAGGCGCGCTTCGCGCAAAAGACCGACGCGCGCAAGCTGGCCGAGGTGATCCAGGGCGCCGACGTGTTCCTGGGCCTGTCGGCCGGCGGCGTGCTCAAGCCGGAGATGGTGGCGGCGATGGGTCCGCGTCCGCTGATCCTGGCGCTGGCCAACCCGACGCCGGAGATCCTGCCGGAAGTGGCGCACGGCGTGCGCGACGACGTGGTGATGGCCACGGGCCGTTCGGACTACCCGAACCAGGTCAACAACGTGCTGTGCTTTCCGTACATTTTCCGCGGCGCGCTGGACGTGGGCGCCACGACCATCACGCGCGAGATGGAAAAGGCGGCGGTGTACGCCATCGCCGAGCTGGCCGAGGAAGAGCAGAACGAAGTGGTGGCGGCCGCCTACGGCACCTATGACATTTCGTTCGGCCCGGACTACCTGATTCCCAAGCCGTTCGATCCGCGCCTGATCGTGCGCATTGCGCCGGCGGTGGCCAAGGCGGCGATGGAAGACGGCGTGGCCACGCGCCCGCTGGCCGACCTGGAGGCCTACGAGGCGCAGCTGCAGCAGTTCGTGTACCACTCAGGCGCGTTCATGAAGCCGCTGTTCGCGGCGTCCAAGCGCATCGTGCGCGAGGGTGGCAAGGCTCGCATCGTGTTCGCCGAAGGCGAGGACGAGCGCGTGCTGCGCGCGGTGCAGGTGGTGGTCGACGAAGGCCTGGCCCGTCCCATTCTGGTGGGCCGCCCGTCGGTGCTGCTGGCCCGCATCGAAAAACTGGGCCTGCGCCTGCGCCTGGGCCAGGACGTTGAAGTCACCAACCCGGAATACGACGAGCGCTTCCACCAGTACTGGACCACGTACTGGGAGCTGATGTGCCGCCGCGGCATCACCAAGGAAATGGCGCGGGTGGAGATGCGCCGCCGCATGACGCTGATCGGCGCGATGATGGTGCGCCTGGGCGACGCCGACGGCATGGTCTGCGGCTCGGTCGGCGCCTACCACGACCACCTGCGTTTCGTGGACGAGGTGATCGGCCGCCGCCCCGGCCACAACGTGTACGCGGCCATGAACATCCTGCTGCTCAACGAGCGCACGGTGGTGCTGGTCGACACCCACGTCAACGACGAGCCCACGGCCGAGCAGATCGCCGAGTTCACCGTCGCGGCCGCCCACGAGATGCGCCGCATGTTCCTGGCGCCCAAGGCGGCGCTGCTGTCGCGTTCCAACTTCGGCTCGGGCAGCTCGGCCTCGGGCGCGAAGATGCGCCGCGCGCTGGAGCTGGTGCGCGAGATCGACCCGGAGCTGGAGATCGACGGCGAGATGCACGGCGACTGCGCGCTGGACGAGGCGCTGCGCATGCGCATCCTGCCTTCGTCCTCGCTCAAGGGCGAGGCCAACCTGCTGGTGTGCCCGAACGTGGACGCCGGCAACATCGCCTACAACCTGCTCAAGACCACCGCGGGCAGCAACGTGGCGGTGGGTCCGTTCCTGCTGGGCGCGAACGCGCCGGTGCACATCCTGACTTCCAGCTCGACCGTGCGCCGCATCGTCAACATGACCGCCATGACGGTCGTCGATGCCAACACCCCGCGTTGAAGTCCGCCCGGCCGGCCCTGCGTGCCCGCGCACGCAGACCGGCCTGGTCCTGACCGGAGGCGGCGCCCGCGCCGCCTACCAGGTCGGCGTGCTCAGCGCCATCATGGAGCTGCTGGACCCGGACTGGCATTCGCGCTTCCAGAACCCGTTTCACATCATCTGCGGCACGTCCGCCGGCGCCATCAACGCCGCCGCGCTGGCCTGCCGCGCCGACCGTCCGCACCTGGGCGTGCGCCGCATCCGGCGCCTGTGGTCTTCGCTCAACACCGACATGATCTACCGGGCCGACACGCCCGGCATCATCCGCACGGGCGGCCGCTGGCTGGGCCTGCTGTCGCTGGGCTGGATGTTCTCGGGCCTGGCGCGCAAGCGGCCCACCTCGCTGCTGGACAACAGCCCCATGGAGGCCTTGCTGGGCCGGGTGCTGGACTTCCAGCACCTGCGCGCCAACCTCGAAAGCGGCGCCCTGTCGGCGCTGGCCATCACGGCCTCGGGCTACACCAGCGGCGAGCACCTGACCTTCTACCAGGCGCATACGCCGATCGAGCCCTGGCACCGCTATCTGCGCCTGGCCATCCCGACCCCGATCGGCATCGACCACCTGATGGCCTCGTCGGCCATTCCCTTCGTCTTCCCGGCCCGCCAGGTGCAGGTGCACGGCAAGGGCGAATGGTGCGGCGACGGCTCGATGCGCCAGCTGGCGCCGATCAGCCCGGCCATCCACCTGGGCGCCAGCCGCGTGCTGGTGATCGGCACCGGATTCCGCGACGACACCCACCCCGAGAACCGCGAAGACTCGCCGCCGTACCCGTCCCTGGCGCAGGTGGGCGGCCATGCGCTGGCCAGCATCTTCCTGGACGGGCTGTCGGCCGACGTCGAGCGCCTGCAGCGCATGAACTTCCTGACGGAGCTGGCCGGCGAGGAGGGCGTCCGCGGCGGCGTGCGCCGCGTGGAGGTGCTGACCATCACGCCCAGCCAGTCGCTGGACCTGATGGCGCTGGAGCATTTGAAGGACATGCCGACCCAGGCCCGTGCCCTTTTCCGCGTGCTCGGTGTATCGTCCGATCCAGGCCGTCCGGGAGGCGGGTCGCTGATGTCCTACCTCCTGTTTGAATCCAGCTACACCAAGCGATTGATTGAACTGGGTTATGCCGATACGATGCAGCGTAGCGATGAAGTGATCGCCTTTTTCAAGGAGGCTCGGGCATGACGCGCAATGGCCAATCTACTTTGCAGCGGCAGCTGCTGCGCGGCGGTGCGCTGGCCCACGAGGGGCTGGACAAGAAGGCCGTGGTAGACGCCGCCCATGAGCTCGGCCTGGCCTTGTTCGTCGCCAATTGCGATCCCGCCCGCAGCCGTTCGGCGGTGCTGCGCGCCATCGTCAAGGCGGTCGACTTCCCCGAGTACTTCGGCGGCAATCTCGACGCGCTCTACGACTGTCTGTGCGACACCGTGCTGGACCACAAGACCGGCGTGGTGCTGTGGCTGTACCGGCTGCACTCGGGCGATCCGGCGCTAGAGGAAGACGCCGGCCTGATCGAAACCGTATGTTCCGATGCGTCCGATTTCGCCCGCGAAAACGGGCGCGTGTTTTCGTACGTGATCGAACACGCCGGCAGGCACCCCGATCCCGAGCCGGGCGTGGCGGCCGCGCCCTACGGCGAAAACCACTGAAGCCCTGGCCGGGCTACCAGCCCAGCAGCGCCCCGGCGGCCGAGGCCAGCGCCAGGCCCGCCGTCTCGGTGCGCAGCACCCGCGGGCCGAAGCGCACCGCCTGGACCCCCGCCTGCCGCGCCTGTTCCAGTTCCTTGTCCGACCATCCGCCCTCGGGGCCGACCAGCAGCGTCAGCGCCTGCAGGCCGGGATCTGCGCGCAGCCGGGCGGCCAGATCGTCGGCCGCTTCCGGATGGCACATCAGGCGCAGGCCGTCGGCGGGCTGCGCCAGCCATTCGGCCAGCGCCAGGGGCGCGTCCACCGCCATCAGCCGGTTGCGTCCGCATTGCTCGCTGGCGGCTTGGGCGATGCGCCGCCAGTGCGCCACGCGCTTGTCCAGCCGCGGCCCCGACAATTGCAGCACGCTGCGCTGCGCCGCCACTGGACAGACCCGGGCCACCCCCAGTTCCACCGCTTTTTCCACCACCCAGTCCATCTTGTCGCCGGAAGGCAGGCCCTGGACCAGGGTGATGCGCCCGGCCAGCTCGGCCTCGCGCGGCGAAAACGGCCCCAGCCGGGCGAACCCGGCCTTGCCCTCGGCCTCCAGTACGGCGGGGAATTCGCCGCCCTGGCCGTTGAACAGGACGATGGCCTCGCCGTGGCGCAGCCGCAGCACCCGCAGCGCGTGGTGGGCCAGGGCGTCCGGCAGGGCGACTCGGGCGCCGGCGGTCAGAGGGAGGTCGCAGAAGAAGCGGGGGGCGGACATGAAACGAAACGTGGCGGATCGGGGAAAAAACAGCCCCTCCGGGGGGCGGCCGGCCCCGGCGGCGGAGCCGGCGCGGGGCATTTGCGTCAGCCGCGTAGCCTAGCATGGGGGACGGCTTATGGCCGATGGCCTGAGGGAAACCCCCGGGTGCTAAAATCCCCTGCTTCGCAACCTACTTAACTGGCCCTGCCGTGTTCCAGGTGACCAGCTTCAAAGAGCCTTCCGAATGAGCAATCCGACCGCCCCTAAACTTGCCTTGGCGGATGCCATCCGCGCCCTCGCGATGGACGCCGTGCAACAAGCGAACTCCGGGCACCCGGGTGCTCCCATGGGCATGGCGGAAATCGCCCAAGCCTTGTGGGCCGGCAACCTGCGTCACAACCCCAAAGATCCCGCCTGGGCCAACCGCGACCGCTTCGTGCTGTCCAACGGCCACGGCTCCATGCTGATCTACGCCCTGCTGCACCTGACCGGCTACGATCTGCCGATCGAAGAACTCAAGAACTTCCGCCAGCTGCATTCCAAGACCCCGGGCCACCCCGAAGTGGGCATCACCCCGGGCGTGGAAACGACCACCGGCCCGCTGGGCCAGGGCCTGGGCAACGCCGTGGGCATGGCGCTCGCCGAAGCCCTGCTGGCCGCCGAATTCAACAAGCCCGGCCACACCATCGTCGACCACCACACCTACGCCTTCACCGGCGACGGCTGCCTGATGGAAGGCATCTCGCACGAAGTCTGCTCGCTGGCCGGCACGCTCAAGCTGGGCAAGCTGGTGGTGCTGTATGACGACAACGGCATTTCCATCGACGGCCACGTCGAGCACTGGTTCGCCGACGACACCGCCAAGCGCTTCGAAGGCTACGGCTGGAACGTGATCCGCGGCGTGGACGGCCACGACGTCGCCGCTGTGGACGCCGCCATCAAGGCCGCGCGCGCGCAATCGGAAAAGCCCACCCTGATCGTCTGCCGCACCGTCATCGGCAAGGGTTCGCCCAACATGGCCGGCACCCACAACGTGCACGGCGCGCCGCTGGGCAAGGACGAGATCGCCGCCACCCGCGCCGCGCTGGGCTGGTCGTCGGAGCCGTTCCAGATCCCGCAGGAAATCTACGACGGCTGGGACGGCCGCAAGCGCGGCGCCGCGGCCCAGGCCGAATGGCAGTCCGCCTTCGACGCCTACGCCGCCGAATTCCCGGCCGAAGCCGCCGAATTCACCCGCCGCATGAAGGGCGAGCTGCCCGCCGGCTACGCCGAGCAGTTCCAGGCCTTCCTGAACGCCACGCTGGAAAAGGCCGAGACCGTGGCCACCCGCAAGGCGTCGCAGTTCGCGATCGCGGCGCTGGCCGCCGCGCTGCCGGAAATGCTGGGCGGCTCGGCCGACCTGACCGGCTCCAACTTCACCGACTGGAAGGGCGTCGCGCCGGTGCGCGCCGGCGAGCAGGGCATCCAGTTCGGCCGCCATATCAACTACGGCGTGCGCGAATTCGGCATGGCCGCCATCATGAACGGCGTGGCCCTGCACGGCGGCTACCTGCCGTTCGGCGGCACCTTCCTGACCTTCTCCGACTACTCGCGCAACGCCATCCGCATGGCGGCGCTGATGAAGCAGCGCGTGGTGCACGTGTTCACCCACGACTCGATCGGCCTGGGCGAAGACGGCCCGACCCACCAGTCCATCGAACACGCCTCCAGCCTGCGCCTGATCCCCAACCTGTCGCTGTGGCGCCCCTGCGATACCACGGAAACCGCCGTGGCCTGGAACGCGGCCGTGACGCGCCCGGCCAGCATCGGCATGGACGTGCACGACGGCGGCCCCACGGCGCTGCTGCTGTCGCGCCAGAACCTGCCGTTCGTGCAGCGTGACGCCGCCACCGTGGACGCCATCGCCCGCGGCGGCTACGTGCTGCGCGACGCCGAGGGCGCCCGCGCCGTCATCATCGCCACCGGCTCGGAAGTCGCCATCGCGCTGGACGCGCAGGCCCAGCTGGCCAAGGAAGGCATTGCGGTGCGCGTGGTCTCCATGCCCAGCACCGATGTGTTCGACCGCCAGGACGCCGCCTGGAAGCAGTCGGTGCTGCCCAAGGGCCTGCCGCGCGTGGCCGTCGAGGCCGGCATCACCGCCTTCTGGCACAAGTACGTGGGCCTGGAAGGCGCCGTCGTCGGCATCGACCGCTACGGCGAATCCGCGCCGGCCGGCGCGCTGTTCAAGTTCTTCGGGCTGACCGCCGACAAGGTGGCCGAGACCGTCCGCCAAGTTTTGTAAAAAGGAGCTTAGTCATGACCATTCGCGTCGCCATCAACGGTTACGGCCGCATCGGCCGCAACATCCTGCGTGCCCACTACGAAGGTGGCAAGAAGCACGACATCGAAATCGTCGCCATCAACGACCTGGGCGATCCCAAGACCAACGCGCACCTGACGCGCTACGACACCGCCCACGGCAAGTTCCCGGGCACGGTCGAGGTCGACGGCGAATACATGGTCGTCAACGGCGACAAGATCCGCGTGCTGGCCAACCGCAACCCGGCCGAGCTGCCCTGGGGCGAGCTGAAGGTCGACGTGGTGTTGGAATGCACGGGCTTTTTCACCACCAAAGAAAAGGCCGGCGCGCACATCAAGGGCGGCGCCAAGAAGGTCATCATCTCGGCTCCCGGCGGCAAGGACGTCGACGCCACCGTCGTGTACGGCGTGAACCACGGCGTGCTGAAGGCCTCGGACACCGTCATCTCCAACGCGTCGTGCACCACCAACTGCCTGGCCCCGCTGGTCAAGCCGCTGAACGACAAGCTGGGCCTGGAAAACGGCCTGATGACCACGGTCCACGCCTACACCAACGACCAGGTCCTGACCGACGTCTACCACGAAGACCTGCGCCGCGCCCGTTCGGCCACCATGAGCATGATCCCCACCAAGACCGGCGCCGCCGCCGCCGTGGGCCTGGTGCTGCCTGAACTGAACGGCAAGCTGGACGGCTACGCCATCCGCGTCCCGACCATCAACGTGTCCATCGTCGACCTGTCCTTCGTGGCCAAGCGCGACACCACCGTCGAAGAAGTCAACGGCATCCTGAAGGCCGCCTCGGAAGGCGAGCTCAAGGGCATCCTGGACTACAACACCGAACCCCTGGTCTCGGTGGACTACAACCACAACCCGGCCTCCAGCACCGTCGACGCGTCGCTGACCAAGGTCTCGGGCCGCCTGGTCAAGGTCTCTTCCTGGTACGACAACGAGTGGGGCTTCTCGAACCGCATGCTCGACACCACCGTCGCGCTGATGACGGCCAAGTAAGCCACGCAGTCAGTCCACAGGGGACGGATTTGTTTTCCGCCGGCGCGGAAAATGGGTTCGTCCCCTTTGTACGCCAATCGTAGGAATCCATACTCATGCCCAAGGTCAATACCCTGTCCGCGCTGGCCAAGTCCGGCGCCCTGTCCGGCAAGCGCGTGTTCATCCGCGCCGATCTGAACGTGCCGTTCGACGACGCCGGCCGCATCAGCGAAGACACCCGCATCCGCGCCTCGGTGCCCGGCATCCGCATGGCGCTGGACGCCGGCGCCGCCGTGATGGTCACGTCCCACCTGGGCCGCCCCAAGGAAGGCGTGCTGACCGAGGCCGATTCGCTGGCCAAGGTCGGCCAGCGCCTGTCCGAGCTGCTGGGCATGCCCGTGCAGCTGGTGCGCGACTGGGTCGACGGCGTCAAGGTCGACCACGGCCAGGTCGTGCTGCTGGAGAACTGCCGCGTCAACGTCGGCGAGAAGAAAGACGACGAAACCCTGGCGCGCAAGATGGCCGCGCTTTGCGACGTCTACGTCAACGACGCCTTCGGCACCGCGCACCGCGCCGAGGCCACCACCCACGGCATCGCGCGCTTCGCGCCCGTGGCCTGCGCCGGCCCGCTGCTGGCCGCCGAACTCGAAGCCCTGGGCCGCGCGCTGCACGAGCCCAAGCGTCCGCTGGTCGCCATCGTCGGCGGCTCCAAGGTCTCGACCAAGCTGTCCATCCTGCAATCGCTGGCCGACAAGGTCGACCAGCTGGTGGTGGGCGGCGGCATCGCCAACACCTTCATGCTGGCCGCCGGCCTGCCCATCGGCAAATCGCTGGCCGAGCCCGACCAGGTCGAGCAGGCCCGCGCCGTCATCGACATGATGAAACAGCGCGGCGCGGCCGTGCCGATCCCGGTGGACGTGGTCTGCGCCAAGTCCTTCGGCGCCGACGCCGAAGCCACGGTCAAGGCCGCGGCCGACGTGGCCGAGGACGACATGATCCTGGACATCGGCCCGCAGACCGCGGCGCAGCTGGCCGGCATCCTGAAGCAGGCCGGCACCATCGTCTGGAACGGCCCGGTGGGCGTGTTCGAGTTCGACCAGTTCGCCCACGGCACCGAAGTGGTGGCCCGCGCCATCGCCGACTCGGCCGGCTTTTCCATCGCCGGCGGCGGCGACACGCTGGCCGCCATCGCCAAGTACGGCATCGGCGAGCAGGTCGGCTACATCTCGACCGGCGGCGGTGCGTTCCTGGAGTTCCTGGAAGGCAAGACCCTGCCCGCCGTCGCGGTGCTGGAAGCCCGCGCCTCGACGGACGCCGGCGCGTAACCCATCCGGCGGCGCGAGCCGCCGGTTTTCCCCGGCCCCGCTGCCGCCATTCCCGTCATTGCGCCGCCATGATCCTCCGCCTGTTTCCCGGCCTGAACAACCTCCGCGGCCTCACCCGGGAATCGGCGCGGCGCGACGCCATGGCCGGCCTGAGCGTGGCGGCGGTGGCGCTGCCGGTGGGGCTGGCCTACGCGGCCATGATGGGCGTGCCGCCCGTGGCCGGCCTGTGGGCCGCCATCGCGGGCATGCTGGGCTACGCGGTCTTCGGATCGTCGCGCACGCTCATCGTCGGGCCCGACACCGCCACCTGCACGCTGATCGCCGCCACGCTTACCGGCATGGCGCTCAGCACCCCCGAAGATCGCCTGGTGGCCGCCACCGGCATCGCGCTGACGGTGGGCGTGGGCTGCCTGATCGCGCGCGTGCTGCGCCTGGGCGTGCTGGCCAACCTGCTGTCGCGGCCGGTGCTGATCGGCTATATGGCGGGCGTGGCGGTCACGCTGGCCCTTTCGCAGCTCAGCGGCCTGACGGGCGTGGGCCTGCGCAACAGCGGCCTGGTGCATCCTTTCCTGGAGCTGTCGCGGCGCCTGCCGGAGGTCCGGATTCCCACGCTCATCCTGGGCGTGCTTTCATGCGTGCTGCTGGTGGCGCTCAAGCGCTGGCGGCCGGGCTGGCCCGGCCCCATCATGCTGGTGGCGGGCTCCTGCCTGCTGTCCTGGCTGTTCGACTTTCCCTCGCTGGGCATCGCCGTGGTCGGCGACGTGCCCGCCGGTCTGCCGGCGCTCAGCCTGCCGCTGCGGCTGGAGGGCGTGGACGGCATCCTGATGGGCGCGGCCGGGGTGCTGGTGGTGAGCTTTTCCAGCGGCATCGTCACGGCCCGCAGCTTCGCCGCGCGCACCGGCGAACACATCGACCCCAACCGCGAGCTGGTGGGCTTTGGCGCGGCCAACGTGGCCGCCGGCTTATTCCAGGGCTTCGTGGTGACCGGCGCCGACTCGCGCACCGCGGTCGGGCTGGTGGCCGGCGGCTCGTCGCCGCTGGTCAGCATCAGCGCCGCGGCGGCGCTGGCGGTGGTGGTGGGGCTGTTGAGCGCGCCGCTGTACTGGCTGCCGCAGGCGGTGCTGTCGGCCATCCTGCTGCTGGCCGCGGTCAGCCTGTTCGACGGCCAGGCCTTCATGCGCCTGGCGCGCATTTCGCGCATCGAGCTGGCCTTCGGCATCCTGGCGGCCGTGGGCGTGATCGGCTTCGGCGTGCTGCAGGGCGTGGCGGTCTCGGTGGGCGCCACGCTGCTGTACGCCATGTACGTGTCGGGCAATCCCCGCGACGCGCTGCTGGGGCGGCTGCCCGGCGAATCGGTGCTGGGCAAGCTGCACCTGAACCCCGACGCCCAGCCGGTGCCGGGCACGGTGGTGTGGCTGTTCGAATCGTCCGTGTGGTTCTTCAACGCCGACGCGTTCCGCCGGCGCGCCCGCGAAGTGATGGACCAGGCCGCCGGCGCGCAGTGGTTCGTGCTGGACGCCGAGGCGATGACCCAGGCCGACGCCGACGCGGTCGAGGCGCTGTACGAACTCAAGCGCGAGCTGGACGCGCGCGGCATGACGCTGCTGATCGCCGGCGGACACGGCCAGTTCCGCACGGCGCTGGAGCGTTCCGGCCTGGTCAGGAAGATCGGCCGCGACAAGATCTTCGGCAGCCCCGAGCAGGCGGTCGACGCGATCGAGCGCTGGCGCCGGCCGGCGCCTAACGCTGGCGCAGCAGCGCCAGCGTGTGCTGGGCAATGATCAGTTCTTCGTTGGTGCGCACGACGTAGACGCCGATGGGGCTGTCGTCGCTGGAGATGCGCGGGCCGTGGCGGGCGTTGCGTTCGGGGTCCAGCCTGATGCCCAGCCAGCCCCAGTGCGCGCTGATCGCCTGGCGGATCTCGGCGGAGTTCTCGCCCACGCCGGCGGTGAAGACGATGGCGTCCACGCCGTTCATGGCGCAGGCCAGGCCGATCATGCCTTCGGCCACGCGCCATGCGAAATATTGCAGCGCCATCCTGGCCGACGGCGCTTCGCTGGCCAGCAGTTCGCGCATGTCGTTGCTGATGCCGGACAGCCCCTTCATGCCGCAGTCGTAGTACAGCATGTGCTCGATCTCGTCGTGGCTCATGCCTTGTTCCATCATCCACAGCACCACGCCGGCGTCCAGCCGGCCCGGACGCGTGCCCATGGGCAGCCCTTCGAGCGCGGTGAAGCCCATGGTGCTGTCCACGCTTTTGCCGTGGTGCATGGCGCAGGCCGACACGCCCGAGCCCAGGTGCGCGGCGATGATCCTGCCCGTGGCGATGTCGGGCAGGACCTGGCGCAGGCGCTGCGCGATGTATTCGTAGGACAGGCCATGAAAGCCGTAGCGGCGCACGCCTTCGCGGTACAGCTTTTCCGGCACCGCATAGCGGTCGGCCACGTCGGAATGGCTGCGGTGGAAGGCCGTGTCGAAGCAGGCCACCTGCGCGATCGCCGGGCGGCGCTCGCGGATCACGCGGATCGGGGCCAGGTTGTTCGGCTGGTGCAGCGGCGCCAGCGGCGCATAGGCCTCCAGCTGCGCCAGGATCTCGTCGTCGACCAGCACGGGCTCGGAGAGGTCGGGGCCGCCATGCACCACCCGATGGCCCACCGCCAGCGGCGCGCCGCCCAGATGGCCGCTCAGCCAGGTGCCCACCACTTCCTGCGCATTGGGCACGTCGGACGCGTGGCCCGGCGCGATGTCGCGCTCGATCAGCGGCTGGCCGGCCGCGTCGCGCACGCGCAGCCTGGGGCGCAGCGTGCCGATGCCCTCGATCTGGCCGCCCAGCCGCGGGGTCAGGTCCTGCTCGCCGCCGATGTCGTACAGGTAGAACTTGATGCTGGAACTGCCGGCGTTGATGACGAGAATGGTGTCGCGGGGCGTGTCGCTCATGGCGCTGTGACTCCGGGAGAGTAGGGGCGGCGGGTTCTTTGCCGGGTTTTACCTTTACGCCAGCGGGCGGGCCTGCTGCTGGCTCAGGTGGTGCGCGTAGATGGCCGCCACCGCACAGGAGGCCAGCCGCGAGCGCGGGCTGTCGGCGCGGCTGGTCAGGATGATGGGCACGCGCGCGCCCAGCACGATGCCGGCCGCCTCGGCGTTGGCCAGGAAGGTCAGGTTCTTGGCCAGCATGTTGCCGGCTTCCAGGTCCGGCACCACCAGCACCTGCGCGATGCCGGCGACGGGGGAGCGGATGCCCTTGATGCGGGCCGCCTCGGGATTGATGGCGTTGTCCAGCGCCAGCGGGCCGTCGAGCAGGCCGCCGGTGATCTGGCCGCGGTCGGCCATCTTGCACAGCGCCGCCGCGTCGATGGTGCCGGGGATGCTGGGCGTGACCTGCTCGACCGCCGACAGGATGGCCACGCGCGGCTCGCCCAGGCCCAGGCCGTGGTGCAGGTCGATCACGTTGCGGATGATGTCGGCCTTGGTTTCGAGGTCGGGGAAGATGTTGATGGCCGCGTCGGTGATGAACAGCGGCTCGGCGTAGGTGGGCACCTCCATGATGAACGCATGGCTGATGCGCCGGCCGCTGCGCAGCCCGGTGTTGCGGGCCACGACCTCGTGCATGAGCTCGTCGGTGTGCAGGCTGCCCTTCATCAGCAGCGTGGCCTCGGCGCTGCGCACCAGCGCGACCGCCGTTTCGGCGGCCGCGTGGCTGTGCGGCGCGTCGACGATGCGGGCGTTGCCCAGGTCCAGCCCGTGCTCGGCGGCGGTGGAGCGGATCTTCAGTTCCGGCCCCACCAGGATGGGCTGCAGCAGGCCCAGGTCGCGCGCCATCAGCGCGGCCGACAGCGACGGTTCGTCGCAGGGATGGGCGATGGCGCACGGGGCCGGCGCCAGCGTCTGCGCGCGGGCGATGAGCTTGTCGTAGTGGGTGGCGGCGGGCAGGGTCATCGTGTGTTGGCCTTGGCGGATTTGCGTGCGGGGGTCTTGGCGGCGCGCTTGGCCGGCGGGGCGGCCTTGGCGGCGGTCTTCACGGCTTTCACGGCCTTCACCGCCTTGGCGGGCTTGACCGCGGCGGCCGGCGCGGCGCTGCGGGCCGAGGCCACGCGCGCCGCGGACTTGACCGTGGGCGAGGCTTCGAGCAGGGCCTGTTCGCGCTTCCTGGCGCGTTCTTCGGCGGCCTCGAAGATGCGTTCCATCTCGCCCAGGCTGGCGCGCGCGGCCTCGCTGAGGGGCTCGGCCGCCTCCAGCACGTGCTTCATGGTGTCCAGCGTTTCGCGGATCGCGGCGGCCGGCGCGCCGTCGAGCAGACGCGGCATGGCCTGGACCGCGGCGGCCGAATCCAGCGTCATCATCAGGGCCTGGTCGCGGGTGATGTCCTTGAATTCCTGCAGGGTCAGCGCGGTGTCGGACTCGGCGCGCATCTTGCGAATGAGTGCGAAGCTGCGCTCGTCCAGGCCGCCCTCGGCGCCCGAGACGTACAGCAGCATGCGGATGGCGGCCACGCGCAGGCCGCCTTCCTGCAGCAGCGAGCAAAGCTCGGCGGCGCGCTGCTCCATGAACTGCAGGTGTTCGGGCGAAACGCCGGGGTGCTTGCGCGGCGGGCCGGAGCGCGCGCCCAGCCCCGCCAGGTCCTGCACCAGGGGCGAGCCGTACACGCTCATGAAGGTGCGCTCGTCGGCCGAGTCGCGCAGCTCCTGCCAGATGTTCAGGCTGGTCTCGATCAGTTTCGAGAACATTTCCTGGGCCTGCAGGAAGGGGTTGTTGGGCGAGACCTGCTGGCGGTGTTCGCGCACCTGCTCGGCCACCTGGGCGACCGGCGCGACCAGCGGGTTGCGGTCGGAGATCAGTTCGTAGGGCAGGCGCAGCGGATGCAGGCGCTGCGCCCATTCGGCCGATTGCGGCGTGACCATGGCGCGCACCCAGGGCTGCACGAAGCTGCGGTACATGCCCAGGTTGATGTCGGAGATGCGGGCGACGGCGGCGAAGCGGCGGTCGTCTTCTTCCTTGCGGTCGACGATGGCGCGCACGTCGTCCAGCGTGCGCTGCTCGAACGACAGCACGTAGTTGCCATAGGCCAGGTCGGCGTTGGGCGTGTCGGGCGTCTTGTCGGCGATTTCGGCCTGGTAGATGCCCGGCGGCAGCACGTCGATCATGTCGATGTTGGAGGTGAACTCCAGGTGCTCCTTGCAGGCCACGCTGCCGGACACGAAGATGCCCAGGTGGCCGATGCTTTCATGCACGGCGTAGACGATGGTCTGGCCGTGGGCCAGCACCTCGGCCTCGTTCTGGTACAGGTCGGGAATCCAGCCCAGCGCCTGCGGCGGGGGCGTGATGTTGTCGCCCTTGGAGCAGAACACCACGATGGGCGAACGGATGTTGCGCAGGTCGATGCGGATGCCGTCGGAAGTCACCAGGCCGGCGGTGGCCAGCCGGTTGCCGACGAACAGGTTGTCGACGATGTACTGGATCTCGGGGCCGTTCAGGAAGACGTGGCCGCCCCACCATTTCTCGAAGCTGAGGTAGCGCGGGGACTCGGTGTCCACCTTGGAATACAGGTTGTACTGCTTGGACCACAGCGTGTTGGCCGGATTCAGGTTCTCGAAGTTCTGCACCAGCCAGGCGCCGTCGAACATGCCGTTGCCCAGGTCGCTGGTCAGCGCGGTGAGCCAGCTGCCGCCCAGCAGGCCGCCGGCGTAGCGCATGGGATTCATGCCGCGCCAGCCGGCCCAGTACGACAGCGGCGCGCCGGCCACGATGATGGGGCCGAACAGCTCGGGACGCACCGCCGCGGTCATCATGATCTGCCAGCCCGCCTGGCAATTGGCGACCACCACCGGCTTGCCCTCGGCGTCGGGGTGCAGCGCGATGATTTCTTCCAGGAAGCGGGCCTCGGCCATCATCACGTCTTCGACGGTCTGGCTGGGCATGGGCTGCGGCAGGAAGGTGGCGAAATAGCAGGGATGCCCGGCGCGCACCGCCACGCCGATTTCGCTCTGGGGCTTGAAGCCGCCGATGCCCGGGCCATGCCCGGCGCGCGGGTCCACCACCAGGAAGGGGCGCTTGATGGGGTCGGTTTCGACGCCGGCCGGCGGCTTGATGCGCAGCAGGCCGTAATTGACGGGACGCGGCAGGCAGCGGCCGTCCAGCACCAGCTCGGATTCCATGCTCAGCACGTTGGGGGCGCGCTTGGCCATGTGTTCGTGATACTGGTTGCCGCGCTGGCGCATCACGTCGGCGTAGAGCACGCCGCGCTGCCAGGCGTCCACGGCGTATTCGTAGGCCGCGGCCCAGGGATTCAAGAGCGGGGCGGGGGAGCGATTGGTGTCGGAACCGGCCATGGGCGATCTCCTTTGATATCGGCGGCGACGGTCGCCGCCAGGCCGGTTCCGAGTGGAACCGGCCAGATTGACTCCCCCATTACACCGCAACGGATGTTGCATCGCAACATGAGCAAGGCTGATCGGCGTCAAACAGGCCGGAATTACCCGTCCCTTTATATCTCGCGCCGCGGCCGGCGCGCCCGATCAGGCCCGCGCCGCGGCGTTGTGCTCCAGCCAGGTCTGCACCGAGGGCCGCTGCCATTGCCCGTCGGCGTAGGCGCGCAGCGCGTCGGGCAGGTCGTCCTGGGACAGGCGCTTGAGCGTCACCGCCAGGTCGGTGTCCGCGATGCACCATTCATCGAACAGACAGGACCGGCCGCCTTCCAGCAGACAGCTCGCCACCTGGATGAGCTTGGCGGCCGCGGCATGGGCGGCGTCGGACAGCGGCTGGCCGGCGGCGCCGTAGAACACGGTTTCGGTGGGGCGCTCCTGGCGCAGCGCGGCCAGGTCGCTGCGCAGCCAGGCCTGCAGCTGGCGGGCGCGGGCGCGCGCCCGCAGCTCCTTCGGATAGAGCGCGGCATGCGCCGGCGCCGGGAAGGCTTCGTCCAGGTATTCGGCGATGGCGCTCGATTCGGTCAGGTGAAAGCCCTCGTGGGTCAGGGCGGGCACCCGCGAAGTCAGGGCGCGCGCCTGGTAGGGCTGCATGCGCTGCTCGCCCGCCTCCAGGTCGATGGGGCGGATTTCGAACGGCAGCCGTTTCTCGGTCAGCGCCACATAGGCCGACATGGCGTAGGGGCTGAGGAACAGGGAATCGACGAATAGCGTAAGCGGGGCGCCCAAGTGCGGTCTCCGGTGATATCCAAACTGATGCGGGCCGGCTCAGTCCACGATGAAGAGCCGGGCCCCGGTGGCGGTCGAGGAACGGTGCGGCTCGGCCTGGTCCGCGACCTGGTAGCTCATGCCGGGCGTCAGCACGAATTGCCGGCCGTCCTCGAGTTCGGTGTGCAGTTCGCCTTCCAGGCAGAACAGGATGTGGCCCTTGCTGCACCAGTGGTCGGCCAGGTAGCCGGGCGTGTATTCGACCATGCGCACGCGCAGGTCGCCGAAGTGCCGCGTGCGCCAGTAGGCCATGCCGGTCTCGCCGGCGTGTTCGGTGCGTTCCACCTCGGACCAGTCTGTGGTGCCGAAGGGGATATTGCTCATTTTCATGGTCGATCCTGCGTTGCGATAGGACGGTTTCACCCGGTAAAACATAAATACTACGCTAATCGCCGTCCCGGCCGCCGCGCACGATGGCTGACCGGACGCATTGAAAAATCGGTACGCAGCCCCTATCTTCTTGATATTCAAGGCCGGATTCCGGCGCGATCCGAAGGCGGCCGCAACCCTCGCAAAGGGCGGACCATGGAGTTCAAGGATTACTACGGCATTTTAGGAGTGGAGCGCGGCGCGTCCGAGGACGAGATCCGGCGCGCCTACCGCAAGCTCGCCCGCAAGTACCATCCCGACGTCAGCAAGGAAAAAGACGCCGAGACCAAGATGCGCGACGTCAACGAGGCCTACGACGTGCTGCGCGACCAGGAAAAACGGCTGGCCTACGACAATCTGGCCGCGGGCGTGTCGCCCGGAGGCGGCTTCCAGCCGCCGCCCGGCTGGGACGAGGGCTTCGAATTCCACCGCGGCGCGGCGCCCGGCGAGGAAGCCCAGTTCAGCGAATTCTTCTCGTCGCTGTTCGGCGGCCGCGCCCGCCGCGGCGGCCCGCAGCAGCAGGAATTCCGCGCGCGCGGCGAAGACCATCACGCCGCCATCGAGGTGGACCTGGAGGATGCGATCAAGGGCGCCACGCGCGACATCAGCCTGCGTTCCATGAAGATCGACGACGAAGGCCATCCGCAGATGCAGACCCGCACGCTGAGCGTGCGGATTCCCGCGGGCGTGCGCGAAGGCCAGTACATCCGGCTGGCCGGCCAGGGCATGCCCGGCTATGGCGGGGGCGAAAACGGCGACCTGTACCTGGAGATCCGCTTCAAGCCGCACCCGCGCTACCGCGCCGACGGCCGCGATCTCTACATGACGCTGCCGGTGGCGCCCTGGGAGGCCGCGCTGGGCGCCGCCGTCACGGCGCCCACGCCGGGCGGCGCGGTCGAGGTCACGATTCCGCCGGGTTCCGGCAACGGCCGCAAGCTGCGCCTGCGCGGACGCGGCATTCCGGGCGATCCGCCGGGAGACCTGTACCTGGTGCTGGACCTGGTGCTGCCGCCGGCCGACAGCGAGGCGGCCAAGGCGGCCTACCGCAGGCTGGAACAGGAGCTGCCTTTCAACCCGCGGCGCCACATGGGGGTCTGATCATGAAGAAGCTCGTCATCACCAGCGCCACCGTCGTGGGCAAGTCGCAGCCGCTGAGCGCCGACGACCTCGCTCGCGCCTGTGGCCAGGAAGTGGAATGGATAGCCCGGCTGGTCGAGGTCGGCATCGTCAACGCCAGCGGACGCCGGCCCGCGGAATGGCGTTTCTACAGCGTGGACCTGCAGCGCGCGCTGGACGCGCGGCGGCTGGAGCGCGATTTCGGCGCCAGCCTGGACGCCGCGGCGCTGATCCTGGACCTGAGCCAGGAGGTGCGGCGCCTGAAAGCCCAGTTGCGGGTGCTGGGGGCCGACGACGTCTAGCGGGGCCGGGTAACGAGGCTCGGTAAACTACGCGCCTGCCGCAACCCATAAAAGCGAAAAAACTTGGAGACTTCATCCGCCCCGGCGCCCGCTCCCGCGGGCGCGCGCCTCGATGGCCTGAAATCCTGCCTGCCGGTCATGATCGGCTACTTTCCGGTGGCCGTGACCTTCGGCATCGCCGGCATGGCGGCCGGCCTGGCGCCGCTGCAGGTCGTGCTGATTTCGGTGCTGGTGTATGCCGGCGCCAGCCAGTTCCTGCTGCTCGCGTCCATCAAGGCCGGCACGCCCTGGCTGTGGGTGGTGGCGCTGTGCTCGCTGCTCAACGCCCGCCACCTGCTGTACGGCCCGCTGCTGTCGCGCTTTCTGCCGGCGGCGCTGCGCGACCGCCTGAAAATCGCCTTTCTGCTGACCGACGAGGTCTTCGCCACCGCCTTCAACCGCCTGCAGGGCGTCAGCCCGGCAAGCCGCCAGGCTTGGATGACGGCCCTGGGGCTGGGGGCCTGGCTGACCTGGATCGCCGGCACCGCCGTCGGCGTCTATGCCGGCGACGGGCTGGAACGCCATTACCCGATGCTGTCGCAGGTGATGCGATTCGCGCTGCCGGCGCTGTTCATGGCCCTGGTGTGCCAGAGCGCCCGGCGCGGCATGGGCCTGCCGGTGATGGCCGCGGTGGCCGCCGCCGGCGCGGTCGCCGCGCTGGGATACACCAGCACGGCCATTCTGGTCGGCGCCGTCGTGGGCTGCATCGCATACCGCCTGAGGAGAACGGCATGAACGCCGACGGACTGGGTTTCTGGGCGGCGGTGGCCGCCATGGCCGTGATCACTTATCTGACCCGGGCGCTGCCCTTCATGCTGTCGGAGCGCAGCCGGCTGCTGCGCCACCTGTCGCGCGAAGGCTCGGCGCTGGCCGCGCTGGGACCGTCGCTGCTGGCGGGCATCGCCGCCGCGGTGATCGTGCCCGACCTCCTGGCGGCCGGCGAGCAGGCCGCGACCATCGGGCCTTATGCCGGCGGGCTGGTCGTCACGGCCGTGGCGGCGCGGCTGGTCAGCAACACGGGCGCGGCCGTGCTGCTGGGCATGGCGGGGTATGGGGTTTTGCTGGCGTTGGCTGGCTGATGGGCGCCGCGCGTTGGGTGGTGGGGTTCTTGGCGGGGTGATCTCGCGCTTTACCCATCCTGCGGTGTCGAATCCGTAGGATGGGTAAAGCGCGAGAGTCCTGGCGCGAGAACGCGAATTGCGAACGCGCAGTCAGCCCGCGATCTGCACGCCGACCCAGAACAGGCCGGCGGCCAGCAGCATCGAGGCCGGCAGGGTCAGCACCCAGGCCATCAGGATGTTGCGCACCGTGCTGCCGTGCAGGCCGGTGCGGTTGGCGACCATGGTGCCGGCCACGCCCGAGGACAGGACGTGGGTGGTCGACACCGGCAGGCTGAACACGTTGGCCAGGCCGATGGCGCCCATCGCGGTCAGTTGCGCGGACATGCCTTGCGCATACGTCATGCCCTGCTTGCCGATCTTCTCGCCCACCGTCAGCACCACGCGGCGCCAGCCGACCATGGTGCCCGCGCCCAGGGCCAGGGCCACCGCCACGATGACCCAGAACGGGGCGTATTCGGTGGTGGCCGTGAGGTCGGCGCGCAGGCGCTGCAGGTCGGAGCGTTCGCGCGCCGGCAGGCCTTCGATGCGCGCCACCTTCTTGGCCGTGTCGTCCAGGCACAGCAGGTAGCGGCGCACGGAGATGCGCTTGTCGGCCGGCAGGTCGACGTAGTTGGCCACGCCGTGCAGATCGGTCTGCAGGGCGGCGATGGTCGGCAGGGTCAGTTCGGGATCGCAGCGGAAGTTCGGCGGCAGCTCGGTGGTGGCGTCGTGGCGCTTGAGCGCCAGGTAATCGCCCAGCATCGCCTCGTTGCGCTGGTAGAACATCTGCAGGTGATTGGCCGCGTCGCGGGTGCGCTCGATCTGGTAGGTGGTGCTGTTGGTGTCCAGCACGAAATTGGCCGGCACGATGCCGATCAGCACCAGCATGATCAGGCCGATGCCTTTCTGCCCGTCGTTGGAGCCGTGCACGAAGCTCACGCCCATCGCCGACAGCACCAGCACCAGGCGGTTCCAGAACGGCGGGTGCTTTTTGTTGTCGATGGCGCGGCGCTGTTCCGGCGTCTTGTGCATTTTCGACAGCGGCAGCCAGCGCTTGAGCGCGAGCAACAGGCCGCCGGCCACCAGGAAGCCGGCCACCGGCGACACCACCAGCGACAGGCCGATGTCGATGGCCTTGCCCCAGTTCACGCCCTCGGCCAGCGGCAGGTCGGTGATCAGCGCATTGGCCAAGCCCACGCCCAGGATCGAGCCGATCAGCGTGTGCGAGCTGGAGGCGGGGATGCCGAAGTACCAGGTGCCCAGGTTCCAGGCGATGGCCGCGGCCAGCATGGCGAACACCATGGCCAGCCCGCGGCCGGTGTCCACGTTGATCAGCAGCTCCACCGGCAGCAGGTGCACGATGGCGTAGGCCACGCCCACGCCGCCCAGCAGCACGCCGAAGAAATTGAAAATGCCGGAAAGCACGACCGCCAGGTGCGGCGGCATGGCCTTGGTGTAGATGACGGTGGCCACGGCATTGGCCGTGTCATGAAATCCGTTGATGAATTCGAAGGCCAGGACGAATGTCAGGGCCAGCACGAGACTGAGGCCAACCCAGAAGTCTAGGCCGTGGAAGAGGTCGAACATGGAGGAGGGGAGAGGTTCCGGCGAGACGCTGATTATTGCAGATTTGTGACCTGTTTCTTGTCACATTCCCGTCCGAAAATTCGGGACGCACCGTCCCGCTGGCTCAGAACTTTGAATATTGGAATTCGATTTCTATCGGCTTGCCCAGATTGGCCGAGGTATCGGCCTGGATCAGCATGACCGCCAGCAGCCCCAGGTACAGCAGGCACAGCCACAAGGTTCTTTTCATGGGCGACTCCGTCTTCAGGGGCGAAAGGTTTCGGCGATTTTCTGGTTCACGCGCAGCCAGCCCAGCTCGCCCAGGTGCTGCACGTCGCGCAGCGTGCCCACTTCGAAGGGCGCGCCGTACATGTCCATGCAGCGCATGGCGTAGCGGCCGCAAAGCGCCGCGACCTCGCGCCGCACCGGCTCGAAGCGGTCCAGGTCCTTGAACACCAGCGGATGCAGCGGCTGCATCACGAACAGCGCGTCCACGCCGCGCCCGCGCAGCAGCGCCATCAGCGCGTCCAGCTCGCGCAGCTCGTCGCGGCCGGTCAGCGGCTGGGGCAGCCAGGCCGTCTTGCCGCCGGCCGGCACCGTCCGCAGGTACTTGCCGAAGAACTCGTCGCGCACCGCATAGGGATTGCCCGCCATCCGGGCCTGTTCGGCGTCCTGCGCCTGGCTGGCCAGGGCGTCCCAGTCCACCACCCGGGCGGCGGCGGCCGGCCCCGCGATTTCCGGCTGCGGCGCGGGCGCGGCATGGGCCGGCGTCCACAGCCCGGCCAGGCGCTGGCGCAGCACGTAGGCCTGTTCGGCCGCCATCGACCAGGCCACGCCCGCGTCGCCCTTGGCCCGCAGCCAGCGCAGCAGCTCGGCCCGGCCCTCGGGCTGGCGCAGCAGGCGCGGCAGCAGCGGATTGACGTGTTCCTTGAATTCGTCGGGGCCCAGTCCGCCGTCGCCGTCGAACCAGCCGGGCGACAGCATCACCACCACGCGCGACGCGGGCGAGAGATCGTCGGCCAGCGCCGCCAGCACCAGCTGCATGCCCAGGGACTGGAAGCCCGAATGGCCGTAGGCCAGCACCGGCATCTGCAGCTCGTCTGGCAGATAGCGGTAGGGCACGAAGCGCAGGTCGTTGCTGGTCAGCTCCGACGAACCCAGGATGACCAGGCGGTCCCCCGTGCGCAGGGCCTGGCTCAGGCGCGACAGGTTGCGGGTCTGTTCCTCCAGCGTGTTGCCCAGGTTGGGGATGTGGATGCCGGGGGCGGCGGGCGGCACGGCCTCGGTGCGCAGCGCCAGCGCGTGCAGCGCGATCCATCCGGCGGCCGCGGCGGCGGCCAGTGCCAGCGCCGCCGCCAGCGCGTGCTGCCGCAAGGTGCATTTAGTCATGGAAGATCGCCGATCGGAGGGTAGGCGGATGTTAGCCAGCCCCGTGAAAGAATGCGATAGCATCGTTGCTGCGCGGTGCTCGTGGATTTCCATGATTGACCGCGCCACGAGCCGCATCCGCGGCGCCCATTCTGCCCATACGACGATTTCGCCATGACCGCTACCCGTATCGCCCGCAGCCATCCCGATGAACTGATCATCGGCCTGGTATCCGTTTCCGATCGCGCCTCCAGCGGCGCCTATCAGGACCAGGGATTGCCCGCGCTGCGCGAGTGGCTGGGCGGCGCGCTGGCCTCGCCGTGGCAGGCGGTCGACCGCCTGATCCCCGACGAGCCGGCCCGCATTTCCGAGACGCTGATCGAACTGGTGGACGGCTGCGGCTGCGACCTGGTGCTGACCACCGGCGGCACCGGCCCGGCGCGCCGCGACGTCACGCCGGAGGCGACGCTGGCCGTGGCCACCAAGGAAATGCCGGGCTTCGGCGAACAGATGCGCCAGATCAGCCTGCGCTTCGTGCCGACGGCGATCCTGTCGCGGCAGGTGGCCGTGATCCGGGAAACCGCCGACCACGCCGCCCTCATCGTGAACCTGCCCGGCCAGCCCAAATCCATCCGAGAAACGCTGGAAGGCCTGAAGGGCGAGGACGGCGCCGCGCTGGTGCCGGGCATCTTCGCGGCCATTCCGTATTGCATCGACCTGATCGGCGGCCCGTATGCCGAGACCCGCCCCGAGGTCGTCGCGGCCTTCCGCCCCAAATCGGCCCGCCGCTGATACCGCGCCGGCGCTGCGCTATAGTTGGCCGCGCCCGATCCCATTTTCATCCGCACGAGAGTTCCATTGCCATGAAGGTCCGTACCGTCCTGTCCCTTACCGCCCTGGCCGCCCTGACCGCCTGCGCCAACGTCAAAGACGTGCGCGAGCGCGACCCCGTGTTCTACGGTTCGACCCAGCGCACGGCGGAGGACTACACGAACTGCGTGGCCGAGGCCTGGAAGAACCTGGGCATCGAATTCGAGCGCAAGGCCGTGCGTAACGGCTTCGAGCTGGTCCAGCAGGACAGCTTCGGCGTCGAGGCGGTGCTGACCACCACCCACTGGCGCGGCAAGACCGAGGCCCGCCTGTCCACGCGCATCGCGCGGCGCGACCAGAGCATCATCGAGCCGGCGAACCTGTGCCTGTAAGCGCCATGTTCCGACGCCGCGACCTTCTGAAGCTGGGGCTGGCCGCGGCCGCCGCCGGCCTGGGCTGGCCCGCGCACGCCGTGCCGGCCGGCTATCTCACCCGCAAGCTAGACTTCCCGGTGCCCGGCGGCGTCGCCGTGCTGGGCCTGGGCGACGCCGATCAGGCCCCCGAAGTCACGTTCCAGGGGCGGCGCGTGCTGGTCGTGCGCGAGGAGGGCCGGCGCTGGATCGCCGTGGTCGGCATCGCGCTCAGCGTCAAGCCGGGCGAGCACCAGGTTTCCGTGTCCGACGCGCAGGGCCAGCGCACGCTGTCCTTCAAGGTCCGCGCCAAGGAATACGCGGCCCAGCGCATCACGCTGAAGAACCAGCGCCAGGTCGAACCCAACCCGGACGACCTCAAGCGCATCGAACGCGAACTGGCCGAGCAGAGCGCGGCCAATCGCGGCTACCGCGCCGGGGTCACGCCCAGCAACCTGCTGCTGGACCGCCCGGTCGACGGCGGCCGCCTGTCCAGCCCCTTCGGCCTGCGGCGCTTCTTCAACGGCCAGGAGCGCAATCCGCACTCGGGCCTGGATTTCGCCGTACCGGCGGGCACGCCCATCAAGGCGCCGGCGGCCGGCGTGGTCGTGCTGGTGGGGGATTACTTCTTCAATGGCAAGACGGTGTTCCTGGACCACGGCCAGGGTTTCGTCAGCATGTTCTGCCACATGTCGGCCATCGACGTGAAGGTCGGCGACGAGCTGCCGCGCGGCGGGCTGGTGGGCAAGGTGGGATCGACGGGGCGGGCGACCGGCCCGCATCTGCACTGGAACGTCAGCCTGAACGACGCCCGCGTGGACCCCGCCATCTTCATCGGGGCGTTCAAGCCCTGAGCGGGCGCGCGCCTCAGGCGGGCGCGGCCTGCAGCGCGATCTGGCCGAGCACGTGCTGATGCATGCGTTCGGCATACTCCATCTGCTGGCGCACGTGCAGCTGCTGGGCCTGTTGCTCGTCCAGGCAGTTGTCGAATTTGGTCTTGGCCTCGGCGTAGGTCAGGCCGGTGTTGCGCAGGCTGTTGATGAACGCCTCGCGCGACTGGTTCAGCAGGCGCAGGCCTTCCTCGCCCTTGGCGTATCGCCGGCGCGCCAGGGCAAGCTCGTCAGCGGCTGCCTGCAACTGTTCTTTCAGATCCATCTTGCGTCGTGCGCGTCCCGCCCCAGGTGGCGCCTGGCGGGATCGCCATTCTTTCAGGGTGCGGCGCTGCCCGCATTACGGCATGCCGGCGGGCCGGCTTAAGGCTGGCGCCGGAAAGGCCGGGGGCGGCTGGAAGCCGCCGGCCCTGGCATCCGGCTCAGCGGCGAAACTGCTGCGGGCGGCGCTGGGCCGTGGCGGGGGCGCGCTCGTCCTTGTGGCGGAAGTTGATGCGGCCCTTGGTCAGGTCGTACGGCGACATTTCCAGGGTGACGCGGTCGCCGGCCAGGATGCGGATGCGGTGCTTGCGGATGCGGCCGGAGGCGTAGGCGCCGACTTCGATGCCGTTGTCCAGCGTGACGCGATAGCGGCTATCGGGCAGCACTTCGTCAACGATGCCATCCAGTTCGATGAGTTCTTCTTTAGCCATTTTCTACTCCTATCAATACGCGCAGCCATGCCGGCGGCATGGCTCGCCGCGGGGCGGCAAGCGCGTTGGACTCAAATTAGCAGGTCCAGCGGTTTGAACGTAAAACGTCCGGGCAGGCGCGGTAGGGGCCACGGCATCCTGGCGGATGTCTGAAATGACGGATACTCGCGCCTGGTCAGGCGAGGTGCGCGCGATGCGCGGCTTGGTCGCGGCGCCGCGCCATGCGCGCGTTGCCGGAAGAAGCGGGTTGGAACGTTTGGTGCAGCGCCGGCAGGCACTGCACCCGGTGCGGTGGCGCCTCTGGCGGCGACGGGCTTGATCCTGAAGTGCCGGGCGCGTCCAGAAGGGGCCTCGCAATACTGCCCTGAGGCGTTACAGGTTCGCGACGCAGAATGACCGAAGCCCGGTTTTCGCGGAAAAATCACGGACTTATGTTACTGCAAAGCGCAATGATTAGCCAGTTTTTATCTGTTGCAGACCTGTGATAGTTGCGGCTGAACGACTTCAGGCCCCCGGGATGCGCTGCCGGTATTCCGCCTCGACCCGCCCGAGCACGGACCAGAAAGGTCCGGGTTCGCGCCCGGCGATCCGGGCCGACAGCACGCCCAGGTGCACGTGCCAGCCGCCGGCCACGTCCACCATGTCGCCGCGCGAGCCCAGCTTGCGGTGCGTCAGGACCAGGCGGGTGCCCTGGTCCTGCGGCGACAGCTCGAACGTGACCTCGGACGGATGGCCGGGCGAACCGCCCCAGGTGAAGGCCAGCAGCCGCGGCGGCTCGCAGCGGGTGATGACGCCCTGCGTGGTGACGCCGTCGGCATAGGGTTTGTAGGCCTCGGGCACGGGCTCGGCCACCGAGGACAGGTCCGCGTGCACGAAACGCAGCGTCACGCCGCCGCCTTCGCGCAGTTCCATGTCGCCGCTGGCCAGCCAGCGGCCGCGTTTCTCCGATTCGGTCAGGAATGCCCAGACCTCTTCGACGCTGGCCGGCAGGATGCGGATGAAGCGGATGGAGGTGGGGTCAAGGACGACGCCGTAATCACTCATGCTGATCTCCAGAAGGCTCGGCCGGGGCGCGGCTGGCGGCGATCGCGGCTTCCAGCGCGCCCAGCCTGCCCGACCAGAATCGTTCATAAAAGCGCAGCCACTGCATGGCCTCGGCCATGGGTCCGGGATCGAGGCTGCATACGTGCGTGCGGCCGCGGATGGAGCGCCGGACCAGGCCGGCGCGCTCCAGGGCCTGCACGTGTTTGGAGGCGCCCGCAAAACTCATGCTCAAGGGGGCGGCCAGTTCGCCGATGGTCAGATCGCCTTGCGCCAGGCTGCGCAGCATGTCGCGGCGCGTGGGGTCGGCCAGCGCGCGGAACACGGCATCCAGGGCGGGAGAGGAAGTTGATTCAACCATGCGGTTGAATATAACGCCGCCCAGGCCGGAGATTCAACTGTTTGGTTGAGCTTTTATGTAACCGCCTGCGGATCGGCTTCTTCGAACGAGCCGCAGCCCTCGGGGTACTGGGGCAGGTTGTCGGTGATGTCGAACCACGGCGCCTTGCTGGAGACGTGGCAGTGCGCGGCGGGCTTGACGCCCGGGTCGTCGTCCAGCGCACCCAGCGGCAGTCCGTAGAAATCGGGCCGCTGGTCGAAGCGGCTGAGCAGCGGCGTGCCGCAGGCTTCGCAGAAGCCGCGGTAGCTGCCCGGCGATGAGCAGTACCAGGTGACGTGGTTTTCGCCGCGCGTCCAGGCGAAGTCCGTGACCCGCACCGTGGCGCGGCTGCGGAAGGCCGCGCCGTGCGACTTGCGGCACATCGTGCAGTGGCAGTTGAGGACGTCGGTGAGCGGGCCGGTGATCTCGTACGCAATGCGGCCGCACAGGCAGGAACCCTTGATCATGATGAACGCCCGGCAGGTGGTGGGGATGTTTTGAATATACCCGCGGCGCGCGGCGCTGGCGCGCCTGCGTTTATGACGGAGATCTTTCAGGCCATTGCGGTGTCCCTAAATTCCGCCAAATCATTCGATTCCCAGGTCATCGTGCTGTCATGCCGCGAAAACAGAATGCGCCCATGAACCAATCAAGGGGAATTCGACCATGACTTACGCCATCGAAGTGCAAGGGCTGAGCAAGAGCTTCCACGCGGGCGCCAAGGCGCTCGACGGCGTGGACCTGCAAGTGGCCGACGGAGAAATGGTCGCCTTGCTGGGCGCCTCCGGCTCGGGCAAGTCCACGCTGCTGCGCCATCTGGCCGGCTTCGTCGCCGGTGACGCGGGCAGCGTGGCCGTCAACGGCCAGCCGATCCAGCAGGACGGCCGCCTCAGCCGCAACGTGCGCGGCGCGCGCGCCGGCATCGGCTTCGTGTTCCAGCAGTTCAACCTGGTGGGCCGCCTGCCCGTCATCACCAACGTCCTGACCGGCCTGCTGCCGCGCGTGCCGCTGTGGCGCAGCCTGACGCGCTGCTTCCTGCGCGCCGAAGTGCGCCAGGGCCTCGATGCGCTTGCCCAAGTTGGTATAGACGACTACGCATTTCAGCGCGCCTCCACGCTGTCCGGCGGCCAGCAGCAGCGTGCGGCCATCGCCCGCACGCTGGTGCAGAACGCCCGCGTCATTCTGGCCGACGAGCCCATCGCCTCGCTCGACCCGGAATCGTCGCGCCGCGTGATGGACACGCTGGCGCAGATCAACCGCAGCCGAAAGGTGGCGGTGGTGGTGTCGCTGCACCAGGTCGACGTGGCGCTGCGCTACTGCCCGCGCGTGGTCGCGCTGCGCCACGGCAAGGTGGTGTACGACGGCCCGTCGGCGGCGCTCACGCCCGCCATGCTGCGCGAACTCTACGGCGCCGAGCTGGGCGAACTGCTGCCCGAAAGCGCGACGCCCGCGCCCGCGGCCCTGACGCAACTGGCGCACGCCGCCTGATTCCCACCCCGATTCCCGGATTTCCACTCCCCCTTTCGACCCCGGAGCCCCCCATGCTACGCAGAACCTTCGTCACCCTGATCGCCGCCGCGGCACTGTCCACCCAAGTCCATGCCGAAGAGGCCAAGCCGCTGAACTTCGGCATCATCTCGACGGAGTCGTCGACCAACCTGAAGTCCGTGTGGCAGCCCGTCATCGACGACCTGAGCCGCGCCATCGGCGTGCCGGTCAAGCCTTTCTTCGCCTCCGACTACGCCGGCATCATCGAAGGCATGCGCTTCAACAAGGTGCAGATCGCCTGGTACGGCAACAAGTCCGCGATCGAGGCCGTGGACCGCGCCCAGGGCGAGGTATTCGCCTCGGTCATCGACAAGGACGGCAACCCCGGCTACTGGTCGGTGCTGATCGTCAACAAGGACAGCGACCTGAAGACGCTGGACGACGTGCTCAAGCGCGGCGCCAAGCTCAGCTACGGCGCGGGCGACCCCAACTCCACCTCGGGCACCGCCGTGCCGGGCTACTACCTGTGGGCCGCCAACAAGATCGAGCCCAAGACCTTCTTCAAGTCGGTGCGCGCCAGCAACCACGAAACCAATCTGCTGTCGGTCATCAACAAGCAGGTCGACGTGGCCGTCAACAACACCGAGGCGCTGGAGCGCTACCGCCTGAACACCGGCAAGGACGCCAGCGAAAGCGTGCGCGTGCTGTGGAAGTCGCCGCTGATCCCGGCCGACCCGCTGGTCATGCGCAGCGACCTGCCGGCCGACATGAAGACCAAGATCCGCGACTTCTTCGTCAACTACGGCAAGGGCAAGGACGCCGAGCGCGAAATGGCCAACCTGAAGGCGCTGACCTACAAGGGCTTCCGCGCCTCCGACAACCAGCAGCTGGTGCCCATCCGCCAGATCGAACTGGCGCGCCAGAAGGCCCGGGTCGAAGGCGACACCACGCTGGGCCAGGCCGAAAAGCAGAAGCAGCTGGCCGAGCTCGACAAGAAGCTGGCCAGCCTGGGCCAGCCCGCCGCACAGCAGTAAGCGCAACCGCCGGCCGCCGGCCCGTCATCCGACGCGGCCGGCGTACGCGCAGCCGAACATTTCTTTTGCCAGCCGCTCATCCCCATGAATCTCGCCACGCATACCTCCCGCCTTCCCGCCGCGCCGCGCTCGTCGCTGCCGGTTCTTCTCGTCTGGGCCATCGTGCTGGCGCTGCTCGTCATGTCGTGGCGGGGCGCGGACATGCGGCCCCTGGACCTGCTGCGCGATTCGGGCAACATGGCCCAGTTCGCGGCCGACTTCTTCCCGCCCAATTTCCGCGACTGGCGCATGTACCTCGACGAGATGATCGTGACGGTGCAGATCGCGGTATGGGGCACGTTCCTCGCCATCGTGGTGGCGGTGCCGCTGGGCCTGCTGTGCTCGTCGAACATGGTGCCGGCCTGGGTCTACCAGCCGATGCGCCGCCTGATGGACGCCTGCCGCGCCATCAACGAAATGGTGTTCGCCATGCTGTTCATCGTGGCCGTGGGCCTGGGGCCGTTCGCCGGCGTGCTGGCGCTGTGGATGCACACCACGGGCGTGCTGGCCAAGCTGTTCTCCGAAGCCGTCGAGGCGATCGATCCGCGCCCGGTCGAAGGGGTGCGCGCCACCGGCGCCAACGCGCTGGAGGAGGTCGTCTACGGCGTGATCCCGCAGGTGCTGCCGCTGTGGATCTCGTATTCGCTGTACCGCTTCGAGTCCAACGTGCGCTCGGCGTCCGTCGTGGGCATCGTGGGCGCCGGCGGCATCGGCACCGTGCTGTGGGAAATCATCCGCAGCTTCCGCTACGCGGAAACCTGCGCGGTCATGATCATCATCGTCGGCTTCGTGGTGGTGATCGATATGGTGTCCGCGCGCATCCGCGCCGCGCTGATCTGAGCGCGGCGCGCGCCGGCGCCGACCATCAGTGCCGGCCGGGCGCCTGCAGGGCCGGCAAGGCCAGCAGGCCGGCCAGCCGCGCGGCGTGGACGTCGGCGTCCGACACGCGCGGACGCGGCATCAGGAAATTCACCGTGCCCAGGCAGGCCTGCCCATACACCACCGGCACGTTGATGACCGATTGCAGGCCCAGTTCGCGGATGGCGCCGTGGTCGTCGAAGAACTCGCGGATGGCGTCCTCGCCTTCGCCGACGAAGACGCGGCGCTCGTGCAGCACGTGCCGGCCCCATGCGGTGCCGGCCTTGTCCTTGCTGCCGCCGGGCGGATAGGCCTGCGGATTCGAGCTGTACAGGCGCACCACGCGGATCGCGTCGGCGTCGTATCGGTTCACCGTGCACAAGGTGTGCGCCAGCGTGGCGTGCGCATAGGCGTCGATGGCGCGCAGGGCGGCCGTGGCGTCGGCGGCGGCATAGGCCAGTTCGATGGCCTGCACCGCGGCCAGGGTCGGGGCGGCGTTCATTCTGCGGTGATTCCCAGCTCTTTGATCAGCTTGCCGTACTTGTCGGCGTCGCGCGCCAGGATCTGGCCGAACTGCTCGGGCGTGGTCTCGGTCAGCAGCACGCCCATGTCGGCCATCTTCTTGACCACTTCCGGGCGCTTGAGGATCAGGTTGATCTCGCGGTTGAGCCGGGCCGTGAGTTCCGGCGGCATGCCGGCCGGGCCGAAGGCCCCGTACCAGACCGCCAGTTCATAGCCGGGCAGCGTTTCGGCCACCGTGGGCACGTCGGGCAGCAGCGGCGAGCGCGTTTCCTCGGTCACCGCCAGCAGCTTGAGCTTGCCGTTCTGCACGTGCGGCAGGGTCTGCGTGCCGGCGCTGAACAGCACCTGGGTGCGTCCAGCCACGGTGTCCAGCACCGCGGGCGCGCCGCCGCGATAGGGGATGTGGGTCATCTTCACGCCGGCGGCCTTCTCGAACAGCACCGCGCTCAGGTGGTTGGTGGAGCCCTGGCCCGCCGAGGCGTAGGTCACGGTGTCCGGATGCGCCTTCAGGTAGGCGATGAATTCCTTCACGTTCGTCGCCGGCACCGACGGATTCACCACCATGGTGTTGGTGACCAGCGCGAGTTCGGCGATGGGCGTGAAGTCCTTGACGCCGTCGAACGGCATGTTGGCGTAGAGCGCCTGGTTCATCGTGTGCGTGCTCATGGAGCCCACCAGCAGCGTGTAGCCGTCGGGCTTGGCGCGGGCCACGAAGGCGGTGCCGATGTTGCCCGAGGCGCCCGAGCGGTTCTCGACGATGACGGACTGGCCGAGCGATTGCGTCAGCCCTTCGGACAGCATGCGCGCCAGGATGTCGGTGGAGCCGCCGGCGGCCCACGGCACGATCAGCGTGATGGGCTTTTCCGGCCAGGCGGCGTGGGCGGCGGCCGGCGCGGCCAGCGCCAGGCCCAGCGCGCAGGCGCGCAACAGTTTCTTGAATCGCAGTGTCATGGTTAATACCCCTTGTGCAAAGGCCGGTCTGTGCGCCGGCTGGAAAGAAACAGGTTCAGCGTCCGGCGGCGTAGCCCTGCATGCCGCGCGGATTGGCGCCGGCGCGCAGCAGCAGTCCGCCGCCGGGGGCGGGTTCGCGGGTGCAGGCGCTGATGCGTCCTTCCGACCAGTCCGGGCCGACCTTGACCTCGTGGCCGGCGGCGCGCAGCGCGTCCAGCGTGGCCGCGGGCATGCGCGACTCCACCGTCAGCCGATTGAGCGTCAGCGTGCGCGGCCAGAAAGAGCCGGGAAAATGGTCGATGTGCCAGGACGGCGCGTCGATGGCCTCCTGCAGATTCATGCCCATGGCATGGCGCAGGAAGAAGGCCACCGTCCATTGGTCCTGCTGGTCGCCGCCGGGCGTGCCGAAGGCCATATAGGGCTGGCCGTCGCGCAGCGCCAGGCCCGGCGACAGCGTGGTGCAGGGGCGCTTGCCGGGCTGCAGCTGGCCGGGCACGCCCTCGTCCAGCCAGGTCATTTGCAGGCGCGTGGTCAGCGGAAAGCCCAGGCCCGGCACGACCGGGCTGGACGACAGCCAGCCGCCCGACGGCGTGGCGGCCACCATATTGCCGTCGCGGTCGATGACGTCGATCTGGCAGGTGTCGCCCACGAACAGTTCGCGCGCGGCCCACTCGGACACGGGCGGCAGCGCCGCGAAGGTCGGTTCGCCCACGCCGAAGCGGGTGTCGGAGGCCGCCAGCGTGCGCGCGGCCGCCTCCAGATCCGGCAGGCGCGGCGCGCGTGCACCGGGGCTGCCCGGCTGGAATGCGCGCGAGGCCTGCGCGCCGATGCCGGCGGCGCGGGTCCGCGCGTAGTCGTCGCTCAGCAGATCGGCCAGCGGCACCTGCGCGAAATCGGGATCGCCGTACCAGGCGCAGCGGTCGGCGAAGGCCAGCTTGGCCGCCTCGGCCACGCGATGCACGAATTCCGGCGACTGCGGGTCCAGGCCTTCCATGCCCAGGTGGCGCAGCATGGCCAGCTGTTGCAGATGCACGGGGCCTTGCGACCAGACGCCGCATTTGGCCACGGTGTAGCGGCCGTAGTCCACGGTCAGCGGCTCGTCGTAAGTGGCGCGCCAGTCGGCCAGGTCGGACTTGCGCAGCAGGCCGCGATTGCGCTGGCCGGTCGTGTCGCGCACCGGTTCGCCGCTGTAGAAGGCGTCGATCGCGTCGGCGACGAAGCCGCGATACCAGGCGTCCAGCGCCGCGTCGATGCGCCCGCGCCGGTCGGCGCCGGCGGCATGCGCATGGTCCAGGATGCGGGTATAGGTGGCCGCGATCGCGGGCGTGCGGAACAGGGTGTCGGGCGCGGGCACCCGGCCGTCGGGCAGCCAGACCTCGCGCGAGCTGGTCCATTCGTCGCGAAACAGCGCCTGCACCGCCAGGATGGCCTGGGAGATGCGCGGCACCAGCGGAAAGCCGTTGCGCGCGTAGTCGATGGCCGGGCGCAGCACCTCGGCCAGCTCCCAGGTGCCGTAGTCGCGCAGCAGCGTCAGCCACGCGCCGAACGCGCCGGGCACCGTGGCCGGCAGCAGCCCGATGCCGGGCACCAGGTCCAGGCCCAATCCGCGGAAATGGGCGGGCGTGGCCAGGGCCGGCGCCGGTCCCTGGCCGCACAGCGCGCGCATGCGCCGCTCGCGTTCGCTCCAGAGCAGGATGGGCACCTCGCCGCCCGGCCCGTTCAGGTGCGGTTCGACGATCTGCAAGGTGAAGCCGCCGGCCGCCGCCGCGTCATAGGCGTTGCCGCCGCGCTCCAGCACGCCCATCGCGACTTGCGTGGCGAGCCAGTGGGTGGACGAGACCACGCCGAACGTGCCGCGGATTTCGGGGCGGGTCGTGAAGGAGGCGTTCATGGGCGGTTCCTGGCGGGAAGATGTCCGCAGTATAGGATCATGAAATAACTGGATTTACCTTTGTTGGCATAATTGAATAACCAACTGGTTATAGGAAAAATCGTGAACTGGGACGCGGCCCGTCTGGCCAACCGCCTCAAGCACCGCCATCTGGTGCTGCTGCTCGACATCGCCAGGCACGGCTCGCTGACGCGGGTCGCGGCGGCGGCGGGCGTCAGCCAGCCGGCGGTCACCAAGGCGCTGGCCGAACTCGAAGACATCTTCGGCGCGCGGCTGTTCATGCGCACCGGGCGGGGCCTGCAGCCCACCGCGCTGGGCAGCCTGGCCCTGGTGCGCGCGCGCCACATGCTCAGCGACCTGGACCTGTGGGCGCGCGAAGTGGAAGCCCTGCACGCGGGCCGCTCGGCGCATCTGCAGGTCGGCGTCGTGCCTTACGTATCGAGCGCGCTGCTGACCCAGGCCATCGGCCTGCTGCACCAGCGCCACGGCGTGACGCTCAGCCTGCACCGCGCGACCACCGATCATCTGGTCCCGATGCTGCGCCAGCACGAACTCGACTGCATCATCGGCCGCGCCACCTCGTCGGTGGCGCAGGACGACCTGATACACCGCGCGCTCTACCGCCAGCGTCCGCGCCTGATCGCGCACGGCCGGCTGGCCCAGCGGCTGGCGCGGCGCCGGCCGGACTGGGCGGCGGTGGCGGCGCTGGACTGGGTGCTGCCGGCGGCCAATACGCCGACGCGGCAACTCATCGTGGAGCACTTCATCCGCGCGGAGCTGAGCCCGCCCAGCCCGGTGCTGGAAGCCTATTCGACCGACGTGATCGAAGGCCTGCTGGCCATGAACGAAACCTTCGTCTCGGTCGTGCCCGAGGACATCGCGCGCGAGCTGTGCCAGCGCGGCAAGCTGGGAATGGTGCCCTGGGACTTCGGCTGGGAGCTGCCGCCGATCAACCTGATCCGGCGCAAGCGCCAGCAGCCGCTGGCGGCCGAAACATATTTTTCCGATATCTTGCTGGATCTTTGTGGCGAGATGGCGGGCTGAACCGGGGGGGCGATGGGTTCCGCGCGTTTGGCCGTTGATTCCTTGTGTCGGATGTCTCGCGCTGCACCCATCCTACGGCGGTCGCGCATCGTGCGGCGGTCGGGCATCGTGCGACGGTCGGGCATCGTACGGCGGTCGGGCATCGTACGACGGTCGGGCATCGTACGACGGTCGGGCATCGTACGGCGGTCAGGCATCGTACGGCGGTCGGGCATCGTACGACGGTCGCGCATCGTACGACGGTCGCGCATCGTGCGACGGTCGCGCATCGTACGGCGGTCGGGCATCGTGCGACGGTCGGGCATCGTACGACGGTCGGGCATCGTACGACGGTCGCGCATCGTACGACGGTCGGGCATCGTACGGCGGTCAGGAATCGTACGGTGGTTGGGAATCACACGGCGATAGGGAATCGTAGGATGGGTGCAGCGCGAGATTCCTTATGCAAGAATCCATACATCAAGCGCGCGAAACCCATCGGGCGGCAACCGCCGCCATCCCTACGCAGCCAGTTTGCCGCGCGCAATATCCAGCAATTCAGCGGCCGCCGATTCGGGCGCGGCGTCGTTGTTGACCCGCAGCAGCCGGCAGCGCGGCGGCACCGTGTATGCCTGGGTGGCGCGCGCCAGCCGCTGCGCGATCTGCTGGGCGTTCTCGCGGCCGCGGCCGGCCAGCCTGCGGGCCAGGAGCGCCGGGTCCACCGTGACCTCCACCGCGGTCAGCGCCGGATAGCGCGCATGGGCCTGCGGCAGGTGCGCGCGCGAGCCGTTGATGATGACGGCCGCGCCGCAGGCCAGCCAGGCGTCGATCTCCACGCCGATGCCGTAATGCAGGCCGTGGCTGCTCCAGCGCAGCGCGAAGCAGCCCAGCGCCGCGCGGCGGCCGAATTCGTCTTCGGTGAGGCTGAGCGAGTCTTCGCTGTCGCCGCTTTCGCGGGTGATGTAGCGGTGCGCCACCAGCACCGGTTCGTCGCCGCGCAGGTGCGTGCGCAGCAGGCGCAGCAGCGTGTCCTTGCCGCTGCCCGAGGCGCCCATCAGGTAGATCAGGCGCGTGCCGTCGGCCGGGGCGTAGGAGACGTTCATTGCGCGGCCGGGCCTTGCAGATACGCCGCGCCGGCGGCGTCGGCGCAGCTGCCGTCGAAACCGTAGTGCCTGGCCGCGACGAAGTCGGCGCCGGGCTCGGGCTGCACATAGACGCTGACGCCCGGCACCGGCATGGCCTGGCCGCGCAGCGGATCGGCGAAGGCCGCGATGCCGGCCCGCGCCCGCGCCAGCGCGTCGCCGTCGAGCTTGCCGGTCAGCGTGATGTGGAAGGTATAGGTATCGAACACATAGGGGTAGCCCCAGCGCGCCAGCATGGCCTGCTGCGCGGGCGTGAGCGATTGCGGCTGGCGCCTGGCGGTCTCCTCGGGCGTGGGCGGGGCGCGCAGCGGGTCCAGGTCGCGCACGGCCGCGTCGGCCAGTTCCTGGATGCGGGCCCGGCCCGGCGCATCGGCGTCGGCGATGCGCCAGGCCAGGAAACCGCGCAGCGGTTCGCAGTCCAGCTGCAGCGAGAACGGGCTGCGGCCGTCGGCCAGCCGGCGGGCGGCGGCGTCGACCTCGTGAGGGCTGGCGCCGGAGCGCAGGCGGAAGGGCGGCTTCAGCGTGGCGTGCAGGCCGTAGTGGCGCGGGGCCTCGGTCCATGCGCGCGGAAAATCGGCCTGCCCGGGCTGCGCGGCCAGCGCCTGGCCGGTGTCGGCGCAGCGGCCCAGCCAGCGGCTGCCGTATTCGCGCCAGGGGCCGGTGGGAGCCAGGTACAGGGCGTAGCGGTGGGCCAGCGGCATGGTCAGGCCGCCATGCGCTGGGGCTGGCCGTCGCCGAAGGCGCGGCTGGCGTAGCGCAGTTCGCCGCCGACGATGGCGGCGCACACGCGCGGCAGGCCCGGCATGCGGTCGTCGACCACGATGGCGTCGGCGATCAGGCCCGGCGCCAGCGCGCCGCGGTCTTTCAGGCCGGCGGCGCGAGCGGGATTCAGCGACACCAGGTTCCAGGCCTGGGCCAGCGGCAGCACGCCGTCGCCGGCCAGGCGCAGCGCGGCCGCCAGCGGCGCGGGATAGTAGTAGTCGGAGGTCAGCACGTCGCACAGGCCGGCGCGCACCATCTCCGTGGCGCTGGGCGCGCCGGTGTGGCTGCCGCCGCGCACCACGTTGGGCGCGCCGAACACCACGGCGTTGCCCAGGTCGCGCGCCACGCCGGCAGCCTCGCGGGTCAATGGGAATTCCGCCACGCTGCAGCCCAACTGGTGGTAGTAGCGGCGCGTGGCGGCGTCGGGATCGTCGTGCGAGGCCACCTTCAGGCCGGCCTCGCGTGCGCAGGCGGTCAGTTCGCGCATGGCGTCGGCCACGGAATCGGCGGCGGCCATCGCGGCGCGGATGCGGTCCTGGAACACGTCGAGGTCGCATTCCGCGCGGTGCGCGTACTGCAGCAGCTTGCGCTCGTCGCCCAGCCGCCGCGCCATACTGGGCAGGTGGTCGTTGAGCGCCAGGAAGCGCACGCGGCCGTCGCGTATCCATTGCTGGGCGATGTCCAGCCCGCCCACGTGATGGGTCTCGAAGCGCAGGTGCACGTAGTGCCGCGCGCCCATCAGGGCCCGCATGCCTTCGAGCGCGTCGAACATGCGCTCGGCGTAGCTCTCGCCGCGCAGGCCGCCTTCCCAGGACAGCGTGACGCCGTGGAATTCGGTGGTGATGCCATTGGCCAGCAGCTGGCGGTCCACGTCGAACAGCGCGCCCTGATAGGGGAAGGTCACGCTGGGGCGCGGCATGATGGCGCGCTCGAAGGCGTCGCCGTGCAGGTCCACGATGCCGGGCAGCACCAGCAGGTCGCCGGCGTCGAACCAGGCGGCGCCGCGCGCGGCGGGAGCCGCCGAATCGTCGATCAGCCCGCCGTGGAAACGCAGGCTGGCCTGTTGGACGCCGCGCGGCGTCAGGATGCGCTGTCCGGTGATGCCGGCCAGGGGCGAGGGGGCAGGGGTGCGTGAGTTCATGGCGCCAAGTTAGCGGGCTTGCATTACAACCAGATGTCTAGATGAGTGAGGCCGGCCCGCCGGATTCAGGGGGCGCCGCGGTGCCGGTTCAGCCTTCGTCCGTGACCATCAGCTGCACCAGGTCGCCGACGAAGCGGGCCACGCTGTACTGCAGCGGCGCGCCCTGCTGGTCCACGTTCAGCGCCTCGACCTGGAGGATGGGGCGGGTCTTGGGCTGGCCCAGCAGGCGGGCGATTTCGGGCGAGGGCAGCGCCGCGGTGATGCGCGACCACTTGCGGGTGTAGTCGCCGATGCCGTAGTGCGCATAGACCTTGGAGATCGAACGCTGGGACGCGAGGCGCTGCGCGAAATCGGGGAAGCGCTTTTCGTCGAAGTAGTGTTCCGAGACGCTGATGGGGCGGTTTTCCGCCTTGCCCACGATCTGCACGCGCAGCAGCGCCGCGCTGCGGGCCAGCCCCAGGTGCCTGGCGATCTCGGCGGCGCGCAGCGACTGGCTGCCCAGCACCTCCTGGTGGCCCAGCATGCCCTGGCTGCGCAGGTTCTCGGAAAAGCGCGTGCGCTTGCCGATGGCGTAATCGATGGCGTGTTCCTGCACGAAGGTGCCGCGGCCCTGTTCGATCCGGACCAGGCCGCTTTGCTCCAGCTCGCCCATGGCGCGCCGTATCGTGTGGCGGTTGACCGAGAACTTGGCGGCCAGCTCGGGTTCGGAGGGCAGCTGTTCGCCCGCCGCATAGAGCTTGTTGCGGATGTCGTCCGCAAGCGATTCGCCGATTTGCCGCCAGACGGCGATGCCGGAACCTCTTTCAACCATGGAGTGCGCTCGTACTGTCATATCCGCTCTTCAAGAATGGCCACGATTGTGCCCGATGCCGCGGCCGCCGCAAAGGCGCAGCAACTGTCATCAAAAATTCACGCCCGGCTGTTGAACTTGGATTTCGAACCGATCATACTTCATCCAGTCGTCTAGACGTATGGAGGAATCTTGGAACACCCACAGACAGGACAACCGGCATCCGACGCCCGGCGCGCGGCCTGGATGCGCGTGCTGGCGCTGGCCGACGCCGGCGCGCTGGACGGCGCGTTCAGCGCGCTGGGCCGGCTGCCCGAGCATCGCACGCTGCGCCCGGCCCAGACCGGCATGGCCATGGTGCGCGCCCGCAGCGGCGGCACCGGCGCCCGCTTCAACCTGGGCGAAATGACCGTGACACGCTGCGCGGTGACGATGGGCGAGGGCGTGGTCGGCGTGGCCTACGTGCAGGGCCGCTCGCTGCGCCATGCGGAACAGGCCGCCGTGGCCGACGCCCTGCTTCAGCTGCCCGAATGGCATGAAACCGTGCAGGCGCAGCTCATCGCGCCGCTGGCGCGCCAGCATGCCGAAAAGGTCGAGCGCCAGGCCCGCGTGGCGGCGCAGACCAGGGTGGAATTCTTCACGATGGTGCGAGGCGAGGACTGACATGCAACAACCGATACTGGCCGCCGCCGCGGCCCCGGGCCGCACGCTGTTGCCCGGTTTCGCCGATCCGGTGGACGACGCGCAGGCCACCTTCCGCGCCGCGCTGGACGCGCTGGCCCATCCCGGGCGCATCCACGAAATCACGGCCGAAAGCGGCGTGCCGGCGGGCCTGTCGCCCGCCATGACGGCCCTGCTGCTGACGCTGGTCGACGTCGACACGCCGCTGTGGCTGCCGCAAGGCGCGAGCGCCGATACGCTGGCCTTCCTGCGCTTTCATTGCGGCTGCCCCATCGTGCCCTCGCCCGCGCTGGCGCGCTTCGCCGCGGCGCCGGCCGGCTTCGAGGCCCCGGCGCTGTCGGCCTGCCATCCGGGCGACCCGGCCTATCCCGATCAGTCCACCACGCTGCTGATCGAAGTCGCGTCGCTGGATGCCGGACCGCAGGCCATGCTGAGCGGCCCGGGCATCCAGAGCCGCCAGGCCCTGGCCGCGGCCGGGCTGCCGGAAGGCTTCTGGCGCGAATGGCGCCTCAATCACCAACGCTTTCCGCTGGGCGTCGACGTGCTGCTGACGCAGGGCCGGCGGATCTGCGGCCTGCCGCGCAGCACGCGCCTGGAGAACTGACATGTACGTAGCCGTGAAAGGGGGCGAGCGCGCCATCCTCAATTCCTACCGCATGCTGGACGACTACCGTCGCGGCGACCGCGAGGTGCCCGAACTGAGCCTGGCGCAGATCCGCGAACAGATGCCGCTGGCCGTGTCGCGCGTGATGGCCGAAGGCTCGCTCTACGATCCGCAGCTGGCCGCGCTGGCGCTCAAGCAGGCCGCCGGCGACGTGATCGAGGCCGTGTTCCTGCTGCGCGCCTATCGCACGACGCTGTCGCGCTACGGCTACACGCAGCCGATAGACACCGGCCGCATGCGCCTGCGGCGCCGCATCTCGTCCACCTTCAAGGACCTGCCCGGCGGCCAGATCCTGGGCCCCACCTATGACTACACCCAGCGGCTGCTGGACTTCTCGCTGCTGGCCGGACGCGAGGCCGACTCGCTGCCCGCCGGCGACGAAGCCCTGGACAGCGCCATGCCGCGCGTCACCGACCTGCTGGCGCAGGACGACTTGATCGACGCCGAGCCGGTTCCGCCCGGCGATCCCGAACCCTTCGACCTGACCCGCCAGCCGCTGGACTTCCCGGCCTCGCGCGCCGCGCGGCTGCAGAACCTGGCGCGCGCCGACGAAGGCTTTCTGCTGTCGATGGGCTATTCCACGCAGCGCGGCTACGGCAACACCCATCCCTTCGCGGCCGAGATCCGCTACGGTGCGCTGGAAGTGGAAATGCACATCGAGGAACTCGGCTACGCCGTCACCGTGGGCGAGATCGAAGTGACCGAATGCCAGATGGTCAGCCAGTTCGCGGGCAACGCCGAGGAAGGGCCGAAGTTCACGCGCGGCTACGGGCTGACGTTCGGTTACGGCGAACGCAAGTCCATGTCGATGGCGCTGGTGGATCGCGCGCTCAAGGCCGCCGAGCTGGGCGAGCTGGCCGATTCTCCGGCCAACGACCACGAGTTCGTGCTCTACCACAGCGACAACGTCGAGGCCTCGGGCTTCGTGCAGCACCTGAAGCTGCCGCACTACGTGGACTTCCAGGCCAACCTGGAGCTGCTGCGCCGCATGCGCGCCGAGCGCGACGCGCCGCAGGCCGCGGACAAACAACTGATGGACGAGGCGGTTTCCCCATGACGACGCAACAACAGGCCGCGGTCGCGCGCGACGACCACTACAACTTCGGCTACCTGGACGAATCCACCAAGCGCATGCTGCGCCGCGCGCTGCTCAAGGCGGTGGCGATTCCCGGCTACCAGGTGCCGTTCGGCAGCCGCGAGATGCCGCTGCCCTACGGCTGGGGCACGGGCGGCATTCAGGTCACGGCCGCCATCATCGGGCGCGGCGACGTGCTCAAGGTGATAGACCAGGGCTCGGACGACACCACCAACGCGATCAACATCCGGCGCTTCTTCGGCCGCGTCACGGGCGTGGCCACCACGCAGTCCACGCCGGCGGCCACCATCGTGCAGACGCGCCATCGCATTCCCGAGACGCCGCTGGCCGCCGGCCAGATCATGGTGTTCCAGGTGCCCATTCCCGAGCCGCTGCGCTGGCTCGAACCCAGCGAAACCGAGACCCGCACCATGCACGCGCTGGCCGAATACGGCGGCATGCACGTCAAGCTGTACGAGGACATCGCGCAGCACGGCCGCATCGCCACCACCTACGACTACCCCGTGATCGTCAACGACCGCTACATGATGCGGCCGTCGCCCATCCCCAAGTTCGACAATCCCAAGCTGGACGGCAGCCCGGCGCTGATGCTGTTCGGCGCGGGCCGCGAAAAGCGCGTCTACGCCGTGCCGCCATACACCCGGGTCAAGAGCCTGGACTTCGAGGACCACCCCTTCGAAGTGCAAAGCTGGAGCGAGCACTGCGACCTGTGCGGCTCGCGCGAGAGCTTCCTGGACGAAATCATCCTGGACGACGCCGGCACGCGCCGCTACGTCTGCTCGGACACCGAATACTGCAACGATCGCCAGGCGCGCCAGCGCCCGGACGCCAACCCGGACGAGGCCGCGGCATGAATCCCCAAGCGAATCCCCTGCTGTCCGTGCGCGGCATGACGCGCACCTGGGACGGCGTGCACGGCTGCCGCGACGTCAGCTTCGATCTTTACCCCGGCGAGGTGCTGTGCGTGGTCGGCGAATCCGGCTCGGGCAAGAGCACGCTGCTGTCGGCGGTGTCCCACCAGACCCGGCCGCAGGCCGGCAGCGTCTGGTACGACACCCGCGACCAGGGCTTCACCGACCTGGCCGCGCTGCCTGCCGCGCGCCTGCGCCTGCTGGCGCGCACCGACTGGGGCTTCGTGCGCCAGAACGCGCGCGACGGCCTGCGCATGCAGGTCAGCGCCGGCGCCAACATCGCCGAACGCCTGATGGCCGTGGGCGAGCGCCATTACGGCGAGCTGCGCCGCGTGGCCGGCAACTGGCTGCACAAGATGGAGATCGACGTCGGCCGCCTGGACGACGCGCCGGTATCGTTTTCGGGCGGCATGCAGCAGCGCCTGCAGATCGCCCGCAACCTGGTGACCCATCCGCGCCTGGTGTTCATGGACGAACCCACGGCCTCGCTCGACGTGTCGGTGCAGGCGCGCCTGCTGGACCTGCTGCGCCAGCTGGTGACCGACCTGGGCCTGGCGGCCATCGTGGTCACGCACGACCTGGCCGTGGCGCGCCTGCTGGCGCACCGGACCCTGGTCATGCGCGGCGGCGAGGTGGTCGAAAGCGGGCTCACCGACCAGATCCTCGACGATCCGCAGCACCCCTATACCCAATTGCTGGTGTCCTCCATTTTGCAGAGCTGAGCATGCGCGCAACCACTCCGATGATCGAGGTGCGGGGCCTCGGAAAAATGTTTACCCTGCACAACCAGGGCGGCATGCGGCTGCCGGTGCTGGAGGCGGTCGACTTCGACGCCGCGGCCGGCGACTGCCTGGTGCTGGCCGGGCCGTCCGGCACCGGCAAGAGCACGCTGCTGCGCTGCCTCTACGGCAATTATCTGGCCACCGAGGGCAGCATCCGCGTGCGCGCCGAAGACGGCTGGGTCGAGCTGGTGGGCGCGCCGGAGCAGCGCATCCTGGCGCTGCGGCGCGACGTGATCGGCTACGTCAGCCAGTTCCTGCGGGTGATTCCGCGCGTGGCCGCGCTGGACGTGGTGGCCGAGCCGCTGCGCGCGGCCGGCGTGCCGGCCGACGAGGCGCGCGCCCGCGCCGCCGCGCTGCTGCGGCGCCTGAACGTGCCCGAACGGCTGTGGGGCCTGGCCCCGGCCACTTTCTCCGGCGGCGAGCAGCAGCGCGTGAACATCGCGCGCGGTTTCATCGCCCGCCATCCGATCCTGCTGCTGGACGAGCCCACCGCCTCGCTGGACGCCGACAACCGCCAGGTGGTGATCGACCTGATCCTCGAAGCCCGCGCCCAGGGCCGCTGCCTGCTGGGCATATTCCACGACGCCGAGGTGCGCGACGCCGTCGCCACCCAGACGCTGGAACTGCGCCCGGCCGTGACCGCCGCCGCGATGGAGGCCTGACCATGCACAGCACTTATCTCACCCATGCCCGCGTCGTGCTGGCCGACCGCGTGCTGGAAGACAGCGCGGTGCTGATCGATGACGGCCGCATCGTGGCCGTCGAGCCGGCCGGCGCGCGCGCCGGCCGCGAAGTCGACCTGCAGGGCCAGGTCCTGCTGCCGGGCCTGATCGACCTGCATTGCGACGCCATCGAAAAAGAGGCCGAGCCGCGCTCGCGCGTGCTGTTCCCGCTGGACTTCGCGGTGGCGCAGGTGGACCGCCGCAACGCCGCGGCGGGCATCACCACGCCTTATCACGCGCTGTCCTTCGCCAACAGCGAATGGGGCGTGCGCAACAACCAGACGGCCGCCGAAGTGGTGCGCACGGTGCGCGCGTTCCGCGGCCACAGCCTGGTCGACAACCGCATCCACTGCCGCTACGAGGTCACCGACGCCACCTCGGTGGACGTGCTGCGCGCGCTGATGGACGAGGGCGCGGTGGACCTGCTGTCGGTCATGGACCATTCGCCGGGGCAGGGGCAGTTCAAGACGCTGGAGTCCTATCTGCAATACATGATGGGCAACCACGCCATGAGCCGCGAGCAGGCCGAGGAAGCGGCGCAGGCCAAGAGCCGCGCGCGCGACGGCGCGGTGGCGCGGGTCGAGACCTTGCTGGCGCATGCGCAGGGCCTGGGCATCCCCACGGCCAGCCACGACGACGACTCCATCCACCGCATCGCCACCATGCGCAACCTGGGCGTGGCCATGAGCGAGTTCCCCATCAACCTGGATACCGCGCGCGCCGCGGTGTCTTGCGGCCTGCCCACCATCCTGGGCGCGCCCAACGTGCTGCGCGGCCAGAGCCAGAGCGGCTCGATGCGGGCCATCGACGCGGTGCGGGCCGGCGTGGCGAGCTGCCTGTGCTCGGACTACCAGCCTTCCACGCTGATCGCCGCCGTCTTCGCGGTGGCGGCGCAGGCCGAGCTGACGCTGGCGCAGGCGGCCGCGCTGGTCACGCTGAATCCCGCGCAGGCCTGCGGCCTGTCGGACCGCGGCCGCATCGCGCCCGGCATGCGCGCCGACCTGGTGGCGGTGGCGCAGGTGGGCGGCCAGCCGTTGATCAGCCACACCTGGTCGGCGGGCCGGCTGGTATTCTCCACCCACTACCCGCCCTTGCGCGCCGGCGCGGCGCTCGAACCCGAGGCCCAGGGCCTGGCGGCCTGAGACAGCAGGAGCAAGCCGATGGACCCCATCGTGACCGCCGTGGCGCGCAGCGCCGCGCACACGTTCAGCAAGCCCGTGGTGCCTGAAATCATGTTGCTCAAAGGGCTGGGCGTGGAGGGCGACGCCCACCTCGGCGTCACCGTCAGGCACCGCTCGCGCGTCAAGGCCGACCCCAGCCAGCCCAATCTGCGCCAGGTGCACCTGATCCACGCCGAATTGCACGACGAATTGCAGCTGGCCGGCTTCAACGTGGCCGAAGGCACGATGGGCGAGAACATCACCACCCGCGGCATCGACCTGCTGGCGCTGCCGCGCGGCGCCTGGCTACACCTGGGCGCCGGCGCGGTGGTGGAGATCACCGGCCTGCGCAATCCCTGTGCGCAGCTGGACCACTACCAGCAGGGCCTGACCGCCGCGGTGCTGGGCCGCCATCCGGACGGCAGCCTGATGCGCCGGGCCGGGGTCATGGGCATCGTGCTCGAAGGCGGCGAGGTCCGGGCCGGCGATGCTATTCGCGTGACGCTGCCGGCCTTGCCGCACCTGGCGCTGGAACGTGTTTGAAATATCCTGCGCGGCCCCGGACGCGGGCCCGCGCATCTGGTTAAATGGGAACTGGAGCGCTGCCGCATTTTCCGCCGGCGGCGCGCCTTTTTTCCGGAGCGCGCGATGGCACGATTCAATTTCACCCAGGATCCCGAAGAACCCGATCTGTGGGCGGCCGAAAACGTCGCCGTGGGCGCGGATCGCCCGCCGATCCACGTCATGATCCAGACCGACGGCGAGGAACCCGGCAGCGGCGCGTCCAAGGCGGTCAAGAACATCCTGGACACCCTCGACGAGCAGATCCTGGCCGCCGCCGATTTTCTGCTCGACAACTATTCCTACGAACACTACAAAAAACTGGGCATCGAAGACGCCCAGCTGCTGCCCGAGGAAACCGCCGAGGCCATGGCCGAGAAGGCCGTGCTGCGCGCGCTGTGGCTGTTCGACGAGGACGGCGACGGCTATGAACTGTGGTTCACGCTGCCCTGGGACCCGGTGCACACCTACGACGTGGAATTCGAGGACGGGGCGCCGGTGTCTTGCTCGGTCAATGACTGAATGACCGAAACCTAACGGACCAGCTCGAACCGGCTGGCCCGCGCCTCGCCCAGCGAATCGTCATAGCGGTAGCGCAGCTTTACAGATTGCCCCTTGCGCACCGCCGTGGCGCCGGCGCCGTCGAGCACCACGTCGATTTCCCGGCCCATGAATTCGGTGCAGTCGGTGTCGGCGCGCGCGCCTTCGGGGATCTCGGCGCTGCGGACCCTGAGCCTGAACATCAATTGGCTGATTTCGGTGCCGTCGATGCGGAACTGGCGCATCTGCATGGGTGGGCTGGCGGCGGTGCCGCCCAGGTTGCAGGATATGCGCGTCCAGGCGTGCGAGGCGGGGGCTGCGGCCATCAGGGCGACGGCCGCCACGGTGCAGCGCAGGCGTAGGGAAATCATGGCTGGATCGGGCAGGGCTTGCCGGGGGCTTATATGTTGCTCCCGGCGATTGCGACGGTCAAGACGCCGCGACCCCGCCCGCGGCCTCTTTGGCCGGCGCTTCCTCATCGGCGGGCTGGCGGCCTTCCAGCTTGGCGATGACGGCGGTGGCCAGGCTGTTGCCGACCACGTTGGTGGCGGTGCGGCCCATGTCGAAGAACTGGTCGATGCCCATGATCAGCAGCAGGCCGGCCTCGGGCAGGTTGAACATCGGCAGCGTGGCGGCCACCACCACCAGCGAGGCGCGCGCCACGCCGGCCATGCCCTTGCTGGTCACCATCAGCACCAGCAGCAGCGTCAGCTGCTGGGTGAAGCTCATCGGGATGCGGTAGGCCTGCGCGATGAACAGCACCGCGAAGGACTGGTACATCATCGAGCCGTCCAGATTGAAGGAATAGCCCAGCGGCAGCACGAAGCCCGAGATGCGCTTGGGCACCCCGAAGCGCGAGAGCGCCTCGATCGTCTTGGGGTAGGCCGATTCGCTGCTGGCCGTGGAGAACGCCAGCAGCGTGGGTTCCTTGATCAGCCCGCCCAGCCGGCGCACGGACTTGCCCAGGAACAGGTAGCCGATCAAAAACAGCACGCCCCACAGCAGCGCCAGGCCCAGGTAGAACTCGCCTATCAGCTTGCCGTAGCTGACCAGCACGCCCAGGCCTTCGGTGGTGATGGCGGCGGCCATCGCGGCGAACACGCCCAGGGGCGCGAAGCGCATGACGTAGTCGGTCACCCGGAACATGATCTTGGCCAGCTCGTCGATCATGTTGTAGAGGGTGTGGTGGCCCTTGCTGCGCACGAAGGACAGCGCCGTGCCGAAGAACAGCGAGAACACCAGGATCTGCAGGATCTCGTTGTTGGACATGGCCTGCGCGATGCTGCTGGGGAAGACGTGCGCGATGAAGGCCTTGAGCGTGAAATCGCCCGTCTTCAGGCCGGAGCTGGCGCCGGCGTCGGGCAGCGTCATGTTCATGTGCGCGCCCGGTTCGAACAGATTGACCAGCGCCAGGCCCAGCAGCAGCGAAACCAGCGAGGCGGCGACGAACCAGATCATCGCGCGCATGCCGATGCGGCCCACGGCGCTGGCGTCGCTCATGCTGGCCAGCCCCGTCACCAGCGTGGCGAATACCAGCGGGGCGATGATCATCTTGATCATGCGCAGGAAGATGTCGGTGACCAGGCTGAAGTAGGCGGCGATGCGGGCGGCCTCCTCGGGAGTTTGCGCGTATCGGTGGCAGAAGTAGCCCACCACGATGCCCAGCACCATGGCGATGCCGATGTAACGCGTCAGCTTCTTAGTGTTCATGATCAAAACGGAAAAACGGCGACCGTGCGCCAGGCCCCGCGGGGGCCGGGTCCGCCGGCATGGGGCGGGCGAGCGGTCGGATGACAGACATTCCAGGGCGATCCCGAGGCTTGCGGGTTTACCCTTGGGCCGCGATGTTAACGCCGCCAAGCTGACAGCCAGTTGTCGCCTCCAGTGGAGCGGATTTGTATCAAATTGGAACAGCGCCACCGCCCCGCGCCGCCATGCCAGAATGCCTGGCCGGCCGCCAAGGCGGCGTCCCGCGACAAAAAAGGAGACTGGAAAATGCAGAAACGAGAACTGTCGGTGCTGGCGTCCGGATACACCTACCTGGAGGGCCTGCGCTGGCACGAGGGCCGCCTGTGGGCGTCGGACTTCTACACCGGCCAGGTCATCGCGGTGGACCTGGACGGCCGGGTCGAGCGCATCTGCGAGGTGCCGCAGCAGCCGTCCGGCCTGGGCTGGCTGCCGGACGGCCGGCTGCTCATCGCCTCCATGAAAGACCGCAAGCTGCTGCGCCGCGAGGCCGATGGCAGCCTGGTCGAGCATGCCGACCTGTCGGCGCTGACCGGCGGGCACATCAACGACATGGTGGTCGACGCGCAGGGCAGGGCCTACGTGGGCAATTTCGGCTTCGACCTGATGAACGGCGCGCCGGTGCGCAACACCACCATCGTGCGCGCGGACCCCGACGGCTCCTGCCGGGTGGTGGCCGACGGGCTGTGCTTTCCCAACGGCTCCTTCATCACCCCGGACGGCGCCGTCATGATCGTCAACGAGACCTTCGGCAACCGTATTTCCGAATTCGACATCCTGCCCGACGGCGGCCTGGGACCGCGCCGCGACTGGGCCGATTTCGGCCCGCTGCCCGCCAGCGACGACCTGGGCGTGCTGATCGCCGCCTCGGCCATCGGGCCGGACGGCGGCGCGCTGGACGCCGAGGGGGCGCTGTGGGTGGCCGACGCCATCGGCAAGCGCATCGTCCGCCTGGCGCGCGGCGGCCGGATACTGGAGCAGATCGACACCGGCGAGTTCGGCATCTTCGCCGCCGCGCTGGGCGGGCCGGACGGCCGCAGCCTGTTCATGGCCGCGGCGCCCGATTTCATCGAGGCCAACCGCCGCGCCAGGCCCGAGGGGCGCATCCTGGTGACGCGGGTCGACGTGCCGCACGCGGGCCGGCCGTAGGGCCCCCGCACCGGCGCCCTCGTGCTTGCGGCGGGGGCGCCGGGACGGCTTACGCCGTTCGGCGCAGCCCGAATGGCCTGGATACCGCCGGTTGCAAGACCTTTCGGCGAATCCCCCGTAAAATCACCCCATTCAGCAAGACTTCAACCATCTTTCAATAGACAGTACCTAAGGAGGACCACTCATGGCCCTAGTCTCCATGCGCCAGTTGCTCGACCACGCCGCCGAGCACGGCTACGGCATTCCCGCTTTCAACGTCAACAACCTGGAGCAGGTCCAGGCCATCATGGAAGCCGCTGCGGAGACCGACAGCCCCGTGATCATGCAGGCCTCGGCCGGCGCGCGCAAATACGCGGGCGAAGGCTTCCTGAAGCACCTGATCCAGGCCGCCGTGGAATCCTATCCGCACATTCCCGTGGTCATGCACCAGGACCACGGCCAGTCGCCCAAGGTCTGCCAGGGCGCCATCGACCTCGGCTTCTCCAGCGTCATGATGGACGGCTCGCTGAAGGAAGACGGCAAGACCATCGCCGATTACGACTACAACGTCGAAGTGACCAAGAAGGTCGTCGACGTGGCCCACAAGCTGGGCGTGACGGTCGAAGGCGAACTCGGCTGCCTGGGCTCGCTGGAAACCATGCAGGGCGACAAGGAAGACGGCCACGGCGCCGACGGCAAGCTCACCATGGACCAGCTGCTGACCGACCCGGAACAGGCCGCCGACTTCGTGCGCAAGACCCAGCTCGACGCCCTGGCCATCGCTATCGGCACCAGCCACGGCGCCTACAAGTTCACGCGCAAGCCCACCGGCGACATCCTGTCGATCTCCCGCATCAAGGAAATCCACGCCCGCCTGCCCAACACCCACCTGGTGATGCACGGCAGCTCCAGCGTGCCGCAGGAACTGCTGGCCGAGATCCGCGAATTCGGCGGCAACATGAAGGAAACCTACGGCGTGCCCGTCGAGGAAATCCAGGAAGCCATCAAGTACGGCGTGCGCAAGATCAATATCGACACCGATATCCGTCTGGCCATGACCGGCGCGATCCGCCGCTTCTTCGCCGAGAACCCCGAGAAGTTCGACCCGCGCGAATACCTGAAGCCGGCCCGCGCCGCCGCCAAGGCCATCTGTGTGGCCCGCTACACCCAGTTCGGCACCGCCGGCAACGCCAGCAAGATCAAGGCCCTGCCGCTGACCGAAATCGCCGCCCAGTACGCCTCGGGCAAGCTGGCGCAAGTGGTGCAGTAAGCACGCTCGGCAGTGCGGAAGAACGGGCCCGTGTTCATGCGGGCCCGTTTTTTTTATGGTCTAGGCGGCGGGCCCGTTGCCGGCGTAGTGCGGGATGCTGCGGTCCACGTGGTGCCAGGACGGCGCGGAACCGGTCCACAGGCTGGCGCGGGCGTGGAAGGCCTCGGGATCGTCCAGCGAGCCGGCCCGCACGATTTCGTAGTCCATGCCTTCGGAGCCGCCGAACAGCGGCGTGCCGCAGGCCGCGCAGAAGCTGCGCATGACGGTGTGGCCGGAGTCGCCCTTGTAGCGGTGCTCCTTGGCCTGGCCGCGCAGCAGCGTGACCGAGCCGGCCGGAAAGATCAGCGCGTGGGCCGGGGCGCCGCCGCTGGAATACTGGCAGTCCCGGCAATGACAGGTGGCGGCGGTCAGGGGCTCGTCGGTGACGGCGTAGCGGACCGCGCCGCACTGGCAGCCGCCGGTCAGGTGCACTTGCGCGTCGGCGGCGGGCCTGCGTTTGAGGGAAGCATCCTGCATACGGCTTGGTCTCCGGGTGGAAGGGGTGCGCCGTGACGCCTGCGGCGGTCGGCGCGCATGGTAAGAGACCACAGCCTAACGCCTGCGCCGGGCGGCGTCGAGGGGAGGGCGGCCGGGCGCCGTCGGCAGCGCCGGGCCGTTTTGCAGTAACCTATGCGCCTTGCAGGTTCGACTTTCCCGCCCTGGCGCTGCCCGAGGCGGGAATCTTCATTATTGCCATAGGCCATTTCCCGTGACTTCTGCTTTGCATCAATCCAGCATCAAGTCCTTGCCGCTGCTGGGCCGCGGTAAGGTGCGCGATATGTACGCGGTAGGCGACGACAAGTTGCTGATCGTCGCGTCGGATCGCATCTCCGCGTTCGACGTGATCCTCGACGACCCCATCCCCGGCAAGGGGCAGGTGCTGACCGAGCTGACCGAATTCTGGCTGCAGAAGCTGGCCCATATCCTGCCCAACCACTCCACCGGCATCAAGCCCGAGGACGTGGTCGCGCCGGACGAGGTGGACCAGGTGCGCGGACGCGCCGTGGTGGTCAAGCGCTTGAAGCCCATCCTGGTCGAGGCCGTCGCCCGCGGCTACCTGATCGGCTCGGGCTGGAAGGACTACCAGGCCACCGGCTCGGTGTGCGGCATCGCGCTGCCGGCCGGCCTGCAGCAGGCCAGCCAGCTGCCCGAACCCATCTTCACGCCGGCGGCCAAGGCCGAATTCGGCATGCACGACGAAAACGTCGACTTCGCCCACGTGGTCAAGGAAGTCGGCCAGGAAATGGCCGAGCGCATCCGCGACGTGACCCTCAAGCTGTACGCCGAGGCCGCGCGCTACGCCGCCACCAAGGGCATCATCATCGCCGACACCAAGTTCGAATTCGGCCTGGACGACGACGGCACGCTCTACCTGATGGACGAAGTGCTGACGCCCGATTCCTCGCGCTTCTGGCCGGCCGACGGCTACCGCGTCGGCATCAGCCCGCCTTCCTTCGACAAGCAGTTCGTGCGCGACTGGCTGGAAACCCAGACCTGGGACAAGACGCCGCCGGCGCCGCGCCTGCCGCAGGACGTGCTGGAAAAGACCGCCGCCAAGTACCGCGAGGCCCTGGACCGCCTGATCGCCTGACCGGTCACAGGCGCACGAAAAGCCGCTCGCCACGAGCGGCTTTTTTTTCGCCTAGGGGTAATCCTGAGTTTGCGTTATCGGGATTTTAGTTAACATGGTAATTGTTACCTCGTTAATTAGATCCCGATCATGCAGACTCCGCACTCCATCCGGCGCGACGGCACCGTCTACGGGGCATTGCTCAACGACCGCGCCACCCTCGAACGCCTGGCGCCCCAGTTCGACGGCGCGCCCTACAAGGCCGCGCCCAAGGCGCCGGTGCTCTACATCAAGTCGCGCAACACTTACGCCGCCGACGGCGCCGTGGTGGAGATCCCCGCCGATCCGGGCGTGGTGCGCATCGACGCGACCATCGGCCTGGTGATCGGGCGGCCCGCCAGGCAGGTACCGGCGGCCCAGGCCATGAGCCACTTGGCCGGCCTGGTGATCGTCAGCGACCTGACCCTGCCGCACGAGAACTACTACCGTCCCGCCGTCGTGCAGCGCAACCGCGACGGCTTCTGCCCCATGAGCGAAGTGCTCCAGGGCCAGCCCGGCTTCGATCTCGACCAGGCCGCGCTGGGCGTGCGCGTCAACGGCCAGCAGGCCTACGAGCGCAGCTTCGCCACGCTGCTGCGTCCCGCGGCGCAGCTGATCGCCGACGTGACCGAATTCATGACCCTGGCCGAGGGCGACGTGCTGCTGCTCGGCCCCGGCGAAGGCTCGCCCGTGGGGCGCGCCGGCGACCGCGTCACGATCACCGTGCCCCGTCTGGGCGAATTGAGCCACAGCCTGGCAGAGGAGAAGCAGGCATGAAGCGCGGACGCATTGTTTACGAGAACCGGACCTGGGACGTCACCGAAGGCGAGGGCGGGGCGGTCAGGCTGCCCGACGGCCGCCTGCTGGCCCAGGCCGACGTGCAATGGCTGCCCCCGATCGAATTCGGCACCATCATCGCGCTGGGCCTGAACTACGCCGACCACGTCAAGGAACTGTCGCGCGAACTCACGGTCACGGCCAAGGACGCGCCGCTGGTATTCCTGAAGGGGCCGAACTCGCTGGTCGGCCATCGCGGCCGCACGCCGCGTCCGCGCGACGCCGCCTTCATGCATTACGAATGCGAGCTGGCCGTGGTGATCGGCCGCCAGGCCAAACGCGTGCGCGCCGCCGACGCGATGGCCTGCGTGGCCGGCTACACGGTGAGCAACGACTATGCCGTGCGCGACTACCTGGAGAACTACTACCGCCCCAATCTGCGGGTCAAGAACCGCGACGCCTCGACCGCGATCGGTCCCTGGCTGGTCGACGCGGCCGACGTGCCGGACCCGCACGCGCTGGGCCTGCGCACCCGCGTCAACGGCCAGGTCACGCAAAGCGGCAACACCGGCGACATGATCCACCGCATTCCCGAACTGATCGAGTACCTGAGCGGGTTCATGACGCTCATGCCCGGCGACGTGATCCTCACCGGCACGCCCGACGGCGTGGTCAATGTGCAGGCCGGCGACGTGGTCGATACCGAAATCGACGGCATCGGCACGCTGACCAACACCTTGGCCGAGGCCTGATTCCATCGTTTCTTGTTGCGCAACGACATCCAGGAGAAAGCGCCATGCGCTGCAATATCCGTCTTGCCGCCGCCATGCTGGCCGCGGCCACCTCGCTGACCGGTTTCGGCGCGTCAGCCCAGAACTATCCCAATCAGCCCCTGCGCTGGGTAGTGGGCTACCCCGCGGGCGGCGGCACCGACTTCCTGGCGCGCACCACCGGCGCGCAGCTGTCGCGGCAGCTGGGCCAGCCCGTGGTGGTGGAAAACCGCCCCGGCGCGGGCGCCATCATCGCCTCGGAATTCGTGGCGCGCGCGCCCGGCGACGGCTACACCGTGCTGTCGGCCGACAACGGCGTGCTGATCTACAACAGCGCGCTCTACAAGCAGCTCAACTACGAGCCGCAAAGGGATTTCGCGCTGCTGGGCATGATGGGCCGCTCGCCGCTGGTCATCACCGCGGCGCCCAATTCCGGCTTTACCGACGCCAAGAGCCTGCTGGCCGCGCTCAAGGGCGCGCCGGGCAAGTACGGCATCGCCACCGCCGGCGTCGGCAGTCCGCACCACCTGGCGCTGGAACTGTTCCAGCGCGAGGCCCAGGTATCGGTGCTGCACGTGCCCTACAAGGGCGGCGCCCAGGCGCTGCGCGACCTGATGGGCGGGCAGGTGCCGCTGATGATGCTGGACCTGCCCAGCGGCGTCAGCGCGGTGAAATCCGGCAAGGTCGTGCCGCTGCTGGCCATGTCGGCCGAGCGCATCCCGCAGCTTCCCGACGTGCCCACGGCGAAAGAGCTGGGCTTTGCCGGCGTCGAAGCCTATACCTGGCAGGGCCTGGCCGTGCCCGCGGCCACGCCGCGCGACGTGCAGGAACGCCTGAGCGCCGAATTGCAGAAGGCCATGGGCGATGCCGACGTGCGCCAGAAACTCTACGACGCCGGCTGGGAAGCGCGTCCCACCAACGCCGCGGACATGAACGCCTACGTCGCGGACGAAAGGCAGAAATGGCGCGCGCTCATCAAGAGCCGCAATATCAGTCTGGATTGAATATCGCCCGTATCACGCAAGAGAAGCCATGAAAATCGATCACCTGATCAACGGCAAGATCGTTGCCGGCAAGAATTATTTCGAAACCGTCAATCCCGCCACCCAGGACGTGCTGGCGGAAGTCGCCGCCGGCGGCGAGGCCGAAGTCGACGCCGCCGTGCGGGCCGCGCAGGAAGCCTTTCCCGCCTGGGCGGCCAGGCCCGCGGCCGAGCGCGCCAGGCTCATGCACAAGCTGGGCGAGCTGATCACCCGGCACGTGCCGGAGATCTCGCAGACCGAGACCAACGACACCGGCCAGACGATCAGCCAGACCGGCAAGCAGCTGGTGCCGCGCGCGGCCGACAACTTCCATTACTTCGCCGAGATGTGCACGCGGGTGGACGGCCACACCTATCCCACGTCCACGCACCTGAACTACACGCTGTTCCATCCGGTGGGCGTGTGCGCGCTGATCTCGCCGTGGAACGTGCCGTTCATGACGTCCACCTGGAAGGTCGCGCCCTGCCTGGCTTTCGGCAATACCGCGGTGCTCAAGATGAGCGAGCTTTCGCCGCTGACCGCGGCGCGCCTGGGCGAGCTGGCGCTGGAAGCCGGCATCCCGGCCGGCGTGCTCAACGTGGTGCACGGCTACGGCAAGGAAGCGGGCGAGCCGCTGTGCGTGCATCCGGGCGTGCGCGCCATTTCGTTCACCGGCTCGACCGCCACGGGCAATCGCATCGTGCAGGCCGCCGGCCTGAAGAAATACAGCATGGAGCTGGGCGGCAAGAGCCCCTTCGTGATCTTCGACGACGCCGACCTGGACCGCGCGCTGGACGCCGCCGTGTTCATGATCTTCTCCAACAACGGCGAGCGCTGCACCGCCGGCAGCCGCATCCTGGTGCAGCAGGGCGTCTACGCCGGCTTCGTCGAGAAGTTCGTGGCCCGCGCCCGGCGCGTGAGCGTGGGCGATCCGCTGGACGAGCAGACCATCATCGGCCCCATGATTTCCCGCGGCCACCTGGCCAAGGTGCGCAGCTATATCGAACTCGGGCAGAAAGAGGGCGCCTCCATGCTGTGCGGCGGCCTGGACGCCCCGGCGGTGCCCGACCGCGTCAGGCACGGCAACTTCGTCGCGCCCACCGTCTTCGCCGACGTGGACAACCGCATGAAAATCGCCCAGGACGAGATCTTCGGGCCGGTCGCCTGCGTGATTCCGTTCAAGGACGAGGCCGACGCCATCCGCATCGCCAACGACACCGCCTATGGCCTGTCCAGCTATGTCTGGACCGAGAACGTCGGCCGTGCGCACCGCGTGGCCGCGGCCATCGAGGCCGGCATGTGCTTCGTCAACAGCCAGAACGTGCGCGACCTGCGCCAGCCTTTCGGCGGCACCAAGGCCTCGGGCACCGGCCGCGAAGGCGGCACCTGGAGCTACGAAGTGTTCTGTGAACCGAAGAACGTGGCCGTCGCCACCGGCTCGCACCCTATTCCGCACTGGGGCGCGTGAGCGTCTGAAATCCCGATAGCACGATAAAGGAGACAACCATGCAACGCCGCCACTTTCTGCAGCTTTGTTCCGCCGCCGCGCTGGCCGCTACCGCCGGGCCGGGCCGCGCCCAGTCCGGCGACTGGCCGGCCAGGCCCCTGCGCGTCGTCGTGCCGTTTCCGCCGGGCGGCACCACCGACATGGTGGCGCGCCTGATCGGCGCCGAGCTGGGCAAGCAGCTGGGCCAGAGCGTCGTCGTGGAAAACAAGCCCGGCGCGGGCACGGTGATCGGCGTGGACTACGTGGCCAAGCAGCCGGCCGACGGCTACACCTTCGTCTGCGTGGCCAACAGCTTCACGGCCAACAAGACGCTGGTCAAGAAACTGCCCTACGACACCGACAAGGATCTGCAGCCCGTGGCGCTGATGGGCCTGTCCGAGCACGTGCTGGCCACCCATCCGTCCAGCGGCCTGAAGACTCTGGCCGACCTCAAGCAGGCGGCGCTGGCCAAGCCCGACACGCTGACCTACGCCTCGTTCGGCAACGGCACCTCGGCGCACCTGGCCGGCGCGCTGCTGTGCCAGATGATGGGCGTGGACATGGTGCACGTGCCCTACAAGGGCCAGGGCCCGGCGCTTACCGACCTGCTGGGCGGGCAGGTCAGCGTGATGTTCGGCAACTGGTCGGAATTCCGCAGCCACGTCGAAAGCGGCAAGCTGGTCGCCCTGGGCATGGCCACGCGCCAGCGTTCGCGCTTCGCGCCCGACGTGCCGACGCTGGCCGAGCAGGGCGTGGACCTGGAGTCCAACTCCTGGCAGGGGCTGCTGGCGCCGGCGGGCACGCCCGACGCCGTGGTCCAGCGCGTCAACGCCGAAGTCAACAAGGCGCTGGCCGCGCCCGGCGTGGTGGAGGTTTTCGCCAAGAGCGGCGTGGTCTCGCGGGCCGGCTCGGTGGCGCAGTTCGAGCAGTTCGTCCACAGCGAGATCGGCAAATACGGTGAGATCATACGGCGCGCCAACATCACCACGGGCTGACGCGCCATCGTTTTCAAGGGAACCATCATGGGTAAGCTAGCACTCGCAGCCAAGGTCACGCATGTTCCATCCATCTATCTGAGCGAACAGGACGGCCCGCGCAAGGGCACGCGCCAGGACGCCATCGACGGCCTGACGGAGATCGGCCGGCGCTGCCGCGAGGCCGGCGTCGACACCATCGTGGTGTTCGACACGCACTGGCTGGTCAACGCCGGCTACCACATCAACTGCGCGCCGAATTTCAAGGGCCTGTACACCAGCAACGAGCTGCCGCACTTCATCAGCAACATGGGCTTCGAGTTTCCCGGCAACCCGGCGCTGGGCAAGCTGCTGGCCGAGACGGCCAACGCGTTCGGCGTGGAGACGCTGGCGCACGACGCCACCACGCTCGATCCCGAGTACGGAACGCTGGTGCCCATGCGCTACATGAACGCGGACCGGCAGTTCAAGGTGGTCTCGGTCTCCGCCATGTGCACGGTCCATTACCTGAACGACAGCGCCCGCCTGGGCTGGGCGATCCGGCGCGCCATCGAGGACAAGTACGACGGCACGGTGGCCGTCCTGGCCAGCGGCTCGCTTTCGCACCGCTTCGCGCAGAACGGGCAGGCGCCCGATTTCGCGTTCAGGATCTGGAGTCCGTTCCTGGAACAGCTGGACCGCGAAGTGCTGCGCATGTGGCAGGCCGGCGAATGGAAGGCCTTCTGCGGCATGCTGCCCGAGTACGCGGCCAAGGGCCACGGCGAAGGCTTCATGCACGACACGGCCATGCTGCTGGGCGCGCTGGGCTGGTCGGACTACGACGGCCGGGCCGACCTCGTCACGCCGTACTTCGCAGCCTCGGGCACGGGGCAGGTCAACGCGGTCTTTCCGGTGACGCCGCAGGACGGCGCCGCCATTCCCGCGGCGCAGGCCACGGCCGGCGCCGCGCCGGCGGGGAGGCTCTGACGCCATGCCTCACGTCGTCATCCTCTATACCGGCAACCTCGAAGCGCAGGCCGACATGGGCGGCCTGTGCCGGGCCGTCGCCGACGCCATGCTCACCGTGCGCGCCGAAGACGGCAGCCAGGTCTTTCCCACCGGCGGCACGCGCGTCTACGCCTATCCGGCGCCGCATTACGCCGTGGCCGACGGCGGCGCCGCGGGCCGGGCCGCCGGCGGCGACGGCGACTACGGTTTCGTCTACGTCAACCTGCGCATGGGCGCGGGCCGCTCCGACGCCGTCAGGCAGGCCGCCGGCGACGCGATCGCGGGCAGCGCCCGAAAGCACCTGGCGCCGCTGTTCTCCGATCCGCGCAAGCACCTGGGCCTGACGGTGCAGGTCGACGAAGCGCCGGGCCAGGTCTACGACGCCAAGCACAGCACCCTGCATCCCTTGTTTACGAAGAAATAATCCATGTTTTCCGCAGAACTCCTGACCCGGCTCGCGCAGGAACTCGACCAGAGCCAGAAATCGCGCCAGCAGATCGAACATTTCTCCAAGCGCTTTCCCGACATGACGGTCGAGGACGGCTACCGCGTGTCGCGCGAATGGGTGCGCATGCAGACCGCCGCAGGCCGCAAGGTCATCGGCCACAAGATCGGCCTGACCTCGCGCGCCATGCAGATCGCCAGCCAGATCGACGAGCCCGATTACGGCACGCTGCTGGACTCCATGCTCTACACCTGCACCGAAGGGCAGGTGCTGGACATTCCGTTCGGCAACTTCATCGCCCCGCGCGTGGAAGTGGAGCTGGCCTTCGTGCTCAAGGCGCCGCTGGCCGGCCCCGGCCTGCCCGGCGGCAAGGAAGTGACGCTGGACGACGTGCTGGCCGCCACCGAATATGTGACGCCGGCCATCGAGATCATCGATGCGCGCATCGAGCAGTTCGACCGCCACACCAAGGCGATGCGCAAGGTGTACGACACCATCAGCGATAACGCGGCCAATGCCGGTATCGTGGTCGGCGCGCGCCGCGCCGCGCCGGCCTCGCTGGACCTGCCCTGGTGCGGCGCCGTGCTGCGCCAGAACGGCGCGGTGGAGGAAACCGGCCTGGCCGCCGGCGTGCAGGGCCATCCGGCGATCGGCGTGGCCTGGCTGGCCAACAAGCTGGCGCCCTGGGGCGAATCGCTGCAGCCCGGCCAGCTCGTGCTGGCGGGATCGTTCACGCGGCCGGTGGCCGCCCGGCCCGGCGACCTGTTCGAAGCCGACTACGGCCCGCTGGGCGCGCTGCGCTTCAGGATGAAAGCATGACGATGACCACGCCAACCCAAACCCCCGTCAACCGCTTCAAGGCGGCCATCGCGCAGAAACAGGCCCAGATCGGGCTGTGGCTGGGCCTGGGCAGCCCGTACTCGGCGGAGATCTGCGCCGGCGCCGGTTTCGACTGGCTGCTGATCGACGGCGAGCACGGCCCTAACGACACGCTGACCCTGCTGTCGCAGCTGCAGGCCATCGCCGCCTATCCCGGCGTCCATCCCATCGCCCGCGTGCCCATGGGGCACGGCGAGGTCGGCGAAATGCTGATCAAGCAGTACCTGGACGTGGGCGCGCAGACGCTGCTGGTGCCCATGGTCGACACGGCGCAGCAGGCCGCGCGCATCGTGCGCGCGGCGCGCTACCCGCAGAACGACGGCCAGGGCGGCATACGCGGCATGGGCGGCGCGCGCGCGTCGGCCTGGGGGCGCCGCGCGGCCTACTACCACGAAGCCAACGCCCAGGTCTGCGTGCTGGTGCAGGTGGAGACGCTCGAAGGCTTGCGGAACCTGGACGCCATTGCCGCGACCGATGGCGTGGACGGCGTGTTCATCGGCCCGGCCGACCTGTCCGCGGCCATGGGCCACGTGGGCGATCCCGGCCATGCCGAGGTGCAGGCCGCGATCGGCGACGCGATCGCGCGCATCCAGCGGGCCGGCAAGGCCGCCGGCATCCTGACCGCCGACGAAGCGCAGGCCCGCCATTACCTGGATCTGGGCTGCAGCTTCGTGGCCGTGGGCCTGGATACCCGCCTGCTGGTGCAGGCCACCAGCGCCCTGGCCGGCCGCTACAAGCGCGCGCAGCCGGCGCCGCAGGGGGGCGCGTATTGACCGGAATCGCGCCGCCCGGCCGCCCGGACCCATGTCATGGTCCGCTTGTATACAATTTGGCGCTCCCTTGCGCCATTGCCATGACAGAACCCCAGACCCCCGCCGCATCCCGACCCCTGCGCTCGTTTTCCCGCTCCCTGCCGATGGCCTTGCTCCAGGCCCGCGAGTCGGTCATGGTGCGCTTTCGCCCCATGCTGCGCGAGCACGGACTGACGGAGCAGCAGTGGCGGGTGCTGCGCGCCATGTCGGCGGCCGGACGCAGCCTGCGGCCCATGGAAATGGCGCAGATGACCTTCATCAGCATGCCCAGCCTGTCGCGCCTGTTGAAGACGCTGGAGGCCAAGGAACTGATACACAGGAGCCGCCTGAACGACGACCTGCGCGGCGCGGAGTTCGGCCTGACGGAGGCGGGCTGCATGATCGTGGCCGAGATCGCGCCGCATTCGGAATCCACCTACGCGGAAATCGAGAACCTGGTGGGCGCCGAAGACGTGGAGCTGCTGTACCAGGTGCTGGAGCGCGTGGTGGGCCGCCTGGGCGTGCCGAGTGACGGACCGGATTCGGTCTGAATTCCGATAACATTTATTGCGCATTGTTACGCTATACTTCACCGCGACCCAGACAGGAGCGCTACGTATGGTAATGATGCTGCCTTTCCTGACCGGCCTGGTCGCAGTGTGGTTCGGGATGCTAGGAAAGCGCCGCCCCTGCGTGACCTTCTGGCTGCTCACCCTCGCGATCTACGCCGCCTGGTGCCAGTACCACATGACCAGCCCGCTGGCGCTGTCGTTCTGAGGGCGGGCGCATGATCTTCTCCCTCAATCCCGCGCGCGGCTCGCGCATCCTGAACGGCCTGGCCCTGCTGGGCGTCACCGGCGTGCTGGGCGTGGCCTTTTTCTGGCAGTTCGCCTATGGCGAGCTGCCGTGTCCGCTGTGCCTGTTGCAGCGCGTGGCCCTGGTCATGGCTGGCGTGGGTTTTCTGCTGAACCTGCGCCTGGGCCCGTCGCCGATGCACTACGCGATGAGCATCGCCGGCGCGCTGGGCGGCATGCTGGCCTCGGGCCGCCAGGTGCTGCTGCACATCATGCCGGGCGACCCGGGCTACGGCGAGCCCTTCATGGGCCTGCATTTCTACACCTGGGCCTTCATCGCCTTCGTGGCCATCATCGTGTTCTGCGCGGTGATGCTGTCGGTGGACCGCAAGTGGGGCGACAGCATGCTGAAAAAGCCGCTGCCGGCCATCGGCATCGTGGTCATGGCCCTGTTCTTCATCGCGGTGCTGGCCAACGTCGGGGCCACCACGCTGGAATGCGGCTTCGGACCCTGCCCGGACGACCCCACCACCTATCTGTTGCTGGATTCCGGCTCGCCCCGCTAGCGTCTGGTCGCGGCCGGGTAAAATAGCCGGTTTCGCGGCCCTGGCGCCGCGGTCTCAACTTTCAGACACCGGATATGACAGCCAAGACTTCCGCAGAGGCCACCCCCGTGGTGGGCGTGATTATGGGTTCTTCCAGCGATTGGGAGGTCATGAAACACGCGGTCGCCATGCTGGAGGACTTCGGCGTGCCCTGCGAGGCGCGCGTGATTTCCGCGCACCGCATGCCCCAGGACATGGCCGAGTACGGCGCCGCCGCCCACGGCCGCGGGCTGCGCGGCATCATCGCCGGCGCCGGCGGCGCGGCGCACCTGCCGGGCATGATGGCGGCGCTGACCGAAGTGCCGGTGTTCGGCGTGCCGGTGCCGTCCAAGTACCTGCGCGGCGAAGACTCGCTGCTGTCCATCGTGCAGATGCCCAAGGGCGTGCCGGTGGCCACCTTCGCCATCGGCGAAGCCGGCGCCGCCAACGCGGCGCTGCACGTCATCGCCACCCTGGCCGCTACCGACGCCGGCCTGCACCAGAAGCTGGTGGCGTTCCGCGCCCGCCAGACCGAGGCCGCGCGCGCCATGAAGGTTCCGCCCGAGGCCTGATCAGAATGACGCTATCCACTGCTTACACGATTGCCCCCGGCGGCTGGCTGGGTCTGCTGGGAGGCGGCCAGCTGGGCCGCATGTTCTGCCACGCGGCGCAAAGCCTGGGCTACAAGGTCGCGGTGCTGGACCCCGCCGCCGAGTGCCCGGCCGGCATGGTGGCCGACCTGCACATCCAGGCCGCCTACGACGACGAGGACGGCCTGGCCCGCCTGGCCGCCACCTGTCAGGCCGTGACCACCGAATTCGAGAACGTGCCGGCCGACAGCCTGCGCACGCTGGCCACCCGCTGCCGCGTCAGCCCGGCCGGCGACGCCGTGGCCATCGTGCAGGACCGCATTGCCGAAAAAACCTTCATCGCCGCCCAGGGCATCGCCGTGGCGCCGCACGCCGCCATCCGCAGCGAAGCCGATCTGCGCGCCGCGCCGGACAGCCTGTTCCCGGGCATCCTCAAGGTGGCCCGGCTGGGCTATGACGGCAAGGGCCAGGCCCGCATCGCCACGCGCGACGAGGCGCTGGCCGCCTTCGCCGAATTCGGCGGCGTGGCCTGCGTGCTGGAAGCGCTGATGCCGCTGGACTACGAGATCTCGGTGGTCCTGGCGCGCGGCTTCGACGGCGCCAGCATGGTGTTTCCGGTGGCGCGCAACGTGCACCGCGACGGCATCCTGGCGGTCTCCACCGCCGCACCGGTCCAGCAGGACGCGGCCCATGCCGAACGCCAGGCCCGCGCCACCGAGGCGGCGCAGGCCATCGCGCAGGGCCTGGGCTACCACGGCGTGCTGTGTGTGGAATTCTTCGTGCTCCAGGACGGCAGCCTGATCGTCAACGAAATCGCGCCGCGCCCGCACAACAGCGGCCACTACACCATGGACGCCTGCCTCACCAGCCAGTTCGAGCAGCAGGCGCGCGCCATGGCCGGCCTGCCGCTGGGCGGCACCGACCTGCTGGCGCCCGCGGTCATGCTGAACATCCTGGGCGACATCTGGTATCCGTCGGCCACCGCCACCACGCAGCGCGAGCCCGACTGGGCCGCCGCGCTGGCCGTGCCCACCGCCAAGCTGCACCTGTACGGCAAGCGCGAAGCGCGCCGCGGCCGCAAGATGGGCCACATCAACATCGTGGCGCCCACCTTGCAGCAGGCCCGCGACGACGCCGCCCGCGTGGCGGCGGCGCTGGGCATGCAGGCTCCGGAATAAGCGACGCCATGAACGCCTTGCCCACTGCCTGCGCCGGCGACGCGGAGATCGCCCTGGCCGCCCGCCGCCTGCTCGAAGGCGGCCTGGTCGCCTTTCCCACCGAGACCGTCTACGGCCTGGGAGCGGACGCCGAGAACGCGCAGGCGGTGGCGCGGATCTACGCGGCCAAGGGCCGCCCGTCCAACCATCCGGTCATCGTGCACATCGCGCCGCAAGGCGACGTGTCTTATTGGGCGGCCGAAGTGCCGCCGGAAGCGCGCCTGCTGATCGACGCGTTCTGGCCCGGTCCCCTGACCCTGATCCTCAAGCGCGCCGCGCACATCGCCGACACCGTCAGCGGCGGCCAGGACAGCATCGGCATCCGCTGCCCCTCGCATCCGGTGGCGCAGGCGCTGCTGGCGGCCTTCGCGGCCGGCAAGCCGAACGGGCAGGGCGGCGTGGCCGCGCCCTCGGCCAACAAGTTCGGCCAGGTCTCGCCCACGCGCGCCGAGCACGTGCGCAGCGAATTCCCCGAGGAAGTGGCCGCCGGCATGCCGGTGCTCGAAGGCGGCGCCTCGGACGTCGGCATCGAATCCACCATACTCGACCTGTCGCGCCTGGACCGCGGCGCCGGCCCCGTGCTGCTGCGCCCGGGCCACATCAGCGCCGCCCAGATCGAAGCGGTGCTGGGCGTGCAGGTGTCCGCCCCGGACGCGGCCGCGCCGCGCGCCTCGGGCACGCTCAAGGCCCACTACGCGCCGCGCACGGCGCTGGAACTGGCGTCCGACGCCCGTCTGCGCGACGTGATCCAGGGCCGCGACCTGCCGGCCGGGCGCGTGGTCGCCGTCGCCTATGGCGAACCGCCCGCCGCGCTGGACCCCCGGGTGCAATGGCAGTCCGTGCCCGCCGACCCGGCGCGCTATGCCCAGGCCCTCTACGGCCTGCTGCGCGACCTGGACCAACAGGGCTATGCCCGCATCATCGTGCAGGCCCCGCCCGCCACCGAAGCCTGGCACGCCGTCAACGACCGCATCGGGCGCGCGGCCGCGGCGTTCACGCTGGATACGACGGATTTGTGATGGTTCAGGGGCGGCTGGCGTCGTCTGATGGGTTTCGCGCGTTGGAGATATGAGTTCTTGCTCAAGGACTCTCGCGCTGCACCCATCCTACGTTCGACGGTTCGATGCAATCGGTCGAACGTAGGATGGGTGCAGCGCGAGAAAACCTGAAGAAAAACCGGACATCGAACGCGCGAAACCCATCACGCCGCCAGAAACTCCCCGATCCGCTCCACCGCCTGGCGCAGCGGCGGCAGGAACTCCTCGGTCAGCCGTTGCAGCGGCACCCTGGCGGCCTTGACGCTGACGTTGACCGCGCCGCAGGCCTTGCCGCTGGCCGAGCGCACGGGCACCGAGATGGCGCGCACGTTCAGTTCCAGTTCCTGGTCGACGACGGCATAGTCCTGTTCGCGGATGCGCGCGAGTTCGGCGCGCAGCCGGTCCTCCGACACCACGGTGAATTCGGTATAGGGCTGCAGTTCGGTCGCCGCGAAGTAGCGGGCCAGCGCGGGCGGCGGCAATTGCGCCAGCAGCACGCGGCCGATGGAGGTGCAATAGGCCGGCAGCCGGCTGCCCAGCCCCATCGACGTGGCCAGCAGGCGATGGACCTCGGAGCGCGCGAGGTACAGCATCTCGTGGCCTTCCATGATGGCCAGCGCGCAGGTTTCGTTGACCGTGGCGCTCAGTTCCTCCAGCACCGGCTGGGCCAGCGAGACGAAGGGCGTGGATGAGAAATAGGCATAGCCCAACCCGAGGATGCGCGGCGTAAGCACATAGAGCCGGCCGTGCTGCTCGGCCATGCCCAGCAGGGTCAGCGTATGCAGGCAGCGCTGCACCACGGCGCGGGGCAGGCCGGCGCGGCGGCTCAGTTCGGCCGCGGTCTGCGGCTGGCGGCGCGTGCCGAAGGCGCGGATCACGTGCAGGCCGCGCGCCAGCGTCAGCATGTAGTCCGGATCGCCACGCAGCAGGTCGGGGTGATCCTCCGCCGCCAGCGGCGCGGCGTAACCGGGAGGGGGCAGGTTGGGCGGCATCAGTCTGCGCGCAGCGGCGCGCCGGTGCGTTCCTGCAGCGTTTTCAGGGTCATGCCGTCGATCATATCCCGGACCCGCAGCCCCTCGGGCGTGACGTCGATGACCGCGAGGTCGGTGTAGATGCGGTCCACCACGCCCGCGCCGGTCAGCGGATAGGTGCAGCGTTCGACGATCTTGGGCTCGCCGCTCTTGGTGGTGTGCTCCATCATGATGTAGACGCTGCGCGCGCCCACCGCCAGGTCCATCGCGCCGCCCACCGCGGGCGGCTCGCCCGGGCGGCCGAGCGACCAGTTGGCCAGGTCGCCGTTGGCCGCCACCTGCATGCCGCCCATGACGCAGATGTCCAGATGGCCGCCGCGCATCATCGCGAACGAATCCGCGTGATGGAAGTACGAGCCGCCGGCCAGCAGCGTCACCGGCTGCTTGCCGGCGTTGATCAGGTCCAGGTCGGCCTCGCCCTCGGCCGGCGGCGGGCCCATGCCCAGGATGCCGTTCTCGCTGTGCAGCACGATTTCGCGGCCGGGCGGCAGGTGCGCGGCCACCAGCACCGGCATGCCGATACCCAGGTTCACATAGCTGCCTTCGGGAATGTCGCGGGCCAGGCGGCGCGCCATGGCCTCGCGGCTCAGGGGTTGGAACATGCGGACTCCTTCAGCTCGAGAAGGCGGCGTCGGCCACCTGCGTCACGCGCTTGACGAAGATGCCGGGCGTGACCACGGCTTCCGGCGGCAGCTCGCCCAGCGCCGCCTTGGCGCGCACCTGCACGATGGCGGTGCGCGCCGCCATGCACATCACCGGACCGAAGTTGCGCGCGCTCTTGTTGTAGGTCAGGTTGCCCCAGCGGTCGGCGCGGTCGGCCTTGACCAGGGCGAAGTCGCCGTGCAGCGGTTCCTCGAACACGTGGCCGCGGCCGTTGATGATGCGCGTCTCCTTGCCGCGCGCCAGTTCGGTGCCGTAGGCCGTGGGCGTGTAGAAGCCGCCCAGGCCGGCGCCGGCCGCGCGCAGGCGTTCGGCGATGGTGCCCTGCGGCACGCATTCCAGTTCGATGCGGCCCTGGCGGTACAGATCGTCGAAGACCCAGGAATGCGAGGCCTTGGGAAACGAACAGATCACCTTGCGCACGCGGCCGGCCTTGATCAGCGCGGCCAGGCCGGTTTCGTGGTTGCCGGCGTTGTTGCTGACCACGGTCAGCTCGCGCGCGCCCTGCGCGATCAGCGCATGGATCAGTTCGGTCGGCATGCCGGCTCCGCCGAAGCCGCCGATCAGCACCGTGGCGCCGTCATGGATGTCCGAGACCGCCGCCTCGGGGCTGTCGTAGAACTTGTCGATCATGGAGAACTCCCGTCGGGGCAGGGCGCGGCGGGCGCGCCCGCCGCCTTTAGTTCACGGTGATGTGCGCCTGCTTGATGATCTCGGCGTAGCGTTCCGAGTCCTTCTTCATCAGGGCCGCGAACTGCTCGGTGGTGCCGCCCACGGGCAGGAAGCCCGCGTCCAGGAATTTCTGCCTGACGTCGGGCTCCTTGACGATCTCGCTGATCTCGCGCGCCATGCGCTCGATGATGGGCTTGGGCGTGTTGGCGGGCGCCATCAGCCCGGCCCAGGAGCCGGTCACGAAACCGGGCAGGCCGGCTTCTTCCATGGTGGGGACGCCGGGCTCGGTCGGCCAGCGCTCCTTGCCCGTGAAGGCCAGCGCCTTCAGGCGGTTCTGCTTGACGTACTGCATCGGCACCAGAATGGGGTCGAACACCATGGACACGCGTCCGGCCAGCAGGTCGGCCAGGATGGGGGCGCTGCCCTTGTAGGCCACGTGGGTCATGGTGATCTTGCTCTGCAACGCGAAATCGGCGCCGGTCAGGTGCGCGCTGGAGCCATTGCCGCTGGAGGCGTAGGTGAGCTTGTCCGGATTCTTGCGGGCGTACTCCACCAGCTCCGCCACGCTCTTGGCCGGCACGTCCTGGGCCACGAACAGGAACAGCGGCAGGTCCGCCATCTGCACCACGGGCGTCAGGTCGGCCGGGCCGTAGTTCAGCTTGTACAGGTGGAAATTGATGATGTAGGCCGGCAGCATGGACAGGAAGGTATAGCCGTCCGGCTCGGCCTTGGCGGCGATGGCCGAGCCCAGGCTGCTGTTGGCCCCGGGCCGGTTCTCGACCACGATGGTCTGGTTCAGGCGCGGGCCCAGCTTTTCCATCACGATGCGGGTCACGATGTCGGTCGAGCCGCCCGGCGTGTAGGGCACGATGATCTTGATGGGCTTGCTGGGCCAGTCGTCGGCCGCCTGCGCCGGGCCGGCCGCCAGGCCGGCGGCGGCCAGGGCGGCGCACATCAGGGTCTTGAGGGTATGGCGGCGTAGCCGCGCGTTGCTTGCAAGGGCCATGGAACTTTGTCTCCTCCATGAATCGGCGGACTGGGGGGCGCATGTGGCGCGCCTTTTCTTGTGGCGCGCCGCGGCGATCGGCCGCGGCGCGAAAAAAGTATTGCATGCAAGCGCGGGCCGCCGAGACGCCGCGCGGGCCGATAAAGTTCGATCACCGGACAGCCTGTAAACGCCGGGCCCGTGGGGCGCGGACCCCGGGTTTCCACTAGGATGCGTTCCGTTGTTCGCACCGTGGACATCGCTTAATCTGGCTCGGTTTGCGCCGCGGCCGCGCCCGCAGGCAGGCACGGCGTCCATCTCAGGAGAGGCAAAATGAAGCGGTCCATCTTGTTTGCTGCCGGCGCGCTCGCCCTGGCTTGCGCATCCCAGGCGGCGGTGGCGGGTCCCACGCTGGATGCGGTGAAGAAAAAAGGATTCGTGCAGTGCGGCCTGACCGACGGCGTGTCGGGCTTTTCGGCGACCAACAGCAAGGGCGAATGGGAAGGCCTGGACGTGGACATCTGCCGCGCGGTGGCCGCGGCCGTGTTCGGTGATTCGACCAAATTCAAGGGCACGGCGCTGTCGACCCAGCAGCGCTTCACCGCGCTGCAATCGGGCGAGGTCGACGTGCTGCTGCGCACCGTCACGCTGACCCAGACCCGCGATACCTCGCTGGGCCTGTCGGCCGTGGCCGCCAGCTTCTACGACGGCCAGGGCATCCTGGTGAACAAGAAACTCGGGGTCAAGAGCGCCAAGGAACTCAACGGCGCCACGGTCTGCGTGCAGCCCGGCACCACCACCGAACTCAACCTGGCCGACTGGTTCCGCGCCAACAACATCGAATTCAAGCCGGTCGTGATCGACAAGGTCACCGAAGTCGTGCGGGCATTCGAATCGGGACGTTGCGACGCCTTCACCGACGACTCCTCGCAGCTGGCCGCCGTGCGCGCCACCCAGGTCGCCAACCCCGACGACTATGAAATCCTGCCGGAGCGCTTCTCCAAGGAGCCGCTGGGCCCGATGGTGCGCCAGGGCGACGAGAACTGGCTCGGCATCGTGCGCTGGACCCTGTTCGCCCTGATGGAAGCCGAGGAATACGGCATCACGCAGAAGAACGTGGACGAAATGCTCAAGAGCAAGAACCCCAACGTTTCGCGCATCCTGGGCGTGACGCCGGGCGCCGGCAAGAACATGGGCCTGGATGAAAAATGGGCCTACAACGCCATCAAGGCGGTGGGCAACTACGGCGAGATCTTCGAACGCAACGTAGGCAAGGGCAGCAAGCTCGGCCTGGAGCGCGGCACCAACGCCCTGTGGAGCAAGGGCGGCGCCATGTATCCCTGGCCGATCCGCTGACCGGAATGTGCATGGACGGCCGCCCCGCGCGGCCGTCCTACGGTGCGAGGGTGAAGTAAGGCGCGTAGCGCCCGTCCGGCGTCTGTCGGAACACGGCGGATACGCGCTGCCCGATCCGCAGCGCGCGCAGGTCGCAATCGACCATATTGCTCAGCAGGATCGGGCCTTCGTCGAGTTCGACGTAGGCCAGGGCATAGGGCGGATCGGCGCGCTCGATGATGCTGAACGCGTACAGGCTGCCTTGGCCGCTCGCCGGTTCCCAGCCGGTGTTGTCGCCGCCGCACAGCGGGCACACGACGCGCGGATACCAGTGGGCGCGCCGGCATCGGTTGCAGGTCTTCAGCAGCAATTGCCCCTGCTGCGCGGCGGCCCAGAATGGAGCGGTCTCGGGATACGCCTGGGCGTAAGGGTCGTTCTGATGGGCGGTTGCGTCGATAGGCTGGTTCACGCCTTACTCCCGTTCGAAGATCAAGGTGGAATGCGCATGGGCCACGCCCATGACCAGGCCCGGACCCGATGCCAGCGCCAGGTTGCAGCCGGGCACCTGCACGGCCGGATGCGCTTCGCCGCGCAGCTGGCGCACCGCTTCGATCACTTTCGTCATGCCGCCGCGGTTCGACGGGTGGTTATTGCACAGCCCGCCGCCGTCGGTGTTGAAAGGCAGCTTGCCGCGTCCGGAGATGAGATTGCCTTCGGCCGCATAGGCGCCGGCCTGCCCCTTCTTGCAGAACCCCAGGTCTTCGAGCTGCATCAGCACCATGATGGTGAAGTTGTCGTAGATCGACGCGTATTTCACGTCGTCGACCGCGATGCCCGCCTCGGCGAAAGCCAGTTTGCCGCTGGCGACGGCGCCGGAAGTGACCGGGTCGATGTAGCCGCCACGCGCAGTCTTGATGCTTTCGCCCGCGCCGATGATCTTGACGAGCGGACGCGCGAGACGCCTGGCGATTTCCGGGCTGGTCAGCACCAGCGCCCCGCCGCCGTCCGTGATGACGCAGCAATCCATGCGATGCAGCGGGCTGGCGATGATGGGCGAGGCCAGCACGTCCTCGACGCTCACCGGCGTGCGCAGCGCCGCGTGCTCGTTGTATTGCGCATGGTGCGCGGCCGCGACCTTGACGGCGGCCAGCTGCGCCGAGGTGGTGCCGTACTCGTGCATGTGGCGCTGCGTCAGCATGCCGTATATGCCCGTGATGGTGGACCGGTACGGGCGGTCCCAGGGCGTTTCGGGGCGCTCCGGACCCAGCTCGCGCGGCGCCGTGCCCGTGGCCATGCCGCTGCTCTTGGGCTTGCCGGCCAGGGTGATCAGGGCCACCGAGCATTTGCCTTGCGCGATGGCGAGCGCGGCATGGCGCACGTGCACCATGTAGGAACAGCCGCCCAGCTCGGTGCCGTCCACCCACTTCAGGTCCAGGTTCAGGTATTCCGCCATGGACAGGGGGCTGCCGCCCGGCGCGTCGCCGGCGCAGAAATAGCCGTCCACGTCCTTGATGTCCAGCCCGGCGTCGCGCAGCGCGCCGAGCGCGCATTCGGCGTGGAGCTGCGTGACCGATTTATCGGGCGCGTAGCGCGTGGGATGCTCGTATGCGCCCGCGATGTAGGCCTTGCCTTTGAGTGTCATGAGCTTTCCACCGGTCATTGTTTTGGAATGTTGCCGTCGCGGATGACGCGGCCCCACTTCGCGTACTCGTCCTGCACGAATTTCGCGGTCTGGTCCGGCGTCGCCACCACGGGAATCAGCGCTGCGGCATCCAGGGTCTTGCGCAGGTCGGGATCGGACTGCGCGTCGTTGACCGCCTGATTCAGACGGGCGGTCACGTCGTCCGGTGCGCCCTTGGGCAGGAACGCCGCCATCCAGCCGACCACCTCGAAACCCGGCACGCCCGATTCGGCGATGGTGGGCACGTCCGGCAATTGCGCTTCGCGCTTGGCCGTGGTGACGGCAATCGCCTTGATCTTGCCGGACTTGATCTGGCTGATGGCCGCGCCGATGTTGGCGAACATGAAGTCCACGTGGCCGCCGATCAGCGCCGACATGGCTTCGGACGGGCCGCTGTAGGGCACGTGCATGTATTCCAGGCCCTTGACCTCCTGCTTCAGCAATTCGGCGGCGAGGTGGGCGGAGCTGCCGATGCTGCCCGAGGCGTAATTGATGTCGCCGGGCTTGGCCTTGATGTACTTGATGAATTCGTCGAAGGTGTTCGCCGGAAATGAGGCGTTGACCACCAGCACGTTTCCGTTCAGGCCGAACATCGCCACCGGCCGGAAGTCCTTGAGCGGGTCATAGGGCGTAGACGTCATCAACTGCGGATTGATGGCGTGGGTGACGTTGGTGCCCAGCAGCAGCGTGTAGCCGTCGGAGGCGGAGCGCGCCACGTAGTTCGCGCCGATGAGCGCGCCCGCGCCCGGCTTGTTCTCGGTGACGATCGGCTGCTTGAGCGCATCCGACATGTATTTCGCGAAGGTTCTGCCGGTCAGGTCGGTGACGCCGCCCGGCGCGAAGGGGACGATCAGCTTGATGGGCCGGGCCGGGTAGGGCTCCTGCGCGTGAAGCGGGGCGCCCGCCATGCCCAGAGCCAAAAGGCATGCTTTGAAAATGCGGTGTCTGATGCGCATCGTTGTCTCCTTGGTTGCCCGTAGGCCGGCTTGTTTATTCAGGGTGGTTTCGCTCAGCCGACCTGGCGGTCGCGGCCGGTCCAGTACCGGCTTCTGATGGTCTTGCGGTCGATCTTGCCCAGCGCCGTGAGCGGCAGCCGGTCTTCGAACACCACGGTCTTCGGCGCATTCACCACGCCTTTGTGCCGGGTCACGTATTCGATGATCGCGGCGGCGTCGGCGCGCGCGCCGTCCTTGAGCACCACGATCGCCGTGACGGCCTCGCCCCACTTCTCGTCGGGCACGCCGATGACGGCGGACAGCGCGACGTCGGGATGCTGCGCCAGGCAGTTCTCGACTTCGCTGGGATAGACGTTGAAGCCGCCGGAGATGATCATGTCCTTCACCCGGTCGACGATGTACAGATAGCCCGCGGCGTCCATGCGCGCCATGTCGCCGGTGTGCAGCCAGTCGCCCGCGAAGACCTTGTCGTTTTCTTCCGGCCGGTTCAGATAGCCCTCCATCACCAGCGGGCTGCGCACGCAGAGTTCGCCTATCTCGCCCGTGGGCACTTCCTGCAGGTTCGCGTCCAGCAGCTTCACCTGGTTGCCGGCGATGGCCTGGCCGCAGGAGCGCAGCAGTTCGGGACGCCCGGGGTCGTGGTCCTGGCGGCGCAGGTAGCAGATGGTCATGGGCGCTTCGGCCTGGCCGTACACCTGGCCGAATACCGGGCCGATCCTGCGCAGCGCGTCCAGTAGCCTGGACGGCGCCATGGGGGCCGCGCCATAAAGAACCAGTTCGAGGCTGGAGCAGTCGCTGGCGGCCAGCGCCGGATGGTCCAGCAGGCCGTAGATCTGCGTCGGAACCAGGAAGGTGAAATTGATGCGGTGGCGCTGCACGCGCTCCAGAAAGCCGGCTGGCGTGTACTTGTCGCTCAGGTAGACGGCGCCGCCGCGCAGAAAGGTCGGCAGGATCAGGCCGCCCGCTGCGTGCGAGATCGGCGTGGTCACCAGATACCGCACATGCCGCGGCCACTCGTACGCGCCCAGCATTTGCAGCGTCATGGTGACGGCGGTGCGATGAGTCTGCAGAATGCCCTTGGAACGGCCGGTGGTGCCGCCGGTGTAGGACAGCTTGGTGATGTCTCCGGGCCGGGCGTCCAGCGGCAGCTCGCCGCCGTCCATCGCCGCCGCTTCCCGGACCATGCCGCCGTCCAGCGGCAGCACCATGGGCACCGCGCCGCGCGCCTCGATGGCCTGGGCGCGTTGCGCGTACTTGCTGTCGTCGACCACCAGGGCCCGCACCTGCGCGTCCTGCAGCACGAAGACGTGGTCCTCCTCGGAGGCCATCGGGTGCAGGGCGACCGACTTCAGGCCGATGAACTGCGCCGCGATGATGGCGGCGATGGCCTCGGCGCGGTTGCCGACGAGAAAGGCAATGGCGTCCTGCCGTTGCAGGCCTTTGGCGCGCAGCAGCCGCGCGTAGCGATGGCACATCGCCTCCAGCTCGGCGTAGGAAAGCGCGGCCTCGTCGGAGACGATGGCCGGGGCATCGGGAAACGCCCTGAACGACGTACGGTACAGGGCGGCGACCGTGGCGCCTTCATGCAGGGAATCGTGGGGAAGGCGCATCGGGTCTCCGTTGTTCTTTTGGTACTGAAATCTATGTTTCAGTACCGATTTGAAATGACAAACGGTACTGTGTCAATATTGTTGGTACCAAAACAGGGGACTCCCGGACTAGGTGTTTTACCTAGGCGTCGTAGAATGCCCCCTCTCATCCACAGGCAAGCGGCGATACATGGCGAAACGACGTACCGACGAGGTTTTCATCAAGGAACTGACCGCGTTGCTGATCGTCGAGGGCGTGTCCGCGCTGACCATTGCCGACATTGCGCAGCGCATGCAGTGCTCGCGCCGGCGTCTCTACGAAATCGCGCCCACCAAGGAAGAGCTGTTCGTCAATATTTGCCGGCAGGTACTGCAGGGCAACCTGGAGAAAGGGTTTGCCGCCGCGCGCGAGCAGGCCGACGGCGCCAGGGCGATCGCGGCCTATCTGCACGCGACGCTGAACGCATCCGGCCTGAGCAAGGCGGCCCTGACCGACCTGGACGCGACCGAGAGCGGCCGCGCGGTGTTCGACGCCTATCAATTGGCGCGGGTGCGCGGGCTGGAGTCCATGATCGAAGAGGGCGTGCGCCAGGGACTGCTGGCGCCGCACAATCCGCGCGTGCTGTCGGAAGCCATCCTGGGCGCGGCGCACCGCCTGAGGAACCAGCGGTTTCTGGAGGAAACCGGCCTGACGATCGGCGCGGCCTTCGCCGAGTTCTACGAAGTCGTGCTCAACGGCCTGCTGGCCAGGCCGCCGGCCGGCACGTGATTTCGGACAGCGGAAATTGACCGCCGAACCGGGAATGGTTCCATCCGTTCGCGCCGAGATGGCCCTATCGCGTTCGGGCCAGGCTTCCTATCATGCCAACTATCCGGGCGCGCCGCCGCGCCCGCACCGCCCAGAAATTATCAGGAGACACGATGAACGGCGCTGACAGCCTTTGCGACACCTTGCTTGCGAACGACGTGGACGTTTGCTTCGCCAACCCGGGCACCTCGGAGATGCACTTCGTGGCGGCGCTGGACCGCAAGCCCCGGATGCGCTGCGTACTGGGCCTGTTCGAGGGCGTGGTGACCGGCGCGGCCGACGGCTACGCGCGCATGGCCGACAAGCCGGCCGCGACCCTGCTGCACCTGGGACCGGGGCTGGGCAACGGCCTGGCCAACCTGCACAACGCCAAGCGCGCGCGCACGCCGATGGTGAACATCGTGGGCGACCACGCCACCTATCACGTCCAGTACGACGCGCCGCTGACCAGCGACGTCGAGGGCGTGGCGCGGCCGATGTCGCACTGGGTCAAGCGCACGCTGACGGCCGGCGCGCTGTCGGCCGACGCGGCCGAGGCCGTGGGCGTGGCGCGCCAGGCGCCGGGCAACGTGGCCACGCTGATCCTGCCGGCCGATACGGCCTGGACCGAGCTGCCGGAAAACACGCCGCCGGTGCTGGCGCCGCGCACGGCGCCGGCGCAGACGTCGGCGCAGGCGGTGCGCGCGGCCGCCGCCGCGATCCGCTCGGGCGAAAACGTGACGCTGATGCTGGGCGGGGCCGCGCTGCGCGAACGCGCGTTGAACGCCGCCGGCCGTATCGCGCGCGCCACCGGCGTGCGCCTGATGTCGGAAACCTCGAACCGCCGCGTCGAGCGCGGCGGTTCGCGCACGCCGGTCGAGCGCCTGCCCTATGTGATCGACCTGGCGGTGTCCAAGCTCAAGGACGTGCGGCATCTGGTGCTGGTCGGCGCGCGGGCGCCGGTGGGCTTTTTCGCCTATCCGGGCAAGCCCAGCCTGCTGGCGCCGGCCGACTGCAACCAGGTGGTGCTGGCTTCGGCCGAACAGGACCTGGCGCACGCGCTGGAATGGCTGGCCGACGAACTCGGCATCGCCGCCGACGCGCCGCGCCTGGCGCCGCCGGCCGCGGCCTACGAGGTGCCGCAGTCCGGCCGCCTGACCGGGGCGGCGGTGAACATCCTCATCGCGCATACCTTGCCGGAACAGGCCATCGTCTGCGACGAGTCCATCACGCAGGGCCGCGAATTCCCGATCTACAGCGCCAGCAGCGCGCCGCACGACTGGCTCGTGCTGACCGGCGGGGCCATCGGCATCGGGCTGCCCCTGGCGACCGGCGCGGCCGTGGCCTGCCCGGACCGCAAGGTCGTCACGCTGCAGGCCGACGGCAGCGGCATGTACACGCTGCAGGCCCTGTGGACCCAGGCGCGCGAGAACCTCGATTGCCTGACGGTGATCCTGGCCAACCGCTCCTACGCCACGCTGCATGGCGAAATGAAGAAGGTCGGCGTGGAGGAGCCCGGCCGCAACGCCCGCCGCATGCTGGACCTGCAGGAGCCCCACCTGGACTGGACGCACCTGGCGCGCGGCATGGGCGTGGAGGCGGTGAGCGTGGACACCGTGGAAGGCTTCGCGCGCGCGCTGCAGGAAGGCCTGAAGCGCCGCGGCCCGTTCCTGATCGAAGCGGTGATCTAGACGCCCAGGTGGCGGGTGAGCTGCTCCGGTTCGCGCGCCAGCGCGGCGCTGTCGCCGTCGCGCACGATCAGGCCTTTTTCCATGACCAGGCAGCGGTCGGTGTGCGCCAGCACCGCGCGGTAGTTGCGGTCCACGATCAGCGTGGACATGCCGCTGGCGCGGATCTGGCGGATGATCTTCCAGATCTCGGCCACGATCAGCGGCGCCAGGCCCTCGGTGGCTTCGTCCAGGATCAGCAGTTCGGGATTGGTCATCAGCGCGCGGCCGATGGCCAGCATCTGCTGCTCGCCGCCCGACAACTGCTGCCCGCCGTGTCCGAGGCGCTCCTGCAGCCGCGGAAAAGTGTCCAGCACGCGCGCGTAGTTCCAGTCCTGGCGGCCGCGCCTGCCGGGGCGCGCCGCGACCTGCAGGTTTTCGCGCACGTTGAGGTTGGGGAAGATGCCGCGTCCTTCCGGCACGTAGGCCACGCCCAGCCGGGCGATGGCGTGCGGCTGGGCGCGGGTGCAGTCGCGGCCGTCGACGCGCACGCTGCCCTGCGCGCATCTGACCTGCCCGACCAGGCTGCGTATCAGAGTGGTCTTGCCCATGCCGTTGCGGCCCACCAGCCCGACGGACTCGCCGGGCGCGATATGCATGTCGACCCCGCGCAGCACGTGGCTGGCGCCGTAGTAGACGTGCAGGCCGCCGGCTTCGATCAGCGTGTTCATCGTCCGGCTCCGGCGTCGGCGTCCTCGCCCAGGTAGGCGGTGCGCACTTCGGGGTTGGCGCGGATCTCCTGCGGCGTGCCGCTGGCGATGGCGCTGCCGTTGACCATCACGGTAATGGTCTCGGCCACGCGGAAGACCGCGTCCATGTCGTGCTCGACCAGCAGGATGGCGTGGCCGGACTTGAGCGTCTGCAACAGCGCCAGGATGCGGTCGGTTTCCTCCGGCCCCATGCCGGCCAGCGGCTCGTCCAGCAGCAGCACCTGGGGCTCGCCCGCCAGGCACATGGCGATTTCGAGCTGGCGCTTGCGGCCGTGCGGCAGCAGCCCGGCCGCGCGCGGCGCGTCGTCGGCCAGCCCGGTGCAATCGAGCGCGTGGCGCGCCAGTTCGGCGCTGCGGCGGCAGTCGGAGGCCGGCCGCCACCAGCGCCAGAACCGCTGCCGGCGCGCCTGCGCCGCGAGCCGGCAGTTCTCCAGCACGCTCAGCTCCGGGAAGATGGTCGAGCGCTGGTAGCTGCGGCCCAGGCCGGCGCGCGCCCGCTCGGGCTGGCGCCAGGCGGTGACGTCGCGCCCGTCCAGCATGACCTGGCCGCTGCTGGGCGCCAGTTCGCCCGACAGGATGTTGATCAGCGTGGACTTGCCGGCGCCGTTGGTGCCGATGACGGCATGGACCTGGCCGCGCCGCAGGCCCAGCGAGACGCCGTTGACCGCGGTGAGGCCGCCGAAGCGGCGCGTGACGGCGCTGGCGGCGAGCAGGACTTCAGACATGGGGCTCTCCCTGTATGGGCAGGCGCGCCGGCGGCGCCGGACGGCCGGGCGTGGCGGCTTCCGGTCTGGGAACGGCGCCGGCGGCGCGCGCCTGGCGGCGTCGGCGCAATTGCGCCGGCAGGCCGGCCAGCCCGTCGGGCAGCAGCGCCACCAGCGCGATGATGGCCAGGCCCAGCGGCAGGTGCCAGTGGCTGGCGTAGTCGCCGAAGATCGCCTGGGACTGGAACAGTTCCTGCAGCAGCACCAGCGCCACGGTGCCCAGCACCGCGCCGCCCAGGCTGGCCATGCCGCCCAGGATCACCATCAGCAGCACCAGCCCGGACTGCTCCCAGGCCAGCAGCTCGGGCGTGACGAAGCCGTCCTTGAGCGCGAACAGAAAGCCGGCCAGGCTGGCCAGCGCCGCGCCCACCACATAGGCGGTGAGTTTGTACGGATAGGTCGAATAGCCGGCCGCGCGCATGCGTTGCTCGTTGATGCGGATGCCGGCCAGCGCGGCGCCGAAGGCCGAGCGCCGCAGCAGGGCCAGAAAGCCCCAGACCAGCGCCAGGCAGGCCAGCACGAAGAAGTAGAACGTGCGGGCCTCGCCCAGGTCCAAGGGCATCCAGCCGGCCACCGACAGTTCGGGCCGGAAGTACAGATAGATGCCGTCGCTGCCGCCGCCCACGTCGGTATCGTGGAACACGTAGTAGGCCATCTGCGAGAACGCCAGCGTGACCATGATGAAGTACACGCCGCGCGTGCGCAGCGCCAGCGCGCCGGTGACCGCGGCATAGCTTGCGGCCGCCAGCACCGCGGCCGGCAGCAGCCACCACAGGCTGGCCGCCTCCGACTCGGGCGACAGCAGCGCCGCGGTGTACGCGCCGATGCCGAAGAAGGCGGCATGCCCCAGGCTGACCAGTCCCGCGCCGCCCACCAGCAGCTGCAAGCTGAGCGCGAAGATGGCGTAGATCATGAGCTTGACCGCCAGGCCGGTGTAGTAGTCGCTGCCGCTCCAGGCGAAGGCCGCCAGCGCCAGCAGGGTCAGGGCGGGTAGGAATCGGTTCAACATATTCAGCCCTGCTTGAACAGCCCTTCGGGCTTGCATAGAAGAATGAACGCCATCAGCAGGTACACCAGCACGCCGGCCGCGGACGGGAACAGCACCTGCCCGAAGGTCTCGACCACCCCGACCAGCATCGCGGCCAGGAAGGCGCCGCGCACCGAGCCGATGCCGCCGATCACCACGACCACGAAGCACACGATCAGCACGCCGTTGCCCATGCCGGGATAGACGGAAGAGACCGGCGCGGCGATGCTGCCGGCCAGCGCCGCCAGCGCCACGCCGGCCGCGAACACCAGCCGGTACAGGCGGTTGACGTCGATGCCCAGCGAGGCGGTCATTTCGCGGTTGCTGGAGCCGGCGCGCAGCATCATGCCCAGCCGGGTGCGCGCGATCACCCAGTACAGCAGCAGCGCCACCGCGATGCCGACCGCCGAGATGAACAGCCGGTACACCGGATACGTCATGACGCCGCCCAGCGGGATGCTGCCCTGCAGCCACGCGGGCAGCGGCACGCCGTGCACGTCGTTGCCCACCAGGATGCTGCGCAGCTCCTCGAAGACCAGGATCAGGCCGTAGGTCATCAGCACCTGCTGCAGGTGGTTGCGCCGGTACAGATAGCTGAAGAAGGCGGCTTCCAGCAGATAGCCCAGCACGGCGGCGGCCACGACGCAGACCGCCAGCGTGGCCAGGAAGCCGCCGCCCAGCCAGCGGTCGACAGCCGGCCCGAGCGCGAACGCCATGTAGGCGCCGATCATGTAGAAGCTGCCGTGGGCCAGATTGATGATGCCCATGATGCCGAAGATCAGCGTCAGGCCGCTGGCCACCAGGAACAGCAGCAAGCCGTACTGGAACGCGTTCAGGCTCTGGATGAGCAGGATGCCGATGTCCATGGGGCCTCCCTGTGGCCGGTGCGCGTTGCGGGATCAGAGCTTGCAGCCGCGGGCCGGGTCGGCCAGCTTGGGCACGGCGACCTCCACGACCTTGTTCTCCATCCCGTCGACGCGGCGCAGGTAGATGTCCTGCACCGGGTTGCCGGCCGCCGACAGCGTGAAGGCGCCGCGCGGGCTGTCCACGGTGGCCCCGCGCATGGCCTTGCGGAAGGCTTCTTTCTTGCCGAAATCGCCGTTCACCGCGGCCAGGCCCGACTGCATCAGCTGGGCCGCGTCGTAGCCCTGTACGGCATAGACGTCGGGCTGCATCTTGTAGGCCTTGGCGTAGTCGGCGCGGAAGGCGTTGTCGCGCGGCGTGTTCAGGCCGTCGGCATAGTGCAGCGTGGTGAGCAGGCCCTGGGCCGACTCGCCCTGGGCCTGCAGCGTGCCGTCGGTGAGAAAACCCGAACCGTACAGCGGGATGGTCTTGCCCAGGCCCGCGGCATGGTAGTCCTGCACGAACTTCACCGCGCCGCCGCCGGCGAAGAAGGTGAACACCATGTCGGGCTTGAGCGCCGCGATCTCGGTCAGGAGCGGCTGGAACTCGACGTTGGGAAACGGCAGGCTCAGTTCCTTGACCACCTTGCCGCCGGCCTTCTCGAAGCCTTCCTTGAAGCCGCCGATGGCCTCGTCGCCGGCCGCGTATTTCCAGGTGATGGTGACGGCGGTCTTGTGGCCCTTGGCGTAGGCCACGGGACCCATGGCGTAGGCCGGCTGCCAGTTGGTGAACGAGGTGCGGAAAATGCCCGGACTGCACAGCGGGCCGGTGATGGCGTTGGCCCCAGCGTTGGTGACGATCAGCGTGGTGTCGCTGTCCTTGGCGGCCTTGGCCAGCGCCATCGCCACGCCCGAGTGCACGGTGCCGATCAGCACGTCGACCTTGTCGCGCTTGATCAGGCGGTTGGCGTTCTCGGCGGCCTTGGCCGGATTGGACTCGTCGTCCACCTTGAAATACTCGATCTCGCGTCCGCCCAGCTTGCCCCCTTGTTCGCCGACGTACAGCCTGAAGCCGTTCTCGATGGCGTTGCCAAGCGCGGCGTAGGTGCCGCTGTAGGGCAGCATGAAGCCGACCTTGATCTTGTCGGCCGCCTGGGCGCCGCCGGCTGCGAGCATCAGGGCCGCGGCGAGCGCGGTCCGGGTCAGGGCGTGGTTCATGGTGAGTCTCCGTGCTTTGTTATGGGCCGACGCGGGGTCAGCGGGGTTGTTCCAGTCCGCCGACGAAACCGGCGACGGCCTGGGTGACGCGGGCGGGCTGGTCCTTGTGCGGCGAGTGGCCGCAGTCCGGTATCTCCAGCAGTTCGGTCTGGGGCGCGAGGCGGCGGATGCCGCGGATCTGCGCGAGCGTGCCGTACTCGTCGTCCAGGCCCTGGATGGCCAGCACCGGACAGGCGATGCGCGACAGGTAGGGTTCCAGGTTCCAGGCGCGGAAGGCGGGATCGAGCCAGATGTCGTTCCAGCCCCAGAACGCCGAATCGGCGTGCGCGTGATGGCGGCCCAGCCGGGCCGGCAGGTCCGTCTCCAGATAGGCGCGGCGCGCCTGCGCGATGCTGGCCACCGAGACGTCCTCGACGAAGATGTGCGGGGCGGCCGCCACCACGCCGGCCACGGCGTCCGGGTGCATGGCCGCGTACAGCAGCGCGATCGAGCCGCCGTCGCTATGGCCGTAAAGCACCGGCCGGTCGCGCCGCGCGTCCACGTCCAGCGCGCGGAGCAGGGCGGGCAGCACCTCGCGCGCCTGGTCGTGCATGAATTCCACCGGCCATTTTTCCTGCGCGGGCCGCGGCGTGGAGCGCCCATAGCCGGGACGCGAATACACCAGCCCGCGGTAGCCGCAGGCTTCGCACAGCTGGCGCGGCCAGTCCTTCCACATGGAGACCGACCCCAGGCCTTCGTGCAGGAAGACCAGCAGCGGCGCGTCCGGGCGGGCGGCGGCGATCCACTGGTATTCCAGGCGCAGGTCGCGGCCCAGCGCGTGGATGTCGGCGCAGGCGATTGCGTCGGGATTCATAGCGACGCCTCGGCCAGCTGCCGCAGGCGGAAGCGCTGGATCTTGCCGGTGGCGGTCTTGGGCAGCTCGTCGGTGAAGTCGATGCGGCGCGGGTACTTGAAGGGCGCCAGGTGCTGCTTGACGTAGGTCTGCAGCGCGGCGCCGGTGCTGGCGTCGGGCTGAAAGCCGGGGCGCAGCACCACGTAGGCGCGCGTCTTGACCAGCCCGTCGTGGTCCGGCACGCCGATCACCGCGGCCTCCAGCACGGCCTCGTGCTGCACCAGGATGTTCTCCACCTCCACCGGCGAGACGTACTGGCCGCTGACCTTGATCATGTCGTCGCTGCGCCCGGCATAGGTGTAGTAGCCGTCGGCGTCGCAGGTGTATTTGTCGCCGCTCTTGAGCCAGTCGCCCAGGAAGCACTGGCGCGTCTTGTCGCGGTTGTTCCAGTACATCAGGGCCGCGCTGGGGCCCTTGATGTACAGGTCGCCGATGGCGCCGGCAGGCACCGGCGCGCCGCTGTCGTCGCGCAGTTGTACTTCATAGCCGGGCACCGGCTTGCCGGTGGTGCCGTAGCGCAGCTGCCCGGCCTGGTTGGAAATGAAGATGTGCAGCATTTCCGTCGAGCCGATGCCGTCCAGGATGTCGCAGCCGAAATGGCGCGTGAAGCGTTCGCCGATGTCGCGCGGCAGCGCTTCGCCCGCCGAGGTACAGATGCGCAGCGCGAGCTGTTCGCGCGCCGGCAGGTCCGGCGCGGCCAGCATGCTGGCGTAGAGCGTGGGCACGCCGTAGAACACGGTAGGGCGGTGGCGCGTCAGGCGCTGGAACACCGCCTGCGGCGTGGGGCGTTCGCTCATCAGGATGACGGTTGCGCCCACCGACAGCGGGAAGGTCAGGCCATTGCCCAGGCCGTAGGCGAAGAACAGCTTGGCCGCCGAGAACACCACGTCGTCTTCGCGGATGCCGAGCACCGGCTTGGCGTAGAGCTCGGCCGTATGCCACAGGTTGCCGTGGGTGTGGACCACGCCCTTGGGCTTGCCGGTGGAGCCGGACGAATACAGCCAGAACGCGATCTCGTCGGACAGCGTGCGCACGGCCGGCGCCAGCGGCGCGGCCGCCAGCAGCGCCTCGAATTCATGCGCGCCGGCGGGCAAGGGGCCGGCCGGCTGCGACACCACCACGTGCTCCACGTCGGCGCCGGCCTGCTTGATCGCGGCCTGCACGGTGGGCAGCAGCGCGCCGGAGACGAACACCGCGCGCACCCGGCTGTGGCCGATGATGTAGGCGTAGTCGTCCGCGGTCAGCAGGGTGTTGACCGCCACCGGCACCACGCCGGCGTGCAGCGCGCCCAGGAACACCACGGGCCAGTCCGCCGTGTCCTGCATCAGCAGCAGGACGCGTTCCTCGCGGCGCAGGCCCAGGCCGCGCAGGGCGCCGCCCAGGCGCGCCACGCGCTCGGCCAGCTCGCCGTAGCTGAGCTGGCGGTGGTCGTCGATATAGGCGGGCTTGGCGGCGCGCGCAGCGTTCAATGCCGCCAGGTGGCTGGCGAAATTCAGTTCGGCGGGACAGGTGTTCACGGTTGTCTCCTGGTGTCCTGGTGGGCGGATGCCGCGCTCTTGTCTGTTTATTGGTCGGGAAGGGCGGCGCTAGCCGCGCGAGAACTCGATGGCGCCGCCCGGCAGCAGGTACAGCACCAGGGCGCGCCCGCCCGTCACGGTAGGGCTGTGCGCGCTGCCGGGGCCGTAGACCAGCCAGCCGGCGCCGTGGCCGTCGAAGCGGGCGCCTTCGGTCAGCGGCATGATCATGTCGATCTCGCCGTTGGGATGCGCATGGTGGGGACCGGCCAGGTCGTCCATGTCCACCACGTCGACCGAGCAGTCGGCCAGGTCGGGGGCGGGCTTGATCACGCGGCCGTAGCGGATGCCGCCGCCCTCGCGCGAGCACATCCAGCCGTCGGCCACGCCTTGCCGGCAGGCCGCGAAGATGTCCTGGTACAGCGCGCTGTGGGGGCCGGCCTCGCGGTTCAGCCGGGCCTGCAGCCCGGCGTCCAGTTGCTGGCCGGCGGCCAGGCGCGCGACGTCGCGCATCAGGGCATGGAATCGATCTGGCGTGGTCACCGGGGCTCCTCCTTTACACTTATCGGCGCTTTTCGAAGCGGATGAATTCCACTGCTGTTTTTTTGCCTCTGACCGGCAGTTGAATTCACTTGAGTGAAAAATAGTGCTTCCATTGATAATGGTCAAGCACTATAGTGCACAAAACAATGACTATCAGGGTTTTTGCGGAGCCAGCCAGAACATGAATCAAGCGCTAGACGCGGCGCCATCCGAACCCCGGCGCGAGGCTTTTCTCGTGGCGCTGGGAGAGCGGGTGCGCCGACTGCGGGCCATACGCGGGATGACCCGCAAGAGCCTGTCGCAGGTCACGGGCGTGTCCGAGCGCCACCTGGCCAATCTGGAGCACGGGGTGGGCAACGCCTCCATCCTGGTGCTGCTGCAGATCGCGCGGGCCTTCAACTGCGCGCTGGCCGAGCTGGTCGGCGACGTGACCACGGAATCGCCGGACTGGCTGCTGATCCGGGAGCTGCTCAGCGGCCGCACCGAATCCGACCTGCAGCGCGCGCGCGAGGCGCTGACGCAGCTGTTCGGCGTGGGCGCCGGCGCGCAGCGCCCCAACCGCACCCAGCGCGTGGCGCTGATCGGGCTGCGCGGCGCGGGCAAGTCCACGCTGGGCCAGATGCTGGCCGACGACCTGGGCTATCCCTTCGTCGAGCTGAACCGCGAGATCGAGCGCGTGGCCGGCTGCAGCATCCTGGAGATCCACAACCTGTACGGCCCCAACGCCTACCGCCGCTACGAACGGCGCGCGCTGGAAGAGGCGGTGCAGATCTACCCCGAAATGGTGCTGGCCACGCCGGGCGGGCTGGTCTCGGAGCCTGCCACCCTGAACCTGCTGCTGGCGCACTGTTATACGGTGTGGCTGCGCGCCACGCCCGAGGAACACATGGGCCGCGTCATGGCGCAGGGCGACTTCCGGCCCATGTCCGGCAACAACGAGGCCATGGCCGACCTCAAGCGCATCCTGGCCGGACGCGAGGCCTTCTACGCCAAGGCCGATCTCACCTGGGTCACCAGCAACCTGGACGTGAAGGAGAGCTTCGCGGGGCTGCGCACGCAGGTGCGCAAGGCCTGCGGTCTGCCGTTGTAGGCCCGGGGGCGGGTGGACGCGCCTGGAACCGGAATTTTTTTGCATGTCCCCGCTTGACGGGGATTTTTTTTGCCCTTAATCTGCATAATAATTCATGTTGTGCAGTATTTTTCCTGTCTAGGCGTGCAAGGAGACACACGATGAGCAGCACTCTCAACTGGGTAGATTTCCGGACCGATCCCGGCCAGTACCGTCATTGGCGCCTGAGCTACGACGGCCCGGTTGCCACGCTGGCCATGGACGTGGCCGAAGACGGCGGCCTGCGCCCCGGCTACAAGCTCAAGCTGAATTCCTACGACCTGGGCGTCGACATCGAACTGCACGATGCGCTGCAGCGCATCCGCTTCGAGCACCCCGAAGTGCGCAGCGTGGTGGTCACCAGCATGAAGGAACGCATCTTCTGTTCGGGCGCCAACATCTTCATGTTGGGCCTGTCCTCGCATGCCTGGAAGGTGAACTTCTGCAAGTTCACCAACGAAACCCGCAACGGCATCGAGGACTCCAGCCGCCACAGCGGCCTGAAGTTCATCGCCGCGCTCAACGGCGCCTGCGCCGGCGGGGGCTACGAGCTGGCGCTGGCCTGCGACGAAATCATGCTGGTCGACGACCGCTCCTCTTCCGTGGCGCTGCCCGAAGTGCCGCTGCTGGGCGTGCTGCCCGGCACCGGCGGACTGACCCGCGTGACCGACAAGCGCAAGGTGCGCCACGACCATGCCGACATTTTCTGCACCCTGGTCGAAGGCGTGCGCGGCCAGCGCGCCAAGGACTGGCGGCTGGTGGACGAGGTGGTCAAGCCCGCCCGTTTCGAGCAGGCCGTGCGCGAACGCGCGCAAGCCCTGGCGCAGGGCAGCGACCGCCCGGCCGATGCGCAGGGCGTCGCGCTGACGCCGCTGCACCGCGAGGAAAGCGCCGATGGCCTGTCCTACCGCTACGTCGACGTGCGCATCGACCGCGACAAGCGCCTGGCCGTCTGGACCGTGCGCGCGCCCGAGGGCGACGCACCCGTGGAAATCGCCGATATCCTGGCGGCCGGCGCGGCCTGGTGGCCGCTGCAGATGGCGCGCGAACTGGACGACGCCATCCTGTCCATGCGCACCAACGAACTGGACATCGGCACCTGGGTCTTCAAGACCGAGGGCGACGCTGACCGCGTCCTGGCCGCCGACGCCGCGCTCGAACGCCATGCGGACCACTGGTTCGTGCGCGAAACCGCCGGCATGCTGCGCCGCACGCTGGCGCGCCTGGACGTGACCTCGCGCAGCCTGTTCGCGCTGATCGAGCCCGGCTCGTGCTTTGCCGGCACGCTGCTGGAGCTGGCGCTGGCCGCGGACCGCAGCTACATGCTGGACGACGAGGATGCGGCCGCGCCGGCGCGCATCGTGGTGGGCGCCGGCAATTTCGGCGCCTATCCCATGGTCAGCGGGCAAAGCCGCCTGCAGCGGCGCTTCCACGAGGAAGCCGCCCCGCTGGAGGCGGTGCGCGAGCGCGCGGGCCAGCCGCTGGCGGCCGCCGACGCGCTGGAACTGGGCCTGGTGACCTACGCGCCCGACAGCATCGACTGGGACGACGAAGTGCGGATGATGCTGGAAGAGCGCCGCGCCCTGTCGCCCGACGCGCTGACCGGCCTGGAAGCCAACCTGCGCTTCGGCGCCAAGGAAACCATGGAGACCCGGATCTTCGGCCGCCTGACGGCGTGGCAGAACTGGATCTTCAACCGTCCGAATGCAGCCGGCGAGAAAGGCGCGCTCAAGCTGTACGGCAAGGGCGAGCAGGCCGCCTTCGACTGGAACCGGGTCTGAACGGCCCGGCGACGCCGCGCCGCGCGGCCCCCACTTCAAGAACAGGAGCGAGACATGTCCGGCATCAATTACACCGATAAGATCCCCAACAACGTCAATCTGTCCGGCGACCGCACGCTGCAGCGCGCGCTGGAACACTGGCAGCCCAATTACCTGCAATGGTGGCAGGACATGGGCCCGGACGGCTCGCACGGTTTCGACGTCTACCTGCGCACGGCGGTCAGCGTGCAGCCCGACGGCTGGGCCCATTTCGACCACGTGCGCATGCCGGACTACCGCTGGGGCATCTTCCTGACGCCGCAGGACGGCCAGCGCAAGATCCATTTCGGCGAGAACATGGGGCGCGACGCCTGGCAGGACGTGCCCGGCGAACACCGCGCCAACCTGCGCCGCATCATCGTCACGCAGGGCGACACCGAACCGGCCTCGATCGAGCAGCAGCGCCACCTGGGGCTGACCGCTCCGTCGCAGTATGACCTGCGCAACCTGTTCCAGATCAACGTCGAGGAAGGCCGCCACCTGTGGGCCATGGTCTACCTGCTGCACCGCTACTTCGGCCGCGACGGCCGCGAAGAGGCCGACGCGCTGCTGCAGCGCAGCTCGGGCGACGCCGACAATCCGCGCATCCTGGGCGCGTTCAACGAAAAAACGCCGGACTGGCTGGCGTTCTACATGTTCACCTACTTCACCGACCGCGACGGCAAGTTCCAGCTGTGCGCGCTGGCCGAATCCGGCTTCGACCCGCTGGCGCGCACCACCAAGTTCATGCTGACCGAAGAGGCCCACCACATGTTCGTGGGCGAATCGGGCATCTCGCGCGTCATCCAGCGCACCTGCGAAGTGATGAACCAGTTGAAGACCGACGACCCCGCCAGCGTGCGCGCGGCCGGCGTGATCGACCTGCCCACCATCCAGCGCTACCTGAACTTCCACTACAGCGTCACCATCGACCTGTTCGGCGCGGACCAGTCCTCCAACGCCGCCATCTTCTACAGCTCGGGCCTGAAGGGCCGCTACGAAGAAAGCAAGCGCACCGACGACCACCAGCTCAAGAACGACACCTACCGCGTGCTGACCGTGGACAACGGCAAACTGCAGGAAGTCGAAGTGCCCATGCTCAACGCGCTGAACGAAGTGCTGCGCGACGACTTCATCCGCGATTCCGTGGCCGGCATCGGACGCTGGAACAAGGTCATCGAGAAAAGCGGGATCCCGTTCCGTCTGCAGGTGCCGCACAAGGCCTTCAACCGCCAGATCGGCACGCTGGCCGGCATCCGCATGTCGCCCGAAGGCGAACTGCTGTCCGAGGCCCAGTGGCAGGCCCACAGCCACAAGTGGCTGCCCAGCGCCGAGGACCGCGCCTTCGTCGCCTCGCTGATGGGGCGCGTCACCGAGCCGGGCAAGTTCGCCAACTGGATCGCGCCGCCGGTCATGGGCATCAACCGCCAGCCGGTGAATTTCGAGTACGTCCGTTTCAACTAAGACGGGGCGGCGGCCGCGCCGGCGGCCGCCTGCCGGAGCATGGGGAAGACCACGATGAACGCGCCCTTACCTGCAGAAGTCCTGAAGCAGCATCTCATCGATCCCGAGATCTGCATCCGCTGCAATACCTGCGAGGAAACCTGTCCGATCGACGCGATCACGCACGACGCCAACAACTACGTGGTGGACCCGGACATCTGCAACGGCTGCATGGCCTGCGTGCCGCCGTGCCCCACCGGCGCCATCGACAACTGGCACCTGGTGCTGCGGGCCGAGGCCTATTCCGTGCGCGACCAGCTGGGCTGGGAAGAGCTGCCCCAGCAGCAGGCGCTGGAGGCGGCCGGGGCGGCCGCCGGCCAGGCCGACGCGGGTGCGGCCGAACCCGCCGCGGACGCGCCGCAGCCGGCCTATGTCACGCCGGGCGCGGCGGTGCCGCCGTGGTCCGCGGCCCATCCGTACGTCAACCTGTACACGCACAAGACCCCGATGACGGCCACCGTGGTCGGCAATTACCGGGTCACCGGCGCCGATACCGACAGCGACATCCACCATATCGTGCTGGATTTTGGCGAGCTGCCGTTTCCCGTGCTGGAAGGGCAGTCCATCGGCATCCTGCCGCCGGGCCTGGACGCCCAGGGCCGGCCGCACCACGCGCGCCAATACTCGCTGGCCAGCCCGCGCGACGGCGAGCGGGCCGGCTACAACAACCTCTCGCTGACGGTCAAGCGCGTCACCGAGGACCATGCCGGCGCGCCCGCCCACGGCGTCTGCTCCAACTACCTGTGCGACCTGGTCAAGAACGACAAGGTGCAGGTGATAGGGCCGTTCGGCAACACCTTCCTGATGCCCAACCACCCGCGCGCCAATCTCATCATGATCTGCACCGGCACCGGTTCGGCCCCCATGCGCGCCATGACCGAACGCTGCCGCCGGCGCATCGACTCCGGCGAGAACGGCAGGCTCATGCTGTTCTTCGGCGCGCGCACCGAGCGCGAACTGCCGTACTTCGGCCCCTTGATGAAACTGCCCTCCGACTTCATCGACATCAACCTGGCGCTGTCGCGCGAGGCCGGCCAGCCCAAGCGCTACGTGCAGGACCTGATCCGCGAGCGCGCCGACAAGGTGCTGGAGCTGCTGGCCGACCGCAACACCTGCATCTACGTCTGCGGCCTGAAAGGCATGGAAGTCGGCGTGCTGGACGCATTGCGCGACGTGACAGTGCAAGCGGGCCAGGATTGGTCTATCCTGCATGATGCGTTGCGCCGCGAGGGGCGGCTGCATTTCGAGACCTATTGAACGGCCGCGGCCCTGTGCATGGCCGCCCGCGGGTCGACATGCAAACAGGCAACGGCGCGCGCTGGCGCGCCGTTGGCTTTTTCGGGGGATAAACAGAACATGAAATTCGCCGATTTCAAAGACGGCATGCTCATCAAGGCCGGTCCGGTCACCGTGACGGAAGCGGAGATCCTGGAGTTCGCGCGCAAATACGATCCGCAATGGTTCCACACCGATCCCCAGCGCGCCTCGGCCGGGCGCTGGGGCGGCCTGATCGCGAGCGGCTGGCACACCTGCGCGCTGACCATGCGCATGGCCGTGGACGCGGCGCTGCACGACTCCGAATCGTTCGGTTCGCCGGGCCTGGGCGAAGTGCGCTGGCGCACCCCCGTGCGCCCCGGCGACACGCTGCGCCTGGAAGCGCGGGTGCAGGGCGCGCGCACCTCCTCGTCGCGCCCCGACCTGGGCATCATCACCTGGGCCTGGACGGTCTACAACCAGCACGACGAAGCCGTGCTGGAGCTGGATGCGACCAGCCTGTTCGACCTGTCGGGTGAGGATTAGGGGTGTCTGATGGGTTTCGCGCGTTCGGCATTCGTTTTCTTGTCCTAGGAATCTCGCGCTACACCCATCAGGCGCCCCCACCCGCCAATCTCCCGCCACACATCTACCGCTTCTTCCCGCCCTGCTTCAAAATCGCCGCGCCCTCCGGCCCGGCCTCGGCCTGCCACGTCTTCACCGAATCCGCCGCCGCGTCCTTCAAGGCCTTGCGCACCGGCAGCGGCACCGCGGTATTGATGGCCACGCCGTTCTTGCGCATGTTGGCGTAGTTCTGCTGCAGGCGGCCTTCGATCCGCTTCCATTGCTCGGTCTCGGTCTGCGCCGCCGCCTGGTCGATGGCGCGGCGTCCGCGCGCGTCCAGCTCCTGATAGGCCCGCAGGTTCATCGTCGCGATGGAGATCGGCATGGCGTAGTTGATCTCGGCGAAATGCGGCAGGTATTGCCACAGCTTGCGGCCCGCGCCGCCGTCGCCGGACGACAGCACCGCGTTGATCTCGCCCGAGGCGATCCGCGGCATGGCGTCGGAAAACGAGATGTTCTGCGCCTGGGCGCCGGCCTTCTGCATCACGTTCTGCGACGTCGCGTCGTAGGTGCGGATGCTCAGCTTCTTCAGCGTCGCGACGCTGTCTATCTTCTGCTTGGACCAGATGCCCGAGGCTGGCCACGGCGTGGTGTAGAGCAGCTTCTGGCCATGCGCGGCCAGCAGCTTTTCATAGGCCGGACGGGCCGCCTTGTTCAGGTTGCGGGCCTTGGACAGCGAATCCGCCAGGAAGGGCAGGGACGAGACCCCGAACAAGGGATATTTGGTGGCCAGGGCGCCGGCGAACGCATCGCCGGCGTCGACTCTGCGGGCCTGCACCGCCTCGATCATTTCGGCCGACTTGATCTCCCTGGCCGCGTCGTAGCTGACGTCTATGAGCACCTTGCCGGCGCTCTTGGCGCGCACCAGGTCGGCGAAGGTCGCCAGGCCCTGGCCGGGCATGGACGTGGCCGGATATTCGGTGGTCATCGTCAAGGTGGTGACGGCGTAGGCGCCGTGGGCCATGAAAGCCATGGCGAAGCCCGCCGTCAGGCGGAGAAAGGAATAGCCTTGCATGCACGACTCCTGGCCGGTTGGGATCTGGCCGATCCCACAAAGCGTAAGGCTTGCGCAAGGGCGCGGCTATCCGGGCTTTCCTCTCCTCCAAAAAAAGGAAAAGGCCGTCCCGAAGGACGGCCTCTGCTCGCCGCGCGACGCGGCCGGCGATCAATAGAACGCCTGGATGCCGGTCTGCGCGCGGCCCAGGATCAGGGCGTGCACGTCGTGGGTGCCTTCGTAGGTGTTGACCACTTCGAGGTTCACCAGGTGGCGGGCCACGCCGAATTCATCGGAGATGCCGTTGCCGCCAAGCATGTCGCGCGCCAGGCGGGCGATGTCCAGGGCCTTGCCGCAGGAATTGCGCTTCATGATCGAGGTGATTTCCACCGCGGCGGTGCCTTCGTCCTTCATGCGGCCCAGGCGCAGGCAGCCTTGCAGCGCCAGCGTGATTTCGGTCTGCATGTCGGCCAGCTTCTTCTGGATCAGCTGGTTGGCGGCCAGCGGGCGGCCGAACTGCTTGCGGTCCAGGGTGTACTGGCGGGCGGTGTGCCAGCAGGCTTCGGCGGCGCCCACGGCGCCCCAGGCGATGCCGTAGCGGGCCGAGTTCAGGCAGGTGAACGGGCCCTTCAGACCGGACACGCCGGGCATCATCTGGTCGGCGGAAACTTCCACTTCGTCCATGACGATTTCGCCGGTGATCGAGGCGCGCAGGCCGACCTTGCCGTGGATGGCCGGGGCCGACAGGCCCTTCATGCCCTTTTCCAGGATGAAGCCGCGGATCTTGCCGTCGAAGTCGCCGCCCACGCACTTGGCCCACACCACGAAGACGTCGGCGATGGGCGAGTTGGTGATCCACATCTTGTTGCCGGTGAGCTTGTAGCCGTCGGCCGTCTTGACGGCGCGGGTTTCCATGCCGCCGGGGTCGGAGCCGTGGTTGGGCTCGGTCAGGCCGAAGCAGCCGATCCATTCGCCGCGGGCCAGCTTGGGCAGGTACTTCTGCTTTTGCGCTTCGCTGCCGAATTCATTGATCGGCACCATCACCAGCGACGACTGCACGCTCATCATGGAGCGGTAGCCGGAGTCGATGCGCTCGACTTCGCGGGCGATCAGGCCGTAGCTGACGTAGTTCAGGCCGGCGCCGCCGTATTCGGTGGGGATGGTGGCGCCCAGCAGGCCCAGTTCGCCCATTTCGGAGAAGATGGCCGGGTCGGTCTGTTCGTTGCGGAATGCGTTGAGCACGCGCGGAGCGAGCTTGTCCTGCGCATAGGCCTGGGCGGCGTCGCGCACCATGCGTTCTTCTTCGGTCAGTTGCTGGTCCAGCAACAGGGGGTCTTGCCAGTGAAACGAGGGATTCGAGGACATGCTGGGTCTCCGCTATGGATTTCCGTGTTCGGAATGCTAAAAAGTTTAAACCTAAAATAATTGGGACGGCAAGCCGCCGGTGGCGCGGCGCGCTTTACGCGCGCCGCCGGCGCCAGTCGGGCCTTGCCGCCGTGTCAGTGCCGGGCCTTGAGGGCCGCCTCGCGGATCTTCTCCAGCGTGGTGCCCGGCGTGATGGTTTCCGGATCGATGAAGCAGTGCAGGATGGCCGGCTTGCCGCTGGCCAGGGCGCGCTCGAAGGCGGGCCCGAACTGCTCCGTGGTCTCGACCCGTTCGCCGTGGCCGCCGAAGGCGCGCGCGTATTCGGCGAAGTCCGGGTTCTTGAGCGCGGTGGCCGAGATGCGGCCGGGGTAGTGTTTTTCCTGGTGCATGCGGATGGTGCCGTACATGCCGTTGTCCACCAGCACCACCACGATGGGCAGGTCGTACTGCACGGCGGTGGCGAATTCCTGGCCGTGCATCAGGAAGCAGCCGTCGCCGGCGAAGCACACCACCGTCTTGTCGGGCCAGATGCGCTTGGCGCCCACGGCCGCCGGCAGGCCGTAGCCCATCGAGCCCGAGGTCGGCGCCAGCTGCGTGCCGTAGCGCGTAAAGCGGTGGAAGCGGTGCAGCCAGGTGGCGTAGTTGCCGGCGCCGTTGGTCATGATGGCGTCGGCCGGCAGGGTCTTTTCCAGGTAGGCCATGACCTGGCCCATCTGCAGCGCGCCGGGCGTGGCGATGGCCGACGGGTCGCTCCATTTCAGGTACGACTCGCGCATGGCCTGCGTGCCTTCGGCCCAGGCCGGCGCGGCGGGCGCCTTCAGGCCGGCCAGCGCCTGCGCGAAAGCGGCCGGCGAGGTATTGATGGCCAGCGTGGGGCGGTAGACGCGAGCCAGCTCGGCGGAATCGGGATGCACGTGCACCAGCTTCTGGCGGGGCACCGGGATGTCCAGCAGCGTATAGGCCTGGCTGGGGTTTTCCGACATGCGCCCGCCCACCAGCAGCACCAGGTCGGCGTCGGCCACGCGCTTGAGCAGCGCCGGGTTGATGCCCAGGCCCACGTCGCCGATGAAGCAGGGGTGGTCGGCCGGGAACAGCATCTGGCGGCGGAACGACACGGCCGTGGGCAGCGCGTGGCGCTGCGCGAAATCGGCGAACTGCTGCACCGCGCGCGCGTCCCAGCGCGTGCCGCCCAGGATGGCGACCGGGTTCCTGGCCTCGGCCAGCAGCTTTTCCAGGTCGGCCAGCTGGCCGGCGGTGGGCGCGGAATCGATGATCTCGTAGCGCGGCGCGTCGGCGACCGTGGCGGCTTCGACCAGCATGTCTTCGGGCAGGGCGATCACCACCGGGCCCGGACGGCCCGAGGTCGCCACGTGGAAGGCGCGGGAAACCAGCTCGGGGATGCGTTCGACCTGGTCGATCTCGGTGACCCACTTGGCCTGCGTGCCGAACACGGCGCGGTAGTCCATTTCCTGGAAGGCTTCGCGCTCGCGCATGCCGCGCTCGATCTGGCCCACGAAGAGGATCAGCGGCGTGGAATCCTGCTTGGCGATGTGCACGCCGGCCAGCGCGTTGGAGGCGCCGGGGCCGCGCGTCACCATGCAGATGCCGGGCTCGCCGGTCAGCTTGCCGTGCGCGTCGGCCATCATGGCCGCGCCGCCTTCCTGGCGGCACACGGTGACCGAGATGTCCGCGTCGTGCAGGCCATCGAGCACCGCAAGATAGCTTTCGCCAGGGACGCAGAAAACGTGCTTGACGCCCTGTGCAACCAGCTGGTCGACCAGGATGTGTCCGCCGAGGCGGGATTTTTGCTGGGACATAGGGGTGGGGGTCATGAAAAGCCTAGGTTGGGACATCCGAGCATAATGTTCCTTGATCGCACAATGCAATTGATAAAATTGCACAATCTATTGACCCACGGGCACGACATCCCGATGTTGCGCCGCGGCATGCTTCCGGTCCCATGAGAAACGGCATTCCCAACCTGAGCGCCCTGCAGGCGTTCGAAGCCTCGGCCCGCCTGGGCAGCTTTTCGCGCGCGGCCGAGGAACTGTCCCTGACGCACAGCGCCGTCTACCGGCAGGTGGCCAGCCTGGAGGCGCGCCTGGGGGTGCAGCTCTTTACCCGGGTGCGCCGGCGCATCGTGCTGACCGACCACGGCGCGGAATACGCGGGCCGCATCCGCCACCACCTGGACCAGATCGAAAAAGACACCTTCGGCCTGGTCAGCCGCACCGGCATGGGCCGCAGCATCCACATCGCCGTGGTGCCCACCCTGGCGACCACCTGGCTGATTCCGCGGCTGGCCGATTTCCAGCGCGCGCATGGCGACATCACCGTCAGCCTGTCGGTGCGCACGCTGCCTTTCCAGTTCAAGGACCAACCCTTCGACGGCGCGCTCTATCACGGCGACGGCCTGTGGCCGGGCACCCAGGGCGTGCTGCTGTTTCCCGAGCGCGAGCTGATTCCGGTATGCGCGCCCGAACTGGCCGCGCGCGCGGCCGAAGCCGGGGCCAGCGCGCTGGCCGGCATGACCCACCTGCACCTGGCGTCGCGTCCGGAGGCGTGGCGCCAGTGGTATGGCGCCAATGGTTATCTCTATGGCCCGCAGGCCGCCGGCGGCCCCCGCTACGAACTGTTCACCATGGTGATGGCGGCGGTGCAGGCCGGCCTGGGCGTGGGCCTGATGCCGCGCTTCCTGGCCCAGCCGGCGCTGGACCGGGGCGCGCTGGCGATGCCGGTGGCGCAGGCGCTGGCGGTCAGCCAGGGCTATTACTTCGGCTATCCGCAGCGCAGCGAGCGGTCCGAGGCGCTCAGGCTCTTCGAAAACTGGCTGAAGTCCGCCGCCGCCGACCAGCGCTGAGCCGTAGAATCCTCCCATCATGCCCGACACCCGACCGCCGCTGGCCTCGCAGGCCGACATCGACGCTTTCATCGACGCCGTCTGGCTCGAGGACGGCCTGTCGGCCAACACCCTGGCCGCCTACCGGCGCGACCTGACGGGCTTCGCCCGCTGGCTCGAAGACCCCGAGGCCTATGCCCGCGAAATGGCCGACCGCCACGGCCAGGCCGAGCAGATCCAGGCGCCGCCGGCGGGGCCGGCCAAGCCGCTGCGCGACGCGGACAAGGCCGACATCGAGGCCTGGTTCGCCTTCCGCCACGAGGAAACCCGGGCCACCACCGCCAACCGCAGGCTGGCGGCGCTGCGCCGCTTCTATGCCTGGGCGCTGCGCGAACACCGCTGCCAGCGCGATCCCTGCCTGACCCTGGTCGCGGCCAAGCAGCCCCCGCGCATGCCCAAGACGCTGTCCGAGCAGCAGGTGGACGCCTTGCTGCGCGCGCCCGACCTGCAACAGGCCCGCGGCCTGCGCGACCGCGCCATGCTGGAAACCCTGTACGCCACCGGCCTGCGCGTGTCCGAACTGGTGGGCGTGCGCACCCTGGACGTGAGCCTCAACGAGGGCGTGGTGCGCGTGGTGCTGGGCAAGGGCGGCAAGGACCGCCTGGTGCCGCTGGGCGCCGAAGCCGCGCACTGGATCGACCGCTACCTCAAGAGCGGGCGGCCGGAACTGGCGGCCGGCCGCGTGAACGATGCGCTTTTCATCACCGGCCGCGCCGAGCCGATGTCGCGCCAGGCGTTCTGGCAGCTGGTCAAGAAGTACGCTCTGCTGGCCGACATCCGCGCGCCGCTGTCGCCGCACGTGCTGCGGCACGCCTTCGCCACGCACCTGCTGAACCACGGCGCGGACCTGCGCGTGGTGCAGATGCTGCTGGGCCATGCCGACATCTCCACCACGCAGATCTATACCCACGTCGCCCGCGAGCGCCTGAAGGCGCTGCACGCGGCCCACCATCCCCGCGGCTAGTCCGCGCCTTCCGATACCGCTGTTGCGCCCCTCCATGAGCAAAGCCCGCCACGTTTCCGAAACCCCCGCCACTCAGCTCCTCAAGCAACACAAAGTGGCCTACACCGAGCACACCTACGATTACGTGGATCACGGCGGCGCCGGCGAGGCCGCGCGCCAGCTGGGCCTGGACCCGCATGCGGTGGTCAAGACCCTGATCATGGAAGACGAGTCCGCCAGGCCGCTGGTCATCGTCATGCACGGCGACCGCGAAGTCTCCACCAAGAACCTGGCGCGGCAGGCGGGCCTGAAGAAAGTCGAGCCCTGCAAGCCCGAGGTCGCGCAGCGCCATTCCGGCTACCAGGTCGGCGGCACCTCGCCGTTCGGCACGCGCAAGAAGATGCCGGTCTGGGTCGAGGCGCAGGTGCTGGAGTATCCGGTGGTCTACATCAACGGCGGACGGCGCGGCTACCTGATAGGCATCGATCCCAAGGTGCTGGTCAGCCTGCTGGGCGCCCGCGCGGTGTCGGTCGCGCTGGAGCAGTAGGGCGGGCCGCGCGCGGCAGCCCGTGGTATTCCTTTACCACCAGCTGGGCCTGCCGCGGGGCCACAATAGGGCTTCAAACCGGAACCCGGACCACCGGGCGCCCCAAACCCAGGAGACCCTCATGAGCAAGCGACTGTTGATGCTGGTCGGCGACTACGCCGAGGACTACGAAACCATGGTGCCGTTCCAGACCCTGCTGGCGGTGGGGCACACGGTGCACGCGGTATGCCCGGACAAGAAGGCCGGCGACACCGTCGCCACGGCCATCCACGATTTCGAGGGCGACCAGACCTATAGCGAAAAGCGCGGTCACAATTTCACGCTCAATTTCGATTTCGACCGGGTCGAGGCCGCGTCGTACGACGGCCTGGTCATCCCGGGCGGGCGCGCGCCGGAATACCTGCGGCTGAACGAAAAAGTGCTGGAGATCGTGCGCGTCTTCGACCAGGCCGGCAAGCCCATCGCCGCCGTGTGCCACGGCGCGCAGCTGCTGGCCGCCGCCGGCATCCTGAAGGGACGCACCTGCTCGGCCTACCCGGCCTGCGCGCCGGAAGTGCGCCTGGCCGGGGGCACCTATGCCGAAATCGGGATCGACCAGGCCTATACCGACGGCAACCTGGTGACCGCGCCCGCCTGGCCCGCGCATCCGGCCTGGCTGTCCCAGTTTCTGGCGCTGCTGGGCACCAAGATCGTTCCCTGACGCGCATGAAAAAGGCGCCCGCTTCGGGGCGCCTTGGCCGCGGTGCGGACGGCTTCAGGCGAAGTCGAGCACGATGCGGCCTTCGATCTGGCCGCGGCGCATGCGGTCGAACACTTCATTGACGTTCTCCAGCCGCTCGGTGGCGACCGTGGCGTGCACCTTGCCTTCGGCGGCGAACTGCAGCGATTCCTGCAGGTCCAGGCGCGATCCGACGATGGAGCCGCGCACCGTCACGCCGTTGAGCACCATGTCGAAGATCGACAGCGGGAAGTCGCCCGGGGGCAGCCCGTTGAGCGACACGGTTCCGCCGCGGCGCACCATGCCCAGCGCCTGCTCGAACGCCTTGGGCGAGACCGCCGTGATGAGCGCGCCGTGCGCGCCGCCGATTTCGCGCTTGAGATAGGCGGCCGGATCGGTGGTGCTGGCGTTGACCGCGACTTCGGCGCCCAGGCGGCGCGCGAAGTCCAGCTTGGCGTCGTCGATGTCCACCGCCGCGACGTTCAGCCCCATGGCCTTGGCGTATTGCACCGCCATGTGGCCCAGCCCGCCGATGCCGGAGATCACGACCCAGTTGCCCGGCCGCGTGTCCGTCATCTTCAGTCCCTTGTACACCGTGACGCCGGCGCACAGCACCGGCGCGATCTCGACGAAGCCCACGTTGCCGGGCAGCAGCCCGACGTAGTCGGCGGCCGCCAGCGCGTATTCGGCGAAACCGCCGTTGACCGAATAGCCCGTGTTCTGCTGTTGTTCGCACAGGGTTTCCCAGCCGCCCAGGCAATGTTCGCAATGCCCGCAGGCGGAATACAGCCAGGGGATGCCGACGCGGTCGCCTTCCTTCACGTGGGTGACGCCGGCGCCCACCGCCACCACGTGGCCCACGCCTTCGTGGCCGGGAATGAAGGGGGGATTGGGTTTGACGGGCCAGTCGCCCTCGACGGCGTGCAGGTCGGTGTGGCAGACGCCGCAGGCCTCGATCTTCACCAGCAGCTCGCCCGGGCCGGGGCGCGGCACCGCGACTTCCTCGATCGCCAGGGGCTGGCCGAACGCCCGGGCCACCGCCGCTTTCATGGTCTTGTCCATCACTACCTCCGAAGTCCGATCAGTATCGTTATCCTCGAACGCGTGCGTTTTGCCTGCAATGATTTATATCAGCTTTGGCCGCGTCTTGCCGGCCTGCCGGCAAACCGCTTACAGTGGCCCCGGGCGTACGACTCGCCCCGAGCCAAGGATCTCCCATGTGTGAAATCTTCATCCGCGCCAGCGAGCAGTCCTACACTCCCGCGTCCCGCTCGCTGCGCCTGCACGGCGTGGCCACCAGCCTGCGGCTCGAACAGCTGTTCTGGGACGTGCTGGAAGAAATCGCGAGTCGCGACGGCATGCGCGTGACGCAGCTGATCGAACGCCTGTACGACGAGCTCATCGCCTACCGGGGCGAGGCCGCCAACTTCACTTCGTTTCTGAGGGTGTGCTGCCTGCGCTACCAGCTCTTGCAGGCCGAAGGCAGGATTCCGCGCGACCGGGCGGTGCCGATCGGCTCGCTCGACGCCCGCGCGGTGCTGGAGGGGCTGGCGGTGTGATGGGTGTCGCGCCCGATGGCCCGAACAAGAACTCAGGCGCTCAACGCGCGCCACCCATCGGCCGGCTTCAACCGCCCGACTGTATCGAAGCCAGCGCCACTTCGTTCTGCACGATGCGGCGGATGCGCACGGCGTCGCCGATGCGCGAGAGCTTGCCCTGCGAATCCAGCAGCACGATGGCCAGATCGCGGCCGTTGATGCGGGCCAGCATCACCAGGCATTCGCCGGCTTCGTTGATGTAGCCGGTCTTGGACACCTTGATGTCCCAGTCGGGCTTGCGCACCAGCAGATTGGTGTTGCGGAACGTCTGCGTGCGGTTGTTGACCTCGACCTCGTACTCGGTGTCGGTGGAGTAGCGGTGGATCAGCGGCCGCTGGGCGGCGGCGCGCAGCAGCCGGGCCAGATCGTGCGGCGAGGACACGTTGTCGCTGGACAGGCCGGTGGGTTCGATGAAGCGCGTGCTGGTCATGCCCAGCGCCTGCGCCTTGGCGTTCATGGCGGCCACGAAGGCCGGCAGGCCGCCCGGGTAGTTGCGGCCCAGCGCGTTGGCGGCGCGGTTTTCCGAGGACATCAGCGCCAGGTGCAGCATGTCGCCGCGCGACAGCTTGGTGCCCACGCGCAGCCGCGAGGTGGTGTGCTTGAGGCCGTCGATGTCTTCGTCGGTGATCTCCAGCATCTCGTCCATCGGCAGGTTGGCGTCGACCACCACCACGGCGGTCATCAGCTTGGAGATGGAAGCGATGGGACGCACCACGTTTTCGTTCTTGGCGAAGATGACCGTGGACGTCTCCAGGTCCTGCACATAGGCGGTGCTGGAACGCAGGGCGGCCACTTCGGCGCGCGTGGAGGCGGCCGGCGGCGGCATGGCGGCCGAGCTGGCCGCCACCGCCGCGCGTTGCGCCCGCGACGGCTTGTTGGACTTGCCGCCCTTGCTGGCCGCGCCGCGTTTTTTGGGCGGACTCTTGGAGGCGACCTGCTTGCCGCTCTTGGACGCGGCGGCCTTCTTGGCCGACGAGCTCTTGGGCGCGGCCTTGGCCGAGGAGGTCTTGGGAGGGGTTTTCTTGGCGGCAGGCGCCTTCTTGGCCTGCTGCGCCTTGCAGGCCGACGACTTCGCGTTGGTCTTGCAGGGATCGGTGTTCTTGGCGGCCAGCGCCGCGGAGGGCAGGAGCGCGCACATCGCCAGCGCCATCGGCGCTATCGCGTTCGCAATCGCACGTTTCCAGGAAAATGCCATGGTCTGAGCAGGCTTGTCAGTGTGTGAACAAATATTTCTTAAGCCGGCGTTCCGTCGGTTCAGGAAAAGTCGAAATGAATTAGTGGCTTACGCGTCGAATTTAAACAGCAATTTCAAGTGATGCGCAAGACGATTCGCTATCATCGATGAAAAAAATAATAGTGACGTATTGACGCATGCCCGGAATCGTCACAAGACGCGTCACGAGACGCTAATGGCGTACGGCGCGTGAGCGTAGCCCGGATTAACCCTCATTTGGCTGAACGCGGGCCGCGTCAGCCGGGAAAGACTGAATTAAGACTATGATTGGTCTTGCCGAATCCGCCGGAGCAGCCCATGAAGTACTCCACCCAGGTCAAGCCAATCAGTTACCTGAAAAGCCATACCGCCCAGATCGTGAAGGACATCTCCGAGAGCCGCGAGCCGATGCTCATCACGCAAAATGGCGAAGCCAAGCTGGTCGTCATGGACGTCCAGAGCTACGAAGAGCAGGAGCAGGCCATGGCGCTGCTGCAGCTCCTGGCCCAGGGCCGCGCGCAGATCGAGGAAGGAAAGATCGTTGCCGCGGAGGACGTCTTCGCCCGAATCGAGGCCATGGATCAGGACGACGAGCAATGAGTGGCAAGGTGGTCTTTCTCCAGTCCGCCGTCGATGATCTCCATGAAATCCGCCGCTACATCAGAAAGCACTTCTCCCAGGCCGTATGGCTGGATGCGTACGCCAGGATCAAAAAAGCCATTTTGAATCTTGAGCGGTTTCCCCACGCCAGCCATGCCCCGGCCGAACTGCCGGCCATGCATTTCCTGGAAATCATCGTCGCCAGGAACCGCGTGATCTATGCAGTGCTGGGCGATACCGTCTACATCCATCTGATCTGCGATACGCGGCAGGATTTCAAGACCAGGCTTGCGCGCCGGCCCGTCCGCGCCCTCAGGCCGTAGCGTCCGCAGGGCTTTTCCATTGCCGCGCGATAAAAGCGATACAATGCCGCGCTTGGTGTGTCTCCGTAGTTCAATGGATAGAACAAGGACCTCCTAAGTCCTAGATACAGGTTCGATTCCTGTCGGAGACGCCACCTCCCATCATTGCCCGGGCGCTTCAGCCCCGCCTTCTTCCCCATCCCCGATCCGAACCGCCGCGGCGCCGCGAAGCCGGCGCCGGAAGTTGTATATGATGTTTGATCCGGCCCGCTGCGCCGGACCGCTCCGAGGAGGGGGCGGAAAACCAAAAACAACGAGACACGGATTTCATGTCCAACCCATCCGATACGATTTCCATGCGCACCATTGCGCTGGGCACGCTGGTCGTGCTGCTTGCCATGGGCGTGCGCGCCACCTTCGGCCTGTTCATGCAACCGATGGGGCTGGCCCACGGTTGGAGCCGCGAAGTGTTTTCCATGGCGTTCGCGCTGCAGAACCTGGTGTGGGGCGTGGCCTGTATTTTCATGGGCATCCTGGCCGACCGATACGGTTCGGGCCGCACCATCGCCCTGGGGGCGCTGCTGTACATGCTGGGCATGATCGGCATGCGCTTCGCCACCGACGAGACCACGCTGTACCTCACCGCCGGCGTGCTGGTCGGGCTGGGGCAGGCGGGCACGACGTTTCCGGTGATCCTGCCGGTGGTGGCCCGTTCGGTGCCGCCGGCCTATCGCAGCACCGCCATGGGCATCGCCAGCGCGGGCGGCTCGATGGGGCAGTTCGCCGTGGTGCCCACCGGCCAGCTGCTGATCAGCGGGCTGGACTGGCCGGGCGCGCTGTGGGTGCTGTCGCTGTTCGTCGCCTGCGGCGCGCCGCTGGCCTATTTCCTGCGCGGCCGGCCGCAGGCCCATTCGGGTCCGCAGCAGTCGCTGGCCGCCGCGGTCAAGCAGGCCGTGCGCCATCCGTCGTTCCATTTCCTGTTCTGGAGCTACTTCGTCTGCGGCTTCCACACGGCGTTCATCACGCTGCACCTGCCGGCCTACGTTACCGATGGCGGCCTGACGGCGGGGCACGGCGCCACCGCCATCGCGCTGATCGGGCTGTTCAACGTGCTGGGTTCGTTCTATGCCGGCAAGCTGGGCGGCAAGTACAGCAAGAAGCGCCTGCTGGCCGCGGTGTACGGCATGCGCGCCTTCGGCATCCTGCTGTTGCTGTGGCTGCCGCTGTCGCCCTGGGTGCTGTATGCCTTCGCCGCCTGGATGGGCCTGTTCTGGCTGGGAACGGTGCCGCTCACGCAGGGCCTGATCGGGCAGATCTACGGCCTGCGCTATGCGGCCACGCTGTCGGGCATCGTGTTCCTGGGCCACCAGATCGGCAGCTTCATCGGCGTCTGGCTGGGCGGATACGCCTACGCCAGGACCGGCAGCTACGACCTGGTGTGGTGGCTGGGCGTGGCGCTGGCCATCATCGCCGCGCTGCTGTGCCTGCCGGTGCGCGAGCAGCCGGTGGCCCAGCCCGTTCCCGCCTGACCCGGAGCCGCCATGACGTCCAGACCCGTCCAGCCGTCCTCGTCCCGCCGCCGCGGCTGGCGCGTGGCCGGCGGGCTGGCGCTGGCGGCCTTGCTCGGCCTGGCCTTCTGGGGCTACAGCACGCCCGAGATGCAGATCCACTGGGAAAACCTGGCCGCGCTTTGCGGCTTCTAGTTTCCAGTGCCCGGGCGGCGCGTTCCGCGCCGCCGGCTCGCGGTATCCTACGGCGATATTTTTCTCCTTCATCGGCGCGCGCCGCGGGCGCGCGTCCCGGGTGCCCATGCAGGACTCCTCGCCTATCCATCCCGATCTGTCTCTGCCGGAAATCGGCGCCATGCCGGCCGCCGGCACCTTGGTGCTGACCGTCAACAACCGCCTGTCGCGCCGCCTGACGCTGGAGCTGGCCGGCCTGCTGCGCCAGGAGCGCCAGGTCAGCGAACTGCCGCGCATCCTGCCGCTGTCGGCCTGGCTGGCCGAGTCCGCCAACGAGCTCGCATTCGAGGCCGATGAGGGCGTGCCGGCCTACCGGCTGGACAGCTTCGCCACGCAGTTGGTGTGGACCGAGGCGATCCGGGCGGAAGAAGCCGAGCGCGTACTGCTCGACGCCAGCCAGGCCGCGCGCCTGGCCATGGACGCGGACCTGCTCATGGATGAGTGGGACCTCCATGTGCCCTCGGGCGCGGACACCGACGAATACCGCGGCTTCGCCAGATGGCGCGAGCGTTATCGCCAGGTGCTGGCCGGCATCGACGCCGAGGACGCGAACCAGGGTTATGCGCGCGTGTTGCGCGCGCTGGAGGATGGACGGCTGCCCATCCCTCGGCAGCTTGTGCTGGCCGGTTTCACCGACCTGTCGCCGCGGTTCCGGCGCCTGCTGCGCGCCTTCGAAGCGCAGGGCGCGGCCGTCGCGCAGTGGCGCGATGCGCAGCGCGTGGAAACCGCGGCGCGCCGCTACGAGGCCGCGGACCAGGGGGCGCAATGGCGCGCCGCCGCGGCCTGGGCGGCCGAACGCCTGAAGCAGAATCCGCATGGCCGCTACGCCATCGTGTCGCCGCAGCTCGAGGCGGAATCGCCTTTCGCGCGGCGGGTATTGAGCCAGGCCCTGGCCGGACGCGGCGGCCAGGCCGCATATGCCTTCAACGTGGCGGTGGGCCGGCCGCTGAACGAATGGCCGATGGCGCGCGCCGCGCTCGCCTGGCTGCGCGCCCTGGCCGAATGCGCGCCGGGCAAGGGCTGCGGCGTCGAAGTGCTGGGCGCGGCGCTGCTGGGCGGGCATTGCGCCGGCGACGTGCGCGACCGCGCGCGGCTGGCCTCGATCGACGCGCGCTGGCGGCGCCAGGCGCAGCTGCGCGTCAGCCCGCAGGACTGGCGCAAGCTGCTGGCCGATCTGCCGTCGCTGGCGCAGGCCTGGGACCAGGCCATGGAAGTCTGGACGCGCGGCGGCAAGCAGGCCACCTGCGACGTCTGGATGCTGCGCATGAAGGCCGCGCTGACGGCGCTGGGCTTTCCGGGCGAAGCCGTGCTCGACAGCGTGGGCTACCAGGTGATGGGCGCGCTGGGCGATGCGCTGGGCAGTTTTTCCGCGCTGGCGCCGGCGGCGGGCCGCCTGGGCGGGCTGGCCGCCGTCAACCTGCTGGAGAGTGTGGCGCGGTCCGCCTCGTTCCAGCCGCAGCGCGATCCGCTGGCGCGCCTGGACGTGCTGGGCCTGCTGGAAGCCGAGGGCGGCTACTGGGACGGCGTCTGGATACTGGGCCTGACCGACGACGTGCTGCCCGCTTCGCCCAAGCCCAATCCGCTGCTGCCGCTGGCGGTGCTGCGCCAGGCCAAGGCGCCGCGCGCCACGCCGGAGCGCGAGCGCGAATGGGCCGAAGGCATGTACGCCGCGCTGTGCCGCTGCGCGCCGGAGATCATCGTCAGCCACGCGCACATGGACGGCGAGCGCGAATTGCGTCCGTCGCCGCTGATCGCCGCCGCGCCCCTGACCGACTGGACGCCCGCGGCGCAACCGGCGCTGGCGGCCTTGCCGCAGGAATCGCTGGACGACACGCAAGGCCCGCCGCTGGCGGCGGGCAATCGCGGCGGCGGCGGCCTGGACGTGCTGGACACGCAGGCGCGCAACCCGCTGTGGGCCTTCGTGCGCCACCGCCTGGGCGGGCGCGAACTGGCCTCCTACGCCGATGCGGCCGGGGTGAACGTGCGCGGCCAGTTCCTGCACAAGGCCCTGGAACTGCTGTGGGGCATGATGCCCGACCAGGAAAAACTGCACGAGCTGATGGCCGAACGCCGCCTGCCGGACCTGGTGGCGCAGGCCGTGGCGCAGGCCGCCGACGAGGAACTGAAAGACTACGCGCCGGCCTTGCGCACGCTGGAGTGCCAGCGCGCGCAGACCGTGCTGGCGGCCTGGCTCGACAAGGAAGCGCAGCGCCTGCCATTCGCCGTGGCCCAGGTTGAAAAAAACCATCAGTGGCAGCGCGGCGCGCTGGTGCTGAAGCTGCGGCTGGACCGCATCGACAGCCTGCAGGACGGCCGCAACGTCATCGTGGACTACAAGACCGGCGCGGCCCCGGCCCGGCCCGAGCCGGACTGGTCGCGCAGCCGCCCCGTGAACCTGCAGCTGCCGTTCTACGCTTCGGTGCTGGCCGAGGCCGCCGGCGGCGACGTGGCCGGCCTGGTGCTGGCGCAGATCCACGCGCGCCAGGTCGCCGTGGCCGGCCTGGCCGACGAGGACCTGGGCATGGAGGGCGTGACCCTGGCCAGCGACAGCAAATTCTTCGAAGGCCTGTCGTGGCCGCAGATACGCGAGCGCTGGCGCGCCGCCATCGAAGCGCTGGCCGATGAATACGTCGCGGGCCATGCGGCCAACGTGGCCTACCGCCGCGACGACTTGAAATACTGCGATGCATTGCCGTTCCTGCGTTTGCATCTGGACGACGAGGACGCATGAGCCATGGCTGAACAAGAACGACTGCCGCACGACCACGCCGCGCGCGCCGCCGCGCTGGACCCGACGCGATCCTTCCTGGTGCAGGCGCCCGCCGGCTCGGGCAAGACCGAGTTGCTGACCGACCGCATCCTGGCGCTGCTGGCCACGGTCAACCGTCCGGAAGAAATCGTCGCCATCACCTTCACGCGCAAGGCCGCCTCCGAGATGCACGCGCGCGTGCTCAGCAAATTGCGCCGCGGGCTGGACGGCCCGCCCGAGGCCATGCACGAACGCCGCAGCTGGGAGCTCGCGCGCGCCGCCCTGGCGCGCAACGACGAGCTGGGCTGGCACCTGCTGGAGCATCCGGCGCGGCTGGCCATCCGCACCATCGACTCGTTCTGCGCCGGCCTGGTGCGCAGCATGCCGTGGCTGTCGGAGCTGGGCGGCATGCCCGAGATCACCGACGACGCGCGCGCGCATTACGAGGCCGCGGCCCGCGCCACGCTGGAACTGGCCGACGACTACGAGGCCGTGCGCATCCTGCTCAAGCACCTGGACGTGGACGTGCAGGCGGCCAAGGAAGCCATCGCCGACATGCTGGGCCAGCGCGACCAATGGCTGCCGCTGCTGCGCCACGGCTCCGACCGCGAGGCGCTGGAAACCATGCTGGCCGAGGCCATCGGCGAGGACCTGGACTCGCTTTGCGCGGCCATGCCTTATGGCTGGGCCGAGGCGCTTTGCAGCCCGGCGCGGCTGGCCGCTGCCTGCCTGCAGGACGGCGAAGCCGAGAACAAGCTGCAGGCGCTTCTGGACTGGACCGAAGAACTGCTGCCCGACGCCGACATGCTGGACCAATGGCAGGCCGTGGCGCATCTGCTGCTGACGGGCACCGGCACCTTGCGCAAGACCGTCACCAAGACCCTGGGCTTTCCGCCCAAATGCGCGCACAAGGAACCGTTCGTGGCCTGGCTGGACGCCGCCGACCCGGACGCGCCATGGGTGCGCCGCCTGCACGCGATCCGCGACGTGCCCGCGCCGCATTTCAGCGACGAGCAATGGGAAGTGCTGGGCGCGCAGCTGATGACGCTGGCGCTGGCGGTGGCGCAGCTGCGGCTGCGCTTTGCCGACACGGGCGAAGTGGATTTCATCGAGATCGCGCAGCGCGCCGCCGCCGCGCTGGGCAGCGCCGACGATCCCGGCGAACTGCTGCTGAAGCTCGACGCCTCGATCCGCCATCTGCTCATCGACGAATTCCAGGACACCAGCCAGACGCAGCTGGACCTGCTGCGCACGCTGACCTCGGGCTGGCAGGCCGGCGACGGCCGCAGCCTGTTCCTGGTGGGCGATCCGATGCAATCGATCTACCGCTTCCGCAAGGCCGAAGTGGGCCTGTTCCTGGAAGTGGCGGACATCGGCGTGGGCGAGCTGAAGCCCGACTTCCTCAACCTCACCGACAACTTCCGCTCGCAGGCCGGCATCGTCGAATGGGTGAACCAGTCGTTCGCGCAACTGCTGCCGCGGCGCAGCGACGCGGCCGCCGGCGCCATCGCTTACAGCCCGTCGACCGCGTTTCACGAGGCATTGCCGGAGCCGGCGGTGCGCTTCCATCCCGCGTGGTCGCGCGAGGGAATGGCCGCCGCCGAGGAACAGGCCGAGGACATCGCGGTGGACCTGGTGCGCCAGGCGCTGATCGAGCACAAGGGCGCCAGGCATCCCGTCGCGGTGCTGGTGCGCGCGCGCAGCCACCTGGGCAACCTGACCCGCAGGCTGGCGCAGGAAGGCATACGCTGCCGCGCGGTGGACCTGGTGCCGCTGGCGCTGCGGCCGGTGGTGGCCGACCTGGTGCAGCTGGTGCGCGCCTTGTCGCATCCCGGCGACCGCCTGGCCTGGCTGTCGGTGCTGCGCGCGCCGTACTGCGGCCTGACGCTGGCTTCGCTGCAGCGGCTGTTCGGCGACGACCACATCACGCCGGTGCCGGTGCTGCTGGAGCGCGCGCTGCGCATCACGCCGCAGACTTCGCCCGCGGCCGCCAGCGCCGGGCCGCAAGGTTCGTTGTTCGACGCGGCGCCCGTCGCGCCGGAAACGCCGTCCGCGCAAGCCGTGCTCGGCGCCGACGAGTTCGCGCGCCTGCGGCAGGTGGCGGGCATCCTGCTGGACACGCGCAACGCCTCGGGCGCGATGCCGTTCGCCGCCTGGGTCGAATCGCTGTGGCGCCGCCTGGGCGGCCCGTCCTTGTACGCCGGCGTGTCGGTGGCCAACGACGCGGAAAGCCTGTTCCAGCTGGTCGAGCGGCTGGCGCCGCACGGCGCCATCGACGCCGCGGCGCTGGACGCGGGCATCGCGCGCCTGTTCGCCGCGCCGGACGCGGCCGACGAGGACGCGGGCGCGGTCGAGATCATGACCATGCACAAGTCCAAGGGCCTGCAATTCGAGACGGTCATCCTGTACGGCCTGCACCGCGCCCCGCGCGGCGACCAGGCGCCGCTGGTGCGTTTCGAACACAGCGGCGGCCGCGTGCTGTTCGGCCCGGTCAAGCCGCGCGCCGAAACCGAAGCCGACCCGGTGTCGCGCTACCTCGGCGCGCGCGAAGCGCGCCGTGCGTCGTATGAGGTCGACCGCCTGCTGTACGTGGCCGCCACGCGTGCGCGCAAGCGCCTGCATCTGGTGGGCCACCTGTCGGTGGACGAGGCAAGCGGCCAGGTCAAGCCGCCGCCGCCGGCCAGCCTGCTGGGCCGCCTGTGGCCCTGCCTGGCCGCGCCGACGCCGCCCTCGCTGGACGGCGAGACCGCGCGGCAGGCCGAGGACGGCCCCGAACTGCAGGGCGAACCGCTGCGGCGCGTGGACAGCGCGGGCCTGGCGCAACTGGCGCGCCTGGCCGACGAAGTCGCCAGCCCCGGCTTCGCCGCTCCCGCGCGCGGCGTCTGGGGCGAGGGCGCCGAACATCCCGCCTGGCAGCTCGAAGCCGGCTACGACGCCGCCATCGGCACCCTGGCCCACGCCTGGCTGGCCCGCATCGGCCAGGACGGCGCCCAAGCCTGGCCCGCCCAGGCCCTGGCCGACCGCCTGCCCGCCATGCGCCGCCAACTCACCCGCGCCGGCATCCCCGCCAGCCAGGCCGACGCCGCCGCCGAAGCCGTGCTGGACACCCTGCAAGCCACCCTGGCCGACGAACGCGGCCTGTGGCTGCTCTCGCAATCCGGCGCCCGCCGGGAATGGCCCCTCATCGACGCCGCCGGCAAGGTCTCGGTCATCGACCTGGCCCTGAGCACCGAAGACGGCTGGCTCATCGTCGACTACAAAACCGGCCGCCCCCATCCCGGCGAATCCGCCACCGCCTTCGCCCAACGCATGCGCCAACGCCACGGCGAACAACTGCAACGCTACTGCACCCAGGTAACCGCCCTGGACGGCCGCAAAGCCAGAGCCGCCCTCTATTTTCCAAGAGCAAAGGCGTGGATAGATTTGCAGCATTGAACCCGCGGGCGGTGTGATCCCGCGACCATCCCGGCGGCTATCGCCGCCCGATGGGTTCCGCGCGCTCGAAGGTAGAGTCCTTGCGCCAGAAAGGCAAAGCGAAGCGAGCCAAAGGGACAAGCGAAGCGAAGTCCCCACCCCCTCCCTCCTGGAGGGAGGGCCGGGGAGGGAGCCCACATATTGCCCCCAGGGGCCCGCCACTTGGAATTCGAGCGAGCAAGCGAAGCGCAGCTCTGCTAGAATTCCAAGTGGCGGGCCCCTTCGCATGGTTCGACGGTGAACCTGGTCAGGTCGGGAACGAAGCAGCCATAGTCGTTTAGGGTCAGTGCCGGAGTAAGGCTCGCCATCCGGATTCTTCAAGGCAAGAGGGTCATGATCACCGCATGACCCTTTGTTTTCTTCGGGGGACGGGATTATTTTCCATGGACGCGCTCCACGAGAATAAGCCCGTCCCCTTTGCATTCCAGGCCGCGCAGGGCGGGGGCGCAGGGGCTTGCAGGCCGAGCTCCAGGAACCGGTCCCGCCTTTTCGAGCCAGCTCGCGAAACAGGCTCTACAATCCACCCATGACTTATCTGGTACTGGCCCGCAAGTGGCGGCCGCGATCGTTCGATACCCTCGTGGGACAGGATCACGTGGTGCGCGCATTGACGCATGCGCTCGACACGCAACGCCTGCACCACGCATGGCTGTTCACCGGGACCCGCGGGGTGGGCAAGACCACGCTTTCGCGCATCCTGGCCAAATCGCTCAACTGCGTGACCGGCATCACGTCCAAGCCTTGCGGCGTGTGCCAGGCCTGCACGGAAATCGACGCAGGGCGCTTCGTCGACTACCTCGAACTGGACGCGGCCTCGAACCGTGGCGTCGAGGAAATGACGCAGCTGCTGGAGCAGGCCGTGTACGCGCCCGGCGCGGGACGCTTCAAGGTCTACATGATCGACGAAGTCCACATGCTGACCGGGCATGCGTTCAACGCCATGCTCAAGACGCTCGAAGAGCCGCCGCCGCACGTCAAGTTCATCCTGGCCACCACCGACCCGCAGAAGATTCCGGTGACGGTGCTGTCGCGCTGCCTGCAGTTCAACCTCAAGCAGATGCCGGCCGACTCCATCGTCGGCCACCTGCAGGCCGTGCTCGGCCAGGAAGAGGTGGGCTTCGAAGTGCCGGCGCTGCGGCTGATCGGGCAGGCGGCCGCGGGCTCCATGCGCGACGCGCTGTCGCTGACCGACCAGGCCATCGCCTATAGCGCCGGCAACCTCACCGAAGAAGCCGTGCGCGGCATGCTCGGCACCATCGACCAGCGCCACCTGGTGCGCCTGCTGGACGCGCTGTCCACCGGCGACGCCAAGGGCGTGCTGGCGGTGGCCGACGAACTGGCGGTGCGCGGCCTGTCCTATACCGGCGCGCTGGCCGATCTGGCCGTGCTGCTGTCGCGCGTGGCCATCGAGCAGCGCGTCAGCGGCGTGACGCCGGCCGAGGACCCGCTGGCGGCGGACATCGCGCGCCTGGCGCAGTCGCTGCATCCCGACGCGGTGCAGCTGTTCTATTCCGTCGCCGTGCACAGCCGCGGCGAGCTGACCCTGGCGCCCGACGAATACGCGGGCTTCATCATGGCCTGCCTGCGCATGCTGGCGCTCAACGGCGATGCCGGCCCGCAGACCGCGGTGGAGGCGCCCGCCGTCCCGGCCCGCCAGACGGCAGACCCGGTCGCCGCGCCCGCGCCCGCGCCCGTCGCCGCGCCGCAGCCCGCGCCTGCAGCGCAGCCGCAGCCGGCGCCCGCACCGGCGCCGGCTCCCGCGCCTACGCCCGCACCCGCCGCTGCCGCCGCACCCGAACCGGCAAGCCCGGCGCCCGCCGCCGAAGCGCAGAGCGTGCCGCCCTGGGAAGAGCTGCCGGCCGAGCCGGCAGCAGCCTCTCCCGACGCGTCCGACCGCGCGCCCGCGTCCGCCGCCCTGGCGGTCACGCCGGCCGCAGCGGTCGCCGCCGCGCCGGCCGCGCCCGAGGCCGGCGACGGCCCGCCGTCCTGGGTCGACGAGGAAATCCCGTACGACGCCGAAGCCGGTTTCGCCCCGGACAACGGTTTCACGGCGGACCCGGACGATGACGAATTCGAAACCCTGGCTCCGCCGGGCGCGGCGCCGGCCGCGGCCGCGCCCGTGCGGCGCGAAGGCCCGGCGCCTGCCCGCAAGCGCGGCTCTCGCGCGCGCATCGCCGACATGACCGCGGCGGGCTGGCCCGAGCTGGCCGCGCGCCTGCCGGTCACCGGCCTGGCCGCCGAACTGGCGCGCCAGAGCGAATGGGCCGGCGTGCAGGGCGACGCCATCGTCCTGCGCGTGGCCGTCAAGACGCTGGCCGAAAGCGAAAGCCGCATCCGCCTGCAGACGGTGCTGTGCGAGCATTTCGGCCAGGGCATACGATTGGACGTGGAAGTCGGCGTGACCGGCGACGCCACGGCGCACGCCGTGGCCCAGGCCGAACGCGCCGCCCGCCAGCAGGCCGCCGAGGACGCGGTCGCGGCAGATCCCTTCGTGCAGGCGCTGGTGGCCGATTTCGGCGGACAGGTCGTCGCCGGCTCCATCCGCCACGTCGATTCCCCGGCCGCCGCCTGAGGCGGCGGCAATCTCCCATTCCCCTAGTTCAAGGAAGCACCGATCATGATGAAAGGACAACTCGCCGGCCTGATGCGCCAGGCGCAGCAGATGCAGGAAAACATGAAGAAGGCGCAGGACGCGCTGGCCGAGATCCTGGTCGAAGGCGCCTCCGGCGGCGGCCTGGTCAAGGTCACCATGACCTGCCGCCACGACGTCAAGCGCGTCGCCATCGACCCGTCGCTGCTGGGCGACGACAAGGACATGCTGGAAGACCTGGTCGCCGCCGCGTTCAACGACGCGCTGCGCAAGGCCGAGGCCACTTCCCAGGAAAAAATGGCGTCGGTCACCGCCGGCATGCCGCTGCCCCCGGGCATGAAGCTGCCGTTCTGATTCCGGCCCCGGCCGCGACGGACCACGATGGACCCCGATGGACCCTTTACTGCCCGAACCCGAACCGCTGGTGTCGCTGATCGAGGCGCTGCGGCGCCTGCCCGGCGTGGGCGTGCGCTCCGCCAGGCGCATGGCCTATCACCTGCTGCAGCATGATCCGCAAGGCGCGGACATGCTGGGCCGGGCGCTGGCCAGCGCGGTGCGGGACCTGAAGCACTGCGCCCGCTGCAACAGCTTTTCGGAAGAAGAGGTCTGCGGCACCTGCAGCAATCCCAAGCGCGACCGCAGCCTGCTGTGCATCGTCGAAACCCCGGCCGACCAGAACATGATCGAGTCCAGCCACGGCTACCGCGGCCTGTACTACGTGCTGATGGGCCGGGTGGCGCCGCTGGAAGGCATAGGCCCGCGCGAGCTGGATTTCGACCGCGTGATCCAGCGCGCCACCGACGGCGAGGTGCAGGAGGTCATCCTGGCCACCAACTTCACCGCCGAGGGCGAGACCACCGCGCACTTCCTGGGCGAGGCCCTGAGCGAACGCGGCCTGCGCGTGACCAGGCTGGCGCGCGGCGTGCCGGCGGGCAGCGAGCTGGAATACGTGGACGCAGGCACCATCGCCTGGGCCCTGATGGAACGCAAGACCACCTGAGTGGGACCCACTCCCTACCCGCTATCGCGGGCGGTAAGGTGCCGTACCAAACATCAAATCACGAGCCTTCGGCAACGCATCGAAGGCCGCCTGGAAAATTCCGCGAGGAGACAAACAATGTCAGCGCTGACCGGACTGAAAGTCCTGGAACTCGGCACGCTCATTGCCGGCCCGTTCGCCGCGCGCATCTTCGGCGAATTCGGCGCCGACGTCATCAAGGTCGAGACGCCGCACGGGCCCGACGGAAGCGGCGGCGGCGATCCCATCCGCAGCTGGCGCCACCTGCACGAAGGCAATTCCCTGTGGTGGACGGTGCAGGCCCGCAACAAGCGCTCGATCGCGCTCAACCTGAAAGACCCGCGCGCGCAGGAAATCGCCCGCCGCCTGGCGCTGGAGGCCGACGTGGTGGTCGAGAACTACCGGCCCGGCGTGCTGGAGAAGTGGGGGCTGGGCTACGAACAGCTGCGCGCGGCCAATCCGGCGCTCATCATGGTGCGCCTGTCCGGCTACGGGCAGACCGGTCCCATGAAGGACCAGCCCGGCTTCGGCGCGATCGGCGAATCCATGGGCGGCCTGCGCTACGTGTCGGGCCACCCGGACCGCCCGCCGCTGCGGGTGGGCATTTCCATCGGCGATTCGATCGCCGCGCTGCACGGCGTGATCGGCGCGATGATGGCGCTGCGCCACCGCGACGCCACCGGCGGGCGCTGGAACGGCAAGACGGGCGCCGAGTGCCGGGCCGGGCAGGGGCAGATGGTGGACGTGGCGCTGTACGAGGCCGTGTTCAACATGATGGAGAGCTTGGTGCCCGAGTACGACGTGGCCGGCGTGGTGCGCGAGCGCACCGGCGGCGCGCTGCCCGGCATCGTGCCCTCCAACACCTACACCACGCGCGACGGCCAGAACATCGTCATCGCCGGCAACGGCGACGCGATCTTCCATCGGCTGATGCGCGCCATCGGCCGCGACGACCTGGCCACGGACCCCGACCTGGTGCGCAACGACGGCCGCGCCAGGCGCGTCGAGGAGATCGACGGCGCTATCCAGCAATGGTGCGACGGCCGCGGCATCGAAGAGGCGCTGGGCGTGCTGAAGGCCGCCGACGTGCCGGTGGGCAAGATCTACAGCGTGGCCGACATGTTCGGCGATCCGCAGTTCCTGGCGCGCGGCATGATAGAGCAGCACCGCTTCGCCGACGGCACGCCGGTCAAGCTGCCGGCGGTGGTGCCCAAGCTGTCGGAAACGCCGGGCGGCACGCGCTGGGTGGGGCCGAGATTAGGGGAACATACCGAGGAAGTCCTGAAATCGCTGGGGTATGATTCAGCGGCTATCGACGAGCTGGCGCAGACCGGCGCTATCGGTACACCCGACAACCAGGAGACAAGCAATGTCAGTCACTCGCCGTGATCTGCTCAAGATGGCCGGCGCCGCCGGCGTCATGGGCATGGCGCCCGCCATCGTGCGCGCGCAGAAGCTCGAAAAGACCAAGGTCCAGATCGCAGTCGGCGGCAAACCGCTGATCTACTACCTCCCGCTGTCCATCGCGGAAGCCCGCGGCTATTTCAAGGACGAAGGCCTGGACGTCAGCATCGCCGACTTCGCGGGCGGTTCCAAGGCCCTGCAGGCCGTGGTGGGCGGCAGCGCCGACATCGTCTCGGGCGCGTTCGAGCACACGCTGTCCATGCAGTCCAAGGGCCAGGCCTACCGCGCCTTCGTGCTGCAAGGGCGCGCGCCGATGATAGGCGTGGGCGTGTCCAAGAAGAACCTGCCCGGCTACAAGAGCGCGGCCGACCTGAAGGGCAAGAAGATCGGCGTGACCGCGCCGGGCTCCTCGACCAACATGGTGGTCAGCTTCTTCCTGGCCAAGCACGGCCTGAAGGCCTCCGACGTGTCCTTCATCGGCGTGGGCGCCGGCGCCGGCGCGGTGACCGCGCTGCGCAGCGGCCAGATCGACGCCATCTCCAACACCGACCCCGTGGTGTCCATGCTGGAGATGCCCGGCGACATCCAGGTCATCGTCGATACGCGCACCCTCAAGGACACGCGCGACATCTTCGGCGGCAACATGCCGGCGGGCTGCCTGTACGCGCCCCAGGCCTTCCTCGACGCCAATCCCAACACCGCGCAGGCGCTGGCCAACGCGCTGGTGCGCGCCGACAAGTGGATCCAGAAGGCCGGCCCGGAAGAAATCGCCAAGGTCGTGCCCGAAACCTATCTGCTGGGCGATCCGGCGGTGTACAAGGCCGCCATCGGCAAGAGCATGGAAGGCCTGTCGCCCGACGGCATGATCCCCGAGGACGGCGCGGCCACCGCGCTCAAGGCGCTGGCCGCCTACCAGCCGGACTTCGACGGCTCGAAGATCGACGCCTCCAAGGTCTGGACCAACGATTTCGCGCGCCGCGCCAACGAGAAGTATCCCAATGGCTGAAGCCGCGCTGTCGCTGGACAACATCAGTTGCACCTTTGTCTCGCGTGACGACCGCAGCCAGCGCTACACCGCCGTGGCCGACACTTCCCTGGCGATCGCGCCCGGGGAGTTCGTATCGGTGGTGGGGCCCACGGGCTGCGGCAAGTCCACCCTGCTCAACGTCGGCGCCGGCCTGCTGGCGCCGTCGGCCGGGCAGGTGAAGGTGTTCGGGCAGCCCCTGCAGGGCATCAACGAACGCGCCGGCTACATGTTCCAGGGCGAGGCGCTGCTGCCCTGGCGCAGCGCGCTGGACAACGTGGTGGCCGGGCTGGAATTCGCCGGCGTGCCGCGCCAGGAGGCGCTGGAGCAGGGCCGCGTATGGATGCGCCGGGTCGGCCTGGGCGGCTTCGAGGGCCGCTATCCGCACCAGATGTCGGGCGGCATGCGCAAGCGCGCCATGCTGGCGCAGACCCTGATCCGCGACCCCGACATCATCCTGATGGACGAGCCGTTCTCGGCGCTCGACATCCAGACCCGCCAGCTCATGGAAAACGAGGTGCTGGACCTGTGGATGGCCAAGCGCAAGGCCGTGCTGTTCATCACGCACGACCTGGACGAGGCCATCGCCATGAGCGACCGCGTGGTGGTGCTGTCGGCCGGGCCGGGCACCCATCCCATCGGCGAATTCGCCATCGACCTGCCGCGTCCGCGCGACGTGGCCGAAGTGCGCACCCATCCGCGTTTCGTGGAACTGCACGCCGCGATCTGGGGCGTGCTGCGCGAAGAGGTACTCAAGGGCTATGCCCAACAAAAGCGAGCCTGAGCCATGTCGAAGTCTCTGATCAAACCCGGTTCGGCCAGCCTGCGCTTCTGGCAGCTGCTGCTGTTGGTGGCGATCCTGCTGGTGTGGCATTTCGCCTCGCGCGATCCCAAGGTGGCGTTCTTCTTCGGCGAGCCGCTGAAGGTGTGGGGCCGCATCTGGGCCTGGTTCGTCACCAACGCGGACATCTACGCGCACCTGGGCGTGACGCTCACCGAAACCGTGCTGGCGTTTTTCATCGGCACGGTCGCCGGCCTGGGCTTCGGCCTGTGGCTGGGCCTGTCGCCGCAGGCCAGCGCGATCCTGGACCCGTACATCACGGCCGCCAACTCGATGCCGCGCGTGATCCTGGCGCCCATCTTCGGCATGTGGTTCGGCCTGGGCATCTGGTCCAAGGTGGCGCTGGCGGTGACGCTGGTGTTCTTCATCGTCTTCTTCAACGTCTACCAGGGCGTGCGCGAAGTCAGCCCGACGCTGCTGGACAACGCGCGCATGCTGGGCGCGCGCAAGCGCCAGCTGCTGCGCCACGTGTACCTGCCCTCGGCCACCAGCTGGGTGTTCTCCAGCCTGCACACCTCCGTGGGCCTGGCCTTCGTGGGCGCCGTGGTGGGCGAATACCTGGGCTCGGCCAGCGGCGTGGGCTACCTGATCCTGCAGGCCGAAGGCACGTTCGACGTGAACACCGTGTTCGCCGGCATCATCGTGCTGACGGCCTTCGCGCTGATCCTGGACGGCATCGTCGGCGCGGGCGAAAAGCGCCTGATGAAATGGCAGCCCCGTTCCGGCGAAACCGAGAAGATCTGATCCGCCGTCCCCATCCATACGGAGTTGCCATGGCCCGCCTGCCTTATGCCGACCTGACCCATCCCGAAGCCCGGCCGCTGGTCGACCGCATCGTCGCCGAACGGGGCAGCGTGCTGCACCTGTACCAGATGCTGCTGCACAGCCCCGCCGTGGCCGGCGGCTGGCTCAATTACCTGACCTCCATCCGCCAGCTCAGCACCTTGCCGGGCGATCTGCGCGAACTGGTGATCATGCGCGTGGCGGCGATCAACGGCGCGCCCTACGAAGCCGACCAGCACGCCCCGATCGCCCTGAAAGAGGGCGTGTCGCAGGCCCAGCTGGACGCGCTGCCCGCCTGGGAAGGCTCGGATCTGTTCAGCGAGCGCGAACGCGCGGTGCTGGCCTATACCGACGCCATGACGCGCAACGTGCAAGTGCCCGAGCCGGTATTCCAGGCCGCCCGCGCCGCGATGGGAACCGACAAGCTTATGGTCGAACTGACCGCGACGGTGGCGGCCTACAACATGGTGTCGCGCTTCCTGGAAGCGCTGCAGGTGCATTCGCACGATCATCGGTAGGGGCGGTCCGATGGGGCGCGCGCGTTCGGCGATCTCTCGACCCGTAGGATGGGTGTAGCGCGCCGCCATCGTCCCAGGAAAACGACGGCCGAACGCGCGAAACCCATCACCCGCCAATCACCCCCGCTGTCCCTCGATCAGCGCATCCAGCTTGACCGCGTCGGCCACGAACGAACGGATGCCTTCGGACAGTTTTTCGCTGGCCATCGCGTCCTCGTTGAGCAGGGTGCGGAACGTGACCTCGTCGGCGCCGATGCGGGCGATGCCGGCGGCGGCGTCGCTGGCGCGCAGCTGGGGCGGGGCGTCGCCCTCGGTGGAGGCCAGCTTGGTCAGCAGGTCGGGGCTGATCGTCAGCAGGTCGCAGCCCGACAGGGCCAGGATCTGGCCCACGTTGCGAAAGCTCGCGCCCATGATCTCGGTGGCGATGCCGAAATGCTTGTAGTAGTGGTAGATGCGCGTCACCGACTGCACGCCGGGATCGTTGCCGCCCGCATGGTCCGCCTCCACCCAGGCCGCGCCGGCGGCTTTCTTGTGCCAGTCGTAGATGCGGCCGACGAAGGGCGAAATGAGCTGCACGTGCGCGTCGGCGCAGGCCACGGCCTGGGGCAGCGAGAACAGCAGCGTCAGGTTGCAGCGCACCCCTTCGGATTGCAGCGCGCGGGCGGCCTGGATGCCTTCCCAGGTCGAGGCGATCTTGATCAGCACGCGCTCGCGCGGCACGCCGGCGGCCTCGTACAGGGCGATCAGGCTGCGGGCGCGTTCGATGGTGGCGCGGGTGTCGAAGGACAGGCGGGCGTCGACCTCGGTCGAGACGCGGCCCGGCACGATGTCCAGGATGGCGCGGCCGAAGGCCACCAGCAGGCGGTCCATGAGCTCGGCCGTGGAGGCGCCGCGGTGGTCGCGCGCGGTTTTCTCCAGCAGGGGGCGGTAGGCGTCCTGCTGGACGGCCTTCAGAATAAGGGACGGATTAGTGGTCGCGTCGGTGGGACGCAGCGCCTTCATGGCTTCGAAGTCCCCCGTGTCGGCGACGACGGTGGTGTGGTTGCGCAAGGCGTCAAGTTGACTGGACATGGGCGGTACGGCTCGCAGCTGGGTAGGGTTGAAGGTGTCCTAAGCGTATCACCGAGCCGGGGCGGGCAAAACCGGCCGTATGTCCCATGGCCTGGCCCAAAATCCCTATCCCGGCCTTATTTGGCGCGGTTCTCCAGGAAAAACGGCCGCGCAAGGTATAATTCGAAGGTTTGATTATCGATTCTAAAACCGGGGTTTACTGTGCTGCCGCAACTTTTTCCCGAGGGGATCAACCGCTTCCCTCCTGCAATTCTGGCTCTGGCGGACGGTACCATTTTTCGAGGCGTGTCGATCGGTGCGCCTGGGCATACCGTTGCCGAAGTGGTGTTCAACACCGCGATGACCGGGTACCAGGAAATTCTCACCGATCCCAGCTACAGCGGCCAGATCGTCACGCTGACCTATCCGCACATCGGCAATACCGGCGTCAACGCCGAGGACGTGGAAGCGAACCGCGTCTATGCCGCCGGCCTGGTGGTCCGCGACTGTCCCGCCCGCGTGTCGAACTTCCGTTCCACGCAATCGTTGCCTGAGTACCTCTCCGAGCAGGGCATCGTCGCCATTTCCGGCGTGGATACCCGCAAGCTCACCCGCATCCTGCGCGACAAGGGCGCCCAGGGCGCCTGCATCTTCGTCGGCACCGACGCCGAGCGCGCCGTCGAACTGGCCCGCGGCTTCGCCGGCATGACCGGCCAGGACCTGGCCCGCGTCGTCTCCATCAAGAACAGCACCGACTGGACCGAAGGCACCTGGCGCCTGGGCGCGGGCTTCTCCAAGCCCGACCAGTCCAGGTTCCACGTCGTGGCCTACGACTTCGGCATCAAGAGCAACATCCTGCGCCTGCTGGCCGACCGCGGCTGCCGCATCACGCTGGTGCCGGCCCAGACCAGCGCCGAGGAAGTCTTCAAGCTCGATCCGGACGGCGTGTTCCTGTCCAACGGCCCCGGCGACCCCGAGCCCTGCGACTACGCCATCGAAGCCACCCGCGCCTTCCTGGACAAGAAGCTGCCGGTGTTCGGCATCTGCCTGGGCCACCAGATCATGGGCCTGGCGCTGGGCGGCAAGACGCTCAAGATGAAGACCGGCCACCACGGCGCCAACCATCCGGTGCAGGACCTGGCCTCCAAGCGCGTGTTCATCACCAGCCAGAACCACGGCTTCGCGGTCGACGCCGCCAGCCTGCCGGCCAACGCGCGAGCCACGCACGTCTCGCTGTTCGACGGCACGCTGCAGGGCTTCGAGCTCACCGACCGTCCGGCCTTCTGCTTCCAGGGCCACCCCGAAGCCAGCCCCGGCCCGCACGACATCATCGAACTGTTCGACAAGTTCATCAGCCTGATGTCCGGCCAAAAGTAAAGATTGCATCATGCCCAAGCGTACAGACCTAAAAAGCATACTCATCATCGGCGCCGGCCCCATCATCATCGGGCAGGCCTGCGAATTCGACTATTCCGGCGCACAGGCGTGCAAGGCGCTCAAGGCCGAGGGCTACCGCACCATCCTGGTCAACAGCAATCCGGCCACGATCATGACGGACCCGGAAACGGCCGACGTCACCTACATCGAGCCCATCACCTGGCAGGCCGTCGAGAAGATCATCGAGCGTGAAAAGCCCGATGCGCTCCTGCCCACCATGGGCGGCCAGACCGCGCTGAACTGCGCGCTGGACCTGGCCCACCACGGCGTGCTGGCCAAGCACAACGTGGAACTCATCGGCGCCAACGAGCACGCCATCGAGAAGGCCGAGGACCGCCAGAAGTTCAAGCAGGCCATGACCGACATCGGCCTGGAATCGGCCAAGTCGGGCGTGGCCCACAGCATGGAAGAAGCCTGGGAAGTGCAGCGCCGCATCGCGGCCGAAGTCGGCACCTCGGGCTTCCCGGCCGTGATCCGCCCCAGCTTCACGATGGGCGGCTCGGGCGGCGGCATCGCCTACAACGCCGAAGAATTCGAAACCATCTGCCGCCGCGGCCTGGAAGCCTCGCCCACCAGCGAGCTGCTGATCGAAGAGTCGCTGCTGGGCTGGAAGGAATTCGAGATGGAAGTGGTCCGCGACAAGGCGGACAACTGCATCATCGTCTGCTCCATCGAGAACCTGGACCCCATGGGCGTGCACACCGGCGACTCGATCACGGTGGCCCCGGCCCAGACGCTGACCGACAAGGAATACCAGATCATGCGTAACGCATCGATCGCGGTGTTGCGCGAGATCGGCGTGGATACGGGCGGCTCGAACGTGCAGTTCGCCGTCAATCCCAAGAACGGCCGCATGATCGTCATCGAGATGAACCCGCGCGTGTCGCGTTCGTCGGCGCTGGCCTCCAAGGCCACGGGCTTCCCCATCGCCAAGGTCGCCGCGCGCCTGGCCGTGGGCTACACGCTGGACGAGCTCAAGAACGAAATCACCGGCGGCGCCACCCCGGCCTCGTTCGAACCCTCGATCGACTACGTCGTCACCAAGGTGCCGCGTTTCGCGTTCGAGAAATTCCCCACCGCCGACGCGCGCCTGACCACCCAGATGAAGTCCGTGGGCGAAGTCATGGCCATCGGCCGCACCTTCCAGGAATCGTTCCAGAAGGCGCTGCGCGGCCTGGAAGTGGGCGTCGACGGCCTGAACCAGAAGACCACCGACCGCGAAAAGCTGCAGGTCGAGCTGGGCGAACCCGGTCCGGAACGCATCTGGTACGTGGGCGACGCCTTCGCGCAGGGCTTCACGCTGGACGAAGTGCACAACATCACGCACATCGACCCGTGGTTCCTGTCGCAGATCAAGGAAATCGTCGACATCGAGCTGGCGCTCGAACAGAAGACGCTGTCCGACCTGGACTACGCCACGCTGTGGGAACTGAAGCGCCGCGGCTTCTCCGACCGCCGCCTGGCCTTCCTGCTCGACACGGTGGAATCCGAAGTGCGCAAGCTGCGCCACCAGCTGAACGTGCGCCCGGTCTACAAGCGCGTCGACACCTGCGCCGCCGAGTTCGCCACCCGCACCGCCTACATGTACTCCACGTACGAGGAAGAGTGCGAAGCCGCGCCCACCGACCGCAAGAAGATCGTGGTGCTGGGCGGCGGTCCGAACCGCATCGGCCAGGGCATCGAGTTCGACTACTGCTGCGTGCACGCCGCGCTGGCGCTGCGCGACGACGGGTACGAGACCATCATGGTCAACTGCAACCCGGAAACCGTGTCCACCGACTACGACACCTCCGACCGCCTGTACTTCGAGCCGCTGACGCTCGAGGATGTGCTGGAGATCGTCCACAAGGAAAACCCGGTCGGCATGATCGTGCAGTACGGCGGCCAGACCCCGCTGAAGCTGGCGCGCGCGCTGGAAGCCAACGGCGTGCCCATCATCGGCACCAGCCCGGAATCCATCGACATCGCCGAGGACCGCGAGCGCTTCCAGAAGCTGCTGAACAAGCTCGGCCTGCGCCAGCCGCCCAACCGCACCGCGCGCACCGAAGCCGAGGCCCTGGCGCACGCCGCCGACATCGGCTATCCGCTGGTCGTGCGTCCCAGCTACGTGCTGGGCGGGCGCGCCATGGAAATCGTGCACGAGCAGCAGGACCTCGAACGCTACATGCGCGAGGCCGTGAAGGTCAGCAATGACTCGCCGGTGCTGCTGGACCGCTTCCTGAACAACGCCACCGAAGTGGACGTGGACTGCCTGGCCGACGGCGAAACCGTCTTCATCGGCGGCGTCATGGAGCACATCGAACAGGCCGGCGTGCACTCGGGCGACTCCGCCTGCAGCCTGCCGCCGTACTCGCTGTCGGCCGACGTGATCGCCGAGATCAAGCGCCAGACCAGCATGATGGCCAAGGCGCTGAACGTCAGCGGCCTGATGAACGTGCAGTTCGCGATCCAGGGCGGCGACGTCTACGTGCTGGAAGTGAACCCGCGCGCCTCGCGCACGGTGCCCTACGTGTCCAAGGCCACCGGCCTGCAGCTGGCCAAGATCGCCGCGCGCGCCATGGCCGGCCAGACCCTGGCCGCGCAAGGCATCACCCGTGAAGTCGTGCCGCCTTACTTCTCGGTCAAGGAAGCCGTGTTCCCGTTCGTGAAGTTCCCGGGCGTGGACACCATCCTGGGCCCGGAAATGAAGTCGACCGGCGAAGTGATGGGCGTGGGCACGAGCTTCGGCGAAGCCTTCGTGAAGTCGCAGCTGGCCGCGGGCGTGCGCCTGCCGGAATCCGGCACGGTGTTCATCAGCGTGAAGAACCAGGACAAGCCGGCCGCCGTGGAAGTGGCGCGCGGCCTGCACGTGCTGGGCTTCAAGCTGGTCGCCACGCGCGGCACCGCCACCGAGATCGAGGCCGCCGGCATTCCGGTGCAGGTGGTCAACAAGGTCACCGAGGGCCGTCCGCACATCGTCGACATGGTGAAGAACGGCGAGATCTCGCTGGTCATCAACACTGTCGAAGAGCGCCGCAACGCCATCGCCGACTCGCGTACCATCCGTACCCAGGCGCTGGCCGCGCGTGTTACGTTCTTCACGACGATCGCCGGCGCCCGCGCCGCGGTCGAGGGCATGCAGTACCTGCGCCAGGGCCTGGGCCTGCAGGTCTATCCGTTGCAGGAGCTGCACGCATCGTTGTCGGGTAAGTAAGCGAGTACGCAAGATCTTCCGGACGCGTGCAACCGCGTCCGGAAGCGGTAGGAGGAAGGATGAAGTGGTTCATTCTGGCGGTGTTCATCGTTTGCGCTACGGTAGTGCATTACCGTGGCCGAGTCAGACACAGGTTCTCGCGGCAGGCGCTGGATCACTCCACCTTCACCGCGCCGCTGAACTGTTTCATGTACGCGTTCTCCAGCGTACCTAACCAGCCCTACATCGATCTGGACCGGTTTCCGGAACTCAAGGTCCTGCTGGACCGTTGCGACGACATCCGGGCCGAAGCGCTGGAACTGTTCGGCGAAGGCCATATCAAGGCCTCGGACAAGTACAACGACGCCGGCTTCAATTCCTTCTTCAAAAGCGGCTGGAAGCGTTTCTACCTGAAGTGGTATGACGCCGACCATCCCTCGGCTTCGGCCCTGTGCCCGGTCACCACGCAACTGCTGGCCGGCATCCCCTCCATCAAGGCCGCCATGTTCGCGTCGCTGCCGCCGGGCAGCCGGTTGCCGCGCCACCGCGATCCCTACGCGGGTTCGCTGCGCTTTCACATGGGCCTGATCACGCCGAACGATCCCGACTGCTACATCAACGTCGACGGCCAGCCGTATTACTGGCGCGACGGCGAAGCCGTGGTGTTCGACGAGACGTTCATCCACTACGCCGAGAACAAGACCCAGCAGAACCGCATCATCCTGTTCGCCGACGTGGAGCGCCCGATGCGCTACCGCTGGGCGCAGGCGATCAACCGCAAGGTGGGCGGCTTTCTGCTGCGCGCGGCCGCGGCGCCGAACCAGGCGGGCGACGCCACCGGCGGGATCAACCGGATCTTCGGCGCGGTGTACGCGGTGCGCCGCTTCGGCAAGGCGCTGAAAAAGCGCAGCAAGCCGCTGTACTACCTGTCCAAGTGGGCGCTGGTGGCGGCGATTCTGGCGCTGATCTTCCTGTAGGATGCGGGGGCGGGCAGCCCCCGCTTTTCCATCCTGCGGCGAACCTATCCATGACCACAGTATTCATTACGGGCGCAAGCAGCGGCCTGGGCCGCGCCCTGGCGCAACAGTATGCCGCCTCGGGCGCCACGCTCGGGCTGCTCGGGCGGCGCGAAGCGGCGCTGCAGGAGCTGGCCGCCAGCCTGCCGGGCGCGCATCGCTGTTACGCGGTGGACGTGCGCGACCGCCAGGCGCTGCACGCGGCGGCGCAGGATTTCATCGCGTTCTGCCGGGGGCGGGTGGACGTGGTGATCGCCAGCGCGGGCATCAGCGCGGGCACGCTGACCGAGCACGGCGAGGATTACGACGTGTTCAAGGCCATCGTGGACACCAATCTGCTGGCCACGGTGGCGACTTTCGAGCCCTTCATCGGGCCGATGCGCCAGGCCGGATCGGGCCGGCTGGTGGGTATCGCCAGCGTGGCGGGCGTGCGCGGACTGCCGGGCGCCGGCGCCTATAGCGCGTCGAAGTCGGCGGTGGTGACCTACTGCGAGAGCCTGCGGCTGGAACTGGCCGGCGACGGCATCCGGGTGGTGACGATCGCGCCCGGCTATATCAAGACGGCCATGACCGCCCACAATCCCTATTCCATGCCGTTTCTGATGGAGGCCGATGCGTTTGCGCGGCGGGCGCGGGCGGCGATCGACCGGGGCACGTCCTATACCGTGATTCCGTGGCAGATGGGGGTGGTGGCCAAGCTGATGCGGCTGCTGCCCAATGCGCTATATGACCGGCTGGCGCGCAATGCGCCGCGCAAGCCGCGTCAGCCACGTTGACGGCGCCTCAGGGCACTACGTCGTCGCCCACCTCGTCGGTCACGTGACCGACGTCGCCCCAGTCCAGGACCTGCCATTTGCGGCCGGCGACGCCGACGCGGTTGATGCTGACGTTCAGCAGCGCGGCGTCGCGCGGGGCGTTCAGGGGCACGCCGCTGGCGTGGCGCCAGATGATGTCGAGCACGCCGCCGTGGGTGAACATGAGGATGCGTTCGTCGTCGTGGCGGCTGGCGATGTCGTCGACGGTGAAGATGACGCGGGACTGGAACTGGCCCAGGGTTTCGCCGCCATCCAGCGGGCGTAGCGGGTCGCGGCTTTTCCAGGCGGCGGCCGCTTCGGGGGCCTGCACGTCGATGCGGTCGTGGTCCAGGCCTTCGAGCACGCCGAAGCCGCGTTCGCGGATGCCGGGCTCGATGCGCACGCGCAGGCCCAGCTGTTCGGATACGGGCACCGCCGTGGCGTGGGCGCGCTGCAGGTCGCTGCTGTAGATGGCGTGGATCGGGGTGCGGCGGGCCTCCTCGCGCATGCGGGCGGCGAGCAGGCTGGCCTGGTTGCGGCCGAATTCGTTGAGGGGGATGTCTTGCCAGCCTTGCAGGCGGCGCTGGCGGTTCCAGTCGGTTTCGCCGTGGCGGATGAACCAGATTTCAGTCATTACGGTATTGATCGGGGGATGAGGCCTGGACCTGGGGCGGCGCGATCTGCGTGCGCGGTTTCCAGATGGTTTGAATAATCGAGCTTAACGCGACCAGCGCGGGCTCGCTAGCGCGCTCGTGCGGCAGGATGAAAGCCAGGACCGCGTCGACCCGCGCCTGGCCCCAGACGATGAAGTCGCTGGAGGCCGCGCCGGCCAGGGCGTTCTCCTCGCGCAGCAGCGCGCAGCCGGCGCCGGCGCGCACCAGGGTGTCGAGGTTGGCCTGGTCGTCGTGCTGCATCACGACGCGCGGCGACAGGCCGTGGCGTTCGAACATGTCACGCAGCAGCAGGTGGGTGTGGCTGCCGGCCGGGCCGTCCAGCCAGGGCAGCTGCGCCACTTCCTTCCAGCCGCCGCGCTTGAGGGCGGCGGCGTGTTCCTGGGGCAGGGCGATGCGGTAGCGCACGCTGCGCAGCGGCTGCCACAGCACGCCGCGCGGCGGGTTGGCGGCGATGGTCAGCGCGGCCGGCAGGCGGCCGGTGCTGACCTGCTCGGCCAGGGCGGCGGCGGGCAGGGTCTGGGTCTTGAGCTCGACCAGCGGCAGGCGCTGGGTGACCGCCGAGGCCAGTTCGCCCAGGCGCAGGAAGTCGGGCCGCTCGCTGGGCACGCCCAGTTCGATCGCGCCGTGCAGGCTGCCTTGCAGCTGCTGGGCCTCGGACTTGAACTGGGCGCCCAGCACCAGCAGCGATTCCGCCGTGGGCAGCAGCACTTCGCCGGCCTTGGCCAGCGCCAGCCGGCCGCCGCTGCGGTCGAACAGCGCCACGCCCAGGCTTTGTTCCAGCGCCTTGATCTGGGCGGTGACGGCGGGCTGGGTCAGCGACAGCGCCTCGGCCGCCTTGGTCAGGTTGCCCAGCCGCGCGACCGTGACGAAAGCGCGTATCTGATAGATTTCCATGGCGGCGGACTCACGCCGCCAGCAAGCGTACCTGGGTGGGTTCCAGCCCTATCGATACGGGCGCGCCGACCGGGAAGGGCGACAGTCCGGCCAGGTGGGACTGGTCGGCGGTCAGGCGCTGCTCGCCGATCTGCACCTGGTAGCGGGTGAATTCGCCCAGGAATTCGCTGCTTTCCACGATGCCGGGCAGCCACACGTAGCGCGCGTCGCCCAGGCCGTCGGCCATTTCGATCTGCACCGTGTGCGGCCGGAAGCTGGCCGCCAGCCGCGAGGCCGCCGGCGCTTCGCCGGACAGCGGCAGGTGCAGGTCGCCCACGCCTTCGACGGCCAGCACCACGCTGGCGCTGGTGCGCTCGCGCACCTGGCCTTCGAGCACGTTCATGGTGCCGACGAAGTTGGCCACGAAGCGGTTCACCGGATAGTCGAACAGCGTGCTGGGCGCGCCGATCTGCTGCACCACGCCGTGGTCCAGCACCGCCATGCGGTCGGCGGTGGTCATGGCCTCTTCCTGGTCGTGGGTGACGAAGATGGTGGTGATGCCCAGCCGCCGCTGCAGGCTGAGCAGGTCCTGGCGCATCTGCACCCGCAGCTTCTTGTCCAGGTTGGACAGCGGCTCGTCCAGCAGCAGCACCTGCGGTTCGATGACAATGGTGCGGGCCAGCGCCACGCGCTGCTGCTGCCCGCCGGAGAGCTGGTTGGGGCGGCGCTTGGCGTACTGCGACAGGCCCACCAGGTCCAGGGCCGCCTCCACCTTGGCCTGGATCTCGGCGCGCGGCAGCTTGCGCTCGACCAGGCCGAAGGCCACGTTGTCCCACACCGTCATGTGCGGCCACAGCGCGTAGTTCTGGAACACCATGCCGATGTTGCGGTTCCACGGCGGCGTGGCGCTGATGTCCTTGCCGTCGACCAGCAGCTGCCCCGCGTTATGGCGGTTGAAGCCGGCGATCAGGCGCAGCAGCGTGGACTTGCCCGAGCCCGACGGGCCCAGCAGGGCGAAGAACTCGCCCGGCTCGATGCTGATGTTGACGTCCTTGAGCACTTCGGTCTTGCCATAGGACAGCCGGATATTGCGGCATTCGACGCTGACCTTCTTCATTCCGTTTCCCCTTCGTGGCGCGCCGGCCGCTGGCGCGTCTGCGCGCGCTCGACCAGCAGGTGCGAGATATAGGTGCCGATGGCGACCGCGGCGACGGCCAGGACGCCGAGCGCGGCGCCCGGGCCGCGGCCCGCGGCGCTCTGCATGTAAAGATAGATACCGTAGCTCATGGGCGCCTGGCTGTCTTTGGTCACCAGCATGATGGTGGCCGACAGTTCGACGGCCGCCGTCACGAAGCTGGTGACGAAGCCCGCCAGCATGCCGCCGGCCATCAGCGGCACCACTACGCGGCGTATCGTGCTCATGCGCGTGGCGCCCAGCGACTGCGCGGCTTCTTCCAGCGAGATGTTGATCTGCTGCAGCGAGGCCACGCAGGAACGCAGCGCGTAGGGCAGCCGGCGCACCGAGTACGCGATCATGATGATGATCCACGACGAGGTCAGCAAGGTGCCGGTGCCCGGCAGCTCGATGCCGCGGAAGGTGCGCAGAAAGCCGATGGCCAGCACGATGCCGGGAATCGCCAGCGCCGCCGAGGCCAGGAAGTCCAGCCACTGGCGCGCCGGCAGCCGGGTGCGCAGCATCAGGTAGGCGATGGCGGTGCCCAGGATCACGTCCACGCCGGCGGCCAGGCCGCAATAGAGCAGGGTGTTGGCGATCATGCCCTGGGATTCGGAGAACACCGCCGAATAGTGCGCCAGCGTATATCCGTCGGGCAGCGGCGCGAAGCTCCAGACGCTGGCCAGCGACAGCAGCAGCACGCCCATGTGCGGCGACAGCACCAGCAGCAGCACCAGCAGTATCCAGCCATAGGCCAGCACGCTTTCCGCGGGGCGCAGCTTGCGCTTGTGCAGCGAGTTGCCGCCCTTTTGCAGAGTGGAGTAGTCCTTGCCCTTGAGCACCCGCGCCGACAGCCACAGCGCCAGGATCGAGAAGCCGACCATGATGACGCTGATGACGTAGCCCAGCGGATCTTCCAGGCCCACCTGGGTGATGCGCAGATAGGCCTGCGGCGCCAGCATGTTGGTGGTGCCCAGCACCAGCGGCGTGCCCAGGTCGTCGAAGACTTTCACGAACACCAGCGAGGCGCCGGCCACGTAGCCGGGCAGCGCCAGCGGGAAGATCACGCGCCGGAACAGCCGGAAGCCGCGCGATCCCAGGTTGAGCGCGGCTTCTTCCATCGCGCCGTCGATGTTGCGCAGCGCCACCACCAGGTTCATCAGGATGAACGGGAAGTAGTGCAGCGCCTCCACGAAGATCACGCCGTTCAGCCCTTCCATGAAGGGCAGCGTGAAGCCGAACCAGTCCTGCAGCAGCAGGTTGACGCTGCCCGAGCGGCCGAAGATCAGCTGCATGGCGACCGCGCCGACGAAGGGGGGCATGATCAGCGGCAGCACGCCCAGCGTCTGGATCAGCAGCGCGCCGCGGAATTCGAAGCGCACCGTCAGGTAGGCCAGCGGCACCGCGATGAGCGAGGCCAGCAGGGCCGACCAGCCCGCCACGTACAGGCTGTTGAAGAACGCCTCCTGCATCAGGGGCTGATTGAAGAAGGCGCCGAAATGGCCCATCGTGAAGCTGCCGTCGGCGTTCACGAAGGCGCTGTAGAACACCGTGCCGACCGGAATGGCCAAAAACAGCAGCAAAAAGCCGAACACCAGGAGCGCCGTCAGCACAGGGCCGGCGTGCAGGCGCGAATGGCCCGAATAATCCATCGAGAATCCCGCAATCGTTGCTAATGCCCCGTCCGCGCGGACGGGGCGCCGGAAATCGGCCGGCGGGCCGGGCGCTGCCGCCCGCCGCCGGCCGCGGATACCGCTACGCCGCTACAGCGCGGCGGCCTGCCGGGCCAGCTTCACGGCTTCTTCGTAGTTGGCGCGGGCCTGCCCGTTCCACTCGCCTTCGAGCTGCGTGATCTGCTGGTTGACGGCGGCGTCTTTCTTGTTGCCGGCGAAGATGGCCAGGAAGGCCGGGTCCGATGCCTTTTTGCCGTCGACCAGCGGCGCCCAGGTCAGCTTGCGGGCCTGCTCCAGCAGCTCGGCGGCCTTGCCGCTCCTGGCCTTGTCGCCCAGCTTGGCCTCCGCGTCGTAAATGGCCTTGGTGGCCGCCTGCAGTTCCTTCAGGCGGAACGTGACGGTCTGGTCGTACAGCGACTGCACCACGTAGTAGCGCGTCTGCGACAGGTCGGCGTTGAACTGCACCTTGCTGCGCTTGGCGATTTCGGCCGGATCGGGATAGCCGGGCGGGATCTTGCCGGCCAGCGCGGAGTAGGGCAGCACCGGCAGGCGCGAGATCTTGGGCTGCAGCAGCAGCTCCTGGCCCGCCTGGCTGAGCGTGAAGGCGATGAACTTCTTGCCTTCCTCGGTGTTCTTGGCGCCCTCGATCAAGGCGATGTTGGCCGGCACGATGGCGGTCTCCGACGGGTAGACGAAGTCGACCGGGAACTTGGAGTACTTGCTGGACAGTCCGAAGAAGTCGATCACCGGGCCGGCGCCGAACTGCCCGTTGTTCACGCCGTCGGGCACGCCGAACGAGCGCTCGGTAATGGCGCTGCTGTTGCCCGACATGCGCAGCAGCGTGCGCCAGCCTTCGTCCCAGCCTTCGCCCTGCAGAATGGTCTCGACCGTCAGGTGCATGGTGCCCGAGCGCGACGGCGAGGTGATGCCGACGTGGCCGAACCACTGCGGCGCGAGCAGGTCCTTCCATTCGACCGGCGCGGGCAGCTTGTGCGCGGCGATGTAGCGCGTGTTGTAGATGATGCCGTAGCCGGCCAGCGCCTGGCCCAGGTACATGCCGGCGGGATCGTTGATGGGGTAGCTGCCGATCTTGTCCGGCACATCCTTGTTCGCCACATCGGACGACTTGGCCAGCAGCTTGTCGCGCCCCAGCACTTCGAACGCGTCGGGCGCGCTGGCCCAGAACACTTCGGGGCGCTGGCCCGCGGGCGTTTCGCGCACGTAGGCGATGCCCGATACCGTGTTCTTGTTCAGGATTTCCAGCGTGATGCCGGGGTTGGCCTTCTCGAACGCCGCCTTGTAGGCCTGGGTCAGGTCCTTGGGGAACGAAGTGATCACCGTCACCGTGCCGGCCAGGGCCGGCGCGGCACAGGCGGCCAGCAGCGCCCCTGCGAGGGCTGTGCGCATTGCGTGCATGGTTTGTCTCCGTGGTTTTAGATTTGTCCGGAGACAGTAATGTCAGCCCTGCGGCGAGTCCAATCAGAAATTTTGATGCGGCCCATCAGCGCGGGCGGCCGCGCCCGCTTGCGGATTACGCGGTGGCCGACACGCCGCCCTGCATCGCGCGGGCCTGCTGCGTCATCACCTGCGAGATCTGCGCCTGGATCTGCAGCGCCTGCGCGTTGAGCGCCTGCACCTGGCTTGCCTTCATTTCGGCCGACATGGCGCTGGCCTTGACCCGGGCGATCTGCTCCATGACGCGCTGCAGCTGTTTCTGCAATTCCTTGATCTGGCGGGTGTATTCGTCCTCGTTGTCGGTTTCCTCGGAGGCCTGCGCGCCGCCCACCGCCATCGCGCCCGGCTGGCTGACGCGGATCTTGCCGTCCTGCGCCGACACCGCGGCCGGCGCGTCCTGGCGGGCCCGGCTGGCCTGGATGCGCTCGGCCCACAGGTCGGTCAGGCTCTTGAGCCGGGAGGTGCCTTGGATGGAATCGATCGCCATGATTGCTCCTGTCGCCAGTCGGGATTTGGGGGTTTCCACCAATACGGCATCGCCGCGCGGAACTTAAACGTTGCGGGTGGTTCGCGGCCCCATTTACACTGGCGCCCGCTCGCAGTCTCCATCCTCCCTTCGAACCACTTTCCCGGGGCATCCATGTCCAATTCCTACTTTCCGCGCTGGCGCCTGGCCGACGACGCCGAGCCCGGCGTCATCATCGCGCCCGACGAAAGGCTGTCCTGGCCCAAGAACGTGGCCATGGGCGCCCAGCACGTCGTCGCCATGTTCGGGTCCACCGTGCTGGCGCCGCTGCTGATGGGCTTCGATCCCAACGTCGCCATCCTGATGTCGGGCATCGGAACGCTGATCTTCTTCCTGTTCGTCGGCGGCCGGGTGCCGAGCTACCTGGGTTCCAGCTTCGCCTTCATCGGCGGCGTGATCGCGGTCACCGGCTACGCCGGGGCCGGCCCCAACGCCAATATCGGCGTGGCGCTGGGCGCCATCATCGCCTGCGGCCTGGCCTATACGCTGATCGGCCTGCTGGTCTGGATCGCCAACTCGCGCGCGGGCGCGGGCGCGAACTGGATCGACACGCTGATGCCGCCGGTGGTCACGGGCGCGGTGGTCGCCGTGATCGGCCTGAACCTGGCGCCCATCGCCGCCAAGGGCGCGATGGGGGCCTCGGGCTTCGACACCGCGATGGCGCTGGTCACCGTCCTCTGCGTCGGCGGCATCGCGGTCTATACCAAGGGCATGGTGCAGCGCCTGCTCATCCTGGTGGGCATGATCCTGGCCTGCGTGGTGTACGGCGTCTTCGCCAACGGCCTGGGCCTGGGCAAGCCGATAGACTTTTCGGCGGTGTCCGCGGCCGCCTGGTTCGGCCTGCCGCAGTTCGCCGCGCCCGTGTTCAAGGCCGAGGCCATGGGCCTGATCGTGCCGGTCGCCATCATCCTGGTGGCGGAAAACCTCGGCCACGTGAAGGCGGTCAGCGCCATGACCGGGCAGGACCTGGACCGCTACCTGGGCCGCGCCTTCGTGGGCGACGGGGTCGCCACCATGGTGTCGGGCGCGGTGGGCGGCACCGGCGTCACCACCTACGCCGAGAACATCGGCGTCATGGCCGTGACCCGCATCTATTCCACCCTGGTCTTCGTGGTGGCCGCCCTGATCGCCATCGTGCTGGGCTTCTCGCCCAAGTTCGGCGCGCTGATCCAGACCATCCCCGCGCCGGTGCTGGGCGGCATGTCGGTGGTGGTGTTCGGCCTGATCGCCATCGCCGGCGCCCGCATCTGGGTGGTCAACCAGGTGGACTTCAGCGACAACCGCAACCTCATCGTGGCCGCGGTCACGCTGGTGCTGGGGGCGGGCGACTTCACCGTCAAGCTGGGCACCTTCACCCTCGGCGGCATCGGCACCGCCACCTTCGGCGCCATCATCCTGTACGCGCTGCTGCGCCGCCGGAAGACCTAGACGGGCACCAGCCGGGCGGTCGGCGTCACGTCGATCGCCTGGCCCGACAATGTCTTGAACACCGCGGTGGCCTCGGCCAGGCGCCGCGTCTGGTCCTCCATCGCTGCGGCGGCGGCGGAGGCTTCCTGCACCAGCGCCGCGTTCTGGTGGGTGACCTCGTCCATCTGCGCGATCGCCAGGCCGACCTGGTCGATGCCGCTGGCCTGCTGGGCCGAGGCGGCGGAGATCTCGCCCATGAGGCAGGCCACCCGCTGCACCGAACCCACGATTTCCTGCATGGTCCGTCCGGCGGCCTCGACCTGGGCCGAGCCGGCGCTCACCGTGGCCACCGAGGCCTCGATCAGGGCCTTGATCTCCTTGGCCGCCAGCGCGGCGCGCTGGGCCAGCGTGCGGACCTCGCCGGCGACCACCGCGAAACCCTTACCCTGCTCGCCGGCGCGGGCCGCCTCCACCGCCGCGTTCAGCGCCAGGATGTTGGTCTGGAACGCGATGCCGTCTATCACCGAGACGATGTCGGAGATCTTGCGCGAGCTGGCCGAGATGTCCTGCATGGTGGATACCACCCGGCCCACGCTCTGGCCGCCGCGTTCGGCCACGTCCATGCTGTCCATCACCAGCTGGTTGGCCTGGGCGGCGCTCTGCGCGTTCTGCTTGACGGTCGCCGCCAGCTCTTCCATGGTGGTGGCGGTTTCCTGCAGCGCCGACGCCTGCTGCTCGGTGCGCACCGACAGGTGGGCATTGCCGGCCGCGATCTCGGCGGCGCGCGCGTTGATTTCCTCGACCCCCTTGCGCACCGCGGTCACCGTGCGGGTCAGGCCTTCCTGCATGCGCCTGAGCGCGGCGTAGAGGCAGCCGATCTCGTTGTCGGAACGGCTGTGCACGCGCGTCGTCAGGTCGCCGGCCGCGATGCGGTCGAAATAGCCGCCGGCCTGCCGCAGCGGCCGCAGCACCGAAAAGCGGATGAAGAGCCAGCACAGCACCGTCAGCAGCACCCCGATGGCGACCAGCGCGGTGGCCGATATCTGCGCGGTGGAGTAGGTGCGCTGGGAACTGGCCAGCACGCCGCCGCTGCGTTCGGCGGTCCATGCCAGGAACGCCTGCATGTCCTGGGTGAAGCCGGTGTCGGCCCGCTGCGCCCATGCCTTGTCTTCCTGGTACTTGGCGGGCAGGCGTTCGCGCACGTCCGCCCTCAGCGCGTCGAGCGCCGCGCCGTACTCCGAGAAGCGGCCCTGCACCGCCTGCGCCAGGGCCTGGTCGCGCCCGCTCCTGGGCACGTCGATATAGCGGGCGAAGCGCTCGCGCGCCAGCGCCAGGTGCTCCATGGCCTGCTGCTCGGCCTGCCCGGCCTGGTCCTCGGCGCCCACCCGTTGGGCTGTCATGGCGCTGCTCAGCGCCAGCCGCGTGCGCAGCAGGGCGGCCTCGGCCTGATACAACGGGTCGACCTGGTCGACCGCGACGTGGTTCAAGTCCCGGATCTCGGCGACGCTGCGCTGGGCGTTGGTCCAGCCCAGGCCGTTGGCCAGGGTCAGGACGATCACGAAGCTGCCCAGCACCAGCAGCATTCCGGTGCGGACCGTCAAATTTTCAAGCATGGGTGTTTCTCCTTCCTCAGTGCATTGCGCGGCGCCCGGCGGCGGGCCGGGCCGTCCGCGACGGCGGGGCGGGCGGGCCGCGCATGGCGCCCGCCGCTACCTACATCGGAAGTGACAGGGATGGCTGCGGCCGGCCGAGGCGGGCGCACAGAAAAAGAACCGATCCGGACCCATATGTATGAATTTGTTAATAATTCGACAATTTGTATTTTTAAACCGATTCAGCTGTCTTTTTCCAGTCGTTTTTCCCGTCGGCCGCCGCATCCGCCATGTTTTGGGCCGGCATGCGCGGCCGGTTTGCGTTTGCGCAAGGACATTGGAAAAAAATCACGTTTTCGGACGGTTACGGCATCGAAATCCGCCGAAAACGACGGTTTCTCCGCCGGCTTGCAATTCCGGTGGACTTTGCCCACAATATGACCTTGATTGCCCCGGTTCCGACCCGAGCCGGGGTTTTGTTTTGGTCGTTTGCCGCGCCGCCGTCAAGAAGTCCCGACGGCACGGGCGCGCGTTTTGCGGCCTTCACCGAGAACGCTCCTTCGGGGCGTTTTCTTCTTTTGTTTGGGAAACGACATGTCTGCCATTCCTTTGACCGTGCGCGGGGCCGAGCGCTTGCAAGAAGAGCTCCAGCGGCTGAAAACCGTGGAACGTCCCGCCGTGATTAACGCTATCGCCGAGGCGCGTGCCCAGGGCGATCTGTCGGAAAACGCCGAGTACGACGCAGCTCGCGAGCGCCAAGGCTTTATCGAGGGCCGGATTGCTGAGCTTGAAGGCACGCTTTCCAATGCCCATCTGATCGACCCCACCGCCCTCGAGGCCGAAGGTCGCGCCGTATTCGGCGCAACCGTCGAGATCGAGGACCTGGATTCGGGCGATCGCGTGACGTACCAGATCGTCGGCGACGTCGAAGCCGACATCAAGGCGAACCTGATCTCCGTGTCGAGCCCGGTGGCCCGCGCGCTGATCGGCAAGAGCGAAGGCGACGTGGTCGAGGTCAAGGCCCCGGCTGGCGTTCGCGAGTATGAAGTGTTGGGCGTGCGTTACATCTGACGCCGCAGTAGTTAGCAGGAAACCATCAAAACACCATAGTCAGCGCCGTGCTGTACGCATGGATTCCGCGGTTCGATGCGGGCAGCTATGGTGGGCCGGGCGCGTAAAGCGCCCGTTTTTGTGCCTGCGTTCAGCGTTTCGCCGTACGGCGGCTGGTGCCGCTACGGGCTCCGGCCCGCAGGCTGAGCGCGCTGCCGGCGCGGCGCGGAATGCCGTGGCCGCTGGCCGAGGCCTTCTTGGTGCTGGGACGCATGGGTTTGCCGTTCTTGTTGAGCTGATCGGCCGGAACGAAGCGCGTCTTGGGCTTGGGTTCCTCGGATTCGCTGCGGCGCGGGCGCTTGGCCAGGGTCTTGCCTTCGGCGGCCAGCTTCTTGGGCGTATGCGGCTCGGAGGCGCGGCGCTTGGCGGGACGTTCGGGTTCCTGGGCGGCCAGGGCGGCGGGCTTGATATTGCCGGCCAGCGGGCGGAACAGGATCAGGGTCTTGCCGAGGTGGTGGACCGGGGCGCACGACAGCGTGTCGCAGATGGTCGACAGCATGGCGTCGCGGGCCTCGCGGTCCTCGCCGCCGGCGCGCACCTTGATGAGGCCGTGCGAAGTCAGCGCGAGGTCGATTTCCTTGAGCACGGCTTCGGTCAGGCCATTGTCGCCGATCAGGACGACGGGGCGCAGAGGGTGAGCGGCGGACCGAAGGTCGCTGCGCTCACGAGAGGTAAGTTCTAATATAGGCATGCGTGGAATTGTACGGTAATGGCCAAGAATAAATTCTCCAAAGACTGGATTCACCAGCACATCAACGATCCCTATGTGAAGCTGGCGCAACAGAAGGGCTACCGGGCCCGCGCCGCCTTCAAATTGATCGAGATCCTGGAAACCGAAAAACTGATGCGCCGCGGCGACCTGGTCGTGGACCTGGGTTCGGCCCCGGGCAGCTGGTCGCAGGTGGCGCGCGAGCGCCTGGCGGGGCCGGGCGGCGTGGTCGACGGGCGCATCATCGCGCTGGACCTGCTGCCGATGGAGCCGGTGGCGGGGGTCGAATTCATCCAGGGCGACTTCCGCGAGGATGACGTTTTGAAACAATTGGAAGACCTGGTCGGACCGCACGCGGTGGACCTTGTTATTTCCGACATGGCCCCCAACTTGTCAGGCGTGGGGAGCGCCGATTCGGCGCGTATCCAGCACGTGTGCGAACTGGCGATGGAATTCGCCTGCTCCCATCTCAAGCCCAACGGGGCGCTGATCGTCAAGGCCTTCCACGGCAGCGGCTTTTCGCAGATCGTGCAGTCCTACAAGCAGCGCTTCAAGCGGGTGGTCGAACGCAAGCCGAAGGCGTCCCGGGACAAGTCCTCTGAAACCTTTCTGGTTGCGCGCGATCTGAAATAACCCGGCCTGGCCGGACCCCGGAAAACCCATCGCCCGCCGAGACTACGACCGAGAAAATCCACTAATCAGACGAAACCAACAGAGTCCCGCGCCACGTCAGGACGCAAAATGCCTGACAGGTTAGAATGGGCCATTGACATACTTGTGACTGTGCCATATGCGGGTGCGCGGTCGCCGGTCGGAATCGAATGCAGGAGATCGACCTTGAATAATTCATTTTCGAAAGTCGCTGTCTGGATGGTGATAGCCCTGGTGCTGTTCACCGTCTTCAAACAGTTCGACGGACGCACACAGACACAGGATGGCGTGACCTACACGCAGTTCATGGACGACGCCAAGGCGGGACGCATCCGCAAGGTCGACGTCCAGGGCGACGTGCTGTACGTCACGCCCGACGCGGGCCGCGCCTACACCCTGACTTCGCCCGGCGACCTCTGGATGGTCTCCGATCTGCTGAAGTACGGCGTGCAGGTCTCCGGCAAGCCGCGCGAAGAGCAATCGCTGCTGATGAGCATCTTCGTCTCGTGGTTCCCCATGCTGCTGCTGATCGGCGTATGGGTGTTCTTCATGCGGCAGATGCAGGGTGGCGGCCGGGGCGGGGCATTCAGCTTCGGCAAATCGCGCGCCCGCATGCTCGACGAAAACACCAACCAGATCACCTTCGCGGACGTCGCCGGCTGCGACGAGGCCAAGGAAGACGTCCAGGAACTGGTCGACTTCCTGCGCGACCCCAGCAAGTTCCAGAAGCTGGGCGGACGCATCCCGCGCGGCGTGCTGATGGTCGGCTCGCCCGGCACCGGCAAGACGCTGCTGGCCAAGGCCATCGCCGGCGAAGCCAAGGTGCCGTTCTTCAGCATCTCGGGTTCGGACTTCGTTGAAATGTTCGTCGGCGTGGGCGCGGCCCGCGTGCGCGACATGTTCGAGAACGCCAAGAAGCACGCGCCCTGCATCATCTTCATCGACGAAATCGATGCGGTGGGCCGCCAGCGCGGCGCCGGCCTGGGCGGCGGCAACGACGAACGCGAACAGACCCTGAACCAGATGCTGGTGGAAATGGACGGCTTCGAATCCGGCCAGGGCGTCATCGTGATCGCCGCCACCAACCGTCCGGACGTGCTCGACCCGGCGCTGCTGCGTCCGGGCCGCTTCGACCGCCAGGTCGTGGTGCCGCTGCCCGACATCCGCGGTCGCGAGCAGATCCTCAAGGTCCACATGCGCAAGGTCCCGCTGTCGCCCAACGTCGACGCCACCGTCCTGGCGCGCGGCACGCCGGGCTTCTCGGGCGCCGACCTGGCCAACCTGGTCAACGAGGCCGCGCTGTTCGCCGCTCGCCGCAATGGCCGCACGGTGGACATGTCCGACTTCGAAAAGGCCAAGGACAAGATCATCATGGGCGCCGAGCGCCGCTCCATCGTCATGCCCGAAGAGGAGCGCAAGAACACCGCGTACCACGAGTCCGGCCACGCCATCGTCGCGCGCATGCTGCCCAAGACCGACCCGGTCCACAAGGTCACCATCATCCCGCGCGGCCGCGCGCTGGGCGTGACCATGCAGCTGCCCGAGACCGACCGCTACAGCATGGACAAGGGCCGCCTGCTCTCGACCATCGCCGTGCTGTTCGGCGGCCGCATCGCCGAAGAACTCTTCATGGACCAGATGACGACGGGCGCCTCGAACGACTTCGAACGCGCCACCGCCATCGCCCGCGACATCGTCACGCGCTACGGCATGACCGACGAGCTGGGTCCCATGGTCTATGCCGAGAACGAAGGCGAGGTCTTCCTGGGCCGCAGCGTCACCAAGACCACCCACATGTCCGAAGCCACCATGCAGAAGGTGGACACCGAGATCCGCCGCATCATCGACGAGCAGTACGGCGTCGCGCGCAAGATCCTGGAAGACAACCGTGACAAGGTCGAGGCCATGACCGCCGCGCTGCTCGAATGGGAAACCATCGACGCCGACCAGATCGACGACATCATCGAGGGCCGTCCTCCGCGTCCCCCGAAGACCCCCTCGGGGCCGTCGGACACCTCCGACACGCCCCCCACCGGCCTGGCCGCCGGCGGCAACACGGCAGCTGCCGTCTGAGGGCTTTCGTCCTGAGTTATGGCAAATAACTTCCTTTGCGGGCGCTTCGAGTTCGATCTCGAGCGCCCGCTTGTCATGGGTATCGTCAACGTCACGCCGGACTCCTTTTCCGACGGCGGCCAGCACGACGATACCGATTCCGCGGTGGCGCACGCGCGCCAGCTGATCGCAGAAGGCGCCCAGATCCTGGACCTGGGCGGCGAATCCACGCGCCCCGGGGCCGATCCGGTCTCGGCCGACGACGAACTGGCCCGGCTGCTGCCGGTGATCGAGGCGCTGCGCGACTGCGGCGTGCCGCTGTCGATCGACACGTTCAAGCCCGAAGTCATGCGCGCGGTGCTGGACGCGGGCGCGGACATGATCAACGACATCTATGGCTTTCGCCAGCCCGGCGCCGTCGAGGCGGTGGCGCAATCGCGCTGCGGGCTGTGCGTGATGCACATGAAGGGCGAACCCCGCACCATGCAGGCAAGCCCGCCCGAATACTCCGACCTGATCGGCGAAATCGGGATTTTTCTGGGGGCGCGCGCGCACAAGCTGCGCGCGGCCTGGGTCGACCCCCGCCGCATCGTGCTCGATCCCGGCTTCGGCTTCGGCAAGACCGGCGACCAGAACTTTCAACTGCTGCGCCGGCTCTCCGGTCTGCGCAGCATCGGCTATCCATTGCTGATCGGCCTGTCGCGCAAATCCATGATCGGCCAGGCCACTGGCCGGCCGGTGGACGACAGGTTGCCCGGCAGCATCGCCGCGGCGCTGGCCTGCGTGGCGCGGGGCGCTTCCATCGTGCGGGTGCACGATGTGGCCGCCACCGTGGACGCGCTCAAGGTATGGCACGCGGCAGAACAAGGAGCACTCACTTCATGATTCGACGCAAATATTTCGGCACCGACGGCGTGCGCGGCGAGGTAGGCGGCCCGGTGGTCAACGCGGAATTCGCGCTGCGCCTGGGCTACGCGGCAGGCCGGGTGCTGGCGCGCGAGCACGCCGTGCGCGGCGGCAGCCGCCCGCAGGTCGTGATCGGCAAGGACACCCGGATCTCCGGCTACATGCTGGAATCCGCGCTCGAAGCCGGCCTGTCGGCCGCGGGCATCGACGTGCTGCTGGCCGGCCCGGTGCCGACGCCGGCCGTGGCGTACCTGACCCGCGCCCTGCGCCTGGTGGCCGGCATCGTCATCAGCGCCTCGCACAACCCCTACCACGACAACGGCATCAAGTTCTTCTCGGCCCAGGGCATGAAGCTGCCCGACGACATCGAGGCCGACATCGAGGCCGCGCTCGACGAGCCGCTGGGCTGTGTGGCCTCCGAAGCGCTGGGACGCGCGCGCCGCATGGGCGACGCGCAGGGCCGCTACATCGAATTCTGCAAGAGCACCTTCCCCAACGACCTGGATCTCAACGGGATGACCATCGTGGTCGACGCCGCCCACGGCGCCGCCTACAACATCGCTCCCCACGTGTTCCGCGAGCTGGGCGCCGAGGTCCACGCCATCGGCGTGCACCCCGACGGCTTCAACATCAACAAGGGCGTGGGCGCGCTGCATCCCGAACTGCTGGCCAAGGAAGTCAAGGCGCGCGGCGCCCACCTGGGCATCGCGCTCGACGGCGACGCCGACCGCCTGCAGATGGTCGACGGCGACGGCCGCATCTATAACGGCGACGAGCTCATGTACGCCATCGTCCGCGAGCGCATGCAGCGCGGCAAGGTCGACGGCGTGGTCGGCACGCTGATGACCAACTTCGGCTTCGAGCGCGAAATGCAGCGCCTGGGCGTGGGTTTCGAGCGCGCCAACGTGGGCGACCGCTACGTGCTGGAGCAGATGCAGGCGCGCGGCTGGCTCTACGGCGGCGAAAGCTCCGGCCACCTGCTGTGCCTGGACTGCCATTCCACCGGCGACGGCATCGTCGCCGCGCTCCAGGTCCTGACCGCGCTGCGCCGCAACTCGGTCGGGCTGGCGCAGTGGGTCAGTGACCTGCGCATGTATCCCCAGAAAATGATCAACGTGCCGCTGGCGCCCGGCCTGGACTGGAAAACCCACGCCGGCCTGAGCGCGGCGCGCAAGGCGGTCGAGGCGGAACTGAACGGCCGCGGCCGCATCCTCATCCGCGCCTCGGGCACCGAGCCCAAGCTGCGCCTGATGGTCGAGGCCGAGGACGAGGCGCTGGCCGTCTCCTGCGCCGAGAAACTTGCCGCCAGTCTGGGATAAGCGCTTTCCTGATCCGGATCAATTCAGACGAAAACCAAGGCCACCCGGCATATGGCGGGTGGCCTTTGCCATACTCAAACGGCATATATTTGTAAAGAATTGTCGAGATCTGCCTAAAGTGTATGGATCTGCAGCGAACTAAACTTCATAGTCACGTAACATATTGGTCAAGTCTTTGACATACAGGGCGTCCACACTGGCTGGACTCTCTAGGAGCTTCCCGCAATGCTGGAATTAGCACGCATCAACCCGACCCGTAATGCTGCAGAGCCTTGGACCGGTGCCGCCGCCAAGGTGCTGGTGGTGGGCTTGGCGCGCACCGCTGAAGAAATCGAGCAGATTCAACGCCTGCGCTACGACGTCTTCACCGAGGACATGGGCGCGGTGTTCCCCGACGCCCAGGACGGCGTCGAGCACGACCGTTTCGACCCCTATTGCGAACACCTCATGGTCCGCGAGCTGGATACGGGCCGGGTGGTGGGCACCTACCGCATCATGACGCCCGAAAAGGCGCGCGAGGCGGGCGGTTACTACTCGGAGTCCGAGTTCGACCTCTCCGGCCTGGGCCCGATCCGCGATGAACTGGTCGAAGTCGGCCGCTCTTGCACCCATGCCGACTACCGCGGCGGCGGCGTCATCATGCTGCTGTGGTCCGGCCTGGCGGAATACCTGCGCCGCGGCGGTTACGAATACGTGCTGGGCTGCGCCAGCGTCAGCCTGCGCGATGACGGCGTCACCGCCGCCGAGGTCTGGCGCACCATCGCCAAGCACCTGCCGCAAGACGGCGAGCCGCGCGTCAAGCCGCTGCACCGCTATCCCGTCGAAAAGCTCAACAGCACCTTGCCGGCGCGCGTGCCGCCGCTGATCAAGGGCTACCTGAAGCTGGGCGCCAAGGTCTGCGGCGAACCCGCCTGGGACCCGGATTTCAACGCGGCCGACTTCCCGGTCCTGCTCAAGATGGGCCGCATGGACGAGCGCTACCGCCGCCATTTCGGCCTGGACCAGCCGGCCCTCGCCACCGAGCGCTGATCGCCATGCACCGCGTCCGCCGCCTTTTCCGCCGAATGACGATCAGGCTGGTGAGGCGGGTGACGCGGCCCCTGCGCATGGAATTGAAGCGGCTGGAGCGCGAAACCAACCTGTCCCCGTTCTAGTGTTCTGCCCAACCGCGGGCAGGACACGGGCTGCCTAGAATTCCAGCAGCTCGAACGAAAACCCCACCTTGTTCCATTCGGCCTCTTCGGCGCGCAGCGTGAAGTCGCTCAAGGGGTGCTGGGCCAGCCATTCGCGGTTGACCCGCACCACGATGGAGTTGTCGCGCACCGACGCCGTCAGCGGCAGCGGCTCGATCTCGTTGCGGCGGCGGAACAGCAGCACCGCCAGGCGCAGGCTCAGGATGGCCTTCCATTGCGGCCGCGAGCGCACAAGCGGCTCCAGCTTGGTCAGCTTGCCCTGGTGGCCCAGCGCCAACAGCGCCAGCAACTGTTGGTCGGCGCGCGAAAAGCCCGGCATGTCGGCGTTTTCCAGCACGTAGGCGGTGTGCTTGTGATACGCGTTGTGGGCGATCGACAGGCCCACTTCGTGCAGGTCGGCCGCCCAGCCCAGCGCCGGGCGCAATTCGGCGCGCTCCTGGCCGTCCGGGAACAGCGCGTCGAACAGGGTCAGCGCCGCCTGGCGCACCCGGCGGGCCTGGTTCAGGTCCACGTGGTAGCGCTTCATGAACTGGCGCACCGACTCGTCGCGCTTGTCGTGCTCGTCGTCGCGGCCCAGCAGGTCGTACAGCACGCCCAGGCGCAGCGCGCCGTCGCCGGTGTGCATGACTTCGATGCCCAGTTCGTCGAACAGCGCGCTCATGATGGCCAGGCCGCCCGGCAGCACGTCGGCGCGCTCGATCTTGATGCCCGGCAACTCGGACGGAATCACCCGACCCGAGCGCACGATGCGGTCTTTCAGCTTGGTCAGCCCCGCGCGCGTGATGCCGCGGTCGGAAAAACGGCTTTCGGTCAGGATGGCGAACAGCGCTTTGGCCGTGCCCGAGGACCCGTAGGCCTCCTTCCAGCCCATCTTGCGGTACTGCTTGGCGATGACCTCGATCTCGCGCCGCGCGGCCAGCTCGGCCTGCTTCATCTGGTGCGCGTCGACCACGCCGTCCGAAAAGAACTGCCGGCTGTAGCTGACGCAGCCCATATAGAGCGAGGACATCAGCGAGGGTTCGTGCCCCTTGCCGATGATGACCTCGGTGGAGCCGCCGCCGATGTCGATGACCAGGCGCTTGTTGGGCGAGGGGGGCAGGGTGTGGACCACCCCGGAGAAGATCAGGCGGGCCTCTTCGCGCCCGGCGATGACTTCGATGGGAAAGCCCAGCGCGGCCTCGGCCCGGGGCAGGAAGTCGCGGGTATTGCGCGCCACGCGGAAGGTGTTGGTGGCGACGGCGCGCACGCGGTTGGGGTGGAAGCTGCGCAGGCGGTCGCCGAAGCGCTCCAGCACGGCGATGGCCCGGTCGATGGCGTCGTCGCCGAGCCGCTTTTCGGCGTCCAGGCCGGCCGCGAGCCGGACGGTTTCCTTGAGGCGATCGATCTGATAGATCTGGAGCGTACCGTCCTGCTGAACGATGCGCCCGATTGAGAGGCGGAAACTGTTGGACCCGAGGTCCACCGCGGCCAGAAGTTGATCCATGCGGCTCGTGAAATATAGGCTGTGAGGTGGTCCGATTATAGAGACCCCATATGACAGCGCCCCGCGGCGCGGATTTTTTCTTACGGAACAGGGGCTTGGACGTGTCGGCGGCTTATCTATGTGTCCCGGTTTTGGCGTACGCTACGCTTTTAGCGTGGTGTCATGGAACCGTCACTTTTTTGCAGTAAAACTCCACGTCCCCCCTACGTATGGAATCCGGTATGCCCTCACGCCCTCCCGCCGAGCCCCTGCTCATGAACCGCGAGCTGTCGCTGCTGAAGTTCAACGAACGCGTGCTGGCGATGGCGGAGGACCCCAAGACGCCCCTGCTGGAACGGTTGCGCTACGTCTGCATCGTCAGTTCCAACCTGGACGAGTTCTTCGAAATCCGGATTTCCAGCCTCAAAGAGCAGCAGCGCCAGTCGCCGAACCTGGTGGGGCCGGACGGCATGACGCCGGACGAGGCCTTCGAGCACGTGCAGCAGGCCGTCCACGAGCTGGTCGGCCGCCAGTACAACCTGCTCAATGACCAGATCCTGCCGGCCATGCACGCCGAGGGGATCACGCTGCACCATGCCTCCGAATGGAACGCGCAGCAGCAGGAGTGGGCGCGCGAAGTGTTCAACCGCGACGTGATGCCGCTTCTGACCCCCATCGGGCTGGACCCGGCGCACCCGTTTCCGCGCGTCTACAACAAAAGCCTGAACTTCATCGTCTCGCTCTCGGGCGCGGACGCCTTCGGGCGCCAGGCCTCCATCGCCGTGGTGCAGGCCCCGCGGGCGCTGCCGCGCCTGATCAAGATGCCGCAGGAGCTGTCCGGCTATCCGGAAGGCTACATCCTGCTGACCTCGTTGCTGCGGGCCTTCGTCGGCGAGCTGTTTCCGGGCCTGGAGATGCTGGGCTGCTATCAGTGGCGGGTCACGCGCAACAGCGACCTGTTCGTCGACGAGGAAGAAGTCACCAACCTGCGCCATGCCCTGCAGGGCGAACTGTCGCAGCGCAATTTCGGCGCCGCCGTGCGCCTGGAGATCGACAAGCTCACCCCGGTCGAGCTCGAAACCTTTCTGCAGCGCGAGTTCTCGCTCAAGCCCGAGGACACCTACCGCGTGCCCGGCCCGGTCAACCTGTCGCGCCTGATGCAGCTGTGCAACTCCGACTCGCGGCCCGACCTGCTGTTTCCGGAATACCGCGCGCCCGTGCCGGCGCCGTTCGACCGGGTCGGCGACAAGCCCTCCGAACTGTTCGAGGCCGTCGCCCAGCAGGACCGGCTCCTGCACCATCCCTACCAGTCGTTCCAGCCGGTCATCGACTTCCTCACCGCCGCCGCGCTCGACCCCGACGTGATGGCCATCAAGCAGACCATCTACCGCACCGGCGAGGACTCCGAGCTGATGAAGATCCTGCTGGCCGCGGCCCGCGCCGGCAAGGAAGTGACGGTGGTGGTGGAGCTGATGGCGCGCTTCGACGAGCAGACCAACATCAACTGGGCCTCCAAGCTCGAAGAGGTGGGCGCCCACGTGGTCTACGGCGTGGTGGCGCACAAGACCCACGCCAAGATGGCCGTGGTCCTGCGCCGCGAGAAAGGGCGGCTGCGCCGCTACGCCCACCTGGGCACCGGCAACTACCATCCGCGCACCGCCCGCCTGTACACCGATTTCGGCCTGCTGACCGCCGATCCGCGCCTGTGCGAGGACATGGACAAGGTCTTCGCGCAGCTGACCGGCCTGGGCGCGCGGCGCGCGCTCAAGGCGCTGATGCAGTCGCCCTTCACCATGCACGACGGCATGGTCGCCCTGATCCGCGCCGAGGCGCGCGCCGCCAAGGCCGGCAAGCGCGCCCGCATCATGGCCAAGATGAACTCGCTGCTGGAAGAGCAGATCATCGAGGAACTCTACAAGGCGGGCCAGGCCGGCGTGAAGATCGACCTCATCGTGCGCGGCGTATGCGCGCTGCGCGCCGGTGTGCCCGGCCTGTCCGAGAACATCCGGGTGCGCTCCATCGTTGGCCGATTCCTCGAACACTCGCGGGTTTTCTATTTCTTCGCCGAAGGCCAGGAAACGGTCTACCTGTCCTCGGCCGACTGGATGGACCGCAATTTCTTCCGCCGCGTGGAAATCGCGTTCCCGATCTACGACAAGGCCCTGAAAAAGCGCGTCATCGACGAGGCCTTCACCTACGCCCTGCGCGACAACCAGCTGGCCTGGCAGCAGCAAGCCGACGGCGACTACGCCCGAGTCAAAAGCCGCCGCGAGCCCTTCAATCTGCATCAGTACCTGATGCAGAAACTGGGCGTGTAACCCCCAGCGCGCCGCCCCGAAGCGCGCCGGCGCCCCAAACCCGGGCCGTCCCCAAGACCGCCCCCGCGCACGGCTCGATCTCGAGGCACCCTCGTCAACGCCCATCCAGGCCGGGCGGATCCGGCTCCGCCGGTCCGCTCCGGCGCCCCCCTGGGGGGGAGGCGCGCAGCGCCTCGGGGGGGGGATCATGACTGTCACTATCCTGTCATGTTGGGCTTCTAAGATGCGGGGGTCGCTGAAAGACGGGCAGTAACAAGCCTGCCAGACTCCTCCAACGAGCACAGAAGGAACCCAGATGTTCAAACGTGTCTTCAAGCAAGTTTCCCTGGGCGTCGCGCTGAGCGCCGCCGTCTTCGCCGTCCAGGCCGCCGACGTGACCGGCGCCGGCGCATCGTTCCCGTACCCGATCTACGCCAAGTGGGCGTCCGACTACAAGGCCGCCACCAATAACGCGGTCAACTACCAGTCCATCGGTTCCGGCGGCGGCCAGCAGCAGATCATCGCCAAGACCGTGGACTTCGGCGCCTCGGACGACCCCATGAAGGCGGCCGACCTGGAAAAGAACGGCCTGCTGCAGTTCCCGGCCGTCATCGGCGGCACCGTGGCCGTGGTCAACATCGACGGCGTGAAGCCGGGCGAACTGAAGCTGTCGGGCAAGGTCCTGGCCGACATCTTCCTGGGCAAGGTCAAGAAGTGGGACGACGCCGCCATCAAGGCGCTGAACCCCGACCTCAAGCTGCCGTCGGCCGACATCATCGTCGTGCACCGTTCGGACGGCTCGGGCACCACCTTCGGCTGGACCAACTACCTGTCCAAGGTGTCGCCTGACTGGAAGTCGCAGGTCGGCGAGGGCAAGGCCGTCAAGTGGCCGGTGGGCCAGGGCGGCAAGGGCAACGAAGGCGTGGCCGCCTACGTCGGCCAGCTGAAGAACTCGATCGGCTACGTCGAATACGCCTACGCCAAGCAGAACAAGCTGGCCTGGACCCAGCTGCAGAACAAGGACGGCAAGTTCGTCCAGCCCGAGCAAAAAGCCTTCGCCGCCGCGGCCGCCAACGCCGACTGGAAGAGCGCGCCGGGCATGGGCGTGGTGCTGACCGACGAGCCGGGCGCCGAATCGTGGCCCGTCACCGCCGCCACCTTCATCCTGGTCCACAAGACCCAGGACAAGCCGGTGCAGGGCAAGGCCGTGCTGGACTTCTTCGACTGGGCCTTCAAGAACGGCGCCAAGTCGGCCGAAGCGATGGACTACGTGCCGCTGCCGGAAGCCGTCACCAAGGAAATCCGCGCCGCCTGGGGCGAAGTCAAGACCGCCGACGGCAAGCCCGTCTGGAAGTAAACGGGCGACCGCAGGATGGGTGTAGCGCGAGATCCCATAATCAGGAACTCCGCTCCCCGCCGCGCGTAAGCCATCAGGACCGCCCCGAAATTCCCCAACAGGAATCCCGGGGCGGTCCGCCGTAAACCCCTAGTTTCTCCCTCAGCTTTCCAAGGAAAGTCCATCCATGAGCGCGGTAATGGATAATAGTGTGCCGCTTCCGCCCAGCGTGGCGGACTCCGTGACTACCGGCACGCCTTCGCCTATGAAGCAAAACAACAACGCGCTGATGGATGCGCTATTCAAGAACCTGACGCGCCTGTTCGCCTTTCTGGTGTTCATCCTGCTGGCGGCGATCATGGTCTCCCTGATCTACGGCAGCCGCGAGTCGCTGGCCAAGTACGGCCTGTCGTTCCTGTGGCTCAACGACTGGGACCCCGTCAACCAGAACTACGGCGCCGTGGTGCCCATCATCGGCACGCTGCTGACCTCGGCCATCGCGCTCATCATCGCCGTGCCCGTGTCGTTCGGCATCGCCATCTTCCTGACCGAACTGTCGCCGACCTGGCTGCGCCGCCCGCTGGGCACCGCGGTCGAAATGCTGGCGGCCATCCCCTCCATCATCTATGGCATGTGGGGCCTGTTCGTATTTGTCCCTGTTTTTCAGCAGTACGTGCAGCCGTTTCTTATCGCCACCCTGGGCGAACTGCCCGTGATCGGCGGCATCTTCGCCGGCCCGCCGTTCGGCATCGGCATCTTCACGGCGGGCCTGATCCTCTCGATCATGATTATCCCGTTCATCGCCGCGGTCATGCGCGACGTGTTCGAACTGGTGCCCACCATGCTCAAGGAATCGGCCTACGGCCTGGGCAGCACCACCTGGGAAGTCATGTGGCGCGTCGTGCTGCCTTTCACCAAATCCGGCGTCATCGGCGGCATCATGCTGGGCCTGGGACGCGCGCTGGGCGAGACCATGGCCGTGACCTTCGTCATCGGCAACGCATTCAAGTGGTCCGGCTCGCTGTTCTCCCCCGGTAACTCCATCGCCTCGGCCCTGGCCAATGAATTCAACGAAGCCGGCGGCATCCAGAAGTCCGCGCTGCTGGAACTGGGCCTGATCCTGTTCCTGATCACGACGATCGTGCTGGCCCTGGCCAAGATGCTGCTGGTGCGCCTGTCGGCCAACGAAGGCAAGAAAACCTGACGCGCCGCGAGCACAAGGAAAACATCATGGCTGTATCCGTACTCAACATGCAGAACGGCATCTATCGCCGGCGCCGCGTGGTCAATCGCGTGATGCTCACCATCTCGCTGGGCACGCTGACCTTCGGGCTGTTCTGGCTGTTCTGGATCATTCTGACCCTGCTGACCAAGGGCGCGCCGGCGCTGTCGCTGGCGCTCTTCACCGAAATCACGCCGCCGCCCGGACAGGCCGGCGGCCTGGTCAACGCCATCTTCGGCAGCATCGCCATGGCCGGCGTGGGCACGCTGATCGGCACGCCCGTCGGCATCCTGGCCGGCACCTACCTGGCCGAATACGGCCAGCGCGGCTGGCTGGCGCCGGCCACGCGCTTCCTGAACGACGTGCTGCTGTCGGCCCCGTCCATCATCATCGGTCTCTTCATCTACGCCGTGTACGTGGCGCAGGTGGGCCATTACTCCGGCTGGGCCGGCTCGCTGGCGCTGTCCATCCTGGTGATTCCGGTGGTGGTGCGCACCACCGACAACATGCTGCTGCTGGTGCCCAACAGCCTGCGCGAGGCCGCGGCCGCGCTTGGCTGTCCCAAGTGGCGCATGATCACCCTGGTGTGCTATCGCGCCGCCAAGACCGGCATCATCACCGGCGTGCTGCTGGCCATCGCCCGCATCTCGGGCGAGACCGCGCCGCTGCTGTTCACCGCGCTGTCCAACCAGTTCATGTCCTTCAACATGAACGGGCCGATGGCCAACCTGCCGGTCGTCATCTACCAATACGCCGCCAGCCCCTTCAAGGACTGGAACGACCTGGCCTGGGCCGGGGCCACGCTGATCACGCTGCTGGTGCTGGGCATCAACATCATTGCCCGCAACATGTTCCGCAAGTAAAGATCGCCATGCCGGCGCGCGGCGCGCGCCGGCGGCAAGGGAAACCAAATGGAAAACACCGCTACCGCCGTCAAGAACAAGATCGAGGTCAAGAACCTGAACTTCTACTACGGCAAGTTCCATGCGATCCGCAATGTGAACATGTCGATCCAGGAGAAGAAGGTCACCGCCTTCATCGGTCCCTCGGGCTGCGGCAAGTCCACGCTGCTGCGCACCTTCAACCGCATGTTCGAGCTCTACCCCGGCCAGCGCGCCGAGGGCGAGATCATCCTCGACGGCGAGAACCTGCTGACCGCCAAGACCGACATCTCGCTGATCCGCGCCAAGGTCGGCATGGTGTTCCAGAAGCCCACGCCGTTCCCCATGAGCATCTACGACAACATCGCTTTCGGCGTGCGCCTGTTCGAGCGCCTGTCCAAGGGCGAGATGGACGAGCGCGTGGAATGGGCCCTGAGCAAGGCCGCGCTGTGGAACGAAGTCAAGGACAAGCTGCACCAGAACGGCAACAGCCTGTCGGGCGGCCAGCAGCAGCGCCTGTGTATCGCGCGCGGCGTGGCCATCAAGCCCGAAGTGCTGCTGCTCGACGAGCCGTGCTCGGCGCTGGACCCGATTTCCACCGCCAAGATCGAAGAGCTGATCGCCGAACTCAAGAACGACTACACCGTCGTCATCGTCACCCACAACATGCAGCAGGCGGCCCGCTGCTCGGACTTCACCGCCTACATGTATCTGGGCGAGCTGATGGAATTCGGCCAGACCGACCAGATCTTCGTCAAGCCCGCGCGCAAGGAAACCGAAGACTACATCACCGGCCGTTTCGGCTGAGCGGCGCAGCAGTCCGCATACGGCGCGCCGCTGGCGCGCCGTTTTGCTTTTCGCGTCCTACTGCCGCTGCAGCGCCCGCGCGGCGGCGCCCGCGGCCTGTTCCCGGGGCGCTTCGGCATGGCGGCGCGGGATCAGGATCACGCACACCGCCGCCAGCACGGCCGCGCTGGAGAACGCGATGAAATTCCAGGCCAGCGGCAGCTGCAGCGCGGCCAGATAGCCGCCCACGATGGGGCCGCTCATGGCGCCGATGCGGGCGAACGACAGCGCCCAGCCGGTGGCGGCGCCGCGCGCATGGGCGGGGTAGTAACCCGCCAGATAACCGGTCAGGATCAGCGACGAGGAAATGCTGCCCACGCCGGCCAGCGCCACCCACAGATAATTCACCGCCAGCGGATTGTTGTAGGTCAGGCAATAAATGCCGGCGGCGCCGGCCAGATAGAACAGCGCCACGATCCGGCGCGGCTCGGTCTTGTCGGCGAACTGCCCGAGCACCAGGCCGCCGATGGCCGAGGCCAGGCTGAACACCAGCAGGAAGGAAATGCTGGACCCCAGGTCATACCCGTTCTTGCGCATGATCTGCGGCAGCCACGTGTTCAAGCCATACACCAGCATCATGCCCAGGAACAGCGCCACCCAGAAGCACAGCGTGGCGCGCAGCTGGCGCGGCGCGAACACCGCCGTCATCACGTCGCGCCACGTGGCCTTCGAACCGGCCGCCTGCGGACGGAACGCGTCCAGCGATGCGATGCCCAGGCGCTGCGCCTGCGCCCGCGCGCCGGCCTCGTCGCCCTTGGCCAGCAGGTACTCCAGCGACTCCGGCAACAGCCGCGCCAGCAGCGGCACCAGCAGCAGGGGCAGGGCGCCCACCGCGATCACCGCGCGCCAGCCCCAGTGGCTGAGCAGCGCCATCGCCACCGCCGCCGAACACAGAATGCCCAGCGAATAGCCCGAATACATCACGCCGTAATTGAAGCCGCGTTTGGCCGGCGGCGAATACTCGATGGTCAGCGCCGCCGCGGCGGGAATCACCCCGCCCAGCCCCAGCCCGCCGATGAAACGGAACAGCCCGAACCAGCCCGGCGTGGGCGCCCATGCCGCGCCTATCATCGTCAGCGAAAACAGCGTCACGCAGGCCAGCAGCATGCGCCGGCGGCCCAGCAGATCGCTCAGCGTGCCCACCGCGAACGACCCCACGAACATCCCGGCCAGCGCGTAGCTGCCCAGCACCCCCAACTGCATCGGGCTGAGCGCCCAGTTCTTGTCCTCGGCCAAGGCCGGCAGCACGGCCCCCATCACGCCCACGTCATAGCCTTCGAACAGAATGGCCAGCCAGCAGACGAAGAGAACGGTATGAGTGGTCCGCGCGGGCGTGGCCCAGGCGGATGGAGCGGAGGCGTTTGCCATGTGTTTCCCGATGCGTGTTTATAGAATCGCGCCAGCGGCGCACGCGGTCGTCCCACGGCGTCGGAAGCCGTATTTAATTTAGGCTTCAAATATATAGGTGTCAATCAGGAAATGGAGGATCACGGACCGGCCGCCGTCATGGGCCGGCCCCTCAGTATCTGGTATAGTTGCCACCCTTCGGGGCGTAGCGCAGCCTGGTAGCGCATCTGCTTTGGGAGCAGAGGGTCGCGAGTTCGAATCCCGCCGCCCCGACCAGTAAAATCAAAGGGTTAGCTCAATGTCGTTGAGCTAACCCTTTTTCTTTGCTTGGCTTATGGGACAACATATGGGACAACGAACTTGCAGTTGGCGGTGAGCAAGTTCAGACGGCATCAAGGCAAGGATGTGCACTCGGTAGCAATAACCCTTCTCGGGACTTGCCGGGTCTCTGCTTGATTGGGGGGGCCGGCAGCTCGCTGCACTTTGGGCTCATCAGGCCAATTGGGTGGGCTCTGGGGACTGTTGCGCTTGGGGCAGGCCAAACCCCTTCATCTGAGGCTGTGTTGCTGGGGCAGCAAAGCGAGAGTTCCGAGCCCAGGTCGCAGAGCATCGGCGGCACCACGCGACAGTTGAATCGTTACGACCCCTCGGCCCTTCCATCCTCGCGGCGTTATTCGTTAGCGGACCAAATGCCGAGCGGTGCTGTGGACCGGTCTTCCGCGGTTGGACTTTTAAAGCGTCGCGGCCTGTACTCTGCATGTGCTGTGTGCATTGCACTGAGACCATACTGCACACCTCAGTGTCAAATGCGCTCTGAGCTGCGCTGAGAGAAATCAAAGTCGACGGTCTATCCGACCCGAACTGCGGAGACTTGGCCTAGTACGGGAATGAGGGGATAGGGCATCCTTTAACCTAGTACTGATACGAGGGGTGCCCTTTCGACAATGGAAGTAGGCGTTGCCAGCGCAATGTCTGAATGGCTGCGACAGGGACACGGAGTCTTTCAGGCGGCTAACAGATTATTTCGCTGAGTCGACCCCGGGCTGGCCGCGATCCCGCGCATGAGGCGCTGAAACTTGTCCGCAGGTCCGTAGATTTCACCCCGCCGCAACCGTCCGCACTTGTGAATCGTGGGGGGGGGGCGGCCTTGGTGGATCCTGCTGCACCGAAGGAGCGTGGGGCGCGATTAATGCTCAGAAACACGGAACGTGGGTCGCAGCAAAAAGGTCGGCAATGGCTGGACCAAGCGCGGTTCATGTCGCGGAGAAGTTAGTGGCTTGAATTGCCGACAGGGTATTTGAGTATCTCGGCCTGGCAAACAGTTCCCAGTCAAAAGAGTCCGGCTCGTGGCGTTGCAAAAATAACTCCCACCTTGAGACGCCGGCGCCGGACAGTTGCCATCCTAGTCACGTACGTCTGGAACATCATCAACCGTTGATCGTTCCAGCTTCACTGACAGTGGGCGAGGGGCGGGGCGGCTGTCCAGTTGTGGACCATCGAACAGATCCGGAGTGCTTGGCTGGCGTAGAGATCAAGTGTTGACGCCATCAGTCAAAGCCCGTTTCAAACACCCTATAAAAATCCCCTATCAAATATTCCGAATGTGCGGGGAAGCTTGGCGCCCCGGTGGGCATTGATTCTTGCCATGAACAGAAGGGAAGGCTGGCTCGGCGGTCTCACGTTCTAGCGAGTGAAGTCGTTGGATTGTGCAATACAGGACTCTGGCCACACCTTCCGACTTGCCCACTTTCTTTTGCACGGCGCCAACCTTCTTCTAGACCCTGCAAGGCAAAAACTCGGAGATTCGACTCGCGTTTCAGAAACAGAGCACGAGACCGCGCAGAACGCGCTCTGGGCTGCAATGACTCTAAAGTGGCTGCTACCCCCCTCACCCGAGGTGTTTCGATCGCTCATGCGGGCTGTGGACGCGTCTAAGGGCCATCACTGCATCTACGAGGGCGCCCCATCTGGAATTGGTCCGGCCTATTGTGGCTTATCAGGTCAGACAGCGGCGCAGACGCTGTTGTGAATCACACCGGGAATCGCGGAGGCTGTTTGATTAAAGTAAAACAGGTTCCGCAGCCGGTGCTGCAAGTTGTCGATAGTAACGCGCTTCGGCCTCGGCCGGCGGGATGTCGCCGATCGATCCTAGCAAGCGTTGGTGGTTGAACCAAGACACCCATTCCAACGTGGCGAGCTCCACAGCGGCCTTGGTTTTCCAGGGTGTCCTGCGGTGAATCACTTCCGTTTTGTAGAGACCATTGATCGTCTCGGCCAGCGCGTTGTCGTATGCACTTCCAGTGTTGCCGACAGACGGATTGATGCCGGCTTCACCCAGGCGCTCGGAATAGCGAATGGACACGTATTGCGACCCGCGATCCGAATGATGAATAAGGCCGTCTGCCTGACTGGGGCGACGGTCGTACACAGCTTGCTCAAGCGCATCCAAAACGAAGTCCGTCGTCATGCTGCTGGAGGCGCGCCAGCCGACAATCCGTTTGGCATAAGCGTCGATAATAAAGGCCACATACAGCCATCCTTGCCAAGTGGAAACGTAGGTGAAATCCGCTACCCAGAGCCGGTTCGGACGGTCCGCCTCGAATTGGCGTCGGACCAGATCTTGCGGGCAAGCCGCTGCGCTATCGGGCACCGTCGTGCGAACCCGCTTGCCACGACGCACCCCTTCAATGCCCAGGTCGCCCATCAGGCGTTCGACCGTACATCGTGCCACGCGAATGCTCTCGCGATTCATCTGCTTCCAGACCTTCCGAGCACCGTAGACGCGAAAGTTCTGCTCCCAGACCCTATAGATCTGAGGGCGCAGTTGTTCGTCCTTCTGGGCGCGCTGACTACGCAGCTGCGGCTGCCGACACCGGGCGGCGTAGCGCCTGTAGGCTGACGGGGCGACCTGCAACACCTTGCAGATCGGCTCGACCCCGTATCGATCCCGGTGTTGATCGAGATAGGCGTTTACTTCTTCAGTTCGCGGTCGAGCGCCGCCTGGGCGAAAAAAGCGCTCGCCGACTTCAGAATCTCGTTGGCTCGGCGCAATTCGCGGTTCTCCTTCTCTAACGCCTTGAGACGTTCGCGCTCTTCTGTCGTTACGCCGGGGCGGGTCCCGTTGTTGACTTCCGATCGCTTAATCCAATCCAGTAGGGTCGTCGGTGTGCAGCCGATCTTCGGTGCAATAGACTCGACAGCCGCCCACAGCGACCGGTACTCATCACGATGCTCCTGGACCAGGCGCACCGCGCGTTCACGTACCTCAGGGGAAAACTTGTTGTTCTTGCTCATGGCTCCATTCTCTCAAGAAATGAAGCCTCCTCAAAACCCGGTGTGATTCAGACCGATCATTAATGGGTTGGTAGGCAACCCTTGCTATTGGAGAGAGCAATGCAACTAAGTTTCAGTCGCGCCTGGGCAGGAGAAAGGCAGGTGCCGCAGGATGTCCAGGGCGCCCCGGTTGTATGCGAGGCGGGCGGCCTCTATCGAGCCGCAACCCCGGAAGAGCTGCTACGTGCGGCTGCACAGCAATTGGAGGGGGCGCTGGGTAGTCGCTTGCCAGTGGACAAGCCGTCCGCCGCCATCGACTATATCGTGACGCGCCTGGCGCTGTCGGACGTGGAGGTGTTCGGCGTAATGTTCCTTGATGCGCAATTGAGAATGATCGCTTTCGAGGAAATGTTCAGAGGCACGCTGTCTGAGACGAGCGTGTATCCACGCGAGGTCGTCAAGGCGGCTATTCGGCACAACGCGCATTCCATCTTGATTGCCCACAACCATCCCTCGGGTTCGTCGCAGCCAAGCAGGGCGGACGTTGAGGTTACGCGGCGCTTGAAGGACGCCGTGGCTCTGGTCAATGTGACATTGGTCGACCACGTGATCGTGGCGGCAGGTAGCGGCCATTCTATGGCCAAGATGGGCTTGATCTAGGCTTGCCCGCCTGCGTCCAACAGCCGAAGACCGAACGGTCTTCGGCTTTTTTTACGCCGCGAGTAGTTGCTTGGCGGTCAGCCGCTTTTGAAGCTCGGCTGGCGCCACGGCTCCCGACAGCAGTCTTCCCAAATAGTCGCCGAGCTTCGCCCATGCTGCTTGCTTCTCGTCGGCGTAGTCGTAGAGCTGGTAGTGCCGCCTGACACGGTTCTTGCCCGTGTGAATGACGTGATTTTGGCAGCGGTCGATGATGTTTGGATCGATGCCCAGTGATTCCATGATGGTCGACCCCGTTCGCCGTAAATCATGAGGCGTCCAATTGCCGTTATGGCCTTTGCCGAGCACCAGGGAGTTGTCCGAAGCGCGGCGTGCTTTGGGCTGTCCGTTGAACATGGCTTGCCGATCTTTGATTTGCTTAGTAAAGGCCTGCTTGTACATCGGTTGGTCTACCCCCGCGTCATCATTGTCGCGCGAAGGTAGGAGCCAGCGGGATGATCCTGCCAGGCTGACAAGGGTCTCGAAATGCTTGACTGCGAAGGGTGACAGAAAGACCAGGTGGTCCCGCTTCTGTGATTTTCTGCCCTTGACGTTCGCCTTGGGAATGAACCACGTACCTTCTCGGAGATCGAGATGCGTAATTTCGGTTAGGTGCAGTTCCCCTATCCGGCATAGCGTGCTCAAACAGATCCAGGAAACTGCCTGCAACGCCTTGGATGGAGGCTTCCTCTTTCGCTTGTCATCCGAAGCGAGATACTGCTCCTCCAACTCGCGGTATCGAGTCTGGAGCTCGACAATCTCAATAGGCGGGAGAACGCGTTCGCGCGCGTTATCCGGGTCGTAATCGTCCGCCAGGAGCACCCCGAGCTCAACCAGCTCAACCGGATTTCCTTCCGAAAGCAGCTTTCGCCATGGTTGGCGCTTTTCTGCCCAATGGAACATCTGGCCCAGTATTTGGTAGGTCACCTCGGCAAGCCGATTGCAACCGCGGCCGACAATCGAGCGGATCACTCGCTCAATGTCCTTCTCGCGAATTGATCGCACGGGAGTATCACCGATCAAGGGAAGCACGTCCTTTTCAACGATGCGCTTCACCTCGGTGTTGCCATCTGCTCGCTTCACTCCCGATTCTAGCCAGCTTTTATACATCTCTTGGAACGACAGGGCGTCGGTCGTGGCCTCTTCTTCAGCGGCGGTTACAGCGGCAGATTCAGCTGCCATAGCTTCCCGCATTTGGGCTTTTTCCAAGTCGCGGACGGCTGACGGATTGCGGCCCGCCTTAATGTCCGCCCGCGCTTTGTTCCTGGCGGAGCGGATCTCGTCGAGTGTGCGCTCCGGCCATGAGCCGCAGTAGAATCTCTTTACCTTGTCGCCCATGCGATAGGCGTATCGCCACACCACGGCCATCGTGCCGCGCTGAATGCGGATTTCCCCAGTCAGGCCGTCCCCATCGGCCAGGTGATCACCGACCCATTCCGCCGGTACCGCTTCCAGTTCTTTGACGGTCCACCGCGCACCTTTTCCGCGTTTTGGGTATCTCGTCATATTTCCTCGAATCTCTCCATTCTTCTGCCTCATGCGCCATATGGGACAACATATGGGACAACATTTTCGCGGCTGTCAGCGTACATTAGCGAACGTCGATGAACAAGGAAATTTGTATAAAGCCTTATGAATCAGTTGGTTATTCGTTCGCTGACGTTCGCCGACGTTCGCGCGTTTCTAATTTGGGAGCAGAGGGTCGCGAGTTCGAATCCCGCCGCCCCGACCAATAAAATCAAAGGGTTAGCTCAGCATCGGCGAGCTAACCCTTTGCCTTTTTGCAAGACGGCTGCGATGGCATTTGACGCCAGGCCGTCGCCTCATTGCTCAATAAACCGTTCCTCGGTCGTCACCATCGAATGATGTTCGTGCGTGATGATCCATTCGCCGTTGCGCCGCTCGAGTCCAACGGTCAAGCGGAAATCCAGAGGGCCGGCCGAGGTTCCGTCGCAATGGACTTCACAGCAGGCGAAGGCGACGTCCTGCCCGGCGGTAATAGCCAGGTCTCTCGGGGCGTAGGTGATCGTTCCCCTGGGATTCGCGTAAAAGAAGTCCCAGGTCTTGTCGTACGCCGCTATTCCTCGCACGGTGTTCGGGAAGTCGAACATCAAGAGATCATCCGCATGGCGGGCAAGAATGCCATCGCGGTCGCCGGCGCTGACGGCCCGGGCCCAATCAAGCACGATGTTTTCGATCTGCCGCTTTTCGAGATTTCGCATCTCAGTCTCCTTTGCGTGAATAGGGACATAGACGCCGTAGCATTCACGTAGCACCCAAGACGTGATACGGGGGACGTCCATTGGAATGGGTCCGAAATCCGGCCGTTTGCTGCTCCATATTGGTATGCATGGTGGATGCGACCGAACACCTACCGTAAAACTCAAGAATATCTCCTCAACGGCTTCGGCTGCTGGTGCGGGAGCCGAAAGACTCCCTGCACTCTGATTTCCCTAGTATTTCGACGCTAGGGTGCAAGGCCCCCGCAATGGGGCCTTTGCGTTATGGCGCGACTGGCGGCTCCCGCAGCGGGGCAGAATCAATATCCGCACAGGAATTCAAGCAGGGCCTTGCCACCACATACGGGCGGCGATCCACAAGTCCGTGGCTTGGTAAGCTTTTACTCGCTGAATACACAGCAGCCTAACCCTGGCTTTGCTTCCATCCAAGCTCAGCCGATACCCCCCATCTCCCCGTCATACACCACCACCCGCTTGATATGTGGCCCCATGTATTCCTTCATGGCCACGTGCGCCGGGCAGGTCTGGTAGGCGTCGTGGGCGGCCGCGTCGACGAAGGCCGAGCTGGTGGCGTGGGTGTAGCCCTGGGAGCGGGCCGCGACGTTGGCGCCGAAGTGGTAGAGCAGCAGGCCCTCGCATTCCCGCTTCATGCGGGCCACGTATTCATCGACGGTGCGGAAGAATTCGGCGTCGACGCGGTCGTCGAATTCCATCATCACGATATGCAGAAACATTGCGGCGACTCCTTGCTGCCGGGGATCACAGGTGCGCCAGCAGCCCGCCGTCGATGGCGAGCACGTGGCCGTTGACGAAGCGGCCGGCCTGCGAAGCCAGGTAGATGACGGCCGGGGAGATGTCTTCGGGGTCGGCCCAGCGGCCCAGCGGGACCTGGCTTTTCAGGAAGTCGTTGAACTGCTCGCGTTCCTGCAGGGCGGTGGTGAAGCCGGTGCGCACGAAGCCGGGGGCCAGCGCGTTGCAGGTGACGCCCTGGCCGCCGTATTCGACGGCCAGGGCGCGGGTGAACGCCGCCAGCGCGCCCTTGGCCGCCGAGTAGGCGGCGATGCCGGGCATGCATGCCAGCGCCGCTACCGAGGAGGTGATGATGATGCGTCCGCCGCCCTGGGCGATCATGGCGGGCAGCACGGCGCGTGCGCAGTTGAAGGCGCCGTTGACGTGGACGTTGAGGATGGATTGCCAGACTTCGGGGTCCTGTTCGATCACGGGGGCGCGGTTCTGGTTGCCGGCGTTGCTGACCAGCACGTCGGGCGACCAGCCGTCGGCGGCCAGCGCGGCCACGGCGTCGGCGACCGCGGCGGCGCGGGATACGTCGAATACCGCGCCGCGGGCGTCTATGCCCAGTGCGCGCAAGCCGGCCACGGCCTGGTCGCAGGCCTCCTCGCGCACGTCGTTGACGACGATGCGCGCGCCCGCCTTGCCGGCGGTTTCGGCCATGTTCAGGCCCAGGCCGGAGGCGCCGCCGGTGATCAGCATGGTCCGGCCTTGCAGGCCGAACGTCGAGGTCAGGAATTGTTGGTCCACTCGGTTCTCCCAGGCCCATGCGGGCCGAAGTTCAGCGCAGCGTCTGCACGCCGGCGCAGATGTTCATGCATTGCCCGGTGATGCTGCGGCCGGCGGCGCCGGCCAGGAACAGGGCGGTGCGGGCGATGTCGTCCATGGGCACGGTGCGGTGCAGCGACACGTGCTGCAGGATTTCGGCGCGCATGTCGGCTTCCGGGATGCCGCGCAGCCCGGCTTTCGCCGCCACCACCTGGTTGACGCGTTCGCTTTCGACGATGCCGGGCAGGATGGCGTTGGCGGTGATGTCGTCGTCGCCCAGCTCGATGGCCAGGCTTTGGGTCAGCCCGACCACGGCCCACTTGGACGCGGCGTAGGGCGCGCGCATGGGATATCCCAGGCGTCCCGCCACCGAGCTGAGGTTGATGATGGCGGCCCTGTCGGATTGCCGCAGCGGCGCGAGGGCGCGCCGCACGCACAGGAACTGGCCGCGTACGTTGACCGCCATGGTGCGGTCCCAGTCTTCGACGCTCAGTTCGCCCACCGCCGAGGTCGGCCCGGCGATGCCGGCGTTGTTGACCAGCACGTCCAGTCCGCCCAGGTCGGCCAGGGCGTGCGCGAACCAGGCGTCGACATCGGCTTCCGCGGCCACGTCGGCGCGAAACACGCCCAGGCCCGGCAGTTCGGCGCCGGCCGCCGCGAGCGCCTGCTCCGAGACGTCGCAGACGTGTACGCGCGCGCCGCGCTCGTGGAAGGCCCGGGCGATGGCCAGCCCGATGCCCGAGGCGCCGGCCGACACCATGACGCGGCAGCCGTTGAAGTCGTCCAGGTGTTCCATGTCGTCGCTCCTCGGTGTGTCAGTGCATGATCCAGCGATACGGGACCAGCACCAGCTGCGGGAACAGGATCAGCAGCAGCAGGGTCGCGCATTGCGCCAGCAGGAAAGGCCAGACGCCCTTGATGAGTTCGACCATGCGCACGCCCGTCACGCCGGCCACGACGTTGAGCACGGCGCCGACCGGCGGCGTGATCAGGCCGATGGCGCAGGCCAGCATGAACACGACGCCGAAGTAGACGGGGTCGATGCCGGCGGCCGTGACCGAGGGCAGCAGCACGGGGATCAGGATCAGCACGATGGGGATCATGTCCATCGCCATGCCGATCACGATCACCAGGCCGATGATGACCAGCATCAGCAGCGTGGGGCTGCCGCTGAACGGGCTGATGATCTCGGAGACCTGCGCGGGCAGGCCGGCGATGGTGATCATCCAGCCCGACACCAGCGCGCCGGCCACCAGGAACATCACCATGGCGGTCATCTTGGCCGAAGTCAGGAACACTTCGTACAGCTGGCGCATGCTCAGTTCGCGGTAGATGCAGGCGGCCACGAAGATGGCGTAGACGGCGGCGACCACGCCGGCTTCGGTCGGGGTGAAGATGCCGAAGCGCAGGCCGACGATGATGATGACCGGAAGCAGCAGCGCCCAGAAGCTCTCGACCAGGGTCTTGCCGACCACCTTGCGGTCGACCCGCGGCAGGGGCTGGATCTGTTCCTTGCGCGACAGCAGCCACCAGGCCACGCACAGCGACAGCCCCATCATGATGCCGGGCACGATGCCGGCCATGAACAGGCCGGTGATGCTGATGTTGCCGGTGACGCCGATCAGCACCAGGCCGATGGAAGGCGGGATGACCAGGGCGATGATGCCGGACGAGGCCACCAGGCCGCTGGAGCGCGCGCGGCTGTGGCCGGCTTTCATCATCATGGGCACCAGCAGGGCCGACAGGGCGGCGGCGTCGGCCGCGGCCGAGCCCGACAGACTGGCCAGGATGGAGGCGGCCAGGATCGTGACGTAGCCCAGGCCGCCCTTGATGTGGCCCACCAGCGCCAGCGCCAGGTCCACGATCCGGGCCGACAGGCCGCCCGCGTTCATCACGGCGCCGGCCAGCATGAAGAACGGCACCGCCATCAGCGGGAAGCTGTCCGCGCCGTTGAGCAGGTTCTGGGCCACGATCTGCGCATCGTAGAAGTCCAGCTGGTACATCAGCGCCACGCCGGTGAGGATCAGCGCGTAGGCCACCGGCAGGCCGATGGCCAGGCCCACGAGCAGCACGGCGACGAAAATTGCCAATGTCATTATTCGGCTCCCGACTCGTGGGGGGAAATGAACTTGCCCAACTCGGCGGCGGGCGCCGTGCAGACTTGATAGAGCTGATACACCAGGATCAGCCCGGTCGAGGCGGCGAACACCACGCCCACGCCGAAGAACCAGGCCTGGGATAGGCCGCTGGCCGGCGCGCTGGCGCCCATGTTCAGCGAAGTCTGTTCGATGCTGCCCACCAGGATCAGCCAGGTCGCGTACAGCATCAGCAGGTTGGCCACGATCAGGCAAGCCCGGCGCGCGGCGGACGGAAGCGCCTGCAGCACCACGTCCACGCCCAGGTGGGAACGGTCATGCAGCACCAGGATGGCGCCCAGGAAGGTCAGCCACACGAAACACCAGCGCGACAGTTCCTCGGAGACCGGAATGCCGGAGTTGAAAATAAACCGCATCACCACATTGCTGAACACCATCACCACCATGGCCACCAGGCAGATGACGATGACGGCTTTGAGCAGGGTGAAATAGGCGTGCACGATTCTTGACATCGTCGACGTCCTTGAAGAGATAGGGCGGCCGTTGCGGCCGCCTCCTTGCACGGGCAAGCGCTGTTTTTATTTGCGGGTCTGGTTGATCGTGGCGACGGTGCGATCGACCAGTTCGGCGCCCAGCTCCGTCTTGTACTTTTCGGTGACCGCGGCGGTGGCCTGCACCATGCGCTGCTTCTCGGCGGGGTCGATCTTGTTCATCGACATGCCCGCCGCCGACAGTTCGCCCACGACTTTCTTTTCCTGGTCGCGGCTGACCTGGCGGAAGTAAGTGACGGACTCGTCGCAGGACTGCTGGATGACGGCCCGCTCATCCTTGCTCAGGCGGTCCCAGAAGCGCTTGCTGGCCATGACCACCGCGGGCAGGAACACGTGGTTGGTTTCCGTCATGTACTTCTGAATCTCCTGGTAACCGCTGCTCTTGGTCACCAGGTACGCGCTTTCCTGGCCGTCGATGGCCTTGGTCTCCAGCGCCGTATACGTTTCAGGATAGGGCAGCGGCAGGGGATTGGCGCCCAGCGCCTTGAAGGTGTCGATGTAGATGCGGTTCTGCAGCACGCGCAGCTTCAGGCCCTGGAAGTCCTCGACCTTGTTGATGGGATGCTTGCTGTTGGACACCTGGCGGAAACCGTAGTCCCAGTAGCACAGGCCGACGAGGTTCTTGGCGGCGAACTTGTTCAGCAGTTCCTTGCCGACCGGACCGTCGATGACGGCATCGGCCTCTTCCACGGACTGGAACAGGAAGGGCAGGTCGAAGATGCCCAGTTCCTTCACGTTGTTGGCCGCGCCCGCGGTCGAGACCACGGTCATTTCGATGATGCCGCCCTGCGCCGAGGACATGGCCTGGATCTCGTTGCCGAGCTGGGCGTCGGCATAGCCGGTGACCTTGATCTTGCCATTGGTCTTCTGGCCGACCAGTTCGATGAATTTCTCGGTGGCCATGCCGACCGGGTTGGTCCGGCTGACCGGGTAGCTGAACTTGACGCGGCGCTCCTGGATGTCGGCGGCGGCGGCCTGCACCGACAGGCCGGCCATGACGGCGGCGGTCAGGCCCGCCGCAATGTGCTTGTAGTGGAACTTCATTGTGTCTCCTGTCCCGTCCTTGGACGGCTGTCTTGTCTGATTACTTGAGTTCTTTGCCCGCCAGGTCGCCTTCCAGGAACTTGTTCGGTTTCAGGAAGAACGACAGCACCAGCGCGCCGTTCGGCGAGCGCGCGATATGGCGGTTGCCTTTGGGGCGCCAGACGTAATTGCCTTCGCGCACTTCGCCCTCGTCGTCGACGATGCTGCCGCTGAGCACATAGGTCTGTTCGATTTCGACGTGTTCGTGCAGCGGCAGGGAAGTGCCCGGCGCCCAGCGAAAGAGCGCGGTCAGCAAGCCGGTTTCCGGCACGTCGAGCAGCACTTTCATGTCGATGCCCGGCGTCGGCGTGGGCTTCCAGGGCAGCTCGTCGACGTTGACGTAGCGCGAGGCCAGGTCGCCCGTGGCATAGGGCTTCAGGGTGTCAGGGATGTTCATGGGTCTCTCCTCCAAACGGACGCTCGGGCGCCCGGCAATCAAGCGGCGATGCGGTTGGTCAAGGTGCCGATGCGTTCGACGCTGGCCGACACCACGTCGCCGGCTTGCAGGCAGCGCGGCGGGTTCAGCGCGAATCCCACGCCCTTGGGCGTGCCCGTGGCGATCACGTCGCCCGGCAGCAGCGTCATGCCGGCCGACAGCTGTTCGATGATGGCCGCCACGTCGAAGATCATGTCCGAGGTGTTGTCGTGCTGGCGGACTTCGCCATTGACCGACAGCGACACCGTCAGATTGTTGGCGTCGGGAATCGCCGAGCGATGCACCACGACCGGCCCCATGGGACAGCTGGTGTCCAGGCTCTTGCCCTTGAACCACTGGCCGTGGCGCGCCTGCAGGTCGCGCGCGGTGACGTCGTTGACGATGGTGTATCCGAACACGTGCTCCAGGGCCCGCTCGCGCGGGATGTCGGCGCCGGCGCGGCCGATCACGATGGCCAGCTCGACTTCATAGTCCAGGCTGTCGGTCAGGCCGGCGTGGCGTTTGACGTCCGCGCCGTGGCCGACCACGGCGGTGGGCGCCTTGGTAAAGAACTCGATGGCTTCGGGAAAGGCGTCGGCCGGGCGGCCGCGCGCCAGGTTGCCCTCGATGATGTGCTCGCGGTAATTGCGGCCCACGCAGAACACGTTGCGGGCCATCGCCAGCGGCGGCAGCACGCGCACGTCGGCCAGCCTCGGCAGCGCGGCGGTGTCCACGCCGTCGAGCAGGCCGGCGCCGCACACGCGCGCCACGGTGTCGTCGCCCAGGGCGATCAAGTCGTTGACGTTGCGCACCGGTCCGGGCAGCCCCAAGTCAGGACGCGAGGCCAGCAGCGCGGTCAGGTCCAGCACGCGGTCGTCGTCCAGCAGCATGCCCAGACAGGGTTGGTCTTGTACGGCGTAAGTCAGAAATTTCATCTCGGAATCGGGTCGGGTTGTAGGCAAGGTTGGATGCGCGCGGGGGCTAGGCGCCGGCCTGCAAGGCCTTGACGAAGTCGTCATAGAGCGTGCGCACGTGCTGGCGGGCCAGCTTTTCCGCCAGCTCGGCGTCGCGGCGCTCGATCGCGTCGATGATGGCCAGGTGCTCGCGCAGCGAAGTGCTGAAGCGGTGCAGGCGCTTGATGGTCTGGCGCCGGTACGTGGTCTGCCTGTGGCCGAACGCGGCCCAGACGCGCTCGAGCAGGCGGTTGTTGGCAAGCGCGATGATTTCCTTGTGGAACGCGACATTGGCCTGGCCATAGGGCACCGGCGCGAACGTGTCTTCCTCCAGCCCGATGAAGGGCGCGAACAGGGCGCGCAGCCGCTGCACGTCGCGCTGCGAAGCGTTGAGCGCGGCCTCGCGCGTGGCGAAGCCTTCCAGCTGCTCGCGCAGCTGCAGCCACTCGATGTATTCCTCGTCCGTCACCGGCGTCAGCAGGGCGCCGCGGCCGGGGCGCAGATGGACCATGCCGGTGCTTTCCAGGCGGATCAGCGCCTCGCGCACGGGCGTGCGGCTGACCCCCAGCTGGTTCGCCAGGTCTTCCTCGCGCACCCGCACCGGCTCGGTGATGTCTTTCATCATGTCCCGCAGCAGGGCGCTGACGTCCTCGTACACGGACTGCGAGCCTGCCTTTTTTTGTATGCCAGTCATCGTTTTGTATACAAATATCAGTTCAGGTATTCAATGTAGTGCTGTTGTGCACCAGAAGCCTATAGGGGTTTACGCGGTTGGGGCATACTTCATGCGCCGACCGGCACCCGTTCCAAGGCGCGGCATATACAAGGAAGAGACAGGCATGACCCAGCAATCCACGATCCGTGCCCGGCACGGCTTATCGCGCAGGAAACTGCTGTGCGCCGCATTGGCGGTGGCCGCGATGGCAGGCCCATTGCAGGCCGCGCAGGCCGAGGATTTCCCCAGCAAGCCGATCAAGCTGATCGTGCCGTTCGCGGCCGGCGGGGGCAACGACGGGATCGCGCGTTTGCTGGGCCAGTTGCTTTCCGATGACCTGAAGCAGCCGGTCGTGGTCGAGAACCGCCCCGGCGCCGGCGGCAAGCTGGGGGTGGAGCAGGGGCTGCGCGCGGAGCCGGACGGCTACACGCTGACGCTGATCTCCAACAGTTATTCGGTCAATCCCAGCCTGTACCAGTTGCCGTTCGACCCGGTGGCGGACATGACGCCGATAGGCATGATTGCGCGCGCGCCGTTCTTCGTGTCCGTGCATCCGGGCGTGCCGGCGAACACGCTGTCCGAGCTGGTCGAGCTGGCCAGGAGCAAGCCCGGCGAGCTGACTTACGCCTCGTCCGGCACGGGCGGGATTTCGCATCTGGCGATGGAGGCCTTTCTGAAGGCCGCGGGCATTTCCATGACCCACGTCCCGTACAAGGGCTCGGCGCCGGCATTGACCGATACGGTTTCGGGGCAGGTCGATGCGATGCTGACGACCGCGGGGTCCACGCTGCCTTATCGCAAGGACCAGCGCCTGAAGGTGTTGGCGGTGACACTGCCCGAACGCGTATCGTCAGCGCCGGACCTGCCTACGGTGCGGGAAGCGGGCGTGCCGTACGACGTGACGGTGTGGTACGGGCTGATCGCGCCCAAGGGCGTGGCGCCGGCCATCCAGGCCAGGCTCAACGCCGCAGTCAACGCGGCGGTGGTGCGAGTCGACATGGTCGAGCGGCTCCAGACCACGGGAGAAGAAGCGGCGCCCGGTACGCCGGCGGCATTTCGCGAGCAGATCGTCAATGAAATCTCGATCTGGCGCAAGGTGGTGCGCGAGGCCGGCGTCAGCGTGAATTGACCGGCGCGCGGCGCCGTCTATTGAGCGAGTTCGAAGACGTAGCTGTTGCCCGAGCCTTTCTTGCTGTCGTACAGCGGGCACCAGCCGTCCACCGGGGCCACGGTGCAGTAGCGGTCCGAACTGTAGATCTGCGCGATTTTCCAGGGCTGGCCCTGGTCGGCGCGTTCCAGCAGGTATTGCATGCGGACGCCGCGCTCTTTCTTGCCGCGCTCGTCGTTGTCCAGCACATAGCCGGGGGTGGGCGGTTCGGTATTGCGGATCTGGGCGATGACGTGCGCGCGTGTGGCGGACTCGACTTCCACGTTCACGATGTCGCGCGCATAGCTGGGCGGATCGCAGGCGTCGCGGCCGGCCTGCATGGCCAGCAGTTCGCCGGCGGCCAGGCCGTCACGGGCGGAGCGGATGGGACCGTACAGCCCGCCGAGTTCCTTGCAGACCGTGGACGAGTACTGCTCCTGCTGGTCGCGGACCAGCCACCAGGATTTCACCGCCGCCTCGGGGGTGTCGGCGGTGACTTTCAATTGCGGCACGGCGGCCTGCAGACGCATCCAGGGCGTCTGTTCTTCCTGGGAGCAGCCGGTCAGGAGAACGGCCAGAGCAAGCAGCACTGCGGACTTCGTCACGATAGGGGGCCCGGAGATCATCGAGGGGCGCCATCATACCGTGTCCTGGTGTGGGGGCCGTATCGGAAGGCCCGGTTTCAAGCCCTGGCCGGGCTCGGGCGCGCCCGGGGAATACCCCGGACGCGCGGTGACTGCATCAGAAGGTGTGGCGAACGCCCAGCGCGCTTTGCAGCTTGTGGGACCCGGCCGTGTCCACGCGGTTGAGGAAAGCGTAGAGGTTGGTGCGCTTGGACAGATCGTACTGGTAGCCCAGCGCCCAGCCCTCGATTTTCGCGGATGAATGCTGGTAGACGGCCATGAGCTTTCCGGTCCTGCCGGTGGGCACCGTTACGCCGGCGATGACGGCATGGACGCTCTTGTACTTGCCGTATTCATCGCTGTTGGACCTGCGCAGGTTGCCATAGCTGGCGTGAACCTTGAACATTTCGAAGTCGTAGGCCGCGGCGATCTGGATATTGGACGAGGCCTTCTTTCTGATGAACTTTTTCTTCTCTTCTTCCTTCTGCTCTTTCTTTTCTTTCGGCTCTTGCAGATTGGGAATGGAGCGATCATAGGTCAGCGCGAGGGCGACCGGGCCGTTGTCGTAGCGCAGGCCGGTGGTCAGCACGCGATCATGGGCGGAGGTGGCGAATGCGTCGCCGTTCGTGGCCTCGAGGCTGTAGCCCACGCCGCCCTGCCAGCCGTCCATGCGGGGCGAGGTATAGAAGAAGGCGTTGTTCACGCGGCCGCCCTCGCCGAAGTCGCCCTTGCCATTGCCCAGCACGGTGCCGTTGCCGCTTTGGCCCCAGCCGCCGCCGAAGGGCGAACCCACACCGCCCCAGTCCGAGCCGAAAACGGACATGCGGCCCATCTTGATTTCGCCGAAGTCGCCGGACAGGCCGACATGGGTGCCGCGGCCGAACAGCCGGCCTTGTCCCTGGGTGCCGTCAGTGAGATTGAAGCCGCTTTCGAGGAGAAAGGTGGCCTTGTAGCCGTCGCCCAGGTCTTCGCTGCCGCGCAGGCCCCAGCGCGAGCCGGCCTGGTTCGAGCTTTTCTGTTTCAGGCTGGATTGGCCGTTCTTGTGTTCGTAGACGAGGCCCTGGTCGACGACGCCGAAAAGCGTGACCGAGCTGGCTGCCGCGGCCTGGAGCGGGCCGACGCAGGAAAGGGAGGAAAGGACCAGGGCGGCGCCCAGGAACCGGCGTTGCGTCTGCTTGCTTCTCACGATGAATTCCCCTTGGGTGTGGTGCTGCAATGGACAAAAGGTCTCCCTGCCGCCCGCGTGTTGCGCGGGAGGAGAGAGGAAAGGAAACGGAGGACGGGTTAGCGGGTCGGCGGGGGCATCGCTGCGGCGATGCCTTGCGTCACGCTGCGAGTGACGGGCGATGCGCGCGCTGCGTGGGCGTGCTGCCTAGGACGCAGCTGATATTGCGCTTGCGGACGGCCCGGTGACTTACTGGCTTGCAGGGCCGCAGCCTTGCACGCGGGCGCAGGAACTAGCATCTCTATCGCGTCGCCGAGGACAGGAAATCCGGCCAACACTATCGACGGGAAAGCAGCGGGCATTTGGGTTCCTTGGTCTCGGCGCTCATGCATTGAATGTTGGTTTGCGGGGGGTACAGCGCTTAGGTGTGCCGGCATGTTCAAGCCAAGCCAGATGCTTGGCAACGGTATGTACGTCTGGCATGAGCCTATGCACATCCCGCAGAATCCGGTGCTCATCCGAAGAGGACGCGCGCACTCAGCCAGCGCGCCGGGAAAGACATGAACTTCAAGCAGCTGGAGGCGTTTCTGGCCTTCATGGCCACCGGATCGACCATCGCGGCGGCGCAGCGGCTGGGCGCGTCGCAACCCGCCGTCAGCCGCCTGTTGAGCCAGTTCGAATCCGATCTGGGGCTGCCGCTGTTCGTGCGGCGCAAGGGACGCCTGCTGCCGAGCAACGAGGCCGCGGCCTTGCTGCCGGACGTGCGCAACATGCTGCTCGACGCGGAATCGCTGCAGCGTCACGTCGGGCAATTGCGCCGGGGCGGCGTGCGGCGCAGCCTGCTGCGCGTGCTGTTGCCCGGCTCGGTGGCCCAATGCGTGATGCCATCGGTGGTGGAGCCTTTCCTGAACGACCACGGCGGCGTGGCGCTGGAAATGCAAGTGGGCAACAGCGAGGCGGGCGAGGCCGCAGTGCTGGGGCGCGAAGCCGATCTGGCGCTGGTCCGTTCGCCGACGCAGCATGCCGGCCTGCAGACGATATTGCGGCTGGACACCGACGCCGTGTGCATCATGCCGGCCGGCCACGCGCTGGAGGCTTTGCAGCAGGTGGAGCCGGGCGATCTGATCGGCGTCGATATGGTGCTGCTGGGGCGCCAGCGCGCGCTGCGCCAGCAGGTCGACCAGGTTCTGCGCCAGGGGCGCACGGTGCCGAGAATACGGGCGGAGGCGCACACGATGGAGCTGGCGTGCCGGCTGGTCGCCTGCGGCGTCGGCGTGTCCATCGTCAACGGCCTGTACGCCCGCCTGTGCCACGGGCCCGAAATCGCGTGCAGGCCGTTTGTCCCGCGGATCGGCTGCAGCCTGGACGTGATCACGCTTGCCAGCCAGCCGCGCCATCCGCTGGTGCTGGAACTGTCGCGCCGCATCGTCGACGCCATGTCGCGGCTGGCGGGCAGCGAGGCCTTCGTGGCCGTGGAACCGTAGCGTCGTTCGGTCCGGGCACGGATATCGCTTGAGCTTTCCCCTCGGCAAGTAGAGAATTTGCGCATCCGCGCCGACCGCGCAGCGCGGCTATAACAATATCGAGGGAATCGAATGAGAATGTCGTTGCTTTGCGTGGCCGCCCTGGCGGCGGGCTGCGCCACGGGTTCCAGCAATCTGATCACCGAAGCCAGGCTGCGGTCGATCCAGCTGAACGTCACGACCTACGACGAGATGGTCCGCGATTATGGTCCGCCGAGCTCGCAGCATTTCGACCGCGAAGGGCTGCTGACCGCGACCTGGTTCTATTTTTACGATGGCGACTACGGCGCCATGGACGACCAGCAGAAACTGACGGTGGTTTTCAACAAGGACCGCACGGTGCGGGACTACGTGAACGCCTCGGTGCCGGAGTCCGGCGGCAAGGGCGGCCGGAAATAAAAAACAAAGGCCGCGGCGTATTGCGCGAAAAACCGGCAATACGCGACGGCCATGCCTGGTGGCAGCGAAATTGCGCGGCGGTCAGCTACCGCCCTGGTCGGCCGCGCGCAGAATGCCGTATAGCTTGTCCTTGAGCTGCAGCTTCTCTTTCTTGAGCACTTCGACCTGATTGCCCGAGGCCGGCTTGATGCCGGCCTCTATATTCTGGATTTCCTGGTCCAGATCGTTGTGGCGCTGGAACAGCGCGGAGAAATGCGCGTTCTCGGATTTCAACTGGGTAATGAGTTGGCGGTATTCAGGAAACATAAGGGCCTCATGGAAGAACCGGTTCGAGGGGTACAGCGTAGAGCTGGGGAGCCTGATGAGCCTTGTGTTGTGGGTCCCATGACACGCCAACGCCAGGCGCTTGTCAACCGTCCGGGAAGCGCCGCTTGATCGGCCGCAACCGCCTGGCGCCGCCGTAAGGGGAGGCGGGGGAAATCTGTGCGATTTGGTCACGTGTGATTACATGATGCCGGCGGCTCGGGGATACACTCGCCTCCCCGTGGTCATCATAAAAATGAAATGAAACAGAGCGCGCCCATTTATCGGCAGGTCTACGAGTTATTCAAGCGGGACGGCCGGATCCACCCGGGCACGGGAATGATGAGCGGAGTCATCGCGCTGTTTCTGGCGATTCTTGCCGTGCTGGGCGTGCTGGCGTTTCATTTTCCGGCCTATCTGACCACGCCGGAGCTGCGCAGTTTTTATTCGGTGGACGCGATGCGCGCCTTGCTGTTCGGCGCGCTGCTGGTGGCGGGCTCGATCGCGCTGGCCAATACCGTGCTGGGGCGCCAGCGCTGGCTCAATATCTCCGCCTTCGTGCTGGTGTGCGTCGCCGTTGCGGCGGGCGGCAGCAATGTGGTGGTGACCAGCTCCAATACCGGCAACCACCCTTATCTGGGCCTGGACTGGTTCATCCTGGATCTGCTGGCGTCCAGCACCGTGTTCATTATTTTCGAGAAGCTGTTTCCGCTGTATCCCGGCCAGCCGGTGTTCCGCGGGGAATGGCAGGTGGACATGAAGCACTTCCTGTTCAACCACCTGTCGGTGGGGGCGGTGCTGCTGTGCATCAATTTCTTCGTGCACCGGCTGTTTTCGTGGGCCGCCTACGAGCCGCTGCAGCAGGCGATCGTCGCGCTGCCCTATGCAGTCGAGCTGTTCCTGGCGGTGCTGGTGGCGGACCTGGTGCAATACGCCGCGCACCGCGCCTATCACGAGGTGCCGTTCCTATGGCGTATCCATGCCGTGCACCACAGCACCCGCACGCTGGACTGGCTGGCCGGTTCCAGGCTGCACGTGGTCGAGCTGCTGATCACCCGCGTCGCGGTGCTGGGCGTGCTGTTCGCGCTGGGCTTTTCCAAATCGGTGCTGGACGCCTACATCATCATCGTGGGCTTCCAGGCGGTGCTGATCCACTCCAACGTGAAGCTGCCCTGGGGCTGGCTGCGTTACGTGATTGTGACGCCGGACTTCCACCATTGGCACCATTCGTCGGACACCGAGGCGATCGACCGCAACTACGCCGCCCACCTGTCGTTCATCGACTACCTGTTCGGCACCGCGGTGCGCGGCGTGCGCCATCGCCTGCCCGAGAACTACGGCATCCTGGACAACGACATGCCGGGCACCTTCCTGGCGCAGCAGGCCTATCCGTTCGCGCGTAAAAAATAGGGCAGCGGCGCGCCGCTGCCCTATATACGCCGTAGCGCCGCCTTATTTGCTGCCCTTGACGGTGGAATAGGCCGCCATCAGGTTGCGGTAGTCGGGGATGTGGTTCGAGAACAGGCGGCCCAGCCCCTCGATGTCGTTGCGCCAGTCACGGTGCAGTTCGCAGGCGACGCCGAACCAGCTCATCATCTGCGCGCCGGCCGCTTCCATGCGGCGCCATGCCGCGTCGCGCGTCACCTCGTTGAAGGTGCCCGAGGCGTCGGTCACCACGAACACGTCGAAGCCTTCTTCCAGCGCCGACAGCGCGGGGAAGGCGACGCAGACCTCGGTGACCACGCCGGCGATGATCAGTTGCTTCCTGCCGGTGTCCTTGACGGCCTTGACGAAGTCTTCGTTGTCCCAGGCGTTGATGTTGCCCGGACGGGCGATGTAGGGGGCCTTCGGGAACTGGTCCTTCAATTCCTGCACCAGCGGGCCGTTGGGGCCGTCTTCGAAACTGGTGGTCAGGATGGTGGGCAGCTTGAAGTATTCGGCCAGGTCGGCCAGCGCCAGGACGTTGTTCTTGAACTGGTCGGGCTGGAAGTCCCGGACCAGCGACAGCAGGCCCACCTGGTGGTCCACCAGCAGCACGGCGGCCTGGGACTTGTCGAGTTTCACATAGGGTTTGGTCATGGCATGCTCCTAGGGGAAGTGGAAGGCGGAGTTAACTATCCTAGGGGCAACGCGGGCTGTCCGGAAGGCGTGAATTTGAGTTTCTGCGTTTCACTCATCGGACGATATGCGTCCGGATCACTTGGCGATGGGCCCGTCGCGCAGTTGCCTCGCGCTGTGTTCCCGCCTGACCACTTCCTGGTATTCGGCGCTCATGAAATCCAGCAGGTCCCGCACGCCGGGCAGCAGGCCGCGGCGCGATGGGAAGATGGCGTGGACGCTGCCCGGTTCCGGTTGCCAGGGCGCGCCCACGTCCACCAGCGTGCCGGCTTCGATCTCTTCGCAGATCATCAATAGCGGCAGGGACACGATGCCCACGCCACGCAGCGCCGCCCGCTTCAGGGCCAGCATGTCGTCGGTCACCAGGCGCGGGCTGAACGGCACGACCAGGCGCGCGCCGTCGGGGCCGTCCAGATGCCAGTGCGATTCGCGCTGCTCGGTGCCCAGCGCCAGCGTGGGGTATTGGTTCAGGCTATGAGGGTCGGCCGGCAGATTGATGCGGCGGGCCAGCTCGGGGCTGGCCACCAGGCTCTGGCAGCTCATGCCCAGCGGCTTCATGACCAGGTCGCTGCTTTCGATGGGGCCGAAGCGCACCCGCACGGCGATGTCGAAGCCTTCGCGCAGCACGTCCACGGGACGGCTGAAGCTCTTCAGGTACACATGGACCTTGGGGCACTGGACCATGAAGCGGGCGACCAGATCGCCCAGGAAGTAGTAGATCAGCGCGGGCGGCGCCGCCATGCGGATGGTGCCCTGCGGTTCGGCGCGGGTGCGGTCGATGACCTCCTGGGCGGCCTCGGCGCCCGCCAGCATGGACAGGCATTGCTCGAAGTATTCCTGGCCCAGGTCCGTGACGGCGAAGCTGCGCGTGGAACGCTGTATGAGGCGCACGCCCAGCCGCTCTTCCAGCAGCGCGATGCGGCGGCTGAGGCGGGACTTGGGGATGTTGAGCGCGCGGCCGGCCGGGGCGAACCCGCCGTTCTTGACGACCTGCACGAAATAGAAAAGGTCATTCAGATCATGCATGCAGGCTCCCGATCGTTCTGAGAATAGGACGTCGGGTCGAGCATATAACGGCGGCGGGCGCGGCGTATAGCCGCGCCGATTCCGCGATGCGGGATGCGCCAGCACACTAGGTGCTGGCGCGCAGGTTGAGCGTCAGCGGAAAGACTTCCTGGCGCGAGGCCGGCATCTGGCCGTTCAGGCGCTGCAGCAGCAATTCGCCGGCGCGCACGCCGAGCCGGCGGCTGTCCACGCCGATGGTGGTGAGGCCGGGCTCGATCTCGCCGGCGATGTCGGTGTCGCCGAAGCCGAGAATGGCGATCTCGCCCGGAATGGCGAGGCCGCGGTCGCGCGCTTCGAACAGCGCGCCCACCGCCAGCAGGTCGTTGGCGCAGAACACGGCGTCGAACGGCCGGCCCAGCGCGGCCAGGCGCGCGAACGCGGCCCGTCCGTCGGCGATGGTCTGGGCATGGTCCACGGCCAGCTCGGCCACGACTTCCAGGCCGTACTCGGCGGCCGCGGCGCGAAAGCCCTGGCGGCGCAGTTCGCCGCGACCGCCCTGGCGCGCCACGAAGGCGACCCGGCGGTGGCCGCGTTCGGCCAGGTGGCGCGCCGCCATTACGCCGCCGTCGTAGTTGGAGAAGCCCACCAGCATGTCTATGGGATCGCGCGGATAGGCCCAGGTTTCCATGATGGGAATGCCCAGCTCGTGCAGCGACTGGCGGTTTTCTTCCAGTTCGATCACGCCGGTGAACAGCACCGCGGCCGGGCGCAGGGCGCGCAGCGACGCGATCATGCTGGTTTCCTTGGCGTAGGAGTACGAGGTCTGCCCCACCATGAGCTGGTAGCCCTGGGGTTCGAGCACTTCGGCGCAGCCCTGCACCGCCAGCGCGAACTGCTGGCTCAGGATGTTGGAGACGAAGGCGGCCACCACGCTGGACTGGCCGGAGCGCAGGGCGCGGGCGTGCGGGTTGGACGCATAGCCGGTCTGCGCCACGACTTCCAGGATGCGCTCGCGCTTTTCCTTGGCGACCTTGTCCGGCTGGCGCAGCGCGCGCGATACGGTGATGGGCGAGACGCCGGCCAGCCTGGCCACCTCTTCGATCCGCGGCGGTCTGGCGGGCAGGGCCGGGCGCGCCGGCGCGGCGCGCCCGTGGGGCTGCACGCGCAGCACGTCGTCGTAGGTGGGAGCGGAGAGGGACGCGGGCCGTTGGGTCATGCGGTGTCTATGGCGGGTTCCTGAATCAGGCGGCATCCGTCAGGATATCAGCCCGGGCGATCGGACGCGCGACCTGGATCAGGCTGTCGCCGGATTCGCAATCGGTATGCAGCCGCCTGGAGATGACGATGCCCGAGGCCCGGAAGCGCAGCACCTGCTCGTCGGCGTCGAGCCGGTTGAAGTCGTGGTAGTAGCCGGCGACGTCGCCGGCGCGCACGTGGGCGCCGATGTCCACGGCCGGTTCGAACCAGCCCCGGCGGGTGGCGAAAATATTCTGCTCGTGGCTGTCGAGCTCCAGCAGCTGCATGCCGGGGGCGGCGGGCGCGTGGGGGCCGAGCACCGGCGCGTCGGTCACGCCCAGCTTCTGCAGCAGGTTGTCGATGGCGCGCTGGGTGGCGGCCAGGCTGGCCGGCGTCAGCGTGCCGCCGCCGCCGAATTCGCCGCTGATGCCGATGGCCCCGGCGCGCGCCGCCGCGGCCATCGAGGTCGGGGCCTCGCGGCCGTTGGCCGCCACGAAGGCATGGGCCATGCCCAGCGAACCCATCAGGTCCAGCGCCCGGGCCATGCGCCCGGGGTCGTCCTGGCGTTCGATCAGGGCGGTGGGCAGGTGGGCCATCGAGGTGCCGCCGGAATGGATGTCGAACACCACGTCATGGCGCGGAAAGAGTTCGTGCTCCAGGAAGTGCGCCAGCCTTTCAGTTGGCGTGCCGCCCGGCGCGCCGGGAAAGGCGCGGTTGAGGTTGCCGTCGTCCAGCGGCGAGCGTCTGCGCGCAGCCATCACCGCGGGCAGGTTGGCCAGCGGCAGGATGGTGACCTCGCCGCGGATCTGCTGCGGCGACAGGCGGCGTATCAGCCGGCCGAGCGCGACTTCGCCCTCGTATTCGTCGCCATGGTTGCCAGCCATGAGCAGCACCCGCGGACCGCTGCCGTTGCGGATGCGGCAGACGGGCGTCTTGATCTGGTAGTAGGGCGAGCGGTCCACCGAATAGGGGGTGCCCAGGAAGCTGAGCGCCTTGCCGTCGGCGTCGAAATCGATCTCGTGAAACAGGCCGGTATGCATGGAGGGAGCTGCGGCGCCGCCAGCGGCGGCGCGAAGTGGAGTGGAGTGTCGAGTGGGGGCGCGGCGTGTCAGCGCAGCGCGGCGACGGCCGTCATTTCGACCCGCAGGTCGGGATCTGCCAGCCGCGCTTCGACGCAGGCGCGGGCGGGCGGATTGGCCGGATCGATCCAGGCGTCGTAGACGCGGTTCATGGCGTCGAAGTCGCCGATGGCCGGCAGGAACACGTCCACCGCCAGCAGGCGCGATTTGTCGCTGCCGGCCTCGGCCAGCAGCGCCTCGATCTTGGCCAGCACTTCGCGGGTCTGGGATTCCAGCGAGCCCTGGCGGTTGTCGGCCACCTGGCCGGCGATGAACACGAAGCCGTTGTACGACACGGCCTGGCTCATGCGCGAGCCGGATTTGTAGCGTTTGATCATGCGTATCCTCGGTAGTCGGGCGCGCCCGGATTACATCTGCGGCAGGGTCTGGGCTTCCTTGAACCACTTTTCCTGCAGCGTCGCGAGCTTGCCGTTCATGCGGTTGGAGAAGAGAAAGGTGTTGATCCAGTTCAGCAGGTTCTGCTGCCCCTGCTGGACCGCGGCATGCGCCGGCGACTGGCGGATCAGGAACTTGAGCTGGGGCGCCTTGGCCGGATTGTCCTCGGCCACCTTGAGCGCGATGGCGCTGTTCTCGGCGAACGACTCGGCCTGGCCGGCCAGGTAGGCGGCCACCGCCGAAGGCGTGTCCTCGAAGCGCACCAGCCTGGCCTCGGGGGCGTTGTCGGTCAGCCAGATGTCCAGCGTGGAGCCCTTGGCGACGGCGATGCTGCGGCCCTTGAGGTCGGCCGCCGTCTTGGCCTGCGGCAGGCCTTCGCCGCCGTAGACGCCCAGGTTCACGGCCGCGTAGGGCTGCGAGAACATCACCTGCTGGGCGCGTTCGGGCGTGGCGCCCGCCGCGGCGATGAGCACGTCGACCTTGCCGGCGAGCAGGCTGGGGATGCGGCTGGCGCCGGTGAGCTGCACCAGTTCGAGCTTGACGCCCAGGTCGGCGGCCATGAGCTTGGCCATGTCGATGTCCAGGCCGTCGGCCTCGCCCTTGGCGTTCTTGAAGCCCCAGGGGGCGGCGTCCATCAGGACGCCGACGCGCAGCTTGCCCGCGTCCAGCACGTCCTGCAGTTTGTCGGCGGCCGCCGCGGGCGCGGCCAGGGAGAGGCAGACGGCCGCGGCGGCGGCCAGCTTGGCGAAGAGTTTCATGGGATGGCTCCGGTGGTGTATGCCTTAATGGGCGGTCGGCGCGGCCGTGCCGATGAACTGGCGCAGCTCGGGGGTCTGGGGATCGGCGAAGAGCCGGGCGGGCGGGCCCTGTTCCCACACGCGGCCCTGGTGCATGAACACGACCTTGGACGCGACGTTGCGGGCGAAGGCCATTTCGTGGGTCACCAGCACCATGGTCATGCCCTGGCGCGCCATGTCTTCCATGACCTTCAGCACCTCGCCCACGAGTTCGGGATCGAGCGCCGAGGTGACCTCGTCGAACAGCATCAGCTGCGGCGCCATCGCCAGGCAGCGGGCGATCGCCACGCGCTGCTGCTGGCCGCCCGACAGCAGGGCGGGATAGGCGTCGATCTTTTCGGCCAGGCCGACGCGGCGCAGCACGTCCAGCGCCAGCGCGCGGCCCTCGGACTTGGCGATCTTGCCGTTGAGCGTGGGCGCCAGCGTGATGTTGCGCTCCACGTTCAGGTGGGGAAACAGGTTGAACTGCTGGAACACGATGCCCACGCGCTGGCGGAACTGGCGCAGGCCGGGCATGGCGGCGTGCACGCGTTCGCCGCCGATGCGGATGTCGCCGTCGTCGACGGTCTCGAGCGCGTTCAGGCAGCGCAGCAGGGTGGACTTGCCCGAGCCGGAGCGGCCGATGATGGTGACGATCTCGCCTTCGTCGACTTCTAGCGAGACGCCGTTGAGCACCGCGTTGGCGCCGAAACGTTTGTGGACATTGGAGACTTCAACGAGCGCCATGGATGCGGCCCTCCAGGTTACGCGCCCACATCGTCAGGGGCAGGCACGCCGCGAAGTACAGCAACGCGACGCAGGAATACACCAGCAGGGGCTGGAAGGTGGCGGCGCTGGCGATCTGCCCGGCGCGGGCCAGTTCCACGAAGCCCACCACCGAGGCCAGCGAGGTGCCCTTGATGAGCTGCACCAGAAAGCCCACGGTGGGCGGCAGCGACAGGCGCAGCGCCTGCGGCGCGATCACGTGGCGGAACTGATGCCATTTGGACAGGCCCAGGCAGGCGGCGGCTTCCCATTGTTCGTGCTTGACCGCCTGGATGCCGCCATACCAGATCTGGCCCAGGAAGGCGGCCGTGTAGATGATGAAGGCCACGCTGACGGCGGTCAGCGCCGGCACCTCGACGCCCAGGAATACCGGCATGCCGAAGTAGAAGAACATCAGCAGGCCCAGCAGCGGCACGCCCTGCACCAGTTGCTGCAGGACGGCGGCCAGCCAGCGCAGCGGCGCGGCGCGATGGCTGCGCAGCAGCGCCAGCCCCAGGCCCAGCGGCGCGCCGATGGCCAGCGCGATCAGCACCAGCGCCACCGTCCATTGCAGGGCGCTCAGCAGGGAGGCGAAATCGCTCCAGGAAAACGTACGCATGCTCAAGGCTCCTAGCGGCGCACGGGCCAGGTGAAGGCCAGGCTGCCGGCCAGGGCCAGCACGGCCTTGGTGATCAGCACCAGCGTGAAGTAAATGCCGCAGATCACCGCATAGACCTCGAAGCTGCGATAGGTGCGGCTTTCGATGAAGCTGCCGGCGTGGAACAGGTCTTCGGCGGAAACCTGCGAGGCCAGCGAGGTGCCCAGCAGCAGGATGACCAGTTGCGTGCCCAGCGCCGGATAGACGTTGCGCAGCGCCGGCGCCAGCACGATGTGGCGGTAGACCTGCCAGCTCGTCAGGCCCAGGCAGTGGCCGGCCTCGACCTGGCTGCGCGGAATCGAGTCCAGCCCGGCGCGCAGGATCTCGATGGCGTAGGCGCCGAAATACAGGCTCAGCGCCACCGCCGCGGCCACGAAGGGCGGCATGCGCAGGCCCAGGCCGGGCAGCACGAAGAACACCACGAAAAGCTGGATCAGCGAGGGCGTGTTGCGGAACACCTCGACATAGGCCCGCAGGAACAGCTTGACGGGCCGGGGGCCGTGGCGCGTGAGCAGGGCGCCGGCCAGGCCGATCGCCAGTCCGGCGACGACGGCGATGGCCGTCAGCTCCAGCGTGACCTGCATGCCTTGCCAGAGCTGTTCGCGGTAGCGCCAGATCTGTTGGAAATTCAGTTGCTGCATGGCTTACCCGAAGAACGTGCGGTAGGCGGATTGCACCCGGCCGTCGGCGTCCAGGCCGAAGAAGACGCGCCAGCGGTCCAGACAGGTGCAGGGGTGCGAGATGCCGAACTCGATCACGTCGCCCGGCGCCAGCGCGCTGTCGGGCGCGACGGCCAGGAAGGCGTGCTGGTCGTTGAGCCGGGTGACGCGACCGGCGGGGTCCCAGCCGGCCAGGGGCGCGCCATCGCGGTAGGCCGCCAGCGGCACGGGCAGGTCCTGGTCGTAGGACACGTCGCGCATGCCGAAGCCGCAGATCGCCAGCCCCGGTTCGGGACGCGACAGGACCTCGCCCCACAGGCGCAGGGCCGGCCGGAAGTCGGCGGCGGCCTGGCGGGCCTGGCCGTCGACCTGGAAGCCGGCGCGCGCGTCCATGGCCTTGAGCGCGCGCTCGTAGGCGCCGTGGTCGTGGAAGAAAATGGCGCCGCTGCGCAGCACCAGCTGGGCGTTGCCGTCCTGCGCCAGCAGCGGGGCGGCGGCCTGCACGACGTGGTCGAAGAAGGCGGAGCCGCCGGCGGTGAGCACCAGCGGCGCCTGCGGCGCCAGCGCGCGCACCTGGCCGAAGGCGCGCGCGGCGCGCTGCATCAGCGCGGCGATGTTCTGCGCCGTGGCGGCCGGGTCCGAGGTGGCGACGGCGCCTTCATAGGTGGCCACGCCGGCCAGGGCGAGCTTGCCGCCGTGGGCCGCGACGGCGTCGAGGATGGCGGCGACGGCCGCATCGTCGCGCGCGCCGGCGCGCCCGCCGCCGATCTCCACCAGCACCTCCACCGCGCGCCCGGCCTGTGCGGCGGCGGCGGCCAGCGCCGAGACCGTGGCGGCCGAGTCCGCGAACATCAGCATGCGCGCATCCGGATAGGCCGCCAGCAGCTTGCCCAGGCGGGCGCCGCTGGCGGCGCCGCCGATCTCGTTGCCCAGCATCAGGCGGCGCACGCCGGCGCGCAGCAGCACGGCGGCCTGCTGCAGGTTGGCGACGGTGGCGCCCCAGGCGCCGGCGTCCAGCAGGCGCTGCACGATCTGCGGCGACATCGGCGTCTTGGCGTGCGGCGCCAGCGCCGCGCCGTGGCTGCGGGCGTAGCCGAAAATCCGTTCGACGTTGTGGTCGAAGGCGGCCTCGTCCATGGTCAGGACCGGCAGGGCCATGTTGCCGGTCCTGGGCTGCCAGCCGCGCGAGGCCACGGCGCGCAGCGCGACGGCCGGCTCGCCGGGCGGTACGCCGCGGTAGGTGTCGTCCAGTGGGGTGTCGAGCAGGGTGTCCAGGAAGGGATTCATGCGGCCGCCGAGTGTCGGAAAACAAAGAAAAAAGAGGATGAATGACAACGTTGTCATTCGCCAGGCGGCAGTCTAATGGTAACGTTGTCAAATCAAGAATTAGGGCTATCCCTAGCCCGGTGCGGCGCGCTCAGGCGCCGGCGGAAGCGGCTTCGTCCTTCCAGCGCTGCTTGTCGCGCAGGGGCGGCGTGCCGAACAGGCGGCTGTATTCCCGGCTGAATTGGGACGAACTCTCGTAGCCCACGGCGTGCGCCGCCAGCGCCACCCCGGCGTCGTCGGTCAGCATGAGCCGGCGCGCCTCCTGCAGGCGCAGCTGCTTCTGGTATTGCAGCGGGCTCATGGCGGTGGCCTGCTTGAAATGATGGTGCAGCGAAGACACGCTCATGTGCACGTCGCGCGCGATTTCTTCCACTCGCAGCGGCTGCGCGAAGTTGTCGCGCAGGATGCGGATGGCCTTGGCCACGCGGTTGAGCTGGCTGTCCTGCAGCACCGACTGGCGCAGCACCACGCCCTGGCCGTTCATCAGCAGGCGGTACAGCAGCTCGCGCTTGACCATGGGCGCCAGGATGGGAATGTCGCGCGGCGTGTCCAGGAGGCGCAGCAGCCGCAGCACCGCGTCGAGCAGCGAACCGCCCAGCGGGTTCACGCTGAGCGCGCGCGCCGCCTCGGCCGGCGCCAGCGCGGGCAGGTTCTCGTCGCTGATCAGCTCGGTGATTTCCTCGGGGTTCAGGTCCAGGCGCAGCCCCAGGTAGGGCAGGGCCGGGCTGGCCACCGACACCTTGGCCACCACCGGCAGGTCGACCGAGGAAATCAGGTAATGGAAGGGGTCGTACTCGTAGCTCTCGTCACCGATCAGCAGCCGCTTGGAGCCCTGCGCGATCACGGCCAGCGCGGCGCGCTGCAAGCCGGGCTTGGCGCCGGTGGGCTGCGACAGGCGGTGCAGGTACAGGCCCTCGATGGGCGTGTCCAGCGAGCCTTCCAGGTCGCCGGTCATGCGGTCCAGCGTGCAGAGCAGCTCGCGGCGGGCGGGCTCGTATTCGACGGCGGGCGGGAGGCCGGCGCGATCGGCGGCCAGGGCGGTGGTCAGCGGCATGGGGGAGGCTCCGGAAGCGCGCCGGGCGGCGGCGGAGGCAGAGAATCGGGTTATGCCAGTGTAGGCCCAAGCTGGCCGTTGCGGTAATGGCTGCCGCGCGCGATGGAGAAATGGGCAAAAAAACCGGAGGAATGGATACGCCGGCCCGGCCCGCGGACCCATGCCGGAGAATCAGGCAAAAAGCGGACAGTATCGAGCAGCGCCGGCGCGCGCCGTCGGACGCATACTGTCCGGGTCGCGGCGGGCAAGCCGTCCGCCCTGTCCTGAAAGGAGCGCACCATGCGGTACAAGAAATTCGGCAGCACCGGCCTGTTCGTCTCGGAGCTGTGCCTGGGAACCATGACCTTCGGCGGCGAGGGCGAACTGTGGAGCAAGATCGGCCGCCTGCAGCAGGAAGACGCCAACCGGCTGGTCGGCCGGGCCCTGGAGGCCGGCGTCAATTTCATCGACACGGCCGACGTCTATTCCGAGGGCCGCTCCGAAATCATCACCGGCCAGGCGCTGCGCGACCTGAAGGTGGCGCGCGACGACGTGGTCATCGCCACCAAGGTCTTCGGCCAGACCGGGGCCGGGGTCAACGCCCGCGGCAATTCGCGCGCGCACATCATGGACGGCGTCAAGAAAAGCCTGGCGCGCCTGCAGCTCGACCACATCGACCTCTACCAGATCCACGGCTTCGATCCGGCCACGCCGGTGGAGGAAACCGTCAGGGCGCTGGACAATCTGGTGCAGCAGGGCCACGTCCGCTACGTGGGCGTATCCAACTGGGCGGCCTGGCAGATCATGAAGGCGCTGGGCATCGCCGAGCGCCTGGGGCTGGCGCGCTTCGAGTCGCTGCAGGCGTACTACACGATCGCGGGCCGCGACCTGGAGCGCGAGATCGCGCCCATGCTGCAAAGCGAGGGCGTGGGGCTGATGGTGTGGAGCCCGCTGGCCGGCGGCCTGCTCAGCGGCAAGGTCGGCCGCGACGGCCAGGCCGAGGCCGGCAGCCGCCGCGCCGTGTTCGATTTCCCGCCGGTGGACCGCGAGCGGGCCTACGACTGCATCGACGCGCTGCGGCGCATCGCCGAGGCGCGCGGCGTGTCTGTGGCGCAGGTGGCCCTGGCCTGGCTGCTGCACCAGCGCGTGGTCACCAGCGTCATCATCGGCGCCAAGCGCCTGGACCAGCTCGACGACAACCTCGCCGCCTGCGGCATCCGGCTCGACGAGGAAGAACTGGCCGCGCTGGACCAGGTCAGCGCGCTGCCGTCCGAGTATCCCGGCTGGATGCACGTGCGCCAGGGCGAGTACCGGCGCCAGCAGCTCATCGATTCGGCCGCGCCGAACTACAATGCTCCACACCCATAAGCGCGGGCCGCAGGCGCGGGACGCAGGCGCCTGGTGCGCCGGTCCCGGCCGGGTCCGCGCCGACTCACAGGAGGAGCAGACTCGGTATGGAAGCAGAATTCTGGCTGCAGCGGTGGCGCGAAGGGCGCACGCACTTTCATCAATCGCGGGTCACGCCGCTTTTGCAGAAATACTGGCCGGCCCTGGGCGTGCCCAAACAGGGCCGGGTGCTGGTGCCGCTTTGCGGCAAGTCGCTGGACATGATCTGGCTGGCGGCGCAGGGCAACCCGGTGCTGGGCGTGGAGCTGTCGCAACTGGCGGTCGAGCAGTTCTTCGATGAGAACGAACTCAAGCCGCTCACGCACCAGTCCATCTACGGCAAGCATTACGTCGCCGGCAACATCGAAATCATCTGCGGCGACATCTTCAAGCTGGACGCGCAGATCCTGTCGCATTGCGTCGGCGCCTACGACCGCGCGGCGCTGGTGGCGCTGCCCGAGACCATGCGGGCCGATTACGTGCGCCACGTGTACGGCCAGCTGTCGCCCGCCTACCAGGGCCTGCTCATCACGCTGGACTATCCGCAGGACGAGATGGCCGGGCCGCCGTTCTCGGTGGTCGACAGCGAGGTGCAGGCGCTGTTCGAGGCCGTGTCGCCGGCCCGGATCATCGACCGCCGCGACATCCTGGATAAGGACCCCAAGTTCCAGGCGGCGGGCGTGAGCCGGCTCGACACGGTGGTGTACCACCTGGGCGCGCAGGGCTGAGCGGCCTCAGGTCATCAGCCATCCGCCGGCCACGTCCAGCACCTGGCCGGTGACGAAGCGCGCCTGGTCCGAGGCGAAGAACAGACAGGCGTCGGCCACTTCCTGCGGCGTGCCCAGGCGGCGCAGCGCCGTGGCCTGCGCCACGGCGTCGTTGATTTCCCTGGGCACGGTGCGCAGCAAGGGGGTGTCGATGCGGCCGGGCGCCAGGGCGTTGACCGTGACCTGGTGCTCGCCCAGTTCGGCGGCCCAATGCCGGGTCAGTCCGATCAGCGCGGCCTTGGTCGCCGCATAGTGGGCGGCCACGATGTCGCAGTACGCCTTGCCGGCCACCGACGACATGTTGATGACGCGCCCGCGCCGCTGCCCGACCATGTGCGGCGCGGCCAGCCGGGTCATGTAGAACACGCTGTTCAGGTTCACCGACACCACCGCTTCCCATTCCTGCGGCGGCATTTCCCAGACCTTGAGCGCGCGCCCGTCGGTCTTGGGCGAGATCCCGACGTTGTTGACCAGGATGTCCGCCGCGCCCAGCTCGCGCGCGAGACGGTCGTAGGCGGCCTGGCAGTCTTCGTAGCGCGCCACGTCCGCATGCACGAAACAGACTTCGTGGCCGCGCTGGCGCAGCGCTTTTTCGTAGGCCTGGCCGGCCTGCGAATTGAAGTCGATCAGGCCCACGCGCGCGCCTTCGGCCAGGAAGCCTTCGACGATGGCCGAGCCGATGCCGCCCACGGCGCCGGTCACGATGGCGGTCTGGTTGCTGAAGCGCGCGCCGGGATCGCGGCGCGGCCGGCTTGCTTGCGGCTTTCCATAAGGCATGGTGTTTCCTGGAGTCAGTGGCCGAGATAGGCTTTTTTCACGTGCGGGTCGCCGAGCAGTTCGGCGCCGGTGCCCGAGCGCACGATGACGCCGTTTTCCAGCACGTAGCCGCGGTCGGCCAGCCGCAGCGTGCGGAACACGTTCTGTTCCACCAGCAGCACGGTCATGCCGTGCGCGGTCACGTCGCGGATGATGTCGAACATCTGCTGCACCAGCAGCGGCGACAGGCCCAGCGAAGGCTCGTCGAACACCAGCAGCTTGGGATCGGCCATCATGCCGCGCGCGATCGCCACCATCTGCTGCTCGCCGCCGGACAGGGAGCCGGCGTACTGGCCCAGGCGTTCCTTGACGCGCGGGAAGATGGCCAGCACTTCGTCCAGCTTGCGCTGCACGATGGGGCGGGCTGCACGCTTGTACGAGCCCATCAGCAGGTTATCGCGCACGGTGAAGTGCGGAAACAGCTGGCGGCCCTCGGGCACCATGGTGATGCCGGCGTCGACGATGTCGTAGGGCTTGTGGTTGGTGAGGTCGCGGCCCTCGAATTCGACCCGGCCTTCCTGGGCCGCGATCACGCCGCACAGGGTCTTGAGCGTGGTGGTCTTGCCGGCGCCGTTGGCGCCGATCAGAGTCACGATCTCGCCGGCGCGGACTTCGAAATTCAGGCCGTTGAGCACCTGGCTCTTGCCGTAGCCGGCGGACAGGTTCGAGACCTTAAGCATCCTGATACTCCTTGCCCAGATAGGCTTCGATGACTGCGGGATTCTCGACCACGTCCTGCGGCGCGCCGCTGACCAGCACCGCGCCTTCGTTGAGCACCACGATGCGGTCGGACAGCGCCATGGTGGCCTGCATCATGTGTTCGATCAGCAGCACCGACACGCCCGAATCGCGGATGCGCCGGATCATCCGGATCGACTTCTCGATATCGGTGGGGTTCAGGCCCGCCATCACTTCGTCCAGCAGCAGGATGCGCGGGTTGATCGCCAGCGCGCGGGCGATCTCCAGGCGCTTCATGCCGCCCACGGTCAGGCTGCGGGCCTCGGCGCCCAGGTACTTGACCAGGTCGGTCTGCTCGGCGATTTTCAGCGCGATCTGCTCGGCCTCGTCGCGGTCGGCGGTGCGGATGAAGGCGCCCAGCATGATGTTCTCCAGCACGGTCAGGCCGGTGAACGGCTTGGCGATCTGGAAGGTGCGGCCCAGGCCCTGGTGCGCGAACTCGTCGGGCGTCTTGCAGGAGACCCAGTTGCCGTGGGCGTCCAGCATCGAGACGCTGCCCTTGTCCGGCGCCAGAAAGCCCGACAGCAGGTTGAACACCGTGGTCTTGCCCGCGCCGTTGGGTCCGATCATGCCCAGGATCTCGTTCCGGTTCAGCGTCAGCGACACGTCGTTGGTGGCGCGCAGGCCGCCGAAGCTCTTGAACAGATTCTCGGCCTTGAGCACCGGCTGCTCGGTGCGCACGGCGTCGTGCAGGCGCAGTTCGTCGGCCAGCTTGCGCCCGGCCCGCGGCGTGCCCAGGTAGGGCAGGCGCGACAGCCAGCGCTCGACGGTGGGGCCGAAGGCGCCGGCCAGGCCGTGCGGGATGGTCAGCACCACGGCCACCAGGATCAGGCCGTAGATCAGCCCGTGCATGCCGTTGCCCACGCTGCTGAGCCAGCCGCGCGCCAGTTCGGCGATGGGCAGCACCAGGAAGGTGCCGGCGATCGGTCCGATCACCGTGCCCAGCCCGCCGATCAGGGCGAACATGGCGATCTGGATGGACAGCTCCAGCGAGAACGCCGAACTGGGATCGACGAAGGTCAGGTAGGTGATGTGGAAGGTGCCGATGATGCTGGTCAGCATGGCCGAGATCACGGCCGCCAGGATCTTCATGCGCACCGCGTGGATGCCGACGGCCAGCGCCGCGTCCTCGCGTTCGCGGATGGCGATCAGGTAGTGGCCGACGCGCGATTTGCGGACGTACCAGGACACCCACAGCACCAGCAGGAACAGGCCGAACGCGATGATCACGTAGTTGATCTTCTCGCGGAACACGATCCACTTCCAGCCTATGTTCAGCGGCAGGCTGATGCCGCTGGAGCCGCCGGTCCAGCTTTCTTCGTGGATCACCAGCAGGCGAACCACTTCGAGGATGGCGATGGTGGCGAGCGCGAAGAACGGGCCGCGCAGCCGCAGGGTGGGGTAGCTGATCAGCACGGCGACGCCCGCCGAGATGAGGGCGCCGGCCAGCATGCCGATCCAGGGCGAAATGCCCCAGTTCTGCGTCAGCAGCGTGGCGGTGTAGCCGCCGATGCCGTAGAACACCGCGTGGCCCAGCGAGAGCTGGCCGGCGTAGCCGCCGACGATGTTCCAGGCCACCGACAGCGCCGAGAACACGAACAGCAGCACGAAAAGATTGGTCCACAGCGGCGTGGCCAGGACGACGGGCGCAATGAACATCGCGGCCAGCAGGATGAGGCTGACGTAGGCTTTGGGATGCCGGATATCGGGAAACACGTTTTTCGCTCCTGGTTTTGCGGGTCACTCGGTACCGACGCCGAACAGTCCGTTCGGGCGCAGGACCAGGATCAAGAGGAAGATCCCGAAGTACACGACCTCTTTCAGGTCGGGGGCGATATAGAAGCCGGCCAGCGTGTCCACGATGCCGATGATCATGGACCCCGCCACTGCGCCGTACAGGCTGCCCAGTCCGCCCAGCACGACGATCACGAACGCCGTCAGCACGAAATACGTGCCCACGGTGGGGAAGACCGGATACTGCGGCGCCAGCAGGCCCGCGGCGATGCCGACGAAGGCCGTGCCCAGGCCGAAGGCGATGGCGTAGACGGTGTTGACGTTCACGCCCATCAGCGTGGCGGCGTAGCGGTGCTGCGCCACGGCCCGCAGCGCGCGGCCCAGGTAGGTGCGGTGCATGAAGACATGCAGCAGCACGGCCAGGCCCAGCCCGATCACGAAGGTGACGAGCTGCCCGGTCACCATGGAATACGCGCCCACGCCGATGGCGTCGGTGCCCAGTTCGACCGGCGCGCGGTAGACGTTGGCGCCGAATATCACCAGCGCGAGATTCAGCAGGATGGTGGACACGCCCACCATGGCGAAGATCTGGATGTGCTGGTCGGCGTTGAGCAGCGGCTGGATGATGGCCTTCTGCGTCAGCGCGCCCAGCGCGAACAGGACGATGGCGACCGGCACCAGGCCGGCGTAGGGATGCACGCCGAGTTGCGCGGCGATCAGGTAGACCATGTACATGCCCACCATCAGGAACTCGCCGTGCGCGAAGTTGATGACGCGCACCACGCCGAAGATCAGCGTCAGCCCCAGGCTGATGATGGTGTAGGCGCCGCCCAGCAACAGGCCGTTGATGACCAGTTGAACGAAAAGATCCATATGACAACCTCAGAGAGCGGGCAGCGGACCCGGCCCGGCCGGGGAGCGGTCCGGGCCGGGGCGCGCGGGCCCCGGGGGATACGTCAGGTGCGCGGGGCGCCCGGGCTTACTTCTTGAAGATCGGCTTGCCGAGCGCGAGGCTGTCGGGCGCGATGGTGACGAGCTTGCCGTCCTGCCACTGCATCACGTAGAACGTGGATGCGTTGTTCTGGCCGTCTTCGCCGAAATCGAAGGCCCAGCCGTTGGCCGTCTGGCCGGCCGGCTTCTTGTAGGCCAGGACCGCGGCCCGGATCTTGTCCTTGTCGGTGGACTTGGCGTTGCCGATGGCTTCGAAGAAGGCTTTGGCGCCGACGTAGTTGGTCAGGCTGTGGCCCGATTGCGGATCGCTCTTGTAGGCGCTGCGGTAGGCCTGCAGGAACTTGTCCAGCCCCGGCGCGCCGGCCGGATCGATGGACGCCTGCGGGAAGTCCAGGTCGAACACGCCGTTCATGTCGGCGCCCACGGCCTTGGCCGTGTCGGTCAGGGAATAGCCGCCGCCCGCGCCGATCACGACCTTGGGCTTGAACCCGGCCGCCCGCGCCTGGCTGAAGAACAGGATGGCGTCGTTCTGGTAGGCCGTGTGCAGCACCACGTCGACCTTGGCGCCCTTCAGGCGCAGGATCAGCGACGACAGGTCGACGGTCTTGGCGGAGTAGGGCAGAACCTCGGCCACCGTGTAGCCCAGTTCCTGCGCGCGCTTTTTCTCGGTCGCCGCCACGTCGGTGCCGTAGGGGCCGTCTTCGTGGATGATGCCGATCTTGACCTGCTTGGGATCGAGGCCCATGCCGGGCGCGACGATCTCGTGCAGCGCGTTGATCACCGCAACGCCGTACAGCGCCGTGTTGGGGTTGCTGCGGAACAGGTATTGGTAGTTGCGCGTGGTGATTTTGTGGGCGGTGGCGCCCAGTTCGAAATACGGCACGCCGGCCAGTTCCGCGACCGGCGAGGCCGCGTACGAGATGCCGGAGGCATAGCTGCCGAACACCCCGACGACATTGGAAGAGATCAGGCGCTTGGTTTCCGACACCGCCTGGGTCGGATCGACCGCGTCGGCCTTGATGATTTCGATCTTCTCGCCGTTGACGCCGCCGGCCGCATTGATTTCCGCGACCGCCAGTTCCAGGCCGCGATAGCTTTCCTGGCCGAGCAGGGCGAGCGCGCCGCTGAACGGAAACAAGGCCCCCACCTTCATGTCCGCCATCGCGGTTCCCGTCGCCAATGCGCCGCATACCCCCAGCGCCAAAACAGTCTTCTTGAACTTGATCACGCTACGCTCCTTTGTCGGTATGGGATGCGGGATTTTTCTGTTCCCGTCTTTTTTTGAATATATGATATATCCGTCGTCGGGGTGACGTTTCCCGCTTTGGATTCTAGTGGGGGCCTGAACCCGACGAATCGGGGAATTCCCTAAAGCATTGTAAATACACGCTTAGTTGACGATTAATGCGGCTATATGCCGTATTTTTGGCCTGGGCAACGGAATGGACACACGCCGTTTCAGATGGCTGAAAAATCAGATGGATCTTAATTTGCCCATATATCGTATATCCTAAAAAAGCCCGCATACCGGGCCAGGGAGACAGGGATATGTTTGATGAAGTGACTTTCGCCGGCAAACGGGTGCTGATCACCGCCGGCGCCGAAGGACTGGGGCTGGAGATGGCGCGGGTGTTCCGCGGCGCGGGCGCCGAGGTATTCGTGTGCGACGTGAACGAAGCCCGCCTGGCGGCGCTGCCGGCCGAACTTCCCGGCGTGCACACCGCCCTGGCTGACGTCGCCGACGAAGCCAGCGTGGCGGCCTTGTTCGCCGCGGTCCGCCGGCAGCTCGGCGGGCTCGACATCCTGGTCAACAACGCCGGCGTGGCCGGCCCCACCGGCTATGTGGAAACCCTGTCGAAGGCCGACTGGGACCGCACGCTGGCCGTCAACATCACCGGGCAGTTCCTGTGCGCGCGGCAGGCCATCGGCCTGCTCAAGGAGTCGCCCGCGGGCGTGATGATCAATATGTCATCGGCCGCGGGCCATCTGGGCTTTGCCGGCCGTTCGGTGTATTCGGCGTCGAAGTGGGCGGTGATCGGCTTTACCAAGTCGCTCGCCATCGAGCTGGGCGGCTACGGCATCCGCGTCAACGCGATCCTGCCGGGCGCCGTCGAAGGGCCGCGCATACGCGCCGTGATCGCGGCCAAGGCGCAGACGCTGGGCCGTCCGGTCGAGGAAATCGCCGCGCAGTACGAAAGCCAGGCCGCGCTGGGCCGCATGGTCACGGCGCGCGACATTGCCAACATGGTGCTGTTCAACGCCAGCGAGGCCGCCGGCAGCGTGACGGGGCAGGCCATCGTGGTCGACGGCTTCACGCAGAAGCTCTATTGAACCGAAACGCCAGGAATCCAACGGAGAACAGCATGGCCAAGCCCAGACAGAAAGTCATCATCACCTGCGCCGTGACCGGCGCCATCCACACGCCCAGCATGTCGCCGCACTTGCCGGTGACGGCCGACGAGATCGCGCAGGCGGCCATCGGCGCGGCCGAGGCGGGCGCGGCGGTGCTGCACCTGCACGCGCGCGATCCGCAGACCGGCAAGCCCTCGCAGGACCCGGCGCTGTTCAAGCCGTTCCTCGAACGGATCAAGGGCGCGACCGACGCCATCGTCAACATCACCACCGGCGGCAGCCCGCATATGACGGTGGAAGAACGCATGAAGCCGGCCGTGGCCTTCAAGCCGGAGCTGTGCTCGCTGAACATGGGGTCGATGAACTTCGGCCTCTTTCCCATGCTGGGCCGCTTCACTGAATTCAGGCACGACTGGGAACGCGAGCATCTGGAGAACAGCCGCTCGCTGGTGTTTCGCAATACCTACCAGGACATCGAAACCATCCTGAGGCTGGGCGACGCCAACGGCACGCGCTTCGAGTTCGAGTGCTACGACATCAGCCACCTGTACAACCTGGCGCATTTCGTCGACCGCGGCCTGGTGAAGTCGCCGCCCTTCATCCAGTCGGTGTTCGGCATCCTGGGCGGCATCGGGCCGCATCCCGAAGACCTGATGCACATGAAGCGCACCGCCGATCGCCTGTTCGGCGACGAGTACGAGTGGTCCATTCTCGGCGCCGGCCGCGCGCAGATGCAGCTGGCCACCATAGGCGCGGCCATGGGGTCCAATGTGCGCGTGGGGCTGGAGGATTCCCTGTGGATCGGGCCGGGCCGCATGGCCCAGTCCAACCGCGAGCAGGTCGAGCGCATCCGCACCATACTGGAAGCGCTGAACCTGGAGATCGCCACGCCGGAAGAAGCCCGTGCCAAGCTGGGCCTCAAGGGCAAGGACCAGGTCGCGTTCTGAGGCCGCGGCCGCCGCCGCCGGCTCAGGCGTGGCGGCGCAGGGCCGCGGCCAGCGCGCCGGCGTCCAGCGCGCGGTCGAAGTTGGCGGCGTGGCGGGCCTTCAGGGTCAGCTCGGCGGCCAGCGCCAGTTCCGCGTCGCTGGGGTCGGCCGCGCCCAGTTCGCGCAGCGTGGCGGGCAGGCCCACCTGGGCGTACCACTGCCGCAGATCGGCCAGCATGCCGTCGGCGCGCTGTTCCAGGTCCAGCTGCACCAGCAGGCCCAGCGCCACCTGCAGGCCGTGCGGCGCGCCGGCCAGCCCGCCGATGCGGGGCAGCCCGCGCGTGAGCGCATGGGCGATGGACAGGCCGCCGCTTTCGAAACCGAGACCGCTCATGAGGATCATCGCTTCCACCACGCGCTCGAACGCGGGCGTGGGCTGGCCGCTGCCGGCCGCGGCCATGGCGTCGGCGCCGTCGGCCAGCAGCGTGCGCAGGCAGCCGTCGGCCAGGAATTGCGCCGCCAGCGGCGGCGCGCCGTCGTACATGTTCATGCCGCCGTTGCGCCGGCATTGTTCGGCTTCGAACTTCTTCGAGACCGCGTCTCCCAGGCCCGCGCGGAAGAAGTGCGCGGGCGCGGAGGCGATCACGGCGGTGTCGACCAGCACGATGGTGGGGTTGAACAGCATGTGCTCCACCGCCAGGAGCTGGTGATGGCTGTCGTACAGCACGTAGTTCTTGCTGGTGGGCGCGTCGTTGGAGGCCACCGTGGGCACGGTGATGAGATGGCAGTGCAGCGATCGGGCCACCGCCTTGCCGGCGTCCAGCGCCTTGCCGCCGCCCACCGCGATCACCATGCCGGCGCCGCTGGCCGCCGCCTGCGCGCGCAGGCCGGCGACGGCGTCGGGCGTCAGGTCGCCGTCGACCGTGAGCGCGGCCAGTTCGACCTGATGGGCGGCGCACAGCGCCTCGATCCGGGGCCCCAGCAGGGCGCGCACGTGGCTGTCGATGACCAGCGCCGCGCGGCTGCCGAACAGCGCGGCGTAGCGGCCCAGCGCGTCCAGCGCGCCGGCTCCCTGGATGTAGCGGCTCGGGGCGCCGAAAATCTTCAGCATGGCATGCGCCTATTTGCGGGGAGGAGGGCCACGGTAGTCGAGCTCCTTTTCACGTTCCACCAGCCAATCGATCATGATCTTGCCGCCCCAGACCAGGTCGGCCTGGATGGCTTTGCGGGCGGCTTCGGAGTCGCGCGCGGCCAGGGCCTGCAGCACCGCTTCGTGGCGGTGCTCGTTCTGCGAATAGTCCAGCCCCGAGGTCTTGACGTGGAAGACCTTGAGGATGGGGCCGGTGATCACCCAGAACGACTCCACCGTGTTGCGCAGTATCGGCTTGCCGCTGGCTTCCAGGATGGCGAAGTGGAACTTGCGGTTCAGGTAGCTGGCGCGCTTGGGATCGGTGGCGGTGTGGGAAATGAATTCGCGCTGCAGCGCGACCAGGTTGTCCAGCTGCTTGCGCGTGATGTTCTGCGCGGCCTCGGCCGCGCCCATGCCTTCCAGGTGAAAACGGATCTGCTGGATCTCGCGCAGCTTTTCGGAATTGACGTACGGCACGTAGACCGCGGTGGCCGCCTGCATTTCCAGCCCCTGTTCGCTGATGAGCCGGAAGATGGCCTCGCGCACGGGCGTGATGGAAACCCCCATTTCCTGGGCCAGTTCGCCAATGATGAGGCGCTCTCCCGGTTCGTACTGCCCGTTGATCAAGGCGTTGCGGATCTCGTTGTAGACCTTGACGGAGAGGTTCTCTTTTTTTACGGGTTTGAGGCTCGACATAACGGTTGCGGATCGGCTGTATCGATGGAGCGGCGGGGCGCGGGATGCATTCTATCCCGCAATGACCAATACGCGCTAAGCTAGTATATTATATATCATATATTCTGTTGAAAGCGGGAGACGGCATGGAACAGCGCTGCGCAATCCCCTCGGAGGCGGAGGTCCGGCTGCTGCGGGAAAAGGCCCGCCACATCCGGCTGGAGACCATCCGGCTGATCGAAATCGCCAAGGTCGGCCACTACAGCTCGGTGTTCTCGTGCGCCGAGATTTTTGCCGCGCTGTACTACGGCGTCATGCGCCTGCGCCGCGGCGACCCGCGCTGGCCGGACCGCGACCGTTTCCTGATGGGCAAGGGGCATGCGGCGGTGGGCCTCTTTCCGGTGCTGGCCGATCAGGGCTTTTTCGATCCGGCGTTGCTGGACGGCTACACCCGGCTGGGCAGCCCGCTGGGCGACCACCCCGACATGAGCAAGGTGCCGGGCGTCGATTTCAGTTCCGGCTCCATCGGCCATGCCTTGTCCAACGGCGTGGGCATGGCGCTGGGCGGCCGGATGAACCGACGCGACTTCAGCGTGTTCGTGATGCTGGGCGACGGCGAGATGCAGGAAGGGCAGGTCTGGGAAGCGGCCCTGTTCGCCGCGCACCACCGCCTGTCTCGGCTGATCGCCATCGTCGACCGCAACGGTTACCAGCTCGACGGCAAGGTCGACGACGTGATGGGCGTGGAATCGCTGCGCGAGAAATGGCAGGCGTTCGGCTGGGAGGTGCACGAGGTCGACGGCCACGATCCGGCGGCCCTGACCGCGCTGCTGCGCCGCCTGCGCGCCGACGAGGCGCGCGACCGGCCGGCCTGCGTGATCGCCCGGACCGTCAAGGGCAAGGGCGTCTCTTTCATGGAGACCGAGCCCGGCTGGCACCTGGGCTATCTGGCGCCGCAGGACGCGCAGGCCGCTATCGACGAAATCATGTCCCGCGAGATCTGAATGGCACAAGCAAACCCGCTCTCCCCCGACTCCTGGCAGTACCGCGCGCTGAACGCGGTGAACCCCGGGCTTTCCTATCTTGCCGACGCCCTGATCGCGCTGGCCGCGCAAGGCCACCCCGTGGTGGCCGGGTCGGCCGACCTGCAATATTCCAACGGCCTGCATCGTTTCGCGCAGGCCTATCCGGACCGCTACGTACAGTTCGGCATATCCGAGCAGAACATGGTGTCGGCGGCGGCCGGCCTGGCCACCACCGGGATGATGCCCTTCGTCGCGACCTTCGCCTCGTTCCTGGGCCTGCTGTGCTGCGAACAGATCCGCATGGACGTGGCCTATACCGGGCTGCCCGTGCGCCTCATCGGCCATCACACCGGCATCAGCCTGGGGTTCTACGGCACTTCGCACCACGCCACGGAAGACATTTCCACGATGCGCGCCCTGGCCGGCCTGACCGTGGTGTCGCCGGCCGACGGGCCGCAGCTGGCCAGCGCCATCAAGGCCTCGGTGGACTGGCCGCAGCCCATCTATTTCCGCATCGGGCGCGGCCGCGATCCGCAGGTCTACGAAGACGGCGCGCCGTTCGAATTCGGCCGCGCCATCGTTCATTCCCACGGCAGCGACCTCAACATCATCGCCTGCGGCATCACCGTGCACGCCGCGCTGGCCGCCGCCGCGCAGCTGGGCGCCGAGGGCTGGTCCGTGGGCGTGATCGACATGGCCACCATCAAGCCGCTGGATCGCGAGGCCGTGCTGGCCGCAGCCGGCCGCTCCTCCGCGCTGATGACGGTGGAAGAACACAACGTGCTGGGCGGGCTGGGCTCGGCCGTGGCCGAAGTGCTGGCCGACGCCGGCTGCGGCGTCCGCCTGCGCCGCCACGGCATTTACGACCAATACAGCCTGATCGCGCCGCCCGCGACCCTGTACGCGCACTACAGGCTCGACGCCGCCGGCATCGGCGAGGTCGCGCGCGAACTGCTCAAAGCTTGAACCACGGAGAACCCAATGAAGGAAATCAGCGGCAACACCCGCCTGTTCGGCATCCTGGCCGATCCCATCCACCATGTGAAGACGCCGCAGCGCATGAACGAGCATTTCGCCCGCATCGGCTTCGACGGCGTGTGCGTGCCTTTCCACGTGCGGCCCGACGGCCTGGCCGACGCGGTGGCGGCGCTGCGGCGCTTGAACAACCTGGGCGGCGTCATCGTCACCATGCCGCACAAGACCGCCATCCTGGAGCTGGTCGACGAGGCCAGCCCCGTGGCGCGCGCGATAGGCGCGGCCAACGTGGTGCGCCGCGACCCCGACGGCCGGCTGGTCGCGCACATGCTGGACGGCGAGGGCTTCGTCCGCGGCCTGATCGAGGCCGGCGTCGCCCCGCAAGGAAAAAGCGCCTACCTGGCGGGCGCCGGCGGGGCCGCGAACGCCATCGGTTTCGCGCTGGTGCAGGCCGGCGTATCCAGGCTGACCATCGCCAACCGCACCGTGGCCAAGGCCGAAGACCTGAAGCAGCGCATCCTGTCGCTGCATCCCGGCGCCGACATCGCCATCGGCACGCCCGATCCCTCGGGGCATGACCTGGTCGTCAACGGCACTTCGCTGGGCATGAAGCCCGACGATGCGCTGCCGCTGGACACGCAGCGGCTGACGCCGGACCAGCTGGTCTGCGAAGTCATCATGCAGCCGCGCGATACCGCGCTGCTGCTGGCCGCTCAGGCCCGCGGCTGCAAGGTGCACTACGGCGCGCCCATGCTGGCCTGCCAGATCGAACTGATGGCGCAGATGCTGGGCGTGCCGGACGCCGCCTGAGGCCCGACCCGCAACGACCATGGGCGAATACGATTTCATCATCGCCGGCGGCGGCACCGCCGGCTGCATCCTGGCCAACCGCCTGAGCGCCGACGGCAGGCACCGCGTGCTGATGCTGGAGGCCGGGCAGCAGCCGCGCAGCATGTGGATCTCGATACCCGCGGGCTTTTCGCGTCTGCTGGTCGATCCGGATTACAACTGGCGCTTCGCCACCGAGCCGGAAGACAACGTATACGGGCGGACCATCGCCGTGCCCCGGGGCAAGGGCGTGGGCGGCTCGACGCTGATCAACGGCATGATCTACGTGCGCGGCCAGCCCGGCGATTACGACGGCTGGGAAGCCGCCGGCGCCGCCGGCTGGAACTGGACGCAGGCCGCGCGCCTGTTCCGCAAGATCGAGCGCTACGAGCGGGGAGGCGAGGGCCGCGGCACGGACGGCCCCATGCGCCTGGAAGAGGTCGCTGAACGCTATCCGGTGTCCGACGCGTTTCTGCGCGCCGCGCAGGAAGACGGCCAGCGCCTGAACCCGGACTACAACAGCGGCGACCAGGAGGGCGTGGGCTACTACCAGGTGCTGCAGCACCGGGGCCGCCGCTGGAGCGTGGTGGACGGCTATCTGCGGCCCGCGGCCGGCCGCAGGAACCTGACCGTCGAATGCGGGGCGCACGTGACGCGGCTGCTGTTCGAGGGCAGGCGCTGCACGGGCGTGGTCTATCGGCAGGACGGGCGCGAGCACACCGTGCGGGCCGCGCGCGAGACGCTGCTGTGCCTGGGGGCGGTGCAGTCGCCGCAACTGCTGGAACTGTCCGGCGTGGGCAGCCCGGCGCTGCTGCAATCGCTGGGAATCCCGCTGGTGCATGCGCTGCCGCAGGTGGGCGAAAACTATATCGACCACTACGCCACGCGCATGAACTGGCGCGTCAAGGGCACGGTGACGCTGAACGAAATGTCGCGCGGCTGGCGGCTGGCGCGGCAGGTGGCGCGCTACTACGCCAGCCGCAAGGGCATTCTGACGCTGGGCACGGGGCTGGTGCACGGCTTCGTCAAAAGCGCGCCGGACCTGCCGGCGCCCGACGTGCAGTATTTCTTCGTGCACGCCAGCTACGCCAACGCGGCCGAACGCATCCTGGACCGCGAACCCGGCATGACGATAGGCGTGGCCCAGCTGCGCCCCGAATCGACGGGTTCCATCCACATCAAGTCCGCGGACCCGCTGGCCGGGCCGGCCATCCGCCCCAACTTCCTGTCGGCCCAGGTGGACCGCGACAGCCTGGTGGGCGGCATGATGGCGGCGCGGCGCATCGTCGGCCAGCCGGCCCTGCGTCCCTATGTGGCCGCGGAAATGAGCCCGGGCGCGGACGTGCAGCGCTACGATGAATGGCTGGACTTCGCGCGCCGCAACGGCCAGACCATCTACCATCCCATCGGCACCTGCCGCATGGGCTCGGATGACGGCGCCGTCACCGACGCGCGCCTGCGGGTCAACGGCGTGTCGGGCCTGCGGGTGGTGGACGCCTCGGTGATGCCCAGGATGGTGTCCGGCAATACCCAGGCGGCCGTCATGATGGTGGCCGAGCGGGGCGCGGAGATGATCCTGGAGGACGCGCAATAACCGGAAAAGGAGCTGGCATGACATACGACCTTTGGTATTGGGACGGCATCCCCGGACGCGGGGAGTTCGTGCGCCTGGCCCTGGAGGCGGGCGGCATCGCCTACCGCGAGCGCGCGCGCGAACCCGGCGCCGACGGCGCCACGCTGGCCGCCGACATGGCCGCGCGGCGCGAATATCCGCCCTTCGCGCCGCCGTATCTGGTGGCCGGGAAAATGACGCTGGCGCAGACCGCCAACATCCTGCTGTTCCTGGGAGAAAAGCACGGGCTGGCGCCCAAGTCCGTGGAAGGGCGGCTGTGGGTCAACCAGTTGCAGCTGACCATCGCCGACATGGTGGCCGAAGCCCACGACACCCACCATCCCATCTCGTCGAGCGACTACTACGAAGACCAGAAGGCCGAGGCGGCGCGGCGCGCGCGCAGCTTCCGCGAGGAACGCATGCCCAAGTTCCTGGGGTATTTCGAGCGGGTGCTGGAAGGGCAGCAGGCCTGGCTGGCCGGCGGCGAGCGCTGGACCTATGCGGACCTGTCCTTGTTCCAGCTGGTCGACGGCCTGCTCTATGCCTTCCCGAAGCGCATGGCGACGCTGGCCGCGTCCTATCCCAAGGTCATGGCGCTGCATGCGCGCGTGGCGGCGCTGCCCGAGCTGCAGCCGTATTTCCAGAGCGGCAGGCGCCTGCCCTACGGCGACGGCATTTTCCGCCGCTACCGCGAGCTGGACGCGGCCTGATCCGCGCCGGTGCGCTATAAACTCGGTATCGTCCGAACCTTCAGGCCCGGTCATGCACCGCCATGCCCGGGCCATATTGCTGCCGCAGTCCTCCATGACCGAATCCGAAGCCCTGGCTCTCGCCTCGCACCGCCACTACAAGGGCGGCCTGTACCGCTACGTGGGCACCGCCCGCCATTCCGAAACCGAAGAATCCCTGGTCGTGTACGAACACCTGTGGCCGCACGAACGCGGGCTGTGGGTGCGTCCGGCGGAGATGTTCTTCGGGAAGCTGGACGACGGCAGGCCGCGTTTCGCGCCGCTGGCTTCGGCGCAGTGAAGCCATGAGCTATTTCTACCGACGGCCGCGCGCGGCCGGCGCGGCGGCGGGCCGCAAGGCCGAGGCCCTGAGCGACGCGCTGCAGGCATTGCGCGGCCCCTTCATCGTGGCCGACCTGGAAACCACCGGCCTGTCCACCGCCACCTGCGAGATCCTGGAATTCGCCGCCGTGCGCGTGGGCGCGGCCGGCGCGCTGGAGCGCGAGTACACGCAGGTGGTGCGCACGCGCGGCCCGGTGCCGTCGTTCATCACCCGCCTGACCGGCATCACGCAGGCCGAGGTGGACCGCCACGGCGTGCCGGTGACGCAGGCGTTCTCGTCGTTCCTGGACTTCGTCGAAGACCTGCCGGTGTTCTTCCACAACGCGTCCTTCGACCGGCGCTTCCTGGGCGCGGCAGCGGACCAGACCGGCATGCCGTTTTCCAACCCCACCCACTGCACGCTGGCGCTGGCCCGCCGCGCCTGGCCCGAACTGCCTTCGCACAAGCTGGAGATCCTGGCCCGCCACGTCGGCGCGTCCAACCCCACGCACCGGGCGCTGGCCGACGTGCGCACCACCGTGGCGGTGGCGCTGGCGGCCGGGTCGTTGTTGGGGGTTGGCGCCGGCTGATGGGTTTCGCGCGTTCGATGGTCGCGTTCCGGCCTAAAGACTCTCGCGCTGGACCCATCCTACGATCGTGAGGCCGTAGGATGGGTGCAGCGCGAGACATTCGATATAAAAAACCGCTGCGGAACGCGCGTAACCCATCGCTCCACCCCCCTCAGATCACCTTCTGCTCGTGATGCACCTGCGGCGGCTCGACGAAAAAGCCCGCCACCAGCTTGCGCCATTCCTGGAAATCGCTGGATTCGCGGAAATCGACCATGTGGTTTTCAACGGTCTCCCACTCCACCACCAGCGTGTAGCGCTGCGGCAGTTCGATGCTGCGGTACAGCTCCATGCCGTGGCAGCCGCGGGCCCGCAGGAACAGCGGCTTGGCCTGCGCCACGCCGGCCTCGAACAGCGCTTCCTGCCCCTCGCGCACGTGGATGCTGGCAATCTCCTGGATCATGGTCTTGTCTCCCTGTGATGGATGAAGCCGGCAGCGGCCGGCGGCGCAGATAGTATGGCCGAAAAAGGCGGTATTCAGCCGTACGACAGCTTGACGGCGCTTGCGGGAAATGCAGGGTGGCCCCGTCGCCCGCGCGTCCTAGTGCAGTTGCCGCAGGCGCGCGCCGGCCTTCCCATCCATCGGGCCGAGTGCGGCGCGCGGCGCGGCCGTCGCAGCCCTTTGCGTTTCGTCCATACGCATGGTCCGCGCGCGGCGTGTTCGCACATTTGGCCGGATGTGTTACCGGCCCGGATCGTCCGGCGGGAGTCGGTCGCCCGTTCAGCCGATATCGACGGATCTAGGACGGCGCAATCATTCCGTACCAATACGAAAGTCCCAGGCCTTTCGTCATTGTCCGGAGGGCTGGGAGGGTAACGGTCCGCGCCGGTCGGTCGCCGGCAGCCATGCATCCGTGCAAGCACGGATCGGGAGGAGCTCAAATGAAAAAGCTCGCAGCAGTCGCCGCGTTGTCCCTGTTCGCCGCCACCGCCTACGCCACCGGCCCCGGCGGCTCGGTGACGGTCCATTCCGGCGCCATCAACGGCACCGTGTCATCCATCTCCACCGGCAGTTCCGTGGTGGCCACCCAGATCAACGGCTACGGTTCGTCCAGCCAGACCTCGTTCGGTGAAACCGGCGGCGTGGCCCAGGCAGGAGGCAGCTTCGGTCCGGACGGAACGCAAGTCGTCACCAGCACGCGCCAATACGCCACCAGCGAGTCGTACGGCAGCGTGTCGGGCAACGCGCCCATCATGGTGGGCGACAGCATCGCCAACGGCGGGGCCTCGTTCGGGCAGACCGAGACCAGCGCCTCGGCCGCCGGGACGTTCCACGCGGCGAACGTGGGGGCGTTCGGGGCAATACACGGCATCGGCGCGGTAGGCCATGTCGCAGGGTTCAATCACTGACCCCTGACCGGACGGCTGCGGCCGTCCGGTAGAGGAGACATCATGAAGACCATAGCGCTTGCCATGACGCTGTCGCTGGCCGCGTTCTCCGCCGCGGCCCAGACCAGCAGTTCCAGTGCCACGACGTCGGCGACCTCGGGCTCGACCAATGCCGGCAACAACCAGGGCATCACCTTCAATTCCAGCAACGGCGGCTCCAGCACGCTGCGCAGCGCGCCGCCGGTGGGCGGCCAGAGTTTCTACGGCTCGTTTTCGTCGGACAGCTGCATGGTTTCCGCCGGAGGAGGCGGTTCCGTGGTCGGCTTCGGCATGAACGTGGCGATCCCGATCGAGGACCAGAAGTGCAGCCTGCGGCGCAACTTCGAACGCACCATGCAGGCGGCCGCGTCCACCAAGGACGCCGACCGGGCGCGGCGCCTGGAGACGGCCGCCATCGACATCCTGTGCCAGACCGATGACCGCACCAAGGCCGCGCTGGTGGCGCAGGGGCTGTGCACCAATCCCGCGCTGACCACGGCGGATCACCGATTCGACGGCGCCGCCGTGGCGCAGGTCGCGCCGTCGGCGCCGGTGCTGGCCGAACGCCCGCCCCTGGGCCAGCCGCTGCCGCCGGCGGCCCAGGCCTATCCCGTGCGCTCGGTGCGCAGCGCCGCGCTGGCCTCGCCGCCGCTGCGCAATCCCAGGCTGGACCAGCAGGCCTTCGCGGACCTCTACACGCCGGGCTGAGCCCGCCGGCCGCTCAGGGCGCGGGATGCGCGCCCGGCGCCGGCGCGGCCGCCTGCATGGGCGGCAGTTCCGGGGCCGAGGCCAGCAGCATGGTGGGCGGCGAAGAGACCTCCAGCCCTGCATCGTGCAGCCGCTTGAGCACGGTGAACAGCAGGGCGCTGCGCACCCCGTACGCGGCCCGCGGCGAGGACACGTAGCCCTTGGCGTTGAAGATCAGGTGACCGCCTTCGATGCCGTCCAGAAACACGTTCGGCGCCGGCGTCTCCAGCACGTCCTCGTGGTCGGCGAAGGCCTGCAGGATCAGGTCGTGCACCTGTTCGGCGTCGGTGGACAGGGGCAGCGGCAGCTTGATCTGGACCAGGCCCAGCGGGTTGGAGCGGGTCACGTTGCGCACGGTCTTGGTGACGAACTCCGAGTTCGGCACGATCACCGTCGAGCGGTCGCCCATCTGGATCTCGGTGGCGCGCACGTTGATGCGCAGGATGTCGCCCTCCACGCCGCCCAGCGAGACCCAGTCGCCCACCTTGACCGGACGTTCGGCCAGCAGGATCAGGCCCGACACGAAGTTCTGGACCACCGCCTGCAGGCCGAAACCGATACCCACCGACAGCGCGCTGGCGATCCACGCCACCCGTTCCAGGCCGATGCCGGCGGCCGACAGCGCCAGCGCCACGGCGGTCACCACGCCGGCATAGCCGAACAGCGTGGCGGCCGACAACTGCATGCCGGGGTCCAGCTCGGTGGTGGGCAGATAGCGGTTGGACAGCCAGCGCTTGAGCATCTTCACGCCCAGCAGCGACAGCCCCAGCACCAGCAGCGCCTGCAGCACCGCGCCCGGGCGGATCTGCGCCTCGCCGATGGCCAGGCCCTTGCGCAACTGGTCGAAGCGCTGCAGCAGGTCGGTGGGCGCTTCGCCGAACGGCGCCAGCAGCAGCGTGATGGCGAGCAGCCCGACAGCCACCCGGCCGACGCCGGACAGCAGCACCGCGGCCTGGTCGCGGATGCTGGGGGCTTCGCGCTCGCTGTCGCGGTGCGAAGTGCCCAGCAGCGTGCCGAAACCGTCTTCGATCAGGGTCGAGGCCAGATAGGCCGAGGCCAGCACGATGAGCGTCCACAGCGTCTGCTTGACCAGGAAGCTGCCGAACGCCACATAGCCGGCCAGCAGGCTGGCCAGGCTCAGTATCAGCACGGTCCAGATGGCGCTCAGCAGCAGCGACACCCAGAAAGGAATGGGCGCATCGCTTTCCTGCATCGCGCGGCGGCGCAGCCGGCGGCCGATGGCCAGCACCGCGCCGATCAGGGCCATGGTCATGACGGCGACGATGCCGGTCAGCGTGATCGTCGTCGTCAGGCTGGCGTTGAGCAGCACGGGCAGGCGCTCGGCCAGCCAGATCATCACCACCAGCACGCCCACCACGCCGGGCACCCAGCGCAGCCGCGTCGCCACGAGGTCGCTGATCGGCGGCAGGCGCCACGAGGGCCGGTTCGAGGACAGCAGCGCATAGCCCAGGCCGGACACGTAGCCGCCGAAACAGACCGTCGCCACCAGGTTGGCCAGCAGCGACGACGTGTTGTCGCTCAACTGCGAATTCCAGTCCAGGCCGACGTGGATCAGCAGCGCGATGATGCCCGGCGTGGCCACCGCCATGGCCACGTGGGTCAGCGCCAGGAACGAGCGCCGCAGCCGGCCCGGCGGGACGCGGGTGGCGGTCAGGCGCAGCAGCAGGCGGCCGATCCAGATGCGCAGGGCGATCGTCAGCGCGGCCGCGGCGGCCAGCAGCAGCCAGCCTCTTTTCGGGGTCTGCCCGACCGCGGTCGACAGGTTATCGCCCAGGTCCTCCAGGCGTTCCAGGTCGCGCGGGAATTCCGCGCGGAACTCGGTCCAGAACGGGTCGGAGAGAAAAGAGTCGCGCCGCTCTCCCAGGCGCGCCTGGAACTGGGTGCGGCGCTGCGCCGAGATCTGTTCCGCGGTCTGCCCGGCGTCCACCGACAGCAGCCGCGCCAGCTTGATCTGCGCGTCCAGCGCGCGATTGCTCTTTTCCAGCTGCGCGCGCTGCGCGGCCACGTCCGGCGCTTCCTTGGCGCCTTCGGGCGGCGTGCCCAGTTCGCTCAGCTTGGCCGCCACGCTGGCCAGTTGCGGCGCCAGCGCCTCGGCCGCGGCGTCCGCCTTGGACTGAATGTCCAGCGCTTCGCCGCGCTGCTTCACCAGGCTGGCGTCGTCGGTTTCGTCGGCCACGCGCTTGCGGATCTCGTCGATCTGCTTGCGCGCCGAGCCCAGCATGGCTTCGGTATCGGCCGGGGTGGGCGGCGAGGCCGCGACGGCGGGAAACAGGAACAGCGCCAGCAGCAGGGCCGCGACCAGCGCCATGAGCGAGGACGGCCGGGCGCGGCCGGTCCGCAGGGGCAGGGTAGAGGGAATAGGAATCATGTTTCAGGGCGAGTGGCTCGCATCGAGGCGGCAGCATAACAAGCCGCAGTCCTGCCCATTGCAACAAAAACTGGTGCTATGGCCCCATTTTTAACCCGGCCGCGATCGTCGCCAGCGGGCCGGCTGCGCGGCTATTGAAAAAAGGGGCAGATTGACGGGAGCGGCGGCCGGCGCCGGCGCCCGCAATCCAAGTTTACGTGGCCAACGTTTGGATTCAACTCGCCCGGCGCGCCGGCGCGTTTTTCGGCTTGCCCAGCACTTCGTCGCACACCTCCAGCCAGGCGCGCGCCGCGTGCGACAGGTAAACCGATTGCTGCCAGATATGGCCGACTTCCCACTGGATGCCGGACTTGGCCAGTTTGGCCGTGCTCAGGCCGCGCGTCTTGATCCGCTGCATCAGCGGCTCAGGCAGGAGCGCCACGCCCAGGCCCGCGGAAGCCATGGCCACCAGGAAATCCCAATGTGCGCTCTGCGCCGCGATGCCTGGCTGGAAGCCGGCCTCGGCGCAGGCCTGGCGCAGGCGCCGCGTGATGGCGAAATCGTCCGTGGGTATCAAGAGCCGCGCCTCGCGCAGCGCGCCCAGCGGCAGCGAAGTCTTGCCCGCCCACGGCGCGTCCGGCGGCCCGATCGCCCAGATGGGATAGCGGCCGAAGGGCTGGGCGGCCAGCCCGCCGTCGGGCGCGATCGGCAGGATGGTGGCGCCCACTTCAAGTTCGCCGCTTGCGACCAGGCCCTCGACCGCCTGCCCGGTGCCTTCGCGCAGGGTGAGGTGGATGCCGGGATGGCGCTCGCGAAAGCGCTTGACCACCGGCGTGAACAGCAGATTGATCATGGGCGGAATGCCGACCTCCAGCGCGCCGCGGCGCAGGTCCGTGGTCTGGCGCAGCTCGTCGGCGAGCTGGCGCATGGTCTCCAGCACCTGCAGCCCGCGCTGGTACATGACCCGGCCGGTATCGGTGGGGCGCGCGGTGTGGCCGTCGCGGATCAGCAGCGGCGTGCCGGCCTCGTCCTCCAGCTGGCGAATCATCTTGCTGACCGTCGATTGCGTTACGAACAGCGCCTTCGCGGCCTGCGTGAAGCTGGCATGCCTGACGGTTTCGACGAAATACCGCAATGCGCGCACGTCCATGGTCCGCGGCCCTCCCTTGCGCGCCATGCGCGGCTATGAGCAAACGATGAAGAAAACGACTGGATTGGATGATTTTAAGTCATTACGAGATTTGGGCCGGCCTTCCTATACTGCCGGAAAATCGTCCCTGGGCCGCCACGATCCGGCCGTGGGATCTCGGGAAACGCCGCGTCAGACGGCGCCTGGGCGCCAGGCTTCGCCGCGCCCCGCCGCCAGCCGTTGGCCCTTGAATCTGGAGACACCATGCATCTCGACCGTATCCGCCACCCTGGGCTGCGCGCCAAGATCACGTCCGCCGAACAGGCGGCTTTGCTGGTTCAGGACGGCATGACCGTCGGAATGAGCGGCTTCACCCGCGCCGGCGACTGCAAGTCTGTGCCGGCGGCGCTGGCGGCCCGCGCCGAGCGCGAGCCGCTGTCCATCACCCTGATCACCGGCGCCTCGCTCGGCCACGATACGGACAAGCTGCTGGCGCAGGCCAACGTCCTGGCGCGCCGCATGCCGTTCCAGGTCGACACCACGCTGCGCCGCAAGATCAACCAGGGCGAGATCGCCTTCATCGACCAGCACCTGTCCGAAACCGTCGAACAGCTGCGCGCCGGCCATATCGGCCCCATCAACGTGGCCATCATCGAGGCCGCCGCCATTACCGAGAGCGGCGCCATCGTGCCGACGATGTCGGTGGGCAACTCCGCCTCGTTCGCGCAGCAGGCCGACCGCATCATCATCGAACTGAACCTGAGCGTGCCCGCCGCCATCGAAGGGCTGCACGACATCTACGTGCCCGCCGACAGGCCGCAGCGCCAGCCCATCGGCCTGGTGTCGCCGGACCAGCGCATCGGCCAGACCTGTATCGAGGTCGACCCGGACAAGATCGCCGCCATCGTCATCACGAGCGAGCCGGACAGTCCCTCGAACGCCTTGCCGCCCGATGCCGAGACCAACGCCATCGCCGGCCACATCAACGCCTTCCTGCGCGGCGAAGTCGAGGCCGGCCGCCTGGACAATTCGCTCCTGCCGCTGCAGGCCGGCATCGGCACCATCGCCAACGCCGTGCTGCACGGATTCGAATCGTCCGGCTTCGAACGGCTGACCATGTATTCGGAGGTGCTGCAGGACAGCGCCATCGAACTGCTGGACCAGGGCAAGCTGGCCTTCGCCTCGGCTTCGTCGATCACGGTGTCCAAGCCCGTGTACGAAAAAATCCTGGCCAACATCGAGCATTACCGCGAACGCATCGTGCTGCGGCCGCAGGAAATCAGCAACGCGCCGGAAATCGTGCGCCGCCTGGGCATCATCGCGATCAACACCGCGCTGGAGTTCGACATCTACGGCAACGTGAATTCGACCCACGTGGGCGGCACGCACATGATGAACGGCATCGGCGGTTCGGGCGACTTCGCGCGCAACGCGCACCTGGCCATCTTCGTGTCCAAGTCCATGGCCAAGAACGGCGACATCTCCAGCGTCGTGCCCATGGTGTCCCACGTCGACCACACCGAACATGACGTGGACGTGCTGGTCACCGAATGCGGACTGGCCGACCTGCGCGGCCTGGCCCCGCGCGAACGCGCCCGCGCCATCATCGGCAACTGCGTGCATCCTTCGTACCGCGACGCCCTGCAGGACTACTTCGACCGCGCCTGCGAACGCGGCGGCCAGACCCCGCACCTGCTCGAGGAAGCGTTCTCCTGGCATCAGCGCTTCAATGAAACGGACTCGATGCAGCCCGCTGCGCCCACGGCGCGCAAGGTCGCCTGAGGCGGGGCGGCGTTATTTCGCCGCGGGGCCGGCCAGGCTGCGGCGCGACATCTCCAGCTCGTCGCGCAGCCACTGCTTCAGCGCCACCAGCGGCCCCCAGTCGCGCAGGCTGGGGCGATAGACCAGGTGATAGGTCTGCTCCTGCTCGTAATGGACGCTGACGGGCGAAACCTGCACCAGCCGTCCGGCGCATAGCGCGTCGGCCGCGAGCAGCTCGCGCCCCAGCGTGACGCCCAAGCCCTGCTCGGCCGCCTGCAGCATCATGCCGGCATCATTGAACGAAGCCACCGGCGTCACCGGCGTGCGCAGACCGGCCGCATTGAACCAGTGCTGCCACATCTCGCGTTCGCCCAGCAGGGGCTGGCGCGCCAGGGTCTGCGGGCTGCAATCCGGTAGCGCCGCCGCCGTCTCCGGCGAGGCCAGCACGATCAGCGGCAGGGGCACATCGAACAGCGGTTCCGATTCCACGCCCGGCCAGGGGCCGCGCCCATAGCGCAGCGCGGCATGAAAACCGTCGCGCAGCAGGTCGGCGACCTGCTGGGAAGAATCGATCTCCAGCGCCAGCCCCGGATGGCGGCTGCGCCAGCGCGCCATGCGCGGCAGCAGCCAGCGCTGCGCGAAGGACGGCAATACCGACACCCGCAAGCGTTGCTCGTCGCCGGTGGCGGCGGCCGACGCCGCCAGCACGCCTTCGTCCAGCTGCGTCAGCGCGCCCTGCACGGCGCACAGCAAGGCGGCGCCCGCGCTATTGAGCACGATGCCGCGCCCGCTGCGCTCGAACAGCGGGAAGCCCAGTTGTTCTTCCAGGCCCTTGATCTGTTGGCTGACGGCGCTGTGGGTCAGGTGCAGGCGCTCGGCGGCCGCGCGCAGATTCTGCAATTCGGCGACCGCACGGAAGGCGGGCAGGGTGTTCAGGGGCAGACGCATGGCGCACCGGGGGCGGGATATTGATTGGTCATCATAGCTTACCGATAACCGGCAAACAATTCGATTTTCTGCGGCTCGCTGGGCTATTACGCTTACCAAACACCTAGCCCCTATGGAGCCAGCCATGTCTGCGCATACCTGCTCTACCTCTCCCGTCGCGGTTTCCCGCGCCACGGCGACCCATGCATCCGGCAACCTCGCCGGTTGGCTGTGGTCCTGCTATCTCGGGTACCGCGCCAGGAATCGCCTGCGCCGGCTGGCCGCGGATCTGGACGAACACATGCTGCAGGACGTGGGAGCGCCCGACTGGCTGGTCAGCGAAGCCACGGTCAACCGGCAGCTGGCCCGCCTGCGCGATGCGAACTATCTGCGCTGGTAAGCAGGCCGGCCGTGCCGCCGCTTCCGCTCTCTATATATAGAGAACGAAGAGAATGGCGCGCGGCCGCCACCTTTGCCGAAAACTTGTGCTATAGTCTCGCTCCTTCGCAGTTCCTCCTTCGCAGTTCGGACAGTTTTTCGAACGGCGGGGCCAGGCAAGCATCATTGCATGGATCGCGCAAATCAGGCAGAAGTCAGTTGCGCAATTCGAAAATAATGTGCTATAGTCTTGGGCTTGGCAGTTACCGAAACGCTAGGGTTTACCTGATATTTCGATAGCTGCCAAAGAGGAAAGGGGCTGAAGAGGCCGCGGCAGGAAAGCAAAGCGATAAGCGACGCTGACTTGACAAGCGATAAAAACTTCTTCATAATCTCGTTTCTCTGCTGACACGGCGACCGGCGCGAAAGCGAAGTTGCTGCGAGGCAGGCAGTAAAGAATTTAGCAGTACCGCTCTTTAACAATTGAACAACCGATAAGTGTGGGCGCTTGATGCGAGTGCAGTGGTTGGGTTTAGGCCTGGCTACAAGCACAAGAAATCAAGTGCTCACTAGAAGTGAAGTACCTTAGATGTCAAGTCTAAGCACATACCTCACTTCCTTTGAGCAGCGACGTATGACTCGGTTCTTTGGAACCAAGGAAATACGAAACAAAACACAGAGATTGAACTGAAGAGTTTGATCCTGGCTCAGATTGAACGCTAGCGGGATGCCTTACACATGCAAGTCGAACGGCAGCACGGACTTCGGTCTGGTGGCGAGTGGCGAACGGGTGAGTAATGTATCGGAACGTGCCCAGTAGCGGGGGATAACTACGCGAAAGCGTAGCTAATACCGCATACGCCCTACGGGGGAAAGCAGGGGATCTTCGGACCTTGCACTATTGGAGCGGCCGATATCGGATTAGCTAGTTGGTGGGGTAACGGCCTACCAAGGCGACGATCCGTAGCTGGTTTGAGAGGACGACCAGCCACACTGGGACTGAGACACGGCCCAGACTCCTACGGGAGGCAGCAGTGGGGAATTTTGGACAATGGGGGAAACCCTGATCCAGCCATCCCGCGTGTGCGATGAAGGCCTTCGGGTTGTAAAGCACTTTTGGCAGGAAAGAAACGTCGCGGGCTAATACCCCGCGAAACTGACGGTACCTGCAGAATAAGCACCGGCTAACTACGTGCCAGCAGCCGCGGTAATACGTAGGGTGCAAGCGTTAATCGGAATTACTGGGCGTAAAGCGTGCGCAGGCGGTTCGGAAAGAAAGATGTGAAATCCCAGAGCTTAACTTTGGAACTGCATTTTTAACTACCGGGCTAGAGTGTGTCAGAGGGAGGTGGAATTCCGCGTGTAGCAGTGAAATGCGTAGATATGCGGAGGAACACCGATGGCGAAGGCAGCCTCCTGGGATAACACTGACGCTCATGCACGAAAGCGTGGGGAGCAAACAGGATTAGATACCCTGGTAGTCCACGCCCTAAACGATGTCAACTAGCTGTTGGGGCCTTCGGGCCTTGGTAGCGCAGCTAACGCGTGAAGTTGACCGCCTGGGGAGTACGGTCGCAAGATTAAAACTCAAAGGAATTGACGGGGACCCGCACAAGCGGTGGATGATGTGGATTAATTCGATGCAACGCGAAAAACCTTACCTACCCTTGACATGTCTGGAATGCCGAAGAGATTTGGCAGTGCTCGCAAGAGAACCGGAACACAGGTGCTGCATGGCTGTCGTCAGCTCGTGTCGTGAGATGTTGGGTTAAGTCCCGCAACGAGCGCAACCCTTGTCATTAGTTGCTACGAAAGGGCACTCTAATGAGACTGCCGGTGACAAACCGGAGGAAGGTGGGGATGACGTCAAGTCCTCATGGCCCTTATGGGTAGGGCTTCACACGTCATACAATGGTCGGGACAGAGGGTCGCCAACCCGCGAGGGGGAGCTAATCCCAGAAACCCGATCGTAGTCCGGATCGCAGTCTGCAACTCGACTGCGTGAAGTCGGAATCGCTAGTAATCGCGGATCAGCATGTCGCGGTGAATACGTTCCCGGGTCTTGTACACACCGCCCGTCACACCATGGGAGTGGGTTTTACCAGAAGTAGTTAGCCTAACCGTAAGGAGGGCGATTACCACGGTAGGATTCATGACTGGGGTGAAGTCGTAACAAGGTAGCCGTATCGGAAGGTGCGGCTGGATCACCTCCTTTCAGAGCTTAGTGCTCGTGTTAAGCGTCCACTCTTATCGGTTGTTTGATGTAGCTGGGATCGGGTTTATCCGGTCCAGCGTAGAAGCTAACTGATAGCGCTGCTTGCAGCCTTATCAGTTGGGTTTTACCCAACAGCTATATTTTGTTCTTTAACAATCTGGAAGAAGCACAACGAAATGTGCTCATCAAGTAATCGGCGTTTGCTGATGAAGATGGGTACGGGTTGTGATTGCATTAATTTTGTTCCAAGTTCTCAAGACTGGGGTGCAAACCTCAGACTGCTTTGAAACTTATGAACGGCACAAACGCGAATACTCAGGTCCTATAGCCTACAGCGTTATAGGATCAAGCGACTAAGTGCATATGGTGGATGCCTTGGCGATCACAGGCGATGAAGGACGTAGTAGCCTGCGAAAAGCTGCGGGGAGCTGGCAAACAAGCTTTGATCCGCAGATGTCCGAATGGGGAAACCCACTGCGCAAGCAGTATCCCTGGCTGAATACATAGGCCAGTGGAGGCGAACCGGGTGAACTGAAACATCTCAGTAGCTCGAGGAAAAGAAATCAACCGAGATTCCGAAAGTAGTGGCGAGCGAAATCGGAAAAGCCTTTACGTTTTAGCATTCAGGATAGTCGAACGGGATGGAAAGCCCGGCCGTAGCAGGTGATAGCCCTGTAGACGAAATTCTGAGTGTGGAACTAAGCGTAAGAAAAGTAGGGCGGGACACGTGAAATCCTGTTTGAAGATGGGGGGACCATCCTCCAAGGCTAAATACTCGTGATCGACCGATAGTGAACCAGTACCGTGAGGGAAAGGCGAAAAGAACCCCGGAAGGGGAGTGAAATAGATCCTGAAACCGTATGCATACAAACAGTAGGAGCCTCCTTGTGGGGTGACTGCGTACCTTTTGTATAATGGGTCAGCGACTTACATTCAGTGGCGAGGTTAACCGAATAGGGAAGCCGTAGCGAAAGCGAGTCCGAACAGGGCGATTCAGTCGCTGGGTGTAGACCCGAAACCAGATGATCTATCCATGGCCAGGTTGAAGGCACGGTAACACGTGCTGGAGGACCGAACCCACTAATGTTGAAAAATTAGGGGATGAGCTGTGGATAGGGGTGAAAGGCTAAACAAATCTGGAAATAGCTGGTTCTCTCCGAAAACTATTTAGGTAGTGCCTCAAGTATTACTGCGGGGGGTAGAGCACTGTTATAGCTAGGGGGTCATGGCGACTTACCAAACTATGGCAAACTCCGAATACCCGCAAGTACAGCTTGGGAGACAGAGCACCGGGTGCTAACGTCCGGACTCAAGAGGGAAACAACCCAGACCGCCAGCTAAGGTCCCAAATTATCGCTAAGTGGGAAACGAAGTGGGAAGGCATAGACAGTCAGGAGGTTGGCTTAGAAGCAGCCATCCTTTAAAGAAAGCGTAATAGCTCACTGATCGAGTCGTCCTGCGCGGAAGATGTAACGGGGCTAAGCGATAAACCGAAGCTGCGGGTGTGCACTTTGTGCACGCGGTAGGAGAGCGTTCTGTAAGCCTGCGAAGGTGGCTTGTAAAGGCTGCTGGAGGTATCAGAAGTGCGAATGCTGACATGAGTAGCGATAAAGAGGGTGAAAAGCCCTCTCGCCGTAAGTCCAAGGTTTCCTGCGCAACGTTCATCGGCGCAGGGTGAGTCGGCCCCTAAGGCGAGGCAGAGATGCGTAGCTGATGGGAAGCTGGTTAATATTCCAGCACCGTCGTACAGTGCGATGGGGGGACGGATTGCGGAAGATCATCAGGGTGTTGGATGTCCCTGTTGACGTATCGAAGATGGCGCTTAGGCAAATCCGGGCGCGTAAATCAAGGGTACGGCACGAGCGAGCATTGCTTGCGAAGTGATTGGAAGTGGTTCCAAGAAAAGCCTCTAAGCTTCAGCTGTACGAGACCGTACCGCAAACCGACACAGGTGGACGGGATGAATATTCCAAGGCGCTTGAGAGAACTCAGGAGAAGGAACTCGGCAAATTGATACCGTAACTTCGGGAGAAGGTATACCCCGGTAGTGTGAAGCGCCTGCGCGCTTAGCATGATGGGGTCGCAGAGAATCGGTGGCTGCGACTGTTTATTAAAAACACAGCACTCTGCAAAGACGAAAGTCGACGTATAGGGTGTGACGCCTGCCCGGTGCCGGAAGGTTAAGTGATGGGGTGCAAGCTCTTGATCGAAGCCCCGGTAAACGGCGGCCGTAACTATAACGGTCCTAAGGTAGCGAAATTCCTTGTCGGGTAAGTTCCGACCTGCACGAATGGCGTAACGATGGCCACACTGTCTCCTCCTGAGACTCAGCGAAGTTGAAGTGTTTGTGATGATGCAATCTACCCGCGGCTAGACGGAAAGACCCCATGAACCTTTACTGTAGCTTTGCATTGATCTGTGAACCGGCCTGTGTAGGATAGGTGGGAGGCTTTGAAGCGTAGTCGCCAGATTACGTGGAGCCATCCTTGAAATACCACCCTGGTTTGTTTGCGGTTCTAACCTTGGTCCGTTATCCGGATCGGGGACAGTGCATGGTGGGCAGTTTGACTGGGGCGGTCTCCTCCCAAAGTGTAACGGAGGAGTTCGAAGGTACGCTAGGTACGGTCGGAAATCGTGCTGATAGTGCAATGGCATAAGCGTGCTTGACTGTGAGACTGACAAGTCGAACAGGTGCGAAAGCAGGACATAGTGATCCGGTGGTTCTGAATGGAAGGGCCATCGCTCAACGGATAAAAGGTACTCTGGGGATAACAGGCTGATACCGCCCAAGAGTTCATATCGACGGCGGTGTTTGGCACCTCGATGTCGGCTCATCTCATCCTGGGGCTGTAGCCGGTCCCAAGGGTATGGCTGTTCGCCATTTAAAGAGGTACGTGAGCTGGGTTTAAAACGTCGTGAGACAGTTTGGTCCCTATCTGCCGTGGGCGTTGGATACTTGACGGAGCCTGCTCCTAGTACGAGAGGACCGGAGTGGACGTACCTCTGGTGTACCGGTTGTCATGCCAATGGCATTGCCGGGTAGCTAAGTACGGAAGAGATAACCGCTGAAGGCATCTAAGCGGGAAACTCGTCTGAAGATTAGGTATCCCGGGGACTTGATCCCCCTGAAGGGTCGTTCGAGACCAGGACGTTGATAGGTCGGGTGTGGAAGCGCAGTAATGCGTTAAGCTAACCGATACTAATTGCCCGTGAGGCTTGATCCTATAACACTGATGGTTATTGACCTGGTTATAGCGTTCCAAGTGTCGTTCAAGACAAAATCTGGCTGCACCGTCGGCAGCCAGCCAACATCGCATCCCATCGTGCGCGATCATCGAGTTCGACTCTGATCGCCACGCGTTGTGTTTCTTCCCAGATTGGAGCTGTTGCGCCTAGCCGCAGCCGCTCAACCAGTTACGCCTGACGACCATAGCGAGTTGGTCCCACTCCTTCCCATCCCGAACAGGACAGTGAAACGACTTTGCGCCGATGATAGTGGACGGACGTCTGTGAAAGTAGGTCATCGTCAGGCTTTTATTCCTCAAAACCCCACAGGTAAATCCTGTGGGGTTTTGTTTTTTGGGGCAACGTTTTTTGCCGACGGGCTAGGGCAACTGGCGGCGCAGCGCCTCGAAGAACAGTTCGGATTGCAGGCGTTCGCCCTGCATCTGGGCGGCCACCTTGGCGGAGAGTCCGGGATCGACCGGCATCAGCGCCCGCCCGGTGGATTGCGCCAGCACCTGGGCCGTACAGGCGCGCTCAAGGAAGAAAAGATCGTCGTAGGCGTAGTCGATGCGTTCGCCGCAGACGACCACGCCGTGGTTGCCCAGGAAGACCACGTCCGCGCCCTGCATGGCGCGGGCGATGCGCTCGCCTTCGCCGACGTCCAGCGCCAGGCCGTTGTAGTCCGCGTCGATGGCCAGGCGCCCGTGGAAGCGCATGGCGTTCTGCGACAGCGTGGTGTCGAGCGCGCGATCGGCGGTGAGCGTCAGCGCGGTGGCGTAGGGCATGTGCGTATGCAGGACGCAGGCCTTGCCGGCGATGCGGTGGATGGCGGCATGGATGAACATGGCGGTCGGCTCGACCTCATGGCGGCCGGCCAGCTTGTTGCCGTGGGCGTCGACCAGGACGATGTCCTCGGCCTGGACCTCGTTCCACATCAGGCCGCGCGGGTTGAGCAGGAAATGGTCGGGATCGCCGGGCAGCGCGACGCTGAAATGGTTGCACACACCTTCGCCCAGCCCGTGGAAGGCGGCCGCCCGCAGCGCGAGCGCCAGGTCGGCGCGCAGCGCGGCGACGGGTTCGGCGTGAAAGAGCGTATCGGCGTAGCGGGGTTCGTGGTTCATGGCTGCCTTTTCGGGGGAGGTTGAGGGTGCGTGTCCGTCACGATCAGCTCAGGTCGCCGTCCACGTAATACCACTTGCCGTCTTCGCGCACGAAGCGGCTCAGCTCGTGCAGGCGATGGGCGCGGCCGGCCTGGCGGCTGCGCGCGACGAACTCCACGGTGGCGTGGTCGGCGTCCTGATCGCGCGCCTGCTTGACCGTCAGGCCCAGCCATTTGAGATCCGGCGGATTCGGTTCCAGCGCGGCGGGTCGGGTGCTGGGATGCCAGGTGGCCAGCAGGTACGGCAGCTTGTCGAGCACGAAGGCGCTGTAGCGCGAGCGCATCAGCGCTTCGGCGCTGGGCGCCTGCAGGGCGAGCGGGCCGTCGTGCCAGCGGCCGCAGCATTCGGGATAGGCCTGGGAACTGCCGCAGGGGCAGGCCGCGGCCGTGTTGCGCGAGGGTTTCGCCACGATGCTTGCGCCGCGCTCAGGCCCGCAGGTCCGCGTATTCGGGATGGCGGCGCATATAGGCGTCCGCGTACGAACACGAAGGCCGCACTTTCCAGCCTTGGGCGCGCGCCGCCTCCAGCGCGTGGCGGGTCAGTTCGGCGGCGATGCCGCGTCCGCCGACCTGGCTGGGCACGCCGGTGTGGGTGATGGTCATGACGTGGTCTTGCAGGTGGTAGTCGAGCACGCACAGCACGCCGTCGACGGTGGCGGTGTAGCGGGAGCGTTCGGTGTCTTGCGTCACGGAAATCATGCGTATGGTTCCTGGGTTCGGGTGAGCGGTTCAGCGCTGCAGGGCCTTGAGCAGCGCGGTGAGATCGGCGTCGCGGGCCTGCACCAGATCCGCCATGCTGCGCGCGCCGGCCTCGGCCTGGACGCCTTCGATCAGGCGCTGCTGCAGCTCGGGCGTCATCTCGGGCGTGCCGAGATCGTCCCACCAGGTCTGCACCGGGCCGAGCAGATGGTGCATGAAATTCGCCAGGCCGCCCGGGCCGCCGCCGAGATTGAAGGTCATGTGCGGGCCGAACAGCGCCCAGCGCAGGCCGGGACCCTGGGACACGGCGGCGTCGATGTCGGCGACGCTGGCGACGTTCTCCGCCGCCAGGTGGATGGCCTCGCGCCAGAGCGCGGCCTGCAGGCGGTTGGCGATGTGGCCGGGCACTTCCTTGTTCAGCCGGATCGGGTACTTGCCCATGCTGCGGTAGAACGCGATGCTGCGGTCCATGGTGTCGGCCGAGGTCTGCTCGCCGCCCACCACCTCGACCAGCGGGATCAGATGCGGCGGATTGAAGGGGTGGCCGATCACGAAGCGCGAGGCATGGCGGCAGCGCGATTGCAGCCGGCTCATGATGAGGCCGGAGGAACTGGAGGCGACGATGACGTGGGGCGGCAGCAGCGCGTCCATGCGCGCGAAGAGTTCGGTCTTGAAGTCTTCGCGTTCGGGGCCGTTTTCCTGGACGAAGTCCACGCCGGCCAGGGCGCGCTCCAGGTCCGGCTCGAAGCTGAGCGCTTCGGCCGTGGCGCCCGGGACCACGCGGCCCAGTTCGGTCAGCACCGGCCAGGCGGCCTGCACGCGGGCGCGCGTCTGCGCTTCGGCGTCGGGGGCTGGATCGCTGACCACGACCTCCAGGCCGCGGGCCAGGAACAGCGCGGCCCAGCTGGCGCCGATGGTGCCGGCGCCCACGATGGCGACTCTGCGGATGGCGGGAAGAGGCGTGGACGAACGGGGCGTAAGGGCTTCCGGCATGCAAGGCTCCTGTTGGGACGGATAGGAGCATTGTGAAGCAAACGCCGGACCCTTGCCACGCGGTCAGGCGTTGCGGGCGCGGCGCAGATAACGCCAGCCGAGCGCCACGGCCAGCAGGTAGCTCGCGGCGATCACGCCGTAGGCCACGGGCAGCGCGTCGCGCCATTGCGGCAGCAGATGCAGGATGGTGCCCATCAGGGCGACGCCGACCAGCGCGCCCGATTGCCGGTTGGCGTTCAACGCCGCGGCCGCGCTGTTCGCATGGCTTTTGCCGGATACCTGCATGACCACGCTGGTCATCGCGGGCACGGCGATGCCCACGCCCAGGTTGGCCAGCGCGACGATGGCGGCGAACGGCCAGTAGGCGAGGCCGGGCGTGACGGCGTAGATCGCGACGCTGCTCAGCGCCGCGGCCAGCGCCATGCCGCCCAGCAGCGAGGCCGATACGTTCCAGCGCGCCGAGATCCGCGCCGAGATCAGGTTGCCGATGGAGAACACCGCCAGCATCGGCACCAGCTCGATGCCGGTCTGCAAGGCGTCGGCGCCGCGCGCCTGCTGCAGGAACAGGCTGAGCAGAAAGAGCTGTCCGTAGGACGCGAGGTTGATCAGGAAGCCGATGCCGTTGGCCGCCGCGAACTGCGGCGTGGCGAACAGCGCGCGCGGGACGATGGGCTCGGCGTGGCGGCGTTCGCGCCGCAGCAGCAGCGCCGCGCTGCCCAGGAACAGGGCGGCGGCCAGCGCGATGCGCGCGGACGTCCAGCCATAGGCGTTGCCCTGGATCAGCGCGAAGCACAGCGAGGACAGCGCGGTCACGCCGAGCAGGTGGCTGAGCGGATTGAGCGCGCGCGGCCGGCGCGGCGCGGGCTGGATGCGCCGGCGCGCCAGCCACAGGCCCGCGAGTCCCAGCGGGATGTTGATGAGGAAGATTCCGCGCCAGCCGAACTGGTGGATCAGCACGCCGCCCATCAAGGGGCCGGCGGCGCCGGCGACCGCCACGATCGCCGACCAGGCGGCCAGCATGCGGTTGCGCGTCTGCTCGTCGTCGTAGGCGTGGGTCAGCAGGCTGAGCGAGCTGGGCATGAACAGGGCCGCGCCCAGGCCTTGCAGCATGCGCGCCAGGATCAGCATATCGGCGCCGGAGGCCAGCCCGCACAGCAGCGAGGCCAGGGTGAAGACGCCCAGCCCGGCCAGATAGATGGTCTTGGCCCCGTAGCGGTCGGCCAGCGCGCCGGCCACCAGCAGCAGGGCCGCGAAGGTGAGCGTGTAGCCGTCGACGATCCAGACCAGGTCGGTCAGCGGCACGGTGAATTGCAGCGCGATGCTGGGCAGGGCGACGTTGACGACGGTGACGTCGAGCATGGCCATGACGAAGCCGATCGCCAGCGTGACGAGCGGCAGCAGTCCGGCGGCGGCGGGTTTGGCGTCCAGGGCGCTGGCGTGGGGGCAGGCGGAATTCATGATGGTGCGAGGTTCGACGGCTTTGGAGGAGAGAAGCGTAGGCGCTTTCATTGATGCAAAAAAGCCGTATAACTGCTTTATAGTGATGCAGAAATGCATCTGTCAGGTGAAGCATGGATTGGGACAACGCCAGGATTTTCCTGGCCATCTACCGCATAGGCACGCTGCGCGGGGCCGCCGCGCTGCTGCAGATCGACCAGGCCACGGCCGGGCGGCGGCTGGCTGCGCTGGAATCGTCGCTGGACGCGCGGCTGTTCCTGCGCACGCCGAGCGGCTATGTGCCGACGGCCGCCGGCGAGCTGGCGTTCGCCGCGGCCGAGCGCATGGAGCAGGCCGCCGACCAGCTGCAGCGCCAGATGCAGGGCATGGACCACAGGCTGTCCGGCGTGGTGCGCGTGGCGACCTCGGAAACCGTGGCCCGGTACTTCGTCATGGAGGCCGTGCGGCGCGTGCACGCCCAGCATCCCGACATCCGGGTGACGCTGTCCACGGCGATCCAGCTGAGCAACCTGACGCGCCGCGAGGCGGACCTGGCGATACGCAATCTCAGGCCGGACAACCCCGACCTGATCCACCGCCACCTGGCGCGCAAGGAGGTCGGGCTGTACGCGTCGCGCTCGTACCTGGCCGCGCATGGCGAGCCGCGCCCGGGCACGGCGTTCGCCGGGCACACGCTGGTGACCTACCAGCAGTCGGTGCTGCCGGGCTGGTCCGACACGTTCTGCGGCGAACCCACGGGCAACGGCCGCATCGGCCTGGAGCTGAATTCGGGGCTGATGATCATCGAGGCCGTGGCGGCCGGCCTGGGCATAGGCGAGCTGCCCACGCACATGGCGCCGGACTATCCGGACCTGGTCCGGATCTGGCCGCACCGCAGCGAGTCCTACGATCTGTGGCTGGTGATGCATGGCGACCTGAACCGCACCGCCCGCGTGCGCGCGGTGGCCGACGCCATCGTCGAGGTTTTCGAACAGGACGGGTAGCGGCGCCGCGCCGCCCGCGCGGCTTGTGGGAGCCGGCGCCAGGCGCTAAGGTGGACGGGCCTTGCACAACCACCTATCAGGAGTCGCGCGTGTCCGATCTTTGGCGTTTGTCCGCAGTTGAGCTTGCCGCCCGCATCCGCAAGCGTGAGGTGTCCGCCCGCGAAGCCGCGCTGAGCGCGCTGGGGCGGCTGGAAGCCGTCAATCCCGCCATCAATGCCGTGGTCGACCATCGTCCCGAGTCGGTGCTGGAACAGGCGGCCGAGGTCGACGCGGCGCTGGCGCGCGGCGAGGCGCCGGGCCCGCTGGCGGGTGTGCCCGTCACGGTCAAGATCAACGTGGACCAGGCGGGCTTCGCCACCACCAACGGGGTGGGCCTGCAGAAGGACCTGATCGCCGCCGAGAACAGCCCGGTGGTGGACAATCTGCGGCGCGCGGGCGCGGTCATCCTGGGCCGCACCAACACGCCGGCGTTCTCGCTGCGCTGGTTCACCGGCAACCGGCTGCACGGCGATACGCTGAACCCGCGCAATCCGGCGCTGACGCCGGGAGGCTCTTCGGGCGGCGCGGCCTCGGCGGTGGCGGCCGGCATCGGCCAGCTGGCGCACGGCACCGACATCGCCGGTTCGATCCGCTATCCGGCCTATGCCTGCGGCGTGCACGGCCTGCGGCCGACGCTGGGGCGCGTGGCGGCGTACAACGCGGCGCTGCCGGAACGCTCCATCGGCGGGCAGCTGACGGCGGTGTCGGGGCCGCTGGGGCGCAGCATCGCGGACCTGCGGCTGGGGCTGGCGGCGCTGGCCGCGCCGGACCCGCGCGATCCGTGGTGGGTGCCGGCGCCCTTGCAGGGCCCCGAGGCGCCGCGCAGGGCGGCGCTATGCCTGAACCCCGACGGCATGGACACCGCGCCGGCGGTGGTCAAGGCGCTGCAGGAGGCGGCGCACCGCCTGAGCGAGGCGGGCTGGACGGTGGACACGCTGGACAGCCTGCCGCCCATGCAGGAGGCGGCCGACCTGCAGATCCGCATGTGGCTGGCCGACGGCTACGACGCCATGGTGGCGGCGGCCGAGAAAGAAGGCGATCCGGGCGCGCTGGCGGCGCTGGCGGGCCAGCGCGAGAAAGCGGCCGGCATCGACCTGGCGGGGTTTTCCGCGCTGCTGACGCGCCGCGCCACGCTGACGCGGCTGTGGGCGCTGTTTTTCGCCGAGTATTCGGCGCTGCTGCTGCCGGTGTCGGCCGAGCTGCCGTTTCCGGATAGGCTCGACCTGCAGGGCGACGCGGCCTACGCCCGCGTGTGGCGCGCCCAGATGACGCAGATCGGGGTGCCGTTCATGGGCCTGCCGGGCCTGTCGGTCGCCATGGGCAGCGCCATGAGCGAGGCCGGCCCGAGTCCGGTCGGGGTGCAGGTGGTGGCGGGCCGCTACCGCGAAGACCTGTGCCTGGCGGTCGGTGAAATCATCGAGGCGGGCGGCGAGGCCGTGGGCATCGCCGAACCCGCGGTCCGCGCCTAGGCGGACGGTTGCGTCGCCGGCCCGGCGAAACGCAGCCGCAGCACGCCGAGATCGCCGTAGGCCAGTTCCAGCTCGCGGCCGGCGGGCACGTCCAGGAAACCGGCGTACGAGCCGGTGATCACGTGCTGGCCGGCACGCAGGCCCAGGCCCTGGCCGCGCAGGAAATTGGCCAGCCAGTACAGCCCGGCCTTGGGGCGGTCGTTCGGATGCACGCCCGCGTGCTGCTCGGCCTGCAGGCCATCCATGGACAGCGTGATGGCCATGCTGGCGGGCACGGTGTGCGGCGAGGCGATGCGCGGACCCAGCACCAGCCCCAGGTTGAACATATGGTCGGCCAGCAGCTCCGGCACGCTGGCGTGCTCGGGACTGGCGTAGCGGCAGCCCAGGATTTCCAGGGCCAGGCGCGCGCCGCCGATGGCGGCGTCGATCTCGGCTTCGGTATAGGGCTCGGCGCGGGCCGGCAGGTCCTGCGCGAGCTCGAAGGCGATTTCCGGTTCGATGCGCAGCACGTCGGTGCGCGCGGGGATCGGGCCGGCCTCGGCATGGGCCACGGTGGACGCGTAGATGGGCGCGACCACGGCTTTTTCGGGCGAGGGCAGCGCGCTCTTCCAGGCGGCGATGTCGTCGTGGCGCTCCTCGCGCAGCAATTGCGCGGTGCGCTGCTGCACGGCGAAGGCCTGGTCCAGCGATTGCGGGCGGCAGCCGGCGGGCAGGCGCGGGCCGGCGACGCCGGATTCGCGCGCGGCGATGAGCAGGCGCGCCGCCTTCAGGCAGCCGGGATAGTCTTCGATGCCGATTTGCATGGTCAGACTCCCAGGTAAATCATGATCCACAGCGCGACCATGGCGATCAGGCCCAGCCAGCACGAGCCCCAGAAGCCGACGATCGGCCATTTCAGCGAAAGCGGAATCTTCTTGGGCTCGACGTGGCCGAGCAGATCGTTGGCGTTGCCGACCAGCCAGAACCGCGTGCCGGGGAACATCAGGCGGAAGAAATAATCGAGCGTGATCGCCGCCCGCACCGCCAGCGGATACTGGGCGAACGTGCGGTGCTGCAGGTAGGGGTGCTTGAGCGCGGCGTTGATCTGTTTGCTCTTGACGAAGAACAGGACGATTCCGCTGATGGAGCAGGTGATGAAACACAGCACGAAGAGGCTGAAGGCCATGGAGATGGCGGCTGAATGCATGGGGAGTCTCTGCGTTGCGCGGTAGGCCGCGTCTGGATGATGAAAAGCGGGTGGATTGCCTGGAGCCGTATTGTAGAAGCCCTGGCGCGGCCCCGTGTTCAGGGCCGCGTCAGCCGTGGCGCGCGGGTCAGCCGCGCACCTGGCCTTCGCCGTTGAGCACCCACTTCAGCGTGGTCAGGCCTTCCAGGCCGACCGGGCCGCGCGCGTGCAGGCGGTTGGTCGAGATGCCGATCTCGGCGCCCAGGCCGTACTCGAACCCATCGGCGAAGCAGGTGGGCAGGTTGACGTAGACCGAGCTGGAATCGACTTCGCGCTGGAAACGCTGCGCGGCCGACAGGTCTTCGGTGACGATGGCGTCGGTGTGGCCGGAACCCCAGCGCGCGATGTGCTCGATCGCGTCGTCCAGCGAGTCGACGATGCGCACCGCCAGGATCGGGCCCAGGTATTCGGTGGCCCAGTCCTCGTCGGTGGCGGGCTTGGCGTGCGGCAGCAGGGCCAGCGTGCGCGGGCAGCCGCGCAGTTCGACGCCGCGTTCGCCGAGGTCGGCGGCCAGGCTGGGCAGGATGGAGACGGCGGCCACCGCGTCGATCAGCAGCGTCTCCATGGCGCCGCAGATGCCGTAGCGGTAGGTCTTGGCGTTGACCGCGATGGCGTGCGCCTTGTCCGGGTCGGCGGCCGCGTCGATATAGACGTGGCAGTTGCCGTCCAGGTGCTTGATCAGCGGCACGCGAGCCTCTTGCGACAGGCGCGCGATCAGGCCCTTGCCGCCGCGCGGCACGATGACGTCGATGTGCTCGGTCATGGTGATGAGCTTGCCCACCGCGGCGCGGTCGGCGGTGGCCACCACCTGCACCGCGTCCTGCGGCAGGCCGGCGGCGGCCAGGCCCTTCTGCACGATGCGGCCGAGCGCGATGTTGGAATGCAGCGCTTCGCTGCCGCCGCGCAGGATGGCGGCGTTGCCCGACTTCAGGCACAGCGCCGCGGCGTCGATCGTCACGTTGGGCCGGGATTCGTAAATGATGCCGATCACGCCCAGCGGCACGCGCATCTGGGCCACGCGCATGCCGTTGGGGCGCACGGTGGTGGCGGTGATGCTGCCGATCGGGTCGGGCAGGGCGGCGATCTGGCGCAGGCCTTCGGCCATGTGCGCCAGCGTCTTGTCCGACAGGCTCAGGCGGTCCAGCAGCGCCGGCTCCAGCCCGTTGGCGCGCGCGGCGGCCAGGTCTTTCTCGTTGGCGGCCTTGAGTTCTTCGTGGCTGGCGGCGAGCGCGTCGGCCATGGCCAGGAGCGCCTGGTTCTTGGCGGCGCCGCTGGCGCGCATCATGGCGCGCGAGGCGCGGCGGGCGTTTTCGCCCAGGGTGAGCATGGCTTGTTCGATGGAGGACGAGGACATGGCGGCGTCGATCATGAAGTATGGGGCGGCATGGAAACCGCTCGAAGAATCAGTGTATATCCGGCCGTCGGGCCGGGCGGGCGTGGCGGCGATGCCGCCTTCACGGTCGCGCGCCGGCGGCGGCCACGCGCAGCGCGAGACGGGTCATTTCTTCCCAGGGGTCGGACAGGCGGCCCGGCACGGACAGGCCCTTGATCAGGCGGTCGACCTCGTGCGCGTGCTGCACGGCGGCCGGCCAGACGCCGGGCTGCACCCGGCTCAGGGCCTGCAGCGCCAGGCGTTCGTGCGCGCCGAAAATGCGCAGGCGGCGCATCAGGCCGTTGACGTCCTGCCCCAGGGCGCGGGCCTGGGCCACGCGGGCCAGCAGGCGGATTTCCTCGCCCACGGCCCACAGCACCAGGGGCAGCGCCTCGCCTTCGGCGCGCAGGCCGTCGAGCATGCGGATGGTGCGGGCGGTGTCGCCGGCCAGCATGGCGTCGCGCAGCCCGAAAACGTCGTAGCGCGCCACGTTCAGCACCGCGCGTTCGACGTCCTCGGCGGCCAGCTGGCCTTCGGGGTAGAGCAGGCCCAGCTTCTGGATTTCCTGGTGGGCGGCCAGCAGGTTGCCTTCCACCTTGTCGGCCATCCACTGCAGCGTGGCGTTGTCGGCGCGCTGGTTCTGGCGCGCCAGGCGCTGGCCGATCCAGGCCGGCAGGCGGCCGCGCTCGATGCTGGCGATATCGACCATCGCGCCGCCGCGGGCCAGCGCCTGCATCCAGCGGCTTTCGCGGGTGGCCTTGTCCAGGCGCGGCAGGGAGATCAGGACCAGCGTGTCGGCGTCGGGCTGTTTCTCGGCCTGCTCGGCTAGCCGCGCCAGCGTGTCGGCGCCGGGCTTGCCGGGCTTGCCCGTGGGGATCTTGAGTTCGAGGATGCGGCGGTCGCCGAACAGCGACACGCTTTGCGTGGCGGCGATGACCGCGCTCCAGTCGCTGCGCGCGTCCATCACCATGGACAGCCGCTCGGTATAGCCGGCGCCGCGCGCCGCGGCGCGCAGCGCGTCCACCGCCTCGGTCACCAGCAGCGGCTCGTCGCCCGACACCGTGTACAGCGGCGCCAGCCGGTTGCCCGGCCGTTGCAGCTGTTCGGCCAGGCGGTCCGCGTCCAGGGGCTGTGCCATCAGCGCACGTTGGCCGGATCGGTGGTGGACGGCGTCTGCCAGGGCGTGGGCGTACGCTGCGGCTGCGGCGCGGTCGGGTCGTACAGCGGGGTTTCGCCGCTCTCGCCGCGCCGCTCGGCGTTCTCGAAGGCCTCGCGCACGTCCGGGGCCGTCATGCGGCGCAGCAGCCGCGAAACGAGATCGCGCTGCATGGACTTGTACAGCGTTTCGATCTGGCCCTGCTTGGCCTGCACGACCTGGTCGTCGTAGGGCATTTCGCGGTAGATCGACAGCGTGGTGTCGGGAATCAGCGCGCGGCCCTTGGCGTCGATCAGGCGGAACGTGTAGTTGATGCCGAGTTCGTATTCCTCGACGCGGCCCTGCGCGTTGAGCGACACCTCGCGCAGCGTGCGCGAATCCGAGACCTGCTGCAGGATGGCCTGGGCCTCCTTGGGCGTGGCGACCAGCTTGGTGTCGGGCGAGGCCGCGCGCAGCGAGCGGCGCACGTCGGCGCCGAACTGCGTGTTGTCGGGGATGCCGACGTACAGCGTCTCGAACGGCATGGGGGTGACTCCCCGCAACGCGAAACCGCAGGCGGAGAGCAGCATGAACAGCGCCAGGCAGGCGCCGCGCAGCAGCCAGGGTAGGCGGGGGAAGTGCGTTTGTTGCCCGGCGAAGTGCATGCTTGACCTCATCAGCCTACGACGTTGACCAGTTTGCCCGGAACCACGATGACGCGCTTGGGCGGGCGGCCTTCCAGGAAGCGGGCGACCTCTTCCTGGGCGGCCGCGAGCTTCTCGATGTCTTCCTTGGGCGCCTTGGCGGCCACGCGGATCGAGCCGCGCAGCTTGCCGTTGACCTGGAGCATCAGTTCGATCTCGTCGGCCACCAGCGCCGCCTCGTCGACGTGCGGCCACGGCGCGTCGAGCAGGTCGCCCAGCTCTTGCGCGTAGCCCAGGTCGCGCCACAGGTGCCAGGTGATGTGCGGCACCACCGGGTACAGCACGCGCAGCAGCACGCCCAGCGTTTCGGCGTAGGCGGCGTCCGCGTGGGCGCCCTCGGGCAGCTTGGCGTCGTCGATGGCGTTCAGCATCTTCATGCAGGCCGACACGACGGTGTTGTACTGGATGCGCTGGTAATCGTAGTCGGCCTGCTTGAGCAGCGCATAGACTTCGCGGCGCAGGTCCTTCACGGGGGCCGGCGCCTGGGCCCAGTCGGCGCCGTGGGCCAGGCCGCGGGCCACGGCCTCGCGCCTGGCGTAGCTGATCGACCAGAGGCGGCGCAGGAAGCGGTTGGAGCCTTCGACGCCGGAGTCGGACCATTCGAGGGTCTGCTCGGGCGGGCTGGCGAACATGACGAACAGGCGGGCCGTGTCGGCGCCCATGGTGTCGATCAGGGATTGCGGATCGACGCCGTTGTTCTTGGACTTGGACATCGTGCCCACGCCGCCGTAGCTGATCTCGGAGCCGTCGGCCTTGAGCTTGGCGCCCACGATCGCGCCGCGCGCGTCATAGACGTTCTCGACGTCTTCCGGCCAGAAGTATTCGATGCCGCCCTGGGGCGTCTTGCGCGAATAGATATGGTTGAGCACCATGCCCTGGCACAGCAGCTTGGTGAAGGGCTCGTCGAAATTGAGCAGGCCCATGTCGCGCATGACCTTGGTCCAGAAGCGCGCGTACAGCAGGTGCAGCACCGCGTGCTCGATGCCGCCGATGTACTGGTCCATCGGCATCCAGTAATCGTTGCGCGCGTCGACCATGGCGTTGTCGTTGCCCGGCGAGGTATAGCGCATGAAGTACCAGGACGAGTCCACGAAGGTGTCCATGGTGTCGGTTTCGCGGCGCGCCGGCTTGCCGCACTTGGGGCAGGCGCAGGACAGGAAGGCCTCGTTCTTGGCCAGCGGGTTGCCGCTGCCGTCGGGGATGAGGTCGTCGGGCAGCACCACCGGCAGGTCTTTTTCGGGAACCGGGACCGGGCCGCAATCGGCGCAATGGATGATGGGGATCGGGGTGCCCCAGTAGCGCTGGCGCGAAATGCCCCAGTCGCGCAGGCGCCAGGTGGTCTGCTTTTCGCCCAGGCCCTGGGCGCCCAGGTCGGCGGCGATGGCGTCGACCGCTTCCTTGTGCGAGAGGCCGTCGTACTTGCCGGAGTTGATGGTGCGGCCGGCCTGCTTGTCGCCGTACCATTCCTGCCAGGCGTCGGCGGAGTACTGCTTGCCGGCCACGTCCACGACCTGCTTGATCGGCAGCCCGTATTTCCGGGCGAAGGCGAAGTCGCGCTCGTCGTGCGCCGGCACGCCCATGACGGCGCCGTCGCCGTAGCTCATGAGCACGTAGTTGCCGACCCAGACTTCGACGTCGGCGCCGGTGATCGGGTGCGTGACGTACAGGCCCGTGGGCATGCCTTCCTTTTCGCGCGTGGCCATTTCGGCCTCGGTCGTGCCGCCCAGCTTGCATTGCTCGACGAACGCCGCCAGCTGCGGGTTGGACAGCGCGGCCTGCGTGGCCAGGGGGTGCTCCGGCGCCACGGCGCAGAAGGTCACGCCCATGATGGTGTCGGCGCGGGTGGTGAAGACGTACAGCTTGCCGTCCTGGATCAGCTGGCCGTCCGGGCCGGCGATCTTGTGGGGGAAGGCGAAGCGCAGGCCCTCGGACTTGCCGATCCAGTTTTCCTGCATCAGGCGCACGCGCTCGGGCCAGCCGGGCAGGTCGTTCTGGACGGCGCCCAGCAGCTCGTCGGCGTAATCGGTGATGCGCAGGTAGTAGCCCGGGATCTCGCGCTTTTCGACCAGCGCGCCCGAACGCCAGCCGCGTCCGTCGATGACCTGCTCGTTGGCCAGCACGGTCTGGTCCACCGGGTCCCAGTTGACCACCTGGGTCTTGCGGTAGGCCACGCCCTTTTCCAGCATCTTGAGGAACAGCCACTGGTTCCACTTGTAATACTGCGGATCGCAGGCGCACATCTCGCGCGACCAGTCGATCGCCAGGCCCATCGCCTTCATCTGCTTCTTCATGTAGGCGATGTTGTCGTAGGTCCACTTGGCCGGCGGCACCTTGGACTTGATGGCGGCGTTCTCGGCCGGCATGCCGAAGGCGTCCCAGCCCATGGGCATCAGGACGTTATAGCCGCGCATGCGCAGCTGGCGCGCCATCATGTCGTTGATGGTGTAGTTGCGCACGTGGCCCATGTGCAGCTTGCCGCTGGGGTAGGGCAGCATCGAGCAGGCGTAGAACTTCGGCTTTTCGGAGCCGTCCGCGTTCGTCGCGTGTTCGTGGACCAGGTAAGCGTCGCGGGCCTGCCAGTCTTGGTGGGCGGCTGCTTCGACGGTATTGGGGAGGTAACGTTCCTGCATGGGCTCGTGCACGATGGCAAAAAAGGGTGAGCCGCCCGGCCGCGCGGAGCGCGGAGGCGGCCAAAACCCCTGATTATAGGAGGTGCTAGGCGCGGGCTGGGCGCGAGGCCGTTTCCGGGATGCGCGCGCTGGGCGACAGGGCGCCGTACAGCAGCGTAATCCCCCCGAGAACGGCGCCCGCCGTGACCACGCCGGGCCAGCCAAAATGGGCGTACAGCCAGGACGATACCAGCGAACCGCTGGCTCCGCCGATGAAGTAGCTGGTCATGTAGCCGGCGGTCAGGCGGCTGCGGGCCTCGGGGCGCAGCCGGTAGAGGGCGCTGCTATTGGTGACATGTACGCCCTGTATCGCCAGGTCCTGGATCAGAATCCCGACCAGCAGGGCGATCACGGACGCCTGCCCGAATGCGATCAGTCCCCACGAACCGAGCAGCAGCAGCAGGCCGGCCCGGGTGGCCAGGTTGCCCAGGCCGCGGTCGGCCAGGCGGCCGAAGCGGTTGGCGGCGTAGGCGCCGGCCGCGCCGGCCAGCCCGAACAGGCCGATCGTGGTGTTGTTGTATTCATAGGGCGGGCTGGCCAGCAGAAAGGTCAGGGGCGTCCAGAGCATGCTGAACGAGGCGAACAGCAGCCCGCCCAGCAGCGAGCGGGCGCGAAACAGCGGCTCTTCGGCGAACATCTTCAGGATGGAGGCCAGCAGACGCGGGTAGCTCAGGCCGGCCGGGCTCTGGTAGCGGGGCAGCAGGCGCCACAGCGCGGCCGACATGGCCAGCATCAGGATGGCGGCCACCCAGTACACCGTGCGCCAGCTGCCCAGGTCGGCCAGGGCGCCGGCGACCGTGCGGGCCAGCAGGATGCCCAGCAGCAGGCCGCTCATGACCGTGCCCACGGCCTTGCCGCGTTCATGGGGCGCGGCCAGCGTGGCGGCGAACGGCACCAGGATCTGCGCCACCACCGACAGCATGCCGGTCAGCGCCGTGCCGACGATCAGCACCGTGATGCTGGGGGCGAAGGCCGAGATCAGCAGGGTGGCCGAGGACAGCAGGCTCATCAGCACGATCAGGCTGCGGCGCTCGAACATGTCGCCCAGCGGCACCAGCAGCATCAGGCCCACCGCGTAGCTCAGCTGCGCCGTGGTGACGATGGCGCCGGCCGCGGCGGTCGACAGCGAGAACTGCTCGCCGATGGTGTGCAGCAGCGGCTGCGCGTAATAGTTGCTGGCGACCGCCAGGCCGGTGGCCACGGACATCAGCAGGATGATGGGCGCGGTCAGCGCCGGGGTCTGGGGGGAGCGTGATGCGGAATTCATGGGTCTGGCGCTCAGGCGTCTATGCCGCCGGGGGTTTCCTGGTCGAGCCGGATCAGCATTTTCCTGAGCAGGCCGGCCAGCTGCTTGCGTTCCGCGGCCGACAGCGGCTCCAGCAGTTCGTTCATGTCTTTCAGGTAGTCCTTCAACACCGCCTTGATCAGGCGCAGGCCTTCCGAAGTGAGCGAGACGATCACGCCGCGGCGGTCCTCGGGATTCGGGCTGCGCGCCAGCAGCCCGGCCTCTTCAAGGCGGTCGAGGCGGTTGGTCATCGCGCCGGAGGTCAGCAGCAGGGCCTCGACCAGCTTCTGCGGATTGAGCGCGTAGGGCGCGCCGCTGCGGTACAGCGTGGCCAGCACGTCGAACTCGCCCTGGTGCAGGGTATGGCGGCGAAAGCCGTGGTTGACGTTGCGCGTGGCCAGCGCGTTGAGGCGGAACAGCCGGGTGATCACGGCCATGGGCGCGAAGTCCTGGCCCGGGCATTCCCGGCTCCATTGCGCGATGATCCGGTCGACGAAATCGGTCGTGGCTTGCATTTGTTTTGAAGTAAAGTATCTTTACGTGAAGATAAATTCTAGCAGGCCGGCCGCGCGGCGCGCAATCGCGGCGGCAAAAAAGAAGGGCCCGCCTCTTGCGAGGCGGGCCCTTCCGGCTTGACCGGATTAGCGCGGAATTACTGCGCGGCGTCCTTCAGCTTCTTGAGCGGGCGAACCTTCACCTTGACCGAAGCCGGCTTGGCGGGGAACCAGCGCTCTTCGCCGGTGAACGGGTCCTTGCCGAAGCGCTTGGCCTTGGCCGGAACCTTCTGCACGGAGACCTTGAACAGGCCCGGCAGCGTGAATTCGCCGGCGCCCTTCTTGTCCACGGAGCCCAGCACCGAGGTTTCCAGGCTGGCCAGCACGGCCTTGACGGACTTGGCTTCGACGCCGGATTGCTCAACGATGTAGGCGATGAGCTGGGTCTTGTTCAGGGCAGCCTTGATGGCCTTGGGGGCGGCGGCGACCTTCTTGGCGGCGACGACCTTCTTGGCGGGAGCGGCCTTCTTGGCTGCGGGTTTCACAGCGGTCTTGGCGGCCGTAGCCTTTTTGGCGGGCGCCTTGGCGGCGGGTTTGGTGACTTTCTTGGCAGGAGCTTTTGCTTTCGTGGCCATGGTCAAAATCCGTTTGTTGAGGACATGGAGCAGCGCGTGCCGGGTATCGGCAATAGACGCCACGCGCCCGATGATAGCGGAAGAGCGCCGGTTGATGCGGTTTTCCAGCGGGTTTTCTGCCGCTGTTTGTTGTTTTCGGCGCAGAAAGTGCCTTCTACAAGGGCTCCGGCGCGATGCCGCGGCCGATGAACCAATGGCGCTGCGCATGTTCCAATGGCGGGCGCGCGGTTTCGCCGCGCAAGAAAAACCATGCATGGAAGTGAAGCAGCGATATGTTGATGAAGAAGTTGGCGGCGAGCCTGATCGTCGCGGCCGCGTGCGTTTCGGGCGCAGCGGCGCAGTCCATGGCCGCGCCGGCCCTGACGGCCAAGGCCTGGCTTTTGCTGGATGAGACCAGCGGCCAGGTGATCGCCTCGCATGCCGCGAGCGAGCGGATCGAGCCCGCGTCGCTGACCAAGATCATGACGGCCTATGTCGTGTTCGAGGCCCTGAGCAAGAAGGAATTGTCGGCCGGCCAGATGGTCACCGTGTCCACGCGCGCGTGGAAAGTGCCGGCGGGCAGCTCCAAGATGTTCCTGGAGCCGGGCTCCAAGGTCTCGGTGGACGACCTGCTGCGCGGCCTGATGATCCAGTCCGGCAACGACGCGGCCATCGCGCTGGCCGAGGCGGTCTCGGGCAGCGTCGAGGCCTTCGTGGCGCGGATGAACGACACCGCCGTGAAAATGGGCCTGCACGCCACGCATTTCGCCAGCCCGCACGGCCTGCCGGACCCGGGCACCTACTCGACCGCGAGCGACCTGTCGGTGCTGGCTACGCGCTTCATCCGCGACTATCCCGCGCTTTACCGGACCTACGATTCGGCCAAGCAGTTCACCTACAACAAGATCACGCAGCCCAACCGCAACCGGCTGCTGTGGCTGGACCCCAGCGTCGACGGCCTGAAAACCGGGCATACGGAGTCGGCCGGCTACTGCATCGTGGCCAGCGCCAAGCGGCCCAACGGCGCCGACGAGCGGCGGCTGATCACGGTGGTCGTGGGGACCGCGTCCGATAAGCTGCGCACGCAGGAAAGCCGCGAGTTGCTGGAGTGGGGCTTTCGGGGGTTCAATACCATCAAGCTTTACGCGCGCGGCGAGTCGGTGGCCACGCCCGAGGTCTGGAAGGGCGCGAGCGACAGCCTGAAGGCTGGATTCGCGCGCGACGCCTACGTCACCGTGCCGGCCGGCGCCAAGGTGGAGCGGGTCTGGACGCCGCAGGAGCCCCTGATCGCGCCGATCGCGTCGCAGGCCACGGTGGGCGAGATGCGCGTGCTGGTCGACGGCAAGCCCGCCCTGCAGTTCCCCGTGGTGGCGCTGGAGCCGGTGGCCGAGGCGGGTTTCGCGGGCAGGGCATGGGATTCCATCCGCTTGTGGTGGCGCGGCCAGGCGGGATAAACGGAGGTGTGAAATGGCGGTGAGTTTTCCTGGAGGTCCGGCGCCCGCGCCGACGGCGGACGATCCGCTGGCCCTGCTGTCGGCCTGCCACGGGCGCATCGCCCGCCAGTGCGCCACGCTGGGACGGCTGGCCGCGCACCTGCCGGCGCATGGCAGCGACGCGGCGGCCCAGACCGCCGCGGCCAGCGTGCTGCGCTACTTCGAGACCGCGGCCGTCCATCACCACGAGGACGAGGAAGAAGACCTGTTCCCCGCCCTGATCGATTCCATGGCCGGCTCCGACGCGGTGTGCCTGCATGAGCTGGTCGACGGCCTGGTCGCCGAACACCGGCAGCTGGCCCGGCGCTGGGAGCCGCTGCGCCAGGCGCTGGCCGACATTTCCCAGGGCCGGCGCGCCGAGCTCCCGGCCGGCGAGGTCCAGGCGTTCACCGAGGCCTACGCCGCGCACATCCGCCGTGAGGAAGAAGAACTGCTGCCCATGGCCGCGCGGCTGATCGCCGACGACGCGCTGGCCGCGATCGGCCAGGCCATGAAATCGCGGCGCGGCGGCGAGGCGGGCTGAACCATGAAGCGCAACGCCTGTTTCCGCCAGAAACTGCAGGCCCCGGCCCTGGCGCACGCCATGTCGGCGCACAACCCGCTGTCGGCCCGGCTCGCCGAGCAGGCCGGATTCGACGCCATATGGGGCAGCGGCTTCGAGCTCTCGGCCAGCCACGCCGTGCCGGACGCCAACATTCTTTCGCCGTCGCAGCACCTGGACATGATGCGCGCGATCGCCGCCGCGGTGGACGTGCCGGTCATCGCCGACATCGACACCGGCTTCGGCAACGCCATCAACGTGTCCTACATCGTGCCGCAGTACGAGGCGGCCGGCTGTTCGGCCGTGGTGATGGAAGACAAGACCTTTCCCAAGGACACCAGCCTGCGCGCCGGCGGCCGCCAGGAACTGGTGCGCATCGAGGAATTCCAGGGCAAGGTCGAAGCCGCCTGCGCGGCGCGCCGCGACGCGGATTTCTGCGTGATCGCCCGCACCGAGGCCCTGATCGCGGGGGCGGGCGAGCGCGAGGCGCTGGCCCGGGCCGCGGCCTACGAGGCCGCCGGCGCCGACGCCATCCTGATCCATTCCAAGCAAAGCGCGCCCGACGAAATCCTGTCTTTCGTGGCCGCGTGGCAGGGGCGCGCGCCGCTGGTGCTGGTGCCCACCTCCTATCCGCAATTGCGCGAATCCGACATCCAGGCGCTGGGCAAGGTGGGGCTGGTGATCTACGGCAACCATGCCATCCGCGCCGCTGTGGGCGCGATGCGCGAGGTTTTCGCCCGCATCCGGCGCGACGGCGGCATCCACGAGGTCGACGCCGGCCTGCCGTCGGTCAAGGAAATCATCGCCCTGCAGGGCGACGCCGCCATGCGCGAGCTGGAACGCCGCTACCTGAAATAGGCGCCGGTCGCGCTGCCTCCGATGTTGCGTTGCGCAAGCCGGCGCGAGGGTTTACGCTAGACGCCCCTGCCTCGGGGGGAGACGCATGATCGGCCGGGGCAAAGAACGATGTCCGAGGGTAGACAAAGAATGATGCAGGGGGGCAAGCAAGCCGCGCGCCGGTTGTTCGGTTCGTGGGTGGATGAGGTGGACGCGCAAACCTTGCGCGCGGATGCGGCGGCGGGCCTGCTGGGCGCGCTGCTGGTGCTGCCGCAGGGCGTGGCGTTCGCCATGCTGGCCGGCCTGCCTCCCGAATACGGCCTGTATTCGGCCATCGTGCCCTGTATCGTGGCCGCGCTCTTCGGTTCCAGCCGCCACGTCATGTCCGGTCCCACCAACGCCAATTCGCTGGCGCTGTTCGCGGTGCTGACGCCGCTGGCCGCGGCCGGCAGTCCGGGCTACATCGAGCTGGCGCTGGCCGTGACGGTGCTGGTCGGCGTGATGCAGTGGCTGGTGGGCACGCTAAGGCTGGGGTCGCTGGCGCACTTCATTTCGCCGTCGGCGCTGTTCGGCTTCACCAGCGGCGCGGCCTTGCTGATCGCGGTGCACGCGCTGAAAGACGCGCTGGGGCTGCCCGCGCCCGATTCGCACGGCACCGGCGCGCTGCTGGCCAGCCTGGGCGCCAATATCGGACAGGCGCATGTGGGCGCGGTGCTGGTGACGCTGGTGACGCTGGCGGTGGCCATGCTGGTGCGCAAGCTGGATAAGCGCAAGCCCTTTATGCTGGCCGGCCTGGCGGCGGGCACGCTGGCGGCCGCGGCGTTCAATGCGCTGACCGAAGGCCAGCCGGTATCCGTGCTGGGCGCCATCGCCCAGCCCTGGCCGCCGTTTCACGTGCCCAGCGTGGACTGGCGCGTGCTGCCCGACCTGCTGAGCCTGGCCTTCGCGCTGACCATCGTGGCCCTGGCGCAATCGATCTCCATCGCCAAGGCCGTGGCCACGCGCTCGGGCCAGCGCATCGACGCGAACCGCGAATTCGTGGGGCAGGGGCTTTCCAATATCGCCGGCGGATTCTTTTCCTGCTATTTGTCCTGCGGTTCCCTGAACCGTTCGGTGCCCAACTACGAGGCCGGCGCCAAGACGCCGCTGGCCTCGGTGTTCTCGGCGCTGCTGCTGATGGCGCTGGTGGCCGTGTCGGCGCCGCTGCTGGCCCGCATCCCCCATGCGGCCATTTCGGGGCTGCTGCTGCTGGTGGCCTGGACCCTGCTGGACATCCCGCGCTGGCGCCTGCTGATCCGCACGCAGCGCAATGAATGCATCATCGCCGCCGCGACCCTGGCGGCCACCATCACCATTCGCATGGAAGTGGCGATCCTGCTGGGCACGGTGCTGTCGCTGATGGTCTACCTGCACCGCACCTCGCGCCCGGCGATGCGTTCCATGGGCTTCGACTCGCGCGGGCCGCAGCGCCGCTTCGTGGTGCTGGAACATGCCGAGGACGCGCTGCCCGAATGCCCGCAGCTCAAGCTGCTGCGCATGGAGGGCTCGGTGTACTTCGGCGCGGCCACGCACGTGGCGCAGCGCCTGCACGAGCTGCGCGCCGCGCCCGACGCGCCGCGCCACCTGCTGGTGATGGCCAAGAGCATGAACTTCATCGACATGGCCGGCGCCCAGGTCTGGGAAGACGAGCTGGCCGCGCGCCGGGCGATGGGGGGCGACCTGTATTTCCACCGGCCGCGTCCCGAGGTGCTGGCCATGTGGCGGCGCACCGGCTTTCTGGAGCGTCTGGGCGAGGACCACGTGTTTCCCGACAAGGCCACGGCGCTGAGCAGCATCTACGCCAGGCTCGACCGTTCCATCTGCGCCGGCTGCAAGGCCCGGATCTTCTGGGAATGCCAGCAGCCCGACGCTAGCCCGGCTGGGGCGCCTCCGTCCCAAGATACGCGGCCTTGACCCGTTCGTCGGCCGCGATGTCGGCCGGCGCGCCTTCGGCCAGCAGGCCGCCGCGCACCAGCACGGCGATGCGGTCGGCATGCTTGAACACCACGTCCAGGCTGTGCTCGGTGAACAGCACCGCGATGCGCCGGGTGTCGGCCAGCTGGCGGGTCAGGCGCATCAGCGCGTGGCGCTCGTTGGCCGCCATGCCGGCGGTGGGCTCGTCCATCAGCAGCAGGCGCGGCCGGTGCGCCAGCGCCATCGCCAGCTCGACCCGCTTGATCTCGCCATAGGCCAGCGTGCCGCAGGGCGCGGCCGCCTTGTCGGCCATCTGCACCTGCGACAGCAGCGTCAGGGCTTCGTCGACCGCGTGGAGGCCGGCGCGGCGCCAGGGGTTGAAGAGCAGCCGGTCGCGCGACAGCAGCGCCGTCTGCACGTTTTCCAGCACGGTCATGGAGCGGAAGGTCTCGGCCGTCTGGAAGCTGCGGCCCACGCCCAGCCGGCAGATCCGGCGGGCCGACAGGCCCACCAGCTCGCGGCCGTCGAGCAGGACCGAGCCGGCGTCCGGCCGCAACTGGCCGCCCAGCACGTTGAAGCAGGTGGACTTGCCGGCGCCGTTGGGGCCGATCAGGGCCAGCATACGGCCGGCTTCCAGCGTGAAGGACACGTCCGCCAGCGCCTCGATGCCGCCGAACGATTTGCGCAGCCCGCGCACCTGGAGCAGCGGAGCCGAACTCATGCGCGCCTCCCGCGCAGGCGCGTCGCCGCGCCCGCCAGGCCTTCGGGGAAGGCCAGCACCAGCACCAGGATGGCCAGGCCCAGCACCGCGTGCCAGTACTCGGTGCTGCGCGCGGCGGCGTCCTGCAGCCAGGTGTAGGACGCCGCGCCCACCAGCGGGCCGGCCAGCGTGTGCAGACCGCCCAGCAGCACCATCACCAGGCCGTCCACCGAACGGCTCACGGCCAGCACGTCGGGGGCGATGCTGCCCTTGGAAAACGCATAGAGCGAGCCGGCCATGCCGGCGGCGAGCGAGGCCGCCACGAAGCCCGCCCATTGCAGGCGCCGCGCGTCCATGCCGAGCGCCTCGGCGCGCAGCGACGAATCACGCACGCCGCGCAGCGCATAGCCCAGCGGCGAGAACGCCAGCCGGCGCAGCCACCAGATGCCACCGGCGCACAGCGCCAGCGTCAGGTAATAGAACCACGGGCCCTGCGACAGCCAGGCCGACGGCCACAGGCCGATCAGCCCGTTGCTGCCGCCGGTCACGTCGTCCCATTGATAGGCCAGCGCCCACAGGATCTGCGCCACCGCCAGCGTCAGCATCGCCAGGTACACGCCCGACAGGCGCACGCAGAACCAGCCGAACAGCAGCGCGCCGAAGGCCGCGGCGAAGGGGCCGAGCAGCAGCGCCGCCTCCATCGGCACGGCCGCCAGCTTCAGCAGCAGCGCCGCGCCGTAGGCGCCCAGGCCGAACCAGGCCGCGTGGCCGAAGGACGTCATGCCGGCCAGCCCCGTCAGGAAATGCAGGCTGGCGGCGAATAGCGCGGCGATCAGGATCTCGGTCAGCAGGATGCCGAAGTACGGCCATTGCAGGGCGGCCACCGGCGCCAGCGCCAGCAGGACCAGCAGCAGGCCGTAGGCCCGCCGCAGCCGGCGGCCGGCCGGCGCGATCGGGCGCTCGGGGGCGGCGGCCTGCGACGAGGGCGCGGGCGGCTGGCCCAGCAGGCCCCAGGGCCGCGCCACCAGCACCACCGCCATCACGGCGAACTCGGCCAGCAGCGTGAGCTTGGACAGATTGAAGACCCACGGGCCGATCTGCACCTGGCCCAGGAACACGAACACGGCCTTGACCGAACAGATCAGCAGCGCCGCCAGGAAGGCGCCGGGTATCGAACCCAGGCCGCCCACCACCACGACCACGAAGGCGCTGGCGATGATCTCCAGGTCCAGCCCCAGCGTGGCGGGCACGCGCGGCGCGGCCAGCGCGCCGCCCAGGCCGGCCAGGAAGGCGCCCAGCGTGAAGGCCGAGGTGAACAGCCACGCCTGGTTCACCCCCAGCGCGGCCAGCATGCGGCGGTTTTCCGCCGCCGCGCGCAGCAGCCGGCCCCAGCGCGTGCGCATCAGCAGCAGCCACAGCAGGCCCAGCACCACCGGGCCGGCGGCGATCAGCAGCAGGTCGTATTCGGGATAGCGGCGCCCCAGGATCTGCACCGCGCCGGACAGGCCCGGCGCGCGGGCCGAGAACAGATCCTCCGGGCCCCAGATCGCCAGCGCGGCGTCGCCGATGATGAGCACCAGCGCGAAGGTGGCCAGCAGCTGGAACAGTTCGGGGGCCTGGTACAGGCGCTTGAGCACCAGCCATTCGGCGGCCGCGCCGATCAGGCCCGTGGCCAGCGCGGCCAGCAGCAGGCCGGCCCAGTAGCCGGCGCCGTCGCCGAAATAGCCGGTGAAGGTCCAGGCCAGGTAGATGCCCAGCATGTAGAACGAGCCGTGGGCGAAATTCACCACCCGGGTCACGCCGAAGATCAGCGACAGCCCGGCCGCCACCAGGAACAGCGCGCTGGCGTCGGCCAGGCCGTTGAGCAGCTGCAGCAGCAGTCCGGAAAGGCTCATCAGGGCGCCGGGCGCATCTTGCGGACCTGCTCGTCGGGCGGCTGCAGGCGGGCGCCGTCGATGTAGGCGAAGTCCTTCATGACGCCCTTGCCGTCCTCCACCGCGGTCGTGCCCACGTAGACGCCCATGGTCGATTGATGGTCGATCTTGCGGTAGTGGATCTGGCCGTAGGGCGTGTCGACCTTGAGGCCGGCGAACGCGTCCACGAGCTTTTCGGTGTCCACGCTGCCGGCGGCCTTCAGGCCTTCGGCGATGGACATCAGCGAGGCGTAGCCCACGACCGAGCCCACCTTGGGCGTTTCGTTGTAGCGCTTCTTGTAGGCCTCGACGAAGGCCGTGTTGGCCGGGGTGTCGATGGCATACCAGGGATAGCCGGTGACGATCCAGCCGGTCGGGGCGTCGGCGCCCAGCGGCTCCAGGTACTCGGGCTCGCCCGACAGCACCGACACCACGGCGCGGTTCTCGAACAGGCCGCGCGTATTGCCTTCGCGCACGAAGCGGGTGAGGTCGGCCGCGAACAGCACGTTGAAGATCGCGTCCGGCTTGGCGTCGGCCAGCGCCTGCACCACGGCGCCGGCGTCGACCTTGCCCAGCGGCACGGCCTGCTCGGCCACGAATTCCACGTCGGACTGGAAGGCCTTCATCATGGCCTTGAACGTGGCCACGGCCGACTGCCCGTATTCATAGTTGGGATAGACGATGGCCCAGCGCTTCTTGCGCAGCGCCAGCGCCTTGGGGGCCAGCGCCGCCACGTGCATCCACGTGGAGGGGCGCAGCCGGTAGGTGTAGCGGTTGCCGTCCTGCCAGGTGATCTTGTCGGTGAGCGGCTCGGCCGCCAGGAAGAACACCTGGCGCTGCTTGGCGAAGTCGGTCAGCGCCAGGCCGGTGTTGGACAGGAAGCCGCCGAACAGCAGCTCCACCTTCTCTCGCGCCAGCAGTTCCTGCGCGGCGCGCACCGAATCGCCGGGATTGCCGTTGTCGTCGCGCGAGATGACTTCCAGCTTGCGGCCCAGCACGCCGCCGCCGGCATTGACCTGCTCCAGCGCCAGCTGCCAGCCTTTCTTGTAGGGGCCGAGGAAAGCCGGGATCGCCTTGTAGCTGTTGATCTCGCCGATGCGGATCGGGGGCTCCTTGTCTTTGGCGCTGGCGATCGGGGTCAGCGCCAGGGCCAGCAGGGCCGGCGCCAGCGCGCGGCGCAACAGGGTAAGGCAGGGACGGAGCATGGCAGATATCGCGTTCGAGGGATCGGGCCCCGCGGGCGGGGGCGGCGGCCCAATTGAAGCATGTGTTTTCGCCGTGCCGCAACAACGCGGTCGCCGGATGGAAAAAAAGGCCCTGCATTGCAGGGCCTTTCGGGGTCTTCCGGGATACCGGCTGAATTACTTCAGCTTGGTTTCCTTGTAGTCGACGTGCTTGCGAGCGACGGGATCGAACTTCTTGATCAGCATCTTCTCGGGCATGTTGCGCTTGTTCTTGGTGGTCGTGTAGAAATGACCCGTGCCGGCGGTCGACTCGAGCTTGATCTTTTCGCGGATACCTTTGGCCATGTCGTGCTCCTAGTATGTAGATTGGCGGGAGGGCCGATTAGGCGATTTCGCCGCGGGCACGCATTTCGGCCAGGACGGCGTCGATGCCGTTCTTGTCGATCGTGCGGATGGCCTTGGCCGAAACACGCAGGCGGACCCAGCGGTTTTCGCTTTCAACCCAGAACCGGCGCGATTGCAGGTTGGGCAGGAAGCGACGCTTGGTCTTGTTGTTCGCGTGCGAAACATTGTTGCCCACCATCGGGCCTTTGCCGGTCACTTGGCATACGCGTGCCATGGATGCACCTCTTAGTGTCGTTCTTGGCGCGTATCGCTCGAGGGAGGCTGACGTGGGTTTCGCCGCCGGGCTGAATTGCCGGCCACCCAGTCTTAGTGGATGAGAGCCAGCCTTGCGGCCTGGCCCTGTGCTTATACCCGCTGCCTGCCACCCGCGGGGACTGGATTTCGGGGTTTTCCAAATTCCAGTCTGGCGCTACGCGGTTGGGGTCAGAGTGCTGAACTACAAAGCATAGTAGTCCTGCACGGGAAACTTCGTATGAAGACAAAGATTCTAATACGAAAAACCCAAATAAATCAAGCAGCCAGCTTAGCGGGTGTGCATTTGCGCCACGCGGCCGGAAAACCAGGACAGGCAGGCGCAGGCCGCCAGCGTGGCGGTCAGGGGCAGGGCGCTGTCGGCCTGCCAGGCGCTGACAGCGAAGCCGGCCAGCGCGCCACAGGACAATTGCAGCGTGCCCAGCATCGCCGAGGCGGCGCCCAGGCGCTTGCCCTGGTCGGCCAGCGCCAGCGCGGCCGAATTGGGATTGACGAAGCCCTGGCTGCCCATATAGGTGATCAGGCACAGCATCAGCAGCGGCAGCGTCATCCAGCCGGCCAGCGTCAGCGCCACCGCCGCCAGGCTGGCGCAGGCCAGCGAGGTCAGGGCGCGGCGCTGCAGCTGCCGCGGCGTGTAGCTGCGCAGCAGGCGGGCGCTGATCTGCGAGCAGACGATGAGCGAGAGCGCGTTGGTGCCGAACAGCAGGCCGTAGTACTGGGGCGGCACGCCGTAGAGTTCGATGAACACGCGCGGCGAGCCGATGATGTAGGCGAACATGCCGGCCTGGCCGAAGCCGCCGGCCAGGCTGTGGGCCATGAAGCCGCGATGCGCGAACAGGTCGCGGTAATTGCGCAGGATGGTGCTCCAGCGCAGCGGCACGGCGCGTTCGGGCGCCAGCGATTCCTTCATGATCTTGAGGACCGCGAACATCAGCATGGCCCCGCCGGCCAGCATCACCCAGAACAGGCTGCGCCAGCTGGCGATGGCCAGCAGCTGGCCGCCGACCAGCGGCGCCAGTATGGGGGCCAGGCCCATGATGAGCATCAGCAGCGACAGCGCGCGGGCGGCCTCATGGGTGTCGTAGTGGTCGCGGATGACCGCGCGCGGGATCACGATGCCGGCGGCGCCGCCCATGGCCTGCACCACGCGCCAGCCGGTCAGCGCCTCGACCGACCCGGACAGCGCGCAGCCCAGCGAGGCCACCATGAACAGCGCCAGGCCCACCAGCAGCGGCGGCTTGCGGCCGTAGCGGTCGGCCATCGGGCCGTAGAAGACCTGGGCCATCGCCAGTCCGATCAGATAGGCTGCCAGCGTGCGCTCGACGTCGCCGCGGGGCACGCCCAGGTTGGCCGCGATCGTGGGGAACGCGGGCAGGTACATGTCGATGGCGAACGGGCCGATGGCCGTCAGCGCGCCCATGAGGATTAGCCAGCCGGGCAGGCCGCTGCGGAAAGAATCAGATGGGGGCATGGGGGATCACTTCTACGCGCGGGAGAGGGCACCGATGCGGTTTGTTGCGCGTTTTGGACCAAATCACAGACTGTATCACGGGCCACCTTACACTCAAGTGTCAGCTTTTTTCCGATAAAGTCGTCGAGGTCCGTACGCATCCAGGGGAGTAGCCGTGAATCCTTTGTTGTCTGTAGTGGAACGCAAGCTGCAGGCCTTGCCCGTGACCGTCCAGCTGGTGTTGCCCGACGGCGCCGTGCTGGGGGCCCCCGAGCCGCGGGTCCGTTTCGTGGCCCACGACAAGGCGGCGCTGGCCCACCTGGCCGAAGGCGCCGTCGGCATTCTTGGACAGGACTACGTCGAAGGCCGCATCGACATCGAAGGCAATATGCGCGACGTCATGGCCGCGGCCGCGGCGCTGCTGCCGGGTTCGCCGGTGGACGCGGCCCGCGGCGGCTGGCTGACCGAGCTAGTGCGCAAGGTCATGTCGGTGTGGCGCCACTCGGTGGAGCGCGACGCCAAGCAGATCGAATTCCACTACGACCTGTCCGACGAGTTCTACGCGCTGTGGCTGGACCCGCGCCGGGTGTATTCCTGCGCCTATTACCGCCGTCCCGACATGACGCTGGCCCAGGCCCAGGAAGCCAAGCTCGACCATATCTGCCGCAAGCTGCGCCTGCGGCCGGGCGAGCGTTTCCTGGACGTGGGCGCGGGCTGGGGCGGCCTGCTGTTGTGGGCCGCCGAAAACTATGGCGTGGACGCCACCGGCATCACGCTGTCGCGCAACCAGCACGCCTATGTCAGCCGCCTGATCGAGGAAAAAGGCCTGGGCGGGCGGGTGCGCATGGAACTGCTCGACTACCGCAAGCTGGACGAATCCGTCCCCTACGACAAGATCGCGTCGGTCGGCATGTTCGAGCACGTCGGCCGGGCGCAACTGGAGTCCTATTTCGCCAAGCTGCGCCGCCTGCTCAAGCCCGGCGGGCTGATCATGAACCACGGCATCACCGCGGCCGGGGTCTACAACGCCGAACTCGGCAACGGCATGGGCGAATTCATCGAGAAGTACATCTTCCCCGGCGGCGAGCTGACCCACATCAGCGTGGTGCTGGAAACCCTGACCAACGGCGGGCTGGAAGAGGTGGACGTCGAAAACCTGCGCCCGCACTACGCGCGTACCCTGTGGGCCTGGAGCGACGCACTGGAGGCGCGCCTGCCCGAAGCCGCGCAGATACTGTCGGGGCCGCAGGGCGAACGCTCGCTGCGGGCCTACCGGCTCTACCTGGCGGGCTGCGCCATGGGCTTCGAGCACGGCTGGATCGCGCTGCACCAGGTGCTGGCCCAGCCGCCGGCCGGCGGACGCGCCGACGAACTCGACGATCCGGCCGACTTGGCCTATCCGTGGCGCCGCGATTACATGTACCAGGAACGTTGAGCGGCGCGCAAACGGCGTTTTGGCCGCTCCGGAAAAGGGTATGAATGTATTAATAGGAATATATTCTTTACTAAATGAAACCTTACGCTTCGGACAGAATTTCCCAGGGAAAATCGGCGGCTTACCCCTGCGGACTCCGGGTTATCCCGGGGGCGTTTTTCCTGAAATGTATCTGTTTTGTTCGGGCGGGGCTTGGGTTGAGCGGCAATTTCGTTTAAGATGCTCGCTTCTTCGTTCAGTTTGTTCACTTTCTGTGGGTTTTCAAAAACCGCGTTTTTGAAGCTCCTGTCTTGCAAGATCCCGCACCCTCGCGGACGGTCTTGTTGCTAGTGTCGGTTTGTATTGGCGGTTCTGCCCGTCTTCCGCACAACCCCCTTAGCTCCATGGCACCCACGGGCCTGGCCCGGCGTGTGTCCCTGAACCTATGGAGGCAAAAGCCAATGCGTTTCACCCCTGTCAAGACTCTGGTCGCCGCGGCCGTGTTCTTTGCATTCGCCGGTTCGGCCCAGGCCGCCGACGCGCCTCAGTGCGAACTCAAGCGCCCCGTCAACTTCGGCGCCATGAACTGGGAATCCAACCTGGTCCTGGTCGACGTCGAACGATTCATCATGGAAAAGGGCTACGGTTGCAAGACCGAAACCCTGCCCACCGAGACCCTGCCCGCCCTGGCCGCGCTCGAGCGCGGCGACCTGGACATCAACACCGAAATCTGGCTGAACAGCGTGGCCGCTCCCTGGGAGCGCGCCGAGAAGACCGGCAAGGTCAAGCGCGTCGGCGAGCTCTACATGGGCGCCGAAGGCTGGTACATCCCGCGCTACACGGCCGAGCGCCTGCCGGAACTGAAGTCCGCGGCCGACCTGCCGAAGTTCAAGGACGAGTTCAAGGACCCGGAAGAGCCCGGCAAGGGTCGCTTCTACGGCTGCCCGGCGGGCTGGGGCTGCGAAGTGACCAGCACCAACCTGTTCCATGCGCTCAAGCTGGACGACACCTACACCCTGTATTCGCCCGGCACGGGCGCGGCGCAGAAGGCGGCCCTGATGTCGGCCTACAAGCGCAAGCAGAACGTCGTTTTCTACTACTGGTCGCCCACGCCGCTGGTCGGCTCCATGGACCTGGTCAAACTGGAGCTGCCGCCTTATGACGCGGAAAAGCACAAGTGCCTGACCGCGCCCAAGTGCGCCAATCCCCAGCCCAGCGCCTATCCCGACAATCCCGTTTTCACGGCCGTAAACACCAAGTTCTCGGAGGAGGCCCCCAAGCTCACCGAATTCCTGTCCAAGGTGTCGGTGCCGCTGCCCGTGATCAACGAGACCCTGGCCCACATGGAAGAGTCCGGCGACGAGTCCGGCGCCGTGGCCAAGTGGTTCCTGAAGAACAAGCCCGACGTCTGGACCAAATGGGTGCCTGCCGACGTTGCCGGGCGCGTCCAAAGCGCGCTGTAAACACCCTGGCTGCGCGCCGCCGAGGCGCGCACCGGCCCACTCCCGGGCCGGTCTGCCGTGCCGCTGGCCTGGCGGACGGCTCCCGCCCCGCGGGCCTCTTGGTGTCTTCGCCCCGTCTGCCGCCGCCATGCGCGGCTTCGATGCGGGCGGCGAGCGCGCCAGAATGGAGTAGAACGAATGTTTCCTGAAATTATTCCCGCCCGGCAGGTCCGGGGGGCGATCGACGGTTTCGTCGATCATTTGGTCACCAACTACGCGGATACGCTGGAAAAAATGTCCCAGCCCGTCCTGCACGCGCTGGTGTGGCTGGAGCAGCTGCTGCGCAGCTCGCCGTGGTGGGCCGTGGTCTTGGTCACCGTGGCCATCTCCTGGGGCGTGAGCCGCCGCATCGGCCTGAGCCTGGCGATGGGCCTGCTGCTGTGCGTGATCGGCGTGCTGGGCCTGTGGGACGCCGGCATGCAGACGCTGGCGCTGATGATCATGGCCGCCGGCCTGTCCGTGCTTATCGGCATCCCGCTGGGCGTGCTGATGGCGCGCGTCAACTGGCTGCGTTCCGGCATGCTGCCGGTGCTGGACGTGATGCAGACCATGCCCAGCTTCGTGTACCTTATTCCCGTGGTGATGCTGTTCGGCCTGGGCAAGATCCCCGCCATCATCGCCACCGTCATCTACGCCGTGCCGCCGCTGATCCGCCTGACCGACCTGGGCATCCGCCTGGTCGACCGCGAAGTGCTGGAGGCCTCGCGCGCCTTCGGCGCCAATCCGCGCCAGCAACTGTTCGGCGTGCAATTGCCGCTGGCGCTGCCCAACATCATGGCGGGCATCAACCAGACGACGATGATGGCGCTGTCCATGGTGGTGATCGCCTCGATGATCGGCGCGCGCGGCCTGGGTTATGAAGTGCTGCTCGGGATCAACCGCCTGGAAGTGGGCCGCGGCCTGCTCGCGGGCCTGGGCATCGTGGTGCTGGCCGTGCTGTTCGACCGGATCACGCAATCGTATGGACAGCGCATGCGCAAGGGAGGCCAGCGATGAGCAAGATCGAGGTCAAGAACATCTACAAGATTTTCGGGCCGCACCCGAAGAAATGGCTGCAGGCCGCCCAGAACGGCATGAGCAAGGAACAGCTGCTGGCCGAAAGCGGCCATACGCTGGGCCTGCGCGACATCAGCCTGTCCATCGAAGAAGGCAGCATCTACGTCATCATGGGCCTGTCGGGTTCCGGCAAGTCCACGCTGATCCGCCACTTCAACCGCCTGATCGAGCCCAGCGCCGGCCACATCCTGGTCGACGGCGTGGACGTGGTGAGCCTGAACAAGCGCGACCTTGAAGTCTTCCGCCAGAAGAAGATGAGCATGGTGTTCCAGCGCTTCGGCCTGTTCCCGCACCGCACCGTGCTGGACAACGCCGCCTACGGCCTGACCGTGCAGGGCGTGGGCCGCGCCGAGCGCGAGCAGCGCGCCCGCGAATGGCTGGACCAGGTGGGCCTGTCGGGCTTCGAGAACCAGTATCCGCACCAGCTGTCAGGCGGCATGCAGCAGCGCGTGGGCCTGGCCCGGGCGCTGGCCACCGACGCCGAAATCCTACTGATGGACGAAGCCTTCTCGGCGCTGGACCCGCTGATCCGCCGCGAGATGCAGGACCAGCTCTTGCAGTTGCAGGCCAAGCTCAACAAGACCATCGTGTTCATCACGCACGACCTGGACGAGGCCCTGCGCCTGGGCAACCGCATCGCCATCCTCAAGGACGGCGAGCTGGTGCAGGAAGGCACGCCCGAGGACATTCTGCTGAACCCGGCCAACGATTACGTGCAGTCGTTCCTGCAGGACGTGAACCGCACCAAGGTGCTGAACGCCACGCACGCCGTGAACCCGGCGCGCCTGACCCTGACCATGCGTTCGCGCCCCGCGCACGCCATGGACCGCATGCGCGCGCTGGACTACGAGTACGCGCCGGTGCTGGACGGCAAGCGCCTGGCGGGCGTGCTGACGGCCGAGGCCGCCGAGCGCGCCATCGCCGACGGCGTGCGCGACGTCTCGCGCTACGTCGAGGACCTGGCCTCCGTGCCAGCCACCGCGGGCCTGGGCGAAGTGCTGGCCCAGCTGGTCCACAGCGACCAGCCCGTGGCCGTGACCGGCGAGGACGACGAGTTCATCGGCATGCTGTCGCGCAAGAAGGTCGTGGAACTGGTCACGCCGGCCCTGGCCGATACGCCGGCGCCGGCCGACGCCGAGGCGGCACCGCAGGCCGAACCCGAGCCGGAGCGCCGCGACCAGGCCGCCTGAATCAGGGTAGATCCGTATCCGGATCGCGGCCGCGGCGCGGGCAAAGTCCGGATATCATGAGCGACGGGCCGGACTTTCCGGCCCGTCCTCATTCGGAACTTCGGAAACCATCATGCCCTTTTTGAATGTCCAGATCATGCAAGGCCATTCGGCCTCCCAGAAAACCGCGCTGCTGAAGGCCGCGTCGCGCGCCGTCGCCGAAAGCCTGGCCGCGCCCGAGACCAGCGTGCGCATCGTGCTGCAGGAAGTGCCCGCGGAACACGTGATCGTGGCCGGCGAGATCGGCAAGCGCATGGCGCGCGTGGACGTGGACATGATCGAGGGCCGCGACGAGGCCAAGAAGGCCGCTCTGATGGCCGCGCTGAACCAGGCAGTCTGCTCGACCGTGGACATGTCGGGCGACGAGGTGCGCGTGGTGATCCGCGATGTGCCGAAGGTCGACATGGGCGTCGCCAACGGCATCAGCGCCAAAGCTGCAGGCCGGTAAGGGGGGGCTGCCCCGCCTTGGGGCGGCCCGGCGGCGGGGCGTACTTTCTGATCCCCGTCAATCCAGCTTCACGTTGGCCGCCTTGACCACCTCGCCCCACCGCGCGATCTCGCTTTTGATGTAAGCGGCATATTCCTCGGGCGTGGAGCCCAGCGTCTGCGCGCCCTGCGCCTTGAGCTGCTTCTGCATTTCGGGCGATTGCAGCGCGCGGCGGATTTCGGCGTTCAGCTTTTCCACCACCGGCGCCGGCGTGCCGGCCGGCACCACCACGCCCTGCCAGGCGCCCATCGAGAATCCCGGCGCCACCGTCTCCGCCACGGTGGGCACGTCCGGCAGCTGGTCGCTGCGCGCGCTGCTGGTCACGGCCAGGGCGCGCAGCTTGCCCTCGCGGACGAAGCCCAGCGAATCGTTCAGCGTATTCGTCATCAACTGCACCTGCCCGCCGACCAGGTCCGTCATGGCCGGCGCGCTGCCGCGGTAGGGCACGTGCACCGCGTCGATGTCCAGCGAACGCAGCAGCAACAGCGCGCCCAGGTGGGTCACGTTGCCCGCGCCCGCCGAGCCGTAAGACAGCTTGCCCGGATGCTGGCGCGCGTATTGCACGAAGTCCTGCGTGTTCTTCACCGGCACCGAGGGATGCACCAGCAGCACCAGCGGGATGACCGCGGTGGACGAGACCGGCGTGAAGTCCTTGACCGGGTCGAAGGCCAGCGAGCGGTAGAGGTTGGGGCTGAGCGCGATGGACGAGGTGTTGTACAGCACCGTATAGCCGTCGGGCTTGGCGGCGGCCGCGTACTGCATGCCGATATTGCCGTTGGCGCCGCCCTTGTTCTCGACCACGACGGTCTGGCCCAGCTGGTCGGTGAGCTGCTTGGCCAGCACGCGCGCGACCAGGTCGGTGGGGCCGCCGGGCGGGAAGGGCACCACCATGGTGACGGGGCGTTCGGGCCAGGCGGCCTGGGCGCTGCCCGCGCCGGTCAGCGCCAACAGGGCGAGGCCGCCCGCCAGCAATGCTTTTTTCATGTCTTGTCTCCTTGTGCTTATGAGAATGGCGCCGGGCCGCGCCCTCTGCGGGGCGCTGTGGATTACGGGGGATCAGGCGGCCGGCCGGCCCGCCAGCATGCGGGTGGCGGTGTAGCTCATGACCGGCTTGCCGTGCTGGTTGCGGACCTCGATGGCGGACGTGACGATGGCGCGGTTGTGCTTGGACGTGGGCCGCACCTCGGTCACTTCGACCTCCGCCCAGATGGTGTCGCCCGCCACCACGGGGGCCAGCATTTTCTTGTGCACTTCCAGCAGCGCCAGCCCGGTGCCCTGCACCATGCCCTGCAGGATCAGCCCTTCGATCAGGGCGTAGGTCAGCGCGCCGGGGGCGGGGCGGCCCTGGATGGCGCCCTGCGCGTAGGTCGCGTCGATGAAGATGGTTTCCAGCATGCCGGTCGCGCTGATGAAGTTCACGATGTCGGTTTCGGTCACCGTGCGGCGGAAGGTATGGAAGCGCTGGCCCACGGCCAGGTCCTGCCAGTAATAGCCCAGTCCGAGCTGCGCGGGGGCGGCGCGGTTTTGGTCAGCGGTCATGCGGGTTCCTTGCTGTCGTCGAGGGTTGCGGAAAGCGCGTCGCGGGCGGCGCCGGTTTCCAGGAGCGCGTCGATGCGGGCGTCGTCCAGGCCGGCCTGGCGCAGCACCTCGCGCGTGTGTTCGCCCAGGCGCGGCGGCATCGCCGGCGGCACCTGGGAATGCTGCATGCGCACGGGATTGCGCACAAAGCGGTAGCGGCTGCCGCAGGCGCTTTCCAGCGGCACGAAGAAATCCACGCTTTGCAGGTGCGGATCGTTCTCCAGGTCCTGCAGCCGGTTGATGCGCGCGGCCGGGATCTCCAGGCGCTCGCACAGCGCCAGCCAGTAGGCCGTGTCGTGCGCGGCCACGATCCCGGCCTGCAGCTCGTACAGCGCCTCGATGTTCCGGGTGCGGGCCGAGATGTCGGCGAAGCGCGGGTCTTCGGCCAGGTCCGGGCGGCCGGCGGCGATGAAGAAGCCGCGCCAGTGCGCGTCGGTGTAGGGCATCAGGCAGATATGGCCGTCGGCCGTGCGGCAGGGCCGGCGGTTGGGCGTCAGCGCGCGCGGATAGCCGGCCTCGCCGGGCTCGTCGCGCAGATGCCTGCCGTAGTAGTGCTCGACCAGCGCGAACGAGGCCATGCTTTCGAACATGGGCACTTCCAGCTGCTGGCCCCGGCCGGTGCGCTCGCGTTGGAAAAGGGCGGCCAGGATGGCGTGCGCGGCGACCAGGCCGCAGGTCTTGTCGGCCGCCACCGTGGGCAGGTAGCGCGGCGTGCCGGTCTGGCGGTCGACCAGGTCGGCCAGGCCCGACAGCCCCTGGATGATGTCGTCATACGCCGGGCGCCCGTCGTAGGCGCCGCCCGCGCCGAAGCCGTACAGCCCCGCATACACCAGCCGCGGGTTGCGCGCGCACAAGGTTTCGGGGCCCAGCCCCAGCGCCTCCATCTTGGCGGGACGCATGCTGTGCATCAGCACGTCGGCCTGGTCCGCCAGCGCCAGCAGCGCCTCGCGCGCCGACGGCTGCTTCAGGTCCAGCACGATGCTGCGCTTGTTGCGGTTCAGGCCCAGGAAGATGGCGGCCAGTCCCGGCTCCTGCGCCGGGCCGGTGCGGCGCGTGGAGTCGCCGGCCGGGGCCTCGACCTTGACCACGTCGGCGCCGTAGTCGGCCAGTATCTGCGAGGCATAGGGGCCGAACACCACGGAGCTGAGGTCCAGGACGCGCACGCCGCCCAGCGCGCGGGTTTGGGAGAGAGGGGTAGCAGTCATGGGGGAAATGCTATCGGCCCCGCGCATACGCGTCTAATATGGCTTAGGTATTGGGTGATATGGAATTTGTTATGGCTATCGATCTACGCCAGCTGCGGCAGTTCGTGACCATCGCGGAGCTGGGCAGCTACCGGCGCGCCGCCGACGTGCTGCACATCGCGCAGCCGGCGCTGTCGGTCTCGATCCAGAAGCTGGAACACGCGGTGGGCGTGCCGCTGCTGGTGCGCGGCGCCAAGGGCGTGACCCCGACGCCGGCCGGCCAGGCCCTGATGGCCGACGCGCGCCGGGCGCTGTTCCACTCCGAACAGGCGCGCCAGGCTGCGCGCCGCGTGGCGCTGGGCGAATGGGGCCTGCTGCGGCTGGGTTTCGTGGGATCGGCCACCTACATGCTGCTGCCGCGCTGCCTGCCGCAGTTCCGCGCCCAGTATCCGGACCTGCAACTGGACCTGCGCGAGGACAGCACTATCGGGCTGGTGGGCATGCTGCGCGCCAACGACATCGACGCCGGCCTGGTGCGCGGGCCGCTGGAGGAGGACGAGTCGCTGGACTCGTGGGTGGTGGAGCGCGACGACCTGATCCTGGCGGTGCCCGTCGGGCATCCGCTGGCCGCCGGCGGGCCGGTGCGCCTGGAGCGGGCGCGCGCCGAAAACTTCGTGCTGTATTCGCCGCTCAAGGTGCCTGGCCTGCACGGCGTGGCGCTGGCGCTGTGCCGCAAGGCCGGCTTTTCGCCGCGCGTCAGCCAGGTGGCGATCCAGGTGCAGACGCTGGTCAGCCTGGTGGCCAGCGGCCTGGGCCTGGCGCTGGTGCCCGGGGTGACGCGGGCGTATTCCACGCCGCACGTGGCCTTCGTGCCGCTGGCCGATGCCGATGCGCGCGGCGCGCTGTCGCTGTCGCTGGTGACGCACCGAGACACCTCGTGCGCCGCCGTGCTGCGGCTACGCGACAGCATGCTGGCGCTCGCCGCCTGAGGCGGCGGGCGCGGGTCAGCCCTGGCGGGCCGCCAAGATGGCGTCGACCTCGATGTCGAAGCCGGCGAAGTTGGACTGGGTCAGCGTGCGGGCCGGCGCAGGATCGCCGACGTAGCCGGCGTAGATCGCGTCGAATTCCTTGGCGTCGGCCGGGTTCTTCAGGAACACGTTGACCTTGACCGCGTCGTGCAGCGACAGGCCGGCCGCCTCGGCCGCCGCCTGGAGATTGTCCAGCGCCATGCGCGCCTGCTCGGCGAAGGGCTTGTCGCCGTGGCGCACGTTGTGGACGTCGCGCGGGGTCTGGCCCGAAAGAAAGACCAGGCCCTGGGCCTGGACGGCGACGCTGTAGGTGCCGGCCGGCGGCGGTGTGCGGTCACTGGAAAATGCGCGGCGTGTCATCGAAGGTCTCCTGGTTGGGTGGAAGTTGGCCGGCGCGGGCGGCCGGCCGCCCCGATGCTAGCCGATTCAGGCGGGCGGCTGCCGATCCTGCGCCTGTTGGACCAGGCCCTTGAGCGCCTGCCCCAGCTCGGTGGGGAAGGGAAACACGATGGTCGAATTGTTCTGCGCGCCTATCATGGCCAGCGTGCTCAGGTAGCGCAGCTGCATGGCCTCCGGCTGCTGCGCCAGCGTGCGCGCGGCGTTGAGCAGCATCTGCGCGGCCTGCTCCTCGCCCTCGGCGTGGATGACCTTGGCGCGCCGCTCGCGCTCGGCTTCGGCCTGGCGCGCGATGACCCGCACCATGCCTTCGTTCAGGTCGATGTGCTTGATCTCCACGTTGGCTACCTTGATGCCCCAGGCGTCGGTCTGCGAATCCAGGATTTCCTGTACGTCGTTGTTGAGCTTGTCGCGCTCGGACAGCATTTCGTCCAGGTCGTGCTTGCCCAGCACCGAGCGCAGCGTGGTCTGCGCCAGTTCGCTGGTGGCCTGGCGGAAGTTCTCCACCTGGATCACGGAGCGCTCCGGATCGATGACGCGGAAGTAGATGACGGCGTTGACCTTGACCGAGACGTTGTCGCGCGAGATCACGTCCTGGGTGGGCACGTCGAACACCGCCACGCGCTGGTCCACCCGCACCATCTGCTGGACCACGGGGATCATCAGGATCAGCCCGGGCCCTTTGACGCCGGTGAAGCGGCCCAGCGTGAAGATCACGCCGCGCTCGTACTCGCGCAGGATGCGCACGGACGCAGCGAACAGCGCCAGCGCCAGCACCAGAATGGGACCGTAGAAAGCAAGGTTCATCAACATGGCAGACTCCTGTCGTCAATGCGGCGCGCCGGCATCGGCCCGCACGCGCAGGGTCAGCCCCTGCGCGGATTCGATCACCACCGGATCGCCGGCGGCCAGGCCGGCGGGTCCCTGCGCGCGCCAGCGTTCGCCCTCGGCCATGACATAGCCCTGCGCGCCGTTCCAGCTCAGGACCTGCACGCGCCGGCCGATCAGCGCGTCCACGCCGCTGACCACCGGCGCGCGGCGCGAGCGCAGCGCCAGCCGGCCGATCAGAAAGGTCATGCCCAGGCTGGCGACGGCCACGCCGGCCACCAGCGGCAGCGAGACCTCGTAGGCCGGCGTATCGGTGTCGACCAGCAGCAGCGCGCCCAGCACGAACGAGACCGCGCCGCCGATGCCGAGCGCGCCCAGCGAGGGCGTGAAGATCTCGGCCACCATCAGCACGATGCCCAGCAGCGCCAGGGCCGCGCCGGCGTAGCTCAGCGGCAGCGCCGACAGCGCGTACAGGCCCACCAGCAGGCAGATCGCGCCGACCACGCCGGGGTAGAGCGCGCCCGGGCTCATGAATTCGAAGATCAGCCCGTAGACGCCCACCATCAACAGCATCAGCGCCAGGTTGGGATTGGTGATCGCGCTCAGTATCCGGGTGCGCCAGTCGGGTTCGCGCTCCTGCAGCGCCAGCCCGCGGGTGTGCAGCGTGACTTCGTTGTTGCCGACCCGCACGCTGCGCCCGTCGGCCTTGTCCAGCAGGTCGGGCAGGTCGTCGGCGATCAGGTCCACCACGTTCTGCGCGCGGGCCTCGCCGGCCGACAGGCTGGCGGCCGAACGCACCGCCTGCTCGGCCCAGTCGGCATTGCGTCCTCGCAGCGCGGCCAGCGCGCGTATGTAGGCCACGGCGTCATTGATGGCCTTGGATTCGCTGGCGTCACGGGCGGGCTGGGGCGGGGCCTTGTCGGCGCCCGCCTCAGGCTTGCCGGCGGGCGGCTCGGCCGGACGCGGCGGGCTGCCGCCCAGCGAGATCGGCGTGGCCGCGCCCAGGTTGGTGGCCGGCGCCATCGCCGCCAGATGGCTGGCGTAAAGAATGTAGGTGCCGGCGCTGGCGGCGCGCGCGCCGTTGGGCGCCACGTAGGCGATCACGGGAACCGGCGAGGCCAGGATCGCGCGGATGATGTCGCGCATCGAGGCGTCCAGCCCGCCGGGGGTGTCGATGCGCAGCACTACCGCGGCCGCGTTCTGTTCGCGCGCGGCGGCCAGTCCGCGGACCAGGTAGTCCGCCGTGGCGGGGCCGACGATGCCGTCCAGGGTCAGCACCACGGCGCTGCGCGAGTCGGCGGGGGGCGCGGCGATCGCGGCCGTGGCGCCGAGCACGGCCGCCGCCAGCAGCGCGGCGAGGCCGCACAGCCTGCGTGTTGCGCAGATCAGGCTCTGGATCGGGGAGGCCATGGCGGATTCCTCCTGGTTGCTCCGAGGGGCGGGCGGCGCGGCGCCCGGCCGGCTGTGTCCAGAGTACCACTTCCACTACGCGATTCAGAGACTAGCGCAAGGAGATCCCCGTGCGCTGCACCGCCTGCGTCCAGTACTGGCGGTCGTCTTCCATGCGCCGCGCGAGGTCCTGCGGACTGCCGCCTTCCGCGATCAGGCCCAGCTGCGCATAGCGCTCGCGCACCGCCGGCGAGGACAGCGCCTCCGATACCGCCCGGGCGACGCGGTCCAGCACCGGCTGCGGCGTGCCCGCGGGCGCATACAGGCCGACCCAGGTGTCGCGGTCCAGCCCGGCGACGCCCAGCTGCGCGAAACTGGGCACGCCGGGCAGCAGCGGCGAGCCGCCCGGCGTGGTCACGGCCAGCACCTGCGTCTTGCCGGTCTGGGCTGCCTTGGTGGCGCCCGAGGCGCTGAGAAAGGCGCTGCCCACGTGGCCGCCCAGCAGCCCGGTGAGGTTCGGGCCTTCGCCGGCGAAGGGCACGTGGGTGATGTCGATCTGCTTGTCGCGCTTGAGCAGTTCGCCGAAGAAATGCGTGGTGGTGCCTTCCCCGCTGGAGCCGAAACTGATCGCGCCCGGCTTGTCGCGCGCCATCGCGACGTACTGCGCCAGCGTGTCGGCCGGGACCGCCTGGCGGTTGACCAGCAGCGCCACCGGCGTGGTGAATAGCGTGGAGACCGGCAGCAGGCCGGCCGCCGACGACGGCGCGCCGGCCGTCTCGCGGCCCAGCTGTTCGTTGATGGTGGAGTTGGTGACGGCCACCAGCGTGTAGCTGGGCGGGCTTTTGGCGGCCAGCGCCACGCCGATGCGCCCGGACGCGCCGGGCCGGTTCTCCACGATGACGGGCTGGTCCCACACGGCGCCCAGCCGTTCGGCCAGGATGCGGGCGGCGCCGTCCACCGCGCCGCCCGCGGGGTAGGCCACGATCAGCCGCACCGGCTGTTCGGGATAGGCGCCGGCCGCGGCGGCGCCGGCAAGGCCCAGCGCCGCCGCGGCGGCCATCGCCAACGCGGTGTGGCGGATTGCATGATGCATGTCATGTCTCCTTGTGCGCGGCGCGCGTTCAGATCACGCCGTCGGTGCGCAGCTGCGCGATGCGGTCCGGCGCCAGGCCCAGCAGCTCGCCGTAGATGGCGTCGTTGTCCTGCCCCAGCCCCGCGCCGGCGTGCGTGGGCTCGGTCGGATCGCGTGTGAAGCGCGGCACCACGCTGGGCATCTGCAGCATGCCGAAGTCGCGGTCCGGCACTTCCACGATGGAGCGGCGCGCCACCACGTGGGGGTCCTTGACGACCTGGTCTATGGTGTAGATCGGCGCCAGCGTGCCGTTGGCCCGGTCGAAGGCGGCCAGCACGTCCTGCAGGTCGTGGGCCGCGCACCATTCGATGAAGACGCGGTTGAGTTCCTGTTCGTGCACCACCCGGCTGGCGTTGTCGGCGAAGCGCGGGTCCAGCGCCAGTTCGGGACGGCCGATGGCGCGGCAGTTGTTGGCGAACATGGAGTCGATGGAACCCGCCATCGACACCCAGTGGCCGTCGCGCGTGCGGTAGACGGCCGAAGGCGCGGAGTAGGGGCTGCGGTTGCCGTTGCGGGTCGGCACCGTGCCCAGCTGCTGGTACACGCCGGGCATGAAGTCCAGCAGCCGCGTGATGCACTCGGTGAGCGAGAGGTCGATCTCCTCGCCCGGGCGGCCGGGATCGCGCGCGCGCGGCCACAGCGCGGTCAGTATGCCGATGGCGCCGAACAGCCCGCCGATGGAGTCGCCCAGCGGCACGCCCGCGTGCATGGGCTCGTCCTCGGGATGCCCGGTCACGGTGGTCAGGCCGCCCATGGCCTCGAAGATCCGGGCGAAGCCGGGGCGCTCCGAGTAAGGGCCGGACTGGCCGAAGCCGGTCACGCGCAGGATGACCAGGTTGGGCCTGAGCGACCACAGCACTTCCTTGGTCAGGCCCCAGCGGTCCAGCGTGCCGGGGCGGAAATTCTCGATCAGCACGTCGAACTGCGGCAGCAGCTGCTTGAACAGCGCCACGCCGTCGGGCACGCGCAAGTCCAGCGTGCCGAAGCGCTTGCCGCGCTGGGCGGTTTTCCACCAGATGCTCCTGCCGTCCTTGAACGGCGGAAACGCGCGCATGCCGTCGCCCTTGCGCGGCAGTTCCAGCTTGAGCACGTCGGCGCCGTAGTCGGCCAGCAGCGTGGCGGCGAAAGGGCCGGCGAGGACGGTGGCGATGTCCAGCACCTTGAGCCCGGCCAGGGGACCTGTCATGGCGGTGTCCTCCCTCATCGCGGGGCCAGCTGGCGGGCGATGATTTCCTTCATCACCTCGTTGGCGCCGCCGTAGATCTTCTGGCCGCGCGAATCCATGTACATGCGCGCGATCGGGTATTCGCGCATGAAGCCGTAGCCGCCGAAAAGCTGCAGGCAGCGGTCGACCGTCTCGCATTCCTTCTGCGTGCCCCACCATTTCGCCATGGCGGCGGTGGCGGCGTCCAGCCGTCCCTCCTGCTGCCAGGCGATGCACTGGTCGATGAACACGCGCGCCAGCGCCGCCTCGGTCTTCATCTCCGCCAGCTCGAAGCGGGTGTTCTGCAGCTTGAACAGCGGCTGGCCGAAGGCCTGGCGCTGCTGCACGTGCTCCAGCGTCAGGCGCAGCGCGCGTTCGATGCTGCCGACCGCGCGTATGCCGATGAGCAGGCGCTCGTAAGGCAGCTGCGCCATCATCTGCGCGAAGCCCTGGCCCTCGCCGGCGCCCAGCAGGTTGGCCGCGGGCACCCGGACCTCGTCGAAGAACAGTTCCACCGTGTCCTGCGCCTTGAGCCCGACCTTGTCCAGCGGTTCGCCGCGGCGAAAGCCCGCCAGGCCGCGCGTCTCCACCATCAGCAGCGACACCCCCTTGGCGCCCAGGCTGGCGTCGGTCTTGGCCGCCAGCATCACCAGGTCGGCATGATGGCCGTTGGTGTTGAAGGTCTTGGAACCATTGACCACGTAGCTGTCGCCGTCGCGCCGCGCGCGCGTCTTGATGCCCTGCAGGTCGGAGCCGGCGCCGGGTTCGGTCATGCCGATGGAGGCGACGATCTCGCCGCTGGCCATGCCCGGCAGCCAGCGGCGCTTCTGCTCTTCGCTGCCGTAATGATGCAGATAGTGGCCGACGATGTAGTGCGGCCCGAAGCCGGGGCCGAAACCGCATTCGGCGCTGACCTCCACCAGCGCCGCCAGGTGCGCGTAATCGCCGTCGCCGCCGCCGTATTCCGACGGCAGGTCGGCCAGCAGGAATCCCATCCCTCCCAGGCGGTTCCAGACCTCGCGGTCGACATGGCCCTGCGCTTCCCAGGCCGGCACGCGCGGCAGCAGTTCGGCGTTCCAGTAGCGGCGCGCGGTCTCCTGGAACTGCGCGACCTCGTGCGTGCGCCACGGCGATTGGTATTCATCCATCAACACGTTGTTTTCTCCTCTCCGACTCGTTTGGGGGCGCGGTTCAGGCGCCGTACCTGCCCAGCACGGAAACGCTGCACACGTTCTGCCACGGAAAGCCGCCCAGGTTGTGGATCACGCCGATGGCGGGGTCGTCGGCGCGCTGGCGCTCGCCGGCGCGTCCCTGCATCTGCAGGTACATCTCGTAGGCCATGCGCAGCCCGGTCGCGCCGATGGGGTGGCCGAAGCACTTCAGGCCGCCGTCTATCTGGCAGGGAATGACGCCGTCGGCGTCGTAGAAGCCGTCGAGCACGTCGTGCGGACCGCGGCCCTCGGGCGAGATGTGCATGTCCTCCATCGTCACCAGCTCGGTGATGGAAAAGCAGTCGTGCACCTCCAGCAGGTCGATCTGCTCGCGCGGCCGCGCGATGCCGGCCTCTTCATAGGCGCGCGCCGAGGCCACCCGCGTGGTCTGGAAGTAACTGCCGTCCCAACTGTCGTGGCCGGCCTCGCTGCCGCTGGACACCGCCAGCTGCAGGGCCTTGATGGCGACCAGGTCGCGCTTGCCCAGGCCGCGCGCGATGTCGGGCGTGGTCAGGATGGCGCAGGCGGCGCCGTCGGAGACGCCGCAGCAGTCGTACAGGCCCAGCGGCTCGGCGATCATCGGCGCGTTGATCACGTCGTCCATGCTGATCGGATTGCGCAGGTGCGCCTTGGGATTTCGGCCGGCGTTGGCATGGCTCTTGACCGACACGTGGGCGATGGCGCGCTTGAGGTCGCGCGCGTCGATGCCGTGCTTGGCGCGGTAGGCGCTGGCCAGTTGAGCGAAGGAACCGGGCGCGCTGATGTTGGGCCAGACGATGTCGTTGAGCGGGCCGCGCGGACGCTGCGGCAGGCCGCCGTAGCCGGTGTCCTTCAGTTTCTCCACGCCGAAGGCCAAAGCAAAATCGCAGGCGCCCGAGGCCACCGCGTAGGCGGCGCCGCGCAGCGCTTCCGAGCCCGAGGCGCAGAAATTCTCCACCCGCGACACCGGTATGTTGGGCAGGCGCAGCGCCACGCCCAGCGGCACGCCGCCGTTGCCCAGATGCTGGGTCTCTATGCCGGTTCCCAGCCATGCGGCCTGGATCTGCGACTTGTCGATGCCGGCGTCCCGCAGGCATTCGCCGAAGGCCTCCACCGCCAGGTCCTCGGCGCCGCAGTCCCAGCGCTCGCCGAAGCGCGAGCAGCCCATGCCCAGGATCACCACCTTGTCACGAATTCCCGTTGCCATGCATGTTCTCCATCGGAGCGGCGAGCGTCGCCTTCCAGAAATAGCGGGTGTAGCCGCGCGCGGCGTCGCAGGCCTTGATGCGAAAGCTCATGCGCATCGGCAGGCCGACGGCCAGTTCGTCTTCGTCCACGTCGGTGAAGTCCATCATCAGGCGGCCGCCGCCTTCGAACTGCACCATGCCGTAGCAGGCCGGGGGATTGGGCGTGTAGGCCAGGCGGTCCGCGGTATAGCTCATGATGCGGGCCGGGGTGTCGGCGAACGGCAGTTCCTGCTGCGCGCCGGTCGCGCCGCAGGCAGGGTTGACGCAGACTTCCGAACGCGGCCACTGCGCCGTGCCGCAGGCTGCGCAGCGCCCGCCCAGAAAGCCGTGCACGGCCTTGCGGTTGCGGTATTCCACGGACAGCGGCGTCAGCTTGTCCTGCTCGGCGCGCATGCCGCGCTCCAGCGTCAGCAGGTCGTTGAAGACCAGGAACTTCATGTAGTTGTCCTCGGCCTTGCCGCGCGCCAGCCAGCCCTGCGCGCCCAGGCGCGGGGGCAGGGCCGCGAGCGCGGCGGTGGTGCGCAGCACCAGCACGTCCACCCCCTGTCCGAACGCCGCCAGCACCAGCACCTGTCCGGGCTCGGCCGCGCCCAGCGCATGCGCCAGCATCAGCAGCGGGTGGGCGCAGCCGGCGTTGCCGACGGTCGCGCCCAGCGTGTCGTGCACGCGCTCGGCGGCGATGCCCGTCTGTTTGGCGATGCGCTGGGCCGCGCCTTTCTGCGGCAGGGCCACGCACAGCTTGTCGACCTGGCCGGGTTCGAGCCCGGCCTGGCGCAGCGCCGCGGAGATCGCCTGCGGAATCTGCGCGGCGTGGCCCTGCTCGCGTATCCAGCGTTCTTCCCAATAGGTGTCGGTGGCCGAGCCGGCGCCGCGGTAGTGGTCGGCCATGTCAACGGTGCGGCTCACCAGCGCCAGCGGTTCGGCGACGACCTCGCCTTCGCCCACCAGCACCGCGCCCGCGGCGTCGCCGTACAGCAGCTCCTGCGCGCTGGCCGCCTTGGACTTGCGGCGGTCGCTCGCCGTCACCAGCGTGCGCCGTCCGGCGCCGCCGCGCAGCGCCTGCATCAGGGCCGAGGTGGCGCCGCGCTGCGAAGCGGCGATGTCGACGGCGCCGATGTCCTCGTCCAGGTTCAAGGCCTGCGCGACGATGCTGGCGTTCAGCCGGCTGGCGTAGGGCAGCGAGGTCGAGGCCAGCATCAGGTCGTCCACCGAGCGCGCGTCCAGTCCCGCCAGGCAGTCGCGCGCGGCTTCCACCGCCATGGTGACGGCGTCCTCGTCGAAATTGCACATGGCCCGGGCGCCGTCGCGATGCGCCGCCAGCGAGGCGTCGTACCAGGCGTGGCTGCGCACGATGGCCGCGCGCTGCAGGCGCAGCCGCGGGACATAGGCGCCGAAGGAAAGTATGCCTCTCATGCGCCGGCCCCCCCGGCCGCGTCGATCACGGCCAGTCCGTTGTTGAGCACCACTTTTTCGCGCTCCAGCGCGATGGCCCGGAAGCGCACCTCGCCGCTGCTTCCCCAGGCCTCGACGCGGATGGTCTCGCCGGGATAGACCGGCGCGCTGAAGCGCACGTCGATGCGCTTGAGCCGCGCCGGGTCGTAGCCGCACAGCATGCGCAACAGCGCATGGCAGGCGATGCCGTAGGTGCACAGGCCGTGCAGGATGGGACGGTCGAAGCCGCCGCTGCGCGCCACCTCGGGGTCCGCATGCAGCGGATTCAGGTCGCCCGACAGGCGGTACAGCAAGGCCTGCCCGGCCAGCGTGGGCAGCTCGCAGACATGGTCGGGCGCGCCGTCGGGCAGCCGGACCGCGGCCGGCGAGGGCCCGCTCTGGCCGCCGAAGCCGCCGTTGCCGCGCGCCATCACCGCCTGTTCCACGGTGGCCAGCAGCTCGCCGTCCGGCGTCTCCAGGGTGCGCTCGACGAAGAACAGCGCGCCCACGTCCGGCCCCTTGTCCAGAATGTTCCGGACCCGGGTGCGGCCGATGACGGTGCCGGCCGGCGCCAGCGGGCGGTGCAGCTGCACCGACTGGCTGGCGTGCAGCACCTTGCGCCAGTCGATGCCGGTGTCGGGCTCCTTCATCCAGAAGCCGGGATAGCCCAGCACCGCGGCCTGCGTCGGCACGGCGAGCTGCCGCTCTTCATAGACGAAAGGCAGTTCGCGCGCGTCCAGCGGGTCGCGCCCCAGGCCCAGGCCCAGCGCGTACAGGATCGAGTCCTTGGAGGTATAGGTCTGCCGCACCGGTTCGAAATGGCGATGCAGCAGCTTGTCGGGATCGAATGTCATGGCGGGCCTCATACCGGAGTCCAGGCGAACGCCTCGCGCGCGCTTTCCAGCGGCACCAGGCTGGTCTGCATGGCGGGAATCGCATGCTCGGCGATGGCCTCCACCGTCCAGCCTTCGGAGCGATGCACGCTGCGCAGCGGACGCGGCTGGCTGAACAGCATGATTTCGTTCTTGCGCACGCCGAAGATCTGGCCGCTCACGTCCTTGGCAAGGTCCGACAGCAGGTAGACGACCATGGGCGCGATCTTGTCGGCGGTCATCTGCTTGAAGCGCTCCAGCCGCCGCTTCTGTTCTTCGGTCTCGTCGGGCAGGGTGCCGATCAGCCGGCTCCAGGCCCACGGCGACACGCAGTTCGAGCGCACGTTGCAGCGCGCCATCTCCAGCGCGATCGAGCGCGAGATGCCGACGATGCCCAGCTTGGCCGCCGAGTAATTGGCCTGGCCGATATTGCCCACCAGGCCGGCGGCCGAGGTCATGTGCACATAGGCGCCGGACTGCTGTTCGCGGAACATCGCGGCCGCCGCGCGGCTGACGTTGTAGGTGCCCTGCAGGTGCACGTCCAGCACCTGCTGCCAGTCGACGTGGCTCATCTTGTGGAACATGCGGTCGCGCAGGATGCCGGCGTTGTTGACCACGCCGTCGAGCCTGCCGAAGTTGTCGATGGCCGCCTGCACCATGCGCTGCGCGGCGTCCGGATCGGACACGCTTTCGCCGTTGGCCACGGCGCGTCCGCCCTGCTCGCGGATCGCCGCCACCACTTCGGCGGCCGGGTCGAGCGTGCCCTCGCCGTCGCCATTGGGGCTGCCGCCCAGATCGTTGACCACCACCGCGGCGCCCTGGCGCGCCGCCAGCAAGGCGATCTCCCGGCCCACGCCGCGACCGGCGCCGGTCACCAGCACGACTTTTCCTTCAAGTACTCCAGCCATTTTGTCTCCTCGGCAGGTTGAACCGTTCAAGCAGAAACGGGATGCGAGAACTGTAGGCACGGCGTGGCGGCCGGGTAACCACGCGCAGCGGATGGCAGGTATGCAGGATCGGCAATGCTCGGCCCGCGCGGCCGTGCTGCGCGGCAGCAAGCGGGGATTGCGCAGCCCTGCGGGTTGACCCCGATCCGCCATAGCCGCGCGCCGCCGTGGCCGCGCGCATGCCGCAACGCAGCAGGCGCGGCGCGCCGGATACGCCCTGATATGATCGGAAAAAAAATCACGACGCAGGCTTTTCCGTCCGTACAGGAGACAGAAAGTGAAGCTGGTAGTCCGTGCAGCCGATGAGCTGAAGATCGAGAACGTGTCCGCTTTCGTGGCCACCGCGGAGTCGGGCAGCTTTTCGCAGGCGGCGGTGTTGCGGGGCTGCTCGCAGTCCATGCTCAGCCGCCGGGTGCTGGAGCTGGAGGAGCAACTGGGCGCGCGCCTGTTCAACCGCACCGGCCGCGGCGTGCTGCTGACCGAACTGGGCGTGGCCCTGCTGCCGGTGGCGCAGGAACTGCTGGACGGCGCCACCGGTTTCCTGGAACTGGCGGCCTCCACCAACGAGCAGCCCTCCGGCACCGTCGAGATCGCGCTGCCGCGCTGGGCCGCCGAAGGCCCGGTGTCGATGCTGGTCAACCGGATATCCACGCAGTACCCGCGCATCCATCTGGTCATACACGAAAGCTACAGCCGCGACGTGATGGACCGGCTGGCCGCCGGCAAGCTGGACATCGGCGTCTTCAACAGCGCCCACGCCGAGCCGCCCGGACAGGCGCGGCGCCTGTTCTCGTCCGACCTGGTGCTGCTGGGCCGGCGCGATTCTCCGCTGCTGCGCGCGCCCACCGTGCCGCTGGCCGCGCTGAACGGGCTGTCCATCGTGATGCCGCCTTCGCCCAACCCCGTCGAGGCGGTGGTGCGCGAACGCACCCGCGACATGCAGCTGGATCTCAGCGCCGAACTGGAGATCAACTCGGGCGCCATGATCCGCGAGGTGGTGCGCCGCTGCCACCGTTACGCCATCACGCAGGTGCATCGCATCGAGGACTATCTGGACGAGGGCGACCTCGCCATCTCGCGCATCGTCGAGCCGGCGCTGACGCTGCACACCTTCTGCGCCACCGGCGCCAAGCACCGCATCAACCGCGCCAGCCTGGCGGTCGAGCGCTGCCTGGTGACGGTGCTGGAAGAACACTTCGTGCGGCTGCAGCAGGCCGCGCAGCGGCGCGAGGCGCGCTGGGCCGCGGCCTGGCAGACGGCTGTTCAGACCATGCATAGCTGATCCCCGGTTCCGGCATGGCACGGCGGGATGCTTGTGGCTATCGTGACAGGCTCCAAGAACCCGAGGAGACCCAACCATGTCCGTTGCCAGAACCGCGTGGCGCGCCGCCGTGCTCGCCTGCCTCGCGCTGTTTGCTTCGACGCCCGCCGCCGCGGCCGAAGCGGACGCCTATCCATCGCGTCCGGTCCGCTTCATCGTGCCGATCGGTCCCGGCAGCAGCGGCGACACCATGACGCGCACCTTCGCCGAATACCTGCGCAAGACCGCGGGCCAGGCCATCCTGGTCGAGAACCGGCCCGGCGCGGAACTGTCGCTGGGAACCCAGGTGGCGCTCAACGAGCCCGCCGACGGCTATACCGTGGTGCTGATCAGCCCGAGCGCCACGGTGATCAATCCGCTGTTCGTGAAAGACCTGCCGTATCGTCCGCAGGACCTGTATCCCGTGCTCAACGTGACCCGCCACGTCGCCGTGCTGGTGGCGTCGGCGGCTTCGCCGTACAAGACGCTGGGCGACGTGGTCGAGGCGGCCAGACGCGACAAGGGCGGCGTCAGCCTGGGCACCTACGGCAACACCTATCGCCTGGGCGCGCTGGACCTCGCCAGGCGGGCCGGGGTGGACTTCAACCAGGTGCCGTACAAGGGCGCGGCGCAGGCGGTGGCCGACGTGGTGGGCGGTTCGGTGGACCTGGCGCTGATAGACATCGCCGGGGCCGCGCCGCTGGTGGCCTCGGGCAAGATACGGGCGCTGGCGGTGGCCGGCGACCGGCGCCATCCATTGCTGCCGGACGTGGCCACCGTGCAGGAAGCCGGCTATCCGGGCTATTCGCTCTATGTGTTCATCGGTTTCGCGATCCGCGCCGGCACGCCGGCGCCCGTGGCCAGCAAGCTGGAGGACATGATGCTGCGGGTGATGGACGACCCGGCGCTGCGCGCGCAGCTGGCGCAGCAAAGCGGCGGCGAGGTGGTGGGCACGGGCAGCAAGGACTTCGCCGAACTGATCCGCGCCGAGGGCGTGCGCTACGCCGATCTGGCGCGCCAGATCGGCGCCGTGCCGCGCTGAGTGCGCAGCCAATATCTTCGATGTATCGGCCGACCCAAATATAGTATTTCCGGCGTGTGTGGTTCTTCCCTAGGATGTCCGGCAAGGCATTCTGAAAAGGGAGGGGCCATGTGGGTAGCAGGGATGGGCCGGGCGCCAGGGCGCCGCGGGAGCGGCGCATGAACGGGCCGCTGCAAGGAGTCCGCATCCTCGACGTCACCGCGGTGCTGATGGGGCCTTACGCCACGCAGATACTGGGGGACCTGGGCGCGGACGTGATCAAGGTCGAGGCGCCGGGCGGCGACAGCGTGCGCGGCATCGGCCCGGCGCGCCACCGCGGCATGGGCGGGATTTTCCTGCACGCCAACCGCAGCAAGCGCAGCATCGTGCTGGACCTCAAGCGCCCGGCCGGCCGCGAGGCGCTGCTCAGGCTGGCGGCGACCTGCGACGTGCTGATCTACAACGTGCGGCCGCAGGCCATGGCGCGCCTCGGGCTGTCGTACGAAGCGGTGGCGCGCGCCAATCCCGCCATCCTGTACGTGGGCGTCTACGGCTACGACCAGCGCGGCCCGTACGCGGCGCGCGGCGCCTACGACGATTTGATCCAGGGCGCGGTGGGCATACCCGCGCTGTCGGTGCAGGCCGGCAGCGAAACGCCGCGCTACGCGCCCAGCGCCATCGCCGACCGCATCGTCGGCATCAGCGCGGCCAACGCGGTAAGCGCCGGGCTCTACCATCGCGCGCGCACCGGGCGCGGCCAGGCCATCGACGTGCCCATGTTCGAAACCATGGCGCAGCTGATCCTGGGCGACCACATGGCGGGCCATTCCTTCGAGCCGCCGCTGGGGCCGCCAGGCTATCCGCGGATACTGAACGCCGAACGCCGGCCCTACGCCACGCTGGACGGCCACATCTGCGTGCTGCTGTACGCCGACAAGCAGTGGGCGGCCTTCTTCGAGCTGATCGGCCAGCCGGGCCGCATGGAGACCGATCCGCGGCTGCGCGACATCGGCGCTCGCACCCAGCACATCCACGAACTCTACCGGCTGGTGGCGGACGCGATCGCCACCCGCAGCACCGCGGACTGGCTGGCGGCGTTCGAGGCCGCGGACATTCCGGCCATGCCCATGCACAGCGTGGAGTCGCTGCTGCGCGATCCGCAGCTGGAGGCGATCGGCTTCTTCAACACGGTCGACCATCCCAGCGAGGGCAAGCTGCGCATGATGGCGGTGCCCTCGCGCTGGTCCGGCACGCCGCCCGATCCGTCGCGGCCGGCGCCGCGGCTGGGCGAGCACAGCGTGGAAGTGCTGAAGGAGGCGGGCTACCGGGACGAAGACATAGACGCGCTGCTGCGCGACGGCGTGACCGTGGAGGCGGGAGCGGAACATGAGTGATTTCCTGAAACGCGAACGGCACGGCGCGGTGCTGCTGCTGACCATGGACCGGCAGGCCACGCGCAACGCGCTGTCCGACGCCGACGCGGTGGACGCGCTGGTGGACGTGTGCGCCGAGGTCAACGCCGACATGTCGGTGCGCGCCGTGGTGCTTACCGGATCGCACGGCGTGTTTTCCTCGGGCGGCAATCTCAAGACCCTGGACGCCACGGTCGGCGCCGGCCTGGGCGAGCCGGTGCGCAGCCGCCAGGCCTACCGCGACGGCATACAGCGCGTGCCGCTGGCGCTGTGCAACCTGGAAGTGCCGACCATCGCGGCGGTCAACGGGCCGGCCATCGGCGCCGGCTGCGACCTGGCCTGCATGTGCGATATCCGCCTGGCCGCGGAGCAGGCGCGCTTCGCCGAGAGCTTCGTCAAGCTCGGCCTGACGCCGGGCGACGGCGGGGCGTGGCTGCTGCCGCGCGCCGTCGGCATGTCGCGCGCCTGCGAAATGGCCTTCACCGGCCGCAGCGTCGACGCCGCGCAGGCTTTGCAGATGGGGCTGGTGTCGCAAGTGCTGGCCGGGGAAGCGCTGCTGCCGGCCGCGATGGCGCTGGCGCAGGAAATCGCGCAGCACTCGGGCCACGCGCTGCGGCTGACCAAGCGCCTGTTGCGCGAGGGGCAGCACACGCGGCTGGATACGTTGCTGGAATTGTCGGCCGGCTTCCAGGCGCTGGCCCACCATACGCAGGAGCATGCGCGCGCGTTGGACGGATACCTGGACAACGCGCGCGCCTGAAGCCGATGACGACAACCAGGAGACAAGGAGAAAACCGATGCACACGAGGAGAAGAAGACTGCTGGCGGCCATGGGCGCGCTGGCCGGCCTGCCGCTGGCGCGCGCCGTCCGCGCCGCCGATTCGTCCTGGCCGGCGCAGCCGCTGCGCCTGATCCTGCCTTACGCCGCGGGCGGACCGACCGACGTGCTGGCCCGGGCGGTCGCGCAGCACGTGGCGCGCCAGCTCGGCCAGCCCGTGATCGTGGAGAACAAGACCGGGGCCAGCGGCAATATCGCCGGCGAAAGCGTGGCGCGCGCCAGGCCCGACGGCTACACCTTGCTGTACCACTCGTCCGGCCTGGCGATCAGCCCGGCGCTGTACCGCCAGCTGCCCTACGATCCGCTGCGCGATTTCGCGCCCGTAGGGCTGACGGCCTCGATCCCCCTGGTGCTGATGACGACGCGGGATCTGCCTGCGGCGAATACGGCCGAGTTCATCGCCTACCTCAAGGCCAGGCCGGATGCGCTCAGCTATGGCACGGGCGGGGTCGGCAACATCACCCATCTGAGCGTGGCGCTGTTCCTGCACGCCACCGGCACGCGCGCCGTCGGGATTCCGTTCAAGGGCACCAATCCGGCCATGGTGGCGATGCTGGGCGGGCAGGTGCAGTTCATGGTGGACGCGATAAGCTCGGCGCTGCCCTATATCCGCGACGGCCGCGTCAAGGCGCTGGCCGTGACCGGCGCGCAGCGCTCGGCGGCGCTGCCGCAAGTGCCGACGCTGCGGGAAGCGGGCCTGAAGGACCTGACCATGAACACCTGGCAGGGCGTGCTGGCGCCGGCCGCCACGCCGCAGCCCGCGATCCTGCGCCTGAACCAGGCGCTGGCCGAGGCCGTGCGCGACCCCGCCATCGCCGGCCCGTTCACGGCCCAGGGCGTGGACCTGCGCAGTTCCTCGCCGGCCGAGTTCCAGGCGTATCTGGGGCAGGAGGTGCGGCGCTGGGGCGACGCGGTCAGGATGGCGGGCATACAGCCCGAATGAATATGTCGGCCCGGCGCGCGCCGGGTTCGCCAATAGAACAGCCTTGCGGAGACAAGCATGAACATCAGGACCCTGGTCATTGCGGGATTGCTCGGCGCCGCGCTGGCGCTGGGCGGCAACGCCCGCGCCGCAGCCGATTACCCCTCGCATCCGGTGAAGATCGTCGTCTCGCTGCCGCCGGGCAGCGGCGCCGACACCACCGCGCGCTTCCTGTCCAAGCATCTGGCCGACAAGTTCGGCCAGCCCTTCATCGTCGAGAACCGGCCGGGCGCCAACAGTTTCATCGCCGCCCAGGCGGTGGCGGGCGCGGCTCCCGACGGCTACACCATGTTCGTGGCCAGCAACTCGCCCATGACCACCAACGCGGCCGTATTCAAGAGCCTGCCGTACGACGCGATCAAGGACTTCTCGCCGGTGGCGCCGATCGCGCGCTTTCCGATGGTGCTGGTGGTGCCGGCCAATTCGCCGTACCGCAGCGTGGCCGAACTGGTGGCCGCCGCCAGGAAGGCGCCGGGGCAGCTCAACTTCGCCAGCGGCACCGCCACCTACCAGGTGGTGCTGGAACTTTTCCACGAGCAGAACGGCATCAAGGCCACGCACGTGCCGTACAAGGGCACCTCCGCCGCGCTGGCCGACCTGGCCGGCGGCGTGGTGCAGTACAGCCTTGCCGACGTCAGCGCGGCCCTGCCGCTGATCCGCGGCGGCAAGCTCAGGCCGTTGGCCGTGACCAGCGCGCAGCGCATCAAGGACCTGCCCGACGTGCCCACCATGCAGGAGGCCGGCACCAAGGGCTACGAAGCCTACGCCTGGACGGCCGTTTTCTTTCCCGCCAAGGTCGATCCCGCCATCGTCGCGCGCATGTCCGAGGCGGTCCAGGCGCTGGTGCGCAGCGACGCGGGCCGGGCCTTCATGGCCGGCCTGGGCGGCGAGTCGTTCGTCGGCGGCCCCGAGACGCTGGCGAGCTTCCAGAAGGAAGAACTCGAATCCATGCGGCGCATCGCCAAGCTGGCCAACATCCAGCAGGAATAGCCGGACCGGCTCAGGCCGCCGCCGCGGCGGGCGGCCCGGCACGCATCAGCCGGCAGGCCATGTCCACGAAATTGGCGCTGGTCGCGGTGGCGTTGTCCGGGTGCACGGCCAGCGCGATGCCCACCTTGATGGTGTCGGCCAGTTGCGAAACCGGCACCAGCCGCACCTTGCTGCCGGCCTGGCGGCGGGCCACCGCCGGCACGATGGCCACGCCCAGCCCGCTTTCCACCAGGCTCAGTATGGTCTGCACCTGGATCGCCTCCTGGGCGATGCGCGGCACCACGCCGGCCTGCTGGAACGCATACATGACCAGCGCGTGCATGCCGGGCACGTGCGTGCGCGAATAGCCGATGAAGGGCTCGTCGGCCAGGTCGCGCAGCGCCACGTCCTCGCTGGCGGCATGGCGGCTGTCGGCCGGCACGGCCAGCATCAGATGGTCCGGCTGCAAGAGCGTGATGCGGGCCGCGGTGGGTTCGAGCACCGGAAAGCGCACCAGCGCCACGTCCAGCGTGTGCGCGTCCAGCCGGCGCAGCAGATCGATGGTGGTGGACTCCTCGATGATCAGGTCCACGCGCGGGAATTCCTTGCGGAACGCCGACAGCAGCTGCGGCATCAGCGAATAGGTGGACGAGCCGACGAAGCCCACCTTGAGCACGCCCTGTTCGCCGCTCGCGCCTTCCTTGGCCGCGCGCCGGATCTCCTCGGCGTAGTAGAGCGTGGTGCGCGCGTAGCGCAGCACGACCTCGGCGGCCGGCGTGGGCCGCAGGCCGGCCGGCAGCCTTTCGAACAATTGCACGCCGAGTTCCTGCTCCAGCTTCTTGATGGCGGTCGACAGCGGCGGCTGCGCCATGTGCAGGCGCTCGGCGGCGCGATGGAAATTGAGGGTCTCGGACAGGACCAGCAACTGCTTGAGCTGGCGTAGCTCCACGGGCGTCTCCTGATGCGCCGGGCTCGCGATATTTATGATGTATTGCCCGGTCCACATCTAATATTAGACCGGGATGCAGGCCCCGTGTAGATTGCCATGAAGCCCGCGCGCAGCGGGCTTGCACGGCACTTTACGATCACGGTAATGCGCGCGCCGGCGCCGTGCGGAGCGCGCTGCGGGGACCACATTGGGCGCTATCGACGAAGCACTGCAACTGGCCGCGATACCCGCGCAGGACGAGGCTCTGCGCGCCAGCGTGCGCGCCTTCCTGCGCGAGGCGCTGCACGATATGCCGGCCGACCGCCGCGCGCGCTCGTGGATGGGCTACGACGCCGAGTTCAGCCGCGCGCTGGCGCGCCAGGGCTGGCTGGGCCTGACGCTGCCGGCCGCATACGGCGGCGGCGAACGCAGCAACTACGCGCGCTTCGTGCTGAGCGAGGAACTGCTGGCGGCCGGCGCGCCGGTATCGGCGCACTGGATCGCCGACCGCCAGACGGCGCCGCTGATCCTGCGCTACGGTTCGCAGGCGCAGCGCGATTTCTATCTGCCGCGCATCATCCGGGGCGAAGCCTTTTTCGCCATCGGCATGAGCGAACCCGACACCGGCTCGGACCTGGCCAGCGTGCGCACCCGCGCCACGCCGCAGGGCGGCGGCTGGCTGCTGAACGGGCGCAAGATCTGGACCACCAACGCCCATCGCTCGCACTACATGTGCGCGCTGGTGCGCACCTCGGGCGCGCCCGAAGACCGCCATCGCGGGCTGTCGCAGATGATCTTCGACCTGACGCTGCCCGGCATCGAGATCCGCCCGATCCGCGACATCACCGGCGACACGCATTTCTGCGAAGTCCTGTTCGACAACGTGCGCCTGCCGGCCGATGCGCTGGTGGGCGAGGAAGGCAGCGGCTGGGCGCAGGTCACGGCGGAACTGGCGCTGGAGCGCAGCGGCCCCGAACGCATTTATTCCAGCATGGTGCTGATAGACGGCTGGCTCGCCCACCTGCGCGCGAACGGCGCGCCCGAGCCCGCGCAGGTGCGCCTGGCGGGCCGCCTGGCCGCCAACCTGGCGGTGCTGCGCGCCATGTCGCTGGCCGTGACGCGGCGCCTGAACGAAGGCGCCGACGCCGGCCTGGCGGCGGTGCTGGTTAAGGACCTGGGCACCGGCTTCGAGCAGGCCGTGCCCGAATGGATAGGGCAGGCCCTGCGCGCCGGTCCGGCGCCGGACGAGGTGCTGGCGCGCACGCTGGCCTACCTGACGCTCATCAACCCGACGTTTTCGCTGCGCGGCGGCACCCGCCACATCCTGCGCGGCATCATCGCGCGCGAACTCGGCCTGCGCTAGCGCGCCGCCCCGGACCCTGAGGACATGGCATGCCGCAATCCCTCCAGCAAGACCTGTATGACGAATTCTCTCGCGCACTGGCCGGGCTGTGCCCGCTGGAGCGCGTGCGCGAGATCGAGGCCGCAGCCGACGCGGCAGACCCGCAAGGCGTGGCCGCGCGCACCTGGCGCGAGATCGACGCGCTCGGCTACGTGGACGCGCTGACGCCGGCCGACCTCGGCGGGGCGGGACTGTCGCTGGCCGACGCCGAGGGCCTGTGGCGGGCGGCGGGCGCGGCGGCGCTGCCGTATCCGCTGTCCGACACCATGCTCGCGCGCGCCCTGTTGCGCAGCGCCGGCCAGCGCGTGCCCGAAGGGCCGATCGCGCTGGCCCGGGCGCTGTCCGGTCCCAGCGGCCTGCGCTGCGCCCAGACGCCGGGCGCCGGGCTGGCGCGCAGCGTGCTGGTGCAGCGCGACGGCGGACTGCTGCTGGTGGCCGCGCCGGCGGTGTCCGCGCCCGGACTGTTTCGTCCGCGCGCCAGCGCCGCGCCCGCCTGGAGCGAGTCGCCGGCCGTCCTGGGCCGCGTGGCCTTGCCGGACGAGGCGGTGCAGGCCTGGCGCAACGCCGCCGACGCGGCCGGCATCGCCGGCGCGCTGCAGGCGGTGCTGGACCGCTGCGTCGCCTTCGTGGGCGAGCGCCAGCAGTTCGGCCGGCCTTTGGGACGCTTCCAGGCCATCCAGCAGGAAATCAGCGTGCTGGCCGAACAGGCGGCCGCGGCCGCCATGGCGGCGCGCATGGCCTGCGCCAGCGGCGCCATGCTGCCTGACGCCGCGCTCGCGGCCAGCGCCCGGCTGCGGGCATGCGAAGCGATTCCCGTCGCCTGCGCCATCGCCCACGCCGTACATGGCGCCATCGGCATCACCGAAGAGCTCGCGCTGGGGCTCTACACCACCCGCTTGCACGAATGGCGCGCCGCCGGCATGAGCGAAGACGATTGCGCCGAGCTGGTCGGCCGCCGGCTGATGGCCAGCGACAGCCGGACCCTGCTGGAATTCGTGCGCGGCATGATGGCCGCGATCGCCGCCTGATTCTTTCAACACCGAGGTTCCCATCCATGTCCCATCCCGATCCCGTCGTCATCGTCGCCGCGCAGCGCACTCCCATCGGCGCATTCCAGGGCGCGCTGTCGCACTACACCGCGCCCCAGCTCGGCGCCCATGCGCTGGCCGCCGCGATGCGCCAGGCCGGGCTGGCCGCGGATGCGGCCCAGGAGGCGCTGATGGGCTGCTGCCTGTTCGCCGGCCTGGGCCAGGCGCCGGCGCGCCAGGCCGTGCTGGGCGCGGGGCTGCCGACCACCGTGCAGGCCACCACGCTCAGCAAGATGTGCGGCTCGGGCATGAAGGCCGTGACGCTGGCCCATGACATGCTTTGCGCCGGTTCGGCCGAGCTGGTGCTGGCCGGCGGCATGGAATCGATGAGCAACGCGCCGCACCTGATACCGCGCGCGCGCCAGGGATACCGCCTGGGCGACGGGCAACTGCTGGACCACATGTACCGCGACGGCCTGCAGGACGCCTACGAAGGCCACTTGATGGGCTATTACGCCGACCTGGCCGCGCGCGAGCACGGCTTCACCCGCGCCGAGCAGGACGCCTATGCCGAGCGCAGCGTGCTGCGCGCCCAGCACAGCGTCGCGCATGGCGCGTTCGCCGCCGAGATCGCGCCGATGGCGGCGCGCCCGCGCCGCGGGGCGCCGCAGGGCGAACCGGTGGCCGAGGACGAAACCCCGGGCCAGTGCGACGTGTCGCGGCTGGGCAGCCTCAAGCCCGTGTTCACCGCCGACGGCACGGTCACGGCCGGCAACGCTTCGTCCATATCGGACGGCGCGGCCGCGCTGGTGCTGACCCGCCAGAGCCACGCGCAGACGCTGGGCCTGACGCCGCGCGCGCGCATCGTCGGCCATGCGGCGGCGGCCTTGCCGCCGGGGCAGTTTCCGGCGGCGCCGGTGCACGCGATCTCGCGCCTGCTCGACCGCGTCGGCTGGAGCCGCGACTCGGTCGACCTGTACGAAATCAACGAGGCCTTCGCCGTGGTCACGCTGATCGCGCTGCGCGAACTGGGCCTGGCGGCCGAACGCGTCAACGTCGAAGGCGGCGCCTGCGCGCTGGGCCATCCGGTGGGCGCGACCGGCGCGCGCATCATCGTCACGCTGCTGCATTCGCTGCAGCGGCGCGGACTGCGCCGCGGTGTGGCCTGCCTGTGCCTGGGCGGCGGCGAGGCCACGGCCATCGCCATCGAAACGCTTTGATCCGGCGGCGCGCCGCCATCGCAACGGAGACGCACACATGGGACCTCTGGCTGGAATCCGCATCATCGAACTGGCCGGGATCGGCCCCGGGCCCATGGCGGCCATGCTGCTGGCCGACATGGGCGCCACCGTGCTGCGGATCGAGCGCAAGGAGCCGGCCGACCTGGGCGTGAAGCGCGAGCTCAAGTACAACCTGCTGTTGCGCAACCGGCGCGCCATCGCGCTGGACCTGAAAGACCCGCGCGCCGTCGCGCTGGTGCTGCGGCTGCTGCGCAAGGCCGACGCGCTGATCGAGGGATTCCGGCCCGGCGTGACCGAACGCCTGGGCCTGGGGCCGCAGGCCTGCCTGGCCGAGAATCCCCGGCTGGTCTATGGCCGCATCACCGGCTGGGGCCAGGACGGGCCGCTGGCGCAGGTGGCCGGGCACGACATCAACTACATCGCCGTCACCGGCGTGCTCGACGCCATCGGCCGCGCCGGCCAGCCGCCCACGCCGCCGCTGGCGCTGGTGGGCGATTTCGGCGGCGGCGGCCCGTACCTGGCGCTGGGCGTCCTGGCCGCCATCATCGAGGCGCGCCAGTCCGGGCAGGGGCAGGTGGTGGACGCCGCCGTGATGGACGGCGCGGCCTCGATGGCCACCGCGTTCTTCGGCCTGGCCGCGTCCGGCGCGTGGCGGCCCGAGCGCGGCGCCAACATCCTGGATTCCGGCGCGCCGTTCTACGACGTCTACCAGTGCGCCGACGGCCTGTGGCTGTCGGTCGGCCCGATAGAAAAGCGCTTTCACGAACTGCTGCTGCGCGAGCTGGGCCTGGACGACGAGGCGATCCGCGAACTTGGCGACCACCAGGACCGGGACACCTGGCCGCGCCTGCGCGCGGTGCTGCGCGAGGCGTTCGCCCAACGCGACCGCGACGACTGGTGCGCCCGGCTGGCGCTGCTGGATGTCTGCGTGGCGCCGGTGCAGACGCTGCGCGACGCGGCGCAGCACCCGCAGGTGCGGGCGCGCGGCACGCTGGTGGAGATCGACGGCATCACGCAGCCGGCGCCGGCGCCGCGCTTCAGCAGGACGCCCAGCGCCCGGCCCACCGCGCCGCAGCCCCCGGACCCGGCGGCCTTGAAGGACTGGCTGGATGCCGAAGAACTGGAGGCGTTCGGCATCCCCGGAAACTGAGGGGCGCGAGGCAGCGGTTATCGTATGGCGTTATAACGTACGATTATTTGCATATAACCGAGGAAGATTTTGTCCGCCGCCGCAGCCGTCGCTCCCAGCAGCACCTCCTATGAACTCTCGCCGCGCGAGCAGCGCGGCAACATCGCAAGACTGACCGTCGCCCAGGCGCTGGCCGGCGCGAACTCCGTCGTGGTCTACGCCACCGGGGCCATCGTCGGCGACATGCTGGCGCCGGACAAGTCGCTGGCCACCTTGCCGATTTCCGTTTTCGTGGTGGGCATGGCGGCCTGCATCATGCCCGCCGGCGCCATCGCGCGGCGTCACGGCCGGCGGGCCGCGTTCCTGGCCGGCACCGGCTGCGGGATGCTGGTGGGCCTGCTGGCGGCCGCGGCCATCGTGCTGAGTTCGTTCTGGCTGTTCTGCCTGGCGACTTTCTTCGGCGGCGCGTACGCCGCCGTGGTGCTGTCGTTCCGCTTCGCGGCGGCCGACGGCGTCTCGCCCGCGCTGCGGCCGCGCGCGCTGTCCTTCGTGATGGGCGGCGGCGTGGTGGCGGGCGTGGTGGGGCCGCAGCTGGTCACCCACACCATGTACCTGTGGCAGCCGCATATGTTCGCCGCCACCTTCCTGGTGCAGGCCGCGGTCGCGGCGCTGTCGGCGCTGGTGCTGCTGGGCGTGCGGCTGCCGACGCCGAGCGCGGCGGAAGTGGCGCAGGGACGGCCGCTGTCGGTCATCGCCCGCCAGCCGCTCTTCATCACGGCCGTGATCTGCGGCGCGGTGTCCTACATGCTGATGAACTTCCTCATGACGGCTGCCCCGCTGGCCATGCACCTGTGCGGCCACAGCCAGGAGAACGCCAACCTCGGCCTGCAATGGCACGTCATCGCGATGTACGCGCCCAGCTTCTTCACCGGCCGGCTGATCGTGCGCTTCGGCGCCGGGCGCGTGGTGGCGGCGGGCCTGCTGCTGACCGGGCTGGCCGCGGCCGCCGGCCTGAACGGCATCGACGTGGCCCACTTCTGGCTCACGCTGATCCTGCTGGGGGTGGGCTGGAACTTCGGCTTCGTGGGCGCGTCCGCGCTGGTGCTGGAATGCCATCGCCCGGAAGAAAAGACGCGGGTGCAGTCGCTCAACGATTTCGTGGTGTTCGGCACCATGGCGCTGGGCTCGTTCGCCTCGGGCGGGCTGCTGGCCGCGTACGACTGGGACACGGTGCTGTGGGTGTCGTTCGCGCCGCTGGCGCTTGCGGTCGTGGTGCTGGGCGCGGCGGCGCGGCGCATCGGCCGCCGCGACCGGGCCTGAGCCGCGCGGGAATGTGGCTTGCTGGCCTCCGGATCTTACGCAATCGAGCGTTGGAACCAGGAGGCTTCAATGAAACCGAATCTGAAACCGTTGCGCGACCAGGTCATCGTCATCACGGGCGCCGGCAGCGGCATCGGCGCCGCTACCGCGCGCATGGCAGCGAGCCGGGGCGCCAGAGTGGTGCTGGCCGGACGCCAGGAAGAGGCGCTGCAGCAGGTGGCCCAAGAAATCGGGCAGGATGGCGGAACCGCCATATGCGTGGCCGCGGACGTGGGCGTGCAGGACGATCACGAGCGTATTCTGGCCCAGGCCGTGGAACGCTTCGGCTGTGTCGATACCTGGGTGAACAATGCCGGGGTGTCGATCTACGGAACCCTGGAGGAAGTGCCCATCGAGGACCAGCGCAAGCTGTTCGAGACCGACTACTGGGGCGTGGTGTACGGCTCCTTGACGGCGGTGCGGCACATGAAATCGTCCGGCGGCGCGATCATCAACGTGGGCAGCGAAGTGTCCGATCGCGCCGTGCCCCTGCAAGGCGCCTATTCGGCGGCCAAGCACGCGGTCAAGGGATATACCGACGCGCTGCGGATGGAACTGAGGCAGCAGGGCGCGCCGATTTCGGTCACCCTGATCAAGCCGGCTTCGATCTCGACCGGTTTTACCGTCCATGCCCGCAACTATATGGACGCGCAGCCCGACCTTCCGCCGCCCGTATACGCGCCGGAGATGGTCGCCGAAGCCATCCTGCACGCGGCTTGCCATCCGGTGCGCGACCTGTACGTGGGCAGCGCTTCCCGCGCCATCGGGGCGCTGGGCCAGAACATGCCGGGGCTGGCCGACCGTATGGCCGGGTGGCTGTTCCGGCGCCAGCGCGGCCCGGCCCGCACGCAACAGGGCACGGACTCGCTTTACGAAGCGGGCGGCGAGCATCCGGCGGTGCAGCGGACCGGGCGCAGGCATAGCGTCTATACCCATGTGGCGATGCACCAGCGCGCCACGCTGCTGACGACGGTGGCGCTGGCCGGCGGCGCGGCGCTGTGGCTGGCGCGCGGCCGGCGTTGAGGCGCGGACGGCGCTCAGGCGGGCTTGAACACCATAAGCCAGAAGATGGCGAGAAAGGCCGCCAGCGCCGGAAATCCCAATATGAACCAGGCGCGGAAATAGCGCATGAAGCTTGGCGAGAGCGGCTGTCCCGCGGCGGCGCAGCGGGACGCGCTGTCGCGCATCCGGATCTGCAGCCAGACCACCGGCAGCCAGCATGCGATGGCCAGCGCATACAGGCCCAGTGACCACGCCACCCACGGCGTCGTCAGCGGCAGTTGCATCAGGTGGATCAGATACAGGCCGGTCAGCGGCTGGGCGACGGCCGTGGTCGCGGTGAACAGCCAGTCGGCGACGACCACGATGCGGGCCACGGCGGCGACCGTGCGCGGTTCGCGCTGCAGCACCACGCACAGCAGATAGAAGGCCGAACCGATGCCGGTCCCGAACAGCAGGGACGACGACAGTATGTGCAGCAGTTTCACCAGCAGATAGTCCATCAGCGCCTCGCTTTGCTGCGGGCGGCGAGGGCGAGCAGCGCCAGCACGGCCAGCATGGGAAGATTTTTCGATATCGGGCCGAATGGATGCAGCCATTGCTCGGGCAGTCGCCAGCTGATGATGGCCGTGTAGGCCAGGATCAGGCCGATCTGGGCCCGCCACAGCAACACCGCATCGACGCGCCGCCAGGCCAGCGTGAGAAGGCCGAGGACCAGGTCCAGCGCCGCGGCGCCATACAGCGCGGCCGGCGCCAGCGCGGCCGGCACGCCGGCCCGTTCCAGCAGGGCCAGGCTGTCGCGCACGGGATAGCCGAATATCGACACCGCGGCGGTCCACAGCCAGACGGCGGCCAGGCTCAGGCGCAGCAGCGGCAGCATATTGTCCAGCGCGGCCCGGCTCCACAAGGCCTGGCGCAGGTCGGCGTCCACGAAGTCCTGCGGCGGCCGCGGCGCGCGGCCCAGCGCCGCGCTGAACGCGGACGGGTCCGCGGTGTTGCCGCGCTCCAGCATGGACAGGCTTTCCGGGTTGAACAGGCTGCCCGGCAGATGCCGCCCGATGCGCGCGGCCGCGCGCGCCAGGCCGCCGGGCAGCGCAATGACGCGCTGGCGTGCGTCCACGCCCAGACCGCGCCGCAGCGCGGCCAGATAGTCGCGCAGGCTCAGCGCCTGCGGGCCGCAGAAGGCGATCGTCACGACCCGGTCCGGCGGCGAGGCCAGTAATGCCGAAACGCCCGCCACCACATCCTGGACATGGACCGGCTGGATCTGTTGCCGGCCGCCGCCGGGCAGCGGCAGCAGCGGCCAGAGCGCGAGCCGGTCGAACAGCGCGGCGCTTGCGCCACCGGGGCCGTACACCAGCGAGGGCTGCACGATGTGAGCGGGCATGTCCAGCGCGCGCAGCGCATCGTCGGCGGCGCGCTTGCTGCGGTGGAATTCCGAGGCGGCGCCGGCGTCCGCGCCCAGCGCCGAGAAATGGATGACGCGCACGCCGCGCTGGCGAGCCGCATTGAACAGCGCGACAGGCGCGGCCCCGTGCACGGCGGCATAGCCGTTGTCCGCGCTGTCACGGAATACGCCGACCGTGTTGATCGCGGCCTGCATGCCGTCGAGCAGCGGCGCCCAGTCGGCGCTGCGGTCCATGCGGCGGAAGTCCGCGGGCACGAATCTTGCGCCGCGCATGCCCAGGTCGCGCGCGGTGACGGCGCGCACCGGGCAGACCAATTCGTGGCCGGCGTCCAGCAGGGCCGCGAGCAGCCGGCTTCCGATGAAACCGTGGGCGCCGGTGAGCAGGATTTTCACGACTCGTTCTCCACATTCCGCCGCGGGCGGGGCGGCGTCAGCGCAGCAAGCCTCATGCCGCCGGAGGCGCCAGCACAGGAGGCATGCACCATGCGGGTTTGGCGCGACGCATTTTTCGAGGGACTGCGCAGCGGCACGCTGGCCAGCCTGTTCTCGGTCGCGATACTGACGGCGGCGGGCCGGATCGAGCACGGCCGTGCGGCGCCGCCCATCAACGCCATCAGCCACTGGATATGGGGAGCGCGGGCCCTGCGCAAGAACAGCCCGACATGGCGCCATACCGCCAACGGCTATCTGATCCACCATGCCGCGTCGATATTCTGGGCCACGCTGCACGCCCGTGCGACCGGCGTCGGGCAAGGGCCGCGGCCGATCGGGCGGGCGCTGGCCGAAGGGCTGTGCACCGCCGGCGTGGCCTGTTTCGCGGACTATCGGCTCACGCCCGAGCGCTTCAGGCCCGGTTTCGAACACCGGCTTTCGCGCGGCGCGCTGCTGCTGGTCTATGCGGCGTTCGGACTGGGCCTGGCGCTGGGATCGCGCGCCTGCCGCAGCGCGGCGGCGTCCGGCCAGCGCCTTACCGCCCGTCCGCGTTGAGCGGCGGCGCCACCGCTTCCAAGGCGCGCCGCTCGGCGTTGACCGGCAGGCGCAGCGCCACCAGGCCCGCGCCGGCCATGAGCGCGGCGGCCAGCGCATAGCCCAGCGCCAGCCAGTCGCGCTGGCCGGTGTCTATCAGCCAGCCATACAGCGCCGGGCCGGCGAAGCCGCCGATGCCGGTGCCGGCCGCGTAGAACAGCGCGATGGCCACCCCGCGCATCTCGATCGGAAACACTTCGCTGACCGTCAGATAGGCCGAGCTGGCGGCCGCCGAGGCCACGAAGAATATGGCGGACCAGCACAGGGTCTGCGTGCGCGCGTCCAGCCAGCCGGCCTGGAACGCCGCGGCCGTCAGCGCCAGCCCGATGCCGGCCGACAGATAGGTCGCGCAGATCATCTTGCGCCGTCCCACCAGGTCGAACAGCGGCCCCAGCAGCCAGGGCCCCAGCACGTTGCCGAGCGCGAAGGGCAGGATGTACCAGCCCGCTTGTGCGTCCGGCACGCCGTAGAAGCGCGTCAGCACCAGGGCGTAGGTGAAGAAGATGGCGTTGTAGAAAAACGCCTGCGCCAGCATCAGCGCCAGGCAGACGCCGCTGCGCGCCGGGTAGGTGCGCACCAGCACGTGGGCCACCTCGCGCAAGCCCGGCGTTCGCGCGCTGCGGTAGGCGATGCGCCCGGCGGCGGCGGCCGGCAGGCTGCCGCGTTCGCGCCGCACCTGCGCCTCGATGTCCTGCACGATGCGCTCGGCCTGCGCCGCGCGGCCTCGCGCCAGCAGCCAGCGCGGGCTTTCCGGCACGTCGCGGCGCACCCGCAGGATCACCAGGGCCAGGACGGCGCCGGCCCCGAACGCCAGCCGCCAGCCCAGGTCGGGCGGCAGCAGCCGCTCGTCCAGTAACGGCAGGCTCAGCCCCGCGCCCAGCGCGGCGCCCAGCCAGAAGCAGCCGTTGACCGCGAGATTGACGCGGCCGCGCACGCGCGCCGGCACCAGTTCGTCGATGGCGGAATTGATGGCCGCGTACTCGCCGCCGATGCCCAGGCCGGTGGCCCATCGGCAGGTCGCGAAGTAAATGAAGTTGGGCGAGAAGGCCGTCGCCAGCGTGGCCGTCATGTAGATGGCCAGCGTCGCGAGGAACAGGCGCTTGCGTCCCAGGCGGTCCGCCATGCGCCCGAACAGCAGCGCGCCCAGCACGGCGCCGGCGACGTAGAGCGAACCCGCCGCGCCGATCTGCGCGGCGGTGAGGCCCAGCGTGCCGGGTCGCGTCAGCACGGCCCCCAGCGAGCCGGCCAGCGTGACCTCCAGGCCGTCGAACACCCAGGCCGCGCCGAGCGCGCCGACCATGCGCCAGTGCCAGCGCGACCACGGCAGGCGGTCGAGCCGCGCGGGTATGTCGCTGCCGGGGCCGGCGCACGGCATGGTCTGGCGCGCCGCGCTATCCCAGGCGCTTGAGGATGCGCGCCACGCGCGCGATGCCGCCGGTGCCGCTGGCCGCGCGGCCCACCAGCGCGGTGCCGGCCAGCGTGTACAGCACGCGGCGCAGCGGCGTGCGCCCGCGCATGCCGGCCAGCATCAGCCATGCGCCCAGGGTCAGCACGGCAAGGTGCTCGCCGGGCAGGCCGGGGCGGGCGTCGTCGATCTCCTTGAGGCGGCGCAGCAGGCGCGGCGATGCGCGCCCCGCGCCCGTGTCCTCGTCGGTGGCGTCGGCGGGTTCGATGTCCTCGTCCGGCACCTCATGGTCCTGGGCGCGGCCGCTGGCGCGCGCAAAGCGGGGAAGGGGGCGGGGGGCGGCGTTGGGCATGATGACACCTCGGGGCTGGCGGCGCTCGGGGCCGATCCGTCGCGCTCAGCAAGCGCCGTGCCCGCGCGTCAGTGGTTCTCCTTGGCGTGGTTGATCGTGTACTTGGGGATTTCCACGGTCAGGTCCTCATGGGCCAGGATGGCCTGGCAGCTCAGGCGCGAGTGCGCCTCCAGCCCCCAGGCGCGGTCGAGCAGGTCGTCCTCGCAATCCTCGACCTCGTTGAGGGTGTCGTAGCCTTTGCGCACGATGCAGTGGCAAGTCGTGCAGGCGCAGCTCATGTCGCAGGCATGTTCTATTTCTATGCCGTTCGCCAGCAGGGCCTCGCAGACCGAAGTGCCGGCCGGCGCCTCCAGCACGGCGCCCTCGGGCGCCAGGTCGGCATGGGGTAGAACGGTGATCTTGGGCATATCGTGTTCCGGGAAGCTCGGTACTAGGATGCGCGCCTGGCCGGCGCATTGCCGCCGACGCGGCGCCGCACGGCGCCGGTGCGCGCCTCGGGCTCGCGCTCTTTGTCGTCGGGTTGCTGGAGCGTGTGCAGGATGGGGCAGTTGGGCCGCTCGTCGCCGGCGCAGCAGCGGATCAGCGCCTTCAGCGTTTCGGCGATCTGCCGCATGCTCTCGATGCGCCGGTCCAGTTCGGCCAGGTGCTGCTGGGCCAGGCGCTTGACATCGGCGCTCTGGCGCGACTGGTCGTGCCACAGGTCCAGCAGGTTGCTGGTTTCCGCCACCGAGAAGCCCAGGTCGCGGGCGCGGCGGATGAAGTGCAGCCGGTCGACGTCGGCCGGGGTATAGGCGCGGTAGCCGGAGTCGGTCCGGCCCACCGCGGGGATTAGGCCGATCTGCTCGTAATAGCGGATCATCTTGGCCGACACCTTGGATGCCTTGGACGCTGCGCCGATATTCATGGCTGTCTTCCTCGATCTGTGTAAGGTGGACCCAGCCTAAGGCTTGCCATTGTGGGAAGGTCAAGCCGCCGAGGTTTCGGGCGTGTAGAACACGTCGGCGTGCATGTCCTGCGCGCCCAGCCCGCGCGAGCAGGCCATCTGCATCGCCGCCTCCACCATCGTCGGCGGACCGGCCACATAGGCTTTCCAGCCGCGCAGGTCCGGCAGGTCGTCGGCCACGGCCCGGGTCACGAAACCGACGCGGTGCGTGTCCGAGCGCGCCTCGGACAGCACGGGGATGAAGACCAGGTTGCGGTGCCGGCGAACCAGCGCCTCGAAGTGGTCCAGCAGGTAAAGGTCCTGTTGCGCGCGCGCGCCGAAGTAGACGTGGATGGCCTGCTGCATGCCGTGCGCCAGGGCGGTCTCGACGATGGACTTGATGGGCGCCAGCCCCGAACCGCCGGCGATGCACAGCATCGGGCCGCGATGGCAGGCGCGCAGATGCGACGCGCCGCGCGGCGCCTGGAGCGAGACGCGGTCGCCGGCCCTGACGGCGGTATGCAGGTGGCTCGATACCACGCCGCCGGGGACCCGGCGTATGTGGAATTCCAGCTCCGGCTCGCCCGGCCGGTTGGCCATCGAATAGCTGCGCGCGGGCAGTTGCCCGAACCGGATGTCGGCATATTGCCCGGCGGCGAAATCGGGCGCGGCGCCATCGGGCCGCACGCGCAGGCGCTTGATGTCGTGCGTCAGGTCGTCGAGCGCGACGATGGTCGCCTCGAACGCCTGCGCCGGCGCGGCCGCGGCCTCGTCATCGTCTCCGAGCCAGGCCACGGCCACGTCGGTCCTCGGCACTGCCCGGCACGCCAGGATGAAGCCGCCGGCCCGTTCCTCGTCGGTCAGCGCAAAGCGCGTGTGCTGCAGCATGTCGACCTCGCCTTCGATCAGGCGGGTCTTGCAGCTGCCGCAGCGGCCCGAGCGGCAGCCGTGCGGATAGCACACGCCATGCTGCAAGGCGGCCTCGAGTATGGTCTGTCCTTCCTGGGCCGGCAGGCGGATGCGCGCCTGCCGGATATCTATGGTCTTGATGCTCATGCCCGGGCTGCTCCCTGTGCTTCGGGTTGGTGTCGTATGGTGCGGCCCAATCTATTCCTTCCAACGATCGCAAGGTCAAACAAGCCCCTTCGGTTCGTAGGGGCCAGGCTTGACCTTCCCGTCGTTGTAACGCCTAGCCTTGCCTCAAATTTTTTGCAGAGCTGCTTCGGAAGGGCCGAAGCCCTGCTGCATAGAAGGGGCATTCCATGCGTCGAAAATTCAAGATTGCTGTGATGGCGGGCGTGATCGCCGCGGCCGGGGCCGCCGCGTTCGCGGCTCGCGACGTTTCCGGCGAAACGCCGCCGGCCGCCGCGCCCGCGGGCCCGCAGGTGCCGGTGGCCGAGGTCATCGAGCGCATCATTACGCCCTCGACCGAGTTCACCGGATTCCTGGCCGCGCCCGAGACGGTCGAACTGCGTTCGCGCGTGGGCGGCACGGTGGAGGCGGTGAGCGTCCCCGAAGGCAGCATGGTGCGCAAGGGCCAGATGCTGTTCCAGATCGACCCGCGTCCGTTCCAGGTCGCGCTGGATACCGCCACCGCGCAATTGCGCCAGGCCGAGGTGCTGGCCACGCAGGCCAAGGCCGATCTGGACCGCGCCCAGCGCCTGGTGTCCACCGGCGCGGTGTCGCGCAAGACCTATGACGACGCCGTCTCGGCGCGCAGCGCCCGGCTGGCCCAGGTGCAGGTGGCCAAGGCCGCCGTCGCCGCGGCGCGGCTCGACCTGTCCTACGCGCACATCACCGCGCCGATTTCCGGGCGCATAGATCGGGTGCTGGTGACCGCGGGCAACCTGGTCAGCGGCGGCGGGGCCGGCGGCGCCACGCTGTTGACCACCATCGTGTCGATCGACCCGGTGCACGTGTATTTCGACATCGACGAGGCGACCTATCTCACCGCCGTCAGGCAGGCCCGGCCCGACGCCGCCGGCGGCAAGCCTACGCTGCCCGTCGCTGTCGGCCTGACCACGGACAAGGGCTTCCCCTACCAGGGCATGCTCGACTTCGTGGGCAACCAGGTCGACCGCGGCACCGGCACGATACGCGCGCGCGCCGTGGTGCCGAACCCGGACGGTCAGCTGGCGCCGGGCCTGTTCGCGCGTGCGCGGCTGGCCACCGGCGAGGAGCGGCCGGCCATCCTGGTCGACGATCTGGCCGTGGGCACCGACCAGGGCAAGAACTACGTGCTCGTCGTGGGCGAGAACAACCAGGCGCAGTACCGCGCGGTCGAGCTGGGCCGCGTGGTGGACGGTCTGCGCGTCATCGAGACCGGCCTGCAGGCAGGCGAAAAAATCATCATCAAAGGGCTGGTGCGTCCCGGCATGACCGTCACGCCGCGCCTGGTGCCGATGCAGACGGTCGCCGTCGCGGAGGCGCGTCCATGAAGTTTCCCCACTTCTTCATCGCAAGGCCGATCTTCGCCATCGTCCTGTCGCTGCTCATGCTGCTGGCCGGCGCCATCGCCTTCTGGCAATTGCCGCTGAGCGAATACCCGGCGGTCACGCCGCCCACGGTGCAGGTCACGGCCAGCTATCCCGGCGCCAATCCGCAGGTGATCGCGGACACCGTCGCCGCCCCGCTGGAGCAGGTGATCAACGGGGTCGAGGGCATGCTGTACATGAACTCGCAGATGGCGACCGACGGCCAGATGGTGCTGACCATCGCGTTCAAACAGGGCACCGACCCCGACATGGCGCAGATCCAGGTGCAGAACCGGGTCTCGCGCGCCTTGCCGCGCCTGCCGGAGGAAGTGCAGCGCATCGGCGTGGTGACGCAAAAGACCTCGCCCGACGTGCTGATGGTGGTGCACCTGGTCTCGCCGGAAAAGCGCTACGACTCGCTCTACCTGTCGAACTTCGCCATCCGCCAGGTGCGCGACGAACTGGCGCGCCTGCCCGGCGTGAACGACGTGCTGGTCTGGGGCGCCGGGGAATATTCCATGCGCGTCTGGCTGGACCCGTCGCGCGTCGCCACGCGCGGGCTGACCGCCAGCGACGTGGTCGCGGCGCTGCGCGAACAGAACGTGCAGGTGGCGGCCGGTTCGGTGGGGCAGCAGCCCGACACCTCGTCCGCCTTCCAGGTCACCGTCAACACGCTGGGCCGGCTGGCCAGCGCCGAACAGTTCGGCGACATCGTGGTCAAGACCGGCGCCGACGGCCAGGTCACCCGCCTGCGCGACGTGGCCCGCGTATCGCTGGGCGCCGACGCCTATACGCTGCGCAGCCTGCTCAACGGCGAATCGGCCCCGGCTTTGCAGATCATCCAGAGTCCCGGCGCCAACGCCATCGACGTCTCCAACGCGGTGCGCGCCAAGATGCAGGAGCTGCAGCAGGGCTTTCCGCAGGACGTGGAATACCGCATCGCCTACGACCCCACGGTGTTCGTGCGGGCCTCGCTGCAATCGGTGGCCATCACGCTGCTGGAAGCCATCGTCCTGGTCGTGGTGGTGGTGGTGCTGTTCCTGCAGACCTGGCGCGCGTCCATCATTCCGCTGGTGGCGGTGCCGGTGTCGCTGGTGGGCACCTTCGCGCTGATGCACCTCTTCGGCTTCTCGCTGAACACGCTGTCGCTGTTCGGCCTGGTGCTGTCCATAGGCATCGTGGTGGACGACGCCATCGTGGTGGTCGAGAACGTGGAGCGTCACATGGCCCTGGGCGAGCCGCCCAGGCAGGCCGCGATCAAGGCCATGGACGAGGTCACCGGCCCGATCATCGCCATCACCTCGGTGCTGGCGGCGGTGTTCATTCCCTCGGCCTTCCTGTCGGGGCTGCAAGGCGAGTTCTACCGCCAGTTCGCGCTGACCATCGCCATTTCCACCATCCTGTCGGCCATCAATTCGCTGACGCTGTCGCCGGCGCTGGCCGCCATCCTGCTCAAGCCGCACCACGAGGCGGCCCGGTCCGACGCGCTCACGCGCGTCATGGACCGGCTGCTGGGCGGCTTTTTCCGGCGCTTCAACCGCTTTTTCGACCGCGCGTCCAACGGCTACGTCGGCGCCGTGCGCCGGGCGGTGCGCGGCAGCGCCATCGTGCTGATGCTGTACGGCGGCTTCGTCGGCCTGACCTGGCTGGGCTTTCACCAGGTGCCCAACGGCTTCGTGCCGGCCCAGGACAAGTACTTCCTGGTCGGCATCGCCCAGTTGCCCAGCGGCGCCTCGCTGGACCGCACCGAGGCCGTGGTCAGGCAGATGTCGGAGATCGCGCTGGCCGAGCCCGGCGTGGAAAGCGTGGTGGCGTTCCCGGGCCTGTCGGTCAACGGCCCGGTCAACGTGCCCAACTCGGCGCTGATGTTCGCCATGCTCAAGCCCTTCGCCGAGCGCACGGACGCGTCGCTGTCGGCCAATGCCATCGCCGGCAAGCTGATGGGCAAGTTCAGCCAGATCCCCGACGGCTTCGTCGGCATCTTCCCGCCGCCGCCGGTGCCGGGACTGGGCGCGATGGGCGGCTTCAAGCTGCAGATCGAGGACCGCGCCGGCCTGGGCTTCGAGGCGCTGGTGAAGGCGCAGGGCGAGATCATGGCCAAGGCCATGCAGACGCCCGAGCTGGCCAACATGCTGGCCAGCTTCCAGACCAACGCGCCGCAGCTGCAGGTGGACATCGACCGAGTCAAGGCCAAGTCCCTGGGCGTATCGCTGACCGACGTGTTCGAAACCCTGCAGATCAACCTGGGTTCGCTCTACGTCAACGACTTCAACCGTTTCGGGCGGACCTACCGCGTCATGGCGCAGGCCGACGCGCCGTTCCGGATGCAGGCCGACGACATCGGCCTGCTCAAGGTGCGCAACGCCGCCGGCGACATGATCCCGCTCAGCGCCTTCGTGACGCTGACGCGCGGCTCCGGGCCGGACCGCGTCATCCGCTACAACGGTTTTCCGTCGGCCGACATCAGCGGCGGGCCGGCGCCGGGCTACTCCTCGGGCCAGGCCACCGACGCGATCGAACGCATCGTGCGCGAGACCCTGCCCGAAGGGATGATCTACGAGTGGACCGACCTGGTCTACCAGGAGAAGCAGGCCGGCAATTCGGCGCTGTACATCTTCCCGCTGGCGGTGCTGCTGGCCTTCCTGATCCTGGCGGCCCAGTACAACAGCTGGTCGCTGCCTTTCGCCGTGCTGCTGATCGCGCCGATGGCGCTGCTGTCGGCCATCGGCGGCGTGTGGATCTCGGGCGCAGACAACAACATCTTCACCCAGATCGGCTTCGTGGTGCTGGTGGGCCTGGCCGCCAAGAACGCCATCCTGATCGTGGAGTTCGCGCGCACGCAGGAAGAAGCGGGCGCCGACCCGCTGGCCGCGGTGCTGGAAGCCGCGCGGCTGCGCCTGCGTCCCATCCTGATGACCTCGCTGGCCTTCATCGCCGGCGTGGTGCCGCTGGTGCTGGCCAGCGGCGCCGGCGCCGAAATGCGCCACGCCATGGGCATCGCGGTATTCGCCGGCATGCTGGGCGTGACGCTGTTCGGCCTGCTGCTCACGCCGGTGTTCTACGTCGTCGTGCGCAAGCTGGCGCTGCGCCGCGAAGCGCGCCGCGCCGCCGCCGCAAGCCAGCATGCATAACGGTCACCAGGACATACGAACCATGAACACGACTTTCGCCCCTTTGCGCCCGGCCCGCATGCTGGCCTCGCTGACGCTCGCGGCGGCGCTGGCCGGCTGCACCCTCGCGCCGCGCTACGAACGCCCGGCCGCGCCCATTGGCACGGCCTATCCGTCGGACCCCGCGCATCCCGCGCCCGAGGCCGGACAGCCCTTCGATGCGGCCGTCGCCGACATGGGCTGGCGCGATTTCTTCCGCGACCCGCTGCTGCACCGGCTGATCGAGATCTCGCTGGACAACAACCGCGACCTGCGGCGCGCGGCCCTCAACGTCGAGGCGGCGCAGGCGCTCTACCGCATCCAGCGCGCCGAAATGCTGCCCGGCCTGGACGTCGCCGCCAGCGGCGCTTCGGAGCGCGTGCCGGCCGGACTCAGCGCCACCGATTCCGCCTACGTGTCCCGGCGCTACGACGTGGCCGGCGTCACGGCCGCCTGGGAAATCGACCTGTGGGGCCGTATCCGCAGCCTCAGCGACCAGGCCCTGGCCACCTACCTGGCGCTGGACGAAACGCGCATCGCCACCCAGATGAGCCTGGTGTCCGAAGTCGCCAGCGCCTACCTCACGCTGCGCGCCGACCAGGAACTGCTGCGCCTGACCAACGACACCCTGGCCACGCAGCAGCGCTCCTTCGATCTGACCGCGCAACTGGTGGAGGCCGGCAACTCCACCCGGCTCGACCTGCGCATGGCCGAGATCGCCCTGCGTAACGCCGAGGCCAACCACGCCGCCTATACCCGCCAGGCCGCCCGCGACCGCAACGCCCTGGTGCTGCTGCTGGGCCAGCCCCTGACGCCCGAGCTGTCGCGCCAGCTGGACGAGGCCGCCGCGCTGCCCGACGGCATCGTGCCCACCGACCTGCCGGCCGGGCTGCCGTCGGCGCTGCTGACGCGCCGGCCCGACATCCGCGCCGCCGAGCAGATGCTGCGCGGCGCCAACGCCAATATCGGCGCGGCGCGCGCCGCCTTCCTGCCGGCCATCAGCCTGACCGGTTCGGCCGGCACGGCCAGCGCCACACTGGACGGCCTGTTCGATTCGGGCACGCGCGCCTGGAGCTTCCTGCCGCGCATCACGCTGCCCATCTTCCGCGGCGGCGCGCTGCTGGCCAACCTCGACGTGGCGCACGTGCAGAAGCGCATCGAGATCGCCAACTACGAAAAAGCCATTCAGGCGGCCTTCCGGGAAGTAGCCGACGCGCTTGCGGGCAAGCGCACGCTGGACGAGCAGATCCGCTCCGAACAGCTGTCGGTGGCCGCCAGCCGCGACGCCTACGCACTGGCCGAGCAACGTTTCAGGGAAGGCCAGGACGACTATCTGGCTCTGCTTGAGATCCATCGCACCCTGTACGGCGCCCAGCAGGTCCTGGTGCGCACGCGCCTGACGCGGCTGACCAATCTCATCGACCTGTACAAGGCGCTGGGGGGAGGGTGGACGGAAAATACGGTCGGGGCTGGCGCTCAGGCCTCTGCGGAAGGGCCGGGGTGAGCGCCATCCGGCCGCCGTCCGCGGCGTCAGCCCAGCCCGTGGTACTTGCGCCCGATCTCCATGGTGGCCCGATAAAAGCCTTCCTTGCTGCCGCAGTCGTAGCGCGTGCCCTCGTATTCGTAGCCGAAGACCTTGCGCGACCGTAGCAGCGCGGCGATGGCGTCCGTGAGCTGGATCTCGCCGCCGACGCCGGCCTGCGTGGCTTCGAGAATGCCGAAGATCTCGGGCTCGAGAATGTAGCGCCCGACCACCGCCAGGTCGGTCGGGGCGTCTTCGGGCCTGGGTTTTTCGACGATGCCGCTCAGCCGCATCACGCCCTGCGCTTTCGGGCTGCCGGACACGATTCCGTACTGGGCCGAATTGGCCTTGGGGATCTGCTGGACCGCCACGACGCTGCCGCCGTATTCCCGCGCCACCTTCGTCATTTCGCCGATGACGGGGGCGTCGGCGTCGATCATGTCGTCGGCCAGCAGCACCGCGAACGGCTCCGCGCCCACCAGCGACGCCGCGCAGAGCACGGCGTGGCCCAGGCCCAGGGCGGCGGGCTGGCGTGTATAGACGCATTTGACGCTGTCGGGGACGACGTTGCGCACGCTTTGGAGCAAGGCATTCTTGTTTTTCAGTTCCAGGTCGCGTTCCAGTTCGGGCACGCGGTCGAAATGGTCCTCGATGGCGCGCTTGTTGCGGCCGGTGACGAAGATCAGTTCATTGATGCCGGACGCGATCGCTTCTTCGACCGCGTACTGGATGAGAGGCCGGTCCACGATGGGCAGCATCTCTTTCGGCATGGCTTTGGTGGCGGGTAGAAAACGGGTGCCCAGCCCCGCAACAGGGAATACGGCTTTTCTGATCGGATGCATGCAATGCCCCTTTTTTGTTGGTTGCCCTGACTGAGAGGGCGACGCGCACGCCGATAGCAATCGACGTACCCGGCCGGCGGCTGGCGGCGCTCAACGCTGGTCCGCCGTGCCGCCCGAGCCCGAGGATGCGCCGGAGCCGGGCGAGCCGCCCTGGCCGGTCGAACCCGTGGTCGCGCCGGAGGAACCCTGGCTGCCGCGCGCGTCCGTGCCGCCTTGCTCGGCGCGGTCGCGCCCGCGCGTGGATTGCTCGGAGGATTGCGCGGGAGGTAATTTTTTCCGTTCCTGCTCGGTTTTCCCTTCGCCGCGCTGGCGCTTGCCGGTATCGCCGTCGGCGGAGGAGGGCGGCCGTTCCTTCGGCGGGGGGGCCGCGGGGGCGGCCAGCGCGGCCGATCCTCCCAGCACGAGCATGGCTGTCGCGAATAAGGTGGCGGATCTGGCTGACATGGGATCTCCTGCGCGGGTATTGCGTGTTGCCAGTGCAAATGCCGTGCCGGGCCCGACGCTTGCTGTAGCCGTCGCGAGTCCAAGCAGGAGCACGGTATGAACGGTGATCAGCCTGTCGTTCCTTCCGCCGGCGTAGCCGCCGACGACAATCCCGCCGCGCCGGGACGCCGCAACGTCCTGAAGGCGCTTGCGCTGGGGGTGCCCGGCGCGCTGGCCGTGTCGGGGGCGCAGACCGTCGCGCAGGCGGGACAGCCCGAGCAGGCGGCCGATGCCGCGCAGCCGGCGCCCCTGCGGTTTTTCAACGCGCAGGAAGCAGCGCTCATGGACGCCATCGCCGCCCGCCTGATTCCGGCCGACGACCTGGGCCCGGGCGCCAAGGAGGCGGGCGTAACCGTATTCCTGGACGGCCAATTGGCCGGCGCGTGGGGCGCGGGCGATCATTTGTACCGGCAGGGGCCGTTCCAGGAAGGCACGCCGGAGCAGGGCTATCAGCTTTCCTTCACGCCCGCCGAGATGTACCGCCGCGGTCTCGCTGCGTTCGACGCCGCGGTGCGCAAAAAGGAGGGCAAGGGCTACGACGAGCTCGGCGCCGAGCGGCAGGACGCCTGGCTCGCGGCCATGCAGAAAGGCGAACTCGATTTCGATCCGCTGCCGGCGCAGGTGTTCTTCCAGGCTTTGCTGGAAGGCACGACGGAGGGCTTCTTCAGCGACCCGCTTTATGGCGGCAACAGGAACATGATCGGCTGGAAGCTGGTGGGTTTTCCGGGCGCGTACGCAAGTTTCTCCAACGACATCGAGCGGCATGGCGTGGCCTGGCGCGGCACGCCGGTTTCCATTGCGCAGGCCCGCGGGCACCATGCCGCGCCGGCCGGCGAAACCCCTCACAAACCGGGAGGCGGCCATGGCTAAGACCATGCCGGCGGTGGACGTGGCCATCATCGGGGCCGGCTGGACTGGCTCCATCATCGGCAAGGAGCTGGCCGCGGCCGGCCAGCGGGTGGTGGTGCTGGAGCGCGGCGAGCCGCGCTGGCCGTCGCCGGATTTCCAGGGGCCCAACGTCCACGACGAGCTCAAGTACACGCGCAGGCATGCGCTGCACCAGAACACCGCCAGCGAAACGTTCACCTTCCGCAACCACGGCGGGCAGATCGCCCTGCCCATGCGGCGCTGGCAGTTCGCCTATCCCGGAACGCACCTGGGCGGCGCGGGCAATCATTGGTCGGGGGCGTACTACCGCTTCGATCCGACCGACTTCAACATGCGCAGCCACTACACCGAGCGCTACGGCGCCGGCATCTTCGACGAGGACCTGACCTGCCAGGACTGGCCGCTGAGCTACGAAGAGCTGGAACCGTACTTCGACCGCTTCGACTACCTGATAGGCGCCTCGGGCCAGGCGGGCAACATCAAGGGCCGCAAGCAAGAGGGCGGCAATCCCTTCGAGCCGTGGCGCTCGCGTCCCTATCCCAATCCCCCCATGAAAGTGCCGTACGCGCCGGCCCTGTTCGGCGAGGCGGCGCGCGGCCTGGGCTACCACCCTTATGTGCAGCCGTCCGCGCTGTGTACGCGGCCCTACGTGAACAGCGAGGGGCTGCAGATGAGCGCCTGCGTGTACTGCGGATTCTGTTCCAACTTCGGCTGCGAGCACTACGCCAAGGCCTCGCCGCAGGTCTGCGTGCTGCCGGTGGCGCTGAAGCTGGAGAACTTCGAGCTGCGCACCGGCGCCCACGTGCTGCGGGTGGAGCTGACCGCGGACCGCAAGCGGGCGCGCGGCGTGACCTACGTGGACGGCGCGGGCGCCGAGGTGTTCCAGCCGGCCGAGGCGGTGGTGTTGTGCGCGTTCGGCATCAACAACGTGCGCCTGCTGCTGCTTTCCGGCATCGGCGAGCCTTACGACCCGGTACGCAACACCGGCGTGGTGGGGCGCAATTACACGCACCAGACCACATCGGGCGTCAATCTCTTCTTCGACGAATCCTTCAATATCAATCCCTTCATGGGCGCGGGCGCGGTGGCGGTGACCATGGACGACTTCAGCGCCGACAATTTCGATCATGGGCCGCTGGGATTCGTGGGCGGCGGCTATCTGCAGATCCAGGTGGTCAGCGGCGCGCCGATAGGCTATCACCCGGTGCCCAAGGGCACGGCCGCCTGGGGCAGCGCCTGGAAACAGGCGCTGCGGCGCTACTACAACCACTCGGCCTCGATCACCATCACCGGCGCGGCGCAACCCACGCGCGGCGGCTACCTGAGCCTGGACCCTACCTACAAGGACGCCTGGGGCCTGCCGCTGCTGCGCATCACCTACGACCTGCCCGACAACGATATCCGCATGTCGGCCTTCCTGACCGAACGGGGCGACGAAATCGGCCGCGCCATGAAAGGCGTGCAGCGCACCGAGCCGGGACCGCGCAAGCGGCCCTTCACGGCCGCGGCGTACCAGTCCACGCATCTCACCGGCGGGGCGGCCATGGGCGCCGATCCCCGCACCAGCGTGGTGAACCGTTACGGCCAGGTATGGGACGTGCCCAACGTGTTCGTGACGGGCGCGGCGCTGTTTCCGCAGAACTCCGGCTACAACCCCACGGGCACGGTTGGCGCCACGGCCTATTGGATCGTGGAAAAGATCAAGTCCGATTACCTGAAGTCGCCAGGCCCCCTGGTGACGTGAGCGACGCAGCCGGGGTGACATCATGGGCATGCCTTTACGCAGCTATGTGGCCTTGGGCCTGATCGCGGCCGCGCCGCTGATCACGCTGGCCGCGGCCTTCTATCAGATGTATGGCAAGGGTGGCGACGGCCCGATCGCGCCGTCCATCGTCGCGCAGCCCGCCGCGCCCGCTGCGGCGCCGCGCGCAGCCGCAGCTCCCGCGGCGGCGCCGGGCGCGGCCTTGCCCGAGGTGGCGCAACCCCGCCCGGCCGCGCCGGTCCCGGGCCGCAGCGCCGTGGACTTCGCGGCCTATCGTCCCGCCTGGGAAGCCGCATTGCAGCGCGCCGACGTCGACGCCGGCAAGCAACTGGCGCAGGCGGGCAAGGCGGGAGTGCAGGCCTGCGTGGCCTGCCACGGGCAGGCGGGCGTCACGCCGCTGGGCGGGGCCTTTCCCAATCTGGCGGGACTGACCCAGGACTACCTCGCCAAGCAGTTGCGGGACTTCCGCGACGGCAGCCGCCAGCATCCGGTCATGAGCGGGATCGCCAAGGGGCTGTCGGATGAAGAAATCGCGCATCTGGCGCGTTATTACGGCGGCCTGCCGCCCGGCGCCCCGGCGGCCGGCAAGGACACGGGCGGGCACGAGGCCGCCATCCGCCTGGACACGGTGGGCGACGGTCCGCGCGCGCTGCCGGCCTGCGCCAATTGCCATGGCCTGCAAGGCCGCGGCGAGGGCGCGCTGCTGCCCCGGCTGGCGGGGCAGCCCGCGCCGTACTTCGTGGACCAGATGAATGCGTTTCGCTCCGGCCAGCGGCAGAACGACGACGTGGGCGCCATGCGCGCCTTCGCGCAGCGCCTGACCCCCGAGGAAATCGGCCAGTTGTCCCGCTACTACGAAAGCCGCTCGCCGGCGCAGGAATAAGCGGTCCCCTGGCCTAATGGCGCAGGTACGGCGGCGTCGCGGCCGGACGGCGCTTGTGTTCCGTGGCGTCGTAGCGGGAGACCAGGCGCTGGGCGACTTCCGGGGGCACGGGCCGGCCTTCGAGGAAATCGTCGATCTCTCGATAAGTAAAGCCCAGCGCCGCTTCATCAGGATGCTGCGGACGCAGCGTCTCCAGGTCCGCGGTCGGAACCTTGGCGACGAGGTCCGGCGGCGCGCCCAGCGCCGCGCCGATTTCCCGAACGCAACGCTTGGTCAGTCCGCTGAGCGGCATGACGTCGGCCGCGCCGTCGCCATGCTTGGTGAAAAAGCCCGTCAGCGCTTCCGCGGCGTTATCGGTGCCCACCACCAGGCCCTTATGGGCGCCGGCGATCGCGTAGAGCGCGATCATGCGCTGGCGCGCCTTGATGTTGCCGGCGATGAAGTCCTCGGCATGCGCGTCCGCATAGTCGATGCCGGCCGCCTCCAGCGCAACGCGTTGCGCGTCCACGGCGGGCTGGATATTGAGCGTCATGCGCTTGTCCGGCGCCACGAAATCCATCGCGCGCCGCGCGTCCTGCTCGTCGCTCTGCGTCCCGTAGGGCAGGCGCGCCGCCACCAGCGCGCAGACGTGGCCCGAGGAGCGCAGCCGCGATACCGCAAGTTGCGCGATACGCCCCGCGACCAGGGAATCCACGCCTCCGCTGATGCCGATCACGTAGGCGTCCATGCGCGCGGCAAGCAGATAGTCGGCGAGAAAAACAATTCTGCGTTCCAGCTCTTCGTCGATATCGCAGTCCGGGCGAACCCCCAGGCTGCGGGCGATTGCGGCCCGGCGCGCTTCGATTTCCGCCTGCATGGCTGGTGTCATTCGTGTTCTCCCGGTTATCGCGCCGATTGCATCCAGGCCGCGCAGCCCGCCGGCGAGGTCGTGCCGCTGACATAGAGCGCGCCCGATCCGTAGAGCGCAAGCCCGTCCTGCCATGACAGATTCTGCACCACCCAGACGCCGCCGGCGCGATCGGTCCAGATGATGCGGGCATCGGTGCCGTCCAGCGCGCGCAGCAGCTCCCCGGCGGGCGCGTCGGGACGCATCGCCACCACCGTCGTGCCGGTATCGCCGCGCAGCGGAAAAAGGTTGGCCAACGTCGCGCCGCCCAGCGCCAGGACCAGCAGGCCGGCGGCGATATTGCGCCGCGGCATCGGCGGACCGCCGCCAGCCGAGCGCCCGCGCCAGCCCAGGAAAAACGGCAGCAGCCCGAAAACCGCCAGCCATGCCAGGTCCCAGAACAACGGCACGTCCGCATCCATGCGGATGCGGTGGATGCCGGTGATCCAGTGCGAGAACAGCGCGTCGACGATATGCCAGGCGCCGAACCCCATCCAGAACGCCGGCCACAACGGCCGCGTCGAGCCCGCCGGCGCGGCGGCGCGCGCCCGGTACAGCGTCCACAGGCCCGCCGCGGCCAGGATGTACATGAGCGCATGGAACAGGCCGTCCACCGCCACCTGCATGCGCAGATCTCCCAAAATGCCGGTCTGGATGGCCGACAGCAGGTGGTGCCACTGCAGGATCTGGTGCAACAGGATGCCGTCGAAAAAGCCGCCCATCGCAAAACCCAGCAGGCCGCCGGCGCGGCGCATGCGGCGCCCGGACGGGTCAGGGATAGAGGCAGGGTCCATGGACGGCTCCCGGTTCTTGGTGCCGGAGCAGTTCGGCAAGCGCCGTGCCCGACGCGTGGATCCCTGCCGGCGGCCCGGGGCCGAGCCGCGTCACGTGCGCCGGTTTCTTTGCCCGGCCGCATGTTTGCGCCAATAGCCGAACTCGTCCTCGCGGACCTCCAGGTCCAGTTCGGAGACGCGCAGCTGCAGCCGCTCCTGCGCGTCGGCGACGGCCTGGTTGTATACGACCGGCCCGATTTCCTCCAGGAAGAATCCCAGCAGCGCGGCCGCCGCGATATTGCCGATGGGCTCTTCCATGTGTTCATCGAAGTACCGCTGTATCGACGCGATCGCGGCGGCTCGAACCTGCTTTTCCAGTTCAATGGCCATCGGGCTTCTCCTTTCTACGGGGCAGGGCGCGCTTGCCGCCCGGGACGATGGCCGGCTTCGCGGCTCGGTCCAGCAGCCCCAGCAGGCAGTCCCGCACGCTGGCGACCGTTTCCGGCTGCGGCGCGCGCAACAGCACCTGCGCCTGCCAGAGTCCCTCGACCGCGAACCGGCAGGTCAATGACAGGTCGGCCGCGACTTCGTCGGGGCGGCAGAAGTCGTCCACCAATGCGGTGTGTATGGCCTGGTACTTCGGATCGGCCATCAACAGGGCCATGGCTTCGCGCGCCGCCAGCGCCGATTCGGCGGCCAGGCTCACGACCCGGATGTAGGTGCGGATGCGTTGATCCGCGCCGGCCGGCTCGGCCGCCAGCGCCTCATGCAAATTGTCGGAAAACTCCTGCATGAGGTGATCGAACAGGCCGTCCATCAAGGCCTGCTTGGTGCGGAAGTGGTACTGGATGCCGCCTTTGGACAGGTCGGTCCTGGCAAGCACGCTGTCGAAGGTGAGCGCGCCCGCGCCCTCATCGGCCAGGACCTGTCTTGCGGCTTCGAGAATCTGGACCCGCACGGCGGCGGGTTGCTTTGCTCGTCGTATGTTCATAAACAATCCATATATATGGATTTATCATATCATCCGGGCGTACCCGTTTTTTGCATGGATACCGATAAATGAACATCGTCAGCGACAGTACCCTCACGCGTGCGGATCTGGTCCGGCTTCTCGCGCAACCCCAACCCGTCACCCGGTTCGATCGCTGCTCCTTCGACGGGCAGGACCTGGGTTCGCTGGATCTCCGGAACATCCGCTTTACGGCCTGCTCGCTGGCCGAGGCCCGGCTGGCGCGCGCGACCTTGAGCGAAACGATATGGGAGCGGTGCAGGATCGGCCTGGGCGACTTCGAGCTGGCGGACCTGACGGACGCCAGCTTCACGGCCTGCGATCTCCACATGACCAAGTGGGCGCGTTCCCGGCTATCGTCGGCGACGATTTCCGATTCGAAACTGAACGGGGCCGGTTTCTCCGAAGTCCACGCCCTGGGCCTGAGCCTGCGCAGCTGCCGCCTGGTGGGCGCCCAACTGCGCGGCATGTCGTTCAGAAAGCAGGTGCTGGACCAGCTGGATTTCTCTGACGCCGACCTGGGCGGCTGCGATTTCCGCGACGCGGTGTTCAACGGCGGCAGCCTGCGCGGCGCCAGCCTGAAAGGGGCGAGGTTCCAGGGCGCGGATCTGCGGGCGGCCGAGCTCGGCGGCATCACGGTGTACGACCTGACCGGCTCGCTGAAGGGGGCGGTGATTTCTGCCGAACAGGCTGGACAGTTGATCGAATCGCTGGGCGTGCGGGTGATGTGACGACAATACTGTTCTGGCCGCGCCGCCTGGTTGGTCAGAAGCTGGCCGCGAGGCGCAGCGCGGCCGTGTAGCCTTCGGCGCGGTTGCGCGCGCCGAATTCCTTGTAGACGTGCAGCCAGACGGGCGGCAGGCCCGGTTTGTAGAAATGGACGGCCGGCCCCAGGGCGATCACCCGGGAACGGTTGCCGCCTTGCAGGCCGGGCGCGTCGTCGTCGGTGAACTGGCGGCTGTAGTAGCCGCCCACTCCCAGGGTCCACGGTCCCACGTGCTGGCCCAGCGCGAACTCGTGGCGGTATTCGATGCCATTGCGGTAGCCGGTGGCGTGGTTGCGCGTGCTGATGTCGACCTCAAAGCTCGAGGACACCTCGAAGCCGCCGTCGGTGATGTAGGTGAAATTGAAGATGGGAGAGAACGCCCAGTGATTCAGTCCCGGGTTCACGAGCCGCCGCTTGTCATAGTCCCCCGTGGGAGCCAGCACCTGGAACTGCGCATTCAGATGCAGGTTGGGCGACGGGTTCCATTGCAGGATCAGAGGCAGCAGCAGGGTGTCGGCGATCCGGAACGTTTCGCCGCGCAGCCGCAGCGGCCCAGCGGCCGTCGGCACGTCGAAGGCCGCGTCCATCCTGAAGAACGGCTGCACGATGCCGAAGCCGTAGCTTGCCCCCAGCAGCGTGGCGCGGGTCATGCGCAGATAGGCCGCGCTCACGGTGAAGACGCTGAGAGAAAAGTCGTCGTCCAGCGTCTCGCCATACTGGTTCTTCCGAACGGTGGCATGGTTGTACGAGGAACGCAGCGAGATCGTCCCGAACGGCGTCGGCGGCGGCGACATGCCGGCGCCGAAGTCATAGAAGCCGTTGACCGTGGTGGGTATGCCGTTCTCGGTGGCGGCCGCGTTTCCGGCCAGACCGAGGGCAGCCAGGACCAGCGGCGCCGCGACAGCCGGCATTGCATTGCGGATGTTCATGGAATTCCCCTTGTGCCCGGACGGCGTACATGGCGCCGCCCGGGCTGGAATAGGCAGGGCCCGACGCGGGAGCGGGTTTCAGCGGGCGGCGGCCGGTCGCCAGTCCGTGGCGCGGATGGGAGCGGACGCGGACGCGACCGTCACTTTGGACAACACCCAGGGCTCGCTGAACACGCCCCGCACGATGCGCGGACGCACCTCGTCGGGTATGTTGGCGAGTTCGCCCCAGAGACAGGACCAGCGCTGGCATTCCTCGGTCAGCGGACGTGTCGCGGCTTCCCATGCGCCCAGCGCCTCGGGTATGTCCCGCCGGTCCCTCACCCGCTCCATGTAGGCGGCCAGCGCCAGGCCGTTCTGCATGGCCATGCCGCCGCCCTGGCCCAGGTTGGGCGGCTGGGCATGGGCGGCGTCGCCGAGCACGCAGGCATGGCCTGCGGACCAGCGCTTGCAGCGCACCACGGTGTAGACGTTCCAGAGCACGCTGCCATGCGCGATCCGGTCGAGCAGGAACGCCCATTCAGGAAAGGCTTCCCGCCAGCATGGCAGCACGCGCGTATCTCGCGCCGAATCGTCGTCCTCGCGGCAGGTCAGCGCCAGGTAGATTTCGCGGGCGTTGATGGGGGTGATCAGCATGCGCCGCGTACCGTTCCAGATTTCGATGCACTTGCCGCGCGCGGCGGCGGGCAGTTCCTCCTGGGTCGCCTGCACGATGGTCCGCAGCGCGCCTTCCTCGGCCCGCTGGTGCACCTGTTCAAGGCCCAGGGCGCGGCGCACGGGCGACCAGACGCCGTCGCAGCCGATGGCGAGATCGGCTTTCGCGCGATCGCCGTTGGCGAATGTCAGGGTGCCGTCGGTGCCGGCGTCGACGACCTCCGCGCCTGTGACGATGCGAGCGCCGGCGGCGCGCGCGGCCGCCTCCAGGCCTGCGTGCAGCTCGCTGCGCGCGATCGCGACCACCCGCAATCCCGGGGGCAGCAGCGCGGGAACCAGTACCTGCCCGGCATGGTCGCGCTGTTCGATGCCCTCGGGCAGGAAGGCATTGCGCATGGCGCGTTCATAGGCGCCTATCTCCGATAGCACCGCCAGCCCGTTCGACCACAGATAGATGCCTGAGCCCGAGACGCGCAGCTCGGGCCTGCTTTCATAGACGGTCACGTCCCAGCCGCGCCGGGCAAGCGCCGCCGCCGCGGCCAGTCCGCCGATCCCGCCGCCGCTGATGATGGCTTGCATGTTCATGGTGTCCACTCCCCTGGTTCTTTGCGCATGGCTCGCGGCCGCGTTCAGGCGCGGCCCAGGCTGCGCGCGTAGCTCAGCACACCGACGCCGCCCATCCACTCGGGCACGGCTTCGTAGGCGACGATGTCGGCCGGCGCGTCGCGCATCGCGCCCATGAGCGCGGTCCACATCAGCATTTCCGCGCCGCCCGGACCCGCCTGGGCCCTGACCGTCTCGTGGGTGAGCGACAACATGAACTCGCGGTCGCCGGCGGCCAGTTTCTGCAGGATGCGGTGGTCCCATTCGGCATTGACCAAGTCGCGGCCGGACGCGGCCATTTCGGCTTCGCGCCGCAGGATGGCCAGTGGCAGCTCCGGGTCCTCGCGCAGCGCGGCCGCGCCGAGGATCTGCCAGCGCTGCACGCGCTGCATCAGCGGATCGTCCGCCGCGTCCTCGTCGATGGTGATGGGCGGCCAGTGCGACAGGCCGCCGCTGGCCATGAGCGCGATGCGCTCGGGCCGCCGGTCCAGGACTTTGCGCACGCTGACGCCCAGTTCGTACGCGCGGCGCCACGTCGGCAGCGGCGGCGCGAAGCAGTTGAGGAAGATCGGCACGACTGGAATGCTGGCGCTGGGCCACAGGTACTTGGCCGGCATCAGCACGTTGTGCACGAGTTCGGCCGACTCGCTGCGGAACAGCTCGAAGCCGTCTTCCATGACGCTGCGGTAGATGTCCCCGGCCAGCGCCGCGTGGCCGGGGCGGGGCGCGCGCGGCATGCCGATCCAGTCCTGCGTCGCCTCGGTCGGCCCCCAGTGCGTGTCGCCGAGCGCGATGGCCATGCCCGGCATGGCATGCAGCGTATACATGTCGAAATGGTCGTTGACGAAGGCGACGATTACGTCGGGCCGGGCGGTTTCGATCTGGCGGCGCACCACGTCGAAGCCGTCCAGGAGGCGGCGCAGCGTTTCCGGCTGCGCAAGTCCGGTCTGGTTGCCCAGCCCCGGCGTGTGCGTCATCGCGAATGCGGCGACTATCGGCGTGTCCGTGTTGTCTTTCATGGCGGTTCCTGTTCTGCCTGCGAAGGGCGGTGAGTGGGCGTGCTTTCCGCGCCGCCCGCTCCTCCTCGAGCGGCGCGGAATCCGGCGCGGCAGCAGTGCGCCGGATGAGCACGCGAGGCAGTATGGGATTTCCCCCGCGCGGCCGTCATCTCTCAAATGGGAGATGCCGGACCCGTTTCATGGCAAACCCCAGTTGCCGCGCCGGCGGGCTTGCCGGACGATGAGCGCTTTTCGTTCAGATAGTGTGGGTGTCTTCATGGCTCTCGGCGCAGCATCTGATTCTTTCCTGCTGGACCTGTATGCCTGTTGCACGGACCCGAGCCGCTGGGCCGGCGTGCTGGACCGGCTGTGCAGCGATGTCGGCGCGCATTCAGCCGTGCTGCAGTGCCTGGATCTGGAGGGCGCGCGCGCCGTTCCCTATTGGGCGGCGTACGACACGCGCATCGACATGGAGGCCTATCGGGCGGAGGTGTCCGACGCCCGCAATCCCCGACTGGAAGCCTGGCGCCTGCAGCGGGTCGCGCGACGGCCGGGCCGCATGGCCACCGACGGAGAACTCTTTCTGCCGGAAGAGGCGCCGTTACGCGACCGACTCCATCTGCAGTTGCGCCGCGCCGGCCTGGGGCGCTTCATGGGGGCCATGGCGCCCATGGGCGGCACGCGCTGGGTGGCCATCGCGGTGCACCAGGATCCGCGCGATGACGGCGGTTTTTCTCCGCGCCGCCTGGAGCGGCTGCGCAAGCTCACGCCGCATCTGCTGCAGGCGGCTACGCTGGCGCAATCCGTGGGGCTCGACCGCAGCGTGTCCGCGCTGGTCGACCGCTACCTGGAAGCCTGGCCCTGCGCGCTGGCGTTGTGCGACGAGTCTGGCGGACTCGTCTGGTCGAACCGCCGCGCCCGGGAAGGGCTGGACGGCCGCGCGGGCCTGCGATTGCGCAGCGGCCGGATCTGCGCCGACGCCGCTGGTCAGTACCGGTTCGCGCACGCGCTGGCGCAGGCGTCGCTGGAGGCCGAGCCGGTATTCCTGACCCTGGAAAACGGACAGGGCCGCACGCAGCTGGCGCTGCAGCGGCTGCAAGCCTCTCAGCCGCACGGCGGCGCCCTGGTGCTGGTGTCGCTGGTGCAAGAGTCGCAGGCTGGCGCCCGCTTCCCCGTGGCGGCCCTGCGCGCGCTGTTCGGCCTCACCGAGGCCGAGGCGAGGCTCGCGAGCGCGTTGGTGGCGGGCTGGACGGTCGAGGAATACGCGCGCGGCCGCGGCATTACGGTGGGCACCGCGCGCTACCAGTTGAACCAGGTGCTGGGCAAGGCCGGCGCGCGTCGGCAGGCCGACCTGGTGCGACAGGTCCTCTGTTCGGCGGCCGCGCAGATGATCGGTCGCCAGGAGGGCGCGGCGCCGGCCTGAGCGGGCGCGCCGTTATATCGGACTGCCGCTGCGCAGGAAGGCGCGCGCCCGGGTGATCCACGGGTGCCTGTCGTCCACGCAGCGGCTGCTGGCGGCGTAGTGATCGTGATCCGGGTAGATCTCCGCCGCCGCCGGCACGCCGGCCTGGCTCAGCAGGTCCCGCATGGCCAGCGCCTCGGCCGCGAGCCTGCCCAGGTCGTGTTCGCCCGCTCCGAGATAGAACGGCGGCGCCTGCGGTCCGACATGATGCATCGGACTGGCCGCCGGCACGTGGGAGTCGTCCGGTATGAAGCGCCGGCGTATGGCGAGCGCCGCGGCGCCCACCGCGTCGCCGCCGTCGTAGTCCAGATCGTACAGGCCGCTGATCGGCAGCGCGCCCCTGATGACGCGCGCGGGCAGGCCGCGTTCATCCAGCCAGCGGCGGTCCAGCGCCACCAGGCTGGCCAGGTGGCCGCCCGCCGAGTGGCCGCCCAGGAACAGGCGCGCGGGATCGCCGCCGTATGCGCCGACATTGCGCCAGGCCCAGTCCACGGCGGCGGCGACATCGCGCACCGCGGCAGGATAGACATGGCCGGGCGCCAGCCGGTACGACACCGAGATGAACAAGGCCGGCGTCGCCGTCACGGCCGGCGCCATGAATCCCATCCATTCCTTGCAGCCCAGCGAAAACGCGCCGCCGTGCACGAAGATCAGGCAGGGCAGGTCTGCCGGCGCGCGCGCCGGCGCGTAGAGATCCAGGCGGCAGCCTGTGGCGTCGTCGTAGGGGATGTCGGGGTGGTAGTGCAGACCGCGGTCCGCGGCGGCGCGGCGGGAGCGCTCGAATACTTCCGCGGCGTAGGCGTCGCCGCCGGGAAAATTGGCGCGCGCAGGCGCCGGACGAGAATCGAAGGCCATGGTTTTCCTCGTGGTCAAGAACGTGCAGAAACCCGCGCAGGCCTTGCGGCCACGCGGCGGGACGATGGGGCCGGCCTGTGCGGACGGCCCTCTGGCTGGCGGTCTTGCGGCAGGAGGAGAGCGGCGCGCCGTGGAACTGCCGGGCGGCGCCTTGCCGTCGATGACGTGACGGTATTTTAGGCTTGAAGCATATGGCGGGCAAGACCGCGGTCCGGCTCAGAACACGTAGCGCATGCCAACCCCGAGCGCCCGGATGTCATCGCCGCGCGCCGCCGGCGCGACCGCGGTATCGCTCGACAGCAGCGAGAAGGCGGCGTTTGCGCCGTTGTTGACCATGCCGTAGGACGCGTACAGGGAAAAGCGCCGCGAAAGCGCGTGGATATAGCTCAGGCCCAACACCGTGGCCTCGCCAGGCCGGCTTCTTCCTGGCACGTCCTGCCGCATGCGCTGGACGTTGAACGCCAGCACGCCCGCTCCCAACCGCAAGGACGCGCCTGCCCAGATGTCGCTGCCGTCGCCGCGGCGCCCCGGATGGCGCACCCGGAAGTAGCCACCCGCCACGGTGTAGTCGCCGCTGGCGTACTTGAGCCCGACCAGCATGTCGCGGCGCAGTCCCGTGGCGCCGGTGTAGGCGGCCGGCGAGCCCGCGATCTCGGGCAGGCGCAGCAGCTGATAGGCGCCGTTGAGCGTCAGCCCATCCTGCGTGTAGTCCACGGATGCGCCGATCATGCGGCTCGCGCTGCGGGGCGGGCCGTCCGACGCGCTGCGCGCGGCAGCGGGGCCCAGGCTCGCCATCAGCCGGCCCCGCAGTCCGGCGACGCGGGGCGAGGTGTAGAAGACGGCGTTGCTGGCGCGCCCGAACCGGTCCGAGCCCGTGCCGGACAAAAGCACGATCTGCTGCATGTTGCCGTAGGACCCGAGCTTCAGCGGGTCGCTATCCAGCACCGCCCAGTACAGCGGCGTGTAGTCGCGGCCCAGTTGCAGCATGCCGTAGCGGCCTTCCAGGCCGACGAACGCGCGGCGGTTGAATCCCTTGCCGGGTGCGCCATTGGGCGCTTGCGCAGTGGCGCTCGACGGATCGCCGAAGTAGGGCTTGTAGGCGCCGGAATTGGATTCGAAGCTGGCCTCGAGCTGGAACACCGCGCGTAGCGAACCGCCCAGATGTTCCGTGCCGCGCAGGCCGAACTGCGATCCGCTGATGATGCCGGACTTCATGGAGGCGGACCTCGCCGATCCGTTGTCGATCAGGTTCAGGCCCGCGTCCACGACGCCGTACAAGGCCAGCCCGGGTTCCGCATGGCTGGCCGCGCCGGCGGCTGCGAAGGCGAGCGCCGCGATTCTCAGGACGCGCCGTTTCATGGCCTGGCGCCCGTTTTGCTGGCGGCCGGCATCAGGCCGCCGCGGGCCGGTAGCCGCCGTACTGTTCGCGCAACTGCTTCTTGAGCACCTTGCCTGTCGCGCCCAGCGGCAGAGAGGGCAGGAACAGCACGTCATCGGGCATCCACCACTGGGCGATGCGCCCTTCGATGAAGCGCAGCAGTTCCTGCTTGCCGACGTCGGCGCCTTCGCGCGGCACCACCAGAAGCAGGGGACGTTCGTCCCATTTGGGATGCGCGATGGCGATGCATGCGGCCTGCTGCACGCCAGGGTGTTCCATGGCGGCGTGCTCGATCTCGACCGAGCTGATCCACTCCCCTCCGGACTTGATCACGTCCTTGCTGCGATCGACGATCTGCATGTAGCCGTCGGCGTCGATCGTGGCTACGTCGCCGGTGGCGAACCAGTCCGCCCCGGTCGCGGCGGCGCTGTCGTCGTCGCCGAAGTAGCGCTCCATCACCCACGGACCTCGCACCAGCAGCTCGCCCCGGCTCTTGCCGTCCCAGGGCAGTTCGCCGCCGCCGCCGTCCACGATCTTCATGTCCACGCCGAAGACGGTGTGCCCCTGCTTGCCCAGAACGGCCAGCCGTTCGTCCTCCGACAGCGCGAGGTGCCGGCGCTGCAGCACGGCGGTCGTGCCCAGCGGCGACAGTTCCGTCATGCCCCACGCGTGCAGCACTTCGACGCCGTAGCCGTCGCGCAGGCTGCGCAACAGCGCAGGCGGGCAGGCGGCGCCGCCGATGACCGCGTGGCGCAGGCCCGACAGGCTCAGGCCGTTGCGTTCCGCATGGCCCAGCAGCCCCAGCCACACGGTCGGCACGCCGGCCGCCGACGTTACGCCTTCGTCCTTTATCACCGCATGCAGCGAGGCGCCGTCCAGCGCGGGACCGGGCAGCACCAGCTTGCAGCCGGCGAGCGGGGCGGCATAGGGAATGCCCCAGGCATTGACGTGAAACATGGGCACTGCAGGCAGCACCGCCGTGCGCGAAGAAAGGTTGAGCGCGTCGGGCAGCGCGACCGCATAGGCGTGCAGTACCGTGGACCGGTGCGAGTACAGCACGCCCTTGGGCTGGCCCGTGGTGCCGGACGTGTAGCACAGTCCGCAGGCCGATTCCTCGTTCAGTTCGGGCCAGTCGTAGCTTTCGGGCTGGGCCGCCAGCAGGTCCTCGTAGCACAGCAGCCCCGGCAGGGCGGCGGACGAAGGCATGTATTCCCGGCTGCAAAGGGCGACATAGCCCCGCACGCCGGGGCATCGCGCCGCCACCGATTCTAGGAGCGGCAGAAAGCCCACGTCGAAGAACACGTACTGGTCGTCCGCGTGGTTGAGCAGGTAGGCCACCTGGTCGGCGTGCAGCCTGGGGTTGACGGTATGGATCACGGCACCGGCGCCGGACACGGCGTAATAGAGCTCCAGATGCCGGTAGCCGTTCCAGGCCAGGGTGGCCACACGCTGGCCCGGGCGCACCTCCAGCGCCGCGAGCGCGCGGGCCAGGCGCTGGCTGCGCCGATGGCAGTCGGCGTAGGTGTAGCGGTGCACGTCTCCCTCGACGCGGCGCGACACGATTTCGACCGTGCCGAAGTGGCGGGCGGCGTGGCGTAGCAATTGGGAGACGAGCAGAGGCTGGCGCATCATCAGGCCGGCGAGCGCGGGCGGGGGATTCCGGGTCATCTAGAGCTCCATATCGTGAGGCGGCGCGCAGGCGCGCCTGGGCCGGCGGCATCCGGGCCGGCGCCGGCTTAGCAAAGGAGGGCGGACGCGGCGGGGCCGCGCTTTCAGGGAGGGGGCGGCTGTTCGGCGCGCAGCGCCTCGTAGGGCTCGCGCGAGAGGTCCAGCAGCATTTGCGTGATCGCGGCCGTCTCCCGTCGCATGCGGCCGTAGTCCACCTTGTCGGCAGTGGTGACGTCGTAATTCAGCAGGTAGTCCGGCCCGGTGATGTAGTTGAGCGTGGGCAGGCGGGCGCCACCCCAGAAATACTGGCCCTCGCCCGGCCACGTGGCCGTGTTGGGGCCGCCGTCGCCGTCCGGATTGAGCGGAGGCATGACGAACGCGGGCGCAACCTGTGCATTGCGCAGCATGGCCGACGCGGCGCGCACCAATGCCGGGACGCGCGGCAGGAAGATCGCGGCGGGCTCGTCGCGGCCCGTCGGCGCCAGGCGGCCGTCGGGTCCGGGCAGCCATTCCGTGGCGCCCAGGTGTTCTATCGTGACGATGCTGGCGATGCGGCCGCGCAGGCCGTCCTGGCGATGCCGCGCCAGAAAGTCCTGTATGCCCACGCCGCCGGCGAAATGGCCGCTGGAGAGCATGATCATGATGCTGCGCGGCAGCGCCTCGCGTGGCAGGCGCGCCAGGTACTGGGCGATGTCGACGATGGCGTTGGGACCGTTGTCCTCGATGCCGTTGGTGCCGTCGGTATGGCTGTTGATGACGGTCAGCTCGCTGCTGGCGCCGGGAATGATGCCGATCAGGTTGCGCGTGACGACAGCCTCGGTATCGGCATCCAGTACCAGGCGCAGCCGGGCGCCGGCGCGCGCCAGCGCCTTCAGGCGGGCGCCGGCCGCCCGGTCCACGTAAACGCCTGGCAGTTTGCGCAGTTGGCGGTCGTACGGGGCGTACAGGCCCGCGGCGATATCGGCGGGTTCGTCCAGGACCGCGACCACGCCGGCGGCGCCCGCGGCCTGCAGCGCTTCCAGTGTCTGCACCAGCGCGTCGATTATCTGGTAAGGACGCGCATAGGGCGCGCCCGGTGGCAGCGTGTTGTCGGGATCGTGTTTGTACAGCGCCATGGCATGGAAGAAATCGCTGGTCAGCGACGGCCTGGGCAGTTCCACCACCACGATGCTGCCCGCCACGCTGCGGTCCGGTCGCCGGCCGACCGGCAGATAGCGTATCGGCGCCACCAGCCCCTGCGCGCCGGTGCTGCCGGAGTAGGGGATATAGCCAGCCGTCGGAATCCGGTCGGCGCCGTCGGCCAGCTCCAGCGACCAGCGCCGCGCTGCCCACCGGGTCATGGCCACCGGTTCGAAGTACAGATCCGCCACGCCGGCCTCGCGCAGGCGTTCGTACAGCGCGTCGACGTAGGCCTCATGCGCGGGCGAGCCCGTGTCGCGCAGCCCGCGACGGTCCAGGTCTTCCTGCCATGCGCGCAGACGGGCTTCCGGATAAAACTGCGTCCGGTCCACCTCGACCGCCGCTTGCGGCGGCAGCGCGCCCGCCGGCGCGCGGGATTCCTGACGTGCGGCGCAGGCCGTCAGGCCGGCAATCAACAAGGCCGCGCCCGCCGCGCGGCGCAGGCGCCAAGGCTGCCCTGGTGCGTAGAGCATGCGTGTCTCCGTTGTCTCGTGTTGTTTTCGCTGGCGCGCCGTCGAGGGCGCACAAGCCGATTATTCCCGCCGCCGGCTGTCGGGGGCAGACCTCCAAGGAGGGGTATTGCCCCCCCGAAAGCGGGAATCACAAGTTCCGCGCCGTTCAGGAGGGCGGCGCGATCAGGCCGAGCTTGATGGCGCAGGCGACCGCCTCGGCACGCCGCCTTGCGTTCAGCCGCTGCATGATCTTCTTGACGCTGTCCTTGACCGTATGCGGGCTGCGGCAGATGATGTCCGCGATCTCGCCGTTCGAATGCCCTTGCGCCAGCAGTCCCAGGATGCGCAGGTCGGCCACGGAAAGGCCGTGCTTCTGGGCGGCGAGCCGGTCGAACGCATGCTGCACTTCCTGCAGCATCTCGCCGCCCGCCGACCCAGCGCCGGGGTCGGCGTAGACGAGTTCGGCGATGCGCGCGTACATCGCCATCGCGATGCGCGTGCGCTCTTCCAGCAGCGTCACGCGCTGCGACTTCTCCGTCACCAGCGTCTGCAGCGCCTTGATCGCATTGATGTCCCGGGCGATGCCCTGCCTGCCCACCATCTCGCCATCGCGGATCAGCGCGCCGGCGCGCACTTCCAAGTGCACGACGCCGCCGTCGGGCCGGCGCGCCTCCACTTCGAAGAAGGGCGTCCGTTCCTGGCCGAGCAGGCCTTGCTGGTAATGGCGCGTCGCCACTTTTGCGGACTCCTCGGTCAGGATCTCCGTAAAGTGACGGCCCAGCAGGGCGCAGGGCTCATAGCCCAGCACCTGTTCGAACGCCCGGTTCATGTAGGTGAAGCGTCCTTCGAAGTCCAGGGTGTAGATGAGATCGCCTGCGGCTTCGATCAGCGCCTCGAAGTCGGGCGTCTGGAAACGCCGCGGTTGGCCGGCAAGAGAGCGGGGCTGCGTCATAAAGCGGTTCTTCATGGCTTGTGGCCCGGGCGAAAGCGCGGGGTTGGCGCTACTTGTACCCCAACTGACGTTGCCCGGGCAAAGCACCTGCGATAAATTCGGCGAAACGATATTGTCGCTTTGGCCTGTGAGAAAGGGCTGCAAGTCGTTGGAGTCAGCGAATGGATATCCTCGAGACCATCACTTCGCACATAGCTGCGCTGAGGCTTCCGCTGTACGCCGTCAGCGCGACCGCTACACAGAAATCGGACACGCCGATCATCCTGATCCTGCACTGGCACGGATTCCACCGTGATGAAAGGGCGGCCGGCGCTTTGCACTCCGTCGCGGGTTCTGCGCTGCAGATCAACCTGCGCTGGCGCGACTATGCCGTCATCGACCGCGCAATGCTGGAGGCGGCATGGAGACTCGGCGCCTGGGATGTGGAGCGTGTGGCGAGTCCCGGATGGTGGCGCCTCAATGCGCCGGTGTCCGAAGCGCTCGCCTGCCGTAGGGCGTTCGCGGATTATTCCGACGCGCGCGAGGCGAACCGGGCGGTCGTCGTCGAGGCTCCGGACCAGCAGGCCCTGCTCGACCTTGCCGCTCACCGCGGCTACGTCCGCTGGCTGTTCCGGCCTCGCAAGGGCGGCCTGTGGAGTCAAATGGACGGCGACGACCGCACGCTGGATGCTGATGGCGGACGCTCCGCGCCTTGTCCCGTTGCGCTGCTGCCGGACGGACGCGAGCTGCGTCGAAAGGTCGTGTACCGCCTGGGACGGGGAAAGGGCATTTTGATTCGTTAAGTTTCATTTTGAATCATTTTCCGCTCTTGAAGCGGCTTGGCGGCGCCCATAATTTTTTTCCGCACCCATCACGGGCTGTACGGCGCACGCCGCCCCGCCATGTCGCTGCAGTGCGCCGGCATTCACTTTTTGATGATCAAGACTTCAGGAGATAGAGTCATGAAGATCCGTCCCCTTTACGACCGGATTATCGTCAAGCGAATCGAACAGCAGCGCAAGACAGCATCCGGCATCGTCATCCCCGACTCGGCGGCGGAAAAGTCCGAACAGGGAGAGGTCCTCGCGGTCGGCCAGGGCAAGCGCAACGCAGATGGCTCGCTGCAGGCGCCCGAACTCAAGGTCGGCGACCACGTTCTCTTTGGCAAGTATGCCGGCCAGACCGTCAAGGTCGACGGCGAAGAACTGCTGGTCATGCGCGAAGAGGATGTTTTCGCCGTGCTCACGTCGCAAGACGCTCAACTGAAGAAGGCGGCCTGACGCCGCCAGCCTATGGATTGAGGAGCTAGAAATGAGTGCGAAGGACGTTAAGTTCCACGACGGCGCCCGCAGCCGCGTAGTCAAGGGCGTCAATATCCTGGCCGATGCCGTAAAGGTGACGCTCGGCCCGAAGGGCCGGAATGTGCTGCTCGAACGCAGCTTCGGCGCGCCGGTCATTACCAAGGACGGCGTCTCGGTGGCCAAGGAGATCGAACTGAAGGACAAGTTCGAGAACATGGGCGCACAGATCGTCAAGCAGGTCGCATCGAAGACGGCCGACGTCGCGGGCGATGGCACGACCACCGCCACGGTGCTGGCGCAGGCGGTCGTCCAGGAAGGCATGAAGTACGTGGCCTCCGGCATGAACCCCATGGATCTGAAGCGGGGCATCGACCAGGCCGTCTCCGGTGTGGTGGAGGCGCTGCGCAAGATGTCCAAGCCCATCTCCACCAGCAAAGAGACGGCGCAAGTCGCGGCGCTGTCGGCCAACGCCGACGAGGCGATCGGCAAGATCATTGCCGACGCGATGGACAAGGTCGGGCGCGAGGGCGTGATCACGGTGGAAGATGGCAAGTCGCTGGACAACGAACTGGATATCGTGGAAGGCATGCAGTTCGATCGCGGCTACCTGAGCCCATACTTCATCACGGACCCGGAAAAGCAGATCGCTCAGCTCGATGATCCGTTGATCCTGCTGTACGACAAGAAGATCTCCAACGTTCGCGAGCTTCTGCCGGTGCTGGAAAGCGCCGCCAAGGCGGGCAAGCCGCTGCTTATCGTTGCCGAGGACGTGGAAGGCGAGGCGCTTGCCACCCTGGTGGTCAACTCCATGCGCGGGGTGTTGAAGGTCACCGCGGTGAAGGCGCCAGGCTTCGGCGATCGCCGCAAGGCCATGCTGGAGGACATTGCGATCCTCACCGGCGCCACCGTGATCTCGGAAGAAACGGGCAAGCAGTTGGACAAGGCCACGCTGCAAGACCTCGGAAGCGCCAAGCGGATCGAAGTTCGCAAGGAAGAGACCATCATCATCGATGGCGGCGGCAAGCAGGAGGCCATCGATGCGCGCGTCAAGTCGATCCGCAAGCAGATCGACGACGCCACCAGCGACTACGACCGCGAAAAGCTGCAGGAGCGTGTCGCCAAGCTGGCGGGCGGCGTCGCCGTCATCCGGGTGGGCGCCGCAACCGAAGTCGAAATGAAGGAGAAGAAGGATCGCGTCGATGATGCGCTGCATGCGACCCGCGCGGCGGTCGAGGAAGGCATCGTGCCCGGCGGCGGCGTTGCGCTGCTGCGGGCCCGGGCGGCGATACAGGATATGAAAGGCGCCAATGCCGATCAGGATGCGGGCATTCGCATCATCCTGCGGGCGCTCGAGGCTCCGCTGCGCGCCATCGTGGCCAACGCAGGCGAAGAGCCTTCGGTGGTCGTGGCGAAGGTGATGGAAGCCAAAGGAAACTATGGCTATAACGCCGCCACCGGCGACTATGGCGACCTGGTCGATATCGGCGTCGTCGATCCGACGAAGGTCACGCGCACCGCATTGCAGAACGCGGCTTCGATCGCGGGGCTCATCCTGACCACCGCCGCCACCATCGCGCAGGTTCCGGAAGAAACCAAGCCGCAGGCCGCCGCGGCCGAGGCGATGGACTTCTGACGGCGGAATAACGGCCAAGCCATCCAGTCTGCTCTGAGGGCATCGCGCCGGCGGCGCGATGCCCTTTTTTGTCGTTGCAACGGGCCGCAGAAAAAATCTATAGCGCCCGGGACCGCCATTTTTTAAATCAAAGGACCCGGACTCTTGAATCCGCGCGGTTGAATCCTATATCCGCATTGAAGCGATCGAGTGCCGGTCGCTCTTGCGGCGACGTGGCGCGGTCTCGATCCTTCCAGACGAACTTGGGAGGTAATTATGGCCAACTACCCTTTCAGCGACAGCGGTTTCGATTCTCTCTTTGACGCGGTCCAGGAGCAGATGGACCGGATCTTTCGCAGCGCGGGCTCGCCGGCCACATTGCGGTCGTTGCCACGCGGACGCTTCCCGCCCGTCAACATCGGGGTTTCGGATGACGCCGCTGTGGTCGTCGGCTTCGTCCCCGGCATCGAACCCGACGCCTTGAAAGTATCCATAGAGAAGGGGCTGCTCACCATCAGCGGCACGCGGAGCATGCCGCCCCTGCCGGATAACGGCCGTTACTACGCTCGGGAACGCGCCGAGGGGAATTTCACGCGCGTCATCGAGTTGCCCGGCGACGTCGATCCGGACAAGGTCGAGGCGCGGTACATCGACGGCTGCCTGCTGATATCCATCAAGAAGAAAGAGTCGTCGAAGCCGCGGCTTGTTGCAATCCAGTGATGCAAGCTTCCCCTCATCCTACTCAGGAGGAACGATCATGAACGAGCGTAACGAACTTGTTGAACAGGGCGGCCGTTCCAATGAGCAACGTCCCGCCAATCTGCCCGCGGTCGACATCTTTGAAGACGCTGCGGGCGTCACCGTCCTGGCGGACCTGCCTGGCGTCACGAAGGACAGGTTGAGCGTCAAGGTGGAATCGGAGGTGCTGGTCATCGAAGGCGAAGCCGCGGTTCCGGTTCCCGCCGGTGTCCGGCTGATCCATGGCGAACTGCGCGAACCGCTGTTTCGCCGCTCCTTCAGGCTGGGGCCGGAGTTTGACAAGGAGGCGATCCAAGCCAGCCTGCGGCAAGGCGTGCTGACGCTGCGAGTGCCGCGCATTCGCGAAGCGCAGCCGCGCCAGATTCCGGTGACGGTGGCGTGATGCATTGCGCGCGCCGCGGCGGCTCTGCACCGCCGCGGCGCGCCGGAGCCGCTCCATGAACGACCTTGTCCTTACCGAACACAAAGGATTCCGCCTGGGCGTGCGCGCCGTGCCGTTACGCTGCCTGGAACAGCGCGGCACGCTTCCCGAGGGCTTTCTGCCGCTCGTCCAGGTCACGCACTCCACCTTGGTTCTCGTGGATTGGTGCATTCCGTGCCCGCTTACGCCCCGCGATACGCCGGCTAGCGCCATCCAGGAGGGAACGGCCTATCTGAAACTGCTGATCGATTCGGGCAGGATCAGTCAGCGCGTCGCGGCGCCGTAAGGCCGCCCTGCCAAAAGCGGCGCTATGTCGCCAACCAGGACGCCGTTCTGCGGTTCGCCTACCGGCCGGGCCAGACCAGGGCGGACGGCCCGCGGTCGTCCGGTAGGCGTGACGGTCGATCCGAAAGGCGCGCTGATCGTCGCCGACGATCTCTCGAACACGTTCTGGCGCATAACGCCGACGCGCAACGTCCAGCCGCGCTAGGGGGCCGAGCGGCCGTCGTTCTTGCCGGGGGCTTCGTTGTCCGCGATCAGGCGCAGGCATTTCACGAAGAGACTCCGGTATTCCTCGGGCAGCCGGGCGAGTAATTGGTCTTCCACCGTGGCGTCTCGCGGCATGACGCGGCACAGCAGCTCCACGCCGGCCGGCGCAATGTAAAGCTGATAGGCGCGCGCGTCCGTGGGCGACGGCCTGCGCTCTATGAGCCCGCCGCGGTGCATGCGCTTGATCATCTCGGCGACGGTGTTGCGGTCCATGGCGAGCCGTTCGGCCAATGTGTTCTGGCTGAGTCCGGGATCTTGATGGAGCAGGATTAAGGCCGCTTTCTGTCTTGGCGTGACGCTTTCGCGGGAAAAGGTGTTGGCGAAGATCTCTTCGGCCTTGAAATGCGCGCGCCGCAGCAGATGGGACGGCACATTTTCGAGCCGGAAGTTCTGCAATAGGACCTGCACTTCCGGCGTGATCATCGGACGCGAAGAACCCGCGCGAGCGGGACGGACTGGATGTTTTGGAGGCATCGTGCTGGGCTTGTTTCCAGGGTGGTGAGCCATATTACGCTGGGACCCAGCATTGTTGCCGCAATCGACTAAAGGGTAACTACCATGTTCCGAGGAAATTTCTCTTTCGATAAGATAGTACGTACACATCTTAAATGGCGGTAGCGTCAGAAAGTCATCGAGTTCCAGCCATCAATTCAAGGAGATTCGCCATGAGCGAAGGAGTGATTGTCGCCGGCTTCCTGGCGCCGCATCCGCCCCACTTGGTGTATGGCGAAAACCCGCCGCAGAACGAGCCGCGTTCGCAGGGCGGCTGGGAACCGTTGCGATGGGCCTATGCGCAGGCACGCGAGAGCATCGAGCGTCTGAAGCCGGATGTGCTGCTGGTCCATTCGCCGCACTGGATCACCCAGGTTGGCCATCATTTCCTGGGGGTTCCCCGGCTTGCCGGCCGCTCGGTCGATCCCATCTTTCCCAACATCTTCCGCTATGACTTCGGCATGGACGTCGATGTGGAGCTGGCCGAAGCATGCTGCGACGAGGCCGCCAAGGCCGGCCTGGTCAGCAAGATGATGCGCAACCCGAAGTTCCGGCCGGATTACGGAACCATCACCACGCTGCACATGATCCGGCCGCAATGGGACATCCCGGTGGTGGGAATCTCCGCCAACAACACGCCGTACTACCTCAACACCAAAGAGGGCCTGGGCGAGATGGACATACTGGGCCGCGCCACGCGCGAGGCCATTCGCAAGACGGGACGCCGGGCCGTCCTCCTGGCCAGCAACACCTTGTCCCATTGGCATTTTCATGAAGAGCCGGAACTGCCCGAAGACATGACCAAGGAGCATCCGGAGCGCTACGACGGCTACAAATGGGATGTGCGCATGATCGACCTCATGCGCCAGGGCCGCATGAAGGAAACCTTCCAGTTGCTGCCCCAGTTCATCGACGAAGCTTTCGCGGAGGTGAAATCGGGCGCCTTCACGTGGATGCACGCGGCGATGGGGTATCCGGAGCTGGCCGGAAGGCTGCACGGATACGGAACCGTCATCGGCACCGGCAATGCGGTCATCGAGTGGGATCTTCAGGCAGCGGGTCTTTCAAGCCTGCAGCCCGCGGGGCAGGCCGCCTGACGGCACGCAAAGAAAAGGGGAGATCTCATGTCCATCGTATCGGCATTCCTGGTTCCGGGCAGCCCGCTGCCGCAGCTGCGGCCCGACATCGCGCCCTGGGGACGCCTTCGAGACGCCTTGGCCACAGCCGGCGAATCGCTTGCCGCATCCAGACCCGATTGCGTGCTGGTCTACTCCACTCAGTGGTTCGCGGTGCTGGACCAATTGTGGATTACCCGGCCGCGCAGCACGGGCCTGCATGTCGATGAAAACTGGCACGAGTTTGGCGAGCAACCGTTCGACATCCATTCGGAGCCCGCGCTGGCGCAGCGCTGTATCGATGCCTGCAACGGTGCGGGAATCAAGACGCGCGGCGTGGACTACGACCAGTTTCCGATCGATACCGGCACGATAACCGCCGCCACGCTGATGGGCTTCGGAACATCTGCGCTTCCCATGGTCGCCGCCGCGAACAATCTTTACCACAGCGGCGAGCAGACCGAGCAACTGGGCGCCATCGCCGCCGCCGCCTTGCACGACAAGCGTGTCGCCGTCGTGGGTATCGGCGGTTTGTCCAACAGCATGTTCCGGGAAAACATCGATCTCCGGAAAGACCGCTACGTGTCCGAAAACGACGACGCGTGGAATCGCCGGCTGCTCGCGCTGATCGAAGGCGGCGATGTGGATGCGGTACGCGCCATCCTGCCCGAATACGCCGAGCAGGCACGCCCGGACATGGGCCTGAAGCACTTTCACTGGCTGCTGGGCGCGATGGGCGGCGGTTTCAGGCAGGCTGTCGTGCATGAATATGCGCCGCTATATGGGAGCGGGGGCGCTGTCGTGGAGTTCAGGCTTCAGTAGTGGGTGTCGCATAGGCAAGTTTTAGCGGTACTCATCGGCGTATGTGGGAGCGGGACCCCGTCCCGGGGCCGGAAACGGCTACCGGCCACAAGCTTCTCCGTGCCGCGTACCCCAATTCCGCGGGCCAAGACCGTTACGCCCGTTCATCGCGCTCGCCAAGAAGGTCGCCTTCCTTCAGCCCGCGGCTCGTCCGTCCGCGCAGAACAGAACAAATCGTCGTCCTCCCCATTGGCGCGTCTTCCCCGCCAAAGCCAAAAACGAACGCCAACGAAAAGCCAACACCCACCTCTCAGGGATTTCCCCTGCATCGTTTCGCTTGCGGAAAATCAATGTTCTATAGGACACTTTGTGTCATCGCAAACATGATTGCGGCATAAAGGGGATCGACATGGGGTTCAAGAGCATGGTCAGCGCGCTGGCGCTGGCGGCGGCAGTGGCGGGCGGAAGCGGCGCGCAGGCGGCGGCGTATCCGGAGCGGCCGATACGGCTGGTGGTGCCGTTCGGCGCGGGCGGGATCACGGACATCGTCGCGCGGCAGGTCGGCCAGGGGATGGGCGAAGCGCTGGGGCAGGGCGTGGTGGTCGAGAACCGGCCGGGCGCGGGCGGGGTGATCGCGGCGCAATTGGCGGCCACGGCGCCGGCCGACGGCTATACGATCTTCATGGGCACGGTGGGCACGCAGGTGGTGAATCCGCTGATCTACCGCAAGCTCGGCTACGATGCGGACAAGTTCGTACCCGTGGGCATGGTGTCCGGCTCGCCGTACCTGCTGGCGGTGCGGGCCGGGCTGCCGGCGGCGACGTTCGGCGAATTCGTGGCCTACGCGCGGGCCAATCCGGCCAAGCTGAATTTCGGCTCGGCGGGCAACGCCAGTTCGCCCCATCTGGGCCTGGAGCTGCTGAAGCTGACGGCGAACGTGGACGTGATGCACGTGCCGTTCAAGAGCGGCAGCGAGGCGGTGAACGCGGCGATCGGCGGGCAGGTGGACGTGGTGATGGACGCCAGCCCGGTGATCATGCCGCATGCGGCTTCGGGCAGGCTGCGCGCGCTGGCGGTGGCCGCCGACCAGCGCCTGCCGTCCGCGCCCGACGTGCCGACGGCGGCCGAGGTGGGCGATCCGGGGCTGCAGATCAGTTCGTGGAACGCGTTTTTCGCGCCGGCGGGCACGCCGCCCGCCGTGCTGGAAACCTTGAACGCGGCCTTGCAGAAGACCCTGGCCTCGCCCGAGCTGCGGCAGCGGCTGGCTGCGCAGGGCACGCAGCTGTATACCGGCACGCCGGACGAGTACCGGCGCTTCATCGCCGGGGAGAAGGCCAAGTGGGCCGAGATCGTCAAGCGCGCCGACATCAGGATGGACTGACCGATGAACCCGACTCCTCATCCCCTGGCGGGCAAGCCGCTGGAGCTGGCCGATACATTGCGTTCCGGCAACGCCTGGAAGGTACGGCTGGCCTGTGGCTACATGGGGCTGCCCATCGTGCGGCGCACGTTCGACATCGTGCAGGGAGACCTGGAGACCGAGGCCTTCGCGCGGCTCAATCCGTGGCGCCAGGTGCCGGTGCTGCTTACGCCGGAGGGCCAGTGGCTGGCCGAGTCGCAGGCCATACTCTGGTATCTGGGGCAGGGCACGCCCTGGCTGCCGGCCGGGCGGCTGGCGCAGGCGCAGGTCAGCAGCTGGCTGAGTTTCGAGCAGACCCAGCACATGCATGCCTTCGCGCAGCCGCGGCTGCTGATCCATCTGCGCCGCACGGCGCAGGTGGACGATCCCGCCATGCGGGCGTGGCGCGAGATCGGGATGAAGGCGGCGGCCTGGATGGACGCGCACCTGGCGGGCCGGGACTATCTGGTCGGGAGCGCGCCCACGATCGCCGACATCGCGCTGTTTCCCTATACCAGCATGGCGGCGGAGGGCGGCTACGACCTGTCCGCCTTCACCCATATCGACGCCTGGCTGGCGCGCATGCGCGCCTTGCCGGGCTTTACGCCGTTGATCGAAGCGGCATGACGACTCAATCCGATGGAGCAATGATGGCCGATACGATGCACTTGGGAAAAGATGAACTGATCGCGCGCGCGCAAGCCGAGATGCAGCGCCAGTTCGAGACGCCCGACTGGAGCCTGCGCGAGAAGCTGGCGCTGACGTGCCGCATCCTGTTCGACGGCGGCCACGACTCGGGCCTGGCCGGGCAGATCACCGCGCGCGCGCCGGAGCCGGACCGCTATTTCACGCAGCGGCTGGGCCTGGGGTTCGACGAGATCACCGCCAGCAATCTGCTGCTGGTCGATGAGGACCTGCGCGTCCAGGAGGGCGGGGGCATGCCGAATCCGGCCAATCGCTTCCATTCGTGGATCTACCGCGCCCGTCCGGACGTGAACTGCATAATCCATACGCATCCGCTGCATGCCGCGTCGCTGTCGATGCTGGAGGTGCCGCTGGAGATTTCGCACATGGACAATTGCCCGCTGTACGACGACGTGGCCTTCCTGAAGGACTGGCCGGGCGTGCCGGTGGGCAATGAAGAGGGCGAGATCATCTCGGCCGCGCTGGGCGCCAAGCGCGCCATCCTGCTGTCGCACCACGGCATGCTGGTGGCGGCCGGGTCGGTGGAAGAGGCCTGCGTGCTGGCGCTGCAGTTCGAGCGCGCGGCGCGCATGCAGCTGCTGGCCATGGCCGCCGGCAAGATCCAGCCGATCCCGCCGGCGCTGGGCCGCGAGGCCCACGACTGGATCCTGACGCCCAAGCGTTCGCAGGTGGGGTTTTCGTATTTCGCGCGGCGCGCGCTGCGCGCGCACCCCGACGCGCTCGCCTGAAAGCGACGCGGCGGCTCGACGGGCGGGCCGGTTTAGGGCATTCTTTGCGGTTGGATTTTCCCAACCCTTTTGTCCATGATCGACCTGCCGCATCGCCTGCGCGCCCTGCGGCGCCAGCAGTCCCTGTCCCTGGAACAGCTGGCGCAGCGCACCGGATTGACCAAGAGCTACCTCTCGAAGCTGGAGCGGGGCCTGAGCGAGCCGTCCATTTCGACCGTGCTGAGGCTGGCCGAGGCCTATGGCGTGGGCGTGTCCCAGCTGGTGGGGTCGGAGGAGGCCGCGCAGGACGAGGTGGTCAGCGTGGTGCGGGTGGCCGACCGCGAGGCGCTGCAGCGCCGCGGCCTGGGCAGCGCCTACCACTACGAATCGCTGGCCGGGCGCCGCAAGGTCAAGGCGATGGAGCCTTTCGTGGTGCATCCGCCGCGCGAGTTCCCGGACGACGCCGCGGTGTTTCCGCATCCCGGCGAGGAATTCCTGCTGGTGCTCAAGGGCGCCGTCGAAGTGCGCGTGGGCGAACGCCAGTTCCGCCTGGAAACCGGCGATTCCGTGTATTTCGACTCGGAATTGCCGCACCGCATGCGCACCGTCAGCCGGGCAATGGCCGAGGTGCTGGTGGTGGCGGCGCACTGAAGCGTTCCGGTCTGCCGCATAATGCTGATACAGATACAGCAGACACAGGAAATGCCATGAAAAACGATCAATCGCGGCTGGTCCGCATCGATGCCGGCCCCATGAGAAACCCGGTGCCCGGCAAGCCGCGTCGCCCGATCTCGGGCGACGCCGCCTTCCGCACCGTGACGGCCTTCGAAGGCAACGCCGGCAAGGCCGAGGCCGGCGTGTGGGAAAGCACGGCGGGCGTGTTCCAGTCCAACACCACCGGCTATATCGAGTTCGGCTACATCGTCGAGGGCTCGGCCCGGCTGGTCGATCCGGACGGCACGGTGCACGAACTCACCGTGGGCGAGGCTTTCGTGATGCCGGAAGGCTATACCGGCCGCTGGGAAGTGGACCAGTTCGTCAAGAAGATCTATTTCGTCACCCGCATGGCGTAACGCCCTGCCAGGAGAGCAAGCCCCATGACCGCCATCGCCGCTGGCCCGCAACCGGGGGCCGAGCTGCCCGCCGTCACCGTGCAGGTGGACGTTGTTTCGATCCAGTCCCAGGTCGTCTACGGATATGTCGGCAACAACGCCGCCATGCCGGTGTTCCGCAAGGCGGGCCTGCGCGCGATCGCGCTGCCTACCGTCATTCTCAGCAATACGCCGCATTACCCCACGCTGCATGGCGGGGCCACGCCGCTGGACTGGTTCCAGGGGTTGTTGCAGGGGCTGGACGAGCGCGGCGTGACCAAGGTGGCGCGCGCCGTGGTCTGCGGCTATCTGGGCCAGCCGGGGCAGGCCGGCCTGCTGGCCGCCTGGCTGCCGGCGCTGCGCGCCGCGCGGCCCGGGGTCCGCGTGTACATCGACCCGGTCATGGGCGACCGCAACGACGGCCTGTACGTGGACGCGGGGCTGGTGGCGCAATACCGCGACCTGCTGGTGCCGCTGGCCGACGGCATGACGCCGAACCATTTCGAGCTGGAGCAGATGGCCGGCCGCACGCTGTCGTCCATGGACGAAGTGGTGGCCGCGGCGCGCGAACTCATCGCGCTCGGTCCGCAGTGGATCGTGGTGACCAGCGCCGCGCCGATGGCGGCCGAGCCCGGCACGCTGCAGTTGGCGGTGGTCACGCGCGACGCCGTCAGCGTCGTGACCCATCCGGAGATCGCCATCCCGCCGTCGGTGCATGGCACCGGCGACGTGTTCATGGCTGCGGTTACGGCCGGGCTGCTGAAGGGCGCGGAGCTGGTGCAGGCCGTGCGCCTTGCGGCCGGGCAGGTCACCGCGGCGCTGCAGCGCACGCGTGAACTGGGGTGGGAGGAGTTGGCGGTGGAGGGATAGGTGTTTGTTGGGGGGATATGGTGGGTTGCGGCGTCTGATGGGTTTCGCGCGTTCGATATTCGTGTTCTTGCCAAGGATTTTTCGCGCTACACCCATCAGGCACCTCAACCCACCATCCCCCTACGGCACCAGCGACAACCCGATCCGGAACTGCGATTCGTTGCGCTGGTTGTAGCCCAGCAGCGTTTCGCCGTAGCCGTTGAAGTACTGCAGGTGCAGGTAGCCGTTCATGTTCAGCCAGGTGCGCTGCAGCGGCCAGGCGAAGTCCAGCTGCGTGGTGCGGCGCTTCTGATCGCCCTGGCGGTACAGGGCGGAGACCACGGCGCCGTTGTCCTGGGCCCAGCGCAGCTGCCAGTCGACGTGGCCGGCGTAGTCGGAGTAATCGCTGTTTTCTTCGGCCACGCCGAAGTAGGCCTTGACCCGCGGCGCGAAGGTCAGCGTGCTGCCGCCGTCGAAGCGGTAGTGCAGGCGCGGTTCGATGTAGCCGTCGTTCACCGACCGGGAGTCCTCGCCGTCCTTGCCGTTGGAGCTGTGCTCGACGCCGGTGTTCATGCCGAAGCGCCAGTTCTGGCTGGCGGAGGACCAGATATTGTCGGACAGCCAGAACGCGCTGGGGTTGAAGGTGGTGTCGATGAAGGGCATGGAGTCTCCCTCCAGGTCCCACAGCGAGGTCTGGGTATAGGCCAGGTAGAAATTCTCGTCCCAGGTCGCCGGCCTTCCGCCCTGGGGGCTGAAGAGGCGGTACTTGGCGCTGATCTGGAAGCGTGCGGTGGTCTGCCCGCGCGTGCCGATGTCGAAATACACCGGCTTGTATTCGGAAACCGAGCTGCGGAAACGGTCGAACGCGGTCTGCTGCTGCACCGTGGGCACCGCGCTGGCGTCGGGCGAGGGGCCGCCTTCGGGCGCCGCGCCGACCGCGGCCACCGCCGCCGGCGGCACCGGTTCGCCGCTGCGCGCGTCCACCACCGGGCCTTGCGCGGGCGTGCTGGCCAGCGTGCCGCTGTCGCGGCCGGTGGCGTCCAGCGCCATCATGGCGGGCTGGCCCTCGATGGACACGGCCTGCAGGCCGTGCGCGCTGGACGGCACCTCGGCCGTCCAGGCGATGCGCGCGAAACTGTTGACCGGCACGCTGAAACTGGCCGGGCCGCCGCGCAGCCTGGCCAGGCTGCGCACGATCTGGCCGTCCTGGCCACGCCATTGCAGCACCAGCTCGGGCGGGGCTTCCCAGGTGACGCGGGCCGTGTCTTCGTTGAAGTAAACCGCTTCGATGGTGACGGTCTCGCCGGGGGCGGCCGAGGGGCGGTCCAGCCGGTATGACACGCCCGCGGCGGCGCTGCCGGCCACGCCCAGGGCCAGGGCGGCGGTCAGGGCGCGCAGGAACGGGACGGGGCGTGCGGAACGGCTTGTATGCATAGGGACATGACTTGGTTTTGTGACGAGGAAATGTAGCACCGACCCCCGAAACAGTTTGTAAGGCTGACCAAGCGTATGTAGAAAGCGTAAGCCCCCGCGCGTCGGGGACGACGCGCGGGGGCGGGCGGGCAGGGCGCGAACGCGGCTTATTCGCCGAACTTGATGCCCTGGGCCAGCGGCAGCTGGCGCGAATAATTGATGGTGTTGGTGGCCCGGCGCATGTAGTTGCGCCACGCGTCCGAGCCCGATTCGCGGCCGCCGCCGGTTTCTTTCTCGCCGCCGAACGCGCCGCCGATCTCCGCGCCCGAGGTGCCGATGTTCACGTTGGCGATGCCGCAGTCCGAGCCGGCCGACGACAGAAAGGTCTCGGCCTCGCGCAGGTCGTTGGTGAAGATGGCCGAGGACAGCCCCTGCGGCACGCCGTTGTGCAGGGCCAGCGCCTCGTTGAACTCGGTGTAGCGCATGACGTAGAGAATGGGCGCGAAGGTTTCGTGGCACACCACGTCGGTCTGGCCGGGCATTTCGGCGATGGCCGGGCGCACGTACCAGGCGTCGGGGTACTGCTCGGCCAGCACGCGTTCGCCGCCGGTTACCTGGCCGCCCTGTTCGCGCGCCGCCTTGAGCGCGGCCTGCATGGCGTCGAACGAAGCGCGGTCGATCAGCGGCCCCACCAGCGTGGACGCCTCCAGCGGGCTGCCGATGGTCGCGCTGGCGTAGGCCTTTTTCAGGCGGCGCAGCAGCTCGTCGGCCACGCTGGCGTGCACGATCAGGCGGCGCGTGGTGGTGCAGCGCTGGCCGGCCGTGCCGATGGCGCCGAACACGATGCCGCGCGCGGCCATGTCCAGGTCGGCCGTGGGGCCGACGATGATGGCGTTGTTGCCGCCCAGCTCCAGCAGCACGCGGCCGAAACGCTGCGCCACGCGCGGGCCGACCTGGCGGCCCATGCGGGTCGAGCCCGTGGCCGACACCAGCGCCACCGCGTGCGAATCCACCAGCGCCTCGCCGATGTCGCGCCCGCCGATGAGCACTTCGGACAGGCCGGCCGGCGCGTCGCCGAAGCGCTGCGCGGCCTGGGCGAAAAGCGCCTGGCAGGCCAGCGCGGTCAGCGGCGTTTTCTCCGAAGGCTTCCAGACCACGGCATTGCCGCAGACCAGCGCCAGCGCGGCGTTCCAGGACCACACCGCGACCGGGAAGTTGAACGCGCTGATCACGCCCACCACGCCCAGCGGATGCCAGGTCTCCATCATGCGGTGGCCGGGGCGCTCGGACGCGATGGTCAGCCCGTAGAGCTGGCGCGACAGGCCGACGGCGAAGTCGCAGATATCGATCATTTCCTGCACCTCGCCTTCGCCTTCGGCCAGGATCTTGCCGGCCTCCAGGCTGACCAGGCGGCCCAGTTCGCGCTTGTGCTGGCGCAGGATGTCGCCGAACAGGCGCACCAGTTCGCCGCGCCGCGGCCCCGGCATGTCGCGCCACGCCAGGCTGGCCTGGCGCGCGCGCGTGATGGCCGAATGCGCCTGCGCCACCGTGTGCTCGTGGACCTGCGCCAGTTCGGCGCCGTCTATCGGACTGCGCGCGCTCAGCGTGCCGCCGGCGAGCGCCTCCGGCTTCAGCCCGAGCGCGCGCAAGATGTCTTGGGGATTGTCCATGCTGGTTCCTTCGCTTAAGGGTTATGCCTAGCTGGCGACGCTGGAAAAAAATTTACTATACGAAACTCCAGCCTGAAATGCGAAACCTTTTTGGCCGCGCTCGCCGGCCGCACTTTGCATAGGTGAAACCGTGGCAGAACCCTTGCTGGTTGTTCAGGCAGTCACCAAGACCTATCAGCGCGATGGGCAGGCCCCGCATCGCGCGCTCGACGGCATCGATTGCCAGCTCGGGCGCGGCGAGGTCATGGTGGTGGTGGGGCCTTCCGGCTCCGGCAAGAGCACGCTGCTGCGCACCCTGAACGGCCTGGAAAGCATAGACAGCGGCGCCATCCGCGTGGACGGCGTGTCGCTCACGGACCCGGGCACCGACCTCAACCGCTGGCGCACCGAGGTCGGCATGGTGTTCCAGCACTTCAATCTGTTCCAGCACCGCACCGCGCTGGACAATGTGGCGCTGCCCCAGCGCGTGGTGCGCGGCCGCGGCCGCGCGCAGGCCGAAAGCTATGCCCGCGAACTGCTGGGCAGGGTCGGCATGGCCGACTACGGCGGGCGCTATCCCAGCCAGCTGTCCGGCGGCCAGCAGCAGCGCGTGGCCATCGCCCGCGCGCTGGCCATGGACCCCAAACTGATGTTGTTCGACGAAGCCACGTCCGCGCTCGATCCCGAAACCGTGGGCGGCATCCTGGAACTGATGCGCGCGCTGGCGCGCGACGGCATGACCATGGCCGTGGTGACCCACGAAATGGGCTTCGCCCGCGACGTGGCCGACCGCGCGCTGTTCATGGACGCCGGGCGCATCGTCGAGGCGGGCACGCCCGAAGAGGTGTTTTGCCGTCCCAGGCAGGCGCGCACCCGCGCCTTCCTGGAGCGGATTCTGTAGGGCCGGGCGCCGCGCCCGGATTCACCAGGTCCATTCACCACAAGGGGTTAGACATGCTGAAAATCAAACAATGGCTGGGCGTGGCGGGCTTTGCCCTGGCCGCCGCCGCGGCCGCCGCGCCGGCGCAGGCCGACGAGCTGGCCGACATCCTCAAGCGCGGCGAGCTGCGCGTCGCCGTGCAGACCTCGGGCCCGCTCATGAGCTTCATGGACAAAAGCGGCAAGCGCACCGGCCTGGCCGTGGAAGTGGCCAAGCGCATGGCCGACGACCTGGGTGTGAAGCTGGTGCTGCAGGACTACGAATGGAAGGGCCTGATTCCGGCGCTGCTCTCGGGCAAGGCCGACATGGTGGCCGCCGACATGACGCCCACGCCGCAGCGCGCGGCCCAGGTGCTGTTCTCGGCCCCGATGTTCTACGCCGAGACCGTGGCCGTGGTGCCCAAGGATTCTCCCTACAAGTCGTACGCCGAACTCGACAAGGAAGGCGTGACCGTGGGCGTGCTGGGCGCCAGCACCTATGCGGAAGTGGGCAAGAAGATGCTGCCCAAGGCCACCATGAAGGAATACTCCGGCGGCAGCGCGCCGGTGGGGCAGGCCCTGTCCAGCGGCCGGCTGGACGCCGGCATCATGTCGATGTCGACCGCCAACCAGTTCCTGGTGGACTTCGGCAACCTGCGGGTGCTCGACGGCATCATGGTGCGCGAGCCGCTGGCCTTCGCCGTCGGCCCCAACGCCTTCCGCCTGAAGTTCTGGCTGGACAACTGGCAGACCCTGAAGACGGCCGACAACACCTTGCCGGAACAGGTCAAGTACTGGTACTCCACCGACTGGAAGAAAGACCACTAGCCCCATGGACTGGCTGATCGACTTCTACAACTGGCGCATCGTCAGCCAGTACGCAGGCCAGTTCGCCACCGGACTGGCCAACACCCTCATCGCCGCGGGCGCCAGCCTGGTGCTGTCGGTGCTGGCCGGCATTCCGATCGCGCTGGCCCACATGTCGCCGCGCGGCGCCGTCTGGCGCCCCGTGGCGGCTTATGTGCAGTTCATCCGCTCGACCCCGCTGCTGGTGCAGATCTACCTGGTCTATTACGCCGTGCCCGCGCTGGTGCCGGGAGCCAAGGGGTGGAGCGAGATGGCGCTGGGCGTCATCGCCATGACCCTGCACCACGCCGCCTACATGAGCGAAATCATCCGCGTCGGCATCGAATCCGTACCGCGCGGCCAGATCGAAGGCGCCAAGGCCTGCGGCATGAACTACCAGCAGCGGCTGCGCTACGTGGTGCTGCCGCAGGCCTTCGCCAACACGCTGCCGCCGCTCTTGGGCCAGACCGCCGTGCTGATCAAGGACACCTCGCTGCTGTCCCTGATCACGGTGTTCGAACTGGTCGCCGCCGGCGTGCAGATGAACAGCGACCGCATCGTGCCCAACGAAAGTTTCCTCACCATCGCGGCCGGCTACCTGCTGATCTACGGCTGCATGCTGCTCTTGTCGCGCGGCGTGAGCCTGTGGCTGGCGGGGCCCGCCTGGAACACGAGGTAAGCATGCTGGAGTCCTATCTTTCCACCGCCGGCGTCGTGCTGCCCTTCCTGCTCAAGGGGTTCTGGGAAACGCTCAAGATCTCCTTCGTGGCCATCATCGCCGGCTCGCTGCTGGGCTTCGTCATCGGCGTGATCCGCAGCTACCGCATCCGTGGCGTGCATCAGCTGCTGGGGCTGTACATCCACATCCTGCGCGGCACGCCGTTCCTGGTGCAGCTCTATATCTTCTACTTCGTGCTGCCCAGTTCCGGCATCGCGCTGCTGCACTGGGATTCGGCCACCGCCGCCTTCGTGTCGCTGTCGGTCTACACCTCGTGCTACGTCGCGGAAATCGTCATGGGCGCGATCCAGGCCGTGCCGCGCGGCCAGACCGAAGGCGCGATGACGCTGGGCCTCAAGCCCTTCCAGATCCTCAGATTGGTGGTGCTGCCGCAGGCCATGCGCCTGATCGTGCAGCCCATGAGCGGCGTCTACGTCATGCTGATCAAGAGCACCGCCATCCTGTCGGTGGTGGGCATCACCGAACTGACGCGCCAGGGCGAGGTCTTCATCATCACCTTTCCGGCCAAGTCGCTTTTCATCTACGGCATGATCGCGGCGATCTATTTCATCTACTGCTATCCGCTGCTGCGCCTGGCCAATTGGCTGGAGAAACGCCTGACCGGCGGCCTGCAGGGCGCGGGCCTGCACTGACACGGAGCATCATGGCATCCGAGTACATCGACACCTACTATCGGCGCACGCTGGCCGACGCCGGCACCTACTATCCGCCGCTGGCCGGGGCGGACAGCGCCGACGTGTGCGTGGTGGGAGGCGGGCTGGCCGGCCTGTCGACGGCGCTGGAACTGGCGCGGCGCGGGCGCGGCGTCACCCTGCTGGAAGGGCGGCGCATCGCCTGGGGCGCCTCGGGCCGCAACGGCGGTTCGGTGTCGCCGGCTTTCTCGGCGGGCGCCGACGCCATCCGCCGCCACGTCGACGAAGACCATTACCGCCAGCTCTACCGGTTGTCCATGGAGGGCGTGGAGATCATCCGCGCCAACATCCGCGAACTGGGCATCGAAGACGCCCGCAAGGTCGACGGGCGCCTGCGGGTGGTGCGCTACGAAGCCACCGACGCGCTGCGGCAATGGTGCGACGAGCAGCAGCGCGAGTTCGGCCGCGACGTGCGCTTCCTGACCCGCGCCCAGGTCCGCGAGCGGCTGCTGTCGGACGTCTACTTCCAGGGCATCGAGGACCCCACCTCGTTTCACTTCCATCCCCTGAACTACGCGCGCGCGCTGGCGCGAGAATGCGTCCGGCTGGGCGTGCGCATCCATGAAGACTCCGCCGTGGTCGAGGCCCGGCTCGACGGCGCGGTCAAGCGCCTGCGCACCGGCCAGGGGCAGGTCGACGCCCGCAGCGTGGTGCTGGCCACCGGCGGCTACACCGATGGCGTGGTGCCGGCGCTGCGCCGGGCGATGCTGCCGATCGCCACCTACATCATGCTGACCGAGCCGCTGGGAGAACGGGTCCGGGAGGCCATCCGCAGCACCGCGGCCATCGGCGACGACCGCCGCGCGGGCAACTACTATCGCGTGCTGGACGGCGGCCGTATCGGCTGGGGCAGTAGAATCACCACCCGTGTCGACGATCCGCCCGACCTGGCCGAGTCGCTGCGCCGCGAACTGCTCTCCGTCTATCCCCAGTTGAAGGGGGTAAAGGTGGAAGCGGCGTGGTCCGGACGCATGGCCTACGCGCGCCACCTGATGCCGCAGATCGGCCGGCTGGCGCCCGACGTCTGGTATTGCACGGCGTTCGGCGGACACGGCATGAACACCACCGCGATCGGCGGGCGCGTCGTGGCCGAGGCGATCGCGGGCGATACCCAGCGCTACAAGCTATTCGCACCCTTCGGCCTGGCCTGGAACGGCGGCGGCTTCGGCACGGCGGCGGTTCAACTCACTTATTGGTCTTACCAGGCGCGCGACTGGTGGCGGGAACGGCGGTCGCGGGCATGACAGGGTGTATTGATGGAAGGCAACAAACAAAGCGCGCTGGCGCTACGGCTGCGGGCCCTGCGCCAGGCGCGGGAGTGGACCCTCAAGCAGGCGGCCGCGGCCACCGGCGTGTCCGCCTCCACCCTGTCCAAGATCGAGAACGGCCTGCTATCGCCCACCTATGACAACCTGATCAAGATCGCGGCCGGCCTGGAACTGGACGTGGCCGAGCTGTTCACCGCGCCCGACGCCCACATGGGCACCGGCCGGCGCAGCCTCAGCCGCCAGGGCGAGGGCCGCCAGTACGAAACCCCGTACTACGACCACCGCCTGCTCTGCACGGCGCTGTCGCACAAGCGCATGATGCCGTTCCACACCCGCGTCAAGGCCCGCGCCTTCGAGGAATTCCACGACTGGAGCCGCCACCAGGGCGAGGAATTCGTCTATGTCCTGGAAGGCGAGGTCGAGCTCTACACCGAGTTCTACGAGCCGGCCCGCCTGAAGGCCGGCGAGAGCTTCTACATCGACAGCCGCATGGGCCACCGGGTGATCAGCCTGAGCAAGAAAGATGCGGTCGTGCTGTGGGTCTCCACGCACGCGGACATAGGGGAAGAAGTGGACGCCAACCCGGCCGCCGGCCGCCCGCCGCCCAAACCGTCCGCAACAAGGTAAAATGCGGCGCCCGGACCGCTTCCGGGGTCGCGCGGCAGTAGCTCAGCTGGATAGAGCACGGGCCTTCTAAGCCTGAGGTCGGGGGTTCGAGCCCCTCCTGCCGCGCCAGAATAGTCCTATAGCGCGATCAGGGTGGTTTCTTCCGGTAGCTCAGTTGGCTAGGGCAACAGCGCACCTCTCCTACTGGCGGGCCGCCGCCGCATACACCTCGATCCGGTTTCGCCCGTTGCGCTTGGCCGCGTACAACGCCTGATCGGCGCAATCCAGCACCGTATCCACCTCCGCGGCATCCTCCGGCCAGAAGGCGACGCCGATCGAAAGCGTAATGTGGCCCACCCCGTCCGGCATTTCGGTGCTCTCGACCGTGGCGCGTATCCGCTCGGCCACGACGGCGGCAATGGCCCGGTCGGCGCCCGGCATCAGCACCAGAAATTCCTCGCCGCCCGCACGAAACGGCAGATCTCCTCCCCGGATGGACTGGCGGATGATCGAGGCCAGGGCGATGAGCACTTTGTCGCCGGTGGCGTGGCCGAACTTGTCGTTGACCCGCTTGAAATGATCCAGGTCCAGGGCCAGCACCGAGAACGGCTGCCGCGTTTTGGGCAGGCGCTGCAATTCCTGCGCCAGGCCGCGGCGGTTCATCAGCTGCGTCATCGCATCGGTCATGGTCTCGGTGCTGAGTGCCTCGATTTTCTGTTCGTGCTGCGCCTGCGCAATCTTCACGGCCTCCTTGAGCAGCTGGGCTTCCGCGTAGCGGCAATCGATGCGATCCAGATCGCCGGGGTCGGTCGTGTTGCCCCGCATGCGGGCCGCCAATTGGGCCAGGGGCCTGGAAATCCACATCGCCGACGCCACCACCAGCGCCAGGCCGAGCAGGGCAGTGGGAATCGAATAGAGCAAAGTGCGTTTGAGCAGCAGGCGCTGCGGCGCTTCCAGCACTTCGACCGGCGTCTGGACGACCACTCCCCATTTCCCCACGGTCATGGGGGCATAGCCGGCGAAGAAGCGCTCGCCCCGATAGTTGGTGATGTCCATGGCGCCGGTCTCCCCGCGGGCCAGCGCCTGGACGGCCTCGCCAGCGAGGTTGCGGGTGCCGATCCGGCTGGTGTCCTGATGAGCAAGCACCAGGCCGGTATCGTCCACGACATAAATGGAAGAGCCGTCGGAATGGAAGTGGTCGCTGAGAAGACGGTCGAACGCGCTCTTGCGCTGCAGGAGTATGACCGCGCCGACCAGGCCGGCAAACTTTCCATCGGCCTGGGCGATCGGCTCCGAGAACGCGACCACCAGCTGCCCGTTGGCCAAACGGTAGGCAAGTACATTGCCCGACTGCCGCGTGCTCGTGGCGTCCAGGCGGTTGAGGGTGTCCAACCGATCGGTGAGTTCCGGCGCGGCCGAGGCAAAGGCCATCAAGCCGTTATCCGCATCCACGATCAAGGCGGCGGTGATCCCATCCGATTGGCTGACCAGACGCTTCACTTCGTTCTCCAGCGCTGCAGGCGAATGGAGCAACGCGGGCGCCAGCTTCGCGCTCACCTGCAACTGGCGCTGGATCGACAGCAGGTATTCATCGATCGAGGCGGCGAGCTTGACGGCGTAGGCACGGTTGGCCTCGTACTCGGTGTGCGTCAATTGCTCTTTCTGCACCATATGGCCGACGATCAGCGCATTCAGAAAGGTTGCGCCGCTGGTCAAGGCCGCCAAGGTCAGGATTAGCGCCAGCAAGGTCACACGCGATGATTTCAAGTTGTCCTCGTCGAACGGGCCTTGCACACTTGATGGGAGATCTCAATTTTTACCGCAGCAGGATCTGACTCATCGATCGGGCGCCGGCAAAGAGTCGGGTATTCGCAGGTTTGTTGCCGTTCCGCCACACCGTACGACGGGGGAGGATTGCGGTTTCTATTCGAATCCGGGCAGGAAATGCCGCTATCATCTGCGCGGACGCCAGGGGGGCAGCAGGGCTGCCGCCAGCCTGAAAAAGGAAAGCACCATGGAATTGCGCCGCGCGCAGCTCGTGCCCGAGTTGCTCGTCTCCAACCTGGAAGCGAGCAAGAAATTCTGGATCGACCTCTGCGGATTTTCCGTCGCCTACAGCCGCGACGCGGAAGGATTCGTCTATCTGGATCTGGGCGGGGCCCAGGTCATGCTGGTCGAAGTGCGCGGCGACGGCTATTGGGTGGTCGCGCCGCTGGAGGCGCCGCGCGGGCGCGGCATGAATCTCGAAATCAAGGTGCCTGCCGTGGAACCCGTGCTCAAGGCCTTGGCGGCGGCGCGCTGGCCGCTGTTCGAAGGGGTTTCGGAACGGTGGTATCGCAGCGGCGGCACGGAATCGGGTGTGCGCGAGTTTCTGGTGCAGGACCCCGACGGTTATCTGCTGCGATTTTCCGCCTTGATCGGGGAGCGGCCGTATCGCGGTTAGCTGAAAACCCTTTTCCACGATACCGTTCCGCTATCGCCACCCCGTTGTTTCTGTATTAGACAAAGCTCCCCGTTGTTCGCAGAATGCGCGCTGAGTTACCTCGCCGCCATTGCGCAGTGATGCGTCAGGCGGCCGCAATAGATTGCCGATGTAGCAAAGCACTCATGACTGCCAACAAAGCGGGGAGACGAAGATGGGCTTTAGCAACAAAGTGAAGGTGATTGCGCTGGCCGCGGGTTTGTCGATGGCGGGGGTATCGCAGGCGCAGTCGCCCAAGCCGGTGAACATAGGCGTGATGACCGACATGTCCGGGCTGTACTCGCAGATCGGAGGGCGCGGGTCGGTGGTGGCGGCGCAGATGGCGGTGGACGACTTCGGCGGCGAGATATTCGGGCGTCCCATCAAGGTGTTGTCGGCGGACCACCTGAACAAGCCCGATGTGGCCGCGGCGCGGGCGCGGGAGTGGGTGGACCGCGACGGCGTGGTCATGATGACGGATGTGCTGGGCTCGGCGACGGGGCTGGCGGTCCAGAATCTGCTGGCGGAGAAGGACTTCGTCATCATGAACACGGGCACGGCGACCTCTGCCATTACCAACAAGAACTGTTCGCCCTACAGCACGCACTGGTCGTACGATACGCAGGCGATCGCCGCGTCCAGCGCCACGGCGACGCTGGCCGAGCAGGGCGACAGCTGGTATTTCATCACGGCCGATTATGCGTTCGGCCACATGCTGCAGGCCGATTCCACGAAGGTGCTGCTCAAGGGCGGCGGCAAGGTCGTGGGCACGGTGAAGCATCCTTTGAACAGCGGCGATTTTTCTTCCTACATCCTGCAGGCCCAGGCCTCGGGCGCCAAGGTGATCGTGCTGGCTAATACGGGCGGGGACGCCACCAACGCGCTCAGGCAGGCCAAGGAGTTCGGCGTCATCGACGCCGGGCAGAAGGTGGTGCCCCTGCTGATTTTCGACTCGGACATCAAGGCCCTGGGGCTGGATGCCGTGCAGGGCGTGAAGTACACCACCGGCTTCTACTGGGATTTCGACGACCGCACGCGTGAATGGTCCAAGCGCTTCTTCGCCAAGCACAACGCGCAGGCCAGCATGGTGCAGGCGGCCACGTATTCGGCGACCTTGAATTATCTGAAGGCGGCCAAGGCGGTGGGCGGTTTCGATCGCGACAAGGTGATGGCGAAGCTGCGCGAGACGCCGGTCGACGATATGTTCGCGCGCAACGCGACCCTGCGAGACGACGGCCTGCTGGTGCATGACATGTACATGGCGCAGGTCAAGCGGCCGTCTGAGTCGAAGAGCGAATGGGATATCGCCAAGGTCATCAAGGTGATATCGGGCAAGGACGCCTTCGCGCCGATTTCGGAAAGCGAGTGTCCCTACCTCAAGAACAAGAGCTGAAAGCGCGCTGTCCGGATTTCGCAACGAGGAGAGAGGCAATGGAGAAGATAGGCTTTATCGGCCTGGGCCGCATGGGCAAGTCGATGGCGTTGAATCTGCGCAAGGCCGGGTTCGACTTGCTCGTGCTGGATATCAACCCCCAGGCCGCGCGGGAACTGGTCGCCGCCGGGGCCGTCCAGGCCCGGGACGTGGCGGAGCTGGCGCGCGCGTGCGGCATCGTCATCACGATGCTGCCTTCGTCCAAGGAAGTGGAGGCCGTGGTGCTGGGCGAGGACGGCGTGCTGGCGCACGCCAGGGCGGGCGCGCTGATCATGGACATGAGCACGATCGATTCGCTGGCGACCGACAGGCTGCATGCGCTGGCGACGGCGCAGGACCTGCACTGGGTCGATGCGCCGGTCGGCCGGCTGGCCGAGCATGCCGACCGCGGCGAGTCCCTGTTCATGGTGGGGGCCGGCGATGCGCAGTTTCAGCGCGTCAAGCCGCTGCTGGAAGCGATGGGCACCACGATTTATCACTGCGGCCCGGTCGGTTCGGGCGGGCGGACCAAGCTGGTCAATAATTTCGTGGCCGTTTCGCTGTGCCAGATCAATGGCGAGGCACTGGCCCTGTCGCAGCGTTTCGGGCTGGACATCACCAAGACGCTGCAAGTGCTGTACGGGACGTCGGCCACCAACGGCCAGCTCCGAATGAACTTTCCCAACAAGGTGCTGATCGGGCGGACCGAGCCGGGCTTTACGATAGACCTGGCCCACAAGGATATGTCCCTGGTGCTGGCCGCCGCGCATGCGTCCAGGGTTCCCATGCCGGTGGCGGCCGCGGTGCACGAGTCGTTCAGCCTGGCGCGGGCGGCGGAATTCGGCGGGCAGGATTTTTCGTGTATTGCCGATGCGCTGTGCCAGTTGGCCCATATCGACCCGGCGCGCGTTCCGGAAGGATGGAAGCCGGGCTGATCGGTTTTCCCTTTTTCCGTCCTTCAGACAGAGCGAAGCCCCGGATCCGGAGATGGACAGACCGGGGCTTCTGGCCGATTCGCGCTTCCTCAGACCCTTGGCAGGGTTGCTCCCTTCGTACTCGCGTATCGGTTAGAGTCGAGCGTAGTTGCATTGCCGCCGTCTGTCAGTTGACCGATATCAAGAAATGGGCGGCTCAGCGGCCTATCGGTCCTAGAAGGAAAACGGCGCCCGAATCATGAGTTTCAACAGTACCCTGAAGGCCTGGGCCAGGCGGATCAAGCGGGACGGCGTGACGCTGTGGTTCGCGGGCAGGCATCCGGATACGCCCTGGTATGCGAAGGCGCTGGGGATTTTCGTGGTGGCCTATGCGCTCAGCCCCATCGACCTGATCCCGGATTTCATACCGGTGCTGGGCTATCTGGACGACGTGTTGCTGCTGCCCGGTCTGATCTGGCTGGCCATCCGCTTGCTGCCGCCGCCGGTGCTGGCGGACTGCCGGCGCCAGGCGGAAGAATGGATGCAGGCCCGCGGCGCCAAGCCGGCCAGCAAGGCCGGCGCGGTGCTGGTCGTGGCGCTGTGGATCGGACTGGCGGTGGCCGCGTGGCGCTGGCTCGGCGCCTAGGCCTTGGGCACAGGCCATGCTGAAACTGCAATATCTCCTTTCAGGAGCGGCCGATATGTCTACCCCCGATCCGCAGGTTCCTTCAAGCGAATCCCGCAAGCGCGCCCGCACCCGCAAGGCGCGCGGCCCCTGGGCCATGCTGGCGTTCTGGCTGGCCGCCGTGGCGGTGCTGTTCTTCGTCGGCGTGCTGGTGCAGTGGCTGCAATAGGCCGCCGGGGCGGGCGTCCGGCGCCGCCCCGGGGCGCGGCGGCTTACTTCGAGCCGCCGGTGTTGGGGTAGCCCGGAGGCGGCGTGGCGCCGCTGCCCGGCGTGGCGGGCACGTTCTCGTTGGGCTCCCGGCGGCGCTCCGATTTGCCATTTTTCATGTGCTTATCGGACTTCATCTGGTCATGCCTGTCCAGGTTGGGCGGGTTGGTCGGCGTGGTCGAGCCTGCGTTGGGCGCGGGCGCCTTCTGTCCCGGCGGCACCGGCTGGTTGGGCGGCACGGCGGTGCTGTCGTTCGGCGTGTTGGACGGCGAGGTGGGCGTGGCGGACTGGGCCAGGGCCACGCTCGAGGCCAGTCCGACGGCCAGGGCCAGTGCATGGGTGAGAACTCGGATCTTCATGTGTACGCTCCTTGCGTGGGAATGGTCGGCGAAGTTCCGCAAGCGCCATGCCCACCCGCGCCAGCGGCGCAGCGTTTTTTGATGCGCGCCATGCGCGGCACGGCGGTTGCTGGTGCGCTGCCCATCTTCGATCCGTCGCGCAATCCCATGGAAACGCCTGCCGTCCATCCCGCCGTTGTCGAGCCGCGCTGCCTGCCCGGCGCCTTCGTCGTGGTTTCGCCGCACCTGGACGATGCGGTCTTCAGCTGCGCCGGCCTGCTACGCGCGCACCCGGGCAGCGTCGTGATCACCGCTTACACAGGCTTGCCGCAAGCCGCGCACATGTCCACCGACTGGGACCGCCGTTGCGGATTCCCGACCGCGGCCGATGCGATGGCGGCGCGCCTGGCCGAGGACCGCTTGGCGTTGGCGCAGGTCGGCTGCATGGGGTTGGGCCTGGGTTTCGTGGATTCCCAGTATGGCGAGCAGCCGCCGGACGGCCAGGCGCAGTTGGCCGACAGCCTGGTGCGCGTGTTGGCGGGGCTGGGCGCGGATCGGGTGGCGCTGCCGCTGGGCCTGTTCCATGACGATCACGTCCGGGTCAGCGACGCGGGGCTGGACGCCTCGCGGGCCTGTCCGGGCCTGTCCTGGTTTTTTTACGAGGATGTGCCTTACCGTAAGCGGCCGGGCGCGGTGCAGGCGCGGCTGGCGCAGCTGCGCGCCCGCGGCGTGGTGGCGACACCCGCGCCGCTGAAGACCGATCTGGCCGGCAAGGCCGACGCGGTGTCGGCCTATGCGTCGCAACTGCGCGGCCTGGGCGGCCTGCCCGACACCGGCGCACAGGCCGAGAGCTACTGGCGGGTAGCCGGCGGCGAGGAGCCGCGGGCGTGAGCGACCCGGCCGTATCGCCCCGCGTATCCGTCGTGGTGCTGACCCATAACCGCTGCGAGGAGCTGTGCCGCAGCCTGCGCCGGCTGCCTGGCCATCATCCGCTGTTCGTGGTCGACAACGGCAGCACCGATGGGACCGCGGCGCGCGTGGCGCAGGCGTTTCCCCATGCGGTGCTGATCCAGGCCGGCGCCAATCTGGGCGCGGCCGGGCGCAACCTGGGCGTGGCGCGGGTCGCGACCCCTTATGTGGCGTTCTGCGACGACGATACCTGGTGGGCCGCCGGCGCGCTGGAACGGGCCGCGGACCTGCTGGACGCGCATCCCGAGGTGGCGGTGCTCAATGCCGGCATCGCGGTGGGGCCGGAAGAAAGAACCGACCCGGCCTGCGCGGCGATGGCCGACAGCCCGCTGCCGGCCATCGCCGGGGTCGGGCCGGAGCTGACGGGCTTCATGGCGGGCGCCTGCGTCATGCGGACCGCCGCCTTTGTGCAGGCGGGCGGCTATTGGGAGGCGCTGTTCATCGGCGGCGAGGAAGAGCTGCTGGCCATGGACATCATGGCGCGGGGCGGTCGGATCGCCTACGCGCCGCAGCTGCGCGTGCATCATTGGCCTTCGGCGGCGCGGGACCGGCCATTGCGCCGCCGGATGCTGGCGCGCAACGCGCTGTGGACGGCATGGCTGCGCCTGCCCGCGAGGCTGGCGCTGGCGCGCAGCGTGGCGGCCCTGCGCGCGCTGCCGGGCTGGGCCGCCAGGGCGCGGGCCTGCCGCGACGCGCTGGCGGGCTGGCGGCTGATCCGCGCCCGTCGCCGGCCGCTGGACGCGGCCGTCTGCGAGCGGCTCGAACAGGTCTGGCGGGGACGGTTTCCCCGGGAACGCGACTTGCGCGCGGCTCGCGCCACGCGGCGCTAGCGCCTGCCAAACGGAGGATGCCCATGAACCCCATACCCCTGGCCGCCTACTGGGAGCGCGACGCGGCCGCCCAGGCCGTGCGCCTGGCGCTGCCCATGCTGGAGGCCGCGCGCGCCGACCCGCGGGTCGGCGAGAGCGGTTTTTTCCATGTGGTGATCATGAATCCGCTGGCGCGCCCCGGCGCCTGCGATTTCGCCGACGCCATCCTGTACCAGGAAAGCATCGGCGATCCTGAACAATGGGACGCCGACTACGGCGCCTATGCGCGCGGCAAGGCGCGCCTGAGCTGGCGCACCGGCCTGTCCAGCCATGAGGTCCTGGCGCTGCGGCCGCACCTGCTGCACGCCAAGGACACGCGGGTCTGGGGCAGCGTGGCGATGGACGGCATCGTGGTCGCGGTCAGCGGCGCCAATCCGTGGTTCGACGAGGCGTTCGCGGCGGCGGTCGCGCACTTGTTCAAGGCGGTGGTCCAGGGGCGCCAGGAGCAGGGCTGATCCTGCCCGCGGAATGGCGTTTGCTGGCCCGGCGCGGATCGCCCTGGAGGCCGCGCCATGAACCCACCCGAGAACAACGACCCAGACTTCGCCCGCAAAGAGGTCACGCGCAGTATTGCGCGCGCGCTGTGGAAGTACCGCCGCCGCACGGCCGCGGCGGTGGGGCTGCTGGTGGCGGCCAAGCTGCTGATGGTGCTGGTGCCAGTGGTGCTCAAGCTGATCGTGGATACGCTCGGCGCGCCCGGCGCGCTGACGCTGCCCGTGTTCCTGCTGCTGGGCTACGCGCTGATCCGCTTCGGCGGCAGCGTGTTCACGGAGCTGCGCGACGTGGTCTTCGTGCGGGTGGCGCAGCGCACCGTGGCCGATTTCACCGTGCGCGTGTTCGAGCAGCTGCAGCGGCTGGGGGCGCGCTTTCACGGGGCGCGCCAGACCGGCGGCCTGGCGCGCGACGTGGAGCGCGGCACCGCGGGCGTGGGTTTCCTGCTGGGCACGGGGCTGTTCACGCTGCTGCCCACGCTGATCGAGATCGTGTCGGTGGTGCTGATCCTGGTGATGGGATACAGCGTCTGGTTCGCGCTCATCGTCACGGTCACGTTCGTGGCGTATTTCAGCTACACCACGGTGCTGGTGCGCAAGCGCGTCGGCTACCAGCGGCGGCTCAACGAGCTGGACTCGCGCGCCAGCGGCAGGATGGTGGACAGCCTGCTCAATTACGAGGCGGTCAAGGTCAACGCCAACGAAGCCCTGGAGTCCGAGCGCCTGTCGAAGGTGCTGCGCGAATGGACCGACGTCGGCATCCGCAACCAGCGTTCGCTGTCGCGCCTGCACGTCGGCCAGAGCGGGATCATCGCCTGCGGCGTGGCGGCGGTGATGCTGCTGGCGGGCCAGCAGGTCGTCAGCACGCAGATGAGCGTGGGCGACCTGGTGCTGGTGAACGCCTACATCATCCAGATCTGCCTGCCGCTGAACACGCTGGGGCTGATTTTCCGCCAGGCCAAGGAGGCCTTCGTCAACGCCGAGCGCGTGTGCGACCTGCTGCGCTATCCGCCCGAGACCGGCGACGATGCGCGCCTGCCGGCGCTGGAGCCGGGTGCGGGCGAGATCCGCTTCGAGAACGTGGGCTTCGGCTACCAGCCCGGACGCCAGATCCTGTGGGACATCGACCTGGCGGTGCCGGCGGGCACCACGCTGGCGGTGGTGGGCGGCAGCGGTTCGGGCAAGTCGACGCTGGCGCGCCTGCTGCTGCGCTTCTACGACGCCGACAGCGGCCGCATCCTGATCAACGGCCAGGACCTGCGCACCGTGAACGTGCGCAGCCTGCGGCGGGCGCTGGGCATCGTGCCGCAGGACACGCTGCTGTTCAACGAGACCATCGCCTACAACATCGCCTACAGCCGGCCCGAGGCCACGCGCGACCAGATCGTGCAGGCCGCGCGCGGGGCGCGGGTGCACGATTTCATCGAAAGCCTACCCGACGGCTACGAGACGCCGGTGGGCGAGCGCGGCGTGAAGCTGTCGGGCGGCGAGCGCCAGCGCATCGCCATCGCGCGGGCGATCCTGAAGAACCCTTCCATCCTGGTGTTCGACGAGGCCACGTCGGCGCTGGACACGCGCACCGAACGCGCCATCCAGGCCGAACTGGAACGGCTGTCGCGGGGGCGCACCACGCTCATCATCGCGCACCGTCTGTCCACCATCGTGCATGCGCACAACATCGTGGTGCTGGACCGCGGCCGCATCGTCGAGCAGGGCCGCCACGACGATCTGCTGGCGCGGCAGGGCATGTATGCGCAGATGTGGGCGCTGCAGCGCCAGCAGTCCGCGCTGGATGAAGCGCGCGACCGCGAAACGCGCCAGCCGGTCAACCTGATGGCCGTGGTGGCCGGGGTGCTGGACGCGCTGCGCGACGCCGCGCAGCAGAAGGGCGTCAACCTGTACACGCTGATCGGCAGCGAGGCCGCGCGCATCACGGGCGATCCCAGCTCCTTGCAGCAAGTGGTGTGGGACCTGTGCCTGCACGCGATCGCCGTCACGCCGCCAGGCGGACGGATAGAAATCCGCCTGCACCGCGAAGGACCGATGACGCGGCTGGCCGTGACCGACGGCCGCACCGCGCGCGCGGACGAAGAACCGCCCGCCGAAGCTGACGTTGCGCTGAACGTTCCCGATTCCATCCGCGCCGCGGCCGCGCTGGACCCGGCGCAACTGGCCGCGCGCGTGCAGCGCCAGGGCGGGGTCTTCCATAGCGTGTCCGCCGCCACCGGCGGGTTGACGTATTCCGTGGACTTTCCGGTGCGCGCCGTGGAGCCCGCGGAGATCCGTCCCGACATGCATCTGTCGACCTTGCAGGACGCCTACGTAATGGTGGTGGACGACCAGCCCGAAGCGCGCGAGATGCTGGCCGAAATACTGCGCGACAACGGCGCGCGGGTGGCCGAGCACAAGGATGGCGAGCAGGCGCTGGCGGCCTTCGAGGCCTTGCCGGTGGAGCAGTGGCCGCAGGTGCTGATCTGCGACCTGACGCTGGGTGACATCGACGGCTACGAAGTCGTGGGCCGCATCCGCGCGATGGAGGCCGAGCGCGGCGCGGCGCTGGCCCACCGGCTGCCGGCCATCGCGCTGTCCGGCCACGTCAGCCAGGAAGCGCGGCTGCGCAGCCTGCTGGCGGGATTCCAGGTGCATCTGTCCAAGCCGGTGGACCCCAACGAATTGCTGGCAACGGTCGGATCGCTGCTGCCCGCGAGGCGGTCGGGCACTTCTTACACGCGCGGGTAAGAAGTGCCGGGTACATCGCGCGGCCGTCCATCGCGCCCGCACAGAACCGTTTCGGCACATCACTTGCTTCTCTCCGATGCGTAAGCCTGCCAGCCGCCCGGCGGCTCGCGATTTCGCAACAGGGAGAAGACGATGAAGCAAGATCCAAGGCAAGCGCCGTGGCACGACGCCGACGACTACGACAGGGACCCCGGCCGGGAAGCGTCCCGCGGCGGCCCCTATCGGCCGGCTTCGCAGCGCGGATGGCGGCCAAGCGAGCCGGACCCTGACCGCGACCGCGACCGGTCCGGTCCCGCCGGACGCCGCGAGCCGTGGCGCGATCCGGCGCCGTCCTACGGCTACCAGGGCGAAGGCACGCGCAGCCCCGGCGCCCGCATGACCCGCGGCGGCCTGCGCAGCCGCAGCGCCGATCCGGGGCAGAGCAGCTACGGCGGCTTCAGCCGCGAAGATCCCTCGTTCCAGCGCCAGCAGGTCTACGGTTCGCGCGAGCCGTCCTATAGCGGGCCGACTTCCTACGGCGACGAGGAAGGCGGTTATTACGGGGACCGTCCCGTATGGGAAGACGAGCCCGATCTGTCGTTCGAGACCGCCGAGCGCGGCGGCTATGACCGCGGCCTGCAGGCCTGGCGCGACCGCGGTTCGCGGCGTATCGACCCCAAGGGCTATGTGCGCACCGACGAACGCGTGCGCGAAATCGTGTGCGAGTACCTGGCCCACAGCGGCCTGGACGTCAGCGACGTTTCGGTCAGCGTGTCCGAAGGCTGCGTGACGCTGGAAGGCACCGCGCCCGACCGCCGCACCAAGCATCGCATCGAAGACAGCGTGGACGCCTGCCCCGGCGTGCGCGACGTCGACAACCGCATCCGGATCGCCAGCCCAGGAGCCGCATCATGAAGAAAATCGCCCTCATCAGCGAACACGCATCGCCGCTGGCGGTCGCCGGCAGCGTGGACAGCGGCGGCCAGAACGTCTATGTGGCGCACGTGGCGCGCGAACTGGCGCGCGCCGGCGTGCAGGTCGACGTGTTCACCCGCAAGGACAATCCGGCGCTGGAGCCCGAACATGCCTGGCTGCGCAATGTGCGCGTGATCCATGTGCCGGCCGGGCCCGACACCTATCTGCCCAAGGAGCAACTGCTGCCGCACATGGACGCGTTCTCCGACTATCTGATGCACTACTTCGGCGCCCAGGCCCGCAGCTACGACGCCATCCACGCCAATTTCTTCATGTCGGCGATGGCCGCGCTGCCGGTTTCGCAGCGCTACGGCATCCCGCTGGCGGTGACCTTTCATGCGCTGGGCAAGGTGCGCCGCCAGCACCAGCAGGAGGCGGACCTGTTTCCCGACAGCCGCTTCGACATCGAGGAAGAGATCATCCGCCGCGCCGACCGCATCATCGCGGAATGCCCGCAGGACCGCCGCGACCTGATGGAACTGTATGGCGCCGACCCGCGGCGCATCGCCATCGTGCCCTGCGGCTACGACGCCGCCGAGATGATGCCGCAGACCCGCGCCAGCGCGCGCGCGGCGCTGGGCTGGGACGACGGCGCGTTTACGCTGCTGCAGCTGGGCCGCATGGTGCCGCGCAAGGGCGTGGACAACGTAATCCGCGCGCTCGGCCGGCTGCGCCGTCGCCACGGCGTGGACGCGCGGCTGTGCGTGGTGGGCGGCAATACCGACGACGCCGACGAAACCGCGACGCCGGAGATCGGCCGGTTGCGCCGCATCGCCGAAGAGGAACAGGTGGCGCCGTGGGTGGAATTCACCGGCCGCCGCCATCGCGAAGCCCTGGCCACTTACTACAGCGCCAGCGACGTGTTCGTGACCACGCCGTGGTATGAGCCCTTCGGCATCACGCCGGTCGAGGCGATGGCCTGCGGCCGTCCGGTGGTGGGTTCGGACACGGGCGGCATCCGCAGCACGGTGGTGCATGGAAAGACCGGCTTTCTGGTGCCGCCGCGCGACCCCGACAGCCTGGCCCGCCGGCTGGCCGAGCTGGCCGTGGATTCGACGCTGAGGGCGCGCATGGGCGAGGCCGGCAGGCTGCGCGCGCGCCGTCTGTACACCTGGAAGCGCGTGGGCGAGGATCTGCTCGCCATCTACCGGCAGATGGAGCCGGGCGCGACGCAGGCGCTGCGCCACGCCGCGCGCATCGCCGCCTGAAGGAGGCCGACATGCATGAATACGAAACCCTGGACGGACGCGTGGTGCTGGTGACCGGCGGCGGCAGCGGACTGGGCGCGGCCCTGTGCGAGATGCTGGCGCGCGAAGGCGCGCGCGTGGCGGTGGCCGACATCGACGAGCAGCGCGCGCACGCGCTGGCTTCCCGGCTCAAGCAGGACGGCGCCGACGCGATGGCCTGCATCATGGACGTGGGCGTGGTGGCCGACGTGCGCGACGGCCTGGACGCCGTGGTGCGCCAGTTCGGCAAGCTCGACGCCATCGTCAACAGCGCCGGCGTGGACGTGACGGCGCCCATCGATCAGCTCGACGCGGACGTCTGGGAGCGCGTGCTGCGCACCAACCTGACCGGCCCGTTCCTGATGGCCAAGCTGGGCAAGGACCGGCTGACGCCGGGCGGCCATATCGTGAATATCGCGTCCACGGCGGCGCGCCGCGCCTGGCCCAACGCCAGCGCCTATCACGCCAGCAAGTGGGGCTTGATGGGCCTGTCGCATGCGTTGCACGCCGAATTGCGCGGCGCCGGGCTGAAGGTCAGCGCGGTGATCGCCGGCGGCATGCGCACGCCGTTCCTGCTGGACCGCTTTCCCGACATCGACACCGGCACCTTGCAGGACCCGGCCAACGTGGCGCGCGCCGTGCGCTTCGTGCTCACGCAGCCGGGCGAGACCGTGGTGCCGGAAGTGATGGTGCTGCCCATGAAGGAAACGTCATGGCCCTGAGGCCCGCCGTATTCCTGGACAAGGACGGCACGGTGCTGGCCGACGAGCCCTACAACGTCGATCCCGGCCGCATGGCGTACGCGCCGCAGGCGTTCGCGGGCCTGGCGCGCCTGGGCGCGGCCGGCGCCGTGCTGGTCGTGGTGAGCAACCAGCCGGGCGTGGCCAAGGGCCTGTTTCCGGCCTCGGCGCTGGAGCCGGTGCACACCCGGCTGGCCGCCATGTTCCGCGCGGCCGGCGCGCACCTGGACGGGTTCTATTGGTGTCCGCACCATCCCGACGGCGTGGTCGAGGGCTACGCCGGGGCCTGCGATTGCCGCAAGCCGCGGCCCGGGCTGCTGTTGCGCGCCGCGCGCGAACTCGGCCTGGACCTGCGGGCGTCCTGGCTGATCGGCGACATACTCGACGACGTCGAAGCCGGCAATCTGGCCGGCTGCCGCAGCATCCTGCTGGACGTGGGGCACGAGACCGAATGGCGCGCCGGCCCGCAGCGTGTGCCGTTCGGCCGCGCGCCCGACCTGGATGCCGCCGCCCGCATCGTGCTGGCCGCCGCGGCCGGGGAGGCCTGAGATGGCCTGGGACTGGCGCGAATGTCCGCACGTGCTGTGCGTGCGGCTGGACAATATGGGCGACGTGCTGATGTGCAGCCCCGCGCTGCGCGCGCTCAAGCAAAGCGGCGCGCGCCGCCTGTCGCTGCTGACTTCCACGGCGGGGGCGCGGCTGCAGCCGCACCTGCCCGACGTGGACACCGTGCTGGCCTACGACGCGGCCTGGATCAAGAACGACACGCAGGGACGCGAGCAGGACGAGCGCATGATCGCGCGGCTGCGCGCGCTGCGTCCGGACGCGGCGGTGATCTTCACCGCCTACAGCCAGAGCGCGCTGCCGGCCGCGCTGCTGTGCCATCTGGCCGGCGTGCCGCGCGTGCTGGCCCACAGCCGCGAGAATCCCTACCGCCTGATCACGGAATGGGTGCGCGAGACCGAGCCGCAGGCCGGCATCCGCCACGAAGTTCGGCGCCAGCTCGACCTGGTCGCCAGCATAGGCGCGCGCTGCGCGGACCAGCGCATGTCGTTCCAGGTGCGCGCCGAGGATCGCGAATCGCTGCGGCACAAGCTCGACCACGAAGGCGTGACCGAGACCGGCGGCTGGATCTGCGCGCATGCCGGGGCCAGCGCCGCATCGCGGCGCTACCCCGCGCAGCAGATGATGCAGGCGCTGGTCGGCCTGCGCGCCGAAGGCCGCCGCGTGCTGCTGCTGGGCGGGCACGAGGACCCGGCGCTGGAGGATGCGCTGGCGCACGCGCGCCGCCTGCTGCCCGGCCTGATCGACCTGTCCGGCCGCCTCACGCTGGGCGAACTGGGCGCGGCGCTGGAGGCGGCCGCCGTGCTGATCTGCAACAACAGCGGTCCGGCGCACGTCGCGGCCGCGCTGGGCGTGCCCGTTGTGGACCTGTACGCCCTGACCAATCCGCAGCACACGCCCTGGCAGACCCCCGCCCGGGTGCTCAACCGTGACGTGCCTTGCAAGTACTGCTATCGCAGCGTCTGCCCCGAAGGCCACCAGGCCTGCCTGGCGGGCGTCGAGCCGTCCAGCGTCGCCGAGGCGGCGCGCGAACTGATGGCCGCGACCGGCAGGGCGCGCGCCGCCCAGGAGGAATTCCCATGTTCACTTTAGGCATCAACGCGGCCTACCACGATTGCGCCGCGGCGCTGGTCGCCGACGGCGTCGTGCTGGCGGCGGCCGAGGAAGAGCGCTTCACCCGGGTCAAGCACGGCAAGCGCCCGGTTCCCTTCACCACCTGGCAGCTGCCGTACTACGCCATCGACTACTGCCTGTCGGCGGCCCACATCAACCTGCGCGACGTGGATCACATCGTGTATTCCTACGATCCGGCGCTGCTGGCCGAAGGCCGGCCGCCCGGCGCGGACATCCGCCTGCCGCTGGAGCCGTCGCGCGCCGGCGCGGGCGAGGAAGGCAAATCGCCCTGGGACCCGCTGTTCCTGTCGTACCTGGTGAACGCGCCGCGCCAGCTGCTCGACGGCGCGCCCCATCACCTGAAATCGCCTCGCTTCGACGGCCTGACGCTGCAGCACATCATGGACCGCTGGGTCTACCTGGACCATCACCTGTCGCATGAGGCCAGCGCCTTCCTGGCCGCGCCCTGCGCCGAGTCCGCGGTGCTGACCATGGATGGCCGCGGCGAGCGCACGACCACCAGCTACGGCAATTTCAGCAACGGCGAGTACGCGCGGCTCAAGCAGATCGACCTGCCGCATTCGCTCGGCCTGCTGTACGAAGAGGTCACCAGCTATCTCGGCTTTCTGCACTCCAGCGACGAGTACAAGGTGATGGCGCTGGCCTCTTTCGGCAAGCCGACGCTGCGCAAGGAGTTCCGCGAGATCCTGCAGCTGGAGGAAGAGGGCGGCTACTCGCTGCATCCGGCGCGCCTGGCCGAGCGCTTCGGCCCGCCGCGGCGGCGCGGCGCGCCCTTCGAAGAGCGCCACAAGAACATCGCCAGTTCGCTGCAGTACGTGCTGGAGGAAACCGCGCTGCACATGGTCCAGTGGCTGCACGAAAAGACCGGCGCGGCCAACCTGAGCATGGCGGGCGGGGTGGCGCTGAACTGCGTCATGAACGCGCGCATCGCGCGCGACGGCCCGTTCGACAGCGTCTGGGTGCAGCCGGCCGCGGGAGACGCCGGCACCGCGCTGGGCGCGGCCCTGTACGTGGACTACCACCGGCGCGGCGGCAAGCGTGAATGGACGATGGAGCACGCGTACCTGGGGCCGTCCTATCCGGACGAGGAGATCGAGCGCTTCCTGTATGCGTCGCGCCTGGATTTCCGGCGGCTGGACGACGTGGCCGGCGAGGCCGCGGCCCTGCTCGCGCAGGAGAAGATCCTGGGGTGGTTCCAGGGGCGCATGGAATTCGGGCCGCGCGCGCTGGGCGCGCGCTCCATCCTGGCCTCGCCGCTGGACGGCGCCATGCAGGCGCGGCTCAACGGGCTGAAGGACCGCGAGGACTTCCGCCCGGTCGCCCCGGTGGTGATGGAAGAGCGCGCGGCCGAGTGGTTCGACGGCCGCGGCGGCTCGATCTGCGCGCCGTTCATGCTGTTCGTCTATGACGTGCTGGCGCACCGGGCGCAGCAGATTCCGGCGGTGCGGCACATAGACGGCACGGCGCGGGTGCAGACGGTGCGGCGCGACCAGAACCCGCGCTACTACGACCTGCTGGCCGCGTTCGAGCGGCTGACCGGCGTGCCGGTGCTGGTCAACACCTCGTTCAACACCCGCGGCGAGCCTGTGGTCTGCACGCCGCGCGACGCCGTCGAATGCTTCTGGACCTCGCCGCTGGACGCGCTGGTCATCGGCCCCTACCTGATCGAGAAACCCCGATGAGCCGCGTCCCCGCCCAGCCCCAGGTATCGGTCGTCGTGCCCACGTACAAGCGGCCGGACCTGCTGGCGCGCTGCCTGGAGGCCCTGGCGCGCCAATGCTACGCCCTCGACGACTACGAAGTGCTGGTGTGCGACGACGCGGCCAGCAGCGCCACCGAGCGCCAGGTCGGCGAACTGCGCCAGGCCTGGGGCAACCGGCCGGCGCTGCGCTACCTGCCCGTGACCGGCACGCGCGGCCCGGCCGGCGCGCGCAACCTGGGCTGGCGCAGCGCCAAGGCGGAGATCATCGCGTTTACCGACGACGACACCATCCCCGAGCCGGAATGGCTGGGCAACGGCGTGCGCGCGCTGGCGCCGCAGCTGGCGGCCGTGGCCGGCGCCACCGAGATGCCCATCCCCGACCCGCCCAGCGACTACGAACGCGACGCGGCCGGCCTGACCCGTTCCGAATTCATCACCGCCAATTGCTTCGTGCGGCGTTCGGCGCTGCTGGCCGTGGGCGGCTTCGATCCGCGCTACGCCATGGCCTGGCGCGAAGACTCCGACCTGCATTTCGCCTTGCTGGACCACGGCCTGAAGGTGCGGCGCGAGCCGCGCGCGCGGGTGCTGCATCCGCTGCGCGGCCAGCGTTTCGCGGCCGGGCTGGGCATGCAGAAGAAGGCCATGTACGACATGCTGCTGCGCCGCAAGTATCCGTCGCTGTACCGGCGCCGCATCCGTTCCACGGCCTGGCGCTATTACCTGGTGGTGGCGGCGGCCTTTGTTTCGGCCGTGGCGCTGGCCGCGCTGGGCCATGTGCAGGCCGCGCTGGCGGCGGCGGTGCTGTGGGCCGGGCTGAGCGTGAATTTCTTTGTCCGCCGCCTGCGCGGCACGCGCCGCGGCGTGCGCGAGGTGATCGACCTGGCCGTAACGTCAGCCTGCATTCCGCTCTTGTCGATCTGGTGGCGCTGCGTGGGCTGGGTCCGCTACGCGGGCGTGCGCAGCGCCGGGAGGCGCGCATGACGCCGCTGCTCGATCCCGCCTCTCCGCCGGCCAGCATCGCGGTGTTCCGCGCGCTGCAGCTGGGCGACATGCTGTGCGCGGTGCCCGCCCTGCGCGCGCTGCGGCGCGCATTTCCGCAGGCGCACGTCGCGCTGGTGGGGCTGCCCGGCGCGCGCGAATTCTGCGCGCGCTTCCACGCCTATGTGGACGAACTGATCGAGTTCCCCGGCATCCCGGCGTTTCCCGAGCAGCCGGCGCGGCCGCAGGCGCTGCCGGCGTTCTTTCGCCGCATGAGCCGCAGCGGCTACGACGTGGCCCTGCAGATGCATGGCAGCGGCGCGCGCTCCAATCCGCTGGTCGAACGCCTGGGCGCGCGCCGCTGGGGCGGCTTCGTGGCCGAGGCCGCGGCTGAGATCCCCGGCCAGCGCCTGGCCTGGCCCGACGGCCTGCCCGAGCCGCGGCGCTATCTGGCGCTGCTGCGCCATCTGGGCCTGGCGGCCGAGGACGACGGCCTGGAGTTTCCCATCGGCGAAGCCGACCGGAACGAGGCGCGGCGCCTGCTGCGCGAGCACGCGCTGGACCCGGCTAGGCTGGTGCTGATGCACGTGGGCGCGCGCCTGCCGTCGCGGCGCTGGCCGCTGGAGCGCTATGCGCAGGTCGCGCAGGCGCTGGCCGGGCAGGGCTGGCAGGTCGCGCTGACCGGAACCGAGGCCGAACGCGGCATGACCGCCGAACTGCGGCGGCGGGCGGGCGTGCCGCTGGCCGATCTTTGCGGCGCGACCGCGCTGGGCGGCCTGGCCGCGCTGGTGGCCGGCTGCCGCCTGCTGGTGTGCAACGACACCGGCATCTCGCACGTGGCCGCCGCGGTCGGCGCGCGCAGCGTGGTGATCGCCTGCGGCAGCGATGCGGCGCGCTGGGCGCCGCTGGACCGGCGCCGCCACGCGGTGCTGGCGGCCGACGCGCCTTGCCGGCCGTGCGCCTACGAAACCTGTCCGATCGGCCATCCCTGCGCCCTGGCCGTGAGCGTGCCGCAGGTGCTGGCCTGCGCGCGGGCGCAACTGGGGAGGGTTGAACCATGATGCCGACAACAACGCCGCGCGCCGCGCGCCGCCTGCGCATCCTGACCTGGCACGTGCATGGCAATTACCTGTATGCGCTGGGCCACGTGCCGCACGATTTCATCGTGCCGGGGCTGCCCGGCGGCCCGCCGGGCTATGGCGAACTGGGCCGGCGCATCCCGTGGACCGGCAACGTGGTCCAGGTGCCCGCGCAGGACCTGCGCTCGCTGCGCTTCGACTGCGTGCTGTACCAGTCGCGCCAGAACCTGGACGACGCCCGGCTGCTGCTGGACGACGAGCAGCGCGCCTTGCCCTGCGCGTATCTGGAGCACAATCCGCCGGCCCCGCATCCCACCGACAGCGTGCATCCGTTTCGCCACGAGCGCGGCCTGACCGTGCACGTCACCCCGTACAACGCGGCGATGTGGGACTGCGGCGACATGCCGGTGCGCGTGGTCGAGCACGGCGTGCCGCCGCCCGCGGCGCACTACGACGGTTCGCTGGCGCGCGGCGTCGTCGCCATCAACCATCTGGCGCGGCGCGGCAGGCGCATCGGGCTGGACCTGTTCGAGGACATGCGCGCGCGCACGCCGCTGGACCTGATCGGCATGGGGGCGGAGGAACTGGGCGGCCTGGGCGAGGTGCCCAATATGGAAGTCGGCGCCTTCATGGCGCGCTACCGGTATTTCTTCAGCCCGATCCGCTACGCCAGCCTGGGGCTGTCGCTGGTGGAAGCCATGCTTTGCGGCGTGCCGGTGGTGGGCTTCGCCGCGACGGAACTGCCCACCGTCATCAGAAGCGGGGAGAACGGCTACGTGGACACCCGTCCCGAGCGGCTGGCGCAGGCGGCGCGCGCGCTGCTGGAGCAGCCCGAGCTGGCGCGGCAGTGGGGCGCCCGGGGCCGCGAGACCGCGCTGGCGCGATTCGGCATGGAACGATTCGTGTCCGACTGGGTGGACGTCTTCGATACGATCCTGGAGGCTGCATGATGGACGATACTGTACGGACCGGCCGCGCGCTGGTCGCCGGCGGAGCCGGCTTTCTGGGCTCGAACCTTTGCGCCCGCCTGCTTGCCGACGGCTGGGAAGTGGTGTGCGTGGACAATTTCCAGACGGGGCGGGCGCGCAACCTGGCCGGCTTCGCCGACCAGCCGCGCTTTTCGTGCCTGCGGCATGACGTGGTCGAACCGCTGGCCGGCATCGAAGTCGACCGGATCTACAACCTCGCATGCCCGGCCTCGCCGGTCCACTACCAGGCCGATCCGCTGAAAACGCTGCGTACCTGCGTGCTGGGTTCCATGCAGCTGCTGGAGCTGGCGCGGCGCTGCGGCGCCCGCGTGCTGCAGGCCTCGACCAGCGAGGTCTATGGCGACCCGCTGGAGCATCCGCAGCGCGAGGGCTACTGGGGCCACGTCAACCCGATCGGGCCGCGTTCCTGCTACGACGAGGGCAAGCGCTGCGCCGAGACCATTTTCATGGAGTACGCGCGCCACGAAGGCGTGGTCGTGAAGATCGCGCGCATCTTCAACACCTACGGTCCGCGCATGGCGCCCGACGATGGCCGCGTGGTGTCCAACTTCATCATGCAGGCGCTGGCCGGCCAGCCGCTGACCATCTATGGCGACGGCACGCAGACGCGCTCCTTCTGCTATGTGGACGACCTGATCGACGGCCTGGTGCGGCTGATGGAAAGCCCGGCCGAGATGGCGCGGCCGGTCAACCTGGGCAATCCGGCCGAACTGACCATGCTGCAGATGGCGGACATGGTGCGCGTGCTGACCGGCGCGCAGGTGCCGCTGGTGCACCGCAACCTGCCGGTGGACGATCCGACCCAGCGCTGCCCGGACATTTCGCTGGCGCGGCGCTGCCTGGGCTGGTGGCCGCGCGTCGACCCGGCCGAGGGCATCGCGCGCACGGTGGCGTACTTCAGCGCGGAACGGGAGCTGACGGCGCGCGCGCGCCGCCGGCCGCCGGACACGGCGGCGTGGCGGCAGCTGTACGCGCCCGGTTCCCTGGCGCGCCGCTAGGGGCAGGCGCATGGCCGCTTCCAGACCGCCGCCCGAACCGGGGCCCGACGACGTCGACCCGCAGCAGCGCCCCAGAACGCTGAAGGCCTGCCGGCGCTGCGGGCTGTGGCGCAACGCCACCCAGCCCGTGCCCGGGGCCGGCGCGCGCCGCGCCGCCATCATGCTGGTGGGCGAACAGCCGGGCGACAAGGAAGACCTGGCCGGCCTGCCGTTCGTCGGACCGGCCGGCGCGTTGCTGGACCGGGCCCTGGAACAGGCGGGCGTGGCGCGCGAAGCGGTCTACCTGACCAACGCCGTCAAGCATTTCAAATGGCAGCTGCGCGGCAAGCGCCGCATGCACAAAACGCCGGCGCAGGCCGAGATCCAGGCCTGCGCCTACTGGCTGGACAAGGAACTCGAAACCGTCCGGCCGCGCGTCATCGTGGCCCTGGGGGCGACCGCGCTGGGCGCCGTGGTGCGCGACCGCGGCCAGACCCTGGCGGCGGCGCTGGGCCGCACGCTGGCGCGCGACGGCATACCGGTGCTGGCGTCCTACCATCCCTCGTACGCGCTGCGCAATCCGGACGAGCAGGGCCGCCAGGCCGTGTACCGGACCATCGTGGACGCGCTGGTCCGCGCCAGGAAGCTGGCCGGCGGCTAGCGTCCGGTCCGGCGGAAATCCGCGGCATTCGGAAAAAAGTACCGACAGGGTGGAATATCTGCGCCGCTCAGTCGTCCTCCTCCAGCGTGGAGGCGTCTCCCTTGTTGGCGTCGGACGCTCGGATCACGCTGAATTCGCCGGTGGTCTCCAGATACGCCCGGTGGACCTCCGACAGGCTGGCCACGCCCTTGAGGCGCAACTGCTCCATCAGTTCGCTGCGCGTGATGTGTTCCTGCTTCAGGCCCTTGGCCAGCACGCGGCCGGATTTCACCAGGCAGACCCGCTGCGGTTCGAGCAGGCGACGCAACGGCGGGATGTAATAGCTGAGACGGTCCAGCAGATAGCTCCAGCCCACGATGGTGGCGACCACGATGATGCCGTCGCCCATCGAGTAGGAGTCCCCCGACATGGCGTTGCCGGCGGCGTCGGCCACCAGCACCAGCACCAGCATATCGGCCATGCCCAGAGAACCCAGGTCGCGCCTGCCGGAAATGCGCAACAAGGCGTAAAGCACCCAGTACATCGTGGTGCCGCGTATCAGCATTTCGACGAAGCCGGCCTGCAGCGCGAAGATTTCGATGAACTTGTCCATGGCGCAGCCCAAGCAAGCGCCGTGCCGGGAGGGGCTTGCGGGCATGGGGCTTGCTGCCTGGACACCATCCGGCATATCCGAGGAAGTCCGCCATGAAACCCAAAGACAGCAAGCCCAATCCGTCGGCCGACGACACCGCGCGCGAAACCCAGGCCAGCCACCGCGACGTGCAGAACCGGACCAAGAAGGAAGGTCACGTCAGCCAGGTCGGCACCGGCCAGGACCAGCAGAGCCAGCGCAACCGCGGCGGCGGCGCGCGCAGCAGAAGCTAGCGCAGCGTATCGAGAAACGCCGCGATATCGCGCGCGTCCTGCTCGCTCAGGCCCAGGTCCGGCATGGCCGACCCGGGCTTGATGCTGTCCGGCGCAAGCAGCCAGCGCTGCATATTGGCCTGCGTGTTGGGCAGGGTCCCGGCGATGTAGGGGCGGCCGGCGATGCCGGCCAGCGGCGGTCCCACGTGATGGTTGGCGCCCGCCACGCCGGGTATGGCGTGGCAGGTGGCGCATAGGTATTGCTGCAATGCGTCGCGCCCGGCCGCGGCGTCGCCCACGCGCGGTGCGACCGCTTGCGGGCGCGCCGTCGGACCGGCGGCGTCGGCCTGCGCCCGGTAGTCGCGCGGCGACAGCGCCGGCAGCACGCGCATGAACGCCACCACGTCCCAGATTTCGGCATCCGTCAGGCGGTAGCGCCAGGCCGGCATGCCGGTCATCCGGATGCCTTCGCGCACGATCCAGTAAATGTCGGCGGCCGGGCGCTCGCGCGCGCTGCCGACCAGCGCGGCGGGAGCCGGGTTCAGCCCCAGCGCATAGGGCTCGGGCGCGACGCCCGGCGCGCCGTGGCACTGCACGCAATGGGCCTGGTAGAGCGCCAGGCCGTTGCGCGCGCGGACCGGATCGTCCAGATCGGGGACTTCGATGTCCGCCGCGCGCCGTCGCACCGCCTGCATCTGCGTAATGTCGAGCAGGCGGTGCACGGCGATGGTGTGCGAGGCGGTGGCGCTGACGTCGTACCAGCCCCAATAGACGGCGGCGGCGCCCAGGCAGGCCCCGCCGGCGGCGCCGGCCAGCACGGTCAGGGCGGCGAATTTCCAGTTTTTCATGGCGCGCGTCCCCCGGATGAGGCGGGGGCCAGCAGAAACGCGGCGATGTCCGCGGCCTCGGCCGGCGTCAGGTCCATGTCGGGCATGGCGGTGCCCGGGTTGAAGGCGGGCGGGTCCAGCAGCCAGCGCGCCAGATTGGCCGGCGTGTTGGGCAGCGCGCCGCCCAGATAGGCGCGCCGCGCCAGGTCCTCCAGCGGCGGCCCGACGTTCGAGCGCGGCCCGCGCACGCCGGGGACGGTGTGGCAGGCGACGCAGCCGCGCGCGGCCACCAGGCCGCGGCCGCGCGCCGGGTCGGCCTGCGCCGCGGCGGGGCCGGCCGGCGCCAGCGGCGGACGTCCGTCCTCGCACCCGGCCAGCAGCGCGAGGGCGGCGGCGCCCAAGAGCGCGGCGATGGGGCGGGCATGAGCTTGCACGGCGGGCCTCCTGGCTGGCGCGTCCAGCAAGTCTTATGCCCCGTGCGGCGGGCACGCCGCGTGCTGGGCACGGCCGGCGCGGCGTCCGCCTGCGGCTGCTCGCGTCTTGGCCGGACTTCCGCTTTCTCATATGGCGCCCATCATTGCCTTCCTGCTTGCCGTCGCGCTGCCGGCCGCGTCCCGGGCGCAGACCCATTCCGTGCTGCAGCCGCAGGGCGAGGACGCGGCCCGCATCGCCGAAATCGGCTGGGTGCTGTACCTGGGCGCCGCGGCGATCTTCGTGGCGGCGGCGCTGCTGCTGGGGCTGGCGATGTACGGTCCGGCGCGGGCGCGCCGTCTGTTGGGCCGCCCGGCGCTGATCGTGGCCGCCGGCGTCGCGTTTCCGACGGCGGCGCTGACGGCCCTGCTGGTCTACGCCTTGCAGGCGGCCGCCGCCATGGCGCGCGGACCCGAGCCGGCCCTGCGCATCGAAGTGGCGGGCGAACTGTGGTGGTGGCGCGTGCGCTACCGGGACGCGGGCGGCGGCCTGCTGTTCGAAACCGCCAACGAGATCCGGATTCCGGCCGGCGTGCCGGTGGAGTTCCTGCTGCGTTCCGACAACGTGATCCACAGCTTCTGGGCGCCCAGCCTCGCCGGCAAGCTGGATCTGGTGCCCGGGCGCGTCAACCGGCTGCGCGTGCTGGCGCCCGGGCCCGGCGTGTTCCGCGGTTTCTGCGCGGAGTACTGCGGCGCCCAGCACGCCAATATGCGGTTCGAGGTGCAGGCGCTGGAGCCGGCGCGTTTCGAGCAATGGATGCAGGCGCAGCGCCGCCCGGCGGCCGCGGCCGCGCCGGCGCTGCGCCTGGGCGAGCGCGTGTTCCAGCGCGATTGCGCCCAGTGCCACGCGGTGCGCGGCACGGCGGCGGCCGGGACGCTGGGGCCGGACCTGACCCACGTGGGCAGCCGGCCCATGCTGGCGGCCGGCGCGCTGTCCAACAACGTGGGCGCGCTGGCGGGCTGGATCGCCGGCGGCCAGCACATCAAGCCCGGCAACCGCATGCCGGCCTTCGACCATTTGAGCGGGCCGGAACTGCGCGCCGTGGCCGGCTACCTGGACGGCCTGAAATGAGGCCGCCGCCCAATCCGCTGCCGCGCCCGGACGGCGAACTGCAGGGGCTGGAGCGCGCCTGGCGGCGTCCGACCGGCTGGCGCGCGCTGACGGTGGTGAACAACACTTCCATCGGACTGCTGTATATCGCCACGGCGCTGCTGTTCTTCCTGCTGGCCGGCGTGCTGGCCTTGCTGATGCGCACCCAGCTCGCCGTGCCGGACAACGCGCTGATCGGACACGCGCTCTACAACCAGCTGTTCACCATGCACGGCACCGTGATGATGTTCCTGTTCGCGGTGCCGGCGGTCGAGGCCGTGGCGGTGCTGCTGCTGCCCAACATGCTGGGCGCGCGTGACCTGCCGTTCCCGCGCCTGTCGGCCTACGCGTACTGGGCCTACGCCATCGGCGGCCTGGTGTTCTTTTGCAGCATATTCGTGGGGCTGGCCCCGGACGGCGGCTGGTTCATGTATCCGCCCTTGACCAGCACGGCGTATTCGCCGGCGCTCAACGCCGACCTGTGGCTGCTGGGCATAGGCTTCATCGAGATCTCGGCGATCGCCGGCGCCATCGAGCTGGCGGTGGGCATTCTGCGCACCCGCGCGCCCGGCATGACGCTGGACAAGATGCCGGTGTACGCCTGGGTGATGCTGGTGTTCTGCGGCATGGTGATCGTCGCGTTCCCGGCGGTGATCGTGGCCACCGCGCTGCTGGAGCTGGAGCGCGCGTTCGACCTGCCGTTCTTCATCGCGCAGCGCGGCGGCGAGCCGTTGCTGTGGCAGCACCTGTTCTGGTTCTTCGGCCATCCCGAGGTCTACATCATTTTCCTGCCGGCCTCCGGCATGGTGTCGATGATCGTGCCCGCCATGACCGGCGCGCGGCTGGTGGGCTATCCGCTGGTGGTGGCGGCCGTGCTGGGCACGGGATTCCTCAGCTTCGGGCTGTGGGTGCACCATATGTACGCCACCGGCATTCCCGAGCTGCTGCTCGACGTCGCGTCGGCGGCCAGCATGGCGGTGTCGGTGCCGACCGCCATACAGGTGTTCGCCTGGATCGCCACCATAGCCGCCGCGGTGCGCCTGCGCCCGCTCAGGACGCCCATGCTGTTCATCCTGGGCTTTTTCTTCACCTTCGTGCTGGGCGGGCTGACCGGAGTGATGGTGGCCGTGATCCCGTTCGACCTGCAAGTGCACGACACCTATTTCGTCGTCGCCCATCTGCACTACGTGCTGTTCGGCGGCATGGTGTTCCCGCTGTTCGCGGCGTTCTATTACTGGATGCCTTTCGTCAGCGTCCGGCCGTTGTCGGAACGCCTGGGGCGCTGGGCCTTCTGGCTCATGTTCGTCGGCTTCAACCTGGCGTTTTTCCCCATGCACTTCACCGGCCTGGCGGGCATGCCGCGGCGCGTCTACACCTATGCCCAGAGTCAGGGATGGGAGTTGCTGAACCTGGCCTCGACCGTGGGCGCCTACCTGATCGCCGCCGGCGTGCTGGTGTTCCTGGTCGACGTGGCGCGCAACTGCCGGCCCTCGCTGGGGGCGGCCGCCGGCAACGTATGGGGCGCGGGCACGCTGGAATGGCTGCCCAGCGCGGCCTACGGCATGCGCAGCGTGCCGCTGGTCAGCAGCCGCGAACCCTTGTGGGACCAGCCCGGCCTGGCGGAAGAGGTCGAAGCCGGCCACCACTTCCTGCCCAACGCGCCGGCCGGCCTGCGCTCGACCCTGGTGACCACCGCGCTGGACGCGCGGCCCGACTATGTGCTGGCGCTGCCCGGGCCGGCCTGGTCGCCGCTGCTGGCCGCGCTGGGCACGGCCGGTTTCTTCCTGTTGCTGACATTCAAGCTGCCGCTGCTGGCCACGGCCTTCGGCGTGCTGGCCGTGGCCGCGCTATGGCGCTGGCTGTGGGACGCCGACACCGGCGCGCCGCTGGAGGTGGACGTGGGCGCCGGCCTGCGGCTGCCGCTGAGCTGCCCCGGCAGCGCCTCGCATTCCTGGTGGGCCATGGTCATGCTGGTCATGGTCAGCGCCAGCATCTTCGCTTCACTGGTCTTCGCCTACCTGTTCCTGTGGGCGGCCGACCGCGAAGCGTGGGGGCCGGCAGGCAGGCCGCCCGAGGCCGCTTCGGCATGGCTGGCGGCCATACTGCTGGCGGGCTCCGGCGCATTCGTGGCGCTGGCCCGGCGCGGACTGCGCAAGGGAAGGCTGGCGCAACTGGGCTGGAGCCTGCCGCTGGCCGGCCTCCTGCTGGCGGCCTCGGCCGGGCTGGACCTGTACGCGCATTGGGGCGCCGGCCTGCGGCCGCAGGCCTCGGCCTACGCCGCGTCGGTCTACGCGGTGGCCGGCCTGCAGGCGGCGTTCGCGATCGTTTCGCTGGCGATGGGCGCGTTTACGCTGGCGCGCGCGCGGGCCGGCCGGCTGAGCGCCGAACGGCCCGCCTGCCTGGACAACACGGCCATCATGTGGCTGTACTCCGTGGCCCAGGGTTTGCTGGCCCTGGCGCTGGTGCATGCCTTTCCCCGGCTGGGAGGCTAGCGTCCAGGCGGCGTTGCGCAGCCTCGCGACGACGGTCGCGCACGCGGGCACGCGGTTTGCTGGATGGGGCAGTCCGCAACCCGATCGCATCGCAAGGAGGACGTAATGACCAGTACCGATGTAGACATGGAGCAGTGCATCAGCCGCTGCCTGGAGTGCTATCGAAGTTGTCTGCAGACGGCCTCGCAGCACTGCCTGGAGGCCGGCGGCGCCCATGTCGAGCCGGATCACTTCCGGCTGATGATGGCCTGCGCGGAAATCTGCCGCGCGGCCGCCCACACCATGCTGATCGGCGTCGAGCAGCACGGCCGCGTCTGCGCGGCCTGCGCGCAGCTGTGCAAGGCCTGCGCCGAAAGCTGCGCCGGCCTGGACGGCATGGACGAATGCGAGCAGGCGTGCCGCCAGTGCGCGCAGGCCTGCGAAAAGATGGCGTAGTGCAACCTGGGGATAGGCCCCGCATAGGAGAAAGGCAATGGAGCAACAAACCAATATCGTCGGCGGTCCCAAGCAATCGGCCACCGGCCCGGGTCCCGAAATCATGGCGGCCGACACGCTGGAAGGCAATGACGTGTACAACGCCGCCGGCGAAGAGCTGGGCTCGATCAAGGACATCATGATCGACGTGCCGCGTGGCCGCGTCGCCTACGCGGTGCTGTCGCGCGGCGGGGTGCTGGGCATGGGCGACAAGCTGTACGCCATTCCATGGTCCGCCTTGACGCTGGATACGGACCGCAAGTGCTTCATCCTCAATGTCGACAAGGAAGTGCTGAAGAACGCGCCGGGTTTCGACAAGGACAACTGGCCCAGGATGGCCGACGAAAGCTGGGCGCGCGACCTGCACCAGTACTACAAGCAGGACCCCTATTGGTAGGCAGGCGGTTGCGGCGGGGCGGCGGGGCCGCCCCGCCTCGTTATGTGTACCAGGCGCTCGGGCAGCGCCAGCGCGATGTCCGCGGCCTCCAGCTCGCGCATGATGCCCAGGTTGATCTCCTGCTGGATATCCATGTAGCGGTTGTAGTCGGCCGTCATCACGTAATAGACGGCTTCGTACTCCAGCGCGTTGTCGCCGAAGCGCGCCAGGTGCGCGCGGTCGAAGCGGGTGTCCGGCTGGCGCTCGATCTGCGCGCGTATCAGGCCGGGCACCGCGGCCGCGCGCTCCACGTCCGTCTGGTAGGTGACGCGCACGGTAAAGACGATGCGCCGTTGCTGCATGCGTTTGTAATTCTGGATCGTCTGCTTGAGCAGCTCGGTGTTGGAGCAGACGATCTGCTCGCCGCCCAGGCTGCGGATGCGGGTGGTCTTCAGGCCGACGTGCTCGATGCTGCCGGCGACCTGGCCGAACACGATGAAGTCGCCCGCCTCGAAGGGCTTGTCCAGCCCGATCGAGATCGACGCGAACAGGTCGCTCAGTATGGTCTGCACGGCCAGCGCGACCGCCACGCCGCCTATGCCCAGGCTGGCCACCAGCGCGGTGATGTTGACCCCGAGGTTGTCCAGCATGGCCAGCAGGGCGACGATCCACACCAGCGTGCGCAGCAGAAAGCGGAACAGCGTGGCCGTGACGGTATTGACCTGTCCGCGCGAGGCCAGCGCCTGCTCCAGCCCCACGTCCACCGCCCGGTCCAGCCACAGCGCGAGCTGCAGGGCCAGCACCACGAACCACAGGTGCTGGGCGTTGCGGCCGCTCCAGGGCATGGGCGCGGCGGCGATTTCGGCGCTGATCAGTATCGCCATCACCAGCAGCACGAAATGGCTGGTGCGCTGCAGAACCTGGGCCACGGCGCGCATCAGCGGCCTGGCGGCGGGCCGCTGCAGGCGGGCGCGCAGCAGGCGCAGCGCCGCGCCGATCGCGAAGAACAGCGCCGCGCCCAGCGTGAGAGCGAAGGCCCAGCGCAACAGCGGATGATCGGAAAATGCCGGGATGCCGGAAAGCCAGTCTGCGTACATGCCCGTCGGCGCAGCAAGCGCCGTGCCGCCGGGGCGGGGCGCGGGCGGGCATGCGGCTTGCTGTTGCGCACGAAAGCGGCATTCCCGCCGTTCGGAGCATGGCCATGAACCCACTCGAGCACAATGCGACGGCCCCGCCCGCCGCCGACGCCGTCGACCTGAGCGAGGGCGAACGCAGGGCGCAGCGCACGCTCAAAGCCGCCCGCCGCCTGCTGGTCCCGGAGGAGCAGGCGGCTGAAGCGTCCTCGACCGAGGCGGAGCTGAGGCAATATGTGCAGCAGGCCTACCGCCGCAGGTTCTAGGCCGCGGTCAGCCGGGCGGTTCATCCCATACGGAGGTGCGCCGGTATTGTTCGGCGCGGGCCAGCGTGCGATAGAAGTCCGCGCCGGCCTGCACCAGGCTGTCCAGCTCCTCGGGCCGCAGTCTGGGGGCGAGCTGCGCCAGGCACTGGGCGTAATTGGCCAGCACCTCGGGCCATTCATGAAAGCTCCGATCGGCCGCTGGGGTGGCGATCATCTGTGCCAGTAGTTCCTCACGATCCATATACGTGTCCCGCGGCTAGCCCGTTGTCATTCACGCCCGCTGTCCGCGCGCCGGCGCTTCCCCATGGAAGCGGTCCGGCCGGACCGGCGCTTACTTCTTGGCAGCGTTGAAGCGCTGCTGCAGGGCTTGCGCGGCTTCGAGGTGCTGCTGGAGGACCGGCAGGGTCTGCGTGGCGAACTGCTTGACGTCCGGGTCCTTCGCCTCGTTGGAGGCCTCCTCGAACTCCTTGACCGCGTCCTGGTGCGCGGAGACGCCGATTTCATCGACGTAAGCCTTGTCGAAGCTGTCGTCGCGCAGGCCCAGCGCCTTGAGTTTGGCCTGCTGCACCAGCGAGGGATCGGTCGGCGCGTCGTAGCCCTTGCTCTTGGCCAGCGTGGCCAGTTCCTGGCCGGCCTTGCCATGCTCGTTGATCATCTTCTGGGCGAACGCCTTGACGTCCGGGTCCTGGGCTTTTTCGAGGGCAAGCTTGCTGCCGGCGATTTCCAGGTTGCCGGCCTGGGCCGCGTTTTCCAGGAAATCGCGGTCGGCGCTGTCCAGCCTGGCTTCCGGCGCCGTCGGCGGGGCCGTGGGCGCGGTCTGCGCCTGCGCCGCGTGGGCCGCGGCCAGCGTCAGCGAGGCGAGAAGGGTGGCTGTCAGGTGGCGGGTTTTCATGTGAACCTCCATATGAGGGCGCAGTGCGCCGATGGGACAGGAGTGCCGCCGATAGGCCAGCAATCGCTGTGCCTGGAGGCACCTGCGCTTCAGCGCGGCGGGGCGGCTCCAACCAGTTCGGCGTAGTGCTCGGCCAGCCGGACCAGGGCGTAGCGGGCGCTGGCCTCGCGGATGGCGTTGCGGCTGCCGTCGAAGCGCCGGGTTTCGGTGCGCACGGCCGGCGCCGCGTCGGCTGCGCCAGCCTTGAATACCCACGCGAAGCACTGCGTGCCGGCGGGGATCTCGCCATCTATGCCGTCGGTGACGCCGGTGTTCGAGATGGCCACCCGCGCCGGGCTGCGCTGCGCGGCGCCCAGCGCCATTTCCCTGGCCACCGCCTCGCTGGTCAGGTTGTGCCGCGCCAGCGTGCGCGCCGATACGCCCAGGCAGCGCATCTTGGCCTCGGGCGTATAGACCACGAACGCGCAATCGAGCAGCGAGCCGGCCCCGGGCACGTCGGCCAGCGTGGCCGCGATCAGCCCGGCGGTGCACGACTCGGCGGTAACCAGCGTCAGCGCGTGCTCGCGCATGAAGACGGCGACGCGTTCGATCGTATCCATGGCGGCCGCGCTAGCCGCCGTTGCGCACCGGATCGGGCGGGCGGCGCGACACGCCGGCGCGCTCCGCGTCGGTGACGTGGTCGGTCTCGATGTCCGCGCCTTCATGGCCGCGGTCGCGCGGATTGGCGCTTTCGCGATCGCCCGTGCCTTGCGCGTCGCTGTCGGTATGGACCAGCTCGCGCGGCAGGTCGCTGGCCGAGTCCGACGAATCGCTGGGCCCCAGGTCGGGCCGGCTGGATTCTTCGATCTCGGGGTCTGGCAGGGAGGGGGCGGGCGTTCGGGGCATGGCGGGTCTCCGGATAGGCTGGGTCCATCGCGCAAGCAGCAAGCGCCGTGCCGCGCTATTGGGGATTGCGTATCTGGATGTTGTTGCGGATCTCCTTCACGCCCGCCACGCCGCGCGCCGCGCCCACGGCGGAGGCCGCGCTGTCTTCGTCGTCGGCGAAGCCGCTGAGCTGGACCACGCCGCGGTAGGTCTCCACCTGGATGGTGTTCGACCTCAGGTTGGGCGTTTTCACCAGCGCCTCGCGCACGCGCGCGGTGGTGGCGACGTCGTCGGTGTACTGGCCGGTGCTGCGCTGCCCGTCCTGGGCCGCGCAGCCGCCCAGCGCCAGGGCCAGCATTGCCGCGCCCAGGCCTTGGAGTAGGGATGGTCTGACCATGAGTGACGCTCCTTAGTGCAGGGACGGCCGTATTGCCGTCGCCCGCCTGGCGAGCAACTCGCATACCCGCAGCCGGGCGCCGCCTGGGAAAAACCCGGATTCCTCTGGTTTTTATATCGTATTACGATCTTTTCAGCTTGATTTAAGCGAATGAAGGAGCGGGGATGGAATTGCTAGAACACCTCATGCAGGGGTTCTCCGTGGCGTTCACGCCAGAGAACCTGCTGTATGCGCTGCTGGGCTGCGTGCTGGGCACGCTGGTGGGCGTGCTGCCCGGGCTGGGGCCGGTGCCCACGATCGCCATGCTGCTGCCGATCACTTACGTGCTGCCGCCGGTCGCCGGCCTGATCATGCTGGCCGGCATCTACTACGGCACGCAGTATGGCGGGTCCACCACCGCCATCCTGGTCAACCTGCCAGGCGAGACATCGGCCGTGGTCACCGTGCTGGACGGCCACCAGATGGCGCGCAACGGGCGCGGCGGGGCGGCGCTGTCGCTGGCCGCCGTCGGTTCCTTCTTCGCCGGCACCGTGGCCACCATGCTGATCGCGGCGTTCGCGCCGCCGCTGGCCGAGGTCGCGTTCAAGTTCGGCCCGGCCGAGTACTTCTCGCTGATGTGCCTGGGCCTGGTCGGCGCCGTGGTGCTGGCCTCCGGCGCGCTGATCAAGGCGATCTGCATGATCCTGCTGGGCCTGCTGCTGGGCCTGGTGGGCACGGACGTGAACTCCGGCGTCGCCCGCTACGATTTCGGCATCCCGGAACTGCAGGACGGCATCAACTTCGCCATCGTCGCCATGGGGGTGTTCGGTTTCGCCGAAATCATGAACAACCTGGAGCTCAAGGACAAGCGCGTCGAGATCACCGACAAGGTCGGCTCGCTGTATCCGAACAAGCAGGAAATGCGCGAAGCCGCGCCGGCCATCGTGCGCGGCACGGCGGTCGGCTCGATGCTGGGCATCCTGCCGGGCGGCGGCTCGGTGCTGTCGGCCTTCGCGTCCTACACGCTGGAGAAAAAGCTCTCGCGCGAGCCGGAACGCTTCGGCAAGGGCCATCCGGCCGGCCTGGCGGGACCGGAGTCGGCCAATAACGCGGGCGCCCAGACGTCCTTCATTCCGCTGCTGACGCTGGGCATTCCCGGCAATGCGGTCATGGCGCTGATGGTCGGGGCCATGACCATCCATAACATCCAGCCCGGTCCGCAGGTCATGACCAGCCATCCGGACCTGTTCTGGGGGCTGATCGCCTCGATGTGGATCGGCAACCTGATGCTGGTGGTGCTGAACCTGCCGCTGGTGGGGCTGTGGGTCAAGTTGCTGAAAGTGCCTTACCGCATTCTGTTTCCGGCCATCCTGGTGTTCTGCACCATCGGCGTGTATTCGCTGAACTACAACACCTTCGATCTCTACATGACGGCGGTCTTCGGCGTGGTGGGCTATGTCTGGAGCAAGCTGAAGTGCGAAGGCGCGCCGCTGCTGCTGGGCCTGGTGCTGGGGCCCATGATGGAAGAGAACTTCCGCCGCGCGCTGCTGCTGTCGCGCGGGGATTTCCTGACCTTCGTGGAACGGCCGCTTTCGGCCTCGCTGCTGGGAGCGGCGGTGGTGCTGGTGGTGCTGGTGGCGCTGCCCAACATCCGCAAGAAGCGCCAAGAGGCCTTCGTCGAAGAGGATTGACGCGCCGGCGGCGGGTCAGGGCGCGTCGTGGAACAACAGTTCCAGCCCGGCGCGCTCGCCGCTGCGAACGCGGCTGATGGCGTGCTTGAGGCTGACCCGGTAGTCGCCGCGCGCGCCGCTGACCGGCCGCTGCGCCGTGGCGATCAGCGCCGCGTCGCCCAGGCGCAGCGGCAGCACCATGGGCCGCGTCTGCATACGCGGGCGCTGCTCCGTCATCACGAACTCGCCGCCGGTGAATTCCTCGTCCGGTTCGGACAGCAGCGCGATGCATTGCAGCGGAAACACGTGCGCGCCGGCGTCGTGCCGCTGCAGCGCCATGTAGCCGTCCGTGCGCAGCAGGTTCAGGCAGGACTGCGCGCGGCTCTGCCCCGCCCGCCGCCCGCGATCCAGGAATTGCGCCAGCTCGTCCGGGTAGCGCTGGGCGCAATCCATGCGCGCGTTCCAGCGGTTGGCGATGGGGACCAGGTGGCGGTACAGCGCGTCGCGCCACGCCGCCAGCGCCGCCAGCGGCTCCGCCGCGAATACGTAGCGTTCGCCCAGGCCCAGGTCCTCGCGGGCCAAGTCCGTGCGCCGCAGGCCGGCCGTCGCCGCGCGCAGCGCGCGCGCCTGCGGGGGCGCCAGCCATCCCGGCAGCAGGGCATAGCCTTGCGCGTCGAGCTGCGCGGCGATGGCGTCCCAGTCCAGCGCGTCGATGGCCGGCGCGCTGCCGGCCAGTTCGATCCGCGGGGCAGGGCCGTCCGCCGCATGCAGCGGCAGTTCGGTCTGCACGGCGTCAGCGCGCGTCATGGAAGATCACTCCCAGCGTATGCCGGCGTCCGTCCAGCAGCTGGCTGACGCCGTGGCGCATGGCGGCGCGGCGGGCGCCGCCGCGCCGGCCGGGCACGGGCCGCTGGTTGACCGTGAACACCAGCGCGTCGCCCTGGCGCAGCGGCACCACCTGCGCCACCTGGCGGCCGGCGCAGGTTTCCGTCATCACGAATTCGCCGCCGTTGAAGTCTGCGCCCGGCTCGGACAGCAGGATGGCGGCCTGCAGGGGAAACACGTGTTCGCCATACAGGTCCTGGTGCAGGCAGTTGTAGTCGCCGGCGCGGTACTGCAGGATCAGCGGCGTGGGCAGGCGCTGGCCGGCGTCGTGGCAGCGCGCCAGGAATTCATCGAGCGTGGGCGGATACTGCACGCCGATGCCCAGCTCGCGGTTCCAGCGGTTGGCGACGGGCGCCAGCCGCGCATAAAGCGCATGGCGCAAGGCCTCGACCAGCGGCGGCAGCGGATAGGAAAAGTATTTGTATTCGCCGCGGCCGAAGCCGTGGCGGGCCATGACGACGCGCGACCGGTAGCCGTCGGCACGCGGATACAGCGCCGCCAGCGCCCGGCATTGTTCCGGGTCCAGCAGCCGCGGCAGCACCGCGTTGCCGTGGCGGTCGAGCGAGCAGGTGGCGGCCTGCCAATCCTGTTGCGCAAGCGCGCCGTGGAGGGCTTCCAGGCTGCCGGTCATGGTCTGTCGCGGGATGTCGGATACATGCGGCCAGTGTAGATCCGGCGCGCGCGCCTGGGACTCCGGATCTTGCCATGGGCGGCTACGCGGCGCCGGCGGGCGGCGCCATCACGATGCTGAAGCCTATGGTCGTGAGCCGCTGCGACGAGCTGGCGTAGCTGCGTCCGCCGTGCATGCGGGCGATGGCCGCGACGATGGCCAGGCCCAGGCCATGATGGTTGGCGTCGAACTCTCGCGCCGAATCGCTGCGGTAGAAGCGGTAGAACAGCCGCGGCAGATGTTCCTGCGCGATGGGCTCGCCGGTGTTGCGCACGGCGATCAGCACTTCGCCGGGAGCGCCGTCGGCGGGCGCGCCGCGCGAGATCTCGACTTCGATGACGCTGCCGCGGTCGGCGTAGCGCACCGCGTTGGACACCAGGTTGGACACCGCCCGCTGGAACAGCTTGCGGTCGACCAGGGCCGAGGCGTCGCCCGTGACGGACAGCTCGACGCCGGCGTCCAGCGCCTCGGCTTCGTGGTACTGGGTCACTTCCCGCACGATCTCGGCCAGGCTGCGCTGCCACGCGCCCCGGGCCTGCGCGCCCCGGTCGGCCTGCGACAGGAACAGCATGTCGTTGACGATGCTGGCGATGCGCTGCAGTTCTTCGAGGTTGGACCCCAGCGTCTCGCGCAGGGCCTGCACGGAAGGCCGGGTGCTGAGCGCCAGCTCGGTCTCACCGATCAGCGTCGCCAGCGGCGTGCGCATCTCGTGGGCGACGTCCGCGTTGAAGCCTTCCATCTGCACGTAGGCGCGCTCCAGGCGCTGCAGCACGGCATTGAACTGGCGCACCAGCGGCTGGATCTCGCGGGGCTGCCCGCTTTCGTCCAGGCGCTCGCCGATGCGGTCGGGCGACAGTTGCGCGGCCTGCCGCGCCAGTTCGTCCAGCGGCGCCAGACCCTTGCGCACCAGCAGCGTGCCCACCGCCGCCACCACGATCGCGCCGGCCAGCGCGCAGGCGAACAGCGTCCAGGCCAGGGCGTGGCGCAGGCGCAGGTCGGAACTGATGTCCAGCACCAGCTCCGCGTTCAGGGCGTCGCCGGGCGCGCCCGGGTGGGGCAGCGAGAACGCGATGCGGCGCTCGTGCGTGCCGTCGCCGTTGCCGGCTATCGGACTGCCGTAGTAGACCTTTTCGCCTTCGATCTCCAGCACCAGGGAAAAGTCCGGCCGGCCGTAGAAGAAGTCGCTCAGCTTGTGCCGCAGGCGGGTGGTGTCCTGGCTGGCGGCGTTTTCCTCGACCAGATGGCGCACGACCGCCACCTTCTGCTCGAGCAGCGCGTCCTGCCGGTTGATCAGATTGACGTTGGTCGCGTAGTAGACCGCCGCGCATACCAGCCCGAGCGCGACGAAGGTCTGGACCGCCAGCCAGCGCGACAGCCAGCGGCGCAGCGACTTGGGACGCCACCCGGGCATCAATCGCTCCGCGGTTCCAGCACGTACCCCATGCCGCGCACGGTATGGAGCAGCTTCTTGTCGAAGGGTTCGTCGACCTTGCCGCGCAGCCGCCGGATCGCGACTTCGACCACGTTGGTGTTGCTGTTGAAATTGATGTCCCACACCTGCTCGGCCAGTTCCAGGCGCGACAGGACTTCGCCCTGCTTGCGCATCAGCAGCGCCAGCAGCGTGAACTCTTTTGCGGTCAGGTCCAGCCGCACGCCGTCGCGCGTGGCGCGCCGGCGTAGCAGATCCAGCTCCAGGCCCTCGATGCGCAGCACGTTCTGGCCGACGGTCTCGGCCTGGGCGTGGCCGCTGCGCCGGCCCAGGGCCAGCACGCGCGCCAGCAGTTCCGACAGGGCGAAGGGCTTGGCCAGGTAATCGTCGGCGCCGTCGCGCAGGCCCTTGACGCGGTCTTCGAGCTTGTCGCGGGCGGTCAGCATCAGGACCGGCACGCGGCTGGTCTTGCGGATCTCGGCGAGCACGGTGAAGCCGTCCATCGCCGGCAGCATCACGTCCAGCAACACCAGGTCGTATTGGCCTTCGCGGACCAGGTGCAGCCCGGTGACCCCGTCCTGGGCCACGTCGACCACATAGTTATGTTCGCTCAGCGCGCGCCGCAGGTACTCGGCGAGTTTTTTTTCGTCTTCGATTACGAGTACTTTCATATCGGCTGGAAAAAAGGTGCGTGGAAGTCCCCGAATTCTCTGCCCTTATTCTAGGGCCTGTCGACACTGAAAAGCGCGCCGCGCCCGCATCGGGCGCGGCGGCCGGAAAAAAGGCGGGCGGCCATGCCGCCCGTCCCCGGGGATCAGCCGGGGGTGTAGATCTCGGCCAGGCGCGCGCGCTCGGCCGGCGTGACGGCGCGCAGTTCGGCCAATGCGTCCTCGCGGGTGCGGGAGGTGCCTTGCCTGGCCCAGCCCGGCTTGGCGGCGTTCAGGTTGGCCAGATACCACTGCGCCTTGTCGGCCTTGGCCGCGGCCAGTTCGCTCTGCACCTGCGCGCGGGTCTTGTCGCCCGCGGCGTGCTCGGGGGCGATGGCGTAGCCGATTTCGGTATCGGTCTGATGCCAGACGCCGGACGCGTTGGCGGCCAGCGGCAGGGCAAACGCCGCAGCCAGGGCGGCGATGGCGGACAGGGCGTGGGTTCTCATGAGTAGCTCCTTGGTTGAGGCGGTGGCCTGCCCGGGTTCTGCCCGGCCGGCCTATACACGCGATTTGTTAATCGACGGTGACACTCTACGGAGTCCAGCCTGTCAATTGGCAGACGCCCTGATTACGTTTTCGTAAGGCGCGCGAAGCTGACAGAAATGTCATTTTTCTGTCGGTCGATTGACGAGGACGCTTGGATACATTGCCGGATCGTAATTTCCTCGTTCCGAAAGCTCTCTTCCTTGAATCCATGCGCTTATCCGTATTGCCGCTGACGTTGGCGGCGCTGATGATCACCGCCCCGGCGTCGGGGCAGGAAACGGGCGGCGCCCGAAACGCCATTGCTGCAACCGCGGCCGACGAAGGCGCCGCGCTGACGCTGGAGCGCGCCCTGGCCTATGCGCTGGAGCGCAATCCCGGCCTGTCCGCGGCCCGCAACGAGGCCGCCGCCAGCAGCGGCCTGCTGACCCAGGCCGGCGTGCTGCCCAACCCGTCCATCGACGTGAGCGTGGACGACACGCAAAAGGCCACGCGCACCACCACCGCCATGCTCAACGTGCCGGTCGAGACCGGCGGCAAGCGCGCCGCCCGGATCAAGGCGGCCGGCCTGTCGCGGGATATCGCGGAGCAGGACGTGGCGGACTCGCGCGCAAGCCTGCGGGCCGCGGTGATCGCGGCCTTCTTCGACGTGGCGGTGGCGCAGGAGTCCGTACGCGTCACGCGCGGCAGCGTGGACATCGCCAGCGACGCGCTGCGCCTGGCCGAAAGGCGCGTGGCGGCGGGCAAGGCGCCGCCGCTGGAGGGCTCCAAGGCGCAGGTGGCGCTGGCCAGCGCGCGGATCGAAGCGCGCGAGGCGCAGGCCGCCTTGCTGGGCGCGCGCCGCAAGCTGGCCCTGCTGTGGGGCGAAGCCGAACCGGCATTCGCCAGTGTGGGCGGGAACCTGGACACGCTGCCCGAGCGCGCGTCGCTGGACGAATTGCGCGCCGCGCTCGCGGCCTCGCCCAAGCTGGCCGGCGGCAAGCTGGCCGTGGACCTGGGCCGCGCCCAGCTCGAAGTCGAAAAAAGCAAGCGCTATCCCGACATCACGCTGAGCGCGGGCGTGGCGCGCGACAACGAGGCCGGCCGCAACAAGGCCCAGCTGGGCGTCTCCATTCCGCTGCCGCTGTTCGACCGCAACCAGGGCAACGTCTACGCCGCCACCATGCAGTCGTACAAGGCGCAGGACCTGTACCGCGAGCTGCAGGCCTCGCTGACCGCCGAACTGCTGCAGGCCGTGACGCGCTTCGACCTGGCGGTCGGCGCCGCGCGCGATTACCGCTCGGCGGTGCTGCCGGGCGCGGCGCAGGCGTATGACGCCGCGCGCAAAGGATTCGAGGCGGGCAAGTTCGGCTTTCTGGAGGTGCTGGACGCGCAGCGGACCTTGTCGGACGGAAACATCGCCTACCTGACGGTGCTGGCCTCCGTATATCAGGCCTCCGCGGACATCGACCGCATTCTGGGACGTTGAAACGAGTACTAAAGAGATGGCACAGCAGAAAAACAAACGAATCTTCCCGATGCGGGCCGCGGCGGCGGCGGCCAGCCTGTATGCGGCCCTGCTGCTGGCCCCGCTGGCGCAGGCCGCGGCGGAAGACGGCGAGGCCGGCCACGGACACGAAAAGGCCGAAGCCGGGCCCCAGGGCGGCGAGCTGACCCGCGACGGCGAGCGCAGCGTCGAGCTGCTGCTGGAGGAACGGGGCGGGCGCGCGCGCCTGAAGCTGCGCGGCTACCAGAAGGACAAGCCGGTTGCCGCGGCCGACCTCGCCGTCACGGCGGAATTGCGCCGTCCGTACGCCGCGCCCGAGCGGCTGAGCTTCACCCGGGAGGCGGACGCGCTGGTGAGCGAGCAGCCTATCGGGGAGCCGCATTTCTTTGAAATCGAAGCCACGGTGTCCTGGGCGGGCGGCGGCGCGGTGCGCGCGGTGCTTGACAAGGAAGAAGGAAAAATCCCGCTGTCGGCCGAGCAGATCGCGATCGCCGGCATCGGGACGGCGGTCGCCGAGCCGGCGGCCCTGACCTCGTCGGTGCAGTTCCCGGGCGAGATCAAGTTCAACGCGGACCGCACCGCCCACGTCGTGCCGCGCATGGCCGGCGTGGTGCAAAGCGTGTCGGCCGACCTGGGCGAGCAGGTCGCCAAGGGCCAGCTCCTGGCGGTGCTGTCCAGCACGGCCCTGTCGGAGCTGCGCAGCGAATGGCTGGCGGCGGTCAAGCGCCGCGACCTGGCCGCGCAGACCCACAGGCGCGAGCAGCGCCTGTGGCAGGAGAAGGTGTCCGCCGAGCAGGACTACCAGGCCGCGCGCACCGCGCTGCAGGAGGCCGAGATCGCGGTGCAGAACGCCGAGCAGAAGCTGCGCACGGTGGGCGCGGCGACACGCTCGAAGGACCTGGGCAGCCTGGAGATCCGTGCGCCGTTCGACGGCGTGGTGGTGGAAAAGCACATCGCGCTGGGCGAGGCCCTGCCGGAGAACGCCAATATCTTCACCTTGTCGGACCTGCGCACCGTGTGGGCCGAATTCGTGATCGCGCCCAAGGACCTGCACGACGTGCGCGTGGGAGAAGCGGCCACGGTGTCGTCGGCCGCCTTCGACGGCAAGGCGGCCGGCACGGTGTCGTACATCGGCTCGCTGCTGGGACAGCAGACCCGCACCGCCACGGCGCGGGTCACGCTGGAGAACCCCGACATGGCCTGGCGGCCGGGGCTGTTCGTGTCCGTCGACGTGGTGACCAGGACCGCGGACGCCGCCGTCACGGTGGACGCCGACGCGGTGCAGACGGTAGACAACGAGCCGGTCGTGTTCGTCGAAGTGCCGGGCGGCTTCCTGGTCCAGCCCGTGGCGCTGGGCAAGGCTTCCGACAAGCGCGTCGAGGTGCTGTCGGGCCTTGCGCCGGGCGCGCGCTACGCCGCCAGGAACACCTTCGTCCTCAAGTCGGAGCTGGGCAAGGCCAGCGCCGAGCACGCGCACTGAGGCGGGGGCGGAACATGTTCGAACGCCTGATCCGCTTCGCCATCGAGCAGCGATGGCTGGTGCTCTTCGTCACCCTGGGCATGGCCGCCATCGGGGTGTACAACTACTCGCGGCTGGCCATCGACGCCGTGCCCGACATCACCAACGTGCAGGTGCAGATCAACGCCGGCGCGCCGGGCTACTCGCCGCTGGAGACCGAGCAGCGCGTGACCTATCCGATCGAGACCGTCATGGCGGGCCTGCCGGGCCTGCAGCAGACGCGCTCGCTGTCGCGCTACGGGCTGTCCCAGGTGACCGTCATTTTCGAGGACGGCACCGACATCTATTTCGCCCGCCAGCTGGTCAACCAGCGTCTGCAGGAGGCCAGGGAAAACCTGCCCGCAGGCATCACGCCCACCATGGGGCCGATCTCCTCCGGGCTGGGCGAGATCTACCTGTGGACGGTGGAGGCGGCCGACGACGCGCGCAAGCCCGACGGCACGCCCTACACCCCCATGGACCTGCGCGAGATCCAGGATTGGGTCATCAAGCCGCAGCTGCGCAACATTGCCGGCGTCACCGAGATCAACGCCATCGGCGGCTTCGCCAAGGAATACCAGGTCGCGCCCAGCACCGAAAAGCTCGCCTCCTACGGCCTGGCGCTGACCGACATCATGACCGCGCTGGACCGCAACAACGCCAACATCGGCGCCGGCTACATCGAACGCAAGGGCGAGCAGTACCTGATCCGCGCGCCGGGCCAGGTGCGCTCGATGCAGGACATCGAAGACGTGGTGCTCGCGACCGTGCAGGGCCAGGCCATCCGCATCCGCGACGTGGCCGAGGTATCCATCGGGCGCGAACTGCGCACCGGGGCGGCCACGAGCAACGGCGAGGAAGTGGTGCTGGGCACGGTCTTCATGCTGATCGGGGAGAACAGCCGCGCCGTGTCGCAGGCCGTCGCCGCCAAGCTCGAAGCCATCAACAAGTCGCTGCCGGCCGGCGTGCAGGCGGTGACGGTCTACGACCGCACCAACCTGATCGACAAGGCCATCGCCACGGTCAAGAAGAACCTGCTGGAAGGCGCGGCGCTGGTCATCGTCATCCTGTTCCTGTTCCTGGGCAACATCCGCGCGGCGCTGATCACGGCCATGATCATCCCGCTGTCCATGCTGTTCACCTTCACCGGCATGGTGAGCTACAAGGTCAGCGCCAACCTGATGAGCCTGGGCGCGCTGGACTTCGGCATCATCGTCGACGGCGCGGTGGTCATCGTGGAGAACTGCGTGCGGCGCCTGAGCCACGCGCAGGCGCACCACGGCAGGCCGCTGACGCGCGGCGAACGCTTCCACGAGGTCTTCGCCGCCGCGCGCGAGGCGCGCCGTCCGCTGCTTTTCGGCCAGCTGATCATCATGGTCGTGTACCTGCCGATCTTCGCCCTGAGCGGAGTGGAAGGGCGCATGTTCCATCCCATGGCGCTGACCGTGGTGCTGGCGCTGCTGGGCGCGATGATCCTGTCGGTCACCTTCGTGCCGGCGGCGGTGGCGCTGTTCATGGGCAGGCACGTCGTGGAAAAGGAAAACCGCCTGATGGCCTGGGCCAGGCGGCGCTACGAGCCGCTGCTCGAAGCCGCGCTGCGCCGCACCCCGGCCGTGCTGGCCGGCGCGACCGTGTTCGTGGTGCTGTGCGGCGTGCTGGCGGCCCGCATGGGCAGCGAGTTCGTGCCCAGCCTGAACGAGGGCGACATGGCCATCCAGGCGCTGCGCATCCCGGGCACCAGCCTGACGCAGTCGGTCGAAATGCAGAAGCAGCTGGAAAAGCGGCTCAAGGACCAGTTTCCCGAGATAGAACGCGTGTTCGCGCGCACCGGCACGGCCGAGATCGCCTCCGACGCCATGCCGCCCAACATCTCGGACGGCTACATCATGCTCAAGCCCATGGACCAGTGGCCCAGCCCCAAGAAGACCCGGGCCGAGCTGCTGGCGGCCATCCAGGAGGCGGCGGCCCAGGTGCCGGGCAACAACTACGAATTCTCCCAGCCCATCCAGCTGCGCTTCAACGAACTGATCTCGGGCGTGCGCAGCGACGTGGCGGTCAAGGTGTTCGGCGACGACAACGAGGTGCTGAACGCGACCGCCGCCGAGATCGCGGAAGTGCTGCAAGGCATTCCGGGCGCGTCCGAGGTCAAGGTCGAGCAGACCACCGGCCTGCCCATGCTGACGGTCAATATCGACCGCGCCCGCGCGGCGCGCTACGGGCTGAGCCTGGCGGACGTGCAGGACACCCTGGCCATCGCCGTGGGCGGGCGCGAGGCGGGCACCTACTTCCAGGGCGACCGGCGCTTCGACATCGTGGTGCGCCTGCCCGAATCGGTGCGCGAAAACCTGGCGGCGCTGCGCAAGCTGCCGGTGGCGCTGCCCAGGCAGGAAGGGCAGGCCCAGGCGAGCTACATCCCGTTGAGCGAGGTGGCCAGCTTCGACCTGGCGCCGGGACCCAACCAGATCTCGCGCGAGGACGGCAAGCGCCGCATCGTGGTCAGCGCCAACGTGCGTGGCCGCGACCTGGGCTCGTTCGTGTCCGAGGCCACCGCGGCCATCGGCGAGCGGGTCGAGATCCCGGCCGGCTACTGGACCTCGTGGGGCGGCACCTTCGAGCAGCTGCAGTCCGCGGCCGAGCGCCTGCAGATCGTGGTGCCGGCGGCGCTGCTGCTGGTGTTCGCGCTGCTGTTCGCCATGTTCGGCAACGTCAAGGACGGCCTGCTGGTCTTCACCGGCATTCCGTTCGCCCTGACCGGCGGCGTGATCGCGCTGTGGCTGCGCGGCATCCCCCTGTCCATCACCGCGGCGGTGGGCTTTATCGCGCTGTGCGGCGTGGCGGTGCTCAATGGCCTGGTCATGCTGTCGTTCATCAGCGGCCTGCGCGAAGAAGGCAAATCCGTCGGCCAGGCCGTGCGCATCGGCGCCCTGACGCGTTTGCGCCCGGTGCTGATGACGGCGCTGGTGGCCTCGCTGGGCTTCGTGCCCATGGCCATCGCCACCGGCACCGGCGCCGAAGTCCAGCGCCCGCTGGCCACGGTGGTGATCGGCGGCATCATCTCCTCCACCATTCTGACGCTGCTGGTGCTGCCGGCGCTGTACCGCCTGGCGCACAGGAACGACGCCGAGGAGCTGGAACTGGCGGACGCGGCCCGCCGGGAATAGGCGCGGCCGGTCACCGGACAGCTTTTCCAGCCCCCGCGCCGCCGGCGCATATCTCCGGGAGTAATATGACGCGGGCCGGCATCCGCCGGCCCAAGCCGCCTTGCGCGGGCGGCCATAAGAAGATGACGAGGAGACACACGTGGACAAGCAACAGCCGCGCGGCTGGTATTTCGGCTGGAACATCGTTGGCGCCGCTGCGGTACTCACCCTGCTGACCGTCGGGCTGCGCATGGCGATCGGGCCGTTCTTCCTGCCCATGGCCGAGAGCCTGGGATTCACGCGCAGCATGCTGTCCGGCATCGTGGCCGTCGGCATGCTCTGTTATGGACTGGGCATGCCGCTGGCCGGCTACCTGGTCAGCACGCGCGGCACGCGCTTCGTGCTGCTGACCGGAACCGCGATCGTGGTGGCCTCGTGCATCTGGACGGTGTTCGCCGGCGGGCCCATCGAATTCCTGCTGTCCTTCGGCGTGGCCCTGTCCATCGGCCTGGCCTTCACCAGCCCGGTGGCGCTGACGCCGGTGATCAGCCGCTGGTTCACGCGCCAGCGCGGCATGGCCCTGTTCTTCCTGTCCACCGGTTCGATGGCCGGCATCGCGCTGATGACGCCGGCCCTGACTTTCGCCATCTCCGCCGTGGGCTGGAAGGAAACCATGCTGGGCTTCGCGGTCCTGTTCGCGCTGATGACGGTGCCGATGACGCTTTTCATCATGCGCGACGAGGCGCCCGAGCACGCCGACCTGCTGCCTCACCAGATCGTCGACAAGGCGGCTGCCGCCAAGCCCGCGCCCGCACGCGCCGCGCCCGACGTGCGCGGCGCGCTGCGCACGCTGCCTTTCTGGCAGGTGGCGCTGGGCCTGTTCGCCTGTGGTTTCAGCATGAACCTGCTGGGCACGCACGGCGTGCCCATGCTGATGGACCACGGCTTCGACGCCACCACCAGCTCCCTGGGCATCGGCCTGATCGGCCTGGTGGCGATCTTCAGCACGCTGGTGCTGGGCCGGCTGTCGGACCAGGTGGAACGGCGCAACATCCTGGCCACCATCTACCTGGTGCGCGGGCTGGGCTTCTTCGCGCTGGTCATGGTGGGCGCGGACTGGGAACTGTACGGGGCGGCCACCATCGGCGGCATCGCGTGGGCCGGCAGCATCGCGCTGTCCTCGGCCATCCTGGCCGACGTCTACGGCATCCGCCTGGTGGGCGTGCTGTACGGGCTGACCTACCTGGGCCACCAGGTCGGCGGCATGATCAGTTCATGGCTGGGCGGCTGGGCCTATGAAACCTTCGGCACGCACTGGGTGGCCTTCGGCTCGGCCGGCGCGCTGCTGCTGGCGGCGGCGCTGATCTCGCTGCGCCTGCCCGCCCGCGGCCTGCTGGCCGGGCAGGCTGCCGCGGCCGGCGGGCGCTGAAGCGCGGCTAGCGGTCTTTCAGCAGCGAAACCAGTTCGGGCACGTAGCGCTCGCCGCCGCCCTGCGTCACGGCCTGGTCGAAGGTGTGCTGCACCGCCGCGCCGATCTCGCGCACCGCGCCCGTCTCTGCGGCCATGGTGTTGTAGTAGGACAGGTCTTTCTGCGCGTTCGACATGAAAAAGCGCAGCGAGGACGGGTCCTGCTCCAGCAGGTAGGGCTTGATGCGCTCCAGCGCCACGCCGCCGCCGCCGCCCTTGGCCAGCACGTCGGCGAACACGGCCGGATCGATGTCGGCGCGCAGCGCGCAGGCGGCCGCTTCCGACAGCAGCGCCACCACGCCCAGCGACACATAGTTGTGCAGCAGCTTCATGCGGTGGCCGGCCCCGACCGGGCCGGCGTGCGTGATGTTCTCGGCGAAGCAGGCCAGCAGCGGCCTGCACTCCTCGAACAGCGCGGCGTCGCCGCCCACCAGCAGGTTGAGCCGGCCTTCGGCGGCTTCCTTGGGGGTGCGGGTCATGGGCGCGTCCAGGAAGCGGCCGCCGGCCTGGACCACGGCCTGCGCCACTTTCTCGGTGGAGGAGGGGATGGCGGTGGAGCAGTCGATGATCACCGTGCCGGGCCGCAGGCCTTCGAGCACGCCGCCGGGCGACAGCAGCACGGCCTCGACCTGCGGGCTGCCGGTGACGCACAGGATGATCACGTCGGACTGCGCCGCCAGCGTGGCGCCGTCGGTGACGCTGGCGGCGCCGGCGGCCTTGAGCGCGTCCAGCGGCTGGTTGCCCGGGTGCTCCAGCACCGTCAGCGCATGACCGTGCTTGACCAGATTGCTCGCGATGCCATGGCCCATGAGGCCGATTCCAACCATGCCGACTTTCGCCATCTTTACTGCTCCTGCCTTGTTAGGGTGTTGGTTATCGTGTAAATCTTACTCCGACTCCCACTCAGACCCGGCCTTCACATGACAGCCCAAGTTCCTTCCGGTTTCGAGCCCTGGCGCCCGAGCAGTCCCTTCATGACCCACCTGGCCGAGCTCGGCGCGCTGTACAAGCGCGACGCCGACTGCGTGCTGGCCCTGCGCCTGGACGAGGCGCACACCAACATGCACAGCATCGCCCACGGCGGGCTGCTGGCCACCCTGGCCGACAGCGCGCTGGGCTACACCATCGCGCAGCAGGGGCAGGTGTCGGTGGTCACCGTGCAGATGTCGGTCGAGTATCTGAATCCGGTCAGGCCCGGCGACTGGCTCGAGGCCCACGTGCAGATCGACAAGCAGGGTAAGCGCCTGATCTACGCCACCTGCCGGCTGCAGGTCGAAGGCCGCGTCATGCTCAAGGCCAACGCGGTGTTCGCGGTGCGCGCCGCCAAGACGCCGGCCTCGGACGGCTGAGACGCCATACGAAAGATTCGAAGCCGGCGTTCGCGCCGGACCAAGGCGGCGCGCCGTCCCATAGGGCCGGACGCGCCGTTTGAACGCCGACGAACGCAGCGTTCGAAACATTCGACTCCTCGCCGCGCGAGCGGGCCAGCATAATTTTCCGGATCGTTTCAATCACGGAGACACTATGCTGCACACGGCCTTGCGGGGCGTGAAAGTCGTGGACCTCTCCCGCATACTCGCGGGCCCCTGGTGCACGCAGAACCTGGCGGATATGGGCGCCGAGGTCATCAAGGTGGAACACCCGGAGCGCGGCGACGATACCCGCGGCTGGGGCCCGCCCGACCTGCGCTCGGCCGACGGCCAGGCGTCGATGTCGGCCTATTTCATGGCCTGCAACCGCGGCAAGCAATCGGTGGCCATCGACTTCGCCACCGAAGCGGGCGCGGCCCGCGTGCGCGAACTGGCCGCCGGCGCCGACGTGCTGGTCGAGAACTACAAGGCGGGCGGGCTGCGCAAGTACGGCCTGGACTACGACTCGCTGGCGCGCATCAATCCGCGTCTCATCTACCTGTCCATCACCGGCTACGGCCAGTCCGGTCCGCTGGCCGGCAAGCCCGGCTACGACTACGTGTTCCAGGGCATGGGCGGCCTCATGAGCTACACCGGACAACCCGACGGAACGCCGGGCGCCGGGCCGTTGCGCACCGGCGTGGCGGTGGTGGACCTGATGACCGGCATGTACGCCACCTCCGCCGTGCTGGCGGCGCTGCGCCAGCGCGACCGGACCGGCCGCGGCATGCCGCTGGACATCTGCCTGCTGGATGTGGCGGTGGCGCTCAACGCCAACCAGGGCGCCAACTACCTGGTGTCCGGCGTGGCCCCGCAGCGCAGCGGCAACGCCCATCCCAACTGCGCCCCGTACGAGGTGTTCGCCTGCGCCGACGGCCACCTCATCCTGGCCATCGGCAACGACGGCCAGTTCGCGCGCTTTTGCGGCGTGGCCGGCCATCCCGAATGGGCGGCCGATGCGCGCTACGCCACCAACAGCGCGCGCCTGGCGCACATGGACGGCCTGCGCCCGCTGATCGCGCAGACCCTGGCCGCCGCCCCGCGCAAGCGCTGGACCGACGCCTTCGACGCGGCCGGCGTGCCCTGGGGGCCGATCCACACGCTGGACGAAGTGTTCGCGCATCCGCAGGTGCAGCACCGCGGCCTGGTGCAGACCGCCGTGCATCCCAGGCTGGGCGAGCTGCGCCTGGTGCGCAATCCGCTGCTGGCCGGCTCCCCGCCCGAGGCCCTGGGCGCGGCGCCGCCACTGCTGGGCGAGCACACCGCAAGCGTGCTGCCGGATTCCCCCACCAGATGATTCAACCGAGGAGACAACCATGAAATCCATAAAATTCCACGTGGCGGCGCTGTGCGCCTGCCTGGCCGCGCCCGCGATGGCCGCCGCCGAATACCCCGACCGGCCGATCCGGCTGGTCGTGCCCTACGCGGTGGGCGGCACCACCGACATCATCGCGCGGGTGGTCGGCAACAAGCTGGGCGAGCGGCTCGGCCAATCCGTCATCATCGAGAACCGTCCGGGCGCCGGCGGCAACATCGGCTCGGCCTACGCGGCCAAGCAGCCGGCCGACGGCTACACCCTGGTGATGGCGGTGGAAAGCTCGCACGCCGTCAATCCCAACGTCTACGCCAGGAGTTCCTACGACCCCGTCAAGGATTTCGCCCCGATCAGCAACCTGGCCGACGTGCCCAACGTGCTGGTCGTGAACCCGACGCTGCCGGCCCGGGACCTGGCTTCCTTCCTGCAGCTGCTCAAGGCCAACCCGGACAAGTACGCCTTCGGCTCCTCGGGCAACGGCGGCCTGAGCCATATGAACGGCGAACTGTTCCTCAAGACCACCGGCACCCGCATGCTGCACGTGCCCTACAAGGGCCTGGGTCCGGCGCTCAACGACCTGGTGGCTGGACAAGTGCAGGTCGTGTTCGACAATATTCCGTCGTCCTACCCGCTGATCCAGGGCGAGCGCCTGCGCCCGCTGGCCGTGGCCGCCAAGCAGCGGCTCAAGGTGCTGCCGGACGTGCCGACCTACGCCGAGGCCGGTTTGCCTGCCATGAACAACCCGTCCTGGTTCGGCCTGGCCGCGCCGGCGGGCGTGCCCGAGCCCGTGCTGGACAAGCTGAACCAGGCCGTGCGCGCGGCGCTGGCCGACCCCGACACGGTCGCCGCCATCGAACGCCAGGGCGCCGTGCCCAGCCCCATGTCGCGCGAGGAGTTCGGCGCGCTGATCGCCAAGTCCAACCAGCATTGGCAAAGCGTGGTGGCCGACATCAAATTCGAGAAAATGCAGTAAGAGGAGATCCCATGAACACCAGAACCTTTGAAGTCGCCCATGCCCGCGCCGAGATCGAGGCCGGCGGCATCGCCACCCTGACCATGCAGGACGCCGGCGTCCTGAACATCCTGAGCACCCCGGTCATCGACGGCCTGCGCGAAGCGCTGGCGCGGCTGCGCGAAGACGACTCGGTGCGCGTGCTGGTGCTGCGCGGCGCCAGCGACCGCGCCTTCGTGGCCGGCGCCGACATCGCCGAAATGGCGGCGCTGGACGAGGCGAAGGCGCGGCGCTTCATCTCGAACCTGCGCGACCTGTGCAACGCCGTGCGCCATTTCCCGGTTCCCGTCATCGCCCGCATTCCGGGCTGGTGCCTGGGCGGCGGCCTGGAATTCGCGCTGGCCTGCGACCTGCGCATCTGCGCCGACCACGCGCAGTTCGGCATGCCCGAAGTCAAGGTGGGCATCCCGTCCGTGATCCACGCCGCGCTCATGCCGCCGTTGATCGGCGCGGCCAACAGCGCCTGGATGCTGCTGACCGGCGAACTGATCGACGCCCGCCGCGCGCTCGACTGGGGCCTGGTCAACGCCGCCGTGCCCGAGGCCGAACTGGACGGCGCCGTGCGCAAGCTGGCCGAAGGCTTCGCCGCGCTCGGGCCGGCCGCGCTGCGCCAGCAGAAAAAGCTGCTGCGCCGCTGGGAGACGATGTCGGTGGACGAAGCGATCGAGGACAGCGTCGCGGAATTCGGCGCCGCCTTCAACACCGGCGAGCCCCAGAAATTCATGAACGAGTTCCTGGAAAACAAGCGCCGCGCGAAATCCTGAGCCGGCGCGCGCCCGGCGCCGTCAGTCCTGCTCGCGCGTGGCCGCCACGATGGGATCGTCGAGCAGGTAGCCGGCCACCTGCTCGACGAAAGGCGAGGGCGGCGAGCCGGCCGCAGTGACCAGCGTCAGCTCGCGCCGCGCCCAGGGTTCGCGCAGCCCCACGGCCGCGATCCGGCCTTCGCGCAGCGCGCCGGCCGCGACGCTGCGAGGCACCAGCGACACCCCCACGCCGGCCTCCACCATGGACAGCGCCGCGTCGAAGGTATGCACGTGGATGCGCACCTTGGGCGTCTTGCCGGCCAGCTTGGCCATGTCGCGCAGGAACATGAAATTGCTGGTGCTGCGGTTCATGCACACGAAATCCAGGTCCAGCACCGCCGGAAAACGCACCGGCGAACTGTCCACCACCGGATGGTTCAGCGGCGCTGCGATGATCAGCTCGTCGACCGCATAGCGCGTGGCGTTGACGCCGGCCGACTGCGCGCGGCCGGCGAAGATGCCGATATCGGCCTCCTGGCCCGCGATCGCGGCCTCGATGGTGGTGCTGGAGCGCTCTTCGAGCAGGATATTGACGTTGGGATTGGCCGACAGGAAGCGGCCCAGGCTGGGCACGATGAAACCGTTGAGCGAGCTGCTGTTGGCGAACAGCTTGACGCTGCCCTTCAAGCCGCTGGCGAAGCCGCTGACCTCTCCGTGCATGCGCTCGACCCCCGCCAGCAGCGAGCGCACGTGCTTGAGCACGAACGCGCCCTCGACGGTCAGCTCCATGCCGCGCGCCTCGCGCTTGAATAGCGGCACGCCCATCGCGAACTCCAGGTTCTTCAGGCGGTAGCTGGCGGAAGAGGCGGTCAGGTGCACCGCGTTGGCGCCGCCGGACAGGCTTCCGGCCTCGGCGATCGCAAGAAACAGGCGGAGATCGGTCAGTTCATAGCGCATCGCGCAAGGTTACCCCAGCCCGCGCGGCGGCGTCACAGATAAGGCGTCGCCAGCCAGATCACCTTGTTGCGCAGCCGCTTGGCGAACGGCGCCTGGTGCAGGCTCTCCAGCGTCTCGCGCTTGGCCTGGCCGATCAGCGCATCGACCCGGGCCGCGATCCAGCGCGCCAACTCGGGATCGTAGATCTCCGTATCCAGCTCGAAATTCAGCCGCAGGCTGCGCGGGTCCAGGTTGGACGAGCCCACATAGGCCCAGGCGTCGTCCACCGTCATCAGCTTGGAATGGTCGAACGCCCCGCGTGAGCGCCACACCCGGCAGCCGGTGCGCACCACCTGGTCCAGCTGCGCCGTCATCGCGTAGTCCACCAGCCGCAGATTGTTCTTGCCAGGAATCACGATGTCCACCGTCACCCCGCGGCGCGCGGCCGTGGCCAGCGCGCCGATCAGCGTCTGGTCGGGCAGGAAGTAGGGCGACTGGATGCGCACGTGTTGCTGCGCCACCGCCAGCGCGCCCAGCAGCATATTGTGCGAACTGCCCAGCGCGCGGTCCGGGCCGGACGGCACGCAGCGCATCGGCACCCGGCCGCTGCGCGGCTGCGCGCTGGGATCGAACCACGGCCTGGCCGGCAGCGACTCGTGCGTCGTGAAATTCCAATCATGCGCGAACACCGACATCAGCTGCGTCACGATCGGCCCCTCGACCCGGAAATGCGTGTCGCGGTTGGTCGCCGGCCCGGCCAGCGCGCTGACGAAGGCCGCGCGCACGTTCATCCCGCCGGTGAAACCCACCCGCCCGTCGATCACCAGCACCTTGCGGTGGCTGCGCAGATTGGCGTAGGGCATGCGCAGCACCCCCAGCGGATTGGTCATGAAGCGCGCCACCGGCACGCCGCCGCGCGCCAGCATGCGCACGATGGGCGGGCGCGAATACTTGGAGCCGATGGCGTCGATCAGCACCCGCACCTCGACCCCGCGCGCCCGCGCCTCGATCAGCGCCTGGGCCATCTCGCGCCCGATCGGATCGTTGTCGAAGATATAACTCTGCATCGCCACCGCATGGCGCGCTTCGCGGATCGCCTGCAGCATGGCCGGATACGCCTCGTCGCCGCCGGCCAGCGGCTGCACCGCGTTGCCGCCCAACAGCCGGAAACGGCTGACGCGGTCGCCCAGCACCTTCAGCGACGCGAACTGCGGCCCCGAGACCTGCACCACGTCCACCGGCGCCGTCTCCACCTGCTCAGCGTCCACCACCATCGCCTCGTCGCGCTGCTGCGACAGCCGCGTCTTGCGGATTCGGTTGATCCCCGCCACGAAATAGAACAGCGCCCCGAACAGCGGCGAAAACAGCGCCACCCCCACCCAGCCGATGGCCGCCCGCACGTCCTGCTTCGTCATCGCGGCATGCACCGCCGCGCCCGTCCCGGCCACGACGCTGATGGCAAATACCAGATGAGGCCAGTAATCGATCAAAATAGCGTGTATGCGATCCATGACGAGGGGGTAAACCACGGTCTCCGGGGGCGGTCAATGCGCAAGCATATCAAGGCCCCACGCCCAGGCAAGTCCGTTTTCGCCACGGCCTCGCACACCATTCAAAAAAACGTGCTAGAATTCGGCCTCTTCGTTGATGAGCACCTTTTTTCAAGGCCGCGCAGCGAAGCAAGCAGTACCAGTGGTGGCTGTAGCTCAGTTGGTAGAGTCCCGGATTGTGATTCCGGTTGTCGTGGGTTCGAGTCCCATCAGCCACCCCAAAATTTCCTTAGAAAACAGCCGCTTACAGCGGCTGTTTTCTTTTGCGCGGGCATCATATTTCTAATAATCCGCGTCCCTTCTAATTGGTTAGAAGGTCGGGGTTACCCTCGCAGCGCCGACGTTATCGACGTAGGCGATCTGATCTGATTTCCGGCGCGCTGCGCAAAATCCCCGCCTCAATACTTCTGATTCCCGACCTAAACGGACCGGGGAATCGCCATGACCAAACTGGAAATCTACGACCACCGCGCGCTGGCGCTGGTGCCTGCCGACGCCGTGCTTGAAGTCCTGGCCACAGGCTGCGCCTGGAGCGAAAGGCCGGTCTGGATGCAGGAGGATGGCAGTGTGCTCTGGAGCGATATTTCGAAGAACCGCATGATGCGCTGGCATCCCGACGGCGGCGGGCGCGTGTGGCGCCAGCCGGCGGATTTCGTCAATGGCCATACGCGTGAGGCGGGCGGTTCGCTGCTGCATTGTTCGCACGGCCGGCGCGCCGTGAGGGATACAAAGCAGATTCCGAATTAAGAGATAACTTCGTGTTGCGGTTCGATCCGGCGCGCCATTCTGGGAGGTCACCAGCGACTTCGTCGAAGAACGCTCGTCCTACGTGAGGTCCATAGAGGGGGGAGAACCACCTATACCAGTATCACCTATGGCCTTGTTATAGGACGGAGCCAATAGAACAATCCACTTCGAACTTTACTTCGAATGGATAGGCCGTATGAGAATCTCGTTTTTGCACACCATCGACACTAACGAAGCCGTCTTCGGACTCGCGGCGATGAAAGCCGGTTGGTCATCGGATCAAATTCGTCATGCGACTCGCGAGGATCTGCGGCAGGCAATGGCGCAACAATCGGCGCCAAACTGTGGCGCGCACGGCCGGGTCCACGAAGCGGTACGGAGTTTGATGGCCGAGGCCGACGCGGTAATCGTGACGTGCGCGACGCTCGGCCCCGCAATCGACACGATGGGAGAAACCTCCGTTCCCATCATCCGGGCAGATGCGGCCCTGGCCAAAGCGGCGTCGCGCGCCGGCAGAAACCTCGTCGTGCTCTGTGCGGTCGAATCGAGCGTTGCGCCGAACCGAGAGCTCTTCGAGCTCCATGCGGCCGCCACCGGCGCTAGTGTGACTGTTCGCTTGATACCCAACGCCTGGGCGCTCTACCAAGAAGGCGAAACAGCCGCATGCATGGCGGCATGTGCGCAAGCGGCGGATGAGGCGTATGCCCAAGGCTTTGATGTCGTGGCGTACGCTCATCCATGGATGGCTGAGTCTGTGGAATTGATGAGAAGCAAGTGCCGACCGATCCACGGCGTACAAGCGGCGCTGGACGCCGTGACGGATGCGCACTAACCCCCGCAACGTCCGCCAATGCAACGGGCCGCCCTAGGGCGGCCTGTATTGATTGTGGCGCTGGTCTCGTGCGGCTCTGCCATCCCCTCGCAGCGCGGACGTTATCGACGTAGGCGATCTGATCTGATCTGATTCCCGGCGCGCTGCGCAAAATCCCCGCCTCAATACTTCTGATTTCCGACCGGACGCCGCACCGCGGATTCTAGAGTGATTCCCGACCTAAACGGACCGGGGAATCGCCATGATCAAACTGGAAATCTACGACCACCGCGCGCTGGCGCTGGTGCCTGCCGACGCCGTGCTTGAAGTCCTGGCCACAGGCTGCACCTGGAGCGAAGGGCCGGTCTGGATGCAGGAGGATGGCAGCGTGCTGTGGAGCGATATTCCGAAGAACCGCATGATGCGCTGGCATCCCGACGGCGGCGGGCGCGTGTGGCGCCAGCCGGCGGATTTCGTCAATGGCCATACGCGTGAGCCGGGCGGTTCGCTGCTGCATTGTTCGCACGGCAGGCGCGCTGTTCTGCGTACGCGTTTCGGGCCCGACCTGGCGCCGCTGGGCAATGAAATCGTGGTCGATCGCTACGAAGGAAAGCGGCTCAATTCGCCCAACGACGTGGTGGTCAAATCGGACGGAACCATCTGGTTCACGGATCCCCCCTACGGCATTCTCTCCAACCATGAGGGATACAAAGCAGATTCCGAGTTGGGAGACAACTTCGTGTTCCGGTTCGATCCGGCAAGCGCCATTCTGGAAGTCGTCAGCGACTTCGTCGAGGAACCCAATGGCCTGGCTTTTTCGCCGGACGAGTCGGTGCTCTATGTGGCCGACACCTCGGCTGCGCTGCGCACCGATGGCGGCGGCAATCATCACATCGTGGCCTTCGACGTCGCCGGTGGCCGCCGCCTGCAAAACCCCAGGGTGTTCGCGCAGGTCGACCCGGGCGTGCCCGATGGTTTGCGGGTCGACATGCAGGGCTGGGTCTACACCAGCAGCGGCGACAGCGTCCAGGTCTACGGCGCCGACGGAAGGCGGCTGGCAAAGATTCCGGTGCCGGAGAAGGTCGGCAACGTGGCGTTTGGCGGGGCGGGGATGAACCAGCTGTTCATTTGCGCCAGTACGTCGTTGTATCGCATCACCCTGAACACCAAGGGAATTCCATGAAGACGAAGCGCAAACACGGCGGGGCGGAACATCGGGCCGTTGGGCGGGAGGTCCTGTTGCTGGTCGAGAAATGCAGCCACTGCTTCAGCACCTATGACCTGGCCACGGGCGAGCGCATCGCCTCCGTCGCGCTGCCCGACTATCCGCACGAATTCGTCATCGACAGCCATTGCCGCTACGCCTATGTCGGCCACTATGGGGTGGAGCATTCCGGCGTGGCCGGCCCTGGCGGGCACTCGGTGTTCCAGATCGACATCCGCGCGTCCGAACTGGTGCGCACCATCGATCTATCTCCCTACAACCGGCTGCACGGCCTGCAAATCGACGCGCAGGACCGCCTGTACGCGCTCAGCGAGGAACGCTCCACGCTCTTGGTGCTGGACACGCCGCAGACGGACGCCGCGCCCAGGCGCGCGGTGGGCAGCGGCGGGGTCAAGAGCCATCTGCTGGCGCTGTCTCGCGACGGGCAGACGGCCTATTGCATGAACCTGCTGTCGCATACGGTCGCCAAGGTGCGTCCCTGGGACCCGCTGGCCGCGCCGGTGCTGTGCCAGCCCGGCGAAAAGCCCGAGGGCTGCTGTCTCAGCGCGGACGAGCAGACGCTCTATGTGACGAACCGCTGGAGCAATACGCTGGCGGCGATCGACACCGCCTCGATGACGGTCAAGCGCGAGGCGCCGTCCAGGAACGATCGCACGCGCCTGTACCGCTATCGCGACGGCCGCATGCTCGTCACCAACTACGGCGAGCGCAGCCTGTCCATCGTCGATCCGGACACCTTGCAGGAACTGGCGCACGTGCCAACCGAAGCGCGCGCCATCGCCTTGTCCTTCCATCCGTCCAGGCCGCTGGCCTATGTCTCGCTGGACGACGACAGGGTGGGGCTCTTCAACCTGGAAACCCGCGCGTTCGAAAGCTATATCGCCACGCAGCGCGAACCCGACGTGTCCAGGGTCGTGTACCTGTAGGGGGCGGCGGGACCCGGGAGGAGCGTGTCGCGATGACCAAGTCTATTTGGGCCTGGCTGATGATGTCGCTGTCCGGGTCGGCCACGCACAGCATCGCGGATTGGGCCGCCTGGCATGCGCGGCTGATGGTGCTGGCCTGGGGCATCCTGTTTCCGGTGGGCGCTTTTGCGGCGCGCTTCTACAAGGTATCGGCGCATCAGGACTGGCCCAGGCAGCTGGACAACAAGGCGTGGTGGCTGGCGCATCGCGCGATCCAGAGCCTTGCCGTGGCGACCATGACGGCGGGTCTGCTCCTGGCCTTCGGTTCGGGCCGGGGCGAGAGCGCGGCCGCGGTGGTGCACGGCTGGCTCGGTTGGCTGCTGTGCGCGGCGGGGTGGCTGCAGGTGGCGGCCGGCCTGTTGCGCGGCAGCAAGGGCGGGCCTACCGACGTCCGGATGCGCGGCGACCACTACGACATGAGCCGCTGGCGGCTTGGCTTCGAACGCCTGCACAAGGCGGGCGGCTGGCTGGCCATCGTGGTCGCGGTGCCGACCATCGCGATCGGGCTGGCGGTGGCGGACGCGCCGCGCTGGATGGCGCTGGTGCTGGCGTGCTGGTGGGCCGCGCTGGTCGTCTGGTTCTGCCGGATGCAGCGGCAGGGGCGCTGCATGGACACTTACCAGGCCATCTGGGGGCCGGACGAGCGCCATCCCGGCAACCGGATCGCGCCCGCGGGCTGGGGCGTGCGGCGCTACTCGGCGCAATCCTGGCTGGAGCGGCCGGGCCGCTGCAAGAAACACTGACGGCGAGGTGGCGGCATGCCTGGGCTCGAACTGAACAATGTGGTCAAGCGTTATGGCGACGTGACCGTCGTGCAGCAGATGAATCTGTCGGTCCATGAAGGCGAGTTCATGGTGCTGCTGGGCGAGTCGGGCTGCGGCAAGAGCACGACGCTGAGGATGATCGCCGGCCTGGAGGAGGTCTCCGAAGGCGAGATCCGCATAGGCGGGCGCGCGGTGACCCATCTGGCGCCCCGCGACCGGGACATCGCGATGGTGTTCCAGAACTATGCGCTGTATCCGCACATGAGCGCGGGCGAGAACATGTCGTTCTCGCTGCGCCTGGCCCGCCAGCCCGCGGCCGAGGTCCAGGCCCGGGTGCGGGAGGCCGCCAGGATTCTGAACATCGAGCATCTGCTCGACCGCAAGCCCAAGGCGCTGTCGGGCGGCCAGCGCCAGCGCGTGGCCATCGGCCGGGCCATCGTGCGCGAGCCGCAGGTGTTCCTGTTCGACGAACCGCTGTCCAACCTGGACGCCAAGCTGCGCGGGCACATGCGGGCGGAACTGGCCATCCTGCATCGGCGCCTGGGCAAGACCACCGTATACGTGACTCACGACCAGACCGAGGCCATGACCCTGGCCACGCGCATCGCGATATTCGACCGCGGCCAGATACGGCAGGTGGATACGCCGGCCGAGGTGTTTTCCCGGCCGGCGAATCTGTTCGTCGCGGGTTTCATCGGCATGCCCACCATGAATTTCTTCAACGCGCGCGCCAGTGTCGAAGACGGCCGGATGCTGTTGCGCGGCGAAGGCTTCGCCTGGCCCGCGCCGCAATGGCTGGCGGCGGCCGCGCCGCGGCCGGACCAGGCGCTGACCCTGGGACTGCGGCCGCAAAGCCTGCGCGCCGCGGCCGGCGGACCGGCGCCGCTGAACGTGCTGGTCGACGTGGTCGAGTACCTGGGCACCGAGAGCCTGGTGACCGGGCACATGAATACCCCGGGCGGGCAGCGCGTGTCGGCAGTCTTGCCCGGCAACGCGAAAGCGCGGTTGCAGCAGGCGCTGGCGCTGCAATTCAGCGACGAAGACCTGCACGTATTCGATACCGACAGCGGCCTCAGCCTGCGCGGCTAGAAAGGGCCCATTGCATTTCTTTCCACCTATCAGGAGACAAGGATGAAGCGACGCGATTTCATGAAAAGCAGCGCCATTGCCGTATTCGGCGCCGGCCTGCCGTTGAGCGGCGCGATGGCGCAGAACCGTTACGCCAAGTACGCGGGGCAGACGGTGGTGTTCAGCATTCCGGCGCACCCGCACTATGACGCCATGCTCAAGATCCTGCCGCGGTTCACCAAGGAGACGGGCATCAAGGTCGAGACCGACCGGCTGGCCATGGGCCGCATGAAGGAAAAGCAGCTGCTGGAGATGGCCAAGGCCCAGGGCGACTACGACCTGGGCTGCTATGTGGTGATGTGGAAGGGCGAGTACGTGTCCAAGGACCTGATCCATCCGCTGGACCCGTTCTTCCAGAACGCGGCGCTGGTCGATCCCGCCTACGACATTCATGACATCGTCCCGATCTACCTGGAGAACCTGGGCCTAGTGGGCGGCCCCAAGGGCTATCTGGCCGGGCCGGGCGCCAAGCTGTATGGCCTGCCCTATGGCGCGGAAACCTCGGTGCTGGCCTACCGCCGCGATCTTTTCTCCAAGCATGACCTCAAGCCGCCGGCCAATTACGACGAGTTCCGCGCCTTGCTGCCGCTGGTCAGGCAAAAGACCGGCATCGGCGCGCTGGCCTCGCGCGGGCAGGCGGGCCACCAGGCGGTGCACGCATGGCTGCTGCACCTGAATCCGCTGGGCGGCAGCGTGTTCGACGACGAATGGCATCCGCGCTTCAACGACGAAGCGGGCCTGGCGGCGCTGAAGTTCCTGCAGGAAGTCGTGGCCACCGGCCCGGCGGGCATTCCCGGCTATGGCCAGGGCGAAAGCAACACCGCCTTCCTGCAGGGCCAGGCAGCCATGTACCTGGATTCCACGCTGCTGGCCGGCCTGGTCAACGACCCGGCCAAGTCCCGCGTGGCCGGCAAGGTGGGCTGGGCGCTGCATCCCATGGGCACGCGCCGCGCCTCGCAGTCCGGCGGCCTGGGCCTGGCCGTGGCCAAAAACGCCAGGAACGCCGACGCCGCCTTCCTGCTCATGCAGTGGCTGACTTCCAAGGCGCAGGACAAGGCGGTGACGGCGGCCGGCGGCGTGCCCATCCGCAATTCGACCCTGGGCGACGCGGAACTGATGCGCAAGTATCCGGAATTCGTCATCTTCAAGGAGGCGCTCAAGTACTCGAACCCGGACTGGCGGCCCATCATCGCGGTCTGGGACAAGATCAACGTGCAGGCGCTGGGCGTGGGCATATCCGAGGCCCTGACGGGCAAGAAGACCGCGCAGGCCGCGCTGGACGACATGGTGCCGCAGGTCACGCAGATCATGCGCGAAGCCGGCTACAAGGTCTGAGGCCCGCATGCGCACTCCCTCCTGGGCGCCTGTCCTGTACCTGGGGCCGGCGGTCGTGGTGATGGCGGCGGCCTGCCTGTATCCAGTGATCTCGGCGGTTCAGCTGGGGCTGCACGACTGGAGCATGGGCACGCCCTGGAGCGAGGCGCGCTGGACCGGCCTGGACAATTTCGTTTCGGCGTTTTCCAACGCCCGGGTGTGGTCTTCGCTGTGGACCACGCTGCTGTTCGCGGCGGTATGCGTCAGCGCCGAAATGGCGCTGGGCATCGCGCTGGCCCTGGCGCTGGAGCGGCCGGTGCGGGGCACGGCCGTGTTCCGCACGCTTTTCATCCTGCCCATGATGATCGCGCCGGTGGCGGTGGGGCTGGTGTGGCGCTACATCTTCGACGCGCAGTTCGGCCCGGTCAACGCGGCGCTGGCGCTGCTGCGGATCGCGCCCGTGGCGTGGCTGGCCGAGCCGGCGCTGGCCTTCATCGCCATCGTGGTGGCCGACATCTGGCAATGGACGCCGTTCGTTTTCATCATGATGGTCGCGGCGGTGGCCAACGTGGACGCCGCCGTCATCGAGGCCGCGCGCCTAGACGGGGCGCGCTGGTGGCAGCTGACCTTCCGGGTCAAGCTGCCCATGATTTCACACGTGATCGCCATCACCCTGATGATGCGGCTGATCGACGCCTTCCGGGTGCTGGAAGTGGTGTACGTGCTGACCTTCGGCGGCCCGGGGGACTCCACCGAGATTCTTGCGCTGCACATCTACAAGACGGCCTTCGTCGGGCAGCAGCTGGGCGTGGCCGCGGCCATTTCCGTGCTGCTGCTCGTGGTGGTGGCCGTGCTGTCCTGGGGCGCGCTGCGCCTGTCCAATCCCTTGAAAGCGGACCGCTGACGCCCGCCATGAACCGATCCGTATTCCCGCGCTGTCTGCACTATGCGGCGCTCGTCGTGCTGGCGGCGCTGTGCGTGGCGCCGATCGCCATCATCTTCGCCACCAGCCTGCGCCAGCAGGTGGACATCTTCGCCGAACCGCTGAACTTCATTTTCGCGCCCACGCTGGAGAACTACCGCGCCGTGCTGGAGGAAGAGCGCTTTTCCCGCTACCTGGCCAACAGCCTGATCGTGGGCCTGGCGTCGACCGCCGTCACGCTGCTGCTGGGCTGTATGGCGGCTTATGGGCTGGCGCGTTTTCGCTTCCGCGGCCGCGCCACGGTGGCTTATGTCACCTTGCTGCTGCGCACGGTGCCGCTGGCGGTGCTGGCGATTCCGGTATTCATGATCTGGAATGCCTGGCATCTGGTGGACAGTCTGGCCGGACTGGTGCTGCTGTACGTGGCGGTCAACCTGCCTTTCACCATCTGGCTGCTGTACGGGTTCGTGCTGCAGGTGCCGGTGGAGCTGGAGGAGGCCGCCGCCATCGACGGCTGCGGCCCGGTCCGCGTGTTCGTCAAGGTGATCCTGCCGCTGATGGCGCCGGGGCTGGCCGCGGCCTCCATCTTCACGTTCCGGATCGCCTGGAACGAGTTCATCCTGGCTTTGGTGCTCAGCGGCCGGCAGACGCGCACGCTGCCGGTGGCCGCCTCGCTCTACATTACCGACATCGGAGTGGACTGGGGACGGGTCATGGCCATGGGCGGGCTGATCGCCATCCCGCCGCTCATTTTCACGTTCGTGGCCGCGCGCCAGATCATCACCGGGCTGACGGCGGGCGCGGTCAAGGGCTAGCCAGCCGACGGTACGCCACCCGGGCCGGCCGGTATTTGGAGCTGCCTCGGCGGGCTTGCTATAAAGACGGCTGCAGGATTTTTGCAGGGGTAGTCCAATGTCAGTTCAATCCATGGGCCGCTACGGCGCCGCGCTGTGCCTGGCCATGCTGGTTTCCGGGTGTTCGATGTTCGGCTCGGACAAGCCGCAGGCGCAGTCGCAGCGGCAGACTTCCAGCGCGTCCAAGGTCACCGCCGAATGCAAGGCGAACCGCAAAAAATGCCTGTACGAGGGCGCCTACGAATCCGGCGAGCGCGATTATGCGGAAGACGAAGCCAGGCGCCTGAACCTGGCCGAAGTCGAACGGCTGCGGCGCATGGGCCGCTGAGCGCGCCACGGGAGCCGGACATGGACGACGTGCTGGCGGACGGCAATTACCGGGGCTGGTCCTACGTGATCTGCGCCACACGGTCGGGCGCCCAGGCCGAGTGGACGGTGTACATCGAGGGCATCGCCGACCCTGCCGGCGATCCGCGCCAGGACATGGCCGACGTGGGCGGCAGCTTCGCGAGCAGCGACGAGGCCATCGCCACCGCGCACTCTTTCATGCACAGCTTCATCGACGCGGCGCAGGGGCAGGACTAGCGCGCGAAACAAAAACCCGCTGGGTTTCAGCGGGTCTGGTGCTGCTAGCCTTCGTGCCTGCTTTTCTTCCTGCGTCGGTTGGCGGCTCGGAGTATTTCTCCTGATTCGAGCCGGTACACGCCGTCACCTTCCATGGCCACTGCGCCGCCGGTGGACAGGCGGCAGACCAGGACGGTGGATGCATCGGCGTCGGGACCTGTCGTGGGCTGCTGAACGAGATGCCTCTCGATCCGATACTGGACTCCCGCTGCGGAGACCGCGATCACATCCTCCAATCGTCTGCACGATATTGACATGATGACCCTCCCTCGCGCCATCTTGAAACCGATGGCGCCGGAGTCATCGTCACAACAGGGTCCGGTGCTGTCAATGCCGCAATCCCGCATTCCAACGGGCTTGCGGCGGGCCTTCCCAGGGAGCTTCGTGCATACGCACGAGCCGGGGCATGCATCTGGGCTAGGGCGTTTCTAGCCCGGATTCGCGCTTGAAAACCGGCGCGGCCTATTCCAGTTTCACTTTGGCGGCTTCGACGACCGCGCGCCATTTCTTGTGGTCGGCGGCGATGGTCTGCGAGAACTGCGCCGGCGTGGTCGGCATGGCGGTGGCGCCCTGCGCCGCCAGGGCGTTCTGCACATCCTGCAGCGCAAGAATATTGTTCAGCTCCTTGTTCAGCGTCTGGATGATGGGGGCGGGCGTATTGGCCGGCGCGAGCAGGCCATACCAGACGCGCACGTCGAAGTCGGGATAGCCGAGCTCGGCCACGGTGGGCACGTCGGGCATGGCGGCGCTGCGCTTGAGCGAAGTCACGGCCAGCGGCACGGCCGAGCCGGCCTTGATCTGCGGCGCGGCCGAGGGAATGGAGGTGAAGATCACGGGCACCTGGCCGCCCAGCAGGTCGGCCATCGCCGGGCCGGACCCTTTGTAGGGCACGTGGACCAGCTTGATGCCGGCGTCCAGTTGCAGCAGTTCGGCGGCCAGGTGGGTGATGGTGCCGGCGCCGGGCGATCCGTAGTTGATGGTGTTGGGCGCCTTCCGCGCGGCTTCGATGAGCTGCTTGAGGGACTGGTAGGGGCCGTTTTTGGCCGCCACCACCACCAGCGGCGCTTCGCCCACGATGCCGATGGGCGCGAAATCCTTGAGCGGATCGTAGGACAGCTTGCTGTAGAGCGAAGGCGCCACCGCCAGGTTGTCGACCTGGCCCATGACGATCTCGTAGCCGTCGGGCTTGGCGCGGGCGGCGGTGCCGATGCCGATGGTGCCGCCTGCGCCCGGACGGTTCTCGGCGACGACGTTCCATTTGACCGAATCCGACAGCTTGGCGGCCACGGTGCGCGACAGGAAGTCGGTGCCTCCGCCGGGCGTGAACGGCACGATGATCCGTATGGGCTGGCTGGGATACGGGTCCGCCGCGGCGGCGGGGGCGCAGGCGGCGAGCGTGCAGGCCGAGAACATCAAGGCTCGTAGCATCATGGTTCTAGTCTCCATTACCTCTTGGTGGGACGCGTCCGGTCGTGATCGCCGGACGTCGCTAGATGGCGCCGGCGGCGCGCAACTCCTGAATCCGGGATTCGGGCAGGCCCAGCCCGCGCAGCACCTCGTCGGTGTCCGCGCCCAATGGCGGCGCGGGGCTGCGCGCCCGGCACGGCGCCTGCGCGAACTTGATCGGAAAGCCCAGCATGCGCACCCGCTGGCCGTCCGGGTGCGGGACGTCGATGGCCATTTCCTGGTCGGCGACCTGCGGATCGTCGAAGACTTCGCGCAGGTTCAGCACCTGCCCGCAGGGCACGCCGTACTGGTTGAGGCGTTCTATCCAGTAGCGGCTGCTTTGCTGGCGGGTGCGGGCCTCGATCGCGGCCTTGATGGAGGCGCGGTTCCGCATGCGGTCGGCGTTGGTCCGGAACTCGGGGTGCGAGCGCAGCGACTGCAGCTCCAGCGCGTCCAGGAACTTCTCGTACATGGCGTCGTTGGACGGCGCGATCGCGACCTGGCCATCGGCGGTCTCGAACAGGCCGTAGGGCGCGACGATGCCATGGTCGTTGCCGGTGCGCGGCGGCAGTTCGCCGCTGGCGAAGTAGTTGGCCGCCTGGAAGCTGAGCAGGCCGATCATGCTGGACATCAGGCTGACGCTGATGGCGTCGCCGCGGCCGGTGCGCTCGCGGCGCAGCAGCGCGGCCAGCACGCCCAGCGCGCCGTTCATGCCCGCGACCAGGTCGCTGACCGGCGGGCCGGCGCGCATGGGCGGATCGTTTTCGCCGCCGTTCAGGCTCATGAAGCCGCTCATCGCCTGGGCGATGAAGTCGAAGGCGGGGCGGTCGCGGTAGGGGCCGGACGTGCCGAAGCCGTTGATGCTGCAATGGATGAGGTCGGGACGCAGCGCCTGCAGGGCGGCGCCGCCGAAGCCCATTTTTTCCATGATGCCGGGGCGGTAGTTTTCGACCAGCACGTCGCAGCTCGGGATCAGCCGGCGCAGGATGCTCTTGCCTTCCTCGGTGTACAGGTCGAGGGTGACCGATTTTTTGTTGCGGTTGTAGTTGGCGAAGTACCAGCTCAGGCCGTCGCGGATCACGCCCTGGGCGCGCACCGGATCGCCTTCGCCGGGCGATTCGATCTTGATGACTTCGGCTCCCATGTCGGCCAGGATGGAGGTGCAGTAGGGACCCGAGATGATGCGCGTCAGGTCCAGGACGCGGATTCCGGTCAGCGGCATGCGGGCTCCTCAACCGATGGCGCCGGCCGCGGCGCCGTAGTCGTGCAGATGCAGCCGCGGACCGGCCTTCATGAGCTGCCCGGGCAGTTGCCGCCCGACCACCCGTTCCAGCCGCCGCGCCACCTCGATCAGCGCGCGCAGGTCGATGCCGCTGTCCACGCCCATTTCGTCGAGCAGGTAGACCAGGTCTTCGGTGCAGATGTTGCCCGTGGCGCCGGGCGCGAACGGGCAGCCGCCCAGGCCGCCCAGCGAGGACTCATACGACGTCACGCCCGCGCGCAGCCCTTCGGCCACGTTCACCAGGCCGATGCCGCGCGTGTTGTGGAAGTGCAGCGAGATCGCCACGTCGGGATGCGCGTCGCGCAACGCCTCGACCGTGCGGCGCACCAGCCGGGGCGTGGCCATGCCGGTGGTGTCGCCCAGGGTGACCGCATCGAAGCCCAGCCGCGCGAAGTGGCCGAAGATGCTCTTGACGCGCGCCAGGTCCACGTCGCCTTCGAACGGACAGCCGAAGGCCACGGCGATGGCGCCCTTGCGGCGGATCGGCCGGTCCTGCAGGGCTTCGGCGATTTCCTCGATGTCGCGCAGCGACTGCGCGATGGGGCGGTTCAGGTTCTTGGTGTTGTGGCTTTCGGTGGCCGACAGGAACACGACGATCTCGTCGGCCTGCGATTGCAGCGCGTTCTCCACGCCCTTGAGATTGGGCGCCAGCGCGCCCAGGACCACGCCCGGGCGCTTGCGGACCTGCGCCAGCAGTTCGCGGGCGTCGCGCAGTTGCGGGACCGCGCGCGGCGAGACGAAAGAGGTCGCCTCGAAGTGCCTGACGCCCGCGTCGATCAGCGCGTTCAGTATCTCCGCCTTGGTTTCGGTGGGCACGAATTCGGGCTCGATCTGCAGCCCGTCGCGCATGCCGACTTCGACGATTTCAACCCGGTCTGGAAGGCTCACGGCGTTTGTCTCCTGGTATCCGTTCCACTGATTGCCGCCCATATTCAGGGATGGGCGGGCGCCGGACAATTCGCGAATATTCAGCGGGCCATCGCGCAACGCGATGGCTCGGGCCCGGGCGCTACCGCCGCGCCGCGGCTTCGGCGATCAGGTGGTCGAGCAGCAGGCGGGCGGCGCCGGACAGCGATTCATTGCTGCGCACGCACAGCTTCAGCTGGCGCCGCGCCCAGGCGTCGGTCAGCGTAATCATGCGCAGTTCGTCGCAGGCGTATGCGGACAGCGCCTTGACGGGCACGATGCCGATGCCGAGTTCGGCGCGCACCATGGACACCAGCGCGTCGTAGGACGTGACCTGGAAGCGCAGCCGCAGCCTGCGGTTGATGGCGGCGGCCTCGCGCGTGAACAGGTAGTTGGCCGCGCTGCCGCGGTGCATGCCGACGTGGTCGTAATCCAGCGTGTCGGCGAACGCGACCCGCTCGTGCCGCGCCAGCGGGTGCCCGGCGGGCGCCACCAGCGCCATGACGTCGCGGTGGTAGGGGTAGATGTCCAGACCGCTTTCGTCGTCGGACTGTGTGTAGACGCCGATGTCGGCGGCGTTCTCGGCGACGGCGCGCGTCACGCCGGCGCTGATGGATTCCTCCAGGTCGATCTGCACCTGGGGATGCCGCAGCATGAAGCGGCGCAGCTCCATGGGAAGGAACTGGGCGATGGAAGACAGGTTGGCCGCCACCCGCACCCGGCCGCGCAGGCCGGCCGAGTAATCGCGGATTTCGTCGGCCAGGTCCTGTGTCTGGTGCAGCAGCATGCGCGCGCGCCGCGCCAGCGCATGCGCGGCGCTGGTGGGCGCGACGCCGCGCGCATGGCGCTGGAACAGCGGCACGTCGAGTGTGCGTTCGAGTTCGGAAAGGCGCTTGGACAGGGCAGACGGCGCGATATGCTCGCGCGCCGCGGCGGCCGCGATGCTGCCTTCTTCCAGCACGGCCAGGAACACCTGCAGGGAATACAGGTCCAGGCGAGGGCTCATGCGGGCGCTTGCGCTTCCCAGGCCGGATTCCAGACGACTTCCCAGACGTGGCCGTCGGGGTCCTGGAAGTAGCCGGCGTAGCCGCCCCAGAAGGTGTCCTGGGCGGATTTGAGGATATGGGCGCCGGCGGCCCGCGCCCGGGCCATGACGCGATCGACTTCCTCGCGCGAACCCACGTTGTGGCCCAGCGTCAGATCGGTCGGCGCCGCCGCGCTGCGAGGCAGGCCGGTGTCGTGCGCGATGCTGCTGCGCGGCCACAGCGCCAGCCGCAGGCCGGGCTGCATGTCGATGAACACGACCGCGCCGTGCTCGAACTCCTGTCCGATGATGCCCGGTGTGGGCAGGCCCAGCCCGTCGCGGTAGAAGCGCAGGGCGGCGTCGAGATCGTCGACGCCGAGGGTGATGACGCTGATGCTGGGGCGCATGGCATCTCCTTGGCTGGGCGCGCCGGCGCGTCAGGAACGGGCCCGGCGGACGGCGGTCTCTTTCTTGGCGCGCGGCTTGGACGCGGTTTTGGCGGGTTGATCCGGGGCGTCGAATTCCTGTTTGTTGCGTTCGCCGCGCGGGGTGTTTTCGGGATGGGGTTTGGGAAAAGCCCAGGGCTTGGTTTTCTGAACCATTGCATGTACTCCTTGCACAGGCGGAACAGTAGCATTAGCCGCGGCCATGGGTAACTGAGGGTTGACGTCAATATTCATTACATCGCGATGCGGGAAGGAAAAAATACGATCGATTCGACCCTATCCCGCATGCGATTGTTCCCGGCGCCTGCCGGCTTACGCGGCGTCCTCGGGCAGTCCTTCCTGGCGGATGCGTTCGAACTGTTCGCGCACCCGGTGCGCCCACTCATCGACGGCGCTGCGCATGTCGTCCACGGTCGGCTCGTGGTCGGTCGGCAGATTGGCGCCGGTCACCGTTCCCACCGAAGCGATCAGCAGTTCGTTGCTGCCGGCGTCGCGTACCGTGGCCTCGACCAGCAGGCGCACCGATTGGTCGCGGAATCCGGCCGCCTTGACGCCCTGGCCGATCAGAAAGCCGATGGGGATGTACTCCATGGCGCGCGGATCGCGATCGTTCCTGAAGGTGCCGGTAATGGCCGCGCGCACGCGCATCGCGCGCGGCGCGGGCGTATCCAGCAGTCGATAGCCGGCCTGCGAAAATTCGCGCCGCAGCGCTTCGTTCACATAAGCCAGCGCGCGCTCGCGCAGGGCCGGGTCGCTGCTCAGCTTCAGATCGTCGGGCCGGTCGCCCTGGATGTATTCCACTTTTTCAAGAATGAGTTTCTTGTCGTACTGACTGCTCAGCGCCGGACCCGGACGCACCCAGACCCGGCCGGCGCTCCATTCGGGATCCTCGCGCATTTGCTGCTGGCTGGCGCCCAGCGAGGTGGAATAGTCCTGGGCGTCAGGCAGGTTGGTGCAGCCGGCCAGCCCGACGGCCGTGCAACAGGCGGCAATGGTAAGGCGGATATTCATGTTTCTTTTTTTCCAGAATAGACAAATGCCTGGTGCGCAAAGGGACGCTTGGCTGCATCTTTATTGCGTAGCGGGCGGGCAATTATTGCTTGCCTAGGCGCAAAAACAGGCGTGGCTCCATTGCAAAACACTTTTGTGGCGTTAGATGTGGGGCCACGATGGTGCTATGTTGCCGTTTCCCCCATTCCTCCTACTGAGCGCACCATGTACCTGCCGTCCGCCTTCAAGGAAACGTCGCTCGACGTCCAGCACGATTTCATCCGCGCCCATCCGCTGGGCGTGCTGACCACGGCGGGCGAGGGCGGCTTGATGGCCAACCACATTCCCTGTCTGCTCTATTCCGAAGGGCCTTGCGGCGTGTTGCGCCTGCATATGGCGCGCGCCAATCCGCAGCTGTCCGACCTGGCCGCGGGGCGCGAATGCATGGTCGTGTTCCATGGCCCGCAGGCCTATGTTTCGCCGTCCTGGTATCCCAGCAAGGCCGAGACGCACAAGGTCGTGCCGACCTGGAATTTCGTCGCCGTGCATGCCTGGGGCACGCCGGTCATCCAGGACGATCCGGCCTGGCTGCGGGCCCAGCTCGACGCGCTCACCGACAGCCAGGAGCGGGGCCGCGCGCAGCCCTGGCGCGTGGACGACGCGCCGGCGGATTTCATCGCCGCGCAGATGCGCGCCATCGTCGGCGTGGAGATCCGCCTTTCGCGCACCGAAGGCAAGTGGAAGCTCAGCCAGAACCGCACGCCGGCCGACCGCCAGGGCGTGGCGCAAGGCCTGGCGCAGGACGGCCTGGAACTCATGGCCGGACTGGTTGCGCGCGCCGGCCGGCCGGACTGAGCCGCCCGAGCGCGAAGCAGGCGATGGCCGCGGCCTGCAGGCAGGCCGCCACGGCCAGGAACCAGACCAGCGGATAGGCGGCCTGCGCCGAAAGCGCGCGCAGCACGCCGAACAGCGCAGGCGCGAATGCATAGGCGCCTTGCGCCATCGCCACGATCAGCGGCACCACGCGCTGCGCGTCCTCGCGCGAGAATTCGGCCTGGGCGATCAAGGGCGGCAGCGACGTGGCGTTGCCGATGCCCGAGCCGAACAGCAGCACGCCCAGCCACACGGCCCACAGGTGCTGGCCGGCCAGCATCAGGATCAGCGAACCGCAGATCTGGATGGCGTAGGCCAGGCAGGCCACCTTGCGGCGGTCGGCGCCGGCGGGCATCAGCCATCCCACCAGCGTGCGTCCCGCGATCGCGGCGGCCGTGGCCAGGCCCATCGCCACGCCGGCCGTCTGCGCGCCCAGCAAGGGCGCCAGCAGCGACAGCAGATGCGCGATCAGCCCGATCTGCGCGAACAGGCCCAGCGCCATGCCCGCGGCCAGCGTCAGGAACGCGCGGTCGCGCCACAGGTCGGGCACCGGCGCGATCGGCGCGGCTGCGGCCTGCGCCTGGCCCTGCGATGCGGCGCCATCGGGCTGCTGGCCGAGTTGCTGCGGCGTGACGGCGAACACTTTGCGCGACAGCACCGCGATGATGGCCACCATCGCCAGGCCCACCCACAAGGCGGCCTGCGCGAAACCGGCATGGGCGATCAGGTAGACCCACAAGGGAGAGAACACGATGCCGCCTACGCTGGCGCCGTTGTAGGCCATGCCCAGCGCCGCGGGCCGGCGCCGGACGAACCAGGGCGCGATCAGCGCATTGACCGCGGCGGCGCCCAGCGTCACCCAGCCCATGCCGCTGAACAAGGCCGACGCATACAGCTGCCACGGCCGCGCCGCGACCGCCCAGCCGGCCACGCCCAGGGCCAGCAGCACGGCGCCGCCCAGCGTCACCGCCGGCACGCCATGGCGCTTGTACAGGCGCGGCAGGTTGGCCACCACCAGCGTGCCGCAAAGAAAGTGCAGGGTCACCGCGCCGGACACCAGCGCGACGCCCCATCCGGTGCGCTGCGCCACGGCATGCAGGAACACGGGCGGGCCGTAGAAGCCGACGCCCCAGCCGAAGACCGCCAGCACGAAGGTGGCGCAAAGAACGGTCCAGCCGAAGAATGCCTTGGGTTTGCTCATGGGTATCCGGCGAGGCCGGCTGTCTTGTTGAAGGAACTCGCAGTATGCTTGAGCCTGCACACGATACTTTGGCCTATAGCGAATCATGGAATCCACGTTCGCCGACATCAATCTCTCCGCGGTGGCCGGCGCCATCGCCGACCCGGCGCGCGCGCGCATGCTGTGCGCGCTGCTCGACGGCCGCGCCCGCACGGCGACCGAGCTGGCGGCGCTGGCCGACATCGGCGCGTCCACCGCCAGCAGCCATTTTCAGCGCCTGCGCGAGCAGGGGCTGGTGGAAATGGCGGTGCAGGGCAAGCACCGCTATTTCCGCCTGGCAAGCGGCGAGGTCGGCCACGCGCTGGAAGCGCTGCTGGTGGTGGCCGGCGCGGAGCGCGCGCCGTTCAAGCCCAACACGCCTTCGGCGCTGCGCGAGGCGCGCACCTGCTATGACCATATGGCCGGCACGCTGGCCGTGCGCATCCACGACGCGATGCTGGCGCGGCGCTGGCTGGAGGCCGACGGCCGCGACTACGCGCTCACGCCGCTGGGCGAGGCCGCGCTGGCGCAGATCGGCGTGGACGTGGCGCAGGCCCGCCAGCGCCGCCGCCGTTTCGCCTGCCCCTGCCTGGACTGGAGCGAACGCCGCTCGCACCTGGGCGGCGCGCTGGGCGCGGCCCTGCTGGACGCGCTGCTGCGGCGCGGCTGGATCGACAAGGACCTGGATTCCCGGGCGCTGGGCGTCACGAAAAAGGGCGAACGCCAGTTCCCCGCTTTCTTCGGCAAGCCCGAGGCCGATGGCGGCGCATGGACGCAGGGAGCGCGCGATGTCGCCGCGTAGCCGCGTCCGGTCCGCCGCACATTCCGCCGCCCGTTTCAGGCGGCGCATTGAACACAACCATTCCAAGCCGCGAATGCGGCTTTTTTTTCGTCAACCCCGACTTTGATCTGTACAGGAGGTGGCCTTGCCTACGCTGGCGCTGCACGCGCTTCGTCATGCCATGAACATCGTGACGGAGCTGCGCATCGACGTTAACCATTCCCCCCGCGAGGTGGACAACGAACTCGATGCCATACACAACCGGATGAATCGTCCTTTGGATCGCCTGCATGCCTTGCCGGAGGTCAAGACCGACATCCCTGGCATCGTGCTTCGCTATCGCGAAGCCGACGGCGAGTACTACGTGTATGTGGTGGACCTGCAGCGCGACCGGGTGGCCGGCTACACGGTGTTCAACCGCCTGATCGAAGTGGGCCGGCGCGCCGATCCCTACGTGCGGGCGCCGCACTCCAAGTACGCCGAGCCCTACCAGGGCATGGGGCTGGCCACGGCGGTCTATCGCTGGGGGCTGGACGCCGGCCTGTGCATCATGAGCGGGGCGCGCCAGTCCACCGGCGCCCACCGGCTGTGGATGCGCCTGGCGCGCGACTACGAACTGGGCTACGTGGACCTGCGGCGCAAGCGCCTGAGCTACCTGGGCAGGCAGGTGCCCGAGGCCGTGCTGCAGGACCTGCATACCCGCATGGTGCTGCTGGGCAGGGGCTGGACGCTGCCGGATTACATGCGCGCGACGGGCATGGCCTCGTGTATTGGTGTGGATATGCAACAGGTTTAGGGAAATCCCCGTGCCGCGGCTTCCGGGCGTGCGCCAGCGCGCCCGCGCATCGGCGCGCAGCCCGCGTCAGGACTGGTCCTAGGTCCGACGCGGCGCTCATGCAAGCTGCCTTTTCATGGCCGGGCGGCAGTTCCGCGGCGCAACAGTATTTCAATTTTCTGCCGGAGTTACAAAACATATCTGAACTGTCATGGACAGCCGGAGTATGCTGGATCGCAGATAGAGGGATCCGAAGTGCATCAGAACAACTTGATCTACAAGGGATACCGGCTGACGGCCAAAGTGTCCCGGGGCGCCGGCGCAGAGGTCGAAGCGCCGCCCAACAGCCCCGTATTCATTGCGTCGGTGACGGTGGTCCAGGCAGGCGCCGTGCTCGACGGCGGCGACGAATATCCGGTTCCGTGTTTCGCCGACGGCGGTTTCGTCTTCAGTCCGCGCGAAGCCGTGCATGCGGCCATTCTGCATGGCCGCGAAATCGTCGACGGCCTGACCGGCACGCCGTCCTAGCTGGAAAAGACCTCGCGCCAGTCGCGCGTCTTGGCCAGGGTGTGCACCGTGGCCGATTGTTCGAGTATGGTCACCGCCTTCTTGAACTCGTCGGCCGAAGCGCCGTCCTCCAGAATCACCATGCGCGAGTTGCGGGCGTCGGCCATCTTCACGTCAGACATCTTGCCGTGGGTCTGGTAGACCTGCGTCCAATCCATTTTCTTGCCGGCCTTCAGCGCGATCGGCTCGATGTACGTCAGCGCCGAACTGCCCGGGGCCCGCACCCCGAAGGCGAAATCCGCGGCATGGCCGCTGCTGCCCTTGGCGCGCGCGCCCTTGACCAGCCGGTTCGCGCCCAGCGCCTGCGCCAGCGTCCGGCCCACCTGCGCGCGAAAGCGCAGCTGGCTGAACTTGGGCATCCATTTGGCGCACTGGAACGACAGCGCCATGGCCAGCTTCACCGCGTCCCACAAGGCTTCCTGCAGCTGCTCGTTGGGACCGGACGCGACGATGGCGCCGCTGTCGTCGAAATGCGCCAGGCTGACGCCGGGCGTTTCGTTCAGCAGGTCGATGCGCTTGGCCGCCAGCTCGATGCCGTAGCTGGACGCGTGCATCGCGGTCTCACAGGCGTCGGTCAGGTAGAACGAGGACTCGTCGGGATGCGCGATGAAGAACGCCGCATGCTGTCCGTCCAGGCCCAGCGTCATGGGCGATACGGCGCGGATGGCGTGCTCGCCGGCCGGCAGGACTGTCCAGCCGGAGGCTTCCAGAAAATTGCTCATAGAATCAGTTCGATTTGGCGGCCTTTGAGGGGATGCGCGAAACCGCCGGTCAGCGTCAGGTTCGCCCGCGGCAGGAAGTGCTGCATCAGCGCGGCGATGGTGTGCAGCGCGGGCACTACCGGTTCGGCATAGCCTTCGCCCTCGTCCACCCAGATGTGTTCGTGGCTGCGTTCGGCAAGCGGCTTGCGGAACTGCGGCCGGCCTTCGCCCACCAGGCTGGTGTGGAAGGAGTCATCGGTGTCCACGCCGTACACGCGGTGCGGGCCCACGAAGAGGCTGGCGCAGAAGGCCTCGGGCAGGAAGATGGTGGCCTGCCCGTGCACCGCGGTGCGCGCGCCGCGGTAGGTCGTGCGGAAAATCACGTCTTCGCGCACTTCCCCCTTGATCCGGCAGGGGCTGGCGAATTCCATCCAGCGGATTTCGTTGGCGGCGGGCTTGGCGATCCAGGCGATCGGTTTTACGGTTTCCTTGGGTTCGGCAAGGATCTCTTGCACCTCATCGACGGTGATTAACGGTTCGAACTTCTTGGCCATGGAACGGATCTAGGGTCTGGAAAATGCGCGCGCCAGCCGGGTGCGGCGCGCAGCTGCGCGCGCGACACGGCGAGGGGGCGTAATCTTACAAGATCGCGACAGCGCCCATGCGCGGGCTGTATGGATATACAGCCGCGGCCGGCGCTACAGCGAACTGGCGGAGAAGGTGTCGCACTGCTTGAGGCTGCCGCTTTCCAGGCCGCGCTTGAACCAGCGCACCCGCTGGGCCGACGAGCCGTGCGTGAATGCGTCGGGCACCACATAGCCCTGGCTCTGCTTCTGCAGCCGGTCGTCGCCGATCGCGGTGGCCGCGCCCAGCGCCTCTTCGACGTCGCCGCCTTCAAGAATGTTGCGCGCCGCGTCGGCGCGCTGGGCCCACAGGCCCGCGAAGCAGTCGGCCTGCAGTTCCATGCGCACCGACAGCGCATTGGCCTGCGCGGGATTGCGCCGACGCAGGTTGTCGACCTGTTCCGAAATGCCGAGCAGGTGCTGCACGTGGTGGCCGACTTCGTGCGCGATCACGTAGGCCTGGGCGAAGTCGCCCGGCGCCTTGAAGCGGTTCTGCAGCTCGTCGAAGAAAGACAGGTCGATGTAGACCTTGCTGTCGCCCGGACAGTAGAACGGCCCCATCGCCGACTGGCCCGTGCCACAGGCCGTGGGCGTGGCGCCGCGAAACAGCACCAGCTTGGGCGCCACGTACTGGCGGTTCAGGTCCTTCTGGAAAATGGCTTCCCAGGTGTCTTCGGTTTCGCCCAGCACCTTGGACACGAAGACCGCCTGGGGATCGTTGGCCGGCGGCCCCGAGGCCGGCGCCTGCTGCTGCGTGGGCGGGCCTTCGGCCATCTGCAGCACCACGCTGGGGTCCACGCCGAAATACATGGCGACCAGGGCCAGCACGATCGTGCCGATGCCGATGGTGCCCCGTCCTCCGATCCGCGGGCCGCTGGCGCGGCGGTCTTCTACGTTGTCGCTCTGGCGCGAGTTGTCTAGGCGCATTCTGATTCTCCGGGCGGGGCGGCGCTCCCGCGTTTTGCATCGCCGCGCTTCAGCCTTGGGCTTTATTGGGCTTTACTGGGCGACCTTCAAGAGTGTTAGGATAAACCCATGGCCCTGTATTTCTCCATCCATCCTGCGAATCCCCAACCGCGCCTGCTCAAGCAGGCGGCCCAATGGCTCAGCCAGGGCGGCCTGGTGGCGGTGCCCACCGACTCCAGCTACGCGGTCGTCGCCCGCCTGGACGACAAGAACGCCGCCGACGGATTGCGCCGCCTGCGGGGCCTGGACGAACGTCATCACCTCACGCTGCTGTGCCGCGACTTGGCCGAAATCGGCCACTTCGCGCGCGTGGACAACCGCCAGTACCGCCTGCTCAAGGCCGCCACGCCCGGCCCCTGGACCTTCATTCTCGAAGCCACCAAGGAAGTGCCGCGGCGCGTGTCGCATCCCTCGCGCAAGACCATAGGCATCCGCGTGCCGGACCATCCCGTCATGCTCGGCCTTTTGGAGCAGGTCGGGGCGCCCCTGCTTTCCACCACCCTCATCCCCAAGGACGAAACCGAAGCGCTGAACGACGCGGAAGTCATCCGCGAGCGCTACGAACACTCCCTGGCGGCCATCATCGACGCGGGCGCCTGCCCGCAATCGCCGACCACCGTCGTCGACCTCACCGGCGACGAGCCGGTGGTGGTGCGCGTCGGGCGCGGCGATCCGGCGACGCTGGGCCTTGCCTGACCGCAGCGGCAACGCCGTCTTGCGGACCGGCGCGCGCCGGCCCGCGGCTCATCTACAATCCGGTTCGCCATGAACGACATCATCCAAACCATTGCGGTCTACGCGATTCCGGTCATTTTCGCCATCACGCTGCACGAGGCCGCGCACGGCTTCGTGGCGCGCATGTTCGGCGACCCGACCGCCCATGAGGCCGGCCGCATCAGCCTGAATCCCGCGCGCCACATCGATCCCGTCGGCACGCTGCTGGTGCCGGTGGCGATACTGCTGGCGTCCAAGCTGATGGGCAGCCCGGGCCTGCTGTTCGGCTGGGCCAAGCCGGTGCCGGTGGACTTCGGCCGGCTGCGCCGACCCAAGCAGGACATGCTGTGGGTGGCGCTGGCCGGACCGGCCGCCAACCTGCTGATGGCGATCCTGTGGGCGTTCTCGCTGCGCCTGTTCCTGGATTCGGGCCTGCAGGAATCGTTCTGGTTCGAGATGGCGGTGGCCGGCGTCAACGTCAACCTGGTGCTGATGGCGCTGAACCTGCTGCCGATCCTGCCGCTGGACGGGGGACGCATTCTGTTCAGCCTGCTGCCCAACCGCATGGCCTGGCAGTACTCGAAAATCGAACCCTACGGGCTGGTGATCGTCATCGTGCTGCTGGTGACGGATGTGCTCTGGCTTTTCATGCGGCCGGTGCTGGCGTTGGGAACGACAATCGTTCAGTGGTTTCTATAAGATTTTGGCCAATATCCGTTAAACTCAGCTGTTTCACAGATTCTGGCCTTGGGGCATCCTGCCGCGGGGCCTTGGAGCCCTACATTTATGGCATCCCCTGCAACCGCCGCAGGCGTTAATTTCCAGGGCAGCATGGTGGCCCTGGTCACCCCAATGCAGCCCGACGGCAGCCTCGACTACGCTGCCTACCGGTCGTTGATCGACTGGCATGTCCAGGAAGGAACCGACGCGCTGGTGGTGGTGGGCACCACCGGGGAGTCGCCCACGGTCTCCATGGAAGAACACGCGGAGCTCATCCGCGTCGCCGTCGAACACGCGGCGGGCCGCATCCCGGTCATCGCCGGGGTCGGCGCCAACTCCACCGACGAAGCCATCCACCTGAGCCGCCACGCCAAGGCCGTGGGCGCGCAGGCCGGCCTGTCGGTGGTTCCGTACTACAACAAGCCTTCGCAGGAAGGCCTGTACCGCCACTTCCGCGCCGTTTCGGAAGCGGTGGACCTGCCCACCATCCTGTACAACGTGCCGGGCCGTACCGTTGCCGACATGAGCAACGACACGATCCTGCGCCTGGCCGAGGTGCCGGGCATCATCGGCATTAAGGACGCCACCGGCGACATCGCGCGCGGCGGCCTGCTGCTGCGCGAGGCCCCGGCCGGCTTCCAGGTCTTCAGCGGCGATGACCCCACCGCGGCCGCCCTGATCCTGCTGGGCGCGCGCGGCAACATCTCCGTCACGGCCAACGTGGCGCCCAGGCTCATGCGCGAGCTCTGTGCCGCCGCCCTGGCCGGCGATGTGCCCAAGGTGCGTGAACTTAATGCACGCCTGGCGCGTCTGAACAAGGCTTTGTTCGTTGAAGCCAATCCCATCCCCGTCAAGTGGGCGCTGTCCGAACTGGGCCGCACCGCACTGGGCTACCGGCTGCCGCTGGTGGAACTGGGGGCGCAGCACCACGCGACGGTGCGCGCAGCGCTTCAGGATGCGGGCCTGCTCTAAATATCGTGAGGATACGTATGAACAAACGTCATGCCGGTTTGTCGGCATTGATGTCTCTGGTGTTGTTGGCCGGCTGCAGCGAGGTCAACCAGCTCCTGGGCAATGAAGAGTCCGTCAATTACAAGAGCGCAGTCACGCAGCGCGGAGAGCCCCTTAGCATTCCGCCCGATCTGACCCAGGCCAACAGCGATCCGCGCTACCGCGCGCCCGCCTCGGGCTCGACCACCTATTCGCAATTCCAGCAGCAGGGCCAGGCCCAGGCCAGCGCGCCCAAGACCAGCAACGTGCTGCCCGCGCGCAACGACATGCGCGTCGAGCGCGACGGCGACCTGCGCTGGCTGGTCGTGGACCGTCCGCCCGAGGACGTGTTCCCGCGCCTGGTGGACTTCTGGACCGAAAACGGCTTCACCGTCGCCAGCAACAACCCGAGCGCCGGCCTGATCGAAACCGACTGGGCGGAAAACCGCGCCAAGATCCCCGAAAGCTGGCTGCGCCAGGCCCTGGGCATGATCCTGGAATCGGCCTGGGATAGCGGCGAGCGCGAGAAATTCCGCACGCGCGTCGAACGCGTCAACGGCCACACCGAAGTCTACGTCAGCCATCGCCAGATGCTGGAAAAGCGCGTCGGCGTCGACGGCGGCCAGGTGCAATGGCAGAACGGCAAGGAAGATCCGGGCCTGAACGCCGCCATGCTGGCGCGCATGATGGTGTACCTGGGCTCCGACGTCGACAACGCCCGCAAGCTGGTGCAGCAGGCCGAGGCCTCGCCGCAGAAGCCGGCCGTGCAGCAGGACGTGCGCGCGCAGGGCACCTCGCTCGTCGTCAGCGAATCGTTCGACCGCGCCTGGCGCCGCGTCGGCGTGGCGCTGGACGGCGGCGGCTTCGCCGTGGACGATCGCGACCGTTCGGCCGGCGACTACTTCGTCCGCTACGTCGACACCGACACCGGCGAGAAGATCGAGCAGCCCGGCTTCTTCAGCCGCATGTTCTCCGGCGACAAGAAGGCCGAGGCGCCGCAATACCGCATCCACCTGGCCGGCTCCGGCGACCAGACCCTGGTGACGGTGCTCGACGCCAACGGCGCGCGCGACAACAGCGCCACCGCCCAGCGCCTGCTGAGCGTGTTGAAGGACAAGATGTAATCGGTACGGCGCGGCGCTCGGGCGCCGCCCGGATCGAGCAAAGAGGCCCCGTCGTCATGACGGGGCCTCTTTTTTTGCGTCCTGCCTGCGCGTGGACGCCGACGCAAGCAGGCCCCGACAGTTCGCACTGTCGGGGCCTGCCTGCTTCCTCTCCGAGCGGGGGTTCGTCGCTGAGTGGAATCAGGAAGCGGGCGTGGTGGATCCGCCCGGCGTGGTCGTGCCGCCGCCCGGCGTGGTGCCCGGGGTGGGGGCCGGAGCCGGCGTGGTGGGGGCAGGCGTGCTGGCGCCCGGAGCGGGGTTGGTCGCGGGCGCCGAAGCATCTTCCTTCTTGTTGCAGGCGCTGAGCGCAACAGCCAGCACCGACGCAATAATCAAGGTTTTGCTCATCATTTTTAGACTCCTGTAGATGACGACTCTTGAAACCCCGTTAGGGGAAACCAGTATTCAGGCTACAGGAACACGCAGGCCGATCGCGTGTGAAAGTTAAAAAGGTGGCTTCCCAACGGCAACAAACCTTTCAGCTTCGTGTTATGTCTTTCTTGATGTGACGCCGCGCACAGACCTGATTTCGTTCTGTGCAGGACGGATACGTACCCGTTTCCAGATGCTACGCCGCCACGTAGTGGATCCAGCCCGAATCCAGCCAGTCCGCCAGGCACGAGCGCGCCTCGTCGGACAGCCGCGCGCAGGACGGATCGGCGCAGTCCAGGCTGCGCGCATCGGCCAGCGCGCGCAGCGCGGTTTCGGCCGGCGCCATGGCCGTCTCGCCGTTGATGAACAGCTGCTTGCCGCGATACAGCATGCGGCTGCGGCGGTCCAGCACCAGGCGGCCGCCGGCGGGCCAGTCCTCTTCCAGATCCACGTCCATGCCTTCCGGGGCGTCGAACACGCTGAGGTTGTTCGGCTCGGTCAGCCAGCAGCCCAGAAAGCGCGAGGCCAGGGCGTCGTCGAAACGCAGCTTCTCGACGGTTTGCAGCGTCGCGGCGACCAGCGCGTCGGGCAGCGCGGCCGGCGTGTCCACGGCCGGCTGGCCGGGGTCGCGGTAGACCGCGGACAGCTTCGGGCCGGGCAGGGCGGGTTCGCCGTAAGGGCCGCCCAGGAGGCCGACGCGCGCCATGACCTGGTCGGCGGCCGCCTCCAGCAGGCCGCGCGCCAGCGTGGCCTGCGTGGGCGCGCGAAAGCCGATGGAGATGGTCATGCAGCCGTCGCCCACCGCGACGCCGTCGTGCGCGGCCTGCGGCGGCAGGTACAGCATGTCGCCGGGGGCGAGCACCGCCTTTTCCTCGGGCTCGAAGCGGCTCAGTATCTTCAGCGGCAGGCCGGGCGTGAGCGACAGGTCCTTCTGGCGTCCGTAGCGCCATTCGCGCTCGCCGGCGGCCTGCAGCAGGAACACGTCGTAGCTGTCGAAATGCGGGCCCACGCCGCCGCCGTGGCTGGCGATGCTGATCATCACGTCGTCCAGGCGGGCGTCGGGTATGAAGCGGAACAGCTGCATCAGTTCCGACGCGGCGTCGCTGTGCAGGTCCACGCTTTGCACCAGCAGCGTCCAGTCGCCTTCGTTGTCCTTGGGCAGGCGTGCGAAGGGGCCGTTCTCCATCTGCCATTCGCCGTTCTCGCGCCAGATCAGGCGCGACTCCACGTCGTCGCGGCGCGCCAGCTTCTTGATGGCGGCGATGGTGACCGGCGGCTTGAAGCCCGGGATGGCCTGGCGGATCAGGAGCGGCTTGCGCTGCCAGTAGCGGCGCATGAAGTCGTTGGGGCTCTGGTCGCCCAGCAGCGTCAAGGGTCGGTCGAGATTCATTGGAGGTGCTTCTTCAAGCGGTAAAGGGCGTCCAGCGCTTCGCGCGGGGTGAGGCTGTCGGGGTCGATGGCGGCGAGCTCCTCGCGCAGGGCGTCCAGGACCTCGAAGGCATCGGAGCGCTCGGCCGCGGCGTCGGCCTGGGCGTCGGCCTCGGCGGCGGCCGCGAACAGGCCGAGCTGCGGCGTGGGCGCGCCCTGGGCTTCCAGGCGTTCCAGTTCGCGCGTGGCCTGGCGGATCACCGCCGGCGGCACACCGGCGCGCTGGGCCACCTGGATACCGTAGCTGCGGCTGGCGGGGCCTTCGCGCACTTCGTGCAGGAACACGATGCCGCCGGCGGATTCGGCCGCGGCCAGGTGCACGTTGGCCGAGGCCGGCTGTTCGGCCGGCAGGCGGGTCAGTTCGAAGTAGTGGGTGGCGAACAGCGTCAGCGCGCGGTTGTGCGCCAGCAGCCGGCAGGCGATGGCCCAGGCCAGCGCCAGGCCGTCGTAGGTCGAGGTGCCGCGGCCGATTTCGTCCATCAGCACCAGGCTGTTGGGTGTGCTGGCCGAGAGGATGGCGGCGGCCTCGGTCATCTCCATCATGAAGGTCGAGCGCCCGCCGGCCAGGTCGTCGGCCGCGCCGATGCGGGTGAAGATGCGGTCGATCCGGCCGATGCGCGCGCGCGCCGCCGGCACGAAGCTGCCGATGCGCGCCAGCAGCACGATCAGCGCTACCTGCCGCATATAGGTCGATTTACCGCCCATGTTCGGGCCGGTGATCAGCAGCATGCGGCGCGCCGGCTCCAGCCGGCAGCCGTTGGGCGTGAAGCGTTCGATGGCGTGCTCGACCACCGGATGGCGGCCGGCCTCGATGTCGATGTCGGCCTGCTCGGACAGCTCGGGCGCGACCCAGTCGTGGCGGCGCGCATGCTCGGCCAGCGCCGCCAGCGTGTCCAGCTCGGCCAGCGCGGCGGCGCAGTCCGACAGCGGGCGCACGTGTTCGGCGAGCACGTCCAGCAACTGCTCGAACAGCCATTTCTCGCGCGCCAGCGAACGGTCCTGGGCCGACAGCACCTTGTCTTCCCAGGTCTTGAGTTCGGGCGTGATGTAGCGTTCGGCGTTCTTCAGCGTCTGGCGGCGGCGGTAGTCCTCGGGCACCTTGGCGGTCTGGCCCTTGGTGACTTCGATATAGAAGCCGTGCACGCGGTTGAACTCCACGCGCAGGTTGCCGATGCCGGTGCGCTCGCGCTCGCGCGCTTCGAGCTGCACCAGGAAGTCGCCGCCGTCGGCCGCCAGCGCGCGCAATTCGTCCAGCTCGGTGTCGAAGCCCGCGGCCAGCACGCCGCCGTCGCGGATGGCGACGGCAGGCTCGGCCGCGATGGCGCGCGCCAGCAGCGCGGCCAGCGCCGGGTCGACCGACAGGTGCGAGATCAATTCGCCCAGCCGCGGCGAGTCGGCCATGGGCTCGACCAGGTCGCGCAGCGCCGGCAGGGCCTGCAGCGCGTCGCGCAGGCTGGCCAGTTCGCGCGGGCGCACCGAACGCAGCGCCAGGCGCGTGGCGATGCGCTCGATGTCCGGAAAGGCGTTGAGCGCGCCGCGCAGCGATTCCAGCAGCCCGGCCGAGCCAAAGCCGGCCGCACCGAAGGTCTGCTCCACGTCCATGCGGCCGGCCAGCAGCGCGGAAATCGCCTGCTGGCGCGCCTGCGCCTGCTGGTTCTCGCGCAAGGGGTGATGCAGCCAGCGGCGCAGCAGGCGGCTGCCCATCGGCGTGCGGCAGCCGTCCAGCAGCGAGAACAGCGTGGGCGAATCTTCGCCGGACAAGGTCTGCGTCAGCTCCAGGTTGCGCCGCGTGACCGGGTCCAGCAGCACGTACTGCCCGGCGCGTTCGGCCGACAGGCTTTGCACGTGGGCCAGGGCCTGCGACTGCGTGCGGGCCGCGTAGCGCAGCAGGGCGCCGGCGGCGCAGACGCCGGCCGGCATGTCCTCGACGTCGAAACCGGCCAGCGTGTCGGTCTTGAAATGCGACAGCAGGTGCGCGCGCGCGCTGTCGGCCTCGAAGTGCCAGTCCGGCACGCGCGTGCGCGCGCATTCGAACGGGAAATCGAACTCCGCGCTGTCCGCGCAGATCACCTCGGCCGGCGCCACCCGGTGCAGTTCAGATTCCAGCTGGGCCGGCGCGCATTCGGTCACGCGGAACTCGCCGCTGGCCAGGTTCAGCCAGGCCAGGCCGGCGCGCGGCGCGCGCGCCGGGCCGGTGACGAAGGCGGCGGCCAGCGCGCGGTCGGCCTTGGCCGGCAGCAGCGCGTCATCGGTCAGCGTGCCGGGCGTCACGATGCGCACGATGCGGCGCTCGACCGGCCCCTTGGACGCGGCCGGATCGCCGATCTGCTCGCAGATGGCGACCGACTCGCCCATCGCGACCAGGCGGGCCAGGTACTGCTCCATGGCGTGCACCGGCAGGCCCGCCATCGGGATCGGCGTGCCGTTGGAAGAGCCGCGCTTGGTCAGCGTCAGATTGAGCAGCCGCGCGCCGCGCTCCGCATCGTCGTAGAACATTTCATAGAAATCGCCCATGCGGTAGAACAGCAGCAAAGGACCGGCCTCCGCCTTCAGGCGGAGGTATTGCTGCATCATGGGGGTGTGGCCGGTCAGCTGACCGTCCATTTCGGCCTGTGATTTGGGCTTCTTGCCTTGCGCTGCTTGCATTTCTACGGGGAAAGTTCGGTGAATCGTGTTGCGTATACGGCCCTGCAACGTCCATCAAAACCCGCCAACACTTGCCGGTTTGGCGTAGGTTTTTGAGAGGTCGAATTGAGAAGTAGCGCCGCTTGGGATAGGATTCTCGCAAAAGTTGCGCTAGAGAATCCACGTCCCTATGCAATTCTACGCACGCGCCGCCAAGCTGCCTGAGCCAAGCCGACACCTTACCATTGATGGCTATCCTGGGCTGCGCCTGGAGGTCTCCGCGATCACAAGAACCTGGATCTACCGATACAAGAGCCCAGTGAACGGAAAGGTGCGCCAGAAGAAGCTGGGTCAATACAGCCGCTCCAGTTCGAACTCGCCGGCCAGCCGGTGCATTGCCATTGGGCGCGTGCCTGGTGGGATGTTGTAGCGGGGAGCTGCCGGGTCATCGAACACGCGGTGAGAGTCGGGAAAGATGCGCTCGACGTAATCGAGCGGGCCGGACTTCTGGACGAGGCGGCCGCACATTTTGAATCCGTCCTCTCTGGAGAAAATCTAGCGTGTGGACGTGCGTGACGTTGTGGTTGGCCGCACTTTGGAAACTACGCAGCACTGTCTGGCCCCCGCGTAGTACTCTACCCTCGGTAATGTTACCGCGGCTGTGTTCGTTACGGCAGAGGCTTGCACGCCGTGCGCGGCGTGCAGTACGCACACGCGCCTCGTCCATCGGATAGTGAGCCCGCTCATTCTGGCTCTAATCACTACGGGGTATGTTGATCGGCAGGCACTTCGCTTTTGACTGGCGCTTCAGCGGCCGCTATTTCGGGTTTCGCTGCCCGGTTGGCGGCTAGGCGACGCGAGTATTCTTGGAACGCGGAACTCAGGAACTGAAGCATCGCACGACATAGGGTTGTAAGTCGTGTGGCATCAAGTGATTTTCGGCAAAAGTCCTGATGAGTCAACGTATGCCTGGCTTCGGCCAAGACTTCGCAAGCCTTGGTCTTGTATCTTTGCCGCTGTTCATCAAGTTGGGCAGAGTCTTCATTGTCTGGTTGGAACGGGCCGAGGATAGTTTCCGCGAAGGCGAGACTACCGTATGCGCTAGCGCCGCGCACTCCAGTATGGTGATTAATATTCCAGTTCAAGGATTCACGGCAGTGGCTCAACAGAGCAAGTTCTGTGTCCGAGAAACCGAGGCGGGACTTCAGCGAAAAAATACTTGTGAGCGGAAAGAAGAACTCGAAAATTCTGTAGAGATCGAGATAGAAATTCTCCAATCGTTGAGCCAGAATCGCTCCCATTAGCTGTTCCACAAGCCAATCGTGCTCGGCGCTTGGAACGGAGCAGGCGACATCTACAATCTCAGTCGCAAGTTCCTCCACAAATTCCCGTTCTCTTTCCACCTCCAATAAGGCCCTACAAAAGTGAACGTGCGTCGGGTCCGTCTCCGCGCCCGTTTTAAAGATCAATGGGTTTGGTAGAAATGGTGCGAGGTCTGCCTCGTAGCTCGACGGCCCAATTATCCAAGGGGGAATTGGCGAGTCTGGAACGAGGCCGTACTTTGTGGTCAAGAGGACGCGTTGCAAAAAGTGCGGCTGGTGGAGCGCAAGCAGCGAATCGGACGAAGCCGGGACTGAAAGTTGGGCACCCACCCTCTTGATGATGACCACATAGCGGCCGGTGACGTCTTGCAGTTCAAGAAGAGTGAGGTCAGCGATGTCCACCGGATTTGAGAGCCGGGTTGAATTGATTCGCTCTATCGCTGCGTTGACTATTCCTTCGTAGGAAGGGTCACTAGGCGCTACGGGATTGACCCAGAACGCCGGCATAGGCGCTCCTGGCGGAGCATCTCGGTGCCTCTCCAACCAGCGGGCCAAGTCACTTGATATTAAGCCTCGGATGTTGATGGACATCTTCTGCGCGAATTGACGACGTTGTGATCAAGCCAGCCAGCAAGGCGTAAGCGAGCCTTGCTTAATTAGCCGGTCATGCTGCGAAATAAGGGTCGAAAAAGCTTTCTTGTAGAAGTTCCGCTCGTGTTCCCCGATTCGACTGGTGCGTTGGACACTGAGCCGCTGATTCAATGTGTCGAAGTCTACGAAAGATGGGAGGTTACGCGGAGTGAAGCCGCCCATATGGTCAAGTACCTGGCCTAAAGCTAGTTTCACCTTGGTCATTTGGTCCTTAGCCTCTTGGAAGGTGTATTCAAAGCCCGGGGGGCCGAAGACCACTTCGGCGATGGCGACCATGAATCCAACCGAACACGTCAAAGAGGCAAACATGTCCTTCCCAGAGGTAATCTTGCCGTCTTCGTCGAGATGAATCACACCGGGAATCGCGGAGGCTGTTTGATTAAAGTAAAACAGGTTCCGCAGCCGGTGCTGCAAGTTGTCGATAGTAACGCGCTTCGGCCTCGGCCGGCGGGATGTCGCCGATCGATCCTAGCAAGCGTTGGTGGTTGAACCAAGACACCCATTCCAACGTGGCGAGCTCCACAGCGGCCTTGGTTTTCCAGGGTGTCCTGCGGTGAATCACTTCCGTTTTGTAGAGACCATTGATCGTCTCGGCCAGCGCGTTGTCGTATGCACTTCCAGTGTTGCCGACAGACGGATTGATGCCGGCTTCACCCAGGCGCTCGGAATAGCGAATGGACACGTATTGCGACCCGCGATCCGAATGATGAATAAGGCCGTCTGCCTGACTGGGGCGACGGTCGTACACAGCTTGCTCAAGCGCATCCAAAACGAAGTCCGTCGTCATGCTGCTGGAGGCGCGCCAGCCGACAATCCGTTTGGCATAAGCGTCGATAATAAAGGCCACATACAGCCATCCTTGCCAAGTGGAAACGTAGGTGAAATCCGCTACCCAGAGCCGGTTCGGACGGTCCGCCTCGAATTGGCGTCGGACCAGATCTTGCGGGCAAGCCGCTGCGCTATCGGGCACCGTCGTGCGAACCCGCTTGCCACGACGCACCCCTTCAATGCCCAGGTCGCCCATCAGGCGTTCGACCGTACATCGTGCCACGCGAATGCTCTCGCGATTCATCTGCTTCCAGACCTTCCGAGCACCGTAGACGCGAAAGTTCTGCTCCCAGACCCTATAGATCTGAGGGCGCAGTTGTTCGTCCTTCTGGGCGCGCTGACTACGCAGCTGCGGCTGCCGACACCGGGCGGCGTAGCGCCTGTAGGCTGACGGGGCGACCTGCAACACCTTGCAGATCGGCTCGACCCCGTATCGATCCCGGTGTTGATCGAGATAGGCGTTTACTTCTTCAGTTCGCGGTCGAGCGCCGCCTGGGCGAAAAAAGCGCTCGCCGACTTCAGAATCTCGTTGGCTCGGCGCAATTCGCGGTTCTCCTTCTCTAACGCCTTGAGACGTTCGCGCTCTTCTGTCGTTACGCCGGGGCGGGTCCCGTTGTTGACTTCCGATCGCTTAATCCAATCCAGTAGGGTCGTCGGTGTGCAGCCGATCTTCGGTGCAATAGACTCGACAGCCGCCCACAGCGACCGGTACTCATCACGATGCTCCTGGACCAGGCGCACCGCGCGTTCACGTACCTCAGGGGAAAACTTGTTGTTCTTGCTCATGGCTCCATTCTCTCAAGAAATGAAGCCTCCTCAAAACCCGGTGTGATTCAAGAAGTTGTAGCTTTCCTGCCCGTTCTATTGCTTTATCGAAGCGCACCAACAGCTTCACAGCCTCAATAAAGAGAGGGAAAAACTCGTCATCTGAAACGGCCTCCACGAGATCAATCCGAGTGAACTCCTCTGCCACGCGTTCTCGAATGTTGATATCGATGGTCCGCGATGTGAACGCTAGAAACAATTCAATGACGCGGCTACTTTGATATTCGCCCGCCCCCGTGCGCCGCATTGACTCGTCAAGTCGCAGCACTGCGACCTGGGGCACTTCAACCTCAATCCTATCGAGGATCGGCCGATACAGAGTGTCTAACTGGCGCTTTAAATCCCATGGCACTTGACCAGTGTTCAGCACTAGCATTCTGTACACTAGACGCTGGAGCTTGTCAGCAAACCAAAACTCAACTCGCACGTCAGAAAGGCGCGCACCCTCTGCCGCCCTGGCGTCAATCAGGGCAGTCGTTCGCTGCATCCCGTCAATGATGGAAAGCGACACTTTTAGGTCTTTGAGCGTTGTGACAAGCGCACGAGAGTCGTCGCATTTTTTCAGCGCGCGCATTGCGCGTGAACTGGGCACCGCCCCGATTACCACAGGTGGAATTACGGCACCATTCGCCAGATCCGTCACTAGCCTGCTTCTGATCTTCTCACCGGTCTTTGTCTTAATGGGCGCCCTTTGCCCTTCAATCCCCCCCCGCTTCTCATATGCGCCCTTAACTAGCGCTAGATAGATATTGATCGGAAGAGTGGCCAAGATGGATACACAATCGCTGTTTCGGTCAATTAACCGCACCAACGGTTGAGATGTGGAAGGCATTCGTTGCTCCGACAGTGGGTTTTAATCACATTCGGATATTAACCGTTTCAAGTGCGCAACGCTCTAGCGTGGGTTTTGGCGTAGTTTTCCGCTTCCAGATGTCCTGTTCCCCATAGGGTGTACTAATGCATCATGGGAGTGTGGCCCGCGAAGGCGTCCGCGGCGAGTGTGGCGCTGCAGAATTAATGCCTGTGATTGTATCGGGCGGCGCGTGGAATGGGTGCGGCGCACGATGCCCATCCCACGGTCGGCCGAGCGTATACGGATGCCGCAAGTAGGATTGAACCCGCCATTCGGGGCCGGCTACAATCGACGGCAACACGGCCCGCCCCTCTGCGTCGAAAGATGTACGGGCGGGTTTTCTCGTTTTGGGGCCAGCAATGTACGCCTATGACAAGCCCTATCCGAGCTTCGAACAGCAGCGGCCTTGCTGAAAACGCGGGGCTTGATCGTCACCGATGAGGCCGCGGCGCTGTCCTGCCTGCAGCGGATAGGGTATTTACCGCTTGAGCGCCTACTGGTATCCGCTGCGCCGGCTCGGGTAGTCAGTCGAAAGTTGCCCGCGCCAGGACAGGTTCGTGCTTCCGATGTTCTGCTGGGGCGGCCGGCCGTGGGTTCGCGCTTGTTCATCGTGCTTTGCATCCTGCTGCATTTCGTCCGGATGGCAAGCCCGAATTCGAGCTGGCCGGTCCGTCTGCGGCAGCATCTGGAGAGTTTTCCGGCGGGCTCGCGCCTGTCGCTTGCAGACATGGGATTTCCGTCCGACTGGCGCAAGCATCCGTTGTGGCAGCCATGACGCCTCAAGTACGCTAGGCTGCAAGCCTCGATAGACCGTACTCACTTATGCAGACCCTCACCATTGCCGAAACGCTGGACGCCAGCGCCCGCATCACCATCGCCGGCGGAGCGCATATGGCCGAGTTCGCGCCCGACGGCGGCGGGCGGCTGACGCGGCTGGCCACAGGCGGGCACGACTGGATCGTGCCGCTGACCGATACCGCCTGGCCGGCGGCGCGTTGGCCGCGCGCGGGCAGTTATCCGCTGGCGCCTTACGCCAACCGCATCCGCGACGGGGTGTTCGTGTTCGACGGCGCGCGCCACGCGCTGCAATCGCTGCCGGGGCGGCCGCACGCGATCCACGGCGCCGGGCTGTACCTGCCCTGGCGCGTGCGCAACCATGCCGCCGACAGCGTCGATCTGGTGCTGGAGCAGCCGGCCGGCGTGCTGGGCTGGCCCTGGGCCTTCGAGTGCGTGCAGCGCTACCGGCTGGATGCGCGCGGGCTGAGCGTGGCGCTGTCCATCGTCAACCAGGGCGAGACGCCGATGCCGTTCGGGTTGGGGCTGCATCCTTATTTCACGGCGCAGCGGGTGACGCTGCATGCCCGGCGCCTTTGGCCGGCGGACGCCGAGGGGCTGCCGACGGGCAGCCGGGTGGGGCATGTGCGCGAGCTGCGGCTTTCGGCCGAGGGTTGCGATACCTATCTGTCGCAATGGGAGGGGCGCGCCACGCTGCACTGGCCGCAGGGCCACCGGTTGTCCATGCACGCCGATCCGGCTTTCGCGCACCTGGTGGTGTACTCGGCGCCGGGGTCGGACTTTCTTTGCGTGGAACCGGTGACCAACGTGGCGGACGCTTTCAACCTGGCGGCCGGCGGCGATGCGCGCACCGGCATGCGGGTGCTGGAGCCGGGCGCGCGTTTCAGCGCGACCGCCTTGCTGGGCCTGGAACCGGCGTTTTGAAAGCGCCCCCGGCTGCGGCGATAATCCGGGCAAACCAAGTCCAGGGAGTCGCGTCGTGAAAAAGCTCAGCACCGAACAATTGCAGGCCGCAGCCGAGATCCTGCGCAGGGTTCAGGCCAGGCTGGCCCGCAGCGGCAACCTGCCGCTGGAGCCCACGCTCTACGCCTGTGCCAAGGGCTTTCGGCGCAGCGTGCCGGACTATCTGTGGGCATGGATGTCCGGCCTGCTGGCGCCGCACAAGAGCCTGTCGGCCTGGATGGACGCGCACCAGCCGGGCTGGCGCGAAGGCAAGATTCCGGCCGCCGCGGTTTACGCGCGCACCGAGAACGGCTGGTTCGAATGGCTGATCGCCGAACTGGAAGCCGAGATCAAGGACCCCCACGCCCGCGCCAGGCGCCAGGCGCAGGGGTAGGGCTAGAACCCCTCCAGCACGACCTTGCCGCGCGCCTTGCCGCTTTCGATGAAAGCGTGGGCGCGGCGCAGGTTTTCGGCGTTGATCCTGCCGTAGTGTTCGCCCAGCGTGGTGCGCAGGGTGCCGTCGTCGATCAGCCGGGCCGCCTGGTTCAGCAATTCGTGCTGGGCGATCAGGTCGGGCGTGCCGTGCAGGGGCCGGGCGAACATGAATTCCCAGTGCAGCGAGGCGGACTTGGCTTTCAGCAGCCGCACGTCGATGGCGGCGGGATCGTCGATCAGGGCGACCCTGCCTTGCGGCGCGACGGCCTCGGCGATCTGCGGGAAGTGCTGGTCGGTGTGGGTCAGCGCGGCAATGTCGCTGACGTGCTCGAAGCCGATGCGCTTGAGTTCCCCGGTCAGGGGCCGGGTGTGGTCGATGACGTGATGCGCGCCCAGCTCGCGCACCCAGGCCTGGGTTTCCGGACGGGACGCGGTGCCGATCACGGTCAGGCCCGTGAGTTGCCGGGCCAGCTGCACGAGTATCGATCCCACGCCGCCGGCCGCGCCGATGACGAGCAGGCTGCGCTGGCTGGGCGCGCGGTTGTCCAGCACGCGCAGCCTGTCGAACAGCAATTCCCACGCGGTGATGGTGGTCAGCGGCAACGCGGCGGCCTGGGCGTAGTCCAGGCTGGCCGGCATCGCGCCGACGATGCGTTCGTCGACGGCATGCAGTTCGCTGTTGGCGCCGGGGCGGGTCAGCGCGCCCGCGTACCAGACCCGGTCGCCGGGCTTGAACAGGCTGGTCTTGGGGCCGACGGCCCGCACGACGCCGGCGGCGTCCCAGCCGATGATCTCGGGCTGGCCGTCCTTGGGCTTGCGGTTGGCGCGGATTTTCACGTCCACCGGATTGACGGAAATGGCGCGGACTTCGACCAGCAGGTCGCGGTCGCCGGGCACGGGATCGGCGGCGGTGATGTCCTGCAGGGACTCGGGGTGGTCGGCGGGCAGGTTCTTGAAGTAGGCGATGGCTTTCATGGATGGGGCTCGCTTCGGGTCAGAGGGTGGCGCGGACGACGCTGGTTAGGAACACAAGCATGATTACCCAGTCCGCAACAATGAAAAACGGGCTAGCATCGCAGTCAGTTTCAAACATCCGTTGAAAATGAGAGCGGGCATGGTGCGCTTCGAGGACCTCAGGATCTTTCTGGCCGCGGCCGACCAGGGCAGTTTCTCGGCCGCCGCGCGCGAGCTGGACCTGACGCCGGCGGCGGCCAGCGCCGCGCTCAAGCGCCTGGAGCAGGCGCTTGACGCGCGCCTGTTCGTGCGTTCCACCCGCAGCCTGCGGCTGACCGGCGACGGCGAGCGCTACCTGGAGTACGCCCGTTCCGCCATTTCCACGCTGGAGGCGGGCAAGAACGCGGTGGCGCGCAGCAAGACGGAGATCTCGGGCGCCTTGTCGGTGTCGATCCCGTCGGACCTGGGCCGGCACGTGCTGCTGCCCTGGCTCGACGAGTTCCAGCAGCAGCACCCGCGCGTCAGTTTCCAGGTGCGGATCAGCGACCGCCTCGCCGATCTTTACCGCCAGCCGGTCGACCTCGCGGTGCGCTACGGCCAACCCGCCGATTCGGGGCTGGTGGCCTTGCCGCTGTCAGAGCACAACCGCCGCACGGTCTGCGCCTCGCCGGCCTATTTCGCGCGCCACGGCATGCCCCAGGCGCCGGCGGACCTGCGCCGCCACAACTGCCTGTCGTTCGTGCTGGGCGAAACGCTGCACGACCGCTGGACGTTTCTGCGCGCCGACGGCTCCGCCCTGACGGTGCCGGTCAAGGGCGACCGCGTGGGCGACGACGGCGAGCTCGTGCGCCGGTGGGCGCTTGCGGGCCACGGCGTGGCCTACAAGTCGCGCTACGACGTGCTGTCGGACCTGCGCGCCGGCCGGCTCGTCGAAGCCTTGCCCGATTACACCGGCGAATCCTCGCCGCTGTATCTGCTTTGCGTGCACCGCATGCTGCTGTCGCCGGCCGTGCGGCGCCTGCGCGAATTCCTCCAGGAACGCTTCAGGCAATTCGAGGCAGGCTAGCTGACACGCCGCGCGCTCAATGGTGCGCGTGGCTGGCCCGGTTGGCCGCGCGCGTGCGGGCGGCTTTCTTGGCGGCGGCCGAGCGTCCCGCGGCGCCCTTGGTGGCGGCGGCCTTTTTGGCGGCGGCCGAACGCGCGGCTGCGCTGCGCTTGGAGGCCGACGCGCTGGCATGGCGCGACAGCGCGGAGCGCGACGCCGGCTTGGCGCTCTCGCGCTTCAGGGCCTTGGTGGTGGCGCGGGCGCGCGTGGCGGACTTGGCATGGCCGTCGGCGCCCGCGTGGCTGTCCTGCTCGGCCTTGCGCTTGGTGGCCGTGCCGGCCTTCTTGGGCGCCGGCAGCTTGACGCCGGCGCGGCGGGCCTTGGACAGCCCGATGGCGATCGCCTGCTTGGTGGAGCGCACCCCGTGCTTGCCTTCGCGCACGTGCTCGATTTCCTCGCGCACGAATTCTCCGGCCTGCGTGGATGCGGATTTGCCTTGACGTTTGTCGCGCGCCGCTCGTTCCAGGGTTTTTCGTTCAGGCATGACGATACCTCCTTGCTTGCGTTGCGGATGCGGGTCCGCGTGCGCCGAGTCCGGCGCGACGGAACTCGTAACACCACTCTAGCGCCGTGGGCGTATGCTGTGTGTTCGAATGGATTGCCGGTCGTAAGCGCCGGAACATCGCCGCCGGACCTGCGATTCACGACTCACACCCCTACGCGGAGACGAGCTATGTCGAATCATGTCTACAAGCAAATCGAACTGGTGGGTTCCTCCACCAAGTCCACCGACGACGCCATCACCCAGGCCATCGCGCGCGCATCCGAAACCCTGCGCAATCTGGATTGGTTCGAGGTCACCGAAGTGCGCGGCCACATCAAGGACGGCAAGGTGGCGTACTGGCAGGTCGGCTTGAAGATCGGCATGCGCCTGGAAGGGGACAACTGAGCCCGCGGGCTGCTTCTTTCTTGAGCACGGCTTCCAAGTGACTGTCGGATAAGCGTTTTTTCAGCTTGTCATGCGACTGTTCAGAGGTTTGTCCACATCCGGTGGGGACAAGCCCGGGGCGCCGATGGCGTGCGCGAGGCCGCGCCGCCGATGCGCGGACCGGTGCGGGGCGCTGCGCGTTTCTTGCCCGGCGCCCCCAAGTCTTTGGCGGGCAAGGGAATTTTGCAGCTGCGCAGAGACTGTCCTCAGGCTTATCCACATTTCCCGGGGACAACCGGCGGGCCGCGGCGAGGTGGCTGGGCCATTCTTGACCACCATCTGCAGGTCATTGATGTGCAAGGGGAATCCCAAGCTGCCCTCATGCTGTCCTCATGCTTTTCCACAGAATGCGGGGACAAATCCACACCGGCGGTCCGGCCAGCGCGCGCCCAGCGCTTTCCGGTGGATAAACCCGCCCGAAATCATCCAAAAGACGGATTGCGCAGTTTTTGATCGCCGCTTGCAAGTGCCTGGCGCGACAGGGGATTTCGGTTCTACCCCAAGGCTTTCCTCAAGTTTCTCCACAGTCGGCGGGGATAACCGGCAAGGGGGTATCCGCCCCGGCGAAAAAAAAGCCCTCCGACGCATCGGAGGGCTCGATCGCCTGGAGGTAGGGCAGGCGATCTCTGCCGGCTGGAGCGTGGCTCGCGGCCGGCAACGGCGGCGATCAGGCGTTGAACTTCTTGATCCAGTCCACGTAGCGGTCGATCCAGCCTTGCAGGAACTTGCGCGTGCCTTCGTTGGTGATGTTGTACTGGTCGTCGATGAGGTCTTCGTGGAACTGCAGGAACACCTCGGGCGTGGTCAGGACGTTGGCCCCTTCGGCGGCCAGAATGTTGCGCAGGTGCTGCTGCATCAGCGCGGTGCCGGCGGCGCTGGGCGAGGTGCCGACGATGCCGGCGGCCTTGCCCGCCCAACAATTCGTGCCGTAGGGGCGCGTGCCCCAGTCGATGGCGTTCTTGAGGGCGGCCGGCAGCGAGCGGTTGTGCTCGGGGGACACGAACAGGACGCCCTGGGCGTCGGCGACCTGCTGCTTGAGCTTGGCGGCGGGCGCGGGCATGTTGTTTTCGTTGTCCTGGTTGTAGAGCGGCACGTCTCCCAGGCTGACGTAGTCGAACTTGAAGTCCGCGGGCATCAGCTTCTCGAGTGCGCGCGCCAGCCGCAGATTGAACGACGCGGCGCGCAGGCTACCGACGAATACGGCGATCTTGTAGGTGCTCATGAGGCGCATGCTCCAGGCGGTAGAGGAACGGTCAGTGTAGACCTGTCCTGGAGCCGGCTCAATGCGGATTACGCATTTTCTTATTCGGAAAGAGAGCCTGCGGACGGTCTGCGCACTTCGCGCTGGAAAATCTCCAGGCTGAGTTTCTTCGTCCGGATGAAGCTGGGTTCGGACAGCGTTTCCACGGTGCGGGGGCGGGCGTCGCGATACTCCAGGATCTCGGCGACCCGGGTCGGGCGCCTGGTCAGCAGCAGGACCTGATCGGCCAGGTACACGGCTTCTTCCAGATCGTGCGACACCAGCAGCATGGTGGTGCCGGTCTGCATGAAAACCTCTTGCAGCTTCTCGCGGATGAACAGGGTCATCTCGAAGTCCAGGGCGGAAAAGGGCTCGTCCAGGAACAGCACCTCGGGCCCCGGAGCCAGCGCGCGCATGATGGATGCGGTCTGTTGCTGCCCGCCGGACAGCTCGTACGGATAGCGCTTCAGGTCGAACTTGACGTCGAACGACGCCACCAGCTCTTCCACGCGCGCGTCGACCTGGGCCTTGCTGCGGCCTTCGAGGAGCAGGGGATAGGCGATGTTGTCGATGGTGCGCAGCCAGGGGAACAAGGCTTCGCGGTAGTTCTGGAAGACATAGCCGATCTTGGTCTGCGCGAGCGACTTCCCGTCGAACAGGATCTCGCCCGAATCGACCGGGATCAGGCCGGCGATCATGTTGATCAGGGTGGATTTGCCGCAGCCGTTGGGGCCGAAGACGGACACGATCTTGCCTTTGGGGATGTCGAGGTCGAAGTTCTCGTACAACGGCCAGCCGGCGAAGTATTTGGTCAGCCCGCGTATCGTGATGTGCGTGCCCAGCGGGCCCGGGGTGAAGGGGGCGGCCGCGGGGGCCGGGGCGATGACGGGATTGATGACGGTGGACATTTACCGGCCGCTCCAATGGACGACGCGCTTTTCAAGCACGAGAAAAAGAATGTTCAGCGCATAGCCGAGCGCGCCGGCCGCCAGGATCGAGGCGTACATTTCGCGCACGTTCAGCACCTGCTGCGAGTTGATGATGCGATTGCCCAGCCCGCTGTCGGAACCGATGAACATCTCCGCCACGATGACGATGACCAGCGCCATCGATACGCCGCTGCGCAGCCCCACGAACGTGGGCTGCAGGCTTTCCCAGATCAGCACGTCCTTGAAGATGCGCCAGCGCGACGCGCCCATCACGCGCGCCGCCATGACGCGCTGTTTGCGCGCATTGATCACGCCATAGGCGCTGTTGAACAGGATCACCAGCACCGCCGCGAAGGCGGCGATGGCGATCTTGTTCATGTCGGTGACGCCGAAGATCATCAGAAACAGCGGGATCAGCGCCGAGGACGGCGTGGAGCGGAAGAAGTCGACCAGGAACTCGACGCTGCGGTAGGCCTTTTCGCTGCTGCCCAGCAGCACGCCCAGGGGCACGCCGATCAAGCCGGCGATCAGGAAGGCCTGCAGGGTCCGGTTCAGCGACGACAGGAAGTCGCCCAGCAGCGGTCCTCCCGCCATGCCCCTGGCCAGGGCCGCGAGGGCGGCGCCCGGGGTGGGGAGCAGGACGGGGCTGACCAGCTGCAGCCGCAGCACCAGATCCCACACGATGAACAATGCCAACGGCCCGATCAGCGGCAGCAGGCGGGCGGCGCGGAACCTGCGCGGGGGCCGTTTCGCCTCGGGCGTGGCGGCGGTCAATGCGGTCGCGGTCATGGCTCAGCCCTTGTAAAGCATCGTGGAGACGTCGACCTTCTGCGCGAAGACGCCTTTTTCGGCGAAGAGGTCGAAGTACTTCTGGAAGTACTGGATGTCGCTTGGCGTGAATTCGTCGTAGAGCGTGTAGGCCGCGAGCGGCACGGCCTGCGTCATCGGGCCTTCGATCGCGGTGTAGCCCTTCATGTAGGGGCGCGCCTCGTCGGGCTTGCCGCGGATCAGCTCGATGCCGCGGGCATACGCGGCGATGAATTTCCGGCTTTCCTCGGGATGCTTTTCGAGGAAGGCGGTGGTCAGCGAGGCCGATCCGCCGAACCACGGCGCCATCGGATCGCCCAGCACATACTTGGCGATGACGCCCGCCTCCAGCACGCGGGTGGTGCCGTTGAGCCGGCCCACGGTGCCGGTGGGCTCGAGCGTGTAGCAGGCATCGAGCTGGCCGGCGGCGACCGCGGCGACGTGCTGGCTGATCGCCAGTTCGACCACGGTCGCCCCGGTCACGCCGGCACGCTCCAGCACCGCCTTGGCCAGCGTGGAATTCTGGATGCCGGGCCCGGTTCCCACCCTTTTCCCCTTGAGGTCCGCCATGGATTGGATGGGGCTGTCTTTCGCGACGATGAATTCATCCAGCACGTTGCGCGCGTTGCTGGGATTGGACGCGAAAATCTTGAACAGGCCGGGCGAGGCTATCTCGCCGATGGCCAGGTTGGCCGATCCGGTGCCGTTGGCGCTGCCGTCCGCGCGGCCGGCCAGCATGGCTTCCATGACTTGCTGCGGGCCGGCGAACTTCAGCGCCTCGACGTTGAGGCCGGCCTCCTTGAAGTAGCCCTTTTCCAGGGCCGCGTAGAAGGGCAGGCCGGCCGCGACGGGCCAGAAGCCGATGCGGATGACCGGGCCCGATTGCGCCCGCACGAGCGCGGGCGCCGCCATTGCCGCGGCGCCCAGCGCGGCGCCCCGGATCAGCCGGCGGCGGCTGGCGTTGAAGGCAAAGGGCTTGTTTCGGTCGATCATGCGAGGCTCTCCTGGTCGGCAATGGATATGGCGCTTGTGAACACGCGTGCATATGGAGGACATCAAGCAAGAGCCATGCCAGGCCGCATCCGGCCTGCCGCAACGGCGGCGCAAGGCAGAAGCGGCGTTCGGCTGGTGCGCCGCATGGGCCGTGTTGGTGCATGGCGCACCACCGCAGGGGCCAACAAAAAGCCCGGTATCTGACGGTATTCTGAACAACAAACGAAAATTGTTTACACTCGCATCCTCAAAATCCAAAGACCAGGGAACCGCCGCGGGGGCGGGGCCCTGTCCAGATACGGGAGAACGTCGATGCGCAAGTTGTTGTTGGGAGCGGTGTTGGCCGCCACGGTATTCGGAGGCGTGGCCCAGGCGGCCGTCGAACCCAAGGCTGTGGTCGCCACGTATTCGGACCTGGCGCTGGCCGGCTACGAAGATTCGCTGGCTTCCGCCCGGACGCTGCGCAAGGCCGTCGACGCCTTGATCGCCAAGCCCAGCGCAGAGACGCTCGCGGCCGCGCGCGCGGCCTGGCTGGCCGCCCGCGTGCCGTACCAGCAGACCGAGGCCTACCGCTTCGGCAACCCCATCGTCGACGACTGGGAAGGCCGCGTGAACGCCTGGCCGCTGGACGAAGGCCTGATCGACTACGTCGACGCCTCGTACGGCACCGAGAACGACGAGAACGCCTACTACGCGGTCAACGTCATCGCCAATTCGAAGATCTCGGTCGGCGGCAAGACGGTGGACGTCAGCAAGATCACGCCCGAGCTGCTGTCCGAAGTGCTGCACGAGGCCGATGGCAACGAGGCCAACGTGGCCACGGGCTATCACGCCATCGAATTCCTGCTGTGGGGCCAGGACCTGAACGGCACCGGCCCGGCGCCGGCCGACCGCAAGGGCACGCCGCAGGAGCGCCATTCGGGCAACCGCCCGCACACGGATTTCGATCCCAAGCAATGCACCGGCGGCCATTGCGAGCGCCGGGTCGAGTTCCTGAAGGCCGTGACCGACCTGCTGGTGTCCGACCTGGAAGAGATGGTCGGCAACTGGAAGAAGGACGGCGCCGCGCGCAAGGCCGTCGAGGAAGACCCCAAGGCGGGCCTGATCGCCATGCTGACGGGCCTGGGCAGCCTGTCCTACGGCGAACTGGCCGGCGAGCGCATGAAGCTGGGCCTGATGCTGCACGATCCCGAGGAAGAGCACGACTGCTTCTCGGACAACACGCACAACTCCCACTATTACGACCAGATCGGCATCCGCAACGTCTACCTCGGCGCGTACACCCGCATCGATGGCAAGACGGTCTCGGGCGCCAGCCTGTCCGACCTGGTCCGCGCCAAGGACCCCAAGCTCGACGCCGAAGTGCGCGCCAAGCTGGACGCCACGGTCGCCGCCATGCAGGCCATGAAGACCCGCGCCGAAACGGTGGAAACCTACGACCAGATGATTGCCGACGGCAACAAGGAAGGCAACGCCGTGGTGCAGGCCGCCATCGACCGCCTGGTCGACCAGACGCGCAGCCTGGAGCGCGTGATCGCGCTGCTGGAGCTGGGCAAGGTCTCCATCGAAGGTTCCGACAGCCTGGACAAACCCGACGCCGTATTCCAGTGAAATTCGCATTAGCCGCCGTATTGGCGGCGTCGGCGCACGCCGTCGCCGCCGCCGCGCCCGACCTGCCCGCCGGGCGCGACGACCTGAGCGCCGAGGACCGCAAGCGCGTCACGGCCATCACCGCGCCCACGCGCGACTTCTCCAAGGTCGAGAGCTTCGAGACCATGCAGGCCGGGGCCGCCACCATCAACAAGCTGATCAACGCCGACATTTTTTCGCACCCGTCGGCCAACATGAGCTTCGAAGGGCGCCAGCAGTTCCTGGTCGGCAACGGGCTGTTCCGCAAGGACTGGGTGTCGGCGCCGGCCTCGACGCAGGCCTCCGACGGGCTGGGGCCGCTGTTCAACGCGCGTTCCTGCCAGGCCTGCCATACCAAGGACGGACGCGGCACCGTGCCGGGCTTCGATCCGCTCGAACGCACCGACGCCGTGGCGCTGCTGCTGCGCCTGGCGGTGCCGCAGGGTCCCGACCGCGGCCATCCCAGGCTGGCCGCCGACGAGATCGCCTCGCTGCCCGAGCCGGTCTACGGCGTGCAGCTGCAGAACTTCGCGGTGGCGGGGCTGCCGGCCGAAGGCCGCATGGAGATCGAGTACGAGCCGGTCACGGTGGCGCTCAACGGCGGCGAGACCGCCACGCTGATGAAGCCGACCTACCGCATCGAGAACCCCGGCTACGGTCCGCTGCGCGCCGATACGCAGATCTCGCCGCGCCTGGCCCCGCCCATGATCGGGCTGGGCCTGCTCGAAGCCATCCACGAGGCCGATATCCTGGCCAACGTGGGCTCGGACCGGCGCGACGGCATCGTCGGCAAGGCCAACTGGGTGACCGACGCCCGCACCGGCGCGCGCGTGCTGGGACGCTTCAACCTGAAGGCCGGCCAACCCACGGTGGCGCAGCAGAGCGCGGCCGCGTTCTCCAACGACATGGGCCTGTCCACGCCGCTGTTCCCCAGGCATTCCGGCGACTGCACCGCCGCGCAGCCGCAGTGCCTGGATATGCCGCACGGCGCGCAGCCGCGCTTCGGCGACGAGGAAGTGCCGGGCAAGCTAATGGATTTCGTCACCATCTATTCCACCAACCTGGCGGTGCCGCAGCGCCGCGAGGCCGACGACGCGCGCGTGCTGGCCGGCAAGAAGCTGTTCTACGAATCCAATTGCATCGCGTGCCACGTGCCCAAGTACGTGACCAGCCGCAACGCCAGGCAGCCCGAGCACCGCTTTCAGCTGATCTGGCCTTACACCGACATGCTGGTGCACGACATGGGCGACGAGCTGGCCGACGGCGTGTCCGACGGCGAGGCCACCGGCCGCGAATGGCGCACGCCGCCGCTGTGGGGCATCGGCCTGACCAAGACCGTCAATCCCAACGCCACCTGGCTGCACGACGGGCGCGCGCGCAGCCTGCTGGAGGCGGTGCTGTGGCATGGCGGCGAGGCCAAGCCGGCGCGCGATCGGGTGGTCGCGATGACGCCCGAAGAACGCGCCGATCTGATCCGTTTCCTGGAGTCTCTGTAATGGCGGGATACGCCAAGCACGTACTGAAACTGGCCGCCGCGGCGGCCTTGGTAGCGGCCGCGCCGTGGGCCGCGGCCGCCGGGCTGCCGGCCGACCTGGGCGAACGGCTGGCGCGCGACTACGCCCGTCCGGCCGTGGCCACGATGGCGGACGCCGCCTCGGCCCTGGAGGGCGAACTGGGCAAGTGGTGCGCCCAGCCCGGCGCGGCCGGCGCGGCCCGGATCGAAGAGAGCTTCGAGCGGCTGGCGCTGGCCTGGTCCGGCGTGGAGATCCTGCGCTTCGGGCCGCTGGTGCAGGCCAACCGCTATGAGCGCCTGGCGTTCTGGCCCGACACCCGCGGCGTGATGCCCAGGCAGGTGCAGGCGCTGCTCGCGGCCGAAGACCAGGCGCTGCTTGCGCCCGGCGCGCTGGCCGGGCGCAGCGTGGCGGTGCAGGGCCTGCCGGCGCTGGAATACGTGCTCTACGGCGAGCCGGCCCTGTTGGACAAGCACGGCACGCCGGGCTTTGCCTACGCCTGCGGCTATGCGCGGGCCGTGGCCGCCAACGTCGCCACGATCTCGCGCGACGTGGCCCAGGCCTGGAGCGCCGACGGCGGCTTCGGACGCCAGTTCGCGCGTCCGCAGCCCGGCAACGACCTCTACCGCGATTCGCAGGAAGTGGCGGCCGAGGCCATGAAGGCCTTGTCGACCGGCCTGCAGTTCGCGCGCGACGTGAAGATCGTGCCCGTGCTGGGCGAGAACGCCGGCCAGGCGCGTCCCAAGCGCGCGGCGTTCTGGCGCAGCAAGCTGTCGATGAAACTGGTGGCCGCCAACGCCGAGGCGCTCGATGCGTTCTACCGGGCCGGCGCCTATCCGCTGCCGGCGGGCGAGGAGTGGATGGCCGCGTCGGTGACCGGCGAGCTGGCCAGCGCCGCGCGCACCCTGCGCGCCGTGCCGGTCCCGCTGGAGCAGGCGCTGGCCGGCGAAGAAGGGCGACGGCTGCTGACGCTGGCGTCGCTGACGCTGCAGAACGCCAAGGCCATCGTCGACCAGGACCTGGCGCCCGCCCTGGGCGTCATGATCGGATTCAATGCGCTCGATGGCGATTGACCGGCGCCGCTTCCTCTCGCTGGCGGCCGCGCTGGGCCTGGCGCCCGGCGCGGCGCTGGCCGCCGCGCCCGCGGACGGCGCGGTCCTGTATCTCAGCGCGCGCAAGCGCGGGGGCCGCGACGAAGCGGTGCTGCTGGATGAGACCGGACGCGACCGGCTGGTGGTGCCGATGCCGGCGCGCGGGCACAGCTTCGCCATCGATCCGGCCGGCGGGCGCGCGGTCGTGTTCGGGCGCCAGCCCGGCTTTTTCGCGCTGGCGTTCTCGCTGCGCGGCGCGGGCGGCCCGCAGGCGCTGCCCATGCACGACGAGCGGCATTTCTTCGGCCACGGGGCCTACCTGGACGGCGGCCGGCTGCTGGCCGCCACCGAAAACGATTTCGAGGCCGGGCGCGGCGTGCTCGGTCTGTACGACGCCAGCGCCGGCGGCGCGTACCGCCGCGTCGGCGAGTTCGACACCGGCGGCATCGGCCCGCACGAAGTGGTGCTGATGCCCGACGGCAAGACGCTGTGCGTGGCCAACGGCGGCATCCTGACGCATCCCGACTACGGCAAGCTGGAACTCAACCTGGACACGATGCGGCCGTCGCTGGCCTATATCGACGCGGCCAGCGGCGAGCTGCTGGAGCGCCACGAGCTCGCGCCCGAACTGCATCGTCTGTCGATCCGCCATCTTGCGCTGGCCGCCGACGGCAGCGTCTGGTTCGGCTGCCAGTACATGGGGCCGGCGGCCGACCGGCCGGCGCTGGTGGGCCGCCACCGGCGCGGCGGCCGGCTGGAATTGTTCGCAGGCCCCGAACCGGTGCTGCGCCAGATGCGCAACTACGTCGGCTCGGTCTCGGTCGACGCGGCCGGCGCCGTCGTCGCCACGTCCAGCCCGGTGGGCGGGCAGGTGATCTACTGGGAGGCGGCCAGCGGCCGCTGCCTGGGCACGACCGCGCTGGCCGACGGCTGCGGCGTGGCGCCCGCCGCGCCCGGGGGCTTTCTGGTCAGCAGCGGCACGGGCGCGATGCTGCGCGTCGACGCCGCCGGCCAGGAACAGGACCGCGTCCTGCCGCCTGCGCGCGAACTCGCCTGGGACAATCATTTCCGCAAGGTCGCGGCCGGCGCCTGAGCCGTATCGGTCGTATCCTTACAAACCTTGACACGACGGGACCGCGCCGCGGCGCCAGGCGCAAGCCGCATCTGATAAAGTCCCTGGTCGTTTTTTCCGGCAACCGGCAATTACAGGAGATTCCATGGAAGAAGCCTTGAAAGAATTTAATGCCTGGGCTCCCAAGCTCATGGAGCTGGGCGGCAATCTGCTCGTGGCGCTGCTGATCCTCGTCATCGGCTGGTGGGTGTCGTCGCTGCTGGGCGGCTGGGTGCGCAGGGCCGCGGCCCGCTCCAGCAAGATCGATCCCACGATCGTGCCGATGTTCTACAGCACCGTGGTCTGGACGGTGCGCATCTTCACCGTGATCGCGGTGCTGGCGCGTTTCGGCGTGCAGACGGCCAGCCTGATCGCGGTGCTGGGCGCCGCCGGCCTGGCCGTGGGCCTGGCCTTGCAGGGCACGCTGCAGAACATCGCGGCCGGCATCATGCTGCTCATCCTGCGTCCCATCCGCGCCGGCGAATACGTGGCGCTGAGCTCGGGCGCCGACGGCACGGTCGAAGAGGTGGGCCTGTTCCTGACGCGGCTGGTCCAGGTCGACGGCATCCACCTGACCCTGCCCAACAGCACCGTCTGGAACGCGACCATCACCAACTACAGCCGCAACAAGACGCGCCGCCTGGATATCCCGGTGCCGGTGCGCTACGGCGACGACCTGGAGCAGGTGCTGTCCAAGCTGCAGGCGCTGGTCGACGCGCGCGAAGATGCGCTGAAAGACCCGGAACCGCAGGTCAAGGTGTTCGACTACAAGGAGAACGGCGTCATCGTCAACGTGCGCGTGTGGGCCGATGCCGCCAAGTACTGGGACCTGCGCTGGGGCCTTTACCAGCAGATCCGCACCGAACTGGAGCGGGCCGGCTTCCAGCCGCCGATCCCGCTGCGCGAGATCCAGAACCCCAAGACCGGCGCGCCCGCCTGAACGCGGACGCGACGCGGCAGTACGAACGGGCGCCCGGCGCCCGTTTTTTTCGGCCGTTCAGGCCTGCACGGCGAGCCGCGCCAGTTCCGCCTTGATCCAGCCGGCGATTTCGCGCTGGCGCTGGGCGGGCATGCGGTCGATGATGGCCGTGACGCTGACCGCCAGCAGCGGCGCGCCCTGGGCGTCGAGCAGGGCGCAGCCCACGCCCAGCGCGCCGCGCACCGCGTGGTTGCCGACCACGGAATAGCCGCGGGCGCGGGTGTTTTCGATCAGGCGGAACATTTCCTGCGGCGTCATGCCGCCGTATTCGTCCAGGCGCCCGGAATTGCGCTCGACGATGCCGCGCGCCGTATCGTCGGGCAGCGCGGCCAGCAGGGCCATGCCGCCCGAGCCCACGCCCAGCGGCTGGCGCTTGCCGGCGTAGGTGGCCAGGATCTGCACCGGATAGCTGCCGATCTCGCGGTGCAGGCTGATGGAATCGTCCTCGTCGCGCACCACCAGGAACACCGCGTCGCCGGTGCGGTCGGCCAGCCGGCGCAGCACGGGCAGCAGCTGGCGCACCCGCGGATCGCGCGAGCGCGTGTCCGGGTCCACCGCCAGCTGGGCGCGGTATTTCTTGGTGCCGGCCACGGGCAGCACCAGCCCGGCGTCGAGCAGGGCGGCCAGCAGGCGATAAATAGTGGGGCGCTGGATGCCGGTCAGGCGCGCGATGTCGGTCACGCTCAGGCCGTCCGGGCCTTGATCTCGCAGGGCGGCCAGTACGGCCAGCCCGCGCCGCAAAGTGCGCGGGCCTGCGGCCGCGGCGTCGCTGTCTTGCATGGAATTCTCTGAAAACTAAGGGTTATTCCGGAACGGTCAAGGGAAAACCATTGTCCGTACCGTGGACTCTACCTTGATGCAGCGGCCGTGTATAGCTGAGAATGCCTCATCCAACAATTCAAATCGTCCATTTTATGGACAGTACCTGCACGGAGACACTATGACTAAGGGTCAAAAGCCTGCCCTGCGGCGTCTTGCCGCCACCGTTCTGGCCACCGCCGCGAGCGCATTCGCCATGGGGTCCGCCCACGCCGCCTATCCCGACAAGCCCGTACGCATCGTGGTGGGCTTTTCCGCCGGCGGCACCACCGACGTGATCGCCCGCATCATGGCCAAGGAACTGACCGAAAGCCTCGGCCAGTCGTTCGTGGTCGAGAACAAGCCGGGCGCCGGCAGCAACATCGCCACCGACCAGGTCAAGCGCGCCACGCCCGACGGCTACACGCTGCTGTTCGTGGCCGTGACCAGCGCCATCAACCAGACCCTGTACAAGAACGTCAATTTCGACCTGACCAAGGACTTCACGCCGGTGGCGCTGGGCGCCAAGGTGCCGAACATCCTGGTGGTCAATCCCCAGGTGCCGGTGAAGTCGGTGCAGGAACTGGTCGACTACGCCAAGAAGAACCCGGGCAAGCTGGCGTTCGCGTCCTCGGGCAGCGGCACCTCCATCCACATGGCGGGCGAGCTGTTCAAGATGAAGACCGGCATCGACGTGCTGCACGTGCCGTACAAGGGCAGCGCCCCGGCCGTGACCGACCTGGTCGGCGGCCAGGTGCAGTTCATGTTCGACAACATGCCCTCGTCGTGGCCGCACGTGCAGTCGGGCAAGCTGCGCGCCCTGGCCGTGACGACCAAGGAACGCTCCAAGAGCGCGCCGGACCTGCCGACGATGCAGGAATCGGGCTACAAGGATTTCGACGTGTCGTCGTGGTTCGGCCTGATCGCCCCGGCCGGCACGCCGCCGGAAGTCGTCAACACGCTGAACGCCGCCATGGTCAAGGCGCTGGACAAGCCGGAAGTGCAGAAGAGCTTCGAGAGCCTGGGCGCGGTGGGCGTGAAGACCACGCCGGCCGAATTCGGCCAGTTCATCAAGTCCGAAGTGGAAGGCTGGGCCCCGGTGGTCAAGGCCTCGGGCGCCAAAGTGGATTGATCTTCGTGTCGCGGGCGGCGCGCCGCCCGGCGACCGATGCGTGGGGATGGGCCATGGCCCATCCCTATTTTTTTGCGCGGCCTACTGCCCGTTCCGGCTTTTCTTCAGCATGGCCGTGCAGACGCCGCGCATCATATCCACCTCGTCGCGGCTCAACTCCAGGCGGGTGAAAAGATGGCGCATGCGCGGCATCAGCTTCTTGGGATGGGCGGGGTCCAGGAAGCCGACGCCCACGAGCGCCTCTTCCCAGTGCGCCAGGAAAGCCTGCACCGCCTCGCCGGAGGCCGGCGCGGCGCCGCGCGCGGGTTCCTGCGCGGTCGAGGCCGGCAGCAGCGGGGCGCCGGCGGCCGCCAGCAGCGCGTAGCGCAGTTCCCAGGCGGCCAGCTGCAAGGCCTGGGCCACGTTCAGCGAGCTGTATTCGGGGTTGGCGGGGATGTGGCAGATGCGGTGGCACAGCGCGATCTGGGCGTTGGTCAGGCCCGCGCGCTCGGTGCCCAGCACCACCGCGGCCACGCCCTCGGCCGTGTCCGCCAGGTGGCCGCGCGCCAGTTCGGCGGCCTGCCGGATGTCGCAGGGCGGGGGGCCGAGGTCGCGCACCCGGGCGGTCAGCGCGAAGGCCAGCGTCACCGGCGCCAGCGCCGCTTCGAGCGAACCGTAGACCTGGGCGCCTTCCAGCACGTCCAGCGCGCCGCTGGCCAGCGCCACGGCCTCGGGCTGACTGGTTACATCCGGAAACTTGGGGGCCACCAGCACCAGTTCGGAAAAGCCCATCGTCTTGATGGCGCGGGCCGCCGAACCGACGTTTCCGGGGTGGCTGGGGTTCACCATGATGAAGCGAACGCGTGAAAATGCTTGAGTCATTTAAAATGGCACGTTTGGCTTAGTGCCTTCCTGGTTTTCTGGGTCGATTTCCCCCGGCCGCAGGGGGCGGCAAGCGGCCTATCATCAAGCCAACTCATCGCATTCGTACGGAATTTTATGCACCCGATGCTCAACATCGCCATCAAGGCGGCCCGGCGTGCCGGCACCATTATCAACCGTGCCAGCATGGATTTGGAACGACTCAGCGTGGCTCGCAAGGGGCCGCGGGATTATGTCACGGAAGTCGATCGCGCCGCCGAGGAGTCCATCGTCGAGACGCTGCGCGCGGCCTATCCGGAGCATGCCGTCCTGGGCGAGGAATTCGGCCTGCAGGGTCCGGACCAGGCCGAATTCCAGTGGATCATCGATCCCCTGGACGGCACCACGAACTTCATCCACGGCCTGCCCAACTACGCGGTCTCCATCGCGCTGACGCAGCGCGGCCAGGTCACCCAGGCGGTGATCTACGATCCGTCGCGCAATGAACTGTTCACCGCCAGCCGCGGCAGCGGCACGTTCCTGAACGACCGCCGCGTGCGCGTCTCGGGCCGCACCCGCTACCACGACGCGCTGCTGGGCGCGCACTGGCCCAACTCGGGCGACCCGGAACAGGGCTCGGCGCGTTTCCGCCAGATGGCCGAAGGCAGCACGGGCGTGCGCCGCCTGGGCTCGACCGTGCTGGACCTGGCCTACGTGGCCTGCGGCCGCCTGGACGGCTTCTGCGGCGTGGGCCTCAAGCCCTGGGATTTGGCCGCGGGCAGCCTGATGGTGCTGGAAGCCGGCGGCCTGGTCGCCGACTTCGACGGCGAGCAGGGCTGGATGGACAGCGGCAACGTGCTGGCCGCCAGCCCCAAGATCTTCACGCAGATGCTGTCTTCGCTGAACCCGCCTTCGGCGGCGTGATGGCCGGGCGGCTGGCGCCGCCCAATGAATCTCGCGCTGCACTCATCCTACGATGGGTGCCTCGAACGTAGGATGGGTGCAACGCGCCCCATCCGACACAAGCAACGCACCGCCAAACGCGCGAAACCCATCGGGCGGCGCCAGCCGCCATCAACAACCCCTTTCAGCCCCCCGCTTCCAACACCTTCAGCCCCCCATCCGGCAACGCGAACCATGCCCGCAGCCCGTGTTCGCGCACGATGGGCCGCGCGGCGTCCAGCGGCATGTGCGAGAACGCCGTGGACAGGGCGTCGGCCAGGGTGGCGTTGGGCGCCATGACGGACACGCTGCGGTATAGCGGACGCGCGCGGCCGGTGCGCGGGTCGAAGAGATGGGTGTAGCGGCCCTCGGCGTCCAGCGCGGTGCCGTAGCCGCCGGAGGTGGCCAGGGCCTGGTTGCGCAGGCTGGCGGTGGCCAGCAGGCGCGCGGGGTCCTGCGGGTCGGCCAGGCCGACCTGCCAGTCGGCGGCCGCGGCGCGGCTGTCCATGCCCTGGATTTCGCCCATGTCCACCAGCGCCCGCTCCAGCCCGCCCAGCTTCAGCAGCTCGGTGACGCGGTCGGTGATGTAGCCCTGGGCGATCCCGTTGAGCGTGATCCCCATCCCCGGACGGCCCAACGCGATGCGGCCGCTGTCCAGCGCCACGTCTTCACGCGACACGCGAGCCAGCGCCCGCGCCACCGCCTGCGCGGACGGCCCGGCGGGATCGGCGCCCGGCTGCGAGAAGTGCCCGGCGTACAGCTGCCACAGCGGCTGCACCGTGGGGTCGAAGGCGCCGCCGGTGAGCCTGCCGTAGCGCAGGCTCACGCTGAGCAGCTGCAGCAGGTCGGCGGGCGGATCGTCCAGATAACCCTGGCGGTTCAGGCGCGACAGGGCGCTGTCTTCGCGGTACAGGCTAAAGATGCCTTCGAGCCGACGCAGTTCCTGCAGCGCCTGCGCGATCAGGCGCTGCGCCGCCTGCGGTTCGGGATGGTACAGGCGCAGTTCGGCGTCGGCGCCCAGGGCGACGCCGCGCCACACGGTGGGCGCGATGGAAGCCGCGGCGCGGCGCGCGGGCAGGGGGGCGAGCGCCAGCGCGGATGCGGCGGCGGCGATGCCGATGAAACGGCGGCGGGTAGGATTCATGGCGACAGGCCTGCGGAGTGGGGCGGGACTATTGGGCGAAGACATAGGCTTCCGGCACGTCGGCGAAGGCGGCGACGCGGCCGCCGTGGGCGCGGGCGAAGGCTTCGGCGCGTTCGCGCTGCGAGAACGGCATCGCGTCTTCGACGCCCATGCCGCCGATGAAACGGCCTTCGATGACGTAGTAGGCCTGGCGCGCGTCGATCCACACCGACGGATCGGGCGCGCCGTCCGGGCCGGCCGTGCCCATGTCGTTGACGTAGATGGCGCTGATGGCCTTGGGTTCTTCCGGCAGCAGGGTATAGGCGAAGACCTGCTTGATCGACGAGAACCACACCGGCGCCACGCGCCCCTTGATGAAGATCTGGCCCTTGGGGCCGCCATGTTCGTTCAAGGCCATGCCGCAGTAGTGGCCGACCGATTCCAGCGTCACGGCCTGGGGCGGCGGGGGCGGGGCCTCGGAATCGGCGCCGCTGCCGCAGGCGGCGGCGCTCAGCAGGGCCGCGAGGGCCAGGGCGAGCCGCAGGCGTCTCATAGTTGTTTCCTCCTGAATGCCGCCGCCGCCAGCAGGAACGGCACGGCGACCCACAGCAGCAGCGCGGCGATCAGCGCCGACGTCGGCAGGCTGGCCTGGTCGCTCACGCCCGCCATGCCGGCGTACAGCGAAATGTTCTCGAAGCCGGTCAGGTTCAGCAGCCGGTACACGTCCGAGGGGTTGAGCAGCAGCAGCGCGTTGAGCAGGCCGGGACTGACGTGGCGGCCCTGGTCGGCGGCCAGCACGCCCAGGAGCGCCATGTCGTAGATGACGACGAAGAACAGCCAGACGCCCAGGGCGATGCCGGCGGCCGTGGCGCGCTCGCGCACCAGCGTGCTGATCAGGTAGCCCATTGCGAGAAAGCTGGCGCCCAGCAGCACGCTGGCGCCGATCAGCAGCGCGAACGGCTGCCAGGCGCCGATGTCCAGGCCGCCGTAGGCCCATTGCAGCGCCAGCCCGGCCGAGCCGTAGCCCGCGCCCGTGGCCAGCGCCAGGATGGCGAGGTGGCCGATGAACTTGCCCACCAGCACCTGCCAGCGCGAGACCGGATAGCTGAGCAGCAGCGCCATGGTGCCGCGGTCGACTTCGCCGACCACGGCGTCATAGGCCAGCAGCATGGCGATCAGCGGGACCAGGAAGATGGACAGGCTGGACAGGCTGACCACGGTGACGGTCAGCGGCTCGGCCTTGACCGTGCCGCTGGGCGAGCTGCCCAGCAGGCCCAGGGCCAGCGCCAGCGCGGCCAGCAGCAGGGCGGTGGCCAGCACCCAGCGGTTGCGCAGCCCGTCGCGGATTTCCTTGCCGATGATGGTGCCTACCGCGTTCATACGTCTTCCCGTTCAAGCAGATGTGCATAGATGTCGTCCAGGCTCGGCACCTGGATGTCCAGGTCGTGGATGTCGGACGACAGCGCGCCGATGCTGCGGATCGCCGCGATCTTGTCGTGTTCCAGGCAGGCCAGCTCGTAGCGGCCCGCCTCGATGCGGCGCCAGGCGCCGGCCGGCGGCGCGTCGGCGTGCGCCAGGGTCAGGCGGATGCGGATGGGCAGGCCGGTGGAGCGCCGCAGCGCCGACATGGCGCCGTCGGCGATCTTCCTGCCGGCCTTCATCACCACGATGCGGTCGGCGTGGCCGGCCAGTTCGGACAGCGCGTGCGTGCTGAGCAGGATGGTGGCGCCGGCGGCGCGCAGCTCGTGCACGATGTCGTAGAACATCAGGCGCGAGGCCGGGTCCAGGCCGGTGGTGGGCTCGTCGAACAGCAGCACGCGCGGCTGGCCCAGCAGGGCCTGGGCCAGCGCCAGGCGCTGGCGCATGCCCTTGGAATAGCCGCCCACGCGCCGGCGCGCCGCGCCCGAGATGCCGACCCTCTCCAGCAGCGCGGCGTTGCCCGACAGCGGCTGGCGCTTGAGCCGGGCGTAGAACGCCAGCGTTTCCTCGCCGGTCATGGACGGATGCAGCGCCACGGTTTCGGGCAGGTAGCCGATACGGTTGCGCAGCCGCGCCGCGGCCGGGCTGTGGGCGTCGTGCCCGAACAGCGCGACGCGGCCCTGGGTGGGGCGGATCAGGCCCAGGATGAGCTTGATGAGCGTGCTCTTGCCGGCGCCGTTGTGGCCGGCCAGCGCGACGCATTCGCCCTCGCGCAGCTGCAGGTCCAGGCCGTCGATGGCCCGCTGCGCGCCGTAGTGCTTGCTGACGCCGGACAGCGTCACGAGGTCGGTATTCATGGAGACTCCTTGGGCAGCCGGGCCGGCAGCGGCGGCGGCTGCATCAGCGGCGCGCTGTCGATCACGCCCCCGGGCAGGATGGCGGGGAACTGCGATTGCGCCCAGCGCACGATGGCGATCGACGGGCTGTTGAGCAGGATGCGCGCGGCCGGCGCGCGCCACAGCAGCTGGTCGACCACGTCGTTGGGCCGGTAGGCGGTATCGGCGATGCCGTCGCCGTCCAGGTCGAAGGCGGTGTTGTCGCTCCAGTAATTGCCGCGGCCCGCGACCGACCAGTCCAGCGTCCGGGTGCTGACGTACTTGACCTGGTTGCGGTTGTTGATGAAGGCGTTGCCGGATACCTGGTTGCCTTCGGAGCCGGCGGTGAAGTGCACGCCGATGTCGCAGTTGGCGAAGCGGTTGTCCTGGAATTCGTTGTAGTTGGCGTTGTAGATGAACACGCACTTGCCCGCGCGGTCCACCGAGTTGCCGGTGATGCGGGACTGGTTGGCGTAGTTCAGCATCAGCCCTTGCTCGCGGCTGTCGACGGCGACGTTGTCGCGCACGATCAGCTGGTGCGAGAACATGATGGCGTAGGCCACGTCGGTGCCGGCGGCGACGTTGCCGCTGATTTCGCTTTCGTTGGTGTACATGTAGTGCACCGCGTAGCGCAGGTCGTGGAAACGGTTGCCGCTGAAGGTGTTCAGCCGGCTGGTGTTGACGAAGATGCCGTCGCGTCCGGCCGAGATGTCGTTGTCCAGCACGCGGGTGCCGGGGGTGTTCCAGAGCGTGACGCCGTTGCCCCGTTCGGCCACGCGCAGTTCCCGGTTGCCGACGATGCGGTTGCCGCGCACCAGCGCGTCCTGCGGCCCCCAGACGTGCACGCCCACGAGATTGTCGAGGATGTCGTTGCCTTCCACCCGGGCGCGGTGCGCCGTGCGGTCGAGGAAGACGCCGGCGTCCATGTCCGACAGGCTCAACCCGGAGCGGGTCACGGTCAGGCTGCGCAGCGACACGTCGGCGGCCTTGATCCACAGCGTGCGGCCCTGGCGCGTGCCGGCGATGACCGCCGAGCGGTCGGCCGGCCCTTCCAGCGTCAGCGGCTTGTCGATGACGATGCCGCCGGAATAGGTGCCGGGGGCCAGGCGCAGCACGTCGCCGTCCTGCGCCGCGGCGACGGCCTGCGCCAGGTCGGCGCCGGGGGCGAGCGTGTGCACGGCCGCCGCCGCGGCGCCGGACAGCGCCAGGGCGAAGGCCGCCAGCGCGGCGCGGGCGGTCCTCCTGCCGCCCTTCGGCATTGCGATGACTGTCATGGACGCTACGCGGTCTTCTTGGGATGGACGATCATCTGGCCGGACATCTCCATGTGCAGCGCGTGGCAGAACCACTGGCAGTAGTACCAGTACACGCCCGGGCGGTCGGCGGTGAACGTGACCGACGAAGTGGCCTGCGGTCCGATCTCCATGGCGATGCCGTGGCCTTCCAGCGTGAAGCCGTGCGTCAGGTCCTCGATCACCTCCATGTTGGTCACCACCACGGTGACTTCGTCGCCCTGGTTGACCTCGAACTTCTTGATGCTGAACATGGGCGCGACCGCCATCATGTACACGCGCACCTTGTTGCCGTCGCGCACCACCTTGGCGGCGTCCTCCAGCGTGACGCCGTCCTTCTTGGCCATCTGGCGGGCGTCCTCCCACATGGGGTCGTCGCGCTTCCAGACGCTGAGCGGGTGGACCTTGGAGCGGTGCACCAGGCACATGTCGTGCGGCTCGGCGAAGCTGGGGCCGTCGTGCACCAGCTTCATCTCGTCGCCGGAGATGTCGATGAGCTGGTCGTTCTCGGGCTTGAGCGGACCCACGTTGAGGAAGCGGTCCTTCGAGAACTTGTTCAGCGACACCAGCCACTTGCCGTCGGCCTCGCGGGTCTCGCCCATGGTGGTGTGGTTATGGCCGGGCTGGTAGTGCACGTCCAGCTTCTGGATGATGGGGTCGACCTTCTCGCCCTTGAAGGCGCGCTTGGCCAGGTCGAGGTTCCACTTGACCATCTGGCTGTCGATGAACAGCGTGGTGTAGGCGTTGCCGCGGCCGTCGAAGGCCGTGTGCAGCGGGCCCAGGCCCAGCTGCGGTTCGGCCACCACGCAGTCGCGCGGCTTGATCTTGTCGTCGAACAGGTCGTCCAGCGTGCGCACGTCCAGCACCGTGACGGTGGGCGAGAGCTTGCCGTTGAGCACGATGTGGATGCCGTCGGGCGCGGCGTTGCAGCCGTGCGGCGAGTTCGGCACCGGGATGTAGCGCGTGTACTTGGAACCGTGGCGCCCGTCGATCACCGGCACACCGCCCATCATCTTGTAGTCGCCCTTCTTGACGGCTTCCTCGATGCGCTTGATGTTGAACACCACGACCCAGTCCTGCTCGTTGGCCGACATCTCTTCCACCGTCACGCCCTTCTCCGAGTTGTAGCAGGTGGAGAAGGAGTACTTGCCCTGGTAGTCGGCGTCGCCGTTGTCCAGGTTGCCGTCGACCAGCACCTGCCAGGCGACCTTCATGGTGTCGCCGTCGATCGCGGTGTAGATGGCGAAGAAGTTCTTCTTGGGATCGTCGATCACCTTGCCGTCGTTGGGCAGCGGCACGATGTGCTCGCCGTTGGCGAACACATAGCCGGTGCGCGGATAGCGCTGCGGCCGCAGGCCGTGCACGCCCGATACGTTGGGCAGCTCGGTGATCTTGTCGGTCTTCATCACGTCCAGGCGGATGCGCGCGACGCGGTTGTTGGCCTTGTCGTTGATGAACAGGTAGCGGCCGTCGTAGGTGCGGTCGGTGAACGACAGGTGAGGGTGGTGGGCGTCGCCGTTGGCGAACACGCCGCCCTTGTCCTTGAGGTAGGCGCGGGTCTCGGGCGTCAGGCCTTCGGTGAGGATCTTGCGGCTTTCGTTGGTGCGGCCCCAGCCGGTCGCGCTGCAGTGGTTGAAGACGGGGATGCGCACCAGCTCGCGCATGGACGGCAGGCCCAGCACCCGCACTTCGCCCGACTGGCCGCTGGAGTTGAACGCATAGTATTCGTCCAGATCGCCCGGCGCGACGTGGCCCAGCACGCCGTTGGCGCCCTTGGCGTCCTTGCCATGCGCGGTGGGGATCTGCGCGCCCGCCACCAGGCCGGCGGCGCCGGTGATGGCTGCGGTGCCGAGGAAGCTGCGGCGAGAAAGGCCGCCCTTTTCGGGATTCTTGTCGGACATGGATAACTCCTTGGTAGGAACGGCGGCTCGCGCCGTGGGGTAAGAAAGTTCCATCCGCTGCCCGCCGTCCGGGGGGCGGCGTTTCCGCCCCGGAATGGCGCAACGGCAAGAACTGGATTCAGGCTTCGGCTTCGGGTTTCTGGCTCGGCAGGCGGTGGATCACGATGGGCTGCTCGGCGGGCTCGGCCTGGGGCCGGCGGCGCTCGCGCTTGGCCTTTTTCTGGATCAGGTGCGGACACTTCTGGTCATGGTGGTAGAGCATCTGGCAGTGCAGGCACTGGATGCACTCGTTCGGGTTGATCTCGCCGGTGGGGTCGATGGCCTGTACCGGGCATTCGAGATTGCAGCGCTGACAGGGGTTGCCGCAGTCGCGGTAACGGCGCAGCCAGTTGAAGATGCGCAGGCGGGCGGGAATCGCCAGCGCCGCGCCCAGCGGACAGAGGTAGCGGCAGAAGAAGCGTTCCACGAAGAGGCCGGCCGCCAGCACCGCCACGGCGAAGAGCACGAAGGGCCAGTAGCGCACGAAGCGCAGGATGATGGCGGTCTTGAAGGGCTCGATCTCGGAGAGCTGCTCGGCCAGCGCCAGGTCGTACAGCGAGAAGCCGAACAGCAGCAGGAAGATCACGTACTTCAGCGTCGACAGGCGCTGGTTGACGCCGTGGCTGATCTTCAGCTGGCGCACGCCCAGGCGCTTGGCGGCCCGGTTGGCCAGCTCCTGCAGCGCGCCGAACGGGCACAGCCAGCCGCAGAACGCGCCGCGGTTCCAGAACACCATCGAGATCGCGGTGGCGCACCACAGGATGAACACCAGCGGGTCCATCAGGAAGTACTCCCAGCGGAAGTCGGTGCGCAGCGCCGAGAAAAAGGTCAGCACGTTCACGATGGACAGCTGGGCCTGGCCGTACCAGCCGATCCAGAACAGCGCGAACGCCAGGAACGCCAGCCGCAGGCGGTCGTGCAGCAGCGGCCGGCTGGTGAGCTGGTCCTGGAAGAAGAAGATGCCCACCAGCACCACCAGCGCCACCGTCAGCACGGCCACCTGGCCGGACTTGCCGCGCCAGATCTGCTTCCACAGCGCGGGCGCGGGTTCTTCTTCGGCGGCCTGCGTGGTCGGGGCGGGAGCGGTCGCGGCCGGCGCCGCCGCCGCGGGTTGCGCGCCGGCGACGGGCCTGGTGTAGGCCTGCGGCAGTTCGTAGGGCAGGTCGAAGGTGACGAACGCCTTGTCCTTCACGCTGAGCACGCGCTGCACCATGAGCTGCAGGCGCCAGGGCGCGACCGGGTCGAGCGCGGCGTCGTCGGGCACGATGAACAGTGCCACTTCGCGAAACGCCGGTGCGCCCTCGGCGGCCACGTCGGCCAGTCGCTGGTGGTTGCGGTCGCGAAAGCGGAAGCTGCTTTCGTCCTGGATCACCTCGATGCGGTCGAAGATGCCGCCGCGCACGTAGCCCGAGCCCTTGAACGAATACGCGCCGTTGCCCGCCACCAGCATGGCCTGCTGGCCGGGCTTGAGTCTTTCCTTCAGGCGCTGCCATTCGGTGTCGCCCAGCAGGCTGCGGCCGATGGCCGGCACGCTCACCAGCGCGGCGTACAGGTCGATGAAGGTGTCGGCATTGCCGCTGCCGTCGGCGACCGCGGCGGCGTCGTCGCGCCCGGATGCGCGGAAGGCCTGGTTGACGTCCTCGGGCGTGAGCCTCAGGTTGCGCACCGCGCCGGCGTCGAGCAGGGCCTGCCAGCTCTGCGGCGTGTCGCGCGATTCGTCGACGGCGCGCGCGGCGGCCGGCGCGGCCTGCTGGACGGGTGCGGCGGTCTTGTCGATGCCGTGGGCGCGCGCCACGGCGATGGCCGAGCGCGTGATGCTGTCGCCGATCACCATCAGCGTGACGGTCGCGCCGCTGATGATGTCCACCGGCGGCGGCGCGCCGTGGCGGGGCGGGGAGTCGACGAAATTGAGGCCGACGTAGCCGCTGATGAAATGGTCCACCTTGGCCTGGGGGATGCCGATGAGGACGATGGGTTCGTGGTGCTCGACCAGCTTGGCCCCGACGATGCGGCCGTCGTTGGCCAGCCCGACCAGCACGTCGATGGGCTTGCTGGAATAGCCGCGCGTGTTGACCACGTCGGAAGTCAGGTAGACGACGCCGAGCGGGCGCGAGCCGGCATAGGCCTTGGCGGCCAGCGGCTTGCCGGCGGGGGCGTCGACGCGGTCCGCGCCGGGGAAGATCTCGCCGATCGGGGTAGTGGCCAGGAAGTCGGGCAGCCGCTGCGCCTGCGCCAGGCCGGCGCCCAATATATAGAGCAGCAGCGCAATGAACGCTGCCCGCATGAATCCGACGATCCGCATGAACTCCCGCCCCGCTGTGCTGCCCTGCATGCCTGTACTCTTCTGGTTCTATTTGCAAAGGTTTGACGCATCCTAAGAAGATCCAGGACGGGTGGTATTGCGGTTTATCAACGGCCTCCGTTTCCTTCTCGCCAGAACCTCAATACCCCTACAAAACCTGGGGGTTTCCCGGTTTTGCGGCATGCGATCCGGACGGACTTGATGTCCGTCAATAGCGTGTTTTTTTCGGTGTCCTAGACTTGTGCCTAGCGGCAGCGACGCAGGCATGTGGCTTGCGGAGAATCCAAACGCCGCCCCTGTCTACGGAGAATTCCCATGCTGGCAAAAGCCACCCTCGCCATCGTCCTGTCCGCCGCCAGCCTGCCCGCGCTGGCCGCGCAATGCGAAGCCACCATCGAAGGCAACGACGCCATGCAGTTCAACCTGAAGGAAATGGTGGTCGACAAAAGCTGCAAGCAATTCACCGTGACGCTCAAGCACGTGGGCAAGATGCCCAAGGTCGCGATGGGCCATAACTGGGTGCTCACCAAGGAAGCCGACCGCCAGGGCGTGGCCACCGACGGCATGAACGCCGGCGCCGCCCAGGACTACGTCAAGCAGGGCGACAGCCGCGTCATCGCGCACACCAAGGTTATCGGCGGCGGCGAATCGGATTCGGTCACCTTCGACGTGTCCAAGCTGACCGCGGGCGAAGCCTATGCGTTCTTCTGCTCGTTCCCCGGCCACTGGGCCGTCATGAAGGGCACGCTCAAGCTCAGCAACTAAGCGGCTCGCGCGCCAGGAACAGACCGGCCCCAGGCCGGTTTTTTTCTGTCCGGCGGCTGGTTCCTATGGCCTAAACCGCCTGTACATCAGGCTTACGGAGGGGCGGCGTCACCGGCGTGTCACGGATTTTCCATGTACGATTATCGGTCGTGTAACTTTTGGAGCTCCTGATGGAGTGGCTGCTGGACCCCACTGCGTGGGTCGGCTTGCTTACCCTGGTCGTCCTCGAGATCGTCCTGGGAATCGATAACCTGATTTTCATCGCCATCCTGGCGGACAAGCTGCCCCCTGCGCAACGCGACCGCGCGCGCATCATGGGCCTGAGCCTGGCGCTCGTCATGCGCCTGGGGCTGTTGTCGGTCATGTCATGGCTGGTCACGCTGACCACCCCCCTGTTTTCCGTCGGCCCGCTTTCCTTCTCGGGACGCGACCTGATCCTGATGATCGGCGGCCTGTTCCTGCTGTTCAAGGGCACCATGGAGCTGCACGAGCGCCTCGAAGGCAGCCAGCACGGCGGCTCGTCCGGGCCGCGCGTCTACGCCAGCTTCTGGGTGATCGTGACGCAGATCGTGGTGCTGGACGCGGTGTTCTCGCTGGATTCGGTGATCACCGCCGTCGGCATGGTGGACCACCTGGCGATCATGATGATCGCCGTCGTCATCGCCATCGGCATCATGCTGCTGGCGTCCAAGCCGCTGACGCGCTTCGTCAACGCCCACCCCACGGTGGTGGTGCTGTGCCTGGGCTTCCTGCTCATGATCGGCTTCTCGCTGCTGGCCGAGGCGTTCGGCTTCAAGGTGCCCAAGGGCTACCTGTACGCGGCCATCGGCTTCTCGGTCGCCATCGAGGCGCTGAACCAGGTGGCGCGCCGCAACCTGCTCAAGCTGGACGCGCGCCGTCCCATGCGCGAGCGCACCGCCTCGGCCGTGCTGCGCATGCTGGGCAAGCGGCCGCCGGCCGACGAACCCGACCTGCCCAGCGTCGACGGCCCGACCGTGCCGGCCTTCGGCGTCGAAGAGCGCAACATGGTCAGCGGCGTGCTGACCCTGGCCGAGCGCTCGATCCGCTCCATCATGACGCCGCGCACGGACGTCTCCTGGATCAATATCGACGACGATCCGCAGACCATCCGCAACCAACTGACCGAGGCGCCGCACAGCTTCTTCCCGGTCTGTCGCGGGTCGCTCGACGAGGTGCTGGGCATCGGCCGCGCCAAGGACCTGGTGGCCGACCTGATCACCGAGGGCCGCGTGCGCCGCAACCGCCTGCGCGATCCCATCATCGTGCACGAATCCATCGGCATCCTGCGCCTGATGGATACGCTCAAGCGCTCGCGCGGCCAGCTCGTGCTGGTGGCCGACGAATTCGGCGCGATCGAGGGGCTGGTGACGCCCATCGACGTCTTCGAGGCCATCGCCGGCGAATTCCCCGACGAGGACGAACTGCCCGACATCGTCGCCGACGGCGAGAACACCTGGAAGATCGACGGCGCGGCCGACCTGCACCACGTCGAGCAGGTGCTCGAAACCGAAGGCCTGGTCGACGACGCCCAGGACTTCTCGACCCTGGCCGGCTACCTGCTGTCGCGCTTCGGCCACCTGCCCAAGCCGGGCGACGCCTGCGAGTACGAGATCCACCACGACCATTTCCGCTTCGAAGTCCTCGAAATGGACGGCCGCCGCATCGCCCTGGTGCGCGTCGAGAAGCGGCCGCAAGAGCTGCATGCCGACGAAGCCTCTCCCGCCAACGACTAACCGGACAGAACCTGTATCGTGACCGACAACGCGCTATACCTGATCAAAGCATTCGTCCTGGGCGTCATCGAGGGCCTGACGGAATTCATCCCGGTGTCCAGCACCGGCCACCTCATCCTGGTGGGCGACTGGATCAATTTCGAGTCCAGCCAGGGCAAGGTCTTCGAGGTGGTGATCCAGCTGGGCTCCATCCTGGCGGTGATGTGGGTGTTCCGCGCGCGCCTGCTGCGGCTGGCGCGCGGCACGCTGACCGGCGTGCCCAGCGAGGTGGCCTTCACCCGCAACCTGATCATCGCCTTCCTGCCGGCCGCCGTGATCGGGGCGATCTTCATCAAGTCGATCAAGAGCATCTTCTACCACCCGGCGGTGGTGGTCGTGACCCTGGTGCTGGGCGGGCTCATCATGCTGTACGTGGAGCGCAAGACCCATCACACGCCGGGCGACCAGCCGGGCGCGGCCGACGACACCGCCTCCGACGAGCGCGCCACGGCCCGCACGCTGGAGCAGATTTCCTGGAAGCAGGCGCTGGGCGTGGGCGTGGCGCAGTGCCTGGCCATGATCCCGGGCACCTCGCGCTCGGGTGCGACCATCATCGGCGGCATGATCGCCGGCATCCAGCGCAAGACGGCGACCGAATTCTCGTTCTTCCTGGCCATGCCGACCATGCTGGGCGCGGCGGTCTACGACATGTACAAGAACATGGACCTGCTGACCCAGCAGGACCTGTCGGGCATCGCGGTGGGCTTCGTCGCGGCGTTCCTGAGCGCGATGGTGGTGGTGCGAGCCGTGCTGCGTTTCGTCGCCAACCATACGTACCGCGTGTTCGCCTGGTACCGGATCGTGTTCGGCGGCGTGGTGGCCGCGTGGATATTCACGCGCTGAGGTCCGCTTGCGCGCAAATGAAAAAGCCGGCATCCGTCCCATGGACGGATGCCGGCTCGGACCGGCCGATGGGGCTTACGGTTCCAGGTCGTAGAACTCCGGGCCGTCGGACGTGATGACCAGCCAGCCGCCGCGCGGCGGGTTGACGTGGTCGCAGTCCCAGTCGGGCAGCACCCAGCGTTCGCACTTGCGGCCGTCGACGTCCAGCACGTGGCGGGCCGGGCGGTGGGTGTGGCCGTGCACCAGCACGCGCACGCCCGTGTCGCGCAGGACCTTTTCGATGGCGCCGGGGTTGACGTCCATGATCTCCATCGACTTGGCCTGGTTGGCCGCCTGGCTTTCGCCGCGGGCCTGCTGCGCCATCGCCAGCCGTTCGGGAATGGTCTTGCCCAGGAACTCGGCCTGCCAGCGCGGATTGCGGACCATCTGGCGGAACTGCTGATAGGCGGCGTCGTCCGTACAGAACTCGTCGCCGTGGGTCAGCAGGATGGGGCCGAAATCCGTTTCCAGCAGGGCGGGCTCGGGCAGCAGGTGGGCGCCCAGCGCCCGGGCCAGCTCTTCGCCGATGAGGAAGTCGCGGTTGCCGCGGCCCAGCCACACCGGGATGCGCGCGGCGGTCTCGCGCAGCGCCGTCAGCGCCGTGGCCAGCCACGGCGGCGCGGCGCGGATCACGTCGTCGCCGATCCAGGCGTCGAAGATGTCGCCCGGCAGCAGCAGGGCGGCGGCTTCTTCGCGCGCCGCCTGCAGAAAGGCCGTGAAGGCCTCCAGGGTGGCCGGCGTGGCCGGGCCCAGGTGCAGGTCGGACGCCAGCCAGATGGGGCCGGGCAGGCTGATCTTATTCAAGAACTTCGGCCTTCTCGATGATGACGTCCTCGTTGGGGACGTTCTGGTGGAAGCCCTTGTTGCCGGTCTTCACGCCCTTGATCTTGTCGACCACGTCGGTGCCTTCGGTCACGCTGCCGAACACGGCATAGCCCCAGCCGTTGGGCGTGGGGGCGGTGAAGTTCAGGAAGTCGTTGTTGGACACGTTGATGAAGAACTGCGCCGTGGCCGAGTGCGGATCGCTGGTGCGGGCCATCGCCAGGGTGTACTTGTCGTTCTTCAGGCCGTTGTTGGCTTCGTTCTCGATGGGGGCGTGGGTCTGCTTCTGCTTCATGCCCGGTTCGAAGCCGCCGCCCTGGATCATGAAGCCATCGATCACGCGGTGGAACACCGTGCCGTTGTAGAAGCCTTCCTTGACGTAGGTCAGGAAGTTCTCGACGGTCTTGGGAGCCTTGGCGGCATCCAGGGTGATGACCATGTCGCCTTGGTTCGTTTGAAGCTTGACGCGGGGGTTGGTGCTCATGGCTTTTGTGCCTTCAGAGGTGGAGGTGGAGGAATTGGCCGCCGGAGCGGCGCTGACGAGCGCCGGCGCGAAAGCGGCCAGCGCGAACGAGCACGCCGTCAGGCGCAGCAGGTGCAGAGGAGAAAAACGGGACATCATTTGCCTTGTTTATCCTTCAACATGGTTTCGACTTCCTGGGCCTTTTGCTGCGCGCCCGGCACGCCTTCGCGGGCGGCCTTTCTATAGGTGCTCAGCGCCTGCAGCAGCTGCAGGTCGCCCAGATTGGCGCGCGCGGCGGCATAGCCGGGATCGGCGCGCAGCGCCATTTGCAGGGCGTCCTGCGCGCGATCGAGCTCGCCGCGGCTTGCATATAGAGCGGCCAGATTGTTCCAGGGTTCCGGAAGCTCGGGGAATTCGGTGGTCATCTCGGTGTAGACGTCGATGGCCTCGTTGGTGCGATTCAGGGCGGCCAGGGCGCGCGCGTGCTGGAACATCAGCTGCACGTCGGTGCCGCGCTGGCCCTTGATCTCGGCCTGGCGTTTCTCGATCAGCGCGAGCGCCTCTTCGTTGTCGCCGTGGTTCAGCAGGCGTTCGATGTGCGTGGTGATCTGCGAAGGCGAAGGCATCAGCCGCGTGTCGACGCCGGGCTTGATCGCTTCCAGCATGTTGGCCAGGCTGTCCCAGCCGCCCTCGGGCGGGATGGGGTCCAGGGTGGTCCGGTTGGCGTTGGGGTTCGCGCCCCCGCCGCCGGCCATGGACTGTGCAAGAGAGGCTCCAGCGGGAACGCCCGCCAGGGCCAGGGCGAGCAGGGCGACGCGTAGGCGCGGCTTGATAGTCACGTGGTCATCCGTTAAAAGTCGTGGCTGGCCGGCGCTTACGCGCGCGACCGGGCCGCTTGCTATACTTGACGACCACCATTTTAGCCCCGGTTGGGTTTTGACTCTCGTCCAACCCGGATGCTGGCGTCGGGGGTATCGTCCTTCGATGGCATCTTTTTTCCGCGTCCGCCACGGAAAACTCATCCGAACAACAAAGCCGAACTGCTGAGCCGAACAACAAAGCCGAACCACGCGCCATGCTGCAAATCTACAACACCTTATCGCGTACCAAAGAACCGTTCAAGCCGGCCCAGGCCGGCCAGGTGCGCATGTACGTGTGCGGCATGACCGTCTACGACTTCTGCCACCTGGGCCATGCCCGCATGCTGGTGTCGTTCGACGTGGTGCAGCGCTGGCTGCGCGCCAGCGGGCTGGCCGTCGACTACGTGCGCAACATCACCGACATCGACGACAAGATCATCCGCCGCGCGGTCGAGACCGGCCGCCGCATCGGCGAAGTGACCGAGTTCTATATCGACGCCATGCACGCCGACGAGCGCGCGCTGGGCGTGGCCACGCCGGACCGCGAGCCGCGCGCCACGCAGTACGTGGGCGAGATGCTGGACATCATCGGCAAGCTGGAACGCAACGGCCTGGCCTACCAGGCCGACGACGGCGACGTGAACTACGCCGTGCGCGGCTTCCCCGGCTACGGCAAGCTCTCCGGCAAGACGCTGGACGACCTGCGCGCCGGCGAGCGCGTGGCGGTGGGCTCGGCCAAGCGCGACCCGCTCGACTTCGTGCTCTGGAAATCGGCCAAGGAAGACGAGCCGGCCGACACCAAATGGGAGTCGCCCTACGGCCTGGGCCGGCCGGGCTGGCACATCGAATGCTCGGCCATGAGCAAGGCCCTGCTGGGGCTGCCGCTGGACATCCACGGCGGCGGGCCGGACCTGAAATTCCCGCACCACGAAAACGAAATCGCCCAGACCGAGGGCGCCTTCGGCGGTACGCTGGCCAATATCTGGATGCACTGCGGCCCGCTCATGGTCGACTCGGACAAGATGTCCAAGTCGCTGGGCAACTTCCGCACCATCCGCCAGACCATCGCGCAGGACGAACCGGCGGCCGACCAGTCCAGCTACCGCGTCAATCCGCGCGAGGCCGAGATGGTGCGCTTCTTCATCGTGCGCAACCACTACCGCAGCCCGCAGAACTACACGCCGGACAACCTGGTCGACGCCCAGAACGCGCTCGACCGCCTGTACCAGGCGCTGCAGAACGTGCCCGCCGACGACCAGGGCATCGACTGGAACGAGCCCCAGGCCCAGGCCTTCAAGGCCGCCATGGACGACGACTTCAACAGCTCCGGCGCCGTGGCGGCGCTGTTCGAGCTGGCTTCCGAAGCCAACCGCGAAAAAAGCGCGCGCAGCGCCGGCCAGATGAAGGCGCTGGGCGCCCTGCTGGGCCTGCTGCAGCAGGAGCCGGCGGCCTACTTCCAGTCGCCCACCCGCTACTCGGCGGCCGCCATGGAGCAGGGCGAGCGCCGCGCGCTCGACGCCCAGGCGATCGAATCGCTGATCGAGGCGCGCGCGGCGGCCAAGGCCGCCCGCAACTACGCCGAGGCCGACCGCATCCGCGCGGAACTGCGCGAGGCCGGCATCGAGCTGGACGACAAGCCGGGCGGCCTGACGCAATGGCGTCGCGCGTGAGCCGCCAGGAACCGCCCGCCATGTCCACCGCCGACCTCGAGATTCCCAAGCCCGAGTATTGGGAAGCCGCCGTAGCCCACCTGATGCGGCGCGACCGCATCCTGAAGAAGATCATCCCCCAGCACCCGGAGGTATGGCTGACTTCGCGCGGCACGCCATTCGTGACGCTGGCGCGCGCCATCATCGGGCAGCAGGTCTCGCCCAAGGCGGCCGACACCGCCTGGACCCGGTTCATCGACGCGGCGGGCAAGCGCCCCACGCCGGTCGCGGTGCTGCGCGTCGGCCTCGACGGCCTGCGCGCCGCCGGGCTGTCGCAGCGCAAGGCCGAATACGTGCTGGACCTGGCCGTGCATTTCGGCGAACGCCGGGTGCATCCCGAGAAATGGGCGGCCATGGACGATGAAGCCGTCATTTCCGAGCTGGTCGCCATCCGCGGCATCGGACGCTGGACGGCGGAGATGTTTTTGATTTTCAATCTGCAGCGGCCCGACGTCTTGCCGCTGGATGATCCCGGGTTGCTCAAGGCAATCTCGCTACACTATTTCAGCGGCGAGCCTGTCTCTCGCTTCGAGGCTCGCGAAGTCTCGTTGGCGTGGCAACCCTGGCGTACCGTGGCGACCTGGTATTTGTGGCGCAGTCTGGAACCGGCTCCGGTCCAGTACTGACGCACCCCGGGCAGCCCATCTACGGAACCACACTACATGCGCAATACATTTCTGGAATTCGAACAACCGCTAGCCGAGCTTGAGAACAAGATCGAGCAGCTGCGCTACGTGCAGGCCGATTCGGCGGTGGACATCTCCGACGAAATCGGACGTCTGCAGCAGAAGAGCCAGACCCTGGCCAAGGAAATCTACGCCAAGCTCACGCCTTGGCAGACGGCCCTGGTCGCCCGCCATCCCCAGCGTCCCTACACGCTGGACTACGTGCGCGAAATATTCACCGACTTCCATGAACTGCACGGCGACCGCATGTACGCCGACGACCAGTCCATCGTCGGCGGCCTGGCGCGCTTCAACGGGACCCCCTGCATGGTCATCGGCCACCAGAAGGGCCGCGACACCAAGGAACGCGCCGCGCGCAATTTCGGCATGCCGCGTCCCGAGGGCTACCGCAAGGCCCTGCGCCTGATGCGCCTGGCCGAGAAGTTCGGCATTCCCGTGTTCACCTTCGTGGACACGCCGGGCGCCTATCCGGGCATCGGCGCCGAAGAGCGCGGCCAGTCCGAGGCCATCGGCCGCAACCTCTACGCCATGGCCGAGCTCAAGGTGCCCGTGATCTGCACCATCATCGGCGAAGGCGGCTCGGGCGGCGCCCTGGCCATCGCCGTGGGCAACGCCGTGCTGATGCTGCAGTACGCCACCTACGCCGTGATCTCGCCGGAAGGCTGCGCCTCCATCCTGTGGCGCAGCGCCGACAAGGCGCCCGAGGCCGCCGAGGCCCTGGCCATCATCGCGCCGCGCCTGAAGGACCTGGGTCTGGTGGACCGCGTGGTCAACGAACCCGTGGGCGGCGCTCACCGCGATCCCCGCGTCATGGCGCGCCTGCTGCGCCGTGCGCTGGGCGATGCGCTGCGCCAGCTGCAGGACATGACGCCCGAGCAGCTGGTCGAGCAGCGCGTGCAGCGCCTGCTGTCCTACGGCAACTTCCAGGAAGTGCGCGCCTGAGGCCCGGGCGCCGGCTTCGCGCCGGCGCTGCGCGCCACGCGCCGTTCCCCATCATGAACGCCCGCCCGACTCCCGAAGACAGCTCTCGGGGCGCGGCGGGCGCAGTTCATCCGCTGCCCCTGTCCGACGATCTCGCCGCGGCCCTGCGCCGCGCGCTGCTGGCCTTGCCCGAGCGGCCGGCGCGCGTCGCCGTGGCGCTGAGCGGCGGCGCGGACTCGGCCATGCTGGCCGTGCATGCGGCCGCCATGGCGCCGCAGCTGGGCATGGACGTGATCCTCATCCACGTGCACCACGGCCTGCAGGCCGACGCCGACGCATGGGAGCGGCAGACGCGCGTGCTGGCGGACCTGCTGGCGCTGCCGCTGGCGCAGGCCCGCGTCGAGGTCGACGCGGCCGCCGGCAAGGGCATCGAGGCCGCAGCGCGCGACGCCCGCTACGCCGCCCTGGCGCGGCTGGCCCGGGAGGCGGGGGCGGCGCACGTGCTGCTGGCGCATCATCGCAACGACCAGGCCGAAACCGTGCTGCTGCGCCTGCTGCGCGGCACCGGGCTCGAGGGCATGGCGGCCATGGCGCCCGTCGCGCGGCGCGACGGCGTGGCCTATGTGCGGCCGTGGCTGGAGCTGGACCGCGGCCTCATCCTGCGCGCGGCGCAGGCCGTCGAGCGGGCCTGCGGCTGGCGCCCGGTGCAGGACCCGACCAACGCCGATCCCCGCTACACGCGCGCGGCCGTGCGCGAACTGCTGGCGCCCGTGCTGGACGCCCGCTGGCCGGGATGGCGGGCCATCGTCGCCCGGCATGCGCGCCACATGGCGCAGGCGGCCGAAATCCTGGACGAAGTGGCGCAGGCCGATTTCGCGTCGCTGGAGCCCGGCCCGGACGGCGCCAGCTTTTCGCTGCGCGCCTGGCGCGAGTTGTCGCATGCGCGCCAGGCGCACGTGCTGCGCCACTGGCTGCAGCGCAACGGCGCCCGCATGCCGACCGAGGCCCGCATGCAGGACCTGCTGCGCCAGCTGCGCGGGCTGCACAGCCTGGGCCACGACCGCCAGCTGCGGGTGGAGCAGGCCGGCCACGTCATCCGCTGCCATCGGGGCAGGGTCTGGGTCGAACCCCGGGAAAATCCCTGAAATAGCCGCGCCATGGACGGAAAATTGCACAAACTGCGCAAATTTTTACCGTCGCGCTAGAATATACGGCTTTGCCCGTCAACCTTTTGCGGCGGGTTCCCAGCCAGAGTACGAGATGTCCCTGATCGTTCACAAATATGGCGGTACTTCGATGGGCTCGGTCGAGCGCATCAAGAACGTGGCGCGCCGCGTCGCGAAGTGGCACGCCGCCGGCCACCAGGTTGTCGTAGTCCCGTCGGCGATGGCGGGCGAAACCAATCGCCTGCTCGGCCTGGCGCGCGAGATTTCGCCCCAGCCCGACACGCGCGAGCTCGACATGATCGCCGCCACCGGCGAGCAGGCCAGCAGCGGCCTGCTGGCCATCGCGCTGCAGGCCGAAGGCGTGCCGGCGCGCAGCTATGCCGGCTGGCAGGTGCCCGTGCGCACGGATTCGTCGTTCACCAAGGCGCGCATCAGCGCCATCGACGACGCGCGCATCCGCGGCGATCTGGACGCCGGCCGCGTGGTCATCGTCACGGGCTTCCAGGGCGTCGATCCCGAAGGCCACATCACCACGCTGGGCCGCGGCGGCTCCGACACCTCGGCCGTGGCCGTGGCGGCCGCCATCAAGGCCGACGAATGCCTGATCTACACCGACGTCGACGGGGTCTACACGACCGATCCGCGCGTGGTGCCCGAAGCGCGCCGCATGGCCGTCGTTTCCTTCGAGGAAATGCTGGAAATGGCCTCGCTGGGCTCCAAGGTCCTGCAGATCCGCTCGGTCGAATTCGCCGGCAAATACCGTGTGCCGGTGCGGGTCCTGTCCTCGCTGACCGACCCGCTCATCCCGCTCGAAGAAGAAATGGTCTCGGGCACGCTGATTACTTTTGAGGAAGACGAAAAAATGGAAGCCGCCGTTGTCTCCGGCATCGCCTTCAGCCGCGACGAAGCCAAAATCACCCTGCTGGCCGTTCCGGACAAACCCGGTATCGCCTTCTCCATCCTGGGTCCGGTCGCCGCCGCCAACATCGACGTCGACATGATCGTGCAGAACCAGTCCGTGGCCGGCACGACCGACTTCTCGTTCACCGTGAACCGCAATGAATTCGCGCGCGCCGTGGACCTGCTCAAGCGCGAAGTCATCCCCGCCGTGGGCGCGCGCGAACTGTCCACCGACGAAAAGGTCGCCAAGGTCTCCATCGTCGGCATCGGCATGCGCTCGCACGTGGGCGTGGCCAGCCTGATGTTCCAGACGCTGTCGCAGGAAGGCATCAACATCCAGATGATCAGCACCAGCGAAATCAAGACCTCGGTCATCATCGACGACAAGTACATGGAGCTGGGCGTGCGCGCGCTGCACAAGGCCTTCGGCCTGGACCAGGCGCCCGCCGAGAAGGCCTGAACAAGCGCTACGGCACGATTTTTTTCGCGCTGGCCGCCCCGTCGGCGGCATGAGTCAAAAAAGTCGTGCTAGAATCTCGTTCTCTTCGGAGATGTGCCCGAGAGGCTGAAGGGGCTCCCCTGCTAAGGGAGTATGTGGCTAAAAACTGCATCGTGGGTTCGAATCCCACCATCTCCGCCAGACATGGACGCCGCGATCCGTCGCGATGTCCCAAAAACCCGCAGAAGCGTAAGCTCTGCGGGTTTTTTCTTGCCTCCCTCGGCAAATACGCAGTCCCCTAGGACCGGAGGAAGGTTTCGGAATCGCCAGGCCATACCTATAATTTTTTCCGGAGGCGGCGCACGGCGTGCGGCCGCGTACGCTCGCAGGCAAACGCCACGACAGGCACAACAGGGGTCGCCAACATGCAAGAAGCTGAACTGGAGAAAATTCGTGCAGAGATCAGCAAGCTGATGGCGGAATCGCTCCGCATAGGCGCCGAGGCCGGCAAGATTACGCGCGAGACATTCTGGTATCCGGTGACGGTCGCCATTGCCATGTTCGGCGCGGGGGTGGCTTTTGCCAAGCTGTTTTTCTAACAAGGAACCGCCGTGATGAGCACAGCAAAGGTTGCCGACATGGAAGACGCCGAACTGGAAAAAATCCGTGCCGAGATCAGCAAGCTCAACGCTGAAGCCGACAAGCTCTTTGCGGAACAGATCAAGTTCTATGCGGAGGGACACAAGCTCACCCGCGAGGCATTCTGGTACCCGTTCGGGCTGGGTATCTCGGTAGTGGTCGTGATCGGGGGCATCGTCAAATTGTTCCTGTGAAGGCAAGCCGCCATGCCTCGATGCGCGCCCGCCTTCTTTCCGGCATGAGAGAATCGAGCTTTCCCTCTTTCGCGCCGCCACCTTGAAACACCTGCTCGCCACGCTCGACCGGGTCGACGACTTCGATGAGATCATCGATGTGCGCACGCCGCTCGAATTCGCCGATGACCATATTCCGGGCGCGATCAACGCGCCGGTGCTGAGCAACGAGGAGCGCGTCGTGGTCGGCACGCTCTACAAGCAGGTCTCGCCGTTCGAGGCCTCTCGGGTCGGTGCGGCGCTGGTGGCGCGCAATATCGCCGCGCATCTGGAGAGCCTTTTCGTGGACCGGCCGCAGGGCTGGCGCCCGCTGGTCTATTGCTGGCGAGGCGGCACGCGCTCGGGCTCCATGACGACCATGTTCAACATGATCGGCTGGCGCGCGCGCCAGCTCGATGGCGGGTACAAGGCCTATCGCCGCGCGACGCTGGAAGCGCTGGAGCAGTTGCCGGGCACGCTGCGCTACATCGTGCTGACCGGGCCGACCGGCAGCGGCAAGACGCGGCTGCTGAACGCGCTGGGCAGGGCGGGCGCGCAGACGCTGGACCTGGAACAGCTGGCCGCGCATCGCGGTTCCCTGCTGGGGGCGTGGGCCGGGGTGCCGCAGCCTACGCAAAAGGGCTTCGATACGCGGCTGGCGCAGGCGCTGCGCCAGCTCGATCCGTCGCGCCCGGTGTTCGTCGAGGCCGAGAGCCGCAAGATCGGCGCGGTGGCCTTGCCGGCGGCGCTGCTGGCCGCCATGCATGACAGCCCTTGCGTGGATGTGCGCTCCAGCCGCGAGGACCGGGCCGCGTTCCTGCAGCAGGACTACGCGCAACTGTTCGACGATCCCGCGTTGCTGAAGGCGCAGCTGCAGCGCCTGGTCGGCCTGCACAGCCGCGAGCGCGTCAGCGGCTGGCAGGCGCTGGTGGACCTGGGCGCGCGGCGCGAGCTGGCGCGCGAGCTGATAGACGAACATTACGATCCGGCCTATGCCCACAGCTGCCACGCCCATTTCTCCCGATTGCCACAGGCGCTGCGCATGGATTTCCGGCCCAACGACGCGGATGTGGTCGAGCAGGCGAGGGCGCTGATGACAAGGCTGGATATCGATGCGCAATCTTCCTGACTTGCGCGCCTTCTGAAATAACGCTATTATTCAAGGCTTGCTCTGACACGCGCCCGTAGCTCAGCTGGATAGAGTACCTGGCTACGAACCAGGGGGTCGTAGGTTCGAATCCTGCCGGGCGCGCCATCGGAATGATGGTTCAAGCAAAAACGCAGTAGAAGTAGAAGCAGTAAAAAGCAGTAAAAGCACGGCAAGATTTTCTGATATAATTTTGCCTCTTTGCCGGAGCGCCCGTAGCTCAGCTGGATAGAGTACCTGGCTACGAACCAGGGGGTCGTAGGTTCGAATCCTGCCGGGCGCGCCAAATCCGAATCCGGATTTGGCCAATACAGCAAAGAAAATGGAAAGGCCTTTGATCTCGATCGAAGGCCTTTTTGTTTTGCGTGGCGCGGCTAGAACCGGATCGTCAGTCCCGCCATGGGGCCTTGCAGCACGGCGTCGAATTTGAAATCCCCCCGGCTGTAGTCCACGCCTATGGCGCGGTAGCCGATGGCCGCCGAGACGTTTTTGCTGACGCGGTAGCCCAGGCCCAGCCCCAGGTCCCAATCGGCTTGCGCCCCGCCGGCGCCGATCAGGCCCCAGCCCGTGACGTAGAGCTTCGGGTTGATCGCATAGTTTCCGCGCACGCCCACCAGGCCGTCGACCCAGGTGTCGCCGTCGCTGCGTTTCCTGCCGTTGAGGTGCGCGCCCTTGAGCGTGATGTCGGTGTCGACCGACCACACCCGCAGGCCCGCGACCACGTCCAGCTGGTGCGGCGAGTTTTCCAGCACGGAATAGCCGGCGCCGATGAGTCCGGCGAAGGTCGAGGTCTTGACGTCGGCGCTGGTGGCCAGCAGGCCGTGCGGCGTGTCTCCCTGGGTGCCGATCTTGGTGTAGATCAGGTCGCCGAAGATGCTGTAGCGGCCCTTGCGCGCTTCGCCGATCAGCATGGCGCCGAAATCCAGGTTGTCGAACAGCTTGCCGAAATCCGCGTCCACGTCGATGACGGGCAGGCGCGGCTGGGATACCTTGCCGGAGAAGCCGGCCGCCCAGAAGTAGGGCGTGACCGCAAACTCCCATTGATCCGAAGGCCCGGCCTGCTGCGCGGGCGCGTCCGCGCCCGCCGCCAGCGCGGACGCGCCATGGAGCAGCCCGCAAAGCAGGCCGCCGCTGAGCTTGTTTTTCATCGCAAACCCTCCCGCGCTGCGGGGATCAGCTCACCCGCCTGACGGGGGGTATGGTCCAGGTGCCGTTGATGATCGACGGGTCGCTTTCGTTGGGCCAGTACAGGCGCATCATCAGGATGAACCTGCCCTTGGGCGCCGGCAGCCAGTTCGACTCCAGTTCGGGGCCGGGGGAATCATGCTGGATGAGCAGGTCGATCGAGCCGTCGGGCTTGGTTTTCAGCGCCTGGCGCGCGCTGATGGAATAGCGGTTGAGCGGGTTGTCGACGAAGAAATATTTATCGTCGTACATGGTCAATGACCAGAATCCGGAGACCGGCGGGGTCATGCTTTTCTTGAAGGTCAGGACGTATTTTTCCGAACCGTTATAGGCCCGTTTGATCGCTCCGGTGTCCGACTGCAGCGAAGTGGGGTAGATCGCGTCCTGCGGACGGTTGGCGCCCAGACCGATCGCGGCGACCAGGGCGCGTTGCAGATAATTGGTGCCGTAAATGCCGGTCTTGGTCGTAAAACCCCAGCCGTCGATTTCCTGGATATCGCCGCCGCTGGATTTGAAATGCGTCATGATGCGCCCGAAACCGACCTGCGGCACGCGCCGGGCGAATTCGGGATTGAATTTGCTGCGGTCGAAGTCCTGCCCCGGCACGATGCCGATCGAGGCCAGTCTCGCCACCATGGGAGCGTCGGCCGCGTTGGGAGGATTGCGCTTCAGGAGTTCGGCGAACAGCGTGAAGTAGGCGATCGCGTCCATATTGTTGACCAGGTCGCGCACCGGGGTCTTCATGTCTATGGACGGATCGACCTTGCCCTTGGGCGGGGTCCAGTTTTTGCCCCAGGCGCTCAGCGGGCTGAGTTTGACCTCGTCCTGGATCTTGTGCACCTCGGCGTAGTCCTGGGACGTGCCGGAACAGTAGATGCGGCCGAGCAGCCAGACGATGCTGGTGGGGGATTTGTAATGCGTCATGCCCTCGGGCACGGCGCCTTGCCATCCGGGGCCGGTCACGATGAAGGTCTGCGCCCCCGTGCCCGTGGTCCGCTTGCCGGGGACGTCGAATACCGTGGTCCAGCCGTCGAGCATGGGAAACAGGGCGTAGCGGCCGTGCAGGTCGGGCAGGCTGACCACCCAGGGTTCGTCGCCCACGTCGATAAAGGCCGTGGTGTAGAGGGTGTCGGCGTTCGGCGCCGTGACGTCCCGGAATTTGGCGTCCGGATAGTGGCGCAGCTTGATGAGGTGCCCCATCGGCGCCCGGGTTCCCTCCGGTTCGGCGACGTTGGTCATGACTCTTCGGGTCATTTCCATGGTCACCAGCGGGTAGGCGTAAATATAGGCGTCGGTCGCCAGTCCGAATTGTTCATCGCCCTCGGGCAGATCGGCGATCAGCCCGTCGGCGGCCCGGGCCGGCCCAGCCAGCGTGCCGGCTGCGAGTAAGGTAAGACCACCTGCATTGAATTTGCGACGGCTCAGCTTCATTTTTATCGCTCCAATAAGAATTGGCTGTGAAGTTCGGTGAGGCTTCAAACAGAAAAACGATTTGTTTTCAAGCTAGTTGGACCGCATTGATTCAGGCGTGGCGGCGGATCTCCGTAGGTCGAATTGATGGGCCGCGCTGGCGCGACGGTATTTTTTCCCGCTGGCGAGATAATCTGCCCGACTCCGAAAAAAATCCAATTATTTTTTAAACTGTGCAGCCGCGCAACGGTGCACGCATGAACCGGTTTATTTGGACTAGTTTCGCGGTATGCGGGGATGTGGCCGGAGGTTTTAATCCGTCCGGCGCCGTCTTCAGGGCGAGGGCTGGAGCATCGCGACGGTTTTCTGCGCCGGCGTTTCTTCTTCGTCGAATCCCCAGTCGCCCACCGTGTACCAGTCCTCGCCCAGCGTTTCGGCGGGATGCATGGTGCGCCCCGACCCGTTGCCGCAGGCCATGGAATCGGTGGAACAGTAGCGGTCGCAGCCCCAGCAGATGCGTTCGGGGTGCTTGGGATGCAGCGGAAACTTCTTGGCCATGACGATACCTGCTGTCCGGTCCGCGTCGAAGTGGAATGAAAACCGCGGCGAGGCGCGGGTCCGTCGCGTACCCAATCAGCGTACTGCGCGGCGCCCGCCCATTTCCTTGACCTGGGTCAAGTATGGGCGGGCCCGTGCCGATTTGCGCAGCCTATTTGATTCATGGTATAAACACGCCTCTTTCGGGGCGCCCGTAGCTCAGCTGGATAGAGTACCTGGCTACGAACCAGGGGGTCGTAGGTTCGAATCCTGCCGGGCGCGCCAATTCGATTTCATGCCGACACGCATCATGGCGATGTGCGCGGCAAGATCCGGACAATACAAAAAGCGGCTTGATGAGCAATCATCAAGCCGCTTTCTGTTTTTACGCGGTGTTCACTGTTGCCGTCGTCGGTCCACCGCCGTCAGGGCCGTGCCGCTTTTCAGCAGCTGGTAGGCCTGTCCGCCCAGCCAGGCGACCTGGTCGCCGGCGCTGGTGCGGCATACGCAGTGGGTCTTCGGATCGAAACGGGACGTGCCCATTGCGGAGCACGCATCGTGGCCCGAAACGAAGCGTTCGATACGGTACAGCGTGCCATCCGGAGCGGTGGCGAGGACATCGGTAAGCCGTCTTGCCGTGCCGAGCATATTTACACCTCCATGCGCGGGTCATTGGTATGCGACGCCAGAATCATTCGGACATTTCAGTGGAAATGTCCTCCTAACAAGGAATCGTCGAGCTGGTCGGGAGACACGCCCAGCGCCGCAGATACGCGGTCCAGGATGGCCTGCCGGGGCCGCGGTCGCGGCCGTTCCAGTTCGATGTAAATGGAGTGATCCACGCCCAGCCGGGCAGCCATATCAGCGGTGCTGATATTGAGATGCTCGCGCCATGCGCGTATCAGGCTCCAGTCGTTGCCGGTTTTCAGATTGACGACAGCCAATGGTACATGGTCCTGGCCCGCGGCAAGCTTCTTGCGCGGGTCGGGTTTGCTACCGGGTGTGTGCTCGCCGCCTGCCGCGAAGCCGCTCTTGCGGGCGTTGAAATGGGGCGCGGCGACCGCGGGTTCGGCAGTGAAGATCTGGCCGCCGTTCAATTGGCGGTAGCGGTCATTGCCGATCCAGCAGAGGGTCTCGCCGTTGTCGAGTTTGCATTCGCAGTCCAGATGGTAGCTGCTGGGCATGCTTTCGAGCTTGGCGATGGTTTCAGCGGTCGTGGCGTGGCGCACCACGCGGTGCAGGACACCGTCTGGCGAGCGCACGAACACGTCGGGAAGTCTCCAGGAAAATGGAATGATGATCTCCACTGCCGAAACCTATTGCGCCACTGTATCCCGCGCTGGGCGGGGTGGGATTTGGGGTTTCCCCTGGGCCGAACATCCTCACGAATCTTTACGTCGCCGGGCGATTCAATCGCCGCCGCCCGCGCCGAATCCGGCGCTGTCGAGCAGCCTGGGCATGAGCTCGGCGGCCGGGCCGCGCAGGTTGTGGTGCGCGCGCGCGTCCAGCGGCGTGGCGGCCGGATTGATCTGGGCCACGATGGCGCCGGCGGCCAGCGCGCGCTGCGGCAGCTCGGCGGCCGGGTAGACCAGCGCCGAGGTGCCGATGCTCAGCAGCAGGTCGCATTGCTCGGCGGCGCGGATGGCGGTGTTCCACGCGTCGACGGGCAGGCTTTCGCCGAACCAGACGACGCCGGGCCGCACCGGCGCGCCGCAGCGCGTGCAGGCCGGGGGCGCGATGCGCCTGCCTTCTTCGGGCTCCTGCGGCGCGTCATCGGCGCAGGCCTGGGGCGCGCCGCAGGCCGAGCAGCGCGGCGCGTGCAGGCTGCCGTGCAGGTGCGCGACGCCGAGGCTGCCGGCGCGTTCGTGCAGGTCGTCCACGTTCTGCGTGACGACGCATAGTTCCGGCACGTGCCGGGCCAGTTCGGCGATGGCGCGGTGGGCGGCGTTGGGCGTGGCGCGCAGCACCTGGGCGCGGCGCCATTCGTACCAGCCCCAGACGATGTCGGGATGCGCCCTGAAGGCCTCGGGCGTGGCCAGCGCCTGCGCGTCGAAGCGGGACCACAGGCCGGTGAGCGCGTCGCGGAAGGTGGCGATGCCGCTTTCGGCGGAAACGCCCGCGCCGGTGAATACCAGCACGCGGCGCGCCGCCCGCAGGGCATGCGCCAGCGTGGCGGGAATTTGTAGATGCGTAGGATTCATTTTCTATCTTGCAGGCAGTCCGATACGCTGCACGCGCGGGCATGGGCCTGTCAAGAAAAAATCGGTCGCCGGCGGCGGGGCGGGCGAGCCGCGGGATGCGCATTTGTCCCGAATGATGGATACTGGATTTCTCATCTGGGATTTACCCCTGACCTGGAGATACGAATGCCTGACTCTCGAACCGGCCTGGACCGGCTGCGCGGTTTCATTGCCACGGCCACGCGCATGGCGTCGGCCGACGGGCTGCGGCAGAGCGCGGCGCTGGAGGCGGCGTTCGCCGACCTGGTGCGCCATGACGACTGGCTGCCCGAGTCCTGCACTGCGCCGCATCCGCAGTACTACCAGCAGTACCTGCTGCATTGCGATCCGCTGGAGCGCTTTTCGCTGGTGAGTTTCGTCTGGGGGCCGGGGCAGTCCACGCCGGTGCACGACCACGAAGTCTGGGGCTATGTGGGCATGCTGCGCGGCGCCGAGGTCGACCAGCGCTACGCGCGCGACGCCCAGGGCCGCCTGGCGCCGGCCGGCCCGGCCACGACCCTGCGCCCCGGCGACGTGGCGCGCCTGTCGCCCGAAGAAGGCGACATCCACCGGGTTTCGAACGCGCACGCGGACCAGGTCTCCATCAGCGTGCATCTGTACGGCGGCAATATCGGCGCGGTGTCGCGCCACGTCTATGACCCGGCCAGCGGCCAGGCCAAGCCGTTCGTGTCGGGCTATTCCTCGGCCAGCCAGCCCAACCTCTGGGACCGCTCGCAAGCCGTGCGGGCCGCGATCGCGGACGGCGTGCGCTAGACCCTGGCCGGGCCCGGCGTCTCGTGCTATTTTGTCCTAAATATTAGGAAATATGTAATGGACAAGACGCTGCTCAAAGGCTTGATGGTGTTGGAAGCGGTCACCGACGTGGACGATCCGCCGCGCAGCATCGATGCGCTGGCCGCCCGCGTGGGGCTGACCCGCAGCAATACGCACCGCACCTTGCAGACGCTCATGCATGCGGGCTACGTGATCAAGGATGACGACGGCGGGGGTTACCGCGGTTCGGTCAGACTGTTCGAGCTGGCCGCGCGCCAGCTTGCCCAGCTGGACCTGCGCAAGCTGGCCGCTCCCTTCATGCGCACGCTGGCCGACCAGACGGGCGAAACCGTGCACCTGTCCGTGCTCGACGGCTTCGACGTGGTCTACGTGGACAAGATCGACAGCCCCCAGCCCATACGCGCCTACTCCATGGTGGGCGGCCGCGCCCCGGCCTATGCCGTCGCCACCGGCAAGGCCCTGCTGGCCTACCAGCCCGAGGGCTACGTCGAGCGCTACGCCGACCAGCTCGTGCGCCATACGCCGTCGACCATCGTGTCGATGCCGCTGCTGAAGGACGAACTGCGCAAAATCGCCCGCAGCGGTTATGCGATCAACCGGGGCGAATGGCGCGAAGGCGTGGGCGGGCTGGCCGTGACCTTGTTCAACAGCCTGGACCAGCCGGTGGCCGCGGTGGGCATCTCGGGTCCGCTGGACCGCCTGAGCGCGACCAGGATGAAGCAGCTGGCGCCGGACGTGGCGGCCTGCGCGCAGTCCATTTCGCAGGGGATGGGCTATCGGCGCGGCTATCTGGATCAATAGCCCCCTGCGTTTCCGCTGTTGATCATTTCGCCGCCGACAAGCGCACCACGTCGGCCCAGCGCGCCACTTCCTGCTTGAGCACCCGGCCGGTGTCGGCCGGCGAGGTGGCCACGGCGTCCGCGCCCAGTTTCCGCGCGGCCTGCTGCACGGACGGCATGGCGGCGGCCTTCTGCATGCCGGCCGAGAGCTTGTCCACCACGGCGGGCGGCGTGCCGGCAGGCGCCAGCAGCGCGTAGGTGGTGGCGACGGAATAATCCTTCACCCCCTGCTCGGCCAGCGTGGGCAGGTCCGGCAGCGCGGTGGCGCGCGTGGCCGTGGTGACGCCGAGCAGGCGGATCTTGCCGGTTGCGATGTGCGGCAGCAGCGCCGGCAGCGTTTCGATCACCATGTCGATCTGGCCGCCGAGCAAGTCCGTGATGGCCGGGCCGCTGCCGCGGTAGGGCACGTGCATGAGCCGGGTGCCCGTCACGACCTGGAAGAGTTCGCCCGCCATGTGCTGGGACGTGCCGGGGCCGGCCGAACCGAAGGTGATGGAACCCGGCCGGCTCTTGGCCAGATCGATCAGTTCCCGGATGTTCTTCGCGGGGATCTTGCCGCTGTTCACGGCCACGGCCATGGGCATGCTGGTGGCCATCGACACGCCCACGAAGGCGGTGCCGAAGTCATAGCCGGGCTTGTCCGGCATGGCGGCATGGATCGCGTGGCTGCCCACGGCGCCCATCAGCAAGGTGTAGCCGTCGGCCGGGGATTTGGCGACGTACTCCGCGCCGATCTCGCCTCCCGCGCCCGCCTTGTTTTCCACGACCACGCCCTGTCCCAGGTAGTCGCCCAGATGCTGCGCATAGATGCGCGCGGCGGCATCGGTCGCCCCGCCGGGCGGGAAGGGAACCACCATGCGGATGGGTTTGGTCGGCCAGGCGTCGGCGGCGGCCGCGCCGCCCGCCAAAGCCAGCGCCATGCCCGCCAGGGCGATGCGCCACGTGTTCTTCATGGAAGTCTCCTTGGTGTCGGGGCGGGGCCTCGTTTCTTCATAAGTCCTAAAATATAGGATATGAATTCCAAAAAATGGTTTACTTAGAATTCCATACGGTGATATTCTGGTCAACAAATAAGCACGTGGCTTAGGGAATGCACTAGGATTCATGCTGCAATTCATGGCCTTGCATCTGGCGTGCGTTGAATGATGCCCGGTTTCGCGGCGTGCTTTTATAATGATTTGCTAGTCCCAAATATTGAGTTTTCATAACGAGAGGTAAGGCATGACACCCAGTTCGGCGCTGGCCGGCATCACAGTGCTGGAGATTTGCAATGTCGCGGCGGGGCCTTTTTGCGGCATGTTGTTGGCTGACATGGGCGCCGATGTGATCAAGGTCGAAAACCCCGAAGGCGGCGACACGCTGCGCAGCTGGCCGCCCATTTCCGACGGCTATAGCGAGAACTTCGCGTCGCTGAACCGCAACAAGCGTTCGGTGACGCTGAACCTGAAGGACCCCGGCGACCTGGCCCTGGCGCGCGAGCTCGCGCTGTCCGCCGACGTGCTGATCGAGAACAACCGGCCCGGCGTGATGGAGCGCCTGGGATTGGGATACGCGCAACTGCGCGAGGCCAACCCCCGGCTGGTCTATTGCTCGATCTCGGCCTACGGCCAGTCGGGGCCGCGTTCGCAGGAAGGCGGGTTCGACCTGACCATCCAGGCGATGAGCGGCATCATGAGCGTGACCGGCGAGGCCGGCGGCGAACCCGTGAAATGCGGCGTTCCCGTGGCCGATTTTTCGGCCGGCCTGTACGGCGCATTCGCCATCGCGTCGGCGCTGCGCGCGGCCCAGGCCAGCGGGCAGGGCACGCATATCGACGTGCCCATGCTGGGCGCCACGCTGGGCATCGCGGCCTTGCAGACGTCGGAGTTCTTCGGCAGCGGCAGGGACCCGGTCAAGCTGGGATCGGCGCATCCGCGCAATGCGCCGTACCAGGCCTTCCGCTGCAAGGGCGGCTACTTCGGCATGGCGGCGGGCAACCAGGCCTTGTGGAAGGGCGTGTGCGCCACGGTGGGCAGGGAGGATCTGCTGGCCGATCCGCGTTTCACCGATACCAGCGCCCGCGCGCGCAACCAGACGGCGCTGCGCGAGATCCTGGAGGCGATCTTCGAAACCGAGGACGCCCAGACCTGGCTGGCGCGTTTCCGCGCGGCCGGGGTGCCGTGCGCGCCCATCAACACCTATTCCGAAGTGCTGGCGGACCCGCAGGTGGAACACATGGGCTGGGTGCAGCCCGTGGACCTGCCCAACGGCGTGCGCACCCGCACGTTCGGGCTGCCCGTGCGTTTCGACGGCCAGACCACCGCCTTGCGCCGCCGTCCGCCGGCGCTGGGCGAACACAACGACGAGGTGCTGGGCCCGCTGCGCGCGGCCCGCAAGGAGACGGCGCAATGAACGACGTCCTGCGCATCGACAGGCAGGGAGCGGCGCACGTGCTGACGCTGGCGCGGCCCGACAAGATGAACGCCCTGTCGGCGGCACTGGTGGAAGCGCTGATCGCCGCGCTGGACGAGGCCGAGGCCGCGGGCGCCAGGCTCGTCGTGCTCAAGGGCGAGGGCAGGAACTTCAGCGCGGGCTTCGACTTCGGCGGCTGGCAGGAACAGAGCGAGGGCGATCTGCTGCTGCGCTTCGTGCGCATCGAGATGCTGCTGCAGCGGCTGGCGGCGTCGCCGTGCCTGACGCTGGGCCTGGCCCACGGCCGCAACTTCGGCGCGGGCGTGGACCTGTTCGGCGCCTGCAAATGGCGCGTCAGCGCGCCGGACGCCACGTTCCGCATGCCCGGGCTGAAGTTCGGCCTGGTGCTGGGCACGCGCCGTTACGCGGCCCTGGTGGGCGCGGAACGGGCGCGCGCGGTGCTGGAGCAGGCGGCCACGTTCGGCGCGGAAGAGGCGTTGCGGGACGGCTTCGCCAGCCGCCTCGCCGCCGCGCAGGACTGGCCCGACATTGAACGCGAGGCGCTGGACGCCGCGTCCGCGCTGAGCTGCGCGAGCCGCGTCCAGCTGTACGCGGCGCTGTCGGCGGAAACGCCGGACACGGATCTTGCCCGCCTGGTGCGCTCCGCCGCCCAGCCGGGCCTGAAGGACCGGGTGGCTGCGTATCTGCAGGCGCGCTAGACGCAAAAGAACGAGCAGGCAAGGAGACATCATGGCATCGGGTTTCAATCAGAAGGACAAGCAGCGCACGCTGGCCGAGCTGGCCGCGCTGGTGCCCAACGGCGCATCGATCGCGCTGGGCGGCAGCTTCCTGCACCGCGGACCGTTCGCCTTCGTGCGCGAACTGATCCGGCAGGGGCGGCGCGACCTGGAACTGATCAAGCAGTCGCCGGGCTACGACGTGGACATCCTGTGCCGCGCCGGCGCGCTGCGCCGCGTGCGCGCGGGCATCGTCGCCATGGAAGGCAACTTCGGCCTGGCGCCGTGGTATCGCAAGGCGGTGGAGCGTCGCGAGATCGAACTGGAGGAACACGCCTGCGCCAGCCTGACGGCCGGCCTGCGGGCGGCCGCCTTCGGCGTGCCGTTCCAGCCTTGCGGCGGCCTGCACGGCAGCGGCCTGCCCGAACTCAACGGCTGGAAATGCCTGGACGATCCCTATGGCAGCGGCCAGCAGACCTGGGTGGTGCCGGCCATCCGCCCCGACTTTGCGGTGATCCAGGCGTCGGAGGTGGACGCGCTGGGCAACGTGCGCGTGCACGGCACCGCGCACTGGGACCGGATCATGTCGCGCGCCGCCGGCAGCGTGCTGGTGGTGGCCGAGAAGATGGTGGACAGCGCGGTGTTCGAAGCCAACCCCGAATCCACGCTGGTGCCGTTCTTCATGGTGCAGGCGTATGCCGTGGCGCCGGGCAGCGCCTGGCCGGGGTCCTGCTGGCCGGACTACGCCATCGACTACCCGGCGGTGGAGGCATACATGGACAAGCAGGGCGATCTCGCGGCGCACATGGCCGCGGCGCCCGAAGCGCGGGAGGTGCAGCATGGCTGAGCAATGGTCGGGCTTTTCGTACATCGTCACCAACCTGGCGCGTTTCATCCGGCCGGACGAAATCACCTTCAGCGGCGTGAACTCCACCCTGCCCATGCTGGCCTGCCTGCTGGCCAAGCGCGCCTACGACTGGGACTTCGTCTACATCAACGTGGCCGGCGGCGTGAATCCGCGGCCCTCGCACGTTCCCATCTCCAGCTCCGACCCGGTGCTGGCCGAGCACACGGCCTCGATTTTCTCGAACGAGGACTTCTACGACCTGTGCACGCGCGGCCGCATGGACCTGACTTTCCTGGGCGCCGCGCAGATCGACGGGGAAGGCTGCGCCAACAATTCCTGCATCGGCGACTGGCACGAACCCAAGGTGCGGCTGCCGGGCGGCGGCGGCGGCGCGGTGATGCTGCCCACCGCCAGGCGCGCCTGCACCTGGCGCACCGAGCACTCGCGCCGCACCTTCGTGCCCAGGCTGGACTTCATGACTTCCTGGGGCGGATTCCATGGCGTGGTCACGCCTATCGCCGTGTTCGTCAAGCGCGACGGGCGCCTCGCGCTGCAGTCCTGGCATCCGGAATCCAGCCTGTCTGAAGTGCGCGAGCGCACCGGGTTCGAGTTCGACGCCTCGGGCGCCGAGCCGTCCGCGCCGCCCACGGCGGCGGAGGCGCGCGCGCTGCGCGAACTGGACCCCGACGGGCAGTTCGAGCGCGACGCCGCCGTCGCACTGCGTTAGGAGACCGCCATGACGATCGCCGACGCCACCCTGGTGGCCGCTTTCGCGCGCCTGTGGAGCCAGCCGCAATGGGCCGGCCGGCCCGCCATCGCGACCGCGGACGGCGTGCTGACCTATGCCGGTCTGCACCATGAGGTCGGACGCATCGCCGGCGGTCTGCGCGCCGCCGGCGTGGCGCGCGGCAGCCTGGTGGCGATCGCGATGGAACGTTCGCAGGCCCAGGTGCTGGCCATTCTGGGCGTGATGGCGGCGGGCGCATGCCCGTGTCCGCTGGAGCCGCGCCTGTCGGACGCGGAGACCGCCCGGCGCGTGGCGGCGGTGGGACTGGGCTGGATGCTGCACGACGAGGCCAACGCCGCGACGGCCCGGGCCAGCGGCCTGGCGCCGCAACGCCTGCTGGAGGCGGGCGCGGTCGCGCAAGGACCGCTGGATTGGCGCGGCGCCAGCGACGCCGCGCCCGGCGAGGCCGGCCTGCTGCTGTTCACGTCGGGCAGCACCGGCAATCCCAAGGGCGTGCTGCTCAGCCATCGCGGGCTGGCCAACAACGCGCGCGGCGTGCTGGCGCATACCGGGCTGACGCCCGGCGACCGGCTGCTGCACGTCATGCCGCTGCATCACACCAATGCGCTCAACAACCAGATTTTCACGCCGCTGCTGGCGGGCGCGTGCGTGGCGCTGGCCGGCCGCTTCCGGGCCGAGGACATGCCGGGATTGCTCGCGGCGTTCCGGCCCACCATCATCACCGGCGTACCCACCATGTATGCGCGCATGCTGGAGCTGGAATTCGATCCGGCCAGCCTCGCGGCGCTGCGCTTCGCCCGGTGCGGCTCGGCGCCCATCACCGAAGCCCTGCACCGGCGCATCGAGGCCTTCCTGGGCTGTCCGCTGGTGGTGTCGTACGGGCTGTCGGAAGCCACCTGCACCTCGACCATGAATCCGCCCGCGGCGCGCCGCGTGGGTTCCGTGGGCACGGTGCTGGCCGGCCAGCGCGTGAGCCTGCGCCTGCCCGACGGCACGCAGGCCGCGCCGGGCGGCGAAGGCGAGATCTGCATCGAGGGCGACAGCCTGATGCTGGGGTATCTGGGCGTGGACGGCGCCGACGCCGATGCGCCGCGGCTGCTGCGCACGGGCGATCTGGGGCGTTTCGACGAGCAGGGCTATCTGAGCATCACCGGCCGCATCAAGGACGTGATCATCCGGGGCGGCGAGAACATTTCGCCGGCGCTGATAGAAGGGGTGGTGACCGGGCTGCCCGGGGTGGCGGCCTGCTGCGCGGTGGGCGCGCCCGACGAGGACCTGGGCGAAGTGCCCGTGATCTTCGTGCAGCGCGCCGGCGACGCCGCGCCGGACGAGGCCGGCATACAGGCCGCGGTGCTGGCGCGCCTGGGCCGGATCTACGTGCCGCGCGAGGTGCGCTGGATGGAGCGCCTGCCGGAGAACTCGGTGGGCAAGGTCGATCGCAAGGCGCTGGCGCGGCAACTGGCGCCCGCGGCCGCGCGCCTGTGAGCGGGCCCGGCGCGCAGGCCACGCGGCCGGGCTATTCGACCTTGCCGATCCGTTCGACCGCCGCCTCCAGCGAGGCCGAGTCCTGCTTCCAATACGCGTCGAACGCAGGCGCGTCCAGGTATTGCATGGGACTGCCGGTACCGGCGATGCGGGCCTGCACTTCGGGATCGTTGGCGATGTCCTTGAGCGTGCGGCGCAGCTTGTCGATGACCGCCGGCGGCGTGCCGGCCAGCGCGAACACGCCGGACCATTGCACGAAGCCGATGTCATAGCCCTGCGACTTGAAGGACGGCACGTCCGGCAGGCTGTCGAGCTTGCCGTCGCCCCAATGCGCCAGCGCCTTGAACCGCCCGGCCTGGATCAGCGGCATGACGCTGGACGGCCCGGTGGCCAGGGCGTTGACTTGGCCGCCGGCCAGCGCCTGCACGGCGGGCCCGGCGCCGGTGAAGGGCACGTGCATCATCTTGATTCCGGCTGCGTTCTGCAGCATGGCCATCGGCACGTGCATGGTGCCGTACATGCCGGAAGAGCCGTAGCTGAGCTTGCCGGGCTGCTTCCTGGCCGCGTCGACGAATTCCGCCAGTGTGTCGTACGGCGCATCCGCGCGCACCACCAGCATGGTGGGATCGGCCGTGATCCTTGCAATGGGCACGAACTGGTCCAGCCGATAGGCCGGCTTGCGTTCCAGCAGCCGATCGGCCGCCGGCAGTATGGAGATGGACGACAGGCTCATCAGCAAGGTGTAGCCGTCCGGCTTGGCGCGGCCGGCCTGGCCGATGCCGATGGCGCCGCCCGCGCCGCCCTTGTTCTCGATGACGACGGTCTGGCCCAGCTGTTCGCCCATGGCCTGGGCCAGCGGCCGCGCGATCGTGTCCGCGACGCCGCCGGGCGGGAAGGGCACCAGCAGGGTCACGGGACGCTCGGGATAGCCGGCGGCCGGCGCGTTCGCGGCCCACAGCCATAACAGGGCGGCCGCGGCCGCCCGGGTGCATCGCAGATTCATGTCTCACTCCTTATTGTGGCGTCGCCCCGTGTTCAGGTCCGGGGCTTGCGCTCAGACGAAGCGGTTTTCTATGTGTCCGATGCCGTCGATCTCCACGCGCACCACGTCGCCCTGCTTCAGGAACTGCGGTGGGGTCAGGCCCTGGCCCACGCCCGCCGGCGTGCCGGTGGCGATGACGTCGCCCGGATGCAGCGTGATGCCGCGCGAACAGGTTTCGATCAGCGTGGGGATGTCGAAGATCAGGTCTTCGGTGTTGCCGTCCTGGCGCAGTTCGCCGTTGACCCAGCAGCGCACGCGGGTCTTGCTGCCGTCCAGCTCGTCGGCCGTCACCAGCCAGGGCCCCATGGGGCAGAAGGTGTCGAAGGACTTGCCCAGGTCCCATTGCTGGTGACGCATCTGTACGTCGCGCGCCGTGACGTCGTTGACCACCGTGTAGCCGATCACGTGGCTCATGGCCTCGGCGCGGGAAATGTTGCGGCCGCCCTTGCCGATCACCACCGCCAGTTCGGCTTCGTAATCGATCTTGTCGGAGATGCCCACGGGCAGGTGCACGTCGGCCCACGGACCGACCACGGTCTGCGGCACCTTGGTGAACACGATCGGCCAGGATTCGGGGTTGGCGTCGTTGTCCTTGAAGACGGAGTCGCGCAGTTCCTTGGCGTGGGCGTGGTAGTTGCGTCCCACGCAGAACAGATTGCGCTGTTGCGCGGGCAGGGGCGCTTCATGTTCCACCTGGTCCCAGGGGTGGGGCGAGCCGATCCTGGCCGGCAGGGCGCGGCCTTCGGCCAGCCATTGCACGACCGTCAGCGCGCCGGCCGCCGCGAGCTCGCGCGGAAAATCCAGGGCGGTCACGCTGCCGCCATCGTCGGAGACCACGCCGATGCGGCGCTCGCCGTTGATCCGGAATACTGCAATCTTCATTCTCGCTCCCTGGGCGGTTCTGGGCCGCCATTGTTTAATACCAAAAAATACCAATTTAAGCTATGCAAGCCCAATTTCGAACGAGAATATACCAAGACAGAGCGGTTTTCCTATTCGTTTAGTCGCCCGCAAAGATTTTATTGGTACTATTTGGTATTATCTGGCCGCTAGCCATTAAGGAAGGTCCATGGACAAAGCTTCTGCCATGCGTGCGGTCATCATCGAAAATCTGCAATCCGGCGCCTGGCCTGCCGGCCATCGCCTGCCCACGGAGCGCGCCCTCGGCGAACAGTTCGGCATCAGCCGCTCCACCGTGCGCCGCACGCTGGCGGACTTGAAGAACGAAGGCCTGATCTCGCAGCGCGTGGGCAGCGGAACCTACGTGAATCCGCCCTCGGCCCTGGCGCAAGCCGAGGCGCTGCTGCGCGCTGAAGTACCGTCCACCAGCCCCGCCGAGTTGATGGCGGCGCGGCTGGCGCTGGAGCCGGCGATTGCGGCGCTGGTGGTGCGGCACGGCACGCCCGCGGATTTCGCGGCCATGCAGGACGCCTGCGCGCAGGCCGAGGCCGCCGACGATTTCGAGACGTTCGAGATCTGGGATGCCAGGCTGCATGAGCTGATGGCCATGGCCACGCACAATCTCTTCATCGAAAAGGTGTTCGCGCTGATGACGGCTGCGCGGTCGCAGGCGACCTGGGGCGCGCTGAAGCGCAAAAGCCTGACGCCCGAGCGGCGCGAAGCCTATCAGGCGCAACATCGCGAGATCGTCGAGGCGCTGCATGACCGCGATGCCGAGCGGGCCATGGAGGCCGTGCGCCGGCATTTGCTGCACGTGCGCGACAACCTGCTGGGATGAGGACCGGCGGGAGCCGGCGCCCGCGCCACATCCGGCGGGGGATGCGCTTCAGGGCTGCGCGCGCAGCCTCGCCAGTTCGGCGGAAAGCTCGGCCACCAGGGCCTGGGCGCGCGCCAGCGGGTCGTGCGCTTCGGGCGCGGCCTCGGACGCCGCGGCGCCGGTCTGCAGCCTCGGCTGCAAGCTTTCGTGGCCCACGCTGACGTCCACGTCGAACACCAGTTGTTCGGCGCGGTGCCAGGTGGTGAACCATTCCAGCGGCCGGTCCAGCTGATCCATGCCGCGGCCCTGCAGCATCAATAGCGGCGTGCCGGCGGGCGTGTCCAGCAGGCGGCCCAGGGTGGCGTCGGCGGCCACGGCCCGGATCTGATTGCGCCCGGCGCCGGGACGCAGGCCGAAACGCCGCGTCAGCACGCCGTGTAGCGAGGCGTCGGTCAGGTCTTCGGTGCGCAGCCCGGGCACGGCGTCGGCCGGCAGCCAGGTGCGCACATAGGCCAGCGGCGCGTCGGCCACGTGGCGCAGGCGTTCCAGCATCAGCAGCCGGGTCGTGCCGAAGAATTCGGCGACTTCCGCGGGCGGCTCGGCGCGGGCGAGAGCCAGCACGCGGGTCTGCAGCGCGACGCCGGACTGGGCGAACTGCTCGTACAGGCCGGTGGAGCGCTGCACCAGCCGGCGATGCTCCTGCGGCGCGGCCACGGTGGCCGGGCGGCCGCTTTCGCGCTGGATCAGGCCTTCGGAAGCCAGCGCCGCCAGGGCCTGGCGCACCACGCTGCGCGCCACGCCGAAACGCTCGCACAGCCCCGCCTCGCTGGGCAGCGCGGTGCCGGCCGCCAGGCGGTTGGTGCGGATGTATCCGCGCAGCAAGGTGGCCACCTGGGCATGCAGCGGCGTATCGCCGGAGCGGTCTAGTGCGGGCAAGGCATCGTGCGTGGCGGGCGCCGTGGACATAGGGGAATCAACCTCCGGTTTGTGCCCGCGCAGTTTCCCATACATGCGTCCAGCCCGGGGCCAGGTGCGCGGCGCGCTCGGCGGCCAGGACCAGGCTGTCTTCGCGGGCGATGCCGCGGCCGGCGATGTCGAAGGCGGTGCCGTGGTCGACCGAGACGCGCACCACCGGCAGGCCGACGGTGATGTTCACGCCGTCGTCGCCGTAGACCGCCTTGAAGGGCGCGTGGCCCTGGTCGTGGTAACAGGCGATCACGAACTTCCATTTGCCGCGCACGGCCTGCGGGAACAGGGCGTCGGCGGGGATCGGGCCGGCGGCCAGGATGCCTTCGGCGTTGGCCTCGGCCACGGCGGGCGCCAGGATGTCGGCGTCTTCGCTGCCGAAGATGCCGTTTTCGCCGGCATGCGGGTTCAGGCCGGAGACGGCCACCGGCTGGTCGCCGCGGCCCAGCGCCTTGGCGAACGAGCCGGCCAGGCGCAGCACCGCGCGCATGCGCGCCGGGGTCAGGTTCTCGATGGCCTGGCGCAGCGACACGTGTGTGGTGGCGTGAAAGATGTAGAGGTCGCCGGCCGACAGCACCAGCGAGAAGGTCTTGACGCCGAATTCATGGGCCAGCAGTTCGGTGTGGCCGGGCCACTTGTGGCCGGCGGCGTGCATGGCGGCCTTGTTCAGCGGCGCGGTCACGATACCGTCGACCTCGCCGGCGCGCGCCAGCGCGCAGGCGGTGGTGACGAAGCGCACCGAGCCGTCGCCGGCGTCGGGGCTGATTTCGCCCAGCTTGACGTGGGCCAGCGAGGGGCCGGCCTGCAGCACTTCGATGGTGCCGGGGGTGTTGCTGCAATCGGCCGCGCGCTCGAGCTTGCGCACGATGGCGGGATCGCCGCCCAGGCTGCGCACCGCGTTGGCCATGACGTCCACGTCGCCGACCACCAGCAGGCGCGCCTTCTGGCGCAGTTCGTCATGGCCCATCAGCATCTTGGCCGTGATCTCCGGCCCGATCCCGGCCACGTCGCCGAGGGTCACGGCCAGCAGCGGCAGCTTGTTGGGTTGGGGTTGTGTCATTGCTTGAATCTCCTGTCGCGGATCGCGCGCACCGCGCGAACCAGTACGTCTTCGGCGCCAAAGCCGCCGGCCTTGGTCACCACGGGCAGGCCGGCGGCCGTGCCTCCGGTCAGCGTGCCCAGGGGCACGCCGCCCATTACTTCGTCGACCAGCGCGATGCCGCGGGCGCCGAGCGCCAGCAGCACGCTGCGCGCACCGTCGCCGCCGGTGGCGACCACGCCGGCGGCCTGCGAGGCCGCGATCAGCTGCGCGGCCAGGCCGCCCAGGCGTTCGGCGACGGTCTCGGAATCCAGCCCGTCGCGCTGGCCTTCGGGGGCCAACAGCAGCACCGTGCCGGCCTCGGCCGGCGCCTGGGCGTGGGCCGCGAGCAGCGGCTGGCTCCAGGCCTGCCAGGCGGCGTCATCGGCCAGGTCGGCCAGCGACGGCGTCCAGGTGTCGGCGCCGGCGGCCTGCAGCGCGGCCGCCTGGGCGCGCGCCGCGCTGTGCTGGGAGGTCACCACCACGACCACAGGGGCGGACTGGTCGGCGCCGGCCCAGACCCGGGCGAGCGGCGCGGCCAGGCCGCCCGCGCCCACCGGCAGCGCCTGCGCGCCGAGCAGGCCGATGGCGCGCGCCAGCCGCTCCAGGTCGGCGTCGCTGGCGGCGTCCACCGCCACCGTCGGGCCGGCCTGGCGGATGCGCGCGGCCAGCGCTTCGGGCGTGTCGCCGTCGTGCTGCGCCACGTGGGCGCAGCCCAGCAGGGTGGGGATATGGCTTTCGGTCACCGGCGTGACCGGGTCGGTGGCGGCCGAGGTTTCGGTGACCGGCTTGCCGTTCACGTAGAGCACGCCGGCCTGCACGGTGCGGCCGGTGGCCGGGAAGGCGGGGCAGATCACCGCCACCGTGTCCGGGCCCCAGGCCTCGCGCGCCGCGTCGACCTCGGCCTTGAAGGCGCCGCGCAGCGTGGAGTCCACTTTCTTGTACAGGCGCGTCACGCCGGCCGCGCGCAGTCGGCGCACGTTGTCGCGCACCACCGCGGCGGCGGCCTCGGAGGCCAGCGCGCGGCTGTTGGTGGTCACGGCCAGCACTTCGACGCCGGCGGTGGCCGGCCCGGCCAGCGCTTCGTCGGCGCCGCCGATGGACAGGTGCGTGCTCCAGCCGGCGCGGACGAACTGCACCGCCGTATCGCCCGAGCCGGTCAGGTCGTCGGCGACGATGGCGATGGCGGGATTCAAAGCGCCTCTCCGCGCGCCTCGCGCAGCGAGGGGTGCGCGTCGGCCGCGTCGGCCTCTTCGGACTTGAGTTCGCCCGCTCGCTTGAGGAAGAACGAGGCCAGCACCGGAGCCAGGATGGAGCTGATCAGCACGCAGGCGGCGACCTGCGCGGTGGCGGTCGACACGTACTGCTGGAAGTTGGGGTCGGCCGCCGCCACCACCGCGGGGGTGGCGATGGCGTTGCCGGCGGTGGTGCCGGCCGCGAAGCCCAGGCCGCTCTTGCCGCCGCGGCGCAGGATGAAACGGTAGCCCAGGTACACCAGGCCGCCGGTGATGGGGCTGATGATCAGGCCCAGGATCAGGCCGCTGACGCCGCCGCTGACCACGGCGCCGAGGTTGATGCCGGTGCCCAGCGCGAAGGCGAAGAAGGGGATGACGATGTTCGGCACGGGCTTGAGCACGTCGCGCCACTTGGGGTCCAGGTTGCCGACCACCACGCCCAGCAGGAACGGCACCAGCGCCGCCACCAGGGCCACCATCGGGATGTCGGCCAGGCCCGAGGCGCCCAGGAACAGCAGGCTGAAGAAGGGACCGTCGTTGACCGCGCTGGCCACGTAGGCGCCGCGGTCGCGGGCGTCGCCGTACTGGCCGGTGTAGGCCAGCCACAGGCCGCCGTTGCTGTTGTCGAAGGCCGCCAGCAGCGCCAGGATGGACACGCCCATCACGCCGTCCAGGCCGACGTAGCTGCCCAGGATGATGATGAGCGTGGCGGGCACCAGCGTCTTCATCAGCAGGATGGTGCCGGCGGTGGCCAGGATGGGGCCGCCGGTGCGGGCGTTGACGTGGGTGCCGGTGGCGAAGATCAGCAGCGCGATCAGGGGCAGGGCGCTGTTCTTGAACAGGGCGGTGGTGAAGCCGCCGATGGCCAGCGCGTCGGGGGCGAAGGTGCCGATCAGGGAACCCAGGATCAGCGGCACCAGCATCAATCCCCCGGGGATTTTCTGCATCGTGCCAAAAAAGGGCGAGCGGGAAGTTTCGGTCGACACTGTCGAGTCTCCAGGACGGTTTTCTAGATGCAGACGTTAGTGCAGGCGTCTGTCAGGTGGTTGAAAAGACGAAGGAAAACCGTAGTGTACACCTGTACGTACAGCATGTACGTACAGGTTTTCCCGCGCCCGCCGCTAGAAGCGGTAGGCGCCGCTCAGCATGACCGTGCGGCGCGCGCCGTAGAAGCAGTCGCCGCGGTCCAGGCAGACCACTTCGTAGCTGCGGTCGGCGATGTTGTTGACGTTCAGGGCGTAGCGCCACGGGCCGTTGTCGTAGCTGATCATGGCGTCGAACAGCGTGACGGCGGGCGTCTCGGGCGCGCCGCCGTCGCGGAAGGCCGACAGGTAGCGCACGCCGGCGCCCACCGCGAAGCCGGGCTGGCCGGCCAGCGCGAAGCGGTACTTGCCCCACATCGACGCCATGTGCTTGGGCTGCGCCTCCAGCTGCGGGTCGAGGTCGGTGTAGATGTAGTTGGCGATCACGTCCAGTTCCTTGGTGACGCGCCCGCGCAGCTCCAGTTCGACGCCGCGGGTGCGGGTTTTGCCGGCCTGCACCTGGTTGTTGGGATTGTCGGGGTCGTTGGTCTGGCGGTTCTCTTCGCGCAGGTCGTAGGCGGCGGCGGTGAATTCGATGTCGGCGTCCTTGGGCATGTACTTGATGCCGGCCTCGACCTGCTTGCCGCGCATCGGCTGCCAGCGGTCGCCGTAGAAATCGGCGCCGGCGATGGGCGTGAACGATTCGCTGTAGCTGAGGTAAGGCGACCAGCCGTTGTCCGCCGCGTACATCAGGCCGAAGCGCTTGGTGGTGGCCAGGTCCGTCTCGCGGTCCTGGCCCGCGGTGGTGCTGTCGGCGCGGTCGCGGCGGATGCCGGCCAGGAAGATCCAGTTGCGGTCGAAGGTGATCTGGTCCTGGGCATAGAAGCCGATCTGCTGCTGGTTCTGCTTGGGCTTGTCGCTCAATTCGTATTGCGGCGCGTTGCCGTACTCGGGATGGAACAGGTTCAGCGGCGAGCCGGCGCCGGTGGCGGTCTGGCTGGTCTCGCGGTAGCGCGAGTAGTCCATGCCGAAGATCACCGTATGTTCGGTGCGGCCCCAGTGCAGCTTGCCTTCGAGGTTCTGGTCGGCCAGCAGGGTGCGCATGCGCGGCTTGTTGACGTAGAAGTAGCGGTCGACCGTCTGCTGCTCGGCATCGATGTAGGAATCGCCGCGGCGCGCGCCGTACACGTTGGGATACAGCGTCTTGTAGTCGACGCTGCTGACCGTGTTGCGGAAGTTCTGTCGCACCTTCCAGGTGTCGTTGAACTGGTGCTCGAACAGCCAGCCCACGCTGAACTGCTCGGTGTCGTAGGCGTCGAAGCCCGGCTCGCTGGTGAAGCGCCGCGTCGGAATGCGGCCGTTGGGATTCTCCTGCACCGAGCCGCTCCACGGCAGGAACGATTGCGTGGTGCCGGCGCGGTCCTTCTGCCAGGTGGCCTGCAGCGTCAGCGAGGTGGCGGCGCTGGGACGCCAGGTGAGCGAGGGCGCCAGCATGAGGCGGTCGTCCGGCGCGTACTGCACCTGGGTGTCGCTGTCGCGTCCGACCGCGATGACGCGGTACAGCCATTGGCCGTCTTCGGTCACCGGGCCGGTCAGGTCGGCCTGGATCTCGCGGCGGTTGTGGTTGCCCAGCACCACGCCGATTTCGCGCTGCGCTTCTTCCAGCGGCCGCTTGCTGACCAGATTGACGATGCCGCCGGTGCTGCCCTGTCCGTACAGCATGGAGGACGGGCCGCGCAGCACTTCCACGCGCTCCATCGCATAGACCTCGGTGCGCGGATTGTTGAAGCTGAAGTACTGGCGCAGGCCGTCCAGGTACTGCACCGGCTCGACGCCGCGCACTCGCACGTAGTCGGCGCGGTTGTCCACGCCGTACGCGTTCGGCCGCACCCCGGCGGCGTAATTCATGGTGTCCTGGATGTTCTGGGCGCCCTGGTCGACGATCTGGTCGCGCGGGATCACGGTGATGGCCTGGGGTGTTTCCGACAGCGGCGTGTCGGTCTTGGTGCCGGTGGCGCTGCGCGTGGCCACGTAGCCGGCGACCGGACTGGTGGCGGTTTCCGCCGCGCCCGTGACCTCCACGGCGGGCAGCAGCGTGGCGGGTTCGGCGGGCTGGGCCTGCGCGGCGCCGCCCAGGCAGGCGGCCAGCGCGGCGGCCAGGGGCAACAGGGCTTGCGGCCGCGCAGGGCGGGCGGCCGGGTGGAAATGGCGTTTCAAGTGGAATCTCCAGCGGCCGCGCGGCCGTCAAATGGACTGACATGCGAATGACAACGATAATTATTATTAATTATTGCGGCCATGCAATTCAAAGAAACAGTCCGCCAAAAATGTAAAAAAGCCCCGCGGGCCAGGGCGGCCGGCAGGGCGTGGGGTCGAAAAAAACCCGTTGTTTCAGGGGTTTGGCGGCGGCGCGCGGGGGCGGGTGGCGGTGCCGCCGGTTGTTGGTCCGGCGCGACAGTCAGGCTTCAGGACAGGTGCGCGCGGCGCGTGCCTCCGTCGCGGCGGCTGGCCTTTTCCGCCACGACGTTGTCCTCCGACATGCGGCGTCCGCGCTGTTCGATGCGGCCAAGAAAATCGCGCAGCAGGGCGACCTCCCGATCGTCCAGATCCTGCACCAGCAGATTGTTCAGGCGCGCGATTTCGGGCAGCAGCGCGTGATAGCGGGCCTTGCCCTCTTCGGTGGCTTCCACGCGCACCACGCGGCGGTCGGCGCCGTCCTGCCTGCGGCGTATCCAGCCCTTCTGGCAGAGCGTGCTCAGGGTGCGGGACGTACGCGTGAGATCCAGCCTGGCGACGGCGGCCAGTTCGGCCGAACTCATGCTTCCGCTTTCGACGGCACAGGCAAGTATGTGCCATTCGCGGCGCGTGATGCCGAAGCGCCCTTCGCAAAGTCGCAGGAAGACGGGGTTGGCTTGCGACCAGGCCTGGTACAGCCGGTACAGCAGCATGTCCGCCAGGCAGCGCTGGCCGTTCGAGGTGTCGCAGTTCATGTCCGCAAGTCCTGAATTAGATCAATAAATGCTCACGTTGCTACATTCGAATCCCGCATTCGGGAGCCGGCCTTGCAGCGACAACCATAAACGACAGTGGGCCGCTGTCACCAGGAGACAAGCATGTGTAAATGGATGGCAGGAGCCGCGGTCGCGGCAATGCTGGCGGGCGCCGTTGCGCCGGCCGGTGCGCAGCAGGCTGCGCTGGAAGGACCGCTGACGATCGTGGTGGGGTTTGCCCCTAGCGGCACGGCGGACCGCGTCGCGCGGCTGGTCGCCAGCCGGCTGGCCGAGCGCGTCGGCGTGCCCGTGGTGGTGGAGAACAAGTCGGGCGCGGGCGGGCGCATCGCGGCGCAGGGCATGCGGGCGGCGTCGGCCGAGCAGAACGTGCTGATGCTGGCGAATCCGGCCGTCATGGTGGTGGGGCCGCTGGTCTATGCCAAGCCCGGCTACGATCCCCAGCGCGACTTCAAGCCGGTGTCGCTGGTCACCCGCTACAAGTTCGCGCTGGCCGTGCCTCCGGATTCGCAGATCAAGAACCTGGCGGACCTGCGCCAGTGGATCGAAGCGCATCCCAGGCAACTCACCATCGGCGTGCCGGCCACGGGCAGCCTGCCGCACTTTTTCGCGCTGATGCTGGGCCGCGAATTGAAGGAGCAGCCCGAGGTGGTCGGCTACCGGGGCTCGACGCCGGTGATCAACGAGCTGGTCGGCGGCGTCTTGCCGCAAGGCATCACCACGCTGGATACGCTGCTGCCGCTGGCCGGTTCCGGCAAGGTCCGCATCCTGGCCGTTTCAGGCGAGAAGCGCGACGCCGATCTGCCCGACGTGCCCACCTTCCGCGAGGAGGGCGTCAACCTGGTGGCCGAGGGCTGGAATGCCTTTTTCGCGCCGGCTGCGATGCCGCAGGCCAGGATCGAGCGGCTGGGCGCGGATATCGCGGCCGTCATGAAGGAACCCGAGATGCAGGAAGCCGTGCGCGCGGCGTTCCTGGAGCCGGTGTCCATGGACGCCGGCGCAACCGCCGAAGCGCTGGCGGCCTATCAAAAGCAATGGGAGCCGGTGGTGCGGGCATCGGGTTTCAAGGCCGATCAATAGCGGCGGATGCGCGGCCTCAGGTTGGGCGGGCGCGGCGCGTGCCGCCCTCTCGCCTGCTGGCCTTTTCCGCGACGATGTTGTCCTGCGACATGCGGCGTCCGCGCTGTTCGATGCGGCCCAGCAGGTCGCGCAGCACGGCGACTTCCTGGGCGCTCAGGTCCTGCACCAGCAGGTCGTTGAGCCGGGCGATTTCGGGCAGCAGGCCCTGGTAGAGGGCCAGGCCCTCGTCCGTCACCGCCACGCGCACCACGCGGCGGTCGGCGCTGTCGTGCAGGCGGCGCAGCAAGCCTTTTTCACAGAGCGCGCCCACGGTGCGGGACGTGCGCGCCAGGTCCAGCTTGGCGGTGGCCGCCAGTTCGGCCGTGCTCATGGTGCCGTCTTCGACCGTACAGGCCAGGATGCGCCATTGGCGGCGCGTGATGCCGAACCGTCCTTCGCACAGGCGCAGGAACACCGGATTGGATTGCCACCAGGCCTGGTAGAGCCGGTACAGCAGCATGTCCGTCACGGGACGTTGGCCAGGCGGGAGGGGGTTCTGCATGGCTGCTCCTTTCTTGAGGCAACGCAAATCATGATTGCAAGTAGTGGATTAGATCAACAAATATCCGCGTTGCTACAGTCGGCTTTCCCATCCGGGGACAGGCAGTAATCACCATAATCGACAGCGCAGCTGTCGGCAGGAGAAGACAATGCTTAAGTGGATGACGGGCGCCGCGGTCGCGGCAGCGCTGGCGGGAACCGTGCCGCAGGTCTGTGCGCAGCAGGCCCCGCTGGAAAGCCCGCTGACGATCGTGGTGGGGTATGCGCCGGGCGGCAGTTCCGACCGCATCGCGCGGCTGGTCGCCACCCGGCTGACGGAGCGGGTGGGCGTGCCCGTGGTGGTGGAGAACAAATCGGGCGCGGGCGGGCGCATCGCGGCGCAGGGCATGCGCGCGGTATCGGCCGAGCAGAACGTGCTGATGCTGGCGAATCCGGCCGTCATGGTGGTGGCGCCCCTGGTGTACGCCAAGGCCGGCTACGACGCCCAGCGCGATTTCAAGCCGGTGTCGCTGGTCAGCCGCTACAAGTTCGCGCTGGCCGTGTCGGCCGATTCGCCGATCCGGAACGTGGACGGCCTGCGCCAGTGGCTGAAGAGTCATCCCAGGCAGTTCAGCCTGGGCGTGCCGGCCACCGGCAGCCTGCCGCATTTCTTCGCGCTGATGCTGGGCCGCGAGCTGGGCGACGCGCCCGAGGTGGTCGGCTACCGCGGTTCGTCGCCGCTGATCACCGAACTGATAGGCGGCGTCCTGCCGCAAGGCATCGATTCGCTCGACACCCTGCTGCCGCAGCACCGCTCCGGCAAGCTGCGCATCCTGGCAACGTCGGGCGAGCAGCGCCCCGCGGAACTGAATGACGTGCCCACCTTCCGCGAGCAGGGCCTGGACCTGGTGGCCGATGGCTGGAACGCGTTCTTCGCGCCGGCGTCGATGCCGCAGGCCAGGATCGACCGCCTGAGCGCGGACATCGCCGCCGTCATGAAGGAGCCCGCCATGCAGGAAGCGGTGCGCGCGGTCTACCTGGAGCCGGTGTCCATGGACGCGGGCGAAACCGCCCGAGAATTGGCCGCGTACCGCAAGCAGTGGGAGCCCGTGGTGCGAGAATCCGGCTTCAAGGCGGAACAATAGGAGCAGGCATGAGTACCGTGCAGAACGTGTTGTTCATCATGGCCGACCAGCTCAGGGCCGATCACCTCAGCTGCTATGGCCATCCCTATCTGCAGACGCCCAGCCTGGACGCGCTGGCCGCGCGCGGCGCGCGCTTCGACCGGGCGTTCGTGAATTCGGGCGTCTGCGGCCCTTCGCGCATGAGCTATTACACGGGGCGCTATCCGTCCAGCCACGGCGCGACCTGGAACCGCGTGCCGCTGTCGGTCAACGAAGTCACGCTGGGCGAGTACCTGGCGGGGCAGGGCCGCGACCTGGCGCTGGCCGGCAAGACGCACATCATTGCCGACAAGGCCGGCATGGAGCGCCTGTCCATCGACGGCGCCTCCGAGCTGGGCGTGCTGCTCAGCCGCGGCGGCTTCACCGAGCTGGACCGCTACGACGGCCACCACGAACCCGGCGACGAAAGCGGTTATCCGGCGTTCCTGCGCCGCCATGGCTACGACAGCGCCGATCCCTGGACCGACTACGTCATCGCCGGCCTGGACGCCGACGGGCGCGTGGCCAGCGGATGGAACATGCGCAACGTGCACCTGCCGGCGCGCGTGGCCGAGGCGCATTCGGAAACCGCCTACATGACCGACCAGGCGCTGGACTTCATGAAGCGCCGCGGCAGCCAGCCCTGGGTGCTGCACCTGAGCTACGTGAAGCCGCATTGGCCGTACATGGCGCCGTCACCCTACCACCGGATGTACACGGCCGACCAGTGCCTGCCGGTGCAGCGCAACCAGGAAGAACTGGCCGACGCGCATCCGGTGGTCGCGGCCTACCGCCAGCATGAGGAAAGCCTCAGTTTCTCCACCGACGAATGCGTGCGGGTGGTGCGCCCGGCCTACCAGGGCCTGATCCGCCAGCTCGACGACCACCTGGGCCGGCTGTTCGACTACATGGAGGGCGCGGGCCTCATGAAGAACACGCTCATCGTGTTCACGGCCGACCACGGCGACTTCCTGGGCGATCACTGGCTGGGCGAAAAAGAGCTGTTCTACGACACCGTGCAGCGCGTGCCGTTCATCGTGATGGACCCGTCGGCCCAGGCCGACGCCACGCGCGGCAAGGCGCTTGCCGACATGGTCGAAAGCGTGGACGTGGCGCCCACGGTGCTGCGCGCGCTGGGCGCGCCCGTCCCCGGTCACCGGCTGGAAGGCCGCGAGCTGCAGACGCTGCTGCATGGCGGCGGCGATGGCGCGGCGGCATGGCGGGACTGCGTGTTCTCGGAGCTGGATTACAGTTTCCGCCAGGCCCGCGTGCTGTGCGGCAAGACGCCGCAGAACGCGCGCGCCTGGTCGGTGCGCACGGACCGCTGGCGCTACGTGTACTGGCTGGACGAACCCGAGCAGTTGTTCGACCTGCAGGCCGATCCCGGCGAGTTCCAGGACCTGGGCCGCAGCAGCGCGCATGCCGGCACGCGCCAGGCGCTGCGCCAGCGCCTGCTGGAATGGATGCTGCGCACCAAGCGCCGCACCACCATCAGCGACGAGGCCATCGAAAAATCCACCAACGCGCACAAGCGGGCCGGCATTTTCTTCGGCCAGTGGTAGCGCGCCTCAGGCCCGCACCGGGGGCGCCGCGGGCTTGAGCTCGCGGCGCAGGATCTTGCCCACGCTGCTGCGCGGCAGGTCCTCGCGGAACTCGACGTAGCGCGGCACCTTGTAGCCGGTCAGCTGCTGGCGGCAATGCGCGATCAGGGTCTCGGCGTCCAGCGCCGGGTCCTTGCGGATGACGTACAGCTTGACCGCCTCGCCCGAACGCTCGTCGGGCACGCCGACCGCCGCCACTTCCTTGACCCCGGGATGCAGCGCGGCCACGTCCTCGACCTCGTTGGGATAGACGTTGAAGCCCGACACCAGGATCATGTCTTTCTTGCGGTCGACCAGGAACACGTAGCCGTTCTCGTCCACGTAGCCGATATCGCCGGTGCGCAGGAACCCGTCGGGGTACATGACCAGCGCCGTCTCGTCGGGGCGATTCCAGTAGCCCTGCGTGACCTGGGGGCCGCGCACGCAGATCTCGCCGCTTTCGCCTATGCCCAGCTCGCGGCCGGCGTCGTCGCGGATCGAGATGTCGGTCGACGGCACGGGCAGGCCGATGGAACCGGTGAACGCCTGCACGTCCAGCGGATTGATGGTGACGGCCGGCGAGGTCTCGGTCAGGCCGTAGGCCTGCGCCAGCGAGCGGCCGGTCACGGCGCGCCAGCGTTCGGCCACGGCGCGCTGCACCGCCATGCCGCCGCCCATGGTCAGCCGCAGCCGCGAGAAATCCAGGCGCGCGAAATCCGGGTTGTTGAGCAGCGCGTTGAACAGCGTGTTCACGCCGGTGAAAGCGGAAAACGGTACTTTGCGCATTTCCCTGACCAGCCCGGGGATGTCGCGCGGATTGATGATGAGCAGGTTGCTTGCGCCCATGCGCATGAAGGTCAGGCAGTTCGCCGTCAGCGCGAAGATGTGATAGAGCGGGAGCGCCGTCACGATGCATTCCTCGCCCTCGGTCACCAGCGGGCGCACCCAGGCGTAGGCCTGGTTGAGATTGGCCACCAGGTTGCCGTGGGTCAGCATGGCGGCCTTGGCCACGCCGGTGGTGCCGCCCGTGTATTGCAGGCAGGCCAGGTCGCGCTGGTCGAGGGGGACCTCTTCGAAGGGCGCGGCGCGCCCGGCGCGCAATGCCGCGCCCAGCCGGACGGCGCGGGGTATGGTCCACGCGGGCACCATGCGTTTGATCCGGCGCACCGCGAAGTCCACCAGGCGGCCCTTGAGCGGACCCAGCATTTCGCCGATGGAGGTCACCAGCACCCGTTCGATCGCGGTGCCGGGCAGGGCCTTTTCCAGCGTGGCGGCGAAGTTGTCGGCCACCACGATGGCGCGCGCGCCCGAGTCGGCCAGCTGATGCTGCAGTTCATGGGCGGTGTAGAGCGGATTGCAGCTGACCACCACGCAGCCGGCGCGCAGCGCGCCGAACAGGCATACCGGGTATTGCAGCAGGTTGGGCATCATGAGCGCGACGCGGTCGCCGCGGCCCAGGCCGTTGGCGTGCAGCCAGGCCGCGAAGTCGCGCGTCAGCCGGTCCAGCTCGGCGTAGCGCATCGGCCTGCCCATGCTGATGTACGCGGTCTTGTCCGCGTAGCGCAGGCAGCTTTCGCGCACCACGGATACCAGCGTGGTCGCGCCGTCCAGGTCGATCTCGGCGGGGACGCCGGGTGGGTAGCTCTTCTGCCAGATTCGTTCCATCGTCGCTCGTATGCACTGCTGCGGGTTGCCCGGGCGGACCGTCTTCGGCGCCGCCCGCGCGGGCGTATTGTCGCGCAAACGGCTGACGGCGATGTCCGGGGAGGTCAGGGCGGCGGCCCGGAGTCCGCGCCGCCGGTGTTCTTGCGCTTGTAGAACGTCTTGTCCGCGATGTAGATGCTGCGCTCCACCACGGCGTAGACGACGCCGTCCTTGTCCTTGAGTTCGACCGTGTAGTTGCGGGTGGTTTCGTGATGCTGCGCCAGCAGCCGGCGGATCTCCGCGATCTCGCCCGGCGGCAGCCGGAAATCGGCGTACAGCGTGGCGTAGGCCGGCTTGCGGTAGCGGATGGTCGCGGCCTTGTCCCAGACGATGTGGTCCGCGCCCAGCGCGGACATCAGCATGGTGGGGTGGGCGCCGTCGGTCACCGCGAACAGCGAGCCGCCGTACATGGAGCCGACGATGTTGCGCGTGCGGCGCAGCAGCGGCAGCTTGATGCGGATGTGCTGGAAGTCCGGCGACACGTGCACCACGCGCCCGCCGGTGGCGCGGAACGCCGGATGCAGGTTGAATCCCACCCGCATCAGGCGCGCGCGCCACCGCGGCGACAGGCTCTTGAACCAATAGGGCTTCATCGCCGGCGCGCCACCTACATGGCTTCGAACAGGCCGGCCGCGCCCATGCCGGTGCCGATGCACATGGTCACCAGCCCGTACTTGCCGCCGGTGCGGCGCAGGCCGTGGACGATGGTGGCGGTGCGGATCGCGCCGGTCGCGCCCAGCGGATGGCCCAGCGCGATGGCCCCGCCCAGCGGGTTGACCTTGGCCGGGTCCAGCTTCAGTTCGCGGATCACCGCCAGCGACTGGGCGGCGAAGGCTTCGTTCAGTTCGATCCAGTCCAGCGCGTCCTGCCCGATGCCGGCGCGCGCCAGCACCTTGGGAATGGCCGCGACCGGGCCGATGCCCATCACCTCGGGCGGCACGCCGGCCACCGCGAAACCGGCGAAGCGCGCCAGCGGACTCAGGTTGAATTCGCGCAGGATGCGGTCGGACACCAGGACCACGGCGGCCGCGCCGTCCGACATCTGCGAGCTGTTGCCGGCCGTGACGCTGCCGCGCGCCGCGAACACCGGCTTGAGCCGGGCCAGCGCCTCGGCGCTGCTGTCCGGGCGCGGGCCTTCGTCCACCTCGACCAGCCGGCGCACCTCGCGCACCGCGCCGCTGGCGCCGTCGGGCAGGTGCGCCACCACTTCGTAAGGCGTGATCTCGGCGCGGAAATGGCCGGCGGCGATGGCCGCGCAGGCCTTCTGGTGCGAAGCCAGCGCAAAGGCGTCCTGGTCCTCGCGCGAGACCTTCCAGCGCTCGGCGACCTTTTCGCCGGTCAGGCCCATGCCGAACGCCATGCCGAGATTTTCTTCATGCGCGAAGATGGCCGGGTTCATCGCCACCTTGTTGCCCATGATCTGCGGCATGGCGCTCATGGACTCGGTGCCCGCGCCGATCATGATGTCGGCCTCGCCCATGCGGATGCGCGCGGCGGCGTCGGCCACCGCCTGCAGCCCCGAGGCGCAGAAGCGGTTCACGGTGACCCCGGCCACGCTTTGCGGCAGCCCCGCCAGCAGCAGGCCGATGCGCGCCACGTTCATGCCCTGTTCGGCTTCCGGCATGGCGCAGCCGGCGATCACGTCTTCGATGCGGGCATGGTCCAGCCCCGGCGCCTGCGCCAGCGCGCCGTTGATCGCCGCCGCCAGCATGTCGTCGGGCCGCGTGGTCGCGTAGGCACCGTTGCGCTTGCCCACCGGCAACCGCGTCGCCGCCACGATGTAAGCGTCTTGAATCTGCTTGCTCATATCAGTTCCTCAAAGGCTTGCCGGTGTCTAGGGTGTGGCGGATGCGCGCCTGGGTTTCCGGCGTGCGCAGCAGCGCCATGAATTCCCGGCGTTCCACCGCCAGCAGCCATTCCTCGTCCACCTTGGCGCCGGGGTCGACCTCGCCGCCGCACAGGGCCACGGCGGCGCTGCGCGCCACGCGGTAGTCGTGGGCGCTGATCATGCCGCCCTCGCGCATGTTGAGCAGCACCATTTCGAAGTTGGCGATGCCGCCGCGTCCGGCCACCGGCACGTCGCGCAGCCGCGGCGGCGGCGTGTGGCCGGCCTCGGCGGCGGCGCGGGCCTGGCCGATGGCGACGAACAGCAGCTCGTCCGGATGGAAAACCACCACATCGCGGTCGCGGCCGAAGCCGGCCGCGATGGCCTCCAGCGCGCTCTTGGCGACCTGGGCGGTGGCGATGTTCTGGAACACCGGCTGCAGGTACGGGAAGACCTCGCCCGGCGTGGCTGTGCGCGCCGCCAGCGCGGCGGCGCGGCCGGCGAACTCCTTGCTGCCGCCGCCGGCCGGAATCAGCCCCACGCCGGCCTCGACCAGCCCGATATAGCTTTCCAGCGCCAGCACCCGGTGCGTGGCGTGCATGAGGAATTCGCAGCCGCCGCCCAGCGCCATGCCCTGCACCGCGGCCACGGTGGGAATCTGCGCGTACTTGAAGGCCTGCGAGGCGCGCTGGAATTTCTCGACCGTGGCTTCCAGCATTTCCCATTGGCCGGCGGCGCAGGCTTCCGACACCTGCTGCAGATTGGCGCCGAGCGCGAAGGGCGCGTCGTGCCAGATCACCAGGCCGTCGAATTCGCGTTCGGCGCGGGCCACCGCCTGCAGCACGCCTTCCAGTACTTCGGCGCCCAGCGTGTGGTTGCGCGACGTGACCGAGAGGATGGCGATGCCGGCGTCGTGCTCGGGCAGATGCCACAGGCGCACGCCTTCGTTTTCCCAGACCGTGGCGCCGCGCGCGGCGGCGCCTTCGCCGTACAGGCGCTCGGGGAACAGCTGGCGGCGGTACACCGGCAGGCTGGAGCGCGGATGCAGCTGGCCGCTGCGCGCCGAATACGAGCCTTCGGGCGTGTGCACGCCCTGGCGGGCCGGCTCCAGCGCCCACGCCGGCAGCGGCGCGTCGCTCATGGCGCGGCCGGCGGCGATGTCCTCGGCCACGGCCGCGGCGATGTCCTGCCAGCCGGCGGCCTGCCAGGTCTCGAACGGCCCTTGCGACCAGCCGAAGCCCCAGCGCATGGCCAGGTCCAGGTCGCGCGCGTTGTCGGCCACGTGTTCGAGCTGCACCGCGCTGTAGTGAAAGATGTCGCGAAACAGGCTCCACAGGAACTGGGCCTGCGGATGGGCGGAGGCGCGCAGTGCGGCGAAGCGGCGCGCGGGATCGCGTTCCTTGAGCAGGGCGGCGACCTCGTCGGCCAGCTTGCCGGCGCTGGGCACGTAGTCCTGCGCCTTCAGGTCCAGCACCTGGATGTCGCGGCCCTGCTTGCGGTAGACGCCGGCGCCGCTCTTCTGGCCCAGCGCGCCCTTGGCGATCAGGGCCGACAGCCAGCCGGGCAGGGCGAAGTACCGGTGCCACGGATCGTCAGGCAGGTTCTTTTCCATGGTGCCCACGACGTGGGCCAGGGTGTCCAGGCCGACCACGTCGGCGGTGCGGTAGGTGGCGCTCTTGGGGCGGCCGATCTTCGGGCCGGTGAGGGCGTCGACCTCGTCGAAGCCCAGCCCCAGGCGGGACGTGTGGTGCATGGCCGCCAGGATCGAGAACACGCCGATGCGGTTGGCCACGAAGTTGGGGGTGTCCAGCGCGCGCACCACGCCCTTGCCCAACTTGGAGGTCAGCCAGGTTTCGAGCTGGTCGAGCACGTCGGCGCGCGTGTGCGGGGTGGCGATGATTTCCACCAGCCGCATGTAGCGCGGCGGGTTGAAGAAGTGGATGCCGCAGAAGCGTTCGCGCAGGCTCTCGGGCAGCGCGTGGGCCAGCGCGTCGATCGACAGGCCCGAGGTGTTGGAGGCGATCAGGGCGTCGGGCGCGACGTGCGGCGCGATGCGTTCGTACAGCGCGGTCTTCCAGTCCATGCGCTCGGCGATGGCTTCGATCACGAGGTCGCAGCCGCGCAGGCGGTCCAGGTGGTCGTCGTAGTTCGCCGGCGTGATCAGCGCCAGGCGCGCGGCGCCGGCCAGCGGCGCCGGCTCCAGTTTCCTCAGGCCGGCCAGCGCCTTGTTGACGATGCCGTTGCGATCGCCCTCGGGCGCGGCCAGGTCGAACAGCGTGACGGGCACGCCGGCGTTGGCCAGGTGGGCGGCGATCTGCGCGCCCATGACGCCGGCGCCCAGGACGGCGGCGTGTTTGACGAGGAACTTGCTCAAGGAAGTCTCCTGAAAAAACGGAGGGCGGGGCGAACCCGCCCTCCGGGCAGGGCGGAAAGGCTAGAAGCGGGACGACAGCTGCACGCCCAGGATGTGGGCGTTGCTGTCATAGGTGCCCGCGACGCGGCCCTTGGTCAAGGCGTTGCCGGACGTGGTGTCGATGTCCGTCTTGCGCAGGTACAGATAGGTGTAGCCCACGTCCAGCGTCGTGTTCTTGCCGGCCTGCCACTGCACGCCGGTCGAGAACCAGTAGCGGTCGTTGTCGGGCAGCGAGGTCGGGCGGTCGGACGCCTGGTAGACGGGCGACTGGTCGAAGGCCACGCCGAACTTCCATTTCCAGTCCGGCGCGAACTTGTAGTTCGCGCCCAGCGCGACGCGCCAGCTGTCGCGGAAGTTCAGCGGCAGTTCGTCGTCGCGCGCGCCGGGGCCGGAGTTGCGGATCTTGAGTTCGGGGATGCTGCTCCAGCCGGTCCACGACACGTCGCCCAGCAGTTCCCAGCGCTCGTTGAGCTGGTGCGCCGCGCTCAGGATCAGGGTGTCGGGCAGCGTCACCGAGGCCTTGGCGTCGAACGAGACCGAGTTGCCGCGCGGGTAGATGTTGTCGATGTCGGTGTCGCCCTTGGCCGTGTGCTTGATCTTGGAGCGGTACGACAGGCCGATGCGGGTGTCCTCGGTCGGCTGCAGCATGAAGCCCACGTTCCAGCCCCAGGCGTCGCCCTTGAGGTTCAGGTCGGCGTCGCCGGTGGTGCCCAGCGGCATGCCGGGTACGGGCAGCACGGTCTTCTTCTTGTAGTTGGCGTCGATGTGCTGCCAGTTCAGGCCGAAGCCCATCGAGAACTTCTCGTTGACCTTGTAGGCGATCGACGGGTTGATGTTGATGGTCTTGATGTCGAACTTGTTGGAGTGGTACTGGCCGACCCAGCCGTCGTCGTAATCGGTCATCAGGCCGAACGGCGCGCCGATGCCCAGGCCGATGTACCACTGTTCGTTCAGCTGCCACGAGCCGTAGAGGTTGGGAACCACGCCCAGGCTGCCGGCGTCGCCGCCGTTGCCGCCGGTGGGGACCGATCCGCCCAGGCCGGTGCCCGGCAGGCCCGGGATGCTGGGATTGCGGCTGTCGCCGTTGTCCTTGAACTTGAACGACGGCCTGATCAGGTTGACGCCGCCCGAGACGTTCAGGCCCGGCAGATAGGTCATGCCCGCCGGGTTGTAGTAGATGATGCTGGCGTTTTCCGGATTTGCCGCCGAGCCCGCGTAAGCGTTGCCCAGGCCGCTGGCGTTCTGCTCAAGAAGCTGGAAGCCGGCGGAATGGGCCGTCGTTGCCGCGCCCAGGCCAACCGCGACGGCCGACAAGGTGCTCAAGGACAAGGAACGTTTGCTGCGCATGGTGATGCCTCCTCGTGTTTGATGTATGTCTCTATTGCACTGCGGGTCCTGCCAGCCCGGCTGTTGCCGGCCTGTCGCTGCCTTGGTAATGCATGGGGCCGCCCGTGAAGGGGGCGAAACCCGTGCCGAAAATCACGCCGGCGTCCGCCAGGTCGGCGTCGGCGACGATGCCTTGCTCGACGCGCTCGCGGGTGGCGTCGATCAAGGGCTGAATCAGGCGGCGCGCCAGTCCCGGCGGGGCGCCAGGGGAGGCCGCGCCATTCTTGACGGGCTTGCCGTCGCGCCAGGCGTAAAAGCCCTGGCCGGTCTTCTTGCCCAATTCGCCGCGCGCCAGCCGGTCGGCCAGGCAGCGCGGCGGCTCGGCGCCGCCGGCCAGTTCCTCGCCCGCGGCGCGCGCGATGTCCAGGCCCACGGTGTCGGCCAGCTCCAGCGGACCCATCGGCATGCCGAAGGCCACCATCGCCGCGTCCACGGCCTGCGGCGCCAGGCCTTCGTCCACGCTGCGCATGGCCTCCAGCATGTAAGGCGCCAGCACGGCGTTGACCAGGAAGCCGGGCGCGCTTTTCACCGGCAGCGCCAGCTTGTCGATCTGGCCCACGAAGGCGCAGGCCCGCGCCTGCGCCGCGCCGTCGTCGCCGTCGGCGTGCACCACTTCGACCAGCGGCATCTTCGCCACGGGATTGAAGAAGTGGATGCCGACCAGTTGGGCCGGGCGCGCCAGGCCGGCGCGCAGGGTTTCCAGCGGCAGGCTGGAAGTGTTAGTGGCGAGCAGGGCGTCGGCGCGCATGCGCGGTTCCAGCGCGCGATACAGCGCGCGCTTGGCCTCGGGCTGCTCGCTGATGGCTTCGATGACGACGTCGGCCAGCGGCACGCCGTCGCCCGCCGGGTCGGGAATCAGGCGATCGAACGCGGCGCGCGCCAGGCGCGGGTCCTTCAGGCGGCGGGCGTACAGCGCCGCGGCGCGCTTGAGGGCCGGCGCAATGCGCGCCATGTCCTGGTCCTGCAGCGTGACCGTCATGCCTTTGAGCGCGCACCACGCCGCGATGTCGCCGCCCATCACGCCGGCGCCCACTACGTGCACGTGGCGCGCCGGCGGGACGCCGGGCTGCTTGCCGTTGGCCTTCAGGCGTTCCTGCAGGCGGAACACGCGCAGCAGGTTGCGGGCGGTGCCCGAGGCGATGATGCGGTCGATCAGCGCGGGCGCCTGCAGCGCGTTGCCGCCGTGTTTTTCCCAGATGTCGACGATGGCCGGCGCCGCGGGATAGTGGCCCTGCGGATCCTTGGCCGCGATCTGCTTGCGCGCGCGCGAGGCGATGATGGCCTTCAGCGGCCAGTGGTCGGTGCAGCGCCTGAACCAGGCGCCGGGGCCGCGCGCGCGACGTGGGGCCTTGCCCGACAGCACGGTCTGGCGGGCCGCGGCCAGCAGCAGCCGCGGCGGGACGCGGGCGTCGGCCAGGCCCAGCGCCGCGGCGCGGCGCGCGTCGGCGCCGCGGCCGGTCAGCATCATGTCGAGCGCCGCCGGCGCGCCGATCAGCCGCGGCAGGCGCAGCATGCCGCCCCAGCCGGGAAAAATGCCCAGCATTACTTCGGGCAACGCCAGCGAGGTCCCCGGCTGGTCGGCCACCAGGCGCCAGCGGCAGGCCAGCGCCAGCTCCAGGCCGCCGCCCAGGCAGTGGCCTTCGATCAGTGCCAGCGTCGGGTAGCGCAGCGCGGCCACGCGGTTGAACAGGTTCCAGCCGCGCGCGACCAGCGCGCGCGCCTGCTCGGGCGTGTCCAGGCTGGCGAACTCGTTGACGTCCGCGCCCACGATGAAGCCGGTGGTCTTGCCGGAGCGGATGATCAGGCCCGCCGGCGGCTGCGCGTCCAGCGCGTCCAGCACCACGGCGAGTTCGGCCAGGGTGTCGGCGGACAGGGCGTTGACGGCGCTGCCGGCGCGGTCGAAGGTCAGCCACGCCAGCCCGTCGGCCTCGCGCTCCAGGCGCCAGTGGGAAAGCGTATCGATCGTCGTCATGGGCGGTCCTCGTCCAGGGTTTCGACCAGCATCGCGCCGCCTTGGCCGCCGCCGATGCAGATGGCCGCCATGCCGCGCCGCGCGCCGCGGCGCTTGAGCGCGTCGAGCAGATGCAGCACGATGCGCGCGCCGGATGCGCCCACCGGGTGGCCGATGGCGATCGCGCCGCCGTCCACGTTGAGCCGGGCGCGGTCCAGTTCGCCCCAGGCCGCGGTGCCGAAGTGTTCCCGGCAATAGGCTTCGTCGCGCCACGCGGCCATGCAGGCCAGCACCTGGGCGGCGAAGGCTTCGTTGATTTCCCACAAGTCCAGATCGTTGAGCCCCAGGTTGTGGCGTTGCAGGATAGGGGTGGCGGCATGCACCGGCCCCAGGCCCATCTGCGCGGGATCCAGGCCGGCCCACTGGCTGTCGACGATGCGGCCCAGCGGCCGCAGATTCCATTTGCGCACGGCTTCTTCGGAAGCCAGCGCCAGCATGGCGGCGCCGTCGGTGACCTGCGAACTGTTGCCCGCCGTGATGTTGCCCCAGGGCTTGTCGAAGACCGGCTTGAGCTTGGCCAGCTTGTCGGGCGTGGAGTCCGCGCGCACGCCGTCGTCCTCAGCGTACAGCCTGCCTTGCGTGTCGATCAAGGCGGCGATCTCGCCCATGGCGCCGGCGGCGCGGGCCGCCAGCGCGCGCCGGTGGCTCTCGGCCGCGTAGGCGTCCATCGCCTGGCGATCGATATTGAACCGGGTGGCGAGGTTCTCGGCGGTCTGGCCCATGGACAGGCCCACCACGGGGTCGGTCAGGCCCTTGAGCAGGCCGATCACGGGCGCCAGGTTGCGCAGCCGGAACCGGCGCAGCATCGCCAGTTTGGCGCCAGCGCCGCGGGCCGCGTACCAGCCGCCCAGCCAGCGCACCATGTCGTCCGAGAACAACACCGGCGCGCGCGACAGCGCGTCGGTGCCGCCGGCCAGCACCAGTTCCGAACGGCCGGACTGGATGTTGGCGATGGCGGAATCCAGCGCCTGCATGCCCGAGGCGCAGTTGCGCATCACGGTCCAGCCCGGCACCTTGTTGCCGCAGCCCAGGCGCAGCGCGATCACGCGGCCGATGTTCACTTCGTCGGGCGAGGGCGCGGCGCAGCCCACGATGACCTCGTCCAGGTCGGTGGGCGCGTAGGGCTGGCGCAGCAGCAGGCTGCGGCCGGCCTGCACGGCGAGATCGCCGGCCGAGAACGGGCCCGGCCCGCTGCGCGCCTTCAGGAAAGGCGTGCGCAGGCCATCGACGACGTAGACCGGTTTGAATGCCATCCGTTGCCTCCTTCAGGCGACCTTGCGTTCGGCCGCGGGTTCGATGTCCTGCCCCGCGCCGAAGTCGAAGGCGAAATCATCGACGCGCACCACGGTGTCGCGCAAGCGGTTGCGGCGCTGGACCACCGCGTATTCCTCGGCGGTGATGCCGCCTGCCGCATAGGCGGCATCGGCGATGTCGCGCACGTTGGCCTTGGGGTTGCCGTCGAGCGCGCCGCGCTTTTCGAGTTCGCGGATCTTGGCTTCGATGGGCTCGGCCTCCAGCGTGGCCGCCAGCGCCAGTTCGATCGCGCCTACCGGTTCCTGCTCGGTGGCCGGCAGGTGGCAGCCCGCGGTCAGGCGGTCGCGCGCCGCGCCCGGCTGGATCAGCAGGCGCGCCACGTCCTGGCCCAGACGGTCCGACGGCAGGGCCTGGGGGCGGCCCCACGGAAACACCAGGCGGGCCAGCGCCCAGGCGGCCGCGCGGTTGGGGAAATTTTCCAGCACGCCGTCGAAGGCCTGCTGCAGCCTGTACAGCGCGTCCTGGACGGACCAGTGCGCCAGCGGCGCGTCGGCGGCCTGGCGGCCCTCGTCCTCGTAGCGCTTGAGCGCGGCGCTTGCCAGGTACATCTGCGACAGGATGTCGCCCAGGCGCGCCGACAGGCGCTCGCGCCGCTTGAGGCTGCCGCCCAGCACCAGCATGGCGCTGTCGGCCAGCAGCGCGAACGCGGCGCTGTAGCGGCTGAGCTGCTGGTAGTAGCGCTTCATTTCGGGCGCGACGTCGGCGTCCACGCGCACGTAGCGCGCGCCCGTCAGCGCGGCGCCCGCGGCGCGCAGCGCGTTGCGCACGACGAAGGCCGCGTGGCCCCAGAAGGCGCGGTCGAAATCGATCAGGCCCTGGCGGCGGTCGGGCGACTGGGCCGCCTGCATTTCCGCCAGCACGTAGGGATGGCAGCGGATCGCGCCCTGGCCGAAGATGATCAGGCTGCGCGTGAGGATGTTGGCGCCTTCCACGGTGATGCCGATGGGGATCTGCTGGTAGGCGCGGCCCAGGAAGTTGGAGGGGCCCAGGCAGATGCCCTTGCCGCCGATCACGTCCATGCCGTCGTTGACGACCTGGCGGGCGCGTTCGGTGACGTGGTATTTGACGATGGCGGACACGACCGAGGGCTTTTCACCGAGGTCCACCGCGCCGGCGGTCATGGCGCGCGCGGCGTCCATCATGTAGGTGTTGCCGCCGATGCGCGCCAGCGCTTCCTCCACGCCCTCGAACTTGCCCACCGGGGTGCGGAACTGGCTGCGAACGCGCGCATAGCCGCCGACGGCGCGCGCGGTCAGCTTGGACATGCCGGTGTTCGACGAGGGCAGCGAGATCGAGCGGCCCGCCGCCAGGCATTCCATCAGCATGCGCCAGCCCTGGCCGGCCATGGCCGGCCCGCCGATGATGAAGTCCAGCGGCATGAACACGTCCGTGCCGCGCGTGGGGCCGTTCATGAACATGGCGTTCAGCGGGAAATGGCGGCGGCCGGTATCGACGCCGGGATGGTCGTGCGGCACCAGCGCGCAAGTGATGCCCAGGTCTTTCTTGCCGCCCAGCAGGCCGTCCGGGTCGTACAGGCGGAACGCCAGGCCCAGCAGCGTGCAGACCGGGGCCAGCGTGATGTAGCGCTTGTCCCAGGTGACCTTCATGCCTATCACTTCGCGGCCCTGCCATTCGCCCTTGCAGACGATGCCGCTGTCGGGGATGGCGGCGGCGTCGGAGCCCGCCCAGGGGCTGGTCAGCGCGAAGGCCGGCACTTCCTCGCCGCGCGCCAGGCGGGGCAGGTAGTGGTTCTTCTGCTCATCGGTGCCGTAGTGCAGCAGCAGTTCGGCCGGGCCGAGCGAATTGGGCACCATGACCGACACGGCCAGCGCCGAGGAGCGCGTGGACAGCTTGGTCACGATCTCGGAATGGGCATAGGCCGAGAAGCCCAGGCCGCCGTATTCGCGGGGAATGATCATGCCCAGGAAACCCTGGGTCTTGAGGTAGTCCCAGACGGGCGCGGGCAGGTCGTAGCGCTGCTGCGTGACCTCCCAGTCGTCGACCATGCGGCAGGCCTCCTCGGCCTGGTGGTTCAGGAAGCGCTGCTCATCCTCGCTCAGCCGGGGACGCGGGTACGCCAGCAGCCGGCTCCAGTCCGGGCGGCCGCGAAACAGCTCGCCTTCCCACCACACGGTGCCGGCCTCGAGCGCGTCGCGCTCGGTGTCCGACATCTGCGGCAGCACCTTGCTGTAGAGCCGGAAGACCGGCGCCGACAGCAGGGCGCGGCGGATCGGGCGCACGCCCAGCACGACGGCCGCAAGCAGCACGATGACGGCCAGGGCGAGGATGACTGCGTTCATGTTCTTGCCTCCATGTTCTTCGTTTGCGGCCGGCCGTCCCGCCCTAAGGCATTTGCGGCAGGGGCGAGCGCAGCCCGCCCAGCAGAAAGCTCATCAGGCGGGGCAGCAGCAGCTCGGGGTTGTTGGGTTGTTCGGCTTCGTCGATGGTCCAGCCCGTGACGGAGCGCAGCAGGTCGGTGCCGATGATGGCGTACGAGGTGGCGCCCAGCATGAACTGGAAACGCCACATGATTTCGGCCTTGGGCACGTCGGGCAGCGCGGCGAACAGCGCGTTGCGGTAGCGCTCCAGCACGTCCGCGTACTCTTCGGCGAACAGCGCGCGGATGAAGTCGGACGGGTCGGTCATGGTGCGTTCCAGCAGCGGCAGGAAGGTGCTGCCGGCCTGGGCCGGATCGGCGGCCAGGCGCAGCAGCGTGCCGAAAAAGGCGTCCACGATCTGCGAGGGCTTGAGGGGCCGGCCTTCGGCCTGCGCCTCCAGTTCGTCCAAAAGCCGCAGGCGCTCGCGGTTCAGCACGGCCAGGCGGCGTTTTAGCACCGCCTGGACGAGTGACTCCTTGGAGCCGAAGTGGTAGTTCACCGAAGCAAGGTTCACGCCGGCCGCGCTGGTGATCTGGCGCATCGACGTCGCGTCGTGCCCCTGCTGCGCGAACAGGGCCTCGGCCGTATCCAGGATCGCGTCACGGGTAGTGGGCTGGCTGATTTCTTGCATAAGGTTGAATTCAAACGTTCGTTTAAAAACCATTATGCGCTAGCGATGGCGGAGATGCGAGCCTCGGCTATCCCGAATAGGGTTTACCACTAGCGGCGCAGCCGCGAGCCGCCGGTACGCCGTTGGCAGCCCTACGGCTCCTACTCATGGACGAGGACTTCCGCGCAGGCCGGCGAGCGCTGTACTCGGCCGTCGGAATGATGAACGGGCCGCCCGCCTCGGGCTGCCGGCCTAGATTAAATGCGGGCTGGAACATAGGCGCAAAAGACCGCAGTATCAGCGCGAGGAGATAGAGACGCACACCATCGATGAGACCGCCAAGCATGGCTAGCCCGTTCGCTGTACGGGCAGCGGTGCAGACTCAGGAGCAGAAATGAAGACCTTCAAAGTGGGACTGCTGGTTGACGGGCTGGAACAGCCCGGCTGGATGCACGAGATGGTCGAGTGGCTCCGGCACAGCCAGGATTTCGAAGTTGCCGCTTTGCTGGTAATGCACGCGCCTAGCGAGGAGCCGCGCCTGGGCGTCAAGGCGCTGTTCGGCACGCTGTCGCGCCTGGAGGGCAGGCTGCTGCCGGCCAAGCAGCGCGCCATGCTGGAGTGCCGCGACCTGCGCGGCAGCCTGCCGGCGGACTCGGCCGCGGTCGTGCCGCTGGCGCACCAGGCCGCGCCGGCGGCGCTGCAGGACGCGGTGGCCGCGCTGGAGCTGGACCTGGTGATTACGCTGGGCACGTCGCCGGCCTCGCGCGAACAGCTGCAGGACTGGGCCCGGCTGGGCGTATGGCAGCTGAGTTATTCGGATATCGCGGTGCAGACCAGCCGCTACGCCGGCTTCTGGGAGGTCTACCAGCGCGAGGACCACACCACGGTAAAACTCTGGCGCGTCGGCGCTCGGCTCGAAGACGACGAGCTTCTGGACCAGCGCAGTTTCAACACCGAAGTGTTCTGGTTGAAGAATCAGGCGCGCGCATTCAGCCTCGGAAACTTCATGGTTTATGACGCGCTCCAGGCGCTCGCGCGACTGCGCCAGGGGGCGGCGCCGCCCGGCATGCAGATCATGAGCGGCCAGCGCCGCGCCGATCCGGCGGAGTGGAATTCCGCCGCTTATATCGCGCGCCAGGCCTGGTTGATGTCGGATTTGATTGTGCGGCGCGTCATGAAACGCAATATACGCTGGCGGATTGGAATGTTCCCGTCTTTCCGGCAGCAGGCCGTAGTATCCGAGGCCATGGTCCTGCAACCGCCCAAGGGCAGATTCTTCGCAGATCCATTTGTATATACCCAGGATAAAAAGCCATATATATTTTTCGAGGACTACGATTTTAATTCCCGCAAGGGTACGATCTCCGTCGCGACCTACTCCGACGGGGCTTTCCGCCTGCTGGGCACGGCCCTGAACCTGCCTTACCACCTTTCGTTTCCGTATATATTCGAGCACGAAGGCGTGACATACATGGTTCCGGAAACCTGCGGAAATCGCAGTATAGAATTATGGAAATGCACGGAATTTCCATTGAAGTGGGAGCTGGATGTTAATCTGATGACCAATATATCCGCCGTCGATACGATTATTTTCAAGCACGGAAAATATTGGTGGCTATTAACTAATATCGACCGCACGGATGGCCAGAGCCACTGCGACGAATTATTCGCCTTCTTCGCCGATTCGCCGCGCTCGACTGAGTGGACGCCGCATGCGTGCAACCCCATCGTGCGCAATCCGATGCGGGCCCGCAACGCCGGGATCGTGGTGTCGCCCGAGGGGGAAGTGATGCGCTGCGCCCAGTACCAGGGCTTCTGCCACTACGGCAAGGGCGTCTCGCTCAACCGGATAGAGGAGCTGTCGCCCTCCACCTACGTCGAAACGGACGGCGAAATCCACTACGCCAATTTCCTGAGGAAGCGTCATGCTTCAATGCACCATTGGCATCACCAGGGCGGCCATACGGTATTCGACTTCGCTTATATGGAGTAAATGATGCGCGTGACGCACAAATTAAAATGTTACCCATATTTCGAATAAGCAATGCGCCTACGGGCGGAATGTGTCAGCAGATACATCTGGACAGAAATCGGGCCTGGCGCCCGCGTTTTACGGCCGTGTCCGGCAGATGCCCGAACGCGGCTTTTTCACGGCCGGAGCCGCGCCCGGCCTAGCGGGGACGCATGCCCGCGCCACGGCTTTCATAGGGAAAGGCAAGTGTGGACGCCGAAAATCCTGGTGAAAACCCTAGCGCCGGAAAGCATCAAAGCCGCTGCTCAGCCATATTTACTATATTGATTAAGGCTCACGAATGATGTCTGTTTTTATCGGATTATATCGTGGGCAAACGTCTTGATTTTGCGGATTTCGAACCATAAGATGGGTCCATGCCATCCGTTATGGTGGCTACCAAAGTCTCCCAGCCCAAATGTCCCGGTTCAGCTTCATTAGATATTCCGGGATATTGCGGACCACCCCCGCAGGGTTGGAAAAAAAATAGTCTTCAGCACAGCGAAGATCCTTTCTAGGCCGTCGAAAAACCGGGAGGACACCATGGCCAAGATGGTCCTGATTGAAGCCCATCCGCTCCTGCGGCTGGGGTTGTGGCAGATTCTTAGCAAGTTGGACGATGTGTGGGAAATCGAGGGGATGGGCCTGGCGGATATTTCCAAGGCCGATGGCGTGCACGCTGGCGCCGATCTCCTGATCTATGGACTGCCGGTGGATACCGACGAAGCGTGGAGCGCGCTGCATGAAATCCAGCGGGTGCTGACGCCGAAGCGGATCCTGCTTCTGACGGACGTCATGCCATTGCCGATGCCGGTGCAGGGCCTGCCGGGAGCCAGCATCTACGGCTGCCTGATGAAAACGGCTTCGGTCGAAATCCTGGAGGCGGCCATCCGCCTGGTCATGGCCGGCGGCCAGTGCTTCCCCAGCGAGCAGGCCATCCAGGCGCCGGCGCAGCAGTCGGTGTGCGCCTTGCCGGCGCGCGACGCCGAGGACGCTCCCGCCAAGAGCGCCATGCCGGTCAGCGCGGGCGCGCAGTTGCTGCAGATCACCCCGCGGCAGTATGAAGTGCTGGTGCTGCTGGCCCGCGGCTATCCGATCAAGACGGTCAGCAGGATGCTCAATATCTCGGTGGCGACGGCCAAGACGCACGCTTGTACGCTGTACCAACGGTTGCATGTCAAAAACAAGGGCGAAGCCGTCTACGCGGCGCTGCAGCGCGGCGCCACGCTGGAATGGCACGAGCCCAGCAGTGGCAGGGATGTGGACGCAGGACAGATGTATGGGCGCAAGGTCGGATAGCGCTTGCCGGTCGCGCAGTCGGTCCGGCAGTCCGGGACGCCAGGCGTCCCGCTGCCGGATGCGCATAGCCATCGAGGCTACGCCGTTCATAGCAGTGCAGCGGTCGCAATGCAAGCGCATTCCACCGCCATTCATCCACCTGTACGAGATTCAGCGGACGTAGCCGCTGATAGCATGGGTTGTGTCCGCAAGCATGGCTCGAAAGGGCGAACCACCGCCGCCTCGCCAATGCGATCCGATGCTGTGGGCGAGCTTCCCGTGAAGTCGATGACGCCGTCACGCCGCGATAGCGGCAAGCGATGCGCCAGCGTCATGGGAACCGTGTATGGGCCGAGTGTCACAAGGTTCCCCCGGGGATGACAACCGTACTGATCGAAGACTACGCTCTGCTTCGTGTGGCGATCCAGCATGTGCTGGAGCGCGTACGCAACGCCGACGACATCCTGGCCATCTCGCCAGCGCATCTGCTCAACATGTCCAGCTCTATCAACCGCCCAGTGGAACTGCTGGTGGTGGGTTGCAGCGGCCTGGCGGAACAGGACGTGGGCCTGCTGTCGCAGTCCATGGCGTTCTTCATGCCGCGCCTGGTGCTGGTGCTGTACACCGTGCTGGACCAGGGCGTGATGACGGCATGCGCGCGCGCCGGCGTCGCGGGCTATCTGCCCAAGGCGTCCAACCCGGACGCGCTGGCCGCGGCGGTGAGCCTGGTGATGGCGGGCGGCCAATGCTATCCGCAGGCGGTGGCCCGGCCGCAGGGCGCCACCCAGGCCGCGCCGCAGGCGCTACGCGAGCTGACGCAAAGACAGGAAGAGATCCTGCAACTGCTGGTGCAGGGCAAGACCATGCGCGAGATCGGCGAACAGGTCGGCATCTCGGTGGCCACCGTCAAGAGCCATGCGCGCACCCTGTATTGGAAGCTCAACGCCCGCAACCAGGCCGAAGCCGCCTACATCGCCGTGCAGATGGGCCTGGTCCGCAACGGCGCCCCACCGACCGCGATCCGCCAGGATGAAGACCCGTAGGATGGGTCAAGCGCGAGACCACCGACACAAGAACCCAAGCGCCAAACGCGCGCAACCCATCAGGCGGCGCCAGCCGCCGTTTTTCGTCGCATGCAGAGTTGGATTTCTTGCCGGCACCAGAATCGCCGGCTTGCGCCGGCCGATGGGTTACGCGCGTTGGAGATCCGGCGTTCTGGCCCGGGCAAGCGCGCGCTGCACCCATCCTACGCGCTGAACGCCACATGAAGACCGGTTTTCCCCGCCTCAAACCCCGGCGTTGCGCTCGGCCGGTTTGTCTTTCGACTCGGCCACCGCAATGAACTCACGCTCCGCCTCGGCCAGCACCGCATCGATGTGCAGATGCGCCAACGCATACTGCCGCGCGGCCGCGCCCAGGGCTTCGCGCCGGGGCGCGTCGTCGGCCAGCGTGCGCACGGCTGCGGCCATGGCCGCGCCGTCTTCGGGCGGGGTCACCAGGCCGCAGCGCGCCACGACGGCGGCCAGTTCGGTGCCGGGCGCGGCGCCGCAGACCACGGGCCGGCCGCTGGCCAGCATGCCGGTCAGCTTGGACGGCATGACCAGGTCGGCCGCGCCGGCGCGTTGCGGCAGCAGGTGGACGTCGGCGGTGTTCAGCAGTTCGCCCAGCCGCTCGGCCGGCTGCAGGTCCAGGAAGCGCACCCGCTCCAGTCCCTGGCAGGCGGCCTGCAGCGGCGCGCGTTCCGGGCCCTGGCCGCAGAACACGAACCACAGGCGGGTCTCGCCGTCCAGGCGGCGCGCCACGTCGGCCAGGGTCTGCAGGCCCTGCTTGCCGCCCATGTTGCCCGAGTACAGCGCGACCACGGCGTCGGTCGGAATGCCCAGTTCGGCGCGGTAGTCGCCGCCGCTGCGCGGCGCGATGGCGTTCACGTCTATCCAGTTGGGCAGCAGCAGGGCGCGGCCGGGGTCGACGCCTTTGGCCAGCGCCAGGTCCAGCATGCGGCCCGAGATGGTGGAGACGCGGTCGAAGCGGCGCATCAGCCAGCGTTCGGCGCGGCGCACGGCGGCGCGCAGGCCGGCGCCCTTGAGCAGGCCCAGCTCGAAGGCCGCGTCCACTTCGTAGTCCTGGATGTGCAGCCACGCGCGCGCGCCGCACAGCCTTGCGGCCAGCCACGCGGCGGGCGCGCAGAACAGCGCCGGCTCGACCACCAGGATCAGGTCGGGGCGGCCGGCGGCGGCGCGCAGCAGCGACGGCAGGCTGGACAGGGCGAAGCTGGCCAGGTGGATCAGGCGCTTGAGCCCGCCCGGCCTGGCCGGCACCCAGAGCGGCGCGCGGCGCACGGTGACGCCGCGCCGCGTTTCCTTGCGATAGCGGCCCGCGCGGTAGCCTTCCTGCACCTGCCATTGGGGGTAGTAGGGCGGGGCGGTCACGACGCTGACCTGGTGGCCGCGCGCGGCCATCCATTCGGCCATTTCGGCGCTGTACTTGCCGATGCCGGTCAGCTCGGGCGCGTAGTTGATGCCGTAGACGAGGATTTTCATGCCGGGCCAGCCTGGCGCGGCCGCACCGGCCGGCAGGGATTGCCGTGGCAGATCATGCCGGCCGGCAGGTTGCGGAATACGGAACTGCGGGCGCCGACCACGGTTTCGCGCCCCACCGTCACGCCGGGGCCGATGAATACGTCGGTGGCGACCCAGGCGCCTTCCTCGATGCGTACCGCGCGCTCGCGCAGCGGAAACGCGGGCTGCGCGGCGTCATGGTCGGCCGCGCACAGGTAGCTGCGCTGCGACACCACGGCATGGGCGCCGATGTGGATCGGCCCGAGGCTGTAGATCACCGCCTCGTCGCCGATCCAGGCGTAGTCGCCGATCTCCACCTTCCAGGGGTAGGTGACCGTGGCGCTGGGCCGGATCAGGACCTTGCGGCCGATGCGCGCGCCGAAGCAGCGCAGCAGCCAGCGGCGAAATCCGTACGCCACCTGCGGCGACCAGCGAAACAGCGTGCCCTGCACCATCCACCACAGCTGCACCGTCAGGGCGGAGCGGCCGCGCTGGCCGGGCGCCAGCGTGAACTGGTCCAGACGCTGCAGGGCGCTCATTTCGCCGCTCCCGCCACGGCGTCGTCGCGCGCCGCGGCCGCGCTGGCCTGGCGCGCCTTCTGGATTTCCTCGGTCTTGATGCGGATCTGCCAGTAGTACATGGCGCGCGCCACCGCGTAGTCGTAGCCGGCCTTGCCGTCCAGGAAGCCGAGCCGGAACACGTAGGAGTGCAGAAAGGCGATCGGCGCCTTGAACGGCATGGCCTGGAAGATGCGCTTGAGCAGGGCGCGCGCGCCCACGTTGGCTTCGCGCGGGTCGTTCATCAGGCCCTTGGTGCGCAGGTTGGCTTCCCAGTCGGAATAGCGGTTGTGCTTGTCGAAATAGTGGAAGAGCGAATCGTGGTCGTTGTGCACCATGCGCTCGCGCAGCGCGAAGGTCTCGCCCTCGACCTGCGGCTGGTAATGCCCCTCGACCTCCCACATGTGGGCCACGTCCAGGTCGTCGTAGTCCAGGAAGCGGGAACGGTCGCGCGCCAGCAGCGCCAGCTTGTAGACGCGGTGGCCGTGCTCCAGCTTCTTGCCGCAGAACACGTAGTCGAAGGGCACGAAGGCGCCGCCGGCGCCGGCGGCGAAGCGCGGCAGCGCCTCGCGGATCTCGGCGGCCAGGCCCGGGGTCATTTCCTCGTCGGCGTCCACGTACAGCACCACGGGATGCGAGAACGGCAGCTGCTCCAGGCACCACTGCTTTTTCTTCGGATACTTGCCGTTCCACTGGAAGTTGGAGACCTTGGCCCCCAGCGCGGTCGCCATGGAGCAGGTGGCGTCCGTGCTGTTGGAGTCCACCACGAAGACTTCATCGAATTCGACCAGCGCCTTCAGGCACTTGGCGATGTTGCGTTCCTCGTTCTTCGTCATGACGACGACCGAAACCGGTATCTTCTGCATGATGCTTCCTGTTCAGGGCGTGCCGCGCTGCATGAGCGGCTGAAATAGCGAGATGACGTTGCGGCAGTGCCGCTCCAGGGAAAACGCGTCGGCGCGTTCGGGGCCCTGGGCGGCCAGCCGCTGCCGCATCTCGCTGTCGTAGGCCAGGCGGCGCACCGCGTCGGCCAGCGCCGCGGCGTCGCCCACCGGCACCAGCAGGCCGTAGCGGCCCGCGTCCAGGATCTCGGCGGGGCCGTGGGGACAGTCCGTGGAAATCACCGGCACGCCCAGGCACAGCGCCTCGACCAGCACGTTGCCGAAGCTCTCGCGCACCGAGGTCAGGGCGAAGGCGCCGGCGCCGGCGATCACCGGAAACGGGTTGTCGATGTGGCCGGCCAGCCTGACCGGGGTGCGCGAGCCGTGTTCGTCGATGCGTTTCTGCAGGGCGTCGTGTTCGGAGCCTTCGCCCAGGATGGTGAAGGCGATGCCGGGATCGTCCAGCAGCGCGGCCGCGTCGATCAGGGTGGCGTAGTCCTTGACCGCTTCGAGGCGGCCGACCGCCACCACGTGGTAGGGCGCCTGCGCCGGGGCCTGCTGCGGCGGCTGGGGCGCGGCGGCCGCGCCCTGGCGGCGGACATTGTCCAGCGGCACGCCGTTGTAGATGGTGTGGACCTTGCCGCGCAGCGGCGGGAACATGCTGACCAGGTCCTCCTTGACGCCGCGCGATACGCCGACCACGGCGTCGTGGCGCCGGTAGGTCTGGCTCACCAGCCAGCACTTCAGGCGCCGCATGCGCGAGGCGCCGTAATGGATGGCGGGGCTGCTGTGCTCGAAGGCGACGGTGCTGAAGCGGCCGCGCAGCAGTTTCTTGGCCAGCACCACCAGCATGTTGCACAGCAGGCCGTGCGAGCAGACGATGGCCGGCTTGTCGCGCCGGATCTGGCGCAGCAGGCGCAGGAACGCCACGGGCAGCATCAGGCGCAGCGCGGCGGGCGATTCGTACACGGGCAGCGCCCGCGTGACCTTGGGGTTGGAGACGGGATACTCCCGGTTGCGCGAGCGCAGCAGGAACAGGGCGGAATCCACCCCCTGTTCCGGCAGCGCGTCCACGATGAAGGCGACGCATCTTCCGACGCCGCCGTGCAGGTCCGGCGCGACAAACAAAACATCAGGCATGTGGGATCACTCGTGTTGGCGCCCGGCGCGCGGCGGCCGGACGGGGGCTGGGGGCGGGCGGCGTAGTCGAGGGAACGGGCATGATCTGCGCATTGCGCATCAGCGACAGGCAATAGCACAGCAGGAATCCGGTGAAGGCGGTCTTGGGCGCGTAGGCCAGGCCGCCCGAGAGCGAATCGATGAAGATGTAGATGGGCGCGGTGGCCAGCAGGTAGCGCCGGTGCAGCTCCAGGCCGGGATGGGCGTAGCGCCTGAGCAGCGTCAGCAGCAGGATGAGCAGCGGCGGCAGCATGATCATGATGGTGCCGACCACGCCGAACTTCATCAGGTAGAAGGCCCAGGAGTTGTGGGCGAAGGTGCTCAGCTCGAAGCCGTTCTCGCCCATCACCCAGCTGCGAAAGCCGGCGCCCTTGCCGAACACCGGGCTTTCGGCGAAGGAGTCCATCTGGCCCTGCATCTCCTGGATGCGCGCGCCGTAGCTGGAGTCCTCGTCCAGGCGCTCGACGCTGAAGATGCGGTTGGTCAGCACGTCCAGGTAGCCGATGCTGGCGAAAACCAGCACGCCGGCGATCGCGGCCGGCGCGAACACCAGCACGGCGCGCCGCCGGATCTCGGGACCGGCGCCCAGCAGCACGGCGATCAGCACCGAGGCGGCCAGTTGCAGGTACTGGCTGCGGTTGAGCGAAAACACCAGCGCCAGCAGCATGTAGACGGTCAGCGCATAGGCCTTGGGGCCGGACACGTTCAGCGTGCGCCGGAAGTACAGCAGCGACACCACGCCGAAGGGAATGGCCCACACGCCCAGGCGCACGTTGCGCAGCGGATTGGACACGCTGAAGCCCTGCAGTTGCTCCAGCAGCATCAGCGTGGCCACGGCCAGGCAGGCCGCCACGATGTACTTCTGCAGCACGGCGTAGGCATGCGGGCTGTCGATGTCCTTGTAGCAAAGGAACGGCGTGCACAGGAAATAGAACACGATGCGCAGGTCGCGCGCCACGTCGCCGGTCTCGATGCCGGGGTGGTCCACCGACACCAGCAGCAGGTAGACCACCGACAGCGCCTGCAGCCCCAGCAGCAGGCCCAGCAGGCCGCGCGGCAGGGCGTAGGCGCGCGGGTCCGCCAGCCGCAGCGCCTTGACTCCCAGCATGGCGACGAACAGGAAATCGAAGGGCGACAGCTTGAAGCTGCCCACCCCCAGGATGAAGCGGTCGTCGTTGAGCGCCAGCGCGGTGAAGGCGAACAGGCCGAGCAGGTGCAGAGTGGAAAGGCGGCGGTGCGGATTCATTGCGGCTTTTCTCCGTCAGGCTGGGCCCGGCGATGCTAGTGGGCGGCCCAGTCGTCGCGGCCGAAGATCTTGGTGGTCAGCTTTTCGAACAGGTAGGACAGATCGCCCTGGCGCGCGTGCGCGGCCACCTTGGAGGCCCTGCACGACAGTTCGAACAGGCGGCCCAGGCCCGGCTCGGTGCGCCGGATGCGGGTCACGATCTGCTCGCGCTCCTCCAGCAGCACGTCCTGCATCAGCGCGGTCTTGGTCTCGTCGTGGACCGTGTACACGCCCATGGCGTCGGGCACGATCAGGTTCTTGCCCTCGCGCAGCAGGCGGCTCCACAGCTCCAGGTCCATGCAGTAGCGCATGCTTTCCTGCAGCAGGCCGTACTTGCGCAGCAGGTCGCGGCGGAAGATGGCGGACTGGTTCGGGATGGAGGCCTTGACCACCGTCAGCGTGCCCCGGTTAACCGGGGTGTAGTGGATCTTGCGGAAGATCCGGTTGTTGGCGTCGGCCACGAACAGGTTGCCGCTGACGATGGGCGCGCGGCCCTTGGACGCGGCCGCGCCCAGCTTGCGCAGCGCGCCCGGGAAATACAGGTCGTCGGAGTTCTGCCAGCCCACGTAGTCGCCGGTGGCGCGCTCGAAGCCCTTGTTGATGGCGTGGGACTGGCCGCGGTCGGGCGTGCTTTCCCAATAGCTCAGGTAGCGCTCGTACTTGCGGATGATGTCCACGCTGCCGTCGGTCGAGCCGCCGTCGATGATGATGTACTCCAGCCGCGGATAGCCCTGGTTCAGCACCGACAGAATGGTGCGTTCCAGGAAGCGGGCCTGGTTGAACGAGGGCGTCACGATGGTCACCTTGGGCATCAGGCCGCCGGCGATCGGGGCTGGCGGGCGGAGCTCGCGGACAAAGTCGATGAGCTGGCGTGAATACTCGTTATGGCGCTTGCGCATGGAATACCTCAGCTTGTTGGTTATCGGGTGGCCGCAGGCACGACACCAGGGAAATCGGGACGGGATTGGCGGATGGCGAAGGCCACGCCCGCCAGCGTGATCGCCGCGTAGGCCATGCGGCCCCAGGCGGCGGCGTGTTCGCCCGCAATCTGCACCAGCCCCGCCATGACGCACAGCATCGCCAGGCCGCCCAGTCCGTTCAGGATGGCGACCGCCCGCGAATTGCCGAGTCCGAGCAGGGAGAAATGCGCCGCGGCGTTCAGGGACAGCAGCCCCGACGCGATGATGAGCAGCTGGAAGGTTCCAAGGTGGTCCTGGGCCACGCTGGCGCTGAGCAACATGTTCAGAAGCGGGCGGCTGACGGCCAGCACGGCGATCGTGGCCCCGGCCGACAGCGCCAGGTTCCACAGCATCATGCGGCGGATCTCGCGTTCGGCGGCGCCGGGATAGGGAGGGGAGGCCGACAGCCGGCTCACGCGCGGCATGGCCTTCTGGAAAATGGCGACCGAGGCGGTGTGGATGATCTGCCCGACCTGCACGCCCACGGTATAGATGGCCAGCGCGGCGGGCCCCATCAGGCTGCCCACCAGCACGCGGTCCACCGAGCCGAAGGCCAGCGCGCTCAGGCTGTTGAGCCAGGACCAGCGCGAAAAGCGGAAGGCGTCCATCATCGCGCCGCGGTCGCGCACGGGGCGCACCACCAGGCGGCCGTAGGCGCACGAGAACACGCCCATCTTGACGCTGCCAGCCAGCAGCAGCCCGAGCGCCTGAGCCAGTCCGGTCCAGGTGGGCGAGGCCGTCATCCAGGCCGTGGCGCAGGCCAGCGCCATCGTGCCGCTGCGGCTGAACACCTCGCACAGCGCCGTGGCGCGGAAATCCTCGCGCCCCTTCAGGCAGCCCGAGAACAATTGGTCGTACTGCTGGGTCAGGTAGATGGCCAGCGCCGGCAGCGCCAGCATCGTCACCGCCACGCCGCCGAAAGTGGCGTCGGGCCAGCCCAGGCCCACCGCGCCCCACAGCATGAGGGCGGCCAGCGTCACCACGCCCAGCGCGCAGCCGATCAGCGACATGCTGACGCCGGCGGCGCGATAGGCGCCGCCGGGCTCGTGCAGGCGCTCGGACACCAGCTTGGTGGCCGTCACCGCCGCGCCCAGGTTGGCGGCGTTGCCGAAGCCGGCCAGGGCGATGATCATGGAATACTGGCCGAAGCCCACCGTGCCCAGCTGGCGGAACAGGATGGGCAGGGCCACCAGCGCCGCCACCGGGCCGATGCCGTACTCCACCAGCCCCCAGAAGGAGGCGTTGCCGGCGATGTGTTTCCTGAGCAATCCGAGCATGGCGAGGGCCTGTCGATACGGCCGTCAGGCCACGGGCAGCGCTTGCTGCGTGCGCTCGCGCAGGAAATGCCCGTAGGCCAGCGTGATGCCGTGGGTCAGCGAGATCTCCGGCTTCCAGCCCAGCGCCTGCATCCGCGACGAATCCATCAGCTTGCGCGGCGTGCCGTCGGGCTTGCTGGTGTCGTAGACGATTTCGCCGGTGTAGCCGACCACGCGCGCCACCAGCCTGGCCAGGTCGGCGATGGAGATGTCCTGCCCCGCGCCGATGTTGTAGATGCCCTCGGCGTCGGGATGCTCCATCAGCATCACGCAGGCCTGGGCCAGGTCGTCGACGTACAGGAACTCGCGCAGCGGCGCGCCCGTGCCCCAGATGGTCACGGCGTCCTGGCCGGCTTCGCGCCCTTCATGGAACTTGCGGATCAGCGCGGGCAGCACGTGGCTGTTCTGCAGGTCGTAGTTGTCGTGCGGGCCGTACAGATTGGTCGGCATCGCGCAGATGAAGCGCGCGCCGTATTCGCGCTGGTACGCCTCGCACAGCTTCAGGCCCGCGATCTTGGCGATGGCGTACGGTTCGTTGGTGGATTCCAGCGGCCCGGTGAGCAGGGCGTCCTCGTGGATGGGCTGCGGCGCCTCGCGCGGGTAGATGCATGACGAACCCAGGAACAACAGCTTGCGCACCCCCGCCGCGTGGGCGGCGCGGATGACGTTGCACTGGATCATGAGGTTCTTGTACAGAAACTCCACCGGGTGCGTCTGATTGGCCAGGATACCGCCCACCTTGGCGGCGGCCAGGTACACCACGTCGACCGGCGTGGTCGAGAAAAAGCGGTGCACCTGGTTCTGGTTTTCCAGGTCCAGTTCGGCGCGGCTGCGGGTGATCACGTTGCCGTAGCCGCGGCGCTGCAGCTCGCGGGTGATCGCGGCGCCCACCATGCCGCGATGCCCGGCGACGAAGACGCGTTGCTCCTGGTTCGTCATGTCCGACTACTCCTTGTAGGCGTAGATTTCGTAGCCGTTCTGCTCGACCAGCGCATCGCGCCGCGCGTCGCGCAGGTCGCTCTCGATCATTTCCTTGACCAGTTCGGCGAAGGAAATGCGAGGCGACCAGCCCAGCTTCTCGCGCGCCTTGGTGGGATCGCCCAGCAGGGTTTCCACTTCGGTGGGGCGGAAGTAGCGCGGGTCCACGCGCACGATGACCTGGCCGGGCTTGACGTCGTGCACCGGCGAGAACAGCACGGTGGCGGTCTCTTCCAGGCCTTCGCCTTCCCAGGCCAGCAGGATGCCCAGCTCGCGCGCGGCGGTATTGATGAACTCGCGCACGCTGTACTGCATGCCGGTGGCGATGACGTAGTCCTCGGGCGTGTCCTGCTGCAGCATCAGCCACTGCATTTCGACGTAGTCGCGCGCATGGCCCCAGTCGCGCAGCGCCGACAGGTTGCCCAGGTACAGGCACTCCTGCAGGCCCAGCACGATGCGGGCCAGGCCGCGGGTGATCTTGCGGGTCACGAAGGTCTCGCCGCGCTTGGGCGATTCGTGGTTGAACAGGATGCCGTTGCAGGCGTACATGCCATAGGCTTCGCGGTAGTTCACGCTGATCCAGTAGGCGTACAGCTTGGCCGCCGCGTACGGGCTGCGCGGATAGAACGGCGTTGTCTCCTTCTGCGGAATCTCCTGCACCAGGCCGTACAGCTCGGAGGTCGAGGCCTGGTAGAAGCGGGTCTTGTTCTCCAGCTTCAGGATGCGGATGGCTTCCAGCAGGCGCAGGGTGCCCAGGCCGTCGGCGTTGGCGGTGTATTCCGGTTCTTCGAACGAGACCCCGACGTGGCTTTGCGCGGCCAGGTTGTAGATCTCGTCCGGCTGCACCGACTGGACGATACGGATCAGGCTGCAGGAATCGGTCATGTCGCCGTGGTGCAGCACGAAGTTGCGCGGCTGGTCATGAGGGTCCTGGTACAGGTGATCGATGCGGGCCGTATTGAACAGGGAAGCGCGCCGCTTGATGCCGTGGACCTCATAGCCCTTGGCAAGCAGGAACTCCGCCAGGTAGGACCCGTCTTGGCCGGTGACGCCGGTAATCAATGCCCGTTTTGGCATGGTTGTATCCTTAAGACTTAGTAACTGCACGAAAGGAGCCGAAGGCTGCGGTACCGATGTGCAATGAGATTACTGTTGCACCCGCCGCGGAGATATCGGCCAAAAGGTCTAAGAGCTCAGCCTCTCGGTAGGGAAAAAGGGATTGGATCGATTCATCCACCATTCCGAGGATGGTGACGGTCAGCATGGCCACCAGCGCCGGGCGCCGGTTGACCGAGGCATAGACCAGTCCCGCCAGCAGGGAATAGGCGGCCAGGTGCAAGCGCTTGTCGCCGAAGGCGTCGGACATTTCCGCCGCCAGCCCTGGCAGGTTGCCCACCGTGATCAAGACGAGAAAGAACAACCCCGCCACCGGCAGGCAGATCCGCGCCGCCCCAGGCCGCCAGAATGGAATCCTCTCCTCATCCCTCTCAAACTCGGCCATACATATCCTGGAATCGAACGATGTCGTCCTCCCCGAGGTACGCGCCCGACTGCACCTCTATGATTTCCAGCGGAATCTTCCCGGGGTTCTCCAGGCTGTGGATCTCGCCCAGCGGGATGTAGGTCGACTGGTTTTCGGTCAGCAGGTACTGCTTGTCGCCGTTGTAGATGCGCGCCGTGCCCGACACCACGATCCAGTGCTCGGCCCGGTGGTGATGCATCTGCGAGGACAGGCGCGCCCCGGGTTTGACCGTGATGCGCTTGACCTGGTAGCGCGGGCCCTGGCCGACCGAGTCGTAAGAGCCCCAGGGGCGCTGCACTTCGCGGTGGTGGTTGAGCTCGGAGCGGTGTTGCGTCTTGAACACTTCCACCAGGCGCTTGACGTCCTGCGAGCGGGACTTGTGCGCCACCAGCACGGCGTCGGCCGTTTCGATGACGACGATATCGTCCAGCCCCACCGAGGCGACCAGCCGGCTGGTCGAGTGGATCAGGCAGTTGCGCGAATCCTCCACCATCACGTCGCCGGTGGTGGAGTTGCCTTCCACCGTCTTCTGCGCGATGCCCCAGACCGCGTCCCAGGCGCCCACGTCGCTCCACGAGGCGGCCAGCGGAATCACCACGGCGCTGTCGGTGCGCTCCATGATGGCGTAGTCCATCGAATCGCTGGGGCAGGCCTCGAAGGACGGACCGTCCAGGTGGAACAGGGCGTTCTCGCCGTGGCCGATGGCCACCGCCGCCTGCACCTGTTCCAGCATCTTGGGCGCCAGCCGGGCCATTTCCGACAGGAATACCGAGGCCTGGAAGGCGAACATGCCGCTGTTCCAGTAATAGCCGCCGTCGTCGATGAAGCGCTGCGCCACTTCGGGCGAGGGTTTCTCGACGAAGCGGCGCACGCGCCGCGCCGGCCCCATTTCGCCCGGCTCGTCGGCCTGGATGTAGCCGTAGCCGCTCAGCGGCGCGGTGGGCGTGATGCCGAAGGTCACCAGCGCGCCCTGCAGGGCCGCCTGGTAGGCCTCGGCGAAGGCGGCACGCAGCACTTCGCCGTCCTCCAGCACGTGGTCCGAGGGCATGATGAGCATGACCGGGTCCTCGCCGTCGCGCATGGCGCGCAGCGTGGCGGCGGCGATGGCCGGCGCGGTGTTGCGCGCGAACGGCTCCAGGATCACCTCGGCGTCCTTGATGCCCAGTTCCAGCGCCTGTTCCGCCGCGATGTAGCGGTGCGCGTCGTTGCAGACCAGCGTGGGCCTGGCTTCGGCGCCCGCCGACGCCAGGCGCAGCAGGGTGTTCTGCAACAGGCTGCGGTCATCGGTCAGGCGGATGAACTGCTTCGGCAGCAGCTCGCGCGACAGCGGCCACAGCCGCGAGCCGGAGCCGCCGCAGAGGATGACTGCCCGGTACGGGGGAGGGGGATTCGTCATGGCGCTCACTCCTTGAAGTAGGCCTGGGTGTACGGATGGACGCCGGGATCGGCGGCGATGGCCGCCGCGGGCTGCCAGCGGTAGCTGCGGTGCTGGGCCTGCGGCAGGCTGGAGATGTCCAACGGAATTTCCGCTTCATAGGCGAGGACGACGTAATGCGTGGAGCGTCCGGCCTCGCCTGCGAAATTGGTGCCATAGAAATGCTCGTACACGCCGCGCGGCCGCCAGGCCTGGTCGGGTACGGGCAAGCCGAGTTCTTCGCGCGCGATGCGGCACAGCGCCTGGCGCAGCGTTTCGTTCTTGCGGATGCGTCCGCCCGGCACGAACCAGGCGCCCTGGGCGGGCGGATTGGCGCGCAGCCCGGTCAGGTAGCGGCCGCGCGCATCGCGCAGCAGCAGGTCGATCGACACCAGCGGCAGCATCTCGACCGCCTCGCGGAAGTCGGCGCCGGCCAGCACGCCGTCTGCGCGCGCGGCCGTTCCCCGCCGCTCGGGCCATCCCAACGGTTCAGTAGACATTGCGGCCCGTCCATCCCGATACCGCCGTGCGGGCGATGATCAGCAGATCCATCCTGAACGTCCAGTTCTGGATGTAATAGATATCGTGCTCGACCCGGTCGCTCATCTTGCGCAGGGTGTCGGTCTGGCCGCGCAGGCCATTGACCTGGGCCCAGCCCGTGATGCCCGGCTTGACGCGATGGCGCATCATGTAGCGCTGCACCAAGTCCTTGTAGAGTTCGTTGTGCTCCAGCGCGTGGGGCCGCGGACCGACCACCGACATGTCGCCCATCAGCACGTTGAGGAACTGCGGCAGCTCGTCCAGGCTGGTGCGCCGCAGAAAGCCGCCGATGCGCGTGACGCGCCTGTCGTTGCGCGTGGCCTGCGTGACCACGCCCTGTTCCTGGTGCACGGTCATGGTGCGGAACTTGTAGACGTGGAACACCTTGCCGTCCACGCCCAGGCGCGGCTGCGTGAAGAACACCGGCCCGCGCGAAGTCGCTTTCACCAGCAGGGCCACGGTCAGCATGACGGGCGACAGGCCGATCAGCGCGCACAGCGCGAAACTGCGGTCGAACACTTCCTTGGCCAGTCCGCGCACGCCGGCGGCCGGCAGGCTGTTGAGCTGGATGGCCGGCAGGCCCAGGAATTCGCCGATCTGGTGGCCGAGCAGCTGGATGGACATCACGTCGGGAATCCAGCGGATGTCGACCAGGTCGTTGCGCAGGTGGTAGAGCACTTCGCGCAGTTCCTGACCGGCCTCCATCGGAAGCACGATCCAGATCTCGCGCACGTTGTTCTCTTTGACGAAGTCGTGCAGGCCGCCCAGCTCATGCAGGCGGCGGACCTGCGGCGGCAGGTTCTCGTGCGGCTCGGCGTAGATGCCGGCCACTTCGTAGCCGGTGTTGCGGTATTGCTCGACGCGGCGCCACAGGTCGTGGCCCAGCGCGCCGAAACCCACCAGCAGCACGCGCTTGCGGTCCATGCCGCGGTCGCGCGCCGCGCCCAGCACCGAGTAGACCGCGATGCGCACGCCGATCAGCGCCAGCGCCGTCATGATGAACCAGGTCGCCGCCCATATGCGGGATATCGCGGCGGTCTGGTGCATGAGAAAACTGATGCAGATGCCCAGCGCGAACACCAGGGCCCAGGCCGCCACGCTGCGTCCGACCAGGTCGGTCAGGCGACGGCCGCGCCAGGACACGTACAGCCGGAACGCCGGGAAGATCGCGACCACGCCCAGGCCGCACAGGTAGATCAGGAACAGATGGATTTGCGGAGGGTCCGCCAGCGCGTCATCCGAGAATTTCAATCCGGTGGCGGTCAGGCCGCAGGCAATCACGATCGCGGCATCCAGCAAGCGATAGAGATAGCTTGCCCCGCTGAATCTGGTCGACGTGTCCGTTTGGGACGGTTCCATCGCGCACTCCTGTTCGTTGGAAGCCGGCCTGCCGCGCGCGGGAAAAAAAGCCGTGCACCGCCGCAAAGCCTGTGGCTACCGACAAAATCTTATTGAGTGCCCGGGCCACCCGAAACCTCCAAACGATGTAGGAGAAGGCTTAGGACATCCGTCGAATGTGCGGGGCCAGGAAAAGAGAGTGGAATGTCGCAACCCGTTACGCATCGGGCTCCTTTCCAAGCAACGAAGTCATTCACAAGTGGATTTGCCATGACTACATTTTTCGGAACGTTGAGCCGAGCCATAGCCGCTATCGCGCTCGTGTCCTCGCTGGGCGCTTGCGCCTTGTCCCCCGGTATGACGTTTGACGCCAACCAGCTCGCCGACCCGCTGGACCCCAACTCCAAAGCTGAGATAAGACAGATCACCCCCAGCCTGGTGCTCGAAGAGCAGCGCGCGCGCGAAGCCCTGATCGCCAGCGATGGCGTCGAAAAGCTGTACGGAAAGTCCGGGCCCTACCTCATCGGACCGGGCGACATTCTTTCCATCGTGGTGTGGGATCACCCCGAACTCGTCCTTCCGACGCAAACCTACGCCATTGGGACTGGGGTGACCGAACTAGCCATCGGGGATACCGCCTCGGGCATTCCGGGCTATACGGTCTCATCCACTGGATATATCCAATTTCCCTATGCCGGACTGCTGAAAGTGGCGGGGTTGACGGAACTCCAGGCGCGCAATCTCATAGTGAATAGTTCAAGCAAGTACATCCAGGACCCGCAGATCACAGTACGCGTGCTGGGCTATCGCAGCAAGCGTATTTACGTGGACGGCGAGGTGAAGACGCCTGGCGCGATTGCGATCAACGACATTCCGATGACCCTGTTGGAAGCGATCAACCGGGCCGGCGGGATTTTGCCGACGGGCGATCGCAGCTCGGTGTACGTGATCCGCGACGGACGCCGCACCCGCGTGAACGTGCCGGCCCTGATCGAACGCGGCCAGGACTTGAACCAGGTGCTGTTGAAGCCGGGCGACACCGTGAGGGTGACGCCGCGCGACGACAGCAAGGTATTCGTGATGGGCGAGGTCACCCTGCCCACCGCGGCAGTAATGCGCGACGGCCGCATGTCGTTGACCGAGGCGCTGGGTTTGGCGGGAGGGCCGAATCAGACGACCTCGAATCCGTCGCAGATCTTTGTCGTGCGCAGCACGGAGCAGGCGAAGCCGCTGGTGTTCCATCTGAACGCCGGTTCACCGCAAGCCTTGGCAGTAGGGGAGAAGTTTGAGTTGCAACCCAAAGACGTTGTGTTCGTGGATTCGGCCGGCCTGGTGAGGTGGAACCGCTTCATCAGCAACCTGTTCCCGAGCGCGCAGACGGTACAGACCGTGAAAGCCATTGACTAGTTTTTAACCCACGCCTTTGGGGGCGCCGCTACCCGCAGCGGCGCCTTCTCTTGGAGAGCTGCATGTCGTTGCCTATCGAATCGTTCGAGCCGTCCGTGCCGGCTCGCCAACAGGAAACCCCGTTGACGTCCCACGTCGACGCCATCTTCTCCAACCGGTGGATGATCCTCGCCATCACGCTGCTCGCCTTTCTGGGAGCGGTTGCCTATGTGATGGTCACGCCCAAGGTCTACTCCGCCGACATCATCGTGCAAGTGGAGGAAGAATTGCCGCAGGGCCAGAGCCGCAGCCTGCTGGGCGACGTCTCGACCATGTTCGACACCAAGGCCGAAACCTCGGGCGAAATGGAAGTGCTGCGCTCGCGCATGGTGGTCGGCCCGGCCGTGGACAAGTTCCTGCTGTACATCCACGCCAAGCCGCGCTACTTCCCGGTGGTGGGTGAATGGCTGGCGCAGCGCTACGAAAGCCTGCCCTATCCGTCCAGCCTGCCGCGCGGCGGCTACGCCTGGGGCGGAGAGACCATCGCCGTCTCGCAGCTGGACGTGCCCAACGAATGGCTGGGCAAGCCGTTTCGCATCACCACGCTGGGCGACGGACGCTACACGCTCAACGACAAGCTGACCGGCGCCACGTTCAACGGCACCGTCGGCAAGCCCGAGCATTTCCTGCTGCCGGGCGGCGGCGCGCTGGACGTGCACGTCGACGCGCTCAGCGGCCGTCCGGGAACCGAGTTCGTGGTGTCGCGCAGCTCGCGCCTGGCGGCCATCGAGGACGTGCAGGGGCGCCTGGGCATTTTCGAACGCGGCCGCACCTCGGGCGTGATCGGCGTCACGCTGGAAGGCAACGATCCGGTGATGACGACCGCCGTGCTCAACCAGATCGGCCAGGAGTACGTGCAGCAGAACCTCAACCGCAAGTCGGCGCAGGCCGAGAAGTCGCTGGTCTTTCTGGAAAAGCAGCTGCCCATCCTCAAGAGCGAGCTGGACGCGGCCGAGACCAAGTACAACTCGCTGCGCAACAAGCGCGGCACCATCGACCTGAGCGAAGAGGCCAAGCTGATCCTGGGCCAGTCGGTCGACGCGCAGACCCGCGTGATGGAACTGCGCGCCAAGCGCCAGGAGATGATCACGCGCTTCGCGCCCAGCCATCCCAGCATCGTGGCCCTGGACCGCCAGATCTCCGCGCTGACCGGCGACGTGGACCGCATCGGCGGCCACATCCGGCAACTGCCCGACCTCGAACAGGACGTGGTGCGCATGGTGCGCGACGTGCGCGTGAACACCGAGCTCTACACCACGCTGCTCAACAACGCCCAGCAGCTGCGCCTGATCCGCGCGGGCAAGGTGGGCAACGTGCGCATCCTGGACGCCGCGGTGCAGCCCGACAAGCCGGTGCGCCCCAAGGCCGCCATCATCATCGGCGTGGCCACGGCCTTCGGCCTGATCTTCGGCATGCTGTGCGCCTTCGTGCGCAACGCGCTGTTCGGCGGCCTGTCGGAGCCGGAAGACGTCGAGCGCCATACCGGCCTGCCGGTGCTGGCCGCCATTCCCTACAGCGACATGCAGGACCGCCTGTGGCGCCGCAGCCGGCGCAAGAACGCCACGGTGCCCGCGCTGCTGGCGCAGAGCCAGGGCAACGCGCCTCCGATCGAAAGCCTGCGTTCCTTCCGCAACGTGCTGCAGGCCTCGCTGCGCCAGTCGGCCAACAACATGGTCATGTTCACGGGGCCGGTGGCCGGGGTGGGCAAGTCGTTCCTGTCGGCCAATTTCGCCTTCATCCAGGGCGGCGTGGGCAAGCGCGTGCTGCTGATCGACGCCGACTTCCGCAAGGGCCAGCTGAACCGCTATTTCGGCGTGCCCAAGGAAGACGGCCTGTTCGAAGTGCTGTCGGGCACGATTCCGCTGAGCCGCGTGCGCAAGCACAGCGTGTCCGAGGGCGTGGACTTCATCGCCACCGGCGCGGTGACCTTCGATCCTTCCGAGCTGCTGGCCTCGCCCGTGTTCGGCGAGACCCTGCGCGAACTGGCGTCGCAGTACGACATGGTGATTCTGGACACGGCTCCCGTGCTGTCGTCTCCGGACGCCGCCGTGGTCGGCACGCATGCGGCGGCGGTCATGGTGGTGGTGCGCTCCGGCATGAACACGGTGGGCGAGATCCGGGAGACGGCCAAGCGCCTGATCCAGGCTGGCGCGCCGGTCGACGGCGTGCTGTTCAACGGTCTCAAGCTGCTGCCCGAACGCTTCGGCTTCCGTTCCAAGTACGGAAGCTACCGCTATTCCCGCGCGGCCTATTACGGCGATTTCAAACAGAACGGTCCAAAGTAAGTAAACGCCACCCGGAGAAGATGGCATGCACGGAACATTTGGCTGGGACACCCCGCAAATTCTGGATGCGGTTTTCAAGGCTTACGACATACGCGGCACGGTGCCGGACGAGATCGACGCGCGGTTCGCGCACAGCCTGGGCATGGCGGCGGGGGCTCGGGCGCGCGAACAGGGGGCGCGGTCGATGGTGGTGGGGCGCGACGGGCGCCTGAGCAGCGTGGAGCTGGCGGCCGCGCTGCAGGCCGGGCTGCGCTCGGCGGGCATGCACGTCATCGACATCGGCATGGCGACCACGCCGATGGTGTACTTCGCGACCCGCCTGATGGACACGGGGGCGGGCATCGCGGTCACCGGCAGCCACAACCCGCCCGCGCACAACGGCTTCAAGATCGTGATGGAGGGCGCCTCGCTGTACGGCGAAGGCATCACGGCGCTGCGCGACGCGATGCGCCAGCCGATCGAGTCGGCCGGCGTGGCCGGCGGGCGCACCCAGATGCAGATACAGCCCTGCTACGCGGCGCGCCTGCTGGGCGACATCCGCATGGCGCGGCCCATGAAGATCGCCATCGACTGCGGCAACGGCGTGGCCGGCGCGGTGGCGCCGGCGCTGTTTCGCGCGCTGGGCTGCGAAGTCACCGAACTGTTCTGCGAAGTCGACGGTTCGTTTCCCGGCCATCATCCCGATCCGGCCGATCCCCAGAACCTGCAGGACCTGATCTATTGCCTGCGCTATTCCGACTGCGAGGTCGGCCTGGCGTTCGACGGCGACGGCGACCGGCTGGGCGTGGTGACGAAGTCCGGGCAGATCATCTGGCCCGACCGCCAGCTGATCCTGTTCGCCCGCGACGTGCTGTCGCGCAATCCGGGCGCCGAGATCCTGTACGACGTCAAGTGCAGCCGGCTGGTGGCGCGCGCCGTCACCGAGGCCGGCGGCAAGCCCACCATGTGCCGCACCGGGCATTCGCTGATCAAGGCGCGCATGCGCGAGACCGGCGCGCTGCTGGCCGGCGAGATGAGCGGGCACATCTTTTTCAAGGAACGCTGGTACGGCTTCGACGACGGCATCTATGCCGCCGCGCGCCTGCTGGAAATCCTGTCGGCGGCGCCGGACCCGTCCGCGCTGCTGGAGGGCCTGCCGCAGGCATGCGCCACGCCCGAAATCAAGCTGCAAACCGCCGAAGGCGAGCAGTTCGACCTGGTGGAGGCGCTGCGCGCGCAGGGGGAATTCCCCGGCGCGGTCTCCATCAGCAATCTGGACGGAGTGCGCGTGGACTATGCCGACGGCTTCGGTCTGGCGCGTCCGTCCAACACCACGCCTACCGTGGTGTTGCGTTTCGAAGGAGACACCGTGGCCGCACTGGCCCGTATCGAGGAGGACTTCCGCAACGCGTTCCGACGCATTGCCCCTCATGTTCGTTTACCGTTTTAAGGAGCATCACGCGATGGGAAAGGCCAACAATGCGATTGAAGCGTCGAGGGCGGATTCCGGCCTGGCGGACAGCCCCGAATGGCGGGGGTTCGCGCAGGCCGCGCAATCCGCCGCACTGGACGCCGGGGCGCTGAAGGTCATCGAGGCGGCGGGACTGTGCGTGGACCTGACCATGCAGCGGCAGTCGCCGGCGCTGGACGCCGCGGCGCAGTCCCTGCTGCAGGCGCGCGGACTGGCCGAGGCGCGCCGCGCGCTGTTCGCCGGCGAGCCGGTCAACTGGACCGAAGGCAAGCCGGCCTGGCATACCGCGCTGCGCGCCGGGCGCACCCGCGAGCAGCCGGACGGCCAGGATGCCGACTCGGTCTGCGAATACGCGCGCATGATGGATTTCGTGCGCAGGGTGGACCAGACCGCCGACTTCTCCACGGTGCTGCACATCGGCATCGGCGGCAGCGACTGGGGGCCGCGCCTGGCGATCCAGGCCTTCGGCGGCGCCTCGCAGCGGCGCCAGATCCGCTTCGTGTCCAACATCGACGGGCACGCCTTCCATGACGCCGTGGCCGGGCTGGACCCGCGCCGCTGCCTGGTGGTGGTGTCGTCCAAGTCCTTCACCACGGCCGAGACGCTGCACAACGCGCGCGCCGCCATCGCCTGGCTCAAGCAGGGCGGTGCGGCCGACGTGTCGGAACAGCTGGCCGCCGTGACCGCCAATCCGTCGGCCGCGCGCGCGCTGGGCGTGCCGGCCTCCCAGGTCTTCAAGATGTGCGACTGGGTGGGCGGGCGCTATTCGGTCTGGTCGGTCGCCGGCCTGTCCATCGCGCTGACGGTGGGCGCCGAGGTGCTGATCGGCATGCAGGCCGGCGCCCAGGCCATGGACCAGCATTTCCAGCAGGCGCCGTTCGGCTCGAACGCGCCGGTGCAACTGGCGCTGGCAGGCCTGGTCAACTGCAGCGTGCTGGGCCACAACTCGCTGAACATCGCCGCCTACAGCGCGCGCCTGCTGCACCTGGTCACCTATCTGCAGCAGCTGGAGATGGAATCGCTGGGCAAGCGGGTCGCGGGCGACGGCGCCGCGGTCGGCGTGCCGACCGCGCCCATCATCTGGGGCATGCCGGGCACCGACGGCCAGCACACCTTCTTCCAGTGGCTGCATCAAAGCGAAGCGGGCGCGCCGGTGGACTTCATCGCCAGCCTGCAAGGCCATGCCGACAGCCCCGACGCGCACCGCAAGCTGCTGGCCAACTGCCTGGCCCAGCGCCAGGCGCTGCTGCGCGGCAAGAGCCTGGAGCAGGCGCTGCTGGACGTGGCCCACATCGACGACCGCGAGCACGCGCTCACCCTGGCGCAGCACATGGTCCATCCGGGCGGACGGCCGTCCACGCTGATCGTGCTGCGCCAGCTCGATCCGCGCGGGCTGGGCGCGCTGCTGGCGCTGTACGAGCACAAGGTGTTCGTGCAGAGCGTGGTGTGGGGCATCAACCCCTTCGACCAGTGGGGCGTGGAACTGGGCAAGCGCCTGGCCACCGGCATCGAGCGCGAGCTGGCGGTGCCGGTGTCGGCCGGCGTGGTGGACTGGGGCCATGACGCGTCCACCTCGTACTGGATCGACCGCTACCGCAGCCACGCGCAGGCGCCGCGTCCGCGCCATGCCTGGGTGCCGGGCGTGGCCGCGCATCTTTGAAGGAGGCCGCAGTCCATGCCGGATCTGCATGTGTTGGTGACGGGCGGGGCCGGCTACATCGGCACGCACACGCTGGTGGCGATGCTGGCGGCCGGCCAGCGGCCGCTGGTGGTCGATGACTTCAGCAACGGCAGCCGCGAGGCCGTGCGCCGCGTGGAGGAGCTGTGCGGCGCGCGCATTCCGCTGGTGGAGGGCGACATCCGCAGCCCCGGCCTGCTGGAGTCGGTGCTGCGCGAGGCGGCCGCCCGCGGCGAGCCGGTGGGCGCGGTGCTGCACCTGGCCGGCAGCAAGGCGGTCGGCGAATCGGTCGCCGACCCGCTCAAGTACTACGACAACAACGTCGGCGGCTCGGTGGCGCTGCTGCGCGCCATGCGCGCCGCCGGCGTGGCGCGCCTGGTGTTCAGTTCCTCGGCCACGGTTTATGGCGAGCCGCAGTACCTGCCGTTCACCGAGGCCCATCCGCTGGCGCCCACCAATCCCTACGGCCGCACCAAGCTGATGGTCGAGGAGATGCTGCGCGACGTGTGCAAGGCCGATCCCGGCTTCAGCGCCGTCACGCTGCGCTACTTCAACCCGATCGGCGCGCACCGCAGCGGCCGGATCGGCGAAAGCCCGCGCGACACGCCCAACAACCTGTTCCCCTACATCACGCAGGTGGCGGTGGGGCGCCAGCCCTATCTGCGGGTCTTCGGCGACGACTACGGCACGGCCGACGGCACCGGCGTGCGCGACTATCTGCACGTCATGGACCTGGCGCAGGGCCACGTGCAGGCGCTGGCCTATTCGGCCGGCCATCCCGGTTTCGTGGCGGTCAACCTGGGAACGGGGCAGGGCACCAGTGTGCTGGAGCTGGTGCGCGCCTTCGAGCGCGTCAACGGCTGCCGCATCCCGCTGCAGACGCAGCCGCGGCGGCCCGGCGACATCGAGCGGATGTGGGCCGATCCGGCGCTGGCGGCCTCGCTGCTGGGCTGGCGCAGCACGCACGACGTGGACGCGATGTGCGCCGACGGCTGGCGCTGGCAACAGGGCAATCCGCAGGGCTACGCGGCATAAACCCCTACGCCATGTCGGACGGATTCCGGGAAATGGGCGCGAGCGGTTACAGTTGACGGAATTATTGCGAAGCAACATCGCCCGGCGCCCGCCGCCGGGGCAATACACCGTCAGCGAGGTACCACCATGTTCGATTTCTATCCGCATGCCGGCGCGGCCGGCGCCCGGCCGGAGCAACGGCGATGAGCGGGCCGTCCTCCACCACGCCGGCCCACTGGAACCTGGACAGCATCGTGTCGGGCCTGCGCGAGGCGCGCGTGGCCTGGCGCGGCCCGCGCGGACGCCTGCGCGAGGACGCCGACCTGCGCGAATTCCCGTCCCAGGAAAGCCTGCGCCAGATCGTCAAGGATCTGTGCGGCGCGCTGTTCCCGATGCGCCTGGGCCCGATCGACCTGCGCGAAGAGGTCGAGGACTTCTACGTCGGCCACACCATCGGCGCGGCGCTGGACGCGCTGCTGCACCAGGTCTGTCTGGAGCTGCAGTACGTGGGCCGGCCGGAACAGGCCGCCTCGGCGGACACGCGCCAGCGCGCCATCGAGATCGTGCGCCAGTTCGGCGCAGAGCTGCCGCGCGTGCGCGCCGCGCTGGACCTGGACGTGACCGCCGCCTACCAGGGCGACCCGGCGGCCCACAACGTCGACGAAGTGCTGCTGTGCTATCCCGGCGTGGCGGCCATGATCCACCACCGCCTGGCCAACGTGCTGTACCGCCTGAACGTGCCGATGCTGGCGCGCATGGTGGCCGAGATCGCGCACGCCGACACCGGCATCGACATCCATCCGGGCGCCACCATCGGCAAGAGCTTCTTCATCGACCACGGCACCGGCGTGGTGATCGGCGAAACCGCCATCATCGGCGACCGCGTGCGGCTCTACCAGATGGTCACGCTGGGGGCCAAGCGCTTCCCGCCGGGCGAGAACGGCGAACTGAAGAAAGGCCTGCCGCGCCACCCCCTGATCGAGGACGACGTGGTGATCTACGCCGGCGCCACGATCCTGGGCCGCGTCACGATAGGCAAGGGTTCGACCATCGGCGGCAACGTCTGGCTCACGCGCAGCGTGCCGCCGGGCAGCAACGTCACCCAGGCCAGCCTGGTCAGCGACATGCCGGACTGCGGCCTGGGCGGCTGAACGGATGGACACGCGGACCTCGGACCTGGCCGCGCTGCGCGGCTTCGTCGACCGCCACCCGCGGCTGTTCGTGCTGACCGGGGCGGGCGTGAGCACCGATTCCGGCATTCCCGATTACCGCGACGCCGACGGCGCCTGGAAGCGCACCCCGCCCATGACGCTGCAGACCTTCATGGGCGGCGAGCCGGCGCGGGCGCGCTACTGGGCGCGCAGCATGGTCGGTTGGCGCCGGTTCGGCCAGGTGCAGCCCAATGCCTCGCACCGGGCGCTGGCCCGGCTGGAGGCGCGCGGCAACGTGGGGCTGCTGGTGACGCAGAACGTCGACGGCCTGCACCAGGCCGCCGGCAGCCGCGAAGTGGTGGACCTGCACGGCCGGCTGGACCAGGTGCGCTGCATGGCCTGCGACTGGCGCGGCGACCGCCACGCCTGGCAGCAGGCCTTGCAGCAAGCCAATCCCGACTGGCTGGCGCTGGAGGCCGAGGACGCGCCCGACGGCGACGCCGACCTGGACGGCGAGGACTTCGGCCGCTATCGCGTGCCGGCCTGTCCGCGCTGCGGCGGCGTGGTCAAGCCGGACGTGGTGTTCTTCGGCGAAACCGTGCCCGCGGCCCGCGTGGAGCGCGCCAATGACGCGCTCGCGGCGGCCGACGCGGTGCTGGTGGTCGGCTCGTCGCTGATGGTGTATTCGGGCTACCGCTTCGTGGCCGCCGCCGCGCGCAACGGCGTGCCGATAGCGGCGATCAACCTGGGCCGCACCCGCGCCGACGCCATGCTGGCGCTCAAAGTGGAACAGCCCTGCGCGGTGGCGCTGGAGGCCTTGTAACCAGGCCGGCGGCAGGCCGGTTTTTGACCGGTCTAAGCAAGTGCTTGCCGCGCAAGGTTTTTTTGCCGCGGTTACAGACCTTTCCATAGGGTTGTCCACAGGAACTGGGGATAACTCCTAGGGATTACCCGGATTTTTGACCCTGGGCCGGGGCGGTCTTGTCAAGTCTCGGCGGATTCGGCCCCGTCCCCCATAAGCGCCCGGCGGGCCGCCTGCCAACTGCCGGCGTCGGGCGCGTAAAGCAGCCCGCCGGTGCGGTGCGTGGGCTTGTAGGGCGAGCCGTCGAAGTGCGCCGAATAGCCGCCGGCTTCGCGGTGCAGCAGCCAGCCGGCCGCGTGGTCCCAGGCGGTCAGCTGGTTGTAAAGCGCGACGTGGCAGTGGCCGGCGGCCAGCGTGCGGTATTCGTGCGCGGCGCAGCGCAGCGACGCGGTGCTGGCCAGGCGCGAGAGATTGCCGTTGACGGTGGAGCGCAGCGGCTCGGGCAGGTTGCCGGTGGCGATCAGGCCGTCCATGTCCTCGGGCGGGGCGGGGCTGGCCACGGCGAGCGCGGCCTGGCGGCCGTTTTCGTATTCGATCCAGGCGCCTTCGCCGCGCACGGCGAGCGCGCCGTCGCGGTTCAGCGGATCGTAGATCACGCCGGCGATCACGTCGCCGCGATGGCAGGCCGCGATCATCATGCCGAAGAGCGGCAGGCCGGCGACGTAGTTGCGCGTGCCGTCGATGGGGTCGATCAGGAAAGCCAGGTCGGCGTCGACCAGCATGTTCAAAAGCGCCGGATTGCGCGCCGAGGCTTCTTCCCCGATCAGCACCGCGCCCGGATACAGCCTGGACAGGCGCGCGGCGATCAGGCGCTCGGCGGCCTCGTCGGCGTCGGTCACGAGGTCGCGCGGCGAGGTCTTGCCGCGCACCGCGCCGTCGGGCAGGTTGCGGAAACGCGGCATGACTTCGGTCTGCGCCGTCTCGGCCAGTATGGCCGCCAGCCGGCGGGTTTCCTCGCGGGTAAAGGTTCTGCTCATTGCGCTCGTGGCTTATCCAGGGAACGGGCAAATCTACCACGCCGGCGCGGGCGGCGGATGCAAAACGGGAGGGCGCGCGGCCCTCCCGTTTTTATGGCCGCCGACGGGCTCAGGCGCCCAGGTCCACGCAGAGGTACTTGATCTCCAGGTACTCCTCGATGCCGTACTTCGAGCCTTCGCGTCCCAGGCCCGATTGCTTGACGCCGCCGAACGGGCCGACTTCATTGGAAATGATGCCGGTGTTGATGCCGACGATGCCGTATTCCAGCGCCTCGGACACGCGCCAGATGCGGGCGTAGTCGCGGGTGTAGAAATAAGCGGCCAGGCCGAAGATGGTGTCGTTGGCCATGCCGATGACTTCCTCTTCGGTGTCGAAGCGGAACAGCGGGGCCACCGGGCCGAAGGTTTCTTCGGAAGCGAAGCGCATCGACTGGGTTACGTCGCGCACCACGGTCGGCTCGAAGAACGTGCCGCCCAGCGCATGCGGCTTGCCGCCGGCGATCACCTTGGCGCCGTGCGCGGTGGCGTCGGCGATGTGTTCCTGCACCTTCTCGACCGCGCTGGCGTCGATCAGCGGGCCCTGCGTCACGCCCTCGGCGAAGCCGTCGCCGACCTTCATGGCTTCGACCTTGGCCACCAGGCGCTTGGCGATCTCTTCATAGACGCCGGCCTGCACGTAGATGCGGTTGGCGCACACGCATGTCTGGCCGGCGTTGCGGTACTTCGAGGCCAGAATGCCGTCGACGGCGCGGTCCAGGTCGGCGTCGTCGAACACGATGAAGGGCGCGTTGCCGCCCAGTTCCAGCGACAGCTTCTTGATGGTGGGCGCGCACTGTTCCATCAGCGTGCGGCCGACTTCGGTGGAGCCGGTGAAGCTCAGCTTGCGCACGACCTCGCTTTCGCACAGCGCCGCGCCGATTTCGCGCGAGCTGCCGGTGATGACGTGGAACACGCCCGCGGGCACGCCGGCCTCTTCGGCCAGCACGGCCAGGGCCAGCGCGGTCAGCGGCGTCTGCTGGGCCGGCTTGACCACCATAGTGCAGCCGGCGGCCAGCGCCGGGCCGACCTTGCGCGTGATCATCGCGGCCGGGAAGTTCCACGGCGTGATGGCGGCGGTGACGCCGATGGGCTGCTTGAGCGCCATCAGGCGCTGGCCGGCCTTGGGGCTTTGCAGGATGTCGCCGTCGATGCGCTTGGCTTCTTCGGCGAACCATTCCAGGAACGAGGCGGCGTAGGCGATCTCGCCGGCGGCCTCGGTCACGGGCTTGCCCTGTTCCGAGGTCATGATGGCGGCCAGGTCGCGCTGGTGCGCAAGCATCAGCTGCGCCCACTTCAGCAGGATGGCGGCGCGCTCCTTGCCGGTCTTGGCGCTCCAGGCGGGCAGGGCGGCCTGGGCGCTGGCGATGGCCTGCTCGGTTTCCTTGCGGCCCAGCTTGGGCACCGACACGATGGTCTTGCCGGTGGAAGGGTTGTCGACGGGAATGGAAGGGCCGTCGCCGGCGCCCACCCATTTGCCGTCCAGGTAGCAGGCGTCGCGCAGCAGATCCGGGCGCGCCAGCGGTTGAGTCAATGCGGTCATGTTGCAGTCTCCTTGAATGGTCAGGCCCCGCGCATCAGGCGGCCAAAACCTCGGACAGGATGGCCAGCGCCCGGTCGAACTGGGCGTCGGGAATGGTCAAGGGGTACAGGAAGCGCAGAACGTTGCCGTACACACCGCAGCTTAGCAAAATCAGGCCGCGCTCCAGGGCGCGCGCCTGCACGCGCTTGACCGCTTCCGCGTCCGGCTTGCCGCTGGCGGCGTCGTTCAGTTCCAGCGCGACCATGGAGCCCAGGCCGCGCACGTCCGCGATGCCCGGGACCGTGGCGCGCAGTCCTTCCAGATGCGCACGCAGCTTCTCGCCCAGCACGGCGGCGCGCTCGCACAGTTTTTCCTCGGCGATCACGTCCAGCACCGCGTGCGCGGCGGCCACCGCCAGCGGGTTGCCGGCATAGGTGCCGCCCAGGCCGCCGGCGGCCGGCGCGTCCATGATCTCGGCGCGTCCGACCACGCCCGAGATCGGGAAGCCGCCGCCCAGGCTCTTGGCCATGGTGATCAGGTCGGCCTGGACCGCGTGGTGCTCCATGGCGAACAGCTTGCCGGTGCGCCCGAATCCGGTCTGCACCTCGTCGGCGATCAGCAGGATGCCGTGCTCGTCGCAGACCTTGCGCAGCGCCGTCATCAGCGCCGGCGGGGTGATGTTGAAGCCGCCTTCGCCCTGCACCGGTTCGATGATGATGGCCGCGACCCGGCGCGGATCGATATCGCACTTGAACAGCAGGTCCAGCGCCTTGAGCGAATCGGCCACGCTGACGGACTGGGCCGCATTGGGGAAGGGGACGTGGTAGATGTCGCCCGGCATCGGGCCGAACGACAGCTTGTAGGGGGCGACCTTGCCGGTCAGCGCCATCCCCAGCATGGTGCGGCCGTGGAACGATCCGGAAAAGGCGATCACGCCCGAGCGCCCGGTGGCCGAGCGCGCGATCTTCACCGCGTTCTCCACGGCTTCCACGCCGGTGGTGAAAAAGGCCGACTTCTTCAGGCCGGCTATGGGCGCGACGCGGTTGATGCGCTCGGCCAGCGTGACGTAGCCCTCGTACGGAACGATCTGGTAGGCCGTATGGGTGAATGCGTCGAGCTGCGCGGCGACCGCGGCCTTGACCTTCGGATGCAGGTGGCCGGTGTTCAGCACGGCGATGCCGCCGGCGAAATCGATGTATTCCTTGCCCTCGGCGTCCCACAGCGTCGCGTTTTCGGCGCGCACGGCGTAGAAGTCGCACATAACGCCGACGCCACGCGGCGTGGCCAGGGAACGGCGGGTATTCAGATCCTGATTCTTCATCTCGGCCTCGCAGAGCGTGATGGGGACGGTAAAACCAATATTTAATGCTACGATGGCCCCATTTATGGGAACCACTTTTCTAAAACGGGTAGAACCAATTGCGTTCCATCGTCGGTGACCTGCTGCTGCTGCGCCTGGGCGACGGCGCCAGCGGTCCCATGAACAAGCGCCTGTACCAGGGCATCCGCGAAGCCATCCTGGACGGCGCCATCGCCGCGGACTCGCGGCTGCCCGCCACGCGCGACCTGGCGGCCGAGCTGGGCATCGCCCGCAATACCGTGGTGCACGTCTACAGCCAGCTGCTGGCCGAAGGCTATACCCGCAGCCGCCAGGGCAACGGCACCTTCGTCAACGCCTCGGTGCCGGACTCCTACCTGGCCAGCGGCCGGCGCCGCCGCCAGCCGCCGCCGGCCGTGCCGCGCCCGGCGCTGTCGGCGCGCGGCGCGGCCATCGTCGACGGCGCCTCGGCCTCGCCCTACCAGTGGGGCGCGTTCATGCCCGGCGTGCCCGACCTGGCCGAGTTCCCGCACAAGAAGTTCGGCCGCATCATGAGCGGCCTGTGGCGCAATCCCACGCCCGACCTGCTGACCTACTCGTACGGCGGCGGCCTGCCGGCGCTGCGCGAGGCGCTGGCGCAGCATCTGGCGCTGACGCGCTCCATCGACTGCGACCCCGAGCAGATCCTGATCACCGAGGGACTGCACCAGGCCATCGACCTGACCACCCGCATCCTGGGCGAGGCCGGCGAAACCGCCTGGGTCGAGGACCCCGGCTACTGGGGCGCGCGCACCGTGCTGCAGGCCAACGGCCTGCGCACGCTGCACCTGCCGGTGGACGAGGAGGGCATGCGGCTGCCGGAATCGCCCGTCGAGCCGCCGCGCTTCATTTTCGTCACGCCTTCGCATCAGTATCCGCTGGGCCCGGTCATGTCGCTGGCGCGCCGCCGCCAGCTGCTGGCCGTGGCGCGCGCCAGCGGCAGCTGGATCATCGAAGACGACTACGACAGCGAATTCCGCTTCTCCGGCCGGCCCATCGCCTCGCTGCTGGGGCTGGAGCCGGACGCGCCCGTGATCTACATGGGCACCTTCAGCAAGACGCTGTATCCGGGCCTGCGCGTGGGTTACCTGGTGCTGCCCAAGGCCTTGACCGCGGCGTTCCAGGCCGCGCACGCCGAGCTGTACCGCGAAGGCCACCTGATGACGCACGCGGCGCTGGCCACCTTCATCGCCGACGGCCATTACGCCGCCCACATCCGCCGCATGCGCATGCTGTACGGACGCCGCCGCGCCATGCTGGTCAATCTGATCGAAAGGCGGCTGGGGCCGCAGTGGCTGCACCGCGACGCCAGCATGGCCGGCCTGCACCTGGTGCTGACGCTGCCGCCGGACATGGACGACCGGCGCGTGGTGGAAGTGGCGCACGGCAAAGGCGTGCTGACGCGCGCGCTGTCGCGCTACTACGTCAACGACGAGGCGCGCCGGCCCGGCCTGCTGCTGGGCTACGCCTGCGTGCCCGACCATGAGATCGCGCGCAAATTCGAAGTGCTGCTGGAAAGCCTGGCGGAAGTGGCGCACGCGCCCGCCGCCCGGCGCGGCGCCAAGGCCGCCGCGCTACGGCCGTCGCCCTAACGCGGCGGCGAAGGCGGCGGCGTTGCGCATGCCCTGGTCCTCGAAATTGGTATTGAAGACGGCGTGCGCCTGCGCGCTCTGCGCCGCCAGCCGCGCAAAGCGTTCGGCCAGCTCCGCCAGTTCCTGCTCCGTGTACTCGTACTGGAAGCGTCCCGACGAGGCCGCGCCCGATGCGTTCCAGGTCGCCGCGTTGCGCCCGTGCAGCCGCAGCAGCGCGAGTTCCGGATGGGTGCAGGCCCAGACCGCGGGCACCGTGTTGGCGTAGCCCTGGGGCGCGTCCACCACCGTGTGCGCCACGCCCAGCTCGCGCTCGAACGCCAGCGTGGCCTCGGTGGCCGCGGGCGTGGCGAACCAGCTTGCGTGGCGGAACTCCACCGACACCAGGTGTTCTTCCATGCGCCGCGCGCAGTCGCCGACCCGCGCCATGCCGCGCGCATCGCGCCGCACCCAGGGCGGAAACTGGAAATGCACCGCGCCCAGCTTGCCGGGCAGGCGCAGCGGCTCCAGCGCCAGCTGGAAGCGGCGCCAGAGCTCGTCGCGCAGGTCGGACGGCATCTGGTCGTGGTAGATGAGCGGCTCGGGCCAGTCGGCCAGTTCGCGCCGGATGTCGGCGGGCAGCGCCGAAAGCGGCGTCTGGTGCCCGGTGAACAGCCGGAAGGCCTTGATGTTGAAGACGAATCCGTCGGGCGTGCGCTGGTCCCACAGATAGGCGTTTTGCGCCGTGGGCATGGCGTAATAGCTGGAATCGACCTCGGCCATGCCGAAGCGCGAGGCGTAATGGCGCAGCCGCGCCTCGGCGCTGCGGGCCTCGGGCGGATAGAACCGGCCGCAGGCCAGCAGCGTGGGGTCGGTCCAGGAAGCGGTGCCGGTCAGAAGGCGCACGGAATCAGACGGAATCCAAAAAATTCTGTATAAATATACAGTGCCAATCCCGAGCCGGGCAATGTCCCGGCGCCTTGCCTGCCGAGGCCGCCGCCGGCGGCCCCCGTTCCATGTCCGACCCCAACAGCCTGCCGTCTCCGTCCGCCTCCGAACGCCCCGATCCCCTGGCCGATCTCAATCCCGCCCAGCGCGAAGCCGCCGAATTCGGCGCGGCCGCGCCGCTGCTGGTGATCGCGGGCGCCGGCTCGGGCAAGACCAGCACGCTGGCGCACCGCGTCGCCCACCTGATTCTCAACGGCGCGGACCCGCAGCGCATGCTGCTGCTGACGTTCTCGCGCCGCGCGGCGCTGGAGATGGAGCGGCGCGTGGGCACGGTGCTGCAGCGGGCGATGAACCTGCGCTCCACGCAGCAGCCGCCGTCGCTGCCGTGGGCCGGCACCTTCCACGCGATCGGCGCGCGGCTGCTGCGCGATTGCGCGCAGCGCATCGGCCTGGCCGAAACCTTCACCATCCATGACCGCGGCGACGCCGAGGACCTCATGGGCATGGTGCGCCACGAACTCGGGCTGTCGGCCACCAAGTCGCGCTTTCCGCTCAAGGGCACCTGCCTGGCGATCTATTCGCGGGTGGTCAACAGCCAGACGCCCGTGGCCGACGTGCTCAAGACCGCCTTCCCGTGGTGCGCGCAATGGGAGGACGAACTCAAGAACCTGTTTCGCGCCTACGTCGCGGCCAAGCAGGACCAGCAGGTGCTGGACTACGACGACCTGCTGCTCTACTGGGCCGAGATGATGGGCGACCCCGGCATCGCGGCCGACCTGGGGGCGCGCTTCGACCACGTGCTGGTCGACGAGTACCAGGACACCAACCGCCTGCAGGCGGCCATCCTGCTGGCCCTGAAGCCCGACGGGCGCGGCCTGACCGTGGTGGGCGACGACGCCCAGGCCATTTATTCGTTCCGCGCGGCCACCGTGCGCAACATCCTGGACTTCCCCGCGCAGTTTCCCGACCCGGCGCGCGTCATCACGCTGGAGCGCAACTACCGCTCCACCCAGCCCATCCTGAACGCGTCCAACGCGGTCATCGGCCAGGCCACGGAACGCTATGCCAAGGATCTCTGGACCGACCGCCAGTCGTCGCAGCTGCCCGAGCTGGTGACGGTCAGCGACGAGGCCGGCCAGGCGCGCTGGGTCGCCGACCAGGTGCTGGCCCAGCGCGAGGGCGGCGCCACGCTCAAGTCGCAGGCCGCGCTGTTTCGCACCTCCAGCCACAGCGCCGCGCTGGAACTGGAGCTGACCCGCCGCAACATCCCTTACGTGAAGTTCGGCGGGCTGCGCTTTCTGGAGGCCGCGCACGTCAAGGACCTGCTCTCGCTGCTGCGCTGGGCCGAGAATCCGCGCGGACGCATGGCCGGCTTTCGCGTGGCGCAGCTGCTGCCGGGCATCGGCCCGGCCACCGCGGCCAGGCTGATGGACGCCATGTCGGCCTCGCCGCAGCCGCTGCAGGCGCTGCGCGAATTCAAGCCGGGCGCGGCGGCCCAGGAGGAATGGCGCGGCTTCGCCGACACCTACGCCGCGCTGTGCGATCCCGGCCTGAAGTGGCCGGCCGACGCCGACCTGGCCCTGCGCTGGTACGGCAGTCAGCTGGAGCGGCTGTACGACGACGCCCGGGTGCGCCGCGCCGATCTCGACCAGCTGCTGCGCATCGCCTCGGGCTATCCGTCGCGCGAGCGCTTCCTGACCGAGCTGACCCTGGACCCGCCGGACGCCACCAGCGACGAATCCGGCGCGCCGCTGCGCGACGAGGACTATATGATCCTGTCCACCATCCATTCGGCCAAGGGCCAGGAATGGAAGGCGGTCTATGTGCTGAACGTGGTGGACGGCTGCATCCCGTCCGACATGAGCACCGGCACGGCCGAAGAGATCGAGGAAGAGCGCCGCCTGCTGTACGTGGCCATGACGCGCGCCCGCGAGCGCCTGCAGCTCATCGTGCCGCAGCGCTTCTACGTGCACCAGCAGACCGGCATGGGCGACCGCCACGTCTACGGCTCGCGCACGCGCTACATCTCGAATGCGATGCTGCCGCTGTTCGAGCACCTGCCCAAGCCCCCGCCGCTGCCCGAAGGGCGCGGCGCGTCGCCGCAGCCGCAGGCGCCGAGCGTGGACGTGGCCCGGCGGGTGCGCAATCTGTTCTCGTAGAAAGGGCTATCATCGCCCGATATCGGCACGGGTCGCATAGTCCGAGGGTGTTTATGTCTACTGAAGAACTCGCCGCCGACGCGGCGAAACGCGAAGTCGTCGCGTCGATCGCCTACGTGAACGGGCGGCGCGAACGCGAGGTTCCCATCGACGAGGTCGGGCAGTACGTCAGGCAGGGCCACGGCATGCTGTGGATAGGCCTGCGCAATCCCGGCCCGGAACTGCTGGGCAGGATCGCGAGCGAACTCGGCGCCTGCGACAAGAACCAGGAAGAAATGCTGGAGGCCCATCGCCGGCCCAAGATCATCGACTACGGCAACATGATCCTGATCGTGGCCATCACGGTGGAGGTCGAGGCCGAGCGGCCGATCTTCGGCGAAACCCAGTTCCTCATCGGCGACGGTTTCCTGGTCACGGTGCGGCGCGGCGCCACCGCCGGCCACAGCGCGCTGCGCGAACGGCTGGAAGCCGCGCCCGACCTGCTCAAGCGCGGCAGCGACTACGTGGCTTCCGAGCTGCTGGACTGGCTGGTCGACCGCTACGTGGCGGCGGCCGGCAAGATCGAGGCGGTGGTGGAGGGCGCCGAGCAGAAGCTGCTGATCCGCGGCGCCAAGGACTCCGACATCCGCAGGCTGTACCGGCAGCGCCGCGACCTGCTGCGCATCCACACGGTGGTCTCGCCGCTGGCCGAGATATGCCGCCGCCTGGCGCGCGTGGAGATGTCGGCCGTGGACGAGCACGCCCGCCCGTATTTCGGCGAGGTCGCCGACCGCGTGCTGCGGGTGGACGAGCTGTTCAACGCCTTGCGCGAATCGCTGGCGTTCGCGTTCGAAGCCAGCCTCATGATCGGCCAGGCGGCGCAGAACGACACCACCCGCAAGCTGGCCTCCTGGGCCGCCATCCTGGCGGTGCCCACCGCCATCGCCGGCATCTACGGCATGAACTTCGAGTTCATGCCCGAACTCAAATCGCCCTGGGGCTATCCCGTCACGCTGGGCGTGATCGCGAGCGTCTGTTCGGTGCTGTACTGGCGGTTCCGGAAGTCGGGGTGGTTGTAGGATGGGTGCAGCGCGAGAGTTCTTGAGCAAGGACCCGAATATGGAGCGCGCGTAACCCATCAGGCGGCGCCAGCCGCCGGTTTTCGTGGCAAGAGACAAATAATCAGCATGCGACGAAAGGCGGCGGCTGGCGCCGCCTGATGGGTTTCGCGCGCTGAGCGTCTGCGTCCTTGCTCAAAAACTCTCGCGCTGCACCCATCCTACGCCACCCCACCCGCAGCCACCCCGCCCCCCCTCCTTATGGCAAACTTCCTGCGTTTTCCATTCTGGAGCCCTGCCGGTGCGTGGCAATCCTTATTTTCGCGGCGGCGGCAAGCTGGCCGCCGTGGTCGTCGCCCTTATCCTTGCGGCGGCGGCGGCCGTGGTCGATTGGCTGCAGCCTTCCGGGCGGCAGGAGCCGCAGCCGGCGCCGCCGGCGCAGGGCCGGGCGGACGGGGTGCCTGCCGGCAGCTATACGTTGACGGGCATGATCGTCAATGTCGCCGACGGCGACACCGTCACGCTGCGGGCGCCGGACGGGCAGCGCAAGATCCGCATGGACAGCATCGACGCGCCCGAGGAAGGGCATGGCGCCGAACAGCCCGGCCAGCCCTATGCCGAGGCCGCGCGCAAGCATCTGGCCGGCCTGGTGGCGGGCAAGACGCTGACCGCCCAGTGCTATGAAAAAGACCAGTACGGCCGCGACGTGTGCGCGCTGATGCTGGAGAACGGGCAGTCGGCCAACCGCGCCCAGGTCGAGGCCGGCTACGCCTGGGCCTACACGGCGCGCCGCGGCGACTACCTGCGCGACCAGGCCATGCCGGCGCTGCAGCGCCAGGCCAAGGCGGCCGGGCGCGGCCTGTGGGCGCAGCCGGGCGCCGTGCAGCCCTGGAAATGGCGCTACGACTGCTGGCGGCAGCGCCAGTGCGGCTGAGCGCGGCGCGGCCCTATGGGTCCGGGCCCGTGTTTGCTATCCTCTGTCGCAACGATTCGAAGGGAAGGTTTCCATGGGTGCATTGAAGCGGCTCTGGGCGATGGCCTTGCTGTTGTCGCTGGCGTTGGCGGGCTGCTCGCGGGAAAGCCCCATCAACAGCCCCTATCCGGCCGGCGCCGAAGGCCAGAACACGCTTTATTCGGCCTTCGTCAAGCGCTCGCCCAAGTACCTGGACCCGGCCAGCTCCTATTCCGGCGACGAAACCCCCTATACCTACAACATCTACGAGACGCTTTACGGCTACCACTATCTGAAGCGGCCCTACGAACTGGTGCCGCGCGCGGCGGCCTCGATCGACCCGCCGGTCTACCTGGACGCCCAGGGCAACACGCTGCCGGCCGACGCGCCGGGCCAGCAGATCGCCGAGAGCGTGTACGACATCAAGCTGCGCCCCGGCTCGCGCTACGCGCCGCATCCGGCCTTCGCGCGCAAGGCCGACGGCGGTTATGAATACTTTCCGCTGGCGCCGGGCGAACTCGAAGGCAAGTACTACATTCCCGATTTCCCGCGCACCGGCACGCGCGAGCTGACCGCCGACGACTATGTCTACGGCCTGCGGCGCCTGGCCAGCCCGCGCGTGGTGTCGCCGATCTCCGCGCTGATGGCCGAGCACATCGTGGGCCTGAAAGAATACGGCGAGCGCCTGCGCCAGCGCGACCAGGCGCTGCGGCGCGACGCGCCGGGCGGCGCCGGCGCGCCGCCCTGGCTGGACCTGCGCGAGCCCGACGGCTTCACCGGCGTGCAGGCGCTGGACGCCCACACCCTGCGCATCCGCGTCAAGGGCAAGTATCCGCAGTTCAAGTACTGGCTGGCCATGACTTTCACCGCGCCCATTCCCTGGGAGGCGGACCGCTTCTACAGCCAGCCGGGCATGGCCGAGCATGACCTGTCGTTCAACACCTGGCCGGTGGGCACCGGCCCGTACATGCTGGCGGAGTCGCTGCAGAACCGCCGCCACGTGCTGGCCCGCAATCCCAACTACCACGGCGAACCCTATCCCTGCGAAGGCGAACCCGGCGACGAGGCCGCCGGCCTGCTGGCCGACTGCGGCAAGCCCACGCCCTTCATCGACCGCGCGGAATTCAGCGTCGAAAAAGAAGCCATACCGCTGACCGGCAAGTTCATGCAGGGCTATTACGACATGCCGCAGATCGAGCGCGGCGAATACGGCGTGGCCATGCTGGTGGCGGCCGGCGACAGCCAGGACAAGGCGCGCCTGTACCGCGAGCACGGCATCAAGCTGCCCACCACGGTCGAGACGGCCAACTGGTACATGGGCTTCAACTGGCTGGACCCGGTGGTGGGCAAGGGCGATACGCCCGAGCAGCAGGAAAAGAACCGCAAGCTGCGCCAGGCCATCAGCATCGCCTTCGACTGGGAAGAATACGTGGCCGTGTTCGAGAACAGCCAGGCTTCGGTGGCCTACGGCCCGGTGCCGCCAGGCGTGCTCGGCTACCGCGAGCCGCCCGAGGGCATCAACCCGGTGGTCTACGACCTGGTGGACGGCAAGCCCGTGCGCAAATCGGTGGACGTGGCCAAGCGCCTGCTGGCCGAGGCCGGCTACCCGGACGGCCGCAACGCCGAGACCGGCGCGCCGCTGGTGCTGTACTACGACTCCATGTCGGGCGGCGGCTCCAATCCGCAGTTCGACTGGATGCGGCGCCAGCTCGCCAAGATCGGCGTGCAGCTGGACGTGCGCGCCACCGACTACAACCGCTTCCAGGACAAGATGATGCGCGGCGCCGCGCAGATCTTCTTCTGGGGCTGGAATGCCGATTATCCCGACGCCGAGAATTTCCTGTTCCTGCTGTACGGCCCCAACGCCAAGGCCAAGGGCGGCGGCGAAAACGCGGCCAACTACGCCAGCCCCGAATACGACCGGCTGTTCGAGCAGCTCAAGTTCCTGGACGACGGCCCCGAGAAAGAAAAGCTGATCGCGAAAATGGTGGCCATCGTGCAGCGCGACGCGCCCTGGATGTTCGGCTACTTCCCGATGTCGGGCGGCGCCTACCAGCAATGGGTGGGCAACGCCAAGCCGACCCAGATGGTGCGCAACACGCTGCAATACATGAAGATCGATCCCGAGCTGCGCCAGCGCAAGATCGACGAATGGAATTCCCCCAGATGGTGGCCCGTCGGCGTCTTCGTGCTGCTGCTGGCGCTGGCGATCTGGCCTTCGTACGTGGCGCTCAAGCGGCGCGAACGCCAGACGGCATTCGCGCCGCGCGCCGGCAAGGAGCATCAATCATGATCGGCTACGTGATCCGCCGTCTGCTGTACGGCGTGCTGATTCTGATCGGCGTGAATCTCTTTACCTTCATCCTGTTCTTCGCGGTGAACACGCCCGACGACATGGCGCGCCTGGCCATCGGCGGCCAGCGCGTCAGCCAGGAGGCGGTGGAAAAGTGGAAGGCCGAGCGCGGCTACGACAAGCCGCTGTTTTTCAACAGCAAGGCCGAGGGCGCGGCCCGGCTGACCGACACGGTGTTCTACCAGCGCTCGGTGCCGCTATTGGCCATGGAGTTCGGCGCCTCCGACGGCGGCCGCGACATCGGCCGCGAGATCCAGACGCGCATGGGGCCCAGCCTGGCGCTGGCGGTGCCCACCTTCATCCTGGGGCTTTTCGTCAGCATCGTGTTCTCGCTGACGCTGGTGTATTTCCGGGCCACGCGGCTGGATTTCTGGGGCGTGGTGCTGTGCGTGCTGCTGCTGTCCATCTCCAGCCTGTTCTACATCATCGCCGGCCAGTGGGTGTTCGCCAAGCTGCTGCGGCTGGTGCCGTTCTCGGGCTTCTCGGGCGGGCTGGACGCGGTCAAGTTCCTGGCGCTGCCGGTACTGGTCGCCATCGTGTCGCGGCTGGGGCCGGAGGCGCGCTTCTACCGCACCCTGTTCCTGGAGGAGATCGGCAAGGACTACGTGCGCACCGCCCGTTCCAAGGGCCTGGCCGAGCGCGTGGTGCTGTTCAGGCACGTGCTGCGCAACGCCATGCTGCCCATCCTGACCGGCACGGTGGCCGCGCTGCCGCTGCTCTTCATGGGCAGCCTGATCGCCGAATCCTTTTTCGGCATTCCCGGCCTGGGCAGCTACACCATCGACGCGATCAACGCGCAGGACTTCTCCATCGTGCGCGCCATGGTGTTCCTGGGCGCCGCGCTCTATATCGTCGGGCTGATCCTGGCCGACATTTCCTACACGCTGGCCGATCCCCGCGTCAGATTCGAGTAGCCGCCATGCCCAAGTTCGTCTTTCTCTGGACCGATATCGCGCTATGGCTGATGGTGCTGGGCGCGGCCGCCTACGCCTGGCGGGTGCGCCGCAGCCCGAATCTGCGCTCGACCTGGGCGCGCGTCGCCCGCGATACGCCGGCCATGTGCTCGGCCGTGGTGCTGGCCGCCTTCGTCGCGGTGGGCCTGCTGGATTCGGTGCACTACCGGCCCCAGCTGCCGCCCGCGCCGGGCGCGCCGGCCGACGCCGCCCCGGTCTATGCGCCCGCGGTGCGCTCGGCGCTGGACGGCCTGCTTGCCGGCACGGTGCTGATGCGGCCGGAGAAAACCTATTCCGAACCGCTGGCCGTGCGCCAGTTCACCAAGGAAACCGAGCTGGTCGACGGCAAGCCGGTGCGCGATTTTCCCCGGCTGCGCGGCGCCGGCCTGCACCTGGAGGACCCGGACCGCGACCGCGGCGGCGACCTGCTCAGGCGGCTGGGGCTGGGCCTGGCCGGCGGCCTGGCCGTGGCGCTGGCGGCGGCCGGGGTGCTGTACGCCTGCCTGCGGCGGCGGCGCGCGGCGTCCGGCGATCATGCCGGCGTGCCCTGGGGCGCCATGACGCTCACCTTCACGCTGCTGTGCCTGGCGGTGGGGGCGCTGGCGGGGCTGTCCAGCGGCTACCACGCGCTGGGCACCGACCGCATCGGCAACGACGTGCTGTGGCAGGCATTGAAAAGCATCCGCACCGCGCTCGTGATCGGCAGCCTCACCACCGTGGCCATGCTGCCGCCGGCCATCGTCTTCGGCATCGCGGCCGGCTATTTCAAGGGCAGGATCGACGACGCCATCCAGTACCTGTACACCACCATCACCTCGATTCCGGGCGTGCTGCTGGTGGCCGCCTGCGCGCTGATGATGCAGGTCTACATCGACAATAACGCGGACCTGTTCGACACCTCGGCCGCGCGCGCCGACCTGCGCCTGTTCCTGCTGTGCATGATCCTGGGCTTTACCGGCTGGGCCGGGCTGTGCCGCCTGCTGCGCGCCGAAACCCTGAAGCTGCGCGAGCTGGAATACGTGCAGGCCGCCAGGGCCTTCGGCGTATCGCACTGGCGCATCATGACGCGCCACCTGCTGCCCAACGTGGCGCACCTGGTCCTGATCACCATGGTGCTGGAGTTCTCGGGGCTGGTCCTGTACGAGGCGGTGCTGTCGTACCTGGGCATAGGCGTGGACCCCAGCATGAATTCCTTCGGCTCGATGATCGACGGCGCCCGGCTGGAAATGTCCCGCGATCCCATGATCTGGTGGAACCTGATGACCGCATTCATCTTCATGCTGGCCCTGGTGCTGGCGGCCAATCTGTTCGCCGACGCCGTGCGCGACGCGTTCGATCCGCGCACCCGTCGCTACAAGCCGGCGCGCCGCGGCCTGGGCCTGTTCAGGCGCGGCGCCGCGGTCGCGCCTTCGCGCTCCGGAGACGCGCCATGAGCCAGACGCCCTTGCTCGAGGTCCGCGAACTGGAAGTGGACATCGCCGGCGAAAGCGGCATGACCCAGGCGGTCAAGCGCCTGCAGCTGGCCATCTCCCGGCGCCAGACCTTCGCGCTGGTGGGCGAATCCGGCTGCGGCAAGAGCATGACGGCGCTGGCGCTGCTGCGCCTGCTGCCGGACGCCGGCCGCATCGTGGGCGGGCAGATCGACCTGGACGGCGAGGACCTGAACCGCCTGCCGGAAAGCGCGATGCGCGGCGTGCGCGGAGGGCGCATCGGCATCATCTTCCAGGAACCGTCGACCAGCCTGAATCCGGTGATGCGCGTTGGCGACCAGATCATCGAGACCCTGCTCGCGCATACGTCGCTGCGCGGCGCGGCCGCGCGCGAGCGCGCCATCGAGTGGCTGCGGCGCGTGGGCATTCCCGAGCCCGAGCGGCGCGTGGACGACTATCCCTTCCAGTTCTCCGGCGGCCAGAAGCAGCGCGTCATGATCGCCATCGCGCTGGCGGCCGAGCCGCTGCTGCTGATCGCCGACGAGCCCACCACGGCGCTGGACGTCACCGTGCAGGCGCAGGTGCTGGATCTGCTGGCCGACATCCAGCGCGAGATGGGCATGGCCATCCTGCTGATCACGCACGACCTCGCGGTGGTGAAGAACGTGGCCCATCACGTGGCGCTGATGCGCGCCGGCGAAATCGTCGAGAGCGCCAGCGCCGAGGAGTTCTTCCGCGCGCCGCGCCACCCTTATGCGCGCCAGCTGTTCGAGGCCATTCCCACCTTCGAGAAACGCGGCGTCCCGTTGACGGAGCCGGGCCGCAAGACGCTGGCCGAGGCAGGCGGGGCGCGCGTCCGGCGTACGGGCGAGGTGGTGCTGGAGGTCGCTGACCTGAAAGTGCATTACCCCGTGCGCAAGGGGCCGCTGCGGCGCATCGTGTCGTGGGTCAAGGCCGCCGACGGGGTGACGTTCGATCTCAAGGCCGGCGAGACCCTGGCGCTGCTGGGCGAATCGGGCTGCGGCAAGACCACCACCGGCAAGGCGCTGCTGCGGCTGATCGACGGCGCGCGCGTCTCGGGCCGCGCGCTGCTAGAGGGCCAGGACCTGCTGACCGCCGACCGCCGCCAGCTGCAACGCCTGCGGCAGGACATCCAGATCGTGTTCCAGGACCCCTACGCCTCGCTCGATCCGCGCATGCGCGTGGGCGACATCCTGGACGAAGGCCTGGCCTCGCTGCGGCGCGGGATGGACAGGACGGCGCGCGCCGCGCTCGCGGCGCGCCTGGTCGAGCGGGTCGGCCTGCCGGCCAACACGCTGGCCCGCTATCCGCACGAGTTCTCCGGCGGCCAGCGCCAGCGCATCGCGATCGCGCGGGCGCTGGCGGTCGAGCCCAAGGTGCTGATCTGCGACGAGCCGACCTCGGCGCTGGACGTGTCGGTGCAGGCCCAGATCCTGGACCTGCTGCGCGAATTGCAGGACGAGCTGGGGATCGCCTACCTGTTCATCACGCACAACTTCGGCGTGGTCGAATATCTGGCCGACCGCATCGCCGTCATGGAAGGCGGCCGCATCATCGAGCTGGGGCAGGCCGACGCGGTGCTGCATGCGCCGCGCGAGGAAATGACGCGCAGGCTGCTGGCGGCCGTGCCGCGCCTGCAGTTCGGCGCGCCCGGGCCGGCCTGACCCGGGCGCGGCCCGTTCAGACGGAGTGGTGCGCGCTGCGCGCCTCCAGCCAGACCAGCGTGTCGTGGCGCAGGGCGCGCACGCACTGCGCCAGATAGGCGTGCACCGATTCCAGCTCCGCCGGGTCATGGCGGCGCGCCGTCAGCATGACCGCGTCGGCGACCCATTGGCGTTCCTGCGCCACCAGCTGGCACTGCTCTTCCACCGGCCGGATCACGATCATCCGGCGATCCAGCGGATGGCGGCCGCGCTGCACGTAGCCGGCCGCCTCCAGGCGGTTGATCAGCGCCGTCGCGCCGCCGGAGCTGATGCCCATCAACTGGGCCAGCTGCCCGGTGGGCAGGGCGTCGAACTCCATCACCAGTTCCAGCGCCTTGAGGTCCACCAGGGGGATGCCCAGCTTTTCGGCCAGAGCGGATTGGCACGCCGCGTTATAGACGGCGAACTGCCTGCCCAGCATCAGCGCGATGTCCTCAAGCACGCCGGGACGCAGTTCGCTGCTGCGCCCGGCCGCGGGCTCCTGGTGAAAGTAGGTCTCTTGTTGCAGCATGGTTCGTGCTCCCGGGCCGATGGCGTGGATTACTTGCGGGCCGAGAGGCCGCCCAGGAGGCCGCCCAGCAGGCCGCCGTTGGGAGCGCCGGCCGTGCCGCCGCCGCTCAGGCTGCCCGTGACGCCGCCCAGCAAGCCGCCCAGCAGTCCGCCGTTGGCCGTGCCGGCCGCCGCACCGCCGCCTGCGCTCACGTTCGCGCCCGCGCCGGAACCGGTGTTGGCGCTCACCGAGACGCCGCCAGCCAGTCCGCCGACCAGGCCGCCCAGCAGCCCGCCGTTGGCGGCCGCGCCGCCCGAGCCGCCGGCCGTGCCGCCCGCGGCGGCGCCGCCGCCGAGCAATCCGCCCAGCAGGCCGCCGTTGCCGGCGGTTCCGCCCGCGGCTCCGCCCAGGCCGCCCGTGACGCCGGCCAGCAGGCCGGTCACCGGCGCCAGCAGGCCGCCGTTGGCGCCGCCCGGCTGCGTCACGCCGGCCAGCAGGCCGGTGATGGGGCTGAGCAGTCCGCCGTTGCCGTTGGCGCCGCCGGTCAGGCCGCCGGTCACGCCGCCCAGGCCCAGGCCGCCCGTGAGCGAGGCGACCGCGCCGGTGGCGTTGGCCAGCGTCGCGCCCAGCGGGTTGGGGTTGCCCGGCGTGGCGTGCAGGAGGCCGCCGGCGCTGGCCACCGCGCCGCCCAGCCCTTGCAGCACGCCATTAAGGCCGACCGCGCCGCCGGGCAGCGAGCCGCCCAGGTTGCTGACCGTGCCGCCCAGGCTGTTCAGCAGGCCGGCCACCGGCGCGCCCAGCCTGGTGGTGTCGCCCACCTGCTGGGTCAGTCCGGTCACGGTGCCGGCCAGCGGGCTGGCGGTGGGGTCGAGCGCCGCGCCCAGGCCGGCCAGGGTGGGCTGCAGGCCGAGCGGCAGAACGTTGTCCACGGTCTTGCCGACGTTGCCCAGCGCCGGCTCCAGCAGCGGCGTCGAGGGTCCGCCCAGCACGCCGCCGGTGATGCCGCCGACCACCTGGGTCACCGGGTTGAGCAGGCCGCCCTGGCCCGACAGGCCGGCGGTGAGCGCGCCCACGGCGCCGGTGGCGTTGCCCAGCACGGTCGTCAGCGGATTGGGGTTGTTCGGATCGGCATGCAGCAGGCCGCCGGTGCTGGCCACGGTCTTGCCCAGGCCGTCCACCAGGCCGCCCAGGCCGGTGCTCAGCCCGCCGGGCAGGCCGGTGCCCTTGACCGTGGTGCCGAGATCGCTCACCAGCCCGCCGACCTGCTTGACCGTGCCGTCCACCGGCTGGCCCAGGCCCGTGGTGGCGCCGATTTCCTGCGTCAGGCCGACGACGGTGTCGGCCACCGGCTTGATGGTGGGGTCCAGCGCCTTGCCTACGCCGCCCAGCGTGGTGTCCAGGTTCAGGGGCAGGGTGTTGTCCACCGCGGCGCCGGTGTTGCCCAGCGTGGTTTCGAGCAGGCCGGCCGTGATCGGGTTGGTCGGATTGGTGGGATCGGTGCCGCCCGGGTTGGTGCCGCCGTCGCCGCCGCCATTGCCGCCGCCACCGCCATTGCCACCACCGCCGCCTCCCGGCGTTTCGGGAATGACCGTGCCCGGCAGGCTCGCCGACTTGCTGCCGCCACCGCCGCCGCCGCAGGCGGCCAGGGCGCTCATCAGCGCCGCGGCCAGGACGGTGGATGTCAGGATGCGCGAAATGCGGCGAGTCTCGATATTGGTATGCATGGCGAACTCCTTGTGTTGGAAGAGTCAGGCAAGAAACGGCCCGATACATCTACACATGCACAAAGCGTGCCAACTTTTTTCAAAAAAACGCCCGCGGCGCGGCGGGCGGGATTTTCAAGGATAAAACCCTTTCAATTCATGTTGTTATGAGTTATTAAGGGTTTACCCTTATTCGAGAAATACGCAGATTTACGATCTCGCGCAGGCTGCGAATGTTACGAATGGCCGGTTATCGGCCGTTACGTTACGGGCGGCGTTACGTAACGCCGCGCTCAGAACGCGTCGTAATAAAGCGAGTAATTCGCGTTGAAACGCAGGTCGCGGTCATTGTCGACCGTCGCCGACCCCACCGGCTTGGCGACGTTGAAATCGAATAGATAATACTTATCGTCCGTGATCCGTAGCCCCAGCGCCACCGAAGACAAATGCCGCTGGTTCAGTTCCTGCAGGCTTTTGTTGTTGTACCAGGTGCGCGCATAGTCGACCATCGCATAGGGTTGCACGCTGGAAAGGTACTGCCAGCCGGTGCCGAAGCGCTGGTTTATTTCCGCCGAGACGCCTATGCCTTTATCCCCGCTTTGTTCTCCCTGGGGATAGCCCATGGCGTAGCGCCAGCTGCCGTACGAGACCTGCTCCGAGGAAGGCAGGATATTGCTGGAATATTGCCCGGCGCCCGAGAAAACCAGCCCGAACTGGCCCGGCAACGCAAAGGTCTGCTTGGCGTTGAGGTTATAGCGGGTGAAATCCAGGTCCAGGATCGGGGTGGCGGAATAGCCGTAATTGGTTGAGATGTCTTTTTTGGCGCCGGCGGCGTCGAAACCCTTGGCGACGCCTAACGTGATGTCGGTGGCCTGGCTCTCGGATACCTGGATATAACGCAGTTCCGCGTTGGCGGCGCGCACGCGGGCGTCCTGCTGCAGCCAGCGGTCGCTGTTGCGCGCGTCGTAGCGGTCCTTGGAATTGGCGGCATAGACGCCCAGCGTGCCGGTCAGCGAACGGCTGTTGTTGAGCAGGAACGGATAACTCACGCCGAGGCCGACGCGGTCGTTTTTGACGCGGCGCTCGAAACCGAGATATTCGATGGCATCGTCCTCGGGGCGCGCGTCGTAGTGGTAGCCGTCGATTTTCAGCGCCAGGCCGTCGGCGCCGATCGGCACGCGGATTTCACCGTTGAAGTATTTCACGTCGTCGGTATTGAAGGGCACGGCGGCGGTCAGCTTCACCTGTTCGCCCAGCGGCGTCAGGCTGTTGGTCGCCATATTCACCAGCGGCTGCATGCCGGTGCCCAGGTCGGCGATGCCGCCGGTCAGGCTGACCGGCTGGCGGCTGGCCGCCAATACCAGTTCTGTGGCGCCGTCGGCGCGCCGCGGCAGATCCAGGCTGGGCGTGAATTTGACGCCGGGCACCGTGCGCATCAGATTCAGCTGGCGTTCCAGCGTGGCCTGCTTGAGCGGCCTTTCCTCTTTCAACGGGCCGGCCAGGGTATCGAGCCGGTCTTGCGCGTTGCCGATATCGCCTTCGATGCGCACCGAGCCGATATATCCCTCGACCACCGTCACCACCACCAGGCCGTTGGCGAAACTCTGGTTCTGCACCAGCGCGAACGACAGCGGATAGCCTTTTTCCCGGTACAGCAGCGTGATTTTGTCGACCTGCTGGACCAGTTCGCCCAGGCTTATTTCCTTGCCGGCCAGCGGGCTCAGCAATGCGGCCACTTCTTCGAAGGGAATCGCGCGCACGCCGCTGACGTCGAAATTGCGCGGCACGATGCGCTGCGCCAGCCGCGCCTGCAAAGCCATTTGTTCCGGCGTCGCCGTCTGCACCACGGGCGGCGGCTGCGTGGCCGACGGCGGCCGCTCCAGTTTGGGCATGGAATCGACGGGATTGCCGCGCAAAGGGCCGTCTGCGCGAGCATTGCCGGCTGCCGCGAGGGCGCAGGCGAGGACCAGGGAAACTGAAGCTGCCGGAAATGTACGTCTCATGCCTTTTGATGTCTCTTGTTTCCGCGGCGCAGTTCCATGGCCTTTCCGATATTTATCGACTATTTCCACCGCCGGCCGCCGGGGTCGCGTTATGGTGCCAGTCGCTGACTAAAATGACAATTTATTTCATTGGACCATATAGTGAATTAGCGTTTTCGCTAAGTTGTTGCAAATTTGAAACTGCATAAACTGGCGTGTTCGATAGATAACCATATGTTTTTCAATGAGATATTCTTAACTTAAAGAGCGTTATTTACATTTAAATACAGCATTATTGCGAATATAAGGGAAAACCCTGATGTGTATTAAATGGTAATATACAAGACTACAAATAACGTATCTTCTCATTGCATCGAAATGTTCAGCCCAAGGAAATCCGCAAGTTTGAAAAGGGTGACCGCAAGCAGAATCATGGGCCCGCAGCGCTGCGTGCGGCCAGTTTCAAAAGAGGCTGTCCATGACGTCAGGTGAAATCGTTCCGCTTTCGTTCCACGGTGGCCTGGTGGCGCTTTCGTTTTTCGTTGCGGTGCTCGGTTCCTACGTGGCGATGCTGGCCGCGGCGGGTATCCGGGCGGAAACCCGCGATGGCGAAATCCGTTTCGGCTACATACTGATCGGCGCCGTCGCAATGGGCGGTGTCGGTATCTGGAGCATGCATTTCATCGGTATGCAGGCCCAGAACCTGCCTTTCGACGTGGGTTATCAATTCGACCTCACGCTGCTCAGTTTCCTGGTCGCAGCGGGTTTTTCCGGCTGGGCATTCTGGTTTGTCGGCCGCCAGCGTTTTACTTTCCTGCGCTGCCTGACGGGCGGCGTGGCCACCGGGCTGGGCGTGGTTTCCATGCATTATGTAGGCATGAGCGCCATGCGCATGCCGGCCGTGCTGGCCTGGGACCTGCCCATGGTGACGGCCTCGGTGTTTATCGCCGTGGTGGCCGCGTCGGCCGCATTGTGGCTCGCCTTCAATACCCAGAACGAACGCCAGCGCGCCGGCGCGGCCATTTTGATGGCGGTGGCGATCTGCGGCATGCATTACACCGGCGCCGCGGCCGGGACCGTGGTCTGCACCACGTCCCGCGAATATTCCGGCGCGCAGATCGGCGGCGCAATGCTGCCCTATATCGCGTTTGCATTATCCGTGGCGACCATGCTGCTGATGCGCTGGCATCTGCAGCGGGCGTCCCGGCGGTTTCGCGTGCGCACGGCGCAGCGCATTGACTCGATCATTGAATCGGCGCCGGTGGCGCATCCGGGCAAGTATCCCGGGTCCGTCCAGGGGCCGGAATAAGCAGGATTCCGGACGCGCGCCGCCTTGCAGTTGCGACGGTGTGCGAGTGGTTCTGGAAGTGTGGCCGGGCCTGCCGCCGGCGGGGCGGCTTGATGATCAATCGAGACCAGTGAGGTTCGAAAATGAAGCAAAAACTCATGCAATTCTGGAATGAAGAAGAGGGCATCACCGCGCTCGAATACGGCCTGATCGCCGGCATGATCGCGGTGGCGCTGCTGGCCGTGGTGGGCACGTTCACCGACGCGCTCGAAGGCCTGTTCACGGGACTGGGCGGCGCGCTGAGCGACAACACGCCGGGCTGATCCCGATCGCTTCCCATGCCGCGACGGCGGGCCGCCCGCCCGCTGCCGCGGCTCCCGTCCAGCTTTTTTTATTTGATTCGAAAAGCACGCCGCGCGTCCGCTGTCGTATCCGATTTCCGATTCTTGAAGGTCCTGCCTTGTCTCCAGGGGAAGCATTGTGGTGGTTGCTGTTCGCAAGCTGGAATCTGGCGCTGGTCTACAACGACCTGCGCTACCGCCGCGTCCCGAACGCCTTGGTGGTGTCGGGGTTCGCGCTTCAGCTGCTGTGGCTGCTGGCCGCGTGGCTGGTCCCCGGCTGGGCCTATCCGCCGCGCTGGTCCGGCTGGCTCATGGCCTGGCTGGGGTTCGCCGCGGCGCTGCCGTTCCTGCTGCTGTGGAGCCGGCGCCTGATGGGCGCGGGCGACGTCAAGGCCATCGCCGTGCTGGGACTGCTGCTGGGGCTGCCTGCGCTGTTGGCGGTGCTCGTGCTGTCGAGCCTGCTGGCGGGCCTGCATGCCTTGCTGGTGCTGGCGCTCTCGCGCGTGTGGGCGCCGGGCGCGCGGCTGCGCCAGATTCCGTACGCCGCGTACATGGGAATCGCCGCGCTCAGCGTGGCGTCTATGCCCTGGAATTCGGCCTGGTATTCGTAGTGTTCTTCCTGTTGTTCTACGGGATTCTGACTTATTCGCTGGTCGCCGCCGCACAGAACTCCGTCGCGCTGGCCGCGCAGGACGGCGCGCGCAAGATCCTGCAATGGCAGGGCGGCGCCGCTTCGCTGGCGGCGCGGGCCGGGGCGGGACGCGACACCGCGCTGCAGCGGGCCGAATGGATCAGCACGCTGTCGGCCTCGCCGGTGCGGGTGGCGGTGTGCGGCAGCGCGGGCGCGCTGAGCAGTTCGGGCGGCGGTGCGTGCAGCGGCCTGCCGCTGGCCGACGGCCAGATCGAAGTGACGGTGTCCTATCCGTATGGCGCCCATCCGCTCATCCCCACGGTGCCGCTGCTGCGCACGGCGCTGATGCCGGCCTCCGGCGTGCTGAGCGCGCGCGCGACCGTGCATCTGGACCAGCTGGACGGGGAGGGCTGAGATGCGCACCCCTCATCCGCTCCATTGCCGGCCGCGGCGCCAGCGCGGCGTCGCGGCGCTGGAGTTTTCGCTGACCCTGATCGTGCTGCTGCTGTTCATCTGCGGCGTGCTGGGCGTGAGCGCGCTGTTCTGGATGCAGCAGCAACTGGCCGCGGCCGCGACCGACGGCGCGCGCGCCGCGGTTTCGGCCCGCTACAACGGCGAGCCCGACGTGCCGGCGGCGGCCTGTTCCGCCGCCATGAGCGCGTTCTCGTCCGGCTCCAGCGTGGTGTGTGCGGCCTCGCGCGCGCCTTGCGAGTGGAGCGGCCCGGCCGGCCGGCAGTCCGACTGCGCCACCGTGAACCTGACTTATGAAACCCAGTCCTGGCCCTTGCTGGCCACCCTGCAGGGCCTGATCACCTCGTTGCCGGGCATGGGCCGGAACTGGATTCCCAACCAATTGCATTCGCAAGCCGTCGTACAGATATCGCAGGGGACACCATGAGCAGTTTGAGCAAGATCGTCGCAGGGATGTTGTTGGTAGCGGGGCTGGTGCTGGCCTTCATCGCCTGGAGGCTGGCGTCCGCGCCGGCCAGCGCGCCAGCCGCCGCGGCGTCGGCGCCCGCGCCGGCGGCGCCGGTCGCCGCGCCCGTCAAGCGCTATCCGGTGGTCGTGGCCAAGACGCCGATCGCGGCCGGCACGCGCATCGACGCGGCCCGGATGCTGGAAGTGGCGCAGTGGCAGGCGGCGCTGTCGGGCGGCTATGAGGCGGCCGCGCCGCTGGAAGGCGCAGTGGCCAAGGTCGATATCGCCGCGGGCGATCCCATGCTGCCCAGCCTGCTGGCGCAGGGACTGGCGCGCCAGCTCAAGGAAGGAGAACGCGCCGTGGCCATCGCGGTCGACGAAGTCGTGGGCGGCGGCAACCGCATCGGTCCGGGCGACTGGGTCGACGTGTTCTTCATGATCGAGAAAGGCCAGGAAGTGCCTGGCGCGCAGGCGCGCCTGCTGCAATCGCAGCTGCGCGTGCTGGCCTACGGCAAGGCTTCGGTGGACGGTCCGGAGGAAAAGCCGGCAGGGCAGGCGGGCGTGCCGAACCAGCCGGCCAAGACCGCGGTGCTGGCCGTGCCGCTGGAACGCGTCAATGAACTGATGCTGGCCAGCCGCGCCGGCCGCCTGCAGCTGGCGCTGCGGCCGCTGGGCGACGAGGCCCTGCCGGACACGGAATTGTTCGTGCAGCGCGGCAGCGTGCTGCCGGTGCGCGCCGACCTGACGCCGGCCCAGCGCGATGCGCTCAAGCTCGCGCCGAACCGCGCCTATGCCGGCGAAAGCCTGGTGCAGCTCGACGGCACCACGACGGCGGCGCGTACGCCCGCGGCCGTGGCGCGCGGCGCGAATGCCGGCGGCGGCCGGTCGGTGGAAATCGTGCGCGGCGACAAGACCGAGCGCGTGCGTTACTGACAGCGGCCGCGGGGCCGATGCGGGCCCCGGCGGCTGGACTCTCCCAAATAACTCGATCCAGCACCATGAAGAAACATCAGCGCACCACCGTCATCTGTGTCCTGTCGGCGCTTGCCGCGTTCGGCTGCGGCGCGAGCGCCGTAGCGCAAACCGCGACGCCGGCCGCGAGCGCGCCGGCGCCGGTCCGCGACCTGAACCTGGCGGTCAAGGGCCAGCAGACCCTGCTGCTGGACGGCGCCGTGCCCTCGCGCCTGGCCATCGGCGACCCGGAAGTGGCCGACGTCAAGATCCTGCCCGCCGGCGGCAAGCGCGCGGGCGCCATCCTGGTCTACGGCAAGAAGGCCGGCACCACGCAGCTGCAGGTCTGGAGCGGCTCCAATCCCGCGCCCCAGGTCTGGAACCTGCGCGTGGGCGGCAGCGTGCAGGGCGCGCTGGCCAGCCGCGGCATCGCCGGCGGCGCCAACATCGACATTGCCGGCGACCGCGCGGTGGTGTCCGGCCACGCCGAAACGCCGATGGGGCAGGTCGCGTCCGTGGCGATGGCGGCCTCGGCCGTGGGCGGCGAAAAGAACGTGGTGGACGTGTCCTCGGCCGGCACCAGCGGCGTGGTGCAGGTGGAGGTAAAAGTGGTCGAGGTGTCGCGCTCCGTCATGAAAGAAGCGGGCATCAACTGGTCGGCCGGCGGCAGCGGCCCGTGGAGCGCCAGCGCCAGCCTGGTGCCGGCCAACCTGGGCGCGGCGGCCTCGGGCTTCTCGCTGTTCTACGACACCAACAACTTCTCGGCCAATCTGCGGCTGCTGCAGAACAACGGCATGGCGCGCGTGCTGGCCGAGCCCACGCTGGTGGCGCTGACGGGCCAGAGCGCCAGCTTCCTGGCCGGCGGCGAGCTGCCCATCCCTGAATCCGGCGGGCTGGGCACCGTGTCGGTCACGTTCAAGCCGTTCGGCATCGGCCTGACCGTCACGCCCACCGTGCTGTCGCGCGACCGCATCTCGCTGAAGGTGGCGCCCGAGGCCAGCGAACTCGATTACAGCAACGGCATCGCGATCAGCAACGGCGAGAACTCCGCCTCCATCATTCCGGCGCTGCGCACGCGCCGCGCGGACACCACGGTGGAGCTGGGCGACGGCGAGAGCTTCGTGATCAGCGGCCTGGTGTCGCGCCAGACCAAGGCGATGGTCAGCAAGGTGCCGCTGCTGGGCGACCTGCCCATCATCGGCACTTTCTTCCGCAGCCTGGACTACAAGCAGGAGGACACCGAGCTGGTCATCGTGGTGACGCCGCGCCTGGTGCGCCCCATCGCGCGCGGCGTCACGCTGCCGCTGCCGGGGGCCAGGCAGGAGCGCGCCGACAACGGCTTCAACGCCTGGGGCTATTACCTGACCGGCCCGATGGGCGGCCAGCAGATGCCGGGATTTTCGCGGTGAACGATATGAAGACACATACGAGCGAATGGAAGGGCCTGCAGAACGGCAGGCGATTCCTGTTCTGCTCCCGCGGGGCGGACATCGCCGCCCAGCTGGGGCAGGCGCTGGGCGACATGGGCATGCTGACCCAGGAGTCGCCCGGCACGGAAGAACTGGCGCGGCGCCTGGCGGACATCGCGCCGCAGGTGGTGTTCCTGGACTTCACGCTGAGCGAGGACGAGCCCGGCAAGCTGTTCAAGTCGGCCGAGCTGGCGCGCCTGCTGGCGCGTATCGCGCCCAGCCTGCCGCGCGTGGCGGTGGGGCTGCTGAGCCAGCCCGAAGGCGCGATCGCGGCCCTGCGCGCCGGGGTCAGCGACTTCGTCGATCCCACGGTGGCGCCGCAGGAAATCAAGGAAATCGTGCAGCGCCTGATGAACGCGCAGGCGGGCGACGCGCCCGGCGGCGGATCGCGGCGCAGCGTGCTGCTGCTGAGCGCGCGCCCCGGCGTGGGCGCCAGCACGCTGGCCGTGCATCTGGCCGGCATGGTGCAGGACCGCCTCAAACAGGCCCATTGCGCGCGCAACGCGGCCGGTGGCAAGGCTGCGCGTGCGGCCGCGGCCGAGCCCGGCTCGACGCTGCCGCTGTCGAGCCGCGTGGCGCTGATGGACCTGGGCTGGCCAGTGGGAGACTGCCAGCTGTACCTGAACATCGGCGGCGACTTCGACTTCGCCGAGGCGGCGCGCAACCTGCGCCGCCTGGACTCCACGCTGCTGGGCTCGGCCATGCCGCACACGGCCAATGGTCTGAGCGTGCTGTCGCTGCCGCGCGACCTGGCGCAGATGCGCGACGCCTCGCTGTCCGATTCGCTGCTGGTGTTCGAGCGCATGCGCCAGCATTTCGGCGTGGTGGTGGCCGATGCCGGCGGCTTCACCAATCCCGAATTCGTGGCCGGCCTGGCGCGCGCCTCGGAGCAGAACTGGATCGTGACGGACCAGAGCGTGGGCGCGCTGGTGTCGCTGGCCGGCCTGCTGCAGGAGCTGGAGCAGATGCACGTGGACCGCCGCAGCCTGGGGCTGATCGTCAACCGCTACGACGAGCGCTACGGCATGACCGCGCAGCAGATCGCCGAGCGCTTCCAGCTGGACCTGGTGGGCACGCTGCCCGACCGCACGCTGGCGCTGATGGTGTGCACCAACCAGGGCCATCTGCTGCATGAAGAAGCCGAACGCGACATCTACGTGCGCGCGGTGCAGGCGCTGGCCGAAAAACTGAGCGCCCACGAACACGCCGCCGGCGGGCGCGCCGGCTGGCTCGCGACCTGGCTGCCCGGCGTGCACCGCCGCATGGCGGGTTGACGGCAACACGGACGGACAGCAACGGAATCCCACATGATCATGACAGCGACGGTTGAGTTCGGCGGCGAAGGCGACTCCGGTTTTTCGGCGTCGAACCGCTACCAGGAAGTGAAGACGGCGGCCTACGAGCACCTGCTTTCCCGCATCGAGGAGCTGGGCGCCGAGTTCGGCCGCTGGGCGCGCTCGGCGATCCAGGAGTTCGTGGACATCGAGGTCGCGAGCTTCGTGCGGCTGCGCAGGGTGCCGATCAACGAAGGCGAGATGCGGCAGATCGCCGAGGCCCTGACCAAGGAACTGGCGGGCCTGGGGCCGCTGGAGGACCTGCTGGCGGACCCGGCGGTGGAAGACATCCTGATCAACGGCTACGACAACGTGTTCGTGTCGCGCCGCGGCGTGCTGGCGCGCGAGACGCTGCGCTTCACCGACAATCAGCACGTGCTGCGCATCGTGCGCCGCATCCTGGCGCCCATCGGCCGCCGCCTGGACGAATCCAGCCCCATGGTGGACGCGCGCCTGCCCGACGGCGGGCGGCTGAACGTGGTGATCGAGCCGCTGGCGGTGGACGGCCCCATGGTGTCGATCCGCAAGTTCCGCCAGGACCCGCTCAAGCCCGCCGACCTGCTGACGCTGGGCACGTTCGACGAAGAGATCTACCGGCTGCTGCACGAGGCGGTGAAGAACCGCTGCAACATCCTGGTGTCCGGCGGCACCAGTTCGGGCAAGACTTCGCTGCTCAATGCGCTGGCGTTCTTCATCCCCGGCACCGAGCGCGTGGTCACGGTCGAGGACACGGCCGAACTGTCGCTGAACCACCCGCACGTAGTGCGGCTGGAATCGCGCCAGGGCGGCTTCGACGGCAGCGGCGCGGTGACCATCCGCGAGCTGATCCGCAACAGCCTGCGGATGCGCCCGGACCGCGTGGTGGTGGGCGAAGTGCGCGGCGCCGAAGTCATGGACATGCTGCAGGCCATGAACACCGGGCATGAAGGCTCCATGGCCACCATCCACGCCAACTCGCCGCGCGAGTGCCTGTACCGGATCGAGATGCTGGCGGGCTTCGCCGGCTTCCAGGGCAGCGAGGACAGCCTGCGCCGCCAGATCGCCAGCGCGCTCGACTTCATCGTGCAGATCGGCCGCCTGTCCAACGGCAAGCGCCGCGTGCTGTCGGTGACCGAGGTGACGGGCATGGGCGACAACGTGATTTCCACGCAGGAGCTGTACCGCCACGAAACCTTCCTGACGCCGGAGGGCGAGGAAAAAGACCGCTGGAAATGGCTGGGCATCCATCCGCATACGCCCAAGCTGGCCAGGATGCGCAGCGAGGCGCGCGCCAACGACGCCGCGTCCGGCGACGGCGATGGCGGCGGTGGCGGCGGGTTCTGGAGCCGGAGGCGCTGATGGAGCGGGTCCTGATACTGGCCGGCCTGGCGCTGGCGCTGATGCTGGGCGCGGCGCTGCTGTGGCGCCACGCCAGCCGCGGCGCGCGCCGCGCCGCGAGCTCGGCGTTCCTGGAGAACCAGCTCAACCGCGTGCGCGACGCGCGCCCGGACGACGACACGTTCGCGGCCGGTTCGCGCGCCATGCGCAGCGGCCTGCTGGGATGGGACCGCCTGCTGCTGGTGGCCGGCATACGCCAGAGCCCCGGCTTCTATCTGCGCCTGGCGGCGCCGCTGTTCGGCGGCGCGGCGCTGGCCTGGCTGCTGCTGGGCGGGCTGTCCGGCGCGGTGACGCTGGTGCTGGTGGCGGTGCTGGAGTATTTCCTGCTGTGGCTGCGCGCCGACAAGCGCCAGCGCCGCATGATCGCGCAGCTGCCGGCGTTCCTGGACAACATCGTGCGCCTGGTCACCATCGGCAACAGCATGGGCTCGGCCTTCCAGACCGCCGCCGCCAACACCGACGAACCCTTGCGCGAAGTGGTGGAGACGGCGGCCAGCCTGAGCCGCTCGGCCAAGGAGCTGGACGCGGCGCTGGTGCACGTGTCGCGCCTGTACGGGCTGAAAGAGCTGTACATGATCGCCGCCGTGGTGTCGCTGGCGATGCGCTTCGGCGGGCGCAGCGACCAGGTGCTGGAGCGCATGGCCGCGTTCATGCGCGACGTGGCCCAGGCGCGCAACGAACTGTCGGCCAGCTCGGCCGAGGTGCGGCTGTCGGCCTGGATACTGGCGCTGCTGCCGGTGGGGATCGCCGGCTTCATCATCGTGACCAACAACAATCTCTTCATGGGACTGTGGCACGACCCGGCGGGCTTCAAGATGCTGGTGACCGCGGTGGCGCTGCAGATCGGCGGCAGCTACTGGCTGTACCGCATGGCCAAGTCGATCTGAGGAGAGGCGCGATGCATATCCTGCAATCCTGGAACGCCTCGACCACGCTGGCTGCGGCGCTGATGCTGATCGCGGCGGCCATGCTGGTGCTGGGCGTGGGCCTGGTGCGGCGCCTGCGCGGCCAGAGCCGCAGCCGCCAGGTGGTGGACCAGGCGCTGGCGGCGCGCCAGATGGGCGAGGGCGCGGCCGCGCCGCTGCCGGCCGCCGACGCGCAGGGCCGCCTCGCGGCCGCCGCGCGCGCCGCCGATTCGTTCGGCAGGCGCCTGAGCCAGGGGCGCCTGGCCGATGCGCTCCTGGCCGCCGAAGACCGCAAGCTGGTGGACATGGCCGGCTATGCCGACGCCGCCACGGCCCGCTCGCGCTTCGTGGTGGCGCGCTTCGGCCTGGCGCTGCTGCTGCCGGTGGCTGCGGTGACGGCGGGCCTGCGCTATGGCCACATCGGCTCGTTGGGCGGCATGCTGCTCGCCGCCTTCTTCGGCTTCGGGTTCGGCTACATGCTGCCCAAATGGGCCTTGCGCCGCCGCGTGGCGCGCCGCCGGCGCCTGGCGGCCGACGAACTGCCGCTGCTGGTGGACCTGCTGCGCCTGCTGCAGGGAGTGGGGCTGTCCATCGACCAGAGCCTGCAGGTGCTGGTGGCGGAATTCGGCCAGGTGCTGCCGGTGCTGTCGCAGGAACTGCGGCTGGCCTCCGAACTCTACGTGCGCGGCCGCACGCGCGAACAGTCGCTGGCGCGGCTGGCGACCGGCTTCGACAACGACGATCTGTCCGCCATCTGCCGCCTGATCGCGCAGGTGGACCAGCACGGCGGCGCGGTGCAGGAGCCGCTGAACCGCTTCGGCGAGCGGCTGCGCGAATCGCGCCGCCTGGAACTGAAGGAGCGGGTCGGCAAGACCACCGTCAAGATGACGGGCGTCATGATCGTGACCCTGCTGCCGGCGCTGCTGATCGTCACGGGCGGAGCGGGATTCATAGCGGTGATACGCGCGTTGTCGCGCATGGGGGGATCATGATGGCGGGCGCGATGAATTGGCGGCGCGGCTGCGCGCGCGGCATGGCCACGGCGGCGGTGCTGGCGGGCCTGGCGGGGTGCAAGAGCAACGGCGCCGAGTCGGCGTGGCAGCTGATCCAGCAACAGCAGCAGGAGCAGGCGCTGGCGCGCCAGCAGGAAGACGAGGCCCAGGGCCGCAACCGGCCGCGCGAGCCGGAGATGATGCTGTCGATGATCGCCGAGGCGCAGCGCCAGGAGCGCTATTTCGCGTCGCTGGCCTACATCGACGCCTATCAGCAGAAGTTCGGCGCCGACAGCCGCGTGGCCGTCATGCGCGCCGACGCGCTGCGCCAGACCGGCCAGACCGCCGCCAGCGAACAGGCCTACCGCGCGCTGACCCGCGGCGAGCAGGCCGCGCAGGGCTGGCATGGCCTGGGCCTGATCGCCGGCGGCCGCGGCCAGTACGAGCAGGCGGCCGACGACTTCGCGCAGGCGGCGCGGCTGGCGCCGATGAACGCGCAGATCCTGGGCGACCTGGGCTACGCCAGGCTGCGCGCCGGCGACCTGAACGGCGCCCGCGTGCCGCTGGGCCAGGCGGCCGAACTCGCGCCCGAGAACGGCCGGGTGCTGGCCAATATGGCGGTGCTGCTGCTGGTCGAAGGCGACCCGCTCAAGGCGCAGCGCCTGATGGACCAGGCGCAGCTGGGCGAGGAGGCCCGCAGCCAGGTGCTGCGCCTGGCTGCCGAGATCCGCGGCCAGGTCGCGCCCATGCCCATGCCCGCGGCCGGCCTGCCGGCCACCCGCGTCTCCGGCGCGGGCGGCGCCGTGATGCCGATGATGAGCCCCTTGATGGAGGGCCTGGGCAACGGGCCCATCGTGCGTTAACCGTATTCAGCCAGGAATTTCGACATGTCCCACATCCGTTCCTACACCACGCTGCTGTTCTCCGCCCTGGCGCTGGCCGCGCCCGCCGCGCATGCGCAGTCGAATGCGCCGCTGACCGGCGGCATGGCCGCCGGCGCGCCGACGCCCGCGGCCCCGACCGCCCCGGCTGCGGCGCCGGCCGCCATGCCCGACCGTCCGGTGGTGCAGCAGGTTTCCACGCCGCTGCCGCAACAGGCTAGCGCCGCGCCGCAGGAGGCCGCGCCGGAAGCGTTCGGCGACGTCACGCGCGGCCTGCTGGCGGCGCAGGCCGACGGCCGGCGCGCGGGCGGCGCGCTGCCCATCCTGGGGCCGGTGTCCACCGCCGCCTGGAACCGCTATCTGGACAGCTTCAAGCACCCGATCCCCGAGTGGCTGCAGAAGCGCGTCGAAACCAAGAACACAAACTGATGCCCGGACCCGAGCCGGAACCGAACATGCGCGTTCATTCTTCGCGTCCCGTCCCGTTGCCGCGCCAGCGCGGCAGCATCACCGTGGCCGTGGTCTTCGCGATCCTGGTGGGGGTGGTGCTGCTGGGCGCGGCGCAGCTGGCCTACGGCTTCTACATGAAGCGCGAGATGCAGAAGGGCGCGGACCTTGCCGCGCTGTCGGCGGTGCAGGCGCTGGGGCTGGGCGCGCCAGCCGATTGCGCGCCGGCGATCGCGGCCGGCCGGGCCTCGGCGCGGCGCAACATCCCCACGCTGATCGACCGCTTCACGGACGCCGACATCACCGTCGAATGCAAGGTCTGGGACCCGGACCGCGCCGACGCCGCCGGCATGCACCTGTTCGATCCGGCCGGCGACGAGGCGTTCAACGCCGTGCGCGTGACGGTCAGCAAGCGGCTGAGCCGCATCATCCCCAGCTTCAGCGGCGGCGATGGCGGCCTGCCGGCCTCGGTCTCGGCGGTGGCGGCCAATTCCAGGCCGGTCGCCGTCTTCTCGGTCGGCTCGCGCCTGCTGCGCCTGGAGCGCGGCGGCCTGCTGTCGCGGCTGCTGGCCACCGTCGGCGCCTCGCCGGCCCAGCTCGACGTGCTGGACGCGGCCGGGCTGGCCAACGTCCAGATCACGCCGGCCGGCCTGCTCAAGGCCCTGGGCCTGCCGCTGTCGGTCGCAACCGGCGTGGGCACGCCCGAACAGCTGGCGGCCGTGGAGAACCTGACGCTGGGCCAGCTGCTCAACGCGACCCTGAGCGTCATCGACAAGATGGGCACGGCCAGCGCCGACGTGGGGCTGCTGGCCAAGGCTATCGGCGTGGCGCTGGACGTGATGCCGCTGGACCTGCCGGTCAAGCTGTTCGGCGACGGCGGCCTGCTCGACCTGTCGGTGCAGGGCGGCGGCGCGCATTCCGCGCTGCAGGCCGACATCAACGCGCGCAACATCCTGGAGACCGCGCTGGTGATCGCCAACGGCGAGAACCTTATCAACCTCGGGCTGAGCGTGCCGCTGCTGGGCGTGGACGCGCAGGTGCGCGTGGTCGAGCCGCCTTCCATCGGCATCGGCGGCGTGGGCGCGCGCGCCACCAGCGCCGGCATCCGCGTGTACCTGCGGGTCAATACCGCCACCATCCCGCTGGTCGGCCCGCTGCTGTCGGACACGCTGGGCACCCGCGTGGACCTGCCCATCATCATCGACGTGGCGCAATCGACGGGCACCGTCAGCAAGCTGTGCGAGGCGCCGCTGACCGAATCGCAGGCCGTCATCGACGTGTCTTCGTCGCTGGTGAACCTGTGCCTGGGCAGCTTCCCCGCCATGCAGTCCAGTACCGACCGGGACCCGAATCATTTCGTGTCGCTGACCAATAGCTGCGAGTCCTCGGCCTCGGCCGCCATCGGACGCCACGAGGTGCTGAACGTGCTGGGCATCCTGCCGCTGACCGCCAAGATCGCCGACCCGCCGCTGTCGGTGTTTCCGTCGTCCACGCCGGTATCGGTGCTGCTGACCGAGCCGCCGTCGCCGAACTCCAGCACCACGATCAACGCCTCCCAGGTCGACCTGGCGCAGCTGGCGTCCAACCTGTCGGACGCGCTGATCGGCGGCATCCTGGGCGATCTGTTCAGTACCGGCACGCCGCTGACGGACAAGGAGCGCGCGGACCTTGCCGCCAGGCTGGTGGGCGGCGACGCCTCGCATGCCGGCAAGACCGTGTCCAAGGTCGTCAACGACATGCAGTGGTCCAAGGACGCGATGGAGCGGCTCGGCACTCGCCTGAGCACCGGCGGCCTGACCGGCGTGCTGGGCGGCACGCTGCAGCTGGTCGGCGGCATCCTGAACACGCTGCTGGCGGCGCCGCTGAGCGACTTGGGCTGTGTATTGACCTGGACGCCCGACCGGATCAGGCAATGTCGGGTTGACGCGGTCGGCGCGCTCGCCCTGAGCGACGGCGGGCAGGTCGGCGGCGTGCTGTCGGTGGTCGTCGCGCTGCTGACGCCTTTGCTGGACACGCTGTCGGTGCTGCTGCAGCAGCTGCTCAATCTGCTGGGCCTGAGCCTGGGCCAGACCGACGTCTCCCTGATTTCCGTCGATTGCGGCAAGCCCCGCCTGGTGTACTGATGGTGAATATCGTGATTTCCGCTGCCTGTCTGCCCGCGAGGTTCGCGCCATGAGCCAGAAATTCATGCGCGACGAATTCGATCTCTATGTCTGGGAGGGCACCTCCGACATCGCCAGCCGCGCCGAGCGTTGCCTGGCCGGCATGGACGTGGCGCTGCTGCGGGCCGACGCCGGCACGGCCTTTCCGCCGCCGCGCGATGCCGGACGGCCGGCGGTGGCCCTGGTGTCGGTGTCGGTGATGGGCGATACGCGCTTCAGCGGCTACGACTGGCTGGCCGCGCAGGGCCTGCCCATCATCTGGGTGGCGTCCGAGGCGCGCGGGCGCGATCCGCGCTACTACCCGCCCGAATACTCGTACACGCTGCCGCCATCGTTCACCGCCTCCGATCTGCGCAAGCTGCTGTTCGAACTGCTGGGCGTGCTGGACCAGGTCAAGCGCGCCGCGCCCCGGCGCGAACAGCCGCTGATCGCGGTGTCTGCGCCGATGCGCGAACTGCTGGCCGAAGCCGAGCTGTACGCCGACTGCCGCAGCAACGTGCTGATCCACGGCGAAACCGGCGTGGGCAAGGAGCGCGTGGCGCGCCTGCTGCACGAGCGCGCGCCGTGGTCGGACGGCCCCTTCGTGGCGGTGAACTGCGGCGCCATTCCCGAAGGCCTGTTCGAGGCGCATTTCTTCGGCCATGCCAAGGGCGCGTTCACCGGCGCGATCGGCGCGCACAAGGGCTATTTCGAACAGGCCCACGGCGGCACGCTGTTCCTGGACGAGATCGGCGACCTGCCGCGCTACCAGCAGGTCAAGCTGCTGCGCGTGCTGGAGCAGAACAGTGTGACGCGCCTGGGCTCGACGGTGGAAGTGCCGGTGGACTTCCGCCTGGTCGCCGCCACCAACAAGGACCTGCGCGCCCTGGTGGGGCAGGAGGAGTTCCGCGCCGACCTCTATTACCGGCTGGCGGTGATCGAACTGCGCATCCCCAACCTGGACGAGCGCGGCGGCGCCGAGAAGGCGGCGATCTTCCGCGCCCTGCTGGAGCGGCTGGGCGCGCCGGACGAGCCGCCGGCGTGGCTGCTGGAGCGCGTCGCGCAGACGCGCTTCGCCGGCAACGTGCGCGAACTGTCCAACGTGGCCGAGCGCGTGGCCATCATGCGGCGCCAGCTCGGTGCCTGGGACCCGCCGCGCATCGAACGCATCTTCGGCCAGCTCGCCGAGCCGCTGGCGGCCGCCGGCGCGCAGTGCGAGCCGCCGGTGTTCACCGACGCCGAGCGCGCCGAACGCGCCCGCATCCTGGCGGCGCTGGACGGCAACGGCTGGCGCCGCCAGGATACCGCCAACGCGCTGGGAATCAGCCGCAAGGTGCTATGGGAAAAAATGCGCAAGCTGCACCTGGGCGCAGGGCAGGGAGAGGCCGCCGAGGTGTAAATCCGGGCGTCCACGGTGAAATAAATTGCTATAGTTCCGCAAACTTTTTTTTGGGGTAGGCATGAAAGTCCACTTTATCCGTGGCGCCGCACGCATGGCGCTGTTGGGAACGGCCCTGTCCGGCCTGGCGGCCTGCGCCGTCGCGCAGCCCGAGGAGCCGCGTCCCACGGTTAAACAGGTGGAGGATACGCAGGCGGCGTCCACGCCCGTGACGCCGCCGGCGAGCGCGCCGGCGCTGGCCGCGCGGCCCTCGTCCACCGTTTCCGAACTGCAGTCGCTGATACAGAACCGCCAGGTTTCCGAACTGCGCACGGCCTATAACGGCACCTATGGCGCGAGCCTGCTGTTCAAGCCCGATGACCTGACCTATTACGTCGCGCTGTTCCAGCAGAAGGATTTCTGGCGCGTGCTGAAGACCCAATCGGACAAGCAGGCCGAATCGACCTATCGCGCCTTCGCCGCCCAATCGGCGGACCTGGCCGAGGTGGACATCAAGCGCATCAAGCTGCAGGCCGAAACCGCCCACGCCGAAAAACTGCTGGCCACGCGCAGCGCCGAACTGAGCACCCTGCAGGCCGACCGCGCGCTGCGCCTGCAGCAGGAGCAGCAGGTCGCCGCGCGCCAGGAACAGTCGCGCCAGGAAGCGACGGCGCTGGCCGAACAGGAAAAGGACGTGCGCCAGCAGCTGCGCGACCTGCAGCGCCAGATCGACGCGCTGCAGGCCCAGCAGGCCCAGGTGGCGGGCGCGCCGGCTCAGAAGCGCGGGAAGTAGCCCGAGGCGGGCGCGGGCCGGGCGGCGTTTTCTTGTATTCTGGCCATTGCACCCCATATGAATGCCATGGCTCTCAAAGTATTCGACCTCGAGTGCGAACACGGCCACCTCTTCGAAGGCTGGTTCGGTTCGCACGAAGACTATGACGCGCAGCAGGCGCGCGGCCTGGTCACGTGCCCCGTCTGTGCGTCGGCCAGCATCACCAAGCGCCTGTCGGCGCCGCGGCTGAACGTGGCCAATCTGCACGAGCCGGCTTCCCGGCCCGCCTTGCCGGCCAACGCCAGCGAAGCCGAAAAAATGGCGGCGCTGCAGGCCGTGGTCATGCGCCAGGTCCGCGCCGTGCTGCGCAACACCGAAAACGTCGGCCCGCGCTTTGCCGAAGAGGCCCGCCGCATCCATGCCGGCGACGCCGACGACAGGCCCATCCGCGGCACCGCCACGCCGCAGGAGCGCGCCGAACTGGCCGACGACGGCATCGAGGTGATGGCGGTACCCGACTTCCTGGACGACGAACGCCTGCAATAGTAGAGAGGTAAAGAGCCAAAAAAAATGCCAGACCCGAAGGTCTGGCATTTTTTTCGTCCGTGGCCGATCAGTTGTTGACGCGGCTGCGGTATTCGTTGGTGCGGGTGTCGATTTCGATCTTGTCGCCGATGGCGCAGAACAGCGGCACGTTCAGTTCGAAGCCGGTGTTGATCTTGGCCGGCTTGGTCACCTTGCCCGAGGTATCGCCGCGCACGGCGGGTTCGGTGTAGGTGATTTCGCGCACGATGGTCGTGGGCAGTTCCACCGAGATGGCGCGGCCGTCGTAGAAGACCACTTCCACGGGCATCGCTTCTTCCAGGTAGTTCAGGGCGTCGCCCATGCTGTCGGCTTCGATTTCGTACTGGTTGTACTCTTCGTCCATGAAGACGTACATCGGGTCGCCGAAGTAGGAGTAGGTGCACTCCTTGCGGTCGAGCTGGACGACTTCGAACTTTTCGTCGGCCTTGTAGACCGATTCGCTGGCGGCGCCGGTCAGCAGGTTCTTGAACTTCAGCTTGACCACGGCGGCGTTACGGCCGGACTTGTTGTATTCGGCCTTCTGGACCACCAGGGGGTCCTTGCCAACCATGGCCACGTTGCCGACTCGCAGTTCCTGAGCGGTTTTCATCGATAAAACTCCGGGGTGATAGGTGCACTCGCCGTGCTAGCAGAAAGCCCCCGGGAAGCTGGCCGTAAGGCCGGCGCCTGGGCTTAGTGCACACCCCGGGAGGCGTCATAGTTGAGGCCCGACAAAATACTACAGGGCTCTCGGAAAACTCTCTATTCTAACGTTTCTTCGCCAACTCTGCGCAGAAATCGGCCAGATTTTCGCCCAGGTCGGGCCGCGCGGCCTGGCTGGCGTCCCAGGCCCGGGCCGCCTCGGCCCAGCCGTTCCAGGCATCCGGCGCCAGGGCGGCGGCGAGCGCGGCCGCCGTCCGGCCGGGCTCGGGCTGGTTCCAGGCGCGGATGAGGGCCTGGGCGGTTTCCGGGGCCGGATAGCGCGCCAGCCAGGCCTCCAGCTTTTCCAGGTGGATGTTGCCGTCCTGGGGGTAGATCTGCCAGACCAGCGGGCGCGCGGCCCAGGCGGCGCGCACGAAAGAGTCCTCGCCGCGCACGAAGTTCAGGTCGCAGCACCACAGCAGGCGGTCGAAGTCGGGCTGCGCCACGAAGGGCAGACGGGCCAGCAGCGGCGCGCCGGGCGCCGCGCAGGCGGCTTCCAGCCCGGGCGCGACGCCTTCGGGGGCCAGCAGCACGCTGGGGCGCGGATCGGCCGCCAGCGCGCCGACCAGTTCGGCTGCCGGCGCACTGGGATAACAAAACAGGGACACGGTGCGGGCGCCGTCGCGGCGGCGCAACAGCAGCTCCTCGCCCACGCCCAGCGAGCGCAGGAAGGCGGTTTGCGCGTCCGTCGAGGCCTGCAGCGCGTCGCGTTCGGCCGACAGGCCGGGCTCGCGCAGCAGGCCGCCGGTGGCTTCGGTGAAACCGGGAAAGAAGAAATGCTTGACCAGCCCGTCCGGCCGTTGCGAGGGCAGGCCGTGGCAGCTTTCGACCCAGGACTCGGCACTCAGGTATTCCAGGTTGATCCAGACGGGAGGCCGGCGCCGCATGCTTTCCAGGAACGCCGCGGGCGGATCGCAGGCGAACGCCTCGATCACCACGTCGCGCGAGGCCAGGGCGGGGGCCGGCGCGTCGCTCCAGTGCTGGATATCGATGCCGGCCAGCCGCTGCTGCGCCAGGCCGGGCGCGATGCCGGGCTGGATGCGGGCGAAGCTGGCCAGGTCGTCGACCCACAGGCGCACGTCCCAGCCGCGGCCGTGCGCCAGGCGGCGGGCCAGGCGCCAGCACACGCCGATGTCGCCGTAGTTGTCGACGACCCGGCAGAAGATGTCCGCCTGCATGGCAGCGCGCGGCCTAGTGGAACTTGGCCGGGGAGGCTTCCGCGTCCTCGGGCAGTTCGGCGTGCACCAGTTCGCCCAGCGGGTTGGGGAAGTAGGGCGCGCCGCAGTCTTCGCAGTACTCGGGCGGCAGCACGCCGGGGATGCGGCGCACGTCGGTCACGCCGTACTCCTTGAGCAACGCCGCGATCTCGTCGATCACGTCGGGCTGGCCTTCGTCGACCGGCAGGTCTTCCTCGCGGCCGTACAGCGGCCACACGCAGCCGTAATAGACGTCGTTGCTGTTGCGGGCCGTGAAGCCGACGCGGTATTCGTCGATGCGGTTTTCGCCGCAGCCGGCCACCACCGCGCGCAGCTGCGAGGCCTCGAGGCTGACCGCGCCTTCGAGCCAGCTGACCGCCGCGCGCAGCGACAGCGGGCGCACGCGCCGGTCCGCTTCGCGGTTGCTCACGTAATAGGCGTCGGGCAGCAGCATTTCGAAGCCGCAGCCGGGCAGCAGGGCGGCCAGCGTGGGCTGGGCCTGGGCGGCCCACTGTTGCTGGCTGGCGTCGCGGCTGGCGTCGGCTTCGCCCATCTGTTCCTGCCAGCGGAAGATGGGCTCGTTCTCCGGCACGGCCACGGCCGCCACGATGTAGCGGGTGTCAGCCAGCATGTTGGCGGTCTCGACCTCGGTGTTGAGCGAGGGCTTGGTGGTCTCGGCGCCCAGCGCCTGCGAGCCCAGGCGCTGCAGCCACTGCCAGGTTTCCGAGAAGGTGCGCGGCATCTGGTCGACGCTGACCAGCACGGGCATCAGCGCGCTGCGCGCCTTGCTGGACAGCACGTGCCCGTGCAGCTGCGCGAGCAGGGCCTGCTGGGCGCCGGCGGGAATCGAGCCGGTGGGAATGGCGTAGCGCGTCCAGGCGACGATGGGCGCCACGATCAGCAGAACGTCGTAGCGCACGCCGTTCTTCTCGATCTTCATGGATTCGGACAGGGTTTCAGCCTGTTCGATCAGGATTTCATAAGCGCCCACGTCGCTCTGCGCGAGGTGGTCCAGGGCCGCCTCCAGGGGAGCGTCCTGCCCTCCCTTGAGCAGCTTCGGGATCGCTTCGCCAAGCTGGGTCTCCCAGAACACGTCTTCCAGGCGGCTGCCCGAGCGGTTCAGCGCCTGGGCCAGCGTGACCAGCCGGGTGGCGTCGCGCGACATGCGGGGAGTGGATTGGCTGCGGGATCGGGCCATAACTTCGGAGTACATCCAGAAAGTGTGCAACGCGATAGTTTAACGCCCGTGGAACGCCCCGCTTGCGGTCGACCCCAAGCCGGGCTCCGGGCCGGGCATGCACGCCTATTGATGCCGAATGAGCAACATACCATCCCTTTGTGGGTAGTTTATTGCTGATCGGAAACAGCGGAGAATGCTGTCATCGACGCATTATCAGGAGGCCCCGCCATGCGCTGGCCCACGCTTTTCGTTTCCCACGGCTCGCCCATGCTGGCCGTCGAACCCGGCCTGACCGGCCCCGCGCTGGCGGGCTGGAGCGCCGCGCAAGGCCGCAAGCCCAAGGGCGTGCTGGTGGTGTCGCCGCACTGGATGGGCGAGGGGCTGGCGCTGTCGACCCGCGACCGCCAGGTGGCCTGGCACGATTTCGGCGGGTTCCCGCCGGAACTCTATACGCTGCAATACGGCGCGCCCGGCTCGCCGGCGCTGGCCGCGCGCGTGCAGGCCCTGCTGGCGGAATCCGGCATCGAAGCGGCCGACGATCCGCGCCGCCCGCTGGACCACGGCGCCTGGGTGCCGCTGCGCTACCTGTACCCCGAGGCCGACGTGCCGGTGGTGCAGCTGTCGCTGGACATGGGGCGCGACGCGGCCGGCCAGCTGGCGCTGGGCCGCGCGCTGGCGCCGCTGCGCGACGAGGACATCCTGATCGTCGGATCGGGTTCGCTGACCCACAACCTGCGCCACGTCCGCATGCCGCAGAACGCGCCGGCGCTGCCGTACGTGCCGGCCTTCCAGGACTGGTACGCCGGCCGGCTGGCCGCGCGCGACCTGCCCGCGCTGCTGGACTGGCAAGCCCAGGCCCCGGGCGCGGCCCAGGCGCATCCGCATGACGACCACCTGATGCCGTTCTATGTGGCCCTGGGCGCGGGCGGCGCGTCGGCCACCCGTTTGACCGATGAAATCTCGTACGGGGCGTTGGCGATGGACGCGTATGCGTTCGACGATTGATGGGGTTGCCGGCTTTGCCGGCCCCTCGAAACGTGAAAAAACCCCGGAACCTCGCGGTCCCGGGGTTTTTTGTGCAGCCTGCCGCCGATCAGGCCGCCAGCAGCTGGCGCAGCACGAAGGGCAGGATGCCGCCGTGCTGGTAGTAGTCGACTTCGATCGGGGTGTCGATGCGCAGCAGCACCGTGACGTCCTGCTTGGAGCCGTCCTTGCGGGTGATGGTCAGCGTGACGTCCTGCATCGGCTTGATGCCGTTTGCCAGGCCCGAGATGTCGTAGGTTTCCTCGCCGGTGATGCCCAGCGACTGCACGCTGTCGGAACCCTTGAACTGCAGGGGCAGCACGCCCATGCCGACCAGGTTGCTGCGGTGGATGCGCTCGAAGCTGCGGGTGATGACGGCCTTGACGCCCAGCAGCTGGGTGCCCTTGGCGGCCCAGTCGCGCGAGGAGCCGGTGCCGTACTCTTCGCCGCCGAACACCACGGTGGGCGTGCCGGCCGCCACGTACTTCATGGCCGCGTCATAGATGGACATCTGTTCGCCGGTGGGCTGGAACAGGGTTTCGCCGCCTTCGAAACGGCTGCCGTCGGGCAGGGCCGGGATCATGAGGTTCTTGATGCGCACGTTGGCGAAGGTGCCGCGCATCATGATCTCGTGGTTGCCGCGGCGCGAGCCGTAGCTGTTGAAGTCGGCCTTCATGACGCCGTTCTCCTTCAGCCACTTGCCCGCGGGCGAGGTTTCCTTGATGGAGCCGGCCGGCGAGATGTGGTCGGTGGTGACCGAGTCGCCGAACACGCCCAGCGCGCGGGCGCCCTTGACGGTCGGGATCGCGCCCGGCGTCATGCCGAAGCCATCGAAGAACGGCGGCTCGGCGATGTAGGTCGAGTCGGGCCAGTTGTAGGTGTCGCCCTTGACGCCCTTGATGTTCTCCCAGAGCTTGCCGGGGTTGCTCTTGACCTGGCCGTAGTTGGCCTCGAAGGCCTTGGGGTCCAGCGCGTACTTCAGCAGCGAGTTGATTTCCTCGGTGGTCGGCCAGATGTCGCCCAGCCAGACGTCGCCGTTCTTGCCGCGGCCGACCGGTTCGGTCATCAGGTCGCGCGTGACGGTGCCGGCCAGCGCGTAGGCCACCACCAGCGGCGGCGAGGCCAGGAAGTTGGCCTTGATGTTCGGGTGGATGCGGGCCTCGAAGTTGCGGTTGCCCGAGAGCACGGCCGAGCAGATCAGGTCGTTGCCGATGATGGCTTCGTTCAGGTCGGGGCTGAGGTCGCCGGCGTTGCCGATGCAGGTGGTGCAGCCGTAGGCGGCCACGTCGAAGCCGAGCTTTTCCAGGTAGGGCAGCAGGCCCGTCTTGGTCAGGTACTCGGTGACCACGCGCGATCCGGGGGCCAGCGAGGTCTTGATGTGCTTGGGCACCGAGAGGCCGGCTTCGACGGCCTTCTTGGCCAGCAGGCCGGCGGCCAGCAGCACGCTGGGGTTGGACGTGTTGGTGCAGGACGTGATGGCCGCGATCAGGATGTCGCCGTTCTTGATCTTGGTGCCGGCGCTGGTGGTGAAGGTCTGTTCCAGCTTCTCGGCCGGCTGGTTGAAGCCGTTCTCGGCGATCGGCTTGGAGTACAGGTCGATGAAGGTGTTCTTGACGTTGCCGATCTCGATGCGGTCCTGCGGACGCTTGGGACCGGCCAGCGACGGCGCGACGGTGGACAGGTCCAGCGTCAGCAGCTTGGTGAAGTTGATGTCCTTGGCCTTGGGGATGCCGAACATCTTCTGGGCCTTGAAATAGGCTTCGAAGGCGGCGATTTCCTCTTCGGTGCGGCCGGTGCCGCGGAAGTAGTCGATGGTGCGCTCGTCGACCGGGAAGAAGCCCATGGTCGCGCCGTATTCGGGCGCCATGTTGCCGATGGTGGCGCGCTCGGCCACGGACAGGCTGGCCGTGCCTTCGCCGCAGAATTCGACGAACTTGCCCACCACTTTTTCGCGGCGCAGCATTTCGGTGATGGTCAGCACCAGGTCGGTGGCGGTGACGCCGCCGCGCAGCTGGCCCTTGAGTTCCACGCCGACCACGTCGGGGGTCAGGAAGTAGACGGGCTGGCCCAGCATGCCGGCTTCGGCCTCGATGCCGCCCACGCCCCAGCCGACCACGCCGATGCCGTTGATCATGGTGGTGTGGCTGTCGGTGCCCACCAGGGAGTCGGGGTAGTAGACGTTGTTCTTCTTGTCGTGGTGCACGCCGCGGGCCAGGTATTCAAGGTTGACCTGGTGGACGATGCCGAAGCCCGGCGGCACGACGCCGAAGGTGTCGAACGCCTGCATGCCCCATTTCATGAACTGGTAGCGCTCCTGGTTGCGCTTGAACTCCAGCTTCATGTTCAGGTCCAGCGCGTCCTTGGTGCCGAAGTAGTCGATCATGACCGAGTGGTCCACCACCAGGTCCACCGGCACCAGCGGCTCGATGCTCTTGGGGCTCTTGCCCATCTTGTCGGCCACGGAGCGCATGGCGGCGATGTCGGCCAGCAGCGGCACGCCGGTGAAGTCCTGCAGCACCACGCGGGCCACGACGAAGGGGATCTCGTCTTCGCGCTTGGCGTTGGCCTGCCAGTTGGCGAGCTGGCGGACGTGTTCTTCGGTGACTTTCTTGCCATCGCAGTTGCGCAGCACGGACTCCAGGACGATGCGGATCGAGACCGGGAGCCGCTGCACGTCGATGCCCAGGGCCTTGCCCAGCGCCGGCAGCGAGTAGTACTGACAGGCCTTGCTGCCGATCTTGAAATTCTTGAGAGTGTCTAGGGTGTTGTGCGGCATGATGGACTCCGTGGTTTTGCCCGCCTAAAGCCGGCATTTTCTGGCGTTTTTGCGCGTTTGTCATTGTATGTGAGACAAGGCCGCGCGCAGTGGTATGTCTTGTATCTTATATAAGACTTAAACGGCACGTCAAAGTTCCGTGCAGCGGTCGCGATCCCATACTGTGGCGGATGCGCGCCAACCCTGCAAGATGCCCGGAATATATCCAGAAAAATCCTACAGACGTATGCGCGCCGGCAACGCCCGGGCGGACGTCCCGGCCGCAAGAGTCAGGACGTTTTCCGGCGGCGCACGCGGCGGACGTTGCGCGCGGCGTTGCGCCGCGACATTTCGGAATCCAGGATCAGGCGGCCTTCGAGCTTGCCGTGCATGCGCTTGACCGAGCGCATCGCGTCCTGCATGTGTTCGCTCATCAGCGCGCGCACTTTCTCGACGTCGCGCTCGCGCGCCGCGGCCAGGATCTGGCGGTGAAAGCCCGTGTTGGCGCTGCCGAAGCGCTGCTGTTCGGCCAGCGGCATGTCGTTGTCGAACACCGTCAGCTGCCGGATCATCTCGTTGGTCATTTCGCAGCTGAAGCGCAGGAACGGATTGGGGCAGACCGACGCCAGGATGTCATGGAAGTTCATTTCTTCCTGGCGCTGGGCCAGCGGATCGTGCACGTGGCCGGCGCTGGGATCGCAGCACGCGATGTTCTCCTGCAGCGCGGCGAAGTGCGCCTCGGTCAGGAAGGGCACGGCGCTGGCCGCCAGCTCCGGCTCCAGCAGCCGGCGCACCTGGTAGATGTCCTCGATCCTGACTTCCTTGAAGAACAGGTAGTTCTGCATCAGCTGGAAGGTGCGGTCCAGCGGCACCTCGACCACGGTGGCGCCGCCGCCCGGGCCGGTGCTGACTTTAACCAGCCCCTGCACCTCCAGCGACTTGAGCGCCTCGCGCATGGTGCTCTTGCTGACCGAGAACATGCTCTGCAGCTCGCTTTCGCGCGGCAGCTTGTCGCCGGGCAGCAGGTTCTTGGCGGTGATCAGCCGCTTGATCTCTTCGGCGACCAGATCGCTGCGCTTGGGCGGACTCGCGATGCCGCCTGCCGGTAGGTCCTGACTGTCGAACGCCATCGCGTTTCTCCGTTGCTGCGGGACGGGCCGCGGCCCAGGGTTATACCTGATGCGGCCGGTATTGACAGGGCCGGACCCGCAATCTGATCATGATAATTATCCTATTTATCATGATAAATAGGATCGCGGTATGGGCCGGCCGGCCCGCAGCTTGGAGCAGACAGAGTCGGAAGGGGGACGCGCATGGGGCGCTCCCGACATCGTCAACATGCCGCGGCGGCAGTCCGCGGCGTCCAGGGGAGAATCATCTTGAATCGCCGCAACCTGTTGAAAATCGCCGCGCTCGGCGCCCTGCCCGGATCGCTGTGGACCGCCCGCTCCGCGCTGGCCCAGGCCAAGACGGCCGAGGCCATCCAGTTCGGCTGTCCCGTGCCCATGTCGGGCCCGTTCGCCGCCAACGGCAAATACGCCGACCTGGGCATGAAGCTGGCGCTGGAGCAGTACGGCCGCGCGCTGGACCGGCCGCTGGCCTATACCGTGCTGGACACCGAGGGCAAGCCGGCCACGGCGGTGCGCAAGGTCCAGGAAGTCTCGCAGCAGAAAGGCGTCAAGTTCTTCGCCGGCGGCATCCTGTCGTCCGAAGCGCTGGCCATGGGCAAGGAGATCGAGCGCGCCGGCGGCGTGTTCATCACCACCGCCGGCGCCGACGAGATCACCGGCAAGGACTGCAACCGGGCGACCTTCCGCTGGTCGGTGCCGACCTTCGGCGCCATCGAGCAGACCGTGCGCCCGCTGCTGGAAAAACTGCCCAAGGCCAAGCGCTGGTACACCATCACGCCGCAATACGTGTTCGGCGACGGCCTGCTCAACGCGGCCAAGGCCATCTTCAAGGAAAAAGGCATCGAGCACGTCGGCAACAGCTATCACTCGCTGACCGAAAAGGAATTCAGCGGCTACCTCACCAACGCACTGGCCGCCAAGCCCGACGTGCTGCTGATCCTGAACTTCGGCTCGCAGTCGTCCGACACGCTGCGCCAGGCGGTCAGCTTCGGCATGAAACAGAACTGCACCATCCTGGTGGCCTGGGCGTCCGGCCTGGAGCAGTTCGAAAGCCTGGGCGCCGACCTGTGCGAAGGCGTGTATTTCGGCGCGCAGTACTGGCACGGCATCGACAGCCCGCTGAACAAGGAGCTGGTCAAGCTCTCCCGGGAAAAGACCCGCGCCAATCCCAACTACAGCCTGGCGGGCTCCTACATCTGCACCCGCATCATGCTCGACGCCATCGTCAAGGCCGGCAGCGCCGACCCGGCCAAGGTGGTCGCCATGATGGAAGGCATGGCCTACGAAGGGCTGACCGGGCCGGAGGAGATCCGCAAGGCCGACCACCAGGTCATGAAGAACTACTACCTGCTCAAGGGACGCGCCAAGAAGGACATGAAGGACAAGGACGACTACGCCGAGATCGTGCATAGCGGCCGCTCGTTCCTGCCGCCCGCGGAAACCGGCTGCAAGCTCTAGCAGCCCGACCCAGGGAGGCCGCGGGCGCCGTCCCGCGGCCCGGCGCCACTTCTTCCGGGCTTTTCCATGAACGTCTATCTGCTCCAGGTCATCAACGGGATCGGAGTGGGCATGCTGTACTTCCTGCTGGCAGTCGGCCTGTCCATCGTCTTCGGTCTGTTGCGCTTCGTGAACTTCGCCCACGGGGCGTTCTATCTGCTGGGCGCCTACTTCTGCTTCCAGGCCATCGAATGGGGGCTGGACTTCTGGCTGGCCCTGGCGGTGGTGCCGCTGCTGGTGGGCGCATGCGCCTGGGCCGCCGAAAAAATCGTGCTGCGCCACGTCTACGCGCAGGCGCACGAGTTCCACATCCTCATCACCGTGGGCCTGGCCCTGGTGCTGCAGGAACTGGTCATCGTGGTGTGGGGGCCGATCGGCGACAACGTGGCCGTGCCGGCCTCGCTGCAGGGCGTGGTGATGTGGGGCAGCTTCATCTATCCCAAGTACCGCCTGTTCGTGATCGGCTTCACCGCCGTGTTCTCGCTGCTGCTCTGGTACGTGCTGGAAGGCACGCGGCTGGGCAGCGCGGTGCGCGCCGGCAGCGAGTCCACCGAGATGGTGTCGATGCTGGGCATCAACGTGTTCCGCATGTTCAGCCTGGTGTTCGCGCTGGGCGCGGCCACCGCGGCGCTGGCCGGCGTGCTGGCCGCGCCGATCCGCGGGGTGGAGCCCTTCATGGGCGTGGAGGCCCTGGGCATCGCCTTCGTCATCGTGGTGGTCGGCGGCATGGGCAGTTTCTTCGGCGCGCTGGTCGGCGGCCTTCTGATCGGCGTGGTGCAGAGCGTGATGAGCACGCTGTGGCCGGAAGGCGCGCGGCTGATGATTTATGTGGCGATGGCCGCGGTTCTGCTGCTGCGGCCTCACGGCCTGATGGGGAGAGGATGATGACGCGCTTGAAATCGCACGCGCAATTGCTGCTGGCGCTGGCCGTGGCGCTGCTGCTGCCGCTCGTCATGCAGTCGGGTTCGCTGGCCGCGGAAGTGCTGATCTACGCCCTGGCCGTGCTGGGCTGCAACCTGCTGCTGGGCTTTACCGGGCTGCTGTCGTTCGGGCAGGGCATTTTCTTCGGCCTGGGCAGCTACGCGGCGGGGCTGCTGCTCACGCGCACCGGCATGCCGATGCCGCTGGCGCTGCTGTCGGCCATGGCGGTGGGGGCGCTGGCGGCCACGCTGGTGGGCTGGTTCGCGATCCGCCAGCGCGGCGCGTATTTCGTGATGCTGACCCTGGCCTTCGCCCAGATGTTCTATTTCCTGGCCTACAGCCTGCCGGATCTGACCGGCGGCGACAACGGCCTGCTGGACGTGCCGCGTCCGCCGCTGTCGGTGGCGGGGCTGGAGATCCTGCCGCTGGACACGCCCTGGCGCTTCTACGCCTTCGTGGCCGCGTGCTTCCTGGCGGTGTTCTGGCTGTTGCTGCGGGTGACCAATTCGGTGTTCGGCCGCACGCTGCTGGCGATCCGCGACAACGAGGCGCGCGCCATGGCGGTGGGCTACGACGTGCGCCTGTTCAAGCTGGCGGCCTTCGCCATTTCCGGGGCGGTGACGGCGCTGGCCGGCGCCTTCCTGGCCATGATGACCGGCATCGCGCCGCTCTCCAGCATCGAATACCACAGCAGCGAAATGATCCTGGTGATGACCGTCATCGGCGGCACCGGCAATCTGTTCGCCTCGGTGCTGGGCGCGGCGTTCTATGTGCTGTCCGCCGACTGGCTCTCCACGCTCTGGCCGCGCTGGCTGATGCTGCTGGGCTTTCTGCTGATCGCCGTCAGCCTGTTCATGCAGAAAGGGCTGTGGGGCCTGGGCGAACGCATCTGGCTGGCGCTGCGGCGCCGTCCCGGCGGGCAGTCCGCCGTCGAGGAGAACCGCGCATGAACCAGGCTGCTTCCACGCCGCTGCTGCAGGCGCGCGGCATCGTCAAGCGTTTCGGCAAGTTTGTGGCCCTGCATGGGGTCGACCTGGAGGTGCGGCCGCGCACGGTGCATTCGGTCATCGGCCCCAACGGCGCCGGCAAGACCACGCTGTTCCATATCCTGACCGGCACGCTGCGCGCCAGCGAGGGCTGCATCGTGTTCGACGGCCAGGACGTCACGCAGGAGGCCGACCACCAGCGCGTGCAGCGCGGCATCGCCCGTTCGTTCCAGGTCACCAGCCTGTTCGCCAATCTGTCGGTGCGCGAGAACCTGCGGCTGGCGGCGCAGGGCGCGCACCGCGCCGGCGCGTTCGATTGCTGGCATCCGCCGACCGGGGCGCGGGCGCAGCGCGAGGTGGTCGACGCCGCGCTCGAACGCCTGGGCCTGCCGCGCCTGGCGCAGGTGGCCGCCGGCGCGCTGTCGCACGGCCAGCAGCGGCGCCTGGAAGTGGGCATGGCGCTGGCCGCGCGGCCGCGCGCCATCTTCCTGGACGAGCCCACCTCCGGCATGGGGGTGGACGACCTGGAAGAGATGAAGCGCCTGATCCGCAGCCTGCGCGACGACCATACGGTGGTGCTGATCGAGCACAACATGAACATCGTCATGGACATCTCCGACACCGTCACGGTGATGCAGCAGGGCAGGGTGCTGGTCGAAGGCCCGCCCGGCGCCATCCGCAGCGACGAACGGGTGCGCGCCGCGTACCTGGGCAACATGATCACGGGAGGCCGGGCATGATCCTGGACGTCGACGCCATACACAGCTACTACGGCAAGAGCCACATCCTGCAAGGGGTGTCGCTGCAGCTGGAGCAGGGCACGGTGGTCACGCTGCTGGGGCGCAACGGCGCGGGCAAGTCCACCACGCTCAAGACCATCGCCGGCGTGATCGCGCCCAAGGCCGGCGCGGTGCGCTTCGGCGGGCGCGACATCGCCGGGCTGCCGGCCCACCGCATCGCCGCCATGGGCGTGTGCCTGGTGCCCGAACACCGCGGCATCTTCAAGCTGCTGACGGTGGAGGAAAACCTAAAGCTGGGCATGCGCCGCGATTCGCCGTGGCAGCTGGAAGATGTCTACCGCATCTTTCCGCGGCTGAAGGAGCGGCGCAAGAACGGCGGCGGCCAGTTGTCCGGCGGCGAGCAGCAGATGCTGGCCATCGGGCGCGCGCTCATGAACCATCCGCGCGTGCTGATGCTGGACGAGCCGGTCGAAGGCCTGGCGCCGGTGATCGTCGAGGAAATCGTGGCGCAGATCCAGTCCATCAAGCGCGCCGGCGTCACCATCCTGCTGGTCGAACAGAACCTGGAGGTCTGTACCCAGCTGGCCGACCGGCATTTCGTCATCGAACAGGGAACCATCGTCTACCAGGGCAGCAATGCGGAATTCATGGCGGACGAGAACGTCAAAGACCGCTACCTGGGGGTGGGGGTCTGAGATCTACGAGGAAATCATCATGGAAATGAACGCACTGGAGGCCGTGAGCGGCATCCGCATCGACGGGGCGCGCCTGTGGGCGTCGCTGATGGAACTGGCGCGCATCGGCGCCACCGAAAAGGGCGGCGTGTGCCGGCTGGCGCTGACCGACCTGGACCGCCAGGGGCGCGACCTGGTCTGCCGCTGGGCGCGCGAGCTGGGCTGCACCGTGCGGGTCGACGCCATCGGCAATATCTTCATGCGCCGCGCCGGCCTGCGCGACGACCTGCCGGCGGTGATGACCGGCAGCCACATCGACACCCAGCCCACCGGCGGCAAGTTCGACGGCAACTATGGCGTGCTCGCCGGCATCGAGGTGCTGCGCACTCTGCACCAGCGCGGCCTCGTCACCGAGGCGCCGCTGGAAGTGGTGGTGTGGACCAACGAGGAAGGTTCGCGCTTCGTGCCGGTGATGATGGGCTCGGGCGTCTATGCCGGCGCCTTCACGCTGGAACACGCGCTGGCCGCGCGCGACCGCGACGGCGTCAGCGTCGGCGACGCGCTGCGCGCCATCGGCTATGCCGGACCGGAGCCGGCGCGCCCGCGGGCCGTGGGCGCCTATTTCGAGGCGCACATCGAGCAGGGGCCGATCCTGGAGGCGCACGGCATCACCATCGGCGCGGTGCAGGGCGCGCTGGGCCAGCGCTGGTACGACATCACCATCACCGGCCAGGAGGCGCATGCCGGCCCGACGCCGATGGAGTTGCGCCGCGACGCCCTGGTGGCGGCCTCGCAGCTGGTGCTGGCGGTCAACCGGATCGCGCTGGACCACGCCCCGCACGGCCGCGCCACGGTGGGCTGCATCGACGGCTATCCGAATTCGCGCAACGTGATTCCGGGGCGGGTCTCGCTGACCGTGGACCTGCGCGCGGCCGACGACGCCGCGCTCGACAGCATGGCCGCGGCCCTGGCGCGGGCCTGCGACGAACTGGCCCAGCCGGGCCGCTTCGAGGTCGAACGCAAGGAAGTGGTGTACTTCCCGCCGCAGCCCTTCGAGCCGCGGCTGGTGCAGGCCGTGCGCGACGGCGCGCGCACGCTGGGGCTGGATTCGCTGGACGTGATCAGCGGCGCCGGCCACGACGCGGTCTACATGGCGCGGGTCGCGCCCACCGCCATGATCTTCGTGCCGTGCAAGGACGGCATCAGCCACAACGAGATCGAGGATGCGCAGCCCGGACACCTCGAGGCCGGCTGCAACGTGCTGCTGCACGCCATGCTGCGCTGCTGCGGCCGCATCGAATCCGCCCAGGGAGCGCCGGCATGAAAGTCCTGATCGCCCGCATGAACCACGAGACCAACACCTTCTCGCCGGTGCCCACGCCGCTGTCGGCCTTCGGCGTGGCGGGGCCGACCTTCGACGCCGAGGCCTATGCCGAGAACCATGGCAAGCGCACCGCGATGGCGGCGTTCATCGACCTGGCCGAGGCGCGCGGCGCGCAGCTGGTGACGCCGGTGTCGGCCACCGCCTATCCCAGCGGCCGGGTGGCCGCCGACGCCTACGAAACCCTGTGCGCGCGCATCGTCGCGGCCGCGCCGGGCTGCGACGCCATCCTGCTGGACCTGCATGGCGCGATGGCGGTGGAAAACACCGACGACGGCGAAGGCGACCTGCTCGAACGCGTGCGCCGCGCGGCGCCGGACGCGCCCATCGCGGTCGCGCTGGACCTGCACGGCAACGTGACGCCGAAGATGGTCGCCAACGCCGATGTCATCGTCAGCTTCAAGACCTATCCGCACATCGACATGTACGAAACCGGCGAGCACGCCGGCCGCCTGCTGTTCGACGCCATCGACGGCCGCTCCAGGCCGTTCATGGCCTGGCGCCGGCTGCCGCTGGTATCGCACACGCTGCGCAGCAACACCGGCGAGGGCGCGATGCGCGCAGCCGTCGAGGCCGCGCGGCGCGCCGAAGCCGCCGGCGCGCTCGGCGTCTCGGTGCTGGCCGGCTTCGGGCTGGCCGACATCCCCCATCCCTGCCTCAGCGTGGTGGCGGTGGCCGACGGCAGCCAGGAGGAGGCCGAGCGCATCGCCGGCGACATGGCCGCGTCCATCTGGGCCGACCGCGAGGGCTTTCTGTACCGCAGCGAGCCGCTGGCGCAATCGCTGGCGCGCGCGCGCCAGCTGGCCGAAGGCGCAAGCCGGCCCGTGCTGCTGCTGGACCACGGCGACAACTGCATGAGCGGCGGCACCTGCGACACCATGGACGTGCTGACGGCGGCGCTGGACGCGGGACTGGACGGCATCGTGGCGGGGCTGTATTGCGATCCGGAAGCGGTCGCTGCGCTCACGCGCGCCGGCGTGGGGGCGCAGGTGGAACTGCCGGTGGGCAACAAGCGCGCCATCGACAGCATCGGTCGTCCGGCCCGCCCGGTCACGCTGCGCGGCCGGGTGGAGGCGCTCAGCAACGGCGAATATCTCATCACGGGGCCCACCTACACCGGGCAGATGGCCTGCATGGGCCGCAGCGCCGTGCTCGACATCGGCGCGGCGCGCCTGGTCATCACCGAACGCACCCACGAGCCCTGGGACCTGGGCGTATTCCGCAGCCTGGGCGTGGAGCCCACCGAGGCGCGCTACATCCTGGTCAAGTCGCGCATGTACTGCCGGCCCGTATTCGTGCCGATCTCATCGGCGCTGGTGGAGTGCGACAGCCCCGGCGTGACCAGTTCGGACTGGTCTCTGTTCGAATTCCGCAAGCGCACGGGCCCGCATTTTCCGCTGGAGCCGATGGCCCCCGAGGATTACGACCCGCGTAGCTGATGACCCATCGAACAACGGGAATCGACGTTGCCCCACCACAACATTCACATGTTCAGTAATTAGTAAAACTAATGAGAACGATTCCGTTTTGTGTATCATGGCCGGGATGAATTGAAGCCCGGCCGATCGGGATTCTGCAGTTTTCCACTCAAGACCCGCCCACGCGGACATCCCGATATGAAGATCAAAGCCCTAGCCTGCATGGCAGCCGCGCTGCCGTGCTGCGCTTCCGTCTACGCCCAGAACGCAGCCTCTTCCGCCACCGGCCAGGAGCCGGTGGTTTCCATGGACGCCATTACCGTCGAAGCCAGCGCCGACGCCTCGGCCGGCGGCCTGGCCGCGCCGTTCGCGGGCGGGCAGGTGGCCCGCGGCGGGCGCATCGGCGTGCTGGGCACGCAGGACATCATGGACACGCCGTTCAGCATCACCAGCTACACCAACGAGCTGATCCAGGACCGGCAGGCGCGCAGCGTGGGCGACGTGCTGCAGAACGACGCCGGCGTGCGCGTGGCGCGGGGCTTCGGCAATTTCCAGGAGTCGTACTTCATCCGCGGCTTCATCCTGGGTTCGGACGACGTGGCCTACAACGGTCTCTACAGCCTGCTGCCGCGCCAGTACATCGCCACCGAACTGTTCGAGCGCGTGGAGGTGCTGCGGGGCGCTTCGACCTTCCTGACCGGCGCGGCGCCCGGCGGCGGCGGCATCGGCGGCGTGATCAACCTGGTGCCCAAGCGCGCGCCCAACGAACCGCTGACGCGCGTCACCACCGGCGTGTCCAGCGGCGGCCGCATCCAGCTGTCCACCGACGTCGCACGCCGCTTCGGGCCGGGCGACAGCACCGGCATCCGCCTGAACGCCGCGCAGCATAGCGGCGACACCGGCATCGATGACGAACATTCGCGCACCAGCCTGGTGTCGCTGGGCCTGGACTGGCGCTCGGCCGATACGCGCCTGTCGGCCGACATCGGCTGGCAGGAAAACAAGCTCAAGCGCGCGCGTCCCAACGTCACGCTGGGCGCCGGGGTCACCACGGTGCCCGACGCGCCCGACGCCAGTTCCAACTACGCGCAGCCCTGGACCTATTCCAACGAACGCGATCTCTTCGGCACCGTGCGCGCCGAACACGATTTCAGCGACCGGCTGACGGCCTACGCGGCCTTCGGCATGCGCCGCAGCGACGAAGCCAACTCGCTGGGCAATGTCACGCTGACCAACGGCAGCACGGGCGACGGCACCTTCTACCGGTTCGACAACACGCGCGAGGACAGCGTCAACACCGGCGAGTTCGGCCTGCGCGGCAAGGCCCGCACCGGCCCGGTGGGCCACGAATTCGTGGTGTCGGCCTCGTTCTTCGACCTGAAGACCAGGAACGCCTACGTGATGGACTTCGGCAACAAGTTCCCCACCAACATCTACGACCCGGTTTCGTACGACAAGCCGGCGTTCAGCGCCGGCGCGCTGCGCGGCAACGACCTGGACGATCCGGCGCTGCAGAACCGCATCCGCCTGAGCAGCTACGCCATCGGCGACACGCTGTCGTTCCTCGACGACCGGGTGCGGCTGACGGCGGGCATCCGCCACCAGCGCCTGTCGCAGCGCGCGTACGCGTACAACACCGGCAACGAAAGCAGCGCCTATGACGCCAGCCACAATTCGCCGGCCGCCGGCCTGGTGGTCAAGGTCGCGCCCGACGTTTCGCTGTACGCCAACTACATCGAGGCCCTGACGGCAGGCCCGACCGCCCCGGCCATGGCCGGCGGCAAGCCGGTGCCCAACGTCGGCCAGAGCCTGCCGCCCTTCGTTTCCAAGCAGAAGGAAATCGGCGTGAAGTACGAGGGCGACGGGCTGGGCGCGGGCCTGGCGCTGTTCTCCACCGACCGGCCGCGCGCCATGTACGACGCCAGCAACGCGCTCACGATCTCCGGCAAGGACCGCCACCAGGGCGCCGAGCTGACCTTCTACGGCGAGCCCGTCAACAGCGTGCGCCTGCTGGGCGGGCTGACCTGGCTGGACGCCGAGCAGCGCGCCACCGGCACGCCCTCCATCGACGGCAACCGCGTGATCGGCGTGCCGCGCTTTCAGGCCAACCTGGGCGTGGAATGGGACATCCCGGGCGTGCCCGGCCTGGCGGTGGACGGCCGCGTGGTCTATACCGGCTCGTCCTACGCCGACGACGCCAACACGCTCAAGGTCCCGGGCTGGACCCGTTTCGACGCCGGCCTGCGCTACATGATGGACGTGGACGGCCACGTGCTGACCCTGCGCGCGCGCGTGGACAACATCGCCAACCGCAACTACTGGTCCTCGGTGGGCGGGTATCCCGGCAACGGCTATCTGGCGCTGGGCGGGCCGCGCACCTTCTCGCTGAGCGCGAGCATGGATTTCTAGGGGGGGTGGATGGCGTGGCCGGTGTGGGTGGCGTGGGTGGCGTAGGATGGGTGCAGCGCGAGAGTTCTTGCGCAAAAACACGAATATCGAGCGCGCGTAACCCATCAGGCGGCGCTAGCCGCCGCCTTTCGTGGCAAGAGGCAAACGCCGGCTCCCGCCGGCCGATGGGTTACGCGCGGTCAGCGCCAGTATTCTTGCAAAGGGCTTGCCGCGCTGCACCCATCCTACGCCACCCACGACATCCGCACCATCCGCGCCACCCACGACATCCGCACCATCCGCACCAGCCACGCTTCGGCAGCCTTTACCAGAACCACCCGCCGCGCGTCAGGCTGGCTTCGCAACTCTTGTACTGCGCGCTGAATTTCTCGGCGCGCGCCTGGACCTTGCCCGACACGGTCTTGAGCCAGGCCTTGCGCTCGTAGCTGCGGTTGCGGTAGCCGGTCCAGCCTTCGTGATAGTTCAGGTACTGGCCGTAGGCGTCCCATTTGGAGACGCCGTTGATGCGCTGGGTCTTGTTCATGTACCAGCCCATGAAGTCCAGCGCGTCGGCGAAGTCGTCGCGGCTGGCGCCCCAGCCGCCTGCGTCCTTTTTGTAGTCGGCCCAGGTTTCGTCCTTGGCCTGGGCGTAGCCGTAGGCCGAGCTGACCCGGCCCCACGGGATGAAGCCCAGGAAGTAGTAGCGCGGCGGCAGCGCGTCCTGCTTGAACGAGGATTCCTGGTACATCATCGCCATCGGCACCGCCACCGGCGCGCCCCATTTCTTCTGCACCCGCAGCGCGGCGTCGTGCCAGTCCGGCTTTTCGCGGAAGATGGCGCAGATGTTCTCCGGGTTGGACGGCGGCGCGGTGGCGCAGCCGGCGAGCGCCAGCAGCAGCGGCGGCAGCAGGAGCCGGGTCATTGGCGGGATTTCCTCCGGGGCTATGTAGACGGGTGTTGCGATTGTATTGAAACGTATCGCAGTGCGCCGCTATCGGCCCGCCTCCCGCTGGATGCTCGCCAGCATCCGCAACAGCACGCAAACCAGCAAGGCGGCGCCCAGGTTGTACAGCATGCCCGCCACGAAGGCCGAGACGTACAGGTCCGCCCGGGCCGCCGCAACGCCGTCGGCCAGCGTCGCGCCGAACAGAATGCCGACCGCCGCCACGCCCAGCGCCGCGCCGACCTGCTGCACGGTGGAGACCACGCCCGCCGCCATGCCCGCCTGCGATTGCCTGACGAACCCCAGCACCAGATTCAGCAGCGGCGTCATGATGATGCCCTGGCCGGCGCCCACCGCGATCAGCGCCGGAATCAGCCGCAGCGGCTCCAGGCCGGCGCCCGCGGCCCACACCTGCGCGATCAGCAGCGCCAGCGACGCGGCATAGGCCAGCGCGCCCGCGGCGATGGCCCGGATGCCCCAGCGCGACACCAGCCGGGGCGCGGCCAGCGAGGCGGCGACGAAGCCCACGCTGCATGGGGCGAATATGCTGCCCGCCACGAAGGGGTCCAGTCCCAGTCCGGTCTGCGTCAGCAGCGCGAAGCACAGGAAGAACGAACTGGAAGTGGAATAGATCAGCAGCACCAGCAGCGCGCCCAGTGCGAAGCGCCGTTCGCCCAACAGGCGCATGTCCACCAGCGGCAGGCCGCCCGCGATGCGCCGCCGTTCCTGGTGGCGATAGAACGCCGCCAGCAGCGCGGCCGACGCGGCCAGCGCCCACAGGCTCCAGGCGGGCCAGCCCTGTCCGGGGCCTTCGATCAGCGGCACCAGCAGCAGCGCCAGTCCCAGGCTGACCAGCAGCACGCCGCTCCAGTCCAGCGCCGGACGCTGCGGCGCGCGCGATTCCGGAATGCGCCGCGCGGCCGCGATGGCGCCCAGGCCGATCGGCACGTTGATGAGAAAGATGCTGCGCCAGCCCAGCCCGAACAGATCCGCGTGCACCAGCCAGCCGCCCAGCACTTGTCCGGCGATGGCCGCCAGGCCGAGCGTCATGCCCAGCAGGCCGAAGGCGCGGCGGCCGTGCTCGCCCTCGAAATTGACGCGGATGGACGCATACACCTGCGGGAACAGCAAGGCGGCCGCCAGGCCCTGCAACACCCGGGCGCCGATCAGGAAGCCGGCGTCGGGGGCCAGCCCGCACAGCGCCGAGGCCAGCGTGAATCCGGCCATGCCGACGGCGAACAGGCGGCGCCGCCCATACAGATCGCCGAGCCGCCCGCCCGTGATCAACAGCACGCCGAACGCCAGCTCGTAGCCGGCCACAATGAAGCCTATCTGCGCGAAGCTGGCGCCCAGTCCGGCCTGCATGGCGGGGATGGCGACGTTGACCACGAACAGGTCGAAGATGGTGACGAAGCCCCCCAGCAGCAGCACGGACAGGCCAAGCCAGGGCGGGGCGGCGAGCGCGCCCGTGGGCGGCGCGGAAATACAGGAATGCGGGTTCATCTTGCTTATCCAGAATAGAGAGGCAATTATTCTGCTGGCCTGGTTAAGCAATTACAATTTAACCGTTTATGCTATTACTTAAAGCAATGAGATAAGCCATGCGCACCCTGGAACGCACCCGCGCCGACCTTGCCGCCTTCTTGCGCGCGCGCCGCGAGCGCCTGTCGCCGGCGGATGCGGGCCTGCCCAGCGGCGGCCGGCGGCGCACGCCGGGCCTGCGCCGCGAAGAGGTCGCCGCGCTCGCGGGAGTCGGACTGACCTGGTACACCTGGCTGGAGCAGGGGCGCGACATCGGCGTGTCCGCCGCGTTCCTGGAGAACCTGGCGCGCGCGCTGAAACTGGACGCCGCCGAACGCCGCCATTTGTTCCTGCTGGCCCACGAACGGCCGCCCGCCGAACCCGGCAAGACCTGGTGCGAACTGCCGCCGCTGGTGGCGCGCCTGATGCACGATCTGCCGCATGCGGCCTTCGTGCTCAATCTGCGCTGGGACGTGCTGGGCTACAACGCGTTGGCCGATGCCATGTTCGCCTTCGGTTCGCATCCGCCCGGGCGGCGCAACCTGCTGTGGATGCTGTTCACCGATGCCTTGCTGCGCGAGCGCGTGCACGACTGGGAAGCACAGGCGCCGTTGATGTTGTCGAGCTTTCGCCGCGATTTCGCGCGCGCCACGCAGGAAGCCGACATCCACGAGCTGGTCGACGAGCTGCAGCAGGTGTCGCCGGAGTTCAAGGCATGGTGGCGCAAGCATGACGTGCATGCGCCATGCAGCGGCGTGCGCACCCTGGCGATGGACGGCCGGGCCGAGCCCTACGAGCACACTTCGCTGACCATCGACGAGGACCGGCATCTTCGCCTGGTCGTGTATGCGAGGCAACCGGACGCCGCGCAGGGCGGCCGCAAATGAAAAACGGCCCCGGATCGCTCCGGGGCCGTCTTGCAGGCGCGGGCCTGGCGGGTGCTTAGACCTCGATGACGTCGGCCACGTCCTTGTAGTCGGCGATCTTGTCGAAGTTCAGGTACTGGTAGATCTGGTCGCCGCTCTTGTTGATGACGCCCATGTCGGCCATGTACTCGTCCTTGGTCGGGATGCGGCCCAGCTTCGAGCAGATCGCGGCCAGTTCGGCCGAACCCAGGTACACGTTGGTGTTCTTGCCCAGGCGGTTCGGGAAGTTGCGGGTGCTGGTCGACATGACCGTCGCGCCTTCGCGGACCTGCGCCTGGTTGCCCATGCACAGCGAGCAGCCCGGCATTTCGGTGCGGGCGCCGGCCGTGCCGAACACGCCGTAGTGGCCTTCCTCGGTCAGCTGGGTGGCGTCCATCTTGGTGGGCGGAGCGACCCACAGCTTGACCGGGATATCGCGCTTGCCTTCCAGCAGCTTGGAAGCCGCGCGGAAGTGGCCGATGTTGGTCATGCAGCTGCCGATGAACACTTCGTCGATCTTGGCGCCGGCCACGTCCGACAGCGTCTTGACGTCGTCGGGGTCGTTCGGGCAGGCCACAATGGGCTCGTGCACGTCGGCCAGGTCGATCTCGATGACCGCGGCGTATTCGGCGTCGGCGTCCGGCTCCAGCAGCTTGGGATCGGCCAGCCAGGCTTCCATGGCCTTGATGCGGCGGCCCAGCGTGCGCTCGTCTTCGTAGCCGTTGGCGATCATCCACTTCAGCATCACGATGTTGCTGTTGATGTACTCGATGATCGGTTCCTTGTTCAGGCGCACCGTGCAGCCGGCGGCCGAACGTTCGGCGGAGGCGTCCGACAGTTCGAAGGCTTGTTCCACCTTCAGGTCGGGCAGGCCTTCGATTTCGAGGATGCGGCCCGAGAAGATGTTCTTCTTGCCTTGCTTGGCCACGGTCAGCAGGCCCTGCTTGATCGCGTACAGCGGGATGGCGTTGACCAGGTCGCGCAGCGTGACGCCGGGCTGCATCTTGCCCTTGAAGCGCACCAGCACCGATTCAGGCATGTCCAGCGGCATCACGCCGGTGGCGGCGGCGAAAGCCACCAGGCCCGAGCCGGCCGGGAACGAGATGCCGATGGGGAAGCGCGTGTGCGAGTCGCCGCCGGTGCCGACGGTGTCGGGCAGCAGCATGCGGTTGAGCCACGAGTGGATCACGCCGTCGCCCGGGCGCAGCGAGACGCCGCCGCGGGTGCTGATGAATTCCGGCAGCGTGTGGTGGGTCTTGACGTCCACGGGCTTCGGATAGGCGGCGGTGTGGCAGAACGACTGCATCACCAGGTCGGACGAGAAGCCCAGGCAGGCCAGGTCCTTCAGTTCGTCGCGGGTCATGGGGCCGGTGGTGTCCTGGCTGCCGACCGAGGTCATCTTCGGTTCGCAGTAGGTGCCCGGGCGGATGCCCTTGCCTTCGGCCAGGCCGCAGGCGCGGCCGACCATCTTCTGGGCCAGGGTGTAGCCGCGGCCGCTGTCGGCGGGGTCCTTGGGCAGGCGGAACAGCGTCGAGGGCGCCAGGCCCAGCGCTTCGCGCGCCTTGGCCGTCAGGCCGCGGCCGATGATCAGCGGAATGCGGCCGCCGGCGCGCACTTCGTCGAACAGCACGTCGGACTTCACCTGGAACTCGGCGATCACTTCGCCGTTCTTCAGGGCGCGGCCTTCATAGGGGCGCAGTTCGACCACGTCGCCCATTTCCATCTTGGAGACGTCCAGCTCGATCGGCAGGGCGCCCGCGTCTTCCATGGTGTTGTAGAAGATCGGGGCGATCTTGCCGCCCAGGCACACGCCGCCGAAGCGCTTGTTCGGCACGAAGGGGATGTCTTCGCCGGTGAACCACAGCACCGAGTTGGTGGCCGACTTGCGCGAGGAGCCCGTGCCGACCACGTCGCCGACGTAGGCCACCAGATGGCCTTTTTCCTTGAGCGATTCGATGAACTGCACCGGGCCGCGCTTGCCGTCTTCCTCCGGCTGGAACGCGGCGCCTTCGCGCTTGTTCTTGAGTATCGCCAGGGCGTGCATGGGGATGTCGGGGCGGGTGGTGGCGTCCGGAGCCGGCGACAGGTCGTCGGTGTTGGTTTCGCCCGGCACCTTGAAGACGGTGATGGTCAGGCTTTCCGGCAGTTCCGGACGGCTGGTGAACCATTCGGCGTCGGCCCAGCTCTGCATCACGGCCTTGGCGTTGGCGTTGCCCTTGTCCGCCTTTTCCTTCACGTCGTGGAAGGCGTCGAACATCAGCAGGGTCTTCTTCAGCGCGTCGGCGGCGATGGTGCCGATTTCGGCGTCGTCCAGCAGCTCGATCAGGGGGCCGATGTTGTAGCCGCCCAGCATCGTGCCCAGCAGTTCCGTCGCCTTGGCGCGGCTGACCAGCGCACAGTTTTCCTTGCCCAGCGCCACGGCGGCCAGGTAGGAGGCCTTGACCTTGGCGGCATCGTCCACGCCGGCCGGCACGCGGTGGGTCAACAGCTCGACCAGGTTCTGCTCTTCGCCGGCGGGCGGGTTCTTCAGCAGTTCGATCAGTTCAGCGGTTTGTTTGGCCGTAAGGGGCAGCGGGGGAATCCCCAGAGCCGCGCGTTCGGCAACGTGTTGGCGATAGTTATCCAGCATGTGAGGCCTGCTCAAAGTCGGGTTGGAAGAAGGGTTGTCGGCCCGAATTGTAGAGGGAAGAGGGGGGCGCAGGCAAATGTCTTATATCTTATATAAGACTTGGCATGATAGACGTTGCTTAAGCGCGACCCCGGGCGGGCCGCAAGGCGGCGCTAGCGCGCGTCCGCGTCGTAGACGATTTCCACCCGGGCGAAATTGGCGCCATGCTGCTTCACGTGCGCCTGGAACGGCGCGCTCTCGCCGGGCTTGAGCCGGGACACGCGCGGCGTCTGGAAGGTGGCGCCGGTCAACTGGCCCTGGGCGTCGTACAGGCTGACCCACAGCTTGACGTTCTCGACCTCGGCCGCGCTGTCGTTGCGCACCCGTCCGTGGACGGTGACGTACTTGTAGCGATAGCGGTAGGTGAAGTTCAGGGTGCCGGTGCCGACCGCGGCCTCGGTGTTCTCCACGGTCACGGCCAGCTGCGGCCGCGGGCCGGGCAGGGCGGCGCGCTTGGCCGGCAGCCAGTCGGTCTTGACTTCGGTGTAGCGCTCGACGCGGCCGGTCAGCGCGACCGGCACGCGTTCGCCGGGATAGAGCCGCGCGGGCAGGCTCCACGACTGCCGCAGGTCCAGCGCGCGCGAGCCGTCGTACACCGTGATCTCGGCCTTGGGCGCCAGCATCACGTATTCCTTGCTGGTGTTGACCAGTTCGGCGTAGAGGACCGGGCGTTCGATTTCGTCGAGCAGCCGGCGCGGCGCCGACAGCTTGAGCGCGGCCGGGTCGAAGAGCGCGAAGCCGGGGTCCAGCAGTTCCTCCGTGCTCAGGCGCACGTGGTCGATGACGCGCACGTTGGCCGGGCTGACCCGCACGATGCGGGTGGTCGGGGCGCTCTCGCGCGGGGCTTCCTCGCGCGGCGCGGCGGAGGCGGGCGCGTCGGCGCGCGCGCTCCAGGGCAGGATGGCAGTGTATTTCCACAGCGCGTAGCCGCCGGCGGCAAGCAGGATCAGCCCCAGCGCGGCCATGGCCGGCCGGGACAGGCGTCCGGAATGGGAATGGCTAGCGTTCACTTTGCACCATGTAGTCGTAAGAAGCCACCGGCCTGTCGGCCAGCATTTCGCAGCGCGCGTCGAAGGCGGTCAGCGCGCCCGGCGCCAGCGGGCTGGCCGAGCCGTAGCCGTTGCCGATGCCGATCAGGGTTCCGTCGTCGGCGTACAGCATGACTGTGACCTGGCTGCTGTTGGCCGCCTCGGCGCCTTCGTTCTTGAGCAGGCCCACCAGGCGGTAGCTGCCGTCGTTGCGCACCAGCTGGACCCGGCTGGCGGTGACGGCGTTGTTCTTGCCGCGCGCGGGCATGGGCCTGGCCACTTCCAGGGCGTAGCGGGTGTAGGCCTTGTCCGGCGCCTGGATCGTCAGCGGCGCGTATTCGCCCGGCTCCAGCGAACGCGCCGGCGCCGATCCCGAGGCCGAGGACAGCGACAGCTCGCCCTGGAAGAACGAGGCCGTGACGCGCGGCATGTCGATTTTCCTGCCGGTCTCGTTGCGCACCATCATGACGAGCTGGCGGCCGCCGCGGGTCTGCACTTCGCGCACGTCGGTCAGCTTGACCAGGGAAGCGTCGATCGCGGGCGCAGGCGCCGGCTGGCGCACGGGGCTGCTGCGGCCGCCTTCGGTCAGCAGCACCGCTGCCACCGGAATCGCGACGGCAAGCGCCACGGCGACGGCGGCCGCGGCCACGCTGCCGGAGCGCGGCTTGGCGGCCGGCTGCTGCATGTTGCGCAGGATCTTCTCCAGGCGCTGGGCGACGTTGTCTTCCACCAGCGTCACGGCATGGCAGTGGCTGCAGCGGTATTCGTTGGTGTCCAGCTTGGTGAACTGCGCGCTGCCGCAGGTGGAGCAGGTCAGGGTCACCGTATTGATCGTGGTCTGTCGGGGCGTCATGGGCGCGAGTAGGGGGCGCGAATAGCGGGGCGCGAGCGGAAGGCAGGGCGGCAAGGATAGCGGACCGCGGGCGGGGCCGCGTGCATGAGCGCATCCATTTGTGACAAAACATGAGCGACGGTGCGCGGGCCGATGCTATCATCGCCGCCTGAAAATCGCCCATCCCCTAGTACGCCGTTCCCCCCGTCGATCCGCTCCCATGCCGCCGTCCCGCGCGGCGCCGGGCAGAGCCGAGGCAGGTCAGGCTCTACCCCTAGCAATGAGTATTTCCCAACACTTGCTGTTCCTGGTTTGCGTGGCGCTGGCCACCTATGCGCAGACGATGACGGGCTTCGCCTTCGGCCTGGTGCTGCTGGGCCTGTCGGGCGTGTTCCAGCTGGCCTCCGTGGCCGAGGTGGCCAACGTGGTCAGCGTGCTGTCGCTGGTCAACGCCGCCGTCACGCTGGCGCGGGCCAGGCCGCAGGTGAACTGGTCGCTGATCCGGCCTGCCATGTTTAGCAGCCTGGTCGGCGTGGGCGTGGGCGTGACCGCGCTGGCGTGGATCAGCGGTTCCATGGCGGTGCTGCTGCAGCTGCTGCTGGGCTGCACCATCGTGGCCTGCGCCGTCCTGCTGGTGGCGCGCGCACAGCCGCTGGCGCAGGTGTCCTCGCGCGGGTCGTTCCTGTTCTTCGGCGCCGTGTCGGGCGTGCTGGGCGGGCTGTTCTCCAGCGCCGGGCCGCCCATGGTCTATCACCTGTACCGCCAGCCGCTGCCGCTGGCCGCCATCCGCAACAGCCTGCTGATCCTGTTCTCGGTCAACGCCATGGCGCGCCTGACCCTGGTGACGGGGCAGGGCGAATTCATGGCGTCCTCGTTCTGGCTGAGCGTGCTGGCGCTGCCGATCGTGATCGGCGTGACCTGGGTGGCGCGCCGCTACGCCACGGCCGGCTCGATGCAGACCGTCAAGCGCCTGGTGTTCATGCTGCTGCTGGCGGCCGGCCTGGGGCTGATCGTGCCGGCCTTCAGGACGCTGGCGGGCTAGCCGCGTTCGCCGGTGATGTAGCGTTCGAGTTCGTGGATGATGAATTTCTGTTCGCTCATCACATCCTTGACCAGGTCGCCGATGGACAGCAGCCCGATCAGTTTGCCGTCCTCGATCACCGGCAGGTGGCGGAAGTGCCTTTCGGTCATCATCGCCATGCAGTGTTCGCGGGTGTCGGCGCGGCCCACGTAATACACCGAGTCGGTCATGATGTCGCGGACCTTGGTGGTGCGCGACGAGCGGTCCTGCAGAACGATCTTGCGGGCGTAGTCGCGCTCGGTCAGCATGCCCAGGACCGCGTCGCCCTGGACCACCACCACGGCGCCTATGCTGCGTTCGGCCATGGTCTTGATTGCGTCGTAGACCGATGCGTCCGGCGAGACCGTCACGACGGATTGGTTGGCCTTTTCCCTGAGAAGCTCAGCAACTGTCTTCACGATGTGCTCCCGAATCGCTGGTGAAGTCGAACCATGCTCCATCCTAAGCCGGTCGGCCGTGTTGCCGCAAGCCGCCCGCTTCCCTGTGGTTTTTTCGGCTTGACTATTTCATCGCCTTGTCACGGAAGGCCTGGCTGGCCATGGCGCGCAGGTTGCGGGCGGCGCTGCGTTCGGTGGCCGGGTTCCAGGCCAGCGAAATGCCGATGGTGGCGTCGCCGGGAAAATCGGCCAGCGTCTTGTAGACCACGTTGGTGCCGGGATGGCGGCGGCCCCCGGCCGGCACCAGGGCCACGCCCAGGCCGCTTTCGACCAGGCTGAGCAGGGTCTGCACCTGCACCGCCTCCTGCGTGATGCGCGGCGTGAAACCGCGCAGCTGGCAGGCGTTGATGGCGGCCATGCGCAGGCCGGCCGCCTCGTCGGCGGTATACATGATGAAGGCTTCGTCGGCCAGGTCCGCCAGCCGGATGCGGCCGCGCCGCGCCAGCGGATGCGTCTTGGGCACGGCCAGCGCGAAGTTCTCGGTGGTCAGCGGCGTGAGCCGCACGTTCGAGCCCATCGCGACCGGCACGCGCACGATGCCGATCTCCAGCGTGTCTTCTTCCAGCTCCTGCATGATGCGTATCGACGTGGCTTCGCGCAGCACCACGTTGACGCCCGGATAGCGCTGGCGAAACGGCGGCAGGATGCGCGGCAGCACCGCGTGGGTGGCCGAGCCCACGAAGCCGATGCGCACCGTGCCGCCTTCGCCGGCCGCGCCGGCGCGCGCGGCCTGGCGGAACTGTTCGGCATGGAACAGGGCGCGTCGCGCCTCGTCCAGCGCCGCCAGGCCGGCTTCGGTCAGCTTGACGCCCTGGCGTCCGCGGATGAACAGCGGCACGCCCACGGTCTCTTCGAGCTTGCGGATGGACACCGACAGCGGCGGCTGCGACATGTGCAGCTTTTCGGCCGCGCGGTGGAAGTTCAGCGTTTCGGCCAGAACGAGGAACTGCTGCAGGTGACGGAAATCCATGGTGGCGGTCCGGTTGGGGCGTGCCACAGATGATACGGGCTGCATATCGTTTCCGGCATCGGTGCTATCCCGCCGCTATCAGGCGATCGCGCCGGCCGCGCGCAGCGCGGCCAGCGCCGCGTCGTCCAGGGCCAGCGCGCGGCCCAGCACGGCGTCGGTGTGTTCGCCCAGGCGCGGCGGCGCGGCGGGTTCGCGCGGCGGCGTGCCGCGCAGGTGCAGCGGCGAGCGCAGCAGGCGCAGCGTGCCGTGCCGGGCGTCGGGCGTGTCGGCGATCATGCCGCGCGCCGCGATCTCGGGCGCCTCCAGGGCCTCGTCCACGCGCCGCACCGCGCCGGCGGGTATGCCGGCGGCGCGCACCCGTTCGAGCCAGTGCTCCGTGCCGGCCTCGGCGAACTCGGCCTGCAGCATGGGAATGAGGCGCTCGCGGTTGAGCACGCGCGCGCGGTTGGTGGCGTAGTCCGGGTCGGCGCTCCATTCCGGATGCCCGAGCAGGGCGCACAGGCGCGCGAACTGGCCGTCGTTGCCGACAGCCAGGGCGAAAGAGCCGTCGCGCGTGGCGAAGATCTGGTAGGGCACCACGGTGGGATGGCCGTTGCCCAGGCGTCCCGGCTTGTGGCCGGCCGCCAGGTAGCCAGCGCCCACGTTGGCCAGCACGCTGACCGCGCCGTCCAGCAGCGCCAGGTCGATGTGCTGGCCGCGGCCGCTGCGCGCGCGCGCCAGCAGCGCGGCCAGGATGGCCTGCACGCCGTTCATGCCGGTGACCAGGTCGGTGATGGCCACGCCCAGCTTCATGGGCGCGCCTTCCGGTTCGCCGGTGATCGACATCAGCCCGCTTTCGGCCTGGATCACGAAGTCGTAGCCCGGCTCGGCCGCGCGCGGCCCGCTGCGGCCGTAGCCGCTGATGGAGCAATAGACCAGGCCGGGATTGATGGCGGCCAGGTCTTCGTAGCCCAGCCCGAAAGCCTCGAGCGCGCCCAGCCGGTAGTTCTCGACCAGTACGTCGGCCTGCCGCGCCAGCTCGCGCACGATGCGCTGGCCCTCGGGATGCTTGAGGTTGACGGCCACCGATTCCTTGCTGCGGTTGGCGCACAGGAAATAGGTGGATTCGCCGCCCACGTCGGGGGGCGACCAGCTGCGGGTGTCGTCGCCCTGTCCGGGGGCCTCGATCTTCCAGACTTCGGCGCCCAGGTCGGCCAGGGTCTGCGTGCACCAGGGGCCGGCCAGCACGCGGCTCAGGTCGAGCACGCGGATGCCGGCCAGCGGCAGGTCGTCGCGCGGCGCGTCGCTCATGCGGCCTCCTTGGCGCACAGCGCGCCGCGCAGGAACGACAGCGCATCGCCGCCATCGGCCAGCGCCTGCGCGCCGATGCGTTCGTGCCAGTGGCTTTCCGAGCCGCCGGCCAGCCGCCATTCGCGCAGCCGCCGGGTGTAGAGCTGCAGGTCGTATTCCTCGGTCACGCCGATGGCGCCGTGCACGGCGTGCGCGATATCGGCCACCAGCGGCGCGGCCAGGCTGGCGCGCGCCTTGCCGGTCGCGGCCAGCAGCGGCGCGGGCCGTCCCTCGGCGCCCTGGAACGCCAGCTGCGCGGCCATGCGCGCGGCCCATACCTGTTCGGCCATCACGCTGACCTGCTGCTGTATGGCCTGGAAGCGGCCGATGGGCTTGCCGAACTGCGCGCGCTGGTTGGCGTAGTCCAGCGTCATGGCCAGCACCCGTTCCATCGCGCCGGCCATCAGGCCGGCATAGGCGGCCGCGGCCAGCGTGTCCAGCGCGCCGCCGCCCTCGATGCGCTCGGCGTCGGCCAGATCCCAGGACGCATCCGCCGACAGGCTGGCGTGCACGCCGCCGGCTTCGATGCGCGCGGCCTGCGCGGGCAGCAGCCAGGCCTGGCCGTCGGCCTGGGCCAGCACGTAGTCCGCGCTGCGCATCCAGGGCACGCCGGCGCCGTGCAGGCGTCCGTCGCGCAGCGTCACGCCGTGCGGGGCCAGCGCGATCGAGCCGGTGGGCTGCGGCCGCCCGGCGCGGCACAGCCAGGGGCGCGCCAGCACGGTGTGGGCGATGGGATAGGGGCACAGGTGGCGGCCGGCGGCCAGCACCACGGGCAGCGCCTCGGCCAGCTCCAGTCCGGCGCCGCCGTCCGCCTCGGGCACCAGCGCGTCGCCGAAGCCGGCGTCTTCGCAGGCCTGCCAGGCCTCGGCGGGCCGCTGACCCTGCTCGGCGCGGCGGATGACGTCGGGCGTGCAGGTCTGCGCGAACAGGCGTTCTGCCGCGTCGCCAAAAATATTGTCCATGAGTCTGTCCTTATCGAAGGCCAAGGCCGCGGGCGATGATGCCGCGCAGGATTTCGCGGGTGCCGCCGCGCAGCGAGAACGTGGGCGCTACCTGTTCCAGGTACGCCAGCGTGCGCAGCAGCGGCGGGGGAGGCGGCTGGTCCGGCCGGCGCGCCAGCGCGTCGCCGATCAGCCGCGGGATGGCCTGTTCCAGTTCGGTGCCCAGGTCCTTGACCAGCGCGGCCTCGGTGGCGGGGCTGAGCCCGGCCGCCAGCTTGCCGGCGATGGCCAGCGACATGGCGCGCAGCACCGCCATCTGCGACAGGATGCCGCCCAGCAGCGCGCGGTCGCCGGCGTCCGGGTCCTGGCCGCGGCAATGCGTCAGCCAGCACTGCAGCAGCGCGATGCTGGAATACAGGCGTTCGGGTCCGCTGCGCTCGAACGCCAGTTCGGCGTTCACCTGGGCCCAGCCCGCGCCCTCCGCGCCGATCAGGGCGTCCGCGGGCAGCGCCACGTTGTCGAAGAACACTTCCGAGAAATGCGCATCGCCGGCCAGGTCTTCGATGGGGCGCACCGAGACGCCGGGCAGCGACAGGTCCACGATGAATTGCGACAGCCCCTGGTGGCGGTCTTCGGCGGTGCCGGACGTGCGCACCAGCGCGATCATGTAGTGCGAGCGGTGCGCGTTGGTGGTCCAGATCTTGCTGCCGTTCAGGCGCCAGCCGCCGGCGGCCGGTTCGGCGCGCGTGCGGATGCTGGCCAGGTCCGAGCCCGATCCCGGCTCGCTCATGCCGATGCAGAAGAACGCTTCGGCGCGGCAGATGCGGGGCAGGTAGAACGCCTGCTGCGCGGGCGTGCCGTACTTGAGGATCAGGGGCGCGCTCTGGCGGTCGGCGATCCAGTGCGCCGAGACCGGGGCGCCGGCGGCCAGCAGCTCTTCGGACAGGACGAAGCGCGCGAAATGGCCGCGCGCCGATCCGCCATGCTCGCGCGGCAGCGTCAGCCCCAGCCAGCCGCGTTCGGCCAGGCGCCGGCTGAATTCGGCGTCGTAGCCCATCCACGAGCGGGCGCGCGCGTCGGGTTCGAGTCCGTCCAGCGTCTGCGCCAGGAAGTCCCGGACCTCGGCGCGCAAGGCTTCGTCTTCGGGCGGGATGGCGGTAAGTTCCAGCGTATCTATCATGGGGCGCTCCGATGCAGGCCAGGCGCCGCAGCATGGCGCCGGGCTTCACTATCGATGAGCATGGTGAAAGCTGTCCAATATTATTTTTTTGATTTCCGATATCGGTTTCGAATCGAATGAGCAAGGATGGACGATACCGATCCCGTATCGGGATGGAAAAATTTAATATTGGACGGCAACCTCCCGCATCCCTACGCTGATGGAGGGGGCGCGCGCGTCGCGTCGCCCGGCTGGCTTTTTTCATCGAACAGGAGGAGATCCATGACGGATCTGGTGCAGTACGAGCAGCGCGCCGACGGCGTGGTCACCTTGACCTTGAACGATCCCAAGACCCGCAACGCCCTGACCGGCAGCACGATGGTGGACGAACTGCTGGCGGCGTTCGCGCGGATCGAACGCGACCCCGAAGTCCGGGTGCTGGTGATCACCGCGGCCGGCAGCGTGTTTTCGTCGGGCGGCAACGTCAATGACATGCAGCGCCAGATCGGCCCGGAAGTCGGCAGCGCGGCGCTGCGCCAGGAATACCGCCACGGCATCCAGCGCCTGCCGCTGGCGCTGCATGCGCTGGAAGTCCCGACCATCGCCGCGGTCAACGGCCCGGCCATCGGCGCGGGCTGCGACCTGGCCTGCATGTGCGACGTGCGCATCGCGGCCGAGGAAGCCGCCTTCGCCGAGAGCTTCGTGAAGCTGGGCATCGTGCCCGGAGACGGCGGCGCCTGGTTCCTGCCGCGCCTGATCGGCATGGCGCGCGCGGCCGAGATGTCCTTCACCGGCGACGCCATCGACGCGCGCACCGCGGCCGAATGGGGCCTGGTCTCGCGCGTGGTGCCGGCGGCCGAACTGCTGCCCGCGGCGCATGCGCTGGCCGCGCGCATGGCGGCCAATTCGCCCGACGCGGTGCGCCTGACCAAGCGCCTGCTGCGCGAAAGCCAGCACGCGCGCCTGGACACGCTGCTGGAGCTGTCGGCGGCCTATCAGGCGCTCGCCCACAAGACGCCGGCGCACGCGCAGGCGGTGCAGGAATTCGTCGCGCGCCGCGCCGCGCGCAAGGCCTGAACGGCAGACGCGGGGCCGGGCGCGGCAGTATGATGGGAAGCATCACAAGGAGGAAACACCATGAATGAAGTCATCGTCGCGTCCGCCATGCGCACCGCCATCGGCGATTTCGGAGGCGCGCTGAAAGACGTGCCGCCGTGCGACCTGGGCGCCACCGTCATCAAGGCCGCGCTCGAACGCGCCGGCGTCAAGGGCGACGAGGTCGGCCACGTCGCGGTCGGCCATGTCATCAACACCGAGCCGCGCGACATGTACCTGTCGCGCGTGGCCGCCATGAACGCCGGCATCTCCAAGGAAACCCCGGCCTTCAACGTCAACCGCCTGTGCGGCTCGGGCCTGCAGGCCATCGTGTCGGCGGCCCAGACCATCATGCTGGGCGACGCCGACATCGCCATCGGCGCCGGCGCCGAAAGCATGAGCCGCGCGCCCTACATCGCCCCGGCCCAGCGCTGGGGCGCGCGCATGGGCGACAGCGTCATGCTGGACATGATGACCGGCGCGCTGTCCGATCCCTTCGGCCGCATGCACATGGGCGTGACCGCCGAGAACGTGGCGGCGCGCTTCGACATCAGCCGCCAGGACCAGGACGCGGTGGCCGCCGAATCGCACCGCCGCGCCGCGGCCGCGATCGACGCCGGCTATTTCCGCGACCAGATCGTGCCGGTGGTGCTGAAGTCGCGCAAGGGCGAAGTCGTGTTCGACACCGACGAGCACGTGCGCCGCGACGTCTCCGCCGACAGCCTGGCCACGCTCAAGCCGGTGTTCAAGAAAGAAAACGGCACCGTCACGGCGGGCAACGCCTCGGGCCTGAACGACGGCGCGGGCGCCGTGGTGCTGATGAACGCCTCGGTCGCGGCCAAGCGCGGCATCAAGCCGCTGGCCCGCCTGGTGGCCTACGCCCACGCCGGCGTGGACCCGGAAATCATGGGCATCGGCCCGGTGCCGGCCACCCAGGCCGCGCTCAAGCGCGCCGGCCTGACCGTGGACCAGCTCGACGTGATCGAAGCCAACGAAGCCTTCGCGGCCCAGGCCTGCGCGGTGACGCGCGAGCTGAAGCTGGACCCGGCCAAGGTGAACCCCAACGGCAGCGGCATCGGCCTGGGCCACCCCATCGGCGCGACCGGCGCCATCATCACCGTCAAGGCGCTGCACGAACTGCAGCGCGTGGGCGGCCGTTATGCGCTGGTGACGATGTGCATCGGCGGCGGGCAGGGCATCGCCGCGATCTTCGAGCGCATCTGACCGCAGCCAGGTCTCAGGCGGGGGACGCGTAGTCGCGCGCCCACGCCTGGCATTCCGCCTGCAGCAGCGCGCCCATCTGCGCCCGCCGGGGCGCGTCCAGCCGGCTGCTGATCGCGCCGAAGCTGAAAGCCACCCACGTCAGTTCCGACACCTGGAACGCCACGCCCACGCCGGAGACGCCCGGCGTGATGGTGTCCACGATCTCCGAATGGCCCGCCTTGCGGGTCTGCCTGACCGCCTGCATCAGCGCCGCGCCGGTGACGCCGCTTTGCGCGTAGCCGGCGGCATGGCGCGCGTACAGCGCGGCGATTTCTTCGTCCGGCAGGGCGGCCATCAGCGCCAGCCCGCCGGCGCCCACGCCCAGCAGGCGCCGCTCCCCCTGGTCGGTGGTGAACACCTTCACCGGAAACGAGCCGGCCTCGCGCAGCAGGCACAGCGCGTAATCGCCCTGGCGTATCACCAGGAACACCGTATCGCCCGATAGCCGCGCCAGCCTTTGCGCGAACGGCCGCAGCGCGTCCAGCAGCGGCGCGCGCCGCAGCGCCGCGAAGCCGAGCTGCATGGAATCCACGCCCAGGCGGTAGCGCCGGGTGCCGGGATCGCGCTCGGCGAATTGTTCCTCAAGCAGGCTGCTCAGCAGGCGGTGCGCGGTCGAGCGCTCCAGCCCGGTGGCGGCCATCACGCCTTGCAGATCGATGCCTTCTTCCTGGTGCTGGGCCAGCACGCGCAGCAGGGCCAGCGCCCGCCGCATGCTTTGGGTCCCGCCGGTTGACGCCTGTTTGTTCATAATGTGGGAAAAAATTGATGAATATTTTGTATTTTAGGATTCCGGGTGCGTTAATTCAATCCAACGGACCGCGCCGCCCTCGATGGCGCGGCAAGACAAGGACGAGGAGACCATGGAATACGCCACCCTGGCCGTCGATCGGTACGACGCCGTATGCCGCATCAGCCTGGCGCGCGAGTCCGCGCGCAATGCCCAGAGCCAGCAGATGCTGGACGAACTCGACGACGCCCTGACCCGGGCCGAGCAGGACGACTCGGTGCGGGTCGTGGTCCTGGCGGGCCGCGGCGCGCATTTCTCGGCCGGGCACGACCTCAAGGAAGCCCAGGCCAAGCGCGCCGACTTCACGGTGGAAGAGCGCTGGGAATATGAATCGCGCCGCTACTACGGCTATTGCATGCGCATCTGGGACTTTCCCAAGCCCACCGTGGCGCAGGTGCAGGGCGCCTGCGTGGCCGGCGGATTCATGATCGCCAATATGTGCGACCTGGTGGTCTGCGCCGACAACGCCTATTTTTCCGACCCCGTCGGCCACACGCTGGCGGCCGCGGCCACCGAGGTGCTGATCCATCCCTGGGTGATGGGGCTGCGCAAGGCCAAGGAAATGCTCTACACGGGCGAGAAGGTCGACGCCCAGGAAGCGCTGCGGATCGGCATGGTCAATCGCGTGGTGCCCGAGGCCGAGCTGGAGGCCGCGACGCTGGCGCTGGCGCAGCGCATCGCCCAGGCGCCGCCTTTCGGCCTGCGCCTGATCAAGCGTTCGCTCAACCGCACCGCCGACGCCCAGGGTTTGCGCACGGCGCTGTCGGCGCACTTCGATACGCACCAGCTGTCGCACATGAGCGAAGAATTCCGCGCCGTGCGCGACCGTGGACTGGCCCAGGCCATCCAGCGCAACAAGGAGGGCAAGACGGCATGACCCTCAGCCTGGACCCCTTGCTCAATCCGCGCTCCATCGCGATGATCGGCGCTAGCGCCGATCCCGGGCGCATCGGCGGCATGCCGCTGGACCTGCTGACCCGCTTCGGCTACGAGGGCGGCATCTATCCGGTGAACCCGAAGTACCAGGAAGTGTTCGGCCAGCGCTGCTGGCCCGATATCGAATCTGTGCCCGAGGCCGTGGACCTGGCGGTGCTGGCGATCGCGGCCGCCGACGTGACGCCCATGCTGCGCCGCTGCCATGCCAAGGGCGTGCGGGCCGCCATCGTCTACGCCGCGGGCTTCGCCGAGGCTGGCGGGGAGGGCGCGCGCCTGCAGCAGGAGCTGGAAGCCTTCGTGGCCGAGAGCGGCATGGCCGTGGCCGGGCCGAACTGCATGGGCTTCGCCAATCTCAACACCCAGGCCTATACCGCGTTCGCTTCGGTCTTCAAGACGTCGCCCCGGCAAAGCGGGCCGGGCAACGTCAGCCTGCTGACGCAAAGCGGCAACGTGTGCGCCGCGGTCTACGCCATCGCGCGCAGGCTGGACCTGCCGTTCTCGCATTTCATCAACACCGGCAACGAGGCCTGCCTGGATTTCTCGCAGTACCTCGAATACCTGGCCGCCGATCCGCAGACCGAAATCGTGCTGGGCTATATCGAACAGCTGCGCGACGGCGAACGCTTCGTGCGCGCCTGCCGCGAGCTGGAGCGCCAGGGCAAGCTGCTGATCGCGCTCAAGGCCGGCACCACGGACAAGGGCGCGCAGGCGGTGCAGTCGCACACCTCGGCGCTGGCCGGCGACCGGCGCGTGTACGGCGCGGCCTTCCGCCAGCTCAACGTGATCGAGGCCACCGACTTCGCGCAGATGGCGCACCTGGCCAGCCTGGCGACGCTGCGCCACCGCAGCGCGGGCAAGCGCGTCGCGGTGCTGACCATGTCGGGCGCGCTGGGCGCCATCCTGGCCGACAAGTTCATCGGCGCCGGGCTGGAACTGCCCGACCTGCCGGCCGATCTGCAGGCGGTGCTGCGCGGCGGCATCCCGGACTACGGCATGGTGGGCAACCCGGTGGACGTGACCGGCAACGTGGTCAACGATCCCGAATTCGTGCGCACCGCGCTGCAGGCGCTGGCCACCAGCGACGCGATCGACGCCGTGGTGGTATATGCGCCCGGCTACATGCTGGACCGCATGGCCGACGCCCTGGCCAAGGTGTCGCGCCAGCATCCGCGGCTGTTCGTGGCCATCGACACCGGCCTGGCCCAGAGCCGCGCCGCGCTGCGCGAGGCCGGGGTGGCGGTGTTCGAAGACCTGGGCCTGGCGGTCTCGGCGCTGGCGCCCTACCTGCTGTGGTGCGAGGCGCGCGGCGCCCGCCGCATCGCCGCCGCGCCGGCGGCCGTGCCGGCCGCGGTGCCGGCCCTGCCGTGCAACGAGGCCGACGCCCGCGCCTATGTGGCCGCCTTCGGCCTGCCGCAGGCCCGGGCGCGCGCCGCGCGCAGTGCCGACGAGGCCGTGGCGGACGCGCGCGCTGCCGGTTATCCGGTGGCCTTGAAGATCCTCAGCGCCGACATCGCGCACAAGACCGAGATCGGCGGCGTGGCCCTGAACCTGGCCGACGACGCGGCCGTGCGCGCCGCCTACGACGCGGTCACGCAGGCCGCGGCGCGGGCCCAGCCCGATGCGCGCATCGACGGCGTGCTGGTGCAGAAGATGGAACGCGGCGTCGCCGAGATCATCGTGGGCGCGACCCGCGATCCGGTGTTCGGCCCGGTGCTGACGGTGGGCCTGGGCGGCGTGCTGACCGAGCTGTACCAGGACACCAGCCATCGGCTGCTGCCGGTGGACGAGGACATCGCCCTGCAGATGCTGCGCGAACTGAAGGCGTTCGCGCTGCTGGACGGCTACCGCGGCAAGCCGCGCGCCGACCTGGCGGCCGCCTGCCGCAGCATCGTGGCCGTGGGCAACGCCCTGCTGGCCGCGCCGGCGGCCGTGTCGGAAATCGAAGTCAATCCCTTGCTGATCAAAGAGGCGGGACAAGGCGTCGCGGTGCTGGACGCCCTGATTCTGCCCGTAACCCCGTAGCGCGCAGGCGCTCACCGTAATCCCAGGAGGAGACATGATGAAGCAAAGCATGATGAAGAAACTGCTGGCCGGCGTGGCGCTGGCCTGCCTGGGCGCCGCCGGTCCGGCGCTGGCCCGGGACGACTATCCCAATCGCCCCGTGCGCATCGTGGTGCCGTTCTCGCCGGGCGGCGCGGCCGACATCATGAGCCGCGTGCTGGCCGAGAAGCTCGGCGCCAGGCTGGGCCAGCCGGTCATCGTCGAGAACAAGCCCGGCGGCGGCACCATGATCGCGTCCGACTACGTGGCGCGCGCCGCGCCCGACGGCTACACCCTGCTGATGGCGGCGTCCTCGCTGGGCATCGCGCCCAGCATCTACGCCAAGGTCAACTACGATCCCATCAAGGACTTCACTCCCGTCACCCAGGTGGCCTCGGTGGTGCACGTGCTGGAAGTGCATCCCTCCGTGCCGGCCAAGAACGTGGGCGAACTCATCGCCTACCTGAAGGCCAACCCGGGCAAGGTGAGCTACGGCTCGGTGGGAACCGGCAGCTCCACCCACCTGGAGGCCGAACTGTTCAACAGCATGGCCGGCGTGCAGATGACGCACATCCCGTACAAGGGCAGCTCGCCGGCCCTGAACGACCTGGTGGCCGGCCGCCTGCAGGTCATGTTCGACGCCTGGGCCTCGTCCGGGCCTTTCGTCAAGGACGGCAAGCTGCGCGCGCTGGCGGTGACCACCACCAAGCCCTCGGCTTCGGTGCCGGACCTGCCGACCGTGGCGGCCTCGGGCCTGCCCGGCTACTCCGCCATGCCGTGGCTGGGCCTGGTGGCGCCGGCCGGCACGCCGCAGCCGGTGGTCGACAAGCTCTACCAGAACCTGGCCCAGATCCTGCAGCAGCCCGAGGTCAAGACGCAGTTCGTGGGGCTGGGGCTGGACATCATCGGCAGCGATCCCAAGACCTTCGCCGCCTTCATCCGCCAGGACGTGACGACCTGGGCCAAGGTCGCGCGCGATTCGAACATCCGCCTGGAGTAAAGGCATGACCCAGTTGGAAACCGCCGCGGCGGACGACGAGACTTTCCGCCGCGAGCTGCGCGCGTGGCTGCAATCGGCCTATGCGGACTTCGTCCGCGGCTGGCCGGGCGCGGCCGATCCGCGCGATCTGGACTTCCGGCGCGCCTGGGAGGACACGCTGTGCGCGCACGGCTGGTCCGGGCTGGGCTGGCCCAGAGAGTACGGCGGGCAGGCGCTGCCGCTGTCGCGCCAGGCGGTCTTTCACGAAGAGCATGCGCGCTGCGGCGCGCCGCTGGGCGTGAACCTGATCGGCCACGGCATACTCGCGCCCACGCTGCTGCATTTCGGCAGCGAGGAGCAGAAGCGCCGCTTCCTGCCCGGCATCCTGTCCAACCGCGAAGTGTGGTGCCAGGGCTATTCGGAGCCGGGCGCCGGCTCCGACCTGGCCTCGGTGCGCACCCGCGCCGAGCCGGCGCCGGGCGGCTACGTGCTCAACGGCCACAAGATCTGGACCTCGTTCGCGGATCGCGCGCAGCGCTGCTTCGTGCTGGCGCGCACCGATCCGCAGTCGGCGCGCCACAAGGGCCTGAGCTTTCTGCTGGTGGATATGCGCAGCCCGGGCGTGCGCGTCGAGCCCATCCGCCAGCTCACCGGCGAGGCCGAGTTCTGCGAAGTCTTCTTCGAGAACGTCCACGTGCCGCGCGAAGACCTGCTGGGCGAGGAAAACCAGGGCTGGAAGATCGCCATGGCCGCGGCCAGCTTCGAGCGCGGCACCTACTTCATCCCGCGCCTGGTGCGCTTCGCGCAGGAGCTGCAGCAGATACGCGAACTGGCGCAGCGCGCCGACGCCTACGGCCGGGTGCCGGCGGCCTCGGCCGCCGTGCGCCAGCGCTGGGCGCGGCTGGCCGCCGACAGCCACGTGCTGGCGCTGAAGTCGCAGCGCGCGCTGGCCGGCGCCATGCGCGGCGATCCGCCGGGACCGGAAGGCTCGTCCACCAAGATCCACTGGAGCGAGGCGCACCAGCGCCTGCTCGAACTGTCGCTGCAACTGCTGGGCGAAGCGGCCTGCGTGGCGGCAGGCCCGGCCGATCCGCGCGCGGCGGGGCTGGTGCACGCCTACCTGTGGTCGCGCGCCGAAACCATTTTGGCTGGCACTTCGGAGATCCAGCGCAACATCATCGCCGAGCAGATGCTCGGCCTGCCCAAGGCTTGAATTCCATGGACCTGCATCCGACCGAAGACCAGCGCATGCTGCAAGACGCGGCCCGGCGCTACCTGGCCGAACGCCATCCCCTGTCCACGGCCCGGGCCGCCTGCGAGCAGCCCGCGCGCACGCGCCTGGAACAATGGCGCGGCATCGCCGAACAGGGCTGGCCGGCGCTGCTGGCGCCCGCCGCGCACGAGGGGCTGGGCCTGGGCATGCGCGAAGCCTGGATCGTGGCCGAAGCCGCCGGCCGCCATCTGCTGGGCCTGCCGCTGGCGGCCAACATGACGCTGCTGCCCACGCTGTGCGAGGCCGGCGCGGGCGGCCCGGCGTCGCAATGGGCCGCCGCCATGATGGCGGGCGAAACCTATTACGCCGACGCCGCGCTGCGTCCCGACGGCTCGGCCTATGTCGAAGGCGCGGGCGAGGGCGTGCGCGCGCTGGCCCTGCGCCGCACCGGCGAGGCCTCGCTGCGCGCCGAACTGCTGGCGCCGCTGGCGGGCGAGGCCGGGCTGGACCCGACCATGCCGGTGGCGCAGGCCGCGCGCGTGCAAGTGCTGGAGAGCGTCGAACTCGAATCGGCCCCCGGCGTCTGGGAACGCCTGCGCACGCGCCTGCGGCTCTTGCGCTCGGCCGAACTGCTGGGCGCGGCCTCGGCCGCGCTCGACATGGCGGCGGCTTACGCGCGCGAACGCCGCCAGTTCGACCGCGCCATCGGCGCCAACCAGGCCATCAAGCATCGGCTGGCCGAAGACTGGATGGCCCTGGACGACGCCAGGTTGGCCGGCTGGGCGGCCGCGGCCGCGCTGGACGAGGCCGCGGCTTCGGCGCCGCGCGACGCCCTGTTCGTGCCGCTGCTGGCGGTCGAGGCCGGCAGGCGGGCCGTGCAGAACGCGATCCAGACCCACGGCGCGATGGGCGTGACCTGGGAATGCGACGCGCATCTGTATCTGAAGCGCGTGCTGCGGCTGGCGGCCAGCCTGGAGGCAGAGGTGTCTTGCGCGGATCTGTTGGAGCGGATCTGGGAGGCCGCCTGATGGGTTTCGCGCGCTCGGCAGTTGCGTTCTCTCGCGCTGCACCCATCCTACGTTCGGGCCCTGATGCGTAGGATGGGTGCAGCGCGAGATTCCTTGCAAAAAAACTCAGATATCGAGCGCGCGAAACCCATCAGGCGACGCCAGCCGCCGCCTTTCGTGGCAAGAGACAAACGCCGGCATCCGCCTACAATCGCGCCATGAAAAAATCCGCCTTCCCGTCCGAACTCGACCAGCCGACCCTTTCCGAAGTGGACGGCATCCGCTACCTCCACTTCAACACCGAATGGGTGCAGGGCGCCATGCGCATCAAGAGCCCCGCCGAGCTGGTGCTGGAGTACACCGCCCAGATGATGGCCTGGCTGCTGTTCCTGGAGCCGCCCAAGGACGAGCCCATCGGCATGCTGGGCCTGGGCGCCGGATCGTTGGCGCGGTTCTGCGTCAAGCACACCCGCAGCCCGCTGCTGGCGGTGGAATGGAATCCGCGCGTGACCGCCGCCTGTCACATGTTCTTCCGCCTGCCCGGCGCCAACCGGCTCGAGGTCGAGCACGCCGACGCCGGCGTCTGGGTGGCCGACCCGCTCAACGCCGGGCGCTGCCCGGTGCTGATGGTGGACCTCTACGACGCCGCGGCCGAGGGCCCGGTGCGCGACAGCGTGAAGTTCTACCGCGACTGCCGCCGCGTGCTGGGCGAGGTCGGGGTGCTGGCGGTGAACCTGTTCGGGCGCCACGAGAGCTTCGGGCGCAACATCGACAACCTGTCCAAGGCCTTCGACGACCGCGTGCTGCTGCTGCCCGAAATCGACGCGGGCAACCAGATCGTGCTGGCCTTCTCCGGCCCGGCCCTGGCGATCACGCCGGCGCAGCTGCTGGCCCGCGCCGAAGAGGTAGAGGCGCGCTACGGCCTGCCGGCGCGGCGCTGGGCGCGCTCGCTGACGCGCCACGCGGTGGACGGCGTGCTGCATTTCTAGGACCGGAACACTAGGGTAGGCCCCAGGGCGGCGGGGGCTTTACGGCCTGCGCGAACGGGGCCTATCATGGGCTTATTCATAATTATGAATTACAGGCAAGCCGCGCCCATGACCCAGCCCATTGTCCGCCAAGCGCTGTACCTGGAAGTCGCCGACCGGCTGCGCGGCATGATCCATGCGCGCTCGCTGCGCAACGGCGAATGGATAGACGAGCTGCGTCTGGCGGGCGAGCTGGGCATCTCGCGCACGCCCTTGCGCGAAGCCCTCAAGGTGCTGGCCACCGAAGGCCTGGTGCGGCTGGAGCCGCGCCGCGGCTGCTTCGTCAACGAGCTGTCGGCGCAGGACCTGGAAGACATTTTTCCGCTGATGGCCATGCTGGAAGGGCGTTGCGCGTTCGAGGCCGCGCGCAAGGCCAGCGACGAACAGCTGGCGGCGCTGGAGCCGCTGCATGCGGCGCTGGCCGGCCATGCGCGGGCCGGGCGCATCGACGCCTACTACAAGACCAACTATCTGATTCACGAGGCGGTGCAGGCGCTGGCCGGCAACCAGTGGCTGTCGGACATGGTCGGCAACCTGCGCAAGGTGCTGAGCCTGTCGCGCCACCGCAGCCTGTCGCAGCCGGGCCGGATCGAGCAGTCCTGCGCCGAGCACCTGGCCATTTTCGAAGCGCTCAAGGCGCGCGACGGCGAGGCCGCGCAGGCGCTCGCGCATACCCACCTGATGCGGCAGCTGGAAGCGCTGCGCGCATTGAGCCTTGCGGAGGCCGGCGAGCCGGCGCCGCCGGAACCCATCGTCATCGAGGAGCCCGCCCATGTCCGCACCCGCCAATCTCGCACCCGCGCGCGGCGCGCGCACGCCTGAGCCCGAGACCGACGGCGCCGAGGAAGCCGCGGGCCTGATCACCCGGCTCGGCCGGCTCTGGGAGCGCGGCCGCCTGCCCAGCGAATCCGAAGTGCGTCGCCTGTTCGAGGCGCGCCTGACCGACGTGGCCGCCAACAAGCTGGCGCGCCGCTGGTGTGAGCAGTACGCCGCGGCCCAGTCCAAGGACCGCCGGCTGATGCTGGCCGCGCTGGCCCAGGTCCGCGGCAGTTTCGCGGAATCCGCCGGCGAGGGCGCGCGCCTGTTCAAGCGCTTCAACGCCCAGCCGCAGGGGCTGCGCTTCCTGGTGGAATTGCGCGCCGACATGCTGCGCTGGCGCAAGCAGGTCGCCGGCCTGCAGGCGCTGGACAAGGACCTGGAAGGGCTGCTGTCCGCCTGGTTCGACGTGGGCCTGCTGGAACTGCGTCCGCTGACCTGGGATTCGCCGGCCTCGCTGCTGGAAAAGCTGATCCTCTACGAGGCCGTGCACGAGATCACGTCCTGGGACGACCTGCGCCGCCGCGTGTCGCCGGACCGCCGCTGCTACGCCTATTTCCATCCGCAGATGCCGGACGTGCCGCTCATCTTCGTGGAAGTGGCCTTCGCCAGCCACATGGCCGACGACGTGCAGGTGCTGCTCGACAGCACGCTGCCGCCGCAGGACCTGGACAAGGCGCGCTGGGCCATCTTCTATTCCATTTCGAACACGCAGCCCGGCCTGAAGGGCATCAGCTTCGGCAACTTCCTGCTCAAGCGCGTGGTCGAGCAATTGCTGGACGAACTGCCCAAGCTCAAGTCCTTCGCCACGCTGTCGCCCATTCCGGGCTTCGCGGACTGGCTGGGCAAGCTGGAGGCCGATGCGGTCGAGGCCATCGTGCGCGAGGACAAGGCGCGCGCGCAAGCCCGCAAGCGCGAGGCCGCGCCCGACGGACAGCGCTGGGTCGCGCGCCTGGCGCGGGCCGCCCAGGGCAAGGCGCCGGACGTGGTCAAGCGGGCCGGACTGCGGCTGGCGGCCAGTTACCTGCAATCCATGAAGAACGGCCAGCCGCTGGACCCGGTGGCGCGTTTCCACCTGGGCAACGGCGCGCGCATCGAAAGGCTGAACTGGGCGGCGGATACCTCGCCCAAGGGGCTCAAGCAGTCCTGCGCCATGATGGTCAACTACCTGTACGACCTGGACGAACTGGACGACAACCTGGCCCGCCTGGGCGAGGGCAAGCCCCAGGTCAGCCGGGGCGTGGGGCGCGTGGCGAAACTACAAGATTGATCCGGTCCCGCGGCAGCCGCGGGACCATAGAGGAGGGGACATGACGGAAAACGCGGCTGGCCGCGTGCTGCTGGCGTGCGAGGGCCATCTGGCCTGGGTCACGCTGTCGCACCCGGGGCGCCTGAACGCCATCACGGTGGGCATGTGGCAGGAACTGCGCGAGGTCTTCGAGGACATCGCGGCCGACGACGGCGTGCGCTGCGTGATCGTGCGCGGCGCCGGCGGCAATTTCGCCGCCGGTGCCGACATACGCGAATTCCCGCAGCAGCGGGGCGACATGGCCGCGGTGCAGCGCTACCACCGCGAACTGCTGGCGCCGGCGCTGCGCGCGGTGGCGCTGTGCCCGCAGCCGGTGGTGGCGCAGATCGAGGGCGTGTGCGTGGGCGGCGGCCTGGAAATCGCCAGCCAGTGTGACCTGCGCATCGCCGGCAGTTCGGCGCGCCTGGGCGTGCCGATCAACCGGCTGGGCTTTCCCATGGCGCCCGACGAAATGAGCGGCCTGCTGGCGCTGGCCGGGCGGGCCGCGACCCTGGCCATCCTGCTGGAGGGCCGTGTATTCGGCGCCGAAGAAGCGCGCGAGCTGGGCCTGCTGACCCGCATCGTGGCCGATTCCGAGGTGGCCGACGCCGCCCGCCAGAGCGCCGAGCGCATCGCCCGCGGCGCGCCCCTGGCCGCCCGCATCAACAAACGCCTGTCCCGCAGGCTCGCCGCCGGCGGCGCGCTCAGCGAGGACGAATACCAGGATTACTTTTCCTACGCCGACAGCCGCGACCACAAAGAAGGCGTGCGCGCGTTCCTGGCCGGCACAGATCCCAACTTCTCCGGAGACTAGACAAGGTGAGCAACGCTAATCTATATGCCGTGCTGGAAGGCGGCTTTCCCGCGGACCGCAGCAAAGTCGCGCTGGAAACCCCCGAGCTGAAATACACCTGGGACGACATCGACCGCGCCACCGCGTGCCTGGCCAATCTGCTGGCCTCGCTGGACCTGCCCGACGGATCGCGCGTGGCGGTGCAGGTGGAGAAGTCGCCGGAAGCCTTGCTGCTGTACCTCGCCACGCTGCGCGCCGGCCTGGTGTACCTGCCGCTGAATACCGCCTACCGCGAATCGGAAATCGAATACTTCCTGGGCAACGCCGAGCCGGCCGTGGTGGTCTGCGCCAGCAAGAACCTGGAATGGGTGCGCCGCGCCGCCGACAAGGCCGGCTGCGCGCACGTCTACACGCTGGACGAGGACCGCACCGGCACCTTGCTGGAGGCCGCGGGCGGCCTGTCGCAGCGCTTCGAGACCGTGGCGCGCGAGCCCGGCGACCTGGCCGCCATCCTGTACACGTCCGGCACCACCGGGCGCAGCAAGGGCGCGATGCTGTCGCACGGCAACCTGGCCGCCAACGCCCGCGTGTTGCACGACTACTGGGGCTGGCGCAGCGACGACGTGCTGCTGCACATGCTGCCCATCTTCCACGTGCACGGCCTGTTCGTCGCCTCGCACGGCGCGCTGCTGGCCGGCGCGAAGATGATCTGGCTGCCCAAGCTGGACGCCGACCAGGCGCTGCGCTACCTGCCGCAGAGCACGGTGATGATGGGCGTGCCCACCTACTATGTGCGGCTGCTGGCCGACCCGCGCTTCGACCGCAAGGTCTGCGCGCGCATGCGCTTGTTCATCTCGGGCTCGGCGCCGCTACTGGCCGAGACTTTCTCGGAGTTCCAGAAACGCAGCGGCCACGCCATCCTGGAGCGCTACGGCATGAGCGAAACCGTCATGCTGACCTCCAACCCCTACGATCCCGCGCTGGGCGAGCGCCTGGCCGGCACCGTCGGCCGCGCGCTGCCGGGCGTGCAGGTCCGGGTGGTGGACGACGCGGGCGTCGCGCTGGCGCCGGGCGAGATCGGCAACGTGCAGGTGCGCGGCCCCAACGTGTTCTCGGGCTACTGGCGCATGCCGGAAAAGACCCGCGAGGAATTCACCGAGGACGGCTGGTTCAAGACGGGCGACGTGGGCCGCTGGGGCGGCGAATCCGCCGGCCGCGACGTGCCCGCCGATTACCTGTCCATCGTGGGCCGCAGCAAGGACCTGATCATCTCGGGGGGCTACAACGTCTACCCCAAGGAAATCGAGACCCTGATCGACGACATGCCCGGCGTGGCCGAGTCCGCCGTCATCGGGGTGCCGCATGCCGATTTCGGCGAAGCCGTGGTCGCCGTGGTGGTGCCCAGGAACGGCGCGGCGCTGGACGCGGACGCCATGCAGGCCGAGCTGAAGGCGCGCATCGCCAATTTCAAGGTGCCCAAGCGCGTGCACATCGTCGATCAGCTGCCGCGCAACACCATGGGCAAGGTCCAGAAGAACGTGCTGCGCGAAACGTACGGCACGTTGTGAGGCCGTTCGCCCGTCCCGAATCCTTTTCCCAGGAGCCCATGCCAAGATAAAGCCCCAAAGACCGAGCAGCATCATTCCATAAAAAAACCGGAAGACCCCAAGGGGCTTCCCCGAGCTGCAGCAAGAGGAGACAAAATGAAATATCGCACTATCGCCGCGGCCCTGGTCGCCGTCTGCGCCGCGGGCTACGGCGGCGCGGCCGCCGCCCAATGGCCGGAACGTCCGATCACGCTGATCGTGCCGTTCCCGGCCGGCGGCGGCACCGACACCTTCGCCCGTCCGCTGGCCCAGCAACTGACCACCCAGCTGGGCCAGACCGTGGTCATCGACAACAAGGGCGGCGCCGGCGGCACCGTGGGCGCCGGCGTGGCGGCCAAGGCCAGGCCGGACGGCTACACCTTCTTCATGGGCGGCGCCCACCACGCGCTGGCCCCCTCGCTCTACAAGAACCTCAGCTACGACATCCAGAAGGACTTCGTGCCGGTCGCGCTGGTGGCGCAGCCGCCGCAGGTCATCGTCATCAATCCGGGCAAGCTGCCGGTCAAGACCGTGCAGGAGCTGATCGCCTACGTCAAGAAGCGTCCGGGCGAAATCAACTTCGGCACCGCCGGCAAGGGCAGCACCCACCACCTGGCCGGCGAGCTGTTCGCGATGCAGACCGGCATCAAGCTGGTGGACGTGCCGTACCAGGGCGCCGGGCCGATGCTGTCGGCGCTGATCGGCGGGCAGGTGGACCTGGCCTTCGACGGCCTGGGCTCCTCGGCCGGCCATATCCGCTCCGGCACGATCAAGCCGCTGGCGGTGGCCGCGGCCGAGCGCTCGCCTTCGCTGCCCGACGTGCCCACCGCCGCCGAGGCGGGCGTGCCCAACTACGTGGTCTCGACTTGGTACGCGATCTGGGCGCCTGCCGGCACGCCGCAGGAAGCGGTGGACAAGATGAGCGCCGAAATCACCAAGGCCTTGAACGCGCCCAAGATCAAGGAAACCTGGACCAGCAACGGCTCGGCCGTGCCGACCTTGACCGGACCGGCGTTCGGCAAGTTCGTCGACAGCGAAGTCGAACGCTGGGCCAAGGTGGTGAAGGACTCGGGGGTGAAGCTGGATTGAGGCATGCGCGGGCCGGATTTTGAATTAATATTGATAATCGTTATCAATTTTGAATTTGCGGTCCGGCCCGTCGAATGCCATGAGTCACAGCGGAACCCCAGCGCCCGTCGAAGGGCTCTACATACAGCATCAGTCATGGCTGCGCGACTGGCTGCGCCGAAAGACCGGCTGCCCCTTCGACGCGGCGGACCTGACCCACGATACCTACCTGAAAGTGCTGGTGCGCGAGGACGACACGCGCAGCCTGCGCGAACCGCGCGCCTATCTGACGACCATCGCGCACGGGCTCATGGTCAACCTGTTCCGCCGCCGCGACATCGAGCGCGCCTACCTGGACAGCCTGGCGTCGCTCGGAGAGGCGGCCGCGCCGTCGCCCGAGCGCCGGGCCCTGGCCCTGGAGGCCCTGATCGAAATCGACCGCCTGCTCGACGGCCTGCCGCCCAAGGTGCGCAAGGCGTTCCTGCTGGCGCAGCTGGAAGGGCTGCGGCACGCCGAGATCGCCGGACGCATGCAGGTGTCGGTCAGTTCGGTGCGCCAGTACCTGGCCCGCGCCATGCAGCATTGCCTGGCGGCGTGGTGAGCGGGCGCGCCACGGGCCCGGCCGAGCTGCCGGCGTCGGTCATCCGCGAGGCCAGCCTCTGGTTCGTCCGCCTGGGCGCCGATGACGCCACCGCGGAGGACGGCGCCGCCTGCCGCCGCTGGATAGAAGCCAGCCCGGCGCACCGGCAGGCCTGGGAGCGCGTGGAAATGCTGGGCCGCCAGTTCGGCCTGATAGAACCGCACGCAGGTCTCGCGGCGCTGGAACGCACGCCCCGGCGCGGCCGGCGGCGGGCGCTGAAGGCCTTGTCGCTGGTGCTGGGCGCGGGCGGGCTGGCGGCGGCGGGCCTGCCCTGGACGGAATGGACTTCCGACTACGCCACCGCGGTCGGGCAGCGGCGCAGCGCGACGTTGCCCGACGGCAGCGTGCTCACCCTCAATTCCGACAGCGCCGCCGATCTGCGCTTCGATGCGGCGCGGCGCCTGGTCGTCCTGCGCCGCGGCGAACTGCACCTCGCCTCGCACGCCGATGCGCTGGCGCCGCCGCGGCCGCTGGCCGTGTCCACGCCGGCCGGCCGCGTCACCGCGTTGGGAACCCGATTCACGGTCCGGCTGGCCGATGAAGGCGCATGGATCGCCGTGACCGAAGGCGCCGTGCGGATCGAACCGGCGGCGGACGGGGGCGCGGCGCGCGTCCTCCAGGCAGGCTCGGGTGCGTACTTCGACCGGCGCGCGGTGCAGCCGGCCGTCCCTGTCGCGCAGGCCGAGGACTGGCTGCACGGCGCGCTGTACGCCGACGGCATGCGGCTCGATGCCTTCGTCGAGAAACTGGCCCGCTACCGGCCCGGCAGGCTGGCCTGCGATCCCGCGGTGGCGGCGCTGCGCATTTCCGGTTCGTTCCCGCTGGACGACACCGACCGCGCCCTGGCCGCCGTGGCGCGCACGCTGCCGGTGCGCGTGGAACGCCATACGCGCTATTGGGTGGTGCTGCGGCCGGCAGGCTGATCCGGCTGGCGTCGCCTGCCCGGTGGAACGGCTGTCACTTTCCGGTTTTCGATTGGCATACAGGTGAAGCATCGAATTACTTCGCCTGGAACCAACGATATGTCTCTGCCTTTTTCCTCCTCCCGTCCCGTTGCGCCGGCGCGCCCGCGCATGCAGGCCCTGGCCGCGCTGGCGCTGGCCGCGGCCGCCGGCGCCGCGGTCCTGCCCGCGCTGGCCCAGCCTGCGGGCGCCGTGCCGGCGCTGCATTCGGTGGACGTGCCGGCCGGCGCGCTCGGCGCGGCGCTGTCCGGTTTCGCCCGGCAGGCCGGCGTGCTGCTGTCCTTCGACCCGGCGCTGGCCGCGGGCATGGAGACCGCCGGGCTGCACGGCGCCTATGGCGTGGAGCAGGGCTTCGCGGCGCTGCTGGCCGGCACCGGCCTGCAAGCCGTGCGCCGCGCCGACGGCGATTATCTGCTGCAGCATGCCCCCGGCGCGCAGGCGGCCGAACTCGACGCCGTGGTGGTGCTGGGCGCCGGCGCAACCACCGAAGGCAGCGGCTCCTATACCGCGGACTGGATGCGGTCGGCCAACGGCCTGGTGCTGACGCAGCGCGACACGCCCCAGTCCACCAGTATCGTGACGCGCCAGCAGCTCGACGATCAGGCCATGGGCAGCGTGCGCGACGTCATGGAACACGCCACCGGCATGAACGTCCAGCAAAGCGAGACCGACCGGCTCAGCTATTATTCGCGCGGCTTCCAGATGGACACCATGCAGTTCGACGGCGTGGTCAAGCCGCTGGACAATACCTACCAGTTCGGCGAAGGCAATCTGGACCCGGTCATCTATGACCACGTGGAAATCATCCGCGGCGCGACCGGCCTGATGAGCGGCACCGGCAATCCGGGCGGGTCGGTCAATTTCATTCGCAAACGGCCGACGCGCGAGTTCCAGGGCAGCCTGAGGGCCATGGGCGGCAGCTACGACACCTATCGCGGCGAGGTCGATTTGTCGGCGCCGCTCACCGGTTCGGGCGCGGTGCGCGCCCGCGTGGTCGGAGCCAAGGAGCGGCGCGGCGATACCCTGGATCTCTACAGCAAGAAGCGCGACGTGGCCTATGGCATCGTCGAGGCGGACATCGCCGAATCGACCACGCTCAGCGCCGGCGCGTCCGCGCAGCGCTCGCGTCCCAAGGGCGTGATGTGGGGCGGCCTGCCGATATTCGACACCAACGGCGAGCAGGTCGATTGGCGCAAGGGGCAGACGGTGGGCGCCAAGTGGACCACCTGGGACACCGACTCCACCGAATACTTCGCCCAGCTCGAACATGGTTTCGCCAACGGCTGGGAAGGCCGCCTGTCGTATTCGCGCCTGGACAACGATTTCGACGCCTCGTTGCTGTTCGCCGCGGACTTCCCGGTCGACGCCGAAACCGGCTATCTGTCTGGCACGCCGACCCTGCGCAAATACCGCGGCAATAGCGAACAGGACGTCTACGGAGGCTCTCTGAACGGCGACTTCGGCCTGTTTGGCGCAACGCATGAATTCAATCTGGGCTTCTCGCATTCCAGGACGCGCAGTCGCACCAAGGGCTGGAACTCTTCCGACCAGGCGAGCTATCCGATTCCCAACATCCATGACTGGAGCGGCGACTGGCCCGAACCGGTTTGGGACCAGGCGGTCTCGGACCAGCAGCTGCGCACCACGCAGACCGGCATTTTCGGCACGGCGCGTTTCAATCTCGCCAGCGGCCTGCATCTGCTGGCGGGGGCGCGCTGGACGCGCTGGGAGGCCGACGAATACCGCTGGAACCAATGGTCCCCGGAGGCGGTCCCGACCACGCTGTCGCAATCGCAGCGCTATTCCGAACTCACACCTTACCTGGGCGTGACCTACGATCTCGACGACACCTATACCGCCTATGCCAGCTATACCAACATCTTCCAGCCGCAGATGTACAAGACCCGAGACTGGGAAATGACCGGCCCGGCCTACGGCCACAACTACGAGGCGGGCATCAAGGCGTCTTACCTGGAAGGCCGCCTGAACGGTTCGTTCGCCGTGTTCCAGACCAACCAGAAGGACGTGGCCGAATACGGCGGCTTCGACGTCGCGCGCAACGAGTCCTGGTACGAGATGCTGGACGGCACCCGCACCCGCGGGTTCGAACTGGAACTGGCCGGAGAAATGACGCCCGGCTGGAACCTGTTCCTGGGCTATACCTACCGCGTGTCGAAGGACAACCAGGGCAGGAAGGTTCAGACCACGCAGCCCGAGCAGATGCTGAAGGTCAGCACCGCCTACCGGTTGCCGGGCGTCCTGAACAGGCTGGTGGTGGGCGGCGGGGTGCGCTGGCAGAGCCGCACCCGGGCGCTGGGGTACTACGGGGAGCAGTCCGCCTCGGTGGAGCAGGCGCCGTATGCGCTGTTCGACCTGATGGCCCGCTACGACCTGGGGCCGCAGACCCAGCTGCAGTTCAACGTGAGCAACCTCGCGGACAAGCGCTACTACCGCGCGATGGGTTTCTACAACTCGGTCTATTACGGCGAGGGCCGCACCGCGCTGGTCACGCTGACCCAGCGCTTCTAGCGCCCGGTCAACGCCACTCGCTGGCCTGGCTGAGCTTGGCCAGCTGCTCGTGCGTCAGCGTCAGGCTGGCGGCCTTGACCAGTTCGTCCAGCTGATCCAGCGAGGTGGCGCTGACGATGGGGGAGGTGATGCCGGGCTGCGCGATCTGCCAGGCCAGCGCGGCCTGCGCCGGCGTGCAGCCGGCTTCTTCGCAGACCTCGTCCAGCGCCTTCAGGATGCGCAGGCCGCGGTCGTTGAGATAGGTCTTGACGATCAGGCGGCCGCGCACGCTCTTGCCGGCGTCTTCCTGCGTGCGGTACTTGCCGCTGAGAAAGCCGCTGGCCAGCGCGTAATAGTTGATCGTGCCCATCTGCTGCGTCTTCACCAGGCTTTGCAGCCCGGATTCGAAGGTCTCGCGGCGGTACAGGTTGTATTCGGGCTGGATGCTCTCGTAGCGCGGCAGGCCGTGCCGCTCGCTGGCGATCAGCGCTTCCGACAGGCGCACCGGGGTGTAGTTCGAGGCCCCGATGGCGCGCACCTTGCCGGACTCGATGTGCTTGGCGTATTCGGCCAGCGTGTCGGTCAGTGGGGTGTCGGGATCGTCCTCGTGCGACTGGTACAGGTCCACGTAGTCGGTCTGCAGGCGCGCCAGCGACGCTTCCAGCGCGCGGCGGATGTAGGCCGGCGCCAGCCCCTTGGCGTCGGGTCCCATCTCCATGCCGACCTTGGTGGCGATGAGCACGCGGTCGCGCTTGCCCGAACGCTTGAGCCATTTGCCGATCAGGGTTTCGGATTCGCCGCCCTGGTTGCCCTTGACCCAGCGCGAATACACGTCGGCCGTGTCGATGAAATTCAGGCCTGCGTCGACCAGCGCGTCCAGCAGCGAGAACGTGCCGGCCTCGTCGACGGTCCAGCCGAAGACGTTGCCGCCGAAGGTCAGCGGGGGAATCTGCAGGCCGGAACGGCCCAGTGCGCGTTTGATCATGATGAGGCCTCTGTAGCGGTTGACGGGGCGCGGCGACATGTTTCGTCACAGGGATTCCCCGAAGTCATTTTGCTTGGCGGCAAGTTAGACTATACGGCTTTATGGTGGCCCGGCCGGCGGGTAGCCGCCGGCGGCGCCGTAATAATCGACAAAAACCAAGGGTTCAAGGAGCTTACCTATGCTGATCGGAAAAAAACATTTTCTGACGGTTGGCGCCATGGCACTGGCGCTGGCTATCGCCGCGCCGGTGGCCGCGCAGCAAAAGTCGGTGGCGGTCACCGCCATCGTCGAGCACCCGGCGCTGGACGCGGTGCGTGACGGGGTGCAGGACGCCCTCAAGCAGGCCGGCTACGAGCCGGGCAAGAACCTGAAGTGGCAATACCAGAGCGCGCAGGGCAACAACGGCACCGCCGCGCAGATCGCGCGCAAGTTCGTGGGCGACCGCCCCGACGCCATCGTCGCCATCGCCACGCCGTCGGCTCAGGCCGTGGTGGCCGCCACCAAGGACGTGCCGGTGGTGTATTCCGCCGTCACCGATCCGGTCGCCGCCCAGCTGGTTCCCGGCATGGAAGCCTCGGGCACCAACGTGACCGGCGTGTCGGACCTGCTGGCCCTGGACAAGCAGGTCGAGCTGATCAAGCGCATCGTGCCCAACGCCAAGCGCGTGGGCATGGTCTACAACCCGGGCGAGGCCAATTCGGTCGTGGTGGTCAAGAAGCTGCAGGAAATCCTGCCCAAGTCGGGCATGAGCCTGGTCGAGGCCGCCGCGCCGCGCTCGGTGGACGTGGCTTCCGCCGCCCGCAGCCTGATCGGCAAGGTCGACGTCATCTACACCAACACCGACAACAACGTGGTGTCGGCCTACGAATCGCTGGTCAAGGTCGGCAACGACGCCAAGATCCCCCTGATCGCCTCGGACACCGACAGCGTCAAGCGCGGCGGCATCGCCGCCCTGGGCATCAACTACCGCGACCTGGGCGTGCAGACCGGCAAGATCGTGGTGCGCATCCTCAAGGGCGAGAAGCCCGGCGCCATCGCCTCGGAGACCAGCTCCAAGCTCGAGCTCTACGTGAACCCGGGCGCGGCCGCCAAGCAGGGCGTGACCCTGTCCGACGACGTGCTCAAGTCGGCTGCGGTGGTCGTGAAGTAAACCGGAATCGTACAAGCCCCGCCATGCTCCAGCAGCGTGAGCGGGGTTTTTCTTGCGTTTTTGTCTAGCCTGTCTCCCCGGATGATTCTGAGTTTCGCCGGCGTACTACGCCCGGCGCGGGAGAGCTTTTGGCAGGAAACGAGAGAAAATCGCGATTCGGGAAACGTTTATTGCGAAAGCTGGGGTAAAACTGACCCGCAAACGCAAGAAGTCCGACGTTTCAACTCTTTAATATGCTCGTTTCTTACCTCATCTGGATTTGACCCATGTCATTGTTTTCGTTGTTGGGCGCACTGGAGATCGGACTGATCTTCAGCCTGGTGGCCTTGGGCGTGTACATCTCGTTCCGCCTGCTGCGCTTCCCGGACCTGACCGTCGACGGTAGCTTCCCGCTGGGCGGGGCAGTCTGCGCCACGCTGATCGCGTCGGGCACCGACCCGTTCCTGGCCACCGTCATCGCCACCATCGCCGGCGCCTGCGCGGGCCTGGTCACCGGCTGGCTGAACGTCAAGCTCAAGATCATGGACCTGCTGGCGAGCATCCTGATGATGATCGCCCTGTATTCGGTCAACCTGCGCATCATGGGCAAGCCCAACGTGCCGCTGATCACCGAACCCACCGTATTCACCATCCTGCAGCCCGCATGGCTGTCGGACTACGTCGCGCGGCCGCTGATCCTGGTCGTCATCGTGATCCTGGCCAAGCTCGCGCTGGACTGGTTCTTCGCCACCCAGACCGGCCTGGCCGTGCGCGCCACCGGCTCCAACGGCCGCATGGCCCGCGCCCAGGGCGTGAACACCGGCCGCATGATCCTGAGCGGCATGGCGCTGTCGAACGCGCTGGTCGCGCTGGCCGGCGCGCTGTTCGCGCAGACCCAGGGCGGGTCGGACATCTCCATGGGCATCGGCACCATCGTGATCGGCCTGGCCGCCGTGATCGTGGGCGAGAGCATCCTGCCGTCGCGCAAGCTGGTGCTGGCGACGCTGGCCGTCATCATCGGCGCCATCGTCTACCGCTTCTTCATCGCGCTGGCGCTGAACAGCGATTTCATCGGCCTGAAGGCGCAGGACCTGAACCTGGTGACCGCGGTGCTGGTGACGATCGCGCTGGTGATCCCCATGCTCAAGCGCCGTCTAGTCAGGAAGTAACCCCCCCGAAGCGCCTGCGGCGCCTCTCCCCCGGGGGGCGCCGCGCGGGGACCGGCAGAGCCGGCTCCCCGGCGGCCCCGATCGGGCCGTGCAGGGTTCAGGCGGTGAGTGTATTAATGGAGTACTGAAATGTTGTCCGCCAAAGATTTGAAAATCACGTTCAACGCCGGCACGCCCATCGAGACGCGCGCGCTGCGCGGCCTGTCGCTGGAAATCCCGCAGGGCCAGTTCGTGACCGTCATCGGTTCCAATGGGGCCGGCAAGTCCACCTTCCTGAACGCGGTGTCGGGCGACCTGTCGGTCGATTCGGGCCGCATCGACATCAACGGCGTGGACGTCACGCGCCAGCCCGTGTGGGCGCGCGCCGGCAGCGTGGCGCGGGTGTTCCAGGACCCCATGGCCGGCACCTGCGAAGACCTGACCATCGAAGAGAACATGGCGCTGGCGCAGATGCGCGGCGCGCGCCGCGGCTACAGCCGCGCGGTCAAGGCTTCGATGCGCGAGGGCTTCCGCGAACGCCTGGCCACGCTGGGCCTGGGCCTGGAGAACCGCCTCTCCGACCGCATCGGCCTGCTGTCCGGCGGCCAGCGCCAGGCGGTCAGCCTGCTGATGGCGGCGCTGCAGCCGTCGCGCATCCTGCTGCTGGACGAGCACACCGCGGCGCTGGACCCGCGCACCGCCGACTTCGTGCTGCAGCTCACGGCCCGCATCGTGGCCGAAAGCCACCTGACCACCATGATGGTCACCCACAGCATGCGCCAGGCGCTGGACGTGGGCGACCGCACCGTGATGCTGCATCAGGGGCAGGTGGTGCTGGACGTCTCCGGCGACGAGCGCCGCGGCATGGACGTGCCGGACCTGCTGCAGATGTTCGAGCGCGTGCGCGGCGAGAAGCTGTCGGACGACGCGCTGCTGCTGGGCTGACCGGCGGCCCGGGGCGGCCTACAGGAAGCGCCCCGGCCGGAAGGCCGCGTGGCGCGCCGCGTCGCCTTCGCCGGCCATCAATTCCCCCAGTATCCTGGCCGTGCCCGGCGCGGTGCTGAAGCCGATGTGCTGATGGCCCAGCGCCAGCCACAGGCCGGGATGGCGCGGCGCCTCGCCTATCATCGGGCGGCTGTCGGGCAGGGTGGGGCGCCGGCCCAGCCAGGCGCTGGCGTCCAGCCGCCGGTCCAGCGGGAAGGCCTCGCGCGCGCGGGCCTCGGCCAGCTCCAGCTGCACGCCGCGCGCCGGCGCCTCGCAGGCGTCCAGCTCGACGCCCGTGGTCAGCCGCAGGCCGCGGGCCATGGGCGAGAGCACGTAGCCGCCGCCGGTGTCGTACACCGGGCGCGACAGGCTGGCGCCGTTCAATCCGCTGTAGTGCATGTGATAGCCGCGTTCGAACGCCATCGGCAGGCCGATGCCGGCCGTGGCCAGCAGGCTTTTCGACCACGGGCCCAGGGCCACCACCAGCCGGTCGGCCGATAGCGCGGCGCTGTCGCCCCGCACCGTCCAGCGTTGCCCGTCGCGGCCGATGGCGCGGGCGTTCAGGCGGGTATAGGCGCCGCCGCGCTCGCGGTACAGCCGCGCGTAGGCGGCCGTGACTTCGTGCGGGTCGTCGACGGAATACGAGCCCTGTATCCATAGCGCGCGCGGAAAGATGGGCGCCAGCGCCGGTTCCATCGCGGCCAGTTCGGCGGCGTTCAGCGCCTGGGTCGGCACATCGAACTGCGCATAAGCGCGGCGCGCCGCTTCGGCGCCTTCCCAGGCCTGTTGCGAGCGGTACAGGAAGACCCAGCCGGTGTCGCGCAGGCGCGGCAAGGCGCCGGCCTCGCCCAGCAGGCGCAGGTGCTCGGGGGCGGACAGGCGGATCAGGCCGTCCAGCGCCGCGGCGGTTTCCTGGAACACGGCGGGCCGGGCGTTCAGCAGGAAGCGCGCGGCCCATCCCAGGTTGCGCGCCAGATAGCGCAGACGATAGCGGAATTGCACGCTGTCGTTTTTCAGCAGCCGCGGCAGCTGGGTCCACAGGCCGGGATGGTTGAACGGCATGAGCGAGCTGCGGGCGATCACGCCGGCATTGCCCAGCGAGGTTTCGCGCCCGGGCTCCTGCCGGTCTACCAGGGTGACCGACATGCCTCGGCGCAACAGTTCGAGCGCGCAGCACACGCCCACGATGCCCGCGCCGAGAACGATGACCTGCTTCGCTGCCATAGGGATTCCGCCAAAAGCCGCCGGGCCGCCGGCGGGACGCCGAATTGTATTGCAGCCCCCTCAGGCCGTGGGCGGCGCCTGCCCCAGGATGCGGCCGGCGGCGACCACGCCCCACCACGCGGCTTCTTCGAACACGGAATAGCCCGACAGGTCGGCATGCGCGAACAGCACCGGGCCGTCGACCTCGCGCAGCGCCGCCAGCCCGGCGTTGGCCAGGTAGCCGCAAAGCGGCGAGGCCATCGCGTGGCCGCGCACCGTGATCTCCAGCGCTCGCGCGTTGCGCCAGAACGCCTTGCCGTAGGCCGCGATCAGGTCGGCGGCGGCTTCGTCGCGCAGGGCTTCGGGGCTGGCGGACGCGAGCCATTCGCGCGCGGCCCGCGGCGTCTGGCCGCTGAGCGCGTGATAGGCGCTGAACACGCTGCGCGGCGACGGCGCCACGCGCAGCAGCTGATGCGTGGACACGACGTAGCCCAGCGCGCGTCCGCCGTAGACCACGTTGTCCCAGGACAGCGGCTCGCCCGGCGCCTCGGCCGGGTAGCCGTCCATGACGAAGTTCGACACCATCCAGGGCGCGTGCGAGGACGCGTGCACGGCCGGATCGTAGCCGTAGGCGCGGATGTCGGGCAGGATGCGCTGGGCCACGAACAGCGGCATCGCGCACACCGTGCGGCGGGTCTGCACGCTGTAGGCCGAGGCCGTGGGGCCGGGCGCGAGGCAGGTGACCAGCGGGCCGGCGGGCGTGTCCTGGACGCGCACCGCGGCGCCGGCCACGAGCCATCGGTCATGGCCCAGCTTGCGCGTGACCGCGTCGCGCAGCCTGGCCGCCAGCACCGACAGGCCGCCGGGCCAGGTCAGCACCGCGCCCTCGGCGGCGTTGGCCGCATGGCCGTCGCGGCTGGCGAAATAATGCAGGCCGGCCCAGGCCGAGACCACGTCGTAGCGCGCGCCATAGTCGTCGCGGCAGCAGTAGTCCAGATACCAGTGCAGCGCCGGCGAGGTATAGCCTTCGCGCTGCAGCCACTGCTTGAACGTGATGGTGTCCAGCGCGCGCCACGCGGGATCGCGCGACGACAGCGCCAGCGGAATGCAGAAGAGCTTGCGGCCGTCGCTGCCGGTGGCGCCGCGCAGGCGCTCGATCAGGGCCAGGAAGCGCCGGTGCTGGGTCAGGTCCGCCTCGGGCAGCCCGGTCATGGGCAGCAGGCCGTCTTCCCAGCGGCCGTCGCGCAGCAGACGTTCCTGGGGCGAGTGCGCCAGCACGGCCTCGTCGTAGTAGGGGCGCTCCTCGCTCGCGCCGCGCTGGATGACGCCGAAGTCGGCCAGCATTTCGCGCACGTGCGAGGACGCCAGCGACGGCAGCGGCAGGTAGTGCGCGCCCAGCGGATAGTCCAGGCCGTCGCGGCGGCCGCCGGCGGCGTTGCCGCCGAACTCCGGGCCTTGCACCACGATGAAATCGGTATGGCCTTCGCGCGCCAGTTTCCAGGCGCAGGACAGGCCGGCGACGCCGGCGCCCAGGATCGCCACGCCGTGGCGGCGCACGGACGCCGGCTGCGGCCAGGATGCGCCGTCGCGCAGCGCGTGGCCGGCCTGCATGCCGGGGTAATGCACCTGGGGCGTGGTCTCGACGATGCGCGAGCGCCAGTAGCCGGCGGTGGCGCCGGCGATCGCGGCCGTGCCCGCGCCCAACAGGAAGCTGCGGCGGCGCATCAGCGGATGACCTGGCGCCAGTCCTCGTCGAAATAGCGCACGAGCGACTGCTCATTCAAGCGGTTGGGCGGCATCGCGAGCGCCGGCATGTCGGCCGGGAAATGGAACAGCTCGCGCGTCGTGGCGGGGTCGAGGTAGCGCGTGGCCACCGTGATCTTCTCGGGCGGCGCGTAGTCGCGGCGCTTGCCCGCCAGGATGAAGCCCCAGTCGCCGAAAGAGGGCACGTAGACGTGGTAAGGCCAGGTGTTCAGCCCGGCCTCTTTCAGCGTGGCGTCCACGCTCCAGAACGAGCGCGGCGCGAAGTAGGGCGAGGTGGACTGCACCACCAGATAGCCGTTCTCGGCCAGGTGGCGCGCCATCAGATGGTAGACGGGCACCGAGTACAGGCGGCCCAGGCCGAAGTTCGACGGGTCGGGAAAATCCACGATGATGAAGTCGTAGACCTCGGCATGGGTTTCCAGCCAGCGGCCGGCGTCCTCGTTGACGACGGTGACGCGCGGGTCGGTGAGCGAGCCGCCGTTCAGCCGGGTCAGCGGCTCGGAGCGCGAGAACAGGCCGGTCATGGCCGGGTCCAGATCCACCAGCGTCACGCGCTCGACCTGCTTGTACTTGAGCACTTCGCGCACGGCCAGGCCGTCGCCGCCGCCCAGCACCAGCACGTTGCGCGCCCAGGGCAGGGCCTGCAGGCCCGGATGCACCAGCGATTCGTGGTAGCGGTGTTCGTCGCGCGAGGAGAACTGCAGGTTGCCGTTGATGTACAGGCGCAGGTCGTCGTGCCAGCGCGTGACCACCAGGCGCTGGTACGGCGTGGTTTCGGCATGCACCACCTCGTCGCCGTACAGGCCTTTCTCGGCCCAGGCCGTCATGTTGCCGGAATACAGAAAGCCCAGGCCCAGCAGCCCCATCACCACGCTGGCGCGGATGGCGCGCTCGCCGGGGCGGCGGACCTCGCTGCGGAACAGCCAGGTGGTCCACAGCGCCACGCCGGCGTTGAGCATGCCGAACAGGAAGCTGGTGCGCAGCAGCCCCAGCTTGGGCGCCAGCAGCAACGGGAACACCAGCGAGACGGCCAGCGCGCCCAGGTAGTCGAAGGTCAGCACGCGGCTGACGATCTCGCGGAACTCGGCCTTGCGCTGGTTGAACACCCGCATCACCAGCGGGATCTCCATGCCGACCATCATGCCGATGACGAACACGCCCACGTACAACGCGGCGCGAAACGGCGCGGACAGCCACGCGAAGACCAGGAACAGCACCGCCGCCGATACGCCGCCGAGCAGCGCGACCAGCAGCTCCACGTCGATGAATCGATTCAAAACGTCTTCGTCTTTTACATATTTTGACAGCCACGAGCCTATGCCCATGGCGAACAGGTAGCAGCCGATGACGGAGGAGAATTGGAGGATGGAATCGCCCAGCAGATAGCTGGCCAGCGCGCTGCTGATGAGCTCGTAGCCCAGGCCGCAGGAAGCGACGATCAATACCGAAAGAATGAGTACGCGGTCGCGCATGGGATGTCCGACACGAAGAGCGTTCGCAGTATATCGAAGCCGGCGTATATACTGCGCGCAATTGGAGGGCTGGCAATGGGAGAAGCAATGCATCCGGCGGTGACCTATCTGATCTACATGGCTTCGGCGCTCGCGATGCTGGGCGTCTTCACGGCCGTCTACACGGCGGTGACGCGCTACCCGGAATTCGAGCTGATCCACGAAGGCAACATCGCCGCCGCGCTGTCCTACGGCGGCGCGCTGGTGGGCTTCAGCCTGACGCTGGGCTCCAGCATCGCGCTGCACGCCAGCTTCGTCATGTTCCTGGTCTGGGGCCTGGCCGCCATGCTGGTGCAGATCGTCGTCTACGTGGTGGTGGCGCAGGCCATCCGCGGAATGAACGACGCCATCAGGGAAAACAATATCGCCATGGGCGGCCTGATCGGCTCGATCTCGATCGCCGCCGGCATCGTCAACGCCGCCTGCCTGACCTGATACGCAAGGCGCGCAGTCTCCGACCCGACAGGAGGACTTTCCATGAGTCTCGGTTCATTCATCCGCAAGCAGTTCATCGACATCCTGCAATGGAACGAGGATCGCGACGGCGTGCTCGCCTGGCGCCATCCGATGCAGGACTTCGAGATCCAGTACGGCGCCAGCCTGACCGTGCGCGAGTCGCAGATGGCGGTGTTCGTCAACGAAGGCAAGGTGGCCGACGTGTTCGGCCCCGGCATGTACAAGCTCACCACGCAGACGCTGCCGATCCTGACCTACCTGAAGAACTGGGACAAGCTGTTCGAGTCGCCCTTCAAGTCGGACGTGATCTTCTTCAGCACGCGGCTGCAGCTGGGCCGGCGCTGGGGCACGGCGCAGCCGGTCACGCTGCGCGACAGCGAATTCGGCATGGTGCGGCTGCGCGCGTTCGGCGTGTATTCCTATCAGATCTCCGACCCGGGCAAGTTCTACCGCGAAGTCAGCGGCACGCGCGACGAATACACCGTCGACGACCTGGAAGCGCAGCTGCGCAACATGGTGGTTGCGGCCATGACCACGGCGCTGGGCGGCTCCAAGGTGCCGTTCCTGGACATGGCCGGCAACCAGGGCCTGATGTCGCAAAGCATCGCCGAACAGCTCGCGCCGGTGTTCGACCGCTACGGCGTCAGGCTGGACAACTTCACGGTGGAAAACGTCTCGCTGCCGGAGGAACTGCAGAAGGCGCTGGACACGCGGATCTCGATGGGCATGGCCGGCGACCTCGGCAAGTTCACCCAGTACCAGACCGCCACCTCGATTCCGCTGGCCGCGCAGAACGAAGGCGGCATCGCCGGCATCGGCGCGGGCCTGGCCGCCGGCGCGGCGCTGGGCCAGACCATGGCGCAGGGGCTGGGCGCGGCGCAGGGCCAGCCGCCCGCGCAGCCGGGCCAGCAACCTGCGCAGCCCGCGGCAGGCGCGGACCCGGTGCAGCGCCTGCAGCAGCTCAAGGACCTGCTGGACAAGGGGCTGATCACGGCGGCCGACTATGACTCGGCCAAGGCCGAGGTGCTGAAGAAACTCACCAGCTAGGACCTGGCCCACGCATGCAACAGGTTCTGTGTCCGCAGTGCGGCGCTCCCGTCAAATTCACCTCCACGGTTTCCGTGATGGCGGTCTGCGGCGCGTGCCGCAGCACCTTGCTCAAGGATGCGGACTCGGTCCGGCGCATCGGCGAAACGGCCGAGGTGCTGGAGGACTATTCGCCGCTGTGCCTGGGCGCGGCCGGCAAGTACGAGGACAAGCGCTTCGACGTCATCGGCCGCATCCAGCTGCGCTACGAAGAAGGCTACTGGAACGAGTGGTACCTGTGGTTCGAGGACGGCTCGGACGGCTGGCTGTCGGACGCTTCGGGCCAGTACGCCGTGACCCGGCGGCGCAAGGTCAAGGACGCGCACGGCATGCCGCCGTTCGAGGAAATCGCGCCAGGCGTGGAAATAAAGCTGGACGGCCAGCGCTACACGGCCGCCGACGTGCGGGTCAGCCAGGCCGGCGGCGCGCAGGGCGAGCTGCCCTTCGTGCCCGGCGACGGCTGGCAGGCCAGGGCCGCGGACTTCCGCAGCCTGGACACGTTCCTGACGCTGGACTATTCCGACGGGCCGGAGCCGGTGCTCTATATCGGCAAGGCGTTCGACCTGTCCGCCATGCAGGCGGCGTCGCTGCGCAGCCCGGAGCAGGTGGAGGAAACCGCCGGCCGGTTCCGCGGCCAGATCAAGGCGCTGGACTGCCCCAATTGCGGCGCCCCGATAAGCTTCGTGGCGGCCCTGGCCACGCAGGTGATCTGCCCCTCGTGCGCGGCGGCGGTCGATTGCTCGGGCCCCACGGCCGAGGTCATCGAGAAGGCGCGCAAGGTCGAGGCGATCCAGACCACGCTGGCGCTGGGCGCGCGCGCCGAGATCGACGGCGCCGCCTACACCATCATCGGCCTGATGAAGTGCGCCGATCCCGATCCCGAAGAGCCTTCGGACTGGATCGAATACCTGCTGTTCAATCCCACCAAGGGCTTTATCTGGCTGGTCGAGACGGACGAGGGCTGGGAGCGCGTGCAGGTCTGCGACAGCTGGCCCAGCCATAACGACGCGACCAGCGTGCGCTGGCGTTCCAAGCTGTACAAGAAGCTGTACGACTACACCTCGCGCGTCGAACTGGCGCTGGGCGCCTTCAACTGGCGCGTGAAAGTGGGCGACAGCACCGCGATCACGGATTACCAGGCCACCAGCCTCAAGCTCACGCGCGAACTGACCGACACCGAACTGGGCTGGTCGGCAAGCACGCCGGTGGGGGCCGCCCAGGTGGCGCGGTGGTTCGGCAAGCCCCAGCTGGCCGGGCAGAAGGCCGCGCCGCGCCGCGCCGCGCAGGACGGCGGCTACCGCAAGTGGGCCTGGATCGCCATGATCGGGCTGGGCGCGCTCAACCTGGACGAGATTTTCAGCGGACACTTCATGCCCATCGTGATCGGCATGGCGTTCCTCTGGGTCCCCGCCGTGCTGGCGGACAGATTTTCCGGCAAGGACGAATAGCGCGATGGGCAAGATCCTGTATGCCATCTATGCCGTGGTGGTGGTGCTGGCCGCGACCAGCGCCGCCAGCTCCCCCGGCGGCGCCTATCGGGGCGGCGGCGGTTGGGGCGGCAGTTCGGGCAGTTCCGGCTGGTCTTCCGGCGGGTTCCACAAGTGACCGTGCACGCCACCGCCGGCCGCCACCTGCTGGCCGATTTCCGCGGCGTGCAGGCCGGGCGCCTGTCCGATCCGCAGGCGCTGGAGCGGCAGCTGGTCGACGCGGCCCGGGCCGCCGGGGCGCAGGTGCTGAGCGCCCATTTCCACCATTTCGGCGAGGGCGCCGGCGTGACCGGCGTAGTCATGCTGAGCGAATCCCACATCAGCATCCATTCCTGGCCCGAGCACCGCTACGCGGCCCTGGACATCTTCATGTGCGGCGCGGCCCGGCCCGAACTCGCGCTGGAACGGCTGCGCGAACTGCTGGCGCCCGAGTCGGTGAACGTCACCACGGTGGCGCGCGGCTGAGGCCGCCTCTCTGCTTGATCTGGCTCAATTTCCCGCGCAGAGCCAAATTGACGATCGTTATATACCTATATATATTTCGTGAATCTGCACGGAGAAAACTATGTTCAAACGTCCCCTCGTCACGCTGTCCGCGGCGCTTGCCCTTGCCTGGGGCGGCGGCGTCCACGCCGGCGAGCTGGTGGTGTCGGCCGCCGCCAGCCTGACCAACGCGTTCAAGGAAGTGGCGCAGGGCTACGAGAAAGCGCACGCCGGCGCCAAGGTGATCCTGAATTTCGGCGCCTCCGACGTGCTGCTGCAGCAGATCATCAAGGGCGCGCCGGCCGACGTGTTCGCCTCGGCCGACCAGAAAGCCATGGACAGGGCGGTCGCCGAGAAAGCGGTGCGGCCGGCGTCGCGGGTGGACTTCGCCGCCAACCAGGTGGTGCTGATCGTGCCGGCCGACAGCAAGGCGGGCATCGCGGCGCTCGAGGACCTGACGCGCCCGGAGATCAAGCGCGTGGCCTACGGCAACCCGGCCTCGGTGCCGGTGGGGCGCTACACCAAGGGCGCGCTGGAGGCCGCCGGCCTGTGGGACGCGGTGCAGGCCAAGAGCGTGCTGGCCCAGAACGTGCGCCAGAGCCTGGACTACGTGGCGCGCGGCGAGGTCGACGCGGGCTTCGTGTTCGCCACCGACGCGGCCATCATGCCCGACAAGGTCAGGATCGCGGTGCGCGTGCCCTCGCAGACGCCGGTGACCTATCCCATCGCCATCACGGCGCGCGACGCGGCGGCAAGCCAAGCCGAAAGTTTCGTCGCCTATGTGCTGTCTCCCGCCGGTCAGGCGATACTGTCGCGCTACGGCTTCCAGAAGCCCTGAGACCTGTTGAATCGTAGGCGCCGATGACTGATCCGGTTTGGGTCCCGCTGCTGCTTTCCCTGAAAGTGGCGGGCTGGGCAACGCTATTGGCCGCCGTGTCCGGCACGGCCGCGGCCTATGCGCTGTCGCGCTGGCGCTGGCCGGGCCGCGACCTGCTGGACGCCATCTTCACCTTGCCGCTGGTGCTGCCGCCCACGGTGCTGGGCTATTACCTGCTGGTGTTGCTGGGCCGGCGCGGCGTCATCGGCGAGACGCTGGCCGGCTGGGACATAGAGCTGGTATTCACCTGGCAGGGCGCGGTGATCGCCGCGTCCGTGGTGGCTTTTCCGCTGGTGTTCAAGTCGGCCCGCGCCGCCTTCGAGAACGTGGACGACCAGCTGGAGAACGCGGCGCGCGTGCTGGGCGTGTGCGAAGCGGGCGTGTTCTTCCGCGTCACGCTGCCCTTGGCCGCGCGCGGCATCGCCGCCGGCGTGTTGCTGGCGTTCGCCCGCGCGCTGGGCGAATTCGGCGCCACGCTGATGATCGCCGGCAACCTGCCCGGACGCACCCAGACTCTGTCGGTGGCGATCTACGAAGCGGTGCAGGCCGGCGACGACGCCACCGCCAACCTGCTGGTGCTGGTGACTTCCGCGACCTGCATCGTGGTGCTGCTGCTGGCCGGCAGGCTGGTGCCGCTGGCCGGCGGGCGGCGCGAGGAGGGCGCGCGATGAGCGTCAGCATCCAGGTGCGCAAGCAGATGCAGTCGGGCGAACGGCGTTTTTCGCTGGACGTGGCCTTCGATTCCTCGGCCAAGCGCATCGCGCTGTTCGGCCCGTCCGGCGCCGGCAAGAGCCTGACGCTGCGCGCGGTGGCCGGCCTGCTGCGCCCGGACGCCGGGCGCATCGAGATCAATGGCCGCGTGCTGTACGACGCCGCGGCCGGCATCTGCCTGCCGGCGCAGTCGCGCCGCGTGGCCTATCTGTTCCAGGACTACGCGTTGTTTCCCCACCTGACCGTGGCGCAGAACATCGCGTTCGGACTGCGCCGCGGCTGGCTCAACCCGCCCAGACGCGAGGTCGGCCCGCAGGCGCGCCGCTGGGTGGAAGCGTTCGAACTGGGCGCCATCGTAGGCAGTTATCCCGCCGAGATCTCCGGCGGCCAGAAGCAGCGCGTGGCGCTGGCGCGCGCCCTGATGCTGCAGCCGGACATCCTGCTGCTGGACGAACCGTTCTCGGCCCTGGACGCGCAGCTGCGCGGCAAAATGCGGCTGGAGCTCAACGCCTTGCAGCGCCAGCTGGACGTGCCCATGCTGCTGATCACGCACGACCCCGCCGACGTGGACGCCCTGGCCGACGAAGTGTTCGAAGTGCGCGAGGGCAGCGTGCGCCGCTATGACGGGGACGTGGGCGTGTAATCTCCCGGACCGCTTTAATCCAGCACCCCGAGAATCACGCTCGAAGCCTTGAAGATCGCCACCGCGTCCGCGCCGACGTCCAGCCCCAGGTCCTTGGCGCTTTCGTTGGTGACGATGGCCGCCAGCGTGACCCCGCCCTCCAGCGCAATCAGGATCTCGCTGTTGACCGCGCCCGGATGCAGCGCCGAGATCGTGCCCGGCAGCTGGTTGCGCGCCGACAGGCGCAGGCCCGGTCCGGGCGCGCCGACGATGACCGACGAGGCCTTGATCAGCGCGATCGCCTCCTTGCCCACGGCCAGGTCCAGTTCCTGCGTGCTTTCGCGGGTGATGGTGGCGGTGATGGCCTGGCCGCCGGCGATGCGCAGCACGATCTCGTCGTTGACGGCGCCGGCGCGCACCTGGATGACGGTGCCCAACAGCTTGTTGCGCGCGCTGGTCTTGAGCATGAAGCGCCTCATGAGGTCGATGTCGCCGCTGGCGTCCAGGCCGGCGCGGGTCAGGTTTTCCATGAACTTGCGGTGTTCCGCCTCCAGCGCCCGGAAGGTCGCGATCAGGCGGCGGGCGCGGTCGGTGAGGCGGGTGCCGCCGCCGCCCTTGCCGCCGGCCGCGCGGATCACCAGCGGTTCGCCGGCCAGGTTGTTCATGGCGTCGATGGCGTCCCAGGCGCCCTTGTAGCTCATGCCCACGGCGCGCGCGGCGTTGGTGATCGAGCCGGTGGCGTCGATCTGCGCCAGCAGGTCTATGCGGTTTTTTCCGCCCCAGGTCTGGGCGCCGGAACGAAACCAGATCGAGCCGTCGAGTTCCAACATCGGTAGCGGGCCTGTGCGGTGTGTAAACAGGCGCAGAGTGTACTGGACGGCGCGCCGCGCGGGCACGGTGAGAATGAGATTCTGTTGATATTTCGCGGGCTTCGCGGCACTATGTTTGCGCCTTGGGCTCTCGGAGAAAACGACATGAAAGCGTTGAAATGGCTGGCGGCGGGTTCCATGACGGGGTTGTTGGCGGCCTGCGCCTCGGGCCCCACGGTGAAAGGCGACTACGACCACCAGGCCGATTTCGCCCAGTACCGCACGTTCGGTTTCATGACGCCGCTGGGCACAGACCGGGCCGGCTACAGCACGCTGCTGACCGAGCGGCTCAAGAACGCTACGCGCAGCCAGATGGAGATGCGCGGCTACACCTATAGCGCCTCCAGTCCCGACCTGCTGGTCAACTTCGGCGCCAAGATGCAGCAGAAGACGCAGGTCACCCCGGCCGCCCCGATGGGGCCGTACTACGGCTACCGCGCGGGCTTCTACGGCGGCTGGCCCGGCTACGGCTGGGGCGAGGACGTCTATCAATATACTGAGGGCACCCTGAACATCGACCTGGTCGACGCGCGCCGCAGGCAGCTGGTGTGGGAAGGCGTGGCGGTGGGAGAGGTGCAGGACCCGGACAGCACCGGCTCCACCCAGAAGGTGGACCAGGTCGTCGCCGAGATCTTCGCCAAGTATCCGTTCCGCGCCGGCGTGGCCGCGCCCCAGGTGCCGGACAAGCAGAGCAAACCCTAGCAGCAAGGAATTCCCGCATGAGCGCACGCCGCAAGGCACAGTCCAGGAACACCGGCGATACGCCGCCCTACGAAGTCGTCGCCCTGGTGCTGCAGGGCGGCGGCGCTCTCGGCGCCTACCAGGCCGGGGTCTACGAGGGGCTGCACGAGGCGGGCATCCGGCCCAACTGGATCTCGGGGATCTCCATCGGTTCCATCAATGCGGCCATCATCGCCGGCTCGCCCGAGGACGAGCGCGTGGAGCGGCTGCGCGGCTTCTGGGAAAGCATCTGCCGCCCGGCCGGTTTCGCCGCGCTGCCCTGGGGCGAGACGCTGGCGCAGATGTTCGCCGGCGTGCCGTTCGGCTTCGGCTCGCCGGTGCTCAACGGGCAGATATCGGCGATGCAGGCCCTGTTCTCCGGGCAGCCGGGGTTTTTCAAGCCGCGCGTGCCGCCGCCGTATCTGGTGCGCGGGCAGGGCGCGGCCTCCACCAGTTTCTACGACACCACGCCGCTGGCCGCGACGTTGCGGCAATTCGTGGATTTCGATCTGGTCAACAGCGGGGCGGTGCGCGCCAGCTTCGGCGCGGTCAACGTGCGCAGCGGCAACTTCGCCTATTTCGACAGCCTCAAGCACAAGCTGGAACCCGAGCACATCATGGCCTCGGGCGCCTTGCCGCCGGGTTTTCCGGCGGTCGAAATCGACGGCCAGCATTATTGGGACGGCGGCCTTGTCTCGAATACGCCGCTGGCGCAGGTGCTGACCACCGACACCATGCGCGACACCCTGGCGTTCCAGGTCGATCTATGGCCGGCGCGCGGCAATTTGCCGGCCTCGCTGGAAGACGTGGCCGAGCGCCAGAAGGACATCCAGTATTCGAGCCGGACCCGCCTGGTCACCGACCAGCTGCGGCGCGTGCTGAAACTGCGCCACGGGCTGCAGCGGCTGCTCGAGCGCCTGCCCGAGGCCGAGCGCAACGCCGCCGACCTGGCGGAATTGCGCAAGCTCTCGCATACGCCGGCCACCAATATCGTCAACTTGATATACGAATCCAAGCACGAAGAGCGATTTTCCAAGGATTATGAATTCGGCACCGAGGCCATGCGCGAGCACTGGGAAGCGGGGCTGGCCGATATACGCCATACCCTCGCCAAGCCCGGCATCCTGGACCGGCCCACCGAGAACAGCTGCTTCGTGACCCACGACATACACCGCAATGGCACGCGCACCTGAGGGCGCAGATTGTTGATTCCATGCCGCAAACCGGCGCGCGCGGGCGATTTTGCGAGATGAAAATCCGTGGTTTCCCCGATAACTGAGTTACATTAACGGGCTATTCAAACACCTTGATGACGAATGCGTTATTTTGACCGCGGGCAAAAGTCGCGGAAAAATAACGCGCTTGCTTGTCGCGACTACGGATACCTACGCGGGGGTTTCAATGCGGTTTTCGCCTAAACGTGTTTCGAGGCTGGCTTTTTCGGGCGGCGTCCTCGCGCTGATATTGGCGGGTTGCGGCGAAAAGCCGCAGATGAATCCAGGCATGCCGCAGGTAAGCGTCATCACGATCCAGCCGCAGCGCGCGCCCATCGTGTCGGAGCTGCCGGGCCGGGTCGACGCCGTGCGCGATGCGCAGATCCGTTCGCGGGTCACCGGCATCGTGCAGAAGATCACCTTCGAGCAGGGCGGCGACGTCAAGGAAAACCAGCTGCTGTTCAAGATCGACCCGGCGCCCTACAAGGCCGCCTACGATCAGGCCACCGCGCAGCTCAAGCAGGCGCAGGCCAACCTGTTCAGCGCCAAGCTGCTGGCCGACCGCTACGCGCCGCTGGTCAAGGCCAACGCCGTCAGCAAGCAGGAATACGACAACGCCGTGGCTTCGTACCGCCAGGCCGACGCCGCGGTCGCCGCTGCCAAGGCGGCGCAGGACAATGCCGCCATCAACCTGGGCTACACCGACGTCACCTCGCCCATCACGGGCCGCATCGGCAAGCCGCTGGTCACCGAGGGCGCGCTGGTCGAGGCCACGTCCGCCACGCAGATGGCCATCGTGCAGCAGCTCGACCCGATCTACGTGGACTTCACCCAGTCCACCGCGGAACTGGCGTCGCTGCGCCGCGCCTTCGCCAGCGGCAAGCTGCAGCAGGTCGGCAAGGACATGGCGCGCGCCACCATCGTGCTGGAAGACGGCACCGAGTACGACCATCCCGGCAAGCTGCTGTTCACCGGCATCACCGTGGACCCGTCCACCGGCCAGGTCAACCTGCGCGCCGAAGTGCCCAACCCCGACGGCATCCTGCTGCCCGGCATGTACGTGCGCGTGCGCCTGGAGCAGGGCGTCGACGACAAGGCGCTGATGGTGCCGCAGCAGTCGCTGCAGCGCACGGCCGACGGCATGCAGAGCCTGATGCTGGTCAAGGACAACAAGATCGAGCAGGTGCCGGTGACCACCGGCGGCGCCATCAAGAACCAATGGGTCGTCACCAGCGGCCTGAAGGCCGGCGACGTGGTGGTCGTGGAAGGCTTCCAGAAGGTCCGCCCGGGCGCGCCGGTCAAGGCCAGCCCCTGGACCAAGCAGCAGGGCGCGGCGCCCGCGCCGGGCGCCCAGCCCGCCGCAGCGCCGGAAGCCAAGCCCGAAGCCAAGCCGGCCGAGCCCGCAGGCCAGAAATCTTAAGCGGCACGCGGCGCTTGCGCCGCGTTCCTCTTTCGTGAGCATCGCTTTCAGAGTCAGCCCACATGCCGCAATTTTTTATCGATAGACCGATTTTCGCCTGGGTAGTCGCCCTGTTCATCCTGCTGGCCGGGATACTGGCCATCCCGAACATGCCGGTTTCGCAGTATCCGGACGTGGCGCCGCCGGCGATCACCATCACGGCCACCTATCCGGGCGCCTCGGCCAACGAAGTGGCCGAGCAGGTCACCAGTATCATCGAGGACCAGCTCAACGGCGCCAAGGGCCTGATCTACTACGAGTCGGTCAGCGACTCGTACGGCACTTCGACCATCACCGCCACCTTCCGGCCCGGCACCAACCCCGACCTCGCGCAGGTGGACGTGCAGAACCGCGTGTCCAACGTGGTCGCGCAGCTGCCGACCGCCGTGCAGCAGCAGGGCCTGCAATACGAGCAGACCAGCACGGGCTTCCTGATGGTGGCGGCGGTGTCGTCCACCGACGGTTCGCTGGACCAGACCGCGCTGGCCGACTACATCACCCGCAACATCAAGAACCCGGTGTCGCGCGTGCCCGGCGTGGGCCAGTTCCAGCTGTTCGCCGCCCCGCGCGCCATGCGCGTCTGGGTGGACCCGGCCAAGCTGGTGGGCTTCAACCTGAGCATGTCGCAGGTCAACCAGGCCATCGCCAGCCAGAACGTGGTGATTTCGGGCGGCAGCATCGGCGCGCCGCCCAATCCGGATTCGCAGCGCATCACCGCCACGGTCACGGCCAACGGCCAGCTGAGCACGGTCGAGGGCTTCGGCCAGATCGTGCTGCGCGCCAACACCGACGGCTCCAAGGTGCTGCTGCGCGACGTCGCCCGCATCGAGGTCGGCGCCGACAACTACCAGTTCGGCGCCCGCCTGAACGGCAAGCCCACGGCGGCCTTCGCCATCGTGCTGTCGCCGGACGCCAACGCGCTGGCCACCGCGCAGGGCGTGCGCCAGCAGATGGAAGAACTGTCGAAGTACTTCCCCGGCAACATCACCTATTCCATCCCGTACGACACCGCGCCCTACGTGAAGGTGTCCATCGAGCAGGTGGTCCACACCCTGGTCGAGGCCATGGTGCTGGTGTTCCTGGTGATGTACCTGTTCCTGCAGAACGTGCGCTACACCCTGATCCCGGCGCTGGTGGTGCCGGTGGCCATGCTGGGGGCGTTCGCGGTGATGCTGGCGCTGGGCTTCTCCATCAACGTGCTGACCATGTTCGCGATGGTGCTGGCCATCGGCATTCTGGTGGACGACGCCATCGTGGTGGTCGAGAACGTCGAGCGGATCATGGCGACCGAAGGGCTGCCGCCCAAGGAAGCGACCAAGAAAGCCATGCCGCAGATCAGCGGGGCCATTATCGGCATCACGTTGGTGCTGGTGACCGTGTTCCTGCCGCTGGCCTTCATGAGCGGTTCGGTGGGCGTGATCTACCGCCAGTTCTCCGTGGCCATGGCCGTGTCGATCTTCTTCTCGGCGCTTTTGGCGCTGACCTTCACGCCGGCGCTGTGCGCCACCATTCTCAAGCCGGTGCCCAAGGGCCACCACAACGAGAAGAAGGGTTTCTTCGGCTGGTTCAACCGCAAGTTCGACGCCACCACCCACGGCTACCAGAACTGGGTGTCGCGCATCCTGCACCGCGGCGGGCGCATGATGCTGGTGTTCGCGCTGCTGGTGGTGCTGCTGGGCTGGCTGTACCTGCGCCTGCCTTCGTCCTTCCTGCCCGAGGAAGACCAGGGCTACGTGGTCAGCAACATCGAGCTGCCCACCGGCGCCACGGCCAACCGCACGGTCGAGGTGATCGAACAGGTCGAGAAATACTTCTCCGAGGTGCCGGCCGTCGAGAACGTGATCGCGGTGCAGGGCTACAGCTTCAACGGCAACGGCCTGAACGCCGCCATCGCCTTCGTCACGCTCAAGGACTTCGCCGAGCGCAAGGAGCGCCAGGATTCCGCCGGCGCGATCGCGTTCAAGGCCTTCGAGACGCAGCTGATGGGCATCCACGACGCGCAGGTGTTCACCCTGGTGCCGCCGGCCATCTCGTCGCTGGGCAACGCCACCGGCTTCGACTTCCGCCTGCAGGACCGCGCGGCGGCGGGCTCGGCCGCGCTGGCCGCGGCCACCGGCCAGCTGATGGGCGAGGCCATGAAGAGCCCGGTGCTGTCGCAGGTGCGCATCACCGGCCTGGGCGCCGGCACGCAGCTGAACCTGACGATCGACCGCGACAAGGCGGCCGCGCTGGGCGTGGACTTCAACGAGGCCGCCTCGCTGATCTCCACGGCGGTGGGCTCGGCCTACCTGAGCAAGTTCCCCAACATGGGCCGGATGCAGAACATCTGGGTGCAGGCCGACGCGCCGTACCGCATGCAGCTCAACGACGTGCTGCAGCTCAACGCGCGCAACGCCCAGGGCGGCATGGTGCCGCTGTCGACCTTCGTCAAGGCCGAATGGCAGCAGGGTCCGGTGCAGGTGGTGCGCTACAACAGCTACGAGTCCATGCGCATCAGCGGCGACGCGGCGCCGGGCTACACCACCGGCGAGGCCATGGCCGAGATGGAACGCCTGGTCGGGCTGCTGCCGCAGGGCTTCGGCTTCGAGTGGAACGGCCTGTCCTACCAGGAACGCCAGGCCGGCAACCAGGCCCCCATCCTGATGGGCCTGTCGCTGCTGGTCGTGTTCCTGGTGCTGGCGGCGCTGTATGAAAGCTGGGCGATCCCGCTGTCGGTGGTGCTGGTGGTGCCGCTGGGCATGCTGGGCGCCGTGGCGCTGATAAGCGCGCTGGGCATGTCCAACGACGTGTACTTCCAGGTGGGCATGGTGACCGTGATCGGCCTGGCGGCCAAGAACGCCATCCTGATCGTGGAGTTCGCCAAGGACCAGTACGCCCGCGGCATGGGGCTGTACGAGTCCGCGGTGGAAGCCGCCAGGCTGCGTTTCCGCCCCATCCTGATGACCTCGCTGGCCTTCATCCTGGGCGTGGTCCCGCTGGCGATGGCGACCGGCGCGGGCGCGGCCAGCCAGCGCGCGGTGGGCCTGGGCGTGCTGGGCGGCATGCTCGCCGCCACGCCGTTCGCCGTGATTTTCGTGCCGACCTTCTTCGTGGTGGTGCTGGGCCTGTTCAAGACCCGCCCGCGCCTGCTGGGCGCCGAACTGCGCGCCTTCGAGGAAGAGCAGGCCGCCAGGAAGGCTGCCGGCGAGTCCGCGCAGGAACCCGCACAACCCAATGGTGGCCCGGAGGGCAAGCAATGATGGCCCTGAAGTTCAGACAGACCGCCTTGTCCGCCTGCGTGGCGGTGGCGTTGGCCGGCTGCTCGCTGGCGCCCGACTACAAGCGTCCCGATCCCCCGGTGTCGGGCCTGTGGCCCGACCAGCCCAAGGTGCAGTACGGCGGCTACGCCAAGCCCACCACGCTGGGCACCCAGCCGTCGACCGGGGTGATGCCGCAGGACGGCACGCCCGCGGCCGACCTGGGCTGGCGCGACTTCTTCCGCGATCCGCGCCTGCAAAGCCTGATCGAACTGGCGCTGGTCAACAACCGCGACCTGCGCGTGGCGGTGCAGCGCGTCGAAGAAGCCCGCGCCCAGTACGGCATCCAGCGCGGCGCGCAATGGCCCAGCATCGGCGCCGGCATCCAGGGCCAGCGCCAGCACCTGCCCGAAAACATGCGCATGCCGGGCGCCGGCTCGATCAGCAGCTCCTACCAGGCCGGCATCGGCCTGACGACCTTCGAGATCGACCTGTTCGGCCGCCTGCGCAACCTGTCCGAGGCCGCCTATCAGCAATACCTGTCGACCGAACAGGCGCAGAAAAGCGTGCACATCACGCTGGTGGGCGCGGTCGCCCAGTCGTATTTCAACCTGCGCGCCGCCGAGGTCCAGCTGGACCTGACGCAGCGCACGCTGGCCTCGCGCCAGGAGTCCTATGACCTGGTCAAGCGCCGCTTCGACGGCGGCGTGGCCTCGGAACTGGACCTGAACCAGTCCAAGTCGCTGCTGGATTCGGCCTCGGCCGACCTGGCGCAGCTGGCGCGCGCCCAGGCCCAGGCGACCAACGCCCTGGTGCTGCTGGTGGGCACGCCGCTGCCGCAGGACCTGCCGGCGCCGGCCACGTTCGGCCGCGACCAGCTGCTGGCCACGGTGCCGGCCGGCCTGCCGTCCGACCTGCTGGAGCGCCGCCCCGACATCGTCGCCGCGGAGAACCAGCTGAAGGCCGCCAACGCCAATATCGGCGCGGCGCGCGCGGCGTTCTTCCCGACCATCTCGCTGACCGGCCTGCTGGGCGTGGCCAGCCCGTCGCTGGGCGATCTGTTCAAGGGCGGGCAGGGGTACTGGAGCTTCTCGCCCTCGATCACCACGCCGCTGTTCGCCGGCGGCAGCATCCGCGAAGGGCTGAACCTGGCCAAGGCGCGCGACAATATCGCCGTGGCGCAGTACGAGCAGACCATCCAGCAGGCGTTCCGCGAAGTCTCGGACGCGCTGGCGGGCGAGGCCACCTATTCCGCCCAGCTCGACGCCCAGCGCGCGTTGCAGACCGCGTCGGCGCGCACCCTGGAACTGTCGAATCTGCGCTATACCAATGGTATCGACAGCTACCTGCAGGTGCAGACCGCGCAGGTGGACTTTTTCAATGCCCAGCTCGCGCTGGTCCAGACCGGCCTTGCGGCGCTGATCAACCGCGTGGAACTGTACAAGGCCCTGGGCGGCGGCTGGGAAGCAACGACGAAAGTGCAATGATAGAACTTGGTGTAAACATCGATCACGTCGCCACGCTGCGGCAGCAGCGCCACACGGCCTATCCCGACCCGGTGGCCGCCGCGCTGCGCGCCGAGGACGCCGGCGCCGACCTGATCACGCTGCATCTGCGCGAAGACCGGCGCCACATCCAGGACGCCGACGTCTACGCCATCCGGCCGCAGCTGCGCACGCGCATGAACCTGGAATGCGCGGTCACGCCCGAAATGCTGGAGATCGCCTGCGCGGTCAAGCCCGACGACGTCTGCCTGGTGCCCGAAAAGCGCACCGAGCTCACCACCGAGGGCGGGCTGGAAGTGGCCGGCGCCCTGGGCCCGGTGTCCGACGCCGTGGCGCTGCTCTCCGAAGCCGGCATCCGCGTCTCGCTTTTCATCGATCCGGACCCGGTCCAGATCGAGGCCGCGGCCAAGGCCGGCGCGCCGGTGATCGAACTGCATACCGGCGCCTACGCCGAAGCCGAAGGCCAGGCCGCCGAGGCCGAGCTGCAACGCCTGCGCGTGGCGCTGGCCGAGGGGCTGCGCCACGGCCTGCGCGTGAACGCCGGCCACGGCCTGCACTACGGCAACGTCGCGCCGGTGGCCGCGCTGGACGGCATCTCCGAGCTCAATATCGGCCACGCCATCGTGGCGCAGGCGGTGTTCGACGGCTGGGAGAAGGCCGTGCGCGACATGAAGGCGCTGATGGTGCAGGCCCGCCTGCAGGCGCTGCGCGGGCGCTGAGCCCCGGCTTCGCATGGCTGCTCCCGTTCCCGCTCCCGCAGGCGCCATCGCCGGCATCGGCATGGACCTGCTGCGCATCGACCGCATCGAGCGCGCGCTGGCGCGCCACGGCGACCGCTTCGCCGAAAAAATCCTGGGCGCCGAGGAATTGCAGAAATTCCACGCCCGCCGCGCGCGCGATCCGGCGCGCGGCCTGCGCTTTCTGGCCACGCGTTTCGCGGCCAAGGAAGCGTTTTCCAAGGCGATCGGCCTGGGCATGCGCATGCCCATGACCTGGCGGCGCGTGCAGACGCTGAACGCGCCCGGCGGACGTCCGGTGCTGGTGATCGCGCCCGAATTGCAGGACTGGTATGCGCAGCGCTTCGGCGCCGCCCATGTTTCCATTACCGACGAATCCGACATGGCCGCCGCCTACGTGGTGGTCGAACGCAAGCCCTGATTCCGGCTTCGCCGGCCGGCTTGCCGGACACAGACAGAAGGACAGCCTGACATGGCCAAGAAAAAATCCAGCAAGGCGCTGCCGCCCGGCCCCGTGATGGTCGACGTGGCGGGCTACTCGCTGACCAAGGAAGAAAAGCAGCGCCTGCGCCACCCGCTGGTGGGCGGCGTGATCCTGTTCGCGCGCAATTTCGAGAACCGCCGCCAGCTCACCAAGCTGACCCGCCAGATCCACAAGGCCCGCAAGGAACCGCTGCTGATCCTGGTGGACCACGAGGGCGGGCGCGTGCAGCGCTTCCGCGAGGACGGCTTCACGCCGCTGCCGCCGATGCGCGAGCTGGGCGCGCTGTGGGAACGCGACCCGCTCATGGCCATGCGCCTGGCGACCGAGGCCGGCTACGTGCTGGCCGCCGAGCTGCGCGCCTGCGGCGTGGACATGAGCTTCACGCCGGTGCTGGACCTGGACTACGGCGTGAGCAAGGTGATCGGCAACCGCGCCTTCCACCGCGATCCGCGCGTGGTGACCATGCTCTCGCGCGCGCTGATCCAGGGCCTGCTGCTGGCCGGCATGTCGGCCTGCGGCAAGCATTTCCCCGGCCACGGGTTCGTCGAGGCCGATTCGCACCACGAGATTCCCGTGGACGAACGCCCGCTGGAACGCATCCTGGAAGAGGACGCCGCGCCGTACGCCTGGCTGGGCGACGCCGTGCTGCCCTCGGTGATGCCCGCCCACGTGATCTATCCCAAGGTCGATTCCCAGCCGGCCGGCTTTTCGCGGCGCTGGGTGCAGGACATTCTGCGCAAGCGCCTGGCCTATGATGGCGTGGTGTTCTCCGACGACCTGACCATGGAAGGCGCCGCGGTGGCCGGCGACATCCTGGCCCGCGCCCAGGCCGCGCTGGGCGCCGGCTGCGATATGGTGCTGGTGTGCAACCGGCCCGACCTGGCCGACGATCTGCTGGCGCGCCTGGAATTCGAGCATCCGCCCGAATCCGTGGCTCGGATCCGCCGCCTGATGCCGCGCTACGCGGCGCCGGACTGGGACGCCCTGCAGGCCGAAACCCGTTACCAGAATGCCCGACGACTTCAATCTCAAATCGTTCCTGGCTGACCTGCCGCATCTGCCGGGCGTGTACCGGCACCTGGATGCGGCCGGGGAGGTCATGTATGTCGGCAAGGCGCGCGACCTGAAAAAGCGCGTCTCGTCGTATTTCCAGAAGAACCTGGCCAGCCCGCGCATCGCCCAGATGGTGGCGAAGGTGGCGCGGCTGGAGGTCACCGTCACGCGCTCGGAGGCCGAGGCGCTGATCCTGGAAAACAACCTCATCAAGAGCCTGAAGCCGCGCTACAACATCCTGTTTCGCGATGACAAGTCGTATCCGTACCTGCTGATCACCGGCCATGCTTGGCCGCGCATCGCCTACTACCGAGGCGCCACCAACAAGCGCGGCCAGTTTTTCGGCCCGTTCCCCAACGCCTGGGCGGTGCGCGAAACCATACAGATCCTGCAGAAAGTCTTCCGCCTGCGCACCTGCGAGGACACGGTTTTCGCCAATCGTTCGCGGCCCTGCCTGCTGCACCAGATCGGTCGCTGCTCGGCGCCCTGCGTGGGCGCGATCGAGGCCGCGGAATACGAACGCGACGTGCAGCGCGCCGTGCGCTTCCTGAACGGCGAAGCCAAGGACGTGATGGGCGAGATCGAAAGCCGCATGCTGCAGGCCTCCAGCGAACTGCGCTTCGAGGAGGCCGCGGCGCTGCGCGACCAGATGGGGTCGCTGGCGCGCGTGCTGCACCAGCAGACCATGGAAAACGTCAGCGGCGAGGACACCGACATCATCGCGGTGGCCATCGCCGGCGGCAAGGTCTGCGTGAATCTCGCGATGGTGCGCGGCGGCCGCCACCTGGGCGACAAGCCTTTCTTTCCCTCGCATGCCGAGGGGGAGGCCGCGCCCCAGGTGCTGGAGGCCTTCGTGGCCCAGCACTACACCGACAACGTCATGCCGCCCGTGCTGGTGTGTTCGCACGCGCTGCCGGACGCCGGCCTGATCGAACTGCTGGTCGAGCAGGCCGGCGGACGGCCCGCCAGGGTGCTGACCCGGCCGCAAGGCACGCGCCGCGCCTGGCTGGAGCAGGCCGGCAAGAACGCCGAGATGGCCCTGGCGCGCGCGCTCACCGAATCCGGCGCGCGCGCGGCCCGCACGCTGGCGCTGGCCGAGGCGCTGGACCTGGACACCGACGAAGCCGCGCTGGACGCGCTGCGCATCGAGTGCTTCGACATCAGCCATACCGCCGGCGAAGCGACGCAGGCCTCCTGCGTGGTGTTCGAGCACCACGACATGCAGCCCTCGCTGTACCGCCGCTACAACATCGCCGGCATCACGCCGGGCGACGACTACGCCGCCATGCGCCAGGTGCTGACCCGCCGCTTCGCCAAGGTCGCCGACGGCGAGGCGCCGATGCCCGGCCTGGTGCTGATCGACGGCGGCAAGGGCCAGGTCGAGGTGGCGCGCAAGGTGTTCGCGGAACTGGGCCTGGACATCCAGACCCTGGTGGGCGTGGCCAAGGGCGAGGGTCGCAAGGTCGGCCTGGAAACCCTGGTCTTCGCCGACGAACGCCCGCCCGTCGCCCTGGGCGGCGAATCCGCGGCCCTGATGCTGATCGCCCAGGTCCGCGACGAAGCCCACCGCTTCGCCATCACCGGCATGCGCGCGCGCCGCGCCAAGGCGCGCAACGTCTCGCGCCTGGAAGAAATAGAAGGCGTAGGCGCCCGCCGCCGCCAGCGCCTGCTGGCCCGCTTCGGCGGCTTCTCCGGCGTGGCGTCGGCCAGCATAGAAGACCTGGCCTCGGTAGACGGCATCTCCTACGACCTAGCGATAAGAATCTATGAAGCCTTGCGCTGAAGCCCCGCATTAATCTTCCCGTGCCACACTTCCAAGCCAGGAATTAACCAAAGAACCCCACCCCCCGCAAGCAACCGCCGCCCCACAATCCAGGCCGCACAGATCCGGCTCCGCCGGTCTGTAGCGGCGCCCCCCTGGGGGGGAAGCGCCGCAGGCGCTTCGGGGGGGGGCCATCCGGGTTAGCATACGGACACTATGCCAATTAACGTACCCATTATCCTGACATGGCTGCGTATCGCCATGATCCCGCTGGTGGTCGGGCTGTTCTACCTGCCCGATAGCTGGATGTCCGTGCCCACGCGCGATACGCTCGCGGCCTGGGCCTTCATCATCGCGGCCCTGACCGACTGGTTCGACGGCTGGCTGGCCCGCCGCTGGAACCAGACTTCCGCGTTCGGCGCCTTCCTGGACCCGGTGGCCGACAAGCTCATGGTCTGCGCCGCGCTGATCGTGCTGCTGGACCTGAGCCGGGTGGACGCCTTCATCTCGCTCATCATCATCGGCCGGGAAATCACCATTTCCGCGCTGCGCGAATGGATGGCCAAGATCGGCGCCAGCGCCAGCGTGGCGGTGCACCGCCTGGGCAAGTTCAAGACCGCCGCGCAGATGGTGGCGATTCCCTGTCTGCTGTACAACCAGCCGATCTACGGCATCGACGCCAAGCTGCTGGGCGACGTGCTGATCGTCATCGCCGCGGTCCTGACCGTTTGGTCTATGCTGTATTACCTGCAGCGCGCCTGGCCCGCGATCCGCGAAAAGGCCATGTAGCGGCCGGGCCCGTCACGGCCCTGAACCTCAACCAGAATCCGACGCCGGGCCCATGCCGGACGTCGGCCGGAGACAACCCGCGCGGCGCCCCGGGCGCTGCGCACTTTGCCGCTATCGGCGGCCTTTTGCGATGAATACCGCTGCGAATACCCTGGCCGTGGACGCCGCCGTCCGCCGGCGCGACTGGAAAATCATTCTGCTGATCGGGGTGGCCCATGCCTCCTCGCACTTTTTCCAGCTGGTGCTGCCCTCGCTGTACGTTTCGCTGGGCAATGAATTCGGGCTGGACTTCGCCCGCCTGGGGCTGCTGGTTTCCACCTTCTACGTGGTGTCGGGCATCGGCCAGGCCTCCTCGGGCTTCGTGGTCGACCGGGTCGGCGCGCGGCCGGTGCTGTGGTTCGGGCTGGCCTGCTTCGTGCTGTCGGGGCTGCTGATCGGTTCGGCCACGGGCTACGCCATGCTGGTCGCGGCCGCCGTCGTGGGCGGCGTCGGCAACTCGGTATTCCATCCGGCCGACTATTCCATCATCAATCACCGCATCACCGCGCCGCGGCTGGGCCACGCGTTTTCCACGCACGGGCTGACCGGCAACCTGGGCTGGGCGCTGACGCCGGTGTTCATGACCACCATCACGCTGCTGGCCGACTGGCGCGTCGCGGCCTACAGCGCGGCCGGCCTGGTCGCGCTGGTGCTGCTGCTGACCGTGCTGGGACGCGACCTGCTCGGCGGCCCCTTGCCGCAGGCCGAACAGGGCGAGGCCGAACCGAAGCCCGCCGCCGGCAAGACCTCGCCCAAGCCGCAGGAAGGCGTGCTGACCACGCTGGCCACGCTGCTGTCCAAGCCGGCGCTGTGGGGCGCGTTCCTGTTCTTCGCCTGCACCTCCATCGCGCTGTCCTCGGTGCAGAACTACACCATCCCGCTGCTGGGCCAGTTGTACGACTTGTCCAAGGTCGCCGCCAGCTCGGCGCTGTCGGGCTATATGGTGGCTTCGGCCGTCGGCATGGCCGCGGGCGGCTTTCTGGTGTCGGCCAATCCGCGCACCGAGCGCACGGTAATGGTGGCGCTGATCCTGGCGGGCCTGACGCTGGTGGTGCTGGCGCTGGGCCTGGTGCCGGCCGTGCTGGCCGCGCCCGTGGTGGGCCTGGCCGGTTTCTGCTCCGGCGTGGCCGCGCCTTCGCGCGACATGCTGATCCGCCGCGTCACGCCCAAGGGCGCCACCGGCTCGGTCTACGGCCTGGTCTATTCCGGCATGGACGTGGGCTCGGCCCTGGGGCCGTTGGCCTTCGGCCTGCTGCTCGACGCCGGCCTGCGCCAGGGCCCGTGGGTCGGCGCCGGCGTGGCGTTCGCGGCCGCGGCCCTGCTGGCGCAGTGGATCGCGGTGCAGGCGCGCCGCGCCGAACCCGCCGCCGCCGGCGGAGCGGTGGCGCGCCCCTGAGCGCACGGCCGGCGCCCGCCGGCCGCCTCTTGACACGACGCAAAGCCCGCCCGGCTTCAGCCTGATGTAATGACCTTGTAGTCATAAAGGTCATTACCCAGGAGAAGCAAATGAAGAAGGCAAGCGTGTTGCTGGCAGCGGGGATCGCCTTGGGCGGCTGGAACGCCCTGGCTTCGGCGGCCTCGCAGGAACCGATACAGCCGGTGGAACCCGCCGTCGTCAAGGACCCCGCCAAGGTCGAACTCGGCAAGAAACTGTTCTTCGATCCGCGCCTGTCGCGGTCCGGCGCGATTTCCTGCAATTCCTGCCACAACCTGGGCATGGGCGGTTCGGACAACCTCAAGGCCTCCATCGGCCACCAGTGGCAGAAGGGCGGGATCAATTCGCCCACCGTGCTCAATTCCAGTCTGAACATCGCGCAGTTCTGGGACGGCCGCGCCAAGGACCTGCGCGAGCAGGCCGGCGGCCCCATCGCCAACCCCATGGAAATGGCGTCCACGCACGAACTGGCCATCCAGGTGCTGAGCTCGATTCCCGGCTACCGCGCCGAATTCAAGCAGGTCTTCGGCAAGGACGGCATCACCATCGAGGAAGTGACCGGCGCGCTGGCCGCGTTCGAGGAAACCCTGGTCACGCCCAACTCGCGCTTCGACCAATGGCTGCGCGGCGACAAGAAGGCGCTGACCGTGCGCGAGCTGGCCGGCTACGAACTCTTCAAGAACAGCGGCTGCGTCGCCTGCCACAACGGCGTGGCGGTGGGCGGCAACTCGTTCCAGAAGATGGGCCTGGTCATGCCATATCAGACCGAGAACAAGGCCGAGGGCAGGGCGGCGGTGACCGGCAAGGACGCCGACCGCTTCAACTTCAAGGTGCCCACGCTGCGCAACGTGGCGCTGACCTATCCGTACTTCCATGACGGCGAGGCCGCCACGCTGACCGAAGCCGTGGACATCATGGGCCGGCTCCAGCTGGGCCGCACCTTCACGCCCGACGAGAACGGGCAGATCGTGGCCTTCCTGAAGACGCTGACCGGCGACCAGCCGGCGATCCAGTACCCGATACTGCCGCCGTCGGCCGATGACACCCCGCGGCCCGAGCCCTTCGTGAAGTAAGGCCCGGGCTGGGGCAGGGCGGCGCTACTGGCGGACCGTGCGCAGGTCCGCCGGCGGCGCCGCCTCGAAATTGCTGCGCCACGGATTGATGTCCAGCCCGCCGCGGCGCGTGTAGCGCGCATACACGGTCAGCTGCTCGGGCCGGCAGGCCTGCATGATGTCGGTGAAAATCCGTTCCACGCAATGTTCATGGAATTCCGCATGCTGGCGGAACGACACGATATAGCGCAGCAGCGACTCGCGGTCTATGGGCGCGCCGCGGTAGCGGATCTGCACGCTGGCCCAGTCGGGCTGGCCGGTCACCGGGCAGTTCGACTTGAGCAGGCGCGAAGCCAGCGTTTCCTCGACCGGATCGCCGGCGCGCGTGCGCAGCAGCTCGGGCGCCGGCTCGTACGTGTCGATCTCGATGTCCAGCTTGTCGATATAGATCCCGTCCAGCTCGCCCATCCGCAATTCGGAAAAGCGCTGCGGCAGGAAGAAGTCCAGCCCGACCGGCGCGCCGGCCGCGGCGCTGAGGTCGCGCTCCAGGCGGCCGCGCAAGGCGGCCGAATTGACCAGCCGGGTCTGGTTGAACGAATTCAGGTATAGCTTGAACGACTTGGACTCGATGATGTTGGGGCTGTCGGCCGGCACCGAGAACGTGGCCATGGCGATGCGCGGCTTGCCCTTGGCGTCCAGCCACGACAGCTCATAGGCGTTCCACAGGTCCACGCCCTTGAACGGCAGCTTGCCGTCGGCCAGGTTCAGGGCGGCGCGGTTGTGCGAGCGCGCGATGGGAAACAGCAGCGTCGGATCGTATTGCGAGACGTAGGACACGCTCTGGCCGAGCGGACCGTGGGACAAGGTCATGGCGGTATCTGGAAAGCAGGGGAATGGGCGTATTTTAGGCGCTCCGCGGCGCCTTGTTTTTCGCATCGTGAAATGTAACCCTCGCCATGTGAAAGTGCCTGCTGCGCAGCAGCGTCAGTGCATTTCACAGATGACAATTGCGTTTCGTGATACGAAATTGAGTTTATAACTTATTGATTATATTGAATAATATTTTTTGTCTTGTATAAGACATATGCCTACCTTGCTCTGCAGCACGGGCTTAGACTTTCTCCAACGATTCAAGCAATGCAGGACCCCGAATCCAGAAGTCTTTCCCATCACTGACCAGGAGCATCACCATGAGCAACCGCGAAACCGAAATCCGCAATCTGCAGAAGGATTGGGCCGAGAATTCCCGCTGGCAAGGCATCAAGCGCGACTACAGCGCCGAAGACGTGATCCGCCTGCGCGGCTCCGTCGCCGTGGAGCACACGCTGGCCCGCCGCGGTTCGACCCGCCTGTGGGAACTCCTGCACAGCGAGCCCTTCGTCAATTCGCTGGGCGCCCTGACCGGCAACCAGGCCATGCAACAGGTCAAGGCCGGCCTGAAGGCCATCTACCTGTCCGGCTGGCAGGTCGCCGGCGACGCCAACCTGGCCGGCGAAATGTACCCCGACCAGTCCCTGTACCCCGCGAATTCGGTGCCGCAGGTCGTGCGCCGCATCAATAACTCGCTCACCCGCTGCGACCAGATCCAGTGGATGGAAGGCAAGAACCCGGGCGACGAGGGCTACATCGACTTCTTCGCGCCCATCGTGGCCGACGCCGAAGCCGGCTTCGGCGGCGTGCTCAACGCCTTCGAGCTGATGAAGGCCATGATCGAGGCCGGCGCCGCCGGGGTGCACTTCGAAGACCAGCTCGCCTCCGTGAAGAAGTGCGGCCACATGGGCGGCAAGGTCCTGGTGCCCACCCGCGAAGCCGTCTCCAAGCTGGTCTCGGCCCGCCTGGCCGCCGACACCATGGGCACGCCCACCGTGCTGCTGGCCCGCACCGACGCCGACGCCGCCGACCTGGTGACCAGCGACGTGGACGAGAACGACCGTCCCTTCATCACCGGCGAGCGCACCGTCGAAGGCTTCTTCCGCACCCGCGCCGGCATCGACCAGGCCATCTCGCGCGGCCTGGCCTATGCGCCCTACGCGGACCTGATCTGGTGCGAAACCTCGACGCCCAACCTGGAATACGCCCGCAAGTTCGCCGAGGCCATCCACCGCCAGTTCCCCGGCAAGCTGCTGGCCTACAACTGCTCGCCCTCGTTCAACTGGAAGAAGAACCTGGACGACGGCACCATCGCCAAGTTCCAGCGCGAACTGGGCGCCATGGGCTACAAGTTCCAGTTCATCACCCTGGCCGGCTTCCACGCCCTGAACTACGGCATGTTCGAACTGGCCCACGGCTACGCCCGCCGCCAGATGAGCGCCTTCGTCGAACTGCAGCAAAAGGAATTCGCCGCGGCCGAAATGGGCTTCACCGCCGTCAAGCACCAGCGCGAAGTGGGCACCGGCTACTTCGACGCCGTCACTCAGACCATCGAGGGCGGACAGTCGTCGACCACCGCGCTGACGGGCTCGACCGAGGAAGCCCAGTTCGAGCACGGCAAGGCTCAGAAGGCTGCGTAAGGGAGCGTTATTGGAAAGTTATGTGGTTGTAGTGCTGTTGTAGGGTGGATTTGGGTGCCTGCGGGCACCCTTTTTTTGTCTGCGGGGCAGGCGGCACATCAGGGTGGGTAAAAAGCTCACGCACCGCAGGATTGCGCGGCGTCCATACGCTATTTTCACATCGTAGTTGACCAGGCCTGCGTTCCTGGAATGCGGCAGGCCTTGAGATCTCCAGAAAATATGTATAAAATTTTATACGGCGATCGCGTATGCAATGCATGAAGGAAATTCGTTGGGTCGGGTCCGCCTATGAAGATCTGGTGGCATTCCCCGACGAACCGCGGCGAGATGCCGGTTTCCAGTTGAGCCTGGTCCAGGCGGGGCTGGAGCCGGACGCCTGGAAGTCTTTCGATGCGATAGGCGCCGGAGCGCGGGAAATCCGAATCCGCGACATGGTGAATGCTAGAAGAGGCAGGATATGAACGTCGACACGAAAATCCGCCACGTCACCAAAGCAGACGCGAACCTGTTCCTGGAACTGGGGTTTCCGGCCGAGGAAGCCGCGCGCCTGCAGGCCGCGGCGAAACAGCAGATCAATGACACGCAGCTGCTCAAGGAACAACTGATGTCGGCCTTGGCCGACTGGATCGAGCAGCACCATCTGAAGCAGGCCGAGGCCGCGCGGATACTGATGGTGTCGCGCCCGCGCGTATCGGACGTGGTGAACAAGAAGACGGCGAAGTTCACCATCGACACGCTGGTCGAGATGCTGAGCCGCGTCGGCAAGCCCGTCCGGCTGGCGATAGGCTGAGGCGGGCTTGACAGGTAAAGGCGACTAAACCCCAAAAAACGCCACATACACCAGCCGCTCTTCCACGATCCGCCGCTGGTGCTGCGCATTGCCGCGCCGCTGCGTGATGCTTGCGTCCGTGTAATACCGCTCATACTCCCGCACGGCGATACGCGTCGGCTTGCCGCCGGCGTCCGGGACCGCGACGCTGGTGGACCAGATGACGGGATCGAGCAGGTCGCCCAGCAGCGGGCCTTCCAGCACCGGCGGAAAGCGCAGGGCGCCGCCGCCGGATCGCAAGACTTCGCTGAAGGCGGCCGGCGTCGCGACTTCCCGCAGCGGCAGGTCGCGCCAGCGGTCGGGGATGACGGGCCTGTCCGGCGTACGCGCGGGACCGGACGGATCGAGCAGGCCGGAGGCCAGCACCTTGGCGTCGGTCCAGGCCAGGTCGCTTTCCAGCGCCGGGTCGCGGGTCTGCAATACCAGTTCGATGCGGTTGCGGCCGCTTTCGGGCGTCTGGCCGATGCCGGGGATGTATGAAATGTCCAGGTATTCCGAGTCCACCGGGAATTTCATCGGTCCATGCGCCGGCACCACGCCGCGCAGTTCGAATTCGAGTTTGCCGCGCTTGTGCTCGAACACGGCGCGGCGGCGCGGCAGCAGCTGGGAGAATTCGGCCAGCACGACGCGCGAGAGCTTGGCGCTGGCGATGGCGTTGGGCTGGTAGCGCGCCAGCGCCAGGCGCACGAAGGGCATGTAGGTGCGCCCGGGGTCGAGTTCGATGTCGCAGTACCAGCGGGCCCGGGCCTCGTCCCAGTGCACGCGGTGGCCGACGACGTGGACGTTGGCGGGAAGTTCCTGGAGCCGGACGGCTTCGTCGGCCACGCGAGCGGGGAAGTCCGAGGCGCGCGCGCGGTGCTTGGGCTGGGCCGTGTCCCACAAGGGGTCCATGCCCCATTGCGTGACCAGCGGCACCAGGTTGTCGGGGATGTCGGTGAAGTTCCTGCCGTCTCCGCCGATCACGACGCCCAGCAGTTCGCCGTCGCCGGACGAGAACCAGGGGCGTTCGAGCCAGACGCGCAGGCCGTTGCCCAGGCGGGTCACGTCCAGGGTGCCCGGACCCGGGGTTTCTTCCCAACGGAAGGTGGGCAGCACGTACATGAGGCGCGGGACGTCGGGCGGCGCGCTGGCGGGCACGACGGTGTTCTGCGCCGTGCCGGCGCGCACCTGCTGCGGCGCGCCGGGATCGTCGTCGGCGCCGGTCTCGACCACGGGGCCGTCGGCCACGGGGCCCAGGCGCGTGACTTTGTCGGGCTGGGCGTACAGCGTCGGCGGCAGGTATTCGCGAAAGCGGGTGGCGGCGCGCAGGCGGTAGCGGATCAGCCGGTAGCGGGTGTCGCCGAATTCGTGGCGGTTGCCGGCCGCGCGCTGCTTGCCGCCTTCGGCCTGTTGTTCGGCCACGGCGTTGCTGAGGCTGAAGAGGTTGGGATAGTTCTCGGACAGCGCGATCTCGGCCAGCACGCCATGGCCGGCCACGCGTTCGGGGCGCGGCTTGTCCAGGTCGTCGACCCATTCGTGCCAGTCGGCTTCGATTTCGATCTTGCCGGTGGTGGGACCATGCAGCCGGACGCGGGCCTGCAGGTCGACGTGGGGCGCACCGGGATCGCGCGCCAGTTCTCCGGGCAGCAGCAGCACGGGATCGCAGATCGGCTGCTGGGTGGCGTGCACCAGCACCAGCGGGCGGTAGGGCGTGACCATCCAGCAGCTGCCCAGCATGGCGGCCAGGCGCAGTCCGGCGCTTTCGCCTTCGGCGCCGGCCCAGGCCGGGATGCCGAAGGCGTCGATCAGGCCGGGATTGACGAAGCTGGCGTAGCGCAGCCGGGCGATGCGGCCCTTGGGCAGGTACAGGGTGAGGACGCGCGCGGCCTCGTCCCAGGTGGGCGCGCCGTCGTCGGCGTAGCGTTCCGCGCAAGGCGGGTCGTCCAGCGTGGCCTTGCGTTCCTGCAGCACGATGCGGAAACCCTGGGTGTCGGGCCAGGCGCCGGCGTGGCGCACCAGCAGCACCAGTTCCTGGGACGGGGTCTGCGCGATGGCGGCGCTGGGGCCCAGCGCCTTGGGGCCGGTCACGCCGGGCAGGGTATGGCCGGGCTGCGCGCGCAGCGCGAAGCCGCCGGCCGCCGGGTCGGGCAGATAGGGGGTGTTGACCTGCGCCTCGCGGTGGATGACGTACTGGCCCGCGGCCAGGCGTTCGCCGGCGGGATGTTCGGGCGAGGGCAGCTGCGGCGGCACGGCGTCGGTGGTGGCGACGTCGGCCAGCGCCTGCGGCGTGACCAGTTCGATCTGCGTGCCGGGGCCGGCGTCGTACAGCGTGGCCGCGTCGCGCGCGGCGATGGCATAGGCCTGCTTGATGCCGGCGGGGCTGTCCATCATGGCGTCGAACAGGCCGTGCGTTTCGCATTGCAGCTGCGAGGCCTTGGGCGGCACGACGTGGCGTTCGTTGGCGGGCGTGTCGTCGAAATCGGTGGGGCCGGACTGCTGGCGCGCGGCCTTGAAGTCGGGGCTGGCGAGCCAGGCTTCGGGGTCCATGCCGGCGTTGCTGCGGATCACCATGCGCTCCAGCGATTCGCCTTCGCTGACGCGGGCGCGGTGCAGCAGCGCCGGCGGGTCCACCGGTTCGAAACGCCAGTAGCCGACCGGCCGGGTGGCGTTGTCGTCGCGCTCCAGCGTGGGGTCGTCGTGCGCCAGGCTGTTGCCGGCCAGGTCGACCAGCCGCGCGCGCAGGCGGTAAGACATGCCGAAGCGCAGGCGCGGCAGGCTGCCCTTGCGCGCGGCGAAGCTGATCGCCAGGCCGTTGCCCGCGCCGGCGGGCGCGGCGTCCTGCACGTCTTCGGGCGTCTCGCCCTGCACGCCGCTGGCGGCATCTTCGCGCGCGCGCAGCGTGCGCCCGGGGCGCGGCGCGACCAGGCTCCAGCCGGTCCAGCGGAACAGCGATTCGTGCAGGTAGTGGTCGTCGGGCTGCGCGCCGCCGCTGGTGGTGGACGCGCCCTTCACATAGCCTTCGTCGTCGGGCAGCTCCAGCGGCGGGCCGCCGTCGGCGCAGCGGTAGACCCCGGTGCGCAGGCACAGCGAGCGCCACGGTTCGGGATCGCCCGGCCCCTGCGCCTGCACGTCGACGCGGTAGCCGCGCAGCAGGTCTTCGGCGTAGAGCACGATGCTGCCCGGCGCGCCGCCGAGCGCGGCGTTCTTCAGGGCCGCGGCCGCGGCGTTCTGCGCCACCTCCCAGGCGCGCCCGCGCCGCGCCACGCCCAGGCCGCCGGAGCGCAGCGCGGCCAGCCCCTGCTTGTCGCCGGTGGTGTAGGTCACGGCGCCGTCGGCGCCCAGCGCCAGGCTGCGGGCGATCAGGTTCTGCGCGGTCAGGACGAAGTCCACGGTTTTCAGGGCGGCGCCGTCGGGGTCGACCTGGTAGACGTCGAACGGGCTGCGCGGCTCGTACAGGTCCCAGCTGTCGTCGGCGCGGCGCAGCTTGAGCATGCCGCGTTCGTGGTCGGGATTGCGCGGCCGCGTGACGAAGCGCTCGGGGTCCGCGGCCCAGGCGGTGGCGGGACAGGCGTCGTCGGCGGGATCGTGCGCGTCCTGCCAGCGCAGGACCAGGAAGAAGCGGCCCTGCGCCGCGCCGGCCGCGGCCAGTTGCCGCTCAAGCGGCGAGTCCGCCGGCAGCAGGCAGTCGATGACCAGGCCCAGCCGGCGCAGCAGCGCCGGATAGTCGGCGTAGGAGGCCACGATGGCGTGGAAATCCATGTCCGGGGCCGCGGGGGCGGGCGGCGTGGGGGAACCGTCGGGCCTGAGTATTTTCTGCTGTTCGATGCTGGGCGGTTCGCGGCGGTAAAAGCGGTTGGCCTGATACAGGGAGTACTCGGCCTGCGAATTCCATTGCTTCATCAGGTGCTGGTCGGTGTTGTTGAGCGCCGCGTCGTTCCAGCGGGTCGGCAGCGCACGCAGCGCGAAGCCGGAGGCGGGCAGCGGGTTGCCGTCGTGGTCCGCGCCGGGGGCGGCGGCGCGGCCATGGTAGATGCTGCCGGGGCCGTAGACCTGGGCGCGCAGCGCGCGTTCCGTGCCTTCGGCGCCATCGTCGAAGAAGCGGCCGAAGCCGGGTAGCGCCACTTCGATGCGGCGGTCGCCGATGGGCAGGATGGCGGTGCGCGTGCCGCAGTCGCTCAGCATGTCCTTCAGCACGGGATGCGCCTCGCGCCAGGGCAGCAAAGTGGGGTGGGTGCCGGTGGCCAGCACCGCCATCCGGCCGTAGTGCTTGCGCGCCAGCCCCAGCAGCGCGGCCACCGAATAAGAAAACAGATTCACCGTGCTCATGTCGCGGAACACGAAGCCGGCGACCGGCGTGGCTGCGGGCAGCAGCCGGTCCCACAGCGCCGGGTCGGCCTGCAGCTGCGGCTCCAGCTCGATTTCCTCGGCGCCGGTATTGAGCCCGAAGCGCAGGCGCTCGAGCGTGCGCGGCCAGTTGCGCCAGTCGGCGTAGGCGCCCAGCCGCTGTTCGTCCTCGGATTCCGGCGTCAGCCGGGGCGAGGCCACGATGGAGACGCGCAGCCGGCCGGCGTCGGCGCCGTCAGGCACGCGGCCGTGGGGGATCACGGTCCAGACGATGGTTTGCTTGGCCATGGAACGCTCCTCAGGCAAAGGCTTCGGCGTACTCGCGCCAGGCGTATTGCATGTCGTCGTCGATCTGCGCCAGCTCCTGCGCCAGCGGCAGGTCGGGCCTGGGGCCCATCAGGTCGCGCAGGCCGGGGTCGCCGTTGGAGCCGGCGAACTTGCGCTCGCACGACAGCGATACGCTGGTCGAGAACATGAAGACTTCGATCTCGACGGTGATGGTCGCGCGTCCGGCGCATTTACCGCTCTCGAATTCGTAGCGCAGTTCCAGGTAGATCTCGATCGAGATGCTGACGATGCCCAGCACGCTGACGCAGCCGCCCATGCGGAAATAGCCGGCCAGCGAGCAGGCGTCTTTTTCCATGCGGAAGTAAATGCCCGCCATCACGTGCACGCCGCCGGAAGCCACGCCCAGGTTGACCGAGACGCTGGCGCCGAATTCGAACGCGGCCTCCAGCAGCTGGATGCCGGACGGGTCCAGCGTGACGCCGAAAAAGCCGCCGCCGCCGAACATGCAGACCGACAGGTTGAAAGGCTGCTCGCGCGTGCAGAAATTGAAGCGCACGGCCAGCGGCTGGCCGATGAAGGGCACGGTGAAGCCGGCGCCCAGGCTGAGGTTGGACAGGTTGAACACGCCGATGGCGATGGCCGGCAGCGCCACGTCGAAGCCCGCGTCCACGCCCTTGGCCGAGATGTCCAGATAGGGCGGATCGGAGAAACCGTCCAGCGGGATCAGGTCGCGCAGCGTTTCCACGAAGGACAGGGGACCGACGAACTTGATGTCGGAAAGCAGCACGTCCACGTCCATCTTGGCGGCCGTGTCGATGCGGAACTCGATCTTCTCGAAGTTCAGTTCGAGGAAGCTGGCCGGCGCGATCAGCACCAGGTCGAAGTGCTTGAGCGAGCAGGCGACAGAGAGCTTGGGCGCGCTCTGTCCGTTCTTGCGCACGCGCGCCTCGACCGCGATGCGCAGCCCTTGCGGGTCGTTGGCGACGAATATCGATTTGCCGGCTTCGGCCGGCCAGTTGCGGATCACCGGGTTCCAGTCGAAGCGCAGGGTCAGCTCGTCGCCGCACAGCAGGTCCAGCAGCTGGGCGCTGGCCAGCACGGCGTCGACCGCCAGCTGCACCGCGCGCAGCGCGCCCTGCGCGACCTGACGGGGCGCGCCTTCGAGCAGGCGCGCGGTGCCGATGGTCTGCGACAGGGGCTGGGCGGCATCGCCGATGGCCTGCAGGCGCAGCTTGAGCGTCGCGGCGTCCGAAAAAAGTTGATCCAGCTGGCCCGGCTGGCCGACGACGGCGTCGAGCGCGTCGTACAGCGCCTTACCCTGGACCAGCAGCGCGGGAATCGCGCCCAGGCTGTCCAGCAGTTCCTGCGCGGCGCCGGCGGCCTGCCGGAGCGACTGGCGATAGCCGTCCGGCAGGCCCACGCCGCCGACCTGGGCGTCGGCCGCGGTGCGCACGGCCGTGGCGGCGGCGCGCGCGGCGTCCAGCGCGGCGGGCAGCCCCGGCAGGGCGGGCGCGGCGTCGAAGGACTGTCCGGCAAGCAGTTCGATCTGCGCCACCACGTCCTGCATCGCCGCGCTCAGCGCGTCGACGCGGGTCCGGGCGCCGGCCACCAGGGCCGGCGCGTAGGCCAGGGCCTGGGCCTGCAGGTCCTGGAACCTGGCCTGCAGCGCTTTCAGGGCGCCCTGGGCGATGCGGCGGGGCTGCTGCGCCAGGTCCGCCACCAGGGCGTAGAGCCGTCCCATGTCGTTGGTCAGGCTTTCCAGCTGGCTGCAGCCTTCGGCCACGAAGCGCGGCACCCGCTCGGGCGTGTTGGCCGCGTTGGCCACGGCCTCGATCACCTCGCCCAGCGGGATACAGCCGAACAACAGCGGCAGGGGCAAGTCCGACAGCGTCTTGGGAAAGACGTCGTCGCCTTTCATGCGGCCGGCGACGAACTCCTGCACCGAGCCGCTGACCGGTCCGGCCAGCCGCGACAGCGCCGTGGGGCGCAGGTTGGGCTGCACGAAACCGCCCGCGCGGTCGCCCTGCCGGGAAAAGTCCAGCGCCGCGTTGCCGCGGTGCATGGGGTCGGCGTCGATGTCGCCGAAGACCTGGCCGATGTTGGCGGCGTCGAAGCCGAAGCGGAGATAGTGCGCATTCCAGCTGAGGACGCTGTGGCCGTCGCCGCCGGCCAGCCCGGACAAGGCCGCGATGCGGATGGAGGCGCGCTTGACGCCCGGATAGAACAGCGCGTCGTTGAGCCCGTCGCTGTAGGCGCGCAGTCCGGCGTTGCCGGGATCGACCACGGCGTCGAACTCGATGGATTCCACCTCGGCCGCGGTGTCGCCGGCCTTCTGGCTGGGCGCCAGCGTGACGCGCTGGCGGTTGAGCTGCGCGACCCGCCGGCCGCTGCGGTCGGGCCGCCGCCAGGCCGTCTGCGCCTGCTGGGCGAAGGCCTCGGCCTGCGGCCACAGCGGCACCAGCGACTGCCCGCTCTGGCCGCGCGGACTGGCCTTGTCGCCAATCATGAAGATCATGGGCAGGCCGAACTGCACGCTGCGCCCATCGGTGTCGGTGGCCGAACAGGCGAATTTGAACGGCGCGCCCGCCACGCAGGGCCAGAACAGCTTGATGTCCTGGTTGTCGATATTGCTGGCGGGGCTGCCGGCCGGGTCCAGGTTGGGCGTGACCGTGGTGAGGATGCGCACGCTGGAGAACGGCATCTGCAGGTTCAGCAGCATCGGGTCGCCGACGCCGCCGTCGCGCGCCGGCAGTTCGAGGTCGTACACGCGCTCGCGCTGGCGCACGATGATGAACTGGCGCTGGCGCAGATAGGCGACATTGCCGGGCCGGCCCGGGTGGAACTTGCGTTCGCTGACCTTGATCAGCGCCGCGCGGTGGCCGAACGGAAACAGGAAGCCCTTGTAGACGATGCGCACGTAGTGGTCGCGGCCCATCGCGCCGCGGTGCGTCCATTCCTCCAGCGACAGCCCGGGCCCGTCCCAGTTGCCGCGCGAATCCAGCCAGGCGCCCAGCGAGGACAGCATCAGCAGGCGGGTGGCGATAGGCTGCGGCGTGTAGCTGGCGGCCGAGAAGTTCGACGACAGGTGCGCGATCTGGTAGCGATCGTAATCGTTCATCGGCATGAGGAACGGCAAGGCGTCGGGCGCGGGCAGGCGCTGGTCGGCCGGCACCGGATAGGCCGACTGCATGGGCATGGACGAGCCCTCGCCGCTCAGCGCCCAGATCGCGCGCAGCGTGCGCCGCGCATCCGGCGCGGGCGGTTCGACCGCGTCGCCGTCCTGCGTCGCCAGTAGCCGCGTGTGCCACAGCTCGGTGTGCAGGGTGGCGGCCGAGGTGGCGGGAGACTTGGCGTGCCGCCAACTCGTCTGCGCGTGCGGGCTGAGGATCAGGCGCCACGGTAGTTCGATGGCGGTCTGCTGCGCGCCTGGGGCCGCGGGCCGGGGGCCGCGCTTGAGGATGTCGATGATGGCGCCGGCGCGCTGCGTCGTGCGGACCGCGGCGACCGGGCCGGGCCGCGGCGGGCGCAGGCCGACGCCGCCGCCGGCCAGGCGCCGCTGCAGCGCGCCGGGCGCGTCCTGGCGCATGGCCAGGCGCGCATTGCGCAAGGCGAAGCTCGACAGCGCCGCGCGTTGCGCCGGGCTGAGCTTGTCCAGGCGCTTGTCGAACAGATCGCGCAGGACCAGGCGCGGGGCGGGCGCGGCCGGGGGCCGGGCGTTGGCGGCCACGGCCGGCGGCAGCGATTCGATGGCGGCCAGCACGCCTTCCAGCGTGTAGGGCGCGTCGAAATCATCCGGGACCGCAAAGGCCAGCCGGGATTCGCCCGCGATGCGCGCCCGCACGGGCGGAGGAGCAAGCGAGTCCTCGTCCTGGCTGGCCGCGTTTTCCAGGAAGGTCTGTTCCGCGATCGACTGCGGCGGAAAGTGCACGATCAGCGTGGCCGCGCCGCTGCCGGTCTTGCGCAGCCGCGGCGGCTGGCCGGGCGAGACCGTCAGGTTGTGCAGCTCGATGCGCAGGGCCAGCAGGTCGGCCGGACGCAGCACGGGCTGGCCCGGACGGGTGCCGTCGAAGAAGTTGCGGTTGGGATTGGGGGCGAGGACGGGAATGTGCAGCCTTCTGGTGACCATGCCAGCTCTCCTGCAAAGAAGAAAACCTGGGAACACGACCAACTGCCAGCGTATAGAACTGCAATTCGCCGAAATCTATCGTTGTGTTGCGTTAGCGGTCAACAACGGCGCGTCCGTGCGCGAGGACGCCGCCGCGCAAGGCGGGATGTGGCTTTTGGATGTAGAAAGCGGGGGCGCGCAAGCCGGAATCCATATCGAAACCCAGCCGGCGGCAGCCATCCGGCACGGAGAACGCAGGATGGCGCGCACGGGCGCGGCGCGCGGATCGCGGCCGCGCGCGCCGGATTTATTTTGTACGTATTCGTAACGGCGGCTAGCCCGCCACGGCCGGCGCGCCGCCCAGTTCGATCAGGCAGTCTTCCAGCGACGGGATGGCGCAAGCCAGGGCCTCGACGGTGGCGGCGTCGACCTTGGACAGCGGCGGGATCTCGGCCAGCACGCGCACGTTGCCGAAGCGCTCGATGGCTTCCTTGTTGCCGGCCGACAGCGGCCCGCTCATGATCACGCCGAGCACGGCGATGCCGCGCCGCCTGAGCGCCTCCAGGCTGAGCAGGGTATGGTTGATGGTGCCCAGCCCGCTGCGCGCGGCCAGCACCACGGGCAGGTCCAGACGCGCGATCAGGTCGATCATCATGTGGGTGTCGTCGATCGGCACGTAAAGCCCGCCCGCGCCTTCCACGATGAGCGGGGCCTGGGTGGCGGGCGGGACGATGCTGGTGGCGTCGACCACGGCGTCTTCCAGCGTGGCCGCCGCCCACGGCGACAGGGGCGCCTGCAGCACGTAGGCGGGCAGATGCAGCCGCTCGGGCGGCAGCCCGGCCAGCTGGGCCACGGTTTCGGTATCGCCGGGTTCCTCGGAGACACCGGTCTGCACCGGCTTCCAGTAGTCGGCGTTCCAGGCGCGCGCCAGGATGGCCGACACCAGGGTCTTGCCGATGCCGGTGTCGGTGCCGGTCACGAATACCCCGGCGGGGCGTTGATCAGTTTTTTTCCACATGCCATAGGCCAGGTGATAGGTCACCGTGGCTCCTCTTCGATCGAATGCCGCCAGCACCCGCCGCAATCCGGCGGGGCTGAGCGGCTTGCTGCCGGGCGCCGGGCTGGTGGCGCCGATGCCCTTCAGGCCCTTCAGGAAATGCAGGCCGTCAGGATGATTATGTAGCAGCCGTTCGCCGCGCACGCCACCCGTCAGATTGCCCATGCCCGGACGGATGGCGTCCAGCGGCGGATAGGCCGGCGTGGCCGCGCTGAGCCCGGCCTCGCGATGGGCCGCGCGCCATTCCTGGAACGTGCCCGCAGCCAGGGTCGCCACCGCCAGGCGGCCGCCCGGAGCCAGCAGCGCGGCCAGCCGGCCCAGGCCGGCGTTCAGGTCGGAGAACCATTGCACCGCCAGGCTGGAGCAGATCAGGTCGTAGCCCCCGGGCAGCCCTTCGGGGCGCTCGCCGTCGAGCAACCGGTAGCGGACCGTGCCGGGCGGGGGCGGACGGCTTTGCGCGGCCGCCAGCATGCCGGGCGAGATGTCCGTCACGGTCCAGTCGGCCGGCCCGATGCGGCGCGCCAGCGCCCGGGTCAGCAGGCCGGTGCCGCAGCCGATCTCCAGGATGCGCGGATGGCGCGGCAGCGGCAGCAGCGCGATGTCGTCGGCCAGGCGTTCGGCCGTGATGCGCTGCACCGGCGCATGGTCTTCGTAACGGCGGGCGGCCGCGCCGAAGCGCGCCGCGACGGGGACGGCCGTCATGGCGCGCCCGCCGCGCGGGCGATGAAGGCGCGCAGCGCGTCGGCGCACCAGCGCGCGTCCGAGACCGGCAGCAGATGCCCGCCGCCTTCGCGCCAGCGCAGCTCGCAGCCGGGCGCGCCGGCGAAGGCCGCCTGCGTCATGGCGGCCGGCACGATGGGGTCCTGCGCGCCGGCCAGGACCAGCAGCGGCGCCGGCAGCGCGGCCAGGGCGGCGCGCCGGTCCTCGTCGCGCAGGGCCTGCAGATCGCGTTCGAGCGGCTCCAGCCGGGGCGGACCGAACGGCGCGTCCGCGCCGCAGCGCTGGCGGAAGTCGCGCAGCACGGCCTCGGGGTCCGCGGCCAGGCGCTTCTGCATGCGGTCCAGCATGCGGGGCGGCACGCCGGCCTCGAAGCCGGGTCCGGCGGCGAAGCGCGCAAAGCCGTTGATGGCCGCCAGCCCCAGGCAGCCGGGCGGCAGGCGGCGCAGCAGGCGCAGCGCGCCCAGCGAGTGGCCGATGGCGATGACCGGGCCGTCGACGGCGGGGTCTTCGGGCGCGCCGAAATAGCCGGCGTCGAAGGCCGCCTGCGGCCAGTCGCCAAGCTCGGCGCGCAGCGGCGTCCAGACCGAGGCGTCGAAGGCCCAGCCGTGGACGAACAGCAGGGTGGGGCGGCGCGTCACGCCAGCACCGCGGCGAAGCCGTCGATCAGGCGCGCCACGTCGGCGTCGCGGTGCGCGGCGCTCAGGGTCACGCGCAGCCGGCTGGTGCCGGCCGGCACGGTGGGCGGGCGGATCGCCACCGCCAGCAGGCCGCGCTGTTCCAGGGCCGACGCCATCCGCAGCGCGCGGGCCGCGTCGCCGACGATGGCCGGCACGATCTGGGTGGACGAGTCGCCGGTGTCCAGCCCCAGCGCCTGCAAAGACGCGCGCAGATGGTCGCCGGCGGCCGCCAGCCGGGCGCGTTCGGCGTCCAGCGTGGGCACCAGGTCCAGCGCCGCGTCCATGGCGCCCAGCACCGCGGGCGGCAGCGCCGTCGTGTAGATGAAGCCGGAGCAGGCGTTGACGAGGTAGTCGCACAGCGCGCGCGAACCGGCCACATAGGCGCCGAATCCGCCTAGCGCCTTGCTGAAGGTGCCCATGGCCAGATCGATCCGGCCCGGCGCCAGCCCGGCCAGCCCCATGCCGTTGGGGCCCAGCACGCCGGTGGCGTGGGCTTCGTCCAGGTAGACGAAGGCGTCGTAGCGGTCGGCCAGGTCGGCCAGGCGCGCCACGTCGGTCCGGTCGCCGTCCATGCTGAATACGCTTTCGGTGACGATGAAGCGGGTCACGGGCTTGTCCGCCGGGTTTGCGGCGCGCGCGGCCAGCAGGCTTTCCAGGTGCGCCAGGTCGTTGTGGCGGAAGCGGATCTGGCGCACGCCGGCGGCCTGGCAGCCGTGGTGCAGGCTGGCGTGGTTGAGCTTGTCGGCGTAGAGCTCGACCTCGCCCCGGCCGGTGGCCGCGCGCAGCAGGGCGGGCAGCACGGCGGCGTTGGCCTGCCAGCCCGAAGCCAGCAGCAGCGCGGCCTCGGTGCCTTTGAGGCGGGCGAGCTTGGCTTCGACTTGTTCGTGCAGGTCCAGATTGCCGCAGACCAGGCGCGAGGCCTGGGCGCCGGCGCCGTGGCGGGCCGCCCATTCGCGGGCGCGCTCGACCAGCAGCGGGTGGCGCGCCAGCCCCAGGTAGTCATTGCTGGAGAAGTTAAGCATGGGCGCGCCGCCCAGCAGCAGATGCCCGGGGGCGGCGGCGCCGGCCGTGCGCAGGCGGCGCCTGACCTGGCGCGTTTCGGCGCGCGCCAGCTCGGAGAAAAACAGCGTATCCAGTTTCGACATCGACCCGTCCTGCGGCGGCCGGGCGGACCGTGAGGTCGGCGCCAGGCCGTAGAATGCGGGCCATTGTAGTGGAGGTGATTCATGCACACGCCCGACTGGATGGCCCGGGGCCATCCCCACATCTGGCTGCCCTATGCCCAGATGAAGACGGCCACGCCGCCGCTGCCGGTGGTGCGCAGCCACGGCAGCCGGCTCGAACTGGCCGACGGCCGCAGCCTGATCGACGGCGTGGCGTCCTGGTGGACCGCCTGCCATGGCTATAACCATCCGCACATCGCCCAGGCGGTGCGGGCGCAGCTGGACGCGATGCCGCACGTGATGTTCGGCGGACTGACGCACGAACCGGCCCTGACGCTGGCGCGCCGCCTGGCCGCGCTGCTGGGGCCGGGCCTGGACCGCGTCTTCTATACGGACTCCGGCTCGGTGGCGGTGGAAGTGGCCATGAAGATGGCGCTGCAGTTCTGGCTCAACCAGGGCGAGCGCGGACGCACCCGCTTCCTGGCGTTTCGCGGCGGCTACCACGGCGACACCTTCGGCACCATGGCGGTGTGCGATCCGGAAGAGGGCATGCACAGCCTGTACCGCGGCATGCTGGCCGAGCACGATATCGTCGATCTGCCGCAAGGCGAGGCCGAGCTGGCCGCGCTCGAGGACCACCTGGAGCGCCACGCGCCGCGGCTGGCCGGCATCCTGGTCGAGCCGCTGGTGCAGGGCGCCGGCGGCATGCTGCTGCACGACCCGGAAGTCCTGCGGCGGCTGCGCCGCCTGGCCGACCGCCACGGCCTGCTGCTGATCTTCGACGAGATCTTCACCGGCTTCGGGCGCACCGGCTGCATGTTCGCGTTCGAGCAGGCCGGCATCCGGCCGGACATCCTGACCTTGTCCAAGGCCCTGACCGGCGGCACCCTGCCGCTGGCGGCCACCGTCGCCAGCAGCCGGGTGTTCGACGCCTTCTGGTCCGACGATCCTTCGCACGCGCTGATGCACGGCCCCACCTTCATGGGCAATGCGCTGGCCTGCGCGGCGGCCAACGCCTCGCTGGACCTGTTCGAGCGCGAGCCGCGCCTGGAACAGGCCCGCGCCATCTCCGAGGCCCTGGCGGCGGGACTGGCGCCGTGCCGCGACCTGCCCTGGGTGCGCGACGTGCGGGTGCTGGGCGCCATCGGGGTGGTGGAGCTGGACGGCATCGGCGACCGCGAGGCGCTCAAGCGGCGGCTGGTCGAGGCCGGCGTCTGGGTGCGGCCTTTCGGCAACGTGGTCTACCTGACTCCGGCGCTGACCATAGAAGAGGACGACCTTGCCGGCCTGATGCGGGCCGTGAACGAAGTGCTGGGGCGCCAGCGTCCCTGAGCCGGGCACCCCTAAGCCGGGCGCAACAAACCGCCAGGGGCGCCTTGATTCAGATCAAGGCAGGGCCGCCCGGCGCTGGGTACGATCGGCGCATGCGAGCCAAATCGATCTTTGCCGTCCCGGCGGGCCTGCCCCAGGCCGACCGCCAGTTGCGCCGCCATGCGCTGGTGCGCCTGTCGCTGGCGTGGCTGGCGATGATGCAGGTCATGATGTTCGCCTGGCCCGGCTACCTGCGCCACGACGGCATCCCGGCCGACGCGCTCGAGACGCTGGACTGGGCCATCGTGCTGATGAACTGGGCCAGCCTGGCGCTGACCGTGCCGGTGGTGCTGTATTCGGCCTGGCCCATCTGGCGCCTGGCCGGCGAGAACCTGCGGCGCGGCCGCGCCGGCATGGACGTGCCGGTGGCGCTGGGCATCGTCGCCGCCTTCATTCCCAGCGTCCACGCCACCTACACCGGGCGCGGCGAGGTGTATTTCGATTCGGTCACGATGTTCGTGGCCTTCCTGCTGACCGCGCGCTATCTCGAACTGTGCGCCCGCCAGTCCTTCGGCGGCGCCGCAGGCGGGGCGCGCCACGAGCGCATCGAGGCCGAGCGGCTGGCGCTGGGCGCGCGCGCCGACCGGCTGGCCTCGCGCTTCGTCATGGTCCAGGTGGCGCTGGCGCTGGCCGCGGCCGCCGTCTGGGCCTATATCGACGCCGCCCACAGCATCCCCGTGATGGTGGCGCTGCTGGTGATGAGCTGCCCCTGCGCCATGTCGATGGCGGTGCCCACCGCCATGGCCTCGGCCCATTCGGCGCTGGCCGCCGACCCCGCCATGCCCGACGCCGCGCTGGACGCGCTGCTGGCCGAGGCGCGCAAGAAGGCCCGCCAGAACCTGCATGGCTCGGTGGTCTGGCACCTGCTGATGACGCCGCTGGCCGTGGTCGGCTGGGTCACGCCCTGGCTGGCCGCCATCACCATGCTGGTGTCGTCGCTGGCGGTGGCCTACAACTCCTGGCGCCTGTGCCGCCGCGACTGGTCCGGCGCGCCGCCGTCGGCCGCGCTCGAGGCCGCGCCGTGACCATCCTCTATCTGCTGCTGCCGCTGTCGCTGCTGTTCGTGCTGGCCATCGGCGTGTCGCTCTGGTGGGCCGTGTTCAACGGCCAGTACGACGACACCGACGAAGCCGGCAGCGCCATTCTGCGCGACGACGACAGCGGGCCCGCCGGACGGGGCTGAAGCCCCCATGCCCGCCGCGCCAGCCATAGATCTGTTGCGCAACCTGCTTGTTCCCCCGTACTGCCGACAGGGTTTGATTCATATCAACGTCCGTTTGGCCGCCAACCGCCATCATGGCAACTTGGATCTAATTGTTTCTCTTTAGGGGAAGGTGATGAACGATTGCGCCGCAATCGCAAACAAGGCCGATACCTTCAACTACCGGATCGTGAGGCAGTTCGCGCTCATGACGGTGGTCTGGGGCATCGTCGGCATGGCCGTGGGCGTATTTATCGCCGCGCAGCTCATCTGGCCGCAGCTGAATTTCGACACGGCGTGGCTGTCCTACGGCCGCCTGCGCCCGCTGCACACCAACGCGGTCATCTTCGCATTCGGCGGCAGCGCGCTGTTCGCAACGTCGTATTACGTCGTGCAGCGCACCTGCCAGGCCCGCCTGTTCTGTGGCCCGCTGGCCGCGTTCACGTTCTGGGGCTGGCAGATCGTCATCGTCGCCGCCGCCATCACCTTGCCCATGGGCTTCACCAGCAGCAAGGAATACGCCGAACTGGAATGGCCGATCGACATCCTGATCACGCTGGTGTGGGTGGCCTACGCCATCGTGTTCTTCGGCACCATCGTCAAGCGCCGCTCCAAGCACATCTACGTGGCCAACTGGTTCTTCGGCTCGTACATCCTGACGATCGCCATCCTGCACATCTTCAATAACATCGAGATGCCGGTTTCGATGTGGAAGTCCTACTCGGCCTACGCCGGGGTGCAGGACGCGATGGTGCAGTGGTGGTACGGCCACAACGCGGTGGGCTTCTTCCTGACCACCAGCTTCCTGGGCATGATGTACTACTTCGTGCCCAAGCAGGCCGGGCGTCCCATCTATTCCTACCGCCTGTCCATCGTCCACTTCTGGGCGCTGGCCTTCACGTACATGTGGGCGGGCCCGCACCACCTGCTGTACACCTCGCTGCCCGACTGGACCCAGTCGCTGGGCATGACCTTCTCGCTGATCCTGCTGGCGCCGTCCTGGGGCGGCATGATCAACGGCATCATGACCCTGCAGGGCGCCTGGTACAAGCTGCGCACCGATCCGATCCTGAAGTTCATGGTCACGGCGCTGTCGTTCTACGGCATGTCGACCTTCGAAGGCTCGATGATGTCGATCCGCACCGTCAACGCGCTGTCGCACTACACGGACTGGACCATCGGCCACGTGCACTCCGGCGCGCTGGGCTGGGTCGCCATGATCAGCTTCGGCTCGCTGTACTACCTGGTTCCGCGCCTGTACGGCCGCGAGAAGATGTACAGCGTCAAGGCCATCGAACTGCACTTCTGGATCGCGACCATCGGCGTGGTGCTGTACATCGCCTCCATGTGGATCGCCGGCGTGCAGCAGGGCCTGATGTGGCGCGATACCGCCGCCGACGGCACCCTGGTGTACAGCTTCGTCGAAGAGCTGAAGACGCGGGTTCCGTATTACCTGATCCGCCTGCTGGGTGGCACGCTGTTCCTGTCGGGTGTGTTCGTCATGGCCTGGAACGTGTGGATGACGGTGCGCGGCGCGCGCCCGGTCAACCCCGCCATTCCGCTGGACGATCCCCATGGCGCGCGTCCGTCGGTCGCCCCGACCGCCGTGCCGGCCACCGTTTGACGAGGACATCATGGCCAACAAGCAACGCGGCTTCTTTTCCCACGAGACGCTCGAGAAGAACATCGGCTGGATGATCATCGCCAGCATCCTGGTGGTGTCCTTCGCGGGCCTCGTACAGATCATCCCGCTGTTCTTCCAGCACAGCACGACCCAGGCGGTCGCCGGCGTCGAGCCCTACAGCCCGCTGCGGCTGATGGGCCGCGACATCTACATCCGCGAAGGCTGCGTGGGCTGTCACTCGCAGCAGGTGCGGGTGCTGGCCGCCGAGGTGCAGCGCTACGGCTCGTACTCCATCGCGGCCGAATCGGTCTTCGACCGTCCGTTCCTGTGGGGCTCCAAGCGCACCGGTCCCGACCTGGCGCGCGTGGGCGAACGCTACTCGGACGACTGGCACCGCATCCACCTGCGCGATCCGCGCAAGGTGGTGCCGGAATCCAACATGCCGGCCTATCCGTGGCTGGAGAAAACCGTCATCACCGGCGCCGACGTGGACCAGCGCATGCGCGCCCTGCGCAAGCTGGGCGTGCCCTACACGGACGAGGAAATCGCCGCGGCGCCCAAGGCCATCGAAGGCAAGACCGAGGAAGACGCGCTGGTCGCCTACCTGCAGGGCCTGGGCGTCGGCGTGCGCAAGGCCAGGCAGGCCGAAGCCGCCGAGGCGGCCAAGCGGGCGGCCCAGCCGCCCCAGCCCGCCGCTCAGCCCGTCCAACCCGCCGCGCCGGCCGCAACGGGAGAATGACCATGCTGGGCTACCTGAGCGCAATCGTCACCGCCATCTCGATGGCAACCTTTTTTGGCATCGTCTGGTGGGCCTGCTCGCGCGGCCGCCAGGGCGCCAACCGCGAATCGGCCATGCTGCCGTTCGCACTGCCCGATGAATTCGGGCCGGGACAACATGATGGAGCGAATCGGTCATGAGCGATTTCGTTAATGGCTTTTGGGGGTATTTCATCTCGATCATCGCCCTGGGCGGCGTGATCTGGTGCATCTGGCTGCTCTACACCCAGCGCCGCTGGCTCGGCACCAAGCCGGTCGCCGGCCAGGTCGAAGACACGGGCCACGTCTGGGATGGCGACCTGACCGAACTGAACAATCCGGTGCCCCGCTGGTGGACCTGGATGTACCTGCTGATGTGCCTGTTCGCGCTGGGCTACCTGTTCTTCATGCCCGGCCTGGGCGAGTACAAGGGCCAGCTGGGCTACAGCAGCACCGGCGAGGTCGCGCAGCAGCAGGCCAGGATGGCCGAAGCCGTGCGCCCGATCTACGCGCGCTTCGAGACCATGGACATTCCGCAGATCTCGCAGGATGCGGGCGCGCGCGAAATCGGCCAGCGCCTGTTCCTGAACACCTGCGCGCAATGCCACGGCTCCGACGCCAAGGGCGGGCCCAGCTTCCCCAACCTGGCCGACGGCGACTGGCTGCACGGCGGCTCGCCGGAAGCCATCATGCAGACCATCACCAAGGGCCGCGTCGGCATCATGCCGCCCTGGAAGGGCACCATCGACCCCAAGACCGCCGGCGACATCGCCCAGTACGTGCGTTCGCTGTCGGGCCTGACCGCCGATCCGGTGCGGGTGTTCCGCGGCAAGCGCGAGTTCGCCAACTTCTGTGTCGCCTGCCACGGCGTGGACGGCAAGGGCAACCAGGCGCTGGGCGCGCCCAACCTGACGGACGACGTCTGGCTCTACGGCGGTTCCGAGGCCACCATCGTCAAGACCATCCTGGACGGCCGCGACAACCGCATGCCGGCCCACGAAGAGATCCTCTCGCCGGAGCAGATCAAGATCCTGACGGCATGGGTCTGGGGCTTGTCCAACAAGCCCGGCGCCGAGTCCGTGGCGTCCAACGAGGCGGCGAAATAAGGGCAGGGGGCGGGCGATCCCCGCCCCCCTATCACTGACTTAAAGCACGGAGCAGCATATGGAAGATGGGTCAACCGCAAGCGTCGGCGGCAATTCGCCTGGCGGTGACCCGCCACCCTGGCGGCCCCACACGAGGCCGCCGCGTCCCGGCCAGGAAACCCTGGAACAGACGCTGGCGGACGTGCGCAGCAAGATCTACCCGCGGTCGGTCAGCGGCATTTTCGCGCGCTGGCGGATCGCCTTCGTGTTTCTCACGCAGATCATTTTCTACGGCCTGCCCTGGCTGCAGTGGAACGGGCGCCAGGCGGTGCTGTTCGACCTGGGCGCGCGCAAGTTCTACCTGTTCGGCCTGGTGCTGTGGCCGCAGGACGTGGTCTACCTGGCAGTGCTGCTGGTCATTTCGGCGCTGGCGCTGTTCCTGTTCACGGCCGTGGCCGGGCGGCTCTTCTGCGGCTACGCCTGCCCGCAGACCGTCTATACCGAAATCTTCATGTGGATCGAACGCAAGGTCGAAGGCGACCGCGTCGCGCGCATCCGCCTGGACGAATCGCCCTGGAGCTGGCGCAAGGCCCGCCTGAAACTGACCAAGCATTTCCTGTGGATCGCCGTGGCCTGGTGGACCGGCTCCACCTTCATCGGCTATTTCGCGCCCATCCGCGAACTGGGCCACGAGCTGTTCACGCTGCAGCTGGGGCCCTGGCAGTGGTTCTGGATGCTGTTCTACGGCTTCGCCACCTGGGGCAACGCCGGCTTCATGCGCGAATCGGTGTGCAAATACATGTGCCCCTACGCGCGCTTCCAGAGCGTGATGGTGGACCCCGACACCTTCGTGGTCACCTACGACAAGGTCCGCGGCGAGCCGCGCGGCGGACGCTCGCGCAAGATCGACCACAAGGCGGCCGGCATGGGCGATTGCGTCGATTGCAGCCTGTGCGTGCAGGTCTGCCCCACCGGCATCGATATCCGCGACGGCCTGCAGTACATGTGCATCGGCTGTGGGGCCTGTATCGACGCCTGCGAACAGGTCATGGACAAGATGCAGTACGAGCCGGGCCTGATCCGCTACACCTCCGAGCGCGCCATGCTCGACGGCCTGTCCACCAAGAGCGCGCGTTCGCATCTGCTGCGCCCGCGCGTGCTGATCTACGGCGCGCTGATCCTGGCGCTCGCCATCGCCTTCGTGGCCTCGCTGGCCATGCGCAATCCGCTGCGCGTCGACATCATTCGCGACCGCGGCGCGCTGGGGCGCGAAGTGGCGGGCGGCCAGATCGAGAACGTCTACCGCCTGCAGATCATCAACACCTCCGACCAGCCCATGCGCTTGCGCCTGAGCGCCGAGGGCATGCCCGGCCTGACCGTGATGGCCGGCCAGCAGGGCGCCGATACCGTCGACGTCGAAGCCGCGGCCAACAAGCTGGTGCCGATGGTGATCCGCGCGCCCGCCGGCGCCGAGCCCGGCGCCCACCCCATCACACTGCGCGCGCGCGGCCAGGACGGCGAGCAGCGCGCCATCGAAACCGACGAAGCCGCCAGCTTCTACGTTCCCGAGTAAGCACAGAACAGGATATGTCCATGAACGCAGCCCAGCCCGCGCAGCCCGCCAAACCCTGGTACCGTGAACCCTGGCCCTGGATACTGATGGCCGGGCCGTTCCTGGCCATGATCGGGTGTTTCATCACCATCTATCTGGCCTACACGAATTTCAGCAACCAGCCGATCCAGGAAGGCGTGGTCAAGCGCGGCCTGGTCGTCGAACAGACCGCGCCGAACGCCAATCCGTAGAACGGGAGTGCACTGATGGGCTTGAGATCGTTGATGTGGATACTGTGGCCGTCGTTCCTGGCCGCCGCCGCCTGTAGCGTGCTGGTCTTCGCGTTGATCGACCCGCTGGACGTGGCGATTTTCGGCCACGTCCCGACCGGGCGCGTGGGCTTCTACACCATCTCGTTCTTCGTATTGTGGGTGATGGCCGGGCTGTCCAGCACGCTGACGGCCTATCTCATGCCCAAGCCCGAGGAAGACGAGGACCTCTAGCGAGGGCCTAGGCCTTCCTGACGAATTCCGACTTCAGGCTCATGGGGCCGAAGCCGTCGATCTTGCAATCGATGTCGTGGTCGCCGTCGACCAGGCGGATGCCCTTGACCTTGGTGCCCATCTTGATCACGCCGCCCGAGCCTTTCAGCTTCAGGTCCTTGATGACCGTGACGGTGTCGCCGTCCTGCAGCACGTTGCCGGCCGAGTCGCGGTAGACGCGGGCCTGCTCGGCGGCGTCGCCCGCCTGCGCCGACCATTCGTGCGCGCATTCCGGGCAGATGTAAAGGCCGCCGTCTTCATAGGTGAATTCGGACCGGCATTGCGGACAGGCGGGCAGGGTGCTCACGGGCAAATCTCTCTGGTAAAAGGCGCTATCGCGCAACCCGCAAGTATACGGCGCGGCGGCCTCAAAGGTCCGGGTCGCCGTGCAGCAGGCCGACGAAATGCCGGGCCGCCGCGCTCAGCGGCCGGTCGCGCGGCACGATGCTGCCGAAGGCCGTCAGGCGGTGGCGGATGCGGTAGGGCAGGATGGCGAGCAGCCCGTGTGCGGCATAGCGGCCGGCCACCGATTCCGGAATCACGCCCAGCATCGAAGACTTCATCGCCAGGTTGGTGGTGGTCAGGATCGACGCCGATTCGATCAGGTCCCGCGGCGGCGCGGCGTCGTGCGCGCGGAATTCCTGCTCCATCACGTCGCGCATCGGGCTGCCGTGCGGCTGCAGCACCCACGGATATTCCATCATGGCCGCGAAGTCCACGCGCTTGCGCGCGGCCAGCGGGTGGTCCACCGCGGCGATCACCGACAAGGCCTCGTCGCCGATCGGGCGGAAAACGTAATGGCGTTCCGGCAGCGTCAGCATGCGGCCGATCACCACGTCCAGCTTGCCCTCGGTCATGCGGCCGATCAGCAGGTCGCTGGTGCCGGTGGAGATCTCCACCGCCAGCAGCGGATAGGTCTGCTTCAGGCGCAGCAGCGCATCGGTCAGCGGCCCCGGCGAGGCCGCCATGATGCTGCCGATGAAGAGCTTGCCGGTGCTGCCCAGCCGTACCTCTTCCAGCTCGCGCGCCAGCGACGCCACCGTGCCGCGCATGCCGCGGAAGTACTCCATGACGCACTCGCCGGCGGCGGTCAGCGCCAGCCCGCGGCCGACCCGCCCGAACAGCGGCTGGCCGATGGCCAGCTCCAGTTCGTGCAGCATCTTGCTGGCCGCCGACTGCGTCATGTTGAGCTGGGCGGCGGCCGCGCGCAGCGTGCCGCGCTCCTCGATCGCCAGCAGCAGGACGATCTGGCGCATGCGCAGCCGCGACAGCAGCGCAGGGACGGAAATCGTACGTTCCATGATTGATCGCCTCTGGTGAACGGTTGGTGCAAAAGTTTCATTTTACGGAAACTAAGCTTGTTTCTAAGATGGAGCCACAAAAACAGTAATGACCGCTAGGCGGCAAACCAGCTACCCAAGGAGACAACCATGAAGACTCGGCTATACGCAGCCATGGCGGCAGGGGCCTTGTGCCTGTCGGCCCTGGCCCCCCTGCAGGCGCTTGCCGGCGACTGGCCCAGCAAGCCCCTGCGGCTGCTGGTGGGCTCGGCGCCGGGCGGCGGCACCGACGCGATGGCGCGGGCCGTGGGCGACGAGCTCGGCCCGCTGCTCAAGCAGACGGTGGTGGTTGAAAACAAGCCGGGCGCGTCCAACACGCTGGCGGCCGACCAGGTCGCCAAGTCCGGCGATCCGCACACCATGGTGATGGGCGTCTCCACCGCGCACGCCATCGCGCCGCACCTGCTCAAGCTCGGCTACGACAACGACCGCGACCTCGTGCCGGTGGTGTTCGTGGGCGCCGTGCCCAATATCCTGGTGGTCAACAACGACCTGCCGGCCAAGTCGGTGTCGGAGCTGATCGCGCTGCTCAAGGGCAAGCCGGGCGCCTACAACTTCGCCAGCAGCGGCGCGGGCAGCACCCAGCACATCGCGGCCGAACTGTTCCAGGACGCCGCCGGCGTGAAGATGGTGCACATCCCCTACCGCGGCAGCGGCCCCGCGCTGGTGGACCTGATCGGCGGGCAGGTGCAGGTGGCCTTCGAAACGGCGTCGTCCGTCATCCCGCACATCAAGACCGGCAAGGTGCGTCCGCTGGCCGTGCTCAGCAAGCAGCGCAACCCGCAGATTCCCGACGTGCCCACGATGGAGCAGGCCGGCCTGCCGGGGGTGGAAATGAGCGCGTGGTACGGCATCTACATGCCCAGCGTCACGCCCTCCGCCGTCCAGACGCAGGTGCACGACCTGGTCAACCAGGTCCTGGCGCTGCCGGCCACCCAGAAACGCCTGCAGGCGATCGGCGCCGACCTCAACCCGATGAGCCAGGAGCAGTTCGCGCAGTTTCACAAGGCCGAGAACCAGCGCTACGCCGCCATCATCAAGAAAAACAATATTTCCGTGGAATGAGTCCCGAACCATGACGACTACGCAGCACAAACCCGTCATCGCCCTGACCCTGGGCGACCCCGCCGGCATCGGCCCCGAACTGATCGCCCGCCTGCTGGCCAGGCCCGAAGCCTGCCAGCACGCCAACATCGTGCTGGCGGGCGACGCCTGGCTGTGGCGCGAAGGCCAGCGCGTGGCCGGGGTGCAGGTGCGCACCCAGCCGGTGCCGGGCTTCGAGGCGCTGCGCGACCGCCCCGACAGCACGGTTCCGGCCTGGCTGGAGATGGATACGGTGCGACAGGACGAAGTGCGCGTCGGCCTGGCCCAGCCGGCTGGCGGCGCCTCCGTGCTGTGCGTGCTCGACGCCTGTATGGACGCCGCGCAGGACGGCCACATCGACGCCATCTGCTTCGCGCCGCTGAACAAGTACGCGATGAAGCTGGGCGGCATGGCCCACAACGACGAGCTGCACCATTTCGCGAAATACCTGGGCGTGACCGGCTACTTCTGCGAGTTCAACACCCTGGGCGATCTCTGGACCTCGCGCGTGTCCTCGCACATTCCGCTCAAGGACGCGGCCGCCGCGCTCAGCGTCGACGGCATCAAGGACGCGGCGCGGCTGATCCACCGCTCGCTGCAGGCCAACGGCGTGGCGCAGCCGCGGGTGGCGGTGGCGGCGTTCAACCCGCATGGCGGCGACGGCGGCACCTGCGGACGCGAGGAAATCGACATCATCGCGCCGGCCGTGCGCCAGCTGAACGACGAAGGCCTGCCGGTGCGCGGCCCGTTCCCGGCCGACACCATCTTCCTGAAAGCCCAGGCGGGCGAGTTCGACGCCATCGTCACCATGTACCACGACCAGGGCCAGATTGCGCTCAAGCTGCTGGGGTTCTCGCGCGGGGTGACGGTGCAGGGCGGCCTGCCCATTCCCATCACCACGCCCGCCCACGGCACCGCCTACGACATCGCGGGCCAGGGCCGCGCCGACCTGGACGCCACCTGGCAGGCCTTTCTGATCGCATGCCGCATGGGCGCGTCGCACCGCGCCTCGCGCCTGGCGGCGGCCTGAGGCCCGCTTCTTCCCATCTTCTGCACGCAGGTAAGCTCCCATGAAAATCAAATCCGTCCGCGCTCGCGTCTACGAATGGACCGGCAAGACCGTTCCGCCCCAGGGCAACTTCTGCTCCAACGCCATGGACCTGCTGTATTCGCCGCAGGAAACCATGAGCACCTTCCGTTTCCACGGCTGGACCGTGGTCGAAGTCGAGACCGACGACGGCATCGTCGGCCTGGGCAACGTGGCGCTGGCCCCGCGCGTGGCCAAGGCCATCATCGACCAGTACCTGGCGCCGCTGGTGATCGGCCAGGACCCCTGGGACTACGAATACCTGTGGCAGCGCATGTACCGCGCCACCCACGCCTGGGGCCGCAAGGGCGTGACCATGGCCGCCATCTCGGGCGTGGACCTGGCCATTTGGGACATCCTGGGCAAGTCGGTGGGCAAGCCGGTCTTCAAGCTGCTGGGCGGGCGCACCAAGGAAAAGATCCCGGTCTACTACTCCAAGCTCTACCGCACCGACCTGGACGCCATGCAGCAGGAAGCCCAGACCTACCTGGACCAGGGCTTCACCGCCTTCAAGATGCGCTTCGGCTACGGCCCGGCGCATCTGCAGAAGGGCGTGGTCGAGAACCTGAAATCGGTGGAGGCGGTGCGCGAAGTGATCGGCTACGACACCGACCTGATGCTGGAATGCTATATGGGCTGGAACCTGGAATACGCCAAGCGCATGCTTCCCAAGCTCGAACGCTTCGAGCCGCGTTGGCTGGAAGAGCCGGTCATCGCCGACGACATCGACGGCTATGCCGAGCTGAACCAGCTGAGCTCGATCCCGATCTCCGGCGGCGAGCACGAGTTTTCGCTGTACGGGTTCAAGCAGCTGCTGGACCGCAAGGCGGTGTCGGTGGTGCAGTACGACACCAACCGGGTGGGCGGCATCACGGCGGCGCACAAGATCAACGCGCTGTGCGAGGCCTACAGCGTGCCGGTCATTCCCCACGCCGGCCAGATGCACAACTATCATCTGACCATGAGCACGCTGGCCTCGCCCATGAGCGAGTACTTCCCCATGTTCGACGTGGAAGTCGGCAACGAACTGTTCTACTACATCTTCGACGGCGAGCCGGTGGCCGAACGGGGCTTCATCGACCTGGACGACGACCGGCCCGGCCTGGGCCTGTCCCTGAAGACCGAATACCTCGACAGTTTCAACATCATCGAATAAGGCGCCATGACCCTCTCCAAGACGCCGCGCTACCGCGGCATATTCCCCGTCGTCCCCACGCCTTTCACCGAGTCCGGCGAGCTCGACCTGCCCAGCCAGAAGCGGGCGGTGGACTTCATCATCGATTCGGGCGTGGACGGTCTTTGCATCCTGGCCAACTTCTCCGAACAGTTCGTGCTGTCCGACGAGGAGCGCGAGATTCTGACCCGCACGATCCTGGAGCACGTCGCCGGCCGCGTCCCGGTCATCGTGACCACGACCCACTTCAGCACCCAGGTCTGCGCCGCGCGCAGCCGGCGCGCGCAGGAGCAGGGCGCGGCGATGCTGATGATCATGCCGCCGTACCACGGCGCCACGATCCGGGTGTCCGAAGAGCAGGTGCACGGCTTCTTCCAGCGCGTGTCCGACGCGGTGGACATTCCCATCATGATCCAGGACGCGCCGGTCGCGGGCACGCCGCTTCCGGCCGCGACGCTGGCGCGCATGGCGCGCGAGATCGAGCAGGTGTCGTACTTCAAGATCGAGACGGCGGGCGCCGCCACCAAGCTGCGCGACCTGATCGAACTGGGCGGCGCGGCGATCGAAGGCCCCTGGGACGGCGAGGAAGCCATCACCCTGCTGCCCGACCTGGACGCCGGCGCCACCGGCTCCATGACCGGCGGCGCCTTCGCCGACGGCCTGCGGCCCATCATCGAGGCGCACCGGGCCGGACGCCGCGACGAGGCCTACCGCCTGTACGAGCGCTGGCTGCCGCTGATCAACTACGAAAACCGCCAGGGCGGCATCCTGACCGCCAAGGCGCTGATGAAGGCCGGCGGCGTGATCGATTGCGACGCGCCACGCCACCCGTTCCCCGCGATGCGGCCGGAAGTCAGGCAGGGGCTGCTGGAGACCGCCCGGCGTCTGGATCCGCTGGTGTTGCGCTGGGGGAGGTAAGAGGAAGGGCGGCTGGGGCTGCCTGATGGGTTTCGCGCGCTGCATGGCTGAGTTCTTGCGCAGGGATTCTCGCGCTGCACCCATCCTACGGTCCCCCCATCGTAGGATGGGTGCAGCGCGAGACATCCGGGATAAAAAATCAAATATCGAACGCGCGAAACCCATCAGGCGGCCCAGCCGCCACCTCCCCCATTTCCAAAACAGACTGTTCCGCCACCTCGAACAAGCCGCGCCGGCGTGGCGAGTAAAATCCCTGGCTGTCTATCAAGTCGGGGGGCGCGTGTGCAGCCGGTCATTTCAGTCCAGGACCTAACCAAGCGGTACGCATCGGGATTCCAGGCGCTCAAGAACGTGAACCTGGATATCCAGCGCGGCGAAATCTTCGCCTTGCTGGGGCCGAACGGCGCGGGCAAGACGACGCTGATCAGCATCATCTGCGGCATCGTCAATCCCACTTCCGGCACCGTGCTGGCCGATGGCCACGACATCGTGCGCGATTTCCGCGCGGCGCGCGCCAAGATCGGGCTGGTGCCGCAGGAAATCTCCACCGACGCGTTCGAGAGCGTCTGGAACACCGTCAACTTCAGCCGGGGCCTGTTCGGCAAGCCGACCGACCACGCCTACGTCGAGAAAGTGCTGCGCGACCTGTCGCTGTGGGACAAGAAAGACAGCCGCATCATGGCGCTGTCGGGCGGGATGAAGCGCCGCGTCATGATCGCCAAGGCGCTGTCGCACGAGCCCGCCATCCTGTTCCTGGACGAACCCACCGCCGGGGTCGACGTCGAGCTGCGCCGCGGCATGTGGGAAATGGTGCGGCGCCTGCGCGAAAGCGGCGTCACCATCATCCTGACCACGCACTACATCGAGGAAGCCCAGGAAATGGCCGACCGGATCGGCGTGATCCGCAAGGGCGAGATCATCCTGGTCGAGGAAAAGCACGCCCTGATGAAGAAGCTGGGCAAGCGCCAGCTGGCCCTGACGCTGAAGGCGGCGCTGCCCGGCATCCCCACGGCGCTCGACGGCTTCCAGCTGGACCTGTCGGCCGACGGCCACACGCTGGTCTATACCTACGATAACCAGGGCGGCGGCGAGATTTCGCGGCTGCTGCACGAGCTGGGCAGGCTGGAGATCGAATTCACCGACCTGAATTCATCGGAAAGCTCGCTCGAGGATATCTTTGTCAGCCTGGTGCACGGTCAATCATGAACTTCTACGCCATCCGCGCTATCTACCTGTTCGAAATGGCACGCGCGTGGCGCACGCTGATGCAAAGCGTGCTGTCGCCCGTGATCTCCACCTCGCTGTACTTCGTGGTGTTCGGCTCGGCCATCGGCTCGCACATGGTCGAGATCGACGGCGTGAGCTACGGGGCCTTCATCGTGCCCGGCATGATCATGCTGTCGCTGCTGACGCAAAGCATCGCCAACGCGTCATTCGGCATCTACATGCCGCGCTTTTCGGGCACCATCTACGAGATCCACTCGGCGCCCATCTCGTACGTGGAAATCGTCATGGGCTACGTCGGGGCGGCGGCCAGCAAGTCCATCATCCTGGGGCTCATCATGCTGGCCACGGCGCGGCTGTTCGTCGACTTCGACGTGGTCCACCCGTTCTGGATGCTGGCCTTCCTGGTGCTCACGTCCGTCACCTTCAGCCTGTTCGGCTTCATCATCGGGATCTGGGCCGACGGCTTCGAGAAGCTGCAGATCATCCCGCTCATGATCATCACGCCGCTGACCTTTTTGGGCGGCACCTTCTATTCCATCAAGATGCTGCCGCCGTTCTGGCAGGCCGTCACGCTGTTCAACCCCGTGGTCTACCTGGTCAGCGCGTTCCGCTGGGCGTTCTACGGCGCGGCCGACGTGAGCGTCGGCGTCAGCGTGGGCATGACGCTGGTGTTCCTGCTGGCCTGTCTGCTGGGCGTGCGCTGGATCTTCAAGACCGGCTACCGGCTCAAGACCTGATCAGGCCGCCGCGGTGGGCGCGGCGCGCGCCATGCCGTCGAAGGCGTCGAGCAGACGTTCGCGCCAGGCATGGACCGGATCGTCCGCGGCCAGCAGGTCCAGCGCGCTGGTGCAGCGCGCCCACATGAACATGCCGAACACGGCGTAGTCGGCATAGGCGGGCCGTTCGCCGGCCAGATAGGGCTGCCGGGCCAGCGTCTGGCGCAGGGGCAGCAGGGCGGCGCGCAGCGCGGCGATCTGCGCTTCGTAGCCGGCCGGCAGGTCTTCCAGCCTGCCGAAGCGCTTTTCGCGCGTGGCGCGGAAGTAGTCCTTGTCCTTCTCGTGGATCAGCCCGTGGATGCTGGGCAGGAGCAGGCGCGCCAGCGTCGGCACCAGCGTGCTGTCGGCCCAGGAATTGGCGAACAGGCTCAAGGCCCGGCCGGCCGGGCCGCCGAACAGCGATGGGCGGTCGGCATAGGCGTCTTCGAGATAACAGGCGATCTGCCAGGAGTCGCTGACCACGTGGCCGCCGTCCACCAGCACCGGCACCAGCTTCTGGCCGGAAAAATCGATGGCTTCCTTCTCGGTGAAGCGCCACGGCACGGTCTGGGCCGACAGGCCCTTGTGGGCCAGCGCCATGCGCGTCTTCCAGCAATGCGGGCTGAACCGCAGCGACGGGTCGGCGCCCGCCAGGTCATAGAGAGTGAGGTCCGGGGTCAAGATGTCGCGCTCCGCTAAGACGGGTCTGGGGAATTAGAGGATAAGGCCAAAACGGGAAAAGCGGGCTTGCCCTGTTGCTCCGGACAGGTCAGCGCTTGAACAGTTCTTCGACCATGAAGTCGATGAATACACGCAGCTTCGGAGCCAGATTCTTGCTCGACGGCCACAGCAGCCGGAAGGCGCCCTGGTGCTCGATGTGCGCATCCAGCACGGTGACCAGTTCGCCCCGCTCGATGGCTGGGCGCAGCATGTAGTCCGGCAAGCAAGCGATGCCGAGGCCGGCGAGCGCCACTTCCATCAGCGCCGCCGACGTGTTGCAGACCATCGAGACCGGCAGCCTCGCTTCCGCGGCGCCTTTCGCGCGCTTGAGCGGCCAGGATTCGAGCTTTCCCGTACTGGGGAATTTGTGTTGCAGGCAGGCGTGGTGGATCAGGTCGGCGGGAACCTCGGGCGTCCCGCGCCTCGCCAGGTAGTCCGGCGAGGCGACCAGCTGCAGTCGGTAATTGCCCAGGGGCCGGGACATGAGGCGCGAGTCGGTCGGTTCGCCGGTACGCATCACCACGTCGAAACTTTCCTCGACGCTGGTAGCGGCGATTCCGCTAACCGCCGCCACGCAAGACGCGCGCCGTCGCCCGCTGCTGCTTGCCGCCATTGCCGGTTTCTTCATCGCCAATACCGTCACCACGCTATCCAGCAGTTATGTCCTGACGATGGTGGCGCGCTTCCTCGCGGGTGTGTCGGCCGGCCTGTTGTGGGCGCTGCTGGCGGGCTATGCCGCGCGCATGGTGCCCGAGCACCAGAAGGGCCGGGCCATCGCCAAGACCGCAGGAGACGCGGCCGACGTGGCGCAGTCGATGCTGGTCACGGCCTGGAACATGGCGATCGCGGGCGGCGGCATCGTCGGTGGCGTGCTGCTGGACCGGCTGGGTGTCGTGGCCTTCTCACCCGCGTTGCTGGTGCTGCTGGCCGCCACCCTGGTCGTGGTGCGCGCCGCCAGGCAGCACGGTTTTCCAGCGGCGCGAGGATAAGACGCGATGGCGTTCCCGCATGTGCGTTGCTTCCTGGGGGGGCCTACGACAAAAAAAACGCCACGCGCCCGAAGGCGGGTGGCGTTTGCCGCGGCGGGGGCAGCGGCGGCGTCAGCGGGCGGGCGCGCCCTTGGTCATGTTCATGACGCGCTGCTTGAGCTGCGGGTCCTGCTGCACGGCCTGGCCGATGCCGTTGAATTCCTCGACGCTCAGGCCGTCGGCGCGGACCAGCTGCACCATCTTGGCGTCCGCTTCCTGGACGACCTTCTGCTTGGCTTCGTCGGTCTTGGCGGCGTCGACCTTGGGACGGTATTCGTCCACGACGCCGGAGATTTTCTGCGAGGCCGACGCGTAGCGCTGCAATTGCTGCTCGGTCGGCTGGATCGCGGGCGGGGGCGCCATCTGCTGCTGGGCCTGGGCTTGGGGCTGGGCGGCCTGCTGGGCAAAGGCGGGGGCACCGGACAGCGCCGCCGCCAGCAGCACGGCGGGCAGGACTCCCCACGCCGCGCGCGCCTTGCGCGCTTGCTGCCCCGCGGCAATATGGAATGCATTAGTGGAACGCTGCATGAAACCTCCATGTTCCGGTTGAATGTCCGACCATGATGGCAACCGGCCCGGCCCAGGGGCAAGTTTCGCGATGTGTTTTCCTGTGTCGGCAGGCCACCGCGGGCGCGCGGCGCGCGGCAGGGCGGCCCCGGGGGCGGGGCGGAAACGTTTTGCGCGTTTTCGTAGTCGCTGCTGGCCGCGATGTTTCCGGGCGCAATCAGGCCGCGTACCAGAGCACGGCGAAGAAATGGCAGACGGTGCCGGCCAGCACGAACAGGTGCCAGACGAAATGGCTGTAGCGCCAGCGGTTGTCGAGCACGAAGAAGGCCACGCCGCCGGTATAGGCCAGGCCGCCGGCCACCAGCCACCACAGGCCGCCGGTGGGCACTTTCTCGATGAGCGGATTGACGGCGATGAGCACCAGCCAGCCCATCGCCAGGTACAGTCCGGTGGACAGGGCGGGGCGGTTGAGCCGCTTGCTGGCCTTCAGGCCCACGCCCAGCAGGGCCATGCCCCACACCAGGCCGAACAGCGTCCAGCCCCACGGGCCGCGCAGCGCGCCCAGGGCGAATGGCGTGTACGTGCCGGCGATCAGCAGGTAGATGGCCGAATGGTCCAGCAGGTTGAAGAACTCCTTGGCGCGGCAGCGCGGCAGCGCATGGTATATGGTGGAGGCCAGGTACAGCAGGCACATCGACGCGGCGAATACCGCGGCCCCCACGATGAAGGCGGCGTCGCCCTGGCGCACGGCCGCGACGATCAGGATGGGCGCCGAGGCCACCGCGCCGGCCGCGCCGACGCCGTGGCTGATGGCGTTGGCGATTTCTTCGCCTAGGGTCTGGGGTCTGTCGTCGGGAAACATGAATGCGTCTCGGTTGGGCAAGCCTCCACCATAGGCGCTTTGCGACGCCGTCTCAAGACCGCCGCAAGGCGGATGCGGCGCAGATTTGATCTGGTGCAAGCCGGCGCTTGCCGCGGGGTCCGGGAGACCGCGCTGGCGCAGTTACCATACGATACATTCTCCAGGGGCTGACTGACCGAGGTTCGGATGGCGCGCAGTTTCACCAGTCTGATATTCAAGACCGCCAAGCGGCTCGGCCGGCTGCAGCGCGCCGCGTTGCTGGCGGCCGCGCCCAAGGCCGCCAGGCGGGCGGCCGTGCGCCGCAAGCCGGCGAAACCGGCCGCCAAACCCGCCGCCAAGGCCGCGGCGGCGGCGTCCGCCGGCCTGGGAGCCGGGCGCTGGGAGGCCTCCCGCCAGTACACCGACGGTTCCGGCCGGCGCCTCGCCTTCGCGCGCTATACGCCGGTTTCCGCGCCGCGTACCGGCATGCCGCTGGTGGTGATGCTGCATGGCTGCCGCCAGACCAGCCTGGCGTTCGCGCGCGGCTCGCGCATGAACCAATGGGCCGATGCCGGCGGTTTCATGGTGCTGTATCCGCAGCAGTCGCTGGCGCGCCAGGTGCAGCGCTGCTGGCGCTGGTTCCAGCCGGACGACGCGCACGGCGGGGCCGAGGCCGACCTGATCGCTGGCCTGATCCGCTCGGAAGCGGCCCGCTTCGGGGTGGACCCGGAGCGCATCTACATCGCCGGCCTGTCGGCGGGCGCGGGCATGGCCGCGCTGGTGGCGCTGCGGCATCCGCGCCTGATCGCCGCGGTGGCCATGCATTCGGGGCCGGTGGCCGGCGACGCCCATAGCGCGGCCGGCGGCCTGGCCGCCATGCGGCGCGGCAGCGTCAAGCCGCTCGCGCCGCTACTGGAAAACATCGCGGACCCGGCCGTTTTCCGGCTGGGCATGCCCGCGCTGATCCTGCATGGCCATCTGGACCCGGCGGTGGCGCCGCGCAATGCGCGCCAGTTGTTCGAGCAGTTCCGCGCGCTCAACGGCGTGCCGGCCGACGCCGCGCCGGTCGAGCGCGTGCTGGGGCTGGGCACCGAGCGGGCCTATCGCCGGCTGGACCTGCAGCGCGGGCGCAGCACCGTGCTGCGCCTGTGCGAGATCATCCGGCTGGAGCACGCCTGGAGCGGCGGAGACGGGTCCGTGCGCTACCACTCGGCCAACGGCCCCGATGCCTCGGCGCTGATCTGGCGCTTTTTCCGCACCCAGCGCCGCGTAGCCAGCTGAAGGGCTCAGGGCTGGGGCTTCTTGGCGGGATCGCCGCAGCCCTGCATGTCTCCCATCTTGGCCATGTTCTCGCGGATTTCGTCCGGCGTCAGGTCGAACTTGTGCGTGGCGATGGACCAGCGGTGGCCGTAAGGGTCCACCACCTGGCCATAGCGGTCGCCCCAGAACATGTCGGCCGCCGGCATGGTCACCTGGGCGCCGGCGGACACGGCCTGCTTGATGGCCGCGTCCACGTCTTCCACGTACAGGTGCAGCGTGACCGGCGTGCCCTTGAGGGCCTTGGGGCCCAGCGAGCCCCATTCGGGGAAGTCGTCCATCAGCATCAGCACCGAGTCGCCGATGCGCACGGCCGCGTGCATGACTTTGCCGTTGGGTCCGGCCAGCCGCGTGATTTCCTGGGCGTTGAACGCTTTCTTGAAAAAGTCGATGGCTTGCGCCGCGCCTTCGCACACGATGTGCGGGGTCAGCGTGTGCATGCCTTCGGGGATGGGCTTGCTTGCAGGGGTGTTCATGTGGATCTCCGATATTGGGTTCAGTCGCCGACCAGCGTGCGGAATCCCCCCCAGCACATCCGCTTGGTGTCGAACACGCCTTCGCAGCACATGTCCTTCAGGCGCGGATCGGCCATGACCTTGGCGTTGATGCGGTCCCGCTCGGCCCGGCTGGCGTACAGAATCCAGGCGAATACGACGGTCTCGCCTTCGCGCGCGCCGGCCGCGGCGGTGAACGAGCCGAAGCCTTCGCCGTCGATGTCGTCGGCCGCGCCTTCGCGGTAGTCCAGCGCGCCGTGCTCGAGCCAGATGGTCCGGGCCAGGCTAGACATCTTCTGGTAGGCGTCCAGGTTGGCCGTGGGCACGCTCAGTAGAAAGCCGTCTATGTACTTTTCCATGATGAACTCCTGGTGTTGTTCTGATGCGCCCGGCGGCCCCGCGAGCCGCCTCTGGGCACATGCCGGAGCGGGTTCCGGTGTATGTCACTGTATCGGGATCCGGCGCGCTTTCAGATAGGTAATTGCGACATTCTTGAGGGTGGATTGCGACAGCCGCCAGGCGTATGCTTTGCAGGATGAAAAACATCGCTTTCCTGCTGCCCCGCGGGGCCAACATCGCGTCCCTGGAAACCGCCCGGCACGGCTTCCTGGTCGCCAACGAATACCTGGCCGCGCACGGGCGCGAGCCCCGGTTCAAGGTATGCACGCTGGCCCTGACGCGCGAGGTCAGCCTGGACGACGGCCGCATCACCGTGCAGGCCGACATGGTGCTGGACGAGGCGGCGGACATCGACATCTGCATCGCGCCGCCGCTGCTGGGTTCGGTGTCGGACGCGGTGCTGTCGAACCGCGAGCTGATCGAATGGCTGGCGCGCCACCACCGCGCCGGCGGCGAGGCCGCCAGCCTGTGCATGGGCGCCGCGCTGCTGGCGGCCGGCGGCCTGCTCGACGGCCAGCAGGCGGTGGTGCACTGGGTCGCGCAGAACCTGTACGCCAGCATGTTTCCCAACGTGCGCTGGGTCAGCGACCGCGTGGTCATGGCCGACAATGGCATCTACACCAGCGGCGGCGCGTTCTCGGCCGCGCACCTGGTGCTGCACCTGATCGAGAAATACACCGACCGCGAAACCGCCATCTGGTGCGCCAAGTACTTCCAGCTGGACTGGAGCCGCCAGAGCCAGCTGCCTTTCTCGGTGTTCATGGGCCAGAAGGCGCACGCCGACGAGGTGGTGCGCGCGGTGCAGGACTACATCGAGGGCCGCTACACAGAGAAGATCACGGTCGAGGAACTGGCCGGCCGCCACGCGATGGGCCGGCGCACCCTGGAACGGCGCTTCCGCCAGGCCACCGGCAACAGCATCGTGGAATACCTGCAGCGGGTGAGGGTGGAAGCGGCCAAGAAACGGCTGGAGACCTCGCGCAAAAGCGTGGCCGAGGTCATGTACGAGGTCGGCTACAACGACACCAAGGCCTTTCGCGACATCTTCAGCAAGTACTGCGGCATGTCGCCGGTGGGTTACCGCGAGCGGTATCACTTCCAGTAGGATGGGTAGAGCGCGAGAGCCTTTATGCAAGAACGCAAACGTCCAGCGCGCGTAACCCGTCGGTCCGCACCAAGCTATCTGGACGTGGTCGCCCACATCCGGTCTCTGTACCACGCCGTGAACTTCATCGCCCCCGCAAGCGCGGCCAGCGTCACCGCGATCGCGATGCCCTGCGGCAGCTGCGGGCGGTAGACCAGCAGCGCGTCGGTCGCCGCCATCACGGCGAAGGCCAGCGCCCAGGCGGCGGCGATCGCGTATTTCATGCGCGCGAAGCTGCGGGCCTTCCAGACGTATTCGGGTTCTTTTTCGCGCGCGTAGGCCAGCGTGAACGGCCGGCGCAGCGCCAGGGTCAGCAGGATGATGAACAGCAGCCCCGTGTCCACCCTCAGGCGCGCCTCGGAGATGGTCCAGGATTCGCCGTCGACCATGGGCGCGTACAGCGTCAGCCCGGCGAACAGCACGAAGGTGCCGGTCTCCATCAGCTTGACGCGGCGCTCCGGACTGATCCAGTCGCGCAGCACCAGCCCGGCCGATACGATCGCGCCAGCGGCCAATCCTTCCAGCACCCCGACAGCCCTTTCGATGATGACAAACACGATGAAGGGCGCGAACGCCAGCAGGATGTTCATCTTGATTCCCCAACCCTTGAGCTTTTGAGCACGCTCATTGCGCGTTTGCCGCGCCACAGTGAGTATCAAGACGCGAACGGTGTCTATTTCTGTCTGTCGTCCAGGATGAAGCATGTCGGGCCGCTCGTCCATCGGCCGCCGGGACGCATACCCAAGGATGAAATCCGCCATGCGTAGCAATCGCCGGCGTCCTACATGCGTTCGCCGGGCAGTTCGCTGGCCTGCCTGACCCAGTCCAGGAACTGCGCCTCGTCCAGCGCATCGTTTTCGTGGATGTCCAGATAGCGCGTCGCGGGGTGTTTGGACGCGCCCGGCGGAATTGGACTCAGCGAAGCGCCGCGGAAGAAGGCCACCTTCACGTAGCGGGTGAAGCAATGGAAGCTGAGAAACCAGCCCTGGCCCTCGACCCCGTAAAAGGGCGAATTCCATTTGACCGCCTTGTGCACGCCGGGCACGGCGCGCACGATCAGCGCGTCCAGGCGCCGGCCCAGCGCGCTCTTCCAGCCGGGCATGGCCGCGATATAGGCCTGCACCGGCGCGTCGCCTTCGCCCTTGGGGATCTGGGGATTGCCGCCGGACAGCAGCACGGGCTGTCCGGGGGCAACGGAGGCGCTTTTGGCGGCTCGCTTATCGGTCATGTTCGGCATCCTGGCGCATGCATGGATTAGACCTGGAGCATTAATCCCGCGTTGCGGCTAGGCATCGTCGGGCATCTCGGCCTCGACCAGGCGCCTGAGCTGGTCCAGCGAATCCTGCCAGCCCAGGTAGCACATCTCCGTGGGGATGGCCTCGGGAATGCCTTCCTGGCGGATGGTGATTTCCGTGCCGCAGGATACCTGGCGCAGCGTGACGCTGGTCTGCATGTCGCCCGGCAGGCTGGGATCGTCGAACCGGTCCGAATAGCGGATTTTCTGGTTGGGGATCAGTTCCAGGTATTCGCCGCCGAAATCGTGGCTGTGGCCCGTGCCGAAATTGCGAAACGCCATCTTGTGCACGCCGCCGACGCGGGCGTCGAGCTGATGCACCAGGCAGGTGTAGCCGTAGGGGGGAAGCCAGCGCGCGACGGCGTCGGGTTCCAGGAAGGCCCGATAGAGGCGATCGGGCGTGGTGCGCATGACGCGATGGAGATTGACAGTACCGGTAGCCATGGTGAGTCCGCCTTTCGAAGAGTTTGCGTACTGACACGACGTACCAGTGAAGCGGAAATCGACACGGCAGGCCTAGGGGAAAACCCTGGAAATCCACAAACCGTTACGAAGTCGAGGCCGATTCGCCGCGGGCCGGTCGCTTGCGCCGCCGGCGCGCGGCCAGCCACTTGCCGGCCACGATGACCAGCAGCGCGCCCGCCAGCTCCACGCCCAGCTTGAGCGGCGCGGCCGGCTCGCCCCAGCGCTCGACGATGAAGATGTCGGTGATCAGCATGCCGCCGGCGATCCAGCCCAGCAGCCCGGCGCCGAAGGTCACCGCGATGGGGAAGCGGTCGATCAGCTTGAGCACCAGGGTGCTGCCCCACACGATGATGGGCACGCTCACGCACAGCCCGAAGATGACGTAATACAGCTGGTGGTCGGCCTGGGCGTTCTGCGCCGCGCCGGCGATGGCGATGACGTTGTCGAGGCTCATCGCGAAATCGGCCAGGATGATGGTCTTGATGGCCGACAGCACGCTGGTGCCCGCGGCGATGTTGCCGTGCGCGTCTTCCTCGGGGGCGAGCAGCTTGATGCCTATCCATACCAGCAGCAGGCAGCCCAGGGCCTTCAGGAAGGGGATGTCCAGCAGCACCAGCGCGAAGGCGATCAATAGCACCCGCAACAGCACGGCCCCCGCCGTACCCCAGAGTATGCCCCGCATTCGTTGGCGCGGCGGCAGATTGCGGCAGGCCAGCGCGATCACGACGGCGTTGTCGCCGCCGAGCAGGATGTCGATGAGAACGATCTGGAATATGGCGCCCCAATGGAACGTCTCGATGGCCTCGAGCATAAGTCTCCCGCCGCGAAGAAACGATGGGGCGCAGTAGGCGACGCGTTGCCGCCGCTGCGGATTTTTCAACCATTCTAGGCAAGCGCGCGGCCCGGGCGGCCAGTACTGGCGCTGCGTTCATGGTTATGCGCGGCCCTCAGTACAGCTCGGGCACCTGCCTTACCGGACGGTCCGGCTCGCGGTAGTCGCCCGGCTTCTGGCGCTTGGGCAGCTTGACCTTGGGCCGCGGCACGGACTCGTACGGAATGCTGGCCAGCAGGTGGCGGATGATGTTCAGGCGCACCCGCTTCTTGTCGTCCGATTGGGCGACGTGCCACGGCGAAACGTCGGTGTCGGACGCCTCGAACATATCGTCGCGGGCGCGCGAATAGTCGTACCAGCGGCTGTACGAGTCCAGGTCCAGCCGCGACAGCTTCCAGATCTTGCGTTCGTCGTTGATGCGGGCCTGCAGCCGGCGCGTCTGTTCTTCCTGGCTGACCTCCAGCCAGTACTTGAGCAGCAGCACGCCGGAGCCGATGATGGCGCGCTCGACCAGCGGCACGGCCTTCAGGAAATTGTCGACGTCTTCTTCGGAGCAGAAGCCCATCACGCGCTCGACGCCCGCGCGGTTGTACCAGCTGCGGTCGAAGATCACGACCTCGCCCGCGGCCGGCAGATGCGGCAGATAGCGCTGTATGTACATCTGCGTTTTCTCGCGGTCGGACGGCGCGGCCAGGGCCACCACGCGGAACACCCGCGGGCTCACGCGTTCGGTGATGGCCTTGATGGTGCCGCCCTTGCCGGCGCCGTCGCGCCCTTCGAACAGGATGCAGACCTTGGCGCCGGTGCGCACGACCCATTCCTGGAGCTTGACCAATTCGACGTGCAGGCGTTCGAGCTCGCGGTCGTACTCCTTGGCCGAAAGCCTGGCCGGCGCCGGCTTTTTATCCTTTTCTGCCTTCTTTCGAGCGTTCATGGCGGCACTCCGGAGTGCATGGCTGGAAACCTGCGTGCGCGTCGCGCGTCGCGGCGCGCAATCGAATTTAGCGCCGGACGGCGGGTTTTGTACATCGGCGCAACGGGGTCATCCCGACCCCTCGTCTCTTCCTGTCCACACCCCTCTGGCGGGAAGCAAAAAAGGCTCCTAGAATCGATGCGCAAGTTGACATTCCGTCATGCAATCGCGGCATCCAGACCAGGAGACCCGTCTTCTTTGGATTTTGACCGCCCGGCCCGGGCGCCCGGCTGAAAATGCCAGGGCCCCGAGCCGGGTCCACGGGCGCCGCGCGCGCCGTTGCGGCTAGGTTCTGATCGATCCGATATCCATCGATGTCGCTGCGGACTTGTACGAATCGGCTGCTGCTGATGGGCGTGTTCTGCCTGGGCGGCTGCATGAAACTCGGGCCGGACTTCCAGCCCCAGCACGCGTCCTGGGCCGACGGCTGGGACACGCCGGCGCTGCAGCAGGCCACCCGCGCCGGGGTCGAGCCCGACGCGCGCCAGTGGTGGCGCATCTTCGACGATCCCGTCCTCGAATACCTGATCGGCCAGGCCGACGCCGGCAACGGCGGGCTGCGCATTGCCGGCCTGCGCATCATGGAGGCCCGCGCCCAGCTCGGCATCGCCCGCAGCGGGCTCTATCCCCAGGTCCAGGTGGTGGGCGCGGACGCCCTGTACACGCATCGCGCCTCGCGCTCGGCCCTGGGCACGCCGCAGCCCAGCAGCTTCTGGCAGTACAGCGCGGGATTCGATATCGGCTGGGAGCTGGATTTCTGGGGGCGTTTCAGTCGCGCCATCGAGTCGGCCGACGCGGCGTATTTCGAGGCCCAGGCCAACCGCGAGGACGTGCTGGTGCTGCTGCATGCCCAGGTGGCCGACAGCTACTACACGCTGCGCACCGCCGAGGCGCGGCTGCGCATCGCCCGCGGCAACGCCGCCATCCAGAAGCGCAGCTACGAGATCACGCAGCGCCTGTACGCCAGCGGCGAGACCGACGAGCTGGACCTGCAGCAGGCCAAGACCCAGTACCTGAGCACGCTGGGCACCATTCCCCAGTTCGAAAGCCAGATCATGCGCGCGCGCAACGCGCTGGCCGTCCTCATCGGCCGCCCGCCCGGCCCCATCCCGCAACTGGCCGAGAAAGAGGCGGTCGTCCCGCTGGTCGACCGCGCGGTGCTGCAGGACGTGCCCGCCAACCTGCTGCTGCGCCGGCCCGACGTGCGCGCCGCGGAATTGCGCATCGCCGCGCAGTCGGCCCAGATCGGCGTGGCCGAGGCGGACCTCTATCCCTCGCTGACCCTGCTGGGCAGCATCGCCTGGACCGCCACTTCGCTGGCCGGAACCGGCGGCGGCGCGGCCCTGCTGGCCGGACCCAGCCTGAGCTGGAACGTGTTCGACCACGGCCGGCTGCAGAACAACGTGCGCGTCCAGGACGCGCGCCTGCAGCAGCTGATCGTCGCCTACCAGGACGAGGTGCGCGAGGCCGCGCGCGAGGCCGACGACGCCGCCAGCGGCCTGATCAAGGCCGTGGAGCGCGACCGCATCCTGCAGCAGTCGGCGCAGGCCGCCGAGCGTTCGCTGGCGCTGGCCAACGCGCTCTATCGCGAGGGCTATACCGACTTCCAGCGCGTGCTGGACGCGCAGCGCGCCGTGGCCTCGCAGCAGGACGCCTACGTGGTCAACCGCGGCGGCGCGGTGGGCGACCTGATCGCCTTGTACAAGGCCCTGGGCGGCGGCTGGCACACCGGTGAGCCGGTGCTGGACGCGGCCACCCGGCAACAGATGGAGCGGCGCACCGACTGGGGCGACCTGCTGGCCGAACCGCAGGCCGCGCCGCTCGCGAAGAAGGGGAAAGCCGATGAATGAACCGCAGCCCGCCGCCGCGCCTGCGCCGTCCGACCCTGCCCGCAAGGGCGTGGGCTGGGTCGCGCTGCTCATCGTGCTGAGCCTGGCCTGGTATCTGCTGGCCGACCGCTATACCCCGTATACGCAGCAGGCGAGGGTGGAGGCCTTCGTCATCGCGGTGGCGCCGGAAGTGTCGGGACGCGTGACCAAGGTTTACGTGCGCAACAACCAGGACGTGCAGGCCGGGGCCGCGCTGTTCGACGTGGACCCGGAGCAGTACCGCATCGCGCTGGAGCGCGCCCGCGCGGACCTGGAATCCATGCGCAGGCAGATCGGCGCCAGCACCGCCGGCATCGATTCGGCCCAGGCCTCGCTGCGGGCCGCGCAGGCCAACGAACTGAAGGCGCGCCAGGACAGCGGCCGGCTCGAACGCCTGTACCGCGAGGACCGCGGCACGGTCTCGCTGCGCCGGCTGGAGATCGCCCGCGCCAGCCTGGAGCAGGCCGTCAGCCAGGTCGCGGCGGCGCGCGCCGAAGTGCAGCGGGCGCGCGAGCAGGAGGGCGGCAGCGACGAGGACAACGCCAGGCTGCGCAGCGCCGCGGCCGCCGTGCAGAAGGCCGAGCTGGACCTGGCCAACACGCGGGTGCGCGCCAGTTCGCCCGGATTGATCACCGACCTGCGCACCGACGTCGGCCAGTTCGCCGCCGCCGGCAAGGCGGTCATGACGCTGATCCCGATCCATGACGTCTGGATCAGCGCGGAGATGACCGAGAACAACCTCGGCCATATCGAGCCGGGCACGCCGGTGGGCATCGTGCTGGACGCGCGTCCCGGCCGCATCTTCGACGGCCGGGTGCGCAGCGTGGGCTATGGCGTCAACGTCGGCCCGGGCACGCCGCCGGGCGGCCTGCCGACGGTGCAGAACAGCCGCGACTGGCTGCGCCCGGCGCAGCGCTTTCCGGTCATCGTCGAGTTCGACCGGGACGACCTGCCCGAACTGCGCGACGTGCGCGTGGGCGGACAGGCCGAAGTGATGGCGTTTCCCAGCTCCGGCAATCCGCTCAACCTGCTGGGCCGCGCCTATCTGCGCCTGATGAGCTGGCTTTCCTATGCCTACTGACGCCATTGCCGACGGCCGCGATCCGCGCGGCGTGCGCGCCCTGCGCCTGGGCGTGGGCGTCGCGCTGTGCGTGGCGATCGGCTTCGGCCTGGACCTGCCCATACCGATGGTCGCGCCGGTGCTGGGCGTGTTCCTGCTGGCCGGCATGAACCAGCCCTTGTCGGCCCGGGCCGGGCTGGGGCTGGTGGCGGCGGTCGGGCTGGCCACGGCCACCGGGCTGCTGCTCAGCCCGCTGCTGCGCTATTACCCGCTGGCCGGCGTGCTGCTCATCGGCCTCTGTCTGTTCCTGGCGTTTCGCGCCGGCATGCGCGGGGCCAACGGCGTGCTCACGATGTTCCTGATCATCGGGCTGACCATCATCGCCGCGGCCGGCACCATCGATTTCCGGCTGGCGGCGCTGGCGGTCGAAGCGCTGGCCAAGGGCCTGCTCGCGGCCGTCGCCGTGCTGGGCTGTTGTCACTGGCTGTTCCGCGAGCCGGCGCTGGCGCCCAAGCCGCCGGCCGCGCCGGTCCTGCCGCCGGACCAGGCCGCCCGGATGGCCTTGCGCGCCACGCTGGTCGTGATGCCCGCCTTCCTGCTGGCGCTGACCGATCCGCTGGGCTACATGCCCATCATCCTGAAGTCGGTCAGCCTGGGGCGGCAGGCCTGCGTCACGGCGGCGCACGGCGCGGCGCGCGAACTGCTCGGCTCCACGCTGCTGGGCGGGCTGCTGGCCGTGCTGTTCTGGTGCGCGCTGAGCCTGTGCGTCAGCCTCTGGATGTTCTTTCTGTGGATGCTGCTGTTCGGCCTGCTGGCCGCGCGCAAGCTGTACCGGCTCAGTCCCACGCGGCATCCGCCGAGCTTCTGGCTCAACACGCTGGTGACGCTGGTCATCCTGCTCGGCCAGTCGGTGCAGGACAGCGTCGCGGGCAAGGACGTCTACACCGCCTTCGCCGTGCGCATGGGCCTGTTCATCGCCGTCACGCTGTACGCCTGCCTGATGCTGCGGCTGTTCGAACCGCGCCGCCGCGCGCCACGTCCGCCGGGGCCGTCAGTCCCGGCTTATTCAGACACCTGAAGAGGAGTCAGCCATGTCATCGCTGGAAAACACGTCTCAAGCCGCTCCCAGGGCGGGGTGGCGCTTCAAGTGCGGAATCGCGCTTTTCATCCTGGCCTTCGCGCTCTGGTTCCTCATCCCGATCGCCGCCGCCCTCGACGTGCCGGGCTCGCGCATCGCCGCGTTGACCGGCACCATCTTCATCGCCAACAAGGTGCTGCTGCTGACCTGCGTGGCCGTGATGGGCAAGGAGGGATTCCAGCAGCTCAAGGCCATCGTCTTCGGGCATGCCAAACGGCTCGCGCCGGTGCAGAAGGTGGGTCCGGTGCGCCATGCTATCGGCCTGGCGATGTTCCTGATTCCCATCCTGACCTCGATGCTGGAGCCCTACGTGGATCAGCTGTGGCCCGGCCTCAGGCCCAATATGTGGCAGCTGCAGGTGCTGGGCGACGTGATGCTGATCGCCAGCTTTTTCGTGCTGGGCGGGGACTTCTGGAGCAAGCTGCGGGCGCTGTTCGTGAGGACGGCGTAGCCCCCGCATCCGGGCAAAAACGGGTTGACACGATTTATGCTCAACACTAGCATAAATCGTGCCCTTTTTTTGATCCATAAATACTCAAAATGAGTATATTGTGACGGAGACGCCCATGAATGCCCGGTCCAACGAATTCGACCTGCCCGCCGCCGCCGACCGCGTGCGCACGCTGCTGGCGCGCGAAGGCGCGGTGCTGGTGGCCCATTACTACGTGGACGCGGCCCTGCAGGAACTGGCCGAACAGACCGGCGGCTGCGTCGGCGATTCGCTGGAAATGGCGCGCTTCGGGCGCGACCATCCGGCGCGCACGCTGGCGGTGGCGGGCGTGCGCTTCATGGGCGAGACCGCCAAGATCCTGAGCCCGGACAAGCGCGTCCTGATGCCGGACCTGGAAGCCACCTGCTCGCTGGACCTGGGCTGCCCGGCCGCGGACTTCGCCGCGTGGTGCGACGCCCATCCCGACCGGACCGTGGTGGTCTACGCCAACACCAGCGCCGCGGTGAAGGCGAGGGCGGACTGGGTCGTGACCTCGTCCATCGCGCTGGACCTGATCGCCGCGCTGCACGCGCGCGGCGAGAAGATCCTGTGGGCGCCCGACCGCCACCTGGGCGCCTACGTCCAGCGCCAGACCGGCGCCGACATGCTGTTGTGGCAGGGCGCCTGCGTGGTGCACGACGAGTTCAAGGGCGTGGAGCTGGAACTGATGCGGGCCGAACATCCGCAGGCCCGGGTGCTGGCCCACCCCGAGTCGCCCGAGCCGGTGCTGGCGCAGGCCGACGTGGTCGGCTCCACCACGCAGCTGATCGACGCCGCCCGCCGGCTGGATACGGACACCCTGATCGTGGCGACCGACCAGGGCATCCTGCACAAGATGCGCGCGCAGGCGCCGGGCAAGACTTTCCTGGCCGCGCCGACCGCGGGCGACAGCGCCACCTGCAAGAGCTGCGCGCACTGTCCCTGGATGGCCATGAACGCGCTGTCCAGCCTGGCCGACGCGCTGGAACACGGACGCAATGAAATCCTGCTGGACCCGGCGCTGGGCCTGCGCGCCAAGCGGCCCATCGACCGCATGCTGGATTTCGCCGAACGGCGCAAGCGCCGCGTGCAGGCCAGCGGCGACCTGGCCCGCGACGGCGCGCTGTACGCGCGCGTCGGTCCGGCCTGATTTCTAACCGGAGAACAGGCGCATGGAATTCGACGTCATCATCATCGGCAGCGGGTTGGCCGGCCTGGCCGCGGCGTTGGAGCTGGCCCCGCGCCGGCGGGTCGCGCTGGTGTCCAAGGGCGGGCTGGCCGACAGCGCCAGCAACCGCGCGCAGGGCGGCATCGCCGCGCCGCTGGCCGCCGGCGACAGCGTGCAGGCGCACGTGCGCGACACGCTCGTGGCGGGCGCGGGGCTGTGCGATGCGTCCGCGGCCCGCGCCATCATCGGGCAGGCCTGCGGCGCCATCGACTGGCTGCGCGAACAAGGCGTGGCGTTCAGCGCCGATTCCGGCGGCCTGCACCTGACGCGCGAAGGCGGGCACGGCCAGCGCCGCATCGCGCACGCGGCCGACGCCACCGGCCGCGCCATCGTGGCCGCGCTGGGCGCGCGGGCGCGCGCGAGGCCGGGCATCACGCTGCTGGAGCGGCATTGCGCCGTGGACCTGCTGCTGTCGGGCGCGCCGGCGGCGTGCCGCGGCGTGCGCCTGCTGGATCTGCGCGGCGCGCGGGTGTTCGACGCCGCCGCCGCGCACGTGGTGCTGGCCAGCGGCGGCGCGGGCCAGGTCTATCGGACGACCACGGCGCCGCCGGCCGCCACCGGCGACGGCATCGCCATGGCGTGGCGCGCCGGCTGCCGCGTCGCCAATCTGGAGTTCACGCAGTTCCATCCCACCGGCCTGCATCATCCGCAGGCCGACGGTTTCCTGATTTCCGAGGCGGTGCGCGGCGAGGGCGGCCTGCTGCGCCTGCCCGGCGGCGAGCGCTTCATGCCGGCGCACGACCCGCGCGCCGAACTGGCGCCGCGCGACATCGTGGCGCGCGCCATCCAGGCGGAGATGTCCGGCCGCGGGCTGGACTGCGTGCAGCTGGACATCAGCCACCAGCCCGCGGAATTCCTGCGCGCGCACTTTCCCACCATCCACGCGCGCTGCCTGGCGCTGGGCATCGACATGGCCGCCGTGCCGATTCCCGTCGCGCCGGCCGCGCACTACACCTGCGGCGGCGTGGTCGCCGACGTGTCCGGCCGCAGCGATCTGCCGGGGCTGTACGCGGTCGGCGAGGCCGCCTGCACCGGGCTGCACGGGGCCAACCGGCTGGCCAGCAATTCCTTGCTGGAGTGCGTGGTGACGGGCAGGGCGGCGGCGCGGGACATCCTGCGGCATGGCGCGGCGTCCGGCCCGGCGGGCGGACTGGAACTGGCCGGCGACGCGGCGGCAGTCGCGCCGCCGGCCGCGGACCTGGCGCGGCTGCGGCACGAGCTGCGCGCAGTGATGAGCCGCGACGTGGGCGTGGTGCGCAGCGATGCGGGCCTGCGGCGCGCAGCCGCAACCACCGGCGCGCTGCGCGCCGAAATGCAGGCGCGCTTCGAGCGCGAGGGCGCCAGCCTGGAAATGCTGGAGCTGCGCAATCTGGCGCTGGTGGCCGACCTCATCGTGGCCGCGGCGCGCGCCCGCGCCGAGAGCCGGGGCGCGCACTTCAACCGCGATCGCCCGCCGGCCGAAACCGCCGACGCGCACTGCGCCGCGGCGCTTGCAATACCGTAGAATACCGGCGGCCAAGCCCGCTCATCGTCGAGCAAGGGCGTCTTGGCCGAACGGGATGCGCGGCGGGCATGGCATGCCGCGTCAGGGTGAAACAGGTGAAGCAAGCAAAGACCTCCTCCAGCACGGCCAAGTCAGCGGCCAAGTCCGCGGCCAAGTCGGACGACCAGGCCGCGCGCCCGGAACCGGGTTCCAGCCAGACGCTGATCCGCGGCCTGGACATCATCGAATCGGTCGCCGCCGGCATCGGCGACCTGGGGGAAATCGCGCAGCACACCGGCATGACCTACAGCACGGTGCATCGCATCGTGCTGGCGCTGGCGCGGCGCAACTACCTCAAGCGCGACCCGCAGCGCGGCTACCGGCTGGGCCGCAAGCTGCTGGAGCTCGGCTTTCACGCGTATTCCGAAGTGGAGCTGACGCGCATCGCGCGCCCCATGCTGCAGGCCCTGGCCGACAAGACCTCCGACACCGTGCACCTGGCCACCGTGGACCACGGCCTGGTGATCTACCTGGACAAGATATCCAGCCGCCGCGCCATCGAGATCAGTTCGCGCATCGGCGGCAGCAAGCCGCTGATCTCCACCGGCGTGGGCAAGGCGCTGCTGCTGGACGCGGGCGAGCAAGAGTGGGAAGCCATCTACGAACAGCAGCGCCATCTGCTGCGCCTGCCTGTGTCCAAGTCCGCGTGGATCAAGCTGATGCGCGGCTACGCGCAGGCCGGCTACGCCTACGACACCGGCGAGGACGAGCCGTCCATCCGTTGCGTGGCCGCGCCGATCCGCGACGGCAGCCGCAAGACCGTCGCCGCGATCAGCGTGTCCAGCACGCTCGAATACATGGATGAAAAGCGCATGAAGGCGCTGGCGCCGGTGGTATGCGAGACGGCCCGCAGGATCAGCGCGGAGCTGGGCAGCAGCCAGGGGTAGGCGGTGGGTTTTGCGGGGTGATGGGTTTCGCGCGTTCGGCATTTGAGTTCTTGCTTACGGAATCTCGCGCTACACCCATCCTACGATGCCCAGGCCGTAGGATGGGTGTAGCGCGAGATTCTTTGAAGAAAAACCCGAATGCCGAACGCGCGAAACCCATCAGCCGCCGCCAACCGCCCCATTATCAAACCGCCAGAATCTTCCCCGGATTCATGATCCCGTGCGGGTCCAGCGCCCGCTTCATCGCCGCGATCAACGACAGCTCCGCCGGATTGCGGCTGTAGTGCAGCCACGGCCGCTTGTGCAGCCCGATGCCGTGCTCGGCCGAGACCGATCCCGACAGGCTGCGCACGATGTCGTAAAACGCGGCCTCGATGCGCGCTTCGGTCTTGCGGCCGTCGGCCGGCAGCGGCCCCACCACGATATGCACATTGCCGTCGCCCACGTGGCCGAAGTAGATCGCGCGCACGTCGGGGAAATCGCGCGCCAGCGCCTGGCGCATCCGGGCCACGCATTCCTCGATGCGCGAGATGGGCACGGATACGTCGAAGTTGATGGTGGGCGCGAAAGTGCGCAGCATCTCGGAGATGGCGTCGCGCAGCTCCCAGAAGGCCTGGGCCTGCGCGTGGGACTGGGCGATGGCGGCGTCGGCGATCCAGCCTTCGGCCAGCGCGTGCTCCAGCACCGCCTCGAAGCGCGCCGCGTCCTCTTCGGGCGCGGCCGCCTGCAGATCCAGCAGCACGTACAGCGGATACGTGGCCGGCAGCGGCGCGGCGATGCCGCCGGCGGTGGTGGCCGCGGCATAGTAGTCCTGCCACATCACCTCGAACGCGCTGACCCGGCCGCCCAGGCGGTGCTGCGCATGGCGCAGCAGCTTGATGGCCGAGCCGAAATCGGGCGCGGCCACCAGCGCGGTATTGGCGCCCGAGACGCCCGGATGCAGGCGCAGCACGGCCTGGGTGACGATGCCCAGCGTGCCCTCGGTGCCGATGAACAGATGCTTCAGGTCGGGGCCGGCATTGTTCTTGACCATCTTGTTCATCATGGACAGCACGGTGCCGTCGGGCAGCACGGCTTCCAGCCCCAGCACCAGGTCGCGCGCCATGCCGTAGCGGATCACCCGGTTGCCGCCGGCATTGGTGGCGATGTTGCCGCCGATCTGGCAGGAGCCCCGCGCGCCCAGGTCCAGCGCGAACAGAAAGCCGGCGGCCTGCGCGGCTTCCTGCACGGCCTGCAGCGGCGTGCCGGCCAGCACGGTCATGGTGGCGGAGGCGGGGTCCAGTTCGACCACGCCGGACATGCGTTCCAGCGAGACGAGCACGCAGCCTTCGATCGGCGTGGCGCCGCCGGCCAGGCCGGTCAGCCCGCCTTGCGGCACCACCGGGCAGCGTCCCGCGTGGCACAGCGCCAGCACGCGCGCAACCTCGGCGGTGTCGCGCGGACGCACCAGGGCCAGCGGCCTGCCGCCTTCCTCGCCGCTCCAGTCGTTCAGGAACCGGGCCTCGATGTCGGCGCCCGCCAGCACTTCGCCGATGCCGGCGTCGGCGCGCAGCGCGGCCAGCATGCTTTCAGGGTTCCAGGGTGCGGACGCTGTTTCCGATGCCGCAATGTTCATGCAGGGACTCCTCTTTCGGTTGTGGAATGGCCGGAGTGTCCGGCCTTTATTCTCATATGTTGAGAGCATCTATCATTATTTGAAAAAATTCTAGCATCAATCTAGAATGCGCCTACGGCATTCCCAGCCCGATTCACCCGAACAAGAACATGCCGCCTCCCACGGGAGCGGCGCAGCGTTGGAGACAAACCAATGACGAATCTCATCACCACGAAGCTGTTCCGGCTTGCGGCCATCGCCGCGGCGACGACCCTGTGCGCGGCCGGCCTTGCGGGCCGGGCGCAGGCGGCCGAAAAAATCGTGCTCAAGGCGGGCCACGCCGCCTCCACCAGCAACACCGGCCACCAGGCCCTGGAACACCTGGCCAAGGAACTCGCGGCCAAGACCGACGGGCGCATCACGATGGAGATCTTTCCCAATTCGCAGCTCGGCAGCGAACGCGAACTGGTGGAAAGCATCCAGCTGGGCAACGTGGACATGACCTTCGTGTCCTCGGCGGTGCTGGGCAACTTCAACAAGGAATTCTTCGCGCTGGATATCCCGTTCCTGTTCAAGGACCGGGCCAGCGTCTATCGGGTGCTGGACGGCGATATCGGGCAGGGCCTGCTGGCCAGCCTGGACAAGGTCGGCATCAAGGGCGTGGCCTACTGGGAAAACGGCTTTCGCCAGCTGACCAACAGCAAGAAGGTGATCAAGTCGCCGGCCGACCTGGAAGGCATGAAGATGCGCACCATGGAGAACGAGGTGCACATCGCGGCCTGGAAGGCCGAGGGCGCCAACCCCGCGCCGCTGGCCTTCGGCGAACTGTTCACGGCGCTGCAGCAGGGCACGTTCGACGCGCAGGAGGGGCCGATCAACCTCTTCTACGACATGAAGTTCAACGAAGTGCAGAAGTACATCACCAAGACCAACCACGTGTATTCGCCATGGCCGCTGTTGATCAATCCCGAGGTCTACGAGCGCTTCAGCGACGCCGACAAGAAGGCGTTCCTGCAAGCCGTCAAGGACACCACCGCCTACCAGCGCGAACTGGCGCAAAAGGCCGATGAGAAGGCCGAGGCCGCCATGCCCACGGTCACCTTCACCAGCCTCACGCCCGAAGAGCTGGCGGCGTTCTCCAGCCGCATGGGTCCCATCCAGGAGATGGTGAAGAAGAAGGTCGGCGGCGACATCGTCGACCGCATCGTGGCCGAAACCGGCAAGACCGGCGGCTGAGCCCGGCCGGCGCCGGGCGCCGGAACCCTTCCAACGCGCGCGCAAAGCGCGCCTCCAAGCCGCCGCCGCGCATCGCGGCGGCGCGGCCGGCCGCGCGCCGGCCGTCTTCGGAACGACGCAATCATGTGGAAATTTCTAGACAAGCACCTGGAAGAAGTGCTCACGGTGTTCCTCCTGGCGGCCATGTCGCTGCTGATCTGCGCCCAGGTGTTCATGCGCTACGTCATGGACAGCTCCCTGGCGTGGTCGGAGGAACTGGCGCGCTATTGCTTCATCTGGGCCACCTATCTGGGCGTGAGCTACGCCGTCAAGCGCAATGCGCACATCTGCGTGGAGGCGGCGGTGTCGCGCCTGCCCGGCAGGCTGAAGGCGGGCTTCGTGATCCTGTCGCACGCGCTCTTCATCGTGTTCGCGGCGATGGTGGTCAAGGAAGGCTACGCGCTGACGCTCAAGATCTTCAAGTTCGGCCAGACCTCGTCCTCGCTGGGCCTGCCGATGGGCGTCATCTACCTGGCGCCCACCGTCGGCTTCGCGCTGGTGATCTTCCGGCTGGTGCAAAGCATCTTCGTTGAACTGGGCGCGCTGCGCCACGGAGGCCGCGCATGATTTCGCTATTGCTGTTCGGCAGCTTCCTGGCGCTCCTGATACTGAGCGTCCCCATCGCCATCTCGCTGGGCCTGGCCTCGGCCGTCGCGCTGATCTACAGCGGCAAGGTCAGCAGCAGCTACATCGCCCAGGGGCTGGTGACCTCCATCGATTCCTTCCCGCTCATGGCGGTGCCGTTCTTCATCCTGGCCGGCGACCTGATGGGGCAGGGCGGGCTGTCGCGCCGCCTGCTCAACGTGGGCAACGTGCTGTTCGGGCGCTATACGGGCGGGCTGGCCATCATCGCCATCGTCACCTGCATGTTCTTCGCCGCGATCTCCGGCTCGGGGCCGGCCACGGTGGCCGCGATCGGCGGCATCATGCTGCCGGCCATGGCCCAGCAGGGCTACGACAAGGGCTATTCGGTCGGCCTGATCGCCGCGGCCGGCAGCATCGGCATCATCATCCCGCCCAGCATCCCGATGATCATCTATGCGGTGTCGGCCAACGTGTCGATCACCAAGATGTTCCTGGCCGGCATCATTCCCGGCCTGCTGATCGGCGTGGCGCTGATCGTGGTGGCCTACCTCAGCGCGCGCAAGCACGGCTACCGCGGTTCGGAGCGGCGCTACAGCGGCGCCGAGATCGCGGCCGCGGTATGGGACGCCAAGTGGGCGCTGCTGGCGCCGGTGATCATCCTGGGCGGCATCTACGGCGGCGTGTTCACGCCGACCGAGGCCGCCGCCGTGGGCGTGCTGTACGGCTTCGTGGTGGGCGCCTTCGTGCACAAGGAATTGAGCTTCAAGGGGCTGTACCAGGTGATCGCCGGATCGGCGCTGACCTCGGCCACCGTGATCGTCATCGTCGGCACCGCGACCATCTTCGGCCGGGTGCTGGCGATCGAGCGCATCCCGTTCGTGATCGCCGACTACATCGTGCACCTGACCGACAACCCCATCGTCATCCTGTTGCTGATCAACGCGCTGCTGCTGTTCGTGGGCATGTTCATGGAGACCATCGCCGCCATCATCATCCTGACGCCGATTCTGCTGCCGGTGGTCACGGCGGTGGGCGTGGACCCGGTGCACTTCGGCATCGTGATCATCGTCAACCTGGCGATCGGCATGGTCACCCCGCCGGTGGGCGTGAACCTGTTCGTCGGCGCGCGCATCGGCGGCGTTGCGCTGGAGAAGGCGGCGGCCGGCTCCATTGCCTTCATCGTGGCCATGATCGCTACCCTGCTGGCGATCACCTACGTGCCCGGGCTGTCCCTGGCGCCGCTCGGCCTGATGGGCAATTGAGGCGGCGCGGCGGTTCTTTCGTTCAATCATCAAGGAGTAAACCATGTCACGCAAACTGCGGGCCGCCATCATCGGCTCGGGCAACATCGGCACCGACCTGCTGGCCAAGCTCCAGCGCAGCCCGGTGCTGGAGCCGGTCTGGATGGTGGGCATAGACCCGCAATCCGACGGGCTCAAGCGCGCGCGGGAAATGGGCCTGCGCGTCACCTCGGACGGGGTCGACGGCCTGCTGCCGCACCTGGAAGAGAACGGCATCGACTTCGCTTTCGACGCCACCAGCGCCTATGTGCACAAAGAGAACTCGGACAAGCTCACCGCGCGCGGCGTCAAGGTCATCGACCTGACGCCGGCCGCCATCGGCCCGTACTGCGTGCCGCCGGTCAACCTCAAGGACCTGCTGGGCGGCGGGCACAACAACGTCAACATGGTCACCTGCGGCGGCCAGGCCACCATTCCCATGGTCTACGCCGTCTCGCGCGTGCAGCCGGTGGAATACGGCGAGATCGTGGCCACCGTGTCGTCGCGCTCGGCCGGCCCCGGCACCCGCAAGAACATCGACGAATTCACCCGCACCACGGCCGGCGCCGTGGAACGCATCGGCGGCGCCAAAAAGGGCAAGGCCATCATCATCCTCAATCCGGCCGAGCCGCCGCTCATCATGCGCGACACGGTCCATTGCCTGACCGAGACCGAGCCCGACCAGGACAGAATTCGCGAGTCGGTACACGCCATGATCGCCGAGGTGCAGAAGTACGTGCCGGGCTACCGGCTGGTCAACGGGCCGGTGTTCGACGGCAGGCGCGTGTCGGTCTACCTGGAGGTCGAGGGCCTGGGCGACTACCTGCCCAAGTACTCGGGCAACCTGGACATCATGACCGCGGCGGCGGTGCGCAGCGCCGAAATGTTCGCCGAACAGATGCTGGCCGACGCCGCCGTCCCGGCCGCAAACTAGGAGATCAGGAACATGGAACTGAAAGGCAAGAAAGTCGTACTGCATGACATGACGCTGCGCGACGGCATGCATCCCAAGCGCCACCAGATCACGCTGGAGCAGATGGTGTCCATCGCCCGCGGCCTGGACGAGGCCGGCGTGCCGATGCTGGAGGTCACGCACGGCGACGGCCTGGGCGGCGCGTCGGTCAACTACGGCTTCCCGCTGCACACCGACGAGGAATACCTCGCGGCGGTGGTGCCGCAGATGAAGCAGGCCAAGGTGTCGGCGCTGCTGCTGCCGGGCATCGGCACGGTCGACGACCTGCGCCGCGCCCACGCGCTGGGCGTGCACACGCTGCGCGTGGCCACGCACTGCACCGAGGCCGATACCTCGGAGCAGCACATCGGCGAGGCGCGCAAGCTGGGCATGGACACGGTGGGCTTCCTGATGATGAGCCACATGAACAGCCCCGAGGGACTGGTGCGGCAGGCCAGGCTGATGGAAGGCTACGGCGCCAACTGCATCTACATCACCGACTCGGCCGGCCATCTGCTGCCCCATACCGTCAAGGCCAGGATCGAGGCGGTGCGCGCCGCGCTGCACCCCGAGACGGAGCTGGGCTTTCACGGCCACCACAATCTTGCGATGGGCGTGGCCAACAGCATCGCCGCGATCGAGGCCGGCGCGGTACGCATCGACGCGGCCGCCGCGGGCCTGGGCGCGGGCGCCGGCAACACGCCGCTGGAAGTGCTGGTGTCGGTGCTGGACCTCATGGGCGTGGAGACCGGCGTGGACGTGTTCAAGATCCAGGACGTGGCCGAAGACCGCGTGGTGCCCATCATGGACTTCCCGATCCGCATCGACCGCGACGCGCTCACGCTGGGCTATGCCGGCGTGTACGGCTCGTTCCTGCTGTTCGCCAAGCGCGCCGAGCAGAAGTACGGCGTGCCCGCGCGCGAGATCCTGGTCGAAATGGGCCGGCGCGGCATGATCGGCGGCCAGGAGGACATGATCGAGGACACGGCGCTGTCGCTGCTGCGCCAGAGGCAGGCCGCGGCCGCCTGAGCGCGGCTTCAGTCGACGCCGGTCAGCAGATGCTGCGCCGGCCCGGTCGCCGCGCGCCGGAAGCGCGACGGCGACACGCCCATGTGCTCGCGGAAAAAGCGCGAAAAATTGCCGGGCGTCGAGAAACCCAGATCCAACGCCACCGAGGTCAGGGGCTGCTTCTGGTGCGCCAGCAGGCGCACGGCTTCCTCCACGCGCACCGCGCTCCAGAACACCTGGGGCGTGGTGTTGAGCTGGTCGCGGAACAGCGCGAAGAAGTGCCCGCGCGACAGTCCGACGCGGCTGGCGACGTCCTCCACGGCCATCGGCTCGTGGACGTGCTGGCGCATATAGGCGATGGCCGCGCGCAGCCGGCGGTCCAGCGCGGGCGCCGGCGAGACCGGACGCGGCGCCCGGTCCGGCCCGGCCGACGATTCGATCGCGGCCAGCAGCAGGGCTTCGACCTCGGCGTCGATATCGGCGCCCGGGTGCTGGTGCGGCGCGACGATCTTGTCCAGCAGGCGCCAGCAGCTCTGCCGCACGGCGGCGTCGATGGGCACGCCGGGCGCGTCGAAATGGAACGGGCGGCCGGTGGCGGCGCGCCGTTCGTCCAGCCAGGGCTTGGCGATGTAGAGGACCAGGAAAATCGCCGGGCCCGAACGTTCGAGCAGCCGCGCGTCGTGCGACTCGTAGGGGTTGGCGCCCAGCGCCAGGTTTTCGCTGTAGGGCACCACGGTCTGGCCGACGCGGCCTTGCGCCCGCGAGCCGCCCAGCCACAGGGCGAGCTGCACTTCGGCGTGCGCGTGCGCGATCAGGTCATCGCGCAGTTCCAGCACGACGGCGCGGCCGAACGCGCCTTCGTGCAAGGCATAAGTCTCCTGCATCTCCGTCTCCTGTCTTTTCGTCCTCGCCTTGCGAGCCAGCTGGGCGAGTCCGTTGCGCGGCGGCGGCGCCTGCGGGAATTTTATGGGCGTTTGCGCGCGAATCCGGCGTAGGTGTATTCACCTAGCACAAGATCTGACTCTGCGATAAGTCCGCGCACCCGGCGATAAGCGCGCCGCGGCCGGCGCCTATAAAGTCCTCCGAACCTGCCGGCGCGCCACGGGCCCGCCGCGGGACTGTTCAGGTAGAAGAAGGAGACGGTAGTGCGCATTGCTAGCTTTATATTGAACGGCAGCCAGGAAGTGGGACTGGTGTCCGCCGATGGCGCGACGGTGGCGCCCCTGGCGTTCGACGCGGAACGCAAGCGCCTGGGCGCCCAGGCCGTGATCGACCTGCTGGCCGCGGGCCGCGAACTGCCCGCAACGGGGGCGGCGCTGCCGCTGGCCGAGGCGAGGCTGCTGGCCCCGCTGCCCAGGCCGCGCCGCAACCTGTGGTGCGTGGGACGCAACTACCACGCCCACGCCAAGGAGCTGTCGGCCTCGGTCTTCAAGGACAACGACGCGAATCCCGAGTCCTGGCCCATCGTCTTCACCAAGGTGCCCGAGTGCGTGGTGGGGCCGCGCGACGACGTGCTGCTGCCGGCCGGCGTCTCGTCGCAGATCGACTACGAGGCCGAGCTGGCGGTCGTGATCGGCAAGGGCGGCAAGAACATCCCGCGCGCCCGGGCGCTGGAGCACGTGTTCGGCTATACGGTCGTCAACGACGTCACCGCCCGCGACGTGCAGATGCGCCACCAGCAGTGGGACATGGGGAAATCGTTCGACACGTTCTGTCCCATGGGGCCGTGGATCGCCACCGCCGACGAGTTCGACGGCACGCGCACGCGCGTGCGCTGCTGGGTCAACGGCGAGCTGCGCCAGGACGGACCCACGGAGAACATGATCTTCGACATTCCGTTCCTGATCGAAACGATTTCGCGCGGCATCACGCTGTATCCCGGCGACGTGATCGCGACGGGCACGCCCGCGGGCGTGGGCATGGGCATGCAGCCGCCGCGCTATCTGGCCGCCGGCGACGTGGTGCGCGTGGAGGTCGAGGGTCTGGGCGTCATCGAGAACACGTTTGTCGAGGAGCAAGCATGAGCACGAACTACGTCAACGGTCTGGCGGTGGAAATCGACGGCGAGGGGCCGGCGCTGTTGTGCATACACGGCCTGGGCGGCTCTTCCAACACCTGGACGCCGGTGATGGGCGCGTTCGAGGGCTTGCGCGTCATCCGTCCGGACCTGCCGGGCAGCGCGCGCTCGCCGCTGGGTTCGCAGCCCTTGTCCATCCAGACCTACGTGGACGCGCTGGCCGGCATGCTGGCGGAACTGAAGATCGATACGCTGCACATCGCCGCGCATTCCCTGGGCACCATCGTGGCCCAGCATTTCGCCGTGGCGCACCCCGGCCGGGTCAGGTCGCTGGCCCTGTTCGGGCCGCTGGCCGCGCCGCCCGACGCCGGACGCGCCGGCATCCGCGCGCGCGCCGAGCTGGCGCGCGGCGGCGACGCGGCCATGCAGGAGATCGCGGACGCCATCGTCAAGGGCGCGACCAGCGCCCGGACCAGGCAGGATCAGCCCGCGGTGCTGGCGCTGGTGCGCGAAAGCGTGATGCGCCAGCCGCCGGAAGGCTATGCGCAAAGCTGCGAGGCGCTGGCCGGCGCGCAGCCCGCCGCCGTGGAATCGCTGGACGTGCCGGCGCTGCTGGTGACCGGCGACCAGGACGGCGTGGCGCCGCCGGCCAACGTCGAGGCGCTGGCCGGCCGCATCGCGGCAAGCCGTTACGTGGTGTTCGGCGATTGCGGACACTGGACGACCTATGAACAGCCCCAGGCCTGCGTGCAGGCCCTGCGGGAGTTCTACGCGGCGCAGCGTTAGCCGCTCTTTTCCTGGCGTTTCAACATAAGAAAGCCGGCCCGCGGCGCGGGCCGGAGGAGACTTGTCATGTCCAGAATTGCCATTACCAATGTCGCCATCTTCGATGGCACCGGCGAAGCCGTGTTCAAGGGCGAGGTGCTGATCGACGGCGCGCGCATCGCCGAGGTCGCGCGCGCGCCGCGGCAGGTGAGCCGCGATGGCGCGCGCGTCATCGACGGCCGCGGCCGCTTCCTGATGCCCGGGATGACCGAGGCGCACACGCATTTCTCGTGGAACGACCAGCCCTCGCTCGCCGCCATCCAGTTCATGCCGCCGGAGGAACACATACTCTGGTGCGTGCGCGTGGCCAAGCGCTATCTGGAGATGGGCTGGACCTCGGCCGTCGGCGCGGCGGCCGCCAAGCCGCGCCTGGACGTGGTGTTGCGCAACGCGATCGACGCGGGGGAATGCCCCGGCCCCCGCTACCTGGCGGGCAGCCAGGAGATCACCACGATCGGCGCGCTGGGCGACAACACGCTGCCGCACATGCCTTTCGATGAACTCAGCTTCGGCAGCGTCTGCAGCGGCCCCGAAGAGATCCGGCGGTCGGCGCGCACCTTCATCAAGTACGGCGTCGACCACCTGAAGATCAATCTGTCGGGCGAGTACATCGCCGGGCTGCCGGCCGAAATGTCGCCATTCTCGGAAGAGGAGATCGCCATGCTGGCGGCCGAGGCCAAGCGTTTCGGCAAGCGCGTGGCGGCGCACGCGCGTTCGAGCGAATCGGTCAAGCAATGCGTGCGGCACGGCATCGAGATGATCTATCACGCCAGCTTCGCCGACGAAGAGGCGCTCGACATGCTGGAAGCCAACAAGGACAGGCACTTCGTGGCGCCGGGCATCGGCTGGCTGGTTCGCACCGCCTTCCATGCTTCCGACTACGGCATCACGCCCGCCGCCGCCGAGCAGATGGGCTACAAGCGCGAACTGGAGATCGCCGCCGAATCGCTGCGCAAGATGCACCGGCGCGGCATACGCATCCTGCCTGGCGGAGACTACGGCTTCGCCTGGATGCCGCACGGAACCAACGCCTCCGATCTCCAGTATTTCGTGGATTATGTCGGCATGACGCCCACCGAGGCGCTGGTGTCGGCCACCCGGCTGGGCGGGGAGATCATGCAGCGGCCGCACGAGCTGGGCATGCTGCGTCCCGGCTATCTGGCGGACGTGGTCATGGTCGACGGCAATCCGCTGGAGGACCTGTCGCTGCTGATCGACCCGGACCGCATCAGCCTGGTGATGAAGGACGGGCGGATCTGCAAGAACGCCTGCCCGCCGGGCGCGGAAGGCGCGCCGCCGCGCGCCGTCGAGCAGGACAGCAGGGAAGCGGTCGCGGCGCATTGAGCGCCGCAGGGCTCAGGCCCGGCCCATGCCCGCCTGGACGCTGGCCGCCAGCATCTGGGCGGTCGCGGCCGACAGCGTCCATCCCAGGTGGCCGTGGCCGGTGTTGTAGAACACCCCCGGCCGCTTGCCGGGGCCGACCCTGGGCATCATGTTCGGCGTCATCGGGCGCAGCCCGCACCACGGCACCACGCGCGCGGTGCGCACGCCGGGGAAGTGGCGGCGGGTCCAGTCCACCAGCGGCTGCACGCGTTCGGCGCGGATGTCCAGGTTGAAACCGTTGAATTCCGCCGTGCCGGCCACGCGGAAGCGGTCGCCCAGGCGGCTGGTGACGATCTTGGCGGCCTCGTCCAGCAGGCTCACGCAGGGCGCGGCGGCGCGGCTGGCCTCGTCGTCCAGGTGCACGCTGATCGAATAGCCCTTGACCGGATAGATGTTGAGCGAGTCTCCGAGCTGCCGCGCGAACTGGCGGCTGGCCGCGCCGGCGCAGATCACCACGGCGTCGGCCGATTCCTGCCGGGCCGGCAGCGCGCCTGCCGCCAGGTCCAGACGGTAGGCGCCGCCCTCGTGCGCGATGGCGGTGATGTCGGCGTCCTGCACGAACCGCACGCCGCGGCGCTGGCAGGCGCGGGCCAGGCCGCTGGTGAACTTGTGGATGTCGCCGGTGGCGTCCGACGGCGTGTAGAAGCCGGCGTGGCAGGCGGTCTGCAGGGCCGGCTCGATGCGGCGCGCTTCTTCCGCGGTCACCTCGTAGCGCTCCAGCCCGCCTTGCCGCAGCAGCGCGTTGGCGCGGCGCGCGGTGTCGAAGCTGGCCGCGTCGTGGTAGATATGCAGGATGCCGCGGCGCTCCAGGTCGAAATCGATGCCTTCTTCTTCGGCCATGGCGTAAAGGTGCTGGCGCGCCTCGATGGCCAGGCGGGTGGTCTCGATGGTGTTCTGGCGATAGTTGCGGATCTGCCCGATGAACTGGGCCAGCCAGGAATACTTGTGCCAGCCCGGACGCGGATTGAGCAGCAGCGGGGCGTCGTGGCGGCCCAGCCAGCGCAGGCCTTTCATGATGGTGGACACGCTGTTCCAGACCTCGGCGTTGCTGGCCGACAGCTGGCCGCCGTTGGCGTAGGAAGTCTCCATGGCGGGGTAGCGCTGGCGGTCGTAGACGGTGACGTCGAATCCCAGCTTGTTCAGGGCATGGGCGGACGTGACGCCGGTGATGCCGGCGCCGATGATGGCGATGCGGGGCATGGTCGCTCCAAGGGTAGGGTGGCCGCGGCCACCCGGCCGCAGCACCCCATCTGTCTTGGTACCTGAGAGTTTCACGCGCCGCGCGGATGGCGGCGGGTTCCCCTTCGGTGGGCGCGCGCGGCGCCGCTCTCCAGATTGTCTAGACCGCGCAGTCCTGGTTGCCTGAGAGTTTCCGGGGCGGTTGCTCCGTCGGCGCCTGCCGCGGCGGGCAGGTCTCTTCTGCGGGGTTTTGGATCGACGCGGGCAGAATAGCCAAAATCCGGCGGCGTGGGACCAGGGGTTAGTCCCAGTAGCCGTTCGTTTTGTCCCTGTTATATCGCCTGTTACCTCTCTGTTGAACTGTTCATTCCTGGTAAAGGCTTGAGGCGGGGGGATGCGCTATAACCGACGTTCACGCATCACACTGCCGCAAGCCGCCGGCTCGCGGACGCCCATACATGCCTCGTATCACCCGCCGTTCGTCCCTGATCCTGCTCGCCGCCCTGACGGGCGCCGTGGCCGGATGCTCCTCCCCCAAGCCCGCGTATGAGAAGGAGGACTTCACCCAGAACGACACCTACTCGCGCAGCGTCGCGGCCAGCAGCGCGGCCGCCTGCGACGCGGGCCGGCGCGCCTTGCTGAGCCAGGGCTACCTGATCGACCGCTTCGAGTCGGCGCGCGTGACCGGGCACAAGAATTTCCAGGCCGAGGACGGCCAGCATACGCAGATCAGCTTCAATATCGAATGCGCCGCCGATGGCGCGTCGAACGAGCGCTCGACGGTGTTCGCCACCGCGGTGCAGGACCGCTATTCGATCAAGCGCACCGCCAATTCGGCCAGCGTGGGCGTGAGCGTACTGGGCCAGGTGTCCATGCCGTTCGGCGCCAGCGACGATTCGCTGGTCAAGACCGCCAGCCAGACGGTGGCGCGGCCCAAGTTCTACGACGGATTTTTCCAGCTGTTGCAGCGCTTTCTGCCGGACGCGCAGGCCGCTTCGGCGCCGCAACCGGCGCCGGCCGGACGCGGCAAGACGCCGCCCAAGCCGGCGCCGGCCGACCCCGCGGTGTCGCCGGACGCGCCGGCCGACACCTTGAACCCGGCGGCCGCCAGCGATACGCCGGCCGCCAATGGCAAGGCCGCGCCCGCGGACAGCAAGGCGGCGCCGGCGGGCAGCCCGCCGCCGGCAGGCGCCGACGCCGCCAAGTAAGGCCGCGCCGGGCCGCCGCTTTGCCGTAGCGCAAATTGCCGTTGCAAGCCGGTTCGCCGCGGCGCGCGCCTGCGGCGATAATGCCGGCCATGACATACCAACTCCTGAAAATGCTCCACGTGGCGGCCGTGGTCGCCTGGCTGGGCGGCTCGCTGTTCGTGTCGCTGTTCCTGCTGTCCTCGCAGCCCCAGGAAGGCGGCCAAGCCCCGAAAGAAAGCAGGATGCTCGGCGCGCTGCGCCGCTGGACCCTGTACGTGACCACGCCGGCCATGGTGCTGGCCTGGCTGGTCGGCCTGCACCTGGCCGTGACCTTCGGCTGGTTCGTCATGAACTGGATCTGGGTGAAGATCGCCATCGCGCTGGCGCTGTCGGCGCTGCTGGGCGTCCAGAGCAAGGCCTTGCGCCGCATGGCCGGCGGCGGCGCGCAGCGTCCGCCGCTGATCGATTGGTACGCGCCGTTCACCGTGGTCGCGGCTTCCGCGATCGTCGCGCTGGTGATCGTCAAGCCGTTCTGAACGCCGTCGGCGCGCCGCGCGCATATGCCGCGCGGCCATAACCAAACGCCCCGGCCATAAGCACCGAACGAAGTCTTCGTTCGCGCCGGGCGTGCCCGTCCCTAGAATCGTTTCTCTCATAACCGTTTAGCCTGAGAGGCGATTCCAAAATGACTCCCCGTATTTTCAAGAAGCTGCTTGGCGTGGTGCTGGCCTCGGCGGCGATGTTCCACGGCCCGGCCTTTTCGGCCGACGCCAAACCCCTGAAGGTCGGCGTGCGCGGCGGCGTCGACGAACAGATCTGGGAAGTGGTGGCCCAGGTCGCCAGGAAGAACGGTCTGGCCGTGGAGCCGGTGGTCATCACCGGCACCGCCAGCCCCAACGAGGCCCTGAACAACGGCGACCTGGAGGCCAACGCCTTCCAGCACATTCCCTTTCTGAACGACCAGATCCGCCAGCGCGGCTACAAGCTGGTGCCGGTGGCCAACACGCTGATTTCGCCCATCGCGTTCTATTCCCGCAAGTACAAGTCGCTGAAGGACCTGCCGGAAGGCGCGCGCGTGGGCATACCCAACGATCCCAGCAACCAGACGCGCGCGCTGGTGGTGCTGCGCGACCAGGGCCTGATCACGCTCAGGAACGGCTTCGACCCGGCCACCGGCACGGCCACCCTGGCCGACGTGACCGCCAACCCCAGGAAGCTCCAGTTCGTGGAGAGCGCCTCGGTGGTGCTGGCGCGCTCGCTGCCCGACGTGGACGCCGCCGCCATCGTCAACAGCTTCGCCTACCAGGCCGGCCTGATCGCCACGCGCGACGGCATCGCGGTCGAGAAGAAGGAAAACAATCCCTATGTGAACATCATCGCGGTCCGCGAACAGGACAGGAACGCGCCGTGGGTGCCCGAGCTGGTCAAGGCCTACCACTCGGAAGAGGTGCGCCAGTTCATCCTCAGCAAGTTCGAAGGCTCCGTGATTCCGGTGTTCTGAGCCATGATGCAACATGAGTTTTCCATTGCCCAGCCGGCGGCCGCGCCGCCGCTGCCGGCGGGCGACGAGCACATCGTGTTCGAAGGGCTGCAAAAGCGCTACGAGGGCGCGCGCGGCGCGGTTGCGGCGCTGTCCGACGTGTCGTTCTCGATTGCCCGCGGCACGGTGTTCGGCATCATCGGGCGCAGCGGCGCCGGCAAGTCCACGCTGCTGCGCTCCATCAATATGCTGGAGCGGCCCAGCGCCGGACGCGTGCTGATCGATGGCGTGGACGCGGGCGGGCTGGACGAGAATGCCCTGGTGACGCTGCGCCGGCGCATCGGCATGATTTTCCAGCACTTCAATCTGCTGTCGGCCAAGACGGTGGCCGAGAACGTGGCCCTGCCGCTGCGCGTGGCCGGCGTGAAGCCGGCGGCCGCGCGGGCCCGCGTCGCCGCGCTGCTGGAGCTGGTGGGGCTGGGCGACAAGGCCGACGTCTATCCGGCCAGGCTGTCCGGCGGCCAGAAGCAGCGCGTCGGCATCGCCCGGGCGCTGGTGCACGAGCCCGAGATCCTGCTGTGCGACGAGGCCACCTCGGCGCTGGACCCCGAGACCACGCAGTCCATCCTGACCCTGCTGCGCGACATCAACCGCAAGCTGGGCCTGACGGTGGTGCTGATCACGCACGACATGGCGGTGATCCGCGAGATCTGCCACAAGGTGCTGGTGCTCGACGGCGGGCGCAAGGTCGAGCACGGCGAGGTCTGGCGTGTCTTCGGCAATCCCCAGGCCGAGGCCACGCGCGCCTTGCTGCGGCCCCTGCAACATGGATTGCCGGCCGACCTGGAGGCCAGGCTGGTGCCCGACCTGCAGGGCCGCGACGGCGTGGCGGTGCTGAGCCTGCGCTTCACGGGGCAGGGGCGGCCGGGCGGCGTTTCGCTGCAGGCGCTGGCCGCCCTGGGGCCGGGCGCGACGCTGCTGCATGGCGGGCTGGACCGCCTGCGCGGTCACGCGCAAGGCAGCCTGCTGGTGTCGGTGCCGGCGGGCGCACTACGGGAAGAGGCCGCGCGCGCCGCGCTGGTGGCCGATCAGATAAAGGTGCTGGGCTATGTCGCTGCCGATGTTCGATAAATACCTGCAGGCGTTTCTGCAGACCCTGACCATGGTGGGCGTGGCGGCGGCCATCGCCATCGTCTGCGGGCTGGCGCTGGCGCTGGTCCTGACGGTCACCGCGCCGGGCAATCTCTATCCGCTGCCGCGCCTGAACAAGGCGCTGTCCATCGTGGTGAATACCTTCAGGGCCATTCCCTTCATCATCCTGCTGGTGGCCATGCTGCCGTTCACGCGCATGCTGGTGGGCACCACCCTGGGAACCTGGGCCGCCATCGTGCCGCTGTCGGCCAACCTGGTGCCGTTCTTCGCGCGCATCGCGCAGGTCAGCCTCAACGAGGTGGACCACGGCCTGGTGGAAGCCGCGCGCGCCATGGGCTGCCGGCGCTGGCACATCGTGCGCCACGTGCTGCTGCCCGAAGCGCTGCCCGGCATCGTCGGCGGCATGACGGTAAGCGTCATCGCCATGATCAATGCCTCGGCCATGGCCGGCGCGGTGGGCGCCGGCGGCCTGGGCGACCTGGCGATCCGCTACGGCTACGAACGCTACGAGACCCGCGTGATGTTCGAGGTGATCGTGATCCTGATCGCGCTGGTGTCCATCGTGCAATTCACCGGCGAATGGCTGGCGCGCCGCGCCGACCACAAACGCTGATATCCGAACAAGGAATCCCAGATGTCCGATTTTCCGCAACAGGGCTTCGCCACACGCGCCATCCATCTCGGCTACGAGCCGCTGGACGAACAGGGCGCGCTGTCGCCGCCGCTCTACCTGACTTCCACCTACACCCAGGAAAGCCTGGAAGCCTTCGACCGGATCAGGCTGGGCGAGGCCCAGGGCTACGTCTACGGCCGCACCCGCAATCCCACGCAGGCGCTGCTGGAAGAACGCCTGGCCTCGCTGGAGGGCGCCGAGGCCGGTGTGGCGACCGCCTCCGGCATGGCCGCGATCTCCGCCACGCTGTTCACGCTGCTGCAAAGCGGCGACGAGATCGTGGTGGACCAGATCGTCTACGGCACCGCCTTCACGCTGTTCACGCAGGGCCTGGCCCGCTTCGGCGTGCGCGCGGTGTTCGCCGACTTCACCCGCCCGCAGGCCGTGGCCGACGCCATCGGCCCCAAAACGCGCGCGGTGTATTTCGAGACGCCGGCCAATCCCAACCTGCGCCTGGTGGACATCGCCGCCGTGTCGGCCATCGCCCGCGCCCGCGGCCTGCTGACCATCGTCGACAACACCTTCGCCACGCCGGTGCTGCAGCGTCCGCTGGAGCACGGCGCCGACCTCGTGCTGCATTCGGCCACCAAGTACCTGGGCGGCCACGGCGATCTGCTGGCCGGCGCGGTGCTGGGGCGCAAGCAGCACATCGACCCGATCCGGCTGCAGGGCCTGCGCTACTTCACCGGCGCGACGCTGTCGCCGTTCACGGCCTTCCTGGTGTTGCGCGGCCTGAAGACGCTGGAACTGCGCGTGCAGCGCCACAGCGAATCGGCCAGGAAGGTGGCCGAGCTGCTGCGCGGCCATCCCGCGGTGGCCGAGGTGTTCTATCCGGGCCTGGCGGACACGGCCGGCGCCGAGATCGCCCGGCGCCAGCAGTCGGCCGGCGGCGGGCTGGTGGCGTTCGAACTGAAGACCGGGCTGGCGGGCGGGCGCCGGCTGCTCGACAGCCTGAAACTGGCCCGCATCGCGGTCAGCCTGGGAGACCCCGAGACGCTGATCCAGCATCCCGCGTCCATGACGCACGCCAGCTACACCGCCGAGGACCGCGAGCGCTACGGCCTGTCCGAGGGGCTGCTGCGGCTGTCGGTGGGACTGGAGACGCCCGAGGATATCGTGGCCGATCTCAGGCAGGGCCTGGACCGGGTGTAGGCGCGGCGTCGGCGCGCCGCCAGGCTATCCAGTCGCCCTCGGCCTCGAAATTGTGCGGGCCGCGGCCGGCGGCGGCCAGGCCGGCGCGCAGTGCGCCCATGTCCAGCCCGGGCAGGTGGCGCAGCAGCGCGTCGGGCAGGCGTTCCGCGTCCAGCATGTCCTGGTCGAATTCCAGCGTCATCCGTCCGCCCTCGTCGCCGCAGACGCGGAAGATCCACAGGCCTTCCATGTAGTCGCCGGCCCAGGGATCGGGGTAGAGCGCCTGCGTGTAGCGAAAGCCGAATTCGTGGATCTCGTCCCAGGGCCAGAACTCGCGCTGGCGCAGCGCGCGCAGCAGTTCGCTGGCGCGCGTCAGACCGGCGTCGTCGAAACTCAGGGTTTCGCGCAGCGGATCTTCGGCCGGCGCGGGGCCGGCGAGCAGGCGCTTGATGAATGACCACATGGCGCGGATAACGGACGGCGCGGAGCCGGAGTCCGCAAAGATGCTACAACCTTTCATTCACGTCAATCCGCCGCGTCGCGAGGCGGACGACGCACATAACAAGGAGAGCACCCATGACGGACAAGATGCCAGACGCCATCGACCAGGACATGGCGCCCGCGCCCGCGGAGCAGATCCGCAGGCGGGCCGGCGCCCGTGTGCACGCCGCGCGCCAGGAGGCCGTGGCGCTGCTGGCCGACATCGCGCGCCGCCGTCCCGCCGGCGCGCCCGAACAGGCGCACGAGGCCTTGCGCTCGCTCATCGAGGCGCTGTCGCCCGACGATGCGCAGGCCGTGCTCCGCGCGCTGCTGGAAGCCGGCGAGCAGGCCGAGGCGGCGCCGCGCAATCCCGACGACGAACTGGTCGCGCACTGGCGCGAAGGCATTTATCCGTACCGCCACCGCATGCTGCGGCGCAATTACGAAAAGCAGAAGTACCGTTTGCAGGTCGAACTGCTCAAGCTGCAGGCCTGGGTCAAGGCTACCGGCCAGCGTGTCGTGATCCTGTTCGAAGGCCGCGACGCGGCGGGCAAGGGCGGCACCATCAAGCGCATGATGGAGCACCTGAACCCGCGCGGCGCGCGCGTGGTCGCGCTGGAAAAGCCGTCCGACACCGAGCGCGGCCAATGGTATTTCCAGCGCTATGTGCAGCACCTGCCCACGGCCGGCGAAATCGTGATGTTCGACCGCTCCTGGTACAACCGCGCCGGCGTGGAGCGCGTGATGGGCTTTTGCACGCATGGGGAGTACCTGGACTTCCTGCGCCAGGTGCCCGACTTCGAGCGCCACCTGGTCAGCAGCGGCATCCACCTGATCAAGTTCTGGTTCTCGGTCAGCCGCGAGGAACAGCTGCGCCGCTTCGAGCAGCGCAAGGTCCATCCGCTCAAGCAGTGGAAGCTGAGCCCGGTGGACCTGGCCTCGCTGGACAAATGGGATGACTACACCCGCGCCAAGGAAGCGATGTTCGCGCACACCGACACCGCCGACGCGCCGTGGGTGGTGGTCAAGTCCGACTGCAAGAAGCGCGCGCGGCTCAACGCCATGCGCTACGTGCTCAACCGCCTGCCCTACGAGGGCAGGAGCGACGACGCCACGCTGGCGCTGGATTCGCTGATCGTGGGCCGCGCGCTCTGACGCTACGGGCCGGCAGGTTCAGCCCAGCGCCTGCAGATCGAGCACATGGCTGCGCCCGATCCAGACGGCGCAGTCGCGGTGGTCGCGCAGCGAGTCGCCGGTGTTCGGGTGCAGGAACACGTCCAGCCCGCCGTGGTGCAGCGTGAGCCAGGTCGCGATCTCGGCGAAGTCCCCGGGCGCGAAGGCGATCTGGTAGCTCCAGCACGGATGCGGGCCGACGGGGCGCTCATGGAAGCGCCCCAGCTCCATCCGGCCGCCGAAGCGCGAGGCGATCCGTTCGCGCAGCGCCTGCGCGGTATCCCGGCTGGCCGCGTCGAAATACACGTGGGCATGCCAGCTGGCCACGTCGGCCAGCGATGAATCGTTCATGTGCTTTCTCCTAGCCGCCGGCGCGCTTGGCGCGGTAGCCCTGTTTCTGCAAGGCCTCCATGACGCGCTCGCAATGGTCGCCCTGTACCTCGATCACGCCGTCTTTCACGGTGCCGCCCGAGCCGCAGGCCGCGCGCAACTGCTTGCCCAGCGCGCCCAGCGCAACCGGGTCCAGCGCCAGGCCCTTGACCACGGTGACGCTCTTGCCGCCGCGCCCCTTGGTTTCGCGCGATACGCGCGCCACGCCGTCGCCGGCCGGCGCGGCGCGCGCCGCGTCGCAGCGGCATTGCGCCACGGGCTGGCGGCACTGCGGGCACATGCGTCCGCCATCGGTGGAGTAGACCAGGCCGCCCATCGGATTTTTCTTCATGGCGGCCTCACTTCCCGCGCATCTGGTCGATCAGGCGCCGGTCGCGCTTGGTCGGCCGTCCGGCCTCGATGCCCAGCGCCGGTTCGGGCGCGAGCCGGCGCATTTCCGCCGCGCGCTCGCGCGCCGCGATGCTGTCGGGCGTTTCCTCGTAGAGCTGGCGCGCCACCGGCGCCGGGCCGCGCACGCCGCTCACGCCCACGACCCGCACGCGCAGCGCGGGGTCTTCCTTGCGGATGGTGACGAGGTCGCCGGGCGCGACCTCGCGCGCCGGCTTGGCCGGCTGGTCGTTCACCTGTACGCGGCCCTTGCCGATTTCCTGTACGGCCAGGCTGCGCGTCTTGTAGAAACGCGCCGCCCAAAGCCATTTGTCGAGCCGGATCTTGTCCATCTCCTGTCCCTGCGGTAAAGCTGTGTCAGGGACGATGATAGCCGGGCCGGCCGGCCCGGCACCAATCAATCCAGGCTGAGGCCGGCCTCCTTGACCACGCGCTGCCATTTGGCGATCTCGGCGCGGCGGAAGCTGTCCAGTTCGGCCGGCGTGGAGCCGATGGGTTCGGCGCCGATGCCGGCGAGCTGCTCGGCGATGGCGGGGTCTTTCAGCACCTTGGCCAGCGCCTGCGACACCTGGTCGACGATGGCGGGCGGCGTGCCGGCCGGCGCGAACACGGCGTTCCATTCGTAGGTCTCGTAGCCGGGCACGCCGGATTCGGCGATGGTGGGCAGCTCGGGCGCGGTCTTGGAGCGCTCCAGGCCGCCGACGGCGATCGCGCGCAGCTTGCCGTTCTTCACGTGCTGCCAGGACGAGCCCATGCTGGCGAACATCACGGGGACCTGGCCCGACATGACGTCTATCATGGCCGGGCCGCCGCCCTTGTAGGCCACGTGCTGCAGCTCGGTCTTGGCCAGCAGGTTGAACAGTTCGCCGGCCAGATGCTGCGCTGAGCCGGGGCCGGCCGAGGCGTAGTACACGTGCTCCTTGGCGCCCGGACGGCCCAGCCTGATCAGGTCGGCCACGCTGCGCACTTCATACGAGGGCGTGACCACCAGCACGTTGGGCACGCGCAGCAGCAGGGACACCGGCGCGAACGCCGTCAGCGTGTCGAACTGCATCTTCGAATGCAGGGCGGGATTCTGCGCGTGGTTGGAGGCGTCCAGCATCAGCGTATAGCCGTCCGGCTTGGCCTTGGCCACGACCGCGCCGCCTATCATGCCGCCGGCGCCGCCGCGGTTTTCGATGACGACCGGCTGGCCCAGTTCCGCGGCCAGCCTGGGGCCGATCAGGCGCGCGACCACGTCCACCGTGCCGCCGGGCGGATAGGTGACGACCAGCGTGACGGCGCGTTCGGGATAGGCGGCGCTCGCGGCGCCGGCGGCGCCGGCGAGCAGGCCCGCGGCCGCGTACAGGGCGCCGCGGCGCGCCAGGCGTTGGAACAGGTGGGTCATGGTTTGTCTCCTTGGAATCTGAACAGCCGCAGCGGCGTGTCGGCAAGCACCATGCGCCGCTGCACGGGATCGTCGATCCAGGCGTCCAGCCACCGGACTGCGGCGGAATAGGACGCCAGATGGCGATGTTCGGTGTGAGGCCAGTCGCTGCCCCACATGAGGCGGGCGGCCGTGTAGGCGTCGAGCAGCTGCCGCGCGGCGATCCGCCCGGACGTCGTACAGGCGGACTCCGGCCAGTTGCGGTAGGGGGCCGACAGCTTGACCCAGACGCGGCCGCTGTCGGCCTGGCGCAGCAAGTACTGGAAGCCGGGATCGGCGACGCCCAGCGCGGGATCGGGGCGGCCGAAATGGTCCACCACCACGCGGCATTGCGCGGCCAGCAGCGCCGGCAGGATGTCCGGCAGGCGCGCGGCCGGCAGATGCACTTCGACGTGCCAGCCCAGCGCATTGACGCGCGCCAGCAGCGTGCGCCAGCCGGGCAGGCGCAGGTCCGGCACGGGCAGCCCGATCAGGTTCAGCCGGATGCCGACCACGCCCGCCTCGGCCAGCGCCAGCAGATGTTCGGCGGGGACGCCGGGCGCCACCACCGCGACGCCGCGCAGGCGCGCGGGCGCGGCGCGCAGGGCCTCGACCAGGTGGCTGTTGTCGGCCCCCAGGAAACTGGGCTGCACCAGCACGCCGTGGCCGAGCCCGTGCGCGTCCAGCAGGGCGAGGTAGTCGGCCGGCGTGGCGTCGTGGTCGGGGCTGTGGCGGCGCGTGGCGGCCAGCGCCAGCCCGCGGTGGAATACGTGGGCGTGGGTGTCGACGGATTTCGGCTCGGTGCGTGTGTCCATAAGCCGGGATTCTAAGAACGCGCTGTATAGTTTTCTATTTGGTAAAACGGTTTTATATATATCGAATCGATATGGAAACCAGGCACTTGCGTTACTTCCTGGCCGTGGTGGACCACGGCAGCGTCAGCCGCGCGTCGGAGTGGCTGGGCATCGCGCAGCCGGCCTTGAGCCAGGCGCTGGGCCGCATGGAGCAGGACCTGGGCGTGCGCCTGTTCGAGCGCTCGCGCCGCGGCGCCGCGCCCACGCCGGCGGCGCTGGCCATACTGGAGGACGTGCGGACCAGCGTGGCGCGCATCGACGCGGCGGCGCAACGGGCGCGCGAGATCGGCCGCGGCAGCGCGGGGCAGCTGACCATCGGCCTGGTGTCCTCGGCCCTGTTCGACACCTTGCCGCGCGCGCTGCGCGAATTGCGCCGACAGGCGCCGGGCGTGCGCGTGATCCTGCGCGAAATGAGCAACGCCGAGCAGGCCGAAGCCTTGCAGACCGGCGAAATCGACCTGGGCCTGATGCACACGCCGGTCGCCGTGGGCGGGCGCATGCGCGAGCGGCTGCTGCTGCGCGACCGTCTGGTGGCGGCGGTGCCGGACGAGCTGGAGGTGGCCGAAGACGGCAAGGTCTCGATGGCGCAGATCGCCAGGGCCGGCCTGGTCATGTACCCGCAGGCGCAATTGCCGGCCTTTTACGCGGGCATTCTCGACGCCATGCGCAAGGGCGGCCACGACGCGCAGGTGGCGCAGGAGGCCAACCGCACGCTGACCGTGCTGGCCTGCGTGGCCGGCGGCTGCGGCGTGGCGCTGCTGCCCAGCTGGATACGCTCGATGAACTTCGCCGGGGTGCGCTTTTGCGAGGTGCGCGACGGCCAGCGCCTGCCCGCCTTCGACCTGAGCGCGATCTGGCCCGCCCGCTCCGTGCCCACGCTGGCCGATCTGTTCGCCAGCCTGGACCTGGGCGGCCGCATCGAAGGCCGCGCCGGCCGCAACGCTTAAGCCAGGCTTAAAGCGGCCGCCATCCCCGGAACCTGGCGGCAAGCTCCCGTCTAACCAGAAACGGTTGGAGGACTTTGCCCATGGATCTGAACTGGCAACAGCAACTTGCCGAAAGCGCGCTGTGGCTCGCGCAGGCGTTCGGCATCAGCGCCGTCGCCCTGGCGCTGGCCGCGATGGCGCTGGCGCGCACCACGGACTGGGGCCGCAAGTTCTGGCGGTTGGCCTGGCCTTACCTCGATCCGCGCCGCAGCCTGCGGCCCTTGCTGACCGTGGCGCTGCTGCTGTTGCTGGCCATGTTCGCGGTGCGCATGACCGTGCTGTTTTCGTTCTGGTACAACGGCTTCTACAGCGCGCTGCAGGCGCTGGACCAGTCGGCGTTCTGGCGCTTTCTGGGCATATTCTCGGTGCTGGCCTGCGTGCACGTGGCGCGCACGCTGGTCGACAGCTACGCCGGCCAGGCCTTCGACATCCGCTGGCGCGTCTGGCTCAACGAGCGCCTGACGCGCGACTGGCTGGGCGCCGGCGCGTATTACCGCGGCCATTTCCTGGATGCGCCGGTGGACAACCCCGACCAGCGCATCGAACAGGACATCGCCATGTTCGTCACCGGCTCGCGCACGCTGGCGATCGGCGCGCTGAGCGCGGTGGTGTCGCTGGTGGCGTTCACCGCCATCCTGTGGAACCTGTCGGGCGCACTCACGGTGGCCGGCGTGGAGATCCCGCGCGCCATGGTGTTCATGGTGTATCTCTACGTGATCGTGGCCACGCTGTTCGCCTTCAGGATCGGGCGGCCGCTGATCCGGCTGAACTTCCTGTCCGAACGCCTCACCGCGAATTTCCGCTATGCGCTGGTGCGCCTGCGCGAGAACGCCGAGAACGTCGCGTTCTACCAGGGCGAGGAAGTGGAGCGCGCCACGCTCTGGACGCGGTTCACGGCCTACGTCGCCAACCTGTGGGCGCGGGTGTACCGGGGCCTGAAGTTCGACGGCTTCAACCTGTCGGTCAGCCAGGTGGCCGTGGTGTTTCCCTTCATTCTGCAGGCGCCGCGTTTTTTCAGCGGCGCCATCAAGCTGGGCGACGTGATCCAGACCTCGCAGGCCTTCGGGCAGGTGCAGGATGCGCTGTCGTTCTTCCGCACCTCCTACGACACCTTCGCGCAATACCGCGCCACGCTGGACCGCCTCAATGGCTTCCTGGACGCCAACCAGGCCGCCCGCGCGCTGCCCGCCGTGCGGACCGAGACGCTGCCCGACGGGCTGGATATCGAGCGCCTGCAGCTGCGCCGGCCCGACGGGGTCGCGCTGCTGCGCGACCTGGACCTGCGGCTGCGGCCGGGCCAGGCCCTGCTGATCAAGGGGCCGTCGGGCAGCGGCAAGACCACCTTGCTGCGCGCGCTGGCGGGCCTGTGGCCATACGCCGAAGGCACGGTAAGACGGCCGCAGGGCGCGAACGCGCTGTTCCTGTCGCAGCGGCCTTACCTGCCGCTGGGCGACCTGCGCGGCGCGGTGGCCTATCCCGGCCTGGCGCAGCCGGAGGACGATGCGCGCCTGGCCGATGCGCTGCGCCAGGTGAACCTGGGGCATCTGGCCGGACGGCTCGACGAAGTGGCGGACTGGGCGCGCACGCTGTCCATCGGCGAGCAGCAGCGCGTGGCGTTCGCGCGCGTGCTGTTCAACCAGCCCGCCATCGTGTTCCTGGACGAGGCCACGTCGGCCACCGACGAAGGCCTGGAGCACGCGCTGTACGGCCTTCTGCGCGGCGCGCTGCCGGACTGCATGCTGGTCAGCGTGGGCCATCGCAGCACGCTGGACGCCTTCCATACGCACAGGCTGGCGCTGGACGGCGCGGGCGGCTGGCGCATGGAACGCATCGAGGCGCGGGCGCGGCAGCCGGAGCCGGACCGCGCCGCGGCCTGAGCGGCGGGCGTCAGGTGCCCACGCGCAGAGGACCGGTCAGCTTGCGCAGCGCGGCCACCACGCTTTGCGCGGTGATGCGGCCGGTCTTGGGATTGGCCGAGGGAATGTTCTGGATTTCCATCGAGAACGAGGCCGAGTCGGATACGACCTCGACGCGGTGGACGTTGCGGTCCAGCGAGGGATCGGCCCAGATTTCCAGGGTGGTCTTGTCGGGACCGATGCCGGCCAGCGACACGCTGACCGCCACGTTCAGGTTGGCGGGAAAGCCCACAGCCGCTTCGCGCGGCGATCCGCGGAAAATCAGGCGCGGTTCGGCGATGTCCGCGATGTCGATGTTGTTGTCCGTCAGGTAAGGCGCGCCCAGCAGGCCGCGGACCGGCTTGCGCGTGATCATGGTGACGGAATGGATGACGCCTTCGGCCGCGGCGGTGATGGCGTCCAGGCCCAGGATGGCGCCCGACGGCACCACGATCTGGCCGTGATGGGCGCGGGCCAGTTCGATCAGATCGTCGTTGCGCAGCAGGGCGCCGGAGCTGAGCACGACCAGCTTCTTGCCGGCGCGCAGCACCGGCTCGGCGATGTCGCGGAACACGGCGGCGGGCGCGCATTCCACCACTACGTCGCAATGCTCGTGCAGCGCGCCGATGGTGGTGAAGACGGGAGCGCCGCCGCTCCAGGCGTATGCCGGCGGGGCCTGCGGGTCGCGCACGGCGACGGCGGCCAGGGCCAGGCCGGGCAGCCCGGCGTCCAGGGATTGCGCCACGGCCTGGCCGATGGCGCCGAAGCCGGCGATGCCGACGCGGTAAGGGTTCATGGGATGGTCGCAGGGTAAGAGGTGAGGCCACTGTATCGACGGGCCGCGCCTGCGTCAATGCGGCCGCGGCTACACTGGGCGCCACAACCGCAGGAGCATCGCCATGCGCATACTTCCCGAGACGCCCCGCGACCGCGAGGCCATCTACGCCCTGACGCAGGACGCGTTCAAAGACCATCCCCACAGCCAGCACACCGAAGGCCGCATCATCGACGCGCTGCGCGAGGCCGGCGCGCTGACGCTGTCGCTGGCGGCGTGGGACGGCGACGAGATGGTGGGCCACGTCGCGTTCTCGCCGGTGGCGGTGAGCGACGGTTCGCGCGACTGGTACGGCCTGGGGCCGCTGGCCGTGCGGCCGGACCGGCAGCGCCGCGGCGTGGGCGCGGCGCTGCTGCAGGAAGGCCTGGCCAGGCTGCGGGCGCAGGGCGCGGCCGGCTGCGTGGTGCTGGGCGAGCCGGACTACTACGGCCGCTTCGGCTTCGTCGCGACGCCGGGGCTGACGTATCCGGGCGTGCCGCCCGAGTACTTCATGGCGCTGGCCTTCACGCGTCCCGCGCAAGGCGAAGTCGCCTACCACGCGGCGTTCTACGTCTAGCGCCGTATCCCGTAGATGGCCCGTTTACCGGGCGTAGGATGGGTGCAGCGCGAGATTCCTTGCGCAAGAACGCAATCATCGAACGCGCGAAACCCATCAGGCGGCGAAAGCCGCCGCCTTTCGTCGCAAGCGCAGCCGGCTCGCGCCGGCCGATGGGTTTCGCGCGTTACGCGTTCGTGTTCTTGCCCGGAACGTGCCGCGCTGCACCCATCCTACGTTCGTGACCGCATCGTAGGATGGGTGCAGCGCGAGATTCCTTGAGCAAGGACCCAATCATCGAACGCGCGAAACCCATCAGGCGGCGAAAGCCGCCCGGCGTTCCACATTCAGCCGCCTTTCTGCGCCTCGGCCATGTAGTCCACCGCCAGGTTCGACAGCGCCCGCACGCCGTTGAGCAGGCCCGACTCGTCGACGTAGAAGCGCGGCGAGTGGTTGGGCGCGGCCTTGTCCACGTCCGTGCCCTTGGGCGTCACGCCCAGATAGAAGAACATGCCCGGCACCTTTTCCTGATAGAACGAAAAGTCCTCCGACGCCGTGGATTTGGGTTGCAGGCCGTAGTTGCCTTCGCCCGCGACGCGGCGCAGGGTCGGGCCCATCTTCTCGGTCAGCGCCGGATTGTTCACGGTGGCGTTGTACAGCTCGACCACGCGCACGTCCGCCTTGGCGCCCGCGCTTTGCGCGATCATGTCGGCGGTGCGCGCGATGCGCTGGTGGATGTCCTTCTTCATGCCCTCGTCGTAGGTGCGGATGGTGCCGGTCATGGCGAGGCTTTCGGGCACGATGTTCATGCGGTTGCCGCCGTGGATCGCGCCCACGGTGATGACGGCCGGCTCCAGCATGCTGTTGATCTGGCGGCTGGGAATGGTCTGCAGGCCCAGGATGATCTGCGAGCCGACCACGATGGGGTCGATGCCCGACCACGGCCGCGCGCCGTGCGTCTGCTTGCCGGTGACGTCGATCCAGAACTGGTCGGCCGCCGCCATGGCCGGGCCGCTGCGCCACGACAGTTTGCCCGACGGATAGGCGCTGGACACGTGCAGCCCGAAGATGGCGTCGACCTTGGGATTTTCCAGCACGCCTTCCTGCACCATCATCTTGGCGCCCCAGACCTTCTTGCCGTCGGGCTCGAATTCGGCCGGGCTTTCCTCGGCCGGCTGGAAGATGAACTTGACGCTGCCGGGCAGCTCGTCCTTCATGCCGGCCAGCACTTCGGCGGTGGCCATCAGGATGGCGGTATGGGCGTCGTGGCCGCAGGCGTGCATGACGTCCACTTCCTTGCCCAGGAACGTGCCCTTGGCCTTGGATGCGAACGGCAGATCCACCTGTTCCTTCACCGGCAGCGCGTCCATGTCGGCGCGCAGCGCCACCACCGGGCCGGGCTTGCCGCCCTTGAGCAGGGCGACCACGCCGGTGCCCGCGACGCCCGTCTTCACTTCCATGCCGAGCGCGCGCAGATGGTCGGCGACCAGCTTGGAAGTGCGCTGTTCCTGGTTGCCCAGTTCGGGGTGCTGGTGGATGTCGCGCCGCCACGCGATGAGCTTGTCTTCGATGGCCTTGGCGCGCTGGTCGATCTGCGCGGCCAGCGCCGGCGCGGGCGCCGGGACCGGCGGGCCCTGGGTGCCGGGCGCGCTCTGCGCGGCTGCCGGGCCGGCCATGAGCAGTTGTGCGGCCAGCGCCAGCGGCGCCAGGCGGAACACGGCTTTGGAATACGCCATGTCTGTTCTCCTCGTGGTTGTTAACCTGTTATTGGTCGAGGATCTTACCGGAGCGCCGCAGCGTCGTCGCGTCTGGTTACGGATGCTTAAAAACAGGCCGTTTTGATTCCGGCGAGTGGAATTTCGGGCGCCGGAATCCCGCTTCAGGCGGCGCGCAGCAGGCGGCGCGAACCGCGCGCCAGAAGCGCGAGCAACAGCGCCGCCAGCAGCGCGGCGCCGCCGGCGGCGGACATGGCGGCGTGGAAGCCGCCGGTCAGCGCGTCGCCGAACAGGGCGGCCGCATCCGCGGGCTGCGCCGGCATGACGTGGCGCGTGACGGCGGCGTGCGCGGCGATCTCTGCCCCGGGCACCCCACGGCGCGCCAGCGCGGCCGCCAGCGCGTCGATCGCGCGCGCGCTCATGAGCGCGCCCAGCAGCGCGATGCCTATGGTCATGCCGGTCTGGCGCAGCGCGTTCATGGTGGCCGAGGCCATGCCGGAACGTTCGCGCGGCACGCTGGCCATCACCGCCATGCTGGTCGAGGGCACGGCCAGCCCCGTGCCCAGCCCCAGCAGCACCAGCAGCGACCCGGTGACGGCGTAGGGCGTGCCCGCCTGCAGCAGCGTCATGCCCAGCATGGCCGCGCCGATGAACACGTAGCCGGCGACCATCAGCCGCGGCAGGCCGAAGCGCTGGTTGAGCCGGCCGAACACGATGGAGACCAGCCCCGCCGCGGCGAACTGCGGCGCCAGCTGCCAGCCGGCCGCCAGCGGCGACAGGCCCTGCACGTGCTGCAGATACAGCGAGAAGAAGAACAGGCTGCTGTAGGCCGAGAAACCCAGCACGAAGGACGCGACATTGGTGATGGCGAAGGCGGGGTCGCGAAACAGCCCCAGCGGCAGGATGGGCCGGGCGACGCGGTGCTCGACCCACAGAAAGGCCAGCAGCCCGGCTGCGGCCAGCGCCAGCGCGCCCGCGGCCTGCGGCGCGGCCCAGCCGTGTTCGCCGGCGGCGATCAGGCCGTAGGTCAGCGCGCCCAGCCACAGCACGCTCAGCGCCTGGCCGGCGGGATCGAAGGCGGCATGTTCGGGATGGGCGCTTTCGGCGATGCTCCAGGCGCCCAGCGCGACGGCCAGCGCGCCCACCGGCAGATTGATGAGGAAGATGCTTTGCCAGTCGAAGTGCGCCACCAGCACGCCGCCCAGCATGGGGCCGACGATGAGCGACACCGCGTTGCACGAGGCCCAGACGCCGATGGCCTGCGCGCGTTCCCTGGGGTCGGGGAACGCCTGCGTCAGCAGCGACAGCGCGCCCGGGATCAGAAGCGCCCCGGCCACGCCCTGCACGGCGCGGCCGATCAGCAGCGCCGTGAGGTTCTGCGCCATGCCGCAAAGCGCCGAGCCGGCCGTGAACAGCAGCACGCCCGCCAGCCACGAACGCTTGCGGCCGTAGCGGTCGCCCAGCGGCCCGGCCGACAGCATGAAGGCGGACAGGAACAGGGCGTAGGCGTCCACCACCCATTGCAGGCCGGCCATGTCGATGCGCAGCGCGGCCTGCATGGTGGGCAGCGCCACGTTGACGATGCTGATGTCGAGGATGGTGATGAAGCTGCCCAGGTTGACGGCCAGGACGAGCGCGCGGCGGCGTGCGGGATGCATGGAGGAAGCGGGAGTGGGAGTCGGGCCATTCTATATTTCACCCGCGTCCCGCTCCGTGATGCCCGCGCCCGGCCGCGGGTTATTGCAGCTTGATGCCCAGCTCCTTGATGAGCGGCTCCATCTCGGCCCGGTCCGAATCTATGGTGGCGGCCAGCGCCTGCGGCGTGCTGCCGATGGGGATCATGCCCAGCGTTTCCATCTGCTCCTTCATCTCGGGTTCCTGCAGGACGCCGGACACCGCCCGCTGGATCAGCGCCACGCGGTCGGCGGGCGTGCCGGCCGGCGCCATCAGGCCGATCCACGGCTGCGGCGCGTAGCCCTTCATGCCCGACTCTTCCAGCGTCGGCGTGCCAGGCAGGCCGGCGAAGCGCTGCGGACTGGTGATGGCCAGCGCGCGCAGGCGGCCGCCGTCGATCAGGCCCTTGGCGCTGGAAGGCGCGTCCAGGGCCACGTCGAGCTGGCCGCCGATCAGGTCGTTCTGGGTCTTGCCGAACGAGGAAGAGGGCACGTACAGGGCCTTGATGCCGGCGCGGCGCGCGGTCTGCTCCCAGACCAGGTGGAACGCCGTGCCGATGGAAGACGAGCCCAGGCTCAGGCTGCGGGCCTTGCTGGCGCGCACGAAATCCTCCCAGGTCTTGAGCGGGCTGTCCGTGGGCACGACGAAGATGAACGGCGTGCGCGCCACCAGCGAGATCGGCTGCAGGTCTTTCTGCGGATCGAAAGGCAGGCTGTCGACCGCGAACGGCACGATGGTGACCGACGAGGCCACCACCATGCCCAGCGTATAGCCGTCGGGCGCGGACTTGGCCAGCGCATTGGTGCTGATGATGCCGGAGGCGCCCGGCCGGTTTTCCACCACCACGGGCTGTCCCCAGGCGGCGCCCAGCTTGCCGGCCAGCACGCGCAGCATGACGTCCACCGGCCCGCCCGGCGGGTTGGACACGAAGATCTTCACCGGCTTGTCCGGATAGGCGGCCGAGGCGGCCACGGGCAGCGCGAGCGCCAGCGCCAGCATGGTTTGCTTGAACATGGATTCCCCTTGTTTGATTGATGTGGATTGCGTGCGGCTCAGGCCAGCGCCTGCAGATGCGGGGCCGCCGGCCAGTCGGGCGCTTCGCCGCGGATGAAGGCGATCCAGGCCGCCTGCGTGCGGCGCGCCAGCGACTCGGCCTGCGCCGGCGGCAGGCCGGCCAGCATGGGCGCGGCGGCGAAAGCCTGCCGGGTGTCGAACACGAAAGGCAGTTCGATGCAGTGGCAGGCGCCGAAGCGCGCCGTGGGCGCCACGTCGAAGCGGGCCAGCCAGGCCTGGCGGCCCTGGGCGACGGCGTCCTGCGCCCATAGGCGCGAGGGCGCGCCGAACAGCGCGTCGCCCAGTTTCTTGCCGGCCGCATCCGTTGCGTGTCCGGGGAAGGCGGCCATTTCGTCGCGCGTGTAGCTGACCAGCACGTCGGCGCGGGCGGCGGCGCGCCGCAGCGCCGGCGCGATCTCCAGCGGCAGCGTATCGCCGTCGACCACCGGGCCGAACAGGCTGCGGCTGCTGTCTTCGGCGCGCAGGGCCGCCATCACTTCGGGCGCCTGCTGCGCGGCCAGCAGCGCGGCCACCGGCAGCGCGCGCGCCGCTTCCAGGGAGTCGGCGCCGGCGGCGCGCAGAAACGCCTGGCCCAGGACCTCGGCCTGCTGCGCGCTGCGAAAACCGCGGCCCAGCGCGGCGCTTTGCAGGATGGCGCGCGAGAAGCGAGGCTTGCGCGTCAGCATGGCGCAGATCGAGGAAGCGCCGGCCGACTGCCCCATGAGCGTGAGCCGCTGCGGGTCGCCGCCCAGGGCCTCGATATTCTCCAGCACCCAGTCAATGGCGGCTTCCTGGTCCAGCAGGCCCACGTTGGCGGTCTGGCCCGGCACGTACAGCCAACCCAGCGCGGCCAGCCGGTAATTGACCGCCACCACGACCACGTCGCCGCGCTGCGCCAGCAGCGACCCGTCGTACCAGTCGAGCGCGCCGCCGCCGCTTTGCCAGGCGCCGCCGTGCAGCCACACCACCACGGGACGCCGCTTGCCGTCGGCCGCGGGGGTCCACACGGTGAGGTGCAGGCAGTCTTCCGATTGGGGGGCGTCGAAGTCGCCCATGGCCTCGCGCAGGCGCGAGGGCAGCTGCGGCGCGACCGCGCCGCGTCCGGTGGCGTCCAGATCGCCGCGCCACGCCGGCGGCTGCGGCGGCGCGAAGCGCAGCGGACCCACCGGGGCGTGCGCATAAGGAATGGCGCCATAGCGGCAAACGCCGCCCGCGCGTACGCCGGTCAGCGTGCCCGCCCGCAGGGCCGCCTGAACGGTTTGACTCATATCCTGCCTCCTTGGTCCGTCGATCGGCCGCGGCGGATGCCGGGGCCGCCGGACTATGGTAGGGAGGAAAGGGCCGGACCGGACATTCCGGTTTTGAAAGAAGCCATGCGAAACGGGAATGGCCGGCTGCGCCTACCCGGCGATGCGCGCGTCCAGGCTGTTGTCGGCCAGCGCCTGGGCCTGCCCGCGGGTCATGCCCAGGTGTTCGTACAGGGCGTGGAAGTTCTCGTTCACGTAGCCGCCGAAGTAGGCGGGATCGTCGGAATTCACCGTCACCTTCACGCCCGCGTCCAGCAGCGACAGGATGTTGTGATGGCGCATGTGCTCGAACACGCGCAGGCGGATGTTCGACAGCGGGCAGACGGTCAGCGGGATCTGCTCGTCGATCAGGCGGGCGATCAGCCTGGGGTCTTCGGCGGCGCGCACGCCGTGGTCGATGCGCCGCACCTTGAGCAGGTCCAGCGCCTCCCAGATGTATTCGGGCGGGCCTTCCTCGCCGGCATGGGCCACGGCGGGCAGGCCTTCGGCGCGCGCGCGGTCGAACACGCGCTGGAACAGGCGCGGCGGGAATCCTTTTTCGCTGCTGTCCAGGCCCACGGCGATGAAGGCGTCGCGGTAGGGCAGCGCGGCTTCCAGCGTCTGCATGGCCTGCGCTTCGGGCAGGTGGCGCAGAAAGCTCAGGATCAGCCCGCTGCTGACGCCGAGCTGCCTGCGGCCGTCTTCGAGCGCCTGCCCGATACCTTCCAGCACCGCTTCCAGCGGCACGCCGCGGTCGGTGTGGGTCTGGGGATCGAAGAAAGGTTCGGTGTGGACCACGTTCTGCTCGCGGCACTTCAGCAGATAGGCCCAGGTCAGGTCATAGAAGTCCTGCGCGGTGCGCAGCACGTCCGCGCCCAGGTAATAGAGGTCCAGGAATTCCTGGAGATTGCCGTAGTCGTATGCGCCGCGCAGGGATTCGACGTCGGGCCAGGGCAGGGCCACGCCGTTGCGCGCGGCCAGAAGGAACAGCAGCTCGGGTTCGAGCGAGCCTTCCAGGTGCAGGTGCAGTTCCGCCTTGGGCAGTGCGTTGAGCCATTCGTGCATGATGTCCGGGTCCAGAGGTTCAGGCCGCCAGCGCGATGCCGTCGGCGGCGATGGCGAGTTCGAGCTGCGCGGCGAACGCGCGCGCCTGCCGCGTGCTGGGCCGGTCGCGGCGCCAGATGGCGGCCAGCGGCGACTTGCGCAGCGCCGGGCGGGCCGGCAGCACCACCAGTTCGCCGCGCGCCTGGCGCACGGCCGCCACGCTGCCGGGCAGCATCCACAGATATTGGCCTTCCAGCAGCATCTCGCGGCCGAATTCCAGCGACAGGACGCCGATCATATCCGGTATCGGCAGCCCAGCCTGGCGCAGCGACAGTTCCAGTTCGCCGCGGATGCGGCTGCCGGGCAGGGCGGCGATCCAGGGATAGGCCACGCAGTCGGCCAGCGTGGCCTCGGGCGCGCCGGCCAGCGGATGGTCGGCGGCGCAGGCCAGCACGATGGGGTCGTTGAGCAGGTTGATGGAGCGGTAGATCTGCGGATTGACCGCCGACGAGAAACGGCTGATCAGCACGTCGATGGCGCCGGCGTCCAGGTCTTCGATCAGCCGCTCGTGCGTGCCGATTTCTATGCTGAGCGTGATGCGCGGACAGGCCACGCGAAACGCCCGCGCCGCCTCGGCCATGGGCCAGCTGGCGAACATCGAAAAGCAGCCGACGGTCAGGCTGCCCTCGTCGCCGCGCGACACGGCGGCGAGGTCGGTCTCGGCCTTGCGCAGGCCGGTGAGCAGCTGGCGGGCGTGGCGGCACATGGCCACGCCCAGCGCGGTGCAGGTGGTGCCCTTGGCGGTGCGCTCGAACAGCCGCGCGCCCACCAGTTCCTCGATCTCGGCGATGGCGCGCGACAGGGCCGATTGCGTGCTGTGCAATTGCGCGGCCGCCTTGGACAGGTTGCCCAATTCGGCGACGGTCAGCACGATTTCCAGGTGCCGGATGCGTAGCTTGCCTCGGAAGGGTGTCATGGCGCGGACAGGGTGGCGATGGGGCGATTATTCTCCGTCGCCGCAGGCTTGGCAACGCGCCCGGCGTTCGATGGACAGGCCCGGATCGCGGTACGATCCGGGCTGACTTCGAATTTTCAGGATTGCCATGCGCCAGCGTTCCATTCGCTTTCGGATCGATACCTTTGCCCGTGTGCTGAGCGCCGCGGCGTTCGCGGCCGCGGCCGCCGGCGCCGCGCACGCCCAGTCGCCGTCCTCGGCCACCGGCTCGCGCGCGCAGCCGGCGGCGCCGGCCCAGCCGCTGCCCGCGCTGACGCCCAAGCGCAGCTTCGACGACGCGCCCGCGCCGGCCGCGCCCGCAGCCGCGCCGGCCGCAACCACGCCGGCCGCAACCACGCCGGCCGCCGCCGCGCCCGCCACCGCCGTGGCGAACCCCGCCGCCGCCGCGCCCGCCGCGCCGCAGGTCATCGTTCCGACCGAACTGGACACCAAGGCCTGCATCGCCAAACTGCGCAAGGGGGCCGCCGCCAACGGGCTGACCGTGGCGGACTGGGACAAGTACACCGCCAACGCCAAGCTGCTGCCCACCACCGTGGCCTCGGCCAAGGGCCAGCCCGAAGGCCGCGAAGCCTGGTGGGACTACATCGCCAAGACGGTGGACGACGAGCGCGTCAAGGACGGCCAGGCGGTGCTGTCCAAGTACGGCGCGCAGCTCGCCGCCATCGGCCAGCAGTACCAGGTGGACCCGGCCACGCTGGTCGCCATCTTCGGCATCGAGACCAACTACGGCCGCCAGGTCGGCAAGACCGACGTGCTCAACGCCTGGCTGACGCGCGCCTGCACCGAGAACAAATCGCTGTGGGAGAAGAACGCCTACGCCTCGGTGCGGCTGCTGCGCGACGGCACCGTGCAGCCCGACAGCTTCGTCGGCTCCTGGAGCGGCGCTTTCGGCATGACGCAGTTCATCCCGACCTCGTTCTACGAACTGGCCGCCGACGGCGACGGCGACGGCAAGATCGATCTGTACAACTCGCTGCCCGACGCGCTGGCCTCCACCGCCAACCATTTGCGCAAGCGCCGCGCCAAATGGACGCACGGCCTGCCGGCCGTGGTCGAGGTGCGCGTGCCCGCCGAGGTCGCGGCCGCCATTGCGCCCGAGCCCGACGCCGAGTACGTGGGGTCGCAGGACCGCCGCAGCATCGCGCAGTGGGCGCAGGCCGGCGTGAAGCAGAGCGACGGCTCGGCGCTCAAGCTGGCCGCCGGCAACGACCAGCAGGCCTATTTGTTCGCGCCCACCGGCGCCCGTGGCCCGGTGTTCCTGGCCACCGTGAATTTCGACGCCATCCTGCACTACAACCAGTCGCGCCGCTACGGCCTGGCGGTGTCGCTGCTGCTCAACCGCCTGCAAGGCGGCCCGGCCCTGGCCGCGGCCTGGCCGACCGACGATCCGGGCCTGTCGCGCGCGCAGATCAAGGAGCTGCAGGAAATGCTGTACGGCCTGGGCTACGAAGTGGGCGTGGCCGACGGTATTCCGGGCGCCAAGACGCGCGACGCCGTGCGCGAGGAACAGGCCCGGCGCAACCTGCCGCAGGACGGCCGGGTCGGCAAGCGCATTTACGACGCGATCAAGGAAACCTGGCCGCCCGTCGCGATCCGCACGCGTCCTCAGTAAGGTCCGGGCGGCGGCGTTAACATCTCTGTATGAGCACCAAACCTGTTTTCGACGACGATCCGCCGCCCGTGCCGCCCGAGCCGCCCGCGCCCGAAGAATGCTGCAACAGCGGCTGCATACCCTGTGTCTATGACGTCTACAACGAAGCCATGGACAACTACCGCGAAGCGCTCAAGGCCTGGCGCGCCAGGCATGAGGAAAAATCGGCGAGGTGAGGGGGGAGGGTGGATGCGGCGGCTTTCGCCGCCTGATGGGTTTCGCGCGTTCGATGATTGAGTGCTGGTTCAAGGAATCTCGCGCTGCACCCATCCTACGCCAGTTTCATATGGATGATGGGAAACGGCCGGCCCGAATCGTCATGGTCTGAACGGCCGACGTCTTCGAAACCGTAGTGCTTGTAGAAGCCGTGAGCCTGCGGGTTCTGTTCGTTCACGTCCACCAGCAGGGTGCCGTGCAGCGAACGCGCGAAATTCAGCAGCCGGCGGCCGGCGCCCTTGCCACGCTTGTTGGCGTCGACGAACAGCATTTCGACCTTGTTGCCGTTCAGGCCCATGAAGCCGGCAACCTCGCCGGTGTCGTCCTCGCAAACCCATACCCGCACGGACGGCAGGTAGGTGTTGAGCACCTGCGGGTACATGGCCTGGATCTCTTTTTCCGTCAGGAACGTATGCGTGGCGCGCACCGAACGAAGCCAGATGTCCACCAGGGCCAGATCGTCGCCGTGATTGCGTTCTCGGATATTCATTTCTTATTGATTGAGAGTCGGGTGCCGTTGCGGTCCTTGGCCGCGAGCGGCGCGTAGCCGCTAAAGTCCTGCGCGGTAAAGGCCGGTGGCCGCCAGGACGGTTTCCATTTGTACAGTATGCGCGAAAACATAGCGCTCGCCATAGACGGTTTCATCCGGAAACTCCGAAATCAAGGTCAGCGGGACCGCTTCGCGGTCGCTTTCCTCGATCTGCACGGGGATGCCGTGATGCAGGTCGAAACCGGTTTCGACCGCGTGCGCCTGAAAACGTTCAAGCTGCCGGGCATTGAACTCGACCAGGCCGGCTACGTCGCGGGCGAGCCGCGCCGTCACGCCCGCGACCAGGCGGCGGGCGCGGTCGCCCCAGCCCGGATGGTGGCGCATGACCAGGAAAAATCCCTTGGGGATGGTCCAGCGCTCGAAATGGCGCGGCAGGTAGCCCGATAGCGGACGGGTCCATTCGTGGGCCGGATAGCCGTGCAGGTTGATGTGCAGCTGCGCGCCGCTGATGGCCAGCGCCAGGTGCCGGCCCTCGCGCTCGAAGAACGGGGCGTTCTCGCGGTGCGCGATGTCGTCGCCCAGCGCGCTGTAGCGCGAGGCGTGCAGCATGTGGCGCGGATGCCGTTCGCGCAGGCGGTTGAAAAGCGCATAGCCATCGGGATTTTCGGCGGCGATCAGCGCGAAATGCGGGTCGCCGGCGGCCGCCAGCGCCTGCGCGGCGCGCAGGGCGCCGACGACGCCCGAGGTCTCGTTGGCGTGCTGCGCGCCCGAAATGAAGACGGCCGGCCCCGGGCCGCGCAGATAGGTTCCCAGCACCGGGCGGCCTTCGCGCGAGACGGCCTGGAAGGCGTCGCCGCCCAGGTCGGCCATGCAGCCGGCGATCTGCGCGGCCGACAGCGGCTCGCGCATCTGCGCCAGCGGCATGGCGGGGGCGGCGGGAACCAGCGGCGCGAGCGCGGCGAAAGGTTCCAGCGTCATGCGCACGCGCGCCGCGCCGTCGTTGCGGCGGATGTCGGGAACGATCTGGCCGGGCTGCAGGCCGCGGTCGCCGGCCGGGCGCCCGGAGTGCCGCTGGAAGAATTCCAGCAGCGAAAAATACAAGTCTTCGTGCAGCGCCTCGAAAGTGCTGACGATTTCTTCGTCCACCGGCAGCGCGTACTCGATGCCGGGCAGGTCCACGCGGATCTCCAGGCGTTCGAAAAAGGGTTCGTGCGCGCCCCAGGAACGGGCGCGGACCGTATCCACGATGCTGCGGAACACCTGCTGGTATTCGGTGAGATGCGCGGCGTCGGTATGCAGCGCGCCTTCGGCGTCGCGCACCCGCAGCCAGCCCGTGGGCGACAGTTCGGGCGTGCCGTCGGGGGCGTGCCCGAGCTGGTTCGGCGCGTAGACGCGCTGTTCGATCACGCTGCCGTCGGCATAGCCCAGCGCCACGTCGTAGTGCAGGTCATCCGCGCCCGCTTCCAGCGTGACGCGCACCCCGTCGAGCAGGCCGACCAGCGGATAGGCCTCCAGCGCGAAGCGCCTGGCGTGCGCGTGTTCGTGCACGGGATAGCACACGCGGGCCGAAACCAGCCCGGCGCGTTCGACCTCTTCCAGGAAAAAATGCAGCAGCGGTTTGTAGGCGCTGCGAAAACGGGCGGCGACCCCGGCCTGCGCCAGGCGGGCCTGGGCCGCGAGCCGCGCCTGCGGCCCCTCGAACAGCCAGCCTTCCACCGTCGCGCCGCGCCAGGCCGGCGCCATGTAGGCGTGGGTCCAGGCGTCCAGCGTGCGGTCGAATGTTTTTTCCAGCAAAGGCATCTTTCAAAATCCTTAAAACCTGTGACGGTTCACCCTTTCGGGTCGAGGCGGTCGCGCAGCCAGTCGCCCAGCAGATTCAGGCCCAGCACCGTCAGCATGATGGCCAGTCCGGGAAACACGCTGACCCACCAGGCCGTCTGCATGTAGGTCCGGCCGTCGGCAAGCATACCGCCCCAGCTGGGAATCATGGGGTCCACCCCCAGCCCGAGAAACGTCAGGCTGCTTTCGAGCAGGATATTGTTGGCCACGTTCAGCGTCATCAGGATGACCAGCGGGCCCAGCACGTTGGGCACGATGTGATGCCGCATCATGGCCGGGTCGCGCACGCCGAAGGCGCGCGCGGCCTGCACGAACTCCCGCTCCCGCAGCGTCAGCACCTGCGCCCGCACCACGCGCGCGTACTGCACCCATTGCGACGCGATCATGAAGACGATGACGTTGGACAGGCCGCCGCCCAGGATCGCGATGAACGTGATGGCCACCAGGATGAACGGCAGCGCCAGCTGCACGTCGGCGCAACGCATCACGATCACGTCCCAGAATCCGCGGTAGAAGCCCGCGACCAGGCCCATGACGCTGCCCAGCAGCGCGCCGCCGAGCACCGATGCGAACCCCACCAGCAGCGAGATTCTACCGCCGACGATGACGCGCGCCAGCACGTCGCGGCCCAGCGGGTCGGTGCCCAGCGGATGCGCGGCGGTGACGGCCGGCGCGGTCAGGCGGGCCGTCAGGTCCATGGCCGCGCCGCCGTCCGGGAACAGCCAGCCCGAGGCCAGCACCAGCGCCGCCATCCCGCCGGTCAGCAGCACGCCCAGCGCCAGCTCCAGCGAAAGGCGCAGGCGCGGCCTGGCGCCCTCGGCGGCGGCGGGGGTGGACAGGGTCTGCATGCGGGATGGACGCGCGGGATCAGCGCGCGCGGATGCGAGGGTCGACCAGGCCGTAGGCAATGTCGACGACCAGGTTGACCAGCACGATGAGGGCGGCCAGCACCGTGACCGCGCCCTGCAGCACCGGATAGTCGCGGCCGGCCACGGCGTCGAAGGCCAGGGTGCCCATGCCGGGCCAGTTGAAGACCATTTCGATGACCACGATGCCGCCGATCAGCCCGCCGAACTGCAGGCCCAGATAGGTGATGAGCGGAATCGCGCAGTTGCGCAGCGCGTGCTTGTACAGCACCACGCGTTCCTTCAGCCCCTTGCTGCGCGCCACCATGATGTATTGGGCCGACAGCGTGTCCAGCATGGTGGTGCGCACCAGCCGGATATTGGTAGCGCTGAGGATGATGGCCATGGTCAGGGCGGGCATCACCAGGCTGGCCGGGCCGCTCCAGCCGGACGGCGGCAACAGCGGAAACGTGATGGAAAGCAGCAGCACCAGCATCAGCGCCAGCCAGAAATTGGGAAAGGACAAGCCCACCAGCGACAGGATGCGGATGGCCTGGTCGGCGGCCCGCCCGCGCCTGACCGCGGCCTGGATGCCCAGCGGCAGCGAGATCAGGATGGATGCGGCGAGCGAGGCGCAGGCCAGCATCAGCGTGGCCGGCAGCGCCTCGCCGATCAGCCTGGCCACCGGCGTACCGCCCAGGAAGCTGCGCCCGAAGTCGCCGCGCAGCAGCCCCTGCATGTAGGACAGGTATTGCTCGTGGAACGGGCGGTTCAGGCCCAGCGCCTGGCGGATGTTGGCCAGGTCCTCTTCGGTGACGCCGCCCGCGCCTTCGCTCAGCATCAGCGCTGGATCGCCAGTCATGCGCACCGCGTACGAGACCAGCAGCGTCACCGCGATGATGACGAACACCGCCTGCAACACCCGCTGGACAATGAATCCGGTCATGGGATCAGTCCACGGCGGTTTCCAGGAAGCGGAAGCGGATGTCGCCGGGCAGCTCCAGGTTCCTGACCCGCTTGTTCACGCCCACGATGGTGTTCAGGCTGTACAGCGGCAGGTCCAGCGCCTGGTCGGCGACGTAGCCGGCGATCTCCTGCAGCATGGCTTCGCGGCGCTTGCGATCATAGACGGTGCGTTGCGCCTCCAGCATGGCGTTGAGCTTGGGATCGTCGTCGAACGGGTTCCATTTCTGGCCCGAGTGATACATCAGATAGGCGGTGTTGTCGTAGTCGTAGGTCCAGCCGCCCCACTGGCTTTGCCACATTTCGCCGGCCTTGCCGTTGGGAATGATGTCGTTGAGCAGCGCGCTGGCTTCGTGCGGCTTGATCGTGGCGCGCACGCCCACCGCCTGCAGGTAGCCGGCGACGGCCTGCGCCACTTCGCGGAAGTTCGAGGTGTTGCCGCGCACGTCGATCCGCACGGCGGCGCCCGGCTTCACGCCCGCCGCGGCCAGCAGCTTCCTGGCGCCCTCGGGATCGAAGGGCAGGGGCTTTTGCTCGGGGTTGTAGCCGAACGACAAGGGCCCCTGGAAACTGGCGATGGTCCGGGCCTGGCCCAGCAACAGCAGCTTGACGATGGCGTCGCGGTCCACGGCCATGGTCAGCGCGCGGCGCACGTCGCGGTCGCGGGTGATGCCGTTTCTGGTGTTGAAGCGCAGCGCGTGCACCACCGGGCCGGGCGTGGAGATGACGTCAGCCTTGCTCGATCCCTTGACGGTGTCGATCAGGCCCAGCGGAATGAGCGTGGCGATGTCGATGCGCCCGGCCTGCAGTTCGGCCACCTGGGTGCCGGGTTCGCCGATGAACCGGTAGATCACCTGGTCCAGCCTGGGCTTGCCGCCCCAGTAGTCATCGTTGCGCGCGAGCGTGATGCTGACCTTGGGCCGGTAGCCGGCGAACTTGAACGGGCCGGTGCCCACCGGGTTGGCGTTGAAGTGCTCTTCGCCTTTTTCCTTGATGTAGCGCGGCGGCACGATCATGGCGCCATAGCCGGCCAGCTTGGTCAGCAGGATGGGGTCCGGCCGCTTCAGCACGAAGTCGACGGTGTGCTCGTCAACGACCCGGACTTCGCCGATCGAGTCGTAGTTGGATTTCTGCGGGCCTTTCAGGCCCTCGGCGCCCAGCAGGCGTTCGAAGCTGAACTTCACGGCCTTGGCGTCGAAGGGTTCGCCGTTATGGAACTTGACGCCGGTGCGCAGCTTGAAGCGCAGGCGCTGGTTGTCGTCCAGGAATTCCCAGCTGGTGGCCAGGCCCGGCTGCAGCGTCAGGTCGGCGCCGCGCATCGTCAGGCCGTCATACAGATTGCCGCCCACCGAGCCCCAGGCCGTCAGGAAGGTGTCGATGGGGTCCCAGCTGCCCGGGTCCAGGCTGATCGCGACGTTCAGCGTGCCGGCGGCCTGCGCGCCGCCCAGCGCCAGGGCCAGCGCGGCGGCGAAGCAGGGTTTGCGTAGGAATCGCATGGTTGCCTCCAGGGGTGCGAAATTCATGGGCGCCGGGGCCTGCTCAGGCGGCCTCGGCGACGAGATGGCCCGGCGCGAATTCGGCCAGGCGGACGATGGCGGGCTCGTCGCCGACGCGGCGCAGCGGGCTGGGGATTTCGCCCTCGATCAACGCGGTGTCGCGGCGCCGGCCCGGCTCGGCGACCGGCACCGCGGCCAGCAGCCTGCGGGTGTAGGCATGCTGCGGCGACTCGAAGATCTGGCGGCGCGTGCCGAGTTCCACGATCTGGCCCAGGTACAGCACCGCCACCCGGTGGCTCACCTGTTCCACCACCGCCATGTCGTGCGTGATGAACAGATAGGACAGGCCGCGGTCTTGCTGCAGGTCCATCAGCAGGTTCAGGATCTGCGCCTGGATCGACACGTCCAGCGCCGACACCGATTCGTCGGCGATGATGAGCCGGGGATTGCTGGCCAGGGCGCGCGCGATGCACACCCGCTGGCGCTGGCCGCCCGAGAATTCGTGCGGATAGCGCCCGGCGTGGCGAGACTCCAGCCCGACCTGCTCCAGCAGCGCGGCCACGCGGCGGGCGATGGCGTCTTCGCCCGCGAGCAGCCGGTGCGTACGGATGGGTTCGGCGATGCTGAAGGCCACCGTCTTGCGCGGGTCGAGCGAGGCGTAGGGGTCCTGGAAGATGTACTGGATTTCCTGGCGCAGGCGCCGGCGTTCGGCGCCTGCCAGGGAGAAAATGTTCCGGCCGCCATAGCGCACGGCGCCCGAGGTCGGCGCCACCAGCTGTTGCAGCGTTTTGCCGATGGTGGACTTGCCGCTGCCCGATTCTCCGACTAGCGCCAGCGTCTCGCCGGGATAGAGGTCGAAACTGACCTGTTCCACGGCATGCACGCGCCGCGTGACCCGGCCGAAGACATTGCGGCTTGCGTCAAAGCGCGTGGTCAGCCGCTCCACTTGCAGCAGCGGCTCGCCATAGCGGGCGGTGTCCTGCTCGCGCGTCTGGCCATGCTGGCGCAGCACGCCGCCTTCGAAATGCGCATGGGCTTTGCGCAGCGGCAGGTCGCGGCCGCGCAGGCTACCCAGGCGCGGCACGGCCGCCAGCAGGGACCGCGTGTACGGGTGCCTGGGCGCGTGGAAGATTTCCCGCACCGCGCCTTGCTCGACCTTGCGCCCGCTCAGCATCACCACCACGTCGTCGGCCATTTCGGCCACCACGCCCATGTCGTGCGTGATGAAGATGACGGCCGTGTCCAGGTCGCGCTGCAACGCGCGGATCAGATTCAGGATCTGCGCCTGGATGGTGACGTCCAGCGCCGTGGTCGGTTCGTCGGCGATCAGCAGCCGCGGCTGGCACGACAGCGCCATCGCGATCATGGCGCGCTGGCGCATGCCGCCGGAAAGCTGGTGGGGATAGCGGTCCAGCATCTGCGCCGGATCGGGCAGGCGCACTTTTTCCAGCAGGCCGCGGGCGGCCTGGCGCGCCGCCGCGCGCGGCAGCCGCTGGTGCAGCACGATGGCCTCGGCGATCTGGTCGCCGATGGTGAAGACCGGATTCAAGGAGGTCATCGGCTCCTGGAAGATCATGGCGATGTCGTTGCCGCGGATGGCGCGCATGGTCTCGTCGCTGGCGGCGGCGAGGTCGAGTTCGTGGCCCGCGCCGTCGCGGAACAGGATGCGGCCGGCGGCGATGCGCCCGCCGGCGTAGCCTACGAGGCGCATGATGGCCAGCGAGGTGACCGACTTGCCCGAGCCCGACTCGCCCACGATGGCCAGCGTGCGGCCGCCATGCAGTTCGAAGTCCAGGTTCTCGACGGCATGCACGACGCCGTCCGCGGTATTGAAATCGACCGACAGGCCGCGCACCGACAGCAGCGCGGCGCAAGCTGCGGCATGGCTATCCAAGGCGCACCTCCTTCGCGCTTATCGGGCGCTGCATTTTGCCGAGATTATTCCGGGCTTCCGACAGCCGGCAAAAGTCGTAATCCGTCTTAAACGATTCCGGGCGCGGCCGGTGCGGCGATGGGGAAGGCTGCGAATATATTCGGGCCGGTTTAATAATCAGCCCGGTCCCATATTCCCTGCCCGTGCGCGTCGCTAACTTTTCTATCCTGGAAATGGCATGGAAAGGAAATCGGAATGCGCAAACTGCGCTATTTGCTGAAGAGGGCGGTGTTCAAGCTGTCTCCGCGCGCGGCCGAACGGCTGAACATCGATTTCAGGCTGCAGGCCGAAAACCGGCGCTTCCTGGAACAGGCGGTGTTCGGCTACATCAACACGATGGCCGTGGACGCCGGCGGTCCGCTGAAGACGCTGTTCGTGGGTCTGGACAAGCACAACTGGCATTACCGCCGGCTGCTGGACACCGAGTTCTACACGCTCGACATCGAGGCGCGCCAGGCGGTGTACGGCCGGCCGGGCCGGCATTGGACGGGCAGCGCCACGCGCATGGCGGGGCATTACGGCGGCAACGTGTTCGACGTGGTGGTGGCCAACGGGCTGCTGGGTTTCGGCATAGATGAAATCCGGGATTTCGAACAGCTGCTGGAAAACTGCGAGGCGGTGCTCAAGCCCGGCGGCCTGCTGGTGCTGGGCTACAACGACCTGACCGAACGCGTGCCGTACCTGGTGCTGCCCACGGCGCTGCGCCTGTTCGACGCGTTCCGCCCGCCCATCGCCGAAGTCAGCGGCGCGCTGCACCGCGTGGACGATCCGTTCCGTCACGTGTTCCTGTTCCTGACCAAGCGCTGGCCGCTGGTCCCGGCATAGGCCGCGGCTTCAGCCCTCCAGTTGGCGCAGGTCGGGCGGGCGGTTCTCGATGATGGCTTCCATGCTGAAGAAACCGGTCACGGTGGACAGTTCGAAGTCCGTGATCAGTTTCTGGTAGAAGCGGTCATAGCCGGCCATGCCGCGGCAGGCCACCTTGATCAGATAGTCCCAATCGCCGCCGATGCGGTAGAACTCGGTGACCTCGGGCAGGCGTTCAACGTGGCGGCGGAAACCGTCGGCCCAATCCTTGGCGTGATGGCTGGTGCGGATCATCACGAACACCGTCAGGTCCAGGCCGAGTTCGACCAGGTTCACCTCGGCCCGCGTGCCGCGAATGATGCCGCAGGCGTTCAGCCGCTGCAGCCTGCGCCAGCACGCGTTCTGCGACAGGCCGACCCGGTCGGCAAGCTCGCGCTGCGACAGCGAACCGTCTTTCAGCAGGCACGAAATTATGCCGATATCAAGTTTGTCTATTTTTTCCATTATTTAGATCAAATGACCCGTTTTAGGTGATTTTTGGCAAAAAATAGGTGATGTTTCACCGTTGCATCCATCGTATGATATTTCGAAACGTACCGGAATTCTCATCGCCATGAACGCCCCCGCCCAAGCCAGTTCCGCCGCGCAGCGGCCTTTGCAGCAGTTCGAAGCCAGTCTCCGCGCGGACGACGTGGTTGCGGCGCTGGCCGACGGGCTGATCGGCAAGGACGCGGTCGTCGACGGCCCTTACGGCGCCAAGCCCATGGTCTACGCGGATTACGTCGCCTCGGGCCGGGCGCTGATGCAGGTCGAGCGCTTCGTGCTGGAACAGGTGCTGCCGTATTACGCCAACTCGCACACCGAAGCCTCTTATTGCGGCGGCTACATCACCCGCCTGCGCCGCGAGGCGCGCGCGGCGGTCGCCCGCTGCTGCGGCGCGGGCGACGAACACGCGGTGATCTTCGCGGGCTCGGGCGCAACGGCCGGCATCAACCGGCTGGTGCATCTGTTCGGCGTGCCGGCGGCGCTGGCGGCCGGCCGCAAGGTCCGGGTCATCATCGGCCCCTACGAACACCATTCCAACATCCTGCCCTGGCGCGAGTGCGGCGCCGAGCTGGTCGAGCTGGCCGAGGACGCCGCGGGCGGCCCCGACCTGGTCCAGCTGGACGCGGCGCTGGCCGGCGCGGATGACGCGCTGGTGATCTGCGCGCTGTCTGCGGCCTCCAACGTGACGGGCATCGTCGCCGACGTGGAAGGCATCACGCGGCGCGTCAAGCGCGCCGGCGCGAGGATGCTGTGGGACTATGCCGGCGGCGCGCCTTATCTGCCGGTGCGCATGTCGCCCGCGGCCGACGCCTGCATCGACGCCATCGTGTTCTCGCCGCACAAATTCATCGGCGGCCCGGGCGCCTCGGGCGTGCTGGTCGTGCGCCGCGACGCGGTGCTCGACACCAAACCCACCTGGCCCGGCGGCGGCACCGTCAAGTTCGTATCGCCGGCCGGCCACGACTACAGCGGCAGCCTGGAATCGCGCGAAGAGGCCGGCACGCCCAACGTCGTCGGCGACATCCGCGCGGCGCTGGCGCTGCTGGTCAAGGAGGCGCTGGGCGCTGATTTCATGCGCGAGCGCAACGCCCACTACGTGCGGCGCGCGCTGGCCCGCTGGGGCGACGCGCCGCGGCTCGAACTGCTGGGCTCGCTCACCGCGCAGCGCCTGCCGATCTTTTCCTTCCGCGTGCGCAACGGCCGCGGCGGCTTCGTCCACCAGCAGCTCGTGACCCGCATGCTGAGCGACCGCTACGGCATCCAGGCCCGCGGCGGCTGCGCCTGCGCCGGCCCTTACGTGCACCGGCTGCTGCAGATCGGCGAGGACGAATCCGCCCAGATGCGCCAGGCCATCCTCGACGGCCGGGAAATCGAAAAGCCCGGCTTCGTCAGGCTGAACTTCAGCGTGCTGCTGTCCGACGAAAAGGCCGATTTCATCCTGGACTCGGTGCTGGCGCTGGCCGCCGACGCCACCGAGTTCGAGCACCGCTACGGCTTCGATCCCAGCCGAGCCATCTTCTACCCGCAAAGCGCCGAACAGCAGGCCGCGTGAGCGGCGCGAGCCGTTCAGGGCCGCGACTCAGGGCTTCATGTAGGGACCGCAGGTCCTGATCCACTTCGCCTTCAGGTCCGGCAGCTCGTCGGCGGCCTCGCCCATGTCGCGGGCCAGCTTCTGCGGAAACGCCACGCCGTCGCGCCGACAGGCCTCGAACTGGTCGGCCAGCGCGAAGCGGGCGTCCAGCAAATCCAGCCGGCCCTGGCACAGCTTGTGGTCGAGCTGCAGGTCGTTGGCCGCCTCGTGCGTGCGCTGCACGTCCTGGGCGCGCGCGATGCGGGCGCTCTCGGCTTCGACTTCGGCAACGCAATCCCCGGCCGCGTGCGCGCCGGCGCTGGCGGCGCAGATCAACAGGAAGGCGAAAAGTCGGCGGGGCAGTGCGGCCATGCGTGAAACCTTGGTGGGGGGAGGGAAACGGGTTGCATCATAACTGTTGCGCGCCGTCCATGTACTGGCTGGAAAACCAGTTTACGCACGTCCGAAACTCGCCTACCTTCGTCGTCATATCAGCGGCCCGTGATTGCCGACCCGCGCGCGGTCACCGGACGGCTGGTTATAGAAAGTTCTGTTTTATCAACACATTACGCTGGAGATGAAAGAGAATGACCGATACCCTCATCAGAGTCGACCTGGCTCAATCCCCCTACGAAAACGCGCAGATCCATAATCGCTGGCATCCGGATATTCCGATGGCGGTGTGGGTCAGGCCCGGGGATGATTTCATACTGGAAACCTATGACTGGACCGGCGGCGCGATCAAGAACGACGACAGCGCCGACGACGTCCGCGACGTGGACCTGACCACGGTGCATTTCCTGTCCGGCCCGGTCGGGGTGGAAGGCGCCGAGCCCGGGGACCTGCTGGTGGTGGACCTGCTGGACATCGGCGCCAAGCCCGAGAGCATGTGGGGGTTCAACGGTTTCTTCAGCCGCAACAACGGCGGCGGCTTTCTGACCGAGCATTTCCCGCACGCGCAGAAGTCCATCTGGGATTTCCACGGCATGTTCACGTCGTCGCGGCATATCCCCGGCGTGAGTTTCGCGGGCCTGATCCATCCCGGACTGATCGGCTGCCTGCCGGACAAGAAGCTGCTGGATACCTGGAACCGGCGCGAGCAGGCGCTGATCGACACCAATCCCAAGCGGGTGCCGCCGCTGGCCAATCCGCCCGCGCCCAAGACGGCGCACATGGGCGCGCTGCAAGGGGCGGACCGCGACCGCGCCGCGGCCGAGGGCGCGCGCACCGTGCCGCCGCGCGAGCACGGCGGCAACTGCGACATCAAGGACCTGTCGCGCGGGGCCCGCGTGTTCTTCCCGGTCTACGTCAAGGGCGGCGGGCTGTCGGTCGGCGACCTGCATTTCTCGCAGGGCGACGGCGAGATCACGTTCTGCGGCGCCATCGAGATGGCCGGCTGGGTGCATATGCGCGTGTCGCTGATCAAGGGCGGCATGGACAAGTACGCGATCAGGAACCCGATCTTCAAGCCCAGCCCGATCGCGCCGGCCTACAAGGACTTCCTGATTTTCGAGGGCATTTCGGTGGACGAGTCCGGCAAGCAGCATTACCTGGACGTGAACGTGGCCTACCGCCAGGCCTGCCTGAACGCCATCGAGTACCTGAAGAAGTTCGGTTATTCCGGCGCCCAGGCCTATTCGCTGCTGGGCTGCGCGCCGGTGCAGGGGCATATCAGCGGGGTGGTCGACATTCCCAACTCCTGCGCCACGCTTTGGCTGCCGACGGAAATCTTCGATTTCGACATCCAGCCCTCGGCCAGCGGGCCCGTCAAGCATATCCAGGGCGGCGTGGACATGCCGCTTTCGCGCGACCGCTAGGAGACCGACATGCCCATGTACGACTATGCCTGCGGCCGCTGTGGCGAATTCGCCGCGCTCGTGCCCCTGGCGCGGTGGCGGGAACCTGCCGCGTGCCCGCAATGCGGAACGCCTTCAGGCCGCATCGTGGGCGGGGCGTCTGCGATTTCCGCGCTGTCCTCGGCGGTGAACCGGGCGCGCGCGGCCAATGAGCGCAGCGCGCACGAACCGCGCAGCTCGCGGTCCGGCCACGGCATGAACTGCGGATGCTGCGGCGGCGGCAAGGCAGGCAAAACGCGCACCACGCCGGACGGGGCCAAGTCCTTCGCGGGCGCCAGGCCCTGGATGATCAGCCACTGAAGGGCACAGAGCGCGCCGGCGATTGCCGGCGCGCTTTTTTTTACGCGTCCGAAGCCGCTTCCAGCGGCGCCACGGCCGCGCCCTGGATGCCGTGGCGCGCCAGCGCCTCGGCCACGAATCCCGATTTCTTCATCGCTTCGACGAAGGCGCCCAGGTAGGCGCTGGCCCGCTCGCCGCGGCGCTTGGGCACGCCCATGGCCTGGCGGATCAGCATGAAATGGCCGTCGAGCAGGCGCAGCCCGCCCAGGCGCTGGGCGTCGGCCTGGAGCTGTTGCCTGACGCCGGCGGCGACTTCCATGTTCTCGCTCAGGAAGGTGTCGACCACGGCGGGCGAGGTCGGCGCGCGGAAGATCTCCGCCTGCTTGAGTTCGCGCGTCAGGTAGAGGTCATAGGCGCTGCCCTTGCCGACCACGACGCGCTGGCCCTTGCGGTCGACCTGGTCCATGGCGGCGATGGGGGAGTCCTGCCGCACCAGGTAGGCGCCCTCGATGACCACGTACGGGGCGGTGAAGGCGATCTGCTCGCCGCGCAGCGGGTCGATGGCGAAAAAGCCCACGTCCGCCTGGTCGGCCGCCACCGCGTTGACGGATTCGCCGGCGGACTTGAACACCACCAGCTCCAGCCCGACCTGCAGGCGCCGGGCCAGCTCGGTCGCCAGGTCCACCGAGACGCCGCCGGGCTCGCCGGTGGCCGGATCGGCGTGGGCCAGGATGGGGTTGCCCAGGTTGATGGAGGCGCGCAGCACGCCGGTCGGCGCGAAGGCGGAGAGCAGCTCGTGATCGGTCTTCATGATTTCCTTGGGCGAAGAGGAGGGCGCGCCGCGGGCGCGGGGTTGCGGCAAGCATAGCCGCAAGCGCGCATGCGGCGCGAGGGCTTATTGCGCGCGGCGCAGGACGTAGTGCGGGGCCAGCGGGCCGGTGGGGCGCGTACCGTCGCGGTACAGCATGGTCACCTGGTTTTCGCCCACGAAGTAGCGCTGGCTGTCGCCGGCGGCGTCGAGCCGGATGGTGCTGCCGTCGGACTCCCAGCTGAAACTGCCGGTCACGACCTCGGGCTGCGGCTGGCGGTCCAGGTACTGGGTCTGTCTTTCGTAGCGGTTGTCCTGGCTCAGGATCAGCCGGGTGCGGATGCCGGGGCAGTCGGCGCAAGGCAGCGTGCCTTCGTAACTGCCGGCCCAGTCCAGGGAGTTGCGGGCCGTATGGCCGTCTGGGGGCGCGCCGCGCCCGGACTGGGTCTGGGAAGGCGCGCAACCGGCCAACAGGGCAAGCGTCAGGGCGCAGGTCAGGGTGAGTTTCATCATGGCGAGCTCCTGTGTGGAAAAGGCGTTCACGATAAGGACAGTAACCTGCCGGTGCTGAAACCGGATGTAAGGACGCGTGGGCGCGCGCCCATGCGCTACGCTTGATGTCCTTGCCGCCGGCGCGCCCGGCGGCGGACCCGCGAATCAGCCGACAGGACGGCCCCTATGAATGGCGAACACCGCTACCGCGTCACCGTGGACTGGACCGGCAATACCGGCGCCGGCACGTCCAGCTACACCGCGTATTCCCGCGATCACCTGATCCGGGCCGAAGGCAAGCCCGACGTGCCGGGCTCGTCCGATCCGGCGTTCCGCGGCGATCCGGCGCGCTGGAATCCCGAGGACATGCTGGTGGCCTCGCTGTCGGCCTGTCACAAGCTCTGGTATCTGCATTTCTGCGCCGTCGAAGGCGTGACCGTGCTGGCCTACCGCGACGAGGCCGAGGGCGTGATGGTGGAGGACCGCGAGCGCGGCGGGGCGTTCGCCAGCGTCACGCTGCGTCCCGAGGTGACCATCCGCGCCGGCGACGACGCGGCGCTGGCCGCGGAACTGCACGATCGCGCACACCATTTCTGCTTCATCGCCAATTCGGTGAAGTTCCCGGTGCGTTGCGAGCCCCGCATCGTCCACGCGGCCTGAGTCCGCCGGTCTTACAATTTTTTCCGTCGGCGATGTCACGTCGCCCCGAGCTGCCTCGTCTTGTGGATGACGGCGCCGCATCCCGCGGCGCGAACCTGCCGGAGAGCTATCCATGGCCACCGCCCGACTCAATGCTTATACCGCCGCACCCCAGGCCATGAAGGCCATGGTCGCCCTGAACGATTTCGTCGAGGGCTGCGGCCTGGAACACAGCCTGCTGGAGCTGGTGAAGATGCGCGCCTCCCAGATCAACGGCTGCGCCTATTGCCTGCACATGCACGCCAGCGACGCGCGCAGGCAGGGCGAAACCGAAATGCGCCTGTACCTGCTGGACGCCTGGCGCGAATCGTCGCTCTACAGCGAACGCGAACGCGCCGCGCTGGCCTGGACCGAAGCCTTGACCAGGCTGTCCGAAACCCATGCGCCGGATGCCGACTACGAAGCCATGGCCCGGCATTTCAGCGCGGAAGAACAGGTGAACCTGACTGTGGCCATCAATATGATCAACAGCTGGAACCGCATCGCCGTCGGATTCCGCTCGCAGCATCCCAAGGGCTGAGGTCCGGGCGCCATGGACACTTCCGCCGCGGCCGATGCCGTCGCCGACTTCGAGCCCCATCGCCGCTATCTGCAGGGCCTGGCCTACCGGATGCTGGGCTCGTGGGCGGAGGCCGAGGACATGGTGCAGGACGCCTGGCTGCGCTGGCGCGACGTCGACCGCAGCCAGGTCGCGACGCCGCGCGCCTTTCTGTCGCGCACCGTCACGCGGCTGTGCCTGGACCACCTGAAGTCGGCGCGCGCGCGGCGCGAGGAATACGTGGGCCCCTGGCTGCCGGAACCCTTGCCCGATGCCGCCAGCTACCAGGCGCCGGGGGCGGGCGAGATCGCGCACGACCTGTCCGTGGCGCTGATGCTGGCGCTGGAACGCCTGTCCGCGCCGGAGCGCGCCGCGTTCCTGCTGCATGACGTGTTCGACATGCCGTTTTCCGAGATCGCGCTCACGCTGGACCGCAATGAGGCCGCGTGCCGGCAGCTGGCCGCGCGTGCGCGCAGCCGCGTGCGCGAGGCGCGGCCGCGGTACGCAGTGACCGAACAGGACGGCGAGCGCATCGCCGCCGCGTTCTGGCAGGCCTGCCGCGCCGGCGACGTGGACGCGCTGCGCGGGCTGCTGGCGCAGGACGCGGTGCTGCACGCCGACGGCGGCGGCAAGAAGCTGGCCGTGTTCAAGCCCATCCTGGGCAGCGACCGGATCGCGCGTTTCTTCGCCGGCCTGTCGTCCAAGCGCGGCGGCCAATTCCTGGACGCGGTGGTGACCCGGTTGAACGGCATGCCGGGCGTGCTGGCGACCGAAATCGACGGCCTGCCGCGCTCCACCACGCTGGAGGTGCGCGACGGCAGGATCACGGCCATCTACATCGTGCGCAACCCTGATAAGCTGCGCCATGTCGCGGCCCTGGCGCCGCCGCCGAGCGCTCCCAGGGATGATGCCGAACCTCGTTGACGATCCGCAGGAGCTGGCTTCGACGAAACCATGATGTTTATTTTCGACACCGCATCCGCACGCTGACTGCCCATGGACCCCGAACTCCTCTCCCTGCTGGTCACCCGGACCATGCCTTTCGGCAAGTACCAGGGCCGGCTGATCGCCGACCTGCCGGGGCCGTACCTGGCGTGGTTCGCGCGCAAGGGCTTTCCGCCCGGCGAGCTGGGCCGGTTGCTGGCCTTGATGCATGAACTGGACCACAACGGCCTGTCGTCGCTGCTGGCGCCGCTGCGCCAGTCTGCGGGCAAGCCGGCGGGCAGGTCCTGAGCCGTCCGGCGCGAAACGACAAGAAACAACTCCGGCGTCCGGTGTAGCGTCCCGGCGCGCCGCGCGAGGATACGATAGTGCGGCGCGGCGGATCGCAATGCCCGTGCGCCGCGCGCCAGTTCATCGTAGAGAGGTAGCCATGAAAAAACTCCGAATTTCCGCGTTCCTGCTCGCCGCCCTGTGCGCGGCCGGCGTGGCGCAGGCGCAGAACGCCGCGCCGGTCACGCAGGAGTACCAGTACCCCAGCGTGCGCTCCAAGGACGGCAGCCTCTCGCCGCCTTCGACGCTGCGGGTGACGGTCACGCCCGGAGCCGGCTCGACGCCGGCGGCGGTCAGCGATACGCCGGCAAGCCGCGCCGAGTACGAGCGCTGCCGCGAGGTGTCGGACCGCGCCGCGGTGTCGAACTCGCAGATGCAGGCCGGCGTGGCGCAATGCCTGAAAGAGCTGGAGCAGCGCCGCCAGCAGCAGTAGCGCAAGGCCCGCCGGGCCGCCGAGGGCGGTCCGGCTTTCCGATATGGGTTGATGGTAATAATATTCAATCTCATCAACTGAGACGGCCCCGGCGCGGGGCCTTTACCGTGACCCTTATCCATCCCGAACCCGATTGGACCGTTACGGCCGCCATGCCGGCGATGTCGCTGGCCGGCGGCACGCTGCGTTTCGGCCGCGAGGCGCGCGTGCATGAACGCCTGGAGCCGGGGCTGAAGCTGGTGCTGGTGCTCGACGGCGAGCTGCGCTATAGCGTGCGCGGCGCGCCGGCCACGCGCGTGAGCGGGCCGCTGCTGCACCTGAGCCTGTGCCAGGACGAGATGGGGATGGAGCACGAATTCGGCGCGCACAAGGCGCTGCGTTTCGTGTCCTTGCGCACGGGCCTTTCGCAGTTGCAGGAAGCGTTTTCGATGGAGCCCGCCGAACTGGCGGCGCGGCTGCGCGCGCCCGGCGGCCAGCCTTATGCCGACGCCAACCTGCGCGTGGCGCCGGCGGTCCAGGCGCTGGGCAACCAGATGCTGGCCTGCCCGGTGCAGGGGGCCCTTAAGCGCATGTACCTGTCGGGCAAGGCGCTGGAGCTGGCGGCGCTGGCGTTCGGCGCGTTGCACGAGACGCCGGGCCACGGCCTGGCGCGCGGCGACGTCGAGCGCCTGCATCATGCGCGCGACCTGGCGGCGGCGAACCTGCAGGACCCGCCTTCGCTGCCGGAACTGGCGCGCCAGGCCGGCATCAACGTCAACAAGCTCACCACGGGTTTTCGCAAGCTGTTCGGCATGAGCGTCTACGCCTATGTGCGCGAATGCCGCATGCAGCAGGCGCATGCGCTGCTGGCGGCCGGCGCGCTCTCGGTGTCGGAGGCCGCCTATGCCTGCGGCTATACCGACTCGCATTTCACCAAGGCCTTCCTGCGCCGCTACGGCGTGCTGCCCAGCAGCGTGGCGGCGCGCGGCTGAAACTTCCGCAATCGCCAGCAAGACTTCCGCGATCGCCAGCGGGCGCTCGCCGTTCTCCCTAGAATTCGTTGCGAATGGTTCTCAATAGCAACTCAAAAGGAACGGCAGTGCGCAAGGCATCGAAGGCGGGGGCGGGCGGCAGGACGGCGCGGGTGTGGCAGTGGCCATTGTGGCTGGCGGTGGCGGCCGGGCCGGCGCAGGCGCAGGATGCGCAGGCGCTGCCGGCGGTGACGGTCAGCGGCGAAGGCGTCGCGCCGGACGCGGCGAGGCTGGGCAAGCTGCCGCTGGCGCTGCGCGAGATCCCGCAATCGGTCACGGTGATCGGGCTGGAGCGCATGCAGGAGCAGAACCTGCAAAGCCTGGACGAGGTCATGCAGCACGCCACCGGCATCACGGTGCAGCCTTATCAGCTGCTGACCACGGCGTATTACTCGCGCGGCTTCAAGGTCGATTCTTTCGAGCAGGACGGCGTGCCGGTGCTGATGGGCAATATGGCGGCCGCGCCGCAGGACATGGCGGTGTACGAGCGCGTCGAGATCCTGCGCGGAGCCAACGGCCTGCTGCATGGGGCCGGCAATCCGGCGGCCACCGTGAACCTGGTGCGCAAGCGGCCGCAGCGGGCGTTCGAATTCAGCGGCACGGCCAGCGCGGGCAGCTGGGACCGCTACCGCGCCGAAGCCGACCTGGGCGGCCCCTTGAACGACAGCGGCAGCGTGCGCGGGCGCATCGTGGGCGCGTACGAGGACCGCGGCTATTTCTACGACGTCGCCGATCAGCAGTCTGCGCTGTTCTACGGCATAGGCGAGGTGGACCTGGGGCCGCGCACGGTGCTGTCGGCGGGCCTGCAGCACCAGCGCATCCGGTCCACCACCAATATGGCGGGCGTGCCGCGCTACAAGGACGGCGGCGATATCGGGCTGCCGCGTTCGACCTATCTGGATGCGGCATGGGACCGCTTCAACTGGAATACGACCCGGGTGTTCGCCGACCTGGAGCATGGTTTCGGCCAGGGCTGGACGGCCAAGATCAGCGCCAACTACCTGACGGCCGACAGCAATCTGAAGTACGCCGGCGCCTATGGCGCGATCGACCGCGAAACCGGCCTGGGTTCACGGCTGATGGGCGGCGCCTACAAATTCGACAACACGCAGGCCAGCATCGACGCCTACGTGAGCGGGCCGGTGCAGTGGTTCGGGCGGCGCCACGAACTGCTGCTGGGCGGCAATGCGCAGCGCACCACGTCCGAGCAGTACACGGGCATGCTGATCCCGGCGCTGGACGTGCCGGTCGACGTGTTCGACTGGGACCCGCGCGGCGTGCCCGAACCCGGCGTGGGGCCGTACGCCTCGCCCGGCGAAACGCGCCTGAAGCAGCAGGGCATTTATGCGATGGGCCGGTTTTCGCTGGCCGATCCGCTGACCCTGGTGCTGGGCGGGCGCATGAGCTGGTGGAACCAGAGCGCGCCGTCCGCGCGCCAGCGGATCGATCCCGAGTTCACGCCCTATGGCGGGCTGATCGTCGACCTGGACTCGCAATGGTCGCTCTACGGCAGCTATGCGCAGGTGTTCCAGCCGCAAAGCCAGCTGACGCGCGACGGCAAGCCGCTGGACCCGGTCACCGGCACCAACTACGAAGCCGGCGTGAAGGGCGCGCTGGCCGACGGCGCCCTGAACGTGTCGCTGGCCGTGTTCCAGATCCGGCAGAAGAACCGCGCGCAGCAGGACCCCGACTGGCCCTGCGTGGGCAACAACTGCTATTACATCTCGGGCGGGGAGGTCCGCAGCCGCGGCTTCGAGGCCGAGGCCAGCGGCCAGGTCGCGCCGCACTGGACGGTGGCCGCGGGCTACACCTTCAACACCAGCAAGTACGTCTCCGACTCCGTCTCCAACGGACAGCCGTACGCCAGCTTCACGCCCAAGCACATTTTCCGGCTGTGGACCAACTATGCGCTGCCGGTCATGGAACGCCGGCTGAGCGTGGGCGGCGGCGTGCAGATGCAGTCGGGCTTTTCGACGGTGTCCGGCCCGGTCACGCTGCGCCAGGGCGGCTACACGCTGGTAGACCTGCGCATGGCGTACCGGCTGGACAAGCACCTGACCGCCGCGCTGAACGTCAACAACCTGTTCGACCGCCGCTACTACCAGAGCCTGTCGGGCACGGCCTGGAACAACCGCTATGGCGAACCGCGCAACGTCATGCTGACGCTGCGCGCCCAGTATTGATTCCCATCCCGCCCGCTTTGCAGAGAGACATCACGATGAAGACAGAAACCGATTTCGCACCGCCGGTCTTCGACTGGCTCGATCACTTCATGGCGCTGGGCGGCGACGGCGCGCTGCGCGAGATCGGCGCGCGCCGCCGGCTGGCGGACGGCGAAGACTGGCTGGTCGGCGTCAAGGCCGTGGCCGACGACGCCGACGTGCACGGCGACGTGTGGGAACGCCATCCCGGCGGCGATGAAATGCTGTGCGTGCTGGAAGGCCGCGTGGTGTTGACGCTGGCCGCGGAAGACGGCGCCGAAACCGACGTGCTGCTCGACACCCGGCGCTGCACGGTGGTGCCGCGCGGCGTATGGCACCGGCTGCACATCGCCTGTCCGGGAAAAATCCTGTTCGTCACGCCCGGCCGGGGCAGCGAACACCGCCGCGCGGCGGACCTGGCGCAAGGAAAGATCTGAAGATGAGACGCGAGAACAACGCACGCCTGTTCGTGATGGTGGCCGCCCTGTATTTTTCGCAGGGCATTCCGCTGGGCGTGGCGATGGAGGCCTTGCCCACGCTGCTGCGCCGCGACGGCGCGGACCTGGGCGCGCTGGCGTGGCTGCCGCTGGTGGGCCTGCCGTGGGTGCTGAAATTCCTGTGGGCGCCGGCGGTGGACAACCGCTGGAGCGTCGCGCTGGGGCGGCGGCGCAGCTGGATCGTGCCGATGCAGGCGGTGGTGCTGGCCTGCCTGGCGGGCGTGGCGCTGCTGGGCGTGTCGTCGGCCAGCGCCGCGTGGGTGGTGGGGCTGATGGCGGCGGCCTCGCTGGCCAGCGCCACGCAGGACATCGCCACCGACGGCCTGACGGCGGAACGCTTCGAGGGCCAGGCCCTGGCGCGCGCCAACGCCGCGCAGGTGGGCGGCACGATGATGGGCTTTTTCTTCGGCGGGCCGGGTTGCCTGATCCTGGCCGGCCACATCGGCCAGGCCGGCGCGCTGGCCGTGCTGGCGGGCGCGGCGGCGTTCAGCCTGATCCTGGCCGCGACCTGGCGCGAGGGCGAGGCGGATTGCGCGCCGCTGCGGCCGCGGGCCGCGCTTGCCGGTTTCGTGCGCCGGCCGGGGGCCTGGGCGCTGGCTGCTGCGGCGTTCCTGTCGGCGATGACGGCCGCGGCCGGCTACGGCCTGTCCAAGCTGTTCCTGGTGGACGCGGGCTGGCGCGTGGAGGAGATCGGCCGCCTCGGCATGGCGGGCGGCGTGGTGACCGTGCTGCTGGGCTGCGGCGGGGGCGCCTGGCTGATCGGCCGTCTGGGCGGGCGCGCGGCGCTGGGGCTGGGCCTGGCCGCCTGCGGCGCGGCGGCGGTGGGCTGGCTGGCGCAGGCCCAGGGCTGGGCCGCGCCGCATCCGGGCCTGGCCTATGCCTCGCAGGCGCTGGGCTCGTTCGGCGCGGGAGCCGCGTCGGTCGCGCTGATGACGCTGGCCATGCGCTTCGCGCGCGCCGGCGCGCAGGCCGGCACCGACATGACGGCGGTGCAGAGCGCGCGCGACCTGGGCGAGATCCTGACTTCGTCGCTGATGACCGGACTGGCCGCGTATGCGGGTTATGGCGCGGGTTTCGCCGCCGGCCTGGCGCTGGCGGCCGCGACCCTGGTCTTCACCGCCAGGGCGCTGGCGCGCCCGGCGGGCTAGTGTGCAGCGGGTACACTAGCCCGCCGTTTTGCTTTCGGTCCCGAGTTTCCATGATTTCCACCGCATGCGGCGTCGACTTCGGCACGTCCAATTCCACCGTCGGCTGGAGCCGCGCCGGCCAGCCCGCACTCCTCGCGCTCGAGGATGGCAAGACCACCTTGCCTTCGGCCATTTTCTTCCACGACGAGGACGCCGAGGTCAGCTATGGCCGCGCAGCCATCTCCGATTACCTGGCGGGCTACGACGGACGCCTGATGCGCTCCATGAAAAGCCTGCTGGGCAGTTCGCTCATGGAGGGCTCCACCGAGGTCCAGGGCCGCTCGATTCCGTTTCGCGTGCTGTTGACGCGCTTCATCGTCGAGTTGAAGCGCCGCGCCGAAGCGGCGGCCGGGCGCGATTTCACCCGTGCGGTGCTGGGCCGGCCGGTGTACTTCGTGGACGACAACCGCGCCGCCGACCAGACGGCGGAGGACACGCTGGGCGAGATCGCGCGCAGCGTGGGCTTTACCGAGATCGAGTTCCAGTTCGAGCCGCTGGCCGCGGCCTTCGACTATGAATCGCAGATCGCGCGCGAAGAGCTGGTGCTGGTGATCGACATCGGCGGCGGCACCTCGGATTTTTCGTTGATCCGGCTGGGGCCGGGCCGCGCGGCCAAGGCCGACCGGCGCGAGGACATCCTGGCCTATGGCGGCGTGCACATCGGCGGCGTCGATTTCGACAAGCAGCTCAGCCTGGCGCACGTGATGCCGCTGCTGGGGCTGGGCAGCCAGCTGCGCAGCGGCAAGGACGTGCCGTCCACGCAATACGGCAACCTGGCGTGCTGGCACACCATCAACCAGGCCTACACGCGCAAGGCCGCCGAGCACTTCGCGTTCATCCGCGCCGAGGCCGGCGACCGCGCAAAAATCGACCTGCTGCTGGAGCTGGTGAAGCAGCGCGCCGGCCACTGGGTGGCGGTGCAGGTGGAAGAGGCCAAGATCGCGCTGTCCGAATCCGAGGCCGCGCGCATCGACCTGTCGCGCATCGCGCCGCAACTGGGCGTGGAGGTCACGCGGCCCTCGTTCGACGCCTGCGTGGAGCGGCTGATCGGCAAGGTCCAGACCACCGTGGACGCGCTGCTGCGCGATGCCGGCGTGGCGACGGCGGACGTGGACACGGTGTTCTTCACCGGCGGCTCCAGCCGCGTGCCGCGCCTGCGCGAGGCGGTGTCGGCGCTGGCGCCGCAGGCGCGCAGCGTGGAGGGCGACCTGTTCGGCAGTATCGGCGCCGGCCTGGCGCTGGACGCGCGGCGCAAATTCGGCTGAGCGGAGCGGGGCGTCGGGGCGGCGATGGTAAGCTGCATTCCTCCGATACCGCCCACGCTCAGCCGGCCCAGGAACCCGTCATGACCAAACCCGATTCCCATCTCGTCGAAAGCCTGGTCGCAAGCGAAGCGCCCTACGAGGGCAGCTTCCTGAAGATCCGCCGCGACACCGTCAGCCTGCCCAACGGCAACACCGGCATACGCGAGTACGTGGTGCACCCGGGCGCCGTGGTGGTGATTCCGCTGCTCGACGACGGCCGCGTGCTGCTGGAGCGCCAGTACCGCTATCCCATCGGGCGCGTCATGACCGAGTTTCCGGCCGGCAAGCTCGACCCGGGCGAAGACCCGCTGGTCTGCGGCAAGCGCGAGCTGCTGGAAGAAACCGGTTACACGGCCAGCCAGTGGGCGCATGCCGGCGCCCTGCACCTGGCCATCGCGTATTCCACGGAAATCATCCACATTTTCTTCGCGCGCGGCCTGCGCGCCGGCGACCGCCAACTGGACCAGGACGAGTTCCTGGACGTGGTCAGCGCCCGCCCCGAGGAACTGGTGCAAGCCTGCCGCAAGGGCGAGGTCACGGACGCCAAGACCCTGACCTGCGTGCTGTGGATGCAGAACGTGCTGTCCGGCGCCTGGCAGCTGGACTGGCAGGACAACACCGGCTGAGCCCGGGCCGCCATGCCTGCTTCGTTTCCGGTTCTGGTGCAGCCCGCGGGGCTGCGTTTCGATGCGCCCGCCGGCACGCCGCTGCTGCTGGCGGCGCAGGCGGCGGGCGTCAAGCTGCCCAGTTCGTGCCGCAACGGCACCTGCCGCGCGTGCATGTGCCTGATGCTGGAAGGCGAGGTGGCGTACGGCATCGAATGGCCGGGCCTGTCGCGCGACGAAAAGGAAGAGGGCTGGATACTGCCCTGCGTGGCGCAGGCCGTGTCGGCGCTGGAAATCCAGTCGCCGCAGGCCGCGCCCATCGAGGATGCGCCGCCGCCACCGCCGCGCCCGCTGACCGGGGCGCGCCGCTAAGGCGCGCCCACCGCCAGCAGGGCGGCGGCCATGCCGCCCGCCATGCCTACGGCCATCGCCGCGAACGGCGCCGCGCCCAGCGGCAAGGCCAGGGCCATGCCCAGCTGCGCGCCGGCCACCATGCCCACGACCATCGGCAGCATGCAGGCCAGCCGCGCCGCGAACGCCGGCGCGCCCGGCCAGGGCGCCAGCGCCGCGGCCGCCATGGCCAGCGTGCTGGCCGGCATCAGCGCGGCGTGGCGCCACGCCATTTCCGCCAGGTTGCCGGGGACCGCGCAGGCGCTGGCCAGCGCGGCGGCCGGCGTGCGCAGCGTGTCCAGCCACAGGCCGGCGGCCATGGCCGCCGTGCAGGCCAGCCATGCCAGGGCCGGCGCGCCGCCTTCAGCCGCAGGCGTGGCAGGCCTGCGCGGCGTCGTCGTAGCGGTCATGGTGGCGCACCCAGTCGCCCAGGTTGAAGTGCGGCCCGTTTTCGTTGCGTCCCAGCGGCGCCAGCTCCAGGTAGTTGTAGGCGCCCGCCAGCCGTTCCACGCCGCGGTCGAAGGCCGAGTAGGTGTGGAAGATCTCGCCGTCCGGGTCGAGGAAGAAGGCGCTGGCGCCGGGACGGTCCTCGATCGCACCGTCGGGGGGGCGCAGCGAGGCGCCCAGGTCGAGATTGAAGTCGTCGCCCTGCGACGAATACCAGTCGAAACGCCAGCCCATGCGCCGCTTGAACGCGGCCAGGCTGGCGTAGGGCGCGCGCGACACGGCGGCCACCGTGACGTCGTGCTGGCGCAGGTGCATCAGCGCGCCTTCCATGTGATCGGCCAGGAACGAACAGCCCACGCAGCCTTCCTCCCATTCGGGGGCGTACATGAAGTGGTAGACGATGAGCTGGCTTCTGCCCTGGAACAGCCCGGCCAGGTCCAGCACGCCGTCCGGACCCTCGAAGCGGTACGGCTTGCTTACGCGGACCCAGGGCAGGGCCAGGCGCTCGCGCGCCAGCGCGTCCTGCGCCCGGGTCAGTTCTTTCTCGCGGCGCAGCAGCGCTTCGCGCGCGGCGTTCCATTGCGCCTGGGATACGACAGGATGATCGGTTTGCATCTGTGGCTCCTCTGGGGTGGGGCGGACGGCGCTCAGGCCGCGTCCGCCAGGTGGCCCGCCAGCCGGTCCATGGCGCCGGACCAGCCATGCTCGTGGCTGTCGCGGGTGGCCGGGTCGACGAACGGGGTCTGCAGGAAGGCGAGTTCGGTGCCGCCGCCTGCGGGCGTGAATTCCAGCGTGATGAGCGAGACCTCGGCCGGCGTGTCGCGCCAGGCCCAGGTGAAGACCAGCCGGCGCTGCGGCTCCACGACACGGTAGCTGCCGCTGGCGTGGTGCTCCAGCCCGTCTTCGGTGGCGAACCCGACCAGGTAGGCGCCGCCTACCCGGACGTCGGTTTCGGCCACCAGCACCCGCCGGGTCTCGGCGGGGCCGAACCAGCGCATCAGCGCTTGCGGGTCCGTCCAGGCGCGCCAGACGCGCTCGACCGGGGCGTCGAAGCGCCGCCGGAGCCGGAGTTCGATGGGGGTGTCGGCTTGCGGGGTGTCTCGGTTTTGCATGGGTGGATTTCCTCCTCGTGATAGAGGTAGCGCGCCAGCGAATCGAGCTGTCCGCTCCAGAACTTCTCGTAGCGGGCCAGCCAGTCGCTTGCCGTGCGCATCGGCTCGGGCGACAGGGTGCAGTTCACCACGCGGCCGTCCTTGGCGCGCGCGATCAGGCCGGCGTCTTCCAGCACCCGCAGATGCTTCAGGAAAGCGGGCAGGGACATGGCGTGCGGCCGCGCCAGGTCGCTGACCGAGGCCGCGCCCTGCTGCAGATCGGCCAGCACGCGGCGCCGGGTGGAATCGGCCAAGGCGGCGAAGATGCCGTCCAGCGTGTCTTCGTCAAAGTTAACCATGAGGTTAAGTGTCTAGCCGCCGCCGTCCGGCTGTCAAGCGGAAATTCGCGCCGGCGGCCTCGCGCTAGGGATCACCCCAATGGCATGGCCTTCCAGACGCATTACCATTTGCCCAAATATGTACTTTGATGAAAATGTACATATTCAAGCTGCCGCCCGTGCTGCGGGCGGTCCAGGTTCTCTACCCAGGGCAGGAGGTGCAGGCATGGCAAAGCAGATATTCGTGGCGTTCGGCGTCGACGTGGACGCGGTGAGCGGCTGGCTGGGCTCGTACGGCGGCGAGGATTCCCCGGACGACATTTCGCGCGGCATGTTCGCGGGCGAGGTCGGCTCGCCGCGGCTGCTCAAGCTGTTCAAGAAATACGGGCTGACCACGACCTGGTTCATCCCCGGCCATTCGGCCGAAACCTTCCCCGACCAGATGAAGGCGGTGGTCGACGCCGGGCACGAGGTCGGCATACACGGCTACAGCCACGAGAATCCCATCGCCATGACGCCGGAGCAGGAAGAGGCGGTGCTGGACAAAAGCATCGAGGTCATCACCCGATTGGCGGGCAGGGCGCCCACCGGCTACGTCGCGCCGTGGTGGGAATTCAGCCCCATCACCAACGAGCTGCTGGTCAAGAAGGGCATCAAGTACGACCACAGCCTGATGCACAACGACTTCCATCCCTACTACGTGCGCGTGGGCGACACCTGGACCAAGATCGACTATTCCCGCCATCCCGACACCTGGATGAAGCCGCTGCAGCGGGGCCGCGAGACGTCGCTGGTCGAGATCCCGGCCAACTGGTACCTGGACGACCTGCCGCCGATGATGTTCATCAAAAAGGCGCCCAACAGCCACGGCTTCGTCAACCCGCGCGACATCGAGCAGATGTGGCGCGACCAGTTCGACTGGGTCTACCGCGAGCACGACTACGCGGTGTTTCCGATCACGCTGCATCCCGACGTGTCCGGCCGGCCCCAGGTGCTGCTGATGCTGGAACGGCTGATCGAACACTTCCAGAAGCACGACGGCGTGCGCTTCGCGACCTGCGACCAGATCGCCGACGACTTCCTGCGCCGCCAGCCGCGCAGCTGACCGATTCTTCCCGGGCCGTCCCGGCCCTTACTTTCCGCAGGCCGACCCCATGGATACCCTCGATTCCGCGCGCAGCGCCTCGGCGCTATGGACGCCGCCCGCCGTCACCAAGCAGCAAGTCAACTACGCCACCTGGGTGTGCTTTTTCGCCTGGGTTTTCGCTGTCTATGATTTCATCCTGTTCGGCACGCTGCTGCCGCAGCTGGGCGAGTATTTCCAATGGAGCGCCGAGCGCCTGGCCAGTCTCAACACCTGGGTCACCGTGGGCACGGCGCTGGTGGCGTTCGGCCTGGGACCGGTCACCGACCGTCTCGGCCGGCGCAAGGGCATTATCATCGCGGTGGCCGGCGCCGCCATCTGCTCGGGCCTGACGGCGCTGGCGGGCTGGATCATCGGCCTGTCGGCGGGGCTGGGCTTTCTGCTGCTGATCCTGGTGCGTTCGCTGGCGGGGCTGGGCTATGCCGAGCAGAGCATCAACGCCACCTACCTGACCGAGCTGTTCGCGGTGGCGCACGCCGATCCCGCGGCCCGCAAGCGGCGCGGCTTCATCTATTCGCTGGTGCAGGGCGGCTGGCCGATAGGCGCGGTGCTGACGGCGGCGCTGGTGGCCGTGCTGTATCCGCTGGGCGAGCGCTGGTTCGGACAGGGCGGCGGCTGGGGCCTGTCCTTCGTGTTCGCGACTTTTCCCGCGGTCGTCATCGTGATCCTGGGCCGCAGGCTGGTCGAGACCCCGCAGTTCCTCACGGCCCGGCGCATCGCCGAACTGCGCGCCCGGGGCGAGGGGGAACAGGCGCAAGCCCTGGCCGCGGCCCACGGCCTGGACGCCGGCGGCGGGCACCAGCAGGGCGTGGCGGCGATCTTCAAAGGCGCGTCGCTGCGCCCGACGCTGACCCTGTCGCTGGGCTTTTTCCTGAACTGGTTCGCCATCGTGCTGTTCGCGGTGCTGGGCACGTCGGTGCTGGGCGGCTCGGGCGGCACGCCCGGCAAGGGCGTGGACTTCTCCAACGCGCTGCAAGTGCTGATCGTGTCCAACCTGGCGGGCTTCCTGGGCTATCTGTTCCACGGCTGGCTGGGCGACCGCATCGGGCGGCGCAACGCCGTGGCCATCGGCTGGATTCTGGGCGGGCTGGCGTTCTACGCCATGCTGCAGGCGCCGCAGGGCGATTTCTGGAGCATCGTGCCGCTGTACTCGCTGGGCCTGTTCTTTCTTATCGGCCCCTACGCGGCGGTGCTGTTCCTGATCGGCGAGAGCTTCCCCAACCAGATCCGGGCGACGGCCGGCTCCTTCGTCAACGCGCTCGGGCAGGTGGGGGCCATCGTGGCCGGCTTCGGCAGCACGTACACGCTGTCCAGCGGCGCGGACTGGATCGAGGCGGCGCTGTACTGGGGCGCCATCCCGTGCTTCCTGTCCGGCATCGTCATGGTGCTGGTCCCGCACGTGGACCCCAGCACCGTCAAATAGGAGGTTGCCATGTCCGGATACGACAAAGCGGCGCTGGTCACCGGCGCGGCCAGCGGCATCGGCCAGGCCCTGGCGTTGGCCTACGCGCAGGCCGGCGTGGCGGTGGCCGGCGGCTACCTGCCCGGCGACGTTCACGATCCCTCGGCGACGGCGGCCCTGGTGGAGGCGGCCGGCGGCCAGTGCCTGATGCTGCCGGTGGACGTGACCCAGGCCGGCCAGGTCGAGGCGTTCGCCGCGCGCGCGGCCGGGCATTACGGGCGGCTGGATTACGCGGTGGCCAACGCCGGCCTGCTCAGGCAGGCCGCGCTCGCCGACATGAGCGACGCGCAATGGACCGAGATGATGGACGTGGACCTGGGCGGGGTGATGCGCGTGTTCCGGGCGGCGGCCCGGCACATGCGCGACGGCGGGGCGATGGTGGCGGTCTCGTCCATCGCCGGCGGCGTGTATGGCTGGCAGCAGCACGTCCATTACGCGGCGGCCAAGGCCGGCGTGCCCGGCCTGTGCCGCGCCGTGGCCATGGAGCTGGCGCCGCGCGGCATCCGCTGCAATGCGGTCATTCCGGGCCTGGTCGAGACGCCGCAGTCGCTGGACCCGGTCAATTCCCTGGGGCCGGAAGGCCTGGCGCGTGCGGCCGCCGGCATACCGCTGGGGCGCGTGGGCAGCGCCCGCGAGATCGCGCTGCTGATCCGCTTCCTGACCAGCGACGACGCTTCCTACATCACCGGGCAGTCCGTGATCGCCGACGGCGGGCTGACGGTGCGCTGGCCGGGTCTGCAAACCTGAAAGAGGCACTCATGATGCATACGAACGTTCTGGAGAACCGGCGCGCCGTGGTGACGGGCGCGGGCAGCGGCATCGGCGCGGCCATCGCGCTGGCCTATGCGCGGGCGGGCGCCGCGCTGCTGCTGGCCGACCTGGACGGCGCGCGGGCCGAGGCGGTCGCGGCGCGCTGCCGCGAGGCCGGCGCGCGCGCCGTGGTGCAGGCCGCCGACGTCAGCGACGAGCTGGCCGCCGCGCGCGCCATCGATGCCTGCGTGCACGCCTACGGCGGCATCGACGTGCTGGTGAACAACGCCGGCATCCTGACGCAGTCGCTGTGCGCCGACATGCCGGCGGCGATGTGGGACGAGATGATGCGCGTGGACCTGCGCAGCGTATTCCTGTGCTCGCGCCGGGCGCTGCCGCACATGACGGCGCAGCGTTGGGGGCGCATCGTCAACGTCGCTTCGCAGCTGGGCATCAAGGGCGGCGCGGAGCTGAGCCACTACGCGGCGGCCAAGGCGGGCGTCATCGGCTTCACCAAGTCGCTGGCGCTGGAAGCGGCGCCGGCCAACGTGCTGGTCAACGCCATCGCGCCCGGCCCGATCGAGACGCCGCTGGTCGACGGCATCAGCGAGAGCTGGAAAAAGCAGAAGGCCGCCGGCCTGCCGCTGGGTCGCTTCGGCCGCCCCGAGGAGGTCGCGCCCAGCGCGGTGCTGCTGGCGTCCGACCCCGGCGGCAATCTCTACGTCGGCCAGGTGCTGGGGCCGAACTCCGGCGACGTCATGCCCTGAAAGGAGGCGACCATGTGCGGCATCTGCGGTTTGCTGCAAGGCACGGCCCACTGGAGCCGCGCCGACGTCCCGCCCGAGCAGTCGCGGCGCGAACGCCTGCTCCAGGCGGCCCAGGCCAACCGGCTGCTGGCGCTGTTCCGCCTGGAGCTGCGCGACCTGCACGGGCAGTCCTATCTGCTGTCCGGCCCGACCGGCGCGAGCGTGCTGCTGCCCGACCTGGGCGGGCTGTGGGCGGCCGCCGAACTGCTGCTGGGCCGCCGCCTCGATCCGCTGGACATGCCCTGGCCGCAAGCCGTCCGGGAGGCCGAGCATGGCGCGGGCTGACGCGGGCACGCTGCCGGCGGGCGTGCTGACCGGCTTTCTGGGCGCGGGCAAGACCACGCTGCTGCAGCGCTGGCTGCGCGGCGGCGAACGCGGCGAGACCGCGGTGCTGATCAACGAATTCGGCGCCGTGGGCCTGGACCACCTGCTGGTCGGCGCCGTCGATTCCGACACCTTGCTGCTGGAGAACGGCTGTATCTGCTGTTCCATCCGCGGCGAGCTCGACAGCGCGCTGGTCCGGCTGCACCAGCGCCGCCTGCGCGGCGAACTGCCGCCGTTCAAGCGCGTGGTGATCGAAACCACCGGCCTGGCCGCGCCCGGGCCGGTGCTGGCCACGCTGCTGGCCAGCCGCCGTTTCCATCCCGCGTTCGTCGCCACCGTGGTCGATGCAATCAGCGCGGCGGACCAGCGCCGGCGCTACGCCGAATGGACGGCGCAGGTGGCGGCGGCCGACACGTTGTGGCTGAGCAAGACCGACCTGGCCGGCGCGGACGAGGTGGCCGCGCTGCACGCGCAGCTGGCGCAGCTCAACCCGATGGCGCGGCGCATCGATCTGGGCGCGCCCGCGGACGATGCGCCCGACGGCTGGCTGGCCGCCGGCGCCGACGGCCCGGCGGCGGACCCCGCGCAATGGCTGCGCCGGGTCGGCGCGGCAGGCCGAGGCCCGCGCGGCGGCGAGGCGGCGGCCGACGGCGCCAGCGCCTTCTGCCTGAGCTTCGACGGGCCCTTGCGCTGGGCCGTGCTGACCCTGTGGCTGACGCTCCTGATGCATCGCCACGCCGACCGCATCCTGCGCCTGAAGGGTTTGCTGGAGGTGGTTCCCGAAGGCGGCGGAGCGGCGCGCGCCGTGGTCCTGCACGGCATGGGCCACCTGATGCACCCGCCGCGGCACCTGGACGCGTGGCCGGGCGCCGACCGCCGTTCGCGGCTGGTGTTCATCACCCGCGGCCTGGACGAGGGCGCCGTGACAAAGTCCTGGCGCGAGTTCGAGCATTTCTACACAATGGCCGGGCAGGATAGCCATTCATGTTCTCGATAGGTGCGCCATGGTCAGCACGCAAGGCATATCGGTAAAGGCCCGTGAGCGGCGGGCGCTGCGCGTGCTGGGCACGTCGGTGACGCTGCTGGAATCGCTGCGCCGCAGCGCCGAGGAGGATCTGGGCATTCCCATCGAATACCAGGTGCTCAATGGTTTCGACGCCCAGCGCCAGGCCGTGATCGAGCCCGGCAGCTTCGACGTGTACGACCAGTGGTTCCACAGCATCGACTACCTGTGGCCGACCGGCGCGCTGCAGGCCATCGACACCGATCGCATCGCGCACTGGGACGAGATCAACGCGCTGCCGCGCAGCGGCCGCCTGACGCCGGGCGCGCCCTACGGGCAGGGCTGCAATCCGGTGACGCGCCTGTACGTGCAGGCCGACAGTACCCTGGCCGACACGCCCGGCCGCCGGATCAGCATGCTGCCGCTGACGCACAACGCCGACAGCTTCGCCTACCTGCCGGCCGAACTGTCCCGGCTGATCGGCGACGCCCCGGAAAGCTGGTCCTGGCTGGTGTCGCCGCGCTGCACCGGGCGCGTGGCGCTGCAGGCCGACGCCGCCATCGGCGCGCTCGACGCGGCGCTGGCGCTGCAGGCCAGCGGCGAAATGCGGTTCGGCGACATCGGCAATCTCAGCATCGAAGAGATCGACGGCATGATCGAGCTGCTGATCGCCAAGAAGAAGGCCGGCCTGTTCGCCGGCTTCTGGGACGATTGCGCCGAGGCCGCGAGCCTGATGGCGCACAGGCGCGTGGCCATACAGAGCCACTGGTCGCCATCGGCCGACGACTACGCCAGCGCGGGCCTGGCCTGCCGCATCGCCAGTCCGGCCGAGGGCTACCGCGCCTGGTATGGCGGGCTGGGCATTTCCAGCCGGCTGCAAGGGCCCAAGCTGGAGGACGCCTACCGCTACCTGAACTGGTGGCTGTCGGGCCGCGCGGGCGCGGTGATGGCGCGCCAGGGCTTCTACATCTCCAATCCCGCACGCGCCCGCGCCTATCTCAGCCAGGCCGAATGGGACTACTGGTACGGCGGGCTGCCGGCCCGCGAGGACCTGCCGGGCACGGGTGGTAATATCCTCGTGCGCCGCGGCAGCGTCCGCGACGGCGGTTCGTATGAGCAGCGCATGAGCCGTGTGGCGGTATGGAACACCGTCATGGACGAGCACAATTACCTGGTCCGCAAATGGGCCGACTTCATGCGTACAGATTGAATCCCGGCCCGCAAGCTGGCCGGCCGCGCCACGACGATGAAAAGAGCACCGCGCCAGTCGCCCGTCCAGGATCCCGGCCTGCCCGCCGAGGCCGCGCCGCCGCCCGAGCCGGGGCCGCGCGAGCTGCGCTATGACGTGATCCGCAACCGCCTGCGCCAGGCCATCCTCGATGGCCGCGTGGCGGCCGGGCTGGTGCTGCTGGAAGGGCCGGTCGCGAAGGTGTTCGGCACCAGCCGCGTGCCGGTGCGCAAGGCCTTCGAAATGCTGCACGAAGAGAATCTGCTGCGCAAGTTCCAGGGCCGCGGCTATCTGGTGGCGCCGCCCGGCGAGCAGCCCGCGCCGCGCCGCCTGCCCATCGACGAGGCCGCGCTGGGGCTGGACACCCCCGACGCCACCATCCGCATTCCTTCCGAGAGCGAGCGCATCTACGGCCAGCTGGAGCAGGCCATTTCCACCTGTGTGGTGTTCGGCCATTTCCGCATCGACGAGGCCCGCGCCACCGAGCATTTCCGCGCCAACCGCGCCGCCGTGCGCGAGGCGCTGGGCCGGCTGGTGGACCGTGGGCTGGTCGAAAAAAGCGTGTATTCCTCGTGGCGCGCCGGCCCGCTGACCGCGCGCGCCATCTTCCAGGATTTCGAACTGCGGCTGCTGCTGGCGCCGCAGGCGCTGCGCCTGAGCGCGCCGCAGCTGGACCCGGCGCTGCCGGCGGCGCTGCGGCGCGAACTGGCCTCGCCGGCGCTGGACCTGGAAGGCCTGCTGCGGGTCGAGCGCGCCATACACGTGGACTGCCTGGCGCATCACCAGAACACCAAGCTGCTGCGCATTCTGACGCGCTGCGAACTGCCGCTGATCGTGAACCAGCTCTTCTGCCGCATGTTCCGTCAGCCCGTCAATGCGGCGGTGGCGGCCGAGTACGCGCGCATCGCCGATTGCCTGTGCGAAGCGCGCTTCGATGAGGCGGCCGAGGCGCTGGCGGACCATCTGCGTGCCGCCAGCAAGCGTGCGCCTTCGCAGCTGAAGGCGCTGGCCGTGCTGCCCGAGCCGCCCCTGCCGGACTACGTGGTGCGCATTACCTGAGGCGGCGCGCCGGCGCTCAGGCGTGCCGGTGCATGGCCGACGCGTGCTTGGTGTCGCGCATGCTCGCATACACCAGCAGGGACAGCAGGATGATGCCCGCCAGGTAGTAGTAGAACCATTCCTCGTGCCCCTGCTGCTTGAAGAACAGCGCGATGGCCGGCGCCGTGCCGCCGAAGATGGACACCGTTATCGCGTACGGCACGGCCACGCCGGTGGCGCGCACGTTGGTGGGGAACAGCTCGGCCTTGACCACGGCGTTGATGGACGTATAGCCCGCCGTGAAAATCCAGGCGCCGCAGATCAGCAGGAAGGCGATGAACGGCGAGCTGGTATGCGACAGCGTCATCAGGATGGGCACGGTGAGCGCCGCGCCGGCCACGCCGAAGAAGATCAGCAGCGGCTTGCGCCCGATGCGGTCGGACAGGGCGCCGTACAGCGGCTGCAGGAACAGCGCGAAGATCAGCGAGCCGGCGATGATGTAGGTGGTGACGATGTCGCTGAACCCCGAGGTCTGGCGCACGAAGGTCTGCATGTAGGTGGTGAAGGTATAGAAGGCCGCGGTGCCGCCGGCGGTCAGGCCCACCACGATCGCCACCTCGCGCGGGTACTGCAGCAGGCCGCGCAGCGAACTGGTCTGCGGCTTCGGGGCCTTGCTGGCCTCCTTGTACGAGTCGGTCTCGGGCATGTCGCGCCGCATGACGGCGGTGATGATGGCGAGCATGGCGCCGATCACGAAGGGGATGCGCCAGCCCCATTCCAGCAGCTGTTCATGCGTGAGGAACACGTTCTGCAACAGCAGCAGCACCAGGATCGCGCAGAGCTGGCCGCCGATCAGCGTGACGTACTGGAAGCTGGAATAGAAGCCGCGGTGTTCGGGGTCCGCGATCTCGGTCAGGTAGGTGGCGCTGGCGCCGTATTCGCCGCCCAGGCTCAGGCCCTCGACCACGCGCGCCAGCGCCAGCAGCGCCGGCGCGGCCAGGCCGATGGTGGCGTAGGTGGGCGTGACCGCGATGATCAGCGAGCCCACGCACATCATCCCCACCGAGACCATGAGCGACAGCCGCCGCCCGTGGCGGTCGGCCAGATGGCCGAACAGCCAGCCGCCCAGCGGGCGCACGATGAAGCCCGCGGCGAACAGCGTGGCGGCGTTCAGCTGCTGGACCACCGGGTCGTGGGAAGGGAAGAAGGCGGGGGCGAAGTACAGGGCGAAGGCGGTGTAGGCGTAGAAGTCGTACCACTCCACCAGATTGCCCATGGAGCCGACGAAAATGGCCTTGATGCGGCGCTTGGCGTCGGGCATGTCGAGATATGCGTGCGTCATATCCGTTCTCCTGCTGACTGTCGGAAGCGCCGATGCGGGCCTGCGCCGCCATCGGTGGATCGCTCCAGGCCTTATGTTGCGCCCGCCGGCGCGGAAATGCACCCCCTTGCGGCGGTTTTCAGTTTTCCGTCAGCGGGCGCGCGGCTTGACGGCTTCGCAGGAGGCGGCGCCGTCGGCGCCGCGGGTGTCCTGGCCCAGCAGGGCGCGCGCGCCGCATTCCGAGCCGAACATGCCGACGTGGTCGTGGCCGACGCCGGCGACCTGGTAGGCGCGCCGGTGCAGCGTGACGGGTCGGGCGCCGCGGGCGGCCAGCTGGTATTCGTACTGGACGTAGCCCATGCCGCGCGCCAGGCGGGTCGCGCCCTGGGCCTCGGCGCCGCAGGTCTTGTCGAGCAGGCGGTCTTCGGGATTGTTGTCCGCCGCGCCCAGCAGGTAGGTCACATCGCGCGCCGCATAGCGCACGAACAGCCGCGATTCGTCGGTTTCGCGGGCATAGGGCGGCAGCCGGTCCGGGCCGTACTTGTACTGGTTGTAGGTCGGGCAGATGCCGCGCTCGTACGGCGCATAGCCCTTGCCGTCGGGGCGCGGGCGCTCGTTGGTCAGGTACAGGTAGGACGAAGGATTGGCGATCACGTAGCGCAGCGCCACGCCGCCGCGGCGCAGCGGGCCGTCGACATTGTTCAGCACCGCGTAGCGGTGCACCAGCTGCGCGCCGGCCGAATGGCCGGCCAGCACGATGCCCGCCAGGGCCGGCAGGCGCTCGTCGTCGTCCAGGCTGCGCAGCAGGTCGTCGAGCACCTGAAACGCGCTGACCGGCGCGGGCCGGCCGGCGGCCTGCACGCTGTCGGCGCCTTCCTCCCAGCTCGCCTTGCGCCAGGCCGCCATGCCGGCGTATCCCGAATCGATCGCGCCCGTGTAGCGCGGCGCCAGGATCAGCGTGTCGCGCGCCCGCGCCGGATTGCGCGCGAGCAGCTGCTCCACGGTTTGGTAGTAATGGTCGGCGTCGCGCTTGACGCCGTGGACCACGATGACGACCTGCTTGATATCGCGCAGGTCGTCGCGGTCGAGCCGGCGGTTGGCGTAGACCGGCATCCTGTACCGCTGCCCGGGCTTGCCCAGCTCCAGCGGCTGCCAGCGCAAGGGCGCCGCGCGCTTGGGCACGGGCACGGGTTCGTCGTAGTCGTAGGGGGGCGGCAGCGGCGTCTGGGCATGGGCCGCCAGGGGCGCCAGACAGGCCGTCAGCGCTAGCAGCGCGGCCAGGCCTTGCGCCGCGCCGAAGGCGGCGCGGCCCGGCGGCGCCGGACGGATGTGGGAAGCGGGTGCGCGGCGCACGGCGCAGCGGGCGTTCAGCAGCCTTCTTGGCCCAGGAGCTGCTTGAGCGCCGGCAGGTCCAGGATGCGTACTTCGCGCTGGTTGATCTTGATGAGGCCGTCGCGCGCGAAGCGCGAGAACAGCCGGCTGACCGTCTCCAGGGTCAAGCCGAGATAATTGCCGATTTCTTCGCGGCTCATGCGCAGCACGAACTCGGTGGACGAATAGCCCAGCGAGGCGTAGCGCTGCGACAGGTTGAGCAGGAACGCGGCCAGGCGCTGCTCGGAGCGCATCGAGCCCAGCGAGGCCAGCATCTGGTGGGAGCGGTTGATTTCGCGGCTCATCAGGCGGCGGAACTGCTGCTGCAGCGAGGGCAGGTGCGCCGCGACGCGGTCGATGTCGGCCAGACGGATGACGCAGACCTCGGAGTCTTCCAGCGCCACCGCGGTCGAGACGTGCTTGCCGTCGAGCATGCCGTCCATGCCGACGATTTCGCCGGGCAGGTGAAAACCGGTGACCTGGATCTGGCCGGTGGCGTCTTCCAGCTGCGTCTTGAGGCTGCCGAAGCGCACGCTGTAGACGGCGTCCAGCGGATGGTTCAGCGAATAAAGCGATTTGCCCTTTTCAAGGCGCACGCGCTCCTTGACCAGTTCGTCCAGCTTTTCCACTTCGGCGGCTGCCATGCCGACCGGCACGCACACGTGCCCCAGCATGCAAGTGGAACAGTGGGCGGCATCAGGGGCAACGGGGACCCGTTTTTGCATATGATGACCTTTGTAGTGCCCATAGATCGGGTTACGACCAGAATGGGAGGTGAAGCGCGAAGATGCTTGCTATTGTAGTCCGTTGTTACTACGACGTCTTATCGATGTGGCGCGCCTGCCTCACCATTCGGTAACGAATCCAGTCATCGGCCGCGATGTCCACCGCCGCGCCGCGTAACGCCGGGTCTATGGGGTAGTACTGGCAAGCCAGGCTGCGCACCGGCGACGGAGGCTCCAGGCGCGCGCTGACCTCGCGCCGCACGAAGCAGCCCGGCAGGGCGGGATCGTATTCCTCGATTTCGTCCATCAGGGCGAGCAGGGGCGGTTCCACCAGGAAGACGTCGCCGCGCACCCGGCGGCCGTCCTCCACGGGGATCAGGCCCGGCCAGTCGCCGAAATCCACCAGGCGGCCCGGCACGCTGGCCGGACCGACGTAGCGGGCCGCGGGCAGGCCGCGGCCGGCGGCCGCCAGCGCCAGGTCGTTGATTTCGCCGGCGCGTAGCGTGCCGTAGACAAAAACGTATATGCTCATGAACGACATTATGGCTGCAGGTCGAAGAAACCATGGCGCGCGCACGGTGTTGAAATTCGGGCACCCGGCCGCATATTCAGCTTATCGAGCCCGCCGGCATGTATCGGTCAGGCTCCCCCACAAGCCAATAGACCATTATGCGATTCGACAAACTCACCACCAAGTTCCAGCAAGCCCTGGCCGACGCCCAGAGTCTGGCCGCGCGCAATGACCACCCCTACATCGAGCCCATCCACGTGCTCTCGGCCCTGCTGTCGGATGCCGACAGCGGCGCCGGCAGCCTGCTGGCGCGGGCCGGCGTGGCGGTGAACCGGCTGCAGCCGGCCATCGACAGCGCCCTGAAGTCCCTGCCGCAGGTGCAGGGCGAAGACAACGTCCAGGTCGGCCGCGACCTGCAGGGCGTGCTCACCCGCACCGACAAGGAAGCCGCGCGCCGCGGCGACACCTACATCGCCAGCGAGCTGTTCCTGCTGGCCCTGGCCGACGACAAGGGCGAGGCCGGCCGCATCCTGCGCGAGGCGGGCCTGCAGAAAAAGGCCCTGGAAGCCGCGATCGAGGCCGTGCGCGGCGGCGAGAACGTGTCCGCCGCCGAAGGCGAATCCAACCGCGAAGCCCTGTCCAAGTACACCATGGATCTGACCGAGCGCGCCCGCCAGGGCAAGCTCGACCCGGTCATCGGCCGCGACGACGAAATCCGCCGCACCATCCAGATCCTGCAGCGCCGCACCAAGAACAACCCGGTGCTGATCGGCGAACCCGGCGTGGGCAAGACCGCCATCGTCGAAGGCCTGGCGCAGCGCATCGTCAACGACGAGGTGCCGGAAACCCTGCGCGGCAAGCGCGTGCTGTCGCTGGACCTGGCCGCGCTGCTGGCCGGCGCCAAGTTCCGCGGCGAATTCGAAGAGCGCCTGAAGGCCGTGCTCAAGGAGCTGGCCCAGGACGACGGCAGCAACATCGTCTTCATCGACGAGCTGCACACCATGGTGGGCGCGGGCAAGGCCGAGGGCGCGATGGACGCCGGCAACATGCTCAAGCCGGCGCTGGCGCGCGGCGAGCTGCACTGCATCGGCGCGACCACGCTGGACGAATACCGCAAGTACATCGAAAAGGACGCGGCGCTGGAGCGGCGCTTCCAGAAGGTGCTGGTCGACGAACCGGACGTGGAGTCCACCATCGCCATCCTGCGCGGGCTGCAGGAACGCTATGAAATCCACCACGGCGTCGAGATCACCGACCCGGCCATCGTGGCCGCGGCCGAGCTGTCGCACCGCTACATCACCGACCGCTTCCTGCCCGACAAGGCCATCGACCTGATCGACGAGGCCGGCGCGCGCATCCGCATGGAAATCGATTCCAAGCCGGAAGTGATGGACAAGCTGGACCGCCGCATCATCCAGCTCAAGATCGAGCGCGAGGCCGTCAAGAAGGAAACCGACGACGCTTCCAAGCGCCGCCTGGGCGCGATCGAGGACGAGCTCGAAAAGCTGCAGCGCGAATACAACGACTTCGAGGAAATCTGGAAGGCCGAGAAGGCCGCCGTGCAGGGCACGCAGGCCATCAAGGAAGAGATCGACAGCGTGCGCGCCGAGATGGCGGAACTGCAGCGCAAGGGCCAGTTCGACAAGCTGGCCGAGCTGCAGTACGGCAAGCTGCCCGACCTTGAGGCGCGACTGAAGGCGGCGGAAGTGGGCGCGGCCGAAGCCGCCGAGGAAGCCGAGGGCGGCGAAGGGCGTCCGCGCCTGCTGCGCACCCGCGTCGGCGCCGAGGAAATCGCCGAGGTCGTGTCGCGTGCCACCGGCATCCCGGTGTCCAAGATGATGCAGGGCGAACGCGAGAAGCTGCTGCACATGGAGGAATACCTGCACAAGCGCGTGGTCGGCCAGGACGAGGCCGTGCGCCTGGTGTCCGACGCGATCCGGCGTTCGCGCGCCGGCCTGGCGGACCCGTCGCGCCCCTACGGCTCGTTCCTGTTCCTGGGCCCCACCGGCGTGGGCAAGACCGAGCTGACGCGCGCACTGGCGGAATTCCTGTTCGACTCCGAAGAGCACATGATCCGCATCGACATGAGCGAATTCATGGAGAAGCACTCGGTGGCGCGGCTGATCGGCGCGCCGCCGGGATACGTGGGCTACGAAGAGGGCGGCTACCTGACCGAGGCCGTGCGCCGCAAGCCGTACAGCGTGGTGCTGCTGGACGAAGTGGAAAAGGCGCACCCGGACGTCTTCAACGTGCTGCTGCAGGTGCTGGACGACGGCCGCCTGACCGACGGCCAGGGCCGCACCGTGGACTTCCGCAACACCGTCATCGTGATGACTTCCAACCTGGGCTCGCACCATATCCAGAGCCTGGCGGGCAAGCCCTACGAAGTGGTCAAGGAAGTGGTGTGGGACGAACTCAAGCAGACCCTGCGTCCGGAGTTCCTCAACCGCATCGACGAGGTGGTCGTGTTCCATGGCCTGGAAGCGCAGCACATCGAATCGATCGCCCGCATCCAGCTGCGCCGCCTCGGCGAGCGCCTGGAGCGCCAGGAAATGCGCCTGGAGGTCAGCGAACCCGCGCTGGCCGAACTGGCCCGCTCCGGCTTCGATCCGGTGTTCGGCGCGCGCCCCTTGAAGCGCGCGATCCAGCAGCAGATCGAAAACCCGGTCGCGAAGCTGATCCTCGAAGGCCGCTTCGGCCCGCGCGACGTGGTGCCGGTGGACTGGCAGGACGGTCAGTTCGTCTTCACGCGCACCCTGCAGTAGGATGGGTGCAGCGCGAGAGTTCCCGTAGAAGAATTCTCGCGCCGAACGCGCGAAACCCATCGGCCGGCGTAAGCCGGCTTTTTTTTCTTGCCACGAAAGGCGGCGGCTTTCGCCGCCTGATGGGTTTCGCGCGCTGGAAGATTGGGTTCTTGCTTAAGGATTCTCGCGCTGCACCCATCCTACGCCGGGTACACCACCCCCGCCGCAATGCGCACCGGGTACGGGTCCAGCGCCGCGCCCTGGCACGGGCCTTCTATGCACTGGCCGTCCTCGAAGCGGAACAGGGCCGAATGGTGGGCGCACATCATCACCCGGCCTTCGTAGGTCAGCACGCCGCCATGCGCCGCGCCCAGCGTGATGGAGAAGTGCGGGCAGCGGTTCAGGTAGCCCCATACCGCGTCTCCCCGCCGCACCAGGATCACGGACTGCGCGCCCGCGCTGACCGTGCGCGATCCGCCGTCGGGCACGTCTTCGACCCGGCATAGCGCCCCGGCGCGTTGTTCAGGCTCGCGGCAGCACGAAGTCATATTGCCCCTCGTGGAACCCCGACCGGAATCCGTAGCGCGCCGCCAGCGGCGAGTCCGCGCCGCGCGGCTCGTACTGCACCACCAGCGACGGCTTGACGCCGAACACGGCGTCGGAGGCGAGGTAGGGATCGCCGGCATTGAACAGGTGCGTGACCAGCGTCTGGTGGCCCGGCGCCTCGATCATGAAATGCAGGTGGGCGGGCCGGAAGATGTGCCGGCCGGTGGCCGCCATCATGCGGCCCACGGGCCCGTCTCCTGGAATGGGATAGGACACCGGCAGGATGGTGCGTATCGCGTAGTAGCCGGTGTCGTCCGCGCGATAGCGGCCGCGCAGGTTGCCTTCGGGCTGGGCCGTGTCCTGGCCGGAGTACATGCCGTTGGCGGCCGTCTGCCACACATCGAGCACGGCGCCGGCCAGCGGCCGGCCCTCGGTGTCGCGGACGTACCCATGAACCAGCGCCGGCTCGCCGGGCGTCTGTGCCATGTCCTCGCCCGCGGCCCGGTCCGGCATGCCGGCGATGTAGAAGGGGCCGAACACGGTGCTTTCGGTGGCGTGGCCCGGCTTGCGGTGGTTGATGGCGTCGACCAGCATGGAGACGCCCAGCGTGTCGGACAGCAGGATGAACTCCTGCCGCACCACGCCGTCACAGATCTGCCCCGTTTCGGTCAAAAACCGGATGGCCGCCATCCATTCGGCTTCGGTCGGTTCCACGTCCGAGACGAAGGCATGCAGGTGGCGCACCAGCGACTGCATCAGCTGGCGCAGCCGCGGGTCCGGCGTCCGGGCGAAGGTGTCGAGGACGGTTTCGGTGAGGACGGCTTCGGGGTCTCGGGTGGCGGTGTTCATGGGGGACTCCTGTCGATGGCTCAACGCTTGAAGTAGGGCGGCACCGCGGCGTCCACATTCACCCAGACGGACTTGGCCTCGGTGTAGTCGTGCATGGCCTCGAAGCCCATCTCGCGGCCATAGCCGGACTGGCCCATGCCGCCGAAGGGACTGCCCGGATTCACCCGTTTGTAGCAGTTTATCCAGCACATGCCGGCGCGGATGGCGTCCGCGACCTTGTGCGCGCGCGCCAGGTCGCGCGTCCACAGCCCGCTGCCCAGCCCGTAGTCGGTCGCATTGGCGATGGCGACGGCTTCTTCGTCGCTGCCGAAGCGCAGCACGGTGACGAAGGGGCCGAAGACTTCTTCCTGCGCGACGCGGTCCTGCGGTTTGGCCTCCACCACCGTCGGGGCCACGAAATAGCCCGCGGACAGCGCCCCGTCGGGCGCCTTGCCGCCGGCCAGCACGCGCCCGCCCTGTTCGGTGGCGATCTGCACGTAGGACAGCACTTTGTCGCGATGCTGCGCCGAGGTCAGCGGGCCCATTTCCGTGTCGGGCGAGCGCGGATCGCCCAGGCGGATGGAGTTCGCCAGCCGGGTGAAGCGTTCGAGGAATTCGTCGGCGATCTTGTCGTGCAGCATCAGCCGCGAGCCGGCGATGCAGGCCTGGCCCTGGTTGTGGAAGATGGCCCAGGCCGCGCCGTTGACCGCGGCGTCGAGGTTGGCGTCCTCGAAGACGATGTTGGCGCCCTTGCCGCCCAGTTCGAGCTGCACGCGCTTGAGGTTGCCCTTGGACGCCTCGACGATGCGCCGGCCGGTGGCGGTCGAGCCGGTGAAGGCGATCTTGCCCACGTCCGGATGCTCGGCCAGGCGCTGGCCGGCGGTATGGCCATAGCCCGGGACCACGTTGACGACGCCGTCGGGAAAGCCGACCTCGGCCATGAGTTCGGCGATGCGCAGCGTCGACAGCGGCGTGAGCTCCGACGGCTTGATCACGACGGTGTTGCCGGCGGCCAGGGCCGGGCCCATTTTCCAGCTGGTGAACATTAGCGGGAAGTTCCACGGCACGATCTGGCCCACCACGCCGATCGGCGCGCGCTGCACGTAGTTCAGAAAGCCCGCTTCCACCGGGATGACGCTGCCCAGCAGCTTGTCGGCCATGCCGCCGAAGTAGCGGAAGCAGGCGGCGGTGCGCGGCACGTCCAGGCCGCGCGTATCGCGGATGGGATGGCCGGTGTCCAGGGTTTCCAGCTGCGCCAGCTCTTCGGCGTTGGCTTCGATCCTGTCGGCGAGCTTGAGCAGCAGGTGTCCGCGGTCGGCCGCCGCCATCCGCGACCAGGCGGGAAACGCGCGCTGCGCCGCTGCGACGGCGCGGTCCACGTCGGCCGCCTCGGCGGCGGCGATGGCGGTGATGAGGGCGCCGTCGTAAGGATTCAGCACGTCGATGGTGCCGCCGGCGGCCGCGTCCACGAACTTGCCGTCGATGAAGAGTTTGTTCTGCATGGTTGATGATTCGCTGAAGAGTGTGGGTAAGGCTCAGAAGGCGACCGGATACGGCGGGAGTTCGCCGCTTTCGTAGCGCTGGGGCAGGTCGGGCGTGGCGTTCTCCCAGACCAGCAGCATGGAGCGCTTGGTCGAATAGCCCTGGTGGCGGATGTCGGCCGGCATGGCGCAGACGTCGCCGGCGCGCATCGTGACCCGCGCGCGCGGCGCGCCGGTTTCCTTGTCGCCGATGTCCCAGACGATCTCGTCGGACAGCTGCAGGAACCATTCCACCCGGTCGTTGCCGTGGAACACCGGCAGGATGAACTCCTCGGTCGTGGGGCAGAACAGGCTGGCGCCGCACACCGAGGTGACCGAGGGGTTCCAGGTCACGTCCGAGCGCGACAGGTACTTGAACAGGTTGAAGGCGTGCAGCTGGCCTTCGAAGCCGGGTTCGACGTGGACCTCCGGCTCTTCCTGGGTCACGTCCGCGAACGCGCGGTTGACCGGCAGGTCGTCGCGCAGGGGCGAATCCCCGGGCAGGCCGGGCATGCGCCGGGTGGCGATCCGCGAACGTTCGATGGCGTCCGCGTTGTCGCCGTGCTTGCGGCCGAAGGCGGTGCCGGTTTCTTCCGGCGCGGCGAAGGGATCGAAGCCTTCGTTGGTCCAGTCGTGCAGCATGGCCTTGAACGTGGCCATGATGAGCGGGGTGTCGAAGGTCTCGGTGTAGTCCACGCCGGCCGCCTTCATGACGCCGTTGAACGAGCCGGCGTAGACGTCGACCTTGCCGTAGTGGTTGCGGGTGCCGAATACGTGGTCGAAGTTCACCCAGCCGTAGAAGAAGCCCCAGGCCACGTCCCGCATCAGGGCGCGCAGGAACGCGTCGGCGGGCATGGCGTGGGTGCGCGTCTGGCCGTTGGCCGGCCAGTGAATCTTGGCGAAGTATTCGTCGCGGGTGAAGGTGAAGGCGCCGAGATCGAAGCGCTTGTAGCCGGTCGCGGCGTCGGCGGCGCTGGCCTGGACCTTGTCGGCGGCGAAAGCGGGGGCGGGGGTATCGGTGGCGAGCTGGGCCATGTCGGTTCTCCAGATGGAAAGAATCGTGGGGGAGGGCGGAGGGCTACTGCAGGCAGATGTCCGCCCACTTCTCGACGGACAGTTCGCCCAGGCGGGTGTGCAGCAGCAGGACGCCCGGCAGCGCGGCGGTGAAGCGGTAGGCGCAGCCCGCGGGCAGCAGGCACTGGTGTCCGCGGCCCAGCTTCACGTGTCCCATCGGCCGGCCGGCGGGGTTTTCGCCCGCGAGCACGGCGCCTTCGCCCGCGGCCGGCGGCTGGTCCAGGGCCAGGAATTCGACCTGCGCCACGCCGTCCATGAGGATGGCGAACTCGTCGTGGCTGCAGACGTACCAGGGCGACACGCCTTCGGCCCGCACGGTCTCGATGACGTACTCCAGGTTCTTGCCCACGACGATCTTCTCGTAGGGCGCGGCGCCGTCGGCCACTTCGAATATGTTGGAAAACACATAGTGGCGGGGCGATCCGGTGGTGATCTCGATAGAGCCTTTCCGGTAGTTCTTCAGCGAGCCGAAGACGGTGGGCGTTGCGGTCGTGTTCATGGGGTCTCCAATATCGTTCAGGTTCAGTTCACCTGCAGGTGAATCTTCTGGATGACGGCGTTCCATTTGGCGGTGTCGTCGCGCAACCGGCTGGCCGTCTGCTCGGGCGATTCCGGACGCGGGTCCAGGTCGTTGGCCTGCAGCTTCTGCTTGACGTCCGGCCTGGCCAGGGCCTGCGCCACCGCTTCGTTCATGCGGTCGACGATGGCCGCCGGCGTGCCCTTGGGCGCGAACAGCATTTCTCGGAAAGTGGCGTCGTAGCCCGCGACGCCGGCCTGCTGCATGGTGGGCACGTCCGGCGCCTGCACCGAGCGCGTGTCGCCCGATACCGCCAGCCCGTTCAGCTTGCCGGCGGACACGTAGGACGCGACCACGGGCGAGGCGAGGTAGCCGCAGGGCACCTGGCCGGCCAGCACGTCCTGGGTGGCCGGCGACGGCCCTTTGTACGGGACGTGCATGACGTTGAGGCCCGCGCCGGACAGGTACAGCTCCATCGCCAGATGGCCGGGCACGCCCTGGCCGCCGGACGCGTAGCTGAGCGCGCCGGGCGCCTTTCTGGCCTCGGCGTCGAGCTGGGCCAGCGTGCGCAGGCCCGACGAGGGGCCGCACACCAGCATCTGGTTGAAGTTGGCCAGCGCCACGACCGGCGTCAGGTCTTCGGCCTTGAAATTGAGCTTGCGATAGATGGCCGGGTTGATGGTGACCACCGTATCGGGCGCCTGCAGAAAGGTGTAGCCGTCGGCGGCCGCCCGGGCCACCGCTTCCGCGCCGATATTGCCGCCCGCGCCGGGGCGGTTTTCCACGACGAGGGGCTGCTTGAGCGTCTGTCCGACCGCCTCGGCCACGATGCGCGCGGCCGTGTCGCCGGGCGAGCCCGCCGGAAACGCCACCACCACGCGGATGGGGCGCGCCGGCCAGTCGTCCTGCGCATGGGCGTACGGTCCTGTGCCGGCGGCGATACAGGCCGCCAGCGCAAGTAGCTGCGATTTCATGTTGTCTCCTTCCGTATGTTTTTTTCAGGCGCCCTGGTGCGGGCGCGCTGTGTCACCACCTGCCGATATGGATGCCTGTCGACTCCTCCTTGCGCGTCCATGCCGCCATCGTCTCGCCGCTGACCGTGGGGTGTATCCGGCGGTTGCGCAGCCACTCGAACAGCAGGGCCTGGTAACGCTCGCGAACGGCGGCGTAAGCGGGGTCCGCGCCCAGGTCGTCGAATTCGTCGGGGTCGGCGCGCAGGTCGAAGAGCTGCGGACGCAAGCCCTCGAAATGCACGTACTTCCAGTCGTGGTCGCGCACCATGTAGGCGTGGCAGCCGTCGGCGGGCCGGTTCAGCGGTTCGCGCACGCAGTCGCGGAACGCATAGTCGTTTTCCGAGTACACGGCGTTGCGCCACTCGGCCGGGGCATTGCCCTGCAATAGCGGCAGCAGCGAACGTCCTTCCAGAATGTGGCCGGGGATGTCCGCCTTGTAGGCGTCCAGGATCGTGGGGACCAGGTCGATGGCTTCCACCAGCCGCGATTCCACGACGCCGCGCGGCACGCCGTCGCCCGGCAGGCGGATGATGAGCGGCACCTTGGCCACGCAATCGTGGAAGAGCTCCTTCTCGCCCATGTAGTGGTCGCCCAGGTAGTCGCCGTGGTCGCTGCTGAAAATGATCATGGTGTCCCGGTCGCGCCCGCTGCGCCGCAGGTAGTCGAACAGCACGCCCAATTGGTCGTCCACCTGCTTGATGAGTCCCATGTAGGTGGGAATGACGGTCTCGCGCACTTCATCGCGCGAGAAGCTCTGGCTCACCTCCGTGCGGCGGTAGCCCTGCAGCACGGGGTGCGCATGCTCCAGCTCGCGGGCGCTGCGCTTGACGGCCTGCACGTCGTCCTTCGAATACATGGCGTGATAGGGCGCCGGCGCGACGTAGGGCCAGTGCGGTTTGATGTAGGACAGGTGCAGCACCCAGGGGCGGTCGCCGCTTTCCTCGATGAACTCGATCGCGCGCCGCGTCATGTAGGGCGTTTCGGAGTCCTCTTCGCGCACGCGGGCGGGCAGGGCGGCGTGGCGCATGTTCCAGCCCGACAGAATCTCGCCGTTCTGGCCCAGCGCCGAGTTGGCGTGATCGTGCCAGGGATTGGCGCCGTCGTAGCCGCGCTGGCGCAGGTATTGCCCGTAGCGGTGCGCCTCGGTGCTGAAGCCGTCGGGCCAGATGCCGTCGTCGCGGTCGTAGGGTTCGAAGCCGCCTTCCATTGCCAGCGTGCCGATGGCGCTGGCGGGGTCGATCCCCAGGCGGCGCAGGCCGGCCATGTCCGGTTCCATGTGCGTCTTGCCGGCCACCGCCACGCGCACGCCCAGCGGGTTCAGGTAATCGCCCAGCGTCAGTTCGCTGACCGGCATGGGCACGAAGTTCCACACCGCGCCGTGGCTGGTGACGTAGCGGCCGGTGTAGTAGGACATGCGCGACGGGCCGCAGACCGGGCCTTGCACGAAGGCGTTGTCGAAACGCACGCCCTCGGCGGCCAGCCGGTCGATGTTGGGGGTGCGCAGGCGCGGGTGCCCGTAACAGGACAGATAGTCCCAGCGCAGTTGGTCGCACATGATCCACAGCACATTGCGTACAGCCTGTCCGCCCATTCCAGCCTCTCGTCCTGGTTCGTTCGCCACATCGGCTTTCGATAGGCTTCACGATATTTGGAGCGGACTGGGCGGCTCAAGCAGGTTTTGCTAGAGTTTCACCGAGTGAAATCCGCGGAAGGCGCGGAAAAGGGAGACGCAATGACCCGCTGGGCCCCGAAAGTGAAGACGATAGACGCGCTGGAGCGCGGCCTGATCGTGCTGGACGAGGTGCGCGCCTCGCAGGGCGCGAGCCTGCAGGAATTGCACGTGCGCACCGGCTACGCCAAGGCCACGCTGCTGCGCATCCTGGCGACGCTGCAATTGCGCGGGCTGATCTGGCGGCGGATCGCCGACGACTATTTCTGTCCGGCCAGCTCGCTCAACGAACCCAGCCGGCGCGCGCGCGTGCTGGACCTGCTGGGCCAGTGCGCGGCGCCCGAACTGGACCGCCTGCAGGCCAAGGTGCTGTGGCCGTCGGACCTGACGGTGCGCCGCGGCAGCGCGATGATCGTGCGCGAGACCAACCGCAGCCAGTCGTACTTCACGATACGCAGGGACAACATCGGCTTCCAGATCAATATGCTGCGTTCCGCCGTGGGCCGCGCCTATCTGGCGTTCTGCGCCGACAAGGAGCGCGAGTCGATCCTGGCGGCGCTGCGCCGCAGCCGCCGCGAGGGCGACGCGCTGGCGCACGATGGCGCCGCCGTGGACAGAATGCTGGAGCAGACGCGCAGCCAGGGTTACGGGCTGCGCGAGCAGCGCTTCGGCGGCGACTACGACAAGCCGCGCAGGGATCAGAACGACAGGCTGGAGGCCATCGCCGTTCCCATCGTGGCGGCGCCGGGGCGGCTCTACGGTTGCGTGAACATCGTGTGGATACAGGGCGTGCGCACCGCCGACCAGATGGTCGAGCAGTGCCTGGAGCCGCTGTGCCGCACGGCGCGCGCCATCTCGGCCGGCATGACCCGCCGCGCTTGAGGCAAATTGTTTTTTTAATGTATTAAAACTACGGGTTATTACCGATAAGTTTCTGCGTATTTTCGTTCTATAAACGCATCATTGTATTTTTTATGTATTTATAGAAATGAAAATCGCCTTGCTGGGTTGCGGTGAAGTGGGGTCCTGCTACGCGCAGGCGTGGACCGATGCCGGCCATCGAATGGCCGGCATCTGCGATCTGCGCCAGGACGAGGAAATGACCGCGCGCGCGCGCCGCTATGGCGCCGGACTGCACGCGGCGCCCGGACCCTGGCTGCGCGAGGCCGACATCGTGGTGTCGGCCGTGTACGGCCACGCCGCGCGCGAGGTGGCGCAGCAGAGCTTCCCCCACATGCGCGCCGACGCCGTCTACGCCGACTTCACCACGGCCGGCGCGGCCGACATGCAGGCCGCCGCGGCGGCCGCCGCCGCGCAGGGCATCGATTTCACCGACGTGGCGATCATGGGCGCCATCGCCTTGCTGGCCGAGCGCACGCCCTTGCTGTGCGCCGGCACGGGCGCCGACGCCGTGCTGCGCCTTGCCGAGAGCGGCGGGGCGCCGGCGCGCGCCATCGCCGGCGCGGCGGGCGACGCCGTGCGGCTGAAGCTGCTGCGCAGCATCATGACCAAGGGCATGGAAAGCCTGGCGGTGGAATGCCTGGTGGCGGCCGAATCCATGGGGCTGCGCGCCTCGCTCTACGAAGTGCTGGCGGACATCGACCGCACGCCGCTGACCGCCTTCATGGATTCCTTCATCCGTTCGCACGTGTTGCACGCCGGCCGCCGGCATGCCGAAGTCCGCGAGGCGCGCGAGCAACTGGTCGAGGCCGGGCTGGAACCGCTGGTGCTCGACGGCGTGGAGCGGCTGTTCGCGCGCACCAGCCGCGGCATAGACGCGGCCCGGGCCCGGGGCGATTTCGACGTGCCGGATTCGGTGGACGCGCGCCTGGCCTGGCTGGCGCCGTTGGCGCAGCGGCGTTGAGCGCGCCGCGTGGAACTGCCAGTCAAAAAAATCAAACCGTGTGAGGAAGACGATGAAACGCTTGAAGAACCTGTTGGCCGCCACGCTCGTGCTGGGCTGCGCCGCCGTGAACGCCGCCGACATGGGCGCGGCGCCCATTACCCTGATCTCCCCGTTTCCGCCCGGCGGCGGCACCGACACGCTGACGCGCATGATGGCCAGCGCGATCGGCCAGGACCGCGGCTGGAACATGGTGGTGGAGAACAAGCCCGGCGCCGGCGGCAACCTGGCGCTGGACGCCACCGCCCGCGCCCGCCCCGACGGCCACACGCTGGTGATGGCCCAGACCGACAACATCGTGCTGAACCCCTGGCTCTACAACAAGCTCAGCTACGACACCTTCAAGGATTTCAGGCCGGTCGGGCCGGTGGCGACTTCGCCCAGCGTGTTCGTGGTGCTGCCCGACTCGCCGTTCAAGACGGTGGCCGACGTGGTCAAGGCGGCGCAGGCCCGCCCCGGCCAGGTTTCGCTGGGCATTCCCGGCATCGGCGGCACCGGCGACCTGACCGGCTATCTGTGGCGCAAGGCCGCGAACATCGAATTGATGCACGTGCCGTACCGCGGCTGGGGCCAGGCGTTCCCGGACCTGGCCAGCGGCCGGATCGACATGTACGTGGGCTCGGTGGCTTCGCTGCTTCCGCAGATCCGCGGCGGCAAGGTGCGCGCGCTGGCCGTGGTCGCCAAGGACCGCGCGCCGGCCTTGCCCGACGTGCCGACGTTCGCGGAGAACGGATTCAAGGGCCTGGACCAGTCGATCTGGTGGGGCCTGATGGCGCCGGCCAAGACGCCGGACGACGTGGTCGCCACGCTGAACCAGGCCCTGCAGGCCGTGCAGTCCAACCCCGAACTGGTGAAGAAGCTGGAAGACGCCGGCTACAGCATCCTCAAGGGCACGCCCGACGACCTGGCGCGCCAGCACCGCGCCGACCACGAGATCTTCGGCAAGGTCGTGCAGGACGCCGGCATTCCCAAGCAGTGACCGCGAGCCATCGCAATTTTCCAGACAGGAGCAAAGATGATCGGTTTTGAGATCCATGCCCGCAAGCGCGCGGTGAGCAGGCAGACCGTGGAGAAGTTCAGCGGCATTCCGGTGGCCAACATCAGCGATTGCATGTCGCGCATGGCGGCGGGCGGCGCGCGCCTGCGGCCCATGCACGACGGCCGTCCGATGGCCGGCCCGGCCCTGACCGTGCGCACCCGGCCCGGCGACAATCTGCTGGTGCACAAGGCGCTGGAGCTGGCCCAGCCGGGCGACGTGATCGTGGTGGACGCGGGCGGCGACCTGACCAACGCGATCATCGGCGAAATCATGACCAGCTATGCGCAGGCGCGCGGCCTCGCCGGCATCGTGATCAACGGCGCCATCCGCGACTGCGGCGCGATACGGCGCGGCTCGTTCCCGGTCTACGCGGCCGGCGTGACGCACCGCGGACCCTACAAGGACGGGCCGGGCGAGATCAATGGCGTCATCGCGCTGGACGGCATGACGATCGCGCCGGGCGACCTGATCGTCGGAGACGACGACGGCCTGCTGTCGATCCCGTACGAGCAGACCGAGGCGCTTTATCAGGCGGCCTCGTCCAAGCACGAAGTGGAAACCAAGATGCTGGCGGACATCGCCGCCGGCAGGCTGGATACCTCGTGGATCGACGCCAGGCTCAAAGCCCTGGGCTGCACGGAGCGGCAGGCATGAGCGCAGCGCCGCGGCCGAAGGACACGATGCGCGTGGCCCGGCTGGATCTGTGGATCGACCCGGCGTTCGACGCGGACATCGGGCGCGAGCCGGGCCTCGCCCTGCAGGTGCTGCCCGCGCATGGCGACGCCGTCACGGCGGCCGGCTTGGCCGGCGCGCACGCCTACCACGTCAGCGCGGCCAAGGACGAGGTGCCCGCGCGCTGGCAGGTGTCGGAAAGCCTGCTGGCCGCATGCCCGCAGTTGCTGTGCGTGTCCTCCGGCGGCGCCGGCTACGACACGGTGGACGTGGCGGCCTGCACGCGGGCCGGCGTGGCCGTGGTCAACCAGGCCGGCGCGAATGCGGCCTCGGTGGCGGAAATGACCTACGCCTTGCTGCTGGCGCTGGTCAAGCGCCTGCGCGCCTCCCAGGCCGCGCTGCTGGCGGGAACCGCCGCCACGCGCGAGGCGCTGATGGGGCATGAAATCGAAGGCCGGGTGCTGGGCCTGGTGGGCATCGGCGAAATCGGCGCCAGAGTGGCGCGCGCCGCCGCCGGTTTCGGCATGCGCGTCCTCGCCTGCGATCCGCTGCTGCCGGCCGGGGAAATCCGACGCCGCGGCGCCGAACCGGCGGACCTGGCGGCGCTGCTCGACGCGGCCGACGTCGTCAGCCTGCACTGTCCGTTGAACGGCGAGACGCGCGGCATGTTCGGGGCCGAGCAGTTCGGGCGGATGAAGCCAGGCGCGCTTTTCATTTCCACCGCGCGCGGCGGCATCCACGACGAAGACGCGCTGCTGGCGGCGCTGCGGGACGGACGGCTGGCGGGCGCCGGCCTGGACGTCTGGAGCCAGGAGCCGCCGCCGCCGGACCACCCGCTGCTGCTGCGTCCCGACGTGGTGGCGACCTATCACACGGGCGGCGTGACGCACGAAGGCCGGCGCAAGGTGGCGCAAGGGTCCGCGGCCCAGATCGCCGCGATGCTGGCGGGCCGCCGCCCGGCGCGGCTGTTGAATCCGGAGGTCTGGCCCAGGTTCCTGGAGCGGCTGGCGCAGCGCCATGCCCCGCATGGCCTTCCGGTATAGTTCGACTACCTTGTTCCGGAGCCTCGCGCCACCATGTCCAGCGCCCGCGATTACGTCTATGGAGAGCTGCGCCGCCGCTTGATGGCGGGCGCTTTCATGCCGGGCGAGCGGCTGCGCGAAGAGCATATCGCGGCCGAGCTTTCCGTCAGCCGCACGCCGGTGCGCAGCGCCATCGAGCGCCTGGTGGCCGACGGCCTGGTCAAGCACGAAGGCCGGCGCGGCGCGGTGGTGCTGGGCTGGCAGGACCGCGACATCGACGAAGCGTTCGAACTACGCATGCTGCTGGAACCGTATTCGGCCAAGGCGGCGGCCGAACGCGCGACCCCTGAACAGATCCTCGAACTGGAGCGCATCAACCAGTGCATGCTGGACGCGGTCAATTCCAACGACCCCGACAGCGTGGCGCGCGTGCAGCACTACAACAACCAGTTCCATCACGCGCTGCTGAACGCCGCGCAATCGGCCCGGGTGCGCTCCATGGTGGAAAGCCTGCTCGATATGCCGATCATCATCGGCTCGTTCTACTTCTACACCAGGGACGACATGCTGCGCAGCGTGGAGCATCACCGCCAGATCATCGCCGCGCTGCGCGCGCGCGACGCGGAGTGCGCCCAGATCGCGGTGCGCTTCCATCTGGCTTCCACGCACCTGCTGTTTCGCAGCCACCGCAAGTCGCGCGCGTAGCCGGGCTACTTCCCGCGCCCATCCGCCTCGGCCAGCGCCTGCTCGATGATGGCGCGGGCCGTCCAGCGCGCGACTTCGGTGACCTCGGGCAGTTCCAGTTTCCAGATGTCCTTCAGCACCAGGAACACCTCGGTGCCGTACACCAGCGACAGCGCCTGGGCCACGCGGTCCTGCTGCGCCGGCGTGAGCCGGCCGGCCAGCGGCGCGATGGCGCGCTTCAGGATGTCGACGCGGTGGCCGCGCACCAGCCGGGGTTCTGCGCCGGCGCGTCCGGCGCTGGCCTCGGCGTGCTGCTGCAGGGACACCATGATGGCGGCGCGCAGCGGCGCCTCGTGCGATTCCAGCCGCGGATAGGCGAAGCGCAGCAGCTCGTCCACGCGCGTGGACGCGTCGGGCGCGGCCGAGTCCCAGGCCAGGATGGGTCCCAGGCTTTCGTCCACCACCGCGGCGATCAGCGCGCTCTGGCTGGGGAAATAGCGGTAGGCGGTGGCGCGCGAGACCTGGGCGTGCCCGGCCAGTTCGGCCACCGAAGGCGTGATGCCCTGCGCCATCAGGCGCTGGGCCGTGTCCAGCAGGGTTTTGCGCATGCGCGCGCGCGGGCCGTGCGGAGGCTCGCCGCTGGCCGCGGCCTGGGGGCTGGCGGGGGCGATCAGGCGGGCCGCGGCGGCCCCGGCGGGCGCTTTGCGGGCGGGGGATCGGGTTTGACGTGAGACAGGTGTCTCAGTATGATTCTTTCGTCTCATTTCTAGATTCTACAGGCCTCGCGGCCCCACATATCGAGGCGCGCACCGAGTGTAGCCGCCCGCGGAGGAGTCATGACGCATTCGAACCGGCGGGTCTACGTGGCCGCCACTTACGACACCAAGGGCCAGGAAGCCGACTACGTGGTGGCGCTGCTCAAGGGGCAGGGGCTGGACGTGGTGTCGGTGGACGTGTCCACCTCGGGCGCGGCCAGCGCCGCCCAGGTGCAGGCCCAGGAGGTCGCCGCCAGCCACCCGCAGGGGACGGCGGCGGTGTTCACCGGCGACCGCGGCACCGCCATCGCCGCCATGGCGCAGGCCTTCGAACGCTACGCCGCCGGGCGCGCCGATATCGGCGCGATGCTGGGGCTGGGCGGATCGGGCGGCACCGCGCTGATCACGCCGGCCATGCGCGCGCTGCCCATCGGCACCCCCAAGCTGATGGTCTCGACCATGGCGTCGGGCAATGTGGCGCCTTATGTGGGGCCGTCGGACATCGCCATGATGTATTCGGTGACCGACGTCGCGGGGCTGAACCGCATTTCGCGGCGGGTGCTGGGCAATGCCGCAGGCGCCATCGGCGGCGCGTTCCGGCAGGCGGCCAGCGCCGCGCCGGACGACGGCCGGCCCGCGCTGGGCATCACGATGTTCGGCGTGACCACGCCCTGCGTGCAGCAGGTGGTGCCGCTGCTGGAATCGCGCTACGACTGCCTGGTGTTCCATGCCACCGGCACCGGCGGGCAGTCGATGGAAAAGCTGCTCGACAGCCACCTGCTGGCCGGTGTGCTGGACCTGACCACCACCGAAGTCTGCGACCTGCTGTTCGGCGGCGTGCTGGCCTGCACCGAGGACCGCTTCGGCGCCGTGGCCCGCACGGGCGCGCCCTACGTGGGTTCCTGCGGCGCGCTCGACATGGTGAACTTCGGCGCGATGGAGACGGTTCCGGAACGCTATCGGGGCCGCAAGTTCTATCCCCACAACCCGCAGGTGACGCTGATGCGCACCACCGTCGAGGAAAACGCGCGCCAGGGCGAGTGGATCGCGGCCAGACTGAACCAGTGCCAGGGGCCGGTGCGCTTCCTGATCCCGGAGGGCGGGGTGTCCGCGCTGGACGCGCCGGGGCAGGCGTTCTGGGACCCGCAGGCCGACGCCGCGCTGTTCGGGGCGCTGGAGGCCAATCTCAAGCAGACCGGGCAGCGCCGGCTGGTGCGCGTGCCTTGCCACATCAACGACCCGTTGTTCGCCAAGACGGCGGTCGAACACTATCTTGAAATCGCTACACACTGAGGATTGCCGCCATGCCGCGTTTTGACCGCAACGAGCTACTGGACAAGTTCCGCGCCATGGTGCGCGCGCGCACGCCCATCGTGGGCGGCGGCGCGGGCACCGGCCTGTCGGCCAAGTGCGAGGAAGCGGGCGGCATCGACCTGATCGTGATCTACAACTCGGGCCGCTACCGCATGGCCGGCCGCGGCTCGCTGGCCGGTCTGCTGGCCTACGGCAACGCCAACGAGATCGTGGTGGAGATGGGGCGCGAAGTCCTGCCGGTGGTCAAAAAGACGCCGGTGCTGGCCGGCGTGAACGGCACCGATCCGTTCTGCGATTTCGACGTGTTCCTCGACGACCTCAAGCGCCAGGGCTTCGCCGGCGTGCAGAATTTTCCCACCGTGGGCCTGATCGACGGCAATTTCCGCGCCAACCTGGAAGAGACCGGCATGGGCTACGCGCTGGAAGTGGACATGATCCGCCTGGCGCACAAGAAGGGCATGCTGACCACGCCCTATGTGTTCAATGAAGACGACGCGGTGGCGATGACGCGCGCGGGGGCCGACATCATCGTGGCCCACATGGGCCTGACCACCGGCGGCTCGATCGGCGCGGAAACGGCCCTGACGCTGGACGACTGCGTGGCGGCCATCGACCGCATCGCCGCCGCCGCGCTGGCCGTGCGCCCGGACGTCATCGTGCTGTGCCATGGCGGCCCCATCGCCACGCCCGCCGACGCCCTGCACGTGCTGCGCGCCTGCAAGCACTGCCACGGCTTCTACGGCGCCAGTTCCATGGAGCGCCTGCCCACCGAACAGGCCCTGACCGCCGCCACGCGCGAGTTCAAGAACCTGACTTTCTGATCCCGTCACCACACTGGGCCGCGCGCCCGCAGGAGTCCGTATGCCGCACACCGTGCACGTCAGCGCCATCATCCATGCGCCGCTTCAGAAGGTCTGGGCCAGCTTCCGCGACTTCAACGGCCTGGCCGCCTGGCATCCCGGCATCGCCGAAAGCCGCCTGGAAGAGGGCGGCCGCCACGACGCCGTGGGCAGCGTGCGGTACCTGACGCTCAAGCCCTCGGGTTTCGTGCGCGAGCAATTGCTGATGCTGGACGATCCCGGCACGGCGCTGCGCTATTCCATCATCGAGACCGACCTGCCCATGCGCGACTACGTCGCCGGCGTGTCGCTGCATCCCGTCACCGAAGGCGGCCAGACGCTGGTGCAGTGGTGGGCCGATTTCCGCGTCGAAGGCGCGGAACTGAGCGACGTGGCCAAGGCCGTGGGCCAGGGCGTGTTCGCCGCGGGCCTGGCGGCCCTGGACGAGAAGCTGCGCGCGGCCAAATAAGGAGTGCGGGCGGTCACCCCACCCGCCTGCACCCCGCCGGCAGCTCCGCCGTGCGCAGATAATCCCGGATCGCCCCGATCAATCCCTCGGCGGCCGGGCTCAACGGATATTCCTTGGGCCGGATGATGCAGACCGTGCGCATCACCGTGGGCCGCGCCAGCAGCGCGTAGGCCAGCCCCGGCTCCAGCACGCGCTGGGCGGCCAGCGCGGGCAATAGCGCCACGCCCAGCCCGGCCTTGACCAGCGCGGCCTGCGAAGTGGTGCTGGACGCCTCGTAGAATGGCGCGGCCGCTTCGATCGGCAGGTCGGCGCGGGCGCGCAGCAAGGCCATGATGCCGGTCTCGTCGACCACGCCCACCAGCTTGCGCGGCGCCAGGTCGGACCAGCGCATCGTGCCGCCGCGGCCGGGGCGCAGCGCCGGGTCGTCCTCGCGGTACAGCACGCCGAAACGGTCTTCCAGCACGGCGTCGAAATGCAGCCCGGGCGCGTCGGCCCAGCGGCTGGTCAGGCCGAAATCGACTTCGCGCGCCGCGACCTTGCGCTGGATGCGGCCGGAGTTGTCGTCGCTCAGGTACAGGCGCACGCCGGGATGCCGGGCGCAGAACGCGGCGGACGCCGGCGCGATGATCTGGGTGATGGCCGACGGCGCGGCCGCCACGCCCACGCGTCCGCGCTCCAGCGCGCCGAAGCGCACCACGTCCTCGATCACCCCGTCGAAATCCGCCAGCAGCCGCATCACGCCGGGCAGGAAGGCCTCGCCCGCCGCCGTGAGCAGCACGCGCCGGCTGGTGCGCGCGAACAGCTGCGTGGCGAGCGCTTCCTCCAGCTGCTGCACCAGGCCGGTGACCGAGGACTGGGTCTGGAACAGGCGCTTGGCGGCATGCGTGAAGCTGGATTCCTGCGCCACCGCGACGAAGGCGGTCAGGTGCTTGAGCGTGACGTGCTTGGGCAGGCGATTCATTTCAAATCACGATAGATGGATCAATAAAAACAATTTTCCCAGATTGATCCGTGCGCCGATACTAGGCCTTTTCACCTCCCGGCAGGATAGGCAATGCGGCAGCACACTCTGGACCTCATCATCGAAGGCGGCTGGGTCATCGACGGGCTGGGCGGCCCGCGGCGGCGGGCCGACGTGGGCGTGTCGGGCGACCGCATCGCCGCGATCGGAGACCTGGCGCAGGCCGCCGCGGCGCGGCGCGTGGACGCCCGCGGCAAGATCGTCGCGCCCGGATTCATCGACGTGCACGGCCATGACGACCTGATGTTCGTGGAGCGGCCCGGCCTGGAATGGAAGACCAGCCAGGGCATCACCACGGTGGTGGTGGGCAATTGCGGCGTCAGCGGCGCGCCCGCGCCGCTGCCCGGCAATACCGCGGCGGCGCTGGCGCTGCTGGGCGAGACGCCGCTGTTCGCCGACATGGACGCCTATTTCGGCGAACTGCGCGCGCAGCAGCCCATGATCAACGTGGCGGCCCTGGTGGGGCACGCCAACCTGCGCCTGGCCGCCATGCGCGATCCGGCGGCCCAGCCGACGGCCGAGGAACAGCAGACCATGGAGCGCATGCTGGAGGCCGCCCTGGAAGCGGGCGCGGTGGGGTTCAGCACCGGGCTGGCGTACCAGCCGGGCGGCGCCGCGCAGCCGCCGGAGCTGGAAGGGCTGGCCCGGGTGGCGGCCGCGCGCGGCGCCATGCATACCAGCCATATCCGCAACGAGGGCGACGAGGTCGAGGCCGCGGTCGAAGAGGTGCTGTCAGTGGGCCGCAGCACCGGCTGCGCCACCGTGCTCTCGCACCACAAGTGCATGCTGCCGCGCAACTGGGGCAAGAGCCGCGCGACGCTGGCCAATATCGACCGCGCGCGCGCCGAGGGCGTGGACGTGGCGCTGGACATCTACCCGTATCCGGGCAGCTCCACCATCCTGATTCCGGAGCGCGCCGACCTCATCGACGACATCCGCATCACCTGGTCGACCCCGCATCCCGAATGCGGCGGGCGCTACCTGAGCGACATCGCGGCGCAATGGGGCTGCGACAAGACCACGGCGGCGCGCCGCCTGTGCCCGGCGGGCGCGATCTACTTCGCCATGGACGAAGCCGAGGTGCAGCGCATTTTCCGGCACGAGCGCTGCATGGTCGGCTCCGACGGCCTGCCCAACGACGCGCATCCGCACCCGCGCCTGTGGGGCAGCTTCACGCGGGTGCTGGGCCGCTACGTGCGCGAGGCCCGGCTGCTGACGCTGGAGGAGGCGGTCGCCAAGATGACCGCCCTGCCGGCGCGCGTGTTCGGCCTGGCCGGGCGCGGCCAGCTCACGGAGGGCGCCTGGGCCGACATCGTGGTGTTCGACGCCGACACCGTCGAGGACCGCGCCACCTGGGAGGCGCCGACGCTGGCCTCGGCCGGCGTCGAGCAGGTGCTGGTCAACGGCCGCCAGGTCCATCCGCCGCTGGCCGGGCAGCCGCGCCCCGGCCGCATCCTGCGGCGCGAGGCGATGGCGCAGCCCGCGGCCGATTCCCACCGATAACGACATCCACCATCCTTCACAGGAGACAAGCATCATGTTGCGCAAGACCTGCATCGCCCTGGCGCTGGCCGCCGTGCTGCCCGCCGCCCAGGCGGCCTTTCCCGACCGTCCCATCACCCTGATCGTGCCGTTCCCGGCGGGCGGGCCCACCGATATCGTCGGCCGGCTGGCGGCGGCCAAGGCGGGCGAGATCCTCGGCCAGCAGGTCGTGGTCGAGAACCGCACGGGCGCCTCCGGCACCATAGGCATGACCGCCACGGCGCGCGCCAAACCCGACGGCTACACCGTGGGGCTGGCCACCGTCAGCACGCACGGCACCGCGCCGCACCTGTTTCCCAAGCTGGCCTACGACCCGGTCAAGGATTTCACGCCCATCAGCAACCTGGTCACCAGCCCCAACATCCTCAGCGTGAACCCGGAATATCCGGCCCGCACGCTGGCCGACTTCGTGGCGCACGTGCGCGCCAATCCCGGCAAGGACGGCTACGCCAACGCGGGCGCCGGTGGGGTCAACGACCTGGGCATGATCTGGTTCCTGCAGCTCATCGGCGGCAAGATGAACAGCATCTCGTACCGCGGCTCGGCGCCGGCGCTGACCGACACCGTGGGCGGCGTGGTGCCGGTGATCTTCGACAATTTCCCGTCCTCGCTGCCGTACCTGAAGAGCAACCACCTGCGCGCGCTGGCCATCACGGGCACGCAGCGCAATCCGCGCCTGCCGGACGTGCCGACTTTCGCGGAGCAGGGCTACAAGGACTACGACGTGACCGCCTGGTACGGCGTGGTGGGGCCGGCCGGCATGCCCGACGAGGTGCGCGACAAGCTGGCGCAGGCGTTCGCCCAGGCGGTGCGCGATCCGGCGACGGCGGCCAAGATGGAAGAGACCGGCGCGTTCCCGCTGGGCAACACGCCGGCCGAGTTCGGCGCGCAGATCCGCACCGAGCGCGACCGCTGGAAGACGGTGATCGAGCGCGCGCAGATCAAGCTGCAGTAAGCCCGGCCGTTCAGTACACGTCGCGGCGGTAGCGGCCGTCGTGCTGCATGGCCTGCAGGCGCGCCGCGCCCAGGATGTTCTGCAAGGCGGCGTCCACGCCGCCGGCCATCCCCTGCAGGCTGCCGCAGACGTAGACCGCCGCGCCGGCGTCGATCCAGGCGCGCACCGCGTCGGCCTGTTCGCGCAGCAGGTGCTGCACGTAGCGGCGCTGCGGCTGGTCGCGCGAGAACACCGCGTCCACGCGCTCCAGCGTGCCGTCTCCGCGCCAGGCGTCGATCTCTACGCGGCAGAACCAGTCGTGCGCGGCGTTGCGCTCTCCGAACACCAGCCAGTTGCGCCGCCGGCCCGCGGCGCGGCGCGCCTTGATCAGCGCGCGCAGCCCGGCCAGGCCGGTGCCGTTGCCCACCAGCAGCAGCGGGCGGTCGTCGGCCGGCGCATGGAAATTGCGGTTGGCGCGCACGCGCAGATCGATGGCATCGCCCGGCTGGGCGATGTGGGTCAGCCAGCCGCTGCCCAGGCCCAGCGCGCCGTCGGCGCCGCGCATCTGGCGCACCAGCAACTGGATCGAGCCGTCCTCGGGCAGCGAGGCGATCGAGTATTCGCGGTGCGCCAGCAGCGGGCCGCCGGTTTCGCGGCGCGGGCCGATCTCGGCGATGTCGCCCGCCTGCCAGCCGGGCGCGACGCCGGGCGGTGGGGTCAGCGTCAGCAGATAGCAGGGGCCGCCCTGGCTGCCTGGATTGAGGTGGCGGCGCTCGGCCAGGCGCCAGGATTCGTAGACCGGCGCCTGCCAGTCGGGCAGGTCGCTGCGGCCGGCCAGCAGGCCCAGGTGGTGCTGCCAGTGCCGCAGGGCGGCCGGATCGCCGTTGTCGACTTCGACCAGGTCGAACAGCGGCGTCGCGCCCTGCGCGTGCAGCCACTCGTCCAGGCGATGGCCGAAGCCGCAGAAGTGCGCGTACTCGCTGTCGCCCAGCGCCAGCACCGCGTACTGCGAGCCGGCCAGCGCCGGCGCGGCCTGCTGCATGCGCTGGGCGAAGGCCGCGGCGGCGTCGGGCGGATCGCCTTCGCCATAGGTGCTGGCCACGAACAGCATGCGGCGATATTCGGCCAGACGCCTGCCGTCCAGCTGTTCCAGCGCGGCCACGCGCACCGCCAGGCCGCCGGCGCGCAGCGATTGCGCGGTCTGTTCGGCCAGGATCTCGGCGTAGCCGGTCTGCGTCGCGTAGGCGACCAGCAAGGTGTCGTCGGGGACCGGCGCGTCCAGGGCCTGTCGGGCCAGCGCCTGCTGCACGCGGTGGAGGTGGGCGCGGCGCCAGGCCCAGGCGCACAAGAGCAGCCAGGCCCCCACCATGCATGCCGCCGCGATCAACCGGGTTGCTGCCATGGCGTCAACGGAATTCGGCCAGCGCCTGGAACGCGGGGGTGGCCACGACGCGCCAGGCGTCGCGCTCGCGCAGGATGAACAGGGCCGCCAGGTCGTGGCGGCGGGCGTAGGCCAGGCCGTCGGCCTCGCCCAGCACGGTCAGCGCCGTGGCGTAGGCGTCGGCCTGCATGCAGCCGGTATGCAGCACCGTGACCGAAGCCAGGTTGTTGCGCACCGGCTGGCCGCTGCGCGGATCGATGGTGTGGGCGTAGCGCTGGTCGCCGCTGCCGGCGTGGCGGCGGTAGTCGCCCGAGGTGGCGATGCTGCGGTCCGTGAGCGGCAGCGCCAGCGCATGGCCGTCGCTGGCGTCGGGCACTTCGATGGCGACGCGCCAGGGCTGGCCGTCGGGCCGCGCGCCCCGGGCGCGCAGTTCGCCGCCGACTTCGACCAGGTATTGGGTGACGCCCAGGGCGTCGAGCGCGAGCGCGGCGCGGTCCACGCCGTAGCCCTTGGCGATGGAGGACAGGTCCAGGTAGGCGCCGCCCGGCTGCAGCGCCGCGCGGCGTTCGGCGTCGAGCTGCACGCGGCGCCAGCCGCAGCGGGCGCGCGCGGCCTCGATGGCGCCGGGCGAGGGCGGTTCGAAGGCGCGCTGGTGCGGCCCAAAACCCCAGGCGTTGACCAGCGGCCCGACGGTGGGATCGTAGGCGCCGCCGCTGTCCTCGGCCAGCGCCAGCGCGTGGCTCAGCACATGGAAGAACCCGGCCGGCAGCGCCTGCCAGCCCGGCTGCGCCCGGTTGTAGCGCGTGATGTCGGTGTCGGCTTCCCAGGTGCTCATCTGGGCCACCACGTCGTCCAGCGCGCCCTGGATGGCCTGGCGCGCGGCCGCTTCGGTGCGCCCGGCCGGCAGCGCCATGCGCGCCGACCAGGTCGTGCCCATGGTGGCGCCGGCCAGCGCCGCCGGGCGCGCCGGCATGGCGCCGTAGGCGACGCTTACGGCCGCGGCCGGCGCGCCGCGCGGGGCGTAGGAAGAAGAGGCCATGCGCCGGCTGACCGTCAGGGTTGCAGCACTTCGACCGTACCGGCGTAGGACAGGCGGCGCTTCTTGGCCTGCTCCACGGTGACCTTGGCGTCTTCCATGCCGGCTTCGATCCAGTACAGGCCGGGCTGCGGCCACTTCACCGTGAACTTACCGTCCTTGTCGGTCTTGAGCTCGATCTCGCCGACCTTGTCGCGATAGCGGCTGCCGCCGGGCACGACATTGACTTGCAGTTCCGCCGCGGGCTTGCCGTCGAGCAGCATCTGGAAGGTGGCGGGCTCGTCGGTGAACAGGTCGTTCGGGTGCGTCACGGGCGCCAGTTCCAGGCCGCGGCCGACCGGCTTGACGGCCGACGGCTTGCCGGCGGTGACGAAGGTTTCGACGCGGCCCACGCTCTGGGAGATCTCCAGGCCGTCGGCCTTGGCCGGCACCGCCTGCGCCAGGCCTTCCGGCTTGCCGAAGTAGCGCTTGTTCTTGCCGTCTTCCTTCCAGCGCGCGAACACGCCGTCGTTGACCACGGCCACGCGGTAGGTGCCGCTTTGCTTGAGCTGCAGGTCGAAGGTGCTGCGCAGCTTGCCGCGGTTGAGGTTCTCGGCCTCGGCCGGCTTGCCGTCGGGCGCGGTCACGGCCAGGCCGTCCAGGCGCAGCGGCGCGTGGTTGAAATAGAACTTGTCGTTGCCGACGGCGGCGTCGACCGTGACCCAGCTGTCGGTGCCCGACAGCACCGTCGAGGACGGCACCATCCAGACGTCATGGGCCTGGGCGGCGAAGGGCAGGCACAGGGCCAGGGCGGCGGCCAGTTTGGCGGTGGATTTCATCGTTGCGCTCCTAATCAGGGTTTCAGGTCGAGCGCGATGGCGCCCAGTTCGTGTTCGCCGCGGGCGGTCAGCTGCTCGGCCTTCTGCGGCGGCCATTGGAAGGGGATGCGCAGCAGCTCGCGGCCGCCGACTTCGCGCGCCGCCTCGACCACCATGGCGTACTGGCCGGGCTTGAGCTGCGCCAGCGGCTTGCTGGCGGCGTCGAAGCTGAGCGCGTGCTTGCCGACGGGCTTGGTCGCGCCGCTCACGCCGTCCACCGGAAACTGCTGGTTGCGGCCGCTGCGGCGCCACCACTGGCGCATGTCCTTGAGCCATTCGGTGCCTTCGTTGTTCTTCTTGGCCACGTCGTACCAGACGGCCAGGTCGGTGGCCACGCTCTGGTCGGGATTCTCGATCCAGATCGCCACGTAGGGACGGTGGTACTCGGCGACGTCGAGGCGCGGCACCTCGATGGACAGGCCGATGTCGGCCGCTTGGGCCGTTCGGGCGATCAGGCCGGCCAGCAGGGCCGACAGCAACAGCTTGCGCATGGAAGTCTCCAGGGGCGGATCAATGGATGAATAGCAGGGCCAGCACGACCGGGATCACCACGCCCAGCCCCACCATCGGCCAGGTCGCGCTGCGGTTGCCGGCGTGCATCTTCAGCAGCACCAGCCCGGTCAGCGAAAACACCAGACAGGCCACGGCGAAGATGTCGAGGAACCAGCTCCAGGCTAGGCCGGTGTTGCGGCCCTTGTGCAAATCGTTCAGGTAGGAGATCCAGCCGCGGTCGGTGCGTTCGTACTCGACCTCGCCGCTGGTCAGGTCGATGGACAGCCAGGCGTCGCCGCCGGCGCGCGGCAGCGACAGATAGATTTCATCGGCGGACCACTCGGCCTGGCGGCCCGCCGCGCCGGCGTCGAGCGTGTCGTCCAGCCAGCGCGCCACGGCGGCCGGCAGCGGCGCCTTGTTGCGGTCCAGGGCGGGGGGAGGGGACAGTTGCGCCAGTTCGGCGGGAGGAAGCTGGACCTGACGGCTGGTGACGACCGGCTTGGCCTCGATGTGCGAGGCGTTGTTCAGCGTGAGGCCGGTGATGGCGAACAGCAGCATTCCGAGCAGACACAGCGCCGAGCTGATCCAGTGCCATTGGTGCAGGGTCTTGAGCCAGTAGGCGCGGCGGCGGGGAGTGGTTGGGCTGTCCATGGGGTTTCGGATGAAAGCCCGCGGATTCTAACACTTAATGAGAATGACTCTTATAAGTGCCACGCGCGCGACCGCAAGAGGATTTCAATCGGTTTCGCCGCCGCGTGGCGCCCGGAGGGCTGCGGCGATAAGATAGGCCACCCTTGGCAAACCCCCGGAGGTCGTCATGCTCGAACGGCAAGTCGCAGATCACATCGGTCGTCATTGGGGATGGGTGGCGCTGCGCGGAGTCGTCGCCATCCTGTTCGGCCTCATGGCCATGTTCATGCCCGCCATCACGCTGTCGGCCCTGGTGCTGGTGTGGGGCGCCTTCGCGCTGGCCGACGGCGTGCTGGCGCTGGTGGCCGGCGTGCGCATCCGGGACAACGGCAAGCCGCTGTGGGCGCTCATCGTGGTGGGCCTGCTGGGCGTGGCGGCCGGCATCGTCACGTTCCTGTGGCCGGGCCTGACGGCGCTGGTCCTGCTCTACATCATTGCGCTGTGGGCGCTGGTGTCGGGCGTGTTCCAGCTGATCGCGGCGGTCCGTTTCCGCAAGGAGATCCGCAACGAATGGCTGCTCGGCCTGTCCGGCCTGGTGTCGGTGCTGTTCGGCGCCATGCTGGTCATGCAGCCCGGCGCGGGCGCGCTGGCGCTGGTGTGGGTGATCGGCATCTACGCCGTGTTTTTCGGCATACTGCTGCTGGTTTTTTCCCTGCGCCTGCGACAGCACAAGGCGCCCTGATCCGATGTCCGCATACCAGACCCTGATTCCCCTCAATTTCCTGGCCGTGGGCCTGGGCGCCATGTTCGGCGCCTGGGCGCGCTGGCTGATCGGCCTGTGGCTGAACGTCGAGTCCTGGCCCTGGGGAACCATGGCGGTGAACCTGGCGGGCGGCTACCTGGTGGGGCTGGCGCTGGCGCTGGTGGCCGCGCATCCCGAATGGCCGGCCTGGATACGCCTGGGCGCGATCACGGGTTTCATGGGCGGGCTGACCACGTTTTCCACGTTCTCGGCCGAAACCGTGGCCATGCTGGAACGCGGCGCCTACGGCGGCGCGCTGGGCTACGCCGGGGCCAGCCTGGCCGGTTCGCTGCTGCTGACCGCGGCCGGGCTGGCCAGCGCCAGCCTGTTCCGCTAGGCGGGCGCTTCGGCGCTTGCGCGGGCCAGCACGCTGGCGGCCTGCAGGCCGCTGCGCACCGCGCCTTCCAGCACGCCGGGATAGCCGGTGTCGGTCCAGTCGCCGGCCAGCGCCAGCGTGGGCCAGGGCGTGGTGTTCAGCGGACGGGTCAGGCCCGGCACGGCCGCAAAGGTCGCGCGTTTTTCGATGAACAGTTCCGCCGCCGTCACTTCGGGCATGGCGGACATGCGCGCCGGATGGCTGGCGGCCTGCTCGGCCACCTGGTCGATCAGCGCTTCGATGGCCTGGCGCCGGTTGCGCTCGGCGATGCCGACCGCATTGCTGGCCACCACGGCCAGCTCGCCCGCGCGGGTGTCGCCAGCGAGTTGCGCGCGGTCGAACAGCCACTGCCCGACGTGGCCGCGGGCGGCTTCCTCGCGCAGCATCATCATGGGCTCGGGCAGGCGCCAGGGCTCGGCGAGCCGGAGGTTGAGCGTGGCGATGGGCAGGTAGTCGAAAGCCTTGAGCGCGTTCAACAGGCCGGCGGCGCCGGCCTCGCGCAGCGGCGCGTCCAGCAGGCGGGCCGCGAACGTGGGCGGCACGGCCAGCACCGCGGCGTCGAAGCGTTCCTGGTTGACGTCGATGCCGTCGTCCGACGGGCGCAGCTGGCGCACCGTGCTGCCGTAGCGCATGGTCACCTGGCGCGCGGCGGCGTCGGGCCACAGCGCCGACAGGTCGGTGCAGGGCATCAGCATGTCGCTGTCTTCGCGGCGGCCGGCCAGGCTGTCGCGCAGCACCCGCGCGAACAGCGCGGCGCTGGCCGCGGCCGGCGGCGTGTTGAGCGCGGCCAGGCACAGCGGCTCCCAGAGCTGGCCGATGAGCGCGTCGGACTGCGCGTGGTAATGCAGCAGCTGCTGCACGGTCCAGTCGCGCGGCGGCGTCCAGGACATGGCCTTGAGCCCGCGCATCAGGCGCAGCATCGCCAGCCGGTCGGCCCAGGACAGGCCGCGCGCGCCCAGGATGGCCACGGCCATGTGCAGCGGCGCCGGCAGGCGCGGGGCCGCCAGGCGGAAGCGCCCGTCCAGGCTGGCCAGCCGCAGCGGGCGGCGCATCAGTAGCGCGTCCGGGTTGCGGCCCACGCGCCGCATCAGCGCCAGCGTCTGCCTGTAGGCGCCGCAGAGCAGGTGCTGGCCGTTGTCCAGCGGTGCGTCGAATTCGGTGTGGAAGACGCGCCGGGCGCGCCCGCCCGGCGTATGGCCGGCTTCGAATACCGTGACCTTGGCGCCCGCCTCGCGCAGGGCGACGCTGGCCGCCAGCCCGGCCCAGCCCGCGCCGATGACCGCGGCCTTCACCGCGCCAGCCGGCGGACGAGTCCGCGTCCGCCGCCCACCCAGGTTTTCCAGGCCAGCCACAGCTTGCGCAGCGGCGTGAGCGAAATGCGCTGGTGCAGCACCTGCCAGTCGTCGCGCTCGATCTCGTCGAGCAGCGCGTGGTAGATGGCGGCCATCATCAGGCCGGGCCGCTGCGAGCGGCGGTCGGCCTCGGGCAGGTTGCTCATCGCTTCGCGGTACAGGCTGCGGGCGCGCTCGGCCTGGAACTTCATCAGCGCGCTGAAGCGTTCGGAATATTCGCCGTTGAGAATGTCCGAGGCCTTGACCTCGAACTGCTGCATGTCGTTGACCGGCAGGTAGATGCGGCCGCGGCGGGCGTCGTCGCCCACGTCGCGGATGATATTGGTCATCTGAAACGCCAGGCCGAGCTTTTCCGCGTACACCAGGGTCTTGGGATCGGAGTAGCCGAAGATGCCGGCGGACAGTTCGCCCACCACGCCGGCGGCGTGCCAACAGTATTTGCGCAGCCCGGGCCAGTCCAGGTAGCGGGTCTGGTCCAGGTCCATTTCCATGCCGTCGATCACGGCCAGCAGGCGCTCCCGCGTGATGGCGCAGCTTTCCAGGTGCGGCTGCAGCGCGCGGGTGACGGGATGGTCGGGCTTGCCGTCGTACATCTGGTCGACCTGGGTGCGCCACCAGGCCAGCTTGACGCGCGCCAGCGAGGGATCGGTGCATTCGTCCACCACGTCGTCGACTTCGCGGCAATAGGCGTACAGGGCCGTGATGGCGCGCCGCCGCTCGGGCGGCAGGAACAGGAAGGCGTAGTAGAAGCTGGAGCCGCTTTTGGCGGCTTTTTCCTGGCAATATTCGTCAGGGGTCATATCAGGTAATTGCGCGCCACAACATGATGGCCCAGTCTTTGGCGCCCAATTCGGGGCGATTCATGAATACATCGTAGCCGCCCGCCTCGATACGCTCCAGCACGCGCAGCCCGCCTTGCACCACCAGGCGCAGCTCCAGGCCCATGCGGCCCGGCAGGCGACGCGCCAGCGGAGCGCCGAAGTGTAGCAGCGCGCGGGCGCGTTCGACTTCGAAGGCCATCAGGTCGCGCCACGCGGGCGTCAGCCGGCAGGCGGCCAGGTCCTCGTCGGTGACGCCGTGGCGGCGCAGGTCTTCCTGGGGCAGGTAGACGCGCTGCTTGCGCCAGTCCACCCGCACGTCCTGCCAGAAATTCACCAGCTGCAGGCCGGTGCAGATCGCGTCGGCCTCTTCGACGTTGTTGGGATTGGTGGCTTCGAACAGGTGCAGCATGAGCCGGCCCACGGGGTTGGCCGAGCGCGTACAGTAGTCGGCCAGCGCGGCGTAGGTTTCGTAGCGCTTGACGCCGATGTCCTGCTCGAAGGCCGACAGCAGGTCGAAAAACGGCGTGATCGGCAGCTGGTGGCGGGCGATGGTGGCCGCCAGCGGCACGAAGATGCCGGCCAGCTCGGGCGAGCCGGGCTCGGGCGTGGCGCCCGGCTCGGCGCCGATGCGGTGCAGTTCGGCGCGGAAGGCCGCCAGCTGGCGCAGCCGTTCCTCGTCGGTGGCGCTGCCTTCGTCGGCGATGTCGTCCGCGGCGCGGGCGAACCGGTAGATATCGGTCACGGCGCCGCGCAGCCTGCGCGGCAGCAGCAGCGAGGCGACGGGAAAGTTTTCGTAGTGATCGATGGGCATAAAGCGGATGGGCGATGACGGCCCCGCGGGAGCCGGGACCGGATCATTTTAAGGTGTACGCGCCCGCGCGGCGGCGCCATGCCGCCGGGGGCAAGGATCAGTTAGACTTAAGCGCCACAGGATTGCACACCATGCCGCGCCCAATTTCAGCCACTGTCTCCGTTTCCGCCCTCGCGCACAATCTGGCCGCCGTGCGCCGCCATCTCGACCTGACCGCCGCCGCCGCGTCCGGGCAGGCGCCCTCGATCTGGGCCGTCATCAAGGCCAATGCCTACGGCCACGGCATCGAGCAGGCGGTGGCCGGATTCTCCAAGGCGCAGGGCCTGGCGATGCTGGACCTGGACGAAGCCGTGCGCTGCCGCGAGGCGGGCTGGGGCGGGCCGATACTGCTGCTCGAAGGTTTCTTCGATCCGGCCGACCTGGACGTGGTCGACCGCTACCACCTGAGCGCCACGGTGCACAACCGCGAGCAACTCGACATGCTGGCGCGCGCGCGCCTGTCGCGCCGCGTGGACATCATGCTCAAGCTCAACAGCGGCATGAACCGCCTGGGATTCAGCCCGGCGGCCTATGCCGCGGCGCACGAACGCGCCCTGCTGCTGCAGCAGCAGGGCACGCTGGGCTCGGTGGGCAAGATGACCCACTTCGCCTGCGCCGACGGCCCGCAGGGCGTGAACGAACAACTGGGTATCTTCAATTCGGTGACCCATAAGCTGCCGGGCGCGATCAGCGTCTGCAATTCGGCGGCCACGCTGCGTTTCGCCGAGATCGCGGTCGGTTCGGAATCGCAGGCGCACTGGGTGCGCCCCGGCATCTGCCTGTACGGCGCCTCGCCGTTCGCCGACGCCGACGCGGCGTCGTTCGGCCTGAAGCCGGCCATGTCGCTGCGCTCGGAAATCATCGCCGTGCAGGAACTCAAGGCTGGCGATTCGGTCGGCTACGGCGCGATTTTCCGCGCCGAGCGCGCGATGCGCATCGGCATCGTGGCCTGCGGCTACGCCGACGGCTATCCGCGCCACGCCGCCACCGGCACGCCGGTGGTCGTGGCCGGCATCCGCACCCAGCTCGTGGGCCGGGTCTCCATGGACATGCTGATGGTCGACCTGGACCCGGTTCCCGCCGCCGGCGTGGGCACGCCGGTGTCGCTGTGGGGCGAGGAAGGCCCGTCGGTCGACGAGGTCGCCCAGGCTGCGGGCACCATCGGCTACGAGCTGCTGTGCGCCCTGGCGCCGCGCGTGCCGGTCACCCGGGACGCCTGACCAGGCCGTCCGGCGTGCAAGAATTGCTACGCAATTTACAAGACAGGTAACGCCGGATGGTGTCTACTTGAAAGACCGGGCGCTCAGGCGCCCGTTTTTTCCTAGAAAACTGAAGCGAGGTTTGGATCCATGAAGGACAAATGCGTGCTCATCACGGGCGCTACCAAAGGCATCGGCTGGGCCCTTACCCAGCGGCTGTCCGACATGGGCTGCCATGTGGTCGGGATCGCGCGCAACACCACCGACGTGGATTTTCCCGGCTATCTCTACGCCTGCGACCTGGCCGACGCCGGCCGCACCGAGGAAGTGCTGCGCGAGATCCGCGAGAAATTCCCGGTCGACGCCGTGGTCAACAACGTCGGCATCGTGCTGCCGCAGCCGCTGGGCGAAATCGACCTGGCCACCCTGTACAACGTGCTGGACCTGAACGTGCGCGTGGCGGTGCAGGTCACCCAGGCTTTCATCGAATCCATGAAAGTGCGCCGCGCCGGGCGCATCGTCAACGTGGTCAGCCGCGCCGTCCACGGCGGCGTCGACCGCAGCGCCTATTCGGCCGCCAAGAGCGCGCTGGTGGGCTGTACCCGCAGCTGGGCGCTGGAGCTGGCCGAGTACGGCGTCACCGTCAACGCGGTGGCGCCCGGCCCGATCGAAACCGAAATGTTCCGCGCCACGCGGCCGGCCGGCAGCGACGCCGAAAAGCGCGCCCTGGCCTCGGTGCCCATGAAGCGCCTGGGCACGCCCGCCGAAGTGGCGGCCGCCATCGCCTTCCTGCTGTCGGACGACGCGGGCTTCATCACCGGCCAGGTGCTGGGGGTGGACGGCGGCGGCAGCCTGGCCGGGCGTTCCTGAGCCGCCGGCTCAGCCGCGCACCGCGCTGCGGAAAGCGGCCGCCAGGGCCGTGAGCGCATCGTGCGCACGGCCGTCCCGGACCCGCGTATGCAATAGCACCGGCAGCTGCGGCAGCGCGGGCAGCCCCAGCCTGGGGCCCGCGTCCACCGCGCCGAACGGCAGCATGCGCGGCGCCAGCGCCGCCACGCCCAATCCCGCCATGACGGCGGCCGTCACCGCCATCACGCCGCCGCCGACGAACACTTCGGTCCAGGGGATGCCGGCGGCGTTCAGCAGTTCCCCGGCCAAGGCGCGCACGCCGCAGGGCTGCGCCATCGTGGCCAGCGGCAGCGGCTCGCCCGCCCGGTGCTGCCAGCCCGGCGCGGCGAACCAGCCGAATTTCTCCTTCGCGATGAGCTTGCCGTCGCTGCGCCCGGCGTGCAGCCGGACGATCGCCGTGTCCAGTTCGCGGCGGTCGTAGCTCTGCAGCAGATCGGCCGACGAGGCGATCCGGATTTCGATCAGCAGCTGCGGGTCCTGCGCGTTCATGCGCGCGATCAGCGAGGGCAGTTCAGGGCCGGCGACGTGGTCGCTGATGCCGATGGCCAGGCGCTGGCGGGTCGCGGCCACCGCCGACAGCGCGCGGTCGTGCGCGGCCAGGAGTTCGCGGGCGTGCTCCAGGAAGCCCGCGCCGCGCGCGGACAGCTCCACATAGCGCGGCGTGCGTTCGAGCAGGCGGAAACCCAGCCGGTCTTCGAGCCGCTTCAGCTTCAGGCTGACCGCGGCCTGCGTGGCGCCCACCGCCTCGGCGGCCAGGGTGAAGCTGCCGAGTTCGGCGATGCGCACGAAGGCCTTGACGGCATCCAGGTCCAGGGCTCTGTCGGTCATTTCAAATACTTATCAATGATATATGGGAAAATAGCGTATCAGAATAGATAACATGAAGCGGCACAACTTGGAGAACCGCCATGCCGCTAGTCCATATTTCATTGCGCACGGGCAAGCCCGAAGCCTACCGCCAGGCGATTTTCGACGGCGTCTATCAGGCGCTGCGCGAAACCTACGACGTTCCCGACGACGACCAGTTCATGGCCATGACAGAACACGACGCCGCCAATTTCCGCTATGGCGCGACCTACCTGGGCGTGGACCGCAGCGATGACGTGGTGTTCATCCAGATCACGGCAAGCAACACGCGCAGCGCGCAGCAGAAGAAAGCGCTGTTCGCGCGGATTGCCGGACGGCTGGCCGCCAGCCCCGGCATGCGCGCCGACGACGTATTCGTGAGCCTGGTGGAAGTGGCCAAGGAGAACTGGTCGCTGGGCCGCGGCCTGGCGCAATACGCCTGAGGCCCGGGCTTCACGCGCCCAGCGCGCCGGCTTCGATGCGCAGCGCTTCCAGAAAGCGCTGCAGCGCAGGCGCCGCCTCGACCTCGGCGCGCTGCACCACGCCGACCGGCGGCAGGGTCCAGTCGGGACGGAACTTCAAGATGGCCAGCACGCCCAGCGCGGCGTAGTGCTGCGCCACCGCGCGCGGCATGGCCGACAGCACGTCGCTGGTGCGCAGCAGCACCTCGTTGGCCAGCAGCGAAACCGACTCGGCCATGGGCGCGCGCAGCGTCAGCCCGTGTTGGGCGAAGTAGGCGTCGATGCGCTGGCGCAGCGGCGCCTGGGGCGGCGGCAGCAGCCAGTCCTGCCGCGCCAGCGCGGCGGCGGTGATGCGGCTGGATTTCGCCAGCGGGTGGCCGACGCGCGCCACCACGCATATGGGCTCCTCGTACAGCACTTCGGTGCGGAAGATGGGCTGCGTCGCATCCAGCATGAGGCGGCCCAGCACGCAGTCGAACTCGCCGCGCGCCAGGCCCGCCAGCAGTGTGTCGTGCGCCTCTTCCTGCAGCATGACGGTGACGCCGGCGTGCTCGGCATGCAGGCGCTGCACGGCGCGCGGCACCAGCACCGGCAGCGCCACCTGCTGCACGCCGACGCGGATGCGCCCGCTGGCGCCCACGGCCAGCGCCGCCATTTCATTGCGCGCGCCGGACAGGTCGGACCAGAGCACGTCGGCCTTGCGCGCCAGCGCGTGGCCGAAGCCGGTGGGCACGATGCCGCGGCGCGTGCGCTGGAACAGCGGCACGCCGAACATGTCCTCCAGTTCCAGCAATTGCTTGCTGGCGGCCGGCTGCGTCATGCCGAGTTCGGCCGCCGCCTTGTGCACGCTGCGCAGCGCGTACAGCGCGCGCAGCAGCTCCAGGTGGCGCATGCGCAGGCGTCCGCCGATGTGGCGCAGCTCGGGAATGCGGGGCGGGGAGGGCATGGTTTCGTGTAATTCCTGTTGGTTATCACAGCATTCTAATAATTGATTAGATCGTATGCACTCCGTGCCTATACTGGGTCGCAGTCCAACCGTCTTGCGACACACAAGGGGAAACCATGAAGATCACGATGCTGGGGACCGGCGCCGCGCTGCCCGATCCCGACCGCGGCCAGTCCGCCATCCTGCTGACCCTGGATGACGATACGCACTATCTGTTCGATTGCGGCGAAGGGGCCACGCGCCAGATGGTGCGCGCCGATGTCGACCCGGCCAAGGTCGGCTTCGTGTTCCTGACGCACATGCATCACGACCACATCTGCGACTATCCGTACTTCGTGATTTCCAGTTGGATGCTGAACAAGAAGGGGCCGCCGCTGGTGCTGGGGCCCAAGGGCACGCGCCACTTCGTCGATCATCTGTTCGAGAACGGCGCCTTCCAGATCGATTTCCAGGCGCGCAGCGCCTATCCGGTGCGCCAGGCCAATATCGAGGCCATCCGGCCCGAGGTGCGCGAGGTCAGCCCCGGCGTGGTGTTCGACGACGGCCGGGTGCGCATTTCGGTCGACTGGGTCGAGCACATTCCGCGCGAGATCTGCGAATGCTTCGGCGTGCGGGTCGAGGCCGAAGGCAAGGTCATCGCGTTCAGCGGCGATACCGCGCCCTGTGAGGCCATGGTGAAGCTGGCGCAGGACGCCGACCTGCTGATCCACGAGTGCACGTTTCCCGAATCGTTCATCGCGCACCGCGCCAAGACCGGCGTGGGCACCTATGCGCACACCAGCCCCACCGACCTGGGCAAGATCGCGCAGCGGGCCAATGTGAAGAGCCTGGTGGCCACGCACTTCGGCCACTTCGATTCCACCAGCCCGGTGCTCAAGCGCGCCGCCGCCAAGCACCTGCCGGTGGAGCTGATGGGCCCGCACCTGATGGACGAGATCGTGGCCGACATCCGCAAGAACTACTCGGGTCCGCTGCGCCTGGCGCACGACCTGATGCGCATCGACCTGTAGCACCAGCAACGACTACGGCCGGCCGACGCGCCGGGATGTCGCGGGCGCGCCGCCTGCCGGCCAGGGGAGGACATCATGACGTACCGGACTTGCGCCGTATCCGTTTTGCTTGCCCTGTGCGCGGCGGCGCTGCCGCCGTCGGCCCGGGCGGAATATCCCGATCATCCCATCCGGGTCGTGCTGCCGTATGCGCCGGGGGCGGCGGGCGACGTCGCCATGCGCCAGATCCAGCCGCTGCTGGAAAAGCGCCTGGGCCAGCCCGTGGTGGTGGACTACAAGACCGGCGCCGGCGGCAACATCGGCGCGCAGGACGTGGTGCGCGCCAAGCCCGACGGCTACACGCTGCTGCTGGGGGCGACCAACAACTTCGTCATCAACCAGTTCCTGTACCGCAAGCTGGGCTTCGATCCGCTGACCGACCTGGAGCCGGTGGGCAAGATGGTCGACATACCGGCGTTCGTCTACATCAGCGCCAAAGTGCCGGCCGAGGATTACGCGCAGTTCGCGCAGTACGCCCGCGCCCACAAGGGCAAGCTCAACTACGGCTCGCCGGGCATGGGCACCACGCCGCACCTGTCGGCCTACAGCCTGTCCGAGGCGATGGGCGCGGGCATGATGCACATCGCCTACCGCGGTTCGGCGCCGGGCGTGCAGGCCCTGCTGGCCGACGAGGTGCAGCTGTACATCGGCGGCTACAGCGTCGCGGCGGCCTATCTGCCGCAGAACCGGGTGCGGGTGCTGGCGGTGGCCTCGCCCGAGCGCTTCGGCGGGCTGCCGGACGTGCCCACCGCGGCGCAGGCCGGCATGCCCGACGTGGTCAGGAGCAACTGGTTCGGTTTCGCCGCGCCCAAGGGCACGCCGGCCGACCGCATCGCGCGTTTCGCCGATGCGCTGCGCGAGGTGCTGAGCCTGCCCGAGGTGCGCCAGTCCTATCTGGCCAACGGTTTCGTGCCGGCGCAGGACACCCCGGCCCAGTTCGCCCAGACCCTGCGCAGCGAGGCGGGCAAATGGCAGGAGGTGGTGCGCGCCTCGGGCGTGGTGCTGGAGTCTCAGTAGGGGCCCTGGGCGGCCCGGGCCGCGGGCGCGGCGACGTCCTTGAACTGGGCCGCCAGCTCTTCGGCCGCGCGCGCCAGCAGAATCGCGTCGACGCCCACGGCGACGAAACTCGCGCCCAGCGACAGGTAGCGCCGCGCCTGTTCGACCCTGCCATGCAGGATGCCGGCGGCCTTGCCGCTGGCGACGATGCGTTCGATGGTGCGCTCGATCACTTGCGCGACCGCCGGATGGTCGGGCTCGCTCAGGTAGCCCATGCTGGCCGCCAGGTCGGCCGGGCCGATGAAGGCCCCGTCCACGCCGTCCACGGCGAGGATCTGTTCCAGCGCCTCGACCGCGCGCGGCGTTTCGATCTGCACCAGCACGCACATCTCGTCGTTGGCGCGCCGCAGGTAGTCGGGGATGCGGTTCCAGCGCGAGGAGCGGGCCAGCGCGCTGCCCACGCCGCGTATGCCCTGGGGCGGATAACGCACGGCGGCGACCGCAGCCGCGGCTTCTTCGGCCGATTGCACCATCGGGACCAGTATGGTCTGCGCGCCCGCGTCCAGGATCTGCTTGATCTGGACGGCGTCGTTCCAGGCCGGCCGCACCACCGGCGCGACGGGATAGGCGGCCACGGATTGCAGCTGCGCCAGCGTGCTCTGCAAGGTGTTGGGCGCGTGCTCGCCGTCGATCACCAGCCAGTCGAAGCCGGCGCCGGCGACGATCTCGATGGAATAGGCGCTGCACAGGCCGGCCCACAGGCCGATCTGCGGCTTGCCCTGGAGCAGGGCGCGTTTGAAGGTATTGGTCAGGATGTCCATGGACGAGTGGAGTCAGGATTGCGTTTCGCCGGGCTCTTGCGGCGCATCGGGATCGCGCTTGATCAGTTCGACCATGGCGTCCACGTCCCGGTACATGCGGTCCAGCAGTTCCTTGCCGATCCTGGATTCCAGCTCCAGGTATTTCGCGTCCACCATCGGGCGCATGCGGTCGATCAGCTTGTGGCTCTTGGGCGTGAGCGAGATTTCCTGGCGCCGCTGGTCGGCGCGCGAGCGTTCGCGCTTGATCAGGCCCTGTTCCTGCATGCCGGCCAGCATGCGCGTGAGGCTGGGGCTGAGCAGCTGACAGCTGCGCGCGATCTGGTTGGGCTCCATCGGCCCGGTTTCGCTCAGGGTGCGCAGGACCCGCCACTGCTGTTCCGTGACGCCGGCCTCGTTCAGCAGCGGGCGGAAATGCGCCATCAGCGTTTCGCGCGCATGCAGCAGCAGGTGAGGCAGGTTGCGGTGGTGAAAGCTCGGGCTCATGCGGCTATGTTAGCAAGAAGCCCGGGGGCGGCCCGCCGGGCTCAGGCCGGGTTGCGGTCGGCCAGTTCCTGCAGGTCGTCGGGCAGGGCCAGGTCGGGCGCGCCCTGCTGCAGCTCGCGCAGCGCCTGCACGGCCTCTTCCTGTTGGCCGGCCTGCATCAGGGCGCGGATATGCGCGGCGCGGGCCTCGATGTCCTCGTCGCTGAAAGGCGCCGGCTCGGCGGCGGCCTCGCCTTCGGCGGGTGCGGCTTCGGCCTGCGGCTGGGTGTCGGACGCCGTTTCCTGGGCGGGCGGCTCGACGGCCTCGCGCTGCATGGCGGGGGCGGCCGGCGCGGGCGTTTCAGCCGCGGCCGCAGCGGGCGCTTCCTGGCTTGCGGCGGATTCGTGGGGCGCGGTCAGCTGCGCGGCCGGATCGGCGTATTCCTGCTGCGCCTCGCGCATGTCGGTCCAGGCGAACAGGCCGGCGACCATGGCGGCGCAGGCGGCGGCGCCCCAGGCCGGGTGCCAGCTGTGGCCGGGATGCCAGCTGCGGCGCACCGCCGCGTCCAGTTCGGGGCTGGCGCCGGGGTCGGGCCGACGGTACAGGGCGCGCAGATCCCGTTCATCGTCTTCGTCGAAAGGGGGGCGGTAGGCAATGCTCATGCGCGTACTCCTTGCGCAGTTTCGGGAGGCCGCGTGGGGCGGGCGGCTCGATCTTGCGCAGCACTGTCTGATTATGCGCGATTTGAAGGAATCCGGCAGGAAATTTCGTAAATTTGCATCATGTAACGGCGCTGGCCCTCGGGGCCGCGGCGATGCCGGTAAACTTCCGCGCATGGCCAAATCCCGAACCGTATACGTCTGCGCCGACTGCGGCGGCACCACCCCGAAGTGGCAGGGCAAATGCCCGCACTGCAATGCCTGGAACACGCTGGAAGAGACGGTCGAGTCTTCGACCCCGGCGGCTTCCGCCCACCGCTACGCGCCCCTGGCCTCCAGCAGTCCGGTGCGCAGCCTGTCCGAAATCGAAGCCCGCGAAACCCCGCGCCAGCCCACCGGGCTGGACGAATTCGACCGCGTGCTGGGCGGCGGCCTGGTGGCCGGCGCGGTCGTGCTGATCGGCGGCGACCCGGGCATCGGCAAGTCCACGCTGCTGCTGCAGGCGCTGGCCTCGCTGTCGGCCACCACCAGCGTGCTGTACGTCACCGGCGAGGAATCGGCGGAGCAGGTGGCGCTGCGCGCGCGGCGCCTGGGCCTGCAGACCGGCAACGTCAACCTGCTGGCCGAAATCCGCCTCGAAGCGATCCAGGCCGCGGTGTCCGAGCAGAAGCCCACGGTGGCGGTCATCGATTCGATCCAGACGCTCTACAGCGGCGAACTGAGCGCGGCGCCGGGGTCCGTGTCGCAGGTGCGCGAATGCGCGGCGCAGCTCACGCGGCTGGCCAAGCAGACCGGCATCGCCATCGTCATGATCGGCCACGTCACCAAGGACGGCGCGCTGGCCGGGCCGCGCGTGCTCGAGCACATCGTCGACACCGTGCTGTACTTCGAGGGCGACACGCATTCGTCGTTCCGGCTGGTGCGCGCGTTCAAGAACCGCTTCGGCGCGGTCAACGAACTCGGCGTCTTCGCCATGACCGACCGCGGGTTGCGCGGCGTGGCCAATCCGTCGGCGCTGTTCCTGTCGCAACACGAGCAGCAGGTGGCCGGCTCCTGCGTGATGGCCACGCAAGAGGGCACCCGTCCGCTGCTGGTGGAGATCCAGGCGCTGGTGGATTCCTCGCATGCGCCCAATCCGCGCCGGCTGACGGTCGGGCTGGAAGGCAACCGCCTGGCGATGCTGCTGGCCGTGCTGCACCGGCACGCGGGCGTGTCCACCTTCGACCAGGACGTGTTCGTCAACGCGGTGGGCGGGGTGCGCATCACCGAGCCGGCGGCCGACCTGCCGGTGCTGCTGGCCATCATGTCGTCGCTGCGCGACAAGCCGCTGCCGCGCGGCCTGATCGCGTTCGGCGAAGTCGGCCTGGCCGGCGAGATCCGGCCCGCGCCGCGAGGCCAGGAGCGCCTGCGCGAAGCGGCCAAGCTGGGCTTTTCGATCGCCCTGATCCCCAAGGCCAACGCGCCGCGCCAGCCGATAGAAGGCCTGGAAATCTGGGCGGTGGACCGCCTGGACGCCGCGCTGGACAAACTGCGTTGAGGCCGCCGGCCGCGCCACATCCGTATACTGACGGCCCGCCCGCGCTCGGCCGGGCCTGCTGGAGCAAGACTTGAGTCTGTTAATTATTGCCGCCTGCCTGGCAGCCGGCGGCATGATCGGTTTCCTGGGAGGCGTGCTGGGCATAGGCGGCGGCCTGATCGCGATTCCCGCGCTGGTGCTGCTCATGGGCATGTCGCAGCAGCTGGCGCAGGGCACGGCGCTCATCATGGTCCTGCCCACCATCATGATGGCGGTGCGCAAGTACAACCAGCAGGTGCGCATCGACAAGCGCGTGGCGCTGGCGGGGGCGGCGGGCGCGGTGGTGTTCACCTGGGTCGGGGCGCGGCTGGCGCTGGGCATAGACTCCAGCCTGCTGCGGCGCAGTTTCGCGGTGTTCCTGTTCTTCATCGCGCTGTTCTACGTATGGCAGACCTGGCGCGCCTCGCGCCCGGCCGCCAAACCCGCGCCCGCGGCGCGCGGCCCGGTTCCCGTGTTCACGCCGCGCCGCGCCAGCGTGCTGGGCATGCTTTGCGGCACGCTGGGCGGTTTCTTCGGCGTGGGCGGCGCGGTGCTGGCCGTGCCCATCATCACCACCGTCTTCCGCCTGCCCCAGACCACCGCACAGGCGCTGGCCCTGAGCATGGTGATTCCCGGCTCCACCATCGCGCTCATCACCTACACCTGGGCCGGCCAGGCCGACTGGCTGGTGGGCGCGCCGCTGGCCATCGGCAGCCTGCTGTTCGTGCCGGTGGGCGTGAAGCTTGCGTACAGATTGCCTGAACGCAAACTGAGAGCCTGCTTCGCGCTCATGCTGTTCGCCACCGTCGCGCTGCTGGCTTTCGAAAGCTGAAGCTTGCAAACGGATTACGAATCCTTTTCGAAGCGTTAGCGGCCGAAAATTTGTGGTTCGGCGTTGAACCTTCGGCAGGGCGCAGCCTCCAACCGACACGGGTTCAGCGGCGATGTCGCCGCCCCGTGTCGGAGTAGGGACCGGGCCCCGGCCCGGTCCCAATCATTCAGGAGGTCACCACATGACGACTCACTCCCGTATCGCTGCGTTCCTGTCCACCTCGGCCTTGTGCCTCGGTCTTGCCGCCGCGCCCAGCGCGTTCGCGGCCGGCGCCGACGCCTCGGCCAAGACGGGCGAAAGCAAGACCCACGCGCAGCAAAAGCATCACAAGTCCGACAAGACGTCCGCCAAGCACCAGGCGGGGAAGGCGGGCGGGGCCGCCAAGATGGACAAGTCCGGCGCCACGCCGGCCAAGTGACCGCGACGGGCCGCAAGGCCCGGTTCCTTTGCGTAACCGGCTTTAGCCGCCCGTCAGGGCCGGAAAGTCGAAAGCCTCTCGGTATGGGCGCCGAGAGGCTTTTTTTTGGAAAGAGTCCGCTTACTCGGCAGGAGTAACGACTTTGCCCGTCTCGAAGAACGCCTGCAGGTTCTCCAGCACCAGGTTTTCCATGCTCAAACGCGTCTCCAGCGTGGCGCTGCCGATGTGCGGCAGCACCACGGCCTTGTCGCTGGTCATCAGGGCTTCGGGCACCTTGGGTTCGTGCTCGAACACGTCCAGCGCGGCGCAGCCCAGCTTGCCGGCCTGCAGCGCGGCGACCAGGGCGGCTTCGTCGATGACGGGGCCGCGCGCGATGTTGACGACGATGCCGTCGGGACCCAGCGCTTCCAGCACGTCGCGGTTCACCAGATGGCGCGTGCCCGCGCCGCCCACGGTGGCCACGACCAGGAAGTCAGCCCATTCGGCCAGGCCGGTCAGCGAGGCCTCGTAGCCGTACGGCACGTCGTCGCGCTTGCGGCGGTTGTGGTAGCGGATGTCCATGTCGAAGCCGGCGCCGCGGCGCGCGATGGCTTCGCCGATGCGGCCCAGGCCGACGATGCCCAGCTTCTTGCCGCTGACGCGCAGGCCCAGCGGGATGCTGCCGTGCACCTGGCCCGACCCCCACAGCCCGGCGCGCACGAAGCGTTCGCCCTGGCCCATGCGGCGGGCGCCGGCGATCAGCAGGCCCCAGGCCAGGTCGGCCACGCAGTCGGTCAGCACGTCGGGGGTGTTGCTGACCTGCACGCCGCGCTGCTTGGCGGCCTGGATGTCGATGGTTTCATAGCCTACCCCCCAGCTGCAGATGGCTTTCAGGTCGGGCAGGGCGTTGATGAGTTCGGCGTCGGCGCCGTGGTTGGCGGAGGTGACGACCGCGGTGATGCCCTTGCCGTGCTCGGCCAGCGCGGCCTTGCGGTCCGGGTACTTCCACAGTTCGACGACGTCGTAGCGTTCGGCGAGGTTCTGGTTGGCGGTGGGGGAACCGGCCAGCGAGCCGACCTGGATGATGCGATGCTTGGTGGTCATGTTGTCGTACAGGTGTGGGTGGCTAAATCTCGATGCTACTTGATCCGGCGGGGGAACGGGCCGGGGCCGCGCCCCGGCCCGCACGGCGCGATCACTCCAGCTGGATGTTGGCTTTCTTGATGACGTCCTTCCAGCGCTTGACCTCGGCCTGCTGGAACGCGGTGAACTGCTGGGGCGTGTTGGCCACGACCTCGAAGCCCAGGCCTTGCAGCGTCTGTTCGGTCTTGGGATCGCGCAGCGCGGTCTGCAGGGCCTTGGACAGTTGCTGCACAATGGGCGCCGGCGTGCCCTTGGGCACGGCGAAGCCCTGCCACGAATACACCACCATGTCCTTGATGCCGGCTTCGGCCAGCGTGGGGACGTCGGGCAGGTCGGCGGCGCGCGCGTCGCCGGTGATGGCCAGCGCCTTGAGCTTGCCCGCCTTGATGTGGGTCTGGACCGCGCCCAGGTTCTGGAACGACACGTTGACCTGGCCGCCGATCAGGTCGGCGATCGCCGCGCCGCCGCCGCGGTACGGCACGTCCACGCCGGTGCTCTGCGTGCGCTGGCGAAACAGCACCGCCGACAGGTGGTCGGACGAGCCCGTGCCGGACGAGGCGTACGACACCTTGCCCGGGTTCTTCTTGGCGTAGTCCACCAGTTCGGCCACGGTGGCGGCGGGGAAGTTGGGCGCGGCCACCAGCACGTTGGGATTGCGCACGGCCTGCGTCAGGTATTCGAAGTCCTTGCTGGGGTTGTACGACAGGTTCTTGTACAAGGCTTCGTTGATGGCGAAGGTGCCGATGGAGCCCACCATCATGGTGTAGCCGTCGGGCGTGGAACGGGCCAGCGCCTGGGCGCCGATGGCGCTGTTGGCGCCGGGCTTGTTCTCGACCACGAAGGTCTGGCCGAGCAGCTTGGTCAGGCCGGGCGTGACCGACCGGGCGGTGATGTCGGATGAACCGCCGGGCACGAAGGGTACGATCATCGTGACGGGCTTGTCGGGATAGCCGGCCGCCTGCGCGGCCGGCGCGCCAAGCAGGGCGGCGCCCGCCGCGGCCGCCACTGCAAGGGCGCTCAGTCGTCTGTTCATGGTGTCTCCAGGTTCGCGCGATGATGTGATGGGCCCGCCGCCCACGCGTTGCATGCGGGCCCGGATCGGCGCCGGGTCAATCGACCTTGGCGCCGGATTTCTTCACGACTTCAGCCCATTTGGCGGTCTCCTGCGCCATGAACTGCTTGAACTGGGCGGGGGTGTTGCCCGACGGCGTGGCGCCCTGCGCCTGCAGCTGGGCGCGCACGTTCGGCTGCTGCAGCGCGGCGGCCACGTCGCGCTGGATCTTGTCGACCACCGCGGCCGGCGTGCCGGCCGGCGCCAGCAGGCCGAACCAGCTGGAGGCGTCGTAGCCGGCCACGCCGGCTTCGGCCATGGTGGGCACGTCGGGCAGGGCGGGCGAGCGCTGGGCGCTGGTCACGGCCAGCGGGCGCAGCTTGCCGCTCTTCAGAAAGCCCATGGACGAAGGCAGGTTGTCGAAGATCAGGTCGGCCGAGCCGGCCATCACGTCGGTCAGCGCGGGGCTGCTGCCCTTGTAGGGCACGTGCGTCATGCGCGTGCCGGTCATGCTCTGGAACAGTTCGCCCGACAGGTGGGTGGAGGTGCCGTTGCCGGTGGAGGCCATGTTGACGCTGCCGGGATTGGCCTTGAGGTACTTGATGAGGTCGGCGACGTTGCGGATGCCGTGGCGGTCGGCGAAGGCGGGATTCAGTTCGAGAATGTTGGGCACCGGGATGACCAGCGTCACCGGCACGAAGTCCTTGACCGGATCGTAGGGCAGCTTGGCGTAGACGGACTGGTTGATCGCGTGCGTGCTGACCGTGCCCATCAGCAGCGTGTAGCCGTCGGGCGCGGCGCGCGCGGCCTCGGCCGTGCCCACGTTGCCGCCGGCGCCGGCCTTGTTGTCCACCACCACGGGCTTGTTCCAGGTCTTGCCGAGTTCGGCGGCGACCACGCGCGCGGCGATGTCGGTGGTGCCGCCCGCGGGGAAGGGCACCACGATCCTGACTTCGCGTTCGGGGTAGTCGGCCAGGGCAGGCGCTGCCGGCACGGCGGCGGCCAGGACCGCGGCAAACAGGGCGGCCGTGACGGACCGGCCTCGCGCAAGGGCTGCATGCATGGAATTCATCTCCTCGGTGTGCGCGTGGCCGCGCATCGTTGATGGGGTATTCCGCCCCTGGCATGGCCCGAGGCTACAAGCCGCGGGACGCCCGCGTTGATGCTGCCGGTCTACTTGTAAAACAAATATATGTATTGAGCTTATGGTTGTCAACCAAGTATACTTTTTTCACCTTAATCCGACCCAGCCAGGAGCCCGTCCATGAAAACTTCCCCGGTCACCGCGCAGGACTTGCAGCGTTCGGTCATCGCCGTGCCGCCGCTGGCGCGCCACGACGACCTGTCCCTGAACGTGGAGGCCAACCAGGCCCTGCTCGGCCACCTGGAAGCCGGCGGGGTGCGCAACGTGATGTACGGCGGCAACGCCAATTTCTACAACGTGGGCGTGGGCGAGTACGCGCGCATCGTCGACATGCTGGCCGGCATGGCCGGCCCCGACACCTGGATACTGCCTTCGGTCGGCCCCGACTACGGCAAGATGATGGACCAGGCGGCGATCCTGCGCTCGCGCGCGTTTCCCACCGCCATGCTGCTGCCCATGGCCTTTCCCTACACCGACGCGGGGCTGGCCGACGGCGTGCGCCGCTTCACCGACGCGCTGGGTAAGCCCGCGGTCATCTATCTCAAGTCGGCCGACTACCTGGCGCCGGCCACCGCCGCGCGCCTGATCGAAGAAGGCCGCATCGTGGCGTTCAAGTACGCCGTGGTGCGCGAAGAGCCGTCGCGCGACGCCTATCTGTCGGCGCTGCTGCAGGCCGTGGACACGCGCTGGGTCGTCAGCGGCATCGGCGAACGTCCGGCCATCGTGCATTACCGCGACTTCGGCCTGAAGAGCTTCACCTCGGGGGCGGTCTGCGTGGCGCCGCGCGGCTCGATGCGCCTGCTGCACCTGCTGCGCGACGGCCGCTACGACGAGGCCGAGGCGGTGCGCGCGAAGTACCTGCCGCTGGAAGACTGCCGCGACGGCATCAGCCCGATCCGGGTGCTGCACGATGCGGTGACGCTGTCCGGCGTGGCCGACATGGGGCCGATGCTGCCGCTGCTGACCGGCCTGTCCGAAGCCGAGCGCGAGCGCGTGGCCCCGGCGGCGCGCGAGCTGGCCGCCTGGGACCGGCAGGCCGCCGCGGCCTGACCCTGTGCGCGCGGCCGGACGCGGCTGCGCGCACAGGCGGTACGATGTGCGCTGTTTCGCCCCCAGCATCGAGGTAAATCCGTGGCCCGACCCAAAGCATCATCCCAGCCCGCGCCGCAGGCGCCCGCCGAGCCGGACGCGCACGGCGCGCTGGTGCTGGAGCGCGGCCACCGGGTGCGGCTGGCCGACCAGCTGTACGGGCAGATCTTCGAACAGATCGTGTCCGGCGGGCTGAACGTCGGCGACAAGCTGCCGTCGGAAAACGAGATATCCGAACGCTTCGGGGTGTCGCGCCCGGTGGTGCGCGAGGCGCTGCTGCGCCTGCGCGCCGACGGCCTGATCACCGCGCACCAGGGGCTGGGCACCTTCGTCAGCCATCAGCCCGCGCCGCGCCTGAAGACCTTCAACGACGTGCAGAACGTCAGCGCCTATCTGCGCGCCCAGGAGGTGCGGGTCGCGCTGGAAGGCGACGCCGCGCGCCTGGCCGCGCTGCGCCGCACGGACGAACAGCTCAGGAAGATCGAGGACGCGCACGCGGCCTTCGCCGACGCGCTGTCGCGCGGGCAGGTTTCGGCCGAGGCCGACCTGGCGTTCCATGCCAGCATCGCCGAGGCCAGCGGCAACGATTTCTACCTGGGCGTGCTGGAGAGCATCCACGAATCCATCAGCGGCTTCATGCGCCTGACCCTGAACCTGACCCGCACCGGCTCGCGCCAGCGCGCGCAGCGCGTGGTGGACGAGCACGCCGCCATCCTCGACGCCGTGCGCGAACAGGACAGCGAGCGCGCCCGCGTCGCGATGCAGTTCCACCTGGGCCAGGCGCGCCACCGGCTGGTGGACCGGGACCGGGACTGAACCCGCCGTCCGGCCCGCCCTGACCATAACGACGACAGGAGACCAAGAGAGTGCGAGGCAAGGAAGCGACAGTGACGGACGTGCCGGTGGAGCAGGTCCGGGCGCAGATCCTGCAGGTGCTGCAGGCATGGGGCATGGCGCCGGACCTGGCGGCCACCACCGCCGAGCTGATGGCCGGCACCGACCTGCTCGGGGTCGATTCGCACGGCATTTCGATGCTGCCCGCGTATGAAGACAAATGGCGCGCCGGCACGCTGCGCCTGGATGCACGGGCGCGCATCGTGCGCGACGGCGGGGCCAGCGCGCTGATCGACGGCATGGGCGGGCTGGGCTATCCGGCCGCCGCGCTGGCCATGAACCTGGCGGTGGACAAGGCCCTGGAACACGGCGTGGGCGCGGTGTCGGTCTGCAACTCGCATCACTTCGGCGCCGCCGGCATCTATGCGCGCATCGCGGTCGAGCGCGGCGCGGTCGGGCTGGTGGCCAGCAGCGCCAACGGCATCATCATGGTGCCCACGCGCGGGGCCATGCCCATGCTGGGCACTAATCCCATCGCCTTCGGCGCGCCAGCCGCCTATCACGAGCCCTTCGTGCTGGACATGGCCACCACCACGGTCGCGGCCAACAAGGTCAAGGTCTACGACTTCCTGGACAAGCCGTTGCCGCCGGGCTGGGCCGTGGACGGCCAGGGCGAGCCCGTGACCGACGCCGGCGCCGCCATGCAGTTCATCTTCGACCGCCCCGACGGCGGGCTGACGCCGCTGGGCGGCACGGCCGCCATGAGCAGCCACAAGGGCTACGGCCTGGCGATGATGGCGCAGATCCTGGGCGGCACGCTCAGCGGCAGCGCGCTGGCGGTGCGCCGCGCGCCCACGCGCCGTCCCGGCGAGCCGGACGACGTGGGGCATTTCTTCCTGGCGCTGAATCCGGACGCGTTCCGCGCGACCGGTTCGTTCGAGTCCGACATGGACGAACTGATCGATACCATGCACGATACGCCAGCTGCCCGGCCCGACGAGCCCGTGCTGGTCGCCGGCGAGCCCGAGGCCGCCGAGCGCGCGCGCCGGCTGCGCCAGGGCATTCCGATTCCCGCCGCGCTGGCCGAACGCCTGCGCGGCATATGCGTACGCGCGGACGTGCCCTATCTGCTGGACGGCGCCTGACTTCTTTTATTCCTATAACCCTAGCCTAGCCAAAGCGCAGAGGAACCGAGACATGAGCAATTCAGACAAGCGCAAGAAGCCCGAGGAGCTGCGCAGCCACCGCTGGTACGGCGTGCGGGACCTGCGGTCCTTCGGCCACCGTTCGCGCACCGCGCAGATGGGCTACCACCGCTCCGACTATGCGGGCAAGCCGGTCATCGCCATCATCAATACCTGGAGCGACATCAACCCCTGCCACAGCCACTTCAAGCAGCGTGTGGAAGAGGTCAAGCGCGGCATCTGGCAGGCCGGCGGCTTCCCGGTGGAAATGCCGGCCATGAGCCTGTCCGAGCCGTTCCAGAAGCCCACCACCATGCTCTACCGCAACCTGCTGGCGATGGAAACGGAAGAGCTGCTGCGCTCCTATCCGGCCGACGGCTGTGTGCTGATGGGCGGCTGCGACAAGACCACGCCCGCGCTCATCATGGGCGCGATCTCCATGAACCTGCCCACCATCTTCATGCCGGCCGGCCCCATGCTGCGCGGCAATTGGAACGGCAACACCCTGGGCTCGGGCTCCGACACCTGGAAATACTGGGCCGAGCTGCGCGCCGGCAACATCACCGAGGAAGACTGGCAGGGTGTGGAGGACGGCATCGCGCGTTCGCCGGGCCATTGCATGACCATGGGCACCGCTTCCACCATGACGGGCGCGGTCGAGGCGCTGGGCCTGTGCCTGTCGGGCGCGTCCTCGATCCCGGCGCCGGATTCGCGCCACGCGCAGATGGCCAGCCTGACCGGCAAGCGCATCGTGGAAATGGTGTGGGAGGACCTGAAGCCTTCCGACCTGCTGACCGCCGCGTCCTACGACAACGCGGTGCGCACGGTGCTGGCCCTGTCCGGCTCGACCAACTCCGTGGTGCACCTGATCGCGATGGCGCGGCGCAGCGGCTTCGACCTCGATCTGGACCGCTTCGACCACCTGGCCCGCACCACGCCGGTGCTGGCCAATCTGCGTCCTGCCGGCAAGTACCTGATGGAAGATTTCTACTACGCGGGCGGCCTGCGCGCGATGCTGGTGCAGCTGGGCGACCTGCTCGACACCGCCCAGCGCACGGTCGACGGCCGCACGCTGGGCGAGAACATCGCCGGCGCGCGCATCTTCAACGAGGACGTGATCCGCACGCGCGAGCAGGCGCTGATCGAGCGCGACGGGCTGGCGGTGCTGCGCGGCAACCTGGCGCCGGACGGCGCGGTGATCAAGCCGCCGGCCATGGAGGAGCGGCTGCAGGTGCACACCGGCCGCGCGGTGGTGTTCAAGGATTACAACGACATGGCCGCGCGCATCGACGATCCCGAACTGGACGTGGACGCCGACAGCGTGATCGTGCTGCAGAACGCCGGCCCGCAGGGCGCGCCCGGCATGCCGGAATGGGGCCAGCTGCCGATTCCGCAAAAGCTGTTGAAGCAGGGCGTGCGCGACATGGTGCGGATTTCCGACGCGCGCATGAGCGGCACCAGCTACGGCGCCTGCGTGCTGCACGTGGCGCCCGAGGCCTATGTCGGCGGCCCGCTGGCGCTGGTGCGCGACGGCGACCGCATTTCGCTGGACGTGCCCGCGCGGCGCCTGGAACTGCTGGTGCCCGAGGCCGAGCTGGCCGCGCGCCGCGCCGCCTGGCAGGCGCCGCCGCCGCGCTTCGAGCGCGGCTATGGCGTGCTCTACCTGAAGCACATCGGCCAGGCCGACACCGGCTGCGATTTCGATTTTCTTCAGACCGAAACGCGCGCTGCGGCCGCGGGCGAGCCTGAAATTCACTGACCCGGACACCGGGCACCGAGGAGACAAGCATGGGACATAACAATCACCGGGCGCGCAGACGCCTGATCACCCTGGCCGCGGCGGCGGCCGGCGCGCTGGCTTTGCTGCCGGTGGCGGCGACCGCGCAGGGCGAGGCCTGGCCCGCCAGGCAATTGAAGCTGGTGGTGCCTTTCCCGGCCGGCGGCAGCACCGATTCGGTGGGCCGGCTGCTGGCCGCGGAGCTGTCCAAGGAGCTGGGGCAGACCGTGGTGGTCGAGAACAAGGGCGGGGCCAACGGCAACATCGGCTCCGACATGGTGGCCAAGGCGCCGGCCGACGGCTACACGCTGCTCCTGTCCGGCGTGGGCTCCAACGCCATCAGCTATTCGGTCTACAAGAACATGCCGTACCGCAACAGCGACTTCGCGCATATTTCGCTGCTGGCCACCGGCCCCAATGTGCTGGTGGCCAACAACGAGTTCCCGGGCAAGACCTTCGCCGAATTCATCAAGCTCACGCGCGAGAATCCCGGCAAGTACACGCACGCCAGTTCCGGCAGCGGCTCGTCCGGCCACCTGGCGATGGAAATGCTGGAGCAGGCCGCCAAGATCGACCTGGTGCACGTGCCCTACAAGGGCGGCGCGGCGGCCATCACCGACATGATCGGCGGGCGCGTGTCGGTAATGTTCCTCAACCAGGACACGCTGCTGCCGCAGGTCCGGTCGGGCAAGCTGCGCGCGCTGGCCGTGGCCAGCGCCAAGCGCAATCCCGCCTATCCCGACACGCCCACGGTGGCCGAATCGGGCTATCCGGGCTTTTCGGCCGAGTCCTGGTTCGGCCTGTCCGCGCCGGCCAACACGCCGCCGGCCGTGATCCAGAAGCTGAACCAGGCGACCGTCAAGGCCTTGTCCTCGGCCGAGATCCGGCAGAAGCTGGAGAGCGTGGGCTTCGTGGTGGTGGCCGACGATCCCAAGTCGTTCTCGGCCTTCGTCGAGGCCGAGATCGCCAAATGGGGCAAGGCGGCCAAGGCCTCCGGCGCCAAGCTCGATTGAGCGGACATTCATTTTTTCTGACGAAAAGGCAGCAATGAATTCACCCTTACCCAACCGCTTCCGCCAGCGCATCCTGGCCCGCGAGCGGCTCATCGGCTTCTGGATGAGCATGTCCAGCCACATCACCGCGGAACTCGCGGGGCTGGCGGACTTCGACTGGCTGCTGCTGGACGGCGAGCACTCCCCCAACGAGGTGCCGATGTTCCTGCAGCAGCTGCAGGCCCTGCAGGGCAGCGCCAGCGCCGCGGTGGGCCGGCCGTCCTGGAACGATCCGGTCGAGATCAAGCGGCTGCTCGACATCGGCTTCTACAACCTGCTGATTCCGTTCATCGAGTCCGCCGAGGACGCGCGCCGGGCGGTGGCCGCCACGCGCTATCCGCCGCAGGGCATGCGCGGCGTGGCGGGCATGCAGCGCAGCAACCGGTATGGCACGGTGCCGGACTACCTGCAAACGGTCAACGACAACATCTGCGTGCTGCTGCAGATCGAAAGCCGCCCCGGCATCGAGGCGGTCGACGAGATCGCGGCGGTCGAGGGCGTGGACGGCGTGTTCATCGGCCCGTCCGACCTGGCCGCCGCGCTGGGCCACCTGGGCAATCCCGGCCACCCGGAGGTCCAGGAAGTCATCCGCCACCTGTACCAGCGCGTCAGCGCCCGGGGCAAGGCGGTGGGCATCCTGGCGCCGGTCCAGGCCGACGCCAGGCGCTACCTGGACATGGGCATGCACTTCGTGGCCGTGGGCACCGACCTGGGCGTGTTCAAGCAGGCCACCTTCGCCCTGCGCGAGGCCTTTCTCAAGTAGGCGTTTCTTCCAGCGCCAGCAGCTCGGCGACGGTCTGGCGGCGGCGGATGAGCCGCGCCTGGCCGCCGTCGAGCAGCACCTCGGGCGCCAGCGGCCGGCTGTTGTAGTTCGACGACATCGACGAACCGTAGGCGCCGGCGCTATGGAACACCAGGAAATCGCCGATGCGCGGGCGCGGCAGCAGCTGGTCGGAGACCACGCCGCCGGCATCCTGCGTGAACACGTCGCCCGATTCGCACAGCGGGCCGGCCACCGCGATGCGGACGGCCGGCGATTCCGGGGTCTGGCCGTCCGGCGCGTGCACCGAAATGCGGTGATAGCTGCCGTACATGGCCGGGCGCATCAAGTCGTTGAAGCCCGCGTCCACCAGCGCGAAATCGCGCTCGGGGCGGCGGTTGATCGAATGCACCTCGGCCACCAGCGCGCCGGCCTCGGCCACCAGGAAGCGGCCGGGTTCGATCTCCAGACGCACCGGATGGCCCAGGCGTTCGGCGATGCGCCGGCGCGCCGCGTCCCATTGCTGGAAATAGTGGTCGCAGTCGATGCGCGGCTCGCCGTCGCGGTACGGAATCGACAGGCCGCCGCCGGCGGAAATGGCTTCGATGTCATGGTCCAGCGCGGCCACCACGTCGACCATGGCGTTGCACACGCTGGACAGGTGAGCGTAGTCCACGCCCGAGCCGATGTGCATGTGGATGCCGACCAGCTTCAGGCCGTGGCGGCGCACGATGGCCATGGCCTGCGCCAGGTCGCCGATCCAGATGCCGTGCTTGCTTTGCGGGCCGCCGGTGTTGGTCTTGTTGCTGTGGCCGTGGCCGAAGCCGGGGTTGATGCGCAGCCACACGCGATGGCCCGGCGCGGCCTGGCCGACGCGGTCCAGCATGTCCAGCGAACCGGCGTTGACCGTGATGCCGTGCTTGAGCACGGCGGCCAGCGTGGCGTGGTCGATCAGGTCGGCGGTGAAGACGATGCCTTCGGGCTCGCCACGGGGCTGGAAGCCGGCCGCGAGGCTGCGTTCGATCTCGCCCAGCGAGACCGCGTCCACCACCGCGCCTTCGGCCCGCATCAGGCGCAGGATGTGCAGGTTCGAGCAGGCTTTCTGCGCATAGCGGATGGTGTCGAAGCGGCGCAGCTGCGCGATGCGCTCGCGGATGACGGCGGCGTCGTAGACCCATAGCGGCGTGCCGTGTTCGGCGGCGAGTCGGGTGAGTTGGCGCGGATCGAAAGCCATGGCGGGCGTAAACCTCAAGCGGAATGTGAAACCAGGCGGCATGATGCCCGGCTTCGGTCATCCAGTAAAATGCTTTGATTTCGTGGATCGATTCATTCTGGATATGAGCAAGGCATGCTGACGCATCGGCATATCGAAGTCTTCCGCGCGGTGATGATCGCCGGCGGCGTGACCAAGGCGGCCGAGCTGCTGGGTTCGTCCCAGCCCACCGTGAGCCGCGAACTGGCGCGCCTGGAGCGCGCCGTAGGCTTTGCGCTGTTCCAGCGGGTGGCGGGGCGCCTGCGGCCCACCATGCCGGGCCTGGCGCTGTATGACGAGGTGCGCCAGTCCTATGCCGGCCTGGAGCGGGTGGCCTCGGCCGCGGCGCGCCTGCGCGCGTTCAAGGGCGGGCAGCTGTCGCTCATCGCCTTGCCGGCGTTCTCGCATTCCATTCTGCCCGATGCGTTCCGGCGCTTTCACGAGCGCCACGACGGCGTGAGCCTGACGGTGGAGACGCAGGAGTCGCCGCTGCTGGAGGAATGGCTGAGCGCCCAGCGCTACGACCTGGGCCTGACCGAGCACGACGCGGCGCCGGCCGGCACGCGGGTGGAACTGCTGCTGCAGGTCGACGAGGTCTGCGCGCTGCCCGACGGGCATCCGCTGCTGGCGCGGCCGCGCATCGCGCTGGCCGACTTCGAGGGCCAGGCCTTCGTCAGCCTGTCCTCGACCGATCCCTACCGCATCCAGATCGACGAGGCCTTCGCCGCGGCCGGCGTGCTGCGGCGCTCCATCGTCGAGACGCCCACGGCGGTCTCGGTCTGCACCTTCGTGCGCCAGGGGCTGGGCGCGGCCATCGTCAATCCGCTGACCGCGCTGGATTTCGCCGGGCGCGGCCTGCACATCCGGCCGCTGGCGCATTCGTTTCCGTTCCGGGTCAACGTGGTGTTCCCGGAGCACCGGCCGGGTAATCCGCTGGTCGGCGCGTTCATGGCCTCGCTGCGCGAGGCGGCCGCGGCGATCGAGGCGCGCCTGGGGTTCAGCCTGGAGGCCAGCCTGCGATAGGGGCGGGCGCCGGACGCAAAAAAGGATGCCCGCGGGCATCCTTTTTCATTTGCCGTATTCGTGACGCCCCGTAGGCCGGGGCGGCAGAATGGCTTAGGCCAGCGCCTTGATGGCGGCAGCCAGGCGGCTCTTGTGGCGAGCGGCCTTGTTCTTGTGGATGATGTTCTTGTCGGCCACGCGATCGATCACGCTCGAGGCCTTACGGAACACTTCGCCTGCCGCAGCCTTGTCGCCAGCGGCAATGGATTGGCGAACGCGCTTAATCGCGGTGCGCAGCATCGAGCGCAGGCTGGAGTTGTGCTTGTTGCGCTCAACGGATTGGCGAGCGCGCTTGCGGGCTTGGGCGGTATTGGCCATGTTGCTATATAAGTTGAATTCGGCAAAGTCGAACATTGTAGCAAGTCCCGGAGGGAATGCAAGCTTTTAATGTCAAGTCTGCCGATGGAGCGCCCGTCAACCGGGCGGGGGGCGCTGCGAGCGAAGTCCCGGGGAGGAACCGCGGCGCCTACTGGATAAAAACACTGTGATGAGTATACAACGAAGCGCCCGGCAGCGGCGCGGCGGGAACGGGGCGTTGTCAGGCTGCGACGTTGATGGACACGAACCAGGGCGTGAAACGGCGCACGTTGATGGGCATCATGTCCCTGAGCGTGTCGAGCGCGGCGTCGGTGTCGTCCAGCGGGAAGTGGCCCGAGACGGGCAGGCCGCCGGCGGCCATGGACACGCGCAGCGTGCCGCTGCGATACGGGCGCAGCGCCGCGATCACTTCGGCCAGCGGGCGGCCGCGGGCCTCGACCCAGCCGGCTTCCCAGGCCGCCTCGGCCATGAGCTCGGCGCGCGGGGTGTCCATGCGGGAGGCGTCGAAACGGGCGCCGGTGCCGGCGCGCACGGTGCCGTGGGCCCCCGACATGGTTTCGACCTCGACCTCGTGCTCGTGCACCACCACCAGCGTGCGCTGGGCCTGCTGCCGCACCATGTAGCGCGTGCCCAGGGCGCGCACCGTGCCCTGCGCCGTGTGCACGAGGAAGGGGCGGCGCGCGTCGGGCGCCACCGACACCGTGACGGCGCCGTCCAGCAGGTGCACCTGGCGGTAGGCGGGCGTGAAATCGAGATTGACCCGGCTGCGCGCGTCCAGCAGCAGCTGGCTGCCGTCGGACAGCACGTAGCGGCGCCGTTCGCCGGTGGCGGTCGCGGCGTCGGCCGCGACATTGCCCAGCGGATAGAAGGCGTTGCCCACGTAGGCCGCACAGGCGCCGGTGCCGGCAAGCGCAAGCGCGCCGGCCAGGAAACGGCGGCGCGGCGGCGCGATGGGAGCGGGGGGCGGCACAAGCAGGGCCGGCGCGGCGGCCTGGCCGGCGCTGGCGTAGCCGGCCGGATAGGCGTCGCCGAGCCGGCCGAACGACGACCCTTCGAGCGTGCCCGTCAGTTGCTGCCAGGCAGTCTCGTGGGCCGGATCGGCCGCGCGCCAGGCCAGGAAATCGCTGTAGTCCTGCGCCGTCGCCTGGCCTGAGCGCAACAGCAGCAGCCAGTTGATGACCTGGTCCGCCATGGGTTGTCCTTGGGCGTACTTCACTTCATGTCCCGCATGAGGTCCCTGGGGTTCCGTTCGATGGCAATTTGTAAATAATAAAGGTTTTTTACCAAAGATTACCGGTAGCTTGTCAATTCTTGACGGGACTAATGCAAAAAAAGCCGGCGCTCGACCGGCTTTTTGTGGAGATGCCGGTCGATACCGCCGGTTTCAGCTCGCGCGGCGCCGCCCGAAGTCCCGCGGGCGGAAGCCAAACAGTAACAAGACGCCGAAATAGACCACGCCGCTGGCGGCCAGCACGCCGGCCAGCCAGGCCACGCGCAGCCAGGAATGGGCCTGCAGCGCGATCCAGTCGATGCGCCCGTCGGCGAACCACAGCAGCGCCGCCAGCGCGGCCAGCGCCGGCAGCAGCCGCAGGGCGAACGAGGTCCAGCCCGGGCCGGGCTGGTAGACGCCGCGGCGGCGCAGGCCGATCAGCAGGGCCAGCGCATTGAGGCAGGCGCCCAGACCGATGGCCAGCGCCAGGCCGGCGTGCGCCATCAGCGGCACCAGCGCCACGTTGAGCAGCTGCGTCACCACCAGCACGCCGATGGCGATCTTGACCGGGGTGCGGATGTCCTGCTTGGCGTAGAAGCCGGGAGCGAGGATCTTGACGGCCAGCAGGCCGATCAGGCCCGCCGAGTACGACACCACCGCCAGCCGGGTCTGGGCTACGTCCTCGGCCGCGAAGGCGCCGTAGTGGAACAGGGTGGCGACCAGGCCGTCGGACAGCAGCGCCAGGCCGACGGCGGCCGGCAGGCCCAGCAGCAGCACCAGGCGCAGGCCCCAGTCCAGCAGGCCGCTGTAGCCGTCGCGGTCGTCGCGCGCGTGGGCGGCCGACAGGCTGGGCAGCAGCACGGTGCCCAGCGCCACGCCGAGCAGGGCGGTGGGGAACTCCATCAGGCGGTCGGCGAACGACAGCCAGGTCACGCTGCCGGGCCGCAGCCAGGTGGCGATATTGGTGTTGATGAGCAGCGAGAGCTGGGCCACCGATACGCCCAGCGTGGCCGGCGCCATCTGCTTGAGGATGCGCTGCACGGTGGGATCGGCCCAGGCCTGGCGCAGCCGCAGCGAAAAACGCGGGGTCAGGCCCAGCCGCGCCAGCGCCACCCATTGCACCGCCAGCTGCGCCACGCCGCCTATCATCACGCCGACGGCCAGCGCGTAGATGGGCACGTCCGCGCGCGGCGCCAGCCACAGGCAGGCGGCGATCATGGACAGGTTCAGCAGCACCGGCGTGAAGGCCGGCACGGCGAAGCGGCGCCAGGTGTTGAGCACGCCCGAGGCGAAGGCCACCAGCGACATGCAGAAGATGTACGGGAACATCATCCGCGTCATCCAGACCGCGGCGCCGAACTCGGTGTCGCGGTCGGCGCCGCGCAGGCCGCTGGCCATGGCCGACACCACCCAGGGCGCGGCGATGATGCCGGCCAGCGTGATCAGCATCAGCGCCGCGGTCAGCAGCAGCGCGACGCGGTCGAGCAGGGCGCGGACTTCTTCGGGGCTGCGGTTGTTGCGCGCCGCGCCCAGGATGGGCACGAAGGCCTGCGCGAAAGCGCCCTCGGCGAACAGCCGGCGCAGCAGGTTGGGAATGCGGAAAGCGACCCAGAATGCGTCGGTAAGCGGGCCGGCGCCGAAGGCGCGCGCCACCAGGATGTCGCGGATCAGGCCGGAAATGCGCGACAGCAGCGTGAAGCTGCTGACCGTGGCCGCCGAACGGAACAGGCTCATGGGAAGCTGGGTAATGAAAAAGGGGCCGACTGGCCCCGCAAAACATGGATACTGGGGGAAAGCCGCCGTCTTCGCAAGAAAACGCGCCTTTCCCCGTGAAAGAAAGTCTCTTTATTTGGGAGGCATGCGGATGGCGCCGTCCAAACGGATGGTTTCGCCGTTGAGCATCTCGTTGGTGATGATGCTGTGGACCAGCTTGGCGTAGTCTTCCGGGCGGCCGAGGCGCGAAGGGAAGGGGATGCTGGCGGCCAGCGAATCCTGCACTTCCTGCGGCATGCCGAAAACCATGGGCGTGCCGAAGATGCCCGGGGCGATGGTCATGCAGCGGATGCCGGTGCGGGCCAGGTCGCGCGCGATCGGCAGGGTCATGCCGGCCACGCCGGCCTTGGAGGCGGCGTAGGCCGCCTGGCCGATCTGGCCGTCGAAGGCGGCGACCGAGGCCGTGTTGATGAGCACGCCGCGCTCGCCGGTGGGCTCGGGCTGGTTGGCGCTCATGGCCTCGGCGGCCAGGCGCATCATGTTGAAGCCGCCGATCAGGTTGATCGAGATGACTTTCTGGAACAGATCCAGCGGATGCGCGCCGTTCTTGCCCACGATCTTGGCGGCGGGCGCCACGCCGGCGCAGTTCACCAGGCCGAAGAGGGCGCCCAGTTCCTGGGCCGCGGCCACGGCCTTCTTGCCGTCGGCTTCCTGGGTGACGTCGCAGTGCACGTAGCGCTGGCCCAGTTCCTTGGCCAGGGCCTCGCCCGGCTGGTCCTGGACGTCGGCGATGACGACCTTGGCGCCGTTTTCCGCCAGCATGCGCACGGTGCCCGCGCCCAGTCCGGAAGCGCCACCCGTAACAATGAATACCTTGTTCGCGATTTCCATGTCTCTACCACCAGATCAATTCAAGGGATAAAAGCGGCGCGGCTCGCGCCGAACATAAAAACTGAAAGGCCCCCGGGCCGGGACCGGAACGCGTCGCGTCCGGCCGGCGCCGAGGGCCGTCTAGCCATCGAAACGCCGTATCAGCTCTTGACGGCCTCGAACAGGCGCGACTTGATTTCGTCGACCGCGCCGACGCCCGAGATCTTGCGGTACTTGGGCGCGCCGGCCGGGTCCTTCTGGGCCCAGGACGAGTAGTAGTCGACCAGCGGGCGGGTCTGCTCGCGGTACACGGACAGGCGGTTGCGCACGGTTTCCTCGCGGTCGTCGTCGCGCTGGATCAGCTCCTCGCCGGTGACGTCGTCGCGGCCTTCGACCTTGGGCGGGTTGAAGCGCACGTGGTAGCTGCGGCCGCTGGGCTGGTGCACGCGGCGTCCGCTCATGCGTTCGATGATGTCCTCTTCGGGGACTTCGATTTCCACCACGTAGTCCAGCTTGACGCCGGCGCTCTTCAGCGCGTCGGCCTGCGGGATGGTGCGGGGAAAGCCGTCGAACAGATAGCCGTTGGCGCAGTCGGGCTGCTTGAGGCGGTCCTGCACCAGGCCGATGATGATCTCGTCGGAGACCAGGCCGCCGGCGTCCATGACCTTCTTGGCTTCGATCCCCAGCGGCGTGCCCGCCTTCACCGCCGCGCGCAGCATGTCGCCGGTGGAGATCTGGGGAATGCCGAAGTGCTGGGTGAGAAACGCGGCCTGGGTGCCTTTCCCGGCGCCGGGAGGTCCGAGCAAGATGAGACGCATGAGTGCTCCTGAATGGGGTTTATTTTTTGTGATCCGGGGAATTATGCCGCAATGCAGCAGCCGCTGCGGGGCCGCGCCATAGGAAATAACCCTAGGTTTGGCTGGCGTAAACCTGGCGCACGCGCTCCAGGTCGGCCGGGGTGTCTACGCCGGCCGCAGGAGGGTGGGACGCCCGATGGACGACGATGACGTGGCCGTGCTCCATGGCGCGCAGCTGTTCCAGCGCTTCGAAACGCTCCAGCGCGCCCTGCGGCAGCGCCGGATAGCGGCGCAGGAAAGAAACGCGGTAGGCATAAAGGCCGATGTGATGCCAGGCAGGCAGGCCCTGGGCCAGCACGCGCTCGCCGCCGGCCAGGGCGTCGCGGGCCCACGGAATGGGCGCGCGCGAGAAATACAGGGCGCGGTCGTCCGCGCCGCAGACCAGTTTCACCACGTTGGGGTTGAACAGCGCTTCGGCGTCGGCCAGGGGGCAGGCGCAGGTGGCGATGTCGGCCTGCGGGCTGGCCTGCAGCTTGGCGGCCACGGCGTCGATGAGCGTGGGTTCGATCAGCGGCTCGTCGCCCTGGACGTTGACCACGATGGCGTCGTCGGCCAGGCCGAGCTGCTCCACCGCCTCGGCCAGGCGGTCGGTGCCGGTGGGGTGGTCGGCGCGGGTCATCAGCGCCTGCAGCCCGTGGGCCTGCGCGGCCTGCATGACGCGGGCGTCATCGGTGGCGACGTAGACGCGCTCGGCGCCGGACCGGGCGGCGCGTTCGGCCGTGCGCACCACCATGGGCTTGCCGGCGATGTCGGCCAGCGGCTTGTCGGGCAGGCGGGTGGAGGCGGTGCGCGCCGGGATGAGGGCGATGAAGCTCATGCTGCCGGGGCGTCGTCGAGCGCGCGGGCTTCCGATTCCAGCATGACGGGGATGCCGTCGCGCACGGGGAAGGCCAGGCGATCGGCGCGGCAGACCAGTTCGGCCTGCTGCCGGTCGTGTTCGAGGCGGCCCTTGCACAAGGGGCAGACGAGGATGTCGAGAAGGCGGGATTCCATGACCGGAATTCTAAAGCAGTTTGCCGCCGGCCGGACCCGCTCCCGAAGGGTGGCCGGCCCGCAGGGCCTGCGCCAGCCAGTCGAAGAGCTGCGGGTCGGAAAAGCCGGCCTGCACCGGCACTTCCCACAGGCGCGGATCGCCCAGGGCGGCGCATTTGATCGCGTCCTTGGACGTGACCAGGATGGCGTCGGCCGCCAGCGCGCGAAACGGCGATTCGGCGTAGTCGTGATGGTCGGGCAGGGCCAGGGTGGCCTGCGGCGCGACGCCGGCGGCGCGCAGCGTGGCGAAAAAGCGTTCCGGGTTGCCGATGCCGGCGGCGGCCGCGATGCGCGGCTGGCCGGCGAAAGACGCCAGCGGGCGCGTGGCGCCGCCTTCGATCTGGCGCGCCGCGCCCGGCTCCAGCCACATGCTGACCTGGCGCGGGCGGCCGCCCGGCGCGCCGGAAGCGGCTTTTGCAACGCCGACGTTGGTCACCACGGCGTCGACTTCCCGCAGGCGGCTGGCGGGTTCGCGCAGGGGGCCGGCCGGCAGCAGCCGGCCATTGCCCACGCCGCGCTCGTCCTGCACCACGATTTCGATGTCGCGGGCCAGCGCCAGATGCTGCAGGCCGTCGTCGGACACGATCACGTCCACTTCGGGATGGGCCTGCAGCAGGGCCTGGGCGGCCAGCGCGCGTTTGGGATGGACCGATACCGGCGCGCCGGTGGCGCGCGCGATCAGCGCCGGCTCGTCGCCATAGCGGTCGGCCTCCAGCGCGCCGGTCCCGACCCGCGGCTGCGGGCCGACCTTGACGCCATAGCCGCGGCTGACGACGCCCGGCGTGTAGCCGCGCGCCCGCAGGCCTTCCACGGTGGCGATGACCATCGGCGTCTTGCCGGTGCCGCCGACGTAGACGTTGCCGATCACCACCACCGGAACGGGGGCGCGGTAGGCGGGAAGCCGGCCCTGCCGGTAGCGGCTGCGCTTGCGCGCCACCGCCCAGCCGGTCAGGGCGGACAGCGGGCGCAGCAGCGTGGAGAGCCAGCCGCCGTGCTGCCATTGGCGAGCCAGCAGCGTGGAGGCGCGCTTGGCGGTCACCGGGCGGTCTGCGCGGCGAAGTTGACGCGGCCGATGCCGGCCAGGCGGGCGGCTTCCATGACGTTGATCACGGACTGGTGGGTGGCCTGGGCGTCGGCGTTGATGACGACCAGCGGCTCGGTCTTGCCGGCCGCGGCCTGGCGCAGGGCGTCGGCGATCTCGGGCGGCGTGGAGACGTCGATGAGCGTGCCGTTGAGCGCGTAGCGCCCGTCCTGGCTGATGGCGACCTCCAGGGCCGGCGGCGTGTCCTGTTCCATCGAGGCCTGCGGCAGCGTCACCTTGAGCTGGGTGAAGCGCGCGAACGAGGTGGTCGCGGCGAGGAAGATCAGGATGACCAGCAGGACGTCGATGAGCGGGATCAGGTTGATGTCCAGCTCGTCGCGCTCGCCCCGGGAGCCGCGGAAATTCATGGACGGCCCTCGCGGGCGGGGGCGTGGTGCGAGACGGCGCGCACCAGGCGCGAGGCGGCCTGCTCCATGGCGTGCAGGTAGCCGTCCACGCGGCCGCGCAGGTAGCGGTGCGCGATCATGGCGGGAATGGCGATGAGGATGCCGAAGCCGGTGTTGTACAGCGCGATCGAGATGCCGCGCGCCAGCTGGGCGGGGTCGCCGCCGCCGGGGGTGTAGGAGCCGAAGATCTCGATCATGCCGACCACGGTGCCGAACAGGCCCATCAGCGGCGCGATGACGGCGATGGTGCCGATGGCGGAGATGTAGCGGCTGAGGTCATGGGCGACGGCGCGGCCGGCGTCCTCGACCACGTTGCGCAGCTCTTCGCGGGGCAGGTGGCGGTGGCGCATGACTTCGGCCAGCACGCGGCCCAGCGGGGAATTGCGTTCCAGGCGGTTGATGGATTCGGGGGTGTCCTGGCGGTTGCGCAGCATTTCCGCGACCTGTTCGGTCAGGCCGCGCGGCATGACCAGCCCGCGGCGCAGCGAGAGGAAGCGCTCGAAGATCAGCGCCAAGCCCAGGACCGATGTCGCCAGCAGGGGCCAGATGGGCCAGCCGGCCTCGCGCAAGATGGAAAGCAAAGCGTTCAACTCCCGGGGAGCGCCGGATGCGCGCGCAGGCCGCGCGCCGGCAACTGATCAAGCCGAAACTGTAACGGGGCGGCCCGGGCGTGGCAAGTCGGAACGACCCCGAAGCTATCCACAGATCTTGTGGATAATTCTGTGTAAAACTTCGCCGGAAGGCTTGCGCACGCAGGGTTTGCACTTGTTTGCTTCAATTGCGAGCAGCTGTTTTTTCAAAAAAAGCATATACAAATCAGTTAGTTGCTACGATTTTGCTGGCTGTCAGGCCGATTGCGGCAAACAAGCGGGGACAAGGTATGATGGCGCCCCGCTACGCGTGCCCTGTGGACAGGTTATGCATCGGAAAGCCCCATGACAATTGAATTTGCAGTCACAAACAACGTATTTACGCGGGATATCCTGACGGTTGGCCAGTTGAACCAAGCCGTGGGGCAGTTGTTGGAGCGCAGCATCCCGGCGTTGTGGGTGCGCGGGGAGATTTCCAACTTCACGGCCGCGGCTTCCGGGCACTGGTACTTCACCTTGAAGGACAACCGGGCCGCGGTGCGCGCCGTGATGTTCCGCAGCCGCGCCAGCGCGGTGGGTTTCGTGCCGCGCGCCGGGGACCAGGTCGAGATCCGCGCTCGCGTCTCGCTGTACGAGCCCCGCGGCGACTACCAGCTGCAGGCCGACGCCATGCGCCGCGCCGGCGTCGGCAATCTGTACGAAGCCTTTCTGCGCCTGAAAGAGCAACTGGCCGGCGAGGGCCTGTTCGACCCCGCTCGCAAGCGCGAGCCCGTCCGGCTGCCGCGCGCCATCGGCGTGATCACTTCGCTGCACGCGGCGGCCCTGCGCGACGTGCTGTCGGCGCTGGCGCGGCGCGCGCCGCAGGTGCCCGTGATCATTTATCCGGCGCCGGTGCAGGGCGCCGACGCCGCGGGCCGGCTGACGGCCCAGCTGCGGCTGGCCAACCAGCGCGCCGAAGTGGACACGCTGCTGCTGGTGCGCGGCGGCGGCAGCATCGAGGATCTCTGGAGCTTCAACGACGAAGCCCTGGCCCGGCTGGTGGCCGCCAGCGAAATCCCGGTGATCTGCGGGGTCGGGCACGAAACCGATTTCACCATCGCGGACTTCGTGGCCGACGTGCGCGCGCCCACGCCGACGGCGGCCGCCGAGCTGGCCTGCGTGCCGCGTTCCGAACTCATGGGCCGCGTCATGCACGCGGCGCAGGCGCTGGCGCGGGGCCAGCAGCGCCGGCTCGAACGCGCCGCCCAGCGGCTGGACCGCGCGGCCGCGCAACTGGTGTCGCCGGCCCAGCGGCTGGAGCACCAGCGCGAACGGCTCAACAGCCTGCGCTTCAGGCTGGCCACGGCCTGGGCCGGGCCGCAGGGGCGGCGCGCGGCGCGGGTCGACCTGCTGAAGCAGCGGCTGGTGCATCGCGCGCCGGACACGGGCCGCGCCGCCGACCGACTGGGCGGCGCGCTGCGCAGGCTGGGCCAGGCGCAGGCGCGGCTGCTGGCGCAGCGCCGCGACCGGCTGGCCGCGGCCACGGCGCAACTGCGCGCGCTCGATCCCGGCAACACGCTGGCGCGCGGCTACGCCATCGCGCGCGACGCGCACGGCCGCATCGTGCGCGACGCGGCGTCGCTGGCCGCGGGGCAGGCGCTGGACCTCAGCTTCGCGCAGGGCGGCGCAAACGTCGAAGTCAAGCAGACGCGCGCCACGCGCGAGGCTTCCTGAGTCCGCGCGACGGACACGTTTGTTAACCCCGCGCCTGCACGGGGTTAACGCGGTATCCTCAGGAGTTGCCGATACAATTGAACGGCTTGATCGTGCATTCAACAGAAGGAACTTTCACATGGCACATACTCTTCCCCCCCTGCCTTACGAACTGGACGCGCTGGCTCCGCACATCTCCAAGGAAACGCTGGAGTTCCACTATGGCAAGCATCATCAGACCTACGTCACGAACCTGAACAACCTGATCCCCGGCACCGAATTCGAATCGCTGTCGCTGGAAGACATCGTCAAGAAGTCCTCGGGCGGCATCTTCAACAACGCGGCCCAGGTCTGGAACCACACGTTCTACTGGAACAGCCTGGCTCCCAAGGCCGGCGGCGCGCCCACCGGCAAGCTGGCCGATGCCATCAACGCCAAGTGGGGCAGCTTCGACGCGTTCAAGGAAGCGTTCAACAAGTCGGCCGCCGGCAACTTCGGTTCGGGCTGGACCTGGCTGGTCAAGAAGGCCGACGGCACGGTCGACATCGTCAACACCAGCAACGCCGCCACCCCGCTGACCACGGCCGACAAGCCGCTGCTGACCTGTGATGTGTGGGAACACGCCTACTACATCGACTACCGCAACGCCCGTCCCAAGTACCTGGAGAACTTCTGGGCCCTGGCGAACTGGGAATTCGCGGCCAAGAACTTCGCCTGAGCCCTGGCTTCAGGCTGACGGGCCGGCTGGCGCCGCGCCCCGCAAAAACCCTTCGCTTGCCGGCGAAGGGTTTTTTTATTCCGCGTCCGGTTCATTGCCCGGATATCGAGAATAAACATGCCCTTCCTCAGGGTTATCCCCAAGTGAGCGAGCCGCTATCGTTGCGCCCGGTCTGCGGCCGAACCACGGGGTCCAGGACTGCGGCATGCCCGCCATGAGCCGGGGGAACTACAGGGAAGGGAAACATGTTGCGGTTATTTTCGGGCATGCGCATCGGCGCGCGTCTGTCGGGGGCGTTTCTGCTGGTCGCGGCCATAGGCGGCGCGATCGGGGCCTTCGGGGTCTGGGGGCTGGCGCGCATCAACGCCATGAACGATCAGCTTTACAACACCGAGCTGCGCGGGCTTTCGGACCTCAAGGAAGCCAATATCAACCTGATCTACGCGGGCCGCGCGCTCAACGGCTATCCGGCCGCCGCGACCGAGCAGGAACGCCAGGCGCAGCGCAAGCAGTTCGACACCGCGCTCGCCAACATGGACGCGCTGCTGCAGAAGGCCAGCGCCAATTTCCATGCGGAAGAGGGCAGGCGCGTGCTGGCGCAGTTCGCCGAGACCGAGCAGGTCTGGAAGCGCGAGACCAGCGCCTACTTCGCCGCGGTCCAGGGCGGGGCCGGCGCGGCCGAGATCAAGGCGCGCGTGATCGCCGCCTCGCAGAAGCTCGACGACCTGATGACCACGCTGGCGCAGGGCAAGGAAGGCGTCGCCGCGCAGACGGTGCGCCAGGGCACGGAGCTGTACGGCACGATGCGCGCCATCATGATCGCGCTGGCGGTCGCCGGCGTGGCGCTCGGCGTGCTGCTGGGCTGGCTGGTCACGCGCGGCATCGTGCGTCCGCTGGACCAGGCCGTGAAGGCGGCGCGCCAGGTGGCGGCGGGCGACCTCACCACCGACATCCAGGTGGTTTCGCGCGACGAGACCGGCGAACTGATGAGCGCCTTGAAGAGCATGAACGAAAGCCTGGCCCGCATCGTCAAGGACGTGCGCGACGGCTGTGAAAGCATCGCCTCGGCTTCGTCGCAGATCGCCCAGGGCAACGCCGACCTGTCGCAGCGCACCGAAGAGCAGGCCTCCTCGCTGGAGGAGACCGCGGCCTCGATGGAGCAGCTGACCAGCACGGTGCAGCAGAACGCCAACAACGCCGGCGAGGCGGACCGGCTGGTCAACCTGGCCTCCAGCGTGGCGGTGCGCGGCGGCGAAGTGGTCGACGGCGTGGTCCAGACCATGAGCGCGATCTCCGACAGTTCGCGCCGCATTGCAGATATCACGGGCGTGATCGACGGTATCGCGTTCCAGACCAACATCCTGGCGCTCAACGCCGCCGTCGAGGCGGCGCGCGCGGGCGAGCAGGGCCGCGGCTTCGCGGTGGTGGCCGGCGAGGTGCGCACGCTGGCGCAGCGCTCGGCGGTGGCGGCCAAGGAAATCAAGGCGCTGATCGACGAATCGGCCGCGCGCGTCGAAGGCGGCACGCGCCAGGTCGACGAGGCCGGCCGCACCATGCGCGAAGTGGTCGACAGCGTGCGCCAGGTCGCCACGCTGGTGCGCGAAATCGCCAGCGCCTCGGAAGAGCAGTCGGCCGGCATCGGCCAGGTCAACCAGGCCGTGGCGCAGATGGACACCGTGACGCAGCAGAACGCGGCGCTGGTGGAAGAGGCCGCCGCGGCCGCGGCCAGCATGCAGGAACAGGCCGGCCGCCTGGCGCAGGAAGTGCGCCGCTTCAAGGTCGAGGCCGGCGGCACGGCCAGCGCGGCGCAGGCGCGGCTGGCGCACGCGGTGCCGGCCGCGCGCAAGCCGGCGCTGCCCGTGGCGCGGCCGGCCCTGCAAGGCGCCGGCGAGGACTGGTCGGCTTTCTGACCCGGCGAAGCTGCGGCAATGTTAAGGTTGGCGGCGTTGCAAACCCGCCAGCCATGCCATGACCCACTCCGATTTCCTGCGCCGGATACTGGCCGCCCCGCGCCGCTGGATGCACCGCAAGGTGCGCCAGATCAACCGTCTGTCGCGCAAGAGCGTGCAGCTGGGGCTGCTGCTGGGCGGGGCCGGGCTGGTGGCGCTGATGTCGCTGGGCTTCGCGTCGCTGGCCGATCTGGCGCTGGAATGGAACCGCGCCTGGGTCTCGCATAACGGCTGGCTGGCGCTGGTGGTGCTGCCGCTGGCGATGGCGGCCTTGCGCTGGCTGACGCTGCGCTACGCGCCGAATGCCTCGGGCAGCGGCATTCCCCAGGTGATCGGGGCCTTGTCGCTGCCGCCCGGTCCGGGCCAGAACAGCCTGGTGTCGCTGGCGCAGACGCTATGGAAAATCCCGCTGGCGTTCTTCGGCATGCTGGCCGGCGCGTCGATCGGCCGCGAAGGGCCTTCGGTGCAGGTCGGCGCCGCGCTGATGCTGGCCTGGGGCGACTTCTGGAAACGGCGCGGCGTGCAGCTGCGCGGGTTCCATGCCAACGAGCTGATCGCCGCCGGCGCGGCCGGCGGCCTGGCCGCCGCCTTCAACGCGCCACTGGCAGGCGTGATCTTCGCCATCGAGGAACTGGGCCGCGGCACCGTGCTGCGCTGGCAGCGCCTGGTGCTGATCGGCGTGCTGGCCGCCGGTTTCCTGGTCGTGGCGGTGGTGGGCAACAACCCGTATTTCGGCGTCTTCGGCGGCGCGCCGCTGGCCCACGGCATGGTCACCTGGGTGCTCATCTGCGCGGCGCTGAACGGCGCGGCCGGCGGCCTGTTCGGGCGCCTGCTGGGCAAGGGCGCGGCCGGCTGCTCGCCGCAATCCTGGCGCGCCTGGATGCGCGCGCATCCGATCTGGGTGGCCTTCGCCATGGGCCTGCTGCTGGCCGCGATCGGGCTGGCCACGGCCGGCACGGTGTACGGCACCGGCTATGGCGTGGCGGCCGGGCTGCTGTCGGGCGAGGACACCGCGCCTGCCAGCTTCGGGCTGGCCAAGCTGGCGGCCACGGTGGTGTCGTACTGGGCGGGCATTCCGGGCGGCATCTTCACGCCGGCCCTGACCACCGGCGCGGGCATCGGCCATCACATCTGGCAATTGGCCGGCGACGGCGTGGACCATCGCGTGCTGGTGCTGCTGTCGATGGCCGCCTTCCTGGCCGCCGCCACCCAGGCGCCGCTGACGGCCAGCGTGGTGGTGATGGAAATGACCGGCAGCCAGCCCATGCTGTTCTGGCTGCTGGTGGCCTCGCTGCTGGCTTCGGTGGTGTCGCGCCAGTTCTGCCCGCTGCCGTTCTATCACCTGTCCGCCGGGCGGTTCCGCCGGCAGGCCATCGTGGACGCCGCGCGCGCGGCCCGCCAGCCGGCGAAGTAGGAAGGTGAACATCCGCTGGACACTGTCCGTGCCGCGGACATCCAGCGGGCGCGCCAACTTGGTGCGCGGCCCCTGCGTTAAGATCGTCCGATCCGGTTTTTCCTCACTTACTTCGAGCTTCCCATGACCGTGCATGCTTATATCTGTGATGCGATCCGCACCCCCTTCGGCCGCTATGGCGGCGCGCTGGCGCCGGTGCGCCCCGACGATCTTGCTGCCGTAGCCATCAAGGCGCTGGTCGCGCGCAATCCCGGCGTGCGCTGGGAAGAACTGGACGACGCCATCATGGGTTGCGCCAACCAGGCCGGCGAAGACAACCGCAACGTCGCCCGCATGGCGACCCTGCTGGCCGGCCTGCCGATCGAAGTGCCCGGCGCCACCGTCAACCGCCTGTGCGGTTCGGGCCTGGACGCCATCGGCACCGCGGCCCGCGCCATCCGCGCCGGCGAAGCCGGCCTGATGCTGGCCGGCGGCGTGGAAAGCATGAGCCGCGCGCCGTTCGTGATGGGCAAGGCCGACAGCGCGTTCTCGCGCAGCGCCGCCATCTACGACACCACCATCGGCTGGCGCTTCATCAACAAGCTGATGAAAGCCCAGTACGGCGTGGACTCCATGCCCGAGACGGCCGAGAACGTGGCCGACGATTTCAAGATCAGCCGCGAAGACCAGGACCTGTTCGCGCTGGCCAGCCAGCAGAAGACCGCGCGCGCCCAGAAGGAAGGTTTCTTCGACGCCGAGATCGTGCCGGTATCCATCGCCCAGAAAAAGGGCGACCCGGTGGTCGTCAGCAAGGACGAGCACCCGCGTGAAACCAGCCTGGAAGCGCTGGCCAAGCTCAAGGGCGTGGTCCGCGAAGGCGGCAGCGTCACCGCCGGCAACGCCTCGGGCGTGAACGACGGCGCGGCCGCGCTGCTGCTGGCCGACGAAAAGGCGGCCGCGCGCCACGGCCTGACCCCGCGCGCCCGCGTGATCGGCATGGCCACGGCCGGCGTGGCCCCGCGCATCATGGGCATCGGCCCGGCGCCGGCCACGCTCAAGGTGCTGGCCCAGACCGGCCTGAAGCTGGAACAGATGGACGTGATCGAGCTGAACGAGGCGTTCGCCGCCCAGGGCCTGGCCGTGCTGCGCCAGCTGGGCATCGCCGACAACGATCCGCGCGTGAACCCCAACGGCGGCGCCATCGCCCTGGGCCATCCGCTGGGCGCCAGCGGCGCGCGCCTGGCCACCACCGCGATCAACCAGCTGCACCGCACCGGCGGACGCTACGCGCTGTGCACCATGTGCATCGGCGTGGGCCAGGGCATCGCGATGATCATCGAGCGCGTCTAAGCCAGCGCGGACCGGACCCGCGCGCCTCGCCGGGTCCAACAAAAAAGGGAGCTCGCGGAGCTCCCTTTTTCATGGGCGGGCGCGGCGCGCGCGTCAGGGCAGGCCGTCGAGCTTCTTGCCGGCTGCGATGCCGTGGTCCTTGAACCAGCCCTGCGCCATTTCGAGGGCGTAGCGCACCGGCTTCTTGGCGCAATGGGGGTCTTCGGTCTGGGGCGCCATGTCCTCGATGTTGACGATCGTGCCGTCGTCGGCGATAAAGGCAATCGAGAGCGGCAAGAGCGTGTTGCGCATCCAGAAGCACTGCACGTCCGGTTGCTCGAAGACGAACAGCATGCCGTCGTTGCCCGGCAGTTCGCGGCGGAACATCAGGCCGTCGCGGCGGGTTTGGTCCGAATCGGCCACTTCCGCGCGGATAATATGGATGCCGGCGGAGATCTGGACAGTGGGCAGCGGAGGCTGCGGGCCGGTCTGGGCGGCCGCGGGCAGCGCGGCGGCGGTGGCCAGCATGAGCGCGGCGGCCCTGAAGAACGGTGATGCGGACAGCGTACGACCTAGGGAAAACAAAGCAGCGTTCTTGAACATGGGCCAGGCGGAGGAAGAAAATAACAAGGCGGGGCCCGTGAGCCCCGCCCGATAATGGCGCAACCTGTGGTTGCGCTTTAAGGGTAAATCAGGCGGCAGTGATATTCAGCGCCTGTTTTCCTTTGGGCCCCTGAATAATCTCGAAGGCCACTTTCTGGCCTTCTTTCAGGGTTTTAAAACCATTCATCTGGATGGACGAAAAATGGGCGAACAGATCTTCACCGCCGTCGTCGGGCGTAATGAAGCCAAACCCCTTTGCATCGTTGAACCATTTGACGGTGCCCGTCGATTTGGGATTGTCCCCTTGGACGGCGGTAGCGGTCGTATCAGACATGCGGACTGCCTCATTGAATCGTATGTTGACAGAAGGGCATTGCGGTCTAGACCTCTGTCCCCCCTCCGGCTTCCTGGCAGATTTTCGATGCGTTGAAAACCCCAGAATGCGTGGATAATGCGCCGCTTTTCTTCGCGGCGTCAAGTATGGAAACTACGCATTTCTGCATGTAATTTTCCGTAAGTTACATGCTAGCCGTCCCCAGTTTAAATAGAATAGCGGCCCTATGAGTTCTACCTTGGATACCCAGCACGATTTGGCCGTCGAGAAGGCGCCGGCGCGCGTTGCGCCGCCTCCGATGTACCAGGTTTTGCTGCTCAATGACGACTACACCCCGATGGAGTTCGTCGTGAAAGTACTGCAGAAGTTCTTCAATAAAAATCACGAAGAAGCGACGCGGATCATGCTGCAGGTGCATCACGAGGGACGCGGCGTGTGCGGCGTCTATCCGCGCGATCTGGCGGCCACGCGCATCGCGCAGGTCGCGCAGTACGCGCGGGCGCGCCAGCACCCCCTGCAGTGCGTAATGGAGCCGGTCTGAACTCCCGAATCGACCACGCCGCCTGTCATGGCGGCGTTGTTCTGCCGGACTAAGGTGTCCGGCGGCGTTGCCCGCGCGCCGTCCAGGCGCGCGGGATAGTCGGCCGGCAGCTTCGCCGTAAAGAAGCTGCGCAATATTAAAAGTAAGCGGGAGATTTGCCGTGAGTGGAAAGATCAGCAAGACCTGGCTGGCGACGGCCGGGGTCGCGGTATTGGCGGGCGCCATCGGCCTGGGCTGGTGGATGGGCCAGGAACGCCAGGCGGCCCCGCCCGCGCCGGCGGCGGTATCGCAGCCGGCCCCGGCGCCGGGCGTAAGCGACGCCAAGCCGGCCTTGCCCGCCACGGCGCAGGTCGGCCAGGCCGATCCGTTCGCGGCGCTGACCTGCCAGCCGCGGCAGTACAACGACGCGCTGGCGCTGGCGGTGACCTTCACCCAGCCCGTTGACGCCAAGGCCGAGCTGGACGCTTTCCTGCAAGTGACCGATACCGGCGCGGCTTCGGGCCAGGCCGACGAAGACAGCGAATCGGCCGCCCAGCCCGGCGACCAGCCCGCCTCGGTGCGCCCAGGAGACCCGGCGCCCAAGGGCAAGATCGTCAAGGGCAACTGGGTGGTCGGCGACAATCCGCGCGTCGTGTATTTCCCTTACGTGCAGCCGCAGCGCTCCTACGCCGTGACGCTGCGCGCCGGGCTGCCCGGCGCGGGCGCCTCGGGCAAGCTGGCCCAGGTGGCGCATTGCGAGGTGCAGACCCAGGCCATGCCGCCGTCGTTCTATTTCGCCAGCCGCGGCGTGGTGCTGCCGGCCGGCCAGAACGGCGGTCTGCCGGTGGCCACGGTCAACGTGTCCGAGGTCGACGTGCAGTTCCTGCGCGTTGCGCCCGAGCGCGTGCCGGAGCTGTTCGACACCGTGCTCGGCATCGGCCGCAACACCGCTTCCTCGTCCGACGACGAAGGCAGCGACTATGAAGACGAATGGCGCTATTCCGACAACCGCAGCCTGAAGGGCTCGGTCAGCAACTGGGATCTGGACCGCCTGAATACGCTGACGACCAGCGTCTACCAGGGCCGCTTCCTCACCGACGACAAGCCGAACCGGCGCCATGTGACCTTCCTGCCGGTCGAAGGCATCAAGGAATTGCAGGAGCCGGGCATCTATGTGGCGGTGATGAGCCAGCCCGGCCGCTTCCGCTATGAATACCAGGTGACGTATTTCTACGTCAGCGACATCGGCCTGCATGCGCGCCGCTATCTGGACCGCATCGAGGCCTATTCGGTTTCGCTCAAGAACGGCACCGCGATCTCCGGCGCCGTGTTCGAACTGGTCGACGGCGCCGGCAAGACGCTGGCCAAGGCCGCCGCGGACGGGCAGGGCCACGTCCGCTTCGATGGCAGCTTCGCCAATGCGCGCGTCATCCGCGCCTCGCGCGACAAGGAAATGACGGTGCTGGCGCTGGGCGAACCGGCCTTGGACCTGTCCGAGTTCGATACCGGCGGCCACACCTCGCGTCCCAACAACCTGTTCGTCTACGCCGGACGCAATCTGTACCGTCCCGGCGAAACCTTCAACGTTTCGGTGCTGCCGCGCGACCTGGACGGCCGCATGCTGAGCCCGTCGCCGCTGACCGCCACGCTCAAGCGGCCCGACGGCCGCACCGTGCTGAGCACGCTGTGGCATCCGGCCAAGGACCTGCCGGGCTACGTCGAACGCAGCGTCGAGCTGCCGCAGGACGCCCAGACCGGCACCTGGCTGCTCGAGCTGCGTGTGGACCCCGCCTCGCGCGCGCCGGACGCGTCCTGGAAGTTCCAGGTCGAGGAATTCCTGCCCGAACGCATGAAGATGACGCTGACCTCCAAACAGGAGGTGCTGCGTCCGGAAGAGTCGCTGACGGTGGATGTGCAGGGCGACTATCTGTATGGCGCGCCCGCGGCCGGCAACCGGCTGCTGTCCAGCTTCCAGGTCAAGCGCGACCGCTACGCGCTGCCGCAGCAGTGGCCCGGGTTCATCTTCGGCGACGTGGCCGACGATGCCCGCCGTCATTTCGAAGAGCTGCCCGAGGCGGCCCTGGACGACAAGGGCCGTGGCCAGCTCGAAGTCGATCCGCGCACCGGCGGCACGCATTCGCCGATGAAGGTGCGGGTCTCGGCCAGCCTGCTGGAATCGGGCGGCCGCCCGGTGGTGCGCTCCATCGAGCGCAGCGTCTGGCCCGCCGACCGCCTGATCGCCGTGCGTCCGCAGTTCGACAGCGACGTGGCGCGCGAGGGCGCGCCGGCCGGCTTCGAGGTGCTGCGCGTGGACGCCCAGGGCAAGATCGCCCCGCTGGCGCAGGCCCAGGTGCGCCTGTTCCGCGAGGACCGCCAGTACTACTGGCGCTTCGACGACCAGCGCGGCTGGAACAGCGGCTATACCGAAACCGAGGAACTGGTGGATTCGCGCGAGATCGCGCTGAAGGACCGCGCCCAGCTGACCCTGCCGGTCAAGTGGGGCCGCTACCGCCTGGAAATCGCCGACCCGGAAACCGGCGAGACCATGCGTTACCGCTTCTACGCCGGCTGGAACGCGCAGGACGCCGACGCCATGGGCAACCGCCCGGACCGCGTGCAGATGAAACTGGAAGGCGCGCCGGCCAAGCCGGGCGACACGGTCAAGCTGACCCTGACCCCGCCGCATGACGGCCAGGCCCTCATCACGGTGGAAGGCGACCGCATGCTGTGGTCGTCGTGGGTGGCCGTGAAGGCCTCCGGCACGCAGGTCGAGATCCCCGTGGACAAGACCTGGAAGCGGCATGACCTGTACATCGCCGCGGCCGTGTTCCGGCCCGGCAGCGAGGGCGACCGCGTGACCCCGGCGCGCGCGCTGGGCCTGACCTTCCTGCCGATCGCCAGCGCCGACCGCAAGCTCGACGTCAAGCTCACGGCCGCCGCCAAGACGGTGCCCGAGACCAAGACCACCGTGCGCGTCAAGGTCGACGGCGCCCAGGGCAAGCAGGCCACGGTCACGCTGTCCGCGGTCGACGTGGGCATCCTCAATATCAACCAGTACAAGACGCCCGATCCGCTGGACTACTTCTTCGGCAAGCACCGCTACGCGCCCGAACTGCTGGACATGTACGGCAAGCTGATCGAGAAGATGGACGGCACCAAGGGCAAGCTGAAGTGGGGCGGCGACGCCGCCATGCGCGGCGACAGCAAGAGCCTGCCCAAGAAGGTCAAGCTGGTCGACCTGTTCTCCGGCCCGGTCAGGCTGAACGAACAGGGCGAGGCCGACATCCCGCTGGACCTGCCCGATTTCAACGGCACGCTGCGCCTGATGGCGGTGGCCTTCACGCCCGACAACTACGGCAGCGCCGATGCCGAAATGGTGGTCGCCGCGCCCATTGTGGCGGAACTGAACACCCCGCGCTTCATCACGCCGGGCGACCAGGCCGCGATTGCGCTGGACGTCACCAACATGAGCGGCGCCGAGCAGAAGGTGACGGTCAAGCTTGAGGCGCTGGACCCGCTGGCCATCGTCGACGGCGTCAAGAGCGTCACGCTGAAGGACAAGCAGCGCGCCACGCTGCGCTTTACCGCCAGCACCACCGGCTCGTACGGCCTGGGCCTGATGCGCCTTACCGTCGACGGGCAGGGCGGCGGCAAGCCCGTGCACATCGTGCGCGAATCGGTGCTGCAGGTGCAGCCGGCCTACGCGGCCGAGCGCCAGGTGCGGCGCCTGCGCCTGAATCCGGGCGAATCGAACACGCCGCAGGCTTCGTGGGTGGCTTCCTATTACCCGGACTCCACCACCGTCAGCATGTCGGTGTCGAACCGTCCGCCGTTCAACGTCAACCGCCTGGTCGAAGGCCTGCTCAACTATCCCTACGGATGCACCGAGCAGACCATCAGCGCGACCCTGCCGTGGGTGCTGATCGACGAGGACGGGGCCAAGCAGTTCGGCCTCAAGCCGCGCAGCCAGACCGAACGCGCGGCCAAGGTGGCCGGCGCCATCGGCCGCCTGGCGGGCATGCGCAACGCGGCCGGCTCCTACAACCTGTGGAGCAGCTCGTCCTCGCGCGACGTGTGGCTGACGGCCTACGCCGTGGGCTTCCTGCAGGACGCCCGCGACCACGGCTTCGAAGTGCCGGAGGCTTCGCTGGAGCGTTCGCGCCAGTGGCTGCTGGAACAGGTGCAGCAGAGCGCCGGCGCGTTCGGCACATGGTCGGCCAACCTCAAGCGCAACCTCGAATCGGGGCGTCTCGACGCCAGCGACGCCAACATCCTGCGCGAAGACCACCGCCGCTTTGCCGGCCTGGCCACCGCGGTGCTGGCGCTGGCGCGCGACAACAAGGCGCCGCTGTCGACCGTGCGCCAGCTGTTCGACAACTACCAGGAACGCGCGCGGTCGCCGCTGCCGCTGATCCAGCTGGCGGCCGCCTTCAAGCTGATGGGCGACGAAGGGCGCATGAAGTCCGCGCTCGACCTGGCCGTGTCGCGCGACTACGGCATCCACCAGCGCCGCAACAGCGCCTATTACGACGAGTGGCTGGGGGACTACGGCAGCAGCGTGCGTGACTACGCGCTGGGCTATGCGCTGGCGCAGCAGTACCAGTTGCGCCACGACGGCCTGGACAACCTGGTCGGCCAGCTGGCCAGCCGCCTGGGCAACCGCTCGTACCTGTCGACCCAGGAGCAGATGTCGCTGCTGCTGGCCGCGCGCGCCATCGGCGGCGACAAGTCCACGCCCTGGGAGGCCGCGCTGACGCTCAACGGCGTGCGCAAGCCGCTGGCCGGCGGCAAGAGCGACCAGACCGTGGCGCTGTCGGTGGCCGACCTGGCCGGCATGCAGCTGACCAACACCGGCAGCCAGTCCCTGTTCGTCGAGTACGACATCCAGGGCAGCCCGACCTCGGCGCCGGCGCCGCGCAACGACATCATCCAGCTCAAGCGCGGCTGGTACCGTCCGGACGGCCGTCCGTGGGACGGCGGCACCTTGCAGACCGGCGACATGCTGGTGGTCTGGCTGCAGGCCGGCGCCAACCAGAACATCCCGGACGCGCTGCTGGTCGACCGCGTGCCGGCCGGCTTCGAGGTGGAAAACCTGAACCTGTCGCAAAGCCCCGAGATGCAGGACTGGACCATCGGCGGGCGGCGCGTGGCCGACGCGATGGCCGATCCCAATATCAAGCACCGCGAGTTCCGCGATGACCGCTACGTGGCCGCGGTGGCGCTGGGCCGCGGCAAGGTGGACGTGTTCTACCTGGTGCGGGTGGTGACGCCGGGCCGCTACGCGGTGCCGTCGACGGTGGCCGAAGACATGTATCGGCCGGAAATCCGGGGCGTAGGCGAGCAATGGAGCACGGTAGAGATCCGCGACCGCGGCGCCAGGCGTCCTTGAACGCCGCCGCCACCCCGGCGGCGGGCGCGCAGCGCGCCCGCCGCTGGCGGCGGCGCGGAATCTTCGCGGCCAGCGCGTTGTTTGCGCTGGCCGCGTTGCTATTCGCGTTCGACCGCCTGTATCCCCTGCCTGCCGTGGACTCGGGCGGCGCCGCCGTGGTGGTGGCCGCCGACGGCACGCCGCTGCGCAACTATCCCAGCCGCGACGGCATCTGGCGCTACCCGGTGCGGCCGGACCAGGTGTCCGGGCACTATCTGGAAACCCTGCTGACCTACGAGGACCGCTGGTTCTACTGGCACCCCGGCATCAATCCGGTGGCGCTGGCGCGCGCCGGCTGGCAGTGGGCCACCAACCGGCGCATCGTCTCGGGCGGCTCGACGCTGACCATGCAGGTCGCGCGCCTGATCGACCCCGAGCTGGCCGGCAAGCCCTCGCGTTCGCTGTCGGCCAAGCTGCGCCAGGCCTGGCGCGCGGTGCAGCTGGAAATGCACTACAGCAAGGACGAGATCCTGTCGCTGTACCTGACCCACGCGCCGATGGGCGGCATCGTCGAGGGCGTGGAGATGGGCTCGCGCCTGTGGCTGGGCAAGCCGGCGCGCGACCTGAGCCCGGCCGAGGCGGCGATGCTGACCGCCTTGCCGCAGGCCCCGTCGCGGCTGCGCCCCGACCGCCATCCCGAGGCCGCGCAGGCCGCGCGCGACAAGGTCCTGGACCGCATGGTCGAGCTGGGCCGCTGGACCCCGGCCGAAGTGGCCGACGCCAAGATCGAGCGCGTGGTGGCGCCGCCGCTGCGCGCCCGCTGGCTGGCGCCGCTGGCCGCGCAGCGCCTGTTGCAGGAGGCGGGCGCCGGCGCCCGCCGGACCGGCGCGCGTCCGCCCCTGGTGACTTCCACCCTGGACGCCGACATGCAGACCTCGGTGGAGCACATGCTGCTGGACCGGGTCGACAGCCTGCCGCCCAAGGTGTCCTTGGCGGTGCTCGTCATGGACAACGACACGCTGGAGGTCAAGGCCTACGCCGGTTCCGCCGACTTCTCGGACGCCACCCGCTATTCCCACGTGGACATGGTGCGCGGCGTGCGTTCGCCGGGCTCGACGCTCAAGCCCTTTTTGTACGCCCAGGCGCTGGACGAGGGCCTGATCCATTCCGAAAGCCTGCTGATCGACGCCCCGATGTCCTTCGGCGGTTACGCGCCGGGCAATTTCCAGGCGGCCTTCGCCGGGCCGATCAGCGTGGCGCAGGCCTTGCAGCGCTCGCTGAACGTGCCGGCGGTGGACCTGCTGGACCGGGTCGGCCCGACCCGTTTCGCCGCGTCCATGCTGTCGGGCGGGGTGCGGTTACGATTGCCGGTCGGCGCCGAGCCCAATCTGAGCTTGATTTTGGGCGGGGGCGGCACCACATTGGAAGAACTGGTGGGCGCATATCGCGCCCTGGCACGGGGCGGCATTTCGGGCCGTCCCCGCCTGCGGCCGGAGCAGCCGCGGGTCGAGTCCCGTATGATGAGCCCTGGGGCCGCCTGGATCGTCCGCGATATTCTGGAAGGCGGCGGCCACCCCGACCGGCCGTTCTACAACGCCGGCAGCCCGGCCCGGCAACTGGCCTGGAAAACCGGGACGAGTTTCGGATTCCGGGACGCCTGGGCCGTCGGAGTGACCGACAGGTGGACGCTGGGCGTCTGGGTCGGCCGTCCCGACGGCACGCCCAACCCGGGGTTTTTCGGCGCCAACGTGGCCGCGCCGCTGCTGCAGGACATCGTGGCGGCATTGCCGGAAGGCGCGCCCCAGGCCCGCGTCCGGCCGGCGACGGTGCAGTCCGCCGTGATCTGCTGGCCGCTGGGTTACAGACTGGGCAGCGTGCCGTCCGGCGAATGTCCGGAACAGCGGGCGGCGTGGATACTGAACGAAACCGCGCCGCCGTCGTTCGCGGGCTACGCCGACACCTCGCAGGCGCCCGTGCGCCTGCAGGGCGTGGCGACCGGTTCGGTGCTGCGGCCCGTGCCCGGCGGGCGCGAGGTGGCGGTAGATGTGGATGTGCAAGGAGCCGAGGGCGTTGTATGGTGGATGCTCGACGGGCGCGTGGTGAGCGAGGGCGCGTCGGGTCATCCATTCAAGTTAGTGCTGGCCAGAGACGGCCGGTATACGCTTACTGTCATGGATGCGCACGGCCGCCACGACAGCGTGGTTTTTGAAATCGCTGGCGTTACGCCCTGATCGGCATAGAATATGAATCGTGTATTTGACCGCTTCGATGCGTCACGGAGGAAGCGTGATTTCCCAAGAGCTTGAAGTCAGCCTGCATATGGCTTTTGTCGAGGCCCGTTCGGCCCGGCACGAATTTATTACCGTCGAGCACCTGCTGTTGTCGCTGCTCGACAACGCTTCGGCTGTCGAGGTTCTGCGCGCCTGCGCCGCGAACCTGGACGAGCTGCGCCGCAACCTGCGCCAGTTCGTCTCGGAAAACACGCCCGTGATTCCGAGCGGCGCCGAAGTAGACACCCAGCCCACGCTGGGTTTTCAGCGCGTGATCCAGCGCGCGATCATGCACGTGTCGGCCGGCGGCACCGGCAAGAAGCCGGTAACCGGCGCCAACGTGCTCGTGGCCATTTTCGGCGAAAAGGATTCGCACGCCGTGTACTACCTGCAGCAGCAGGGCGTCACCCGGCTCGACGTCGTCAACTTCCTCTCGCATGGCATTACCAAACAGCCCCAGGTGGAGTCCGCCGCCGTGCAGAAAGAGCAGCAGACCAATGGTGAAGACCAGGGCGACTCGCGCCAGTCGCCGCTGGACCAGTACGCGACCGACCTGAACGCGGCCGCGCTGGCCGGGCGCATCGACCCCCTGATCGGGCGCGAGCACGAAGTCGAGCGCGTGATCCAGGTGCTGTGCCGCCGCCGCAAGAACAATCCGCTGTTGGTCGGCGAGGCCGGCGTGGGCAAGACCGCCATCGCCGAGGGCCTGGCCTGGCGCATCACGCGCGGCGAAGTGCCCGAGGTCCTGCAGGCCGCCCAGGTCTATTCGCTGGACATGGGCGCGCTGCTGGCCGGCACCAAGTACCGCGGCGATTTCGAACAGCGCCTGAAGGGCGTGCTCAAGCAGATCCGCGGCAATCCCGACGCCATCCTGTTCATCGACGAAATCCACACGCTGATCGGGGCCGGTTCGGCCTCGGGCGGCACGCTGGACGCGTCCAACCTGTTGAAGCCGGCCCTGTCGTCCGGGCAGCTCAAGTGCATCGGCGCGACCACCTATACCGAATACCGCGGCGTCTTCGAGAAAGACCACGCGCTGTCGCGCCGCTTCCAGAAGATCGACGTGCCCGAGCCCAGCGTCGAACAGACCGTGCAGATCCTGCGCGGCCTGAAGAGCCGCTTCGAGGAACATCACAGCGTGCGCTATTCGGCCGCGGCGCTGTCGGCCGCCGCCGAACTGTCGGCGCGCTTCATCAACGACCGCCACCTGCCCGACAAGGCCATCGACGTGATCGACGAGGCCGGCGCCGCGCAGCGTCTGCTGCCGCGCTCGCGCCAGAAAAAGGTGATCGGCAAGGTCGACATCGAAAACATCGTCTCCAAGATCGCGCGCATCCCGCCGCAGTCCGTCTCCAACGACGACCGCAGCAAGCTCGCCACGCTGGAGCGCGACCTCAAGACCGTGGTGTTCGGCCAGGACAACGCCATCGAGGCCCTGTCGGCCGCCATCAAGATGGCGCGTTCGGGCCTGGGCAAGCCGGAAAAGCCCATCGGCGCCTTCCTGTTCTCCGGCCCCACCGGCGTGGGCAAGACCGAAGTGGCCCGCCAGCTCGCGTTCACGCTGGGCGTGGAGCTGCTGCGCTTCGACATGTCGGAATACATGGAACGCCACGCCGTGTCGCGCCTGATCGGCGCGCCTCCCGGCTATGTCGGGTTCGACCAGGGCGGGTTGCTGACCGAGGCCATCACCAAGCAGCCGCACTGCGTGCTGCTGCTCGATGAAATCGAGAAAGCGCATCCGGACGTGTTCAACATCCTGCTGCAGGTCATGGACCACGGCACGCTGACCGACAACAACGGCCGCAAGGCGGATTTCCGCAACGTGATCCTCATCATGACCACGAACGCGGGCGCCGAGACGCTGAACCGTCCGTCCATCGGCTTCGCCAACTCGCGCGTGGTCGGCGACGAAATGGCCGAGATCCGCCGCATGTTCACGCCCGAGTTCCGCAACCGCCTGGACGCGATCATCCCGTTCGCGGCCCTGGACCGCGAGATCATCCTGCGCGTGGTGGACAAGTTCCTGATGCAGCTCGAAGACCAGCTGCACGAGCGCCGCGTGGAGGCCGTGTTCACCACGCGCCTGCGCGATCATCTGGCCAAGGAGGGTTTCGACCCGCTGATGGGCGCGCGTCCCATGCAGCGCCTCATCCAGGACACCATCCGCCGCGCGCTGGCCGACGAGCTGCTGTTCGGCAAGCTGGTCGAGGGCGGCACGGTCACGGTGGACCTGGACGACGAAGGCAAGGTCACGCTGAGCTTCGACGACAACGGCAAGCCGCCGTCCTCGGACGCGCCGGACAAGCAGGAAGTCGAGCTCGTCGACTAGGGCAACGCAACCCCCTCTATGACCGCGGACCGCCAGCCGCTGATCGAGTGCGAACACTGCGCGAGCATCTATCGCCGGCATCAGCTCGAACCTGACGAGACTGCCAATTGCGCCCGCTGCGGCGCCACCCTGTGGCGCTACAGCGGGCTTAGTTTGTCCAATTGGCTGGCTCTCGCCATCGCCGCCCTGATCGTGTTCGGGGTGGCCAACGCCTATCCCGTCGCGTCCATGTCCGTGCAGGGCATGACGCAGCAGGCCTCGCTGCTGGACGCCATTTCCATCACCTGGCGCCAGGGGCACTGGGTGGTGGCCGTCATGACCGGTCTGGCCGGCTTCGCGTTGCCGCTCTTGCAGCTGGGAGTGCTGCTGTGGGTGCTGGGCCCGCTCTCGCGGGGCCGCGAGCCGCTGGCTTTCCGTCCTGCCATGCGCTTGCTGGGTATCTTGCGTCCCTGGTGCATGGTGCCGGTGTTCCTGCTCGGCGTGCTGGTGGCGGTGGTCAAGCTGGCGGGCATGGCGGCCGTGTCCCCCGGGATCGGGCTGGGCGCTTTCGGCATACTCACCATCCTGCTGACCATGCTGGGGCGGTTGTCGCCGCATGCGCTGTGGCGCTACGCCGAAGACACCGGCGTGGTGCCGGTGCACGTGCCGCAGGCCGGCCCCGACCGGGTGCTGACCGGCTGCCACGTCTGCGGCCAGGTGCAGGCGCTGCCGCGCGAGGCCGACCCCGAGGCGCTGCATCATTGCGTGCGCTGCGACGCGCTGGTGCACCACCGCAAGCCCGACCACCTGGCGCGCACCTGGGCGCTGCTGCTGGCGGCCATCGTGTTCTACATTCCCGCCAACGTGCTGCCCGTCATGAAGGTCAGCTCGGTGCTGGGCGACAGCGCCCACACCATTCTGGGCGGCGTGGTCGAACTGTGGGAGATGGGCTCCTGGGACATCGCGCTCATCGTCTTCATCGCCAGCGTGGCGGTGCCGCTGACCAAGCTGCTCGCGATCATCCTGCTGCTGCTCACCGAGCAATGGCGCAGCACCACCAACCTGCGTCCGCGCACCCGGCTCTACCAGATGGTGGAATTCATCGGCCAGTGGTCCATGCTGGACGTGTTTGTCGTTATATTGCTGGCGGCGCTGGCGGATTTCCAGGGCCTGATGGAAATCAGCGCGGGGGCGGGCGCGGCGGCCTTCGGCGTGGTGGTGATCCTGACCATGCTGTCGGCCATGAGCTTCGACCTGCGCCGCAGCTGGGACCTGGAAACGCAAAGTGAAATAGAATCGGCACCGGTCGAAAGCCGGCGCCGCCCGACGACTGGCGCGGGCCAGGAAACGGGCTAGGAAATTGGGCGGGGACGGGGGCCGACCCTCGGCTCCCCCCACTAAAAAGGAAGAATAGATGTCCGAGCAAGCACCCGGATCGGGCGAGGAACCGTTCGCTTCGCCCTCGATCTCGCGCAAGCAGAAAAGCCGGGTCTCGTGGATCTGGCTGGTGCCCATCGTGGCCGCGCTGATGGGCCTGTCGCTGGTCGTGCGGACCTGGATGCAGGCCGGACCGGACATCTCCATTTCGTTCAACACCGCCGAAGGGCTGGAAGTCGGCAAGACCCAGCTGCGCTACAAGGACGTGACCATCGGCACCGTGCGCGCCATCGGCTTCAACGAAGACCGCAGCAAGGTGGTGGTGCGCGCCGAACTGGCCAAGGAAGTCTCGGACCTGGCGCGGGAAGGCACCAATTTCTGGGTGGTGCGCCCGCGCCTGGACGTCAGCGGCGTATCCGGCCTGGGCACCTTGCTGTCGGGCGCCTACATCGGCGTGGACGCCGAGGAAGGCAAGAACGGCAACAAGGCCACCAAGCTGGAATTCGAAGGGCTGGAAGTGCCGCCCGCGGTCACCCACGACCGCGCCGGCAAGCGCTTCAAGCTCAAGGCGGCCGACCTGGGGTCGCTGGACATCGGCTCGCCGGTGTATTTCCGCCGCATCAACGTCGGCCGTGTCATCGGCTATGCTCTGGACCAGACCGGCAAGGCCGTCAACGTCGAGGTGTTCGTGGACGCGCCCAACGACAAGTTCGTCACCAACGCCACGCGCTTCTGGAACGCCAGCGGCGTGGATTTCAGCGTCAACGCCGACGGCCTGAAGGTGCGCACCCAGTCGCTGGTGTCGATGGCGATGGGCGGCGTGGCGTTCGAGCCGGTGCTGAACACGCGCGATTCCGGCACGCCGGCCGCCGACGATACCGAATTCGAACTCTATCCCACCGAGACCGCGGCCAAGGCCAACCCGGACGGCGAGGCCTTCCCGATCCGCCTGCGCTTCGACCAGTCGATCCGCGGCCTGACGGTGGGCGCGCCCATCGATTTCAGCGGCATCACGCTGGGCAACGTCACGCAGATCAACCTCGATTTCGATCCGCAGGCCAAGCGCTTCTACTCGCTGGTGGACGCCACGCTGTATCCGGAACGCCTGGGCCGCGTGTTCGACGAGGTGCGCGAGCGCGCCGTCCAGAACGGCGACGTGGCCGGCAACCGCCTGCTGGGCAGCATGATCAAGCACGGCCTGCGCGCCCAGCTGCGCACCGCCAACCTGCTGACCGGCCAGCTTTACGTGGCGATGGACTTCTTCCCGAACGCCAAGCCGGTCGAGTTCGTCGATTCCGAGCCGGCGCAGATACCGACCGTGCCGGGCAACCTCGACCAGCTGCAGCAGCAAGTCAGCAACATCATCGCCAAGGTCGAGAAGATTCCGTTCGACAAGATCGGCGAAGACCTGCGCGCCACGCTGGCCAGCACCTCCAAGCTGATGGGCCGGCTCGACAAGCAGGTGGCGCCCGAGGCGCAGAAGATGCTGAAACAGGCTAGGGATTCGATGGCGCAGATCAACTCGCTGCTGGCCTCCGACTCCTCGCTGCCGGTGAACACGGAGCGCGCCATGCAGGAGCTGGGCCGCGCCGCGCGTTCGCTGCGCGCGCTGGCCGATTTCCTGCAAGCCAACCCCGAGGCCCTGCTGCGCGGCCGCGGTCCAGACCCGATTCCAGGCGCCGGTCCTGTCAGGAACTGATACCCATGAATAGACGCCCATTCCGCTGTACCCGCCCGCGCGCGGCCCTGTCCTCGCTGCTCCTGTCGGCCGCGCTGGCGGGCTGCGGCGCCTCGGCGCCGGTGAACTACTACACGCTGCAAGGCCCGGCCGCGCCGGGCGGCGCCGGCGCCGGCGCTTCCGCTCCCTACCTGATCGACGTGCAGCCGGTCAACGTGCCGACCCAGGCCGATCAGCCCCAGCTGATGGTGCGCACCGGCGACGGCAGCCTGTCGGCGCTGTATTCCGAGCGCTGGAGCGCGCCGCTGGGCGACGAGCTGCGTGGCGCGCTGTCGGACGCGCTCAAGCGCGAGTTGGGCGCGCTGGACGTGCAGATGGTCAAGCCCGGGCCGGGCGCCGCCACCTGGCGGGTGCAGACCGACGTGCAGCGCTTCGAACTGGTCTCGGGCCGCATGGCGCAGCTCGACGTCACCTGGCGGGTGCGGCCGGTCAACATGAAGGGCACGGGGCTGCTGTGCCGCAGCGTGGTGACCGAAACCGTGGCCGACGCCGGCGTGCCGGCGCTGATCGCCGCGCAGCAGCGCGCCGTGGCCGCCCTGGGCGGGGCCATCGCGACGGCCATCCGCGGGCAGGCCCCGGCGGGATCGGGCGCGGTCCAGATGTACGGCTGTTCGGCGCTCAAGGACTGACTCCCGGATTTTTCCGAAACCCGGTAGTTCTCAAGCGGTTAACCTAGGGTTAACCGCAATATATGCGCGGTTGCAACCTGTCTAGCATACGGTTCGAATCCGGCTCCAGTCCGGTTCCACTCCCAGGGCCCGGTCGGGCCCGAACGAACTCTGCCCTGTGACAGGAAGCAATCTCTCATGGCCAGCACGACCCTAGGCGTCAAAGTCGACGACGCGCTGCGCGACCGGCTCAAGGCCGCCGCGCAAAAGCTCAACTGCACCCCGCACTGGCTGCACAAGCAGGCGATACTCGCGTACCTGGACCGCATCGAGCGCGGCCAGCTGCCGGCCGAGATGTCGCACCTGGGCGCCGACGGCGACGGCGAGGACGAGTCGGGCGACGGGCACGCCGCGCCCACGCCGCCGTTCTACGAGTTCGGCCAGGACGTGCAGCCGCAATCGGTGCTGCGCGCGGCCATCACGGCGGCCTACCGCCGTCCCGAACCGGAATGCGTGCCGCTGCTGCTGGGCCAGGCGCGCATGCCCAACCTGGAAAAAATCCACGCGATGGCCGCCGACCTGGTCAGGAAGCTGCGCGGCAAGCGCAGCGGCGGCGGCGTGGAGGGGCTGATCCAGGAATTCTCGCTGTCCAGCCAGGAGGGCGTGGCTCTGATGTGCCTGGCCGAGGCGCTTTTGCGCATCCCCGACCGCGCCACGCGCGACGCGCTGATCCGCGACAAGGTGGCGCGCGGCGACTGGAAGTCGCACATGGGCGGCTCGCAGTCGCTGTTCGTCAACGCCGCCACCTGGGGCCTGATGATCACCGGCAAGCTGGTCGCGGTCAGCAGCGAGCAGTCGCTGTCGCGCGCGCTGACCCGCCTGATCGGCAAGGGCGGCGAGCCGCTGGTGCGCAAGGGCGTGAACATGGCCATGCGCATGATGGGCGAGCAGTTCGTGTCGGGCCAGACGATTTCCGAGGCGCTGGCCAACAACCGCAAGATGGAATCGCGCGGTTTCCGCTACTCGTACGACATGCTGGGCGAGGCCGCCACCACGGCCGAGGACGCCGAGCGCTACTACGCCTCGTACGAGCAGGCCATCCACGCGATCGGCAAGGCCGCCGCCGGCCGGGGCATCTATGAAGGCCCGGGCATCTCGATCAAGCTGTCGGCGCTGCATCCGCGCTATTCGCGCGCCCAGCGCGAGCGCGTCATGGCCGAGCTGCTGCCGCGCGTCAAGGCGCTGACCCTGCTGGCGCGCAGCTACGACATCGGCCTGAACATCGACGCCGAGGAAGCGGACCGCCTGGAAATCTCGCTCGACCTGCTGGAAGCGCTGTGCTTCGAGCCGGAGCTGGACGGCTGGAACGGCATCGGCTTCGTGATCCAGGCCTACCAGAAGCGCGCGCCCTTCGTGATCGACTACGTGATCGACCTGGCCCGCCGCAGCCGCCACCGCGTGATGGTGCGGCTGGTCAAGGGCGCGTACTGGGACACCGAAATCAAGCGCGCCCAGGTCGACGGCCTGGAAGGCTATCCGGTGTACACGCGCAAGGTCTACACCGACGTGGCCTACCTGGCCTGCGCCCGCAAGCTGCTGGGCGCGCCCGAGGCGGTGTACCCGCAGTTCGCCACGCACAACGCCTACACGCTGGCGGCCGTCTACCACCTGGCCGGCCAGAACTACTATCCCGGCCAGTACGAGTTCCAGTGCTTGCACGGCATGGGCGAGCCGCTCTACGACGAAGTGGTGGGGCCGCTGGCGCAGGGCAAGCTGAACCGCCCGTGCCGCATCTACGCGCCGGTGGGCACGCATGAAACCCTGCTGGCCTACCTGGTGCGCCGCCTGCTGGAAAACGGCGCCAACACCTCGTTCGTGAACCTGATCGGCGACGACAGCATTCCGGTGGAGCAGCTGGTGGCCGATCCGGTCGAGGCCGCCTCGCGCATCGCGCCGCTGGGCGCGCCGCACGAGAAGATCCCGCTGCCGCGCGAACTCTACGGCGATCCTCAGGCCGGCGCGCGCGCCAACTCCGCCGGCCTGGACCTCAGCAACGAGCACCGCCTGGGCTCGCTGTCGGCGGCGCTGCTGGCCAGCGCCTCGATGCCGTGGCGCGCCGCGCCCATGCTGGGCGAGGGCGGCGAGACCTGGGACGCGGCCCGCGCCGTCGAGGTCCGCAACCCCGCCAATCTGCGCGACCTGGTGGGCCACGTCATCGAGGCCAGCCCCGAAGAGGCCGAGACCGCGCTGCGCGACGCCGCCAACGCCGCGCCCATCTGGCAATCCACGCCGGTGGCCGAGCGCGCCCAGTGCCTGCGCCGCGCGGCGCAATTGCTGGAAGAGCAGATGCAGACCCTGCTGGGCCTGATCGTGCGCGAAGCCGGCAAGTCGCTGCCCAACGCCATCGCCGAGGTGCGCGAGGCCGTGGACTTCCTGCGCTATTACGCCGACCAGGCCGAAAGCGAATTCGACAACGACACGCACCGCCCGCTGGGCACCGTGCTGTGCATCAGCCCGTGGAACTTCCCGCTGGCCATTTTCACCGGCCAGGTCGCGGCCGCGCTGGCCGCCGGCAACACGGTGCTGGCCAAGCCGGCCGAGCAGACCCCGCTGATCGCGGCCCAGGCGGTGGCCATCCTGCGCGCCGCCGGCGTGCCGCCCGGCGCCGTGCAGCTGCTGCCCGGCCGCGGCGAAACCGTGGGCGCCCAGCTGGTGGCCAGCCCCGGCGTGCGCGGCGTGATGTTCACCGGCTCCACCGACGTGGCGCGCATCATCTCGCGCACGCTGGCCGAGCGCCTGGACGACGCCGGCCACACCATTCCGCTGATCGCCGAGACGGGCGGCCAGAACGCCATGGTGGTCGATTCCTCCGCGCTGGCCGAACAGGTGGTGTACGACGTGCTGACCTCGGCCTTCGACTCGGCCGGCCAGCGCTGTTCGGCGCTGCGCGTGCTGTGCGTGCAGGAAGACAGCGCCGACCACGTGCTGACCATGCTGCGCGGCGCCATGCGCGAACTCAGCGTGGGCAATCCCGACCGCCTGTCGGTGGACGTGGGGCCGGTGATCGACGCCGAGGCCCGCAACGGTATCCAGCGCCACATCGAAACCCTGCGCACCGCCGGCCACCGCGTGGACCAGGTGGAGCTGAACGGCGAATGCCGCCACGGCACCTTCGTGCCGCCCACGCTGATCGAGATCGACGACATCGGCGAACTCACGCGCGAAGTGTTCGGCCCGGTGCTGCATGTGGTGCGCTACAAGCGCGACGAGCTGGACGGCTTGCTCGAGGCCATCAACGGCACCGGCTACGGCCTGACTTTCGGCGTGCATACCCGCATCGACGAGACCATCGCGCACGTGACCGGCCAGGTCATGGCGGGCAACGTCTACGTCAACCGCAACATCGTCGGTGCCGTGGTGGGCGTGCAGCCCTTCGGCGGCGAGTGCCTGTCCGGCACCGGCCCCAAGGCCGGCGGCCCGCTGTATATGTACCGCCTGCTGGCCACCCGTCCGTCCGGCCTGCCGCCGGCGCTGGACGCCTCGGCGCCGCTGCCGCAGCGGCTGGCGCTGCCCGGCCCGACCGGCGAGACCAATACCTACGTGGTCGAGCCGCGCGGCGCCGTGTATTGCGTGGCCGCCACCGAGGCCGGCGCGCGCGCCCAATGGTCGGTGGCCCGGCTCACCGGCAACCATGCCTGGTTCGCCGATACGCCGGCCGCGCAGGCGCTGCTGCAGAGCCTGGACGCCGAGCAGCGCGAACGCGCGGGCATCCTGGCCGACGAAGACGTGGACCAGGCCGACTACCAGGCCGTGCTGTTCGAAGGCGACGGCGACGCGCTGCAGGCGCTGAACCGGCGCATCGCGCAGCGCCCCGGCGCCATTCTGTCGGTGCAGGGCCTGACGCCGGACGCGATCGCGGCGGGCGCGGCCTACGTGCCGGAACGCCTCCTGGCCGAGCGTTCCGTCAGCGTCAACACGGCCGCGGCCGGCGGCAACGCCAGCCTCATGACCATAGGTTGACGGCCGGGAGAGGGCCTTTGGACATCCAAGGGTTATCTCCAATATCGGGCAAGGTTGCACTGGAAGCAAAATCCGGTCGCACCGCAAATCCGGATGTCGCAACCCGGCATCCGGACGCAACAAGCCAGGCAGGCGCAGCGTCCCGCCACCCTCGGGACCTGCCTCGTAAAAAACCAGAAACCTGGCTAAAAGCTCAGGTATAACAAGGTCTAACGTCCGACACACCGGAGGATACCCATGAAGTTCCGCACCACTTTGAAGCTCGTCGCCGCCAGCCTCGCCGCCGCCGGCATGGTCGCCGCCGCGCAGGCCGCCGACATCAAGTTCGGCTTTGCCGCGCCGCTGACCGGCCCGCAATCGCATTACGGCGAGGACATGCAGAACGGCCTGAACCTGGCCCTGGAAGAGGCCAACAAGAAGGGCATCAAGGTCGACGGCAAGCCGGCCACCTTCGTGCTGGTGTCGCGCGACGACCAGGCCGATCCGCGCGTCGGCGTGCAGGTCGCCCAGCAGCTGGTCGACCAGGACGTGGTCGGCATCCTGGGGCACTTCAACTCCGGCACGACGATCCCGGCTTCGCGCGTCTATCATGACGCCGGCCTGCCGCAGATCGCCATGGCCACCTCGCCCGAATACACCAAGCAGGGCTACGAGACCACCTTCCGCATGATGACCAGCGACACCCAGCAGGGCGCCGCGGTCGGCAAGTTCATGGTCGAGAAGCTCAAGGCCAAGAAGATCGCCATCATCGACGACCGCACCGCCTACGGCCAGGGCCTGGCCGACGAGGTCGAGAAGGCCGTCAAGGCCGCCGGCGGCCAGGTCGTGCGCCGCGAGTACACCACCGACAAGGCCAACGACTTCACCGCCATCCTGACCAACATCAAGGGCGCCGCGCCCGACGCGATCTTCTACGGCGGCCTGGACGCGCAGTCCGGCCCCATGAAGCGCCAGCTCGCGACGCTGGGCCTGAAGGCGCCGCTGGTCTCGGGCGAAATGACCCGCAGCGACACCTTCATCAAGCTGGCCGGCGACGCCGCCGACGGCACCTACGCCTCGCTGGCCGGCGTGCCGCTGGACAAGATGGCCGCGGGCAAGGACTTCGCGCAGCGCTACGAAGCGCGCTTCAAGAAGGCGCCCGGCGTCTACGCCCCGTACGCCTACGACGGCGCATGGAACATGATCACCGCCATCGAGCAGGCCGGCTCGGCCAAACCCGAGAAGTACCTGCCGGCGCTGGCCAAGCTCAACCGCAAGGGCGCGACCAGCGAGCACATTTCCTACGACGCCAACGGCGACCTCAAGGAAATCTCGGTCACCATCTACGAAGTCAAGAACGGCAAGTGGGAGATGGTCGAGACCATGGTCAGCCAGGCCAACTGACGGCTGCTGACCGGGGCGGACGCGGCCGGGCCGCGACCGCCTCTTCATAAGCGCGCGCCCCGCGGCGCGCGCTGCGCGGCGACGCGGCGGGCCCGACGGCCCGCCCGGCGCGATTCTTCCAGGCTCAAAGCGCGGCCCCTATGGACATCTTCATTCAACAACTGATTAACGGCGTCACGCTAGGCAGCGTGTACGCCCTGGTCGCCCTTGGCTACACCATGGTGTACGGCATCATCGGGCTGATCAACTTCGCGCATGGCGACGTCGTCATGATCGGGGCGATGGCCGCCACCACGGCCGCCATCGCGCTGGTCGGCGGCGACCCGGGCACCTCGGCCTTCGTGGTGCTGGGCGTGGGCCTGCTGGTCTCGGTGCCGTTGTGCATGGCGGTGGGCTGGACCGCCGAGCGCGTGGCCTACCGGCCGCTGCGCCGGGCGCCGCGGCTGGCGGCGCTGATCACCGCCATCGGCGTTTCCATCATCCTGCAGAACGTGGCGATGATGAGCTGGGGCCGCAACTACCTCAACTTTCCGCAAGTGCTGTCGCCGCAGGTCTTCGAGATCGGCGGGGCCCGCATGAGCACGCTGCAGATCGCCATCGTGGTGATCGCGGCGCTCATCATGGGCGGGCTGCTGGCGGTGGTGCACAAGACCCGCCTGGGCACGGCCATGCGCGCCACGGCCCAGAACCGCGAAGTCGCGGGGCTGATGGGCGTGAACATCAATACCGTGATCTCGGCCGCCTTCCTGATCGGCTCGGCGCTGGCCGCGGTGGCCGGCATGATGGTCGCGACCTACTACGGCGTGTCGCAATACACCATGGGCTTCATGCTCGGCCTGAAGGCGTTCACCGCCGCGGTGCTGGGCGGCATCGGCAACCTGGTGGGCGCCATGGCCGGCGGCCTGCTGCTGGGCATCATCGAATCGCTGGGCGCCGGCTACATCGGCGACCTGACCGGCGGATTCCTCGGCAGCCACTACCAGGACGTGTTCGCGTTCTTCGTGCTGGTGCTGGTGCTGATCTTCCGTCCGTCGGGCCTGCTGGGCGAACGCGTGGGGGACCGGGCATGAGCGCGCAAGCCAACCGCAGCGGGTTCTCGACCCGCAACCTGATCGGCATCGCGCTGATCGGCATCGTGCTGGCGGTGCTGCCCTTCGTGCTGGGCATGGCCGGCCAGAGCTGGGTGCGCATCCTCAATTTCGCGCTGCTGTACGTGATGCTGTCGCTGGGCCTGAACATCGTGGTGGGCTTCGCCGGGCTGCTGGACCTGGGCTATATCGCGTTCTACGCGGTGGGCGCCTACGCCTGGGCGCTGCTGGCCTCGCCGCACTTCGGCCTGCACCTGCCGTTCTGGGCGATCCTGCCGATCGCGCTGGCCGTGGCCTGCCTGTTCGGCGTACTGCTGGGCGCGCCCACGCTCAAGCTGCGCGGCGACTACCTGGCCATTGTGACGCTGGGCTTCGGCGAGATCATCCGGATCTTCCTGAACAACCTGAACGCGCCGGTCAACATCACCAACGGCCCGCAGGGCATCAACCGCGTCGACACGTTCAAGGTGGGCGAATTCGCCTTCGGCCGCACCGAGAGCCTGCTCGGCATCCGGGTGACCGGGCCCGAGAAGTACTACTACCTGCTGCTGGCGCTGACGCTCATCATCGTGGTGGTGTGCGTGCGCCTGCAGAACTCGCGCATCGGGCGGGCCTGGGAAGCCATCCGCGAAGACGAGATCGCCGCCAAGGCGATGGGCATCAACACCCGCAACATCAAGCTGCTGGCGTTCGCGATGGGCGCGTCCTTCGGCGGCGTGGCCGGCGCGCTGTTCGCCTCGATGCAGGGCTTCGTCAGTCCCGAGAGCTTCTCGCTGATGGAATCCATCTCGATCCTGTGCATGGTGGTGCTGGGCGGCATGGGCCATATCCCGGGCGTGATCCTGGGCGCGCTGATCCTGGCCGCCTTGCCCGAATTCCTGCGCGCGGTGGTCGAGCCGGTGCAGCACATGCTGTTCGGCGCCGTGGTGCTGGACCCCGAAGGCATACGCATGCTGCTGTTCGGCCTGGCCATGGTGTGCGTGATGCTGTTCCGGCCCGCCGGCCTGTGGCCGTCGGCGGTGCGCCGCCGCGAACTGGCCAGCAAGACCCAGGGAGGCGCGGCATGAGCAATAAACTGCTGCAAGCCCAGGGGCTGGGCAAGCGCTTCGGCGGCCTGCAGGCCTTGTCCGAAGTGAGTTTCGACATCGAGGAAGGCGAGATCTACGGTTTGATCGGGCCCAACGGCGCGGGCAAGACCACGCTGTTCAACGTGCTGACCGGCCTGTACATCCCGGAGGAGGGCTCCTGCACCTTCAACGGCGTGTCGCTGTCGGGCAAGAAGCCGCACGAGGTCGCCTACGCCGGCCTGGCGCGCACCTTTCAGAACATCCGCCTGTTCGCCAACCTCAGCGCCATCGAGAACGTCATGATCGGGCGCCACATGCGCACCCGCTCGGGCGTGTTCGGCGCGGTGCTGCGCACGCGCGCCACGCGCGCCGAAGAGGCGGCCACCGAGGCGCGCGCGCACGAACTGCTGGAATACGTCGGCATCGGCCATCGCGCCAACGACGTGGCGCGTTCGCTGCCCTACGGCGACCAGCGCCGCCTGGAGATCGCGCGCGCGCTGGCCACCGATCCCAAGCTGCTGGCGCTGGACGAGCCGGCGGCCGGCATGAACGCCTCTGAGACGGTGGTGCTGCGCAAGCTCATCGAGAAAATCCGCGCCGACGGCATCACGGTGCTGCTGATCGAACACGACATGAAACTCGTCATGGGGCTGTGCGACCGCGTGCTGGTGCTGGAATACGGCAAGGTGCTGGCCATGGGCAAGCCCGCCCAGGTCCAGCGCGACCCCAAGGTCATCGAAGCGTATCTGGGCGCGGGCGCCGCCCAGGACCCGCTGATTCACCAGGAGCGCCCGGCATGACGGCAGCAGCATCCCAACCCTTGCTCGAATTGCGCGGCCTGCAGGTCGCCTACGGCGGCATCCGCGCGGTGCGCGGAATCGACCTGCGGGTCGACGAAGGCGAGCTGGTGTGCCTGATCGGCGCCAATGGCGCCGGCAAGAGCACCACCCTGCGCGCCATCTGCGGCCTGGTGCCGCTGGCCGGCGGCGAAGTGGTCTACGCCGGGCAATCCATCGGCGGCCAGAAATCGCACGAACTGGTGCGCCGCGGCCTGGTCATGGTGCCCGAGGGACGCGGCATCTTCGGCCAGCTCACCATCGAGGAAAACCTCGCCATGGGCGGCTACGTGCGGCGCGACGCGGCGCAGGTGCGCCAGGACACGGACCGGGTCTTCACCCTGTTCCCGCGCCTGGCCGAGCGCCGCAGGCAGGCGGCCGGCACCCTGTCCGGCGGCGAACAGCAGATGGTGGCCATGGGCCGCGCCATGATCGCGCGCCCCAGGCTGCTGCTGCTGGACGAGCCCTCGATGGGACTGGCGCCGCTGATGGTCGAGAAAGTCTTCGAGGTGGTGCGCACCATCGCCAGCGAAGGCGTCACCATCCTGCTGATCGAGCAGAACGCGCGCCTGGCGCTGGAGAACAGCCATCGCGGCTACGTGATGGAGTCGGGCGAGATCATCCTGTCCGGTCCGGCAGGCCAGATGCTGCACGATCCCAAGGTCCGTGCGGCTTATCTGGGCGAGACGGAGTAGGGCGCGACGCTAGGCGGTGGCCGGCTCCCGGCCCACCGCCGCGACCACGCCGGCTTCGATCAGCGCGCCGATCTCGTCCTCGCCGTAGCCGAACTCCCCCAGAATCGCGATCGTGTCCTCGCCCAGGCGGGGCGCGGCGCGATGGTACTGCGCGGGCGTGGCCGACAGCTTGACGGGCATGCCGACGGTGCGGACCTTGCCCGCCACCGGATGGTCCTGTTCCACCACCATGCCGCGCGCCAGCGTCTGCGGATGCGACAGCGCCTGCGCGATCGAGTGCACCGGGCCGGCCGGCACGCCGGCCGCGTCGAAGATGTCCAGCCACGCCTGCGCGGGGCGGGTTTTCAGGATCGCCGACATTTCCTCCACCAACTGCTCGCGGTTCTGCATGCGGTCGCGGTTGCGCGCGTAGCGCGGGTCCTCGGCCCATTGCGGCTGGCCCAGCGCCTGCGCGATGCGCTGCCAGTTCTTTTCGTTGGCCCCGCCGATGATGATCCAGTCGGTGGCGGTGGGGAATGCCTGGTAGGGCGCGCTCAGCACGTGCGCCGAGCCGGTGGGGCCGGGCGAGACGCCGCTGCCGAAGTAGATGGCGGCATGCCAGTAGAGCTGCTGCAGGCTGGCTTCGAGCAGCGAGGTCTCGACGATCTGGCCTTCGCCGGTGCGCTGCTTGTGCTGGTAGGCCGCCAGCACTCCGAAGGCCGCCAGCAGGCCGGCGTTGATGTCGGCCACGGAGTTGCCGGTGCGCAGCGGCGGGCCGCCAGGCTCGCCGGTGATCGCCATCAGGCCGGAGAAACCCTGCGCCACGAGGTCGAAGCCGCCCTTGTCGGCGTAGGGGCCGGTGGTGCCGTAGCCCGACACCGCGCAATAGATGAGGCCGGAGTTTTCGCGGCGCAGGGTGTCGTAGCCCAGGCCCAGCTTTTCCATCGTGCCCTTGCGGAAGTTCTCGGTCACCACGTCGGCGTCGCGGATCATGCGCAGCAGGATTTTCTTGCCCTCGGGATGCTTGAGGTCCAGCGCGATGGCGCGCTTGTTGCGGTTGAGCATGAGATAGGGCGCCGAGATGCCGTTGATCTGCGGGTCGCGGTACTGGCGCGAATCGTCGCCGCCGTCGAGCTTCTCGACCTTGATGACGTCGGCGCCCAGATCGGCCAGCATCATGCCGCAGGTCGGGCCGGCCATGATCTGCGACAGCTCGATCACGCGCATGCCGGCCAGCGCGCCGGCCGGACGCCGGGTATCGTCGTTATGCATGTGGACTCCTAGCGCCGCGTTCAGCGGCCGTTGAATTGCGGCTTGGCCTTGGCCAGGAAGGCGCGGTAGCCCGCGCGGAAGTCTTCGGTGTCGAAACAGTCGAACGCCTCGTCGCGGTCGGCGTCGGTCAGGGCCTTGCCGCCGACCAGGTTGCGGACGAATTTCTTGTGCCAGCGCGCCACCAGCGGCGCGCCGTCGGCGATGCGCCGGGCGGTGGCCTGGGCCTGCGCGGCCACCTGGTCGTCGGGCTCCACGCGCGTGACCACGCCCAGCCGCAAGGCCTCCCGGGCGTCGAAGATGCTGCCTTCGAGCAGCACCTGCAGCGCCGCCGACGGGCCGACCAGCCGCACCAGCGGCGCCAGCTCCGAATACGACATCACCAGGCCCAGGTTCTTGATCGGCACGCCGAAGCGCGAGCTTTCGCCGCAGATGCGGATGTCGGCCAGGCTGGCGATCTCCAGCCCGCCGCCCACGCAGATGCCGTGGATCTGCGCGACCACCGGATGGCGGCACCCGCCGATGGCTTCGATGGTGCGGCGCATGACGGCACCGTACTCGATCGCCTGGCGCTTGTTGCTGCGCGCGGTTTCGAATTCGCCGATGTCGTTGCCCGGCGAAAAGGCCTTTTCCCCGGCGCCGCGCAGCAGCACGCAGCGCACGCTGTCGTCGGCGTCCAGTTCCAGGAAGGCGTCGCCCAGCAGCCGCCAGCTGTCGATGGTGAAGGCATTGAGCTTGTCGGGACGGTTCAGCACCACCGTCACGATGTCGCCGTCGCGCTGGCGCAGGATGAGGGAGGCGTCGGAAGAGGGGGATGCGCTCATGGCGTTCCTTTGCATGGGCGGGGGCGCGGCCCCCGCGGGGTTACTGTTTGCTCAGGCCCAGGCTGGCGGTGAGCTTGCCGTACTTGCTCCATTCGTCGCGCACATAGCTGGCGAAGGCCGCCGGGGTCTGCGGGCCGCCGCCCAGGTCCATGCCCTGTTCGGCCAGCTTGGACTGGATCTCGGGATCGGCCAGGGTCTGGGCCAGCGCGCGGTCGAGCTTGTCCAGCACCGGCTGGGGCAGCCTGGCCGGGGCCAGCACCGCGTACCACTGCACCACGTCCAGGCCCTTGATGCCGGACTCGGCCAGCGTGGGCACGTCGGGCAGCCGCTTGCTGCGCTCGGCGCTGGTCACGGCCAGGGGCCGCAGCTTGCCGGCCTGGATCTGGTTGATGGCGCCCGGCAGGGTGTCGAAGTTCAGGTCCACGCTGCCGCCCAGCAGGTCGGTCATGGCCTGGCCGCTGCCCTTGTAGGGCACGTGCTCCATGGTGACGCCGGCGATCTGCGAGAAGCGCGCCGCGCTCAGGTGCTGCGGGCTGCCCATGCCGGAGGAGGCGTACAGCAGCTGCTTGGGCTTGGCGCGGGCGTCGTCGACCAGGTTCTGCACGCTGGTGTAAGGGTGCTTGGCGGGATTGACCACCAGCACGTTGGGCACCGAGCCGATGTAGCGCACCGCGGTGAAGTCCTTGATCGGATCCAGGTTGGACTGCACCACATACGGCGCGGCGACGGTGGACTGCATATTGGCCAGCAGCAGGGTGTAGCCGTCGGCGTCGGCCTTGGCCACGTAGTCGGCCGCGATCAGTCCCGAGGCGCCGGGCTTGTTTTCGACCACCACCTGCTGGCCCAGCACCGTGGACAGGCGGGCGGAAAGAATACGGGCCGATACGTCCGTGCCGCCGCCGGGCACGAAGCCGACGATCAGGCGCAGCGGCCGTTGCGGCCAGGCGGATGCGTCCTGGGCCAGGGCGGGGCCGGCGGCGGCCAGGCCGGCGCCTAGCGCCAGTGCGCCGGCCCAGGCGCGAGCATGCTTGTTCATGAAGGTCTCCTTGGTGGGGGGATACCTGCCCGCGTGTTGCTTGCTCTATGATGGGGTCAGGTTGGTATTCCGGTGGTGTCTGGTATACCAGATACAAAAATAATCGAATCAGCGAGCACGTACAACTCATGGCTAACCCTGAAGTCCTGGATCAATCCGTCCCCGATCTGGCCATCCATCACCCGACGCTGCCGGCCGTGGTGGCCGAAAAACTGCGTCAGCTCATCATCGACGGCACCTTCAAGCCGGGCACCTGGCTGAACGAGCGCGACCTGTGCGATCAGTTGAAGATTTCACGCACGCCGCTGCGCGAGGCCTACCGCATGCTGGCCTCGGACGGGCTGCTGGCGTTGCAGCCCAAGCGCGGCGCGATGGTGATCGAATTGTCGGCCGACGACGTCGAGAACATTTTCGATGTGCTGTCGGTGCTGGAAGGACTGGCGGTGCGCAGCGCCGCCGAACGCGCGAGCGACGCCGAACTGGCGCAGATCGCGCAATTGCACGCGCAGATGCGCGAGAACTATGAAAAGCGCGACATCCGCGCCTATTTCGCCGCCAGCATGGGCACCCACATCGCGATCAACCGCGCGGCGCACAACCCGGCGCTGACCCATGCCTATGACCGCCTCAACCTGCAGGTGCAGGCGCTGCGCTACAAGTCCAATTTCGACAGCGACGAATGGACCGCGGCGGTGGCCGACCACGAGGCCTTCGTGCAGGCGCTGATGCGGCGCGACGGCGCGCTTGCCGAATCGCTGATCCGCAAGCACGTGGGCAGCAAGAAGGCCTACAACCTGCGCGCCCGGCACGCGGGCGCGCCCCAGCGCTGAGCGGCGCCGGGACGCGCGCGCTTCAGGCCGGCTGCGCCGTCGCCTGGCGGCGCCGGCCTATCATCAGCGCGATGACGGCGGCGATCAGGCCGGTGGCGCCCGAGATCACGAAGGCCATCAGGTAGCTGCCCTGCGCGGCGCGCAGCGCGCCCGCCATCCACGCGGCGCTGGCTGCGCCCAGCTGGTGGCCGGCCACGATCCAGCCGAACACGATGGCGGCGTCGCGCTCGCCGAAGGCCTCGGTGGTCAGGCGCAGCGTGGGCGGCACGGTGGCGATCCAGTCCAGCCCGAAGAAGATGGCGAAGATCGACAGGCTGTAGAACGAGAAATCGGAATAGGGCAGGTAGATCAGCGACAGGCCGCGCAGCCCGTAGTAGACGAACAGCAGCTTGCGCGGATCGTAGCGGTCGGTCAGCCAGCCGGACGCGGTGGTGCCGATCAGGTCGAAAACGCCCATCAACGCCAGCAGGCCGGCGGCCTGCACCTCGGGCATGCCGTGGTCGCCGCAAAGCGCGATCAGGTGCGTGCCCACCAGGCCGTTGGTGGTGAAGCCGCAGACGAAGAAGGTGGCGAACAGGAACCAGAAGGTGCGCGTGCGGGCCGCGCGCGCCAGCACGCCGAAGGTGGTGGCCAGCAGGCCGGGGCGCGGCGCCGGCGCGGCCGGCGCGGCGTGCGGATCGCTGCCGTACGGCGTCAGGCCCACGCTGGCCGGGCTGTCGGGCACCAGCCACCAGGCCAGCGGCACCAGCGCCGCGGCGGCGGCGGCCACCGCCCACACCACCCGGGTCCAGTCGCCGGACGAGGCCAGCGCCGCCAGCACCGGCAGGAACACCAGCGTGCCGGTCGCGGTGCTGGCCGTCAGCAGGCCCATCATGACGCCACGGTGGCGGGTGAACCAGCGGTTGACGACGGTGGCGCCCAGCACCACGGCGACCGCGCCCGAACCGATGCCCGAGAACACGCCCCAGGTCATGAGCAGGTGCCAGGGCTGGGTCATGAACGCGCTGGCCGCGCTGGAGGCGGACATCAGCGCCAGCGCGCCGATCAGCACGCGGCGCGGTCCGAAGCGCTCCATCGCCGCGGCCGCGAACGGGCCGACCAGGCCGTACAGGAAGATCCCCATCGCGGCGGCGAACGAGATCGTGCTGCGGCTCCAGCCGAAAGCCTCTTCCAGCGGCACCAGCAATACGCCGGGCGAGGAGCGCAGGCCGGCCGAGACCAGCAGGGACAGGAAGATCACGGCGACGACGACGAACGCGTACTTCTGGCCGACGCGCCGGAAAGGCATGGGGGGTTGGGCTATACTCATGTTACTTACCGGTACGTATGAAGAGTCGAGAAGCGCATAGTACGTACCGGTCAGTAACACAGTCAAGCGCTTTTTGTGGCGCTGTCAGCCAGACAAGGAGCACGAGCATGGCCAGCAAGACCGCCGATACCCGGCCCGCCGCCAAGCAGCCGCTGGCGGCCGACCGCATCCGCAAGACGGCGCGGGAAATGTTCTACCGCGACGGCATCCGCGCCGTGGGGGTGGACGCCATCGTCAACGAGGCGGGGGTGACCAAGCCCAGCCTGTACCGCAGCTTTTCGTCCAAGGACGAACTGGCGGCCGCCTACCTGCGCGATTACGACGCGGAATTCTGGGCCCGCTTCGACGCGGCCTGCGCCGCCCATCCCGGCGATCCGCGGGCGCAGATCCTGGCCTACCTGTCCGGCCTGGGCGCGCGCGCCGTGCAGAGCGGCTATCGCGGCTGCGGCCTGACCAATGCGGCGGTGGAATATCCGGAATCCGACCACCCCGCGCGTGCCGTGGCGGTGGCCCACAAGGCGCAATTGCGCACCCGGCTGGCGGCGATGGCTAGGGAAATGGGCGCGGCCGATCCCGACGCGCTGGGCGACGGGCTGCTGCTGCTGCTGGAAGGCGCGTTCGTGTCCAGCCAGCTGTTCGGGCAGGGCGGGCCGGCCGGCCGCGTGGCGCAGATGGCGGACAAGCTGATCGAGGCGCACCTGGCCCGCTGAGCCGGCGCACCCGGATGGTGCGCAACACGGTGCCTCATGCACCAGAATTTCGCGTTTGTACTCATTGTGCAACGAACAAAAAAATGCTTGGAAATTCTTATTGCGACGCAGCAGACTCAGGTCTAAGATGAGTTCGTGCTGTTCCACATCGCGCTTTCTCAAGGAGAGAATCATGAGCGATACCGCATTGAAGAACACCCGGGAACACTCTGTGGCCGGCAAGGGCGCAAAAGCGCAGGCGCTGGGTCCGACCGGCGGCTGGCGGCGGCTGAAGCTGCGCCTGGCGGCCCTGGGCGGCGCGGTAGGCGAAGTGCTGCACGATATGGACGAAGGCCGCCGCCAGCATCCGGTGATTTCGGCCTACCACTAGCAGCACGCAGCAAGCCAAAAAAAGCCAGCAGATGCTGGCTTTTTTGCGTCTGGAGCGCTCGATCAGGACTTGAGCTTCGCGTCCATCGTGATCTTGGCGTTGAGCACCTTGGAGACCGGGCAGCCCTTTTCGGCCTTGCGGGCCGCCTCTTCGAAGGCCTGCGCGCTGGCGCCGGGAATCACGGCTTCGACCGTCAGGTGCACGGCTGAAATCGAAAAGCCGTCGGCCACCTTGTCCAGCGTGACCTCGGCCTTGGTGTCCAGGCTTTGGGCCACCATGCCGGCCTCGCCCAGGATGGCCGACAGCGCCATGGTGAAGCAGCCGGCATGCGCGGCGCCCAGCAGTTCTTCGGGGTTGGTGCCCGGGGTGTCGCCGAAGCGCGTGTTGAAGCCGTAGGGTTGGTCCTTGAGTACGCCGCTTTGGGTGGAAAGGGTGCCCTTGCCGGTCTTCAGGTCGCCCGACCAGGCGGCGGTTGCGGTTTTCTTCATGCGTGACTCCTGTAAGAAGGGCGCCCGTTGCGGGCGCATCCGGTGGGTGGGAGCGGGCCGCGCGGGCCGCCTTGTCGATGATACGGCCCGCGGCTTGCGGCGGCTTGCGCGCATCGGCAAGCCGATGTAACGGCGGCGTGGGCACGGGGCGCTACGCGGATAAGGCAGAATACGGGGATTGCCTTCAATTCCTTCAATCTTTCCGAGAAACGTAGTCATGTCTGCCGCATTCCTCCGCTACGCCTGTGCCATTGCGCTGGCCGTTCCCGTCTTTACCGCCCAGGCCGAAGTCGTCATCGGCGTGGACGTGTCCACGACCGGTCCGGCCGCCGCCATCGGCATCCAGACCAATAACGCGATCCGCCTCTGGCCCGCCACGCTGGGCGGCGAGCCGGCCCGCTACGTGGTGCTGGACGACGGCACCGACGTCAGCCGCGCGGTGAAGAACATGCGCAAGCTGACCTCGGAGGACAAGGTCGACGCCATCGTCGGCCCCAACACCACCGCGGCGGCGCTGGCCGGCCTGGACGTGCTGGCCGAGACCGGCACGCCGATGATCGCGCTGGCCGCCTCCAGCGTCATCGTCGAGCCGCTGTCCGACCCCAAGCGCGCCTGGGCGTTCAAGATGCCGCAGAACGATTCGCTGATGGCGACCGCGCTGGTCGAGGACATGAAAAAGAAGGGCTTGAAGAACGTGGCCTTCATCGGCTTCGCGGATTCGTACGGCGACAGCTGGTGGAAGGAGTTCAGCGCCGCCGCCGGCGACGACCTGAAGATCGTGGCGCAGGAGCGCTTCCAGCGCACCGACGCCTCGGTGGTGGGCCAGGCGCTGAAAATCATCGCCGCCCATCCGGACGCCGTGCTGATCGCCGGCGCGGGCACGCCCTCGGCGCTGCCCCAGAAGACGCTGCTGGAGCGCGGCTACACCGGCGCCATCTACCAGACCCATGGCATCGCCACGCTGGAATTCCTGCAGATCGGCGGCGCCGACGTGGAAGGCACGCTGTTTCCGACCGGCCCGGGCGTGGTGGCGCGCGAGCTGCCCGACGGCAATCCGGTCAAGCCGGTAGCCGTGGCCTTCGCCGACAAGTACGAAGCCCAGTACGGCAAGAACACGATGACGCAGTTCGCCGGCGACGCCTATGGCGCGTGGATGCTGCTGGATTCGGCGGTGGCGCGCGCGCTCAAGACCGGCGCCAAGCCGGGCACGCCGGCGTTTCGCGCCGCGCTGCGCGACGCCATCGAGGACACCCGCGACCTGGTCGTGCCCAACGGCGTGCTGAACATTTCCAAGGAAGACCACCAGGGCTTCGACGAACGCGCGCGGGTCATGGGCGTCATCAGGAACGGCCGGTTCTCGTACGCGCAATAGCCATCCGGCGGCCGGGTCATGGACGCCAACGGTTCGTAACCAGTCCTAACGTCCCATAGGGGCAGGGCAGGGAAAAGCAGGCTGCGGCCTGCTTTTTTTCGTCCATATCATTAGCGTCGAAATGATTTAGTGTCGTATCATTTTTAGTGCATTCATGAATCTAGAAATAAATCAGGGAGAAAACGACCCATGAACTCGACCTCGATCCGATCCCGGCGCCTGCTGGCGGCGCTGAGCCTGGGACTGCTGGCCGCCTGCTCCGATTCCGGCTCAGACAAGCCCGCCGCGGCCGCCGCCGACAAGCCGGCCGCCGCCTCCACGCTGGAAGCGGCCAAGGCGGCCGGCAAGATACGCATCGGCTATGCCAACGAAGCGCCGTTCGCCTACATGGACAGCAAGGAAGCCAAGGTCACCGGCGAATCCGTGGAAATCGCCCGCGTGGTGCTCAAGCGCATGGGCATCGACGAGGTGGAAGGCGTGCTGACCGAATTCGGCTCGCTGATTCCGGGCCTGCAGGCCAAGCGCTTCGACATCATCGCGGCCGGCATGTACGTCACGCCCGAACGCTGCCAGCAGGTGGCGTTCTCCAATCCCACCTACGGCGTGGGCCAGGCGTTCCTGGTCAAGCAGGGCAACCCCAAGAACCTGCACAGCTACGAAGACGTGGTCAAGAACCCCGACGCCAAGCTGGGCGTGGTGGTGGGCGCCATCGAGGGCGAGTACGCCTCCAAGTCCAAGGTGCCGCCCGCCCAGGTGGTGGTGTTCCCGGATGCGGTCAGCGCGCTGTCGGGCGTGCAGGCCGGCCGCGCCGACGCCTACGCCGCCACCGCGCTGACGGTCAACGATCTGATGGGCAAGACCAGCGCCGCCAGCGGCCTGCAGAAGGCCGAGCCGTTCACCGACCCGGTCATCGACGGCAAGAACGTGCGCGGCTATGGCGCCTATGCGTTCCGCAGCGACGACAAGGCCTTCGCCGATGCGTTCAACGCGGAACTGGCCAAGTTCATCGGCACCGAAGAGCACCAGAAGCTGGTGGCGCCGTTCGGCTTCACTTCAGAGGAGCTGCCCAAGGGCGTGACCGCCGCCCAGCTGTGCGCCGGCCAGTAAGGGGGCGGCCATGCAGCTGATCTCCGAGCATTTCGCCGAGCTGGCGCCGCCGCTGCTGGAAGGCCTGGGCGTCACGCTGCAGGTCATGGCGGGCGCGGTGGTGCTGGCCGTCCCGCTGGCGCTGGCCGCGGGCATGTGCCGCCTGTCGAGCCTGGCCCCGGTGCGCTGGATCGCCTCGATCTACGTGGAGGTGTTCCGCGGCACGTCGGCCCTGGTCCAGCTTTTCTGGTTCTATTTCGTGCTGCCGCTGTTCGGGGTGCAGCTGCCGGCCATGCTGGTGGGCATCGTGGTGCTGGCGCTCAACGCCGGCGCCTACGGCGCCGAGGTGGTGCGCGGCGCGATCCGCGCGGTGCCGCCGGGCCAGCGCGAGGCGGGCATCGCGCTGAACCTGACGCGCGCGCAGATCATGCGCCGCATCGTCGTGCCGCAGGCGGTGCCGGCCATGCTGCCGCCGGCCGGCAACCTGCTGATCGAACTGCTGAAGAACACGGCGCTGGTGTCGCTGGTCACCATTACCGACCTGACGTTCCGCGGCCAGCTGCTGCGCAGCGAAACCCTGCGCACCACCGAAATCTTCACCCTGATGCTGCTGCTGTACTTCGCGGTGGCCTTGCTGATCACGGCCGGCGTGCGCCTGCTGGAGCGGAGGGTCCGGGTCCGATGACACCGATATTCGACTGGTCTTTCGCCCTGGAAATCCTGCCCACCCTGGGCTCCGCCCTGGTCGTCACCATCCAGGCCACGCTGCTGGGCATGCTGGTGGCGGTCACGCTGGGCCTGGTGCTGGCCATGCTGCGGCGTTCGCGCCTGCACATCGTGTCGCTGCCGGTCGGCTTCGTGATCGAGTTCGTGCGCAGCACGCCGCTGCTGGTGCAGATGTATTTCCTGTTCTACGTGCTGCCCCTGACCGGCGTGCGCATGTCGCCGCTGGCCACCGGCATTCTCGCGCTGGGCCTGCACTACGCGACCTATTGCGCCGAGGTCTACCGCGCCGGCATCGAGGCGGTGCCGCGCGGCCAGTGGGAGGCCGCCACCGCGCTCAACCTGTCGCGCTGGCGCACGGCGGTCGACGTGGTGCTGCCGCAGGCCATACCGCCCGTGGTGCCGGCGCTGGGCAACTACCTGGTGGCCATGTTCAAGGACACGCCGCTGCTGTCGGCCATCACCGTGGTCGAGCTGCTGCAGCAAAGCAAGATGATCGGCTCGGCCACGTTCCGCTACACCGAGCCGCTGACCCTGGTGGGCCTGCTGTTCCTGGCGCTCAGCCTGGTGGCGGCCTGGGGCGTGCGCGGCCTGGAGGCCCGTTTGCAACGATATGGAGGAAGGCGATGAGCGCCAGCGTAAGCATCAAGAACCTGCGCAAGCAGTACGGCGACCTGGAGGTGCTGCGCGGCATCAACCTGGAGATCCCGGCCGGCCAGACCGTGGCCGTGATCGGGCCGTCGGGCTCGGGCAAGTCCACGCTGCTGCGCGTGCTGATGACGCTGGACCGCCCCAGCAGCGGCGAGATCGAGATCGACGGCGTGCCCATGTGGACCGACGCCCAGGGCCGGCCGGTCGGCCCCAACTCCGAGCACCTGCGCAAGGTGCGCGGCAAGATCGGCATGGTGTTCCAGCACTTCAACCTGTTCCCTCACATGACCGCGCTGGGCAACGCCATGGAAGCGCCGCTGCGCGTGTTGGGCATGTCGCGCGACCAGGCCCGCGAGCGCGCCGTGGAGTACCTGGAAATGGTGGGGCTGGGCGACAAGCTCGACGTCTATCCCGCGCAGCTGTCGGGCGGGCAGAAGCAGCGCGTGGGCATCGCACGGGCGCTGGCCATGTGCCCCGGCATCATGCTGTTCGACGAAGTCACCTCGGCGCTGGACCCGGAACTGGTCGGCGGCATCCTGCAGATCCTGCGCGACCTGTCGGCACGGCGCAGCATGACCATGATCATCGTGACCCACCAGATGAAGTTCGCCGAACGCAGCTCGGACCGCACGCTGTTCTTCGACGCCGGCAACATCGTCGAGGACGCGGAATCGTCGGTGCTGTTCAGCCAGCCGCGCGAAGAACGCACGCGCCAGTTCCTGGACTCCGTGATCGAGGGCCAGTAGGGCTGCGGCGCAGGCGGTATGCTGTGGTATCCCCTGACACGGAGGTTCCTCGCATGTCCCTGCTTTTCAGCCCCGCCGCCATCGGTAACCTGGAACTGGCCAACCGCATCGTCATTGCGCCCATGTGCCAATACTCGGCAGAACAGGGCCGGGCCGTCGACTGGCACATGATCCACCTGGGCCACCTGGCGCTGTCCGGCGCCGGGCTGATGTTCATCGAAGCCACGGCGGTCGAGCCGGAGGGCCGCATCTCGCCGGGCGATCTCGGCCTGTGGTCCGACGACACCGAGGCCGCGCTGGGCCGCGTGGTGGCCGCCGTACGGCGCCATTCGCCGATCAGGCTCGGCATACAGCTCGGCCACGCGGGCCGCAAGGGCTCCAGCGAGGCGCCCTGGAACGGCGGCCAGTTGGTCGCGCCCGAGGCGGGCGGCTGGCAGCCCTGGGCGCCTTCGGCCCTGCCGCACGGCGCGGCCGAGCCGGCGCCCCGGGTCCTGGACCAGGCTGGCCTGGCGCGCGTGCGCGAGGCCTTCGTCGACAGCGCCCGCCGCGCGCTACGCCTGGGGCTGGACGCGATCGAGCTGCATGCGGCGCACGGCTACCTGCTGCACCAGTTCCTGTCGCCGCTGGCCAACCGTCGCGACGATGCCTACGGCGGCTCGCTGGAGAACCGCATGCGCTTCCCGCTGGAGGTGTTCCAGGCGGTGCGCGAAATCACGCCGCGCAATGTGGCGCTGGGCGTGCGCGTCTCGGCCACGGACTGGGTCGAAGGGGGCTGGGACCTGGAGCAGACCCTGGCCTTCGCGCAGCAGCTCAAGGCGCGCGGCTGCGAGTTCATCGACGTATCTTCCGGGGGCGTGTCGCCGCAGCAGAAAATTCCGGTCGGGCCGAACTACCAGGTGCCGTTCGCCGAGCAGATCAAGCGCCAGGTGGGCATGCCCACCATCGCCGTCGGCATGATTACCGAGGCGCAGCAGGCCGAGGACATCCTGGCGCAGGGCCAGGCCGACATGGTCGCGCTGGCGCGCGGCATGCTGTATGACCCGCGCTGGCCCTGGCATGCCGCCGCGCAGCTCGGCGGCCAGGTCGCCGCGCCGCACCAGTACTGGCGCTCGCAGCCGCGCGACCAGAAAGCGCTGTTCGGCGAAACCCGCTTCGGCGCGCGCTAGCGGCCGGCCGCGCCGGGCCGGCGGCCTTCGTAGGCGTCCTGCAGCAAGGCGCGCAAGGCCGCGCGTTCCAGCGGACGCGGGTTGGGATAGGGCGTGCGCAGCGCGATGTCGCAGGCCTGGTCCAGGTCCTGCTCGCGCATGCCGATCTCGCGCAGCGCCGTGGGCGCGCCCAGCGAGCGGGCCAGGTCGTACACGCCCTGCGCGGCGTCGGACGCGCCCAGCGCGGCGGCGATGCGCTGCATCGCCTGCGGCGCGGCCGGCGCGTTGTAGGCCAGGGCATGCGGCAGCACCACGGTATGCACCTCGGCGTGCGGCAGGTTGAAGCTGCCGCCCAGCGTATGGCAGAGCTTGTGGTGCAGGGCCATGCCCACACTGCCCAGCACGGTCCCGCAAAGCCAGGCGCCGTACAGCGCGTCGCCGCGCGCCGCCTGCAGGGCCTGGCCGGCCGCGCCGCCGCAGATGACGGGCAGCGCCCGGGCCAGCGCCCGGATGCCTTCCTGCGCCATCAGGTCCATGATGGGATTGCCGTCGGCCGAGTACAGCCCTTCGGCGGCGTGGGCGATGGCGTTCATGCCGCTGGTCGCGCTCATCGCCGCCGGCAGCGACATGCTCAGTTCCGGGTCGTAGACCACGCTGCGCGGCAGCACGCGCTCGTCCTTGCCGGTCTTTTTCAGGCCGGCTTCGGTGATGCCGTAGATCGGCGTCATCTCGGAACCGGCGTAAGTGGTGGGCACCGCGATCACGGGCAGGCCGGCCTCCAGCGCGATGGCCTTGCCCAGTCCGATGGTGGAGCCGCCGCCCACCGCCACGGCGCAATCCGCCCCATGCTCGCGCGCCGCCTGGCGCGCCTGGCGCGCGACCTCGATGGGCACGTGCATCGCCGCCTGGGCGAATATGCCGGCGACCCGGTCGGCGCCGAGCAGCGCGGCCACGCGCTCGGCCTGGGCGCGCTGCGGCGCGGTGCACAGCACCAGCGCCCGCCGCAGGCCCAGCGCGTCGAGCTCGGCCGCCAGACCTTCCAGGCTGCCCGGGCCGAAGACCACGCGCTGCGCGCGGCTGGTGTAGACGAACGGCGAGACGGCGTTCGGGTAAGCGGTGTCGGTCATTGCGGTTCCTATTTTTGTGCAAATTGCCAAACTGCGGCCATGCACGCTATCGTAAGTGCCAGCGCCAGCAGGAAAGCACGCGCCACACGCCAAAGCCTTTTGCGCCATATGCACAAATGAAAGCCGTCAAATTCGCCGAAAACCTGTCGATCTTCGTCGACGTCGCGCGCGCGCAGAGCTTCTCCGAGGTGGCGCGCCGCCGCGGCATGGTGGCCTCGTCCGTGGCGCGCCAGATCGGGGCGCTGGAGTCCGAACTGCAGGTGCCGCTGTTCCTGCGCTCCACCCGCGCCCTGGCCCTGACCGAGGCCGGCGAAGTGCTCTACGAGCGCGCCGTGAAGATCCTGCACGACATGACGGAGGCCCGTTCCGAGGTCATTTCGCTGGAACAGAGCGTCCAGGGCCAGCTGCGCGTGAGCTGCCTGCCTGCTTTCGCGCGGCGCTACGTGGTGCCCATGCTGCCGCGCCTGGGCCTGCGCCATCCGCAATTGCGCGTGGAACTGGAGCTGACCGAGCGGGTGGTGGACCCGGTGGTCGAGCGCATGGACGTGGTGGTCAGAGTGGGCCAGCAGCCCGACAGCAGCCTGATCGGGCAGCGCATCGGCAGCCACCGCTACCTGATCTGCGCGGCGCCGTCCTATCTGGAGCGGCACGGCGTGCCGCGCACGCTGGCGGACCTGGCGCGCCACCGCCTGATCGACCGGCGCCATAGCACCAGCGTGCGCGGCTGGCGCGAGGTGGGCGGCGGGCTGTGGGCGCAGGACGCCCGCTTCGTGCTCGAATGCGACGATTGCGACGCGCGGCGCCAGGCCGCGCTGGAAGGCCTGGGCATTGCGCTCATGCCGAACTGGTCGGCCGGCCCGGACATCGGCGCCGGCCGCCTGGTGCAGCTGGCGCTGCGGGACGCCGCGCCGGCGCCGGACAGCGGCATTTATCTGTTGCGGGCCATGCCGCGCGCCAACGCCAGGATACGCGCCTTCACCGAAGCGCTGCGCCAGCAGGTGGGTTCGCCGTCGGTGTGGGACGTCGCGATCGATTCGGTGGCGGGGCCCGTGGCCCGCAGCGCCTAGAGAGCGGCGTAAGCCTGTTCCAGCCGGGCCTGTAGCTGTTCGGCGAAATCGGCCTGGGCAGGGTCCAGCGCCGACATCAGCCGCGCCAGCACGACGTTGTCTTCTTCGCCGTTCCAGATCTTGACGTAGGTGCCTTCCTTGTAGCCGTGGCGCTGGCGGAAGATGTTCAGCACGTTCTTGGAAACGTACTGCGTGTAGGCGTCGTTCCAGCTCATTTCGCAGGCCGTCATGGCCTGCTCCAGCACCTTGAAGCTGGCGCGCCCGCACACCGCCAGGCCGCCGATCAGTTCGAGCAGCTCGGGCACGTTCAGCGTGTCCAGCGCGTAGGCCTTGCCGTCCAGCGACACCGAGGCCGGTCCGGCCAGATCGGCCACCAGCGCGTCGGCGGCCTGCCCGGCGCTGCCGCCGGCCGCGACGATGGTGTGCGACAGATAGAAGTGCAGGATGTCCACCAGTTCCATCTGCACCTGGGGCAGGTCGATGGTCTGCTTCTTCCACCATTTCCAGCCGTAGTGCTCCAGCGCCTCGGCCGATTCGACGAAGGCGGCCCGCAGGAAACGGGCGCCGCCGTTGACCCAGTCCGGATTGATCATGCTGTTCAAGTGGTCCTGCAACTTGAGCATCGTGGCCGCCTGGGCCTGGTTCAATCCGACTACGTTATTCACTTTCACTCCGGGTTCGTGGGGTCTGTTGGACAGCGGCGGAAATGTTAGCACCATTGCCGCCGCGTCCCGGCCTCACGCGCTACCGTCCTTGCGGTACGCGGAGGTCTTCAAGGGCGGCAGCTTGGCCAGCGGCGGCCGGCGCGGATTGCGCGCGCCGGCGGCGGCCTTGAACAGCATCACCGCGAAGAAAACCAGGAAGGCCGCGGGCATCAGCTCGTCCAGGTCGAACTGCGGGCTGCGCAGCACCTGGAACACGATGCGCGCCGCCGCCCAGCCGGCCAGCACGCCGCCTATGGTCAGGATGATGCCGGTCTTGCGCTGGCGCGCGCGCCGCGCCAGCGAGTCCGCGGCGGGGTCTTCCTGGCCGGCGGGGGCGGCCGCCGCGGGCTTGCGCGCGGGCGTGGGGAAGGGGTCGGACAACTGGCCGGCGTCGACGCGCTCGGCCTCGACCCTGCCGCGCGCGGCGCCGCCGGCGCGCGTCAGGTTTTCGATATAGCGCACGAAATCGCCGTCTTTCGGCTCGCCATCGATGGCCATGGAGCTCTCCGGTTCAGTTGCCGCGGCGCTGGCGAGCCGGCACGCGGCGTTTGCGCAGCATGGCCACCAGCAGGCCGCCGCCCAGCAGCACCGACAGGCCGGCGCCTATCATCATGGCGATCTGCTGCGCGTTGTCCGCCGTGCCCAGGCTGCGCGCCGTGATGTAGCCCGGCGCCAGCATCAGCGGCAGCCACAGCGCGGCGGAAATGACATTGGCCAGCTGGAAGCGGCCGTGGGCCATGCCCATCACCCCGGCCACCGTGGGAATGGTGGAACGGATCGGGCCCAGGAAGCGGCCGACCAGCACCGAAGCGAAACCGTAGCGGTAGAAAAACAGGCGGGCGCGCGCGACGCCGGAGCGCTGCTGCTTCAGCGGCCAGCGGCGCAGCACGTTCGGCCCGGCCCAGCGGCCCAGCCAGTAAGACAGCGCATCGCCCACGATGGCCCCGGCGATGCCCCAGGCCAGCACGATCCACGGGCTCAGCGTACCCGCGCCGATCAGCCCGCCGGTCAGCAGCATCAGCGCGGTGGCCGGGATGAAGAGGCCCACCAGCACCAGGGACTCGCCCAGCGTCAGCAGGAAAGTGATCGGACCCGCCCATGCCTGGTTGGTCTCGATGAACGCGGCGATCTGGTCGATGTATTGGTCCACGTATAGGCTCACAAAGGCAAACTTGAAAATAAGCTGAATGCAATCGGGTATCTTAACGCCTGCAAGAGCGGACGCGCAGGCCCTAGTCCGTACGGTTGAAGTCTACAGTCAGGGAATTATGGATTCGGTTACGCAAGCGGTGCTGGGCGCCGGAATACAGGGCGCGCTGATGGGACGCTTCCAGGGACGCCGGGCGCTGATCTACGGCGCGGCCCTGGCCACCGTGCCGGACCTGGACGTGCTGATGAGCTACCCCGACCCGGTCTCGCTCATGACCTACCATCGCGGCTTCTCGCATTCGGTCTTCGTCCTGACCGGCCTGGCCGCCTTGCTCGCCTGGCTGATCCGCAAATACTGGCCGCAGGCGCCCTACAGCGGGCGGCGGCTGTTCCTCACCTTGTGGCTGGTGCTGGTCACACACCCCGTGCTGGACGCGTTCACCGTCTACGGCACCCAGCTCTTCTGGCCGCTGGCGCGCATACCCGAAAGCTGGTCCGCCGTCTTCATCATCGACCCCATCTACACCGTGCCGCTGGCAGCCGGCGTGCTGGTGGCGATCGCCTGCGGCATGACCCGCGGCGCGCGCCGCCTGCTGGCCGCCGCCCTGGTGTTCAGCACCGCCTACCTGGGCTTCGGCCTGGCCGGCCGCATGGCCGCCGAGCACCGCGTGCGCGAAGCGATGCAGGCCCGGGGCATCGCCGTCACCGAACTGCGCGCGGTCAACATGCCATTCAACACCCTGGTATGGCGCGTCATCGCCAAGACCGCCGACGGCCACTACTACGAATCCGTCAGCAGCCTGTTCGACCGCGACCCGCCGGAATGGCTGCGCCAGCCGCTGAACCTGGACCTCGGCCAGGCCCTGGCCGGCGTGCCGCTGCACCAGCGGCTGCGCTGGTTCACCGACGACTGGCTGCGCTACGACGCCATCGGCGACGCGCTGGTCGTCACCGACCTGCGCATGGGCGTGGCGGGCCACTACACCTTCCGCTTCAAGATGGCGCAGCGCGCCGCCGACGGCGGCTGGACGCCGGTCACTCCGTCGAGCTGGCCCACCGCGCGCGGCGGCTGGGCCGAATTGAAACTGGTGCTGGCGCGCATCCTGCACGAACAACCGCCGCTGCCGCTGGCGCAGTGGGCGGAGATGGCGGAGAGGTAGGGAAGGGACGCCGCAGCGCAGCGCCGATTTCAAGCCAGCCAGTTTTCTATGACCAGCCCGCGAATGCGCTCGAATTCCCGGGTGTTGCCGGTCACCAGCGTCAGGCCGAGCGCGTGGGCATGCGCGCCGATCAATAAATCATTGGCGCCGATGGTTTCCCCTGCCGCTTCCAACTGGGCGCGAATGCTGCCGTATCTGGCGTCGGCGGGCGCGTCCAGCGGCAGGACCGGTATCGCGTTCAGCAGGCATCCGACCCTGGCACGCAATCTGGCGGAGTTCTTCTTGGCGCAACCGTAGCGCAGTTCGGCCGCGACGACGATGCTGGTGCAGACCCGGCGATGGCCGACCCGCTCGACACGGCGCGCGGCCCGGCCATCGGGCTCGCGCAGCAGGACGCTGATGATATTGGTGTCCAGCAGATAGGCGCTCATCGCGGGTTTTGCCGCCCGATCGGTGTGTCCTCGAGATCGGGGAACTGGTCTTCGGGTCCTAACGGTTCTTCGTTTCTCCATTCGGCCAGCAAGGTCACGATATTTCCCGGGCCGGCTGCGGGAATGCGTGCGGCCTGACCTGGATCATTGCGGGCCAGCCTCGCGTCACGAGACTTGGAAGAAGGGGGCGGGATGGTCATGGTTCGTCCTTTTCGCATGGGCCACAGGGCGGGGCCGCCTTTGTGTCTCTGCAGTCTGCCGGAAACCCCGCCCATTGCACTTCGTATTGACCGCCATCCACCCCGTGTTTTATTCTTGTTCGTCTATTAGGAACTTGAGTTCCATAATTCGGAACTAATATGAGCATTCTCGACGGAGTCCAGCGCGTCTTGTCGCTGTATGCGGACGGCGCGACGGAATTGAGCTTCACCGATGTGGCGGCGCGCCTTGCGTTGCCCAAGAGCACGGCTTCGCGCCTGCTCAACCAGATGCAGCATTACGGCCTGCTGGACCAGGACCCCGCCACGCGCCGCTACCGCGCAGGGGCCTTGCTGGCCCAGGCGGTGCGCGCCGGCATGGCGGCCACGCCGCTCGATGACGCCTGCCGCGCCGTGCTGGCGCGCCTGTCCGACGAAAGCGGGCTGACCGCCTATCTGTCCACCCTGAACCAGCGCGAGACCGTGGTGCTGCAGCGCCTGAACGGCTCGCACCCGGTGCAGGTGCTGTCTTCGCCCGGCTCGCGCCGCGCGGCCTCGGGCACCGCCATGGGCCGGGCGCTGCTGTCGCGCCTGAGCGATGCCGAGTTCCAGGCGCTGTACGGCGCCGACCCCGGCCAGTCGCTGCCCATGGAGGGACGCGATTGTCCCGCCACCGTGGGCGAACTGGCCGGCCTGGTGGCGCAGGTCCGCGCCGACCGCTGCGGCGTCGCCATCGACCAGGCCATGCCCGGTATCGGCGCGGTGGCCGCGGCGCTGCGCGATCCCGCCACCGGCGAGCTGCGCGGCCTGTGCTTGTCCTTCGTGTCTTTCCAGGTCGACGCCGAGCGCGTCGCGCGGTTGCGCCAGACCGTGCTCGAGCAGGTGGGGGCGCTGGGCCGCGAACTGAACGATCCCTATTGGCTCGCCTGAATCTCCAAACTTCCTTACGGAAATCGCTTTCATGAACCTCCTGCTACTCAGCAATTCCAGCAGCGACGCCGGCTATCTGGTGCATGCGCTGCCCGCCATCCGCGAATTGATCGCGGCGCTGCCGCCGGGCGCGCCGGCCGTGTTCGTGCCGTTCGCGGGCGTGACCCGCAACTGGGACGACTACACCGCGCTGGTGGTCTCGGCGCTGGCCGACACCGGCCTGAACATCCAGGGCCTGCACCGCGCCGAAGATCCGGTGGCCGCGCTGGAAGGCGCCGCCGTGATCATCGTGGGCGGCGGCAACACGTTCAATCTGCTGGGCCAGCTGCGCCGCCAGGGCCTGCTGGGCGTGGTGGCGCGCCGGGTCCGCCAGGGCGCGGCCTATCTGGGCTGGAGCGCCGGGTCCAACCTGAGCTGCCCGACCATCTGCACCACCAACGACATGCCCATCACCGACCCGCAGGGCTTCGACGCGCTGGGCCTGCTGCCGTTCCAGATCAATCCGCACTACACCAACGCCCATCCGCCGGGCCATCGCGGCGAGACCCGCGCGCAGCGCCTGGCCGAGTTCTGCACCCTGAACCCGGCGATGCCGGTGCTGGGCCTGCCGGAAGGTTCCGGGCTGCGGGTGAGCGGCGGCGAGATGACCCTGATCGGCCCGCACGAGGCGCCGCTGTTCCTCGGCCAGCAGGAACCGCGCGTATTCCGCCCGGGTCCGGTGGAGGTCCAGGCATGAAGCAAGTCATCGACACGATCGAACTGCTGTCGTCCGCCCACGTCACCGGCGAGTCGGTGGCGCAGCGGCTGCGCGAGGCCGGCGACTGCGAAGTCGAGGTGACCCGGCTCGAGCGCGACGGCGCCGCCACCGAATTCCTTTCCATCGTCATCCCGGGCGCCGACGAGACGGCGCCGCAGCTGGGCATCGTGGGCCGCCTGGGCGGCATCGGCGCGCGCCCGGCCGTCACGGGCCTGGTGTCCGACAGCGACGGCGCGGTGGTCGCGATCGCGGCGGCTTTCAAGCTGATGGCCATGGCCCGCGAGGGCGACGTGCTGCCCGGCACGGTGCGCATCCGCACGCATATCTGCCCGCGCGCCGGCACGCGTCCGCATCATCCGGTGCCGATGATGCGCTCGCCATTCCCGATGCGCGAGATGATGTCGCATGAAGTCGATCCGCGCATGGACGCGATCCTCTCGGTCGACACCACGCGCGGCAACCGTCTCGTCAACAAGCGCGGCGTGGCGCTGACGCCGGTGGCAAAACAGGGCTATCTGCTGCGCATTCCCGAGACGATGCTGGACGTGATGGGCTGGGTCAGCGGCGAACTGCCCGTGACGCTGCCGCTGACCACGCAGGACATCACGCCCTACGAAAACGGCCTGTGGCACGTGAATTCGCTGATGCAGCCCACCATCGTCACCGACGCGCCCGTGGTGGGCGTGGCGCTGACCGCCCAGACCACGGTGCCGGGCTGCGCCACCGGCGTGACCAACGCGGTGGACGCCGACGTCGCCATGCGCTTCTGCATCGAAACCGCCAAGCTCTTCGGCCAGCGCGCCATGAGGTTTTTCGACGAGGCCGAATGGGCCGCGCTGCAATCGCGCTACGGCTCCATGGCGCACCTGCAGACCGTGGGCCGCGAAACCGGAGACGCGGCATGAGCGCGCAACCGCGGCGGCGGGTGGCGTTCTTCACCATCGGGCAGTCGCCGCGCAGCGACGTGGTGCCGGAAATCGCGCCGCTGCTGGGCGCGCACGTGCAGGTCGACGAGTTCGGCGCGCTGGACGGCCTGGACGCGGCGGCGCTGGCCGCGCTGGCGCCCAAGCCGGGCGCCTACCGCTTCGCCACGCGCATGCGCGACGGCTCGCAGATCGAGCTGGACGCGGCCGCCGCCGAGGCCCGGCTGGCCCAGGTCATGAGCCAGGCCGACGCCGCCGGCTACGACGTGCTGGTGCCGCTGTGCACCGGCACGGCCATCGCGCCGATGCGCACGCTGGTGGTGGAGCCGCAGCAGGTCGTGGATCACCTGGTCGCGGCGCTGGCGCAGCACTGCCGCAAGGTGGGCCTGGTGGTGCCGCTGGCCGCGCAGGTCGACGCCTTCCACATGGCCGTGCCGCTGCCTTACGACGTCCAGGTGGCGCACGCCTCGCCTTATGAGGCCGACGCGCAGCAGGCGGCGCGAAATTTCGAGCAGGCCGGCCGCGAGCTGGCCTCCTGTGACCTGATCGTCATGCACTGCATGGGTTACGCCGAGCGCATGCGCGCGGCCGTGGCCCAGGCGTCCGGCCGTCCGGTCCTGCTCTCCAACCGCCTCGTCGCGCAGACGCTGGCGCAAATCCTTGGTCCGGGTGTCTGACACCCAATCTCTACCCGAAGGCCTGGCGCGCCGGGCCTTCGGTGAATCAAATATCGCAGGGAGTTTTTCGTTATGTTCAGCCGTACCCTAAACCGCGCCGTCGGCGCGCTGTTCGCCGTTTCGGCGCTTGCCGCCACGCCGGCGCTGGCCGCCGACGCCTGGAAGCCCGCTAAACCCGTGCGCCTGCTGGTGGGCTTCGCCCCGGGCGGCTCGGCCGATACGCTGGCCCGCCTGCTGGCCGACCCGCTGTCGCAACGCCTGGGCCAGCCTGTCGTGGTCGAAAACCTGGCCGGCGCCGGCGGCAACATCATGGCGTACCGCTTGAGCCAGTCGCCGGCCGACGGCTACGCCATCGGTATCGGCGCCGCCGGCTCCATGGCCATCACCCACGTGCTCAACCCTAAGGGCACCAACTACAAGCCCACTGACTTCACCCCGATCACGCTGGTCGCGGTGCAGCCCAACGTGGTCATCGTGAACAAGGACGTGCCGGCCAACAACCTGGCCGAGCTGAAGGAATACTTCCAGAAGACGCCGACCGCCACCTACGGCACCGCCGGCGTGGGCATCTCCAACCACCTGATCGCCGAGACCATGCTGTACAAGCTGGGCGTGAAAGTGCCGCACGCGCCGTACCGTGGCGCGGCGCCTGTCATCACCGACCTGCTGGGCGGCCATATCGCGATGACGATGGACAACATCTCCACCGCGGCCCCGCTGGCCACGCAAGGCAAGGTCAAGGCCATCGGCGTGGCCTCGCTCAAGCGCGCGCCGCAGCTGCCCAACGTGCCCACGCTGGACGAGCAGGGCCTGAAGGGCTTCGACATGCCGACCTGGCAGGGCGTGTTCGCGCCCGCCGGCCTGCCCGCCGACGTGCTGGCCGCCTACTACGCCGCGCTGCAGGACGTGCTCAAGCAACCCGCCCTGGTCGAGAAAATGGCCGGCCTGGGTTCGGAGCCGGTCACGGGCATGACGCCCGAGCAGTTCGGCCAGTTCCTGGAGAAGGACCGCCAGCAGTGGGCGGACATCGTGAAGGCCGCCAACATCAGCCTCGATTGAACGCAAGGCGCCAGCGCCTGAGCGTCCGCAAGGGCGCCAGGCTTGATCGCGGGTCTGGCGGCGGCTTTTCGCGCAACCTGAATGCCGCCGTCATCGCTGTTCGCCGGACTTGCGGCGCTCGATCTGGGAGCGAGCCCGCTCGGTTGCCTGCTGTAGCCGTTCGGCTAACACTGCGGGTGGTGGAAGGGCGGTCAGGTATTCGGCGACATGGATGCCCGACTTGTCCAGCTCCAATAGTTCGATCTGCTCGCGCTTTTTGCCGGCGCATAGGATGATGCCTAGCGGCGGGGCTTCTCCAGGTTCGCGTTCATGCTTGTCGAGCCAGCGCAAGTAAAGCTCCATCTGCCCCTTGAACGCTGCTTTGAACTCGCCGATTTTCAGTTCCACCGCTACCAGTCGGCGCAGCTTGCGGTTATAAAACAGCAGATCGAGGTGGAAGTCCTCGTCGTCGATCTGGATGCGTTTCTGTCGCGCAAGAAAAGAAAAATCAGCGCCCAGCTCCAGCAGAAAGGACTGCATTTCGCGGATGATCGCCGCTTCCAGTTCGTCCTCCTGCCAACTATCCAGCAGGCCCAGAAAGTCCAGGATATATGGGTCGCGCATCACCAGCGCCGGCGACATCCGGCGGGTATCGCGCAAGGCCGCCAGTTCCTGAGCGATTGTTTCATGCGGCTTTTTTGAAAGCGCAGTGCGCTCGTACAGCATCGAATCCATGCGTTCGCGCAGTGTCCGCACGCTCCAGCGTTCGGCACTGGCCATTTGTGCATAGTAGTCCCGCCTGAGCGGATCCTTCAGCGGCAACAGCGCCACGAAATGCGACCAGCTCAATTGTCGTGACAGCGTCACGACAATTGATTCGTCAGGTTAGGCGGCCGCAAACTGCACCATGCGCCGTAGATTCTTTTCCGCGAAGCCTTGCCCAAAGTCGCGAACGAGGTGCCGGGCCAAGGTTGCCAGTAGTTCCTCACCGTATCCGGCCCGTTGTCCGGCCAGAACCTCCGTATGGATGCGGTGGCCGATACGCCAAAACAGCAAGGTCAGTTCGGCGTTGGCGGTCGAGACGGCGCGCTGCCGTGATGCCTCGATCAGCGTACGGATGTCGCCGATCAGGACTGTCGACGCCGCAGGCGGCTTGTGTCCGATCATGTCATTCCTCCATGTTTTGGGCCGATGATAGGGGGGTATGGAGGTCGGAGGGGCCTGCAGGGCCTGGCCGAGTGACAGATTCATCCCATTTCCGGGGGCGCCGCCACCGCACCACGAATACTCGCCTCGGGGCACTGTCGTCGTACTCTGCCCTTGACTCTGAAGCTGCTTCAGGCTTTGTCATGATGCCTGGCAATACGCCGCGATCGCGGCTCGGAGGCTGATATGGGCATACTGAAACATCTGCTGGGCGGGCGCGCCGGGCATCACGGGTACGGCGGCCATTATGGCTATGACCGTCGCGGCGGCGGGGCCAATGGCGGCGCGCCGCAGGGCGCCGCCGTCGTCTGCAACGGTTGCGGCGCCTCCCAGGCCGCGGGCGGGCGCTATTGTTCGCAATGCGGCGTCTCGCTGGCGCCGCTGGCTTGCTCACAGTGCCGCGCGGCCATCGCTGCCGGAGCGGGTTTCTGCGCGCAGTGCGGCACCGCCGTCGCGCCGTCGAACCAGCCTTGATCCGCGGACACCAATGAGCGATAGCCATCAGCACGGCGACGTGCGCACCTTACCCGAATCCCGCCTCTGGATCGCGCTGGGCCTGACCAGCACCTTCATGCTGGTGGAAATCGTCGGCGGGATCATGACGGGCAGCCTGGCGCTGATTTCCGACGCCATGCACATGATGACCGACGCCATGGCCCTGCTGCTGGCGCTGGTCGCGATCCGCGCGGGCCGCAAGGCGGCGGACCTGATGCGCACCTACGGATACGCCCGCTTCGAGATCCTGGCGGCGGCGGTCAATGCGCTGGTGCTGCTGGGCATCGCGTTCTACATCCTGTACGAGGCCTATCAGCGCCTGTCGGCGCCGTCGGATATCCAGTCCGTGGGGATGCTGGCCGTCGCCGTGGTCGGCCTGATCGTCAACCTGATCGCGATGCGGCTGCTGGCAAGCGCGAAGGACGAAAGCCTGAACGTGAAGGGCGCCTACCTGGAAGTGTGGGCCGACATGCTGGGCTCGATAGGCGTGATCGTCGGCGCCGTGGTGATCTGGTTCACGGGCTGGCGCTGGGTGGATTCGGCGCTGGCGGTGGGCATCGGCTTCATGGTGTTCCCGCGCACCTGGACGCTGTTGCGCGAGTGCGTGAACATCCTGCTCGAAGGCGTGCCGCCGGGCATGAGCCTGCAGGCGGTGCGCGACGCCATCGCCGGCACGGCCGGCGTGGCCGCCATCCATGACATCCACCTGTGGGCGGTGACGCAGAGCAATCCGATGCTGACGGGCCATGTGGTGCTGGAGCCGGGGGCCGACGGCGAAGCGGTGCGCCGCGCCATCGAAGACCGCCTGCAGCAGGACTTCGACCTGCATCATACGACGCTGCAGATGGAGCGTGACGACCGCTCGGCGCAGGAGCACATACACTGAGCGCGGCCGCGGCGCGGGCGCGCAAACAAAAACGCCAGGCCGCGACGCCTGGCGTTTTTTTTTGAGTGCGCAGAGGACTACTTCGGCGGCACCCGCGCCGCGATCTCGGCGATCAGGCGGCGCGCCGCGTCCAGCTTGCCGGCGGCGGGCAGGGGATGCACGCCCTGTTCGTCGAACAGCACCAGTTCGGTGGTGTCGGCGTCCATGACCTTGTGCGCGAGGTTGCCCACCAGCAGGGGGATGCCCTTGCGCGCGCGCTTGGCTTCGGCGTGCTCGGCCAGCTTCTCGGTTTCGGCCGCGAAGCCCACGCACCAGGGGCCGTCGGCCAGCTTGGCGACTTCGGCCAGGATGTCGGGATTGGGTTCGAACTCCATGACGGGGGCGCCGCCGCCCTCGCTGGTCTTTTTCAGTTTCTGGGTGCTGACGTTCTTCACGCGCCAGTCGGCCACGGCGGCCACGGCGATGAAGATGTCGGCGTCGGCCGCGCTGGCCATTACCGCATCGTGCATCTGGCGCGCGGTGGTGACCGACAGCGCGGTGACGCCGCGCGGCACCGGCAGGAAGGTGGCGCCGGTGATCAGCGTGACGCGGGCGCCGGCCTCGCGCGCGGCGCGCGCCAGCGCGTAGCCGGTCTTGCCCGAGGAGCGGTTGCTCAGCACGCGCACCGGGTCCACCGGCTCGGACGTGGGGCCGGCGGTCAGCAGCACGTGGCGGCCGGCCAGCAGCTTGGGCTGGAAGAAGGCGATCAGGTCGGTCAGCAGTTCGTGCGCTTCCAGCATGCGGCCGTCGCCGGTCTCGCCGCAAGCCTGTTCGCCGGCGGCGGGTCCCAGCACGCTGACGCCGTCGGCGCGCAGTTGTGCGACATTGCGCTGCGTGGCCGGGTTGGCCCACATTTCGCGGTTCATGGCGGGCGCGACCAGCAGCGGACAAGCGCGCGCCAGGCACAGCGTGGACAGCAGGTCGTCGGCCATGCCGTGGGCCAGCTTGGCCATGAAATCGGCGCTGGCGGGCGCGATCAGCACGGCGTCGGCGCCGCGTGTCAGGTCGATGTGCGCCATGTTGTTGGGCACGCGCGCGTCCCAGGCGTCCACGAACACCGGGCGGCCCGACAGGGCCTGCATGGTGACGGGCGTGATGAAGTGCGTGGCCGCCTCGGTCATCACCACGTCGACCGTGGCGCCCTGTTCGGTCATGCGCCGCACCAGCTCGGCGATTTTGTAGCAGGCGATGCCCCCGGTCAGGCCGAGGACGATGCGTTTGCGGGCGAGGTCGAGCATGGGGGCGGGGCGGCGGGTTAAGCGCCGCGTAAACGAGGAACGGACAGTGATTTTATTCTGCATTGCGGCATCGCGCCGTTCGCCATCCGTTCAGGGGGGATCAAACGCGGCGAAACTCAGGCTTGCGGCTTGCGCGAGCGCAGCAGTTCGTCCAGCACCAGCAGCACGGCGCCGCAGGTGATGCCGACGTCGGCTAGGTTGAAGGCGGGGAATTGCCAGTTGTTCCAGTAGAACAGCAGGAAGTCCACCACGTGGCCATGCACCACCCGGTCGATGACGTTGCCGATGGCGCCGCCCAGGATCAGCGTGAGCGCCAGGCAGAAGCGCGGCTGGCCGTGGGTGCGGCGCAGGATGATGGTGATGACCACGGCCGCCACGCAGCCCAGCCCGGTGAACAGCCAGCGCTGCCAGCCTTCCTCGGACGCCAGGAAACTGAACGCGGCGCCGCGGTTGTACACCAGGGTGAAGTCGAAGAACGGCAGCAGGTTGACGCGCTGGCCGTACTGGTACGCGGTGTTGAAGTAGATCTTGGTCAGCTGGTCCAGCACGATGATGGCCAGCGCGATGGCCAGCCAGCGCCCCACGCGCGCGGGCGCGGGGCGGGTGCCGGACTGGACGCCGGTGGGGGCGGGCCCGGCCATGTTCAGGCCTTGTCGCGGGCTTCGCCCGAGCCGAACAGGTTGGACACGCAGCGGCCGCAGATCTCGGGATGATCCGCGTCCTGGCCCACGTCCAGGCGCCAGTGCCAGCAGCGCTCGCACTTCTTGTGCGCCGAGGGCGTGACTTCGATGCGGGTCTCGCCTTCGCCGGCGTGCACGGTGGCCCGCGAGACGATCAGCACGAAGCGCAGGTCGTCGCCCAGGCTGGCAAGCAGTTCGCGGTCCGCGCCGCTGGCGTAGAGGTCGACCTCGGCCTGCAGCGACGAACCGATGTCGCCGGCCGTGCGCACTTCTTCGAGCTTGCGCTGGACTTCGGCGCGGATGGCGCGCAGGCGCGTCCACTTGGCCGTCAGCGCTTCGGCGTCGGCGTACGGCGGCAGCGCGTGGTAGACCTCGGTGAAGATCGTGGTGCGGGCGGCGTCGGCCTGGTTCTTCAGGGCGGAGTCGACCAGTTCCTTCCAGGCTTCTTCGGCCGTGAACGACAGGATCGGCGCCATCAGCTTGAGCAGCGTCTGGGTGATGTCGAGCAGCGCGGTCTGGGCCGAGCGGCGGGCGCGGCTGTCTTCGGCCGAGGTGTACAGGCGGTCCTTCAGGATGTCCAGGTAGAACGCGCCCAGGTCTTCCGAGCAGAAGGTCTGCAGGCGGGCGACGGCCGGGTGGAAATCATAGCGTTCGTAGTTGGCCTGAACCTCGGCCTGCATCTGCGCCGTCATGGCCAGCGCGTAGCGGTCGATCTCGAACAGTTCGCCGTAGGGCACGGCCTGCGACACCGCGTCGAAGTCGGCCAGGTTGGCCAGCAGGAAGCGCAGCGTATTGCGGATGCGGCGGTAGCCTTCGACCACGCGCTTGAGGATCTCGTCGGAGATGGACAGTTCGCCCGAGTAGTCGGTGGAGGCCACCCACAGGCGCAGGATTTCGGCGCCCAGCGAGTCGGACACCTTCTGCGGGGCGATCACGTTGCCCACCGACTTGCTCATCTTGCGGCCCTGGCCGTCGACCACGAAGCCGTGCGTCAGCAGCGCCTTGTAGGGCGGCTGGCCGTAAAGCATGCAGCCGGTCAGCAGCGAGGAATGGAACCAGCCGCGGTGCTGGTCCGAGCCTTCCAGGTAGAGGTCGGCGGGCCAGCCCAGTTCGGCGCCGTGCGAGCCGGCGAAAGCGCCGTCCTTGCCGCCCAGCACCGTGGCGTGCGTGCTGCCGGAGTCGAACCACACGTCCAGCGTGTCGCGGTTCTTCTCGTACTGGTCGGCCTCGTCGCCCAGCAGTTCGCGCGGGTCCAGCGCCTGCCAGGCCTCGATGCCGCCTTTTTCGACGCGCTGCGCCACCTGTTCGAGCAATTCGATGGTGCGCGGATGCAGCTCGCCGGTTTCCTTGTGCACGAAGAAGGCCATCGGCACGCCCCACTGGCGCTGGCGCGACAGGGTCCAGTCCGGACGGTTGGCGATCATGGCGTGCAGGCGGGCGCGGCCCCAGGCCGGATAGAAGGCCGTGGCGTCGATGCCGGCCAGCGCCGATTCGCGCAGGGTCGGGCCGCCGTCCTTGGGGGCTACGTCCATGCCGGCGAACCACTGGCTGGTGGCGCGGTAGATGATGGGCGTCTTGTGGCGCCAGCAGTGCATGTAGCTGTGCTTGTGCTTTTCCACGTGCATCAGCGCGCCGGCTTCCTTCAGCGCCTCGACGATCTTGGGGTTGGCGTCCCAGATCGACAGGCCGCCGAACAGCGCCAGGCTGTCGGCATACTTGCCGTCGCCCATCACCGGGCTGATGAAGTCGGTGTCTTTCATGCCGTGCGCCTTGCACGAGATGAAGTCCTCGATGCCGTAGGCCGGGGCCGAGTGCACCACGCCCGTGCCGGAGTCGGCGGTCACGTAGTCGCCCAGGTAGACGGGCGCCTTGCGGTCGTAGGCGGCCTCGAACTGCGCCAGCGGATGGCGGAACTGGATCTCGGACAGCGCCGCGCCCGGGGCGGTGGCGATGATTTCGCCTTCCAGCTCCCAGCTCTTCAGGCAATCCTCGACGCGTTCCTTGGCGATCAGCAGCAGGGGGCCGAACTTGGGCGCCGGCGACACGCGCACCAGGGCGTATTCGATTTCGGGATGCACGTTCAGCGCCTGGTTGGACGGGATGGTCCAGGGCGTGGTGGTCCAGATGACGATGGCGCCGTCGTCCACCGAATCCAGGCCGAAGGCCGCGGCCAGCCTGGCGTGTTCGGCGAACGGGAAGGCCACGTCCACCGCCGGGTCGACGCGGTCGGCGTATTCGACCTCGGCCTCGGCCAGGGCCGAGCCGCAGTCGAAGCACCAGTTCACGGGCTTCAGGCCGCGGAAGACGTAGCCCTTGTCCAGGATGCGGCCCAGCGCGCGGATCTCGTCGGCTTCGTTGCTGAAGTTCATCGTCATGTAGGGACGATCCCACTCGCCCAGCACGCCCAGGCGCTTGAAGTCCTTGCGCTGGCGGTCGATCTGTTCGAGCGCGTAGGCGCGGGCCTTGGACTGGACTTCGGCCACCGGCAGGTGCTTGCCGTACTTTTTCTCGATCTGGATTTCGATCGGCATGCCGTGGCAGTCCCAGCCCGGCACGTAGTGCGCGTCATAGCCGGCCATGTTGCGGCTCTTGACGATGATGTCCTTCAGGATCTTGTTGACCGCGTGGCCGATATGGATGTCGCCGTTGGCGTAGGGCGGGCCGTCGTGCAGCACGAAACGCGGGCGGCCGCGGCTGGCGGCGCGGATCGCCTGGTAGACGTGGTTTTCCTCCCACTGCGAAATCCAGGCGGGCTCGCGTCGGGCGAGGTCGCCCCGCATGGGGAAAGGGGTATCGGGCAGGTTGAGGGTCTTTTTATAGTCCATGGACGGCAAAATAGGCGCGCGCGTTTCGCGCGTCTTCGGCGATGGCGGCAGTCAGGGAAGGGAGGTCAGGGAATTTTTCTTCGTCCCGCAACTTTTGCAGGAATTCGACGCGTACGAGTTTACCGTAAGCGTTGATGGTCTCGTCGAGCAGGTGCGCCTCGAGCAGCACGCGGCCGCGGTCTTCGACCGTGGGGCGCACGCCCAGGCTGGCCACCGCGGGCAGGGCGCGCTCGCCCAGGCCGTGGACCTGCACCACATAAATGCCCGAGCGCGCGGCGCAGCGTTCGGCCACGCGCAGGTTCATGGTGGGAAAGCCCAGCGTGCGGCCCAGCTTCTGGCCGTGTATGACGTGGCCGCTGATGTGATACGGATGGCCTAGCAGGTGGCGGGCGCGCTCCAGGTCGCCCACCGCCAGCGCGGTGCGCACTTCCGAGCTGGAGATGCGGTGCCCGTGCTGGTCGGTTACGTCGGCCAGCGTCTGCACCTCGAAGCCGTGGCGCAGCCCGGCTTCGCGCAGCAGGTCGATGTCGCCGCTGCGCTTGTGGCCGAAGCGGAAATCCTCGCCCACCAGCAGCCATCTGGTGTGCAGGCCCTGCACCAGCAGCTGTTCGATGAAGGCGTTGGCCGACATCTCGGCCAGGCGGGCATTGAAACGCTCGACCACGACCTGGGAGATGCCGTAGCGCGCCAGCGCCGCCAGTTTGTCGCGCAGCCCGGAGATCCGGGTGGGCGCCAGTTCCGGGCGCTGGTGCAGCGTGGCGAAATATTCCCGCGGATGCGGCTCGAAGGTCATGACGGCGGGCGCCAGCGCGCGTTCGCTCGCGACCTGGCAGACGCGCGCCAGCATGGCCTGGTGTCCGCGATGGACGCCGTCGAAATTGCCGATCGTCAGCGCGCACGGGGCGCGCCGCTCGGGCGGGGGCAGGGATCGGTAGATATGCAGCGATGGTTTCACGAGCGAGAGTTTACAATTTTGGATTCCGGGTTTGTTCCCATCCCGCCCAAATCGCGCGGGACTCGCGCGCACAAACCCGATTTCCCTTGGAATTCCTTATCTTGCCGGAAATATCTACCACCAAGCGCCGCCTGGTCATCCTGATCTCGGGGCGGGGCAGCAACATGCGGGCGCTGGCCGAAGCGTGCCGCGACCAGGGCTGGCCGGCCGAAGTGGCCGCCGTGATCGCCAGCCGGCCGGACGCCGCCGGCCTGGAATGGGCCGCCCACCAGGGCATTCCCACCGCGGCCCTGTTCCACAAGGACTACGCCAGCCGCGAGGCCTTCGACGCCGCGCTGGCCGCCGAGATCGACCGCTACGAGCCCGATTACGTCATCCTGGCCGGCTTCATGCGCGTGCTGACGCCGGGCTTCGTCAACCATTATGCGGGCCGGCTGGTCAACATCCATCCTTCGCTGCTGCCGGCCTTCCCCGGCCTGCACACCCACGCCCAGGCGCTGGCCACCGGCGTGCGGGTGCACGGCTGCACGGTGCATTTCGTGACCCCGGTGCTGGACCACGGCCCCATCATCGCCCAGGGCTGCGTTCCGGTGCTGGCCGGCGATACGCCGGAAGCGCTGGCCGAGCGCGTGCTGACGGTCGAGCACCAGGCTTTCCCGGCGGCGGTGCGCTGGCTGGCCGAAGGCCGGGTTACCCTGACGAGCGACCACCGCGTGAACGTGGCGGGCGATCCCGAGCGCCTGTTCACCTGGTCGCCGGCCGCCTGACCGTCCGCGCAACGCGCGCTGCAATGCATTTACCGGGCGGAAAACCTCCGCCCCACTGGAATACGCCATGACTAAATCCCAACCCCCGCGTTCCCGTCCGGCCGGCGCCCCGCGCGCCGCCGAAGGCCGCGACGGCCGGAGCTTCTTTTCGCGCCCCAAGGGCGAGGCCCGGCAGGCGCTGGAGCGCGGCCGCGACGGTCGCCGCGACGAGCGGCGCGAAGGCCGTCCCGACGGCAGGCGCGAAGAACGCCGCGACGAGCGGCAGGGCGAGCGCGCCTCCTACGGCGCCGAGCGCCGCGAAGGCCGCCCCGGCCAGCGTCCGTCCTACGACGCACCGCGCGGCGGCGAGCGCGCCTCCTATGGCGCCGAGCGCGCCTCCTATGGCGCCGAGCGCCGCGAAGGCCGTCCCGGCCAGCGTCCCCACGACGCCCCGCGCGGCGAGGCCCGCGCGCCGCAGAAGCCCCAGTACAACCGTCCGCGCCAGCCGTACGCCGCCATCCGGATCGAGCAGGTGCAGCGCGCCCTGGGCGAAATCCTGCAATGGACCCACCCGGCCGACGCGGCGCTGTCGCACTGGCTGCGCAGCCATCCCAACCTGGGCGCGCGCGACCGCTCCGAGGTCGCCGAGGCCGTCTACGACGTGCTGCGCCATCTGCGCCGCTACCGCCAGTTCGGCGAAAGCGGCGTGGGCCCGGCCTCGCGCCGCCTGGCCATCCTGGGCCTGGCGGCCACGCTGGGTGCCGGCGAGCTGGCCGAAGGCCTGGACGCCGCCGAGGCCGAGTGGCTGCGGCGCGTGTCGCAGATCGACCTGGCGACGCTGCCGCGCGCGGTGCGCGGCAGCATCCCGGACTGGCTCGACGAGCGCCTGGGCGCGATGGACAGTCCCGAAACGCTGATCGAGGCGCTCAACCGCCAGGCCAGCCTGGACCTGCGCGTCAATCCGCTGAAGGCCGAACGCGACGCCATGCTGGCCGAGCTGCAGCAGGGCGCCGGCCGCTACCAGCCCGTCGCTATGCCGTATTCGCCCTGGGGCATCCGCATGGACGGCCGGCCGGCCATCAACCGCTGGCCGCAATTCGAAAACGGCAGTATCGAGGTGCAGGACGAGGGCAGCCAGCTGCTGGCGCTGCTGGTCGGGCCGCGCCGCGGCGAGATGATCATCGATTTCTGCGCCGGCGCGGGCGGCAAGACGCTGCTGCTGGGCGCGCTGATGCGCTCCACCGGCCGCCTGTACGCTTTCGACGTGTCGGCGGCGCGCCTGGCGCGCGCCAAGCCACGCTTCGCGCGCAGCGGCCTGTCCAACGTGGTGCCGGTCGTCATCGATAACGAGAACGATGCCCGCGTCAAGCGCCTGGCCGGCAAGGCCCAGCGCGTGCTGGTCGACGCCCCGTGCAGCGGCATCGGCACGCTGCGCCGCAATCCCGATCTCAAATGGCGCCAGCACCCCGAGGCGCTGGCCGAGCTGGGCCAGTTGCAGGAGCGCATCCTCAAGAGCGCCGCGCGCTGCGTGGCGCCCGGCGGCCGCCTGGTCTACGCCACCTGCAGCCTGCTGGCCGAGGAAAACGAGGTGCAGGCCGAGCGTTTCCTGGCCAGCCACCCCGATTTCGAACGCCTGGACGCCGCCGCCATCCTGGCGGCCCGCTGCGAGAACCTTCAGCTCGACGGCCCTTATGTCCAGCTGCGCCCCGACGTGCACGGCACCGACGGCTTCTTCGCCGCGGTGTTCGAGCGCAAGAAAAAGGGGGCCGTAGCCGAATCCGAGGAATCGGCCGAGGCGGCGCAGGCGTCGGATCAGGAACCCGGCGTGACGCCCACCGTGGCGCTGTAGCGGCGGGTGCCGAGCGTCTTGTCCTGGTACTTCACCTCCCAGGCCAGGGAATCCTGGCCCGGCCGGTCGGCCTGGTACACGAGTTGCGACACGGGCACCGTCTTGTAGGCGCAGCGCCCGGAGGCGCCCGACTGGCCGCGCGTCTGCATGACGCTGGCCTTGCCCAGGCGCGGCGCCAGGGTGATGGACAGCCGCGGCGCGCGCAGGGCCAGGCAGTCCGACCCGCGGATCTCGTAATAAGAGGCCAGCACCACCACGTCGCCCGGCTTCAGCGTCTGCGACGCGGCGGGCGCGGACAGGCCGGCGCCCACCAGGGCCAGGGCGCAAGTAAAATGGGGACGTATTTTGAAGCGGGGTTTGTTCGGCAACATCAGTGGGGCAAAAGAGACAGTCGGGGCGTGGCGGACGGCAGGGCGCGCGGCCGCGCGGCTGACAGGAACTTTAATGCCAAAACCTGGCCCAAACCACTTGTCCCGGCGATTGCGCTACCCTTGTTACAGGGTAGATGCAGGGTCGCAGGGCCTGGCCTCGCGCTCGTCTTTTATGGTCGCGAGTAGGGATGTTTACGTGTCAAAACCCTGGCTTAGTCCTTGATTTCTCTCAAAAACTATTTTGAAACTCCCTTGTCATAAGACGGCAAAGGTAAGCTAAACTTCACGCACTTCTCAAGCGAGGCTCATAACAGCTTTATGGATTACATCCTCTCCTTCATTGCCGGCGGTCTGACGCAAGCCACCTGGTGGCAGATCGTCGTGTTCACCCTGGTGATGACGCACATCACGATCGTTTCGGTCACGGTATTCCTCCATCGCAGCCAAGCGCACCGCGGCCTGGACCTCCATCCAGCCGTCATGCACTTCTTCCGTTTCTGGCTCTGGATGACGACCGGCATGGTCACCAAGGAATGGGTTGCCATTCACCGCAAGCACCACGCCAAGTGCGAAAAGGAAGGCGATCCCCATTCGCCCATCCTGTTCGGCATCTGGAAAGTGCTGTTCCGCGGCGCCGAGCTGTACCGCGAGGAATCGTCCAACAAGGAAACCATGGCCAAGTTCGGCCACGGCACGCCCGACGACTGGCTTGAGCGCAACATCTACAGCAAGCACAGCCTGTGGGGCGTGCTGACCATGCTCGCCATCGACATCGCCCTGTTCGGCGCCATCGGCGTGACGGTGTGGGCCGTGCAGATGGCCTGGATTCCGTTCTGGGCCGCCGGCGTGGTCAACGGCATCGGCCACTACTGGGGCTACCGCAACTACAACAGCCCGGACACCAGCACCAACGTGTTCCCGTGGGGCATCGTGATCGGCGGCGAAGAGCTGCACAACAACCACCACGCCCACGGCACGTCGGCCAAGTTCTCGGCGAAGTGGTACGAGTTCGACATCGGCTGGTGCTACATCAACATCCTGAAGTTCTTCGGCCTGGCCAAGATCAAGAAGGTCGCGCCCAAGCTCAAGCTGGACGACAGCCGCACCGGCATCGACCTGCGTACCCTGCAGGGCGTGATCACGCACCGCTACGAAGTCATGGCCCGCTACGCGGACGTGATCAAGAGCGCCGCCCGCGAAGAACTCGCCAAGCTGAAGGATTCGCGCAAGAAGGGCAGCGCCGAATGCGACTGGACTCAGTTGCACCGCGTGCGCCGCGCCATCCATCGCAACGAGGACATCCTCCAGCCCGAACAGGTTGCCGCCGTGGACCAGGCCATCGCCCGCAACAAGTCGCTGGCCACGCTGGTGCAGATGCGCCGCGAACTCGGCCGCATCTGGGAAAGCTCCAGCGCCAGCAGCGAACAGCTCCTCAATGATCTGCAGGCCTGGTGCCAGCGCGCCCAGCAAAGCGGCATCGCCGGGCTCGAGCAATTCGCTCAACGTCTGCGCCGCTACGCGGCATGATGCTAGAGAAGCTCAATCCTGAACAACGCGCCGCAGTAACGTTAGAACCGCAGCACGCCCTGGTCCTGGCCGGGGCGGGCAGCGGCAAGACCCGGGTGCTCACCACCCGCATGGCCTGGCTGATTCAAACCGGCCAGGCCTCGCCTTTTGGGCTGTTGGCGGTCACGTTCACCAACAAGGCCGCCCGCGAGATGCTGGCGCGCATGTCGGCCATCCTGCCCATCGATATGCGCGGCCTGTGGATAGGCACCTTCCACGGCCTGTGCAACCGCATGCTGCGCGCCCATCACCGCGATGCCGGCCTGCCGCAGAGCTTCCAGATCCTGGACGTCACCGATCAGCTCGCGGCGATCAAGCGCCTCATGAAGGCCAACGGCGTCGACGATGAAAAGTATCCGCCGCGCGACGTGCAGCGCTTCATCAACGGCGCCAAGGAAGAGGGCCTGCGTCCGGCCGATGTCGAAGCCTACGACGCCCACCGCCGCCGCCTGATCGAGATCTACCAGCTCTACGAGGCCCAGTGCCAGCGCGAGGGCGTGGTCGACTTCGCCGAACTGCTGCTGCGCGCCTATGAACTGCTGTCGCGCAACGCGCCCGTGCGCGAGCACTACCAGCGCCGTTTCCGCCACATCCTGGTCGACGAGTTCCAGGACACCAACACGCTGCAGTACAAGTGGCTGCGCCTGCTGGCCGGCGGCGGCGCCGCCATTTTCGCGGTGGGCGACGACGACCAGTCCATCTACGCATTCCGCGGCGCCAACGTCGGCAACATGGCCGACTTCGAGCGCGACTACGCGCGCGGCACCGTGATCCGCCTGGAGCAGAACTACCGCTCCTACGGCCACATCCTGGATTCGGCCAACGCGCTGATCGGCCACAACACCGGCCGGCTGGGCAAGAATCTCTGGACCGAGCAGGGCGAGGGCGAGCCGGTGCGCGTCATCGAGCAGCCGTCCGACGGCATGGAGGCGCAATGGATCGTCGACGAGATCCGCGCGCTGATCCGCGACGGCAGCCTGCGCCGCGAGATCGCCGTGCTCTACCGCAGCAACGCGCAGTCGCGGGTGCTGGAACACGCCATCTTCTCGGCCGGCATTCCCTACAAGGTGTACGGCGGCCTGCGCTTTTTCGAGCGCCAGGAAATCAAGCACGCGCTGGCCTACCTGCGCCTGATGGCCAACCCGCACGACGACACCTCGTGGATGCGGGTGGTGAACTTCCCGACCCGCGGCATCGGCGCGCGCACGCTGGAGCAGCTGGCCGACGCCGCGCGCGCCCATGACACCAGCCTGTATTCGGCGGTGGCCCTGGTGGGCGGCAAGGGCGGCTCCAACCTGGCGCAGTTCGCCCAGCTGATCCACCGTCTGATCGAGGAAACGCGCGACCTGCCGCTGCCGGAGATGGTCGAGCACATGCTCGAGGCCAGCGGGCTGAACGCCCATTACAAGGCCGAGCGCGAAGGCGCCGAGCGTCTGGAAAACCTGAACGAACTGATCACGGCGGCCGCCGTGTTCGCGTCCGAGGAAAACTACGACGGCCTGCCGGCCGGCGTCGTGCCCGAGCAGGACGCTTCCTCGACGCTCATGCCGGGCGTGGTGGACGCGCCGGCCATCGGCGGCGACGGCCTGACGCCGCTGGCGGCGTTCCTGTCGCACGCGGCGCTGGAGGCCGGCGACAACCAGGCCCAGCAGGGCCAGGACGCGGTGCAGCTCATGACCGTGCACGCGGCCAAGGGCCTGGAGTTCGACGCGGTCTTCATCACCGGCCTGGAAGAGGGCCTGTTCCCGCACGAGAACAGCATCCTCGAGCCGTCCGGGCTGGAAGAAGAGCGCCGCCTCATGTACGTGGCCATCACGCGCGCGCGCCAGCGCCTGTACATCAGCCTGGCGCAAAGCCGCATGCTGCACGGCCAGACGCGCTACGCGATGCGCTCGCGCTTCCTGGACGAAATTCCGGAGCAGCACCTGAAATGGCTGACCCCCAAGGCCGGCCTGGCGCAGGTCGGCGCCACCAGCGCGAGCTGGGGCGGCGGCAACCGCGGCGACGCGTTCGGACGCAAGCCCACCAACACCATTGCGCCGCGTCAACCGCGCAGCGTGGCCAGCGGCGTCACCGTGGGCGACAAGCAGTATCGTGTAGGTCAGGGCGTGCGCCACGCGCGGTTCGGCGAGGGCACGATCATCGGCCTGAGCGGCGCAGGACAGGACGCCCAGGCCCAAATCCAGTTCCGTGACGTGGGCGCCAAGACGCTGGCGCTGGGCATCGCGAAACTCGATATCGTTCAGGGTTGAAAAACATGGCCGAGCACGAATCCCCCGAAGACGAGCTGGCGTCGCTGCGCGCCGAGATCGACGAGATCGACCAGCAGATCATCCTGCTGCTGGGCGTGCGCTTTCGCTGCACGGACATGATCGGCGAACTGAAGCAGGCCCACGGCATGGACCTGCTCGACACCCGGCGCGAGTCCCAGCAGGTCGCGCGTATCCGGCGCCTGGCCGAGGAAGCGGGCGTGCCGCCCGAGCTGGCCGAAAACATACTGCACGAAGTGATCGATACGGTGGTCGCGCACCATACCCGGCTGCGCGAACGCCCTTATTCGTAAGGCGGCGCAAGCCGCCATCCCTTCAAGGCTCCGACTGCTCGATCTCCTCGAGCGAGCCCTGGATCTCCAGCCACTGCTCTTCCAGCTCGTCCATGCGCTTGCCGTGCTCGCCATGCTCGGCCATGACCTTCTGGCGTTCCGCGCGGCGTGCGTCCGAATACAGGTCCGGGTCGGCGATGACGGCGTCCAGCGCCTGCAGCTTGGCGCGCAGTTTTTCCATCTCGGCATCCACCTTGGCGAGTTTCGCTTCCAGCGGCTTGCGCAGCGCCGACAGGCGCTGGCGCTGTTCGGCCTCGGCGCGGCGCTGCGCCTTGCGGTCGATGACGGGCTCGCCGTTGGCCGCGTTCTCGCGCGCCGCTTCGGCGCGTTCGCCGGCGTTGCGTGCGGCCAGCCAGTCGCGGTAGTCCTCCAGGTCGCCGTCGAATTCGCGCACCGCGCCGTCGGCCACGATCCAGAAGCTGTCCACCGTGGTGCGCAGCAGGTGCCGGTCGTGAGACACCAGCAGCATGCTGCCGCCGAAGTCCGCCAGCGCGGTGGCCAGGGCCTCGCGGGTTTCCACGTCCAGGTGGTTGCTGGGCTCGTCCAGCAGCAGCAGGTTGGGCTTCTGCCAGACGATCAGGGACAGCGCCAGGCGCGCCTTTTCTCCGCCGGACATGGGGCCGACCTTGCTGGTCACCGTGTCGCCTGAAAAGCCGAAGCCGCCCAGGTAGTTGCGCAGCTCCTGCTCGCGCGCCTCGGGCGCCAGGCGCGCCAGGTGGGCGATGGGTGTGCTGTCCACGTCCAGCATGTCGAGCTGGTGCTGGTGGAAATAGCCGATGGCCAGCCCGCGCGAGGCGCGGCGCTCGCCGGCCTGCACCGGCAGTTCCTCGGCCAGCGTCTTGATCAGCGTGCTCTTGCCGGCGCCGTTGGCGCCCAGCACGCCCACCCGGCTGCCGGCGCGCACCATCAGCGTCACGTCGCGCAGGATGGGCACGGCATTGCCGGCCGCGTCGGTATAGCCGGCCGACAGGTGCTCCAGCGTCAGCAGCGGGTCGGGCACCTGCTCGGGCGACGGGATGCGGATGTCGATGCCGGCCTCGGCCTGCAGGGGCGCCAGCACCTGCATGCGGGCCAGCGCCTTGACCCGGCTTTGCGCCTGCTTGGCCTTGGAGGCCTTGGCCTTGAAGCGGTCGATGAAGCCTTGCAGCCGCGCGGCTTCGCGCGTCTGGCGTTCGTAGGCGATGTTGCTCTGGCGCAGGCGCTCGGCGCGCTGCGTCAGGAAGTCGCCGTAGCCGCCGCGGTAGCGCACCAGCTTGGCGTGGTCGAAATGCAGGATGGACTTGGCCACCGCGTCCAGGAACTCGGTGTCGTGCGAGATCAGCATCACGGTGCCGGGGTAGGCGCCCAGCCACTTCTCCAGCCACAGCATGGCGTCGAGGTCCAGGTGGTTGGTGGGCTCGTCCAGCAGCAGCAGTTCGGACGGCGCCATCAGCGCGCGCGCCAGCGCCAGGCGCATGCGCCAGCCGCCCGAGAAGCTCGCCACCGGCTGCATCCATTCGGCGGGCTTGAAGCCCAGGCCGGCCAGCAGCTGCTCGGCGCGCGAGGCCGCGCTCCAGGCGCCGGCTTCCACCAGCGCCGCCTCGACCTCGGCGATCTGTGTGCCTTGCTCGTCCGTCAGCGCCGCGCGGCGCGCCTGCAGCTCGCGCAGATGCACGTCGCCGTCGATGACGAACTCGCGCGCCGGGCGCTCGTCGGCCTCGATTTCCTGCTTGACGCTGGCGATGCGCCAGCCGGCCGGCATGGCCAGCGTGCCGGCGTCCACGTCCAGCGCGCCGGTCAGCAGCGCGAAGAGGGACGACTTGCCGGCGCCGTTCTTGCCGACGATGCCGACGCGCTCGCCCGGGTGCACGACGAATTCGGCGCCGTCCAGCAGCACTTTCGTGCCCCGGCGCAGGGTCAATCCAGTAGCGCGTATCACGTTGTCAATTGCTCACGGGTAAACAGCAGGATCTGGTCGGACGCCTGCTCGGTATCCAGCCACATGGGCGACAGTTCGGGGAAGGCCGCTTCGAAGAAAGGCCGCTCGTGGCCGATCTCCAGCACCAGCACGCCGTTCTCGCTCAGGTAGCGCGGGGCGGCCTCGAGGATGCGGCGCACCAGGTCCATGCCATCGGCGCCGCCGGCCAGCGCCAGCTGCGGCTCGTGGCGGTATTCCTCGGGCAGCACGTCCATCGAGCCGCTGTTGACGTACGGCGGATTGCAGATGATGACGTCGTAGCGCTGCGCGGGCAGGCTTTCGAACAGATTGCTCTGGTGCAGCGCCAGCCGGTCCTCCAGCCCGTAGTCCTCGACGTTGCGCCGCGCCACCTCCAGCGCATCGGAGGACACGTCCACCGCGTCCACCTGCGCATGGGGAAACGCCAGCGCGCCCAGGATGGCCAGGCAACCCGAGCCGGTGCACATGTCCAGCACGCGCCCGACCTCGGCCGGGTCCGCGACCCAGGGCGCCAGGCCCTGGTCCAGCAGTTCGGCTATCGGCGAGCGCGGCACGATGACGCGCTGGTCCACGTAAAAGCGGTGGCCGCGCAGCCAGGCCTCGTTGGTCAGGTAGGCGGCGGGGAGCCGCTCGGTCACGCGGCGGTCTATCAGGTCCAGGACGCGGGCGCGCTCTTTGTCGAGCACGCGGGCGTCGAGGAAGGGTTCCAGCGTGTCCAGCGGCAGGTGCAGGGCGTGCAGGACGAGGTATACCGCCTCGTCCCAGGCGTTGTCGCTGCCGTGGCCCAGCGCCACCCCGGCGGCGTTCAGCCGGGAGACGCCGTAACGGATCAGGTCGCGCAGGGTCAGCAGTTCTAGGCGGGCGGATGGTTGCATGGCTGGCATTCTTGATGAATTCGCCCCTCGGGAAACGGCGTCTCCCGAGGGGCGCAGGGCCCGCGCGATCGGCGCGGGACGGATTACGCCTTGGCGGGCAGGAGGTTTTCCAGCGTGCGCCGGTAAATATTTTTCAGCGGCGCGAGCGAGGCGATCTCGACGCGTTCGTTGACCTTGTGGATGGTGGCGTTGCACGGGCCGAACTCGATCACCTGCGGGCAGATCTTGGCGATGAAGCGGCCGTCGGACGTGCCGCCGGTGGTCGACAGCTCGGTCGTCACGCCGGTCTCGTCCTTGATGGCCGAGGACAGCGCCTCGCTGAGCGTGCCGCGCGGGGTCAGGAAAGGCTCGCCGCCCAGCTCCCAGTCCAGCGCGTATTCCAGGCCGTGGCGGTCCAGCACCTCATGCACGCGCGCCTTCAGGCCGTCCGGCGTGCTGGCGGTGGAGAAGCGGAAGTTGAACAGCGCCACCGCCTCGCCCGGCACCACGTTGGTGGCGCCGGTGCCCGAGTTCAGGTTGGACACCTGGAATGTGGTGGGCGGGAAGTACTCGTTGCCCTGGTCCCATTCGATCGCGACGATCTCGGCCAGCGCCGGCGCCAGCTGGTGCACCGGGTTGCGCGCCAGGTGAGGGTAGGCCACGTGGCCCTGGATGCCCTTGACCGTGAGCTTGCCCGACAGCGAGCCGCGGCGGCCGTTCTTGCAGATGTCGCCGAGCGCCTCGCCCGAGGTCGGCTCGCCCACGATGCAGTAGTCCAGCTGCTCGCCGCGCGCCTTGAGCGCGTCGCAGACGATGGTGGTGCCGTCGATCGACGGGCCTTCCTCGTCGGACGTGATCAAAAGCGCGATGGAGCCGCCATGCTGCGGATTGGCCGCCACGAATTCCTCGGCCGCCACCACGAAGGCGGCGATCGAGCTCTTCATGTCGGCCGCGCCGCGGCCGTACAGGTAGCCGTCGCGTTCGGTGGGCACGAACGGATCGCTCTCCCACTTCTCGCGCGGCCCCGGGGGCACCACGTCCGTGTGGCCGGCGAACACCGCCAGCGGCGCGGCGCTGCCGCGCCGGGCCCACAGATTGGTCACGCCGCCCTGGGCGATGGTTTCGCACTTGAAGCCGATGCGCTCCAGGCGCGCGGCAAGCGTGGCCTGGCAGTCTTCATCGGCGGGCGTCACCGACGGGCGGGCGATCAGGTCCTTGACCAGATCCAGTACGGCGCAGGCCGACGCGGACGCGGGTGTGCTCATCAGGCCCTCAGCAGATCGTTGATGCTGGTCTTGGCGCGGGTCTGCGCGTCGACACGCTTGACGATGACGGCGCAGGCCAGGCTGTGCGTGCCGTCGGCCGACGGCAGCGAGCCGGGCACCACCACCGAGCCCGAAGGCACGCGGCCGTAGGTGATCTTGCCGGTGGCGCGGTCATAGATCTTGGTGCTTTGCGACAGGAACACGCCCATGGCCAGCACCGAGTTCTCTTCCACCACCACGCCTTCCACGACTTCCGAGCGCGCGCCGATGAAGCAGTTGTCCTCGATGATGGTGGGGTTGGCCTGCAGCGGCTCCAGCACGCCGCCGATGCCCACGCCGCCCGACAGGTGCACGTTCTTGCCGATCTGGGCGCACGAACCGACCGTGGCCCAGGTGTCGACCATCGTGCCTTCGTCGACGTAGGCGCCGATGTTCACGTAGGAGGGCATCAGCACCACGTTGCGGGCGATGTAGGCGCCGCGGCGCGCCACCGCCGGCGGCACCACGCGGTAGCCGCCCTGCTTGAAGGCGTTGTCGCCGTATTCCGAGAACTTGAGCGGCACCTTGTCGTAGAACTGCAGCGGCGCCTGGCCCATGATGGCGTTGTCGCTCAGGCGGAACGACAGCAGCACGGCCTTCTTGATCCACTGATGCACGACCCAGTCGTCGCCGATCTTCTCGGCCACGCGCAGGCGGCCCAGATCCAGGCCGTCGATGGTGTGCTCGACCGCTTCGCGCACTTCGGCGCTGGCGTCGGTGGGCGACAGGTTGGCCCGGTTTTCCCAGGCTTGTTCGATGGTGGTCTGCAGGTCGAGAGTCATAGCGGCTCAGCTTTTAAGGGTTGATCAAACAGAAGTATGCACAAAATGGGCAATGCGTTCGGCCGCCTGCACGCAGTCGGCCAAGGGCGCCACCAGGGCGATGCGGATGCGGCCCTGGCCGGGATTCGTCCCGTGCGCCTCGCGCGCCAGGAAGCTGCCCGGCAGCACGGTAACACCGGTACGGCCGTAAAGGTCGCGCGCGAACGCCGTATCCGAACCGGGCGTGGCCGCCCACAGGTAGAAAGAGGCCTGTGGACGGGTCACGTCCAGCACGTTTTGCAGGATCGGCACCACGGCGTCGAACTTTTCGCGGTACATGCGGCGGTTGTCCTTGACGTGGGCCTCGTCGGTCCAGGCGGCGATGCTGGCCGCCGACACCAGCGGGCTCATCGCGCTGCCATGATACGTCCGGTACAGCAGGAAACGGCCGATCAGGGCGGCGTCGCCCGCCACGAAGCCCGAGCGCAGGCCCGGCACGTTGGAACGCTTGGACAGGCTGGAGAACGCCACCAGGTTACGGTAGTCGTCGCGGCCCAGGCGGCGCGCCGCCTGCAGGCCGCCCAGGGGCGGATTGGCTTCGTCCAGGTAGATCTCGGAATAACACTCGTCCGACACGATCACGAAATCATGGCGGTCGGACAGCTCGAACAGCGTCTTCCAGTCGTCCAGCGACATGACGTTGCCCGCCGGATTGCCCGGCGTACAGACGAAAACCATGCGCGTCCGCTTCCAGACCTCGGCCGGAACCCGGTTCCAGTCGCTGCCGAAATCGCGCACCGGGTCGGCGTTCACGAAGTAGGGCGTGGCCCCGGCCAGCAGCGCGGCGCCTTCGTAAATCTGATAAAAAGGATTGGGGCAGATCACCACCGAGCCGGCCGACGGGTCGATGACGGTCTGCGTGAACGCAAACAGCGCCTCGCGCGAGCCCAGCGCCGGCAGCACCTGGGTTTCCGGGTCCGGCGCCGGAATGCTGTAGCGGCTGGCCAGCCACTGCGAAATCGCCTGGCGCAGCGCCGGGTCGCCCTTGGTGGACGGATAGACCGACAGGCCCGCGAGGCTGTCGCGGATCGCCTGTCCGATGCGCTCCGGCGCGGCGTGTTTGGGCTCGCCGATCGATAGATTGATGGGCGTCAGGCCGTCCGGCTGCTGGGCGGCCGAAGCCAGCAAAGCCCGCAGTTTTTCGAACGGATAGGGGTGTAGGGCATCGAGGCGCGGATTCATGACGCAAGATTTTAACAAGCAAGCTACAATAGCGGGCTTGGCTTTGCGAAGGTGGCGAAATTGGTAGACGCACCAGGTTTAGGTCCTGACGCCGTAACAGGTGTAGGGGTTCGAGTCCCCTCCTTCGCACCACTTATTGCCTGACGCTGTCTGGGGGTGCGCACAGCGGTGCGCCAACAGTGTCTACAGCCCCCCGAGAACCCCCGAGGCGTCGAATGCCTCGGGGGTTTTCTTTTCGACAGCTGGCGGATTCCTTGCTGCCTGTATTTCGTAGCGTCCCGGGGAGCATCAGGGGAGGCCATGAACGATGGCCACTCCGTCCTGCTCCTCCACCTGCACTTCGTCGTCATGCCAAAGCAGGGGGCGCTTTTCGGCGAGTTTCTTCGCCTCGCTGTCTGTCATCCCCTTGAGCACGAAGAAATCGCGCTGCTCGGTGTGGTCGCCAATCTTGCGGCTGATCGTCCTGCGCACGTACTGCTCCAGTCGCAACGGGTCGGCCGGAAAATCGTCGGCGCCCTTATATTGGACCATTGCAGTCTTCGGATGTCCCGCCACGTACAGTTGGATACCGTCCATCGAACCGCCGATGTACGCGATCTTGGGGCTGTAGGCCGCACGTAGCTTTTGGTCTATCCGGGTTTGCCAGCCGCTTCCTTTGCCTTTGGCCAACGCCAGCACGTCGGGTGACAGCCGGATCGAGATCCGCTCTTTCGTGATCTCTGCCTTGGGACGTCCGACTCGTGTCATTTTTTTCAGGTCGGCTGCTCCGAGCTCGTAGGTATCCGGATCGGCGGCGATGCCACGGTTAATGACCTCGTCCTCTTCGCGGTTGGGAACGATCGTCCCCGGCTTAAGTTTCGGCATACAGGTTCACCTCTCTCGAGTTTGCCTTGCGAAGGCTGATGATGCGCCGTTCGTCGTTGCGGTCCACGTACACCATGCAATACAGGCGCACATCGATATAGCCCAAGGCGATCATGCGGCGCTCGCCGTACTCTCGGCGCATGTCCTCGCGCACCAGGGCTTCATCCCATTCGAACCATTCAGCGGCCGCCAGCGAAACGCCGTGCTTGCGCTGATTGCTCAGATCTTTGGCAGTGTCGAAGGTGATGATCATTTATTTATTGTATGTACAGAAAATAAAGGGTGCAACGATTTTTTGTACATACATTTAATGTGCCCTCGCGCTATCGAAGGTGGGGCGCCGGGCAAGGCAAGTCGGGACGCCCGCTTACGGGTATACGCCAGTGCGAATATCCCGATTTTTGCTATATCGTCGCGCTCTTCAGTGGATGCTTGCCCATAAACAGCACGATAAGGAGAGCCTTCCGTGGCACTCAAGTACGCTGCATTTCTGGATGTCATCGATCTGCGCGCCCCGAATCCGAGCGTCCGTACGCGTTCCCCGCGAGGTGTGCCGTGCACGAGTTGCTGGCGGACTGGTGCGAAATACTGAACCTGCTGCTGCGGGTCGCGGCCGATACGCAGGCCACGGCGCAGGCGCGCGATGACGCGCTGCGCGATGCTCACCGGCATTCCTGCCAGGCGCCGATCTGTTTCCGGATGTCCGGCGCAACCGTCGGCCTCCTGGCGGAAACGCTGAACTGCGCCGTGCGCGCCTCCTGCGTCAGGCATGACGACAGCGCCTGGATGCGGGCGTTGGACCGGGCCTACGCGCAATTCCTGCAATACCTGATCCGCGACGTGCAGCGCTGGACCAGCGGCGGCCCGCAGGAGAATGCGGCCCGTTGCCAGTCGCCGCATCCCCTGCCTGGCCGCCCGGGCTAACTGGCCGCGCGGGCGCGCACGCGCCGCTTGTCGACCTTGGCCTCGGTGTCGCGGCCCAGTTCGACGTCGCGCTGAATGGCGGCATGGACCTTGGCGCGGCTGGCCTCGATCCGTTGCACGCAGGACCAGCCGCGCTGGCTGGCGACGACGAGCTTGCGATCCAGCTCCTGGTGCCGGCGGCGCTTGCTCTCGGTGGACATGGTGTTGAGTTCCTGGTCGGTGATTAACCGCATGTGACGCTCCTTGAGTCGGTCTATGGGTGTGTCGGCCTCTTGACGGGTCTGCACGAAGAAAGTCCTCACGGCGCATGCGGCCGCGAAAGACGGGAAACGGAATCAGAAGGGGGAGGGAAGCCGGACGGCCGGTTCCGCGAGGAACGGCCGCGGCCGATCGCTACCGCATGGCGGCAGACGCGATTGCGCGGGGAAGGTGGCGCGGGGAGGGCATCGGCAAGGCGGCAGCGGGCCGTGACGGCACCCGCCTGTTTTGATGAAGAGGATTCATGTCCCGGACATCAGACACCGCGCACTCCTACCGCAGACTCGGCCGCAAGGGGTTTGCAGCCGGCCGGATGAGGCCTTGCGTGGCAAGGCCATACTTTCGAATGGCCGTAGTGTGCCTGTTTAAATATTTATTGCAAGCCGCAGGACCGATGGGGCCGCAATGGGTTCGCCCATCCGGCCGATCCCCGAAGCCTTTTCGCGCCGTTACCTTGTGTGGGGCGGAGCTGCCGGCGCTCGGGCCGCGAACAAGAACTGTCAAGATTTGCATTGCTTTAACGTTGCAATTCCCGCCGCGCGATACCGTTGGGTTTTCGTTTTTGGGGAGTGGAAATGTATTCGCTATCGAAGCGTTGCGGCGCGGAATTCTTCGGCACGTTCTGGCTGGTGCTGGGCGGCTGCGGGGCGGCGGTGCTGGCCGCCGGTTTTCCCGAACTGGGCATAGGCTTCGCCGGCGTGGCGCTGGCTTTCGGCCTGACGGTGCTGACCATGGCGTTCGCCGTCGGCCATATTTCGGGCGGCCATTTCAATCCGGCGGTCACCGTCGGCCTGGTGGCGGGCGGCCGTTTTCCGGCCAGGGAAATCCTGCCTTATGTCATCGCGCAGGTGCTCGGCGCCATCGCGGCGGCCGCGGTGCTGGCCTGCATCGCCAGCGGCAAGCTGGGTTTCGACCTGAAGGGCAGCCATTTCGCGGCCAACGGCTATGACGCGTATTCGCCGGGCAAGTATTCGATGGCGTCGGCCCTGATTACCGAAATCGTCATGACCGCGGGCTTTCTGTTCGTGATCCTGGGCGCCACCAGCAAGCGGGCACCGGCCGGCTTCGCCGCCATTCCCATCGGCCTGGCGCTGACGCTGATCCACCTGATCAGCATTCCGGTGACCAACACGTCGGTCAATCCCGCCCGTTCCACCGGACCGGCGCTGTTCGTCGGCGGCTGGGCGCTGGAGCAGTTGTGGCTGTTCTGGGTGGCGCCCATCGTCGGCGCCATCATCGGCGTCATCGCCTACCGGCTGGTGAGCGATCCGGGCCAGGAGTAAGCGGCCGGCGTCCGGAGCGCCCGGACGCGGGCGATAATGGCACGCTTGCCGTCACCTCAAGCCTGCCATGACCGGACTTTCCATCGCCACCCATCTCACGCTGGCCATGCTGCTGGGCGCCGCCGTCGGCCTGGAGCGCCAGTGGCGCCAGAACTACGCCGGCGTCGTCACGCACGCGCTGGTCGCGCTGGGCGCGGCCGCCTACACCGCGCTGCCGGCGCTGCTGGACGCAGGCAGCGACATGCGCCTGGGCAGCCAGGTGGTGACCGGCATCGGTTTCCTGGGCGCGGGCCTCATCATGCGCGACGGACTCACCATCCGCGGCCTGAGCGCCGCGGCCACCATCTGGGCCACCGGCGCCGTCGGCGTGCTGGCGGGCTACGGCTTTCTGGCCGAGTCCGGCGCGGTGGCGGCCCTGATCCTGGTCACCAACGTCGTGCTGCGCGGCGGCGCCAGGCTGGTCGACCGCTACGTGCCCGAGGCGGAAACCGAGGAACGCTACTACAACATCGCGCTGACCTGCGCGTCGGCCGACGAAGCCCTGGTGCGCGCCGAACTGCTCAACGCGCTGGGCAAGCACAGCCTGCGCTTGCGCGGCGTGGAAAGCCAGCAGCGCGACGCCGGCCGCTCCGAGGTGACGGCCGTGGTCTATTCCATGCGCCAGGAAGACGAGCGCGTGGAAAAGCTGGTGGGCAGCCTGAGCCTGCTGCCGCAGACCTACTCGGCCAGCTGGACTTCCGACACCGGCAACGCCTGAGCCGCGCCGGCCAAGGTTGTACATTACGCACTATCACCCGCTACATCTCTACAGGATTCACCCGCCATGACCGCGCCGCAAGTCGTCATTTCCCCTTCCATCAACTGCGCCAACGATCTGCCCTTCGTGCTGTTCGGCGGCATCAATGTGCTGGAATCCCGGGAGCTGGCGCTGCGCGCCTGCGAGGAATACCAGCGCGTGACGCGCAAGCTGGGCATCCCCTACGTATTCAAGGCGTCCTTCGACAAGGCCAACCGTTCCTCGATCCATTCCTACCGCGGTCCGGGGCTGGAAGAGGGCATGCGCATTTTCGAAGAGGTCAAGCAGACCTTCGGCGTGCCGGTCATCACCGACGTGCACGAGCCCTGGCAGGCCGCGCCGGTGGCCGAGGTCGCCGACATCCTGCAGCTGCCGGCCTTCCTGGCCCGGCAGACCGACCTGGTGGTGGCGCTGGCTAAGACGCAGCGCGTGGTCAACATCAAGAAGCCGCAGTTCCTCAGCCCGACCCAGATGCTGAACATCGTGGAAAAATTTACCGAGGCCGGCAACGACAAGCTGATCCTGTGCGACCGCGGCACCTGCTTCGGCTACGACAACCTGGTGGTGGACATGCTGGGCTTCGGCGTCATGAAAAAGGTGACCGGCAACCGCCCGCTGATTTTCGACGTGACCCACGCGCTGCAGCAGCGTTCGGCGCTGGATGCGGCCTCGGGCGGACGCCGCGAGCAGGTCGCCGAACTGGCGCGCGCCGGCATGGCGGTCGGGCTGGCGGGTCTGTTCCTGGAGGCGCATCCCGATCCCAGGAACGCGAAATGCGACGGCCCCAGCGCATTGCCCCTGGACAAGCTGGAGCCCTTCCTCACCCAGCTGAAGATGCTGGACGACCTGGTGAAATCCTTTGCCCCGATCGACATCGAACCCTGAGCCCGGCGGCCGTCATGGCCGCGCCAAGTTGTTATACGATCCTGGCCACGTTCTATCAGGGAGGCCCGGATGTCTTTGTATGTAATCGTCGCCGTCCGCAAGGAGCCCGTCAGCGGGCATGTGGCCTATGTGCGCTGGGGGCAGGCCGAGCGCGGCGTGCCCGGCTGGGTCACCGAGCCGGTGACGGCGGCGGCTTCGGAAGTCATCGAACTCATCAAGGACGGCGCCCAGGTCGAAACCGCCATGAGCCTGGACGGCATGAGCGTGGCCTCGCGTCCGGTGCGCGTGCTGGTCGACGATGACGGACGCGAGCATCTCGCGTCCGTGCCCGTGCCCAGCTCCACGCTGCACACGCTGTTCGACCTGCCGGAATTCTGAGCCGGCCGCTCAGCGCCGGCCCTGCGCGAAGTTCTGCAGCGCTTCGCCGGCCAGGCGGTAGCGCACCCATTCATCCTGCGGCAGCGCCCCGATCGAGCGGTAGAAATCGATGGCCGGCTCGTTCCAGTCCAGCACGCTCCATTCCAGCCGGCCGCAGCCGTTGGCCACCGCTTCCTGCGCCAGGTGGCGCAGCAGATCGCGTCCGGCGCCGATGCCGCGGTGTTCCGGCGTGACGTAGAGGTCTTCCAGGTAGATGCCGTTGCGGCCCAGCCAGGTCGAGTAGCTGTAGAAGTACACGGCGTAGCCGATCACCCTGCCGTCCAGCAGGCACATCAGCGCCTTGGCCGGCGCGCCCTCGGCGAACAGCGTGCGCCGCACGTCCTCGACGCTGGCGATCACCTCGTGGGCGGCGCGCTCATAGATGGCGAGTTCGGTGATGAAGGCATGGATCTGGGCCGCGTCCGTAGGGGCGGCGGGGCGGATTTCGAGAGTCACGGGATATTCCTGCTGTATTTCTGCTTTCAGGGACGCTTATCCTACCGCGAACCCCGGCCTCGGGATTTCCCTTACTTGCGTGGCGGGCGGCGGGGGGCGATTCTTGGGACGGATCTTGCCCGCGCGTCCGGATGGATACTACAGAGAGCGTTCTCTATGCCTGAGCCCGGCCCTGCCTCCGCCCATGCGCCAGCCGCCGGGCGCAAACGGCGTCGCCTGTCATGGATCTGGCTGGTGCCCATCATCGCGGCGGTCGGCGGCCTGTTGCTGGTGGTGCGCGTCTGGATGGAGGCGGGCCCCACCGCCACCATCGGCTTCCAGACCGCCGAAGGCCTGGAAGCCGGCAAGACGCAGGTGCGCTACAAAGAGGTCAATGTCGGCCTGGTCGAACGGGTGGCGCTCAACCCCGACCATTCCGGCGTCATCGTCACCATACGCCTCGACAAGGAAGCCGCCAGCCTGCTGCGCGAAGGCACCCGGTTCTGGGTGGTGCGCCCGCGCCTCGGCCTGAGCGGGGTGTCGGGGCTGGGCACCCTGTTGTCGGGCGCCTACATCGGCGTCGATCCCGCCAGCCGCCCGGACCCGAAGAATGATCGGCACACGCTGCAATCGACCTTCACAGGCCTGGAAATCCCGCCTGAGGTCACGCAGGACCGCGCCGGCAAGCGCTACACGCTCAAGGCCCGCGACCTGGGTTCGCTGGACGTGGGCTCGCCGGTCTACTACCGGCGCATACCGGTGGGGCAGGTGGTGGGCTACCAGCTCGACCGCACCGGCGAAGGCGTGGACGTGCAGGTGTTCATCGACGCGCCCAACGACGCCTACGTCAATGCGGCCACGCGCTTCTGGAACGCCAGCGGCGTGGACTTCAGCGTGGACGCGCGCGGCCTGCAGATGCGCTCGCAATCGCTGCTGTCGGTCATCGTGGGCGGCGTGGCCTTCGATACGATCGAGCAGCGCGAACGGGTGGTCACCAAGGCCGACGACGAATTCGTCATCTTCCCATCCGAGAGCGCCGCGCGGGCCCAGCCCGACGGCGTGCCGCTGCATATCCGCATGCGTTTCGACCAGTCGGTGCGCGGCCTGACGGTCGGCGCGCCCATCGACGCCTATGGCGCCACCATCGGACAGGTCGATTCCATCGGCCTGGAGCTGGACCGCGAGACCAACCAGTTCTATGCGATGGTCGGCGCCACGCTGTATCTCGAGCGCCTGGGCGCCAAGACCGTGGGCGAGATCCGCGAATACTCCGGGTCCTCGCTGGAGCATCCCAGCGGCAAGCTGCTGAGCGCCATGATCGAGCGCGGCATGCGCGCGCAGCTGCGCATCGGCAACCTGCTGACCGGCCAGCTGTACGTCGCGGTGGCGGTGTTTCCCGACGCCAAGCCGGTGGCGTTCAAGATGGAGCCCAGGCCGCTGATCCCCACCGTGCCGAACAACCTGGACCAGCTGCAGCAGCAGGTCAACAGCATCCTGGCCAAGCTGGAGCGGGTGCCGTTCGAGGCGCTGGGCACGGAACTCAACCAGTTGCTGCGCGGCACGGCCAGCCTGGTCAGGCGGCTGGACACCGGCCTGGCGCCGCAGGCACAGGCCGTGCTCAAGCAGGCCAGCCGTTCGCTGGCGGCGGTCGGCGGCGTGCTCAGTCCCGAGGGCGACCTGCCGGTCAGCGCCGGCACGGCCTTGCAGGAGCTGGCGCGCGCGGCCCGCTCGCTGCGGGAGCTGGCGGACTACCTGCAGGCCTATCCCGACGCGCTGCTGCGCGGCCGCGCGCCGGACGGCCAGGCCCAGCGCCAACCCGCCGCGCGCTGATCCCCGTCCGGGCATGGCGCTTGCTGACGGGGCGGGCGGCCCCTACGCCGGCGCTCATGGCGGCGGCGGGGCGTCCGAGAGGGTCAGAGCATGGATCATAGTGAAATGATGGCGCGCATGATCACGCAGCCCGTCGCGCCGGGCAGGTTCGACCATTGGGACGGGATACTGTCCGCCTACGCGGATTGCCTGATACAGGTGCAGGCCAAGCTGTCGGACGCCGACCTCAAGCGTTTCCTGGACGTGGGGGCGCTGGTGTTCCGCAGCTGCTGCCAGGAAGAGGCGCGGCAGCGCTGGACCGCCGAGGAACTGGCGCTGTATCACCGCAAGCCGCCGCAGGACGCCTGACCTCAGAACAGGCAATGGCGCAGGGCGAACTTGCGTCCGAAGGCGCGGACTTCGTCGCCGTCGACCGAGGCCGTCACGTCCCAGCGGCCGCCCCGGGTGATCAGGATGGAGCGGCTGGCGCACGCATGGCGCAGCGCGAATCTCCAGAAGTCGGCCTCGGAGCCCAGCGGCTCCAGGTCGTGGGGGCCGATCAGCAGCCTGGCGGGCCGCGGCGTGGCGCCCAGCGTCCATCGCAGCGCGATCCCCAGGAACGCGAAACGCGCGGAGAACGACGATGGCTGCACGCACAGCACGCGGATTCCATTGTTCATGGCCGGTACCCTCCAGGTAGGAGCAGCGTAGCAAACCCGCCCGCGCGCTTCCATACCGCCTTTGGGGGACCGGCCCGCTAGCGCCGGTGCACGATCCGCGCCTGCAGCAGCAGGGCCGCGGCGGGCGCCAGCGCGAACGCGCCGAACAGCCATTGCGCGGCGCGCTGCGCGCCAGTGACGCCGCCCGGATCGGCCAGGCCCGCGCTGTTGGCGATGACGCCGGCCAGCGCCGCGGTCAAGGCCGTGGCGTACAACTGCACCGTGGTGATGGACGAGGAGGTCAGGGTCTCCTCGCCGGGCGGCGCCGCCTTGAAGATGCGGGTCAGCAGATGCGGCCAGCTCAGGCCGATGCCGAAGCCGACCCCGGCCAGCGCCAGCACGTAGACGGCCAGCCCCGCTTGCGACTGCAACAGCGCCGTGCGCGGCGTCATGACGGCCAGTGCGGCCAGCGCGGCCAGGATGACGGCCGGGCTCAGGCGCACCAGGAAGTCGGCGGCCGGCCCGCTGCGGGTCGAGCTGGGCATGGCGGCCAGCGTCCAGCCCGCCGCCATCGCGGCCGTCATGTAGCCGGCGGCCAGCGGCGACATGCCATGGATCACCTGCAGGAAGTACGGCACGAAGATCTCGGTGGTGATGGCCACCACCACCAGGCACATCAGCGCGTACAGCGCGCCCAGCGGCGAACCGATGCGGTAGGCGCCGGTGGGCAGCAGCCGTTTGGCGGCGCGCGTATCCACCGCCGCGATCAGCGCCGCGATCGCCAGCCCGGCGGCGATGCCCGCCAGGTTCCAGCCCAGGCTGGTGGACAGGCTGGCCGCGGTGATCGCCAGCACGCTGACCACCAGCAGGCCCAGCGTCGACCAGGGCAGCGACGTCGGCCTGGCCGGCCGCGAGGCGCTCCTGCCGCCCACCTTCAGCGCCACGATCAGGGCCAGCGCCGCCGCCGCGGGCAGCAGCGCCCAGAAGGCCAGCCGCCAGTGCCCGGCCTGCGCGAAGATGCCGCCGATGGCGGGGCCGCACAAGGTGGCCACTCCCCACATGCCGGACACCAGCGCCATGGCGCGCGACCACAGCGCCGGCTCGAACACCAGCCGGATCAGCGCGTAGCTGAGCGCGAACAGGATGCCGCCGCCCAGGCCCTGCACGCTGCGCCCGGCCAGCAGCCAGGGCATGGACGGCGCCAGCGCGCAGGCCGCCGATCCCACCGTGAACACCAGCACCGCCAGCAGGTACGCGGCGCGCGGCCCCAGCGCCTCGATCAGCCGGGCCGACAGCGCCGACCCGACGATGGACGTGACCACGAACAGCGTGGTGTTCCAGGCGTAGTACTCCAACCCGCCGATGTCCTGGATCACGCTGGGCAGGATGGTGGTGACGACATACACGTTGATGGCGTGCAGCGCCACGCCGCCGGCCAGCGCAATGGAGCGCAGCGCGTTGCTTCCGCGCAGCAGCGCCGCCCAGGAGGCGCCTGTGACCCGGGGCGTGCCGGAGGGGGTGCGGGTGTTCACGCGGTCTGTCCGCCTTGCATGAAAATGATTGAACGGAAAATCGATGGGGGCCGATGGTATGCGCGTCGCCGGCCGGCCGCAAATCGCGGGCGCGGCAAGGGCCGCATGGCCTGCGCGCGGCGGCGTCGGGACCCGGGCAGATAGAATGGCGGGACCCGAGTGTCCCAGGAGCAGGCCATGTCCCGAACCGTCGTCAATCCCGATACCGTATTCGACTCCGTGCAGTACGGCTTCAGCCAGGCCGTGATCGTGACCGGCCAGCGCCGCATGCTGCTGTCGGGCCAGGTGGGCGTCGACGCCCAGGCGCGCACGGTGAGCCCCGGCCTGCAGGGGCAGACCGAGGCCGCGCTCGACAATGTCGAGCGCGTGCTGGCCGCCGCGGGCGGCAGGCTGGATCAGGTCATCATGCTGCGCATCTACATCTGCGAGACGGTGCGCGAGGATCAGGAGGTGATCGCCCAGGCGCTGCGCGACCGTTTCCCTCAGGACCCGCCGCCGTCGTCCTGGATCATCGTCAGCGGCCTGTCGCTGCCGGAATGGCTGGTCGAGATCGAAGCCGAAGCCATGCTGGACTGACGCGGCCTAAACCTGGGCGCGCCACGGCGGCGTGGCGAAGGCCGCCCGCAGGTGTGCGAGGAATCCGGCGGTGCGCGCGGCCAGTTCCTGGCGCGATTTCACCAGGGCCACCACGTTGGCCTGCGGCAGGGCCCAGCCGGCCAGCAGCGGCACCAGCCGGCGCGCCTGCAGGTGCGCCGCCACGTCCCATTCCGAACGCACGATGATGCCGTGCCCGGCCAGCGCCCACTCCACCGCGGTTTCGCCGGCGTTGCTCGACAGCACCGGCGCGATGCGCACGCCGACCGCTGCGCCGCGCCCCTGCCTGAAGCGCCACAGCGTCACGTCCTCGTCGTTTTCGCGCAGCGCGATGCAATCGTGCGCGCGCAGGTCTTCCGGCTTGGCGGGCGCGCCGCGGCGCGCCAGGTAGGCGGGAGCGGCGCATAGCAGGCGGCGGTTGGGCGCCAGCGGATGGGCCACCAGCGTCGAATCGCGCAGTTCGCCGATATGGACCATGACGTCCCAGTCGTCGGCGGCGAGCCGGGGCGGGCCGTCCGACAGCGTGAGGCTGGCGGTGAGGTTCTCGCTGCGCTCGCGGAATTGCGCCACCAGCCCGGCGACGTAGCGCTGGCCGAAGCCCAGCGGGGCGACCACGCGCAGATGGCCCGCCACCACGCCGCGCCGGCCCGCCAGTTCGTCGGCCAGGTCGCCCAGTTCCGCGCAGATCTGCTCGGCCCGCAAGGCCAGCAGCCGGCCCTCGTCGGTCAGCGCCGTGCCGCGCCCGGAGCGGTTGACCAGCCTGACGCCCAGGCGCTTTTCCAGCGCATGCAGGCGCTGCGTGACGGCCGGCGGGGTCACGTCCATCATGCGGGCCGCCTCGGCCAGCGAGCGGGTCGCCGCCAGGCTCAGGAAAAAGCGCAGGTCGTCGGTGGTAATCATTCAGTGTCACGTTAATGGATGATTAAGTCGATATTAAACACGGGAGGGCGCCGCCGCGCCATACTGGCAGGCATTCCAATCCGCCATGCCGAGACGCCCATGACCGCCGCCGCCCCATCCACCGTGGACTCCCTGGACACCCCGTGCCTGCTGCTCGACGAGACCCGCATGGCGCGCAACATCGAGCGCCTGAACGCCTTGATGGCCGGTCATGGCGTGCAGTTGCGCCCGCACCTCAAGACGCCCAAGTCCATCGAGGTCGCGCGCCGGCTGATGTCCACGCCGCAAGGCCCGGCCGCGGTGTCGACGTTGCAGGAGGCCGAGCAGTTCGCCGCCGCCGGCGTCACCGATCTGCTGTACGCCGTCGGCGTCTCGCCGGCGAAACTGGACCGCGTGCTGGCGCTGCGCCGCCGCGGCGTCGATCTGACCGTGGTGGTCGACAGCATCGAGGCGGCGCAGGCCGTGGCGCGCCGCGCCCGCGACGCCGGCGACCCCATTCCCGCGCTGATCGAGATCGATTGCGACGGCCACCGCGCCGGCGTGCAGCCCGGCAATACCGAGCAGCTGCTGGCCATCGCCAGGACGCTGCATGAGCAGGGCGCCTGCCTGCGGGGCGTGATGACCCATGCGGGCGAATCCTATGGCTGCGACAGCATCGAGGCCATCGCCGACATGGCCGAGCAGGAAAGGCAGGCCGCCGTCAGTTGCGCCGAGGCCATCCGCAAGGCCGGCCTGCCGTGCCCGGTGGTCAGCGTGGGCTCCACGCCCACGGCGCATTTCGCGCGCAGCCTGGACGGCGTGACCGAGGTGCGCGCCGGCGTATACGTGTTCTTCGACCTGGTGATGGCGGGCCTGGGCGTGTGCGAGGTCGACGACATCGCGGCCACCGTATTGACCACAGTGATCGGCCATCAGCCCGACAAGGGCTGGATACTGGTGGACGCCGGGTGGATGGCCATGTCGCGCGACCGCGGAACCGCCAGGCAGCGCGTCGATCAGCTGTACGGGCTTGTCTGCGACGCCTCCGGCAAGGTCTATCCCGATCTGCTGCTGGCCGAGACCAACCAGGAGCAGGGCATCATCAAGGTGCGTCCCGGCAGCGCAGCGGCCCTGCCGGACCTGCCGCTGGGCGCCAAATTGCGGATCGTGCCCAACCATGCCTGCGCCACCTGCGCCCAGCACGACGCGTATGAAGTCGTGCGCGACGGCTCGCCCGAGGTGGTGGCGCACTGGGAACGCTTCCGCGGCTGGTAGGGCGGCGCGGGGGCGCGCCTATAATGCGTGCGCCTCAATGCCTTCGGGGAGATGGTTCGCATGCAGTACGAATATCTGTTCTGGTCCATGGCCGCGGTGGTGGCGGCGGCGCTGGCCGGCGGTGCGCTGTGCGGCCGCCTGGGTTCCGTCAAGCATGCGCTCGCGGGTGTCGCCGCGCTGGCGGCGGCCGTGTTCGTGGCGGTGTTCGTGCTGTCGCGCCGCGGCGGCTTCAGCGATCTGTCGGTGATGCTGTCGATCGCCGCCTTCATGTTCAGCCTGGTGATCGGCGCCGCCGCGTCGCTGCTCACGCGGCGCATTCTGCGGCGCCGCTGAGCCTGCCGGCGCCTCATTCCTCGGCGTCGAAATCCTCGTCTTCGTCTTCCTCGTCCTGCTCCAGGGCGTCATAGCCCTTCCAGGTGATGCGCCAGCGCGTCGCGCCCGCATTGGCGGCGGTTTCGCTGACCTGCTTGACCAGGCCTGCATCCTCGAGCAGGTCGAGATGATGCGCGACCAGCTGCAGGGCTTGTTCTTCGGGATGCGGCGCCAGGGCCGCGTTCTTGATGTCGTGCGTGCTCAGGTTGGGGCCCGGCGCGTCGCGCAGGGCGCCCAGAATCGTGACGACCAGATCGAAATCGCGTTGCATGATGTCCACCATGTAGGGAAGGGATCAGTCCGACGATAGCAGAGTTCGGCGGCGGCAATGCGACAGCGGCCGCGCCCGGGTTACAGTCCAGGCTTTCCGATAACCGACAGTGCATACACCATGAAAAAACCCGCAGAACGCGATTGCCTCGCGGTGGTCCCCGGCTATTCGGGCCAGGCCGCCAAGCTGTTCCTGTCGCGCGGCGACGACGAACGGATCGACGGCGTGACCGTGTTCGACCTGCTGGGCCACGTCAAGCAGCAGGGCAGCGCCGAGGCGGCCGCCGCCTGGATCGGCGACTGGCTCGCGCAGGATGCCGGCAACCGCAAGGCCCGCCGCACCCAGCTGCAGGCGCAGTTGTTCGTCTGCAAGCTGGCGGACGATGAAAAGTCCGCATTCCTGGCCGCCCAGAAGCCGCTGCGCGATGCGCTGGCCGCCGCAGGCGTGCAATGCCGCAACGTGGCGGCCACCTCGGGCGCGGCACGCCGCTCGCTCGGTCCGAATGTCAGGAAGCCCTAGCCCAAGGCTGTTATAGTCGCGCCTGGGCGTGCGTGTGCACCCGCGAGGTGCGTGCCCGGGCGGGCCTGTCCCGCGAATTTAGGAAGATGGAACATGGAAATTGTAAGTCGGCAGGTTGCCGACGTGGCGGGCGGCGTTGAGCTGCACACCACGCTGGACGGCGAAAGCATCAGCGTCTACGTGGTCGTGGGCGTGACCGATCTGAATGCGATCGCAGACATTGTGCCGCGCGCAAAAGTCGATGCGGGGGCGGATATACACGCCGCGAATGTCGACAATGTTGATAATGCGCAAGAACAAATCGACCAGGTCCTGGAAAATATGAATCCCGGCGACGTGGCGGTTTTCCTTTGCTCGGGTCCCGATGCTTTTGGCGCGGCACTCGATTTGTTGGGTTTACCTATCGACGAGTAAGCCTGGCGGCAAACCAAAGTGCTAGTCCAAACGGCGTATGCAGGGTGTGCGCAGGTGGGGACGGCATTTATATAAGCCTTGATTGTTTTTTTATGATGTATGGGTGTTTACACCTATGCAGGACCTCTTATTGCCTATGAATTCGTGTGTATTTTGTGCGCCGTTTCCCTTTGTTGCATTATTGGCACGCAATTTTTAGGATTATGTTGACTTATGAGGGGAACCTAACGATAGTGTCGGCACACGATCACAAGCGTTGCGATTTTCGTTCAGTGCCGTGCCTTTTCCGGCTCAGCGTTATTGTTCTACTGTCCCCTCCTTGATTGATTCGTGACCTCCGGGCATTTGCCCATTATCTCTAGGAAATACAGTATGGAAACCGGCGTCGTTAAGTGGTTCAACTCGGAAAAGGGCTATGGCTTCATCACTCCGGAAGCGGGTGGCAAGGATCTGTTCGCCCACTTCTCCGAAATTCAGGGTACGGGCTTCAAGTCCCTGGAAGAGAACCAGCGCGTCAGCTTTGTGACGGCCAATGGCCCCAAGGGCCCGCAAGCCACGAAAATCCAGGTCCTGTAAGGTCCTGAGTTTTTCGAAGAAGCCCCGCTAGCGGGGCTTTTTTGTTTTTCGGCCGCAGCCCCGGCGCCGCGGGCGCGTTATTCTCTGGCTATTCCCACCGCTGCCAATCAAGCAGGATCGCGCCCACATGACCGAATCCACCGCCACGCCGCTCGCCATCCGACCGCAGGACGTCGTTTCCTTCTGGGTCGATGCCGGGCCGCAAAAATGGTTCAGCAAGAATCCCGAGTTCGACGCCGAGTTCCGCGTCCGTTTCGAGGACGCGCACCGCGAGGCGGCCGCGCGCCGGCTGGACGGCTGGCTGGATGACGCCACCGGCGCGCTGGCGCTGATGATCCTGCTGGACCAGTTCCCCCGCAACGCCTATCGGGACACGGCGCACATGTACGCCACCGATCCTCTGGCCCAATACTTCGCCGAGCGCGCCATCGCGGCCGGCCACGACCTGGCCGTCGACCGGCAGCTGCGCCCGTTTTTCTACCTGCCGTTCGAGCATGCCGAAAACCTGGCGGCGCAGAACCGCGCCGTCGCGCTGATGGAGCCGGTGGACGCGGATTCGCTGCATTGGGCGGTCCTGCATCGCGACATCATCAAGCGTTTCGGACGCTTTCCGCATCGCAACGGCGCGCTCGGCCGGCAGACTACGCAGGCCGAACAGGAGTTCCTGGACGCCGGCGGATTCGCGGGCTAGCCACTTGGTATCTTTATGTTTCCTGACGTGGCAACTTGAAAAATAAACCGGTGCGCGCATTTGTTTGACGATTTTCGAGGTTCGCCAATACACTGGGTTCAGCGAGATTTTCAAGCGACGCGGTTTGCGTTTCTCTTGTCGCCGTCAGTGGTGCAGCGGTTGTTTCCTCTCCCATCCTTGATGATCTGGCGCCCCGCGAGCAATCGCTTTTCATAGGTCAAGGACACTCCATGGCAACCGGCATCGTTAAGTGGTTCAACGCCGAAAAGGGTTATGGCTTCATCATGCCCGACGACGGCAGCAAGGATCTTTTCGCGCACTACTCCGAGATCCGCAGCGAAGGCTACAAGTCGCTGCAGGAAAACCAGCGCGTCACCTTCGACGTGGGCACCGGGCCCAAGGGGCCCAGTGCGAAGAACATCAAGGTCGCGGCCTGATCTCAGCGGCCGCATGAAAAAACCCCACGCGCATGCGTGGGGTTTTTTTTCGCCTCCGCGTAGCCGCGGCGCCGTCAGTGCTTGGCGTGGCTGGCGGGCGTGGAGAGCTTGTCGACCAGCGCGATGCCCAGCGCCGAGAAGATGAACAGGGCATGGATGATGGTCTGCCACATGACGCCGGCTTCGGTGAAGCGCGCGTTGGCCGTGCCCAGCGTACCGGCCTCGATGAAGGTGCGCAGCAGGTGGATCGACGAGATGCCGATGATGGCCATGGCCAGCTTGACCTTGAGCACGCTGGCGTTGACATGGCTGAGCCACTCCGGCTGGTCGGGATGGCCTTGCAGGCGCAGCCGCGAGACGAAGGTCTCGTAGCCGCCGACGATCACCATCACCAGCAGGTTCGAGATCATGACCACGTCGATCAGGCCCAGCACCAGCAGCATGATCTCCATCTCGCCGAAGCTGGTGGCGTGCGTGAGCAGGTGCCACAGCTCCTTCAGAAACAGCATGACGTAGACGCCTTGCGCCACGATCAGGCCCAGGTACAGCGGCAGCTGCAGCCAGCGGGAACTGAAGATCAGGCCGGGCAGCAGGCCCAGGCGGGGAGGGGAGTTATGAATCATGTTGGGTGCGAGCCGTAGATGTGTGCGAAAAAAGCGGGCGCAATTCTATCAACGGCATGTGGCGGCGTGCATCCGTTTTCATGACGGCGGGCCACGGCCGATAGCACGATTGCCCGCCGTCTGCCGGGGTTTTATGTAAGAAAAACTGGCATTTGCGAAACTGTGTGCCGAAACGTTCGGAGCACATTGGCCATATATAGAATTGCCGCCTCGTTGGCATAGAGCCACTCAAGAGGAGTTTGTTCCCATGAAGATCCGCTACACCGTGGCCGCGTTGGCCGTCGCGCTTGCCCCTTATTCCGCCTCGCATGCGCTGGACATCGGCGGACTGGTCGGCGCCGGCAGCAAGGTCGTGCAGGCCGCCACGTTGAGCGACGCCGAAATCAAGACGCTTTCGGACAAGTCGTGCGCCCAGAGCGATTCGCAGGAGAAGATCGCCGCGCCCGGCAGCAAGTACGACGCCCGCCTGCAGAAGATCGCCAAGGCGCTGGGCGGCACGGTCAACGGCCAGAAGGCCAGCTACAAGGTCTACATCACCAAGGACGTGAACGCCTGGGCCATGGCCAACGGCTGCATCCGCGTCTACAGCGGCCTGATGGACATGATGACCGACGACGAAGTGATGGGCGTGGTCGGCCACGAAATCGGCCACGTGGCGCTGGGCCACAGCAAGAAGGCCATGCAGACCGCCTACACGGTTTCGGCCGCGCGCGACGCCGCCGGCGCGGCGGGCGGCGCGACGGTCGCCGCCCTCAGCTCGTCGCAGCTGGGCGACCTGACCGAGAAGTTCATCAACGCGCAGTTCTCGCAATCGCAGGAAAGCGCCGCCGACGACTACTCGTTCGACCTGCTGCAGTCCAAGAAGCAGAACACCCGCGGCCTGGTGACCGCGTTCCAGAAGCTGGCCGAACTGGACGGCGGCAAGAGCGATATGATGAGCTCGCATCCATCCTCGGCCAAGCGCGCGCAGCACATCGAAGAGCGCATCGCCAAGGCCAAGTAAGGCGCCGGCAGGCGCTTTTCCGCCCCATGCGGAGTGGAAAACGGGGCGCGAGTATCCGGACTTATCCGGGTGCTCGCGCCTCTTTGCGTCAGCGGTCCGGAACTTTCCGGTAAAATGGCGTGTTTATCCGCCCGTTATCTCTTATCTCTCGGAATATAGGTCTTTTAATGCAGCCTGTGGTTGAAACCCTCTCCGGCCTGGAGCGCCGTGTTGATCTGGCCGTCTCGGTGGCCGACGTCGAAAAGGAAGTCCAGGCGCAATTGAAGCGCGTGGCCCGGACCGCCAAGGTCCCCGGCTTCCGTCCGGGCAAGGCCCCGCTCGCCATGCTCGAGCGCAGCCATGGCCCCGGCATCCGCTACGACGTGATCAATAGCCAAGTCGGCCGTGCCTTCGAGCAGGCCGTGGACGGCGCCAAACTGCGCGTCGCCGGCGCCCCGAACCTCGAACCCAAGACCGAAGGCGTCGCCGACGACACGCTGGCGTTCACCGCCACGTTCGAGGTCTACCCCGAAGTCGCCGTGCCCGACCTGTCGGCGCTGGCCGTCACCCGTTACGAAACCGCCGTCACCGACGCCGAAGTCGAAAAGACCCTGGACGTCCTGCGCAAGCAGCGCGCCACGTTCGAAGCCCGCGAAGGCCGTGCCGCCGCCGACGGCGACCGCATCACGCTGGACTTCGCCGGCACCATCGACGGCGTGCCGTTCGAAGGCGGCAAGGCCGAAGACTTCCCCTTCGTGCTGGGCCAGGGCCGCATGCTGCCCGAGTTCGAAGAAGCCGCGCGCGGCCTGAAGGCCGGTGACACCAAGGTCTTCCCGCTCAAGTTCCCCGATGACTACCAGGGCAAGGAAGTCGCCGGCAAGACCGCCGAATTCACGATCACCGTGAAGGAAGTGGCCGAAGGCGTGCTGCCCGAACTCAACGGCGAATTCGCCAAGTCCCTCGGCCAGCCCGAAGGCGACCTGGAAAAGCTCAAGGCCGACATCCGCAGCAACATCGAACGCGAAGTCAAGGTGCGCTCGCAAGGCCGCACCAAGTCCAGCGTGATGGACGCCCTGGTCGAAGCCGGCAAGTTCGACGTGCCGAAGGCCCTGGTCGACAACGACGTGCAAGGCCGCGTGGCCGCCGCCCGCGAAGAACTGAAGCAGCGCGGCATCCCCAACGCCGAGTCCGTGCCGATCCCGGCCGAAGCCTTCACGACCGAATCCGAGCGTCGCGTCCGCCTGGGCCTGCTGGTCTCGGAACTGGTCAAGCAAGCCCAGCTGCAGGCCAAGCCCGAGCAGGTGCGCGCGCGCATCGAAGAGTTCGCCCAGAACTACGAACAACCCGCCCAGGTTGTCAGCTATTACCTGGCCGACCGCCAGCGTCGTGCTGAAATCGAGGCGATCGTGCTGGAAGACAATGTCGTCGCGCACGTGCTGGAAAAGGCCAAGGTCACCGAAGAGAAGGTGCCTTTCGATCAGTTGATGGGGATGGCGTAACACTATGCAGAGATTCACCGATTTCTATGCGGCAATGAACGGCGGGTCGTCGGTGACCCCTACCGGCCTGGGCTACATTCCCATGGTGATCGAGCAGTCGGGGCGCGGCGAGCGCGCCTACGACATCTATTCGCGTCTGCTCCGCGAGCGGCTCATTTTCCTGGTGGGACCGGTCAACGACGCCACGGCCAACCTGGTCGTCGCGCAGTTGCTGTTCCTGGAATCGGAGAATCCTGACAAGGACATTTCCCTGTACATCAACTCGCCCGGCGGGTCGGTGTACGCGGGCATGGCCATCTACGACACGATGCAGTTCGTCAAGCCGGACGTGTCCACGCTGTGCACCGGTCTGGCGGCCAGCATGGGCGCGTTCCTGCTGGCGGCGGGCAAGAAGGGCAAGCGTTTCACGCTGCCCAACTCCCGCATCATGATCCACCAGCCCTCGGGCGGCGCCCAGGGGCAGGCCTCGGACATCCAGATCCAGGCCCGCGAAATCCTGGACCTGCGCGAGCGCCTGAACCGCATCCTGGCCGACAATACCGGCCAGACGATGGAGCGCATCGGCATAGACACGGAGCGTGACAACTTCATGTCGGCCGAAGATGCGGTATCGTATGGACTGGTGGACAAGGTAATGAGCTCCCGCACGGAAGGCTGACTTCCCGGTTGATATTCGAACCCGCTGCCACCATATTTGAGTAAGCGCATGCGCCAGACCTTCGCTGGGCTGGCGCATCTTTACCTGAGATACGAAAGAAATATGCCTGAAAAAAAGGGATCGGCAGACGCAAAAGTGCTGCATTGCTCGTTTTGCAATAAAAGCCAGCATGAAGTCCGCAAGCTGATCGCGGGTCCGTCGGTATTCATCTGCGATGAATGCATAGATCTGTGCAACGACATCATCCGCGAAGAGGCGCAGGCCACCGCGCGCGCGGCGATTCGTTCCGAGCTGCCCACTCCGGCTGAAATCAAGACCTTCCTCGACCAGTACGTGATCGGGCAGAATTCGCCCAAGCGCATGCTGGCGGTGGCGGTCTACAACCACTACAAGCGCATCCGCCACGGCGAGATCAAGGGCGACGAGGTCGAGCTCTCCAAGAGCAACATCATGCTGATCGGCCCCACCGGGTCGGGCAAGACGCTGCTGGCCCAGACGCTGGCGCGCATGCTGAACGTGCCCTTCGTCATGGCCGACGCCACCACGCTGACCGAAGCCGGTTACGTGGGCGAAGACGTCGAGAACATCATTCAGAAGTTGCTGCAGAACTGCAACTACGAAGTGGAAAAGGCGCAGCGCGCCATCATCTACATCGATGAAATCGACAAGATCTCGCGCAAGTCGGACAACCCGTCCATCACCCGCGACGTGTCGGGCGAGGGCGTGCAGCAGGCCCTGCTCAAGCTGATCGAAGGCACGGTCGCCTCGGTGCCGCCGCAGGGCGGGCGCAAGCACCCCAACCAGGACTTCGTCCAGGTCGACACGACCAACATCCTGTTCATCGTCGGCGGCGCCTTCGACGGGCTGGAAAAGGTCATCCGCGACCGTACCGAGAAATCGGGCATCGGCTTCTCGGCCTCGGTGCGCGCCAAGTCCGAACGCGGCGTGGGCGAGCTGTTCTCCGAAGTCGAGCCGGAAGACCTGATCAAGTTCGGCCTCATCCCCGAGCTGGTCGGCCGCCTGCCGGTGGTCGCCACGCTGGACGAGCTGGACGAGGCCGCGCTGGTGCAGATCCTCACCGAGCCCAAGAACGCCCTGCTCAAGCAGTTCCAGAAGCTGTTCGCCATGGAAGGCGCCGAGCTCGACGTGCGGCCCGCCGCCCTCAAGGCGATCGCCCGCAAGGCGCTGCGCCGCAAGACCGGCGCTCGCGGCCTGCGCTCCATCATCGAGCAGGCCCTGCTCGACACCATGTACGACCTGCCTTCCCAGGGCAACGTCAAGCGCGTGGTGCTGGACGAAGGCGCCATCGACGGAGACGGCAAGCCCTTGCTGATCTACGCCGACGAAGCCGCCGCGACGGACAAGCCGGAGCGGGGAGAAGTCAGGGACGCCGCGGCCTGATATTTCAAAAAAGCCCGTTCTCGTAACGGGTTTTTTTGTCTCCAGGCGTACCGTCGGGGGAAATCCGCTTTTCTCCCGGCCCTGTCCCCTGCATACTGAAGGTGCCCCCGCGGGGTTTTTTTAACCTTTGGGCTATCGAGGCGCCGAGATCTTGAATTTTCGGCTATTGTTCCCATAACAGACGTAACTGACGTGCTTGGTCCGAAAATCGGGCCAACCGTCCCCGATACGCCGAGTCATACCGAGGAACCTCCTATGTCTGCCAGCCAGACCCTGCCTTCCGACCCGATCGACCTGCCCCTGCTCCCACTGCGCGACGTGGTGGTGTTCCCGCACATGGTCATCCCGCTGTTCGTCGGCCGTCCGCGCTCGATCCGCGCGCTCGAGGTTGCGATGGAAGCGGGCAAAAGCATCATGCTGGTGGCCCAGAAATCCGCCGGCAAGGATGATCCCACGCCCGAAGACGTCTACGAGATCGGCTGCGTCGCCGGCATCCTGCAAATGCTCAAGCTGCCCGACGGCACCGTCAAGGTGCTGGTCGAGGGCACCCAGCGCGCCCGCATCAACAGCATCGAAGACGCCGATTCGCACTTCACCTGCCAGGTGTCGCCGATCGAACCCGACGCCATGCAGGGCTCCGAAACCGAGGCCCTGCGCCGCGCGATCGTCGCCCAGTTCGAGCAGTACGTAAAACTGAACAAGAAGATCCCCCCGGAGATCCTGACCTCGCTGGCCGGCATCGACGATGCCGGGCGCCTGGCCGACACGATCGCCGCGCATCTTCCGCTGAAACTCGAGCAGAAGCAGAAAATGCTCGAGATCGTCGGCACCTCCGAGCGCCTCGAAGGCCTGCTCACGCAGCTCGAAACCGAAATCGACATCCTCCAGGTCGAGAAGCGGATTCGCGGCCGCGTGAAGAAGCAGATGGAAAAGAGCCAGCGCGACTACTACCTGAATGAGCAGGTCAAGGCCATTCAGAAGGAGTTGGGCGAGGGCGAAGAGGGCGCGGACATCGAAGAGCTCGAAAAGAAGATCATCGCCGCGCACATGCCCAAAGAGGCGCGCAAGAAGGCCGATGCCGAGCTCAAGAAGCTCAAGCTCATGTCGCCCATGTCGGCCGAAGCCACCGTGGTGCGCAACTACATCGATACGCTCATCAATCTTCCCTGGAAGAAAAAGAGCAAGATCAACAATTCCATCAGCAACGCCGAGGCGGTGCTGGACAACGACCACTATGGCCTGGAGAAGGTCAAGGAACGCATCCTGGAATACCTTGCCGTGCAGCAGCGCGTGGACAAGGTGAAGGCGCCGATCCTGTGTCTGGTCGGCCCTCCGGGCGTGGGCAAGACCTCGCTGGGGCAGTCCATCGCCAAGGCCACGAACCGCAAGTTCGTGCGCATGGCGCTGGGCGGCGTGCGCGACGAAGCCGAGATCCGCGGCCACCGCCGCACGTACATCGGCTCCATGCCGGGCAAGATCGTCCAGAACATGTCCAAGGTGGGCGTGCGCAATCCGCTGTTCCTGCTCGATGAAATCGACAAGCTGGGCATGGATTTCCGCGGCGACCCCTCGTCGGCCCTGCTCGAAGTGCTGGACCCGGAACAGAACCACACGTTCCAGGACCACTACATCGAAGTCGACTTCGACCTGTCCGACGTCATGTTCGTGGCCACCAGCAACACGCTGAACATTCCGCCGGCCCTGCTGGACCGGATGGAAGTGATCCGCCTGTCGGGCTACACCGAGGAAGAAAAGATCCACATCGCCCGCGACCATCTGCTGCCCAAGCTGATGAAGAACAACGGCGTCAAGGATAGCGAGCTGACCGTCGACGACAGCGCGCTGCGCGACATCGTGCGCTACTACACCCGCGAAGCCGGCGTGCGTGCGCTCGAACGCGAAGTGGGCAAGATCTGCCGCAAGGTCATCAAGCAGCTGCTGACCCAGGCCGACCGCGCCAAGGCCGAGGGCAAGACGCCCGAGGTCAAGCCGGTCAACGTGACGGGTGAGAACCTGAACGAATACCTGGGCGTGCGCCGCTACGCCTTCGGCATGGCCGAGAAGGAAAACCAGATCGGCCAGGTCACCGGCCTGGCGTGGACCGAAGTCGGCGGCGACCTGCTGACGATCGAAGTCGCCGACATGCCCGGCAAGGGCGTCATCCAACGCACCGGTTCGCTGGGCGACGTGATGAAGGAATCGGTCGAGGCGGCCCGCACGGTGGTGCGCTCGCGCGCCCGCCGCCTGGGCTTTGCCGACAGCGTGTTCGAGAAGCACGACATGCACGTGCACGTGCCGGAAGGCGCGACGCCCAAGGACGGCCCGTCCGCCGGTATCGCGATCACCACGGCCATGGTGTCGGCCCTGTCGCGCATCCCGGTGCGCGCCGACGTCGCCATGACCGGCGAGATCACGCTGCGCGGCGAAGTGCTGCCCATCGGCGGCCTGAAGGAAAAGCTGCTGGCCGCCCACCGCGGCGGGATCAAGATGGTTCTGATCCCGGAAGAAAACGTCAAGGACCTGGCGGAGATTCCGGACAACGTCAAGAACCACCTCGAGATCGTGCCGGTGCGCTGGATCGACAAGGTGCTGGAGCTGGCGCTGGAACGCCTGCCCGAGCCCCTGGCCGAGGAAGAAGCGGTCAAGGAGCCCCTGGTGGCCAAGCCCGCCGAAGGCTCGACCGATCCGGTGCTCAAGCACTGACCGGTTCGGCCGCCCAAAAGGAAACCCGCCCTAGTGAACTGACCCCCGAAAGTTGGACATTGATCCAACCTTCGGGGGTTTTTACTTGATCCGCTTGGGTTTCTTTATGCCTGCGCGCAGGATCAATGCAGCGCGTGCGTACGAATCAGCCCCACCGCGATGCCTTCCAGCGCGAAATCCTGGTCGGCCCCGACCACGATGGTCTGGAAGTCCGGATTTTCGGGCAGGAGCTCGATATGGCCGTTCTGGCGCTGCAGGCGCTTGACCGTGACGTCGTCGCCGAGGCGGGCCACCACGATCTGGCCGTTGCGGGCCTCGGACGCTTTTTTGACGGCGAGCAGGTCGCCTTCGAGGATGCCGGCGTCGCGCATGCTCATGCCGCGCACCTTCAGCAGGTAGTCGGGCGCCTGGGCGAACAGGTTGGGGTCCACGCCGACCTCGCGTTCGACGTGTTCGGCCGCCAGGATGGGGCTGCCGGCGGCCACGCGGCCCACCAGCGGCAGCAAGAGCTGCGCCAGGGCGGGCATGGGCAGGGATGCCTGCGCGGGCGCGCCGGCGGCGTCCTTCAGGCGGATGCCGCGCGAGGCGCCCGCGGTGAGCTCGATGGCCCCCTTGCGCGCCAGCGCCTTGAGGTGGTCTTCGGCTGCGTTGGGCGAGCGGAAACCCAGGGCCTGCGCGATCTCGGCGCGTGTGGGCGGAAAACCCGTGCGCGCGACGGTTTGCCTGATGAGATCCAGGATTTGCTGTTGGCGATCGGTGAGTTTGCTGGCCATGGCGATGATCCGTTGCTGGCGGACTGTACATATATACAGCGGCCATTCTGGGGGACGCAGCGCAAAAAAGCAAGCCGTGGGCGGGCGCCCATAAAAAACGGGACCCGCGGGTCCCGTTTGAGGCCGGATGGCGGGCCGTTTACAGCACCGCGGCGATGCTCTTGGCGACCTTGTCGATGTTGCCGCTGTTGAGCGCGGCCACGCAGATGCGGCCGCTGGACACGGCGTAGACGCCATGCTCTTCGCGCAGGCGGTCCACCTGGGCGGCGGTCAGGCCCGAGTACGAGAACATGCCGCGCTGGCGCAGCACGAAGCTAAAGTCCTGCTTGCCGCCGTGTTCCTGGATCTTCTCGACCAGCTGCTTGCGCATCAGGCGGATGCGGTCGCGCATGCCGGCCAGTTCCTGTTCCCACATGGCGAACAGTTCGGGCGTGTTCAGCACCGTGGACACCACCGTGCCGCCGTGGGTGGGCGGGTTGGAGTAGTTGGTGCGGATCACGCGCTTGAGCTGGCTCAGCACGCGGGCGGCTTCGTCCTTGCTGCCGGCCACGACCGTCAGCGCGCCGACGCGCTCGCCGTACAGCGAGAACGACTTCGAGAACGAGGAGCTGATGAACATGGTCAGGTCCAGGTCGGCGAACATGCGCACGACCGCGGCGTCTTCCGTCAGGCCGTCGCCGAAGCCCTGGTAGGCGATGTCCAGGAACGGCACCAGATTGTTTTCTTTGACCACGGCGGCGATCTGCTTCCACTGGTCCATGGTGGGGTCCACGCCGGTGGGGTTGTGGCAGCAGGCGTGCAGCACGACCACGGTCTTGGCCGGAGCGGCCTTCAGGTCGGCCAGCATGGCGTCGAAGTCCAGGCCGCGGGTGGCGGCGTCGTAGTAGGCGTAGGTGCCGACTTCGAAACCGGCGCGCTCGAACAGCGCGCGGTGGTTTTCCCAGCTCGGGTTGCTGATCAGGACCTTGGAGGAGGGCAGCAGCTGGCGCAGGAAGTCGGCGCCGATCTTCAGCGCGCCCGTGCCGCCCAGGGCCTGGGTGGTCAGCACGCGGCCGGCGGCGGCCAGCGCGGAATCCTTGCCCAGCAGCAGGGCCTGCGCGCCGGCGTTGTAACCGGCGATACCTTCGATCGGTAGGTAGCCGCGGGCCGCGGCGGCCTCGATGCGGGCGGTTTCAGCCTTGCGCACCGCGCCCAGCAGGGGGATGCGGCCCTCGTCGTCGTAGTACACGCCCACGCCCAGATTGACTTTACCGGGACGCGTGTCGGCGTTGTATTGTTCGTTCAGGCCAAGAATGGGGTCGCGCGGCGCGAGTTCGACGGAATCGAAAAGGGTGCTCATGGGAGTCTGATGAGGTGGGTGGACGCAGTCCGGGGTGCTGTGGATAATGGGGGGTTTACCCTGGAAGAGTCTAGCATGCCTAAGCCCACAATAGACCCGAGCGTGGAAGCCGTCGTCGCCGGGGACGATGGCGTGCCAGCCGTTGCCGGCGGCGGCTTCATCGACTTTCCGGGCAGCCCGTTTCACCTGTACCAGCCATATCCGCCGGCCGGCGACCAGCCCGCCGCCATCGACGGCCTGGTCCAGGGCGTCGAAGACGGCCTGATGTTCCAGACGCTCCTGGGCGTGACCGGTTCGGGCAAGACCTACACCATGGCCAACGTCATCGCGCGCCTGGGCCGGCCCGCGCTGGTGCTGGCCCCCAACAAGACGCTGGCCGCGCAGCTCTACGCCGAGATGCGCGAGTTCTTCCCGAAGAACGCGGTCGAGTACTTCGTCTCGTACTACGACTACTACCAGCCCGAGGCCTACGTGCCGACGCGCGACCTGTTCATCGAGAAAGACTCCTCCATCAACGAGCACATCGAGCAGATGCGGCTGTCGGCCACCAAGAGCCTGCTGGAGCGCCGCGACACCATCATCGTGGGCACGGTGTCGTGTATCTACGGTATCGGCAATCCCGGCGACTACCACGCGATGGTGCTGATCCTGCGCGCCGGCGACCAGATCTCGCGGCGCGAGATCCTGGCGCGCCTGGTCGCCATGCAGTACACCCGCAACGACGCCGATTTCACGCGCGGCACCTTCCGCGTGCGCGGCGAGACCATCGACATCTTTCCGGCCGAAAGCCCCGAGCTGGCGCTGCGCCTGACGCTGTTCGACGACGAGGTCGAAAGCCTGGAGCTCTTCGACCCCCTGACCGGCCGCATCCGCCAGAAGCTGCCGCGCTTCACCGTCTATCCCGGCTCGCACTACGTAACGCCGCGCGACACCGTGCTGCGCGCCATCGAGACCATCAAGGAAGAGCTGCGCGAACGCGTCAGGCGCTTCACCGACGACGGCCACCTGGTCGAGGCCCAGCGCCTGGAGCAGCGCACCCGCTTCGACCTGGAGATGCTGCAGGAGCTGGGCTTCTGCAAGGGCATCGAGAACTACTCGCGCCACCTGTCGGGCGCCGCCCCGGGCGAGCCGCCGCCCACCCTGATCGACTACCTGCCGGCCGACGCGCTCATGTTCATCGACGAAAGCCACGTCACCATCGGCCAGCTGGGCGGCATGTACCGCGGCGACCGCTCGCGCAAGGAGACGCTGGTGCAGTACGGGTTCCGGCTGCCCTCGGCGCTGGACAACCGGCCGCTGCGGCTGGAGGAGTTCGAGGCCCGCATGCGCCAGTGCGTATTCGTCTCGGCCACGCCGGCCGCCTACGAGAAAGAGCACGCCGACAACGTCGTCGAGCAGGTGGTGCGTCCCACCGGCCTGGTCGATCCGCTGGTCGAGGTGCTTCCGGCGCGCACCCAGGTCGACGACCTGCTGGGCCGGATCAAGGAACGCGTGGCGCGCAGCGAACGGGTGCTGGTCACCACCCTGACCAAGCGCATGGCCGAGGACCTGACGGACTTCCTGAGCGAGCACGGCGTGCGGGTGCGCTACCTGCACTCCGACATCGACACGGTCGAGCGGGTGGAGATCATCCGCGACCTGCGCCTGGGTACCTTCGACGTGCTGGTGGGGATCAACCTGCTGCGCGAAGGCCTGGACATTCCCGAAGTGTCGCTGGTCGCCATCTTGGACGCCGACAAAGAGGGTTTCCTGCGTTCCGAGCGCAGCCTGATCCAGACCATCGGGCGGGCCGCGCGCAACCTGAACGGCCACGCCATCCTCTATGCCGACCGCATCACCGATTCGATGCAGCGCGCCATCGAGGAAACCGGCCGCCGCCGCAACAAGCAGCTGCAGTTCAACGAGGACCACGGCATCACGGCGCGCGGCGTGCAGAAGGCGGTGCGCGAGCTCATCGACGGCATCGTCGCGCCGACCCAGCACGACGCGCTGGAAGCGGCGGTGCCGGCCGAATTCATGAAGGACGAAAAGGCCATGGCGCGTGAAATCAAGCGCCTGGAAAAGCTGATGATGGACCACGCCCGCAACCTGGAATTCGAGCAGGCCGCGGCGGCGCGCGACGCCCTGACCGCGCTGAAACAGCGGGTGCTGCTGGACGGCGCCGTCTGACGTATCTTGTTGTGTCTTTTTGCTGACACCTTGCTGAATCGGCCGCCGATCTGTTGCGTTGCAATCGCCCGCCTGCGGCGCCGTCGATTATCCCGCCCCGGAGTTCAAGCGTTGCTTTTGATTGTTGATGTAAGCCATTGAATCATATGAAAAAGTGATGGGGACATATTTGCCCTGAGCCATTTACGCAAACGCAAAAAAAACTTGCCTTATCTCGGGTTTTCCCGCACACTTACACCCATGATGACCAAGGTACTTTTCGTTTGCATGGGCAATATCTGTCGCTCGCCGAGCGCAGAGGGCGTGTTTCGCCATTTGGTGAATGACGCGGGTTTGAGCGATGTGGTTCGCATCGACTCCGCGGGCACGCACGCGTTTCACATCGGCGAGGCGCCTGATGCCCGGGCGCAGGCCGCAGCGCGCAAGCGCGGCTACGAGATCACGCACTGCGAAGCGCGTCAGGTCACCGCGGAAGATTTCCGCGATTTCGACCTGATCCTCGCCATGGACTGGGACAACCTCTCGGCCATGCAGCAGCAGTGCCCCAAGGCCTACCAGCACAAGCTGATGCTGCTGATGCGCTTTGCCAACGAGTTCGAAGAGGCCACCGTGCCCGATCCCTACTATGGCGGCGCCGACGGTTTCGGCAAGGTTCTGGACTATCTCGAAGACGCCTGTCAGGGTGTGCTCGAACTGGTGCGCAAGCGCGCAACCCAGTACCAGGCAGCCTGATTCCGTACTCGGAACCGCCTGTGTGCGGTTCCCGGAAGTGCCTGGCAATGAAAAACCGCGCATATGCGCGGTTTTTTCTAGGCCGGTGCCATACCAAATTAGTCGGGATTAGGCTATACTTGAGCCAATTACTCGGGTATTGGCCGCTGGATTCGCCGGCGGCCGTTGCCGAATCACTGGGAACCTACCATGCGGCTAACTACCAAAGGGCGTTTCGCCGTGACTGCCATGATCGACCTGGCTATGCGGCAGCATAGCGGTCCGGTCACGCTTGCGGCCATCAGCCAGCGTCAGAATATCTCGTTGTCCTACCTGGAACAGCTGTTCGGCAAGCTGCGCCGCCACGAACTCGTGGACAGCGTGCGCGGCCCGGGCGGCGGCTATTCGCTGGCCCGCCTGGCGCGCAACGTGACCGTCGCCGACATCATCTTCGCCGTCGACGAGCCGCTGGACGCCACCAGCTGCGGCGGCAAGCGCGACTGTACCAGCGGCAACGACGGCAAGCCGGGCAAGTGCATGACGCACGAACTCTGGGCCACGCTCAACCGCAAGATGGTCGATTACCTGGACTCGGTGTCGCTGCAGGATCTGGTCGATCAGCAGCGCGTGCGCCAGCTGCAGGAAGCCAACAATCAGGCACAGGCCTGCGCAGTCCGCGTCAACCGGGTGGGGGGCGCCAACGCCGCCAATGCCCCGACCGCGACCGTCGCCGCCAATGCCACCGTATAAGTAGTAGGAGTTGTAGAAATGACCACCCGCCCGATCTATCTGGACTATTCCGCCACGACGCCCGTCGATCCCCGCGTCGTTGAAAAGATGGTGCCCTGGCTGTACGACAACTTCGGCAACCCGGCTTCGCGCAGCCACGCGTTCGGCTGGGAGTCGGAAGAGGCCGTCGAGCGCGCCCGCGAAGAAGTCGCCAAGCTGGTCAACGCCGACCCGCGCGAAATCGTCTGGACCTCCGGCGCCACGGAATCCGACAACCTGGCCATCAAGGGCGCCGCGAACTTCTACTCCGAGCGCGGCAAGCACATCATCACCGTCAAGACCGAGCACAAGGCCGTGCTCGACACCTGTCGCGAGCTGGAGCGCCAGGGCTTCGAAGTCACCTACCTGGACGTCAAGGACAACGGCCTGATCGACCTGGACACCTTCAAGGCCGCGCTGCGCCCCGACACCGTGCTGGTGTCCGTGATGATGGTGAACAACGAAATCGGCGTGATCCAGGACGTGGAAACCCTGGGCGAAATCTGCCGCGAGAAGGGCATCATCTTCCACGTCGACGCCGCGCAGGCCACCGGCAAGGTGGAAATCGACCTGCAGAAGCTCAAGGTCGACCTGATGTCGTTCTCGGCCCACAAGACCTATGGCCCCAAGGGCATCGGCGCCCTGTACGTGCGCCGCAAGCCGCGCATCCGCATCGAAGCGCAGATGCACGGCGGCGGCCATGAGCGCGGTTTCCGCTCGGGCACGCTGGCCACCCACCAGATCGTCGGCATGGGCGAGGCCTTCCGCCTGGCCCGCGAGGAAATGGGCACCGAGAACGAGCGCATCCGCATGTTGCGCGACCGTCTCTGGAAAGGCCTGTCGCAGATCGAAGAGGTCTACCTGAACGGCGACATGGACCAGCGCGTGCCGCATAACCTGAACGTCAGCTTCAACTATGTCGAAGGCGAGTCCCTGATCATGGCGATCAAGGAACTGGCCGTCTCCAGCGGCTCGGCCTGCACCTCGGCCAGCCTGGAACCGTCCTACGTGCTGCGCGCCCTGGGCCGCAACGACGAACTGGCGCACAGCTCGATCCGTTTCACGCTGGGCCGCTTCACCACCGAGCAGGAAGTCGACTTCGCCGTCGAGCTCATCAAGAGCCGCGTCGGCAAGCTGCGCGATATGTCGCCGCTGTGGGAAATGGCCAAGGAAGGCATCGACTTGAACACCGTGCAGTGGGCCGCGCACTAAGCGCCCGCGCCAAGAAATCCGTGGAGAAATAGCATGTCTTACAGCACCAAAGTTCTGGATCACTACGAAAACCCCCGCAACGTCGGCTCGTTCGACAAGTCGGACGAATCGGTGGGCACCGGCATGGTCGGCGCGCCGGCCTGTGGCGACGTCATGAAGCTGCAGATCAAGGTCAACGAAGCCGGCGTGATCGAAGACGCGCGCTTCAAGACCTACGGCTGCGGCTCGGCCATCGCCTCCAGCTCGCTGGTGACGGAATGGGTCAAGGGCAAGACGCTCGACGAGGCCATGAAGATCCGCAACACGCAGATCGCCGAAGAGCTGGCCCTGCCGCCGGTGAAGGTGCACTGTTCCATCCTGGCCGAAGACGCGATCAAGGCGGCGGTGCAGAACTACAAAGAAAAGCATTCGGTCGCGGCCGAAACCGTGGCGAGCTGAACATGTCCGTTACCCTGACCCAACAGGCCGCCACCCATATCGGCCGCTACCTGCAGAAGCGCGGAAAGGGTATCGGCTTGCGGCTCGGCGTTAGGACCACGGGCTGCTCCGGCATGGCCTACAAGCTCGAGTACGTGGACGACGCGGCGCCCGAGGACCAGGTGTTCGAGAGCTTCGGCGTGAAGGTTTTCGTCGATCCCAAGAGCCTGTCCTACCTCGACGGCACCGAGCTCGACTACGCCCGCGAAGGCCTGAACGAAGGCTTCAAGTTCCGCAACCCCAACGAGAAGGCGACCTGCGGCTGCGGCGAGTCGTTCACGGTGTAGTCTTGGCTGGAGACGACCACTTCAGCCTGTTCGGCTTGCCGGCACGCTTCGACCTCGACGCCCGGGCGCTGGAAAGCGCGTGGCGCGCCGTCGCCGCCCAGGTGCATCCCGACCGTTACGCCACCGCCAGTCCGGCCGAACGCCGCGTCGCCATGCAATGGGCGGCGCGCGCCAACGAGGCCTACCGCCAGCTGCGCGACCCGCTGCTGCGGGCCCGCTACCTGTGCGAACAGGCCGGCGTGGACCTGCAGACCGAAAGCAACACCTCCATGGACGGCGCCTTCCTGATGCAGCAGATGACCTGGCGCGAGATGCTGGACGATGCGCGCGGCGACGCCGCCGCCCTGGCCGCCTTGCAGGCCGAGCTGGAGCAGGCGCGCGCTTCCATGCACGCCACGCTCGCCCGCCTGCTGGACCAGGAGCGCGACTACGCTGCGGCCGGCGCCAAGGTGCGGGAATGGATGTTCGTGGAGAAGCTGGCGCAGGAACTGGCAGAAGCCCAGCCCGCCGGATAGCCCAAGGCGCGCGGCCGCGCCGCCGCCCACAGATCAGAAGAACCGAATCACATGGCCTTATTGCAGATATCCGAACCCGGTGAATCGCCCGCGCCGCACCAGCGCAAGCTGGCGGTCGGGATCGACCTGGGCACGACCAATTCCCTCGTCGCGGCGGTGCGCAGCAGCGTCGCCGAAGTGCTGACGGATGCGCAGGGCCAGGCCCTGCTGCCGTCGGCCGTGCGCTATTTCCCCGACGGCAAGGTCACCACGGGTCGCGAGCCGCTGGCCCAGCAGGCGCAGGACCCCCACAACACCGTGGTGTCGGTCAAGCGCTTCATGGGCCGCTCGCTGGCGGAGGCCCAGGCCATGCGCGCGCCCTACGAATTCGTGGACGCGCCCGGCATGGTGCGCATCCGCACGGTGCAGGGCGACCTGAGCCCGGTCGAGGTGTCGGCGCAGATCCTGGCGGTGTTGCGCCAGCGCGCCGAAGACGTGCTGGGCGACGACCTGGTGGGCGCCGTCATCACGGTGCCCGCGTATTTCGACGACGCCCAGCGCCAGGCCACCCGCGACGCGGCCCGCCTGGCCGGGCTGAACGTGCTGCGCCTGCTCAACGAGCCGACCGCGGCGGCCATCGCCTACGGCCTGGATCATGCGGCTGAGGGCGTGTACGCGGTGTACGACCTGGGCGGCGGCACCTTCGACATTTCCATCCTGCGCCTGACCCAGGGCGTGTTCGAAGTGATCGCCACGGGCGGCGACACAGCGTTGGGCGGCGACGATTTCGACTCCCTGATCGCCGACCGCGCCCTGGCCGGACTGGCCGCCGGCGGCGAGCTGACGCCGTCGGACCGGCGCGGCCTGCTGATGGCCGCGCGCGCGGCGCGCGAAGCGCTGTCCGATGCCGACGAGGCCCGTGTGCAACTGGCGCTGTCGGACGGCCGCAAGCTGGACGCGGCGCTGACCCGCGCCGAATTCGAAACCCTGGCCCGGCCCCTGATCGAACGCACCCTGGACTGCGCCCGGCGCGCGCTGCGCGACGCCGCGCTCGCGCCGGCCGACGTGCGCGGCGTGGTGATGGTGGGCGGCGCGACCCGCATGCCGGTGGTGCGCGCGGCGGTGGGGCAGCTGTTCGGCACCACGCCCCTGACCGACCTGGACCCCGACCAGGTGGTGGCGCTGGGCGCGGCGCTGCAGGCCAACCTGCTGGCCGGCAACCGCGCTCCGGGCGAGGACTGGCTGCTGCTGGACGTGATCCCGCTGTCGCTGGGACTGGAAACCATGGGTGGCCTGGTGGAGCGCGTGATTCCGCGCAACAGCACCATTCCGGTGGCGCGCGCCCAGGAATTCACCACCTTCAAGGACGGCCAGACCGCCATGAGCATCCACGTGGTGCAGGGCGAGCGCGACCTGGTCGCCGATTCGCGCTCGCTGGCGCGCTTCGAGCTGCGCGGCATTCCGCCCATGGTGGCGGGCGCGGCGCGCATCCGCGTGACCTTCCAGGTGGACGCCGACGGGCTGCTGAGCGTGACCGCCCGCGAGCAAAGCCAGGGCGTCGAGGCCATGGTGTCGGTCAAGCCATCCTACGGCCTGTCGGACGAGGAAATCGCGCAGATGCTGGCCGACAGCGTGGCGCAGGCCGATTCCGACGCGCAGGCCCGCATGCTGCGCGAGCAGCAGGTCGATGCCCGCCAGCTGGTGGAATCCGTGCAGGCCGCGCTGGCCGTGGACGGCGACCTGCTGGACGCCGAAGAGCGCAAGCGCGTGGACGAGTGCCTGCAGGCCGCCACCGCGGCGCAGGATGCGACCGACGCCGATACCGTGAAGGACGCGGTGCAGGCCCTGGCGGCGGCGACCGACGAGTTCGCGGCGCGCCGCATGGACCGCAGCATCCGCGCCGCGCTGGCCGGCCGCAAACTAGATGAGATCGCCTGATAACACGTTATGCCGAAACTGACCGTATTGCCTCATCCCGATTACTGCCCGGAAGGCGCCGTGATCGAAGACGCGCCCAAGGGCGTGTCGATCTGCCGCGTGCTGCTGGACAACCACATCGACATCGAGCACGCCTGCGAACTGTCGTGCGCCTGCACCACCTGTCACGTGGTGGTCAAGCAGGGTTATGCTTCGCTCGAGGACGCCACCGACGACGAAGAGGATCTGCTGGACAAGGCCTGGGGCCTGACCCCGACCTCGCGCCTGTCGTGCCAGGCGCTGGTGGCGGACGCCGACCTGACGGTCGAGATTCCCAAGTACACCATCAACCACGCGAAAGAGGGCCATTGATGAAGTGGACCGACACCTACGAGATTGCCGCCGCGCTGGCCGATGCGTATCCGGACGTGGACCCCAAGACGCTGCGCTTCGTGCAGCTGCGCGAATGGGTCCTGGCCTTGCCGGGTTTCAGCGACGATCCCGCCCATTGCGGCGAGAAAATCCTGGAGGCCATCCAGATGGCCTGGATCGACGAAGCCGACTGAAGGCCGGCTTCGGACAAGCTCCCCCCTGGGGAGCTTTTTTTTTCGCCGGCAGGTAATGCGGGCCACGGTATCATCGGTATCTCCGCCGTTTCTTTTGCCCGAGTCTATCGATGCCCGCTGCCCAATTGCGCTTTGGCCTGGCCGCCAACCGGCTCCACCACGAAACTCCCGACGCCGCCCTGTTCAGCTGGCTGCGCGCCTGCTCGTCCACCATCCGCGAACTGGGCGTGCAGCTGCACACCGTGGGCCGCACGCACGACGCCATCGTGCGCGAAGGCATGCTGCAGGGCTATAGCGGCCTGATCCGCTATCCCTATGGCCGCGAGGGCGGCCTGATGAAGCTGGTGGCCCGGGTCACCGAGGGCCGCGACGGCGACGCGCCGTTCGACGGCGCGATCTACCTGATCGATCCGGTCGACCCGTCTTCGATTTTTCCCGAGGCGCTGGCCTTGAAGCGCCAGTGCATCACGCATGGCCGGCCGTTCATCTCGACGCTGGCCGGCGCCATCGAATGGATGGAGGTCGAGCGCGTGCACGCCGGGCTGGCGCCGGACGCTTCGGTCTCGCGCCTGTTCAACTTCACCGGCCAGACCCTGGCGCTGATCGCCCACGACGCCCTGAAGGACGAAATGGTGGCGTTCGCGGCCGAGCACTTCGACGTGCTGTCGCGCTTTGCGCGCCGCGTGGCCACGGGCACCACGGGCGGGCGCCTCAACGAGCTGGCCTGGTCGCGCGGCTGGCCCAAGGACACGCCCTGGGTGCACCGCTACTTGAGCGGCCCGCTGGGCGGCGACGCGCAGATCGCCGAGCTGGTGCTGGAACACCAGTGCCAGCGCGTGATCTTCTTCGAAGATCCGCACGTGGCGCGCCAGCACGAGGCCGACATCCAGCTGCTCGAACGCGCGGTGCGCGTGGTGACGGAATCGGCCACCTGCGCCACCTCGCCGACGGTGGCGCGGCGCTGGGCGCAGGCGGTCGAAAAGCGCGTCGTCTAGTTTTCCTTATGCTTTATCTGCCGCTGAATGTCGGCGGCCGTTTCTCGCGGAAGGCCTGCACGCCTTCGGCGAAATCGGCGCGCGCGGCCGAGTCCAGGAACCGCGCGGTCTCTTCGGCCAGCTGGGTTTCCAGCGGGGCGTGTTCGGCAGCGCGCAGCAGCGCCTTGGCGCCGGCGATGCCGTGCGGGGCGTTCGCGGCCAGGGCGCCGGCGTAGGCCCGCGCCGCTTCGGCCAGATCCCCGGCGGGCGCGGTGCGGGTGACGATGCCCCAGGCCAGCGCCTCGGCCGCGCCGAAGGGGTCGGGACGCAGCAGCAGGTCCAGCGCGCGGCGCGCGCCCAGCACCCGGGTCAGGCCATGCGTCATGCCGGCGTCCGGCGTGGCGCCGAGTTTCAGGTAGGCGGTCAGGAAGCGCGCATCGGCCGCGGCGATGGCCAGGTCGCAGGCCAGCACCAGCGACAGGCCGGCGCCGGCGGCGATGCCATGCACCTGGGCCAGCCACAGCTTGTCCATGCGCGCGACGCGGGCGACGAAATCGTTGAGCGGAGTGAACAGGTCCAGCAGCGTGGCCCGCACGTGCGCGGGCTCGCCTTCGAACATGGAGATGTCGCCGCCGGCGCAGAACGCCTTGCCCGCGGCGCGCAGCAGCACCACGCGGACGTCGTCGCGGGCTTCCAGCCATTGGGCCGCCTGCTGCAGGTCGCGGGCCATGGCCACGTCGATGGCGTTGAGCGCGTCGGCGCGGTTGAGCGTCACCGTCGCGATGGCGCCGTCGGTTTCCAGAAGCAGCGTCCGCAGGGCCGGAAGTGCAGGGGTCATGGGGGAGTCTCCGTTATCGGGTAAATACCAGCTGTCGATCCAAAAAACGCGATGCTATGGTCTGAACCGAGCGCTTGCTTGGTTTTGTTTTGAGCACGCTTAGCGTAACGCATTGAACGAAGCATTGAACGATTTTCCGGCGCTGTACTGGCGTGGGTAAAGACAGGTTCGCTGCATCGCCTGCCTCGCGGGTTCGCCAGACTGACGCCGACAACCGATAAAAACTTCGCATCGAAAGCGGGGAGACAAATGGTGGATCGGTCGGACAGCCCTCCGTTGCTGGAGGTCGATGGCGTCACGCTGTCGTTTGGCGGGGTCAAGGCGCTCACGGACGTGGGGTTCCGCGTGGAGCCCGGCTCCATCACCACGGTCATCGGCCCGAACGGCGCCGGCAAGACCTCGCTGTTCAACACCATTTCCGGTTTCTACAAGCCCTCGGCGGGACAGATCCGCTTCCTGGGGCGTGACATCACGCGAGTGGCGGCGCCGGAGCGCGCCAGGCTGGGCCTGGCCCGCAGCTTCCAGAACATCGCGCTGTTTCGCGGCATGACGGTGCTGGACAACATCAAGCTGGGCCGCCATGCCCATTTGCGCAGCAACGTGCTGGACGCGCTTTTCTACCTGGGCCGGGCGCGCCGCGAAGAGATGGCGCTGCGCGCCGATATCGAAGAACGCATCATCGATTTCCTGGAGATCGACCACATCCGCCACGCGCCGGTGGCGGCGCTGTCGTACGGCCTGCAAAAGCGCGTGGAGCTGGCGCGCGCGCTGGCCATGAACCCCAAGGTGCTGATGCTGGACGAGCCGGTGGCCGGCATGAACCGCGAGGAGACCGACGACATGGCGCGCTTCATCCTGGACGCGCGCGCCGAGTGGGGCGTGACGGTGCTGATGGTGGAGCACGACATGGGCATGGTGATGGACCTGTCGGACCACGTGGTGGTGCTGAACTTCGGCCAGGTCATCGCCGACGGCACGCCGGCGCAGGTGCAGGCCGATCCGCAGGTCATCCAGGCCTACCTGGGCGCGGGCGACGTGGGCGATCTGCGCCGCCGGCTGCGGGAGGCGGCCTGATGGACATGCTGTTCTTCCTGGAGGTCTCGCTGGCCGGGCTGGGCAGCGGCGGGCTGTACGCGCTGGCGGCGCTGGCGTTCGTCATCGTCTACAAGGCCACGCGGGTGGTCAACATCGCCATCGGCGAATTCCTGATGCTGGGCGCCTATCTGTTCTATGCGTTCGCCGCGGGCATGGACTGGCCGATATGGCTGGCCATCGCCGGCGCGGTGCTGGCCTCGGGCGTGTTCGGCGCGCTGGTCGAGCGGCTGACCATCAGGCCCATGCTGGGCGAATCGCCGATCTCGGTGTTCATGATCACGGTGGGACTGGCGTCCATCCTGGTGGGCGTGGTGGAGCTGATCTGGACGGCCGACCAGCGGCGCCTGCCGGAATTCATGCCGCGCGCGCCCGTGATGGTGGGCGAGGCCTTCGTGGCGCCCAAGGTGTTCTACGGGTTCTGGGTGGCCGTGGCGCTGGCGCTGCTGGTGCTGGTCGTGTTCCGCTACTGGCGCGGCGGGGTGGCGCTGCGCGCCACGGCGTCGGATCAGGGCGCGGCGTATGCGATGGGCATCAACGTGCCGCGCGTGTTTTCGCTGGCCTGGGTGGCCGCCGGCGCCATCGCCGCGGTGTCCGGCGTGATCGTGGGCGCGATCGGCGGGATCTCGTCGTCGATGGGCGTGTTCGGCCTGTCGGTGCTGGTGGTGGTGATCGTGGGCGGGCTGGACAGCGTGGCCGGCGCCCTGGTGGGCGGCGTGTTCATCGGGCTGCTGGAGGCCTGGGCCGGCGCCTACCTGGGCGGCGAGTACAAGCTGCTGGCCACTTTCATCGTGCTGGTGGTGGTGCTGATGGCCAGGCCCTACGGCCTGTTCGGCACCCGTGAAATCGAGAGGCTGTGACCGATGCGCATCGCGACTGCCAAAGAGACCTATCTTGCCGACGAAGCGCTGTTCGATACCGCCACGCAGCGGACCTGGCTGGCGCTGCTGGCCGCCGCGCTGGTGCTGTTTCCGTTCATGGCCGACGCCTATTGGCTGTACCTGGCCTGCCTAGTGGCGATCAACATCGCCAGCGCCACGGGCCTGAACATCCTGACCGGCTATACCGGCCTGGTCAGCCTGGGGCAGGCCGCGTTCATGGGCCTGGGCGCATATACGGTGGCCGTGATGGAGCTGCGCCTGGGCACGCCGGTGCTGGTGAACCTGCTGGGCGGCGGCGTAGTGGCGATGCTGGGCGGCCTGTTCGTCGGCATCCCGTCGCTGCGGGTCAAGGGCCTGTACCTGGCGATCTCGACCATCGCGGCCTCGTTCATCGCGCATTTCATTTTCGCCAACTGGGAGTTCACCGGGGGCACCACCGGGCTGCAGGTGCCGCCGGCGCGGCTGCTGGGCGTGGACCTGGACACCTCGTTCAAGATCTATTGGCTGATCGTGCCGGTGACGGCGCTGATGGTGCTGGGGGCGGCCAATCTGTTCCGCACCCGCATCGGGCGGGCCTTCATCGCCATCCGCGACCGCGACATCTCGGCCGAGGTGCTGGGCATCCGGCTGCTGCGCTACAAGCTGCTGTCCTTTGGCCTGTCGTCGTTCTACGCGGGCGTGGCGGGCGGGCTGTGGGCGTATTTCTTCCGCGTGGTCACGCCGGAGAGCTTTCCGCTCATCATGTCCATCTTCTTCCTGGCGGCCATCATCGTGGGCGGAATGGGTTCGATCCTGGGCTCCATCCTGGGCGCGATCTTCATGACCATGGTGCCGGAGCTGCTCAAGCTGGTCGTCGGCTGGCTGCCGGTGGGCGGCGACGCGCTGCGGCTGATCTCGCCGGTGCGCACCATTGTTTTCGGCCTGCTGATCGTGGGCTTTCTGATCTTCGAGCCGCACGGGCTCGCGGAAATCTGGCGGCGAGTGCGCCGTTTCTTCCACCTCTGGCCGTTTCGCACCTGAAGGCCAGCCACAAGACCCACAGGAGACTCACCATGAAGCGCATCCGGATCGGTAGCGGTTTATCCAGGTTGCTGGCCCCGCTGGGCCTGGCGGCGGCACTGGCGGCGGCGCCCGCCGCCCAGGCGGCCGAGGACCTGGTGCTGGGCGGCTCGATCCCGCTGAGCGGGGTCTTCGCCTTCGCCGGGCAGGGCATCCACGCCGGCATCACCGACTACGTGAAGATCGTCAACGACCAGGGCGGGGTGAACGGACGCAAGCTGCGCTACGTGCCCGAGGACACGGCGTACAAGGTCGACGCCTCGGTGGCGGCCTTCAAGAAGATCACCAGCCAGAACAAGGTGAATTTCTACTACGGCGATTCCACCGGGTTCTCCAAGACCATCAACGCCGAATTGAACCGCAGCGGCGACATCCTGATGACCGGCGCTTCCTTCGCCACCGAACTGAACGACCCGGCCAAGTATCCGGCGCAATTCATGCTGGGACCGGACTACACCGAGATGTTCGGCATCCTGCTGCGCTACATCGCCAAGGAACAGCCGGGCGCGAAGGTCGCGTTCGTGTACTCGGACACCGAGTTCGGGCGCGACCCGATAGCCAGCTCGCGCGCGGTCGCCGAGAAGCTGGGGCTGAAGGTCGCCACCGAGATCATGACCCCGCCGGGCAGCGTGGACGTGTCCACCGAAGTCATCAAGCTGCGCCGCGCCGATCCGGACTACACGATCTTCCACGGCTACGTGCTGGCGCCGATTCCGGAGTTCGTGGGGCAGGGCAAGCGCATGGGCCTGAAGACCCGCTACATGGGCACCTTCTGGACCATGGACAACTCCACCGTGATGCAGATGGGCGAGGACGCCGAGGGCTTCATGGGCGTGATGCCGTACCGCTATTACTACGACACCGAGGGCGACGCGCCCATGCTGAAGAAGATCCGCGAAATGCGTCCGCAGTACCAGAGCACCGGCTACATGCAGGGCTTTCTGGCCGCCATGCTGTTCACCGAAGTGGCCAAGCGCACGCTGGACGCCGGCAAGGAGCTGACCGGGGCCAACATGAAGGCGGCGCTCGACGGCATCAAGGACTTCGATACCGGCGGGCTGATCGGCGTGCCCATCACCATCAAGGGCAATTCGATTCCGGTGGGCCGCATCTACCGCGCCGACGTCAAGCAGAAGCAGATGGTGCCGGCTTCCGACTGGATCGTGCTGAAGTGAGGGCGGCGCACGCGGCGGTGCTCGATATCAACAACATCGAGGTCGTCTACAACAAGGCGGTGCAGGTGCTGCGCGGCCTGTCGCTGTCGGTGCCGGCGGGCAGCATCGTGGCGCTGCTGGGCAGCAACGGCGCCGGCAAGTCCACCACGCTGAAGGCCGTGTCCGGCCTGCTGGACCTGGAGGACGGCGCGCTGGTGCGCGGGCGCATCGTCTTCGACGGCGGCGACACGGCCGGCGCGCGGCCCCAGAACCTGGTGCGCGCCGGCCTGGCGCACGTGATGGAAGGGCGCCGCGTGTTCGAGGACCTGACGGTGGAGGAGAATCTGGTGGCCGCGACCTACGCCCTGACCGGCAGGGCCGGGGTGCGCGCGGACTTCGACCTGGTCTACACCTATTTCCCGCGCCTGTTCGAGCGCCGGCGCGGCCTGGCCGGCTACCTGTCGGGCGGCGAGCAGCAGATGCTGGCCATCGGGCGCGCGCTGATCGCGCAGCCCAGGCTGATGCTGCTGGACGAACCATCGCTGGGCCTGTCGCCGATGCTGGTGGAGAACATCTTCTCCATCATCGCGCGCATCAACCGCGAGCAGGGCGTGTCGATGCTGCTGGTGGAGCAGAACGCCTCGGTGGCGCTGGCGGTTGCCAACTACGGCTACATCATGGAGACGGGCAAGGTGGTGATAGACGGCAGCGCCGACAAGCTGGCGGCCGACCCCGACGTGCGCGAGTTTTATCTGGGCGTGGGCGGCGGGGGCGAAGCCCGCGGCTTTCGCGACATCAAGCACTACAAGCGCCGCAAGCGCTGGCTCTCATGACGGAAAAGGAACGCAATCTTCCCGCGGCCGGGGCATGGCCGGCGCTGACGCTGCCGCAGATGCTGCGCGAGCAGGCGCGCCGCCAGCCGGGCGCCATCGCCATCCGGCAGAAGGATTTCGGCATCTGGCAGCCGATATCGTGGTCGCAATACTGGCAGCGGGCCTGCCGGGTCGGGATGGGCCTGCGCGCGCTGGGCCTCGGGCCGGGCGGGCGGGTCGCCATCGTGTCCGAGAACCGTGTCGAGTGGCTGCTGGCGCAGATGGGCGCGGGCGCGGTCGGCGGCGTGGCGGTGGGCGTGTACGCCACCAGCCCGGCCGAAGAAATGGGCTATGTGCTCGAGCACGCCGACGTGGAACTGGTGGTGTGCGAGGACCAGGAGCAGACCGACAAGGTGCTGCAGGTGGCCGACAGGCTGCCGCTGTTGCGCCGCATCGTGGTGATCGAGAGCAAGGGCCTGCGCTCCTACGCGCCGGCCGAGCGCGCGCGCATCGTGACCTTCGCCGAGGTCGAGGCCGACGGCCAGCGGCGCGAGGCCGCCGAACTGGCCGCGCTGGACTCGGCGCTGGACGGCCAGCGGCTGGACGACACCGGGCTCATGATCTATACCTCGGGCTCCACCGGCAAGCCCAAGGGCGCGATGCTGAGCTACCGCAACATGCGCGCGGTGGCGCCGGGCATCGCGGACCGGCTGGCGATGGACCGGGCCAGCGTGCACCTGTCCTACCTGCCGCTGTGCCACGTGGCCGAGCAGATGCTGTCGACCTTCGTGCCCATCTACCTGGGCACGCAGGTCAATTTCGGCGAATCGATCCGCACCGTGCAGGAAGACCTGCGTGAAGTCGCGCCGACCATCTTCCTGGGCGTGCCGCGGATCTGGGAAAAGCTGCACGCCGCCATCTCCATCAAGATGCAGGAAGCCGGGCGGCTGCAGCGCTGGCTGTACCGGCGCGCGCTGGCGGCGTGCGAGCCCTTCCTGGAGAAGTCGCCGGCGCAGTACACGGCCGGCGAGCGGCTGACGCGCTGGCTGTGGTACTGGCTGGTGCTGCGCGCCTTGCAGAATTTCATCGGGCTGCGCCGGGTGCGGGTGGCCATGACGGGCGCCGCGCCGATTCCGCCGGACGTGGTGCGCTATTTCCGCAAGCTGGGCGTGCCGCTGGTGGAGGTCTACGGCCTGACCGAATCGGCCGGCATGATCTTCGGCCAGCATCCCGACCGGGTCAAGGTCGGCACGGTGGGCGAGCCGATACTGGGCGTCGAGTGGCGCATGGGCGAGGCCGGCGAACTGCAGGTGCGCGGCGAGATGGTATTCCAGGGCTATTACAAGAATCCGGACGCGACCGCCGACACCGTGCGCGAGGGCTGGCTGCATACCGGCGACGTGGTGGCCGAGGACGACGGGCGCGTGCGCATCGTGGACCGCCTGAAGGACATCATGATCACCGCCGGGGGCAAGAACCTGACGCCCTCCGAGATCGAAAACGCGGTCAAGGGCAGCCCGTACGTGAAGGAATGCATCGTCATCGCCGACGGCCGCAAGTACGTGTCGGCGCTGATCCAGCTGGAATTCGACACGGTCGGCAAATGGGCCGAGTCGCGCCGCATCGCGTTCACGCATTTCCGCTCGCTGGCCGAGTCCGCGCCGGTGCGCGAACTGATCCAGCAGGAAGTGGCGCGGGCCAACGCCGGGCTTGCGCCGGTGGCGCAGATCAAGCGCTTCCATCTGCTGACCAAGGAGCTGGACCATGACGACGGCGAAGTGACCGCGACCATGAAGGTCAGGCGCGCCAGCATCTACCGCAGCTATGCGGGCGAGATCGAGGCGCTCTACGCCGAGGAGACGGCGGCATGAAGCAGCGGCGGTGAGCGGCGATGCAAAAGACGGCTAGCGGCGCGGCGCGGGACGACCGTTCGGAGTCCGAGCGCCGGCGCGAGGTGATCCTGACGGCGGGGCAGCTGTTCTGCCGCCACGGCTACGAGCGCACCACGGTGCGCGAACTGGCGCGCGCGGTGGGCCTGCAGTCGGGCAGCCTGTTCCATCATTTCCGCAGCAAGGAGGAAATCCTGGTGGCGGTGATGAACAACGGCATCCAGGAAGTGATAGACGGCGGCGGGCAGGCGCTGGCGCGCTACGACGAGCCCGCCGACCGGCTGGCCGCGCTGTTCCGGGTGCATATGTGGAGCATGCTGCACGGCGCCGGCGGCGACGCCATGAACGCGCTGGTCTACGAGTGGCGCAGCCTGTCGCCGCCCAGCCGCGACGCGGTCAAGTCGCTGAGCGACCGCTACGAGAAGATGTGGCAGGACGTGGTGGCCGGGGCGGTGGACGCGGGCCTGCTGCAGGGCGATGCGCGCATCATCAAGCGTTGCGTGCTGGGCGCCATGAACCTGACGGTGCAGTGGTACAAGCCGGGCGGGCGCTTGCAGCCGGCGGAATTCATCGACGCCATGCTGCAGGCTTCGCTGCCGGCGCTGCCGGCGGGCGCCGGCAGATGGCCGTTATGAACAGGGAAATCAGCCGCGCCGCTTGAAGAAGGCGCCGACCGCGCAGGCCACCGACAGGGCCAGCAGCGCGCCGGAGACCGGCAGCAGGAAATCCGCCTCGCCGCGGTAGCCGCCGCCGGTGACGCCGCCGGCCACGCTGCCCATCCACAGCACCGCGGTCAGCAGCGCCGCGATCGCCGCGATGGCGGCGGCGATGCACAGCGCGATGAAGGCCGGCCGGCGCGGGCGCGCCGGCGCGTAGGCGACCGGCTGGACGCCGCGGGGCTGTTTGATCCAGTAGATCAGCCCCGCCACGACCAGCAGCAGCATCAGGATCTTGAAGATCATGACGCCGTGCGCCCGTTAGTCTTCACGGCGCAGGTGCGGGAAGAGAATGACGTCGCGGATGCTGGGGCTGTCGGTCAGCAGCATCACCAGGCGGTCGATGCCGATGCCGCAGCCGCCCGTGGGGGGCATGCCGTATTCCAGCGCGCGGATGTAGTCGGCGTCGTAGTACATGGCTTCCTCGTCGCCCGCGTCCTTGGCCTCGACCTGGGCGCGGAAGCGCTCGGCCTGGTCCTCGGGGTCGTTCAGCTCGGAGAAGCCGTTGGCGATTTCGCGGCCGGTCATGAAGAGCTCGAAGCGCTCGGTGATGCCTTCGCGGGTATCGGAGGCGCGCGCCAGCGGCGAGACTTCCACCGGGTAGTCGATGATGTAGGTGGGGTTCCAGAGCTTGGCTTCGGCGGTTTCCTCGAACAGCGCCAGCTGCAGCGCGCCCAGGCCGGCGCGCGCCAGCACCGGGCCGTCGGCGTCGGCGCCCAGCTTCTTGAGCTCGGCGCGCACGAAGGCCGCGTCGTCCAGCTGCGCCTGGGTGTAGCCCGGGGCGTACTTGAGGATGGCTTCGCAGATGGTCAGGCGGTCGAACGGCTTGCCCAGGTCCAGCTCGCGCTCCTGGTAGGTGAGCACCGCGCTGCCGGTGGCCGAGATGGCGGCCTGGCGGATCAGTTCCTCGGTGAAGTCCATCAGCCAGCGGTAGTCCGCAAAGGCCGCGTAGAACTCCATCATCGTGAATTCGGGGTTGTGGCGCGGGCTCACGCCCTCGTTGCGGAAGTTGCGGTTGACTTCGAACACGCGCTCGAAGCCGCCCACGATCAGGCGCTTGAGGTAGAGCTCGGGCGCGATGCGCAGGAACATTTCCATGTCCAGCGCATTGTGGTGCGTGACGAAGGGCTTGGCCGCCGCGCCGCCCGGGATCGGGTGCAGCATCGGGGTTTCCACTTCGAGAAAGCCCGCGTTCAGCATGAACTGGCGGATGCTGCCGATGGCCTTGCTGCGCGCCTCGAACGTGCGGCGCGTGGCGTCGGTCATGATGAGGTCGACGTAGCGCTGGCGGTAGCGCAGCTCCTGGTCGGCCACGCCGTGGAACTTGTCGGGCAGCGGGCGCAGCGACTTCGACAGCAGGCGCGCGCTGGCGGCGTGCACCGACAGTTCGCCCTTGTTGGTCTTGAAGACCGACCCTTCGACCGCGATGATGTCGCCGATGTCCCATTGCTTGAACGCGGCGTAGCTGTCTTCGCCCAGCGTGCCGCGGTCCAGGTAGATCTGGATGCGGCCGGTGCTGTCCTGCAGCGTGGCGAAGCTGGCCTTGCCCATGACGCGCTTGAGCATCATGCGGCCGGCGACCTTGACGGCCACGGGGTTGGCGGCCAGGGCTTCCTGCTCCTGGCCGTCGTATTTGTCGTGCAGCGCGGCGGCGCGGGCGTCGGGAACGAAGTCGTTGGGATACGCGACCCCGGCTTCGCGCAGTTTGGACAGCTTGGCGCGCCGTTCGGCGATCAAGCGGTTTTCATCCTGGGCGGGCGCCGCGGCGGTCGATTGGTCGGTCATGGTAGGGAAATCAGTCGTAATTGCGGATGTCGTCGATCTCGGTCGTGCCGAAATCCGAGCGATCCAGGTAGGCGAGGATGCGGGTGGCCACGTTGGCGGGCGAGGACAGCTTGCCGCTGGCGTGGAAGTCCTGGAACTTGGCCAGGGCGGGGAAGTCTTCCGGATCGCTGGAGCGGATGGCGACCTGCATGTCGGTGTCGACGATGCCGGGGGCCAGCGCCACGATGCGCGCGCCGCCTTCGCCCTGCTCGGCCTTGACCACGCGCGTGTACATGTCGAGCGCGGCCTTGGTGGCGCAGTACACGCCCCAGCCGGCGTTGGGGTTGCGGCCCGCGCCGGAGGAGATGTTGAGCACCCGGCGGTCGGCGTCGAGGCCCTCGACGGCGGCCAGGAAGCGCGCCGTCAGCAGCATCACGGCCGAGACGTTCAGGTTGAAGGCGGCCGCGATGGCCGCGCCGTCGGTCAGCGTGCCGGTGGCGGCGATGGGGTGCACCGTGCCGGCGTTATTAATCAGCAGGTAGCGCCTGGCGTCGCGCGGCAGCGAGGCGCAGATGCGCTCGGCCGCCGCGCCCGCCGCGGCCAGGTCGGAGAGGTCCACGGAGAGCTGTTCGAGCTGCGCGCCCTGGGCGCGCGCGTGCTCGGCCAGTTCGGGATCTTCGCGGCGCGCCAGCGTGATCAGGCGCGTGCCCGGGCGGGCCAGGCCGCGCGCCATGGCGGCGCCGATGCCGCGCGAAGCGCCGGTCAGGATTGCGATGGTGTCGGACATTCGTGAACCTCGGGAAGCGGTGGAAGGGAGTGTCGCGAAACTCAGATGCCTTGCTTCAGGCTGGCCTGGATGAACGGGTCCAGGTCGCCGTCCAGCACCTTCTGGGTGTTGGAGATTTCGACGTTGGTGCGCAGGTCCTTGATGCGGCTCTGGTCCAGCACGTACGAGCGGATCTGGTGGCCCCAGCCCACGTCGGTCTTGGAGTCTTCCAGCTTCTGCTGCTCGGCCATGCGGTTGCGCATTTCCAGCTCGTAGAGCTTGGATTTCAGCATCTGCATGGCTTCGGCGCGGTTGCGGTGCTGGGAACGGTCGTTCTGGCACTGCACCACGATGCCGGTGGGCATGTGGGTCAGGCGCACCGCCGAGTCGGTCTTGTTGATGTGCTGGCCGCCCGCGCCGCTGGCGCGGTAGGTGTCCACGCGCAGGTCGGCGGGGTTCACTTCGACTTCGAAGGAATCGTCGACCTCGGGGTAGACGAACACGCTGGCGAACGAGGTGTGGCGTCCGCCCGAGGAGTCGAACGGGCTCTTGCGCACCAGGCGGTGCACGCCGGTTTCGGTGCGCAGGTAGCCGAAGGCGTACTCGCCTTCGAGCTTGATGGTGGCGGACTTGATGCCGGCGACTTCGCCTTCGGATTCTTCCAGCACCTCGGCCTTGAAGCCCTTGCGTTCGGCGTACTTGAGGTACTGGCGCAGCAGCATGGAGGCCCAGTCCTGCGCTTCCGTGCCGCCGGCGCCGGCCTGGATGTCCAGGAAGCAGTTCAGCGGGTCGGCAGGGTTGGAGAACATGCGGCGGAATTCCAGCGCTTCCAGCTTTTCCTGGAAGGCGTCGGCGTCCTGCTCGATGGATTCCAGCGTGGCGTCGTCGTCATCGGCGGCGGCCAGCTCGAACAGCTCGTTCGAGTCCGCCAGGCCGGAGCCCAGCGCCGTCAGCGTCTCGACCACGTCTTCGAGGGATTTCTTCTCGCGGCCCAGGTCCTGGGCGTGCTTGGGGTCATTCCAGACCGCCGGGTCTTCGAGCTCGGCGTTTACGACTTGCAGGCGTTCGGATTTGGCATCGTAGTCAAAGATACCTCCGTAGAGCCTGTTCGCGCTCCGCGTAGTCGGCGAGGCGGGCTGCGAGCTGGTTCTGACGTTCGGCTTCCATGATTGATCCTGTCTTGATGACTTTTGTGCGAAACCTGGCATTTTAGCGCGCTTGGCAGCGCCGCGTGGGGCGATCTCGGCGGGGTGGGGGACGGATCCGTGGTCGGCGATTTCCGGCCGTCCAAAGTTGTTCAGTTTTTTGTCAACTCTGCGGCTCTAGGCTGCGGGTAGCGGCCGACCGGAAGTCGGCCCATCCCGTCAGAGGAATGGAGACAAAGATGGAAAATGCGATGGCCCCCGGGGTCTCGCCGGCGATCCCGGCGACGGAGGAGGACAGGATTTACCGCAAGGTCGGCTGGCGGCTGGTGCCGCTGCTGGTGGTCTGCTATGTGGTGGCCTACCTGGACCGGGTCAACGTGGGATTCGCCAAGCTGCAGATGCTGCAGGAGCTGCAGTTCAGCGAGACGGTGTACGGGCTGGGCGCGGGCATTTTCTTCATCGGCTACTTCCTGTTCGAGATTCCCAGCAACATCATCCTGCACAAGGTGGGCGCGCGCGTCTGGATCGCGCGGATCATGATCACCTGGGGCATCATCTCGGCCTGCATGATGTTCGTGACCAGCGTGCACATGTTCTACGCGCTGCGCTTCCTGCTGGGCGCGGCCGAGGCCGGCTTCTTTCCCGGCATCATCCTGTACCTGACCTACTGGTATCCGGCGGCGCGCCGCGGACGCATCACCACCTTCTTCATGACCGCGGTGCCCATGTCCGGGCTGATCGGCGGCCCGATCTCGGGCTGGATCATGAGCACCTTCCACGGCGACCACGGCCTGTCGGGCTGGCAATGGCTGTTCCTGCTGGAAGGCATACCCTCGGTCGTGATCGGCGTGCTGGTGCTGATCTACCTGGACGACCGCATCAACCGCGCCAAGTGGCTGACCGCCAGCGAAAAGGCCGTGCTGATCCGCAACATCGCCGCCGAGGAACAGCAGAAAGAGGACCCGCCGATCCGCGCCGCGCTCACCCGGCCGCGCGTCTGGGCCATGGCGCTGATCTATTTTTCTTTCGTCATGGGGCTGTACGGCGTCGGCTTCTGGATGCCCACGCTGATCAAGGGCAGCGGCGTGCAGAGCCCGCTGGCGATCGGCCTGCTGACGGCGGTGCCCAACCTGTTCGCCGTGATCGGCATGATCCTGATCTCGCGCAACTCCGACCGCCACCGCGAACGCCGCTGGCACGTCGCGCTGCCGGCGCTGTTCGGCGCGGTCGGCCTGCTGCTGTCGGCGCTGTGGAGCGGCAACACGGCCCTGGCCATCGTGGCCCTGACCGTGGCCAACATCGGCATCTGCACGGTGCTGCCGCTGTTCTGGAGCCTGCCCACCGCCTTGCTGGGCGGCACCGCGGCGGCGGCCGGGATTGCGCTGATCAACTCGGTGGGCAATCTGGCCGGCTTCGTCAGCCCTTATCTGGTGGGGTGGCTGAAGGACCTGACCGGGACCACCAACACCGGGCTTTATATGCTGTCGGGCTGCCTGGTGGTGGGGGCGTTGGTGGCCCTGGCGCAGCCGGCGAGGCTGGTGAACAGGTAGGGTGAGTGTGGATGCCGGTCCCGCAGAGCCGGGCCACGCGGAGCCGGCTTCGCCGGTCCGCAGTGGCGCCCCCTTGAGGGGGAAGCGCCGCAGGCGCTTCGGGGGTGGGCCTCTACCCAGCGTGTTCGATGACCAATTGCACCGACACCATCCCATTCCAGACATTCTGTTCCAGGCGGTAGGCGGCCTGGATGCGTTCGGGCAGGGACTGGTCGTGGCCGAACCAGATGGCGTCGAAGCGCTGGTGGCCGCGTTCCAGCGACAGCTTGAGGTGTTTCTCGCCGACCAGGCGCTGGTTGCGCACCACGAACTCATCCAGGAACAGGGGGGCGGCGAAGCCCGCGCCCCAGACCTGCTGCTGCAGCATGCCGGCCACGTCGGCGTTGGCGTAGCCCGATTCCAGGGAGCCGTCGGTTTCGATCACGGGTTCGAACGTGTCGCGGCCGGTGAGTTCGCGCACCGCGGCGTCGAAGGCCGGGGCGAAGGCGGCGAAGTCGGATCTGGCCAGGGTCAGGCCGGCCGCCATGGCGTGGCCGCCGAATTTGCGGATCAGGTCGGGGTGGCGCTTGGACACCAGGTCCAGCGCGTCGCGCAGGTGCACGTCCGGGATCGAGCGGCCGGAGCCGCGGATCTCGTCGTCGCCGGCCGGCGCGAAGGCCAGGGTGGGGCGCCAGAATTTTTCCTTCAGGCGCGAGGCCACCAGGCCCACGACGCCCTGGTGCCAGCCCGGGTCGAACACGCAGACGGTGGCGCCGGCGGCCGCCTCGGGCGCTTCCATGGCGGCCAGCGCCTGTTCGCGCATCTCGGCCTCGATCGTGCGGCGTTCGCGGTTGATGTTGTCCAGCTCGCGCGCCATCTCCAGCGCCTGGGCCTCGTCGTCGGTGGTCAGGCAGGCGATGCCCAGGCTCATGTCGGCCAGCCGGCCGGCGGCGTTGATGCGCGGCCCGAGCGCGAAGCCCAGGTCGAAGCCGTTGGCGCTGCGCGGCTCGCGCCCGGCCACGGCGAACAGCGCGCGCAGCCCGGGTTGCAGGCGTCCGGCGCGCATGCGCTGCAGGCCCTGGGTGACCAGCAGGCGGTTGTTGGCGTCGAGCTTGACCACGTCGGCCACCGTGCCCAGCGCCACCAGATCGGACAGCGCGTCCAGGCGCGGGCCGCCGTCGGGTGCGTACACGCCGCGGCGGCGCAGCTCGGCGCGCAGCGCCAGCATCATGTAGAAGATCACGCCCACGCCGGCCAGGTTCTTGGACGGAAAGCCGCAGCCGGGCTGGTTGGGGTTCACGATGGCCAGGGCCTGCGGCAGGGTGTCGCCGGGCAGGTGGTGGTCGGTGATGACCACGCCGATGCCGGCGGCGTTGGCCGCGGCCACGCCGTCCACGCTGGCGATGCCGTTGTCCACGGTGATGATGATGTCGGGCTTGCCGGCGCGGTGGCGGCAGGCCAGTTCCACCACGGCCGGCGACAGGCCGTAGCCGGTCTCGAAACGGTTGGGGACCAGGAAGTCCACGTCGGCGCCCATGGCCGACAGGGCGCGCAGGCCGACCGCGCAGGCGGTGGCGCCGTCGCAGTCGTAGTCGGCCACGATCAGCAGCTTCTTGCCGGCCTGGATCGCGTCGGCCAGCACGCCGGCCGCGTGGGCCGAATGGGTCAGGCCGGCCGGCGGCAGCAGCGAAGGCCAGGCCAGCCGGGTCTGGTCGGGATGGGTGACGCCGCGCGCGGCCCACAGGCGGGCCAGCAGCGGATGGATGCCCGAGGCTTCGAGGACGCGGCAGGCGTCCAGGTCGGACGGGCGGACAGTCAGGCGGGGTGTGACCACCAGGCGCTCCAGTTTTTCTTGGGCGCGGGCAGCAAGCCGAGCAGGCCCCCGCGCGGTTTCAGGGTAAGGGTGACCTGGCGGTCATCGCCCAGCAGCAGCAGTTCGGCGGGCTGGTCGGGCAGGCCGTGCTTGCCGGCCAGCGGACGCAGATGCTGCGCGTCCAGCGCCGCCAGGGCGTCGAGCCAGGCGGCCCAGTCGCCGCCGCGCTGCGCGGCGTCCAGCTCGGTGTATACGCGTTCGGAGCCGGGCGCCGCGGCCGTCCAGGGCGATCCGCCGCCGTACAGCCAGAGCCCGTTGACCGGCGGCAGGCCGCGGGCCGCGCGCGCATCGTTGACCGGGTGGTCGTGCCAGGCCATCTGTATTTCATTGAGCAGTCGGCGCCAGGGACGGGTCTGCGCGTCCTGGCGCCACCAGTCGTTCAGGCGCTGCCCGGCCACCGCCAGCGGGCTGGCGGTCTGGGGACGCAGATCGCCGGGCAGGCGCAGGCGCCAGCGCTCGGGCGCAAGCGCTTCGACCGTGAAGCCCGTGTCCTGGAAGAGCGGGCGGGCCGTCTCCAGCAGGGCGGCGGTTTCCTCGGCGCGCAGGTCCATCAGGCCGGGGTCCAGCAGGGTGGCCTGGTCGGTGCCCAGGGCCAGATGGACCAGCTCGGCCAGCCAGACGGGTTCGCCGCCTTGCGCCTGGCCGCCGGCCAGCAGCGGGCCCAGGCCGGCGCTTTGCAGCAGGCCGGCCTCGGGCGTGTAGCCGGCGCGGGCCAGCCGCCAGGACTCGAACGCGGTGCAGCCGTGGGCGCGCACGTCGTAGGCCTGGGGCCGGGCGCTGCCGGCCTGCAGCCAGGCGTGCAGGGTGGGCGCGCGTTCGGGCAACAGCTTGGCCAGCTCGCCGGCCACGGATAAGGCGGGCAGGGCGCCCGGTAGAACAATCAGCATGGTGTGGGGGATTGTAAGGCCATGCCCGGGACCGGAACGGATACAACCCGTTTCGCGCGACGGCGCCTCGCCCCGTTAATGCCATAATGCGCACGTGCTGAAAATACCTTACGAACTCTGGATAGGCGCCCGCTACGCCGGGCTGGCCCGAATCCGCCAGCGACGCGGCCGCCGCGATCGCTTCATTTCATTCATCGCCGCCAGTTCCATGGCCGGCATCGCGCTGGGCGTCGCCGCCCTGATCGTGGTGCTTTCGGTCATGAACGGTTTCCAGAAGGAAGTGCGCGACCGCATGCTGTCGGTGCTGCCGCACATCGAACTCTATATACCCGGCGCGGTGCCGGAGCGGGTGCTGGAGCAATGGCAGCAGTTCGCCTCGGCGGCCGAGAAGAACAGCGAGGTCAAGGCCGGCGCGCCGTTCGTCGCGGCGCAGGGCATGCTGGTGCGCGGGCAGGCCTTGCGCGGCGTGCAGGTGCGCGGCATCGATCCGCAGGCCGAGGGCAAGGTCTCGGACCTGCCCAGGCAGATGGTGTCGGGCAGGCTTACCGACTTGAAGCCGGGCAGCTTCGGCGTGGTGCTCGGCAATGAACTGGCCGACGGCATGGGCGTGAAGCTGGGCGACACGCTGCTGATGATGGCGCCGCAGGGGTCGATCAGCCCGGCGGGCTTCACGCCGCGCATGCGGCAGTTCACCGTGGTCGGCGTGTTCTCTTCGGGCCATTACGAATACGATTCCTCGCTGGCCTTCGTCGACGACGAGGACGCCGCCCGCGTGTTCCGCGAAAGCGGCACGGCCGGCGTGCGCCTGCGCGTGGCCGACATGCAGCGCGCGCCGGAAGTGGCGGCCGAGCTGCAGAAGGTGCTGCCGCCCTACGTGATGGCCAGCGACTGGTCGCGCAACAACCGCACCTGGTTCGCCGCCGTCAAGACCGAAAAGCGCATGATGTTCCTGATCCTGGCGCTGATCGTGGCGGTGGCCGCGTTCAACCTGCTGTCTTCGCTGGTCATGGCCGTGAAGGACAAGCAGTCCGACATCGCCATCCTGCGCACGCTGGGCGCCGGGCCGCGCGAGATCGCCCGCATCTTCCTGGTGCAGGGGGCGCTGATCGGCGTGATCGGCACGCTGCTGGGCGTGGCTGGCGGCATCGTCATCGCCTACAACGTCGACGTGATCGTGCCTTTCATCGAGCGCCTGCTGGGCGTGCATTTCCTGCCGCGCGAGATCTATTTCATCAGCGCCTTGCCCTCGGACCCGCAGGTGGGCGACATCGTGACCATAGGCGTGACCTCCCTGGTGCTGTCGCTGCTGGCGACCCTGTATCCCAGCTGGCGCGCCTCGCGCCTGCAACCCGCCCAGGTGCTGCGCCATGACTGATATCCGGACCGAGAACACGACCCCGGCGCTGCAGGCCGAGAACATCGTCAAGATCTACGACGAAGGCCCGGCGCGCATCGAGGTGCTGAGCAACGTCAGCCTGTCGGTGGCGCGCGGCGAGATGGTCGCCATCGTCGGCGCCTCGGGCTCGGGCAAGAGCACGCTGCTGCACATCCTGGGCCTGCTGGACGTGCCGACCAGCGGCTCGGTGTCGGTCGACGGCCAGCTCGCCATCGGGCTGTCCGAGAGCCGCAAGAGCGCGGTGCGCAACCGCAGCCTGGGCTTCGTCTACCAGTTCCACCACCTGCTGCCGGAATTTTCGGCGCTGGACAACGTGGCGATGCCGCTGATCGTGCGCCGCGAAAACCGCGAGCGGGCGCGCGAGGCGGCGCGCGAAGTGCTGGGCCTGGTGGGCCTGGCCGCGCGCGAAGGGCATTTCCCGGGGCAGTTGTCCGGCGGCGAACGCCAGCGCGTGGCGCTGGCGCGCGCGCTGGTGACCCGGCCGGTCTGCGTGCTGGCCGACGAGCCCACCGGCAACCTGGACCGCCACACCGCGCACAATATGTTCGAGCTGCTGACCCGGGTGAACCGGGAATCGGGCACGGCGTTCGCCATCGTCACGCACGATCCGGAACTGGCCGCCCGCGCCGACCGCCAGCTTCTCATGGAAAACGGCCGCCTGGTTTCGGGTTGAGCGGGACGGGCGGATAATCGGCGCAAGGAGGCCGCGCCCATGCTGATCGACACCCATTGCCACCTGGACGCCGCGGAGTTCGACGCCGACCGCGAGCAGGTCGCCGACGAGGCCCGCGAAGCCGGGGTCCAGTCCATCGTGATCCCGGCGATCGAACGCGCCAATTTCCCGGTGGTGCGCGAACTGGCCGGCCGGACGGCGGGCGGCGCCTACGCGCTGGGCATCCATCCCCTCTATGTGCAGCGCGCCGACGACGCCGACCTGGACGCGCTGCGCGCGGCCGTCAGGCAGTCGCTGGGCGACCCGCGCTTCGTCGCCATCGGCGAGATCGGCCTGGATTTCTTCGTGCCCGGGATCGCCAGCGGCGAACCGCGCGCGCGCCAGGAGCGCTTTTACGCGGCGCAGCTGGCGATGGCGGCCGAATTCGGCCTGCCGGTGCTGCTGCACGTGCGCAAGTCGCAGGACATTCTGCTGAAGTACCTGCGCCGCCATCCGCGCATCGGCGGCATCGCCCACGCTTTCAACGGCAGCGCCCAGCAGGCGCAGGCTTTTATCGACCAGGGATTCGCGCTGGGGCTGGGCGGGGCCATGACCTATGAGCGCGCGCTGCAGATCCGCCGCCACGCCGTCGAGGTCGATCTGGCGCACCTGGTGCTGGAAACCGACGCGCCGGACATCCCGCCGGCCTGGCTGCATCCGCCCCAGCGCCGCAACCGGCCGGCGGAGCTGGCGCGCATCGCGCAGGTCCTGGCGGAACTGCGCGGGCTGACCACGGCCCAGGTGGCGCACGCCACCACCGCCAACGCCTTGCGGGTGCTGCCGCGGCTGCCCGCCGCCATCCTGGCCGACGCCGACTGAGCGGCGGCTTCAGGCTGGCGGCAGCGGCAGTTCCATGCGCACGCTCAACCCCCGCGGCGAAAGATTGCGAGCCGATATGCGGCCCCGGTGCGCGGCGATCGCGGCCTGCGCGATGGACAGCCCCAGGCCGGCGCCGCTGCCCGGCTTGCGCGCGCCCGAAGGCGTGCGATAGAAGGGCTCGAACAGCGACTCCAGTTCCTCGGGCGCCACGCCCGGCCCCCGGTCTTCGATCTCCAGGCAGGCCTCGCGCGCGCCGGCCTGCAGCCGCACGCGTATGGCGCTGTGCGCGGGGGCGAAGCGCAGGGCGTTGCGCAGCACGTTCTCGATGGCGCTGGCCAGGCTGCAGCGCTCGCCGATGAGCGCGACCGGCGGATGCCCGTCCCAGACGATGCCGACCTGGCGGCCGCCGGCCTCGTAGCGCGCGTCCTCGACGACGCCGGACACGATTTCGGCCAGATCCACCGTGTCGGACGGCGCCGGCAGGGCGCCCAGCTGCGCCAGCCGCAGCGTGTTGCCGATCAGCGCGTCCAGCCGCTCGCACTCGTGTTCGATGCGGTCGAGCTGCAGGTCCTGGCGTTCGTCCTTGCGGCGAGCCAGCTCGGCCGCCAGCCGCAGCCGCGCCAGCGGCGAGCGCAGTTCGTGGGCGATGTTGTGCAGCAGTTGTTCGCGGGTATCGACCAGCGCCTTCAGGCGGTCCGCCATGGCGTTGAAGTCGCGCGCGAGCAGGCCCAGTTCGTCGCGGCGGCGCGCCAGCCTGGCGGGCGTGTGGGCGTCGAGCCGGCCGGCCGACAGCGACTGCGTGGCCTGGCGCAGCTGCGCCAGCGGCGCGGCGACGTGGCGGGTCAGGGCCCAGCACAACGGCGCGGTCACGGCCAGCGCGAACAACAGCAGCGCCAGCGCCACCGGCGACAGCGCCAGCACTTCCCAGCGCGAGGAATCGAAGGGCAGGAAGCGCATCAGCAGCCGCGAGCCGTCCGGCAGCGTCAGCAGCTGCGGGTCCCACCAGGACACCCGCTCGCTGGCCGGATCGGGCGGCGGGTAGTCCACCTGCGCACGCTCGGGCGCCGCGCGGTACGCGCCCAGCCAGTCGTGCACGCGGGCGGGCAGGCGGCGGCCCAGGATGTCGGCGTCGCGCGCGTCCACGATGTAGATCTTGAGGGCGGTGTAGCGCTGGTCCATGGCCTGCACCCAGCGCTTGAGGCCTTGCTTGCCCTGAAGGCGCGCGATCTGCTCGGCGTCATGCGTGAGGCTGGCGGGATTCAGGCCGTCCAGCGAGTTGAAGCGGTACCAGGCCACCGCGGCCGTGAGCATCATGGCGCAGACCATGATGATGGCCATGGCGCTCCAGAAGGTCAGGAAGGCGCGCCAGAACAGCGAGCGGGCGGGCAGCCAGGCCATCAGGCGCCGCCGGTGAGCACGTAGCCCAGGCCGCGCAGATTGCGGATGGAGAGCGCGGCCGCGCCGTTGTCCAGGCTCAGCTTCCTGCGCAGCGCGCTGATGTGGGTGTCGATGCTGCGGTCGTAGCGGTCGGGCTTGCGGCCCAGCGCGTACTGGCCGATCTGCTCGCGCGCGACCACCTGCCCGGGCGTGCGCATCAGGATCTCCAGGATGCGCTGCTCGGCGCCGGTCAGCGCGATTGCTTCGTCGCCCAGCCGCGCGAGCCCGCTGGCCGGGTCCAGCGACAGGTCGCCCAGCGCCAGGGGGGCGGACGGGGCCTGCGGCAGCTCGTCGAAGCGCCGCTGGACCGCCGTGATGCGGGCCTTGAGTTCGCGCGGGCTGAAGGGTTTGGCCAGGTAGTCGTCGGCGCCGAACTCCAGGCCCAGCACGCGATCGGTTTCGCCGCCGTGGGCGGTGAACATGATGACCGGGCGGCGCGAGCGCTGCCGGTATTGCTTGAGCAGGTCCAGGCCGTTGCCGTCGGGCAGCATCAGGTCCAGCAGCACCAGGTCGAAATCGTCCTGCGCCAGCAGGTCCAGCCCGTGCGCGCCCGTGTGCGCGAGCGTGAGCCGGCAATGAGCGGATTCCAGGTATTCGCGCAGCATCTGCGCCAGTTCGACGTCGTCGTCGATCAGCAGGATGCGGCGCGGCGCCGGGGTATGGAAAAAAGGCATGCGTCAAGAAGTGCAAAGAAGATAAAAGTTGCGGAAAGCGTGTTGCCGCTGTCCGCCAGCTCCAATTCTAATATGAGAATAGTTTTCATTCATAAATTGGAAGTGGGCGGGACGCGGCACGCGGGGTGGCGCGGCGCCCGGGACGGGAGAAATCGAAGATCATGAGCAGCAAAGAACTGGCCGGCGCCAGGCGCGCAACGGGCTCGCGCACACGGCTGGCGGCGGCCCTGTGCGCGGCGGGTTTCGGGGCCGCGCCGGCATGGGCGCAGAGCGATGAAACCGCCAAGACGCTGGACACGGTGGTGGTCACCGCCTCCGGCTACGAGCAGCAGATCCAGGACGCGCCGGCTTCGATCAGCGTCATCACCCGCGAGGACCTGGACAAGAAGTTCTACCGCGACCTGAACGACGCGCTGGTCGAAGTGCCCGGCGTCATCGTCACCGGCGGCGGCGACCGCCAGGACATCAGCCTGCGCGGCATGGGCCCGAAGTACACGCTGATCCTGATCGACGGCAAGCGCCAGAACTCCCGCGAGACCCGCACCAACTCGGATTCGACGGGCGTGGAGGGCGGCTGGACGCCGCCACTGTCGGCCATCGAGCGCATCGAGGTCGTGCGCGGCCCCATGTCCTCGCTGTACGGCTCGGACGCCATGGGCGGGGTGATCAACATCATCACCCGCAAAGTGCCCGAAGCCTGGGGCGGCGAGATCCGCCTGGACACCACGATCCAGGAAAGCAGCAAGTCGGGCGACATCTACCAGGGCAACTTCTACCTGGCCGGCCCGATCAAGACCGACCTGCTGGGCCTGCAGATCTACGGCCAGGCCACGCAGCGCGACGAGGACGACATCGTCGACGGCTTTCGCAAGCGCAACGCCGAGAGCGTGACCGCCAAGCTGGCGCTCACGCCCAACCGCGACCACGACATCGTGCTGGAAGCGACCACCATGCGGCAGAAGCTGCAGGAAACGCTGGGCAAGACCGTCGCGCCGCTGGCGCCGGGCGAGGCGTGCTCGCGCAATGGCTGCCCGGCGTCGTCCGAGACCGATTACCGCAGCAACAAGTGGGCGCTGTCGCACACCGGGCGCTGGGGCTGGGGCGTGTCCGACAGCTATGTGCAGCAGGAAGAGTTCGACAACCGCTCGCGCCAGATGAAGATCAAGAACCTGGACCTGCAGACCAGCTGGACGCTGCCGCTGGGCTCGCACATGCTGACCCTGGGCGGCAGCTACCTGAACCAGCGCCTGAACGACCAGACTGGCAACCAGCTGGCCGGCGGTCCGAGCAAGGTCGAGCGCTACCAGTGGGCCCTGTTCGCCGAGGACGAATGGCGCCTGACCGAGCGCTTCGCCCTGACCACCGGCCTGCGCATGGACGAGGACGAGAACTTCGGCACGCACTTCAGCCCGCGTCTGTACGGCGTCTGGCACATGGCCGAGCGCTGGACCCTCAAGGGCGGCGTGTCCACGGGTTTCCGCGCGCCCGACCTGCGCCAGACGGTGGCCGGCTGGGGCCAGGTCAGCCGCGGCGGCAATATGTACGGCAATCCGGACCTGACGCCGGAGAAGTCGGTGACCGAGGAAATCGGCATCCTGTATGACGACGGCGAAGGCTTCAACGCCGGCCTGACGCTGTTCAACAACGACTTCAAGGACAAGATCACCCGCGTCGCGTGCCCGGCCACCCAGTGCACCGACGGTCCCAACCAGTTCGGCTCGGACCCCACCACCTACATGAACGTGGACAAGGCCAACTCGCGCGGCGTGGAAGCCAGCATGCAGTTCGCGCTGTCGCAGGCCTGGTCGATGACCAGCAGCTACACCTACACCAAGTCGGAGCAGAAGTCGGGCCAGTACCAGGGCCAGCCGCTGAACCAGCTGCCCAAGCACCTGTTCACCACCACGGTGAACTGGCAGCCGTCGGACGCGCTGCAGGCCTGGGCGCGGCTGAACTACCGCGGCAAGGAAAGCCAGCCCATCACCGGCCCGTCCTCGTCGTCGCTGGTGGCGCCGTCCTACACCTTCGTGGACCTGGGCGGTTCCTACCAGCTCAACAAGACCGTGTCGGTGTACGCCGGCATCTACAACCTGTTCGACAAGCAGGTCGCCTACGACGACTACGGCTATGTCGAGGACGGCCGCCGCTACTGGCTGGGCATGGGCGTGAAGTTCTGAGACAGCAGGGCGCGTGGCGCCCGCCACATGAAGAGGTACGCATGAAAAAGCAGATACGAACGGGCCGCGCCCGCCACTGGCTGGCCCGCGCCGCAACCGCGCTGGCGCTGGGCGCCACGGCCGCCGTGTGCGCGGCGCAGGCCACGGCGCCGGTCAAGCACGCGCGCGGCGAGACCGCGGTGCCGGCCAATCCGTCCAAGACGGTGGTGATGGACCTGGCGGTGCTGGACACCCTGAACGCGCTGGGCGTGGAAGTCGCGGGCCTGCCCAGCGTGGCCAAGCTGCCGCCGCAGCTCGCGCAGTACGCCGACAAACGCTACCTCAAGGTAGGCACGATGTTCGAGCCCAACTACGAGGTGATCCACGCGGCCGCGCCGCAGGTGATCTTCGTGGCGGGCCGCTCCGCGCCCAAGTACGACGAACTGGCCAGGCTGGCGCCCACCGTTGACCTGACCGTCGACGCCAAGGACCTGGTCGGCAGCGTCACGCGCAACACGCACACGCTGGCGGCCATCTACGGCAAGGAGGACGTCGCGCGCGGCAAGCTCGACGCCTTGAACGCGTCGATCTCGGCCCTGCGCGAGCGGGCCGGCGGCGCGGGCACGGCGCTGATCGTGCTGACCACGGGCGGCAAGATGAGCGCCTACGGCCCCGGCTCGCGCTTCGGCGTGATCCACGACGCCTTCGGCATCAAGCCGGCCACCACCGGCCTGAGCGTGTCCAACCACGGCCAGGCCATTTCCTTCGAGTTCATCGCGCAGACCGATCCCGACTGGCTGTTCGTGATCGACCGCGACGCCGCCATCGGCCGCGAAGGCGTGTCGGCCCAGCGCATGCTGGACAATGAACTGGTGCGCCAGACCAAGGCCTGGAAGCACAAGCGCGTGGTGTACCTGAACGGCTACAACTGGTATCTGATGGGCAGCGCCGGCCTGACGGCCATGCAGCAGAGCGTCGACGAAATCGCGGGCGCGCTGGCGGCGGCCAAGTAGCGCCGCATGTCGGGAGCAGGAGTCGGGCAGGTGGGTTGGCGGCGGTCGATGCGCGGTTGGGGCGGTCTGGCGGCGGTGATGGCGTTGCTGTTGCTGCTGTGCGCGGCCAGCATCAGCCTGGGCGCGGGCCAGTGGTCCTGGAGCGCGTTATGGAGCGATGACGACGCCCAGCGCGCCTGGCGCCTGTTGCTGGTCAGCCGGGTGCCGCGCACGCTGGCGCTGCTGCTGGCCGGCATGTCGCTGGCGGTGGCCGGCCTGATCATGCAGATGCTGGTGCGCAACCGCTATGTCGAACCTTCGACCGCCGGCACCGTCGAATCCGCCACGCTGGGGATACTGGTCATCACGCTGCTGGCGCCGGACACGCCGGTGATCGGCAAGATGCTCACGGCCACGGGCTTCGCCCTGGCCGGAACCCTGCTGTTCCTGGCGCTGCTGCGCCGCGTGCCGCTGCGCACGCCGTTCATTGTGCCGCTGATCGGGCTGATCCTGGGCGGCGTGATCCAGGCGGCGACCACCTTCGTCGCCTACCGCTACGACCTGCTGCAATCGCTGCATGCCTGGACCACCGGCGATTTCTCCGGCGTGCTGCGCGGGCGCTACGAGCTGCTGTGGATAGGCTTCGCGCTGGCCGGCGCCGCCTATGCGGCGGCCGACCGCTACACGGTGGCCGGCATGGGCCGCGAGTTCGCCTCGAACCTGGGCCTGAACCACGCGCGCCTGACGCTGGCGGGCCTGCTCATCGTGTCGGCGATTTCCGCCGTGGTGGTGGTGACGGCCGGCGCCATTCCCTTTCTGGGCCTGATCGTGCCCAACGCCGTCAGCCTGCTGCTGGGCGACAACATGCGCCGCTCCATTCCGTGGGTGGCCGCGCTGGGCGGCATCTTCGTGCTGGCCTGCGACATCATCGGCCGGCTGGTGATCCACCCGTACGAGATTCCCATCGGCACGGTGGTCGGGGTGCTGGGCAGCATCCTGTTCCTCGGCCTGCTGCGCGTGCGGAGGAACCGCCTTGGCTGAGACCGTCATCCGGGCGCCGGCGATGCGCGCGCAAACCTGGCGGCTGGGCCTGCTCGGCATCGCCGCGCTGGCCTGCGTGGCCGCCTTCATGACCCTGGGCGCCAACGGGCAGTGGTCGTTCGTGATTCCGTTTCGCGGGGCCAAGCTGGCGGCCATGCTGCTGGTGGCCTATGCCGTGGCGCTCTCGTCCGTGCTGTTCCAGACCATCACGCACAACCGCATCCTGACGCCGGCCATCATGGGCTTCGACGCCCTGTATCTGCTGATCCAGGCGGTGGTGGTGTTCGGCTTCGGCCAGGCGGCGGCGAACGTCGAGCATCCCGTGGCCGCCTTCCTGCTGGAGGTGGGCGTGATGACGGCGTTCGCCTGCCTGCTGTTTCGCTGGCTGTTCGCCGACGGCGTGCGCAGCCTGCACCTGATGATGCTGGTGGGCATCATCTTCGGGCTGCTGTTTCGCAGCCTGTCCAGTTTCGTGGTGCGGCTGATCGACCCCAACGAATTCCTGGTGCTGCAGGACCGCATGTTCGCCAGCTTCAACAGCGTGCGCGTGGGCCTGCTGCCGATCGCGCTGGCCGCCGTGTGCGCGGCCTCGCTGCTGGTGTGGCGCATGCGGCACCGCTACGACGTGCTGGCGCTGGGCCGCGAGATCGCCGTCAACCTGGGCGTGGACTACCGCCGCACGCTGCTGCAGACGCTGGCGGCCATCGCCGTGCTGGTGTCGGTGTCCACCGCGCTGGTCGGCCCGGTGACCTTCTTCGGGCTGCTGGTCAGCAACCTGGCCTACCAGGCCATGGGCTCGGACCGGCACCGCCATACCATTCCCGCCGCGACGCTGCTGAGCGTGATTTTCCTGGTGGGCGGCCAGACGCTGCTCGAGCGCGTGCTGCAGTTGAACACCACGGTCAGCGTGGTCATTGAATTCGTGGGCGGCGTGATGTTCCTCGTCCTGATCCTGCGCAGGGGGCGCCGATGATAGAGATCCAGCAAGTCAGCAAGCAATACGGCGACAGCGTGGTGGTCGACGGCGTGTCCCTGTCGCTGCCGGCCGGCGGCGTGACCGCCATCATCGGCCCCAACGGGGCCGGCAAGTCGACGCTGCTTTCCATGGTCAGCCGGCTGCTGCCGATGTCCGCGGGCTCGGTACGGGTCGATGGCCTGGACGTGACCCGCGCCGACAGCCGTGAACTGGCCCGCCGCCTGTCCATCCTGCGCCAGGACAACCATCTGCCGCTGCGGCTGACGGTGAGGGACCTGGTGGCGTTCGGCCGCTATCCGCACAGCGGCGGGCGCCTGACGCTGGCCGACAAGGAACACATCGACCGGGCCATCGCCTACCTGAACCTGGAGCCGCTGGCCGGGCGCTACCTGGACGAAATGTCCGGCGGCCAGCGCCAGCGCGCCTTCGTCGCCATGGTGCTGTGCCAGGACACGCGCTACGTCCTGCTGGACGAGCCGCTCAACAGCCTGGATATGAAGCATGCCGTCGCCATGATGGGCACCTTGCGCCGGGCGGCCGACGAACTGGGCAAGACCGTGGTGCTGGTGCTGCACGACATCAACTTCGCCTCCACCTACGCCGACCGCATCGTCGCCATGCGGGCGGGCCGCATCGCCTGCCAGGGCGCGCCGTCCGAGCTGGTGCGGGCCGAGGTGCTGAGCGAACTGTACGAATTGCCCATCGAGGTGCATGAAATCGGCGGCAGGCGCATCTGCGTCTACTACCGCCAGCCGCAGGGGTAATAGGCCGCAACTTGTATGCGGAACCACGGATCTATGAGCAAATGATAAAAATATTGCGACAGATTCGCATTTGCAGAATAATGCCGGACCGTTTTATCCCCAACCCGATAACGCAGCACGGTCATGCATCCCACTCGCTCGATTTCCGCAGCATTGCTCGCCATTGCGCCGCTGTCCGGCCTGGCCCAGACCCAGAGCGAAACCTCTGCCGCCACCTTGCCCGCCGTCAGCGTCTACGGCATAGACGATACGTCGCAGAGCTATAACCCGCCGGACTCGTCCAGCGCCACCAAGATCGACGCGCCCCTGCGCGACATCCCGCAGACCGTCAACGTGGTGCCCGCGCAGGTCATGCGCGACCAGCACGCCAATTCCTTGCAGGACGCGCTGAAGAACGTGCCGGGGGTCAGCTTTTCGTCGGGCGACGGGCAGCGCGACCAGGTGTCGATCCGCGGCTTCACCGCCATCGCCGACCAGTACGTCGACGGCTTCCGGGACGACGCGCTGTACTACCGCGATCTTTCCAACGTCGAGCGCGTCGACGTCATCAAGGGCCCGGCCGCGGTGCTGTACGGCCGGGGGTCCTCCGGCGGCCTGATCAACCGCATCACCAAGAAGCCCGGCGAGGACATCACCCAGCTGGGCCTGAGCTACGGTTCATGGAACGACCGCCGCCTGGAGCTGGACCTGGGCCGCGCGACCGAGAGCGGCAGCATGGCGTGGCGGCTGACCGGCGCGGTCGAGAAGGGCGACAGCTACCGCGACAAGCAGTTCCTGGACCGCAAGGCCATCGCGCCGTCGGCCATGCTGCGCCTGGGCGAGGACACGACCTTCCTGATCCAGACCGAATTCCTGGAAGACCGCCGCGTCACGGACTTCGGCATTCCCGCCTATCACGGCCGGCCGGTGGACGTGGACCCGTCCACCTACTACGGCGCCGAGAACGCGCGCGACGTGGACTACACGCAGGCGCGCGTGCAGTCCTACGCCGGCACGCTGAACCACCGCTTCAACGGCACCTGGTCGCTGCGCAACGCCACCCGCTACTACCACTACACGCTGGACCGCAACAACACGCTGCCGGGCGTGGTGAACGAGGCCGCGCAAACCGTGACGCTGAACCGCTCCAACGTGCGGCGCGAGGAGCACGGCTGGACCAACCAGACCGAGCTGACGCAGCGCGCGCAATGGGGTTCGGTCTCGCACGAGATCCTGTACGGCGTGGAGGTCGGGCAGCAGAACAAGGACCTGGTGAACTATTCGGCCAACAACGTGGCCACGGTCGACCTGTTCGACCCGGTGCTGCCCACGCTGCCCATGCAGGTGGGGGGACGGCCCAGCGCCGACAACCTGGGTCGTTTCAATACCCTGGGCCTGTACGTCCAGGACATGGTGTCGCTGGGCGAGCATTGGAAGATGCTGGGCGGCGTGCGCCATGACCGCTTCGAGCAGAAGACCGAGGACCGCCGCAGCGGCGCCAGGCTGTCGCGCACCGATTCCAACTGGAGTCCGCGCCTGGGTGTTGTGTACCAGCCCGACGCCGTGCAGTCGTATTACGTTTCGTGGAGCCAGTCGTACCAGCCTTCCGGCGAAGCGTTCTCGCTGGCCGCGAGCAACGCCGACCTGGCGCCCGAGAAAACCACCAACTACGAAATCGGTGCCAAGTACGACTTCCTGGACGGCAAGCTGTCGACCACGGTGTCCATCTTCCGCCTGGAGCGCACCGACATCAAGGTCAACGATCCGGTCACCAACTCACTGGTGCCGGTCGGAACGCAACGCACCGACGGCGCCGAATGGACGCTGTCGGGCGACCTGGGCGACGGCTGGCGCGCGATGATGGGCTATGCCTACCTGGATGCCCGCGTCACCGAATCGATCGCCAAGGACGCCGGCAGGAACGTGGAAGGCAAGCGCGCCACGCTGACGCCGCGCCATGCCGGCAACATCTGGGTCACCAAGAACCTGGGAGACGGCTTCGGCGCCGGCGCGGGCCTGAACCTAGTGGGCGCGCGTTACGCGAACCCGAGCAACACCGTCAGGCTGCCCGGCTATGTGACCGCCGACGTCGCCGCATGGTGGCGCAAGGGGCCGTATGCGGTGCAGCTGAACGTGTACAACCTGTTCGACGCGGGCTATATCGTGTCGGCGCACGGGACCAGCCCGAACCTGAACATGCCGGGCGCGCCGCGCAACGCGATGCTGAGCCTGCAGTACCGGATGTGAAGCTAGGGCCTGTGCATGGCTCCTTTTAGTGTGAACAGGCCCTAGGCGCGTAGCGGCGAAGCCCGGACCAGGCTGTCGGCATCCAGGGCCGCCAGCGCGTCCAGGAAGCGCCATGCGTACGATCCGGGGCCTTGCGCCTGGTCGTGCGCGCTGGCGCCGGCGATGCCAAAGCATGACAGGGCCGCCACCGCGGCGGCGTACGGATCGTCCCGCGACACCGCCGCGAACGCGCCGACCACCGCCGTCAGCGCGCAGCCCGTGGCCGTGACGCGCGGCATCCAGGGCGAGCCGCCGGTAATGCGCAGCGCGCGGCTGCCGTCCGTGACGTAATCGGTTTCGCCGGTGACGGCCACCACCGTCTGGCGGGCGGCGGCGAGGGCGCGCGCCGATTCCTCCGCTTGCGCGACGGCGTCGCGCGCATCCACGCCCTTGCCGGCGCTCTGGCCGCCGGCCAGCGCGATGATTTCCGAGGCGTTGCCGCGGATGACGGCGGGGCGCAGGTCCAGCAGCCGCGCCACCGCGTCGCGGCGGAAGGCGGTGGCGTGATGCGCCACCGGGTCCAGCACCCAGGGCGTGCCGGCGCGGCCGGCCGACCCGGCGGTCAGCAGCATGCTGTCCAGCCAGGGCGCCGACAGCGTGCCGATATTGATCACCACCGCGCCGCTCAGGCGGGCGAATTCCGGCGCCTCTTCGGCGGCGTGCACCATGGCGGGCGAAGCGCCGATGGCCAGCAGCGCGTTGGCGGCATAGTTCATGGAAACGAAATTGGTCAGGCACTGCACCAGCGGCGCATCGCGGCGTACGGCCTGGAGCAGGTCGTGCGACAGCCGGGCCTGGGCGGCGAGGGTGGGGGAGCGGTCTGGCATCTGGATCGGGTTGGACGGGGCGCCGCGCGTGGCGGGCCTGGCGCGGCCCGTCGACGCAGACTCCCCGGGTTGATGCGCCGTATGTTATCAGGCCAGCCTGTCGCGCAGCACCGGCTGACCCGGCGCCGCGTGGCGGGCAGGCTGGCTCAGCATGCAGCCGATCACGCCGACCACGCCGCCGGCCAGGCTGTAGAAGACGGGCGCGAGCGTCACGCCGGTGGTCTGGATCAGCCAGGTGACGATGAACTGCCCGAAGCCGCCGAACACCATCACCGCGATGTTGTAGCAGACCGCCAGCCCCGCCGAGCGCACATTGGTCGGGAACTGCTCGCCCAGCGCGGTCGCGAACGGCCCCAGGAATCCGCCGAGCAGAATGCTGAGCGCGGTGAAGGCGACGGTCAGGTTGGCCAGCGTGGGCGCCGACTGCACCCAGGAAAACAGCGGGTACATCAACAGGGCGTAGGGCAGCAGGAACGCCAGCATCACCGGCCTGCGCCCGTAGCGGTCGGACAGCGCGCCGGCCAGCGGAATCGCGACGATCAGGGCCAGCAGCCCGATGGACTGCGCCGTGAAGGCGTCGTGCAGGGCGAAGTTGAACTGGCGCGTGACGAAGGTCGGCAGGTAGATGATGAAGGTGTAGACCGACGCGGTGGCGCAGGTGGTCAGGCACAGCGTGGCGGCGATCGAGCGCGGGTAGCGGTTGAACATCGCGGCCAAGCTGACTTTCTCGCCCTTGCGCATGGCGAGTTCGGATTCCTCCGGCTCGTCCAGGTAGCGCCGTATCCACCAGCCCAGCGGCGCGATCAGCAGGCCGATCACGAACGGCACGCGCCACATGCCTGCGATCAGCTGCTCTTCGGTGAATAGCGACGTCAGCAGGAATCCGGTGGCCGCGCCGGCCAGGTTGGCGAGGTTCTGGCCGAACATCTGCCAGGCGCCGTACACGCCTTTCTTGCCCGGCGGCGCCGCCTCCACCAGGTAGGCCGTGGACGAGGCGAATTCCCCGCCGGTGGCGATGCCCTGCATCAGGCGCGCGATCACGATCAGAATGGGCGCGGCGATGCCGATGGTGGCGTAAGAGGGCGTGAACACCATGATGAGCAGCGACACCGTCATCAGCGCGATGATCAGCTGCAGCGCCGATTTGCGCCCGCGCCGGTCGGCATAAATGCCGATGGCGATCCCGCCGATGGGCCGGGTCACGAAGCCCACCCCGAAAGTCGCCAGGGTCAGCAGCAGCGCGGTGTGCTCACCCGCGGCGGGAAAGAACACCTTGGCGATGATGAAGGCCAGCGCGGCGAACACGCCGAAGTCATACCATTCCAGCGCATTGCCCAGAATGGCGGCGGTCAGTTGCAGCCATCGAGGGGCCGCTTTTTTCGTCTGTTTCATAGTCTGTCTCCTCCCGGCCGCCGCTTATGCGTTGTTATGCAGCGGCAGTCCCAGTTCAGCGATACGGGATAGGACCGCGGCCCCGATGGGGAGCGCGGCGTCGTTGAAATCGAAATTCGAGTTGTGCAGTCCGTGGCGATGGTCCGGGTCTCCCGTGCCCAGATGGATGTAGGCGCCCGGGCGTTGCTGCAGCATGAAGGAAAAATCCTCCCCGCCCAGGCTGGGCAGCGGACGGCGCACCACGTTGTCCTCGCCCACGACGTCGGCCGCCGCCCGCCGCGCCAGCAGGGCCTGGGCTTCGGTGTTGACGGTCGCCGGCACGTTGGGCTCGTATTCCAGCGTCGCCGTGCCGCCCAGGCCCTGCACCACGTGCTCCACCGTGGCCCGCAACCGCGTCTCGATGATGCTGCGCACTTCGGGCTGAAGCGAGCGCGCGGTGCCGGTCAGCACCACCTCGTCCGGGATCACGTTGAAGCCCGCCAGGCTGCCGCCGGCGATGCCGCACAGGCTGAGCACGCCGGCCTCCAGCGGGTCCAGGTTGCGGCTGACGATGGAGTGCGCCGCCACGATGACGTGGCCCGCCATCAGGATGGGGTCCAGCGCGCGCTGCGGCGCCAGGCCGCCGTGGCCGCCCTTGCCCTTGATCCGGATGGTGATGCGGTCGGACGCGGCCATGGCCGGCCCGACCGGAACCGACACCGATCCCAGCGCAAGCGCGGGCCAGTTGTGCAGGGCATAGACCTCCTGCATCGGAAACCGCTCGAACAGGCCATCCCTGACCATCTCCAATCCCCCATTCAATCCCTCCTCCGCAGGTTGAAAAATCAGATAGACCACGCCGTCGAAGGCCCGCGTGCGCTGCAAATAAGCGGCGGCGGCCAACAGCATGGCGACGTGCCCGTCATGGCCGCAGGCGTGCATTCTGCCTGCGTGACGCGAGGCGTAGTCCAGCCGCGTGCATTCATCCATGGGCAGCGCGTCCATGTCGGCGCGCAGTCCGATCGCGCGCCCGCTGGCCGTTCCGCGTCCCTGGATCATGCCGACCACGCCGGTGCCGCCGACTCCCGTGCGGTGTTCGATGGACAGCCGGCGCAGCTCCGCACAGACCACTTCGGCCGTCCGGTGTTCTTCGAAACCCAGTTCGGGATGGGCATGGAGGTCGCGCCGGATTTTCCGGTAGGCGTCGATCTCCGAGGGCAGCAACTGCGGGATTTTCTGTGGCATGGGCATGGATACTCTTGATGGAAAGCATGGACACCGCTGGATGGTAGGAAGCGCAGGCCATGCCGTAAAATGCTTGTTACCTATGTTCCCCATGCCGTAAAGGTATAACCATGGATCTGCGGCAGTTGCGCTACTTCGTTGCGGTTGCACAGCACGGCAGCATCAGCCTGGCGGCCCAGGCCGTCTACATCGCCCAGCCCGCGCTGACCCGGCAGATCCAGGCGCTGGAGGAAGAACTGGGCGCGACCGTATTCGAGCGCAGCGCCCGCGGCGTGCGCCTGACCGAAGTCGGCAAGCAGCTATTGGTGGACGCCAACCGGCTGCTGGGCGACGCCGCGGCCACCGTCGAACGCGCCCAGCGCGTGGGACGCGGCGAAATCGGCCACCTGTCCATCGCCTTGCCGGTCATGCTGACCCTGCGTCCGCTGCTGACCGAAGTGCTGCGCATCTTCCGCCACGAGGCGCCGGGCGTCTCGTTGACGCTGAGCCACCTGCTGTCCGACACCCAGCTCGAGTGGCTGCCCACCGGCAGGCTGGACGCCGGCTTCACCCTGTTCCGCCCGCCGGACGACCCCGCGTTCGAGGGCATCCCCATCTATTCAGAGAAAATGCTGCTGGCCTATCCCGCCGACTGGCGATGGGAAGGCGGCCCGCCCGCCTCGCTGCGCGACCTCAACGCGGTGGACTTCATCTGGTTGCCGCGCAACGCCGCGCCGGTCTGGCACGACAAGCTGATCCACTGCTTCTTCAAGGCCGGTTTCGTGCCGCGGGCCGCGGTGCAGGGCGTGGACGTGGCCTCCATGCTCACCCTGGTCGCCGCCGGCATGGGCTGCACCGTGCTGCCCGACTCCGCCACGCGCGCCGCGCCGGATTCGGTCGCCTTCATGGAACTGCCGGACCTGGACGTGGTGCAGCACTGGGAACTGGTCTGGCGCGCGGACAACAAGTCGGCGCTGCTCAGGCGGTTCATCGACGTGGTCGGCGCGTATGCCGGCAATCCGGTGAAGGGCTGAGTTGCGGCGGGCCGGGGCGGCCGAAACCGCCACGCGCGACGCCGCAGGGCCATCGCGGCCGCCTACGCTGTCCCGTTTCGGGAGGCGCATATCACGGGCCGCATTTTCTGCATCGCATTGGTCGCCGGCTCGGGACTGGTGCAGGTTCTGCCGCGCCTGCCCGGGGCCGGCGCGGCCTGGCTGCTGGCCGCCGGCGCCGCGTTGGCGCTGCTTGCCGGGCTGCGCTTGCGCCTTGCGGGCCCACGCAACTGCGCGGCCGCGGCCCTGGGGCTGTGCGTGGGGCTGCTCAATGCCGGCGTGCAGGCGCAACGGCGGCTCGACGATGAACTGGCGCAGGTGCACCAAAACGCGGTATCGCGCGTGGTGCTGCGAGTGGCCGGGTTGCCCGACGGCGATGACAAGGAACTGCGCTTCCTCGCGGAGCTGGCCGAGCCGGCGGCGGCGGGGATTCCGTCGCGCATCCTGGTGAGCTGGCCGGCGCCGGCGGGCGGGCTGCCGGCGCTGGCGCCGGGGCAGGTGTGGCGCATGGCGCTGGTGCTGCGGCGTCCGCATGGGGCGCTGAATCCGGCGGGACCGGATGCCGAGGGGCGCTTGTTCGCGCGCGGCGTGCGGGCGCTGGGCAAGGTGCGCGGGCGGCCGCGGCTGCTGGCGGACCGGCCCTGGGCGACGGCCGGCGTGGCGCTGGAGCGGGCGCGCCATCACGTGCGGCAGGGGCTGCGCGCCGCGTTGGGAGCGCACCGCTATGCGCCGGTGCTGATCGCGCTGGCGATCGGCGACCAGGCCGGCGTGGCGCGCGAGGACTGGCAGGTGTTCAGCCGCAGCGGCATTACCCATCTGGTGTCCATCAGCGGTATGCACGTCACCTCGATCGCGGGGCTGGCGGGCCTGCTGGCGGCGGCGCTGTGGCGGCAGGGACGATGGCGCGGCGTGGGGCTGGCGGAGTACGCGCCGGCGCGCGTGGCCGGCGGCGCGGCCGCCGCGGCGGTCGCGCTGCTGTATTGCCTGCTGGCGGGCTGGGGCGTGCCGGCGCGGCGCACTTTTTTCATGCTGTCCGTGGCCCTGGCGGCTTCGGTGTCGCGGCTGCCGCTGTCGGCCGACCGGGTGCTGGCCGGCGCGGCCGCGGTGGTGGCCGCGCTGGACCCGTGGGCGCCGATGGCGCCGGGCTTCTGGCTGTCGTTCGGGGCGGTGGCCGTGCTGCTGCGGGTCGCCCAGGCGCCGCGCGATGCGCAGGCGGGCTGGCGGGCGCGATGGACGGCGCGGCTGGCGCAGGCGGCGCGCCTGCAGTTGACGATCACCGTGGGGCTCACGCCGCTGCTGGCCTATCTGGTGCATCAGGTGTCCGTGGGATCGCCGCTGGCCAATGCGGTGGCGATCCCGGTGGTGACCTTCGTGGTGACGCCGCTAGCCTTGCTGTGCGCGGCGCTGTCGGCACTGCCGGGCGCCCAGGCCCTGGCCGCGCTGGCCGGACGCGCGGGGCTGGCGGCGTTCGACGCGACCATGGCGCCGGTCGGCTGGGTGGCCGCGGCCGAGTGGTCCAGCGTGGCGGTGGGGGCGGCCCCGTGGCCGTGGCTGGCGCTGGCGGTGGCGGGCATGGCCTGGGCGCTGCAGGCGCCCGGCTGGCCGGGGCGGCGGCTGGGATGGCTGTGCATGCTGCCGCTGCTGTGCTGGCGTCCCGACAGGCCCGAGCCCGGCCACTGGCGCATGAGCGCGCTGGACGTGGGACAGGGCGGCGCCGTCGTGGTGGAGACGGCCAGCCAGACGCTGCTGTTCGACGCCGGGCCGCGCCACTACGGCGGCAGCGACGCCGGCGAGCGCGTGGTCGCGCCGTTCCTGCAGGCGCGCGCGATCCGCCGGCTGGACGTGCTGGTGCTGTCGCATGCCCACATGGACCACGTGGGCGGCTTGCGCGCGGTGCTGGCGGCCGTGCCGGCGGCGCGCAGCTACGCGTCCTTCGACCTGGAAGCGTTTCTGCGGCGCGACGCCCGGCTGTGGCCGCGGGCCGGCGCGCCGGCTCCGCCGCGCCAGGCGCAGCGTTGCCGCAGCGGGCTGGGCTGGGAGGCCGACGGCGTGCGTTTTACGTTCCTGCATCCGCCGCGCGCGGGCGCCGGCGCGGCGCAAAACCCCAATGCCGAAAGCTGCGTGCTGCGCATCGAAGGGGCCAGCCATACGCTGTTGCTGACCGGCGACGTGGGCACGGCGCAGGAACGCGCGCTGGCCGCCAACGGTCTCGGGCGCGCGGACGTGGTGCTGGCCCCGCATCATGGCTCGGCCTCGTCCTCGGGACGCGAACTGGTGCAGGCCAGCGGCGCGGGCCACGCGATCGCGCAGGCCGGCCACCTGAACCGCTTCGGACATCCGGCGCGCGCGGTGGAGCGGCGCTGGATGCGCGCCGGCGCGGCGTTCTGGCGCAGCGACCGCGACGGGGCGGTGATAGCGAGTTCAACGCCGGACGGGCTGGAGGTGTGGACGCAGCGCCAGCGCGGGCGGCGCTACTGGCATGGGCGCTAGGTTCAAGGCGCGTCCGGCGATCCCAGGCTGATCCCGTCCCGGATGCGGCGGAAGTCGGCCAGGGCGGTCGGCATGGCCGCGCGCGTGGCGGTGCAGGCCAGCGCCACGCGCAAGGCCGGCGTGTCGAGCAGGGCGGTGTAGCGCAGCAGCGCCGCGTCCGCGGCCGGCGCCACGTATTCGACGCCGTGCGCGCCGGCCGATTCGAATGTCCGGCGTTCCTGCAGTTCGCGGCCCTGCGCGGCTTCGAGGGTTTCGTCCGCGGCCAGCCGGGCGGCTGCCGACAGCGGCGCCTCGCGGCCGGGATGGGCCGTCAGCGCCTTGCGCGCGGTGTTGAAACCGATGGTGCACCGCTCTCCGCTGGCATCGCCCACCCTGACCAGCAGGTCGAATTCCGCCGTCCTGCCGCTGGGCAGGATGCGGTAGGGGGCGGGCACGGTCACGCCGTAGCCACGCGCCGGGTCGGCGTAGCGGTGCGCGGCGGCGGCCGGCGGATTCTCTTGCGGCGCTTCCGGTTCGAAGCGCAGCGGCAGCATCAGGATTTCCCTGTCGCCGGTCATGTCGGCGGCGAAGGCGGGCAGCGGCCCGGCGCGCCGGACCATGGCGGCTGCGGCGCGGTCCACTGCCGCATGGCCGGAGCTGGCGGCCACTTCGATCTTGTCTATCCCGCCGTCGGGCAGGATGGTGAGGCGCAGTTTCAGGCTGAGCGGGCCGGGCAGGCCGTCGGCTTCCTTGGGCATGGTCAGGTGGCGTTGCAGCTGGCGCGCCGCGGCGCCGCTCCATTCGGCGCGGGTGGCCGGCGCGGCGGCGGCCGCGGCGGATACGCACAGCGTGAATGCGGCCATGGCCGAGGCGCGCAGCAGCCGGTTCATGCGGGGAGTCTCCTGGGTCGGGGCGCCGACGGGCGGGCGCAACGGCGCAGCATAACCCGCAAGCGCGGCGTACGGCGTCAGGCCTGCCCCTGCGCCAGTTCGTCGAACAGCAGGTCGCCGCCCATCTGGCCGCCCTTGAGCATCAGCTCCATGCCGTCGATGCGCGGGTCGTCGCTGCGCGCGACGCTGACGGTGACGCCGGGCGCCAGCACGCAGCGAAACGCCAGGCCCCACAGGCCGAGGGCGAGGGTGGCCTGGCTGGAGGTGTCGCCGCCGGCGATGCCGACGCGGCCCAGCCGTCGGCCCGCCTGCGCGCAGCCCCGCACGATGGCGGCGGCAAGCTGCGCGGTGGCGCGGGCGGTGGCCGCCGTGTGGGCGGCGCTGGGGGCCTGCTCGGGCCGGTCGGTATGGACCAGCACGTTGTGCCCCTGGACCAGCGCGGCGACGGCCTCGCGCGACTGCGCGGCCGCGTAGCCGGGATCCGAGAGCAGCCGTTGCACGGAGAGCGGCTGGCGCGCATAGCGCCGGCACGCGGCGATCTGCTGCGCGGTGACCGGCGACAGGCTGCCCGCCACCACCAGCACCGGCCCCGAGACCGGCGCCAGCGGTGCGTCGACGGCGGCGGCGCGGCCGCCCGGCATGGCGCGGGCCAGCGCCTGCTGCACGCTGCTGGGGCCGACCGCCAGCAGCGGCAGGCAGGCGGCCGCGCGCCAGATGAGGCGGCCGATCACCGGGAGCTGCTCGTCGTCGATCAGGTCCAGCAGCAGGGGGCCGTCGGCGGATTCGACGACGCCGTCGATCCAGTCTTCCAGCACGGGCGCGTCGGCCGGCCGGCGCAGGCGCGGGTAGTCGGTGTGCGGCACCGACCGGATCTCGCGCAGGCCTTGCGCCGCGAGATGCAGCCGCAGGTCGGCTTCGTGCATGGGCGTGACCGGGTGCGCGCGCATGACCGGGTGGCGGTCGATGCGGTGGATCGCGGGGGCGCCGCCGGCGCGGGCGAAGAGCTGCGCGAAGCTGCAATAGCGCCCGATGCTGGGCTGCCCGCCCACGATGGGCACCAGCGGGTTGGGCATGTGGCGGCGCAGCGCCTGGATGGCGGCGGCGATATTGCCGACGTGCGGCGCGCTGTCGAACGTGGAGCAACACTTGTAGTGCAGCACGCGCACGCCGCGCCCGGCCATGAAGCGGCCCACGGCGTCGAGCTCGTCCTGCATTTCGGCTGGCGGCATGGCGCGGGCCGCGCCCGCGATGCCGATGGCGTCCAGCGCGCCGGCGCGGCTCAGTTGCTGCGGCGTTGGCACGCCCAGGAACAGCAGGCTGCGCAGGCCGGCGCGCGAGACTTCGGCCAGCGTGTCGGTGGCGCCGGTGAAGTCGTCTCCGTACCAGCCCACGCGCGGCGGCGCGGGGCCGCGCTGGTCGCGGGTCATGCGCGGTTTCCGAAGAAGTCCAGCGCCCGTCGCAGTTCGGGCGCCTGGCGCGCGTAGTCCTGCAGGGCCTGTCCTTCGCGCGCGGCCTGCCAGGCCTGGCGGATGCTCTGCACGCCGGCGGCGGGGCCGTCCGGGTGGGCCAGGATGCCGCCGCCCGACATGAACAGCAGGTCGTCGCTGCGCACCGCCGACCAGGTGGCGGGCACGGTGCCGGCCCACTGGCCGGACGAGAACGCCGGCATCACCGCGTCGTCGATGCCGAAGGTCAGCGCAGCCAGGCAGTTGCGCGCGGCGTCCACTACTTCCTGGTCCTCCTGCGAGAACTTGCCCTGCAGGCCGTGCACGTGCATGTGGTCCACGCCCGCCAGCCGCCACAGCGTCTGGTAGGCCTGGAATCCCACGCCCAGCATGGGGTGGCGCGACAGCGCGCCGTAGCCGTTGCGGTGGCCGTGCAGCGCCAGCGGCGTGCTGCGGCGCAGGGTCTGGACGGCGGAGTAGCCGCAGTGGTTCAGGCTGACCATGGCGCAGCTGCCTTGCTCGCGTTCGATCAGCTCGGCGTGGCGGCGCATGGCGTCGGTTTCGTCGCTGATGTTGAACGCCACCATGACCTGGCGGCCGGTGCGTTCGCGGTGCGCGCGCACCACGGCCATCACGGCGGCCACGCGCTGCGCCAGCGGAGCGTGGGCCGGGTTGGCGCAGACCTCGTCGTCCTTGATGAAGTCCACGCCGGCGGCGCACAGCTGCGCCACCAGGTGCGCGGTCTGCTCGGGCGATAGGCCGACGTTGGGCTTGATGATGGTGCCCACCAGCGGCCCGCTGGCCACGCCGGTCAGGGCGCGCGTGCCGGCGATGCCGGCCCGGGGCATGTCGAACTGGGCGCGGTAGTTGGCGGGCAGTTCGAGGCTTTCCAGGCGCAGGCCGGTGGCTTCGCCCAGGTCGTACAGGTTGCCGCCGACGGTGGCTGCCAGCGTGGGCAGGTTGGCGCCGACGTTGGCGACCGGAAAGGCGATGCGCACCCGCGCGCGCCGGTAGCGCGCCGGCATGCCGCCCGGCTGGCGCGCCAGCCAGGCGTTGGGCAGGCTGGGGGCGCTGACGGTCTCCAGTTCCTCCAGGGATTCGATGCGCGCGCGGGCGCGCGCGCGCAGCTCGTCGGTTTCGCCCTGCACCCGCGTGAAGGTGCCGCAGGACTGCTCGCCGGCCATGACCTCGGCCACCCGGGCGGGGTCCAGCGGGGTTTCGATCAGGTAGGTGGCGGTAAACGATTGGGAGTTCATAGGGCGATGGGCGGGCGCTTCAGAGTCGGCTCAGGTCGGGGAAGGGGCGCACGGGGTCCTTGCCGTCCCAGTCGCGCGCGCTGTCGCGGATCAGGTCGAACAGGCGGCCCTTGGGGCCGGCCACTTCGGACAGCTCGATCACGGTGCCGGGGTGGTACTCGGTATCGAAATAGATGAAGCGTCCTTTTTCGCCGACTTCGCCGCTCATCTTGGGCTTGAAGCCCTGCGCCAGCAGGCGTTCGAGATCGGCGTCGTAGTCCTCGGTCCAGTAGGCCACGTGCTGCAGGCCGGTGCGGCCGGCCTGCAGGAAGTCGCGGTACATGGAGGGCACGTCGTTGCGGGTCTGGATCAGCTCGACCTGCACGTAGCCGGAGTTGGCCAGCGCCACCGAGTTGTGCGGCTGATGGCTGGCGCCGTCGTAGCGGTAGTTCACGATGGGCACGCGCGGGTTGTAGTACCAGGGGCCCACGCCCAGCGTGGCGCTCCAGTAGTCCATGGCGGCTTCGATATCGTGCACCACGTAACCGAGTTGGCGGATTTCGCCCAGGAATCGACTCATGATCGGACTTTGCAGCTTTGAGGGTTGGAAAGCGCGGGGCCGCGGCCCCGCGGGAGACTTACAGGAAACCGATGGAGAACCAGGGGAAGGCCGCCACGATCACCAGGCCGACGAGCAGCGCGGCGACGTAGCCCCAGATCGGCCCGATGCCTTCGTTGGGATCGACCCGGCTGATGGCGCAGGCGCCGTAGTAGCCCACGCCGAACGGCGGCGCGAACAGGCCGATGCCCATCGCGAAGATCACGACCATGGCGTAGTGCACCTCGTGCACGCCGGCCTGCTGCGCGATCGGGAACAGCAGCGGGCCGAACAGCACGATGGCCGGTATGCCTTCGAGCACGCTGCCCAGGATGATGAAGGCCACGATGGACACGGCCAGGAAGCCGTACGAGCCGCCGGGCATGTCGGCCATCAGGCGCGCCAGGTCGCCGGAGAATCCCGATTGCGTCAGCGCCCAGGCCATGGCGGTGGCGCAGCCCACGATCAGCATGATGGCGCCGGACAGCGAGGCGGTCTCGATTAGCATGGGCTTGAGGCGGGCCCAGTCGAAGCGGCGGTAGACCAGCAGGCCGATGACCACGGAATAGACGATGCCGATGGTGGAGACCTCGGTGGCGGTGGCCACGCCTTCGACCACGGCCGCGCGGATCACGAAGGGCAGGGCCACCGCGGGCAGGGCGATCACGAAATAGCGGCCGATTTCGCGCAAGGTGAAGCGCTGGGCCAGGCTCAGGTCTTCCTTGCGGTAGCGCCACCAGACCACCGAGCACAGCGCCAGGCCCAGCACCACCGCCGGCAGCAGGCCGCCGGTGAACAGCGCCGCGATCGACACGCCGGTGACCGAACCGATGGTGATGAGCACGATGGAGGGCGGAATGGTTTCGGTCTGCGCGCCGGTGGCCGACAGCAGCGCCACCAGGTCGCCCGGCTTGGCGCCGCGCTTCTGCATCTCGGGAAACAGCACCGGGGCGATGGCCGCCATGTCGGCGATCTTGGAGCCGGAAATGCCCGACACCAGGTACATGGCGCCGATCAGCACGTATGAAAGGCCGCCGCGGACGTGGCCCAGCAGGCTGGCCAGGAACTGGATCATGGCGCGCGCCATGCCGGTCATCTCGATCAGCGAGCCCAGGAAGATGAACAGCGGCACCGCCAGCAGCATCAGGTGCGACATGCCTTCGTCCAGGCGGCCCACCATCACCAGCATGGGGGTGTTGGTGGTCAGCGCCAGGTAGGAGAAGGTGGCCAGCGCGAACGAGAACGCGATGGGCACGCCGGCGAACACGGTGGCCGCGACGATGCCCACGAAGAAGATCACCAGGTTCAGCTTGCCCAGCGTGGAGAAAAGCGGCTGGGCCAGCCAGAACAGCCCCACCACGGCCGCCGCGCCGGCCAGCGCCGCCAGCATCTGCGGCAGGGTCTGGGTGCGCGCCAGGCGCAGCAGCGCCACGATGGCCATCAGCCCCATGCCGACCGGAATGGCGGCGGCGCGCCAGGCGTTGCTCAGTTCAAGCGCGGGCGTGACGATGAAGTGTTCTTCGTGCGCATACTCGATGGCCGGGGCCAGGATCAGCGCCAGGAAGGCCAGCGAGGCCGCCAGCGCCGCCGTTTCCAGCTGCGCGCGGCGCGCGGGGCCGACGTTGTTGACGAAGGCCGTCATGCGCATGTGTTCGCCGCGCCGCAGCGCCACGACCGCGCCCAGCATGGACAGCCACAGGAACAGGATGGACGCCAGTTCGTCGGACCAGACCAGCGGGCTGTGCAGGGCATAGCGCGCGACCACGCCGGCGAACAGCACCGCGATCTCGACCAGCACGATGGCCGCCGCCGCGTGTTCGACCACGCAGCCCAGCAGGCTGTCTATTGCGCCGGCGGCCCGGCGCAGGGGATGGGCCGGCAGCAGGGGCGGCGCGGCGTGGGGAGCGGACAGGGAGGACATGGCGCGACCTCAGGCCAGTTTGCCGACGGCCTGCTCCAGCAGGGTCCAGGCCTCGTTGCCGAAGCGGCCCTGCCATTCCTTGTAGAAACCGGCGTTGCGCAGCTGCTGGCGGAAGCTGTCTGCCGAGGGCTGGTTGAACAGCAGGCCCTTGGCTTCCAGGTCGGACTGCACCGAGGCGTTGAGCTTCTTGATGTCCTCGCGCTGCGCCAGGCCGGCCTCGTTGATGCCGCGGGCGACGACCGTCTTGAGGTCCTGCGGCAGGCCTTCCCACATGCGGCCGTTGGCGATGAACCAGTAGCCGTCCCAGATGTGGTTGGTGAGCGAGCAGTACTTCTGCACTTCGTACAGCTTGGCGACCTGGATGATGGGCAGCGGGTTTTCCTGGGCGTCGACCACCTTGGTCTGCAGCGAGGAATAGACTTCGCTGAACTGCAGGCTGGCCGGCGCGGCGCCCAGGCCCTTGAACATGGAGATGGGCAGCGAGCTCACCGGCACGCGGATCTTGAGGCCGTCCATGTCGGCGGCGGTCTGCACCGGCGCCTTGCTGCTGGTGGTCTGGCGAAAGCCGTTGTCCCACATCTTCTCGAAGGCGTAGAGGCGGCGCTGCGCGATGGCGGCGCGCACGTGCGCGCCCAGCGCGCCGTCCATGGCGTTCCAGACCTGGTCGTAGTCCTTGAAAGCGAAGCCCACGGCGTTGATCGCCGCCACCGGCACCAGCGTGGCGATGACCAGCGCCGACGGCGTGAAGAAATCGATGCCGCCCGAGCGCACCTGCGCCAGCATGTCGGTGTCGCCGCCCAGCTGGTTGTTGGGGAAGATCTTGATGTCCACCCGGCCATTGCTTTCCTTGAGGATGCGTTCGGCCGCTTCCTGGGCGCGGATGTTCAGCGGATGGGTGACGGGCAGGTTGTTGCCGTACTTCAGCGTATAGTCGGCGGCGCGCGCGATCATCGGGAAACCGCTGGCCAGGGCCAGGGCGGGAACGGCGCCCAGGCGGCGCAAGGCACTGCGGCGGGTCATCAGCTTCATGGTTGTCTCCATAATCGTGGTTATGATGTTTTTTGATGCGCCACAAAAGTGCCAATCCCATGCGGCAGACTGGACAATAGTGAATAGGCGCTATCATCGTCAAACTTCTTTAATGATGGTTTTTGATGTGAATAGAAAACCTTCCGAACGCAGGCTGGCGCGCCTGGCCGACGTGGCCGCGCGAGCCGGCGTCTCCACCGCCACGGCCGATCGGGTGCTGAACCGCCGCCCCGGCGTGCGCGCCAGCACCGCGCAGAAAGTCTTTCGCGCCGCCATCGAGCTGGACTACCTGCCCGAACAGGAAATCCTCGCGGCCGCCGCGCCCGAGCCCATGCGCCTGGTGTTCCTGCTGCCGCGCGGCAGCAACCGCTATCTGCGCATGCTGGGCGACACCGTCAGCTACGCGCACGAGCACTTCGCGCCGCTGAACGCCAAGTGCCAGGTCGAATACGTCGAGAGCTTCAACCCCGACGCGCTGGCCCAGGCGCTGGCCAGGCACGGCCGGCGCGCCGACGGCATCGCGTTCATGGCGCTGGAGCATCCGGTGGTGCGCGAGGCGGTCGACGCGCTGGCGCAGCAGGGCGTGGCGACGGTGACGCTGATTTCCGACATCGCCAACTGCGCGCGCGCCGCCTACGTGGGGCTGGACAACCGCGCGGCAGGGCGCACCGCGGGCTACCTGATCGCGCGCTTCATCGGCTCGCGCGCGGCGCACGTGGCGCTGATCGCGGGCTCGCGCCATTACCGCGCGCACGAGGAGCGCGAGGGCGGCTTTCTGCAGCTGTATGCGGAACAGTTTCAGGCCATGCAGGTGGTCGACCTGCGCGAGGGCTACGACGACGCCCAGCGCAACTACGAGCAGACGCGCCAGCTGCTGGAGCAGTATCCGCAGCTGGCCGGCATCTACAACATCGGCGGCGCCTCGGACGGCGTGGCGCGCGCGTTGAAGGAGGCCGGCCTGCAGCACCGGGTGGTGTTCATCGGCCACGGCCTCACGCCCGACACCCGCTCGCTGCTGATAGACGGCACCATGGACGCGGTCATCACGCAAAGCCCGATGGAGGCGCTGATGAGCTGCGTGCGGATCTTCTCCAACCTGCGCGACAGGCGCAGCGCGATGAACGGCGTGGAAATGGCGCGCAGCCAGGTGATATTCCGCGAGAATCTGCCGTGAGGTCAGCCGATCTCGACCGTGTCGGCGTTCAGGCGCGCACGCCAGGCGCGCAGCCGCTGTTCGGGGTATTGCACGCAGCTGCCGTCGGCCAGCCGGAAATGCTGCTTGTAGAGCGGCGAGGCGACCACCAGCTCGCCGTCCAGGTGGCCGACGATGCCGCGGCCGATGACGTTGGCGCCGGAGCGCGGGTCGCGGTTCTCGATGGCGTAGATCTCGCCCTCGGCGGCCTGCGGCAGGTAGAAGAGCGCGATCTGCACGCCGTCGACCAGCGCCACCACGCCGGAGTGGGGAACCAGGTCCTGGCGGCGGCACACCGGGCGCCAGGCTTGGGGTTCGTTGACCAGGGCGTCCATCAGGCAATCTCCTCGGCGATGGGGATGACGCGGGCGGGGGCGGGCCGCGGCTGGCCGCGCTCCTGCACGAAGCGGATGTCGGGGTCGGCGGCGTCGTCGTTGACGAAGGTGCGGAAACGCTTGAGCTTTTGCGGATCGTTCAGCGCGTTGGCCCATTCGCATTCATAGCGGTCCACCACCAGCTGCATCTGCGCTTCCAGCTCGGCGCACAGGCCCAGGCTGTCTTCCAGCACCACCTGCTTCAGGTAGTCCAGCCCGCCCTCCAGCGACTCGCGCCAGGCGGCGGTGCGCTGCAGCTTGTCGGCCGTGCGGATATAGAACATCAGCAGCCGGTCGATGACGCGGATCAGCATGGCGTCGTCCAGGTCGGTGGCGAACAGCTCGGCATGGCGCGGGCGCATGCCGCCGTTGCCGCAGACGTAGAGGTTCCAGCCCTTCTCCGTGGCGATGACGCCGATGTCCTTGCTCTGCGCCTCGGCGCATTCGCGGGTGCAGCCGGAGACCGCGAACTTGAGCTTGTGCGGCGCGCGCAGGCCCTTGTAGCGGTGCTCGATGTCCAGCGCCATGCGCACGCTGTCCTGCACGCCGTAGCGGCACCAGGTGCTGCCCACGCAGGACTTCACCGTGCGCGTCGATTTGCCGTAGGCGTGGCCGGTCTCGAAGCCGGCGGCGATCAGTTCGCCCCAGATGGCGGGCAGTTCGTGCAGCTGCGCGCCGAACAGGTCGATGCGCTGTCCGCCGGTGATCTTGGTGTACAGCCCGTATTTCTTGGCGACGGCGCCGATGGCGATCAGGCCGTCGGGCGTGATCTCGCCGGCGGCGATGCGCGGCACGATGGAGTAGGTGCCGTTCTTCTGCATATTGGCCATGAAGGTGTCGTTGGTGTCCTGCAGCGGCACCAGGGCCGGGTCCTGGATGGGCCGGTTCCAGCACGACGCCAGGATGGAGGCGACGGCGGGCTTGCAGATTTCGCAGCCCAGCCGGCCGCGTCCGTGGCTGGCCAGCAGTTGTTCGAAGCTCTCGATGCCGCCGACCCGCACGATGGCGTACAGCTCCTGGCGCGTGTAGGCGAAGTGTTCGCACAGGCTTTTGTCCACCGCCACGCCGCGCGCGGCCAGTTCGTGTTCCACCACCTGCTTGAGCAGGCCGGCGCAGCCGCCGCAGCCCGAGGCCGCCCGGGTGCAGGCCTTGACCGCGCCCAGGTCGGCGCAGCCGCCGTCGATGGCCCGGCGGACGGCGCCCTTGCTGACGTTGTGGCAGGAACAGACCGTGGCCGAATCGGGCAGGGCGTCCGCGCCCAGCAGCGGCGCCGCCTCGCCGCGCGGCAGGATCAGGCTGGCCGGGTCGGCCGGCGGGGCGATGCCGTTCTGCACGTATTGCAGCAGGGTGTCGTAGTAGCTGTTGTCGCCCACCAGCACCGCGCCCAGCACGCGCTTGCCGTCGCCCGAGACCACCAGGCGGCGGTAGCCGGCGCCGGCCTCGTCGATATAGCGGTAGCTGCGCGCGCCCGGCGTGGCGCCGTGGGCGTCGCCGATGGAGCCGACGTCCACGCCCAGCAGCTTGAGCCGCGTCGACATGTCGGCGCCGGCGAAGGGCTGCGCGGCCTCGCCGCACAGCGCGGCGGCGGCGGTGCGCGCCATCTGGTAGCCCGGCGCCACCAGGCCGTACACGCTGCCGTTCCAGGCCGCGCATTCGCCGATGGCGTAGATGTGTTCGTCGCTGCTGCGGCAGAAGTCGTCGATCGCGATCCCGCCGCGCTCGGCCAGCGTGAGCCCGGCCTTGCGCGCCAGCGTGACCTGCGGCCGGATGCCGGCGGAGAACACGATCAGGTCGGTCTCCAGCGGCGCGCCTTCGGCGAAGCGCATGCGGTAGCGGTACTGCGTGCCGGGCCGGATGTCCTGCGTGGCGCGCGACAGGTGCACGCCCACGCCCAGCGCCTCGATGCGGGCGCGCAACGCCGCGCCGCCCTGCTCGTCGAGCTGCACCGGCATCAGGCGCGGCGCGAATTCGACCACGTGCGCCTGCAGGCCCAGGGATTTCAGCGCGTTGGCGGCCTCCAGGCCCAGCAGCCCGCCGCCCACCACCACGCCGCGGCGCGCGCCGTCGGCGGCCTGGCGGATCTGGTCCAGGTCGTCGAGCGTGCGGTAGACCAGGCGCGAAGCGCCCTCGGCGCCGGCTATCGGCGGCACGAAAGGATGGGAGCCGGTGGCCAGCACCAGCTTGTCGTAGGCATAGCGGCCCGCGGCGGTGACGACCTCGCGCTGGCGCCGGTCTATCTCCAGCACCGGCGTGCCCAGGTGCAGCGTGACGCCCGGGTGTTCGTAAAGCCCGGCCGCGCCCAGCGCCATCGATTCGGCGTCGCGCCCGTTCAGGTACTCGGACAGGTGCACGCGGTCGTAGGCGCGGCGCGGCTCGTCGCCGAAGACGTGGATGCGGTAGCGTTCCAGCGCGCCCAGCGCGATCAGCTGTTCGACGCAGTGGTGGCCCACCATGCCGTTGCCGACGATGACGAGGGTTTGCAGGGAATCGCTTGCTGCCGATACGTTCATGGGAAATCCCCGGTTCCGAAAAGACGAAAAGCGCCCTGGACCTTGCGGTCGAGGGCGCCTTTGCCGGTGTTGCTCGAATTGTCGTGTGCGGCGGGCTTGCGGTCCGCCTGCCAGGATTCAAAGCAAAGTCCATGCCAGCCGGCGCGCGCGGGGGCGCGCGCGGCCGGCGCGTCCGCGCGTGCGGCGGGCTGCTTCATTGCGGTGCATAGTGTTGTGCGCGCCGCACCTGTTTGGCGCGGGGCGCGCCGTCAGCCGAAGGCGGCGCGCACGGCGGCGAAGGCGGCGTCCACCAAGGGGTCGGCGCGCCGCGAGGCCTGGGTGATGAAGGACAGTTCCGCCTGGATCGACAGGCCCTTGATCAGCAGCACGCCGTTGGCCTGGGATTCGCGCAGCGCGATGGAATCGCGGGCCAGCGACAGGCCGACGCCCGAACGCACCAGGTCCAGCATCGAGGCTTCCTGGTCGACCTCGGCCACCGCGTTGGGCGCGATGCCCAGGGCTTCGAACTGCGCGGCCAGCAGGCGGTGGTGCACGGAATCCGGGGGCGTCCAGATCCACGGAAGCGCGGCGATCTCGGCCCAGCCGCGGCCGGCCACCTGCGCGCCCCAGCCTTTGGGCGCGACCACGCTATACGTGAACGAAGCCAGCGGCAGCGCCTCCAGCCCCGCGGCCGCGTCGCCCGGCGCGCCCAGGAAGAAACCCACGTCCAGCTCGCCCGCGCGCACCAGCCTGCCCACCGAACCGGACATGCCGTGGCGCAGCGTGGGACGGATCTTGGGATAGTGCTCGACCAGGTGCTGCAGTGTGGCGCCCAGCCGCAGGAATTCCGGGTCCAGGATGGTGCCGATCCGCAGCTCGCCCTGCACGGTGTCGCGCAGCGCGCCGATGGCGCGCTCGAAATCGTCCAGCGCGTCCAGCACCCGCTGCGCCGCCGGCAGCAGCGCGCGGCCGTCGGCGTTCGGCGCCAGCCCCTGGGCGGTGCGCGCGAACAGCGCCAGGTCCAGCGATTCCTGGAAATTCTTGAGCTGCAGGCTGAGCGCGGGCTGGGTCAGGTGCAGCTGCTCGGCCGCGCGCGTCAGGTTGCCGGCGCGGGCCACGGCGGCGAAGCTGCGGATATGCTTGAGATCCATGGCTGGATGGGGGCGGGGAAGTCGAGCTTTATTAAAGACGCTTATAAAGCGTTTTTCAACAATTCATTGGACAGGCGCGCAGCACTGCGCCAGAGTCATGGCAAAGTCCGGCATCCGCCCGGGCATGAAAATAAGAAGCGCTTATGGAGACATACGACTACATCATCGTGGGCGCGGGTTCGGCCGGCTGCGTGCTGGCCAACCGGCTCAGCCGCGATCCGTCCGTGCAGGTGCTGCTGCTGGAGGCCGGCGGGCGCGACAACTACCACTGGATCCACATCCCGGTGGGCTATCTGCATTGCATCGGCAATCCGCGCACCGACTGGATGTACCGCACCGTGGCCGAGCCCGGCCTGGGCGGCCGTGCGCTGATCTACCCGCGCGGCCGCGTGCTGGGCGGCTGCTCGTCGATCAACGGCATGATCTACATGCGCGGCCAGCGCGAGGACTACGAAAACTGGGCCGCGCTGTCGGGCGATCCGGCCTGGAGCTGGGACCAGGTGCTGCCGGTCTTCAAGCGCAGCGAAGACCACCACCGCGGCGCAGACGAGTTCCACGGCGCGGGCGGCGAATGGCGGGTGGAGCCGCAGCGGCTGCGCTGGGACATCCTGGAGGCTTTCGCCGAGGCGGCGGAGCAGGAAGGCATCCCGCGCGTGGCGGACTTCAACCGCGGCGACAATTTCGGCAGCGGCTACTTCGAAGTGAACCAGCGCCGCGGCTGGCGCTGGAACACGGCCAAGGCCTTTCTGCGGCCGGTGCGCCAGCGCCCGAACCTGCGGGTGGAAACCGGCGCGCTGGTCGAGCTGCTGGTGTTCGAAGGCAAGCGCTGCGTGGGCGTGCAGCTCAAGCGCGGCGAGGCCGGCGCGACGGTGCGCGCGCGCCGCGAAGTGGTGCTGGCGGCCGGCGCCATCAACACGCCGCAGCTGCTCGAATTCTCGGGCGTGGGCGAGCCGGCGCGGCTGCGCGAAAGCGGCATCGCGCTGCGCCACGCCCTGCCCGGGGTGGGCGAAAACCTGCAGGACCATCTGCAACTGCGCGTCATCCTCAAGGTCGACGGCGTCAAGACCTTGAACCGCATCGCCTCCACCTGGTGGGGCAGGGCGGGCATTGGCCTGGAATACCTGGTCAACCGCAGCGGCCCGATGAGCATGGCGCCGTCGCAGCTGGGCGCCTTCGCCAAATCGGACCCGGGCCAGGCCCGCGCCAATGTCGAGTTCCACGTGCAGCCCCTGTCTTTGGGCGCCTTCGGCGAGCCGCTACACGGATTCGACGCTTTCACCGCCAGCGTCTGCAACCTGCGGCCCACCTCGCGCGGCAGCGTGCATGCGCAGGGCCCGCAAGGCGCGGGCCTGGCGCCGGTGATCGCGCCCAACTACCTGAGCACCGAGGAAGACCTGCGGGTGGCGGCGGATTCCATCCGCCTGGTGCGCCGGATCGCCGCGGCGCCGGCGTTGCAGCGCTACCGTCCGCAGGAATGGCTGCCGGGACCGGCGTACGAGAACGAAGCCCAGCTGCGCGAAGCGGCAGGCAAGATCGGCACCACGATTTTCCATCCGGTGGGCACCTGCGCCATGGGCCGCGACGCCGACGCCGGCGCGGTGGTCGACGCGCGGCTGCGCGTGCATGGGCTGGAGGGGCTGCGCATTGCGGACGCGTCGGTGATGCCGCTGATCACGTCGGGCAACACCAATTCGCCGACCATCATGATCGCCGAACGCGCGGCCGACCTGATCCGCGCGGACGCGGGGCAGGCCGCGTAGCGAAGGTCAGCGCAGCGAGCGGTACATGTCCTGGCGCTGCGGGTGGGTCAGCATCACTTGCCAGAGCTGGCCCTCGCGCGAGCGGAAAAAGCCCGCGCAGCACATCAGGTAGTACTTCCACATGCGGTAGAAGCGCTTGCCGTAGCGCGCTTCCAGCGTGGGCCAGGCGCGCTCGAAGTTCTCCCACCAGGCCATCAGCGTGCGGTCGTAGTCGGCGCCGAAGTTGTGCCAGTCCTCGATGATGAAACGGCCTTCCACCGCCGTGGCGATTTCGCGCGCCGAGGGCAGCTTGCCGTTGGGGAAGACGTAGCGGTCGATCCAGGGATCGGTGCTCTGGCTGGTGGCGGCGATGCCGATGGTGTGCAGCAGGAAGATGCCGCCGGGCGCCATCAAGCGCTGCACGTGGGTGAAGTAGGTGTCGTAGTTCTTGGGGCCGACGTGCTCGAACATGCCGACCGACACGACCTTGTCGAAGCTGCCTTGCAGGTCGCGGTAGTCCTGCAGCAGCAGTTGCACCGGCAGGCCCTGCACGCGCTGCTGCGCCAGCGCCAGCTGTTCCTTGGAGACGGTCACGCCGGTGACCTTGACGCCGTAGCGCTCGGCCGCGAACTTGGCCAGCCCGCCCCAGCCGCAGCCGATGTCGAGCAGGGTTTCGCCCGGCTTGAGCTGCAATTTGCGGCAGATCATGTCCAGCTTGGCTTCCTGGGCCTGTTCCAGGGTCTCGGCATGTTCCCAGTAGGCGCAGGAATAGATCATGCGGCTGTCCAGCATGGCTTCGAACACGTCGTTGCCGGCGTCGTAGTGCTGTTTGCCGACCTCGAACGCGCGGCTCTTGGATTGCAGGTTGAAAAGCTTGTGGCGCAGGTGTTCGGCGATCAGCTTGAGGCGCGCCAGGCCCAGCGCCGCCGATCCCACGTCGGCGCGCAGCAGGCGGGTGAAGAGCTCGTCGAGCTGGTCGCAGTCCCATTCGCCGTCCATGTAGGACTCGCCCAGGCCCAGCGACCAGCTGGCGAACACGCGGTCGTACATGTGCTTGTCGTGGACGCGGATGTCCCAGGGACGCGTACCGTTGATCTGGACGTCGGCGCGGGCCAGGACGTCCTGCAACACTTTGGGGGCTTGGGGAGGGGGGAGGCTGACGGCCTGCTCATCGGTGGTCAGCGGGGAGGCGGGACTGCTTTGCTGCATACGGACTCCATATCAATTTGGGAAGACTGATCTGGCAATGCTCGAGGCTGCGTACTGTGGCGCGAAACGGCGGGCAACTCCAATTTAAATGTTGGATCGCGCCGATAGGCTAATTCACCTTCCGCCCGGCGGTCGGGGCGTCGATCCGGATGGCGTGATCGTAGCGATGCGCGCTCCGATAGTCCAGGGCCGCGGTCCGAGTTCGGCGCCATCCTATAAGATACCGGCCTGGCGCACCGTGCCGGCGCGCGCAGACTCATGGAGTGCATCGATGCAGGACGCCCGCCTGGAACCCCGTTTGGAATTCGTCACCTGCGCCAGCCCGGCCGGGCTGCATCGCATGGCCTATTGGGAATGGGGCGACCCGGCCAACGACGAGGTGCTGGTTTGCGTGCACGGCCTGACCCGCAGCGGCCGGGATTTCGACACGCTGGCCCGCCGCCTGGCCGACCGTTACCGGGTGGTCTGCCCGGACGTGGTGGGCCGGGGGCGTTCGGACTGGCTCGCCAATCCCGCTTTCTACACCGTGCCGCAGTACGTCTCCGACATGGTGACCCTGCTGGCCCGCCTGCGCCCGGCGCGCCTGGCCTGGCTGGGCACCTCCATGGGCGGGCTGATCGGCCTGGCGCTGTCGGGCGCCGCGGTATACGCGCAGGCCATGCTGGCGATGCGCCCGCATGCGGGCATGCTGCCGCCGTCCGAAGGCCTGCGGCTGGACAAGCTGGTGCTCAACGACGTCGGCCCGCGGCTGGAGACCGGCGCGCTGGCGCGCATCGGCCAGTATGTGGGCGAGCCGGCCGAATTCGAGTCGTTCGACGCGGCCGTGGCCGCCATGCGCGCCAACTCCACGACTTTCGGCCCGCATACCGACGCGCAATGGGCCGAGCTGGGACGCTATCTGTACCCCGAACAGGGCGGCAAATGGGTCAAGCACTACGACCTGGCGCTGGCCCAGGCCCTGGCCGCGCAGACGCCGCAGGAACTGGCCGCCGGCGAGCAGATCCTGTGGCGCGCCTATGACACGGTGGCCTGCCCCATCCTCATCGTGCGCGGCGAGCAATCGGATCTGCTGACCCGCACCACGGTCGAAGAAATGCTGGCGCGCAATCCGCGCGCGCAGGCGCACGAAGTGGCCGGCGTGGGCCACGCGCCCACGCTGATGGCCGACGAGCAGGTCGAACCGGTGGCCGCGTTCCTGCTGGGTTAGCGCCCTGCCAAACCAGGGACGGACACGGCGCTATCCACGCTGGCGGGGCTTCTCTACAATAGCCCCATGAACGCGCGCACCCTGAATATCGACCTGCATTGCCATTCCACCGTCTCGGACGGCGCGCTCGCGCCGCGCGACGTGGCGCAGCGCGCGCATGCCAATGGCGTGGACGTCTGGGCCCTGACCGACCACGACGAGGTCGGCGGCCTGGCCGAAGCCGCCGCTGCGGCGCGCGAACTGGACATGGAATTCGCCACCGGCGTCGAGATCTCGGTTACCTGGGCCGGCCTGACGGTGCACATCGTCGGGCTGCGCTTCGATCCGGCCGACCAGACGCTGATCGAAGGCCTGCGCAAGACCCGCGCCGGCCGCGCCGAGCGCGCCAAGCGCATCGGCGAACGCCTGGCCGAGATGGGCATGCCGGGCGCCTACGAAGGCGCGCTGCCGTTTGCCGGCAATCCCGAACTCATCAGCCGCACGCACTTCGCGCGCTACCTGGTCGAGGCCGGCTATTGCCCCGACGTGCAGACCGTGTTCAACAAACACCTGGGCGACGACCGTCCCGGCCACGTGCCCATGCAATGGGCCACGCTGGCCGAAGCCGTGGGCTGGATACGCGGGGCCGGCGGCCGCGCCGTGATCGCGCATCCCGGCCGCTACAAGTACACGCCGCTGCAGTTCGCCGCGCTGTTCGACGAGTTCCTGCAACTGGGCGGCGTCGGCATCGAGGTCAACACCGGCAGCCATACGGTCGAAGAGGCCCGCCACTACGCGGACGTGGCGCGCCGCTACGGCTTTCTCGCCTCGCGCGGCTCGGACTTCCACAGCCCCAAGGAAAGCCGGATGGACCTGGGCCGCCTGCCGGCGCTGCCGCCGGACCTCAAGCCGGTCTGGCACGACTGGTTCTGACCCGGGCGGCGGCCCGTCCGCCACGCCCGCCATGCTATCGACTGTGACCGCGCCCAACGGCGCAACCGCCATGAACAAAGCATTTGTTAAAGAATCCGATCAAGAGGACGACGACGATCTGCCGCAGGCCCAGGCGCTGCCGGCCGGCACCAAGAACTACATGACGCCCGGCGGCTACGAACGCCTGCGCGGCGAGCTGGCGCACCTGATGAACGTGGAGCGTCCGGCCGTGGTGCAGGTGGTGTCCTGGGCCGCGTCCAACGGCGACCGCTCGGAGAACGGCGATTACCTCTACGGCAAGAAGCGGCTGCGCGAGATCGACCGCCGCATGCGCTTTCTGACCAAGCGGCTGGACTTCGCCGAGGTGGTCGATCCGGCCGCCCAGCCCAACCGCGACCAGGTTTTCTTCGGCGCCACGGTGCTGTATTCCGACAAGGCCGGCGAAGAGCACCGCGTGACCATCGTGGGCGTGGACGAGGCCGAGCCGCTGGCCGGCAAGATCAGCTGGATCTCGCCGGTGGCGCGCGCGCTGATCAAGGCCAGGGAAGGCGATACGGTGGTCTTGCGCACGCCCGGCGGCATCGAAGAGCTGGATATCCTGGAAGTTTCTTACCCGGCGTAACGGGGCCGCCTCAAAAAAAATACGGGCGCCGGCTCGTGGCCGGCGCCCGTTGGCGGGCGGGATCTGGCGTCCCTGCCTCGGTTGGCGGCTTGCGCCGCCGGTTCCCCTGGGGCTTGCTGTGTTCTTGCGGGCTTACTTCTTGCGGCTGGCGATGGACTTTTCGGCCAGGTTCACCAGGTCTTCGCCGATCTGCTTTTTCCACTTGTCGTAGACGGGCTTGGTGGCCTTGACGAAGGCTTCATGGTCGGCCTGCGACAGCGAGGTGACCTTGACGCCGTGGCCCTCGATCTCCTTGAGCAGCGACGGGTCCTCGGGCGTCACGCCCTTGCGCGCGATCACGATCTGCTGCTTGCCGGCGTCCAGCGCGGCCTGGCGCACGATGTCGCGGTCTTTCTCGGACCAGGAATTCCACACCTCGCGGTTGACCACGAAGATCAGCGGGTCGGCCACGTAGTTCCACAGGGTCAGGTACTTCTGGCCCACGGTGTAGAGCTTGGAGCCGGTGTAGATCGACAGGGGGTTTTCCTGGCCGTCCACGGCGCCGCTGGCCAGCGCGGGCTGGGCGTCGGCCCAGCTCATCTGGGTGGGGTTGGCGCCCAGCGCGGTGAAGGTGTCGATATACAGCGGCGAGCCCACCACGCGCAGCTTCATGCCCTTCATGTCCTCGGGCTTCTTGATCTCGTGCTTGGAGTTGCTGAGCTGGCGGTAGCCGTTCTCGCCCCAGGCCAGCGGCACCACGCCGGCCTTCTCGATCAGCTTAAACATCTGCTTGCCGACCTCGCCCTGCACCAGCGAGTCGATGGCGGCGTAGTCGGGCATCAGGAAGGGCAGGGAGAACAGGTTGAGCTGCTTGACCTGCGGCGACCAGTTGATGGTGGAGCCCACCGCCATGTCGATCACGCCCTGGCGGATGGCGGTGAATTCGCGGGTCTGGTCGCCCTGGACCAGCGAGGTGCCCGGGTAGACCTTGATGTTGATGCGGCCCTCGGTGCGCTCGCGCACCAGGTTGGACCAGATTTCGGCGCCCTGGCCCCACGGGAAGGTGGTGCCCACGACGATCGAGAGCTTGTATTCGGACTTGTAGTTCTGGGCATGCGCGGGCGCCATGCCCGCCACTGCCGCCGCGCACAGGGCGGCGCCGATCAGGTTGCGGAACTTCATGTTGCGTCTCCTCTCTTTGCTAGTCTGTCTGTTGTTGTGTAATGCAGGTCAGCCGCTTCAATAACCGAGCTTGTGGGGCAGCCACAGCGCCAGCTGCGGGAAGGCAAGCACCGCCACCAGCACCAGGAACATCGCGCCCAGCAGCCACACCACCCAGCGCACCGTGGACTCCATCGGCACGCGCGCGATGCGGCAGGAAACCATCAGGTTCACCGCCAGCGGCGGGGTGAACTGGCCCAGCGCCACCTTCAGCGTCAGGATCACGCCGAACCACACCGGGTCCCAGCCGTAGGCGTTGGCGATCGGCATGAGCAGCGGCACGAAGATCAGGAAAATGGAGATGCCGTCCAGGAACATGCCCACGGTCATGAGCAGCAGGATCAGCAGCGCCAGCACGCCCCATTCGCCGAGGCCGGAATTGACGATGGCGTGCGTGACGGGATCGATGATGCTGAGCGTGGACAGGGCCCAAGCGAAGATGCCGGCCAGCGTCACCACCAGCATGATGACGGCGGACAGTTCGGCCGCTTCGCGCAAAATGGTGAAGAGGTCGCGCAGCTTGATGCTGCGGTGGATGCACATGCCTACGAACAGCCCGTAGAACACCGCCACCACGGCGGCCTCGGTGGGGGTGAACCAGCCCATGCGCATCCCGCCCAGGATCAGCACCGGCGCGGCCAGGCCCCACGAGGCCTCGCGCAGGCTGGCCCAGAACGGCGGGCGCGGCAGATGCGCCTCGAGCGCGCCCATCTTGTGCTTGCGCGCCAGCCACACCGCCGGAATGATCAGCGCCAGGCCGGCCAGGACGCCGGGCACCATGCCGGCGGCGAACAGCGCCGGCACCGAGGCGCCGGGCACCAGCACCGAATAGATGATGAAGGCCACCGAGGGCGGGATCAGGATGTCGGTGGCGGCGCCGGCGGCCACCACCGAGGCCGAGAACGAACCCGGATAGCCGGCGCGCGACATGGCGGTGATCATCACCGCGCCCACGGCGGCCGCGCTGGCCGGGCCGGAGCCGGAAATCCCGCCCAGGAACATGGCCACCGCGATCGACACCAGCGGCAGCATGCCCGGGCCGCGCCCGACGATGGCGATGGCGAAATCCACCAGCCGCTTGGCCACGCCGGAGCGGTCGAAGATCGACCCCACCAGCACGAACATGGGAATGGCCAGCAGCGGATACTTGGCCAGTCCGGCGTAGAAGTTCTGCGGCACCGTCAACAGCCCATACCAGGGCGTGTCCAGGTTGGACAGCACGATGGCCACGGTGCCGCCGATGCCCAGCGCCACGCCGACCGGCACGCCGATCAGCATGAGCACGATGAAGACGGTGAAGAGGACGCCCGCGATCATGGCTGGCCCCGGCTGGCGGAATCGGCCGCCACGGGGGCGCGCGCGATGCGGCGCAATATGCCGATGGTGCGCAGCGAGATCGCCGCGGCCATGACGGGCAGCCAGATCGAATACCACCAGGTCGGCACGCCGATGGCCGGCGAGGTCTCTTCGTAGATGTATTCGTCGGCCACCAGCTTGACCGACAGCACGGTCAGCAGCAGGAAGAACGCCAGCACGCAGCCGTTGGAGATCAGCGCCATGATGCGCTGGCGGCGCGGCGAACCCGAGTCGGCCAGGATCTCGATGCGGATGTGGTGGTTGCGCACGAAGGCCATGCTGCCGCCGGCCATGGTCAGCACGATCAGCAGGAACACCGAGATTTCTTCGGTCCAGGCGAAGGACTGGTCGGTGAAATAGCGCACCAGCACGTTCAGGAAGGTGATGATGGCCAGCGCCGCCAGCAGGATCACGGCCAGCCAGTCCTCGATGGCCAGCGGCACTTTTACGGCGGGATCGGGTTCTGCGGGGATGATCGGTTCTACGGGCTCGGCGGGGGCTTCGGGGCGGGACATGAGGCAACGGCCAGCGCGCGGGTAGGCGCTTTGCTTTTTATTTGTGGGGTCGCTGCATCCTACCGTTGCGCCGTGGGCGCGATAGTTCGTGTTTTCCCGCGGTGCGGGATGGACGCAACATGGTGCGTCGCAGCATAAATTTCCGGGCCAGGCCTCCAGGATGGCAGGTAAACGGGGACTGCATAAGGAAATGCGCGCAGATATTGCCATGCACCATCTTCGTGCATGGGCGGCGGAATTCTTTTGTAACCTCGGCCGCCGGCGGGGCCTGAACGGACCGGTTGCAGCGCGGCTCCGGGAAAACCCCCTAAACGGGTAAAATCGCTTTTTGCTCCTTCTACCTTATACGGCGCCCGCATCGTGTCCCTAGTTCAGCATCTGCCTGGTTCCTCCGTCCTGTCCTCTTTCCGTCGCGATCGCCTGCTGGCGCAGCTGAAGGAAGCCGGCCTGCCGGTGGCCGACATATCCGCCCGCTACGAGCACTTCGTCAGCACCGACGCCGCGCTCACGGCCGAGCAACAGAACCAGCTTGCCCAACTGCTGGACTACGGCACGCCGGCCACGGGCGAGGCGCCGGCCAAGAGTCTGGCGCTGCTGGTCATTCCCCGCCTGGGCACGATTTCGCCGTGGGCCAGCAAGGCCACCGACATCGCCCACAACTGCGGCCTGACGGCCGTGCACCGCATCGAGCGCGGCGTGCGCTACGTGATCACGCCCGAACGCGGCCTGCTGGGCGCCAAGTCCTTCGACGAAGCCATGCTGGCGCGCGCCGCCGACTGTCTGCACGACCGCATGACCGAAACCGTGGTTGACGCCAGCTTCGACGGCCAGGCGCTGTTCCAGCCGCTGGCCGGCAAGCCCATGCGCACGGTGGACGTGCAGGCGCGCGGCGCCCAGGCGCTGGTCGAGGCCAACGCCACGCTCGGCCTGGCCCTGTCCGACGACGAAATCGAATACCTGGCCAAGTCCTTCGGCGACCTGGGGCGCGACCCCACCGACGTGGAACTGATGATGTTCGCCCAGGCCAACAGCGAACACTGCCGCCACAAGATCTTCAACGCCCAGTGGGTGATCGACGGCCAGGCGCAGCCCAACACGCTGTTCGGCATGATCCGCGCCACGCACAAGGCGCAGCCGGCCGGCACGGTCGTGGCCTATTCCGACAACGCCGCCATCATGGAAGGCGGCCCCGCGCAGCGCTTCCAGGCCGGCGTGCCGGGCGTGACGGGCGAGGGCGCGGAAGGCGCCAAATACATCCGCCGCGACACCGTCGTGCACACGCTGATGAAGGTGGAAACGCATAACCACCCGACCGCGATCGCGCCGTTCCCGGGCGCTTCCACCGGCGCCGGCGGCGAGATCCGCGACGAAGGCGCCACCGGCCGCGGCTCCAAGCCCAAGGCCGGCCTGACCGGCTTCACGGTCTCGCACCTGCGCTTCGACGACGCGCTGCAGCCCTGGGAAGCCGATCACCACGGCCTGCCCGATCGCATCGCCTCGCCGCTGTCCATCATGATCGACGGCCCCATCGGCGGCGCCGCCTTCAACAACGAATTCGGCCGTCCCAACCTGCTGGGCTACTTCCGCTCGTTCGAGCAGACCGCCGGCGGCACCCGCTGGGGCTACCACAAGCCCATCATGATCGCCGGCGGCCTGGGCAGCATCGACGCCGGCCTGACGCACAAGGAAGTCATTCCCCCCGGCGCGCTGCTGATCCAGCTGGGCGGCCCGGGTTTCCGCATCGGCATGGGCGGCGGCGCCGCCTCCAGCATCAGCATGGGCAGCAACTCGGCCGAGCTGGACTTCGACTCCGTGCAGCGCGGCAACCCCGAGATCGAGCGCCGCGCCCAGGAAGTCATCGACCGCTGCTGGCAGCAGGGCGACAAGAACCCCATCATCGCCATCCATGACGTGGGTGCGGGCGGCCTGTCCAACGCCTTCCCCGAGCTGGTCAACGACGCCGGCCGCGGCGCCATCTTCGACCTGAAGCGCGTGCCGCTGGAAGAATCCGGCCTGTCGCCCGCCGAAATCTGGAGCAATGAATCGCAGGAGCGCTACGTCCTGTCGATCCTGCCGCAAGACCTCGACCGCTTCGACGCCATCGCGCGCCGCGAACGCTGCCCGTACGCGGTGGTGGGCGTGGCCACCGAAGAGCGCCAGCTGCGCGTGGTCGACGGCGAAGGCCTGCCCGGCCTGGACACGATCCGTCCGCAAGGCGAGGCCGAGGTGCGTCCGGTGGACGTGCCGATCGACGTGATCCTGGGCAAGCCGCCGCGCATGACGCGCGAGGTGACGCGCCTGCCCGGCGTGTCCGCGCCGCTGGACCTGGCCGGCATCGACCTGACTGACGCCGCCTACCGCGTGCTGCGCCACCCCACCGTGGCCAACAAGACCTTCCTCATCACCATCGGCGACCGCACCGTGGGCGGGCTGTCCAGCCGCGACCAGATGGTTGGCCCCTGGCAGGTGCCGGTGGCCGATTGCGCCGTGACGCTGGCCGACTACGAAGGCTTCCGCGGCGAAGCGATGTCCATGGGCGAGCGCACCCCGATCGCCATGCTGGACGCGCCGGCCTCGGGCCGCATGGCCGTGGCCGAGGCCCTGACCAACCTGGCCGCCGCCGACGTGGCGCGCCTGGAAGACATCAAGCTGTCGGCCAACTGGATGGCCGCCTGCGGCGTGGACGGCCAGGACGCGGCGCTGTACGACACGGTGTCCGCCGTCAGCGAGCTGTGCCAGGCGACCGGCCTGTCGATTCCGGTCGGCAAGGATTCGCTGTCCATGAAGACCTCGTGGCAGCAGGACGGCGAGCAGCGCCAGGTGGTGGCGCCGGTTTCGCTGGTGGTCACGGCCTTCGCGCCGGTGGCCGACGTGCGCGCCAGCCTCACGCCGCAGCTGCGCACCGACGCCGGCGACAGCGTGCTGATCCTGATCGACCTGGGGCGCGGACGCCATCGCATGGGCGGCTCGATCCTGGCGCAGGTCTATAACCAGGTCGGCGAGACCGTGCCGGACATCGACGCGCCGCAGGACCTGCGCGCCTTCTTCGTCACCATCCGCACGCTGGCCGAAGCCGGCTCCATCCTGTCCTACCACGACCGCTCCGACGGCGGCCTGTTCGCGACCCTGGTGGAAATGGCCTTCGCCGGCCGCACCGGCATCTCGGTCAACCTGGACATGCTGACCTTCGATCCGCAATCGGCGGATTGGGGCGACTTCAAGATCCGCCCCGAGCAGGTGGCGGTGCAGCGCGACGAACTCACGCTCAAGGCGCTGTTCTCGGAAGAGGCGGGCGCCGTGATCCAGGTGCCGGCCTCGCAGCGCGACGCCGTCATGCAGGTGCTGCGCGGCGCGGGCCTGTCGGCCCACTCGCACGTCATCGGCGGCCTGAACGGCGCCGACGAAGTGGAGTTCTACCGCGACGGCAAGAAGGTCTGGGGCCAGCCGCGCGCCGACCTCGGCCGCGCCTGGAGCGAAGTTTCCTACCGCATCATGGCGCGCCGCGACAACCCGGCCTGCGCCCAGGCCGAACTGGACGTCTGGAACGATACCCAGGACCCGGGCATGAGCCCCAGCGTGGCCTTCGACCCGCAGGAAGACGTGGCCGCGCCGTTCATCAACACCGGCAAGCGCCCGCGCGTAGCCATCCTGCGCGAGCAGGGCTGCAACAGCCAGGTGGAAATGGCCTGGGCCTTCGACACCGCCGGCTTCGAGGCCATCGACGTGCACATGACCGACCTGCTGTCGGGCCGCGTGGACCTGGCGCAGGCGCAGGGCCTGGTGGCCGTGGGCGGCTTCAGCTACGGCGACGTGCTGGGCGCCGGCGAAGGCTGGGCGCGCACCATCCGCTTCAACAGCAAGCTGTCGGATCAGTTCGCCGCGTACTTCGCGCGCCCCGACACCTTTGCGCTGGGCGTGTGCAACGGCTGCCAGATGATGGCCGCGCTGGCGCCCATGATCCCGGGCGCCGAATTCTGGCCGCGCTTCACGCGCAACCAGTCGGAAAAGTACGAGGCGCGGCTGTCCATGCTGGAAGTGGCCAAGTCGCCGTCGATCTTCTTCGCCGGCATGGAAGGCGCGCGCGTGCCGGTCGCCGTGGCCCACGGCGAGGGCTATGCCGACTTCTCGCAGCAGGGCGACGCCGCCCGTGTGCTGGCCGCCGCGCGCTATATCGACAACCGCGGCCAAGCCACCGAAGCCTATCCGTTCAACCCCAACGGCAGCCCCGGCGGCCTGACCGCGGTCACCACTGCCGACGGCCGCTTCACGGTCATGATGCCGCACCCCGAGCGCGTGACCCGCAACGTCATGATGTCGTGGGCGCCCGAGAAGTGGGGCGCGGCCGACGCCGGCGGCGCGTTCAGCCCGTGGATGCGCATGTTCCGCAATGCCCGCGTCTGGCTCGCCTGATGGGTTCCGCGCGTTGGGGATCTGGGTTCTGGCCCGGGTCTCCGCGCGCTGCACCCATCCTACGACGCACGCTTCAACGACTTCATGAACCGCTGCGCGCGCGTGACCGCGTCCTGCGCCTCGGCGGCCAGCGCGGCCACGAAGCGCTGGGCCGCCAGGCTGAGCGGGCGACGCGGATGATTCACCACCACCAATTGGCGCTGCATGTCGGCGTGGATGCGGCGTACCGACAGGGCGCCGGCGTCCAGTTCGTGCGCGATGGCGCTGACCGGCAGGATGGTGGCCCAGGCGCCTGACTTCACCAGCTCCAGCGTCGGGGTCAGCGCGTCCATTTCCAGGCGCGGGCGTGCAGCCGCGCCGCGTTTCTTCAGCACCGGATCGATGATGGCGCGCAGGCCCTGACCCAGCGACGGCACGATCAGCGCGTCGATCGACAGGTCCTTGAATTCGACGTTGCGCAGCGGACTGCCGGCGGCGGTCACCAGCACCAGTTCCTCGCTGACCAGCGGCCGCATCTCCAGGCTGCGCACCGGCTGGATCAGGTTGACGATGGCCACGTCCAGCTCGCCGGCGTCCAGGCGCTCGACCAACCCCGCGCTATAGGCCTCGGTCAGCCGGATCGTGACGTCGCGGTTCTCGGCGCTGTAGAGCGAGAGCGCGCGCGGCACGATGCTCGCGCCCAGCGACGGCACCGTGCCCACCCGTATCAATCCCGACGTGCCGCCGCTCAGGTCCAGCATGCGCTGGCGCACGCTTTCCACTTCCTTCGACAGCGGCAGCAGCATCTTGTACAGATCCACCCCCGCGGCCGTGGGCGTGACGCCGCGGCTGGAGCGTTCGAACAGCTGAACCTTCAAGGTCTTTTCCAGCTTGGCCAGCTGCGTGCTCAGCGCGGACTGGACGATGCCCAGCTCGGCGGCGGCGCGCGTCATGCCGCCGTTGCGGTACAGGCAGAGAAAACACTCGATCTGGCGTAAATCCATGGTGCGCGGGAGGGGCGGGCGATACCGGATTATAGGGATCGGAAACCGGCGCCGAATGTCGGTCTAGGGGCAAACGATATGAAAGAAATAGATCGTAGGTGAATATATTATTAAAAACAGAGATGGCTTTGGCGATCCTGCGGCAAGGCCGACACAGCAAGGAGACAAGACGTGGAAACCAGTACGAAAGTGTTAGGTGCCGTCGCGTTGGCGGTAGTCGGCATCTGCGGGACGGGAGCGGCAAGCGCCCAGGGCGACACGGTGAAGATCGCCTTCGTCACGGACATGAGCGGTCCTTATTCGGACTTCGACGGCGTCGGCGGCCTGGACGCGATCCGCATGGCGGTGGCGGACTTCGGCGGCAAGGTGCTGGGCAAGCCGATAGAAGTGCTGGCGTCCGACCACCAGAACCGCGCCGACATCGCGTCGAACCGGGCTCGCCAGTGGTGGGACCAGGACAAGGTCGACCTGGTGATAGGCGGCTCCAACTCGTCGGCCTCGCTGGCCATCAGCACCATCGCGGCCGAGAAGAAAAAGGTCTTCATCAGCGCCGGCGCGGGCGCCGACAGCCTGACCGAGGAGGCCTGCAACGCCTACACGGTGCGGTACACCTATTCGACCTCGGCGCAGGCCCGCGGCACGGCGGCGGCCATGGTGGCGCAGGGCGGCAAGAGCTGGTTCATGCTGACCGCCGATTACGCATTCGGCTATTCGCTGGAGAAGGCCAGCATGGACGTGGTGCAGGCCAACGGCGGTTCTGTTTCCGGCACCACCCGCCATCCGCTCAATACTTCGGATTTCTCGTCCTACCTGATGAAGGCCCAGGCCTCCAAGGCGCAGGTGCTGGGCCTGGCCAACGGCGGCGGCGACCTGATCAATTCGATCAAGACGGCCAAGGAATTCGGCGTGAGCGACCAGATGCGCCTGGCCGGCCTGATGGTGTTCATCACCGACATCCACAGCCTGGGCCTGGACACCACGGCCGGCATGTACCTCACCGACGGCTGGTACTGGGATCTCGACGAACGCTCGCGCGCGTTCAGCAAGCGCTTCCACGAGCGCAACAAGAAGATGCCGACCACCTTCCAGGCCGGCGACTATTCCGCCACCACCACCTACCTGAAGGCGGTGGAGCGCGCCGGCACCACCGACTCGGACGCGGTCATGAACGCGCTGAAGTCCATGCAGATCGACGACATGTTCACCAAGGGCTATATCCGGGCCGACGGCGCCATGGTCCACGACATGTACCTGATGCAGGTCAAGTCGCCCTCGGCCTCCAAGGGCGAGTGGGACTACTACCGGAAAGTGGCCACCATCCCCGGCGAAGAGGCCTATGCGCCGACCAAGCCCGGCGTGTGCAAGCTGCAGGCAAAGATCTGAATTCCCATCCCTTACCGGAGGCAGGCAATCATGGCGGAAAGTTGGCCCGAGCTGGTTTATCGGAACTTGAAGGAAGCCGGCATTACGCAAATGGCGTACGTGCCCGACGCCGGGCACGGCCGGCTGATCAAGCTGTTCGAGGCGGACCCCGACGTGGAAGCGATTTCGCTCACCACCGAAGAAGAAGGCGTGGCCATGCTGGGCGGGGCCTGGCTGGGCGGGGCCAAGGGCGTGCTGCTGATGCAGTCCAGCGGCGTGGGCAACTGCATCAATATGCTGGCGTTGACGCAGGAGTGCCGCATGCCCTTGCTGTGCCTGGTCACCATGCGCGGCGAATGGGGCGAGTTCAATCCCTGGCAATGTCCCATGGGCCAGTCGGCCGTGGCGGCGCTGGAAGCGGCAGGCGTCTACGTGCAGCGCGTCGACCGCGGCGAGGACGCGCCCGAAACGGTGCGGGCGGCCAGCCTGCTCGCGTTCAATTCGAACCGGGCGGTGGCCGTGGTGATTTCCCAGCGCGTGCTGGGCATCAAGAACTTCAGCAAGTAGGACGGGACCATGCAGATGAACGCGACGGCGACGATGAACCGGCGGGCGGCGGTGGCCCGCATACTCGACAGGCGCGGCGACGCGCTGGTGGTGGCCAGCCTGGGCAATCCCACATACGACACGTCGGCCGCGGGCGACGACGAGCGCAATTTCTACGTCTGGGGCGCGATGGGCGGGGCCTGCATGGTGGCCTTCGGCCTGGCGCTGGCGCAGCCCGGCCGGCAGGTGCTGGCCTTCGTCGGCGACGGCGAAATGATGATGGGCCTGGGCTCGCTCGCCACCATAGGGGTGCGCGCGCCCTCGAACCTGAAGATCATCGTGATCGACAACGAGCACTACGGCGAGACCGGCATGCAGCCGGCGCATTCGGGGCGCGGCGTGGACATCGCCGGCGTGGCGCGCGCCTGCGGCATCGCGGACGCGGCCACGGTGCGCAGCGAGGCGGAGCTGTCGGACCGCATTCCGGCCCTGCGCGAACCGGGCCTGCAATGCCTGGTGTTAAAAGTGTCTTCGGCGCCCGAGCCCGGCAGCCTGCCGCCGCGCGACGGTCCCTATCTCCGGTCGCGCTTTCGCGAGGCGGTGCTGGGCAAGGGCAAGGGCGGCCACGCGTGAAACGATCAAAGACCATAACTAGGAGCAGACAGTGAAGCAGAAAGCAAACTACATCGGCGGCGCCTGGGTGGAAGGCCCCGATGCGATCGAGAACCTCAACCCGGCGGACCCCGCGGACGTGATCGGCCTGTACGCCAGCGCCGACCAGGCGCAGATGCGCCAGGCGGTGCAGGCCGCGCGCGACGCCGCGCCCGCCTGGGAGCGCAGCAGCACGCAGCTGCGCAGCGACATCCTGTTCCGCGCGGCCAACGAGATCCTGGCGCGCAAGGAAGAGCTGGGCGCCCTGGTCTCGCGCGAGGCCGGCAAGACCCTGGCCGACGGGGTGGGCGAGGTGATGCGCGCCGGCCAGGTGTTCCAGTTCTTCGCCGGCGAGGCGGTGCGCTACGGCGGCGAAAACCTGCCCTCCGTGCGCCCGGACATCGGCGTGCAGATCAGCCGCCATCCGGTGGGCGTGGTGTCCATGATCACGCCCTGGAATTTTCCCATCGCGATCCCGGCCTGGAAGATCGCGCCGGCCCTGGCCTTCGGCAACACGGTGGTGCTCAAGCCTTCCGAACACACGCCCGGCGCGGCCTGGGAACTGTTCGCCATCCTGGAGCGCGCCGGCCTGCCGGCGGGCGTGGCCAACCTGGTCAACGGCTACGGCGCGGCGGCGGGCCAGGCGCTGCTCGACGGCGCAGACGCCGTGAGCTTCACCGGCAGCGTGGCCACCGGCCGCAAGATCGCCGCCGGCGCCAGCGAACGCATGATGCGGGTGCAGCTGGAGATGGGCGGCAAGAACCCGCTGGTGGTGCTGGACGACGCGGACTTGGACGTGGCGGTGGAGTGCGCGCTCAACGGCGCCTTCTATTCGGCCGGCCAGCGCTGCACCGCGTCCAGCCGGCTGATCGTGGCCGACGGCATCCACGACCGCTTCGTGCAGGCCCTGACCGACAGGATGCGCAAGCTGGTGGTGGGCGATCCGCGCACCGCCGGCACGCAGATCGGCCCGGTCATCAACGCCGCCCAGCTGGAGAAGATCCTGGGCTACATCGAGCTGGGCCGCAGCGAGGGCGCCACCCTGGCCGAAGGCGGCAAGCGCGCCGAGGCGGCCACGGCCGGCCATTTCCTGCGTCCGACCCTGTTCACCGAAAGCAGCAACGCCATGCGCATCAACCAGGAGGAGATCTTCGGCCCGGTGGCCGCGGTGATCCGGGTGTCGGGCTACGACGAGGCGCTGCAGGTCGCCAACGACACGGCTTTCGGCCTGTCCTCGGGCATCTGCACCACCTCGCTCAAGCACGCCAACCACTTCCGGCTGAACGTGCGCAGCGGCCTGACCATGGTGAACCTGCCCACCGCCGGCCTGGACTACCACGTGCCCTTCGGCGGCGTGAAGGCGTCGAGCTTCGGCCCGCGCGAACAGGGCCGCTACGCCGTGGACTTCTACACCTCGACCAAGACGGCCTACATCGGCTATTGAGCAACCGCGCGACACGATCGGCGCTCGAACGCCGACAGAGAGGAGACTGGCATGGAAAAAATCGGTTTCATCGGCTTGGGACGCATGGGCAAGTCCATGGCGCTGAACCTGCGCAAGGCGGGGTTCGAGCTCGTGGTCCTGGACATCAACCGGCAGGCCATGGAGGAGCTGGCGGCGGCCGGCGCCGCCCAGGGCAAGGACGTGGCCGACGTGGCGCGGCGCTGCGCGGTCATCATCACGATGCTGCCCTCGTCCAAGGAGGTCGAGCAGGTGGCGCTGGGCGAGGGCGGGATCTTCGCCAACGCCGCCCGCGGCAGCGTGCTGATGGACATGAGCACGATCGATCCGCTGGCCACCGACCGCCTGCAGGAACAGGCGCAGGCCCACGGCATGACGGTGGTGGACGCGCCCGTCGGGCGCCTGGCCGAACATGCCGACCGCGGCGAATCGCTCTTCATGGTGGGCGCCGGCGACGCCGATTTCGAGCGCGTCAAGCCGCTGCTCGACGCCATGGGCACCACCACCTACCACTGCGGCCCGGTGGGCGCGGGCGGGCGCACCAAGCTGGTCAACAACTACGTCGCGGTCACGCTGTGCCAGGTCAACGCCGAGGCGCTGGCGCTGTCGCAGCGCTTCGGCCTGGACATCACCAAGACCCTGCAGGTGCTCTACGGCACGTCCGCTTCCAACGGCCAGCTGCGCATGAACTTCCCCAACAAGGTGCTGGTTGGCGACACCACGCCCGGATTCACCATCGACCTGGCGCACAAGGATATGTCCCTGGTGGTCGGCGCCGCGCACGCCGCCAAGGTGCCGATGCCGGTCGCCGCGGCCGTGCATGAGTCGTTTAGCCTGGCGCGCGCCGGCGAATTCGGCGGGATCGACTTCTCCGGCATCGCCGACGCCATCTGCCATTTCGCGCAGATCGACAAGCCGCGCGTGCCGCAAGGGTGGAAGCCGGCCTGAACGGCGCGCCGGAAGGGGGAGGATATGTAACTCAATGAGATATTTAACTTTTCATTGCAGTGCGCCGTTATAGGGGAAGCTTTACGCAACCCCCCGGAGTTCCTCCCCCTCATGTTCAAGAATTTAAGTATCCGCGCGGTCTTGACGACCGCTTTAGTCGTTTTCTTCACGCTTTTCCTGGTGACCGGCATCGCGGTCTACCAGCAGCTCACCTCCAACCGCAACTCCATCGAACGCCTGCTGGAAACAAACCTGGTCCGCGCCAACGCCGTGGACGGCGCCGCCAGCGAGCTGCTGCGCGCCCGGCTGGTGCTGGTGGCCGCGCAGACCGCGCTGATGGAAGGCAAGCGCATCGACAACCTGGCCAGCATGCAGCGCCTGGACCGCTACACCAAAGAGGCCGCCGACCTGATCCAGACCGCGCGCCAGACGCCCGAGACCACGGCCGAAGGCAAGCCGCTGTTCGACGCCGCGCTGGCGGCCTATGACGTCTACCACCGCGACGCCATCGTGCCCATGATCGCCGCCATCCGCGCCGGCAACGCCCAGGAGGCCGGCCGCCTGAACCTGGAAAAAGTCACGCCGCTGGGCCTGAATTTCACCGCCGCCATCCAGAAATACCTGGATTACGCCGACGAGGTCGGCCAGCGCGTGGCGCGCGAGGCCTCGGCCCGCATCAACGGCGCCATCGCGCTGCTGATCGGCCTGCTGGCCGTGGTGGGCGTGCTGGTGGTGGGCCTGTACGTGGTGTTCGCGCGCGCGGTGTTCCGCCCGCTGCACGAGGCCGGCCGCCTGTTCGACCGCATCGCCGCGGGCGACCTGACCAACCGCATCGAGCAGCGCGGCAACAATGAAATCGGCGCGCTGTACGGCACCGTCAAGCGCATGCAGGACAGCCTGGCGCGCACCGTGTCGGCCGTGCGCCTGGGCGTCGAGGAAATCCATACCGGCGCGCGCGAGATCGCCGCCGGCAACATCGACCTGTCCTCGCGCACCGAGCAGCAGGCCGCGTCGCTGGAGGAAACCGCCGCCAGCATGGACGAACTCTCGTCCACCGTGCGCAACAACGCCGAAAGCTCGCGCAGCGCCTCGGAACTGGCCACGGCCGCTTCCGAAGTGGCCGCGCGCGGCGGACGCGCCGTGGGCGACGTGGTCGGCACCATGCGCGGCATCGCCGACAGCTCCAACCGCATCGCCGACATCGTCGGCGTGATCGACGGCATCGCCTTCCAGACCAACATCCTGGCGCTGAACGCCGCGGTGGAAGCCGCGCGCGCCGGCGAGCAGGGCAAGGGCTTCGCGGTCGTGGCCAGCGAAGTGCGCGCGCTGGCCCAGCGCAGCGCCGCCGCCGCCAAGGAAATCAAGGGATTGATCGACGATTCGGTGCAGAAAGTGTCGGTCGGCTCGGATCAGGTGGAGGCCGCCGGCGCCACCATGCAGGAGATCGTGAGTTCGGTGCGCCGGGTGACGGACATCATCAACGAGATCTCCAGCGCGTCCGAGGAACAGTCGCAAGGCATCCAGCAGGTCAACCAGGCGGTGTCGCAGATGGACAGCGTGACGCAGCAGAACGCGGCGCTGGTCGAGCAGGCCGCCGCGTCCGCCGCCTCGCTGGAAACCCAGGCCCAGCGCCTGCGCGAGGCCGTGGCGGTGTTCAAGCTGCAGGCTGGCCGCGTGATCGACGCCGAGGCGCCGGCCGTGGGCCGCAGCGCCGAGCCGGCGCTGCTGGGGGCCTGAGTCCTTACTGATCCAGCTGGATGCTGGCGTCGGCCGCGACGTTCTTCCACTTCTTCACGTCGCGGGCGATCAGGGCCTGGAAGTCCTCGGACGTGCCGGCCACGACCGTGCCGCCCAGGCTGGCCATCTTGGCCTTGACCTGCGGGTCGTTCAGCGCCTTGACCGAGGCGTCGTGCAGCGCCTTCTTCACGTCGTCCGGCAGGCCCTTGGGCGCCAGCAGGCCGTTCCAGGCATTGGCTTCATAGCGCGGCAGGCCGGCTTCCTTGAACGTCGGCGTGTCGGGCAGCTCGGGCGAGCGCTGGTCCGCGGCGACCGCGATGGCGCGGATCTGGCCGCTCTTGATGTACGGCAGCGACGCCGGCAGCGGTTCCCAGATCATCGACACCTGGCCGCTGATCACGTCGGTGAAGGCCGGGCCGGCGCCGCGGTAGGCGATGTGCATGAGCCCGGCGCCGGTCATCGACTTCATCAGTTCCATGGCCAGGTTGCCCAGGCCGCCCGCGCCCGACGAGGCGTAGGTGTACTTCTGCGGATCGGCCTTGGCCGCGGCGACCAGGCCCTGCAGGTCGGCCGCCGGAAAGTCCTTGGTGACGCTGAGCACGCCCGGCACGGTCACCAGCTGGGTGATGGCGGTGAAGTCCTGCGCGGCGTCGTAGCTCAGGTTCTTGTAGACCGCCGGGTTGGTGCCGTGGGTGCTGGACGAGGCCAGCAGCAGGATGTAGCCGTCGGGCGCCGAGTCGGCGACGAAGCGGGTGCCGATCGAGCCGCCCGCGCCGGCCTTGTTCTCCACCACCACGGTGGCGCCGAGTTCCGTGCCCAGCTGCGCGGCGAACACGCGGCCGATGATGTCGGCGGTGCCGCCGGGCGCGAACGGCACGATCATGCGGATCGGCTTGTCGGGATAGCCGCCGCCCGGCTGGGCCGCGGCCAGCGAGGCGCCGCTCATGAACGCCAGGGCGATCGCGATTTTCTTCAGTGTCATCAGTGTCTCCAGAGCAAGGTTAGTCGAGGCGTGCGAGCCAGTCGACGATGAGTTCGGCGATGCGGTCGCTGTTGCGGTCCAGCATGCAGAAATGCGAATTGCCGGCGATGCCGGCGGCGGGCAGGTCCAGCACGTCGGCGCGCTGGCCGGCCTGGCGCAGCGCGCGCCAATAGGCGTCGGTCTGGGCGCGGTAGCGCTGCCAGGCGGCGCTGGCGCCGAAGTGGTCGGCCCACACCAGCAGCTGCGCGGGCAGGGAGGCGGCCGCGGCGGCCGGCGTGCCGGTGGGCTCGACCGCCACCAGCGCGCGGATCGAACCGGAGTATTCGTGGGCCAGCTGCGTGGCGTAGCCGCCGCCCTGGCTGTGGCCGATGACGATGCAGGGGCCGGCCAGGTCCAGCAGGCGGCGGTAGCCGTCCAGCGCCATGGCTTCGTGGCCCAGCCAGCGCGGCACGAACTGCTTGGCGAAGGTATCGAAGGCTTCCAGCGGAAACTGCTGCGCGGGGTGGGCGCGGCGCGCCGCGTAGCCGTCGGCCGGGCCGATGCGGAACAGGTGCCAGGCCTCTTCCTTGGAACGGAAGATCGGCGCCGATCCGTAGATCTGCGGAAACATCGTCCATGAGGCCCGGCCGCGTTCCGGCGCGTCGGCCACGAACACGTCGTAGCCGGCCTGCAGCAGACGCCACAGCCAGCCCTGGCGGCCGTCGGGCGTGCTTTCCCACTGCGCGCCCGTCATGCCGCCGCCGTGCCACAGCAGCACGGGGTAGGGGTGGCGGGGCCGCGCCAGCCGGTATTCCTGCGCGTAGAGCTGGCCGGCGCAATAGCTGCCGTTCATGTCGATCGGCCGCGGCGCGGCATTGCCCACGACAGGCTTGCTCAGCACCGGCAGGCCGTGGACCGCGGCGTCTTGGCCGCCCAGGAAATGGCTGCGCAGGGATTTCAGCAGGACAGGGGAGTCGGACATCGGCGCTTCCAGGAAAGATGCCGGAATGCTAGTTGCACCCGCCCAGGGGTTTGTGCAAAATGCGCAGCCACTGTGCCGGAACGGCACAACGGGAAAAACGGCATGGACATCAAATGGCTGGAAGACTTCGTGGCGCTGTCGAAGTCGCGCAACCTGCTGCGCGCCGCGCAGGCTCGCAACGTGACGCACCCGGCTTTCGGGCGCCGCATCAAGGCGCTGGAGGACTGGGCCGGCGTGCCGCTGGTCGAGCGCGGCCATCAGGTCTCCACGCTCAACGCCGCGGGCCGCAGCATGCTGGCGGCGGCCGTCGAAGTCCTGGAGATCCTGCGCGAAACGCGCGAGGGACTGCAAAAGCCGGAGCTGCAGCGCGCCCGCAGGATCGTCATCGCCTCGGGCAAGACGCTGGCGCATTCGGTGCTGCCGGGGCTCATGGCCAGCGTCGAGCGCGGCATGGAGCCGTTCCAGCTGAAAGTGGTCACCACCACCCTGAACTACGGCGTCGACATGCTGGTGGATGGCGAGGTCGATTTCCTGCTGTGCCACGCGCACGAGCCGCTCTACGCCCGGATAGACAACGCCGGCTACCGCTGCCGGCGCGTGGGCGCCGACCGGCTGGTGGCCGTCAGCGCGCCGCTGGCGGCGGGCAGCCGCCACCCGCGCCATGCGGTGCCCAGGCTGGCCTCGGACCCGGCGGTGCCGTTCCTGGCGTACGCCGACAGCATGTCGCTGGGCCGCATCCTGGGCGACCGGCTGCGCGGCCTGTGCGTGCCGGCGCTGTTGCAGACCCGCTATGAATCGGACCTGGCCGACGCGCTGCACGCCATGGCCCGCCAGGGCTTCGGCCTGGCCTGGCTGCCCCACACGCTGGTCGAGGCCGACCTGCGCGCCGGCACGCTGGTGCGCGCCGACAGCGCGCGCAACGACGTCCACATGGAAATCCGGCTGTACCAGTCGGTGGACAACGCCAAGCCGCTGGCCCGGCAGGTGTGGGGCCGCATCGAGGCCTACGCGGCCAGGTAGCGGCGCCTTTTGCGCGCGGGCGCTTCAAATAGGGGACGAAAGCTGCCGGCGGCGCGGCGCTGGGCATAAAATACCGCTTTGCCCATCTTTCCCGACCACAGGATCACCGCCATGAACGCCCGCATCCCCGAAGACGCGCTTCCTCCCACCCTCGATCCGCAGGCTTTGCAGGCTTTCGTGGACGCCAAGTGGGACAACGAGATCATCCCGGCCCTGACCGACTACATCGCCATCCCGGCCAAGAGCCCGGCCTTCGATGCGGACTGGGAAAAGAACGCCTTCATCGAACGCGTGGTGCGCGACGCCGCGCAATGGGTCGAGGCGCAGAAGGTCTCGGGCCTGAAACTGGAAGTGGTGCGCCTGCCGGGCCGCACCCCGGTGATTTTCTTCGACGCGCCCGCCACCCGCAGCGACAACGGCGACACCGTGCTGCTGTACGGCCACCTGGACAAGCAACCCGAATTCTCCGGCTGGCGCGCCGGCCTGGGCCCGTGGACCCCGAAGTACGAAGACGGCAAGCTCTATGGCCGCGGCGGCGCCGACGACGGCTATGCGGTGTACGCCTCGCTGACCGCCATCATGGCGCTGGACAAGCAGGGCATCCCGCGCCCGCGCTGCGTGGGCATCGTCGAAACCTGTGAGGAATCCGGCAGCTACGACCTGCTGCCCTACGTGGACGCGCTGCGCGATCGCCTGGGCAACGTGGCGCTGGTGGTGTGCCTGGATTCGGGTGCGGGCAACTACGACCAGCTCTGGATGACGACCTCGCTGCGCGGCATGGTGTCGGGCACGCTGGAAGTGCAGGTGCTGGACGAGGGCGTGCACTCGGGCGACTCCAGCGGCGTGGTGCCGTCGTCGTTCCGCATCCTGCGCCATCTGCTGGACCGCCTGGAAGACAGCGCCACCGGCCGCCTGCTGCCGCAAAGCCTGCATTGCGAAATTCCCTCCGAGCGCATCGAGCAGGTGCACGCCACCGCGCGCATCCTGGGCGACGAGGTCTGGCGCCGTTTTCCCTGGAGCTGCGGCGCCGACGGCGGCTTCGTGCTGCCCATGACGACCGAGCCCGAAGAGGCGCTGCTCAACCGCACCTGGCGCCCGACCCTGTCGGTGACCGGCGCCGAAGGCCTGCCGCCGCTGTCGAGCGCCGGCAACGTGCTGCGTCCGCGCACCGCCTTCAAGCTGTCGCTGCGCCTGCCGCCGCTGGTCGACGCCGTGGCCGCCTCGCAGGAGATCAAGGCGCTGCTGGAAGCCGACGCGCCCTACAACGCCAAGGTCATCTTCAAGGCCAACGAAGGCGCGGCCACCGGCTGGAACGCGCCGGCCTCCGAGCAATGGCTGACCCAGGCGCTGGACGCGGCCTCGCAGCAGTACTACGGCGCGCCCTGCGGCTACATCGGCCAGGGCGGCACCATCCCGCTGATGAGCATCCTGCAGAAGGGCTTCCCCAAGGCCCAGTTCATGGTCTGCGGCGTGCTGGGGCCGAAGTCCAACGCCCACGGCCCCAACGAATTCCTGCACGTGCCCTACGGCAAGAAGCTCACCGCCGCGGTGGCCCAGACGATGGCGGCGATGCCCGTATGATTTCCACCTCCGACGCCTACGCCAACGTCGTCGCCGAAACGCGGCACTGGCTGAACCAGGCCGTGATCGGCCTGAACCTCTGTCCCTTCGCCAAGGCGGTGCAGGTCAAGGACCAGATCCGCTTCGCGGTCAGCGACGCCACCGACGCCGAGGGCGTGCTGACCGACCTGCAGGACGAACTGGCGCTGCTGGCCGAGGCCGATCCGGAAAAGATCGACACCACGCTGCTCATCGTTCCGGACGCGCTGGACGACTTCCTGGAGTTCAACGACTTCGAGGACCTGTCGGACCGCCTGCTCAAGCGCATGCGCCTGGTGGGCGAACTGCAGGTGGCGACCTTCCACCCGCAGTTCCAGTTCGCCGACACGCAGCCGGACGACATCTCCAACTACACCAACCGCTCGCCGTATCCCATCCTGCACCTGCTGCGCGAAGCCAGCATCGACCGGGCGGTGGAGTCCTTCCCGGACGCCGCCGAGATCTACGAGAAGAACATCGACACCATGAACCGGCTGGGGCTGGAGGGGTGGAAGAAGCTCATGACCAAGCCCTGATCGGGCTGGATCGCATACGAAATACCGTCAGGCGGAATATGCTTCCCTGACGACCTCGGGATACCCCGAGTAGCTCCGGCGTAAAACTGCATACAACATACGTTCTCCGAGACCGTCTGCCCCTCGGGCGGACGGCTCCCGCCTGGAGAGCCGTATGCGATTCGCCCGCCGCCATGCCCTGGGCGCGCTCGCCGCGCTGCCGCTGATCCCGCGCCCGTCCTGGGCGCATGACGACTTCCCGACGCGCCCCGTGCGCCTGCTGGTGGGCTTTGCCCCGGGCGGGCTGACCGACATCGCCGCGCGCGCCCTGGCCGAGCGCATGGGCAAGACGCTCAAGCAGAGCGTGGTGGTGGAGAACCGCCCCGGCGGCCAGGCCATCATCGCCACCGTGGCGGTGGCGCGCGCCGAGCCGGACGGCTACACGCTGGGCTTTGCCGGCACCAATGGCATGATCCTCAACCCCCTGCTGTACAACAACCTGCCGTACCAGCAGTCGGACTTCAAGCAGCTGGGGTCGATGGGCAAGTCGCCCATGCTGCTGATCGTCAATCCTGCGCTGGGCGTGAAGACCGTGCAGGAGTTCATCGCCCTGGCCAGGAAGAAGCCCGGCGACATCACTTGCGCGCACGCCGGGCGCGGCGTGATCAACCACCTGGCGCTGCTGCATTTCCAGTCCAAGACCGGCACCCAGTTCCAGGACGTGCCGTACAAGGGCAGCGGCCCGGCGCTGCTGGACCTGATGGCCGGCACCGTGCAGAGCTCTTTCGATTTTCCGACCTCGGCGCTGCCCAACATCAAGTCCGGCAAGCTGCAGGTGCTGGCCGTCACCGCCGACAAGCGCCTGTCCAGCCTGCCCGACGTGCCCACCATGAAGGAGGCGGGCGTGGACGGCTTCGAGCTGTACACCCGCATGATGATTTCCGGCCCGGCCGCCATGCCGCCGGCCGTGGTCAAGAAGCTGGAGCATGCGGTGCGCGAAGGCACGCGCGACCCCGGCCTGGTGCAGCAGTTCGCGGAGCAGGGCGTGACGGTCGAGTTCACGTCATCGGCCGACCTGGACCGCGTCATCGCCGAGGAGTCCGCCATGTGGGCCCAGGTCATCAAGGCCAACGGCGTGCCCCGTACCGATCTCAAGAGCTAAGGAGCCGCCGTGAGCGAACCGCCCCGCATCACCGTCAGTCCCGAACGCGCCCTGATCGACGTGGCGCGCGACATCCGCATCGACGGATTCCCGGCCTATGCCTTCGTCACCGTGACGGCCGGCATGCGGATGTGCGGCGCCGCGTGGCGCTCGCAGGCCGTGTTCATGGCCGGCCATGACGGCAGCCTGGACCTGTCGCGCGACTGCCCGGTGTCGGGCAGCTACGCCGAGCCCTCGGCCATGGGCCTGGTCTGGTCCATGAGCTGCTGCGACATGGAACGCGTGGTGTTCCCGCCGGACCGCACCGACGCGCTGGCGATCGACATCGAGGCCAGCGACGGCCGCCGCAGCGCCCGCGCGCAGCTGGTGCAGGAATTCCTGGCCGAAGGCGTGACCCACCGCGCGGTGCGCGAGCAGGTCGGCGGCATGACGCTGTCGGGCGAGCTCTACACCCCGGCCGGCCCCGGCCCGCATCCGCTGGTGATCTACATGAACGGCTCGTCCGGCGGCGTCAACGCGCCGCGCGCGGCGCTGTTCGCGGCCCGCGGCTACCAGTGCCTGGCGCTGGCCATCTTCAACTACGAAGGCCGGCCCAAGTACCTGAACGACATGCCGCTGGAATATTTCGAGCATGCGCTGCGCTGGGCCCGCGCCGAGCTGGCGCCGCGCGACGGCTTCGTGGCGCTGTCGGGCATCAGCCGCGGCGGCGAGACCTCGCTGCTGGTGGCCTCGCACTATCCGGAGCTGGTCAGCGCGGTGGTGGCCTACGTGCCGTCGCCGGTGATGCACGGCGTGGTCAGCGCCGGCGCGCCCGGCACCGGCCGCGACGCGCAGGTCTGGACCAAGGCCGGCGAGCCGCTGCCGCACCTGTGGCAGGACAACGCCAGCGCGGACTGGGAAGCGGCCTACGCCTCGGACCCGCCGTACCGCCAGACCCATGCTTTTCTCAGCGCCACGCGCGACAGCGCGGCGTTCGAGCGCGCCCGCATTCCGGTCGAAAACTATCCCGGCCCGATCATGCTGGTCAGCGCCTCGGACGACGGCTTCTGGCCCAGCACCGCCTATTCCGAGGTCGTCATGCGCCAGCGCCTGGCGCACGGCCTGCCGACCTTCCACCACGTCTGCATGGGGGCGGGGCACCACGTGCACTATCCCTACCTGCCCGCGACCCTCATCAGCAAGCCGCACGCCATGTCGGGCCTGCTGCTGGACGCCGGCGGATCGGCCAGCGCGAACGCCGCGGGCAATGAAGGTTCGTATCTGGCGGTGCTCGATTTCCTGGGACGGTCGGCAGGCGCGGCGCGCTAGGCGGGCCGGGCGGGCGGCCGCAGGCCTGGGCTGCGGCGCGCTGCGCCGTCATCCGTTGCGCAGCTTCCGTTCCGACACGAACGTCGACCAGCGCTGCAGCTCGCCCCGTATCAGCCCCGCGAATTCGGCCGGCGTGTTCGCGTCCGCGGCTTCCATGCCCAGGCCGGCGAGCTTGTCGCGCACCCCGGCCTCGGCCAGGATGGTCTGCATGGCGCCGTTCCATTTGGAGATCAGGGCCGGCGGCGTGCCCGCGGGCGCGACGATGCCTTCCCATTCCTTGAGGTTGAACGCCGGCACCCCGGCCTCGGCCAGCGTGGGCACGCCGGGCAGGGCGTCCATGCCGCCGTCGCGCGTGACGGCCAGCGCGCGCAACTTGCCGGACTGCGCCAGCGGCACGGCGACCGAGGCGGTGGCGAACATGGTCTGCACGTAGCTGCCCATGAGCGCCTGCGCCGCTTCCGCCGGTCCCTTGAACGGCACATGCAGCATGTCTATGCCCGCTGCCTGACAGAAGGCGGCGGCCAGCAGATGGGCGGGCGAGCCGTTGCCGCCGGAGCCATAGCTGAGTTTGCCGGGCTGGCGCCTGGCCTGTTCGACCAGGCCGCGGACGTCGGCATACTCGCTGCCCGGCGCCACCAGCAGGGCGTTGTACAGCCAGACCAGGTTCGCGATCGGCGCGAAGTCGCCATCCGTACGGTAGGACACCTTGCCGAACAGCGCCGGCAGCACGGTGTGGGTCAGGAACATGATGCCCACGGTGTAGCCGTCGGGGGCGCTGCGCGCCACGGCGTCCAGCCCTATCATGCCGGTCGCGCCGGGGCGGTTCTCGACCACCACCGGCTGGCCCCACAGGCGCTGCAGCCTTTCACCGATGACGCGCGCGAGCACGTCGGGCGGGCTGGCCGCGGGCAGCGGCACGATGATGCGCACGGGCTTGTCCGGGTACGCGGCCCGGGCGGACCACGGCAAGGTACAGGCGAGGGCGCCGGACAGGCCCTTCAGTAGCGTGCGGCGGCGCATGGCTCAGGCCGCGGAAGAAACGGGCGGCATGAAGATCACGTCGTATTCCGGCGCCACCGCCACCACCTCGGCCGGACTCGACATGTTGTGGATGCGCCGGTAGAGCGCCAGCAGCTTGCCCGCGGGCGCGGCCCAGAACAGCGCGGTGGCGGTCATGCCGGAATTGTTGAAGAACGCATGCGGCACGCCGCGGGGCATGCGCACCAGGTCGCCCGGGCCGGCGGAAGTCTTCTTGCCGTCCAGGAGGAGGTCGATGCGGCCGTCCAGCACAAAGATGTATTCGTCCTGGTTCGGGTGCACGTGCGGCGGCACGAAGCTTTCTTCGGGAAACGTGGCGTGCCAGGAAATGCTGTCCAGGCTGACCTGCTTGGGCACGTACACCTGGCCCAGGATGTTCCAGGAAACGCCGTCCAGGCCGGTCTGGGCGCGGGTGATGTCGGGGGTTTCGAGAATCATGCGGCACTCCTCAGGATTGCGACAGCCGATCCAGCGTCGGCTTCACGAGCGGGTTGGATGATGCGAAACGGGGCTTGAACGACTGCCTGGCGCGGGCCAGATCGGCTTCGTCCCAATAGCCGATCAGGATGCCGCCTTCGGAAATGCGCGGCTGGACTTCGATGGATTCGATGGTGCCGTCGGCCACCGTGGCCCGCTGGCGCGGCTGGCGCGCCCAGCGGAACAGCAGTTCTTCCATGCGCCTGCGCACCGCCTCGTGCGCAGGCGAGGCGCCGAGGTCGACAAATTCCTGGGGGTCCTCCTGCAGGTCGTACAGCATCGGCCGGTAGCCTTCGGCCAGCACGTACTTCCAGCGTTCGTCGCGCACCATGCGCAGCCAGGCCTGGCGCGCGGGCGTGCCCAGCGCGATGCGCGAATCCTGGAAGGCGTAGTCGTACTCGCAGATGACGTGGTCGCGCCAGTCCGGCGGCGTCTGGCCGAACAGCAGGGGCCGCAGCGAACGGCCGTCCATGATGTGCGGCACCTGCACGCCGCCGCAGGCTTCCAGGAAGGTCGGCGCCAGGTCTATCGCTTCGACCATCGCCGCGCAGCGCGTGCCGCGGGCCGCGTCGGCGCGCGCGTCCGGGTCGTAGACGATCAGCGGCATGCGGATGACGGGCTCGTGGAACAGGTCTTTTTCGCCCATCCAGTGGTCGCCCAGATAGTCGCCGTGATCGGACGTGAACACGATCATGGTGTTGTCGAACAGGCCGCGCGCCTCCATGAAGCGGAACAGCACGCCGAGCTGGTCGTCGATCTGCTTGATCAGCCCCATGTAGCCGGGCATGACCGCCTCGCGCACGCCGGGCTCGGAGAAGGTCGCGGATACGCGATGCCGCATCATCGCCGCATACACCGGATGCGGATCGGCCCGTTCGGCCTCCGACCGCACCACCGGCAGCGCGTCCTGCGCGCTGTACATGCCGGCGTAGGGCGCCGGCGCCAGATAGGGCCAGTGCGGCTTGATGTAGGACAGGTGCAGGCACCAGGGCTGTTCGCCCGCCTCGCTGATGAAGTCCATCGCGCGGCGCGTGATGTATGGCGTTTCCGAGTGCTCTTCGGGCACGCGCGCGGGCAGGTTGGAATACTTCAGGAACCAGCCCGAGCGTACCGTGCCGTCGGCATCCACGGCGGAATTGGCCCAGCATTCCCAGGGGTTGTCGCCTCCGTAGCCCTGTGCGCGCAGATAGTCGTTGTAGCGCGGGTCGGGGTCGTGGCCCGAGTACGGGTGGATGCCGTCGTCGCGTTCGTAGGCGTCGAAGCCGCATTCGGCGATGCGGCGGCCGATGACGGAGGCCGGGTCTATGCCCAGCCGCGACATGCCGGCCATGTCGGCGCGCATGTGGGTCTTGCCCACCAGCACGGAACGCACCCCGAGCGGGCGCAGGTGGTCGCCGATGGTCATCTCGCCGGCCTTCAGCGGGACGAAGTTCCAGCTGGCGCCATGCGCGTGCACATAGCGTCCGGTGTAGTAGCTCATGCGCGACGGGCCGCACACGGGCGACTGCACATAGGCGCGGTCGAAGATCACGCCGCGCGCGGCCAGCGCGTCCAGGTTCGGCGTCTTCAGCGTGGGATGGCCGAAACAGGAAAGATGGTCGTAGCGCAGCTGGTCGCACATGATGAAGAGAATGTTCTTCACGCCTCGGGTCATGCTAGGCTCCTGTCTCCGATGGGGCATGCAGGAATTCTATCGACGGCCTGCGCGCGCATCCCTTGAATTGTTTTGATGTCGATTACCGCAGGTAATCGGCCGGAGAGGCGGCTTGCGACTCCAGCATCTGAACCTGTTGCTCACCCTGGCCCGCACCGGCAGCATGCGCGCTGCCGCGCAGGTGCTGAACGTGTCGCAGCCGGCGCTGACCAAGTCGCTGCGCCAGCTGGAGGAAGAGGTGGGCGCCGAACTCGTGGTGCGCACCCCCAAGGGCGTGCGGCTGGCGCAGGCCGGCGAGATCCTCGCGGCGCGCGCGGCGGTGGTCATGCGCGAAATCGAGAAGGCCCACGAAGACCTGGCGTGGCATTTGCGCGGCGCCGAAGCCCAGGTGACGCTGGGCGTATCGCCCGCCGCCGCCATCCTGCTGGCCCCGGGCGCGGTGGCGCGCTATGGCGCGCGCTGGCCGCAGGTGCGGCTGCGGGTGCGCGACACGCTCTATCCGCAGGCGCTGGAGCGCATCCGTTCGGGCGAGCTGGACATGGCGCTGGGTCCCCTGCCCGAGGCGGGCGGCGGCGGCGACCTGGCCGTGCAGCCGCTGTTCGAAAGCCAGTCGGTCATCGTCGCGCGGGCGTCGCATCCGCTGGCGCGCGCCCGGCGCCTGAGCGAGCTGGCCGAAGCCGCCTGGGTGCTGACCGGGCCGGCGCAGGGGCCGGGCGATCCCAGGGCGCTGTATGCCGACGAAGCGCAGGCGCGCGCGCTGCATCTGCAGCTCGAATGCGAGTCCTTTTCCACGCTGCTGGCGCTGATGCCGCAGCTGGACCTCATCGGCATCATGCCGCAGGGGTTCCTCGACCGTTACGGGCCGGCGCTGGACCTGGTGCGGCTGGACCTCGCCGATCCCTTGCCCAAGACCGTCATCTATGTGACCCATCGCGCCGATGCGCCGCTGACCGTGCCGGCGCGCCGCCTGCTGGACGCGTTGCTGGGCGAAGCCGCGCGGCTGGCCGGCCAGCGCTGAGCCGCAGCCGATATCGGCCCGAACGTCCTGAACGGGATGGGCTGCCTGCTGCTACACGCCAGGCACGCCGCGCCGGATGTTGCGCGAGAAGTCGGCGGCGTCCGCGGTTGCGCGGGCGCGGTCCGTGTAGTGGCCGGCCTGCCGGTACGCCTGCGGGCTGTCGGCGCCTTCCAGCGCGCCCAGCCGGTACAGGTATTCGGGCAGGTAGCCCGACAGCAGCAGCCGGTAGTCCATCGGCAGCCCAGGCACGATCTGGTCGGCCAGGCGGTACACGATGGTGGTGCAGTTGGCGGTCAGCGTGTTGTAGAAGCGCGGCTGGCGCACCAGCTGGTTGGCCGTGTCCACGTAGGACAGCAGCAGCTTGCGCGCCGCGCCTTCGGGCATGTGCACCCGATACAGGTAGCCGTCCTCGCCGCGCACGTTGGTGCGCACCCGCAGGCTGTCCTCCTCGGAAGAGGCCAGCACGGCCAGTTCGTACCGGCGGAAGAAGCCGCCGATTTCCGAGAACGTGTCGTTCAGCTTGCGCCGTATCTCCACCGAGAACACCAGGTACTGGCCGTCGTCGAAGCCGAACGACACCATGGCGTGGGCCACCGCCGGCCGGCCCCAGTAGGACAGCAGCAGGTCCACCGAAGCCAGGCGCGACAGGTCGTAGACCCGGGTTTCCCAGCGCGGATCGAAGTCGGTGCGCGAGCGCCACTCGAAATTGCGCACGTTGCGCAGGGTGAGGATGTCGCCGTCCACCGCGCCCTGGGTCTGGCGGGCCACCTCGGGCATCCACTGGCGTTCGTTCGACGGCCGCACGCCCAGCTTCCACCAGGCCAGCAGGCCCAGCAGCAGCGCGCCGAAAAACGCGGCGGGCCGCCAGGCGCCCCAGGCCAGGCCGGCCAGCGCGGCGGCGCCCAGCGCCAGCCACAGGGCGGTCACGACGCCCCGCGCGCGCGGGCCCAGCGGGGCCTGGAACCACAGGGCGAGCGCGCCCCAGCCGGCCCCGGCCAGCACGGCCAGTCCGATGGCGATCTGCGCGATCATGGCCGCGACGCGAGGGCGGGCAAGGGCACGGGCGGGCGGAGCAGGCGGGCCGCGTCCGTCATTGCGCGCCCTGCGATTCGGCGCGCGCGTTGCGGGCGACGGCCTCGCGGTCCTGGCTGCGCCAACCGGCGCGCAGGCGCGCCATCTGGCGCAGCGCCTGCTGCGACATCTTCCACCAGCCGAACGGACGCGGATCGGCCAGCATGCTGAGCGCGCGCGCATAGTCCAGCGTCAGGCCCGGGGTCCAGGCCATGGTCAGGGCGCGCTTGCGGATCTGCCCGGCCACCCAGAGTTCGGGCGTCAGCAGCAGGCGCAGCAGCACGCGCCAGCCGGCCTTGGGGCCATGCAGCCGGCCCACCACGCCGTCCAGCGCCGCCTCCAGGCCGTTGGACACCGAGCTGGAGCAATTGCGGTAGGTCAGGTTGTAGGTGGTGTTCTGGCGGTATTCGTCCCAGAACGCCTGCAGCTTGGCGGCGTCGTAGTTGCGGATGCGCACCTGCACCGTGGACGGGCACCAGGCCTTGGCCTCGGTCGGGTAATCGGGCTGGAACAGGCCCGGCACGTTGTTGTCGGCGGTGGCGCGCAGCAGCATGCCGAACTGCTCGGGAGAGCGGTCGATTTCCTTGGCCGGATACAGGCTGATGTAGATGCCTTCGGGCGATTCCATCGCGGCATGGCCGGTGGACACGACGCCGTTGAGGTCGACGGCGGCGATATACCGGTCCACCACCGGATAATTGCGGGTTTCCGCCTTGGCCGAGCCGGACGGGGTCCAGACGTGGACCGTGAGCGCGCGCTCGGAGGCCGCCGGCGGGCCGTCGAAAACGGTTTGCGGCGGTGCGTCGTCGCCGCGCGTGGGCATGAAGGCCGGATCAGGGTTGGCATACAGCGCGGGATTCGAATCCAGGCGTCGCGTGCGGTGGGCCAGCGCCAGCAGTTTCAGGCCGGCGAACGCGAGGAACAGCCCCAGGCAATAAGGCACCGTGCCCACGTAATTGGTCGGGTAGGGCTGGAAAAAGAAAATCGCCAGCAGTATTTCGGCCACGCCGGAGGCGAATACATAACGCCAGCGCTCATAGCGCACTACGTAGGCGGCGGTGCATTGCAGCAGCCCGTCCACCAGGAACAGCAGCCCGAAAATCATGGACAGCAGGAAATGCCCGTGATGGTGGCCGGCCAGCACCAGGATGCCGGCGGTCAGCACGATGATGCCCTTGGCGTAGCGCAGCACCCGCTGCCCGCCCACGCCCGATTTGGCGATGGCCAGCGTGGCCAGCCCCTCGATGATGAAAAGGCCGGCGAAGAAATTCAGCGGAAAGTAGATGGCATTGTCCAGCGCATCGATAAATACCACGATGCCGGCGATCAGGAATATCCAGCCGATAATCATCAGGGCGCGGGCGCGTTTGCGCATATATTCCACGCCCAGCAGCAACAAAACCAGATGACCCATTGTTCTCAGCGCTCCTTACGCATTTATCGGGGGAGGGACATGGTGGATTTTTTTCCGCCGGCGACCGCGTTTTTATTACAGGGCAGAATCGCCCAAAAATAAGGGCCGGGGCAATTCCCGTCAATGAGATATTTTGCCAGACACGTTAATAATTGTTGCGCGCCTTAATGCCGCGGCGTTGCGGCAATAATCGGTCGCGCCCGGACGCGGTGCGGGCGTCCGGGCGCGGACCGAGGGCGCCGTCAGGCCGCCGCGGGAGGAATGTTCTGGTTATGCCGGAACAGGTTGTGCGGATCGTAGCGGGTCTTGGCCCGCACCAGCCGTTCGAAATTCGGCCCGTAGGCGGCGCCCAGCCGATCCGGTTCGTCCTGCGTCAGGAAGTTCACGTACACGCCGCCCTGCGCATAGGGCTGCGTCGCGCGAAACAGCGCGCGCGCCCAGGCGATGCAGCGCTCGTCGTCCTCGGGCGCGTCCCAGCGCCCGTGCACGTTCATCGCGAATTGCGCGGCGCGGTGCGGATAGGCGGTTGCCGCGACGGGAACCTGCATGGCGACGCCGCCGATATAGCCCAGGAAGATCTCGCACTGCGGCGACGGCAGCGTTTCGACCGCGCCGATGAGCGCGTCGATCAGCCCGTCCTGCAACTGGCCCAGGTTGTGCGACTTCCAGTAATTGCGCGAACCGGGCGTGAGCAGGGGATCGAAGGCCTGCTGCCAGGCGGTATAAGGCATGGGACCCAGGTGTTCGCCATAGGGCTGGCCCCAGCCGCGCACCGCCTCGACCGCTGCCAGGCCCCGGTCCGGATCGCCCGAATAGCAGATGGCGAAGGCCAGCATGGGCTTGCCGTGCACCGCTACGGGCAGAAACGGCAGCGGCGGCGCCAGCCGCAGCACCGCCCACACCGTCAGTTCCTCCGGCATGGTTTCCAGCGCCTCGCGGTATTGCAGCAGCGCCTGCCGGCCCTGGGCCAGCGGCAGCACCACCAGGCCGCCGTACACGATGGGGCCGACCGCGTGCAGCTGGAATTCGAACATCGTCACCACGCCGAAGTTGCCGCCGCCGCCGCGGATCGCCCAGTACAGGTCCTCGTTGTCCTGCGCGCTGGCGTGCAGCAGCTGGCCGTCGGCGGTCACCACGTCGGCCGAAACGAGGTTGTCGACTGTCATGCCGAACCGGCGGGTCAGCCAGCCGAAGCCGCCGCCCAGGGTCAGGCCCGCCACGCCGGTCGTCGAATTCACGCCCAGCGGCACGGCCAGGCCGAAGGCCTGGGTTTCGTGGTCCACGTCGGCCAGCAGCGCGCCCGGCTCGACATAGGCGCGGGCGCGCCGCGGATCGACCCGCACCGACTTCATCGCGGAGAGGTCGATCATCATGCCGCCGTCGCAGACGGCGGTGCCGGCGATGTTGTGGCCGCCGCCGCGCACGGCCACCACCAGGCGGTTGCGGCGCGCGAAGTCCACCGCCAGGCGCACGTCCGCGGCGCCGGCGCATCGCAAAATGACCGCCGGGCGGCGGTCGATCATGGCGTTCCAGATTCTGCGGGCGTCGTCGTAGCCCGCCGCGTCGGGGGTCAGGACCTGGCCCCTCGCGGACGCCCGCAGGGCGTCCAGCGCGTCATTGGAGAGTTTGCTCATCACACACCTCCTTGAAGGTGCTGCTTCGTAGACTGCGTCTAAAAACGAGCCGTCTCAATCTGCGGGGCGCGACATGGCATCCGCCTCCGGTGCAAGGGGCCATGACCCTGGAGTGCCACGCTCCCGGCGCGTCGCGCCGGGAGTAAGTCGGCGGGCTCCCGTTACGCGTAATGGAGCGTGTGTGTCTGCAAAGTATAGGCTTGCGCCGGCCCGCCGGCAGCTATTCTTCGCTGGTCCATTCCACCTGCACGCCCAGGCTGCGCAGGTTTTCCACGAAACGCGGATGGGCGCGGCGGATAGGCGTGGCGTTGCGGATTTCCGAGCGGCCCCCGATGCTGCTGGCCACCATGAAGAGCGCGATCGCGACCCGGATGATGTAGGGGCTTTCGACCACCGCCGGCGTCAGCGGACGGCCGCCGAAGGTGATGACGCGATGCGGGTCCGACGAGAACACGTGGGCGCCGAACTTCGACAATTCGCCGGTCCAGCCCAGCGCGCCGTCGTAGACCTTGTTCCAGAACATGGCGTTGCCCTCGGCGCACACCCCCAGCGCGATGAAGATCGGCAAAAGGTCCACCGGGAAGTAGGGCCAGGGCGCCGCCTCGACCTTGGTCAGGACGTTGCTGGTGAAGGGCGTCTGCACCTTGAGCGGGCCCTGGCGCAGCGCGCGCGACCAGCCGTTTTCATGCACGATCTGCACGCCGAACTTGGCGAAAGTGCGGTCGATCAGCGGGAAGTTGCCCGGGGTGCTGTTGCGCACCACCACGTCGCCGCCGGTGATCGCGCCCAGCGCCAGGAACGTGGTGATTTCGTGGAAGTCTTCCTCGAAGGTGAATTCGCCGCCCTTCAGACGGGCGCCGCCGCGCACCGTCAGGCGCGAGGTGCCGATGCCGTCGATATCGGCGCCCATCATCGTCATGAAGCGGCAGAACTCCTGCACGTGCGGCTCGGAAGCCGCGTTGGTCAGCGTGGATTCGCCCTGCGCCGCCGCGGCGCACAGCACGAAGTTCTCGGTCGTGGTCACCGAGGCGTAGTCCAGCCAGTGATGGGTCGGGCGCAGGTGGCCGCTGGCGCGCACCAGCAGCGAGCCGCTGGCCCGCTCCACCTCGCCGCCGAACGAGCGGAAGATGTCCACGTGCGGATCGATCTCGCGCACGCCCAGGGTGCAGCCCTTGACGTTGTCTTCCAGCCGCGCCACGCCGAAGCGGGCCAGCAGCGGCGGCACCAGCATGATGGACGAGCGCATTTCCTCGGGCAGCCGGTGGCGGGCGGCGTCGAAGGCCGTGTCGCGGTGGTGCAGGTCCAGCGTGCGGGTGCTTTCGTCCAGCCGCACATCGCTGCCCAGCGTGCGGAAGATCTCCAGGATCTTGCGCACGTCCGTGATGTCCGGCACCCCGTGCAGCCGCAGCGGCTGGTCGGTCAGCAGCGTGGCGCACAGCACGGGCAGCACCGCGTTCTTGTTGGCCGAAGGAGTGACGCGGCCGCGCAGGGGCGTGCCGCCGTGGACGATGAGATTGGACATGGATGGCCGGGCAGGAGAAGAAAAAAGCAGGGGAATTGTACTGTCGCGCCGCGCGACGATGCCTTAGGGGACGTGCTGACGACGGCGCAGGCGCCGAAACTGCCGCTGGCCGGGGGGCGGGGATGCCCGGGCGGGCCGGGCGTTCGTGCTTAGCGGGTGACGCTGATGAAGTAGATTTTCTTGACGGTCCGGTCCACTTCCCAGCGGCCCGAATAGCCTTCGGGCATGACGAAGGCGTCGCCCACGGCCAGCGCATGCACGGTGCCGTCCGGATCGACCAGGCGGCAGGCGCCCTCGACGATGTAGCCGAATTCGATATAGCCGGCGTTGTTGGCCTGGAACGTGCCCGCCGTGCTTTCCCACACGCCGGCGCGCGCCGTTTCGTGGTCGAAGGCCTTGACGCTGAGGAACGACGCGTCGCCGGTGAGCGGCTGCTTGGGTTTGCCGGGGACCGGATCGACCATCGGGCCGCCGTTGAAACGGATCAGTCGGGCATTGTTGTCAGGCACTGCATGTACTCCATGAACGGGGTGAAAAAAGGGGTCAGGCAAAGCGCGACAGGCGGAAGGCGGCCGGATCCACGGTGGGCGTCCTGCCCTGGACCAGTTCGCTCATCAGTTCGCCGGCGGCGGGGCCGATGCCGAAGCCGTGGCCCGAGAAACCGGAGGCCAGGAAGAAACCCGGCACGGAATCCACGGCCGACATGACGGGCAGGGCGTCCGGCGTGACGTCGATCATGCCGGCCCAGGCGCCGGCCACGCGGGCGGGCGCGAAGGCGGGGAAGGCCGCCTTGAGCTTTTCCAGCGCGGTGGAGATGGCCGCCATGCCGGCCTGCGGGTCGAGGATGCGGTGCTGCTCGAACGGCGTGGGCGCGTCCAGCGCGAAGCGCCGCGGCATCTTCAGTTCGTCGATGAAGCGCCGTCCGACGCGCAGCTTCAGGTACTTGCGCTCGGCCATCCAGGCCGGCAGGAACTGGCGCATCAGGCGGATGCTGTCGGGCGTCAGGTCGGCCGTGGAGGCGCCGAGCTGCGAAACCGTGTAGCCGCCGTCGGCGCGCTTGCGGCAGGTGAAGTCGCCGCCGTTGATGGCCAGATCCATGCCGGTCTCCAGCGGCGTGGTGCGCAGCACCGAGGCGTGCACCTTGAGTTGCGGGAACGACACCCCGCTGTTGCCGCAGAACAGGCGCGACCATGCGCCGCCGGCCAGTACCACGGCCGCCGCGCTGACGGCGCCGCGTTCGGTGACCACGCCGCCGACCCTGCCGGCGGCCAGGTCCAGGCCGCGCACCGCGCAGCGTTCGAATATCTGGCAGCCCGCCGCGCGCGCCAGGCCGGCGATGGCGGCGGTGGCCAGCTGCGGCTCGGCCACGCCGTCGTCGGCGTTGTAGAGGGCGCCGGCCCAGGCGCGCGCGCTCTGCGCGCCGAGCAGGGCGGGCAGGTCGGCGGCATCGACCAGCCTGGCGGGCACCGCGTACGGGCGCGCAGCTTCCAGCCATTTGGCGTGGCCCTGCATATCGGCCGCGCTGCGGCCCAGGTAGGCGAGGCCGCGCTGCCGGTAGCCCACGTCCGCCTGGGCCTGTAGCTCGCGCCACAGGGCGTTGGCGCGCAGCGCCAGCGGCAGTTCGCGGTGGTCGCGCCCGACCGAGCGTATCCAGCCCCAGTTGCGCGAGGACTGTTCGCCCGCGACTACGCCTTTTTCGAATACGGCGACGCGCAGGCCGGCGCGGGCCAGCGACCAGGCCGTGCTGATGCCGATGATGCCGCCGCCGATGACGGCGACGTCCACGTGGGAGGGAATGCGGGTGTCCATGAAACGGATAGCGCCTGTAAGAGGTTGGCGGGAGTTCAGCGGACCTTGGCGCGCACGCTGGCCAGCGCGACGATGGCCACCAGGCCGATCGCGATCAGGTAGTAGGCGGGCGACATGATCGTGCCGGTGCGCGTCACCAAAAAGCCCACCACCACGGGAGTGACGCCGCCGAAGAAGGTCTGCGACGCGACGTACGCGATGGATACGCCGGTGGTGCGGCAGGAGGTCGGGAACAGCTGCGCCAGGAGCGAGCCGACCGGCGCGAAATAGAAGCTGTAGAACACCAGCGACATTAGGCACTGGAACAGCACCAGCGAGCCGAACGAAGGCGCGCCGGTCAGCATCCTGAAGGTGGGCACGATGATGATCAGCCCCAGCACCAGGGCGGCGGCCATGGTCTTGACCGCGCCGTAGCGGTCGGCGGCCAGCCCGCCCAGCATGGGCAGGAAGGTGCACACCAGGCCGCTGCAGATCGAGGCCACGAACGCATCGTCCTTGGAAATGCCCAGGTTGTTGATGGCGAAGGTCGGCATGTAGATGTTGAGATAGCTGGCGACGTTGCCGGCGGCCACGATCAGCGCGCCCAGCAGCAGGTAGCGCTTGTGCAGGCGGAAGGTCTCGCGCAGCGGGGCGGCGCGTTGCGCCTGCTCGCCGTCGAATTCGGGCGTTTCATCGATCTTGAAACGGATGTAGAGGGCGACGGGGCCGATCAGGCAGCCGAAGACGAAGGGCAGGCGCCAGCCCCAGCTGTCGATCTGCGCTTCGGTGAGGTAGTGGTTGATGAAGTAGGCGAACAGCGCCGACACCACCAGCGCCAGGCCCGTCGTGGAGAACTGCAGGCTGGCCAGGAACGCCTTGATTCTGGGATTCTGTTCGGTCAGGTAGGAATTCGCGGTGCCGAATTCGCCGCCCGCGGAAAAGCCCTGCAGCAGGCGGCCGGCCACCAGCGCCACCGGCGCGAGCGCGCCGATGGTGGCGTAGGTGGGAATGAGCGCCATCAGCGCCGTGCCGATCAGCATCAGCGTGGCGGTCAGCGACAGCGCGGCCTTGCGCCCCTTCTTGTCGGCGTAGATGCCCAGCAGGACGGCGCCCACCGGGCGGATCAGGTAGGAACTCGCGAAGGTCAGGAAGCTGAACAGCAGGGCGGTCTGCGGGTCGTCGGAAGGGAAGAACAGCCGCGAAATCGGCAGCGCGAACAGCGCGTAGACCAGCAGGTCGTACCACTCGAAAAAGGCGCCGATGTTGGCGGCCACGATGTCGCGCAGCTTGCCTTTGCGCGCGGGAACGCGCGCCGGGCGCGCGCCGATCGATGCTGAAGACGAGTTCATTGCGGTGTTATCCCTTGGATGGCCGCGTCGCGGCCTTTTATTTGTCGGTATGGGCTGGAATGCGGTGGAGCAATGGGGAGGGGGTCAGACGTAGAAATGGTTGCTGTTGACGACCAGGAAAACGGTTTTCTGGTCCCAGCCGTTTTGCCACCGATAGGGGTGGCTGCCGGAAAAGCCATAGCTGTCGCCGGCCTCCAGCAAAAAGGATTTGTCGTCGACGAAGATCTGGAGCTTGCCGCTGAGCACGTAGCCGATCTTGTCGCTGGCCTGCACCAGGAAGCCGGGGTCGGAGGCCGCGCCCGGTTCCAGCTCCATCAGGAACCCTTCGAGGGTGGCGCAGCTGCTGGGCGTGATGCGGTACTTGGTGACGCCGTTGTTGCCCAGCTTCAGCGGCTTGCGCGCCGCGACCCGGACCGTGAATTCGTTCTGTTCGTCGCTGACCGGGCCGCTGGGGGCCGGGGCCAGCAGGCTGGCCCCGTCGATGCCCAGGGCGTGGCAGATCGCCCGCAGGCTGCGCATGGACGGCGAACTGAGGCCGCGTTCGACCTGGCTGATCAGCGCGATCGACATGTCGGCCCGTTCCGCCACGTCCTTCAGTTTCAGGCCTTGCTGCAGGCGCGCCGCGCGCAGGCGTTCGCCCAGGGCCTTGTCGTGTTCGTCGGCGGCGTTCGGGCTGTCTTCGGGCTTATCGGATTTCATGAAACTCTGGTCTGTTTTTCACTCTCATTGAAAAAATAATAGGGAAATTTTACTTTTGCCACAATACGGAGTCGGGAATACCCCTAGACGGAGACTCACTTGTTCTTGTTGCGGAATGCCGCCTCGCCCGCGTCCGATATTTCCACCCACTTCCGGTCGGGCGCCGCGCCCTGGACATAGCTGTCGTGCCAGTTCCACCACTTGTACGTCGGGGTCTGCGGGTATCCCTCGGGCGAATCCTCCCAGGTCTCCTGGCGGCCCAGCGGCGTGATGTCCAGGTAGTTCCAGGTGCCGCCCATCTGTTCGTCGCCGCGGTTGTTCAGGAAATACGTGTGGAAGATGCGGTCGCCGTCGCGGAAGAACACGTTCGTGCCGTGCCATTCGTGCACGCCGAAATCCTTGTCGAAGCCGTCGGTGAGCGTGAACCACGGCATCTTCCAGTCCATCCTGGCCTTGAGCCGCGCGATGTCTTCCTGCGGCGCCCGCGAAACGAAGACCAGGGTCGTGTCGCGGGCGTTGAGATGCGCCAGGTGCGCCACCTGGTCGGCCACCATGGAGCAGCCGCGGCACGCGTGTTCCGGCCAGCCGTAGACGCCGGGCTCGAAGAAGGCGCGGTAGACGATCAGTTGGCGGCGTCCGTCGAACAAGTCGGACAGGCTGAGCCGGCCGTGCGGGCCGTCGAAGGCGTAATTGGCGTCCACCTCCGTCCAAGGCATGCGGCGGCGCTCGGCGGCCAGCGCGTCGCGGGCGCGGGTGTGGGCTTTTTCCTTCACCAGCAGCCGCTGGCGCGCGGCCTCCCATTCCTGCGGCGAAACCACCGGGGGCGTGCGCATGGGGGATGCGGCGGCGGGGCTGGCGTTGTCGGTAGGGGCTGTCATGAGCGGGTTCCTCCTGGGTTGGATGTCCGTGGGAACAGTGTGGCACCGCGGGTCCGACGCCGGGAGTAACAAATGTGGCGGCATTGCGCCCACAACATTTTCCAAAGCTTGGTAACGCTTGCCGGACCGGCATCGCGGCTATGCTGCACCTACCGGGACTTCGTCAGGAGAGCCGCCATGGCCAGCAAGAACACGATTTGCCTTTGGTACGACCGCGACGCGCTGGAAGCCGCGCAGTTCTACGCCCAGACCTTCCCCGACAGCGCCGTGCAGCGGGTGCTGCGCGCGCCGGGCGACTATCCCTCGGGCAAGCAGGGCGACGTGCTGACGGTGGAATTCACCGTCATCGGCATTCCCTGCCTGGGCCTGAATGGCGGGCCGGCCTTCAAGCACAGCGAAGCCTTTTCATTCCAGATCGCCACCGAGGACCAGGCCGAGACCGACCGGCTGTGGGACGCCATCGTCGGCAACGGCGGGCAGGAGAGCGAATGCGGCTGGTGCCGCGACAAGTGGGGCCTGTCCTGGCAGATCACGCCGCGGGTGCTGATGGAGGCCATCGCCGACCCCGACCCGGCGGCGGCCAAGCGCGCCTTCGAGGCCATGATGACCATGCGCAAGATCGACATCGCCGCCATCGAGGCCGCCTGGCGCGGCTGAGGGCGCGTCTGCGCGAACCACGGGAGCCACCCCATGAGAATCAAGCTCAACAGCATCTTCGTCGACGACCAGGACAAAGCGCTGCGCTTCTACACCGAAGTGCTGGGCTTCCAGAAGAAAAACGACATCCCGATGGGCGCGGCGCGCTGGATCACGGTGGTCTCGCCCGACGGCCCCGGCGATCTGGAACTGGTGCTGGAGCCCAACAGCCATCCGGCGGCCAACGCCTACCAGACCGCGCTGAGGAACGACGGCATTCCCGTCACCGCCTTCGAAAGCGCGGATCTGCAGGAAGACGTGCGGCGCCTGAAGGAAAAAGGCGTGGCCTTCACCGTCGACCCGACTCCGGCCGGCATGGTCGCCATCGCCATCTTTTCCGACACCTGCGGCAACCTGATACAGCTGTACCAGATGAACGGCTGAATCCGGCCGCGCGCCTCAGCCGCCGGCCGGCAGCAGCTTCAGCCCCGTGCGCCGCACGAACTCCTCGTAGCTGATCGGCGGCCCCGCGCGGGTGCCGGCGGCGTTGGCCTGCCAGTGCACCCAGGAGCGGCCCGACGTGGCGTCGTACACCACCTTGTACAGGTAGCTGGGCACCGCCACGCCCGAACCGATGGTCTGCGGCCGTTCGCCGTATACCGGCCCCGTGAACACGTACACGTCGCCGGCGGCGCGCATCACGTACTTGCGGGTGTCCTGCTCGATGGCGCTCCAGGCGCCGCCGTTATGGATCTGGTTCTGCGGCACCATGTTCGCCAGCGAAAAGCTCTGCGCCATGGCCTCGGGCGTGGACATGTCGCCGGCCGGCGCCATGTGCCCGCGCGAATAGCCCGAGCCGCGGTAGTCGTCCAGCTCGGCCCGCTCGGCGCGCGGCAGCCGCGCCTCGGCGTAGAACCTGTCGGTGCGCTGCAGGCCCTGGGCCTGCGTCAGCATCCGGCGGTTCAGGCGCTCGGCCACGAACACCGGCGTCTTGGTCTGGCCGTCGTGCAGGATGGCGAAGGCCGAAAAACAGATCTCGCGCAGCTTCTGGCTGCCCGGCACTTCCGGCGGGCGCGAATGCGGAAAGAACTGCCGGCACTCGGCGAACATGGTCTGGGCCGGCGCGCCGGTCGGCGCGGCCGTGGGCGCCGCCCGTTCCTGCGGCCTTGCCGTCCGCTCGTGCGGCAAGGCTGGCCAGCCCAGCCGGTTCAGCGCCTCCTGCACCGGCGCCGGAATCCGCCACTGCGGATTCAGCACATAAGTGGCCGCGCCGAAACTCGCCAGCGACGAGAACAGCAGCGCTTTCAGGAACTTTGGGAATCGGCCGCTGGAACGGGCCGTGGACCTGCTGGTGGAACGTTTCTTCCTGGGAGGGGCTTTCTTCGCGCGCGTCATTACTACCTGTGAGCTACCGCCCGGCCGCGCCTACGACCGGCATGGCCTGCGATTGTAGATGAGCGCGCGCCCGCGACCCGGCCGTAAGCCGGCCCTTGTAGAATTTCGGCCTGCCGCGCAAAAAGCCGCGCCATACCCAACGTCTCCGATGTACGTCGATCTCCTCACCCTTTACTTCATCATCATCGGAACCCTGCTGGCCACGGCCGGCCTGACGTTCTGGGAGCATCGCACGCATCCCCGGCGCAGCCGCTCGCTGCGCATCCTGGCGGCGGGCTTCGCGACGCTGGCACTGGGCTGCACCGCCGCGCTGTTCCGTAGCCGCGTGCCGGGCGGGCTGGGCTCGGCCGCGGCCAACCTCATCGTGCTCAGCGGCTATCTGCTGGTCATGAACGGCGCGGCCTCGCTGCGCGGCAGGCGCTACCGCGCCGCCTCCTTCGCGCTGCTCATCGTCATGGCGCTGATATGGGCGGCGGCCGGCGAGCGGGGCGAGGACCTCGTCTGGAAATACGTCAGCGCATTTCCCATCGCGCTGGTCAGCGGCATGACGGCCTGGCAGCTGCTGCGCTGCGACGAGCTGAAGGCCTACACGCCCTTGCGCATCGCCGCGGCGGTGACCGGCGTGCACGCGCTGATCTACGCCGCGCGCGCCTGCCTGCTGCCGTGGTGGGTGGCCGGACACGGCCCCGGCATACACCTGACCGCCAGCACGCTCACCATGTATGAGGGCGTGCTGTATTCGATCCTCCTGCCCATGACCCTGCTCAAGCTGGTGCGCGAGGAAACCCACGGCCAGCTCCTGCGCGAATCGCAGACCGACTACCTGACCCGGCTGGGCAACCGCCGCTGGTTCTTCGAGCAGGGCGCGCGCCTGCTGCAGGACGCCGGAGCCCGCGCGCCGCTGGCCGTGCTGGCGTTCGACCTCGACCGCTTCAAGGCCATCAACGACCGCCACGGCCACCAGAAAGGCGACCAGGTGCTGCAGGCCTTCGCGGAAACGGCGCGCGCCGTGCTGGGCCTCGACGCCATCCTCGCCCGCATCGGCGGCGAGGAATTCGCCGCGCTGCTGGCCGGCGACGCCGCCGGCCGCGCCCAGACGCTGGGCGAATCCATCGCGCAACGCTTCGCCGCCGCCATCGCGGCCCAGGCCGACGGCATCGCCATGCCGGCCACGGTCAGCATCGGCCTGGCCCGCTACGAACGGGCCGCGCCGCCGCTGGCCGAAGCCCTGGCCGCCGCCGACCGGGCGCTGTACAGCGCCAAGGAGGCGGGCGGAAACCGGCTGGTGGCGGCGTGGCAGGCGTAGTCAATCGTCGGTGAGCGGGGTTCGCAGCTGATCTGCCAAGACGGTGCCCGAGGGGCCGCTCACTCGGATGGACCGGCCCTCGGTCGGTTCGATCACCACGTTTCCGCTTACCGGGTCGAACAGGATCACCGTGCTGTCGGTAGAGGTGACATGGCGGCCTTCGGCAAGCAGTGTGCCGTCTTTCCAGATAGACAGGCAGGGCGTGGTTTTCGCCTTGAATTCCTGTCCGAATGGGTGAATGTTGAACGGGTTCAGTCTTTCACTGCGGCTTAGTATCGGCGAGCAATGTTCAGCGGAGATAACCCAGGTATTGAAATGCCGCATCGCGCCCTCGTAGCCAGCACTGGGAATAATGACGAAAACGGCGATCGCCGCGCCGACTAGCGCAACCAAGAGCCATGGTATGGCCGCGCACATCGCGAGCAGGGAAAAACTTAGCGCCTGCCTGCGCAACCATTGCAGTGCCGCACGCAACGCTGCGGCGCAAGGTAATTTCGTTAGCGCGCGGCCAGCGGCAGTCCCTGTCGTGCATGCCTGTTGGCGCACTTTGGGTGTGCGAATTCCGATGGTCACGAATGCCACGGCCAGTCCTATGCCGATCGCAACGTAGACCAACCCGCGAAATCTCTCGGTTTCGCGCGCCAATTCCAGCATCTCGATCCAGCCGCTCAGCGCATAGCTGGATAGATGCAGGAGGTCCAATGGTGAGTTGTAGGTCAGTTTGGCAGGGATATCGAAGCAGGACTGGATTGCGAGGGCGGCCCCATAGCCTAGTAGCGATAGTGCGACGGGGCCCGCCAGCACCACCGCCGAAACGCCCACTGCCATGTCATGGATTACCCCTTTCTCTGCCATGCCCCAACTCCTGTCGTCTTAAAAGGATGTGGGGTATTTACGGCAGTTTCGCCGCAAAGAAAAGCCTGACGGGCGGATATTGCTATTTTTCGCGCGTTCCCGATACGTTCGAGACGCGCTCCACATAGATCGGGCTGGAGTAAATGAAAAACCCGTCTTCGGTGGTGATGCGCAGGTACACCGCATTGTCGGGGCCCGTGTGCAGCGGCACGCGAACGCGCCCCTGCATGCGCCGCGCCGGATTTTCGTCGGGCAGGCGATAGACCTGCAGCCGGCGCCGGATGCCGCCGTTCTCCACCACCACCGGCTCCAGGCCGATCCGGTCGACGGCGATCTCGGTCTGCACGACCGGCGTGTCGATCTTCAGCACGCCGGCCTGCGGATCGCGCAGCCGCACGTCGATGCCGCTGAAGCCGCCGGTGGTCAGCGAGCGCCAGCTCAGCATGTCGGGCCGCGGCTGCTCCAGCGTCTTGTCCAGGTTCCAGAAATTGATCGGCTGCGGATCCACGAAGGCGTTGCCTTCCAGCGTGGCGCTGCCGTCCCACACCGTCTGCCGGCCGCGGCCGCGGTACTCCGATCCTTCCCACACGATGCGGATGCGGCTGCCCAGCGCGGCCTCGTCGTAAGGCGTGAGCGTCTGCACCACGTCCATGCGGTTGCGGACCTCCACGCGTTCGATGGGGCCGTGGGTCAGCACTTCGAAGGAAAACTCCAGCGCGTCGCCGTCGCAGGACAGGATGGCGCCCATGTCGGCTTGCGTGACGGGCTCCAGCGTCACCGGCGCGCCCAGCTTGGGATCGTCGGAATAGCGCAGCGCCGGCCGTTCGAAATGCGCCTGCACGTCCAGATAGGCGCGGCAGCCGGTGGTGGCGTAATGGCGGCGCTGGCGCAGGCATTCGGCGATGGATTGGCGGGTCAGCCCGTCGGCGATCAGGCAGCTCAGGCCGCCGTACGCGCCGAACAGGGACGCGCCGGGGTGGCTGGCGCCATGCCGGCCCTTGTGCCCGTCGCTGTTGGCCAGGATGCCCACGCGGTAGCCCAGCCGGAACGCATCCTCCAGCAGCCACTCGAAAGTGCCCCAGTCCGAATGGATCTCGATCGAGCGTTCCAGTCGCGCGTCGTGCGAGCGCGTGATGTCGGCGTAGCGCCCGCCAATATGGGCGAACACCACCACGTCCTCGTCCTTGAGCGCATCGAACAGCGCGTCAGCGTCGTTGGCGTCCAGCGCCAGATCCGACAGATCGTCGATCAGCGCGTGCGAGGAGCGGTGGATGGGGCGGCCCTCCTGCAAATACAGCACGTTGCGGTCGCCGCCCAGGCCGGTGTTGCCCGACCATTCGTAGCCGGGAAAGATGATGAACGCGCCGTCCTGGTTGTACTTGGCCGTCAGCGCGTTCAGGTGTTCCCAGAACGGCGTGGTGATCTGGAAGTCGTTGCCCTGGTGGCTCATGACGTCCAGAAACGCGCGGTCGCGCGCGAACAGGATCAGTTCTTCCGCCGAATTCGTGCCTATGGTTTCCTCGGACTGTCCGTGCAGATCGGCCCAGTAATGACCGCACCTGCCGTCGCCGGCCGGCACGATCCGGCACGGCGTGCTGTGCGCCACCGGCACCCCGTCGCGCAGCACCTCGATGCGCAGTTCTCCGGGGGCCTGCGCCATCAGCCCTTCGAGCCGCAGTGCATGCTGGCCCTCGCGCATCGAGAACGAGGCGGGCAGGCCCTGCAACGGCAGGCTGCTGCGCAGCGTGAACTCGCCCGAAACGCGGTCGCTGGGGTTGCCCCATTTGTCCTCGCCCTTGAAACCGAGGCTGAACGGCTCGCCGGCCGCCGCCTGGCTCGGCAGGATCGCCTTGTACGCCACCGGCGGGCCGGCCACCACGGCGATGGTGGGGGAGTTCTCCAGCTCCACGTAGTTGTAGGTGGCGAAGGCGTCCACCAGCACCTTGAACTCGAAGGTCGGTTCGCTGAAGGTCTGCACCCGCATGCCGGGCGAGCCCTGCCGCGTGTCGCCGAAACGCACCACGATGCGGTCGCCTTCCTCCAGATAGCCGCGCACCACCCGGATGAACAGCGTCTTGTCCCAGGGCCGGATGTTGCGCTTGCCGTCGTACTCCACCTGCAGCACCGCGCCGTTCGAAGCCTCCACGGTGGTGTAGTTCCAGCCGTCGGGCCGGTCGAACTGCGGCTTGCCCATGTCGCTGGCGAAGCGGTGCACGATCTTGATCGACCCGGTGTCGTCGATGCCGAAATAGCCGGCGGTATAGGTCAGCGTGAACGAGGCCAGGCTGCCCGCTTCGAAGCGGCCCGACGGTTCGACGACGGCCGATCCCATGCGGTCGGCGGCGTAGGAGGAGTGCGGCATTGCGGTTCCGTGCGCAGGTTAGGGAAATCCCATCTTAGGGAGCGCTCGGGCATGTAGCTATAGTATGGAAACTATTCCATCATGACGTCATAGCATGTCCGATCCGGTCGAATCCGTCTCGCTGCGCCAGCTGCGCGCACTCGTCGCGATAGGCGAAACCGCCAGCTTCACTGCAGCCGGCGAACGCCTGGGGCTGTCGCAGCCCTCGGTCAGCCACCTGATCCGCCGGCTCGAAGCCGAGGTCGGCCAGCCGCTGGTCGTGCGCGGCCGCGAGGTCTCGCTCACGCGCGACGGCCAGGCCATGGCGGACGTGGCGCGGCGCGCCATCCTGGCCATCGACAGCGCCATCCAGGAAAGCCGCGAACATTCCGAACTGAAGCTGGGCAAGGTCATGGTCGCGGTCGGCCACGTCACCGCCGCCACCCTGCTGCCGCACGTGCTCATGGAATTCCACCAGCGCCACCCCCAGCTCGACCTGATCGTGGTCGACTGCATGGTGCAGCAGATCCGGACCCGGCTGCTCTCGCACGAGGCCGACGTCGGCCTGGGCGCCGTCATGCCGGACGACGACTCCCGCATCATGGTCGAACCGCTGCTGGACCGCGGCGTCGCGCTCTTCGTGCGCGCCGACCATCCGCTGGCCCGCTTCGAGGAGGTCGACGCCAAGGTGCTGGCCGAACTGCCGTGCATCCAGCTCAATCCGGAAGCCCCGCCGTGGCTCAGCATCAGCCGGCGGCTCATCGCCGCCGACATCTACCCAAGGGTGGAACAGCGCGTCGTGCTGCTGTCCACGGCGATAGGCCTGATCCAGGCCGGCATGGGCGTGGCCATGCTGCCGCAGATCGCGCACGGACAGATGCCGGCCGGCCTCAAAAGCATCGCGCTGCGCAACCCCAGCCTGGAATGGCCGATCTCGATCGCGCGCCAGGCCAACTACCCGCTGTCTCCCGCCGCCCAGGCCTTCGTCGCCGTGGTCCGCTCGGTATCGCAGCGGCTGCGCCGTGAAGCCGCCATGCCATGATGGCATGACGCTATAGCACCCCGCCTATTCTGCGGGCGGGCCGCCTCGGATACGCTGCTTCGCATCATGCAATGCCGCATGGTTTCCACAGCAAGCACCACCGCGGAGGCATCATGAAAGCACTACTGGCGGCCCTCCTGGCCTTTGCGGGGTTCGGCGCCATGCCGGCCGGCGCCGCGCCGTTTCCCGACCGTCCCATCACCCTGGTCGTGCCGCTGGCGGCCGGCAGCACCGCCGACATTCTGGCGCGCGCGGTCCAGCCCGGCTTGAGCCAGTTGCTGGGCCAGACCGTGGTGGTCGAGAACCGGCCCGGCGGCGGCGGCCAGATCGCCATGAACTATGTGGCCAAATCGGCCCCCGACGGCTACACGCTGGTCCTGGGGTCGAACAACACCTGGGCCATCAACCTGGGCCTGTTCTCCAAACTGTCCTACGACCCCACCAGGGACTTCGTCCCGGTGGCCTACCTGGCGGGCAGTTCCAACGTCCTCATCGTGCCGGCCGACAGCCCGTACCGCTCGGTGCGCGAACTGGTCGCCGCCTTGAAGGCCCAGCCGGGCAAGCTGATGTATTCCTCCGGCGGTAACGGCACCACGCACCACCTGTCGGCCGAACTGCTGCTGTCCATCACCGGCGCCCAGGCCGCTCACATTCCCTATCGCGGCGCGCCGCAGGGCGTGGCCGCCGTCATGGCGCACGAAGTCGCGTTCGCCTTCTACAACACCCCCAGCGTGTCCGGCCTGGTCAAGGAAGGCAAGCTGCGCGCGCTGGCCGTCACCGGACAAGCCCGATCGCCGCTGCTGCCGGACGTGCCCACCATGATGGAGGAGGGCGTGCCGGGTTACGTCATCACGGTGGACCTGGGCCTGATGGCGCCCGCCGGCACCCCGCCCGACGTCGTCGCCAGAATCAACGCGGCCGCGCGCAAGGTCATGGATGGCGACGAACAGCGTCGGCGCCTGCAGGCGCTGGGCTATGAGATCTTCCACGACGGTCCGCCCAGCGGGCTGGCGGCGTTCATCCAGGCGGATATCGCCAAATGGGTGCCGTTGGTTGAACGGTCGGGCGCCAAGGTGGATTGACACCCGGTTCCGACGAGGTCCTCGTCGCCATGTTAAAAAGGCGCGCCCGAACCTCGAACGAACGAGTCGTCCATGTCCGAACACCACCAGTTTCTTTGCCCACGCGATATGCATTTGCCGCCGCCGGACTGGCGCGCGCTGGAAGCCAGGCTGCTGGAAGGGGGATACGTGCTCGAACCGCGCGGCGACCGCATCCCGTATCGCGCATTGCTGAACCTGAGCTTCGGCCTGGCCGGCCTGAACGAAGGGTCGTACCAGCACCGGGACGGCCTGCGCACGACGGGCGACGTGATCGCGATGTACGTGCAGGCGGGACACCTGCCGGCGGACCTGCCCATACGCCATAACGACACCATGGAAGAGGCGCTGGCGCTGCTATCCCAGCGCGGTATCGTGCCGGGCGACCTGTATCTGGACAACGAGGGCAGCGATTGGAACAGCCCGCAATACTGCCTGGGCCCGGCGGCGCGGCCGTACCTCAACGCCGACACGCGCGCCGCCTATGACGCCGACCCCAGGCATTTTCCGCTGATGCTGCTGGCTTATGACGGCCCCGCGCCGCACGTGGCGGTCGGCGAAAACCTTTCCGAGCCCAGCCTGCCGGGGTCCGACGAACTGCTGGAATCCATGCCGCCGTTCGACTCGCATGTCGACTTCATCGGCGCCGCCTACGAAGACCCGGCCGCGCAATGGCATTGCTCGCAGGATGGCCGCGACTACCGAATCCTGGAACTGGACTGGCAATACAGCCTGGCGATGGGCTTTCGCCTGATCCGCACCGAAGGCCTGGATGACGGCAGCGCGCGCGGGCTGGCGGGGCTGATGGAGGCGCTTGCCGGGCAGCCCATGGTTTGCAGCCACCGCCATCTGTAGAGACCTGCTGCCTTTATTCCTCGTTACGCCAGGCGCTGCGCCGCCGCGATCGCGGCTTGGGTATCACCCCCAGCCGCGGGTCGCGCGCCAGCGCAAGCCCGACCAGCTTCTGCGCGATCGCCTCGAAAGACTCGTCCTTCTGCGGCAGGTACAGCCACTTGCCCAGCACGGGATGCGGCTGCAGGGCTGGCAGCTCGGCCATCAGCGCCGCGTGCCGTTCTTTCGACGTGCACACCAGAATGCCGCTCCACGGATCGTCGCGGTCCGCGGCCACCAGGTACAGCGCCTCATCCAGGTAGGCCGCGTCGCAGCCGAACATCTTGCGGTGGGCGTAATTGGCGTCGCGCTCCAGGGGTTCGAGAATCCAGAGGAGCGAGTTCTGGCGTGCGGGCTGTCGCCGTTTCGGCGGGGCGAATGGATCGGGGCGGTTGCGCATGGGGTTTTCGCGGGCGGCTTGCAGGAGAGCGTCGAACGGGCCGCAAGAACCGGATATCCGTCTCGGCCAACGCTCCGGACAATGAAGATACACCATTCATATCGGAGCGCCGCCATGGGGTTGCTGCAGGATAAAGTCGCCATCATCACGGGCGCATCGTCGGGAATCGGGCGCGCCGCCGCGCTCTTGTTCAGCGCGCAGGGCGCCGCCGTCGTCTTGAACGCCAGGGGTGAATCGGCGTTGGAGGAGGTGGCCGCGCGCATTCGCGGCCAGGGCGGAAAGTCGAGCGTGGTCGCCGGCGACGCCTGCCGGCCCGAGACCCACAGACGCTTGATCTCAGCGGCGGTCGCGGAATTCGGCGGCCTGGATATCGCGTTCAACAACGCCGGCGCCACCGGACCCATAGCGCCGCTGGCCGACATTGCCTTTGCCGACTGGCAAACGACGATAGCGGCGAACCTGCATTCGGCGTTTCTGGGCAGCGCGCATCAGGTCCCCGCCATGCTCGAGCGCAAGGGCGGAGCGATCATTTTCACGTCCAGCTTTGTCGGCACCAGCGTGGGACTGCCCGGCATGGCGGCCTATGCGGCCGCCAAAGCGGGGCTGATGGGACTGGTCAAAGGCATCGCCGCTGACTATGGCGACAAGGGCATCAGGGCCAACGCGCTCCTGCCCGGCGGCGTGGACACGGCGATGGCGGGCGACAGCGCGCAGAAGGAATGGGCGGCGGGACTGCACGCGATGAAGCGGATCGCCCGTCCCGAGGAGATCGCTTCGGCCGCCTTGTTTCTGGCGAGTTCCATGGCGAGTTTCGTCACGGGTTCCGCCTTGTTCGCGGACGGCGGGAATGCGGCGGTGAAGTGAGGGCAGGTGTGCTAGCCAGGGGCGGCAGCGAACCGCGCCGCGAGCTGGTCGCAGTGCCGCGCCAGGATCGCCGCATCCACGCCCACCGCCGTGTATAAACTTCCCGCGGCCATGTACCGCCGCGCCAGCGTCTCGTCCGGCGTCAGCACGCCGGGCGCCTTGCCGGCCGCGCGTACCCGCCCGATGGCGCGTTCGACCTCGGCGACCACCTTCGGATGCTGCGGTTCTCCGGGATAGCCCAGGCTGGCGGCCAGGTCCGCCGGCCCGATGAAGACGCCGTCCACGCCGTCCACCGCGATAATGGCGTCCAGGTACTCCAGCGCCTCGCCGGTCTCCGCCTGCACCAGGAGGCACAGCTCGTCCTCGCAGCGGCGCATATAGTCGGGCACCCGGCCATAACGCGTGGCGCGCATGGTGCCGCTGACGCCCCGCACGCCGCGCGGCGCGTAGCGCATGCCGGCCACCGCGCTCTCGGCTTCGGCCGCGTTCTGCACATAGGGCAGCAGCAGGGTCTGCGCGCCGATGTCCAGGTATTGCTTGATCTGGACCTTGTCGTTCCACGACGGCCGCACGACGGGATGGCTGCGATAGGCGGCCGCGGCCTGCAATTGGGCCATTACCGTTGGCAGCAGCGCCGGCGTGTGTTCGGTATCGAGCAGCAGCCAGTCGAAGCCGCTGGCGGCAACCAGCTCGGTGCTGTTCGGATGCCCGAGCGTGACCCACAGGCCGGTCTGGTGGCGTTGTTCGCGCAGCGCGCGCTTGAAAGGATTGACGGGAAGTTCCATGCGGCGTCCTAGGAAAAATGGACCGAGATGCTGCCCAGCTTGCCGTAGTCGGCATGCAGCGTGTCGCCGCTCTTGACCGCAACCGTGCGGGTGAACGACCCGGCCAGCACGATCTGGCCGGCGGCCAGGCCGGTATCGTGCTGGGCCAGCTTGTTGGCCAGCCAGGCGATGCCCAGCGCCGGGTGTCCCAGCACGGCGGCGGACACGCCCGATTCCTCGATCACGCCGTTTTTCAGGAGCAGGGCGCCCACCCATCGCAGGTCGATATCCAGCGGCCGCACGGGCCGGCCGCCCAGCACGATGCCGGCGCAGGCGGCGTTGTCGGCGATGTTGTCGACGATGCGGCGCGGATACTTGCTGCGTCCGTCTATCAGTTCCAGCGCCGGCACCACATAGTCGGTGGCGTCCAGCACGTCGAACAGGCTCACGTCGGGACCCTGCAGCGGCTTGCCCAGCACGAAAGCCAGTTCCACCTCCACGCGGGGCACGATCAGCCCGGCGGTGGGAATGGTCTCGCCGTCCTGATAGAACATCGTGTCCAGCAAATGCCCGTAGTCCGGCTCGTCGATGCCGACCGTGCTTTGCATCGCCTTGGAAGTCAGGCCGATCTTGTGGCCGCGCAACCTGGCCCCCGCGGCGAGTTTCTGGTCGATGATGCGCTTCTGGATCGCATAGGCGTCGGCGATCTCGATGCCTGGAAAAACCTGGTCGAGTTGCGTGGTGGGTACGCCGCTGCGTTCCGCCTCCAACAGGAGGCTGGCGGCGCGGATGCGGTCGTCTTCATTGAGCATGGCGGGTTCCTTGCGCGGGCGCGGCCGACTCGTCAGCCACAGGGTTGGACAGGATGCCGATGCCGGCCACTTCCACCTCGACCACGTCGCCCGGCTTCAGGAAGCGCGGCGGCGTGAAGCGCACGCCGGCGCCGATAGGGGTGCCGGTGGAGATGACGTCGCCCGGCTTGAGCGTGGTCCAGATGGAGATATAGCGGATCAGTTCGGCGAAGGGGAACATCAGGTTGTCGGTGGAGTCCTGCTGGCGCAGCTCGCCGTTGACGCGCGTGCGCACCGTCAGCGGTGCGGCGGGGTCGAACTCGTCGGCCGTCACCATCCATGGACCCATCGAACCGCTGGCGTCGAAGTTCTTGCCCTGGGTCACGTTGAATTTGCCGTGCCTGACCCAGTCGCGCACCGTGCCTTCGTTCAGGCAGGTCAGGCCGGCGATGTGACTCCAGGCGTCTTGCGCGGCGATGCGCCGGCCGGTCTTGCCGATGACGATAGCGATTTCGCCCTCGTAGTCGAGCTGCCCGGACTCCGGCGGGCGCAGCAAGGGCTCGCCGTGCCCCACGAAAGAGCCCGGAAAGCGCGGGAACACGCTGGGATAGGCGGGCGGCGCGCTGCCGTCCTGGTATTCCTCGTTGCGTTTGCCGTAGTTCACGCCCACGCAGATGATCTTCTCGGGCGCGGGAACCGGCGGCAGCAGGCGCACCTGACTCAGCCGGTGCGTGACCGGCAGCGAGCCGGCCAGGCGCGCCAGGGCGGGCAGGGCGCCTGCTTCCAGCGCGGCGCGCAGGCTGTCGTGGCCCTGGCCATCGAGCGCAACAATCTCGTCCTGGCCGCGCAGGGCGCCAAAGCGCGCGCGGCCTTCATGGGTGAAGCTGAGCAGTTTCATTCGTCGAATCCAAAAAGGCGCGCGGGGTTGTCGACCAGAATCTTCCTGAGCGTGGCGTCATCGCCTGCGTAGCGCGCCAACTGGTCCAGCAGCCTGCCCTCGTCCGGCGTCGCCTTGACCGACACCGGATGCGGCCAGTCGCTGCCCCAGATCACGCGATCGGGGTTCGCGGCGATCAGCGCCTGGGCCAGCGGAATCACGTCGTCCCAGGGCTCTCCCGTGCGCGACAGCTTCTCCGTCAAGGACAGCATCACCCAGAAATTGCCGCGGGCCAGCAGCGATTCCAGGCTGCGCCGCGTGGGATCGGCCGCGCCCGCGCCCGGATCGGCGCGGCCCATGTGGTCCAGCAGCACCGGGATGTCCAGCGCTTCGAACTGCTCCATCTGCGCCATCATGCCGTCGGGCTCCGGCTGGAACTTGGCGTACCAGCCCAGCTCGCGGATGCGCGCGATGGCGCGGTCGAACACGGCCGGCGCCATGCTGATGCCCAGCCCCTGGCGCGTGAAGCGCGCGCCGCGCACGCCCGCGTCGTGCAGCTTCTGGATGTACGCGTCATCGCGCTCGGCCAGCACCACGGCATTCGCGCAGCCGCGGTACGACGGGCCGGCCGCGGCGAGACCGTCCAGCACGACCTGATGGTCGGCGCCATATGTGGTGGCCTGCACGATCACGCCGCGCTCGATGCCGAGCAGCCGGTGCAGGCCCAGCGCCGTCTCGATCGTTGCGTCAGGCATTTCATACGCCGCGCCCGGACGCACCGGATAGCGGTCCGCCGGCCCGAATACATGAAACTGGCTGTCGCACGAACCCGGCGGCAAGCGATACGCCGGCGCGGTCGGATGGGTATGGAAGTGTTGGTATTGCGTCATCGCCGGTTCCCTTATCCGATCACCGCGACGAAATCGCACTCGATGAGTTTGTCGCCATCCAGATCCGCCTGCATGGTGTGGCGCGCCGGGCGATCCTGCGCATCCGGAAACGCCTGCAGCCACGCCGCGTTCAGCGCCGCGCGCTGGCTGCGGTCGCGCATCCACACTGTCATCTTGGCGATGTGGCCCAGTGTGCCCCCGCCTGCTTCCACGATGCGGCGCACGTGATCGAACATCAGTTCGCACTGGCGTTCCAGCGATGCGCCGTAAGCGCCCGTCGCCGGGTCGGTGCCCTGGATGCTGCCGGAATACAGCATGGGGCCGATCCGGCAGGCGGCGGGAATGGGATTCTTGTGGCTGAAGCCTTCGGCATAGATGCTGCGTCTGCTCATGGCGGATTCCGTATCGGGAAGGTAAGGGAAAGGCGCGCCGCGTCGCGGGCGCGTCCGGATTCAATTCGCCGTAATGCCGGCGCGCTTGATGATCGGCGTCCAGCGCGCGTCTTCCGCGGCCAGGTAACGCGTGAATTCCTCGGGCGAACTGCCGCGCGCCTGCGCGCCCAGCTCGTCGAAACGCTGGATGATTGCCGGCTGCGCCAGAATCTTGCCCAGCGCCGCGCTCAACTTGTCCAGGACCTCGGGTGGCGTGCCCTTCGGCGCCAGCAGCCCGGTGAAAGTGGACGCCTCCATGCCCTGCACGCCGGCTTCCGCGAACGTGGGAACGTCGGGCATCGACGGCACGCGCTCGGCGGTCGTGACCGCCAGCGCCCGCAGCCGCCCGTCCTTCACGTAAGGCAGCGCCACCGAAATCTGATCGAAATTGAAATCCACCTGGCCGCCCAGCAGGTCCGTCGTGGCGGGCGCGTTCCCCTTGTATTGCGCCGTCGTCCAGCGCGCGCCGGTCAGCGACTGCAGCAGCTCACTCACCAGATGGTTGGTCGTGCCGGCGCCCGGCGACGCCATGTTCAGCTTGCCCGGCTCCTTCTTCGCCAGCGCCAACAGCTCTCCCAGGTTCCTCACCTTCAACTCGGGCCGCACCTGCAGCACCAGCGGCGTGAACGAAACCGAACTGATAGGCGCAAAATCCCGATCCCACCTGTATGCGTCGCGCTTGAAAATCAGCGGCGAAAACAGCAGCGGACCATTCGCGGCCATGAACAGCGTGTACCCGTCCGGGGCCGAGCGGGCCACCTGTTCTCCGGCGATCATGCCGCCCGCGCCGGACTTGTTTTCGACGATGAAGGGCTGGCCCAGCGCCTCCTGCAGCCCCGGCGCAATTAGCCGCGCCGCCACGTCCACATTGCCGCCGGGCGGGTAGGGCACGACGATCTTCACGGGCTTGTCGGGCCAGGCGGCATGGGCCATCGAGGTAAGGACGGTCAGCGCCACAGTGGCGCAGGCGCGCAGCGCGTTGCGGTTCATGGTCAGTCTCCTGTGCGTGTCATCGCGTTTTGCTTGTTTGATGACACTCTAGGAATTCCCGCCATGCCGGACAACGCCAATTTGAAGAAAAGTTCCGAATATTGGACTAATTTGAGATAGAGCTTCCGCAGGCATGTTCCGGCTTGTGCGGTCTACGCCGGAAAATAAGGCTAGGCGCACTGTATGCGCATGAAAGAGTCCAAATTCTGATGTTCAATATCCGGACTACGGAGCGAGACAGCATGCATTTCCCCGCAACCGACCTGAACCCCGAACAGACCTACCGCCTGATGAGCGGCATCGTCGTTCCGCGGCCCATCGCCTGGATCAGCAGCGTCAACGCCAACGGCGGCGTCAACCTGGCTCCCTTCAGCTGCTACACCTTCGTTTCCAACCAGCCGCCCATGATCGGCGTCAACATCGGCAGAAAGGCCGGGCAGCGCAAAGACACCGGCTGCAACATCATGGCCAACGGCCACTTCGTCGTGAACATCGCCGACGAGACGCTCCTCGATCCGCTCCATGAAAGCGCCCAGGAACATCCGGCCGAAGTCAGCGAAGCCGAACTGCTGGGCCTGCAGGTGCTTCCCGGCGCCGCCATCCCGACGCCCCGCCTGGCCGCCGCGCCCATCAGCCTGGAATGCCGGCTGCACAGCGTCACGCCCTTCGGAGCCACCGGCGCCGAATTCTTCGTGGGCGAAGTCGTCATGTTCCACATCCGCGACGGCTTGATGCAGGACGGCAAGATCGATACCCGGTTGCTGCGGCCGATCTGCCGCATCGGCGGCCCCAACTATGCATCGCTTGGCCCCATCGTCACCAAGCGCGGCATCGCGCAAACCCCCAAATCCGTCATGAAGCCGGAGGCCGCATGAGCGACGCCGAGGACAAGAACGCCTCCGGCGCCCAGACCGTGCGCCGCGCCTTGGCGCTGCTGCGGCTGATTGCGTGCGGCCAGGAACGGGGCGTGCGCCTGGTGGACCTGGAACGCATGTCCGGCCTGAACCGTCCGACCGTGCATCGGCTGCTCAAGACCCTGGTGCAGGAGGAGGCGGTCGAACAGGACCCGGAAACGCGCCGGTATCTGATCGGACAGGAAGTCACCCTGCTGGGGCTGGCGCGCACGCGGCGCTTTCCGCTATTGACGCTGGCCGACCCATATCTGTCGGAACTGGCGGAGCAGGTCGGGGATACAGTGTTTCTCAGTATCCGCCACGGACACGACTCGATATGCATAGGCAGGCGGACCGGGCGGCATCCGATACAGGTGTTGTCCATCGAAGTGGGGGTGAGACGCCCGCTTGGAGTGGGCGTGTCGGGCGTGGCGCTGCTGGCGAGTCTGGACGCCGACGAGAGCGTCAGCCTGGTGCGCAGCAATGCCGCGCGCCTGGAGGTGTTGGGCGAACGCGTGGACGATGTGATCGCGCGGGTGGAAAAGGCCCGGAAAGAAGGGCTGGCGCATGCGCCGGCAGGGCTGATGCCGGGCACCAGCGCGGTGGCGGTGCCCATCCTGTCGGGGAAACAGGAAGCATTGGGAGCGATTACGGTGACGGCGATGGCCGAACGGCTGGCGGTGGAGAGGTTCGGGATGGTGGTGGAGCGGATGCGCCAGGCGGCGGGCGGGATCGCGGGGCGGTATGCGCAGGTGGCGGGTCGGAGTTGAGTGTAGATACCATCCAGACGGCTCCGCCGGGGCGTCGTAGGATGGGTGCAGCGCGGCAACACACGGACAAGAACCCAACCCTCCAACGCGCGTAACCCATCACCCGCCATCAAGCTAAACTCCAATCATCCGGGTTCTCGATTCAATGGAGTTTTTCATGAAAACGTCCATGTATTGCGCAGTTCCCTTGCTCGCCCTGTTCTGCCTGGGCGCCACGGCCCAGACGGTGACGCCGCTCAAAGGGCAGTCTCCCGCAACCACCCAGCAAGACAGCGCCGCGTGCCAGGCGCTGGCCGGCAATGGGGCCAGCGCCACGCCGGAAAGTCCCCGATCCGGCGGGCGCGTGCGCGGCGCGGCTGCCGGGGCGGCGGCGGGTGCGGCGGTGGCCGGCGCGCGCGGCCGGCAGCATGAGGAGGTCTATGACCGCCTGGACGACGACGTCAAGCAGCAATACCGGCAGAACCAGGCGAAAGACGCCGCGGTGGCCGGGGCGGTGGTAGGCGGTTCGCGGCAACGGCAGGAACGCCGGCAGGACCGGGCCGCCCAGTCGCAGGCCAATGCGGCCGCTGCTTCCACCTATGCCAGCTGTATGCAGCAACGCGGCTATCAGGTGACGCCCTGATTGAACCGTCAAGCCTCGCAATGCTCGGCGATGTTGCGATACTGGCCTTTGTAGTACAGCAATGGCTGCGTAGCGGCAGCTTCTTGCAGGTTCAACGCCTTCACTTCACCGATCACGATCAGATGATCGCCTGCGGCGTGTTCGGCATAGATTTCGCAATCGAGCCAGTGCAGGCTGCCGGCAATGATCGGATTGCCTAGCGGCGACTCCCGCCATTGGACTTCATGCCATTTGTCCGTGCCTCGCCGAGCGAACTGGTTGGAAATCCTGACTTGTTCGTCCGACAGGATATTGACTGCGAAGCGACCCGCGCGGCGGATCTTGGGATAGCTGCCTGAGCTGGACATCACGTTGAACGACACCAGCGGCGGACTCATCGACACGCTGTGGAACGACTGGCAGGTGAAGCCTATCGGCTCGTCATCGAACTGCGTCGTGATGACAGTAATGCCGGACGCGTAGTGCCCGAGAACTTCGCGAAAGCGCAACGGCTCGATCGCAGTGCTGGAAAGTGACATATTGAGGTCTATTGCGCGTGCGTGGTCGTCGCGGGCAGCTCGCGACGACCATTTCCCGCCTTTGAATCAGTTCGAGAGTTCCTTGCGGACGATTTCCGCGCCGGCGCTCAGCGTGCTCAGCTTGCCTCTGGCGACAGCACGAGACAGGGGAGCCATGCCGCAGTTCGTGCAAGGGTAGAGCTTGTCGGCATCCACGAACTGAAGTGCCTTGCGCAGCGTGTCGGCAACTTCCTCCGGGGTTTCAATGGTGTTGGTGGCCACGTCGATGGCGCCCACCATGACCTTCTTGCCCCGGATGAGCTCGATCAGATCCATCGGAACGCGGGAGTTCTGGCATTCCAGCGAGACGATATCGATGCTGGACTTCTGCAGCTTTGGGAAGGCCTCTTCGTACTGCCGCCACTCGGATCCCAGCGTCTTCTTCCAATCCGTATTGGCCTTGATGCCATAGCCGTAGCAGATGTGGACCGCGGTTTCGCACTTGAGGCCTTCGATGGCGCGTTCCAGCGTGGCAACGCCCCAGTCATTCACTTCGTCGAAGAACACATTGAATGCAGGCTCGTCAAACTGGATGATGTCGACGCCGGCGGCCTCCAGTTCCTTGGCTTCCTGATTGAGAATCTTGGCGAATTCCCAGGCCAGCTTTTCGCGGCTTCGATAGTGGGCGTCATACAGTGTGTCGATCATCGTCATCGGGCCCGGCAAGGCCCATTTGATCGGCTGCCTGGTCTGCTGGCGCAAGAATATGGCGTCGTCGACGAACACCGGCTTGCGGCGCGCCACGGCGCCCACGACCGTCGGTACGCTTGCATCGTAGCGATCGCGGATTCTGACGGTCTTGCGGTTCTCGAAATCGACGCCTTCCAGGTGCTCGATAAACGTGGTCACGAAGTGTTGACGCGTTTGTTCGCCATCGCTGACGATATCGATGCCCGCGTGCTGCTGTTCCTGCAGAGACAGACGCAGAGCGTCTTGCTTGCCCTCGGCCAGGCCCTCGTCCTGCAATTTCCAGGGCGACCAGAGCTTCTCCGGTTCTGCAAGCCAGGAGGGCTTGGGCAGGCTGCCGGCGGTCGAGGTGGGGAGCAATTTCTTCACAATAGATGCCTTGGTTTTTCTGATTAATCAAAGAGGGCAGCTGGCGGACCACTGCTCAAGAATCGCCTGGTACGGCTTGGTGAAGTGCTCTTCAACAAACCGTCCCTGCTCGATAGCCAGCCGGCTACGTTCCTCTCGGTCATAAACAATCCGGGTCAACGAATAATCCTGGTGCTTCAGGCTGGGCTGATAGGACTTCCCCGCCGCGGAGTTCGCGTTGTAGATCTCCGGCCGGTAGATCTTCTGGAAGGTGTCCATCGTGCTGATCGTGCTGATCAACTCAAGATTGGAGTAATCGCCCAGCAGATCGCCGGAAAAATAGAAAGCCAGGGGCGCGGCGCTGTTGGGCGGCATGAAGTAGCGGACCTTCATTCCCATCTTCTTGAAGTATTCGTCAGTCAGCGAGTACTCATCCTGCAGGTATTCCACGCCCAGTACGGGATGCCGGTTTTCAGTGCGGTGATAGGTCTTGCTGCTCGACACGCTCAGGCAGATCACGGGCGGTTTGCTGAAATGCTCTTTGTAAGTGCTTGAATTCACGAAGGCCTTGAACAGCTTCCCGTGCAGGTCCCCAAAATTCTCCGGCGTGCTGAACGCGGCTTGATTCTTGGTGTGCTCCAGCAGCAGCACGCTGAAGTCATAGTCCCGAACATAGGAGGAAAAATTATTTCCTACTATGCCCTCGATGCGCTCGTTGGTCTTCCGATCAAAAATGCTGGTCTTCAGCACTTCAATCAAGGGCAGGGCGCTGCCGTTGCCTGCGCCGTCAATGCTCATCTCGACGGAGATGATTTCAAGATTGACGGTATAGCGGTCGCCCTTGGGATTGTCCCAATGCGCCAGGGCATTGAAACGGTTGTCAATCATCCGCAGCGTATTGCGCAGATTCTCCTGGCGGCTCGCTCCCCTGGCGAGATTGGCAAAATTTGTGGTGATCCGCGTATTGTCCGAAGGACGATAGTCTTCGTCGAAACAAATGCTCTTGATGGCAAATGTGAACTCGTTGCTCATGTTGATCTACTGCCCTGATTCCTGAAATAAACCCGCGTCCATTCATTGCTTTTCAGCGCTGCTCAAATTCTTCTGGTTTTTATTTAGCAGTCTTCATATCGACGACGTAGGGGGCGCAGTATAGGTTGGACCATCCATGAAAAAAAGTGAATTGATCTCATGAAACCATTAGTTCAGTTCATGAGTTGTGAGGCATGCCGATCGGCCTGCAAATTTGGCGCCCCGCACTTGACCGCGTTGCATCAAGCCAGGGCTGGCCGTTTTGCCTGTGCGATAAACGCACGCAGGTAATCGATATCCACGTCCGCCTCGCGAGCGCCCAGATAGATGTGCTTGGCAATGCCTTTCTTGCCCAGCCGGACAGGCACCACGTTCATCGCGTCCGCGTACTCCAGCACCAGCCAGCGCGGCAACGCCGCCACCCCGCGGCCGCTGGCGACCATTTGCAGCATGATGTCCGTCGTCTCGATGGCCTTGTGGCGCTTCGGCGTAATGCCGGCCGGCGTCAGGAACATGCTGTAGATATCGAGCCTGTCGACCGGCACCGGATAGGCCACCAGCACCTCGTTGCCGAGCTGCTTGGGCGTGACGTACTCCTCCTTGGCGAGCGGGTGGTTGCCCGCGACGACCAGCACTTGTTCATAGTCGAACACAGGCTCGAACACGAGCCCTGGCTTATTTAGCGGATCGGGCGTGACCAGCAGATCGATTTCATAGCCGAACAGCGCTCCGATGCCCCCGAACTGGAATTTCTGCTTCACATCCACGTCCACATCCGGCCAGGCCGCCAGATACGGGGAAACGATCTTCAGCAGCCACTGATAGCAGGGATGGCACTCCATGCCGATGCGCAGCGATCCGCGCTCTCCCTGGGCGAACTGACGCAGGCGCTCCTCGGCCAGATTCAGCTGCGGCAGCACCCGGTTGGCCACCGCCAACAGGTATTGACCGGCCTGCGTGAGCCGCAGGCTGCGGCCTTCGCGCAGCCAGATGTCGGTGCCCAGCTGCTGCTCCAACTTCTTCATGCTGTGGCTTAGGGCCGACTGCGTTACGTGCAGGACGCCTGCGGCGGCGGTCAACGAACCTTGTTTTTCCACTTCTTGCACGATGGATAGATGGATGCGGTCTAGCATGGTATATGAATTAAATTCATGATTTATGGTGATATTTGAATTCTACTTCATCGTTCTGTGCAATAGGTGTCGGCGGCTGCCTTATTGGACTATTTGTTCCAAAACTGCTATCTTTGCGCACTGAACGCTTCAGCTGTACTCGACGCATGAGCAAGGAAAAATCGCCCAGCCAGGGGCGCCCTCGGCAATTCGAAGACGAAGAAATTATTGATGCCGCGGTTGGGGTCTTCAGCGAGAATGGATTCGCCGGGACCTCGGCGCAGGACCTCTGCGACAGTACCGGCCTCGGGCGGGGCAGCCTGTATAACGCCTTTGGCAATAAGCAGGCGCTTTATGAGCAGGCCCTTTTGCGCAGCCACGAAAAGAGCATGCAAGCCCAGCTGACCATCCTGATGCAAGCGGGTTCGGTCAGGGACCGCCTGCGTACGCTCTTGCTCTGGGGCGTGGCTGAGGACCTGGCGCAGGCCGAGCAGCATGAGGCCATGGTGCTGTTCTCCGCGCTCGAGCGTGGCAGTAAGGATGAGGTCGTCGCGACGCTGAACACCGAATACCGCCAACGCCTGGAGACGGCCTTGGTCTCGGTTTTTACCGAAGGGCAAAAGAATGGCGAATTCGGCACGACGATCTCGCCCGTCGAAATGGCCCGGGGCTTCTTGGCGGGCTACTACGGGCTGCGAGTGCTGAATAAAAATATTTCGGATAGGAGCGTTCTCAACGATGCCGTGACGGGGCTGCTGGCCAACCTGTAGGGGGGCGAGCAGGGGACTTGGGTGCTTGTGCCGACCCCTGGAGGTAATTTTTTATAGGCGTGATTCTTATGATTGCGTAGCGACGCGTGTTTTTTTGACTATTTTTGGAATGATTGTTCAATAACTATTAGGAAAGTAGGAAATGCCGTTGGTGGTCTACATTCTGGGGCTGGCCGTCTTCTCGATTGGCACCTCGGAATTGATGGTGGCAGGAATGATGGAAACCTTATCTGAGGCCTTCGGCATCACGATAGGGCAAGTGGGGCACTTGATCTCGTATTTCGCATTTGGCGTGATGCTGGGCGGACCGGTGCTTACGTATGTATTTCTGAAGCTCAAAGTCCCTTACCGACCGACATTGCTGGCGTTGCTTGCCGCGTACGTGCTGGTGCAGGGTTTTAGCGCCTTCATCTCGGATCACGCCATACTGATCGCGGTGCGCTTGATCATCGGCGTCTTGTGCGCGGGGTGCCTGAGTTTGTCCTTGGCCACCAGCATGGCGTTGGTGCCCATTGAAAACCGACCGCGCGCGGCCGCCGTGGTGATTGGCGGCTTCATGGTATCGAACGTCTTCGGCGTGCCGCTGGCCACCATCATCAACCAGCACTGGGGCTGGCGCGTGAGTTTTGGCCTGGTGGCGCTCTTGGTGCTCGTTTGCCTGGCGGTGCTCGTTCGCACCTTGCCCAACGTCGGCGGCGGCAAGGGCGGCCTGAACATGGCCGAGGAGCTGCAGGCGTTCAAAAAGGTGGCGTACTGGAAGGCCTGCGCGACCAGTTGCCTGATTTTGGGGGCAAGCTTTGCCGCCTTCAGCTATTTCGTGCCGATTCTGACCTCGGTCACCGGCTTGACGATGCAGGTCGTGCCGATCATCTTGATGCTCTACGGCGCGGCCAATCTTGCCGGAAATATGATCACGGGGCGTTTAGCCTATCGACATAGCCTCACGATCATGGTGACGGGCCTGACGGTGCTCAGTTTTTCATTAATTGGCATGGCGCTGCTGGCGCAGTATGCCTGGCTGGCAGTGGCTTTCGTCATCCTGATCGGCTTGTCCGGCGTGCCGATGAATCCGGCGATGATGGCGCGCATCGTCAGCGTGGCACATCCGGGGCCCTTGGTGAACGCGGTTCATACGTCCGTGATCAATATTGGCCTGGGCGGCGGGACGTTTCTGTCCGGCATGGCGATCTCCGCGGGCTATGAATTTCGGATCGCGTTATGGATCGGTGCGGGGCTAGCGGTGCTGGGACTCTTGAGTATCCTGCCTTACCTGCGCCGTCGCCAGGAAGGGTGGCACTGAAGAGGGGCTTGCGCCCTATGGTGTCTCCGCGATCGTGGGCAATGGTGCTGCAGATTTTCCCTACAGGGACCCATCCATGCTGCCGGGTACGCTCCTGACGCTGAGTGTGCTGGGGGCGTTGATGGTCCGCAACGTGCCTGGGCTGGCGTTATGCGTGGCCCTCCTTACCCTGCGCTTTCGCTCAGGGAGCGTTTATTGGCCTCGCAAAAATAGGTGCATGCCAAGCGCTTCCTGTTGAGTTATCATTCGTCTCGCTTTTGCAAATACGAATTAGTTTCGTTTACAAAATTTGGACGGAGGGGCCCCACCGCCGCGGGCCGGAATGGAAATGAAGTCTGACGGATACGGTGCGGCACCGTCGCTGAATGTAATCTATTGCGACCACCACGAATGGCTCCAAGGGTGGTTACGCCGCCGCCTGGGCAACGCGGCCGATGCCGCCGACCTGGCTCATGACGCCTTCCTTCGCTTACTCAGCAAGCCGGCCTCGCAAGGATTCAAGAGCTTTCCGGAAGCCCGAGGCTATTTGCGCGCCATGGCCAATGGCCTGTGCGCGGACTTCTGGCGACGACGTGAAGTCGAACAGGCCTGGCTGGACACGCTGGCCGCGCGCCCCGAATCATTCGAGCCCTCTCCCGAACAACGGGCATTGATCATCGAAACGCTGATGGAAATCGGCACGATGCTGAGCCGCTTGCCGCACAAGGCCGCCACGGCCTTCGTCCTGGCGCAGGTGGACGGCGTGCCTTATCGCGAGATCGCCCAGACCGTGAGGGTGTCCGAGCGCATGGTCCAAAAATACATTGCTCAGGGCATGTTGCAATGCGCCCTGATCGACGCCGGGCTGGGCAAGTGAACGGACGGCGCCGCCTTCGCGGGTTCCACCTTCCGACATCGTGGCCGAGTCTCCGTTGGACTGTGCAATGAAAGCCGATTTCGACAGCCTGCAACAGGCTGCCAACTGGTTTGCGTTGTTGCGCGCGGATAGTGCGACCGAGCAGGACCGGACCGCGTGGCAGACCTGGCTGCACGAACGGGCCGAGCACGCGACCGCGTGGCATCACATCGAAGCCGTCAGCCAACGGTTCGAGCCGCTGCGCCTGGGCGGGGCCGAAGCGGCGCTGGCGGGCGCCACCATGGCGCGCAAGGGTGCGCTCAAGCGGCGCCAACTGCTGAGCAGCGGCGCCATCGTGCTGGGCACGAGCGTGTTGGGCTGGATGGGGTTGCGTCACACGCCGCTGCCCGACTCGACGCTTGCGCTTGCCGCCGACTATTCCACGGGCACCGGAGAACGTCGCGACCTGCTGCTGGCAGACGGATCAAGAATCTGGCTCAATGCCCGTAGCGCGCTCGATGTGGATTATTGCAACGCCGCGCGCCGCGTGACGCTGCGGGCGGGAGAGATCCTGGTCGAAACGGCGCCGGATCGCGCCAACCGCCCGTTTTATGTCGATTCCCGATTGGGCCGCATGCAGGCACTGGGCACGCGTTTCAGCGTGCGCCTGACGGACGGCCAAGTCCAGCTGGACGTCTATGACGGAGGAGTGGCGGTGCGCACCCCTGCCGGCGCGTCGGTGAACGTAGTGGCAGGCGGCCAAGCCCGCTTCAATGCGGAATCGATTCTGTCCACCGCGCAAGCCGACCCCGCTCGCGAAGCGTGGGCCCGGGGCGTCGTGCTGGCTGACAACCTGCCCTTGAAAGCGCTCATCAATGAACTGGGCCGATACCGCAAGGGCTATCTGGGCGTGGCGCCGGAAGTCGCCGACATGCTCGTCATGGGCGTGTTCCCGGCCGACGACTCCGACCGCGCCCTAGCCATGCTGGAACGCAATCTACCCGTGCGCGTGCGGCGGCCGCTCCCATGGTGGACATCGATCGTCGCGCGCTGATCGCCAAGGTTTCTTGAAAAGGAGTTCGGGTTTTTGAATCTCATCCGATTTACGGAATGAGAGAAGTTCAGATCGACGTGTCGATGACCTCCCTCTCGCTGTTCACCACCACGCTTTGAGGGATTTCCGTCTTATGCTTCGCAGCCGTACCCATCTCTGCCCCGATCGCGCACTCAACACCCCCCCGCGTTTTGCTATTCGGCCCATGGCACTTTCCCTGCACCTGGCTGTTGCCGGCTTGACCGGCGGCGCGGCGGCCTGGACGCCCGTGGCACACGCACAAGCCGCCGACGTCCGCGACTACGCCATCCCGGCAGGTCCGTTGACCGCCGCACTGAATCAGCTGGCCGCCGACGCCGGCGTGTTCCTGACCGCGCCCGGCACGCTCACCCAAGGCAAGGCCACCGCCGGTCTGCAAGGCCGCTACAACGTGCAGGCTGCCTTTCAAATGCTGCTCATTGGTTCCGGCCTGCAAGCCGTGCGACAGGCAGACGGCGCGTACACCTTGCGCGCCGAGAGCGCGGACCCGTACGCGGCGACGATTCTGGAACCGCTCACCGTGTTGGGTGCCGCCGGTGCGCCTGCCAGTGAAGGCACCGGCAGCTACACGATGCCTGTCAGCAACACCGCGACGAAGATGAATCTGTCGATCAAGGAAACCCCGCAGTCGATCAGCATAATCACCCGGCAACAGATTGAGGATCAGCAGCTCAACAGCATGACCGACGTGCTGAACGAGACACCGGGTATCACCATGTCTCAGGACGGCGGCGAGCGCTTCAACATCTATTCGCGCGGCAGCGCCATGGACACTTACCAGCTGGATGGCGTGACGACCACGCAAGTGAACCAGTCACGCACCATGCCCAGCACTTTGCTCGATATGGCGCTTTATGACCGCGTGGAAGTGGTGCGCGGCGCCACCGGCCTGATGACGGGCGCGGGCAGTCCGAGCGGCACCGTCAACCTGATCCGCAAGCGGCCTACCCATGAATTCCAGGCCCACGCTCAGGTGGGCGTGGGTTCGTGGGACCTGTATCGCGCTGAAGCCGATATGGCGGGCCCGCTGATCAGCAACGGGAAACTGCGCGGCCGGATCGTGGCCGCCAAGCAGGATAACCACACATTCATGGATGCCTACACGCAAGACAAGGACGTGCTGTACGGCGTCATCGAGGCCGACCTGACCGATTCCACACTGCTGCGCTTCGGCATCGACCACCAGCAGTACAAGGCGACGGGCGCACCGGGTGTTCCGTTGGTTTTCACCAACGGCCAGCAGACGCACTTCACGCGCTCTACGAGTTCCGGCGCCCACTGGATGTACGACGAATTCAAGACCACCAACTACTCGTTGAACGTCGAACAGGCGCTGGCGCATGAGTGGCAGTTCAAGATCGCTGCCAACTACATGGACGTGGACCGTTCCAACCTGAACGGCTCGTATCGAGTGGGTTCGGGGCGGTCCTTTCTGGACCAGGCCACGGGCGACGCGGGCATGCTGGCCTACCGTGCAGGCGCCACACAAAACCAGTCGGGTGTGGATGTCACGATCCAGGGCCCCTTTGAACTGGGTGGACGGACACATGAATTCATCGCGGGCTTCAACTTCCAGGACTACGAGAACAAGCACAAGGGCTGGGACGTCGGGGTGTCTACGGTCAACTTCTACACCTGGGGCAACAACATGGCCCGGCCGGGCAACAGCGGCACCGTGGGCGAAATCTTCAACGTGAAATCGCGCCAGAGCGGCAGCTATGCGGCATTTCGTCTTAACCCGATCAATGACGTGCATCTGATTCTTGGCGCGAGGCGGTCCGACTACAACTATGACTACTACTACGAGAGCCCAACCGACAATTTCCTGCAGACCTACAACATGCGTGCGCGCGGCGAAATTACGCCTTACGCAGGCATCGTCTATGACCTGACGCCCGAACAATCGGTCTATGCGAGCTACACCGACATTTTTCAGCCGCAATCCTCCCAGGACCGCAACGGCAACGTCCTCGATCCCATCGTGGGCAAGAACTATGAGATGGGCTGGAAGGGAGAATTCCTGAACCGCCGCCTGAACACCAGCGTGGCCATATACCGGTCCCAGAAAGACAATGTGGCGGAGCTGGATGCGGGCTACACCGTGCCGGGGACGGACAACTCGGCCTATCGTGCGGCCAAGGGCGCTACGACCACGGGCATCGATCTGGAAGTGGCCGGTGAGATACTCCCGGGCTGGAACGTGCATGCGGGCTTCAGCCATGCCAAAAGCGAAGACGCGCAAGGCTCGCAATTGCTGACCCAATTGCCGGTCAACACGCTGCGCCTGTGGACGACGTATCGGCTGGGCGGCGCCTGGAACGGCCTGACGGTGGGCGGTGGTGTCGACTGGACGTCGAAGACCTCGTTGTACTTCAGCCGCTATGACAGCACGGTCCGGCAGGATGCGTACACGGTGGTGAACCTGATGGCGCGCTACCAGTTCAACGAGCAGCTGGCGGCAACATTGAACATCAACAACTTGTTCGACAAGACCTATTACCAGGGCATGGGCGGCAGCTATGGCCACTACGGATCGCCACGGTATGCTGCGGTGACGTTGCGCTACGACTTTTGATCCAGGATGCGGCCGAAGTTATCGCATCGGCCCGCCTGCCTGCATCAGAGGGGATGAGAAACGGCTCAGTGATCCGATCAACAAAGGTTCCCACCGTGCTGCCAACGGCAGAACAGACTGGTGACAAAGGAAACCGGGGCATGCGAACGTGCCCCAGCCAAGGCCGGCCCATAGAGGAACGTGCGTCACGCCTACGGACATGAAAACGCCGCTATCGCGGCGGCTGTCCGCGCTTTGTCAAAAGGGCCGCATGCGGTCCTGTGTCAATTTTCATTCATTCTGTGGCGAGAAAAACCGATCCTTCAACGCCAGCAACCCAATGCGTTCGAGCGCCTTGGTCAACTGCTCGGAGGGCCTTTCCTCGGCAAATACTTGCCCCACCCAACGATCAATTCATTCGTGATCAAAGGTATCGGATTCCGACTCAGCCCCAAATCGCCATCTTCATCTCCTACACTACCCATCAATAACCAGGGAGAGATATGTCGATTCAAACCATAGGCCGCTGCGGCATCATCCTGTTTCTGACCGCGCTGATGTCGGGCTGCTCAATAGGCAGCGAGTGCGCGTGGTACCGCAGCAGCTGCATGTATGAAGGCCAGTACGAAGAAGGCGAGGAAGACTACGCGGAATCCGAAGCGCAGCGCCTGAACAAGAATTCAACGGATCGGCTGCGCCGTAGTTCCGGCGATTGATGCGCAGACCGCCGTCGTCGGCTCCGGCAGGAAAAACCGGTCCTTCAGTTCCTGCAGCCCGATGCGCTCCAGCATCTCCGTCAGCCGTTCGGCAGGTTTGCGCCGCGGCAGGTTCTTGTACTGCGCAATGATCAGCTCGTTCTTCATCGAGTGTTCCCACCCGACCAGCTCGGTCACGCTGACCTGATACCCGTGCGCTTCCAGCTGCAGGCAGCGCAGCACGTTGGTGATCTGGCTGCCGAATTCGCGCGTATGTAGCGGATGCCGCCAGATTTCGGCCAGCGGATCGGCCAGCGCCTTTGCCTTGTTCTTGCGCAGCACCGCGGCGACTTCGGCCTGGCAGCAGGGGACGATGACGATGTACCTGGCTTTCTTTTCCAGCGCGAAATGGATCGCGTCGTCGGTCGCCGTATTGCAGGCGTGCAGCGCGGTCACCACGTCGATGGCGGCGGGCAGCTTGTCCGAGGTGATCGATTCGGCCACCGACAGGTTGAGGAAGGACATCCCGCCGAAGCCCAGGCGGCGGGCCAGTTCCTCGGATGACTTGACCAGTTCTTCGCGGGTTTCGATGCCGTAGATGTGCGAGCCTTGCCTGACGGCCTCGGGTTGTTCCTTGAAGAACAGGTCGTACAGGATGAAGCCCAGGTACGACTTGCCCGCGCCGTGGTCGGCCAGGGTGACGGCGCCGCGTTGCTGCTGGACATCCTTGAGCAGCGGCTCGATGAACTGGAACAGGTGGTAGACCTGTTTGAGCTTGCGGCGGCTGTCCTGGTTCATCTTGCCGTCGCGGGTCAGGATGTGCAGGGCCTTGAGCAGTTCGATCGACTGGCCGGGGCGGATGTCGTGGGTTTTGTCGGACATGGGGTAAGGCAATGCGCCCCGCGATGGGCGGGGCGCACGAGTAGGCGGAAAGCGTCAGTTTAACGAAAACGCCGCCGCCGCCGCCGCGAATCGGGAAAACCGGCCGCGGACTGTGCAGTATCCGGCGATCCAGGTTATCTGGCATACGAGTAACATGCGCGATGCGGTGCTGCTTGTGCTCGGGCTGAAGCGCCGCGTAGTCGCGCCGGGGATATGTCCTGGCATCCCCGGAGAAACGCAAATGCTCGTGAGTCAGCTTGCCCTCGTGTATGGCACTTATCTGATTGCCACCGCCAGTCCCGGGCCCAGCAATATGGCGATCATGGCAACGGCGATGCGTGACGGCCGTGTGCCGGCGCTTGCGCTGGCGGCGGGAGTCATTACGGGCTCGCTATTCTGGGCGACGCTGGCGGCGACCGGCATTTCCGCCGTGCTGGCGGCATCCGCCCAGGCGCTTTACATCATGAAGATGGTGGGAGGCGTCTATCTGCTCTATCTGGCGTTGCGCGCCGGCAGGTCGGCGCTGAGGCCGGGCGCGGCCTTTGCGAATGTGAAAACGGGCCGTGTGACCCCGCGCTACCGGGTGCTCTACCGCCAGGGCGTGCTCATGCATATCGGCAACCCCAAGGCGGTGCTGGCCTGGATGGCGATCATGTCGCTGGGGCTGGGAGAGACCGCGTCGGACGGCACCTTGCCGGCGATCATCGGCGGTTGCGCGTCGCTCGGCGTGATGGTGTTCGGCGGCTATGCCATCGCTTTTTCGACCGCGCCGATGATTGCGCTGTACGCCAGGCTGCGGCGCTGGATCGAAGGGACGGTGGCCGTGGTGTTTGGCGTTGCGGGCGTCAAGCTGCTGACCTGGCAACGTTGAAAGCGCGGCTCGTCAGCGCCGGCCGGTGCCGGCGATGACAAGCGGCCAGGCGTCCGGCACGCGGGCGGCCGGACGCCACAGGGTCAAGCCTTAGGGAAAACCGGCTCGCCCAGGTTGAGCATCAGGCGATTCGCCCAGGCGAAGATCGCATCCGAATGCAGCAGGTCCAGGACCTCGCCTTCGTTCAGGCCCACGTCCTTCAGGGCCTGGATGCTGTCGGCGTTCACCGTGGCGGGCGCGTCGGTGATCTGGATGGAGAACTTGCCGATGGCCAGTTCGCGCGCGGTGGTGCCGGCGGTGGCGGGGTCTTCGAAGACCTGGGCGATGACGTCGTTGCGTTTGGCCAGTTGCTCGAAGCGCTGGGCGTGGACCGAGGCGCAGTAGACGCAGCCGTTGACCCGCGACACGACGGTGGCGCCCAGTTCGCGTTCGGCGCGCGACAGGCCGCCGGGGGCGTACATGATGGCGTTGAACGCGGTGGAGCGCTGGCGCAGGATCTCGGGCTGGTGGACCAGGAACAGGTAGTAGTCGGAGACCTTGGCCTTGGGGTGGCTTTCTTCCAGGACGGCGATCTGCTCGGGCGTGGCGATTTCCACGTTGACGACGTCCAGCCAGGCCTTCCATTCCAGGCTTTCGTTGGTGAAGCCGTGGTTCTTGATGACGGCGCCGGGCGCGGTGGCCGCGGTGTTGGGCGGGAAGGGCGCGGGCGGCGTGCCGGCGGCGCGGCCGGGCTGGCTTTCCAGGGCCTGCATGGCTTGCAGGCCGGCGACCAGGCGGACCTGGTAGGACAGGAAGGCGATGAGCTGCGACAGGGTGACGACGGCGGGCGTGGATACGCCGGCGGCCGGCAGGGTCTTGAGCGCGGCCTCGTCGCCTTCGACGGGCTTTTCGATCAGCTTGCGCGTGTATTCGAGGATGGCGGCCAGGCGCGGGCTGGAGGCCTCGGCAGGCTTGCCGGACTCGGCGACGGCGATGTCGGCGGGCGCGGCGTCGGTCTCGGCCAGGCGCTTGCGGTAGTGCGCGGCCAGCAGCGGCGACGGGGTGATGCGGCTGGCGTACAGCGCGACCAGCAGGCGCTCGGCCAGCGACAGGCCGGGCAGCGCGGGGTCGAACAGGGCGTCGTAGCTGCCCTGGGTGGCGGCGGCGACTTTCTCGCGCTGGTGGCGCGCGGCGTAGGTCTTGCTGTCGGGCGCCAGCGCGACCAGGCGGTCGACGAGGTCGGCGGCGACGTTGTAGGTAATGGGTTCAGCCATGCGGATCTCCTTGATTCTGTCAGGCGGCGCGCGCGCGCACGGCGGCGTCGAGGAACTTGAGCACGCCTTCCCACGATTCCTGGTCGGCGCGGGCGTTATCCCTGGGGGTGCCGCCGCTGGTGCTGATCTTGCCGGACACGGGATGGGCGTAGACGTGCTGGGTGGTGGGCACGTACGGGAACAGGATGGAGTGCCCGCCGTTCTCGTAGTCCAGCCACTGGACCGGGTAGGGGTGCCTCACTTCGGCCAGTTTGTCGCGCACCATCTTCGAGTACAGGCTGGACGGCCAGGAGCCGTCGTCGGTGCCGGACAAGAGGATGACCGGGCCCTGGATGTTCTCGACCTTGATGCGGGCGCGGGCCACGGCGTCGGGGTCCTGCAGCGCGGTGAGGATGGCCTTCTCGTGGCGGTGCGGCGCGGGGCCTTCGTCGAACGGGGCCCAGGTGGCGGTGCGGTTGTTTTCCCAGACGTGCGGCACGGGCTTGCCGCCCAGCAGCCAGGTGGGGCCTTCGCGGCCGATCTTGGGGTCGCAGGCGTTCTGGCCGCTGTGGACCACGGCGCCCGGCACGTAGCCGACCACGGCCGAGACTTCCTCGGGGAAGGTGGCGCCCAGCAGCAGCACCAGTTCGCCGCCGCGCGACTGGCCGCTGAGGGCGACGAAGTCGTGCTTGGGCTGCACCTTCTTGCGCAGCCAGCGCAGCCCGGTCTGGAAGTATTCCAGCGGGGTGTTGGAGATGTAGTCGGACAGCCCCGGCGCCTTGAAGTAGGCCAGCGCGAAGGCGGCGTAGCCGCGCGAGGCGTAGAGCGCGGCGCGCGGTTCGTTGATGCCGCCGCCCGAGCCGTTCAGGATCATGACGGCGGGATGCGTGCCGGGCGCGCAGCCGGGCGGCAGGTATAGCGTGCCGACCAGGCCTTCCTCGCGCACTTCGTGGCGGGTGACGCCTTCGGCGGCCAGGCGCTGGGTGAAGCTGGCCTGGGCCTGGGCGCCGTCCGCGCGGGCCACCACGTCGGTGACCAGGGCCTCGGTCACCGGGTGGTTGAACTGCTCGCGGCTGGGCGAATCCACGGGCGATTGCGACCAGACCAGGCCCATGGGGGCCGTGCCGGCGTAATCGCCGGAAGCGGGCGCCTGGCGCGAGAGGTCGACGACGCCGTCGGCGTCGGCCACGAACGCCGCGCGGCTTTGCCACAGCACGCCGTTGCGGCGGGTCAGAGCCGTGATTTCCACGGTCTGGCCGGGCCGGGCCTGCTCGACCCGGATGCAGCGCGGCACGTCGATCAGGGCGTCCGCGGGGGTGACGGAAAGGGTGAGCGCCATGGCTTACTTGCCCGCGTCCTTGGTCACCATCATGGCGGCCGTGCGGTCGCTGGTCATGGGGGTGACCTTCAGGCCTTTCTTGGCGGCCCAGATGTTCTTGTAGTGGAAGAGCGGAATCACGCCGACGTCATCGGACACGATCTTGACCGAGTCGCGCAGGATGGCTTCGCGCTTGGCCACGTCGAATTCCGAGGTGGACTGCTCTAGGGCGGCGTCGACCTTGGGGTTGCTGTAGCGGCCCCAGTTGGAGGCGCCGAGGCCCTTCTTGGGGTCGGCGGTGGCCAGGACGTTGACCAGCGCGTAGCTGCCTTCGCCGGTGCCGTTGCCCCAGGCCAGCATGCTGACCGCGAATTCGTTCTTGTTGGCGCGGCCCGAGTACACGGCCCACGGCACCACTTCCACCTGGGTCTTGACGCCGATGCGGGTCCAGAACTGCGCCACGGCCTGGGCCGTTTCCGGGCCTTGCGGGTAGCGGTCGTTGGGCACGTGCATGGTCAGCTTGAAGCCGTCGGGGTAGCCGGCCTCGGCCAGCAGCTTCTTGGCCTGGGCGGCGTCGTTGGGGATGTTCTTGACGTCGGGGTTGTAGCCGAAGGTGCCCTTGGGCATCCACTGGTTGGCCTCGGTGGCCGCGCCCTGCAGGATGCGGTCGGCGATGGCCTTGCGGTTGATGGCCAGGTTCAGCGCCTGGCGCACGCGCACGTCCAGGAGCGGATTCTTGTCCAGCGGCTTGCCGTTGTTGTCGGTGATGTAGGCGTTGGGCGCGGGGTTGAAGCTGGGCTGCAGCAGCATGACGCGCAGGCCGTCGTACGGATAGACCGAGACGTTCGAGGCCTTCTGCAGCTTGGCCAGGTCGGACACCGAGACCTTGTCGATCACGTCCACGTCGCCGGCCAGCAGCGCCGCGGTGCGGGCGGCGGCATTGTTGATGTAGCGGTAGTTGACCTTGTCCCAGATCTGCTTGCCGCCCCAGTAGGCGTCGTTGCGTTCCATGATGACGCGGTCGCCGGGGGTGTAGGACACGAACTTGTAGGGGCCGGTGCCGATCATGGCCTTGCCCGAGTTGTAGTCCTCGGTGGTGGACTTCTCGCCCACGTGCTTGCTGACCACGTGCACCGAGGCCAGGTTCAGCGGCAGGTCGGGATTGGGCGCCTTGGTCTTGACGATGAGGGTCAGCGGGTCCTTGGCGCTCATGGAGTCGATGGTGCGCAGGTAGCCTGCGTAGGTGGCCACGCTGCCCGGCACGGCGCGCGCGCGGGTGTAGGAATAGATCAGGTCGTCGGCGGTGAAGGGCGTGCCGTCCTGCCACTTGACGCCTTCGCGCAGCTTGAATTCCCAGGTCTTGTCGTCCAGCGGCTTCCAGCTCACGGCCAGGCCGGGCTGCAGCTTGTTCTCCTTGTTCTCGATCAGCAGATCCCAGAAGTGCAGCGCCACCGAGCGGTCGCCGGCGTGGTTGTTCAGCTGCGGGTCCAGCGAGGACAGCGGGTCGGCGAAGCCGATGGACAGGTCGTCGGCGACGGCGGCGGCCGAGGCGCCGAGGACGGCGGCGGCGAGCGTGGTGAGAATCAGGCGTTTCATGTTCGGAGTCCTTGTTGAAGGCGTGTTCAAGCCATGTCGTTCAGGTGGCAGGCGCTCAGGTGGTTGATGGCGATACCCTTGAGCGTGGGAACCTCGGTCTTGCAGCGCGGCATCGCTTGCGGACAGCGCGGATGGAAATGGCAGCCGCCGGGCGGGTTCAGCGGGCTGGGGATTTCGCCCTTGATCGCGGTAAAGGTCTTGCGGCGCGATTTCAGGCTGGGAATTTCGGCCAGCAGGGCCTGCGTGTACGGGTGGTTGGGACGGCGGAAGACTTCTTCCACCGTGGCCGTCTCCACCACGCGGCCCAGGTACATGATGACGACGCGGTCGGACAGGTGCTCGACCACGCCCAGGTCGTGGCTGATGAACAGATAGGTCAATCCCAGGTCTTCGCGCAGGTCCATGAACAGGTTCAGGATCTGCGCCTGGATGGACACGTCCAGCGCGGCCACGGCCTCGTCGCAGACCAGCATGGAAGGCTGCACGGCCAGCGCGCGGGCGATGCCGATGCGCTGGCGCTGGCCGCCGCTGAACTGGTGCGGGTAACGGTGGCGCAGCGCCGGGTCCAGGCCGGCGCGTTCCAGCTGGGCGCTGACGTAGTCGTCGAAGTCGCCGTTGCCGACCAGGCCGTGGATGCGGGCCGCCTCGCCCACGATCTCGTCGACGCGCAGGCGCGGGTTGAGGCTGGCGTAGGGGTCCTGGAAGATCATCTGCACCCGCAGGCGCGCGGCATGGGCCTGGGCGGCGTTCATGTCCGCGGGGCGCACGCCGTTGATGCGGATCTCGCCGCCGGAGGGCGTGAGCAGGCCGGCCGCGATGCGGCCCAGCGTGGACTTGCCGCAGCCGGACTCGCCGACCAGGCCGACCACTTCGCCGGGATTGACGATGAGGTCCACGTTGTCGACGGCGCGGGTGACGGCGGGCGGCTTGGACAGGCCCAGGCGCTGCAGGGCGCGGCCGGCCGGGCCGACGGCGCGTTCGCCGAAGCGCTTGCTGACCCGGCTCAGGTCGATCAGCGGGGTGGGAGCGGACGCCGTCATGCCATCGCCTCGCTGGATTGCAGGGTGGGATGGAAGCAGCGCACGCGGTGGCCGGGCAGGGCCTCGGCGATGCCGGGCTGCTGGCCGCAGGCGGCGCTGGCGCGCGGGCAGCGCGCCGCGAAGGCACAGCCGGCGGGCAGGTTGAGCAGGTTGGGGGTCATGCCGGGAATCTGGCGCAGCCGCTGGCCGCGCCGGTTGTTGCTGGGCAGGCTGTCGATCAGGCCCACGGTGTAGGGATGCTGCGGACGGTCCAGCACGTCGTCGACCGTGCCGTGTTCGACGATGCGGCCCGCATACATGACGGCCACTTCGTCGGCCAGTCCGGCCACCACCGACAGGTCGTGGGTGATCCAGATCAGGCTGGTGCCGTGCTGCTGCGCGAGCTTCTGCACTTCCGACAGGATCTGCGCCTGGATGGTGACGTCCAGCGCCGTGGTGGGCTCGTCGGCGATGATCAGGTCCGGACGGTGCAGCATGGCGATGGCGATGGCCACGCGCTGGCGCATGCCGCCGGAGAGCTGGTGCGGATAGGCCAGCAGCCGCTCTTCGGGGCTGGGGATGCCCATCATGCCCAGGGTGTCGCGCGACAGCTCGCGGGCCTGGGCCACGCTCATTTTGTTGTGCGCGCGCACGGTCTCGATCATCTGCGCGTCGACCCGCAGCACGGGGTTCAGCGTCATCATCGGGTCCTGGAAGATCATGGCGATGCGGTTGCCTTGCAGCTTGCGCAGTTCGCGCGGCGCCAGCCGGGTCAGGTCGCGGCCCTGGAACAGCACTTCGCCGCCGACGACGCGGCCCGGCGCGTCCACCAGGCCCATGATGGAAAAGCCCGTGACCGACTTGCCCGAGCCGGATTCGCCGACCAGGCCCAGGATCTTGCCGCGTTCCAGGGTGAAGGAAACGCCGTCCACGGCCGGCAGCACGCCGGCACGGGTGAAAAAGTGGGTGCGCAGGTCGCGCACCTCCAGCGTGGCCGGCGCGCCGGAAATCATGCTGGCGGCGGTCATTTGTGGTTCCTCGGGTTCAGCACGTCGCGCAGGCGGTCGCCCACCAGGTTGATGGCCACGATGGTGATCAGCAGCGCGATGCCGGGATAGAAGCTGATCCAGTATTCGCCGGACAGCATGGTCTGGAAGCCGTTGGAGATCAGCAGCCCCAGCGACGGTTCGGTCACGGGCACGCCCAGGCCCAGGAAGCTGAGCGTGGCCTCCAGCGTGATGGCGCGCGCGATCTGCAGCGTGCCGATGACGATCAGCGGCGGCAGGCAGTTGGGCAGGATGTGCTTGAGCATGATCCGCCAGTTGGGGATGTCCAGGCAGCGGGCGGCTTCCACGTATTCGCGGCGGCGCTCCACCAGGGCCTGGCCGCGCGCGGTGCGGGCGTAGTAGGCCCATTCCAGGATCACCAGCGTCAGCACCACGTTGCCCACGCCCTTGCCCAGGTAGGCCAGGATCATCATGGCGACCAGGATGGACGGGAAGGACAGGATCAGGTCCACCAGGCGCATGATGAGCGCGTCGACCTTGCCGCCCGCGTAGGCGGCCAGCAGGCCCAGCAGCGTGCCGACCACGCCGGCGATCAGGGCCGAGCCCACGCCCACCATCAGGCTGATGCGCAGGCCGTACAGAATCCCCGACAGCAGGTCGCGGCCCTGGCCGTCGGTGCCCAGCCAGTAGTGGAAGGTCTCCAGCCCGTTCATGGTGCCTGGCGGCAGGCGCGCGTCGAGCACGTCGATCTGCAGCAGGTCGTAAGGGTTCTGCGGCGCGATCCAGGGCGCCAGCGCGGCGGCCAGGATCAGCAGCAGCGACACCGCCAGGCCCAGCACCGCGGTCCTGGACGACATGAACTCGGCCAGGTTGCGGCGCCAGGGGGATTCGCGGCGCAGGGCGGGCGCCGGCGTTTGTGTGGATACAACGCTCATGCGGCAGCCTCCAGCCGCACCCGCGGGTCCAGCACTTTGTACAGAATGTCGACGATCAGGTTCAGCGTGACGAACAGGAACACCACCACGATCAGGTAGGCCACGATCACGGGGCGGTCCAGCGCGTTCAGGCTGTCCAGGATCAGCTTGCCGGCGCCGGGCCAGGCGAAGATGCTCTCGGTGACCACGGCGAACGCGATGGTCGAGCCCAGTTCCAGGCCCAGCACCGTCACCAGCGGGATCATGGTGTTGCGCAGCACGTGCACGCCCACCACGCGCAGCGGCGACAGGCCCTTGGCGCGCGCGAATTTCACGAAGTCCTGCGGCAGCACGTCGCGCACGCCGGCGCGGGTCAGGCGGATCACCAGCGAGATCTTGAACAGCGACAGGTTGAAGGCCGGCAGGATCAGGTGGCGCCAGCCGTCGGCCGTCAGCCACGACCATTGCAGGCCCAGGAACTCCACCGTCTCGCCGCGGCCGCTGGCCGGCAGCCAGCCCAGCGACACGCTGAACGTCATGATCAGCATCAGCGCGATCCAGAAGGTGGGCAGCGAGAAGCCGACGATGCTGCCCGCCATGATCAGCTTGGAATAGCGGCTTTCCGGATACAGCCCGGCCAGCAGGCCCAGCGGCAGGCCCACGACCACCGCCAGCAGCATGGCGGCGATGGCCAGCTCGAAGGTGGCGGGCAGGCGCTGGATCACCAGCTCCACGGCCGGGATGTTGTAGACGAAGCTGTTGCCCAGATTGCCGTGCAGGGCGCCGTTGATGAACGCCAGGTACTGTTCCCACAGCGGCTTGTCCAGGCCCAGCTCGGCGATGATGCGGGCGCGGTCGACCTGGTCCACGTCCTGGCCGATCAGAATGTCCACCGGGTTGCCGATGGCATGCAGGCCCACGAACACGATCAGCGTCATCAGGAAGACGACCACCGCGGCTTGCGCCACGCGGCGCAGCAACCAGCCCGTCATTGCGCGGTCTCCGATTGCGCGATGGGGGCGGGCGCCGGCGCGGGCACCCATTCATCGCCGAACACTTCCGGTTCGGAGAACGCTTCCATATTGGCGTAGTGCGTGGCCACGTCCTCGCGGTAGAACAGGCCCGCGATGCCCTGGGCGAGGCGCTTGGCGCCCTCGCTGATGGCGGGGATGTCGCCCGAGATCGTGCCCTGGGTCAGCGCCGCCGGATACGAGAAGCAGTGCACCCGGTCCAGGCCGGGACAGGCGCCCGGGGTTTTCTCCTGCAGTTCGAAGACCGCGCCCAGGTCGGGCGAGTCATGCAGCTCCTGGTCTTCCTGGCCGGCCGGCGGCACGTAGCGGTCGCCCCAGGCGCGCACGTGCGGCGCCAGCGCGGCGAACTCGGGGCGCGCGGTCCAGTCGATGCGGAATCCCGTGGAGAAGATCAGGAAGTCCAGCGCGAACACGCCCTTGGGCGTGGTGACGCGGATTTCGTCGTCCACCATGGCCAGGTCCTGCACGCCCGCGCCCAGGTTGAAGCGCGCGTTGGGGTGGCGCGATACGCGCAGCGTGCTGCCGCGCGGCGGCGGAACCTGGGCGGCGTTGATGTAGTGGCGGATCTTCCACTTCCATTCGTCGGGCAGCGTCAGGTGGCCGTGGGTCAGGCCGGGATTGCCGGCTCCCTTGCCCTTGTTGATGCGGGGGATGTCCTGGCGGCGGATCAGCAGGTCCACGCTGGCCGCGCCCGCCTCCAGCGCGGTGGCCGCGCTGTCCATGGCGGACGCGCCCGCGCCGACCACGCCCACGCGCTTGCCGGCGAGCGTGGCGTAGTCCATGACGTCGGAGGAGTGCGCCCAGCGATTGCGCGGCAGTTTCCTGGCGAAGTCGGGCACATAGGCGCCGCCCAGGCCGTCGCGCCCGGTCGCCAGCACCACGCGGCGCGCCAGCACCGTGCTGCGGCCGGCGGGCGACTCGATCTCCAGCTGCACCAGCCGGTCGGCGCGCGGCAGCACGGCGCGGATGCGGTGTTCGTTCCGCACATCCAGGTCCAGCACGCGGCGATACCAGCGCAGGTAGTCCATCCATTGCAGGCGCGGAATCTTGTCCAGCGCCTCCCAGGCCTCGGACCCGAACTGGGATTCGAACCAGGCGCGGAACGTCAGCGCCGGCAGGCCCAGCGCGGGGCCGGTCAGCTGCTTGGGCGAGCGCAGCGTCTCCATGCGCGCCGTGGTGGCCCAGGGGCCTTCGAAGCCGGCGGGCGCCTGGTCGAAGATGGGCGCGTTGATGCCCAGGTGCGTGAGCGACGCCGCCGCCGCCAGGCCGGCCATGCCGCCGCCGACGATGGCCACGTCCAGCACGGGCTTGCCGTCGACATGGCGGGGCGTCACCCAGTTCTTGGCGGGAAGTTCCAGCCAGGCAAGATCCTGGCGCAGGCGCGCTTCCAGCGCGGCCAGGCCTTGCGGCGGAGCGGCTATGGGCAGATTCATGATGCAGGGGATTCCGTAAGTGGGGCGTCATCGCCGTAGATCGACTGCAGCAGCGCCGCATGGGCGCTGGCGTCGTGCAGCACGAAGCCGGGCAGCAGGGCCGCCGCGGCGTCGGCCAGCGCGTCGGCCATGGCCTGGCAGGCCGGCGTCGGCGTTTGCGACTGCGGGGTGATGACCCCGAAGAAAAATGGGATGTCCAGATCGATGGGACGGATCGCCACGCCTTCCATCGGCATGCCGTAGGCGGTGATCGGTTCCAGCACCGACACGCCCAGGCCGGCGCGCACGGCGGCCAGGGCGTTGACGGACGAATTGGTTTCCAGCGTGGCGGGCATGCGGCCGCCGGGGGCCAGCGCGGCGTCGAGCCGCCGGCGCAGCCGGAACGGATTGGCCATCGTGATCAGGCGCCGGCCGGCCAGCGCCGACACCGGCACCACCGCCTGCTGCGCCGCCGGATCGTTTTCCGGCAGCGCGGCCACACAGGGCGCCTGCCCGATCCAGTGCACCGTCAGGCCGCGATGCTCCAGCGGCAGGCTGGTCGCGCCCAGTTGCGCCGAGCCCGACAGCACCGCATGCACCACCTGTTCCGGCGAGGCGCTGCGCAACTGCACGCGGGCCGCGCCGAGCCGGGACTCGATGCGTTTGAGCGCGTCGGGCACCAGCCCGGCCGCCAGCGCCGAGGTGGCCGCCATCAGCAGCGGCTGGGCCTCGCCGCGGGCGATCTCTTCGGCGCGGCCGCGGATCTGCTGCAGGCTGGCCAGCGCGCGTTCCACGTCTTCGTACAGCAGAAAGCCCTGTTCGGTCGGCGTGACCCGCGGGCCGCTGCGCGCGAACAGGGCATAGCCGATTTCGGCCTCCAGTTCCTGCAGCAGCCGGCTGATCGCCGGCTGCGAGCGTCCCAGCAGCCGTCCGGCAGCGGTGACGCTGCCCGTGGACATCACGGCCGCGAAGGCCTCGAGTTGACGAAGTTCCATTGGTTTTGATTTATGCCAAGGACGAATTCTTGCCCGCGAAGTATGCGCCGTGCAAATAATTAAAGCGCATAAGCAAATTCCCTCATGGGGTTATCCCTAGGGGAGTTCATAACTGCGGGTTATTTCGGTTGACCGTGTCTTACCTTGGTCCTAGTTCTCGCCGACGTGCATTGCGCTGCTCTGGTGCTGTATTAAATTACAGTTGTTCGCAGTCTTTATTGTTAGTTTTCCGCGGAGGCGATCATGGGCGTAACGGCTTTGCAGGCAGCCAAGCACGCATGCGACACGTCCGATTGGACGCTTACGAATCTGCAGTTGCAAAAAATCCTTTATCTGGCTCACATGGTCTACGCCGGCCGCCATAAGCGGCCCATGATCGCCGATGAGAATTTCCAGGCATGGAATTACGGTCCGGTTTTGCCGTCCGTCTACCACCGTGCGTCAGCTTTTGGCGCCCGCCCAATCAGGAACATCTTTCGGTCGATACTTTGCCCGTCGGACCCGCTGGCGGTCGAATTGATCGACGAGGCCGTGGACAGGTTCGGCAACGAACCGGCATTCAAGCTCGTCAAGCTGACCCATGACGGCAAGAGCGCATGGAGCCGGCATTTCACCACCGGACACTGGGGCGTCGAGATTCCATTTTCATCGGTGCTGGATGAGTATGCTCAACGTTTCGGGCCCAAGGAATGAGCGGTGCCCAGCGGAGAATTCCAGCATCTTTCCGAAAGCGCCTCCGAGTCGGCCGGCATATTGCCAACCGAGGAAATCGCTGCCGCCACCGCGAACCTGGAGCGGAAACTCCAATATGAAAAGGAATCTCGGCGGGAAGAGCGCTTTATCCTTTCCGTCTTTATCGTTGCGCTGATTGACGCTTTTTTGTTCATGCAGATGAACACTTGGTCGGGGCCGATTGTGCTCGGCCTGGTAGAACTGGTCGCGTTCGCGGTATTCGCCAGGCGTTCAGGCGTAGACGAGGTTGTGCAGCTCCTGGACAAGCTTTTGGTTCCGTTTTGCCGGGACAAAAGCCGGAATAAAACTTAAGCCGCCTTGCCGCGCCCGCGGCCGCCGTTCAGGAATGGCTGCGGCCCTGTCGGCGGCAATGCAGATACCGTTCGATCTCGGCCTGTTCCACGGCCGGGTCCAGCAAGCGCCACCGGACCACATAGCCGCGGTGCGCGGGCGGCATCCAGCCCAATATGGAGTACATCGTGACCTCGGTTTCGCCTGTATTGAATTCGGTTTCGAAGAATCCCTGGCGTTGCGGTGGCTTGCTGCCACATATCCAGTTGGAACCCGGCATGACGGTCTCCTCCTGCAGCATGTGCGTTCCATGCTACGCGCCGCCCTGCGAAACCGCATGCGTTCTAGCCCCGATGCGGGCCGCGGTCCACCTGTGTTAGAAACACGGATGGGGCTGCCGAAAGGCGGCCCTCGATCTTTGCGAACCTTTGCAGTTCGATTCGGCCCGTGGCGGTAGCATTCGGTCATCAATCATCAGGAGTCCGCCATGGAAACCAAGCAACCGGCCCCGGAGCCGAACAAGCGCCGCTGGCCTTTCGGCTACGGCGAGGAAGAATGAATAGCGCGGCCTGACTAGCCGATGCGCGCGATCCGTTCGCCGGGGCGCGACAGCTAATAATGCGGGGACTTGCGGAATATTGACCCGCGCCGGAATGCCCCCGGCGCGGCAGGGATAATCACTTCGGCAGCACGAACTCCACGCGCCGGTTCTGGGCGCGTCCTTCGGGGTTGTCCGCGCCGTTGGCCAGTTTGTTCGGCTGCACCGGCCGGCTGTCGCCCAGGCCTTTGGTTTTCAAGCGCGAGGGGTCCACGCCGTGGCTGGCCAGCCATTTCGCCACCGCTTGGGCGCGCCGCAGCGACAATTCCTTGTTGTAGGCGGCCGATCCCTTGGAGTCGGTGTGTCCTTCGATCGCCACGGCGCCGGCCGGGCCGGACTCGATGAGGCCGGCGATGTCCTGCAGCGTCGGTTCGGCGGCCGGGCGGATGGCGGCCTTGTCGAAGTCGAACAGCACGTCGCCCAGCATCGACACGGTCACGGCATTCTGGTCCTGCCGAACCGATATGCCCGAATGGCGGGCGGCCAGCCCATCGATCCGCGCGGTCAGGTCGGATACGCCGCCGCCGGTGTCGGAAGGAAAACCCTTCAGGTCCAGGATAGTGGCCTTGAGATCGAGAATCTCGGCCTTGTAGGGCGGCTCTTGCGCAAAAGAGCCGCAGGCCGCGGTCAGCAGCACCGCCGCCAGCAGGGATGACGCGCCCAGGTGGCCCGTCATGGCTATCGATCGGTGATCTTGATGGCGTCGAAGGTCTCGACGCCCGGGATCGTCAGGGATACTTCGGTGATCTCTTTGGGCGGCGCGGGGAATTTCCCATGCCAGGAACCGGCGATCGGCGTGTCCTTGGCGGTGCGCAGCATCAGCTTGGGATTGGTCAGGGGCTTGTCGTTGCTGTCTTTCAGCAGCAGGTATTTCTTGTTGCCCGCGACCACGTAGAAGCTGTTCTCGTAGTCGTTTTGCGAGATCGTCGAATAAATCATCTCGGTCTTGCCCGGTACGATAGGCTTGAACCGCATCTTGATGGACAGGATGTCGCCGCTGCGCACGGCCTCGATCACCTGGCCTTCGGCCACGCCAGAGTCGATCATTCCGGTCGCGAGCGGCGCGGCGGCGTCGGCCTGGGCGTAAGCGGTCTGTCCGATGGCAGCCAGTGTCATATAGGCGCCCAGCGCGCAGGCAGCGGCGGTTTTTCCGATTGAAGTCACGATAAGCATCCTTTCTTGTTCAAGATTCGGGTCGATGTATCGGAGCAGGGAACTCATGCTTTGGGCGTAATCCGGCGCCCGACCAACGATAGTCCGACTTTCGGGGACTTATTGCCGTTCGATATTCTTCCAAGACGTTACGGAATCTGGCCGGGGCCGAGGTGAGAATTGCTGAACTTTGGCCGATTACGCTTTCGTAACATCCCCGTAAAGCACAAGGAAGGGGATGAGCCATGGCGACTTGCGAACAATGCGAGGCTATCGCTGCGAACCGGCGCGACGCGCCCGGACACGAAAACCTGATCAGCCTCGGTGACGTGCGCTCGCTCGACGAACACCGGCGCGACGTCAGCCACGAAGCCTTTACCTGCGCCATCTGCGGCGCCGAATGGAATTACCGGCGCGACAAGCGCGACCCGGCCAGCGGCTGGAGCCGGGGCGAGGCCGCGCCGCTGGCGCCGGACGACGCCGCGCGGGCGGCCTGAAAGGCAGTCAGACCTGCATCTTCTTCTTGCCCAGCAGGGTCAGCGCCAAGCTGCGGCCGGTGCGCATGAACGGATACAGGGCGGTGGACAGGCAGGGATTGCGGAAGACGGCGGCGTTGATGCTGTTGAACAAATCGTTGCCGGTGCTGAGCAGCGCCAGCCGGTTGATGCAGTCCGCGCCGAAATAGTCCTGTCCGTCCAGGTGCAGCAGCATGCCCTGGTTCAGGTCGTATCCCTGCGCCTTGTATGCGACCGCCAGGTCGGAATGGTCGCGCATGTTCAGCAGATCGACCGGGCCGACCGCCTTTTGCAGCCGCAGCATCTGCACGTAGTTCGAGCAGAACGGGCAATCTCCGTCGTAGAGCAGAAAGTTCTTCGCGATGGCCATGATGCACCGTAAGGGGAAGGGCGCGGGCGCGAAAAGCGCGCCCGCCAGTTCCGATTAAAACGCATATCCGCCGCCTCGGCCCAGGCCGGTCTACCGCAGGCGCGGCCGGGGCGATCAGCCCGCGGCGGCTTGGTCGGCCGCGGGCCAGGCCAGCTTCATGGCGTAGTCGCGCACGTCTTGCGGCCAGTCGGCGACGAGCCGCGCGTAGCGTTCGCGGTCGTCGGCATAAAGCGCGCGGGTCGCCTCCTCGAAGCCCGGCAGGTTGCCGGCCATGCTGGACATGAAGTGATACGCGGCCTCCTGGCATGCGCGGCGGCGCTCCTGCGCCTCGTTGCCGCGGCGCGCCTGTTCCACCAGCTTGCGCAAGGCCACGGACGCGCCGCCGGGCTGCGCGGCCAGCCAGTCCCAATGGCGCGGCAGCAGCGTGACTTCGCGCGCCACCACGCCCAGCCTGGGCCGGCCGCGTCCGCGCGGCGCCGGTTCGGCCGGGCTGGCGGAATCGGTTTCGGCGGGGGCGCGGTGGCGTTCGGCGACGCTGGCGTCGTCGCCGCTCAGATCCAGGTCCACCTGTCGGCCGGACCGGTCCTCGTAGACCAGGATGGCGGCGCCGCCGGCGGCCATCGCGCGTTTTACGGCCAGGGCCACGTCGGCCAGCGCGCCGGCGGCAAGGAGGCGATAGCCCGAGAATGCGGTGTGTGCAGACAAAGTAGTCATTGTTTCGTCCGGGTAAAATTGATGGTCGGATTATGATCCGGGTAAAAATGAAAGTCAATTGATCCGGGTAAAAACACTGAAATAATCTTTGCGGACCTAGGGTGAATACCTAGGCAAAACACCTGGACGGCGTATAATCTTGCTTTGCGCCCGGAGTTACCCATGCGTCTCGTTCAAAAAGCGCTCACCTTCGACGATGTGTTGCTGGTGCCTGCGTATTCCGAGGTGTTGCCGCGCGACACCTCCCTGGCCACGCGCCTGACCCGCAACATCAATCTCAATATCCCCCTCGTGTCCGCCGCCATGGACACCGTCACCGAATCGCGTCTGGCCATCGCCATGGCGCAAGAGGGCGGAATCGGGATCATCCACAAGAATCTGTCCGCCGACGCCCAGGCCCGTGAAGTGGCCCGCGTCAAGCGCCACGAATTCGGCATCGTGATCGATCCGGTCACCGTCACCCCCCAGATGAAAGTGCGCGACGCGATTGCGTTGCAGCGCCAGCACGGCATCTCGGGCCTGCCGGTGGTCGAGGGACGCAAGCTGGTCGGCATCGTCACCAACCGCGACCTGCGCTTCGAAGAGAACCTGGACCAGCCCCTGCGCAACATCATGACGCCGCAGGAACGCCTGGTCACCATGAAGGAAGGCGCCACGCTGGAAGAGGCCCAGGCCCTGATGCACAAGCATCGCCTGGAGCGCGTGCTGATCGTCAACGACGGCTTCGAGTTGCGCGGTCTTGCCACGGTCAAGGACATCGTCAAGAACACCGAACACCCGATGGCCAGCAAGGACGCCCAGGGCCAGCTGCGCGTGGGCGCGGCGGTGGGCGTGGGCGCCGGCACCGAAGAGCGCGTTGAGAAGCTGGTCGCCGCCGGCGTCGACGTCCTGATCGTCGACACCGCCCACGGCCACTCCAAGGGCGTGCTCGAAGGCGTGCGCTGGGTCAAGCAGAACTATCCCAAGGTCGAAGTCATCGGCGGCAACATCGCCACCGCCGCCGCTGCGCGCGCGCTGGTCGAGTACGGCGCCGACGGCGTCAAGGTCGGCATCGGCCCCGGCTCGATCTGCACCACCCGCATCGTCGCCGGCGTGGGCGTGCCGCAGATCCATGCCATCTCCGAAGTCGCCAAGGCGCTGGAAGGCACGGGCGTGCCGCTGATCGCCGACGGCGGCATCCGCTACTCGGGCGACGTCGCCAAGGCCCTGGCCGCCGGCGCGTTCTCCTGCATGATGGGCGGCATGTTCGCCGGCACCGAAGAGTCGCCGGGCGAAGTCGTGCTGTTCCAGGGCCGCTCGTACAAGTCGTACCGCGGCATGGGCAGCCTGGGCGCCATGACCGACGGCTCGGCCGACCGGTACTTCCAGGACCCCGCCAACAACGCGGACAAGCTGGTTCCCGAAGGCATCGAAGGCCGTGTTCCCTACAAGGGCAGCGTGCTGGCCATCATTTACCAGCTGGTCGGCGGCATCCGCGCCTCGATGGGCTATTGCGGCGCCGCCACCATCGACGACATGCGCACCAAGGCCGAATTCGTGGAAATCACCTCCGCCGGCGTGCGCGAGTCGCACGTGCACGACGTACAGATCACCAAGGAAGCGCCCAACTACCGCGCCGACTGATCCGTACAGTCAACTACAATGTCATGCATCACGCACCGGCAGAACCGCAATGAACCCGCGGTTCTGCCGGTGCGGTTTTATTTACTGCGGTTCCATTCATTACCGGTAGAGTCTCCATGCACCAGCGCATCCTCATTCTCGACTACGGTTCGCAAGTCACCCAACTGATCGCCCGCCGCGTGCGCGAGGCCGGCGTGTATTCCGAAGTGCATCCGGGCGACGTCGACGACGCCTTCGTGCGCGAACAGATGGCGCAAGGCCTCAAGGGCATCATCCTGTCCGGCAGCCACGCCTCGGCCTACGAAGAAGGCTCCATGCGCGTGCCGCACGCCGTGTTCGAACTGGGCGTGCCGGTGCTGGGCATCTGCTACGGCATGCAGTCCATGGCCCAGCAGCTGGGCGGCGTGGTCAGCTTCTCCGACCACCGCGAATTCGGCTACGCCGAAGTCCGCGCCCACGGCCACACCAAGCTGCTGGAAGGCCTGGAAGACTTCACCACGCCCGAAGGCCACGGCATGTTGAAGGTCTGGATGAGCCACGGCGACAAGGTCACCGAACTGCCGCCGGGCTTCAAGCTCATGGCTTCCACGCCGTCCTGCCCGATCGCCGGCATGGCCGACGAAGACCGCAAGTTCTACGCCGTGCAGTTCCACCCCGAAGTCACGCATACCGTGCAGGGCAAGGCCATGCTGGCCCGCTTCGTCAACGAGATCTGCGGCTGCGAAGGCGACTGGAACATGCCCGACTACGTGGCCGAAGCCGTCGCGCGCATCCGCGAACAGGTCGGCGACGACGAAGTCATCCTCGGCCTGTCCGGCGGCGTGGACTCCTCCGTCGCGGCCGCGCTGATCCACAAGGCCATCGGCGACCAGCTCACCTGCGTCTTCGTCGACCACGGCCTGCTGCGCCTGGACGAAGGCAAGCAGGTCATGCAGACCTTCGCCGAGAACATGGGCGTCAACATCATCCACATCGACGCGACCGCCCAGTTCATGGGCAAGCTCGCCGGCGTGGCCGACCCCGAAGCCAAGCGCAAGATCATCGGCCGCGAATTCGTCGAAGTGTTCCAGGAACAGGCCGGCAAGCAGAAAAGCGCCAAGTGGCTGGCCCAGGGCACCATCTACCCCGACGTGATCGAATCGGCCGGCGCCAAGACCGGCAAGGCCACCTCCATCAAGTCGCACCACAACGTCGGCGGCCTGCCGGACACGCTCAACCTGCAGCTGCTGGAACCCCTGCGCGAACTGTTCAAGGACGAAGTCCGCGAACTCGGCGTGGCGCTCGGCCTGCCGCCGCAAATGGTCTATCGCCACCCGTTCCCCGGTCCCGGCCTGGGCGTGCGCATCCTGGGCGAAGTCAAGCACGAATACGCCGAGCTGCTGCGCCGCGCCGACGCCATCTTCATCGAAGAACTGCGCAACACCAAGGACGAGGCCAGCGGCCTGACCTGGTACGAACTGACCTCGCAGGCGTTTGCCGTGTTCCTGCCGGTCAAGTCCGTGGGCGTGATGGGCGACGGCCGCACCTACGAATACGTCGTCGCGCTGCGCGCGGTGCAGACGTTCGACTTCATGACCGCCGACTGGGCGCCGCTGCCGCATCCGCTACTGGCGCGTGTGTCGTCGCGGATCATCAATGAAGTGCGCGGGATCAATCGGGTGGTGTACGACGTGTCGAGCAAGCCGCCTGCGACGATTGAGTGGGAATGATCCTGCCCTCAATGTAGGAAGGCAAGAGAAAAGGCGCTTCGGCGCCTTTTCTCATTTGCGCCGTCTGTCACGCGCACCCGTTCCCGCAGCTCATATCTGATCGTATTTCCTGCTGCTGCCTTTGGCGCGGCTGACCGGATACTTCTGCGCGTTGATGCGGATTTTGGCCTGCGCGGCTTTCACGGGGTCGATGCCCAGCACGTTGCTCAGCTGGACGAGATAAAGCAGCACATCGGCGATTTCGTAGCCGACGGCTTCCCGCTTCTCGGGAGAGAGCGCCCGGCTTTGTTCTTCGGTCATCCACTGGAAATGTTCCAGTAGTTCTCCCGCTTCGACGATCAGGGCGGAAGCCAGATTCTTGGGCGAATGGAACTGCTCCCAGTCGCGTTCGTTTGCGAATTCGCGTTGCTGCTGGCTGAGGTGTTGGAGCGTATCGGTCATGGATTTTCAGCGCGGGCGGCTGTCGGGCGATGTGTAGCGGTCGCAGCAAGAATAGTTGGTTTACAACTTACTTCGGGTATTCGCCATGTCTGCGCGATCACATACGCTGCTCACCGCCATTCAACTGGGGTCGATCCTCCAGGCCGCGCGGGCGCTGGGCGACCAGGGCTAAGCGGTCTGCCTGCGGATTTCCTCCAGGAACCGCAGGGCCGGCGCGGGGAGTATGCCTTCGCGCCGGTGATACGCCGCGAACCGGCGTTCGTGATCCAGGCCTTCGACGTGCAGTTCGCGGATCAGGCCGGCCTTCAGTTCCGCCGCGTACATGGGGCGGGTGAGCCAGCTGACGAAGCCGGAGTGCGCGACCAGGCTTTTGAGCAGCGGAATCGAGGGGCTGGATACCGCGATGGGCGGCGCGGCGAGGCCTTTTTTCCTGAAGAGCGAGACCAGGCGGTTGCGGGGTTCGGTGTGTTCGGGAACGAAGCACCAGCGTTCGGCAAGCAGGGCCTGCATGGCGACGGGCGGCTCGGCGCGCAAAGGGTGGCCGGCGCCGACGATCACGTTCATGGTCTCGTGCCAGGCGCAGTCCCTGGCGGCGGCGATGCGGGCGGTCTGGGGCGCCTCCGGGGCGATCACGAGATCGACGCGGTAGTTCTCCAGGCTCGTGGCCAGTTCGTCCCAGATGCCTTCGACCACGTCGACGGCGATGCCGGGCCATTTTTCCAGGAAGGCGCCCAGCGCCCTGGGGATGAACAGCGCGGAGGCGCCGGCGGTGACGCCCAGGCGCAGGGCGCCCACGGCCAGGCCGCGCATGCGGTTGATTTCGTCGCGCGCGATTTTTTCCTCGCGGCAAAGCAGTTGCGCATGCGGGGCCAGGGCCTTGCCGTAGGCGGTCAGGCGCATGCCGCCGGTGTGGCGTTCGAACAGGGCCTCGCCGACCGATTCTTCCAGCCGCTTCACGATCCTACTGAGCGCGGGCTGGGTAAGGGCGAGTCTTTCGGCGGCCTTGCCTAGGGAGCCGTGTTCGATGACGGCGAGGAACGCGCGCAGTTCGTGCAGGTTGTAGGCCATACCGGAATGTAATGACTTCAGCTGGAAATAACAATTCTCAGGAATGTCGCCGGGGCTCACACTCTCGCCATCGAATTGCCACGACTCCGGGAGAGAAGCGACATGCGCAAGCGCCTATTCTTGAAAACCCTGCTGGCCCTGGCGTCCAGCGGCGGCGCCGCCGCCTGTCTGGCGCAGGGCGGCGACAGGTCGGTGGAATGGGTGCATCCCTTTCCGGTGGGCGGCGGTTCGGACGTGATTGCGCGCAAGCTCGCCGAGAGTATGAGCGCGCAGATGGGCCGCGGCTTTTTCGTCAGCAACAGGCCAGGCGGGGCCACCAATATCGCGGCCGCGTATGTGGCCAATGCCAAGGCGCAGGGCAATATGGTTTTTACGGGCGATTTCACGACGCTGGCGGCCAATCCGCACCTGTTCGCCAGCCTGCCTTATGACAGCGCGAAGGATTTCGCGCCGGCGGGGCTGTATGCGCGCTATCCGATATTGCTGGTGGTATCGAGCGAGGTGCCCGCGAACAATCTGGCCGAGTTCCTGCGCTGGGCCGAGAGCCATCCCGACAGCGCCAATTTCGCGAGCTCGGGTGTGGGGTCGGCCCAGCATCTGGCGGCCGAGCTTTTTCGCGAGCGCACCGGGCTGAAGATGACGCACGTGGCCTATCGCGGCGGTGCGCCGGCGGTGACCGATCTGATGGCGGGCGCGGTGTCGTTCGCGCTGATGGACGCCTCCACCGTGGTGCCGCAGATGAAGTCGGGGCGGCTCAAGGTGTTGGGCGTGGCCAGCCCGCGGCGCATGCAGAATTTTCCCGACATTCCGACGCTGGACGAGCAAGGGCTGGCGGGCTTCGAGGCCTTTGCCTGGCAGGGGATGTTGGTGCCCGCGGGCACCTCTGGCGCCACGGTCGAGGCGCTGAACCGCGCGCTGGGCGCGGCGCTGGCGTCGCAGCCGGTGAAGAATTTTTTCGCCAGCATCGCGGTCGAGCCCTGGTTCAGTTCGCCTGGCGAGATGGCGAGCTTCGTGGCGCGGGAGAACGAGCGCTGGGGCAAGATCATCCGCGAGCGCGGCATTACGCTGCAGTAGGTGCCGAGTGCTGATCACGATAGACGATTACCGGCGCGCGGCCCGCAGATCGCTGCCCAGGTTCGTGTACGAGTTCATCGATGGCGGCGCGGAATACGAAACCTGCCTGCGCGCCAACCGGGCCGACTTCGAGCGGATCAGGCTGACGCCGCGCGTGCTGCGGGACGTCGCCCAGGTCGATACTTCGGTGGAGGTGTTCGGCTCGTCCTGGCGCGCGCCGTTCGCGCTGGCCCCGACGGGCCTGAACGGCATCGTGCGCCCGGGGGGCGACGCGATGCTGGCGGCCGCCGCCGCGGACAGCGGCGTGCCGTTCGTGTTGTCGACCGCGTCGAACCAGCGCGCCGAAGAAGTGCGGGCGCAGGCCCGCGGCGGCGAGCAATGGCTGCAGTTGTATGTGATGCGGGACCGCGGGTTGGCCGAGCAGTTGCTGCGGCGCGCGCGCGGCGCCGGTTATCGCGTGCTGGTGCTGACGGCGGACGTGCCGGTCGGCGGCCACCGCTGGCGCGATGCGCGCAACGGTTTCAAGATCCCGTTCCGGATAACGCCCAGGCTGGCATGGGATGTGGCGCGGCGCCCAGGCTGGGCGTTGCGGATGCTCAAGGGCGGCGCGCCGCGGTTCGTGAACCTGGCCGAGCATCCCGCAGACGCCTTGCCGGCCGAGGTCCAGGCTTCGCTGCTGGCCAGAAGCATGGACCGGTCGCTGGTATGGGAGAGCCTGCGTTGGCTGCGCGGGCTCTGGGACGGGCCGCTGGTGCTCAAGGGCGTGCTGCATGCGGAGGACGCCGCCCTGGCGGTCCGGCATGGCGTGGACGGTGTCATCGTGTCCAATCACGGGGGCCGGCAGTTGGACGCGGCGCCCTCCGCGATTGCCGCCTTGCCCGCGATCGCGGAGCGCGTCGGCGGCCGCATTCCGGTGTTCCTGGACAGCGGCGTGCGCAGCGGGGCCGACATCGTGCGTGCCCAGGTCCTGGGCGCGCACGCCGTGTTCGTGGGCAGGCCGGCGCTCTATGGACTGGCTTGCGGCGGGCGCGAAGGCGTGCAGGACGTCCTACGCCTGCTTGCACAGGACTATGAGCGGAATCTGGTGCTGCTGGGACTGGACTCGGCCGGCAACGTCGGCAAGGCACAGGTGGCCCGGGCCGACCGGGATGGCGTCAGCGCGCCATCGCCAGCCGCCGCCGGATCACCAACGCCAGCGTGAACGTCATCGAAGCCGCCAGCGCCCAGGCCAGCGCCGCGTTCGGCGTCCAGTGCGGGGCGGCGAGCGCGAGCGCCGCGCAGAAGGCGGCCAGGCTGACGGTGCCGAGCAGCGCGGAGTAGAGCGTGGCGATCAGGCTGGCGGTGCCGAGTTTCTGGTGCAGGGTGATGGCGACCACGCTGTAGCCGATGGGAAACGCCAGCAGCAGGCCGGCGCCGGTGGCGCCCAGCCATTGGCTGGCGGTGGTGACGGCGGCCACCAGCGTGCCGGCCAGCAGGCCGCGCAGGGCGAGCAGGCCGAAGCCGGCCTTGCCTTTGGCGGGGCCGCGCGGCAGCAGGAAGCGGCGGCCGATGCGCAGGCATAGCGCGGTGACCGCGATGAAAAGCAGGGCGCCGGCCACGGGTTGCGCGGGGAGCTGGCGCAGCGCCAGCGCGGCCAGCAGCCAGGCGCCGACGGCGCAGCCCAGGCTGGTCCAGGGCGGCGTCCTGGCGGCGACGGCGATGTAGCACAGCAGAAAGCATTGCGTGGCGCACAGCGACAGCAGCGCGTAGGCGGCGGTCTGCGCGACGAAGGCGGCGGGGGCTTGCGCGGCCAGGAAGTAGAAGCCGGGCCCGAGGATGATGGGCAGGCCGGCCAGGGCGCCGCCGATGAGCGGGCCGAAGGCGCCCACGGCCCATGAAACCGCCATGACGACGAAGGCCGTGGCCAGCATTCTTACGGCGAGCGCGTCCAGGGGGACGGTGGAGAGCAGGGTGTCCAGCATGGCGATCCGGTGTCCGGGGTTGGTGGATCGTACATTATCTGGAACATCCGTTCCAGTATTGCCGGCCGGGGCGGGGCCGCGGCGCTGACACGCTGTGCGCAATCGTGGCAAGCGGTAACAAGTCGCCCGCCGGCGCAGTCTTATGATCGACCGCTACTGATCCGCGCGACGACAGGGTGGCGAAATGCTCGAGGCGGTGCTTGCGCCGTGGGCGCTTACCGGCAGGCTGTGGCTGCGGTTCTGGCCGCAATTGATGGCCCTGGTGCTGGCCGGCTCGCTGGCCCACGATGTGCTGCTGTGGGCGGCGGTGCATACCGGTTTCGCCCACCATCTGTCCGGCCTGGCGGTGCTGACGCTGGTGGCGCTGGCGCAGCTGGTGACGACGGTGGCCATGTTCCTGGTGCTGCTTCCGGGCCTGCCGGCCTTGCGCGGCGCGCAGGAAGCGGCGCGCGCCGGCGCGGCGGCGGATGGCGGCGGGCAGGGGCGGCTGGGGCAGGTGCTGACCGTGGCCTTGCTGCCGTTTTTCGCGTATTACGCGGCCTGGGGATTCCTGGGCGATACGGTGCGGCAGTATTCGCGGCTGGCCTTGGGCCTGGACCCGTTGGGCGAGCACGGGCAGGTGCTGGACGCGCTGGATTCGCGCTGGCTGCTGGTGTCGGTGGCGATCTCGTGGCTGGTGCGCAAGGCGGCGGTGGCGGCGCGCGACCGCACGGGGCGCAGCGGCTGGCAGTGGCTGGTGGTGCTGTGCGAGACCAACTGGATTCTTATCGGCCTGTACGTGATCAGCCGCTGGAAGGACCAGGCCTGGCAATGGCTGATCGACAAGCGCGGGCTGGACGCGCTGCTGCAGTCTTTTCTGAACGCGCTGACGCCGCTGTCGGACGCTTGGGCCGCGGGCATGACGCCGGTGGAGGCGCAGGGCCCGACCCTGGGGGCGGCGCTGGCGCGCCTGTTCTTCTATGCGCTGCTGCCGGTCGTGTGGCTGGTGATGGCGGCCCTGGTCTATGGCTACGACGTGCGCGAGGACGCGGAGTTGCGGCGCTATGACCGTCTGCAGCGCCTGGGCGAGCGCTACCGTTCGATGCCGCGTTTCCTGCGGGATTTCGTCGAGCATTTCGTGGCGGGCTATCGCAAGCGCTATCTGCCGCTGGCCAATGGCGTGCGGCTGGCCTTCCATAGCGGCACGCTGCTGCTGGTGACGCTGATCATGGGGTATCGGCTGATCGACTGGGGCGCGGCGTGGCTGTGGTATGGCGCGGCGCGCCTGATCGGGCCGCATGACCTGGACACCTGGCAGGTGCTGGCGCAGGCGGTGTCGCTGTTGTTCGGCAGCCCGTTCCGGGATTCGTCCACCGGCCTGCTGATCGAGCCTTTGCGCATCTGCTTTCTGGCGGCCGTGCTGGAGAGCGCGTTCGCGCCATGGCAGTCGCGCCGCGCGGCGGCCGCGGCCGCCTGATCAGCCGGGCGCGGGCGGCGTGAAGCGCAGGTAGGCCGGCCGGTCGCTGTCCATGGAGACGGACAGCGACCAGGGCGGCTCGGCGTCGGCCGGCACCATGAAGGCTTCGATGATGACGACGCGCGAGCCGGGCGCGATGCCGCGATGCGCGGCGGCCACGCAGCCGCGCGCCGCGGCCGGCGGCACGCGCAGCGCCGGCTCGATGGCGGGCAGCCAGGTGCGTCCGCGCGCGTCGTGCAGCGCGATGCGGCAGCCGCGCCAGCGCGTGGGCAGGTCGGAGGCTTCCACGTGCACCGAGAAGGCGGCCAGCGCCGCGCGCGAGCCGGGCAGCCAGCCTTTGTTGGCCGGCGGCTCCATGACGCCGAATTCCTGCAGGCTCCAACGGGCGCCGCCCAGCGGCGCCGTGGCGCCTGCCGCCACGTCGTGCGGCCGCAGTTCGCGTCCCTGAAGCCAACGCGCCGCGTTTTCGCGTCCGCCCCAGAAGAGCGTCAGCAGCAGCAACGGAGGCAGGAGCCAGAGGCTGCGCCGGCGCCAGCGGCGCTCGGCGGGCTGGGCGTCGTTCAAGGGGGGCTCTCCTGGTCCAGATCGTATCGGGCGATGGCTTGGGGCCGGCCATCGGCGTCGACGGGTACGTCGTCCAGCGCGATGCGCGCCTGCGAATCCAGGCGCGGCCCGTAGCGCGAGGACAGCAGCAGGGCGGCGCCGCGCGCCTGGTCGGGACGGATTTCGAACACCAGCCGCACGCTGCGCGGCAGGCCCGGGTCCAGCGCGTAGGGCGGCACGCCGCGCGCAAGCGACAGGCGGTCGGTGTGGCGGTAGGCCAGGCCGTCGGGCCCGAGCCACGCGGCTTCGGCCATGGTGGCCGAGGTGTCGGCGGCGGCCAGGCGCAGCCACACGATGGCCCACACCCCGCCGGTGTCGCGGACCTGCTCCGCGCCCAGGCGCCGATAGGCCAGTTGCCGCGCAAACTGCACGCGCTCGACCGTGGCCTGGAACAGGCGGGTGTCGACCGCCACGCCCATGACGCCGCGTTCGACGATGGGACCGGTCAGGTCCATGTAGCGCGGCGTGCTGCGCTGCATGCCGTACAACGCCAGCGCCGAGGCGAGAATCAGCAGCAGCGAGCCCAGGCGCGCGCTCATTGCACCGCCTTCGCGCCGTCTTGCGCCACGGGCAGCTCGACCCGGCCCACGACGGCGGGATTGAACCAGCCGGGCGCGCCGTACAGGTTGTCGATGGGCTTGTAGGTCTTGCTCGCCACCGCGAAGGCGGCCTGCGCGGGCGCGGCGGCGGAGGGCGGCAGCGTCCAGATGAAGGCGACGCGTTCGGGCAGGCCGGGCTGCAGGTAGGGCATTTGCAGCGAGTCGCGCAGGCCCACCACATACGGCTTGCCGGCGGCCTCGTTCCAGCGGAACACGCCGAGATAGTCGGCGCTGGATTCCGCCGTGCGGTTGGTCAGTTCGGCTTCCAGCACCAGCGCCGTGGCGCCGGGCTTTACCGGCACGCCGTAGGCCTTGCCCGACGCGGTCCAGGCGCGTTGCGGCACCACCCGCCATTGGCCGGTCTGGATGGCCGTGCCGGCGGCGAACATCGGCTCGGCGCCGCGGCTGATCTTGCCGTACGCGCCATAGAGCGCCACGCTGGCCGCGGCCACGAGCGTGCCGATGCCGGCCAGCGCGGCTGCGATACGGGACTTGAGCGACTGCAATACGCGCATCGGAGCTCCAGGGCGGCGCGAGTCGAGTCACCGATCGTAGGCGGGTGTTTCCAAACCGGCCAGCCCGGATGTTTCCAGGCGTGTCATCAATGGCCGGACGGCGCGGCTGCGCCAGGTTTTGACACAATTACCGCGGCAGCGCTGCGGAAAAACGGCCATGCGCTTCTTGCCACGGGTATTCCAGTTGCACGGCGACCATGTCGGCGGTGGACGCGCCGTAGCGGCCGGCGATGGCCTGCAGGGTCCGGTCCAGCGCCTGGGCCGGCCGCTGCTCGGTCGCGGTGGCGATGCGCGCGTGCGCCGGCCAGTCGGCCGCGGCCGCGTCGGGAACGATGCGTATGCCGTTGCGGGTCTGTACCGGTTGCGGCGAATCCGCGTACGACGCGGCTCTGGAACGGTAGGTGCGCGACCAGGCGTCGGCCACCAGCGCGAGCGAGACTTCGTCCATGCCGGGCGCAAGCGCCACGCCGATCCGTTCGCGGTTCCAGAACGCCAGCGAGTTGCCCAGCACCGTCGTGACGAAGGGCCGGGTCAGCGCATAGTTGCGGCTGGCGTGGCGAGCGTCCCAGGCGGGCAGGCCGAGGTCGCCGGCCACGGCCTCGGCCTTTTGCCGCCCGGCGATGGCCTCGATCAGCATGAGCATCATGGGCATGGAGGCGGAGATTCCGGTGCTGGTCGCCACGCCCCGGTCCGTCACGACGCGCCGGTCCGCGACGTAGGAGATCGACGGATGCGCGCGCAGCAGGTCGTTCAGGTAATACCAATGGGTGGTGCCGCGCTTGCCGTCCAGCAGGCCGGCGGCGGCCACGACCTTGGCCCCGGCGCACACGCCGAGTATGGTCGCGCCCTTGCGGGACTGTGCAAGCAGCCAGGCCAGGATGGCGGGGTCGTCGTCGCGGCTCATGGCGGGCACGATGACGTAGTCGGCCCCGGCCGGATGGCGCGCGTCGAACCCGGCGAGGGTGGCGTCGGGCTGTACCGCGAGCGCGGGATACAGCTTTACCGGGCCGGGCGCGCCCGCCAGCATTTCCACGTCGGCGATGTTGGCGCGGCGCAATATGCCGGCAGGCATCAGATAGTCGGTGGTCTCGGTGGCGTCGTTCAGGCCCACCACCGCCACCAGCGGGCGCTGCCGTTTGGGCGGCGCGAGCGAGGCCAGCATGGCCTTGGTTTCATCGGCCGCGATGGGCGGCGGTTCGGCGCGTCCGGGCTGGGACGGCAGGCTGAGTATCCAGGCGCCGAAACCGGCCAGCGCGAGCAGCGGCAGGGCCAGCGCAATCCGGACGGCATGGCGGTTCGGCATGATCGGAATTCTCCGAATGCGGGCCGTTGGCCGGCGGTGCTGCCATGGCCGGCGGCAGGTTGGGGCGGGTGTTGAAATAGTACTTCCCGCCGTCACACGGCACCGGAATTGGCATATATGCCAGTATTGTTATATTCACCTGACCGCCATCCTTCCGTTTTCCGGAGCCGGCACATGCCAACTCGCAACGTAGTACTTAGCGAATATCAGCACGATTTCGTCGAAAAGCTCGTGCTGTCCGGACGCTATCAAAACGCCAGTGAGGTGCTGCGTGAAGGGCTGCGTCTGGTCGAGGAACGTGAGCGTATCGAGGCCGCCAAGCTCAAAGCCTTGCAACAGGCGGCAAATCGCGGCTGGAAGGACATTGCGCAGGGGCGCTACCGCGACGTGGATGATGACCAGCTTGAAGATTTCATCGGGCAGTTAGGCGCGCGCGCGGCGTGTTGACCACAGGCGGGCAGCTCGATGGCTGGATATCGGCTCTCCACTACTGCGCAATCCGATATTCTCGACACCCTCAATGCGACAGCTCCTCCAGCGACCGCCCTTTGGTTTCCGCGCCCAGCACGATTACGACCAGTCCCGCGATGACGAAGGACGCCGCGCCCAGCGCGAAGATGCCGGCCTGGCCGGTAAGGGGCAGCAGCACGCCGACCACGTAAGGGCCGACCAGCGAGCCGACGCGGCCGATGGACGAGGCGAAGCCGGCGCCGGTGGCGCGCGAGCGCGTGGGGTAGAGCTCCGGCGTGTAGGCGTATAGCACCGACCACATGCCGAAAAGGAAGAACTGCATGCACAGGCCGGCTCCGATCAGGTAGGGCAGGGGCGCCTGCATGGCCGCGGCCTGTCCGTAGAGGTAGGCGGACACGGCGCTGCCGAGCAGGGTCAGCACGCAGGCGGGCTTGCGGCCCCAGGCTTCCAGCAGCCAGGCGGCGAAGATGAATCCGGGGATGCCGGCCAGCGAGATGTACACGGTGTACAGCACCGACTTGGTGGCTTCGTAGCCGGCCTGCTGCAGCAGCGCGCCCAGCCAGGTGGTCAGGCCGTAGTAGCCGAGCAGGGCGAAGAACCACAGTATCCACAGCATGGCCGTGCGTTTGGCGTAGATGCCGTGCCACAGTTCGGCATAGAGCGCGCGGCGGCTGGGGCGGGCCTGGGCGGTGAGGTCGGTGACGGGCGGCAATTCGCTCAGGCGGCCCGAGCGCATCACGGAATGTTCGAAGCGGCCGGTGACGGCGTCGGCCTCGTCGGTGCGCCCGGCGTCTTCCAGCCAGCGCGGGGATTCGGGCACGTAGCGGCGCACGTAGAAGACGAAGAGGGCGGGGATGGCCAGCAGGATGAAGATGCCGCGCCAGCCTATCAGCGGCAGACAGAAGTACGCCACGATGCCGGCGGCGATAAAGCCGATGGGCCAGAAGCCTTCGAGGATGGCGACGTAGCGGCCGCGGCTTTTGGCGGGCACGATCTCGGACACCATGGACAGGCCGATGGGAAACTCCATGCCCATGCCGAAGCCCAGCAGCACGCGGTAGATCATCAGCGAGTCGACGTCCTGGGCGAAGCCGCAAAGCAGGCTGCCCATGCCCCAGAACACCATGCTGACCTGGAACACGGGCTTGCGGCCGAAACGGTCGGCCAGCAGGCCGGCGGTGGCCGCGCCGAGAAACATGCCGAGGAAGCTGGAGCTGGCCAGCAGGCCGGTCTGCATGGCCGTCAGGCCGAATTCGGCTTTGATGGAACCGAGCACGAAGGTCATGATTCCGAGGTCCATGGAATCGAAGAACCAGGCGGTCGCGATGATGGCGAACAAGCCTCGCTGATAGCCGGTGATCGGCAGGCGCTCTAGACGAGCGGCGACACTGGTGCGTGCTGCTACCGCGCTAATGGACATATCCATAGCTAGTCTCCCGTTGTGGTCCTGCGATTTTTGTACTCAACTAATATATTAGTTGGATTCAAAAAATATCCGATAGGGGTTTGTACCGGGGCGCGCGCTAGCCTGTGCAAACTAATATATTAGTTGTGTACGTTATCGGCGTAAGGAGGCTGGCCATGATGACCGAACGACAACGCAAGTTCCGCGAGGAGTACAAGGCGGACATCAGTCCGCTGTACAACGGCCTGTTGCACATCGGCGTGATGTACGCCGTGGGCGCGGCGGCGATCTGGTACTGCCTGACCCAGATCCAGGGCGCGACCTGGGAGTGGCTGCTGGTCGTGCCGGTGTTTCTGGCGGGCAATTTCGTGGAGTGGTTCCTGCACCGCTACGTGATGCACCGGCGCATCGACGTGTTCGCGCTGCGCGCCATCTATGAACGGCATACGCGCCAGCATCACCAGTACTTCACGGACCTGGAGCCCACCATCGACAGCACGCGGGAGTTCCGGATCGTGTTCTTTCCGTGGCGGGTGCTCGCCACGCTGGGCGTGGCCGGCACGGCGCTGGGTTACATCGCTTCGCTGGTGTTCAATCCGAACGCGGGCTACATCCTGTTCCTGACGATGGTGGGGCAGTACCTGATCTACGAGACCTTCCACTATTGCTGCCACGTGCACGACAACTGGTTCGTGCGCAACATGCCTTTCATCAATACGATCCGGCGCCATCACACCGCGCACCACAATATGGGGATCATGATGAAGTACAACATGAACCTGACGTTTCCCATCGCCGACTGGTTCATGGGCACGTCGGACCTGCGCCGGGGGCTGGCCGGGCACCTGTTCAACGGCTATAGCGAGAAGCACGTGAAAGAGGAGCTGCGGCCGGTAATCGCGCGCTTTCGCAACGACCACTCGCGCGTCACGCTCGACGGCCCGCAGCTGTCGGACGAAGAGGCCGCCATCCTGCAGGGGCGCTAGGGTGCGGCGGCGGGCAGGGGCCGGTTCAAAGCCGGTCGAGCGCCACCGTGGCCCGGGCGAAGGCTTCGACGTTGTCGACCAGCCGGTCCAGCGCCTCGCCGGCGCCGGCCACGTCGCCCTGCGCGATCGCCGACGCGACCGCCGCATGCAGGCGCGCCATTTCGGGCAGGTCGGCCGCCTGCTTGTAGTGCAGGTACCAGAACCGGCGCGACAGGCCGTGCAGCGCACGCATGGCGCTTTCGGTGAATTCGTTGCGCGCGACGGTCAGGCACAGTTCGTTGAATTCGCGGTCCGAACGCATGAAGGCGACGTCGTTGTTCTTGGCCGAGGCCGCGCTGAATTCGTCGGCCAGCCGCTGGAAGCGCTTGCGTTCGCTGGCCGTGGCGCGTTTGGCCGCGCTGCGGCACACCAGCCGCTCGATCTCGCGCCGGGTTTCCAGCAGCCGCAGCTGCCTGCCGATGTCTATGGTGGGGATCTGCAGGCCGCGCTGCGGCATCACCACGATCAGGTGTTCGCGCGCCAGGCGCTGGACGGCCTCGCGCAGCGGCGTGCGTCCGACGCCGGTCATTTCGCTCAGGCGCTGCTCGGACACCAGCGTGCCGGGAGGAATCTTCAGCGTCACGATGGCCTCCTCCAGAAGCTGATACGCCACATCGTTCAGCTTGGACTTGGCCTGCATCGGGGCGACTGCGGGCAACGGCGCGCTGGACTTGCGCTTGGCGCCGGCGGCGCCGGGGCTTGCGGCTCGTGCCAATCCCTCTCTCCTTACTCGTTCGACAGCGCAAGAATAGCAAAACACCAGTCATCCTCTGGAGATATATAAGCCGTGTATTGTCTTTTCCATCATCTGCCCGTTGCTTTCCTTTGACGGACGTCAACATGGACATTGAAATCAAGGGTAGCGGGCCGCTTCGGGTGGTGGCGGTCCACGGCATCCAGGGCACGCGCGCCGCCTGGTCGCCGGTGGCCGAGGCGCTGGCCGACGCCGCGACCTGGGTGCTGCCCAATCTGCGCGGACGCGGCGCCGCGCCCCGGCCGACCGCGGCCGGCGGTTATGCGCTGGAACGCTACGCCGACGATCTGGACGACGCGGTGCGCGCGCACTGCGGCGGCCGCCCCTACGTGCTGGCCGGCTGGAGCATGGGCGTTTCGGTCATCCTGGAAGCCCTGCGCCGCAGCAACGCCGCGCGTCCGGCCGGACTGGTGCTGGTGTCGGGCACGCCGTGCCTGGCGCAGGCGCGCTGGTTCAGGCAAGAGGGCGATGCGCTGTTGCGCGAGGTGGCGCAGCGCCAGCAGCGCCTGGGCATGCGCGTGGCGGCCGACCATGTCGCCGTCGCCGCCACCTGGCAGGCCATCCGCGGCCTGGACCACCGCGCATCGCTGGCGGCGATCGCCGAACCCGCGCTCGTCATCCACGGCAGCGACGACACGGACTCGCCGCTGAGCCACGGCCTATGGCTGGCCGAGGGGCTGCCGCGGGCGTCGCAATACGTCATTGCCGGCGCCGGCCATTCCGTGCTCACCGAGAACACGGCGGACGTGGCGCGGCAGATCCGCCGCTTTCTTCAGGATGGGATTTTTCCCGCCGTTTCGGAGTCCACCCATGAGAACTGAAGACCTGATCCATTTCTGCGCGCCCGGCCGCCTGATCGTCGGCTGCGGCGCCCGCCGCCAGTTGCCGGCATTGCTGGAACGCCTGGGCCATCGGCAGGGCGTGGTGGTGACGGACGCCTTCTTCGCCAGGCAGACGCCCTGGGTGCGCGAGCTGGTCGAGGCCGCCGGCGCGCGCGGCGTGCGCCTCGCGGTGTACGAAGGCGGCGAGCCCGACCCGACCACCACGCTGTGCGACCGGGCGACCGGGCAGGTGCGTGCGGCCCTGGATGGCGCGCGGCCCGACCACGTCATCGCCTTGGGCGGCGGCAGCAATATCGACCTGGCCAAGGCGCTCTGCCTGACCCTGCCCGAAGGCCGGCCGGTGCGCGATTTCCTGGGCGACCTGGCCGGCTGCCGGCCGCTGCCGCTCATCGCCTTGCCGACCACCTCGGGCACCGGTTCGGAGGCGACGCCGGGGGCGATCCTGGTGGACCCGGACAACGCCACCAAGGTCGCGGTGATGGACAACGCGCTGCGGCCGCAGATCGCGCTGGTCGATCCCGAATTCACCTATACCTGTCCGGCGCGGGTCACGGCCGACGCCGGCATCGACGCCTTGACGCACGCCATCGAGTCGCTGGTGACGCTGGATAGCGCGCAGTACGACCGCGGCGGCAGCGCGGACCCGGGCTACAGCGGCCGCTCGTCGCTGACCATGATGTTCGCCAGGGAGTCGCTGCGCCTGTGCGCGGCGTGGCTGGAACGGGCCTACGCCGACGGCGCCGATGCGCAGGCGCGCATCGGCATGTCGTACGCCAGCCTTTATGCCGCGCTTTCGTACGGCAGCGCGGGGCTGAACGCGGCCCACGGCATCGCCTATGCGATCGCGGGGCAGACCCACAAAAGCCACGGCAGCACCAACGCGGTCATCCTGCCGTATGTGCTGGACGCGCTGCGCGAGGAGCGCTTTACGGAACTGCTGGAGGCCGCCCGCATCTTCGGCATTGCCGATGCCGACGAGGAAGCGGCGGTGCGCCGGCTGCCGGTGGCGCTGCGCGCGCTGGTGGGAAGGCTGGGCATCCCGACCGATCTGCGCAGTTTCGGCATCCAGGAAAGCGCGCTGGACGCCTTGCTGCGCGATGCGCTGGACGTGACCCGGCTGGCCAAGGCCCTGCCGGTGGCCGACGTGCCCGCGGCCTACGCGCGCATCATCGGGCAGGCATGGCGCGGCGCGCTGGCCGGCGACCGCGATCAGCCCTGACGCCGGGCGCGGCGCTCAGCGCGGCTTGGACGCGGCGATGGAAAGCGCGGCGGGCAGGTCCACGCCGTTTTTCACGGCCAGGATTTCGGCCATGATGCTGACCGCGATCTCGGCCGGCGTCTTGCTGCCGATGTGGATGCCGACCGGACCCCTGAGCCGGGCCAGGCTGGCGTCCGTGTGGCCGAAATACGTTTTCATTCTGGCCCGGCGCGCCGCGCTGTTGCGCCGCGAGCCGATGGCGCCGACGTAGAAGGCCGGGCTGTCCACGGCTTCGAGCAGGGCCATGTCGTCCAGCTTGGGATCGTGGGTCAGCGCCACGATGCAGCTGCGCAGGTCGGGGGCGAAGGCGGCCACGGCGTCGTCGGGCATGTCGGTCACCATGCGCACGCCGGGCATGCGCCAGCCGTCGCGGTGTTCGGCGCGCGGATCGCAGACCGTGACCGAGAACCCATTGAAGCGCGCCATGGTGGCCAGGTATTCGGCCAGCGCGCCGGCGCCGATCAGCAGCATGCGGTACGCCGGTCCCAGCGTGTATTCCAGCGTGTCGTCGTCGAACCGCAGCGTGCCGGGCGCGTGTGCGCGGTCCAGCCGCACGGCGCCGTCCTGGCGGCGGACCGTGCGGCGCACCAGTTCGCCGGCTTGCAGCCGTTGAAGCAGTTCCGCCAAGGGTTCGGGCGCGGGATTGAATTCGGCCAGCAGCTCCAGCGTGCCGCCGCAGGGCAGGCCGAACCGATGCGCTTCGTCGGCGCTGACGCCATAGCGGATCAGTTGCGGCGGCTGCACCGGCATGCCTGCGGCGCCGCGCGCATGGCGCAGGATCAGGTCGTCCTCGACGCAGCCGCCGGATACCGAACCGGCGCTGCGGCCGTCCTCGCGCAGCGCCATCATGGCGCCCACCGGGCGCGGCGACGAGCCCCAGGTCCGCACCACCGTCAACAGCATCGCGCGCTGCCCGGCCTGGCGCCACTGGCAAAGATGGCGCAGGACGTGGAGCTCGATATCGTCCATCGCCTGCGTTGCGCTGTCCGATGTGGGCGGTTGATATGGCTGCATGGCGGCATGAGCGGTAGGGGCGGAGCAGGCAGGATAGGATGCCCTCCGTTAGTATGTATACGGCGTAAAATGGCAAAAAATCGCTCAATCAGGTCAACGTGAATGGCATGACGACTTTGGCGGATCTGGACATCGACAGGCTCGATGAGTTCGAGGCGTCCGACGCGCCCGTGATCGGCCGGCAGGTGGAGCTTGCCGGGCGCAGGAGCGAGGTGCCCGTGCACCGGCATCGCTACGGGCAACTGGTGCTGGCCTTGCGCGGCGGCGTGACCTGCGAGGTGCCGAATTCGATCTGGATGGTGCCGCCCGGATGCGCGGTGTGGATACCCGGGAAGATGACGCACAGCATGCGCGCGACGGACAACGCGCGCATCTGCAATCTCTTCGTGCGTCCGGACGCCGCCCGTCTGCCGCGGCAATGCTGCACCCTGTCCATTACGCCGCTGGTGCGCGAGCTGATGCTCGACATGGCGCAGGCCGACGCCAGCTATCCGCCGGACAGCCCCACGGGCCGCAAGGCGGTGGTGTTGCTCGAAGAACTGGTGAAGATGCCGGTCGAGCTCTTGCGCCTGCCGACGTCCTCCGATCCGCGCCTGCAGAAGATCGCCAGAATGCTGACGGAGAACCCCGCCGACAGGCGCACGCTGGCGGCCTGGGGCAGGGAGGTGGCCATGAGCGAGCGTTCGCTGGCCCGGCTGGTCCATCAGGAAACCGGGCTGTCGTTCGGCCGCTGGCGCCAGCAGCTGCACCTGATCGTGGCCATGCACCAGCTTGCCGCCGGCAACTCGGTGCAGCGCGCCGCCGACCATCTCGGCTATGAGTCGGTGACGGCGTTCATCTCCATGTTCCGCAAGGCCGTGGGCAAGCCGCCGGCAAAGTACTTCGCCGAACTCGCCCGGCCCGATTCCGCGCCTGGCCGGTCTTAGCGATTTTTTGTCGCTTTCGTGCAGGACGAGCGCGGACGCGGCTGACAGAATCATTGGCTTCTTCCCTCCGTGGCACAGAGGCCGAAAATATGAGCAATGGTTTCACCAGGCGCGACTTCCTGTGGAGCGGCGTCGTCTCCGGAATCGCGGTCGCTTTGGTCAGGCCCGCCCAGGCGTTCGCCGCCGCGCCCGTGCGGCAGCCCCCGCCGCTGTCGGCATGGGACGCGGAAGCAGGCAGGATGCGCCATCGCATCGACGCGCTGGCCAAGGTGACGGGCGAGAAGACCTTCGGGTTCGATATGCGCGCCGTCGACCTGCCCGGATGGCCCGACACGCAATCCCATGCCATGCTGCTGCGCGCCACGCGGGCCGACGGCGTCTATGCCGGGATCGACCTGGGCATGCTGGAAGCCGGGCTGCAGCCCGACCGTGTGGTCACCGCGCAAGACCTGGAGCGCGACGGCATCGCGATAGCCGATGGCGAGCTCTTGCTGCGCGCCGGCACGACGCCGGCCTATCTGGGGCAGGCCGTGGCCATGCTGATCTGGCATGATTTCGCGCGCTTCAGGGCGGCCAAGACGATACTGAAATCCAGCCCGGGCGCGGTCCGCTTCGAAGGCGGCGGGCAGCCGCTGGTGCGCGACCCCTGGGCCAGCCTGCGCTATGTGCGCGTGGGCGGGCAGGACCCGTTCGCCGATGACGTCTACTCCAGCTTCAAGGACAAGGCATTGCGCCCGGCGCGCTTCGTCAAGCAGGCGCCAGAATGGGCGCGCAGCGACGCGCTGGACGCCGCCGGCCTGGCGCACGCGCAGCAGATCGCCGAGGCGCTGGAACAGCCCCGCCTGGGGCAGCTGGTGCTGGAGCGGGAATACTTCTCCCAGTCCATCGAACCCGCGCCGTTGGAAACCGATAACGGCAACTGCTGGTACGAAGGCGCGGACGGCACGCTGCACGTGATCGTCGCGACGCAGGCCCCGCAGGAGATCCTGCAGCATGCCGCCCGGATGTTCGCCGCCAGCCGGCGCGACATCCGGCGCATTCTGCTGACGCCGTGCCATACCGTGGGCTACGGGGCCAAGGAAGCCAGCATGTTCCAGTTGCTGCCGATGATCGCGGCGCTGTACGCGGACGGCCGTCCCGTGCGGCTGGCCAACGACCGCTACGAGCAGTTCCAGGCCGGCACCAAGCGCCACAGTTTCCAGATCCGCTACCGCATCGCGGTGGATCGCGCCAGCGGGAAATTCCAGGTTTTCCAGGCCAGGCTGGTCGGCAATGGCGGCGGGCGCAGCAGCGGGTCGCCCATCGTGGGCTTCGCCACGCTGGTCGGCGCGCAGTCTCTTTATTATTTTCCGCGCAGCGATCTGATGAGCACGATGCAGGCGTCGCGCGCGGTGGATGCGGCCGCCGTGCGCGGCGTCGGCATGGTGCAAAGCATAGGCGCGACCGAAATGCTGGTCGACGAGGTCGCGCAGGAACTGGGGCTGGACGCCATCGAGCTGCGTCTGGCCAACGTGCTGCGCGCCAACATGAAGAATACGCAGGGCGCCATTCCCGGCGGCGAGCTGCGCGGCGCCGAAGTGCTGCACCGGATGGCCGCGCATCCGCTGTGGCAGGAGCGGCAGCGGCGCAAATCGGCCTACGAGGCCGAGCATCCGGGCCGGCTGTACGGCGTGGGGGCCGCCTGCGCCTATCGCGAATACGGCAACGGGGCCGACGCCGCATACGCCGGCGTCGCGTTGTCGCCGGACGGGCGGATCGAGCTGCGCCACGTCGCGGTGGAGATCGGCACCGGCTCGACCACCAGCCAGGCCTACGCCTGCGCCAAGTGGCTGGGCCGCCCGGCCGACGCGGTGGAGTGGGGCCAGACACGTTGGCCCGAGCTGCCCATGCAGACCAGCGAGAATCCGCGCACCATCTCGCAGGCGGCGCAGGACCTGCTGGCGCAGAACCCGTACTGGACGCCGTATATTTCCTCGCCCTCGTCGGCGTCGAACTCCTCGTATTACTTCAGCCACGCCACCATCGAGGCCAGCCGTTTTCTGTTCATGCACGGCCTGTGGCCCGCCGCGGTCGCGATCTGGAGCCGGGGCATCGGCGGCGGCCAATGGGCGTCCTCGGCGGTGCGGCCGGAGGAGGCCCGCTGGGTGGGCGGACGGCTGACGGCTGGCGGGATGACGCCGCTGCCGCTGGAGACGCTGGCGCGCAAGGCCTATGAACTGAACCTGGTCACCGGCGTCGCGGTCCACGACTTCAGCCGCGGGCAATGGACGGAATCCGATTTCGCGCTGCCGTCGGGCGTCGAACGCTGGCAGATCGACGGCCTGGCCGTGCGCCGGGGCGCCGGCGGCGGGCCGGCGGCCGGCGGCTATTGCTTCATTCCGCGCACGCGGGTGGCGTACCCGGCGGTGCAGCGCAATAACGCGGGATTCCTGTTGAACAGCGTGCTGGGCGTGCTGGCCGAAGTCGCGGTCGAGAAGGCTAGCGGCAAGGTCGAGATCCTGCGCCATCACGCGGTGCTGGAATGCGGCAACCAGCTGGTGCCGGAGCTGGTGTCCGGGCAATTGCAGGGCGGGGCGGCCATGGGCATCGGCCACGCGCTGCACGAATACCTGCCGCTGTACGAGGACGGGCCGGGCAACGGTACGTGGAACTTCAACCGCTACAAGCTGCCGCGCTCGCGCGACGTGGCGGTATGGACGCAGACCGCCGAAATACTGCAGCCCCTGTCCGGTTCCGATCCCTACAAGGGCATAGGCGAACTGTCCATGATGCCCATCGTGCCGGCGCTGGCCAACGCCGTCGCCCATGCCACCGGCCACCGGTTCCGGGAACTGCCGGTCAGCGCGGACAAGATTCTCGCCGCGCTGCAATCAGGGCCCGGTGCACAGGCCCGGAACAGGAGCGCCACATGAAAAATTCCATCGTATCCCTGCCCCTGACGCTGGACGTCAATGGCAAGACCTACGGGCCATATGAGGTCCCGCAGGACATGATGATGATAGACGTGCTGCACGAGTACCTGAATCTCACCGGCACGCGGTTCGGCTGCGGCCAGGGCGAGTGCGGGGCCTGCACCGTGATCGTCGACGGCCAGGACGGGCCGCAGGAGGTCCGCACCTGCATCACCGGCGCGCACTATTTCAAAGGCAGGAAGGTGCGCACCATCGAAGGCCATGCGCGGCGCGACGCGGACGGCGTGGTGGTCGAACTGTCGCCGGTGCAGCAGGCTTTCGTCGATGGCTACAGCTTTCAGTGCGGCTATTGCACGCCCGGCTTCGTCAACGCGGCCACCGTGCTGGTGGAAAGGCTGAAGCGCACGCCGATCGCCGAGCATGAGGTCGACGCGGCCGTCGAGGCCGCGCTCGACCCGCACCTGTGCCGCTGCACCGGCTACGTGCGGTATTTCGAAGCGGTCAGGCAGGTCGTCCTGCAAACCCCCGGACTGGTGAGGCGCGACCATGGCCGATGACACCGTCCGCAAGCGCCGGCAAGGCGCGAAACGCTGGCTGGCGGCAGGCGCCGCCGCGGCCGCGCTCGTAGTCATCGCCCTGGTCGCGGTGCAGGAAGGCCGGCGATGGCTGGCCCAGTCCGATCCGGTGCAGCACGTCGATGCCGCCGCCGGGCAGATCGAGCTGGGCAGATACCTGGAGACCGTCGCCGATTGCGCGGCCTGCCATACCGCGCATGGCGGCGCGCCGTTAGCCGGCGGACGGCCGCTGCAGACGCCGTTCGGCGCGATTCACTCCACCAATATCACGCCGGACCCGGACCACGGCATCGGCCGCTACACGGCCGAGGAATTCCATCGGGCGCTGACGCGCGGCACGGCGCGCGACGGGCATCTGCTGTATCCCGCCATGCCGTATACCTCGTACCGCGGCATCAGCAGGCAGGACAGCGATGCGATGTACGCCTACCTGATGAACGTGCCGGCGGTCGCGCAGCCCAATCGGGAGAACGGGCTCTCGTTCCCGTTCAACCTGCGCTTTGGCTTGTACTTCTGGAACTTCCTGTTCGCCGGCGACGGGCAGGCGCAGGCGCGGCAGGACAATGCGCCCGCGCTGCTGCGCGGCAAATACCTGGTCGATACGCTGGGCCATTGCGCCGAGTGCCACAGCCCGCGCGGCGCGCTGGGGCAGACGGACCGGCGCCGGCCGCTGGCCGGCAACAACACCCTGGCCCGTTTCGCCGCCCCGGACATCACGCGCGCCGGCCTGCTGGCCCGCGGCTGGACCGAGGACGAACTCAGGCGCTACCTGCGCACGGGCGTCAGCGCGGTGGCGGTGGCGTCGGGCGAAATGCTGGAAGCGGTGAATCTCTCGACCAGCCGATGGCGCGAATCGGATATCGACGCCGCGGTGTCGTACCTGTTCGCTTCCGGCCCGCAAGCGGCGCCGCCGGCCGTCGCCCAGGCCGAGGCTGGGCGGCCGATGGAACAGGACCTGTCGGGACGCTCGCATTACCTGAACCTGTGCGCCGGCTGCCATGCGGCCAATGGCCGGGGCGTGCCGCACGTGGCGCCGGGCCTAGTCGGCAACAGCAGCGTGACCGACGCCGATCCGCACAACCTGCTCGTTTCGATACTGGACGGGCTGCCGGCGCACGAGCTGCCCGGCCTGGAGCGCATGCAGGCCATGCCGGGGTTCGCGCGCACGCTGTCCGACGAGGACATCAGCGCGCTCGGAAACTGGCTGCGGGTCGAGTACGGCAAGCGGCCGGCCAGCGTGACGCCCGGCGACGTGGCCAGGCTGCGCCAGCGCTGAATTTGCGCGAAATCGTTCAAGGAGTTGTCAGAAAAGCCCGCTTATGCGGGCTTCTTACATAGTCCTTAATGCAAAACACATTTCCACACCGAGAAAATGAAACTGATACGGTCAATCGAGCGTATCAGTTGGCGGGAAAAGCGCATAATGACGGCACCTTTTCTTGTGTCCCTTTCACAGGAAGAGTCGATTTTCTGTAAGCGTAGAGCTTGTTGTCTCTAGCTCGGCGGTTCGTGTTTCCAGGTTCATGTTCTGTAGGGCTAGGGCGGCTTGGGTTATCACGGAGATGTTTATGACAGAAGACGCAAAGCCGCGCAGGCGGTTCCTGCAGGCGTTGGCCATCGTGCCGGCGTCGACGTTGGCGGTGGGGGCAATGACCACCGGCTGTACCAACGGGTCGGAAAGCGCCAAGGCGCCTGCGGCCAAACCTTATGAACCCACCTACTTCAGCAAGGCCGAATGGGCCTTCATCGTCGCCGCGGTCGATCACCTGATCCCCGCCGACGAGTACGGCCCCGGCGCCATCGAAGCCGGCGTGCCCGAGTTCATCGACCGCCAGATGGAAACGCCGTTCGGCCACGGCAAGCTCTGGTACATGCAGGGGCCGTTCCACCCCGACGTGGTGCCCGAGCTGGGCTACCAGATCAACCAGAATCCCCGCCAGGTCTACCGCAACGGCATCGAGGCCTGCGACGCCTGGTGCACGAAGACGCACGGCAAGGTCTACGCGGAGCTGGACAAGCCGCTGCAGGAGCAGATCCTGAAGGACCTGCAGGCCGGCAAGATCGAATTCGAGACCGTGCCGTCCAGGACCTTCTTCAATTTCCTGCTGGCCAACACCAAGGAAGGCTTCTTCGCCGATCCGATGTACGGCGGCAACAAGAACATGGTGGGCTGGAAGATGGTGGGCTTTCCGGGCGCGCGCGCCGACTACATGGACTGGGCGGACCAGCCCAACGTGAAGTACCCCTACGGTCCGGTTTCGATTTCCGGGGAGAGGGGCTGAGCCATGGCGATCAAGAAAGACAAAGTCGATGCGGTGCTGGTCGGGTTCGGCTGGACCGGCGCGATCATGGGCCAGGAGCTGACCGAGGCCGGCCTGCACGTGCTGGCGCTGGAGCGCGGCGGCATGCAGGACACGCCCAAGGACGCCGAGTACCCCAAGGTGATCGACGAGCTGGCGTATTCCGTGCGCGGCAAGCTGTTCCAGGATCTGTCCAAGGAAACCGTGACCATCCGCCACGGCGTGGACGACGTGGCGGTGCCGTACCGCCAGAACGGCTCGTTCCTGCTGGGCAACGGCGTGGGCGGGGCGGGCTTTCACTGGAACGGCATGCACTACCGCGTGCTGCCCGAAGAGCTGGAGCTGCGCACCCGCTACGAGACGCGCTACGGCAAGGACTTCATTCCCGAAGGCATGACCATCCAGGACTTCGGCGTCACCTACGACGAACTGGAGCCGTACTTCACCAAGTTCGAGTACGTGTGCGGCACCTCGGGCAAGGCCGGCAACCTGAACGGCAAGGTCGTGGAGGGCGGCAACCCGCTGGAAGGCAAGCGCAGCAAGGAATATCCGCTGCCGCCCCTGACCACCACCTACGGCGCGCAGCTGTTCGAGAAGGCCGCGCGCGAGGTGGGCTTCAACCCGTATCCGGCGCCCGCGGCCAACGCGTCCGGCCCGTACACCAATCCGTACGGCGTGCGCCTGGGCCCCTGTAATTTCTGCGGCTTCTGCGAGAACTACGGCTGCTACATGTATTCCAAGGCCTCGCCGCAGACCACCATCCTGCCGGTGCTGCTGAAGAAGCCCAACTTCGAACTGCGCACGCAGTCGCAGGTGATCAAGGTGAACCTGGACGCCAGCGGCAAGAAGGCGGTCGGCGTGACCTACATCGACGCGCAGGGCCGCGAGGTGGAGCAGCCGGCCGACCTGGTGATCCTGTCGGCCTACCAGATGCACAACGTGCGCCTGCTGCTGCTTTCGGGCATCGGCAAGCCCTACGATCCCAAGACCAACGAAGGCGTGGTCGGCAAGAACTACGCCTACCAGATGAACGGCGCGGTCAGCATGCTGCTGCCCAAGGGCACGCAGCTCAATCCGTTCGTGGGCACGGGCGCCGGCGGCGTCAGCATGGACGACCTCAATGGCGACCAGTTCGACCACGGCCCGCTGGGCTTTCTGGGCGGGGCCAGCATCCGCCACGTGCGCTATGGCGGGCGTCCCATCAAGCAGACGCCCACCGCGCCGGGCACGCCCAGCTGGGGCACGGCCTGGAAGGCGGGCGTGCAGGACGCCTACCAGCGCCACCTGAGCATCGGCATCTCGGGCTCGGTGATGTCGTACCGCGACGCCTACCTGTCGCTGGACCCGACCTACAAGGACAGCAACGGCCAGCCGCTGCTGCGCATGACCTTCGACTGGCACGACAACGAGTTCGAGATGCTGGGCTACATGGGCAAGCGCATGGAGGAAGTGGCCAAGGCCATGAAGCCCGAGAAGTACTTCGTGGGCGTGCGCAAGAAGGGCGCGCGCTACGACACGCGGGTCTACCAGAGCACGCACAACACGGGCGGGGCCATCATGGGCTCCAATCCCAGGGAAAGCGTGGTCAACAAGTACCTGCAGAGCTGGGACGTGCCCAATGTGTTCGTGATGGGGGCCTGCGTGTTCCCGCAGAACATGGGCTACAACCCGACGGGCCTGGTCGGGGCGCTGGCCTTCTGGTCCGCGCAGGCGATCCGCGACCAGTACCTGAAGAACCCCGGCCCGCTGGTCCAGGCGTAAGGAGACGGAACAATGATCAAGCACACCATTGTCGCCGCGCTCTCCGTCCTGGCCGCCGGCTCCGCCTGGGCGGCAGATGGCACGCCGGCCGCGGCCGACGCGCAGCTGGTCAAGCAGGGCGAGTACCTGTCGCGCGCCGGCGACTGCATCGCCTGCCATACCGCCAAGGGCGGCAAGCCGTTCGCGGGCGGACTGGGCATCGAGTCGCCGCTGGGCACGATTTACTCCACCAACATCACGCCGGACAAGGAAACCGGCATCGGCGAGTACAGCTACGAGGACTTCGACCGGGCGGTGCGCCACGGCGTGGCCAAGGACGGGCATTCGCTGTATCCGGCCATGCCGTACACGGCCTACGCCAAGGTCACGCCCGACGACGTGAAGGCCTTGTATGCCTACTTCATGCACGGCGTCGAGCCGGTGAAGCAGGCCAACAAGGACACCGACATCACCTGGCCGCTGTCCATGCGCTGGCCGCTCGGCGTGTGGCGCTGGATGTTCGCGCCGGACGCGGTCAGCGGACCCGCCGCAAGCGACCTCAAGGGCGCCGACCGCGAGGCGCTGCTGCGCGGGCAATACCTGGTCGAGGGCCTGGGCCATTGCAGCACCTGCCATACGCCGCGCGGCTTCGCGCTGCAGGAGAAGGCGCTGACCGAGGCCGACGGCTCGGTGTTCCTGTCGGGCGGCGTGGTCGAGGGCTGGCTGGCCAAGAACCTGCGCGGCGATATGGCCGACGGCCTGGGCGGCTGGACCAAGGAAGACATCGCGGCCTTCCTGAAGTCCGGGCGCAACGGGCATTCGGCGGCCTTCGGCGGCATGGCCCAGGTGGTCGGCGACAGCACGCAGCACCTGTCCGACGCCGACGTCAACGCCATCGCCGTGTACCTGAAGAGCCTGCCGCCGGTGAACAAGGACGACGCCAAGCCGCTGGCCTATGACGATTCCGTGGCGCAGGCGCTGCGCGCCGGCAAGGACAAGGGCGACGGCGCCATGGCCTTCCTCAACAACTGCGCGGCCTGCCACCGCAGCACCGGCAAGGGCTATGCGGAAACGTTCCCGCAGCTGGCGCTCAGCTCCACGGTGAATTCAGCCGACCCCGCGTCGCTGATCCACATCGTGCTCAAGGGCGCGCAGATGCCGGCGACGGCCACCGCGCCGACCGCGTACGCGATGCCGGGCTTCGACTGGCGCATGACCGACAAGGAGATCGCCGACGTGGTGACCTTCGTGCGCTCCAGCTGGGGCAACAAGGCCGGCGCGGTCAGCGCCGCCGACGTGGCCAAGGTGCGCAAGGAAGTCGGCGCCCAGCCGCAGCCGGCGCGCTGAGGTATCGCGGCGTCTGCCCGGGGACGGCCGGCAAGCCTCGCGCTTGCCGGCCGTCCTGCTATGATTGCTGGATAAATATCCAGTCATCCGGCCGCGCCGATGTTTCCTCCGCACCGCTATTACTACCTGCACAATTTCGAGCGCGCCCTGGCGTGGATCGCCGAGCGCTACGGCGACCTGCTGGACGACGCCGAGCGGCGCTTCCTGGCGGATTTCCAGGCCCTGCCGCAGGCGTCGCGGGCGCTCATGGTGCGCATGCTGATGCGGCGCGGCCCGTGGTTCCGGGCCACCCGCCTGAGCTACGAAGAAATCCCCGGCACGCTGGCGGCCGCCGCGCCGCTGGCGGCGCTGGGCTGGCTGGACGCCGCGGCGCCCATGACGCTGGACGAGCTCTTCGGCCTGCATACCAAGGGCGAACTGGCCGCGATATTCCGCGGCGCGCCGGTGAAGGCCGGCGCCCGCAAGGCCGAGCTGCTGGAGGCGCTGCGGCCGCTGCATCCGCCGGCGCAGCCTTATGCCGCCTGGCATCCGCGCGCCGCCGAGCCGGTCTGGCGGGTGATGGCGGCCGATCTCTGCGAACGCCTGCGCCTCATGTTCTTCGGCAATCTGCATCAGGACTGGTCGGAGTTCGTGCTGGCCGACCTGGGCGTGTTCCAGTACGAAACCGTGGCGTTCGACGCGGACTCGCGCGCGTTCCAGGCGCGCGCCGACATCGACCGCTACCTGGCGCTGCACGCGTGCCGCCAGGCGCTCGAAACGGGCGCGCAACTCGATGCGCTGCTGCCGGCCATCGACGCCTGCGCCAGCGATAACCCCTGGCTGGAAAAGCGGCGCGGCAAGCTGCTGCTGCGCATCGGCCAGGCCTGCGAGCGCGCGCAGGACTGGGACGCGGCGCAGCGCGTGTATGCGCTGTGCGCCTATCCCGGCGCGCGTCACCGCCGCATCCGCGTATACGAGCGCATGGCGCGCTTCGACGAGGCCCTGGCGCTGGCGGCGCGCGCGCAGGCCGAACCCGAAAGCGAAGAAGAAAGCCAGCGGCTGGCGCGCATGATGCCGCGCCTGCTGCGCGGCGCCGGGCAGGCCGCGGCCGCAAGACGCCGCGCGCCCGCGGTGGCGCGGCGCGACCTGTCGCTGCCGCGCCCCGGCCAGCCCATGCCGGTCGAGTTCGTCGCGCGCGATCACCTGCACCGCGACGACGCGCCGGTGCATTACGTCGAGAACGTGCTCATCAATTCGCTGTTCGGCCTGCTGTGCTGGCCGGCGGTGTTCGCGCCCGTGCCGGGGGCGTTTTTCCATCCGTTCCAGCGCGGGCCGGCGGACCTGGACGCGCCGGACTTCCACCAGCGCCGCGAGGCGCGCTTCGCGCAATGCCTGGCGCAGCTGGACACGCCGGACTACCGCGACACGATCCTGGCGCGCTACGCCGAAAAGCGCGGCGTGCAGTCGCCGTTCGTGTTCTGGGGGGCGCTGTCCGAGCCGCTGCTGGCGCTGGCGCTGGACTGCCTGCCGGCGGCGCACCTGAAGCTGTACTTCACGCGGCTGCTGCGCGACGTCAAGGCTAACCGCTCGGGCCTGCCGGACCTGATCCGCTTCTGGCCCGGCGAGCGCCGCTACGAACTCATCGAGGTCAAGGGGCCGGGCGACAAGCTGCAGGACAACCAGGTCCGCTGGCTGGAGTATTGCGTGGCGCACGGCATGCCGGTCAGCGTCTGCCACGTGAGCTGGCAAGAGGACGCGCCATGAAGCACGCGGTCGCGGTGCGCACGCTTTGCGAGTTCACGGCCCGCGCCGGCGACCTGGATTCGCGTTTCACGCCTGCGCCCAGCGGCCTGGAGGGCATGGCCGGGCACGCCGCGGTGGCCGGGCGGCGCGGGCCGAACTACGAAACCGAGGTGGCGCTGTCCGGCGAGTACCAGGACCTGCTGGTGCGCGGCCGCGCCGACGGCTACGATCCGGCGGCCAACCAGCTCGAAGAGATCAAGACCTATCGCGGCCGCTTCGAGAGCGTGCGCGACAACCATCGCGCGGCGCATTGGGCGCAGGCGCGGGTCTACGGGCACCTGCTGTGCCAGGCCCGCGGGCTGGCGCAGCTGCGCGTGGCGCTGGTGTATTTCAACCTGGCCACCGAGGAAGAAACCGTGCTGGTGGAAACCCAGGACGCGGCGGCGCTGCAGGCGTACTTTCACGACTACTGCGGCCGTTACCTGGCCTGGGCCGCGGCCGAACAGGCGCACCGCCGCGCGCGCGACGCGGCGCTGGAAGCGCTGGCGTTTCCGTATGGCGCGTTTCGCAGCGGCCAGCGCGAGCTGGCCGTGGCCGCGTACCGCACGGCGCGCGACGGCGGCTGCCTGATGGCGCAGGCGCCCACCGGCATCGGCAAGACGCTGGGCACGATCTTTCCCGTGCTCAAGGCCTGCCCGGGCGCGGGGCTGGACAAGGTCTTCTTCCTGGCCGCCAAGGGGCCGGGCCGCGGCCTGGCGCTGGAGGCGCTGGAAGCCGTCAACGCGCAGCCGGCCGCGCCGCGCCTGCGGGTGCTGGACATGCAGGCGCGCGACAAGGCCTGTGTGCATCCGGACAAGGACTGCCACGGCGAATCCTGCCCGCTGGCCCGGGGCTTCTACGACCGGCTGCCGGGCGCCCGCCAGGCCGCGCTGGCGCACGCGCGCATGGACGCCGCGGCGCTGCGCGCCACGGCCGCCGAACACGAGATCTGCCCGTACTACCTGTCGCAGGAAATGGCGCGCTGGGCCGACGTGGTGGTGGGCGACTACAACTACTACTACGACGCCACCGCCATGCTGCATGCGCTGACCCAGGCCAACCAGTGGAAGGTGGCGGTGCTGGTGGACGAGGCGCACAACCTGGTGGAACGGGCGCGCCGCATGTACACGGGCGAGCTCGACCAGGGCATGCTGGCGGGCGCGCGCCAGGCCGCGCCCAAGCCGCTGAAGAAAGCGCTGGACGGCCTGAACCGTTCCTGGAACGCCCTGAACAAAAAGCAGGCCGAGGCCTACCAGGCCTATGACGAAGCGCCGGCCGGGGTGCTGGCGGCGGTGCAGAAGGCGGTGGCCGCGATCACCGACCACATGGGCGAGCATCCGCTGGCGCAGGACGATCCGGTGCTGGCGTTCTACTTCGAGGCCCTGCATTTCATGCGCCTGGCCGAGCAGTTCGGCCCGCATGCGCTGTTCGACGCCACCCTGGACGCGGGCGGCGCGGCCGGCGCCAGGACGCCGCGCTCCACGCTGTGCGTGCGCAACGTGATCCCGGCGCCGTACCTGGCCGGGCGCTATGCGGCGGCGCATGCCACGGTGCTGTTCTCGGGCACGCTCAGCCCGCAGCAGTTCTACCGCGACACGCTGGGCCTGCCGCCGGCGGCCGCCTGGATCGACGTGGCCGCGCCGTTCCAGGCCCGGCAACTGGAGGTGCGGGTGGTGGGCGACGTGTCCACGCGCTTTCGCGACCGCGAGCGTTCGCTGGCGCCGATCGCCGACCTGATCGCGCGCCAGTACGCCGAGCGGCCGGGCAACTACCTGGGCTTTCTCAGCAGCTTCGACTACCTGCGCCGCGTCTCGGACCTGATGCGGGAACGCCATCCGGACGTGCCGATATGGGCGCAGACGCCGGGCATGGACGAGGCCGGGCGCGCCGCGTTCCTCGCGCGTTTTTCCGAGGAGGGGCGGGGCGTGGGCTTCGCCGTGCTGGGCGGCGCATTCTCGGAAGGGGTGGACCTGCCGGGCAGGCGCCTGATCGGCGCCTTCATCGCCACGCTGGGGCTGCCGCAGGTCAACGCCGTCAACGAGCACATCAAGCGCGCCATGGACCGGCGCTACGGCGAGGAGAACGGCTACGACTACACCTATCTGTATCCGGGCATGCAGAAGGTGGTGCAGGCGGCCGGCCGGGTGATACGCACCGAAGACGACGTGGGCACGGTGCACCTGATCGACGACCGCTACCGGCGCGCCAAGGTGCGCGGCCTGCTGCCGGGCTGGTGGCGCGTGCGCTGATCAGCCGCAGGCGGCCGCGCGCCGCCGCCGCGCTTTGGGTAGTATTTCGTCTGCGTCCGCCTGGCAGGCGGCGCACCACAAGGAGACAAGCATGCCTACTGCCGCCCCCGCGCCCGCCGCGCTGAACGATATCGTGGCCATGCCGGCCCATGCGCTGTCCGAGGCGATCCGGCTGCGCCAGGTGTCCTGCCGCGAAGTGATGGCCGCCTACCTGGCGCATATCGACCGGGTCAATCCCAAGCTCAACGCCATCGTGGCCCGGCGCGACAGCGACGAACTGATGCGCGAGGCCGCCGAGCGCGACGCCCAGCTGGACGCCGGGCAATGGCTGGGCTGGCTGCACGGCATGCCGCAGGCGCCCAAGGACCTGACGGCGGTGCGCGGCATGGTGACCTCCATGGGCTCGCCGGTCTACAAGGACCAGGTGACGGCGCACGACTCCATCATGATCGAGCGCATGCGGGCCTCGGGCGCCATTTTCATCGGCCGCAGCAACGTGCCGGAATTCGGGCTGGGCTCGCATACCTACAACGCCGTCTACGGCGCTACCGGCAATCCCTACGATCCTTCCCGGACGGCCGGCGGCAGCAGCGGCGGCGCGGCCGCGGCGCTGGCCGCGCGCATGCTGCCGGTGGCCGACGGCAGCGACTTCGGCGGATCGCTGCGCAACCCGGCCGCGTTCTGCAATGTGTACGGTTTTCGGCCGTCGGCCGGGCGCGTGCCGTCCGGGCCGGCGCCCGAGGTCTTCCTGAAGCAGTTGTCCTACGAAGGCCCCATGGGCCGCACGCCGCGCGACGTGGCGCTGATGCTGTCGGTGATGGCGGGCTACGACGCGCGCGCGCCGCTGTCGCTGTCGGACGATCCGGCGCAGTTCGCGCAGCCGCTGGAGACCGACCTGCGCGGCAAGCGCGTGGGCTGGCTGGGCGACTGGAACGGCTACCTGCCCATGGAGCCCGGCATCCTGGACCTGTGCGAGCGCGCGCTGGGCGATCTGGCGGCGGTGGGCTGCGAGGCGCTGGACTACCGGGTGCCGTTCGCCGGCGACCGCTTGTGGCGCATGTGGCTGGTGCACCGCCACCTGATGGTGGGCGGCCAGTACCATGCCCTGGTCCACGATCCCGAGACCCGCAAGCTGGCCAAGCCGGCGCTGATCTGGGAGGTCGAGGGGCTGGACGGAATCACGGCGCGCCAGGTCTACCAGGCCACCGAGGAGCGCAGCGCCTGGTACCAGACGGTGCTGCGCATGTTCGAGGAAGTCGATTACCTGGCGGTGCCGTCGGCGCAGGTGTTTCCGTTCGACGTCAATATGGACTGGCCCAAGCAGATCGCGGGACGGCCGATGGACACGTACCACCGCTGGATGGAGACCGTGACGCCGTGGACGCTGGCCGGCTGCCCCGTGATCAGCGTGCCGGTGGGCTTCAACGCCGCCGGGCTGCCGATGGGCATGCAGCTGATCGGCCCGCCGCGCGGCGACCTGGCGGTGCTGCAGCTGGCGCACGCCTACGGACAGGCGCAGGACTGGGTCCGGGAGCGGCCGCCCGTCGCGCTCTGGCGAGACTGAGGCGGCGGGGCCGAATGCGCCTGGTTTTGTAAGCTTTTTTTGCTTTTTTCAGACGAAACGACCCCAATCGGGGTCGTTTCGTCATTTTTCATGGCTGGCCGGAGCCGCCTTTGCAATAATTGCCGACGAACTCAACATTCCGTAATAGACCAGGACCGGCGCGGGCCGGCGGCCGAACAGGCGAGTCGACACTGTAGAAAAGGTTTCCGGCATGAATAATCTGACACTGCGCCAGCGCATCCTGGCCAGCTTCATGGTCATCCTGGCCATCATGGCATTGATGGTGGTGGTCGATTACCGGCGCCTGCTGGTGATCGAATCGGAAGCCCAGTTGATCAACAGCGACGCGGTGCCGGGCATCTATCACAGCGCCTCGATCCGCGCCGCCTGGCTGACGGGTTTCATCACGGTGCAGGACGCCCTGAGCCTGGATACCGCGCAAGAACGCGCCACCGCCCTGGAGGCCCTGCCGAAGAACGACCAGGCGCTGGACGAAGAGGTCGCGCAATACCGCCGCACCATCGAACGCAACGACGACATGCAGCTCTTCGAGGCCTTCGAGCGCGAACTGCGGGAGTACAAGCGCATCCGCGCCGAGATCCTGGCGCCGGGCACGCTGGCGGACGCCGCGCTGGCGCAGGCGCGCGTCAAGTCGGACCTGCGGCCGGCGTTCTACAAGGGCCGCGACATCCTGGCCACGGTGGTGACCGAGAACAAGCGGCAGGCCGACGCGGCGGCCGAGGCCATCCGCAAATCGGTGACCGACGCCGAGGTCGGCATGATGGTGTCGCTGGCCCTGGCCATCGTCGCGGCGGTGATCTGCGGCGTGCTGCTGATGCGCGCCATCGCCGACCCGATGCGCTACATCGTCAAGACGCTGGAGTCCACCGGCGGCGGCGATCTGACCCGCCGCCTGAAGCTGGCGCGCAAGGACGAGTTCAACGCCATCGAGACGGGCTTCAACGGCATGCTGGACGAGCTGACCGGACTGGTCGGCAAGACCCAGCGTTCGGCGGTGCAGGTCGCCACCTCGGTCACCGAGATCGCGGCCACCTCGAAGCAGCAGCAGGCGACCGCCTCGGAAGTGGCCGCCACCACCACCGAGATCGGCGCCACCTCGCGCGAGATCTCCGCCACTTCGCGCGAACTGGTGCGCACCATGACGGAAGTCTCGGGCGCGGCCGAACAGACCGCGGCGCTGGCCGGCAACGGCCAGGTCGGGCTGGCGCGCATGGAGGAGACCATGCGCAACGTGGTCGGCGCGGCCGGCTCGGTCAACGCCAAGCTGGCGATCCTCAACGAGAAGGCCGGCAACATCACGCAGGTCGTGACCACGATCACGAAAGTGGCCGACCAGACCAACCTGCTGTCGCTGAACGCCGCCATCGAGGCCGAGAAGGCGGGCGAGTACGGCCGCGGCTTCGTGGTCGTGGCCACCGAGATCCGGCGGCTGGCGGACCAGACCGCCGTCGCCACCTACGACATCGAGCAGATGGTGCGCGAGATCCAGTCGTCGGTCTCGGCCGGCGTCATGGGCATGGACAAGTTTTCCGAGGAAGTGCGCCGCGGCATGGCCGACATGCAGCAGGTGGGCGACCAGCTGTCGCAAATCATCCAGCAGGTGCAGACCCTGGCGCCGCGCGTGCAGATGGTCAACGAAGGCATGCAGGCGCAGGCCACCGGGGCCGAGCAGATCAACCAGGCGTTGCAGCAGCTGAGCGACGCGGCGCAGCAGACGGTGGAGTCGCTGCGCCAGTCCTCGCTGGCCATCGATGAGCTGACGCTGGTGGCCAACGACCTGCGCAGCGGCGTGTCGCGCTTCAAGGTGTGACGGCGGACATGGCGGACTCCCACGCCCGCGCGGCGGCCCCACGCCGGCTGTACCTGCTGTTCTGCATCGGTTCCGACCGCTATGCGCTGGAGGCGCGCGACGTCGCCGAGGTGCTGGGCCTGCGCGCGCTCAAGCAGGTGCCCGGCGCGCCGTCGTGGGTGGCCGGCATGCTGGAGCGCCGGGGCGCCGCGGTGCCGGTCATCGACATGAGCGCGCTGGCCGGACGGGGGGCGGCGGCGGCCGTGACCAGCACGCGGCTGGCGCTGGTGCGCTACCGCGGCGCGCCGCAAGCCGAGCCACGGCTGTTGGGGCTGATCCTTGAGCAGGCCACGGAAACCGCGCATTTCGACCCGGCCGCGTTCCGGCCGGGCGGGCTGGATCATCCCGAGGCCCGCTACCTGGGGCCGGTGCTGAGCCACGCCGGCGGCCTGGTGCAGGCCGTACGCGTCGACGATCTGCTGCCGGCGGCGGTGCGCGCGCTGCTGTTTCCGGACGAGGCCCGGCCATGATGCTGGTCGACGATTTCAGCGCGCTGCTCAAGCGGCGCATGGGCCTGGACAGCGGCTCGATCGGCAAGGCGGCCGTGGAGCGGGCGGTGCGGCGCCGCATGAGCGTGGCCGGCGTGGACGACGAGGGCGATTACCTGCAGCATGCCCGCAGCTCGCTCGACGAAATGCAGCAGCTGATCGAAGCGGTGATCGTGCCGGAGACCTGGTTCTTCCGGTATCCGGAGTCGCAGGCCGCGATGGCCGCGCTGGCGCGCGAGCGCCTCTACGCGCCCGGCGCCGAGCACCGCGTGCTGCGGGTGCTGAGCCTGCCGTGTTCCAGCGGCGAAGAACCGTATTCCATCGTCATGGCGCTGCTGGACGCCGGCGTGCCCCCCGAGCGCTTCCAGGTGGACGCGGTGGACATCAGCGTGCGCATGGTCGAGTTCGCGCAGCGCGCCGTGTATGGCCGCAACGCATTCCGCGGCGACGACCTGGTCTATCGCGACCGTTATTTTTCCGAAACCGGCGACGGCCATCTCCTGGCCGGGCACGTGGCCGCGCGCGTGCGGTTCCGTTCGGGCAATCTGTTCGATCCGGGGCTGCTGGCGGGCGTCGCGCCGTACGACTTCGTGTTCTGCCGCAATCTGCTGATCTATTTCGACGCGGCCACGCAGGAACGCGCCGTGCAGGTGCTGCTGCGCCTGGCGCGAGACGACGGCGCGCTCTTCGTCGGCCCGGCCGAGACCAGCCTGCTGACGGCGCGCCGGCTGCCCGCGCTGCCGATGGCGCGCGCCTTCGCCTTCGGCGCGCGCGCCTTGCCGGCGGCGGCCAAGGCCGCGCCGCGGCCGGCGCGCCCGCTGGCGCATGGCTGGACGCCGCCCCGGCGGGCGCTGCCGCAGGCGCCCGCACCGGGCCTGGCCCGGCCGCACGCCGCGCGGCCCGCGCCGGCGCCGGCCAGGCAGGACGCCGATGCCTCGTTGCAGCGCATAGCCGCCCTGGCGGACCAGGGGCGGGTGGACGAGGCCGCCGCGCAATGCCAGGCCCATATCGACGCCCACGGGGTCAGCGCCGAGGCGCTGTATCTGCAAGGGCTGCTGCAGGACGCCGCCGGCGACGCGCGCCAGGCCCAGGCCGCGTACCGCAAGGCGCTGTACCTGGAGCCGACCCACCGCGAGGCGCTGCTGCACCTGGCCGCGCTGGTCGCCTCCGAGGGCGACCACGAGGGCGCCCGCCGCCTGCAGGCGCGCGCGGCGCGCGAGGAGACGCGCCGTGAGTGAAACCCTGGACAGGCTGGCCGACGTGGACGACTGCTGGAACCGCATCGGCATCCGCGGCGACCAGAGTTGCGCGCAGTTGGCGGGCCACGTGCATTGCCGCAACTGTCCGGTCTATGCCGCGGCCGCCAAGCGCATCCTAGACCGCCTGCCGCCGCAGATGGCCGAGGGCGACGGCGCCGCGCCGGAGCCCGCGCATGGCGACCTGTCCGCGCTGCTGGTGTTCCGCGTCCAGCGCGAGTGGCTGGGCCTGCCAGCGCAGGCGCTGGACGAAGTGGCGAGCGTGCGCCGCATCCTGGGCCTGCCGCACCGCCGCGACCCGGCGATGCTGGGCGTGGCCAATGTGCGGGGCACGCTGACCGTATGCGTGTCGCTGGCGCGGCTGCTGGGCCTGGAGGCCGCGCCCGAGGCGCGCGAGCGTCCGGCCGCGGCGCGCATGCTGATCCTGGGCGGCGCGGGCCGCGCGGTGGTGCTGCCGGTCGACGAGGTGCAAGGCATCCACGCCGTCGAACTGGACCGCCTCGAACCGCTGCCTGCCACGGTGGACGGCGCCGCGCTGAAATACACGCGCGGCGTGGCGCGCGCCGGCGGCCGCGCCGTGGGCGTGCTGGACGAAACCCTGCTGATGCAGGCCTTGGAACGGAGCCTGGCGTGAACCCGGAACAGATGCGCGACGCCTCGCTCCTGGAGTTGTTCCAGATCGAGACCCGCACCCAGGTGCAGGTGCTCAACGACGGCCTGCTGGCGCTGGAGCACGACCCCACGTCGGCGCCGCACCTGGAAGCCTGCATGCGCGCCGCGCATTCGCTCAAGGGCGCGGCGCGCATCGTGGACCTGCACCCCGCGGTGCGCATCGCGCACGCGATGGAGGACTGCCTGGTCGAAGCGAAGGAAGGGCGGCTGCGGCTGCAGGCCGCCGATATCGACGCCTTGCTGCTGGGCGCCGACCTGCTGCAGCGCGTGGCCACGCCGGGCGTGGAACTGGGCGGCGAGATCGACGGGCTGGTGGCCCGGCTGAGCGGCGCGGCGCATGCGCCGCAGGCCGCGGCCGTTGCGCCGCCTGCGATGCCGGCCATCCCGGAACCGCCGGAAGTCCCCGCGGCGCTGCCGGCGCGGCGCAAGTCCGACCTCGGCGCGGGCGAGGGCGAGCGGGTGCTCCGGGTTACCGCGGACACGCTCAACCGCTTGCTGGGCCTGTCCAGCGAAACGCTGGTGGAGTCGCAGTGGATCGCGCCGTTCGGCGCGTCCATGCTGCGCCTGCGGCGGCTGCAGGCCGGTGCGTTGCAGGCGCTGGACGGCGCGCGCACCGCGCTGGCCGGCAAGACGCTGGACCCGGGCGCGCAGGCCGCGCTGGAGGACGCCTACCGCATCGTCGAACAATGCCAGCAGGAACTGTCGCAGCGCACCGGCGAGGTCGACGAGTTCGGCTGGCGCATGGGCCATCTGGCGCGGCGCCTGTACGACACGGCGCTGGCCTGCCGCATGCGGCCCTTCGGCGACGGCGTGGGCGGCATGGCCCGCATGGTCCGCGACCTGGGCCGCGCGCTGGGCAAGCAGGTGCGCCTGGAGATCGAGGGCGAGTCCACCCAGGTCGACCGCGACATCCTCGAGAAGCTGGACGCGCCGCTGACCCATCTGCTGCGCAACGCCGTCGATCACGGCATAGAAATGCCGGCCGTCCGGGCGGCGGCCGGCAAGCCGCCGGAAGGCCTGATCCGGCTGGCGGCGCGGCACGCGGCCGGCATGCTGCTGATCGAACTGAGCGACGACGGCGCCGGCATCGCGCCCGAACGGCTGCGCGACGAAGTGGTGCGGCGCAAGCTGGCCAGCGCGGAGACCGCGGCGCGGCTCAGCGAGGCCGAGCTGCTGGAATTCCTGTTCCTGTCCGGCTTCAGCACGCGCGGCGAGGTCACCGAGATCTCGGGCCGCGGCGTCGGGCTGGACGTGGTGCAGACCATGGTGCGGCAGCTGCGCGGCGCCGTGCGCATCCAGCAGCAGACCGGGCAGGGCACGCGCTTCATGCTGGAGATGCCGCTGTCGCTGTCGGTGGTGCGCAGCCTGCTGGTCGAGATCCAGGAGCAGATCTACGCTTTTCCGCTGGCCTACGTCAGCCATGCCCTGCAGGTGCGGGCCGAGGACATCGAGCAATTGGAAGGGCACCAGCATTTCCGGTTCATGGGCCGGCAGATCGGGCTGGTGTCGGCGCGGCAGATCCTGCACACCGACCAGCCCGCGCCGTATTCGGAAACGGTCAGCGTGGTGCTGGTGGGCGAGCACGACCGGCTCTACGGCATCGCCGTGGACCGCTACGTCGGCGAGCGCACGCTGGTCGTGCAGCCGCTGGACCCGCGCCTGGGCAAGGTGCAGGACGTGATGGCGGGCGCGCTGATGGACGACGGCACGCCGCTGCTGATCCTCGACGTGGAGGACATGCTGGTGTCGGTGCAGAAGCTCGTCGAAGGCGGGCGGCTGGCGCGGGTCGACGGCCCGGGCGCGGCGGCCCCGGCGCGGCGCCGCAAGCGCGTGCTGGTGGTGGACGATTCGCTGACGGTGCGCGAACTGGAGCGCAAGCTGCTGTTGAACCGGGGCTTCGACGTGGCCGTGGCGGTCGACGGCATGGACGGCTGGAACATGCTGCGCAGCGAATCCTTCGACCTGGTCGTGACCGACGTGGACATGCCGCGCATGGACGGCATCGAGCTGGTGTCGTGCATCAAGGCCGATCCCAGGCTGCAAACCCTGCCGGTCATGGTAGTGTCCTACAAGGACCGCGAAGAGGACCGCCGGCGCGGGCTGGACGCCGGCGCCGACTACTACCTGGCCAAGGGCAGCTTCCATGACGACGCTTTGCTCGACGCCGTCGAAGACCTGATCGGAAAGGCGCACACGTGAGAATCGGGATCGTCAACGATATGCCGATGGCGGTGGAGATGCTGCGGCGCGTGATCGCGCTGGAACCGGCATTCCAGGTGGCGTGGGTGGCGGCCGACGGCCAGGAGGCCGTGGACCTGTGCGCGCGCGACCGCCCGGACCTGGTGCTGATGGACCTCATCATGCCGGTGATGGACGGGGTCGAGGCGACCCGGCGCATCATGGGGGCCACGCCCTGCGCCATCGTGGTGGTCACCTCCGACGTGGCCCGCCATACTTCGCGGGTTTTCGACGCCATGGGCCACGGCGCGCTGGACGCGGCCGACACGCCCGTGGTGGGCGCGGCCGACCTGGGCGCCGCGGCCGCGCCGCTGTTGCGCAAGATCCGCAACATAGGCTGGCTGATCGGCCGCTACGGCAGGCGTCTGCCGCTGAGCCCGGTGGCCGTGCCGGCGCCGCAGGCGCATGCGCAGGGGCTGCTGGTCATCGGCGCTTCGGCCGGCGGACCGGCGGCGCTGGCGCAGCTGCTGTCCGGCATCGCGCCGGGCTTTCCGGCCGGCATCGTGCTGGTGCAGCACGTGGACGCCTCGTTCGCCGCCGGCATGGCGGACTGGCTCAACGAGCAGGCGCGGCTGCCGGTGCGGCTGGTGCGCGAGGGCGAGCAGCCCGCGCCGGGCCAGATCCTGCTGGCCGGCACCGACGATCATCTGCGGCTGCTGGCCGATGGTACGCTGCGCTATGCGGAAGATCCCAAGGAAAGCCTGTACCGGCCTTCCATCGACGTGTTTTTCCATAGCGTCGCGCAGCATTGGCGCGGCCGGGCGGCCGGCGTGCTGCTGACGGGCATGGGCCAGGACGGGGCGCGCGGCCTGCGGGCGCTGCGCGAACGGGGCTGGCTGACGATCGCCCAGGACCAGGCCTCCAGCGCCGTCTACGGCATGCCCAAGGCCGCGGCCGCCATGCAGGCGGCCGTGGAAATCCGCCCATTGGACCAAATCGCTTCCCGCCTCACGCAGGCCTTTGCCTGAGCGGCCGGACATTGAACAAAAAGAAGGACTGAATATGTACCCTCCCACAGAAGGCGCGGCGCCGTCGAACCTGCAATCGCACGCGGCCATGGTGCTGCTGGTGGACGACCAGGTCATGGTCGGCGAGGCCATCAGACGGGCGCTGGCGGCGGAGGGCAATATCGACTTCCACTACTGCTCGGACCCGGAAAAAGCGCTGACCGTGGCGATCCAGACGCGGCCCACGGTCATCCTGCAGGACCTGGTGCTGCCCGGCGTGGACGGTCTGAGCCTGGTGCAGCAGTACCGCCAGCATGCCGTCACGCGCGACATTCCCATCATCGTGCTGTCCACCAAGGAAGACCCGGCGATCAAGAGCGCCGCGTTTTCGGCCGGCGCCAACGACTACCTGGTGAAGCTGCCCGATTCCATCGAGCTGGTGGCGCGCATCCGCTACCACTCGCGCTCGTATATGGCGCTGGTGCAGCGCGACGAGGCCTACCAGGCGCTGCGCCAGAGCCAGCAGCAGCTTCTGGAAAGCAATATGGAGCTGCGCCGCCTGACCAATTCGGACGGCCTGACCGGCCTGGGCAACCGCCGCTATTTCGACGAGTACCTCACCGCCGAATGGCAGCGCGCGCAGCGCGACGGCCGCGAGATCAGCATGTTGATGATCGACGTGGACCACTTCAAGTCCTACAACGACACCTACGGCCACATCGCCGGCGACGAGGCGCTCAAGCGCGTGGCCAGCACCATCTTCGCGAGCTGCGACCGCTCCACCGACCTGGCGGCGCGCTTCGGCGGCGAGGAGTTCGCGCTGGTGCTGCCCGGCACGCCCGCCGGCAGCGCGCGGCTCGCGGCCGAAAAGCTGCGCCGCGCCATCGAGGCCATGCAGATTCCGCAGAAGGACGCCGGCTCGGGCCCGTGGCTGACGGTAAGCATCGGCGCGGCCACCGCGGTGCCGCGCGGAGGGCAGGCCTGCACCGACCTGATCCAGGCGGCCGACCGCGGCCTCTACCAGGCCAAGCGCCAGGGCCGCAACCGGGTGGTGGCGGGGGCGTTGGAGGCCGTGTAGCGTCGTGGCTGTAGGATGGGTGCAGCGCGAGCGTTCTTGGGCAAAAACGCATAAGCTCAGCGCGCGAAACCCATCAGGCGGCGCGAGCCGCCGCCTTTCGTGGCAAGAGGCCAACATCAGCATGCGGCGAAAAACGGCGGCCGGGGCCGCCTGATGGGTTTCGCGCGTTCGGCAGCCGGGTTCTTGCCTCAGAACTCCCGCGCTGCACCCATCCTACAAATGCAGCTTCGCCGACGACTTGACCTCGTGCATCGACAGCGTGCTCAGCAGTTCCTTCACGCCGGGCAGCGGGCGCAGGCGGTTGCGCACGAAATCCGAATAGGCGTCGAAATCGCGCGCCACGATGTGCAGCAGGTAATCGTGCTGGCCGGTGGTGTTGTGGCAGGCCAGCACCTCGGGCATGGCGAGCACGCCGGCCTCGAACGCGCGGCAGGTCTTTTCGGTATGGTTTTCCAGCGAGATGCTGACGAAGGCCACCACGCCCATGCCCAGCGCGCGGCGGTCCAGGATGGCCTGGTAGCCGCGGATCACGCCGGTGTTCTCCAGGCGCTTGAGGCGCTTCCAGCAGGGCGAGGCCGACAGCGACACGCGCTCGGCCAGCTCGGCGTTGCTGAGCCGCCCATCTTCTTGAAGGATTTTCATGATTTTCCAATCGATCGCATCAAGTTGATGTAACGAGGCAGTGTCTTTCATCGGGTTCGGCTTCAAGGAAAGGTTGTTTCTCATTATCGCCGCCACGCAATAGAAATGGAAAGAATATTGGCGGCCGGCGCAGCCATACTGCCATGCATACCCGCGCCGCCGGCGCTATCGTCTGCGCATGCGCGATTTCCACCCCGGGACTACCGAGAGAGGCAGATCATGAGTTACTCCAGCTACCACAAGAAAGACATCTTCGGCCGTCCGCTGCACGCCGAAACGCAGATGATGTCCTACGGCTTCGACCCCTTCCTGTCGGAGGGCGCGGTCAAGCCGCCGGTATTCCTGACCTCGACCTTCGCGTTCCGCTCGGCCGAGGACGGGGCGGCGTTCTTCGATCTGGTGTCGGGCCGCAAGCCGCTGGGGCAGGACGAGGCCGCGGGGCTGGTCTACAGCCGCTTCAACCATCCCAACCTGGAGATCGTGGAGGACCGCCTGGCGCTGCTGGACGGCTCGCAGGACGCCGCCGTGACCTCCAGCGGCATGTCGGCGATCAGCGCGGTGTTCCTGGCGTTCCTGCGTCCGGGCGACCAGCTGGTGCAGTCGGTGCCGCTGTATGGCGGCACCGAGACCCTGATCTCGCGGATCTTTCCGGAATGGGGCATAGGCTCGCACGCGGTGCGCGACGGCCTGTCGGCGGCCAGCATGCGCGAGGCGCTGGAGGCGGCGGCCGCGCAGGGGCCGGTGCGCCTGTTCTATGTGGAGACGCCGGCCAACCCGACCAATGCGCTGATCGATTTCGCGGCCATGAAGAGCGAGCTCGACGCGTTCGAAGGCCGCCACGGCTACCGTCCCATCTCGGTCTGCGACAACACGCTGCTGGGACCGATTTTCCAGAAACCGGCCGAACATGGCGTGGACCTGTGCGTGTATTCGCTGACCAAGTATGTCGGCGGCCATAGCGATCTGGTGGCCGGGGCGGTCACCGGCGGCAAGGACCTGATCAAGAAAGTGCGCGCCATCCGCAGCGCGTTCGGCTCGCAGCTCGATCCGCATTCGTGCTGGATGATCACGCGCTCGATGGAGACCGTGGTGCTACGCATGAAGCAGGCGGCGCGCACGGCGACCAAGGTGGCGCAATGGCTGGCCGGCAATCCGCTGGAGAAGGTGCAGCTGTTCCACCCCGAGCTCATCGCCGACAGCGCCTACCAGGAGGTCTACAAGCGCCAGTGCACCGGGCCGGGCTCGACCTTCGCCTTCGTGCTCGACGGCGGGCGCGAGAAGGCGTTCCGCTTCATCAACGCGCTGCATCTGTTCCGCTCGGCGGTGAGCCTGGGCGGCACCGAATCGCTGATCTGCCATCCGGCCTCCACCACGCACTCGGGCGTGCCGGCGGCCGAGCGCGAGGCCGCCGGTGTGTCGGAAGGATTGATCCGGGTCTCCATCGGGCTGGAGCACGAAGAAGACCTGATCGCCGACATGGAACACGCGCTGCGCAGCTGCTGAGTTCAGGCGGGCAGCCGGCGGCGGTTGAGCAGCACGAACGCCGCCGTGGCCAGCAGCAGCAAGGTGGCCGTGGCCAGCACGGCGGCGTAGCCGGTGTCGAACGCGCCGCGGGCCAGCGCCGCCAGCGCGGCGCCCAGGTCGGCCGGCACGTGCTCGGCCACGATGAGCGCCTGGTCCAGGCTGTCGCGCGCGGCGTCCGCGGGCAGGCCCGCCGGCACGTCCAGCGCGTGGGCGTACACGCCCGACAGGATGGAGCCCATCAGCGTGACGCCCAGCGCGCCGCCCAGCTCATAGGACACCTCTTCGATCGAGGCCGCCATGCCGGCGCGCTCGGGCGTGGCGCTTTGCATGATGGTGCTGGAGGCCGCCGTCATGGTGGCGCCTATGCCCAGGCCCAGCACGCACAGGCTGGCCATCTGGGGCAGGATGGAAGCGTCATAGCTGAGCAGGTAGCCGGCCATTCCGGCGCCCGAGACCAGCAGCGCCAGGAACAGCAGGCGCGGTCCGTCGACGCGTCCCAGCAGCCAGCCCGCCAGCGGTCCGGACACGAAGGCGGCCAGCGACAGCGGCAGGATGAAGAGCGCGGCCTCCAGCGGCGACTTGCCCATGACGAGCTGCAGCCGCTGGCTGAACACCAGCTCCATGCCCAGCAGCGCGGCCGCGGCGAACAGCGCCGCCGCCACCGCCGACGAGAAGGCGCGGTTGCGGAATATCGCGAAGTCGATCAGCGGATAGGGCCGCCCGCGCTGGCGCCGCGCGAACACCGCGAGCAGCGCCGCGCCCGCGGCGCAGGCCAGCGCGGCGTGGGTCCACGAGGGCGCGGGCTTGCCCAGTTCCTTGAGCGCGTAGGCGCACAGGATCAGCCCGGCCATCACCTGCAACGAACCGGCCAGGTCCCACGGACGCCCGGTCTGCGGCCGGCTGGCAGGGATGCAGCGCCACGCCAGCGGCAGGGCCAGCAGCACGATGGGCACGTTGATCAGAAACACCGAGCCCCACCAGAAATGCGCCAATAGCGCGCCGCCGATGACCGGGCCGATGGCCGCGCCGCCCGAGGCCACCGAGGCCCAGATGCCGATGGCGACCGCGCGCTCGCGCTCGTCGGCGAAGGTCAGGCGCAGGATGGACAGCGTGGCCGGCATCATCATGGCCGCGCCCACCGCCAGCAGCGCGCGCGCCGCGATCAGCGCGGCCGCGCCGGGCGCATAGGCGGCGGCCAGCGAGGCCACGCCGAACACCGCCAAGCCGGCCATGAACAGGCGCTTGTGGCCCAGCCGGTCGCCCAGCGTGCCCATGCCCAGCAACAGGCCCGAGACCACCAATGCGTAGATGTTCACGATCCACAGCTTGGCCGAGGCGCCGACGTTCAGTTCATGCGTCAGGCGCGGCAGCGCGGTGTAGAGCACGGTCATGTCGACCACGATCAGCAACAGGGCGCTGGACACGATGGCCAGCACCAGCCAGCGGCCGGGCGCGGCCGTGGCGACAGCGTTCGGTTCAGTCCGCTGCATGGTTCCACTCCTTCAAGAGGCGCTATTATTCATCAGGTAATTCGTACGAAAAAGTTTGATTTCATCTATTTAGTAGATGGATAACGGGAGAACCGCATGCAATGGACGCTGGAGCAGCTGCGCCAATTCGTGGCCGCGGCGCAGGCCGGATCGTTCTCCGCGGCCGCGCGCCAGCTGGGCCGGGCGCAGTCGGCCGTCAGCACGTCGGTGGGACTGCTGGAGGCCGACCTGGGGGTGGAACTGTTCGACCGCTCGCGGCGCAACGCCACGCTGACCCCGGCCGGCGAGGTGATGCTGCAGGAGGCGCGCGAACTGCTGCGCCAGGCCGGCGGGCTGGAACAGCGCGCGCTGGCGTTCGCCGGCGGGCGCGATGCGCGCCTGTCGATCGCGCTGGACGAGGCCTTGCCGCATCTGGTGTTGGGCGCCTTGCTCAAGGAACTGGCCGAGCGCTTTCCGGCGCTGGAGCTGACCCAGCTGAACGGCACCGCCACCGAGGTCGCCGACTACCTGCGCCAGGGCCGCGCCAGCCTGGCCTTCCACCTGGACCGGGGCGATCCCGGCCCGTCCTTTGCGCATCGCCGCCTGGGCGACGTGGCGCAGGGCATTTTCGTGGCTCGCGGGCATCCGCTGGCCGCGCTGCCCGCCGCCGGGCGCAGCGACCTGGCCCGGCACCGGCAACTGGTCATGCAGATGGATGGCGTCGACGACCTGGTGCTGAGCCCCACGGTATGGCGCGCCGACAGCTGCTACGCCATCGCGGCCATGGCGGCCGACGGCGTGGGCTGGGCCATCCTGCCGCTCAATATCGCGGAGTACGAAGGCAATCGCCAGGCGCTGATCCGGGTGCCCAGCGAGGACCTGTCGCTGCCGATGCTGCCGGTGCGCAGCCTCTGGCTGCAGGGCGGCAGGCTGGGCGAAACCGAGAGCTGGATGCAGCAGCGCATGGAGCAGCTGCTGCGCGAGCAACTGCGCGCCGGGGCGCGCTAGCGCAACAGCGCGCTGACCAGGTCGCCGTCGCTGCGCCCGCCCTGGGAGAAGTCCAGCGCGGTCTGCACGTGTTCCAGGTGCGCGTCCATCAGCGCGCAGGCGCGCTCGGCGTCGCCGGCGCGGGCCGCGTCGATGAACTCCTGGTGTTCGCGCGACGAGCAGCTCGCGTCGCGCGAGCTCTGGTAAAGCATGGTGATCACGGCGCTGCGGGCCGACAGCTCGCGCAGCATGCCGGTCAGCACCGAATTGCCGACCACCTCGGCCAGCAGGATGTGGAAATGGCCCAGCAGCTGGTTGCGCGCCTGCACGTCGCCGCCTTCCAGCGCGCGGCGCTCGGCCGCCAGGTGGGCGTCGATGCGGCGGTAGTCGGCGGCCGTGGCGCGCGCCACAAATTCGCGCGCCAGCGCGGCCTCGAGGATGCGGCGCACGGCGTAGACCTCGCACGCCTCGTTGGCGTCGGGCTTGCTGACGAAGGCGCCCTTGTCGGGAACGATCTGGATCAGCTTGTCCTTGGACAGCATGAGCAGCGCGGCGCGCACCTTGGTGCGGCTGACCTGGTAGACGCGGCCCAGCGCCTCTTCGCGCAGGCGGGTGCCGGGCGGAAGCTGGTGCGCCACGATGGCGGCCGCCACTTTCCTGGCGATGTCGTCGGCGCTGAGATCGGTGGGGACGTCCTGGGGCATGGGCGGCGGCGGGGGAATACGGGCAGCCAGTCTAGCAAATGTCGGATGGGGGGGCGAGATGGGTTCCGCGCGTTCCGTGACGGGGTTCTTGCGTCGGGAATCTCGCGCTGCACCCATCCTACGTCCCTGGCGCTTCCAGCGCGCGTAACCCATCTTCCGCCCGCAACCCGCTCCCTCAATTCTTCGCCATCAATCCCAGATACTCGATCAGCGACTTCTCCTTGACATAGGTTTCCTGGGCCCAGGCCTTGTAATCCTGGCTGTCGCGGTAGGCGGGTTCCTGGTTCAGCTGTTTCATGACCTCCATGCTGGCCGGGTCGTACAGCGCGCGCTTGAAGGCGTCGTGCAGCGTCTTGACCACGGCGGGGTCCATGCCCTTGGGGCCGGCCAGGCCGTAGGGCGAGGTCGACACGACCTTGTAGCCCAGTTCCTTGGCGGTGGGCACGTCGGGCCAGCGGGTGGTGCGTTTTTCGCCGAAGGTGACCAGCAGGCGCATCTTGCCGGCGTCGACGAACTGGTCCCAGCCGGTGGCGTCGCTCTGCGCCATGACGTGGCCGCCCAGCAGGGCCTGCTGCATGTCGGCGTTGCCCTTGAAGGGCACGTGGTTCAGCTTGACCTTGGCGTTGATGGCGACTTCCTCGATCAGCAAGTGGGGCGAGGAGCCCACGCCGGTGGAGCCGTAGTCGATGGTGCCCGGCGCCTTGCGCGCGGCCTCGATGTATTCGTTGAAGGTCTTGTAGGGCGAGTCGGCGCGCACGGTGAAGCCGAAGGTGTAGCCCGACAGCCCGATGATGAAGCTGAAGTCGTTGATCGGGTCCCAGCTGCTTTTCTGCATGTAGGGCATGCGTAGCATTGCCAGCGTGTACAGGCTGATGGTGTAGCCGTCGGGCTTGGCGGTCTTGGCCATGGTGGACGGGCCCAGGGTGCCGCCGGCGCCGGGCCGGTTTTCGACGATGACGGGCTGGCCCAGGTATTTGGCGGCGTCCTGCGCCACGATCCGGAGGTGGCGGTCGGTGGAGCCGCCGGCCGGGAAGGGCACGATCAGCGTGATGGGCTTGGACGGGAACGCGGCCTGGGCGCCGGCCTGCAGCGGCAGGACGGCGCCCAGCGCCGCGGTCAGCGCCAGGCCCAGGCAGGCGCGGCGGGTGGTGGATGGTTGCATGTGCTTGGTCTCCTCTGGTGGACGCCGCCGGTTCCGCCCGGTCGGTCGTTATTCTGCGGTCATGCCTTTGTCGCGCGCGAGCGCGCCCCATTTCTGGTAGTCGTCGGCGATGCGCCGGCCCATCGCGTCGGCCGGCTCATAGTGCGCGATGGTGCCCGCGCCGATGAGCTTGGCCTGGATCGCCGGGTCGGCCAGGATGGCCTGGACTTCGCGGCCGAGCCGTTCGATTACCGCGCCGGGTGTGCCGCGCGGCGCCAGCAATCCGCCCCAGGACACCGCGTCGAAACCGTCGAAGCCCTGTTCGCCGATGGTGGGCACGTCGGGCAGCACGGACACGCGGCTGGGCGAACCGACCGCCAGCGCGCGCAGCTTGCCCGCCTGGATATGCGGCAGGGCCGCCACCAGGTCGGCGTACATCATGGGCACCTGTCCGCCTATCGTGTCGGTGATGGCGGGCACGCCGCCCTTGTAGGCCACGTGCTGCATGCGGAAGTCGCCCACGTCCTGCAGCCGTTCCATGGTCATGTGGCCGAAGCTGCCGGCGCCCGAGCTGGTGTAGTTCAACTCGCCGGGGTGGGCGCGGGCATAGTCGACCAGCTGCTTCAGGCTGGCGACCTCGGGCAGCTTCTGCGGATTGGTCACGACCACGATGGGCAGGTCGTACACCGTGGCCACGGGCTGGAAGTCCTTGGGCGTCTCGTAGCCGACGTTCCTGTAGAAGAAGGGCGCGAACAGCGTGGGCGTGGCCAGCATCATCAGGGTGTAGCCGTCGGCCGGCGAACGCTTGAGCAGGTTGGCGGCGATCGACCCCGAGGCGCCGGGCCGGTTCTCCACGATGACGGGCTGCCGCAGCCGCGCTTCGAGCTGCTGGCCGATCAGCCGCGAGGCCACGTCGGTCGGGCCGCCGGGCGGAAACGGCACGATCAGCCTGATGGGCTGGCTGGGATAGGATTGCGCGGCCGCGCCGCCCGCCACGAGCAGGCTTGCCGCCAGGGCCAGCACGGCGCGCCGGGCGCGGGAGGGATGGGTGCACGAAGTCGGTGCCGTCATGATCGATGTTCCTGGTCTGCGTTCTTCGGAGATTTCAATCGGCGCGGCCGTCGCCGGGCAGGGTCAGCACGCCCTGCGCCTGCAAGGCCTCTAGCTGCGCGTCGCTCATCTGCAGCAGGCGCTGCAGCACGTCGCGCGTGCCTTCGCCCAGCGTGGGCGGGGCGTGGCGGATGGGCAGGCGCTGCCCGTCCAGGCGGTACGGCGGCGCATAGACGTGCGTGCTGCCGGCCACGGGGTGCGGCAGTTCCTGCACCAGGCCGCCGCGGCGCGTGCGCGGGCCGGTCAGGGCTTCGTGCAGCCCCAGCACCTCGCCGCAGGGAATGCCGCACTCGGTCAGGCGCGCCAGCAGCAGGTCGCGCGGGAATTCGCGGATCAGGCCGGTCACCACGGGCAGCAGGGTCAGGCGGTTCTTGGCGCGCTCGACGTTGGTGGCGTAGCGCGGGTCCTCGACGATGTCGGGCCGCATCACCACCTGGCGGCAGAATTTGTCGAACTGCGCATTGGTGCCGACCGCGATGATGAGCGGGCCGTCGGCGGCTTCGAACATGCCGTAGGGCACGATGGACGGATGGGCGTTGCCGTAGCGCTGCGGGTCGCGGCCCAGCAGCAGGGCGTCCAGGCCGTAGTAGCTGGTGACCATGATGCCGCAGTCGTACAGCGCCATTTCGATCAGGCGGCCGCGGCCGCTGCGTTCGCGCCGGTAGAGCGCGGCCAGGACGGCCTGCGCGGCGTACATGCCGGTCATCATGTCCACCGCCGCGACGCCGAATTTCAACGGCGGCTGCTGCGCTTCGCCGTTGATCGCCATGAGGCCGGTCTCGCCCTGGATGACGAGGTCGTAGCCGGGGCGCGCCGCCTCGGGTCCGGAACTGTCGTAGCCGGCGATGGCGCAATAGATCAGGTCGGGCTTGACGGCCTTGAGCTGCTCGTAGCCCAGGCCCAGCTTCTCGGCGCCGCCGCTCTTGAAGTTGTGGATCACCACGTCGAACTGCGGCAGCAGGCTGTAGACGATCTCCACGCCGGCGCTGGACTGCAGGTCCAGCGTGATGGACCGCTTGTTGCGGTTCATGCTGTTGTAGTAGGTGGTCTCGCCCTTGCCGATGCGCAGGCCCCAGTCGCGCGTGTCGTCGCCGCGCACGGGGTGTTCGACCTTGACGACCTCGGCGCCGAAGTCGGCCAGCACCTGGCCGCACAGCGGGCCGGCGAAGACGCGGGAAAGGTCCAGGACCCGCACGCCTTCGAGCGGCAGGTCGAGGGCGTCGGGGGGCGGGGTGCCGCTGTTCATGGCATTACTCCTGCGGGGCCAGTGCGATGAAACGGGCGAGATGATGGTCTTCGTCGCCGAACTGATGGTCGATCATGACCAGGCGCTTGGCATAGTGGGCCAGCGGCAGTTCCCAGGTCATGCCGATGCCGCCGTGCAGCTGGATGCATTCTTCGGCCACCAGGATGCCCACGCGTCCGATGGTGTACTTGGCGGCCGACAGCGCGCGCTCGCGCGTGGCGCGGTCGGCATGGCCGAGCTGGGCGGCGGCGTTGATGACGGCCGAGCGCGCCTGTTCGATCTCCAGCAGCACGTCGGCCATGCGGTGCTGCAGGGCCTGGAAGCGGCCTATCGGCACGCCGAACTGCTTGCGGGTCTGCAGGTATTCGAGGGTGGCGTCGCGCGCGGCGTCCATCGCGCCCACAGCTTCGGCGCACAGCGCCAGCACGCCCTTGCCGATGCTGCGTTCCAGCACGGCATGGCCGGCGGCGGCCTGGCCCAGCAGGGCGTCGGCGCCCACGCGCACATGGTCCAGGGTCAGGTCGCCGGCGCGGCCGCCGTCGATCAGGGGGTAGCCCTGCACCTGCAGGCCGGGCGCGCCGGCCGGGACCAGGAAGAGCGAAATGCCGTCGGCGTCGTCGTCGCCGCCCGAGGTGCGCGCCGACACCACGAACAGACCGGCCTGTTCGGCGTGTCCCACCACGGCCTTGGCGCCGTCGAGCCGCCAGCCGTCGCCGTCGCGCTCGGCGCGGGTCCGCACGTGCGCCAGCTCGTAGCCGGCCTGCGCCTCGGCGTGGGCCAGCGACACGATGGCGGCGCCGGACTGCAGCTCGGCCAGCACGGCCTTCTGCGCCGGCGTGCCGGCCGCGGCGATGGCGTCGCCGGCCACCAGCGCGTCCAGGAAGGGCTCCACCACCAGCCCGCGGCCCAGGGCCTCGAACACCACCGCGATGTCGAATCCGGCGCCGCCCAGGCCGCCGTCGTCTTCCGGGAACAGTGCGCCGATGGCGCCCAGCTCGGCATAGCGCCGCCAGAAGTCCGCGCTATAGCCTTGGGACGAGCGCGCGATGTCGTCGCGCACGGCGAAACCGTACTGCTCGGCCACGAAGCGTCGCAGCATGTCCGACAGCATGCGCCGGTCTTCGGTATGGTCGAAATTCATCTGCTTGATTCCTTACAGTCCCAGGATCATCTTGGAGATGATGTTCTTCTGGATTTCGTTCGAGCCGCCGAAGATCGACAGCTTGCGGAAGTTGAAGTACTGCGCGGCGGCGCTGTCGGCGCCGTCCGGCCCGATCTGCGGGCCGTCATAGCCGTCTTCGAGCGCCTGCTTCACGTAGGGCCGGGCATAGACGCCCATGGCGCGGCGGTTGAGCGCCGTGATTTCCTGGCGGATCTGGGTGCCGCGGATCTTCAGCATCGAGCTTTCGGCGCCGGGCGCGCCGCCGTGGGCGGCCGCGGCCAGCACGCGCAGATTGGTCACGCGCATGTTGTCCAGTTCGATCTCGACGCGCGCCAGCCGCGCGGCGAACAGCGGGTCCTCGGCCAGCGGCTTGCCGTTCTTGCGCTGGCGCGCCGCCACGGTCTTGAGCTGCTGCAGCGCGGCCGTCGACAGGCCCACGCCGGCGATATTGGTGCGCTCGTAGGTCAGCAGGTACTTGGCGCAGGACCAGCCGCGGTTTTCTTCGCCCACCAGGTTGGCCACGGGCACGCGCACGTCGGAGAAGAACACTTCGTTGACTTCGTGGTCGCCGTCCAGCGTGACGATGGGGCGCACCTCGATGCCGGGGCTGTTCATGTCGATGAGCAGAAAGCTGATGCCTTCCTGCGGCTTGCCTTCGCTGCGCGTGCGCACCAGGCAGAAAATCATGTTGGCGTGCTGGCCCAGCGTGGTCCAGGTCTTCTGGCCGTTGACGACGTAGTGGTCGCCGTCGCGCACCGCGGCGGTCTTGAGCGAAGCCAGGTCGGAGCCGGCGCCGGGCTCGGAATAGCCCTGGCACCACCAGTCCGAACCGTCGAGGATGCGCGGCAGCCAGTGGCGCTTCTGCGCTTCGTTGCCGTACTTGATGAGGACCGGGCCCAGCATGCTCAGGCCGAAGGGTACGATGCGCGGGGCGTGGGCCAGGGCGCATTCGTTCTCGAAGATGAACTTCTGCACGGCGCTCCAGCCGGTGCCGCCGTATTCGCGGGGCCAGTGGCTGGCCAGCCAGCCGCGCGCGTTCAGGATGGCGTGCCAGCCTTCCATGTCGGCCTTGGACAGGTGGCGGTGCCCGCGCACCTTGCGCGCCAGTTCCGGCGGCAGTTCGGCCGCCAGGAAGGCGCGCACTTCGGCGCGGAACGCTTCTTCTTCGGGGGTGAAAGTCAGATCCATGGTTGCTCTCGTGATCAATAGATTTCGAACAGTCCGGCCGCGCCCATGCCGCCGCCCACGCACATGGTCACGACCGCGTAGCGGGCGCCGCGGCGGCGGCCCTCCAGCAGCACGTGGCCGGCCAGGCGCGCGCCGGTGACGCCGAACGGATGGCCCAGCGCGATGGCGCCGCCGTTGACGTTCAGGCGTTCCATGGGGATGCCGAGTTTTTCCTGGCAATACAGGGCCTGCGAGGCGAAGGCCTCGTTCAGTTCCCAGAGGTCGATGTCCTGCACCGACAGGCCGTGGCGGGCCAGCAGCCTGGGCACGGCGTAGACCGGGCCGATGCCCATCTCGTCGGGTTCGCAGCCCGCGATCGCCAGTCCGCGGAACGCGCCCAGCGGCTGGATGCCGGCGCGCTGCGCCTGCGAGGCCTCCATCAGCACGCAGGCCGCGGCGCCGTCGGAAAGCTGCGAGGCGTTGCCGGCGGTGACGAACTGGCCGGGGCCGCGCACCGGCGCCAGCGCGGCCAGCGCCTCGTAGGTCGTGCCGGGACGGTTGCAGGTGTCGCGGTCCACGGTCACTTCGCGTTCGCTGACCGCGCCGGTGGCGCGATCGGTAACGGCCATGGTGGTGGTGACGGCGATGATTTCTTCGCGGTAGCGGTCGGCGGCCTGCGCGGCCTCGGCGCGCGCCTGGCTCTGGGCGGCGAAACGGTCCTGGGCCTCGCGGCTGATGCCGTAGCGCGCCGCGACGATGTCGGCGGTCTCGATCATGGGCAGGTAGAGCTCGGGCTTGTTGGCCACGATCCACGGGTCCATGCCGCTGACGCCGTCGTCGCGGGTGCGGATCTGCGAAACGCATTCCACGCCGCCGGCGATCATGGCTGGCGCGCCGTCCATGACGATGCGGCTGGCGGCGCTGGCGATGGCCTGCAGGCCCGAGGCGCAATAGCGGTTGACGGTGGCGCCGCCCACGCTCAGCGGCAGGCCGGCGCGCACCACCGCCTGGCGGCCGATGTTGCGGCCGGTGGCGCCCTCGGGGTAGCCGCAGCCGATGATGGCGTCCTCGATCAGCGCCGGGTCCACGCCGGCGCGCTCGACCGCGGCGCGCACGGCGTGGGCGGCCAGCGTGGGGCCGGCGATCAGGTTGAATTCGCCGCGCCCCGCCTTGGTGATCGGGGTGCGGGCGGTGGAGACGATAACGGCTTCACGCATGGCAATGGCCTTCTGCAGGTTGAAATTCAGGCGTTGCGGTTCAGGCTGGCGAAATCGCGGCCGCTCTCGGCCAGTTCGACCAGCAGCGGCGAGGGCTTCCAGAACGCCGGGTCCTGGGCCGCGTACCCGCGCAGATCGGCCAGAATGCGAGGCAGGCCCACCTGGTCCGCGTAGTGCATCGGCCCGCCGCGGTAGCGCGGAAAGCCGTAGCCGGACAGGGCCACCACGTCGATGTCCGACGGCCGCAGGGCGATGCCTTCGCTCAGCACGTTGGCCGCTTCGTTGATCATGGCGGCCAGGTAGCGGCGCTGGATCTCTTCCTCGGAGAAGGCGCGCGGGCTGACGCCGGCGCGCTGGCGTTCGGCGTCGATGATGGCCAGCACCTCGGGGTCGGGCTGGCCCTGGCGCGCGCCGTCGGGGTAGAGGTAATAGCCGCGGCCGGTCTTCTGGCCGAACCAGCCGCGTTCGCACAGGCGGTCGGCGATCTGCACATAGCGCAGCGCCGGGTCGCGGGTGGCGGCGCGGCGCTTGCGCGTGGCCCAGCCGATGTCGCCGCCGGCCAGGTCCATCATCTGGTAGGGGCCCATCGGATAGCCGAAGGCGCGCACGGCGGCGTCGATCTCGTAGGGCGAGGCGCCGTCTTCCATCATCATGTCGGCGGCCTGGCGGTAGGCGGCCAGGATGCGGTTGCCGATGAAGCCGTCGCAGACCCCGGCGCGCACCGGGATCTTGCGCAGCCGGCGCGCCAGTTCGAAGCCGGTGGCCACGGTGTCGGGCGCGGTCCGGCTGCCGACCACCACTTCCAGCAGCTTCATGATGTTGGCCGGCGAGAAGAAGTGCAGGCCCAGCACGTCGGCCGGGCCGCGGGTGGCCTGGGCGATGCGGTCCACGTCCAGGTACGAGGTGTTGGTGGCCAGCACGGCGCCGGGCTTGGCCACGCGGTCCAGCTGCGCGAACACGGCGAGCTTGGCGTCCATGTCCTCGTAGATGGCTTCGATGATGAGGTCGGCCTCGGCCAGCGCGTCGTAGGACGTCGCGCCGGTGAAGCGCGCCAGGCGGGCGGCGCGTTCGTCCGCGCCCATCCGTCCTTTGCCGACCAGCAGGTCGTATACCCGCGCGACGCGCACGCGGCCGCGCTCCAGGGCCGCCTCGTCCTGCTCGACCATCACCACCGGCAGGCCGGCGTCCAGCACCGCCACGGCGATGCCGGCGCCCATGGTGCCGCCGCCCACGACGCCGATCCGCTCCAGCCGCCGCGGCCGGGCCTGCGTCAGTTCCGGCGCCTTGGCGGTCGCGCGTTCGGCGAAGAAGGCGTGCACCAGGCCGGCGCGCTGCGAGCTGTCCAGGCATTGCAGGAACAGCGCGCGTTCGGCCTGCAGGCCCAGTTCGAAAGGCAGTTCGATGGCGGCGCGCACGGCCTCGACGATGCGCGCCGGCGAATACAGCCCGCGGGAGGTGGCGGCGACGCGCTCGGCGGCGGCGGCGACCGCGGCCAGGGCCGCCGGCTTGTCGGCCAGGGCGGCGCTCGCGTCGCGGGTGCGGCGCGGGCCGGCGTGCATGGCGAGCAGCTGGCGGGCATGGGCCAGGCCGGCGCCGAGCGCGTCGTCGCCGTCGGCCACCGCATCGACCAGCCCGGCGGCGAGCGCGTCCTGGGCCGACAGATGGCGGCCCGACAGCATCAGGTCCAGCGCGGCCTGCGCGCCCATCAGGCGCGGGGCGCGCTGCGTGCCCCCGGCGCCGGGCAACAGGCCCAGATTGACTTCGGGCAGCCCCAGCCTGGCGCCGGGCAGGGCCACGCGATAGTGCGCGGCCAGCGCCACTTCCAGCCCCCCGCCCAGCGCGGCGCCGTGCAGCACGGCCACCACCGGCTTGGGACTGGCTTCGATCAGGTTGCACACCTCGGGCAGCGAAGGCGGCTGCGGCGGCTTGCCAAATTCGCGGATGTCGGCGCCGGCGATGAACGCCTTGCCGGAGCCGGTCAGCAGGATGGCGCGGACCTGCGCGTCGTCCCGGGCCTGCCTCACGGCCCGCGCCAGGCCGGCGCGCACCGCGGCGCTCAGGGCATTGACCGGGGGATGGTCGATGGTCACGACCAGGATGTCCTCGTAGCGGCGCGCGTGAACCGCGCCGGTGCTTGCGCTGTCTGTCATGGACAGGTGTCTCCGTCAGGGCATGCCGGGTTGGCCCGCCTCTTTTTTGTGTGCCATATTCTTTCCCAGTCAATAAGTCTTGACAATTCCAGCCACAATTGACATAACGTTTAAAAAAATTTGACGATGGCCGTGTAGGAGAGGCGGATGGACACCAAATCCCTGACCTTGCTGGTGGAAATCCTGGATGCCGGCAACCTGAGCGAGGCGGCGCGCCGGCTGAAGATGACGCGCGCCAACGTCAGCTATCACCTGAGCCAGCTGGAACGCTCGGTCGGCATGCAGCTGGTGCGGCGCACGACGCGGCGGGTCGAACCCACCGAGATCGGGCTCAAGCTCTATCGCCACGGCCGCAACATCCAGGATGAGATCACCGCGGCCCGCGAGTCGGTCGAGACCCTGGGCAAGACGCCGCAGGGCAAGGTGCGGCTGAGCGTGCCCAGCGGCTACGGCGGTTTCGTGATGACGCCCTGGCTGCTGGAGTTCAAGCAGGCCTATCCGGACATCGTGCTGGACGTGCTGTTCGAGAACAGCGTGGACGACCTGCTGCGCGACGAGGTCGACATCGCGGTGCGCATCATGTCCGAGCCGCCGCAGAACCTGGTGGCGCGCGAGCTGGGCCAGGTCCGCTACGTGGCCTGCGCGTCGCATGCCTATGCCGCCGCCCGCGGGCTGCCGCAGCGTCCCGAGGACCTGGCCAATTGTCCGGTCATCAGCGCCGCGGTCATCGGCCGGCCGTTGCGGCTGTCGGCCTATTACGGCGGCCTGCCGCGCCAGCACGTGGTGCTGGAGCCCACGGTGGTTTCGCGCAATTACGTTTTCCTGCGCGACGCGATCCGCGCCGGGCTGGGGGTGGGCATCGTGCCGGATTACGTGGTGCACCGGGACCTGGCCGCCGGCGAGCTGCTGCCCGCCCTGACGCCGTGGCGGCTCAGCATTTTCGGGCGCGCCATGTATATGCTGTACATGCCGAACCGGCACCATCCGCGGGCCATCTCGATGATGATCGAATTCATACTGGCGCGCGCCCAGGCCAGCCATGAAGGCATGCCGGGCCTGCTGGCCCCGGCCGGGTAGCGCCTGCTGGCCCTGGTCCCCCACATCCCGGAGACTCCATGACAGACACGTCCACGTCCGGCGCCGCCCGCGCGACCCGTTCCGCCCTGGCGTCCGAGGCGCGCCGCGCGCAGCTGCGGCGCATGAAGATCGGCGCGCTGGCGCTGCTTGCGGCCATGATGGGCGGCTTCGTCCTCAGCCATGCGATGGGCGGGCAGGGGATCTGGGCCTGGGTGCGCGCCTTCTGCGAGGCGGCCACGGTGGGCGCGCTGGCCGACTGGTTCGCGGTGGTCGCGCTGTTTCGCCGCCCGCTGGGACTGCCGATTCCACATACCGCCATCATCCCGAGCAACAAGGACCGCATCGGCGACAACCTGGCGGTGTTCGTGCGCGACCACTTCCTGGACCCCGACGCGCTGATGGAAAAGCTGCGCGTGTTCGACCCGGCCGCGCGCCTGAGCCGCTGGCTGGGCCGCCCGCGCCAGGCGCGCGCGCTGAGCGAGGGCGCGCGCAACGTGGCGCTGCAGACGCTGGACCTGCTGGACGACCGCGCGGTGCGCGGCGTGATCCAGGAATTCGCGGTGAAGACCTTGCGCCGCTGGGACGCGGCCGACACGGCCGGCGAGGTGCTGGGCCTGCTCACGCGCGACGGCCGCCACCAGGAACTGCTGGACGCCGCGCTGGAACGGCTGGGCGGCTACCTGAGCGAAGAAGAGGTGAAGGCCCGCGCCTCGGGCCTGCTGGTCAAGTTCGCCAGGAAGGAATGGCCGCGCATCATCGCCGCGGTGGACGTGGTCAAGTCGGTCGAGGGCATCGCCGACAACCTGGCCGACCGGCTGGCGCGTGCGCTGGTGGAAGAACTGCGCGACGTGCTGTCGCAGCCGGAGCATCCGGTGCGCCGCGACTACGAGGCCTGGGTGCTGAACTACATCCGCCGGCTGCGCGACGATCCCGCGCTGGCCGCGCAGGTCGAGGCGCTCAAGCAGCGCGCCATCGACCACCCCAAGGTGCAGGAATACGTGCAAGGCCTGTGGGACGACATCCACGCGGCGTTGCGGCGCGATCTGTCCGACGAGGATTCGGCGCTGGCGCGCCACCTGGAAAACGCCTTGCTGGCGCTGGCCCGCAAGCTGGGCGAAGACCGCGGCCTGCGCGAGGCCGTCAACCGCCACGTGCTGGGCGGCGCGCGCCGCCTGACCGGCCGGCTGCGCAGCGGCGTCACCGAGCATATTTCGCGCACGGTGAAGAACTGGGACGAGCGCCACCTGGTCGACGAGCTGGAGCTGAGCGTGGGCAAGGACCTGCAATACATCCGCTTCAATGGCACCGTGGTCGGCGGGCTGATCGGCGTGGCGCTGCACGCGGTGGTGTCGGCGGTCTGGTGAGAGGCGCGGCAGGCCCGCGCCCTCCGTTTGTATCAGGAACGAAGATTGCTGGCGGGCGGCTCGGCGTGAATGCTATTGTTTTTGACGGCATGGGGCGGCGACCGGCCGGCCCTGGCCTGCGATTCCTGGAGGCACCACATGAAGAAAATATCGTTGCTGGTTTCGGCGCTTGCGCTGGCGGGCGCCGCCGGCGCGGCGTCGGCGGAAAGCGTTTCGATGTCCTTCCTGAGCGCGGACGGCGTGGGCAAGAGCGCCGGCACCATCACGGTCAAGGACACCAAGGGCGGGCTGGAGCTGACGCCGAACCTGAAGGGCTTGCCGCCCGGCGAACACGGCTTCCACGTGCACGAGAAAGGGTCTTGCGAGCCCGGCATGGTGAACGGCCAGATGGCGCCCGGCGGCGCGGCCGGCGGGCACCTGGACCCCAAGGGAACCAAGGCCCACAAGGGTCCGATGGCGACCGACGGGCACCAGGGCGACCTGCCGTTCATCGTGGTCGCGGCCGACGGCTCGGCCAAGAAAGCGGTGGTCGCGCCGCACCTGAAGCTGGCCGACGTCAAGGGCCGCGCGCTGATGGTGCACGTGGGCGGCGACAACTACAGCGACACGCCCAAGCCGCTGGGCGGCGGGGGCGGACGCCTGGTCTGCGGCGTGGTGAAGTAGGCGCTCAGACCGTGCCGTTGCGGCCGTGCTGGCGGTAGCCTTCGCGCTCGGCCAGCCGGTCGTAATAGGCCTCGACGGCCGGCAGCCGCGGCTTGTCGAAGGGCGTGAGGAACCACCGGTTCACCGACAGGCCGACGGCGACGTCGGCCAGCGTGAAGGCCGCGCCCGACACATAGGCGCCGGTCTGTTGCAGCCGCTGGTCCAGGATGCCCATGAAGCGCGACCAGGCCTGGCACGAGGCCTCGATCGCGGCGGCGTCGCTGTGCGCGGCCGATTGCCGCGCCAGCGCCATGAAGGCATAGGACCAGGAACGGTTCAGATCGCTGGCCTGCCAGTCCAGCCACTGGTCGACGCGGGCGCGCAGCTTCGGTTTGGCCGGATACAGCGCCTGGCCGCCGTATTGCGAAGCCAGGTAGCGGATGATGCTGTTGGACTCCCACAGCACGAAGTTGCCGTCCTGGATCACGGGCACCATGGCGTTGGGGTTGAGCGCCAGGAATCCGGGCTCTTCCGTGGGCCTGAACCCCGAGCCCCAGTCTTCGCGCTCGAAAGGCAGCCGCAGTTCGGCGCAGGTCCACAGCACCTTGCGCACGTTGATGGATGAGGCCTTTCCGAGGATTTTCAGCATGCTGTGCGCGCCGCGCGCTCCGTTGGTATGAACGGGGCAGTCTAGCGGCGGGCGGGCGCGGCCGCCAGATACAGATGCGCGCCGATCAGCCCGCAACAGTTGCGGGCTGGCTGCGCAGCCGCCGCACCGGCGAGCCGAACAGCACCGCGAACTGCACGGCGAAGCCGGCGGTGGACGCCCACAGGCAGGCTTCGATTCCGACCCGCGCGGCCAGCACGGCGCCGATCAGCGCGCCGACGGGGCGGGCGCCGTAGGTTGCGGTGAGGATCACCGAAGAGACCCGGCCCAGCATGGCGTTGGGCGTGACCGCCTGGCGCAGCGTGGTGGTGGTGATGGTCCACAGGATGGGGCCGGCGCCGAACAGGAACAGCCCGGCCGCCGCCCACGCGCCCGACGGATGCGCCAGCGTGGCCAGCAGCAGGAGGCTGGCCGCCAGCGCGGCCAGGGGACCCGCGCCGATCATGGCGCCGAAGGACAACCGCCGGGCCAGCCACGGCGCCAGCAGCGCGCCGGCCACCATGCCGCCGCCATACACGCCCAGCGTCGCGCCGACGGCCGCGGCCGACAGGCCGAGCCGGTCCACGGCATAGGCCACGTAGACGGCCTGCAGCACGAACCAGGCGGTATTGAAGAACACGGCGGTCACCAGCACCGGGCGCAGCAGCGGATGCGCGGCGACGAAGGATGCGCCTTCGCGCAACTCGGCCAGCATGCGCCGCCGGGGCCTGGGCGCGGGCGTCTCGCGCGGCAGGCCGGCGAGCAGCAGCGCCGCCAGCAGCGACAAGGCCGCGGCCAGCGCGTAGGCGGGCTGCGCGCCCATCCAGCCGACCAGGGCGCCGCCGGCCGCGGGGCCGGCCGAAAACGCCGCGCTGCGCGCCAGTTCCAGCCAGCGGTTGGCGCTGGCCAGTTCGGCTTGCGCGACCAGCCGCGGCACCAGCGCGGGCGCGGCCACGTTGTAGGCCACGGTGCCCAGCGCGCCCGCGAATCCCAGGGCGGCCAGCCAGCCCAGGTTCAGCAGGTTCGTCCACAACAGCGCCAGCAGGCCCAGCAGGCTGGCCGCGCGCACGGCCTCGGCCACGCTCATCAGGGTGCGGCGCGGCATGCGGTCGGCCAGCACGCCGGCCGGCAGCGACAACAGCAGGAACGGCAGGGTCTGGGCGGCCTGCAGATAGCCGGTCTGCGCGGCGCTGGCGCCCAGCGCCAGCACCGCCACCAGGGGCGCGGCGGCCAGCGCCATCTGTTCGGAGAACTGGGCCGCCAGGTTGGAGGCGGCCAGGCGGCGGAAGGCGCGGGGCAGGGCGGGCATGGAAGCGGGGCGCAGGAACGGCGAGGGCACGATCATGATCGCGCCCCGGCCCGCCGGCACTCCGTTTCTTGCCGCGCCCGTCAGGGTATGGGCGGATAGGCGCCGAAGCCGTCCGGCCAGGGCGTCAGCACTTCATAGCCGGTGTCGGTCACGACCACCATGTGTTCCCACTGGGCCGACAGGGAGCGGTCCTTGGTCACCACGGTCCAGCCGTCGGGCAGCTGCTTGGTCTGGGGCTTGCCGGCGTTGATCATGGGCTCGATGGTGAACATCATGCCGGGCTGCAGCACCAGGCCCTCGCCCGGGCGGCCGTAGTGCAGCACCTGCGGCTCGTCGTGGTAGATCTGGCCGATGCCGTGGCCGCAGTACTCGCGCACGATGCTGAAGTGCTCGCGGTGCGCCACCGTCTGGATCGCGTGGCCCACGTCGCCCAGGGTGGCGCCGGGCCTGACCGCCATGATGCCGGCGCGCATGGCCTCGTAGGTCGTTTCGACCAGGCGGCGCGCCAGCGGGCTGGGCTGGCCCACGTAATACATGCGGCTGGTGTCGCCGAACCAGCCGTCCTTGATGACGGCCACATCGATGTTCAGGATGTCGCCGTTCTTCAGCACCTTGGCCGAGGGAATCCCGTGGCAGATCACGTGGTTGGCCGAGGCGCAGATGGTCTTGGGAAAGCCGTGGTATCCCACGTTGGCCGGGATCGCCTTCTGCACGTTGACGATGTAGTCGTGGCAGATGCGGTCGAGCTCGTCGGTGGTGACGCCGGGACGCACGTGTTCGGCGATCATGTGCAGCACTTCGGCGGCCAGGGCGCCGGCCTTGCGGGCCATTTCGATGTCGGCGGCGGACTTGATGGAGACTTTGCGCGCCATTTACGCGGCCTCCTGGTGGGCCGCCTGCGGCCGGCCCTGGGACAGCGCGGCGATGGCGAAACCTTCGGCCTGCTCGATGCGGATCAGCATCTGGCAGATGTCGGCGTGGCGCAGTTCGGGGTAAAGCTCGGACAGCATGCCAATGCGCATCCAGTGCTCGGCCTGGGAGTTGATGGAGCGGCTCAGCGCGCCGCTGGCTACGCGCAGGTTCTCGTGCATCTGCTCGGAAATCTTGACTATGCCCATAAGTGATCCATATATAAACCGTATATGGACCGTATCTTACTCCGGCGCACGCGGCGCGCGCAAATCGCGGGCCGCTAGCGCGCCTTGCCGCGCGCGCTCTTCTTGGCGCTGGCGCGCGGCGCTTCCTTGGGCGGCGGCGCGGTGGCGGCCGCCATCTGCTCCATCCAGATCAGCGCGTCGGTATAGGACAGGAACTGCTGCAGGTAGCCGGGCGACAGCTCGCGCATCAGCGACAGCGCGCGGTGCACGAGCTGGTTGGAATTGAGCGGGCCGGCGTTCTTGTGGACCTGCTCCTGCGACTGCCGCACCTGGCGGTCGGCGCTGACCCGGGACCAGACGCCCTGGAAGTACTCCAGCACCGCCAGTTCCGGATAGGAGGCGCGCAGCTGCGCCGGCAGCGATTCCGCGGGTTCGTCCGGCGCGGGGGCGGCCAGCGCGTCGGCCAGCCGGGCCAGCGGGCCGGGGGCGGCCTCGGCCTGCGGCGCGGGTTCGGCCCGGCCGGCGGCGCGTTGCAGGTCGTCGGCGTAGGCCAGGATCAGTTCGGCCAGCCTGGCGTCCAGGCGCTGGCGCGCCGCGCCGTCATGCGCGGCGGCGCGCCGCGCCAGCGCGTCGATCAGGCGAAAGCGCGCCGGCGCGTGGCGGTCGGCGCCGCTTTCGCGCCAGCCGTCCAGCACGGCCTGCGCGTCCAGCATTTCCGCGCGCGCGCCGTCAGCGCCCATGAGGCTGTTCCGCGTTGCCGGAAGGGCGGGGAACCGGCGTGATCTCGACCCGGCGGTTCTTGGCCCGGCCGGCTTCGTCGGCGTTCGAGGCCACCGGCTGCTCGGCGCCGAAGGCGGCCGCGAATACGGACGAGGAGGGCACGCCTTCGTCGATCAGCGCGCGCGTGACCGTCAGCGCGCGCTGGGCCGACAGGTCCCAGTTGTCCGCGAAGCGGCGGTTGCCTTCGCGCACCTGCTGGTCGTCGGTATAGCCGCTGACCATCAGGATCTCGTTGTGGGTCCTCAGGTAGGCCGCCAGCGGCTCGATCAGGGTCTTGAGCACCTCGCGGCCTTCCGGCTGCAGCTGGTCGGAGTTCAGCGCGAACAGCACGCTGCCGCTGATGCCGATGCGCCCGTCGATCAGGGTCACGCGCCCGGCGGCCAGCGGGCCGGCCAGCGCCTGTTCCAGCGTCTCGCGGCGCTGGGTTTCGGCTTCGCGCTGCTTGACCTCTTCTTCGAGCTGGGTCGACAGCTGCAATTGCAGCGCGACGACGCTGACCAGGATCAGGACGAAAGCGCCCAGCAGCACCGACATCAGGTCGCCGAAGACGGCCCAGGCCGGGACCGTCGGCTCCACGCCGCCGTCGATGTCCTCGTTCATGCCGTTTCCGCCGCGGGCGCCGCGCGCTGGCTGGCCAGCTGCTGCAGGTTCTCGACGATCTGCTTCTGCGACATCATGCTCAGGTCCACGACCTCACGGGCCTGCGCCACGTAATAGGCGAGCTGTTCGTCGCCGCGCGCGATGGACTTGTCCAGCGCCGCTTCGATGCGCTGCAGATGGGTGAGCAGCTTGTCGTTGGATTCGCCGAACAGCTGCACCGCCGCGCCGAAGGATTCGCCCAGGCTGGCGACTTCGACGGCGCTGCTGGTGACCTGCGCGGCCACGTCGGCCAGCCTGCCGGCCTCGCTTTCGACCAGGCCGGTGAACTGCGCGCCCACCCGGTCGAGCAGACCGGCCGAGGAGGACACCAGCGCGTCCACCGCCGAGCGCTGTTCGGCGGCCGTGTGGTTGACGGCGTCCAGCAGCGTGCCCAGGGTTTCGAGCAGGCGGCTGCGTTCTTCCAGCATCTCGTTGTCGCGCTCCATGCTGTCGGACAGCTTCTGGCGCAGTTCGCCGATGACCTCGGCGGCGGCGCGCGGCGCCTCGGAGGCGGCCTGCACCAGGCGGCCGATCTCGGCGATGGTCTCGCTGGCGTGGGCCTGCGTCTGCGAGGCGATGTCCTGCGCGGTCAGCGCCAGGGTGTCGCAGATCTGCTGCTGCTGGCTGGCGGTGCTGGCGCCGGCCTGTTCCCACTGGTCGCGCAGCGTGTCGGCCATTTCGCCGAGCTTGCCGGTCCAGGCGGCCAGGCGGGCTTCGTCGCTGCCGGCCAGCGCGGCCTGCAGTTCGGCATGCGAGCGCTGCAGGGTCTGCAGCAGCTGTTCGGCCTGCCGGCCGAAGGCGGCCGTCGCGCTTTCCAGCGCCTGCTGGTTGCTGCCGGCCAGCTGCGCGCCGACCTGTTCCTGGCGCGCCTGCGCGTCGATCCAGGCCTGCGTGACGCCGTGGGCCGCCGCCTCCAGGCGGGTGCAGATGTTTTCCAGCAGGCTGGAATGCGCCTGGGCCTGTTCGGCCAGTTCGCGCGACGCCTGGGTCAGCGTGTCGCCGATCTCCAGCTGGCGCAGCGCGGCCTGGGTGCCGGCCTGTTCCCATTCGTGGCCGAGGCGCTCGGCCAGCGTGGACAGCGTGCCGGTCCAGGCGGCCAGGCGTTCCTGGTCGCGCGAGGCCAGCGCGGATTGCAGTTCGGTCTGAGACTGGTCCAGCGTGCGCAGCAGGCCGGCGGCGTGCCGTTCGAAGGCGGCGGCCGCGACTTCGAGCGCCGCCTGGTTGTCGCCGGCCAGCTTTTCGCTGAGTTGTTGCTGCTGCGCCAGCGCGCCAGTCCATTGTTCGGAGACGCCGCGCGCGGCGCTCTCCATGCGCGCGGCCACGCCTTCGAGCAGCGCGGCCTGGGCCTGCGCCTGGGTGGACGCGTCGTGCACGGTCCGGGCCAGCGACTCGGTGATCTCCTGCTGGCGCACCACGGTCTGCGCGCCGGCCGCTTCCCATTGCTGGCCGAGCGCCGCGGTCATCGAGGCCAGGGCGCCGCTCCACGCGGCCAGGCGTTCCTGGTCGCGCGCGGCCAGCGCGGCCTGCAGGTCGGCGTGCGATTGCTCCAGCGTGCGCAGCAGCGAGGAGGAATGCTGCTCGAACGTGGCGGCGGCCGCTTCCAGGGCCTGGCGGTTGTCGCCGGCCAGGCGTGCGCTGGCGGCTTCCTGGCGCGACAGCGCATCGGTCCATTGCTGCGACACGCCGTTGGCGGCGGCTTCCATGCGCGCGGCCACGCCTTCGAGCAGACCCGCCTGGGTGGCGGCCTGCGCGGTGACGTCGCGCACGGTCTGCGCCAGCGTCTCGGCGATGGTCTGCTGGCGCTCGGCGGCCTGGGCGCCGGCCTGCTGCCATTCCTGGCGCAGCGTCGCGCCCATGGCGCCCAGCGTCTCGGTCCAGGCCGCCAGGCGCTGCTGGTCGCGCGAGGCCAGTTCGGATTGCAGCGCGCTATGCGACTGGTTCAGGGTGCGCAGCAGCGAGGCCGAGTGCTGCTCGAAGCTGGTGGCGGCCGCGGTCAGCGCCTGCAGGTTGTCGCCGGCCAGTTTTTCGCTGGCCTGTTCCTGGCGCGCCAGCGCCTGGCTCCAGGCCTGCGACATATCGCCGGAAGAGGCCTCCAGGCGCGCGGAGACCTGATCCAGCAGCGCGGCCGAGCGTTGTTCGAAGGTCTGGGCGTAGCGGTCCAGCGATGCGCGCAGGTCCTGGGCCAGGGCTTCGCTGGCGCGCTGCTGTCCGGCCAGGGCCTGGTTCCAGATCTCGGCCACGTTGGCGGTCGAGGCCTGCAGGCCGGCGGTCAGGCCGTCGAGCTGGCGCTGCACGGCCTGGGTCACGGTGTCCTGCAGGTTGGCGGTTTCGCGCGACAGGCTGGCCATGGTGGCCGCGACCACCGGCTGCAGGGCTTCGCCGGCCGAACGGGCGCTGTGCGCCACGCCGTCCTTCATCGATTGCTCCATGACCGACGCCAGGCGGGCGTAGGCCGCCTCGGCCTTGCCCTGGAAGGCGTCCTGGCTGGCCAGCTGGCGGTCGTTGAGCGCCTGGTGCTGGCGCGTCATGCCGTCCATCATGGCCTGCAGCTTGTCGACCAGCGCGGGCATGGCCTCGGCCTGGCGCTGCATGACTTCGGCCTGGCGTTGCAGCAGCTTGAAGGACTCTTCGCGCTGATAACCTTGCGAATACACGCGCAGGGCGGTGGCGGCCTTGGCGTCGAGCAGCTGCGCGGCGCGGATGCGGTCGCGCCGGCACAGGGCGGCCAGCAGCCCCAGCATCGCCGAGGTGGCCACGCCGGCGATCGAGGTGCCGAACGCGAATCCCAGGCCCTTGACCGGCGCGGCCAGCGAGGCGCGGATGGCGGCGAGGTCCGTGGCGCTTTCCAGCGCCAGGCCGGTGCCGCGCAGCGTCACCACCATGCCCAGGAAGGTCCCCAGCATGCCCAGCAGCACCAGCAGCCCCACCAGGTACGGCGTCAGCGCCGGCCCGGGCAGGCCGGCGCGCTCGCCCTCGATGCGCAGGCGCGCGGCGTTGCGCAGGCTGGCGGGCAGCTGGTCCAGCCAGCTGGCCAGGTTGCCCGGCGCCTCGGCCAGCCCGGAGAGGGCGCGGCTCAGGGCCGAGGTGGCCCGCTGGTAGCGCCACAGTTCGTACGCGCCGGCGAGATAGCAGACGCCGATGAGCAGGGTCACGGCCAGCGCCAGCGGGTTGGTGCCCGCATAGCCCAGGCCGATCCAGCCCGCAACGGCCAGGCCGGCCAGGAAAACAACGAGATTGATCAGGTATCGGGACATAGTGTCCTGGTTAGTGTGTACGGATCTGGCCGGTGCGCAGGGCGGCAAGCAGCCCCTCGACCGGTTGTAAACGGACATCCAGTTCGGCGAGCAGGACGCTGCGCATGTCCTTGCGGAACGTCTCCAGCCAGGCGCCGGCCGCGGCCGCAGGCGCCTCGGCGCCGTCGTCGCCGGCTTCGGCCAGGGCCTGCGCCTCGGCCTGGCGCAGGCGTTCGAAATGGCCTTGCAGCAGTTTCGGGATGGCGCCCAGCAGGGCGCGCTCCTTGGGCAGCAGGGCGCGGTCCATGATGGCGTCGACCACCGCCAGGCGCGTCCATTCGCCATTCCTGGCCGCGACCATGCCGCGCAGCCGGCTGCGCAGGTTGCCCACGGCGGTTTCCATCGTGTGCTGCAACGACAGATAGCGCTGGCGGAAATTCGCGTAATCGGCCTCGGCTTCGGCCAGGGCCGCCAGCTTCTTTGCCGGCGCCTGTCCCGGCGCGGGACGCCTGGCGGCCGTGGCCGCGGTATCGCTGGCGATGGCGTCGGCCAGGGTGGCGCGCACGCGCTGGCATTCGCGCTCCTCGGCGCTGCTGAACATGCGCGCGCCCGGCGCGATCACGGGCGGGCTGGTGTTGAGCGCCGCCGAAAGGGCGATCGCGTCCGTCCAGCCGAGCCACTGGCTCAGATGGTCAGAGAGCGATTGCCTGGATTGCGCGACATCGACATCCGTCAGGCGAGTCAGCAAGCGAATGAGCGTCGGGCCGCTTAAACCGGTGCGCTGGGGGGCCTGCAACATACCACCAGAGTCAAAAAGGGGGGAGTTTACACGGTGGCGGGCGGCGTGGCGGGGGGAAAGGGGGCGGGGCCGGGTAAACGGGGTCGTATCACCCGGCGCATGTCGCGCTAGGCCGCGCGGGCCAGCGGCGGTTCGGCGGCCAGCGCGGCCGCGGGCGCGTCCAGATACTCTGCCAGGAAGTCGATCAGGCGGCGGGTCTTGGCCGGCAGCAGGCGGGTCTCGGTCACGGCGTGCACGGCGACCGGTTCCAGGCTCCAGGTCGGCAGCACGCGCACCAGTCCGTCGGCGCCGCCGCCCAGCGCCGCGATGCCTGCGCCCATCTGGGCCAGCTGCCTGGCCATGCAGGCGTCGTTGGCGCCATAGCGCAGGGACGCCGGGACGTCGCGCCGCTCGGTCCCGCGCCGCAGCCGCCAGGGGCCGGCCGGGCAGGCGCCCTGGCGCAACCCGATGCAGTCGTGGCGTTCCAGGTCTTCGGGTTCGCGCGGCGCGCCTCGCGCGGTCAGATAGGCGGGCGAGGCATACAGCCCGGCCTGCACCGCGCCCAGGCGGCGCGCCACCAGCGTGGAGTCGGGCAGCTCGCCCAGGCGGATCGACACGTCGGCGGCATCGGGCGCGCGCTCGGCGCTTTCGCGCTCGGCCACGGACAACTGCAGCCGGATGTCCGGGTAGCGGCGCCCGAAAGCCACCATGGCTGGCATCAGCGCGTCCAGCGCATGGGCCGCCGGCAACTGCACCCGCAGCGGCCCGCTGGGCGTGTCCAAATGCTCGCGCAGCTCGGCGTGCGCCAGTTCGGCTTCGGCCACGATGCGGCGGCAGCGCTCGAAGTACAGGCGGCCCGCGTCGGTCAGTTCCACGCGCCGCGTGTTGCGGTTGAGCAGGCGCAGCCCGACCGAGCGCTCCAGTTCGGCCACGTGGCGCGACACCGTGGAGGTGGGGACGCCGAGCGCGGCGGCGGCGCGGCTGAAGCTGTGCGCCTTCGCCACTTCGGCGAACAATTCCATGCCATGCAGGCGTTTCATCTGGGATCTCCCTGGTTGCGGGCCGGCCGGCCCTGGCCGTCAGAATGCGTAGATGACGCCGACGTGGGCGAACGCGTTGGTCTCGCGGTCGGTCAGCGGGCTGTCGCGGGCGTCGCCGGCCAGGGTGCTGACGCCCAGCGTGGTCACCGCGGCCCAGCGGTCGTTGAAGCTGTGTGTCCAGGTGCCGAAGACCGACACGGATTTGAAGCCGGACGAGGCCGAGTAGGTATCCAGCCCGGCGCGGCTGCGCGCGGCCTGCGAGGGCGTGACGCCAAACCACGTCTGCATGTAGTCGCTGTCGGCCCATTGCGTGTTGGCGCCGATCGAGACGCGGTTGCGCGTGTCGCGCCATGCCGTGTAGGTTGCGCGCAGGTCCAGCGTGGCGCCATAGCCGCTTTTCGCGGCCTGCCGGTAGGCCGCGATCACCGAGAAGTCCCCGGGCGACCATTCGATGAAGGCGCCGTAGGTGCCGTGGAAGTCGATGTCTTCCAGTCCCTTGGTGAGGTCGGCGTCATCGGCCTTGCGTCCCAGCCCCATGCCGACGAAGGCGCCGGTGGTCCAGTCCGGCGCCAGGTCGAACTTCAGGCCCATGGCCGGCAGGCCCGCGCGCGGTGAAATGAAGAAGTGTCCGGACTGGTATTGGATCAGCGGCACGGGCAGGGCGCGGTATTCGCTGGAGCCTTCGTACACCGGTATGGCGCCCACGCCCATGCCGATGAAGTTGCGGCGCTGTCCCTCGTTCTCGGCGCGTGCGTTGCCCGTCAGCGCCGCCAGCAGCGCGGCCGAGGCCGCCAGCGTCCTGCTTGATAAAATCAGTGGCTTCATTCCATTGCTTCCTTTGTTCCCAGGCGGGCCGGCTGCCTCGCCCTACGCGAACCGCATTGTCGGCATGGGGTTTTAATAATTTTTTAAATGGGCGCCGGCATGATTCGCCCTCGTTCGTTTGCCTTGGAGTTCTCTTGCGTGTCCTGTTAGTCGAAGACGACGCCATGCTGGGCGACGCCTTGCATACCGGCCTGGGTCAGTCGGGGGTGGACGCGCACTGGGTGCGCGACGTCGCGCAGGCCAGGCTGGCCCTGGTCGAACATGCTTTTCAGGCCGTGCTGCTGGACTTGGGGCTGCCCGACGGCAGCGGCCTGGCGGTCCTGAAGCAACTGCGCGCGCGCTACGACGCGACTCCGGTGCTCATCCTGACCGCGCGCGACCGGCTCAGCGAACGCGTCCAGGGCCTGGACCTGGGCGCCGACGACTACATCGTCAAGCCGTTCCAGCTCGATGAGCTGCTGGCCCGGCTGCGCGCCGTGGTCCGGCGCAGCAGCAACACGGTGGTGTCGGCGCTGCGCTGCCGCGACGTGGTGCTGGAACCCGCAAGGCGGGTGGTGACGCGCGCCGGCGTGGAGATCGGACTGAGCGCACATGAATACCGCACGCTGCTGGCGCTGATGGAGCGCATCGGCCATACCGTCAACCGCGAGCAGCTGGAGGCCGCCGTCTATGGCGACAGCGGCGCGATCGAAAGCAACACGGTGGCCGTGTACATCCACCAGCTGCGCCGCAAGCTGGGCGACGGGCTGATAACGACGGTGCACGGCCTGGGCTATCGCATCGAAGAGGCGTCATGAAGACCTTGCGCAGGCAGTTGACGGTCACGCTGCTGCTGACCCTGTTGCTGGCCTGGATCGGCGTGTCGGCCTTCCAGCAGTACGAAACCATGCGCGCCCAGACCGGCGTGCGCGACCTGTGGCTGCGCGACGCGGCCACCCAGATGCTGGCCTCGCTGCCGGTCAGCCTGCTGGGCAGCGTGGCGCCCACCGAACGCTTCGCGCCGCCCGGAGCGGAACTGGTCGACGGCGACCGGGTGCGCTTTCATGTGTGGTCGCTGGCCGACCGGCGGCTGTTGATGCGTTCGCCTGAGTCGCCCGAAGCGCCGCTGAGCGCGACGCTTGCCGACGGCTACGCCGACGTGACGCTGGACGGCGCCGCGTGGCGCGTGTTTTCGCTCACCGACGCCAGCGGCCGCGTGCAGGTGCAGGTGGCCAAGCCCGAGAGCGAATGGCGCGCGCGGTCCTGGTACAGCGTCAAGCGCGGCCTCATCATCGTCTCCATTCTGTTCGTGCTGCTGGCGGCGGTGAGCTGCGCGGTGGTGTGCCGGGCTTTCCGCAAGGTGGACCAGACGGGCGCGGCGATCGCGCGCCGCGAGCCGTTCGACCTGGCGCCCGTGCCGTCGGCCGGCATGCCGGGCGAACTGCATCCGTTCATCCAGTCGATCAACCAGTTGCTGGGACGGGTGAAGGCCGGCATGGACCGCGAGCGCCGCTTCCTGGAGGACGCGGCGCACGAACTGCGCACGCCGCTGGCCGCGCTCAGCGCGCACGCCGAACTGGTGGCGCGCAGCATCGGAACCGGCGGCGAGACGGCCTCGATCGAAAAGCTGCGGCAGGTCGCGCAGCGCACTTCGCGCCTGTCGGAGCAGTTGCTGGATCAGGCCCGCATGGATGCGTTGAGCGCAGGCGCCGACGCGCCAGAGACGATCGAACTGGACAAGCTGGTCGTGATGCTGGCGCGGGATTGCGAATCGGACGCGACCCGCAAGCGCCAGCGCATCCTGCTCGAAGTCCGGGCCTGTACGGTCCAGGGGCGAGTCGACGCGATGGGCGTGCTGCTGCGCAACCTGCTCGACAACGCGGTCCGCTATACGCCAGAGGGCGGGCAGATCGCCGTGTCCTGTGGCCCTACGCCGGACGGCGGTGCGTTCCTGCGCGTGGCCGACGACGGCCCCGGCATCGCGCCGGCCCAGCGCCGGCGCGTCTTCGACCGCTTCTACCGCGCCGCCGGCAGCACCGGCGGCGGCAGCGGCATCGGCCTGTCGCTGGTGGCGCAGATCGCCCGCCAGCATCACGCCGAGATCAGCCTGGACGAGGGCCTGCGCGGCGCAGGCGTGGCGCTGACGCTGAATTTCCCGCCGGCCGGTCGGTGATAGATTAGGGCTTGCACACTGAATGGAGCCGCGCACGTGGCGCAATGTCCATGGATTCCCTGATCGCATCGGCGGCGCGGGCGCTGGCGGCCGGCGATCCGCTGGCCGCGCTGAATCTGGTCGCCTTGCGCGGCGACGCGCCGGCGCTCGCCCTGCGCGGCATCGCCATGGCGCAGTTGGGCGATTTCCGCCGCGCCCGCACCCTGCTGCGTAGCGCCGCCCGCGGCTTCGACGCCAAGGACGTGCTGTCGCGCGCCCGCTGCGTGGTGGCCGAGGCCGAGATCGCGCTGGTCTCGCGCGAGCTGGCCTGGCCGGAGAAGGCGCTGGAGGCCGCGCGCGCCGCCTTGCAGGCGCACGGCGATCCGGCCAATGCCGCGCACGCCCGTCATCTGCAGGCGCGCCGGGCGCTTCTGATCGGCCGGCTCGACGACGCCGAACGCGCGCTGGCCGCGCTCGACCCGGCCGCGCTGGCGCCCGCGTCGCGCGCCATCCATGAACTGATCGCCGCCGGCATCGCCTTGCGGCGGCTGCGGATACAGCCCGCGCGCGCCGCGCTGGCCCAGGCCGAGATCGCGGCCAATCACGCCGGCATTCCGGTGCTGGCGGCCGAGGTCGAAAGCGCGTCGATGGTGCTGACCGCGCCGGCCGCGCGCCTGCTCGGGCGCGGCGGCGAACGCCTGTTGCTGCTGGACGAGGTCGAGGCGCTGCTGGCGTCCGACACGCTGGTGGTGGACGCCTGCCGCAACGCGGTGCGCGAGGCCGGCGCGGTGGTGCCGCTGGCGAGCCGGCCGGTGCTGTTCGCGCTGGCCCGCGCGCTGGCGCAGGCCTGGCCGCAGGCCGTCGCGCGCGAGGCCTTGAGCCGGCAGGCCTTTCGCAGCGCGTACTTCGACGACACGCACCGCGCGCGCCTGCGCGTGGAAATCGGCCGGCTGCGCACGGCGCTGCGGCCGCTGGCCGGCATCGTCGCCACGCGCGAAGGCTATGCGCTCGAGCCGCGGCCGGGACGCGAGGCCGTGGTGCTGGCCCGCCCGGTCGAAGACGCCGACCGCGACCACGGCGCCATCCTGGCGTTCCTGGCCGACGGCGAGGCCTGGTCCAGTTCGGCGCTGGCGCTGGCCCTGAACGCCAGCCAGCGCACGGTGCAGCGCGCGCTCGATGCGCTGGCCGCCGCCGACAAGGTGCAGTCGCGCGGGCAGGGCCGCGCGCGGCGCTGGATCACCCCGCCCATGCCCGGATTCACGACAACCTTGTTGCTCCCGGCCGCGCTGGCGGCGGACTAGCATGGAGGCGTCTCTTTTGGAGGATACCGACATGAAACGCTCCCAAGCCCGCATCATCCGCGAATACGGCCCGTTCGAGAACGTGAGCGCCGTGCACGGCCTGACCTACGATGGCAGCCAGGTGTGGTTCGCCGTGGGCGACAGGCTGCTGGCCATGGACCCCGACAGCGGCGCCACGACGCGCGCCATCGACGTCGCGGCCAGCGCCGGCACGGCCTACGACGGCAGGCATCTCTACCAGATCGCCGACGGGCGCATCCAGAAAATCGAGCCGGCCAGCGGCCGCGTGGTCTCCACCATCGCCGCGCCGGGCGGCGGCGAGGACTCGGGCCTGGCCTGGGCCGAAGGCAGCCTGTGGGTGGGCGTGTACCGCCAGCGCAAGATCCACCAGGTGGACCCGGAATCCGGCCGCGTGCTGCGCACGATCGCTTCGGATCGCTACGTCACGGGCGTGACCTGGGTGGACGGAAAGCTGTGGCACGGCACCTGGGAGGACGGCGCCAGTGAGTTGCGCGAACTGGACGCGCGCACCGGCGAAGTGCTGCAAAGCGTGGAAATGCCGGCCGGCACGGGCGTCTCGGGGCTGGAGTCCGACGCCGGCGAACGCCTGTTCTGCGGCGGCGGCGACAGCGGCAAGGTGAGAGTCGTGCAGAGGCCTTAGCGCTTAAGCGTTAAGCAGTTCTAGGGTAAATCCTGACATAAAGCTGATTGTCACCGATTAGTCGGAAAGGTCTAATCAGCTCACAGTTTCGCGTCATCCGCGGGCCGCTCCCGCGTCCACGTAGCAGAAGTAACTATTAGCTGGTCCATGTAGTCCTTTCAGGAGACAACACACCATGCAACACGTTACAAAGCCCCGCCGCCGCAAGTTCATCTCCGGCGCAGCCGCGGCCGGCGCCGCAGCCCTGGGATTTCCGGCGGTCAGCCGGGCGCAGAATGCCCCGATTTCCCTGCGCTTCCAGAGCACGTGGCCGGCCAACGACATCTTCCACGAGTTCGCCCGCGACTATGCCCAGAAGGTCAACGACATGGCCGGCGGCCAGTTGAAGATCGAGGTGCTGCCCGCGGGAGCGGTGGTCAAGGCGTTCGATCTGCTGGACGCGGTGTCCGCGGGCACGCTGGACGGCGGGCATGGCGTGGTGGCCTACTGGTACGGCAAGAACACGGCCGTGGCGCTGTGGGGGTCCGGGCCGTCTTTCGGCATGGACGCCAACATGCTGCTGGCCTGGCATGAATACGGCGGCGGCAAGGAGCTGCTGGTCGAGATCCAGAAGGCCATGGGCGTGAACGTGGTGTCGCTGATGTACGGCCCGATGCCGACCCAGCCGTTCGGCTGGTTCAAGCGCCCGATCACCAAGATGGACGAGGTCAAGGGCCTCAAGTTCCGCACGGTGGGCCTGGCCATCGACATGTACACGGCCATGGGCGCGGCGGTCAACGCGCTGCCCGGCGGCGAGATCGTGCCGGCGCTGGACCGAGGCCTGCTCGACGGCGCCGAGTTCAACAACGCGTCCTCGGACCTGGCGCTGGGCTTCCAGGACGTCTCCAAGATCTGCATGCTGCAGAGCTTCCACCAGAGCGCGGAGCAGTTCGAGGTGCTGTTCAACAAGTCCAAGTACGACAGCCTGCCGGACCACCTCAAGCACATCCTCAGCTACGCCGCGCAGGCCGCCAGCGCCGACATGTCCTGGAAGGCGGCCAACCGCTATTCGCAGGACTACGTCAAGCTGCAGAAAGAGCACAACGTCAAGTTCTACAAGACGCCCGACGCCATCCTGCAGCAGCAGCTGAAGATCTGGGACGAGATGATCGCCAAGCGCTCGGCCGAGAACCCGCTGTTCAAGAAGGTGCTGGAGTCGCAGCGCGCCTTCGCCGAGCGGGTGGGGCGCTGGAACGGGGATACCTCGGTCAACTTCCGCATGGCCTACAACCACTACTTCTCGCGCAGCAACAAGACGGCCTGAACGCAGGGCCCGTCCCGCGCCCGCCCAGGCGGGCCGGGGCGCCGTTGCGCCTTGACTGATTGACACATCGTCTCATGCGTCGCGCGCTCGTCCAGGTCGCGCGGCGGGAAGCCTTGCGCCTCAACCAGGACGCCAGATGATCCGAATCATACGTTTCATAGACCGCATATCCACCTTCGTCGGGCAGGCCTTCGCCTGGTTGATCGTCGTTCTTACCCTGCATGTGTGCTGGGAAGTCGCCGCCCGGTACGTGTTGAACCAGCCCAGCGCGTGGGCGTTCGACCTGCAGATGATGTACTACGGCATCCTGTTCATGATGGCCGGCGCGTACACCCTGGCCAAGAACGGCCACGTGCGCGGCGACATCCTGTACGGCTTTCTGCCGCCGCGCATGCAGGCCGGGCTCGACCTGACGCTGTACATCGTGTTTTTCTTTCCCGGGGTCATCGCCCTGGTGTGGGCGGGCTGGTACTACGCCGGCTATTCCATCGCCATCCGCGAGCATTCCTCGCTGATGGCCGACGGGCCGCCCATCTACCCGTTCAAGGCCTTCATCCCGATCGCGGGCGCGGTCCTGCTGGTACAGGGGCTGGCCGAAGTCATGCGCTGCCTGCTGTGCCTGCGCCGCGGGGCGTGGCCGGCGCGTGAAGAGGACGTCGAGGAAGTGGACGTCGACAAGCTCAAGGAGATGGTGCACGTGAAGGACGAGGACATCGCCCGCCTGGACCGCTACGTCACGCACGAGGAGCCTCGCCAATGAAAATCCACAAGGCATTGTGGTTCGGCCTGTCGTGCATCGGCCTGGTCATCCTGATGATCGTCTTCCTGACACCCTGGGACAACCTCACCACCGGGCACATCGGGCTGCTGATGCTGGCGCTGATCGTGGTGGCGATCATGCTGGGCTTTCCGACGGCGTTCACCCTCATGGGCATGGGCGTGCTGTTCACCTTCCTGGCGTACTACATGCAGAATCCCGATCCGGCGCGCTCGATCGGGCAGACGCTGGACCTGATGGTGCAGCGCACGTACGCCACCATGACCAACGACTCGCTGATCTGCATTCCGCTCTTCGTGTTCATGGGCTACCTGGTGGAGCGCGCCAACCTCATCGAAAAACTGTTCCGCTCCATGCACCTGGCGCTGGCGCGCCTGCCCGGCGCGCTGGCGGTGGCCACGCTGGCCACCTGCGCCATCTTCGCCACGGCCACCGGCATCGTCGGCGCGGTGGTCACGCTGATGGGCCTGCTGGCCATGCCGGCCATGCTGAAGGCCGGCTACAGCGTGCGGCTGACGGCCGGCGCCATCACGGCCGGCGGCTGCCTGGGCATCCTGCTGCCGCCTTCGGTGATGCTGATCGTGTACGGCGCGACCACCGGCGTGTCGGTGGTGCAGCTGTATGCGGGCGCGCTGTTCCCCGGCATCATGCTGGCCGGCCTGTACATGCTGTACGTCATCATCCTGGCCAAGCTGCGGCCCGACCTGGCGCCGCCGCTGCCCATGACCGAACGCGGCGTGCCGCTGTCGCCCGAATCGAAGGCGCTGGCCTCGGGCGGACACGTGCGCGCGCTGTCCGGCATGGTGGCGGCCCTGTTCAAGGGGCGCCGCAACCGCGACGTGCCGCTGTCGGCGCTGCTGCGCTACATGGCGATGGCGCTGGCGCCGCTGGCGGTGACGGTGCTGCTGGTGGCCGTGGTCTACCAGGCCACGACGCGGCCCGAAGTGGTCTACGACGTGCCCGCGGAACTGCAGCTGGGTTCGGTGGATTTCGATTCGGGCCTGAGCGAGCCGCCGTCCGGCGGACTGGCCGAGCCGCCTTCCAATGACGCGGGCGGCCTGTCCGAACCGCCCGGCGCCCAGTCCGACGCGCCGGCGGCGCCGTCCGCCGCGGCCGCGGCGGATGCGCCGGCCGAGGCCGGCGAGGGCATCGCCGCGCCCACCGGCTTCTGGATCTTCGCGGCGATATGCGCGGCCGCCATGCTGGCGTTCTATGGCCTGTTGACCTGGGCGCGGCTGGAAATCTTCAAGATGCTGATGTCCTCGTTCTTCCCGCTGGCCGTGATGATCGCGGCGGTGCTGGGTTCGATCGGCTTCGGCCTGGCCACGCCCAGCGAGGCGGCGGCCATGGGCGCGCTGGGCGGCGCGCTGCTGGCGCTGGCGTACCGGCGGCTGAACATGCCGGTCCTGCGCGAATCGGTGTTCCTGACCGCAAAGACCAGCGCCATGGTGTGCTGGCTGTTCGTCGGCTCGTCGATCTTCTCGGCGGCCTTCGCGCTGCTGGGCGGACAGCGCATCATCGAGGAATGGGTGCTGTCGCTGGGGCTGTCGCAGCTGCAGTTCCTGCTGCTGGCGCAGGTCATCATCTTCCTGCTGGGCTGGCCGCTGGAATGGACCGAGATCATCGTGATCTTCATGCCCATCTTCGTGCCGCTGCTCAACACCTTCGGCATCGATCCGCTGTTCTTCGGGCTGCTGGTGGCGTTGAACCTGCAGACGGCGTTCCTGTCGCCGCCAGTGGCCATGTCCGCCTTCTACCTGAAGGGCGTCTCGCCGCCGCACGTCACGCTGAACCAGATCTTCATGGGCATGATGCCGTTCATGGGCATCCAGGTGATCGCGATCTTCCTGCTGTACGTGTTCCCGGAGATCGGGTTGTGGCTCCCCACGGTGCTGTATCGCTGAAGGCAGGCCCGTGGTTGCAGGATATTAATTAGCCGGCGTACTATACGTCGGCTAATTAATTTTGGAGCGGCCATGAAGGACGGACAAGCCATGCTGGAACGCAAGCACCGCGCGCTGCTGGAAATCGCGGCAAGGCGGGGGTTGCCGTCGGCCGGCGGCATCGGCTTGTGCTTTCAGTTGCTGTCGCTGGCCGCGGCCATCGATCGGGATTGCGCCGCCCGGCTCGCGCCGCGCGGGCTGTCCGAGGGCAAATTCGTGCTGCTGTTCCTGCTGCACGAACAGGCGCAGGGCCTGGCGCCGTACGAATTGGCCGCAGGCGCCGGCGTCACGCGCGCCACGGTGACCGGCCTGCTCGACGGGCTGGAGCGCGACGGTTTCGTGGCGCGCCAGGCAGGCAAGGACGACAGGCGCAGCATCCAGGTGAAGCTGACCGTCAAGGGCCGGACGGCCGCGGCCAGGCTTTTCAAGGAGCACACCGACTGGATCGGCTCGCTGTTCGCGGGCTTCGGCGACGCGGACCGGGAGCGACTGGCCGGCCTGCTGGAGCGGGTCTGGCAAGGCACGGACGCGGGCCGTGCCGCCATTCGGGAGCCGGCGCGGTGAGCCCGCGCAAGGCTGCGGCGCCGAAGCCGGCCGGCAGGGGCGTGAAAGACATCGCGCCCGAGCGCCTGGCGCAGTTGAACGCCGGAGAACCGGCGGCCACGCTGACCGAATGCCTGGCGGTGGATTTCGCCGCGCTGATGCAGGCCGTGGCGCCGCAGGCCGGGGCCGCGGCGGTGGCTTCGATGCGCGCGCAGGCGGGGCTGGGCATTTCCCGGCGCATGGCGCTGGCCGCGCACATCCTGGGCGAACGCCTGGGGCCCGACGGCTTCGAAGTCTTGAAGACGCACCGTTGCGACACGGTGCGCGGCTGGGCCTGCTTCATGGCGGGCGCCATGCCGGCCGGGACGCTCGGCGCGCGCCTGGATCTGATCCGTCCGCTGGCCGACGACGCGCATTTCGGCGTGCGCGAATGGGCCTGGCTGGCGCTGCGCGAGCATCTGGCGGCGCAACTGCAGGAGGCGCTGCGATTGCTGCAGCCATGGACCAGTGAGCCGTCCGAGCGGCTGCGGCGTTTCGCCTGCGAGTCGCTGCGTCCGCGCGGCGTCTGGTGCGCGCACATCGCGGCGCTGAAGTCCGATCCGGGCCTGGCGCTGCCCTTGCTGGAAGCGCTGCGGGCGGACCCGGCCGTCTATGTGCAGGATTCGGTGGCGAACTGGCTCAACGACGCCAGCAAGAGCCGCCCGGACTGGGTGCGCGAAGTATGCGCGCGCTGGTCGGCGGGCCGGCCGGCGGCCGCCACCGAACGCATCTGCAAGCGGGCGCTGCGTTCCATCGGTCCGTAGGCCCGGCCGTTTCGTTATAGTCCTTGCTGTACTACGACAGTCCAAAGGACGGGCATGGAAGAGACGACACTGAACTGGGCATCGCTGGTCGATGACCTGAACAAGCTGCTGCGCCTGAAGACCACGGTCATCGGCATGAAGCTGTATGAGCGGGCGGAGGACATGGCGGCGGTCAAGGGCCTGCGGCGTCCGCAGGCCACGCACACCACCGACCAGATCGTCGGCATGGCGGCGCGGCTGGGCTGGACCGTGGGCATCACCGGCGACGATCTGGTGGGCGCGCAGTGCCGCGCCGTGATCGGGCTGGGGCCGCAGGACGAGGCCTGGCGGCGCGGCGAGGACTATGTCGGCGTATGGCACGCCACCCAGGCCGACGCCCAGGCCCGCCAGGAAGCGCTGTCCTGCGTGCCCGCGGGCAAGTACCAGGGCATGGTGGTGTCGCCGCTGGCCTCGGGCCGGCTGAACCCGCCAGACATCTGCCTGGTGTACGCCACGCCGGGCCAGATGATCATCCTCATCAATGGCCTGCAATGGAAGAACTACCGCCGCTTCGACTGGAGCGTGGTGGGCGAGACCGCCTGTGCGGACTCCTGGGGCAGGGCGCTGGCCACCGGCGAACCCAGCCTGTCCTTGCCCTGTTTCGCCGAGCGCCGCTACGGCGGCGTGCCGGACGAGGAAATGCTGATGGCCATGCCGCCGCGCTACCTGCCCATCGCCATCGAGGGCATGAAGGCCTTGTCGGCTAACGGACTGCGCTATCCGATCCCGCCCTACGGCATCCAGAACGACGTGCGCGCCGGCATGGGCGTGAGCTACGCGCGGCCCCCCGCCAAGTCCTGAGCCCTCAGCGGGCCGCGTCGCGCAGCGCGGCCGCCAGCACCCGGGCGGCCGGCCCCAGCGGCTGGTCGATGCGGTGCGCCAGATAGGTTTCGGCGGCCACCTGGCTGCCGCGGCCCAGGCTGTCGGTCGGCAGGCGCAGCAGCCGGCCTTCGGCCAGGTCGCGCTCCACCTGCCACAGCGGCAGGCGGCCCCAGCCCGCGCCGGCGACGATCAGCGCGTGCTTGGCGTCCTGCGTATTGACGCGGCAGGTCTGCGGCGACAGCACGGCGAAGTCGCGGCCCTGGCTGAGCGCCGAGGGGTCCGACTGCACGATCTGCACATGGTCGGCGAGGGCGGGCGGGGCCAGCGGCTCGCCCGCCGCGACGTGGCGCGCCAGCGCGTGGGCCGCGCCGACCACGGCCACCATCTGCACCGAGGACAAGGCCTGCATGGCGATGTGCGGATGGCGGAAGTGCTCGCCCGCCACGATGCCCAGCGTATGGCTGCGCGCCAGCAGCGCCTCTATCGGCCCGCCCAGCGGCAGCACCGAAATCCGCGTGGCCACCGAAGGATAGGCCGCGCGCAGCGCGTTGATCGAGGCGCCCACCGCGGCAAGGGGAAACAGCGTGTCCACGGCCAGTGACAGTTCCAGCTCGACGCCTTCGCCCAGCCCCTGGGCGCGGGCGCGCATGGCGTCCACGCGCAGCAGGATGTCGCGGGCGTTGGCCAACAGCGCCGCGCCCTCGGGCGTCATGACGGGACGGTGGCCGCTGCGGTCGAACAGCCTGACGCCCAGCTGCGTTTCCATATTGGCGATGGCGTGGCTGACCGCCGACTGCACGCGCGACAGGCGGCGTGCGGCCGCGCGGAAACTGCCGGTGTCGGCCACCGCCGCGAATACGCGTAGCTGGTCCAGGGTAAGAGCGTCTATCATCGCGCCGGACGATCTAATAAATCGATCAATTCAATCAGAAGATTATCACTTACCGGAATCGGCTGGCGATGGCATCCTGGCCGGGTTCTGACAAGGCGGAGACGGGAATGGGGCAGGAAGGAACGCGCTGGGGCGCGGTGGCGGCGATCGTGGGCGCGGGCGTGGCGGCGGCGCTGCAGGTGGGCAAGCTGATCATCGCCGCGCCGTTGCTGCGCCGGGATCTGGGGCTGGACCTGGCCGCGATAGGCGCGCTGGCGGCGGTGTTCTCCGTGCTGGGCATGTTCGGCGGCATCGCGGCCGGCGGCGTCATCGGCCGCTACGGCGCGCGTCGCATGCTGCTGGCCGGCCTGGCGGCCACGGCCGTGGGCGCGGCGCTGGGCGCGATGGCGCCGGCCTACGGCCTGCTGCTGGCGTCGCGCGTCATGGAAGGGCTGGGATTCCTGATGATTTCGGTGGCGGGTCCGGCGGCCTTGCAGCGCATGGTGTCGGCCTCGAACCGCGATATCGCGTTCGCGCTGTGGAGCTGTTATATGCCGGCGGGCATGGCCATCGCGATGCTGGCCTCGCAGGCCTTCGGCGACTGGCGCGGCTACTGGTGGTGCGCCAGCGCGGCGGTGGTCGTGTCGCTGGCGAGCGTCGCGGCGCTGGCCCCGGCCACGCCGGGCGGGGCCAGCCTGTCCTGGCGCAGCCTGCGCCAGGACACGGCGGACACCCTGGGCGCGCCCGGCCCGCGCCTGCTGGCGCTGACGTTCACGCTCTACAGCCTGATGTTCTTCGCGCTGTTCACCTTCCTGCCGGTGCTGCTGACCGAGCAGCTGGGCCTGTCGCTGGCCACGGCCGGCGTCTACAGCGCCATCGCCAGCGCCGCCAACGTGATCGGCAACCTGGGCGCCGGCGTGCTGCTGGCGCGCGGCTGGCGGCGTTCCACGCTGATCGCCTGCGCCAGCGTGGCGATGGGCGCGGTGGCGCTGCTCATCTTCCGCTCGGTGTTGCCGGCGATGCCGACCTTTCTGCTGTGCGTGTTGTTCTCGGCGGTGGGCGGGCTGATACCGGCCACCCTGCTGGGCACCGCGCCCACGCTGGCGCCGCGCGCCGGCCTGGCGGCGGCGTCGGTGGGGCTGGTGATGCAGGGCAGCAACCTCGGCCAGGTGATCGGGCCGCTGGCGGTGGGCGGCGCGATCGACCGCTACGGCTGGACGTCGGCCTCGTTCATCGTGGCCGCGGCAGGGCTGGGCGGCGTGGCGCTGGCGTGGCGTTTGCGGCGCCTGCGCGGCGCGGGGCTGTAGGCGCGCGCGGCCGACCTTGCGGCGTCATGCCGCCGGCCTATCATGGGGGCTTGTTTCCCACGGAGCCACTATGCATACGCCTGCCCCCCGCCTGGTCATCTTCGACTGCGACGGCGTCCTGATCGATAGCGAGGTCATCGCGGCGCGCGCCCAGTCGCAGGCGCTGGCCGCGCACGGCATCGCCATCACGCCCGAAGAGGCTGCGCGCCGCTTCGCCGGCATTCCCGACGCGGACATGTGGCAGACCCTGCAGCAGGAAAGCGAACGCCGCCTGCCCGACGGGTTCGCGCGGCAGTACGCCGACCGCCTGCAGGCCACCTTCCGCCAGGAACTGCGCGCGCTGCCCGGCGCGGCCGAAACGGTGGCGGCGCTGCGCGAGCGCGGCATGCAGCTGTGCGTGGCTTCCAGCAGCCAGCCCGCCAAGCTGGAGGCGGCCTTGAGGATGGTGGGCCTGTGGGACGCGTTCGCGCCCAATGTCTTCAGCGTGGCGCAGGTGGCGCGCGGCAAGCCGGCGCCGGACGTGTTCCTGTTCGCGGCCCGGCAGATGCGCGCGGCAATCCTGGATTGCGTGGTGGTGGAAGACAGCGTGGCCGGCGTGCGCGCCGCGCGGGCTGCGCGCATGCGCGCCATCGGCTACGTCGGCGCCTCGCACAACGGTCCCGGGCAACGCCAGCGGCTGCTGGACGAAGGCGCCAGCGAGGTCATCGACGACCTGCGCCGTCTGCCGGAACTGCTGTAGCGGTGCGTGGATGGCTCGGGCCGGCCGGTCCCGGGTCAGTGGTAATCGAAGATCTCGACGTCGGCGGGGCCGTCGGCGGTCCAGACGAAGCAGATGCGCCATTGGTCGTTGATGCGTATGCTGTGCCGTCCGGCGCGCTTGCCGTCTTTCAGGTATTCCAGGCGATTGCCCGGCGGGGTGCGCAGGTCCACGAGCTGGCGCGCCGCATGCAGCAGGCGCAGCTTCTTGAGCGCAGGGGCTTCGGCGTTGACCCACCTGGGGACCCGCCGCAGCTCGAACAGGGCCTGCGTATCTGCACACCGGAAGGACTGGATCGCCATGATCGGACAGTGACGCGTTGCGGTATCGACGCAAACGGTATCCATCGCGTGTACAGGGCGCCAGCGGGCCGGATCGGATCTAGGACGCCGCGATGGCGTCGCGCTTCATGTCTGCGAATCCATCTGGTTGGCGCGTTCCAGCAGCAATGCGCGTTCGCGGGCATTGCGCGTCATGCCGGCGGCGCGTTCGAATTCGGCGCGGGCCTCGGCGCGGCGGCCCAGCCTGGCCAGCAGGTCGGCGCGCACGCTGGGCAGCCAATGGTAATTGGCCAGCGCCGGGTCCTGCGCCAGCCGGTCGGCCAGGTCCAGTCCGGCCTCTGGGCCGAAGGCCATGCCTACGGCGACGGCGCGGTTCAGTTCCACCACCGGCGAGGGCTGCGCCTGCGCCAGCGCGTCGTACAGCGCCACGATGCGCTGCCAGTCGGTGTCTTCGGGCGTGCGGGCGCGGGCATGGCAGGCCGCCAGTGCGGCCTGCAGCGCGTAGGGGCCGCGTGCCCCGCCCAGCGCGTCGGCGCGGTCCAGCGCCGCCAGCCCGCGGCGGATCAGCAAGCGGTCCCAGCGGGCGCGGTCCTGGTCCATCAGCAGCACGGGACGCCCCTGCGCGTCGGCGCGCGCGCACAGGCGCGAGGCCTGCAGTTCCATCAGCGCGACCAGCCCGTGCACCTCGCTTTCCCCGGACGCCAGCTCGGCCAGCACGCGGCCCAGGCGCAACGCTTCGTCGCACAGGGCGGGGCGGGTCCAGTCATCGCCCGAGGTGGCCGAATAGCCTTCGTTGAAGATCAGGTAGATGACCTCCAGCACCGAGGCCAGGCGCGGCGCGCGCTCGTGCGCCCGCGGCACTTCGAACGGCACGTTGGCGGCCGAGAGGCTGCGCTTGGCGCGCACGATGCGCTGCGCGATGGTGGACTCCGAGGCCAGGAAGGCGCGCGCGATCTCGGCCGTGGACAGCCCGCCCAGCAGGCGCAGCGTCAGCGCCACGCGGGCCTCGGTCGACAGCAGCGGATGACAGGCGGTGAAGATCAGGCGCAGCAGATCGTCGCCGATGTCGTCCTGGCGCGCGGCGTCCAGCGCGTCGACGAAATCCGGCTCCACGTCGGCCTGCAGGGCCTCCAGCTCGCGGCCGATCTGCTCGTGCTTGCGCGTATGCAGCGCGTCCAGCCGCAAGCGGTCGCGGGCGCGGTTCTTGGCGGTGGTCATCAGCCACGCTCCCGGGTTGTCGGGCACGCCGGTCTCGGGCCAGCGTTCCAGGGCGGCGACCAGGGCATCCTGCGCCAGTTCTTCGGCCAGGCCGACGTCGCGCACCAGGCGCGCGACGCCGGCGATGACGCTGGCGGCTTCGATCCGCCAGACCGCCTCGATGGCGCGATGCGTGGCCGCCTGCGTCGTCATGCTTCGGGCATCTCGCCGGGCACCATGTACACCAGCTCCCAGATGTGGCCGTCCAGGTCTTCGAAGCCGTGCGCGTACATGAAGCCGTGGTCCTGCGGCTGGCGCGGCGCGCTGCCGCCGGCGGCCAGCGCGCGCGCCACCAGGTCGTCGACCTCGGCGCGGCTGTCGCAGGACAGCGCGATCAGGACTTCGGTGCTCTTGTTGGCGTCGGCCACCGGCTTGCCGGTGAAGGTCTGGAAGAAGTCGGTCACCAGCAGCATGACGTAGATGTCGTCGCTGACGACCATGCAGGCGCCCTGGTCGTTGGTGAACTGGGGATTGAAGGAAAAGCCCAGGCTCTTGAAGAAAGCCTGCGATTTCCGCATGTCGGCGATGGGCAGATTGACGAAGATCTGTTTGGGCATGATGTGGGTTTCCGGTGGGTCGGCTTGGGATCGGTGCAAGAGCGATGGCTGTCAGCGGCTGATGGCCGGCAGGCGCCGGAACCGTTCGATCGATTCGCTGGGGCCGAGTTCGTCCAGCTCGTACATCTGGCGCACTTCGATGGAGCAGGGCTGGTCGGGAAAAGGCTCGGGAAAGCGCAAGGCCCATTGCATGGCCTCTTCGCGCGAGCGCGCCTGGATCATGGTGTAGCCGGCGATCAGCTCCTTGGTGTCGGCGAACGGGCCGTCGATCACCGAGCGCTGGCCGTGGTCGTAATGCACCCGCCAGCCGCGCGAGGAGGGCTGCAGGCCGTTGGCGTCGAGCAGCACGCCCGCCTTGGCCAGGGCTTCGTGATAGGTCGTCATCGCGGCGAACATGCTTTCGGGCGGCATGACGCCGGCTTCGCTGTCGGGCGTGGCCCGCACTAGGATCATGAATCGCATTCCTGAATCTCCTGGGTTCGGAAATCACAGCCCGTCGTGTTTTTCCGGGCTTGTACAGGCACGACGAACGACGCGGCGCCGGATCGACATCCGTGCGAAAAACCTAGGGTAAATCCCAGGTCTGCGGGACGGCGGCGCAACACAACCAGCAGATTGTTACGAACACTCAGCCCTGGTTGCAGCGCGCCTGCCTACACTCGCAGGCGTCCACAACTTTGAATACAGATATGAAAATCCTTTGCAGCTTTGCCTTGATGGCGGCCCTGTTGTCAGGCTGCGCCGTCTATACGCCCGACGGCGCGGTGATCGTCGATCCTCACGGCGGCTACGGCGGCGGCGGCGGCGGTTTCTGTCCGCCGGGACAGGCCAAGAAAGGCAACTGCTGAAGCCGGGCCACGGCGGCTACATGAAGCAGGGGCCCAGCTCGCGCACCTCCACCGTGGCCCATTGCGCGGCCGGGCACTGCGCCGCCAGCGCCAACGCTTCCTCGCGCGTCTCGCAGCTCAGCAGGAAGAATCCCCCGATCATCTCCTTGGCCTCGGCATAGGGGCCGTCGACCAGGGAGCGCTCGCCGTCGCGGATCTGCAGGCGCACCGCCTCCGAATCCGACTTGAGCGACTCCGCGCGCACCAGCAGGCCGCGCGCCTGCAGGTCCTCGGCATAGCCGACCATCTGCGCATAGGCCTCGCGGCCTTCCTCGGGCGTGCGCTGGGCGCGCTGGCCCGCCGGTTCGACGATCAATAGCAGGTACGACATCGGAGCTTCCTGGACGGACGACGGATCGGGTCCGCCAGATTACCGCCGATCGCGGCGGTTTCGCCATTGTTTTCGCAGCCGGATTGGGCTGGCCGTCCTGCAAGGAGGTCCGGTGCTGGACCTCGGCGGGTACGTGCTCAGGTTCGTGGCGCCTGGATCATTTTCCAGCCATTGCCGGCGGGATCGCGAAAGCCCGCGTCGATGCTGCCGTAGCGCTCCATCGGCTCCTGAGTGAATTCGACCCCGGCGGTCTTCAGCCGGGCATATTGCGCGCGACAATCGGAAACGTGCAGGACCAGAGGCGGCATGGCGCCCTTGGCGACCATGGCGAGCAGGGTTTGCGTGGTGGTGTCGTCGTGCACCGGCGGGCCGGGCCTGAACAGGCCGAGCTGGAAAGAGGGCTGGTCGGGATGCTGGACCGTCAGCCATCGGTACGGCCCGTTCTGCACGTCGGTATGGACCTTGAAACCGAGCTTGCCGACATAGAAGGCGAGCGCCTCGTCCTGGTCGTCGACGTACAGGCCCACCACATTGATTCCTGGATTCATTAGACCTCCTGGGTTGGTGTGGGCAATGTAGTCCTGCTCTTGCGGCGGCGCTTCTCCAAAACTGCGGTTTCGAGTTCAGGCCGCAACGCGGCTTTCAGAATACAGGCCGGCACCGGGGCGAGCTGTTCGTGCGAAGTCCGGGCCTGACGGCGCACGGCGCCGGGGCTGTGGCCGGTCACGTCGCGAAACACGCGGCCGAAGCTGCCCAGACTCTCCCAGCCGCTGGCGTAGGCGACGTCGGTAATGCTGAGCGCGGTGTCGCGCAGCAGGGCCGTCGCGCGTTCGATGCGCCGGGTCAGCAGATAGCGGTGCGGCGGCAGGCCGAAGGCCTGTTTGAAGCTGCGGGCGAAATGCGCTTCGGTGACGCCTGCCACCGCGGCCAGACGCTCGACCGGCCAGGCCTCGTGCGAGGCGGCGTCGATGCGGTCCTTGGCGCGCAGCAGGCGGCGCAGCAGGGCGGGGGCCATGGGTTTGGGCGTGGCGGGCGGCATTTGTCCAGTTTAGGCGCTGGAAAGCGACTGAAACAGCTTATACACCCGGTATCCCAGCCAGCAGGACTGACACACGGCGGCGATGCTAATTTGGGTCCCGATCGTGCGATCCCCGTGGGGCGGGGACGCCGGCTACAGGAGAATAATCATGGCCATCACCAAACGACTGATTCAAGCGGTACTTGCGGGCGCGCTGGCGCTGGGCGTCAGCACCACGGCGCTGGCCGACCGCGAGACGCGCAACACCGTCATCGGCGCCGGACTGGGCGGCGTGGCGGGTGCGTTGCTGTCGGATGGCGATCCCTGGGTCACCCTGGGCGGCGCGGCGGCCGGCGGGGTGCTGGGCAATGTGCTGACGGACGATAACGACCACCGCCGCGGCGGCCGACGCCACTGGGACCGCGACCGCGGCCGCGACCATCATTCGTACCGGCGCGCCGGCTATCGCGGCGATGACGGCTATCGCGGCCACCATCGCTCTTACGGCCGCCATCGCCATTGAGGACGGCGGTTCAGGAACGCGGCGCGGCGGGACCCTGCGCCGCCTTCTGCGGCGCAGTGATATCCATGATCAGTTCCACGCGCCGGTTGGCGGCGCGGCCCGCGGCGGTGTCGTTGGATTCGAGCGGGCGGGTTTCGGCGTAGCCGACCGCGCGCAGGCGCTGCGGCGCGACGCCGTCGCGCACCAGTTCGCGCAGCACGCTGGTGGCGCGGCTGCTGGACAGTTCCCAGTTCGAGGCGAACTGCCGGGTCTGGATGGGCACCGGGTCGCTATGGCCTTCGACGGACACCTGGTAATCGTTTTTGTTGAGGATGCCGGCCAGGCGCTTGATGACGTCCAGCCCGGCCGGGCTGAGGGTGGCCTGGCCGGACGGGAACAGCAGTTCGTTGCTGATGCGGAAGCTGACCGATTGTTCGTTGATGATGACGTCGACCGAGTTGCCCAGGTCGGCCAGGCCCAGCGATTCCTTGGACGGCGCGCGCAGCGGCGGCGCGGCTTCGGCCACGATCTCGCCTTCCTGCTCGGGCGCGGCGTCGGCCACGGCGGCCGCGGGCGGCGCGGCCGGGGCCGGCGGCTCGGCCCAGCTGGCCGGGATGGCCACGGCGTCGAATTCGGAATATTCGCCTTCATAGGCCGGCAGGCCGCTGGCGGCCAGCGAGCCGACCAGTTGCACCGGCTGCTCGTTGCCGAAGAAAGCCAGGCCCTGCAGGCGGGTCAGCGCCAGCAGCACGACCAGCAGCGCCAGCAGCAGCGTGATCAGATCCAGGTAGCTGAGCAGCCAGTGTTCGGATTCCGGTTCTACGTTGTCCTCGACGTGCCAGCGGGCGTAGCGGTCCTGGCGGCCGCTTCTGCCCTGGCGCCAGGCGCCGCCGGCGGCCGCCTTGCGGGCGCGCAGCTCGGCCTGGCGGGCCTGTTCGATCCGCTCGGCCAGGGTGGGCGAGATCAGGCTCATTGGCGCGCGGCGGCCGGGCGGGCCAGGGGCACGGAACGGACGGCGGGCTTGGCCGCGCCGTCGGCCTTGGGCTGGGCCGGCTCCTGCAGGCCGCCGTCATGGATTTCGTCTTCGATGTGCATGACGAAGGAATTGAGCGTTTCGCGCACGACGGCGGGGCCGCGCTTCTCGCACATCATGGCGATGCCTTGCAACACCATGTTCATGGATTCGACGCGGCGCGCGGTGCGGCGCTCCAGTTTCAGGGCGATGGGCTTGCACACCAGGTTGGCCAGCAGGATGCCGTAGAAGGTGGTCATCAGGCCGATGGCCAGCTGCTGGCCGATGGTCTGAATGCTGCCGTCGCCCAGCACCGACATCAGGTTGATCAGCCCGACCAGGGTGCCCAGCATGCCGAAGGCGGGCGCGAAGGTGGCCATGACGCGGAACATCTGCGCTTCGGCCTGTTCGCGGGCGCGCAGGCGCGCCACGCGCCATTGCAGCAGTTCGATGATCTGGTCTTCCGGGGTATTGTCGATGATGAGCTGCACGCCGGTGCGCAGGAAGGGATTGGAGACTTTTTTCAGCGCCTCTTCGACCTTGCGCACGTCGGTGTTCATCCAGAGCTGGGCCATGGTCACCAGTTCGTCGATGTCGCGCTGCTGGTCGTGCTGGTCGTTGCGGAACACGGTGCGCACCAGCTTGAAGATCCGCACCACCTCGGACAGCGGATAGGCGATGAACAGCGCCGCGCAGGTGCCGCCGAGCACGATGGCCAGCCCGGGCAGGTTGATGTAGAGGCTGGGGTCGGTGGCCGCCAGGGCCACCACGATGACCAGGGTGAACAGGCCGACGGCGGCGCCGATGAGGGTAGACGGATTCATGGATCTTGCCCGATAACGAAGGCGCTCCGCGCGCGGAGTGCCGGAATTTCGGGAAATTCTAGCCAGGACCGGCGCCGCTCAATCGGCCGGAAAGCGGGGCGAAATAGGCCGTAAGCATCGGCTTGGCCTGCGCGCCCGCGCTGCCTGGCGATCCGTCAAAATGGGGGCGGACCGGCGGATATGTATATCATGAGCGGCATCTGGCGGCGCCTCGCCCGGCGGCCGCCGCCGAACTGGAGCAAAACATGAACAACCCCAACGAAAGCGTCAGCATGGCGCTTTTCTGTGATTTCGAGAACGTGGCGCTGGGCGTGCGCGACACCAAATTCCACAAGTTCGACATCCGGCCCGTGCTGGAACGCCTGCTGCTCAAGGGCAGCATCGTCGTCAAGAAGGCCTATTGCGACTGGGAGCGCTACAAGGAATTCAAGGCTCCCATGCACGAGGCCAATTTCGAGCTGATCGAGATCCCGCACGTGCGCCAGTCGGGCAAGAATTCGGCCGACATCCGGCTGGTGGTGGACGCGCTGGACTTCTGCTACACCAAGTCGCACGTCAACACCTTCGTGATCATCAGCGGCGACTCCGATTTTTCGCCGCTGGTGTCCAAGCTGCGCGAGAACGACAAAAAGGTGATCGGCGTGGGCGTGAAGCAGTCCACCTCCGACCTGCTGATCGCCAACTGCGACGAATTCATTTTCTATGACGACCTGGCGCGCGAAGGACAGCGCGCCGCCGAGGCCCGCCGCGACAACCGCGGCGCCAACGGCGGCCAGCGCCGCACGCCCGACGAGGAACGCCGCCGCAAGGAAGAGCAGGAGGCGCGCCGGACCCAGGCCGTCGAGATGGTGGTCGAGACCTTCGAGGCGCTGGTGGCCGAGCGCGGCGACAGCGGCAAGATCTGGGCCTCGGCGCTGAAGGACGCGCTCAAGCGCCGCAAGCCGGATTTCAACGAGTCCTACTACGGCTTCCGGGCCTTCGGCAACCTGCTGGAAGAGGCGCAGTCGCGCGGTTTCCTGGAAGTGGGCCGCGAGGAAAAATCCGGCACTTATGTGTACCGCGACAGCGCCGGCGGCGAGCCGGCCGGGCGTCCTGCGGCGCGCGCGCAAGCCAGCGACGCCGCCGAAGCGCCGTCCGCCGCCGCGGCGCCGGAAGCCGCCGGCGCCAGGCCGGCCCGCAATGCCCGGGGCGGGCGCAAGACGTCCGGCCGGGGCGCGGGCCAGAAGCCCGACGCCGCCCCGCGCGAAGAATCCGCCCCGGCTGCGGCCGAGGCCTATGCGCAGCCGGAGGCCCCCAGGCCGGCCGACGCGGCGCCCCCTGCCGTCGCCGCGCAACTGCCGCCCATCCCCAAGCCCGCTCCGCCGCAGCGCCAGCCTATGGCCGTGGTCGCACCGCCGCCCGTGGTCGACGTGACGGAATGGACCTTCGTCAAGCCGTCGCCGCAGATCGAGGAGCCGGCGGCGGAACCCGCGCCAGCCCCCGCCAAGCGCGCCCGCGGCGCCCGCAAGACCACGCCCAAGGCCGCCGAGGCCAAGGCGCAAGCGACCGCCGCCGAACCCGCGGCCGCCGCGCCTGCCGAGGCCGAGCCGGCCGCCAAGCCCGCGCGCAAGACGGCCCGCAAGACCGCCGCCCCGCGGCGGACGCGCAAGGCGGCCGAGGAATCCTCCTGAGCCTGCCGGAATTGCGTATGGAATACGTGCTGGTCAGTTCCTGCCTGCTGGGCAAGCCGGTGCGCTACGACGCGCGCGCCGTCTCGCACGACAACGCGGTGCTGGCGCGCTGGCTAAAGCAGGGCCGCGTGGTGGCCGTCTGTCCCGAGGTCGCCGGCGGCCTGCCCGTGCCGCGTCCGCCCGCCGAGATCGAGCCGGGCGCCGCGGCGGCGACGGTGCTGGCCGGCCGCGCCCGCATCGTGGCGGTGTCGGGAGAGGACGTGACCGCGCCCTTCGTGCAAGGCGCGCGCGAGGCGCTGGCGGCAGCGCGCCGCCATGCCATCCGGGTCGCGGTGCTCAAGGAGGGCAGCCCGTCCTGCGGCAGCGGTTATGTGTACGACGGCCATTTCGCCGGCAACAAGATCCCCGGCTCGGGCGTGACGGCCGAACTGCTTGCGCAGGCGGGCGTGCGCGTGTTCAGCGAACACCAGTGGCGCGAAGCCCGGGACTGGCTGGCGCGCCTGGAGGCGGGCGACGGCGCTTAGCGCGCCGTTCCGCGGTCGGTCATGCAGGATTGCAGCATGCGGTTGTAGGTGTCGGCGCCCGCAGCCGTCGCCGCAGGGCCTGTCCCGGTGCATCAGTTGATCTTGATGTTGCGTTCCTTGACCAGGGCCTTCCACTGCGTGGTTTCCTTGGCCAGATGGTCGCGCAGTGCGTCCGGGCTGCTTCCGATAGACTCCGCGCCGATCGAATCCAGGGTTGCCTTCACCTTCGGTTCCACTAACGCATTGCGCATGGCTTCGTTCAGCCTGGCCACCACTTCCGGCGGGGTGCCGGCGGGGGCGAACGCCGCGAACCAGGGCATCAGTTCGTAGCCCGGCACGCCGGCTTCCCGCAGGGTCGGCACGTCAGGCAGGGCGGCGGAGCGCTTGGCCGTGGTGACGGCCAGCGCGCGCAGCTTGCCGCTGACGATGTGCGGCTTGGCGGACGTGATGCTGTCGAACATGTAGTCCACCTGGCCGCCCAGCAAATCCGCCACGGCCGGGCCGCTGCCCTTGTAGGGCACGTGCAGCATGTCGACGCCCGTCATCGATACGAAGAGTTCGCCCGCCAGATGGATCGACGTGCCCACGCCGGCCGAGGCGTAGGTGTAGTGGCCGGGCCGGGCTTTCGCCTTGGCGATCACGTCCTGCACGCTGGTCGCGCCGGTGCGGGCCGGATTGGTGACCAGTACGTTGGGCACCACGGCCAAGAGCGAGATAGGTGCGAAGTCCTTGATGGGGTCGTAGTTCAGGTCGGCGTACAGCGCCGGATTGACGGCCATGCCGTTGGCCACGATCAGGATCGTGTAGCCGTCGGGCTTGGCGCGCGCGACCGAGGCCGCGCCGATGTTGCCGCCCGCGCCGGCGCGATTCTCGACGATGACTGACGTGTTCAGCTGCTTGCCCATGGATTCGCCCAGCGTGCGGGCGATGCTGTCCATGGCGCCTCCCGGCGGGAAGGGCACGATCCATTTGACCGGACGGTCAGGGTAGCCGTCGGCCAGCGCGGCGGACGCGCCGCCCAAGAGCGATAGGGCCAGGATGACGCGGGCAAAGGGTTTGAACAGGTGGCGCATGGTCGTCTCCGTAGTGCATGAATTATTGTGGGTGCGCCCTTCGAGGCGGGCGCGGCCGGATGTCGCGTGTCTGCGGTCCGTCAGCGGTCCCGCCGGTAGAAATTCAGCTTGTCTTCGTCCAGCGTCAGCCCCAGGCCGGGGCCGTCGGGAAGTTCCAGTTCGAAATCGGCGTAGCGCGGCGGATTGACGACGATGTCGTCCTTCAGCAGCAGCGGACCGAACAGTTCGGTGCCCCAAGACAGGCGCGGCAGGCAGGCAAAGCCGTGCGCCGACGCGATCGATCCCACCGAGCCTTCCAGCATCGTGCCGCCGTATAGCGACATGCCGGCGGCATCGCCCACCGCCGCAGTGCGCAGCATCTCGTGCAGGCCGCCCGACTTGGCGATCTTCAACGCCAGCACGTCGGCCGCGCCTTGGCGCGCGATGTCCAGCGCGTCTTCCGGGCCATTTACGGCTTCGTCCGCCATGATCGGGACGACGAAGCGCGCGGCCAGCCGGGCCATCCCGGCCAGGTTGGCGCGGGCTATGGGTTGTTCGATCAGGTCCACGCCCGCCGCTTCCAGCCGCGCGATGGCGCCGGCCGCATCGGCCTCGTTCCAGGCCTGGTTCACGTCCACCGTCACGCGGGCGCGGTCGCCCAGCGCCTGCTTGATGCGCGACACGTGCGCCACGTCTTGCGACACGGCGCGGCGGCCCACCTTCAGTTTGAACGTATTGTGGCGGCGGCTTTGCAGCAGCGACTCGGCTTCCTCGATGTCACGGGCGGTATCGCCGCTGGCCAGCGTCCAGAGCACCGGCAGACGGGGGCGCACGGCGCCGCCCAGCAGGGTCGAAACCGGCACGTTCAGCCGCTTGCCCTGGGCGTCCAGCAGCGCGGTTTCCAATGCGGACTTGGCGAAGCGATTGCCGCGGGCCACCTTTTCCAGGTGCTGCATGGCCGCGTGGATGTTGGTGGCGTCCAGGCCGGTCAGTGCCGGAGCCAGATAGGTATCGATTGCCAGCTTGATGCCTTCGGGGCTCTCTTCACCGTAAGACAGGCCGCCAATGGTGGTGGCTTCACCGATGCCTTCGATGCCGTCGCTGCACGTCAGGCGCACGATCACGAGCGTTTGCCGCTGCATGACCGCCATGGCCAGTTGATGGGCGCGGATGGTGGGCAGATCCACCAGAATGGCCTGAACCGAGAGAATGCTTGGCAGATTCATACTTTTATTATCAGAAATGACATGACAGGGGCAGTATGACTTGCGCTTTCCGCTTGAGTCCAAGACTATATGGCTTCCTATTGATATCTATTGGGTATAAATATGCCATGCAACTCAGACACCTAAGATACTTCCAGGCAGTGGCGGAAGAGGGGAGCTTCACGCGTGCCGCCGCCCGGCTGCATATTGCCCAGCCGCCGCTGAGCCGTCAGATCCGCCAGTTCGAGGAAGAACTGGGGGTGCAACTGTTCGAACGCACTACCCGCGCCTTGCGGCTGACGGAAGCCGGGCGCTTCCTGCTGGAGCAATCGCGGCTGTTGACCGCCCGGCTGGAAGAAGTGCTGGAAGGCACGCGCCGTCTGGGGCAAACGCAGCGACGCTGGTTCGGCATCGGTTTTGTTCCGTCTACCCTGTATGGCTTCGTGCCCGAGCTGATCCGCCAATTGCGCAGCGCCGATCCCAAGGTGGACGTCGGCTTGGCGGAAATGACCACGCTGCCGCAATTGGAAGCGCTAAAAACAGGGCGCATCGATCTAGGTATCGGCCGGATCCTGCTGGATGATCCGGCGATCGAACGCCGGGTGCTGATGACCGAACCATTGATGGCCGCCGTGCCGCTGCATCATCCATTGGCGGCGATGGGCAGCGTGTCGGCGCAACGCCTGGCGCAGGAACCGTTCGTGCTGTATCCGGCGCGGCCGCGGCCGAACTTTGCGGACCATGTGCTGGGGCTATTCCGCGCCGCGGGCTACGCGCTGCAGGTCGAACAGGAGGCCAACGAGCTGCAGACCGCGATAGGCCTGGTGGCCGCGGGCGTGGGCGTGTCAGTGGTGCCGGCCTCGGTGCAGCGCTTACAACGGCAGGACGTGGCCCACGTGCGGATCGAAGGCGATGCGTTCGTGTCGCCGGTGATCGTGAGCTACCGCAAGGATGACCAGTCTGCGTTTTTGCAGCGCGCGCTGGCGCTGGCTGCGGGATTGGCAACCTAGTTGGTGTACTCGCGGCCCGCTGCCATGCAGGATTGCAGCATGCGGTTGTAGGTGTCCACCGAGACCTGCGTGGTCCATTGCGAGATGTGCGCCGGGTCGTAGCCGCTCTGGTTCATGGCCCAGCGCTGGCAATCGCTGCTGGCGCCGGCCTGGGGCGAGCCCATGGGCGCGGCCTGTTCGTATTGCGGCGGCGGGATGTATTGCGGCTCGGGAGGCTGATATTGCGGCGTCTCGTACACGGAGTCCGGATAGGTCGGCGCGCCGTAGACCGGCGGGGTGGTATAGCCCACGCCCGGCGCATAGACGCCGGCCTGCGCGTAGGAAGGCCCCGAGTCCGCCGCCAGCAGCAGGCCGATCGCGGCCAGCGCGAACGCGCCGCCCACCCACCAGCCGTCGGAGCTGCTTCCGCCGCCGCCGTGATAGTGGTGATAACCGCCGCCGTAGCCGCCATAGCCGCCGTGGTGGCCGCCGCCCCAATAACCGCCGCCGTGCCTGCCGCCGGCCAGCGCGGGCGCGCTGACCACCGCCAGCGCCAAGGCCAGCGCCGTGGCGCGGACCGAAAACCGATTCATGATTCTGCTCCTGGATCGCCCCGGCCGGCATGGCGCGCGGCAAGAGGCAACATCAATACTTTACTGCTGCGCGGGCGTCACGGGTTGTCGCAAGCGCTACCGGGATTTCAAGCCGTTTCAGGGCTGCGGGCGCGGCGTCAGGGGCGGTTGCGCGCTGTTGCATGAGCGCGACTCGCCGGCCCGCAGGCGCACCTGCGCGCGCGGCTCGAAACCGTCAGGCTCGCGGTTCATGGTTTCGTAGGTTTCATAGCCGGTTTTTTCCACGCACCAGTTCCAGAAATAGGTCTGCGCGCCGTGCAGCATCATCGATTCCGCGCGCCATTCGCGGATCGCGGGAAACGCCGCCGCGCCGTCGGCGGCGCTGCGCGTTTCGTTGCGAAAGCGTTCGCGGCCGTAGGGGTATGCGCTGCTGATCAGCACCACGCGGGCATCCGCCACGGGCCGCTCGGCCTCGTCCAGCACGGTAAGGCGCGCTTCGGGTTGCAGGGTCTTGTAGACGGGGTAGGGAACGCAGCCGGCGCTGGCGAGCGCGAGGGCAAGAACGGGGGCGGCGGGCAGGATGCGTAACGGCAATCTCATCGGCTGGCCGGACGGCGGTCCGGTAGGGGGTTGGCAGTGGCTAAAACTGTTGATAGGTAGTATTTTCTCGCGATGATCACGTTACCACCTTCTCCTGCGTCGCAAGACGAGCGTCTCACCAAAGGCAAGCGCACCCGGCTGCAGCTTCTGGCGGTCGCGGCGGCGGAGTTCGCGCAACGCGGGTTCCAGCACACCCGGATCAGCGACATCGTCGCCCGCGCCGGCGTGACGCAGCCGGTCTTCTACCAGTACTTCAGCAGCAAGCAGGCCGCGTACGACGAGCTGGTGGACATGTTCATGCAGCGCTTGCGCCAGGCCATCGGCCAGGCGCGCCTGCCGGACGACCTGCCCGAGGCCGAACTGGCCGGCCGCATCCGCCAGGGCGTGGGCGGGCTGCTGGACATCCTGCAGGAAGATCCCAACCTGACCCGCATCGGCTTCTTCCAGGCGGCGTCGGCCGAGGCCCTGAAGGACGAACTGGTGGCGATGCTCGCCGACAACGTGCGGGCCGAGCAGCAGGCGGGCCTGTTGCGCACGCAGCCGCGCGCCGACTGGTTCGCGCAGTCGCTCATGGGCATCATCGAACGCTTCACCCGCCAGACCCCCGACGCCGAACAGCGCGAGCGCCTGGCGGACTTCATCACGGACCTGCTGTTGGAAGGCATGCGAATACGGCTGCCGCCCCAGCCCGCCTCCTAGCAGGAGGCTTTTTTTTCGTCTGTGGACGGCCGCGGGGAGCGCGCCGGCTGGACGAAATGCTCACACTTCGTCGGACAGCACGATATCCATAGGCTATGTTCAGGCCGAAGCGAGGCCTGGGACGCGTGCTTGAGGCCTCATGCTTGACTGATATTCGTCTATAAACGAAAATGACCATGTATCGAATCGAGCACTACCTGACTGACGGGCACAAGGATCTTTACATCGATTGGTTGCGGCGTCTGCGCGACATCCGGGCCAAGGTCGCGATTATTCGCCGGGTGGCACGCACCGAACATGGCAATTTCGGTGATCACAAGTTTTGCCGTGATGGCGTCTGGGAGCTGCGTATCGATGCAGGGCGGGGCTATCGGGTGTACTACGCCATGTCAGGTCAACGGCTGGTTTTGCTGCTGTGCGGTGGCGACAAACGTACGCAGCACGCGGATATCGAGCGCGCAGTGCAGTGCTGGCAAGACTGGCAACGGAGAACCGACGAATGAAAAGCAGAGCCCATGACGAAGCAATGGCGGAGCTATACCGCAACGATCCGACGCTTGCGCTGGAAGTCATCAATGACATTCTCCAGGACGGCGAGCAGGCCGAGTTGCTGATCGTGCTGCGCCAGCTCGCGCGCGCCTACGGCGGCGTGCAGGCGGTGGCCGAGCAGGCCCGCCTGAATCCGACCCAGCTTTATCGCACGTTATCGCCCCAGGGCAATCCGGCGTTGAGCAGCCTGATCGCCATACTCAAGGCGATGGGCCTGCGCCTGGCGGTCCAGCCGCTGTCGGCGGCGCGGTCCGCGCCCTGAGTTCAGCGCGCCAGCGCCGGCGTGCCGCCCGCGCCGAGGTCCCAGTACAGTCCCGTCATCAATCCGAGCGCCTGGCGCAGCAGCTCCGGCGGCAGGTGTTCGTTGGGCGCGTGCTGGGAGCAGCCCGGATAGGAATGCGGCACCCAGATCGTGCGCAGGCCCAGCACGTCGGTGAAGATGTCGTTGGGCAGCGAGCCGCCCAGGTTGGGCAGCACCGCGGCCTTGACGCCGACGGTGCGCTCCAGCGATTCCACCGCCCAGCGCACCCACGGGTCTTCCGGGTCGATGCGGGTGGCGCGGAACATGCTTTCGCGGGTGAGCGCGATCTGGACCATGGGAAAGCCCTGGCGGTCCAGGTGGCGGCGCAGGGCGGGGATGAGTTCGTCGGGGTCCACGCCGACCACGAAGCGCAGCTGGCAGCGCGCCCAGGCGCGCGGCGGGATGGCGTTGACGGGGGTGTCGGGGTTGCCGGTCTTGTAGGCCAGCACTTCGAACGAGCACCAGCCGAACACGCGTTCGGCCGGCGACAGGCCGGGCTCGCCCCAGCCGGGTTCGATCTCCGGGCCGTCGGCGCCGCCGTCGACCTGGCAGTCGGCCAGGGCGCGGCGCACCGCCGGCGGCAGTTCCGCGGGCACCCATTCCGGCACGCGGATCTGGCCGGTGGGCGAGACCAGCGTGGAAATCGCGTGCGCCAGCTGGATGCCGGGGTTGGAGATCAGCCCGCCCCAGTTGCCCGAATGATGGCCGCCGGCGCGCGCCTCGATGCTGAGGTCGAAGTTCAGGCTGCCGCGCGCGCCCAGGAATACCGTGGGCCGCTCGGCGCTCAGGCGCGGCCCGTCGGAGGCGATGAGCAGGTCGGCCGCGAGCAGATCGCGGTGCGCTTCGCACAGTTCCCGCAGGCCCATGGAGCCGGTTTCCTCGCCCATCTCGATCAGGTATTTGGCGTTGAATCCGAGCCGGCCGCGCGTCTCCAGCACCAGCCGCAGCGCTTCCATATTGATGCTGTGCTGGCCCTTGTTGTCGGCGATGCCGCGGCCGTACCAGCGGCCTTCGGATTCGGTCAGGCCCCAGGGCGACAGGCCTTGCTTCCATTCCCGCTCCAGCCCGCGTATGACGTCGCCGTGGCCGTAGCCCAGCACGGTGGGCAGGGCGGGGTCTTCGATGCGCTCGGCGTACAGGAACGGCGCCAGCGCCTTGGGATGCGTCAGCGTGCGGCAGGTGAAGCCCAGGGCTTCGAAGGCCGGCCGGATTTCGGCGTCCAGGTAGTCGGCCAGCACGGCCGCGCGTTCGGGGTTCTGGCTTTCGGTGGGCATGGCCAGGCGGCGCGCCAGCAGCGCGCGGAAGGCGCCGGAATCGAAGCATTGCTGGGCCTGGGCGAGGGCGTCTGCGCGGGTCATGATGGGCGGGCTCCATGCTGGGGATCGGAAGGATAGAGATGGCAGGCCACCAGGGCCTGCCCGCGCTGCGCCAGCGCGGGGCGTTCGGTCTTGCACTGGTCCATCGCGTGCTGGCAGCGCGGGTGGAACGGGCAGCCCGCCGGCGGGCGCAGCGGATCGGGAAAGGATAGGCCCAGGCCCATGTCGGGGATGCCCAGGCCCGGTTCGGGCGTGAGCACCGAGGCCAGCAGCGCCTGGGTGTAGGGATGGCGCGGCTCGTGGAACAGGCGGGCGGTGGCGGCGGATTCCACCACCCGGCCCAGGTACATCACGGCCACGTGGGTGGCGATGTGCTCCACCACGGCCAGGTTGTGGCTGATGAAGACATAGGTCAGGTTGAATTCGCGCCGCAGGTCCATCAGCAGGTTCAGGATCTGGGCCTGCACCGACACGTCCAGGGCCGAGGTGGGCTCGTCGCAGATGACGATTTCGGGATGCATGACCAGCGCGCGCGCGATGGCCACGCGCTGGCGCTGGCCGCCGGACAACTGCCCCGGGGTGTTGTGCGCCAGGCGCGGCGGCAGGCCCACGCGCTCCAGCATTTCGATGGCCTTGTGCTGCCTGGGGTTGGCGATGCCGTGCACTTCCAGCGGCAGCGAGACGATGGAGGCGATGGTGCGCCGCGGGTTCAGCGAGGAGTACGGGTCCTGGAACACCGGCTGCACGCGGCGCGCCAGCGCGCGCCGGTTCAGGCCGCGGATGTCCTGGCCGTCGAGCCGCACCGCGCCCTGGGTGGGCGGCGTCAGCCCCAGCAGCATGCGGGCCAGCGTGGACTTGCCGCAGCCCGATTCGCCGACGATGCCCAGCACCGCGCCGCGCTCGACCGCCAGGTCCACGCCGTTGACCGCGTGCAGGGTGCTGCGCGGGCGGAACATGCCGGCGCGCACCGAGAACTGGCGGCTGACGCCTTCGGCTTGCAGCAACGCGCTCATGCCCGGCCTCCCTCTGGATGCAGCACGCAGCGCCAGCGCTGCCCCGTGTCCAGGCCATGCACCGGCACCGCCTGGCGGCAGCGCGGCTGCGCATGGGGGCAGCGTTCGAAAAAGGCGCAGCCTTCGAGCTCGCCCACCAGCGCCGGCACCACGCCGGGGATGGTGCCCAGCGCCGCGCCCGGCGGCGTGCGTCCGGGCACGGGGATGCAGCCCAGCAGCCCCTGGGTATAGGGATGGCGGGGCGCGGCGAAGAGTTCGGCCACCGGCCCTTCCTCGACGATCTGGCCGGCGTACATGACGGCCACCTGCCGCGCGATGCGCGCGACCACGCCCAGGTCGTGGGTGATCAGCACCATGGCGATGCCCAGCTCGGCCTGCAGCTCGGCCAGCAGCCGCAGGATCTGCGCCTGGATGGTGACGTCCAGCGCGGTGCTGGGCTCGTCGGCGATCAGCAGTTCGGGCCCGCACATCAGCGCCATCGCGATCATCACGCGCTGGCGCAGCCCGCCGGAAAGCTGGTGCGGATACTGGCCCAGCCGCTGCGCGGCCGAGGCGATGCCGACCTTCTCCAGCAATTCGACCGCGCGGTCGCGCGCCTGCCGCTGGCCCGCCTTGCAGTGGTGGACATAGTGTTCGGTCAGCTGGTCGCCGATGGCGTAGGCGGGGTTGAGCGCCGTCATGGGCTCCTGGAAGATCATCGCCATCTTGCTGCCGCGCAGCGCGTTGACGCGGCGCGCGCGGGCGGCCGACAGATCCTCGCCCAGCACGGCGAGGCGCCGCGTGCGGCGCTGGGCGGCCTTGGGCAGCAGGCCCATGATGGCCAGCGAGGTCATGGACTTGCCGCAGCCCGATTCGCCGACCAGGCACAGCGTTTCGCCGCGCCTGACCTGGAAGGACACGTCGCGCACCGCATGCAGCGGTCCGCGCGGCGTGGCGATGTCGACGGTCAGCCCCTGCACGTCGAGGACGATATCCGTGCCGCTCATCTCAGGACCTCTCTTCCGGCGCGAGGAGCTGGTGCAGCCCGTCGCCGGCCAGGTTGATGGCGAAGATCAGCAGCGCCAGCGCGGAGCCGGGTATGGCGATCAGCCAGAACGAGAAGAACATATAGGCCTTGGCCTCCGAGATCATCAGGCCCCAGGACGGCAGCGGCGGCTGCACGCCCAGGCCCAGGAACGACAGCGAAGCCTCCAGCAGGATCGCGCTGGCCGCCTCCAGCGTGGCGATCACGATCAGCTGCGGCACCACGTTGGGCAGCACTTCGCCGCGCACGATGCGCCAGGTGGAGGCGCCGGCGGCCTGCGCCGCGGCCACGTATTCCAGCGAGCGGACCTGCTGGGTGGCGCTGCGCATGACGACCGCGTAGCGGTCCCACTTGAGCAGCCCCAGCACCAGGATCACGACCCATAGCGAACCGCCGACGATGGCCACCGTGGCCAGCGCCACCAGGATCACGGGCATGGACAGGCGGGTGGTGATGAGGAAGGACACGGCCATGTCGGTCTTGCCGCCGAAGTAGCCGGCCGCCATGCCCAGAGCGGTGCCGATCAGGCCGGAGATCAGCGCCACGCTGACGCCGATCAGCAGCGAGATGCGCGCGCCGTAGAACAGGCGCGAGAGATAGTCGCGGCCCAGCTGGTCGGTGCCCAGCGGATGCAGCCAGGTGCCCTTGGCATACCAGACCGGCGGCGCGGTGCGGTAGGCGAGGTCCTGGTAATACGGATCGTGCGGCGAGATCCATGGCGCCAGCAGCGCGATCAGCACGATGGCCAGCAGGATGCCGCCGCCGGCCAGCAGCGCCTTGTTGCGCCGCAGCCGCCGCCAGCGCAGGGCGGAGACGGACAGTTCCGGGGGCGCGGCGGGCACGGCGGGAGTGAGGATGGGCGCGCTCATGTCAGGACACCCGGATGCGCGGATCGAGCCAGGCGTTGGCGATATCGGAGGCCAGCGTCAGCAGCACGTACAGCACGGACAGCAGCAGCACGATCAGCTGCATTACCGGATAGTCCTTGTAGGTGATGCTCTGGTAGGCCAGGTAGCCCAGGCCGTCCAGCGCGAAGATGGTCTCGATGACCACCGAGCCGCCCAGCAGGTAGCCCAGCTGCACCGCCGCCAGCGCCACCACCGGCACGATGGCGTTGCGCAGCGCATGCTTGAAAACGATCTTGCGCGCCGGCAGGCCCTTGGCCCGCGCGGTGCGGATGTAGTCGGCGGCCAGCACCTCGATCATGCCGGCGCGGATCAGCCGCATGAAGGCCGGCGCCACGTAATAGCCCAGCGCGATGGCCGGCATCACGAAGTGCTGCCAGCTGCCGCTGCCCGAGACCGGCAGCAGGCGCAGCGTGATCGAGAACAGCATGATGAGGATCAGCGCGAAAAAGAAATTCGGCAGCGCCTGGCCCAGCACCGCCACGGCCAGGCAGAAGCGGTCGACCAGGCTGTCCTTGTACAGCGCGGCCAGCACGCCTAGCGGAATCGACACCAGCAGCGCGAAGCCCAGCGCGGCCAGGCCCAGCATCAGCGTGGTCTCCAGCTTGGACAGGATCAGCGGCCCGGCTTCGGTCTTGAAATACACCGAGGTGCCGAAGTCGCCCTGCAGGATGTGCCAGAGCCAGTCCGCATACTGCACGGCCAGCGGCCGGTCCAGGCCGTAGGTCTTGCGGATCATTTCGATGTCGGCCTGGCGCGCGCCTTCGCCGGCCAGCGCCAGCGCCGGGTCGCCCGACAGGTGCAGCAGCAGGAACGCCAGGATCGAAACCGTCAGCGCCACCAGCAGCGCCAGGCCCAGGCGCCTGATCGTGAAATAAAGCATAGGACTCAGCCTCTTTCGCTTCCGTCTGCGATGCGCGCCGCCGGAACCGCCCGGCGGCGCGCGCCTCTTACTTCCAGCTCATGTCCCAGAAGCGCACCAGTTCGTCCGAATACGGTTTGAAGTTCACGTCCTTGGTGGCGACGTAATAGGCCGGCAGCGTCCAGAGCGGCACCGCGTAGGCCTTCTTGGCGATCAGGTCCAGCGCCTCTTTGTAGGCCGCCTTGCGGGCCTCGGCGTCTATGGTGTGGTCGCCCTTGTCGAGCAGGTCGCGCACCTGCGGGTCGCGGGTGATGTCGTCGTTGCCGAACGAGAAGTACACCGGCGTGGAGGCCGACACGTCGTTGACCAGGTTGGAGCCCCAGGTCTGGTGCGTGAGCGAGGCCTTGCCGGCGCGGATCATGTCGCGCATGGCCGCGTACTGCAGGAAGTTCAGCTTGGCGCGTATGCCCACCGCCTGCAGGTAGTTGATGATCGCTTCGGTCTGGTTGCGCTCGCGGTAGGCCACGATGTCGATGTCGAAGCCGTTGGGATAGCCGGCCTCGGCCAGCAGCTTCTTGGCCTGGGCCGGGTCGTACTTGTAGACCGGCGCGCCTTCCTGGGTACAGCCCACCTGCGACGGCGTGCAGATGGTGTTGATGAGGCCGCCGCCTTCGCCCACGATGTTCTTCAACATGGATTCGCGGTCGATGGCGTGGATGATGGCGCGGCGAACCCGCTCGTCCTTGAGCTGCGGCGCCGGCGTGCCTTCCAGGATGTTCATCTGCATGAACACGATGCGCATGGTGTTGCCCGTGACCATCTGCAGCTGGGGCATGGAGCCCAGCTGCTCGGCCTGGTCCTTGGGCACGCTCATGATCAGGTCTTCGCCGCCCGAGATGACTTCGGCCATCTGCGTCTGGCGGTCGGGTATGAAGCGGATGACGACCTTGCCGATCTTGGGCTGCGCCTTGGGCGAATCCTTGAAGTAGTCGGCGTTGCGCTCCAGCGTGATGGACTTGCCGGGCTGGTAGTCCACCACCTTGTACGGGCCCGAACCCACCGGCTTGGCGTTCATGCCCTTGGGGCCGACTTCCTGGTAGTACTTGGCGGGATGGATGGCGGCGGTGGTGGACAGGTATTCCTTGGCGCCCGGGAAGGGCTCCTTGGTGGTCAGGCGCACCTTGTACTTGTCGATCTTCTCGACCTTGTCGATCCACGCAACGTTCTGCTGCGTCACGGCCTTGTTCTTGGGGTCGGCCACGTAGTTCAGGGTGTACACCACCGAGTCGGCGTCGAACTCCTCGCCGTTGTGGAATTTGACGCCCTGGCGCAGTTCGAACTCCATGGTCTTGTCGTCGACCTGCTTCCAGCTCTTGGCCAGCTGCCCCTTGTACTCGTTGGTGACCGGGTCGCGGTAGAGCAGGGTGTCCCAGACGTTGGCGGCGATGATGACGCCGATGCGCACGTTGTTGAAGTACGGGTCCACGCTTTCGGGCGCCTGGTCGTAGGCCATGCGCAGGGTGTCGTCCTTCTTGCCGGCCAGGGCCGGCTGGGCGAGGACGGCGGCGCAGGCCAGGGCGGCGGCCAGGATCGCGAACCTGGGACGGCGGTGAGACGGGAGTGAAGCAGGAACGATACGAGGGGGGACGCGGTAATCGGCCATGGCGAGGCTCCTGTGGAAGTCACTGCACGTACTGCGTATCTGCTGCGTGTCCGGGCGGGCGGTTCAGCCGGAATCCGGTGCGGGCGGCTGCAAGGTCCTGAGGGCGGCGTCGCACTTGCGCTGCAGGTGTTGGCGCATGATGCCGGCCAGCCGGTCGGCGTCGCGCGCCTCCAGCGCCTCGGCCATTTCGATGTGCTCGCGCATGGCCAGGTCCCACTTCTGGCGGTTTTCGTTGGACACGAAACGCAGGTTCTGGATGCGCGCGTTCTGGGCGTCGTACAGCTGCTTGAGCAGGCCGTTGTGCGAGGCCAGGCTGATGCGCTCGTGGATCTCGCGGTTGAGGCGGAAATACGAGGGCAGGTCGCGGCGCGCGTGGCTGGCCATCATCTCGTAGGTCAGCGCCCGGATCTCGGCGATCTCCAGGTCGGTGGCCCGTTCGCAGGCCAGCCGGCAGGACATGGCTTCCAGCCCGCCGATGACTTCGAAGGCTTCGCGGATATTGGCTTCGGACAGCGCCACCACCTGGGCGCCGCGGTTGGGTTCGATCTGCACCAGCCCTTCGGCGGCCAGCAGGCGGAAGGCCTCGCGCAGCGGCGTGCGCGACACGCCCAGCAGGTCGCACAGCGCCCGTTCGTTCAGGCGCGAGGCCGGCGGGAATTCGCCCTGGATGATGCGCTCGCGCAACTGCCCGGCCACCGTGGCCGGCAGCGTGCGGCTGGCGCCGGACAACTGCGCCGCGGGCGCGGGGTCGGCGTCGGGTAGGCTAAGCGCGCTGCTCATTGGTATACAAAAATTCCCCTGTTTTTCCGCACTATAAACCTGCTTGCCCCGCGGCCTGATGGGTGTATACCCTAGGTTAATTGCGTAAAAACAATGGGATAGAGTGACGGATGCCGTAGGTCCGCACGCCGGGCATACGCTGTTCGTTTGCCGGGCTTTTCGTTGGTATACAAAAACTACTCCATCTGGGGTGACATATGTTCAGCCTGAACCCGCACTCATCCGGCCGCCACTTCCTGCAGATTCCGGGCCCCACCAACGTGCCCGACCGCGTGCTGCGCGCCATCGACCAGCCCACCATCGACCACCGCGGGCCGGTCTTCGGCGCGCTGGGCCTGGAGGTGCTGGCCGGCATCCGGCAGGTGTTCCAGACGCAGGGGCCGGTGGTGATCTATCCGTCCTCGGGCACCGGCGCCTGGGAGGCCGCGCTGGTCAACACGCTGTCGCCGGGCGACCGGGTGCTGATGGCCGAGACCGGGCATTTCGCCAGCCTGTGGCGCAAGCTGGCGGGGCGGCTGGGCCTGGAGGTCGACTTCCTGGAAGGCGACTGGCGCCATCCGGCGGACCCGGCGGCCATCGGCGCGCGCCTGGCCGCCGACGCGCAGCACCGCATCAAGGCCGTGTGCGTGGTGCACAACGAAACCTCCACCGGCGTGACCAGCGACGTGGCCGCGGTGCGCGCGGCCATCGACCGCGCCGCGCATCCGGCGCTGCTGATGGTGGACACGATCTCGTCGCTGGGCTCCATCGACTACCGCCACGACGAATGGGGCGTGGACGTGACGGTGGCGGGTTCGCAGAAAGGCCTGATGCTGCCGCCCGGCCTGTCGTTCAACGCCGTCAGCGCCAAGGCGCTGGCCGCGGCCGACACGGCGCGCCTGCCGCGCTCGTACTGGGATTGGCGCGAAATGCTCGGGCCCAACGAACGCGGCTACTTTCCGTACACGCCCTCGACCAATCTGCTTTACGGCCTGCACGAAGCGCTGGCCATGCTGCGCGAGGAAGGCCTGGCGCAGGTCTACGCGCGCCACCGCCGCCATGGGCAGGCTACGCGCCTGGCGGTGCAGGCCTGGGGGCTGGAGCTGTTGAGCCTGGACCCGGCCGCGCACAGCCCGGCCCTGACCGCGGTGCTGATGCCGCCCGGGCACAGCGCCGACGCCTTGCGCAAGGCGGTGCTGGAGCGCTACGACATGTCGCTGGGGCAGGGCCTGGGCAAGCTGGCCGACCGCGTCTTCCGCATCGGCCATCTGGGCCATTTCAATGACCTGACGCTGTGCGGCGCGCTGGCCGGCGTGGAGATGGGCCTGGCCGCGGCCGGGGTGCCGCATCGCGCCGGCGGCGTGCAGGCCGCCATGGAATTCCTGAAATCGCAACCATAACGAGGCAAGCAATGAACACCCTCATGCAGCAGGCGATCCAGTTCGCCAACGACCACGAAACCGCCTGGGACCGCAGCGTCGACGGCGTCTTCGGCGTGCACCTGAACGATCCGCCGCCCTGGAACCGCCTGCTGGGTCCCATCCACGACCGCGGGCCGGTCTCGGGCGTGGTGGTGGTGGACGGCAAGACCGTCGCCGAGTGGGGCGAGCCCGAGCGCGCCGACCTGACCTTCAGCGTGGCCAAGCTGTACCTGGCGATCCTGGCTGGCGTGGCGCATGACCGAGGCCTGCTGCCGGACGTGGACGAGCCGGTCGGCAGGCGCGTGCCCGGCATCGGCTTCGACAGCGGCCAGAACGCCGACATTACCTGGCGCCACCTGCTGCAGCAGACCAGCGAATGGGAGGGCGAGCGCTTCGGCGTGTCCGACCAGGCCGACCGCTACCGCGCCGTCACCTTCGGCGTGCCGCCCGACGGCAAGAAGGGCGACGCGCGGCCCTTGCAGCGCCCCGGCACGTACTGGGAATACAACGATGTGCGCATCAACCAGCTGTCCTATGCGCTTCTGCACCTGTTCCGCAAGCCGCTGCCCGAGGTCTTCCGCGAGGCGGTGATGCGCCCGATCGGCGCGAGCGAGAACTGGCGATGGGTAGGCTACGACAACGCCTGGGTCGAGATCGACGGCCAGCGTATGCCCTCGGTGCCGGGCGGTTCGCACTGGGGCGGCGGCATGTCGATCAGCGCCCGCGACCAGGCGCTGATCGGCCAGATGCTGCTCAACGGCGGGCGCGCCAACGGCCGCCAGGTGCTGTCGGAAGATTGGATACGCGCCATGCGCACGCCCTGCGACATCGCGCCGTACTACGGCTACCTGATCTGGCTGAACCACGAAGGCCGCGTGTTCCCCAGCGTGCCGGCCTCCAGCTTCTTCGGCGTGGGCGCGGGCAGCTCGTTCACTTGGGTCGAACCGGAACGCAAGATGGTCGTGATCGTGCGCTGGCTGGATTCGGCCCACGCCGACGCCTTGTTCGGCAGGATACTGGCGGCGGTGGACGCGGGCGGGGCGTGACGGGGCCGCGGCGCGCATAATCCGGGGTATGGTGTATCCAACCCCCCACAACCCAAGGAATCCACTCATGAACTACCGCCGGCTGGGCAGCAGCAATCTCCGGGTATCGCCGTTGTGCCTGGGCACCATGATGTTCGGAGAGCAGACGCCCGACGAGGAGGCCGCGCGCATCGTCGCCTCGGCGCGCGACCGCGGCCTGAATTTCATCGACACCGCCGACGTCTACAACGGCGGGCGCTCGGAAGAAGTGGTGGGCCGGCTGCTGGCCGGGCAGCGCCACGACTGGGTGCTGGCCAGCAAGATCGGCAACGCCGTGGGCAAGGGCCCGAACCAGTCGCACTATTCGCGCCAATGGCTGATCCGTGGCGTCGAGGCCAGTCTGGTGAGGCTGGGCACCGACTTCCTGGACATCCTCTACCTGCATCGCGACTACCACGAGGAAAACCTCGAAGAAGCGCTGTGGGCGCTGGGCGACCTGATCCGCGCGGGCAAGCTGCGCAGCTACGGGCTGTCGAACTTCCGCGGCTGGCGCATCGCCGAGGTGATGCGCCTGTGCGAACGCATGGGCGTGCCGCAGCCGGTGGTGTGCCAGCCGTACTACAACATGCTCAACCGCGGCCCCGAGGTCGAGATCCTGCCGGCCTGCGGCCATTACGGCCTGGGCGTGGTGCCCTACAGCCCGATCGCGCGCGGCGTGCTCACCGGCAAGTACCTGCCGGGCCAGGCGCCGGCCGCCGATACCCGCGCCGGGCGCGGCGACTCCCGCATCCTGGCCACCGAGTTCCGCGAGGAGTCGCTGCAGATCGCGCAGAAGCTGGTGGCGCACAGCGCCGCGCGCGGCGTGCAGGCGGGGCATTTCGCCACCGCCTGGGTGCTGGCCAATCCCATCGTCACCGCCGTCATCGCCGGGCCGCGCACGCTGGCGCAGATGGAGGACTACTACGCCGCGCTGGACGTCGCCATCACGCCCGAGGACGAGGCCGTGGTCAACGGCTGGGTGACCCCCGGGCACGCTTCATCGCACGGCTACAACGACCCCAACTATCCGTTCTACGGCCGGCCCGTGGCGGCCGGCTGAAGCGCGCGGGCCGCGGCGTCCTCGTCGGGCTGCTTGCCGCGCCCGATGAGCCACGCGCACGCCGCCGACACCACGCCCGAGAACAGCACGTACAGGCAGATCAGCCAGGGCTGGCCGCCGCCGGCCTTGAGCAGCGCGGTGGCGATGATGGGCGTGATGCCCGAGGCGAAAATGCCCGAGAACTGGTAGACGAAGGAGATGCCGGTGTAGCGCACCCGGGCGTCGAACAGTTCGCAGAACAGCGCCGCCTCCGGCCCGTACACGGCCGCGTACAGGATGCCGAACGGGATGATGATGGCTACCCAGATCAGCACCGCGCTGCCCTGGCTGTTGAGCATCAGCCAGAAAGCGGGAAACGAGGCCAGCGCGGTGATCAGCGAGCCCCAGAAATAGACGCGCGTGCGCCCGACGCGGTCCGACAGGCGGCCGAAGAACGGGATGAAGAAGCACATGACCAGGGCCGCGGCCATCACGCCGATCAGCGCCTCGGTGCGCGTGATCTTCACGGTCTGCGTGAGATACGAGATCGTGAAAACGCCGAACACGTTGAAGAACACCCCGTCGATGTAGCGCGCGCCCATGCCCTTGAAGACGTTGCCCGGAAAGCGCCGGAACATGTCTGCGAAAGGGATGCGGCTTTCGGCGTTGTTCTTCTTGACCGCGGCGAACTCCGGCGTTTCCTTGATGTTCAGGCGGATGTACATGCCCACCAGCACCATCACCGCCGACAGCAGGAACGCCACGCGCCAGCCCCAGGCCATGAATTGCGCGTCGGTCAGCAGGGTGGACAGCAGGGCCACCGTGCCCGAGGCCAGGCACAGCCCGATGGCCAGGCCTATCTGCGGCAGCGACGCGTACAGCCCTTTCTTGCCGGGCGGCGCGTATTCGTAGGCCATCAGCACCGCGCCGCCCCATTCGCCGCCCAGCCCGATGCCCTGGAACACGCGCAGCAGCAGGAGCAGGATGGGCGCCCAGATGCCGATGCTGTCGTAGGTGGGCACCAGGCCGATCAGGAAGGTGGCCACGCCCATGATCATCAGGGTCATGACCAGCATGCTTTTCCTGCCGATGCGGTCGCCGAAGTGGCCGAAGATCAGCCCGCCCAGCGGCCGGGTGACGAAGCCGACCGCGAACGTGGTGTAGGCCAGCATGGTGGAGACCAGCGGGTCCCCGGCCGGGAAATACAGCTTGTTGAACACAATGCCTGCGACGACGCCGTACAAGAAAAAGTCGTACCACTCGATGGTGGCGCCGATCAGCGACGCGGCGACGACCCGGCGCACCGCGGCTTCGTTCTGCTTGGCCATGTCTAGTCTCCTTTGGTGTGGCGGCCGGCCCGTCTGCGCGGGCCTGGGCCGTGGGTGTCAGGCGGCGGCCTGCAGCGTCTGCGGATGCGCCTGGGTATGCTCCTGCAAAATGAAATCGGCCGCGCGCTCGGCCAGCATGACTGCGGGCACGTTGGTGTTGCCGGAAACCAGCGTCGGCATGATGGAACAGTCCACCACCCGCAGCCCCGCCACGCCATGCACGCGCAGCTGCGCGTCGACGACCGCCAGGGGATCGCTGCGCGGCCCCATCTTGGCGGTGCCGCTGGGGTGGAAGATGGTGGCCCCGTACTCGCGGCAGAAATGCAGGATCTCGTCGTCGCTGCGCACCTCGGGCCCGGGGCGGAATTCGCGCTTCATCATCGCCGCCAGCGGCGCCGTGGCGGCCAGCCGCCGCGCGTACTTGACCGCCGCCACCGTCATGCGGCGGTCCAGTTCGGTGGACAGGTAGTTCGGCTGCATGGACGGCGCCTCGAAGGGATCGGCGCTGCGCAGGCGCACGCGCCCGCGCGACGAGGGGCGCAGATGGCATACCGAATAAGTGCAGCCCGAGAACGGGTGCACCTTGCCGCCGGCCATGTCGGCCGACAGCGTGGCGAAATGGAACTGGGTGTCGGGCGTGAGGCTGGCCGGATCGACCCGGCAGAACAGCCCGCCCTGGTTGATGCCCACGGCCAGCGGTCCGCCGCGCAGCAGCAGCCATTCCAGGCCCATGCGGATGCGGCCGGGCAGCGTGCGCAGCTGGTCGTTGGTGGTGATGGGACGCGTGGTTTCGTAGATCAGCCGGATCTGCAGGTGGTCCTGCAGGTTCTCGCCCACGCCGGGCAGGTCGCGCACCACGCCGATGCCGAACTGGCGCAGCAGCGCGGCCGGCCCCACGCCGGAGAGCTGCAGCAGCTGCGGCGACTGCAGCGCGCCGGCGCACAGTATCACTTCGCGGCGCGCGCGCACGGTGCGCACCTGGCCGTGCTGGCGGTAGCGCACCCCGCAGGCGCGGGTGCCCTCGAACAGAATGGCCATGGCGTGCGCGTCGGTTTCGATGCGCAGGTTGGCGCGGCCTTGGGCCGGACGCAGGTAGGCGACGGCGGTGGAGCAGCGCCGGCCGTTGCGGGTGGTGAGCTGGTAGTAGCCCACGCCTTCCTGTTCGCCGGTATTGAAGTCGTCGACCTGGGCAATGCCCAGGTTCTGCGCGGCGGCGATCAGGCCCTGCACCAGCGGATGCGGGGTCTTGATGGAGGTGGCGTTGAGCGGGCCGTCGGTGCCGCGCGTGGGGCCGGGGCCGAGGTCGTTGTTTTCGAGCTTGCGGAAATAGGGCAGGCAGTCGTCCCAGCCCCAGCCGGGATTGCCGGCGGCGGCCCAGGCGTCGTAGTCGCGCCGCTGGCCGCGGATGTAGATCAGGCCGTTGATGGCGCTGGAGCCGCCCAGCGTGCGGCCGCGCGGCCAGTAGATGCGCCGGTCCAGCATGTTGGGATCGGGATCGGTGTAGTAGCCCCAGTTCACGACCTTGTGGAACATGGTCTTGCCGTAGCCGATGGGGATGTGGATCCACGGATAGCTGTCCTTCGGCCCGGCTTCCAGCAGGCAGACGGAATGCGCGCCGCTGGCGCTCAGCCGGTTGGCCATCACGCAGCCGGCCGAGCCGGCGCCTACGACGATGTAATCCACGGTATCGGACATATCCGCAAGCTCTCCCTGCAGCGGGCCGCCGCGCGCCCCTGACGGCGCGTTTACCCTGCTTGTCGTTGTGGGGCGCAGTTATATACGCTGTGATGCCATGCGCTGCAATGCCTGGACCCGGCGTCGCGCGGGCCTGCGGGCACTGACGCTGAGAGCGATTCTAGGAAGCGTGCGCGCAGCGCAAAGCACAACCGGCGCAAGCCCGGAAAAGTGGAACAGAAAATGCAAAACCGGTTTCAAAATCGCAGCGCAGCATCGGAGGAGCCGCAGGACACGGCGCGCTCGCTGCGCGCGCTGCTGGTGCTGGAACACCTGGCGCGGGCCCAGCATCCGCCCACGCTGGCGCAGCTCGCGCAGCGGCTGGACATGCCCAAATCATCGCTGATGCGCCTGCTGGCGGCCATGCAGCGCGCCGGCTTCGTGGCCGCCACGCCCACCGAGAACGGCTACGTGCCGGGCCCGCAGGCCTCGGCGCTGGCGCTGGCCACGCTGCGCGCCTCGGCCTTCACCCGCGAATGCCGCGCGGTGCTGGCGCAGCTGGTCGGCACGCTGGGTGAAACCTGCAATCTCACCGCGCCCGACGGCGACCGCGTGGTCTATATGGAACGCGTGGAGACTGCCGAACCGCTGCGGCTGTTCTTCGCGGTGGGCAGCCATGTGCCCATGCATTGCACCGCCAGCGGCAAGCTGTTCCTGGCTTCCATGAGCCGGCTCGAGCGCAGCCGGGTGCTGGCGCGGCTGCCGCTGACCCGCAACACGCCGCGCACGCTGACCGATCCGGCGCGGCTGGAGGAAGAGCTGGAGCGCCTGGCCGCGCGGGGCATCGGCATCGACAACGAGGAGTTCGTGCGCGGCATGAGCGCGGTGGCGGTGCCGGTGCGCGCCGCCGATGACCGCGTGGTGGCGGCGGTGGCCTGCCATGCGCCCACGGCCCGCGTGATGCTGGACGAACTGCTGCGCGCGGTGCCGGTGCTGGAGCGCGCGGCCCAAGCCATGTGCGAGGTGCTGGCGCAGCACCGCGCCGGCGCGGGCTGAGCGGCGCGCCTCAGGCCGAAGGCGTGAACAGTTCGGGCGGCAGCTTCGCGACGGCTTCGTAGGTGAGGCGGATGTGGCTGGCCAGCAAGGAGCAGGCCAGGTCGGCGTCGCGCGCCAGCGTGGCGTCGAGGATGCGCTGGTGCTCGTCGTGCAGGTCGCGCGCAATGGGCTTGCGGGTGACGGTCAGGCGGCGGTAGCGCTCGGCCTGCTGGTACAGGATGCCCAGGAAGTGGTGGCGCCAGCGCGAGGGACAGGCGCGGATCAGTTCGCGGTGGAATTCGCGGTTGCGCTGTTCCCATTCCTCGAAGCGGGCTTCGGGGTCGGCGGCCAGGCGCTGCTCGGCCTTGCCCAGCCGGTGAAAGGCCGCCAGCACCGCGCTTTCCCAGTCGTCGTCGCCCACGGCGATGGACTGGCGCAAGGCCTCGGTTTCCAGCAGCACGCGGTTCTCGGTGATGTCGTGGAAATCCTCCAGCGAGATCGGGGTGACGTGAAAGCCGCGCTGCCCGTGGGCGATGACCAGCGCGTCCGAGACCAGCAGCGCCAGGGCCTCGCGCAGCGTGCCGGCGCCCACGCCGTAATCGTCCTTCAGATGTTCGACCCGCAGGCGCGAGCCGGGCGGAAGTTTGCCCTGGATGATGTCGCGGCGCAGGTTGACGTAGGCCGTGCCCACGAGCGTGTGGGCCGAGGCGGAATGAGCGAGCGGGGGCAGGGAAGTACCGTCAGACATGACGCTACTTTATCATGCGCGGAAAAAATCTCGATAAAAATTGTTGACGCCGAGATTTGTGCTGCTTATCGTAGAAAAGCGCGCCGCGCAGAATGACCGGCATCCAAGCCGGCGGCAGGCGCACAGGAGACATACTGTGACACGGCTACACGAGTCCCACCGACGGCGGCGGCCCTTTCTGCGCCGCGCCGCGGCCGGCCTGACGGCGCTGGCCGCGCTGCTGATCGCCCCGGCGCCGCACGCCGCGGACTGGCCGAGCCGGCCGGTGACCATCCTGGTCAACGGCGGGCCCGGCAGCCTGCCCGACCTGTTCGCGCGGCCGCTGGCCGAGCGGCTGCACCGGTCGCTTGGCCAGCCCGTGGTGGTGGAGAACAAGCCGGGCGCCGGCGGCATGCTGGCGATGCAGCAGCTCAAGTCCGCGCCGGCCGACGGCCATACGCTGGCGCTGGTGACCAACGCGCACCTGGTGTGGAATCCGTATATTTTTCCGGCCCTGACCTACGACCCGGCGCGCGACCTGCTGCCGGTCAGCCCGCTGGCCATCATCCCGATGGCGCTCACGGTCAACGACAAGCTGCCCGCGCAGTCGCTGGGGCAACTGCTGGCGCAGGCGCGCCAGCAGCCGGGCAAGCTGAACTACGCCTCGTCCGGCAACGGCAGCCCGCCGCACGTGCTGTTCGAAATGCTGCGCGAGCAGGCCGGCGTCGACATCATGCACGTTCCGTTCAAGACCGGCACCGGCGCGCTCAACTCGGTGCTGGCCGGCGATACGCAGATGTACTTCGCCGGCACCGCGCTGGTCGAACCCATGGTCAAGGACGGCCGGCTGCGGGTACTGGCCATCAGCGAGACGGTGCCGGACGCCGCCTTCGGCAAGGCGCCGACGCTGGCCGAGCAGGACTTCCGCGGCTTCGAGGGCGCGGTGTGGCTGGGCGTGGCCGCCAGCGCCGGCACGCCCGAGGCGATCGTGCAGCGCCTGAACGCCGAGATCGGCCGCGCGCAGCAGGACGGCGCGCTCAAGCAGATGTACGCCAGCCACGGCTCGCTGCCGTACCATCTGGCGGCGGCCGACTTCGCCCGGCGCGTCGCGGCGGAACGGGACGCCTCCGGCCCGGTGCTGCGCAAGCTGGGCATCAAGCCCGACTGATCCCCCGCCTTCTTTTCAACCCGTTATCGCGGCCCCTGCGCGGGGCCGGCATCGCCACATGAACCTGATCGAAGACATTGTTGAACACGCGCCTTCCATCCGCGCCATCCGCCGCGACATCCACGCCCATCCGGAGCTGGCGTTCGAAGAGAACCGCACCGCCGACCTGGTGGCGCAGCAATTGGAGAGCTGGGGCATCACGGTGCATCGCGGCTTCGGCAAGACCGGGCTGGTGGGCGTGATCCGCAACGGCAGCTCGGCGCGCACGGTGGGCCTGCGCGCGGACATGGACGCGCTGCCCATGCAGGAGGCCAACCGGTTCGACCATGCCAGCAAGCACGCCGGCGTCATGCACGCCTGCGGCCATGACGGCCATACCGCCATGCTGCTCGGCGCGGCGCAGCACCTGGCGCGCCATCGCAATTTCGACGGCACGGTCTACCTGATTTTCCAGCCGGCCGAAGAGCGCGGCGGCGGCGCGCGCGAAATGATGCGCGACGGCCTGTTCGAGAGATTCCCCATGGAAGCGGTGTTCGGCATGCACAACATGCCCGGCATTCCGGTCGGCTGCTTCGCGTCGTCGCCGGGGCCGGTGCTGGCGTCCAACAGCGAATTCCACGTGACCATACGCGGCAAGGGCGGCCACGCGGCCATGCCGCACCTGGCCATCGACCCGATACCGGCGGCCGGCCAGATGATCGAGGCGTTCCAGACCATCATCAGCCGCAACAAGAAGCCGTTGGAGACCGCGGTGATCTCGGTGACCATGCTGCGCGCCGGCGAAGCGGTCAACGTGGTCGCCGACACCTGCGAGCTGCGCGGCACGGTGCGCGCATACACGCGCGAAACGCTGGACCTGATCGAGCGCCGCATGGGCGAGATCGCGCGCCACGTGGCGGAGATGTTCGGCGCCGAGTGCGATTTCGTCTTCACCCGCCACTATCCCTCGACCATCAACCACGAGGCCGAAACCGCCTTCATGCGCGAGACGCTGGCCTCGGTGGTCGGCGCCGGGCGCGTGCTGGCGCAGACGCCGATCATGGCGGCCGAGGATTTTTCCTTCATGCTCGAAGCGGTGCCGGGCAGCTATTGCTTCATCGGCAACGGCGACGGCGACCACCGCGAGGCCGGCCACGGCGCCGGCCCCTGCCTGGTCCACAACACCAGCTACGACTTCAACGACGAGCTGCTGCCCATCGGCGCCAGCGCCTTCGTGAAGCTGGCCGAAGCCTGGCTGGCGCGGCCCGCGCGGGGCTGAGGCCGGCTCAGTGCGGCGCGCCGGCCTCGGCCGGCACGCCGCGGTTGCGCGCACGCAGCAGCGCCGCGCTCAAGGCCGCCGCCAGCGCGGCGATGACGGCGCCGGCCAGGAAGGTGAGCTGGTAGCCGCCGTTGAGCGCCGCGGTGGCGCTTGCGCCCGCCTGCGTCAGCGTGGCGCTGCGGGCCGCGGCCAGGCTGGCCAGCACCGCCAGGCCGAGCGCGCCGCCCATCATGAAGGCGGTATTGACCACGCCCGAGGCCAGGCCCGACTGGCTGGGCTCCACGTCGTTCATGGCCGCCAGCAGCAGGGGATTGAAGGCCACGCCGGCGCCCAGGCCCAGCAGCAGCATGCCGGGCAGCACGTCGGCGGCGAAGGCGCCGTCGATCGGCGCGCGCGCGAACAGCGCCAGCCCCAGCGCCGCCAGCGACAGGCCGGCGGCCAGCGGCAGCCGGATGCCGAAGCGCATCACCAGCTTTGCCGACAGGCCCAGCGAGAAGGCCGCCATGATGAGGTTGGCCGGCAGGAAGGCCAGCCCGACCTGCATGGCCGTATAGCCCAGCACCAGCTGCATGTACAGCGCCGACACGAAGAACCACGCGAACATGGCCGCGGCCCACAGCACGCCGACGACGTTGGCGGTGGCCACGTTGCGCAGCCGGAACAGCGCCAGCGGCATCAGCGGCGATTCGACGCGCGCCTCGATCCACAGGAACAGCGCCATCAGCGCCGCGGCCACGCCCAGCAGGGTCAGGGATTGCGCCGAGGTCCAGCCGGCCTCGTTGCCGTTGACCACGGCATACACCGCCAGCATCAGCGAGGCCGTGACGGCCAGCGCGCCGGCCACGTCCAGGCGGGCGCCGGCGGCCGTCGGCGCGGCGCGCGGGATCAGCCGCAGGCACAGCGCGTAGACCAGCACGCCGATGGGCAGGTTGACCAGGAAGATCCAGTGCCAGGACAGCGCGCTGGTCAGCAGCCCGCCCAGCAGCACCCCGATACTGCCGCCGCCGGCGCAGACGAAGCCGTACACGCCCATGGCGCGGGCGCGCTCGCCGGTCTCGGTGAAGAGGTTCATGATGAGCGAGAGCGACACGGCGGAGACCACCGCGCCGCCCAGCCCCTGGACCGCGCGCGCGCCGATCAGCAGCGCCTGGCCCTGGGCCACGCCGCAGGCCAGCGAGGCCAGCGTGAACAGCGTCAGGCCGGCCAGGAACATGCGGCGGTGTCCCAGCAGGTCGCCCAGCCTGCCGCCCAGCAGCAGGAAGCCGCCGAAGGTGAGCATGTAGGCGTTGACCACCCAGACCAGCGAGGTCTCGGTGAAGTGCAGGTCCTGGCGGATAGAGGGCAGGGCGACGTTGACGATCGTGGTGTCCAGCACGATCATCAGCACGCCCAGGCATAGCACCAGCAGCGCCCACCAGCGCTGCCTGCCGTGGATTCCATGCGTCATCGGGTATCGCTTCCTTGGAGAGGTCGTGTTCAGTGGGCCATGCGGCCGCCGCTGACCATCCAGCGGGTGCCGTAGCGGTCGATCAGCGCGCCGTAGGCCTCGGCCCAGAAGGTCTTCTGCAGCGGCAGCGTGATGTTGCCGCCGTCGGCCAGCTGGTCGAAGACGCGCTGCGCGTCGGACACCGTGGGGTAGGCCAGCGCCAGCGCCACGCCCTGCTTGCCTGGATAGGGATGGGCGGCGGTGGCGTCGCTGCCCAGCAGCGTCTGCTGGTCCAGGCCCAGGCGCGCGTGCATGATGCGCCCGGCGTCCTCGGCCGACAAGGGCGGCATGGCGGCGTCGGGCGGCGCGTCGGCGTAGCGGATCAGCGCCTCCAGCCGCCCGCCCAGCACGCGCTCGTAGAACTGCATGGCCTCGGCGCAGTTGCCGTCGAAGCTGAGATAGGCGGATAGTTGGGGCATGTTCTCTCCGGAAGATGAGACGGAAGCGGTGCCAAGAAGGCCGCCGCCGCTCTATGATGGAAGCCCGACTCACGTAATCAGTAATCAGGAGCCAGGCCATGCAAAAAGGAAGCTGCCACTGCGGACAGATCGCGTTCGAGGTCGACGGCGACGTGTCCCAGGTCCTGGAATGCAATTGCTCGTACTGCAGCCGCAAGGGCTATCTGCTGTGGTTCGTGCCGCGCGCCAGCCTGCGCATCACTTCGTCCACCGATCGCATGTCGACCTACCAGTTCAACAAGCACGTGATTTCGCATCACTTCTGCGCCGATTGCGGCTGCGCGCCGTTCGCTTTCGGCGTGAGCCCGCAGGGCGAGGAAACGGCCGCGGTGAACGCGCGCTGCCTGGAGGCGGTGGCCCTGGACACGCTCACGCGCATTCCGTTCGACGGGCGCAGCGCATAAGCGGCGCGGCGCACCCGGCCGCGCCGCGGGCTCCATCATAGGGCAATGGCGGGCGCCGCGATACGACGGCCGCGTGACATGTTTTTTCAGCGTTTGCGTCCAATAGGAGGCTGCCATGTCGCTGATACCGCTGTTTCCGCTATCGAACGCGCTTTTTCCCGCGGGCGTGCTGCATCTGCGCGTCTTCGAGGTGCGCTACCTGGACATGATCCGGCGCTGCATCGCCGACGGCAGCGAGTTCGGCGTGGTGGGCCTGCTGTCGGGGCAGGAGGTGCGCACGCCGGGCGGCGGCGAGACGCTGGCGCCCGTGGGCACGATGGCCCGCATCGACGCCTGGGACGCGCCCATGCCGGCGCTGCTGGAGCTGCGCTGCGTGGGCACGGGGCGTTTCCGGCTGCTGTCCAGCGAGGTGGCAAAATACGGCCTTTGGATGGGGCAGGCCGAGCCCATCGCCGACGATCCGCCCGCGCCCGTGCCGGCGGCCATGCAGGCCAGCGCCGACGCGCTGGGGCGCCTGGTGGCCCAGTGGCAGCGCGAAGGCGTGAGCGCCGAGCGCATGCCGGTGGGGCCGCCCTTCAGGCTGGACGACGGCGGCTGGGTCGCCAACCGCTGGTGCGAGCTGCTGCCGCTGCCGCCGGACGACAAGGCGCGCCTGCTGGCCATGACCGATCCGGTCGGGCGGCTGGCGGCGATCCAGGACGTGCTGCGCGGCCAGGGGCTGGCTTGAGGCAAACCTGCATTTGGACACAATGGACATCAGGATAGACGAGGGCCTGCGCGCCTATATTGACCCTTTGACCGAAGATGAGTACGCGGCGCTGGAACGCAGCCTGCTGGCCGAAGGCTGCCGCGACGCGCTGGTGCTGTGGGGCGACCTGCTGGTCGACGGACACAACCGCTACGCGCTGTGCCGCAAGCACGGCATTGCCTTCCAGACCATCCAGAACACGCGCTTCCAGTCGATCGAGGATGTGCACCTTTGGATGATAGAAAACCATCTGGGCCGGCGCAGCGTGTCGGACTTCCAGCGCGGCGTGCTGGCGCTGCGCAAGAAGGAAATCCTGCAGGCGCGCGCCGCCGCCGCCGCGCCCGACGATCCGCCCTGGGACGAGGGTTCCGATGCGCCGCCGCTGCCGGCGCAGGCCATGCCGGTCCCGAGCCGCCAGGCGCTGGCGCGCGCCGCGCGCATCAGCAGCAACACGCTGGGGCAGATAGAAAAAATCCAGAAGGCCGCCGCGCCCGAGCTGGTGCGGGCCGTCAAGGAAGGGGCGATCTCGATCAACGCGGCCGCCGCGGTGTCTTCGCTTCCGGCCGAGCGGCAGGCGGCCGCGGTGGCGGGCGGCAGAAAGGAATTGCAGCAGGCGGCGCGCGAAGTGCGCCAGGCCAAGGCCCCGCCGCGCGAGCCGCGTCCCGAGGAACCCATCGAGAACATCGCCGACATGCCGGCCGAAATCGCGCGCCTGCGCGAACTGCTGGCGCGGCTGACGGACGAGCGCGACCAGCTGAAGAAAAAAGTGATGCACCTGACGGTGGCGCTGGCCGAAGCGCGCAGCGCCGCCGGCGGCGACTGAGGCGTCTTCAGCCGCAGCGGATCGCGGTCATGACGTCCTTGTCGTCGACGATCAGGTTCAGGCGGGTGGCGTTGTATTCCATGGTTACGACCTGGCCCGGGCGCAGCATGCGGGCGGTGGAGCTGCCGCTGCGCGTGCGCAGGTCTTCCATCACGGACGGGGTGGCCTTCTGGCCGATCTGCGACTGCAGCGCCGCGGCGTCGCAGGTCTTGCCGCCATAGCCGGAGGCGCTGGACATGCCCGAGGAGGAAGCGGCGCCGGACGAGGACGATGCGCTGGAGGAGCTGGAGCCCGATGCGCTGGACGAACGCGGTGCTCCGGTGTTGGCGCATGCGGCCAGACTGGCGACCAGCAGGAAGGGAATCAGCTTGCGGATCATGTAGAACTCCTTACAACAACGCGTCGAAAAAGCCATGATAGACCAGCCGCGGCGCGCTGTGCTCAGGGCGGGCGCGAGCCCGTCCTAATGGAAGTTGCGGCTGCGCGCGGACAGTCCGCCCAACAGCTCGGACAGATCCACCAGCCGCTGCGCCACCAGGTGGCGCACGCCGTCCACGCTTTGCCAGGAACCGTATACGCCCAGCAGCGCCGACCCCAGCAGTTCGCGGCGCTGGCGTTCTATCAGTTCGGGGCGCACGATCACGTTGACCGGACCGGTCTCGTCTTCCAGGGTGACGAAGATGACGCCCTTGGAGGTTTGCGGGCGCTGGCGCACGGTGACGATGCCGCAGGCGCGCGCCACGCGCTTGTCGGGGTAGCCGTTGAGCACCGCGGCGGGCTGGAAATTGCGCGCCGCCAGCTCGGCGCGCAGCAGCGCCACGGGGTGGCTGCGCAGGGTCAGGCCCACGCTGCGGTAGTCCGCGGCCACGGCCTGGCTCTCGGTCGGGGCGGACAGCCGCGGCGCGGCGGTTTCGACGATGGCGGCGTCGCGCAGCAGGTCGCGGCTGTGCACGCTGGCGGCGGCTTCCCAGCTGGCCTGGCGGCGGTGGCCGGCCAGCGTGCGCAGGGCGTCGCCGGCGGCCAGGGCGTTGAGGTCGTGGCGCGTGAGCGCGGCGCGGCGCGCCAGGTCGCCGGTGTCGGCGAACGGCGCGGCGGCGCGCGCGGCCTCGATGCGCCGCACGGCGTCCTCGCGCATGCCCTGCAGCAGGCTCAGCCCCAGCCGCACGGCGGGACGCGGCGCATCGGGGGCGGGCGCGTGCGGATGCGGCGCGCGCCGCGCGCCGGGGTGGCCCGCCGGCAGGGGCTCCAGGGCCGAGTCCCAGCCGCTGACCGTGACGTCGGCCGGCAGCACGCAGACGCCGTGGCGGCGGGCGTCCTGGACCAGCTGGGCCGGCGCGTAAAAGCCCATGGGCTGGGAATTGAGCAGGGCGGCCAGGAAGGCCTCGGGCTCGTGCCGCTTGAGCCAGGAGCTGGCATACGCCAGCAGCGCGAAGCTGGCGGCGTGGCTTTCGGGAAACCCGTATTCGCCGAAGCCTTCGATCTGCCGGAACAGCGCTTCGGCGAATTCCAGCGTGTAGCCGTGGGCCAGCAGGCCGCCGACCAGCTTGGCGCGGTATTTGTCCACGCCGCCCTTGCGCTTCCAGGCGGCCATGGAGCGGCGCAGTTGGTCGGCGTCGCCCGGCGTGAAGCCGGCGGCGACCACGGCGATCTGCATGACCTGTTCCTGGAAGATCGGCACGCCCAGCGTGCGTTCGAGCACGCCGCGCACTTTTTCGCTGGGATAGCTGGCGCCTTCCTTGCTCTGGCGGCGGCGCAGGTAGGGGTGGACCATGCCGCCCTGGATCGGTCCGGGCCGCACGATGGCCACCTGCACCACCAGGTCGTAGTATTCGCGCGGGCGCAGGCGCGGCAGCATGCTCATCTGCGCGCGCGATTCGATCTGGAACACGCCGATGGTGTCGGCGTCGCAGATCATGTCGTAGGTGGCGGCGTCGTCCGGCGGGATGTCCTGCAGCCGCAAGGGCCGGTCGCGGCGCTGCCCGGCCAGCTCCAGCGTGCGGCGCAGCGCCGACAGCATGCCCAGCGCCAGCACGTCCACCTTGAGCAGGCCAAGCGCGTCCAGGTCGTCCTTGTCCCATTGCACGACGCTGCGGTCCGGCATGGCGGCGTTTTCGATCGGAACCAGGCGCGACAGCTTGCCGCGCGCAATCACGAAGCCGCCCGGGTGCTGCGACAAATGCCGCGGAAATCCCATCAGGGTGTGCGCCAGCGCCGCCCATTGCCGCGCCACCTGCGAATCCGGGTCCAGCCCGCAGCCGCCCAGCGTGCGCAGCATTTCCTTCTTGCTGTCCCACCACTGGTGGGCGCGCGCCACCGCGTCGATCACGCCCGGGTCCACGCCCAGCGCGCGGCCGGTGTCGCGCAGCACGCTGCGCGGCCGGTAGGAAATGACCACGGCGGTCAGCGCGGCGCGGTGCCGGCCGTACTTGTCGTAGATGTACTGGATGACTTCTTCGCGGCGCTGGTGTTCGAAGTCCACGTCGATGTCGGGTGGCTCGTTGCGCTCCTTGCTGATGAAGCGCTCGAACAGGCTGTTGCCGCGCGCGGGATCGACCTCGGTGATGCCCAGGCAGTAGCAGACCGCGGAGTTGGCCGCCGAGCCGCGGCCCTGGCACAGAATGCCCTGGCTGCGGGCGTACTGGACGATGTCGTAGACGGTCAGGAAATAGGCTTCGTAGCGCAGCTCGGCGATCAGGCTCAGTTCTTTCTCGATCTGCGCGGCCACTTCCGGCGGCACCCCGGCGGGAAAGCGGCGCACGGCCCCGGCCTGCGTTTCCTGGCGCAGGTAGGTGGCCGGCGTGTGCCCGCGCGGCACGATCTCGTCCGGATATTCGTAGCGCAGCTGCTCCAGCGAAAACGCGCAGCGGCGGGCCACCACCAGCGTCTGGGCCAGCGCCTGGGGCGGATAGAGATTGGCCAGGCGCATGCGCGTGCGCAGGTGCTGCTCGGCGTTGCCGGACAGTTCATAGCCGCACTGGGACACCGGCTGGCGGGTGCGGATGCCGGTCAGCGTGTCGTGCAGCGGCTTGCGCGAGCGCACGTGCATCTGCACCTGGCCCAGCGCCACCACGGGCAGCTGCGCGGCCTGCGCCGCCTGTTCCACCGCGGCGCGGTGCAGGTCGTCGCGGCAACGGTGGAGCAGGCTCAACCCGACCCAGGCGCGCTGGCCGAAGGCGCGCGCCAGCCAGCGCGCCTGCTGCGTCATGCGCTCGGCGTCGAGGCCGTAGGCGGGGCTGAGAATGGCCAGGCATTCGGGCATGTGGCGCAGATGGGCGTAGCCCGCGGGCGGGTGGGTCAGGTCTTCCGGAGCCAGCCGGTATTCGCCCTTGGGGGCGCGGGTGCGCGCCAGGGTGATGAGTTCGGACAGGTTTCCATAGCCCTCGCGGGTCTGCGCCAGCAGGGTCAGGCCCAGCGGCGCGGCGTCGGGCGCGGCGCGCAACTGGAAGGTGGCGCCGATCAGCAGCGGCAGGTTGCGGGCCTTGGCCTCCACGTGGGCGCGGACCGCGCCCGCCAACGAGCACTCGTCGGTGATGGCCAGCGCCGCGTAGCCCAGTTCGGCGGCGCGGGTGACCAGCTCTTCCGGATGCGAGGCGCCTTGCAGGAAGGAGAAGTTGGACTGGCATTGCAGCTCGGCGTAGCCGGGCAGGCCGGCCGCAACGGCCTCGGGGAGATCGTGTTCCATCTGGACTCTCAGGCGTAGAGCCCGTGCAGGAACCAGCGGGCGTGCTCGGCGTCGCGCTCGCGGTAGATCCAGTAGCGCGCGGCGGCCTCGTCCTCGGCGACGAAGTAGTCGCGCACGGTCAGGTCCGGGTCCCACCAGCCGCTTTCGATGCGTTCGGGGCCGCGCATCAGGCGCAGCGCATGGCCGCCGTACTGCGGACGGTGGCCGGACAGCTTCAGGGGCAGCGGCGGGTCCAGCAGCCAGAACGGCCGGTCCAGCAGCTCGGGCAGCGGGGCGGGACGGGCCGCGGGGGCCAGCGCATCGCCCCAGGCGTTGGCGGCCTCGGGGCGATGGTCGGGCACGGGACAGGCGTGGCGCACCTGGCCGCGGCCCAGCCGCGCCGCCAGCAGGTCCAGCAGCCTGGCGTGGTCGGCGGCGCTGCCGCCGGGTTCGGGAAACAGCGTGGCGCTGGCGGCGGGCTGCTCCTGCGTGTCCGGCGCCAGCAGCGCGACGGCGATCACCGGCGCCTGCAGCGTGTAGCGGGCCAGTTTTTCGCGCAGCAGGCCGAGGATCTGCTGCGCCTGCCAGACCGGCTGCGCCAGGGCCAGCTCCACCTCGGCGGGCGGCCGGGCATGGCGGCCGCGCTCGTGTTCCAGGCTGAGCACCACGCGCCGCACCGCGAGCCGGCGCGCGCTCAGCCAGCCGGCCAGTTGCTCGGCCAGGCGGCGCGCCACCGCCAGCACGGCGTCGGTGTGCTCCACGTAGTCCATGAGTTCGATGCGCCGCTCGAACCGGGGCGGCGGTTCGATCCAGCGGTAGAGTTCGGGCGCCTGGCCATAGGCCGCGTCCAGCGCCTGCAGCAGTTCGGGCGCGCTGCGCCGCTGCAGGCCGGCGCGCGGCAGGGCGCGCAGGTCCGCCAGGCTGTGGCAGCCGATGTCGTCCAGCCAGTCGCGGCGGGCCTGGGCCTGCGGCAGCAGCGCCAGGGGCAGGGCGTCCAGCCGCCGGACCAGCGTGGGCAGCGTCAGCACGCGCCGGGGCGCGTGCCGGCCGGGACGGCGCGCCAGCAGCCAGGCGCCCATGGCGGTGGGGGCCATGCCCAGCGTGACGCGCAGGTCCAGCGCGCGCAGCGTGGCGGCCACCCGGCGGCTCAGGGCGCGCGGGCCGCGGAAGAACATCAGGCTGGCGCCCACGTTCAGCAGCACCGTGTCGTCGCCCGCCAGCGCGACTTCGGGCGTGTATTGCAGCAGGGCCAGCGCCGCGCCCTGCAGGGTTTCGGCCTCGGCCAGCGGATCGCGCGCTAGCAGTTCGACCTGGGGCGCGATGGCGGCGGCGCCGGCGCGGCGCATGCCGGGCCGCACGCCGGCCTGGCGGGCGGCGGGCGTCAGGGCGGCGACGCGTTCCTGGTCCAGGACCGCGAACGCCGGCCCCTCATGCGGCCAGTGCGGGCGTATGGCGTCCAGCGGCAGGCAGCGCAGGCAGGCGGCGATCCAGAGGCGCATGGCGGGAAGGAGAAGTCGAGGCGGCGCCGGGCTCCAGGCCGATATACAGCGGCGTGTCGCAGGCCGGCCCGCGGCGCTTGAGTATCTGCACCGACAGCCCGCCCGGCGCGGGCGCCAGCGCCAGCCGCAAGGGCGCGGGCGTGGCGTTGCGGGCCGCCTCGGCGGGACGCAGGGCGACGAACAGCAGGTCGCTGGCCTGGGCGGCCAGGTGCAGGCGGCGCAGGGACTCGGGCCGCACCCGGGGCAGCCAGCAGATCAGGGCCCCGCAGCTGCCGTTCTTCAGGATCTGCTCGGCGGCCCAGAGCGCATCGGCGGGTTTCTCGGGGGCCACCCACAACAGCTGGCGCGGGTCCAGCCGCCAGCTCATCCAGCTGGCGATATGCGGCGCGTGCGGCGGCTGCACCAGCGCGATGGCGCGGCGGGTTTCCAGCTGGGCCAGGGCCGGACGCAGCAGGCGGATTTCGCCGACGCCGGGATGCGGCGCCAGCAGCTCGATCAGCGAACCCAGCGGCCAGCCGCCATCCGGCAGCTCGGCCGACAGCGCCGCATGCCCGGTGGGCAGGCAGCGGGCGGCGCCCTGAGCCAGTTGGGTGGCGCGCCATAGCGCGGGATGGATGCGTTCCGGGGACTGCATGGCAACACGTAGGAAAGGTCTGAGAACCAATTATAGCTGTATGAATATACAGTAGTCGTCGTGGGCAGACCATCTACATTTTGCTGTGTGGCGGCGACAAGAAATCCCAATCGCGGGATATTGCAATAGCCAAGAGCTTATGGGCCGAACTTAAACGGAGTGCAACATGACAAAGCTGCGTGATTTCGATCCGGCGAACTATCTGACCGATGACGAGACGATTGCCCACTATCTGGCAGATGCGATTCAGGATGCCGATCCGGATGCTTTTCTTCAAGCGCTGGGCGATGTGGCCCGCGCGCGCGGGATTGGCACGATAGCTGAGGAGTCGGGATTGGCCCGCACCAATCTTTATCGCGTCCTAGCTCCTGGGGCCAATCCAAGCTACCGCACGCTGCGCCGCGTGATGGACACGTTGGGCGTATCCTTCACGGCGGTATCCAAAACCAGGGATACGGTACCCGCCTAACCGCGAACGTCGGCGGCAGCGGGCCGGGCGCTCGGCGCGCCGGTTTCGCGGGCCAGGTCCACGCCGTAGAAGCGCATGTCCTGGTACCGGATCCAGCGCGATCCGCGCAGCAGCCGGTGGCCCAGCCACAGGGCCAGGAACAGCGGAATCGCCAGGTAGGTGGAGATCACGCCGATCCAGTCGATGCGTTCTTCCAGAAAAGCCTGGTAGTTCTGGCCCAGCGTGACCAGCAGGCACAGTACGAAGGCCAGCAGCGGGCCGAAGGGGAACAGGCCGGCCTTGTAGGGCAGGTCGGCGGTGTCGTAGCCGTGCCTGACATAGCCCTGCCGGAAACGGTAGTGGCTGACCGCGATGCTCAGCCACACGATGAATTCCGTCATGCCCGCGAAGTTAAGCAGCCAGATATAGACCGCCTTGGGGCTGTAGACCAGGCTGAACAGGCACAGGCAGGCCAGCAGCGCGGTCGCCAGCAATGCGTACAGCGGCACGCCGCTGCGGGTCAGGCGCATGAAAAGGGCGGGGGCCTGGCCTTCGCGCGCCATGTTGAACAGCATCCGCGTGGCCGCGTACATGCCGGAATTGCCCGCCGACAGCACCGAGGTCAGGATGACGGCGTTCATCACCGTGGCCGCCGACAGCAGCCCGGCATGCTGGAATACCAGGGTGAAGGGGCTGACCGCGATGTCCTCGACCTCGTTGCGCAGCAGCTGCGGATCGGTATAGGGCAGCAGCAGGCCGATGATGAGAATGGCCAGCACGTAGAACAGCAGGATGCGCCAGAACACGTGATTGATGGCGCGCGGCACGTTGCGCCGCGGGTTCTCGGATTCGCCGGCCGCCACGGCCACCAGTTCGGTGCCCTGGAAAGAATAGGCCACCACCATGGCCACGCCGACCCAGGTGGCCGCGTTGCCCACGAAAGGCGCGTCGCCCACCGTCCAGTTTTGCAGCCCCACCGCGGGGCCGCCGTGGATGATGCCCACCAGCATCGCCAGCCCCACGCCGATGAAGCACAGCACCGCGGCCACCTTGATGATGGCGAACCAGTACTCGGCCTCGCCGAAGCTGCGCGCCGAGAACGCGTTCAGCCCGAAGGTCAGCGCCAGGAACGCCACGCTCCAGATCCATCCCGGGGTGTCGGGGAACCAGTACGCCATGACGAGCTGCGCGGCCACCACGTCCACCGCCACCACCGTGGCCCAGCTGACCCAGAAATTCCATCCCAGCGCGAAGCCGAAGCCCGGGTCCACGTAGCGCGAGGCGTAGGTGCAGAAAGAGCCCGAGACCGGCATGAAGGTCGCCAGTTCGCCCAGGCTGGTCATGATGAAATACACCATCAGCCCGATCGCCAGGTAGACCAGCAGCGCGCCGCCGGGGCCGGCCTGCGCGATGGCCGCGCCAGAGGCGACGAACAGGCCGGTGCCTATGGCCCCGCCTAGCGCTATCATCGTGAGGTGGCGCGCCTTGAGCACGCGGTGCAGCTGATTCTGGCCGGCCGGCGTCGCGCCGGCTTCTGTTGTGGATGTTTGCATTGCTGGGTGGGTGATGGCCGCGCACGCGGGCCACATATCTGGGGTGTCGGACTTTCAGGGACACCGGGCCGCGCATTTTACAATGCGGCAATAGGGGGCTGCCTGAGCGGCCCCAGGCCCGTACGGAGCAGTCTCATGGCGTCTTCCAGTTCTATCGAATTCCTTCCCGATCCGGGCGTCGACGTGCGCCAGCTTTTCATCCTGCTGCATGGCGTGGGCGGCTCGCCCGACAATCTGCAGCCGCTGGCCCAGGCCGTGCGCGCGGCGTTTCCGGCGGCGGCCGTGCTGATCCCCGAGGGCTTCGAGCCCTTCGACGGCGGCGGCGCGGGCCGCCAATGGTTCTCGGTGCGCGGCGTGACCGAGGAAAACCGCCCCGAACGTGTGGCGCGGGCCCTGCCGCCCCTGGAGGCCTATGTGCGCCAGGCGCAGGCCCGTTTCGGCCTGCTGCAGTCCGACACGGCGCTGGCGGGGTTCTCGCAAGGCGCCATCATGGCGCTGGAACTGGTCCAGGCCCACGACGGCATGGCCGGCCGCGTCCTGGCCTTTTCCGGCCGCTACGCCCAGCTGCCGCGCTCCGCGCCGCAATACACCACGCTGCACCTGCTGCACGGGGCCGACGATCCGGTCATGGACGTGGCCCACATCCAGGCCGCCCAGGCGCGCCTGACCGAACTGCACGGCGATTCCACCATCGACGTGGCCACCCACGTGGGCCACGAACTGCATCCCGCCCTGATCGAGCGCGCCATCATGCGCCTGCAGACCTGCGTGCCGCTGCGCAGCTGGGAGGCGGCGCTGGGCCTGAACCAGACGCCGCCGGACGGCAGCACGGTGCACTGATTACTTCTCCCAGCCCCCGCCCAGCGCCAGGAACAGCGCGATCTGGTCGTTGCTGAGTTCGGCCTGCGAGGCCGCCAGCGCGCTTTCGTTGGTGGCCAGCGTGCGTTCGGCGTCCAGCACGGTCAGGTAGTCGGTCTTGCCCAGGCGGAACAACTGGCTGGCCTGGGAGGCGGCCTCGGCGCTCTGGTCGCGCGCGGCGCGCAGGGCGCTGTCGCGGTCGAGCTGGCGGGCGTAGACCACCAGCGCGCTTTCGGTTTCGCGCAGCGCGTTGAGCACGGTGGCGTCGAAGCGCGCGGCGGCGGCCTTGGTGCCGGCCTGGGCCTGGGCGATGCGGGCCTGCGCGGCGCCGGTGTTGGGGATGGCCCAGGAGATCAGGGGGCCGACGCTCCAGCTGAAGGTGCCGCGGTCTCCGAACATGGTGGCGGGGCCGCCCGAGGCGGCCGACAGGCCCAGCGTGATCTTGGGGTAGAGGTCCGCGGTGGCCACGCCGATGCGCGCGGTCGCGGCGGCCAACGCGCGCTCGGCCTGGCGGATGTCGGGACGGCGGCGCAGCAGTTCGGCGCCGTCTCCCACCGGTATGGTGTCGGCCAGCCGGGGAGGCTCGGCGCATTGCAGCAGGGCGGGCGTGATTTCCGCGGGCGTCTGGCCGGTCAGCGCCGCCAGGCGGTAGAGCGCGGTGCGCTGCTGCGCCTCGAACGGCGGCAGGTTGGCCCGCAGCTGCTGCAGCTGGCTGCGCGCGCGAGTCACGTCCAGCACGGTGCCGCGGCCGGCCTGCTGCAGCCGCTGCACCGCGTCCAGCGATTCCTGCTGCACTTTCACCGAATGCCGGGCCGAAGCCAGCTGCATGCCGGCCGAACAGACGGTGGCGTAGGCCCGGGCGGTTTCGGCGGCCACGGTGACGCGGGTGGCGTCGTAGGCGGCCTGCGCGGCCTGGGCGTCGCCGCTGGAGGCTTCGATCGCGCGGCGGATCTGGCCGAACAGGTCCAGTTGGTAGGACACGCCGGCGCCGGCGGAGTATGACCAGTGGTTGGGGGGATCGATGCCGGGCTGCATTTCCTGCAGGCCCGAGGCGTGGCCGTAGGTGGGCGAGGCGTTGACGCCGAGGCTGGGCTGCTGCTGCGCCTGGGTTTCGCGCAGGACGGCCTGGGCGCGTTCGAGGTTGGCGCCGGCCACGCGCAGGTCGGTGTTGGCGGCCAGCGCCTTTTCCACCAGCCCGTCCAGCGTGGGGTCGTTGTACAGGCGCCACCAGCGGCCGGGCACCGCGTCCTGCCGGAACACGTCCTCCTGGGCCTGCGCGAAAGGCGCCTGCGCGCTTTGCCGCTCGGCCACCGCGTCCGCGGGCACCTGGTAGTCGGGGCCCACGGTGGTGCATCCGGCCAGCGCAAGGGCCAGCATCAGCGGCAGGAGGTTTCTGGTATTCATGGCAATCACACGGTATGGCGTCGGGTAAAGGGTAAAGAGGGTAAAGACGGGATCAGGAAGACTGCGGGGTGTGCGCAGAGGCATGCCGGGGCGGGCTGTCGACCGCCACGGTGGCGGTCTGGCCGGCCACCAGGCGCACGCCTTCGGGCACGTCGTCGATCTTCACGCGCACCGGGATGCGCTGCGCCAGGCGGACCCAGTTGAAGGTCGGGTTCACGTTGGGCAGCAGGTTGGCGCCCGTGCTGCGGTCGCGGTCGGCGATGCCCTGGGCGATGCTTTCCACGTGGCCGCGGATCAGCCGCGAATCGCCCATCAGCGTCACCGTGACGGGATCGCCTTCGTGCACGCGCGGCAGCTTGGTTTCCTCGAAGTAGCCTTCGACGTAGAACGAGCCCGCGTCCACCAGCGCCATCACGCCGCGGCCGGCGGTGGCGTAGGAGCCCGCGCGCAGGTCCAGGTTGGTGACGCGGCCGTCGGTGGCCGCGACCACGCGGCTGCGTTCGAGATTCAGGCGCGCGGTGTCGAGCTGGACTTCGGCCTGCGCCAGCGCGGCCTCGGCCTGCTGCAGGCGGGTCTCGCTCTGTTCCAGCGCCTCGGCGGCCACCAGCCGGCCCAGCGCGCGGTTGCGCTTGGCGTCGCGCAGCGCCTGCGTGCGCGCCACCTGCTGCGAATGCACCGAGGCCTGGGCCTGGTCGAACGCCAGCTGGAAGCGCGCGCGGTCGATTTCGAACAGCACGTCGCCGGCCTTCACGTCCTGGTTGTCGTGCACCGGCACGCTGGTGACCAGGCCGGAGACGTCGGGCGCGACCTGCACCACGTAGGCCTTGACGCGGCCGTCGCGCGTCCAGGGTTCGACTTCATAGTGCACCCAGAGCTGCCAGCCGGCGTAGGCGGCCGCGGCGACGACGACGGCCGTCACGGCGAACCTGCCGATGGCGGAAGGGCGCAGGGCGTTGGGGAGTTTCATGCGGATCTCTGAAGAAAATACGGGGAAATGAGGGAAACGCCATACAGCAGCACCACGAACAGCGCCAGGTCGAACAGCGCGGGGTGCCATACCAGGCGGTACAGCCCGGCGCGGGCCAGCACGCGGCGCACGGCCCAGGCGATGCCCAGGGTGGCCACGCCCAGCACCAGCAGCCAGGGGAAGTAAATGCCGTAGAGATTGAATTCGCCGATCATGATGTCTGGCCCTCCAGCGTCGGATGGGGCGGTTGGTAATCGGGGGCGTCGGGGAAGAAGGCGCGGCGGATGCCCACCAGGGCCACCACGGCGCGCGCCCGCGCGCCCTCGTGCTGCGCGGTGCTGGCGACGCTGGACAGCGCGCGGTCGATCTGCGCCAGGAATTCCGGCGTTTTCTGTCCCGGCTGCCAGGCCTGGCGAGCCCGGAAGAAGCCGGCCAGGCTGGCCAGCAGCGGCGCGATGGCGGCCTCGGCCATGGGCAGGTGGCGGCGCACGCGCTGCAGTTCGGTGATGTCGCGGCCCACGCGCAGGTCCTTGAGCGCGTCGGCGGCGACCACGTCGTCCGGGCGCTTGGCCAGCGCCAGGCGCGGCTGCAGCAGGCCGATGCGGTCCAGCATGCGGGCGGCGTAGGTGTGGCGCTCGGGGGCGCGCGGCGAACTTGCCAGTATTTCCAGTTCCTTCCAGTTGGCGGCCTGGATGCGGCGCGCGCTGCGGTCGGCGCTGACCGTGCGGAAGAGGGCGGCGACGATGGCGGCGGTGGCCACGCCGATGTTCTGCGCGATCTGCGCGTCGATGAAGGACACGATGTCGGCGGTATGGGTGTCCTGCAGCGCCAGCGTGCCTACGAAGCCGAACACGAAGGCCATGGCCTTGCCGACGGTGGCGGGGCGCGAGATGTACACCCCCAGCACGAAGGCCGTGGGCAGCATCGCCAGCACCAGCATTTCGAACGAATGGATGGCGGGCATGATGCCCAGCAGGTACAGCGCCGACAGCGGAATGGAATAGATGGTGTAGGTCAGGAACTGCATGATGCCGGGCACGGGATTGTCCTGCGAGGCGAAAATGCAGCTGGCGATCGCGGCCATCAGCGCGGCCGAGCCGCCGTTGCTCCAGGCGGTGCCGATCCAGAACGCGCTGCAGATCGAAATCGCCACGCCGGCGGCCAGCGCAGACAGCAGCGCGAGCTGGCGGTCGCGGTGCAGCACGGTATTGGAGGAAACGCGCCTGGCGCGCGACGGACGCAGCGGCGCGCCCTGCAGCCCGGCGCGGATGTCGCGGCGCAGGGCCAGGCATTGGTCGTAGGTGTCGATGAGTTCGCGCAGCCGCGTCATCAGGCTGGCCAGCAGCGCGTCGCGCCAGGTGGCGCGCCCGTCGATGGCGGGCGTGAGCCTGGCCGCCTCGGCGCGCAGGCGCAGGGCGTCCTCGTGCGTGGCGAGCGCGCCGGCGTTGATCCATTCGGAGATGTCGTGCAGCAGCGCGGAAACCTCCTGCGGCAGCGCCTGGCCGTCGGCCTGCAGCGCCAGCATGCGGTCCTCCACGGCGGAAACGATGGGCGTCAGGGCCGCGACCTGGTCCTGCATGGCGCGCACCGCGCCCGCGGTCCAGCGCAGGTTGCCGGTGTCGAAGGGCACGTGGGTGGACAGCAGACGCAGTTGCGTGATGTCGTTGGCCAGCGTGCGGCGGTCGCGGTCCTTCTGCTCGTCGGTCTGGCCGCTGAGCGTGTCGTGCATCCAGTTGCGAGCCCCGCGCACCGCCTTGTCCAGCAGCTGCAGCAGCGTGGGGGCCAGGCCTTGCGGCAGCACGATGCTGTGGACCAGCGTGGCGCTGACGATGCCCAGGCAGATTTCCTCGACCCGGGCCAGCGCCGTGTCGAACACCAGGGACGGCTCGGTCACGCTGGAAAAGCCGATCATGGCGGCGGTATAGCCGGCCAGCATGAACAGGTACGAACGCGGGGTGCGGTCCAGCACCGACAGGTACAGGCAGACGCCCACCCACACCACCATGGCCGCGACCATGACGACCGGGGAATTCGACAGCTGCGGCACCATGTAGACGGTGACGGCCGAGCCGACGAAGGTGCCCGTCAGGCGGTACAGCGCCTTGGAGCGCACCGCGCCCGACCAGGGCTGGGCCACGATGTATGCGGTGGTCATGGCCCAGAACGGGCGCGGCAGGCCCATGCTGTACGCCACGTACAGCGCCAGCACGGCGCTCAGATACGCCTGGAGCGAGAAGATGGTTTCGCGCAGGGTAGGCAGTTTCACGGCTGCTCGTCCTGTTGCTGCGCGCCGGCGCCGCTGCGGCCCAGCGCGGCCTTGAGGCTCTCGAAGACCCGGTGGCAGGCCTCCAGGTCCGCCGCGTCTATGCCGCGGAACAGGTGGCGGCGCAATTCGACCAGCACGTCCTCGACCTGCGCGCGCAAGGCCTGGCCGGCGTCGGTCAGGTGCAGGGTGCGGGCGCGGCGGTCATGCGGGTCCTCGCGGCGTTCCATCAGGCCGGCGGCGACCAGCTGGTCCAGCACCCGCACCAGCGAGGGGCCTTCGACGCCCAGCGCCTCGGCCAGGGCGCCCTGGCGCACGCCGTCTCCCAGACGGCCGGTCAGGATGACGGGCCAGGCCGTGGCCTGGGAAAGTCCGTAGTCGGCCAGGGCCTTGTCGGCGGCGCCGCGATAGGCGCGCGACAGCACCATCAGGTTGGACGTGGTGGCCATGAGCTGGAAGTCGGTGGGCGTGTTCATGGAATAGATTGTATCCTATCTATTAGCTTACTATTAATTGAAAATGACGAAGATCTCCATTGATTGTTTCAATCGAAAAGATAAGAGCCCGGTTTTCCAGGGATGGAAAACCGGGCTCGGATGGGGCGATCGGCCGGGGCGCGCTCAGCCGTTGCAGTCGGCCCAGCAGTTGGGCGTTTCGTACAGGCGCACGCGGGTCAGGCGCAGCTCGGCGCCGTAGTGGCCGTGGTAGTGGGGCGCCAGCGTGGCGAAGACGATGGCGGCCAGGTTTTCGGCCGTGGGGATGCGGTCCAGCACCACCGTCTTGTGGCCGGGCAGCGTGTCCAGGAAGGCGCGCACGGCGGCGTCGCCCTCGTAGACCAGGAACGCGTGGTCCCAGACGTCGACGATGTGGGTCTTGGCGATCTGCTTGATCTCGGAGAAGTCCATCAACATGCCGTTGTCGGACTCGCCCGGGGCCTGCACCACGTCGCCGCTGAGGGTGATCTCCAGCACGTAGCGGTGGCCGTGCAGGTTGCGGCACTGGCTGCGATGGTCGGGAATGCGGTGGCCGGCGTCGAACTCCAGCCTGCGGGTCACGGAAATCATGGCGCGCTCCGCAGGGGACGGGGGTAAATCATGGAATGCCTATGTATTTGTGGGTTTGCAGGCTGAGCCGCCATTGCGGATGCTGCATACAGTACTGGACGGCTTGCCGGGTGTTGGCCGCGCGTGCGGGGCCGTCCATGGGTTGCAGGAAGAAGTGGTCGAAGTCCAGGTGGGCGAAGGCCTCGGGCAGGGCGTTGGCCTGCGGATAGACCAGCTTGAGCTCGTCGCCGCGCTCCAGCACCACCGGGGCGGTGCCCTTGGGGCTGACGCAGATCCAGTCGATGCCGGCCGGCGGCTTGATGGTGCCGTTGGTTTCGATGGCCACGGTGAAGCCGCGCGCGTGCACGGCCGTGAGCAGCGCGGCGTCCAGTTGCAGCAGCGGTTCGCCGCCGGTGAAGACCACGTAGCGGTCTTCGGCGCCCGGACCCCAGCAGGCCGCGATGGTGTCGGCCAGCAGTTCGGCGGTGGCGAACTTGCCGCCGCCTTCGCCGTCGGTGCCGACGAAGTCGGTGTCGCAGAAGGTGCAGGCGGCGCTGGCGCGGTCGCTTTCGCGGCCGCTCCAGAGGTTGCAGCCGGCGAACCGGCAGAAGACCGCCGCGCGGCCGGCATGGGCGCCTTCGCCCTGCAGCGTCTTGAAGATTTCTTTGGCGGAATAAGTCATGGATGGTGTCGGCGGCCGGACGCCGGAAAAGCAGGCAAAGCGCGTTATTTTACTTGGCGCGGCGCATCGCTCGCCAGCGCCGCCGCGTAACCGCGCCCGCAAGGGCATGGATATACTCCCGCCATATGCTTCACGTCCTAGATTCCCTCTACCTGGATGAGCGCGAGCTGGCGTTCTCCATGATCCGCGCCCAGGGCGCGGGCGGCCAGAACGTCAACAAGGTGTCCAGCGCCGTGCACCTGCGCTTCGACGTGCGCGCCTCCAGCCTGCCCGACGAGATCAAGGACGCGCTGTGCGCGCTCAGCGACCACCGCGTTTCCAAGGACGGGATCATCGTGATCAAGTCGCAGGCGTTTCGCAGCCAGGAAAAGAACCGCGCCGAAGCCGTCGAGCGCCTGCTCGCCATGGTGCGTTCGGTGGCGCGGCCCGACAAGCCGCGCCACGCCACCCGGCCGACCCGCGCCTCGCAGCGCCGGCGCGTGCAGCGCAAGGTGCGGCACGGCGAGATCAAGCGCCTGCGCGGCCGGGTCGAGGGAGAGTGACCGTGGCCGACGCGCGGCGCCGCTACCTGTACACGCTGGGCCTGCTGTTCGCGGTCATCTGGACGGCGCTGGCGATCTCGCCGCACGACCGCGCCGACTGGGCGCTGGAGAACGCGCTGGTGCTGGCCTTCGGCGCGGCGCTGCTGCTCACGCGCCGCTGGTTCGTGTTTTCGCGCGTGTCCTACACGCTGATCTTCCTGTACCTGTGCCTGCACGCGGTAGGGGCGCACTACACGTATTCGCTGGTGCCGTACGACGACTGGTGGCGCGCGTTGACCGGCGGCAGCTTCAACGCGCTGGTCGGCTGGGAGCGCAACAACTTCGACCGCGTGGTGCATTTTTCCTACGGGCTGCTGCTGGCCTATCCCATCCGCGAGATCTTCCTGCGCGTGGTCGAGGTGCGCGGTTTCTGGGCGTATTTCCTGCCCATGGACGTCACGCTGTCGACCTCGGCGCTGTACGAACTGCTGGAGTGGGGCGCGGCCGCCACAGTGGGCAGCGAGCTGGGCGCGGCCTACCTGGGCACCCAGGGCGATATCTGGGATGCGCAGAAGGACATGGCGCTGGCCGCGGCCGGCGCGGTGCTCGCCATGGCGCTCACCGCGCTGGTGAACCGGCGGGCCCGGCGCGACCTGGCGCGCGACTGGGCCGACAGCCTCAAGCCGGGCCGGGCGGACGGCCGATAGCCCTGGAATCCGCATGGGCATGACTATATATCGAATAGTTTCGATATAAGATTCGATAAATTGCGATATTTCAATATGACTGCTTCCAATGCCGCGCAACCCGTCATCGACGCCGACGCCATCCTGAAGGCGCTGGCCAATCCGGTGCGGCGCGAAATCCTGGCGTGGCTGAAGACGCCGCAGGCCTATTTCGAGGAAAGCCCGGGCCACAGCTTCGAGCATGGCGTCTGCGCGGGCCACATCGACAGCCGCTGCGGCCTGTCCCAGTCCACCGTGTCTTCGCACCTGGCGGTGCTGCAGCGCGCGGGCCTGATCTCGGCCACGAAAGTGGGGCAGTGGGTGTTTTTCCGTCGCAACGAAGCCGTGATCGCCGCGTTCCTGCGGCAACTCAACCAGGATATGTAGCCCCCGGCAGGGGGCGGAGGATTTGCATGAGCCAGCTATTCGAACCTCTGCGCGTCGGCGAACTGACGCTGCCCAACCGCGTCATCATGGCGCCCCTGACCCGCATGCACGCCGACCCCGGCCGCGTGCCCAACGACCTGATGGTCGAGTACTACACGCAGCGCGCCGGCGCCGGCCTCATCCTGACCGAGGCCACCGCCGTGACCCCGCAGGGCGTGGGCTACGCCGACACGCCGGGCTTGTGGACGCCGGAGCAGGTCAAGGGCTGGCGCAAGGTCACGGCCGCCGTGCACGCGGCCGGCGGGCGGATCGTGGCGCAGCTGTGGCACGTGGGCCGGATTTCCGACCCGATGTTCCTGGACGGCGAACTGCCGGTGGCGCCCAGCGCCATCGCGCCGCAGGGCTACGTCAGCCACGTGCGCCCGCGGCGCGCCTACGTCACGCCGCGCGCACTGGAAACCTCGGAGCTGCCGGGCGTGGTCCAGGCCTACCGCCACGGCGCGCAGATGGCCATGGAGGCCGGTTTCGACGGCGTGGAAGTGCACGCCGCCAACGGCTATCTGCTGGACCAGTTCCTGCAGGACAGCACCAATCTGCGCACCGACGCCTACGGCGGTCCGGTGGAGAACCGCGCGCGCCTGCTGCTGGAAGTGACCGACGCCTGTATTTCGGTATGGGGCGCGGGCCGCGTCGGCGTGCATCTGTCGCCGCGCGGCGAGATCCACAGCATGGGCGATTCCGACCCGGCCGCGACCTTCGGCTACGTGGCGCGCGAACTCGGCGGGCGCGGCATCGCCTTTCTGTGCGTGCGCGAACACGAGGCGCCCGACAGCCTGGGGCCGGCGCTCAAGGCCGCGTTCGGCGGTGTCTATATCGCCAACGAAGGCTACACGCGCGAATCCGCCGAGGCCGCCATCGCCGCCGGCCGTGCCGACGCCGTGGCCTTCGGCGTGCAGTACATCGCCAATCCCGACCTGGCGCGCCGCTTCGCGCTCAAGGCGCCGCTGAACACGCCCAACCCGGCCACCTTCTACGCGCCGGGTCCTGGCGGCTATACCGACTATCCGGCGCTGCCGGCCTGAGGCGGTCAGAACGCGGCGCGCATCGGGTAGGTGTACAGGCCGAAGTGCGCCACGTTCAGGCCCAGGTGCGCCAGCACCGCGGCCGCCAGCCCGCCATAGCGGTAGGCCAGGCCGTAGGCCGCGCCCGCCAGCGTGGCCAGCAGCACCCATTGCCAGCCGCCGGCGTAGTGCGCCAGCCCGAACAGCACGGCCGCGACCGCCAGCGCCGCCGCGCCGCCCCACGGACGGCCGCGCCAGCGCTGGCTCAGCTGCTGTTGCAGATAACCGCGAAACAGCGCTTCCTCGGCCAGCGTCACCAGCAGGGCGTTGTTGAGCAGCCAGACCGGGGCCGCCTGCGGCCACTTGGGGTCCCATTGCACGACGCCCAGGGCCAGCGCGCATCCCAGGCAGGCCGCGATCGCCGCGGCGCAGGCCAGCACCGCCGCCGCCAGCGTGGCGCGCGCCCGCGCGGCGGCCATCGGCGGGGCCAGCGCCAGCACCACCCAGAACGCGGCCAGCGGCTTGTCCAGGTTCAGGTACATGCCGAAAGGCACGGCGCCGGGGCTGAGCGGCGCCGGCTCGATCACGCGCAGATTGTGAAAGCCCGGCAGCGCATGCATGAACAGCAGCGCGGCCAGCGCCAGGAACAGCGCATGTCCCGCGCCGCGCGCGGCCGGACGGGATGGCGATTGCACCAGTGCGGCCGCCAGCGCCAGCAGCGCCAGCCAGGCCAGCGCCACCGTATCGATGCTGCCGTCGGCCCAGGCCCAGCCGTAGGCCGCGGCCAGCGGCGCCAGCGCCCAGCGCCGCGTCGCCGGCGGCCAGAGCATGGCGGCGGCAAGAAACAGGGCGGACCAGGGGCTGAGCAGCGGCACGGGCGGGGAAGGGGCGCAAAGCGCTGAGTGTAAGCGCGGCCGGGCTGCTTGCGTTATCGTCGGCGGATCGCTCACCCGGGAGTCGCACCATGAAGACCATTGCGTGGCTGATGCTGGCCGCGGCGTTGCTGCCTTTCGTATCCACGATCATCGCCAAGGCCGGCGGCCGCCAGTTCGACAACAACGACCCGCGCGCCTGGCTGGCGCGGCAGCAAGGCTGGCGCGCCCGCGCCAACGCGGCGCAGAACAATGCTTTCGAGGCGCTGCCGTTCTTCTATGCGGCGGTGCTGTTCGCGCTGTACAACCAGGCGCCGCCCGCGCACGTGGCCACCTTGATGGCGTGCTGGCTGGGCGTGCGCCTGGGCTATCTGGCCATGTACCTGGCCAACTGGGGCGCGCTGCGCTCGCTGGTCTGGGCGGTCGGCGTGGGCTTCGTGATCGCGATTCTGTTTACCGGCGTGTAGGGCCGCCGGCTACTTCCATTCGAACACGGCGCGCGCCGTGGCGCCGCCCTGCACCGAAACCTCGCGCTCCTGGGCCGCGCCGTTATAGGTGGCCGACACCTTGTAGCGGCCCGCCGGCAGCTTCACCAGCATGTAGGGGCCTTCGGAAGTGGCCTGCAGCACCGGCTTGCCTTGCGCGTCCTGGATGGACACGCCGACGTTGGCCACGTAGTCGGCCGTGCCGTTGCGCTGCGCGGCGAAGGTCAGCGCCAGCGGGTAGTCCTTGGCGGCGGCCTTCATGGCTTCGGATTCATCCAGGCCGATGCCGCCGCTGACATATTCGACGGCGCCCTGGCGCTGCACCGGCGGCAGGCCGGCCTGGACGGTCGACAGTATCCCGGCAAAGGCCATGCTGCCCACGGCCATCGCGGCGGCCATGGTGCAGCGTTCGATACGCTTGTTCATGAGATGCTCCTCGATAGGATCGCCGGCCTCGGAGCCGGCTGCAGTCGCCGCCGCGCCACGCGGGGCGGCAACAGGTTCGACCTTGGCCGGCGCGCGGAGTTCGCGTATGGCGTCCGGGATCTCAAGCGATGGTGTCGGCCGGCTGCCAGGAAAATGTCAGCCGGCTTTCGCCGCTGACCGAGCCGTCCGGGGCGAAGCGCCTTTCGTCGAGCTGTCCGGCCCCGTCCTCGCGCAGCGCCAGCACGCTGGAGCTGCGGGTGCCGTAGTTGGGGCTGACGATGAAGGGGCTGCTCAGCAGTCTTTCGCGCTCCAGCGGCAGGCCGGTGGCGGGCAGGTCGGCGTCGTCGGCGGGCTGGCGGTCGGCCAGGGCGGCCATGAGCGCGGGCAGGTCGGGCTGCGGGCCGCTGCGCAGCACCGCGCCGAACGCCGCCTTGGTGCGCGCGAGCTTGGGCCAGGGCGTGTCCAGCAGATGGTTGGACAGGGCATAGATGCCGGGGGCGAGCTCGCGCGGGCCGCCGTCGCGGTTGCTCAGATACCAGGCCGAGCGCGCGTCGCCCACGATCAGGTTGAAGCCGTTGTAGGCTTGGTCCCCCCGGTGCACGCGGGCCAGGTAGGCCGCGGGCGGTTCGGCGCCGCGCAGATAGTCTTCGACCAGTGCGCCGCGCGATGGCGCCGGGTCGCGGAAATGGCCGGGTTCGCGGAAATTGGTCACCAGCGCATAGCGGCCGCGGGCGCTCACGCCCATCCAGGTGCCGCCGGCCCGGCCATCGCGCCCCGCGTAGATGTCGGGCGCGTCGGGCCATTGCGCGGCGGGCAGGGTGGGCCGTTCGTGGAATTCATCGCGGTTGGCGGCGATCAGGACGGGAATGCCCGGCAGCGTGCGCAGGGCCAGTACGGCGAGACACATGGTTCAGACCTGGTTGGCGGGAAGTTCGGGGGCGGCCTTGACCAGCGGCGCCTCTTCGGGCGCGGCCAGCCGGAAGTAGTCTTCCGTGTTCAGCAGGATGGAGGCGTCCAGGCGGCCGGCGTTGAACACGATTTCCTCATGCCGGTGGCGCAGGCTGGGATCGACGAGCAGGTGCAGCTCGGGATTGAAGCTGAAGGGCGGGATGGCGCCGATCTCGCAGCCGGTCAGTTCGCGCGCCAGGTCCTGCGAGGCGAGCGAGGCCTTCTTGCCGCCGGCGGCGCGGGCGATGGCGGCGAGGTCGGCCTGGCGGTCGGCCGGAAAAACGGCCAGCACGTTCCTGCGCTGGTTCGACGACAGCTTCACGCGGCAGACCAGCGCTTTGGCGCCCTGGCTGACGGCGGTGCCGCGGATGGCGGCCACTTCGACCGAGCGGCCGGCGGCGGGGTGTTCGATCAGGCGGTAGCGGGCCTGGTGGCTGGCCAGCAGGGCCTGCAGGCGTTCAAAGACTTCCATGGCGGCGTGGGCGAAAGAGGATCCTGGTCCGCATGATACGCCGCGCGGGACGGGAGGCTAGATGTCGCCGGTGAAGGCGTAGCCCCATCCCCACACGGTGCGGATCGGCAGTTCCACGTTCACGTCCTGGGCCTTGCGCCGCAGCCGGCTCACGACCACGTCGGTGCGGCGCATGGATTCGCGTCCGCCCTGGGCCTCCAGCCCGGGCGCATCGGCGCGCGGCAGGCGCTTGTCGGCGGTGGCGGTCAGCTTGAGCAGGAATTCGCGTTCGGCCTGGGTCAGCGACAGCCGCGTGCCCTGCGGGCTGACCAGGGTCCAGGCGGCGTCGAGGAACTGCCACTTGCCGCCGCCGCTGGGCGCCTGCGCCGACGGCTGCGGCTCGGACTCGGCGGGCTTGCGCCGGCCCGCCGCCGGCACGCGGCGCACCAGCGCCTGCAGCGCGGCCACGATTTCCGGCGTGTCCACGGAGGCCGGAAAACAGACGTCCGCGCCGCAATGCAGGCCCAGGATGCGGTTTTCGGGGGAGTCGAAGCTGGAGATGGCGACGATGCCGGCGGCGGTGTCCATGGCGCGCAGGCCCGCCACCGCCATGCAGAGATCGGAAAGCTCGGCCTCCATTACCAGCAGGGGCGCGCGGCGGGCCTGGAACAGGCGGAACAGGCCGTTGGAGTCGTGGCACTGGCGCGGCGAGAAGCCCATTCCGGCCAGTGCGCCGCTACGGCGCTTGCATTGACCGGCATCGGGGGAGAAGACGATCAAATCGAGTAAGTCATTCATGAATCGTTGTTATCTTTGCAGCATAAGCCTCTGCATGATGCAACGAACCCTGCGGTTTCCTAAACCTTGCACAACGCCACTTTCAGCCCCGAATTCTCGGCCAAGCGCGTTTGCCGCACCGTTGTGGTGCGCGCCGGCCCTCAGGGCGGGGGCGCCTCGTTCCACCAGCCGCCGCCCAGCGCCTGCAACAGCGCGGCGGTGTCGGCGTAGCGCGCCGCGTCGGCCGCGCTGCGCGCGATGCGCGTCTCAAGCAGCTGGCGCTGGCTGTCGAGCAGGCTCAGGTGGCTGATGCCGCCGGCGCGATAGCGGCCCTGCGCGATGCGCTCGGCCTCGGCGGCGCGCCGCCAGGCCTCGTCCTGGGCCTGGAAGGCCGCGCCGTCGGTCTGCACGGCGCGCAGGGCGTCGGCGACCTGGCGCAAGCCGTCCAGCACGGTCTGGCGATAGCCCGCGGCCGCGGCGTCGTATGCCGCCTGCGCGGCGCGCTGGCGGGCGCGCAGCTCGCCGCCGTGAAACAGCGGCTGGGCCAGGCCCAGTCCCAGGTTCCACACATTGACCCCGTCGGACAGGTCGCCGGCGCGGGTGCGCTGCGAGCCGAAGCTGGCGGTCAGCGTGAACTGCGGGTATAGGTTGGCGGTGGCCACGCCCACGTCGGCCGAGGCCCGGTGCCACAGCGCTTCGGCGGCCAGGATGTCGGGGCGCTGCCGCACCAGCGCCGACGGCACCCCGGTGGGCACGTCCGGCGGCAGCGTCAGGTCGGCGAGCCGCAGGGGCGGCGCGCTCAGGGCGGCGGGCGGCTGGCCCAGGTAGGCCGCCAGCTGGTGCGTGGCCTGCGACAACTGGTACTGCAGCGGCGCCAGCGTGGCCCGCGTCTGCGCCACCAGCAGCTCCTGGTTGCTGAGGTCGGCCTGCGATATGCCGCCGGCGTCCAGGCGCTGGCGCATGATGTCGCGCTGGCGGGACTGGGCCGCCAGCAGTTCGCGCGTGGCCTGCAGCCGTTCGCCCAGGTCGGCCTGGCGGATCGCGGCCGTGACCACGTTGGCGGCCAGCGCCATGCGCGCGGCCTGCAATTCGTGGCGCTGGTAGTCCACCTGCGCGCCCAGGCCTTCGAGCGCGCGCCGGTTGCCGCCGAACAGGTCCAGCGTGTAGGACACGTCGATGGAGGCGTTGTAGAGCGTGAACGGGGCCGGCGGCTCGGCCACCGGCACGCCGAAGGCCGAGGGGTCCACCTTCTGGCGCGCGGCCGACAGGTTGGCGTCGGCAGAGGGCAGCAGGCGCCCGCCGATCTCGGCGTTCAGCTCCTCGCCGGCCTGGCGCAGCCGGGCGCGGGCCTGCGCCAGCGTGGGGCTGGCCTCCAGCGCCTGGCGCACCAGCGCGTCCAGCGCCTCGGAGCGGAACAGGCGCCACCATTGGGCCGGAATGTCGGCGCCGGCCACCAGCCGCTGGCCCGCGTCGGCCGCCGTGGCGTCGGCCGTAGTCGGAAGATAGGCGTCGACCTGCGGGGATGCGGGGGCCTGGAAGTCAGGTCCCACGGTACAGCCGGCGAGCAGCGCGCCCAGGGCGAGCGCGGCCAGGCGCCGCGGCGCGGCGGGGGAAGGACAGGGCGTGGACGGACGGCGGAGCATGTCGGTTCAATCCAGGGTGCGGCGGTAGAACTTCACGGCGGCGGCCATGACGATCACGGTGAACAGCAGCAGCGGCCAGATGCTGGGCCAGAGGTCCCACCAGCCGTTGCCCTTGAGCAGAATGCCGCGGATCAGCCGGTTGAAATGCGTCAGCGGCAGCAGGTTGCCCAGGTATTGCGCCCAGACCGGCATGCCCTGGAACGGGAACATGAAGCCCGACAGCAGGATGTTCGGCAGGAAATAGAACATGGTCAGCTGCATGGCCTGCAGCTGGTTGCGCGCCAGCGACGACAGCGTGATGCCGACGGTCAGGTTGGCGGCGATGAAAAGCAGCGAGGCCAGGTAGACGCTGACGAGCGAACCCTGGAACGGCACGTGGAACACGAAGCGCGCCGCCAGCAGGATGATGCTGGCCTGGATCAGGCCGATGGCGATGTAGGGCACGATCTTGCCCGTCATCACTTCCAGCGGACGCACCGGCATGGCCAGCAGGTTCTCCATCGTGCCGCGCTCGCGTTCGCGCGTCATGGCCAGGCCGGTCATCATCACCAGCGTCATGGTCAGGATCACGCCCATCAGCCCCGGTACGGTGTTGTACTGCGAGATCTGCTCCTCGTTGTACAGCCGGTGCACGCGCACCTCGAAGGGCGGCTGGCCGCCGGCCAGCGGCGCCAGCGCGCCGGTCAGGTCTTTTTCCGCCACCGCCTGCGTCAGCTGGGTGGCCGCGCCGATGGCCAGGCCGGTCGCCATCGGGTCGGTGGCGTCGGCCTCGATCAGCAGCGCCGGACGTTCGCCGCGCAGCAGGCGGCGGCTGAAGTCGGGCGGGATGGTCAGCACGAACAGCACGCGGCCCTGGGCCAGCGCGGCGCGCCCGGCTTCCTCGTCCTTCAGCTCCTCGGTGATGCGGAAGTAGTCGGACGCCTTCATCGCCGCCACGAAGCTGCGCGTGAACGGGCTGTGGTCGGCGGCGATCACGGCGGTGGGCATCTGCTTGGGATCGGTGTTGATGGCGTAGCCGAACAGCGCCAGCTGCATGATGGGCATGCCCACGATCATGCCGAAGGTGATGCGGTCGCGGCGCAGCTGCAGGAACTCCTTGAGCACCATGCTCCACCAGCGCGACCAGGAAAAGCCTTGCAGGCGTGGACTCATGGCGGGCTCGCGTAGTTGTCGGTGGAACGCTTCATCAGGTAGATGAAGACGTCCTCCAGGCTGGTGTCGATGCGTTCCAGTTCAAGCGCCTGGCCGGCGACGGCGTCCCGCAGCGTGCGCTCCAGCAGCGCGGCGTCGCGGCCGCTGATGTGCAGCGCCGAGCCGAAGGCCACCGTCTGGTCCACGCCCGGCGCGTCGCGCAGGCGCTGCGCCAGCGGCACTAGGTTGTGCCCGCGGATGGCCCAGGTGGTCAGGCCCTGCTCGGCGATCACCTCGTCGGCCGTGCCCTGCGTCAGCAGCCGGCCGTAGGACAGGTAGGCCAGCTTGTGGCAGCGTTCGGCCTCGTCCATGTAGTGCGTGCTGACCAGCACCGAAATGCCGCGCGCGGCGAGTTCGTGCAGCTGCTCCCAGAAGTCGCGCCGCGCCGTGGGATCGACGCCGGCGGTGGGTTCGTCCAGCAGCAGCAGGCGCGGCTCGTGCAGCAGGCAGGCGGCCAGCGCCAGCCGCTGCTTCCATCCGCCCGACAGCGAGCCGGTCAGCTGCCGCGCGCGGCTTTGCAGGCCCAGGCTTTCCAGCGCCCGTTCCACGGTTTCGCGGCGCGCCGGCATGCCGTACATGCGGGCCACGAAATCGAGGTTCTCGCGGATGCTCAGGTCGTCCCAGAACGAGAACTTCTGCGTCATGTAGCCGACGTGGCGCTTGATCTGCTCGCTGTCGCGCAGGATGTCGTAGCCCATGCAGGTGCCGCTGCCCGAGTCCGGCGTCAACAGCCCGCACATGAGCCGGATGCAGGTGGTCTTGCCGCTGCCGTTGGGACCCAGGAAGCCGAAGATCTCGCCCTCGCGCACCTGCAGCGAAACGTCGTCGACCACCTGCTTGTCGCCGAAACGCTTGTTCAGGCCCCGCACGTCGATGACGTAGGGGCGGGCGGCGTTTTGCCGGGCGGGCGCCGCGCTCATTGCAGCGCCGCCTCCAGCGGCTGGCCGGGATGCAGCCGCGCAGCGGCCTCGGGCGCGGGCCGGGCCTGGATCATGTAGACCAGCTTGCTGCGGCTTTCGCGGCTGTAGATCACGGGCGGCGTGTATTCGGCCTGGGTCGAGATGTAGTCGATGCGTACCGGGATGGGGTCGCCGCAGCCGTCGCAGCGCACCATGAGCTGCTGGCCCAGTTTCAACCCGCCCAGCGCCGACTGCGGGACGTACAGACGCACCTTGATGTTGCCCGGCGGCAGCAGGCTGACCACGGGGCTTCCGGCCGGCACCCATTCGCCCACGCGGTACAGGGTGTCGAACACCAGCCCGGCGGCGGGCGCGGCCTGGCGTTTCTGCGCCAGCGTCCAGTCCGCCTGCGCCAGGGCCGCGCGGGCCGCTTCCACGTCGGCGGCCTGCGCCGCGCGCTGCTCGTCGCGTCCGGGCAGGGCGGCCACGTCCAGCTGCGCCTTGAGTTCGCGCACGCGGGCGGCGTCGGCGCGCGCCCGTTCGCGGCTTTCGTCCAGCTGCGCGCGCGCGATGCCGCCGATGCGCAGCTGCTCGGTGTCGCGCCGCAGCTGCGCGGCCGAACGCTGGCTGGCCGCCTCGGCCTGCGCCAGCTGCGCCCGGGTGACGTCGACTTCGGCCGGGCGCTTGCCGGTGGCGGTGTCGGCCAACTGGGCCGAGGCCGCGGCCAGCTGGGCGCTGGCCTGCTCGCGCGCGGCGGTTTCGCGCCCGGCTTCGAGCGCGAACAAGGGCGCGCCGGCGGCGACCTGCTGGCCGCGGCGCACCGGCAGGTCGGCCAGCCGCCCGGGCTCGGACGAGGCCACGTAGACGTACTCGCCTTCCGCATAACCCTGGAAGAACGGCTGCTCGTCTTTGCCGCAGCCGGCCAGCAGCAGGGCCAGCGCCGCGGCGGCGGGCAGGGGGCGGCGCAAGGCGGTGGAAATGCGCATGGTCAGCATCCTGTAGAGGCCTGGGAAGGGGCGGCCGGCGAGAACAGGCCGCCCGTCAGCATGGCGATGGCGTGGGCCGCGATCGCTTCGGTGTCCAGGGCCTGGGCCTGCGGGTCGCCTTGCCACACGCGCCGCCACAGGTTGGACGTGGCCAGGGGCAGCAGGGTCAGGCCGAGCAGCGAAAGAAACACCAGCCGCGGCTCCACGCCCGGCGTGATGGCGCCCTGGCGGTGGCAGTCGGCGATCAGGGCGGCGAAGGCGTGCAGGCGGTCGGCGGGCAGATGGCGCAGCACGCGTTCGCGCAGCTGGCCGCCTTCGTTGACCACTTCGTGCAGCCACAGCGCCGGCAGCCAGGGGCGTTCGGCCGCGCTGCGCACCACGCGGCCGACGATCTCGGCGATGAAGGCCCGCACCGTGGCGGCCGGGTCCGCGGGCGGCTCCTGCGCCTCGCCGGCGGCTACCGGCACCGGCGCCCAGACATAGGCGATGACGGGCACGAGCCGTTCCTGCACCACGGCGTCGATCAGCTGGTCGCGGCTTTTGAAGTAGTAATGCACCATGGCCGGCGTGACGCCGGCCAGCTGCGCGATGTGGGCGATGGTGGTCGCGGCCACGCCGCTCGCGGCGAACCGTTGGGTGGCGAGGTCGAGCAGCCGGGCGCGCATTGCGGCGCTGTCGGGGCGCGGCGGACGGCCGGGGCGGCGGGGCGTGGCAGGCGGTGGGGAGTTCATGGCCGATATCTTAATTAAATTATTAATTAATTAAAAGGGGGGCGGCCGCCAGGGTTACCGTTCTGGGCTTCGGACAACGATGGTGTAATGGGACGACCCCCATGCCGCCGCGCTGGCGGCTTTACGCAGGAGACCCGACCGCCATGCCGCAATCGTCCTCCATCAACCGCCGCATCGTGCTGGCCTCTCGTCCGCAGGGCGAGCCCGGCGACGGCGATTTCCGCCTGGAAACCCGCGAAGTGCCGCAGCCCGGCCCGGGCCAGGTGTTGCTACGCACCGTCTATCTGTCGCTGGACCCCTATATGCGCGGGCGCATGAGCGATGCGCCGTCCTATGCCGAACCCGTCAAGATCGGCGAAGTCATGGTGGGCGGCACGGTGACGCGGGTCCAGGCGTCCAACCATCCCGACTACCGGCCAGGCGACTGGGTGCTGGCGCAATCCGGCTGGCAGGACTACGCCCTGTCGGACGGCGCGGGCCTGCTGCGCCTGGGGCCCGATCCCGAACATCCTTCCTACTCGCTGGGCGTGCTGGGCATGCCGGGCTTCACCGGCTACATGGGGCTGCTCGACATCGGCCAGCCCAAGGCCGGCGAAACCGTGGTGGTGGCCGCGGCCAGCGGCGCGGTGGGCGCGGTGGTCGGGCAGATCGCCAAGATCCACGGCTGCAAGGTCGTGGGCATCGCCGGCGGCGCGGACAAATGCCGCTACGTGGTCGAGGAGCTGGGCTTCGACGATTGCGTGGACCACAAGACGCCGGACCTGCCGGCGCGGCTGGCGCGGGCCGTGCCGCAAGGCATCGACGTGTATTTCGAGAACGTGGGCGGCGCCGTGTTCGACGCCGTGCTGCCCTTGCTCAATCCGCGCGCCCGCGTTCCGGTGTGTGGCCTGATCTCGGCCTACAACGCCACCCGCGCGCCCGACGGGCCCGACCGCCTGGGCCAGCTGATGCGGGTCATCCTCACCAAGCGCCTGAAGGTGCAGGGCTTCATCATCTTCAACGAATACGCCCACCGCTACGGCGAGTTCCGCCAGGCCATGGAAGGCCTGCTGCGCGACGGCCGCATCAAGTACCGGGAGGACGTGGTCGAGGAACTGGAGAACGCGCCGCGCGGCCTGATCGGCCTGCTCAGGGGCGAGAACGCCGGCAAGCGCATCGTGCGCGTCGGCCCGGACGACAACAGGAGCGCACCATGAATATTCTGATCGTGCTGACTTCGCATGACACCCTGGGCGATACCGGCCGCAAGACAGGCTTCTGGCTGGAGGAGTTCGCCGCGCCGTACTACGTATTCGTGGACGGCGGCGCCAAGGTCGCGCTGGCTTCGCCGGCCGGCGGCCAGCCGCCGCTGGACCCCAAGAGCGACGAGCCCGACGCCCAGACCGAGGCCACGCGCCGTTTCCGCCAGGACCCCGATGCCCAGCGCCTGCTGGCCGCGACCCGCCCGCTGGCCGAGGTGCAGGCGGCCGACTACGACGCCGTGTTCTATCCCGGCGGCCACGGCCCGTTGTGGGACCTGGCCGAAGACCCCGCGTCGGTGGCGCTGATCGAGGCCATGCTGGCGGCCGGCAAGCCGGTCTCGGCCGTATGCCACGCGCCGGGCGTGCTGCGCCACGCCAAGACGGCCGATGGCAAGCCGCTGGTGCAGGGACGCCGGCTCACCGGCTTTTCCAATGCGGAAGAGGCCGCCGTGCAACTGACCGAAGTGGTGCCGTTCCTGGTCGAGGACGAACTGAAGAAGCTGGGCGGGCAGTACTCCAGCGGTCCGGACTGGGAGCCGCACGTGGTCGGCGACGGCCTGCTCATCACCGGCCAGAATCCGGCCTCGTCGGTGGGCGTGGCGCAGATGCTGCTGGAGCGGCTGGAGCGCTGATTGCGGCGGGCGCGGCCGCTCATGTGTCAGAATCGCGCCTTTTGCGAAATCCGCGCACGGCGCCAGCCCGTCTTGCGCGCTCCGTTCCAATGCCTTCCGAAGTTCCCGCAACACCCCCGGGCTCCTGCGTCGCCGCGCTGTTTGCCGCCATGCAGGCGCGCGACCCGGCCACCGGCCGTCACAGCGGCCGCGTCGCGGCCTTGAGCGCGGCCCTGGCCCAGGCCCTGGGCCTGCCAGAAAACGAACAGGAAATCGTCGCCATCGCCGCCCGGCTGCATGACCTGGGCAAGATCGGCACGCCCGACCGCGTGCTGTTCTCGCCCAGCCGCCTCGGCCCGGAAGACTGGGCGATCATGAAGGCGCATGCCGCGGCCGGCGCCGACATCATCCTGTGCAGCGCCATCCCGCAACGCGAACAGATCGCGCTGGCGGTACGCCACCACCACGAACATTTCGACGGCTCCGGCTATCCCGCCGGCCTGGCGGGCCACCACATCCCGCTGCATGCGCGCATCATTTCGCTGGCCGATTCCTACGACGCGCTGGGCGACGTGCGCCCCTACCATCCCGCGCGCCCGCACGTGGAAATCATGCGCATCCTGCATCAAGAGGCCGGCGCCAAATGCGACCCGGACCTGCTGCGGGCGTTCGAGCGGATGATCGAGGACAGCCCGTTGCGGGTGCCGTGAGGGGAGGAGCGGGACGTGTTGGATGCGTCGGGTGTGCCGGATGTATCGGATGCGTCGGATGTATCGGATGTATCGGATGTGCCGGATGCATCGGATACGTCGGACGCATCGGATGCGTAGGATGGGTGCAGCGCGAGAGCGCGTGCGCAAAAACTCAACCATCGAACGCGCGTAACCCATCAGCCGGCGCCAGCCGCCATTTTTCTTGGCACGCAAAAATGCCGGCTTGCGCCGGCTGATGGGTTACGCGCGTTTGGCGTTCGAGTTCTGGCCCTAACGGTTGCGCGCTGCACCCATCCTACGCCATCACGCCATCACTGCATCCCACCATCCCACCATCCCCACCTACAACCGGTAATTCGCCGCGACCGTTTCCAGGTCCTGCAGCGTGCGCTGCTGCCAGGCGGCGTCGTGGCCCAGTTCCTCGGCGAGCAGGCGGGCCACTTCGGGGGCGGCCAGCATCGCGGCTTCGCTGTCCAGGAACAGCGCGCGGTTGCGGCGCGCCAGCACGTCTTCGGCGCTGCGCGCCAGTTCGTACCGGGCCGCGTAGCGCACGTGCGCCTCGGACAGGCCGCTGCTCTTGACCAGCATGCGCTCGGCGCCCGGCAGGGCCTTGAGCGCGGCCAGGTCGCTGCCGTAGTAGCTGTCCGGCGTGCCGGCGTGTTCCTGCGACGGCGCCAGGCCGGCGGCGCCGTGCAGCGCCAGGGTCTCGGTGCGGCAGCTGGCCTGGGTCAGCAGCTGGTGCTGGATGGCCGTGTCGACCACGTCCTGCGCCATGCGGCGGTAGGTGGTCCATTTGCCGCCGGTCACGGTGACCAGGCCGGCCTTGGACACCAGGATGGTGTGCTCGCGCGACAGGGATTTGGTGGACGCCTCGCCGGTGGCCTTGACCAGCGGACGCAGGCCCGCCCAGACGCTGGTGACGTCGTCGCGCGTGGGCTTGCGGCTGAGGTAGCGCGCCGCCGTGCCGAGGATGAAGTCCACGTCCTGGGCGCCGGCCTGCGGGTCCAGCGGCAGGTCGTTGCGCGGCGTGTCGGTGGTGCCGACGATGGTGTGGCCGTTCCAGGGCACGACAAACAGCACGCGGCCGTCGTCGGTCTTGGGAATCAGGATGGCGCGGTCGCCCGGCAGGAAGTCGCGCGGCAGAGTCAGGTGCACGCCCTGGCTGGGCGCGACCATGGTCTGCGCGTTCTTGTCTTCCATGCGCCGCACCGCGTCCACCCAGACGCCGGTGGCGTTGATCACGCAGCGTGCGCGCAGCGTGAAGCTGGCTCCGCCCAGGACGTCCTGCGCGGTCACGCCGTCGACCTTGCCGCCGGTCATGGTCAGGCCGGTGGCGCGCACGTAGTTCACCGCCGTGCCGCCCAGGTCGAACAGCGTGCGCATCAGGCTGACGGCCAGGCGCGCGTCGTCGAACTGGCCGTCGTAGTACAGCACGCCGCCGCGCAGCTTGCGGCCATTGACGGCCTCGGCCAGGGTCGGCGCGTTGGCCAGCGTGTCGCGGCGCGACAGCCAGCGGCTGGGCGACAGGTTGAGCTTGCCGGCCAGCATGTCGTACATCTTCAGGCCGACGCCGTAGAAGGGCTGGTCCAGCAGGTTGTAGGCGGGCACGACGAAGCCCAGCGGCCACACCAGGTGCGGCGCGTTGCGGTTGAGCAGCCCGCGTTCGTGCAGGGCCTCGCGCACCAGGCTGACATTGCCTTGCGCCAGGTAGCGCACGCCGCCGTGCACCAGCTTGGTGGCCTTGCTGGAGGTGCCCTTGGCGAAGTCGGCGCCTTCGATCAGCAGCGTGCGGTAGCCGCGCGAGGCGGCGTCCACCGCGGTGCCCAGGCCGGTGGCGCCGCCGCCGATGACGATCACGTCCCAGGAATGCGTGTTGTCCAGCGTGGCCAGGAGGCGGTTGCGGTCGGGCGGGGCGACGGGGGCGAGGGGAGCGTTCATGGATGTCAAGGTGTTTGCTTCAGGGTATTGGGCGCCGCGGCGACGTCGCAGCGCACGCCGGCGTCCAGCAGGACCTGCGCCAGCGGCTCCTGCGGATGCGCGTCGGTGAAAAACCGGTCTATCTGCGAGATGTGCGCCAGCTCCACCATGGCCTGGCGCTTGAATTTGCTGCTGTCGGCGGCCAGCCAGACTTCGCGCGACTGTTCGATGATGGTGCGCGCCACCCGCACTTCGCGGAAGTCGTAGTCGCGCAGCGTGCCGTCGGCCTCGATGCCCGAAATCCCGATCAGTCCGATATCCACCTTGAACTGGCGGATGAAGTCCATGGTCGCCTCGCCCACGATGCCGCGGTCGCGCGAACGCACCACGCCGCCGGCCACGATGACTTCGCAGTCGGGGTTGTCCGACAGGATGTCGGCCACGTGCAGGTTGTTGGTGATCACGCGCAGGCCGCGATGGCGCAGCAGCGCGCGGGCGATGGCCTCGGTGGTGGTGCCGATGTTCAGGATCAGCGAGCAGCCGTCCGGCACGGCGCGCGCCACCGCCTCGGCGATGCGCTGCTTGCCGGCGGCGTGCAGGCCCTGGCGCTTGCGGTAGGCGATGTTCTCGATGGTGGAGGCCTCGATGCGCACGCCGCCGTGAAAGCGCGACAGCAGGCCGGCTTCCGAAAGAATATTGACGTCGCGCCGCACCGTCTGCAGCGTGACGTCGAAGCGTTTGGCGAGCTCTTCGATCGAGGCGGAGCCCTGGGCTCGCACCATTTCGATCAGGGCGCTCTGGCGGGGATTCAGTGTCATGTTCGTATAATAAAACAACAAAAGCGAAAAATAATGACGCACCGCAAGATTGTTTTTTGTTCGCTTCTTGAGTAAAACGCACAAAAAACGAAAGCTATCTGAAAGAGTATGCTCATCCTGTCGTCCGCCAGGCGCAGGCCGGGCCGCTGTACCGAATACTGAAGTCCGCGTTGCAATAAAACAGGGACGTATTAGTAGGTAGAGGAGATCAGATGCAGCTGAACCTGGACAGGGTAAGTTTGCGGGCGGGCTCGCAGACCCACCTGTATCCCATGAGCCTCGCGCCGGTCGAGGGGGCAATGACGGTGCTGCTGGGGGCGACCCTGGCGGGCAAGACTACGCTGATGCGCATCATGGCCGGGCTGGACCGGCCCACCGAGGGCCGCGTGCTGGCCGACGGCGCCGACGTCACCGGCGTGCCGGTGCGCCAGCGCAACGTCGCCATGGTGTACCAGCAGTTCATCAACTACCCGTCCATGTCGGTCTACGACAACATCGCCTCGCCGCTCAAGCTGCGCGGCGCCGGCGACATCGGCGCCAAGGTCCGCGCCATGGCGGCCCGCCTGCACATCGACCACCTGCTGGAACGCTACCCGTCGGAACTGTCGGGCGGGCAGCAGCAGCGCGTGGCGCTGGCGCGCGCGCTGGCCAAGGACGCGCCGCTGATCCTGCTGGACGAGCCGCTGGTCAACCTGGACTACAAGCTGCGCGAGGAATTGCGCGACGAACTGTCGGAATTGTTCGCCGAAGGCCGTTCCACCGTCGTCTACGCCACCACCGAACCGGGCGAGGCCCTGTTGCTGGGCGGCCACACCGCGGTGCTGGACGCCGGCGAGCTGCTGCAATACGGGCCGACCGTCGACGTCTTCCACCGGCCCAATTCCCTGCGGGTGGCGCGCGCCTTCAGCGATCCCCCCATGAACCTGTTCCCGGCGCGCCGCACGGCGTCGGGCTTTACCCTGCAAGGCGAGATGGAAGTGGCGCGCGCGCTGCCCCCGGAAGCCGCCGGCGAACTCACCGCCGGCCTGCGCGCCGGCGCGCTGGACGTGGAGCCGCGCCCCGGGCACATCCGCCTGCCGGGCGTGGTGAAGCTGGCCGAGATTTCCGGCTCCGACACGTTCGTGCACGCCGAGACCGCGGCCGGCGACGTGGTGGCGCAACTGCCCGGCGTGCACCGCTACACGCTGGAGCAGCCGGTGCAGCTTTACTTCGACCCCGCCCAGACCTATGCCTTCGGCGCCGACGGCGCCTTGCTGGCCGCGCCGCGCCAGCCGGCCGGCGCGGGGGAGGCGGCCTGATGGCGCAGATCGAGCTGGACCTCTCCCATTCCTACGTCGCGGACCCCAGGACGGATGACGATTACGCGCTGCTGCCGCTGAAGTTCACCTTCCAGGACGGCGGCGCCTACGCCTTGCTGGGGCCGTCCGGCTGCGGCAAGACCACGCTGCTGAACTGCGTCTCGGGGCTGCTGCGGCCCTCGCACGGGCGCATTCTGTTCGACGGCCAGGACGTCACCGGCCGCACGCCGCAGGCGCGCAACATCGCCCAGGTCTTCCAGTTTCCGGTGGTCTACGACACCATGACCGTGGCCGAGAACCTGGCGTTTCCGCTGCGCAACCGCGGCATGCCGGCCGAACGCGTGCGCGAGCGGGTGGGGCGCATCGCCGAGATGCTGGACATGTCCGCGGTGCTGGACCGCCGCGCCAGCGGCCTGACCGCCGACGCCAAGCAGAAGATCTCGCTGGGCCGCGGGCTGGTGCGCAGCGACGTGTCGGCCATCCTGTTCGACGAGCCGCTGACCGTGATCGATCCGCAGCTCAAATGGGAGCTGCGCCGCAAGCTCAAGGAAATCCACCGCGAGTTCAAGCTGACCCTGATCTACGTGACCCACGACCAGACCGAGGCGCTGACCTTCGCCGACCATGTCATGGTGATGGCGCGCGGACGCGCCGTGCAGGTGGGCACCGCCGACGATCTGTTCCTGCGCCCGGCGCATACCTTCGTGGGCCATTTCATCGGCTCGCCCGGCATGAATTTCCTGCCCGCGCAATGGCGCGACGGCGCGCTGGAGGTCGGCAGCCGGCGCGTGGCCGGCGTGCCCGAGGCCACGGCGGCGGCGCTGGCCGGCGCCGGGCCGGTCAAGCTGGGCGTGCGCCCGGAATACCTGCGCCTGGCCGAGCCCGAGGCGCCGGGCGCCGTGCCCATGCGCGTCGAGCGCGTGCAGGACGTGGGCACCTACACGCTGCTGGTGGCCGACTACGAGGGCGTCGCGGTGCGCGCGCGCCTGAACGGCGGCGCCATCCCGGCGGCCGGGGACACGGCCTGGCTGGGGGTGCTCAACCCGCACACCTGCTTCTACCGCGACGAGGAGCTGATCCGATGAAACCCATAGATCACCGGGCCTGGCTGCTGGTGCTGCCCGTGGTGCTGTGCGTGGCGTTCTCCGCCATCCTGCCGCTGATGACCATCGTCAACTATTCGGTGCAGGACATCATTTCGCCCGAGCGCCGCGTGTTCGTCGGCACCGAGTGGTACGCCGCCGTGCTGCAGGACGAAGAGCTGCACGGCGCGCTGCTGCGCCAGATCGGCTTTTCGCTGGCGGTGCTGGCCATCGAGATCCCGCTGGGCATCCTGCTGGCGCTGTCCATGCCGGCGACCGGCTGGCGCGCCTCGGCGGTGCTGGTCATCATCGCGCTGTCGCTGCTGATTCCGTGGAACGTGGTGGGCACCATCTGGCAGGTGTTCGGCCGCACCGACATCGGGCTGCTGGGCGCGACGCTGTCATGGCTGGGCGTGGACTACAACTACACCGGCAACGACGCGGACGCCTGGGTCACCGTGCTGGTCATGGACGTCTGGCACTGGACGCCGCTGGTGGCGCTGCTGTGCTATGCGGGCCTGCGCGCGATTCCCGACGCCTACTACCAGGCCGCGCGCATCGACGGGGCCTCGCGCCTGGCGGTGTTCCGCTACATCCAGCTGCCCAAGCTGCGCGGCGTGCTCATGATCGCGGTGCTGCTGCGTTTCATGGACAGCTTCATGATCTACACCGAGCCTTTCGTGCTGACCGGCGGCGGGCCGGGCAACGCCACCACCTTCCTGTCGCAGTACCTGACGCAGAAGGCCGTGGGCCAGTTCGACCTGGGGCCGGCCGCCGCGTTCTCTATCATCTATTTCCTGATCATCCTGCTGCTGTGCTTCATCCTCTACAACTGGATGCAGCGCGCCGGCACCACCGGCGGTTTCGACGAGGAGCGCATCCATGCGTGAGAACAAGAGCTGGTGGCGCGGCGTATTCCTGGCGCTGTATCTCGTGTTCGCCATCCTGCCGCTGTACTGGATGCTGAACATGTCGTTCAAGACCAATACCGAAATCCTGAGCACGCTGACGTTCTGGCCCGAGGATTTCACCCTGGAGCACTACCGCACCATCTTCACCGATCCGGCCTGGTATTCCGGTTACATCAACTCGCTGATCTACGTGGTGATCAACACCGTGATCTCGCTGGCGGTGGCGCTGCCGGCGGCCTATGCGTTCTCGCGCTACCGCTTCATCGGCGACAAGCACGTGTTCTTCTGGCTGCTGACCAACCGCATGACGCCGCCGGCGGTGTTCCTGCTGCCGTTCTTCCAGCTCTACAGCTCGTTCGGGCTGATGGACACCCACCTGGCGGTGGCGCTGGCGCACCTGGTGTTCAACGTGCCGCTGGCGGTGTGGATCCTGGAGGGCTTCATGTCCGGCGTGCCGCGAGAGATCGATGAAACCGCCTATGTCGACGGCTATTCCTTCCCGCGCTTTTTCCTGACAATCTTTCTGCCATTGATCAAGTCCGGCGTGGGCGTGGCGGCGTTTTTCTGCTTCATGTTCAGCTGGGTCGAATTGCTGCTGGCGCGCACGCTCACCTCGGTCAACGCCAAGCCCATCGTAGCCACCATGACCCGCACCGTGTCCGCCTCGGGCATGGATTGGGGCGTGCTGGCCGCCGCCGGGGTGCTGACCATCGTGCCCGGCGGCATCGTGATCTGGTTCGTGCGGCACTACATCGCGAAGGGCTTCGCGATGGGCCGCGTGTAGCGCGCGCAACCCGGAGGCCGACTCATGTTCAGCTGGATGGTATGGACCGTTCCCGTCGCCGTGTTCTTCACCTGCGTCGGCCTGATGCTGGCGGGCATGACGATATGGGAACTGAAATCGCCCACGGTCGAGCGCAAGGGGTTCCTGCCCCTGCGCACCACCCGCGGCGACCGTCTGTTCATCGGCCTGATGGCCGCGGCCTGGGTCAACCTGGCCTTCGTGGGTCTGGGCGAGAAGGCGGCCGAATGGCTGTCGCTGGACGAACCGCCCTCGGTCTGGATCGGGTTCGCGGTATCGATGCTGTTGTTGGCGCTCATCATGAAAAAGGGCTGAAACGGGGGCGCAGACCCCTGCGTTATGCAGGTAAAGGACTATCGGCCATCGTCTTCCCGGGCCAGCGTCCGCAGCGTACATCGGGGAAGACTTATCGAGGAGACAGGTCATGAAATTGCGCATGCACGCCATGGCGGCCGCCATCGCCCTGATCGGGACGTCGGGGGCGTGGGCCGGAGAGCCGGAAGCCAGGAAATGGGTCGATTCGGAGTTCCAGCCCTCGTCGCTGTCCAAGGACCAGCAGATGGCCGAGATGAAGTGGTTCATCGACGCCGCCGCCAAGCTGAAGGCCAAGGGCGTCACCGAGATCAACGTGGTGTCCGAGACCATCACCACGCATGAGTACGAGTCCAAGACGCTGGCCAAGGCCTTCACCGAGATCACCGGCATCAAGGTCAACCACGACCTGATCCAGGAAGGCGACGTGGTCGAGAAGCTGCAGACTTCGATGCAGTCCGGCAAGTCCATCTACGACGGCTGGATCTCGGATTCGGACCTGATCGGCACCCACTACCGCTACGGCGCCATCCTGCCGCTGTCGGACTACATGGCCGGCGCGGGCAAGGAATGGACCAACCCCGGCCTGGACCTCAAGGACTTCATCGGCACCAAGTTCACCACGGCCCCGGACGGCAAGCTCTACCAGCTGCCCGACCAGCAGTTCGCCAACGTCTACTGGTTCCGCGCCGACTGGTTCGCGCGCCAGGACCTGAAAGACAAGTTCAAGGCCAAGTACGGCTACGAGCTGGGCGTGCCGACCAACTGGTCCGCCTACGAGGACATCGCCGACTTCTTCTCCAACGACGTCAAGGAGCTCGACGGCAAGAAGGTCTATGGCCACATGGACTACGGCAAGAAAGACCCGTCGCTGGGATGGCGCTTCACCGACGCGTGGCTGTCCATGGCGGGCGCCGCCGACAAGGGGCTGCCCAACGGCATGCCGGTCGACGAGTGGGGCATCCGCGTGGCCGACGACAAGTGCACGCCGGTGGGCGCCTCGGTGGCGCGCGGCGGCGCCACCAACAGCCCGGCCGCCGTCTACGCGCTGACCAAGTACGTGGACTGGATGAAGAAGTACGCCCCGCAGCAGGCCATGGGCATGACCTTCTCCGAATCCGGCCCGGTGCCGGCCCAGGGGCAGATCGCGCAGCAGATCTTCTGGTACACGGCGTTCACCGCCGACATGACCAAGAAGGGCCTGCCGGTGGTCAACGACGACGGCACGCCGAAATGGCGCATGGCGCCGTCGCCCTACGGCCCGTACTGGAAGGACGGCATGCAGAACGGCTACCAGGACGTGGGCTCGTGGACCTTCTTCAAGTCCACCAACCCCGACCGGCTGGCCGGCGCCTGGCTCTACGCGCAGTTCGTCACGTCCAAGTCGGTCTCGCTCAAGAAGTCCATCACCGGCCTGACCTTCATCCGCGACAGCGACATCAACAGCGAGTTCTTCACCAAGAACGCGGCCAACTACGGCGGGCTGATCGAGTTCTACCGCAGCCCGGCGCGCGTGGCCTGGACGCCCACCGGCAACAACGTGCCCGACTACCCCAAGCTGGCGCAGCTGTGGTGGAAGAACGTGGCCACCGCGGTCACCGGCGAGAAGACGCCGCAGGCCGCCATGGACAACCTGGCCAACGAAATGGACCAGGTCATGGCGCGCCTGGAGCGGGCGGGGATGGCGCAGTGCGCGCCCAAGCTCAATGCCAAGAGCAATCCGTCCAAGTGGCTGTCCGACCAGCACGCGCCCTGGAAGAAGCTCGACAACGAGAAGCCCAAGGGCGAGACCATTCCGTACGAGAAGCTGCTGGCCGCCTGGAAGGAGGGCAAGGTCCGGTAGCCGTGTAAAACCCTGTTGCGCATCCGGCTTGTACCGCCCCGTCGGGCGGTACTAACCTGACCGTTCCTGAAGGAGACGGCATGCGACAGGGATCGGACTTGCAGGACCGCGTCGCGCTGGTGACCGGCGCGTCGTCGGGCATCGGGCGGGCCACCGCCATCGCGCTGGCGCAAGCGGGCGCGCGGGTGGTGGTCAATCACCGCGCGGGCGGCGACTCGCAGGCGCGCGCGGCCGCCGTGGTCGAAGCCGTGCAGCGCCTGGGCGGCCAGGCCGTGGCCGCGGCCGCCGACATCAGCCGCGAGGCCGAGGTCGAGCATCTGTTCGAGCAGGCCGTGCGCCACTACGGCCGCGTCGACATCCTGGTCAACAACGCCGGCATCGAGCATCCCGCGCCCGTCGCCGACATGACGCTGGCCGACTGGAAGCGCGTCATCGACGTGAACCTCACCGGCCATTTCCTGTGCGCCCGCGCCGCGGCCCGGGCCTACGAATCCCAGCCGGCCGACCCGGCGCGCAAAGGCCTGTCGCGCGGCAACATCCTCTTCATCAGTTCGGTCCACGAGCTTATTCCCTGGGCCTTCCAGGTCAATTACGCGGCTTCCAAGGGCGGGCTGTCGATGCTGATGAAGTCGCTGGCCCAGGAACTGGCGCCGGCCCGCATCCGCGTCAATTCGATCGCGCCCGGGGCGATACGCACCGCCATCAACCGGCCGGCCTGGGACAGCCCCGAAAGCCTGGCCAGGCTGCTCAAGCTGATTCCGTACGGCCGCATCGGCGAGCCCGAGGACGTGGCGCGGGCCGCCGTCTGGCTGGCCGGCGACGCGTCCGACTACGTGACCGGCACGACCCTGTTCGTCGACGGCGGGATGACGCTGTATCCCGAATTCCGCGGCGCGGGCTGACCGCGTATGTCCAAGCCGCTGGAAGACTACGGGCTCATCGGCAACATGCTGTCTGCCGCGCTGGTGGCGCGCGACGGCTCCATCGACTGGCTCTGCCTGCCGCATTTCGACTCGCCGGCCTGTTTCGCCGCGCTGCTGGGCGACGCGCGCCACGGACGCTGGCGCATCGCCCCGCATGGCCAGCGCGCCGTCGTCTCGCGCCGCTACGTGCCCGACACCGCCGTGCTGGAAACGCGTTTCGAGACCGCCTCGGGCGTGGCGACGATGTACGACTTCATGCCGTTGAGCGAAGACGACGAGCGCGTGGACCTGGTGCGCGTGGTGCGCGGCGATTCCGGTCACGTGCTGATGGACATGGACCTGGTGCTGCGCTTCAACTACGGGCAGGCCGTGCCCTGGGTGCGGCGGCGCGACTACGGCCTGAGCGCCATCGCCGGGCCGGACGCGGTCGAACTGCACACGCCGGTGGAGATGGAAGGGCACGACCTCAAGACCACCGCGCGCTTCAGCGTGCACCAGGGGCGGGTGGTGCCGTTCACGCTGTCCTACCACCGCTCGCACCGCACGCCGCACTTCGTGCCCGACCGCGTCGAAAGCATGGACCGCACCATATCCTGGTGGCAGGAATGGGCCAAGCGCTGCCACTGGGAAGGGCCGGCCGACGAACGCCGCGACGCGGTGGTGCGTTCGCTGATCACGCTCAAGCTGCTGACCTTCCAGCCCACCGGCGGCATCATCGCCGCGCCCACCACCTCGCTGCCCGAGACGCTGGGCGGCGCGCGCAACTGGGACTACCGCCATTGCTGGCTGCGCGACTCGGCGCTCACGCTGTACGCGCTGCTCAACGCCGGCTACCGCGAAGAGGCCGAGGCCTGGCGCCAATGGCTGCTGCGCGCCGTGGCCGGGCACCCCGACCAGCTGCAGATCATGTACGGCATCGCCGGCGGACGCTGGCTGCCGGAACTGGAGATTCCCTGGCTGCCCGGCTATGCCTCCAGCCTGCCGGTGCGCATCGGCAACGACGCGGCCGGCCAGAGCCAGTTCGACGTCTACGGCGAGCTGATCGAAACCCTGTACGCCGCGCGCGCGGCCGACCTCGCGCCGCTGGCCGAGGCCTGGCGGCTGCAGAAGGTGCTGCTGGAGCCGCTGGCGCGGCGCTGGACGGAGCTGGACCACGGCATCTGGGAGGTGCGCGGCGAGCGCCGCGCCTTCACGCATTCGCGGCTGATGTGCTGGGTGGCCTTCGACCGCGCGGTCAAGGGCTGCGAACGCTTCGGCCTGAAAGGCCCGGTCGCGGCCTGGCGCCGCCTGCGCGACCAGATCCGCGCCGACATCTGCGAAAACGGCTACGACCGCGCGCGCGGCTGCTTCGTGCAGAGCTACGGCTCGACCGCGCTGGACGCCAGCCTGCTGCTGATCCCGCAGGTGGGCTTTCTGCCCGCCGAGGACCCGCGCGTGGCCGGCACGGTGCAGGCCATCGAGCGCGGGCTGCTGCGCGACGGCCTGCTGCGGCGCTATTCCACCGACCTCACCGACGACGGGCTGCAGGGCGAGGAGGGCGTATTCCTGGCCTGCAGCTTCTGGCTGGCCGACGCCTACGTGATGCTGGGCCGGCTCGACGACGCCGAGCGCCTGTTCGAGCGGCTGCTGTCCCTGCGCAACGACCTGGGCCTGCTGTCCGAGGAATACGACGTGGTGCGCCGGCGCCTGATCGGCAACTTCCCGCAGGGCTTCTCGCACATCGGCCTGGTCAACACCGCCTACAACCTGAGCCGCGCCATGGGCCCGGCGCGCCAGCGCGCCGAACAGGACGCGCCGCGCGCCTGACGCGGCGGTGTATTCTCGCAGTCGGCGCGGTCCCCATGACGGGCCGCGACGCGCGCGCAGTGCCGGGCCGCGACCCCGCAGGCCGGACGGCGCACTCAGGAGACAAACATGCTTTTGACCGAAGAACAGCTCAGCATCCAGGACATGGCGCGCCGTTTCGCGCAGGAGCGCCTGGCGCCCAACGCCGAACGCTGGGACCGCGACCATCACTATCCCGCCGACGCCATCGCCGAAATGGCGCAGCTCGGATTCTTCGGCATGCTGGTGCCGGAGGAATGGGACGGCAACGACAGCGGCTATGTGTCGTACGCGGTCGCGCTGGAAGAAATCGCCGCCGGCAACGGCGCCTGCTCCACCATCATGAGCGTGCACAACTCGGTGGCCTGCATGCCCATCCTGAAATTCGGCACCGACGAGCAGAAGGAACGCTTCCTGCGGCCGCTGGCGCGCGGCGAGCACATCGGCGCCTTCGCGCTGACCGAGCCGCAGGCAGGTTCCGACGCCAGCAGCCTGCAGACCCGCGCGCGCCGCGACGGCGACGGCTACGTGCTCAACGGCGGCAAGCAGTTCATCACCTCGGGGCGCAACGGCCAGACCGTGATCGTGTTCGCGGTGACCGACCCCGAAGCCGGCAAGCGCGGCATCTCCGCGTTCATCGTGCCCACCGACACCCCGGGCTACAAGGTCCTGCGGGTCGAGGACAAGCTCGGCCAGCACGCCTCCGACACCTGCCAGATCGCTTTCGAAGACCTGCGCATCCCGGCGTCCTGCCGCCTGGGCGAGGAGGGCGAGGGCTACAGGATCGCGCTGTCCAACCTGGAAGGCGGGCGCATCGGCATCGCCTCGCAGTCGGTCGGCATGGCGCGCGCGGCCTTCGAATGCGCGCGCGACTACGCCCGCGACCGGCAGGCGTTCGGCAAGCCCATCTTCGAACACCAGGCGGTGTCGTTCCGGCTGGCCGACATGGCCACGCAGATCCACGCCGCGCGCCAGATGGTGCTGCACGCCGCGGCCCTGCGCGCCGCCGGCCGGCCCGCGCTGACCGAGGCCTCGATGGCCAAGCTGTTCGCCTCCGAGATGGCCGAGCGTGTGTGTTCGGCGGCCATCCAGACCCTGGGCGGCTACGGCTACCTGAAGGATTTCCCGGTCGAGCGCATCTACCGCGACGTGCGCGTCTGCCAGATCTACGAAGGCACCAGCGACATCCAGCGGCTGGTCATCGCGCGCAATCTGTAGCGCGGCGTTCAGCGCCGGCGGCGCCGGGCCCACAAGGCATAGACGATGGCGTTGCCGGCCAGCAGCAGCACGGCCAGGGCGATCTGCGAACCGCGGCCGATGTCCGCGGGGTAGATCAGGCCCAGCAGGTAGTGTTCGATGAAGCCGCCTTCATAGCCCTCCTGGCCGGCCTGGCGCCGCAGCGAGACCTCCAGCGGGGTGAGCGGGCAGATCCAGCCCATGCCCACGACCAGCGCGCCCCAGGCCAGCGCCGGCAGGTGCAGCCAGGCGATCCGGGGTTTCCATAGCGCCAGCAGGCCGCCGAAGGCGACGAAGGCCACGAACAGCGCATGGACGATGAGCACCAGGTCGGCAAGCAGGCGGTAGCTCATCGGCGCATCCCGGCCTCAGGTTTTCAGGTCGCGCAGCAGCCGGGTCAGTTCCGGCGCGGCCATCAGCGACACGCCTTGCGCGCGCGCGTATTGCTGCGCGTTTTCCGAAACATCGCCCAGGGCGATATAGATGGCTTCGCGCGCGCCGCGCTGCTCGCGCGCCGCCTGCAGCTCGCGCAGCGGCTCGACGCCGACGCGGGCCGCCTTCCAGCGCCGGGCGCTGACGATGGCCACGTGGCCGTCCTTGCTGAGCGCGAAGTCGGCGCCGGCGGCCTGCAGGCGCTGAACCTCGCAGCCGTCGCGCTGGAAGCCCGCCTCCACGGTGCGCGCGAACTCCGCCCAGGACATGGCGGCCGCGGCCTGCGTCACGGCCTGCACGCGCGCGTCCGACGGGGCGCGCATCTGCTTGTAGGCCGCCATGATGGCGATCACCACGAACGGGATCGCCGCGAACACGCCCATCGCCGCGTATTCCAGCGGCAGGGCGGCGAAGCCTCCCGCCGACAGCAGCACGGCCACCCCCGCGCTCATCCACCACGGCGAGCGCAGCAGGACGGCGAAGATGGAGTTCTGGGACATCTTGAATTTCATGGCGGCTCGCGGTGGGGCGGTGGAAAAGAGGATCAGGCCGGCTCGTCGCCGGCCTCGGCGGCGCGCACCACGATGCGCGCATCGCCGCAGGTCACGATCTGGCCAGCGCGGATCTTGGCGGTCTTGCGCGTTTCCGGCACGCCGCCGACCTGGACCATGCCGTCGGCCACCAGCATCTTGCCCGCGCCGCCGCTGTCGCAGACGCCGGCGGCCTTGAGCAATTGGTTGACTTCGATATAAGGGCAGCCTGGCGCCAGCGTGAATTCGATGATGGGCATGGAAGGTCCTGGCTCAGGCCTGGCTGCGCGGCGCGTCGCCGGGAGGCTGGGGCGCGACCGGCGCGGCCGGGCGGTTATTGGTTTCGGCGCGCGCCATCCAGGCGATCAGCGACGAGCGCATGGCTTCCTCGACCGACATCTCGATCGGCTGCACCCATTCCTGCGGCACGAACACGGTGTAGCCGCCGATCATGTACCCCATCGGCAGGTAGACCGCCACGCGGTTTTCCTGCGTGAAGCCTTCGGGCAGGCCTTCCATGCTGCGGCGGGTCACCAGGCCCACCAGCTCCAGCTGCTGGCCGGGCACGCGCAGCACCACCACCTGCTGGGCGGTGTTCTTGGAGCTGGGCGAGAAATAGTCGGCAAAGCTCTTGAGCGACGAATAAATGCTCTTGACCACCGGCAGGTTGGTGAACGGCATTTCCAGCAGCACCAGCACGCGCTGCACGCGCTCCTTGGAGACCAGGTAGCCGATCGCCAGAATGCCCAGGATGCCCAGCGCCAGGCCCATGCCGGGCACGTAGAAGCCGCCGATGAACGGGCGCAGGAAGGTCAGCGCCACCGCTTCGGTCCAGGCCAGGAAGATATAGAGCAGATACAGCGTCAACGCCAGCGGCAGCACGGTGATCAGGCCGCGGAAGAAATACTTGTAGAGTCGAGTCATAGGCGGAGTAAAAATGGGGTCGGTGCGCTGAGGCGCGATCCGGGGGCCGCCAGCATAGCAGCCGGCGCGGTCCCATCCGGTAACAAACCGCGAAGAACGCGCCGCGCGCCTAGCGGTCCACCGGCAGGTACAGCGTTTCCTTGATTTCCTCCATCACCACATAGCTGTGCGACTCGGCCGAAGCCGGCAGGCGCTTGAGGATTTCGCCCAGGAGACGGCGGTACTCGTTCATTTCGGTCAGGCGCGCCTTGACCAGGTAGTCGAAGTCGCCCGAAACCAGGTGGCACTCCATGACCTCGGGCACGTACAGCAGCTCGTTCTTGACCTTGTCGAACACGTCGCCCGACTTGGCCGAGAGCTTGATTTCGAGGAACACCAGCAGGTTCTTGCCCAGCGCCGCCGGATTGACGCGCGCATGGTAACCCGTGATGACGCCGTCGCGCTCCATCCGCTTGATGCGGTCCGAGCAGGGCGTGGCCGACAGGTTCACCCGGTCGGCCAGTTCGGTGACCGAAATCCGGCCTTCGCGCTGCAGGATATCCAGGATTTTCAGGTCGATACGGTCGAGGTCGCGCATTTCACTACGGGCGATCGGAAAACGGGTATTGGGCGGGAAAAACCACTGCCAAAACGGATTTTTCAGTGTCTTTCACTGTGACGAGGGTCATAGACTACCGAAATTCCTGCATAAAACCAAACATCGGAAAGAATCATGCATGTGATCGTCCTCGGCAGCGGCGTCATCGGCACCACGACCGCGTACTACCTGGCCCGCCAGGGCGCCAAAGTGACGGTGCTGGACCGCCAGCCCGCGGCCGCACTGGAGACCAGCTACGCCAACGCCGGCCAGGTGTCGCCGGGCTATTCCACGCCCTGGGCCGCGCCCGGCATCCCGCTGAAAGCCGTCAAATGGCTGTTCCAGAAACACGCGCCGCTGGCCATCCGCCTGGACGGCAGCCTGTTCCAGCTCAAATGGATGGCCGCCATGCTGGCCAACTGTTCGGCCGAGCGTTACGCCGTCAACAAGGAACGCATGCTGCGCCTGTCCGAGTACAGCCGCGACTGCCTGCGCGAACTGCGCGCCTCCAGCGGCATCCATTATGAAGAGCGCACGCGCGGCACGCTGCAGCTGTTCCGCACCGAGGCGCAGCTCGAAGCCGCGCGCCGCGATATCTCCGTGCTCGAAGAAGTGGGCGTGCCCTACGAACTGCTGGACCGCAACCGCCTGTCGACGGCCGAGCCGGCGCTGGCCCGCTCCATCGACAAGCTGGCCGGCGGCCTGCGCCTGCCCAACGACGAGACCGGCGACTGCCAGCTGTTCACCACCCGGCTGGCCGAACTGGCGGCCGGGCTGGGCGTGGAATTCCGCTACGGCCAGGCCGTGGCCGGCCTGAACACCGCGGGCGGCCAGATCACCGGCGTGCGCGTGGGCAACGAAGTGCTGACGGCGGACCGCTACGTCGCCGCCTTCGGCAGCTACACGCGGGGCTTCCTGGAGCCGCTGGGCCTGGACCTGCCGGTGTATCCGGTCAAGGGCTATTCGCTCACCATCCCCATGACGGACGAGTCGGCCGCGCCGGTCTCCACCATCCTGGACGAAACCTACAAGATCGCCGTCACCCGCTTCGACAAGCGCATCCGCGTCGGCGGCATGGCCGAGCTGTCGGGCTTCGACCTGCGCCTGAAAGACGCCCGCCGCAAGACGCTGGAACTGGTTGTCAACGACCTGTTCCCGGGCAGCGGCGACGTGGCCCGCGCCGAATTCTGGACCGGCCTGCGCCCCATGACCCCGGACAGCACGCCCGTGGTCGGCCCGACCCGCTACGGCAACCTGTACCTGAACACGGGCCACGGCACGCTGGGCTGGACCATGGCCTGCGGCTCGGGCAAGCTGGTGGCCGACCTGGTCATGGGCCAGCGCCCGGCCATCCGCACGGACGGGCTGGATATTTCGCGCTACGACCGCAGATCCGCCGCCGGGCGGCCGCTGGTGCTGGACAGCAAGGGCGCGTGAAACGGGCGATTTGCGGACGATGGGTTCCGCGCGTTTTCTGATTGCGTTCTTGTCCAGACAGTCTCGCGCTGCACCCATCCTACGATCCGGCAACATCATGATTGTAGGATGGGTGCAGCGCGAGAGTTCTTAAGCAAGGACTCATATCTCAAACGCGCGGAACCCATCGCCGGCCCGACCCCGCTTCGGCCTACAATCCCGCGCATGATCCATTTCCTGCACACCGCCGACTGGCAGATCGGGCGGCAATACGGCCAGTTCGAAACCGATGACGCCGCCATGCTGGCCGAGGCGCGCTTCGAGGCCGTGGCGCGGATCGCCGCGCTGGCCGCCGAACGCCAAGTGGACGCCGTGCTGGTGGCGGGCGACGTGTTCGATACGCAGGGCGTGTCGGACCGCACGATACGCCGGCTGTTCGGCGCCATGGCGGCCTATGCCGGACCCTGGGTCATGATCGCCGGCAACCACGACGCGGCGCTGGCCGACAGCGTCTGGAGCCGGGCCCGGCAGCTGGGCTGCATTCCGCCCAACGTGCAGGCGCCGCCGGCCATCGGCGTGGTGGACCTGCCGGCCATCGATCTCGCGGTGCTGGCCGCGCCGCTCACCCAGCGCCATACCTACGACGACGTGACCCAGGCCTTCGACGGCCTGGAGACCGCGCCGGGGCGTTTTCGCGTGGGGCTGGCGCACGGCAGCGTGGCGGGACGGCTGCCGGACAACATCGACGCCACCAATCCCATCGCGCCCGACCGCGCCGCGCGTGCGCGGCTCGATTACCTGGCGCTGGGCGACTGGCATGGCTGCCTCGCTATCGACGAGCGCACCTGGTATGCCGGCACGCCCGAGCAGGACCGCTTTCGCGGCAACGAGCCCGGCTACGTGCTGGACGTGCGCATCGAGGCCCCGGGCGCGGCGCCGGCCGTCGAACGGCTGGCCACCGGGCGCTACCGCTGGTCGGCTTGGTCGGAGACGCTGAGCCTGCCCAGCGACGCGCAGGCGCTGGCCGAGCGCATGGCCGGGCTCGACGCGCAGGACGTGCTGCGCCTGGACGTGCAGGGGCACGTCAACATGGAGACCTGGGAGGCGCTGCAGCAGGCGGTGGACCGGACGGCGGCGCAGGTGCGCGCCTTGCTGCCGGACCTGTCGGGCCTGAAGCTGGAGCCGGACGAGGCCGACCTGGCCGAGCTGCGCGCCAGCGGCTACGTGGGCGAGGTGGCGGCGCAATTGCAGGCCTTGCAGGCCGACCCCGCGCAGTCGGCGGTGGCGGGCGAGGCCTTGCGGCTGCTGCTCAGGTTCCAGCGCGAAAGCGCCGTGCCGGGAGGTGCGAAATGAAGCTCTCGCGCATCGCCCTGGAAGAATTCCGCAAGTTCCGCCAGCCGCTGGTGCTGGACGGCCTGGAAGACGGCCTGAACCTGTTCGTGGGGCCGAACGAGGCCGGCAAGAGCACGGTGGCGGCGGCCATCCGCGCGGCTTTCCTGGAGCGTTACAGCACCAGCAAGGTCGCCGACCTGGCGCCGCGCGGCGAGTCCGGCGCGCGCCCCGGCGTGGAGCTGGCGTTCTCGCACGCCGGCCACGACTATGTGCTGAAAAAACAGTTCCTGTCGCGCGCCCGCTGCGAACTGCTGGTCGACGGCGGCGCGCGCCGGCTCGAAGGCGAAGAGGCCGAGAACGCGCTGGCCGCGCTGCTGGGTTTCGAACTGGCCGCGCGCGGCCAGAGCAAGCCCGAACTGGCGGGCATTCCGGGCCTGCTCTGGATCCAGCAGGGCGAAGGCCAGAACCTGCATGACGCGGCCGGCCATGCGGGCGCGCACTTGCGCGACGCGCTGACGCAGTTGTCCGGCGAACTGGCCGGCGGCGACGGCGACCGCCTGTACGAGCGCGTGGCCGCCGAGCGCGGCGCGCTGCTGGACGCGCGCAACAGCCGCGCCAAGGGCGTCTACAAAGAGGCCGAGGACGCCTTGGCGCGTGCGACGGCCGAGCGCGACGAGTGCGCGCAGGCCATGGCCCAGCTTGAGGCCGACGTCGATCGCCTGGCCGAGCTGCGCCGCGAACACGAGCGCGCCCGCGCCGGCGAACCCTGGAAAGACTTCGAGGCCAAGGCCGCCGAAGCGCGCACCCGGCTGGCCGCCGTGGCCCGGGAACGCGAGGCCCTGGAAGGCCTGCGCCGCGAACAGGCGCAGGCCGCGCAGACGCTGGCCCTGTTGCAGGACCAGGTCCAGCGCGACCAGCAGGACGCCGCGGCGCACCAGGCGCTGGCCGGGGAGGCCCGCGCCGCGCGCGGCCGCGCCGAAGCCGCGCTCGAACCGCTGGCCCGCGCCCGGCGCCAGCGCCAGGACCAGGCCGAGGCGGTGCAGGCCGCGAGCCGGCGCGTGGCCGCCTTGCAGGCCGTGGCCGACCGGCGCGACCTGGAGCGTCAGCTGGCCCAGCTCGACCCCGAGATCGAGCGCCTGGAGCACGCGCTGAAGGAAGCCGCCGCGCTGATCGAACAAGGCTCCGCGCTGAAGGCCGAAAGCGTGCGGATCGAGATCGCGGACGCCGATATCGAGGCCTTGCGCAAGGCCGAACGCGAACGCGCCAATCTGCAGCTGCAGCGGCAGGCCATCGCCACGCGCCTGTCCTACGCGCTGGAGCCGGGGCGCGACGCGCGCCTGGACGGCCGGGCGCTGAGCGGCGCCGACGAGGTGCTGCTGACCGAGGCGGCCGAACTGGAACTGCCCGGCGTGGGCCGTTTCCGCATCGAGCCGGGCGGCAAGGATCTGCCCGCGCTCAGGCGCGACCTGGACGAGGCGGTCGCCGCCTGCGCCGCCTGGTGCAAGCGCCTGGGCGTCGATACCCTGGCCGAGGCCGAACAGCGCCACGCCCGCTACGGCGCGCTGCTGCGCGAGCTCGACGGCATGCGCCGCGCGCTCGCCATCCATGCGCCCAAGGGCGTGGACGCGCTGCGCAGCCAGCGCGAGGAAGCCAGGGCGCGCCGCGCCCAGCTGGAGGAGCGGCTGGCCAAGCTGCCGCCCGCGGACGAGGCCGGCGACGGCGACCTGCAGGCGGCCACGCAGGCGCTGCGCGCAGCCGAGGCTGGCGCGGCCCAGGCCGAGAAGACGCTGGCCGACGCGCAGCGCACGATGGACGCCGAACACGCCCGCGCCCAGCTGCTGGAAGCGCAGGCGGCCGCGCGCGGCGCCGACCTGGAATCGCCCGAACGCATCGCCCAGCGCCAGGACCGCGCCGCCCGGCTGGCCGAGGCGCGCAGCGGCCACGATGCGCTCGAACGCCGCGTGCGCGAGGCCCAGGCCGCGCTGGCCGGCCATCAGCCCGAACTGCTGGAGCAGGACGTGCGGCGCTACGAAAAGTCCGCTGCCATCGAGCGTGATGCGCAGCACAAGCGCCACGGCGACATCCTGCAGCTGCAGGGCAAGCTGGACCAGGCCGGCGCGCAAGGGCTGGGCGAACGCCTGTCCGAAGCGGCGGCGTCCTGCGAGCGCCTGGAACGGCGGCGCGACGAACTGGCCCGCCGCGCGGCGGCCCTGGACCTGCTGCTGGGCCTGCTCACCGAACGCCGGGCGGCAGCCACCCAGCGGCTGCAGGCGCCGCTGGCGCGCCGCCTGAACCATTATCTGGCGCTGCTGTTCCCCGATGCCGACCTGCGGCTCGACGATGGCCTGCTGCCCGCGGCGCTGCGCCGCGCGCACGGCGAAGACCCGCTGGCCGCGCTCAGCTTCGGCACGCGCGAACAGCTCGGCATCCTGGCGCGCTTCGCCTACGCGGACCTGCTGCGCGAAGCCGGGCGGCCGACGCTGTTGCTGCTGGACGACGCGCTGGTCCACACCGACGAAGCGCGTCGCGACTTCATGAAGCGCGCGCTGTTCGACGCCGCCACGCGCCACCAGATCCTGATGTTCACCTGCCACGGCGAAGCCTGGCGCGACTTGGGCGTGGAACAGCGCCGGATCGCTTGACGGCCGTGCGCAGTCGGCGCTAGGCTACGCCCATGCCTGATTTCACGCACATCGCCCATCCCGCCGCCGTCTCCACGGCCGGCCTGCGTGCGCGCGTGCGGTCACTGGTTTCTTCCCGGTTTACGCCTGTCATTGCGGTGGTGCTTGCGCCGCCGGCATTCCTCTCGGCATCTCCGCCGTCCGCGCCGCCTTGCGGCGTGCCGGCGGGCGCATGCCCGCCGCTTGCGGCCGTCGTCGGCTGACGCCGTCCGCACCCGACTCCAGCCCTTTCCAAGCCCGTCCGCCTGACGCCGCGGCGTCCTGACGCGCGCCACGTCCGCCATGCGCCGGCTTGCGCCCGCGTGCGGGCAGGGGCGGAGCCTGCAATGACTTCGACAGGTAGAAACCTCATGTCTTTCGATCGATCCGCGTGGGCCGCTTGCGGCTCCACCACCTTGTTCGTGCTGCTGTGGAGCGGCGGCGCGATCTTCGCCCGCTGGGGGCTGTTCCATGCGTCCGCCTTCGGCTTTCTGCTGGCGCGTTTCGTGCTGGCCCTGGCCGTGCTGCTGCTGATCTGCGCCTGGCGGCGGCGCTGGCTGCCCGAGCCGGGCACGCGCCTGAGGGCCGCGGCCACCGGCCTGTTGCTGATAGGCGGCTACACCATCTTCTATCTGCTGGCGCTGGATAACGGCATCACGCCCGGCGTGCTGGCGGTGCTGCTGGGCGCGCAGCCCATCCTGACCCTGGCGCTGCTGGAGCGGCGCCATGCGCCGGCGCGCCTGGCCGGGCTGGGGCTGGCGTTCTGCGGCCTGGCGATGGTGATGCTGCAAGGCATCGCGATGGCGCGTTTCTCGGTTGCCGGCATGGCCTGCGCATGCGCGGCGCTGGCCTGCATGACGGCCGGCGCGATCCTGCAGAAGCGCCTGCATCAGGCGCCGATGGACGTCCTGCCGCTGCAGTACGCGGTCAGCCTGCTGCTGTGCCTGCTGTTCGCGCCGTTCCAGCCGCTGCGGGTGGAGTGGGTGGCCGGCTTCGTGCTGCCGCTGCTCTGGATGGGGCTGGTGATTTCGGTGGCCGCGACGCTGCTGTTCTACCGCATGATCCAGGCCGGCAACCTGGTCAACGTCACCAGCCTGTTCTACCTGGTGCCGGTGGGCACGGCGCTGCTGGATTACCTGATCCTGGGCAACCGGCTGTCGGCGCTGAGCCTGGCCGGTATGGTCGCCATTCTGCTCGGCCTGATGCTGGTTCTGCGCCAGCCGGCGCGGGACGCTAGCCGTCCCAGTGTCCGCTGACGAGCTGTTGCGGACGGGCCTGCGCCACGACCCGGGCGCAGGCCGGCCAGGCGTCCAGGCGCACGCTCAGGCCGGCGTAGATGCCGTGGCCCGCGCCGGCCTCGATGCAGCCCGCGGCCTGCACGCCTTCGCCGGCCCGGATCGCGCCCTCGGCGCGGATGTCCTCGCCGGCGATCATGCCCCAGCCGCTGGCCAGATGGTCGCCGCACAGAATGGAGCCGCCGGCCTGGATGCCGCAGGCCGCGTCGATGGATTTTTCGGCGCGCACGTCGCCGCCGGCCTTGATGCCCTGGCCGCATTTGATGGCGCCTTGCGTCTGCAGGTCCTGGCCCGCATGAAGATGGCCGGTGACGGCCAGGTCCTGGCCGGCGCAGATGTCCCATTTGGCGCGCACGTTGCCGCCGCAGTCCAGGCGGGTCACGGTCTCGATGCCCCATTCGGCGCTGATGTCGCCGCCGGCGCGCAGCTCGCCGCCACTGGCGATGTTGGCGCCGGCCGTGATGTTCTCGCCCGCCATGATGGTTTCGCCGGCGCGGATGCCGCCGCCGGTGACGATGCTGCGCCCGGCGCGCACCACCGTGTCGACGTTGATGCCCATGCGCACTTCCAGCGTGCCGGCGAAGACGATGGCGTTGGCGTCCAGGGTGTCGAGCCGCAGCACCGCATCGGTGGGGCCGAACTGGTCCAGCAGCCAGCACGCGTCGCCGACCCGTCCGTCGGCGACCAGCGCATCGAGCACGGCCTGGTAGTCCCCCTGTCCGTTGTGGTCGCGCAGGAACCATTTGTAGCCGCCGGCGCAGGGGTTTTTGGCTTTGACGAAATTCTTGGTGAGTTGCATGGAACGCTTGCAGTAGGTCGGTGCGTGGCCTGTCCGCAGGCCGTCGGCGGGCATGCGGAAATCGGGACGAGGCTCGGCGCCCGGCCACGCGGCAGGGCGTCGGCCGGCCTGCGGCAAGGCATGCGCTGCGCGAGCTTGTGCGCAGGCCGCCGGCGGCGGGCCGGTATGAGACTCAGAAGGAGGAAACGCCGGCGATTAGCCGGGCTTGGAGCGCGCGTAGGCGGAACGCGCGGCGACTTCCTGCGAGCTCAACAAGGTTGAGCGCAGGGCGCAGATGGCGCATGCGGCACAGGGAGGGGGGAAATAACGGGATCGCACGGACGCACATGCTACCAGCCGGGCGATTGCAGTCAAGCGCCGGCCCCGCGCAAGGGGCCGGCAGCCGGACTGGCGGGGATCAGTTCGTGGACTGGATGTTGCGTTCCTTGGCGATACGCTGGCGCAGTTCGAGCTCGCGCTTGATCTGGGCGGCGTATTCGGCCGGGGTGTTGCCGTCGACCAGCGAGCCGCCGTCGGCCAGGCGCTGCGCGATCTTCGGATCCTTCAGCGCCTTGACGGTGGCGTCATGGATGCGGTCGACCACGGCCTGCGGCGTGCCGGCGGGCGCGACCAGGCCGTACCAGGCCATGTTGTCCATTTCCGGCAGGCCGCCTTCGGTGAAGGTCGGCACGTCCGGCAGCGCCGGCAGGCGCTTGGGCGCGGCCACGGCCAGGGCGCGCAGCTTGCCGGCCTGGATATGGGGCATGGACGAGGGCAGGTTGTCGAACTGGGCGTTGACCTGGCCGGCGATCACGTCGTTGAGCGCCGGACCCGAACCGCGGTAGGGCACGTGCACCATGTCGGTCTTGGTCAGCGACTTGAACAGTTCGCCGTCCAGGTGGCCGATGCCGCCCGCGCCCGAGGACGCGTAGGCGTACTTGCCCGGGTTGGCCTTGAGGAGCGCGATGAATTCGGCCAGGTTCTTGGCGGGCACGGACGGGTTCACCGTCAGCACGTTCGGCACGTTCACCATATTGGTGATGGGCACGAAGTCCTTCAGCGGGTTGTACGGGTTCTTGGGGTTGGTGGCCGGGTTGGTGGCCATGGTGCTGACGGTGGCCACGCCCAGCGTGTAGCCGTCCGGGGTGGAGCGCGCCAGCGCGTCGGCGCCGATCGAGCCGCCGCCGCCGCCGCGGTTCTCCACGACCACGGCCTGGCCCAGCTCGCGGGTCAGGCCTTCGGCGACGATGCGGGCCACGATATCGGTGGTGCCGCCCGCGGCGAAGGGCACGATCAGGCGGATGGGCTTGTTGGGGTAGGCGTCGGCAGCTTGCGCGACGCTACTGATACAGACGCCGGCGATGGCGGCGGCCAGTACGGCCTTGGCTTGGGACAGCAGGGTCAAAGTCTTCTCCATCTTATTGAATTCCGGTCCGGCCGGCTTCTGGCCGGCGGCCGGTGAAAGCGTGCCCGGCTCGGATGCTGGCGGGGCCGACGTTTCGTGGGCGCAATTCCACACAGGAACGCGATGCCGGTCAACCCGGATCGACCCTGACCGGCCGCGCCCGTTTGCGCGGCCGCAACGTTGCGCGAAGTAGACCGCAATAAGCGGAAAAAAGCCTTTCCTGACAACAACATGAATCGAGCGGCAAACGCGTCGATTGTGTAATCATTGCGCATCGATCATGTCGTCATCGCCCCGGTTCACACATAAATTCCTGCATAACTCCCGAGAATCTGATATTTTTCGGATGAGATTCTTGGCCGGTCTTGCAATAAAACTATTGCGTTTGTTTCTGTCTGCGCCGTTCAATGGCGTTGGTTGATGTCCCCGCGGGGCAACGTGTAGTGCAGCGACGCACCGGGCCAGGGTTCCGTCCGTTTTCAATCCCCGGTCTGTTTCGTCTTTCGCTGCCTTTGCGCCGGCGGGAGGGGGCCCGGACATTCTCGGAACGCCATGTCGCTGATCCTGATCCTCGCTCTGCCGTTCGCCGGCAGCCTGTGCGCCGCGCTGCTGCCTTCCAACGCCCGCAACGCCGAGGCGTGGCTGGCGGGCCTCATCGCCCTGGTCTGCGTGGTTCTGGTCGCCAGCCTGTACCCGGAAGTCGCCGGCGGCGGGGTGGTCCGGGTCGACATGCCCTGGGCGCCCGCGCTGGGCCTGCAGTTCACGCTGCGCATGGACGGCTACGCCTGGCTGTTCGCCCTGATCGTCTCGGGCATGGGCGCGCTGGTGGTGCTGTACGCGCGCTACTACATGTCGCCCGAAGACCCCGTGCCGCGCTTTTTCTCGTTCTTCCAGGCGTTCATGGCGGCCATGCTCGGCGTGGTGCTGTCGGGCAACCTGATCCAGCTGGTGATGTTCTGGGAAATGACCAGCCTGGCGTCCTTCATGCTGATCGCCTACTGGCACCACCGGCTCGACGCGCGGCGCGGCGCCCGCATGGCGCTGACGGTCACCGGCGCCGGCGGGCTGTGCCTGCTGGCCGGCGTCCTCATCCTGGGCCATATCGTCGGCAGCTACGACCTGGACCGCGTGCTGGCCGCCGGCGACCTGGTGCGCGCCGATCCCTGGTATCCGGCGGTGCTGATCCTGGTGGCGCTGGGCGCCCTGACCAAGAGCGCGCAGTTCCCGTTCCAGTTCTGGCTGCCCAACGCGATGGCCGCGCCCACGCCGGTGTCGGCATACCTGCACTCGGCCACCATGGTCAAGGCGGGCGTGTTCCTGCTGGCGCGCTTCTGGCCGGTGCTGTCGGGCACCGACGAATGGTTCTGGATCATCGGCGGGGCGGGCCTGGTGACGCTGGTGCTGGGCGCCTACGCCGCCATCTTCCAGCAGGACATGAAAGGGGTGCTGGCCTATTCCACCATCAGCCACCTGGGGCTGATCACGCTGCTGCTGGGCCTGAACAGCACGCTGGCGCTGGTGGCGGCCATCTTCCACATGATCAACCACGCCACCTTCAAGGCCTCGCTTTTCATGGCCGCGGGCATGGTGGACCACGAAACCGGCACCCGCGACCTCGGCCGCCTGTCCGGCCTGTACAAGGCCATGCCCATCACCGCCACGCTGGCCACGGTGGCGGCCGCCTCGATGGCGGGGGTGCCGCTGCTCAACGGCTTCCTGTCCAAGGAAATGTTCTTCGCCGAGACCACGTTCGTCAGCGGCGACGATCTCATCCAGATCGGCCTGCCGCTGCTGGCGACCGTGGCCGGCGCGTTCAGCGTGGCGTATTCGCTGCGCTTCATCCTGCAGGTGTTCTTCGGCCCGCCGGCCACCGACCTGCCGCGCGCGCCGCACGAGCCGCCGCGCTGGATGCTGTTCCCCAGCGCGCTGCTGGTGTTCATGTGCCTGCTGGTGGGCGTGGTGCCCGGCCTGACGGTCGGCCCGTTCCTGGCCACGGCCGCGCACAGCATCCTGGGGCAGGACATGCCCGAGTACAGCCTGGCCGTCTGGCACGGCCTGAACCTGCCGCTGCTCATGAGCCTGGTGGCCACCACGGCCGGGGTGCTGCTGTACCTGGCGCTGCGCGCGCACCAGCGGGCCAATCCCGGCCGTGTGCCTTTCATCTACCGCCTGGACGGCCGCCGCACCTTCGAGGCGCTCCTGGACGGCTCCAGCGTGGCCGCGGCCTGGCTGCTGCGCTGGCTGTCCTCGTCGCGGCTGCAGGTGCAGATGCTGCTCATCGTGCTGGGCACGCTGTTCGTCGCCTGGCTGCCGCTGCGCGCCGGCGGCTGGCTGAACGGGGCGGGGCGCCTGACCCCGGTCGATCCGTCGTTCGCGCTGCTGTGGCTGGTGGGCGGGGTCTGCGCCCTGGCCGCGGCCTACCAGGCCAAGTACCACCGCCTGGCCTCGCTGGCGCTGGCCGGCGGGGCGGGGTTGATCACCTGTCTGACCTTCGTCTGGTTCTCGGCGCCCGACCTGGCGTTGACGCAGCTGTCGGTCGAGGTGGTGACCGTGGTGCTGCTGTTGCTGGGCCTGCGCTGGCTGCCGCGGCGCATCGCCCAGGACGACGATGAAAGCCTCAAGGCCACGCTGCAGGCGCGCGGACGCCGCCTGCGCGACCTGCTGCTGGCGGTGGCCGCCGGCGCCGGCATGTCGGCTTTGGCCTACGCGGTGCTCACACGCCCGCAGGGCGAGACGATTTCCTCGTTCTTCGTGGACCACGCGCTGCCCGACGGCGGCGGAACCAATGTGGTCAACGTGATCCTGGTGGACTTCCGCGGCTTCGATACCTTCGGCGAGATCACGGTGCTGGGCATCGTGGCGCTGACCGTCTACGCGCTGCTGCGCCGCTTCCGTCCGGCCGCCGAAAGCGCGGACCTGCCGCGCCAGCAGATCGACCAGGACGGCGGCGTGCCGGCCGCGCCCGACATCAAGTCGCTGCTGCCGGCCGGCTCGATGATGGTGCCCACGGTGCTGGTGCGCCTGCTGCTGCCCACGGCCGCGCTGATCTCGGTGTATTTCCTGCTGCGCGGGCACAACGAGCCGGGCGGCGGTTTCGTCGGCGGCCTGATCTTCGCCACCGCCGTGATCCTGCAATACATGGTCGGCGGCGTGTACTGGGTGGAGTCGCGCAGCCGCCTGAATCCGCAGAACTGGATCGGCATGGGCCTGTTGTTCGCCGGCTCGGCCGCGATGGCCGCCTGGCTGGTCTACAAGCCGTTCCTGGCCGCGCTGTCGTGGGACATCGCGCTGCCGCTGGTCGGCCACGTGCACCTGTCCAGCGTGCTGCTGTTCGACCTGGGCGTGTACATGCTGGTCGTGGGGGCCACTGTGCTGGTGCTGGTGGCGCTGGCCCACCAATCGCTGCGCGCGCAACGCAAGGCCGCCGCCGAGCTCCAGGCGGCCGCCGCTCAAACCGGAGAAGCCTGATGGAATTGATCTACGCCCTCGCGATCGGCGTCCTGGCTGGCTCGGGCGTCTGGCTGCTGCTGCGGCCGCGGACGTTCCAGTTCATCATGGGCCTGTCGCTGGTTTCCTACGCGGTGAACCTGTTCATCTTCGGCATGGGCAGGCTGGCCTCGGGCCGCCCGCCAGTGGTGGACCCGGCCGCGGCCCATGACGCCTCCTGGTACGCGGATCCGCTGCCGCAGGCCCTGGTGCTGACCGCCATCGTCATCGGCTTCGCCACCACCGCCTTGTTCCTGGTCGTGCTGCTGGCCTCGCGCGGCCTGACGGGCACCGACCACGTGGATGGACGGGAGTCGCAATCTTGAATTTCTGGCTGCAACATCTGCCCGTACTGCCCATCATCATCCCGCTGCTCGCCGGCGCGGGCATGCTGCTTCTGGCGGACACCCGCCGCTATACGCGCGGCGCCATCGCCGCGCTGTCCACGCTGGCCCAGCTGGCCGCCGCGATCGCGCTGCTTGCCGTGGCCGGCGGCGCCGTGCCGGGCGTGTGGCCCGACGGGGTAGGGGTCTACCTGGTGGGCGACTGGCCCGCGCCCTTCGGCATCGTGCTGGTGGTCGACCGGCTGGCCGCGGTGATGCTGACGCTGACCGCGGTGCTGGGGCTGGCCTCGCTGGTGTATGCGCTGGCCCGCTGGGACCGCGCCGGGGTGCATTTCCACTCGCTGTTCCAGTTCCTGCTGATGGGCCTCAACGGCGCCTTCCTGACCGGCGACCTGTTCAACCTGTTCGTGTTCTTCGAGGTGCTGCTGGCCGCTTCCTACGGCCTGCTGCTGCACGGCTCGGGCGTGGCGCGGGTCAGCGCCGGCCTGCAGTACATCGCGGTCAACCTGGTGGCCTCGTTCCTGCTGCTGATCAGCATCGCGCTGATCTACGGCGTCACCGGCACGCTGAACCTGGCCGACCTGGCGCAGCGCGCCGGCCACCTGGCGGGCGCCGAACGCATGCTGTTCGAGGCGGGCGCGGCCATCCTGGGCGTGGCCTTCCTGGTCAAGGCGGGCGCCTGGCCGCTGAACTTCTGGCTGGTCAAGGGCTATGGCTCGGCCGGCGCGCCGATCGCGGCCATGTTCTCCATCATGACCAAGGTGGGCATTTACGCGCTGCTGCGCATCGGCTCGCTGCTGCTGCCGTCGGGCGCGCCGGCGGCGTTCAGCCTGGACTGGATGTTCGCCGCGGGCCTGGCCACGCTGCTGTTCGGCGGCCTGGGCCTGCTGGCCACCCAGCAGCTCGAGAAGATGGTGGGCTATTGCGTGATCGTGTCGGCCGGCACGCTGCTGACCGCGCTGGGCATGCCGGGCGTGACGCTGACCGGCCCGGCGCTGTTCTACCTGATCAGCTCGGTGCTGACCACGGGCGCGTTCTTCATGCTGGCCGAACTGATCGAGCGCACCCGCAGCTTCGGCGCGAACGTGCTGGCGGTGACGCTGGACGCCTTCGACCTGGACGATCCGACCTCGGTCAACCGCTCCGACGACGTGGTCGGGGTGGCGATTCCGGCGGCCATGGCCTTTCTGGGGCTGGCCTTCATTTCCTGCGCGCTGCTGGTCACCGGCCTGCCGCCGCTGTCGGGCTTCGTGGCCAAGCTGTCGCTGCTGTCGGCGGCGGTGTCGGCGGCCAACGAGTCGGCGCTGCCCATGGACGCCTGGATACTGGTGGCCGCGGTGCTGGTGTCGGGCCTGGCCGGCCTGATCGGCCTGGGCCGCACCGGCATCCGCGTGTTCTGGGCCAGCGACGACCGCAGCACGCCGCGGCTGCGGGTGATCGAGGCCGGCCCGGTGGCCGTGCTGCTGCTGCTCTGCGTGGGCCTGGCCGCCGGCGCGGGGCCGGTGTCGGCCTATCTGGACGACGCGGCCCGCTCGCTGGACCAGCCCAAGTCGTACATCGAGGCCGTCATGTCCGCGCAGACCGTGCGCAGCCTCAAGGGGGGAAGCTGATGCGCCGCCTCTATTTCCTGTTCCTGCCGACCTTCCTGTTCGTGCTGTGGCTGGTGCTCAACCAGAGCGTATCGGCCGGCCAGGTCGCCCTGGGCCTGGCGCTGGCGCTGTGGTTCACCTGGGCCGCGTCGCGCCTGCGTCCGCTGCGCGCGCGCCCGCGCCGGCTGTGGAAGGCGGTGCCGCTGTTCCTGCACGTCACGGCCGACATCATCCGTTCCAACGTGGCCGTGGCCAGGCTGATCCTGAATCCCGGCCCCAACGATTTTTCGCCCGGGTTCATCATGATCCCGCTGACCATGCGCGACCCGCATGGCCTGGCGATGCTGGCCTGCATCGTCACCTACACCCCCGGCACCGTCTGGGTCGAACTGACCGACGACCACCGCCTGAAGCTGCACGTGCTGGACCTGCAGCACGAGGGCGACTGGATCAAGCTGGTGCAGGAGCGCTATGAGCGCCCGCTGATGGAGATTTTCGAATGAATACCGTGCTTTATTGGGCCGCGTCCTTCGCCCTGCTGTGCTTCGCGCTGGGCATGGTCTGCGCCACCGTCCGCCTGCTGCGCGGACCGACCGCCCAGGACCGCGTGCTGGCCCTGGACACCCTGTACATCAACGGCATGCTGACCATGCTGGTGTTCGGCATCCGTTCCGGCACGTCGGTGTATTTCGACATCGCGCTGCTGATCGCGCTGTTCGGCTTCGTCGGTTCGACCGCGATGGCGCGCTTCCTGCTGCGCGGGGAGGTGATCGAGCCATGATCGCAGACCAGATTCCGCTGTGGGCCGGCATTCCCGCCAGCATCCTGCTGGTGCTGGGCGGCCTGCTGGCCCTGACCGGCTCGGCCGGCCTGCTGCGTTTCCGCACCTTCTACGCCCGCATCCACGCGCCCACGCTGGGCAACACCATGGGCTGCGGCTGCGTGCTGCTGGCGTCCATCCTGGTGTTTTCGGCGCTGTCGGCCCGTCCGGTTTTCCACGAGGTGGTCATCACCTTGCTGCTGATCGTGTCTTCGCCCGTCACCGCGATGCTGCTGATGCGCGCGGCGACCTACCGCAACCGCATCAATCCCGCCGATGCGGAGAGGGACGCGCGTTAGCTAACGCGTGGTCCTGGATTGCATGTTGCGGCGCATTATTGATACGTAATCTTACGATTTCACGTTGCTGGACACCTCGCCGGCGCGTCATCGTGGGATAGTGGAGCAATGGCCCGCGCGCCTCGCGCGAGCGGGTCCCGAGCGAGCGGCGCCGGTCCGCAGGCCGCGCCGCTCTGGTGCAATCGCTATTGAAGGAGCTGGCCATGAATACACGACCCATGCACACCAAACGCCTCGCGGCGACCCTTTGCGCGGCAGGCCTGATGCTGGCCGCGGGAGCGGTCCACGCGGCGGATGCGACCGGACGCGGCAAAGGCCAATCCCAATACCAGCAGGACATCGCGGCGTGCAAGAGCGGCGCCACCGGCCAGGACCCGGCCGCGTGCATGCGCGAGGCCGGCGCGGCCCGCCAGGAAGCGGCGCGCCAGAACCTCCGGGAAGCCAGTCCCGACCAGTACCAGCAGAACATGATCGACCGCTGCAACCGCCTGCCGGAGGCGTCGCGCCAGGATTGCGTGACCCAGATGACCTCGCCCACGAACGTGCGCGGCAGCGTGCAGGGCGGCGGCGTGCTGCGCGAGACGGTGATCCAGGTGCCGGCCGATTCGGCGGCGCCCTCGACCGGCGCGCCCGGCATGGCCCCGGCGCCTGCCGGCGGCTCGGGCACCATGAGCTCGCCCATCCGCCAGTAGGAAGGGCAGGGCAAGGGGCGCGGCCGCCGCCACATTCAGGCAAAATGGCGGCTGTCGCCCTTTTTCACGCACATACATGTCCGACGTCATCGCCCTGATTTTCGACTTCGACGACACGCTGGCCTCGGACAGCACGTCCGGTTTCCTGGACAGCATCGGGGTGGACACGGCGTCCTTCTGGAAGGAAGACGTCGACCCCCTGCTGTCGCAGCAGGACTGGGACCCGGTGCCCGCCTACCTTTACCAGATGATCCGCCTGTCGCAGTCCGGCAGGTACGGGCCGATCACGCAGCAGCGCCTGAAAGACTGGGGCGCGCGCCTCGAACTGCACGACGGCGTGCCCACGCTGTTCCAGCGGCTGCGCGCCGCCGTGCGGGCCGAGCAGCCGCAGGTGCAGCTGGAGTTCTACCTGATCTCCAGCGGCATCGGCGACGTGGTCCGTTCCACCCCCATCGCGCACGAATTCACCGAGATCTGGGCGTCCGAGTTCGTCTACGGCGAAGACGGCGGCATCATGTTTCCGCGCCGCATCGTCAGCTTCACCGACAAGACGCGCTACCTGTTCCACATCCAGAAAGGCATCATCGGCCGCGATTTCCGCGGCAAGCCCTTCGAGGTCAACCGCAAGGTTCCCGAGGACCGCCTGCGCGTGCCGTTCGATCAGATGGTGTTCGTCGGCGACGGCTACACCGACATTCCGTGCTTTTCGCTGATTCGCCGCGCCGGCGGCTTCGCCTTCGGCGTCTGGGACCCCAAGCACCGCGACAAGCGCAGCCGCGCCTGGGGCTTCATCGAAGAAGGCCGGGTGTCCAACCTGAACCAGGCGCGCTATGACGAACAGGCCGAGCTGTACCAGTGGCTGGAAGAGGCCGTCACCAGCCTGGCCGGCCGCATCGCGCTGAAGTCCCGGGTGTACCGTGGTTGAAGCGCAGGCCCTGGCGGCCCCGCCGCCCTGGACGGCGCAGGACGCCGCTTTCATGACGCTGGCGCTGGAACAGGCCCAGGCCGCCTACGACATCGGCGAGGTGCCGGTGGGCGCGCTGGTGGTCTCGGCGCAGGGCGAGATCCTGGGCCGCGGCTACAACCGCACCATCATCGACCACGATCCCACCGCCCACGCCGAGATCGTGGCGCTGCGCGCCGCCGCCCAGGCGCTGGAAAACTACCGGCTGCCGGGCATCACCGTCTACGTCACGTTGGAGCCCTGCGTCATGTGCATCGGCGCGATGCTGCACGCGCGCCTGGCGCGGGTCGTGTTCGGCGCCTACGATCCCAAGACCGGCGCCTGCGGCAGCGTGCTGAACGTGGGCGCGGTGGCCAGGCTCAATCACCACACTTCAGTCACCGGCGGCGTGCTGGCGGAACCTTGCGGCGACCTGCTGCGCCGCTTCTTCCGCGCCCGCCGCAGCAAGGAATCCATTGCATGAGCACCAGCAAGGCCGCCAAGGCCGTCCATGACCACGGCCATGACCACGAATGCGGCGAGGACTGCGGCCACGATCACGATCACGGCCATTTCCACGCGCGGCCCGACGCCCGCGGCATCTACCTGATTTCGCCCTCGTCGGCGGTGCGCGATCCGGCCACCGTGGACCTGGCGCGCGAGCGCCTGCAGGCCCAGGGCTTCAAGACGGCGCTGGACCGCACGGCGCTGGCCGAGCACCAGCGCTTCGCCGGCACCGACGCCCAGCGCCTGGCCAGCCTGACCCGCGCGGTCAAGCAGAAGCTGCCCATCGTCATGGTGACCCGCGGCGGCTACGGCGTGGGCCGGCTGCTGCCGGCCATCGACTGGAAGGCCATGGCCGACAGCGGCAAGCGCTTCGTCGGCATGAGCGACTTCACCGCCTTCAACCTTGCCCTGCTGGCGCAGACCGGCGCGGTCAGCTACACCGGCGCGACCGCCGTCGCCGACTTCGGCGGCAAGAAGGTCGACGACCTGACCGAAGCGCTGTTCGGCGAAATCATGCGCGGCGAACTGGAGATCCTCAGCTTCGAGACCCAGGACGCCGATCCGGTGGACTGCCGCGGCATCCTGTGGGGCGGCAACCTGGCGATGCTGACCTCGCTGGCGGGCACGCCCTACATGCCCAAGGTGCGCGGCGGCATCCTGTTCCTGGAAGACGTGGCCGAGCATCCCTACCGCATCGAGCGCATGCTGATCCAGCTGCACCAGGCGGGCATCCTGGGGCGGCAGAAGGCCATCGTGCTGGGCCGCTTCACCGACTACAGGCTGGCGCCCCACGACAAGGGCTACGACCTGCCCGAGGTGGTGGCCTGGCTGCGCCGCACGGTCAAGGTGCCGGTGGTGACCGGGCTGCCGTACGGCCACGTGGCCACCAAGGCCACGCTGCCCATCGGGCAGAAAGTCGGCCTGGCCACCGAGGCCGGGCTGGCGCACCTGGTGCTGGACGAGCACACCCACTGACCGCGGGCGGCGCGTTCAGCGCGCGCCCGCCATCACCTCCCGCGCCAGCTCGGGCAGGGCCTTGTACAGCAGGCGCGTGGCCGCGGTGGCCGGGCGCTGGCGGCTCAGGTCCATCAGCACAGTCTGGCGTATGGACGGATCGGTCAGGCGCAGCGGAACCAGGCTGCCGGCCTCGACCTCGGCCGACACCGCGTGGGCCGGCAGGATGCTGTGCAGGCCGGCGCGGCGCACGGCGTCCTTGATGGCCACGCCCGAATCGGCTTCCAGCACCACGTTCAGCTCGATGCCGGCGCGCAGCGTCAGGCTGTCGAGCACCGTGCGCAGGGCGTTGGGACGCACCGGCAGCGCCAGCGGCGCGGCCGCCAGGTCGGCCAGCCGCAACTCCCGCCTGCCGGCCAGCGCCGAACCGGCGCCGGTCACCACTTTCATCTCGGTTTCGAACAGCACTTCGTGCATGCGGGTGGAGGCGGCGCGATAGCGGTTGTAGATGCCGATGTCGATCTTACCGTTGGCCAGCCAGGCCTCGATTTCACCGCTATAGCCTTCGAACACGCGCAGCCGGATACCGGGATAGCGCGCCTGCGTGTAGGTCAGCAGCATGCCGATGAGCGGCTGCGACAGCGAGGGAATCAGCCCCAGGCTGACCACCCCGGCCGGCTTGCGCTGCGCGGCCCGGGCTTCCTCCAGCAACTGGTCGGCCTCCAGCAGCAGCGCCTGGGCGCGCGGCATCAGGCTTTCGCCCAGCTCGGTCGGCAGCACGCCGCGCCCGGTGCGAAAGAACAGGCGGCCGCCGAATTCCTGCTCCAGCTCCGACAACTGGCGGCTCAGGGCCGATTGCGCGATGCCCAGCGCGGCGGCCGCCCGCGTCAGGCTGCCGGCTTCGGCGATGCGCGTGAACATGCGCAGGTTCTTCAGATCCATGGCCGCGTCCCATCTGATTTCGAGATAACTGGTTTATCGAAATTGCCCGTTCCTGATGGAGCGATTTCAGCACAGAATTTCCTCACCCCCTTGCAAACGCCGCGCGGCAGGCCGCGCCCAGGAGTCAGCAGATGAGTTTCGAGGAAAGTGCAGGTCCGTTGAAAGGTGTGCGTATTCTGGATCTGTCGACCGTGGTGGCCGGCCCCTGGGCCGCGACGCTGCTGGCCGACCTGGGCGCGGACGTGCTGAAGGTCGAGATCCCCGGGCCGGGCGATCCCTTGCGCGCGCTGGCCCCGCACAAGAACGGGGTGCCGCTGTGGTGGAAGGTCGCCAACCGCAACAAGAAAGGCATTTCGGTCGACCTGCGCACGCCCGAGGGCCGCGACATCGTGGCCCGCCTGCTGCCGGACTTCGACGTGCTGGTGGAGAATTTCCGCCCCGGCACCCTGGACGGCTGGGGCATGAGCCGCGAATGGCTGCACGGCCACAACCCGGCGCTGACCATACTGCGCGTCACCGGCTTCGGCCAGACCGGCCCGTACCGCAACAAGCCCGGGTTCGCGCGCGTGTTCGAGGCCATGAGCGGCCTGACCAACATCTGCGGCGAAGCCGACGGGCGGCCCCTGCACATGGGTTTTCCCATCGCCGACGCGGTGGCCGGCCTGTTCGGCGCGCTCGGCATCGTCTCGGCCCTGTACCGCGAGAAGACCGCGCCACGCGGACAGGGCCAGGAAATCGACTGTTCGCTGATGGAGTCCATGTTCCGGGTCATGGATTTCCTGCCCATCGAATACGACCAGCTCGGCATCGTGCGCGGGCGGCTGGGCAACAGCAGCCAGTACGCGGCGCCCGGCAACGTCTACCGCACCCGCGACGGCCACTGGGCTTCGATCGCCGCATCGACCCAGCGCATATTCGAACGGCTGTGCGTGGCGCTGGCGCTGACCGGCGTGGCCGAGGACCCGCGCTATCGCACCAATCCGGACCGGGTGCGCAACCGCGAGTCGCTCGACGCCCTGGTGTCGGCCGCCATCGCGCGCCACACGCTCGAAGAGCTGGGCGCGCTGCTGGACGCCAACGCGGTGGGCTTCAGCCCCATCTACGACATCGCGGACATTTTCAGCGACCCGCACATCGCGGCGCGCCAGGGCATCGTCGCGGTCGAGGACGAGGAGCTCGGGCCGGTGCGCATGCAGAGCGTGGTGCCGCGCTTTTCCGACACGCCGGGCGCGGTCCACCACGCCGGGCCCAGCCTGGGGCAGCACAACGCCGAGGTACTGGGCGCGCTGGGCATCGACGCCGGACAGCAGGCGCAGTTGCGCGAGCGTGGCGTGATCTGACGCGGGTTCCATCGCCACGGGGCCGCTACCGACAGGCTCCGGGCGCCATCAGGAGGAGACGACAATGCGCGCATGGATAGCAGGATGGATGGTGGCGGCCGGCCTGGCCGCCGCGGCGCCGGCCCAGGCCGCCGACCAATGGCCGGCCAAGCCGGTCAAGCTGCTGGTGGGTTTTCCGCCCGGGCAGGCCACGGACGCCGTGGCGCGGCTGCTGGCCGAACGCCTGTCGGCAAAACTGAACCAGCCGGTAATCGTCGAGAACCGGCCGGGGCAGGGCGGCAGTATCGCGCTGGCCGCGCTGGCCAAGGCCGCGCCGGATGGCTACACCATGATGCTGTCGGCCACCGCCTCGCTGGTGACCAATCCGCATCTGTACAAATCCACGGGCTACGACACGCTGCGGGACTTCGCGCCGGTCAGCCTGGTGGCCGACCTGCCGATGGTGCTGGTGGCCAACGCCTCGCAGCCGTTCAGCGACGTGGCGGGGCTGCGCGGCTACGCCCAGCGCCATCCCGGCGCGCTGAATTTCTCGTCCTCGGGCAACGGCACGCTGTCGCACCTGGGCATGGTGATGCTGGAGCGCCAGGCGCAATTGCAGCTGACCCACATTCCGTACCAGGGCAGCGCCAAGGCGATGACCGACATGATCGCCGGCAACGTCGCCATCGGCCTGGACACGGTGGCGGTGACCCTGCCGCATATCCAGTCCGGGCGCCTGAAAGCCCTGGCCGTGGGTTCCAGCCAGCGCCTGCCGATGCTGCCGGACACGCCCACCTTCGCCGAAGCCGGCTACCCCGATTTCCAGGCCAATCCCTGGCTGGGCATGCTGTTTCCCAAGGGCACGCCGCGGCCCATCGTGCAGCGCATGAACCAGGAACTGCGCGAGGCCGTCGCCACGCCGGCGCTGGCCCAGTCGCTCAAATCCATCGGCGCCTTCGCGCGCACCGACACGCCCGAGGATTTCACCCAGCTGCTGCGCCGCGAGTACGGCACCTGGGGCGAGCTGGTGCAGCTGTCGGGCAGCCGGGTCGATTAGCAACCATCAACCACAGAGGAAAACCGCATGAAGCATGACGATCCATTCAAGGCCCTGCTGCTGACGCAGGACGACGGCCGTACCTCGTGCAGCCTGCAGGATTTGAGCCTGGCCGAGCTGCCCGCCGGCGACGTGACGGTCAAGGTCGAATATTCCAGCCTGAACTACAAGGACGCGATGGCGGTCACGGGCAAGGGTGGGATCGTGCGCGACTATCCCATGGTGCCCGGCATCGACCTGGCCGGCACCGTGCTGGAATCCGCCGCGCCGGACTATCCGCCCGGCGCGCCGGTGGTGCTGACCGGCTGGAGCGTGGGCGAGCGCTACTGGGGCGGCTACGCGCAGGTGCAGCGGGTCAGGTCGGAATGGCTGGTGCCGCTGGCCCCGGGGCTGGACAGCTTCAAGGCCATGGCGATCGGCACGGCCGGCCTTACCGCGATGCTGTGCGTGATGGAGCTGGAGGCCGCCGGCCTGACGCCGGCGGCCGGCCCGGTGCTGGTGACCGGCGCGTCCGGCGGCGTGGGCAGCGTGGCCGTGGCGCTGCTGGCGGGCCTGGGCTGGCGGGTCGCCGCGCTGGTGCAGCCGGGACGCGAGGCCGTGCATCCGTACCTGAAGTCGCTGGGCGCGTCCGAAATCGTTTCGGGGCCGGAATGGGCGGAGATGCCCCGGCCGCTGGAGAAGCAGCGCTGGGCCGGCGCAGTCGACACGGTGGGCTCCAAGGTGCTGGCCAGGACGCTGGCGGCGACCGAGTACGGGGGCGCGGTTGCGGCCTGCGGGCTGGCCGGCGGGGCCGACCTGCCGGGCACCGTCATGCCGTTCATCCTGCGCGGCGTGCGCCTGCTGGGCGTGGATTCGGTGATGTGCCCGCCGGCCAGGCGCCGCCAGGCCTGGGAGCGGCTGGGCCGGGTCTATGCGGACATGCCGTTCGCCGACATCGCCATGACGGCCGGCCTGAGCGAGGTGCCGCAGCTGGCCGCCCGGATGATGGCGGGCAACAACCGGGGCAGGTATGTGATCGACGTGAGCCGGTAACGGGAAAGGGGGAAGGGGGCGCGGGAAAGACCGGCTTGCTACAATGTCAGGTTTCCCGCGCGCGTCCTCTGGCGCCCGCAGCACCTCATACCCCCTACCCACACCGTGATATCCACTGCCAATCTCACCATCCAGTTCGGTCCCAAGCCCCTTTTCGAGAACGTCAGCGTCAAGTTCGGAGAAGGCAACCGCTACGGGTTGATCGGAGCCAATGGGTCCGGCAAGTCGACATTCATGAAGATCATCGGCGGCGATCTGGAGCCCTCGGCCGGCAACGTCTCGCTGGAGCCGGGCGTGCGCCTGGGCAAGCTGCGCCAGGACCAGTTCGCCTTCGAAGACCAGCGCGTGCTGGACGTGGTGATGATGGGCCACACCGAGATGTGGGCCGCCATGTCCGAGCGCGACGCCATCTACGCCAACCCGGAGGCCTCCGAGGACGACTACATGCGCGCCGCCGAGCTGGAGGCCAAGTTCGCCGAGTACGACGGCTACACCGCCGAGGCCCGCGCCGGCGAGCTGCTGCTGGGCCTGGAAATCGCCGTGGACCAGCACAACCTGCCCATGCGTGAAGTGGCGCCGGGCTGGAAGCTGCGCGTGCTGCTGGCGCAGGCGCTGTTCTCCAACCCGGACGTGCTGCTGCTGGACGAACCCACCAACAACCTGGACATCAACACCATCCGCTGGCTGGAAAACGTGCTCAACAGCTACCAGAGCACCATGATCATCATCAGCCACGACCGCCACTTCCTGAACCAGGTGTGCACGCACATGGCCGACGTGGACTATGGCGAGATCCGCATCTACCCGGGCAACTACGACGACTACATGCTGGCCTCGACCCAGGCCCGCGAGCGCCTGGTGGCCAACAACGCCAAGGCCAAGGAGCGCGTCGCCGAACTGCAGGACTTCGTGCGCCGTTTCGCCGCCAACAAGTCCAAGTCGCGCCAGGCCACCTCGCGCCTGAAGCAGATCGACCGCATCAAGTCGGAGCAGGTCGAAGTCAAGCCCTCGTCGCGCCAGAACCCGTACATCCGCTTCGAGCAGAACAAGGTCATGCACCGCCAGGCGGTCAACGTCGAGAACCTGTCCAAGGCCTACGACGCGCCGGTCATCAAGAACTTCTCGGCCATGGTCGAGGCGGGCGAGAAGATCGCCATCATCGGCGCCAACGGCGTGGGCAAGACCACGCTGCTGCGCCTGCTGGCCAATGACCTGGCGCCGGACGCCGGCACCGTGAAGTGGTCGGAAAACGCCGACCTGGGCTATATGGCCCAGGACGTCTCCGACCAGTTCCAGCAGACCGACATCAACCTGCTGGACTGGATGGGCGAACACCGCCAGCCCGGCGACGACGACCAGTCGATCCGCTCGGTGCTGGGCCGCCTGCTGTTCTCGGCCGACGACCTGCCCAAGGCGCCCAAGGTGCTGTCCGGCGGCGAAAAGAACCGCATGACCTTCGGCCGCCTGATGCTGGGCCGGCACAACGTCATGCTGCTCGACGAGCCCACCAACCACCTGGACATGGAATCGATCGAATCACTGCAGTTCGCGCTGGAGAAATACCAGGGCACGCTGGTGTTCGTGTCGCACGACCGCGAATTCGTGTCCGGCCTGGCCACGCGCGTGATCGAGATCCTGCCGTCCGGCGAGATCGTCGACTACCGCGGCACCTACGACGAGTACCTGACCTCGCGCGGCATCGACGCCTGAGGCCGGGCCCGGGCCGCCGTCGGCGGCCCGCAAGCCGTTCAATCCCATTTGTAGGCAAGCGGCTGTTTCTCGACGAAGCGGCGCGCGGCTTCGCGGTGGTAGGCGCTGTCGCGGCAGATCGCCTGGGCCATCGCTTCCTGCGCGTAGACGTCCTCGCGGGTGGACTCGTAGCTGCGGTTCATGATGGTCTTGGCCAGGCCCAGCGCCTGCGTCGGCGCGGCGTGGAAGCGCTCGGCCATGATCAGGGCCTGCTCCAGCGGATCGCCGTCGCACACGGCCTGCACCAGGCCGAGCCGCAGCGCTTCGTCGGCCGCGCACACCCTGGCGGTGAACACCAGTTCCTTGGCGCGCGCCAGGCCCACGGCGCGCGGCAACAGGTACATGCCCAGCATGTCGGGCACGAAGCCGATGCGGGCGAACACCGCGCAGAACGTGGCCCGGCGGCTGGCGATGGCATAGTCGGCGCACAGCGCCAGCGACAGGCCGGCGCCGAAGGCCGCGCCATCGACCGCGCTGATCACGGGCTTCTCCAGGTCTACCAGCGTGTCGTACCAGCGGTGGATCTTGCGGATGCGCTCGCGTCCTTCGAACGCGTCCAGTCCCTGCGCATGCGCCTCGGTCATGGCCTTGATGTCGCCGCCGGCGCAGAAATGCCCGCCTGCGCCGGTCAGCACCACGGCCTTCACGCCGTCGTCGTCGCGCAATTCGGGCAGCGCGCGCGAGAACGCCTCGCGCATGTCCGTGCTGAGCGCGTTGCGCTGGTCGGGACGGTCCATGGTCAGCACGGCGGTGGCGCCGTGGCGGGTGATCTTCAAAGTCATCGGTGCTCCTTGGTTTGTTGTTGGAATCCACGGTGATCATGCCGTGGTTTCCTCGTGTCTGCTTACTGCGCCTTGAGGCCGAGGTCGCGGGCCACCGGCAGCCAGCGGTCTCTCTCGGCCTGCACGAAGGCCGCGAACACGGCCGGGCCGCCGGGCATGGGCACCGCGCCGATGCCGGTCAGCTTGCGCTGCAGCTCGGGCTGCGCCAGCGCCTGGTTCACGCCCCGGTTCATGCGTTCGACGATGGCCGGCGGCGTGCCGGCCGGCGCCACCAGCCCGAACCACGCGCTGGCCTCGATGCCGGAATAGCCCAGCTCGGCGGCCGTGGGCACCTCGGGCAGGCCGGCGAAGCGCTTGTCGTCCAGCACGGCGAAGGGGCGGATCTTGCCGGCCTGCGCCTGCGTCATGCTGGAGGGTAAGGCGTCGAACATCATGTCGGTGCTGCCGCCCATCAGGCCGACGATGGCCGGCGCGCTGCCCTGGTAGGGCACGTGCGTGACCTTGAATCCCAGCTTGCTGACGGCATATTCGCCGGCCAGGTAGGTGATGTTGCCGGTGCCGGCCGAGCCCATGGTGAGCTTGCCCGGGGCCTGCCGGCCCAGCGCCACCAGCGACTTGACGTCCTGCGCCGGCAGGTCCGGGCGCACCACCAGCAGCAGCGGCGATTTGGCCATGCCGGAGACCGGCACGAAGTCCTTGGCCGGGTCGTAGTTCATCTTGGCGTACAAGGCCTGGTTCACCACCAGGGGCGCGTTGGAGCCGACGAAATAGGTCTTGCCGTCGGGCTTGGCGCGGGCCACGTGGTCGGCGGCGATCATGCCCGCCGCGCCCGGCCTGTTCTCGACGATGATGGGGGCCTCGCCGTCCTTGCCGACGGCCTGCGCCACCAGCCGGGCGATCTGGTCGGCGGCGCCGCCGGGCGGGTAGGGCACGACGAAGCGGACCGGCGCGTCCTGGGCGCGCGCGGACGCGGGCGCCAGGATTGACAGGGCCAGCGCGGCGCAGGCCGCAGCGGAGAGAATGCGCATGGTGGTGTCTCCTGAGGGGGGCATGGCCGTCGCGACGGCGGTCGGGGTGGTCAGACGATGCCTTTGGCCCGCAGCTCGGCGATGCGCGCCTGGCTGAGGCCCAGGCGTTCGCGCAGCACGGCGTCGGTGTGCTCGCCCAGCGTCGGCGCGCCGCGCTCGTAGCGCAGCGGCGTGTCGCTCAGGCGGATGGGGTTGGCCACGGAAGGCGTCTCCACGCCGGCGCCGTGCGGCAGCGACAGTTGCATGCCCCGGTGGCGCACGTGCGGGTCCTGGAACACCTGCTCCATGTCGTAGATGGGGCCGCAGGGCACGTTGACCGCCTGCAGCGTTTCGACCCATTCGGCCATGGTGCGCGCCAGCATGGCCTGCGCGATGGGCGGAATCAGCGTGGCGCGGTGGCGGTTGCGCGCGCCGGCCGTGGCGTAGCGCTCGTCGGCCGCCAGCTCGGCGCGGCCGATGGCGCCGCAGAAGGCGCGGAACTGGGCGTCGTTGCCCACCGCGACGATGACCTCGCCTTGCTTGCAGGCGAACACCTGGTAGGGAACCATGTTGGAATGGGCGTTGCCCATGCGCTGCGGCACCCGGCCGGACAGGAAGTAATTGATGGCCTGGTACGAGGAGATGGTGACCACGCAATCCAGCAGCGACATGTCGATGTGCTGGCCCGCGCCGCTGACATGGCGGTGTTCGACGGCGGCCAGGATGGCGGTGCTGGTGTAGACGCCGGTCAGGAGGTCCGTGATGGCGATGCCCGACTTCATCGGTTCGCCCGCGGGGTCGCCGGTGATGCTCATCAGCCCGCCCATGCCCTGGAACACGAAGTCGTAGCCGGGCAGCGGCGCGTACGGCCCGTCCTGCCCGAAGCCGGTGATCGAACAATAGATCAGGCGCGGGTTCACCGCCCGCAGGCTGTCGTAGTCCAGCCCGTAGCGCGCCAGGGTGCCGACCTTGTAGTTTTCCACCAGCACGTCCGAATCCCGCGCCAGCGCCACGATCAGCGCCTGGCCCTCGGGCTTGGCCAGGTCCACCGTGATGGAACGCTTGCCGCGGTTGGCGCTCAGGAAGTACGAGGAATCCCGGGTTTCGGCGCCGTCGGCGTCCACCAGGAAGGGCGGACCCCAGCCGCGCGTGTCGTCGCCTTCTCCGGGGCGCTCCACTTTGATGACCTCGGCCCCCATGTCGGCCAGCGTCTGCGTGGCCCAGGGGCCGGCCAGCACGCGCGTCAGGTCCAGTACCTTCAGATGCGAAAGGGCGCCGCGCGGACGCGCGGCGTCGGTATGGTCCGGCTCCATATGTCTCCGATCGGGGTGGGCCCCGTTATGTATGCGGACCACCTTAATGAGCGTGGGCCGCAGCGTCCAATATCGTTTTATGTGGCAGCGATTCGATTCCGGTATTGCCGGCCCGGCTTTATTACCGGAAGCAGTTAAGACATTCGATATTGATCGTTTGGATTCATATAACGAATTGTTAGATTGGAGCCTCGTTTTCCATCCGCCACGGCTCGTTCCATGAATCTCACCTTCGACCAAGTCCACAAGCATTTCGGCGACCTGCCGGTGGTGGACGGCTTCGCCAGCGAAATCAAGACCGGAGAACTGGTCGCCCTGGTCGGCCCGTCGGGCTGCGGCAAGTCGACCCTGCTGCACCTGGCGGCGGGCCTGGAAAAGCCCACGGCGGGCAGCGTGCTGGCCGACGGCCAGGCCGTCGCCGGCCCGCATCCCAGCCGCACCCTGGTGTTCCAGGAGCACGCGCTCTATCCCTGGCTGACGCTGCTGGACAACGTGGCCCTGGCGCTGGAGTTCCAGAACACGCCCAAGGCCCGCGCCCGCGAGGCCGCGCGCCAGTGGCTGGCCCGCGTCAGCCTGGCCGGCTTCGAGGACTACTACCCGCACCAGGTGTCCGGCGGCATGCGCCAGCGCGCCGCGCTGGCCCGCGCCTTCATCGCGCAGCCGCAGACCCTGCTCATGGACGAGCCCTTCGGCGCGCTGGACGCGCTGACCCGCCTGAGCCTGCAGGACGTGCTGCGCCAGCTGATCGCCCAGGAAAAGCCCACCGTGCTGCTCGTCACCCACGACGTGGACGAAGCCCTGTTCCTGGCCGACCGCATCATCGTGTTCAGCCCGCGCCCGGCGCGGGTGCTGCGCGAGTTCAACCTGGCGCACCACGAAAAGACCCACGACCTGTCCGGCCTGGCCGCCGAAAAGCGCGAGATCCTGCGCCTGCTCGGCATCGCCGTGGACGGGTCCGACGCGCACGCCGACCTGGCCCTGGCCGCCTGACGGCGCGGCGCCGCGCGCAAGCGCCGCCGTTTCCGATTCCTCTGGAGCTCCCTCATGAAATTCAAGCAATGGCTGTCCCTGCCGCTGGCCGCGGCGCTGCTGGCAGCGGCCCCCGCGATGGCCGCCGAAAAATTCCGCGTGGGCTATCTGCGCGTCATGGACGATGCGCAGGCCATCGTCGCCCAGGAAGGCGGCTACTATCAGAAGGCCGGCCTGGATTCCGAACTGATCGAATTCAAGTCGGGCACCGACCTCATCAAGGCCATCGTCGGCGGCCAGCTCGACATCGGCGTGCTGGGCTTCACCAACGCCGTGGCCTGGGCCTCCAAGGGCGCCGACCTGAAGGTCGTGGGCGGCGCGCAGCAGGGCTACCACTCGCTGATCGTGCGCGACGATACCGGCATCGAGGACATCGCCGGCCTCAAGGGCAAGACCCTGGCCTCGCAGGCCGAAGGCAGCACGGCCGACGTGGTGCTCAAGGGCGTGGTGCTCAAGCAGGGCAACCTGGCCGCCGACGACGTCAACATCATGGGCGTGAGCCCGGCCGTGGCGGTGCAGTCGCTGGTGGGCAAGCGCGTGGACGCGGCCTTCCTGTTCGAGCCCTACGACCGCATCGCGCAGCTGGTGGCCCCGGTCAAGCAGATCTATGAAGTCGGCCAGGCCTGGCCGTTTCCGTGCATGGTCGTGATCACCTCCGGCGAAACCCTGGCCAAGCGCAAGGACGACGTCTGGAAGGCGCTGGACGCGCAGAACCAGGCCATCGAGCTGCTGCAGAAGCAGCCGGCCCAGGCCTCCAAGCTGATCGCCTCCTACTTCATCGCCGAGCCCACGCTCAAGACCCTGACCCGCGGCGAGCTGCCGCGCGAGACGGTGATCGCCGAAGCCATCGGCACGCAGGTGTTCACGCCCAAGCTGACCGAGAAGGACACGCGCCGCATGCAGGAGATCGCCGACATCCTGCAGGCCCAGGGTTCCTTGAAGACGCGTGACGGCAAGCCGTACGACGTCTCCAGCATCGTCGACCTGTCCTGGCAAGAGGCTCGCAAGCTTTGAGCGCATCCACCCGAGTCACCGGCGCCCGCAAGCATCTGGCGGGCGTGCTGGGCGTATTGTTCATCCTGGCCCTGTGGCAGCTGGCTTCGCTGGCGCTGCCGGACTTCCTGATGCCGGGCGTGCCCACCGTCGTCGAGCGCCTGTTCGAGGACTTGGGCAAGCAGTCCTTCCACCAGAGCCTGCTGGGCACGTTGGGACGGCTGGGCGCGGGCTACGGCCTGGCGCTGGCCGCCGGCATCGGCTTCGGGCTGGTGGCGGCCGTGCTGTTCTTCTTCCGCGAAGTGCTGCGCAGCGCCATCGTCATCCTGCAATCGATCCCGTCGATCGCGTGGGTGCCGCTGTTCCTGATCGTGATGGGCTTCGGCAACACGCCCATCATCGTGGTGGTGGCGCTGTCGGCCTTCTTCCCGGCCGCGCTCAGCGTGATGAACGCCACCGAATCGGTGCAGCGCGTGCACGTCTCGGCCGCACGCGTCATGGGCGCCACGCCCTGGGGTTTGGTCAAGCGCGTCTACCTGTCGGCCGTGATGCCCGAGCTCATCACCGGCGCGCAGCTGGCTTTCGGCAACGCCTGGCGCGCGCTGATCTCGGCCGAGATGCTGATCGGTTTCGGCAAGGGCCTGGGCCGCTCACTGGCCTATTCGGGCGAGATCGCCGACATGACCGGCGTCATGACCAATATCCTGGTCATCGCGGTGCTGGCGGCGCTGATCGACCAGTTCGTGCTCGAAAACCTCAAGCACCGCCTGCTGCGCTACCAGTACGTGTGAACGACATGGCGACCCGCAACCTGTCCGCCCGTCTGAGGCTGCTCGCGCTCGGCGCCTGCCTGGCGCTGTCGGGCGCGGCGCAGGCGCAGCCCGAAGCCTTCGCCGCGGCGCGCGCGCGCGGCGAGCTGGTGGTGGGCGTGCCGTACCTGGCGCCGCCGCCCGCGGCCGGCGCCAAGATCCGCACGCCGGACGGGCTGGACGCCGCCATGGCCGAGCGGCTCGGGCAGAGCCTGGGTCTGCCGGTGCGGCTGCGCGAGCTGCTGCCGGCCGCCGCCGCGGCCGCGCTCGCGGCGGGCGAGGTGGATCTCGCTTTGGCCGAGGGCGGCGCGGACCAGCCGGGCCCGGTCGCCGCGCAGCCCACGGGCTACGCCTATCGCCCCAAGGCCGTGATCCGCAGCGACACCCGCCTGCGCCAGCCGGCCGACGCGCGCGGACGCAGCGTCTGCATGGCCGAGGCCGCGTCGGCCTCGCGCGAACTGGCGCAGCGCTGGGGCGCGGTGGTGCGCACCTATCGCGTGCCGTCCGACGCCCTGGTCGCGGTGCGCGAAGGCAGCTGCGACATCGGCCTGGTGGACGACGCGGTGTGGGAGCCACTGATGCGCTTTCCGGAATGGAAGAAGTTTTCGTCCACGCTGGCCGCCGACGGCGCGCGGCATGAACGCGTCTGGCTGCTGCCGGCCGACGCCGCGGCCAGCCGGGGCTGGCTGGCGCAGGAAATGCGCGCCTGGGAGCGCGCCGGCGCCTGGCGCGCCATGACCGCCAAATGGGCGCGCGACGTCGCCTTCGACGTCTATCTGGACCAGGAAGTGCCCGACTGCCACGGCTAGCGTCGCGCTGCACTTACAATGCCGGGCATGACGCACACGCTGACCGCGCCCTGTTCCTACCAGGAAGACATCAAGAAAAGCCGCTTCGCCGCCTACGCGGCGCCGGTGGCGACGGTGGAGGAGGCCATGCGCTTCTTCGCCGAACACAGCGACCCCGAGGCGACCCACAACTGCTGGGCCTACCGCATCGGCCAGGAATACCGCTTCAACGACGACGGCGAGCCGGGCGGCACCGCCGGCCGCCCCATACTGCAGGCCATCGAAGGCCAGGACATGGACCGGGTGGCCGTGCTGGTGGTGCGCTGGTTCGGAGGCGTGAAGCTGGGCGCGGGCGGCCTGGTGCGCGCCTATGGCGGCTGCGCGGCGAACTGCCTGCGGCTGGGGCAGCGCACCGAAATCGTGGACCTCGCCACGGTTTCCTGCAGCTGCGGCTTTGCCGAACTGCCGCTGCTCAAATCCCGCCTGGCGCAGGCCGGCGCCGCCATCGTGCAAGAGGATTTCAACGAAGCCGGCGTGACGCTGCGCTTTTCCGTGCCGCGCGGCGCGGTCGATGAACTGGCGCTGACCGTGGCCAACATCACGCGCGGGCGGGCAGGGTGGGAGGTGGAGTGACCGGGGCGCGCTGACTACCGGCGCGCGCGGATCGCCTCCACCCGTTCCTGCGTGGGCGGATGGCTCGACAGCCAGCCCGGCAGGCCCTCGCCCGACGCCGCGCTCAGGCGCTCGAGCATGAGCGCCAGCGTGTCGGGATTCTTGCCGGCCCGTCGCATCAGGGCGGCCCCGCGCGCGTCGGCTTCACGCTCGAAGCCGCGCGAATAGCCCAGGTCGAGCAGGCCGGCGCCCAGCGTGCCGAGGTCGTATACGGCGCCAACGCCATCCCCGGTCATGAGCATGAGCACGACGGACAGGCCCGCGAGGCGGCCCAGGCGGCGCATGCCGTGCCGGTACTCGACGTGGGAGATCTCGTGCGCGAGCACGCCGGCCAGGTCGGCGGGCCGGGGCGCCAGCGCAACCAGCTCGTCGGTGACCACGACCTGGCCGCCGGGCAAGGCGAGCGCATTGGCGCCCACCAGCTTGCCGCCGCGCCGAAAAATCAGCCCGAGGCTGCCGGGCGGCGCGCTGGCATGGACGGACAGATCGTTGAATTCGGCCTCGATGGCCTGTCGCGTGGCAATGGGCAGATCGCTGTGTTGAAAGGAGAGGCGGTCCAGCGTGTCCAGCAACGCGGCGCCGATGCGGGCCTCGGCCGCGCGCGGCACGAAACGCGATGCCGCGTCGCCCAGCCAGGGCACGGCCCAGCGCAGTCCGATGAGCACCGCCAGCAGGGCCAGCGCAGCTGTCAGCGTGAGCCGCAACGTGCCGAGGCGTTCCAGGCGATGCAAGAGGCCGGGTCCGCGGCGGCTCAGGGCGTCGACCCGGTCGTTGTCGAAAGTCTCGAACACGGCGCCGCCGGGCAAGGTCGCGCGCCGCGCCGTATCGGCGATGCGGCTGGACCAGCGCAGCGCGCTGGGCGCCAGCACCCGCGGCGTACCGCCATCGTTCAGCAACAGGGAACCGTCGGCTTGCCGCGTGAGCGTGGCCGGGCGGTGCGCGGCGGCGCCGGACTCGAACAGACGTCCTCGCACCGGACCGGGATCAGAACATGGCCGCGCTGCCAAAGCCTTCGAGCTCGCTGAATTCGCTGCCGAAGCTGCCTGGCGCGTTCTGCTGCTGCGAGACCAGGTCGTCCAGTCCCGGCGCGGCCAGCACGGTCAGGCTTTGTGTCAGGTAGCGGTAGTGGCGCACGCGCGCCCAGGGGTAGGCCAGCCCGAGCGTGACGACGGCGGCCACCAGGCCGGAAATCACGATCCAGATCAGGACCAGCGGCGACAGCCGGCTCTGCATGCGGTGTCCGCCCGTCAGGGTCAGGCGCTTGAACAGCTCGTTGCGCAGGCAGGCGCCGTAGTACAGCCCGGCGATGAAAAACGCGGCGTAGAAGCTGGGGCCCAGCGCCGCGATGAGCAGCTTGAGCAGGCCCGAATCATAGGCCGGAGGCCGGCCCTCGGGGGCGTACAGGAAGGCGTACCAGTCGAGCGCCAGCGTCTCCATCGAGACGTCGATGCCATCGGCCGCGGCGACGGCGGCCGCCAGCAGCAGGCCCAGGATCATGATCACGAAGAACACCAGGATGCTGAGGAAGAGCGCGCCGTACAGCGCGCCCAGCGGCGGGGTGCTGGCGAAGGCGGCGTTGCCGTAGCGGTAGCCGCCGGCCACGTAGCGCCCCGCCATGCGCGAGGCGAGCGGGGTCAGCAGCCCGAGCGTCAATACCGCGATCGCGGGCATGAGCAGAAAGACGCAAGCCGCGCGCATGTAATTGCCCTGGAAGCCGAAACGCACGTTCCTCCAGGACATCATGGCCGCGCTGAAACGCAGGCCCGCGTTGACCGTCCAGGACAGGAGGCACAGGATGGCGATGGTGACGGCCAGGCTGCCGGCCGGCGAGAGCCGGCTGATTATGGAAGCGGCGACGAGCACCGCCAACGCGATGATCCGGCCGACAAGAATCTGCCGGCCTGTCGCGTGATAGTCGAAGCTGTGGCCGTCGATGCGCGTGTGCCCGTAGAACCAGCGCCGCGTGCGCACCTTGGCCCAGGCGGACCAGACGCCCAGCGTGACGACGGTGAGCAGCACGTTCACGATCCAGACGCGGAAGTAATCGAGCGCGCGGCCGTGGAATTCGACCGGCAGGGTGCGCCGCGGGCCTGCGGCGGAATCGGTGGGGAGGGGGGCTGGACCGGGGACCTGATCGCCGGCCGTGATCGGTGGATTCATCGGCACATTTCCTGGGTGGGGAACGTGCGTGAATCGTATTGAGTATCTATCTCATCTATATATGAGATGGGTCTGATACAAGCTTGCCGGAAAATGGCGGCTCGCGCCGCCCGATGGGCTGCGCGCGCTGGGCGGTGGTGTGTTTGCCCAGGTGCGCGCGCGCCATGCCCATCCTACGCCATCACGTCAGCGCGCGATTACGCGTCCGAGCCGTTCTGGGCGGCGGCGATTTCCTTGTGGACCTGTTCCATGTCCACTTCCTTGATCTTGGCCAGCAGTTCGTTCAATTGGCCGCCGGACAGGGCGCCGGGCTGCGAGAACAGCAGCACCTTCTCCCGGAAGACCATCAGCGTGGGGATCGAGCGGATGCCCAGCGCGCCGGCCAGTTCCTGTTCGACGTCGGTATTGACCTTGGCGAACGTGACGTCCGGGTGCTCGGTGGCGGCCTGCTCGAAGACCGGGGCGAAGCCGCGGCACGGGCCGCACCAGGGCGCCCAGAAATCGACGATCAGGGTGCCGTCGGGAGTGATGGCATCCTGGAAGCTGTCTTTGGTGAGTTCAACAATACTCATTTTGCATCCTTGCCGCGTGTACGGCGAAAGCGGTGTCGGGGTTGGCGACGCTACGGCGTTCTATGCGCTTTTGGCCATAGTAGAGCGGGTGGCGGTCGCGTCGCAATGGTTGGCGCCGGGAGCGGGCGCGGTCGGGGACGCCTTCAGGCCGTGGCGTCCTGCTTCAGGGCTGCGACGATTTCGAAGGAGCGCAGGCGGTCGGCGATATCGAAGAAATCCGAGACGATCATGACCTCGTCGGCCTCGGTTTCGGCCACCAGCGCCTCCAGCTCGCGCCGCACGGTTTCCGGCCCGCCCACGATGGCGGCGCCCAGTCTTTGATTGACCGCTTCACGCTCCCATTCGTTCCACAGCCCGTCCATGCTGTCGACGGGCGGCTGCAGCTGCAGCCGGTTGCCGCGCACCAGGGACAGGAATTTCTGCTGCTGCGTGGTGGCCTGGCGGCGGGCCTGCTCGTCGGTTTCCGCGGCCACCACCGGCACGCCTATCATGGCGTAGGGGCGGGCCAGCGTCGCCGATGGCTTGAACAGGTGGCGGTACAGGCGCATCGCCGCCATGCCCTCGGGCGAGAAATGCCCGGCGAACGAGAACGGCAGGCCCAGTTCGGCCGCCAGCCGCGCGCTGAAATCGCTGGAGCCGAGCAGCCAGATGGGGATGTCCAGGCCTTCGCCGGGTATGGCGCGCACCGGCTGGCCGGGCCGCGAAGGCGCCAGGAAGCCGCGCAGTTCCTCGACCAGCGAGGGGAACTCCAGGCCGCTGCGCGGGCCGCGGCGCAGCGCGTGCTGCGTGGCGCCGTCGCTGCCTGGCGCGCGCCCCAGGCCCAGGTCGATACGCCCCGGGTACAGGGTTTCGAGCGTGCCGAACTGTTCGGCGATGATCAGCGGCGCGTGGTTGGGCAGCATGACGCCGCCCGAACCCACCCGCAGGGTGCTGGTATGCGCGGCCACGTGGCCGATCAGCACCGCGGTGGCGCTGCTGGCCACGCCGTTGATGTTGTGGTGCTCGGCCAGCCAGAAGCGGCGGTAGCCCAGGCGCTCGACGTGCTGCGCCAGCGCCACCGTGTTGCGGAAGGCGTCGGCGGCGTCGCGGCCCTGCACGATGGGGGCCAGGTCGAGGACTGAAAACGGGATGCGGGCCAGGCTGCTCATCGGACTGCCCTGCAGGAGGGGGTGGGACGGTTGAAACGCAAGGTGGACTCCATATACAGGATACTTGGGGAGTGTATCGGCGATTTCAACCGCGGCCGCCAGCAACCTTATGCGCTGGCGGGTTGTATGGATTCAATCTATGTCCCCGATTGACGGGGACAATCGACGCAGCGTGCCGCTAGCCCGGATAGAAGGCGTAGCGGATCACGAACAGGGCCGCGACCAGCCAGGTGGCGGGATGCACGTCGCGCACCCGGCCGGTGGCGGTCTTGAGCACCACATAGCTGATGAAGCCGAAGGCGATGCCGTTGGCGATCGAATACGTGAACGGCATGACCAGCGCGGTCAGCGCGGCCGGCGTGGCCTCGCACACGTCGTTCCAGTCGATGTCGATCAGCTCGCGCATCATCAGGCCGGCCACGTACAGCAGGGCGGGCGCGGTGGCGTAGGCCGGCACGGCGCCGGCCAGCGGCGAGATGAAGAGCGCGGCCAGAAACAGCAGCGCCACCACCAGCGCGGTCAGGCCGGTGCGTCCGCCCGCCTGCACGCCGGAGGCGCTTTCCACGTAGGCCGTGGTGCTGCTGGTGCCCAGCATCGAGCCGGCCACGATGGCCGAGCTGTCGGCGAACAGCGCGCGGCCCAGGCGGTTGGGCTTGTTCTCGGGCATCAGGCCGGCGCGCCGGGCCACGCCCACCAGCGTGCCGGTGGCGTCGAACACTTCGACCAGCACGAACACCAGGATCACGTGCACGAAGCCGCTGTGCAGGGCGCCCAGGATGTCCAGCTTGAACAGCGTCGGCGCCAGGCTGGGCGGCGCGGCGAAGATGCCCTTGAATTCGTTGTAGCCCAGCGCCATCGACAGCAGCGTGACGGCGACGATGCCGATCAGGATGGCGCCGCGCACGCGCAGCGCGTCCAGCGCGGCGATGATGAAAAAGCCCAGGATCGCGAACAGCGGGCCGGGCTTGGTCAGGTCGCCCAGCGTGACCTTGGTCGCCGGATGCGCGACCACGATGTCGGCGTTCGACAGCGCGATAATGGCCAGGAACAGCCCGATGCCCGCGGCGATGGCGCTGCGCAGCGAATGCGGGATGCCCTTGACCAGCCATACCCGGATGCCGGAGATCGTCAGGAACAGGAAAATCACGCCGGAGATGAACACCGCGCCCAGCGCCTGCTCCCAGGTGTAGCCCATGGTCTTGACCACGGTGAAGGCGAAGAACGCGTTCAGGCCCATGCCCGGGGCCATGCCGATGGGCCAGTTGGCGATCAGCGCCATCACCAGCGAGCCCAGCGCGGCGGCCAGGCAGGTGGCCACGAACACGGCGTTGCGGTCCATGCCCGTCGACGACAGGATGTCCGGATTGACGAATATGATGTACGACATCGTCAGGAATGTCGTCAGGCCCGCCACGAGCTCGGTACGGGCGTTCGTACCGTGTTCACGCAGCTTGAATAGCTTCTCCAGCATTCGAGTCCCCAGTATGTTTAACAGGCTTGCGGGCCGCTATTTTCGCATCAGTTGTAAACTCTGCCGCCATGATTATTCTCGGCTTTGAAAGCTCCTGCGACGAGACCGGCGTCGCGGCCGTCTGTACGGAACGCGGCCTGCTGGCCCACGCGCTGCACACCCAGATCGCCATGCACCAGGAATACGGCGGCGTGGTGCCGGAACTCGCCTCGCGCGACCACATCCGCCGCGTCATCCCGCTGACCCGCCAGGTGCTGGACGAAGCGGGCCTGCAGATGTCCGACGTGGGCGCGGTGGCCTACACCGCCGGCCCCGGCCTGGCCGGGGCCCTGCTGGTGGGCGCCAGCGTCGCGCAGTCGTTCGCCTGGGCGCGCCATCTGCCGGCCATCGGCATCCATCACCTGGAAGGGCACCTGCTGTCGCCCATGCTGGCCGACCCGCGGCCCGACTTCCCGTTCGTGGCGCTGCTGGTGTCCGGCGGTCATACCCAGCTGATGCGGGTCGACGGCGTGGGCCGCTACGAACTGCTGGGCGAAACGCTGGACGACGCCGCCGGCGAGGCCTTCGACAAATCCGCCAAGCTGATGGGCCTGGGCTATCCGGGCGGCCCCGCGCTGGCCCGGCTGGCCGCCAGCGGCGACGCCGCGCGCTTCGACCTGCCGCGCCCCATGCTGCACAGCGGCGACCTGGATTTCAGCTTCAGCGGCCTGAAAACCGCCGTCCTGACCCGGGTCAAGGCCGCCGAGGCGGCGGGCGGCCTGGACGAACAGACCCGCGCCGACCTCGCCGCGGCCACGCAGGCCGCCATCGTCGAGGTGCTGGCGGCCAAGGCCGTCCGCGCGCTCAAGCAGACCGGCCTGAAGCGGCTGGTGGTGGCCGGCGGCGTGGGCGCCAACCAGTTGCTGCGCGCCCGCCTGGCGGCCGCGCTCAAGCCGCTGAAGGCGACCGCCTATTTCCCGCCGCTGGCGCTATGCACCGACAACGGCGCGATGATCGCGTTCGCGGCGGCCGAGCGGGTCAAGGCCGGGCTGGCGGTGCTGGATGCCGACGCGCCGCACAGCTTTACGGTCAGGCCCCGGTGGGACCTGGCGGAGATCGGTTGAGCGGGCAGGGCGCCGCGCCGCCGCCTATTTCTTCTTGCCGCCGCCGATCCGGCTTTCCGTGCCCTGCACCAGGCGCGTGATGTTGGCGCGGTGGCGGTAGAACAGCAGCACGCCGATGATGACCAGCGCCACGCCCATGGCGGGCTGGGCGCGCCAGGCCAGGCCGGAGCCGAACACGTAGTACACGGGGGCGAAGAACGCCGCCACCAGCGAGGCCAGCGAGGAATAGCGGAAGAAGATGGCGACGATCAGCCAGGTCGCGGCCGTGGCTACCGCCAGCCAGGGCTGGATCGCCACCAGCACGCCCAGCGCGGTGGCCACGCCCTTGCCGCCCTTGAAGCCCAGGAACACCGGATACAGGTGGCCCACGAAAGCGGCCAGCGCCACCGCCGACAGCGGCCCGACGGGAATGCCGGGAGCGAGCTTTTCGGCCAGCCAGATCGCGAACCAGCCCTTGGCGGCGTCGCCCAGCAGGGTCAGCGCGGCGGCGGTCTTGTTGCCGGTGCGCAGCACGTTGGTGGCGCCGGGGTTCTTGGAGCCGTAGCTGCGCGGGTCCTGCAGGCCCATGAGCTTGCTGACCACCACCGCGAACGGCACCGAGCCGATCAGGTAGGCCAGCAGGATGAGCGCAAGATGGAACGCGAAGGAGGTTGCGGTGATCGCCATGGAAAGGGGGAGTCCGTTGGTATGTCGTAATGGCTGCGGATTCTACCGCGCCGCGCGCCGCGCCCGGCTACGGGTTATCGAGCGGGGCGCCGCCGCCCGGACCTCAACCCCGTCATCCGGATGGCCTCCGCGGACGGTACAATCGGACACGTCCACCGTGTCTTGTTTTCTTTCGGATGCACAATGCGAATTCTGGTTTCGAACGATGATGGTTACTCCGCCCCCGGGCTCGAAGCGCTGGTGTCGGCGCTGCAAGGCCTGGGCGACCTCACCGTCGTCGCGCCCGAGACCAACCACAGCGGCGCCTCCAACTCCCTCACGCTGAACCGCCCCTTGTCGGTGCGCACCGCCTCCAACGGCTTCATCGCGGTCAACGGCACGCCGTCGGACTGCGTGCACGTGGCGCTCACCGGCCTGATGGACGCGCGCCCGGACCTGGTGGTCTCGGGCATCAACAACGGCGCCAACATGGGCGACGACACGCTTTATTCGGGCACCGTGGCCGCGGCCAGCGAAGGCTATCTGTTCGGCATTCCCGCCATCGCCTTCTCGCTGGCCGAAAAAGGCTGGGCCCACATCGAAGACGCCGCGCGCGCCGCGCGCCAGGTGGTCGAGCGCCATCTGGCCCAGCCGCTGGCCGCGCCGGTGCTGCTCAACGTCAACATTCCCAGCCGCCGCTACGAAGACATGCGCGGCTTCGCCGTCACGCGCCTGGGCAAGCGCCATCCATCGCAGCCGGTGGTGCGCACCACCACGCCTTACGGCGACACGGTGTACTGGATCGGCCCCGTGGGCCTGGCGGCCGACGCGGCTCCGGGCACGGACTTCCATGCCGTCGAGCAGGGCACCGTGTCGGTCACGCCGCTGCGGCTGGACCTGACCCAGCACAGCCAGCTCGACGAGATCCGTAACTGGGCGGAGCCGCTATGCGCAAACGCATAAGCCAGCCGGACGTGTCGCAGCCCGTGCCCGGCCGCAGCGGCCCGGCGCGCTACGACTCCGGCCGGCTCAGCCCCGGCGTCACGCCGGCCAACAGCAATACCCGGATTTCCGCGGCCACGCTGCCGCGCCAGGCCCAGGCGCCGGCGCCGGCCTCCGGCGGCAACCTGGGCCTGAACTCCGACCGCCTGCGCCAGGCCATGGTGCAGCGCCTGCGCGCGCAAGGCATCAGCGACGAGCGCGTGCTCAACGCGATGGGCGCGGTGCCGCGCCACCTGTTCGTCGACGAGGCGCTGGCCAGCCGCGCCTACGAAGACGCGGCGCTGCCCATCGGCCATTCGCAAACCATTTCACAGCCCTGGGTGGTGGCGCGCATGATCGCCGCGGTCTGCGAGGACCGCGCGCCCACGCGGGTGCTGGAAGTCGGCGCCGGCTGCGGCTACCAGGCCGCGGTGCTGGCGCAGTTCGTGCGCGAGGTGCATACCATCGAGCGCATCCGCGGACTGTACGAACTGGCGCGCGGACACCTGCGCGCCTTGCGGCTGACGACGAGGATACGCCTCATCTACGGCGACGGCATGCTGGGCCTGCCCGGCGTGGCGCCGTTCGATGCTATCGTTGTGGCTGCCGCTGGCCTGGCCATCCCGCAAGCGCTGCTTTCGCAGCTGGCGCCGGGGGGCCGCCTGATCGCTCCGGAAGGGGGCGCCAACCAGCGCCTGGTTCTGATCGAACGCACGGGCGCGGCCAGCTGGAAACGCACAGAATTAGAGGCCGTGCGCTTTGTGCCGCTACGGGCCGGAATACAATCTTGAGCAAACAGGAGAAACGTATGCTCAACGGGCAGTTGCAACTGACCGATATCACTCTGGGCGCGCCGTCGGCGCGCCTGCGTCGCCCGCTCTTCATCGCGGGGGCGCTCAGCCTGGCCATCCTGGCTGGCTGCGCATCCAAAGGCACTCGCGCGCCCGTGGTCGACATGACCGGCGGGCAGCCCGCGCCCGCCACTCAGCCCGGCGGCACCTATGTGGTCAAGCCGGGCGACACGCTTTACAAGATCGCCCGCGCCAACAACGTGGACATCGAGAACGTCAAGCGCTGGAACAACCTCAGCGACCCCAACCAGATCTCCGTCGGCCAGGTGCTGAAGATGTCGGGCAGCGCCACCGGCGGCGCGCAGACCGCGCCGATCACCGGCACCAAGACGCAGCCGCGTCCGCTGGACCAGCCCGAAACCACCACGCCGCCGCCCGAAACCACGCCGACCCCGGCGCCGGCCCCGGTCGAGACCAAGCCCGCCACGCGCGCCGCCGACGCCGGCGTCATCAACTGGGGCTGGCCGGCCAACGGCCAGATCGTGCAGGGCTTCAACGCCAGCAGCAAGGGCATCGACATCGCCGGCGCGCTGGGCGATCCGGTCATCGCCGCGGCCGACGGCCTGGTCAAGTACAGCGGCAACGGCGTGCGCGGCCTGGGCAACCTCATCATCGTGGAGCACCAGAACGGCTTCATCACGGCCTATGCCCACAACCGTTCGGTGCTGGTCAAGACCGGCCAGACGGTCAAGCGCGGCGCCAAGATCGCCGAACTCGGCCAGAGCGACACGACCTCGCCGCGCCTGCACTTCGAAATCCGCCGCCAGGGCCAGCCGGTGGACCCCATGCAATACCTGCCCGCGCGATGACGCCCACCCTGGTATTCGACCTGGAAACCATCCCCGACGCCGAGGGGCTGCGCAAGCTCAACGGCTGGGGGCCCGAGGTTTCCGACCAGGAAGTGATCGAGCGCGCGCTGGCCGCGCGCCGCGAGGCGGTGGGCCACGACTTCCTGCCGCTGCACCTGCACAAGGTGGCGGTGGTGGGCTGCGTGTTCCGCGACGACCAGGGCTTTCGCGTCAAGACGCTGGGCCAGGCCGACGACCCCGAGGCCGCCTTGCTGGCGGGCTTCTTCAAGACCATCGAACGCTACACGCCCAAGCTCGTGAGCTGGAACGGTTCGGGTTTCGACCTGCCGGTGCTGCACTACCGCAGCCTGATCCAGGGCGTGCCGGCGCCGCGCTACTGGGACATGGGCGAGGAAGACCGCGATTTCAAGTTCAACAACTACATCTCGCGCTACCACTCCCGCCACCTGGACCTGATGGACCTGCTGGCCAAGTACAACGGCCGCGCCAACGCGCCGCTGGACGAGCTGGCCAAGCTCTGCGGCTTTCCCGGCAAGCTGGGCATGGACGGCAGCAAGGTCTGGGAAGCCTGGAGCCAGGGCCGCGCCGACGAAGTGCGCGCCTATTGCGAAACCGACGTGGTCAACACCTGGCTGGTGTACTGCCGCTTCCGCTTCCTGCGCGGCGAACTCGACCGCGCCGCCTACGAGGCCGAGATCGCGCTGGTGCGCGACACCCTCGGCGCCAGCGACGCGCCGCACTGGAAGGAATACATGGCGGCCTGGGACGCCAACTGAGCGCAACACACCCGCGTGAAGGACGCCCCGCGCAAAGGACGCCCCGCGCAATCGACTGAAACATCGCTTGCGCGCACGAAATCCGGCTGAAACCGGGCGAATCGCACAATGGTCTCGCTTTCTTCACTCAAGGAGACCCACATGTCCCGATTCGCTATCCGCTCCAACCTGGCCGCTCTCGCTTTCGTCGTCGCTACCGGCGGCCTCGCGGCCGGCGTCGTCATGGCTGCTCCCACGGCCGACGGCGGCCCCGCCGCCATGCAGCAGCGCCATCACGGCGGCGGCGGCTTCCACAAAGCCATGCGCGACGGCCTGATGATTCCCGGCCTGGGTCCCGTGACCAAGGCGCAGGTCGCCGAACTCAAGCTGGACGAGAAACAGCAGGCCCTGTTCAAGACCGCCCAGGACAGCCAGCGCAGCCTGCACGAGGCGCGCCGCGAGGCCGGCGGCAAGCGCCATGACCTGCTCAAGGCGCAGCTCGACAGCGGCAAGCTGGACCCGCGCGCGCTCGTCGAAGCGTCCGACAAGTCGCGCGACGCTTTCGGCGCGCAGGCCAAGCAGGTGCGCGACCAGTGGCTGGCCGTCTGGGACAGCCTGAACGACACCCAGCGCGGCCAGGTCACCGCGATGGTCAAGGAGCGCCAGGCCCGCATGCAGGAGCGCCACGCCAAGATGGAAGCGCGCCACGGCAAGGGCAAGGCGCCCGCCGAAACGGCCCCGGCCGCCAACTGAACCCCGCACCCCGGCCGCAAGGCCGGCCGGTGATCGCAGCCCCCGCCACGCCTGCGCGTGCCGGGGGCTCCCTGTTTTGGAGCATGGCGGCGCGCGGGCTGCACGCCGCTGGTGCATGAAAGGGCGATTCCGGACGCTTCGGGGCTGCCGCCTGCGGCATCCGCGGCCTGGCATGGACATTGCTTGATGAGTCGGTAACCGGCCGCCGCTCCTGGCTGGCCGGCGCGGACGCGCCCCGAGGCCGTCCGCCTTCCTCGAATCCGACCAGGACTTTGCACCATGAAGAAGACGCTGCCCGCCTTGCCCTTTGTGCTTGCCGCCAGTTTCGCCGCGCCCGCGCTGGCCGAACCCACCGACCTGGGCGGCGGATTCGCGCTCAGCGGCAATGCCGCCATCGTCAGCGACTACCGGTTCCGCGGCTACTCGCAAACCGATTTCCGCCCGGCCGTGCAGCTGGGCTTCGACCTGACCCACAGCTCCGGCTTCTACCTGGGCAACTGGAACTCCAACGTCTCCGACTTCGTCTTCACCGACGGCAACCTGGAAATGGATTTCTATGGCGGCTGGAAGGGCGACGTCGGCGGCGGCTTCGCGCTCGACGCCGGCGTGCTGCATTACTACTATCCCGGCTCCAGTTCGCCCAAGGGCGGCAATTACAACAACACCGACCTGTACCTGGGCGTCTCCTACGGCAGCTACAGCCTGAAGTACTCGTACACGCCCAGCGATTTCTTCAGCACGCCCGACAGCAAGGGCACCTGGTACCTGGACGGCACGGCCAACTTCGACCTGGGCGACGGCTGGGGCCTGGTGGGCCACGTCGGCTACCAGAAGCTGAAGAACCAGACCGACATGGACGGCGACGCCATCGGCCATTACGTCGACTACAAACTCGGCGTGACCAAGGACCTCAAGGGCTGGGTGCTGGGCCTGGCCGCTGTGGGCGCGACCCGGGACAACTGGCTGCCCACCAAGTACGGCCACCCCTCAGGGCGGCTGGGCGCGGTGTTTTCGGTGGCGCGCGCCTTCTGAGCGGCGGACGGGCCTCGGGCCATTTCCGGGATCGGGCGCAGTCCTTTTACAATACCGGGTTGCGTGTAATTCTGGACTGCGTGAGATGTCTGACGTTTTGAGTATCGAATCCCTGGACCTGGAAGCCAGGGGTATCGCCCGCCGCGACGGGAAGGTCGTATTCGTGGAAGGCGCCTTGCCGGGCGAGCGGGTCTCGACCGTCACGGTGCGGCGCAAGCCCTCGTACGAGATCGCGCGCGTCGAGGAAGTGCTGCGGCCCTCGTCGCAGCGCGTTGCCCCGCGCTGCCCGCATTTCGGCGTCTGCGGCGGCTGCGCCATGCAGCATCTCGAACCCAGCACGCAGGTGGCCATCAAGCAGCGCTCGCTGGAGGACACGTTCTGGCACGTGGGCAAGCTGCGCCCGGCGCGCATTTTGCCGCCGCTGCAAGGCCCGACCTGGGGCTATCGCTACCGCGCGCGGCTGTCGGTGCGCGTGGTGCCGAAGAAGGGCGGGGTGCTGGTGGGCTTTCACGAACGCAAGAGCAGCTACGTGGCCGACATGCGCGAATGCCACGTCCTGCCGCGCCACGTCAGCGACCTGCTGCTGCCGCTGCGGGCCATGATCGCCTCGATGTCGGCGCCGGACCGCATGCCGCAGATCGAGGTGTCGCTGGGCGAGGGCGTGACCGCGCTGGTGCTGCGCCATCTGCTGCCGCTGACCGACGGCGACATCGCCATCCTGCGCGCCTTCGCCGCCAAGCACAACGTGCAGTGGTGGCTGCAGGCCAAGGGGCCGGACACCGTGCATCCGCTGGAGCGCGAGCACGGCGACGCGCTGGCCTACGCCATGCCGGAGTTCGGCCTGCGCATGCCGTACCGGCCCACCGACTTCACCCAGGTCAATCACGCCATCAACCGCGCCATGGTGTCGCGCGCGCTGCAGCTGCTGGAAGTGCAGCCCACCGACCGCGTGGCCGACCTGTTCTGCGGCCTGGGCAATTTCACGCTGCCGCTGGCCACGCAGGCGCGCGAAGCCGTGGGCGTCGAGGGCAGCAAGGCGCTGACCGACCGCGCGCTCGAGGCCGCCTCGCGCCACGGCCTGGCCGGCAGCACCAGCTTCGCGACCCTGAACCTGTTCGAGGTCGACGTGGACTGGCTGCGCGGCCTGGGCTATTTCGACCGCATGCTGATCGACCCGCCGCGCGAGGGCGCGCAGGCCGTGTCGCAGGCCCTGTCGCAGCTGGAGCCGCAGGAGCGTCCGCGCCGCATTGTCTACGTGTCCTGTAATCCGGCCACGCTGGCGCGCGACGCCGCCATCCTGGTGCACGAGGGCGGCTATGTGCTCAAGAGCGCCGGCGTGATCAATATGTTCCCGCATACCGGCCACGTGGAGTCGATCGCGGTGTTCGAATCGCTGGACGCCGACGGCGTGCATGCGGTGAAGGAGCGCGCGCGCGAACGCGCCGCCCGCGCCGCCGCCGAGGCCGAGGCCGCGCAGGCCGCCAAGCTGGCCGCGGCAGCCGCCGCCGAGGCGCCGGTCCAGGCCTGAAGCGGGCGCTAGTGCGCGCTGCCCAGGCCTTCCAGGATAGGGCAGTCCGGCCGCTGGTCGCCGTGGCAGGTGCGCGCCAGGTGCTTGAGAGTGGCGGCCATCTCGCGCAGCGCCTCGGCCTTGCGCTCCAGCTCGTCCACGTGCTGGAGCGCAATGCGCTTGACGTCGGCGCTGGCGCGGCTGCGGTCTTTCCACAGCGCCAGCAGCTCGTTCATCTGTTCCACCGAGAATCCCAGGTCGCGCGCCCTGCGCACGAAACGCAGGGTGTGCAGGTCGTGCTCGCTGTAGACGCGGTAGCCCGAGTCGGTGCGCACGGCCGGGCCGATCAGGCCGATGCTTTCGTAGTAGCGGATCATCTTGGCGGAAATGCCGGAGCTTTTCGCCGCCTCGCCGATGTTCATGGCCAACCTCCGTAGTGTCGTCCCATTCTACGCTTGACCTTGACACAATTGGAAGGTTTAAGCTGTGTTCGCGGTGGACAAAACAGCGTCCGCCAACCTTGAATCCCTCTGGAGATAGACATGAGCATCGAGTTCCAAGTGCCCGACATGACCTGCGGCCATTGCGTCAAGACCATCACCGGCGCCGTGACCCAGGCCGCGCCGGGCGCGACCGTCACCGTGGATCTGCCGTCGCACCGCGTCATCGTGACGGGCGCGGGCGAGGCCGCCGCGATCGAGGCCGCGATCCGCGATGCCGGCTACGAGCCGTCGCGCGTGTAATCTCCCTTGGGGCCGCCGGCGCAAGTCCCCGCCTGCCGGCCGGCGGCCCCGGGGCCGATTGCCTTAGGCTATCAATTAATTAAAATTATTAAATTTGATTAATTAATAGCTGGCGTTTATCATTCTTTCCATGGTGGTTGAACAAGACCCCGCTACCCCAAGGAGAGATTGAATGCTGCAGAACCGCGAAGGCCAACGAGTCCCCAACGTTACTTTCCCCGTCCGCGAAGACAATACCTGGAAGAAGGTCACTTCGGACGATATCTTCAAGAATAAGACCGTTGTGGTCTTTTCGCTGCCCGGCGCCTTCACGCCGACCTGCTCCTCGACGCACCTGCCGCGCTACAACGAACTGGCGCCCGCCTTCTTCGAAGCCGGCGTGGACAGCATCGTGTGCGTGTCGGTCAACGACACCTTCGTCATGAACGAATGGGCCAAGGACCAGGAATCGTCCAATATCACGCTGCTGCCCGACGGCAACGGCGCGTTCACCGAAGGCATGGGCATGCTGGTCGACAAGAGCGACCTCGGCTTCGGCAAGCGCAGCTGGCGCTACTCGATGCTGGTCAAGGACGGCGTGATCGAAAAGATGTTCATCGAGCCGGAAAAGGAAGGCGACCCGTTCGAAGTGTCCGACGCCGACACCATGCTGGCGTATTTCGCCCCGAAGGCCAAGAAGCCGGACCAGGTCGTGGTGTTCTCCAAGCCGGGCTGCCCGTTCTGCATCGAAGCCAAGGCGCTGCTGGACGCCAAGGGCTACTCCGCGATCGAGATCCCGCTGGACAACAAGGTCCGCGGCCGCGTGATCGGCGCGGTCTCGGGCAAGGGCACCGCTCCCCAGGTGTTCATCAACGGCTCGCTGGTCGGCGGCCTGGAAGAACTGAAGGCGCGCATCGGCTAAGCGCCTGCCGGGACCGGGGCGTACGTCTCGGTCCGCCGGCCGGGCCGCCCGCCGCGGCCCGGCATCTTCCGCGAATTTCCCTCGTTGCGCATCTTGGTGCGGCCCCGTCCGGGCGCCGCGGGACGGCGTTCGTCCTCAGGCTGCGCAACAAGGCGGAATACGCCTTGCAAATCCTGCCCCACGCCATACAGGGAGACCCCAAGACATGAAGACTCTGCACACCGACATCGCCATCATCGGCGCCGGCACCGCCGGCCTGGCCGCCTACCGCGCGGCGAAAGCCGCGGGCAAGCGAGCGCTGCTGATCGAGGGCGGCCCCTATGGCACCACCTGCGCCCGCGTGGGCTGCATGCCGTCCAAGCTGCTGATCGCCGCGGCCGAAGCGGCCCACAGCGCCGCCCACACGGATGCGTTCGGCGTGCGCGTGAACGGCAAGATCAGCGTCGACGGCGCGGCGGTCATGGATCGCGTCAAGCGCGAACGCGACCGCTTCGTCGGTTTCGTGCTCGAAGGCGTGGAGAACATTCCCGCCGAGGACAAGCTGCGCGGCTATGCCCGCTTCGTGTCGGATACGGTGCTGCACGTGGACGAGCACACCGAGGTGCAGGCCGCCAGCATCGTCATCGCCACCGGCTCGCGCCCCTCGGTGCCTCCGCCTTTCCGCGCGCTGGGAGACCGGCTGGTGGTCAACGACGACGTGTTCGCGTGGAACGACCTGCCGCGCCGCGTGGCGGTGTTCGGTCCCGGCGTGATCGGCCTGGAGCTGGGCCAGGCCCTGGCCCGGCTGGGCGTGACCGTGCGCGTCTTCGGGGTCAGCGGCAGCCTGGCCGGCATCAGCGACCCGCAGGTCCGCCAGGCGGCGCGCAAGATCTTCCAGGGCGAGTTCTACCTGGACCCGGACGCGCGCGTGCTGGAGACGACCCGCGTGGGCGACGAGGTCGAAGTGCGCTACGTGGCGCTGGACAACAGTGAGCGCACCGAGCGCTTCGACTACGCCCTGGTCGCCACCGGCCGCCGCGCCAACCTGGACGGGCTGGGCCTGGAGCACACCTCGCTGGCGCTGAACGCGCAGGGCGTGCCGGTCTTCGACCGCGAAACCATGCAGGCCGGCGACAGCGCCATCTTCATCGCGGGCGACGCCAACGCCGACGCGCCGCTCCTGCACGAGGCGGCCGACGAAGGCCGCATCGCCGGCGAGAACGCGGCGCGCTATCCGGACGTCCGTCCCGGCCTGCGCCGCGCGCCGCTGGCGGTGGTGTTCTCGGACCCGCAGATCGCGGTGGCCGGCAAGGGCCACGCGCGGCTGATCCCGGGCACCTACGTGATCGGCGAGGTGGATTTCGGCGACCAGGGCCGCTCGCGCGTCATGCTGAAGAACCGCGGCCTGCTGCACGTGTACGCCGATATCGAAACCGGCCGCTTCCTGGGCGCGGAGATGGTGGGCCCCAGCGCCGAGCACATCGGCCACCTGCTGGCCTGGGCCGTGCAGCAGGAATTGACCGTGGCGCGCATGCTGGAGATGCCGTTCTACCACCCGGTGATCGAAGAGGGCCTGCGCACGGCGCTGCGCGACGCCGCGGCCAAGCTGGCGCTGGCGCGCGAGGCGCTGCGGCCGGAAGCGACGGAAGACGAGGTGGTTTGAGGGCGGGCGTCCCGCGCCGCAGCGCCTGCGACACGGGAATCGCCTTATTCGTCCGAGTGTTTTTTCGGCGCGGGGAAGGGATTTTCCCGGAACTGCAGCGTGAACCCGGCGCGTTCGTCCTGCCCCAGCGTGCGCGCGAGGTAAGGCATGGCGGGCTTGAGCGCGTCGTGCAGGGTCCAGGGCGGATTGATCAGGAACATGCCGCTGCCGTGCAGGCCGTAGCCGTCGATGGCGGCTTTCTTGACGGTCAGCGTGGCGTGCAGCCAGCTCTTGACCTTGAGGTTTTCCAGGTGGCGCGCCATCTCGCCGGCCTCGCGGCGCTGCACCAGCGGATACCAGACGGCGATGGTGCCGGTGGCGAAGCGCTTGATGCATTCCTTGACGGTAATGAGCGTGCGGCGGTAGTCGTTCTTGTCTTCGTACGAAGGGTCGATCAGCACCATGCCGCGGCGCGTGGGCGGCGGCAGCAACGCCTTCACGCCCTCGAAGCCGTCGTCGCCGTAGATCGTGGTCTGGCGCTGGGCGGTGCGGCCCTGGTGCTCCAGGTTGGAGACCAGCGTGTCGATTTCGGTGGGATGCATCTCGAACAGCCGCAGCCGGTCCGACGGGCGCATGGCGTCCAGCGCCAGCCACGGCGAGCCGGGATAGCGCTTGAGGCGGCCGTTGGTGTTGTAGGCGCGGATGCGGGCCACGTAGTCGGCCAGGATGGGCGGCAGGTCCGGCGCTTCCCACAGGCGGCCGATGCCGTCGGCGAACTCCGAGGTCTTGGCGGCCCAGTCGCTGTCCAGGCTGTAGAGCCCGGCGCCGGCATGGGTGTCGACCACCCAGTAGGGCGCGTCCTTGCGGTTGAAGTAATCCAGCGTGTGGATCAGGATGGCGTGCTTGAGCACGTCGGCATGGTTGCCGGCGTGGAAGGCGTGGCGGTAGCTGAACACGGCGCGGTGCCTCAGGCGGCGGGCCGGATGGCGGCCAGCTCGTCGGTGAAAATGCCGTCGATGCCCCAGTCGAGCAGCAGGCGCGCGCGTTCCGGGTCGTTGACGGTCCAGGCCGCGATGCGGTAGCCGGCGGCGTGCACGGCGTCGATCAGTTCGCGGGTGGCGTCTTTCTGGTTGATGTTCAGCGCCACGCATTCGTACTTGGCCAGGCGCTCGCGCCAGTCGGCGGGGACTTTTTCCACCAGGAGCGCGCGCGGCACTTCCGGCGCGGCCTCGCGCGCGGCCGCCAGCGCGGCTTCCGCGAACGAGGACAGCAGGGGCAGGGGGGGCGCGTCCTGCCACAACTGGCGGACGGCCAGCGCCACGGCGCGGCCGGTCTCGGCCTCGCGGCCGGGACAGGGCTTGATTTCGACATTGCTGGCGATGCCGTTGGCCAGGGTGTAGCGGGCCACGGCGGCGAAAGTGGGCAGCGGCTCGCCGGCGTAGGCGGCCGAATGCCAGCTGCCGAAGTCCAGTTGCGCCAGTTCCGCGTAGGTCTTGTCCGCGGCCGGGCCGGCGCCGTTGGAGGTGCGGTCGACCTTGTCGTCGTGCATCAGCACCAGCACGTTGTCGCGGCTGAGCTTGACGTCGTATTCGAACATGGTGAAGCCGTGTTCGGCGCCGACGCGCATCGCGGCCAGCGTGTTCTCCGGGGCCAGCCGGCCGCCGCCGCGGTGGGCGATGTAGCGGGAATAGGGCCAGGCGGGTAATGTTGCGCTCATGGAGGTGTTGCAATCAGGTTCTTGGGACAGGATTGCAAGGATACTCCTACTTCATGGGCGCCTTGCCCTGCGACACGTCCATGATCATGCGCGCGGCCAGGTACAGGCGCGGCACGATGCTGTCGATGCGGATGTATTCGGCGTCGTTGGAATGCGCGCCGAAGCCGGACAGGCCCATGCCCTCGATGACCGGCCCGCGCGCCTTGAGCGCCGCGAAGGCCGCGTCGGTGCCGCCGCCGCTGGCGCGGTCCACCACCTTCAGCGGCAGGTCCAGTTCCTTATAGATCTCCACGCCGTGGCGGGCCAGCGCGCGCGAGGCGGGCGTGGCCTCCAGCGGCGGGCGGCGGATTTCGAATTTCACGCTGACCTTGGAATCGGGCAGCAGCTTGTTCTTGATGCCTTCCTCCAGGCTGCGCGACAGCGCGTCGAAGTCGGAGACGCGCAGCGCGCGGGCGTCGGCCTGGGCGGTGGCCTGGCCCGGAATGACGTTGCGGTTGGTGCCGGCCTGGGCCACGGTCCAGTTCAGCTTCAGCCCAGCCTCGGGCTTGGACAGGTCGTCCAGCTGCAGCACCTGGTGCGCCAGTTCGTAGAGCGCGTTGACGCCGCCTTCGGGGCGCGAGCCGGCGTGCGAGGTCTTGCCCTGCACCGTGAGGTAGGCCGCGCCGATGCCGCTGGTGGCCAGCGTCAGGCGGGGCTCGGCGCCGCCGCCCTCGAACGAGAACACGGCGTCCTGCTCGGCGCCCAGGCGGGTGATGGTGCTGCGCGCCCCGGGCGAGCTGATTTCCTCGTCGCCGTTGATCAGCACGGTCAGGGTGCCGAAATCGTCGAAACCCAGCTTCTGCAGCAGGGCGATGGTGTGCAGGATCATGGCCACGCCGTGCTTGTCGTCGGCGATCCCCAGCCCGTAGGCCTTGTCGCCGTCGATCCGAAAGGGCTGGTCCTTCAGCATGCCGTTGCGGTAGACGGTGTCCATGTGGGCGATCAGCATGATCTTCCTGTCGCCCTTGCCCTTGAATTCGGCATGCACCATGGGGCCGACCTTCTCGGGCGTGTCGTCCAGCCGGAACACGTCGGTGGCCGGCAGGATCTCGGCTTTGCCGCCGAGGGCCTTGAGGCGGTCGCGGATCAGTTCGGCGATGCGCTCCACGCCTTCGACGTCCTTGCTGCCGGATTCGATCCCGACCAGGTCGCGCATGGTGTCCAGCATGCCCTGGCGCTGCGCCTGAGCGGCTTCGTGCACGGCGGCGACCGGGGCGGCCAGCGCCGCGTGGGCGCCGCCGAGCAGGGCGAGCGCGACGCAGGCGCGCAGAACGGGCAGGCGGGGGGCTGAAAACGGCATCGCGGCGACCTCTTTGCGGGTGGAAGGACCCGGCCACGATACGAGGGGCCGCAGGCGGCGGAAATAGTGATTCCCCGGGTTGACGGCGGATGCGATCCATGCGGGCGAGGGCCGGGTTTCGCCCGGCTCACCCGGCGAATGAGAAATGCTAAAATCCGCCCGCTGACCCGGTAGTGACCGGTATGGGAATGGGGCGAATCGGGTTCGCCCTTTTTTATGCGTTTTCGTGCGGCTCCGGGTGGATACCCCGGAGCGCGGCAACAGGGATTCCATGTTCGAATTTATTCGCAGCCATCGGCGCTGGATGCAGTTCATCCTGCTGCTTCTGATCGTGCCGTCCTTTTTCCTGGTCGGGATTCAAGGCTATGAGAGTTTCATGCGGGCCGAGCCCGAACTGGCCACGGTCGCCGGGCAACCGGTTTCGCGCGCCGAGTTCGACCAGGCGCACCGCAACCAGCTCGAACAGCTGCGCCAGCGCCTGGGAACGCAGTTCGACCCGGCCGTGATCGACACGCCGGCGCTGCGCGAAAACCTGCTGAACCAGCTGATCAACCAGCGCCTGCTGGCCAACGTCGCCATGGACAACCGCTTCTCGGTGTCGGACGAAACGCTGCGCAATACCATCGCCGCGATTCCCGAAGTCCAGGACAACGGCCGCTTCTCGCCCGAGCGCTACCGCCAGGTGCTGGCCGCGCAGGGCATGTCGCCGACCTCGTTCGAAGCCGGCCTGCGCCGCGACCTGGCCGTGGCCCGCGTGCTCGAACCGGTCGGCCAGTCGGCCCGCGCGCCGGCCGAGGTCGTGGCCGCGCTGGAAACCGCGCTGACCCAGCAGCGCACGGTGCAGCTGCGCCGCTTCGCCGCCGCCGACTTCCGCTCGCAGGTCAACGTCACGCCGGCCGACATCCAGTCCTGGTACGACGCCAACAAGCAGCAGCTGCAGATCCCCGAGCAGGTCCAGGTGCAGTACCTGGTGCTGGACGAGGCCGCCGCCACCCAGGGCGTGCAGGTCAAGGAAGAAGACCTGACCGCCTATTACGAACAGAACAAGAACCGCTTCGGCAAGCCCGAGCGCCGCCGCGCCAGCCACATCATGATCGAACTGGCCCCCGGCGCCTCGGAAGAGGCCCGCAAGGCCGCCCGCGCCAAGGCCGAGGACCTGGCCCGCCAGGCCGCCGCCGATCCGGCCCGCTTCGCCGATCTGGCCGCCAAGGAATCGCAGGACGCCGGCTCGGCCGCCAAGGGCGGCGACCTGGGCTGGCTGGCCCCGGGCATGCTGTCCGGCCCGCTGGAGAAGGCCGTGTTCGGCCAGGCCAAGGACCAGGTCTCGGGCGTGATCGAAAGCCCGTCGGGCCTGCACATCGTCAAGGTCACCGAGATCCAGCCCGCCGCCATCAAGCCGCTGGCCGAGGTCAAGGACCAGATCACCGGCGAAGTGCGCAAGCAGATCGCCGCGGTGCGTTTCTCGGAAATGGCCAGCCAGCTGAACAAGCAGGTCTACGACCAGCAGGACAGCCTGCAGCCGGCCGCCGACGCCGTCGGCCTGAAGCTGCGCACCGCCTCCGGCGTGACCCGCGAGGGCCTGCTGCCCGCCGACCAGGCCGGCCCGGGCTCGGCCGCCGACAGCCCCGACGCCGCGCTGCTGGACAACCCGCGCGTGCGCCAGGTGCTGTTCTCGCCCGACGTGCTGCGCGAAAAGCACAACTCCGGCGTGATCGAACTCTCGCCCGACACCATGCTGGCCGTGCGCGTGGCCGCGGTGCAGCCGGCCCACGTGCCGCCGCTGGAGAAGGTCAGCGATTCGATCCGCGCCAGGCTGATCGACGAGCGCGCCGCCGCCGCCGCCAAGCAGGCCGGCGAAGCCGCCCTGGCCGCCGACAAGGCCAGCCCGGCCACCACCGTGCCGGAAGGCTATTCGGCGCCGCAGACCGTCTCGCGCCAGGACCCCAAGGGCCTGCCGCGTCCGGTCCTCGAAGCCGCCATGCGCCTGCCCGCGGGCACGCTGCCGGGCTATGCCGGCGTGCAGTCGGGCGCCGACTACACGCTGGTGCGCCTGGAGAAGGTCGAGGCCGGCAAGGTCGACAAGGCCGACCAGGACAGCCTCGCGCAGCAGCTCTCCGGCGCCTGGGGCCAGGCCGAGAGCGAAGCCATGATTCGCATGCTGCGTGAGCAGTACAAGGTCGAAGTGCTGCCGGCCGCCGCCGAAGTCATCCGCGGCGACCAGCAGCAGGCCGCCGGCTGACGCTTCAGTCGAGCATGGGCCGCAGCGTCGGCCACACGTTGTCCAGCAATCTGGCCTGGGCATCCTCGTTGGGATGGATGCCGTCGGCCTGGAACATCGCCCGGTTCGTTGCAATACCTTCCATCAGGAAGGGCACGAGCCGGGCGTTTTCGTCTTTGGCCACCGTGGGGAACACCTGGGCGAAGCGCTGGGTGTAGTCGCGCCCGTAATTGGGCGGAATCTGCATGCCCACGATCAGCACGCGGGCGTCGGCCTGGCGCGCCGCCTGCGTCATGGTGCGCAGGTTCTGCTCGGTCATGGACAGCGACAGGCCGCGCAGCGCGTCGTTCGAACCCAGCTCCAGCACCACCACGGCCGGCTCGTGCTGGCGCAGCAGCGCCGGCAGGCGCGCCACGCCGCCGCTGGTGGTGTCGCCGCTGATGCTGGCGTTGACGACGCGATAGTTGGGGTATTGTTCGGACAGGCGGGCCGACAGCAGCGGCACCCAGCCGGTGCCGCGCTTGATGCCGTATTCGGCCGACAGGCTGTCTCCCAGGATCAGCACGGTGCGGGGCGCGGAACCCTGGGCCGGCGCGGCGGTCTGAGCGTGGGCGGGCGCCACGCTGGCGGTCGCCAGGACGGATACGAGTAGCAGACGGGAAAATAGGCGCATGGATAACAAGAATTCGATCGAGGTGAAAGGGCTGGGCAAGCGGGTGGCCGACGCCGGCGGCACGCTGTCTATCCTGGAAGGCATAGATTTTACGGTCGAGGCCGGCAGCGCGGTGGCCATCACCGGCAGCTCCGGTTCGGGCAAGTCCACCTTGCTGGGACTGCTGGCGGGGCTGGATGTTCCCAGCGCCGGCAGCGTGCGCCTGGCCGGGCAGGACCTGTTTTCCCTGGACGAGGACGGCCGCGCGCGCCTGCGCGCCAACCACGTGGGCTTCGTGTTCCAGTCGTTCCAGCTGCTGCCCAACCTGACCGCGCTGGAGAACGTGATGCTGCCGCTGGAACTGGCCGGGCAGGCCGCGCGCGAGGCGGCGCAGGCCATGCTGGAGCGCGTCGGCCTGGGCGCGCGCCTGCATCACTACCCGCGCACGCTGTCCGGCGGCGAGCAGCAGCGCGTCTCGCTGGCGCGCGCCTTCGTGGTGCGGCCCGACCTGCTGTTCGCCGACGAGCCCACCGGCAGCCTGGACGCCGCCACCGGCGTGACGGTCATCGACCTGATGTTCGACCTGCACCGCGAGCACGGCACCACGCTGGTGCTGGTGACCCACGATCCGCAGCTGGCGGCCCGTTGCGGGCGCCAGCTGGTCCTTGCCGCCGGCCGGATGGTCGACGGCAACTGAGGGCGCTTACTTCGCCTTCGAGACGGCCTGATTCCAGGCGGCCACCACGGCTTCATACTCCTTGGCCGCCGCATCCTGGTCGATCGGGAAGATCTTGATGCTCTTGAGGTCGGGCAGGGTGGTCAGGCTGGCCACCGGGATGTCCGTGCGCGTCGGGCGGCGGAAGTTGTTCACCAGCTGGGCCTGCTGCGATTCCTTGCTCAGCAGGCCGTCATACAGGGCGCGGGCGGCGTCCGCGTTTTTCGCGCCCTTGATGATGAACATGCCTTCCGGCGCCAGGTAGCTGCCTTCGGACGGATACACCAGCTTGATCTCTTTCTGGCCGCCGGCCACGTATTCCTGCGCGGCGTATTCCAGCGTCAGGCCCGCGGCGTATTCGCCGGCCGCCACGCCCTTGTAGGTGGTGCCCGACGAAGCCGTGATCACGGCGTTGGCCGCGATCTTGTCCAGGCCTTCCTGGCCGAACTGCTTGTACAGGCCGTACACCAGCATGTAGGCCGTGCCGCTCTTGGACGGATCGGTGATGGCGAACTTGTTCTTCCACTGCGGCTGCATCAGGTCCGTCCAGGTCGCCGGCGCGGGCAGGCCCTTGAGCTGGCGCTCGTTGACCATCATCACCATGACGTGGACGTTGGTGCCGACCCACAGGTCGTCCGGGCCGCGGAATTCCGCCGGGATCTTGTCCAGGTCGGCCGGGCGGTAGGGCTGCAGGTGCTGGCGGTAAGCGCCCAGCGTGCCGAAGCCTCCGCTCCAGAACAGGTCGCCGCGCGGGTTCTGCGCCTCGGCCTCGATGCGCTTCATCATGGTGCCGGTGCCGCCGGTGACCGGCTGCACGTTCAGCTTGGGCGCGTGCTGCCTGACCGCTTCCAGCGCGGTTTCGATGGTCTCGGTGTTATTGGACGAGTAGAGCACGACGTTCTGGGCCTGGGCCGCGCCGGTTGCCAGTGCCGCCGCCAGGACGCTGTGCTGAAGTAGGTGCTTGAGTTGCATGGGTAGCCTCTGTGCGAGTGGGTTATTTGCCGGAGAACAGCTTGATGCGGAACGCCTTGACCGACACGATGATGGGCAGCACGATCACCGTGACCAGCGCCGCGCCGTAGGCCGAGGCCATGCCCAGCCTGCCGCCGTCGACCTGGCGGAAGATGGCGATGGGCATGGTTTCCAGGCCGCCGCTGTAGGCGACGATGGAGGCCGACAGCTCGGAGATCGTCGTCAGCCACATGAGGATGGCGGCCGAGATGATCGAGGCCTTCATGGCGGGCAGGACCACCTTGAAGAAGGTCATGAGCGGGGAGACGCCCAGGCTGATCGAGGCTTCCTCGATCGACTCGGGAATGTTGAACAGCACCGACGAGGCGTTGCGCACCGCGAACGGCAGGCGCCGCACCGTGTAGCACAGCACCATGATGCCGGAGGTGCCCGCCAGCACCAGCCAGCCGGTGTTGAAGGTCTGCACCAGCGCGATGCCCAGCACCGTGCCGGAGATGGTCAAAGGCAGCACCACGATGTAGTCCAGCACCTGCGTGGAGGCGCTGCGTTTCTTGATCGTCAGGTAGCTGGCCAGCACCGCGAAGGACACGCCCAGCACCGTGGCCAGCGAGGCGAACTTGAGCGAATTGAGAATGGGCTCGGGCGCGCCGTGCAGCGCGCGCTGCATGCTGGCCAGCGACCACTGGCCCCATTGCATGACCGGCCCGCTGGTCTTGGTGAAGGCGGCGATGAACACCACGATCAGCGGCAGCAGCGATATGCAGATCACCAGGCCCACGCCGCCGGTGTAGAGCAGCGCCGTCCACGAACGCACGCGCACCGGGGCCGGCGCGCGGCCCTGCGTCATGGTGTAGACCTTGCGTTCGACCACGCGCTTCTGGACGAACAGCACGATGGCGACGATGGCGATGGACACCACCGACATGGCGCTTTGCAGCGTGGGGCTGCCGCCCATTTCGCTGACGAAGGTGTTGTAGGTCATTACCGACAAGAGCGGCACGCGGCTGCCCAGCAGCGTGGCCAGCGCGAAGTTGCCCACCACCAGCGTGAACACCACCAGCGCGTTGACCAGCACCGCCGGCAGCAGCACCGGCACCAGCACGCGCAGCTTGGTCAGCAGCGGCGGCGTGCCCAGGCTCAGGCCGGCTTCCTCCAGCTGGCCGTCGAAGCCGCGCAAGGCCGCCAGCACGCCCAGGTAGATGTAGGTGTAGTAGACCAGCGTCATCGAGAACAGCATGCCGGTCCAGCCGTAGAACGACGGCAGCGAAATGCCGGCGTCGCCCAGCAGATTCGTCAGCAGGCCGTTGTTGCCCAGGATCAGCAGCCACGACTGGCCCACGATGATCTCCGGGATGACGATGGTCAGCACCGGCAGGATCGCCACCAGGTTCTTGAGCGGGAAGTCGTAGCGCGCCACCATGTACGCGAACGGCACGCCCACCAGCACGGTGCAGGTCGTGACGGCCAGGCCCAGGATCAGCGTGTTGCCGAAGGCCTCCACGTACTGCGAGTCGGCCAGCAGGGCGCGAAACCCCTCCAGCGTGAAGCCGCCGTCCTGGCCGGTGACGCTGTTGCCGAACAGCACGCCCAGCGGATACAGCACGAAGAACAGCAGCACGGCCAGGCTGATCGCGGTGAGGACGCCCCAGGGCCACCATAGTCTTTTCATGGCGCGGCGTTCCTCAGGCGTTGACGACGCGGCTGTCGGCGGGGATCAGCACCTGCACGGCCTCGCCCGGCTGGAACTGCGCCACCATGTTGCCGGCGTGCAGTTCGACGCGGATCTCCGAGCCGTTGGCCAGTTCGATCCGGTAGGCCGTCTTGAAGCCCAGGTACTGGCGTCGCAGCACCTTGCCGGGCAGGGTGTTGGGCACGTAGGGCGTGGGCGCCATCAGCGCCAGCTCCTCGGGCCGCGCGATCAGGATGCCCTGGTCGTCCAGGCGCTCGCTACCCTGCATGCCGTCGAAGCCCAGGCCGCAGAGTTCGTAGCGCACGTGTCCGGCCGGCGCGCCGGCCTGGCCGTTTCTGGCGGGCACGGGAATCACGTTGGCCGAGCCGATGAAGTCCGCCACATAGGCGTTGACCGGCGTGCCATAGAGTTCCTCCGGCGTGCCCAGCTGCGCGATGTCGCCGCGGTCCATGATGGCGATGCGATCCGACATGGCCAGCGCTTCTTCCTGGTCGTGCGTCACGAACACGGTCGTGATGCCGGCCTCGCGCACCAGGTCCAGGATCACATCGCGCATCTGCAGCCGCATCTTGGCGTCCAGGTTCGACAGCGGCTCGTCCATCAGCAGCACGCGCGGGCGGATCACCAGCGCGCGCGCCAGGGCCACGCGCTGGCGCTGTCCGCCGCTCATCTGGGCGGGAAAGCGTTCGGCCAGCGCCTGCAGGCCGACCTTGTCCAGCGCCTCGTTGACGCGGCGCGCGATCTCGGCGCGCCCCACGCCGCGCGCGCGCAGGCCGTAGGCCACGTTGTCGAACGCGGTCTTGTCGGGAAACAGCGCGTAGTCCTGGAACACCATGCCGATGTCGCGGCGGTGCGCGGACACGTGGGTCACGTCGTCCTTGTCGAACAGCAGGCGTCCGCCGTCGGGCGCGTAGAAGCCGGCGATGCAGCGCAGCAGGGTGGTCTTGCCGCAGCCGCTGGGGCCGAGCAGCGTATAGAACGCGCCGTCCGGGATGTGCAGCGAAAGGTTGCGCAGCACCTGCTGCCCGCCGAAGGTCTTGACGATGCCGTCTACCGTGATTGATGCCATGTTGGGTTCCCCGATGAGGTTCCCGGCATCATAGGAATGGGCGCGCGGCGCGACCAGCGGTGTTTTTTAAGGCGTGGCGTTAGATTTTCTAAGAGGTCGGCGCGCGTGCAATCCCCTAGAATGCGGCTGGACGGAGGGGTGTGCGCGCGTTCGACGCCGGGCACCGAGAATAAATACACGACAAGGGTAGACGTGGGACAACGCAGCATAGCGCGGCGCCGGGCGGGCGCCCGGGCGCGCCGCCATTGAGATGGCGGCGCCCAGCCTGCCGCCGCTGAAGGCCTTGCGGGTGTTCGAAGTCGCGGCGCGGCTGCGCAGTTTCACCGCGGCGGCCGAAGAACTCAGCATCACGCACAGCGCGGTCAGCCAGCAGATCCGCATCCTCGAAGAGTATGTGGGCCAGCCCCTGTTCGCGCGCGAGGCGCGCGGCGTGGCGCTGCTGCCTTGCGCCCAGGCGTATTTTCCCGAAGTGCAGGCCAGCCTGGAGCGCATCGCCGCGGCCACCGCCAAGCTGAAGTCGCCCGGCTACGGCGGCGCGCTGCGCGTAAGCGCCACGCCGTCCCTGACCATGAAGTGGCTGATCCCGCGCCTGTCGGCGTTCCAGGCGCTGCATCCGGGCATCGACGTGCAGCTGACCACGCAGGGCCGTCCGTTCCTGGACCGCGGCGGCGACGCCGGCAGTGACGTGCTGGTCCGCCTGGGCTACCTGGCGCATCCGGAATTCACCTGTGTGCACTGTCTGGACGATTTCCACGTGCCGGTGGCCTCGCCGCGCTTCATCGAGCGCAACCGCCTGGCCGCGCCGGCGGACTGCCTCGGCCATCCGTTGCTCAAGGTCGCCGGCGGCATGGACCACTGGCCGCGCTGGTTCGCGCTGGCCAAGGTGGACGTGCCGGCGCAATTGCCCGGCCCGGTGTTCGACCATCAGTTCCTGTGCATGCAGGCCGCCATGAACGAGCTGGGCATCGCGCTGGCGCCCTGGTGCCTGCTGGACGACGACATCCGCGCCGACCGGCTGCGCCCGCTCTTCACGCAGCCGCAACTGCCCAACGCCGGCATCCACGCGCTGTACCGCCCGGACAGCCCGGCGGCGGCCGCGGCGCAATTATTCATCGAATGGCTGCGCGCCCAGGGGCGCGAGGCCTCGCAACCCGCCTAGACAAGGAATTCCCCATGCCGCTGCCCACGTCCAACCCCGGCCTGCAATGGCGCGGCATCGCGCCGCCGCTGGCGCTGTCGGACTACAAAGTGATCGCGTTCGACATGGACTCCACGCTGATCTCCATCGAGACGCTGGACGAGATGGCCGACCTGATGGGCAAGAAGGCCGAAGTCGCGGCGCTGACCGAGGCCGCCATGCGCGGCGAAAGCGTGGACTACAAGCAAAGCCTGCGCGAGCGCGTGGCGCTGCTGGCCGGCATGCCGGCGGCGATGCTGGACCGGGTCTACGAGGAGCGGGTGCGCATCAACCCCGGCGCCGAGACGCTGATCGCGGCCTGCAAGGCGGCCGGCCTGACCTGCCTGCTGGTGACCGGCGGCTTTACCTGCTTTACCGACCGGCTGCGCGCGCGCCTGGGCCTGGACGACGTGCGCGCCAACGTGCTGGAAGTGCGCGACGGCCTTCTGACCGGCCGGCTGCTGCCGCAGCCCTGGGGCGACATCTGCGACGGCGAGGAAAAGCGCCGCAAGCTGCTGGAGGTGTGCGCGGCGCGGGGCGTGGGGCCGCAGCGCGCCATCGCGGTGGGCGACGGCGCCAACGACCTGCCGATGATGCGCGCGGCCGGCCTGTCGGTGGGCTACCGGGCCAAGCCGGTGGTGCGCCAGGAAGCCAAGGTGGCGATAGACGAAGGCGGCCTGGACCGCCTGCTGGAGCTGTTCGCCTGAATCAGATCAGGCCGCGGATCTCGACGGCCGGATCGACGTCGGCCTCGTAGTCCACGCCCTCGACCTCGAAGCCGAACAGGCGCAGGAATTCCTGCTTGTAGCCGGCGAAGTCCGTGAGCTGGTAGACGTTCTCGCTGGTGACCTGCGGCCACAGCGCCTGTACCCGGGCCTGCACCTCGGGATCGAGTTCCTTGCGGTCGGCGCGCAGCCGGCCTTCCTCGTCCAGGATCGGCGCAGGGCCGCAAATGCTGTCGCGGTACAGCCCGTAGACCTGTTCGATACAGCCTTCGTGCGTGCCTTGCTCTTTCATGACCTTGAAGAGCAGCGACAGGTACAGCGGCATCATCGGGATCGCGGAGCTGGCCTGCGTGACCACGGCCTTGAGCACCGACACCCGGGCGTCGCCGCCGCGCGCGGCGAGCCTGGCGCGGATGTCGAGCACCTTGCGGTCCAGGTCTTTCTTGGCCGCGCCGATCGATCCGTTCCAGTAGATGTCGTGGGTGATCTTCTCGCCCAGGTAGGTGAAGGCCGTGGTGGTGGCGCCTTCGGCCAGCACGCCGGCCTCCAGCAGCGCGTCGATCCACATCTGCCAGTCCTCGCCGCCCATGACCGCCACGGTGGCGTCGATCTCGGCCTGGGTGGCGGGTTCCAGCACGGATTCCCTGACCACTTCGCGGTCGGTGTCCAGGCCGCGCAGGGTGACGGGCGCGCCGACGGGCTTGAGCGTGGAGTTGTAGACCTCGCCGGTCCGGGGATGGGTGCGGCGCGGCGCGGCCAGGCTGTAGACCACCTGGTCGACCTGGCCCAGGTCGCGGCGGATGGCCTCGATGGTCTTCTGCTTGATCTCGTCGGAGAACGCGTCGCCGTTGATGCTCTTGGCGTAGAGGCCGGCGGCCTGCGCCGCTTCGTGGAAGGCGGCGCTGTTGTACCAGCCCGCGGTGCCCGGCTTGCCGCCCTCGGGGGCGCGCTCGTAGAACACGCCCAGCGTCTGCGCGCCGCAGCCGAAGGCCGCGCTGATGCGCGCCGCCAGGCCGTAGCCGGTGGACGCGCCCAGCACCAGGACGCGCTTGGGTCCGCCGGCTATCGGCCCCTGGGCGCGGACGTAGTCGATCTGGTTCCTGACGTTGGCGGCGCAGCCGGCAGGGTGGGTGGTCACGCAGATGAAGCCGCGCACACGGGGCTTGATGATCATGAGGGCCTCGGTTCGGGAAATATCGGGAAAAGCGCTAGGGCGACCCGCATTGTACGGGAGCCGCCCGGCACGGACTCAGCGGGCGCGGGCGTCGGCCAGCGGCGCGCCCGGCGCGCGTCCGCGGCGCCATTCCACCACGCCGATGCAGATGCCGCTGGCGCAGATGATGGCGATGCCCAGCCAGGTCAGCGCGTCGGGGAAATGGCCCCACACCAGCCAGCCGACCGCGGTGGCGCTGATGATCTGCAGGTACACGAAGGGCGCCAGCGTCGAGGCCGGCGCGCGGCGGTAGGCGGCGATCTGGAACAGATGGCCCAGGCCGCCGGTGATGCCGGTGGAAATCAGCAGCAGCCAGTCCTGCGGCGCCAGCGCGCGCAGCACCGGCATGGCCGGCGGCAGGATGAAGGGCAGGGCGAGGGTGAGCACCACGGTGCCGACCGCGCCGCTCCAGATCAGCGAGGTGAACGGATCGTCGCCGGCCACGCGGCGCGTGGCGATGAACTGCACCGCGAAGCAACAGGCCGTGAGCAGGCCGAACAGGGTGCCCACCGGGTCCAGGCCGCCGCCCGGACGGATCACGATGACGACGCCGACGAAGGCCACGCCGGCGGCCACGAAGCGCGACAGGCGCGCCGGCTCGCGCAGTATCCAGGGCGCGGCCGACAGCACCAGCAGCGGGGCGAGGAAGTTGATGGCGGTGGCCTCGGCCTGCGGGATGTAGCTCAGCGTGGTGAAGAACATCAGCGTGGCCAGGAACATGGAGCCGCCGCGCAGGATCTGTTCGCGCGGCTTCTTGCTGCGCACGATGCCCAGCCCGCGCGCCGGCAGCACCAGCGCCAGCACCAGCACCAAGTGCACCGCGTAGCGGAACCAGGACAGCACCAGTAGCGGCACGCCCGCGCTCATGACCCACTTGCCGCTGGCGTCCAGGCAGGACAGGACCCACATCGAAAGCACCAGAAACAGCACGCCCAGCATGGGGCCGCTGGCCGCGGGCGCGCCTGCGCGCGTACGACCGCTATCGGCCGGGTTCATCGGAAGACTCCTTGATTTGGGGCCCTGTTCCAGGGTACTGACGGGCGGCTGACATGATACGCTCATCGAGCCGGGGGAACAGGCTCATGATCGAATTACGCAACATCGAAACTTTTTTCTGGGTGGCCACGCTGGGCAGCTTCCGCGCGGCCTCCGAAAAACTCAACACCACGCAGCCTGCGGTATCGCAACGCATCGCCTCGCTGGAGGCCGACCTGGGCGTGCGCCTGTTCGAGCGCGAGGCGCGCGGCGTCAAGCTCACCGGCAAGGGCCATGAATTGCTGTCGCACGCCGAACGCATGCTGCAGCTGCGGCGCGACATGTTCGAGGCCGCGCGCGAGCAGAACGTGATGACGGGCACCGTGCGCATCGGCGTGGCCGAGACCATCGTGCAGACCTGGCTGCCGGCCCTGATCGAACTCATCCACACCAACTATCCGGCGCTGGTGCTGGAGATCGAGGTCGACACCACGCACGTGCTGCGCTCGCACCTGATGTCGCGCCAGATCGACCTGGCCTTCCTGATGGGGCCGGTGCTGGAGGCGCGGGTCGAGAACCTGGCGCTGTGCACCTATCCGCTGGCCTGGGTGGCCAGCCCGGTGCTGGACCTGGGACCGGAGCCGCTGACGCTGGAGCGCATCGGCAAGCTGCCCATCATCACCTATCCGTCCAACAGCGCGCCGTACCGGGTCGTGCGCGACATGCTGACGCGCGCCGGCGTGACCGCGCCGCGCATGTACGGCAGCGCCTCCATGTCGATGGTGGTGCGCATGACTCAGGACGGCATCGGCACCAGCGTGATCGCGCCGGTGTTTCTGGGCAAGGAGCTGGCGCGCGGCGAACTGCGCATCCTGCGGGTGCAGGCCGACCCCTTGCCGCAGCTGAGCTTTACCGCGACCTGGGTGCAGGGGCCGGACAGCCACGCGGTGCGCGTGATCGCGCAGATGGCCCAGAAAGTGGCCGCCCAGGCCGGCGACGGGACGCCTTGCTAGCCGTTGGCAGGGTAGGTGTTTTCCCCAGCAGACAGTGTCCCTATTTTTATGAAAGCCGTTTTTGCGGCGCCGCGCAAAACCGCCGCCGCGGCCCGCAAAGCCGCGCCACAGCGTGATTTGCGCAAAAAGTCGTAGCCCGCGTCCGGCAGACCCAAGAAATATTTATACCCCCGTATCGCAACATACGATTGGACGCTCCCGGGCCCTGACGCTGCAATGGCGGCGCATCTACGATCGCCGCGGGGCTACTGACTCCCGATCAGCCATCCGCGCGCCACCGGGATAACGGGGTCCCGCGCGCGGCATACCATCCCGCCAGCTAGGAGTTTTGTCCATGAAAAAGTCTCTAGTTTTCGCCGCAGTCGCCGCCGGCCTGCTCGCCGGCGCCGCCCAGGCGCAAGACCTGCCCAAGACCCAGTTGAAGGTGGTGGGCGGCCTGAGCAACCTGACCGCCTACAACGACTACGAAAAACCGTTCTGGACCAAGACGATCCCCGAGCTCTCCAAGGGCCAGGTCACGGCCACGATCAAGGGTTTCAACGAAATGGGCCTCAAGGGTCCCGAGCTGCTGCGCCTGATGTCGCAGGGCGTGGTCGAGTTCGGCACCGCCACGCTGGCGTACTTCGCCAGCGACAACCCGATCAACGAGGCGATCGACCTGGCCGGCCTGGCGCCCGACGTCAAGACCGCGCGCGCCGTGACCGACGCATTCGAGCCGGTCTACGCCAAGCTGTACGGCGAGGGCAGCAACGTCAAGCTGCTGGGCATCTCGACCTATCCCGCGCAGGTGCTGTTCTGCAACGCCGAGATCAAGGGCCTGGCCGACATCAAGGGCAAGAAGGTCCGCACCAGCAGCCGCACCACGGCCGAGTTCGTCGAGGCGCTGGGCGGCTCCAGCGTGACCATGGCGTTCGGCGAAGTGGTGCCGGCGCTGCAGAACAAGGTGGTCGACTGCGCCATCACGGGTTCGCTGTCGGGCTACTCGGCCAAGTGGTACGAGGTCTCCACCCACCTGGTGGCGCTGCCGATCAACTGGAACCAGCAGATCCACGCCGTCAACCAGAAGGCCTGGGACAAGCTCGATCCCAAGGTCCGCAGCTTCCTGCAGACCAACGTGAAGACCCTGGTCGACGACATCTGGGACGCCGCGGCGCGCCAGACCCAGGAGGGCTATGACTGCAACACCGGCGCGGCCGCGTGCCCGTACCCGGTCAAGGGCAAGATGGTCCTGGTCCAGCCCACGGACGCGGACCGCGAACTGCTGAAGAAGGTCACGCAGGAAGCCGTGCTGCCCAAGTGGGCCGCGCGCTGCTCGGCGCAATGCGTGAACGACTTCAACGCCACGATCGGCAAGACGCTGGGCGTCGTGGCGAAGAAGTAGAGCCCCCCCCGAAGCGCTGCGCGCTTCCCCCCCAGGGGGGCATGCCTGAGGACCGGCGGAGCCGGATCCTCGGCATCCCGATTGGGGGAGGCTGTTGCCGCTCGGTGCTGATTACATGGCGGGGCGGGTTGTGTGCCTGACTCTGCAAAGGTTTTTTTTATGACTCAAACCGAACACTTTCGCCTGCTGGGCGGCATATTGCGGCGCGCGGAGAGTTTTTCGCGGCTGGCGGTGTGGGCCGGCGGCGCGTTGACGGTGGCCAGCGTGCTGCTGATTTCGTTCGATGTGCTCGCGCGTAAATTTCTGGGGTTCACGACTGGCGGGGCCGATGAGCTGTCCAGCTACGCCTTCGCCATCAGCACCTCGTGGGCGCTGGCGTTCGCGACGCTGCAGCGGGCCAATGTGCGCGTGGACGTGCTCTATCAGCACATGCCCGTGCGCGTCGCCGCGGTGCTGGACTGGATCTCGCTGGTGGCGCTGGCGGTTTTCATGGTGTACCTGACGTATTACGCCTCCGAAGTGGTGCAGGCCTCGTGGACGCAGAAGTCCGCCGCCAATACGCCGCTTGCGACGCCGCTGTGGATTCCGCAGGGCTTGTGGGCACTGGGCCTGGCGTGGATGTGCGTGACGGTGGCGCTGATGCTGGCGCGCGCCTCGGCGGCGCTGGTGACCGGCGATATCGAACTGGTCAGGAACATCTGCGGCGTGCGCTCGGCGCAGGAAGAAGCTGAAGAAGAAGCCGCCGCCGGCGAGCGCATGGTCAAGGGAGACGCCGCATGATTTCCACCGCTTTGATCCTGCTGCTGGTGCTGATCGGCCTGTCGATTCCCGTAGGCGCCGCGCTGGGCGTGCTGGGCCTGATCCTGGACCCGCTCTTTTCCATGCTGCCGCTGACGCGCGCCATCGGCGAGATTTCCTGGAGCACCAACAACGAATTCCTGCTGGTGGCGATTCCGCTGTTCATCATGCTGGGAGAAGTGCTGCTGCGCGCGGGCTTCGCCGAGCGCATGTACGGCGCGATGAGCCTGTGGCTGTCGTGGCTGCCGGGCGGGCTGATGCACGCCAACATCGGCGCCTCCACGCTGTTCTCGGCGACCTCGGGCTCCAGCGTGGCCACGGCCGCGACCGTGGGCACGGTGGCCATTCCGCAGATCCGCAAGTACGGCTACAACGAGCCGCTGTTCCTGGGCAGCCTGGCCGCCGGCGGCACGCTCGGCATCCTGATTCCGCCGTCCATCAACCTGGTCATCTACGGCGTGCTGACGAATTCCTCGGTGCCCAAGCTGTACCTGGCCGGCATCATCCCGGGCTTCGCGATGGCGGCGCTGTTCATGCTGACCGTGGTCCTGGCCTGCGTGGCCAAGCCGTCGTGGGGCGGCAAGAAGGTCCAGGCCACGTGGGGCCAGCGCATCGCCAGCCTGGTGCACCTGGCGCCGCCCATGGGGATCTTCTTCCTGGTGGTGGGCTCCATCTACGCCGGCCTGGCCACGCCGACCGAGGCCGCCGCGCTGGGCGTGCTGGGCGCGCTGATCCTGGCCGCCTGGTTCCGCCGCCTGACGTGGTCGATGCTGCGCGAGGTGATGGAAGGCACCATGCGTTCGACGGCCATGATCATGCTGATCGTGATCGCCGCCAGTTTCCTGAACTTCGTCATGTCGGCCACCGGCCTGACCGACGCGCTGACCCAGTCCATCTCGGGGCTGGGCCTGTCGCCGGGCTGGATGCTGCTGATCCTGGTGATCTTCTACCTGGTGCTGGGCTGCTTCATGGAAACCCTCTCCATGATGATCACCACCATTCCCATCGTGGCGCCCATCATGATCGGCCTGGGCTTCGATCCCATCTGGCTGGGCATCGTGATCATCATCCTGGTCGAGGCCGCGCTGATCACGCCGCCGGTCGGGTTGAACCTGTTCGTGGTGCAGAGCCTGCGCAAGAGCGGGTCCATGAACGCGGTCATCGTCGGCAGCCTGCCGTTCGTGGTGGCCATGTTCGTGATGCTCGCGCTGCTGGCGTTCTGGCCCGACCTGGCGCTGTGGCTGCCGCGCGTGTTCGGCTAGGGCGCCGCCGCAAACCTTCTTTCGGACGCGGCGGGCGCCGCGTCCTTTACCTCTCAGATTCCGCAGGACAGATATGAAAGCCGTATTCCAGATCGAAGATTCCCAGCCGCGCCGGGTGGAAGTCGAGTTCAATTCCGTGATCGTGGCCGGCTGGGCCGGACGCGACATGGCCGCCATCGAGCACCACATCGAGGAACTGGCCGCCATCGGCGTGCCGCGTCCCAGCAGCGTGCCGCTGTACTACCGCATCGCCGCCAACCAGCTGACCCAGGACGAGACCGTGCAGGCGCTGGGCGAGGATTCCTCCGGCGAGGTCGAGACCTTCGTGTTCGCGATCGACGGCGAGATGTACGTCAGCATCGCGTCGGACCACACCGACCGCAAGCTCGAAACCTACAGCGTGGCCATGTCCAAGCAGGTCTGCGTCAAGCCCCTGGCCACGGGCGCATGGCGCCTGGCCGACGTGGCCGACTACTGGGACGAGCTGGTCATCCGCTCGTACATCGTGGAGAACGGCGCGGAAGTGCTGTACCAGGAAGGCCCGCTGGCCTCGCTGCGCACGCCGCAGGACCTGGTGGCCGGCTACACCGGCGGCAGCGCCGTGCTGCCCGCGGGCGCGGGCATGACCTGCGGCACGGTCGGCGCCATCGGCGGCATCCGCCCGTCGGTGGACTTCACCATGGAACTCTACGATCCGCGCCGCCAGCGCAGCCTGCGCCACCGCTATCATGTGGAGACGCTGCCCGTGGTGGCCTGAGGCCGCCGGCCGTCCCCGTGTGTACTTGAGCCGCCCAGCGGCACCAGGATGACTATGTTTCCGACCCTGAACGAACTGAACCAGGCCCTGAACGAGGGCCGCACGACGTCCGTGGCGCTCACCGAGGCCGCGCTGGCCCGCGCCCGCGACGAGGCGGGCGAGGGCGCCCGCGTCTACACCAAACTGTATGCCGAGGCGGCGCTGGCCCAGGCGCGCGCGTCGGACACGCTGCGCGCGGCGGGCATCGTGCGCTCGGCCGTCGAAGGCCTGCCCATCAGCATCAAGGACCTGTTCGACGTCGAGGGCGAGACCACGATGGCCGGCTCGGTGGCGCGCGCCGGAGAACCCGCCGCCGACGCCAACGCGGAAGTGGTGCAGCGCCTGATCGCCGCCGGCGCCGTCATCATCGGCCGCACCAACATGACCGAGTTCGCCTACTCGGGCCTGGGCATCAACCCTCACTACGGCACCCCCCTGAATCCGTACGACCGCGCCACCGGCCGCATTCCCGGCGGCTCGTCCTCGGGCGCGGCGGTGTCGGTCACCGACGGCATGGCCGTGGCCGCCATCGGCTCGGACACCGGCGGCTCGGTGCGCATTCCGTCTGCGCTTTGCGGCCTGACGGGCTTCAAGCCCAGCGCCTGGCGCGTGTCGATGGAAGGCGTGCTGCCGCTGTCGGCCAACCTGGACTCGATCGGCCCCATCGCCGCCAGCGTGCGCTGCTGCGCCGAGCTGGACGCGATCCTGTCGGGCGACGGCGGCCCGGCGCCGCAGGCGCTGCCGCTGCGCGGCCTGCGCCTGGCGGTGCCGACCACGCTGGCGCTGGACGGCATGGACAGCCACGTGGCCGCCAGCTTCGAGGCCGCGGTCGCGCGGCTGCGCGAGGCCGGCGCGCTGGTCGACGAGATCGCCGTGCCGGAATTCGCGCAGCTGGCCGCCATCAACGCCAAGGGCGGCTTCACCGCGGCCGAGGCCTGGGCCTGGCACCGCGACCTGATCGCGCGCGCCGGCCAGCGCTACGACCCGCGCGTGGTGTCGCGCATCATGCGCGGCAAGGACATGAGCGCGGCCGACTACCTGGACCTGCTGGACGCCCGCGAGGCCTGGGTGGCGGCGGTGGACCACCGCATCGCCGGCTACGACGCGCTGATCATGCCGACCACGCCCATCGTGGCGCCGGCGGTGGCCGACCTGGCCGCCGACGAAGCCTATTACGCGGCCAACGGCCTGATCCTGCGCAATCCCACGCTCATCAACTTCCTGGACGGCTGCGCGCTGTCGCTGCCTTGCCATGCGGCGGGCACGGCGCCCGTGGGCCTGATGATCGCGGCCAGCAACGGCGCCGACCGCCGCGTGCTGGCCATCGGCCTGGCCGTCGAGGAACTGCTGGCGCAAGCGAGAGGCTAGCCATGATCGCCAATTCGATGCGAGCCGGCGCGCAGGCGGCGCGCCAGGTGCGCCTGGACGCCCGCAGCGGCCGGCTGACCGGCCCCACGGCCAACCTGGCGCCGGGCCACGTGCAGGCCAACCTGGCGATCCTGCCGCGCGCGCTGGCGGCGGATTTCCTGCATTTCTGCCAGCGCAATCCCAAGCCGTGCCCCTTGCTGGCCATGTCCGAGCCGGGCGATCCGGCGCTGCCCGAGCTGGGCGGGGACATCGATATCCGCACCGACATTCCGCGCTATCGCGTATGGAAGAACGGCGAGCTGGTGGCCGAGCCCACCGACGTGCGCGACATCTGGCGCGACGACCTGGTGTCGTTCCTGATCGGCTGTTCGTTCTCGTTCGAGGAAGCCATGCTGGATAACGGCCTGCCGGTGCGCCACATCGAGCAGGGCTGCAACGTGCCCATGTACCGCACCAGCATCCAGACGCACCCGGCCGGCGTGTTCGGCGGGCCGCTGGTGGTGTCGATGCGGCCGCTGAAGGCCGCCGACGCGATCCGCGCGATCCAGGTGACCTCGCGCTTTCCGTCGGTGCATGGCGCGCCCGTGCACCTCGGCGACCCGGCCTTGATCGGGATCGCCGACATCGATCGCCCGGACTACGGCGACGCGGTGGAAATACGGGAAGGGGAGATGCCGGTGTTCTGGGCCTGCGGCGTGACGCCGCAGTCGGTGGTGGCCTCGGTGCGGCCGGAATTCTGCATCACGCACGCGCCCGGGCACATGCTGGTCACCGATCTCATCAACAGCCGGATGGCGGTGTAGCGCAAGCCGGGCTCCGCGGAGCCCGGCCGAGAGACATCAGAAGATGTGGCGGAAGCCCACGGCGGCGCCGACCTGGTTGCTCTTGCCGGCGATTTCGCCGCTGGCGGCGTCGCTGACCTTGTTCCAGTCCACGGTGCCGTACAGCTGCGAGCGCTTGGACAGCGAGTACTCGGCCACGGCGACCAGCGCGTAGCGCTTGCCCTTGTCGCCTTCTTCCTCGACGTTCTTGCTCTGGTCGAAGTAGGCCGCGCCGGTGATGGCCCAGCGCGGCGTGGCCTGCCACGTGACGCCGGCGAAGTAGCCGTTGTCCTTGCGGTCCAGGTTGGCGGTGGTGGTGCCGCCCATGACGCCATTGACCCAGCCGGTTTCGTCGCGGCCGTTGTAGTAGCCGACGAACAGCTTGGCGCCGTCGAACTGGTACGAGGCGTTCAGGTTCCAGACGCGCTGGCGCAGGTCGGAATCGGTGCCCGCGTAGGTCTGCTGGTAGGCCGCGCCCAGACCCAGCTGGCCGATGGTGTAGCGCAGGCTGGCGCCGTACTGCTGGCCGGCCTTGTGGTCGTCCCAGTCTTCGCCGTTGGCCCACGACAGCACCATGGACAGGTCGCCGAAGGTATTGGCGTACTTGGTCATGTTGTTGGTGCGCACGCGCGACATGGCGGCCGGCAGCCAGGCGTTCTGGTCGTAGTTGCCCACGGTCAGCGGATCGAAGTAATCGGCCAGCAGGTCGAACATCGGCGTGTTCTGCAGGCCCAGGGTGAGCGTACCGATCTGGCCGCCGTCCAGGCCCACGTAGGCCAGGCGGCTGAAGGCCTTGCTGGTGTCCGAACCCCTGCCGTTCTGCAGGTTGATGCCGTTCTCCAGGCGGAAGAAGGCGCGGTTGCCGCCGCCCAGGTCTTCCGAGCCGCGCAGGCCCCAGCGGCTGTTGGAAATGGCGCCGTTCTCCATCGACACTCGGCTGCCGTCTTCGCCGACCGCGCCGGAGCTGGTGCTCAGGTAGCGGATGCTGACGTCGGCGATACCGTACAGGGTGACGCTGGTCTCGGCGGACGCCGTGCCGGCGGCCATGCCCAGGCCGGCAAGGGCGAGCGATAGGGTGATGCGTTTCATGCGGGTCTCCTCCTGATGTAGCTGTTCTTGGTTGCGCCGGGCTTGTGGCCCGGCCAGATGCGCGCGGCGGATCGCCGGGCGCCGGGCCGGCCGCTCCGACGCTTGGGGTAAGCGCGGGTCCGGGCGGCCGCCCAGGTGGCACAACTGAACCCATGCCGGCAAGCGGCATGGGCGCCTCGGGATTCTAGAAAAGTTGGCGCGCCAGCAGGGGACGGATTCGTTCGGCGTTTTCCCGGGTTTACAGAATCGCAAACCGCGAGAGCGCCGGAAAAATAAAAAACCCCGGCGCAAACCGGGGTTTTCGGGGCGAGGGGCCCGGCACTACAGCGTCATGTGCTGCGGCAGCCAGGTCGCTATGCCGGGCACCAGATAGAGCAGCAGCACGGCCAGGATCATCAGGAAGAACATCGGCATCGAGGCGCGCGCGATGTACGGCAATTCCCTGCCGCTCATGCCCGAAAGCACGAACAGGTTGAAGCCCACCGGCGGCGTGATCTGTGCCATTTCTACAACGAACACGATGAAAATGCCGAACCAGATCAGGTCCAGGCCGGCGGCCTGCACCGTCGGCAGCAGCACGCCCATGGTCAGCACCACGATGGAAATGCCGTCCAGGAAGCACCCCAGCACGATGAAGAACACCATCAGCGCCATGATCAGCCCGAACTGGGACAGGCCCAGGCCGCCGATCCACTCGGCCAGCGCGCGCGGCAGGCCGATGTAGCCCATCGCCAGCGTCAGGAACTGCGCGCCCGCCAGGATCAGCGCGATCATGCAGTACAGCCGGGTGGCGCCCAGCAGCGACTGCATGAAGCTGGAGCGGTTCAGCGAGCCCTGCAGCGCCGACAGGATCAGCGCGCCCACCACGCCCACCGCCGCGGCTTCGGTGGCGGTGGCGATGCCCGAATAGATCGAGCCCAGCACCGCCGCGATCAGCAGCAGCACCGGGATCAGGTGGCGCGAGCGCGACAGCTTCTGCATGAAGGTCAGGCCCGGATCGGCCGCCGGCACCGCCTTGGGATTGCGGATCGCCCACCAGGCGATATAGCCCATGAAGAGCCCGGCCAGCAGCAGGCCGGGCACGATGCCGGCGATGAACAGCTTGGCGATGGACACGTCCGCCGCCACCCCGTACACGATCATGATGATCGAAGGCGGGATGAGCAGGCCCAGCGTGCCGGCGCCCGACAGCGTGCCGAGGATCTTGTCCTCGGGGTAGCCGCGGCGCGTCAGCTCGGGGATGGTCATCTTGCCGACGGTGGCGCAGGTGGCCGCCGACGAGCCCGAGACCGCGGCGAAGATGGCGCAGCCGATCACGTTGGTGTGCAGCAGGCGGCCCGGCAGCCGGTTGAGCCAGGGCGCGAGGCCCTTGAACAGGTCTTCCGACAGGCGCGTGCGGAACAGGATTTCACCCATCCACAGGAACAGCGGCAGCGCGGTCAGGGTCCAGCTGGAGGCCGCGCCCCAGATGGTGACGGCCATGGCGTCGCCGGCCGGACGGCTGGAGAGGATCTCCATGCCGATCCAGGCCGTTCCCGCCAGGGTCAGGCCGACCCAGACTCCGCAGCCCAGCAGCGCGAAGATCGAGACGACCAATAGGGTAATGACGAGAATTTCATTCATGGGTTTGCTGCGAAGTGGCGGCGGCCTGGCCGCGTAGGCGTCGGATCAGTTCGTCTATCAGGGCGACCAGGAACAGCACCGTGCCGATCGCCATGCTGATCTGCGGAATCCACAGCGGCGTGGCGTCGTTGGACGTGGAGATGTCGTTGAACTGCCATGAGTCGTACGTCAGCTTGATGCTGAAGAACGCGAAGGCGGCGGCCAGCACGCAGCCCACGGACAGCGCGAAGATGTCCAGGCGGCGGCTGGCGGCCGGGTTGAGCGAATTGAGCAGCAGCGTCACACGGATGTGTTCGCCGTGCTTGAAGGTGCTGGACAGGGCGAGAAAGCCGGCGGCGGCCATGAAGTACCCGGCATAGGCGTCCGTGCCGGGGATGTTCATGTGGAGCTGGCGCGCGATGATCGCGGCCAGCACCGAAACCAGTACGCCGATCGTGCACAGGCCGGCCAGCAGGCCGGCCGCGCCGTAAAGACCATCTAGAAAGCGGCGCATGGAAATATCACTGCTTCTTGTAGGCGTCGATCATGGCCTGGCCGTCCGCGCCGGCCTTCTTGAGCCAGTCATCCAGCATGCGCTTGCCGATTTCCGACAGGCCCGACTTCAGTTCGGCGGTGGGCTGGATGGTCTCCATGCCGTTCTTGGCCAGTTCCTGCTGGTACCACTTGTTCTTTTCCTGCGACAGCTTCCAGCCGCGTTCCTCGGCCTGCGCGCCGGCCTTCTTCAGCGCGGCCTGGGTGGCCGGATCGAGCGCGTCGAACGCCTTCTTGTTGACGATGATGGCGTTCTTGGGCAGCCAGGCCTGGGTGTCGTAGAACTTCTTGATGTACTCGTAGGTCTTGGTGTCGTAGCCGGTGGAGGCCGAGGACATGTAGGAATCGATCACGCCGGTGGCCATGGCCTGCGCCAGTTCGGCCTGCTGCACCGTCACCGGCTGGGCGCCGACCAGTTCGGCGATCTTGGCCGTCACGGGGCTGTAGGCGCGCCACTTCAGGCCCTTCATGTCGGACACCTGCTTGATGTCGCGGTTGGCGAAAATGCCCTGGGGCGGCCAGGCCACGGCGTACAGCAGCGTCATGCCGTGCGCGTTCAGCTTCTTCTCCAGGAACGGCTTCTGCGCCTGGTACAGCTTGAACGAAGCGTCGTAGCCGGTGGCCAGGAAGGGCAGGCCGTCGAGTTCGTAGACCGGATCTTCGTTGGCGAAGTTGGTCAGCAGGATTTCGCCGATCTGGGCCTGGTTGCCCTGCACCGCGCGCTTGATCTCGGGCGCCTTGTACAGCGAGGCGTTGTTGTGCAGCGTGATCTTCAGCTTGCCTTGCGACAGCGTGTCGACGTCCTTGATGAAGGAGGTCAGGTTTTCGACGTGGAAGTTGCTGGCCGGGTAGGCGCTGGGCAGGTCCCATTTGGTCTGGGCCTGCGCGCCCGCGCTGAACGCCAGGACGATGCTGCCGGCCAACAGGGAAAGTTTCTTGTACATGGGTGGTTCTTCCTTGCGTATGGTAGAGCCGGGCGGTGCCCGACAGGCATTGCGAAAGCGAGCGCTGCGGCAATGACGCGCAGCTGAAAAGCCGTGCCATTCTAAGTTGCCGTGCGGCGGCGGGGCGCGTGAAATCGCGTCTTTACGGGTTATTCCTAGGGCGGCGCGCGGACCCGCGATGCTTGAGGGTTCAATCGTTGGACGCTGCGCGTTCGCGCCGCTTGCGGCCGCTGTTTTTCTTCTAAGATTGCGCTATTTACTGCATGGGCCGAGGCTGCGCGTGAATTTCGTTTTTCGTCGTGATGAATTGTTGGTCCAAGCCGATTCCGGCGTGCTGCCGGACATGGATCTGTGCGAACGCATCGGCGTGCGCGCCGAGGTGCTGCAGCCGATCTGGATGCTGCCCGACACGCCCCACCGCACCGTGCACGTGGAGCCCGGCGTCGACGCGCCCGAGGGCTATGCGTTCCGCAAGCTGCGTTCGCTGTTCGGCGTGCTCGACGACGAGCGCATGGCGCTGGCCGGGCGCGCCTACCAGATCGCCGAATGGGCCCGCACGCACCGCTACTGCGGCGCCTGCGGCGAGCGGGCGCAGCGTTCGCCCACGGAATTCTGTCTGCGCTGCCCGTCCTGCGGGTTCTCGGCCTATCCGCGGATTTCGCCGGCCATGATGGTGCTGATCCGCAAGGGCGACAGCATCCTGCTGGCGCGCCACACCGCCACGGCGACGGCGCGCTACACGGCGCTGGCGGGCTTCGTCGAGCCGGGCGAGAGCATCGAGCAGACCATCCACCGCGAGGTGCTCGAAGAGGTCGGCCTGAAGGTCGGCAACCTGCGGTACTTCGGCAGCCAGTCCTGGCCGTTCCCGCATTCGCTGATGGTGGCGTTCACGGCCGACTACGTCTCGGGCGAGATCCGCGTGCAGGAAGACGAGATCGCCGACGCGCGCTGGTTCGGCCCGGGCGATCCCATGCCCGAGATCGCGGCGCGTATTTCCATTGCCGGCTCGCTGATCCGTGCCAATCTGCCGATGGGCTGGTCGGCGCCCTGACGATTTTTTCCAAGGCCTAGGGGTATTCCCTGTAAAGCGGGGAAATCGGCCGTCTGACGATGGCTTTTTATTGATGAAATGTCGATAAATTATTAGTATTTCGTCCAGACTAACCCGGCTCCCGCTTTCCATGAAATCCGCCTTGATCGCTTCATCGGCCCATCTCGCCAGCGGCAGCGCGCCTGACCTGTCCGAGGTGGAATTCGGCCTGATGATCGCCGGCCACGCCTTCGACCGCTGGACCGTGCGCTGCATGGCCGCGGCCGGGCTGCCCGACCTGACCGCCACCGACGTGATGGTGTTCCACCACGTCTATCACCGGCAGCGCGCCAAGAAGCTGGCCGACATCTGCTTCACGCTCAACGTCGAGGACACCCACATCGTCAGCTATTCGCTCAAGAAACTGGAGCGCATCGGCGTGGTGCGCGGCGAACGCAGCAGCAAGGAAGTGTTCTACAGCGTCACGGAAGAGGGCGCGGCGGTGCTCAAGCGCTACGCCGACATCCGCGAGCAGTGCCTGACCTCGGGCCTGAACGCGCCGGGCGCGGGCGGGCTGGAGTTCAGCCGCCAGCTCGCGCATACGCTGCGCGCGCTGTCCGGCCTGTACGACCAGGCGGCCCGGGCCGCGACGTCGCTCTGAGCGGCCCGCGCACCCATATCAATAAAGATCCGGGGCATGTCCCCGCCATTGGCAACCGGCCGCGCCCAGCGCCGCGGCGGCTTTCTGTATTCAAGGACACCTATGAAGTGGCAATTCTGGATAGACCGTGGGGGCACCTTTACCGACATCGTGGCGCGCCGTCCCGACGGCACCACCACCACGGCCAAGATGCTGTCGGAGAACCCCGAGCAGTACCGCGACGCGGCGGTGGCCGGCATCCGCAAGCTGCTGGGCATCGCGCCCGGCCAGCCGGTGCCCGCCGAGCAGGTGGAATGCGTGAAGATGGGCACCACGGTGGCCACCAACGCGCTGCTCGAACGCAAGGGCGAGCGCACGCTGCTGGTGACCACGCGCGGCTTTCGCGACGGCTTGCGCATCGCCTACCAGAACCGGCCGCGCCTGTTCGACCGCAACGTGGCGCTGCCCGAGATGCTGTACGAGTCGGTGTTCGAAGCCGACGAGCGCGTGGCGGCCGACGGCGCGGTGATCCGCGAGCTGGACGAAGCCAGCCTGCGCGCCGGCCTGCAGGCCGCCCATGACGCCGGCATCCGCGCCGTTGCAATCGTTTTCATGCACGCCTGGCACGCGCCGCAGCATGAAGCGCGCGCCGCCGCCATCGCCCGCGATATCGGTTTTCCGCAGGTCTCGGCCTCGCACGAGGTCAGCCCGCTGATCAAATTCGTGTCGCGCGGCGACACCACGGTGGTCGACGCCTACCTGTCGCCCATCCTCAAGCGCTACGTGGACCAGGTCGCCGGCGAGCTGCCCGGCATTCGCCTGATGTTCATGCAGTCCAGCGGCGGCCTGACCGACGCGCACCGCTTCCGCGGCAAGGACGCCATCCTGTCCGGCCCGGCCGGCGGTATCGTGGGCATGGTGCGCACCAGCGAGACGGCGGGCTTTCCCAAGGTGATCGGCTTCGACATGGGCGGCACCTCCACCGACGTGTCGCACTACGCCGGCGAGTTCGAGCGCGAGTTCGAAACCCTGGTGGCGGGCGTGCGCATGCGCGCGCCGATGATGAGCATCCACACCGTGGCCGCCGGCGGCGGCTCTATCCTGCATTTCGACGGCGCGCGCCTGCGCGTGGGCCCGGATTCGGCCGGCGCCAATCCCGGCCCGGCCTGCTACCGCCGCGGCGGCCCGCTGGCGGTGACCGACTGCAACGTGCTGCTGGGCAAGATCCAGCCGGATTTCTTCCCCAAGGTATTCGGTCCCAACGCCGACGAGGCGCTGGACCGCGACGTGGTGGCGCAGCGCTTCCAGGCCATGGCCGATGAAGTGCGCGCCGCCACCGGCCGCGACATGACGCCGGAACAGCTGGCCGAGGGCTTCCTGGAAATCGCGGTGGGCAACATGGCCGAGGCCATCAAGCGCATTTCGGTGCAGCGCGGCCACGACGTGACCGAGTACGCGCTGACCGTGTTCGGCGGCGCGGGCGGGCAGCACGCCTGCCTGGTGGCCGACGCGCTGGGCATGACCACCGTGTTCGCGCATCCGCTGGGCGGCGTGCTGTCGGCCTACGGCATGGGCCTGGCCGACCAGACCGACATGCGCCAGAAGACGGTGGAGAAGGTGCTGGACGCCGGACTGATGGGCGAGCTGGCGGGCGAGCTGGACGAACTGGCGGGCCAGGCGGTGGGCGAACTGCGCCGCCAGCACGTGGCCGAGGGCGACATCGCCGTGCAGCGCCGCCTGCACCTGAAATACCGCGGCACCGACACCGCGCTGGAAGTCGCGTACGGCGGGCTGGAGCAGGTGCGCCGCGATTTCGAGGCCGCCTACCGCCAGCGCTATTCCTTCCTCATGCCCGACCGCGAACTGGTGGTGGAGACCATTTCGGTCGAGGCCACCGGCGGCGGCGAACGCGTCGCCGCGGCGCAGGCGGCCCGGGTGCGCGAAGGCGCGCTGGCCGCCCGCCGCAGCGTGCGCATGTACAGCGGCGGCGCCTGGCGCGACACGCCCCTGTACGTGCGCGAGGACATGGCGGGCGGCGACGTGGTGGCCGGTCCGGCCATCATCTCCGAGCCCAACCAGACCACCGTGGTCGAACCGGGCTGGCAGGCCGAGCTGACCGCGCAGGATCACTTCGTGATCCGCCGCGTCGAGGCCCGTCCGGAGCGTCGCGCCATCGGCACGCAGGCCGACCCCGTCATGCTGGAGGTGTTCAACAACCTCTTCATGTCCATCGCCGAGCAGATGGGCTACCGCCTGCAGAACACGGCTTATTCGGTCAACATCAAGGAGCGTCTGGACTTTTCCTGCGCGATCTTCGACGCGCAGGCCCGCCTGATCGCCAACGCGCCGCATATGCCGGTGCACCTGGGTTCCATGGGCGAGTCGGTGCGCACCGTCATGCAGGCCAACGCCGGCCGCATGGCGCCCGGCGACGCCTATGTGGTCAACGATCCCTACCACGGCGGCACCCACTTGCCGGACGTGACCGTCATCACCCCGGTGTTCGACCGCGAGGGACGCGAGATCCTGTTCTACGTGGGCTCGCGCGGCCACCATGCCGACATCGGCGGCACCACGCCCGGTTCCATGCCGCCCGATTCCAGGACCGTGGAAGACGAAGGCGTGCTCTTCACCAACTTCCAGCTGGTCAAGAACGGCGAGTTCCGCGAGGCGGCGGCGCGCGGCATCCTGGGCTCCGGCCGCTGGCCGGCGCGCAACCCGGACCAGAACATCGCCGACATGCACGCGCAGATCGCCGCCAACGAGAAAGGCGTGCAGGAACTGCTGCGCATGTGCGATCACTTCGGCCTGGACGTGGTGCGCGCCTACATGGGGCACGTGCAGGACAACGCCGAAGAGGCGGTGCGCCGCGTGATCTCGGTGCTCAAGGACGGCAGCTACGAGTACCCGCTGGACAACGGCGCGGTGATCCGCGTGGCCGTGCGGGTGGACACCGAGGCGCGCAGCGCGGTGGTGGACTTCACCGGCACCTCGCCGCAGCTGGACAACAACTTCAACGCGCCCGGCGCCATCGCGGTGGCGGCGGTGCTGTATGTGTTCCGCACCCTGGTCAACGACGACATCCCGCTGAACGACGGCTGCCTGGTGCCGCTGTCCATCATCCTGCCGGAAGGCTCGATGCTGCGCCCGAATCCGCCGGCCTCGGTGGTGGCGGGCAACGTCGAGACCTCGATGTGCATCGTCAACGCGCTGTACGGCGCGCTCGGCGTGCTGGCCGCCAGCCAGGGCACGATGAACAACTTCACCTTCGGCAACGCGCGCCATCAGTACTACGAGACCATCTCGGGCGGCACCGGCGCGGGGCCGGTACGCATCGACGCCGCCGGCCCGCACGATCCGGGCTTCGCGGGCACGTCGGTGGTGCAGGCGCACATGACCAACTCGCGCCTGACCGATCCGGAAGTGCTGGAGTTCCGCTTTCCGGTGCGGCTGGAGTCGTACGAGATCCGCAAGGGCTCGGGCGGAGCGGGGCGCTATCCCGGCGGCGACGGCGGCATCCGCCGCGTCCGCTTCCTGGAGGAGATGACGGCGGCCATCCTGTCGAACAACCGCCGCTATGCCCCCTTCGGCCTGGCCGGCGGGCAGCCCGGCGCGATGGGCCGCAACGCCGTCGAGCGCGCCGACGGCAGCGTCGAGGAGCTGGGCCCGCAGGACAGCGCGCAGCTGCATCCGGGCGACGTGTTCGTGATCGAGACGCCGGGAGGCGGCGGCTACGGACAGGCCTGATGCCGCCGGGCGCCGCGCTGGCGGCGCCCGTGCGCTTCACTCCGGTTCCGACATGACGTCCAGCGCGATCTCCGCCTTGTTCCTGCGGTCGTAGACGCGCAGCGTCACGTCCGGGTCGCGGATCTCGAAGATCGCGGTGGCGAGGGTGTTCTCCTCGTCGGGATCGTCCGCCGCCATGCGCAGAATGGGCAGATCGCCCTCGGTGTCGTGCAGCGCGGCCAGCAGGTCGGCGCTGCCGGCGCCGGCCGACCAGCCGTCCACGATGCGCTCGATGCGGTGCTGGCGCGCCCGCGAAGAGTCGGTGATGACCTGCGCCAGCCCGGCGGTCTGCGCGTGCACCATGTGGTTGGCATGGCCGTAGCGCGGGCCGGTATCGAGCACCGAGGTGGCGCCGGGCGCGACCTCCACGCTGAACATGCGCGGGTCGTCCGCGGCGCCCAGCAGATGGTGAAAGCCCCCCGAATGCGGCAGCGCGCGCAAGAGCGCCACGGCCTCGTCGAGCGTGGCGCAGTCGAGCACGGCGCGCGCCAGCAGCATGCGCGGCACGCCGGGATGGCGCTGGCGCGTGCGCAGGTTGTTGATGGTCTGGACCAGGCCGGCGCGGTTGGCCCCGAAAGTGTGGCCCGGCAGCGAGCCGGGATAGTAGAAGCTCAGATAGCCGGGCGCGTCGTCCAGCGCCACGTCCACCAGGTGGCAGCGCCCGCGCAGGTAAGGGTCGCCGTCTTCGTTGTGCGCGATCCAGCGCGCGCCGTCGGCGGTCCGCAGGGCCACCGACGTGCAGCCGTCGGCCGTGCTGTGCAGCAGGTCGCCGCGGCAATTCCACAGCAGCACGTCCTCCAGCGGCAGGCGCAGGCCCTCGGCCAGCCCCTCCAGCTCTTCCCAGACCGCCGGCAGCGCGGCGCGGGCCTGCTGCCCGAGTTCGTCCAGGAAGGCGTGGCCGCGCCACGGCCGCAAGGCTTCCCAGGTGCCGCTTTGCGCCAGATAGGCGGACATGATGGGGCGGGCCAGCTTGCCCAGCGCCACGCCGGCCTGGCGGCGGTTTCCACAGATGCGCACGTACTTGTAGGCCATGTGATTCTCCGGGTGTCCAGCCGATTGTATTTTTTCGGAAGCAGCCGGTGTAGGGGATGCGTTAAGATCCTCGGTAAGTTGCCCCGAGGACTCGGTGTAGCCCAGGAATCATGCCCTTACAACAACCGAGGGGGGCCGACGGTTCCCCAAGAGGAGAGTTTCATGATCAAACGCAAAGTCGCCGCCGCGCTGGCCGGCCTGTCCCTGGCCATGTTCGGCGCCGTCTCCGCCGCCCAGGCCCAAGGCAAGGAATTGGTGGTCGCCACCGATACCGCTTTCGTTCCGTTCGAGTTCAAGCAGGGCAACACCTACACGGGCTTCGACGTCGATCTCTGGGCGGCCATCGCCAAGGAACTCAACCTGAAATACAAGCTGCAGCCCATGGACTTCGCCGGCATCATCCCCGGCCTGCAGACCAAGAACATCGACGCCGCGCTGGCCGGCATCACCATCCGCGACGACCGCAAGAAAGTCGTCGACTTCTCCGATCCCTATTACGAAAGCGGCCTGTCCATCCTGGTCGGCGAAAAGAACACCGACATCAAGGACGCCAAGTCCCTGGCCGGCAAGAGCGTCGCGGTCAAGACCGGCACCGCCACCGTGGACTTCCTGAAGGCTCAGGTGCCGGACGCCAAGCTCAAGCTCTTCCCCAACATCGACAATGCCTACCTGGAACTGGCCACCGGGCGCGTGGACGCCGCCGTGCACGACACGCCCAATGTCCAGTACTACGCCAACACGGCGGGCAAGGGCCGCGTCAAGGTGGTCGGCTCGGTCAAGAGCGGCGACTTCTACGGCATCGCCTTCCCCAAGGGCAGCGACCTGGTGCCGCAGGTGAACAAGGCGCTGGCCACCCTCAAGTCCAACGGCGAATACGACAAGATCTACGAGAAGTGGTTCGGCAAGAAGCCCTGACGTCCCGGGCTTGAACCGCTACCTGGGCGCCCGCGCCTTGCGGGCGCCCCTTGCCGGATCATGGGGGGACTATCGTGGAGTTCGACTGGACTGTAATCAAAGACGCGTTACCCAACCTGCTGGAGGGTACGCTGATGACGATCAAGATCACCTTCTGGGGCTTGGTCGGCGGTTTCCTGCTGGGGGCGCTATCGGGCGTGACCCGCGCCTACGGGCATCCCATTCTTTCGGCCATCGCGCAGGTCTACGTCGCGGTCATCCGCGGCACGCCGATCGTCGTGCAGGTGATGTTCATCTACTTCGCGCTGCCGCTCCTGGCCGATATCCGGGTCGAGGCGGAATGGGCCGCCATCGCCACGCTCATCATCAACTCGGGCGCCTACATCTCCGAGATCGTGCGCGGCTCGCTGCTGTCGGTGCACAAGGGCCTGAAAGAGGCCGGGCAGGCCATGGGGCTGCCGTTTCACAAGATCCTGTTCTACATCATCGGGCCGGTGGCGTTTCGCCGCATGATCCCGCCGCTGGGCAACCAGTGCATCATCAGCCTGAAGGACTCGTCGCTGTTCATCGTGATCGGCGTGGCCGAACTGACCCGCCAGGGCCAGGAAATCATGGCGAGCAACTTCAGCGCGGTCGAGATCTGGTCGGCGGTGGCCATCATCTACCTGATCCTGACCGGCCTGCTGGCGCTGACGCTGCACCTGGTCGAAAAAAGGATGCGCATACTATGAGCATGGTCGAATTTCACGAAGTCACCAAACGATTCGGCGAGTCGACGGTGCTCGACGAGATTTCGCTGAGCATCGACGCGGGCGAAGTGGTGGTGGTGGTCGGCCCGTCGGGTTCGGGCAAGTCCACCTTCCTGCGCTGTATCAACGTGCTCGAAACCATCAACGGCGGCGACCTGCTGGTCGACGGCCTGAGCGTCCTGGGCGGGGCGGCGCAGGTGCGCGAAATCCGCCGCGAAGCCGGCATGGTGTTCCAGCAGTTCAATCTGTTTCCGCAGATGACGGCGCTGGAGAACGTCATGTTCGGGCCGGTGCACACGCGCGGCCAGAGCCGCGACGAGGCGCGCGAACTGGCCGAGGGCCTGCTGGCCAAGGTCGGCCTGGCCGAGCGCATGAACCACTATCCTTCGGAGCTGTCAGGCGGCCAGCAGCAGCGCGTGGCGATCGCGCGCGCCCTGGCGATCAAGCCCAAGCTGATGCTGTTCGACGAGCCCACCTCGGCGCTGGACCCGGAGCTGCGCCACGAGGTGCTGAAGGTCATGCGCGACCTGGCCGAAGAGGGCATGACCATGGTGGTCGTCACGCATGAAATGGAATTCGCCCGCAAGGTCGGCAGCCGCCTGATCTTCATCGACGCCGGCAAGATCGCCCACGACGGCCCGCCGGCCGAACTGCTGGGCAACCCGCCCAGCCAGCGGTTGAAGGATTTCCTGCAGCACGTGGCCTGACGCGGCCGGCGCCTACCCCTTCACCCGCACGATCTTCTGCACCTGCGGCACGTGGCGGATGGCGCGGATGACCTGCGCCAGGTGCTTGCGGCTGTCGACCTGAATGGTCAGGTGCAGCGACACCGTCGAGACCGCGTCGTCGTGCATGGTGACGTGCATGATGTTGGCGTCGGCCGCGGTGACTTCGGCGGCCAGCCTTCCCAGCACGCCGCGCTCGTTGCGGGTGACGATGTCCAGGCGCGTGGACAGGTGCTTGGCGGTGTGGGCGTCCCAGCCCACGTTGATCCAGCGTTCGGGTTCGCGCAGCCGCTGGCGCAGCGCCACGGGGCAGTCCGCGGTGTGCACCACCAGCCCGTGCCCCATGCGCATGCCGGCGACGATGGGATCGCCCGGCAGCGGGCCGCAGCAGGGCGCCAGTTGCACGGCCTGGCCTTCGTTGCCCTGGATCAGGATGGGCGCGCTGCGCGCCGAGGTCAGTTCGTCCACGGCCGCGGCGGTGGTGGCGACCAGCTGGTGTTCGGGCGCGAAGCGGCGCGCCACGACGGCCGCCAGGCGCTTGCCCAGGCCGATGTCGGCCAGGATTTCCTCGCGCGAGCTGGCGCCGGTGCTGCGCGCCAGTTTCTGCCAGGCCGGGTCGTCGGTGGCCGGCAGCGGCATGCGCAGTTCCTGCATGGCCTGGCCGAGCAGGCGCTCGCCGAAGGCCACCGATTCCTCGTACTTGACGGTGCGCAGGTAGTGGCGGATCTCGGAGCGCGCGCGGCCGGTGCGCACGTAGTTGAGCCACTGCGCATTGGGCCGCGAAGCGGGGGAGGTGACGATCTCCACCGTGTCGCCGCTGTTGAGTTCGGTGCGCAGCGGCACGAACTCGCCGTTGACCTTGGCCGCCACCGCCTGGTTGCCGATGTCGGTGTGGATCGCGTAGGCGAAGTCCACCGGCGTGGCGCCGCGGGGCAGTGAGATGATCTTGCCGCGCGGCGTGAACACATAGACCGCGTCGGGGAACAGGTCGACCTTGACGTGCTCCAGGAATTCGCCGGAGTCGCCGGTCTGGCTCTGGATGTCCAGCAGCGATTGCAGCCACTGGTGGGTGCGCTTCTGCAGGTCGTTGAGCGTCAGGTCGGCGCCCTTGTAGAGCCAGTGCGAGGCCACGCCTTCCTCGGCCACGTGATGCATGTCGCGCGTGCGGAACTGGAATTCCACCGGCGTGCCGTAGGGGCCGACCAGCGTGGTGTGCAGGGACTGGTAGCCGTTGACCTTGGGAATGGCGATGTAGTCCTTGAACTTGCCCGGCACCGGGCGGTAGAGCTGATGCAGCGTGCCCAGCGCCAGATAGCATTCCGGCAGCGTGTGCACGATGACGCGAAAGCCGTAGATGTCGAGCACGTCGGAGAACGACTTCTTCTGGTCGACCATCTTGCGGTAGATGCCGAACAGGGTTTTTTCGCGGCCCGTGACTTCGGCCTCGATGCCGGCGGCGGGCAGGGCGGCGCGCACCGAATCGGCGATCTTGGTGATGACCTCGCGGCGGTTGCCGCGCGCGGCCAGCACCGCCTTGTACAGCACCTGATAGCGGTTCGGGTACATGGCCGCGAAGCACAGGTCCTGCAGTTCGCGAAACAGCAGGTTCAGGCCCAGCCGGTGCGCGATGGGCGCGTAGATGTCCAGGGTTTCGCGGGCGATGCGGCGGCGCTTTTCGGGATTGACCGCGTCCAGCGTGCGCATGTTGTGCAGGCGGTCGGCCAGCTTGATGAGGATGACGCGCACGTCGCGCGCCATCGCCAGCAGCATCTTGCGAAAGCTCTCGGCCTGCTGCTCGGCCTTGGTGGCGAAGTCCAGGCGGTCCAGCTTGGACAGGCCGTCGACCAGTTCCGCGACCTCGGGGCCGAACTTCTCGGCCAGCTCGTGCTTGGCGATGCCCTGGTCTTCCATGACATCGTGCAAGAGCGCCGCGGACAGGGCGTTGGCGTCGAGCTTCCAGCCGGCGCAGATTTCAGTGACCGCGATGGGATGCGAGATGTAGGGCGAGCCGCTGGCGCGGAACTGGCCCAGGTGCGCCTGGTCGGCGAAGCGATAGGCTTCGCGCACGCGCTCCACGTCTTTCTTGTCGAGATAGCTGCCGATGATTTCGGTCAGCGGCGCCAGCGAGGCGACCGGCGAGGCGGTCGCGTCCGCCGCTTCCTGGGCGGCGACGGACGGCGGCGCGGGGAGGTTCTTGGCTTTCTTGCCCGTGCGGCGCCCGAGACGGGAGCCGGCGCGCAGTGCGGCAAGCAGACCAGATGAGGCGTACTTCAGCCCGGGAAAAGCCATGCTTGCCGCCCCCCGAATCGGATCAGGTCGGAACCTTGCGCAGCATTTCCACGCCGGTGAGGCCGCCGGCGATTTCGCGCAGGGCGGTGACCGTGGGCTTGTCTTTGCTGTCCAGGCGCGGGGCATGGCCCTGCGCCAGCTCGCGGGCGCGGTAGGTCGCGGCCAGCGTGAGCTTGAAACGATTGGGGATTTGAGTCAGACAGTCTTCGACGGTAATGCGAGCCATTAGGACACCTGGTGCTGATGGAGGATAGGGAGAATGCTTGCGCTTCAGTGTTCGGCCGGGATGCCGAGTTGCGAGAACAACTGGCTGTGCCGGGCGGCCTGAGACGAAAAACGTAGCCGGGCGGCGCTGACTATTTGAGTCAATTCCGACAAGGCTACGCTAAATTCTTGATTAATAATAACATATTCGCATTCAGGCGCGTGCGCGATTTCGCCGCCGGCGGCCATCAGCCGGCGCGCGATCACTTGCGGTTCGTCCTGGCCGCGCGCCTTCAGCCGGCTTTCGAGTTCGTCGATGGACGGCGGCAGCACGAACACGCCGATCGCGCCCGGAAAGCGCTGGCGGACCTGGCGTGCGCCCTGCCAGTCGATCTCCAGCAGCACGTCGCGTCCGGCGCGGGTGGCTTCGTCGATGCGGTCGCGCGGCGTGCCATAGAAATTGCCATGCACTTCCGCCCATTCCAGCAGGTTGTTGGCTTCGCGCAGGCGCTGGAATTCGGCCGTGGACACGAAGCGGTATTCGCGGCCGTCTTCTTCGCCGGGGCGCGGGGCGCGGGTGGTGCAGGAAATGGAGAGCAGGATGGAAGGGTCTTGCTGCAGCAAGGCCTTGACCAGGCTGGACTTGCCGGCGCCGCTGGGCGCGACGACCATGAAGACGTTTCCGGGGTTGGCGTGCATGAATGTGATCGGGGCGTAATGCTAAGACTGAGAGGATAGCAAATCGCGCGGCGCGGCAGGGCGAAAACCCTGGCCGCGCCGCATATTCCGCGATCCTCAGCCGCCGGTCCTGGCGCCTGCCGCGTTCAGCTTGCCGCCGGGGGCCGGCGCCTCGCTGCCCAGCAGATGGCCGTTGACCTCGATCCCGTACAGCGAATCCTCGCTGTCGTGATACTTGGCCCGCGTGGCCGCGACCGACTCGGTATAGCGCGGGTCCTGCGGGCGTTCATGCGCGTTCATGAAGTAGGCGACGTCCCAGGCTTCCTGGTCGCTCAGCATGCCGGCCTGTCCCAGCGGCATGTTGGCCTTGATGAAGCCGGCGGCGTTGCCGATCTGGTGCATGCCCGCGCCCCAGTTGAAGGAATCCGGACCCCACAGGGCCGGGAACACCCAGTGCTTGCCGTTCTTCTGGCCCTGGCCCTCGGCGCCGTGGCAGAGCGCGCAATATTGCGCGTAGACCTTGCTGCCGCGCACGTAGTCGGCCTTGCTGGCCGGCGGCGGCAGCTTGCGGTAGCCCTGGCCCTCCAGCTTGACGCCGGTGGGCGCCTTGCTGGCCAGCCAGAACATATAGGTCTGCAGGGCCGTGAGCGTGGGATCGTCGGCCGGCGGCGCCTTGCCGTTCATGCTGAAGCGGAAACAGCCCTGCAGGCGCTCGGCCAGCGTGTTGACGTGGCCGTTCTTGGCGCGATAGGCGGGATACTGCACGTAGGCGGCCCACATCGGGGCGGAATCGGGACGGCGGCCGGCGTCCAGGTGGCAGCTGACGCAGTTCAGGTCGTTGCCGACGAACTTGCCGGCCAGTTTCGGCGTGTGCAGGAAGATCTGCTCGCCTTCGCGCACGGCCTTGCCGAACTCGTCGTCGGGCAGGGACGCGGCCGAAGGCGGCGTGAACGAAGGACGCGGCTCGGCGGCCGACAGCGAGGCGGACGCGGCCAGGCCGGCGGCGGCGCAGAGCAGGCGCAGGCGCAGGGCGGTCATTGTTTTGCTCCGGTAGCGGCGGTGGAGGTGGCGGCCTTGGGCAGGCCGGCGTAGTAGGCGGAGACGGCGTCGATTTCGTCTTCGGAGAGGCGGGTCGCCACGGCCGGCATCAGGCCCAGCGGGCCGGGCGGGCGCTGGCCCTGGCGCCAGGCGCGCAATTGTCCGGCGATATAGGCCGCGGGCTGGCCGGCCAGCGCGGGGAAATTCTGGCCCACGCCGATGCCGCCGGGTCCGTGGCACTGGTTGCAGGCGGGCACGTTCTTGTCCCAGGCGCCGCGGGTGGCCAGCCAGGCGCCGGTGTCGGCCGGCCTGGCCGGCTGCATGGCGGTGGCGGCCAGGCGGTCCAGGTCCAGCGGCGAGGGCAGTTCGGCGTAATAGCGCGCCACGGCTTCGCGCTGCGCGGGGTCCAGCGCCTTGGCCGTGGCGGCCATGACCGGGCTGACGCGCGAGCCGTTGGCCATGGCGTCGAGCTGCTCTTGCAGGTAGCTCGCGCCCAGGCCGGCCAGCTGCGGGAAGCCGGCGGCCGGATTGCCTTCGCCGCGCGCGCCGTGGCAGGTGATACAGGCCGGCGCGCCGTTGGCGCCCTGCGTGCTGATCTGTTTGCCGTCTGGCGCGCCCTGGGCGGCCGCCGAGGCGGCGTACAGCGCGCCCAGCATGAGCGCGCCGGATAAGGACCGTGGGTCATGAAACCTGCTCCGTAGTGGTGAATCTGGTAATAAGCTAATTCCTCAAAATTATATAAATACTTGTGACGGATCAACACCAAAACGGTCGTTTGATGGCGTAACGCCTGGGGAAACGGTGTTCGGATTGGAACCTTCGCTTGCAGCATCCGGCAGGCGATTCGGGTAGCATCTCGCGGATTGATAACAAGGAGAATCCGATGCAGACGAACGAGATCGATCCCCCGCGCGTAGCCCTGGTGACCGGCGCCGGCACCGGCATAGGACGCGCGGTGGCGCTGGAATTCCTGGCGCAAGGCTATCGGGTCGTGCTGGCCGGACGCCGGCGCGATCCGCTCGAGGCAACCCGCACGGCGGCGGGCGAAGACGGGGTGAGGGCGCTGGTGGTGCCCACGGACGTATCGGACGAACAGGCGGTGCGCGAGCTCTTCGACGCCACGCAGCGGGAATACGGCCGCCTGGACGTGCTGTTCAACAACGCCGGGCGCGGCACGCCGGCCATGCCCATCGAAGAACTGCCGGTGGCGCTGTGGCGCGAGGTGGTCGACACCAACCTGACCGGCATGTTCCTGTGCGCGCAGGCCGCCATCCGCGTGATGAAGGCGCAGAATCCGCGCGGCGGGCGCATCATCAACAACGGCTCGATCTCGGCGCATGCGCCGCGGCCGTTCTCCATCGCCTATACCGCCACCAAGCACGCGGTGACGGGGCTGACCAAGTCGATTTCACTGGATTGCCGGCCGTACAACATCGCCTGCGGCCAGATCGACATCGGCAACGCGGCCACCGACATGACCGAGCGCATGGCCGCCGGCATTCTTCAGGCCGACGGCAGCACCAAGGTCGAGCCGCGCATGGACGTGGCCCATGTGGCCCAGGCGGTGGCGGCCATGGCGCGCCTGCCGCTGGACGCCAACGTGCAGTTCATGACCATCATGGCCACCAACATGCCTTTCGTCGGGCGCGGCTGATACCGGGCGCGGCGGGGCGCCGCGCCTTTGCAGCGACCCGTCAGTTCGAATCGACCTGGGCCAGCATCTGGCCCGGTTTCGTATCCAGGTAGCGCCGCGCGCCGACGTAGCGCTTGGCCCAATAGGAATTCTGCATTTCGTCCACGCGCACCTTGGTGCCGCGGCGCGGCGCATGCACGAACTTGTTCTGGCCGATATAAATGCCCACGTGCGAGGTCACGCCGCGTCCGCGGGTGGCGAAGAACACCAGGTCGCCGGGGCGCAGTTCTTTCTTGTTGCCGACCGACTCGCCGGCGGTGCGCTGGGCGCGCGCGGTGCGCGGCAGTTCCAGGCCGGCGATCTCGCGGAACACATACAGCACCAGCCCGCTGCAATCGAAACCTTCGGCGTCGTCACCGCCCCAGCTGTAGGGGGTGCCGATGGCGTCCAGGCCGGCCTGCACCACGCGGTCGCGCAGGGTGGGCACGGTGGGTTCCTGGGCCAGGCGCAGGCCGTTGAGCGTCGGGCGGGCTTGTTCGGATCGCAGCGACGCCTGGGCGGCGTCGGGAATCCAGGAGAGCGTCAGGGCGATGATGGGCGCTGACAGGAATACGGGGATGCGGAATCGGGCAGTTCGGGCTTTTCGCGTGGGCGGCGTCATTACGTCACTTCAGGAATCGGAGTGGGCGGCATGGCTTTGCCTGGGCAGGCAAGCCGGCGGAAAGGGGGCGGTTCCGGGACGCATGACCCCGGATTGCCACGACATTGTAATGGAATAAAGTTTCATTACATTTGTAGTGCAATGCAGCATCGTTGTCGGCAGACGTTACCGGCCGCCGCCGTCGGCCGGCGCCGGAATATGACGCTCCCGGACACCCGCGCTCGGGCATAATCGGCGGGATATGCAAGGGAGCAGAACTCGATGATGAACGCAGTACATCCGTTGTCTTCCATGAACCGGCCGGACCCCGTGCCTTTCGAGCCGTTCCAGGATGCCGTGTCGGCGGTCGAGCGGCTGATCGAAATCTACTCGCGCAATACCGCGTTCCTGCGGGCGGCGTTTCACGACGTGCTCCAGGGCGCCGGCAACGGCCGCGCCCGCGTCCGCGCCTACTATCCCGCCATCCGCATCGTGGTCGAGACCTACGACCCGATCGACACCCGGCTTTCCTACGGCCACGTGGCCGAGCCCGGCATCTACCAGACCACCATCACGCAGCCGGCGCTGTTTCGCGACTACCTGATCGAGCAGGTCGGCCAGCTGCTGCAGAACCACCGCGTGGCGGTGGAAGTGGGCGAATCCGATTCGCCCATCCCGCTGCATTTCGCCTTCCCCGAGGGCGCCTACGTCGAAGGCGAGCACCTGGAGGCGCTGCGCCGGCCGCTGCGCGACCTGTTCGACGTGCCGGACCTGGCCGTGACCGACGACGCCATCGTCAACGGCTCGTGGCGCGGGAAAGAGGGCGAGCCCAAGCCGCTGGCGCCGTTCACCGCCCAGCGCGTGGATTATTCGCTGCACCGCTTGCAGCACTACACCTCGACCGCGCCGGCGCATTTCCAGAATTTCGTGCTGTTCACCAACTACCAGTTCTACGTCGACGAATTCTGCGCGCGCGCCCGCGCGCTCATGGCCAGCGGCAACGAAGACTATGAAATGCTGGTGGAGCCGGGCAACCGCATCACGCGGCGCGGCGAAAGCGGGCCGGGCAACGAGGAGCAGGGCGTGCGGCTGCCGCAGATGCCGGCCTACCACCTGGTGCGCGGCGACCATTCCGGCATCACGCTGGTCAACATCGGCGTGGGCCCGTCCAACGCCAAGACCATCACCGACCACATCGCGGTGCTGCGGCCGCACGCCTGGCTGATGCTGGGCCATTGCGCCGGCCTGCGCGACTCGCAGAAGCTGGGCGACTACGTGCTGGCGCATGGTTACGTGCGCGAAGACCACGTGCTCGACGACGACCTGCCCACCTGGGTGCCGGTGCCGGCGCTGGCCGAAGTGCAGGTGGCGCTGGAGCAGGCGGTGGAAGAGGTGGCCGGGCTGTCGGGCTGGGACCTCAAGCGCATCATGCGCACCGGCACGGTCGCCACCATCGACAACCGCAACTGGGAACTGCGCGACCACCTCGAACTGGTGGAGCGCTTCGCGCAATCGCGCGCCATCGCGCTGGACATGGAATCCGCCACCATCGCCGCTAACGGCTTTCGCTTCCGCGTGCCGTACGGCACCCTGCTGTGCGTGTCGGACAAGCCGCTGCACGGCGAACTGAAGCTGCCCGGCATGGCCAGCGCCTTCTACCGCCGCCAGGTGAACCAGCACCTGGAAATCGGCATCCGGGCGCTGGAGCGCCTGCGCGGCATGCCGCCCGAACGGCTGCATTCGCGCAAGCTGCGCACCTTCATGGAAACCGCCTTCCAGTAGCTACGCAGCGGGCCGCGGCGGCGGCCCGTTGATCCGTCCCCGAAGCACTTTCATTTCGCCAGTCGGGGCCGATTGCGCTATTCTCGCCGGTTGCTTGGAAATCCCCAGGCGCCGGCGCGACCCGCGCGGGCGCCTTCATGACCTGAAGGAATGCATTTTGGCAGCATCGGAACACGATGAACGCCGCGCCGGCGGCTCGCGCGCGACACAGGCCGGGCGGCCGTCGGAGCTGCGCCGCTCCCTGTCCGCGCGGCACCTGACGATGATCGCGGTGGGCGGCTCCATCGGCACCGGCCTGTTCGTGGCCTCGGGCGCGACCATTGCCAAGGCCGGCCCGGGCGGGGCGCTGCTGGGCTATGTGCTGATCGGGCTGATGGTGTATTTCCTGATGACCAGCCTGGGTGAACTGGCCGCCGCCATGCCGGTGTCGGGTTCGTTCTCGACCTACGGCGCGCGCTACGTGGAAGACGGCTTCGGCTTCGCGCTGGGCTGGAACTACTGGTACAACTGGGCGGTGACGGTGGCGGTGGACCTGGTGGCGGCCCAGCTCGTCATGGCGTACTGGTTTCCGGACGTGCCGGGCTTTTACTGGAGCGCCTTGTTCCTGCTGCTGACCTTCGGCCTGAACGCGATGTCGGCGCGCGGCTTCGGCGAAGCGGAATTCTGGTTCGCGCTGATCAAGGTGATCGCGGTGCTGGCCTTCGTGGCCATGGGCGTGATGATGCTGCTGGGCATCATCCGCGGCGGCGAGGCCGGCGGGCTGGAGAACTGGACCGTGGGCGACGCGCCGTTCGCGGGCGGCTTCGCCGCGCTGATCGGCGTGGCCATGGTGGTGGGCTTTTCGTTCCAGGGCACCGAACTGATCGGCATCGCCGCCGGCGAGTCCAAGGACCCGGCGCGCAACCTGCCGCGCGCGGTGCGCCAGGTGTTCTGGCGCATTCTGCTGTTCTACGTGATGGCCATCCTGGTGATCGGCCTGCTCATTCCCTATACCGACCCGCACCTGCTGCGCAACGAAGTCGAGGACATCAGCGTCAGCCCGTTCGCCCTGATCTTCGAACGCGCCGGCCTGCTGGGCGCGGCCTCGGTCATGAACGCCGTGGTGCTGACCTCGGTGCTGTCGGCCGGTAACTCCGGCATGTACGCGGCCACGCGCATGCTCTACAGCCTGGCCCGCGAGGGCAAGGCCCCGCGCATCTTCGGCCGCATCTCGCGCACCGGCGTGCCGCTGTGGGCGCTGCTGGCCACCACGGCCGTCGCCGCGCTGTGCTTCTTCACCTTCCTGTTCAGCCCCAACGCCGTCTACATCTGGCTGCTGAACACCTCGGGCATGACGGGCTTCATCGCCTGGCTGGGCATCGCCATCAGCCACTACCGCTTCCGCCGCGGCTACCTCAAGCAGGGCCACAACCTCGCGGACCTGCCGTACGTGTCGCCGTTCTTCCCGTTCGGCCCGATCTTCGCCTTCGTGCTGTGCCTGGTCATCACGCTGGGCCAGAACTACCAGGCCTTTCTGCAGGACCGGATCGACTGGGGCGGCGTGGTCGCGACCTATATCGGCATCCCGCTGTTCCTGCTGATCTGGGCCGGCTACCGCCTGGCCCGCGGCTCGCGCTTCGTCAGCTACCGCGACATGAAATTCCCGGACGCCCGCGCGCGCAGCGAGTATCTGGACTCGGCCCTGCGCGGCGAGCCGGCGGCGGGGGAGGCGCGCTGAGGCAGGGGTGGATCGAACCGGGGCCGCCGGTCTTCGTCTCCGGCCAACGGAGACCGTCGCATGAAGGCGACGAGAGATTCTCCCGCGCCTGCAAGCTTGTCGTAGTCGGCCCGGGATTTGGCGGCTATCCATCCAGACTGAAAATGCGCCGCATCGGCGTCCATTTCTCCCCAGGAGGCGTCCACGGCGTCGGTGCCTGGAAGGTCCACATCAGCGCTTCCCATTCCCGCAGCCGGGTGTCGCTCCCGGCGGACCGCGCCATGGCCTCGGGGTCGTATACGGCGTCGTCGGTGTCCATCACCATCACTATGCGGGTGCCCAGGCGGTAGATCTCCATGCCCAGCACGCCGTGGCGGCGCAGGTGCGCCGCCACTTCGGGCCAGATGCGGCGGTGGTGGGCTTCGTACTGCGCGATCGATCCGGCGTCGTCGCGCAGGTCCAGCGCGTAGCAATGGCGCATGGCTGTCTCGTTCAGGTCAGGGCTCGGTCCAGGTGGGTATAGCCGCCGTCGACGAAGAGCCACTGGCCGGTGGTGTGGGACGCGCGGTCCGACAGCAGGAATACGACGGTGTCGGCGATCTCGTCGGACGTGGTCATGCGGCGTTCCAGGGGGATTCTGGACACGATGTCCGCCAGTTTGCGCGGCGGATCGTCGAAGCCGTCCAACCAGCGCCGATACAGTGGGGTCATGACTTCGGCCGGCGCCACGGCGTTGACGCGCACGCCGTGTTCGGCCAACGCCGCGGCCCATTCGCGCGTGAGCGAGAGTTGCGCGCCCTTGGACGCGCAATAGCCGCTGGTGCCGCCCTGGCCGGTCACCGCGGTCTTGGACGAAATATTGACGATGGCGCCGCGGCTTGCCTTCAGGTGGGCGAGGCAGTGGTGGGCCATCACGTAGTAGTGGATCAGGTTCGCTTCCAGCGACCGCACGAAGGCTGCGCGCCCGGCGTCCAGACCCACGCCGTCGTTGATGCCGGCGTTGTTGACCAGCCCATCGATGCGGCCGCATGCGGCGGCGGCCTGTTCGACCGCGTCGCGGCAGGCCGCCTCGTCGGTCAGGTCGAACAGGAAGCAGCGCGCCTTCGGCTGCAGGCCCAGCAACTCGCGCTCGAATGCGCGCGTCATCGGGCGCTTGCCGCAGATCAGCGGAATCGCGCCTTCTTGCGCCAGGCGCAGCGATATCGCCGCGCCGATGCCGCTGGCGCCGCCGGTGACGAAGATGGTCTTGTCTTGCAGGTGCAGGTCCATGGAAGCCTCGTTCTTCGGAAATGTCACGTCAGGCCGTAGCACGCCGCGGCGGCGCCGCCCCATAGCGCGGCCCGTTCGTCGGCCGACAGGCGGCCGCGCGCCCAGTCCCGCACGATTTGGTGGGCCTCACCATAGGCGCCGGCAAGCAGGCAGACCGGCCAGTCCGAGCCGTACATCAGCCGGCGCGGTCCGAAGACGCGCAAGGCGGCGTCCAGGCAGCGGATGATGTCGGCCCTGTCCGTGGCTTGCAGGCCGCGCCGCCAGTCGGCCTCGGTGACCAGACCGGACAGCTTGCACGCGACGTGCGCCATGTCCCGGAACTTGTCGAGCGAGGCGCGCCAGCGGGCATGGGCGCCGGCGTCCGAGGCCATGGCCGCCAGGGGCGGCTTGCCCAGGTGGTCCAGCACCAGCCAGTGCGCGTCATGCCGGGCGCAAAAGGCCGCGGCGGCGTCCATCTGAGAGCTGCGCACCAGCACGTCATAGGCATAGCCCCGGGCCTGCAGCAACGCGATGCCGCGCCGCACCGCCGGCGAGGCCAGAAAGGCGTCGGGATCGGGCTCGTCCTGCACCTGATGCCGCAGGCCGCAAAGGCGCGGCGTGCCGCGCCAGGCTTCCAGCCGCGCCTCCAGGTCGCCGCCGGCCAGGTCCGCCCAGCCGACCACGCCGCGTATCCAGCCGTGCCGGCGCGCCAGTTCCAGCAGAAAATCGGTTTCGGCGATGCTGCCGCGCGCCTGCACCGCCACGACGCCGTCCAGCCCGGCCGCCTGCAAGGCGGGCAGCAGGTCGGCCGGGTTTCTGTCCTGCCTGAGCGCGGGCATGTCGGCGCCGATCCAGGGATGGCCTTCGGCCGAGTAGCGCCAGAAATGCACGTGCGCGTCGATGCGCGGCGGGACGGCGGGCGTGGCCATGGTTCAGGGGCGGTGCCGGTACCGCTCCAGCGATTCGGGTTTCATCTCGATCGAGAAACCGGGGGCGCGCGGCGGCATATAGGCGGCATTGCGTATGACGCAGGGGTCGATGAAGTGCTCGTGCAGATGGTCCACGTACTCGGTCACGCGGCCCGCGCGGGTCCCGCTGACGCAGACATAGTCGATCATGGACAGGTGCTGCACGTACTCGCACAGCCCCACGCCGCCGGCATGGGGGCACACCGGCAGGCCGTACTTGGCGGCCAGCAGCAGCACCAGCAGCACTTCGTTGACGCCGCCCAGCCTGCATGCGTCGACCTGCACGATGTCGATGGCGCCCCGCATGATCATCTGCTTGAACAGGATGCGGTTCTGGCACATCTCGCCGCTGGCGACCTTGATGGGCGCGACGCCCAGCTTCACGGCGTGGTGGCCTTCCACGTCGTCGGGGCTGGTGGGCTCCTCGATGAACCAGGGCTTGGCGAAGGCCAGCTGGCGCACCCAGTCTATGGCCTGGCCGACTTCCCATACCTGGTTGGCGTCGAGCATCAGGTGCCGGTGCGGCCCCAACGCTTCGCGGGCGATCGTCACGCGCCGGATGTCGGCGTGCAGATCGCGGCCCACCTTGAGTTTGACGTGATTGAAGCCGTTGGCCAGGGCTTCATGGCACAGGCGCCGCAGCTTGGCGTCGTCATAGCCCAGCCAGCCGGCCGAGGTGGTGTAGCAGGGATAGCCCTCGCGTTCCAGCGTGCGTATGCGCTGCGCCTTGCCGGCTTCCTGCCGGCGCAGCAGGACCAGCGCCTCCTGCTGCGTGATGCCGTCGGTCATGTAGCGGAAATCCAGGGCGCGCACGAACGCCTCGGGCGAGAGATCCGCGACCAGGCGCCACAGCGGCTTGCCCTCGGCCTTGGCCCACAGGTCCCAGGCCGCGTTGACCACCGCCGCGGTGGCCAGGTGGATCGCGCCCTTGTCCGGACCGATCCAGCGCAGCTGGCTGTCCGAGGTGACGTGGCGCCAGAAACCGCCCATGTCGGCGCGTATCGAGTCCAGGCTCAGGCCTTCCACCAGGTGGCGCAGGGCCTTGATCGCGGCGCAGCAGATTTCGTTGCCGCGGCCGATGGTGAAGGTGAGCCCGTGGCCTTCGAGCCCGGGCTGGTCGGTCTCCAGGATCACGTAGGCCGCGGAATAGTCCGGATCGGGATTCATCGCGTCCGAGCCGTCCAGCTGGCGGGAGGTCGGAAAACGCAGGTCCAGCACACGCATGGATCGGATTCTGGTCATGGTCGCCCCATGGGGAAGTTGCGCAAGCGGTCGTGGGTCATTGCTGGTTTTCGCCCGTAAGCTTGGCCATCATCAGCGCGCCCAGGATGATGGCGCCGTAGATGGCCTGGATCCAGAATGACGGCACCTGGGCCAGCGTCAGCAGGTTCTGCACCATGCCCAGCAGCAGCACCCCGCACAGCGCGCCGACCATGCCGCCCTTGCCGCCGTCCAGCGATACGCCGCCGATGACCGCCGCGGCGAAGACGGTGAAGATCATGCCGTTGCCCTGGTTGGCGTTGATGGCGCCCACATAGCCGGTCAGGATCAGTCCGCCCAGGGCGGCCAGCGTTCCGGCCAGCGTGAAGACGCCCCAGGTGACGCGGTCCACATTGATGCCCGCCGCGCGCGCCGCCGGCGCGTTGCCGCCGATCGCGTACACGGCGCGTCCCAGACGGTGGTAGCGCAGCATGACGCCGGCCGCCGCGAAAACCAATGCCGCCAGCCACACCGACCAGGGCAGGCCCAGCAGCGTAGAGGAAGCCAGCGCGAAAAACGGCTGCGGCATGTCGAACAGCGTGCTGCCGCGGGTCGCGCCCACGAGCATGCCGCGCAGCACGATCAGCATCGCCAGCGTGACGATGAAGGCGTTGAGCCGCAGCTTGACCACGAGCAGGCCGTTGAGCAGGCCGACGCAGGCGCCGGTCAGCAGCGTCGCCGCCAGGCCCACCGCGACCGGCAGCTCCGTGCCGAAGCCGCCCGCGGCCGCGGGGATGACCAGCATCGCACCTATGGCCGGCGCGAAGCCGACGGTGGACTCGACGGACAGGTCGAACTTGCCGGTCAGGACGATCAGGGTTTCGGCCACCACCACCAGCGCCAGCGCGGCCGAGGCGCCCAGGATGCCGATCAGGTTGTCGCGCGTCAGGAAGCTGGGGCTGACCAGCGCGCCCAGCACGAACAGGATGACCAGGGCCGGAATCAGGGCGAAGTCGCGCAGCCGTCCCAGCCCCGGCCGGCCGCCCAGGCGCCTGCCCGTGGCGTGGATCGTCGGCTCGGGGCTGGCGTGCGCCGCCATGGCGGAATCAGTTTTCATGCAGGCTGACTCCTTCGATGCGGGCGATCAGTTCGCTGTCGTTCCAGCCGGCCGCGAATTCGGCCGTGACCTCGCCGCGCGTCATCACCAGCACGCGGTCGCAGATGCGCAGGTCGTCGAGCTCGCTGCTCGACAGCAGAATGGCCTTGCCTTCCTGCCTGACCGCGTCCACCGCGGCCAGCAGGGCTTCCTTGGACTTGATGTCCACGCCGACCGTGGGGTCGATCAGCACCAGCACGTCCGGCGTATTGGCCAGCGCGCGCGCCATGACGACCTTCTGCTGGTTGCCGCCCGACAGGCCCGAAACGATCTGCCCGGGGCCGCTGGCCGCGATGTCCAGCGCATCGATCGCCGCCTGGGCCGACTGCCGCTTGCGGCGCGGGCAAATGAAGCCGAACCGGCCCAGCCGGCCGGGGATGGTCATGGTTGCGTTCTCGCCGACCGACTGCGTCAGCACCAGGCCTTCCTGGTGACGGTCCCGGGGCACGCAGCCCACGCCGCGCGCCAGCGCCGCCGCCACGTTTCCCGGCGGCAGGGCTTCGTCACGCACCGTGATCGTGCCGCCGGCCGCGCGCCGGAGACCGGCGACCGTCTCGGCCACGCCGCTGCGGCCGCTGCTGGCGCTGCCGACCAGGCCCACGATTTCCCTGCTGCGCACCTGCAGGCTGACGTTGGCGAAGTCGGCGCCGTGCAGGCCGCGCACGTCCAGCACCACGGGCGTGCGGAGCTGGCGCGGGCGTCCGGCCGCGTCCGGAATCTGCAGGCCGCCGCGTTCGCCCGTCATCGCTTCGATCAGCGTTTCCTTGGGCAGCTCGGCCACCGGCAGGGTCAGGATATGGCGCGCGTCGCGCAGCACCGTCGCGGTCTGGCAGATCTCGTAGGTTTCCTGCAGATGGTGCGAGATGAACAGAAAGGTGACGCCGCCGTCCTGCAGGTCGCGTATGCGGCGGAACAGGCGCTTAATTTCCTCGCCGTCCAGCTGGGCCGTGGGCTCGTCCAGGATGATGAAGCGCGCGCCATGCGACAGCGCGCACGCGATCTCGACCAGCTGGCGCGCCTCGACGCTCAGGTCGCCGGCCCGCGCGTCTTCGTGCACGTCTACCTGCCAGGCGTCGAGCAGGGCGCGCGCCTGGCGGCGCAGCGCCTTCCAGTCGATCAGGCCGCCGCGCAGCGGCTGGCGGTTGATGAAGAGGTTTTCGGCGACGCTCAGGCCTTTGATGATGGTCGAGTGCTGGTACACGCAGGCGACCTGCCGGCGCCACGCGATGCTGTCGGCCAGCGGCGGAGCCGGCTGCCCGTTGAAGGCGATGGCGCCGGCGTCGGGCCGGCGCAGGCCGGTCAGCATGGAGACCAGCGTCGACTTGCCGGCCCCGTTGCGTCCGAGCAGCGCGTGCGATTCGCCGGGCATCACGGTCAGGCTCACGTCGCGCAGCGCGTACGTGGCGCCGAACCGCTTCGACAGCCCGCATGCCTGCATCACGGGCGTCGGCTGCCGCGCGCTCATTGCTGGTTGGCCCACAGCGACTGGTCGTCGACGTTCTGCCGGGTCACCAAGGGCGCGGGAAGCTGGTCTTCAAGCACCCCGGGCAGGACTTCGACCACCACGCTGCCGTGGTCGGTCCGACCGGGCTTGAACGCCTGGCCCGCCATCGCGGCCTTGACGTAATAGAGCCCGAATTTGGCGTACAGGTCGGCCGGCTGCGACAGGGTGGCGTCGATATGGCCCTTGCGGATCGCGTCGTACTCCTGCGCGATGCCGTCGTTGCTGATGATGACGATATGCCTGGCGTCGCCGGCCGGATGCAGCAGACCCTTGCGCCGCAAGGTCTGCAGGGTCGGCGCCAGGTACACGCCGCCGGCGTGCATGTAGATGCCCTTCAGGTCCGGATTGGCCGACAGCAGGCTGTCCAGGGCCGCGGCGGCCGCGTCGGACTTCCAGCCGGCGGGGATCTCCAGCACCGTCAGGGCGGGGTAGTCTTTCATGCAGGCGCGGAAGGCTTCGGCGCGGTCGCGTCCGTTGACCGAGGCCAGGTCGCCCATGATCTGCACCACCTTGCCCGATTTCACGTGCTCGCCCAGGTATTGGCAGGACTTGGTGCCATAGGCGCGGTTGTCCGCGCGCACCACGATGGCCACCTTGCCCTTGGTGGGAGCCACGTCCACGGCGACGACGGGCACGTTCTTCTGTTCCGCCAGCTCCAGCGCGCGGCTGATGGCGGCCGAATCCAGCGGCGCGACCACCAGCCCCTTGGCGCCGAGATTGAGCAGGTTGGAGACGTCGGTGATCTGCTGGGCCGGGTCCTGGTTGGAATTGACCGGCGCCAGGATGTCGGCCTCGAGCTGCTTGGCGAACTGCAGGACGTAGCCGTTGTACGCCTGCCAGAACGGCGAGGTCAGCATCGGCAAGTTGACGCCGATCCTGTCCGCGGCCGCGGCGTGCGCGATGCCTGCGGCGGGCGCGGCCAATGCGATGGCCAGTATCAGTCGTTGGAGAAAACGCGGGCGCGGCGCCCGCGCCGGGATGGCGCGCAATGCTTTCATGATCTGGTCTCCGCAGATGCCGCCGTTGTCGCAGGGGATGCGTAGCAATCGCCGTGATCCAGCGGCCAGTCACAGCTTTATTTGCTGCCGACCAATATATTCATCTGCGGAAAAATGGCTACCGATCGCCCGAATTCTGGGATTTTTCCCAGATGAACGGCACAACGCCCCGGCGGCCATGCGCGGCCGCCGGGGCGTTGTCTGTGCACTGAGGCTTATGACTCAGGCGAGCGCTTCGATGACCGCCTCGGGATTCCGTTCGATCACGTTGAGCAGAACCAGCGCCGGCCCTCTCGGGGAACGGTCGCCGCGCTCCCAGTGCCGCAAGGTCGCGGTGGAAAAGCCGAAGCAAGCAGCGAACTGCTCCTGGGTCATGCCCACTTTGGCGCGCACGGCCTTCACATCGACCTTGCGGGGACGATGCACGCGCACGCCACGAGCGTCGCCCTTGGCGTGGGCAATCGCTTCCTGCAAGCCTTGCTTGATGCTGTTGAATGCGGTGCTCATGATTTCGCTCGCCCTTTCCAGATGCTCACCAATATCTCGACCAGGCTGGCCAGATCGTTGCGCGTGCATGGCTTGGTACGCGTTCCATTTTAATCCAATGGATTAGTGGAAGGAAGAGCAATTGACCCGAGACTCGGGCGGCCCGGCGCTGAAACGCCTCGGACGCCACGGCGTGAGCCGCCCGATCCATCATTCGATGTTCTGCGCCTGTTCCCGCATCTGCTCGATCAGCAGTTTCAGGTCCATGGCGGCGCGGGTGACGTCCATGCTGCCGGCCTTGGAGCCCAGGGTGTTGGCTTCGCGGTTCATTTCCTGGAACAGGAAGTCCAGGCGCTTGCCGGCGCTGCCGGCCGGTTTCTTATCGCCGTGTTTGCCGCCTTGCTTGCCGCCGCCGTCGGTGAGCAGGTGGCGCAGTTCTTCCAGGTGCGAGCGCAGGCGCGACAGTTCCTCGGCCACGTCGATGCGCAGGGCGAACAGGTTGGCCTCCTGCGACAGGCGCTCGGACAGCTCGGCGCCGGTGATGTGCGCGAAGCCGCCGGGGAAGGCCGATTCCACGCTTTCGCGCAGCTTGGCGGCGAGCTTGTCGCGATGGTCGGCCAGCAGCTGGGGCAGGTGGGCCTGGACGGTGTCGACGATGCGGGCCACGCCGTCGGCGCACTCGCGCATCATGCCGGCCAGCCGCTCGCCTTCGCGTTCGCGGCCCTCCTGCAGTTGGATCAGCGCCTGGCGGGCGGCCTGCAGGCAGGCCGCGCCCCAGACTTGCGGGTCCAGCGCGTCATTGGCGCGCTGGCCGGGCCAGTTGAACAGTTCGACCAGTCGCGGCGGGGCGATGTCGGGCAGGATGCGGCGGGCGGCCTGCAATTGTTCGGCCAGGTCTTCGAGCCAGGCGGGATCGAGCTTGGACAGGTCGGCGCTGGCGTTGCGCGTATAGGAGACGCGGATCTCGACCTTGCCGCGCCCGAGATTGGCGGTCAGGAGTTCGCGCAGCGGCGTCTCCACGTGGCGCAATTCGTCGGGCAGGCGGAAGTACAGGTCGAGGAACCGGCTGTTGACGCTGCGCAGTTCCAGCGCCAGCGTGCCTTGTTCCAGGTCTGCGCGGGCGTTGCCGAAGGCGGTCATGCTGCGAATCATGGTGTGCGTATCCTGGTGATGCATGTATCGGGGGCCCGGTAGCGCCAAAGCCCGCCGGCCGTGGCGCAGCCTGGCCGGCGGGGACGTTGGAACCGGGGTATCTCGCGGCAGGATACTCCAAGCGGCGCGTTCCTGCGGCCCCAGCCCGTACAATGCGCCCCATCCATGCCATCTCAGGAGCTGCCAGTGACCACTGCCCCCACCATCGCCCGCCCGTCGGGCCGCGCCGTCGACGAACTGCGCCCGTTCAGCCTCGAACGCGGATTCACGCGCTACGCCGAAGGTTCGGTGCTGGTGAAGGCCGGCAACACCCACGTGCTGTGCACGGCCAGCGTGCTGGACAAGGTGCCGCCCTTCCTGAAGGGCAAGGGGGAAGGCTGGGTCACCGCCGAATACGGCATGTTGCCGCGCGCCACGCACACCCGCGGCGACCGCGAGGCGGCGCGCGGCAAGCAAAGCGGCCGCACGCAGGAAATCCAGCGCCTGATCGGGCGCAGCCTGCGCGCGGTGTTCGACATGAAGGCGCTGGGCGAGCGCACGCTGCACCTGGACTGCGACGTGCTGCAGGCCGACGGCGGCACGCGCTGCGCCAGCATCACCGGCGCCTGGGTCGCGGCGGCCGATGCGGTCGCCTTGCTGATGAAGCGCGGCGACCTCGCGACCAATCCGATCCGCGACGCGGTGGCGGCGGTGTCGGTGGGCCTGGTCGAGGGCCGCGCGGTGCTGGACCTGGACTACCAGGAAGATTCGGCCTGCGACGCCGACGTGAACGTCATCATGACCGGCGCCGGCGCCTTCGTGGAGGTGCAGGGCACGGGCGAGGGCGCGACCTTCACCCGGGCCGAGCTGGATACGATGCTGGTGCTGGCCGAGGCCGGGATCGGCAGGCTGGTGCAGGCGCAGCGCGCGGCGTTGGCCTGATGCCGGGGCGCAGGCGGGTGGCGCGTCACGCCGCGCCCCTCACCCCTGCGCCAGCAGCATCCCCACCTTGTCGGCCTTCTCCAGCCCCCAGATCGCGGCGATCAGCCCGCGCAGTTCGGCTTCGGTCGCGGCGTCCGCATAGCGACCCAGGCTGAGCGTCTTGTCCTCGATCTCGGCGCGGCTCAGGGTGTTGCCCGGGTCGCCCTTGGGTTCGTCGACACGGCTGTGCAGCTGGCGGCCGTCGCGGGTGTAGACCGTGACCTTGCCGATCCAGCGCTGCGGATAGGCGCCGTCGACTTCCGGGTCCAGTTCCATTTCGACCTTGCCGCGGAAGGCCGCGACGCCGGGGTCGTCCAGGCCCGCGTCGAACTCGGCCAGGCCGGCGCGGCCCTGGCGCGCGATCAGGGCCAGCACGGTCCCCATCGAGAACTTGGACTGGTGCACGGTCTGCGGGTTGACGACCGGACCCAGCACGTCGATGGCGCCCTGGTGCACGTGAGCCACGACGCGTTCGATGTCGGCCTCGGTCAGGTTGTGTTCGCGCAGCGCCAGCTGCAGCGCGTCCGCGGCCGGATGGGTGTGGCGGCAGGAGGCGTGGAACTTGAACGAGGTTTCGGCCAGGGCCCAGCGCTCGCCCAGGCGGTCGCACAGGCGCGCCGGATCGGCGTCGGTGGACATGCCGGCCGCCATGCCCTGCGGGCCTTCCAGTATGTGGCGCGCGCCGGTGAAGCCGTCCTGCGCCAGGTAAGCGGCGGTGATGCCGTCGGCGGCGGCCTTGGCCGTGTGCAGCTGCTTGGAGTCGGCGGCGTCGCGCAGGAACTCCCACAGGCCCGCGGCCTGGGTGCCGGCCGAACCCAGCGCATGCAGCATGGCTTCGGGCGACAGGTTGAGCAGGCGTCCGGTGGTGACGGCGGCGGCCAGCGTGCCGGCGGTGCCGGTGGTGTGGAAGATCTTGTAGTGCGAGCGGCCCAGGTATTCGCCCACGCGGATGCCGACCTCGTAGCCGGCGACGGCGGCCACCAGCAGGTCGCGGCCGCTGCGGCCCAGCGCCTGCGCCACGGCCAGCGCGGGCGGGAACACCACGGCGGCGGGGTGGAACACGGAGCCGTTGTGCACGTCGTCCTGTTCGACCACGTGGGCCGCGGCCGCGTTCACCATCGCGGCGAACAGCGGCGTGGTGCGGCGGCGCGTGATCAGGACTTCGCTGGGGCCGTCGGCCGGGCCCATGGCGGCGGCGTAGCGTTCGATGGCCTGCACCGGGCGGGCCGAGGCGCCGGCCAGGATGGACGCCAGGCAGTCCAGCAACAGGTCTTCGGCGCGGCGCAGGACCGGCGCGGGGATGTCTTCGTAGCGCAGATTGGCGGCAAAGGCCGCGAGTTGGGCGCTCAGGTGCGGGGTGTCTTTGGCTGCGGTCATGGTCAGAAGGAGCGGGGCAGGCCCAGGATGTGTTCGGCGACGTAGGAAAGAATCAGGTTGGTCGAGATCGGCGCGACCTGGTAGAGGCGGGTCTCGCGGAACTTGCGTTCCACGTCGTATTCGTTGGCGAAGCCGAAGCCCCCGTGGAACTGCAGGCAGGCGTTGGCCGCTTCCCAGGACGCGTCGGCCGCCAGCAGCTTGGCCATGTTGGCCTGCGCGCCGCAGGGCTGGTGCGCGTCGAACAGGCGGCAGGCCTCATAGCGCATCAGGCTGGCCGCCTCGACGTTGATGTGGGCGCGCGCGATCGGGAACTGCACGCCCTGGTTCTGGCCGATGGGACGGCCGAACACCATGCGTTCCTTGGCGTAGGCGGTGACCTTGTCGACGAACCAGTAGCCGTCGCCGATGCACTCGGCGGCGATCAGGGTGCGTTCGGCGTTCAGGCCGTCCAGGATGTACTTGAATCCCTTGCCTTCCTCGCCGATCAGGTTTTCCTCGGGGATCTCCAGATTGTCGAAGAACAGCTCGTTGGTCTCGTGGTTGACCATGTTCGGGATCGGGCGGATGGTCATGCCGTGCTTGACGGCGTGGTGCAGGTCCACCAGGAAGATCGACATGCCTTCCGATTTGCGCGTGACCTGCTCCAGCGGGGTGGTGCGGGCCAGCAGGATCATCAGGTCCGAGTGCTGCACGCGCGAGATCCAGACCTTCTGGCCGTTGATCACGTAGCGGTCGCCGCGCTTGACGGCGGTGGTCTTGATCTTGGTGGTGTCGGTGCCGGTGGTGGGCTCGGTCACACCCATGGACTGCAGGCGCAGTTCCCCGGCGGCGATGCGCGGCAGGTATTCGCGCTTCTGGGCTTCGGAGCCGTGGCGCAGCAGCGTGCCCATGTTGTACATCTGGCCGTGGCAGGCGCCGGAGTTGCCGCCGCTGCGGTTGATCTCTTCCATGATGACCGAGGCTTCGGTCAGGCCCAGGCCGGAACCGCCGTACTCCTGCGGGATCAGGGCGGCCAGCCAGCCGGCCTCGGTCAGCGCGCGCACGAAGGCTTCAGGGTAGCCCCGTTCTTCGTCGATCTTGCGGAAGTACTCGGAGGGGAATTGGGCGCAGAGGTCGCGTACGGCTTCGCGGATGTCCTGGTAGGCGTGGGCGTTGGGCATGAGGCTGTTTCTGATGGGTGGTAATGGTTCGGTACAGCGTTGAATGTGCCGCAAGGCGCCGGCCATGCCAATTCACAATTGGTTAATACGGGGTTCCTGTTCGCAAAAGCGCAGTTTCATGACGGGCGTTTGTCAGGAGCAAGGCCGGGTTGTGTCAAGAAATTGCCAAACTGCATACCCATAATTTCCGCCGGTGCCGCCGCGGGCGGCAAGGTTACTGACGGACGGATATGCGGAAAAACATCAGGGTCACGACGGCGTTGTCGGCCATTCTTGCGTTGTTTGTGGTGCTGTTCGCGGTGGCGGCGGCCGCCGGCATCGTCGTGCTGCGCGACAACCGCGCCGGCATCGAGGCGCTGGGCCGGGGCAGCATCGAGCGGGCCAGCGACCTGGCGGACATGACCAGCCGGCTGTTCCAGGCCCGCGCCGCGCTCACCGACGCCAAGACTGCCATGGAAAGCGGCCTGCAGGAGGCGCGCGACGAGTCGCTGGCGCATGCCGCCGAACTGCTGGAACAGGCCGTCGCCAGCCTGGGCCGGCTGCGCGCCAACCCGGACGCCAGCGCGCAGGGCAAGCCCTTGTTCGACCAGGTGCTGGCCGCCCACGAGGCCTTCGCCGGCCAGACGCTCGCGCCCATGCTGGCGGCCATCAAGGGCTGGAACGGGATCGAGGTGAACCGGCTGGTGGACAAGGTGCTGCCGGCCAGCGGCGCGGCCTACGTCAAGCAGGCCGACGCCTACCAGGCTTACGCCCGGGCGCAGGGCCAGGCCGCGGTGGCCGAGGCCAGCCGTACGCTGGAAAGCGTGATCGCGGTGGCCGCCGGCGTGCTGGCGGCCGTGCTGATCCTGGCCGTGCTGATCCGGCTGGCGTTTCGCCGCGGCATCCTGCGCCCGCTGAACGAGGCCGGCGCGCATTTCGACCGCATCGCCGACGGCGACCTGACCGGCGCCATCGCCATGCGCGGCGACAACGAAATCGGCGTGCTGTACTCGGCCATGCGCCGCATGCAGACCGGGCTGTCGGCCGCGGTGGCGTCGGTGCGGCAGGGGGTCGAGGAAATCCATACCGGCGCTAGCGAAATCGCCGCCGGCGGGGCCCACATGTCCGAGCGCAGCGCCCGCCAGGCCGATTCGCTGCAAGAAGCCGCCGCCAACCTGACGCAGCTGTCCCACACCGTGCAGCTCACCGCCGGCAACGCCGACCAGGCCAGCCGCCAGGCGCTGGGCGCCACCGAACTCGCGCAGCGCGGCGGCCAGGCGGTGGAAGAAGTGGTGCACAGCATGCGCGGCATCGCCGACAGCGCCCGCCGCATCGAGGAAATCGTCGCGGTGGTCGACAGCATCGCGTTCCAGACCAACATCCTGGCGCTCAACGCCGCGGTGGAAGCGGCGCGCGCCGGCGAGCAGGGCAAGGGCTTTGCGGTGGTGGCCGGCGAGGTGCGCTCGCTGGCGCAACGCAGCGCTCAGGCGGCCCGCGAGATCAAGGGCCTGATCGAGGATTCCGCGCAACGGGTCGAGGCCGGCGTGCGCCAGGTGGGCCTGGCCGGCGACACCATGCGCGACATGGTCGTGTCGGTGGACCGGGTGACCCAGCTGGTGGCGGAGATCTCCAGCGCCACGGCCGAACAGGCCGCCGGCATCGCCTCGGTCAACGATGCGGTGGCCGACATCGAACGCGCCACCCAGGAAAACGCCGCCATGGTCGAGCAGACGGCGGCGGCCGCCGCCGCGCTGGAAGCCCAGGCGCAGGGCCTGCGGCAGGCGGTGGCGGTGTTCCGCATCGCCGCCGGGGCCCAGGCCTCAGCTATCGAGATTCGGCAGGGGGGCGCCGGCGTAGCGCTCGGTCACCAGCGACAGATTCCCATGCTTGACCTTGTGCTTGACGTGGGCGGCGGCCGAGGCGATGGCCTCCGGGCGGATGCGCTCGCATAGCGACGGCGTGACGGTCAGCGCGCCCACGCCCAGCGTCACGAAAGGGAAGAAGCGCGGCACGCCGTAGCGGTCCTCGGCCTCGATGCCGCCGTTGCGGCGGCCGGCGTCGTCGTACAGGTCGATGGCGCGCTCGTTGAATTCCGCGATGATGCGGCGGGCGCGGTCCAGCCAGTCGGGGCTGCGCAGCAGCACCACGAAGTCGTCGCCGCCCACGTGGCCCACGAAATCGCGCTGCGGGTCGCAATGGCGCTTGATGACCTCGGCGGTCAGCATGATCATGTCGTCGCCGCGCCAATAGCCGTACACGTCGTTGAAGGGCTTGAAATTGTTCAGGTCGCCATAGCAGATGGTGAAGTCGTCCGCGTCTTCGAGCAGCGCGGCGATGTGGCGGCTGATGGGGATGTTGCCGGGCAGCGAGGTCAGCGGATTGGCGTAGCGCGCCGCCTCGATGCGCATCTCGGTCACCGAGCGCACCAGGGTCTCGCCGGTGGCCAGGCCGTCGTAGCGGCCCTCGCGGGTGATGATCAGGCCATCCATCAGGTAGCGCTGGTCTTCGGAAATCAGCACGTGGCTGAGCTGGTCGATGGACACGTTCTGGTCCACCAGCACCGGCTCGGCGTTCATGAAGCTGGAGCAGGCGTTGCGGCCGAACAGCTCGCGGGTGTAGCGCTGCGCATAGTGTTCGAGGAAGTCGCGCCGGTTGATGATGCCCACCGGCCGGTTGTCGGCGTCCACCACCGCAACCGCGTGCATCTCCTTGTGCTCGATGAACAGCCGGTGCACGTCGTCGTTGGTGTGCTCCTGCAGCCGGGCGGCCGGCGCCTGCACGCGCAGGCTGGCCGCGGTGCCGCCGGCGGCGCGCGGCGGCGGCGAGGCGGGCGCGCGCTGCCGCAGCGTGTCGCGCAGCCGCGGGGCCAGCTCGGTCACTAGGGTTTCCTCGGGCCGGCCCAGGAACCAGCCCTGGGCGTAGCGGATGTCCAGTTCGCGCACGGCCGCCAGGTCCTCGGCGGTCTCGATGCCTTCGGCCACGACGGCGGTGCCCAGGTGCTGCGCGACCTTCAGTATGGCGCGCACCAGCTGCTGCTTGCGCTCGTCCTGGCCGATGCCGTGAAAGAAGTAGCGGTCTATCTTGACCAGGTCCGGCTGCATCTCGGACCACAGCCGCAGGTTCGAATTACCCACGCCGTAGTCGTCCAGCGCCACGCGCATGCCGAATTCGCGCAGACAGGCGAAGGCGCAGGCGGCCTCGTCCATCTGCTCGGCCAGCGAGTCCTGTTCGGTCAGTTCGACGATGATGCTGGATGGCGCGAGTTCGCAATCCTTGAGCAGGCGGCGCGGCAGGTCCTCGCCCCACAGGCTCCAGTAATGGATCAGGGCCGAGCCGGACAGGTTCAGGAACAGCTTGCCGGCGGCGTCGTGGCGCTGGAAGCCCTGGGCGCCGGCGCGGAAGCTGGCCAGCTCCAGTTGCGGATGCAGGCCCTGGCGGCGGGCTTCGGCGAACAGCGCGTCGGGGAAATGCAGCGCGGTGTCGGCCGGCCCCCGGATCAGGCTTTCATGGCCATAGACGCGGCTGTGGGACAGGTCGATCACCGGCTGGTAGCGCGCATGCAGCAGGCGGTGGCGCAATATGCCGGCGAGATTGATGGGAGAGGAGGGGTCCGGAAGGGCGGAGGTCGCGCGGGCCGCGGCCGGGCGGGACGAGCTGGGGATGAGATCCATCGCCGGTGCGTTCAGATACGTTCAGTGACAAGTTGTTCATCATGACAAGAAATTATGTCCGGCTTGTTGCGCCGGCGCGCGTCTGGCCGCGCCTATACAATTTGCGCTATGACTTCTCCCAAGATCCCTGATTCCCTGCGCCGCGTCGTGTTGGCGTCCAACAACGCCGGCAAGCTGCGCGAGTTCTCGGCCCTGTTCGCGCCCCTGGGCATCGAACTGGTGCCCCAAGGCGAGCTGGACGTGCCCGAGGCCGAAGAGCCGCACGTCACCTTCGTCGAAAACGCGCTGGCCAAGGCCCGCCACGCCAGCCGCCTGACCGGGCTGCCGGCCCTGGCCGACGATTCCGGCCTGTGCGTGGCCGCGCTGGACGGTGCGCCGGGCGTGTACTCGGCGCGTTACGCGCAGATGCACGGCGGCGAAAAATCCGACCAATCCAATAACGCCTTGCTGGTGGAAAAGCTGGCCGGCGTGGCCGACCGCAGCGCCTGGTACGTGGCGGTGCTGGCCCTGGTGCGCTCGGAAAACGACCCGCGCCCGCTCATCGGCGAAGGCCTGTGGCACGGCGAGATCATCGACCAGCCCGAAGGGACCAACGGCTTCGGCTACGACCCGCATTTCTACCTGCCCGATCTGGCGCTCACCGCCGCCAGCCTGGACCCGCAGGAGAAAAACCAGGTCAGCCACCGCGCCCGCGCGCTGCGCGAACTGCTGGGCAAGCTGGGCAACGCATAAAGCACGCATGTCCATTATCATCCCCATCCGCAACGATATGGGCGCGCCGGCATCGCGCCCGCGGCCGGCCGGCGGCTCGGCGCTGACCAGCCTGCCGCCGCTGTCGCTCTACGTGCACGTGCCCTGGTGCGTGCGCAAATGCCCGTACTGCGATTTCAATTCGCACGCCGCGCCAGGCGGCGAGATCCCGGAACGCGCCTATCTGGACGCGCTGCGCAGCGACCTGGAGCAGGCGCTGCCTTCCATCTGGGGCCGGCAGGTAGTGTCGGTCTTCATCGGCGGGGGCACGCCCAGCCTGCTGTCGGCCGCCGGCCTGGACGAGCTGCTGGCCATGCTGCGCGCCTGCCTGAACCTGTGGCCCGACGCCGAGATCACCATGGAGGCCAATCCGGGCACGGCCGAGGCCGGGCGCCTGCGCGACTACGCCGCCAGCGGCGTGACCCGGTTTTCGCTCGGCATCCAGAGTTTCGACGACGCCCAGCTCAAGAAGCTGGGCCGCATCCACGACGCCGCCCAGGCCAGAAAGGCCATCGAGATGGCGCAGCGCGCCGCGCCGCGCGTCAACCTGGACCTGATGTTCGCGCTGCCCGGGCAGACCCAGGAAGCCTGTGTGGCCGACCTGCGCGAGGCCGTGGCCTTCGGCACCGAGCACCTGTCGCTCTATCACCTGACGATGGAGCCCAACACGGTGTTCGCGAAGTTTCCGCCCGAGGACCTGCCCGACGACGACGCCAGCGCGGCCATGCAGGACGCGATCGAGGCCGAACTGGCCGCGGCCGGCCTGGACCGCTACGAGGTCTCGGCCTACGCCAGGCCGGGGGCGCGCTGCCGCCACAACCTGAACTACTGGGAATTCGGCGATTACCTGGGCATCGGCCCGGGCGCCCACGGCAAGCTGTCGTTCCACGACCGCATCGTGCGCGAGGCGCGGCTGCGCAGTCCCGATTCCTGGATGCGGGCCGCGCTGGCCCGCGACGGCAGCCATGTCTCGGAACGCCGCCAGGTCGGGGCCGACGAGCTGCCGTTCGAGTTCATGCTCAACGCGCTGCGCCTGAAAGCGGGCGTGCCGGCCAGCAGCTTCGAGGAACGCACCGGCCTGTCGCTGGCCGTGATTGCGCACCAATTGGAGGCGGCCTCGCAACGGGGCCTGCTGGACGCCGATCCGACCCGGCTGCGGGCCACCGCACTGGGATGGCGCTTCCTCAATGACCTGCAGGAAATGTTCCTGTAGCAAGCTTGCACCAGAGTGGGGCAGTCGTGCCCCACGCTTTGCACCAGTATGGTGCTACATTTTCACTTCTCCGCATATTCGTCCCCGGGCAGTCCCGGGGACGAAAGCTGGCACGCATATTGCTTCATCGTTTATGCCAGTCGACGGGCAAGGCCCTCGACCCTTTTATCTAATGGAGATGACATGGCAAGCCCGAAAGACGTCCTGAAACAGATCGCCGACAACGAAGTGAAATTCGTGGATTTCCGCTTTACCGACACGGTCGGCCGTGAGCACCACGTTTCCGTGCCCACCTCCGCGATCGACGAAGACAAGCTGGAAAGCGGTCAGGCTTTCGACGGTTCCTCGATTCCGGGCTGGAAGGGCATCGAGGCTTCGGACATGCTGCTCATCCCCGACCTGGCCACGGCCAACCTGGACCCGTTCCGCGAAGAGCCGACCCTGATCCTGTCGTGCGACGTGGTCGAGCCGTCGGACCTCAAGGGCTATGACCGCGACCCGCGCTCGCTGGCCAAGCGCGCCGAAGCCTACCTCAAGTCCTCGGGCCTGGGCGACACCGCCTACTTCGGTCCGGAACCCGAATTCTTCGTGTTCGACGGCGTGACCTGGAACACCGACATGTCCGGCACCTTCGTCAAGATCAAGTCGGAAGAGGCCTCCTGGTCCACCGGCCTGGACTTCGAAGGCGGCAACACCGGCCACCGTCCCGCCGTGAAGGGCGGCTACTTCCCCGTGCCCCCGGTCGATTCGTTCCAGGACATGCGCTCGGAAATGTGCCTGCTGATGGAACAGATGGGCGTGCCGGTCGAAGTGCACCACCACGAAGTGGCCGGCGCCGGCCAGCTCGAAATCGGCACCAAGTTCAGCACGCTGGTGCAGCGCGCCGACTGGACGCAGATCACCAAGTACATCATCCATAACGTGGCCCACGCCTACGGCAAGACCGCCACTTTCATGCCCAAGCCCATCGTCGGCGACAACGGTTCGGGCATGCACGTGCACCAGTCGATCTGGAAGGACGGCCAGAACCTGTTCGCGGGCAACGGCTACGCCGGCCTGTCGGAATTCGCGCTGTACTACATCGGCGGCATCATCAAGCACGCCCGCGCCTTGAACGCCATCACCAACCCCGGCACCAACTCGTACAAGCGCCTGGTCCCGCACTACGAAGCCCCGGTCAAGCTGGCTTACTCGGCCCGCAACCGTTCGGCCTCGATCCGCATCCCGTACGTGGGCAACCCCAAGGGCCGTCGCGTCGAAGCGCGCTTCCCGGACCCCCTGGCCAACCCGTACCTGGCCTTCTCGGCCCTGATGATGGCCGGCCTGGACGGCGTGCAGAACAAGATCCACCCGGGCGATCCGGCCGACAAGAACCTGTACGACCTGCCGCCGGAAGAAGACGCCAAGATCCCGACCGTGTGCTCGTCGCTGGAGCAGGCCCTGGAGGCGCTGGACAACGACCGCGAGTTCCTGACCCGCGGCGGCGTGTTCAGCAACGACATGCTGTCGGCCTACATCGACCTGAAGATGGGCGACGTAAACCGTCTGCGCATGACCACGCACCCGGTCGAATTCGACATGTACTACAGCCTCTGATCGTCCGAGGTTGCGGCCGGCGGAAAACGGCGTGACGGGCAGAAACCAGGGCCCGCCGCGCCGGCGCCGCCGGCTCGCGGCCCGGTCCGACGCCCGCCAGGCGCACGCCCGGCGGGCGGGCCGGGTGCCGCTTTCCCCTCACATTCGGGTATGTAGAAAATGAATGTAGAAGCTCTCGATCTGCTGGCGACGTCCGTTTTCCTGGTCAACGAACGCGGCCATATCGAATACGCCAATGCGGCCGCCGAGGATTTGTTCGGCCGCTCGCGCAAACAGCTGTGCGGGCACTCCGCCGCCACGCTGTTCGACAGTCCGGAAAACATACAGTCCTCCATCGATCGCGCCGCCGCCGGCCGTTACGGCGACGTCAGGCAGCTGGGCAGCCTGCGCCGCGCCGCGGAATCCGTCGAGGTCTCGGTGACCACCGTCGGGCTGACGGGCCAGCGCTGGCCCGTGCTGATAGAAACCCGCGAAATCGAGCAGCGCGTGCTGGCCGACCGCAACCACCGCCTGGTCGACGAAATCGAAGCGCACCGCGAACTGCTGCGCAACCTGGCGCATGAAGTCAAGAATCCCCTGGGCGGGCTGCGCGGCGCCGCGCAACTGCTGGAGGCCGAGCTGCCCAGCGCGGCGCTGGCCGAATATACCCAGGTCATCATTTCCGAAGCCGACCGCCTGCAGGCGCTGGTGGACCGCCTGAGCGGCCCGCAGCGGGTGCCGCTGAATGCGCGGCCGGTGAACATCCACGAGATCTGCGAGCGCGTCTGCGCGCTGATCCAGGCCGAGTTCCGCAACGAGGTCACGCTGCTGCGTGACTACGACGCGTCGATGCCCGACCTGAAGGGCGATGCCGCCCGACTGATGCAGGCCGTCCTGAACGTGGCGCGCAACGCCGCGCAGGAACTGGTCGCGCGGCCCGCGGGCCCGCACACCGAACCCGGAGTGGTCACGCTGCGCACCCGCGTGGCGCGGCAGGTCATGCTGGCGCACAGGCAGCACCGCCTGGCGCTGGAGCTGTCCATCATCGACAACGGTCCGGGCGTGCCGGACCATATCCGAGACCGCATCTTCCATCCGCTGGTGACGGCGCGCGCCGGCGGCACCGGGCTGGGCCTGAGCCTGGCCCAGGACTTCGTGCAGCAGCACGGCGGCATCATCGAATTCGAATCCCGACCCGGGCGCACCGAGTTTCGCCTGGTTCTTCCGATGGAGCCCGCACACTGATGAAACCCGTATGGATCGTCGACGATGACCAGGCCATCCGCTGGGTCCTGGAAAAAGCCCTGGCGCGCGCCGGCGTGCCCACGCGCAGCTTCTCGCAGGCTGCCGACGTGCTGGAGGCGCTGTCGCGCGACACGCCGGCCGCGCTGGTGTCCGATATCCGCATGCCCGGCGGCAACGGCCTGGAACTGCTACGCCAGCTCAAGGAGCGCCACGCCGGCCTGCCGGTCATCGTGATGACCGCGTTCGCCGACCTGGACAGCACGGTATCCGCCTTCCAGGGCGGCGCCTTCGATTACCTGGCCAAGCCGTTCGACGTGAACGAGGCGGTGGCGCTGATCCAGCGCGCCGTCCAGGAATCGGCGCAGCCCGAGAGCGCCGAAGGGCAGGGCGAATCGGCCCAGAACAACGAACGCTGGATGATGACGCAGTCCTCGTCCACCGCCATGCAGGAAGTGTTCCGCGCCATCGGCCGGCTGGCGCAGTCCAAGGTCACGGTGCTGATCACCGGCGAATCCGGCACCGGCAAGGAACTGGTGGCGCGCGCGCTGCACGGTCACGGCGTGCGGGCCGGCGGCCCCTTCGTGGCGCTGAACGCGGCCGCGATTCCGCGCGATCTGCTCGAAGCCGAACTGTTCGGCCACGAGCGCGGCGCCTTCACCGGCGCCAGCAGCCTGCGCCGCGGCCGCTTCGAGGAAGCGCACGGCGGCACGCTGTTCCTGGACGAAATCGGCGACATGCCGATCGAACTGCAGACGCGCCTGCTGCGCGTGCTGGCCGAAGGCAGCTTCTACCGCGTGGGCGGCGCGCAACCGGTGCGGGTCGACGTGCGCATCGTGGCCGCCACCCACCAGCCGCTGGAGCAGCGGGTCGAGCAGGGCCTGTTCCGCGAAGACCTGTTCCACCGCCTGAACGTGATCCGTCTGCGGCTGCCGCCGCTGCGCGAACGGACCGAGGACATTCCGGCCCTGGCCGCCCACTTCCTGAGCGCCAGCGCCCGCGCGCTGGGCGTACCGGTCAAGCGCCTGACGCCCGAAGCGCTGGCGGTGCTGACCAAGTTCGACTTTCCCGGCAACGTGCGCCAGCTGGAGAACTTCTGCCACTGGCTGACGGTGATGGCGCCGGGCCAGACGGTGGAGCCGGCCGACCTGCCGCCGGAGATCCGCGCCATGGAGCACCCGCCGTACGCCAGCCCCGCGCCGCGTCCGGCCGCGCCCGTGGCCGGCGGCGGCACCGTGCTGGCCGCGCCTGCGCCGGCCGAGGACGAGGCCGCGGCGCGCAACTGGCAGGACTCGCTGCTGCGCGACGCGCAATACCGGCTCGAGCGCGGCGAACCCGCGGTCATGGCCACGCTGACCCGCCAGTTCGAGAAAATCCTGCTGCAAAGCGCGCTGGACGCCAGCCGCGGCCGCCGGGTCGAGGCCGCCTCGCGCCTGGGCATAGGCCGCAACACCATCACCCGCAAGCTGCGCGACCTGGGCATCGAGGACGAATAAGCCCGCCCACCGGCGGACGCCTCAGCCCAGGCCCAGCAGGCTTTCGCACAGCCGCGGGGATTTCAGCTTCTGCAGCCACCATTTCAAGGCCTCGCCCGGCGCCTCGGCGCGCCAGGCGTAGGCCAGGTGTTCCGTCGGCGACATGCCTTCGTCGGTTTCGCACGCCACCAGCACGCCTTGCGCCAGGTACGGCGCGGCCAGCGTCAGCGGCAGATAACCGCAGCCCAGGCCGCGCACCTGGGCGTCTATCTTGGCCTGCATCGTGGGCATCACCAGCGTGGGCTGCTCGGCCAGGATGCCGCGGGTCTGCGGCGGCAGGTTGCGCGAGGTGTCGGCCACCACCACCGCGCAATAGCGCGTGACGTCGGCGCGCGACAGCGGCTGCGGCAGACTCGCCAGCGGATGATGCGCGGCCACGCAGAACGCGAACTGCATCTGGCCCATGGCCTGCGAGCGATACGGGCCGGTGGGTTCGCCGGCCGCGCCGGCGCCTATCGCCAGGTCGGCGCGGCCCCCGGTCAGCGCGTCCCACGCGCCGCTCAGCACTTCGCTGGAAAAGCGCAGCGTGGTGGCGCTTTCCAGCGCCTGGAATTCCTCGATCAGATCGTATAGCGGACGCCAGGGCAGCACCGCGCTGACGGCGATGCGCAACTCCACCTCCCAGCCCGTGGCGATGCGCTTGACGCGGCAAGCCAGGTCGTCGAGCGACTGCAGCACGTGGCGGCCATCGCGCAGCAGCGTCTCGCCGGCCGGCGTCAGCAGCGCGCGGTGGCCGGAACGGTCGAACAGCAGCACGTCCAGCCCGTCCTCCAGCTTGCGGATGGAATAGGTGACGGCCGAGGGCACCTTCCCCAGTTCGCGGGCGGCCTTGGCGAAGCTGCCGTGGCGGGCGATCGCGTCGACCAGGATCAGGAGTTCAGGGGTGATCGGTTGCATGGCCGGTAGTGTTCAATTTATTTGAATGGTTCCGTCAAAATATAACGCTGAATCTGGCCGCCGGCGAGCGCACAATATCACTCATGCCGGTGTTGCAGCCCAGGCATCCAGGCACGAAACGAGGCGCTGGGCAGCAATACCATTCACATTATTGAAATAGGGAGTCCGCAATGCTTACCGTACGCCGCGCCGCCGAACGAGGCCATGCCAACCACGGCTGGCTGGATTCGTTCCATACCTTTTCATTCGCCAACTACTACGACCCGGCCCACATGGGTTTCGGCGCGCTGCGCGTGATCAACGACGACCGCATCGCCGCCGGCCGCGGCTTCGGCACGCACGGGCACCGGGACATGGAAATCATCACCTACGTGCTGGATGGCGCGATCGCGCACAAGGACAGCATGGGCAGCGGCTCGACCATCCTGCCCGGCAACGTGCAGCGCATGAGCGCCGGACGCGGCGTGATGCATTCGGAGTTCAACCCGTCGCCCGACACGCAGACGCACATGCTGCAGATCTGGATCGAGCCCAACGTCGCCGGCATCGCGCCCGAGTACGAAGAGCGCGAGTTCAGCGATGCGCAAAAGCGCGGCCGCCTGCAAGCCCTGGTGTCGGCCGACGGCGTCGACGGCTCGATGAAGATCCACCAGGACGCGCGGCTCTACGCCGGCCTGTTCGACGGCGCCGAATCGGCCACGCTGGAGCTGGCCGCCGGCCGGCGCGCCTGGGTGCACGTGGCGCGCGGCGGCATCGTGGTCAACGGCGTCGAGCTGGCGGCCGGCGACGCGGCCGCCATCACCGGCGCCGATCGCGTCGAACTGAGCGGCGGCAAGAACGCCGAAGTGCTGGTGTTCGACCTGGCATGAGGCCAAGCCGGGCGCGATCCCGCGCCCGGCAGGCTTTAAGATGGCCGCAGGCCCCAACTTCCACACCCGGAGAGTCTCATCATGTCCACCTTGTCCGAAGCAGGCGATAGCGCCATCGAAACCGTGGTCGTCCCGCGCACCAGCGACCTGGGCGGGTTTTCTGTGCGGCGCGCCATCCCCTCGGCGCAGCGCCGCGCCGTCGGCCCGTTCGTGTTCCTGGACCACATGGGCCCGATCGAATTCGCCCCGGGTTCCGGCATAGACGTGCGCCCGCACCCGCACATCGGCCTGTCCACCGTGACCTATCTGTACGAGGGGTCGATGGTGCACCGCGACGGCGTGGGCAGCGTCAAGACCATCCTGCCCGGCGAGGTCAACTGGATGACCGCGGGCCGCGGGATCGTGCATTCCGAGCGTTCCTCGCCCGAAAGCCGGCAGTCGTCGCAGAAGCTCTGTGGCCTGCAGATCTGGGTCGGCCTGCCCAAGGCCCACGAGGAAACCGATCCCGGCTTTACGCACTACGGGCTGGACGTGCAGCCGGTGGTCGAAGGCGAGGGCGTGCGCGCCCAGGTCGTGGCCGGCTCGCTGTTCGGCAAGACTTCGGGCGTCAAGACGCTGTCGCCGCTGTTCTACGGCGACCTGCAGCTGCAGGCCGGCGCCACCGTGGTGCTGCCGGCCGAGCATGAAGAGCGCGCGGCCTATGTGTCGCAAGGCAACGTGGAAGTCGACGGCCAGGAATTCGAAGGCGGGCGTCTCATCGTCTTTGCGCCGGGCCGGCCGGTGCAGATCCGCGCGAAGACCGCCGCGCGCTTCGCGCTGCTGGGCGGCGAGCCGCTGGACGGCCCGCGCTTCGTCTGGTGGAACTTCGTCTCCAGCAGCAAGGACCGCATCGAACAGGCCAAGCAGGACTGGCAGCGCAACCGCTTCGACCAGGTGGTGCCCGGCGACGAAACCGAGTACATCCCGCTGCCCGCGCCGCGCGCCTGAACGGCCCGGCGCGGCGGTATGATGCCCGTCCCGACTCAACAACAATCCGGGATGGAGACACCATGCATCGCTACACCGTCAACGCGCTGCGCGGCCTGGCCGCGCTGGCGCTGATCCACGGCGCCTCGGCGGCGCTCGCCGCCGGCTATCCGGCCAAGCCGATCACCTTCATCGTTCCGTACACCGCCGGCGGCACCACCGACCTGGTGGCGCGCACGGCCGGCCAGAAAGTGGCCGAAAAACTGGGCCAGCCCGTCATCGTCGAGAACCGTCCGGGCGCGGGCGGCAACATCGGCATGGACGCCGTGGCCAAGGCCGCGCCCGACGGCTACACCATAGGCTTCGGCGCGATCTCGACCAACGCGCTCAATCCCTTCGTCTATCCGTCGATGCCGTTCGATCCCACCAAGGACTTCACCGGCGTCAGCATGCTGGGCGCGTCCACCGTGGTGCTGGAAACCGGCCCGGCCCTGAAGGTCGGCAGCGTCAAGGACCTGGTGGCCTACGCCAAGCAGCACCCGGGCACGTCCTACGGCACGCCGGGAACCGGCACCTCCATGCACCTGGCCGGCGTCATGTTCGACCAGCTCACCGGCGCCGGCATGCAGCACGTGCCGTACAAGGGCAGCGCCCCGGGCCTGAACGATCTGCTGGGCGGACACCTGCCGGTGATGTTCGACAACCTGCCGGCCTCGCTGCCGCACATCAAGGCAGGCAAGGTGCAGGCCCTGGCGGTCACCGGCAGCAAGCGCGCGCCCGCGCTGCCCGAGGTGCCGACGCTGGCCGAGCTGGGCTATGAGGCCGCGGTGGTGGACCCGTGGTTCGCCGTCTATGGCCCGGCGAAAATGCCGCCCGAGGCGACCCGCGCGCTGAGCGAGGCGTTCCAGTGGGCGCTGGCGCTGCCCGAGGTCAAGAACAAGCTGGAGCAGGCCGGTTTCATGCCCTACGGCTCCACGCCCGAAGAGGTCGAGCGCCTGACCCGCAGCCAGCACGAGGCCTTCAAGGCCTTGTCGCAGAAGGTCAAGCTGTCGGCGGACTGAGGGAAATCAGCGGCCGCGGGCGTAGGCCTGCTCGCGCCGCTCTTCCAGCGCCTCGCGGCGGATGAAATCGCGCACGAAGTCGTTGGCGGGATGGTGGTGCAGGTTGTAGGGCGTGTCCCATTGCGCCACGCAGCCCTTGGCCATGACGCCGATGCGGTCGGCGATGGCGAAGGCCTCGGCCTGGTTGTGCGTGACCAGGATGGCCGTGTGGCCGGTGCTCTTGAGAATGTCGCGGACCTCGAAGGCCAGCCGCTCGCGCGTGTCCACGTCCAGGTTGGAGAACGGTTCGTCCAGCAGCAGCAGGTCGGGCGAGGGCGCCAGCGCGCGCGCCAGGGCCACGCGCTGCTGCTGCCCGCCCGAAATCTCGTGCGGGTAGCTGTTGGCCGCATGCGCCAGGCCCACCAGTTCCAGCATTTCCTCGACGCGGCGGGCGCGCTCGGCGCGCGCCAGCTTGCGCAGCCCGAAGGCCACGTTCAGCGCCACCGTCAGGTGCGGGAAGAGGGCGTAGTCCTGGAACATCATGCCGACGCGGCGCAGCTCGGGCGCCACCTGCACGGCGGGCGAGGAGATCACGGCGCCGTCGAGCAGGATGCGGCCGGCGCGCACCGGCTCGAAGCCGGCGATGGCGCGCAGCACGGTGGTCTTGCCGCAGCCGGATTCGCCCAGCAGGCAGCCGATATGGCCCACGGGCAGCCCCAGCGTCAGGTCCCGCACCACGGGCTTGAGGCCGGCGGGCGTGTCGTAGGCCAGGGAAAGGTGATCGAGTTCTAACAGATCGGGCACGATGATCAATGTCCCATTTTCAGATTGGTCCGCGCCAGCAGAATGACGGGAAATAGGCCGGCCAGCACGATGGCCAGCGCCGCCACGGCGCCTTCCTCGTACGTGCCGCGGGCGGCTTCCGCATAAAGCCAGGTGGCCAGCGTGTCGAAATTCATCGGGCGCAGCAGCAGCGTGGCCGGCAGCTCCTTCATGGCGTCCACGAACACCAGCAGCGCGCTGGCGGCCAGCGCCGGGCGCAACAGCGGCAGGTGCACGCGGCGCAGCGTGCCGGCCGAGCTTTCGCCCAGCAGGCGCGAAGCCTGTTCGAGCGAAGGCGGAATGCGCGCCAGGCCGGCTTCCAGCGCCCCGGTGGAGATGGCCAGGAAGCGGATGGCGTAGGCGCACACCAGCGCGCCCATCGAGCCCATCAGGAACAGGCCGCCGGTGCCGAACACCTTGGCGACCGCGGTGTCGATCCACACGAAAGGGGTGAGCAGGCCGATGGCCAGCACGGTGCCGGGCACCGCGTAGCCCAGGCTGGCGATGCGGGCACAGGCGCGGCCCGGATTGAAGCCCGAGCTTTCGCGCAGCGTGCGTCCGGCCCAGGCCACCACCAGCCCGCACAGCAGCGTCACCAGCGTGGCGCTGAAGGCCACGATCAGCGTATTGCTCAAGCCCCTGAGCAACTGGTCCGACACGCCGCCCACCAGATGCAGGCGCTTGTAGGTTTCCACCACCAGGTACAGCGCCGGAGCGACGAAGCCGGTCAGCACCGGAATCCAGCCCAGCGCCACCGCGGCCGCGGCAGCCGTGCCGCGCAGCCGGCGCGGCTGCATCGGGCGCATGCGCTGGGTATTGGCGTAGCGCTGGCGCTTGCGCCCGTGGCGCTCCAGCAGGATCAGGCCGATCACGATCGCCAGCATGGTCAGCGCGATCTGGGCCGCGCCGGCCAGGTCCGAACGCGTCACCCAGGTGGTGTAGACCGATACCGTCAGCGTCTGCACGCCCAGGAATTCCGAGGCGCCGATATCGTTCAGGGTTTCCAGGAGCGCCAGGCTCACGCCCACCACGATGGCGGGGCGGGCCAGCGGCAGGGCCACGCGGCAGAACACCGCCACGCGGCCAGCGCCCAGCGTGCGGGCGGCTTCCAGCAGGCTGGCGGCCTGCGTCATGAACATGACGCGGGTGCTCAGATAGACATAGGGATACAGCACGAAGCCCAGCACGAAGATCGCGCCGTAGATCGAGCGCAGGTCGGGCAGGCGGAACTGGCGCGGGCTGTCGTAGCCCAGCAGCGCGCGGATCGCGCTTTGGATGGGGCCGATCGGATGCAGCAGGTCCAGATAGGCGAAGGCGATGATGTAGGTGGGCACCGCCAGCGGCAGCAGCAGCGCCCAGGTCAGCACCCGGCGGGTGGGGAACTCATAGGCCGTCACCAGCCAGGCGGCGCCCGTGCCCAGCAGCGTGACCACCACGCCCACGCCGGCCAGCAGCATGGCGGTATTGGCCAGCGCCTGCGGCAATACATAGTGGGCGAGGTGCTGCCAGTGGGCCAGTTCGCCGCCCAGCGCCCACCAGCCCAGCGTCAGGACGGGCGCAAGCACGGCCAGCGCGATCAGGGCGGCGCCGGCCAGCCAGCCGGCCCCGCGTTCAGTCCAGCGCAGACGCAGCGGCCGGGGCAAAGATTCTGTGTGCATGCTTCAAAGTCGATGGCATCAAAGGCAAGGCCTGCTCCCCCGCGAAAGAGGGGAGCAGGCCCTGCGCGCGGACCGGCAAAAAACGTCCGCGCGCCTGTTACTGCCCCAAGGCGCGGCCGCGCGGCATGGCGCGGCACGCCGGGAGCTTATCAGTTGTCGAAACCGACCTTGTCCACCAGTTCGCTGGCCTGCTTGCGGTGCTTGGCGATCTCGGTCAGCGGCAGCGGGTCCACCTTCAGCTCGCCGAAGCTGGCGACGACGGGGTCCAGCTTCACGCCCTTGCGGACGGGATACTCGTAGTTGGCCTGCGCGTACAGGGCCTGGGCCGGTTCGGAAACCAGGAAGTCCAGCAGCTTGATCGCGTTGGCCTTGTTGGGCGCGTGCGCCGCCACGGCCGCGCCGCTGACGTTCACGTGGGTGCCGCCGCTCTTGGCGTTGGCGAAGGTGGGGCGCACGACCTTGATGGCGTCGCCCCACTTGCGCGCGTCGGTGCCGGGCTGCGCGTTCTTCATGTGGCCCACGTAGTAGGCGTTGGCCAGGCCGATGTCGCAGATACCGCCCAGGATGTCGCGCGCCACGTCACGGTCGCCGCCGGCGGCCTTGCGGGCCAGGTTGGCCTTGACGCCGCGCAGCCACTTCTCGGTGGCCTCGGCGCCGTCATGCGCGATCATGGAGGCGACCAGCGCGGTGTTGTAGGGATGCTGGCCCGAGCGGATGCAGACCTTGCCCTTCCACTTCGGGTCGGCCAGGTCTTCGTAGCGGAAGCTCTCCAGCTTCAGGTCCTTTTCCACGTACAGCACGCGGTCGCGCAGCGACAGCGCATACCACTTGCCGTCGGCGCCGCGCAGGTTGGCGGGAATCACCGATTCCAGGGTCTGCGACTTGATCGACTGGGTCACGCCGCCGTCCACGAGGTCCAGCAGGTTGCCGATGTCCACGGTCATAAGCACGTCGGCCGGCGACTTGGCGCCCTCGGCCTTGACGCGCTCGAGCAGGCCGTCCTTGACGAACACGGTGTTGACCTTGATGCCGCTTTCCTTCGTGAAGGCGTCGAGCAGCGGCTGGATCAGCTTGGGCTCGCGGGTGGTGTAGAGGCTGACTTCCTCGGCGGCGTTGGCCGACACGGTGAAGGCGGCTGCGCCGGCCAGCGCCAGGGCGCGCAGCAGCGAATTCAATTGGGGACGCTTGATCATGAGGAGGGGCTCCGGCTAGGGCTGCGGCAGCAAGCCGCGCCCGGCGTCTTGCTGCTGCTCAAAAACGGTCTGCTAACGAAAATGATTATCAAATTGGAAGGCGACGATACCAGGAAGCTTTGCGTCATTCAACTATCTGTCAGTGGACGCGCCGATCCATTGATCCCCATCAAGACGGCATAAGGGTATTACGGAATAATGAGAGCAATTATCATCGAGACCCTGTAGAATAGGGTCAACCCTAATGCCTGCCGCGTCTTTTGTGCGGTAGGGACCTGACCCCGCGGCGCAAGCCGGGCCCAACGCCCGGGGGCCGTCCGCCCCTAACTAGATGCGACATGGCTGCTTTCAATACTGAGCGCGTACTGAGCGTGCACCACTGGAACGACACCCTGTTTTCCTTCACCACGACGCGTGACGCGGCCTTGCGGTTCCACAACGGCCACTTCGTGATGATCGGCCTCGAAGTCGAAGGCAAGCCGCTGCTGCGGGCCTATAGCATCGCCAGCGCCAACTACGAAGAAAACCTCGAATTCCTCAGCATCAAGGTGCAGAACGGCCCGCTCACCTCGCGCCTGCAGCACCTGAAAGAGGGCGACACCATCCTGGTCAGCCGCAAGCCGGTGGGCACGCTGGTGGTCGACGACCTCAAGCCCGGCAAGCACCTGTTCCTGTTCGGCACCGGCACCGGCCTGGCGCCCTTCATGAGCATCATCAAGGACCCGGACGTCTACGAACGCTTCGACAAGGTCATCCTGGTGCACGGCGTGCGCTGGGTCAGCGAACTGGCCTACGCCGACTTCATCGAACGCGAACTGCCGAACAACGAATTCTTCGGCGACGTGGTGCGCGAAAAGCTGGTCTATTACCCGACCGTCACGCGCGAGCCGTTCCGCAACCAGGGCCGCATTACCGAGCTCATGGAAAGCGGCAAGCTCTGCGAGGACATCGGCATTCCCCAGATCAATCCCGAAACCGACCGCGCGATGATCTGCGGCAGCCCGCATATGCTGGCCGACATCAGCGCCATGCTGGACAAGCGCGGCTTCGTCGTCTCGCCGGGCGTGGGCCAGCCGGGGGACTACGTCGTCGAACGGGCGTTCGTGGACAAATAAGCCGCTGCGCTTGTCCGGAAGAAAACAAAAACCCATCGCGTATATGGCGATGGGTTTTTTGTTGGGTAATGATGGGTTTCGCGCGCTTGATATTCGAGTTCTTGTGAAATCTCTCTCGCGCTATACCCATCCTACGAGAAACATGGACCCGTTTCCCTACTCCGGCTGTATCCCCGCCTTCTTGATAATCTCCCCCCACTTCTTCGACTCGCCCTGCTGGAACTGCGCCAGTTCCGCCGGCGTCGACGTGGCGGGATCGGTCCCGGTCTGCGTATAGAACTGCTTGGCGGCCGCGCTCTGGGTGGCCTTCACCAGCAATTCATTCAGGCGCTTGACCACGTCCGGCGGCGTGCCGGCCGGCGCATAGGCCGCGAACCAGTAACCCATCTCGTAACCCGGCACGCCCGCTTCGGCGATGGTGGGCACGTCGGGCGCCAGGGCGGAGCGCGCCGTGCCGGTCACGCCCAGCGCGCGCAGCTTGCCCGACTTCACCTGGGGCAGGCCGGTGGCGGTGTCGGTGATCATCATGTCGATCTGGCCGCCCAGCAGGTCGGTGACCGCCAGCGGATTGCTCTTGTACGGGACGTGCAGCAGCTGGATGCCGGCCATCTGCTGCAGCAGCTCGCCGGCGATGCGGCTGCTGGAACTGCCGCTGCCGAAGCTCAGCTTGCCTGGCTGCTTCTTGGCCTGCGCCAGGAACTCGCCCACCGTCCTGGCCGGGGAGGTGGGGTTGACCACCATGATCTGGCCGCCCTTGCCCAGCAGGGTCAGCGGCGCGTAGTCCTTGACCGGATCGTAGGTCAGGCTCTTGTACAGGTGCTCGTTGGCGGCATGGGTGGTGTTGGTGGTGATCAGCACCGTATAGCCGTCGGGCGTGGCGCGCGCGCCGGCGGCCGCGCCTATCATGGCGCTGGCGCCCGGCTTGTTCTCGATGACGACGGCCTGGCCGGTCTGTTCGGTGACGCCCTGGCCGATGGCGCGGCCGATCTGGTCGGTGGCGCTGCCGGCCGCGAACGGCACGATGAAGGTGATGGGCTTGGCCGGGAACTGGGCCAGGGCCGGCAGCGGCAGGGCGGCGGCCAGCAGCAGGGCCAGGCGGCCCTTGAAAGCAATGCGCATAGGTGTCTCCTGTGGTGTTTCTTATAAGGACTGCAATCAGGCGGCCGCTGGGCGGTCGCCGGGGATGTCGGGCAGCCGGCTGGCCAGCTCGGGGCTGACGTCCACCGCCATGTCCAGCAAACGGAACGACAGGCTTTTGCCGTGCGTGTCGAGATTCAGTGCGTCGTTGACTCCGCCGTCCAGCACGCCTTCGAGCACCAGATTCATGGCGTGCAGCGTGGGCAGCAGGTAGCGGGTTACCCGCTTCGGGCGCCGGTAGCCGAACCAGGCCGCGACCCGGGCCTCGCTGACCTGGGCGGCCAGCACCTCGTAGCATTCGGGGTCCCAGGCGATCAGGCTGAGATTGGAGATATCGCCCTTGTCGCCGGAACGGCTGTGCGCCAGGCGGTACAGGGGCACGGAAACCAGCTCGGGGCTCATTGCGCGGCCTCCTCGAGAAAAGACCAGCCGCTGGGCACGGCGGCGCGGGGCAGGGTGCAGGACAGCATGTTCAGCCGCGGGCGCAGCGCGGTGCGCACGCCGCCGCCGCCGGCCGGGCCGCAGGTATAGAGCGCGTTGACCTCGCGCAGCACGCTCTCGGCCAGCTTGCGGTCCAGGTGTTCGGTGGCGATGCGCAGGCGCACGTCGCGCGCATGCCCTTCGGGCAGGGCGCGGCGCATCTCGCCGGCGTCGTCGCCCAGGATGCTGATGGCGCCGATCAGGTCGGCGCGCAGCCGCAGCGCCGGATCGACGCGCTTGCGCACGATGTCCGCGGCCAGCCGCGCACGGGCCTCGGCCTGCACGCCCGCGTACGAAATCTCGGCCTCGGCCAGCCAGCCGCCGCGGTAGCAGACGTTCACCTTCAGTTCGTCGGGCCGCGCATGGCCGGTAATGCCGCGCACCGCCACGCGGTCGCCGCCCAGTTCCTCCACCGTAGCCTGGCTCAGATCGGCCACCACGTCCGGCGTCAGATAGCGCGCCGGGTCGTGGACTTCGTACAGCAGCTGTTCCTTGACCGTGCGCGCATCCACCATGCCGCCGGTGGCGTCGGCCTTGCCGATCGTGAACTCGCCGTCGGCATGGATCTCGGCTATCGGGAAACCGGCGGCGTGCACGTCGGGCACGTCCTTCAGGCCCGGCACGCAGAAATAGCCGCCCGTCACCTGCAGGCCGCACTCCAGCATATGGCCGGCCATGGTGGCGCGGCCCAGGCGCGGCCAGTCATCCAGCCGCCAGCCGAAATGGGCCAGCGCCGGTCCCAGCGTCAGCGACGGGTCGGACACGCGGCCGGCCACCACCACCTGCGCGCCCGCGGCCAGCGCCTCGGCGATCTCGGTCGCGCCCAGATAGGCATTGGCGCTGACCACGTCCAGCCCGTCCAGCGCCGTGCCCAGGCGCTGGCGCAGGGCATCGCGCTGCGCGGCGCTGGTGAGCGCGTCGCCATGCACCACCGCGATGCGCGGCGCCGGCAGGCCTTGCTCCCGGGCCAGCGCGGCGATGCGGCGCGCCGCGCCGGCCGGATTGGCCGCGCCGAAATTGCCCACGATGCTGATGCCGTGGCGCAGGCAGTCGCCCAGCACCGGCCCGACCAGTTCGTCCAGCAGCGGCTCGTAGCCGCGTTCCGGGTCGTCGTTGCGGGCCAGCTGCGCCAGCGCCAGCGTGCGCTCGGCCAGGGTCTCGAAGATCAGCACGCCGCCGCCGCGGGCGGCCAGCGTGCGCACCACGGCCGCGGCGCCGTCGCTGCGGTCGCCGGAGAACCCGGACGCGCAGCCGATGAGCAGGGGAGAGCTTGAAGGCATAGAGAAAACCGCCTGGTGAAATCACTGTATGCGGTCACTATAGGCAGCGCCAGCTAATCAGTAAAATAGAAAGATCAGATCAATTCATAAAGAAAAGCCATGAATCTATCTGCCCGCCAGCTGCGCGCCTTCGTGGCCCTGGCCGAAGAAAAGCACTTCACCCGCGCGGCGCAGCGCTGCCATCTGACGCAGCCGGCCTTCAGCGCGCTGATCAGGCAGCTGGAAGACAGCGCCGGCCTGCGCCTGTTCGACCGCGACACCCGCAACGTCGAACTCACCGCCGAAGGGCGCATCCTCGACGCCACCGCGCGGCGGTTGCTGGCCGACATGGAACTGGTGATGGACGACCTGCGCGACCACGCCGCGCGGCGCCGCGGGCGCGTGGCCCTGGCGGCCTTGCCCTCGCTGGCCGCGGGCTGGCTGCCCGGGCTGCTGGCGCGCTTTCGCGAGGCCCACCCCGGCATCGTGGTGGACCTGCGCGACGCGCTGCTCGACCCGTGCCTGGACATGGTGCAGGGCGGCCAGGTGGATTTCGCCGTGGCCTCGCGCCGCCCCGACATGGCCGACCTGGACAGCGAATTCCTGCACGCCGACCGCTATTACCTGGTGTGCCGCGCCGACCATCCGCTGGCGCAGGCCGGCGCCGTCCGGCTGCGCGACATCCTGCGCTATCCTTTGATCCACCTGGCGCGCGGCAGCAGCGTGCGCAAGCATCTGGACCAGGCCTTCGGCGCCGACGCGCCGGCGCCGGTCTTCGAGGTCGAGCACCTGGCCACCGCCACCGGCCTGGTGCGGGCCGGCCTGGGCATTTCGGTGGTGCCCGCCATGACGCTGTTCCATTTCGGCGGCCCGGACCTGCGCATCGTGCCGCTGGCCGGCAAGGCGCTGACCCGGCCGCTCTACCTGGTGCGGCGCAAGGGCCGCACGCTGTCGGTGGCCGCGCAGGCGCTGTACGACCTGCTGCGCGAGCACAGGGGAGATATCGATCAGGGACCGGGCATTCCGCCACTTTCGCGAATGTCTATTGCTGTTTAAACTTCGATAGTTGTAGCTTCTATCCGTCACCCAAGGATTCCGCCCATGAGCAAGCAAATCATCCATACGGACACCGCGCCCGCCGCGGTCGGCCCTTACTCGCAAGCGGTTGCCGCAAGCGGCACCAAGACTGTCTACCTCTCGGGCCAGATCGGCCTCGAACCGGGCACCGGCGACCTCGTCTCCGAGAACTTCGACGCCCAGGTGCGCCAGGCCTTCGCCAACATGCAGGAAGTCATCAAGGCGGCCGGCGGCACGCTCGACAACGTCGTCAAGCTCACGCTGTTCCTGACCGACCTGGGCAAGTTCACCGCCGCCAACGCCATCATGGCCGAGATCATTCCGCAGCCGTTCCCGGCGCGCTCCACCATTGGCGTGGCCAGCCTGCCCAAGGGCGCGCAGTTCGAGGTCGAAGCCATCCTGGTCCTGTAGGACCCGCCCGGGACGTTTCGCACCCAGGGGGTCTATTTCTTCATGCCGGCCGCGGCAGCAGCCTCCAAGCGATCCGGCGCCGACACCCAAGGCGCCGGCAAGGCCATGACGGATACGGAGCGCAAGCTCCGTAACCTGGGCCTGGTGCTGCCCGAGGACTTCGTGCTGCACCTGCCGCTGCGCTACGAAGACGAAACCCGCGTCGTCCCCATCTCCACGCTCAGGCCCGGCTTTCCGGCCCAGGTCGAAGGCGAGATCACCAAATCCGAGGTGCTGTACCGCCCTCGGCGCCAGCTCACCGCCACCCTGGCCGACGAGAGCGGCGAACTCCAATTGCGCTGGCTGAACTTCTATCCCAGCCAGCAGAAACAAGTCACCGTGGGCAAGCGCCTGCGCGCGCGCGGCGAAGTCCGCGGCGGCCTGTTCGGCCGCGAGATGATCCACCCGCGCATGACCAGCGCCGACGCGCCGCTGCCCACCGCGCTGACCCCCGTCTATCCCAGCACCGAAGGGCTGCCGCAACTGACGCTGCGCCGCGCCATCGCGCAGGCGCTGGACCGCGCCGACCTGTCGGACACCTTGCCCGAAGCCGCCCGCGCCCGCTACGACCTGCCGCCTTTCGAGCCCGCCATCCGCGCCTTGCACACCCCCGCCCAGGGAGAATCCGAGGCCGCGCTGCTGGACCGCGTGCATCCGGCCTGGCGGCGCATCAAGTTCGACGAACTGCTGGCCCAGCAGCTCTCGCTGGCGGCCGCGCGCGCCGCGCGCCGCGTCAAGGAAGCCGAGGCGCTACCGGTGCGCAACGAGCCCGGCGGCCTGGTCGCGCGCCTGTACGAAGCGCTGCCGTTCAAGCTCACCGGCGCGCAGCAGCGCGTGGTCCAGGAAATCTCGGCCGACCTGGCCAAGCCTTACCCCATGCACCGCCTGCTGCAAGGCGACGTGGGCAGCGGCAAGACCGTGGTGGCGGCCATCGCCGCCGCCCAGGCCATCGCCGGCGGCGCCCAGGTCGCGCTGATGGCGCCCACCGAAATCCTGGCCGAACAGCACTTCCGCAAGCTGGTGTCCTGGCTGCAGCCGCTGGGGGTCAACGTCGCCTGGCTCAGCGGCAGCCTCACCGCCAAGGCGCGCCGCGAAGCCGCGGCCGCCGCCGCCGACGGCAGCGTGCAACTGGTGGTCGGCACCCAGGCCCTGATCCAGGACCATGTCGAATTCCATCGCCTGGGCCTGTCCATCGTCGACGAACAGCACCGCTTCGGCGTCGGCCAGCGTCTGGCGCTCACCCGCAAGGGGGAAACCGTGCGCGGGCGCATCGTGCCGCATCAACTCAACATGAGCGCCACGCCCATACCCCGCACGCTGGCCATGACCTTCTTCGCCGACCTGGACGTGTCCGTCATCGACGAACTGCCGCCGGGGCGCACGCCGGTCCTGACCAAGCTGGTCTCGGACGCGCGCCGCGAAGAAGTCATCGCCCATATCGCCCAGGCCGCGCGCGGCGGCCAGCAGGCCTACTGGGTCTGCCCGCTGGTCGAGGAAAGCGAGGCGCTGGAGCTGCAAACCGCCGTCGACACCTACGAAGGCATGCGCGCCGACCTGCCGGACCTGCGCATCGGGCTGGTGCACGGCCGCCTGCCGCAAGCCGAAAAAGCCGCCGTCATGCAGGCGTTCCGCGACGGCGACATCGACCTGCTGGTGGCCACCACCGTCATCGAAGTCGGCGTCGACGTGCCCAACGCTTCCCTCATGGTCATCGAGCACGCCGAGCGCTTCGGCCTGGCCCAGCTGCACCAGCTGCGCGGCCGGGTAGGGCGCGGCACCGCCGAATCGGTCTGCGTGCTGCTCTACCAGACCCCGCTGTCGCAGGTCGCGCGCGAACGCCTGCGCGCCATGTTCGAAACCTCCGACGGCTTCGAAATCGCGCGGCGCGACCTGGAGCAGCGCGGCCCGGGCGAATTCCTGGGCACGCGCCAGTCCGGCATGGCGCTGTTGCGCTTCGCCGACCTGGAAACCGACGCCGCCATCGCCGAGGATGCGCGCGACGCCGCCGTATGGCTGCGCGCCGAGTACCCCGAGGCCGTCGAGGCCCACCTGGCGCGCTGGATGCGCGGGCGCGAGGATTTCCTGCGCACATGAACCATTACCTACCGACCGCCGGCGCTGCCGCCGGCGCACAACCCGCGGGGGCGTAGTCCACCATGACTCTCACCGAACTCAAATACATCGTCGCCGTCGCGCGCGAGCGCCACTTCGGCCGCGCGGCCGAGGCCTGTTTCGTCAGCCAGCCCACGCTCTCGGTCGCGATCCGCAAGCTCGAAGACGAACTGGGCGTCACGCTCTTCGAACGCGGCGGCGCCGAAGTCGGCGTCACGCCCATCGGCCAGCGCATCGTCGCCCAGGCGCAGAAAGTGCTGGAAGAGAGCGCGAGCATCAAGGAAATCGCACGCCAGGGCCACGACCCGCTGGCCGGCCCGCTGCGGGTCGGCGTCATCCACACCATCGGCCCGTACCTGCTGCCCAGGCTGGTGCCGGTGCAGATCGCGCGCACCCCGCAGATGCCGCTGCTGCTACAGGAGAACTTCACCGTGCGGCTGGTCGAACTGCTGCGCCAGGGTGAAATCGACTGTGCCATCATGGCCTTGCCGCTACCCGAAGCCGGCCTCGTCATGCAGCCCCTGTACGACGAACCCTTTGTCGTGGCCGTGCCCAATGACCACGAACTGGCGCGGCGCAAGGCCATCGACGCGCAGGACCTCAAGCAGCAGACCATGCTGCTGCTGGGCAGCGGCCACTGCTTCCGCGACCAGGTGCTGGAAGTCTGCCCCGAACTCTCGCGCTTCTCCGCCGCCAGCGACGGAATCCAGCGCACCTTCGAAGGCTCCTCCCTCGAAACCATCCGCCACATGGTGGCCGCCGGCATCGGCGTCACCGTCCTGCCCGTGACCGCCGTGCCCGAGCAGCCGCCGGCCAACAGCCTCTTGCGCTACCTGCCGTTCGAAGGCCAGGTGCCCGAGCGCCGCATCGTGCTGGCCTGGCGCCGCAGCTTCCCCAGGCTGGCCGCCATCGAGGCGCTGGCGCAGGCCGTCTACGCCTGCGAACTGCCCGGCGTCCGGATGCTGACCGACGAAGTCGCGGCGATGCAGGACTGATCGCTTGCGCATCGTCAACACCTGCCGCGCCTGACGGCGCCGGCGCTCAACTTTGCCGCAAATCATCATCCCCGCAGTGGTATTCTTGTTTTGCAATTTCACCAACAGGAGTTAGCAATGGCCAAGTCCCCCAAGAAGACCTCCAGCGTTCCGCGCATCAACATCGGTATCTCGGACAAGGACCGCGCCGCCGTCGCAGGCGAACTGTCCAAACTGCTGGCCGACTCGTACACGCTGTACCTGATGACGCACAACTTCCACTGGAACGTCACGGGACCCATGTTCAACACGCTGCACCTGATGTTCATGACCCAGTACACCGAAGAGTGGAACGCGCTCGACAGCATCGCCGAACGCATCCGCGCACTGGGCCACTACGCGCCCGGCACCTACCGCGAATTCAGCAAGCTCTCGTCCATCTCCGAGCCGGATGCCGTGCCCGAGGCCCTGGAAATGGTGCGCCTGCTGGTCACCGCCAACGAATCCGTCGCCAAGACCGCGCGCGCCGCCTTCGAGAAGGCCGACGCCGCCAACGATCAGCCCACGGCCGACCTGCTGACCCAGCGCCTGGACGTGCATGAAAAGAACGCATGGATGCTGCGCAGCCTGCTTCAATAAAATTTGGTGCGATTCGCTTACAATGGCCGGCCGTCCTTACCGACGGCCGGATCTTTGTGAACCCCGACAATGGCCGCCGAGAGGCGGCCATGTCTATGCGACGTGCCAAAGAAAACGCCCCAGACGCCACCTTCTGCCACCTTCCCATCCGCCGCGCACTGGCTGCGCTGGCTCTGCGCGCCGGTGTGGGTGCTGGCGCTGGCGACCGAAGCCAAATCCTTCAAAGACAATCCCATCCTCGGCAGCCGCAGGCTGAACCGCGCCGGCCTGCACATCGCCCGCGTGCGGCTGGCGCAGCGGCTGGCCGACAGTCGCCGTAAACGCCTGGCCCACCTCCTGGACGAACAGGACCGTAGCGATTTCGACCGCGACGGCTTCATCCTCAAGCCCGATTTCCTGCCCGCGGCCACCCTGGCCGCCGTCGAACGGGAACTGGCCAGCGCCGCCGGCCAGGTGCGGGAAATGGAGCAGGGCGACGCCATCACCCGCCGCATGTCGCTGGACGCCGGCGCGCTCAAACACATGCCGGCCACGCGCCAGCTGCTGCAAGGCGAACAATGGCTGGGGCTGCTCAGCTATGCGGGGTCGTTCCGCTGCCATCCCATGAACTACCTGCAGACCATCCTGGCGCACGCGCGCCCGGCGCCTGCCGACCCGCAGCTGCAGCTGCATTCCGACACCTTCCATCCCACCGTGAAAGCCTGGCTGTTCCTGAACGACGTGGGCGCGGAAGAGGGGCCTTTCGTCTACGTGCCCGGCTCGCACCGCATCAACCGCCGCAGGCTCGCCTGGCTGCGCCGCCAGTCCATCGACGCCTGCACGCTCGACCGCATGAGCGCACGCGGCTCGCTGCGCGTCTCGCGCACCGCGCTGCGCCGCATGGGCTACCCCGAGCCGCGGGCCTTCGCCGTCAAGAAAAACACCCTGGTCGTCGCCGACACCTCCGGCTTCCACGCCCGCGGCGCAAGCCGCCATTCGTCCACCCGCATCGAAATCTGGGGCTACGGCCGCCGCAACCCCTTCCTGCCCTGGACCGGCTGGGACCTCCAGGGCCTGCCCGGCCTGAAGGGCAGGACCGTGCCGCTCTACTGGCGCGCCCGCGACCTGGGCGAAGCCCTGGGCCTGCGCCGCAACCCGTGGCGCCGCGTCGCGCCTACCGATACTGGCCATGAATAGCGTCCACCCCCGTGCCGAAACCCGCGAACCCGGTTTCCCCCGCTGCGTCCTGATCACCGGCGCCACCGGCGGCATAGGCGGCGCCCTGGCGCTCGAATACGCCTCCGCCGGCGCCAAGACCCTGATCCTGCAGGGGCGCAACGCCGACCGCCTGCAGGAACTGCGCGCCGCCTGCCAGGCGCTGGGCGCGCGCGTCCTGACCCACGAACTCGACGTGCGCGACCATGACGCGCTGATGGCCTGGCTGGCCGACGTGTGCGAAGCCGAAATGCCCGAACTCGTCATCGCCAACGCCGGCGTCAACATCAACACCGGCCCGCAGCAGCAAGGCGAACAATGGCGCGACGTGCACCGCCTGCTCGACGTCAACGTCAAAGCCGTATTCGCCACCGTGCACGGCGCGCTGCCCGCCATGCGCAGGCGCGGCCACGGCCAGATCGCCCTCATCAGCTCGCTGGCGGCCTGGCGCGGCCTGCCCGAAACCCCCAGCTACAGCGCCAGCAAAGCCGCCGTCAAAGCCTACGGCGAAGCCATGCGCGACGCCCTGGACGCCGAGGGCATCCGCTTCAACGTCGTCATGCCCGGCTACGTCGAATCCCAGATGTGTTTCGACATGCCGGGCCCCAAGCCTTTCCTCTGGAAAGCCGACAAAGCCGCCCGCGTCATCCGCCGTGGCCTGCAGGCCAACCGCGCCCGCATCAGCTTTCCCTTCCCGCTGAACCTGGGATGCTTCCTGCTCTCCGTCATCCACCCCGCGGTATCCGGCTGGATACTGAAAAGGCTGGGCTACGGTGATTGAAGCCTTCTGGATCCCGCTGCTGCCGCCTTACCTGATAGGACTGGCGCTCACCTGGGCTATCGAAACTCTGCTCGTGCCGCGCCCCGTCGCCCCGTGGCGCCGGCCCGCGGCCGCGCTGGGCGCGCACCTCGGCGTCTGGACCCTGGCCTTCGCGCTCGAACTCGCCCTGTTCCGGCGCCCGTACTTCGCCGTCGCCAACGTCCTGGCCATCCAGCTCCTCATCGTCCTGGTCAACAACGCCAAATACCACGCGCTGCGCGAACCCTTCGTCTACCCCGACTTCGAATACTTCACCGACGCCATCAAGCATCCCCGCCTGTATTTGCCGTTCTTCGGCCTGGCGCGGGCGTTGGCCGCCGGAGGAGGGTACGGCGCCGCCCTGTGGGCCGGACTGGCGCTGGAAGACTCCGTCACCGCGGGCGCCGGCCTGTGGCTGGTATCGTTCGTTGAACTGCCCCAGGAACACCTGTTCGATCCCACCGCGCCGCTCATCCCGTTCTTCGCCCACACCGCCGCGCTGGCCATCGCCGGCCTGGCCCTGGCCGTGCTTGCGGGCAGGCGCAACCCCGTCAGCTTCGACGCCTGCAACGACCTGCGCCGCCTGGGCCTGATCGCGGCCCTCTGGGCCTACGGCCGCGCCGAACGCCAGCCCACCGCAGACCTGCGCAACCGCGCCCCGTTCGCCAACGCCAAACCCCCGGACGTCCTGCCGGACCCGCTGCCCGACCTCGTCGTCATCCAGAGCGAGTCCTTCTTCGACGCCCGCCGCGCCTATCCCCAGATCCTGCGCGAAGACATCCTGGCCAACTTCGACCAGCTCAAATCCGAAGCCATCGCCCACGGCCAATTGAAAGTCCCGGCCTGGGGCGCCAACACCGTACGCACCGAATTCGCCTTCCTGTCGGGCATGGGGCCGGACGAACTGGGCATCCACCAATACAACCCCTACCGCAGACTGGCCGGCCAGGGCTTTCCGACGATCGCGTCATACCTCAAGTCGCTGGGCTACCGCACCGTCTGCGTCCATCCGTACCACCGCAGCTTCTACCGGAGGGACAAGGTCCTGCCGCTGCTGGGATTCGACGAATTCATCGGCATCGAAGCTTTCCAGCACGCCAGACGGGACGGCCCCTACGTGGGGGACAGGGCGCTGGGCGATTACATCGCTCACATGCTGCAACAGGAATCAGACCAACCCTTGTATCTGCACGTGATCACCATGGAGAACCATGGACCGCTGCATTGGGAGAGCGTGGATGAGGCGGATGTGGCGGACGTGTTCAAGGGACCGATGCCGGACGGCTGCCGGGACCTGGTGGCCTATGCGCGGCATCTGCGCAATGCGGATGCGATGTTTGGGAGGGTGAGGGAGGTGCTGATGGGGCGGGGCAGGCCGGCTTCGTTGTGCATCTTTGGGGATCATGTGCCGATCATGCCGGGGGTGTATGCGGAGTTGGGTGAAAGTGAGGGAAAGGCTGACTATGTGGTGTGGCGGCAAGATCAAGGAGGAACGAGGCGGCTTTTTCCTCAGTGTGCCGATACTCTGGGATGTGCCTACCTGAATGCCTCAGCCTTATTGGGCCGGGCTCTACGCTTCGACCTCGTGCCCAATTCCGCGTAGGCACAACAAGAAATATTTAGACTAGTATAGTAACTTATTACAAAGCTCATGTAACCGTGTCCAATTTAAATACAAGTACAATCTTGGCGCTTGCAACCATCACACGAACGAAAGGAAGCCGACATCTACAAAAAGGCGTGAATTAGACTCATTTTGTAGGGTTTTTAATATTAATGATAAATTTTGAAAAACTAAAGTCGAAACGTCTTTTCGTATGGCTTGTAGGGATTCCGCTTGCTCTGGCGATTATTTACTACAGCATTTTCGCGTTGGATCGTTACGTCAGCTTGGCGCAAGTCGCCGTACGTCAGGTTGGAAATAATGAAGCGCCGCAGGTTCCGGGGCTGGCGGTCATGCTCAGTGGACTGAACCCCACATCTCGTGAAGAAACTCTGTATTTGCGCGAGTTTTTGACGTCCCAAGATATGCTGAACGTGTTGCAGAGCAAGCTGGACTGGTCAGCACATTATGCTGGACGGTGGCATGACCCGTTGTTTTGGCTTTCAAGCGACGCAGCGCAAGAAGACTTGCTGGAATACTATCGCCGCATGGTAAGCGCCCATTTTGATGAGCAAACTGGGCTGCTCAGCGTTAGCGTTCAGGCTTTTGATTCCGCCTTCGCGGAAAAAACTCTTAAAGTCATGTTGGGTGAAAGCGAACGATTCGTGAACGAGTTGTCGCATCGGATGGCGCGCGAGCAGATGACATTTGCTCAGAGTGAACTGGCCAAAGCGAGGGCCGTTTATGAAGAGCGTCGCGAAGATATGCTGGCTTTTCAAAGCAATAATAACCTTCTGGATGCTGAAGCGACTGCAAAGGCGCGTGCAGAAATTATTGCTGAATTGGAGGCTAGCCTCACCAAAGAGAGAACTGTTCTCAAAAAACTGTCTGCAACCTTGGATGCCGACACTCCGCAAGTGCGACAACAGCGCAATCGAATTCGCGCACTCGAACAGCAACTGGCCGTCGAGACACAGCGGCTTGTGTCGCAGAAGGGTGGCGACAAACTAAACGTCGTGGCGTCACGTTACCGGAATTTGACGATCGATGCCGCGATAGCGGAAGAAGCTTATAAGTTCGCGGTGAGTTCAGTGGAATCTGCACGAATCGAGGCGAGCAAAAAGTTACGAAGCCTGGTGACTGTGGTTTCCCCAAATGCGCCTGACAAGGCCATATACCCAGAACGCATCTATAACCTAGTAACTCTATTCATTGCGTTGTTGCTCTTGTACGGGATTGCACGATTCGTGATCGCCACAATTGAAGACCACCGCGATTAACTCTTGGCTATTTTCACAATGGATGCACTTTTCTCTCGCTTTTATGTACGAGCATTAGCCCTCTGCATACCGTTGCTCTTGGCTGGCTGCGGTAGCTTGCTGTCTTCGGCCGGGCCCTCACGTCACGCCGTGGCCAACAACGCCGAGAATCAAGGCTACACATTGATCGATTTGAGTGCGCAGACAATCGGACCTTATATGAGGCCCCCGGAATCAGTGCTGAGCAGCGCGGTAGCTTTGCCCTCTGTTCCCGACATTCGCTTGGTCCCAGGTGATGTTTTGCGAGTCATGGTTGCAGATTCGGCAATTGACGGTGCGGTCTTCGCGCCGTTGGCCTCGGGTGGGACCGTTTTTGAAAACGTCCGAATTGATAGTAAAGGCACAATATCGCTACCTTATATTGGGCGTGAAAAAATTTCCGCCAAGACGCCCAACGAAGTGGAAGGTCTGATTCGAAAAAAACTTAAAGGCATCGCTAGCGATCCACAGGTTCAGGTCTCGTTAACAGGAGATTTGTCGGGCTCCGTATTGGTTGTCGGGGCGGTAAAAGCTCCAGGCAGGTTTTCTGCTCTTGAGGGCCCATTAACCTTGCTGGATGCCATCAATAGGGCTGGTGGCCCCGTGTTGGAGCCGCATCTGATCCGCGTAGTAGTTAGAACTGGAAATAAATCCTACCAATTCAACTACGAGGATCTTCTTTCTGGCAAGAATCATGTGTTGCCACCGGGGGCCGAAGTGGTTCTGGAACGTGCTCGAAAGCGTTTCGTCGCAATGGGCGCGGTGGGGGATCCCGGATTGCATGACTTGCCGTCCAGTAATCCGAGTTTGTTAGAGGTGCTTGGCAGCGTGAAAGGACTGAATGAAGCAAAAGCTGACGCTGCGGGAGTTTTTGTATTTCGTCTTGTGGAAGACAAAGCTTCCACTACTGGAGAAACAAGGGCACATGCACAGGTTTTTAGGTTGAATCTGAAAGAGCCTGCCGCGATGTTCCTGGCAAGGCAGTTTTTGGTCAATCCGGAAGATGCAATCTACGTCACCAACGCCGCAGTTTACGAGTGGCAGAAAATCATTTCTCCGATCGTGCAAGTGCTGATGTTGGGCAGAACTATTGAAGGCCTATAAAATTAATCGGCGCTTAGTATATTTAGGTATTAAAGACTGATGAAAAAAAGAGGTTCATTCAAAATAGTACGCGCGGTACTGTTTGCTCTTATTATTCGCGAAGTCCGTGGTAGATTTGGGGCGAATCGTCTTGGTGCGTTCTGGTTTATTTTTGAGCCACTGGCGCATATCACCGTCTTGCTGACAATATTTTCATTGGTTAGGGGGCAAATGAATTATGGCCCACCTCTTCCAATGTTTCTGGCGACTGGCATCATTCCATTCTTATTGTTTAAGAACATCGTGTTAAAGGGAATGGAGGCAGTTGCTGCGAACAAAGCTCTTTTTGCTTATCGACAAATTAAACCAATTGACACCATATTGGCGCGGACAATAGTGGAGTCAGTGCTAATGGCGTGTGTGTATATGGCCATAATCTTCGCTCTTGGATTTTGGGGGGGCTATGACGTCGCGATTCATTTCCCACTTAAATGGGGAATGATGATGCTCATAGGAATTATGCTGTCGTTAGGTTTGGCGCTTATATTCTGCACGATTGGCGAAGCGATGCCGGAGCTAAAAGGGTTTATTAAAATATTGTTTATGCCCTTGTATTTTATTTCGTGCGTAATCCTCCCCGTTTGGGTGTTGCCCCTTAGAATGCGTGAATGGATTTGGTGGAATCCATTTCTTCATCTTATTGATGGAATTCGAGAAGCTACCTTTCTTCATTATCCGCAAGTCAATGGAGTGCGCGCCAGCTATCCTGCCGCTATAGCGGTTGTAGTGCTATTTCTCGGGATTGTGTTGTATCGGTTGCGGCGCGAACAACTGGTGGCAATATGATTAAATTGGATTCGGTAACCAAGTCGTATCGCACTACCGGCGGTAGAAAGTATGTGTTCCGTGATCTATCTATGGAAATCCCCGGGAATAAAAACGTCGCCATTATTGGCCGTAACGGTGCCGGAAAATCTACTCTAATGCGATTGTTGGGCGGGCAAGATACGCCGGATTCCGGAAAAATAATAACGAATAAATCAATTTCATGGCCGGTCGGCTTGTCTGGTGGCTTCCAGGGGTCAATGACTGGGAGACAAAACGTGAAATTTGTAGCCCGAGTATATGGCGCTGAAGGCAGCCGAATGAAGGAAGTCATCGCATACGTCGAAGAGTTTGCAGACGTCGGAGCCTATTTCGATCAACCGGTAAATACATATTCCTCTGGAATGAGAGGACGATTGGGTTTTGGCCTAAGTCTCGCTTTTGATTTTGACTATTATTTGGTTGACGAGGCGATGTCCGTTGGGGACGCACATTTTAAAAAAAAGGCGGCGAATGCATTTCAACAAAAAATTAATAGAGCCAATATTTTACTGGTTACTCATGGGATGAGTCAGGTTCGGTCGATGTGTGACATGGTTATTTTGCTTAAGGATGGTCGACTTACGCGTTTCGACGACGTCGAAGAGGGCATAGCTGCATATAGTCAGGCATAAGCCTATCTATCTATCTATCTATCGGAGTTTTTAGTGCGAGTATTATTGGTATTTGGAACGCGCCCAGAAGCGATAAAAATGGCACCGTTGGTCAAAGCGTTTCAATCTGATTCGCGCTTTATCGTAAGTACTTGCGTCACGGCGCAGCATCGAGAGATGCTTGATCAGGTGTTAAATTTATTTGAAATTTCTCCTGATTTCGATTTGGATATAATGAGGCCCGGCCAAACTCTTCCCAATATCACTTCGGAGATAATTGCGCGAATTGATGTGGTGTTGAAGGAGTTTAAGCCTGATTTGGTTTTTGTGCACGGTGACACAACCACATCTTTCTCTGCCGCGTTGTCGGCATATTATAATAGAATACCCGTGGCTCATATTGAAGCAGGTTTGCGAACTGGAGATATTTATTCGCCATGGCCTGAAGAAGCAAATCGGCGTCTGATTGGAACACTGGCGCGGTGGCACTTTGCTCCGACAGAAATAGCGAAGAATAATCTGCTTCGAGAGGACGTGCCAGACGCGAACATTGTGATTACGGGTAATACCGTGATCGATGCCCTGTTCTGGGTGAAAGATAAGCTAGAAGCTTCGTTTGCAGTCGAAGAAAATCTTTGGCCTGGTTTCGCCAAAATGAGGCCAACTTCGAAGAAAATCTTGATTACGGCTCATCGACGAGAAAATTTTGGAAAAGGCTTCACGGAAATTTTTAGCGCAATTGCAGAGCTGTCGGTCAAGTTTCCGGAGGTTGATTTCGTCTATCCTGTGCATATGAACCCAAATGTCAGGGGGCCTGCGCGAAATCTGCTATCAAACCTTTCGAACGTACATTTGTGTGAACCGCTCGATTACTTGCCTTTTGTCCATATTATGACGAAGAGTCATATTATATTGACAGATTCTGGAGGGATTCAAGAAGAGGCCCCAGCTCTTGGCAAACCAGTACTATTGCTGCGCAATAATACAGAGCGTCCAGAAGCGGTCGAAGCCGGAACGGTGAAACTCGTCGGTACGAATCGTACAGAGATTGTGTCTTCTGTTTCACTATTACTTGAATCAGAATGTGCGTACAGCACGATGAGCCATGCAAAGAATCCGTACGGCGATGGGAATGCGTGTCTTCGAATAATCGAAAAATTGGTCGACTAAATATATTGTTTAATTAAATATTATCATGAATGAAATCAAATTCGACTCTGTTTGTGTCGTTGGCCTTGGATATATCGGCCTTCCAACTGCTGCTGCCTTCGCCTCACGTAAGATAAAGGTAACCGGAGTCGATGTTAATCCCGTTGCTGTAAATACGATTAATGAGGGGCGCATTCATATTGTTGAACCGGAATTGGATATTGTTGTTCATGCTGTGGTATCGGAAGGGTACCTTAAGGCAACGATGAGGCCTGAGCCAGCAGACGCATTTCTGATAGCAGTTCCTACTCCCTTTAAAAATGACCATGAGCCGGACTGCTCGTATATAGAATCAGCGGCTAAGGCCATAGCACCTGTACTAAAAAAGGGCGACCTGGTTGTTCTTGAGTCTACCTCGCCCGTTGGTGCAACAGAAGACTTGGCAAGTTGGCTTGCTGAGTCTCGGCCAGATTTATCCTTTCCACATCAAGTTGGTGCTTCGGCAGATATTTCTATTGCATATTGCCCTGAACGTGTTCTGCCTGGCCGTGTTATGCACGAGCTTATCGAAAATGATCGTGTGATCGGCGGTATGACTGATAAATGCTCGGCGAAGGCTGCGGCGTTGTACAAAATATTTGTCCAGGGATTCTGCCATATCACCAACGCACGCACTGCGGAAATGTGCAAGCTCACTGAAAATGCCTACCGCGACGTCAATATTGCATTCGCTAATGAGCTCTCACTGATTTGCGATCGCTTAAATATCAATGTCTGGGAGCTGATTAAATTGGCTAACAAGCATCCGAGAGTGAGTATTCTAGAGCCGGGTCCAGGTGTGGGAGGGCATTGTATTGCCGTGGACCCATGGTTCATCATAAGCAAGACGCCGGAGGAGGCGAAATTAATGCACACGGCTAGACTTGTAAATGATGGCAAGCCTAATTGGGTCATTGATAAGGTAGAGGCGGCAGTCAAAAAGTACGCGGAAGAAAAGAGTATTTCAGTTTCTGCCGTGAGAATCGGATGCTTCGGCCTCGCATTCAAGCCCAATATCGACGATCTTAGGGAGAGCCCGGCCTTGCACATCACGCAAGATCTGAGCCAACGCTACCCAGGTCAAGTGATGGCTATTGAACCGAATATTCAAGAATTGCCGAATACTCTCATCGCGCTTGATACATCCCTAGTTTCATTCGACGAAGGATTGACCAAGTCAAACATCATTGTGATGTTGGTAAATCATCAAGAATTTATACAAGATTATGCTGCTTCTCTGAATGATAAGTTAATTATTGACACAAGAGGCGTGTTCGAATAGGCAATATCTAAGTAATAAAATAACGAATTAAATCGGCATCGGAGCTATTGTGTCATTTTTTGGATCCAAGTTTGATAGTCTAGTGCAACATCAGTATATGTCGCTAATGCGAAAACTGGGGCGCGCTAGCTTTTCGGGAGTCGGAAATGAGGTAGCGATCTGCATCAACAGGAAAAGTTCTCACTCCGTGTATTTTAAGAATATTCCTGTTGGGGAGTTTCGAGTGAGAATCGAGCATTCGGATGCGCTTTTGTTCTCCCGACGGAAAGGCATGCATGTATCCGTGAAAATGTCGCGAAAAAAAGCGACGGCCAAAGCTGCTGCAGAATTAGGAATAAACTATTCCGACGAAATTGGCCCTTATTTTTATTTTGGCGGTGGACATAAGAAGCCTGATGGTGGCATTGTTCAATATCAGAGTTTGAAGATCGATGTTGCTCGTGAATGGCTAATGTTGAATTTCAAATGCGTATTGCCGCGTTATCTCAATATCGATCGAGTCGTCTTAGAACCAATGGTGCAGCAAATTGGGAAGGCTCGAAAACAGTCTGCTATGGTGGCAACGAAAAAAGGGGGCATGGCGCCTCAGATCGATCCGTTGGTCAATGTATTAGCCGGCCATAAAGACGTAATGTATGTAGTTCATGCGCCGATTAGTCCCAATATAGTTGACGGCTCTTCGATATGGTTGTCGTCGATAACCACCATCTTGGCGAAGATGGGTAAAGTAATTCTATTGTTGAAGGTGGATCCTACAAGTGACATAATTTTGTCAAATATCGAGAACAGAGATAATGTTACTATTCTTTCGCCTTCTTCGCTTGGAATACAAGGCGAACTAACACATGAATCGGCCGCTGATATCGTTCGTCGCATTGATTTGCTTCTGCCGATGTTGAGGCTAGTTGTTGTTCGCGGCTTGGACGCCGCGTTAAGTATGTTAGACACCAAGCAACTGTACGGGCGGGTTGGAGCCTACATAACAGATTTCTATGAAATATGCGACGGCAAGGTCGAATTTGATAAGGCGAAAGTCGCAGGCCTGAAAGTTGTAACTACACAGGCAGGGCGAATGCTGTGCCAGACGAGCCAGGTTGAGCGGGCTATTAGGGGACTAGTAAAGCGGAATTTTGTAGCTTCGCTTATTCCACCACCGATTCCATCTTCGTTGACCTACTCGCGGCCTCGCCCGATCGACAAGGGACGAATCAGAATTGGCTATTCAGGAAAAATTACTCCGCTATGGGGAATTACGGAGTTACTGGATTGGGTCGAGGGATATCAACAGAGGGTGGGAACATCTGTCGAATTGCATATCGTCGCTAATAGAATTTCTGGCCCTCGGGGCGACGGGGGAAAATTCCGAAACGGACTGCTTGCGCGCTTTATGGCGCTTGGAGCGAAGCACTATACAGATTTGAACCGTGATGCTTCGATCAATTTGATGAAAGCGATGGATTTCGTTTGGTGTTTTCGCCCTGCTATCTTCGAAGATGCTACTTTGGAGGTTTCTACCAAGCTCGTGGAAATGGTGGCGGCAGGCGGCCGGGCAATATGCTATCCGAGCGATATTAATAAAGAATTGCTCGGCAATAATTACCCGTACTACATTTCAGATGGTTCTGATCTAGATCGAGTGTTAAAGGCAGACGCTCCGGATTTCGCTGGCAACGCTTTGTCGGATAGGGTTAAGTATCGGCACGGCATGGACTCAATCGTGGATCGCGTCAAGGCGGAAATTCCTGCGCTTTCCTCTAATAGCAATCGCGAACGCACTGCCATTTGTTTTGCAGCACACGACTTTAAGTTTATCTATCCGTACGCGTCAACATTGAAAGCGGATGGATATTCGGTGATTGTCGATCAGTGGCAATGGGGAGAACCCTTGAATGAGATGAAATCCAGAGCATGCTTGGAATCGTCGGATATCATCTTTTGCGAATGGGGCTTAGCTAACGCAGTTTGGTATTCGCAAAATAATCATTTAAAGAAACCATTGTTTATTCGAGTGCATGCGCAGGAAGTTCGGAACAAGGCTAGGAAGTTCGGGGCCAAAATTGCGCATGATAACGTCACGAAATTTATCTTTGTGTCAGAATGGGTGCGCGATGAGGCTGTGCGGTTGTGGGGTTGGCCACTAGAAAAGACCGAAGTTATACCAAATTTTGTACTGGACGATCAGTTTCAGCTTGATCGGCAGTACGAGGATCAGTCGTCGGTCCAATTGGGCATGGTCGGTATTGTGCCCCAAACTAAGCGTTTTGATCGCGCAATAGACTTGCTGCTCGAGTTGTGTGATCGCGGAGTCGACGCCTATTTGCATATAAAGGGCCATAGGCCGGAAGCTTTGCCCTTTATGCACGCGCCAGGGAGAAAAGCCGAGCTCTCATATTATGAGGAGTTGTACCGCAGGATTGACGAAAATTCCGTGTTGCGAGATCGCGTTATATTCTATCCATGGGGGAATGACGTCGCTCAATGGTATGAGAACATCGATTATGTTCTTTCTCCGTCTGACTCTGAGTCTTTTCATTATGCGGTTGCTGATGGTGTTTTGAGTGGATGCGTGCCGATTGTGTGGCCCTGGAACAGTGCTGATCAGATTTATCCGAAGTGGTGGGTCGTTAGAAACACGACTGACGCTGCTGATACTGTGATGCGATTAAATAACATGTCTGCCGAAAATCGTGAGCAACTTTGTAGTGAAAATCGGAATTACATAATCCGGAAATACTCGAAGGACACTATATTTTCGAATCTTAATTCCGTGGTTTTGAGAAGCCATATTGCTAGAATTTGAATTGTTTCTTAGCGTGCTATTTTAAATAAATTCGTATAGTTTGATCTGATTCGCCTTAACTTTAAAAAATACGCCGTAGACTGCAAGTTACGGCTTTTTTTTTGGCCCGACGTGCAATCGGCAATTAACACTATAATTTTATTGTGAACACTACAGCAGTATTGAGTGCTCAGATCAACGAAAAACTGCTATAAGCTGTGACGACTATGAAAATTATTGACAAAGATCAGGTCCGAAAAATTTGCGAAGAACAACCGCAGCGTGTCCGAGAAATGCTGCGTAAGACGAGAGAGCGCATCAACTCTATCATCCGCCCAAGCTCTCCGGTGGGATTTAATTTGCCCTTTATGCCGACGCATGGATATCCAGAGATTCATGCATTTAAGTTGAACGCAGGTGAATCTATTAACCCTAGTATTAATAACCATGATAGCGTCGAGGGTTATTACGCAGAAATATATTTTGAGCCGGAAATGGCATCTGAACTCATAGTTCACTTCGGTTGTTGTGTGGCCGAGTGTACGTTGCGTGAAGATAGTTCGATAAGTATATTGATCGGCGGACGGGAACTGACGTCGATCAGTAAAAATGGATTATTTAATTTATCTGTTCGGCGCATTCGAGGAATATATTATTTTTGCGTTAACTCTGAAGAAATCCGCGAAGTAGCTCCAGGGGCTGGGCGCGAACAGTTCAGCATCGCATGCCGAGAGGGGAAAGTAGGAGTTGTTCAGCTGCAGACTATGGGATTAGAAGGCTTCAATTATGTATCATTTCAGAATTGCGAACTATCGCGTAGGCATGTGGTCTGTGGGGCATCTCCTCAGTTTGTTCTTCGGTGGGAGCGAACTGCACAATTGATTTATCAGGCGGCACTTTTTACCGCAGTTTCTCTGAAATTTCATACAGACGACGATGGCATTCTTCAAGCTGATGTCCGCGAATTTAGCGATCTGATGCGTAACGCATTGCTAAGCTGGCCATATTGGAGACCAAGTGGAGATTATTTTCCACAGAGTGGTGCATGGGAGAGAAATAATTGGTCTAATGGCTATTTGCCAGGTGCCTTCGGTATACTATGTGGTCTTGGAAACGTAGCTAATGGAATTTGGCGCGACAAATTCAATTCTCATGGACTCCAATGGCTGATTCCAATGGTTGATGCAAAGGAACTCTTGAGTACTCAATTTCCGCCAGTATCCCATTGGTTGCGGAGATCCACGAACCATGGGTTGGTTATTTATAGTACTTTTATGATGGGAGCGCTCCATTTCTTCGATTTTGGGGACCCAGTTATTGACAGAATTCAGGATGTATTTCATAAAATCCTGCGAGAGTCCCTTAAAGGCGGTTATCCGGAAGGATTCAGTTATGCTCAATTTGTTCTCCAAGAGCTAATTCCGTATTTGGTCCTAATCTTGGCCGAGGCCAAGGGGGATAAAAATGCTGTTTATTCGGAGCTATTCGGAGATGTTTCTGAGTTAGCAGATCTATTTTGGTACGGTTCTTTAGATGACGGATACTTATTTGCCAGGTTCGGTGACTGTAGCGATGCGGGATGGTCGCCTGGTGTATCGAGAATCGTTAATTCTCTCCCAGGGGAAAGTCGAAATACACTTATTGATATGGGGAAAATTACCAACGAGCTGCCTTCCTTTTTTGGAGACGCGTACACCCTCCTAGCGCAGGTATTGCCCATTAATAAGAAGATTGACGATTCTAGTCCCAGAGTGGCCGGGCGAGAATTTAGCCAAATTGGTAGTGCGGCCCTGCGTGGCAAATCAAAGTCGGGGAGAAATTATTCTATTTGGATTTCCGGATCGAAACTTCATCATACGCATAATAAAGACTATGATTTTGCCAGTTTCTATCTGTATGTGGACGGAAGTCCTTGGGCGATCGAGGAGAGCGGACGTGAGGCGTATAAGCATAATACAATCCTATTGCCGGGATTTAATATTGATGAAGCGTGCGATCCTTTAACGTGTGCAGGTGATATCGGTGGATCAGCTAGACTTTCTGGAGAGGTAAATATTATTGATGCGGATGAATACGCGGCATCTGTGCGCGTACGAATTCCAGGGATGTACCGCGATGAAGGTAACAAATATAGACTGGGTGCGGGTTATAGATATTTCAAAATAAATGTGAGCGACAGCTTTGTTGTTATTATTGTGGATATAATTGAAATTTCCGAAAATGTGGACCCAGTTTGCCAATTTATTACTCCAAATTGGAGCTCTGAAAAAGAATTCGTGGCTGGCGATATGAGCTATGACTTGGCAAAAGGTGCCGGGTGCATTTTAGGGGCATCGATTCAGTCGATGGAGGTTGGTTTCATGAAGGAGTTGCGTAGGGGAAATAATAATCGAGTAATTCAGAAGATGTGCAGGTCGGGTAAATTCTATGTTTCAGCTAGGGCCTTTGTTGAATCGTCCGAGTTGTTGAAATTTTCTGGATTGAGCGTTGTAAAAAGTGCTGATATTGGGGAGGAGTCATGGGTATGCAGTTATTCTCGGAAAGGGGGGGGCGCGATTTCGTTTGCAGTGGATTCAAATGGAAGTATCCGAGATCTTTATTGATTATGACTTTCCCTCGCAAATTGGATAATTTAAAATTGTAGAGTGGTTGCCTCTTTTGGTTGCACCGGCCACTTTTGAACGTACTCGCGCAGGGTCGGATGGTCGTGTGAGCCGTAGGGACGATGATAGTTGTAGTCGTCCTGCCAAGCTCGCAGTTTTGTTGTAGGTCGTGCTGCGTGCTGAATTCGTGCACGTTAAGGAATTCATCTCGCCGTCGACCGTTGAACGACTCGAGCCTGTCCGTATTTTCGTGGACGAGGCGTTTTAAGAGGTGTTATCCACGCGCCGCCGTAAACCGTTCGCTAAAAAGAATAGCAAACTGGTTTTGTATTGACCCAGCAGAACCTGCTCAGGTTAAGCGGCTAAAGCAAATGTCTCAGCCGGGGTGTTCATGCCGAGCGCCTGGTGTGGTCGTCGGTCGTTGTAAAAGCGTATCCAGTCGCCGATTACGCGGCTAGCATGTTGGATCGTCTCAAAGCGATGCACGCACTGTTCTTTGAGCGTGGGGATCACGCGCTCGACCATACCGTTTCTGCCGAGGGCAATGCGGTGTGATAAACTCCAGGCGTAACCCATAGCCGGGTACCAGTGCGGTGTAGCTGCGCGGCGTGAACACCAGCCCATTATCCGAGCGCAACAGGAATGGCATCGGCACGCGCCTCAACGCCCCGAAGCGGGCGATCAAGGCATGTTCCAAGGCGCTGCCGCGGTGCAGGCCTTGCCGCTGCGAGACAGGTGCCAGCCTAAGAGTTCGCGCGTGTGGCAGTCGATCACCAGCGCGAGTGTTGACCAACCCTCCCGGCCAGCCCACACCCGGCACATATCCGTGGACCAGCGCTCGTTGGGCATCGTTGCCACCGAGGGCAGCGCCTGGATCCGCGGCCTGAATCCGATCAGCGGCTTTCGAACCTGCCAGCCCATCAACTGGAACACGCGCTGCACTGTGTTCTTGTTGAACCCCAGCAGGTGCGCGACAGTCCGGTATCCAAACGGCGGCGACTGCTCGATCATCGCCTTGATCGGTGTGGCGAATTTCGGATCAACCTTCGGCGCGGAATTCACCGGCTTGTAGTACGCCGTGCGGCGCGGCACACGGAAACCAGCGACACGGCTTGGCAATCGAGACGGTGATGCCCTCGGCTTGCAGTCCCTGGCGGATCGTCTCGATCACTTCTCGTCCTCGCCCAGCAGGGGCTGCAATTTTTTTCTGGCACGCAGCTCCAGCATCGCTTCGCCGCACGCCTTTGTAGGTCTTTGAGCTGGCGCTCGTACTGCTCGCGCACATCCTGCGGGTTAGCTCAAAAGGGGGCTCCATACCCCGCTTGCCGTCATCGACCCACTGCTCGACTTCCGATGGCGACAGGTTGTATTGGCGGCTCGCCTCGGCCACTATCGTCTTGCCTTAAATTATGTCCAGCACCAGCGTGCTTTTTCGCTTGGCTGTCCAGCGTTTGATGTCTTCTTCCATCTTCGTGCTCATCGTCAATTCTCTCGATTACGACGTGAGCGGGTTTTCACTGGGTGAATATAGGATTACCCTTTGTAAATCGACGCCACATCGATTTCGTACTGATCACGGCGATCTGTGCAGTGTGCCTGAAATATCTCTAAGGAGGAATCGTTCACTTGAACTAGCACAAGATAATCTGTGAAATAAGCGCTGTTCGTGAGACCATCATAGTTGCTCGTGCGCAATATGCCCGGGCCGAGCGAATCCAGGGAGGTCTGGCATGAGCGACACTCGTACTGTAAATGATGACAATAGCCGGTATTGTGAATCAGATAAAAGGACTGATGCGGATAATTGTGAGCAAAAGAGGAAAGACGAAGAGAAACGGAAGATGAAGCAATTTCGACCCATGAAATGGCCGGCGGACTTTCCAGCAAAGCATTAATGCCCGGCATTGTTCATCATGAGCTTATGGTGATGGTGCCTTTGCTTTCAACATTATTATTGTTTAGGAGTTACGAGCCATGCGGTCGAGCTAATGGTTTATATTCGGAGACGTTTCCACGCGATGTTGGGCTAATACACCTATTTCCTCGGTCCGGAAAACGATTGAGCTATTAGGCGTACGGCAAATCTATTTTATGCTGATGCATTGCATAATCCATTTTACTCTTTCCTCCCAGGAGTGGTATTTTTGCACATGTTCGGCACCTCCTAGCGCACGATCGAGATCCCGCCTGCTGGGACCATGCCTAAACAGTCGACCTAGCACTTCACGGCATTCCGATTCGTCGTGGACTACGTGGCAAAATTCGGAAAAGTAACGCTGCACGGCTGGACTTGGATTGGTTACTGCTATTCCGCCACACGCCAATATTTCCACTAGCCGCCTTGAATACATGGTGGGGGAGTTTTCCACGGTATTCACATTTAACGAAACGAGATGACTGCGGTATATGTCAGCAGTCGCGGGGTAGGGAACAGCAGAGTTTATAATAAGTCCCTGAGAAGATGGGTAGCGATAATTACTGGATTTTCTCGCGGAATTGCGGTCATATATATGAAGAGGCATGCCCGTTTCCTGGCATGCCTTGAACATAATCTGCTGCCATTCACGACGCTGCTGGTGTATATGTCTGCTATAGCTGCCGACGAAATTTGCGCTGCGGGTTTTGAAGCTAAAGCCTAGAAAGTAGTGTAGATTTCTTTCAACTGCGAACGGCAAAACGCTTACCTTGGACTGTCCCGCGGTTTCCTTTTGATATCGAGGGATGCAGTTCTCATCAACGGTGAATATATATTCGAAAAGCTTTGCGCTGTCTATAAATCGTTCAAAATGTACGCCATCCTCTTTGTTCCAAAATGCAGTTGGAATGCCGTGATCTTGCGCTAGTTCGACCACTTTTTTTAGCGTGGCATTAGAACGCTTCGGATGATCAGGATAATTCGCAATTTTGTATTTCCAACGATTCCGGAGTCCTTTCCAAGCAGACTCCACCAAAAGTAAATCGGGTTTCCCGTAGCGTAGAATCCAACGATAATTCCAAGGTGTCAATTCTATAACGTGCCAACGTTCTTTGAGGCACGCGGTCGTGAGTTCATCTGCAATAAGAGCAATTTTCATTGGAACGACTGTTGTTTTGACGAGCCCGCGGTCGGAGCCACTGCTTCGATGGTGTCAATAGGATTGGACTGTTTCGGCTGCACCAAAGGACAAAGACGAGGCAGGCTACCGGAAATTGCCAAGCTAATAGCTTTGGAAGAATAGAATCCGCCGTTCACTTGCGTATAATGGATGACGGCATTTCGAAAGTTATGAAATAGCTTCAGATCTGGAGGAGTGGCGCCTTTCCAAAAACAATCTAGCGAATCTTGAAAGGTAAGGCCTGGTATATCGTATATGGCTCGACCCAATACGACCGTAGGCTTTCCATGTATCAATGCTGAGCCGCCGACGGTGCTGTTGACAGTAACTACACCTGAAGTATGGCTGAGTAACGCAGGTAGATTGCCGCTCTCGAGGTAAAACACGCGGCGGCCTATTTCTAGGCGCTTAGCCGCCTGTTCCAAGAGTTTCTTGTAATTGGCTAGTCCCGGGTCCAAGGGATGGATTTTGACCGCCAAGCGGGAGTTCTTCGGTGCAAAATTGGCAAATGACGTTAATACAGCTAGCATAGCTTCGCTCATGTCGCTGTATGGCGAATGATGAACGATTTGAGCGTCGGAATCCAATTGCAAAGGCAGCAAGTAAAATGGAAAAGTGCCTGACTCGTTGATTAGACTTGTCTCAATGCGACGAGATTTTGCGCCAAAACACTTCACGCGAAAACCTCGGCGCAGATAACCAAGATACTCCCGGAGTGGGGTATATGGAACGTGACCTTTGACTCCAGGGTGCAAAACTGGGTTAAGACCCGCCCAAAAGTTGTATCCGACATCGTATGCAGCGCGTTTCCAGAATGGGGCATCGAAGGACTGACCATTCCCAAAGTGTGGTAGATGTTGTGCTTGTTGTCGGTACCAATCGGCATCGCGGGGCAGGCCCGAATGGGCGTTTACGCCACCCCGCTCCAACGTGACCCAGAACGGCCGAAAGTAACCTTCCTCATAAACGTGTACCCTGATATCTCTCCGCCGAGCGAGATCAATAGCAGGCCTGTGCACAGGCCGGCAGTCTCCGAACAGGACAATGTCCGTGATCCCGTGTGCATCGAACTCTTTGCGATAGAACGCTTCTAGGCAATCCATGCTGCCACGGTAGGCAACTGAATTTCCGGACCGCCAATAAAGGGAGTCTCCAACCGTAAAGTTGACTTTGCGGACGTAGTGGCCGGCGTCACGAATTGCCCGTCCAAGACGCCGAAAGAACGGCGACCTGACCCCCTGTAAAAAAAGAAAACGCTGAGCCTGATTCATCGCGTCACCGTAAACCCAGCCCTTGCCCAGAGCGAAACTTTATTCCAGCGCCGCTGCCACTGCGTTTGGCGTGCCGGCGCATACATGCCTTTGGCTAATAGGAGATCACGGGTCTGAATCAAGTTAAGAAGTGTGGCCTCGCAGGTTGTGTAGCCATTGAGGCGAGCATCGAAGTAAATCGGATAGTGCAGTAGGGCGCCGGCAACCAGTTCGTCCAGAGTGAGCTTGCGTTCGCGGCGCGGCGGGGGGTGCCGATCTGTGGTAAGGCCCCACCCAGCGTAGAACGGGCTCCCGTATGTAGTCACGGGCTTCCCACGCAGCAAGGCGTCAAAGCCGCTCAGCGAGGTCATCGTATGGAGCTCGTCGCATGCATCGATGCAACTGACGATGGAGGCATGGGTTTCGACTGTGTTGGCGAACTCCAAGGCCTCTTTTTGATGTAGGCGTCCGACGCGGTTGTTGGCCATGACATCGGGGTGAGGCTTGTAGACGATAAAGGCGTCGGGTGCTGCGAGTCGCGCCGCGCGAAGCAGTTGTAGATTGTTGCGCACGTCCTGGCAACCGTGGCGCACCGAGGCGTCGTCCTCGACCTGACCAGGGACCAATAGCGTATAGCGGCCCGGGTTCTTCCACGTCGGCGCGATATTGGGTTCGACATTGTATTTGGTGATGCCGTTGGCCACGATCAATTCACGAACCCGCCGCGCTCGCGCGCGATCCACGTCGGTGAATTCGCGGGTATTCAGCATGGATTCCAGGTCGCTGGCCTGTCGAGGGTCGAAATACAGGCCTTGACTGTCAAGCACGAGTGCGCGGGGAGGTATGAAGTCCGATCCCAGTCCGACGGAACGTACAAAACCGTCTTCCATGCGCAGCAATCGCGCTCCGCTGGCGTGGGCCAGGGCTTGCACGGGCGGCGGCGCGTCCGTGCCCCACACCACCAAATGATCGATGGCCGTCGGCTTCAGCGCGGCTGCAGCCGCGGCATCCTTTACGAAATGCGGTGCCTTGCCGTTGAATCGGAGAAACGGTCGAACGTTGTCGGCTTTCCACCGTCGGTAGCCGATTGCGATGGCGCGACCGGAATGCCGACGATGCGTGCGTCGTTGTCTTGCGAGCCATTCGATGGCGTCGAATATCGTGCCTGCCTGGCCGGTCTCGGGATCGAGATAGCGGCTGTAGTGCATGTACGCCGCTGCAAAAAGCTCTTCCACGGTACGACGTTTCGTGCGCCGTTCGCAGTTGAAGGCGTCATGGGTACACCCCCATCCTGCGTACCAGGGAAGCCCATAGCAATGCACTGGAAGTCCGCGTAGCAGCGCCTCGAAACCCATGTGCGAGGTGACGGTGTAGACCTTGTCTACTTGCCCGAGCAGGCTGGCGGGTGAAATTGCGTCGCGCAGCATGATGCAGCGTTCATCGACTGGAAAGTCGGAAAGATATCCGCGCTTGGCGCCGCTACTGACTTCGGGGTGGGTTTTTATGTAGAGCGTCGCGTCGGGGTTCTCCCGCCTTGCGGCCGCGACCATCTCGGCGAATGTAGAGGCCCGCGCCATTCCGTGGGTCACACTGGCGTCACCACGGGTCTGGTCTACGATCAGAACGCGAGGGCAGTTTCGGGGCCCGGGCAGTGAGTCGATATCTGGTGCGTGATTGTATTTGCTCAGACCCTCGGCAAGAATGCGTTCGCGCGCCTGTGCGTAGCCGGCTCCAGGTCCTCCCAGAACGTCGATGTCGGATTCCAGCAGTGTTTCCAAGTCCGAAGGGCGATCCGCCGCGTAGTAGATCCCCTGATGATCAACCACCAGCGACACCGGCGGATAGGCTCTTCCGGGCGCGAAAGAGCGCAGGAAGCCGTCCTCCAGATTGATGAAGGGTATGCCGAATTGACCAGCGATCTTGCGCGGAAGACGAGTGGACGGCCGGAATCCCCATCCATACACGGCGCTCATTCTACGTACGCCAAGGATCTGGCCCAGGTTCAGATGCGTCACGCGGCCGCCTACGAAGGTTTCGAGGTGGGGCAGGCGCGAGAGTTGGCGTGAAAATGTGGCGAACGACATGGCGATATGGGCTTAGCGCAATGCTTCCGTCAGCGCCCGGATCGTTTGCTGGAGCTGCTCTTCCGTATGCATACAAGAAATAAAAAACCGCAGCCTCGCCGACTTCTCGGGCACGGCCGGATACAGAATCGGCTGCACGTTGATCCCTTGTTTGAAGAGTTCGGCCGACGCGCGCGTGGCTTTCAGCGAGCTGCCGGTGATGGCGGGCACGACGGCCAGGCCGGTGCTGGTGCCGGTGTCTATGCCGGCGGCGCGGGCCTGTTGCAGGAAGAACCGGCCGCGGGCCTGCAGGGCGGCCACGCGGTCGGGCGATTGCTTCATCTTGCGCAGCGCCGCCAGCGACGCGGCGGCGACGCTGGGCGGCATGCCGACGCTGTATAGGAAGCCGGGGGCCAGGAATTTCAGGTGTTCGACCAGCGCGGTTTCGCCGGCGATGTAGCCGCCGCAGCCGGCCAGCGTCTTGCTCAGGGTGCCCATCCAGATGTCGACGTCCTTGCCGTCGACGCCGAAGTGTTCGCTGATGCCGTAGCCGCGTGTGCCCATGACGCCCAGGGAGTGGGCTTCGTCGACCATGAGGAAGGCGCGGTGGCGCTGCTTGACCTCGATGAAGCGCGGCAGGTCGGGGTAGTCGCCGTCCATGCTGTAGATGCCTTCCAGCACGATGAGGACGCGTTCGAACTGGCGGCGCTGGTCGTTGAGGATGGCGTCGAGCGCTTCCCAGTCGTTGTGGGGGAAGGGCAGGCGGCGCGCGCCGGAGAGCTGGATGCCCTGCAGGACGCTGTTGTGGATCAGTTCGTCGTGCAGCACCAGGTCGCGCGGGCCGAAGAGGTAGCCGATGGTGGAGACGTTGGTGGCGTGGCCGCTGACGAAGGTGATGGCGTCGTCCACGCCGTAGAGGGCGGCGATCTCGGTTTCGAGTTCGCGGTGCACGGGGCGTTCGCCGGAAACCAGGCGGCTGGCGGACACCGAGGTGCCGTAGCGGTCGATCGCGGCCTTGGCCGCGGCGATCACGTCCGGATCGCCGGACATGTTCAGGTAGTTGTAGCTGGCGTAGTTGATGTAGCCGTTGCCGCTGATCCGGGTGGCGGCGCCGGCGGTGCCTTCATGCAGCTTGAAGAAGGGGTTCTTGACGCCGAGGCGGCTGGCGCCGTCGTTGATGATGCGCAGCTGCTGGTAGCCGGGGTGGAGATGGAAGCGGTAGTGTTCCTCGGGGATCTCGGCTTTCTTTTCCGCGGGGCGCGCCAGCGCCTGGCCGGCGGGCGCGGCGGCCTGGCGCAACTTGCGCTCCAGCGCTTGCTGGATGAGTTTGTCTTTGATGCCGGCGGCAAGGCCGGGCAGCTTTTTTACGGTGCTCAAGTCTTGCCTACTGGATCATGCGTTGCTTGGGAAGGCTGCCGTTCTGCTTGATCTCGTCGACGAATTCGGAGACCGAGCTGGCGCCGACTTCGGCGGCGTGGTGCGCGACGACCTGCTGCACGCTGGCGGTGAGGGCGTCGCCGGCGTCGTGTTCGTCGCGCAGCAGCAGCACCAGACGTTCGGCGAGCTTGGCCGGCGTGGGGCTTTCGTTGAGCGCCATGACGGGCAGGCGGATGCCGAAGCGGTTTTCCAGCGCGACCACCAGTTCCACGCCCATGAGCGAGTCCAGGCCCATGTCGTAGACCGAGCGGGTGGCTTCGATCTTGTCGGGCGCGACACGCAGGATTTCGCCGATCTCGGCCTTGAGCATGTCGGTGAAGCGCTCATGCAGGGCCTCGTCGTCCAGGGTGGCGATGAGGTGGGCGATGTCGTCGGCGCCGCTGTCTTCTTCGCCGGCGTCGCCGGCCTGGCGGGCGATGTCGGAGAACTTGGGCAGGCCGGAGGTGGGCAGGAAGCGGGCCAGCGCGCGCCAGTCCAGTTCCAGCACGCCGAGGCCGGAGGCGTCGGCGGCCAGCATGGCTTCGAGCGCGTCCAGCGCGGTCTGGGAGGCCAGGGCGCCGCCGCCCATGCGGCTTTGCAGGGCGTCCTTGATTTTTTCGTTGCGGGCCAGGAAGCCCACGTCGTCGATGGCGCCCCAGCGCACGCAGGTGGCCGGCAGGCCTTCGGCGCGGCGCTGGGCGGCGAGGCGTTCGAGCCAGGCGTTGGCGGCGACGTAGTTGCTTTGCCCCGGGTTGCCGAAGAGGGTGGTGGCCGAGGAATAGCAGATGAAGAGGTCCAGCGGCAGCGCGCGGGTCAGTTCGTGCAGGTGCTGCGCGCCCAGGACCTTGGCGGCCAGGGTGCGCTGGATCTGTTCGGCGTTGGCGCTGCGGGCCAGGCCGTCGTCGATGACCACGGCGGCGTGGACCACGCCCTTGAGCGGCGGCAGCGTGGCGGCGGCGTCCTGCAGCAGGCCGGCCAGGGCGTCGCGGTCGGTGACGTCGCAGGCGGCGGCGTGGACGCGCACGCCCTGTGCTTCAAAGGCGGCGATGGCGGCTTTCGCGGCGTCGTTGGCGGGTCCGCTGCGGCTGATCAGGATCAGGTTGCGCGCGCCGCGCTCGGCCAGCCATTGCGCGGTGCGCAGGCCGAAGCCGCCCAGGCCGCCGGTGACCAGGTAGCTGGCGTCGGCCGGCAGCGCCAGGCCGTGATCGGCCTGGGCCGCCGGATGGTGCACGCCGCTGATGCCGTTGCGGTAGGTGACCACAATCTTGCCGATCTGGCGCGCCTGCTGCATGTAGCGGAAGGCGTCGACGATGTCGTTGTCGTCGAAGACGGTGTAGGGCAGCGGATGCAGCGCGCCCTGGCGGAACAGCGCCATCATCTCCGCGAACAGGCGCTGGGTGAGGTCGGGGCGCTCGTTCATCAGCTGGTCGGCGTCGATGCCGAAGTAGCTGATGTTGTTGCGGAACGGGCGCAGGCCGATGCGGGTGTTCTCGTAGAAGTCGCGCTTGCCCAGTTCGAGGAAGCGGCCGAAGGGCTTGAGCACCCGCAGGTTGCGGTTGACGGCTTCGCCGGCCAGGGAGTTGAGCACCACGTCCACGCCGCGTCCGTCGGTGTCGGCGAGGATCTCGTCGGCGTAGGACAGCGAGCGCGAGTCGTAGATGTGGCGCACGCCCAGCAGGCGCAACAGGTCGCGTTTTTCGTCGGAGCCGGCGGTGGCGTAGATCTCGGCGCCCAGCCATTGGGCGAACTGGATGGCGGCGATGCCGACGCCGCCGGCCGCGCCGTGGATCAGGATCTTCTCGCCTTCTTCGAGGCGCGCCAGGTGGTGCAGCGCGTAGTAGACAGTGAAGAAGGTGCTGGGAATGGTGGCCGCGGCTTCGAACGAGAAGCCTTCGGGGATGTGCGAGATGGCGCTGGGGCGGGTCAGCACGCGGTCGCCGAAGCTGGCCGGGCCGAAGCCCACGACCGCGTCGCCGACCTGGTAGCCGGCCGCGTCCGGGCCGACGCGGGTGACTGTGCCGGCGAACTCCAGGCCCAGGGTGGGGCCGGCGAAACCGTTCTCGATGGCTTCGTCGGACAGCAGGCCCAGGGCGTACATGACGTCGCGGAAGTTCAGGCCGGTGGCTTCGATGCGCACTTCGAGCTGGTCGCCGGCGGGCGCCGGGGCGGGGCAGGCTTCCCAGCGCAGGTTGCGCAGCTGGCCGGGGAATTCGAAGCCCAGGCGCACGGCGTGCGCCCCGGTGGCCTGGCTGGCCGGCGCCGGACGCGCGGCGAGGCGCAGGCGCGGCGCATAGCGTTCGCCGTCGGGGCCCAGCAGGATTTCGTCTTCGTCGTCCATGGCTGACAATTCGCGCGCCAGGGCGTCAGCCACGCCGCCGGCATGGGCCAGCGGCAGGTCCACCATGCGGATGCGGAAGTTCGACGCTTCGTTGGCCAGGGTGCGGCCATAGCCCCACAGGGCGGCGTCGTTGAGCGCGTGCATGGCGGCGGGGGCCGGCGCATGGCGCAGGTATTGCGCGGCGTCGGCGGTGACCAGCCACACGGTGGCCGGCGTCTGGGTGCGTTCGCAGGCCTGGATGACGGCGGCGGCAAGCGCGCAGCGGCGGGTCTGCTTGGCCAGCAGCTCGTCGGGCGTTTCGTGGGCGTCGGTCCAGGCCAGGCCGTCGAGGTGCACGATGTGTTCGACCGGACCGTCGGCGTCGCCGGCCAGCAGGGCGTCCAGCGCCTCGGGCGCGACGCCGGTCTCCAGGCGCACCTGGTGGCCGGCCGCGGCCAGGCTGGCCTGCAGCGCGGGCACCAGGCCGGCGCCGTGTTCCGGGTTGCGGTCGGCCAGGATCAGCCAGCGCGCCGGCGTGGCGGGCTGCGCCGCGGTGTCGGCCGACTGCGCGGCCTCGAGGCTGGCGGTCAGCAGATAGGCGCCGGTGGCCGGCGATTGGCTGAATTCCAGCGGGCTATCGCATTGCAGGCCCAGGGATTGCAGGGTTTCCTGCCAGAAGGCGGCAGGCTGCTGGGTGGAGAGCTGTTCGCCGTTCTCGCCGGCCTGCCACCATTGCTGGCGCGCGCCGAAGACGAAGTCGGCCCAGGCTGCCGGATGGGCGCCGCAGAACAGCAGCACGCCGCCCGCGCGCAGGCTGGCGCGGGCGTGCTTGAGCGCGGCCAGGGCCGCGTCCAGGGTGTCGAATTCGCAGTGGAAGATGACGAGGTCGCAGCGCGCGGCCGGGGCGTCGCCGTCTTCGCCGATGCGTTCGGTGCGGGCGTTGGGATGGCGTTCCGCCTGCTGGTGGCCGACGTGGTCCAGCATGTCGGCGTCGGGCGAGGCGTAGCAGTAGTCGGCGACGTTGAAGTCCAGCGCGTCGCAGCAGTTGAAGTTGAAGAGCGGCGCGGCCTGGCCGACTTCCATGACGCTCAGGCGCTGGCCGGGCAGGCGGGCCGCCTGGGCCTGTTGCAGCACCGCGCGCAGGGCCGTGCCCAGGCGCTGGCCGCTGGCCGCGCCGAGCAGGCTGCGGTTGATGACGGCCGGCGTGGTGGCGCGCGGGCAGATCTGGTCGACGTCGGCCTCTCCGCGCAGCAGCGCGGGCAGGTGCAGGCCGATGCGGCCCACGGCGTGGACGATCTGCGCGTAGTCGGGGTATTCGCGCAGCAGCGTGTTCCAGATGTCGGTGGCGCCGCCTTCGCCGTTGTCGTCGGCGGGCAGCGCGATGCCGGCCGCCTGCGCTTCGACGTAGCCGGCGGCCGTCAGGCGGGCGGCGATATGCCGCAGCAGCGGCGCGGCCTGCGGGGCGTGGCGGCCCAGTTCGGTGATCAGGGCCTGCGGCAGCAGGCGGCCGTCCGGCGCGATGGCGCGCAAGGCGTCCAGCGCGAAGCTGTCGCACAGGCTTTCCAGCAGCGGATCGACTTCGTCGGCATAGCGCGCGTGCGCGCCGCCTTCGGTGCAGGCGGCGACGGCTTCGGCCAGCGCGGCGCGCAGGGTCTGGAGTTCGACCGGGTTGGGGCCGAACGGCGCGCGCGGACGCGGCGTGGCGACGCTGTCCAGGAAGCTGAGGTGGTCGGCCGCGGCCTTGCGCAGGCGGATGCTGCGAAAGCGCGCCTGTTCGACGGCGGCGATCTGCTCGCCGGCGGCGTTGTACAGCTCGAAGCTGGCGGTCAGCGAATGCGGGGCGCGGCGCTCCAGGCGCACGCGCGCGGCGGCCGGCTGGCCGGCGTTGGCGCGCAGGCTCAGGCGTCCGATCTTGGCGGGCACGTAGGCGATGCCCAGGCCCATGGCCGGGTCGTCGCGCAGCAGCTGGATGATGAGCTGGAACGCGCAGTCCAGCAGCGCCGGGTGCAGGTGGGCGGTTTCGAGTTCGGCGGCCAGGCAGGGCTGGGGTTCGAGCACGGCCAGCACGCTGGCGTCGGACTCCAGCCAGCCGTGCTTGACGGCGCGGAAGGCCGGGCCGTAGTCCAGGCCCACGGCGCGGGTCAGCGCGTTGTGGCTGTCGCCGGTGAAGTCGGGCGCGCGTTCCGGCAGGACCAGGGCGGGCCGGGTCAGCCGGGTCAGGCGCGGCTCGCGCAGCAGGCGGCCGCTGGCGTGCCGGGTCCAGGGTTCGGTGCTGCCGGTTTCCTTGGACGTGATGCGGAAACGGCCGTCGCCGTCATCGAGCAGCAGGCGCAGCAGCTTGCCGGGCGCGGCACTGAGCAGCAGCGGCGCGTGGATTTCCAGCTCTTCCAGTTCGGCGCAGTCGGTGGCGCCGCCTTGCCAGCGCAGCGCGGCGGCCAGCGCGATTTCGGCGAAGCCGGTGCCGGGAAACACGACCGCGTCGCCGACGACGTGGTCGGCCAGCGTGGGATGGGATTGCGTGTCGAGCCGGTTCTCCCAGGTGTGCTCGTGCTGCTGCATGGGATAGCCCAGCAGCGGGTGCGCCAGCCGGCGCGTGAGCAGGCCCTGGGACTCGGGGGTGGCCGGGTGCCAGTGGCGTTCGCGCTGCCAGGGATAGGTCGGCAGTTCGACCGGCGCGCCGGCCCACGGGAACAGCGACTGCAGGTCGAGCTGGCCGCCGCTGACGATGGCCTGGCCGGCGGCGTTCCAGATTTTCTCGGGATCGTCGCCGCCGCGCGTGGCGGTGCTGAGCACGCGGCCTTGCAGGTCGCCGGCCTTGAGGGCGTCGTTCAGGTACGAGCGCAGCACCGGGTGCGGGCCGACTTCGACGTAGACGTTATTGCCTTCGGCCACCAGCTGCTGCGCGGCCTGTTCGAAGCGCACGGCTTCGCGCACGTTGCGCCACCAGTAGCCGGCGTCCAGCCCGGCGCCGTCCAGCGGCGCGCCGGTGACGGTGGAATAAAAGGGCACGTCGGCCGCGCGCGGCGCGATGCCGGCCAGCGATTCGCGGATGCCGGCCTCGATGGCGTCCATGGCCGGGCTGTGGAAGGCGTAGTCCAGGTCGAGGCGGCGATGGAACAGGGATTGTTCGGCCAGCGCCGCTTCCAGCACCGCCAGCGCTTCGGGCGCGCCGGCCAGGGTGGCGCCGCGGCCGCTGTTGAAGCCGGCCACGCACACGCTTGCGCCCAGGCCATGTTCGGCGATCAGGGCCAGCGCTTCTTCGCCGCTGACGCCCACGGCCGTCATGCGGCCTTGGCCCTTGGTCTGACCCTGCAGGCGGCTGCGCTGGAAGATGACGCGCACCGCGTCGGGCAGCGACAGCGCGCCGCAGGCCCAGGCGGCGGCGACTTCGCCCACGCTGTGGCCGATCACGGCCGACGGCACCACGCCGTGCTGGGCCAGCATGCGGGTGATGCCGACCTGCAGCGCAAAGAGCGCGGGCTGGGCGATTTCGGTGCGTTCGTAGCGGTCGTCGCCGTTCTCGCCGGCCAGTTCCTTGTGCAGCGAGAAGTCGGCGTACTGGGCGAACAGCGCATCCACTTCGTCGATGGCGGCGGCGAACACCGGATCGGCCAGCAGCCGGCGGCCCATGTTGGCCCATTGCGAGCCGTTGCCGGAATAGACCAGCACCGGGCCGCGCGCGGCGGGCAGCGCGCTGCCGGCGACCAGGCCGGGCTTGGCGTCGCCGCTGTCGGCGTATTGCTGCAGCAGGTCGGCCACCGCGTTGCACTGGGTGCCGAACACCACGGCGCGCTCGCCGTGCCAGTCGCGGCGCATGGCGGCGTGGTAGGCGGCGTTGTACAGGAACTTGGCGGGCTGGTCGCGCAGCGTCTGCGCCATCCGGCCGGCCGCGGCCCGCAGCGCGGGCAGGGTCTTGCCCGAGACCACGACGGGGATCGGGGCGGTCTTGGCCATCTTGCCTTCGGCGGCCGGGCTGCGCGGCGGGGCGCTTTCCAGGATGACGTGCGCGTTGGCGCCGCCGAAGCCGAAGGAGTTCACGCCCACCACCAGCTTGCCGGCGGGTCGCAGCTTGCGGTTCTGCGTGACGACGTCGAGGTTCCAGTCCTGGAACTCGATCTTGGGATTGAGGGTCTTGATGCCGATGGTGGCGGGCACCTCGCGGTGGCGCAGCACGTACAGGGCCTTGACCAGGCCGGCCACGCCGGAAGCGGCTTCCAGGTGGCCCAGGTTGCTCTTGACCGAACCGATGGGCAGCGGCGCGTCCTTGCCACGCTGCTGGGCCAGGGCCAGGCCGATGGCGCGGGTTTCGATCGGATCGCCGACCGCGGTGCCGGTGCCGTGCGCTTCCAGATAGTCGATCTCGGCGGGCGAGATGCCGGCCTGTTCGTAGACCTGGCGCATCAGCGCGGCCTGGGCCTGCACGCTGGGCACGGTGAGGCCGGACTTGCGGCCGTCGGTGTTGACGGCGCTGCCGGCCACCACGGCCAGGATGGCGTCGCCGTCGGCGACCGCCTGGTCGTAGTCCTTCAGCACGAAAATGCCGCCGCCTTCGGAACGGACGTAGCCGTCGCCGGAGGCGTCGAAGACGTTGCAGCGCCCGCGCGGCGACAGCATGGACGCCTTGGAGAAGGTGATGAAGCCGTAGGGGTGCAGGTGCAGGCTGACGCCGCCGGCCAGCGCCTGGGTGCATTCGCCCGACAGGATGGCGCGGCATGCCTGGTGGAAGGCGACCAGCGAGGACGAGCAGGCCGTGTCCATGGCGATGCTGGGGCCGCGCAGGTCGAAGAAGTAGGAGAGGCGGTTGGCGGCGATGCTGGCGGTGTTGCCGGTCGCCATCGAGGCGTCGACGGCGTTCAGGTCTTCGGCCAGCCGGTAGGCGTAGTCGGAGCTGGCGATGCCGATATACACGCCGCAGTCCGAACCGCGCAGGGTGGAGGGCGCGATGCCGGCGTCTTCCAGGGCTTCCCAGCTCATTTCCAGCAGCAGGCGCTGCTGCGGGTCCATCAGCGCGGCTTCGCGCGGCGAGATGCCGAAGAACCCTGCGTCGAACCCGGAGACGTCGCCGATGGAGCCGGCGGCAAAGGTGTAGGCGGTGCCGGGATGGTCCTTGGCGGGATGCAGGTAGGCGTCGGCGGACCAGCGGTCCTGTTCGACCTGGGTGACCAGGTCGCGGCCTTCCAGCAGGGCCGGCCAGTAGCTGTCATGGGTGGTGCTGGGAAACCGGAACGAAAGTCCAACGACGGCAACGCGCTTACGCATGCAGAGTCCTTCTGGCCCCGCCACGCGGCGGGGGATGGTAAATGAGGGCGGTCGAACCGCAATGGCGGTCGGGGCCGGCCGAGGCTGCGGCGCCGGGACGGCCGGCGGCTGCGACGATCGGGAGTGCGGGAAGCCCGCGCCGGAAAATCAGGCGCGGGATAGACGGCCTGGGATGGCCGGAAGCTCCCGTCCAGGCGCTGCGAATAGCGTTATGGCGACGCCGGCGCCGCGGTTGCGCCGAAGCCGGGGCGCGAGAGTATTGCTCTGCATTCTCATTTTTTATTTTGTCGATCTGGCGACGAGATATGGCCTGCCGAACCTGCTCGATAACCGGCGAGCATGGCTTGGGCGCGGGCGAATCGCCGTGACATTTAGATGAATATGAGCCGATTTTACTGTATGTATAAGATTCAGCTAAATCCGGGAAGGAATGGCGGCGGACGGGGTTAACCCGTAGCGCCGCGCGCGCGTAAGCTGTCATTTCCCTGTCCCCGATGTTCCCGGCCGCTAGGATAACAACCATATGTAACCAAATTGGAGCAAGATTAATCAAAACGCTTCAACTGGGCGTAAGGGTTGTTGCGCAAGCGGCGTGTGCTGAAAGGTTTGCGGAAATCATCCGGCGATTACAAGAATTTCCGGTGCATTTCTGTTGCAAACAGTAGTCTGGATGCGTGATTTTACGCAACCAGGATGACCGCGCAGGACGGCTGCGGGCGTCTAGGACGCGTCGTAGAGCGGAATGGGCGGGATGCGCTTGGCGGGGGTGGGTATGCGCCAGGACGCCCGGCGGCGCAGGGCGCCGAGCAGTTTCAGGCCTTGCGGCCAGTCGCCCAGGCCGCTGTCGGCGTTGATGTGGCCGGCGCCGGAGAGGATGACGATGCGGCTGCCCCAGTCGCCGGCAAAGGCGCGGGCGCGGTCCAGGCTGCAATAGGGATCGTCGTCGCTGGCGACCACCACGCTCTGGTAGGGCAAGGGCTGGCGCGGCACGGGCGCGAAGCTGCGCAGGCACTCGGGCGCGTCGGCGCGTTCCACGTCGGCCGGCGCCACCAGCAGGGCGCCGGCGACCTTGGCGCGCAGCGGCACCGGCAGCGCGGCGCTGACCAGGCAGCCCAGGCTGTGAGCGACCAGCAGCACGGGGCTGCGGGCCCGATCCACTTCCGCGGCCAGCGTGGCGATCCATTGCGCGGCGACCGGGTTCTGCCAGTCGCGCTGTTCAAGCCGGACCGCAAGCGGCAGGGACGCTGCCCAGCGCGATTGCCAATGGTCGGGTCCGGAGTTTTTCCAGCCCGGGACGATGATCGGTTGGAGTCTCATGGCGGCCATCATGCCGCGCCGCTTTAGTAACTCAAACGAATAAATCGTCTTTTGCATATACGGCGACGGGCATAAGGCTGCGAGCGCGGCGGCCGCCGCGGTTTACGCGCGGCCCTCGTCGAAAAGCGGGTCGCGCGCCCTGCAAACAGGGGTATTTTTCAGTGTATGCTTGCCGTGCTAATGCACCGTAACCGGGCGTGAACACGGAAACAACCGGCGTGCGCACGGGTGCGGAACTAACGATTACAAATCATTAGAGGAGTCCAACATGAAGCCAGTATTCCGTCTGACCCCGGTCATCGCCGCGCTGGGCGTCGCCGCGGGCATGGCGTTCGGCGCGGCCGCGCAGGCGCAAACCATCAAGATCGGCGTCGTCGGCCCCACCACCGGCGCGGTCACCCAGTATGGCGATATGGTCCGTGAGGGCGTCGATACGGCAATCGAGCGCATCAACGCCGCCGGCGGCGTGAACGGCAAGAAGCTGGAAACCGTGGTGATCGACGACGGTTGCGAGCCCAAGCAGGGCCCGGTCGCCGCCAACCGCGTGGTCAACAGCAAGATCGGCTTCGTCGTGGGCCACGTGTGCTCGGGCGCCACCATCGCCGCCGCCGACGTCTACAACAACGAGGGCGTGGTCATGGTGACCCCCTCGGCCACGTCGCCGGCCCTGACCGACGGCAAGAACTACGAGTTCATCTTCCGCACCATCGGGCGCGACGACCAGCAAGGTCCTGCGGCCGCCAAGTTCATCCTGGACAAGATCAAGCCCAAGAAGGTCGCGGTGCTGCACGACAAGCAGTCGTACGGCCAGGGCATCGCCACCGCGGTCAAGAACGACCTGGAAAAGGGCGGCGTCACCGTGGCGTTCTTCGAAGGCATCAACGCCGGCGACAGCGACTACTCGGCCGTCATCACCAAGCTCAAGAGCCAGGGCGTGGACTTCGTCTACTACGGCGGCTACCACCCTGAAATGGGCCTGCTGCTGCGCCAGGCGGCCGAGCAGGGTGTGAAGGCCAAGTGGATGGGTCCGGAAGGCACGGGCAACCCGGACATCAACGCCATCGCCGGCGACGCGGTCGAAGGGATGCTGGTGACGCTGCCGGCCGACTTCACCCAGAACGCCGCCAACGCCGACATCGTCAAGGCCTTCCAGGCCAAGAAGCGCAACGCCGCGGGCGCCTTCCAGATGACGGCCTACACGGCCACCCAGGTCATCGCCGACGGCATCAAGGGCGCGGGCACGGACGATCCCACCAAGGTCGCCAAGTACCTGCACGCCAACTCCTTCGATACCCCGATCGGCAAGGTGTCGTGGAACAAGCAGGGCGACCTGACGAACTTCGAGTTCGACGTGTTCGTCTGGCACAAGGACGGCTCCAAGACCGTCTACAAGTAATCCCGGGCGGCCTGCCGCCCAGTGATGCCGACCGGGCCGTGAGCTAGACTTGCGGCCCGGTTTTTATTTCGCCATCGATTTCATCCTGCACACCCATGACCAAGGCTTTGCTCGTCGAAGACGATCCGAAACTCTCGCGCCTGATCGCCCAGTTCCTGGAGCAGCACGGCTTCAACGTCGCGCAGGCCTTTCGCGGCGACCAGGCGGTGGAGGCGTTTCGCCGCCACGATCCCGCCATCACCATCCTGGACCTGATGCTGCCGGGCCGCGACGGGTTGCAGGTCTGCCGCGACCTGCGCGCGTTTTCCTCGGCGCCGATCCTGATGCTGACGGCCCGCGAGGATGACCTGGACCAGATCCTGGGCCTGGAGTCGGGCGCCGACGACTACGTGATCAAGCCGGTCGAGCCGCGCGTGCTGCTGGCGCGGGTGCGGGCGCTGCTGCGGCGCCACGGCCAGGCCGACGAACCGCCCGAGCGCCTGGAGTTCGGCCCGCTGGCCATCGACCGGCGCAACCGCGCGGTGGTCCATGCCGGCGTGGAAGTCGATCTCACCACGATGGAGTTCGAGATGCTGTGGGCGCTGGCCAGCCAGGCCGGCCAGGTGCTCACGCGCGACGACTTGCTCAACGCCGTGCGCGGCATCGAGTTCAACGGGCTGGACCGCAGCGTGGACGTGTGCGTGAGCAAGCTGCGCCGCAAGCTCGACGACGATCCGCGCGATCCGGCGCGCATCAAGACGGTCTGGGGCAAGGGCTATCTGTTCTCGCCCAGGGCGCAAGAGGGCGACGATGCTTAGGTTCATCCTGCGGCTGTTCGTGGTGCTGGCCGTGGGGTTCGTGATTTCGAGCCAGGTGGTGGACCGCTCGGCCTCCTACCTTTTCGAGCCGCTGAGCGAAGGCTATACGCGCCAGGCCGTGCGCGGCCAGATGTACAGCCTGGTGCGCGAGCTGGGCCAGGTGCCCGCCGCCGAACGCGAGGCCTATGTGCGCGACCGGTTGGCGCCGCACTACGGCCTGGGGCTGAGGGTGGCGCCGGCCGCCAGCTTCGAGGCGAGCGAGGCCGAACGCAAACTCATCGCCGCGGGCAGCTTTTTCATCCGCGACGAGATGCAGACCTTCGTGGCGGCGCTGCCGGGGCCGGGCGATCAATGGCTGGAAATGAAGCTGCCGGCCGAGCCGCCGGTCGGGTCCTGGGTGCTGGTGGCGGTGTATTCGGCGCTGACGCTGCTGCTGGGCGCTTTCATGCTGGTGTGGGCGCTGCCCACCTGGCGCGACCTGGAGGCGCTGAAGACGGCGGCGCAGCGCATGGGGCAAGGCGACCTGCAGGCGCGCGCCCGGCTGTCGCGGCATTCCACCATACGGGGCCTGGGCGACACCTTCAACCAGATGTCCGAGCGGATCAGCGCGCTGGTCAGCAACCAGCGGGAACTGACCAACGCCGTCTCGCACGAACTGCGCACGCCGATCGCGCGGCTGTCGTTCGAGCTGGACATGATGGACCGCGAGGACGATCCCGAGGCGCGCCGGCGCCTGGTCGAGGAAATGAAGAGCGACGTGGCCGAGCTGGACAGCATGGCCTCGGAACTGTTGATGTACGCCCGGCTGGAGCACAAGGGCGATGGCGTCGCGCTGCAGCCGCAGGACGCGCGCGGCTGGCTCGAATCGGTGGTGCAGCACGCGGGTTTCGAGGCCGGCGTGGCGGGCGTGCGCTGCGAGGTGGCGCAGTGCCAGGTGCCCGAGGTGCATCTGCACCAGCGCTACATGACGCGCGCGCTCCTGAATCTGCTGCAGAACGCCATCCGGCACGCGGGCGGCCGGGTCCAGGTCAGCCTGCTGGGCGGTTCGGCGCGCGAGTACGTGCTGATGGTGGACGACGACGGCCCCGGCATCGCGCCGGCGGATCGCGAGCGCATTTTCGAACCCTTCATCCGACTGGATGAAAGCCGCGATCGCGAAACCGGCGGCGTCGGCCTGGGGCTGGCGATCGTGAGCCGGGTGGCGCGCTGGCACAACGGCTCGGTGCGCGCCGAAGACAGCCCGCTGGGCGGGGCGCGCTTCGTCATCGCGTGGAAGGCGCTTTCCGCGCCGGGCCGCAGTACGTAAAGCAACTTCACAAAGTCCCGCGACGATCTTCACAAACTCCATACAAAGCGGGAAAGATCGCGCGCAGGCGCATGGCTAGCATGACGGCACTTTCGTTCAGAGGAGCCGCCGTCCGCCATGTTTTGCCTGAGCCGCCTGCTTGCCGTCGCATCCCTGCTGGCCGTGATCGGCGGCTGCCAGGGCGTGCCGCCCGCCGCGCCCGCCGCCGTCGCGCCGGGCGACTACGCGGCGGTGATCGGCTACCTGGCCCAGCGCATCGCCTACGACATGGACGCGCAGAACGTGCCCGGCCTGTCCATCGCGCTGGTCGACGACCAGCGCGTGGTCTGGAGCACCGGCTTCGGTTATGCCGACGTGGCGCGGCACCGCAAGGCCAGCGGCGACACGCTGTACCGGGTCGGGGCCATCAGCAAGGTCGTCACCGCCGCCGGCGTACTGCGCGCCGCCGATGACGGCGCGCTGGGGCTGGACCGGCCGGCCTCGCAGGCGCTGCCGGACTGGGAGCTGCAGCCGCGCCGCAACGCCATGCAGTGGCTGGGCGCGCATCCCTTCACCGCGCGCGGCCTGATGGCGGTCCGTCCGGACGCGCCGGAAGACACCATGGGCCGGGCCCGCGCCGACATGGCCTACGCGCTGCTGGGCGACATGCTGGCGCAGGCGGCCGGCGAACCCTTCGACGCCTATATGCGCCGCGCCATCCTGCGGCCGGCGAACATGCCGCGCGCCGGCTTCGAGCCGGGGCCGCGCATGCTGCAGCTGCGCGCGGCGGGCTATCGGCGCGGCCACCCGTGGGCCGAGACGCCGCAGGCCAATCCGCCGGCCGACGGACTGTGGCTCAGCACGACCGAGATGGCGCGTTTCTCCAGCATGTTGTTCGCCGGCGGCGCCCATGAGGGCAGGCGCGTGCTGAGCGCCGGCTCGGCGCACGCGGTGCTGGACCTGGAGACGGTGGCCAGCGGCATGGACCTGGAATGCCGGCTGGCGCTGTCGTGGCTGGCCGCGCCTTGCGCGGACATGATGGACGAAGCGCCGCTGCGCATGCATCGCGGCGCGACCGAGGCCTTTCATTCCCGCTGGGTGCTGGCGCCGCGGGAGAAGCTGGCGGTCCTGGTCATGGGCAATTCCGACACCAGCGAGCCGCTGGTGGCTTCGATCTCCGCGGTGGCGATGGCGCTGATGCGCCAGGCCAGGCAGCGCGGCGACGCCGACTGAATCCTTTCCTCAACCCGTTTTCAGGAACCCTCCCATGAAGCGTATTCTTCGCTCGTCCGTGTCCGTGCGCCGCGTCGGCGCGGCCTGCCTGCTCTCGCTGGGCCCGGGCCTGTGCCTGGCCGCCGACGAGGTCGCCGTCAATTCGGTCTACGGCCAGCGCGGGGCCACTTCACGCGGCCTGACCGTGCCCGACGCGCAAGGGCCGGCCGGCGAATGGCTGTTCTACGGGACGCTGGGCGTGGGCTACGCGCCGCGCTACAGCGGCAGCGACGAAGGCTCGGCGGTGCCCATCGTCGGGCTGGGGGTGCGCGGGCCGCACGGCTTCTTCCTGGGCACCGATCACGGGCTGGGCTGGGAGACCGAGGCGCTGGACAGCACCTTCCGCTTCTACCTGGCGCCCAGCGCGTCGCGCAAGGACCGCAAGCATGGCTTCGAGGGGTCGGACAAGCTGCGCGGCATGGGCGAGATCAAAAGCCGCGCGCAGATCGGCATGGACGCCGAGACCACGCTGGGCCCGGTGACCCTGTCGGCGACGCTGGCGCACGCCTTCAAGAAGAGCGGCGACAGCGACGTGGGCAGCGCCTACACCATGCTGACCCTGGGCGCCGGCGCCACGGTCTACGAAGGCGCGGCCGGCCTGGTGTCGGTGGCGCTGTCGGGCACCTTCGGCGACGGCAACTACATGCGCACCTGGTATGGCGTCAGCGCGCGCCAGTCGGCCAATTCCGGCTATCGCCGCTACAGTCCCAGGGGCGGCCTGGAGAGCGTGGGCCTGGGCGCGACATGGACGCTGCCGCTGGACGAGTCATGGTCGTGGACGGTGGGGGCGGAGGCGCGGCGCCTGTTCGGCGACGCCGCCGACAGTCCCATCGTGCGCGAGCGCAACCAATACACCATCGGCACGATGGTGACCTACACGTATTGAGCAGGAGTAATGCCGGCCCCGCGCGGGGCCGGGGATGCATGTGCAGGCTTACAGGCCTTGCACGCGGCGGCCGGTATCGGGTTCGAACCAGTGCAGCGGGTGGCGGCCGTCCGAGCCCACGTTGACGCGGTTGCCGACCTTGGCCGACGATTCCGAAAGCTGGCGCGTGGTGCAGCGGACTACCAGCGTGGCCTTGCCGCAGCGGCAGTGCACCAGTTGCTCGGAGCCCAGCGTTTCCACCATTTCCACTTCGGCCGGCACGCCCTGCGTGTTCAGCAGCATGTGCTCGGGGCGCATGCCCAGGATCACCTTGCGGCCGCGCACCGGGGCGGGCACGTCCAGCGGCGAGATCTCCAGCGGGGTGCCGTCCACCGTCTCCATCGTGCCGTCGCCGGCCACGTTCACTTCCATCAGGTTCATCGGGGGCGAGCCGATGAAGCCGGCCACGAAGGTGGAGGCGGGCTTTTCGAACACTTCCATCGGCGTGCCGATCTGCTCGGGCACGCCCTGGTACATGACGATCATGCGATGGGCCAGGGTCATGGCCTCGACCTGGTCGTGCGTCACGTACAGGCTGGTCGTGCCCAGGCGGCGGTGCAGCTTCATGATTTCCAGGCGCATCGCCACGCGCAGCTTGGCGTCCAGGTTCGACAGCGGTTCGTCGAACAGGAACACCTTGGGCTCGCGCACGATGGCGCGGCCCATGGCCACGCGCTGGCGCTGGCCGCCGGACAGCGCGCGCGGGCGGCGGTCCAGCAGGTGCGACAGCTCCAGGATCTGGGCGGCCGCGTCCACGCGCTTCTTGATCTCTTCCTTGGAGAACTTGCGGATCTTCAAGCCATAGGCCATGTTCTCGAACACGGTCATGTGCGGGTAGAGCGCGTAGTTCTGGAACACCATCGCGATGTCGCGTTCGGCCGGCTCCAGGTTGTTGACGACCTTGTCCTCGATGAGGATCTCGCCGCTGGTGACCGTCTCCAGGCCGGCGACCATGCGCATCAGGGTGGACTTGCCGCAGCCCGACGGGCCGACGATGACGATGAATTCACCGTCCTTGACGTCCATGTCGATGCCATGGATGACCGGCACATTGCCGGCATAGGTTTTCTTGACGTTGCGAAAGCTGAGAGTAGCCATGTGTTATTCGTATACGGAGTCGTGTTGGGGCGGCGAGGGCGGGAGAGCGGGAGTCACTTTTCAGTGTCGACCAGACCCTTGACGAACCATTTCTGCATCAGGATGACGACCAGCGCCGGCGGGATCATCGCCAGCATGGCGGTGGCCATGGTGATGTTCCATTCGGTCACGCTGTCGCCGCCGCTGATCATGCGCTTGATGCCGATGACGACGGGGTACATGTCTTCCTGCGTGGTCACCAGCAGCGGCCACAGGTACTGGTTCCAGCCGTAGATGAACTGGATCACGAAGAGGGCGGCGATGCTGGTCTTGGACAGCGGCAGCAGCACGTCGCGGAAAAAGCGGATGGGCCCGGCGCCGTCGATGCGCGCGGCCTCGATCAGCTCGTCCGGCACGGTCAGGAAGAACTGCCGGAACAGGAACGTGGCCGTGGCCGAGGCGATCAGCGGCAGCGTCAGGCCGGCGTAGCTGTTGAGCAGGCCCAGGTCGGCCACCACCTTGTACGTGGGCGCGATGCGCACTTCGACCGGCAGCATCAGCGTGACGAAGATCATCCAGAAAAAGAACATGCGGCCAGGGAAGCGGAAGTACACCACCGCGAAGGCCGACAGCAGCGAGATGGCGATCTTGCCGATGGAAATCGCCAGCGCCATGATCAGGCTGACGTACATCATGCGGCCCACGGGCGCGCCCGAGGAGCCGCCCGACGAGCCGCCGAACAGGGCCTGCATGTAGTTGTCGACGAAATGCTTGCCGGGAATGAGCGACATCGGCGCGGAAGCCACTTCCTGCGCGGTCTGGGTGGACGCGACGAAAGTGACGTAGAGCGGAAATGCCACCATCGCCACGCCGCAGAGCAGAATGACGTGGGCCAGAATATCCAGCCAGGGACGGCGTTCAACCATTGTTATCAGCCTCGAAAATCAATACTGCACTTTGCGGTCGACGTAGCGGAACTGCACGACCGTCAAGGCAATCACAATGAACATCAGCACCACCGACTGGGCCGCGGACGAGCCGAGATCCAGGCCGCGGAAGCCGTCGCTGTACACCTTGTAGACCAGGATCGAGGTCGACGTGCCGGGACCGCCCTGCGTGGTCGTGTCGACGACGGCGAAGGTGTCGAAGAAGGCGTAGATGATGTTGACCACCAGCAGGAAGAAGGTGGTGGGCGACAGCAGCGGGAACACGATGCTCCAGAAGCGGCGCGCCGGGCTGGCGCCGTCGATCGCGGCGGCTTCGATGAGCGAGCGCGGAATCGACTGCAGGCCGGCCAGGAAGAACAGGAAGTTGTACGACACTTGCTTCCATACCGCGGCGATCAGCACCAGCAGCATGGCCTGGTTGCCGTCCAGGCGCGGGTTCCAGTCGACGCCGGCGTGGCGCAGCGCCACGGCCAGGATGCCGACGGAAGGCGAAAACAGGAACAGCCACAGCACGCCGACCACGGCGGGCGCCACGGCGTAGGGCCAGATCAGCAGCGTCTTGTAGAGACCGGCGCCGCGGATGACGCGGTCGGCCATGACGGCCAGCAGCAGCGACACGCCCAGGCCCACCACCGCCACGAGGATGGAGAACACCGCGGTGACGCGGAAGGAATCGAGGTACGCCTGTTGCGAGAACAGGTCGATGAAATTATCCAGCCCGACGAATTCGGAGGACAGGCCGAAGGCGTCTTCGAGCCGCATGGACTGCCACATGGCTTGACCGGCGGGCAGGAAGAAGAAGACCACCGTAATGGCAATCTGCGGCAAGAGCAGCAGATAGGGCAGGGTCTTGTGCCCGAATACAACGCGTTTTTCCATAGGGGGAACCCAAGGTACACAAAAACGGCGGTTGGATTAACCGCCGCCTGAAACCGCCTTCATAAATGCGACAGGCCTAAAGCCCCAGAAAAGCAGGGCCTTAAGCCTTGTACTGCGTGGTGCTGAATGGCCCAAGTCCTTGTCACGGCATGGAAAATACCGATTGACAGAACCGGGCCGGCAATTCAGAGGGGCGTTACTTTACACTCTTCTCGAACTTTTCCAGCAGCTCGTTGCCGCGCTTGACGATGTTCTCCGCGCCGTCCTTGGCCGAGACCTTGCCCGACACGATGCGTTCGATTTCGGCGTCTTCGATCTCGCGGATCTGCGGCAGGAAGCCCAGGCGCAGGCCGCGCGACTGCGCGGTGGTCTCGACGTTGAGCTGCTTGACGCCGACTTCGGTGCCCGGGTTCTTGTCGTAGAAGCCTTCCTTCTTGGTCAGCTCGTAGGCGGCCTTGGTGACGGGCACGTAGCCGGTCTGCTGGTGCCAGCGGGCGGCGATTTCCGGGCTGGCCAGGAACTTGAAGAACGCGGTCACGCCCTTGTAGGTTTCCGGCTTCTTGTTGGCGAAGACCCACAGCGAGGCGCCGCCGATGATGGTGTTCTGCGGCGCGCCCTGCACGTCGGCGTAGTAGGGCAGGGTCGAGGTGCCGAATTCGAACTTGGCGTTCTTCGCGATGTTGGCGCGCAGGCCCGACGAGCCGGTGATCATGGCGCACTTGCCGCTGATGAAGAGCGAGTTCGGCTCGTCGCCGCGCCCGCCGTACATGAAGATGCCGTCCTTGGCGAGCTTGGCCAGGTTGTCCAGGTGGCGCACGTGCAGCGGGGTGTTGACCGCCAGGCGCGCGTCCAGGCCGCCGAAGCCGTTGTCCTTGGTGGCGTACGGCACGTTGTGCCAGGCCGAGAACGTCTCCAGCTGGACCCACGACGGCCACGAGGTGGTGTAGCCGCATTCCTGGCCGGCGGCCTTCAGCTTCTGGCCGGCGGCGGCCAGTTCTTCCCAGGTCTTGGGCGGATTGTCGGCGTCCAGGCCGGCCTTCTTGAAGGCGTCCTTGTTGTAGTAGAACACCACGGTCGAGCTGTTGAAGGGCATCGACACCAGCTTGCCGTCGGCCGACGAATAGTAGCCGGCCACGGCGCCGATGAATTCCTTCGGATCGATCGGGTTGCCGGCTTCCTCGGACATCTGCTGCACCGGCTTGATGGCGCCCTTGGCGTACATCATGGTGGCGGTGCCGACTTCGAACACCTGGAGGATGTCGGGCGCATTGCCGGCGCGGAACGCGGCGATGCCGGCGTTCATGGATTCACCGTAGTTGCCCTTGTAAACTGCCTTGACCTGGTAATCGGGGTTTTTCTTGTTGAACTCTTCGACAAGGCCGTTCACCCGGTCGCCCAGGGCGCCTTCCATCGAGTGCCAGAACTGGATCTCGGTGGCTGCCTGCGCCGAGGCGCCGGCAAAAGCCGTCATGATGGCGGCAAAAGTTAAGGCAATACGGTGGGATCGCATAGAGAGGTTCCTCCAGGTTGGGCGTGTTGCGACCGGGGTGTCCGGGCACGAAAAACACGACACCTTATGAATTGTTTGTGACAAAACCGTGACTTTCACATCACTCTAAACGCCTGTCAAATTGCGCGTTTTAGGCGCGAACGAACATTTTTCCTTTTTTCCCCTACGGGAACTACCGATTACAATCGCCGGCTATGAAAAACGAACTTTCGATTGCGTTCATTGGTGGCGGCAATATGGCGGCCGCCCTGGCATCTGGCCTGGCGGGCAAAGTATGCGCCGCCGACCGCATCCATGTCATTGACATAAACCAGGAGGCCCATGCCGCCTGGCAGGCCCGCGGCATGACCACCGCGACGGCCCCCGACGAGGCCCTCGCGCGCGCCCGCGTATGGGTTTTCGCTGTCAAGCCACAGAACATGAAAGACGTTGTGGCTTCCACGCGTCAGTGGTTGCGCGAAGACACTTTGGTGGTAAGCGTCGCGGCCGGCATCCGCGCCGACACGCTGGCCGGCTGGCTGGGCACGCCCGAGGCGCCGTTCAAGCGCCTGGTGCGCTGCATGCCCAACACGCCGGCCCTGGTGGGCGCGGGCATGACCGGGCTGGCCGCGCTCGACGGCGTCGGCCAGGCCGATCGCGAACTGGCGGCCGAACTGCTGTCCAGCGTGGGCGAGGTGGTCTGGGTCAAGGACGACGCCGCGCTCGATGGCGTGACGGCGCTGTCCGGCAGCGGCCCGGCCTATGTCTTCCTGTTCCTGGAGGCGCTGGTCGCCGGCGGCCAGAAGGTCGGGCTGACGGCCGAGCAGGCCAAGCAGCTGGCTCTGGGCACGCTGGCCGGCGCCACGCGCCTGGCCGCCGAATCGTCCGAGCCGTTGTCCACGCTGCGCGAACGCGTCACTTCCAAGGGCGGCACCACCGCCGCCGCGCTCGACGCCTTCGGCGCCGCGGGCTTCGCCGGCATCGTGGAAGACGCCATGGCCGCGGCCGCGCGGCGCTCGCGCGAGCTGGCGCAGGAGTTCGGCAAATGAGCACGGTGGCGCGACGCTTCCCGGCCATGAGCCGCACGCAGTTCGGCATCGCCGTGCTGTGCATGCTGCTGGTGGTGGTGGGCTCGAACATCCTGGTCCAGGTGCCGCTCAACGACTGGCTGACCTGGGGCGGGCTGTCCTACCCGGTGGCGTTCCTGGTCACCGACCTGCTGAACCGCCGCTTCGGTCCCGCAGCCGCGCGCCGCGTGGCCTGGTGCGGCTTCGCCGCTGCGCTGATCGTATCGGTATGGGTGGCGTCGCCGCGCATCGCGCTGGCCTCGGGCCTGGCCTATATCTGCGCGCAGTTGGCCGACATCCAGGTCTTCGACCGCATGCGCGACCAGCGCTGGTGGCGCGCGCCCCTGGTCTCCGGCACGCTGGGCGCCATGCTCGACACCGCCGTGTTCTTCAGCGTCGCCTTCGCCGCCACCGGCGCGCCCTGGGTCACCTGGATGCTGGGCGACCTGGCGGTCAAGCTGGCGGTCAATGTCAGCATGCTGGCGCCGTTCCGCGCCCTGATGTGGAACCTGGCCAAACCGGCCAACGCCTGAAAGCCCACACCGGGGAACCGCAAGCCGCCCGCGAGGATGGGCACATGGCGAACGGCGGCACGCTCGCGCCACACCGCCGCAATCCTCAATTCGCCTGCGCTCCCGATTGCCGGATCAGGTTGGACCATTTATCCAGTTCGTCCTGGCCGAATTTGTCGATGCCGCTCATGGCCACGTCGCTTTTCTCCAGGCCCTGGGCTTCGAGCTTGGCGACGATGTCCGGGCTGGACAGCGCCGCGGCGGCGGAGTCGCGCAGGGTCTGCAGGACGGGAGCGGGCGTGGCGGCGGGGGCGTACAGCATGAACCAGGCCTGCAGGTCGAATTCGCCGCCCAGCTGTTCGGCGATGGTGGGCACGTCCGGCGCGGAGGCGCTGCGGCGCATGACGGAGGTGCCGAGCGCGCGCATCTTGCCGGACTTGATGTGCGGCAGCACGGCCAGCGGGTGGTAGAACATGAACTGGGTCTGGCCGGACATGACGTCGGTCAGCGCCTGGCTGCCTTCTTTGTAGGGGATGTGCACCATGGTGCCGCCCAGGCGCGACTTGAGCAGTTCGCCGGCCAGGTGGCCGGAGGTGCCGGTGCCGGCGGAGGCGAAGCTGATGCCGCCGGGTTTGGCGGCGGCGGCCGCCAGGTCCTGGAGGCTGCGCACCGGCGAGCCGGCGCCGACCACCAGCAGGGTCGGGGTGTAGCCGACCAGCGCGACCGGCTTGAAGTCGCGCAAGGGGTCGTAGCCGAGCTTGGGATAGAGGGCTTTGTTGATGGCGTGCGTGCCGACCGTGCCCATGACCAGGGTGTAGCCGTCGGCCGGGGCGCGGGCGACGAGTTCGGTGCCAATGGAGCCGCCGGCGCCGGCGCGGTTTTCGATGATGACGGGTTGTCCCAGCGATTTGGACATGGCGTCGGCCAGCATGCGGGACACGGTGTCGGTGGTGGTGCCGGGGCCGAACGGGACGATCATTTTTATCGGGCGTTCGGGGAAGGCGGCGGCGCGCGCCGGCTGTGGGACGAGACCCAGCGCGCAGGCGCCCAGGGCCAGCGCCGCAAGGGCGCGGCGCATGGGGTTGGGGCGGACGGGCCGCGGGCGGGCGGTGGTCGGTTGCATGGTGTTTGTCTCCTGTGTGTTTTTAGCGCCGTATATGGTGGGCGTCATGCTGCGGGGTGGTCCGGCACCGCGCCGTCGTATTGCAGTTCGCGGGTGGCCTGGTAAGAGAGGGCGAAGCCCGAGGGCTGCTGGAGTTCTTCGTTGAGGTGGGCGATGAGGCCGGCGGTGCGGGCCAGCAGCGGCACGCCGCGCAGGGCCTGCAGCGGAAACCCGGCGCCCAGCAGTACCGCCGGGATGGCGGCGGAGACGTTGAGCTTGAGGGCCTTGCCCAGCACTTCGGGGATCTGGCGTTCGACGGCTTCGGCGATTTCGACGTAGGTCTGGTCCGAGCCGCAGTCGATCGCCACCTCGAACAGCCGCGCCACGCGGGGGTCGCGGGTCTTGTGCAGGGGATGGCCGTAGCCGGGGATGGGCCTGCCTTCGGCGCGGTAGCGCTTGAGCACGTCGAGCGCCGCGGCGTCCAGGTCGATCTGTTTCTGTTCGGCGCAGTCCTTGATTTCGGCGAACAGCCGGCCGGCGGTTTCCGAGGCGCCGAGGATGACCGAGCCGCAGCCCAGCAGGCCGGCGGCGACCGCGCCCTGCATGGCGTCGGGCGCGGCGGCCAGCGTCATGCGGGCGGCCTGCACGCTGGGCACGAAGCCGTGTTCGGCGATGGCGACGAGGGTGGCGTCCAGCACGGCGGTGGCCGCGGCGTCGGGGCGGCGGCCGGTGACCAGCAGATGGAAGTAGTCGGTGAAGGAGATGCGGCCGATCAGGTCTTTGCACAGGTCTTCGCCGCGCACCACGATGGTGTGTTCGTCGGAGGTGCAGATGGCGGTGCGGGGGATGGTGCTTTTGCCGATTTTCATGACGGGTCCTGGGGAGTAGTGGGGTTGCGGCTGGCCAGCGCGGCGCGGATCTGGGAGTTGTGTTCGCCCAGCAGGGGCGGGGGCGTCACGTCGCAGGCGCGTTGGCCGTCGAAGCTGACGGGCGAGCGCACGGTGCGCCAGGGGCCCAGCGTGGGATGCGTGCCTTCGATTTCGAGTTGCAGGTGGCGCGCCTGCGGGTCTTGCAGGGCTTCGGCCGTGTCGTACATGGGGGCGTGCGGCACGTCCGCTTCGGTCAGGCGGCGGCACCATTGTTCGCGGGTACGGCCGGCGAACACGCGGTCGAGCACGGCGATCAGCGCCGCATGGTTGGCGATGCGGCCTTCGCGCGTGGCGAAGCGCGGGTCTTGCAGGATGTCGGGGCGTTCCATGGCGTCGGCCAGGCCGCGCCAGAATTTCTCGGGCGATGACATGTGCAGGGCCAGCTTCTTGCCGTCGGCGCAGGTCAGGGCGTAGGACTGCGAGACGCTGGGCCGGCTGTAGGGGCCCATGACTTCGTTCTCGGCGAAGTAATGGGTATAGGCGTCCAGGTTGAAATGGCACATGGCCTCCAGCATGGAGACCTCGACGCTGCGGCCCGCGCCGGTGCGCGCGCGTTCGACCAGGGCGCCGAGAATGCCATAGGCGGCGTAGAAGCCGGTGAGCGAGTCGGCGATGGCCGGCCCCACGACGCGGGGATGTTCCGGATTCACCAGCAGGTTGAGGAATCCGCTGGCGGCCTGGGCCACGGTGTCGTAGGCCGGGCGTCCGGCCGCCGGGCCGGTCTGGCCGAAGCCGCTGATCGCGCAATAGACCAGGCGCGGGTTGATGGCGCGCAGCCGCGCCTCGCCGGCGCCCAGGCGCTCGGCGGCCCCGGGGCGGAAATTCTGGATATAGACGTCGGCCTCGCGGATCAGTTCGTCGAATACGCGCGCGTCCTCGGGGTTCTTGGCGTCGAGTTCGATGCTGCGCTTGTTGCGGTTGTAGGTCTGGTAGTGCGGGCTGTACAGCCCGCCCTTGAAGGCGCGGAACGGGTCGCCCGTGCCCGGCTGCTCGACCTTGATGACGTTCGCGCCCAGGTCGGCCAGCAGCATTGCGGCCGCGGGGCCGGTAATGAAGGTTCCCTGTTCGATGACGGTGATGCCATCCAATACCTTGGACATGAGTGTTCCTCTTGCGGATTGCTGCGAACCGCAAGACTATCGGCCGCCGAGAAAAGATGAAAATGATTAATATCGTCCATCATCATTGATGCCATCGATTGTTTGGGGGCAAGACATGGAGCTGCGGCATCTCCGGTACTTCATTGCGCTGGCCGGGTCGCTGAATTTCACGCGGGCGGCCGAGCGTGTGCACGTGACGCAATCGACCCTGTCCCACCAGATCCGGCAACTGGAGGACGAGGTGGGGCAGCGCCTGTTCGACCGCATCGGCAAGCGCGTGGTGATGACGGAGGCGGGAGAGACTTTCCTGGCCTACGCCCAGCGCGCGCTCAGGGAGATCGACCAGGGGCTGGGCGCGATCAAGCAGGACGTCGCGCGGGTGACGGGCCTGGTTCGGGTTGGCACCACCCATACCTTCAATCTGAATTTCATTCCGGATTGCGTGGCGCAGCTGTTGCAGCGCAGCCCCGGGGTGAAGGTGCTGATCGAAGAGCTGCCGGCAGACGCCATCGCCAGCGAGCTGGAGGCCGGCCGGCTGGACATCGGCGTGGCCTACCGGCCCGAAGGCGCCAGCGCGCTGCGCTTCGAGCCGTTGTTCAACGAGGAACTGGTGCTGGTGGTGTCGGCCAGCCATCCGCTGGCCGGGCGGCGGCGCATCCGCATGATCGAGCTGCATCGCGAGCCGCTGGTGATGCTGCCGGCCGGGTTTTCGACGCGGCGGATCCTGGACGAGTGTTTCCAGGCCGCGGGCGCGGCGCCCGAGGTCGTCGCGGAGATGAACACCATCGCCGCCATGCTGGGCATGGTCGCGCGCATGAACGTGGGCGCCATCGCCGCCGCCAGCGCGATCGCGCCGGACCCGGGGCTGCGCCTGATACCCATGGAAAATCCCACGCCCATGCGCACGCCGGGCCTGCTATTCAATAATGCGCATCCGCAAAGCCGCGCATGCCGCGCATTCGTGGCGCTATTGCGCAGGCGTGCGCTGGGGCAGGTCGCATTATCCGTAAGTCCCGCGTAAGTACTGTATTTGAATGCGCGGTTAAACGTCGTACTAATGGCCATCGCATATAAACCCGCATGCACGATTTTCGTGGGGTGCGCCAGCGGTCTTGCAAGCTCTGTTCGCGAATTCTCCTGCGATTTCATGGGCTTGCGGAGCCAATCCGTCACGATTAAAGGCGGCTCGCAAAATATTGGGGATTACACGCAGTGACAGTGTGGCGGCTTGCTTCCAGAATACCGCCCACATCGTGATTTCGCCCAAGAAGCCGGCGACGGGCGTCGCGCAATATCGGAATAAATGCCGTAAATGCGCGCCGAACAGAGCCGCTCACAACCTCGCTGGAGAACTCCGCATGAAGTTTCTGCATCGTCTTACCCCGGTAGCCGTCGCGCTTGGTGCACTTGCCCTGGCCGGCGCCGTGCATGCAGCCGACACGATCAAAATCGGCATTCCCCAGCCCATGACCGGGCCCAACACGCAGTACGGCGACCAGATCCAGGCCGGCGCGCTGACGGCCATCGAGACCATCAACGCCAAGGGCGGGGTCAAGGGCAAGAAGCTCGAGCCCATCCTGATCGACGACGGCTGCGAACCGAAGCAGGCCGTGCCCGCCGCCAACCGCGTGGTCAACTCCGGCGCCAAGTTCGCCGTGGCCCATGCGTGCTCGGGCGTGACCGTGGCCGCGGTGAAGGTCTATGAGGAAGAGGGCATCGTCGGCATCACCCCGGGCGCGACCTCGCCGCTGGTGACCGACACCATCAAGCCGCATTTCTTCTTCCGCACCATCGGCCGCGACGACCAGCAGGGTCCGTACGCCGCCAACTACATCGCCAAGACGCTCAAGCCCAAGAAGGTCGCCGTGCTGCACGACAAGCAGACCTACGGTTCGGGCGTGGCCACGCAGGTCAAGGACACGCTGGCCAAGGAAGGCGTGAACGTGGCGATGTTCGAAGGCATCAACGTCGGCGACAGCGACTATTCGGCCATCATCACCAAGCTGAAGTCGGCCGGCGTGGACCTGGTGTACTTCGGCGGCTATCACCCCGAGCTCGGCCTGCTGCTGCGCCAGTCGCGCGAGCAAGGCCTGCAGGTCCAGTTCATGGGTCCGGAAGGCACGGCCAACCAGGACCTGGTGGCGATCGCCGGCCCGGCCATCGAAGGCCTGCTGGTCACGCTGCCGGCCGACTTCACCAAGCTGCCGGGCAACGAAGGCATCGTGAAGGCGTTCAAGGACGCCAAGCGCGATCCGGACGGCGCCTTCCAGATGCCGGCGTACGCCGCCGTGCAGATCCTGGCCGACAGCATCAACGCGGTGGGCGAGGACCCCGCCAAGGTGGCCGACTACATGCACAAGACGACCTTCAACACCGGGATCGGCAAGGTCGAGTACGACGCCAAGGGCGACCTGAAGAACTTCGAGTTCGCGGTCTACAAGTGGGACAAGAACGGCAAGAAGACCCAGCTGTAAACTCGCGATCCCGCCGGCGGCTCGCCGGCGTGTAGGGTCTGTCGTCCTCGTTTCGCCGCCATCCGCATGGCAAGCGCCAAAAGCGCTGCGGGGGCGGCGGGAAGCGGCGGCAGGCCCTTATAAAATACGCCCAGGTTTCCGGCTCCGGGTCTCTCTACCGGAGCCGGAACTATTTGGAGCAAGAGAAATAATGTCTGACCTCATACCCCAACTTACCCAGCAATTCTTCAATGGATTGTCTCTGGGCGCGATCTATGCGTTGATCGCCATCGGCTACACAATGGTCTACGGCATCATCGGTATGATCAACTTCGCCCACGGCGAAATCTATATGATCGGCGCCTATGTCGGCCTGGTCACACTGACCGCCATCGGCACCAACAGCGGCCTGCCGATGCCGTTCATCATCGCGGCCATGCTGGTCGTGTCCATCGTGGTCACCGGCATCTACGGCTTTTCCGTGGAACGGGTGGCCTACCGCCCGGTGCGCGGCAGCCCACGCCTGGTGGCGCTGATCTCGGCCATCGGGATGTCGATCTTCCTGCAGAACTGGGTGGCCCTGGGCCAGGGCGCGCGCGACATGGCCGTGCCTTCGCTGGTCTCGGGCGCCTGGCAGTTCCAGATGGGCTCCGACTTCGATGTGACGGTGCCGTATTCGCGGCTGATGATCATCGTGGTGACGGTGCTGCTGATGATCGCGCTGACGCTGTTCATCAAGTATTCGCGCATGGGCCGCGCCTCGCGCGCCTGCTCGCAGGACATGCACATGGCCAATCTGCTGGGCATCGACACCAACCGGGTGATCTCGTTCACCTTCGTGATGGGCGCGATCCTGGCGGCGGTGGGCGGCGTGCTGATCGCCATCACCATCGGCAAGCTCAATCCCTTCATCGGCTTTCTGGCAGGCATCAAGGCCTTTACCGCGGCGGTGCTGGGCGGCATCGGCAGCATCCCGGGCGCCATGCTCGGCGGCGTGCTGCTGGGGCTGGCCGAGACCTTCGCGGCCGCCTACATCTCGTCGCAGTACAAGGACATCGTGGCGTTCTCGCTGCTGATCCTGATCCTGCTGTTCCGTCCCACCGGGCTGTTGGGCAAACCTGAGGTGGAAAAAGTCTGATGTCGAACAACACTCTTAAAAACGCCACGATGGCGGCCGTGCTGACGGCGGTCATCGTCACGCCGGTCTTCGGCCTGCAACTGATCCGCCAGGGCGCGCGCACCAGCATGGAGGCCAACTGGTCGCTGGTGGCGATCGCCGCCGCGGTGGTGTTCGTGTTCCAGCTGCTGCGGCCCTGGATCGCCAAACCCTTCCAGAAGCTCAAGACGGGCCTGCCCACCTTGCCGGCGGCGCCGGCCAAGAGCCACAAGCCGCTGGCGCTGCTGCTCCTGGCGATCGCGGTGATCTGGCCGTTCTTCGCCGGCCGCAGCTCGGTGGACATCGCCACGCTGGTGATGATCTACGTGATGCTGGGCCTGGGCCTGAACATTGTGGTGGGCTTCGCCGGCCTGCTGGACCTGGGCTTCGTGGGCTTTTACGCGGTGGGAGCCTATACGTACGCCTTGCTGTACCACTGGGGCGGCTGGAGCTTCTGGGAAGCGCTGCCGTTCTCGGGCGCGATGGCGGCGCTGTTCGGCTTCATCCTGGGCTTTCCGGTGCTGCGGCTGCGGGGCGACTACCTCGCCATCGTGACGCTGGGCTTCGGCGAGATGATCCGGCTGCTGCTGATCAACCTGAACACGCTGACCGGCGGCCCGGACGGGATTTCCGGCATTCCCAAGCCGACGGTGTTCGGCATGGAGATGACGCGCCGCGCCAGCACGGAAGGGGGCACCACGTTCCATGACTTCATGGGCTGGACCTTCGAGAACCAGCACATGGTGATCTATCTGTACCTGATGGCGCTGATGCTGGCGCTGATCACGCTGTTCGTGTCGACCCGGCTGATCCGCATGCCGGTCGGCCGCGCCTGGGAGGCGCTGCGCGAGGACGAGATCGCGTGCCGTTCGCTGGGCCTGAACCCCACGCGCATCAAGCTCTCGGCGTTCACGCTGGGCGCGATGTTCGCGGGCTTCGGCGGCGCGTTCTTCGCGGCGCGCCAGGGCATGGTCAATCCGGAGTCCTTCACCTTCATCGAATCGGCGCTGATCCTGGCCATCGTGGTGCTGGGCGGCATGGGCTCGCAAGTCGGCGTGATCCTGGCGGCCGTGCTGCTGACGGTGCTGCCCGAGGTGGCGCGCGAGTTCGCCGAGTACCGGATGCTGATGTTCGGCCTGGTGATGGTGTTGATGATGATGTGGCGTCCGCAGGGGTTGTTGCCCATGAAGCGTCCCCACGTGGAGCTGGCCAAATGAGCGAGGCATTGCTGAAAGTTTCCGGGCTCACCATGCGGTTCGGCGGCCTGCTGGCCGTCGACAGCGTGGCGTTCGAAGTCAAATCCGACGAGGTGTTCGCTATCATCGGCCCCAACGGGGCCGGCAAGACCACCGTGTTCAACTGCGTGGGCGGCTTTTATTCGCCGACGGCGGGCGAGATCATCATGGACGGCCAGGCCATCACCGGCCTGCCCAGCCACAAGGTGGCGCGCCACGGCCTGGTGCGCACTTTCCAGAACGTGCGGCTGTTCAAGCAGCTGACCGTGCTGGAGAACCTGCTGGTCGCCCAGCACACCCAGGTGGAGTCGCGGCTGCTGCCGGGGCTGCTCAAGCTCAAGTCCTATCGCCAGTCCGAGGCCGATGCGCTGGCGCGCGCGGCCCAGTGGCTGGATTTCATGGGGCTGCGCGAGTATGCCAACCGCGAGGCGGGCAACCTGGCCTACGGCCACCAGCGCCGCCTGGAGATCGCGCGCTGCATGATCACCAAGCCGCGCCTGCTGATGCTGGACGAGCCGGCCGCCGGCCTGAACCCGCAGGAAAAGCGCGACCTGCAGGCGCTGATCGACCAGCTGCGGCGGGAGTTCGGCGTGGCGGTGCTGCTGATCGAACACGACATGAGCCTGATCATGGGCATTTCCGACCGCATCCTCGTCATGGAGCACGGCAAGCCCATCACCACCGGCACCCCCGAGCAGGTGCGCAACGACGAGCGCGTCATCAAGGCGTACCTCGGGGAGGAATGATGCTTAAGCTGGAAAACATACATACCTACTACGGGGCCATCCAGGCGCTCAACGGCGTGTCGGTGGAGGTCAACAAGGGCGAGATCGTCACGCTCATCGGCGCCAACGGCGCCGGCAAGACGACGCTGCTGATGACGGTCTGCGGCAATCCCCGGGCGCGCGAGGGCAGGATCACCTTCGAGGGCGAGGACATCACCCACAAGGACACCCACCACGTCATGCGCAGCGGCATCGCCATCTCGCCCGAAGGGCGGCGGGTCTTCAAGGACCTGACGGTGGCCGAGAACCTGAAGATGGGCGGCTTCTTCTCCAAGCGCGACGAGATCGAGGCGGGCATCGACCACGTCTACGGCCTGTTCCCGCGGCTCAAGGAGCGCGCCAGCCAGCGCGCCGGCCTGATGTCGGGCGGCGAGCAGCAGATGCTGGCCATCGGCCGCGCGCTGATGACGCGTCCGCGCCTGCTGCTGCTCGACGAGCCCACGCTGGGCCTGGCCCCGCTGGTGATCGCGCAGATCTTCGACATCATCCGCGAGATCCGCGAGCAGGGCGTGACCGTGTTCCTGGTGGAGCAGAACGCCAACAAGGCGCTGGGCGTGGCCGACCGCGGCTACGTGCTGGAGAACGGCCGTGTGGTGCTGCAGGACAGCGGCGCCAACCTGCTGGTCAACGACCAGGTGCGCAAGGCGTACCTGGGCGGTTGAGGTTTTTCCCCGCGAAGGGAGATTGGGCGCATCGGGAGATGCGCCTTTTTTTGTTTTTGGGGGGCGATGGGTTTCGCGCGTTCGACAGTCGGGTTCTTGCTTCGGGATTCTCGCGCTGCACCCATCATGCAGCGATCCGCTCCCGCTCCCGGTCCGCCTGGTAATGGCCGATGGCGGCCAGCGCCAGCGCGTCGATGGAGTCGGTGAGGGTCACGCCCAGGCTGGGGCGCAGCGCGTGCGGCACGGCCAGCGGCAGTTCGGTGCAGCCCAGCACCACGGCGTCGGCGCCGCGGGCGCGCAGGCGGACGATGCATTCGGCGGCCGGCGCGTAGGCGTCTTCCAGGCGGTTGGCCTTGACGGCGCGGATCGATTCCATGCAGTAGCGCTCGACCTCGTCCTCGTCGGGCACGACGCAGTCGTAGCCCTGGGCCTGCAGGCGCTGCTGGTACAGGCCCAGCTTGAGGGTGGCGGCCGTGCCCATCAGGCCAATGCGTCCGCGCGGCAGGCCGAGCCGGCGCAGGTCGTCGATGACGGCCTGGATGATGTGCAGCACCGGCAGGCGGGTGGCGGCGGCGATCTGCTCGTACCACAGGTGGGCCGTGTTGCACGGGATGGCGATGAGCTGCGCGCCGGACTGTTCCAGGAAGCGCACGCCTTCGACCATATAGGGCAAGGGGCTTTCGCCGCCCGCCATATGGGCGCTGGAACGGTCGGGGATGCGGGGATCGTTGCGCAGCAGGGTGGGGATGTGCTGCTGGTCGACGGCGGCGGGCGTCAGGGCCGCCAGGCGCAGGGCAAAAGCGGCGCCGGCCATGGGGCCCATGCCGCCCAAAACACCCAGGTAACAACCCTGGGAATGGCTATTCACTTTATTCACTCCGAGCTGATGCTGCACCGGGCGTCAGAACCTGGCCCGGGCGTTCGGCGCCGGTCCGTTCCCCGTCCCACACGCGCTTGCCATTGACCCAAACTGCCTGGATGCCCTGGCTTGCCTGAATGGGAGCTGAAAAAGTGGCCACGTCTGTGACGGTGGCGGGATCGAACAGCACCAAGTCGGCATGATACCCCTCCCGGAGGCGGCCGCGGTCCGCGATGCCGTACTGGTCGGCCGCCAGGCCGGTCATTTTGTGGATGGCCGACTCCAGCGACAGCAGGCGCTGCTCGCGCACCATGGTGCGCAGCACGTTGGTGAAGGTGCCCCATTGGCGCGGATGCGGGTGCGGGTCGAAGGGCAGGCCGTCGGAGCCGACCATGGTCAGCGGGTGCGCGAAGATGCGCGACACGTCGGCCGGGTCCATCAGGAAGTAGATGGCGCCGGCCGGGGCCAGGCGCTCGACGGCGGCCGCGTCGTCCAGGCCGAGTTCGGCCATGACCTCGGCGAAGTCTCGGCCGGTGGCCCCCGGGTAGCCCTTGGACCAGGTGATCAGCGTGCGGCTGGCCAGCCGCGCGCGGTCCAGCCGCAGCATGGTGGAGGTGGCAGGATAGGGGTGGCAGTCCAGGCAGACCGGCTGCGCGGCGGCGGCGCGGCTGATCAGGTCCAGCGTTTCGCGGCTGCGGCCGTGATTGCGTTCGCCAGCCAGCTTGTGGTGCGAGAACACCACGCGGCAGCCCAGCTCGCGCCCGACCAGCAAGGCTTCTTCCATGGCCGGCACGATATGGTCGGCCTCGTCGCGCAGATGGGTGGCGTAGACGCCGGGGCGGCCGCGCAGCGGCGCGCAGACGTCGATGATTTCGTCCGTGGTGGCGGCGCTGGCGGGCGGGTAGAAGGTGCCGGTGGACACGCCGAAGGCGCCCGCGTCCAGCGCCTCGCGCAGCAGTTCGCGCATGGCGGCGCGCTCGGCCTCGTCGGCTGCGCGCGAGGTGTCCTGCATGACGGCCACGCGCAAGGTGCTGTGGCCGACCAGCGGCGCCACGTTGACGGCGGGCGGCGCGGCGCGCAGCGCATCGAGCCAGGCCGCGAAACTGGCGTAGCGGAACAGCGGGGCGGGGCCGAGCAGGTCCAGCGGCTGCGGAATCTCGGCGCGCGCCAGCGGCGCGAGGCTGATGCCGCAGTTGCCGGTGACCACGGTGGTCACGCCCTGCGACACCTTGGGCCGCATGTCGGGATGCGCCAGCAGATAGCCGTCGTCGTGGGTGTGGGAGTCGATGAAGCCGGGCGCCAGCGCCAGGCCGCGCGCGTCGATGACGGGCGCGCCGGGCGGGTGGTCGAACTCGCCGACGGCGGCGATGCGCTGGCCGCTGACGGCCAGGTCGCCGCGGCGGGCCGGCCCGCCGGCGCCGTCGATGAGCGTGGCGCCCGCCACGATGAAGTCTGCTTGCAAGCGCGTTGCGGTCATGTTCAGTCTAGTTTCTCGATGCCGGCGGATTCGATGATGCCGCGCCACTTGGCGGTTTCGCGGTCGATCAGCTTCTTGAAGTCGGCCGGCGACCCGCCGGCGGGTTCGGCGCCCAGCGTGGCCAGGCCGGCGCGCACGTCGGGGGCCTGCAGCGCCTTCTGGATGGCGGCGTTGAGCGTGGCCACCACGTCGTCGGGCGTGCCCTTGGGCGCGACCACGCCGCCCCAGGAGACGGTCTCGTAGCCCTTGACGCCGGCTTCGTCCAGGGTCGGGACCTCGGGCATCAGCGGCAGGCGCTTCAGGCTGCTGACGCCGATGGCGCGGACCTTGCCGGCCTTGACCAGCGGCGCGGCCTCCGAGGTGTTGACGAACAGGTAGTCCAGGCGTCCGCCCAGCAGGTCCTGGATCGCCGCGGGGCCGCCGTTATAGGGCACGAACATCACGTCGACCTTGGCCATGCTTTTGAACAGTTCGCCGCCCATGTGGCCGGTGGTGCCCACGCCCGAGGCGCCGTAGGACAGCCGGCCGGGCTGCTTGCGGGCGCGGTCGATCAGGTCCTGCACGGTTTTGACCGGAGAGTCGGCCGGCACGATGAGCGCGTTGTACAGGTCGAACAGGTGCGCGACGGGCGTGAGGTCCTGGTCCACGTCGTAGGGCAGGCGCTTGAAGAGCGAGCGGTTCACGGCCAGCGTGTTGATGTTGCCGTAGCCCACGGTGTAGCCGTCGGCCGCGGCGCGCTTGACCAGCGTGATGCCAATGTTGCCGGCCGCGCCGGGGCGGTTTTCGATGACCAGCGTGGCGCCGGTGTCGCGCGCCAGCTGGGTCGTGATCAGGCGCGACAGCACGTCGGGCGAGCCGCCGGCCGCGGACGGCACCACGAAAGTGATGGGCTTGTCGGGATAGGCGGCGGCGAAGGCGCTGGCCGAGAGCGTGACGCCGAGCGCCAGTGCGGCCAGGCCGCGGAGGTAGCGGTTGCGCATGATGGATTTCCCCTGGTTTGTATGGTGATCGTGGCCGCAGGTTACACCCGGGCCCGGGCCGCGCCGTCATCGAAAAATGTCTAAAACCTATAATCGGCCGTTATCGATCTGGCGCGACTGAGCGGGGGAAAAATGGAGATGGACGCCTATTCGGACGAGGTCGGACCGACTGCCGGCAGACCCTTGAACCTGAGGCAGATAGAGGTGTTCCGGGCCATCATGATGTCCGGCTCGATCAGCGGGGCCGGGCGCATGCTGCACGTGTCGCAGCCGGCCGTCAGCCGCGTGCTGGCGCTGACCGAAAGCCGCCTGGGCTACCGGCTGTTCGACCGGGTCAAGAGCCGGCTGTCGCCTACCGCCGAGGCCCGCCGGCTGTATGCCGAGGTGGAGCAGGTGTACGGCGGCATCCAGCGGGTCAACGACCTGGCCGCCAGCCTGGCGCAGTCGGGCGCGGGGATGCTGAAGATCGTGGCCAGCGCCAGTTTCGGGCAGCGCCTGATTCCCAGGGCGCTGGAGCGGCTGCGCAGCCGCAACGCGGACGCGCGGGTCGATTTCCGCAGCGTGACTTTCGACGAGCTGGCCGCGTATTTTCTGTCGGGCCAGGCGGACATCGGCATTTCGATGCAGCCGCCGGACCATCCCAACCTGACCTCGCTGCGCCTGGCGCAGGCGCCGGTGGTCTGCGCCTTGCCGCCGGCGCATCCGCTGGCCGCGCGCGCCGTGGTGCGCCCCGAGGATTTTTCGACGGCGGCGTGGATCGGCTATCCGCAAGATACGCCGCTGGCGCGCGCCTTGCAGCCGTTCTTCGGCGGGCAGGCGGCCTGTCCGGCCGCGATCGAGGTGCATTCGCCGGTGACCGCCTGCGCCTTCGTGCAGCAGGGGCTGGGGCCGGCGCTGGTGGACGCCTGGTGCGTCACGCCGGAGCAGGCCGGGCACATGGCGCTGCGCCCGATCGAGCCGCCGGCCTCGGTGGACATCTGGGCCACGCATTCCAACCTGAGCGCGCCGCCGCTGCTGGCGCGGCGCTTTCTGGCGGCGGTGAAAAAGACGCTGGAGGCCGAGGGGCCGGGCGTCGCCACGCCGGGCGCCGCTACGCCTTAGGCGGCTTGCAGCCCTTCGGCCTGGAGCGCGGCCTGCACGCCCTTGTCGGCTTCCATCCGCTTGAAGAACGCGGCCAGGTTGTCCAGGCCGGTCAGGTCGACCGACTTGCCATGCGCCCAGCGCAGCACCACGTAGAGGTAGGCGTCGGCGATGGACGGCTTGTCGCCCACCAGGTAGGACTTGCCGGCCAGTTGCCCGTCGAGCTGCGCGAACAGTTTGGTCAGCAGCTTGGAGGCCGAACCCGCCAGCTCCTTCTGCGCGCCTTCTTCGCCCAGGAAACGGGAAGCGCCGAAGATCATGGAGAAGGTCTTGTGCACGTCGGAATTGATGAAGCCGAGCCAGCGGCGCACTTCGGCGCGCGAGCGGGCGCTGCCGTCGCCCATCAGGCCGGATTCCGGCGCCTGCTCGGCCAGGTATTCGAGGATGGCGGCGTTCTGCGTCACGGTCCAGTCGCCGTCGGACAGCGCGGGCACGGCGCCCAGCGGATTGACCTTGAGGAACTCGGGGCCCTTGAGCTCATCGCGGCTGAGCTTGTGCGTCTGGTAGGGTTTGCCAAGCCATTCGAGGACGATGTGGGAAGCGAGCGAACACGCGCCGGGCATGTAGTACAGTTTCATCTGATGGGTGCTCCACGGAGGTAGGACAGGAGACTCCCGTCCCTGGCCGATATGGTACGCCACCGGCGCGCCGGGTCCGACACAACGCCTCAACCGAGTTGCCGCCGGAGATGTCCATGCCGCCACGATACGCCGCCCACGCGCGCGCCTTGCTCCTGACCCTGTCCGCGCTGTGCGCGGCCCCCGCCGCGGCGGCTTCCGATCCTGCTTCCGAGGCGCCCGCCGTGGCCGCCCGCGTCGAGGTGGTGGCGCGCGGGCTGGACCACCCCTGGTCCATGGCCTTCCTGCCCGGCGGCGACATGCTGATCACCGAACGTTCCGGCAGCCTGCGGGTGTGGCGCGCCTCGGGCGGGCTGTCCCAGCCGCTGGCCGGGGTGCCCAAGGTGCTGGCGCAGGGGCAGGGCGGTTTGCTGGACGTCGCGCTCTCGCCCGATTTCGCCGCCGACCGCTATGTCTATCTTTCGTATGCCGAAGCCGGCGGCGCCAAGAGCGGCGCGGCCGTGGGCCGCGGCCGCCTGTCGGCCGACGGCGCGGCGCTCGAGAACTTCCAGGTGCTGCTGCGCCAGGAGCCCAAGCTGTCGTCGGGCATGCATTACGGCGCGCGGCTGGCGTTCGACCGCAAGGGCTACCTGTTTGTCGCGCTGGGCGAGAACAACCAGCGTCCCACCGCGCAGGACCTGGACAAGCTGCAGGGCAAGGTGCTGCGGCTCAACGCCGACGGTTCGGTGCCGCCGGACAATCCCTTCGTCGGGCGGGCCGGCGCGCGGCCGGAGATCTGGTCGTACGGCCACCGCAATCCGCAGGGCATGGCGCTCAATCCGTGGACCGGCCAGATCTGGGAGAACGAACACGGGCCGCGCGGCGGAGACGAGATCAACCTGGTGCAGCCGGGCAAGAACTATGGCTGGCCGCTGGCGACCCACGGCATCGATTATTCCGGGCGGCCCATACCCGAGGCCAAGGGCGAGCGCCTGCCCGGCATGGAGCCGCCGCTGTACTGGTGGCCCAAGTCGCCCGCCATCAGCGGCATGGCGTTCTATGACGCCGATCGCTTTCCGGCGTGGCGCAATTCCGTATTCATCGGCGCGCTGGGCTCGCAGGACCTGATCCGGCTGACGCTGGAGGGCGATCGCGTGGTGGCGCAGGAACGGCTTCTGGCCGAGCGCAAAAGCCGCATCCGCGACGTGCGGCTGGGGCCGGACGGTTATGTGTACGTGTTGACGGACGCCTCGCCGGGCGAGCTGCTGCGGGTGGCGCCGGCGCAATCGGGAGGAGGAACGCGATGAAACCGTATGAGCTGATCGGGTCCGCGGGCTGCGGCTCGGCCATCGTCGAGATGGCGCTGGTGCTGGCCAACGTGCCGCACACGCTGACCGACGTTCCGTATCTGAAGCCCGGGCCGCAGCGCGACCGGCTACTGCATCTGAATCCGCTGGGGCAGGTGCCGACGCTGATCCTGCCGGACGACGAGGTCATGACCGAGAGCGCGGCCATGATCCTGCACCTGAACGACGTGGCGCCGCAGGCCGGCCTGGCGCCGCCGCCGGGCAAGCCCGAGCGTGCGCGCTTCCTGAACCTGCTGGTGCGGCTGGTGGGCGCGATCTACCCCACTTTCACGTATGGCGACGATCCGCCGCAGTGGACCACCGCCGGCGCGCCGGCCGAGCTGCTGCGCGAACGCGTGCACATGCGGCGCGCCGAACTGTGGCAGGAACTGGAGCGGCAGGCCGGCGCGCCCCACATGCTGGGCCGGCGCTTCTCGGCGCTGGACCTGTACGTGACCGTGATGACGCACTGGCGTCCCGGCCAGGCCTGGTTCGAGTCGAATTGTCCGGCCCTGACCGCGGTGGCGCGCGAGGCCGCGCAGGAGCCTAACGTGGCGCGCGTGCTGCGCCGGAATTTTCCGCCGCCGACCGAGTGACCGCGGGCGCGGGACGGCGCGCGCGCGACTTGCCGCGCGCCTCGCGCACCGCGATGTACACGCCGCTGCCGGCGATGAACAGCGCGCCCAGGTAGGCGTAGGCGTCGGGCGCCTCGCGCCAGAAGATCCAGCCCAGCACCGTGGCCCAGATCAGGCCGGTGTAGTCGAAGGGCGCGACCACCGAGGCCGGGCCGATGCGAAAGCCCTGCGTGATCAGGGCCAGGCCCAGCGTGCTGAAGAGCGCCACGGCGCCGAAGTACGGCAGGTCCTGCATGGCGGGCGTCTGCCAGACCCAGGGCAGCCCCACGGCGCTGCACACCAGCTGGCCCAGCACGATGTAGAACGTGGTGGTCAGCATGCCTTCGCCGCGGCTGATGCCGCGCGCGGTGATCATCATGACCGCGTAGAGCAGGGCGGTGGTCAGCGGATACAGCGTGGCGATCTGGAATGCCTGCGTGCCGGGGCGCACCACGATCAGCACGCCGGCGAATCCGGCCAGCACCGCCAGCCAGCGCCTGCCGTCCACGCGTTCTTTCAGGACCAGTACGGACAGCGCCGTGACGAACAGCGGCGCCGCGAACGCGATGGCCGTGGCCTCGGCCAGCGGCAGCGCGCGCAGCCCCAGGTAGAAGCAACAGGCCGACACCACGTTGATGACGCCGCGCGTCAGGTGCAGGCCGGGATGCGTGGTCCGCAGCACGCGCCGGCCGCCCAGCCACAGCGCCAGCGTCATGACGAAGGGCAGCGCGATCAGCGCGCGCAGGAACAGGATCTGCAGCGGGTTGTAGCTGGCGCCCAGCCACTTGGCGTTGGCGTCGCTCAGGGTCAGGAAGAAAATGCCGCCCACCACGCAGGCGATGCCTGCGGCGGCGGATGGATTCTGGGCGGCGGGCAATGCGGTGGAAGTGGACATCTACAGCCTGGGAAAGCGGCGGTTCCTGCCGCCGGGTATGGGGAAACGGAAAAGGCGCGGCGCGCGATCAGGGCTGTGCGCGGTAGGCGGCCAGCGCCACCATCGCCCAGGCGGCCAGAAAGGCCGCGCCGCCGAAAGGCGTCACGATGCCCAGGCGGTGGGTTCCGGTCAAGGACAGCACGTACAGGCTGCCGGAGAACAGCACGATGCCCACGAACATCACCACGCCGGCGGCCGACAGCAGCGGCGAACCGTAGCGCGCGCCCAGCAGGGCGATGGCGAGCAGGCCCAGCGCGTGGATCAGGTGGTACAGCACGCCGGTCTGCCAGACCGTCAGCAGTTCGGGCGTGATCATGCGCTTGAGTCCGTGGGCGCCGAAGGCGCCGGCGCCTACCGCCACCAGGAGATTCAACGCTGCGAGTATCGTAAGTTGCCGGTCCGTCATCGTCTGTCCTTCGTGTGTCTGACTAATCGTGTTACAGCTGCCTATGATAGGCCCAAATCCGGCCCCGGCCGGACCGCGCGCCCCGCGCCGGGTCCGGGATCGGAGGCTTGCCGGTTGAATTCCAAATGAGCTATCATAAATTCAATTTGGAACACAGGCCGCCGCGCGGCCCAGGAGCGTCCCATGAGCCTCGTCCTTGCCGATAAAGCCCCGACCAAGCGCCCGGCGCGCCCTGTCGCCAGGCGGACCAGACAGCTGTTCCGCGGCCTGGTCGACAGCCCGCTGATCGACATGGCGCGCGACGTCAGCCGCGGCCTGCCCGCGCAGATGGTGGACGACGCCGCCGACTACCTGCAAGTGCCCAAGTCGGAAATCATGGCCATCACCGAGGTCAAGGCGGCCTCGCTGTCGCGCTGGGCCCGCGAAGGCCTGATGCTGCCCCTGGGCGAATCCGACCGCCTGGCCCGCGTGGCGCGGGTGGTGAGGGTGGCGCGCCAGGTGCTGGGCAGCGAGGAAGAGGCGGTGCAGTGGCTCAACACGCCGGTGCCGGCGCTGGGCAACGTCAAGCCGCTGTCGCTGCTGACGTCCGACGCCAGCAGCCGCATCGTCGAGGACACGCTGGCGCGCGCGGCGGCGGGCGTTTATGCATGAGCCGCGCATATCGAAAGACACGGCCTGAAGGCGCGGCCCGATGAGCGCCAAGGTTTCGCTGTGGCGCATCGGCACCACCGCCGGCAAGTACCGGGCCGACGATCTCAGCGGCGGCGGCGCGGCCGCGGTGGGCGGGCGCTACAACAGCCCGGGCACGCCGGTGGTCTATACCTCGTCCTGCGTGGCCCTGGCCGTGCTGGAGACGGTGGTGCATTTCGCGGCGCGCGCCTCGGAGCAGGCCAACCGCTACCTGATCGAGCTGGCCGTGCCGCACGCCGTCTATGAAGCCAGGCAGGTGCTGGATATCGACCAGCTGCAGCAGGATTATCCCTTCTGGGACGCGGTGCCCTTTGCCGAGGCGGCGCAGGGCGTGGGCGACAACTGGGTCGCCTCGGGCGTGTCGGCGCTGCTGCAACTGCCCAGCGCCATCGTGGCCAGCCGCGGCGTGCCGGACTGCAACCTGCTCATCAACCCCGCGCATCCGGACGCCGCCCGCATCGAGGTGGTGCGGCGCGAACGCTTCATCTACGATCCGCGGCTGCGCGGGTAGGGCGGCTCAGTCGGTCAGCACGGCGCGGCCCACCACCTTGCCGGCGCGCAGCGCCGCCAGCACGCTGTCGGCCTCGGCCAGGGCGTGGCGGCGCACCGGAATGGGGGGCACCTTGCCGGCGCGCACCAGTTCCATCAGTTCCTGCAGTTCGGCCAGGTTGCCCACGTAGCTGCCGATGATGGACAGCGCCTTCATGGGGATCAGCGCGATCGGCCACGACGAGGCGCCGCCGAACAGTCCCACGATGACGAGCTTGCCGCCCTTGGTCAGGAAGTCGAAGGCCAGCGAGGTGGTGGCGGGCGCGCCGACCAGGTCGATCGCGGCCTGCACCGGCTTGCCGCCCGCGGCCGCCATGATCTGCTGCGCCGCGTCGGGCGCGGCGCCGTCGATCGCCGCCAGCGCGCCGGCGTCCAGCGCGGCCTGGCGCTTGGCCGGGTCGATGTCGACCATGATGGCGCCGGCTCCGCCCAGCGCCTTGAGCACGGTCAGGCTCATCAGCCCCAGGCCGCCGGCGCCGAAGATCACCACGGGATGCTCGCGGTAAACGTCGGCGCCGATCTTCTTGAGCGCCGCATACGTGGTCAGGCCCGAGCAGGCGTAGGGCGCGATCTGCGCCGGGTCGAGGTCGCCGATGTCTATCAGGTAGCGCGGGTGCGGCACCAGGATGTGGTCGGCGTAGCCGCCGGCGCGGTGCACGCCCAGGCAGGCCGGGGCGGAGCAGTGATTCTCCATGCCCGCCAGGCAGGGCGCGCACTTGCCGCAGCCGATCCAGGGGTACACCAGGTAGTTGCGGTCCGGCGCCAGCCCCTGCGCTTCGGGGCCGGCCGCGACCACGGCGCCGACGGTTTCATGGCCCATGGTCAGCGGCAGCGAAACGCCGCGGTCCTTCAGGGACAGCGTGCGGCCCTGGCCCAGGTCGTAGCCGCCTTCCCACAAGTGGATATCGCTGTGGCAAACGCCGGCCGCGCGAACCTTGAGCAGCACCTGCGTCCCTTGCGGCGTGGGCGTGGGCGGGTTCATTTCCTCTAGCGGTTGGCGGAAGTTCACGACGCAATAGCACTTCATGGGTGTCTCCTGTTGTGAGGTATTGCCGGGGTATTACTTCTTGACGCTGGGGCATTCGCTGTCGGCCAGCGACACGAATACCTTGTCGCCGGGCACCGTCGACAGGATACGGTAGAAGTCGCCGGCGTACTTGGACTCGGCGGGTTTTTTCACTTCCACCAGATACAGGTCCATGATGACCCGGCCGTCCTCGGGGCGGATGCGGGCGTTCTTGATGAGCTTGGTGGTGATGGGCAGCTCGCGCATCTTCTGGTTGACGGCCGCGCCGTCGAAGGTGCCCGCGGCCTGGGCGGCCTGCAGATAATGGGTGGTCGCGACGTAGCTCAGCGCCTGCACGATGGACGGCGCGCGGGTCACGCCCATTTTTTCCTGCCAGCGGCGGGTCCAGGCGCGGGTGTCCTCGTCGGCGTCCCAGTAGAAGCCGGTGGGAAAGGTCAGCCCCTGGGCCACGGGCAGGCCCATGGCCTGGACGTCGTTGATGAAGGTCAGGAAGGTCAGCAGCCGCTGCTTGCCGCCGGTCAGGCCGAATTCCTGGGCTTGCTTGATCAGGTTGACCAGGTCGCCGCCGGCGCTGGCCAGGCCCACCACGTCGGCCCGCGACGATTGCGCCTGCACCAGGAAGGACGCGAAGTCCAGCGCGCCCAGCGGATGGCGCGTGCTGCCCAGGACCTTGCCCCCGGCGTTCTGCACGAAACGCGTGGCGTTGCCTTCCAGCGACTTGCCGAACACGTAGTCGGTGGTGATGAAGTACCAGGACTTGCCGCCGCTTTCGACCACGCTCTTGACCACCGCATTGGCCAGCGCGTAGGTGTCGGGCGCCCACTGGGTGCTGAGGTTGCTGCACTGCTTGCCGCTGAAGTCTCCGGCGAAGCCGCCGCTGATCAGCGCGGTGCCGCCTTTTTCGCGGGCCACGCCCTGTGCGGCCAGCCCGGCCGAACTGGCGCCGCCGTCCACCACCGCGACCAGGTTCTGAGTGTCGAACCAGCGGCGCACCAGCGCCGAAGCCACGTCGGCCTTGTTCTGGTTGTCGGCGCCCACGACCTCCACGGTCTTGCCGGCCGCCTTGCCGCCGAAATCCTCGACCGCCATGCGGACCGCCATTTCCGAGCCCAGTCCGCCGAGGTCGGAGTAAATGCCGGAACGGTCGTTGGATACGCCCAGGCGCACCACGTCGGATTGGGCTTGGGCCGCGCCTGCGGCCAGGACGGCGGCCAAGGCCGCCAACAGGGGGGTGATACGCATCTGCTTGCCTCCCGGCCCGCGCGCGAGCCGATTATTGGTATTGGGGTTGGGGACGCGGTGTATCTGGCCTGACGGTCGGTGCTCCAGCCGACTGAAAAGTTTTTCTGTAGTGTGAATAAAAATGCCTGCACGTGAATTTATTTTCACATACAGGCAAAGTCAATTAGGTGGATCGCGCGGGCGCGTGCCGCAATGCGGCTGCTTGCCTCAAACGCCGCGGCGCATCAGGGTGGACTTGCCGAACAGGCTTTCGATGAGGTCCACGGCCAGCTCCGCGGTCTTGTTGCGCACGTCGAAGGCCGGGTTCAGTTCGACCACGTCGAGCGAGCGCATCAGGCCGGTGTCGGCGATCATCTCCATGCACAGCTGGGCTTCGCGGTAGGTGGGGCCGCCCGGCACCGTGGTTCCCACGCCGGGGGCGATCTCGGGGTCGAGGAAGTCCACGTCGAAGCTGACGTGCAGGTGGGTGTCGTCGTCCAGGCCGGCAAGCGCGGCCTGCATGGTGGCGCGCATGCCCATTTCGTCGAGGTAGCGCATGTCGAACACTTCCAGGCCGGCTTCGTGGACCAGGCGCTTCTCGCCCTGGTCCACGCTGCGGATGCCGATCTGGCGGACCCAGCCGGCTTCGATGTCGGGGGTCTGGCCCGACAGGCCGGTGATCTGGGCCGGACCGTAGCCGCACAGGCAGGCCACGGGCATGCCGTGGATGTTGCCGGTGGGCGTGAGCGCGTTGGTGTTGAAGTCGGCGTGCGCGTCCAGCCACAGCACCCGCAGCTTCTTGCCCGCCGCGCGGCAGTGGCGCGCCACGGCGCTGATGGAGCCGATGCCCAGGCAATGGTCGCCACCCAGCAGAATGGGCAGGTTGCCCTGGCTCAGTTCGTCGTGCACGGCGTCGTGCACCGCCCGGTTCCAGGCCGCGACTTCGTCCAGGTGGCGGTAGCCTTCGACCGGCGGCTGCCAGGGGTTGGCCGGGCCGTACAGATTGCCGCGGTCGACGACCTCGAAGCCCTGGGCCTCGATCACGGGGCCCAGATCGGCCACGCGCAAGGCCTCGGGGCCCATGGAGGCGCCGCGGGCGCCGGCGCCGATGTCGGTGGGCGCGCCGATGAGCGCGATGCGGCGGGGCAGGTTGGCGGTATGGGGATGCAAGTGGCGCTCCGGACGTAAGGCGTGGTCAGGGGGCGGATAGTACCGCGGTGAGCTGGTCGCAGGCCCAGTCGATCTGGTCGCGCGTCACGATCAGGGGCGGCGACAGGCGCAGGGTATGGCCGTGGGTGTCCTTGACCAGCATCCCGCGTGCCTGCAGGCGTTCGCACCACAGGCGCGCGCCGCCGGCGTCCGGTTCCAGCTCCACGGCCAGCATCAGGCCGCGGCCGCGCACGGCGCGCACCGGGCCGGGCAGCGCCCGCAGGCGTTCCAGGAAGTACTCGCCCATCGCGGCGGCGTTTTCTATCATGCCTTCCTCGGTCAGCACGCGCAGCGCGGCGCGCGCGATGGCGCAGGCCAGCGGGTTGCCGCCGAAGGTGCTGCCGTGCTGGCCGGGCTGGAACACGCCCAGCACGTCGGCGTTGGACAGCACCGCGGACACGGGATAGAAGCCGCCCGACAAGGCCTTGCCGATCAGCGTCACGTCGGCCTCGATGCCTTCGTGCTCTTCGGCCAGCAGCCGGCCGGTACGGCCCAGGCCGGTCTGGATTTCGTCCAGGATCAGCGTGATGCCGCGTTCGGTGCAGCGCTGGCGCACGCGCGAGAAATAGCCGGCCGGCGGCAGGATCACGCCGGCTTCGCCCTGGATGGGTTCGACCAGGAAGGCGACGGTATGGGGCGTGATGGCGGCCTCGAAGGCCGCGTAGTCGCCGAAGGGAACGATCTTGAAGCCCGGCGCGAAGGGGCCGTAATGCCCGTAGGCATCCGGGTCGGTGGAGAATCCGACGATGCCCAGGGTGCGGCCATGGAAATTATTGGCGCAGACGATGATCTCGGCCCGGTTCTCCGGCACGCCGCGCACTTCGTAGCCCCATTTGCGCACCGCCTTGATGGCGGTTTCCACCGCCTCGGCCCCGCTGTTCATGGGCAGGATCTTGTGCGCGCCGGTCAGGCGGGCGAGGTCTTCGTAGAAGGGCGCCATCTGGTCGTGGCGGAAGGCGCGCGAGGTCAGCGTGAGCTTTTGCGCCTGTTCCGTCATGGCGGCCAGGATGGCCGGGTGGCAGTGGCCCTGGTTGACGGCCGAATAGGCCGACAGGCAGTCGAGGTAGCGGCGGCCGTCCACGTCGTAGAGCCAGACGCCGCTGCCGCGCGCGATCACGACGTCCAGCGGATGGTAGTTGTGCGCGCCCAGCTGGTCTTCGACCATGTCGCGGTGGGATGTCAATACGGCGCTCATGCGGTTCTCCCGAGGTCGTACTGCTGCCATCTTAGCGCTCCTGGCCGGTCGTTGGATTGCCATTGCATGACCAAGGCCTTTGCCGGCCGCGGCCGGCGCCTGCTGCACAATAGCGCCTGCGCCGGTTTTCTTCCTGGAAGGTTTTCATGCTGCTGCAACGACTGATTTCGACTTTGACGCGCGGCGCGGCCGCGGCCGTGCTGGCTCTGGCCGCGGCGGGCGCCGCCACGGCGCAGGACAAGCCGCTGCGCATCGGCGTGATCCCCAGCGTGGCCAACGTGGCCACCGAACTGGCCATCGAGCAGGCCAGGCGCGAAGGGCTGAACGTGGAGCTGGTGGAATTCAACGACTGGGTGCTGCCCAACATCGCGGTGGCCGACGGTTCGGTGGACGCCAATTTCTTCCAGCACGAACCGTTTCTGCAATTGTTCAACCAGCGCCGCGGCGCCAACCTGGTGCCGGTGGCCTATGGCTATTCCACCACGATCGGGCTGTTCTCCAAGAAGCTGAAAAAGGGCGATGCGGTGCCCGAACGCGCGACCATCGCGGTGCCCAACGATCCGGTCAACACCGGGCGGGCCCTGTTGCTGCTGGAGTCCATGGGCCTGATCAAGCTCAAGCCCGGCGTGGCCCACCGGGCGGCGCTGGAAGACGTGACCGACAATCCCAGGCGGCTGAAGTTCGTACAGATCGAGGGTTCGCAGTCGGCGCGCACCTTCGACGACGTGACCGCGTCGGTCACGTACACCACTTTCGCCAAGCAGGCGGGCATAGACGAAAAGGACGGGCTGGCGTTCGACAACACCGACCCCGTCAACGTGCGCCGCTACGCCATCCGCTGGGTCGCCACGCCCGCGGGGGCGCAGGATCCGCGGCTGCTGCGCTTCATCTCCATCTATCAGCAGTCGCCCGAGGTCAAGGCCAAGCTGCGCAGCCTGTACGGCGATCTGATCGACTTTCCCTGGTAGGGAATTCCCCGGGCGGGCGTTGACGATTCTTGGCAGTCGCCGGCGGATATCGAACGTATACTGGCTCGGACATATCCCAGCCAGGCACGACGGCGCCGTCGATGCCGCGTAGCCGGTCCGGCTTATCCGCCGGCCTGGCCGGCCGCCGCCATCCACCGATCGCAGAGCCATGCTCAGTACTCCGTTCAATATCGTCGCGGCCAGCGTCCAGACGCTGGCCCCAGGATCGCCGGCCGGGCTGGATGCGACGGAGTGCGGGCAGGAACTGCAGCGCCTGCGCGAGGTGGTGGCCCAGTACGAGGCCCTGTTCCAGACGGCGCCGGTGCTGATCAACGCTTTCGGGCCGGACGGCCGCTGCACGCTGTGGAACGAAGCCTGCGAACGGCGTTTCGGCTGGTCGAGCGCCGAGATCATGGCCGCCAGCGAGCCGCTGGCGCTGTTCTATCCCGATCCGCAGCTGCGCCAGCGGGTCATCGACACCGTCGGCCCGCAGCCCAGCCGCTCGTTTCGCGAATGGCATCCGCTGGCGCGCAACGGCGAGCGCCTGTCGGTGTTGTGGTCGAACATCCGCCTGCCCGACGGCAGGGTGATCAATATCGGCATGGACGTCACCGACAGCCGGCGCACCGAGGCCGCGCTGGCCCGCATGGCGCGGGTCGACAGCCTGACCGATTGCTGGAACCGGGCCGAGATCCTCAAGCGCGTGGAAGACCGGCAGGCCGAAGCCCGGCATGGCGAAGACGGGCCGAATACGGTGCTGATGCTGGACATGGACTATTTCAAGCAGGTCAATGACCGCTACGGGCACCTGGGCGGCGACGCCGCGCTGCGCCATTTCTGCGATCAGCTGCGCGCCTGCGTGCGGGAATGCGATTCCATCGGCCGGCTGGGCGGAGAGGAATTCCTGGTGCTGCTGGCCGGCGCGGACGTGGACGTGGCGCAGGCGGTCTACGCGCGGCTGCGCGCCAGCCTGCGCCAGAACCCGGCCGAGATCGACGGCGAAGCGGTGACGCTGTCGGTCAGCGGCGGCATTGCGCGGTTTTCGCCCGACGACGCGAATGCCTCGGACGTGCTGCGCCGGGCCGATTTCGCGCTTTACCAGGCCAAGCGCGCCGGCCGCGATTGCGCGGTGCAATACCGCATCTGAATCCCCGAAGCGCCTCCCCGCCGGTCAGGCGGCGGCCCGTCCGCGCGCGGCGCGCCCGCGGTTCAGGCGCCAGTGCAGGCCCGCGGCCGCGCAGGCCAGGGCGGCGGCGGCTGCCAGTCCCAGCGCCTCGAAGCCGGCGTGGGTATAGATGGTGCCGGCGATGGCGGTGCCCAGGCTGGAACCCAGGTAGGTGGTGCAGGTGTTCAGGCCCAGCACCGCGCCGCGTTCCTCGGGGCGGGCGCGCGATAGCAGCAGCACCAGCAGGTTGAGGCTGAGCTGCGAGGCGGCGCCCCACAGCACGGCGACGGCGAGCACCGCGGCCAGCGAATGGGCCGCCGGCAGCAGGCCCAGGTAGACCATGGCGATCACGCCCAGCGCCAGCGGCAGCGCGCGGCGCGGGCCGGCGCGTTCGATCAGCGGCGCGCCCGTCACGCCGGCCAGCAGAAAGCCCGCGCCATACGCGAACGCGATAAAGCCCACCTGTCCGGCCGATAGCGCCAGCAGCGCGCGCACGTGATCGGCCAGGAACGCGTAGACGCCGTAGAAGGCGGCGGAGAACGCCAGGCAGCCCAGCAGCAGGGCCGGCACGTCGCGGTAGGACAGCGGCGCCAACAGGCGCGACAGGCGCAGCGCAGCGGGGTTGGCCGCGCGGCGCTCGGGCAGGCGGCGCAGGCCCAGCACGGCGACCGCGGCGCACAGCGCCAGCGTGGCGTAGGTGGCGCGCCAGCCCACCGCGTCGGAAATCAGGGCCGACAGCGGCACGCCGGCCACCAGCGACACCGACCAGCCGGCGATCACGCGCCCCAGCGTGCGCGCTTCCTGTCCCGGCGGGGCGATCAAGGAGGCCGAGCCGTAGGCGGCCGGCAGGATCACGCCGGCCGCGCCGCCGGCCAGGGCCTGGGCCAGCGTCAGCACGATCCAGTGCGGCGCGGCCGCGGACAGGACCAATGCGGCGATCAGCACGGCCATGGCGCACAGCAGCGCGCGCCGGATGCCGATGCGGTCGATGCGCGCGGCCAGCAGGAAGGCGCTGGCCGCCGTGGCCGCGCCGTAGGCCGAGATGGCGGTGCTGATGGTCAGCGCCGAGGTCGAGAACGAACGCGCCACGTCGCTCAGAATGGGGCTGAGCGCCAGGCCGTTGGAACCCACCACGCTGACGGCGAACATCAGCGCGGGGACGGAAGAAACTGGGGATTTGGACAGCGAACTGCTGGGGGTGTCACGATTCGGCATCCCGGGATTTTATTGGAATAAAATAAGGGTTAACTCCTATATTCCCTTATTCCATAAAAGTTCGAATGCCGTTCGGCAGAACACGATTCCAATGTCAGACCTAGACGACCGCGACCGAAAACTGTTAACGCTGCTGGCGGCCGACGCCACGCCCAGCTATGCGGAGCTGGGCAAGATGCTGAACCTTTCCGCCCCGGCGGTGCACGAGCGGGTCAAGCGCCTCAAGCGCGACGGGCTGATCAAGGGCATCGCCGCCCGGCTGGACGGCGCGCGCATCGGGCGCCCGCTGCTGGCCTTCGTGCACGTGGACACGGCCAACTGGACCATTACGCAGCAGGTGCTGGGGCTGGCAGAACTGAACGAGGTGGAAGAGATCCACACCATCACCGGCAAGAGCGCGATGCTGCTGAAGGTGCGGGTGCGCGACACCCAGGCGCTGGAGCTGTTGCTGGCGCGCATCCACCAGATCGAGGGCATCACCAACACCACCAGCGATATCGCCCTGACCAGCTACCTGGAGCGCGGGCCGCTGCCGGACAACGCCTGAGGCGATCAACACGAGCGCAGCCGCAGCCGCGTGATCTCGGAGGGCGCGCCCAGGCGCTTGGGCGGGCCCCAATAGCCGGTGCCGCGGCTGACGTAGACCCACATATTGCCCAGGCGGTGCAGCCCGGCGGTGTAGGGCTGCTGGAAGCGCACGAAGTATCCCCAAGGAAAGAACTGGCCGCCATGCGTGTGGCCGGAGAGCTGAAGGTTGAAGCCCAGCGCTTCGGCCGCGGCGGCGCTGCGCGGCTGATGGGCCAGCAGGATGCGGGGACGGGCGTCGGCCGGCGCGCCGGCCAGCGCGCCGGCGGGACTGCTGCCGTGCCGGGGATCGTAGGCGCCGGCGCCGTAGTCGGTGACGCCGGCCACCACCATCGGCAGGCCCAGGGGATGGATCACCGCATGCTCGTTCATCAGCACGCGCAGGCCCAGGCGGCGGAACTCCGCCACCCAGGGCGTGACGCCCGAATAGTATTCGTGGTTGCCGGTGACCAGGTAGACGCCGTAGGGCGCGCGCAATTCGCCCAGCGGGCGGGTGTGATCGGCCAGCTGCTCCACGCTGCCGTCGACCACGTCGCCGGTGATGGCGACCATGTCGGGCAGCAGCCCGTTGACGGCGTCGACGATGGCGCGGACGTAGTTCCGCTTGATGGTGGGACCGACGTGGATGTCGCTGATCTGCACGATGGTGAAGCCGTCCAGGTCGGGCGGCAGGTTCGAAATCGGCACGTCCACGTCGACGATGCGGGCGCGCCGCCGCGCGTTGACCAGGCCCACCAGCGTGCCGCACAGCGCCAGCAGCGCGACCGCCCAGGCGCTGAACTGGCGCAGCGCGCGCCAGGGCGGCGAGACGTCCAGCGGCAGCGTGGCCAGCCAGCCCAGCAGCAACAGCGCGTCGCGTATCACCGTCAGCACGAACAGCGACGAGAACAGCCCCATGGCGAGGAGCCCGACCCAGGCGTTGCGGTCGCCCCAGGGCGCGTGCATCGAGGAGCGGGCCAGCATGCCCAGCGGAATCAGGATGCAGGACAGCGCCAGCAACAGTATGGCCGCCGCCGAGCCGGCGCCGCCCAGCAGGGCGTCGGGGATCAGGCGTGCGCCCACATAGACGTGGGCCAGCGCGCCCAGGGTCAGGAAACGCAGGAAAAACGTGGATTGGCGTAGCGACATCGGCGGCGCGGGCGCGCCCGGGGCGCGCATGGCAAAAGAACCGCCATTCTATGCCGGGGCCGGAGCGCCGCTGATACGAATCTGCCTTAATCTGCCAGGCTCTCGCGGGCCAGCAGGCCTGCGTCCATTTCGCGCAAGGTATTGATTCCCAGCATGGCCATGTTGCGGTCGATCTCGGCGCGCAGCAGGCCGATGGCGTGCGCCACGCCGGCCTCGCCGCCGACCGCCGCCGCATAGTTGAAGGGGCGGCCCACGAACACGTGGCGCGCGCCCAGCGCCAGGGCCTTGAGCACGTCGCTGCCGCGGCGAATGCCGCTGTCCATCATCACCGTCATGTCGCCGGCGGCCGCGACCACGCCGGGCAGCGCGCGCAGCGGCGAGATCGCGCCGTCGAGCTGGCGGCCGCCGTGGTTCGAGACGATGACGCCGTCGGCGCCGTGGCTGCGGGCCAGCGCCGCGTCCTGCGGGTGCAGGATGCCCTTGATGATCAGCGCGCCGGGCCATTGCCGGCGGATGCGGGCCACGTGTTCCCAGTTCAGGTGGTCGCGCGCGCTGAAGTCGCGCAGCACCGAGGCCGAGACGATGGGCGCGCCGCGCGTGGCGAAGGAATTCTCGAAATGCGGCATGCCGTGCTTGAGCAGCGTGCGCAGAAAGGTGCCGGCCAGCCAGCGCGGGCGCGTGACGCCGTCCCAGGCCAGCCGCAGGCTGGGCTTGAGCGGCGTGGAAAAGCCGGTGCGCACGTTGTTCTCGCGATTGGCCGACACCGGGATGTCCACCGTCAGCACCAGGGTTTCGAAACCGGCGCGGCGCGCGCGTTCGACCAGCGCGTCAATGCGCTGCGGATCGCCCGGCAGATAGGCCTGGAACCAGGTGCCGGGCGCTTCGCGGATCACGTCTTCCAGCGGAATCAGCGAAGTCCCGCTGAGGATGGCCGGGATGCCTTGCGCGCGGGCGGCGCGGGCCAGCACGATGTCGCCGCGGTAGGTCGACAGCGCGCTGATGCCCATCGGCGCGATGCCGAAGGGCGAGGCGTAGCGGCGTCCGAACAGTTCGGTCTGCTGGCTGCGGCGCGACACGTCCACCAGGACGCGGGGCGCGAACGCGTAGCGTCTGAAGGCCTCGCGGTTGCTGCGCAGCGACTGGTTGTCTTCGGCCGCGCCGGCGATGTAGCCGAAGATCGGGCGCGGCAGGCGGCGGCGCGCGGCGGCCTCGAAATCATCCAGCGACAGCATGCGTTGCAGCGCGCGCGGCAGCGGCCGCGAGGCCTCGGCGGGGCTGCTGCCGGGAACGGTGACGGACGGAAGGATGGATGTCATGGCGGGCCCGCAAAAGCCCGTAATCTAGCAACGCGGATTCATCGCATAAAGCGAATAAATCCCGACATCCAGATTCGATTTTGGAGAACAAGCCCTGCCGGCTTCAGGCCGGCAGCGCCATCAGTTCGCCCATGCGCACGGGGCCCAGCACCGCGGGCGTGTCGGCCCAGCGGATCTTGCCCGGCCCGAACAGCACGATGGCGGTCGAACCCAGCTTGAAGCGGCCCATTTCGGCGCCCTTGGCCAGATGGATGGGCGCGCGCGCGGCGTCGTCGTAGCGCACGGCGCGCACGCGGCGCTTGTGCGGCGTGACCAGCCCGGCCCACACGGTTTCGATGGAGGCCACGATCATCGCGCCCACCAGCACCAGCGCCATCGGCCCGTATTCGGTGTCGAAGATGCAGACCACTCGCTCGTTGCGCGCGAACAGGCGCGGCACGTTGCGCGCCGTCAGCGGGTTGACCGAGAACAGGCGGCCCGGGACGTGGATCATTTCGCGCAGCGTGCCGGCGACCGGCATGTGCACGCGGTGATAGTCCTTGGGCGAGAGGTAGACGGTGGCGAATTCGCCGCCCTGGAACGGCGCGGCGCGTTCGGCGTCGCCGCCCAGCAGCTCGGCCAGGCCGTAGGAATGGCCCTTGGCCTGGAAGATGCGGCCGTGCTCGATGGCGCCCATCTGGCTGATGGCGCCGTCGGCGGGGCAGACCACCGAACCCGGCTCGTCGTCGCAGGGGCGCGCGCCTTCTTTGAGCGCGCGGGTGAAGAAATCATTGAAGCAATCGTAGGCCAGCGGATCTTCCTGCAGGGCCTCGCGCATGTCCACGCCGTAGCGGCGCACGAAACGCGAGATCATCCAGTTCTTGACCGCGGGTTCCCGGCAGTCGGCGGCCAGACCGAAAAGGCGCGACACCAGGTGGTGGGGCGCGAGGTACTGGCTGGCGAGAAATAATTGGTCTTTGATCGGCATGCTTGGGAAGGCCCGGCGACAAAAAAACGCGTCCCGCGTGTTGCGGGACGTCGTGATGAGCGGGGCATGGATTGTAACGCGTTCAGGCCCGTTTCAGGCGAATGCGCGGCGCCGGCCATTGCGGCGCGGCGCGCGCTACAGCTCCAGCACGATGCGGCCTTCGCGGGCGCGCGAGCAGCAGGCCATCATGCGCTGGCCGGCCTCGCGTTCGGCGCGCGTGAGCACCACGTCGCGATGGTCGATGGCGCCGTCCAGCACGCGCACCTCGCAAGACCCGCAAAGCCCTTCCTCGCAATCGCTCTGCACGTCGATGTTGGCGCCGCGCAATGCCGCCAGCAGGGTCTGGCCGGCCGGCACCTGCACCACGATGCCGGAGTCCTTCAGTTCCGCCTCGAACGCGTGTTCGCGCGACGGGTCCAGCGTGGCCAGGCTGGAATGGAAATGCTCCACGCGCAAGGCGTCCTCGGGCCAGTGCGCGCAGGCCTGCTGCAGCGCGCTCAGCATGCGCTCGGGACCGCAGGCGTAGATCTGGGCGCCGGCGTCCGGCCGGGCGAGCAGGGCGGCGAAATCGTTGCGGCCGCCTTCGTCGCCGATGTGCAGGTGCAGGCGCTCGCCGTGCAGCCCGGCCAGTTCGTCCAGCAGCGCCATGCAGCGGCGGCTGCGGCCGCTGTAGTGCAGCTGGTAGTCCAGGCCCAGTTCGCGCGCGCGGCGCGCCATGGCGCTGATGGGCGTGATGCCGATGCCGCCGGCGATGAGGATCAGGCGCGCGGCGCTTTCGTCCATCCGGAAATGATTGCGCGGCCCGCGCACCCGCACGCTGCTTCCGGGGCGCAGGTGTTCATGCACCCAGGCCGAGCCGCCGCGGCCATCGGCCTCGCGCAGCACCGCGATCTCCAGCGCGCCGCTGTCGGCCGGGTCGCCGCAAAGCGAGTATTGGCGCGACAGCCCGGTGTCGCCGCATTCGATGTCGATGTGGGAGCCGGGCGTCCAGCGCGGCAGCGGCTTGCCGTCGGGCGAGGCCATGCGGATGCGCGCGACGCCGTCGGCCGCGGCGGCGACCGAGGTCACCACCAGCTTGCGGCTGATGGCGTGGGTCGAGGGTTCGCCGATGCGCACCGGCTGGCTGCGGGCCAGCAGCGAGGGAACGCGGCGTTCGGGATTGGCGGCCGGGTCCCATTCCACCCACAGGTGTTCGGGGCCGCGGAACGAGGTGTTGGGCACATAGGTGAAGCGCTGCTCGGCCAGGCGCAGGTGCGGCAGCCGGCGGGTCAGCTCTTCCAGGAAGATCTGCATCTCCATGCGCGCCAGGTTCTTGCCCATGCACTGGTGCGCGCCGTAGCCGAAGGTCAACTGGTCGCTGGCGTTCTCGCGGCGGATGTCGAAAAAGTCGGCGTCGGCGAAATGGCGCTCGTCGTGGTTGGCCGAGGACGACACGATCAGCAGCTTGGCGCCGGCGGGGATCGCGACGCCGGCGATCTCGGTGTCGCGCGTGGCCAGGCGCCGCCACGCGGCGACCGAGCCGTTGTGGCGCAGGCATTCCTCGACCGCGTTGGGCAGCAGGCCCGGGTCTTCGCACAGCTCGCGCCAGGCCTCGGGGTGCTGCAGCAGGAGCTTGATGGCGTTGGCCGAGGCGTTGGCGGTGGTCTCGTGCGCGGCGACGATGCCGGCCATCATCATCGAATGCAGATAGGAGTCGGTGACCACGTCGGGGAATTCGCGCTGCTTGCGGATGCCGTACTGCATCCAGCCCGGGGCGTCGGGGTCCTGGCGCATCTTGTCCAGGATCTTGCCCGCCAGTTGCCAGAAATTGCCCACGGCATGGGCCACGGCGACCTGTTCTTCGGGCCTGGGCCGGCCCCAGGTGTTGACGGTGTGCGCGATGGAATATTCGCGCAGCCGGTCCATGTCTTCCTCGGGCACGCCCAGGAAGTGCAGGGCGACCGTCAGCGGCACTTCCCACAGCATCTGGTCGACCAGGTCGGCGCGGCCGTCGTCGATGAAGCGGTCCACGTATTCGCGGGTGAGCCGGCGCACCATGGGCTCATGGTGCTTGAGGGCCTCGGGCGTGAACGGGTCCATCAGCGCGCGCCGGCGCGCCATGTGGGCCGGCTCGTCTTCGTTGACCAGGGTGCGGTTCATGGCGTAGCCGTAGCTTTCCAGCACGGCGTTGGCCTCGGGGCCGGTGGGGGTGATTTTTTCCAGCGCGATGGACGGGCTGAAGGTGTGGTTGTCGCGGAACACGGCCTTGATGTCGTCGTAGCGCGTGACCACCCAATAACCCAGCTTGGGGCTGTAGAACACCGGTTCCTGTTCGCGCGCCCAGCGCACGTATTCGGGCGGGTCCTGCTGGTAGCCGTCGCCGAAGGGGTCGAACTCGGCCGCCCGCGGGCTGACGGGACAGCCCCGGGCCGCGGCCAGGGCGGCGTGGTCGACGGGACAGCCGCCGGCGTTGCCGGCGGGCGAAGGCGATTGCGGGGAGGGCTGGGCCATGACGATCACTCCGGATTACAATTGCGTAAATCATATACGCATAGCGTAAATTTTCAATTGGGGTAATCTCCGGGCAGGTCAGCCGCCGGCTGACGGCCTATCCCTCGCGCCGCCATGAGTCAGACTTCCGAATCCAGCCCCAATTCCGTCCCGTCCGCCGACGCGCCGCGGCCGCGCCAGCGGCGCCAGCGCGTGCAGGCCGCCGAAACCGGCATGGCGGTGTTGAAGGAGCTGGGCCGCCTGGGCGGGCGCGCCAGCCTGACGCTGCTGGCCACGCGCCTGGAGGAAAGCCCGGCCAAGGTGCACCGCTATCTGGTGAGCCTGATGGAAGCGGGCCTGGTGGCGCAGGACGCCGCCAGCCAGCAGTATTTCCTGGGCCTGGAAGCGATGCTGCTGGGCCTGGCGGCCCTGCGCCAGGCCGATCCCATCCGCCTGGCCGAACCCGGGCTGATCCGGCTGCGCGAAGGGCTGGAGGTGACCTGCTTCATCGCGGTCATGGGCAACAAGGGGCCGACCATCGTGCGCTTCGAAGAGCCGGGCCTGCCGGTCACGGTGAACGTGCGCATGGGCTCGGTGCTGTCGATGCTGTGGTCCGCCACGGGCCGGGTGTTCCTGTCCCTGCAGGACGACGCGCGGGTGCGCGCCCTGGCGGAGGCGGAATTGGCGCGCGCCCCGGCCGAGCTGCGCGCGCAGCTCGACCCCGCCGATCCGATCGGCCGTCTGCGCCGCGAGGTGCTGGAACAGGGCTGCGCCACGGTGCGCGACACCAACCTCAAGGGCATCAGCGCCGTGTCCGCGCCGCTGCTCAATCATGACGGCCGGCCGTGCGCGGCGCTGACCGCGCTGGGCGCCACCGGGGGGTTCGATCCATCGCCGGACGGGCCCATCGCCCAAGCGCTGCGGCGCGAGGCCGAGGCCGCCAGCGCGCTGCTGGGCTACCGGGCCGGCTGAGATCCGTCCGCGGCCTGGCCGCGCAGCCACGCCAGGGCCGCCTGCACCGCGGGCGCGCCGGCCGAGTTGCGGTTGATCACGGCGCCGATGTCGCCGAAGTTCGCCTCCAGCCGCAGCGGCAGGATGGCGACGCCGCCTTGCCGTTCGCAATAGCGCGCGATCGCCCGGGGCAACGCCGCCAGCCAGTCGTGCTGCGCCAGCAGCGCAAGCGTCGCCAGCAGTGAGTTGGACTGCAGGCTGGACGCCGGCGCGCGCACGCCGGCGCGCAGAAAAGCCTCTTCCAGCCGCTCGCGCATCAACGTGTCCTCCAGCGGCAGCACCCACGGCCAGCGCGCCAGTTCCCCGGTTTCCAGGGTGTCGCGGCCGGCCAGAGGATGGTCGGGGCGCGCGACGACCACGATGGGTTCCTCGTACAGGCGGATGACATCGCAGTCCGGCGGCAGCATGCGGCTGGCCAGGCGTCCCAGCACGATATCGAGTTCGTCGCGGGCCAGCTTTTCCAGCAATTCGTTGAGCGCGCCCTCGACCAGCTTGATCTCCAGCCGCTCGACCTGCGGCATGAGGTGCACGACCAGCTGCGGCGCGAGCCTGGGCGCGGCCGAGGGCAGGGTGCCCAGGCGCAGCAGGCTGGCGCCGCGCTCTTCGGCCGCCTGCAGTTCGGCGGCGACCCGGTCGGCCGCGCCCAGGCTGTAGCGGGCGTGGCGCACCATAACCATTCCGGCATGGGTGGGGTGGCTGCCCTGGGTTCCGCGTTCGAACAGGGCGTAGCCCACCTGTTCTTCCAGCTGGGCCAGGGCCTTGGAGGCGGCGGGCTGCGACATGTGCATGCGCTCGGCGGCGCGCCCGAGATGCCGCTCGTCGTCCAGCGCGACCAGCAGTTCGGCGTGGCGCCGCTTGAGGTGGGTGCCGGCTCGCTTGGTCATGGCCGAACATATCCTTGCGGTTATGAATAGTTCAGTTTATTTCATTTCACAGCGCCCGAGGCGGCTGGGCATACTTGCCGCTCGATAGATCAGGCGCCGGGACAGGGCGCCGGGATGGAGACAGCAATGAAAAGGTTGTGGATGGCCCTGGCGGCGGGCTGGGCCTGCGGCATGGCGGCGCCCGGCGCCGCGGCCGAGGCGTATCCGGCGCGGCCGGTGCAGATCGTGGTGCCGTTCGCGCCGGGCGGCGCGGTGGACGTGCTGACGCGCCAGCTCGCGCAGCGCCTGGAGCCGCGCGGCTACACGCTGGTGGTGGAGAACAAGCCGGGCGCGGGCGGCAATATCGCCGCCGGCCAGGTGGCGCGGGCCGCGCCGGACGGCTATACGCTCCTGATGGGCACCACCAACACCCACGGCATCAACAGCGCGCTGTACGACAAGTTGCCGTACGACCCGTTGCGCGACTTCGCGCCGGTCGGGCTGGTGGCGGACAACGTGGTGGTGCTGCTGGCCAACGCCGACTTTCCGGCGTCCACGCTGGCCGAGGCCGTCAGCCTGCTCAAGCAGAACCCGGGCAAGTACACCTACGGCTCGCCCGGGCTGGGCACGGTGCACCAGCTCGCCATGGAACAGCTCAAGCGGGCCGCGGGCCTGGAAGTGGTGCATGCGCCGTACAAGGGCGCCGCGCCCGCCATGGCCGACCTGGTGGCCGGGCACGTGCCGCTGATGATAGGCGGGATCGCCCCGGCCATTCCGTTCCTGGCGTCGGGCCGCGTCAAGGTGCTGGGCGTGGCCAATACCGAGAAATACGCCGCGCTGCCGGACGTGCCGCTGTTCTCCGACGTGGCCGCCAACGTCGGGGTGCGTTCGTGGATCGGCCTGTTCGCGCCCGCGGGCACGCCGCAGGCCGTGCTGTCGCGGCTGAGCGAGGACCTGCGGGCCGTGCTGACCGACGCTTCCTTCGCCCAGGCGCTGCAGCCGCTGGGCATGGTGCCCATCTACATGACGCCGCAGGCGTTCGGCGACATGGTCGCGCGCGACATGCCGGCCTGGCGCGCCGCGGTGGAACAGTCCGGAGCGAAGCAATGACCCCGGCCGCCCAGCCCGTGAACTTCCTGCTGTTCATCACCGACCAGCATCGCGCCGACCATGTCGGCGCCTATGGCAACCGCGTGGTCCGCACGCCCAACCTGGACCGGCTGGCCGCCGGCGGCTGGCGCGCCGACAACATGCACGTGGCCACGCCCATCTGCATGCCCAACCGGGCCAGCCTGATGACGGGGCGCTACCCTTCCGCGCACGGCGCGCGCCACAACGGCATCGCGCTGTCGCTGCGCAGCCGCACCTTCGTCGAAGCCATGCGCCAGGCCGGCTACGGCACCTCGCTGGTCGGCAAGGTGCACCTGCAGAACATGACCGACATCGCGCCTTCCTGGCCGGTGCGGGCCGAAGACCGGCTGCCGCACGAGGCCGTGACGCCCGACGCCGGGCGCTACGACCAGGAGCTGCGCAAGCTGTGGCTGGAGCGCGACGACCACGACCTGAGCCTGCCGTACTACGGCTTCGAGCAGGTGGACCTGGTCGACGACCATAGCGACGACGTGCACGGCCATTACCGCCGCTGGCTGCGCCGCGAGTATCCCGAGGTGGAAGCCATGATCGGCCCGGCACAGGCCACGCCCGCGCCGGAATACGCGCTCACGCAGATCCGCCAGGCCTGGCGCACGCGCGTGCCGGAAGCGCTGTATCCCACCGCCTACATCGCCGACCGCAGCATCGAGGCGCTGCGCGGCTACGCGGCGCAGGGGCGGCCGTTCTTCATGCAGTGTTCGTTTCCGGACCCGCACCATCCGTTCACGCCGCCCGGCCGGTTCTGGGACATGTACCGGCCCGAGGACATGGAGCTGCCGGCGTCCTTCCATTCGGCCGAGCCGCCGCCTCCCCACGTGGCCTGGCTGCGCGCCCAGCGCGACGCCGGCACGGCGATCAGGCACACGCCGGCGATCTTCGCCTGCAACGAGCGCGAGGCGCGCGAGGCCCTGGCGCTGAACTACGGGTCCATCGCCAATATCGACAACCAGATCGGCCGCGTGCTGGCGGAGCTGGACGCGCTGGGCCTGGCCTCCAACACGGTGGTGATCTTCACCAGCGACCACGGCGACTACCTCGGCGACCACCAGCTGATGCTGAAGGGGCCGATCCACTACCGCGGCCTGACGCGGGTGCCGTTCATCTGGCGCGATCCGGCCTCGGCCGGCCGCCCGGGCGCGGCCAGCGTAGCCTTGCTCAGCACCATCGACGTGGCGCCCACGGTGTTGGCGCGCGCCGGCGTGCAGCCCTATAACGGCATCCAGGGCCGCGATATGGCGGGCCTGATCGCGGGGCGCGAGACGGCGTTGCGCGACGCGCTGATGATCGAAGAGGAAGGCCAGCGCGTGATCCTGGGCTTCGACAGCCGCATCCGCTGCCGCACGCTGCTGGCCGAGGGCTTTCGCGCCACGGTGTACGACGGCGCGCGCTGGGGCGAGCTGTACGACCTGGCGCGGGACCCGCATGAAACGCGCAATCTGTGGGACGACCCGGCCCACGCCGGCGTGCGCGCCCGGCTGATGGAGCGCCTGGCCTACGGCATGCTGGAACACATCGACACCAGCCCGTATCCCACGGCGCTGGCCTGACCGGCCCGGGGACGGCTTACGCGGCCTTGGCGCCCAGCTTGGTCTGGTACAGCCAGTTCTTGTAGTCGTCCAGGTCGCCGTCGAAGGGGCTGACCTTGCCGTCGGCCACGATGATGAACTGGTCGGTGGTGGCGCGCAGCAGGTGGCGGTCGTGCGACACCAGCACCAGCGTGCCTTCGAACTGCGCCAGCGCCGAGGTCAGCGCCTCGCGGGTTTCCAGGTCCAGGTGGTTGGTGGGCTCGTCCAGGAGCAGCAGGTTGGGGCGCTGCCACACGATGAGCGCCAGCGCCAGCCGCGCCTTTTCGCCGCCGGAGAACGGCGCGATGGAACTGGTGGCCATGGCGCCGTTGAAATTGAAGCTGCCCAGGAAGTTGCGCAGCTCCTGCTCGCGCACGTTGGGCGCGGCCTTGGTCATGTGCCACAGCGGCGATTCGTCGTGGCGCAGCATCTCCACCTGGTGCTGGGCGAAATAGCCGATCGACAGGCCCTTGTTGAACTGCGTGTCGCCGGCCAGCGTATCCAGCTCGCCGGCGATGGTCTTGATGAAGGTCGACTTGCCGGCGCCGTTGATGCCCAACAGGCCGATGCGCTGGCCCGCCTGCAGCGAGAAATTGATGCCCGAGACGATGATCTTGTCGGAGGCGGCCTGCGTGTCCTCGTCGATGCTGCGGTAGCCGGCGCTGACCCGGTCCATGGTCAGCAGCGGATTGGGCGCGCGCAGCGGCTCGCGGAACTCGAACGAGAACTCGGCGGCCGCGCGCAGCGGCGCCACTTCCTCCATGCGCGCCAGCGCCTTGATGCGGCTTTGCGCCTGGCGCGCCTTGCTGGCCTGCGCCTTGAAGCGGTCGATGAAGGATTGCAGGTGCGCGCGCTGGCGCATCTGCTTCTCCATCATGCCCTGCGCCAGTTCGAGCTGGGCGGCGCGCTGGCGTTCGAAAGACGAATAATTGCCGGAGTAGCGCTTGAGCTTGCGTTCGTCGATATGGACGATGACGTTGACCACGCCGTCCAGGAAATCGCGGTCGTGCGAGATCACGATCAGCGTGCCGGGATAGCGCTTGAGCCAGTCCTCCAGCCAGATGATGGCGTCCAGGTCCAGGTGGTTGGTGGGCTCGTCCAGCAGCAGCAGGTCGGACGGGCACATCAGCGCCTGCGCCAGGTTCAGGCGCATGCGCCAGCCGCCGGAGAAGCTGGTCAGCGGCAGATGCATCTGCGCCTGGGTGAAGCCCAGGCCGGTCAGCAGCTGTTCGGCGCGCGAATGCACGGTGTAGGCGTCGGCGTCGGCCAGCGCGGCGTAGATGTCGGCCATGCGCAGGCCGTTCTCGGCGCTTTCGGGCTCGGCCTCCAGGGCCGCCAGCTCGGCTTCCAGGCGGCGCAGCGTGACGTCGCCGTCGATCGCGTATTCGATGGCGGGACGGTCCAGCGCGGGCGTCTCCTGCGCCACGTGCGCCATGCGCCAATTCGCCGGGAAATCCAGGTCGCCCTGGTCCGCGTGCAGCGTGCCGCGCAGCAGCCCGAACAGGCTGGACTTGCCGGCGCCGTTGGCGCCGATCAGGCCGATCTTGTCGCCCGGGTTCAGGAGCAGGTCGGCGCGGTCGAGCAGCGGCTTGACGCCGCGGGCGAGTGAAACTTGTTGGAAGCGGATCATGGAGGAGCTGGCGCGGCCGCGCTCCCGCCGCAGGCTGCGGCGCAAAGAGGGACCGGGGAAGGGTCGGTATTGTACAGATCCCCGGTAGGCGCCCTAAGCCCGCGCGATGGCCTCGGCCAGCGCCAGCACGCGCAGCGCTTCCTGCGCGTGCAGGTTTTCCACCAGCGCGCCGTCGACCACGGCCACGCCCTGGCCGGCAGCCTGCGCCGCGCGCCAGGCTTCCAGGCGCCGGCGCGCGCCGGCCAGTTCGTCCTCGGTGGGCGCGAACGCGGCGTTGGCGGCCGCGATCTGTTTCGGGTGGATCAGCGTCTTGCCGTCGAAGCCCTGGTCGCGCCCCTGCTTGCAGGCCGCGGCCAGGCCGGTGTCGTCGTGCAGGTCCAGGTGCACGCCGTCCAGCACGGCCAGGCCGTGGGCGCGCGCCGCCATCACCGCCAGCGAGCGCGCCAGCAGGGTTTCTTCGCGCGACGGCGTGTGGCGGGCGTGCAGGTCCTTGACCAGGTCGGAGGTGCCGACCACGATGGCGGCCAGCCGGGGATGGCCGCCGGCGATGGCGTCGAGGCGCAGAAAGCCCAGCGGCGTTTCCGCCATCGCCCATAGCGGCAGGCCGGCGGGCGCGCCGGCTTCGTCCAGCGCCTGCGCCAGCGCCGCCAGTTCCGCGGCCGACTGCACCTTGGGCAGCAGCACGGCGTCGGCGCCGGCGCGGGCGATGACGCGCACGTCGTCGCGGCCCCAGGGCGTGTCCAGCGCGTTGACGCGCACCACGCATTCGCGCCGTCCGTAGCCGCCGGCGCGCAGGGCGGCGGCGACCTGTTCGCGCGCCTGCGCCTTGGCGTCGGGCGCGACGGCGTCTTCCAGGTCCAGGATCAGGACGTCGGCGTCCAGGCTGCGCGCCTTGTCGAGCGCGCGGGCGTTGGCCCCCGGCATGTACAGGACGGAACGGCGGGGACGGATAGGGGAGTGCATGGTCGGGATTCTCAGGGTTGGACGCCGCCGACGATCTGCACGGGTTCGGTGCAGACGTAGCCCACGCCGTAGACGGTGCGGATGCCGAGGTCGCCGCCGGTTTGTTCGCGCAGCTTGCGGCGCAGCCGGTGCACGTGCGCATCGAGCCGGTGGGTGTCGTAGGCCGCTGCGCTGGCGCCCAGGGCCTCGATCAGGCGGGCGCGCGACAGCGGCAGCGGGGCGGCCTGGACCAGGGCGCCGACCAGCCGGCTTTCGGTGTCGGTGATGTCCACGCGCACCTGCCCGGGCGAGAGCAGCACGCGACGCGCCGGATCGAAGCGCCAGCCGCCGGGCCGGGCCTCGCCGTCGCCGGGCACCACGCGCAGGCGGCGGGCCAGCGCCACCAGGGTGGCGCCCAGCTCGGCCAGGTTGACGGGTTTGGTCAGGTAGTGGTCGGCGCCCAGGCTCAGGCCGGACACCTTGTCTTCGCTCAGCAGCCGTCCGGTGAGCATGATGATGCCCATGGACGGAAAGCTGGTGCGCAGGTGCGATACGCGGGTCAGCGCGTCGCCGTCGGGCAGCATGGCGTCCAGCACCAGGATGCCCGGGGTCACGTCGAGCAGCAGGCGGTCCAGCTCGGCCAGCGAGCCGGCGGTGAGGATGGGACCGCCCAGGCCGAGGTCGGCGATGAACTCGGCGATGGTATCGCGCCAGTCCCGGTGGTCGTCGACGATGACGATGGTCACGGCGAATATGGCGCCAGCGCTTGCACGAGGGGCGCTCCAAGGGCTAACACGCTATCCGCTCCTTCCATCCGAGGCTTGTTATCGGCGGAGAATATCATCAACGCCGCACTGCGGCATCGGCAAGCCGGCGCAGGTAGGGGTGGTCAAAAAGTGAGCAGCCCCTGCGGCATCGCCCGAAAGGCCATCAGCCTTGCGCGCGAGCCATTCTTATCCACAGAAATTGTGGATAAGCGCCGGACCTGTGGATACCGCCGCTTCAGGCGGGCAGGCGCTCGACCGGAACGCCCGCGGGCACCTGGCGCAGCCGGTCGCGCGTGATGCGCAACGCGGAAAAGCGCGTTTTGCGCGCCGCGGCATTCTGCAGCAGGACGGACAGCACCGCGCCCTTGTCCTGCACCCACTGGGTCTTGCCGCGCAGCAGCTTCATCGCGTTCTCGGCCGTGCCCAGGCGGTAGGACATGGCGTCGATCTGGATGGTGTGCCTGCCGTCGAAGCGCGAGGCGTCCTGGTCGGTGAGCGCGGCGGCGTCGAGGTTGCTGCTTTCGTGGTCGATGCGGTAGATGAACTGCAGGCCGCTATGCGGGTCCTGCACCACGATGAGCTTGTCCGAGCCGGAGACGTCGGACAGCATGCCGATCACCCGCGACTCGACCAATTGGTTGCCGCGCTGCTCCTGCGTGTACAGGAAGATGGTGGGGAGGGGCGGGGCGGAGAAGCTGCTTTCCATATCGAAGACACCGTGCCTGTGACGCCGCCTCTTACGCCCGGGCGCGGCGCTGGCGCACCGCCTGCGCCAGCATGTCGAGCACCGGCTCGGTCTGGGTCCAGCCCAGGCAGGCGTCGGTGATGGAGACGCCGTGGCGCAGCGGCTGGCCGGCCTTGAGGTCCTGGCGGCCTTCTTCGAGGTGGCTTTCGATCATGACGCCGGTGATGCGCGCGTCGCCCGCGGCCAGCTGGGCCGCGATGTCGCGCGCCACGTCGACCTGGCGCAGGTGCGACTTGTTGGAGTTGGCGTGCGAGCAGTCGATCATGACCTGTTCGCGCTGGCCGGCGGCGCGCAGCGCGGCGCAGCTGGCGTCGACGCTGGCGGCGTCGTAGTTCGGGCCCTGTTTGCCGCCGCGCAGGATGACGTGGGTGTCCTGGTTGCCGCGGGTCTCGAAAATGGCGGCCATGCCCATTTTGGTCATGCCCATGAAGGCGTGCTTGGCGCTGGCGGCCACCATGGCGTCGGCGGCGATCTGCACGCCGCCGTCGGTGCCGTTCTTGAAGCCCAGCGGACAGCTCAGGCCGGAGGCGAGCTGGCGGTGGCTGGGGCTTTCGGTGGTGCGCGCGCCGATGGCGCCCCAGGAGATCAGGTCGGCGATGTACTGCGGGCTGAGCAGGTCCAGGAATTCGGTGGCGATCGGCAGGCCCAGGCCGCTGATGTCCAGCAGCAGTTCGCGCGCGCGGCGCAGGCCTTCGTTGATGCGGAAGCTGCCGTCCAGGCGCGGGTCGTTGATGTAGCCTTTCCAGCCCACCGTGGTGCGCGGCTTCTCGAAGTAGACGCGCATGACGATGAGCAGATCCTTGCGGTAGTGCTCGGCGGCGGCGCGCAGGCGGCCGGCGTATTCCATGGCCTGGTCGCGGTCGTGGATGGAGCAGGGGCCGACCACCAGCACCAGGCGGTCGTCGCGGCCGTGCAGCACGTCGGCGATTTCGGCGCGGCTGCGTTCGACCAGCATCTGGATTTCGCTCGATACCGGCAGTTCGTCCTGCAGCAGGGCGGGTGAGATCAGCGGCCGCACGGCGCCGATGCGGGTGTCGTCCGTGCGCGTATTGTCCTGGGTGGAGTCGGCCGTACCGACCTCGCGGTCGTGCAGGGGATCGTCAATGCGGGTCAAGGGAAGCTCCGTGCCGTAGATGCGGGAAAGACCGCCATTATCGCACCGCGCAGCCGTCCGGTTGCCTACGTCCGGCTGATGGGCCGATTTCTACGTCTATCGGCGACGCTATGGCATTAACCCGTTAGCGATAAGGACAGGTCCTGCACCGATAACGTAGCATTGCGGCTACAGTGTTCCTGCGGCCGCCTGCAAGGGCCCGCCCTATTCGACTAGGACGGTAGACAATGCCTAAGACCGACGCCGGCGCGACCCGACGGATTCTTCTCGTGGAAGACCATCCCGTCGAACGCGCCTATCTGCAGAACGTGCTTCTGGCGTTCGGTTTTCGGCGGGTGGCGGGGCTGGGCAGCAGCGCCGAGGCCGTCGGCGCGCTGACGCGCCAGTTCTACGACGTGGTCATCAGCGACATCGTGGTGGGCGAGGGCGACGGCACGCGCCTGCCCAACGAGCTGCGCCGCCTGGTCGACGCCGGCCGCCTCAAGCGCATGCCTCCCATCATCTGGATCAGCAGCCTCAGCGACGAGCTGCTGCAATCGCACGTGCGTCTGGCGCTGCAGGCCGGCTGCCCGTCGGCCCAGGCGCTGTCCAAGCCGGTTTCGCGCAGCGCCCTGCAACAGGCCATGAAGACCGCGCTGCGCAGCATCGACGAACACGACGCGGCCTCGCCGCAGCCGAATGCCGTGCGCCGCGACGTGATGGAAGTGGCGCTGGGGCACGCGCTGATCACCGGCCAGGGCATGAGCGTGGTGCTGCAGCCGCAGATGAGCCTGTCCACCGGCCGCGTGCTGGCGGCCGAGGCGCTGTCGCGCTGGGAGCATCCCGAACTGGGCGCCATACCGGCGGTGGATTTCGTGCCGGCCGCGCACCGGCTGGGCCTGGACCGCATGCTGTTCAGCCGGGTCACCGACCGCGTCATCGAGGTGCTCGGCCGCATGCATGCCCAGGACATCGCGGTGCCCATCGCGATCAACGCCTCGGCGTCCACGCTGTGCACCCGCGACCTGCCCGCGCTGCTGGAGCAGCGCGTCGGGCAGGCCGGCCTGCCGGCGCGGCTGGTCAAGGTCGAGCTGACCGAGGACGAGCCGGTCACCGACTGGCTGGCGCTGTCCTCGGTGCTGAACCTGCTGCGGGTGCGCGGCTTCGAGCTGGCGATGGACGATTTCGGCGCCGGCATCGCCTCGATGCGGCTGTTCTCGGCCATGCCGTTCACCGAGCTCAAGATAGACCGCGACTTCATCGTGCACATGCATCGCGAGCCGGCCTCGCGCGCGGTGGTGGCCGCCGCGATCGAAATGGGCCGCGTGCTGGGCCGCCGCGTGGTGGCCGAAGGCGTGGAGCACGAGCGCGACCTGCAGCTGCTGCGCGAACTCGGCTGCGACGTGGCGCAGGGCTACGGCATCTCCATGCCGCTGGAGCCGGACGCCTTCATCGAATTCTGTCGCCAGCACTGAACGGCTTGACCGCAATCAAGCGCTTGCCCGCGGGCCGGCGGGCAGGCGGCCGCGCCGCGCTACCATTGATATAGGGACGCCTTGCCGGTCGGCGGGCGCCCGGACCTTCAAATGGAGCGATGGAACTATGCGACGCATCCTTGCTGCGGTGCTGCTGGTCTGTTTGCTGGCGTGGGCCGGCGCCTATAGCGCGCTGCCCCCCGCCGAACTCAATGTCTGGATCGTGCGCGATCAGCTGATCCTGCTGACCGGGCTTTCCGCTTACGCGGTGATGACGCTGATCATGCTGCTGGCGGTGCGGCCGATGTGGCTGGAGACGCGGCTGGGCGGGCTGGACAAGATGTACCGGCTGCACAAATGGAGCGGCATCCTGGCCACGGCGCTGGCCGCGGCCCACTACCTCATCAAGGTGGGCAAGCCGGTGCTGCTGGCCATGTTCGATCCCGTGCCCAAGACGCCGCGCACGGCCGCCTTGCTGGACATGTTCCGCGGCTCGGCCAAGGACATCGGCGAATGGGCGGTGTGGATACTGGTGGCGCTGGTGCTGCTGACGCTGTGGCGCCGCTTTCCGTATCACATCTGGCGGCAGGTGCACCGGATCTCGGCCGTGATTTTCCTGGTGGTGGCGTTCCATGGCGTGGTGCTGGCGCCGGCGGCATGGTGGAGCCAACCGGTCGGCTGGGTGCTGGCCGCCTGTACGGCGGTGGGCGGCGTGTGCGCGCTGATGGCGCTGGCCGGGCTGATCGGCCGTTCGCGGCGCTACAAGGGCCAGGTGCTGGCCATCGACGCGCTGTCCGACGACATCCTGTCGCTGACCTGCAGGGTGGAGGGCGACTGGCATCACCGCGCCGGGCAGTTCGCCTTCCTGACGGCGGACCGGCGCGAAGGCGCGCATCCGTTCACGGTGTCGGGCGCCGACGACGGCACGGGCCGCGTGGAGTTCTCGATCAAGGCGCTGGGCGACTACACGCGGCGGTTGCAGAAAAGCCTGAAGGTGGGCCAGGCCGTGACCATAGAGGGGCCTTACGGCTGCTTCGATTTCGAGCGCGACGATGGCCGCCCGCAGATCTGGGTGGCCGCCGGCATCGGCGTCACGCCGTTCATCTCATGGCTGGAGTCGCTGCAGGCCGAGCCGGCCCGCGCGCCGAACGCCACGCTGTATTACTGCGTGCGCAACGCCGACGAGGCGCCGTTCGCCGAACGGCTGAAGACGCTGTGCGCGCACGTTCCCAACGTGACGCTGAAGATCCGCTACAGCGATACCGAACGGCCGCTCAGCGCGGCCGAGCTGGCGGCGGACCACAAGCCGGGCATGCCCTGGCCCAGCGTGTGGTTCTGCGGTCCGATCGGGTTCGCCGACGCGCTCAAGGACGGGCTGCATCGCCGCGGCATGCCGGTAGGCGAGCTGTTCCACCAGGAAGCCTTCCAGATGCGCTGATCACAGGCCGGACACCTCGACGTCGGCCGGGTAGTCGACCGAGAACTTGAACACGGTTTCGCGCGTCTTGCCCGGTTCCAGTTCCCAGTCCCAGGCGATCCGGTCGTCGGCTTCGCGCTTGATGTCGCGCTCGGCCGGCGACAGCAGCTTGACCGTGATCTTCTCGTTGCGCGAGACCGGCAGGCGGTCCTTGAAGCTGATGCGCTCCTTGGTGGCCTTGTTGTTCTTGACCGTGAACTTGTATTCGTAGGTCACGCGCTGGCCGCTACCCGAAAAGCCGGTGCTCTCGGTATAGCGGTTGACCAGTTCGCGCTTGATCGAGATGCCGTCGTCGGCGCCCAGCGCCAGGTCCATCTTCTCGCCCGGCATCACCGCCTTGAGCCGGCCGGCGGCCACGAAAGCGTCGTCCAGGTAGGTATTGAGCGGCCCGGCCAGGAATGGGAAGGCGGTGTCGTTGCTGGCCTGCGCGGTCAGGTAGGCGGTTTCGCGCAGCGCGGGGGTGGACTGGTATTGCAGCGTGGCCGGCAGCTTGGCGGCGGCGATGGCCACGCGCTGGGTGGTGTTGTCCGAAGGCAGCGTGGCGGGGTTCTTGATCTGGAACGAGGCGCTGGTGGCTTCGTTCTGCACCTGCGCGGTGACGACCTCCACGGGCCGGGGCGCGGGCCTGGCCAGGGTGTAGGCGGCGTCCTCCATCGGCGCGCCGCTGCGCGCGCGGCTCTCGGCCGCGATCTCGGCCTGCTTGCGGGCCGTGGGCGCGGGCGGAGGCGGCGGGGCGGCCACGTCGACGATCCAGGGCTGCAGCGCCGGCGCGCCGCCGCCCAGCGAGGGGCGCGCGGTGGACAGGGTGAGCTTGACGTTGTTCCAGTCCTCGCCGGTGTTCTGGCGGATCACGCCGAAATATCCCAGGTCCACGCTGCGCTCGGCCAGGCGCAGGCGCGCGTCGTACGCCGGCGTCCAGTGGGCGCCGCCCACGGCGTAGGTCAGGTTCAGGTCGACCTTGCCGGCGCGCGCCAGGTTCACGCGCAGCGTGACGGTCTTGCTGCGCCGGGCCTGCGTGTCCTGCAGCCGGGCCAGCTGGTTGCGCAAGGCTTCGATGTCGCGCTCCAGCGTCGCCTTGCGCTCGCCCACCTGGCGCAGCGCGGCCAGCGTACGGGCAAGCGAGTCCGCGCTGAGCGACTGGATGGCCTTCAATTCTTCCAGCGTCGGACGCGCGCCGTCCTTGCCCGGCTCGGTGGCGCCGCGCTGCATCATCAGCACCAGCTCGCGCTGGTTGTCCAGCACCGCGGCCTCGTCCTCGAGCGCGCCATGCCGGCCTTCCAGTTCGCGCAACTGGTCTTCCAGCTGCCTGACGCGGGTGTTGGCGGCGTCGGCCTGGAAGGCGTCGCTGACCTTCACGTCCAGCAACGTGGCCTGGCCAGTGCTGTTGGCGGAGACCTGGACCGAGTTTTCCTGCAGGGATGCGGGCAGCTTTTCCAGCACCAGTTCGTGCTCGCCGGCGGGCAGCTCGGCGCTGCTGGCGCTGCGTGTCACGACCGCGCGGTCCTGGTAGACCGTCACGGCGCCGATGGAAGAGGGCAGCCCGGCGGCCGCGCCCAGGCCGGGAATCGTCGCAATGGCCAGGGCCAGAAGAGTACGTCGCACGGGATCACCTTTATATGGAAGTTCGAAGCGGCGCCGGGCCGCGGACCCGGCGAGCGCGACAATTTACATTGCCCCTCTGGCGCCGGTTTTACAGAAGGTGTCAAAGCACTTCAGGAATCGGGGTGCGCCAGCTCGCGCAGCAGTTCGACCGCGTTGGACGCCGCGGCGGAGCGGTCGTGGCGGCGGTAGGCCATGTCCAGCAGCGCGTGCGGCGCGTCGCCCTTGATCGGACGGTACTCGATGCCTTGCGCGCCCATGTGGCGCATGGCCGCCGGCACCACCGAGATGCCGACCCCGGCCGCGACCAGGCTGACGATGGAGGCCATCTGCGGGGCTTCCTGGATCACGCGCGGCGTGAAGCCGGCGCGCTGGCAGGCCGACTGGATGGCGTCGTACAGGCTTGCGCCGATGGGCCGCGGATACAGCACGAAGTCCTCGTCGGCCAGCGCGGCCATGGGGATGGCGCGCTTGCGCACCAGCCTGTGGTCCGGCGGGAGCGCGACCAGCATGGGCTCGTTGAGCACGCGCTCGGACTTGAACTCCGGGTCGGCGACATAGGGAGGGCGCACGAAGGCCACGTCGACCTCGCCGGCGCGCAGGCTGCGCAGCAGCGACACGCTGGTGCTTTCGGTCAGCGTGATGCGCACGCCCGGATAGCGGTCGCGGTAGGCGCGGATGGCGCGCGGCAGGTAGGGATGGAACACGGCCGAGGCGGTGAAGCCCACGGTGATCGCGCCGCGCTCGCCGCGGCCCAGGCGGCGCGCCGTGTCCACGGCGCGGTCGGCGCCGGCCAGGAGGGCGCGCGCGTCTTCCAGGAACTGGGCGCCGGCCTCGGTCAGCGCGATCCCGCGCGGCAGGCGCAGGAACAGCGGCGTGCCGATCTCGCGTTCCAGCTGCTGGATCTGCTGGCTCAGCGGCGGCTGGCCGATGCCCAGCCTGGCGGCCGCGCGGGTGAAATGCAGCTCTTCGGCGACGGCGGTGAAGTAACGCAGGTGGCGCAACTCCATGATGGCGCGGTCCTATCGTTATTAAATATGGTGGGTAGCAGTTTCATATATTGGACGTATGCAAGACAAAAGTCTATCTTGAATGGGCGCGCCGGTCCTTCCGGCCCGATGTTTTTCGAGAACCCAGATGTCCGCCGCCATACCTTCTCCCGCCGCACCTTCCGATTACCTCGTCCGCGGAACGCCCAGCCTGCACCGCGCCCAGTGGGCCTTGTTCGCCGCCGGGTTCTCCACGTTTTCGCTCTTGTATTGCGTGCAGCCGCTGATGCCGCTGTTCACCCGCGAATTCGGCGTGTCGCCGGCGCAAAGCAGCCTGGTGCTGTCGCTGTGCACGGGACTGCTGGCCGCGGCCATTTTCCTGGTGGGCCTGTTTTCGCAGTCGCTGCCGCGCAAGCGCGTCATGACGCTGTCGCTGGCGGCCTCGGCGCTGCTGGGCACGGTCGCGGCGGTGGCGCCGGACTGGCACAGCCTGCTGGCGCTGCGCGCGCTGCAGGGCGTGGCGATGGGCGGGGTGCCGGCGGTCGCGATGGCCTATCTGGCCGAAGAAGTCGAACCGGAGACGCTGGGCCTGGCGATGGGGCTGTACATCAGCGGCAGCGCCTTCGGCGGGCTGTCGGGCCGGGTCATCACCGGGCTGGTGGCCGACCATTTCGGCTGGCGCGCGGCGCTGGGCACGCTGGGCGTGCTGGGCATGGCGGCCGCGCTGCTGTTCGTCTGGCTGCTGCCGGCTTCACGCCGCTTCAGCGCGCAGCGCGGGCGCGGCTGGGCCGGCGTCTGGGCCGACGTGCGCGCCGGCGTGGGCGCCCACCTCCGGAACGGCCCGTTGTGCGCGCTGTTCGCGCTGGGCGGCCTGCTGATGGGCGCCTTCGTCACCGTCTACAACTATGTCGGCTTCCGGCTGCTGCAGCCGCCGTTTTCGCTGAGCCAGACCTTCATCGGCTCGATCTTCGTGGTCTACCTGGTGGGCATCTTCGCCTCCACCTATTGCGGCCGGCTGGCCGACCGCCACGGCCGCGGCCTCATGCTGTGCGCGGCCACCGGCCTGGCCCTGGCCGGGCTGCTGTTGACGCTGTCGGACTCGCTGCCCGTGCTGATCGCCGGCATCGTGGTGTTCACATTCGGCTTTTTCGCCGCCCACGCGGTGGCCAGCGGCTGGGTAGGGCAGATGGCCCGGGGCTACAAGGCGCTGGCGGCGGCGCTGTACCTGCTGGTGTACTACGTGGGCTCCAGCGTGCTGGGCTCCCTGGGCGGACATTTCTGGGCCGACGGCGCCTGGGACGGGGTGGCGGCGATGACCGGCGGGTTGCTGGCGCTGGCGCTGGCGATCAGCGCCAGCCTGTACCGGCGCGCCGGTCGAGCGGCCGCCTTGCAGCAGGCATAGCACAAAAGCGATTAATTCTCATTTAAACTCGTGGCTCGATGCATTCCGATCCGAGAGCCGCGATGCCTGATTCCATCTCCGATTGCCAGACCCTGCGGCGCGAACACGCCGCGCTGTTGGCCGCCTACGGCCAGGCCCAGTCCCATTGCAGCCGCCTGTTGACCGCGCAAGCGGCGCGCATACTCCACCTCGAAGCCGAAACCATGCGGCTGCGCGCCGCCGTCATCGTGCGCGACACGGCGCTGGCCTGGGCGCGCCAGGACCGCGAGGCGCTGGAGCTATCGGCGCCCGGGCTGCCCAGGCGCGCGGCGCTGGCGCGCACCGTGACCCAGCTGATCGAACGCATCCGCACGCTGTCGCGCGAACGGCTGGCCTGGCAGAGCCAATGCGGCGGCGCGCGGCCGCCCGACGCCGCCGGCATGCCGGCGGCGATGGCGTTGCAGCGCAAGTCCGTGCTGTGCGTGGGCGCCGACGCCGTGGCCCTGGCGCTCACGCGCAAGGTGGTGGAGACGGCCGGCGGACGCTACCTGGGCCATAGCGGCGACGCGCACAGCGCCGAGGCGCTGGAAGCCAGCCTGGTGCAGGCCGACCTGGTCATCTGCCAGACCGGCTGCGTCAGCCACGGGGCTTACTGGCGCGTGAAGAACCATTGCACCCGCACGGGCAAGCAGTGCGTGCTGCTCGACAAGCCGGAAGCCTTGAGCGCGCTGCGGCTGGACAGGGAACCGTTGCGTCGAGTTACCTAGCGTTTCGGCAGCCCGGCTCCCCCCGCAATACAGTCTTGGTGGTGGGGGAGCCTAAATGCTGACCAAGCGAGACCGCGTCGCGCTGCCCTGGACGGACACCCTGGCCCGTCTGGAGGATGAGCGCATCATGCTCGAACGCATCGCCGCCGGCGTGCCGCTGGCGCAGGTGCTGGAGCACGTGCTGCACGCCATCGAGGCGCAATCCAGCGTGGAGCTGCGGACTTCCATCGCGATGTTCGACGAAGCCGCGGGCTGCCTGCGGCACGGCGCGGCGCCCAGCCTGCCGCCCGCGTTCAACGCCGCCGTCGACGGCGCGGCCATCGGCCCGGACATGGCGTCGTGGGGCGCGGCCGCGCACTCCGGCTGCCCGGTCTATGTCGAGGACATCGCCACAAGCCCGATCTGGGCGCGCTGGCGCGACCTGGCGCTGGCCAACGGGCTGCGGGCCTGCTGGTCCACTCCGATCAAGGCGCCCGACGGCCGGCTGCTAGGGGTGTTCTCCAATTACTACGGCGCGCCGCGCGCGCCGTCGGCGCACGATATCGACGCCATCGCGCTGGTGACGCGCAGCGCCGCGCTGGCCATCGAACGCCACCTGACCGAATCCGCGCTGCGCCGCAGCGGCCAGCGCTGGCGCGCCATGTTCGAAGGCATGCAGGAGGCCTTCTTCCTCAGCGAAGCCCTGCGCGACGAGAACGGGCGCATCGTCGACTTCCGCTTCCTGGAGGTCAACCCGGCTTTCGAGCGCCAGAGCGGCATGCAGGAGGGCGACACGCTGGGCCACACCCTGCGCGAGATGATCCCGGGCGTGCCGGGACAGATCATGGACACCTTCGCGCGGGTGGTGGAAACCGGCGAAGCGGCGCAGTTCGAGTTCGCCGTATCCACACCCCGGCAGGCCTGGTACGAGGCGCGCGTGCGCAAGGTGGAGGCGGACCGCATCATGGCGCTGTTCCTGGACGTCACGGCGCGCAAGGCGGCCGAAGGCGAGTTGTGGGAAGGGCAGCACCGCAAGAACCTGCTGCTGGCGCTGGGCGACCGCATGCGGGAACTGCATCTGCAGAGCGTGATCGAACAGGCCGCCTGCGAAAGCCTGGGCCAGCACCTGGCGCTGGGGCTGGTCGCGGTGCTGGACGGGGCCGGCGGCGAGACGCCGCCCACGCTGTCGGCCTGCTGGCGCTCGGCCGCCGACAGCGAAAACCTGGAGCCGCTGCAACTGGACCGCCTGGGCGACGAATACTACGCCGCCCTGGCGCACGGGCGCACCACCTATCTGCAGCCTCTGCTGGCGCAGGTCCAGGGCGATATCCGGCCGTGGGCCATCGTGGTGCCGACCCGCCGCTGGGGCCGGCCGGACGCGGCGCTGCTGGCGCGCCCGCAGGCGGGCAGCCGGTTGCGCCACGCCGACATCGCGTTCATCGAAGAAGTGGTCGAGCGCATGTGCGGTGCGGTCGAGCGTTCGCAGTACGCGCGCGTGCTGGAACAGCGCGTGGAAGACGCGATCGCCGAGCGCGACCGCATCTGGCGGCTGTCGCCGGAACTGCTGGCGGTGGTCGACCGGCAGGGCCGCTTCGTCAGCGTCAACCCGGCGGTGCGCACGATCCTCGGCTGGAGCGCGGAGCAGTTTCTGTCCATGAGCCTGCCTGAGCTGATCCATTCCGAGGACCTGGCGGCCACGCTGGCGGCCTGGGTCCGGCCGGCCGACGGCGAGCCGGCGCAGACCGTGCGGCACCTGGAGAACCGCGTGCTCAAGCGCGACGGCGGCCATTGCTGGATCACGTGGAGCATGTCCTGGTCGAACGACAGCCTGTACATGGCGGGCCGCGACGACACCGACCTGAAGCTGCAGGCCGAGGCCCTGCGCGAAGCCGAGACCGCCTTGCGCCAATCGCAGAAGATGGAGGCGGTGGGCCGCCTGACCGGCGGCATCGCCCACGATTTCAACAACATGCTGCAAGGCATCAGCGGCGCCCTGTACCTGATCGAGCGCAAGCTCGGCGCGGGCACACCGGAACAGGCGCTGCGCTTCGTCGCGGTGGCGATGGATTCTGCCAATCGCGCGGCCCATCTGACCCAGCGCCTGCTGACGTTTTCGCGCCGCCAGCCGATAGACCCCAAGCCGTTCAGCGTGGCGTCGGCGCTGCAGTCCATGGCCGACCTGTTCCGCCGCTACACGGGCGAACGGGTACGGCTCACCTTCGACGTGGAGCCCGGCCTGTGGACCGTGTGCTGCGACAAGAACCAGTTCGAGAACGCCATGCTGAACCTGGTCATCAACGCGCGCGACGCCATGCCGCAAGGCGGCGTACTGACGGTGGCCGCGCGCAACCTGCGGGGCGACGAACCGTCGCTGCGGCAGGCGCTGGAAGTGCAGCCGGGGCCATTCGTGGAAGTGGCGGTCTCCGACGAGGGCTGCGGCATGACGCCGGAAGTGCTGTCGCACGCCTTCGATCCGTTCTACACCACCAAGCCGCAGGGAGAGGGCACCGGGCTGGGCCTGTCGATGATCTACGGCTTCGCCCGGCAGGCCGGCGGCGCGGCGACGCTGCAAAGCGCGCTAGGCCAGGGCACCACAGTGCGGCTGCTGCTGCCGCGCCATGAAGGCGCGGAGGAATGCGCGCCGCGGCGCGCGGCGCCCACGGAGCCGGCGCCGCCGCTGAAGTGCAAGGCGGTGGTGGTCGTGGTGGAGGATGACGCCAACGTGCGCGACATGGTGCACGAATGTCTGGTGGAGCAGGGCCTGCAGGTGCATACCGCGGCCGACGGCGAGGCCGGCCTGGAACTGGTGCTGTCCACGCGCGACATCGACCTGCTGGTGACCGACGTGGGCCTGCCGGGGTTGAACGGACGGCAGCTGGCCGACGCGGCGCGGGCGGCCTATCCCGACCTGAAGGTGCTGCTGATGACCGGCTACGCCGGCAAGGCCGGACGCAACGGCGACCTGCTGGAGCGCGGCATCGAACTGATCGTCAAGCCGTTCTCGCTGGCCACGCTGGGCGAACGTGTGCAGCGCATGCTCCAGACCGCGGGAGCGCCCGGCGCCTAATGCTGGCGCCGCAGCTCGGCCGGCGGCACGCGCAACTGGCCGCGGTACTTCGATACCGTGCGGCGCGCCAGCAGGATGCCGTTGGCGGCCAGTTGCTGGGTCAGCGCCACGTCCGACAGCGGCATGGCCGGGTCCTCGGCCTCGACCATTTCCTTGATCAGGGCGCGCACCGCGGCCGCCGAGCAGGAGCCGCCCGATTCGGTGGCCAGCTCGCGCGAGAAGAAGTGGCGGAACTCGAACACGCCGCGCGGCGTCACCATGTATTTGCCCACGGTGGCGCGCGATACCGTGGACTCGTGCATGTCCAGGTCGTCGGCCACTTCACGCAGCATCAGCGGGCGCAGGGCCACGTCGCCGTACTCGAAAAAGGTCTGCTGGCGCTTGACGATGGCCTCGGCCACGCGCTGGATGGTGGTGTAGCGCTGCTCGACGTTGCGCACCAGCCAGCGGGCCTCCTGCAGTTCCTGGGCCATGGGGCTGCGGTCGTCGAGGCGGGCGCGTCGGAACAGGTCGGCGTAGGTGCGGTGCAGCCGGGCCTGGGGCATGGCGTTGCGGTTGGGCAGCACGCGCCAGCGCGCCTGCCATTTGTCCACGAACACATCCGGAATCACATAGGCCGGCGCCTCGGCGCTGTAGCGCGCGCCGGGCTTGGGGTCCAGGCTGCGGATCAGCGCGCAGGCCTGGCGCAGCGCGTCCTCGGTGCAGCCCAGGGCGCGCCGCAGGCCGGCGCTGTCGTTCTTGGCCAGGCGCGGCAGATGCCGCAGCACGATGTCGCGGGCCAGCGCAAGCGTCTCCGGCGCGGCCTCGGTGTCGGCGGCCAGCTGCAGCATCAGGCATTCGGACAGATCGCGCGCCGCCAGGCCGGGCGCGTCGAGCTGCTGGACCAGGCGCAGCGCCATCATCCATTCGGTCTCTTCGGGCGGCGGATCGAACTCGCCCTGTGTATTGCCGCAAAGCTCGCACAGGGAGGTGCGCAGATAGCCGTCGTCGTCCAGCGCGTCGATGATGAACTCCGCCAGCAGGCGGTCGCGCGGCTTCAGGTGGTAGTTGCCCAGTTCCTGCGACAGGCGCTGGTGCATGGACGGCGTGGCGCAGACCCATTGGGCCTGGTCGATCGCGCCGTCGCCGGCGGCCCGCGTGGGATAGTCTCCCGAATAGGAGGGGGCATCGGGCGGAGGCTGGTCCGCGTCGGAAGCCGGCGCCGGCGCTTCGGGCGCAGGGGCTTCGTGGGCGGCGTGCGCCTGCGGGGCAGGCGCCGGCGCGCCGTCCTGTTCGTCCTCGGGATTTTCCAGGAACGGGTTGGTGGCCAGCGCGTGTTCCACCGCGGTGGTGAATTCCAAGGCTGTCATCTGCAGCAGCTTGACCGATTGCTGCAGGCGGGGCGCCAGAGTCATTTGCTGGCGCAGGCGCAATTCTTGCGTAGGGTAGCCCAATCGAGACTCCAGGATGAGGGCCGCCGGACGGCAGCGCACCCCGGTATACATGCAAATTCCGTGCCAGCCGCGGCGGCGGGCGGGCAGGCGGCCCGCACGCGCCGCGCAGGGCCGGTATTACAAAGCCGCGGTAAGAATTGCCCAGCCGGCCGGTTCAGCTTTCGCCTACGTCCAGGCCGTAGGCGTCGAGCCGGTTGTAAAGGGTCTTGAGGCTGATGCCCAGTGTCTGCGCCGCCAGCCGCTTGTCGCCCTCGTGGTGGGCCAGCGTGGCCAGGATGTACTCGCGTTGGGCGCGTTCGAGCGGCATGCCGACGGGCAGGCATAGCGTGCCGTCGCGCAGCTCGCCGCGAGGCACGTCGCGCGCCCGCGCCAGGGCGCTGGCGTCGAGCTCGGCGTCGGCCAGGATATAGGCGCGCTGCACCGTGTTGCGCAGCTCGCGCACATTGCCCGGCCAATCGTGCTGCGCAATCGCATCCTGCATGGCGCGGGAGAAGGTTTTTTGCGTGCCGTGCTCGCGGTTCAGCGCGTCCAGGAAGCGCTGGGCCAGTATCCGCGCGTCGTCGCCGCGCTCGCGCAAGGGAGGCACGCGCAGCGGCACCACCAGCAGCCGGTGCAGGAAATCCTGCCGCAGCCGGCCTTCGGCCACGGCGGCCTGCGGGTCGCGGTTGCTGGCGCAGATGACGCGCACGTTGGCGCGCAGCAGGTCGGCCCCGCCGACACGCTGGTACGTGCCCGATTCCAGCACCCGCAGGAAATGCACCTGCATATCGGGCGGCATTTCGGTCACTTCGTCCAGGAACAGCGTGCCGCCGCTGGCGTACTCGAAATAGCCGGCGTTCTGCGCCACCGCGCCGGTGAAGCTGCCTTTTTCGTGGCCGAACAATTCGGCATGCGCCAGCGTGCCGCTGATGGCGCCGCAATTGACGGCCACGAACGGCTGGTCGCGGCGGTCGCTGGTTTCATGGATGGCGCGCGCGACGATTTCCTTGCCGGTGCCGCTTTCTCCCACGATGAAGACGCTGGCGTCGGTGGCGGCCGCCAGCCGGAGCTGGGAGGCCAGCTTTTGCATCGCCGGCGAAAGGCCGTCGGCGTCCATCAGCGCCGAAGGGGAGGCGGCGGCGGCATCGCGCGCGGCGGCATTGACAGTGCGATTGGCCATGCGGATTCCTTGGCCCGGGCGCGGGCCGTTGTCCAGATTGCATCGTAGAGGGCGGCCGCGGCGGCGTATGCGACCAGTTGCAAGTATTCGAAAACGTTGATGGAAAGTATCCAATATTTACCCATCGCGCGACGCCAGCCGCTATGCTGAACCGTGGCTCAACAAGGAGCAGGGAATGCCCCATTTGCTGATCGTCGACGACGACGCCGCGATACGCGAAACGCTGGCCGAAATAGGCCGGGACAGCGGCTTTTCGGTGGCGCTGGCCGCGAGCATCAAGGATGCGATGATCCAACTCGAACGGCAGGCGCCCGATCTGGTCCTGACCGACGTCCGCCTGCCCGAGGGCAGCGGCATGGACATCTTCAAGAACGCGGCCGCGGCCAGCGCCGAGGTCGTGGTGATGACCGGCCACGGCACGGTGGACAACGCCGTGCAGGCGCTGCGGCTGGGCGCCACCGACTACCTCGTCAAGCCCATCTGCATGGAGCGGCTGAACGATATCCTCACGCGCATCGCCGCGGGCGCGGGCGGCGACCTGGCCGGCCAGCCGTTCGAGGAGCCGGGACGTTTCGGCAAGATGTACGGCGCTTCCGAACGGATGCGGGACCTGTACCGCCAGCTGGGACGCGTGGCGCCCACCAACGTCACCACCCTGGTCATCGGCGAAAGCGGCACCGGCAAGGAACTGGCGGCCCACGCCATCCATGAACTCAGCCCGCGCCGGCAGCGGCCCTTCATCGCGGTCAATTGCGGCGCGATTTCGCCCAACCTGATCGAAAGCGAAATGTTCGGCCACGAACGCGGCAGCTTCACCGGCGCCGACCGCCAGCACAAGGGCTACTTCGAGCGCGCCGACGGCGGCACGCTGTTCCTGGACGAAGTGACCGAGATGCCGCTTGACCTGCAGGTCAAGCTGCTGCGCGTGCTGGAGACGGGCCAGTTCATGCGCGTGGGCACCAACCGCGAAATCGCCTGCGACATCCGCATCGTGGCCGCCACCAACCGCAACCCCGAACAGGCGGTGCGCGACGGCAAGCTGCGCGAGGATCTGTATTACCGGCTCAGCGTGTTCCCGGTGGAGCTGCCGCCGCTGCGCGAGCGCGGCGACGACATCCTGCTGCTGGCGCGGCGCTTTCTCGCCACGCAGAACCAGGAGTCCGGCACCAGCAAGGATTTTTCCCCGGCCGCGCTGCAACGGCTGCAGCAGTACGAATGGCCGGGCAACGTGCGCGAGCTGAAGAACTTCGTGCGCCGCGCCTTCATCATGGCCGACGGCAATGTGCTGGAGGCCGACATGCTGGCGCCGCAGGTGTCTCCGTCGGACGCCTCGGCCACGGGCGGGCGCGTCAGCGTGCCGGTGGGCGAGACGCTGGCCGAGGTGGACCGGCGGCTCATCCTGGCCACGCTGGAGCGCTGCAACGGCGTCAAGAAGCAGACGGCGGCGATGCTGGGCATCAGCCCCAAGACCCTGTACAACCGGCTCGAAGAATACGCCGCGGCGGGCTATGTGCTGCCGGGCGAACCCGGGGCCCGCCCGCCGCGGCGCTAAGGCCTTATTTGCCGTAGCGCGCCTTCAGGTCCGCGATACAGGCATCCTTGGCGTTGCCCGACATGGCGTCGCATTTCTCCTTGCCGACCTTATAGTCGGCGTCGTTGCGCGTCTTGGCGGCGTCGCGGTTGGCTTCGGCCTTCTGCTTGCCGGCCTTGGCCTCGGCCTTGGCCTTGTCGCGCGAGGCTTCCGCCTCCTGCTGGCAGATGTCCTTCTGGTTGCCCTTCATCGCGTCGCAGCGCTTCTTGTCGAGTTTGTACTGATCGTCGATCTGGTCGTCGCTGCGCACGGCGGCGGCGCCCGACGCGGGCTGCGCCGGCGCCTGGAAGGCGAGCGCGCTCAGGCCCAGGGCCACGGCAGGAAGAACGGCTAGGGACAGTTTCATGGTTGACTCCTCGGGTTGTGGTCCGACCACGCGCGGACCCGGGCGTCGACACGCAAGCGGCGTTCCCGGCGGGCCGGGCATGCGGCTTGCAGACCCGTTCGCGTTGCAGCAAGAGAGGGATCGGCATGGATACCGAACGTAAACGCGACGGCGGCGCGCGCGCCAATACGCCGCAGGACGAGACCGAAGCCGCGCATCGCAGCGGCAAGCTGGGCGCGGACAAGCCGGGCTTCGGCAAGCCGCCGGCGCATCCGGCGCGCCCGGCCGACAAGAAACCGAACGAGAAGGGGCCGGAGTTCGAAGAGGGCGGCCAATACCCGGGCAAGCGTCCCGGCGGCAAATAGGCGGGAGCCGGCGCGCGGGCATGGCGGTTGCTGGGCTAGCAGCAAGCCATTCCCGTACCGGAGGTTTCCCATGGCCTTGATCGTCGCCGCCCGATTCGACACCTTCGACGAGGCCGCCGTGGCGGCCCGTCAGCTCTTCGACCAGGGCTTCACCGAGGACGACATCCATACGTTCTACATCAACACGGCGGGCGAGCACGCACGGTTTCCCATAGGCGGAGACCGCATCGCCGACCCGGACGCCAAGGGCGGGCACTTCGGCGCCGTGGCCGGCGCTTCCGTGCTGGGCCTGCTGTTCGCGCTGGCCGGCGGGCTGGTGGCGGCGCGGCTGGCCGCCTCCATCCTGGTCGTGATCGCCGCGGCCGGCGTCGGCGCCTACCTGGGCGCGCTGGCCGGCGCGCTGTGGGTCGTGGGCCGCGGCCGGCGCGCACGTCCCGGCGTGCCGGCCGCGCCCGACGAGCACCCGGACCTGAGGCCGGCCGGCGTCATGCTGGCGCTGCACGTCGCGCCGGACCGCGATGCGCTGGCGCGCAGCGTGCTGCGGCAGGCCGGCGGCAAGGACATCGAAAGAGCGCAGGGCCGCTGGCTGGAAGGGAAGTGGGAGGACTTCGATCCCCTGACCCCGCCCCGGAGAGCGGCATGAGCGCGCCGCGGATGCGCGCCTGGGCCGCGGCGCTGCTGCTGGCCGCGCTGGGGCCGTTGCAGGCGCAGGACCTGCCCGAGGCCGACGCGCGCTTTCTACAGGCGGCCGCGGGCTCGGGCATGTTCGAGATCGAGGCCGCGAGGCTGGCGCAGCAGCGCGCCGACAGCCGCGCGGTCAAATCCTATGCGGCGCAGATGCTGGAGCAGCATCGCGCCATCGACAAAGAACTGAGGACGCTGGCGCAGCGCAAGCAGGTGACGCTGCCCGACCAGCCGTCCGAGCCGGACCGCAGCACGCTGGAACAACTGCGCAACCGCAGCGGGGCGGACTTCGACGTGGTCTACGCCAAGCGGGCCGCGGTGGACGCGCACGTCATGGCCAACCGCCTGTACGAGACCGCGGCGCGCGAGTCGGAGGACCCGCAGGTGCGCGATTTCGCCACGCGCGTGCTGCCGGTGGTGACCCAGCACCTGGCCATGAGCCGCGAGTTGCAGCAGGGCCGGCCCGCCAACGGCGACAAGATCCAGCCGCCGGTCAAGGGCGAGGCGCCGGCGGTGTCGCCCGCCTCGCGCGACGCGCCGGCCTCGATCGCGCCGCCCAAATGATGGGGCGGCGGCCCGGCCTCAGTCGCCGGCGCTGCCGGTGATCGGCAGCACGATGCCGGTGATGTAGCTGGAACAGACCGGCGAGGCCAGGAACACGTAGGCGGGCGAGATTTCCTCGGGCTGCGCCGGGCGTCCGAAATCCGTGTTCTTGCCGAACTCCCGGATGGCCTGCGGACTCTGGTCGGCCGGGTTCAGCGGCGTCCACACCGGACCCGGCGCCACCGCGTTCACGCGTATGCCCTGGCCGGCCAGGTTGGCCGCCAGCGAGCGCGTGAATGCGTGGATCGCGCCCTTGGTGGTGGAGTAGTCCAGCAGTCTGGCGCTGCCGCGCAGGCCCGTCACCGAGCCGGTGTTGATGATGGCGGCGCCGGCCTTCAGATGGGGCAGGGCGGAGCGCGCCATGTAGAAATAACCGGTGATGTTGGTGCGCAGCGTCCGGTCCCATTTATCGTTATCGATCTCCGGCAGCGTATCGGTGTGCTGCTGGTAGGCGGCGTTGTTCACCAGGATGTCCAGCCTGCCGAAGGCCTGCACCGCCTGCTGCACCGCGCTCTCGCAAAAGGCCGGGTCCTGCACGTCGCCGGCGATCAGCACGCAGCGCCTGCCTTCTTCCTGGACTGCGCGGCAGGTGGCTTCGGCGTCTTCGTGTTCGTTCAGGTAGACCAGGGCCACGTCGGCGCCTTCGCGCGCATACAGCACGCAGACCGCGCGGCCGATGCCGGAATCGCCGCCGGTGACGATGGCGGCCATGCCTTCGAGCTTGCCGCTGCCGCGATAGGAAGGGGCTTGGTACTGCGGCTTGAGCGCCATGTCCGCTTCTTCGCCGGGCTTGTCCAGATGCTGGCCGGGCATGGGTGGGGTCGGGTGCGGCCGCGCGCCGGTGTTGTCCTGGGTGGGTTTGCTCATATGTCTCTCCTGGGTGCGTGTCTGCACCCACCGAGCAATCCGCGTTCCCGCGCTGGCCGGCGCTACAGGCCCAGTTTCTTCAGCATGCGCGGGCCCACCGTCTTGCGGGCCGCTTCGTAGCCTTGCCAGGGATCGCCCAGTTCGCGCGCCAGCTCCACCGCGTTGCGGATATTGCAGGCCGCGCCGCGCCAGTCGCGTCCGGATTCCAGCGCGTCCCAGCCCACGGGCAGCGACACCGGCGCGCCGGCGCGGGCGCGCGCCGAGTAGGCCGCGATGGCGGTGGCGCCGTTGCCGTTGCGCAGATAGTCCACGAAGATGCGCCCGTGGCGGCGCACTTTGGACATATTGGAGGTGTAGCGCTCGGGGATGACCCGCGCCAGTTCGTCGGCCAGCGCGCGCGCCAGGCCCTTGACCACGTCCCAGGGCTGGGTCGCGCGGATCGGCGCGACCAGGTGCAGGCCCTTGCCGCCGGTGGTCTTCAGGAACGGCGTCAGGCCGATTTCCTGCATCAGGCCGCGCGCCAGCTGCGCGCCTTCGGCGACGGCCTGCCATTGCACGTCGGGGCCCGGGTCCAGGTCTATGGTGATGCGGTCCGGCTCGTCGGGCCGCGGCTGGCGCGCGCCCCAGGTATGGAACTCGATGACGCCGCGCTGCACCATGGCCAGCACGCCTTCCAGCGAGCGGATCAGCAGGTGTTCGCCGTCGCGTTCCAGGCCCTCGGGCAGCCGGCCGCTGATGTGCTTCTGGAAAAAGCAGGTGGCGTCGGTGCCGTCCGGGCAGCGCAGCAGCGCGATGCGCCGGCCCCGCAGATGCGGCAGGATCAGTTCGCCGGCCGACTCGTAATAGCGCGCCAGGTCCAGCTTGGTGGTGTCCGGGTCGTGCATGATGACCCGGCCCGGATGCGTGATGCGGACCTGGCCCACCTTGTCGGCGGCCTTGTCCGTCCTGGCGGCGGGGGGCTCGGGCGTGGGGGCTACCCGTTCGCCCTCGACCTCGCTGGCCGGCTTGTCCTCGCGCAGCCCGACGAAGGACGCCTGGCGCAGCAGCTTGTCCTGGGTGACGCTGGCGTAGCGGATTTCCGCCACGAGTTCCGGCTTGACCCAATGGATTTCGCCCGCGCTCTGCCCATAGCGCCCGGGGCCGGGCAGCTCGCCCGCGAACGGGCTGGCGTCCGTCTCCAGCGCGTGCAGCTTCTTGTAGAGCGAGGCCAGGGTGGCGGCGGTGAAGCCTGTGCCGACGCGGCCCGCGTATTCCAGCTTCCGGCCCTTGCGCAGGCCCACCAGCAGCGCGCCGAAATGCTTGCGCGCGCCGGCCGGCGCGGTGTAGCCGCCGATCACGTATTCCTGGCGAGGCCGGCACTTGAGTTTCAGCCAGGCCGTGCCCCGGCCCGCCACGTAGCGCGAATCCAGGCGCTTGCAGATCAGTCCTTCCAGGCTCAGCCGGCAGGCTTCGGACCAGGCCGCGCGTCCTTCGGTGCCGTCGGCCACCTCCAGGCGCTGCGTCATCTGCAAGGGGACGCCGTCCGGCAGCGCGGCCAGCACCTGCTCCAGGCGCGCCTGGCGCTCGGACAGGGGCAGATCGCGCAGGTCTTCGCCGTCCCAGTAAGGCAGGTCGAAGGCCATGAACGACAGGTCCTGGGTGCGGCCGTCCAGCGCGTTCTGCAGCAACTGGAAGTCCGATATGCCGCGCTCGTCCAGGCAGACCACTTCGCCGTCGATCCAGCCGTCGGGCAGGTCCAGCGCATCCAGGGCGTCGGCCAGCACGGCCATGCGCGCGGTCCAGTCGATGCCGCTGCGGCTGACCAGGCGCGCGCGTCCGCCGTGCACGCGGCACAGGATGCGATAGCCGTCGTACTTGACCTCGTAGGACCAGCCCGTTCCCTGCGGCGGGGCCTCGACCAGCGTGGCCAGTTGCGGCGCGAGCGTGGCCGGCAGCGCCGCGCGGCGCGTGGCCGGCCGGGCGCTTTTGGTCGTTTTCGTCGTCTTCGCCGCCTTGGCGGGCTTTTTCGCCTCGGCCTTGCGGGCCGCCTCGGCGTCATCGCCTTCGAGCGCCGCGTCGTCGTCCAGCTTGCGCAGCAGCCATTGCTTGTCTTCCTTGCCCAGGCGCAGCAGGGCCCAGGCGCCATTCAGGGTGCCGCCATGCAGGGTGAAGCGCAGATGCCCGCGCGCCAGTCCGCGCCTGGGATCGCCGTCCGGCGTCCAGGTGCCGCGGTCCCAGATGTCCACGTGGCCGGCGCCGTAGTGGCCCTTGGGGATGTCGCCCTCGAACTTGCCGTATTCGACCGGGTGGTCCTCGACCTTGATGGCCAGGCGCTTGACGTCTGGATCGCGGCTGGGTCCCTTGGGCACGGCCCAGCTCACCAGCACGCCGTCGAGTTCCAGGCGGAAGTCGTAGTGCAGCGCGCGCGCCTCGTGGCGCTGGACCACGAAGGACAGGTCGCCGGCGCGGCGCGCGCGCGGCGCCTTGCCGGCGGGTTCGCGGGTGCCGGTGAAGTCGCGCATCCTGCGGTACTGGGCCAGCGGTTCGCTCATGGGAACTCCTTATGACCGGCTCACGCCGCCTTGCGCCTGGCGGACGCGCCGGACTTGGCGGCAGTTTTCCTGGCGGCGGGCTTTTTCTTCGGCGCGGCGCGCTTGGCCGGCGCCTTGCGGGCGCCGCCGCGCTGCTCGATGCTCTGCTTGAGCAGCGACATCAGGTCTATCACCTTGGCCGATTCGCGCGGCGCCTTCGCGCCGTCCTCGGCTTCGGCCAGCACGTGGGTGCGGCCGGCCTTGATCTTCTTTTCGATGGCCGCCAGCAGGTCTTCGCGATAGTCGTCGCGATAGGCCTGCGGGTCCCAGGGGCCGGTCATGTCCTCGACCAGCCGCAACGCCATGTCGCGTTCGCGCGCGGCCGGCGCGGCGGTCTTGCCGGCGGGCAGGTCCAGGTCATCGGCCGACAGGATCTCGCCGGCGTAGCGCAGCGTGATCAGCATCAGGGCGTCGCCCTGCGGCAGCAGCGCGCACAGGTATTGGCGCGTGTGCAGCACCACGCGCGCCAGCCCCAGCCTGCCGGTCTGGCGCAGCACCTCGCGCAACAGCACGTAGCCTTTTTCGCCGCGCCGGTCCGGCGCCAGGTAGTAAGGGGTGTCGTAGTAATAGATCGGCACTTCGGCGGCGTCGACGAAACCCTGTATCTCCACCGTCTGGGTGGCGGCGACGTTGGCGCGCTTGAAGTCCTCGTCGTTCATGTAGACGTATTCGCCTTTTTCGTACTCGTAACCCTTGACGATGTCTTCCGAGGCGACGGGCTTGCCGGTGCGCTTGTTGATGCGCTGGTAGCCGATGGGCGCGTCGTCGCGCCGGTCTATCCAGTCGAAATCCAGGCGCTGCGGCCGCGTGGCCGCATGCACCACGATGGGCACGTGCACCAGGCCGAACGAGATCGCGCCTTTCCAGATGGTACGCGGCATGGCCGCCTCCAGAGGTCGGGGACGGGATTAGCAGCAAGCCGCATGCCCGGCGCCGGGCATGCGGCCGCGGCCGCGCTACTGGCGGCCGACCACCACGCCGAACAGAAAGGCCGCGCCGGCCACCAGCCCGATCGCCTGCCACGGCCGGGCATGGATGTACTCCTCGGTGCAATCGATGGTTTCGCGCATCAGGTCGCCCGCATTGTCGGAAGCGTCGCGCAGGCTGCGCCGGGTGGCGCGCAGCTGCTCCGACAGCCGCTCGCGCAGCGCCTCCAGATCGGTGGCTTCCTTATCGTTGAGAGTGGCCTCCAGTTCGTCGATCCAGGATTCCGGATGCCGCGCGCGGCGGCGCAGGCTGCTGTTGTCCGGGCCGTTCTCGGGAAAATCGGAGGGCAGGGGGGTGTTGGTAGTGGCCATCGCAAGCTCCTGGCGGTCGGGCTGGAAAAGCGTCTTGCAAGCCGGCCCGGGACGGCGCGCAAGACGGGTCGGGATCAGGGCCCGAGCATGTCGCGGCAGGCCAGCGCGCAGCCCAGGCAGGCGCCGGCGCAGATCTGGCAATGCTGCGCCGGCGACGCCGAACACGCGCGGGCGCAGGCGTCGCAGAGCTGGGCGCACAAGGCGCACAGCCCCTTGGCGAACTCGCCGTCGCGCGCCAGCATGGCCGCACACAGCCGGCAGACGGCGGCGCAATCCGTGCACAGGCCGATGGCCCGCTGCATGCCGGCGGCGTCTTCCCGCAGGCACATCGCGGCGCACGCGTCGCAGGCCACGGCGCATTCGTAGCAGGCTTGCACACACAGGCCGAAATTTGAGTCTCGCATTGCATCTCCTTGTGAGCCGCCGTGCCTGCCGGCAATCGGCGTGCCCGGCCGGGGCGGGCACATCCGCTTGCAATTTCGCCGCGCCGAGGGCTTTTCCGGCGCACGCGACGCCGTAGCATGAAAGACCGGAACCGGAAGGAGATACGCATGAGACCCGCAGCCAAATCCGGACATGGCAAGTCCGCCCGCGCCCGCAAGGGGCCACAGGACGGCGCGCAAGACAACGTTAAGATACTGCCGCCTCGCGGTCCCGTCGACGTTCCGCGCATGCCGGACAAGCCGGACGCCTCGACACCGGACGAAGCCGCGCGCGACCGGCGCGCCGTGGTGGACAATCGCACCGAATCGAATTGGGCCGACGGCTCGGCGCCGCAGCCGCGCGCCAAGAACGCGCGTTCATCGATTCTTTGAGCCAGCCCCGCGGCCGCCTCGTTGCAGAAAGGCCAGCAGCCGGCGCTCGTCGGCGTCCAGCCCGCGCGGGCCGTCCGGCGCGCGTGCGCGCGGCGGCAGCCGGCCTTCCAGATAGGCTTCCAGGATGGCCGGATGCACATAGCAGGCGCGGCACACGGCCGGCGTGTTCGCCAGGCGCTGCGCCACCTGGCGGATGACCTCCGCCACCGCCTGGCGGGCGCGGGCCGGGTCCGGCTCGGGACGACGTTGCAGCGCGGCGAAGGCCAGCACCGAACCCGCCCAGGTGCGGTAATGCTTGGCGGTGAAATCGCCCACGCCGGCCTCGCGCAGATAGGCGTTGACCGCGCCCGAATCCACCGGATGGCTCTCGCCTTCATCGTCCAGGTACTGGAACAGCTGCTGTCCCGGAATATCCATGCAGCGCTTGATCACGCGCGCCACGCGCCGGTCGGCCAGCCTGACGTCGTGCGCCACGCCGCTCTTGCCGTGAAAGCGGAAACGGATGCGGCCGCCGGCCACGCTGGCGTGGCGGCGCTTGAGCGTGGTCAGGCCGTAGGAACGGTTCTGGCGCGCGTATTCGCGCGCGCCGATGCGGATCAGCGTGGTCTCCAACAGCCGCACCAGCGTGGCGATGACCTTGTCCTGCGACAGCCCGGGCGCGGCCAGGTCGCGCTGCACGCGCCTGCGCACGCGCGGCAGCGCTAGCCCGAAGGCCGCCAGGCTCTGGTATTTGTCGGCGTCGCGCACCGCGGTCCAGTCGGGGTGGTAGCGGTACTGCTTGCGGCCGCGCGCATCGCGGCCCGTGGCCTGCAGATGTCCGCGCGGGGTGGGGCAGATCCACACGTTTTCATAGGCCGGCGGTATCGCCAGCGCGTCGATGCGCGCGATTTCAGCCGCGTCGCGGATGCGGCGTCCCTGCGTGTCCAGATAGGCGAAGGCGCGGCCGTTGACCCGCATTCGGGTATAGCCGGGCCGGGCGTCGTCGACATAGACCAGGCCCGCCTCGGTGGTGGCGGACGGCGCGGACGCAGCGGTGGAGCGGGCGGATTTCATGCGGGCAGGGCAGGCGTGGAAGGAAGCGCGGCAAGCAGCATTCCGCGTGCCCGGGCACGCCGCTTGCTGCAAGCGGCTGGGATTCCCGAAGGAGGCCGCCATGCAAACTTTTTTCCATATGCACGTCCCACCCAAACCCGATCCGATTCCGCCGGGTTCGCCGCCGGGCGACCTGCCCGTGGACCCCGATACCGACGAACCGGACGTCGATCTGCCCCCGCTGTCGCCGCCCGGCAAGGAAATCACCCCGCCCGGGAAGTGATGTCCGCCCGTCGTTCCAGAACTCGAATCGATAAAGACGAGGAGTCGCCATGTCGACCATTCTGCTGATCATCCTCATCCTGCTGCTGATAGGCGCCGTGCCGGCCTGGCCGTACAGCAGGGGCTGGGGCTACTTCCCCAGCGGCATCCTGGGCATTCTGCTGATCGTGTTGATCGTGATGCTGCTGACCGGACGCTTGTAGGCGCGCGGCGGCGGGCGCGCGGCCATCGCGCGCCCGGTTCCCGCTAGTGGGAGAACATGACCGGCAAGGTCATGTTTTTCAGGATCGACGCGGTGGCGCCGCCCAGCGCCCACTGGCGCAGCTTGCTGTGGCCATAGGCGCCCATGACGAGCAGGTCCGCGCTGAAGTCCGCGGCCGCGTTCAGGATGGTGCTGCCCACTCCCACGCCCTTGACGTCGCGGCGTACGTGCTCGGGTGCCGGCATGCCGTGGGCTTCGCAGAAGCTGGCCAGGTCCTCGAACGCGATCTGCGCCTTGCCGCGCGACTCGCCTTCCTCCATGGTCAGCACGATCAGGGTCGAAGCCAGGCGCAGCATGGGCGCGGCGTCGGCCAGCGCGCGGGCGGCTTCGCGGCTGCCATCCCAACAGCACAGCACGCGCTCGCCGATGACCGGGAAGGCGCCGATGGACGGCACCACCAGCACCGGACGGCCGGCCGTCAGCAGCGTCTGCTCGACGAACTCGATCTCGTGCGCGGCTTCGACGTCTTCGCGGTTCTCCTGGCTGACGACGATGAGGTCGCTGGCGCGGCCCAGCGCCGCGACGGTGGCGCTGGGCGAGGCTTCGCCGGCGCGCACCGCCGCCGGCACGTCGGCGGCCCCGGCGGAGGCGAGAAAGCCGTTCAGCACCGCATCGCGGCTCTGGGTCTGCAGTTGCTCCATGACGCTGGCGGCGCGCGACATCAGCACCGATTCGCCGTAGTAGTACTGCGGCGGCGCGGCGTTGGCGTAAATGCCGACGAGCTCGGCCTTGTGGCGGCGGGCCAGCCCGAGCGCGACGTCGGTGCGGCGCTTACAGTCGAATCCGTGATCGAGGTGTACGGAAATGCGGCGGTACATGATGGCCTCCTGGGTTGAACGTGATCGGTCAACAACATGGTTGCGCGTTCGGTGCGATCGGCCCTTGATAAGGGTCAACCCGTACTCAGTTTCCACGAACGGCCGCAACTCCCCGCCATCGCATTGGCAACCAAAAGTGTCGGCCATCGCGTTAAAGACCGCCGGAGTACATATGGACACACTTCTGTATCTTTGCCGCGTCAAATATGAAAATTTGCCTGGAACAAACATAGGAAATCGCATAAAAAACGCTGTAGCTGGGAATACTCATGTCCAAATGTGCCGCTTTCTGCGCCCGGACAGCGCAGGCTCTGCCCGGTGGCACGCAAGGAGCGTCGGCATGACGTCGAATCACGAGGCTTCCACAGGCTCGGTGGCGAGCGACGACGAGATCGCCGCATTGGTAAATGGCAAGGATGGGCTGCGCGTGCTGCTGCAGCCGCAGGTGGACCTGTTGACGGGCCGTATCGTGTCGGCCGAGGCGCTGGCGCGCTGGCATCATCCTAGACTGGGCATCGTCATGCCCGGCGAATTCATTCCCGCAATCAACCGGCTGGGCCTGGACAGGGCCTTCTTCGAGCGCGTGTCCCTGCGCGCGATCGACATGCTGCTCACCCTCAGGCGCGCCGGCATCGCGGTGCCCCTTGCGGTCAATGCGCCCGCGTCCACGCTGTCGGACGAGCGCGCGGTGGACTTCCTGCTGGGCCGCATCCACGCCGCCGAACTGCCGGCTTCGCTGCTGCGCGTGGAGCTCACCGAAGACCAACCGATCCGCGAACTCGACGTGCTGCGCGCGGCGCTGCTCAAGCTGGAGAACGCGGGCTGCGAGGTCAGCCTGGATGATTTCGGCACCGGCCACGCGTCGCTGAAACTGCTCTCGGCCATTCCGCTGTCCGAAGTCAAGATCGACCAGTATTTCGTCACCCGCATGCGGCGCAGCGCCGTGGCGTTCGAGGTACTGCGGGCGGCGGCCGAGCTGGCCAACCGGCTGGGCCGGCGGGTGGTCGCCGAAGGGGTGGAGAACGTGGCCGACATCCCCGCGCTGCGCGCCGCGGGCTGCCGCTACGGGCAGGGCTTCGCGCTGGGCCGGCCCATGCCGCTGGACGAACTGATGATGCGCCTGCGCACGCAGCGCGAGCGCGGCGAGGCGCTGGCCGCGCCCATCCCGTACGCCTCGACCTGGCTGGACGCCTATGATGACGCCCGCCAGGACGCGCCGCCGGCGCGTCGCACGCGCCACGTCACCACGCAATAGCGGCGCGCCCGCGCAGAATTTACCGGGCCGGCGCGCGGTTCTTGGCGTTTTTTCCCTCTTGCATGTCGGGTTGCCCGGCCGTCGGCCTTGGGCACGCGGGTTGCTCTGCATAGTCCGGCGGAGTGTGTCCGCTTCATCAGGAGACGTGCAATGTCGACTCAGAACCAGCCCGACCAGCAGAAGCAGCCCCAGAAACAGCAGAGCCAGGAAGACCAGCGGGACCGTCGCCAGCCGGGGCAGCAATCCGGCCAGCAGGCCGACAAGGGCCGCCAGCAGCAAGGCCATGCGCCGGGGCAGCAAAGCAAGATGCCGCGCTGACGCCCCAAGGCCGCGCGCCGCGCCGCAAGGCGCGACGCCGGCGCAGGCCCTGTCCGGGTTGCCGGGCAGGGCCTTTATCTATTCATCGCCAGGCGGCCCCGACAGGCAGAGCGCCACCGGCAGGTCGCGCAGCGCTTCGGCCAGCGGCAGGCTGCCGTCGGCCAGCGGCGCGATGCGCCGGCCGTCCAGCGCGTTGCGCCAGCGGGCGGCAGGCAGGCGCAGCACCGTATCGGCCCAGTAGCCTCGCGCGGCGTCGGCGCGGCCGCGCGCATAGTCCGCCAGCGCCAGCGCGCACAGATGCGGCGCGACGATGAGCGCGTCGCCGTCGGCGTGGCGGCGCAGCCAGGCCAGCACCTGGCCGGCCCGGGGGCCGTGCACGGGCACCGCCTCGCAATCGGCCCCGGCGTACAGCGCGGGCGTGCGCGCGCGCGCCGCCAGCAGCCGCTGGATCAGCGCCAGCTTGACCGCGCCGCTGCGCCAGGCCGCGTCCGACAGGTCCGGGGCCGAAGCCGCACGCGCCTGCGCCAGCAGCGCCTCGCGGCGGGCGTAGTCCACCGGGCGGCGGTTGTCGGGATCGACCAGGCTGAAGTCCCACAGCTCCGTGCCCTGATACAGGTCCGGCACGCCCGGCAGCGTATTGCGCAGCAGGGTCTGGACCAGGCTGTTGACCATGCCGGCGGGCGCCAGTCCGGCGGCGAACGCGGCGATCTCTTCGAGCAATCCGCGGCCCGCGGGATCGGCGCGCAGGAAGTCCAGCAGGCCCTGGGCGGCGTCCTCGTAGGCTGGGTCCGGATCGGTCCAGCTGGTGTGCAGCTTGGCTTCGCGCAGCGCCTTGGTCTGCCATTGCCCGATGCGCCCGAACCAGTCCGCTAGCGCCGCGTCGTCCGGCATGTCGTCGCCCGCGCCCCAATCGGCCGGCCACGCGCCCACCAGGGTCTGGACCAGCAGATAGCGGTCGGCCAGCGTCGGCGCGTCGTTCGCCGCGGGCAGCGCCTGTATCCAGCGCAGCGCGGTATCGCGCCAGCGCTGCGGCATTTCGCTCAGCGCGGCCAGGCGGGCGCGCGCGTCTTCGCCGCGCTTGTGGTCGTGCGTGGCGGTGGCCAGCATGGCGCGCGGATGCGCCTGGGCGCGCGCCCGCGTGCGCGCCAGGAACTCGGCCGGCGCCAGCGCAAAGCAGTCGGGCGCGGCGCCGACCTCGTTGCGCGACAGCAGCGGTCCGTAACGGTAGAACAGCGTGTCTTCCAGCGCCTTGGCGGCCAACGGCGGAGTCAGTTGCTGGAAGCGGCGCAAGGCCAGCGCGCGGACCTCGGGGTCCGGCCCCGGCGAGCCGTCCAGCCACCCGTCCAGCAATTCCAGCAAGGCCGCGTCGGCGCCGCCGGCCGGCGCCGGCAGCAGTTGCGCCGCGCGCGCGAAGGCGGCGCGGCATACGCGGCGGTCGGCCTCGCCGCGCCCGCCGTCTTCGGCATAGCTGCGGTAGACGGGAAATGCCGTCAGCACGGCCGACAGCGCGCGGTCGATGGCCTGCGCGCTCCAGTCGCGGGTGCGCAGGTCCTGGCGGGCGATGCGCGCCAGGCAGCGCGCCAGCGCCAGCCGTTCCGACGGAAAGTGGCGCGCCAGCATGCGGCGGCGCGCGGCTTCCAGCTGCTCGCGCGGGGCGCGCACGTCGCCCGTCAGGGCCTGCCAGAATACGCGCAGCGGCGCTTCGGCGGCCGGGGCGTGCAGCAGCGCGCCGACCTGGTCCATGAAGTCGTAGCCGGTGGTGCCGTCCGTCCGCCAGCGCGGGTCCGGGCTTTCTTCGGGGGCCAGGATTTTTTCCACCACCACATAGGGCTCGCCGGCCTGGGCCAGGCGCTGGCCCAGGTGGCGCAGATAGGCTCCCGGCGCGGCCAGCCCGTCGATGTGGTCGATGCGCAGGCCGTCCAGGATGCCCTCGGCGTATAGCCGCAGCACCATCGCGTGGACCGCCTCGAACACCGCTTCGTCCTCGACGCGCACGCCCACCAGTTCGCTGATTTCGAAAAAGCGGCGCCAGTTGATCTGGTCGGGCGCGGTGCGCCACCAGGCCAGCCGGTAATGCTGGCGTTCCAGCAGTTCGTGCAGGCGCCGGCGGCCCGCGTCCCGCGCGGGAGCGTACATATCCTCCAGCGACGCGCCGGACAGGCCGCGCGGAATCGAGGGCGCGGCCACGGGATACAGCGCGCCGGCGGCCTCCAGCGCGGGCGCGCCGCCGTCCGGATCGTGGCGCAGCCGGATCGCGCCGCGCGCCAGCGCCTCGCCATAGGGCTCGGCCAGCACCGGCAGCAGCACCTTGCCGCGCAGCGCGGCGTCCGGCGGGTCCCAGTCGATGTCGAAACAGCGCGCGTGCGCGCTGGCGGCGCCGTGCGCCAGCACGTCGCGCCACCAGCGGTTGTCCGGGTGGGCGGCCATGTGGTTGGGCACGATGTCGGCGATCAGCCCGAGCCCGCGGCCGCGGGCCGCCCGCGCCAGGCGCCGCAGCGCCGGCTCGCCGCCCAGCTCGGGATTGACGCAGCCGTGGTCGATCACGTCATAGCCGTGGGTGGAGCCGGCGCGCGCGCGGGTGATGGGCGACAGGTACAGGTGGCTGACGCCCAGGTCCGCGTAATAGCCCACGCGCGCGCAGGCGTCGTCCAGTGTGAAGCCGGCGTGCAATTGCAGGCGGATGGTGGCGCGTGGGGCGGTCATGGCGGGCCTCGCTCGCGGCCGGCGCGCAGCGCGTCCAGCCGCAGCCGCGCGCCGGGCTCTTCGAAGCAGGCGCGGTTGTCCAGCGGCAGGCGCTGGCGCCAGTTGGGATGCTGGTCTATGGTGCCGGGCAGGTTGGGCTGGTCCAGCGCTCCGGCCAGGTCCTCCATCGGCGCCAGCAGCAGCGGGCAGGGCGCGGAAGACACGAAGCGCAGCAGCGCGGGCACGGGCGGCGCGGCGGGCGCCGTGCGCTCGTCGGCGCCGATGGCCTGCGCCAGCAGCGCGCGGTCGGCGGCGCGTTCGCGGCGCAGCGTGTCGGCGCTTTCTCCCGGGCCGAGCAGGCCGAGGCGGGCGCGCCAGTCTATGTCGTGGCCGGCCCACCAGCCGCGCAGCGTGGGCAGGTCGTGCGTGGTCGTCATGGCCGCGGCGGCCGGCGGCCACGCGCTCGCGGGCAGGAACGGGGCGGATTCGCCGGGCCCGCGCATGAACCACAGCACGTCCATGCCCAGCACGCCGTGCGCGGCCAGCGTGTCGTCGAAGCCCGCGGGCACGGTGCCCAGGTTCTCGCCTATCACCAGCGCGCGGTGCCGCCACGCTTCCAGCGCCGTCAGCGCCAGCAGCGTGCCGAGCGGATAGCGCAGATAGGCGCCGCCGCCGGCCGGCGCGCCATCGGGCACCAGCCACAGCCGGGCCATGCCCAGGATATGGTCGATGCGCACGCCGCCGGCGTGCGCCAGGGTGGCGCGCAGCATGTCGATGAAGGCGGCGTAGCCGGAAGCCGCCAGCGCGCGCGGCGAGAATGCGGTCAGGCCCCAGTTCTGCCCCTGCGGGTTATGGATATCGGGCGGCGCGCCGATGGCCATGCGCGGCATCAGGTCGGCCTGGCGCGACCAGGCGTGGCTGCCGTCCGGACTGTCGCCCACCGCCAGGTCGGCCACCAGGCCGATCCGCATGCCGGCCTCGCGGCCCGCGGCGTGCGCCTGCGCCAGGCTTTCGGCCGCCAGCCATTGCGCGAAACAATGGAAATCCACCTCCTGGGCATGGAGGCGGGCAAAGCGGCGCACGCAAGGCGACTCGGGGTCGCGCCATTGCGCCGGCCATTGCGGCCAGGACGTATCCTCGCCGCCGCGCGCCGCGTGCAGCGCTTCGAACACCGCATGGTCCCGCAGCGCCTGGCCTTGCGCGGCGCAGAAGCGCGCGTATTGCTGGCGCAGGTCGGTCGCGGCCACCGCCTGGAACTGGCGGTGCAGGGCGCGCAGCAGGCGCTGGCGCCGCGCGCCCGCGTGGGGCCAGTCTATCCAGGGCGCCGCGCCGTATCCGCCGGGTTCCTCGACCTGGGCGCGGCGCAGCGCCGCGGCGCCCAGCACCGCCACAGGATTGGCGTACAGCGTGTTCAGGAACAAGCGGCTGGACGGCGCGTAGGGGCTGCAACGCGCCGGTTGCGCCGCAAACATGGCGTGCACCGGGCTGATGGCCAGCGCGTCGGCGCCCTGGGCGCCGGCCAGCCGCGCCAGTTCGCGCAGCGCGCCGAAGTCGCCGAAGTCGTCCTCCGGCTGCGGCCCGCCCGGGACCGGCGCGCGCCGCAGGCTGTAGACCTGCGCGCACAGGCCCCAGCTGCGCGGACGGGCCTGTCCGGTCAGCTCCGCCAGGCCCGGCGCGCGGCGCGGCGCGACCGCCAGCACCGTGTCCTGTCCCGAAGCGAAGGACAACGCGTGATAGCCCGGTTCGTCGGGCGCGGTCAGCAAGGGGCCGGCCGCGCCCTCGATCAAACGGCCGGACTCGCAGCGGATCTGATACGCGCCGCGCGCGTCGCGCGGCAGTTTCAGCGGATCGCCGGCGCGCGCCGCGAGCAGCGGCGGCAGCCGCGCCGCTTCCTCGTCCAGCCGGTCCGCGCTTTCGCGTATGTCTCGGGCGCTGGCCGCGGGCAGGCCCAGGGCGGCCAATAGCGCCCGCAAGGCGTCGGGCGAGACGCGCTGCGGGCACTGGCGCGCGTCGGTCCAGTGTTCCGCGATGCCGGCCCTGGCGGCCAGCGCCGACAAAGCGTCGTCCGCGCTCATGCCGGCTCCTCCAGCAGCCACACGGTGTTGTCGCCGCAAAGTTCGCCGTGCGCCAGGCCGTCGCGTCCGCCGGCCCGGGATTCGAACAGCAGCGTGGCGTACAGGTCCGCGCCCGGCAGCAGCGCCTGCGGCAGCGGCAGGCGGCGCGGCCCCAGGTTGGCGTAGACCTCCAGCCGCGCGCCGTCGGCCAGCCGCCAGCGCGCGAACACGCCGTGGCGGTCCACGGCGCTGGCGCCCAGGCTGACCGCGCCGGCCAGCCTGGGCGCGATCAGGCGGGCGCGCAGCTGCAGCAGGGCGGTATAGGTCTCCAGCCATTGCCGCGCGTCGTCGCCGGGTTCGGCGTGGCTGGCCAGCCAGGTCGCGGGGTCGTTCGGGTCGGGCAGGCGCCGCGCCGCGTCGGCCCCCGCAAACTGCGCGAAGCGCGCGAACTCGCGCCGCCGGCCGTCGCGCACGGCCTGCGCCAGCGCCGGGTCGGCATGGCTGGTGAAATAAAGAAAAGGCGTGCGCGAGCCGTGTTCCTCGCCCATGAAGATCAAAGGAATCTGCGGCGCCAGCAGCTGCAGCGCGACCGCGGCGCGCAGCCGCGCCGGCTCGTCGACCAGGCTGGTCAGGCGTTCGCCGAAGGCGCGGTTGCCGGTCTGGTCGTGGTTTTGCAGGAACAGCACGAAGGCGGTCGGCGGCAGGTCGGCGCTGGGCTCGCCGCGCGGCTCGCCGCCGCGGTAGGGCGAGGGCTGCCCCTGGTAGAGCCAGCCCTCGGACAGGCAGCGCGCCAGCGCCTCGGCCGGGCGATCGGCGTAGTCGGCGTAGTAGCCCTGGGTTTCGCCGGTCAGCAGATGGTGCAGCACGTGGTGCGCGTCGTCGTTCCATTGGGCGTCATAGTCGCCGCAAAGCAGGCTGGCGCGGTTGTCGTCGTTTTCCAGCACCAGATGCACGCGGCGTTCGGCCGGGACGCGGCGGCGCACCTCGGCCGCCAGCTCGTGCAGCCACTGGTGGCCGACGATGGCGTGCACGGCGTCCAGCCGCAGGCCGTCGAAGCGGTACTCGGTCAGCCAGTACACCGCGTTGTCCTTGAAGAACTGGCTGACCGCAGGCTGGCGGAAGTCGATGGCGTCGCCCCAGGGCGTGTGCGCGTCCTTGCGGAAGAAGGGCGCGGCGTAGCGCGCCAGATAGTTGCCGTCCGGCCCGAAGTGGTTGTAGACCACGTCCAGCATCACGCCCATGCCCAGGCCGTGAGCGGTGTCGATCAGCCGCTTCAGCTCCTCGGGCGTGCCGTAGGCGGTGTCGGGCGCATAGGGCAGCACGCCGTCATAGCCCCAATTGCGCGGGCCGGGAAAATCGGCGATGGGCATCAGTTCCAGCAGCGTGACGCCCAGCGCGGCCAGCGCGGGCAGGCGCGCCTCCAGCTGCGCGTAGCCGCCTTCCAGGCCGGCGTGCGTTTCGTAAAGCACGCTCTGTTCCCAGGGCAGGCCGCGCCAGTCCGGGTGGCGCCAGGGATAGCCGTCGGGCGCGACCACGATGCTGTCGCCGTGCACGTCGCCGTCCTGCAGGCGCGAGGCCGGATCGGGCATGACGGTATCGGCGTCCAGCCGGTAGTGGTAGCGCGCGCCGGGCGGGCAATCGACGTCCGCCTGCACGAAGCCGTCGGCGCCCGGGCGCAGCGCGATGGGGGCATGGCCTTCGACCTCCAGCGCCAGGCCCGCCGGCGCGGTCGGGGCCCACAGCCGGAAGCGCGTCACGCCGCTGTCGAGCAGCGTGGCGCCGAAACCGCCGCCGGCCGCCGTCATGATGCGTCTCCGTTCAGCTGCGCGGCCGCCAGCAGCACCACGCTGTGCGCCGCCACCGTGACCGCGGCGTCGGCCAGCGGCGCGGCCGGGGCCAGCGTGGCCGAATCCAGTTCGCGTATCCAGGCCGCGGCCGGCGCGGGCAGCGTGAACACCGCGGCCTCGTCGCCCGGGTTGAGCAGCAGCAAGGTGAGGTCGACGCCGCCGTCTTCGCGCGAGGCGGCGCGGCGCAGCGCCAGCACGCGTTCCTGTTCGGCGTCCCACGCCGCCTGGTCCAGCGGCGCGCCGGCGGCGTCGAACCAGGCGATGGCGGCCACGCCCGGGCTGGGCTCGCGGGCGGCGTCGCTGTAGCGGGCGGCGCGCACGCTGGGATGGGCGCGGCGCAGCGCGACCAGGCGCGCGACGTAACGCGTCAGTTCGCGCCCCGCGTCGCTCTGCGCCTGGGTCCAGTCCAGCCACGACACCGCGTTGTCCTGGCAGTACGCATTATTGTTGCCGTCCTGGCTGTTGCCGAATTCGTCGCCGGCCAGCAGCATGGGGGTGCCGTCCGACAGCAACACGCTGGCCAGCATGGCGCGCGCCGCCAGCGCCCGGGTTTCCAGGATGGCGGCGTCCTGGGTCGGGCCTTCCTCGCCCCAGTTGCGGCTGTAGTTCTCGCCGTGCCCGTCGTTGCCGTTCTCGCCGTTGGCCTCGTTATGGCTGTTGTCGTAGGACACGATATCGGCCAGCGTGAAGCCGTCGTGCGAGGCCGCGTAGTTGACCGTGGCCCAGGGCCGGCGGTGGCGGCGGTCGAACAGCTCGCGCGAGCCGCAAAGACGGGCGGCGATCTCGCCGCGCATGCCGTCGTCGCCGCGCCAGTAGCGCCGCACGCCGTCGCGGAACTTGTCGTTCCATTCCGCGAAACCGGGCGGGTGGTTGCCGAGCTGGTAGCCGTCCGGGCCCACGTCCCAGGGTTCGGAAATCAGTTTGAGCCGGGCCAGCGCCGGGTCCTGCAGCACCGCGTCGAAGAATCCGGAGCCGGGATCGTAGCCCGTGCCTTCGCGGCCCAGCGTGACGCCCAGGTCGAAGCGGAATCCGTCCACGCCGTAGGAACTGGCCCAGTAGCGCAGCGAGTCGGTCACCATCTGCAGCACGCGCGGGTGCGACAGGTTGACGGTATTGCCGCAGCCGGTGTCGTTGATGTAGTAGCGCTCGTCGCCCGGCACCAGGCGGTAGTAGCTGGCGTTGTCCAGCCCGCGCCAGGACAGGGTGGGGCCCATTTCGTTGCCTTCGCAGGTGTGGTTGTAGACCACGTCCAGTATCACCTCGATGCCGGCGGCGTGCAGCCGGCGGATGGCCTGGCGCAGTTCGTTCGGGTTGTGCTGCAGGTAGGCCGGCTCGGGCGCGAAGTAGGACAGCGTGCTGTAGCCCCAGTAGTTGCGCAGCCCGCGTTCGGTCAGGAAGCGGTCCTGCAGGAAGGCGTGCACCGGCAGCAGCTCCACCGCGGTCACGCCCAGCCGCTGCAAGTGCTCGATAAAGCGCGGATCGGCCAGCGCGGCGCAGGTGCCGCGCAGCGGCGGGCGCAGGTCTTCGCGCAGCATGGAGGCGCCGCGCACGTGCACTTCATAGATGATGGTGTCCTGCCACGGCGTGGCCGGCGGGCGGCTGTTGCCCCAGATGAAAGGGGCTTCCTCGGGCACGATGGCCTTGGGCATGGCGGGTGCGCTGTCGCGGCGGTCGATGCTGAGGTCGCCGCGCGCGTGGTTCATGCGGTAGCCGAACAGCGCATCGCTCCACCGCAGCGGGCCGGTCAGCTGGCGCGCGTAGGGGTCGAGCAGCAGCTTGTGCGGATTGAAGCGGTGGCCATTGCGCGGATCGTGCGGCCCATGCGCGCGATAACCGTAGACCAGGCCGGGATGGGCGTCGGGCAGATAGCCGTGCCAGACTTCGTCGGTGCATTCCGGCAGGTCGAAGCGGCGCAGTTCCTTGCGCGCCTTGGCGTCGAACAGGCACAGCTCGATGCGCGTGGCGTTGGCCGAGAACACGGCGAAGTTGACGCCCAGCCCGTCGCTGGTCGCGCCCAGCGGGTAGGGCTGGCCGCCCTGGATGCGGGTCAGTTGCGTGGGGTCCATAGCGGTCGGTCCATAGAAGCAGGGGGGTCCTTGGCCATTCAGCCTTCGTGCAGCAGAAACAGCGTGGACAGCGGCGGCAGCGTCAGCGACAGCGCCTGGGGCTGGCCGTGGGCGGGCGTGTCGCCGGTGCTGGCCCCGCCCAGGTTGCCCTGGCCGCTGCCGCCGTAGTCGGCGGCGTCGGTGTTCAGCGCCTCGGCCCAGCGGCCGGCGCGCGACACGCCGATGCGGTAGCCGTGGCGGGCCACGGGCGTGAAGTTCGACACCGCCAGCAGGTGGCTGCGGCCGTCGCCGCGCACGAAGGCCACCACGCTGTTGTCGGCGTCGTCCAGCACGGCCCAGGCGAAGCCGCCCGGATCGGCGTCCGTGGCGTGCAGCGCCGGCAGCGCCTGGTACAGGCGGTTCAGGTCGGCCATCAACCGCTGCACGCCGCGATGGCCGGGCTGGTCGAGCAGGTTCCAGTCCAGCGCGGCGTCGTGGTTCCATTCGGCCGGCTGCGCCAGTTCGCCGCCCATGAAAAGCAGCTTCTTGCCCGGATGGGCCCACATGAAGCCCAGGTAGGCGCGCAGGGTCGCCAGGCGCGCGGTCAGGTCGCCGGGCATCTTGGCCAGCAACGATCCCTTGCCGTGCACCACCTCGTCGTGCGAGAGCGGCAGGATGAAGCGCTCGCTATAGGCGTACACCATGCCGAAGGTGATGTCGTGGTGATGGTGCTTGCGGTGCACCGGATCGTGCGCCAGGTAGCGCAGCGTGTCGTGCATCCAGCCCATGTTCCATTTGTAGTGAAAGCCCAGCCCGCCCTCGGCCACCGGCGCGGTCACGCCAGGCCAGGCGGTGGACTCCTCGGCCACCATGATGGCGTCGGGATGGTCCTGGCGCACAGCGCCGTTGAGGTCCTGCAGGAACTGCACGGCTTCCAGGTTCTCGCGTCCGCCGTAGCGGTTGGGTATCCACTGGCCCGGCTGGCGGCTGTAGTCGCGATACAGCATGGAGGCCACCGCGTCGACCCGCAAGCCGTCCACGTGGAAGCGCCCCAGCCAGTGCAGCGCGCTGGCGATCATGAAGGCCTTCACCTCGGTGCGGCCGAGGTTGTAGACCAGCGTGTGCCAGTCGGGGTGATAGCCTTCGCGCGGGTCTTCGTACTCGTACAGCGCGGAGCCGTCGAAACGCGCCAGCCCGTGCGCGTCATCGGGGAAGTGCGCCGGCACCCAGTCCAGGATCACGCCGACGCCGGCCTGGTGGCAGCGGTCGACGAAGCGCGCGAAGGCCTCGGGCGGGCCGTGGCGGGCGGTGGGCGCGTACATGCCCAGCGGCTGGTAGCCCCACGAGCCGCCGAAGGGATGCTCCATGACCGGCATCAGCTCGATATGGGTAAAGCCCATGGCGCGGGCGTAGGCGGGCAGCTTGTCGGCCAGCTGGTCCCACAGGCAGGCGCCGCCGGCCGGCGCGGCCCAGGACCCCGCATGCACTTCGTAGATCGACAGCGGGGCGCCGGGCGACTGGCGCGCGCCGCGCTGCCGCATCCAGTCCTCGTCGTTCCAGGCGTAGGGCGCGGGGTCGTCCACCACGGAGGCCGTGTCCGGCGGCGCCTCGCTGCGCCGCGCATAGGGGTCGGCCTTCAGCCGCTGAAGGCCGCCGGCGTCGGTGATGGCGTATTTGTAGCGCTCGCCGGGCCGCACGCCGGGAATGAAAATCTCCCAGACGCCGGCGCGGTGGCGCAGGCGCATGCCGTGGCGGCGCGCGTCCCAGCCGTTGAAGTCGCCGACCACCGCCACGCGCCGCGCGTTCGGCGCCCATACCGCGCAGCGCAGGCCGGACACGCCGTCGATGTCGACCAGCCGGGCGCCCAGCGCTTCGCCGGCGGCGTGCCAGCTGCCTTGCGCCAGCGCCTCCAGCGTGGCCTCGTCCAGCAGCAGGCCGAAGGCGTAGGGATCGGCGGTGATCTGCTCGGCGTCCGGCCAGCGGATGGCGAGCCGGTACGAGGCGCCGTCGCCGGGGCGGGCGTGATCCACGCGGCCCGCGTACAGCCCTTGCGCCTGTTCGCGCAGCGGCGTGCGCATGCCGTCGCCGTCCAGCGCTTCGACCGCCAGCGCGCCGGGCGCGTAGACCCGCAGCCAGCCTTGCTGCGGCCCCAGGATGGCGAAGGGGTCCTGGCAGCGGCCGGCGGCCAGCGCGGCCAGTTGCGCGGCGTCCACGGCGCCGGTGTCGGTCGGGGCGTCCTGGCTCATGAGGGTTTTCCTTCGGCGTCGATGGCGGCCGACATCAGTTGGCCGCGCGCCAGTTCGGCCAGCGCGCACAGCGGGATCGAGATCCAGTCCGGGCGGTGGGCCGCTTCGTAGCTGACTTCGTAGGCTGCTTTCTCCAGCTGGGCCAGCGCCAGCAGCGAGTCTTCGCGGTCATCGGCCGGTATCAGGTCGGAGGGGCGGGCCTCGCGGTATCCCTGCAGGAAGGCTTCGGCCGCTCGCAGGCGGAAGCGCGCCAGCAGCGCGTCGCGCAGTTCGGCGGCTGCTGCGGCGGGGTCCCCCGGGGTTTCGCCCGCGCCGGCATTGGCGTCGGCCGCGGGGCCGCCCAGGGCGTCGGCGCGCGCCATCGTCGCCGCCGCGTAGTCGAAGGAGCGCAGCATGCCGGCCACGTCGCGGTAGGGCGAGGCCAGCGCGCGCCGCGCCTTCAGGTTGCTGGCCGGTTCGCCCTCGAAGTCGATCAGGTAGGCGTCGGCCTGCGCCACCAGCACCTGGCCCAGGTGGAAGTCGCCGTGGATGCGCAGGTGCAGGGTGCCGGCCTCGGCCTGCGCCATCGCGGCCACGTGTTCGGCCAGCCGGGCACGGTGCTCGAAGAACCATTCGGCGCAGGCGCGCGACGGTGCTTCGAGCTTGTCGTACTGCGCGCGCAGGTCGCGTTCGGCGCGGTCCAGCAGACGCTGGATCTGGCGCGCGCGGGCCTCGGCGTCGGCCTGGCTGCAGCGGCGCGGCCGGAAGGCCGGGTCGTCGCAGGGCTGGGCCAGGACGGCGTGCATCTGCGCCAGGCGCTCGCCGATGGTGGACGCCATCACCGCATAGCCTTGCAGGCCCTGCTCGAATTCCCCGGGGTCCTGGCCGACCAGCAACGCGTTGGCCAGCGTGCGCTTGAGCGTGTCCAGCGTCCAGTTCCAGGCGTCGCCCTCATTGATGACGTAGCGGTGGGCGATGGCCAGCGTGTGGATCACGCCGTCGGCGTCCTCGCGCTGCACTTCGCCCAGCAGCGCCGGCACGTTGGCGTAGCCGGCGCGGGTCAGGTAGCGGGTCATCTCGGCCTCGGGCGAGCCGCCGGGCTGCACCGCGCGGATCAGCTTCAGGATCAGTTCGCCGCCGACGATGACCGAGCTGTTCGATTGCTCGGCGGTGAGCCAGCGCAGCTCGGCGTCCTCGGGGATCTCGATATCGGCCAGGCCGGACTCGGGCAGGAATCGGATGACGCCCGGCTTGTCGCCGGGCTTGCCGCCGCTGCGTCCGTCCAGTTCCTTGCCGGCCCGCAGCGCCGCGATCACGGCGCGCACGAAGCCCGGCTGCAGGAAGGCGTCGGCCAGCAGCCCGACCTCGGCGCCTCGGCGCACGCGCGCGATGGCGTACTGGATGAAGGCGCTTTCGTCCCAGGACAGCACGAAGGGCGCCTGCGCGCGCAGGCCGCTGACGCCGTCCTCGGGTTCGACCTCGGCCCAGTAGTACTCGCCCTCGGCCGCGCCGAACGGCGTGGCGTAGGCCAGGCGCGCGCGGGCCGGGGGCTGGCTGGCCGGATACCAGCGCTGGCGCGCCAGGTACTGCGGCAGGATTTCGCGCTCCAGCGTCTCGCGCGAGGCGTCGGTCAATGCCGCGCCGCCGCGCGCGCGCAGCACCAGCGTGATCAGCTCGGGCATCTGGGCCGGCGCCGTGGCGTGCCAGTCCGGCGGGGCGGCGTCCACGCTCAGGTCCATCCAGTAAAAGCCGTAGGGCGGCAGCGTCAGCAGATAGGGCAGTTCTCCGATGGCGGGAAAAGGCGTGCCGCCCAGCATCTCGACCGGCACGCGGCCGGAGAATTCCTGCAGCGGCAGCTCGACCGGCTGGGCCGCGTTGGACAGATTGGCCACGCACAGTATGGTGGTGTCCTGCCATTGCCGCAGATAGGCCAGGATCTTGCGGTTGCCGGCGAAGATGAAGCGCAGCGCGCCACGGCCGAAGGCATGGCTCTGGCGGCGCTGCGCCAGCAGGCGGCGGGTCCAGTTCAGGAGCGAATGCGGGTCGCGCTGCTGCGCCTCGACGTTGACCGCCTCATAGCCGTAGAGCGGCCCCATCAGCACCGGCAGCGGCAGCCGCTCGGGGTCGGCGCGCGAGAATCCGCCGTTGCGGTCCGGCGACCATTGCATGGGGGTGCGCACGCCGTCGCGGTCGCCCAGGTGCACGTTGTCGCCCATGCCGAGTTCGTCGCCGTAGTACAGCACCGGCGTGCCGGGCATGGACAGCAGCAGGCTGTTCATCAGTTCCACGCGCCGCCGGTCGCGTTCCAGCAGCGGGGCCAGCCGGCGCCGGATGCCCAGGTTGATGCGGGCGCGCGGCTCGGCCGCGTAGACGTTCCACAGGTAGTCGCGCTCGCGGCTGGTGACCATCTCCAGCGTCAGTTCGTCGTGGTTGCGCAGGAAGATGGCCCACTGGCAGGTGGCGGGGATATCCGGCGTCTGGCGGATGATGTCGGTGATCGGGAAGCGGTCCTCCTGGGCGATGGCCATGTACATGCGCGGCATCAGCGGAAAATGGAAAGACATGTGGCATTCGTCGCCCGCGCCGAAGTACTCCTGCGCGTCTTCCGGCCACTGGTTGGCCTCGGCCAGCAGCAGGGCGTGCGGATATTCGGCGTCGATCACCGCGCGGATCTGCTTGAGCACGGCGTGGGTCTCGGGCAGGTTCTCGTTGTTGGTGCCTTCGCGCTCGACCAGGTAGGGCACCGCGTCCAGCCGCAGCCCGTCCACGCCCATGTCCAGCCAGTAGCGCATGACGGCCAGCACTTCCTTGAGCACCTGCGGATTGTCGTAGTTCAGGTCCGGCTGGTGCGAATAGAAGCGGTGCCAGAAGTACGCGTTGGCCACCGGGTCCCAGGTCCAGTTGGATTTTTCCGTGTCGCAGAAAATGATGCGCGTGTCGGCGTAGGCCTTGTCGTTGTCGGACCAGACATAGAAGTTGCGGGCCGCGGAGCCGGACTTGGCGGCGCGGGCGCGCTGGAACCAGGGATGCTGGTCCGAAGTGTGGTTGACCACCAGTTCCGTGATCACGCGCAGCCCGCGGGCGTGGGCCGCGCGGATCAGCTTGCGCACGTCGGCCACGGTGCCGTAGTCGGGATGCACGCCGCGGTAGTCGGCGATGTCGTAGCCGTCGTCGCGCCGCGGCGACGGATAGAAGGGCAGCAGCCAGATGGTGTTCACGCCCAGGTTGGCGATGTAGTCCAGCTTCGATATCAGCCCGGGCAGGTCGCCCACCCCGTCGTCGTTGGAGTCGAAGAAGGACTTGACGTGAAGCTGGTAGATGACCGCGTCCTTGTACCAGAGGCCGTCGTCGTGCTGAGGCGGGGTTTCGCTAGTCATGGCAAGAGTAGCCTTTATCCGTGCAGCGACAGGCGCCACACGCGATAGGGTTGGTCGGGGGTCAGCGTCACGGCGCGGATCTTGCCCTGCCAGGACTCCTGCGTTTCGGCCAGCAGGTCCTCGGCGGCGAGCGCGCCCGCGTCGGGCTGGCCGAACAGCCACAGCGGCGCCTCGACGCGCGCGGCCTGGGGCTGGAACGGGTCCAGGCTGATGGCGGCCAGCACCACGTTGCCGTGGCCCGGCGTGCTCTTGTAGAAGGCCAGCACCCGGTCGTTGCCGCTGTCGGCCAGGGTCAGGCCGCGATGGCTTTGCAGCGCCGGGTTGGAGCGCCGGATCTGGTTCAGGCGCGCGATCTCGGCGCGGATATTGCCCGGCGCGTGCCAGTCGCGCTGGCGCAGCTCGTATTTCTCGGAATCCAGGTATTCCTCTTTGCCGGGCAGGGCCGCGCCCTCGCACAGTTCGAATCCGCTGTACACGCCCCACAGCCCGGAACCCAGCGCCGCCAGGGCCGCGCGGATCAGGAAGCCGGGCCGGCCCGAGGTCTGCAGGAAATACGGGTTGATGTCGGGCGTGTTGACGAAGAAATGCGGGCGGAAGAAGTCCGCGGCCGGCGGGCTGGACACTTCCTCGAGGTAGGCCGCCAGTTCCGTCTTTTCGTTGCGCCACGTGAAGTAGGTGTACGACTGGGTGAAGCCGATCTTGGCCAGCCGGTACATCATCTTCGGGCGGGTGAAGGCCTCGGACAGGAAGATCACGTCCGGATACTGCGCGTGCACGTCGGCGATCATCCATTGCCAGAACGGCAGCGGCTTGGTGTGCGGATTGTCGACGCGGAAGATGCGCACGCCGTGGCGCACCCAGAACAGCACCACGTCGCGCAGCGCCCGCCACAGCGCGAGCCGGCGCGCGCGCCGCGGCGGCGCGCCGTAGAACGACACGTTGACGATGTCTTCGTACTTCTTGGGCGGGTTCTCGGCGTAGCGCAGCGTGCCGTCGGGGCGCCAGGAGAACCAGTCCGGGTGCTGCGCCAGCCACGGATGGTCCGGCGAGCACTGGATCGCGAAGTCCAGCGCCAGCTCCATGTCCTGCTCGCGCGCGGCAGCCACCAGCCGCAGGAAATCCTCCAGGCTGCCCAGCTGCGGCTCGATCGCGTCGTGCCCGCCCTGGGGCGCGCCGATGGCGTAGGGACTGCCGACGTCGCCCGGCTCGGCGCGCAGGCTGTTGTTGCGGCCCTTGCGGTTGCGCTGGCCGATGGGGTGAATGGGCGGCATGTACAGCACGTCGAAGCCCATGGCGCGCACGTCCGGCAGGCGCGCGATGACGTCGTCGAAGGTGCCGTGGCGGCCCGGATGGGGCGACTGCGAGCGCGGGAACAGCTCGTACCAGCTGGAAAAACCCGCCTGGCAGCGGTCCACCCAGAGCGGATAGGGCGTGGGGCTGACGGTCTCGAACGGCCGGTCGTCCAGCGCCCGCATGGCCCGCGCCAATCCTTCGTCCAGCAGCACGGCGACCGGGTCGGCGGCCAGCGGCTGCGCGCCCAGCTGCTCGATCGCCTCGCGCACCGCGTCGGCGTCGGCCGCGGAACCGGCGCGCGCCAGCGCCTCGCGCAAAAGCTGCATGCCTTCCTGCACCTCCAGCCGCAGGTCCAGGCCGGCCCGGTGCTTCAGTTCCAGGTCGTGGCGGAAGGTCTGCCAGGCGTCCAGCCAGGCGCTGATGACGAATTCATGCGCGCCCACGCGGCGCGGCCGGAACACGGCCTCCCAGCGGTCGTTGGGGCCGCGCGCCAGCGGGGTGGCGCGCCAGCGCGTTTCGTCGGCCGCGCGCCAGCGCAGTTCGGCCGCCAGCTGTTCGTGGCCGTCCATGTAGATGTCGGCATGGACGGCGATGCGCTCGTGCGGAATGCATTTGACCGCGAACGCGCCGTCGTCGACCGCCGGGCTGACCCGTTCGACCGCGATGCGCGGATTGCCGCTGCCGTCGGCGCGCGAACGGTGGCGGCGCGACGGCTCGCGCACCGGCAGCGTCGGCTCCAGCAGGAACAGCGCGCAGTCGCCCGGCGGCAGCATGGCGGCCGGCGCGCTGTCCGGCGCGGCCGCGCCCACGGGCGGCGACAGCGGGACGATGTCGGCCGGCGGCAGCATCGGCGCCAGCGCGTCCCAGTCCAGCAGGGCCTGCGCGTCGGTGGAGGGATTGAGCGCCAATGCCGCCGTGGCGCCTTCGGCCGTGCCGCGCAGCAGCACGGTGCAGCGGCCGTCGCGCCCGCCGGCCACGCGCAGCGGCCCTTGCAGGCGGGCGTCCGCGAACCACTGGTTCACGGCCTCCACATCGGGGAGTTCGCGTTCGTCGCGGTCGTCCAGCATCAGGCCGTCGGCGCACAGCGCGGCCGACCAGATGGCGCGCCGCCCGCGCGCCGGCGGCGGGGTGTCGGCGGGGTGGGGCGGCGCGGCGATGACCGGGGCCAGCGCGCGCAGCCGCGCGTCTTCTTCGGCCAGCCATTCGGCCTTGAAGTTCCACCACGGCAGCGAGGAAAACAGCCCGTCGAAATTGGCCTCGCGCAGTCCGGCCAGCATCGCCGGAGTGAGGCCCGGCGCCCAGGCCAGCAGCTGCAGACCGGCGTGATGCCGCCGCAGTTGCGCGGCCAGCCTGGCCCAGTCCGCGCCGGCCAAGCGTTGCGGCGCGTGGAAGGCCAGGCCGGTGACGCCGTGGCTGGCCCAGCGTTCCAGCCGTTCGGTCCAGGCCGCGAGAAAGCCAGGCGGCAGCGGACCGTCGCGCAGATAGCGCAGCCGGCGCGCCTGCGCGGGCTGGCGCGGATCGCGCGCGGGGTCGCCCGCCGGCGGCAGATACCAGTCGGGGCCGACGGTGGCGGCCACCGCGTCGTGCGCGCAGCGGTCCAGCACCACATCCACGTACAGCGCCAGGCCGTGGTCCGCCAGCTCGGCGGACACGCGCCGATACCACTCGGTGATGGGAACCTCGGCGCCGTCGAGCAGGGCGCGGTCGGCGTCGCGCGGGGCCTGCGTGCCGCCTTCTTCATCCAGCAGCCAGGGCGCCGGCAGCAGCACGGCGTTGAAGCCGCGCTGGCGCAGGCGCTCGTAAAGCCGCGGGCCGAGCGCGGCCGCGGACTCTCGCTCGCGCGCGCCGCCGCGGGCGTGATAGAGGCGCAGCGGCGCCTGGGTGGCGATGGCGGCGGTCGTGGGCGGCACCTGGCGGTCTCCTTACACGGGCGCCGGCACGGCGCCGCCGGCCGGCTGGCGCACGCCCAGCGCGGCCGCGCCCGCGGCGCGGTCGGCGCGCGCCGGCATGGCTTCCAGGGTTTCGGGTTCGGCCAGCGAGCGGTACAGGCTGGCGTACAGGCCGATGGCCGAGCGCCAGCTGAAGTCGGCGCTCATGGCGTTGCGCTGCATGGTGCGCCAGAGCATGGCGTGCTCGCGCAGGGCCATGGCGCGCGCGATCGCCTCGGCCATGGCCGCCGGGCTGTCGCCGTCGAACAGCAGGCCGTTGGCCGAGGCCATCGCCGACAGCGGCGCGCGCGGCCCCGGATCTTCGATGGTGTCGGCCATGCCGCCCACGCGCGAGCCGATGGGCAGCGCGCCGTAGCGCATGGCGTACAGCGGCGTCAGGCCGAAGGGCTCGAAACGGCTCGCGTGCAGCAGGATGTCGGCGCCGGCATGCAGGCGGTGCGCGGCCGCCTCGTCATAACCGATATGGGCCGCGCAGCGTCCGGGATAGCGCTGCGCCAGCGCCTGCAGCGCCTGTTCCAGACGGTGGTCGCCCTGGCCCAGGATCGCGACCTGCAGGCCGGGATGGCGTTCCAGCGCCTCGGGCAGGGCGGCCGCGGCCACGTCGGCCATCTTCTGTTCGGTCAGGCGGCTGCCCATGGCCATCAGCGTGGTGCCGGCGTCCACGTTCAGGCCGAACTCATGCTGCAGCGCGGCCTTGCAGCGCGCCTTGTTGGACAGGTCGCGCGCCGAATAGCGCAGCGCGCCCAGGTGCGGGTCGCGGGCGGGGTTCCACAGGATGTTGTCGATGCCGTTCGGAATCGGCAGCAGGTCGTCGGCGCGGCGGCGCAGCAGTTCGTCCAGGCCGCAGCCGAAGGCCGGCGTCATGATTTCGCGCGCATAGTTGTGGCTGACCGTGGTCACGCGGTCGGCATAGCGGATGCCGGCCTTCAGGAAATTCAGCTGTCCCCAGGCGCCTATGCTTTCGCCGTTGCGGTAGCGTTCGGGAATGCCCAGTTCGGCCGCGCACTCCATCGGGAAGCGGCCCTGGAACGCCAGGTTGTGGATGGTCATGATGCTGCGGGTCGCGTGCAGGCCCTGCGCATGCAACAGCAATGGCACCAGGCCGGCGTGCCAATCGTGCGCATGCACCAGATTGGGGCGCGCGACGCCGGGCAGGCCGCCGGCCACGCGCGCGGCGGCATGGGCCAGCGCCGCGTAGCGCAGCGCGCTGTCGGCGTATTCGACGCCCTGTTCGTCCAGGTAAATGCCGGCGCGGTCGTACAGCCCGTCGTTCTCCAGCAGCAGGAAATCCAGGCCCGACTGCGGGCAGCGGCCGGCCAGCAGGCGCGCATCGCCGCCCGGCAGGTTGTGCAGCGGCGCCACCACGCGGACGCGCTCCAGGCGGGCGCGCACGCCGCGGTAGGCGGGCAGCAGCACCATGAGCGGCGTGCCTGCCTGGGCCAGCGCGCGGGCCATGCCCGTGATGGCGTCCCCGAGGCCGCCCGTTTTGGCCAGGGGAAATGCCTCGCCGGCCACGATCAGGGTTCTAGTCTTCGCCATGCCTGCTCCCGGTGTATCGGGCCGCGCCGGATAAAAAAGTGCGACGCGGCCGCGGAAAACCTGGACAGCCGCAAGCGCCGTGCCCAAATCGCCGCCGCATTGTTTTCTTTTGTATCCGAGCGCCCCGCAGCAGGAATGGGGCTTGCTGCCGCTGGCGTCGTGTTGTCCACGGACCGCGACCATGACAGGAGCTGGGTATGAAAACTGTGTCGGACTTCGTCCTCGAAAGGCTGTCTCAATGGGGCGTCAGAAGGGTGTTCGGGTATCCCGGCGACGGGATAAACGGCCTGATCGGCGCCTTCGGCCGCACGCAGGAACCGCTGGAGTTCGTCCAGGTCCGGCATGAGGAAAGCGCCGCTTTCATGGCCTGCGCGCATGCCAAGTTCACCGGACAGGTGGGCATGTGCATGGCGACCTCGGGGCCGGGCGCGATCCATCTGCTCAACGGCCTGTACGACGCCAAGCTGGATCACCAGCCCGTGGTGGCGCTGGTGGGGCAGCAGGCCCGCAGCGCGCTGGGCGGCGACTACCAGCAGGAAGTCGATCTGGTCAGCCTGTTCAAGGACGTGGCGCACGACTACGTGCAGATGGCCGCCACCGCCGGGCAGGCGCGCCACGTGATCGACCGCGCCATGCGCATCGCGATGGAGCGGCGCGCGGTGACCTGCGTCATTTTTCCAAACGACGTGCAGGATTTGCCGGCAGTGGAGAGCCCGCCGCGCGAACATGGCGCCGTGTACACCGGCATCGGCGTGACTTCGCATGCCGCGGTGCCGAACGAGGCGGCCTTGCGCAATGCGGCCGAGATCCTCAACCGCGGCGAGCGCGTCGCCATGCTGGTGGGCGCGGGCGCGCTGGACGCGGGCGCCGAGGTCCGCCAGGCCGCCGAGCTGCTGGGCGCGGGCGTGGCCAAGGCCTTGCTGGGCAAGGCCGCGGTGCCCGACGACCTGCCTTACGTGACGGGCAGCATCGGCCTGCTGGGCACCCAGCCGAGCTGGGACATGATGAACGAGTGCGACACACTGCTGATGGTGGGCACCTCGTTTCCCTACGCCGAGTTCCTGCCCGAGGAAGGGCAGGCGCGCGCGGTGCAGATCGACCGCGACGGCCGCAAGCTGAGCCTGCGCTATCCGGTCGAACTGGGCCTGGTGGGCGACAGCCGGCTGACCCTGCAGGCCCTGATGCCGATGCTGGAACGCAAGACGGCGCGCCGCTGGCGCGAACGCATCGAGAAGCAGGTGGCGCGCTGGCGCGACACGGTGCGCGAGCGCGCCATGGTCGAGGCCCGTCCGCTCAATCCCCAGCGCCCGTTTCTGGAGCTGTCGCAGCGCCTGCCCGAGCAGTGCATCGTCACCTGCGACTCGGGCTCGGCGGCGAACTGGTACGCGCGCGACCTGGACCTGCGCGAAGGCATGATGGGCTCGCTGTCGGGCGGGCTGGCCACCATGGGCTGCGGCGTGCCTTACGCGGTGGCGGCCAAGCTGGCCTATCCCGAGCGTCCCGTGGTGGCGCTGGTGGGCGACGGCGCCATGCAGATGCTGGGCATCAACGAACTGATCACCATCTCGCACCGCTGGAAGGACTGGGCAGATCCGCGCCTGATCGTCATGGTGCTGAACAACGGCGACCTGAACCTGGTGACCTGGGAGCAGCGCGTGATGGGCGGCGACCCGCGTTTCGCGGACTCGCAATGGCTGCCGGCGTTTTCCTACGCGGACTACGGCCGGCTGCTGGGCCTGGAAGGCATACGGGTCGAGAACCCGCAGGACGTGGGTCCCGCCTGGGACCGTGCGCTGGCGGCCGCCCGGCCCGTGGTGCTGGAGATGGTGACCGATCCCGAGATGCCGCCCTTGCCGCCGCACATACCGGCCAAGCAGGTCGCCGCCTACGTGCGCGCGCTGCGCAAGGAAGACGCGGCCGCGGGCGGCGCGGCGCTGCGCGCCACGATCAAGCAGTGGTGGGCGGGCTGACGCCGCGCCCGCCGGCTCCGCATATTGCGTTTGCGCACAGTTCAGGAGGCCATCATGGCAGAACCCAAATCGCCCGCTTCCCCCGACAACGCCGAAGGCGGCAAGTCCCCGCCGGACCAGAGCCCGGCCGAGCAGCCGACGCCCGATCCGGGCGGCCGCAAGACCGACAAGAACGGACGCTGGCCGCCGGACAGCCTGCCCAATCCCATGCCGGGCCTGGACCCGCAGCAGACGCCGGGCATAGACCGGCTGGCGGGCACGCCGCTTGCGGAATGCGTGCGCATCCGCGCCGCACGGGGCGGGCGGCGGAGTTTTTCAAGGAGACCCTATGAGCAAGCATGAAGGATTGCGCGGCATATTCCATCCGGCCGACAGTTCGGCGCGCACGGTGCGCGACCTCATCTCCGGAACGGAGGCGCTGTTGCGCAGCACGGCCAGCTACGGCGGGTCCGAAATCGAAGCGGCCCGCGACCGCCTCAAGCAGCAGCTGGAGGCCGCGCGCGAACAGGCCAGCGGCTGGGAGCGCCTCGCCTGGGACCGGGCCCGCCATGCCTCGCACGCGGCCGACGAGTACGTGCACGAGAACGCGTGGAAAAGCATCGCGGCGGCGGCGCTGGTCGGCGTGCTGGCCGGCGTCTGCATGATGTCCGACCACCGCCGCCGTTGAGCGGGCCTCATCCATTTAACCCATTGATGATCGGCGAGGTATCCAGGAGGATGCACAGGTTGTGCCGGGTGCGGGGCCGCGCGCGAGCGAGACCCCACGGCCCGGTTCCTTTCCTTGTTTCGGGAACGCACGATGAGCACGAACGCAGTCGCGCCGAGCGGCCGGTCACCGTGGGGCAACGCCCTGGCGGTGCTGGTGCTGTTTGCGGCGGTGGCTGCGGTGCTGGCGTTCGCGGCGCTGCGCATCGCGCAGCAGCGCATCGCCAATCTGCTGGGGCCGCGCAGCGAAGTGGCCGACGTGGAGGTCGGATACCGCCAGGTGGTGTTGACCGACGTGATCGTGCGCGGCGCGGCCGGCCAGGCCGACGTGCGGGCGCGCCGCGTGGTGCTGGAGCCGGACTGGCCGGCGCTGCTGCGCCATGAAACCGTGTTCACGCGCGTGTCGGTCGAAGGCTTCGACTTCGCGGTGCTGCGCCAGCCGGACGGCAGCCTGCACATCGCGCCGGCCCTGCAGGCGGCGCTGCGCACCGGCGATGCCGGCGACGGCCGCGGGCGGGACCGCCAGCCGATACGGGTGGCCGATCTGCGGCTGCAGGACGGCCGCCTGACTTTCGAAGACGCCGCGATATCGCGCCCGCCGCACCGCATCGCCTTCACCGGCGTGCAGGCGCGGCTGCGCCCGCTGGTCATGCCCGACGACGGCGCGCGCAGCGAAATGGAGTTCAACGGACGGATCGACCAGCAGGGCGGGGCCAACGCCACGGTCAGCGCGCAAGGCTGGCTGGTGGTGGGCGGCACGGACGCCGACATCAAGGTCAGCGTGCGCAACATGGGCGTGCGCCATGCCGCGCCTTACCTGGCCGACAACGGCGCCGGCTCGCTGGCCGCCGGCGCGATGGACCTGGACATGAACACCGTGATCGAACGCCGCCAGTTGCGGGCCGCGGGCACGGTGGCGCTGCGCGGCCTGAAGTTCAGCGGCGAGGGTTCGCTGTTTTCGCTGCCGCGCAAGGCGGTGCTGGCCGCGCTCAAGGACGAGGCCGGCGCGGTGCGCTTCGAGTTCGCGCTGTCGGGCGACCTGGACAGCCCCAGGTTCTCGGTCACGCGCGGCTTCGCCGCCCAGGTGGCGCAAGGCTTCGGGCATGCGATAGGGGTGGGCGCGGAGGGCGCCGCCGAAGGCGTGGCGGGCGCGGTCAAGAGCCTGGGCAACGCCTTGTCGGACCTGCTCGATCCTACTCCCTAGGCCGCCGGCGTGGAGGCGTGCGGCCCGTGCCGCAGCCGCCATTCGGCCAGCCCGAAGGCCAGCAGGGCCAGGCACAGCGGCGCGAAGGCGTAGAGCGCGCGGTACACCAGCGCCGCGCCCAGCACCTCGGGTGCAGGAATCCCCGGCGCCAGCGCCGCGACGAAGATGGCTTCGGTGGTGCCCAGCCCGCCCGGCACCCGGATGAGCACGGCCGCGAAGCTGGTGCACATCAGCACGCCCAGCACCGCCGGATAGCCGACCTTGCCTTGCAGCAGCACGTACATGATGGCGCCCATGATGGCCCACGAGCTTGCCGCCACCAGGCTTTGCGCGACCGCCATGCCCAAGTGCGGCAAGCTGGCATGCTGGCCCATCCAGGTCCAGCTGCGGCGGCGCGCCAGCGCGCAGAAGCCTACGTAGGCGGCGGCCAGCGCCAGCAGCGCCGCGCCCGGCAGGCGCAGCACGTCCGGGCGCAGGCCCCAGCCCTGCGGCAACGGCACCGCGCCCGCCACGAACAGCGCGCCGGCCAGCCAGCCGAAGCCGATCCAGTTGGTCGCGGCCGAGAACAGCGCCACGCGGGTGGCGACCGACTTGCGGCATCCCAGGCGCGCATACAGGCGCAGCCGCGCGCCCAGCCCGCCCAGCAGGACCCCGAGATTGAGGTTCAGCGCATAGCTGGTCATCGCCACGCCCAGCACCTTGGGCCAGGGCAGGGTGTGGCGGGTGTAGCGCTTGGCCAGCAGATCCATGGCGCCGTAGGCCAGGTAGCCGGCGGCCACCAGCGCACAGGCCAGCATGATCGTGCGCCCCGGAATCGCGCGCATCGAAACCCAGACCTGGGGCCAGTCCACGGCGCGGCCGAAATGGATGAGCAGGGCGGCCACGACCGCCAGCACCAGCGCCGGCAGAATCCGCTTCAGGCGCGGCCAGCGATGGCGCAGCGCCCGCGTCAGGGTGGAGCGGAAGACTCTCATGCCGTCTCTCTTTCCGTGGGCAGGGGCAGGGACTGGAGCCTGGGCTTGTGCGCCGGCAGGCTGCCGGCCCAGGCCGGAAAGCGCCGCAGGAAGTGGAACACCACCACGCCTATCCACAGCCGCCGCAGGCGCCGCCTGGAGCCCACCGACATTTCGATCTGGCGGCAGTCCTGCTCGATCAGCCGCTCCAGGCTGCGGCGCAGCTCGGCGTTGAGCCCGCGGTCGCGCGCCATCACGTTGGCCTCCAGGTTGAGCGCCAGGCTCAGCGGGTCCAGGTTGCTGGACCCCACGGTCGCCCAGTCGCCGTCCACGCAGGCCACTTTGCCGTGCAGCGGCCGCTTGCAGTATTCGTAGATCTCCACGCCGGCGTCGATCAGGTAGTCGTACAGCATGGAGGCGGCCAGCCGCGCGACCAGCACGTCGGGCTCGCCCTGCAGCAGCAGCCTGACCCGCACGCCGCGCCGCGCCGCGTCGGCCAGGTCGTGCAGCAGCTGGTAGCCGGGAAAGAAATAGGCGTTGGCGATCAGCACGTCGTGGCGCGCCGCCCGCACGCCGGCGCGGTAATGGCGCTCGATGTCGTTGCGGTGATCGACGTTGTCGCGCACCACCAGGCGGCCACCGCCGTCGCCGGCCGGCATCTGCTCCAGGATGGCGGCCCGCCGGCCGCGCCGCCGCGGCCGCTCGCCGCCCAGCTGCGCGCGCGCATAGTCGGCGATATCCGCGGCCAGCGGCCCCTCGACGCGCAAGGCGTAGTCCTGCTTGGCCTGCGGGCCAAAGTCGGGCAGGTGGTCGGCCGAGAAATTGATGCCGCCCACGAAGGCGCAGCGGCGGTCGACGGCCACGATCTTGCGGTGCATGCGCCGGAATACGTTGGTGCGCACGCCCAGCAGCCGCGGGCGCGGGTCGAAGATGTGGACGCGGATGCCGCTGTCGGTCATGCCGCCCAGGAATTCCTCGCTCAGTTCGTCCGAACCGTAGCCGTCGATGGTCAGGTCCACGCTCACGCCGCGGTGCGCCGCGTCGATCAGGGCCTGGCGGATCTCCCGGCCCACGGTGTCGTCGAACAGGATGAAGGTCTCGACCAGCACTTCGCTGCGGGCCTGCGCGATGGCGTCGAGCACCGCGGGGAAATAGCCGGTGCCGTTTTCCAGCAGCGTGTAGCGGTTGTTCCCGCGCCAGCTCAGGTTCATAGGGCGATCTCCGCGCTGATCGGCACGTGGTCGGACAGGCGCGACCAGACGCGCGACGCCATGGGCAGCGGCCGCCAGTCGCGCACGCCGCGCACGTAGATGCGGTCCAGCCGCAGCAGCGGCCAGCGCGCCGGAAAGGTGCGCGCCGGCCGGCCCAGCCGCGAGCTGTAGACTTCGCTGGTGCCGCAGTCGCGCATCGGGCCGTCGGCGCGCAGCCGCCAGTCGTTGAAATCGCCGGCGATCAGCAGGGGTTCGGCGGCCGGGACGCCGTCGGCCGCCAGTTCGCACAATTGCGCCAGCTGGCGGCCCCGGTGGCGCTCCAGCAGCCCCAGGTGCACGCAGACCGCATGCACCGGCGTCGGCGTCCCGGGCACGCGCAGCACGCAGTGCAGCATGCCGCGGCGTTCGTGGCCGCCGACGCTGACGTCGTGGTTTTCATAGCGTTCGATGGGGTAGCGCGACAGCACCGCGTTGCCGTGGTGGCCCGCCGGATAGACCGCGTTGCGACCGTAGGCGTAGTCGGTCCACAGCGTGTCGGCCAGGAACTCGTACTGCGACAGCGCGGGCCAGGAGCGGTGGCGCTCGGCATGGCCCTGGTGTTCGCCCAGCACCTCCTGCAGGAACACGATGTCCGGGCCCGCCGCCCGCAGCGCGTCGCGCAGTTCGTGCAGCATGAAACGGCGGTTGAAACTGGTGAAACCCTTGTGCGTGTTGACGGTCAGCACCGTCAGCGTGGTGGCGTCGATATAGTGCGAGGCGGGCATGCGGGCTCCGGAATGGGCGATCCCCGCCTGCCGAGCAAGCCGCGTGCCCGGAAAGTAAGCGGGCGTAACCCCGCGTCGCCGCCTTTACACCGTCCTGGCCGCCCAGAACGCGGTGCGCACGGCCGGCGAGGCCGCGATGCTGGCGACCACCCGGTCCAGGTCCAGTTCGTCGACCGAGGCTTCGCTGAGCGCGGCCTCGATCTCGACCTCGTCTTCGCCGAACTGGTCGATCTTCAGCTCGGACAGCGGCAGCTGCTCGGCTTCGAGCACGTCTTCCAGCACCATCATGGCGGCCTGGCGCTGCGCCGTGGTGGCGATCAGGTGTATGACGGTAGTCACTTCCGTGGTCTGCGCATCGACCGGCTGGCGGTTGACGTAGCTGACCACCGGGCGCAGCAGGGTGTTGGCGGCCAGCACGAACACGGTGGCGGCCACCGCCTCCAGCATCAGCGAGGCCCCGGCGCACGCCCCGATCGCCGCCGAGCCCCACAGCGTGGCCGCGGTGTTCAGGCCGCGGATGCTGCCGCCTTCGCGCATGATGGCGCCGGCGCCCAGAAAGCCCACGCCCGACACCACGTAGGAAATCACGCGCGCGCCGCCGTCGTCGCCGCCCACCAGGAAGGCCATGTCCACGAAGATCGCCGCGCCCACCGCGACCAGCACGTTGGTGCGCAGCCCGGCCGTGCGCTGGCGGAACTGGCGCTCGAAACCGACCACCGCGCCCAGCACGAAAGCGGTGAACAGGCTGACCAGGGTATTGGCCAGGGTGAGCAGCTGGATGTTGTCGAAATTCTTCATGGTGTCCTCGGTACGGCGGCGCGCCATGATCGGGCATGCATGCGGTTTGTTTGATGACACCGGGCGATGGGCCAGATTCAGGTAATATTCAGGTTCCAGTAAGAAAGAGAGCAAGGTGGACGGCAGGCAGTCCCGGCCGTCCGCCATTTATGAACGAAGAGCCTCCCTCTAGGCCGGCGCCGCGCCGGCGCCCGACCCCTTCCTCCGGCCGCATGCCGCGGCCGTTCCACGATACCCGTCTGGCCCGATCCGGGGCCGCCACGCCGCGCCTGGGCTGCCGCGCGCCGCCGCGCGCGCGTCCGTTGCGCCATTCCCCTGACGATTCCGGGAGCGCGCTGGCGCGCTCCATCACGCTATACGTGGAACTTCGATGATTTTCGATTGGATGACCGACCCCACCGCCTGGCTGGGCCTGGCGACCCTGGTCGTGCTTGAAATTGTGCTGGGCATCGACAACCTGGTGTTCATCGCCATCCTGGCCGACAAGCTGCCGCCGGCGCAGCGCAACCGCGCCCGCCTGATCGGCCTGACGCTGGCGATGGTGATGCGCCTGGGCCTGCTGGCCAGCATCGCCTGGGTGGTGACGCTGACCGAGCCGCTGTTCACGCTGCTGGGCGCGGAGATTTCCGGCCGCGACCTGATATTGATCCTGGGCGGCCTGTTCCTGCTCTTCAAGGGCACGATGGAACTGCACGAGCGCGTCGAAGGCGGCGCCGCCCACGACGCCGGCCAGCGGCCGCAGCACGCCGTGTTCTGGCAGGTGATCCTGCAGATCGTGGTGCTGGACGCGGTGTTCTCGCTGGACTCGGTGATCACCGCGGTGGGCATGGTGCAGGACCTGAGCATCATGATGATCGCCGTGATCGTGGCGATGGCGGTGATGATGCTGGCCAGCCGTCCGCTGATGGCCTTCGTGGCGCGCCACCCGACGGTGGTGATCCTGTGCCTGGGCCTGTTGCTGATGATCGGCTTCAGCCTGGTGGCCGAAGGGCTGGGCTTTCACGTGCCCAAGGGTTATCTGTACGCCGCCATCGGCTTCTCGATCCTGATCGAGCTGTGCAACCAGCTGGCGCGGCGCAACCGCGCCCGCGGCGCGCATGCGCTGGGCCGGCGCCAGCGCACGGCGCAGGCCGTGCTGCGGCTGCTGCGCGCCAGCCCCGCCGGCCAGGCCGGCGCGCAGGTCGACGAGGTGGTCGCGCTGGTCGACGGCGCGGGCGAAGAGCCGGCCTTCGCGCCCGAGGAGAGCACCATGATCGAACGGGTGCTGTCCATCGGCGCGCGCGACGTGCGTTCCATCATGGTGCCGCGCGGCGACATCACCTGGCTGGACGTGGCCGACACGCCCGAGGACGTGGTCCGCAAGTTTGGCGGTGGCCATTCGCGCCTGCCGCTGTGCGCGGGCGACCCGGCCAACGTGCTGGGCGTGCTGCACTTCAAGGACGTGCTGCCCAGGCTGCAGACCCCCGGCCCGATCGACCTGGTCGAGCTGGCGCGCGAACCGCGCTACGTACTGGAGACCATGCCGGTGCTCAAGGTGCTGGACGAGCTGCGCGCCAGCCGCGATCACATGCTGATCGTGGTGGACGAGCACGGCGTCTGCGAGGGGCTGGTCACGCCCATGGACGTGCTGACCGCGGTGGCGGGCGATCTGCCCGAGCACCAGGCCGACCTGTCGGAGTCGCTGCGCCTGTCCGACGGCTCCTGGCTGCTGGACGGCCGGCTGGCGGTGGGCGAGGCCGCGCGCCTGCTGGAGGCGCCGGCGCTGGCCGACGATTACCCCGACGCCACGCTGGCGGGCTGCCTGCTGCGCGCCGCCGGCCGCATTCCCGAGCCGGGCGACACGATCGCCTGGCGCGACTGGCGCTTCGAGGTGACGCGGCGCGGCGGCCTGCGCATCGACCAGGTGCGGGCCAGCCGCGGCGAGGAGGGCGCCGGCGAGGATTGAAATCGGCGCGCCCGGATGCCTGGAAAATCTGTCGCTCTCGTGCGATTATCTGACCCTGTATTGGGGATTTGACTGGTCTTATCCGCAGCCCGGGCAGCGCGTCCGCCCCAGGCTCAGTTAGTGTCTTTGCTTTTGGTTATCGCTACAGGTGGTACATCGCATGGGCAACACGAGGTCTGGATTCAAGGGCACGGCCGCGCTCTGCGCGGCGCTGGCCGCGCTGGCGACCCCGGGCGCCGCGCACGCCACGGAAGGCGCGCTGGGACGGCAGATCACCGGCACCAATGTCCAGCCCAACGCCGGCATCGTCTCGCCGCAACCCATCTGGGCGGTCAATCTTTCACAGATCTACCTGGACGGCGGCATCGGCGGCAGCCGCGAGGTGCCGGTCGCGGGCCGGACTTCGCTGGGCCTGGACGCCGAAGCCTCGTTCACGCTGGCGACCCTGCTCAAGACCTGGGACACCGGGCCGGGACGCTGGAACTTCGCTTCCAGCATCACCGTTCCCTACGTGTGGAACAAGGTGACCTCCACCCTGGCCGGCGCGGGCGGGCGCAGCGTCAGCCAGGACGACACCGCGTCGAACCTGTTCGACCTGTATTTCTCGCCCATCATCGCCGGCTACCACTTCTCCGAGACCTCGCACCTGGCGCTCAGCCTGAACGTGTGGGCGCCCACCGGCAAGTACAACGCCAACGACATGGCCAACCCCAGCCTGAACAACTGGACCTTCATCCCGCAGGTGGCCTACACGGGGATCTATCCGGAGTCCGGCTTCCAGATCGACACGGTCGCCGGCTTCCAGTTCTATACGCGCAACAGCGCCACCGATTACCGCAACGCGCCGCTGTTCAGCATGGACATGATGGGCCGCAAGGTCTTCAGCAACGGCTTCAGCGCCGGCCTGATCCTGGGCACCATCCAGCAGCTGGGCAGCGACAAGGGCCCCACGGCCGACCGGCTCAACGGGTTCAAGGGCAGGGACTGGGCGCTGGGCCCCATCGTGACCTACGACAGAAAGCTGGCTGACCAGCGTTCGCTGTCGCTGTCGCTGCGATGGGTGCCCACGATCAGCAGCACCAACCGCCTGGACAGCACCAGCACGGTCATGGCGACCGCCACGCTGGTGTTCTGAGGCGTAGCGGGCGGGGCGGTTTCCCGCCTGGCGGCACGGCCGGCCGCTGAACTGGCCTGATCTTCCGAGGAAATGCGATGAACGCAAGACAGCTGTTGAGTGCGGCGCTTGTCGCCGCGGCAGGCCTGGCGACCGCGGCCGGCACGCAGGCGCAGAGCCAGGACGCGCCGGGCAAGAAGCCGAACATCCTGGTGATTTTCGGCGACGACATCGGGCAGACCAACATCAGCGCCTTTGGCGAAGGCGTGGTGGGCTACGAGACGCCCAACATCGACCGTATCGCCAAGGAGGGCGTGAAGTTCACCGATTACTACGGTGAAAACAGCTGTACCGCCGGCCGTTCGTCCTTCATCACCGGGCAGTCGCCGCTGCGCACGGGGCTGACCAAGGTCGGCGCGCCGGGCGCCTCGGTCGGCCTGCAGAAAGGCGACATCACCATCGCCGAAGCGCTGAAGGCGCAAGGCTACGTCACAGCCCAGTTCGGCAAGAACCACCTGGGCGACAAGGACGAATACCTGCCGACCCGGCACGGCTTTGATGAATTCTTCGGCAACCTGTATCACCTGAACGCCGAAGAAGAGCCTGAGCGCCCGTACTGGCCCAAGGATTCCAACGATCCGTTCGTGAAGAATTTCTCGCCACGCGGAGTGATCAAGGCCTCGGCCGACGGCAAGGTGGAAGACACCGGGGCGCTGAGCAGGAAGCGCATGGAAACCATCGACGACGAGACCGTGGGCGCGGCGCTCGATTACATCGACAAGCACGGCAAGGGCGACAAGCCGTTCTTTGTGTGGATGAACACCACGCGCATGCACATCTATACCCATATACGGCCGGAGAACAAGGGTAAGAGCGGCATGCCGGGCAACGACTATGCCGACGGCATGCTCGAACACGACGAGGACGTGGGCAAGCTGCTGAAAAAGCTCGATGACCTGGGCATCGCCGACAACACCATCGTGGTGTACACCACCGACAACGGCCCCAACCAGTGGAGCTGGCCGGATGCCGCGACCACGCCGTTCCGCAGCGAGAAGGATTCCAACTGGGAAGGCGCTTTCCGGGTGCCGGCCATGGTCCGCTGGCCCGGGAAAATCCCGGCGGGACAAGTCAAGCGCGGCATCGTGTCCGGCATGGACTGGTTCCCGACGCTGCTGGCGGCCGCAGGCGATACGTCCATCAAGGACCGCTTGCTCAAGGGCTGGACGCCGCCTGGAAACCCCACCAACTTCAAGGTGCACCTGGACGGCTACAACCAGCTCGACTACCTGACCGGCAAGTCGGACAAGAGCGCGCGCAACGATTTCTACTACTTCAACGATGACGGCATCCTGGTCGGCATGCGCTACGACGACTGGAAGATCGTGTTCTGCGAACAGCGCGCGCCGGGCAATCTCAACATTTGGCAGGAACCGTTCGTCTGCCTGCGGGTGCCCAAGGTCTTCAACCTGAGAATGGATCCGTACGAACGCGCGGACATCACGTCCGACCAATACAACGACTGGCTCGGCAAAAACTCCTACCTGACCGAGATCGGCACGATGAAGGCCACCGCGTTCATGGAAACCTTCGTGACCTATCCGCCGAGCCAGCGGCCCGCCAGCTTCAGCATCGACCAGGTGCAGGAGCGCGTGCACAAGTCCATTGCCGATCACTTCAAGGCGCAGGACAAGAAAGAGGCGAAGTAGGGCCGGCCGCGTCAGCTGCAGACCCGCCGCCACGGCGCGATGCCGCGCGGCGGGCAGTAACCGGGACATGGCGCGGTGATGGACATGCCGCTCTGGCAGCGGCTTTCCGGGGCCTTCTCGCCGGCGGGCATCCAGCCCTGGCAATCGCAGCGCGCCAGGGCGCTGCCGGCGGGCAGCTTGCCGGCAGCCGGGTCCGGCTCCGGGACCTGGACCGGCTTGGCCGGTTCCACGGGCAGCGCCTTGACCACCGCGCCGGCTTCGATGCCTTCGATCACGCCGCGCACCTTGGCGTTGGACATGCCGCAGGCGCGCGCGATGGAACGGGTCGAGCGGCCGTCTTCGGCCATGGCCTGGATTTTCTCCTCGCTGCACGCCGCCTCGGCGCTCGGCGCCGCCCAGCCGTTCAAGGCCAGGACGGCGGCCGCGCACAACACCGCTCGATGCAAAATCATGGTCCGCTCCTGCACGTAAGCCCCGCCATCCTTAGGTGGAGAGCGTGTTGCAAAAAGCGTAGTGCCCGCCATTCGGCAGTGTCAATGCGCCGCGCATGGACCCTGCTTGCGGCGGTAGCCGCAAGCATGAGAGGGGGTATCCCTAAGGTTGAGGCTAGGCCGCGATGGCGCGCGCCTCGAACGGATGCGCGGCGATCGCCGCCTCGGCGCGGCCGCGCGCCGCCTCGAGTTCCACCGGGCTGCGCACCGATCCCTGCACCGAGAAAAACGTCACGTCCGTCAGGCCGATGGTGCCCAGCACATAGCGCAGATAGGGCGTGAGGAAGTCCTGCTGGCGCCGCGGATCGCTGCTGGAGAAGTCGCCGCCCGACGCGATCGCCACGTACACCGGCCGCCCGGGCAGGCTGCCGACCTTGCCCTGCGGCGTGATGCTGAAGGTATGGCGCACCCGCACCACGTGGTCGATCCAGGCCTTCAGCGAGGACGGCACCGTGAAGTTGTGCATGGGCGTGGCGATCACGATGTGGCTGGCCTCGCGCAACAGGCGTATCTGTTCGGCCGAGCGCCTGAGCGCGCCGCGCTCCAGCGCGGGGCCGCCGGGGTCCTGGCGCGCGCTGAGCGCGGCGGCATAGTCCGGGTCCACGTGCGGCAGGGTATTGGCGTCGACGTCGACGATGGCCGGGGCCGCGCCGGCGATGCGCTCGACGATGCGCTGCGACAGGCGGTAGCTTTCGGAGGCGCGGCCGCGCGGGCTGCAGATAATGCGCAGAATGCTCATGGGGCGAGGGTCTCCACGGGTACGTGCAGGGATTTGCCGAAACGGATGGCGCTGGTCAAAAGGCCCTGGCGGAAGTAGAAACGCTGGGCCAGCGCGTTGCCCAGGCCGGTATCGAGCACCAGCCGGGCGCAGCCGGCGCCGCGGGCGAGTTCGTCCAGCGCCTGCAGCAGCCGCGCGCCGTGGCGGCCGCCGCGCAGCGCGGGCGAGACGACCAGGTCGTCCACGTACAGAAAACGGCCGTACACCAGGTTTTCCTGGAAGCGGTAGCCGGCCAGCGCCACGGCCTGGCCGTCGCGCATGACGGCCAGCAGCCGGTAGCGTTCGTGGCGCATGCGGGCGACGCGTTCCAGAAAGTCTTCGGCATCGTCCAGGTGGGGCCGCAGCTCGCGCATCAGCGGCAGGCAGGCGCGCACCTCGTCGGGCGTTTCGAGGTGGCGCAGGGGGAGGTCGGGATCAGGTGTCATGGCTGCCATGGTAGGCGGCGCATGCCATAATTCCCAGGGCCATATTTTGATTTTTGGACTATGCCATGAGTCGTGCATCTCCCCAGGACCGCGAGGCCGGCCCCCTGTACCGGCAGGTCTACGAGCGTTTTCGCGGCGCGATCGCCCAGGGCACGCTCAAGCCGGGCGACCGCATTCCGTCGGCGCGTTCGCTGGCCAAGGAGATGGGCGTGGCGCGCGGCACGGTGGAGGTGGCGTATTCGCTGCTGGCCTCCGAGGGTTATATCCAGGCGCGCGGCCAGGCGGGCACGGTGGTCTCGCCCGATCTGCAGCCGCAGGCCGGCGCGCCGGCGCCGCCCGCGCCCGAGCCGCCGGCGCACGACGTGCCGGCCTGGCCGCGCTGGTCCGGCATCCTGCCGTTCCAGATGGGGCTGCCGGCGCTGGACGCCTTTCCGCGCAAGCTGTGGGCGCGGCTGGGGGCCAGGCAGCTGCGCGGGCTGCAGGCCGCGGAACTGGCCTATCCGCCCAGCAGCGGCCTGCCGGCCTTGCGCGCCGCCACCGCCGCCTATCTGCAGGTGGCGCGCGGCATCCATTGCCAGCCTGCGCAGGTGTTCATCACGTCCGGCTACAACCACACGCTGCGCCTGGTGCTGCAGGCCCTGTTCGAACCGGGCGACGAAGTCTGGATGGAAGATCCCGGCTATCCGCCGACGCGGCTGCTGCTGGAGCAGGCGCGGCTGCGCCCGGCGCCGGTGCCGGTGGATCAGGACGGCCTGATGGTCGATGCCGGCATCGAACGCGCGCCGGGCGCGCGCGGCGCGGTGGTGACGCCCGCGCACCAAAGCCCCCTGTGCATGTCGCTGTCGCTGCCGCGCCGCCAGGCGCTGCTGGACTGGGCGCAGCGCAGCGGCGCGTGGATCGTGGAGGACGATTACGACGGCGAATACCGTTACGTGGGCCGGCCCTTGCCGGCCTTGAAAAGCCTGGACGGGCAGGGCCGCGTGCTGTACGCGGGCACCTTCAGCAAAGTGCTGTTTCCCGGGCTCAGGCTGGCTTATCTGGTGGTGCCCGAAACCTTGAGCGCGCGTTTCGAGCAGTTGTGCTGGCTGGGCGGCGGCGCGCCGGGCCTGACCCAGGCCATCCTGGCGGCGTTCATGGCCGAAGGCCATTTCGGCCGCCATATCCAGCGCATGCGCAGGCTGTACGCGCAGCGCCGCGAGGCCGCGGCCGCCGGGCTGGCCGAGGCGCTGGGCACGCGCCTGCGGATCGAGCCGCAACCGGGCGGCATGCACATGGTGGCGCGGCTGCGGGCCGGCCAGGGGGACCGGCGCCTGGCGCAGCGCATGGTCGAGCAAGGCCTCTTCGCCGAAGCCGTGTCGCGCTGGTATGCCGGACCGGGCGGGCAGCCGGGGCTGCTGCTCAGCTTCACCAACATCGCGTCGGCGGCGCAGGCCCGCGAACTCGGTCTGCGCATCCGCGCGTTGATGTGAGTTAATTCAGCCCGGCCTTGTCCAGGCCATAGGCCGCGTCGGCCGAGCCGGGCGCCGTGCGAAACGCCACGTTCAGGCGGTTCCAGCCGTTGATGCCGACGATCAGCAGCGTCAGTTCCGACAATTCGGCCTCGTTGAACTCGGCGCGCGCGGCGCGGTAGGCTTCGTCGGACACGCCGGTCGGCGCCAGCGTGGTCACGGCCTCGGTCCAGGCCAGCGCGGCGCGCTCGCGCGCCGAGAACAGGGTGGATTCGCGCCAGATCGCGACGTGGTGCAGCCGCAGTTCGCGTTCGCCTTCGATCCTGGCCTGCTTGACGTGCATGTCCAGGCAGAAGCCGCAGCCGTTGATCTGCGAGGCGCGGATATCGACCAGATGGCCGAATTCCCGGACCACCGCCGACTTCTTGAGCGCGGTGCTGAATTCCAGGTATTTCTTCGAAAGTTCGGGCGTGGTTTCGAAGTAATTCAATCGCTGAGTCATATTGCTTCCTGTCGATGTCTCGGGAGAAATCCAGAGCCCGTAGCATGCGGCCGGCGCGCCCGGCGCAGAAGTGCCATGAACGGTATTTCGCTATGGGCCATATTCGGGCGGGCGCCGGTTGAATCCGCCGCGGCGCCCGGCTATAAGCTTGAAGCGAGGGCAGGATACTCATGCCCCGTAGCCGATGAAGCCCCGTCCCATGCCGCAGCCGCCTTCCCACGACGAACACGTCGCCAGCCAGTCCACCGCGCCCGCCCGCGTCCAGCCCGGTCCGGGTTCCGTCTTCGAGGTATTCCTGGTTTTCCTGCGCCTGGGCCTGACCTCTTTCGGCGGACCGGTGGCGCACCTGGCGTACTTCCATGCCGAATTCGTGGAGCGCCGCCGCTGGCTGGACGAATACGCCTATTCCGATCTGGTGGCGCTGTGCCAGTTCCTGCCCGGGCCGGCCAGCAGCCAGGTCGGCATGGCCATCGGCCTGAAGCGCGCCGGCTGGGCCGGCATGCTGGCCGCGTGGGTGGCGTTCACGCTGCCCACGGCCGTGGCGCTGGGGCTGTTCGCGGCGGGGCTGGCGCAGTTCGGCTGGCTGTCCGGATCGGCCGCCATCCACGGCCTGAAAGTCGCGGCGGTCGCCGTCATCGCGCAGGCGATATGGGGCATGGGCCGCTCGCTCTGTCCCGACCGCACGCGCGCCGCGCTGGCGGTGGCGGCCGCGCTCGTCACGCTGGCCGTGCCCGGCGCGCTGGGGCAGGTGGCCGCCATCCTGCTGGGCGCCGTCATCGGCGCGGCCACGCTGCAAGTGCCGGCGCGCCCGGCGCTGGCGGTCGAACGCCAGGCCGTGTCGCGCCGCGCCGGCTACGCCGCGCTGGCCCTGTTCGTGCTGTTGCTGGCCGCCTTGCCGGCCTGGGCGGCGTTGACCGGCCAGCCGCTGGCGCGCCAGCTCGATGGCTTCTACCGCGCCGGCGCCCTGGTGTTCGGCGGCGGGCACGTGGTGCTGCCCCTGCTGGAATCGGCCGCGGTCGGCGGCGGCATGGTGTCCGACGCCGAGTTCCTGGCCGGCTATGGCGCGGCCCAGGCCATGCCGGGGCCGCTGTTCGGTTTCGCCGGCTTCCTGGGCGCGATGTCGCCGGGGCCGCTATCGGGCTGGGCCGGCGCGCTGGCCATGCTGGTCGCCATCTTCCTGCCCGGGGCGCTTCTGGTGGCGGCCGCGCTGCCTTTCTGGGAAAGCCTGCGGCTGCGGCCCGGCGTGCGCAACCTGATCGCGGGCGTCAACGCCAGCGTCGTCGGCATCCTGCTGTCGGCCCTGTACGATCCGGTCTGGGCCAGCGCCATCCGCGGGCGCACCGACTTCGCGCTGGCGTTGCTGCTGTTCGCGCTGCTGGTCTACGCCCGATGGTCGCCGGTCTGGGTGGTGCTGATCGCCGCCGCGGGCGGCTGGGCGCTGGGCTGGCTGGGCTGAACGTCCTGCCAGCGCGGCGCCCGTTTCTGCAGGAAAGCGTCGATGCCTTCGCAGGCGTCGGCCTCCATCATGTTGCGGGCCATCACGTCGCCGGCGTAATCGTACGCGTCGGCCAGCGCCATCTGCCGCTGCTTGTAGAACATGCGCTTGCCGTAGCGGATGGCGGTGGGGCTCTTGGCCAGGATGTCGTTCACCAGGGCCTGCACGCGCGCGTCCAGTTCCGCTTCGGGCACGGCGTCATTGATCAGGCCCCAGTCGCGCGCCTGCGCCGCGTCGATGAAGCGGGCGGTCACCAGCATCTCGAAGGCGCGCTTGGCCGACACGTTGCGGCTGAGCGCCACCGCCGGCGTCGAGCAGAACAGCCCCACGTTGATGCCCGACACCGCGAACGTGGCGCTATCTGCCACCACCGCCAGGTCGCAGCTGGCCACCAGCTGGCAGCCGGCCGCCGTGGCGACGCCGCGCACCTTGGCGATGACGGGCACGGGCAGGGCCTGCAGTCCCTGCATGACGCTGCCGCACTTCCTGAACAGCTCGCGGTAATAGTCCAGGGACGGCTGGCTGCGCATCTCGCGCAGGTCGTGGCCGGCGCAGAACGCCCGGCCGGCGGATTCCAGCACCACGCAGCGCGCGTCGGCATCGCGGGCCAGGGCGTCGATCTGCGCCTGCAACGCGGCCAGCATGGCTTCGGACAGCGCGTTGAACTGGCCCGGGCGGTTCAGCCGCAGGGTCACCACGCCGCCTTCGTCCGTGCGCTCGAGAATCGGGCTCTCCATGTCTCCTCCAGGTTGTGATTTCCCGGAAGATACTAAGCCCTGCGTGGTGGAAAGAAAACCGGCGGCTCAGCCGGCCGCGAGGCGGCGCGCCATGCCGGCCGACAGCAACAGCAGCGGCGCCACGATGGCCGCGCCGATCGAGGCCATGGCGGCCTGCGGCGGCATGCCGCTGTCGACCAGCAGCGTGGCGATGAGGGCCGAGCCGCTCATCTGGAACAGGCCGTAGACCGCGGCCGCGGTGCCGGCGCGTTCGGCGAAGGGTTCGAGCGCCAGGCTCAGGCCCGAGCCCAGCGCCAGCGAAAAGCCCACGGTCAGCACCGCGACCGGCAGCATGAAGGCCCAGGCCGACAGCGGCAGCCACAGCCAGGCCGCCAGATGCATGGCCGCGGCCGCGAGCAGCGCGGCCATGCCGACCCGCACCATGGTGTGGCGGCCGAAGCGCGCGATGAAGGCCGGCGCCAGGAAGAACGCGCCGATATTGATGGCCGCGTTGCCGCCGAACCAGGCCGAGAATCCCAGTTCGGAATAGCCCAGCTGCTGTACCAGCACCACGGGCGCGGCCGCCACGAACACCAGGATCATGGCCATGCCGGCCATGCCGAACGCCGCGAAATACAGAAAGCGGCCGCTGGCCACGATGGGCGCGTAGCGCCGCAGGCTGTAGAGCGGGCCTTGCGGCCGGCCGGGCGCGGCCCGCGTCTCTTCGAACCGCAGCGCCAGCAGCGCCGCCAGCCCCAGCGCGAACAGCACCATGAACGCGAACGTGCTGCGCCAACCCGCATGCACCGCCAGCGCGCCGCCCACCAGCGGCGCCAGCGCGGGCACGGTGCACAACGCCCCGTTCAGATAGCTGTAGACGCGCGCGCCCACCGCGGGGCTGAAGCAGTCGCGCACCGCCGCGAAGGCCACCAGCGAGGCCGAGCACGCGCCCAGCCCCTGGATCACGCGGGCCGCGTAGAACACTTCCAGCGAGCCGGCCGTCGCCCCCAGCGCCGATCCCAGCAGATAGGCGAGCACCCCGCCTACCGCCACCGGGCGGCGGCCGTAGCGGTCGGCCAGCGGGCCGATCAGCACCTGGCCCACGCCCACGGCGAAGATGAACAGCGTGATGCTGGCCTGCAGCGCGGTGACGGGCCGGCCGAAATCCTGCGCCATGGCCGGCAGGGAAGGGAGGTAGATGTCGATGCCCATCGGCGTGAGCGTGACCAGCCCCATCAGGAGGCCGATCAGCCAGCGTTGGCCACGGGGAGATAATGCAGACTTCATGGACAGGCTCGGGGTTCGTTGCGAACCCGGGAAAACCCGATATTATCCATGAACGAAGGAGAATCGCCTCATGAACGCGCCCGCCCTGCGACCCCGTATCGTGATCCTCTATTGCACCCAGTGCCAGTGGCTGCTGCGCGCGGCCTGGATGGCCCAGGAGCTGCTGTCCACCTTCTCGACCGACCTGGGCGAGGTGGTGCTGCAGCCGGGCACGGGCGGGATTTTCCAGGTCACCTACAACGGCGACCTGATCTGGGACCGCAAGAGCGACGGCGGATTTCCCGAAGCCAAGATCCTCAAGCAGCGCGTGCGCGACCGGCTCGACCCGGGCCGTCCGCTGGGCCATATCGACGGCCACGAGCGCGACGACGGCGCGGCCGCCGCCATTGCCCGCAAGCAGCCCGACGCCTGACGCCGGACCCCGCGTTCACACCTTGGGCGTCCACGGCCGCCGCCGACTGGCGGCCAGCGCCGCTTCTAGGCGCCGTTTGCTGGCCTCGGGCCAGCAGGCTTCCTGGTCGTAGAACTCGTCGGCCGCCGGCACGTCCTCGGGCAGGCGCAGCCAGGGCTGCCTGGAGCGCACGAAACAATGCGCGCCCGGCGGAAAGTCGGCGGGGCGGTCCAGGGTGCCCGCGTAGATCAGGGCCACCGCCTCGCCGAACGCCGGGTGGTGGCTCCACAGATAGCCGGCGCAGGCGGCGCAGCGCACCACCACCGCCGTTTCGCCGTCATCGGCCGTCTTGCCGGCCGGGTAGCGGCGTAGCTCGCCGCTCAACCGCGTGACGCGGTCGGTCTCGATGGGTGCGTTCATGCCGAAGGCGCTGCCCGAGTGGCGCTGGCATACGGTGCAGTGGCAGCAATGCACGAACATGGGCGGGCTGGCCAGGGGCGGTAGCGGACCGCGCCGCAGTCGCAGCCGCCTTCGATGGGAGCGTCGGACATCGCGGATCTCCAGGAGCAGGAATCGACGCGGCCAGTGTATCGGCGCGTCACGGGCGAGGGCAGTGGCAATCGCGACAAGGTAGCGGGGCGATTGCGTCAGGGGCTTCTATTTCGCGCAAAATGATGCTAAAATTCTTTATCTGGCAGCCAACGAACAATATCAACAACGAATATCAACAACGCAAGCCAGAACTTTCCAGCGATGGCCGGGCGCGTTCCGGCCGTTGCTTCGCCAGCGCCGCCCGCCTAGCATGCGCCCGCATCCCGCCAGGGAGCCGCATCCCGGGCGCGCTTGAATCCTGCGTATCGCGCTTGTGCCGGGCAAGCCATACGCCCTGAACAGGAGAACGCCCATGTCTCATCAACTGGCCAGCAAGAAGTCGCGCTTCGAGATTCCGCCGCTGAACTGGAAGGCGCCCGAGACCAAGCAGGACACCGACGCCAAGACCGCCGCGGCCAAGGCCGACGCCCACCAGGACCGCGAGGCCTCGCGCTCGACGGCCTAAGCCCCAAGCCTGTGTCGGCCGGCCCGTCCGGGCCGGCCCTCTCCACGTATCCGCCTGCGATGGCGCGCCGCGCCGCCGCAGGCGGTGCTGCATTCACGCACCGCAGTTCCCGCCGTTGCGGCCCACGCGCCGCGCGGCGGCCTGCGCCTGCGCCGCCGTTGGCGCGACTTTTCCGATAGCGAGCACCCGGTATGCCTGAAAGCCCCTCCAGCCGCCCGATGGTCAGGCCCTTCATCTATGTCACGCCGACCTCGCGTTCCCTGATGTTCTCGCGCGGAGAGATACAGAGCCGCATGTGGACCGGCGATCCCTACGCGCTGAACCTGGAGTACACGCGCCTGATGATGGGGTTTCTGCTGCTCAATCCCGAGCCGCGCCGCATCGCCATGGTGGGCCTGGGCGGCGGGTCGCTGGCGAAGTTCTGCTACCGCTATCTGCCGTCGGCGCGCATCGACGTCTACGAGATCAATCCGCAGGTCATCGCCTTGCGCGATTCGTTCCTGGTGCCCGACGACGACGAGCGTTTCGCGGTGCTGCAAGGCGACGGCGCCGAGCTGATCCGGAACTACCGGGACGAGTATGACGCCGTGCTGGTCGACGGTTTCCAGATCGGCGGCATTGCGCCGCAACTGGCGAGCGCGGACTTTTACGAAGCGTGCTGGCGCGCCCTGGCCGCCGAGGGGCTGATGGTGTGCAACTTCCATGCGTCGGACTTCAATACCCAACGCTATCTGGGCCGCATCCGGCAGCGCTTTGCCGGATCGGTGGTGGAGGTCAGCGACACCTCGCTGGCGCATCGCATCGTGTTCGCCTGCAAGGGCGGCCGCCTCAAGCGCCGCACCCGCTTGCCCGCGCACAAGCCCGAGGCCATGAGCGCCGAGCTGTGGACGCGCATCGCGCCCGGGTTGTGGCCCGTCGTGGACTGAAAAGCGGGTCAGGGCGCGTGCGTCACCACGCGGTTGCGGCCCTGCTGCTTGGCGTCGTACAGCGCCTCGTCGGCCTCGCGGAACGCCGCGCCCACATCCGCGCCGCCCCCCGGCCATTGCGCCACGCCGGCGGAAATCGTGATGGCGCCCACGCCGGGCAGCTGCTGCGCTTGCACGCGCCGGCGCAGGCGCTCGGCCACGTTGCCGGCTTCGCGGGCGCCGGCGGCGGGGAGGAGCATCAGGAACTCCTCGCCGCCGTTGCGACAGAGCACGTCCGACGGGCGTGAACCGTCGCGCATCAATTGCGCCAGGCTGCGGATCACTTCATCGCCCACCGCGTGGCCGTGGGTATCGTTGACCCGCTTGAAGTGGTCGATGTCCAGCGCCACCACGGCGAACGGCGCCTCGGCCGCCTGCAGCCGCTGCACGGCGGCCTGCAGCCCGCGCCGGTTGTACAGGCTGGTCAGCGGATCGGTGATGCTGGCCTGGTTGAGCTTGCCGATTTCGTCCTGCAGGTTGGTGAAGCTCCGGATCACCGCGAGCTTGAGCCGGCGCGCCTCGAAATACCAGGCGCGCACCGAACGCACGCGCTGCATCGCCACCGCCATGTCCTGGTGTTCCACATTGGTGGCCAGCTGCGACAGCGGCTGCGAGATCTTGCGCGCGCACCACCAGATGGCCAGCAGGAACAGCAGCGCGAACGGCGTGGCGTAGCCGACCAGAATCCAGATCAGCCGGTCCAGCGGCTCCAGCGTCGCCCCGGTGGGCCGCTGCGCGATCACGCCCCAGCCGCTGGCGGGCACGCTGGCGTAGCCGGCCAGCATGTCCACGCCCTGCGTATTGACCAGGCGCTGCGCGCCTGCCTGTCCGCGCATCACGGCGGCCACCACCGGATTGCGGCTGACGTTGTCGCCCACGCGGCCGGGGTCCTCGTGGTAGAGCAGCCGGCCCTCGGCGTCGACCACGTAGAGATAGGAGCCGTCCTGGTACGGATGCCTGCCCAGCAGCGTGTGCAGCGCGCCTTCGTCGCTCAGATAGATGGTGCCCGCGATGTAGCCCAGGTAGCGGCCGTTCTCGGCCAGGATGGGATGGGAGACGGTGAGCAGCAGCACGCCGGTCAGCGAGACGTACGGCTTGCTGATGAGCGGCTGGCGCGCCTGCAGCGCGGCGCGGCTGCCGGGCGTGTCGACCCGCACGCCCAGGTATCCGCGCAGGGTCTGCGAGGTGGCCAGCAGGGTGCCGTCGGCCCGGACGATCGCCACCGTATTGAAGCTGTCGTCCTGTTCCTGCAGCCGCATGGCCTCGGCCGCGAGCAGGTCCGGCGCGTCGATGCGCGCGGCCAGGTGGCGGGCGCTGTATTCCAGCCGGCGCTGAGCCGACTTCAGGAACACGCCCGTGCTTTCCGCCAGCTTGGCGGCGTAGACGCGGTTGGCTTCCAGCGTATTGGCGATGAGCTGTTCGCGCTGGACGCGGTAGCTGGCATAAAGCGCATTCACGGTGGACACGAGCGCGCTGAATATGGTGAGCGCAAGCACGAGCCCGCGTAGGTGGATTCGCATGAGGGGGAGGGCCGGGTCGAGGCAGGGGAGCTGCCCCGAATTCTACCGTGGGCCGCCCTCGGGCTCGTCCAGCAGCCGGGCGGCCGGCGACCGGGCGGCCGAGCCGGCGCGGAAATAGCCCATGACCGTGGCCACGCTGCTGTGGCCGGTCAGCGCCATGGTGTCGCCCAGCGGCACGTTCTGCCGGCCCGCCTCGGTCACGAAGCCCGAGCGCAGGCTGTGCGCCGAAAAGTCACCCTCAAGTCCGGCCAGCCGGCAGCGCTGCTGCACGATGTCGCGCAGCGCCGCGGGCGCCAGCGGCTCGCCCAGCACGCCGCCGCGGCGCACGCGGCGAAACAGCGGGCCCGCGGTGATGCCGCTCATACGCAGCCAGTCGTCCAGCGCGCGCGCCGCCGGGCCGACGATGGGCTTCTGGTCGTCGGCGCGCCGCGCGCCGGACTGGTTGGTCTTGGATTGCGCCAGGGTGTAGAGGAAACCGTCGGCCGTGCGCCGGGTGTTCTCGACCGTGGCGCGCGCGACCTCGGAACGGCGCCGACCGCCGCTGGCCCAGGCGAACAGCAGCAGGGCGCGGTCGCGCACCCCGCGCAGGGAATCGTCGCAAGTCGCCAGCAGCGCCTGCAGCGGCTCGCGCGTCAGCGCCGCCTTGCGGGCGGGCGCCGCGCCGCGGCCGGCATAGGCGCGGCGGGTCCGCGCCAGCAATTCGCGCACGCGCGCGGCGCGGCAGGGGTTGGGATGGCCGTGCAGCTCGTGGGCCTTGGACAGCACCGCCAGGCGCTGCAGCAGCGTATTGAGGCTGGGCGGGCCGGGCCGGCTCTTGGCCTTCACGCGCACCAGCTCGCGGTCCAGCGCCGCCGGCAGCTCCCATTTCAGGCCTTGCGGGGTGTCGCGCTGCGCGTGGTCGACCACGAACTGGATGACCGCGGCCTCGGGCAGGGGCAGGGCGAAGGGCTGGCCGTAGCGCAGCCCGTACCAGGCCGTCCAGTAACGGATCGCGGCGCGGTAGGCGGCCGCGGTGTTGGCCGAACTGCCTTCGCGCATCAGGTCGCGCATGGCGGCGTGGGCCTGGGCGTCCAGCGCGGCGGGATTCAGGATTGGCAGGGCGGTTTTTGGGATCAGCGGCGGCATTTTATTAAAATACATACATATGCTGTATGATATCTAACATATTCTATAGATTACTCGCGATAAGGTTCACTTATCGAGGGTAATTATCCCGAAAATCTGACGGAAAACCAGCCATGGCCACCGGAATTACTGAGACCGACGTCTGGAGCGCCGCCGACGCCCTGTTGCTGGAAGGCGCGCGGCCCACCATCGAACGCGTGCGCCAGAAGATCGGGCGCGGGTCGCCCAATACCGTCAGCCCGTATCTGGAGACCTGGTTCCGCGCCCTGGGCGCGCGCATCAAGGACCCCGGCGCCTTCGCCGCCGCGCCGGCGGTGCCCGACCCGGTGGCCCAGGCCGCCGCGCATTTCTGGGAAGCCGCCCAGGCCGAAGCCCGCGCGCAGCAGGCCCAGGCCTATCGTGAACGCTGGGAAGAACTGGCGCAGGAGGGCGGCCGGCTGGCGGCCGACGCCGAGCAACTGCAGCGGCGCGAGGCCGGCCTGGCCCAGCGCGAGCGCGACCTGCAGGAAGCGCTGCGCGTGGCCACCTCGCAACTGGCGGCGGCCGAAGACCGGCTGCTGGCGGCCGAAGAACAGCTGCGCCTGCGCGACGACAGGCTGGCACAGCTGCAGCAGGAACTGGCCGAATCGCGCGCGGCCGCCCAGGCCTTGCTGGCCGATGCCGAACAGTCCCGCAGCCGCCACGCGCAGGCGCTGGAAGCGCTGCAATCCCGCCACTCGGCGCATGAACGCCGCTGGCTCAATGAACTGGACGCCGAACGCGGCGCGGTCAAGCGCCTGCAGGCCCGGCTGGATGACGCCCAGGCCGCCGCGCAACAGCAGCAGGCGCGGTCGGACAAGGCCCTGGCCGATGAACAGGCGCAGCGGCGCCAGGCGGAGCAGGGCGCGCAAGCCGCGCGCGCCGAGGCGCAGGAGCAACGCCAGCGCCTCGAGGCCGATCTGGCCGCGGTGCGCGCCGACGCGGCGCTGGCGCGCGAACGCGAACGCGCGTTGCAGGCCGCGCTGGCCGCCGCCACCGCCCGGGCCGACGACAGCGCCGAACAGCTCAAGGCCAAGGACGCGCAACTGGGCGAAATGGCGCGCCACCTTGTGGCGCTGAGCGCGGGCGCGCCGCCCGCCGACGGCTCGCGCCCCTGACGCCGCGGCGGGCCGGGCCTAGCGTCAATGGCCCGGATACACGCCCTGGAACGGCTCGTTGTTGGGCTCGCCGAAGCTGGACGAGTGGTAGTTGGCCGGATTGGCCGCCGTCGAGCCGGACGGGCGCGACGAAGTGGAGCTGTAGGAACTGGTTCCGGTGCCGGAGCAGCCGGCCAGCATGACGGCCAGCACCAGGCCGGCGGTGGTCAGGGTCCTCATGGCGTACCTCGCTAAAGATGGCCGCCGCAAGCGCGGCAGGCCCGGCGTTGCCGGCAAGTCGCGTGCCCGCCTTCGGCCCTGTCCCCGAACCGGGGAATTTCGGATACATTGCAGCGAAACGCTATGGCGCGAGGCACCCGGGCGGGCGCCACACGGCCGCCATGCGCAACCATCCAGGGCCGCGGGCCCTGTCAGGAGCCGCCGGTGCAGCCACGTCAACCGGTCGATATCGCCCGTGTCCTGCTCGTCATCGCCATACTTGCCGGGCTGACGATAGGCAGTCTTTACATCCTGCGGCCGTTTTTGCCGGGCCTGGTCTGGGCCACCACCATTGTCGTGGCGACCTGGCCGGTGCTGCTGGCGATCCAGCGCCGCTGCGGCGGACGCCGCTGGATCGCCACCATCGTCATGCTGTTGCTGCTGCTGTTCGTGATCGTGCTGCCGCTGTACCAGGTGATCGCCACCCTGGCGCTGCATGGCGGCGCCATCATGGCGGCCATCAAGAGCCTGCCGGACTATGCGCTGCTGGCGCCGCCGGCGTGGGTGGGCAGCATTCCGCTGGCCGGCCCGCGCATCGCCCACGAATGGCAGGCGCTGTCGGATGCCGGCGCGGGCGGGCTGCTGGCCCGGCTGGAACCGTATCTCACCATCGCCGCGCGCTGGCTGCTCGGCCATGCCGCCATCGTCGGCGTGTTCGCCATGCACATGCTGATCACGGTCGTGATCGCCGGCATTCTGTACCGCCGCGGCGACGTGGCCGCCCAGTTCGTGCTGCGCTTTTTCAACCGGCTGGCCGGGCAGCGCGGCATGTCCGCCGTCAGGCTGGCCGCGCTGGCGATCCGCGCCGTGGCGCTGGGCATCGTGGTGACGGCGGTGGTGCAGTCGGTGCTGGGCGGCATCGGCCTGTGGATCGCCGGCGTGCCGGCCGCCGGCATCCTGACCGCGCTGATGGTCATGCTGTGCCTGGCCCAGCTGGGCCCGTTTTTGCCCATGCTGGGCGGCGTGGTGTGGCTGTTCCAGAACGACATGAAGCTGGCCGCCGGCATTCTGCTGGCCTGGGCGCTGGTGGTGGCCATGCTGGACAACCTGCTGCGGCCCATGCTGATCAAGCGCGGCGTGAACCTGTCGCTGCTGCTGATACTGGCCGGCGTGCTGGGCGGGATGTTCGCCTTCGGCATCGTGGGCCTGTTCATCGGCCCGGTCATCCTGGCCGTGACGCAGACGCTGCTGCACGCCTGGGTCGACGAAACGCCCGCGCCGCAGGCCGTGCAAGCGCCCGGGTCCGGGCCAAGGGCGTAACATTCGCCTCTCGACGCGGGCGTGCGCGCCCGCGGTTTCAGTCACGCCATCCGCCAGTTCCATGTCGAAGCCTCCCCACACGCGCGCCGCCGGCACGCTGACTCTTCCACGCCGCGCCGCGGCGTCCAGAAACGCCCCCCGCAATACCGCCCGCCAGGACAGCAAGCCGGCCGACGGCAGCGAGCGCCTGGCCAAGCGCGTGGCCGCGCTACAGCAGTGCTCGCGCGGCGACGCCGAACGCTATATCGAGGGCGGCTGGGTCGCGGTGGACGGCAAGACCGTGGAAGAGCCGGGCTTCCGGGTCGCCCCGCAACAGGCTGTCGCGCTGCTGCCCGGCGCCCGGCTGGAACCCGCGCAGCCCGTCACCATCCTGCTGCACAAGCCCGCCGGCCTGTACGCCAACGACGAACCCGGCTCGGCGCGCGACCTGATCCTGCCCGAGAACCTGATGCCCGGCGACCGCTCCGGCCTGCGCTTCCTCAAGCGCATGCTCAATGGCCTGAAGCTGGCCACGCCGCTGGAGCGCGCCGCCAGCGGGCTGCTGGTCTATACGCAGGAGTATCCGGTGATGCGCAAGCTGGTCGAAGACGCGCGCCACGTAGAGCACGAGTACATCGCCGAGGTCGCGGGCGCGCTGGGCGAGGGCGATCTGGCGCGGCTTCAGCGCGGCCTGGCCTGGCAGGGCCGTCCGGCCACGCCCATGAAGGTCAGCTGGCAAAACGAAACCCATCTGCGCTTCGCCTTGAAGACGCCGGCGCCGGGATTCATCGAGTACGTCTGCGACACGGCCGGCCTGCGCCTGCTGGCGCTGCGCCGCATCCGCATCGGCCGCCTGCCCATGGCGGGGCTGGCGCCGGGGCTGTGGCGCTACCGACTGGGCTATGAGCGGTTCTGATCAAAGGAAGGACATGAGCAGCAAAGCAGCAAACCACGGCCAGCCGTCCCCGCGCCGCAGTTTTCTCATTCAGGCGGGGGCCCTGGGCCTGTCCGCCGCCGTCCTGGGCGGCTGTGCGTCGCGCGCGCCGGTCGCGCCGCGGCGGCCGGCCACGCCGGCGCCCGCCGCGCCTCCGGTTTCGCCGGGCACGGCCGCCTCGCCGGTGCCGGCGCTGCGGCCCGGCGCGAAAGTGGCGATCGTGGCGCCGGCCTCGGCCGCGCCCGACGCCAGCGACCAGGCCGCCGAATGGCTGCAGGAGCGCGGCTACGCGCCGCAGGTCATGCCGGCTTCGCGCGTCCGACTGCAGCCGCCGTACGACTACCTGGCCGGCAGCGACGCCGAGCGGCTGGCCGATCTGCACGCCGCCTTCGCCGCGCCCGACGTCAGTGCGGTGTGGTGCCTGCAAGGCGGCTTCGGCTCGTGGCGCCTGCTGGACGGGCTGGACTACGAGCTGCTGCGCCGCCATCCCAAGCCCTTCATCGGCTACAGCGACATCACGGCCCTGCATCTGGCCCTGCAGCGGCGCGCCGGCTTCGTGACCTTCCACGGCCCGATGCTGGCGCAGGACATGCTGGCCGGCAAACGCGAGCCGACCGAATCGCATCTGCTGGCCATGCTGAGCGGGCAGTTCGGGCAGGGCGCCTGGATCGACCCGCCGCTGGACGCCCCCGCCACCACGCTGGTGCCGGGAACGGCCACCGGGCGGCTGGTGGGCGGCAACCTCGCTCTGATCGCGGCGCTGATCGGCTCGCCCTACGAGATCGACACGCGCGACGCGATTCTTTTCATCGAGGACGTCAACGAGGCGCTGCCGCGCGTGGACCGGCTGCTGAACCAGCTGGCCGCCGCCGGCAAGTTCGACGGCGTCAAGGGCGTGCTGGTCGGCAGCTTCACGCGCATCCTGGGCGTGCAGATGGACGACGCGCAGGCCCAGGGCATGCTGTATCCGCTGATCCTGGACCAGTTCCGCGGCCGCGGCATCCCGGTGCTGGGCGGCTGGCCCAGCGGCCACGGCAATCCCAACCTGACCTTGCCCCTGGGCGCGCGCGTGACGCTGGACACCGGACGCGGCGCGCTGCGCCTGGAACAGGCCGTAGTGATCCGATAGCTGGAAATGCATCATTAATAGTGCAAAACCAGCCTAAATGCGCTATTAATGACACCATTTATTTTCCGACATGCCTCATTTATGGTGCATTCCAGTAGATTAAGCACTATTATTGAGTCATGAAAAAGAAGATCGAACCCAGCTTCGAGGCCGCCGAAGCGCTGGCTCGGATCGGCGCCAATATCCGCACCGCCCGGCTGCGGCGCGCCGAAACCGAGTCCACGCTGGCCAGCCGCATGGGCGTGTCGCGCGCCACCATCGCCCGTCTCGAACGCGGCGACGGCGGCGTGTCGCTGGCGCTGGCCGTGGAAGCCTTGCTCCAGTACGGCTACGCGGACCAGCTCTACGCGCTCGGCGATCCCGAGCAGGACGGCGTCGGCAAGCGGCTCGACGCAATGCGCCGGCCCAGCCGCGGCGGCGCGGGCGCGCTGCACTCGCACCGGGCCGATCCCACCCGGCTGTAAGAAGCGTCTGCGCACATGGCTACCGGCAAGAAGCACAAATCGGTCGAAAGCGAGCTATACGTCTACGTCGACATCCGCGGCGAGGCCGTATTGGCCGGCCTGTTGACGCTGGACGACACGGACGAGAACCGCTTTTTCGCCGAATTCACCTACGTGCAGTCCTACGTGGATGACCCGCGCGCCTTCGCGCTGGACCCGCTGAACCTGCCGCTGGTCGACGCCCGCAGCACGTTCCGCACCGAAAGCCGCTACGAAAAACTCGGCGCCATATTCGACGCCGCGCCCGACGCCTGGGGCCGCAACGTCATGCGCATCGACAACGCCGGCGCGCGCGTGACCGAAGACGAGGTGTTGCTCAAGGGCCGCGGAATGGGCGTGGGGGCGCTGTTCTTCAGCGCGCGCCAGCTCACGCCCAATATGCGCAAGACCTACCGTCTGCCCGAAGTCAGCCAGCTGGAATCGCTGGCCGGGCTGCTCACCGACATCGACCAGGGCGTCAAGCCCAAGGGCCTGTACCGCGACATCCTGGGCAGTTCATGGGACATCGGCGGGGCGCGCCCCAAGACCATCGTGCGCGACGACCAGGGCGAGATGTGGATCGCCAAATTCCCGCGCAAGGGCGATTCCTACGACCGCCAGCGGGTCGAGTACGCCAACCTGCAAATGGCCAGGGCCATCGGCCTGACCGTTCCCGAGATCCGGCTGGCCGAAACGCGGCTGGGCGCGGTGCTGCTGACCCATCGCTTCGACCGCGAACTGCTGCCGGCGGGCAAGGGCGCGGACCCCATCGTCGCGCGCCGCCATTTTCTGAGCGGGGCCTCGCTCATCAGCCCGTCCGTCCAGATCGGCAAGCGCGAACTGGACGGGCCGCGCGGCAAGGCCACGTATTCCTACGCCCGGCTGGCCGACGTGGCCCGCCGCGTGTCGTCCAACCCGGTGCAGGACCTGAAGGAGCTCTACGCCCGCATGGTGCTGAACGTGGCCGTGCACAACACCGACGACCACCTGAAGAACGTCGGCTTTCTCAAGGACGAAAACGCCCACAGCTACCGGTTGTCGCCGCTGTTCGACGTGGTGACGCAGGAAGGCTCGGCCAGGCACTATCTGCATATCGGCGCGGCCGGGCGCGAAAGCTCGTTCCAGAACTGCCTGAGCGAATACCGCCGCTTCGGCCTGCGCTCCGAAACCGCCGCGCGCCAGATCCTGGACCAGGTGCGCGGCGTGGTGGCCGAACGCCGGCGCTACTACGACATGGCCGGCATGAGCGCCCAGGAAGTCGGCCACGTCGAGGCCTCGCTGATGGCCTGGCGCAACGATTCCTAGGCGCGCCTGGCCGACCAGCTCCCGCGGCCCGCGGCCTTGCCGCTCATGGTCTTGCCGTTGACCACGCCCGTATAACGCACGCCGTCCACCGTGAAGGCGATTTCGGCGCCGTTGAGCCGCGCATCGGAGATCGGGACCGAACCCAGCTTGCCGGACAGCTTCTGGTAGTGCTGCTCCAGGTGCAGCGTCTGGCCGTCCACGTCCCACTTGCCCTGGACCTTGGCCGGCACGATCCACAGCAGCGCGGTGCAATAGCTGCTGCAGTTCTCGGTCACGGTTTCCTCGGCGTCCGGCTCCCAGTCGCCCATGCGGAACGTGTTCGACACCACCCGCGTGCCCGGCGCCAGCTCCAGCAGCCTGGGCCGCAGTTTTTCGTTGATGGTCGACAGCAGGAACATGGTGATGACGTCGGCCTTGGACAGGTCGGTGGCGAACAGGTCGGCCGCCACGAACGTGGCCCGGTCGCCCACGCCGGCGCGCTCGGCGTTGCGGCGCGACAGCGCCACCAGGTCCGGGTTGTACTCGATGCCCTGGGCCGTCAGGCCGCGCTGGGCGGCGGTGATCACCGTACGGCCGTCGCCCGAGCCCAGGTCCATCAGCCGGTCGCGCGGCGTGACCTTGGCCATGTCCAGCATCTTGTCGACCAGGGTCTGGGGCGTGGGCACCCAGATGACGTCCTTGCCGTCCTGGCCGACGCTGGGCTCGTAGTCCTGCTGTTGTTCGGTGGCCGCCGCGGGCGCGGCCTGCGCGGCGGCGCCCAGAACGCAGGCCAGGGCCAGCGCCGCGGCCGAAGCCGCCCGGACGCCGGGCCGTTGGAACGGAATCGCGATTTGCATGATGCAGGCTCCTTGCGTGGGGTTGCGTAAAGCCGTCTGCAAGCGCCGCGCCTAATCTGGCGGCGGCTGCGGGCGGGCCAGGCGCAGCATGGGCAGGCCCGCCGCCAGGACGGCCAATCCGATCAGGGCGCCGGCTCCCGCGTAGACGGCGCTCGAATACACCAGGCCGGCGCACACCAGCGCCAGCAGTAAGGGGGGCAGGGGATACAGCGGCACCCGGAACGGGCGCGGACGGTCGGGGTCCAGCCGCCGCAGCCGCCACACCGAGGCCGCCACCAGCAGCATGAACAGCCAGAACACCGGCGCGGTATAGGCCACCAGAGTCTGCACGCTGTTCTTGCTGAACGCGCCCAGCCCGATCAACGCCAGCGTGATCGCGCCCTGCGCCAGCAGCGCGGCGGCCGGGGTTTCGTTGCGCGCGTTCCAGGCCGCCAGCGCGCCCAGGCGCGGCACGTCGCGGCCCAGCGCGCAGTACACGCGGGCGCCGGTGATGATGGTGCCGTTGATGGTGCTGAGCGCCGTGGCGCAGATCGTCAGGCTGAGCAGGGCCGCGGCATACGGGCCGGCCGCCAGCTGCATGACGTCGGCGCCCAGCGCGGGCGTGTCGCGCAGCCCCTGCAGCCCGAAGATCTCCAGCAGGGCCAGGTTGGTCAGCACATAGGCGGCGGTGACCACCACGGTGCCCAGCAGCAGCACGCGGCTCATGTTGCGGCCGGGCTCGCGCAGTTCGCCGCTCAGATAGGCGGCCTCGTTCCAGCCGCCGTACGTCAGCAGCACGAACACCATGCCCATGCCCAGCAGGCCGGCCGGATGCCCGGCAAGCGGCATCGGCGCCACGTCGCGCAGCGGGCCTTGCGCGGTGGCCGACAGGCTGGCCACCAGCACCGCGGCCAGCGCCGCCAGCGTCAGCAGCGTGAACACCCATTGCAGGCGCTTGGAATAGCGCGTGCCCGCCACGTTCAGCGCGGTCAGCGCCACCACCGACAGCGCCGCGTGCAGGGCAGGGCCGTAATCGCCCAGCGGCGCCAGGCGCTGCGCATAATCGCCATAGATATAGGCCACCACCGCGATCGCGCCGGTCTGGATCACCGTGCAGCGCGCCCACGCGAACATCACGCCCACGCGCTGGCCCCAGGCCCGCGTCAGGTACAGGTATTCGCCGCCGGCGCCCGGATAGGCCGAGCCCAGCTCCGCATAGCACAGCGCCCCCACCAGCATCACGCAGCCGCCCGCCACCCACAGCGCCACATAGGCGGCTTCGGAAGCGGCGTGCTGGGCCACCAGCGGAGGAAAGCCGAATATGCCGATGCCGATGACCACGCCCACCAGCACCATCGTCGCATCCAGCACCGACAGGCCGGCGGCAGGGGGCGCATGCTGGAAACTCGCGGACGAACGCGCGGCGGACCTTGTCATCGGGGCTCTCGGGTCGGCGGGAAAGGGCAGGCGCGGATGCCGCCGGGCGGCGGCATCTGACAATAACCTGAACAATTATCGACTCGGATATGTCCTGGAAAGTTTCTTCGGGTTTACCCGAAAAAAATGCAGGAAGCGTCGGGCCCATTGCGACGCTTCCTGCATCAAACAACTTTAACTTATCGTTTTAAATAATTGATTATCTGAGATTTTTCTTAGCTATATAAAGTGAATTAATTAAAGTGATTTCTCTGAAGCTGCTTCATGCTCGCGCCCCGGCGTGAGCATTAGATACCGCTGGCGCTCGGCTGGGAATCACTGAAATTGGGTATTTGCCGGCGAATTGCCGCTGCTCGGGAAAGTCGGGCCAGGGCGATTCTCCGAAACGGTTCTTGAGGGCATCCACGTCGATTTGCGAACGCCCGGCGACCTGCCGCCAAAGGTCCGGGCCAAGGTGCTCGCGCAGGCGCAGCCGGTATAAACGCGGCCAGCATCGCCTCAGTTCTAACACCGAATCAAGGCGACACCCGAGAACACCTAAACCGTCGAAGCCCCGCCCAGAATCACCGTGTACTGCGACGACAGCACGCCGCCGTTGCCATGCGCCAGGGCGACTTCGGCGCCCTCGACCTGGCGCCGGCCGCATTCGCCGCGCAACTGGCGGACGGCTTCGATCAGCAGGAAGATGCCGTACATGCCGGGGTGGCAGTACGACAACCCGCCGCCGTTGGTGTTGACGGGCAACTGGCCGCCTGGCGCGATGCGGCCGTTGGCGACGAAGGCGCCGCCTTCACCCTTGGCGCAAAAGCCCAGATCCTCCAGGAACAGCACGGTGTTGATGGTGAAGGCGTCGTACAGGCCCACCACGTCCATGTCGGAGGCGGTCAGGCCGGCCTGCGCATACGCGATCTCGCCGGACACGCGCGCGCCGGTATTGACCAGGTCGGGCATGTTGCTGATGGTCAGGTGGGTGCTGCAATGGCCCGAGCCCAGCAGGTAGACCGGGGCGGTGCGCAGCCCGCGCGCCCGCGCCGGCGTGGTCAGCACCAGCGCGCCGCCGCCGTCGGAGACCAGGCAGCAGTCGCGGATGGTGAGCGGATGGCTGACCATGCGCGAGGACAGCACGCCTTCGACCGTCAGGGGTTCGCGCTCCCAGGCCATGGGATTCAGCAGCGCCCACTGGCGCGCCGCCACGGCGACTTCGGCCAGCTGCTCGCGGGTGGTGCCGAATTCATGCATGTGGCGGGCGGCAGCCATGGCGTAGGCCGTGGCCGGCAGGAAGGGCTTGTAGGGCGATTCGTAGGGGTTCCATTCCGGCCGGCTGGTGTTCTTGCGGCCCAGCGAGCGCTGGGTGCTGCCGTAGGCCACCACGGCGACCTCGCACAAGCCGGCGGCGATCGCCGCCTCGGCCCGCGCCAGGTGCCCCATGAACGACGAGCCGCCGATGGAGGTGGAGTCGATGTAGGCTTCCGGCAGCTGCAGGTATTCGGCCAGCGCCAGGCCCGCCAGGCGGCTCTGGGTGGTGGCGCAGAACAGGCCGTCCACGTCCTTGATGGACAGTCCGCAGTCGTCCAGGGCGCGGTAGACGCCCTGGGCCATCAGGTCCAGCGCCGTATAGGCCTCGCCCACGGCGCCCAGGTCGGATTCGGCCGCGCCCGCCACCACGGCGCGGCCGGGTCGGAAATCGTCGTTCATCATGCGGACTCCAGCGGCGTGAACACGGCGACGGGATCGTCCAGGCCTTCCTCGGCCGCGGCGCGAAAGCGCACGCGCTGGCCGATGGCGACCAGCAGGGGGTCGGCCGCCTCGACCCGGCTCATCATCCGGAACCCTTCGTCCAGGTCGATCAGCGCCACGTTGTAGGGCTCGCCCTTGCGCGGGTAGACCACCGAGGTGCTGTACACGGTGCCGATGCCGGCGCTGATGCGCCATTGCAGGCTGTCCTGGCCGGTGTAGGGGCAGCGCACCCGCGGAAAGAACACGGCGCGCCCGGCCGCCGGGCTGAATTGATAGGCCAGTTCGCCGGCCTTCAGATGCCGCACGTAACGCGCATAGGGCGCGCCCGTGCCGGCTGCGTCGTCGACTCTCATCATTTGCCCTTTTCGTACATCAGGTTCAGCGTTTCGGCCACCATGACCGGGCGTTCCTGGCCTTCGCGGTACATGGTGTTGCCGTAGGTCAGGCGCACCGCGCCTTCCAGGCGTTCGAAGGCCACCAGGCTGCGCTCCAGGCAGATGCGCGAGCCCACCTGCACCGGCGCGGTGAAGCGGACCTTGTTGGAGCCGTAGTTGATGCCGCGCCCGCGCCGGCGCACCTGCACGATCTCGCCGCCCATGCCGGACATCAGCGAGAACGTCAGCATGCCGTGGGCGATGGTCTTGCCGTCCGGCAGTTCGCGCCGGGCCCGCTCCACGTCCACGTGGATCCAGTTGTCGTCGCCCGACAGGCGGGCGAATTCGTCGATCATGGGCTGGGTGACTTCGATCCAGCCGGTCCGTCCCAGGACTTTGCCGACGTGGGCTTCGAGTTCGTAAGGGGTTTCCAAAGTCAGCATGGGCTGCCTCCAGGTAAGAAAGAATGGGTCAGAGCAGGGCGGCCAGGCGTCCGGACACCAGGCCGTGGGCCTGGTCCATGATGCGGCGCACCAGGTCGCCGCAGGCCGGAATGTCGTCGATCAGGCCCTGGATCATGCCCACGGTCCAGATGCCGCTTTCGACGTCGCCGCTTTCGTAGACGCCGCGCCCCTTGGCGCCGGCCACCAGCGGACCGATGCGGTCGATGCCCGCGCCGGCGCGCTCCAGCGCCACCACCTCGGCCGACAGCTGGTTGGCCCAGACGCGGCTGGTGTTGCGCAGGCTGCGCAGGATCAGCCGGGTGTCGGTTTCGCTGGAGCGGGTGATGGCTTGCTTGATCGACTCGTGCACCGGCGACTCCCGGGTGCACATGAAGCGCGTGCCCATGTTGATGCCCTCGGCGCCCAGGGCCAGCGCGGCCACCAGGCCGCGCGCGTCGCCGAAGCCGCCCGAGGCGATCACCGGTATCGACACCTGCGCCACCGTGGCCGGAATCAGGATCAGGCCCGGAATGTCGTTCTCGCCCACGTGGCCGGCGCACTCATAGCCGTCGATGGACACGATGTCCACGCCGATCTCCTGCGCCTTGCGGGCATGGCGCGGGGTGGTGCATTTGTGGATCACGCGCACGCCGGCGGCCTTCAGGGCCGGCATGTGTTCGCCGGGATTGTTGCCGGCCGTCTCCACGATCTTGACGCCCGATTCGATGATGGCGTCGCGGTACTCGGCGTACGGCACCGGCTTGAGCGTGGGCAGGAAGGTCAGGTTCACGCCGAAGGGGCGGTCCGTCATCTCGCGCATGCGGGCGATTTCGCGGCGCAGGTGCTCGGGGCTGGGCTGGGTCAGCGCGGTCAGTATGCCCAGCGCGCCGGCGTTGGAGACGGCCGCGGCGAGTTCGGCGCGGGCCACCCACTGCATGCCGCCCTGAACGATGGGATGCTCGATGCCGAGCATGCGGGTTACTGCGGTCTGCACATTGTGCTCCTTGTCTTCTCTATAGGTCGGCGCGGTAGGGCGAGCAGTCCGGCGCCAGCGTCAGCGGGGCGCCGGTAAGCGCCTGCAGCGCCTCCAGCGTCCAGCCTTCGGCCAGGCGGCGCACGACCAGTCCCGCGGCGGTGACGTCGATCACCGCCAGATCGGTGTAGATGCGGTCCACGCAGTCCGGCGCGGTGAGGGGATAGCTGCATTGCTCCAGGATGCGCGGCGCGCCGTCGCGGGTGCAGTGCTCCATCAACACCCAGACCTGTTCGGCGCCGGCCGCCAGGTCCATGGCCCCGCCCACGCCCGGGATCTGGCCGGGGGCGTCCACGGTCCAGTTGGCCAGGTCGCCATTGGCCGCCACTTGGAACGCGCCCAGGCAGGCGATGTCGATATGGCCGCCGCGGATCATCAGGAACGATTCGCTGTGGCTGAACACCGAGGCGCCGGGCAGCAGCGTCACCGGCAGCTTGCCGGCGTTGATCACGTCGTAGTCTTCCTCGCCCGGGGCCGGCGCCGGCCCCAGGCCCAGCAGGCCCTGTTCGCTGTGCAGCATGAGCTCGCGGCCGGGCGGCACGTGGTCGGCGATCAGGGTCGGCAGGCCGATGCCGAGGTTGACGCAGGCGCCGTCCGGTATGTCCCGGGCGGCGACGCGGGCGATATCCTGGCGGCTAAGCCTTGCGCTCATTGGGCACCTCCACTAAACGATCCACGAAAACGCCCGGCGTGACGATGTGTTCCGGGTCCAGCGCGCCCAGCGGCACGATGCCGCGCACCTGGGCGACGACCAGCCTGGCCGCGCCGGCCATGACCGGGTTGTTGATGCGCGCGCCGCGGTGATAGACCAGATTGCCCCAGCGGTCGCCGTGCAGGCCCTTGAGCAGCGCCACGTCGCCTTTGATGGGGCGCTCCAGCACGTAGGTCTGCCCGTCTATGACGCGGGTTTCCTTGCCCTCGGCCAGGCGGGTGCCGGCCGCGGTGCGCGTGAAGAAACCGCCGATGCCGGCCGCGCCGGCGCGGATGCGCTCGGCCAGCGTGCCCTGCGGCACCAGCTCCAGTTCGATCTTGCCCGCGCCGTACAGCTCGTCGAAGATCGTGCGGCCCTTGAGGCCGCGCGGAAACGAACACACCACCTTGCGGATGCGGCCGGCGGCCATCAGCTCGCTGACGATGTCGTCGCCGACGGTGGCGTTGTTGGCCACGATGGTCAGGCCCCGGACGCCCAGGTCCAGCAGGCCCTCCATCAGATCGGCCGGACGGCCGGAGGAACCGAAGCCGCCGACCAGGATGACCGAGTCATCCTTGATGCCGGCCACGGCTTCGGCTATGGAACTCACTTGCTTGTCGATCACGGCAGGCTCTCCCGGGTCAGTCCAGATCGTGGCCTTTCATATCGACGTTGCGGCGGGCGCGCTGCGCCAGGTCGCGCAGCACCGGCCCGATCCGCGCGGCGTCGTCGACCGGCTCGGCCGCGGGGCCGCGGCGCCAGCCTTCCATCGCCGCCAGATGGCCGCCGCCCAGCTCGAAGATGCGGCCGGTCACGTCGCTGCTCTCGGCGCTGACCAGCCAGGCCACCGCCGGGGCGATCCAGCGCGGATGGCGCGCCTCGATCTCTTCGGCGCTGCGCTCGCGCAGGCCTTCGGTCATGCGGGTCTGGGCATGGGGATTGATCGCGTTGACCGTCACGCCGTAGCGCTTGAGCTCGCGCGCGGCGATGATGGTCATGGCGGCGATGCCCGCCTTGGCCGCGCCGTAGTTGATCTGGCCGATATTGCCGTACAGCCCCGAGGACGAAGAGGTGTTCACGATGCGCCCGCCGACCGGCTCGCCGGTCTTCTTGTACAGGTCGCGCCAGTGGGCGGCCGCGTGGCGCGACGGCGCGAACGTGCCTTTCAGGTGCACCTCGATGACGGCGTCCCATTCCTCTTCGCTCATATTGCACAGCGTGCGGTCGCGCAGGATGCCGGCGTTGTTGACCAGGCCGTGCAGCGCGCCGTAGTGGTCCAGCGCCGCCTCGATCATGCGCCGGGCGCCGGCGAAGTCGGCCACGTTCTCGTGGTTGGCGATGGCCTGGCCGCCGCTTTCGACGATTTCGCGCACGACGGCCGCGGCGGTACTCTCGCCGGTGTCCTCGCCCGAGCGCGACACGCTCAGGTCGTTGACCACGACGCGCGCGCCCAGCCGCGCCAGCTGCAGCGCGTATTCGCGGCCGATGCCGCGGCCGGCGCCGGTCACGATCACGACCCGGTCTTTGCATAGTGTGGACATCGAAACTCCTTACTTGGATGGTCGGGAAACTTGTTGCGCGGCCGGACGGATCAGGCCGCCCCCTGGAACACGGGCGCGCGCTTCTGCGTGAACGCCAGCACCGCCTCGCGGTGATCGGGGCTGTCGACGCATTCGACGTGGCGCTCGCATTCGCGATCGAGCAGGGCGGCCAGGTCCAGCGCCAGGCCGTCATTGAGGTTTTCCTTCATGCGGGCCACGGCCGGCTGCGGGCCGCGGGCCAGGGCGCCGGCGATGGCGGCCACCTCCGGTTCGAGCCGGTCCGGGTCGTAGACCGCATTGAGCAGGCCCAGGCGCTCGGCCTGCGCGGCCGACAGCATCGGCGAGCGCAGGTAGAGTTCGCGCGCCTTGGCCGGGCCGACGATGCGCGGCAGGAAATAATGGCCGCCGAAATCGCCCGGCACGCCCGCGCCGATAAAGCCGGTGCGCAGCCTGGCGCTGGCATCCCCATAACGCAGGTCGCAGGCCAGCGCCAGCGACAGCCCCGCGCCCACGGCCGCGCCGCGGATCATGGCGATGGCGGGCTTGGGCATGCCGTGCAGGTATTCGACGATGCGGGTGCGCCCGCGCATGGCGGCGATGCGCTGGGCGGGCGAGGGCGGCGCGGACTCGGCCTGGCGGCGCATGCGGTCCATGTCGCCGCCCGCGCAAAAGGCGCCGCCCGCGCCGGCCAGCACCACGGCGCCGACCGCCGGATCGCGCCCGGCGGCCTCCAGCGCGTCCCGCAGCGCCTCATACAGGGCAGGGCTGAGCGCGTTGCGGCGGTCGGGCCGGTTCAGCGTCAGCCACAGCACGCCCGCCTCCAGGCGGACGATCAGTTCTTGCTCCAGTGCCATGGCCTTCCAGTTCGGTTGCGGAGATAACAGGCCCCTATGTTGCGGCGTTTTGGCCCGCGGGCCGCGCCCGGGCCCGGGCGGCCGCCGCAAAAAGAGTCCGTATCGTGAACTCGCGCTTCAACCAGCGCGGGGCAGGGGGCACAATGACGGCAAAACAAGCGTCCGCAATGTAGACCACTAAAAACACGCCCCGCGGCCCGGCCGCGGGCGAGGAGACCATCATGAACCAGGCCAGCACCGGCGGCGCCATCGGCGCCGCGGGCACCCAGTCATTGCAGCGCGCCATCGCATTGCTGCGCATCATCGCGGTCAACAACCGCAGCGGCAGCCGGCTGGTGGAGCTGTATCGGCGCACCGGGCTGGAACGTCCCACCGCGCACCGGCTGCTGCAGGGCATGGTGGCCGAAAAGCTGATCCGCCAGGACCTGCAGAGCAAGCGCTATTACCTGGGCGCGCTGGCCTACGAGCTGGGCCTGGCCGCCGCGCCCAAGCTGGCGGTGCGCGACATCTGCCTGCCCTATGTGGAAGCGGTGGCCGAGCACACCGGCGACACGGTGTTCCTGACCGTGCGCTCGGGTTTCGACGGCATCTGCGTGGCGCGCGCCGACGGCGCTTTCCCCATAAAGATGTTCGTGCACGACGTGGGCCGGCACCGGCCGCTGAACGTCGGCGCCAGCGGCCTGGCGCTGCTGAGCGCGCTGCCCGACGACGAGATCGACCGCATCTGCCGCATCAACGTCGAGCGCACGCGCCGCAAGAGCCCGCGCTTTACCGAGGCGGCCCTGCGGGCCAGTATCGAAAGCACCCGCCGCCGCGGCTACGCCACCAACAAGGTCATGGACGAGCCGCCGGTGCATTCGGTCGGCATGGCGATCCGCGCGCCCGACGGCACGCCGGCTGCCGGCATCAGCGTGTCCACGCTGGCCTCGCGCCTGGGGCACGACCGGCTGGAGATGGTGGTGCGCTGCCTGGACGATACCGTGCGCTCGATCGAGGCCGAGCTGCGCGGCTACGTGGACCGCGACCGCGTCCCGTACGCCATGCCCACGCTGGCGCTGGCCTGAACGGGCGCCGGAATTCCACACAGTGGACCCGAATCTGCGCGGCGCGCGCCAGCGGGCGGCGCACGGCCGCCGCCCGCCTCTTAGACTGCGGACGACGTGAACCGAAGGGCAAGCCGGTTCCGGTATTCCAAAAATCCACGCACAGTCTGAGGAGACACCCTATGCTGAACTTTCGTCCATTCGGATTGCGGCTGGCCGGCCGCATCGGAGCAGGGCTGCTGGCCGCGGGCCTGGCCCTGCCTGCGCTCGCGGAATATCCCGCGGACCGGCCCGTGCAGTTCATTTCGCCCTACGCGGCCGGCGGAGCGAACGATTACCTGACGCGCCTGATGGCCCGCTACATGGGCGAGTCGCTGAAGGCCAATATCGTGGTCGACAACAAAAGCGGCGCCAACGGCATGATAGGCGCGTCGGCCGTGGCCAAGTCCACGCCGGACGGCTACACCATCCTCATGGGCAACAGCGCCACGCACGGCACCAATCCCACGCTGTACAAGAAACAGCCCTACGACGCCAGCAAGGACTTCACGCCCGTGGCCATGGTGGCGTCGGTGCCCATCGTGATGGTGGTCAACGCCGGGCTGGGCATCGACAGCGTGCAGGACCTGCTGGCCTACGGCAAGACCCACCGCCTGTCCTTCGGCAGCAGCGGCGTGGGCGGCACGGGCCACCTCACCGGCGAGGCCTTCAAGGCCGCCACCGGCCTGGACATGGTGCACGTACCGTACAAGGGCGACAGCCCGGCCGTCACGGACGCGATGGGCGGCCAGGTCGACCTGGCCTTCGTGGGCACGGCCTCGGCCACCACGCAGCAGGCGTCCGGCCGCATCAAGATCCTGGCGGTCGCCCATCCGCAGCGCACGCGCGCGCTGCCCGACGTGCCCACCATGGCCGAGGCCGGCTATCCGGGGCTGGAGTTCTCGCAGTGGTATGCGCTGTTCGCGCCGGCCGGCACGCCCGAGGCCGTGGTGCAGAAACTGAACGCGGCCAACAAGGCCGCGCTGGCCAATCCCGAGGTGCAGAAAAGCCTGGACGCGCAATCGGCCGAAGGCGCCTACCGCACGCCGCAGGAGCTGGGCGCGTTCTACCAGTCGGAAATCGCGCGCTTCGGCGACTGGATCAGGAAACTGAAACTGTCTGCGGATTAAGCGCAGGATGGCGGGCGGCGCTGTCGGCCGCCCGCAAGGCCGTCAGGCCTGGGCTTCGGCGCGGGCGCGCTGCACGGCCGGGCGCGCCTCGACGCGCGCCAGGTAGTCGGTCAGCCTGGGAAACTTGGCCATGTCCACGCCGTCGGCTTCCAGCCAGCTGCCGATGGTGTACAGGTAGCCGTCGGACACGCTGTAGCGCTCGCCGGCGATCCAGGGGCCGGCGATCTGCGTTTCGAGGTAGGCCGCGCAGGCGGTCATGGCCTGCGGCACCTTGGCGCGCATGGCCTCGTGCGCGGCCGGATCGTCGGCCCAGCGCGCCCCGCGCCGCTTGTGCGCGTGCGCCACGTGGGCGGTGGAAGCCAGATAGCTGTTCAGTTCCTGCATGCGCGCGAACGCATACGGATCGTCCAGCGGCGCCAGCCCGGCCTCGGGAAACCGCTGCGCCACGAAGGCCAGCAGCGCCGGGGTTTCGGTCAGCACGCCGTGTTCGGTGGCCAGCGCGGGCACGCGGCCCTTGGGGTTGACGCGCAGGTACTCGGGGCTTTGCTGCTGCCCGGCGCTGAAATCCAGCTTGACCAGATCGAAGTCGGCGCCGGCTTCATGCAGGGCGATATGGGTGGCAAGCGCGCAAGTGCCAGGGGCGGAGTAAAAGGTCCAGCGGGACATCGGCATCCTCTTTCGGCAGGGTGAAAAAACCATTATCCCCCCATCGCGGCGGCCCTCCAAGACCGCGCCCGCCGGCCGGGAATTCAGGCCGCCGGCAGGTTGGACCAGCCCAGCAGGCCCACATAAATGCCCACGGCTATGATCAGCACCCCTGACAGGTACGGCGCCCGCCGCGCCAGCGCGCCCAGCCAGGGCGCATGCCGCGCCGCGTGGCGCACGCCCAGCGCCGCGACCGCGCCCACCGTCACCAGCGTGATGGCCAGCCCGATGGAAAAACACAGCACCAGCACCGCGCCCAGCGTGAACTCCTTCAATTGCAGACACAGCAGCAGCACCGTGATGGCGGCCGGACAGGGAATCAGGCCGCCGGTCAGGCCGAACAGCGCGATCTGCCAGTTGGTGACGCGCCGGTTGGCGAAGCGGCGCTGGATGTCGCTGGCGTGCGCGCGTTGGTGCGCGTCCTGGTATTGCCCATCGTCGTCGTGATGATGGTGGTGGTGATCGTGGTCGTGATGATGGTGGTGGTGATGATGGTGGCCGTGCGCCGCCTGCTGTTCGCGCCAGGTGCGCCAGCACATCCAGATCGCGATCAGCACGATGACCACGCCCGAGGCCAGCTGGAAGTAGGGCTCTATGGCCTCGGCGTCCACGCCTTGCCACAGCAGCATGCCGCCCAGGCCGATGCCCCAGACCACCAGGGTATGCGACACCGTCGCCGTCAGCCCCAGCAGCACCGCCTGCCACACCGTGCCGCGGATCGCGACGATGAAGGCGGCCATCATGGTCTTGGAGTGGCCGGGCTCCAGCCCGTGCAGGGCGCCCAGCAGGATGGCGCTGGGAATGAACAGCCAGGCGTGCGCGGCGCCCTGGGCAAGCAATTCGGAGAAGGACAGCATCAGGGGGGCGCCTACAGTTGCAAGGCGGCAATCTTATTCCCCCCCGGCGGGATTTGCGGACAATACCCATGACGCCCGCCGGGGCGTCATGGGCCCGCTTCAGTCGGCGTGCAGGTTGGTGCCCGGACGGTCCTTGACCAGCGTCACCGCGATGAACGATATCGCCGCCATCACGATGAGGTAGACGCCCACCATCCAGGACAGGCCAGTGGCCGTGATAATGGCCTGGGCGATCATGGCGGCGAAGGCGCCGCCGAAGATGGAGCCCAGCGCGTAGCCCGTGGACACGCCCGAATAGCGCACGTCCGCCGGGAACATCTCGGCATACAGCGCCGCCTGCGGGCCGTAGGTCAGGCCCAGCGGCACGGCCAGCACCACCAGGGCGAACGCGAACTTGGTGACGTCGCCCGAGTCGATGAAGCTCCACATCGGAATGGCCCACAGCGCCAGCAGCACGTAGCCCAGCTGGAAGGTGCGCACGCGGCCGATGCGGTCGCCCAGCCAGCCGCCCAGCAGCGTGGAGCCCAGCCAGCAGACCGCCGCCAGCGTGCAGATCATCAGCACTTCCTGGGCCGGCATGTGCAGCGCCCGGCTGCCGTAGCTGATGAAGAAGCCCACCAGCAGGTAACCGCCCGTGCTGTTGCCCACGAAGATCAGCGTCGTCAGCAGGATCTCGCGCGGATGCTTGCGCAGCAGCGTGCCCAGCGGCGCCGAGGAATGGCTGCGGCGCGAGCGCATCTCCAGGAACACCGGCGATTCCTCCACCGCGCGGCGGATGATCACGCCGACGATGATGAGCGCGATGGACAGCAGGAACGAAATGCGCCAGCCCCAGGCCATGAAGTTGTCCGAACCGATCGCCGCCGTGATGCACCACAGCACGCCGGTGGCCACGATCATGCCCAGCGGCACGCCGATCTGCGGAAAGGCGCCGAACAGCGCGCGGCGGTTGCCCGGCGCGTGCTCCACCGCCATCAGGGCCGCGCCGCCCCATTCGCCGCCGGCCGAGAAGCCCTGCAGCACCCGCAGCGCCACCAGCATGATGGGCGCCCAGATGCCGATCTGCGCGTAAGTGGGCAGCACGCCGATCAGCGACGTGGACACGCCCATCAGGATGAGCGTGGCGGCCAGCACCCGCTTGCGGCCGTAGCGGTCGCCCATGTAGCCGCAGAATATCGCGCCCAGCGGCCGGAACAGAAAGGCCACGCCCACCGTCGCGAACGACAGGATCAGCGACAACTCGGGGTTTTCTTTGGCGAAGGGGGAAAAGAACAGCGACCCCAGCACCAGGCCGGCGGCCTGGACGTAGATGAAATAGTCGTACCACTCGATGGCCGAACCGACCAGCGTGGCCGCCAGCACCTTGCGGTCTTCGGCGCTGACCAGTGCGCCGGGCGCAGCGGGAGCGCCCGCGGCGCCGGCGGCGGAAAGTTCTGTCTGCATGGATGTCTCCTTGGGGGGCTTGCAGCGGGTCCTGCTTTTGTGTGTTCTTCGGAGAGGACGCCGCCGCGCCGGGCGGGCGCGGCGGCGCAACTTGCCTTGCCCGTTCAGGCCGTGGCCGTTTCGGCCGCCGGCGCGGTCTGGGGCAGGGGGCGGGTGCCCGGGATACGCACGGCCTGCTCGATGTCGCCGAACAGGCTCTGGCCCGCGTCGTCGCGCATGCCGATGCGGACCCGGTCGCCATGCTTGAGGAAGGGCGTGCTGACCGCGCCGTCGCGCAGCTTTTCGCGCACCTGGGCCTCCACCAGGCAACAGACGCCGGCGGCGTCGCTGGCGTTGGAGATGGTGCCGCTGCCCAGCAGCGTGCCGGCGCCCAGGCGGCGGGTGCGGGCCGCATGCGCGATCAGTTCGCCGAAATGGAACTGCATTTCCTCGCCGGCCTGGGGCTGGCCGATCTGTTTGTCGTTGAGCCAGACGTGCATGGCGCGGTGCAGCTTGCCGCCGCGCCAGTAGGGCGACAGCTCGTCGGGCGTGACCAGCACGGGCGACAGCGCCGAGGCCGGCTTACCCTGCACGAAGCCGAAGCCCTTGGCCAGTTCCGGCAGCACGATGTTGCGCAGCGTCACGTCGTTGATGAGGCCCAGCAGCACCACGTGATCCAGCGCCTTGTCCGCGTCCACGCCCAGCGGCACGTCGTCGGTGACCACGATGACCTCGGCTTCCAGGTCCACGCCCAGGTCCTCGCTGGCGGCCGTGATGTCTTCGCGCGGCCCCATGAAGTCGTCCGAGCCGCCCTGATACATCACCGGATCGGTCAGGAACGAGGGCGGCATTTCGCCGCCGCGGGCGCGGCGCGTCAGGTCCACGTGGTTCAGGTAGGCCGAGGCGTCCAGCCATTGGTAGGCGCGCGGCAGCGGGGCGGCGCAGCGCGCCGGGTCGAAGGACTGGCTGGGGCCGGCGCCGGAATCCAGCGATTCGTATTCGGCCTGCAGCAGCGGGGCCTTGCGGGCCCAGTCGTCCAGCGCCTGCTGCAGGGTCGCGGCGATGTGCGCAACGGCGCGCATGCGCGTCAGGTTGCGGTTCACGACGACCAGTTCGCCATCGCGGGTGCCGTTCGTCAGGGTGGCGAGTTTCATATTCAGATTGCTCCGTAGATAGAGGGCGGCCCCCGCCAGGGGGGCCGCAGGATCAGGCGGTGAGCGCGGCCCACATCTCGCGATCGCGCTCGGCGGTCCAGACGCGCGGCACCGAAATGCCGCTGGCCTCGTCGAAGGCGCGGGAGATGTCGAACGGAATGCAGTGCTCGTAGATGAAGACGTGGCCGAACTTCGGATCCATCACGCGGCGCGTGTCTTCGTAGACCTGCTTCAGGCTCTTGCCCTTGGCCACGCCGTCCTGGGCGCAGCCGTACAGGGTCTGCACCCAGCTGCGCGTGTAGTCGATGGCTTCGCGGCAGCCTTCCGGCGTGGTCAGCGCGGGGCCGCGGCCCGGCACCATCTGGCGCGGCTGCAGCGCCTGCAGCTTGTCCAGCGTGGACGGCCAGTCGGCCAGGTGGGCGTCGCCGGTGTAGACGCCGGCGTTGAACTCCACCAGGTCCCCGGAGAAACAGATGCCCTGCGACGGAATCCACACCACCGAGTCGCCGCGCGTATGGGCGGACCCGAGGTGCAGCATGCGCACTTCCAGGCTGCCCAGGAAGATGGTCAGCTCGCGTTCGAACACCACCGTGGGCCAGGTCAGCCCGGGGATGGTCTCGACGGACTGGAACAGGCGCGGGAAGCGGCCGATCTCGGAATCCATGTCGGCCTGGCCGCGTTCCACGATCAGATCATGGGTGCCGCGGCTGGCGAACACGTTGACCGCGCCCTCGGCGGCGAAGGCCGAGGCCCCCAGTACGCGCACGGCATGGTAGTGGGTGAGGGCGACGTGGCGGATGGGCTTGTCGGTCACGCCGCGGATCGCGCGGATCAGGCCCTGCGCCATGGCCGGCGTGGCGGTCACGTCGACCACCATCACGCAGTCGTCGCCGATGATCACGCCCGAGTTGGGATCGCCGTCGGCCACATAGGCGTAGGCGTTCTCGGACAGGCGCTGGAAGGAGACCTTTTTTTCCGTCAGGTCGGCCTGGGAGGCGAAGGGTTTGCTCATGGTGTTCCTTTACTTGATGGGGGGGTGGCGGGCGGCCTCAGCCGGCGTGTTCACGGCGGCGCTCGGCGCTGCTGGTGCCGGTGGCGCCGGGCCTGAGGCCGGCGGCCTTGTCCAGGGTCCAGGCGGCCAGTTCGTCATGCGCGCTGCGGCGCTTGCGGCTGACGTATTCGTCCTTGGGCACGCGCACGGTCAGTTCCAGCCGGATGCCGTTGGGGTCGAAGAAATAGATCGAGCGGATGAAGTGGTGGTCCGTCGGGCCCACGACTTCGATGCCGTGTTCGACGAGCCGCCGGCGCATGCGCTCCAGTTCGGCCTCGCTGTCGATCTCCATGGCGAAGTGGTTGACCCAGCGCGGGGTGTCCGGATCGAACTCGCTCAGCCGGTTGTCGCCCAGGTCGAAGAAGGCGATGTAGGAGTGGTCCGCGAACTCGAAGAACAGGTGCACGTAGGGGCACAGTTCTCCGGTCGAGGGCACGCGCTCCTCCTTGATGACGTGGACCAGCGGCAGGCCCAGCACGTCTTCGTAGAAGCGGCGGGTCTCCTCGGCGTCGCGGCAGCGCCAGGCGAAGTGGTGCAGGCCCTTGATGGACTGGTTGGACTGCGATGGATTGAGCGTCATGGCGCCGTCTCCTTCAGGGTAGGGTCAGCGCCGGCGAATCCGGATGGTCCGCCAGCGTTTGGTCCAGGATCGCCTGGGCCCGGGGGCCGTCGTCCAGGGCTTCGATCAGGCACAGCGACAGCCGCGCGAGGCGGTCGCGTTGGGCCACGGGGTCGGGCACGTCCGTCAGCGCCACCAGGCGCTCGAGCAGATCGTCAAGCTGTTGCTGAGAAAGCGACATGGCTGGCATCTCCGAATTTGGGGAGGCTGCTGGCCTCCGGGAAGGATTGAAACGAGGAGGAGAGGGCGGAGGCCCGGCCGAGCGCCTCGGCCACCCAGGCCAGCAGCGCGTCGGGGTCCTGCACCTCGGGCGCGCTGGCGGCCATGACGTGCTGGTCGGGACGCAGCAGCCAGGCCTGGCCGTCCATCGCGACGCCGAGCTGGTGCGCCAGCGCGGCGCGCCCGCGTTCGTCGCACAGCGGGCCGACGGCCACCCATTTCACGAGGGCGTCCTGGTCCTGCGCGGCGGGCGCGCCGGCCGGCAGCGCGTCGCCGAACACCAGCACCGTGAACCACGGTCCGGCCACGTCGTACAGCGTCAGGCCATCGGCGCGGCGCAGCACGATGTTGGGCAGCGCGCGCCCGGCATGGGCGTGCGCGCCGCGCACCAGCGAGGAGGCCGGGTAGACGGCGGGCATGCACAGGCGGCCGGTATTGACCATGCGGGCCACGGTTTCGTGCGTCGGGGCCAGCGCGATGATGGCGTCGCGCCACATGGCGGCCGAGCTGCCGGGGGCCGGATAGACGAAGCGGGCGGAGCGGCGCGCCTGGCGGATGTTTTCCATCGCCGCGTGCCGGCGTTCCACGCTATAGGTGTCCAGCAGCGACTCGTCGGCCTTGCCGGCCAGCACCAGGGCGAGCTTCCAGCCCAGGTTGTCCGCGTCCTGGATGCCGCCGTTGCCGCCGCGCGCGCCGAAGGGCGCGAGCAGGTGGGCCGAGTCGCCGGCGAACAGCACGTGGTGGTGGCGCAGGTTGTCCAGGCATTCGTGGCGGTAGGCCCAGACGCCGTGCCAGGCGATGTCGAACTCCACTTTCTCGCCCAGCAGGTCCCAGACGCGCTGGCGCATGGATGCTTCGGTGACCGCCTGCGCGGCGTCCTCTTCGGGACGCAGCTGGAAGTCCAGGCGCCAGGTGTCGTCGGCCATCTTGTGGCGCCAGACCGCGCGGCCGTGGTTGCTCTGGGCGTCCAGCCAGGTCCAGCGCTCTTCGGGCCAGGTGGTGTTGCGCAGGACGATGTCGATAATGACCCAGCGGTCCTCGGTGCGGACGTGCACCCGCGGGCGCAGGCCCAGCATGCCGCAGATCGGGCTGTTGGCGCCGTCACAGGCAATCACCCATTGCGCGCTGACGCGGTAGGGGCCGTCCGGGGTCTCGACCTCCAGCGTGGCGGGGCCGTTCTTGCCCGGCTCGATGCCGGTGACCCGGTTCAGCCAGCGCAGCTCGGCCAGCGGCTCTTGCACCAGCGCATCGACCAGGAAGGACTCCAGGTAATACTGTTGCAGGTTCACGAAGCCGTTGTGGCGCATGTCGGGCTGGTCCTGCAGCGTGAAGGACGCCACGGCCTGGTCCTTGCACAGCACGCGGCCGACGTTCCAGTGCACGCCGGTGCCGACGATGTCGCCGACCGCGCGCAGCCGGTCCAGGATGTCCAGCGAGCGCTGGGCCCAGACCATGCCGCGCGAGGCCAGGCCGCGCACGCCGACCGTGTTGTCGTCATCCAGCACCACCACGGGCACGCCGCGGCGCGCCAGGTCCAGCGCCATCGTCAGGCCGGTCACGCCGGCCCCCACGACGACCACCGGATGCGGCTCGGCGCAAGGGTGGTCCATCTCCTCGGGTCGCTTGTAAGCGTAGATGGGAAGCTCTTTCATGGTTTTCCCTGATAGTTTGATTAATCTCATGGCACTGCGTTGCGGTTACCACTCTAGGAGCGTGTAATGGCTTCGTCATGTCCTCACGGACGAGGACACGCATCGGTCCTGGATGACCGTAGAATGGGAAAAAACACGCGCAAGCGGGGAATGACAGAACCATGGAAGAGACAAGCAATCCGCTACCCGCGGCGGCAGAGCCGGACCGATGGGTGGAGTCCGCCGTGATGGACCTGGGCGGTCCGATGTTCCATGCCGCGCTGCTGCTGTCCCTGCGCGAGGGCGTCGCCGCCGATCATGTGTCGCACGTGCTGTACGGCCATGACGGGCAGGTGCGGTACTCGTCGTCGGCCAGCCTGCTGAACCAGTCGCTCATCGAATGGACCACCAATGTCTATGTGGACGACGGCTTTTACCGCCGCGACCCCAATTACGCGCTGCTGCGCGACATGGCGTGCCAGCCCGAGCGCCATCCGGAGCCGATCATCCGCCCGGAGTCGCCCGAGCACATTTCGGACACGCAGTACCGGCGCGTGCTCTTCGAGCGCCCGGGATTCGCCAGCAAGATTTCGCTCATCGGCGCGCGCGGCGACGGCATCAGCTACGTGAACCTGTACTTTTCGCGCATGCACAGGCCCGAAGTCACCGAGCTTCTGCGGGTGCGCGCGCCGCTGCTGCTCGCGCTGGCGCGGCGCCACCACCAGTTGTGCGGCGCGCACGCCGAACCGGCGCGCGCGGCGAACTGGGCCTGTGGCCTGTCCTGGCGCGAGATCCAGGTGGCCGAACTGCTGCGCCAGGGCCATACCGCCAAGGAAGTGGGGCGCGAACTGGGCCTGTCGCCCACTACCGTGATCACCTACAAGAACCGCATCTTCAAGAAGAACAACGTGGCCAGCCTGAAGGAATTCCTGGTCAAGGCGCCGGCGGCGGCCGGCGGCATCGAAAAATCGTCCTGAACATTCCGCGCGCCGGCTCCGAACAATATCGGACGGATGGAAGGGGATAGCCCCGCGCTATGATGCCCCCTCCCAAACAGAGGCCCATCCCCCCGATATGCCGTTGGCGCGCTTGAAAGGGTGCTGCCGCTGGGTCTGGCGATCCCGGGCGCCGTGCCCGTGGTGCCGGCCGTGATCCTGGCGCAGACCCTGGTGGAGCTGCTCTGCGAACTGCTCTACGTCCGGCTGCTGCCGCGCCTGGGCGCGGCATCGTCATAGCCGCCGCCCAGCGCGCGATGCAGCGCCACGTCGATCGCGAAGCGTCGGCTGTCCAGCGCCGCCACCGCCCGTTTCTGCGTGGCCAGGCGGTCCTCCACGATCAGCACCGACTGGAAATCGGCCGCGCCGCCGGCGTAGCGCGCGCGCGCCAGTTCCCAGGCGCGCTGCTGCATGTCCAGCGCCTCGCGCGCATGGCGGATCTGTTCGTCCAGCGAGCGGCCATTGAGCACGATGCCGGCGATCTCGTTGAGCGCCTGCGCCAGCGCCGCGTCGTAGTTGGCGACCGCGGCGTCGTAATCCGCGCGCGCCACGCCGTAGGCGGCGCGGCGCCGGCCGGCGTCGAATATCGGCAGGCTGAAGGCCGCGCCGACCGAGCCGTAGTCCGCGCCGGACCGGAACAGGTTGCCCACGCCCAGGGCCTGCAGGCCCAGCGCCGCGCTCAGGTTGATATTCGGATAGAAGTCGGCCTCGCGCGCGTCGATCCGGCTGGACAGCGACTCCACGCGCCAACGCGCCGCGGTCAGGTCGGGCCGCCTGCCCAGCAGGTCGGCCGGCAGGTTGGCGGGCAGCCCGGCGGCGCGCAGCACCGGTCTGCCCGGCCGCCGGATCTCCAGCGCGGCGTCGGGGCCCAGGCCCAGCAGCGCCGCCAGGCGAAACCGCGCCAGCCCGATCTGTTCGTCCGACGCCGCCAGTTCGGCCTGCACCGCGGGCGGGCCGGCCTGGGCCTGGCGCAGATCGGCCTCGGAATCGTAGCCCGCGCGATAACGCATCCGCACCAGGCGCTCGCTTTCCTGCCGGATGCGCAGCACTTCCTCCAGCATGTCGCGGTCGTTGTACAGGCGCAGCAGGTCCGCGTAGACCGTGGCCACGGCGGTCGACAGGCTCAGTTCGGCGGCAGCGCCTTCGGCCTGCGCCGCCGACAGTTCCGACACCGCGGCCGACAGCAGCGCACGGTTCTTGCCCCAGAAATCGAATTCGTACGAAAACTCCAGCGCGGCGCGGGCGCTGTCGTTCCAGCCGCGCAGCGCATCGGCCACCGGCGCGCCGGTGGCGGTGCTGGGCTTGGCTTCGGCCACGCCGCCCGTCAGCCCCAGCTGCGGATACAGCGCGGCGCCGGCGCCTTGCACGCCGGCCTGCGCGCGCCGGATGCGGGCCTGCGCCACCGCCATGGACGGAGCCTGGGCCAGCGCCTGGCCGATCAGCCGGTCCAGCTGCGCATCGCCGTAGCCCGTCCACCATTGGCGCGCCGGCCACTCGGCCCGCGGCGCCGCCAGGCTGCGGTTGCTGGCCAGTTCGCGCGCGGCGGCCGGAACCGGCTTGTCGCCGAGGTCGGGCGGCGTCACGCAGGCCGACAGCAGCAAGGCCGCGGCGAGGCCCAGGGCAGGGGCGAAATGGCGGGTTTTCATGATTGCTCCTCGCTCGCGCAGGTGAAGGCCGGATAGAACAGGCGCAGCGGATTCCACGCGGCCTGCGCCCCGGGGCGGGAATCGATGGCGATGGTCGGCACGGCCGACATGCCCGCGCCCAGCCGCTCCAGCCCGGGCTGGCCGGAATCGAGCAGGATGCGCACGGTAAAGCGGCGCACGATCTTGGTGAAATTGCCGGTGGCGTTGTCCGGCGGAATCACGGCGAACTCCGAGCCGCTGGCGCCGGCCACGCTTTCTACGGTGGCGCAGTAGCGCGCGTCCGGAATCGCGTCCACGCGCACGCTGACCCGGTCGCCCGGACGGATGCGGGCCAGCTGGGTTTCTTTCAAATTGGCCTCGACCCACAGATCGCGGGTGGGCGCCACCGCCATCAGCCGCGTGCCGACGGCCACATATTCGCCGGGCCGCACGTTGCGACCCGCCACGCGGCCTTCGCGCGGCGCCACGATGGTGGTGGCGGCCAGGTCGTTGCGGGCCTTCTCCAGCCTGGCCTCGGCGCTGTCGCGGCTGGCCAGCGCGGCCTCGCGCTGCGCCTGCAGCACGTTGAGCTGCTGGCGGGCGTAGTCGGCCTGCGCCTGGTTCTGGCTGAGCGCGGAGGCGGCCCTGATGTGTTCCGCGCTGGCCTGGTCGTACAGCGCGCGGCTGACGCCGCCTTGCTGCACCAGCGATTGCGCGCGCCGGAAATCCGCCTGCGAACGCTCGGCCTGCGCGCGGGCCGACGTCACGGTGGCCTGGGCGATGCGTATCTGGGTCGCCTGCAGCGTTTGCTGCGCGCCGATCTGCTCCAGCGTGGCGCGGGCCAGCGCCACGGCGGATTCCGCGTCGGCCACCGCCGCCTCGTAATCCCTGGGATCGATCTGCACCAGCCGCTGGCCGGCCTGCACCTTGCGGTTGTTCTCCGTATCCACGCTCTGGACATAGCCGCTGACCTTGGTGCCCACATAGGTCAGGTCGCCCTTGACGTAGGCGTTGTCGGTGCGCTCGTAAGGGGTGGCGCCGTGCCACAGCGCATAGGCGCCGTAGACCAGGCCGCCCAGCGCCAGCACGATGGCCGACGCCGCCAGGACGCGGTGGCTGGTGTGCAGGATGACCTGGCGCACGCTGGGAGCAGGGGAGGAAGTGGTTGCGGTACTCATGGAACAGCCTCTAGCGAAGTGCGATCTCAAACGGGGTTGGCGGACGGGACGGGAGCCGGCGGCGCGAGCGGACTGGGCAGCCGCGGCAGCGCCCATACCAGCACCGCGCCCAGCAGCAGCAGGCCGGCGGCCAGCAGGAAGGCGTCGCCGTAGCTCAGCGTGTAGGCCTGGCCCGCCACGCTGCGCGCCAGGCGGCCGACGGCCGCGGCCTGCGCGCCGCCCGGATCGGATACCCAGTCGGCCAGGCCGGAGGCCGTCTGCCGCAGCCGGGCGGCGGGTTCGCTGGCCAGCCAGCCCACGCTTTCGGTCAGCACGGCGGAGTGGTATTTTTCGCGCTCGTTGACCACGTGGCTGAACACGGCGATGCCGCTGACCAGCCCCAGCACGCGCGAGTAGTTGAAGATGATTCCGCAGGTCGCGCCGTCGGTCTTGCCGATGCCGTAGACCGCGAAGCGCAGCGTCGCCACGGAGAACAGGCCCTGGCCCAGCCCGGCCACCAGCAGCGCGGGCGCGAAATTCTGCGCCGTCCAGTCGGGACTGAGCGAGGCGCTCAGCACGCAGGCCAGCGCGAACAGGCCCAGGCTGGCGCTGAGCACCAGGCGCTGGTCCACGCGCGGCGCCAGCCAGAACGCGACGGGCAGGGCGGCCAGCGTGCCGGCCGACAGCGGCAGCAGCATGGAAGAGATCTGCTCCAGCCGGAAGCCGTGGATGCGCATCAGGTACTGCGGCGCGATCCAGACCGCGAACAGCGTGCCGAAGCGGAAAATGATCTGCAGCACGATGGCCCAGCTGAACGTGGACTTGCGGAATATCTCCAGGTGCAAAAGCGGCCGGTTGGCGCGCAGCAGGCTGGCCGCGCCCAGTCCCATGCCCACCAGGCCCATCAGCAGGCAGGCGCTGATCCACCAGCTCTCGAACCAGAAATGCCGTTCGCCTTCCGAGATCGCGATGACCAGCGCGCTCAGGCTGGCCGACAGCAGCGCGTAGCTGGGCCAGTCCTTTACTTTCAGGTAGTGGATGTCGCCGCGATCCTGCGGCAGCGCGCGCCGCGCCAGCAGGTAGTAGCCCGCGCCCAGCGCGGCCTGGGCCCAGAACAGCATGCGCCAACCGCCCAGCGCCACCAGCTCGGCCGCCAGCCATCCCGCCAGCCCGACCCCGAGCGAGGTGGCCGCGGCGAACGCCGCCAGCCCGCGCACCTGGGCGCGCCCCGGCGGCAGGCTGGTCATGACCAACAGGAACATCAGCACCGGCAGCATGCCGCCGAAGAATCCCTGCGCAAAGCGCATCACCAGCGCCCAGGCCAATTGCGGCGACAGCGCCACGGCCGCCGACGCCAGCGCGAAGCCCAGGCCGGCCCAGCGCATGCTGCGGCCGCGTCCGAAGGCGGCGGCCGACGTCATCACGATGGGCAGGCAGAAGATCTGGCCGACGTTGTATATCGTCGTCAGCCACGCGGTCGCGTCCGCGCTGGCCGACAGGCCTCCGCCGATGTCGCCTTGTGCCAGGATTGCTGCCAGCGGAAAGGTGGAGCCTATCGCGGCGCCCAGCGCGGCGACGGCCAGCGCATAGAGGCGGCCCGGGAGGGGAGGAGGAGCGGTTGACATCGGGTGCCCTATAAATACCGTTAGTATCGTTAGGCCAAAATATATACTCTCGGTATCGTTAAGACAATCCGATTTCGACGAGAATTACCTACATCCGTAGAACAGTCCGATGCGCGCATGGCGATATGCAGCCGCGCCGGACCGAGGGCGTTGCAACCAGGAGCAGCCGACGTGGAATCCAGGACCCAGAAGCGATCGCGCGTGTCGCACGGCGCCGTGCGCAGCGAGGAAACCCACCGCGCCATCATCGAGGCGGCCGCCGCCATCCTCGAGGAATCCGGCTACGCCGGCTTCACACTGGACGCCGTGGTCAAGCGGGCCGGCTCCAGCAAGCCTTCCATCTACCGCTGGTGGAAGAACAAGGCGGCGCTCATCGTCGAGGTCTACGAGCGCTCGGGCGAAGCCGGGCTGGCCACCTCGCGCCAAGGCGATCTGCGCGCTGAACTCACCGATTTCCTGGCCGCGCTGTGGCACTGGTGGAGCGGCACGCGCGCCGGCGAAGCGCTGCGCAGCATCGTCGCCGAAGCCCAGTCCGACCCGCAGACGCTGAGCCTGCTGCGCGATGAATTCGTCGACCGCCGCAAGAACAATCTGCGGGAGATTTTCCAGCGCGCCTGCGACCGCGGGGAAGTGCGCAACGGCCCCGAGATCGAGGCCGCGATTTCGCTCGCGATGGGCGCGAGCTGGCTGCACCTGCTGACCGGCACGCTGGGCGACACCGGTCTGTGCGAGGCCTATGCGGACATACTGATCCGCGGACTGGGCGCCGGACCGGCCTAGCGCGCGCCCGACACGCCGACGTTGGCGCCCGACACGTAGCCGGCCGCCGGCGACAGCAGCCACATCACGGTGTCGGCGACCTCGACGGCGGTGCCGGGGCGCTGCATCGGCAATTGCGGCGCCATCTGCGCGAGCCGTTCGCGCGAGTGGATCTCCGTGTCGATGACGCCCGGCGCCACGGCGTTCACGCGTATCCCCTCGGCGGCCACCTCCTGGGCCAGCCCGAAGGTCAGCGCTTCCAGCGCGCGCTTGCTGGCTGCGTAATGCACGTTGCGCCCGGCCGCGCCCAACCGCGCGGCCGCCGAGGACATGTTGACGATATTGCCGCCCTTGCCGCCATGGCGCGTCGACATCCGGCGTATGGCCTCGCCGCAGCACAGAAAGCTGCCCATGACGTTGAGCGCGAAAATCGCCTGCAGGTCCGGCGCCTCCAGCGCGTCCACGCGGCCGATGCGCCCGCTGGTGCCGGCGTTGTTGACCAGCGCGGTCAGGCTGCCCAGCTCGCGGTCGGCCTGGCGGAACATGGCGGCGATCTGCGCGGCGTCGGCCACGTCGGCCTGCACCGTCAGCGCCTTGCGGCCGTGGCCGCGGACTTGCTCGGCCACCGCCTGCGCCTGTTCCTCGTTGCTGCGGTAGTTGATGCATACGTCATAGCCGTCGCGCGCGGCCCGCTCGCAGATCGCCGCGCCGATGCCGCGGCTGCCGCCGGTCACCAGAATGACGCCGCGCGGGGCGCTGTCCGTGGTCTGTTGCATGTCGTCTCCTCGGTCGTCGGTCAGCGCGCCTGCGCCAGTTCGGGGTTGTCCTGCGCCAGCTGCTTCCACGCGCGCACGTCGCCGGCCACGCGCGCGGCCAGCTGCGCGGGCGTGCTGGACTGTATGGTCAGGCCGTCCTCGGCCAGGCGTTCCAGCGTGGGATCGGCCAGCGCGGCCCGGGTGGCCTGCGCCAGCCGGTCTATCACCGCGGGCGGCGTGCCTCTGGGCGCGAACACGCCGTTCCAGCTCACCAGGTCCAGCGACGCCACGCCGGCCTCGGCAAAGGTGCGGACCTCGGGCAGGGCGGCGATGCGGTCCTTCGACAGCACGGCGATGGGCTTGAGCACGCCGTTGCGGATGAAAGGCAGCAGCACCGGCGGCTGCCCCATCACCAGATTGGTGCGTCCGCCTATGGTGTCGGTCACCGCGGGCGCACCGCCCTTGTAGGGCACGTGCAGCAGTTCGATGCCGGCGCGCGCGCCCAGCACGTTGACGTAGAGCTGCAGCTGCGCCGACGCGATGCTGATGGCCCTGGGCTGGGCGCGGGCCGCGTGGATCAGTTCTTCGGGCGTGGAGAATTTCTGTTCCTTGTTGCTCGCGATCATCTGCGGAGAGGTCAGGATCAGGCTGACCGGCGCCAGCGCGGTAGTCGGGTCGATGGCGGGGAAGGGGCCGAAGGTCAGCGTCTGCGTCATCTGCCCTGTGCCGTACAGCAGGGTGTAGCCGTCGGGCTCGGCGTCGGCCACCAGCTTGTTGCCGATATTGGTGGAGGCGCCCGGCCGGTTTTCCACCACCACGGTCTGCTTCAGTTCACGTCCCAGCAGGTCCGCGTACTGGCGGGCGACCAGATCGGTGGTGCCGCCCACCGCGTACGGCACGATCATGCGGATGGGCCGGGACGGATAGTCTGGCTGTGCGGCGGCGGCCGTCGCCGCATGGCCGGCAAAGCATACGGAAATGGCGCCAGCCAGCGCGCGCAGTCTGCTTCCCATGTCGTTCTCCTTAGACCGTGTTCAGGGTGTCCAGGGCAGGGGCGCCAGCGCCTGCGCATCGGTGACCACGTCGATCACGACCGGCAGGTCGCTGGCGCGCGCCTGCTCGAAGGCCGCAGCGAAATCGGCCGGACGGGTCACCCGTAAGCCCACCGCGCCCATGGCCTGCGCGATGGCCGCGAAGTCCATGGGCCGGTAGTGATAGATCTCTTCGCGCCTGCCGTCGGACCCTTCGTACGCGCTCAGGATCGAGCGCGTGCCCTGGGCCAGGCAATGGTTGTTGTTGACCACGGTGATGGTCTTCAGCCCCCAGCGCAGCGCCGTCTCCAGCTCCGGCATGTGGTACATGAAGCCGCCGTCGCCGGTGAAGCACACCACCGTCGCATCGGGCGCGGCGAACTTCGCGCCCAGCGAGGCCGGAAAGCCCCAGCCCAGCGAGCCGGCGGCGCGCAGGTAGCGCTGGCCTTCGTGGCGCAGCGCCACATAGGTGCCGCTCCACTGCGAGGAGTAGCCGGTGTCGGACACCAGGATCGCATCGGCCGGCAAGACCTCGCTCAGCTCGGCGCAAAGCCGTTCGGGGCGGATGGGCACGCTGTCGCTGGCCCGGGCCGGCGCGGCCGCCTCGTTCCATTCGCGCACGTAGCCCTGGACCCGGTCCACCCAGGCCGCGCGCTCGGCGGCGGGGCAGGCCTGCGTCAGCTGTTCCAGCACGCTGCGCGTATCGCCCGCCAGGCCCAGCGCGCCGGGATAGTTGCGGCCCAGCTGCGCCGGGTCGGCGTCGATCTGGATCACCGGCACGTCCTGCGCGGGCAGGGTCCAGTTGTGGCTGATGTGGTCGCCGATCACGCTGCCGGCGTAAATCACCAGATCGGCCGCGCCGACGATGCGGTTGGCGCAGGCGCGCGAATACGTGCCCGCGACGCCGCCGTTGAGCGGATGCGCCTCGGGCAGCACCGCCTTGGCGTCCAGCGACATCACCACCGGGATCGAGGCGTGCTCGGCATAGCGGCGCAAGGCCTGCTGCGCGCCCGATGTGCATACCCCGAGGTCGGCGACGATGACCGGCCGCTCGGCGCGCGCCACCATCGCGGCGGCCGCCTCGACCCGCCGCGCCTCCGCCTGCGCCCGGAAGCCGGGCAATGACGAAAACGGCCGCGCCGCGGCAGGATATCCATCCAGCACCGCCGCGCCGATCGCGTCGCCCGTGTGGCCGGCCACGTCGATATGCACCGGCCCCGGCCGGCCGGTCACGGCCTCCCGGAAGGCCTGGCGCAGGACGTGCGGCAATTGTTCGACGCCGTCGACCCGCATGCTGTGCTTGGCCGTGGACCGGAACATGGGCTCGTGCGGCAGTTCCTGGTAGGCGTTGCGGTACTGCATGGCCGCGGGCTGCCTGCCGGTCAGCGCGACGATGGGCGTCTGCGCCAGGAACGCATCCTGCAGGCCCGCGCCCAGGTTCGCCGCGCCCACCGACTGGGCCATGCATACGGCGGGCCGGCCCGTGATCCGGGCGTAGCCGTCGGCCATGTAGGCCGCGGCGATTTCCGAGTGGGCCAGTATCCGCCGGATACCCAGCTTCTCCATTTCCACCAGCGCGCGGCGCAGGATGGCGTCCATGAAGAACACGTGTTCGACGCCATGCGCCTGGAGTATTTCCGCGATGACGCGGCCGCCGGTGAGGGGAGTGGACATGGGCTTTCCTCGTTTAGTGGATTTTGGATGGCGCTCACTGCGCCGGCGTCGTGCCGCGTGCTTCGGTTTCTCCCTCGGCGAAAGGCGTCTCGCCTATCCCTGAAACGCCGGCGTCCACCGCGAACAGGGCGCCGGCCAGCGGCTGCTCGCGCAGCGCCTGTTCCGACAGTCCCTGGGTGGCGGTGGTGACGAACAGCGTCTCCATGCGCGCGCCGCCGAAGGCGCACGAGGTCACGCCGGTCACCGGCAGCGTGATGACCCGGTCCTCGCGCCCCTGCGGCGTGTAGCGCACCACCTGGCCGGCATGGACGAGGGCGCTCCACAGGCAGCCCTCGGCGTCGACGGTGGCGCCGTCCGGGCGGCCCGGATGGCCGGCCAGGTCCACGAAGGTGCGCGGATTGGCAGGCACGCCGTCGTCGGGATCGAAGTCGTAGACCAGGATCCGCCGCGCCGGCGTATCGGCGAAGTACATCTTCTTGCCGTCCGGGCTCCAGGCCAGCGAATTCGGTATCGTGATGCCGGACACGTGGCCCGCCGCCCGGCCGTCGCCGCGCACGCAGTACAGCGTGCCCGTCGGGAGGCGGTCGCCGTCGTTCATGCTGCCGACCCAGAACCGTCCCTGCCTGTCGCACTTGCCGTCGTTCAGCCGATTGCCCGGCAGTTGCGGCTCGGGATCGAACCAGGCCTGCAGCGCACCGCTGTCCGGGTCCATGAAGTACAGGCCGGACTTCAGCGCCAGCAGCAGCCGGCCGCGGCCGGTTTCGCAAAAACTGCCTACCGGCTCGGGCAAGGGCAGGGCGCGCACCCGGCCCGTGTCCGGCGCCCAGCAGTACAGCGCCGGCTTGCGCACGTCGATCCAGTACAGGACCCGGCGCGATGGCGACCACAGCGGGACTTCTCCCAGCCGGTCGCCGCTTTCCACGACGACATGCACGGCGCTCATTTTTTTCCTTCGAGATCGGCGGCAAGCTCTTGCCACAGGGTTTGCTGGCTGCGTATGTAGGCGGCGAAGTCCTGCGAGTCCAGGAACGCGGGCTGCGCGTCCGCGGCCCGCAGCGCGGCCTGCACCGCCGGCTTGAACACGACTTTCCCGACGCTGTCGGAAAGCCGGCGTATCACTTCCGGCGGCGTGCCCGCCGGCGCATGCAGGCCGAACCAGGAAGTCACCACCGCCTTGGGATAGCCTTGCTCGGCCATGGTGGGAATATCGGGCGTGCTCGGCCCGCGCGTCTCGCCGAAGGTCGCCAGGCCCTTCAGCTTGCCCGCCTGGATCAGCGAGGTCACATTGGCCGCGGCCAGCACCGCCATGGACACGCGGCCGCTGACCAGGTCCGGGATGATGGGCGGGGCGCCCTTGTACTGGACGGAATCCACCTTGATGCCGGCCTGCGCGAGAAACAGCTCGGCCGCCATGCGCTGCGTCGATCCGGCGCCCGGGCTGGCGTACTGCAGGGGCGGATCGGTCTGCCCGCGCGCATGGGCCACATAGCCCGCAAGGTCCCGGTACGGCGCGCTGGCCGGCACCGCCAGCAGGTTGTCGGTGAGCGCGAAACGCGCCACCGGGACCAGGCTGTCGGGCTGCCAGCGCCTGCCGGTCTCGATGTACTGGTTGATGGCGAACCACGGACCGCTGACCAGCAGCGTGTAGCCATCGGGCCTGGCCCGCGCCACCCATTCCGCGCCGATGTTGGAATTCGCGCCGGGCCTGGATTCGGCGATGAAGGGCTGCCCCAGGCTTGCCGCCAGTTCGTTCAGCACGATGCGCGCGACCACGTCGGCGGCGCCGCCGGCCGGATAGGCGATCACGACCGTGACCGGCCGTTCGGGCCAGGCCGGCGCGGCGAGACCCGAACCCGGCAATACCTGCAACGCCGCCAGGGCGAGGCCGGCGAACATCTGTTTGATACTCACCATCACCTGTCTCCTCGATTGGGGCCGCCGCGCCTCTGCCGGGCGCGTTGCATGCCGTGCCGCTACTTCATGCCGGGCTCCGCTGGGGCGGCCAGTTTTTCTTCCAGCAGGCGCAGCGCCACGTCCTTGGACGCCGCCATGATGCGATGCGCGGCCGCCTCGGCCGCCAGCGGCTCGCGCGCCAGCAGGGCGCGGGCCAACTCGCGCCAGTACTGGTTGGCTTCCTGACGCCCCGCATAAGAAGAAATGCCCATGTAGCAGTAGTGCCAGAGCATCTTCTGCCGCAGGTTCTCGATGAACGCGCGCGTGTACCGGTTCTGGATCTGCGCGTACATCTGCGAACTGATGGCGTTGGTCATTTCCTTGTATTCGCGCTCGTCGCAGCCGGCGTCGGTCTGCCGGATCAGCGCGTCGATATCGCCGTCGATCCGCTCGAGCAGGGCCGGCTCGCCATGGACGGCCACGTGCCTGACGCACAGGCCGAACATGTCGGCGCGGGCCTCGAAGAGATCCCTGACCTCGTCATAGGTGGGTTCGACGATGCGCACGCCGCGCCACGGCAGGATCTCGATCAGGCCGTCGCGCTCCAGCACCCGGAAGGCCTCGCGCAACGGCGCGCGGCTGGTGCCCATCTTGAGCGCCAGCTCCTGCTCCTTGAGCCGCTGGCCGGGCAGGTAGACGCCCTTCAGGATGTCCTCGGTCAGCCGGCTGACGATCTGGTCGGGAAGGGAAAGAAACTGTACCTGGCCCACGTTCACTGCTCCATGTTGGCCTGCGCGCGCTGCTGGCGCCGCGCATATGACGGCCCGAACTCCCGCGTCGTCCCGAACACCTCGGGCAGCGGACGGCTGTTCTCCAGCGTCAGCCACAGGCGGTAAAGATGGCGGCGGCGCTGCGGATCGTCGTAATCCACGTATTTGGTGCGCGCGTGCAGGATCGAATAGTTGTTGCCGATCTGGATATCGCCGGGCTGCATGCTGAACGAGAGCTGCAGGGCGGGGTCCGCGCACAGGCGGTCGAATATGTCCAGCGCCTCAACCTGCTCGGGCGTCAGGCGCGGCACGTCCTCGAAGCGCTGGGCGGTCACGATGTAGCGGCGCTTGTACAGCACGTTCAGATAACCCATGTGCTCGGTGAAAACCGGCACCACCTGGACTTTCTTCTCGTTCAGGTTCTGCGCGCGCGAATCGAAATAAAAGGGCTGCTGCAGCACCGCCGCCAAATCGGGGCGCTCCTGCAGGATGGCGTTGAACAGGGCGCCCGCGCTGACCAGTTTGCTGACGCCGCCTTCCTTGGCGGTGCGCAGGCACAGCAGCATGAAGACGTCGCCGCCGTCGTTATGGAATTTCAGCTCGTCGTCGGTTTCATAACCGCGCGCGGTATCGCTGTTGGCGATGGTCTTGCCGGTATTGGTCACGCTGTGCAGCAGGCTGCCCGAACGGTCCTGCGGCTCGGGCGTGCCCAGGTACTGGGCCAGCCCCCAGATCACGAGTTTGCAGGCTTCCGGGTCCAGGCTGGCGGGGTCCAGCCCGCGCAGCACGGTGAAGCCGCGTCCGCCTTCCAGTTCCCCGCGGATGCGCTCGAAGCGCCGCGCCAGCCGGTCCAGCGGAAATTCATCCCGGCCGATCTCGAACAGGGGAGTGCCGCGGCTTTGGCAATGGCGCACCGCGGCCATGATTTCCGCCAGCTCCGCTTCCGTGAGGCGCTGGCACCAGTCTTCCTGGCCGCCGAATTCCTCGCTTCTCCAAACGCTGGGTCCCTCCAGTTTCGTCAGACGCATTGCAGCTCTCCCGGATCTCTGGAAAAATTTGTACTGTTGTTGCATTGTCGACAATCCGACAATCAAGTGTTATCCAGAGAAACCCTAGGAAGGCGCGAATCGCGAAGAAAAGCAGCCGGCTAATACACGGCGTCAATATTTCCGTTCGATATTGTTTCGATATACATATAAGGTTGCATCGTTAAAACCGCCGATATCGCGGCCGGGCGTGATTATCCGGCGCGCTGCAACGCATACCCGGCGGCTGTGACGCGTGCATTACTATTAATCCAACAAACCCTTCCGAACGCCCCCGAGATTTCGCTTTTCGGATAGCGTATTTGCGCGATACGCATTATCTTCTCTACTCGCACGGAAAATACCGCGCTGCGGCAAGCGCCGCTTTCGCACCGCTGCCTGCACGCCATTAAAAGGCGTTTTCTTTCCGGGTTTTCCCTTGCGGGTTTTCCCGGCACTAACAAGAAATAAAAACAGCATTACCGCACCATGCGTGGCATTCGGCTTTGACTTACCAGGATGGAGAAGCAAGTGAAGCAAGGGCTGAAGATCGGTTTGGCAATGGCTGCGATTCTCGGTGCTGCGGCCGCGTTCGGCGCGTATCTGGCGGGCTCCGCGGACGCCTCCGCGCCCCAGGCGCCGGTGGTCAAGCTGGGCGACGGCAAGAACGGCCCGGCCGGCATGGCATGGATACCCGGCAACGCATTCCTCATGGGCAACGACCACAAGATGTCGCAGCCCAACGAACGTCCCGCGCACAAGGTCCGCGTCAGCGGTTTCTGGATGGACGTGAACGACGTGACCAACGCGCAATTCCGGCGTTTCGTCGAAGCCACCGGCTACGTCACCACGGCGGAAAGAAAACCCCGCTGGGAAGACCTGCAGCCGCAGTTGCCCGCCGGCACGCCGCGTCCGCCGGAGAGCGCGCTGGTGCCCGGCGCCATGGTGTTCGTCGGCACCGAAACCGAGGTGTCGCTGCGCGATTATTCGCGCTGGTGGCGTTTCGTGCCGGGCGCCAACTGGCGCCATCCGCAAGGCCCCAACAGCAATATCGACGGCAAGGACGACCATCCCGTGGTCCAGGTGTCGTACGAGGACGCGCAGGCCTACGCCAAGTGGGCCGGCAAGCGCCTGCCCACCGAGGCCGAATGGGAGTACGCCGCCCGCGGCGGCCTGGAGCAGGCCACCTATAGCTGGGGCAACGAATTGCTGCCGCAGGGGCAGGCCATGGCCAACATCTGGGACACCCGGCAGGCGCAGCCGTTCCCGGTGGTGAAGGACGAAAAAGTGCAGGTCGGCACGACGCCGGTGGGCAGCTACACGCCCAATGGCTACGGGCTCTACGACATGGCCGGCAACGTCTGGCAGTGGACGGCCGACTGGTACCGCGCCGACGCCTTCCAGATCCAGTCGCAGTTCCGCCAGCCCCCCAAGGACCCGGCCGGCCCGTCCGACAGCTTCGATCCGGACGACGGCATCGTGCCGCCCTCGGCGCCCAAGCGCGTGACGCGCGGCGGCTCCTTCCTGTGCAGCGACACTTATTGCATCAGCTACCGCGCCAGCGCGCGGCGCGGCACCGATCCGCTCAATCCCATGTCGCACCTCGGCTTCCGGACCGTCATGACGCCGGAGCAATGGAAAACGGCCCAGGCCAGACAGGCAAGCGTCGCAAGCCGCTGAGCAACGCGTTTCAGTTTTGATGTCTACGGGGGAGGGGCATGGCGAACCGCGACGGCATTCTCGCGCTCGAAAAATCAGTGTCCGGCTCGGTGCTGGGCCAGGAGCGGGTGATCCGCGAAATCATTATCGCGCTGCTGGCCGACGGCCACGTGTTGCTCGAAAGCCTGCCGGGCCTGGCTAAGACGCGCACCGTCAAGACGCTGGCCGCGCACCTGGCGGCGGACATGAGCCGCATCCAGTTCACGCCGGACCTGCTGCCGTCGGACATCACCGGCGCCGACGTGCTGCAGCAGGATGCCGAAGGGCGCAACCGGGTGACGTTCCAGCAAGGACCGCTGTTCGGCAACCTGATCCTGGCCGATGAGGTCAACCGCGCGCCGGCCAAGGTGCAGTCGGCCTTGCTGGAAGCGATGGAGGAACGCCAGATCACGGTGGGCGGCGTGACGCGCGCCATGCCCGAGCTGTTCATGGTGCTGGCCACGCAGAACCCCATAGAACAGGAAGGCACCTATCCCTTGCCGGAGGCGCAGATGGACCGCTTCCTGATGAAGATCTGCTTCGGCTATCCCGCGGCGGCCGACGAGGCGGCGATGCTGGCGCTGCTGCGCCAGCCGTCCGATTCCCATGCGGGCGCCGACAGGCTGTCGCAGGAAGACCTGTTCGCCTGCCGCGCCGAAGCGGCGGCGGTGCACGTGGCCGCCGCGGTCGACCGCTATATCGTGGACCTGGTCAACGCCACGCGCAGCCCGGCCGACACGGAGCTGGCGCGCTGGATACAGGTCGGCGCCAGCCCGCGCGGCGCCATCGCGCTGGACCGGGCCGCGCGCGTGCACGCCTGGCTGGCCGGCGCCGATTTCAGCTCGCCGGACGACGTGCGCGAAGTCGCCCATCCGATCCTGCGCCATCGCCTGCATCTGTCCTACGACGCCGTCGCCGACGGCGTGACCGCCGACGCGGTGATCGACCGGCTGCTCGACAGCGTCGCGGTGCCCGCCTGAGGATGGCCCATGCAGCCGCATCCCGTGCATCCTCCGCTGGCCGAGCTGGTCGCCCTCGAAGGCGCCGTGGCGGGGCTGTCGTTCCTGGCGCGCCAGCCGCTGAGCAGCGTGCTGGCCGGCCTGCATAGCTCGCGGCTGCGCGGACGGGGCCTGGATTTCGCGGAATTGCGCCGCTATGTGGCCGGCGACGACCTGCGCCAGCTGGACCTGCGGGCCTCGCTGCGCTATGGCAAGCCCTACGTGCGCGCCTATACCGAGGAACGCGACCGGCCCACGCTGGTGCTGGCGGACCAGCGCATGAACATGTATTTCGGTTCGGTGCGGGCCTTCAAGTGCGCGGTGGGCGCAAGACTGTCCGCCGCGGCCGCGTGGATGGCGCTGCGCGCCGGCGACCGGGTCGGCGGCATCGTGTTCGACGACGAGGGCCAGCGCGGCGTCAAGCCGCTGCGCAGCCGCGACCGCGTGCGCGGTTTCCTGGCGGAGATCGTGCGCGCCAATCGCGGCCTGTCGGCCGAACGCCCCGGGCCGCCGCGCCCCGAAGGCCTGAACGCTGCGCTGCGCGCGGCCCTGGCTCAGGCGCCGCACGACTGCCTGGTCTGCATCGTTAGCGATTTCGCGGGCGCAGACGACGAGACGCTGCGCCGCCTGCGGCAACTGGCCGCCCACAACGACGTGATCGCGGTGCTGGTGTTCGACCCCATGGCGCAGAACATTCCGCGGCGCGGCCGCCTGCTGGTGACCCAGGGCGAATTGCAGCTGGAGATCGCGGTGGGGCGGCAGCGCGAACGCCAGCCGCTGGCGGATTTCTTCAGCGGCCGGCTGCGCGAAGTGGCCGACCTGCTGCGGCGCAGCCGCGTGCCGCTGCTGACCATAGACACGGCGCAGGACGAGCTGATGCAGCTGCGCCGCGAACTGGGCCGCCTGCGGCCGGGGGGAGGGCGGACATGAGCGCCGCGCCGCCCGGCCTGGACCAATTGCGCGAGCTGCCGCTGCCGCCGCCGGTTTCCTACTGGCCGCAGACCTGGGGCTGGGCCGCGGTGGCCCTGGCCGCCGCCGCCGCGGCCATCTGGTTTGGCGCGCGCGCCTGGCGCCGGCATCGCGACAACCGCTACCGGCGCGAGGCGCTGGCCGAACTCGGACGCCTGGAAACCGCGGCCGCCGCCGATCCGCTGGCGCTGCGCCGCCTGCCGGATCTGCTCAAGCGCACCGCGCTGGCCGCAAGTCCGGGCGACGACGCGCTGCCGTCGCTGGCCGGCCCGGCCTGGCTGGCCTGGATGGGGCGCTGCGGCCCGCCCATGCCCGACGACGGCGCGCGCCTGCTGGCGACGCTGGCCTATGCGCCCGACGCGGCGGTGCGCGGACTCGATCCGGCGGCGCTGCGCGCGCTGCTGGCCGCCAGCCGCCTGTGGATGGAAAAGCACCGGACGGAGCACGGCCATGTGGCGGCTTGAATACCTCTGGCTGCTGGCCACCGCGCCGCTGGCATGGCTGGCCTACCGCTATCTGCCTCCCTACGTGCAGGCGCGCAGCGCCTTGCGCACGCCGTTCTTCGACGCCATGGCGCGGCTTACCGGCAAATCGCCGTCGCGCCCGGGCGTCCAGGCCGGCCGCGGCCAGCTGTGGCTCAACGTCGCGGTCTGGCTGCTGGTGCTGCTGGCGCTGGCGCGTCCGCAATGGGTGGAGCCGCCGCTGACCCATACGGAACCGGTGCGCGACATCCTGCTGGCCGTGGACATTTCCCAGTCCATGGACAGCGCCGACTTCCGCGACGCGCAGGGCCGGCCGGCGACGCGCTGGCAGGCCGTCAAGGCGGTGGTGGCCGACTTCATCGCCAAGCGCAAGAACGACAGGCTGGGCCTGATCGTGTTCGGCACCGGCGCCTATCCGCAGGCCTCGCTGACGCGCGACCACGCCACGCTGCAGCTGCTGCTGGACCAGACCGCCGTCGGCATGGCGGGGCCGAACACCGCCATCGGCGACGCGATCGGGCTGGGCATCCGCATGCTGGACGCGGCCGACGAGCGCGACAAGGTGATGATCCTGCTGACCGACGGCAACGACACCGGCAGCGCCGTGCCGCCGCCGCGCGCGGCCGAGCTGGCCGCCGCGCACCACATCACCGTGCACACCATCGGCATCGGCGATCCCAGGGCCAGCGGCGAGGACCGCGTGGATTTCGGCGCGCTGCAGGCGATCGCGCGCGCCACCGGCGGCAGCTTTTTCCAGGCCGCCGACCTGGCCGCGCTGCAGGCGGTGTACGACACACTCGACCGTCTCACGCCGCAGGAGGTCAAGACGCTGCGCCACCAGCCCACGCGCGAATACTTCTGGGTGCCGCTGCTGGCGGCCATCGGCCTGCTGGCGCTATGGCACGTGGCGGGCGCTTTGCGCGGCTGGCTCGGCGCCCGCGGGGACGCGGGCCGGGAAAAGCGCAGGGAGGACGCATGGACCTGAGCGCCTTCCATTTCCTGCGGCCGTGGTTCCTGCTGGGCGTGGCGCTGGCGGCCGCGCTGTGGTGGGCCGGGCGCGCCGGCCAGGCCGGCATCGGCCGCGGCCACGGCATCGCCCCGCATCTGCTGCCTTACCTGACCGTGCGCGTGGCCGGCGCGCGCGGTCCGCGTCCGCTCGATCTGCTGGCGCTGTTCCTGGCGCTGGCGTCGGTGGCCGCCGCCGGGCCGGCATGGCAGCGCGACGAGCCCGGCTTCCTCGACAACACGGCGCCGCTGGTGGTCGCGGTGGACCTGTCGGCCTCGATGGACGCCACCGACGTGCCGCCGTCGCGGCTGGAGGCCGCCAAGCAGACCGTGCGCGACCTGGCGGCGCGCCGCGCCGGGGCCAAGACCGGGCTGATCGCCTACGCGGGCAGCAGCCACCTGGTGCTGCCGCCCACCGATGACCGCGACCTGCTGGACCTGTTCGTGCAGGCCCTGTCCACCGGACTGATCCAGAGCGAAGGGCGCGACGTGGCCGGCGCCATCGACCAGGCGGCGCAAATGCTGGCGGCCGAGCGCGCAGGCGGGACGCTGCTGCTGATGACCGACGGCGCCGCGCCCGCGGACGCGGTGCGCCAGCGCGCCCAGGCCGCCGCTAACCTGCAGGTATTGATCATGGCCGTTGGCCGCAGCCAGCCGCAGGGCGGCATCGACGAGGCGGCGCTGCGCGATATGGCCCGCGCCGCCGGCGCGCCGCTGGGCAGCCTGACGGCCAGCGCCGACGATCTGGACTGGATCACGCTGCACGCGCAGCAGCACTTCGAAGCGGTGCAGGACGCGCTTTCCGGACCGCCGCACTGGAAGGACGCCGGCTACTGGCTGTGCTGGCCCCTGGCGCTGCTGGCGCTGGTCGCGGTCCGGCGCGGCTGGCGCGTGAGCTGGCAGGCTTGCCTGGTGGCGGGCGTGCTGGCGCTGGGCGCGCCGCCCGATACGCGCGCCGGCGGCCTGGCCGACGCTTTCCTGACGCCCGACCAGCAGGGCCGGCTCGCATTCGAACGCGGCGATTACCAGGCGGCCGCCGCCCACTACACCGCCCCCTACTGGAAGGGACGCGCGGCCTACGCCGCCGGCGACTACGCCGCCGCGCTGAAGGCGTTTTCGCAACTGACCAGCGCCGACGCCTATTTCTACGTGGGCAACACCCAGGTCCGGCTGCGGCGCTACGACGCCGCGCTCGCCGCCTATGACCGCGCGCTGGCGCTCAAGCCCGGCTGGGAGCCGGCCGTGGTCAATCGCGGCATCGTGACGCGGCTGCTGGCGGCCATGAGCCAGGAGCAGCAGGGCGAACAGGCCGAACCGCCGGACCAGACCATCGCCGACCGCAGCGCCAAGGCCGGCCAGCTCGCCACGGTGCAGGTGCAGCAGGCCGCCTCGGCGGAAGTGTGGCTGCGCAATCTGACCCTGTCGCCGGCGCGCTTTTTGCGCGGCAAGTTCGCGGCCCAGGACGCGGGGGTGCGGCCATGATGCGCGCATTGACCCGCTGGCTGCTGTTGCTGCTGCTGATCCTGGCCGCGCCCGCCCGGGCCCAGGACACGCCGCAGCTGTACGTCACGGCGCGCGCGCCCGCGCAGGCGCAGACCGGCGCCACGCTGCAGCTGCAACTGGACGTGATGACCACGACCTGGTTCACCCAGCCGCCGCAACTGCCCACGCTGGAAGTGAACGGCCTGATGGTGACGCCGCCTTCCGGCCAGGCCGAACTGATCCGCGACACCCGCGACGGCGTGCCGCTGAACGGCCTGCGCTACACCTTCCTGCTGAGCGCGGCCGCGCCCGGCACGATCGCCATCCCCGCGCTGAGCGTGAGCGCGCAGCTCGGCCCCTCGGGCGCGGCCGCGACGGCCGCCAGCGCGCCCCTGCAGATCGAGTTCGCCGGGCAGGCGCAGCCCGGTGAAGTCGCGGGCGCACTCACCGTCACCCAGGACTACACGCTCGCCCCCGACCCGCTGGTGCAGGGCGGACGCATCACGCGCAGCATCACCCAGCGCGCCGACGGCGTGCAGGCCATGCTGCTGCAGCCCGCGCCGCTGGACGAGGTGCCGAACTTCAAGCGCTATCCGCGCGAACCCGAGGTCACGACGCTGACCGACGGACGCGGCCGCTTCAAGGGCGGCCAGCGCATCGACCGGGCCGATTACGTGGCCCGGGAGCCTGGCCATTACGCCTTGCCGCCCATCACGCTGCACTGGACCGATGGCGCCAGCGGCGAACCCCGCGCGCAGACGCTGCCCGGCCGCGAAGTCGAAGTGGCCGCCGCGCCTGCGGCCGCGGTGCCGTTCTCGCTGGCCGACGACCTGGCGCAGCTGCGCCATGGCCTGCGCTGGGCGCTGCCCGCCGGCGCCATGCAGGCGCTGCTGGCCGCGGCCGTCGCCGCGCTGGCGCTGTGGCTGGGCTGGCCCTGGTGGCGCCGGCTCGCGCGCGCGCTGCGGGCCGGCCTGCGGCGCGCGCAGGCGCGCTGGCGCGCCAGCGAACCCTATTACTGGCGCGCCTGGCGGCGCGAGGCGCGCGGCGCCGAGCCGGGCCTGAGCGCGTGCTATCGCTGGCTGCGGCGCATCCGCGGCGCCGTCGGGCTGCGCGGCGCGCTGGCGCGGATGTCGCCGGCCGATCGCAGCCTGGCGGAAAACGCGCTGCGCCAGGCGTATGGCGCAGGCGCCGGGCATGCCGGCTGGCGCGGGCAGCTCGCCTCCGCCAGCCGCGGCTGGCGCAAGGCCTGGCGCCGCCGCGCCCCGGACCGCCACGCCTTGCCGGCGGAACTGAATTCCGTACAACCGCGACGAGCAACACGCATGGGGAGACAATGATGCGGCGTATCGATCCACTTCAAAGCCTGCGGCGCCTGACCGCCTGGACCTGGCTGCTGGCGCTGGGCCTGCTGGCCGGCTGCGCGGCCACCGAACCGCAATCGCGGCCGCAGGCTGCGCTGCCGTCCTGGAACGACGGGCCTTCGCGCAGCGCCATCGTCGAGTTCGTGCAGGCCGTGGCCACGCCCGGCAGCCCCGACTTCGTCGCGCCGGACGAGCGCATCGCCGTGTTCGACAACGACGGCACGCTGTGGAGCGAGCAGCCCATGTATTTCGAGCTGCAATTCTCGCTGGACCGGGTGCAGGCCCTGGCGCCATCCCATCCCGAATGGCGCAGCCGCCAGCCGTTCAAGGCCGTGCTGGAGGGCGACCGCGCCGCGTTGGCCAAGAGCGGCCAACGCGGCATGCTGGAGATCGTGGCCGCGACCCACGGCGGCATGACCACGGCCGATTTCACCCAGAGCGTGCAGGACTGGCTCAAGACCGCGCGCCATCCGCGCACCGGCCTGCCGTACACCAGCATGACCTACGCCCCCATGCGCGAACTGCTGGACTATCTGCGCGCGCACGATTTCAAGACCTACATCGTTTCCGGCGGCGAGGTCGAATTCATGCGGCCATGGACGCAGGCCGCCTACGGCATCCCGCCCGAACAGGTGATCGGCAGCAGCGTGACCACGGTCTACCAGCTCGACCAGGGCCAGCCGCGGCTGATGCGCCAGGCCAAGCTGGCGTTCAACGACGACGGCCCCGGCAAGCCGGTGGCGATCCAGCACGGCATCGGGCGCCGCCCGATCCTGGCCTTCGGCAACTCCGACGGCGACCTGCAGATGCTGCAGTGGACCATGGCCGGCCCTGGCAAGCGCTTCGCCGGGCTGGTTCATCACACCGACGCCAAGCGCGAATGGGCCTATGACCGGCAGTCGAGCTTCGGCCGCCTGGACAAGGCGCTGGACGAGGCCCGCGCCCGCGGCTGGACGGTCGTCGACATGCAGCAGGAGTGGAAGCAGGTCTACGGCTTCGAGAAGCCTTGATCTTTTTGTTGACCCAGGGGCCCGAGCACGGGCAAGGAGAGCGGTAATGAAAGCAACACGATGGTTGGGAGCGGCGCTCATCGCCGCAGGAGGGCTGGCGATGGCCGGGGCGGCGCATGCCCAGGGCGCGCAGGCCAAGGGCCAGGATTCCGGCAAGAAGCCGAACATACTCGTCATCTTCGGCGACGACATCGGCCAGACGAACATCAGCGCCTACTCCAGGGGCGTGGTCGGCTACACCACGCCGAACATCGACCGGATCGCCAAGGAAGGGCTGATCTTCACCGACTACTACGCCGAAAACAGCTGCACGGCGGGGCGGTCGACCTTCATCACCGGGCAGGTGCCGCGCCGCACCGGCCTGTCCAAGGTCGGCATGCCCGGCGTGCCGGTCGGCCTGCAGGACCGCGACATCACCATCGCCCAGGCGCTGAAGTCGCACGGCTACGTGACCGCGCAGTTCGGCAAGAACCACCTCGGCGACCGTGACGAGTACCTGCCCACCAAGCACGGCTTCGACGAATTCTTCGGCAACCTGTATCACCTGAACGCCGAGGAAGAACCGGAGCGTCCGTACTGGCCCAAGGGCGCCGACGATTCGTTCGTGAAGAACTTCACGCCGCGCGGCGTGATCAAGGCTTCGGCCGACGGCAAGGTGGAAGACACCGGGGCGCTGACGAAAAAGCGCATGGAAACCATCGACGACGAGACGGTCGGCGCGGCGCTCGACTACCTCGACAAGCACGGCAAGGGCGACAAGCCGTTCTTCGTGTGGATGAACACCACGCGCATGCATGTCTACACCCACATCCGCGACGCGCACCGTGGCAAGAGCGGCATGCCGGGCAACGACTACGCCGACGGCATGTGGGAGCATGACCAGGACGTGGGCAAGCTGCTCAAGAAGCTCGACGACCTGGGCATCGCCGACAACACCATCGTGATCTACACCACCGACAACGGTCCCAACCAGTTCAGTTGGCCGGACGCGGCGACCACGCCGTTCCGCAACGAAAAGAACTCCAACTGGGAAGGCGCATACCGCGTGCCGGCGATGGTGCGCTGGCCGGGCCATATCCCGGCGGGCGAGGTCAAGACGGGCATCGTGTCGGGCCTGGACTGGTTCCCCACGCTGCTGGCCGCGGTGGGCGACACGGACGTCAAGCAACGCCTGCTCAAGGGCTGGACGCCGAACGGCGCGAGCAAGAGCTACAAGGTCCACCTGGACGGCTACAACCAGCTCGACTACCTGACCGGCAAGGACCCGGAAAGCGCGCGTAACGACTTCTATTACTTCAACGACGACGGCATGCTGGTGGCCATGCGCTACCAGAACTGGAAGGCCGTGTTCTGCGAACAGCAGGCGCCCGGCGGCTTCGATGTCTGGAAGGATCCGTTCGTGTGCCTGCGCGTGCCCAAGCTGTTCAACCTGCGCATGGACCCGTATGAACGCGCCGACGTGGTTTCCAACCAGTACTACGACTGGCTGGTGAAGAACGACTATCTGGTGCTGATGGCCTCGATGAAGGCCGCGCAGTTCCTGCAGACGTTCATCGAGTATCCGCCCAGCCAGCGCCCGGCCACCTTCAGCGTGGACCAGGTGCAGGCCGAAGTGGACCGCGCGATCGAAAAGCAGTTCGAAGAAGCCGCCAAGAAGCAAGGCAAGTAGGGCAGGGCGGCGGCGGGTCCGGACACCTTCGGCCCGCCGCCTGACTGCGTAAACCCGGGATAGCAGGACTTTATGAATTCAGCGCTGCGAGAAATGCCGGCTTCGGCCACGACCGACGCGCGTGCCGGCGCCGCCGGCGGCCTGTGGGCCGCGGCCGGCCTGCTGGCGCTTTCCGGCACGGCCGCATTGATATTCCAGATCGTGTGGATCAAGCAGCTGTCGCTGATCGTGGGCGTGGAAGTCCACGCCATCGCGATCGCCGTCAGCGGCTTTTTCTTCGGCCTGGCGGTGGGCAGCGCCTGGCTGGGCCGGCTGGCCGACCGCAGCTTGCGGCCCATGCGCCTGTACGCCGGCATCGAGCTCTGCGTGGCTTTGCTGGCCCTGGCGGTGACCTGGGCGCTGGCCCGCGGCGCGCTGCCGTTCGCGCGCGCGGAACAGGCCATGCCGTGGCTGGCCTGGCTGGCGATACTGGCGCTGGTGGCCGTGCCGCCAATGCTGATGGGCGGAACCCTGCCGGTATTGCTGCGGGCCTGCGGCGCCGGCCAGGTCGGACGGGCCGGCGGCGTGCTGTACGCCGCCAACACCGCCGGCGCCATCGCCGGCGCCTTGCTGCCGGCCTTCGTGCTGATCCCGGCCTACGGCGTATTCGGCACGGCCTGCGCGGCGGCGGGCCTGAATCTCGCCGCCGCGGCCGGCGCCTGGGCGCTGCAACGCCGCGCCCAGGCCGCCCCGGTCCGCGAGCAGGCGGCAATCCCGGCCGCGCAGCCGGAAGGCGCATGGCTGGCCATCGGCCTGTACAGCGCCGCCGGCGCGGTCGCGATGGGCTACGAAGTGCTGTGGTCGCAGATGGTGGTTCCTTTCATGAGCACGCGGGCGTTCGCTTTCTCCGTGGTGCTTGCGGTCTATCTTGGCGGGCTGGCCCTGGGCGCGGCGCTGTACGCGCGCTGGGAGCACCGCCTGCGCGACCCGTGGCGCGTATTCGCGCTCCTGATCGCCGGCGCCGGGGTGGCCGCGCTGGTGGCCATGGCGCTGCTGGGCCCCTGGCTGATCCAGGCACAGACGCTGGCCGAGGCCGCGGTGCGGCGCTGGAGCGACAGCGGACTGGCCGGCATGAGCGCGCGCTTCGCCGTGGTGGCCGCGGTGGTGGTGCTGGCGCCGACGCTGCTGTTGGGCGCGGCGTTTCCCGCCGTGCTGCGCATCGCGGTGCCGCCCGCCCGGCGCGGGCAGGGCGCGGGGCTGGTGCTGGCCGGCAATACGCTGGGCGGGATCGCCGGCACGCTGCTGGTCGCTTTCGTGCTGCTGCCGCGCCTGGGCGCCGCGCGCGGCCTGGCGCTGCTGGCCGCGATCGCCTGCGCCATCGGCATTGCGGCGGCCTGGCGCGCGCGCGCGCCGATGACGCGGGCCGTGGCGGCGGCGCTGCTGGGCGCCGTACTGATCGTGGGCTGGGCGCTGCCGGCCGATCACCTGGCGCGGCTGCTGCCGGGCGCCAAGGACAGCACGCTGGTGTTCTACGAGGAAAGCCATGGCGGCACGGTCGCCGTCGTGGAGCGCGGCGCGGGCGAGAAACGCTTCCGCCGGCTCTACATCCAGGGCGTGTCCAATTCCGGCGACGCCATGCCGTCGCTGCGCTACATGCGGCTGCAGGCGCTGCTGCCGCTGATCGTCCATGCCGGCGAGCCGCGCTCGGCCCTGGTGATCGGCTATGGCACCGGCATCACCGCCGGCGCCTTGTCGCGCTATCCCGGCCTGGACCGCCGCGTGGTCGCCGAACTGCTGCCCGGCGTGCTGCGCGCGGGGTCTTTGTTCAAGGGCAGCTACGACGCCGCCGCCGACCCGGGCCTGGAACGCCGCCTGCGCGACGGCCGGCGCGAGCTGCTGACCCGCGATGACCACTACGACCTGATCACCCTGGAACCGCCGCCGCCCTCGGCCGCCGGCGTGGTCAATCTCTATTCGCGCGACTTCTACCAACTGGCGGCGTCGCGCCTGAATCCCAAGGGCGTGGTCGCGCAATGGCTGCCGCTGCCCACGCAGAACCTGGACGACACGCGCGCCCTGGTGGCCAGCTTCATCGCGGTGTTTCCGCACGCCACGCTCTGGACCACCGAAATGCACGAGATGCTGCTGGTGGGCTCCATGCAGCCCATGCCGCTGGACGCCGGCCGCATCGCCGCGCGCATGGCCCAGCCGCAATTGCGCCAGGCCCTGGCGGAAGTGGGTGTCGGCTCGCCGGCGGCGCTGCTGGCCACCTGGGTGACCGACAGGGAAGGGCTGGCGCGCTTCGCCGGCGATGCGGCGCCCGTGACCGACGACCGTCCGGCCATCGAGTACGCCCCCTGGGTCCGGCCGCGCGAAATCGTGCGCACGCTGCCGGCCCTGCTGGCGCTGCGCAGCGACCCGCCGCTGGGGCCGCACGCCCAATCGCTGACCCAGGAGATAGAGAACGAGCGCGGCGCGCTGGACCTGTTCTATCGAAGCGCGCTGGCCGCCTACCGCGGCGACCGGGCCGAATGGAGCGAGAGCGCGGCGGCGCTGGCCCGCTTGGCGCAGGCCAATCCCTATCTGCGCTGGTTCATGGCGGGCGCCGATACGAGATGATGCGCATGGTCATGGCCACGATCCTGTGCGGCCTGATGGCGCATGCCCCGGCTCGCGGCGAAACGCCGTCGTTCACCGATTCGAGCGACGGCGACTTCGACACCAGCGACTTCCTGCTGCGCCACCAGGGCGCCTTGCCCGTGCCCGTCGTGATCACCGAGCCGGCCGTCGGCTATGGCGGCGGCCTGATGCTGCTGTACTTCTCCGAGTCGGCCGGGCAGGCCGAGGCCGCCGACCAGGCCGGCGAGGCGCGCAAGGCCCCGCCCAACATCACCGGCATCGGCGGACTGGCCACCGAGAACGGCTCGCGCGGCGCCGGGCTGTTCCACTTCCATAGCTGGGACGGCGACCGCTACCGCTACCTGGGCGCGCTGGCCCAGGGACGCGCCAATCTCGAATACTACGGCGCCTTCAGCCACGGGCGCAGCTACGAAGTGAAGGGCACGTTCCTGGTGCAGCAGGTGCTGGCCAGGGTCGCGGACACGCCCTGGTACGTCGGCCCGCGCTACACCTATTTCCGCTCGGACACGCGCTTTACCGGCGAGGCCGCCAACGAGCTTTCGGCGGCGGAGATGGCCCAGCGCATCGGCAAGGCCGGGCTGGTGCTGGACTACGACACGCGCGACAACATGTTCTATCCCAACCGCGGCACCTATGCCGAGCTGGAAGCCCAGTTCTCGCGCAGCTGGCTGGGCAGCGACCAATCCTTCGAAAGCTACCGCGCCCGCGGCTATCACTGGACGCCGGTCGCGCCGCGCTGGACCCTGGGCCTGCGCGGCGACGGACAGTTCACGCGCGGCGCCGTGCCGTTCTATGCGCAACCCTATGTCGACCTGCGCGGCGTCTCGCGCGGCCGCTACCAGGACCGCGACGCCCTGGCGCTGGAAGCCGAACTGCGCTGGCACGCCACGCCGCGCTGGTCGCTGCTGGGATTCGGCGGCGTGGGCAAAGCCTACGGCAACTGGACGACTTTTTCCGACGCGACGACCGTGGTCAGCGTGGGCGCGGGCTTTCGCTACCTGATCGCGCGCAAGCTGGGGCTGGCGGTGGGCATAGACGTGGCCCACAGCAAGGACCAGAACGCGTTCTACATCCAGGTGGGGAGCGCCTGGCGATGAAGATTTTCCATCAATAATGACGATACCTAGGGTGATCGAATGAATTACTCGCTACTGCTTGCGGGATTGACCATTGCGTTCTTCGTGCTGCTGCTGATCGCGATGCAGCTGGGCAAATGGCTGGGGCGCGGGGCCGACGAAAAGTCCGGCTCCGGCGCCGCGGTGATCGAAGGCTCGGTATTCGCGCTGCTGGGCCTGCTGGTGGCCTTCACGTTCTCCGGCGCGGCCCAGCGCATGGCCGACCGCCGCGAGCTGCTGGTGCAGGAGGTCAACGCCATCGGCACCGCCTGGCTGCGCATCGACATGGTCCACGCCGGCGACCAGCCCCAGTTGCGCGACCAGTTCCGCCGCTACGTGGACAAGCGCATCGAGTACTACCGCAACGTGGCCGACCTGGAGCGCCGCGACGCGATCGCCTCCGAGGTCTCGGCGCTGCAGACGCAGATCTGGGCCACCTCGATGCAGGCCGCGCGCGCCAGCGTGCCGCCGTTCGCCGCTTCCTACGTCGGCGCGGTCAACGAAATGTTCGACGTCGCCAGCGCCCAGACCGTGGCGCAGAAGGTGCATCCGCCCATCGCGACCTACGTGTTCCTGGGCTTCCTGACGCTGGTCGCGGCCGGCCTCGTCGGCCTGAACCTGGCCTCGACCAGGCGCAAGACGCTGCTGCACCAGGTGATCTATGCCGTGGTCATGACGGCGGCCCTGTACATCATCATCGACTTCGAGTTCCCGCGCATCGGCACCATACGCATCGACCAGAGCGACGCCTTGCTGGTGGCGCAGCGGCAGTCCATGGTCGATCCGGCCGGCGGCGCCAAATAGGAAGGCTCCCATGGCAAGCAAGCATAGGCGGTTGGGAAAGAAGCGGGCGGCCGCCCGCCTGGGCGCCTGGACACTGCTGGCCGCGGCCTGCGCCGCGCCCGCGGCGGCCTGGAGCCAGGGCCTGCGGCTGAGCAAGGACGACCTGCAAAAGCGCGCCAACGGCGTGCTGGCGCTGATGTCGTTCTCCATCGTTCCCGACATCACCACCAGTTCGCTGAACATCGGCAGCGGCGGCGGTTCGACCACCGGATCGAACGAGTTCTTCATGACCCAGCTGGGCGGCGGCGACACGATCTCCGATTCCTTCCCCGTCTACCTGGAAGGCGTGCTGGCCGGCAGCCGCTACGACCCGACCTTCGTCGCCACCCAGGGCGCCGAAACCCGCCGCATCCCGACCAAATGGAACAGCGTCTCCGCCACCGGCGGCATAGGCTGGGACTTCAAGCTGACCGACGAGCTCAAGCTGCGGCCCATCTTCAACTTCGCGCTGGGCAACGTCACCAGCGACCTGCGCGCGGCCAGCTGGTACGTGGGGCAGCGCACCGGCAAGGACATCGACTTCCTGGACCGCGGCTCGCTCAACGCCTACGGCCTGGGCGGCTCCATCATGCTGGACTACGAGCACTACCGGCCCGGCTATGAAGTGGACGTGGAACTGCGCTATTCCGACATCCGGCTGCAAAGCTTCGACAGCTCGGCAGCGGTCAGCGGCAACGCCGTCGCCCAGTCCGCGAACCTGTGGGCGCGCTACCGCGCGCCGACCGGCGCGATCCTGCTGCAACGGCCGCTGCGCTACGTGCTGGAGCTGACGCACTCCGAGTTCCTGGGCGACCAGAAGGGCATACTGGGTTTCGACCGCCTGACCTCGGTGGGCGCCGGCCTGGAGCTGGATTCGAGCGCCTACAACGTGTTCATCACCCGCACCCGCGTGGTGGGGCGCTACGTGTTCGGCAATAACGTGTCGGGCTTTTCGGTGGGGCTGGCGGTGAGTTTCTGAGGCCGCTCGGCCTGCCTACGGGCGCACGCCCGTGCGGGCCAGGGTGGCGCTGGGCAGCTCTCCGAACGTCCGCCTGTAGTATTCGGCGAATCTGGACATATGGCGAAAACCCCATTTCATCGCGATGTCGGAAACGGTGGCGCTGCGGCTGCAGGTAAGCAGGTCGCGCAGCGCGCCGTTGAGCCGCGCCGTCATGAACCAGCGCCCCGGCGTCATGCCGACGCTGCGGCGAAAAATCATCTCCAGCGAGCGCAGGGTATAGCCGCTGCGCCGCGCGACTTCGCCGAGCGCGATATCCGCGGCCTCTCCGGAAAGCACCAGGCGCTCGCACGCCATGACCAGGCGCCGATGGCGTTCCGCCACCGGCAAGTCGTCGGCCTTGTCCAGCGGCTCGGCGGACGTCAGCGCGTCCACGTAGCCGGCGACCAGCGACTCGCAGATCGTCTCGACCAGGGCCGGCGCCATGCCACCGTCGGCGGACAGGCGCCGCGCCATCACCATCGCGTCGCTGGTCAGCGTGCCCAGGACGCCGCGCCCGCCGGCGCGCAGCCGCACCGAATAGGCCGCGCGCCTTTTCATCCGCAACGGCCTGCCGGTGCGCGCAATGGCGACGTTCTGCAGGCGTTCTTCGGGCACGGTGAAATTGACCCAGCGCGAAAGCCCGGTCGCGTGGTAAAGAAGCTCGACCCCGGGCGGATAGACCTGTATCTCTTCGGCGCCGATGGCCTCGGTGTTGTATCGCGTGACGTCGCTGCCCTCGGCCATGAAGGCGATGCAGATTCCGTCTTTCGGCATGCTGCCGTTGGCGATTACCGGGAATTCGTACCGTCCCATTTCCAGCCGGACGTCGCCGAGGACGAGCCGCTGATGCTCCATGTTCGCCAATTGCGAGGACACCAGCCGATGCTCGAAAGTACTGCCATACACCACATCAAACGCCTGCAGGGGCTCAAGCCCCGAATAAACATGCCGCAAATAGGCAGCTTGAATCGGCATATTAAGAAAAACCCCTCGAATATTTCGCTTTTCGGATAGCGTAATAAACAGCTTGCTATTACTTTTTTTATCGCGAATTCACCATCGGGTTGACTTTATGACGGAAAACTACCGGCAGGTCAAGCAGCGCATACGGTGTCTCGAAGTGGAGGCGAATCGCCTGCGCCGGCAGGAACTGCAGGTAGTGCTGGCCGACATGCGCCAGAAAATCCGCGAATACGGCATCACCGCCGAACAATTATTCGGTCCCGACCTTTCCGACCTGGTGCGCTATCGCCACCCGGAAACCGGCCAGACCTGGAACGGCATAGGCAGGCCGCCGAACTGGATCAGGGGAGAAGACCGCAGCCGCTTCCGCGTCGATTGAAACTCCTGCCAAATCCGCCCCAGGGCGCTTCACGGCATTTTCGGCCTGGTTTCGGATAATCGGCAAGCAGTCATGCGGCGCGCCTCAGGTAACTACAAGTATCTGCGGTAAATCTATTTAACCGTGGCGTGCGCTCTGGCAACAATCGGCCCCGAGATTTCGTATTTCGGATAGCGCGGGGCAGGCTTTCGCATTATTTTTTCAATTGCAACGAATTAACCGCCGCGTTTCATGACAAATGATTTCTAAATAGCGTGACGGGCCGCCGCGCCGGAGGGGTGCGGCGCAAACGCCGCAAGCCGGCGGGTCCGCGTTCGGAATAACGACGACAAACCGGGTTCAACGCCAGATCGTTGAGCCGCCTGTTCAGCAATAGCGGCGCAGCGTCGCGGTCCATGCCGGGACATGCATCGAGGAGGAGCAAGGCTATGAGTACTTTGCCGATCTTTCGCCCCATGACCCGGGCACTGGCTCTCGAACCGCGGCTGCTTTACGACGCCGCCGCCGCGGTTGCCGCCGACCGCCAGCAAAGCGACTCGCAGGCCGATCATCCGGACGCGCAGGCCGCCGACGGCGCCGCGCCGGCGGCCGGCAAGAATCTGCTGGTCATCGACGGACGGCTGGCCGGCGCCCAGGCGCTGGCCGACAGCGCCACGCCCGGCACCAAGGTGCTGGTGGTCAACCCCGCCCAGGACGGCATCGCCGCGGTGCGCCAGGCGCTGCAGGCGCTAGGCTCGGTGGATTCGGTGCAGATCCTCAGCCACGGCGCGCCGGGCCAGTTCACGCTGGGCAGCAGCACGCTGAGCGCGCAGTCGGCCGACACGCTGCGCGCGGCGGGGTGGGGCGCTTACCTGAGCGCCGACGCCGACATCCTGCTCTACGGCTGCGGCACGGGCGGCGGCGACAGCGGCCAGGCGCTCATCGGCGCGCTGGCCGGCGCCACCGGCGCGGACGTGGCCGCCTCGACCAACGACACCGGCAGCCCGACCGCGGGCGGCGACTGGGTGCTGGAGGTGCGCACCGGCGCCATCGAAAGCCGGCTGCAGATCGAGGCGTCGGCCCTGGCCGCGTTCGACGGACTGCTGGCCGACGCTACGCCCACGCTGGCCCTGGACGGCAGCGGCGAGGACATCCTGCTGGGCGACACCGCGCAGATACGCGCCGTGATCAGCAACCCCTCCAGCCAGGAGGGCTACGCGCCGTACGTCGACATCCTGATCCCCGTTACCGGCTACGACGGCGACGACGGCGTGAGCTTCGTGTCGGCCAGCACCATGGGCATCACGCTCAACGGTTATGTGGTCACGTTCGGCCCCGATGGAACCGCCCAGCATCCGCTGGCGCGCGACGCCAACGGCAATCCGGTGATCCTGCAAGCCTCGCAGTACGGCTACCGCCCGGGCGACCAGCTGGTGGTGCTGGCCTTGCCCTACGCGGGATTCGGCAAGGACCAGCCCTCGATCGAAGTGGACATCACGTTGCGCATGAGTCCGTTGGCCGACGTGAACAAGGACCACAACGTCAGCCTGCGCGCCGGCTTCCAGTACGGCAACGATCCGCTGGACAATCCGCAGCAGGACCCCGCGCTGTTCGAAAGCGGCTGGCATACCTACGCGTTGCGCTCCACGCCGTTCGAAGTGACGCAAACGCTGGACATGACCGAGGGCGAGACGGCCACGGGCGAGAACTACCCGCACACGCTGACCGTGACCGCCACGCCCGCGCCCGGCCAGACGCTGAACAACGTGGTGATCTCGCAGAACCTGCCCGACAGCATCCGGGTGCTGAGCATCGCGCCCGGCGCCGGCGGCATGCTGACCCGCGTGACGCTGGCCGACGGCCGCGTGCTGACCGACACCGCCGCCATCAACGCCGCGCTGGCGCTCAAGCCCTACGTGGCGTCGTACGAGATCACCTATGCGACCCTGGACGCGCCGGCCGACACGCAGGTGCGCTTCTTCGTCGCGCAGGCCACCGCCGACGGCGACCATGTGCTCGATCCCGACACCGGCGCGCCGCGCACGATCGAGGTGCCGAGCGCGACCTCCGTGGGCCGGTGGACGCCGCTGGACCCACGCGACATACCCGCCAACCTGCCGTGGGTGCCCGTGGCTGGGCGCGGCGAAGACGTCAGCTTCGTCGCCAAGTCGGTGGCGCTGCACAAGAGTTCCGCCATAGACGCCGACAACGGCGTGGCCGGCGTCTCGCCCGGCGACGTGCTGAGCTACCGCTACGACGTCACGCTCTCCGATTACTTCGCCATCGGCAAGTCGGCGCTGGGGCAGGGCAGCCTGACCATCACCGACGTGCTGGGCGACGGCCTGAGCTTCACCGGCACGCCGCTCATGACCTTCACCCAGGACGGCAGGCAGTACACCGTCGCGCTGGTCTACACCCTGGGCGACAAGACCGCGGCGGGCACGCAGATCATCTTCGACCTGGCGGCCTCCATCGCCAAGGCCGGGCTGAGCATGGACGCGCTGATCGGCGACATCGCCAGCGACGGCACGCGCCAGTCGGCCACCCGGGCGGTCATCAGCTACCAGGCCACGGTGGACGAGGCCTACCAGGGCGGCTACACGCAGCCCGAGATCAACGAAGGCGACACGCTGCGCAACAGCGCGCTTTTGGCAGGCACCATCATCCAGAGCCGGCTCAACGTCGGGCCGGTGCAGTCCGACGGCTCCAACGTGACCGTGACGGTTCCGAACGGCAACGTGGACATCGGCGTGTTCCAGGTCAACGGCAGCACGGTGCCGCCGTCCTACGAATTGCAGCCCGGCGACGTGGTGACCTTCGTGCTGCGCTACGACCTGCAGACCGGCGACTACGAAAACCTGAAGCTGACCGCCTACCTGCCGGCGCCGGTGTTCGACCCCGCCGGCGCCTGGTCGGCCGGCATCGGCGACCACCGCTGGTCGTATGGCCTGGGCGACAGCCATCCGGGCTCGGCGGTCTCGGTCAGCGCGGGCCCCGGCGGCGCGCTGGTATTCGACTTCGGCAGCTTCGCCATGCAGGGCGATCCCGCGGGCCAGAACCGCATCGAAGTCCTGTTCACGCTGCGCGTCAGCAACCAGCCCTTCGCGGACCAGCGCTCCATCACCGTGCTGGGCCAGTCCACGCAACAGACGACCGTGGACCACGCGCCGCTGGTGGACAACGACAACGTGCTGATCCAGTCCGTGGCCGAACCTTCGCTGGCGATCAAGCACGGCGTGGTCGGCGCCACCGGCGGCACGGTCACCGGCGCGACCGGCAGCTGGAACCCGCCGGGCAGCACCGGCGCGGGCTTTAATGGCAGCATCACGGATCTCGCCAGCCTGGAAGGATCGGTCGCCGGAATGGACGGCGGCGACGTGTTGCGCCTGGCCACCGGCATCGAGAACACCGGCGGCGGCGGCGCTTACGATGTCTCGGTCACGCTGCAGATTCCGCCGGGCCTGGCCTTTCTGGGCGGATCGCTCGACACCGCCAACCTGCGCATCGCGCGCGGCGACGGTACCGTCCTGGTGCTGGGCCGGGACTACAGCGTGTCGGGCGCCACCATCACTTTCCTGGACGCGAACGGACAGCCGACGCTGCTTGCGGGGCGGGTCGGCACCGCCGCCGACGACAGCGGCCAGAACATGGTGGTCATCACCTACGACGTGGTGGCCAGCAACACGCTTGCCGCGTCCAGCACCCTGCAGAGCACGGCGGCTCTCACGCACTACGCCAGCGAGAAGGGCGGCGCGGACTTCACGCCCACCGACCTGACCGACACGGCGGCCGCGCAATCGGCCGCGCCGACGGTCACCGTGCGCTACGCGGGCGGCAGCCTGGACCCGACCGACTCCAGCGCCGCGCATACCGGCGGCAGCAATCTGGTGATCGGCGAGCGCATGCTCTACGACATCGTCGTGACCCTGCCCGAAGGCGGCACGCAGAACCTGCGCCTGTCCGACCTGATCCCGGACGGCTTCGCGCTGGACACCAGCTTCGGCATCGACGGCTACCAGCTGATCACGCAGCTCGCCGCCAGCGGCAGCCTGACGGCGGACTTCGCCGGCGCGGTGACGGTGGCCAGCGTGTCCGGATCGGGCGCCAACGGCGCCGACCTGGTGCTGAGCTTCAGCGCCAGCAACGCGCTGGCGAACAACAACGCGGCCGACAACAGCTTCGTGATCCGCGTGGGCCTGATCGCCACCAACGTGACGGGCAACCAGGCCGGCCGCACCCTGACCAACAACGCCTCGCTGACCTACAGCGACCCGGACGGCGACACGCCCAACGGCGCCACGCCGGTGGACCGCAACGTGGCCGCGACCGGCGGGCTGCCGTCGGCCACCGTCGTCGAACCGACGCTGTCGGTGTCGCACACCGCGGTCACCACCGGTTCTCCCGTGGGCGTGGACCGGGGCGACGAGATCACCTACACCATCACCGTGGGCAACGGCACCGCCTCGACCGACGTGGACGCCTTCGACGTGCGCCTGTCCGACGTGCTGCCCACCGAGCTGAGCGGCGCGCAGATCGTCGGCGTGACGCTATACGGTGGAGCCACGCTGACGGGCGGCGACTTCGTGATCCAGAACGGCGTGCTGCAGCTGACCGACGGGGCCAAGCTGGATATTCCGAAGGGCGCCACCCTGGTGCTGCAATTCAAGGGCGTACTCAACGAAACCACCGGCACCTCCGGCAAGGTCGATAACCTGGTCACCGTCCAATGGAGCAGCCTGGACGGCGCCAACAGCGGGGAGCGCACGGGCGCCGACGGCGAGCTCGGCTCCGGCGCGCTCAACGACTACCGCGTGACCAGCCTGCACAGCGAAGACGTGGCGGCCTCGGGCACCATCAGCCACGTGGGCGGGCTGCCCGACACCGCGGGCGGCACGCCGTCCACGGCCGATCCGCAGGACGTCGCGGTCGGCGAAATCGTGCACTACCGGGTGGCGCTGCTGGTGCCCGAAGGCACCCAGCCCGATGCCTCGATCCGCGTCTACCTGCCGCCCGGGCTGACCTTCATGAACGACGGCTCGGCCTTGCTGGGCCTGCTGGCCGACGCGCTCGCCAACGGCTCGCCGGGCCTGACCACAGATCTCGCGGGCCTGTTCGCCTCGGGCAACGCGTATATCGACGGCGGCGTGATGGACGAGGCCAGCACGCTGCTCAACCCCGATCTGTCGGGCGTGGGCCCGCAGGGCGTGCTGAACACCGGCGCCATCGACACCAGCGATCCGCGCGTGATCGTGCTGCGGCTGGGCAACCTGGTGAACCTGAACCAGGACGCGGATTTCGAGGGGCTGTACTTCGAGTTCAACGCGCGGGTGGACAACGCCGCCGGCGTGGCGGCCGGCGGCCAGCTGGCCGTGCGGGCCGATTTCCTGAGCGGCGCGGAAGTGCGCTTCGGAACGAACACCATCGTCGAACGCGTGGTGGAGCCGAAGATAGACAACATGCAGAAGTCGGTCACCGGTTTCGACCCCGGCGCCGGCGGCGCGACGGGCCAGGCCAGCTATGCGGTGAGCTTCGGCAATACCGGCACGGCCACCGCCTACGACGTCGTGCTGACCGACACGTTGCCCGCCGGCGGGCAGAATCTCACCGTCACCGGCCTGACGATCGACGGCGTCACCTATGCGCCTGGCGGCTATCCGCCGGGCGTGTCGGTGGTGGTGGACGGCGCCAGCGTCACCCTCAGGCTGGACGCCCTGGCGGCCGGCTCGACGGTCAGCCTCGCCTATGGCGCGCAGCTGCCCAACAACGTGGCGCTGGCCGACACCTCGGCAAACCTGACCTACACCAGCCTGCCGGACAGCTTCCAGAGCTTCGCCGGCACCCAGGTCGGCGCCGCGGGCTCGGTGGGCGGCGAACGCACGGGCAGCGGCGCCGGACCCAACACCTACCTGGACGGCGACGCCGCGGGCCTGAGCCGCGTCGAAGGCACGCTCTGGAACGACACCGACAGCGCCACCGCGTCCACCACGCCGGACGGCCCGGCATTGGCGGACCAGACCGTCACGCTGACCTGGGGCGGGGCGGACAACGACCTGTCCACCGCCGCCGACAACCGCAGCTGGACCACCACCACCGACGCCAACGGCTATTACTACTTCGGCGTGCTGGGCGCGGGCGTGTTCCGCATCGACGCGCCGCCCACCATCACGGTGGCCGGGCCGACCGGCGTGGTGAACGCGCGCATCGACAGCGACGGCGCCTCGCCGAAAGGCCAGGTGCTGGCCAGCTTCGGCGACCTGGGAACGACCGCGGCCGGCAACGTCGGCTACGTCGAGCGCAACGACGGCCCGGTCAACACCGTGCCCGGCGCGCTGTCCGTGAACGAGGACACCGCGCTGGCGATCGCCGGCCTCTCCATCGACGATCCGGATGCCGGCAACGGCGTCATGCAGGTCACCTTGAGCGTGCAGCATGGCGGCCTCACGCTCACGCTGGGCGAGGTCGAGCTGGTGGCGGGCGCGCTCGGCTCCGGCGTGCTGCAGCTGCGCGGCAGCCAGAACGCGCTGAACGCGGCGCTGGCCACGCTGGTCTACACGCCGGGCGCCAACTACAACGGCGACGAACGCCTGACCATCCTGACCGAAGACCTGGGCCAGCGCGGAGACGCCGACGGAGACGGCACGCCTTTCGAAGCGGGCGACGACAACCTCAGCGACACCGATACGGTGGACATCAGCGTGATCGCGGTCAACGACGCGCCCGTGGGCGTGGACGACGCCGACCGCGCCGAGGAGGCCGGCGGCGTGGACAACGACGTGCCCGGCGTCGATCCGGCCGGCAACGTGCTGGACAACGACCTCGACGTGGACATCCAGACCAACGGCGACGTGCTCAGCGTGACCCAGGCCAGCGGCGCCGGCGGCACGGTGGCGGTCGATCCGCTGAGCGGCGAGGCCGCGGTGGCGGGGCTTTACGGCACGCTGTACATCAACGCCGACGGCGGCTACCGCTATGTGGTGAACAACCTGGACCCCACCGTCCAGGCGCTGCTGGCCAATAGCCCGGCCCTGACGGACGCGTTCACGTACAACCTGCGCGACAGCGGCGGCCTGGCCAGTTCGGCCCGGCTCGTCATCACGCTGACCGGCGCCAACGACGCGCCCGAGGCGCGGGACGACGCCGGCTCGGCCGAGGAGAAGGGCGGCACGGCCAACGACACCGGCGGCAGCCCCGCCAGCGGCAATGTGCTGGGCAACGACAGCGACGTGGACGCCGGCGACACGCGCAGCGTCACGCAGGCCCGCAATCACACCGGCCCCAGCCCCGGGCCCGCGCAGCCCATCCCGGCCGGCACCACCTCGGCAGACGGCGCGCTGATTGCCGGCCTCTACGGCACGCTGCGGCTGGGCGCCGACGGCAGCTATGTCTACACGGTCAATGACGACAACGCGGCCGTGCAGGCCCTGAACCAGGGCGACGTGCTGCGCGAAACCTTCGACTACGTCGTCACCGACGCGGGCGGCCTGAACGCGCTGGCCTCGCTGGTCATCACCATCCACGGCGCCAACGACAATCCGGTGGCGGCCGACAACCTGGCGCAAGGCTATACCGCCAGCGTGGACGTGGCCAGCAACACCATCACCGGCGTGCCGCGCAATCCGCAAGGCAACGTCATCACCGACCCGTACACCGTCGACGACCCGGCCCTGCTGGACAGCGACGTGGACAACGCCATGGAGACCGCGGCGGTCAACGCCATTGGCGCCGAAGGCGGCCCCCAGGAAGCCGTGGCCGCCGGCGTCGAGAAGACCATCAACGGGCTGTATGGCGTGCTGCGCATCAACAGCGACGGCAGCTACGTCTATGAGATCGACAGCCTCAACGCCACGCTGATCGCGCTGGGTCCCGACGGCACGGTCGACGAGCGCTTCGTCTATGGCCTGCAGGACGCCGACGGCGGCCAGAGCAGCGCGGTGCTGACCATCCGCATCCACGGCGTGGCCGACCAACCGGTGGCCAGCGACATCGTTGCCGTAGCCCAGGAACGCGGCGGCGTCGACAACGCCACGCCCGGGCGCACCGCCACGGGAGACGTGACCGTCAACGACATCGATCCGGACGGCGACGCCCTGGCGGTCACCGAAGTGCGCGCGGGCGCCGAGGCCGACGGCGGAACGATGAGGCCGGTGGGCACCCCCATCGCCGGCAAGTACGGCACCCTGACCCTGAACAGCGACGGCACCTTCAGCTATGCCCTGAACGAAACCGATCCGCTGGTGCAGGCCCTGCGCACGGCCGGCGACACGCTGGTGGATGTGTTCACCTACACGGTTTCCGATCCCGGCAACCTGAGCGACCAGGCCGAGCTGCGCATACGCATCCTGGGCCAGAACGACGCTCCGGTCGCGGCCGACGACGACGGCGCGGCGGTCGAGGCCGGCGGCGCCGCCAACACCTCCGGCGGCCAGGCCGCGCAGGGCAATGTGCTGGACAACGACGGCGACGTGGACGGCGCGGCCTACGGCGAAAAGCTCAGCGTGACCGGCGCGCGCGCCGGCGGCGCGGGCGGCGGCGCCGTGCCGGACGCGGCCGGTCAGGTCATGGTGGTCACCGGCGCCTACGGCACGCTCACGCTGCTGGCCGACGGCACTTATGTGTACGCGGTCGACGACGACAACCCCGTCGTGCAGGCGCTGCCGGCGGGCGCGTCCCTGTTCGAGGACTTCACCTACAAGATCCGCGACGTGGGCGGCCTGGAATCCAGCGCCGTGCTGCGCATCACCATCGCCGGCGCTGACGACGCCCCCCAGGCCGTGGCGCAGACGATCACGGCCGAAGAGAAGGGCGGCACAAACAACGGCTCCGGCGGGCTGGACCCCAGCGGCAATCTGCTGCCGGCGGCGGGCGCCGATCCGGATACCGGCGACACCCTGCACATCGCCGGCTTCGCCGCCGGCCAGCCCCGGGACGGCGCAGCCATGCGTGCCGCCGGCACGACCCTGCAGGGCCGCTACGGCACCCTGCGCATCGACGCCGACGGCACGTATTCCTATGTGGTGGACAACTCGCTGGCGGCAGTCCAGGCGCTGCGCCTGCCCACCGACACGCTGGTCGAGTACTTCACTTTCCGGCTCAGCGACGCCGCCGGCCTGACCAGCGACGGCCAGCTCACGGTGACCATACGCGGGGCCGACGACGCGCCGGTCGCGAAGAACGATACCGGCAGCGCCAAGGAGGCCGGCGGCACCGACAACGGCACGCCGGGCTCGCCCGCCATCGGCAACGTGCTGGCCAACGACGCCGACGTGGACGCCGGCGACCGCAGCACCGTTTCGGCCGTGCAGAATTCGCAGGCGGCCGCGGGCGTCGTGGGCGGACCCGCCGCGGGCCTGTACGGAACCCTGTACCTGCAGGCCGACGGCTCGTACCGCTACGAGGTCGACGACACGCTGGCGGCCGTGCAGCAGCTGCGGGCGGGCCAGTCGCTGCAGGAGACCTACACCTATACCGTGCGGGACCTGGCCGGCCTGACGCACACCGCGACGCTGACCATCACCATCGCCGGCAGTTACGACGCCCCCGTGGCCAAGGACGACGCGGACACCGCGGTGCCCGCCACGTCGCTGTCGCCGGCGGTGGACGCGGCCGGCAATGTGCTGCCCAACGATACCGACGTCGACGCCGGCGACACCAAGGCCGTCGACGGCATACGCGTGGGCGCCGGCATCGCCGGCTTCACGGCGGTGACGGGCACGGCGCCGCAGCGCATCGACGGGCTGTACGGCTGGCTGGAAATCGCCGCGGACGGCAGCTATACGTATCACGCCGACGAAACCAACGAGGCCGTGGCCGCGCTGGACGCCGGCCAGACGCTGGTGGAGGTATTCACCTACCGCGTGGTCGATGGCGGCGGACTGACCAGCCATGCCCAGCTGAGCATCACCATCCAGGGCGTGAACGATGCCCCGCTGGCCAACCCCGTGGTCGGGGTCGCGGTGGAGCAGGGCGTGCGCGACAACCAGCCGTTCCCCGGCCGCAATCCCGTGGGCGACGTGACGCTGCGCAACTTCGACGCCGAAGGCGAGCCGGTGACGGTGGTGGGCATCCGCACGGGTCCGGCGGCCGGAGGCGGAACCGCCGGCGCCGTGGGCGCCGTGCTGCGCGGCGCCTATGGCGACCTGATCGTCAACGCCGACGGCACCTATTCCTACGTGCTGGACAATTCGCTGCCCGAGGTGGACCGGCTGCGCCTGGCCCGCGACACCCTGCGCGATGTCTTCACCTACACCATATCGGACAGCGGCGGCCTGCAGGACAGCGCCACGCTGGTCATCATGATCGTGGGCCAGAACGACGCTCCCGTCGCGCATGACGACGTGGCCGCGGCGGTGGAGGCCGGAGGGCTGAACAACGGCGTGCCCGGCGTGAACCCGACCGGCAACGTGCTGGCCAACGATACCGACGTGGACGCCGGCGACACCAAGACGGTGGTCGGCGTCGGCCTGGGCTCGGCCGCGCCCGGCGCGCTCGGCCCGATCGCCGGCCGGTACGGAACGCTGGTCATGGGCGCCAACGGCCAATACCAGTACGTGGTCGACAACGACAATCCCGTGGTGCAGGCCTTGAGAACCGCCTCCGATACGCTGACGGAGGTGTTCACCTACACCATGCGCGACGCCGACGGCGCGCTGGCCCAGGCCCGGCTGACGGTCACGATCTCGGGCCGCGACGACACGCCGCAGGCGCGCGACGACACGGCCTATGTGGACGACGTTTCCGGCCCGCCGGTGGTGCAGGGCAACGTGCTGCCCAACGACAGCGACGTGGACGGCGGCGACGCGCTTTCCGTGACCGGCATCCGGCCGCAGCAGGAAGGGGCCACGGCCGGGCAGGTCGGTCAAGCGCTGGCGGGCCGCTACGGCGTTCTCGTCCTGAACGCCGACGGCAGCTACCGCTACGAAGTCGACCTGAGCAACCCGGAAGTGCAGGCGGCCCGGGGCCGCGGGCCCATCCTGCAGGACCCGTTCATCTACACGATCTCGGACCTGGCCGGCCTGCAATCCGAGGCGCGCCTGACCATCGTCCTGAAGCTCGAAGCCGACTACTTCGCGCCGCCCGACCCGTATGCGCTGTTCGGCCGCGAAACCGAGCCGGCGTTCCGTTCGGACCTGCAGGTGGACCCCGTGGTCTACGTCACGCCGGCCGTGCGCGACACGCTGGCGTTCGAGCGCTATCTGGACGCCAGCGTGCGCGGGCAGCGGCCGGAGCTGGCCATGCCGCCCGAGATCATGCTGCAGTCGCTGGCCGCGGACCTGGGCCAGGACCACGAGACGCCGCTGACCCGGACCATCCAGGCGCTGCAATGGCAGGCGCGCTACCAGGATGCCTGCCTGCAGACGCGTTACGCCAACGTGTTCCTGTCGGCCGACGGCCTGCTGCGCGACGATTCGGTGTTTACGTACAAGGAGTTGCGCATGCCCGAGGCAGGCAGAAGCGCCGGCGCCCAGGCGCGGCCCGAGCCGCCCGCGCGCGCGGCCCAGTCCTTCAGCGGCCAGATCCGCGCCAATGCCAGCGACGCCTGGCGCGAGCGCTGGCTGGCGGCGGAACAACAGAATTCGGTGAAGACGGAAGGGGGAGCGGTATGAAGCGCAAGCTCGTGGTTCGCGCGAATGTGCTGGCGTTGGCCGTGATGGGCCTGAGCGCCTGTTCATCCAGCCAGTTGGCCAGCCCGTATACGCACGATGAAGTCCTGGCGCGTATCGAGCAGGATCGCAAGATGATGTATTCGGACCAGGAACCGATCACGCATCCGATCACTTTCTACGAGGCCTCGGCGCGCGCGCTGAAATACAACCTCGATTACCGCCTCAAGCTGATGGAAAGCGCGCTGTCGCGCAACCTCGTGGACGTGACCCGCCACGAGATGCTGCCCAAGCTGATCGCCTCGGCCGGCTATACCGACCGGTCCAACGACTCCGGCGGCACCTCCATCGGCATCGAGGACGGCGAGGTCAGCCTGCGCCCGTCCACCTCGGAACAGCGCTACCACCGGCTGGCGGACCTGGAGCTGAGCTGGAGCACCCTGGACTTCGTGGTCGCCTACGAGCGCTCGCAGCAGAAGATGGACCAGGTGCTGATGGCCGAGGAACGCCGCCGCAAAGTGGTGCAGAACGTGCTGCAGGACGTGCGCAACGCCTACTGGCGCGCGGTCGGCGCGCAGCGCCTGATCGCCTCGGTGGACGACCTGCTGGCGCGCGTGCGCACCGGGCTGGACAACGCGCGCGAAGCCGAGCGCCGCGGCCTGCTGCCGCGCCAGGAGGCGCTGGCCTACCAGCGCGCGCTGCTGGACGCCGTCAGCCTGCTGTCCACCCGGCGCCAGGACCTGGAGCTGGCGCGCGCCGAGCTGGCCGCCCTGATGTCGCTGCCGCCCGGCACGGACTTCCAGGTGGCCGACGAGAATCCGCCGCCCATTCCCATGCCCACCATGAACGTTCCCGCGCTGGAGCAGCTGGCGCTGGAGAACCGTCCGGAAATCATGGAAGAGTGGTATCGCAAGCGGGTCACGGACAACGACATCCGCATCGCCAAGGCCGAGCTGTGGCCGCACATCAGCTTCAATGCCGGCGCGCACTACGACTCCAACGAATACCTCTACAACAACAGCTGGTCCTCCGTGGGCGTGCGGGTGTCGTGGAACCTGCTGAGCCTGCTCAAGGGGCCGGCGCTGCAGGCGGCCGGCGAAAACCAGAGCAAGGTCGCCGACCTGCGCCGCCTGGCGCTGTCCATGGCGGTGCTGACGCAGGTGCGCGTGGCCGCCCAGCGCTACTACCTGGCGCGCGAACAGTTCGAGTTCGCCGACCAGAGCTCGCAGGTCGACGGCAGGCTGCGCGACTACGCCGAGGCCAGCGCCAGCATCTCCGCCGATTCCAAGCTGGAATACATCCGCGCCGACGCGCGCTGGCTGCTGTCGCAATACCAGCGCTACGCCGCCTACTCGGACGCCCAGGCGGCCTGGGGACGGCTCTACAACTCCGTCGGCCTGGACGTGATGCCCGACGTCATCGCCAACCACGACGTCGCCACGCTGGCCGCGGAGATCCAGAAGACCATGAACGGCTGGGAGCGCACCACGCTGCTGGCCCAAGGCGAGGCGAAATGATGAAGCTGCCCGTGCCGCGGCCGCGCGCGTTTCTTGCCCTGGTCCTGGCGGCGGCCGGCCTGCCGGCGCAGGCCCAGGACCTGGCGCCGGCCGCCTTGCCCGAACTGTCCAGCGATCCGAACGCCATCCGGGTGTTGCTGGCGGCCGACCCCGAGAGCACGCTGGCCGCGCCGATGGCGGGCCGCCTGCAATCGACGCAGGCGCAGCTGGGCCGCCACGTGGAGAAGGGCGAGGTCGTGTTCCGCCTGGATTGCGAGGAACCCCAGGCGCGGCTGCGCATGGCCTCGGCCGAACTGGCCGGCGCGCGCGAGAACCTGCGCGCCAAAACCGGGCTGCGCAAACTGGACGCCGCCGGCGACACCGAGGTCGCGCTGGCGCGCGCCGCCGCCGAGCGCGCCGCGGCCGCCCAGGCGCTGGCCCAGGCCCAGGTCGATTACTGCACCGTGGCCGCGCCGTTCTCGGGCCGCATCGCCAAGGTGTACGTGCGTCCCTTCGAAACCGTCAACGCCGGCGCGCCGCTGATCGACCTGGTCGGCGACGGGCCGCCGCGCCTGCGGCTGAACCTGCCGTCGCGCCAGCTGGGCCGGGTCCAGGCCGGCACGGCGTTCCAGCTCAACGTGGTCGAGACCGGCAAGCAATACCAGGCGCGCGTCACCGCGGTCAACGCGCGGGTCGACGCCGTGGCGCAGTCGATCGAACTGGAGGGCAGGGCGGAAGACCCCGGGCGCGAACTGCTGCCGGGCATGAGCGGCATCGCCGATTTCGGCTTTCCCCGGTGAGGCCCATGCAGGACGACATCCTCCTGTTGCTGCAGCTGACGGAGATCGAAGGCCTGGCGCGCCAGGCCGACGACGTGCAGCAGCTGAGCTTTCACGTCGCCAACGACGCGCATCCGCTGCTGAACTACCGGCAGGCCCTGGTCTACGAGGACACGGGCGCCGATTGGCGCCTGCTGAACGTCTCGGGGCTGGTGTCGGCCGACCATGATTCTCCTTACCTCGTGTGGCTGGGGCAGGCGCGCAAATGGCTGCGCGCCCAGGCCGGCGAGGGCCGGGACTGGCTGGAGCCGCCGCCCGCCACGGCGCCCGGCGCCGAACTGGTGGCGCAGGGCTGGCGGGAATGGTGGCCGGCCGGCGCGTGGCTCCTGCCGCTCAAGCGCCGCGACGGCACGCCGCTGGGCTGGGCGGTATACCTGCTGGAACAACCGCCCACGGCGGCGCACCGCGCCGTCATGGGCCGTCTGGCCCAGAGCTGGTCCTACAGCTGGGAGCTGCTGGCCGGGCGCGCCGGGCGCCGGCCGCGGCGCCGCCGCGCCTGGATGCTGCGGCTGGCGCTGGTGCTGCTGGCGGCCTTGTGCTTTCTGCCGGTGCGCCAGCGCGCGCTGGCCCCGGCCGAAGTCACCTCGCTGGACCTGGAGATGATCAGCGCGCCGCTGGACGGCGTGGTCAAGGCCGTGCACGTGCGGCCTAACCAGGAAGTGCAGGCCGGCCAGTTGCTGTTCTCGCTGGACGACACCACGCTCAGCCACCGCCTGCAGGTCGCCGCGCGCGCGGTGGCCGTGGCCGACGCCGAGTACCTGGCCGCCAGCCAGACGGCGTTTCGCAACGAGGACAGCCGCGCCAGGCTGACCCTGCTGCAAAGCCGGGCCGAAGAGCGGCGCGCCGAGCTGGCCTCGATACGCTCGCAGGTGCAACGGCTGGAGACGCGCGCGCCGCGCGCCGGCGTGGCGGTGTTCGGCGACGCCAACGACTGGATCGGCAAGCCGGTGGCGACGGGCGAACGCATCATGCAGCTGGCCGACCCGGCCAAACCGGCGATGCTGATCCAGCTGCCGGCCTCCGACGCCATCGCGCTGGAAGTCGGCGCGCCGGTCGACCTGTACCTGACCGTGCGGCCGATGCAGCCGCTGCGCGGCAAGATCATCGAAACCAGCTACCAGGCGGCGCTCACGCCCGAGGGCGTGGCCAGCTACCGGCTGCGCGCCAGCGTCGACGCCGGCGAGGAAGCGCGCATCGGCCTCAAAGGCACCGCGCGCCTGGCGGGCGGCCAGTCGGTGCTGGGCTTCGAGCTGATCCGCCGGCCGCTGGCCGCGCTGCGCGCGTTCCTGGGATTGTGAGAGGCCGCCCATGATGCCGTCGTCCGTCATGGAACCCCTGCCGCGCCTGCGCGAGGACCTGCGCCTGTTCGCCGCCGGCCCCCATCCGGACGGCAGCCCGGCCTGGGTCATCGAAGACCCGGTGCGCAACCGCCATTTCCGCATCGGCTGGCTGGAATTCGAATTCCTGTCGCGCTGGCGCATGATGCCGCAGGACATGCTGGCCGATATCGGCCGGCGCACCGCGCTGCGGCCCGAAGCCGGCCAGCTGCGCCAGTTCGCCGACTTCCTGCGCGCCAACGACCTGCTGCGTCCGGCGCCGTCGCAAAGCCAGGCCATGGCGCAGGCGCAGCCGCGCAGGCCCTGGAGCCGGCCGCAATGGTGGCTGCACAACTACCTGTTCTTCCGCATCCCGCTGATCCACCCGACCTACAGGCTGGGGCGCCTGTATCGCGTCCTGCGCTTTCTGTTCCATCCGGCCACGCCGTGGATCATCGTCGCGCTGTCGCTGGCGGGCATCGCGCTGACGCTGCGCCAGTGGGATACCTTCCAGCACACGCTGTTCGAATCGGTGTCGTGGCAGGGCGCGCTGGGCTTCGCGCTGGCGCTGCTGACCGCCAAGACCCTGCACGAGCTCGGCCATGCCCTCATGGCCACGCATTTCGGCGTGCGGGTCGGGCACATGGGCGTGGCCTTCCTGGTGATGTGGCCCATGTTGTACACCGACACCAGCGAATCGTGGCGCCTGGCGTCGTCGCGCAAGCGACTGCTGATCGCCGCCGCCGGCATCTGCACCGAGCTGGCCATCGCCGGCCTCGCGACCCTGGCCTGGGCCTTGCTCCCGCCCGGCATCCTGCGCCAGGCCTGCTTTTACCTGGCGACCACGAGCTGGGTCCTGTCGCTGCTGCTCAACGCCAGCCCGTTCATGCGCTTCGACGGTTATTTCATCCTGTCGGACCTGCTGGACATGCCCAACCTGCACGAACGCGCCGGGGCGCTGGCGCGCACGGCGCTGCGGCGCGGGCTGCTGGGCTGGCGCGAACCGTGGCCGGAACCGTTCGCCGCGCCGCTGCGCCGCCGGCTCATCGCGTTCGCCTGGGTGACCTGGATCTATCGCCTGACCGTCTATCTCGGGATCGCGGTGGCGGTCTATCACTTCTTCTTCAAGGCGCTGGGCGTGTTCCTGTTCCTGGTCGAGGTCGGCTTCTTCATCGTGCGTCCGTGCTGGCGCGAGATGCGCACCTGGTCGCAGCGCCGCCGCGAAACCCGCGGCTGGCGGCTCGGCCTGCTGTGGCTGGCCCCCTTGCTGCTGCTGGCCTGGCTTGCCGTGCCCGCGCCGACCTCGGTGCGCGCCCCGGCGCTGGCGCGCCCGGCGCAGCAGTGGGCCGCCTATGCGCCGACGGCCGCGCGCGTGGAGCTGCGCGCCGAGCCGGGCAGGGTGGCGGCCGGCGCCGTGCTGGTGCGCCTGGACAATCCGGAACTGGCGAGCCAGGCCGAAGCGGCGCAGGCCGCCATCCGCGGCGGCTCGGCCCGCCTCGCGGGGCTGCTGGACCAGTCCGGCGGGCTGGACCAGCAGGCCGCCACCATCGAATCGCTGGCGCTCAGCCGCGCCAACGCCGAGTCCGTGGCAGCCGAAAAATCCCGGCTGACCCTGCGCGCGCCGTTCGACGGCGTATGGCTGGACGTGGCGCCGGAAGTGCGCGCGGGCACCTGGGTCGGTCCGCGCCTGGCGCTGGGACGCCTGGTGAACCCCGACGACTGGATCGTCGAGGCCTACGTGGCCGAAGACGACATCCATGCGCTGCGGCCCGGCGACGCCGGCTGCTTCTATTTCGAGTCCACGCCCGGGCGGCAGTGCGGGCGCATCGACGCCATCGCGCCGGCCCGCCTGGCGCAACTGCCCGCGCCGATGCTGGCGACCGTGCACGACGGCCCGATTCCCGCGTTCCAGAAGCACGACGCGCTGATTCCCGAATATGCGCTCTACGCCGTGCGCGTGTCGCTGGACCAGCCCTTGGCGCTGTTGCGCGAGCAGCGCGGCAAGGCCTATTTCACCGGCGCGCCGCGCAGCCGCCTGCTGGCGGGCTGGCGCTATCTGGCCAGCCTGGCCATCCGCGAAAGCGGCTTCTGAGGCGCGACGCCCATGCCGACCATCGCGCCAGCGTCAGGGGCCCGCGGTTTCGACCGGCGGCGCGGGCATGGCCGCGGGCGGTGGCTCCTTGTCGGCCAGCCTGCGCGCATAGCGCTGCGTCAGGAGCGGTGCGACCAGCGAGGTCAGCACCACCAGCATCAGCACCACGTTGAGCACCGGCGTATCGATCAGCGGCTCGCCCTGCGCATTGAGCGTGCGGTAGGCCACCGTCGCGGCGGCCAGGGTGGCCGCCACCTGGGGCAGGGTCAGGCTCCACACCAGGCCTGCTTCGGCGGCCGGATAGCGGAACAGCAGCCCCAGCGCGGCCGCGGCCACGGCCTTGCCGATCACCAGCGCGAACAGCAGCCCGAACGCCAGCACCGGCTGGTTCACGAACGTCATCAAGGCGTCGACCGGGTGCAGCATCATTCCGGTCGTCATGAAGAACGCCGGAATCAGGAAGGTGTCGCTGATCAGCTTCATCACGCCGGCGTTGCGCGATTGCGGCACCGCCTGGCGCACGGCGATGCCGGCCAGGAACGCGCCCACGATGCCGTCCAGGCCGAAGAGCTTGGCCATCTGCGTCGCGCACGCGACCGCCAGGAAGAACACGATGATGCGCGACTCGTCGCGCCGCATGCGCTGCAGCACGTGACGCAGGATCCACGGCCCGCCGACCACGACCAGCGGGATGAACACGGCGATCTGCAGCAGCTGGAGTTCGATGGCGGCCACCGAGAAACCGTTTTCATGGGTCACCAGACAGACCGCCAGCACCAGCATGGCCGCCACGTCGGTGATCACCGTGGCGCCCGAGGCCACCGTGACGCTGACGCGCTGGGTCAGCCCGAACTGCTTGACGACGGGGTAGGCCAGCAGCGTGTGCGAGGCGATCAGCGAGCCGATGAGCAGCGACGCGTTGGCGCCGTAGCCGCAGGCCCGCGCCACGCCGAATCCCAGCGCGAAGGCGCCGCCGAAGGTGAGCACGCCGAACACCAGCACCTGGACCCGGGCGCGCTTGAGCAGGGCGAAATCGATTTCGTAGCCGATGAAAAACAGCAGCAGCGCCACGCCCAGCTCGGAAGCGAGTTCGGCGATCGGCATCTCGGGCTGCAGCAGATTGAAGCCGGCCGGCCCCAGCAGAAAACCCACCACCAGGAATCCCAGCACGCCCGGAATGCGGCAGCGCTCGCAGATGAGGGGCAGCAGCAGGAAGAACAACAGCCACAGGACGAAACGCGTGAAGGGCGCCAGATGAACGAAAAAATCGACCGCGATCTGAGTCCAGGACATGAGGCCTCTCCAATAAGCGTGAGATCGGAAAACCCATTGAACTTCCCAGCAACGCGGCGAGTGTCCGGCCAAACGCGCCAACCGTCAAGCGCGCTCGAACGTCAACGCCATACCAACCCCGACCGAGGTGCACCATGAATGCGGATGTCCCCAAGCGGCCGACCGACGAGCCGTTTCTCCTGGTCCAGGGCGACGCGCTGTCGCGCCTGGAAAGCCGCATCGGCCTTGCGCCCCGCGGCGGCGGCATCAAGCGGCGCGCGCTCATCTACGCCCTGGTGGCGTGGCTGCCGCTGGTGGTCGCATCCTGGCTGAGCGGGCCGGCCGACGCGCAGGCCACCGAATCCCTGCTGGGCCATTTCGGCATCCACATCCGGTGCCTGGTCGCCATCCCGCTGCTGGTGCTGGCCGAGGCCGTCGCGCAGAAGAACCTGCTCATCTGCCTGCGCGAATTCAAGCGCTCCGGGCTGGTGGACGACGCGCTGGCCGCGCGTTTCGACGGCATCGTCGAAGACGTCATCCGGCTCAAGCGGCGGGTATCGCCGTGGCTCGTGATCGGCGTGCTGGCCGCCGCCTGGACGGCCGCCTTCCTGGTATCGCCCAATCCGGACGAGCTGCGCTGGACGCCGGCCGACGGCGAACGCATGGCGTTCGGCGCCTGGTGGTTTCTGCTGGTGACGCGGCCGCTGTTCTCCGTGCTGCTGCTGGCCTGGGTGTGGCGGCTGACGCTGGTCGGCATCCTGCTGCTGCGCATCGCGCGCCTGCCGCTGAAGCTGGTGGTGATGCATCCCGACCGCATGGGCGGGCTGGGCTTCCTGGACCGGCTGCCCATGGTCTATGCGCCGTTCCTGTTCTCGGTGTCGGCCGTGGTCGCCGGCGCGTGGGCGCACACCGTGTTCTATCACGGCGTGGCCGTCCCGACGCTGTACGTGCAGGTCGCCACCTTGCTGCTGGTGCTGATACTGATCGGACTGGCGCCGCTGCTGGTGTTCTCTTCGATGCTGGCGCACGCCAAGCGCCAGGCGCTGCTGGACTACGGCGCCTTGCTGAGCGAGCACGGCAGGCTGGTCGACGCCCGCTGGATACACAAGGCGCAGATCGCGGAACAGCCCATACTCGACGCGCCCGAGCTCGGCCCGGTCGCGGACGTGCAGGCCATGTACCAATCCGTGGCGGCCATGCGGCCGGCGGTGATCAGCAAATCCATTCTGCTCAGGATCGCGCTGCCCGCGGCGCTGCCCTTGCTGCTACTGGTCGCCACGCAGTGGCCCTTGAAGAGCACGCTTTCCAAACTTCTCTTCACGCTTCTGTAGGAGGCCATGCACCGAAAACCTTGAGCGCTCTGGCGCGCCCAGAGCATTTCCCGGTCCGGCAACGCCCGAGGGGGGCTTGCGGCGGTATCCGGGTGTCCCAGTTGGAGAGGTCCATGAGACGGCTATTACGGCATTTCTTCATCACATTGGCGCTGCTGTGCGCAAGCACGGCGGCCCATGCGCAATCGTCATTCGGCAAGGAACAGCTCGACCAGATGCTGGCGCCGGTGGCGCTCTATCCGGACGCGCTGCTGTCGCAGCTGCTGATGGCGTCGACCTATCCCGACGACGTCGCGGCGGCCGCGGCCTGGTCGGCCGGACACACCAGCCTGAGCGGCGACGCCGCCGTCAAGGCGGTGCAGGACCAGCCCTGGGACCCCAGCGTCATGTCGCTGGCGGCCTTTCCCTCGGTGCTGGACATGATGGGCCGCCAGCCCGACTGGGTGCGCAACGTCGGCGACGCCTTCCTGGACCAGCCCGAGGACGTCATGTCCTCGGTCCAGCGCCTGCGGGCCCAGGCCCAGGCCGCCGGCACGCTCAACAGCGACGCGCAGCAGAAGGTCTCCACCCAGACCGAAGGCGGCGCCACCGTCGTGACCATCGAGCCCGCGTCTCCCGATGTGGTCTACGTGCCGTCCTACAACCCCGCCACCGCCTACGGCACCTGGCCCTATCCCTCGTACCCGCCGGCCTACTACCCGCCGCCGCCCGGGTCCATGTTCGCCTCGGCCATGGTCAGCGGGCTGGCCTTCGGCGCCGGCATCGCCATCACCGACTCGCTGTGGGGCGGCTTCGACTGGGGCCACAACGACGTGGACATCGACGTCAACCGCTACAACCACATCAACGTCAACCGCCGGCTGGACGCGCGCAGCAACAACGTGACCTGGAACCACGACCCCGCGCGGCGCGGCGCCACGCCTTATCGCAACTCCGCGACCCGCCAGCGCTACGACGCCCAGCGCCGCGTCGGCGCCACCGCGCACCGTCCGTCGGCCGACCAGGCGCGCCGCGATCACGCCCAACAGGTCATGCACGACCGCCGGCCCGCGGCCGACGGCGCAAGGGCAGGGGCAGGGGCAGGGGCGCGGGCCGCGCAGCATCGGCCCGAAGCCGCGCGGCCCGCCGCGCACAACGCGCCGCGGCAACGCAACGACGCGCGCAACGCGGCCATCGAACGCTCGCGCAGCGCCAACCGCGACAATGCGCTGCGCGGCGTGGACCGCCCGGCGCCCACGCGCCACGCCAGCGCCCGCGGCAATGACAGGCCGGCGGCGCACTCCGGCGCACGCCGGGCCGCGCCCGGCGCCGGCGCGCACTCCTCGGGCCGGGCCGGACGCTCGGGCGGCGCACATATCGAAAGGGGGCATGGAAGACGATGAACACCGCACAACACACTCTGGGCCGCCTCGCAGCGGCGGCCATCCTGGCCCTGGCGGCCACTCAGGGCCACGCGGCCCAGGCGGCCTTCGCCACGCCGCAGGCGGCCGCCGACGCCCTGGTGCAGGCCGTGGCGACCGGCGACGACGACGGCCTCAGGCAGGTGCTGGGCAGCGACTTCCGCCGCTTCGTCCCGCGCGACAGCATCGACCGCGACGATATCTACGCCTTCCTCGCGGCCTGGTCCAGGCAGCACAAGATCGTCGACACCAGCCCCGCCACCGCCGAATTCGTGGTCGGCGAACACGATTGGTCGTTCCCCGCGCCGCTGGTCAAGCAAAACAACGGCTGGCGTTTCGACCTGCGTGCCGGCGTGCAGGAAATGCAGCACCGCCGCATCGCCCGCAACGAAGAAGCCGCCATCGACACCCTGCGACGGCTCTGCGCCGCCCAGGACAGCTACCGCAAAACGGCCGGCAACGGCCAGCCGGCGCAGCGCATCGTCAGCACGCAGGGCCGGCAGGACGGCCTGTACTGGGACGCCGCCTTGGCCTCGGCCGCCAGCCCGCTGGACGACGACGCGCTGGTGATGGGCCCGGACGTGCCTGCCGACGCCGCCTTGCACGGCTATCGCTACGCCTACCTGCCGACCGCGGACGCCTCGGGCTGCTCCTTCGTCGCATGGCCCGCCGGCCACGGCAGCTCGGGCCTGCACAGTTTCGCCATCGGGCCTGACGGCAAGGTCCGGGAGCGGGACTACGGGCGCGCAGTGACCGAAAGCGAACTGAAGCGCACCGCCGCGGCGCAGGGCGGCTGGGAGGCGGTGGCGCAGTAGGGGGAGCGTTGCGGGGCGGCGCCGGACGTCACGTAGCTCGCCACGCATCGCCGGGCATGATGCGCTTCATGAAGTCATCGAAAAGCGGAACGGTAAAAGCCGTATCGCCATGTGTAGGACTCCAGATCATGCCCTTCGCGATCAGGGCGCCGCGCACCGGCCCGAAGGACGCGACGGTCCGGCCGAGCTGCTGGGCGATATCGCCCGAGCGGTGCGGACCCGGGCCGAGCTCCGCCATACCGCGCAGGTACTTCTTTTCCGACTGTGTAAGCCGATCGAAGCGAACCCGAAAGAAACTCTCGTCCAATGCCGCGACGGCTTCACGCGAAGCCGTCGCGACATCGTCGGCCGTTATCGGGCTCGCATCGGCGACGTCCCAGGCGCATTTTCCCCACTCCTGCAGGAAGTAAGGGTAGCCCTGGGTTTGCGCGACGATCAGATCCACCGCTGCCGGCTCGACCACGACGCCTTCCTCGTTTGCGGGCACGGTGATGGCCAACTTGGCGTCTTCCTGACTCAATGCGCCGATCTCCGAAAAATCGAACAACCGTTCGGCATAGGATTTCGCCTCACCCATTCGGCCGCGCAATTGCGGCAGCCCTGCGCCCACCACAGTGACCGGCAGCTTCTGCTGGGCGCATCGATGCAGCGCCGAAATCAATGCGGCAAGCTGGTCCGACTCCACATACTGGAGTTCATCGATGAATAGCACCGCCACCGTGTCCGCGGCCCTGGCAGCGTGGCCAACCTGCTCCAGCAGGGCCGAAAGATCGCCCTCCAGGTCGCCATTGTCGGCAAGGCCGGGCTCGGCATCGTAATCGATGCCCACCTCGATATCTCCGAACACGACCTTGAGCTTGCCCGCAAAACCCGCCAATGCGCGCAATCCCCGCACCGCGAACTCCTTGGCCGCGTCCATCCGGCTCAGCCGCAGCAACGCCAGGCGAAGCTGAGGCGCCAAAAGGGCAGGCAGGGATTTGTGCTCCGGCGCTTCGATACGGACGGTCTGGGCGCCCGAGGCCTCCGCGTCGTTACGCATCTGATCCAGCAGCACCGTTTTCCCGACGCCCCGCAGGCCGAGCAGCAATACGCTTTTGGCGGGCCGGCCCAGGCGCAGCCGCGCCAGGCAAATGCGTACCTTTTCACGAACATCGTCGCGGCCGGCCAGTTCAGGGGGAGGGCTGCCGGCGCCAGGCGCATAGGGGTTGCGGACAGGGTCCATGTTTATAGAAATTAGGGAAATTATTGATTCCTGATAATTTCACTAAATTCACTATAAAGCAAGGGTGTGGGCGCAGGCCTTTCAGCGTTGTCGTATCCATGCTCGCGTACTACCTCATGCCGGAATGAGGCCCGCGGAACCTAGATGGAACCCTGCTTCATCCGCTTCGACAGGGCGATCGCGGTTTCCTTGCGTTCGCTGTAGCGGTCCACGAGATAGGGCGCGACATCGCGGGTGAGCAGAGTGAACTTCATCAACTCCTCGACCACGTCGACGATACGGTCGTAGTAAGGGGAGGGCTTCATGCGCCCTGCGTCGTCGAACTCCTGGTAGGCCTTGGCCACCGAGGACTGGTTCGGAATGGTCAGCATGCGCATCCAGCGCCCCAGCACCCGCATCTGATTCACCGCATTAAACGACTGCGATCCGCCCGACACCTGCATGACCGCCAAGGTCTTGCCCTGGGTCGGGCGCACGGCGCCCACCGACAGCGGAATCCAGTCGATCTGCGTCTTCATCAACCCCGTCATCGCGCCGTGGCGCTCCGGCGAACTCCACACCATGCCTTCGGCCCACTGGACCAGCTCATGCAGCTCCCGGACCTTGGGATGGTCCTCGCCGGCGTCGTCGACCAGCGGCAGGCCGGATGGGTTGAACACCCGGGTTTCGCCTCCCAGCGCCTGCAGCAGCCGCGCGGCTTCCTCGGCCACCAGGCGGCTGTAGGAACGCTCTCGCAGCGAGCCATACAGCAGCAGAAAGCGCGGCGCGTGCGTGGCCCGGGCGGCCGGGAAAAGTCCGGCCGGGTCCGGCCGCTGGAACAGCGCGGGATCGATGTTGGGCAAACCGGCCAGGGGGTCGGCGGTGGTGAAACTCATGAAATACCTCTGTTGATGTCAGATCCGCCGAACGCCCGCGTCATACCAGCCTTTGCTCCGATTGACGACCCGCACCACGAGCAGCATGACGGGCACCTCGATGAGCACGCCCACCACCGTCGCCAGCGCGGCGCCGGACTGGAAGCCGAACAGGCTGATCGCGGCGGCGACCGCGAGTTCAAAGAAATTGGATGCGCCGATCAAAGCGGATGGGCACGCAATGTTGTGCTTTTCGCCGACGCGGCGGTTGAGCCAGTACGCCAGTCCCGAATTGAAAAGCACCTGGATCAGAATAGGTACCGCCAGCATAGCGATCACCAGGGGCTGGCCCATGATGGCTTCGCCCTGGAACGCGAACAACAGCACCAGCGTCAGCAGCAGCGCCGCCATCGAAAACGGCCCGATCCGATCGAGCGCCGCCTCGAACGCCGCCTGGCCGCGGCGCAGCAGCGCGCGGCGCCAGAGTTGGGCGAGAACCACCGGAATCACGATGTACAAGCCCACGGACACCAGCAAAGTATCCCAGGGCACGGTAATGGCCGACAGGCCCAGCAGCAGCCCGACCACGGGCGCGAACGCGAACACCATGATCGTGTCGTTCAGCGCCACCTGTGACAGCGTGAACACCGGATCGCCGCCGGTCAGGCGGCTCCAGACGAACACCATGGCGGTGCACGGCGCGGCAGCCAGCAGAATCAGGCCCGCAATGTAGCTATCGAGCTGATCGGCGGGCAGCCACGGCGCAAAGATCTGGCGAATGAACAACCAGCCCAGCACGGCCATCGAGAATGGCTTGACGGCCCAGTTGATGAACAGCGTCACACCAATGCCGCGCCAGTGCTGCCTGACCTGGCCCAGCGCCCCAAAATCAACCTTGAGCAGCATCGGAATGATCATCACCCAGATCAGGATGCCCACGGGCAGATTGACCTGGGCGATTTCCCAGCGCCCCACGGCCTGGAACAAGGCCGGCATGAGCCGGCCCAGCGCCACGCCCAGCACAATGCAGAGAAATACCCACAGCGTGAGATAGCGCTCGAACAGATTCATGGCGGGGCGCCGACCGGCAACGGCCACGGCCTGCGTACTGGACGACATCGGCTTACTCCCCGGACTGGCCGATACCGCGCAGCTCGGCCTGAAGCGATAGGGCGTCCAGACGTTCGAGCGGCAAGGACAGGAAGAGTTCGATACGGCGCTTGAGCATGCGCGCCGCGTCATGGAACGCCTTCAGGCGCTCTTGCTCGCTTCCCTCGTGCGCCGCGGGGTCCGGTATGCCCCAATGCGCCGTCATCGGATGGCCCGGCCATACCGGGCAGGCTTCACCAGCCGCGTTATCGCATACCGTGATGATGAAATCCATTTTCGGGGCCTCGGAACCGGCAAACTCGTCCCAGCTCTTGCTGCGGTAGCCGTCCGCCGGCAGCGCATAGGATACGAGCGTGGCGAGGGCCAGCGGATGCACTTCGCCCTTGGGCGTGCTGCCCGCGGAGTACGCCCGAAAGCGGTCGGCGCCCAGGCCGTTGAGCAGGCCTTCTGCCAGGATCGAGCGCGCGGAATTGCCGGTGCAAAGAAAAAGTACGTTGAAAGGGGAATGCGACATGAAAATTCCTGGCAGGAGCGAGTGGATGTTCAACAAGTCGTGCAGACGCCGGATTCGGACGCCTCGCAGGGAGCACCTTGGCAGCAATGCTCCGTGAGGTAGCCAAGCAATCCGCTCATCCGCGAAAAATCGGCGCGATAGATCAGATTGCGTCCTTGCTGCTCGACGCTGACCAGGCCGGCGTGGGCCAGTTCCTTCAGATGGAAGGACAGCGTGTTGCGCGCGACGCCGAGTTGTTCGGCCAGCACGCTGGGCATGAGCCCGGGCACGCCGGCCACGACCAGCGCGCGAAAGGTCCGCAAGCGTTGGGGATGGGCAAGGGCGCTCAGGGCGGAGATGGCTTGATCTTCGTTCATGATTCGATCATACAACGATTATCGAATTATTTTGGCTGCGATGCAGCGGCAGTAGCACGGAATCGCATAATTCGTACTTTACATAATACACATTATGCGCATATGGCACTTGGCTTTATCGGCTCCGATCTGAACTACTTGTCGCCGTAATGTAGCAATGAGACGCGGCCCCCTCCTCACCGCCCCAGCCCCTGGCGCACACCCATCATCGACCTGGACAGCCTGCTGGCCGCCGCCAGAATCGCTTCTTTGTGTTCCAGCAGCACCGCTTCCGTCAGCCGCGAAATCGGTCCCGAAATGCAGATCGCGCCCTGCAAGGTCCAGTTGATGCCATAGACCGGCGCTGAAATGCTGGATACCTCGGCGTCGCGTTCACCCAGGGAAAGCATGTAGCCTGCGCGGCGCACGGATTCATAAGGCTCGCCCGGCTCTCCGGAAAACGCTAGCAGGACGCGGCCCGGGCTGCCCAGTTCCAGCGGCAGCGCGGCGCCGACGCGCACGTGGTGGCGGATCGACTTCGGGCCTTCCACGCGCGCCATGCAGATGCGCTGCTTGCCCTCGCGCACGTAGAACGTCGCGCTTTCTCCGGTGGCCGCCGACAGCTCGCGCAGCACCGGCTGCACCACTTCCACGATGTTGAAGGTGGCCTGGTAGCACGCGCCCAGCCAGCCGGCGGCGCGCGCCAGCCGCCAGGTGCCGTCCGGGCGCTGGGCCAGGTAGTCGTCCATCGCCAGCGTGCGCGCCAGGCGCAGCACGGTGGAGCGATGGCAGCCGGTGCGCCGGCTCAGTTCGGCCAGCGTCAGGTGCGTGTCGTCCACGCCGAACGCCTCCAGGATGCTCATCGCGCGGCGCACCGCCACCACGCCTTCCTCGGCCGGAGAGTCGTCTGTATCGGGGGTCTGTTCGCTTTTCATTCTACGCAACACGTTTCACTGTACGGACTTGCATTGTATTGTCCGGAACACCGATCCACAATGCAGCACCTAAAACAAGATCGGAGACTAATCATGAAGCAGATCGCTCGCGTCCTGTCCGCATTGGCCCTGGCGTGCGTAAGCAGCCTGAGCGCGGCCCAGGACTATCCCAACAAGCCCATCCGCCTGATCGTCCCGTTCCCGCCCGGCGGCGGCACCGACGTGCTGGCGCGCGAAGCCGCGATCAAGGTGGCCGGCAATACGGGCTGGAACATCGTGACCGAGAACCGCCCCGGCTCGGGCGGCAATATCGGCGTGGACGCGGTTGCCAAGTCGGCGCCGGACGGCTATTCGCTGGTGCTGGGCCAGACCAGCAACCTGGCGATCAATCCCACGCTTTACGCCAAGCTGCCCTACGACCCGGAAAAGGATCTCACCGCCATCGGCCTGGTCGCCGACGCGCCGCTGGTGATCGTGGTACCAGCCAATTCGCCGCTGAAGTCCTTCGACGACATGATCGCGGCGGCCAAGGCCAAGCCTGGCTCGCTGAACTTCGCCAGTTCGGGCAACGGCACCGTGGCGCACCTGGCCGCGGTGCAATTGCAGAACGCCGCCGGCATCCAGCTCACGCACATTCCGTACAAGGGCGCGGCCCAGGCCTCCAACGACCTGATCGGCGGCCAGATCGACATGTATCTGTCGTCGGTGCCCACGCTGATCGGCCACGTGCGCAACGGCAAGATGCGGGCGCTGGCGGTGACGTCGGCGCAGCGCGTGCCCGATATGCCGGACGTGCCCACCATCGCCGAACGCGGCTTTCCCGGCTTCGAAGCCGTGACCTGGTTCGGCCTGGCCGCGCCGGCCGGCACCCCCAAGGACATCGTGCAGCGCCTGAACGCCGAATTCAACAAGGCGCTGCAGGCCCCGGACCTGGGCGCCAAGTACCGGGAACAAGGCGCGCGCGTGCTCAGCAGCACGCCCGAGGAGTTCTCCAAGCTGATCCACGACGACCGCATCCGCTGGGGCAAGATCGTCAAGGACTCGGGCGCCAAGGTCGAGTAAGCGGCCATGCTGCCTCGCTATCCGTCCTCCAGCGGCCAGGCGCGGCCGGCCACGGCCGCCCCGCCCGGCGCCTGCGATTGCCACATCCACGCCTATGACGCCCGCTACCCGGCCGTGCCCGGCGCAACGCTGTCGCCGCCGGACGCGTCGATGGCGCAGTATCGCGACATCCAGGCCAGGCTGGGCATGCAGCGCGCCGTGCTGGTGACGCCGTCGACCTACGGCGCCGACAACCGCGCCATGCTGGACGGGCTGGCGCTGCTGGGCGAACAGGCGCGCGGCGTGGCGGTGATCGACGGCAGCGAAAGCGATGCGCAGCTCCAGGCCCTGCACGAGGCCGGCGTGCGCGGCATCCGGCTCAATCTTTCCCTGGGCGTGACCAGCCGCGCCGACCAGATCCTGCCGCTGGCCGCGCGCGTCGCGCCGCTGGGCTGGCATGTGCAGCTGCTGATGCCGCCCGACCGGTTGGCGGCGCTGGCGCCGCTGCTGTCGGCGCTGCCCGCGCCCATCGTGTTCGACCACATGGCGCGCATCGGTCCGCAACAGGCCGGCGCGCACCCGGCCCATGCGCTGGTGCTGCGCCTGCTCGAACGCGGCCGCGCCTGGATCAAGCTGTCGGGCGGCTACATCGTCAGCCCGCGGCGCTGCGTCGAGGACACTGCGCTCGATGCGCTGGCGCGCGGCTACCTGGACGCCAATCCCGAACGCGTCGTGTGGGGCAGCGACTGGCCCCACGCGTCGGCCTCTGCCGGCATGCAACCCATGCCGGACGACGCGCGCCAGCTCGACCGGCTGGCCGACTGGACCGGCGGCGCCCGGCTGCGCCAGGTCCTGGTGCACAACCCGGCAGCCCTTTACGGCTTCCCGGCATGACCCAGACATCACGGAGACTTCCCATGCATGCCCCCCTCTCCCCTGCCCGGCGCCGCTTTCTGGTGACCGGCGCGGCGCTGGCCGCCGGCGCCGCCTTCGGCGCGCGCGCCGCGCAGCCATGGCCGGCCGGCAAGACCATCACCTGGGTGGTGCCCTACCCGGCCGGCGGCAGCACCGACGTGCTGGGCCGCGCCATCGCGCAGCAGCTCGACGCGCTGTTGTCCACGCGCGTGATCGTGGACAACCGCCCCGGCGCCACCGGCACCATCGGCGCGGCCCGCGTGGCCCGGGCCGACCCCGACGGCCTGACGCTGCTGGGCACGTCCATCGGTCCGCAGGCGATCGCGCCGCACGTGCTGGGCAAGCTCACCTACGACCCCATCGCCGATTTCGCGCCCGTCATCCTCATAGGAACGATCCCGCATCTGCTGGTGGTCGGCAAGGCGCAGCCCTACGCAAGCGTGGCCGAACTGGTCGCGGCCGGGACCAAGGCCCCGGAAAGCCTGGCCTATGCCTCCGGGGGCACGGGCACCATCCTGCACATGCAGGGCGAGCTGCTGCAGCAGAAAAGCGGCGCGCGCTTCCTGCACGTGCCCTACAAGGGCGACACCCCGGCGCTGCAGGACACGCTGGCCGGCCAGGTCCAGTTCGCCTTCATTCCGGCGGCGGCTGCGCTGCCGCACGTGCAGACCGGCGCGCTGCGCGCGCTTGCCGCCACCTCGGCGCAACGGCTGCCCGCCCTGCCCGGCGTGCCCACGATGGCCGAGGCGGGCTACGACGATTTCGTGGTGGAGCAGTGGCAGGCGGTGTTCGCGCCGGCCGCCACGCCCGCCGAGGCGATCGCCCGGCTCAACGCCGGTATCGGCCGCGCGCTGCAAAGCCCCGCGCTGGTCGAACTGGCCGGGCAGCTCGGCATCACGCTGGCCGGCGGCACGCCGCAGGCCCTGGACCAGATCCGCAAGGCTGACTTCGACAAATGGGGCAAGGTCATCCGCGAGGCCGGCATCAAGCCGGCCTGATCCCCGCCCCGATTCTCTACTCTCTACAGGAACACTCATGGCCAATCAGGACATCATCAAGGACTTCCCGCGCGTCGACGCCGAGATCGTGCGCCGCGCCGCGCAGCTGCAACCCGCCATCCTCGCCGACGTGGCCGGCCGCCGCGGCGCGCTCAACGGCCGCATCCGCCCGCTGCATCCCGGCATGAAACTGGCCGGCACGGCGCTGACCGTGGAGGTCCGCCCCGGCGACAACCTCATGATCCACGCGGCGATGTCCCTGGCACGGCCGGGCGACGTGCTGGTGATCGACGGCAAGGGCGATCTCAGCTCGGCGCTGATGGGCACCATCATGATGAACGCCTGCCGCAAGCTGGGCATCGCCGGCGTGGTGATGGACGGCGCCGCGCGCGACACGGCGGAAATCATTGAAATGGACTACCCGGTGTTCGCCGCCGGCGCCAATCCCAACGGCCCCACCAAGAACGTGCCCGGCCGCATCGGCCATCCCGTCTCGGTGGGCGGCGTGACGGTCAATCCGGGCGACTTCATCATCGGCGACGCCGACGGCGTGGTGGTGGTCGAACGCGAAAAGATCGAAGGCCTGCTGCCCGCGGCCGAGAAGAAGGTGCGCGACGAAGCCGCGCGCATCGCCGCGATCCAGGCCGGCGACACCGAAGCCAAGTGGCTCGCCGCCGCGCTGCGCGCCGCCGGCGTCCTGAAGGAAGGAGAATCGCTGTGAGCGCCGCCGCTGCGGGCAAGCCCGCCATCGTCGTGACCGCGGCCGACCTGGCGCCCGAGGCGCAGGCGCTGCTGCAGGATTTCGAACTGGTCTACGCCGGCCAGACTCCCACCGAAGAAGGCATCGTCGCACTGTGCCACGAGCACAATCCGGTGGCCATCATCGTGCGCTACAACCGCGTGGGCGCGGCCGCGATGGACGCGGCCCCGGCGCTGCGGGTGATTTCCAAGCACGGCAGCGGCACGGACACCATCGACAAGGTGGCCGCCGCCCAGCGCGGCATCGAGGTCGTCGCGGCGGTGGGCGTGAACGCCGCCGCCGTGGCCGAACAGGCGCTGGCGCTGCTGCTGGCCTGCGCCAAGTCCGTCGTGGGGCTGGACCAGCGCATGCGCGCGGGCCACTGGGACAAGTCCACCCACAAAAGCCTGGAGCTGGGCGGCAAGACCATCGGCCTGGTCGGCCTGGGCGCCATCGGCCGGCGCATGGCGGCCATGGCGCACGGGCTGGGCATGCGCGTGATCGGCTTCGACCCCTACGCCGCGAACCTGCCGGACTACCTCGCAAGCGTGCCGCTGGACACGATCTGGCGCGAATCCGACGTGGTGTCGCTGCATTGCCCGCTCACCGACGAGAACCGCGGCATGGTCAATGCGCAGACGCTGGCCCAGTGCCGGCCCGGCGTGATCCTGGTGAACACCGCGCGCGGCGGCCTGGTCGACGAGGACGCGCTGCTGCAGGCGGTGCGCTCGGGCCACGTCCGAGCCGCCGGCCTGGACAGCTTCGCGGTCGAACCCATGGCGCCCGGCCATCCGTTCCAGCAGGAACCCCGCATCATTCTCAGCCCGCACATCGGCGGCGTGACCAGCGCGGCCTACGTCAACATGGGCGTGGCCGCCGCGCGCAACGCGCTGGACGTGCTGGCCCGCCCGCGTGCCTGACGCACGACGAAAAACAGGAGGAAGACAAATGACCTACCGTATCCAAGCCCGCGCATTCATGCTTGCCGCCGCCCTGCCGCTCCTGGCCTGCGGGGCGGCGCAAGCCGCCGACGCCTGGCCCAGCCGCCCGGTGCGGGTGGTGGTGCCCTACGGCCCCGGCGGCGCGGTCGACGTGGCCACGCGCAAGATGGCGCAGATGCTGTCGACGCAGACCGGCCAGAGCTTCATCGTGGAGAACAAGCCCGGCGCCACCGGCACCATCGGCGTGAGCCAGGTGGCCCGCGCCGCGCCGGACGGCTACACGCTGCTGGCCAACGACACGACCTACTCGCTGCTGCCCCATATCTTCAAGCAGCTGCCCTTCGATCCCGCCAAAGACCTGCAGCCGATCTCGGCTTTCGTGTTCGCGCCGATGGCGCTGGCGGTATCGGCCGACAGCCCGTACCGCAAGCTCGATGACCTCATCGCGCAGGCGCGCGCCAAGCCCGACACGGTCACCTATGGCTCGGGCGGCCCGGGCACCACGCCGCACTTCGCCGCCGAAGGCCTGGCGCTGGCGACCGGCGTAAAGTTCATGCACGTGCCTTTCAAGGGCGCGGCCGAAGCCACCCAGGCGGTGCTGGGCAAAGTGATCGACTTCCAGTTCGCCTCCACCACCGGCGTCATGGGCCCGGTGCAAGGCGGACAATTGCGGCTGCTGGCCGTCAGCGGCGCGCAGCGGCTGGCCGTGCTGCCCGAGGTGCCGACCTTTTCGGAAGCCGGCGTGAAGGATTTCGGCGTGGTCAACTGGACCGGCCTGTGGGCGCCCGAGGGCACGCCGCCCGAGGTCACCGAACGCCTGCAGCGCGAGGTCGCCAAGGCCATGGCCTCGGAAGAAATGCAGACCTTCGCGACCAAGATGGGCGCCGAACCGCGCGCGGTCGACGCCGCCGAGTTCGGCCGCATCCTGGCCGACAGCAACGCGATGTGGGGCCAGGTGGCGCGCAGCATCGGCTACGCCGCCAAGTAGGCCCCGGGGAGACGCCATGTTTTACGCGCAAGCGCCCGAGTTGGCGCAATTCGAAGTCTGGACGTCCATGCCCGAGCGCTGGCGCCGTCCCGAACGCAGCGACTGGGCGGACGCCAACCGCGGCGGCGCGCCCGTCGACTCCTTTCTGGAAGGCCCCGTGTTCGACCGTCACGGCAATCTGTATGTGGCCGACATTCCGTGGGGCCGCGTGTTCCGTATCGGGCCGGACCGCGAGTGGTCGCTCGTGGCCGAGTACGACGGCGAGCCCAACGGCATGAAGTTCCTGGACGACGGCCGCCTGCTGATCACCGACTACAAGAATGGCCTGATGACGCTGGACATCGCGAGCGGCCAGGTCGCGCCCTATCTGGCGCGCCGCAACAGCGAGCGCTTCAAGGGCGTGAACGACCTGATCTTCGACGCCCGGGGCAATCTGTACTTCACCGACCAGGGCCAGAGCGGCCTGCACGACCCCACCGGCCGGCTGTACCGCCTGCGCCCCGATGGCGGCCTGGACTGCCTGCTGGACAACGTGCCCAGCCCCAACGGCGTGGCGCTGTCGCCCGACGGCAAGGTGCTGTACCTGGCAGTCACGCGCGGCAACTGCGTGTGGCGCGTGCCGCTGATGGCCGACGGCAGCGTCAGCAAGGCAAGCCAGTTCTTCACCTCGTACGGCCCCAGCGGGCCGGACGGCCTGGCGGTGGACGAGGCAGGCAATCTGCTGGTCTGCAATCCCGGCCTGGGGTATGTCTGGCTGCTCAACCACCGCGCCGAACCGCTCATCGTGTGGCGCAGTCCGGCGGGCGCGTCCACCACCAACATCGCATTCGGCATGGATGACCGCCGCAAGCTGTTCTGCACCGAATCGGTGTCCGGCTCGATCCTGTGCGCGCGGGCGCCCCATCCCGGCCTGGCGCTGGCCAGGCCCGGCTCGCGCTGAGCGGCCGGTTCAGTTGCTGTTGATCCAGTCCTGGGTGTCCTGGATGAACCAGGGAAGATTCAGTTTTTCGCCTTCGCCGGACTGGATGGTCAGGCGCTGGCCCGGCGCGCTCTGGCTTCCGTGCGCGGCCGAAGGCGGCCGGCTCCGATAGTCCATATCCGTTTGCCGGGGCGGACTATCGGCGCAGGCGGCGACCGCCGCGCAGGCGAGCGCGGCAAGAACTGGCTTGAGGGCTGAATGACGGATCTTCATGCTGCCACTATACGCGCCCGGCCAGGCGCGCGCCTTCATTCGATCTCGATGCCCGCCTGCTCGATCAGCGCCGTCCATTGCTTCGTGTCGCGCCGCACGATGTCGGCCAGCCCTTGCGGCGAACTGGACACGAACTCCACGCCCTGGGATTCGAACTTCTGGTTCAGCTCGGGATTCTTCAGCGTTTCGATCACGGCCTGGTTCAGCTTCGCCAGCACCTCGGGCGGCGTGCCCGCCTTGGCGAACAGGCCATACCAGGTCGTGTACGACACGCCCGGCACGGTCTGCGAAACCAGCGGCAGCGTGGCCGTGTCGGCGCCCTTGCTGGGCGCGCTCATGGCCAGCGCCCTGATCGAACCCTTGTCGATCATGGGCTTGAGCGAAGGCATGCTGCTGAACAGCGCCTGCACCTGGCCCGAGGCCAGGTCCGTCAGCACCTGCGAGGTGCCCCGATACGGCACGTGCACCACGTCGATCTTGGCGTTGCTCTTGAAAAGCTCCATGCCCAGGTGGGCCACGCCGCCCACGCCCGCCGAGCCGAAATTGACCTTGCCGGGATGGGCGCGGGCGTAATCGACCAGGCCCTGCACCGAATCCACCGGCAGCTTGGCGTTGACCACCAGCACGTGCGGGCTCTCCGTCAGCAGGCTGATCGGCGCCAGCAGTTCCAACACGTTCTTGCCTTGCATGGCCTTGGACGGCACCGTCATGTTGCCGGAGGCCGGCATCAGCAGCGTATAGCCGTCCGCTTCGGCGCCCAGCACCTGGTTCAGGGCCGGCACGCCGTGGCCGCCGCCGGCGTTCACCACCACCACCGGCTGCCCGAGGCGGTCGCCGAACAGTTTGGCGAATTCGCGCCCGACCATGTCGGCCGGGCCGCCGGCCGCGAACGGCACGACCATGCGGATGGGACGTTCCGGATATTCGGCCTGGGCCTGGGACATGGGCGCAAGCGCTGCGACCAGGGCGATGGCGCCCAGCGTTTGTTTGAGCAACATTGTCTTCCTCCTGTAGGTAATGCGGGAATCTTCTTGTGCGGGGCCCGACTAGCGCGCCGGCGCGATGTCCAGCGTGGCGCGCGCCAACGCCTCGTCGAGCCAGACCGGCCTGAGTTCGCCGCGGGCGATGGCTGCCATGCGCAGCGCTTCGGCGCGGCCCTTGGCCAGCGCCGCGGCGATCAAGGCCTCGCTTTCGTCGGGGCTGAACACGACCAGGCCGTCGTCGTCGCCCAGCACCCAGTCGCCCGGATTGACGGCCACGCCGCCGCACCGGATCGGACAGCCGACGCTGCCGCCGCCGGTCTTGGTCGGCCCCGCCGGCGACAGCGCCGCGGCGAACACCGGCAGCGCGCCGGCGCGCAGCTCGGCGGCGTCGCGCATGGCGCCGTCGACCACGACGCCGCTGAGGCCGGCCGCCGCCGCCTGGGCGCACATGATTCCGCCCATCACGGCGCGGTCCGCGTAGCCCTGAGCGTCGACCACCAGCACGTCGCCGGGCCGCGCGGCGGCCAGCGCGGCATGAATCGCCAGGTTGTCGCCGGCCGGCACCGACACGGTGAGCGCGCGGCCGCGCAACAGCCACCCCGCCCGCAGCGGCTTGATCGGCGCGTGCATCGCGCGCGCGCCCACGTCGGCCAGCAAGGTGCTGCAAAGACCTTCGGTAAACACATCGGACATCACGTTCACTCCATCAGGGCCGACACGACGGCCGGGAAAATGCTCTGGAAGGCCTCGCCGTAGCGCGCGCCCCCGGTCTTGCCGCGGCGGCCGGCCTGCGCGCCGCGCTGCAGCGCCACGCGTTCGTAATAGGCCCACAGATTGCGCTGCGTCGGCATGGCCTGCATGGCCGCCCACTTGCGGTCCCACACTTGCGTGATATCCAGCAGCACGTTGGGCCTGAAGCCGCAAAGCTCGGTCTGGTGCGGTTCGAAACACAGCACCTGCGGCGGCACCACGAAGTCGGCGCCATGCCCGGGCGCCATGGCCTGCATGCGCGCGCGCAGCGTCATTTCGAACGTGCGGCAATGGTCCAGATTGGAGGGATCGTGCTCCGGATGCGTCAGCACCACCGACGCCCGCGTACGGCGCAGGGTTTCGGAAATGCGGCGCACGGAGTCCGCCGATTCCGGCATCGGGTAGTCGCCCAGGTCATGAAAATCCAGCGAACTCACGCCCAGGATGTCGGCCGCTGCCTCGGCCTCGGCGCGGCGCTGCGCCTTCACGTCACCGCGCGCGGTGTCATTCCCCCACGCCGAATTGGACTCGCCGTTTTCGCCATAACTCAGGCACACCAGGTGCACGTCCACGCCACGCTGCGCATGCAGCGCCATCGCGCCGCCGCAACGCCAGACGAAGTCGCCCACGTGCGCGGTGACCACCAGCATCGAACTCGCCATCTCTTTCTCCGGATTGGGAATGGCTTCATTGTATTTTTATGAAATGCCGTTGTATCCAGTACAATCAACCAGCAAATTCAACATACTCGGAGTACTCGATGAGTAACGACGGCGTGGTGGCGGTGGAACGGGCGCTGAGCGTGCTGGATTGTTTCCGGCCCGGGGCCGAACACCTGTCGCTGGCCGATTTCGCGCAGCGCCTGCCGCTGCACAAGACCACGATCTTCCGCCTGCTCAATTCGCTGGCGCGCTGCGGCTACGTGGTGCGCGAAGCCGACGGGCGCTATGGGCTGGGGCCGCGCGTGCTGTTTCTGGCGCGGGTGTACGAGCGCGGCTTCGACCTGTCGGCCGTGGTGATGCCCATACTGGAAAACCTCTCGGCCGATACCGGAGAAAGCGCGGCCTATTACGTCGAGGGCGGCGAGCCGGGGCAGCGGCTATGCCTGTTCCGCCATCAGCCGCACGAAGGGCTGCACAGCCAGGTCATCGCCGGCAGCGTGATGCCGCCCGACAAGTCCTCCACCGGCCAGGTGTTCGCGATCTGGGCGCAAGGCATCCAGCAGCGCGGCGACACCGCCCTGCCCATCTTTTCCTGCGGCGCGCGCGACCCCTACACCTCGTCGTGGTCCGTGCCGGTGATCGGCCAGGACGATATGTTCGTCGGCGCGCTCACCATCGCCGGGCCGTCCGAGCGCCTGAAGACAGTGGACGCGGCCCGGTTCGAGGCGCTGATACTCGAGCGCGCCGACGAACTGTCCAGGCGGCTCGGCGCGTCGGCCGAAATGCGCGGCGCCTTGTACGGCCGCGGCTAGGCGCCGACGCTCGGCGCTGAAGGCAAAAGTTTCAAAATCCGCGCCGGCTACGCCCGTCTGGCCAGGCTGAAGACCGAGGCCGGCGGCAGATTGAGCGGCACGAACCCGATCCTGCGGGCCGACAGGCCGCAGGCGTCCAGCACGCCGGGCGACACCGGGCAACGCATGCCGTAGGTGAACAGCTGCATCGAGCCGCCCTCCGACATGGCGTCGAACACCGCGGTCAGCAGCCGGTGATGAAGCGCACCGCTCATATTGCGCAATGGCAGTCCGCAGATCGCCGCGCCTATGCCTTCCAGCTCGGGGTGGCTATGGCGCGACAGCTCCAGCGCGCAGACCTGCAGCACGGCGGCCTGGGGAAACTGCATGCGCAGACTGGAACTCATGGCCGCGTCCTGCTCCACCAGCACCATGCGCGCCGGGTCCACGCCCCGGCGCAGCATTTCCCGGGTGAACACGCCGGTGCCGCAGCCGAGCTCCAGCACTTTGCCTGCATTGGGCGGAATGGCCGAGGTGATGGCCGCGGCCAGGGCCGGGCCGGACGGCGCCACGGCGCCGATGGCCGCGGGATTGGAAAGTAACGCCTTGACGAACTGCTTGCGCTCCTGCAGCCAGCTCATGGATGTTCGGGACGGGGACTTATGCGCTGCGGTGAAGTGGAAAGGCGAATGCATCGGTCGTTTCTGACTCCAGGTACGAAAACCTCCGCGCGCTTTTGCGCGCGGAGATTCAGCTTGAACGCGCCGCCGGGCGGGCGGCGCGCGCTGCTATCCAGACCTTAACTGGCATCGACGGTTCAGGCACGAAACCGTGCGTAAGCACCCTTGTCAATCTGACAAGCGCCCCCCTACTTGCCCGCCGGCCGCAGCGTCAGCGTATCGGCCCGCTCGCTATCCACCTTGGCGCGGCTGAACGCCATGGGGAAGTACTCGCCGGTGGCCCAGCCCTTGAGCAGGTTCTGGTAGTACGGGCTGCGCGGATCGGCGGACTGGCCGGGCACGTTCTGCACGCGCGAGTTGTCCCAGTTGGACACGTCGATCACCTGGCGGTACGAGGCGCCGCTGATCTGGCGGAAGTCCGACTTGCGGAACGTGGCGCGATGCACCGTGTCGTTGTCGCCGCCCACCGGATAACGCGGCGTGCCGTAGGCCTTGGCGGTGGCCTCGGGCAGCAGGCCGGCCAGGCTGTGCTCGAACTGGATGTGGTGCAGCTTGCCCCATTGCCATTGGGCCGGGTCCGAGCCGAGCTTGGCCTGCAGCTTCTGCACGCCATCGCCCAGCGCGGCCAGCAGCAGCGCGTCGCGGCCCTGCTCCGGCCGCTGGCCGAAGGCGGCGTCCGGCGCGGCCAGCTTCTCCAGCGTCTTGCGCGTGGACAGCTCGCCGAAGACGCTGCGGCCCGCGGCGGGCACATACAGGTCGGACACGCGCTTGACCACTTCGGGCAGCCAGAACTCATAGACCGTGGCGGCGCGGCTGTCGGTGCCCGTCTTGTAGTCCCAGTCCTTCAGCAGGCTCAAGGCCCGGCTCAACTGCGGATCGGCGGAGTTCAGCGACTTGGCGTAGCCGGCCAGCGTACGCGCCGGAATCGACAGGTTGTCGAACTGCAGGGCCTGCGAGTTCTGCACCGTCAGCCCCTTGCCGTCGGCCAGTACTTCGCGGATGCGCTGCACGCGGTAGGGTTCGGCCCAGGTGCGCGCCGACATGTCCCGGTAGCGGTAGTCGGCCGGCAGGTTGAACTCGTTGGCCGTGGCGAAGTAGCCCTCGGGCGGGTTGTAGACGCGCGGCAGCGCGCTGCCGGGCAGCACGCCGCGCCATTCGAAGTCGCCGTTGCCGGGCACGGGCAGCATGCCCGACCAGTCGGCGCGCGGACGGATCGGCGCGATGCTGCCGCCGAACCAGCCGATATTGCCGTCCACGTCGGCGTACACCATGTTCTCGCTGGGCGTGTAGTGCTTTTCCATGCCGGCCACGAACTCGTTCCAGTTCTGCGCCTGGTTCAGCCGCAGGCTGGCCAGATAGGCGGCCGTGCCCGGATATTCCAGATAGGCCGCGCGCAGCGCATAAGCCTTGCGCCGCACCGGATCTTCATAAATCACCGGACCGTGGCGCGTGAACTTCAGCTGCCGCGTCGCCGCCGGCTGGCCGCGCACCGGAATCGACTCCTCCACCTGGCGCATCTTCTCCCAGCCGCCGCGGTAGCGGTATTCATTGGGATTGGACGGATTGGTATCGTAGACGTAGAGGTCTTCCTCGTCGCCGAAGGCGAAGATCGTCAGCCCGAATGCGATGCGGTCGTTGTGCCCCATGGAAACGCCGGGCAGCGCCGGCTCGCCGGCGCCGATCACGTTCCAGCCCGGCGCGTTCAGGTGCACCATGTAGCGCAGCGACGGCATCGTGATCGAACGGTGCGGATCGCCCGCCAGTATGGGCTTGCCGGTGGCCGTGTGCTGTCCGCCTATGGTCCAGTTGTTGCTCTCGTAGCGGGTCGCCATGGGATCGAACGCCGGGTCCAGCGCGGCCATCATGCCCGCCGACAGGCGGCTTGCCAGCGCCGCGCGCTGGTCTTCGGCCAGCGGGCTGCGCGGAAAATCCGCCGCCACGAACTTCTGGCCGGTGCGCGCCAGGCTGTAATTGGCGAGCACCTTGCTGTCCACCTGCTTCACGTCCAGCCCGGCCGGCACCTGCAGCGCCAGCGGCGGCTCGAAAGTACTCAGGCCCTGGACCGTGTTCAAGCCCAGCGCGGCCACCCGCTGCGCCATTCTGACTTCTTCGTTGAGGTTGCGCGTCAGGCCGTAGATGCGGATGAGCGAGGTCTGCGGACTCCAGTAGCCAGGCTCGGTGCCGGTCAGCTTGAATTCCGGCGGCATCTGGTCGGGATGCGCCTTGACCCAGTCGACGTAGGCGTTGATGCCCGCCGCGAACGCGGTCAGGATCGCCTGGCCCTGCGGATGGTAGCTGGCGTATTCGGCCTGCATATCGCCGCGGAACAGGAACAGGCGCGCGGCGCGGTCCTGCTCGATGAAGCGCGGGCCGAACTGTTCGGCCATCTTGCCCTCGCCCTGGCGGCGCCAAAGATCCAGCTGCCACAGCCGGTCGCGCGCGGCGCTGAAGCCCTGCGCGAAGAACAGGTCCGCCTGGTTCTGCGCGTAGATGTGCGAGACCCCGTGGCGATCGCGCACGATCTCCACCGGCTGCGACAGCCCGGCCATATCGATGGTGTCTTTCTTGCTTCCCGGCGCGGCACAGCCCGCCAGCACCGCCACCAATCCGCCCGCCAGCAATGCAGCGGCCCTGCGATTGAACGTACGCATGACTCCTCCTCCGATGATTGGACTGCCATCGCTGCCGGTCTCGAGGCGCCATGCTTGCCGACGCTGCCGCTCGCAATGCCGTACAACTAAACCATGTGTCCCCCCTCTTGCGCAAGCAAGTTTTCAAGCATAAATTCTTCGATACCGCATATCGCTTGCGTCGCGAGCGAACTGCGCGCACGGCGTCAGAAGGTTGTTTTTCTATCCCTGTTCCCTTGAGGAGCGATGCGATGAAAGTGAAACACCTGTTCGGTCCCGCAGTTCTAGCCCTCGCCTTGCTGGCCCCCGCCACCGGCGCCGCGGCCGCCTCCGAGGGAGCCCCCATCCTCACCGGCCAGCAATGGTCGCAGTCCGACCCCAACCTGAAAAAAGCCTACCTGCTGGGCATGGCCAACCTGCTGCAGGTGGAACAGGCCTACCAGCGGCGCCACGCCCCCACCGACGCCCAGAGCCTGGTCCCGCGCTTCGCCAAGGGACTGCAGACGCAGACCCTGGACTCGGTGCGTGAAAGCCTGGACAACTGGTATGCGGCGAACCCGACAAGGATGGACCGCCCGGTGGTCGAAACGCTCTGGTTCGAAATCGTCGTGCCCGGCACGAAACGCGCGCGCTAGGAGACCGCCATGAAAACAGTTAGCTCGATCGTCATCGGCCTGGCGATGGTGTCGCTGGCCGGCTGCACCAACATGAGTTCCAAACAGCAAGGCACCCTGTCGGGCGCGGCCATCGGCGCCGCGGCCGGCGCCGGCATCGCCGCCATCGCCGGCGGCAGCGGCTGGACCGGCGCGGCCATCGGCGGCGTGGCCGGCGGCATTGCGGGGAATATTTACGGCGGGCAGTGAATGGTTGGCCCGCGGAAATGACAAGCGGTTGAAGGCCGGCGTTCGCCGGCCCGATGGGTTACGCGCGCTTGATATTCGAGTTCTTGTCCAAGGATTCTCGCGCTGCACCCATCCTACGCTGGACGACAACACGTAGGAAGGGAGCTGCGCGAGACATTTAGCGCAAGAACATCAGCGCTGCGAATCCAGCACTTCGTTGTTCTTCACCACTTCCTGCGCCTTGGCGTAGCTTTCGATCAGCAGCTGGTAGGCCGGGAACACCTTGGTGTAGACCTCGGCCCACTGGGCCGCGTCTTCGCGGTTCCAGGTCTTTTACAGTTCGGAGGCGACGGCGGCGGTGTCCATCGGCACCACGCCGGCCTGCACCACGCGCGCCAGCGTGATTTCCTGGGCCATCTTGCTATAGGTGCCCGACGCGTCGACCACGGCGCGGCTCGCTACGGGTGAATTCGATGGCGTTGAACGCCGACTCGGCCTCGACCAGCATGGCTTTGCAATGCGCGTGGAAGGTCTGGCCGATTTCGGTCACCGAGAAATGCCGTGTCGAGCGCTGGATCAGGCGCACGCCCAACCGTTCTTCCAACATGGCGACGCGCCGGCTCAGTTTGGATTTCGGCACGCCCAGAGCCCGTTCGGCGCGGGCGAAGCCCCCGTGGTCCACGACCTGGGAGTAGTAATAGAGATCGTTGAGATCTTGCATGGTCCCCTGATTCAGCGTTCCTCTTGTAGAACGTTATCGCGTAATTTTGCCATTCAGCCACATCATCGTCCCTGCATTATTTACATCGGGCCGCAAGGCTGGCGTACGGCAGGCAATCCCCCATGACGCGCCGGCCCACCACGGCCCGCCCGGCGCAACCGGCATACACTGCAACGCCCGGCCCCTGCCTGCGCACGACTCCCTCATGACGTATCTGCTCTGGTCCCTGCCCGCCCTCATCGTCATTGCCGCCATCGCCAGCGGACGCGTGAACACCACGGTCGCGGCCATCCTGGGGCTGGCGGCCGCGCTGGCCGTGGCGCTGGGGGCCGCGCCCACGCCATTCGACGGCGGGCAACTGGGGCAGGCGCTCACGCGCGGCCTGTGGATCGGCGCGATCATCACGCCCTATATCCTCGGCGGACTGCTGTTCTGGCACATGGCCGCCCAGCATCCCGCCGGCAAGGCGGCCGGCGCCGACGGCCCGGGCGATACGCTGGCGCGGCGCAGGCGGCTGTACTTCGCCTGCTTCCTGGTGGGTCCGTTCGCCGAAGCGGCCACCGGCTTCGGCGTGGGCATGCTGGGCACGGTGCTGCTGATCCGTCCGCTCAAGCTGCAGCCGCGCGAAACCATGGTCTTCGCGCTGCTCAGCCAGACCCTGATTCCGTGGGGCGCGATGGGCAGCGGCACGCTGCTGGCCTCGGCCTATGCGCGCGTGCCGGCCTCGCAGCTGGCGCTCTACAGCCTGGTGCCCGTGGCGTTGCTGACGGCGCTATGGATGGCGCTGTACTGGCGCACCGCCGCGCGCGCGGGGCTGCGCGCCGCCGCATCCGAACACTGGCGCGAAGCCGGCTGGATGACCGTGAGCCTGGCGGCGCTGGCCGCGGCCACCGCGCTGCTCGGTCCCGAGACCGCGCTGCTGGCGGCCTACGGCCCGCTCATCGTCGCGCGCTTCCTGCTCGACCGCCGCCCCGGCCGGGCGCAGCTGCAGGCCGCCGCCGGCGGCGCCCTGCCCTACATCGTCATGATCGCCTGGCTGGTGGCGACCCGGCTGCTGCCTGGCCTGAACCATGCGCTCTCGGCGCCGGCCGACTTCCGCCCGTACGCCGACCTGCCGGGCTGGCAGCCCTTGCTGCATGCGGGCAGCTGGCTCATCGCCGGCGCGCTGGCGCTGGCCGCGCTGCGACGCCAGCCGCAAGTCCTGGCCGCGCAGGCGCGCGCCGCCTGGACCACCGGCCGCCACGCCGTGTACTCGGTGTTCCTGTTCGCCATGATGGCCGAGGTGCTGGCCGGCGCCGGCATCTCGCAGGCCTACGCCGACGGCCTTTTCTCCAGCCTGCGCGACTGGACCGTGCTGATCACGCCCGTGCTGGCCGGCGCCTTCGGCATCCTGGCCAACAGCGGCAACGCGCCGAACAGCCTATTCATGCCGTCCCAGCTATCGCTGGCGCTGCAAGCCGGCCTGAACGTGCCCGCCGCGGCCGCATTGCTGCACGTGTCGGGGACCTCGCTGGGCATTTTTTCGCCGGTGCGGATGTCCATCGCCGCCGGACTTGCGCACGGCCGCGGCCAGGAACGCGCCGTCTACGCCGGGCTGCTGCCTTACGCGCTGGCCGCTTGCGGGGCGCTGCTGTGCCTGGCGCTGGTGTTGGCGTTGTCGGGCAGTCCGGGGTGAAGGGGCCACGCCGGCCACTTTCCCGGCACGCGCTTCAGGCGCTATTGCTCCACGCCATACAAGGCAGGAAGCAGAATCGGCAAGGAATCGAGTGGAAAAGCGAACCTGACCGGGGCATGGGACGTATCGGAAGCGACCAGGCCGGACTTCAGGGCCGCCGCCAATAGAGCGCGCCCCGTGCGTTCGCCCAGGCCGGTCATCTGAATGAACTCTCCGCGCGTGGTGGGACCTGCGGCAAACAGATGGTAAATGGGCAACGCGGCCTCGGGCCGCAACCGTCCCTTCGCCGTTTCCACCAGGACCGACGCCTTGATTTTTTCTTTCATCGAGTCCAGCGCCAACATTTCCCTCATGTAGGAAACCTGGTCTTCACATACCCCCAGGAAATATTCGATCCATTGCAACAGGCCCTTTTGAGTGAGGTTGCCGCGCCCATCCAGATCGCCTTGCCGCGGCGCGTCCGCGCCGGCCAGATAGCCGTAGTAGTCCGCGACATTTCGAGCCAGGCCACGATTGACCGACCATAGGCCCCGGGTAATTGGCAACATGGCAGCGTGAGTCTGCAATCGCGCGGAGCGACCATTGCCGTCGGAGAAAGGATGCATCCAGGCCATCCGATGATGCGCGCAGGCGATGGCGATAAGCTGTGCATCACCGGCCCGTTGCCGGTCATAGTGCGCGGTGAACGACTCCATGAACCGTGGCAAAGCGCGCCAGACGGGCGGATGGTGGCGACCGACGACGACATCAACCTCCCGCAGCTCTCCCGGTTCGACGGATAGGCCGTCCTTGCTGATTCTGTCCGCCGGAGCAAGGCGGCCATACATGGCTCGATGAGCGAGCCTAGCGAAATCGGCGCTCAGCGGCGAATGGCTCTCGGCCAGACCTTCCAGTTGCCGTTCCGCCTCGATATGAGCCACGGCAACACGCTGCAATTGTGCAATTTCGGGCTTGTTCGAGTACTTGCCATGTAAAGCTGCGTCGATGTTCCTGGGGGTTGTGCTTTGGCCTTCGATCCTGTTGCTGTAATAGGAATTCATGCTGCGCAGCAGTTCGTGCAACGCTGCCCGAGTGCTTGCGTGGGCTATGCCTCCAAGTTCGGCCGCTTGGTTGACCACGGCCGCCGACCGTTCAATCAGGGGAGCGAGCACATGCTCGCCCGGCGATAAAGGCATGAACCGCTGCGGAGAATCGTACATTTTTCCGGTTTAAATTCCGATCTTTAAATCATCTATGTAATTGATATTGCGGCATATATCAAGTGAGAATTTCTAGTCACCAAGTTATTTTTGCCGCTTTTTTTTCCGGTTTTTTTGCCTTGCTCGCAGTACCTACCTATCCAGCCGGATCAACGCGGCACCGGCAACGGCGGCGCGGGCGTCAGCGGCCCGCTGGGCTGGCCCCGCGGCGCAGGCATGGGCGGCAGGCGCGACGGCGCTGGGCTGACCCATCCCGGCTGGCGGCCCGGGCTGCTGCCGGGCGCCGGATGCGGACCCGGCGGCCTGCCGGCATTGGCGCAGCCCGTGCCCAGGCACGGCTCGGGCGCCGGCTCGGGATTGAAGAGCCGTGGGCAGGCGGCGCCCACGCAAGTGTCGGGAATGACTCGGGCCGAAGGCGGCGGCTGCGGCACGGCGGGCGTCGCGCCTTGGGCGCCGGCAACGGCGGACAGCGCCGCCAGGCCGGCCGCCAATACCGCTGTTTCACGCGTTTTCATGGCTGCATGCTCCGCCCCGCGCGCCGGGGCCTGCCGCCAGGATTCCATGCCGGCGCGCCCGGCGTCAATCCAGGCGGATGTCGGTGCTCTTGACCACCGTGGCCCAACGCGCGCGTTCGCCGGCGAAGAACTGCGCCAGCTCGGCGGGATTGCGCGTGACGATTTCTGCGCCCTGCTCGTTGAGCTGGGCCTTGACCTCGGGCTGGTTGACGATCTGCGCCATCAGCGTGGACAGGCGCTCGGCCACCGGATCGGCGAAGGCCGCCGGCGCCATCACGCCCTGCCAGGTGCCGGATTCGAAGCCGGCCACGCCCTGCTCGGAAATGGTCGGCAGGTCGGGCACCAGCTGCATGCGTTCGCGCTTGGAGATCGCGATCGGACGCAGCTTGCCGGCGCGGATGTGGGGCAGCGTGGCCAGCAGGCCGTTCATGATGATCTGGGTCTGCCCGCCGATGGTGTCGGTCACCGCCTGCGAGCCGCCTTTGTACGGCACGTACTCCCATTGCGCGCCGGTGGCCTGCTGCACCGCCACTGCGGCCAGGTGCGGCGCGCTGCCGATGGCCGTCACGGCGAAATTCAGGCGCTGTTTCCTGGACAGCGCGACAAGTTCGGGCACGGTGCGCGCCGGCACGTCCGGATGCACGGCCAGCACGTGCGGCGAATAGGCCAGCATGCCGACGGCGCGCAAGTCCTTGGAGGGGTCGAAAGACAGCTTGGTATAGACCGACGGACTGATGGCCAGCGCGCCCACGTCGCACAGCAGCACGGTATGCCCTTCGCCCGCGGCCTGCACCACCAACCCGGCGCCCAGGTTGCCGTTGGCCCCGGGCTTGTTCTCGACCACCACCGTCTGCGACAAGGCTTCGCTCAGCCGCGGCGCCAGCAGGCGGGCGATGATGTCGGATGATCCGCCCGGCGGATATGGCACGATGATGCGCACCGGCCGGGTCGGCCAGCCGGACGGCTGCGCCCCCGCGGGCAACCATGGCGCCAGGCACAGCGCCGCGGCGCCGCCCAGGAACTGTCTCTTGCTCGGGTTCATGCTGTCTCCTCTCCAGGATATGCGCCGCGTCCGCTCGGCAGGCTAGTTATCGTACAACCACAAGAATAATTCCAAATGACATCAAAAATACATTTCGGGTTTCCCCTTTTAATGCCGCATATTTAGCTAGCCCCTTCCTTGTAGCCCCGATTCTCATGTTGTACGATGACCTACCTCTTGAATCAAAAAACCACCCAGGACGAGCGCCCCCATGACGACTCCGCAGGAACTCAAGAACATTGTTTCGGACGGCTTGCTGTCCTTCCCCGTGACGGACTTCGACCAGAACGGAGACTTCAACGCCAGGGGCTATGCGCAGCGCCTGGAATGGCTGGCGCCCTATGGCGCCACCGCGCTGTTCGCCGCGGGCGGCACGGGTGAATTCTTCTCGCTGGCGCCGCAGGAATATGCCGACGTCATCCGGACCGCGGTGCAGACCTGCGCCGGCAAGGTGCCTATCCTGGCCGGCGCGGGCGGGCCTACGCGCAGCGCCATCGCCTATGCCCAGGAGGCCGAACGCCTGGGCGCCAAGGGCATCCTGCTGCTGCCTCACTACCTGACGGAAGCCTCGCAGCAAGGCATCGCGGCCCACGTCGAACAGGTCTGCAAGTCGGTGAAGATCGGCGTCATCGTCTACAACCGCGCGCAATCGCGCCTGTCGGCCGACAGCCTGGCCCAGCTGGCCGAACGCTGCCCCAACCTGATCGGCTTCAAGGACGGCGTGGGCGACATCGAGGCCATGGTGCGCATCCGCCGCAAGCTGGGCGACCGCTTTTCGTATCTGGGCGGGCTGCCCACGGCCGAGGTCTACGCCGCCGCCTACCGCGCGCTGGGCGTGCCCGTGTATTCCTCGGCGGTGTTCAACTTCGTGCCGCGCACGGCCATGGCGTTCTATCGCGCCATCGCGGCCGGCGACCACGACACGGCCAACCAGTTGCTGGACACGTTCTTCCTGCCCTACCTGGACATCCGCAACCGCGTGCCGGGCTATGCGGTCAGCATCGTCAAGGCCGGCGCCCGGCTGGTCGGGCACGACGCCGGCCCGGTGCGCGCGCCGCTGACGGACCTGCTGCCCGATGAGATGGAGGCGCTGGACGCGCTGATACGCAAGCTCGGCCCGCAATAACAAGCCGGGCTGCAAGCCCGGATAAACCCGGTTCAAACCAGGAACTGGCGATACGCCTCGTTGTCGGTTTCCTCGAAATGGGCGTAGCCCAGCTCGCGCAGAAAGGCGTCGAGCGCGCCGCTGTCGGCCAGCGGCGCCTGGATGCCGACCAGCGCCGAACTGAAGTCCGCGCCCTGGTTGCGGTAATGGAACAGGCTGATGTTCCAGTTGGGCGCCATCTCCGACAGGAACTTCATCAGCGCGCCCGGGCGCTCCGGGAACTCGAAGCGGAACAGGCGTTCACCGCCGGCCAGCGGCGAGCGCCCGCCCACCATGTAGCGGATGTGCTGGCGCGACAGCTCGTTATTGGTCAGGTCTCCCACGGAAAAGCCCTGTTCCTGCAGCGCCGCCATGATCTCGGCGGCGTCGCCGCGCCGCGCGATCTGCACGCCGACGAAAATGTGCGCGGTATGGGCATCGGCGATGCGGTAGTTGAACTCCGTCACGCTGCGCTGGCCGATCACGCGGCAAAAGCGCCGGAAACTGCCGCGCTCCTCGGGCACGGTCACGGCGAACACCGCTTCGCGCGCCTCGCCCACCTCGGCGCGGTCGGCCACGAAACGCATGCGGTCGAAGTTCATGTTGGCGCCCGACGTGATGGCGACCAGCGAACAGCCCTGCACGCCTTCGCGTTCCACATACTGCTTCAGGCCCGCCACCGCCAGCGCGCCGGCCGGCTCCAGCACGCTGCGCGTGTCCAGGAATACGTCCTTGATCGCCGCGCAGACCGCGTCCGTGTCCACCAGGAGCACCTCGTCCAGGTGCGCGCGGCACAGGCGGAAGGTTTCCTCGCCCACCAGCTTGACCGCCGTACCGTCCGAGAACAGCCCCACTTCGGCCAGGCTGACCCGTTCGCCGGCGCGCAACGACTGCGCCATGGCGCAGGAATCCTGGGTCTGCACGCCGATCACCTTGACCTCGGGCGCCACCGCCTTGACGTAGGCCGACACGCCGGCCGCCAGGCTGCCGCCGCCGATCGGCACGAAGATCGCGTGCGGCGCGCCCGCATGCTGGCGCAGGATCTCCATGCCCACCGTGCCCTGTCCCGCGATCACGTACGGATCGTCGAACGCCGGGATGAAAGTCAGCGCATGCTGCGCGGCCAGCGTCTGGGCGTGGGCATAGGCGTCGCTGTACGAATCGCCCGCCTGCACCACCGTCACCGTCGGCCCGCCGTGGGCGCGGACCGCGTCCACCTTTACCTGCGGCGCGGTCTGCGGCACCACGATGGTGGCGCGCACGCCGAGCTTGGCGGCCGAGATCGCCACGCCTTGCGCATGATTGCCGGCCGAGGCCGTGATCACGCCGCGGTCCAGCGCGGCCTGCGGGGTGTTGCGCATCTTGTTGTAGGCGCCGCGCACCTTGAAGGAAAACACCGGCTGGTTGTCCTCGCGCTTGAGCAGCACGGTGTTGCCCAGGCGCGCGGACAGGCCGCGGGCGGGGTCCAGTTCGGTCTCGCGGGCGATGTCGTAGACGCGGGCCGTGAGGATCTGCCTCAGGTATTCCATCGGCGAGGCGTTGCCGTGCTGGAATGCGGCGGGGTTAGCGGCTTCTGAACTGGCGGAAGGAGTTGCGGACATGCGGTTCTCTGCTTTGGGGGTTGGCTTTGCCCGGCAGAGGCGGCCACAAAAAACCCGCCTCGTGGGGCGGGTGGCTGTGACTGTTGCGGTCGCGCGCTAACCCACCATTCCAGGAATGTTGGTAATAATCAGCGAAATGCGAACGGCGCGGAAATTCATGGGCCGTAGCTTCCTCCAAGCGCCGCACTTTGTCAAACGAGACCCGCGGCGGGCCTGTTCGAAATAATGCGTCCCCGTTTTATCGCCCGCGCCTGCGCGTATCCCGCGCCCGACACCGCCGTTTTTCCTGCGCGCCAGACGGGCCGCGGTATTACAATGTAAGGTTCGTGGCAGTCGCACCTCCCTGGAGGCGGACCTGGGTCCGGCCGGTACAACCGGCCCTCCCCGGCCGGCCAAACAAAAAAGGGCGGGCGCCGGCCATGCTGGGCAGACGCTCACGGCCTGCGCGCCTGCCCGGACGAACCCACTCTCGACAACATCTACCGGCTTCGCGCCGCATAGCATGTTCGGGTTTGCGCCTAGCGCCTGCCGAACAGATTCAAGGATCATGTCTCTTACTCCGAAGATTATCTATACCCTCACCGACGAAGCGCCGGCGCTCGCAACCCGTTCGCTGCTGCCCATCGTCCAGGCCTACACCAAACCCGCCGGCATCACCGTCGAGACCCGCGACATCTCCCTGGCCGGCCGCATCATCGCCGTGTTCCCGGACTACCTCGACGACAGCCAGAAGCTGGGCGACGCCCTGGCCGAGCTGGGCGCGCTGGCCGTGCAGCCGGAAGCCAACATCATCAAGCTGCCCAACATCAGCGCCTCCATGCCGCAGCTGAAGGCCGCCATCAAGGAACTGCAGCAACAGGGCTACAAGCTGCCCGACTACCCCGACGCCCCGGCCAACGACACCGAGCGCGACATCAAAGCCCGCTACGACAGGGTCAAGGGCAGCGCCGTCAACCCGGTCCTGCGCGAAGGCAACTCCGACCGCCGCGCCCCGCTGTCGGTCAAGAACTACGCGCGCAAGCACCCGCACAAGATGGGCGCCTGGTCGTCCGACTCCAAGTCGCACGTGTCGCACATGAGCGAAGGCGATTTCTACGGCACCGAGAAGTCGGCGCTGATCGCCGCCGCCGGCGACGTGAAAATCGAACTGGTCGCCGCTGACGGCGCCGTCACCGTCCTGAAGGACAAGACCCCGGTCAAGGCCGGCGAGATCATCGACGCCGCCGTCATGTCCGCCGCCAAGCTCAAGTCCTTCCTGCAGGCCCAGGTCGACGACGCGCGCGCCCAGGGCGTGCTGTTCTCGGTGCACCTGAAGGCCACCATGATGAAGGTCTCCGACCCCGTCATCTTCGGCCACGTGGTGTCCGTGTTCTACAAGGACGTGCTGGCCAAGCACGCCGACGCGCTGGCCCAGGCCGGCTTCGACCCGAACAACGGCATCGGCGACCTCTACGCCAAGATCCAGTCGCTGCCGGCCGACCAGCAGGCCGCCATCACCGCCGACATCGACGCCGCCTACAAGACGCTGCCGGCACTGGCCATGGTCAACTCCGACCGCGGCATCACCAACCTGCACGTGCCCAGCGACGTCATCGTCGACGCCTCCATGCCCGCCATGATCCGCGACTCGGGCAAGATGTGGAACGCCGCCGGCGAACTGCAGGACGCCAAGGCCGTGATCCCCGACCGCAGCTACGCCGGCGTCTACCAGGCCGTGATCGACGACTGCAAGGCCAACGGCGCCTTCAACCCGGTCACCATGGGCAGCGTGCCCAACGTCGGCCTGATGGCCCAGGCCGCCGAGGAATACGGTTCGCACAACAAGACCTTCGTGATCCCAGCCGCCGGCACCGTCCGCGTGACCGACGCCGCCGGCGCCGTGCTGCTGGAGCAGGCCGTCGAGGCCGGCGACCTGTGGCGCATGTGCCAGACCAAGGACGCCGCGATCCAGGATTGGGTCAAGCTGGCCGTCACCCGCGCCCGCGTCAGCAAGACGCCGGCCGTGTTCTGGCTGGACGAGAACCGCGCCCACGACGCGCAGGTCATCGCCAAGGTCAAGCAGTACCTGAACGACCACGACACCAGCGGCCTGGACCTGCGCATCCTCAGCCCGGTCGAAGCCACCAAGTTCTCGCTCAAGCGCATCCGCGCGGGCCAGGACACCATCTCGGTGACCGGCAACGTGCTGCGCGACTACCTGACCGACCTGTTCCCCATCATGGAACTGGGCACCAGCGCCAAGATGCTGTCCATCGTGCCGCTGGTCGCCGGCGGCGGCCTGTTCGAAACCGGCGCCGGCGGTTCGGCGCCCAAGCACGTGCAGCAGTTCCTGGAAGAAGGCTTCCTGCGCTGGGATTCGCTGGGCGAATTCATGGCGCTGGCCGCCTCGCTGGACCACCTGGGCCGCGCCTATGACAACGCCCGCGCCCTGGTGCTGGCCAAGACGCTGGACCTGGCCACCGCCAAGTTCCTGGACGAGAACAAGTCGCCCGAGCGCAAGGTCGGCGGCCTGGACAACCGTGGCAGCCACTACTACCTGGCCATGTACTGGGCCCAGGCCCTGGCCGCGCAGACCGACGACCGCGAACTGGCCGGCCAGTTCGCCCCCGTCGCCCGCGCCCTGGCCGACGGCGAGGACACGATCCTGGCCGAACTGAAGGCCGCCCAAGGCAAGCCGGTGGACATCGGCGGCTACTACCAGCCCGACCAGGCCAAGGCCAGCCAGGCCATGCGCCCCAGCGCCACGCTGAACCAGGCGCTCGCCGCCATCGCCTAACCGGCGCGACGCGACGCGAAAAAACCGGCAGCCTTTCGGGGCTGCCGGTTTTTTTCACGATGACGCCGGCTTATGCATAAGGCTTATCAATAACCTGTGCGCCCACCCGCCACATGTACCGGTGCTTTCTGAAACCTTACCCAATCGAACGACCACCGGCCTTATGCAGGAAGGATGGTCGCCCCCCTTGCTCGAAGACTACGGCGCTCTTTTCGCAAAATTTCGAGAAGACGATCACGCGTTCCTCGAACATGGGCCGCAACCAGTTCTGCCGCGCGTTCGATTTCGCCGTTACGCAGGGCTGCAACGATGGCGCGGTGCTCTTCCCATCCGTGGTGACCGGGGTTGCTCTCCAGCCACCTCGCCCGCTGTAGCCGGGTCAATGCATCACCAAGTCCACGGCTGATGAACTGGTTACGTGCAATGCCGGCAATCCATAGGTGAAACTGGCGACCTGCCATTTCGAGCTGCTCAGGTGTTGCGCTTGGCGTCACAGCATCCAGTACCGCCTCTATCTCCAGGAAATCGGCATCGCTTATGCCCTGTCCGCCAAGGCGCACTGCCGCAACCTCAAGAACTTCCCGATAAATAAAAAGCTGCTCGATCTCATCAAGACTGATTGGCGGCACAGTCCATCCGCGCTCGGCCCGACTGACCAGCCCTTCCGCTTCCAGCCGGAACAGCGCTGTTCGGACCGAACTCCGCGATGCTCCCGTTTTTCCCTCGATCCACCGTTCTGTCAGCCGTTCGCCTGGGCCGATTTCCATGTCGAGGATCATGCGGCGAAGCCATTCCTCGGTCTGTTGCATCACCGTCATCTCTACCCTCCGATTGACAGTCTCAAGTTGGGCAAGTATAGTCCACCTATCTGGTATACCAATTGGGTATTCCAAATTAGAGCTAGTTTAAGGATCGAGCCCGAATGCAAGTAAGAATTGACGAACAATCTGCCGATTGGTGGCGTCGAAACCTCGCGGTCTGCTTCTTCGGCTCCTTCACGACCGTCTTTGCTATGACGTTGATACTGCCGTTTCTGCCCGTTTACGTCGGGCAACTCGGTGTGGCCGGCCATGCAGCCATCGTGCAGTGGTCAGGCATCGCCTACAGTGCAACCTTTGTCACCGCTGGATTGATCGCGCCTCTCTGGGGAATGCTCGGGGATCGCTATGGCCGCAAGCCCATGCTAGTTCGCGCCAGTCTCGGAATGGCCGCCACCATGTCGTTGATGGGCCTCGCGACCGATATCTGGCAGTTCGTCGGGCTGCGGTTGCTGGCCGGCATTGCTGGCGGCTATTCGTCCGGTGCCACGATCTTGATCGCAGTACAGGCCCCCAAAGCCCGATCCGCTTGGGCTCTCGGCCTTTTGTCGTCTGGCGTCATGGCGGGCAATCTGTTAGGCCCGCTGGTCGGTGGGTCCTTGCCGCCATTGATTGGCATCCGGGCGACATTCTGGGGGGCCGGCGCGCTGATCTTCTTCGCCTTCCTCGCTACGCTTCTGCTACTGCGTGAGGTTCCGAGCGCCAATCAAGCCTTTGCCAAGGACAGCACCAAGGGCGGGTGGTCGCAAATGCCGCATAAAGATGTGGTCGCGGCCATGCTGGCGACCGGCCTGTTGTTGATGATCGCCAACATGTCGATCGAGCCGATCATCACGGTCTATGTCGAATCCCTGGTTAGCGACTTGACGCGGGTAACGTTTGTCTCTGGGCTCACCATGTCGGCAGCAGCCCTGGGCAGTATCATTTCCGCCTCGCAATTGGGAAAGGTCGCCGACCGCATCGGCCATTCGACCGTCATCATCGCAGCCCTCGTCGTTGCGGGTCTGTTGCTTATCCCGCAAGCCTTCGTGACTGCCGGCTGGCAACTCATTGCTCTGCGCTTTCTGATGGGACTTGCGCTTGGGGGACTTCTCCCCTGTATTGCCGCCGTGATCCGTCATAACGTCCCCGGCCATTATGTCGGCGCTGCTATGGGCTGGTCACTATCATCACAATTTGCCGGACAAGTTGCGGGCCCGCTACTTGGCGGCTTTGTTGGCGGGAAAATCGGCATGCACGCTGTTTTTCTCGGGACAAGTCTGCTGATGTTTTTTGGCGCTGTTTTTAACTGGCGTACAGTCGGTTTTCCAAGCCGCAAATGATTTTTTCCCCTGTTCAAAGGAGCTTTATATCTCCAACCCCATTTCCGTAGAACCGCAGCGGACTGCCTTGCTGCTAATGGATTTTCAGGAATTCGCGCTGAAAAATTTCCTACCCGAAACGGCAGCATCCGACGTTGTAACGTGTGCCACCAAGCTGCTCGCTTCTGCGCGGGAAGCACGCATTTTGGTGGTTCATATTACGGTCAATTTTCGACATGGCTATCCCGAAATCAGTCCGCGCAACAAAATGTTCTGCTGGCTTCGGGACAGCGGTTTGATCGAGCCTGGTAGTGATGGAACGGCGATCAATGCAGCACTGTCTCCGACAGAACGGGAGCCAGTCATTGCCAAGCACCGCATCGGAGCCTTCATGGGAACAGACCTCGATAGGATTTTACGAGCCCAGGGGATCCAAACCCTTATTTGCGCAGGAGTCACCACCTCAGGGGTAGTCCTTTCGACTGTTCGCCAAGCGTTTGATCTGGACTACGAACTTATTGTTGTGCGGGACGGATGTGCGGACACAGACAACGAAGTGCACGACTTCCTGGTCGACAGGATAATTTCACACCATGCAGTTATTAAGTGCACTGATGAAGTAGAACAAATTCTCAATAAATCGATTGGGCCCGACTTGGCGCGGCCAAGTGTTGTTTCGCGCCTCAGGCCTGCAGCCGATCCAGCCGCAGCCGTCCGCGCTCGTCCGTAAGACGCCGCATGGCTCCATATGCCGCGCCCATGGCGGCCATGCCGCTGGCGCCGCACAGCAGGAACATCAGCAGGATCTGGTACTTCGCGGCCTCTATCGGGTCCATGCCGGCGATGATCTGGCCGGTCATGATGCCCGGCAGCGTGATGATGCCCGCCGCCGACATCTGGTTGATGCTGGGCACGATGCCGCGCCGCACCGATTCGCGCAGCAGCGCCGAGAAAGCCTGGCGCGCCGGCGCGCCCAGCGACAGCCGGGCCTCGATCGCCAGCTTTTCGCGCCGCACGCCCGACAGCATTCCATCCAGCGCCAGGCTGGCGGCGTTGAGCACGCTGCCCAGCACGATGCCGATCAGCGCGATCGCGTAGCGCGGGTCGTACCAGGGCTCCGGGTGCAGCGCGGTGTTGAGGATGAACATCACGGTGATGAGGGTCGTCGCCGCCACCGCCGCCGCGCCCACCCAGCCGTTGCCATGCCCGACCAGCCGGGCCTTGGGGCGCGCGGCCACCTCGCGCGCCGCCAGCGCCATCATCACCGCCACCACCAGCGCGGTCAGCCAGGGCGCCGCATGCGCGAACACGATGCGCAGAATATGGCCGACCAGCAGCAGCTGCACCACCGTGCGCAGCGCCGCCCACAACAGCTGCCGCTGCACGTTCACGCGCAGCGCGAACGAGATCCCGGCGCTCAGCACCACCAGCAAAGACGCGACGACCAGATCCAGCGTATCCAGTTTGATCACGTCCATAGCGCCTCCAGCCTCCCCTGCTCCATGCGCCAGGCGCGGCGCGCCATGCGACGCGCCTGCTCGGCGCTGTGCGTGACCATCAGGATCGCCGCACCGCCGTCCAGGTAGCGCCGCAGCTCCTCTTCCACCCGTCCGGTAGCGGCCTGGTCCAGCGCAGCGGTCGGCTCGTCCAGCAGCAGCACGCGCGGGTCCAGCGCCAGCGCGCGCACCAATCCTAGGCGCTGGCGTTCGCCGCTGGACAACTCGTTGACCAGCGCATCCAGCTTGTCCTCGGACAGGCCAAGCCGGCCCATGATCGCGACGGCGCGGGCGCGGTCCTTGAAATGCGGCGCCACGCGGTCTTCCCACCAGCCCGCCTCGGCCTGGCAGTACATGACCTGCCGGCGCCATTCATGGCCACGCATGCCCGAACGGCGCCGCCCGCCCAGCTCGGCCTCGCCGTGGCCCGGGTCCAGATCGGCGATCTGCCGCAACAGCAATGATTTTCCGGCCCCCGAAGGGCCGAGCACGGCGGCGCATTCGCCCGCCGCGAGATCCAGGCTGACGGGCGCCAGGCGGCGGCTGTAGAGGCCGCGCAGCCTGAGCAAGGGAGCTTCGTCTGACATGGCGGCAAGCATAACCCGTGACACGGCCCTATGCGTTTCGCCACCCTGCATATGGATGCCGCCTATGTGTTCTTTGCAATCCAACGCTGCAAAAAACGATTTGCTAGAGTACATATATTGCAAATGCGAATCATACCCATGCAGATGCTTGAGTCGTGCAACAGCGGTGCAGACAATCCTTCGCCGATGCGGTGGACAGGCCGGCAACCCCGCCAGCCGCGCCCCGTTCCCATCGATTAGACGCCGCGCCCGGCCTTGTCCCGCGGCGCTCGTTGCAGAACGCCGCCTGTGAATCACAGACCCAGAGGTGGCACCAACATGACCCGTGAACTCTATGACTTCGTCGCCATCGGCCTAGGCCCGTTCAATCTCAGCCTGGCCTGCCTGTCTGCTCCGCTGCCCGGCGTGCGCGCCCTGTTCCTCGACAAAAAGCCGGGCTTCGACTGGCATCCCGGCCTGCTGATCGAGGCCTCCACGTTGCAGAATCCGTTTCTGGCGGACCTCGTCAGCCTGGCCGATCCGCGCAGCGAATACAGCTATCTCAACTACTGCAAGCAGACCGGCCGCATCTACTCGTACTACATGCGCGAAAACCACTACCTGACGCGCGCCGAGTACAACCGCTATTGCAAGTGGGTGGCCGCCCGCCTGCCCAACCTGCGCTTCAACAGCGACGTGCAAAGCGTCCTGCACGATCCCGCGACGAACACCTATCTCGTCACCGGCCAGCACAGCGCCACCGGCGAACGCTTCATGTTCCGCTGCCGCAAGCTGGTGCTGGGGCTGGGCTCGCAGCCGGCGCTGCCGGCGTGCTGCGACCGGCGCGAAGCGCCCTACATCCACAGCGCCGACTATCTGCGCCACAAGCCCGCGCTGCAACGCCGGGATTCCATCACGGTGATCGGCAGCGGCCAGAGCGCCGCCGAGGTCTTCCACGACCTGCTGCGCGACAGCGACGCGCACGGCTACAGCCTGGCCTGGATCACGCGCTCGCCGCGCTTCTTCCAGATGGAAAACACCAAGCTCACGCTGGAACTGATCTCGCCGGACTACACCGACTACTTCCACGACCTGCCCGAAGCCCGCCGGCGGCAGATCCTGGCTGAGCAAAGCAGCCTGTACAAGGGCATCAACGCCTCGCTCATCAACCAGATCTACGACCTGCTCGACGAAAGAATCCACAACGGCGACCGCCGCTACACGCTGCTCACCAACGCGGAACTGCGCGCCAGCCGCTACGACCGATCCGCCGAGCGCTACCAGCTGGAATTCCGCCACGTCGATACCGCGCAGCCGTTCTCGCACGCCACCGACGGGCTGGTGCTGGCCACCGGCTACGCGCGCAGCATCCCCGCGTGCGTCAACCCCATCCACGACCGCATCGCCTGGACCGAACACGGCGGCTACCGCGTCGCGCGCAACTACACCATCGACCACGGCGGCAACGAAATCTTCGTGCAGAACAGCGGCCTGCTCAGCCACGGCGTCACCAATCCCGACCTGGGCTTCTGCTGCTACCGCAACTCGCAGATCCTGCGCGACCTCACCGGCCACGAGCACTACGCCATCGAGCCCCGCACCGCGCTGCAGGACTTCCGTCCGCCTGCCGGCGGCATGCTGCGCCACCGCGTGGCGGCGCTCGACCCGATGCCGCTGCTCGACGGGCACCGGGCGGCCTCGGTCTGACCCGAGTCCGCAAGGAGCCGCGATGATGATCATGACCGCCACCTTCCTCAGCGCTATCGACCGCCAGGCGCGCAACCGCTATGACGACGGCGCCGGCCTGGCGCTGCGCCCGCTGGACCCGGCCGCCGACGCCGCCCTGCTGCGCCAGTGGTTCTCGATGGACTATGCCCGTTTTTGGTCCATGCAGGAGCACACCGAGGCGCAGGTGCGCGAATTCTACGAAGCGCTGGCCGACAGCGGCCACGCCGCCGCCTGGCTCGGCAGCTACCAGGACCGCCCGGCCTTCCTGCTGGAGTGCTACGACCCCGCCCACGACCAGGTCGGCGAGCACTATCCCGTATGCCACGGCGACCTGGGCATGCACATCTTCATCGGACCGCCCGAGGTGCGCATCCCTCACTTCAGCCGCCGGGTATTCGCCTTCGTCATGCGCTTTCTGTTCGACCGGCTGCACGCCCGGCGCGTGGTGGTCGAGCCCGACAGCAACAACATCAAGATCCATGCGCTCAACCTGGCCATGGGTTTTACCTACGCCGGCCAGGCGCGCTTTCGCGAAAAGACCGCCAGCATCGCCTTCTGCACCCGGCGGCAGTTTGAACAGGCCCAACTCCAGGAGTCGTCCCTATGAGCACCCAGCCCCATCCCGCCCGGATCGCCGACCACCTCGCCCCCGACGTCTGGCAGAAGGTCAACCGCCTGCTACTCAGGAAAGCCATCTCCGAGTACGCCCACGAATGGCTGCTGGAACCCGAGCGCCTGGGCCCGGCCGAGGCGCCCGGCTTCGACCGCTACCGGCTGGCGCTGGCCGACGGCCACGCCGTCTACCATTTCGACGCCCAGATGATGGCCATGCGCCACTGGCGCATCCCGCCCGAGTCCATCTCCAAGACCGTCGCCGGCACGCCCGCGCCGCTGGACGCGCTGCAATTCGTGATCGAAATCCGCGACAAGCTGGGCCTGCCCGAAGACCGCCTACCCATCTACCTGGACGAAATCACCAGCACGCTGCACGGCAGCGCCTACAAGCACACCCGCGATGCGCTGCCCGCTGCCGAGCTGGCGCTGGCCGACTACCAGACCATCGAAACCGCCATGATCGAAGGCCATCCCAGCTTCGTCGCCAATAATGGCCGGCTGGGCTTCGACGCCGAGGACTACCACGCCTACGCCCCGGAATGCGCCAGCCCGATCCGACTGCTCTGGCTGGCGGTGCACAAGGACAACGCCCATTTCGCGTGCCTGTCCACCATGGACCACGACAGCCTGCTGCGCGACGAACTGGGCGCCGCCGTCCTGGCCCGCCATCGCGACACGCTGCGCGACATGGGCCTGGACCCGGCCGACTACTACATCATGCCCGCGCATCCCTGGCAGTGGTTCAACAAGCTGTCGCTGGCCTTCGCGCCCTACGTGGCCGCGCGCAAGATCGTCTGCCTCGGCTACGGTGACGACGACTACCTGGCACAGCAATCGATCCGCACCTTCTTCAACATCTCCCAGCCCGGCAAGCATTACGTCAAGACCTCGCTGTCCATCCTGAACATGGGCTTCATGCGCGGGCTGTCGCCCTACTACATGTCCGGCACCCCGGCCATCAACGAGTACATACACGGGCTGATCGCGTCCGATCCCTGGCTGCGCGAGAACGGCTTCACCATCCTGCGCGAAGCGGCCTCGCTGGGCTTTCGCAACTACTACTACGAAGCCGCGATCTCGGTCGACACGCCCTACAAGAAGATGTTCTCGGCGCTGTGGCGCGAAAACCCCGTCGCGCTGATCGGTCCCGGCCAGCGCCTCATGACCATGGCCGCGCTGCTGCACGTCGACCCGCAAGGCGGAGCGCTGCTGCCCGCGCTGATCCGCGCCTCGGGCCTGAACACCGGCGCCTGGCTCGAACGCTACGTGGACGCCTATCTCACGCCGCTGGTGCATTGCTTCTACGCCCATGATCTGGTCTTCATGCCGCACGGCGAAAACGTGATCCTGGTGGTCGAAGACCACGTGCCGGTGCGCGCCTTCATGAAAGACATCGCCGAGGAATCGTCCATCCTCGACCCGCAAGCCGCGCTGCCCGAGAACGCCCGCCGCCTGGCCGCTGACGTGCCCGAAGAGTACAAGCTGCTCACCATCTTCGTGGACGTGTTCGAAGGCTACTTCCGCCACCTCTCGCAGGTGCTGGCCGATACCGGCCTGATGCACGAGGACGCGTTCTGGAAACTGGTGGCCGGCCGCGTCGCCGCCTACCAGCAGGCGCATCCGCAGCGGCTCGACAAATACCGCCGCTACGACCTCTACGCCCCCGACATGATCCATTCGTGCCTGAATCGCCTGCAGCTGGCCAACAACCTGCAGATGGTCAACCTGGCCGACCCGATCGGCAGCTTCCAGATGGCGCCGCGCCTGCCCAACCCGATCGCCCCTTACCGTCCGCAGTGGCTAGACCAGGAAGCGGCCGACGCCGCGCGGGCGCTTGCGTGAACCGCGAACTGGAAGACCTGCTGGCGCTGACCGCCCGCCTGGTGCCCGGCTTGGCCGGCCAGGTCGCGGCGGGCAGCGGCCCGGGCATCCGCCCGGGCGCCGACAACGCCCAGGCCATCGCGGGCTTGCGCGACATCTGGCGCCAGCGGCATCCCGAGGCCGGCCCGCACTACCTGGCCCTGCGCTGCTGGGGGCTGCTGATCTGGCAGCCGGTATACCTGAGCGTGATCGCGGCGCACCGCAGCGCCATCGTGCCGGACCTGTCCAGCATGAGCCTGCCGGTGCCGGACGACGGATTCATCATCGGGTATACGCTGCCGCCCCACGCCCCCTGGCGCGCCGACCCGTGCCAGCGCATCCATACCGCCGCCGCGCAGCTGCGCACGCTATGCGCCGGCTTCTACGGCGAACTGAGCCGCGCGCTGCGGATCAGCGCGCGCGCCGCCGAAAGCATGCAGGCCGATTGCGTGCTGCAGGCCCTCCTGGCCGCGCGCCGCGACCACGGCGCCTGCGCCAACGCCTGGGCCCAGCGCCAGGCCGGCCTGTGGCTGGACCTGCTCGGCCTGCAGGGACGCAGCGGCTACCTCAGCTACGAACGCGCATCGCTGCCGCGCATCGCCGTCGACCGGCAGGTCTGCTGCCATGACTTCCGCAAGCGCGACGGCGACTACTGCAGCACCTGCCCCAAACTGGATCTGGCCGACCGCATGGCCCGGATCGACGCCGAGCACGCCGAAGCCGCCTGAAGGTGCGGCGGCCCGGGCGGCACGGCACAAGGAGTCGCACATGAACGATATCGGCCGTCTCGCTCACGTAGAGCAGGCTGTCAGCCCGCTGCACGTGCGGGCCTATTTCGACCAGGCCCTGTACGCCCGCGAACAGGAACTCATATTCAAGCAATGCGCCACGTACCTGGGCCACGAAAAAGGCGTGCCCGAACCGGGCGACTGGCGCCGCCTGCCCCACGAGGAAGGCGGCCGCGTGCTGGTGCGCAATGCGCGCGGCGTGGAGCTGGTGTCCAACGTCTGCCGCCACCGCCAGGCGCTGATCCTCGGCGGCGAAACCGGCGCGGTGACCGGCCCCGGCAACCCGGCAGGCAACCTGTCGGCCACCGGCGGCAACATCGTCTGCCCGCTGCACCGCTGGACCTACGACGACCAGGGCCATCTGCTCGGCGCGCCGCAGTTCCCCAGCACCCCCGTGCCTGAATCTGCCGCGCTTTCCGCTCAGGAACTGCCACGGCCTGCTGTTCGAAGGCCCGCGCGATCCGCTGCGCGACCTGGGCGGCTTGTTCGGCCGTCCCGAATTCGATTTCTCCGACTACGTGCTCGACCACATCGAGGTGCACCAGTGCAACTACAACTGGAAAACCTTCATCGAGGTCTACCTCGAGGACTACCACGTCGGACCGTTTCACCCCGGGCTGGGCCGCTTCGTCACCTGCGAGGACCTGAGCTGGGAATTCGGCGACTGGCACAGCCTGCAGCGCGTCGGCGTGCACGACGCGCTGGAAAAACCGGGTTCCGACGTCTACCGCGACTGGCACGACACGCTGATGCGCTACCGGAGCGGCTCGGCGCCCGACTTCGGCGCCATCTGGGTGACGTACTTCCCCACCCACATGATCGAGCTCTACCCCCACGTGCTGGTGCTCTCGACCCTGTACCCGAAAGGGCCGCAAGAAACCCTTAACATCGCCGAGTTCTACTACCCCGAGGAAATCGCGCTGTTCGAACGCCCCTTCGTCGAGGCGCAGCGCGCGGCCTACATGGAAACCGCGATCGAGGACGACGAAATCGGCGAGCGCATGGACGCCGGCCGCCTGGCGCTGCTGCGCCGCGGCGTGTCCGACAGCGGGCCGTATCAATCCCCGATGGAGGACGGCATGCAGCACTTCCACGACTGGTATCGCGGCATCATGGGCGATGCATTGGGAGACTGCGCCGCGCCATGAACGATGCAGATGCGAATCTGTGCTATTCTCATTTTCATGATAAACGGCGGTTGACGCGCCGCCCATGGGCTCATCCCGTAATGCCAGCGACGACCTTGAACCCGGCTCCCTCCCCCGTCCGCTTCACCGTGGCCGATTTCGACCGCATGGGCAGCGAGAACGGCTTCCGCTACCGCCTGCCGCAGCCTGGCGGCGGGCTGCGCGCCAGCCCCGAAACCCTGTGCATCGCCGAAGGCCGGGTCGAAACCTACCAGATCCGGCCCGGCCTGACGCTGGTGCTCTCAGACGTGCGCGTGCACCAGGACTACGAGGCGGCCTCGATGATGTCCCCGCGCTTTTCCGCCATCGTCATGTTGCAAGGCCATGCCCGCACTCGCCTCGACCGCCACGACGACGTCAGGCTGGCCGCCCACAGCGGCATCAGCGCGCTGTACGGCGACACCGTCGCCATGACCGGCACCCACGCGGCCGGGCAGCGCCTGCGCAGCGTCAACCTGTCCCTGTCGGCCCCCGACGGCGCGGCCGACGACCGGATCAGCGAAACCATCTGGAAAGCGCTGCGCACGCCCGCGCTGCGCCTGCGCCGCTGGCAGGCGCCGGGCCATCTGCTGCACACCATCGAACACCTGCTGGCCTGCGACTGGGACGCTCCCTTGCAAGAGCTGCTGCGCGAAGGCGTGGCGATGGAGCTGCTGGCCCACGCACTGGCCTCGCTGGAACAGCGCGCGCCCGCCGATGGCACGCTGTCCGAGCGCGACCGCCAACTGCTCGAACGCGTGCGCGAACGCCTGCACGACGCGCCCGGCGAGGAACACACGCTGGACGACCTGGCCCGGCTGGCCTGCATGAGTCCCAGCACCTTGCGCGCCAAGTTCCAGGCCGCCTACCAGCGCTCGGTATTCAGCTGGCTGCGCGAGCGCCGGCTTGAGGTCGCCCGCGAACAACTGGCCCAAGGCTGCAGCGTGCAGCAGGCCGCGCACCTGGTCGGCTACCGGCACGCCACCAATTTCGCCACGGCGTTTCGCGAGCGCTACGGCATCGCCCCCAGTGAACTGAACTGAGCGCATGGCCTTGCGGGGCTTACGGCGGCGCTCATTGCTCTTGCGGCATTCTCCATTCCCCGCGGGCACGGCGGCGGGCGACCATCGGGCAGAGCTTCCCGCAGTGGGAAGCGCCAGCCATGGATGCCCTCGTGCCGCGCTCCGAACCCCTGCCTTCCTTTCCCACTATGGTGCTGATGCTGGGCCTGCTGGCCTGCGTCGCGCCAGCCACCATCGACGCCTATCTGCCCGCCTTCGGCGCGCTCGGCAGGGAGTTCGCGGTCGCGCCGCAAACCGTGCAGCTCACGCTGGGCGTCTATATGGCCTGCTACGCGTCCATGCTGCTGTTGCACGGCACGCTGTCGGATTCGCTGGGACGGCGCCGCATCGTGCTCGCTGCGCTGGGGGTCTATCTCTGCGGGACGCTGATGGCGGCAATGGCGCCCAGCTTCGGCTGGCTGCTGGCCGCACGCGCGGTGCAGGGGCTGTCGGCCGGCGCGGGCATCGTGGTCGGCCAGGCTATCGTCCGCGACTGTTACGACGGCGCCGTGGCGCGCCGGGCCATGTCCTACCTGATCCTGGTGTTCAACTTGTCGCCGGCGCTGGCGCCCATCATCGGCGGCTACCTGGCGGCGCACCAGGGCTGGCGTTCCATCTTCGTGCTGCTGGCGGCGCTGGCCGGCGCCGCCTTGCTGCTGTGCGCGCGGCGCCTGCCCGAAACCCTGCCGCCCGACCGGCGCCAGACGCTGGCCTGGCGCACGCTGGGCGGCAACTATCTGCGTTTGCTGCGCGACCGGCGCTATGTCTCGCTGGGCCTGGCGTTCAGCCTGCTGTTCGCCGCCCAGGGGCTGCTCATCGGCGCGGCGCCCGACTTCATCGCCAACGTGCTGGGCCTGCCGGAAACCGATTTCGCCTATCTGTTCGTGCCGCTGGTGGCCGGCGCCATGGCCGGCGCACTGCTGGCGGCCCGCAAGGCCGGCCGCTGGTCCGACGGCCGCGTCACGCTGCTGGCCTACGGACTGATGGGCGCCAGTTGCCTGGCCTTCGTGCTGTACATGGCCGGCGCCGCGCCGCCGCGCCTGCCGTGGGCGGTGCTGCTGCCGGGCCTGTACACCTGCGGCCTGGCCATGGCGGTGCCCGCCATGACCCTGCGCATCCTGGCGCGGGCGCCGGACCTGTCCGGCACCGCCGCTTCGGTGCTGGGCTTCATGCAGATGCTCACGTTCTCGATAGTCAGCGGCTGGTGCGTGCCGCTGGTCTATGGCCGGCCGCTGCAGCTTGCCGCCGGCATGCTGGCATGCGTGGCGGCAAGCGCCGCGGGCTGGGCCTGGCTGCACCGCCGCGCAGCGCCCGTGGTCAACACCGAGTCAGGCTAAGCAGGGCGGCATTCTGCATACGTATCGCATCGTCCGGCATACCCAGGCGGGTCGGTAAAAAACAACAATTCTCATTACCAAATCTTTCTGCCGGAGCCCGCCTCATGTTGTTCGTTCTGTCCTCGCCCGCCGCCCGCCCGCGCCGGACGACTCTTCTTGTCTACGCCATCAAGGCGGCCCTGGCCTGCTCCGCCCTCGCCCACCAGGCCGCCGGCGCACAGTCCGCCGAAAACGTGAAGCAACTCCCCTCGGTCACCGTCAGCGGCGAGGGCGTCACCGGCACCACCGAAGGCACCGGCTCCTACACCACCGAAGCCATGAGCACGGCCACCGGCATGACGCTGTCGCCGCGCGAAACGCCGCAGTCGGTCAGCGTGGTCACCCGCCAGGAAATCGAGGACCAGGGCCTGCAGGACACCGGTTCCATCCTGGCCAGCGCGCCGGGCATCTCGGTCACCACCAGCGACAGCAACCGGCTGTCCTTCTCGTCGCGCGGATTCGCCATCGACAACTTCCAGTTCGACGGCCTGAATTCCCCCATCCTCAGCCTGTGGAACTACGGCGCCACCGATCTGGACTCCGCCATCTACGACCGGGTCGAAATCGTACGCGGCGCAACCGGCCTGATGACCGGCTCGGGCAACCCTTCGGCAGCGGTGAACTTCGTCCGCAAGAAGCCGCTGCGCGAGTTCGCCCTGTCCGGCGGCGCCAGCGTCGGCAGCTGGAACCACGTCCGCGGCGACGTCGACCTGTCCGTGCCCATCCTCGAAAACGGCCGCATCCGCTCGCGCTTCGTGGCCGCCTACGATCAGGGCGACAGCTACGTGACCTTCCTGGACAAGCGCAAGCGCACCTTCTATGGCACGGTCGCCGCCGACCTGACCCCGGACACCGTGCTGACCGTGGGCCTCGAATACCTGCGCAACCAAAGCAGCGGCTTCGGCAGCGGCTTTCCGCTCTTCTACGCCGACGGCTCGCGCACCGATTTCAATCGCTCCGTTGCCAACAACACGCGCTGGGCCCGTTTCGACGTCGAATCCACCACCACCTTCGTGGACCTGGCGCACCGCTTCGCCAACGACTGGAAGGCGCGCGCCGCGTACAGCCACAATAGCGGCGAATATCGTTTGAAGCACATGTTCCGCGGCGGCTACCCGGACCGCGTCACGGGCGCCGGCATGACCGGCGCGTTCAACAACTACGACGGCGACCGCTCGCGCGACGACATCCACCTGACGCTGTCCGGCCCGTTCCAGCTGCTGGGCCGCAAGCACGAGCTCGCGCTGGGCTGGATGAGCGTGAACGACCACAGCGACATCGGCCGCTACGCAATGACCGGCGCCGCGCCGGACCTGGGCAGCTACTTCGACTGGCGCCAGGACCGCATCGCCGAACCTGCCTGGGCCAGCGACAAGACGCCCGCCGACGACATGCGGGTCAAGCAAACCGGTATCTACGCGGTGGGGCGTTTCGCGCTGGCCGATCCGCTGCACCTGATCGTGGGCGGGCGCTGGAGCAACTGGGAAACCAGGCAGAACTATTTCGGCAGCAAGCGCGAGTACAAGATCAATAACCAGTTCACACCCTATGCCGGCCTGGTCTACGACATCGACAAGACCTATAGCGCCTACGCCAGCTACACCGAGATCTTCCAGCCGCAGAACCGGCGTTCAATCGATGGCTCCATCCTGCCCCCCATCGACGGCAAGAGCTACGAGATCGGGCTCAAGGGCTCCTACCTGGACGGGCTGCTGAACGCCGCGGTGGCGCTGTACCAGACCCGCCAGGACAACCTGGCGCAGCCCATCCCCGACGAGTTCGTCGAAGGCATGCCCGGCACGCCCGCCTATCGCGCCGTCTCGGGCGCCAAGGTCCAGGGCTTCGATCTGGAGGCCAACGGCCAGCTCTCGCCCGGCTGGAACGTCGCCGCCAGCTACACGCATTTCACCACCAGGGACGCCAAGGGCAACGCGATCAACACCGAGCATCCGCGCAGCCTGTTCAAGGTCTACACCACCTACCGCCTGCCGGGCGACCTGCACCGCCTGACCGTGGGCGGCGGCGTCAACTGGCAAAGCAGCATCTACCGGTCCGCACCCAGCCCGCGCGGCAATGTGCGCGTGCAGCAAGGCAGCTACGCCCTGGTCAACCTGATGGCCCGCTATGACTTCTCCAAGCGGCTTTCGGCCACCCTCAACCTGAACAACGTGTTCGACAGAAAGTATTACGACCAGATCGGCTTCTACAGCCAGGGCTGGTACGGCGCGCCCCGCAACGTCATGCTGACGCTGCGCGCGCAATACTGATGGCGACGGCGGCCAGCACGATGCGTTTCTTGAATCTGGCTATCGCGGCGCTGGCCCTGGTGCTTGGCTTGGCCGCCTGCGAGCGCGCGCCGCAGGCGCCCGCGGCTTCTGCGGCCGATGCCGCAACCGCCGCAGCCGGCTTTCCCGTTACGCTGGACAGCGCGCTGGGCCAGGCGGTGATCCCCGCCCCGCCCAGGCGCGTCGTCACCCTCGGGCTGGGCGCCGACGACCTGGCGCTGGCGCTCGGCGTGGTGCCGGTGGGCGTGGGCCGGGCCGACTGGGGCGGGGACGTCGATCACTACTGGCCCTGGGTGCGCGCCGCCATCGAGGCCCGCGGCGAGCCGCTGCCCGAACGCATCACCGTCTATCCCGAACTGGACATCGAAAAGATCATCGCGCTGCGCCCGGACGTGGTGCTGGCGCCGTTTTCCGGCGTGAGCCCCGCGGCCTATGCGCAGCTGTCCAGGATGGTGCCGGTGGTGGCCTACCCGGATCAGCCCTTTCTGACGCCGGTGGACACGCAGATCGACCTGATCGCGGCGGCCCTGGGCAAGCCGGACGCCGCCGCCCCCTTGAAGGCCCGCATCCACGAGACGCTGGCGCAGACCGGGCGGCGCTATCCCGAGCTGGCCGGCAAGACCTTCGCCTATGCGCGCGCCGATCTGGGAACCGGCAACTTCACCGTCTACGTCGCCGGCGATCCGCGGGTGGACACGCTGGGGGCCATGGGGCTGGCGCTGGCCCCGTCGGTACGCGACATGCGCGCCAGCGCCGGGCATTTCGCGCATTACCTGGGGCTGGAGAACGCCGACGCGCTGGCCGACGCCGACATTCTGGTGAGCTGGTTCTACACGCCCCAGGAGCGTGAGCGCACCGAGGCGCTGCCGCTGTACGCCGCCATTCCGGCGGTGCGCCGCGGCGCCTACGTGGCGCTGAGCGACCCGGCGCTGGTGATGGCGTCGTCTTCCGGCACGCCGCTGGCGGTGTCCTGGATGCTGGACCGGCTGGCCCCGCAACTGGCGCAGGCCGCGCGCCGGGCCGAACACGACGAGGGCCGCCCGTGACGGCAGCCGCTACGCATTGGCGCCGCGCGGCGCTGCTGATCGCGGCCTGTATGCTGCTGGCCGCGGCCGCGCTGGCCAGCCTGTGGCTGGGCTCGCGCGGGCTGTCGGCGGGCGCCGTCTGGCAGGCATTGACGCGGCCCGATGACAGCCACGCCGCGCTGGTGGTTGCGTCCCGGGTGCCGCGGACCCTGCTGGCCCTGCTGACCGGCGCGGCGCTGGCCGTGGCCGGCGCCCTGATCCAGGCGCTGACCCGCAACCCGCTGGCCGAGCCTGGCCTGCTGGGCGTGAACGCGGGTGCCGCCGCTTCCATCGTGAGCGTGGCGCTGCTTCTGGGCGGGCTGCCGCCGCATCCGTTCTGGGCCGCCCTGCCCGGCGCGCTGGGCGCCGCCGCCGTGGTCTATCTGATCGGCGCGGGCGGCCGGGGCCTGCAGCCCGAGCGGCTGATCCTGGCAGGCGCCGCCGTCAACGCCGTGCTGTTCGCCTACGTGCAGGCCGTGGCGCTGCTGCGCGACGATCTTTTCGATTCCTACCGCTTCTGGGCCGTGGGCTCGCTGGCCGGACAGGGCCTGGACACCGCGCTGCGCGCCGCGCCCTATATCGGCGCCGGCCTGCTGCTGGCCGCGGCGCTGGCCCGGCCGCTGAATCTGCTGGCGCTGGGCCGGGCGCTGGCGCAGGCGCTGGGGCTGCGCGCCGGCCTGTACCGCGCGCTGGGCCTGCTGTGCGTGGCCGTGCTGGCGGCCGCGGCCACGGCGGCGGCCGGCCCCATCGCCTTCGTCGGCCTGGCGGTGCCGCACATCGCGCGCCGCCAGGCCGGTTCCGACCTGCGCTGGCTGCTGGCTTATTGCGTCGTGCTGGGTCCGCTGCTGATGCTGGTCGCCGACATTCTGGCGCGGCTGCTGCGCGCGCCGGCCGAGTTGCTGACCGGCGTGGTGGTGGCGTTCATCGGCGCGCCCTTTCTGCTGACGGCGCTGCGCCGCGGCGGGCGGGAGCCGGCATGACGCGGCCGGCGGCCGTGCTGCGCGCCGGCAATTGGCTGGCCCTGCCGCTGGCGCCGCGCGCGCTGGGCTACGGCGTGCTGCTGCTGATCCTGGCCGGCGTGCTGCTGGCGGCGTCGCTGCGCGCGGGCGATCCCTTGCTGTCCTGGGATGCCTTGTGGCGCACGCTGCAAGGCGGCGGCAGCAGCGTGGAGCAATGGCTGCTGCACGCGGTCAGGCTGCCGCGCGCGCTGGCGGCGCTGGGCGCGGGCGCGGCGCTGGGCCTGTCCGGCGCGCTGTTCCAGAGCCTGACCCGCAACCCGCTGGGCAGCCCCGACGTGATCGGGCTGACGGCCGGCGCGGCCGCCGGCGCCGTGGCGGCGACCATGATCTGGCCCGGCGTGATGCCGGTGGCCTGGGGCGCGGCGGTCGGCGCGCTGGCGGCCACGCTGGGCGTCTGGTTCGGCTCCGGCGCCGGCTTCGCCGCGCCGAGGCGCATGGTCATCGCCGGCATCGCCGTGGGCGCGCTGGCCTTCGCCTTCGTGCAGTTCGGCCTGTCCAGCCTGCGGCGCGAGCAGGCCTATGTGGCGGCCGCCTGGCTCAACGGCAGCCTGGCCGGCAAGACCTGGGGCGACGTCGCGCTGATCGGCGCGGCCTGCGCCGCGCTGCTGCCGCCGGCGCTGGCGCTGTGCGCCCGGCTGCGCCTGCTGGAAATGGGCGACGACCTGGCCCAGGCGCTGGGCGCGCGGCCCGACCGCAGCCGGCTGGCGGCCACGCTGGTGGCGGTGCTGGCCGCGGCCGCGGCGGTCACGGTGGCCGGCCCGGTGGCCTTCATCGCGCTGGCCGCGCCGCAGATCGCCCGCCGCTGCGCCCGCGCCAGCGGACCGCAGCCGCTGCTGTCCGCCCTGACCGGCGCCGTGCTGCTGGCGGGGGCCGACCTGCTGGCCCGCGCCGCCGGTCCCGGCGGCCTGCCGGTGGGCGTGCTGACCGCCGGCATCGGCGGCGTTTATCTGGCTTTTCTGCTGGCGCTCGAATGGCGCAAGACTTCCGCATGAACCCTGATCCCCTCGACCGCAACCCCGGCGCGCCCGCGCTCGAACTACGCCGGGTCAGCCTGGCCTATGGTGAGCGGCAGGTGCTGGAGTCGCTGTCGCTGACGATCGCAGCCGGCGCCTTCACCGCGGTGGTCGGCCCGAACGGTTGCGGCAAATCCACGCTGCTGCGGGTGCTGGGCGGCGCGTTGGCGCCCACCCGCGGGCAGGCGCTGCTGGACGGCGCCGATCTGGCGGCGCTGCGGCGCAAGCCGGTGGCCCGGCGACTGGCCTACCTGCCGCAGAACCCCATCGCGCCGGAAATGATCAGCGTGCGCGAGCTGGTGGCGCGCGGCCGCTACCCGCACCAGAGCCTGCTGCGGCAATGGTCGGCGGACGACGCCCGCGCGGTGGACGCGGCGCTGGCCGACACCGACCTGGCGGAGCTGGCCGACCACCCCGTGCATACGCTGTCCGGCGGACAGCGCCAGCGTGCATGGCTGGCGCTGGTGCTGGCGCAGGATGCCGGCATCATGCTGCTGGACGAGCCCACGACCTACCTGGACATCCGGCACCAGATCGACCTGCTGGAGCTGTGCGCGCGGCTGCACCGCGACGGGCGCACGCTGGTGGCGGTGCTGCACGACCTGAACCTGGCGTTCCGCTACGCCGACCGGGTCGTCATGATGCGGGCCGGGCGCGTGGCGGCGCACGGCGAGGTACGCAGCGTGGTGACGGAAGATTCGATACGGCAGGTCTTCGACCTGGAGTGCCGGGTGGCGCCGGACCCGGAGACCGGCAGCCCCATGATCGTGCCCCGGCGCGCCGGCCGGGGCTGAATCGGCACGGGGCCTACAGCATGTGCGCGAGGAATTCGCGGCTGCGGGCCTGGCGCGGGGCGCTGAAGAATTCGGCCGAGGGCGCTTCTTCGATGATGCGGCCTTCGTCCATGAAGATCACGCGGTGCGCGACTTCGCGCGCGAAACCCATTTCGTGGGTGACGACCAGCATGGTCATGCGTTCGTCGGCCAGCTGCTTCATGGTGCGCAGCACCTCGCCGGTGAGTTCCGGGTCCAGCGCCGAAGTGGGCTCGTCGAACAGCATGATGTCCGGCTCCATCGCCAGCGCGCGGGCGATGGCCACGCGCTGCTTCTGGCCGCCGGACAGCCGCCCCGGATAGTTGTCGCGCTTGTTCAGCAGGCCGACCTTGCGCAGCAGCGCCTCGGCCTTGGGCACGATGTCGGCGCGCGCCATGCCCTTGACGGTGATGGGCGCCTCGATCACGTTCTGCAGCACGGTCATGTGCGGGAACAGGTTGAACGACTGGAACACCATGCCCATCTTGCGGCAGATGCGGCGCACGTCGGCGTCGCCGGCATACTGGCTGCGTCCGCCTTCGACCGCGCGGGCCATGGACTCGCCCTCGATCTCGATGCTGCCTTCGTCTATGGTTTCCAGGTGGTTCAGGCAGCGCAGAAAGGTGCTCTTGCCCGAACCGGACGGGCCGATCACCGCCACCACTTCGCCCTGGCCCAGGGTCAGGGATACGCGGTCCAGCACGCGGTGCGGACCGAAGGATTTGACGATGTCGCGCGCCTCGATCATGACGGGGCGTCCGGACGTCGGATTACTGGTCGTATTTGGCATAGCGCTTTTCCATATGCTGGAAGAACCAAGTCAGGACCAGCGTCATGATGAGATAGAAGGCGGCGGCGACCAGGAACGGCGAGGTCGTGAAGTCGCGCTGCACGATGCCGCGCGCGGTGCGCAGGATGTCGTTGAGCGCCAGCACGTAGATGAGCGAGGTGTCCTTGACCAGCGTGATGGTCTCGTTGCTCATGGGCGGCAGCACCCGCTGCACCATCTGCGGCAGCACGATGCGGCGCAGGGTCTGCAGGTAGGTCATGCCCAGCACCTTGCTGCCCTCGTACTGGCCGCGGTCCACCGACAGGATGCCGGCGCGGAAGATCTCGGCGAAATAGGCGGCGTAGTTGAGCGCGAAGGCCACGACCGCGGCGGGAAAGTCCGGCAGGCGCACGCCCACCACGGGCACGAACGGCAGCGCGAAATAGATGAACAGCATCTGCAGCATCAGCGGGGTGCCGCGCATGAGCCAGATGTAGCCGTTGACCAGGCGGCTAAGCAGCTTCCATTTGGATATCCGCGCCAGCGCCAGCACCAGCCCCAGGGGCACGGCCAGCGCCAGCGTGATGAAGAACAGCGTCAAGGTCACTTTCGCGCCTTCCGCCAATGGCCCCAATAGGGAGAGTACGTAGTCCATGCAGTGGGTTCGCGCCGCCAGGGCAACAGGGATTCATGAGCAAGCCCGCCTGGCGCGCGACGGCGCTGCGGCGGGCTGCGGAAAACTCGGCGGGACGCCCGGGCCGGCTGGCCGCAGGCGCCCCAGGCCGCTTACTTGATGATGTTGGCGCCGAACCACTGGGTGGCGATGCGGCCGGCGGTGCCGTCCTGCTTCATCGAGTCCAGCGTCTGGTTCAGCTTGGCCAGCAGTTCGGTGTCGTCCTTGCGCACGCCGACGCCGTAGTCTTCGGTGCCGAAGTTCTCGTCCAGCACGCGGTATTCGCCGGCCCGCTTGCTGATGAGGTAGCGGCCCACCACTTCGTCGACGACGATGGCGTCGAGGCGGCCGGCGGCCAGGTCCATCAGGGCCGTGACGTTATCGCCGAACTTCTTGACTTCCTTGATCTGCGCGGCGACCGGGTCCTTGGCGATGGCGTCCGTGGCGCTGCTGCCGTCCTGGGCGCCGACGACCTTGCCGGCCAGGTCGGCCTTGAGCTTCACCGGCGAGGCGTTGCCCACGATGATGATCTGGTGGTTGGCCATGTACGGGGAGGTGAAGCTGATGTTCTTCTTGCGCTCCTCGGTGATGGTCAGACCGTTCCACAGCACGTCGACGCGCTTGCCGTTGAGCTCGGCTTCCTTGGCGCTCCAGTCGATCGGCTTGAACTCGACTTCCATGCCCAGGCGCTTGCTGGCTTCCTTGGCCATGTCGATGTCGAAACCGACGATCTGGTTGTTCGCATCCCGAAAGCCCATGGGCGGGAAGTTGTCGTCCAGGCCGACGACGACCTTCTTGGCGGCGGCGGGCGCCTGCGCGTCGGCCTTGGGCGTATTGTCGCCAGGGCCGCAGGCGGTGAGCATCGCGGTGGCGGACACGAGAAGCAGTGCAGTCAGTTTTTTCATGCTTATGGGCGCGCGGGGCGCAGGAATGGAGAAAACCGGGGGCCGGTTAAAGCCGCGAGCCGGTATTTTATCCTCTTGCGCGCCGCGCGCCCGCAGGCCCGCCGTTTCAGTCCTTGCGGATGCCGGCGGCCTCGATCAGGGCCTGGTAGCGGGCGGCTTCCGCCTTCATGGCTTCCAGGGTCGCCTGCGGGGTGGAGCCCAGCACCTGCAGGCCGCGCGCCTCGTAGGTCTTGCGGAAATCCGGCTCGGCCGTGACCGCGGTCACGGCCTGGTTGATCCGCGCCACCAGGGCGTCCGGCGTCTTGCCGGGGACGAACAGCGAGAACACCGTCGACGGAATGCTGCCGGGCTTGCCGCCGGCCTCCTCCAGCGTCGGCACGTCCGGCATCATGGCGGCCCGTTGCGGCGAGCCCGCCACCAGCACGCGGATCTTGCCGGCCTTGTACTGCTCGGCCACCGCCAGGCCGCCGGCCATCACGCTGTCCACGTCGCCGGCCATGACCGCCGTCATCGCCGGCGCCACGCCCTTGAACGGCACGTAGGTGAACTGCACGCCTTCGGCGCGCGCCAGCATGGCCATGCCCAGGTGGTTCACGTGGCCCTGCCCGCCGGTGCCCACGTTGATGCGCTGCGGGTTGGCGCGGGCGTAGTCGATGAATTCGCGGTAGGTCTTGGCCGGAAAGGCGTCGCTGACCGCCACGTACAGCTGCACCTGGCCCAGGTCGGTGACCGGCTTGAAGTCCTCCTGCCAGCGGTACGGCACCTTGGCGTACAGGAAAGGATTGGTCTCCAGCGCCAGCCGGTCGATCATCAGCAGCGTGTTGCCGTCGGCCGCGGCGCGGGCGACGTAGTCGCTGCCGATGATGGCGTTGGCGCCGGGCCGGTTCTCCACGATCACGGTCTGGCCGCTCTGCTTGAAGAGCCGGTTGCCCAGGTCGCGCGCCAGCACGTCCGGCTCGGTGCCCGGCGGATACGGCACCACGATTTTGACGGTGTCCGACGGCCAGCCCTGGGCCGCGGCCGGCCCGGCGGACGTCAATGCGAGCGAGGCCCACAATACAGCTTGCAAACAACAGCGATACGGCGATCCCATGGCACTTCCCCTTGTGTAGAAACCCTAGATCAGACCGGCGCGCTTCACCAGCGGCCGATCAGTATGCCCATCATCCGTTCGTGCGCGTGCGTGCGCGCACAGACCTCGGCGTCGGTCTCGCTGGCCCGGCGTTTCAGGCCTTCGTGCCAGTCCAGCAGCGCCGCCCTCATGCGGGCGACGACCGGCGCCATGCCCGGGTCGGCGCCCAGGTCGCGCAGTTCGCCCGGGTCGTCGCGCAGGTCGAACAGCTGAGCCGGATAGCCCTGCCAGTGCAGGTACTTGTAGCGTTCGTCGCGCACCATCAGGCCGGTGCACTCGCGCGTGCCGCGTCCCAGGAACAGGCGCGCCTCGCGGTAGGCGTAGTCCAGGCTGCCCACCACGTACTCGCGGGCCGGCGCCTCGGGCTGTCCGCCGCGGATGTCCGGCAGCAGCGAGCGGCCCTCGATGCGGTGACGCTCGGCCGGCAGGCCCAGCGCGTCCAGCACCGTGGGCACGATATCGATGCACTCGACGAAGGCGTCGCTGCGCCGCCCGCGGCTGGCGTCGGCCTGCGCCGTGGGGTCGTAGACCAGGCAAGGCACGCGCATGGCGCTCTCGAAAAAGTATTCCTTCTCGCCCAGCCAGTGGTCGCCCAGGTGGTCGCCGTGATCCGAGGTGAACAGGATCAGCGTGTCGCGCAGCCTGCCGCTGCGCTCCAGGAAGTCCAGCACCCGGCCGATCTGGTCGTCGATCTGCTTGACCAGCCCCATGTAGACCGGACGCACTCCGCGCCAGACCTCGTCGCGCGCGAACGATACGGATTCTTCCAGGCGCTGGTAGGCGCCATGCACCGGATGGGGCCGTTCGCGCTCGGCCCGCGAGCGCACCGGCGGCGGGCAGTCTTCCGGCCCGTACAGCGCGTGGTACGGGGCCGGCGCCTTGTACGGCCAATGCGGCTTGATGTAGGACAGGTGCAGCGCCCACGGCGCGTCGCCCTGCTCCTGCATGAACTGCAGCGCGCGGTCGGTCAGGTAGGCGGTTTCGGAATCGGCCGCGTCCACCCGGGCCGGCAGCGGCGCGTTGCGCATCAGCCAGCCGCTGGCCGGGGCGCCGTCCGGGCCGAGGCTGCCGATGACGTAGTCTTCCCAGGGCCGTTCGCTGTCGTAGCCGCGCTCGCGCAGGTAGCGGCGGTACGCGCTGTTCTCGGCCAGTTCGAAGTGGCCGTCGTAGCGCTCCAGCGGCACGAATCCGCCCTGCAGGAAGCGCTGTTCGTCCTCGGCCGCATAGCCCTTGGCGCGCAGCCCGGCGCGGTCGGGCACGAAATGGGTCTTGCCCAGCAGGTGCAGCGCGCGGCCGGACTGGGCCAGGTACTCGCCCAGGCACCACTCGTCCACCGGATGCGGCACGCGGTTCCAGGTGACCCGGTGCGACAGCGGATAGCGGCCGGTGTAGTACGAAGCGCGCGACGGGCCGCAGACGGCCGAGGTGACGTAGGCCCGGTCGTACTGCACGCCCATGCCCGCCAGCCGGTCGATGTTCGGCGTGCGCAGCGCGCCGGCCCGGCCATAGCAGGACAGGTGATCGGCGCGCAGCTGGTCGCACATGATGAAGAGCACGTTGCGGACCGTGCGTGCGCCGGCGCTCATGGCTGCGCTCCGGTCAGCGCCGCCGCCGCGGCGCAGGCCAGGCCGGCGGCCTGCGCCGGCTCGGCGGGCGCGGGCGCGCCGCCCGGCACGAAGCGGGCGGCGAACTGGCCCAGCAGCGCGGCGGCATCCTCGCGCCGTCCGAGCGCCGCGACATAGCGGTCCGGCCGCAGCAGCACCCAGTCGGCGCCCGTGCGCTGGAACCAGAAATGCAGCGCGTTCTCGGTGTCCTGCAGCACCGGCAGCGGCCCGGCCTGGGCCGCGTCCGGCGCGCAGCCGCTGCGGGCGCGCTGCGCGGCCACGTAGCGGCACCCCAGCCTGTCGAGCTGCGCGCGCAGCGCAGGCGTCAGCGCCGCGCGCGGGTCCCAGCGCCAGCCCAGCAGGGCGAAGCCGGTGCCCAGCGCCTCGTCCATGCGGCGGGTGGCCCCGTCCTCGGTCTCGACCAGCGGCTGGATGAACATGCGGCCGATGCATTCGCGCTGGACGCGGTCGGCGCTGTCGCCCACCACGCCGCGGCTGTAGCGCGGCATGGGCTTGAACTTCATCTGCAGCACGTAGTCCCGGATGCGCGGGATCTTGCGGATCGACATGAAAAAGGCGTCGCGCAGCGCGGCCAGCGCCGGGTTGGTCTGCGACAGCATGGCGCCGAACATGTCGGCCAGCGAAATCATGGCGCGGGCGTGGGCGTGGCGTTCGTCGTGGTAGCTCTGCAGCGCGGCCGGATCGAGCCGGCCCTGCACGATCCAGGCCACCTTCCAGGCCAGGTTGAACGCGTCGCGCAGGCCGGCGTTCAGGCCCTGGCCGATCCAGGGCGGCGTGAGGTGGGCGGCGTCGCCCGCCAGGCAGACGCGGCCGTTGACGAAGCTGCGCGCCACCCGCGAATTGTGGGTGTAGACCCGCGCGCGGATGACGTTGAGCCGGCTCGGATCGGCCACGTGGTGGCGCAGCAGCTCCTGCACTTTTTCGGGCTGCAGGATCTGTTCGCTGTCCTCGCCCGGGAACAGCATGAATTCCCAGCGCCGCAGGCCATACGGCAGGCGCAGGCAGACGTAGGGACGGCGCGGCTCGCAATGCAGCGCCGTATAGGGCGCGTCCAGCGGGTCCTGGTCGCACTCGATGACCACCCACTTGCGCGGATGGGTGTTGCCGTCGAACGGCAGCTTCAGCAGGCGCTCGCGCACCGTACTGCGCCCGCCGTCGGCGGCCAGCAGGTATTGCGCGCGGATCTCGCGCTCGGCGCCGTCGGCCCCGCGCACCCGCGCCGTGACGCCGTGGGCGTCCTGGTCCAGCGCCAGCAGTTCCGTACCCAGCTCCAGGGCCACGTGCGGAAAGCGCCGCAGGCCCGCGCGCAGGGTGCGTTCGCCCAGCGGCTGCGAGAACAGGTTGCGGCGGTACCAGCCGAATTCGCGCGTGGCCGGCAGGATTTCGGCGAAGCAGCGCTTGGTCCGCGTGTACATGCGCATGGGCACGTTCTGGATCATGTCGCGCAGCATCTCGTCGGCCAGGCCGGCGCTCTGGAAGGTGCGCATGGCCTCGTCGTCCAGGCCGACGGCGCGCGGATAGTCCAGCACGTCGGCGTTGCGCTCCAGCACCCGCGTGGCCACGCCGTAGCTGCCCAGCAGATTGGCCAGCGTCACGCCCACCGGCCCGGCGCCCACCACCAGCACCGGCACTTCTTCGATATGCGCCATGTCGGCTCTCCCTTGGTTTCTTGTCGTATGCGCGCGCGCCCTGCTCAGGCGCGCCGCAGGAATTCGCCCACCGCCTGCGCGAAGGCGTCCGGCTGATCGTCGTGGATGTAGTGGCCGGCCCCGGCGATCTCGGTCCAGGCCACGTTCGGATTGCGCGCCGCCATGTCGCGGGCGGTGGCCGCCTGCAGGTAGTCGGACCGCCCGCCCCGCAGCACCAGGGTCGGACAGGCCAGCGCCGCGACCGGCGGCCACAGGTCCACCACGCGCGCCGGATCGGGATCGAGCCGGGTCGCCGCGATGCCGGCATGGTCGTGGCGCCAGGTCCAGCCGCCCGCCCCGTCCGGCTTGAGCATGTGCCGCAGCCGTTCCTCGCGCGCGGCCTCCGGCACGCTGGGGCGCAGCGCCCGCAGGTACTCGCGCGCCGCGCCGATGTCGGCGAAGGATTCGGGCGTCTCGCGCAGTTCGCGCTGGATGCGGGCCGCGCCCGCGCTGCCTTCGTACGCCGCCGGGCCCGCGTCCTCGATCACCAGGCGGCGCACGCGCCGCGGATGGGCCGCCGCGAACACGATCGCGGCGATGCCGCCCATCGAGTGGCCCAGCAGGTCGAAGCGCTCCAGGCCCAGCGCGTCGGCCACGCCGGCCAGGTCCGCCACGTAGGCGTCGGTGTAATAGTTGCGCGCCGGGTCCCAGTCGCTGGCGCCGCGGCCGCGCTGGTCATAGGCCAGCACGCGGAACTCCGGCTGCAGCGCCCGGGCGATGCCGGCGAAGGTTTCGGCATAGCCGCGGATGCCGTGCAGCATGAACAGCGGGCGGCCGTCCCGCGGCCCCCATTCGGTCAGGCGCAGGCTCAGGCCGTTGACGGCGATGTCGGAGTCGCGGCGTTGCATGGCTGCGCCCCTTTCAGCAAAGGCCGTCCTGGCCCGCGATCTCGCTGGCCGCCAGGCCGCCCAGGCGCGCGTGCAGGCGGCCGCGGGTCGCGAACGCGAAGGCGATCAGCACTTCGTCGCGGTTGGGCGCGTCGGCGAACAGCGCGGTCACGGTGTCGTAGTGCGAGCGCACGTAGAGCGCGTCCTTGTGCGCCAGCGGAATGTCGACCACGGTGCCGGGGCCGCCGCGCTTGCCGGTCGAGGGCACCCAGGCCTTGCCGCCGCCCAAGGCCGCGCGCACCGGCTCGGCGAACACCGTGGTCAGCAGCGCATTGCCGTGCTCGTATTCGCCATCGGCGCCCACGACGCAGGCCTTGCCGTAGCTTTCCAGCGGCTGGCCGCCGGCCGCCTCGATGATGCGGCGGCCGAACTCCTCGCCCAGCATGCCCGAGGGCTCGACGTAGGCCGACAGGTCGCGCTCGAAGCGTCCCGCGTACGGGTTGTGCAGCACGGCGGCGATGACGATCTTGCGCAGCGGCGCGCCGTCGGCCGGCTCGCCGGTCTCGGTGGCCAGCGTGTCCTCGACTTGCAGATACCACTTGCGGATGCGGTAAGGGCCGAAGTTGGGGGTGTTCATGGATGCTCCAGTGAATTGGGAATCGGAATGGGTGGCGCTTAGAGCGGATCGAGCGTCATGGGGACGCTGGGGGCGTTGTGCTCGTGCAGCACGCGCTTGCCCGCCTCGTCGCCGTGCACGGTCTCGCAGAAGAATTCGAAGCGGTGGCCGTCCGGGTCGGTGAAGTACACGCCGTAGCCCACCTTGTGGTCCGTGATCTTCACCACGTCCACGCCCTTGGCCAGCAACATGCCGTAGAGCCGGCGCAGCTCGTCGACGTCGCCCTCGATCTCCAGGCCGTAGTGCTGCATGTTGATGGGGCCGCGCGCCGGCGCGGCGCCGCCCTCTTCCTGCGGCGCCTTGATCAGCGCGATATCGTGGTGCTTGCGGCCGAAGGACAGGAACACCCATTGCTCGCCGCGCGCGGTCTCCTGCATGCCCAGCACGGATTCGTACCAGGACGCCGAGGCGAACGGGTCCCGCACGAACAGGGCCAGGTGGGTGCGCGCGATGCGCGGGCGGCGCTCGGCCGGCGCGAGGGCGGAGTTGGACATGGCGGTCTCCGTGCGTTCAGTTGATGGACTGGGGATGCGCCGTGACCGGCGCGACGTGCGGCGTCCAGGCCACCGCCGTGATCTCGCTGAAGTCGCGCCACTCCTTGAACCAGCTGCGCCCGCCGTCGGTGGACCGGAACAGGTGGCCGTACTTGGTGCCGGCGAACGCCAGCCCGGGGTCGGCGGCATGCACGCCGAAGGCCCAGAAGGTGGAGTTGGGCGCCGTGTGCAGCAGGGACGGCCGCCAGTTGCGGCCGCGGTCGTCCGACAGGTAGATGCGGCTGCGCGTGCCCGGCGTGCCGTCGCCGATGGCCAGCAGCAGCGTATCGGGCGCGCCCGGCAGGGCCTGCACCGTGCGGGTGTAATACATGCCGTCGAAGCGCGACTTGGAGGCTGCGCCCTCCCAATGCCCGCCGTCGTCCTCGCTCAGGTAGACCGAGTTCACGCTCAGCACCATCGCGGTCTTGGGCGCGGCGGCCGTGGCCGGCAGGATGGCCACGCAATGGATGTCGGGGTTGGCGATGGCGCCGTCCTCCTGGTCCACGCGCAGCCAGGTGTCGCCGCCGTCGCGGCTGCGCCATAGCCCGCCCTCCTCGACGCCGAACCAGACTTCGCGGCCGTCGTCCGGGTCCACGCAGACGGAAAGAATGCGCGGACGGTTCACGCCGCGGCAGAACTCGGGCAGCTCGGGCGACAGGCGCTGCCAGCTGGCGCCGCCGTCGACCGAACGGAACATGGCGGCGCGCGAGGGCGCGCCGGTGCCGGCGTACATGCGCCGGGGGTCGGACGGATCGATCGCGATGGCCCAGACCGTCATGCCGTTCATGGGCGAGTCCACCCGGGCGAAATGCGCGCCGCCGTCGGTGCTGATGCACAGGCCGGCGTCGGCGCCGGCGAACACGCGGCGCGGGTCGGCCGGGTCCACGGCCAGGCTGCGCACCGTACCGTCGAACTCGATGGCTTCCTTCAGGCCCAGGCGGTGCCAGGTGGCGCCGTCGTCCACGCTGCGCAATATTCCTTGGCCGGCCGTGCCGACCAGTATCGTGCCTTGCATATCCAGACTCCTATCCGGCGCTTGCCGGTCAAAGAAAAATGCCGCGCGTGATGCCGCCGTCCACGCCCAGCGACTCGCCGGTGATCGCGCCGGCGCGCGGCGAGGCCAGGAACAGCACGGCGTCGGCGATCTCGGCCGGCTGCAGCACGCGGCGTATGGGCGTGGCCTTCGCGTAGTTGGCCTCCACCTGCGCGGCGGTCAGCCCCTGTTTGGCGGCTTCCTTTGCGTACAGCTCATGGATGTGCGGGGTCTCGACCACGCCCGGATGGATTACGTTGACAGTGATGCCGTCCGGGCCGAGCTGGTCCGACAGCGTCTTGGTCAGGTGGCAGATGGCGACGTTGCGCATGCCGGAGAGCTGCTTGCTGCCGCGCCCGGTCAGCCCGCCGATGTTGACGATGCGGCCGTAGCCGCCGCGGCGCATGTGGGGCGCGGCGGCCTTGGCGCAGCGCATGTAGCCCACGACCTTGATGTTGATGTCTTCCAGCAGGCCTTCGGGATCGGCCTCGTCGATCTCGCTGCGCACCAGCCCGCCCGGATGCGCGGCGCCGTTGACCAGGATGTCGATGCGGCCGAAATGGGCGGCCACCTGCTGCATCATCGCGTCGACCTGGGCGGTGTCGGACACGTCGGCGGCGAAGCCCCGCACCTCCACGCCGCTGGCGCGGGTGATCTCGGCGGCAACTTCGTCCAGCTGCGCCTGGCGGCGGGCCACGATGGCCACCCGCACCCCTTCGGCCGCCAGCGCTTCGCTCACCGCCCGTCCGATGCCCAGGCTGCCGCCCGTGACCACGGCGACTTTCCCCTTGAGTTGCAAATCCATCGCGTCTTGCTCCTTGTGTATAGATAGAGAGAGGGAGCGGCGCCTACAGCGCCATCTCGATCAGGGCGGGACCCGGACGCCGCAGCGCCTGTTCCAGTTGTTCGGCCAGGGCTTCGGAAGTCGCGGCGCGGCTTGCCGGCACGCCGTAGCTGGCGGCCAGCCCCACCCAGTCGATGCGGGGGGCGTCCAGCGCGGTCATTGCGGCGGCGCGCTCGCCCAGCGCCGCGCCGCCGCGGCGCAGTTCGTTGCGCAGGATGGCGTACTGGTGATTGGCGGCGATCAGCACCGTGACCGGCAGGTTTTCGCGCGCCAGCGACCACAGCGCCTGGATCGTGTATTGCGTGCTGCCGTCGGACAGCAGCGCCACCACGCGGCGATCCGGGCAGGCGATGGCCGCGCCCATGGCGACCGGCAGGCCCTGTCCGATCGCGCCGCCGGTATTGGTCAGCACCGTGTGCGGGGCCGCGCCGGCCGAGGCCGCGTACAGGGGATAGCCGCAGGTGCCGCCCTCCACCGACACGATGGCCTGCTCGGGCAGCGCGCGCGCCACCACCGCCGCGATGGATTGCGGTGTGAGCGCGCCGGCGGCGGGCTGCGGCAGCAAGGCGTCGGCCGGCTCGAACGCGGGCGCGCCCGCCAGCTCGGCCAGCGCCTCCAGGCGCGAGGCGGCGTCGCCGCCCGGCGCGGCCAGCGTCAGCAGCCGCTCGGCCGGCACCAGCCGGCTCGGGTGGCCGGGGTAGCCGAAGTACGTCACCGGCGGCAGCGCGCCGGCCAGCACCACCAGGTCGGCCGCGTCCAGCGCCGCCCGGGCGGGCTCGGGAAAATAAGGCAGGCGGTCGAAATCCGGCAGCCCCCGGCCGCGCTCGGAGCGGGCCGGAAACGTCTCGGCGTAGGCCGAGCCGCCCAGTGCGGCGCAAAGCCGCGCCGCGGCGATCTGCGCGCGGCGGCCCAGGCCGCTGTCCGGCCCGCCCCCGCCCAGCAGGAACAGCGGACGCCGCGCCGCGCTCAGGCGGCGCCAGACGGCGGCGGCGTGGAAATCGTCGTCCGCCCGGTCCGCAACGGCCGCGGCCGGAGCCGGCGCGGCCTGGCCGTCCAGGTTCTCGGCCTGGAAGTCGGCCGGAAAGATCAGCGTCGCGCCCTGGCCGCCGCGGGCCAGGCTGGCCGCGACCGCCTCGCCGGCGTCGCGGGCGGCGTCCTGCGCCGAGGCGATGCGCCGCACCCAGCCCGAGACCGGGCGCGCCAGCGACTCGATGTCCGAGGTGAGCGGCGCGTCGCAGTCCAGGTGCCAGCTGGCGTGGTCGCCGATGACGTTGACGATGGGCGTGCGGGCGCGGCGCGCGTTGTGCAGGTTGGCGATGCCGTTGGCGAATCCCGGCCCCAGGTGCAGCAACGTGGCGGCGGGCTTGCCGGCCAGGCGGCCGTAGCCGTCGGCCGCGCCGGTGCACACGTTTTCCTGAAGGCCGATCACGCAGCGCATGCCCGGCACCTCCTCCAGCGCGCGCACCAGATCCAGCTCGGTCGTGCCGGGGTTGGCGAAACACAGTTCCACGCCCTGCTCGCGCAGGGCCTCCAGCAGGGCTTTAGCTCCAGTCATCATTTCAGCCTCCTTTGATTGCCACTTTATCGTAATTTGATAATTCTGCAATTCTTTTTGGCCGTTTGATGCGACTCAACCCATTAAGATTATCTATTTGATGAACAATCGATGTTGGCCTATAAGCACGCGTGCGCGGGCCGCGCGAGGCCGATTTGCCAATCCGCGTCCCTTGGTGCACCCTCACCGCAAGTCTTTCCCATCACCGCTTACACCCATGAACAGTCTTCGCCGCATGCTCGATGTCCTGGATCTTTTTCAGCCCGAACGGCCGGTCCTGGATGTGGAAGCCATCTGCCGGCTGCGCGGCTACGCGCCGGCCACCGCCTACCGCTATGTCCGCGAGCTATGCGCCTGCGGGCTGCTGGTGCGCCTGCCCGCCGGCTATGCGCTGGGCCCGCGCATCATCGCGCTGGACCTGCAGATGCGGGAGTACGACCCCATGCTCACGCTGAGCCGCGACCTGATCGAGGAAATGTCCGCCCAGACCGGGCTGGACGTGCTGCTCAGCGAGCGCTACGACGACAAGGTCATCAACGTGCACCAGCAGGCCGGCCGCAACACCCAGGCCCTGAACTTCGGCCGCGGGCGCTACATGCCGCTGCTGCGCAGCGCGACGGCGCGCGTGATCCTGGCCAATCTCGGCCCGCGGCCCCTGCGCCGCGTCTACGACGAACATGCGGATGCGCCGGACATGCAGCGCCTGGCGCGCGACTGGAAGGCCTTTTCGCGCCTCATGCTGCAAGTGCGCAAGGCCGGCTACTGCATCAGCTCGGGAGAGCTGGATTCCGGCAAGACCGGCATCGCCGCGCCGATCTTCGATGAAGAAAACCACGTGCTGGGCAGCATCACGCTGATCGGGTCGCAGCCCGCCTTCGCGGCGTTCCGCGAAGACTATCTGGCCGGACTGGTGTGCGGCGCGGCCGCCGAGATCACGCGCCGCATCGCCCAGGCGCCGGCCCCGCTGCAGCATGCGGCCTGAACTGGCGGCGCTGGCGCAGCGCCTGGACGCGATCAGGGCGCCGGACTAGCGCATCGCCGCCAGCATCAGGTCCAGGTTCTGCACCGCCGCGCCCGAGGCGCCCTTGCCCAGGTTGTCGAACACCGCGGTCAGCAGGACCTGGCCGTGCTGCGCGTTGCCGTAGACCGCCAGGCGCAGGTCGTTGGTGCCGTTCAAGGCCTGCGGGTCCAGGTGGGTATGGCCGGCGGCTTCTTCGGGCGCGACCACCTGCACGTGGGCCGCTTGCGCGTAATGGCCCCGCAGGCAATCGTGCAGCCGCGCGGCGTCCACGCCCGGCGCCAGCAGCCGCAGCTGCAGCGGCACGGTCAGCACGATGCCCTGGCGGAACGCGCCGTAGGCCGGCACGAACACGGGCCGCTGCGTCAGGCCGGCGTGCCGCTGGATTTCCGGCGTGTGCTTGTGCGCCAGGCCCAGGCCATAGAGCTGGAACGCCGGGCCCCGCGGTCCGTCCGGATCTTCGTAGGCCTGCACGCTGGCGCGTCCGCCGCCCGAATAGCCCGACACCGCGTGCACGGCCACGGGATAGTCGGCCGGCACCAGGCCGGCGCGCACCAGCGGCCCCAGCAGCGCGATGGCGCCGGTGGGATAGCAGCCCGGATTGCTCACGCGCCGGGCCTGGGCGATCAGGCCGGCCTGCTCGGCGTTCATTTCCGGGAAACCGTAGACCCAGCCGGCGTCGGTGCGATGCGCCGAGCTGGCGTCGATGACCCGCACCGCGGGGTTGGCGATCGCCGCCACGGCCTGGCGCGCCGGCTCGTCGGGCAGGCACAGAATGGCGACGTCGCAGGCGTTGATCGCCTCGGCGCGGCGCTGCGGATTCTTGCGTTCGGCCTCGGGCAGGGTCAGCAGCCGCAGGTCGGCGCGTCCGTGCAGGCGCTCGTGGATCTGCAGGCCGGTGGTGCCCTGGTCGCCGTCGATGAAAACTAGAGGTTGGGTCATGTCGCGGGTTTCCCGTAGCAGGAGAGGATGGCGGAATCAGGCTCTATCATCGGCCGCGAGGCTGGATAACAAAAGTCGAATATCATGATCGTCTGATTCAGCTTTACTGAACGACGGAAACTTCACCATCATGCGCGCCATCAGCCTGGACCGGCTTCGCACCCTGGTCGCCATCGCCGACCTGGGCTCCTTTGCGCAGGCGGCCCGCGCCCTGTACCTGGCCCCGCCCACCGTCAGCCTGCACGTGGCCGACCTGGAGGCGCGCATCGGCGCGCCGCTGCTGACCCGCAAGCGCGGCCAGGTCCGGCCCACCGCCATCGGCGAAACCCTGCTGGAACGCGCGCGCCGCCTGCTGGCCGAAGCCGACCAGGCGCTCGACGACGTGCAGCGCCAGGTGCAGGGGCTGGCCGGGCGCGTGCGGCTGGGCGCCTCCACCGGCGCCATCGCCCATCTGCTGCCGCAGGCGCTGGAATCGCTGGGACGCAACCACCCCGGCATCGACGTGCAGGTCGCGGTGCTGACTTCGCAGGAAACCCTGCAGCGCCTGGCCGACGGCACGCTGGACGTGGGGCTGGTGGCCCTGCCCCAGCCGCCGCTGGACGGCCTGGTGCTGCGGCCGTGGCGGCGCGACCCGATCATGGCCTTCCTGCCGGCCGGCTGGCGCGCGCCGGCCCGCATCGCGCCGGCCTGGCTGGCCGAGCGGCCGCTCATCCTGAATGACGCCAGCACGCGGCTCTCGCGCCAGACCACCGAATGGTTCGCCGCCGCCGGCCTGCACCCGCGCCCGCGCATCCAGCTCAACTACAACGACGCGATCAAAAGCCTGGTGGCGGCCGGCTACGGCGCCACGCTGCTGCCGCACGAAGCCACCGCGCCACAGCCCGATCCGCGCATCGCGATGTGCCCGCTGCGGCCCGCGCTGTGGCGTCCGCTGGGCATCGCGCACCGTGCCGGAAGCGTGGAACAGGCCACCCGGCACGTGCTGGACGTGCTATGGGAATTGCGCGCGGCGCGTTAGCGCAACGCCCGCCTCAGGCGCCGGCGGGGGGCGGCCGGCGGAAGTACGCCGTGCGCCGGCTTTCCTCGCGCAGCCGGCGCGCGCGCGAGCGGAACAGGTCCTTGCGGCCCACGATGCCGACCAGCCGGCCGCTGGCGCGGTCCAGGATGGGCACCCGGCCCGCGCCCGACAAGGCCATGCGGTCGGCGATCTGGCTGGCCAGTTCCTCGGGATAGCCATAGACCAGCTCGCGGCCCTGCAAGGCCGCGCCCAGGGTCTGCGCATGCAGCCCGCCGTCCAGCGCCCAGGCCAGGGTGTCGGCGCGGGTCACCTCGCCCACCACCTGCCCGTCGGCGTCCAGCACCGGATAGCTGGTATGCACCGGCTGCGCGGTCGTGAAATGCTCGATCGCCTGCGCCACGGTCCAGTCCTGCGGCAGGGTCTGCACCGGCGAAGTCATCACGTCGCGCACGCGCAGCAGGTCGAAGGGATCGACGCGGTATTCGCGGCTGATGTGGTGGCCGCGGCGCGCGATTTTCTCGGTCAGGATGGAGCGCTTGAGCAGCAGCACCGTGACCCCGTAGGCGAACACGCAGGCCGCCAGCACCGGCAGCAGCGCGCCCACGTCGCCGGTCAGTTCCACCGCGAACAGCGTGGCCGTCAGCGGCGCGCGCATGGTGCCACCCATCATCGCGGCCATGCCCAGCAGCGCCCAGAAGCCGGCGTCGGCCTGCGGCAGCAGCGGCGTGGCCAGCGCGCCCAGCGCGCCGCCGAAGATCAGCAGCGGGGCCAGCACCCCGCCCGAGGTGCCCGACCCCAGCGCGATCGACCAGATCAGCACCTTGACCACCAGCAGCAGCAACACGGCCTGCAGGGCCAGGTCGCCGGCGAGCAGGTGGCGGATATTGTCGTAGCCCACGCCCAGCGCGGCCGGGTCGATCAGACCGCCGATGCCGATCGCCAGCCCGCCCAGGGCCGGCCACCACATCCAGTGCAGCGGCAGTTTTTCGAACAGGTCTTCGGCGGCATAGACCATCGAGGTCAGCACGCCCGAACCCAGCCCGGCCAGCACGCCGACCGCCGCGCAGGCGGCCAGATGCGCAGGCGTGAACGGCAGTGTGCCGGCGTAGGCGAAGATCGGCCCGGCGTCGAGCAGATAGGCGCGCGTGGCCGCGGCGACCAGCGCGGCCACGGCCACGGGCAGGAAGCTGCGCGGCTTCCATTCGAAAAGCAGCAATTCCACCGCCAGCAGCACCGCCGCCAGCGGCGTGGAGAAAATCGCCGTCATGCCGGCGGCCGCGCCGGCCACCAGCAGCGTCTTGCGCTCGCCGTCGTCCAGGTGAATGGTCTGGGCCAGCAGCGATCCGATCGCGCCGCCCGTCATGATGATGGGGCCTTCGGCCCCGAACGGCCCGCCCGTGCCGATGGACACGGCCGAGGACACCGGCTTCAGCACCGCCACCTTGGGCTGGATGCGGCTCTTGCCGATCAGAATGGCCTCCATCGCCTCCGGTATGCCGTGGCCGCGTATCTTCTCCGAGCCGTAGCGCGCCATCAGGCCGATGATCAGGCAACCGGCGACCGGAATCGCGACCGAGGCCGGCCCCAGCCGCCCGTCCGTGATCGGCAGGTCGGCGAAGGAAAACAGGCCGTGGTAGGCCAGGTTGGTGCACAGCGCGATCAGGCGCAGCAGCACCCATGCGGCGGCCACGCTGGCCAGGCCGACCGGAATGGCCAGGCCCATCAGCAGTACGACGCGTCTGTCGGTGGTGAAATCGCCCAGGCGCAGCGCGGCCCGGGCGGAAGCGGAATTGGCGGGCATGTTGGAAAAAGGGAAAAGAGATCCGCGTGAATTTGCGGAAAATCAATATATCGTATCACGATATATATTAGAATCTAACATGTGAATCAATCTGCCCCCCCGCCCCCCGCCACGCTGTCCGCGGCAGACTACGAACTGCTGTCCGACTTCCGCTACGCGCTGCGCCGCTTCTCGGTCTTCAGCGAAGGCGCCGCCGCCCGCCTGGACCTGATGCCGCAGCAGCACCAGGCCCTGCTGGCCATCAAGGGCGCGCGTTCGGCCGCCCCGGGCCGCCGCGGCCTGTATGTGGGCGAAATCGCCGAACGCCTGCTGATCCGGCCGCATACCGCCGCCGAACTGGTGGGGCGGCTGGCGCGGCTCGACCTGGTCAGCCGCGAACCGGACCCGCAGGACGGCCGCCGCGTCGAGGTCGTGCTCACGGCCAAGGCCGAACGCCTGCTGGAAGACCTTTCCGCCGCCCATCTGGAAGAGCTGCGCGCCATGCGGCCGCTGCTGACCCGCCTGCTCGCGCGCATCGGCGAAGAGCCGGACCAGGCCTGAATCGCGGTCCTGCTCCGCGCGGCATAAGCTTATGCTGCACCGCAACGCCCTGCGTGATAAATTATCGCCCCGCGACATAATCGGAGTCGCCTGGAGAGAGCAGTGGGTGTGGGTTTCATGCGCTGGCTGGGAGCGTTCGCGCCAGCGCCGGTGGGCGTCAATGGGCGCGAAAAGCTGTTTGGCGCGGTGGGCGCGCTGCTGGGCCTGTTCTGCACGGAATGGGTGGGCCGGCATGCGCTGGGATCGGCCAGCCCCTGGTTCATCGCGCCGATGGGCGCGTCCGCCGTGCTGCTCTTCGCCGCCCCCGCCAGCCCGCTGGCCCAGCCCTGGTCGCTGATGGCCGGCAATCTCACCGCCGCGCTGATCGGCGTGTTCTGCGCCCAGTTCATTCCCCTGCCCGGCCTGGCGGCCGCGGCCGCCGTGGCCCTGTCCATCGGCGCCATGTTCTCGCTGCGCTGCCTGCATCCGCCCAGCGGCGCGGTGGCGCTGACCGCGGTGCTGGGCGGCCCGCCCGTGGCCAAGCTGGGCTACGGCTTCGCGCTGTGGCCGGTGGCCCTGAATTCCCTCATCCTGCTGTGCATCGCCGTGGTCTTCAACGGCGCGCTCAAGCGCAACTACCCGCGCCGCCACATCGACGCGGCCGGCGCCCACAGCACCCGCGATCCGGCGCCCAGCGCGCGGCTGGGCTTCAGCCTGCACGACCTGGACGAGGCGCTGAACCAGCGCGGCGAACTGCTGGACATCCGCAAGGAAGACCTGGAGGAAATCGTGCTGGCCGCCGAGCTGCGCGCCAGCGTGCGCCGCTACGGCGACGTGCGCTGCGCCGACATCATGTCGCGCGACGTGGTCACGGTGCGCGCCCACGATCCGCTGGATTACGCCGTGCGCCTGTTCGACAAGCACCGCGTGCAGGCCCTGCCGGTGCTGGACGAGAACGGCCGCTATGCCGGCATGATCGCCCAGGGCGACGTGCTGGCGCGCCGCAACCGGCTGGCCAGCGTGGCCGCCGACGCAACCGGCGTGCCGGACCTGGTGGTCGCGGACTGCATGCACAGCGAAGTGCCCTTCGCCACGCCGGGCCTGCCCGTCATCGAACTCGCGCGCCCGATGTCCGACGGCCTGCACTGCGTGCCGGTGCTGGACGAGTCGCGCGACCTGGTCGGGCTGGTAAGCCAGTCGGACCTGGTGGCCGCGCTCTACCAGATCGCCGTGTCCGCCGGCACCCAGGCCGACGATCCGCGCCTGGGCAGGCTGGCGGCCTGAGCGCCGCGTCTCCGTAGCCCTACGGATGCCTGCCGGCCGCGCGCGCAGGGCATAATCCAGGCGTGAAACCCCTTTCGCGCTCCGGCGCCCTACTCTGCTGGCTGGTCCTGTTCTGTCTCGGCGCCGTCTGGATCGGCCGGCAGGAATACACGGACCAGCACGAACGCTTTCTGCAGAACACCAGCGTGGCGCAGCGCATGCTGAGCCAGAAGACGGTGCAGCACGAAGCCGTGCTCGCCACGCTGGCCGCCCTGTCCCATCCTCCCGCCCCCGAACGGCTCTACCCCAGCCTGCAGCCGGCCATGCCGCAGCTGCTGGGCCTGGGCCATCTGCACGACGGCGTCTGGCGCGACAGCATGGCCGCGCCAGATGGCCTGCCCGAGGCGATCGGGCGCGCGCGCCAGATGCGGCGCCCGGTGACGCTGCCCGTGGACGATGCGCGCTACTGGCTGGCGGCGCCGTCCGGCTGGAGCCTGCTGCTCGATGCGCGCCAACTGGTGCCGGCGGCCGACTTCCCGCCGGGGCTGGCCAACCTGACGCTGACCGTGGGCGCCGCGCCGCTGCGCCTGCTGGACAAGCAGCCCGAAGGCGGCGCGCCCGGCTGGCGGCTCGCGTTGCAGAAACCGCTGGGCGCGGCCAGCCAGCCCTTCACGATGCGCAGCGAGCGCCGCCTGACGCCCGACACCTGGCCCTGGACCGCATGGCTCGCCTGGGCCGTGGCCAGCGCCTTGCTGGTGGCCGGCGCCGTGGCCTGGCAGCGCTCGCGCGCCGAGGCCCGCCGCCGCCAGGAACAGCTGCGGCTGGGCGCGATGGCCCGGCTGGGCGCGCTGGGCGAGATGGCCGCCGGCATCGCCCATGAACTGAACCAGCCGCTGACCGCCATCCTGGCGCAGACCCGCGCCGCCGAACGGCTGCTGGACGACGAAGAAGAGCGCCCCGCGGTGCGCCGCGCGCTGCTGGCCAGCGCCGAACAGGCCAAGCGCGCCGCCGACATCATCAGCCGCATGCGCGCGCTGGTGCGGCCCAGTTCGCCGGGGCGGCGCGAAGCCCTGGACCCGGACGCGCTGGTGTCCTCGCTGCGCTTTCTGCGCGAGCCCGAACTCGCCGGCCAGGGCATCAGGCTGACGTGGCGCAACGCCAGCCCCGGCGCGCGGCCGCTGGGCGACCGCGTCGCGCTGGAGCAGATCCTGCACAACCTGGTCCAGAACGCCGCCGACGCGCTGGCCGGCGCGGACGGCGCGCGCCACATCGCGCTGGAGGGCCGCGCCGACGGCGCCAGCTATCTGTTCAGCGTCAGCGACACCGGCCCGGGCATCGCCGCCGACGCGCTGCCGCGCCTGTTCGCGCCGTTCTATACCACCCGGCCGCAAGGCATGGGCCTGGGCCTGGCGCTGTGCGAGACCCTGGCCGGCGCCATGGACGGCCGCATCGCCGCGCGCAACCTCAGCCCGGCCGGCGCCTGCTTCACGCTCAGCCTGCCGCTGGCGGGCGGCGCGCCGGCCGCCACAGGAATCTCCCATGCTTGAACAATCTCCGCTGGTGTATCTGGTCGACGACGACGACGCGGTGCGCGACGGGCTGGCGCTGCTGTTGCGCAGCGTGGGCCTGCGCAGCGAGGGCCATGCCGATCCCCAGGCTTTTCTGGCGGCGCTGACGCCGCAGTCCATCGGCTGCGTGGTGCTCGACATCCGCATGCCCGGCATCAGCGGCCTGGACGTGCTGAGCCGGCTGGCGGCGCAATCCGACCTGCCGGTGGTCATGCTCACCGGCCACGCCAACGTCGACCTGTGCCGCCGCGCCTTCAAGGGCGGCGCCATGGAATTCCTGCAAAAGCCGGTGGACGACGACGTGTTCCTGGACGCGGTGCAGGCCGCCGTGCGCACCCATATCGCCAGCCGCGAGAAACTCGCCGTGACGCAGGCCGCGCAGGAGCGGCTGGAGCGCCTGTCCGGGCGCGAGCGCGAAGTACTGGAACGCATCGTGCAGGGCCTGAGCAACAAGGAGATCGCGCGCGAGTTCGACCTGTCGCCGCGCACCGTCGAAACCTACCGCGCCAATGTGTTCGCCAAGCTCGAGGCCGACACCCTGGCCGCGCTGATCCGCGAATACGCCGTGCTGCTGGGCTGACCGCCCGGCGGCCTCCGTAGCCCTACGGAGCCGCCAGCGTAACCGACCGGCTACCGCCGCCGCGCCGCCATCTTTAATCTGTCTGCTCCTGTTATCCATTCCTGAAAGGACCCAGACATGTCGCCCAAATTCCTCGCTTGCGCCACCCTCCTCGCCTGCGCCGGCGCCGCCAACGCGGCCGTGCTGACCGAGAGCAACCTGTCCATGGCCGATGCGCAGAAGCTGGCCACCGAGACCGTCGCCGCCTGCCAGGCCAAGGGCTACAACGTCAGCGCCGCAGTGGTGGACCGCGCCGGCCTGCTCAAGGCCTTCGCCCGCGCCGACAACGCCGGCCCGCACACCATCGAGGCCAGCCGCGCCAAGGCGTTCACCGCGGTCTCGGCCAAGTCGCCCACGCTGGCCATGATGGAGAACGCGCAGAAGAACCCCGGCGCCGCCAACCTGACGGATATCCCGGGCTTTCTGCTGCTGGGCGGCGGCGTGCCGGTCAAGGCCGGCGCAAACGTGATCGGCGCCATCGGCGTGGCCGGCGCGCCGGGCGGCCACCTGGACGCCCAGTGCGCCGACGCCGTGCTGGAACAGAACGCCGCCATGTTCAAGTAGGCCGCGGCCCGGCGCGTTGCGGCGCACGCCGCGACGCGTTAGGCTCGCGCCATGCTCCCGTCCCCTCATCCCCTGCTGGACGCGACGCTGCGGGCAGCGGCCCGCCGCTACCGCGTGCCGGCCGTGTCCGAACTGTCCGCGCATGACGCCGGCGCGGCCGCCGCGCTGGCCGTCTCCATCGAACACGCGCGTCGGGCGCTGGCCGCCGGCGAAACGCCGCCGCCCGCCCTGCGCCATGCCTTCCTGGCGGCGCTGGCGCGCCTGATCCGCGAGGCCTTGCGCGAACCGGGCGGCGACCCGGTATTCCAGGCGCTGCTGCTGCGGCATCGCAACGCCAGCGTGCGCGAGTATGCGGCGCTGTCGGCCGGCGCGGCCCGCGACCGCCGCGATCTGGTGGCCGCCGCCAACACGCTGGCCCATCCCGCCAAGCTGGAACGCATGCCGGCGGCCCCGCCGCGCGCCGCGCTGGCCCGCCTGCACGCGGCGGCCATCGCGCAATCGTGGGCCGAACTGGCGCGGGCCGCGGACGAACTGCTGGGCCTGCCCGGGGCCTGCGATCCGGCCGTGCTGCAGCGGCTGCTGGCCGGCCCCGCCTTGCGGCGCCTGCAGCGCCTGGACGCGCTGGCCTCGGACGCCGAAGTGCGCCGCTACCGCGAACGGTGGCTAAGCCAGGGGCCGGCGCCCGGCAGCGCCGACGCCGCCGCGCAGGGCGATGCCTCGCGCGAGCGCGGCGCCGCCGTCGAAGCGCTGGCCTTGCGGGCCATGCAGGCCCTGGCCCGCGCGCTCAACGCGGCCGCGGACGGCGCGCCGTACCTGGCCGTGTCCTCGATGCGCGTGCCCCCGTCGATCCCGGCCAGCGCCGAGCGCGCCAAGAGCGAATGGGACGCCGCCCTGCTGCGGCGCGCCGGCGGCGGCGACGCCGCGCCGACCTGGGACGTGTGCCTGCTGCTGGAGGCCAAGGCCTCGGCCGACGCGGCGGCCACGGATTTTCCACGCCTGCTGCGCGGGCTGCGCCTGTTGGCGCACGCCGACGCACAGACCAACTACCCGTTCCGCGCGCGCGAAGGCGGCTATGCGCTGCGCGGCGGCTCGCTGCGCGCGCTGCCGACGGAGGGCCCGGCGCTGGAACGGGCCGTGCTTTATTTCAGCGACGCCCCCGCCGACGCCAGGCCGCGCCTGCTCAGCGCCGCCAGCCGCATGCAGTTGCTGGGCGCCGACGCCAGCCTGGACTACGCCGGCCGGCTGACGCAAGGCGAAGACGCGCCCGCCGCCATGCTGGAACCGGTCTGGACGCTGCTGCTGGAGTCTCCGCAATGGGCCGGGGTGCTGCAGCAATACCCCATGCTGCGCCAGGCGCGCGAGCTGATGGTGCATGCGGACGACCTGATGGCGGCCATTGCGGCGTCGCAATCCGGACATCGCGCTGCGCCGTAAGGACTGCACCGAAAGAATGGCCCCCGCATGAGGCGCGCGCCGTTTATGATCGGGAACGTCCCATGGTCTTTCGTCGGTCTGCCATGGCCTGCATGCTCACCCCACGGAACCCTCCCATGATCGCCAGGCACGCAAGACTGCGACTCGTCCTGGCCGCGCTGGCCGCGGCCCTGTGGAGTCCCGCCGCGCCGGCCGCCCCGCCCGGCGCCTGCGAAACCGTCACGGTGCGCGAGGGCGACCCGGTGCCGCCCGGCGCCTGCGCCGTGAACGTGCTGCCGCGCGACCCGGGGCCAGCGGGCATGCTGTTCGGCGGCCCGGACTGGGTGCCGCTGGACCCCCAGGCCATGCCGGGCGTGTTCTACGACAGCGCTTCGATCAAGCCCGTATCCGACAGCCCGGCCGTCATGGCCGTCACCGTGGCCTGGTTCTATGCCCAGCCGCGGATCTCCGAAGCCAACGGCAAGCCCTACCGCTCGGTGGCCCAGCCGGTCGTGCTCAATTGCGCGGCCGAAACCTACAGCGTGGAACGCACGCTGCACTACGCCGGCGAGAACGCCACCGGCGAACTGGTGGAAGCGACGCCGACGGCCGGCATCCACGATGCGCCGGTCGCGCACGACCCGGTGCAGCGCAAGCTGCGCGGGCTGATCTGCCCGGCCGCCGGCAAGCGCCCGCGCAAATAGGCGGGCGCGCGGCGCTCAGGCCTTGGCCAGCGCCTGGTCCAGGTCGGCCAGCAGGTCGTCGATATGCTCGATGCCGATGGACAGGCGCACGGTTTCCTCGCGCACGCCCGCCTTCTGCAGCTCTTCCGGATTGAGCTGGCGGTGCGTGGTGGAGGCCGGATGCGTGGCCAGCGATTTGGCGTCGCCGATGTTGACCAGCCGGGTGAAGAGCTGCAGCGCGTCCTGGAAGCGCGCGCCGGCCTCGCGCCCGCCCTTGACGCCGAAGGTGAACAGGCCCGGGGCCTTGCCGCCCAGGTATTTCTGCGCCAGCGCGTGGTCGGGATGGTCGGGCAGGCCCGCGTAGTTGACCCATTCGACCTTGGGATGCTCGCGCAGAAAGTTGGCGACCTTGACCGCGTTCTCGACGATGCGGTCCACGCGCAGCGCCAGGGTCTCGATGCCCTGCAGGATCTGGAAGGCGTTGAAGGGCGAGATCGCCGCGCCGGTATTGCGCAGCGGCACCACGCGGGCCCGGCCGATATAGGCGGCCGCGCCGAAGGCTTCGGTGTAGACCACGCCGTGGTAGCTCACGTCCGGCTCGTTCAGGCGCTTGAAACGGCTCTTGTGCTCGGCCCAGGGGAACTTGCCCGAGTCGATGATGGCCCCGCCCAGGCTGGTGCCGTGGCCGCCCAGGTACTTGGTCAGCGACTGCACCACGATGTCGGCCCCGTGCTCGATCGGGCGCAGCAGGTAAGGCGACGGCACGGTGTTGTCGACGATCAGCGGCAGGCCGTGGCGGTGCGCCAGTTCGGCCAGGGCCGCGATGTCCGTGATGTTGCCCAGCGGGTTGCCGACGGACTCGGCGAAGATGGCCTTGGTGCGCTCGTCGATCTGCGCCTCGAAGCTGGCCAGGTCGGCCGGATTGGCGAAGCGCGTGGTGATGCCGTATTGCGGCAGCGTGTGCGCGAAGAGGTTGTAGGTGCCGCCGTACAGCGTGCTGGAGGACACGATGTTGTCGCCCGCTTCGGCGATGGTCAGGATGGCGTAGGTCACCGCGGACTGGCCCGAGGCCAGCGCCAGCGCGGCGACGCCGCCTTCCAGGGCCGCGACGCGCTGCTCGAGCACGTCGGTGGTCGGATTCATGATGCGGGTGTAGATACTGCCCGGCACCTTGAGATCGAACAGGTCCGCGCCGTGCTGCGTATCGTCGAACGCATAGGCCACGGTCTGGTAGATGGGCACCGCCACCGCGCGCGTGGTGGGGTCGGGGCGGTAGCCGCCATGCACCGCGATGGTTTCTAGCCGCCAGGACTGTTTCGGATCGCTCATGTGTCTCTCTGGTTTCGTTATGGAAGGGAACTGTCCCTCGCTATAGTAGCCGCCCTCCCAGGCGAATGGACCAGAGGCCGCGCGCGGTCAGGGCCGCAGCGGCGCGTCCACGCCGGCGGCGCGCTGCAGCCAGGCCGGCCGGGGCGCGGCGTCCAGCCAGTTCTTGACGATCAGGCCCAGTTCGGTGTCGCCCGATATGCGCAGGCGGCGCTGGAAGAACAGCGTGTCGGCGTCGGTTTCCTGGCGCATCAACGCCAGCAGCTCGGCCGCCTTGGCGCCCAGCTCCAGTTCGGCCGGCGCGCCGTCCCAGACGGGCCGGAACGCGCCGCGCTTCACGGTGAAGCAGTTGCGCAGGCCCAGGTCCTCGACCGTGATGGCGAAGCTGCGCCCTTCCAGTTCCGGCGGCGGCGCCAGCCATTTGAGGCGGCGCGCCACTTCGAGGCCGGCGACGAAGTGCAGCGACACCAGCGGCGTGGGCAGGCGCCGGCCGATGCGGGCCAGCATGGCGGGCAGGACGATGGGCGGGCTCATGCCGCTTCCTCCAGCAGATCGATGCCCGCGCGGCCATGGAAATAGCCGTTGCAGCGTTCGATGCCCGCCGGCGGCGCCACCGGGACCGGCCGGCGGCCCTGGCGCATCGCGTCGAGCGCGGCCACGGCTTCCAGCGTGCCCGACGATTGCGGACTGACGCGCAGCACCTCCACGCCGAGCGCGGCCAGGCTGGGCGCCAGCGGCAGCAGGTCCAGGCAGGCCGCGGACTGCACCTGGATGCCGTTGATGGCCAGGAAGCCGCGCGATTCGCGGGTGCGCATGTCCAGGCCGTCGGGATGCTCGATGCAGCGGAAACCGCAGTCGTCCTTCTTCAGGCGGAAGTGGCGCGCCGTGAAGCAGCGCGCCGAAAACGCCAGCGCCATGCGGCCCCACACCAAGGCCTCGGCCTCCAGTCCCACGGGCCGTTCCTGCAACAGGCGGCCCAGGGTCTCGGCGTCCATTTCCAGCGGCGCGACGAAGCGCACGGCGCCGCGCTGCGCGAGCCAGTCCAGCGTGCCGCCGTGGTAGGCGTTCAGGTGCGGGCCGGCCACAAATGGGCGACCGGCCAGGTGGCGTATGGCGCCGATCTCGCCAGCCTCGACCGGAAAGTCGTCCTGCTCGCACAGTTTCCTGAGCGCGGCGGCCTCGGCGCCGGTCTCGATCAGCGTGCGGCCCGAGAGCACCACGGTCTTACCGGCGGCGCGCAGGTCGCGCGCCAGGTCCAGCCAGTCGTCGGCGCGCAGCTCGTGGCGGCGGCTGCACACGGTTTCGCCCACGTAGAGGATGTCGGCCGGGCTGTCGGCCAGCGCGGCGTAGAAGTCCAGCGTGTCGCGCCGCGGCCAGTAGTACAGCAGAGGGCCGACCGAGATCTGGAAGAAGTTGGGCGTTATTTCCATGGACGTTCGAATGCCCCTTGAGTGACCTGGGAACCCTCGGCATGGCGCGCCAGCATGGCGTTCCATTCGGGGCGCGGAGAAAAACGCGCGGCGTCGGCATGCGCGCTGTCGAGCGCGGCGCGCAGCGTGGACACCACTTGCGTGACGTAGGCCGGGCTGCGCTGGCGGCCTTCGATCTTGATGGCGGACACGCCCATCCCGGCCAGGCGCGGCAGCAGGCCGATGGCGTTCAGGCTGGTGGGCTCTTCGAGCGCGTGGTCGGATTGGCCGTCGACCTCGAAGCGGCCCTTGCACAGCGTGGGATACGCGGCCGGCTCGCCCGGTTCGTAGCGGTCGATCAGGATGCCGTTCAGGCGCGCGTCCATGCGGCCGTCGGTTTCCTCCCAGCGCACCGCGTGCGCCGGCGAGCACACGCCCTTGTTGTTGGGCGAGTCGCCGGTGGCGTAGGACGACAGCAGGCAGCGGCCTTCGGCCATGACGCACAGGCTGCCGAAGCCGAAGACCTCGACCTCGACGCTGACGTTGGCGCAGATGCGCGCGATCTCGGCCAGCGTCAGCACGCGCGGCAGCACCACGCGGCGGATGCCGAATTGTTCCTTCATGAGCTCGATGGCGTCGGCGTGGGTGGCCGAGCCCTGCACCGACAGGTGCAGGCGCAGGTCGGGATAGCGGTCGCTGGCGTAGGCCAGCAGGCCCGGATCGGCCATGATGACTGCGTCGGCGCCCAGGCCGTGGGCCGCGTCCACGGCGGCGCGCCATTCCTGCGCCCTGCCCGCCTGCACGAAGGTGTTGATGGCGAACAGCACCTGGCGCTTGCGGCTGTGGGCCAGCTCCACGCCGGCGCGGATGTCGGCTTCGGTGAAATTGAGCCCGGCGAAGTTGCGCGCGTTGGTGGCGTTCTTCAGGCCGAGATAGACGGTGTCGGCGCCGGCCTCCAGCGCCGCTTTCAGCGCAGCCAGGCTGCCGGCGGGAGCCACGAGCTCCATGGGTGAGGTTCGAGTATGCATGCCGGCCAGTCTATGGGCCGGGGGCATGCCGGGCCTTGTCGCAGATCAAACGCGGGGGGGTGGGATGGCGGCTGGCGCCGCCTGATGGGTGCAGCGCGAGAGATTCCGCGCAAGAACCCGGCCATCGAACGCGCGAAACCCATCAGGCGGCGCCAGCCGCCCTATTCCTCCACATACAACCCATGCTCCACCGCGTACACCGCCACCTGCACCCGACTGGTGAGATTGAGCTTCTTCAGCACGTTCTGCACATGGATCTTGACCGTGCTTTCGCTCACGTCGAGTTCGCGCGCGATGACCTTGTTGCTGGCGCCGCGCGCCAGCCACTGCACGATCTGCCGTTCGCGCGCGGTCAGGCGGTGGCGGTCGCCGCTGCCCGCGGCCTGCGCGCCCGCCCCGCCCTGGCCGGCCTGGCCGCGGAACTGCTCGACCAGCTTGGCGGTCATGCTGTCGGCGATCACCGGCTCGCCGCCGGCGGCGCGGCGGATGGCGGCGGTCAGCGCGTCGGCGTCAATGTTCTTGACCAGGTAGCCGCGCGCGCCGTCGCGCAGCGCCTGGCCCAGCTCGTCGGCCTCTTCGGAAACGGTCAGGATGATGACGGCGCAGGACGGCAGGTCCTGCGTCAGCAGCTGCAGGGTTTCCAACCCGGACAGCCCGGGCAGGTTGAGGTCGAGCAGCACCACGTCGGGCTTGAGCTCCTTGGCGCGCTTTAGGCCTTCGACCCCGTCGCCGGCCTCGGCCACGACCTCGAAGTCCGGCTGGCGCTGCAGCAGCAGGCGCACGCCCGAACGGAACAGGGTGTGGTCGTCGACGAGGAGAATACGGATAGGCATGGTCTGGAAAATATCAAGCGGCCTGGCGTTCGCTGCCCGGCAGGTTCAGCCGCACGCGCGTGCCGGCGCCGGGCTGCGATTCGAGTTTTATCATGGCGCGCATGCGGGCGGCGCGCTCGCGCATGATGTGCAGTCCGACATGCGACTCGCCGCGTTCGGCCACCTCGGCGGGGTCGAACCCCTGGCCGTTGTCGGCCACCAGCAGGCTGAAATCGCGGCCGTTGTCGACGGCGACTTCGACGCGGTCGGCCTCGGAATGCTTGCGCACGTTGGACAGGGCTTCCTGCAGGATGAACAGCACCTGCAGCTGCTGCTCCGGCGGCAGCGGCGCGCCCTGCCCCTGGCCGAAGCGCAGCTCGGTGGCGATGCCGGTCTGGCGGCGGAAGCGCTCCACCGTATCCTCGATGGCGGCCTGCAGGTCGCCCTGGGCCAGCTTGCTGCGGAAGTTGGTCAGCAGCTCGCGCACGTCCTGGTAGCTTTCGTCCACGCCGGCGCGCAGCAGCGGCAGGATTTCCTCGATTTCGTCGGCGTCGCCGCGCTTGACCGCCGCGTCCAGCATCTGCAGCTGCAGATTCAGGAAATTCAGGCCCTGGGCCAGGCTGTCGTGCAGCCCCTGGGCCACCAGCCCGCGCTCCTGCACCACGGCCAGCTGGCGCGCCTGCGCGCCCAGGCGCCGGTTGTCCAGCGCCACGCCCAGGTGCCGCCCCAGCGTTTCCAGCATCTGCGATTCCCCCGGCGTGAGCTGTCGCTCCCGGCGGAAATGCAGCGAGTACGAACCCAGCACCTCGTCGCGCGTGACGATGCGGAACACCGCCACGCTGGCGTAGCCTTCGCGCCGGCAGCTCAGGCTGCTGGCCTGCGCCGCCTTGCTCAGGTCCTGGATGACGATGACGCTCTTCTGGCGCGTGGCCGTGCCGCAATAGCAGTCGTCCACGTTCATGCAATGCTCGGACTCGACCAGCGCGTCGGACAGGCCGACCGAGACCATCAGGTTCAGCTTGTCGGTGGCCGGGTCGAGCGCGCGGATGCTGCCGCCTTCGGCGTCGAACTGCAGCATCACGCGGCGCAGGAAGCCGTCGCACAGCGCCTCGATCTCGTTGGGCTGGTTCAGGAAGGCCGCCATGTCGTAGAGCGCGCCGATGTCGCGGTTCTGCGCGGCCAGCTGGGCGGTTTTTTCCTCCACGCGCCGTTCCAGGCCGGTGTAGAGATCCTGCAATTCGTCGGCCATGCGGTTGTAGCCGCGCCAGCACGCCGAACTCGTCCTGGCTTTCCACCGGCAGCCGGGTGCTGAATTCGCGCGCGGCCATGCGCTGCAGGCCGTCGCGCAGGCGCAGCACCGGCGAGATGATCCACAGATACAGCAGGTAGATCATGGCCAGGGTGCCGGCGCTGGCGATGGCGGCCAGCACGCCCTGCGACAGGCGCAGCGAAGCGGTCTTGCCGGCGTTGTCCTGCTCGATCATGCGCACCAGCGAATCGGCGCGCTCGACGAACTCCGGCAGCGTTTCCAGGTAGGCCGCGGCGCTGGGCTGCCCCAGGGCGCGCAGGGCCACCGGTTTCATGATGTCGTTCCAGTAGCTGGCCACTTCCCGCCACTGGAGCCGGATGGCCTCGTCGTTGGGCAGGAACAGCGGACGGGCCGGATTGCCGCGCTCCAGGCGCGCGATGGTGTCGTCCATGACGTCGATCTGCTCGCGCGTGCGGAACTCGCGCCCGGCCTGCGGCCGCATCAGCTCCACCGCCACGCGGTTGGCCCGCATGCGCAGGCTGCCGGTGTCGTTGATGGCCGCGCCGGCGCCCTCCAGCTGCCAGGAGACCCACAGCGTCCAGCTGACCATGGCCAGCACCACCACCAGGGCTACCAGGGAACTGGCGACGATGCGCGTGGACAGCCGGTGCCGGGGCGATGGCAGGCTGTCGGAGTCGGCAGGAGCTGGCGGATTCATGGGGTTGGGAGCGGTCTGCGCCCGTGGAGCGGTATAACGGCCATCAGTGTAGCCCGACGCGCCCGCCGGCCCCGGCCGCGCGGCGGCCCGGACGTTCACGTCAGCCCCAGGGCGCGGCAGATGAAGGTCGCGACCTCGGCCGGCTGGCCCAGCGGAAGACACGGCAGTGCGATATCGAGCGGCACGTCGGTCGCAACCGCCAGGAAACCGGGGTCTTCGGCATGCAGCGGCGGCTTGCCCACGGCCGGCCGGTAGACTTCCAGCCGCGGCACCTCGGCGCGCTTGAAGCCTTCGACCAGCACCAGGTCGGCCGGCGACAGGCGCGCCAGCTGCTCGTCCAGCGTGGGTTCGGGCGCGCCGCGCAGTTCGTGGACGATGGCGAAGCGAAACGGCGAGGCGATCATCACCTCCTGGGCGCCCGCCGCGCGAAAGCGCGCGCTGTCCTTGGCCGGCGGCTCCATCTGGAAATCGTGGTGGCTGTGCTTGACCACGTTGACCTTGAGGCCGCGCGCGGCCAGCACCGGCAGCATGGCCTCTATCAGGGTGGTCTTGCCGCTGCCGGACCGGCCGGCGATAGCGAAAACTGGGCTCATCCTAGCTCCGTGAACAATGGGCATACGATGGGCAGAAACGCGTCCGCCCGGGCCGAGTATGCCAGCAAAGCGCCGGCGGCCAGGTCGAAGTACCAGCCATGCAGGGTCAGGCGGCCGGCCTCCAGCGCCCGGCGCACGAAGGACAGCTCTTCCAGGTTGCGCAGCGAGATCAGGATGGAGGCCTGCTCGCAGGCGCGGCGGCGCTCGGCGGGCGTGGCCTCGGGCATCTGCTGCAGCACCCGGCTGCGCGCCGGCTCGGCGATGTCCATCCAGCGCTCGATGTAGTCGGGCTCGCCGCCCGCGTCGGCGCGCCGCGCGGGTCGGCTGCCCGACCCGCGCTCCATCAGGGTGCGGATGCCGCCGCATTGCCCGTGGCCCAGCACGATGACGCGGCTGACCTGCAGCTGCTCGACCGCGAACTGGATGGCCGCCAGCACGCCTTGCAGGCCGCGGTCCATGTTGGACGGCGGCACCAGGTTGGCCACGTTGCGCACCGTGAAGATGTCTCCCGGGTCGCAGCCCAGCAGCATGGCGGGGTCGACGCGCGAATCGCAGCAGCCGATCAGCAGCGTGCTGGGGTGCTGCCCGTCTCGCAGGCTGCGGTACAGCGAGGGCGCGTCCTCGTAGTACTGCTGCTGGAAACGCTGGAAACCGTCGACCAGGCGTTCGATGTCGCGCATATCATCCTCCCGTCTGGGCCATGAACCGTACGATGCGTTCCGGCCGGCTGGAGAACTCGTGCCGCTCCGGCTTGGCCGCGATGCCGGCCCGGATGGCGCGCACCAGGTCGGCGTCGCTCGCGCCTTCGCGCAGCAGCCGGCCCAGCGGCACCTGGTCTTCCTGGCCCAGGCACAGGTACAGCGTGCCGTCCACGCCCAGCCGGACGCGATTACAGCTGGCGCAGAAATGGCGCGACATGGGCGTGATCACGCCCAGCGCCGGCGCGCCATCGCCCGTGCCCCAGTAGCGCGCGGGGCCGCCGCCCGCGGGCGCCAGCGCCGGCACCAGGCCGGCGTCGCGGGCCAGGCGCGCGCCCATCGCGTTCAGGTCGGTATGGCTGAACCCGCGGCCGCACTCGCCCATCGGCATGGGCTCGATCAGACGCAGCACGAAGCCCTGCGCCAGTGCGTAGTCCAGCAACCGGCGCACCTCGGCCTCGGGCGTGGCCGCGTGCACCACGCTGTTGAGCTTGATGGGCGCGAAGCCCGCGCGGCGCGCCGCGTCCAGGCCTTCCAGCACCGATGCCAGGCAGTCGCGGCCGGTGATGCGGCCGAAGGCGGCCGCGTCCAGCGTGTCCAGGCTGACGTTCAGGCGCGTCACGCCGGCGGCGCGCAAGGCCTGTGCGTGGCGCGCGAGCCGGGTGCCGTTGGTCGAGACCGACAGATCCGCCAGCCCCGGCATGGCGGCGATGGCGCCGGCCAGGCCCGCCAGCCCGCGGCGCAACAGCGGCTCGCCGCCGGTCAGCCGGACCTTGCGCACGCCCAGCCCGGCGAACAGGCCGACCAGGCGCTGCATTTCGGCGTGGTCCAGCCAGTTGGCCGGCGTTTCGAAGCCCTTGAAATCCTTGGGCAGGCAATAGCTGCAGCGCAGGTCGCAACGGTCGGTGACGGACACGCGCAGGTAATCGATGCGGCGTCCGTAGCCGTCTTGCAGCGGTGAAGCGGATGGCGCGTCCATCATGCGGGGCCTGCGCTGTAGACCCGCTCGGGTTCGCCGTCGTCCAGGTCGATGCCTTCGATCCGGGCGCGGCCGACCAGCAGCTTGATGTACTGGCGCCAGGCGGTGTCGCGGCTCATGGCCGTGAGCGCCGCGGCGATCTGGCCGGCCACGTGTTCGTAGGGCAGCAGCCGCCCTTCGATGCGGCGCGTCACCCGCAGGATGTGCAGGCCGTGGCGCGTCTGCAGCAGCTGCGGCAGCAGGCCGCCGGCCGGCAGCGCGAACAGCGCGCGCTCGAACTCCGGCACCGTATCGCCGCGGCCCAGCTGGCCCAGGCTGCCGCCGACCGCGGCCGACGGGCAGTTGGACTGCTCGCGCGCCACCTCGGCAAAGCGCGAGGGGTCGGCCAGCAGCGCTTCCAGCACCATGGTGGCGTGCCCGCGCAGCATGTCCAGGTTCACGCCGGGCGTGACCTGGAACAGGATGTGGTCGGCCTCGACCAGCTCGCCCACCATGAAGCGCTCGGGGTGCATCTGGTAATGGCGGCGGCAGGCCGCCTCGTCGGCCTCGGGCGCGGTCGCCTCGCGGGCCAGCAGTTCGCCGATGGCGCCCTCCTCGTCCGTGGCGTCCAGCCCCTGCCGGCCGGCTTCGTCCAGCAGCACGCGGCGCAGCACCAGGGCGGTGACCGCCGCGCGCATGGGATTGTCGGCCTGCTGGTGCTGCGGCAGTTCCTGTTCCAGATCGGCGTCGTTCAGTTCGACGCCATTGACGATGACGGGCATGTTCGGCTCCTGGTGACGGGGTTCAGCGCGGGCGCACCAGCTGCCAGGCGCGGCCCAGGTACCCCAGCGAGGCGAAGCCGCTCCAGATGTGCACCAGCCGGGTGAACGGGAAGATCAGGAACAGCGTCAGGCCCATGAACAGGTGCGCCTTGAACAGGAACGGCGCGTCCGTGATATGGCTGGCGGCGTCGCCGCGGAAGGTGACGATGTGCTGGGCCCAGGTCATCAGGCGCACCATCATTTCGCCGTCCATGTGGCCGGCCGACACGACGATGGTGGACAGGCCCAGCAGCAGCGTGACCAGGATCCACAGCAGCAGCACCTTGTCGCCGGTGCGCGTGGTGGCGCGGATGCGCGGATCGCTCAGGCGGCGGTGGATCAGGATCGCCAGGCCGATCAGGCAGATGATGCCCATGACCCCGCCGGCCGCCATGGCCACGCCCTGCTTGAACGTATGCGACACGCCCAGCGCGTCCCACACCACCACCGGGGTCAGCAGGCCCACCAGATGGCCGAAGAACAGGCCCAGTATGCCGACGTGGAACAGGATGTTGCCCAGCCGCAGCTGACCGCGGTGCAGCAGCTGCGAGCTGTCCGACTTCCAGGTGTACTGCTCGCGCTCGAAGCGCACCAGGCTGCCCAGCAGGAAGATGGCGCCCGCGATATAGGGATAGATGCCGAAGAAGAACTGGTTCAGGGTGTTCATGTTGCGTCGTCCTGAAGATTAATGGGCCATGCGCGGATGGAAGCGCACGGTCTGCGCGCCATCGCCCGAGAACGGCCGCAAGAGCGGTTCCACGCCGTCATGGCCGGCGCCGTACATCTCCATGGCCTCGTCCATGTCGCGTACGGGCGCATCGGTCTGCTCGCGCGGGACCACCCGCGACCGGGCGCGCAGCACGGCGAAGACGCAGGCGTAGGGGCTATCGTCGCGGGCCAGGCGCGCGCCGATCGCCGCCAGCACGTGGATGGCGTCGTCCAGCAGCGCCTGGGCCTGGTCGGGGTCGATCACGCCCAGGAATTCCAGGAACAGCGGCACGTGGTCGGGCAGCTCGGCGGCCACCGGCTCGAAGCCGTGCTGGCGGTAGGTCTGCAGCAGATCCACCATGGCCTGGCCGCGGTCGCGGCTTTCGCCGTGCACGTGTTCGAACAGGTGCAGCGAATGCGAGCGGTTGCGGTCGAAGGTGGCCACGTAGTTCTCCTGCAGCGAAATCAGGTCGTGGGTGGCCAGGTACGCCATCAGCGGCTGCAAGGCCTCTTCGGCGTCGGGATCGTCGGCCAGCGCGGTTTCGATCTCGCCCAGCGCGTCCAGCAGCTCGGGCTCGGGATAACACAGCAAGGCGGAAAGCAGGCGGTACGGACTCATGGTTTTCTCCTTTCCTAGACCGAAGCGGCCTTCTTCTTGCGGGATTTCGGCATCTCGATGAAGATCTCGCTGCCCTGCGGCTTGCGGCCGAACAGGGTGCTGTCCGAAGCGCCGCCCGAGCAGCCGTTGCCGAAGGTGAAGCCGCAGCTGCCCTTCTCGTTGAAGCTGTCCTCGACCATCTCCTTGTGGCTGGACGGAATGACGAAGCGGTCCTCGTAGTCGGCGATGGCCATGATCTTGTACATGTCCTGCACCATTTCCTCGGACAGCCCGACCGGCGCCAGCACGCTGGTGTCGCGCTCGCCATGCACGGTTTCCGAACGCTTGTAGGCGCGCATGGCCAGCATGCGTTCCAGCGCCAGCAGCACCGGGGCCTCCTTGCCGGCGGTCAGCAGGTTGGCCAGGTAGCGCACCGGAATGCGCAGGCTGGAGACGTCCGGGATGATGGCGGTCTTGCCCAGGGTGCGCTGCGGCATCTTGCCCGACTCGGCGGCCGACTGGATCGGCGACAGCGGCGGGATGTACCAGACCATCGGAAGCGTGCGGTATTCCGGGTGCAGCGGGAAGGCGACGCGCCATTGCACCGCCATCTTGTAGACCGGCGAATTGCGCGCGGCCTCCAGCCAGGCTTCCGGGATGCCCTGCTCGCGCGCGGCGGCGATGACCTCGGGCGAGTGCGGGTCCAGGAAGAGGCCGAGCTGCGATTCGTACAGGTCCTGCTCGCTGGCCACGGACGCCGCGGACTCGATGCGGTCGGCGTCGTACAGCAGCACGCCCAGGTAGCGGATGCGGCCCACGCAGGTTTCCGAGCAGACCGTGGGCTGGCCGGCCTCGATGCGCGGATAGCAGAAGGTGCACTTCTCGGCCTTGCCGCTGTTCCAGTTGTAGTAGATCTTCTTGTACGGGCAGCCCGAGATGCACATGCGCCAGCCGCGGCACTTGTCCTGGTCGACCAGCACGATGCCGTCGTCTTCGCGCTTGTAGATCGAGCCGGACGGACAGCTTGCCACGCAGGTCGGGTTCAGGCAGTGCTCGCACAGGCGCGGCAGGTACATCATGAAGGTGTTCTCGAAGGTCGAGTACATCTCTTTCTGCACGCCCTCGAACAGCGCGTCGCGGCTGCGCGCGCTGAACTCGCCGCCCAGGTCGTCTTCCCAGTTCGGGCCCCAGTGGATCTTGTCCATCTTCTGGCCGGTCAGCACCGACACCGGCCGCGCCGTCGGTGGCGTCTGCGACAGCGGCGCGTTCTTCAGGTGCTCGTAGTCGAAGGTGAACGGCTCGTAGTAGTCGTCGATCTGCGGCAGGTTCGGGTTGGCGAACAGGTTGGCCAGGATGCGCACCTTGCTGCCCTGGCGCGGTTCGAGCTTGCCAGCGGCGTTGCGGACCCAGCCGCCCTTCCACTTGGCCTGGTTCTCCCATTCCTTGGGATAGCCGATGCCGGGCTTGGTCTCGACGTTGTTGAACCAGGCGTACTCGACGCCGTCGCGGCTGGTCCAGACGTTCTTGCAGGTGACCGAGCAAGTGTGGCAGCCGATGCACTTGTCCAGGTTCAGCACCATGCCGATTTGGGCGCGTATCCTCATGATTGCTTCTCTTCCTCTTGCGATTCTTCGACGAGCGGGCCTTCCAGCCAGTCCACCTTTTTCATCTTGCGCAGCACCACGAACTCGTCGCGGTTGGCGCCCACCGTGCCGTAGTAATTGAAGCCATAGGCCTGCTGGGCGTAGCCGCCGATCATGTGGGTGGGCTTGAGCACCGTGCGCGTGACCGAGTTGTGGATGCCGCCGCGCTTGCCGCTGGTTTCGGCGCCGGGCACGTTCACGATCTTTTCCTGCGCGTGGTACATCAGACACATGCCCACCGGCACGCGCTGGCTGACCACCACGCGGGCGGTCAGCGTGCCGTTCACGTTGAACACCTCGACCCAGTCGTTGTCGACCAGCCCGGCCTGCCGGGCCTCGGTTTCCGACACCCAGACGTGGGGGCCGCCGCGGCTGAGCGTGAGCATGCGCAGGTTGTCGGAGTACGTGCTGTGGATGCCCCACTTCTGATGCGGCGTGATCCAGTTCAGCACGAGTTCCTTCTCGCCGTTCGGGTAGCGGCCCAGCATGGGCGCCACCGTCTTGGTGTCGATGGCCGGCTTGTACACGCAGAAGCCTTCGCCGAAGTCCAGCATCCAGCGGTGGTCCTGGTAGAACTGCTGGCGGCCGGTCAGCGTGCGCCACGGAATCAGCTCGTGCACGTTGGTGTAGCCGGCGTTGTAGCTGACTTCCTCGCTTTCCAGGCCCGACCAGGTCGGGGCCGAGATGATCTTGCGCGGTTGCGCCACGATGTCGCGGAAGCGGATTTTGTCGTGTTCGCGGCCCAGCGCCAGGTGGGTATGGTCGCGGCCGGTGATCTTGCCCAGCGCCTCCCAGGCCTTGACCGACACGTGGCCGTTGGTCTCGGGCGCGAAGGTCAGGATCATCTCGGCGGCGTCGATGGCGGTGTCCAGGCGCGGACGGCCCTGGCTCACGCCGGCTTCGGCCACGGCCTCGTTCAGGTTGGCCAGCTCGCGCACTTCGTGCTCGGTGTTCCAGCTGATGCCCTTGCCGCCGTTGCCCAGCTTGTCCAGCAAGGGGCCGACCGAGGTGAACTTGCGGTAGATGTCGTTGTAGTCGCGCTCGACCACCGTCATGCTCGGCGCGGTCTTGCCCGGCACCAGGTCGCACTCGCCCAGCTTCCAGTCCTTGGGCTCGAAGGCCTGGCCGAGTTCTCCCGGCGTGTCGTGCATCAGCGGGGTCAGCACCAGGTCGCGGCGCTTGCCCAGGTAGGGGCCGCCGATCTCGCTGAAGCGCTTGGCCAGCAGCTTGTAGATCTCCCAGTCGGTCTTGCTTTCCCACAACGGCTGCACGGCTTCGCTCAACGGGTGGATGAACGGGTGCATGTCCGAGGTGTTGAGGTCGTCCTTTTCGTACCAGGTGGCCGTGGGCAGCACGATGTCGCCGTACAGGCAGGTCGTGCTCATGCGGAAGTCCAGCACCGTCAGCAGGTCGAGCTTGCCCTGGGCCGCGTCTTCATGGTAGGTGACTTCGGACGGCCGGATGGCCTGGGCCTCGTCGCCGAACACCGCGTTCTGCGTGCCCAGCAGGTACTTCAGGAAGTACTCGTGGCCCTTGCCGCTGGAGCCCAGGATGTTGGAGCGCCACACGAACATGTTGCGCGGGAAGTTGGCCGGGTCGTCCGGGTTCTCGCAGGCCATGCGCAGTTCGCCGGATTTGAGCTTTTCGGCGGCGTGGGCAACCGGGTCCTTGCCGGCCGCGTCGGCCTCGGCCACCACGTCCAGCGGATTGGTGCGCAGCTGCGGCGCCGACGGCAGCCAGCCCATGCGCTCGGCGCGGGCGTTCAGGTCGATCATGCTGAGGTCGGCGTACTTGGCGCGGTCGGCGGTGGGGCCGAGCACTTCGGTGACGTCCAGCTTTTCATGGCGCCACTGGCTGGTGTGGGCGTAGAAGAACGAGGTGCCGTTCATCTGGCGCGGCGGGCGCACCCAGTCTGCGGCGAAGGCCAGCGGGGCCCAGCCGAACTGCGGACGCAGCTTTTCCTGGCCCACGTAGTGCGCCCAGCCGCCGCCGCTCTTGCCCACACAGCCGCACATCATCAGCATGTTGATGATGCCGCGGTAGATCATGTCCATGTGGTACCAGTGGTTCAGGCCGGCGCCGACGATGACCATGGACTTGCCCTCGGTGTCGTGCGCGTTCTGGGCGAACTCGCGCGCCACCTGGATCACCTGCGCGCGCGGCACGCCGGTGTGCTTTTCCTGCCAGGCCGGCGTGTAGGGCACGTCGTCGTCATAGCTGCCGGCGACGTTGCCGCCGCCCAGGCCGCGGTCCAGGCCGTAGTTGGCCATCTGCAGGTCGTACACCGTGGCCACCAGGGCCTCGCCGCCGTCGGCCAGGCGGATGCGGCGCGCCGGCACGTTGCGCACCTGCAGATCGCCATGCTCGCCGCCGAAGTAGGCAAAGCCCACGCCGACCACGGCGTCGGACCGGCCCAGCAGCGTCAGCGTGGGCTCGATCTCGCGGCCGCTGCCGCCGTCCCTGGATTCCAGGTTCCAGCGTCCGACCTTCTCGCCGCCGTTGACGGCGCCCTCGCCCCAGCGAAAGCCGATGCTTCCGTTGGGCGCGACCAGGTCGCCGCTCTTGGCGTCCAGGACCAGCGTCTTCCAGTCGGGATTGTTCTGCTCGCCCAGCGCGCCGTCCAGGTGCGAAGCGCGCAGGAAGTGGTCGGGCACGTAGCAGCCGTCGCGCTCCTTCAACTGCACCAGCATGGGCATGTCGGTGTAGCGGCTCACGTAGTCGCGGAAATAGGCCGAGGCGCCGGACAGGTGGAATTCCTTCAGGATCACATGGCCCATGGCCATGGCCAGCGCCGCGTCGGTGCCCTGCTTGGGGGCCAGCCAGATGTCGCCGAACTTCACCATTTCGCCGTAGTCGCTGGACACGGCCACGGTCTTGGTGCCCTTGTAGCGGACCTCGGTATAGAAGTGGGCGTCGGGCGTGCGGGTCTGGGGCACGTTGGAGCCCCACACCATCAGATAGGTCGAGTTGTACCAGTCAGCCGATTCCGGCACGTCGGTCTGCTCGCCCCAGACCTGCGGGCTGGCCGGCGGCAGGTCGCAGTACCAGTCGTAGAAGCTCAGGCAGGCGCCGCCCAGCAGGCTCAGGTAGCGCGCGCCGGCGGCGTAGCTGACCATGGACATGGCCGGGATCGGCGAAAAGCCGATCAGGCGGTCGGGGCCGAACTTCTTGATCGTGTACGCATTGGCCGCGGCGATGATCTCGGTGGCGGTGTCCCAGTCGGCGCGCACGAAGCCGCCCAGGCCGCGCACGGCCTTGTAGCGCTTGGCGCGCGCCGGGTCCTGGCTGATCCATTCCCAGGCGGCGATGGGGTCCATGGTCTTGCGGGCCTCGCGCCACATTTCCATCAGGCGTCCGCGGATCATCGGATACTTCACGCGCTGGGCCGAATACACGTACCAGCTGTAGGAAGCCCCTCGCGGACAGCCGCGCGGTTCATGGTTGGGCAGGTCCGGCCGCGTGCGCGGGTAGTCGGTCTGCTGGGTCTCCCAGGTGATCAGGCCGTTCTTGACGTACACCTTCCACGAGCACGAACCCGTGCAGTTCACGCCGTGGGTCGAGCGCACCACCTTGTCGTGCTGCCAGCGGGCGCGGTAGGCGTTCTCCCAGCTGCGGTCTTCGTTGACCGTCTCGCCGTGTCCGTTCGCGAAGGTGGACTTCACCCTGGACATGAACTTCAAGCGGTCCAGAAAATGGCTCATTCTCTATTCTCCAAGAGCGCCGGCCCGGCCGGCGCGTAATGCGATCGATGCGGTTGCAATCACTTTAGGCCTGGCCTGTCTGCGGGACCATTGCCCGGTGGCATAGGCCGGGCGCGGCAGAATGACTAGTCACCCCGGCCAAGCGCCCGCCGGTCAGCACGGCACCGGCGCGCCGCGGCGGCCGTAGTACCACCACGTGATCGCCATGCAAGTGGCGTAGAAGGCAATGAAGCAGTACAGCGCGGCCTGCACGCTGCCGGTCATCTCCAGCGAGGTGCCGAAGCTGCGCGGGATGAAGAAGCCGCCGTACGCGCCGATGGCGCCCGAGAAGCCCAGCACCGCGGCCGATTCCTTGGCGGCGTCGGCCAGCGCCTGCTTCTGCGCGGCCGCGTCCTTGCCCTTGGCGGCCTGGATGCGCTCGCGCAGGAAAATCGCGGGGATCATGCGGAACGTGGAACCGTTGCCCACGCCGGTCAGCGCGAACAGCACGATGAACATGGCCAGGAAGCCGTTGAAGTCGCCCGCGCCCGAGGCGCCCGGCAGGTAGGCCACCACGCCCAGCACCGCCGCGATCATGGCGGCGAAAGTGAACAGCGTGACGCGCGCGCCGCCCAGCTTGTCCGAGACCCAGCCGCCGACCGGACGGGTCAGCGAGCCGACCAGCGGGCCCAGGAAGGCGTAGGCCGTGGGATCGACCTGCGGGAACAGGGTCTTGGTCAGCATGGCGAAGCCCGCCGAAAAACCGATGAAGGAGCCGAACGTCCCCACGTACAGCCAGCACATCAGCCAGTTGTGCTTGCGCTTGAAGATGACGGCCTGGTCCGCGAAGGAAGCGCGCGCGTCGGCGATGTCATTCATGCCGAACCAGGCGGCGATGGAGGCCAGCGCGATGGGAATCACCCAGATGAAGCCGGCGTTCTGCAGCCACAGGCTGGGCTGCGCGCCGTCGCGGGTCACCGTCTGGGGATCGCCGCCCAGCACGCCGAACACGCTGGCGGAGATCACCAGCGGCACCACGAACTGCACCACCGACACGCCCAGGTTGCCGATGCCGGCGTTCAGCCCCGTCGCCAGGCCCTTCTTTTCCTTGGGGAAGAAGAAGCTGATGTTGGCCATGCTGGAGCTGAAATTGCCGCCGCCCAGGCCGCACAGCAGCGCCAGGATCAGCAGGGTCGGATAGGTCGTGGTGGGATCGCGCAGCGCGAAGCCCATGCCCAGCGCGGGGATCAGCAGCGAGGCGGTGGAAATGGCGGTCCACTTGCGCCCGCCGAAGACCGGCACCAGGAACGAATAGAAGATGCGCAGCGTGGCGCCCGACAGCGCCGGCAGCGCCGTCAGCCAGAACATCTGGTTCTTCGACAGCATGAAGCCGGCGCGGTCCAGGTTGACCACGACCACGCTCCACAGCATCCAGATGCAGAACGCCAGCATCAGGGCGGGAATGGAGATCCAGAGATTGCGGTTGGCGACGCGCGAACCCGTCTGTTTCCAGAAGCCGGGATTATCCGGCTCCCAGCGCGCCAGGACTTGAGTGGACATGATAGGTGCTCCCAGATTGAGGTTGGATCAGGTGGCGTGTTGCCGGGCCAGCGCCGCGCTTTCCGGCCGGAAACTGAAATGCATGAAGATGAGAGAGACGCAGACCGTGCCGTACAGCAGCATGAAGGCGCTGGAGCGCACGCCCGTGTAGTCGAGCAGGATGCCGAACAGGATGGGCAGCACGAATCCGCCGAGGCCGCCCGCCAGGCCGACGATGCCCGAAACCGCGCCGATGTTCTCGCCGAACTCGTCCGAAATGAACTTGAACACCGAGGCCTTGCCGATCGCCATGGCGATGCCGACCACGAACAGCAGAATGGTGAATACGACCGGTCCGAGCGCGATATCGAAACTGCGCGCGCCCGCGGTGGTCAGCACCGTAAAGTGCGTTTGCGGATAGCTGAGGATGAAGAAGGCGACCCAGCACACCCACATGACCCACCAGGTGGTCTTGTAGGCGCCGTAGCGGTCCGAGATCCAGCCGCCCACCGCGCGCAGCACGCCGCCGGGCAGCGAAAAGCAGGCCGCCAGCAGCGCCGCCAGCTTGATGTCGAAGCCGTACTCGCCGATGTAGTACTTGGTCATCCACAGCGCCAGCGCCACGTAGCCGCCGAACACCACCGAGTAGTACTGGCAATAGCGCCAGACGCGCGGGTCCTTGAGCATGGCGAACTGCGCCGACAGGCTGGCCCCGCCGGTCACCCGGTGCGACGGGTCCGAGGCCGAGAACAGCCAGAACAGCACCGCCGTCACCAGCAGCGCGATCGCATAGACCTGCGGCACGATGATCCACGATCCGGCGGTGGCCGCGATCAGCGCGGGCGCCACGAACTTGGTGATGGCCGAGCCGGAGTTGCCGGCGCCGAACACGCCCATCGCCAGGCCCTGCTTGTTGCGCGGAAACCAGCGCGCCACGTAGGGCGTGCCCACCGAGAACGAGCCCCCGGTCAGGCCCACGAACAGCGCCAGCACCAGGAACTGCCAGTACTGCGTCGCGTAGGACAGCAGCCAGATCGGCACCACGGCCACCAGCATCAGGACGAAGAACACCGGTCTGCCGCCGTAGCGGTCGGTCCAGATGCCCAGCGGCACCCGCACCAGCGAACCGGTCAGCACTGGCATGGCGGCCAGCAGGCCGAATTCGGTTTCGGACAGGCCGAGCTGCGTCTTGATGGGTATGCCCAGTACGGCGAAGATCATCCACACCGCGAAGCAGATGGTGAAGGCGAACGTGCTGGATATCAGGACCCGCATCGGCGCGCCGGCCGAGGAATGACTGGTTGCTGCCATGGTTATTCTCGCTTTGGTCACGAAGAAATCTGACTTGCCCCAAGCCTAAGGACGGCGCGCCTTGCGCACCATTCGCCAGCCGACCAGAAGCGGCCTGTCGATGTGACTAGTCACCCCGCCGTTGCGGCCGGGCTTGCGTTGGATCAATTCGCCAAGCTGGCGATGCGCGGTGCGGCGTATTAATATGCATTTGAAATACACCTTTAAAAACGCAGGCCCCCATGAGCACGCTGCTGACCATCGACGAACCCGACCAGGACTCGCGCCGCGCGCGCCCGCAATGGCGCGCCTTCACCGAAATGGGTTTCCGCCCGCTGTATCTGGCGGGCTGCTTCTGGGCGCTGGCCTCGGTGCTGCTGTGGGTGCATGCCCCGTCCCTGCTCAACGGCGTGCTGGCCGGCATGCCCTGGCATGCGCACGAAATGCTGTGGGGCTTCGTCGCCACCATCGCCGTGGGCTTTCTGCTGACCGCCGGCGGCAACTGGACCGGCAGGAATCCGCTGCGCGGCAATGCCCTGGCGGCGCTGTGCGTGCTATGGATCGTGGCGCGCGCGGGCTACCTGGCGCCGGGCCGGCCCGCGTTTCTCATCGCCGCGCTGGCCGATCTGCTGTTCTTCCTGTGGGGCGCGGCCGCGCTGGGACGCGCCGTGGCCATCACGCGCAACCGGCGCAACTACGGCATACCGCTGCTGCTGGTGGCGCTGGCCCTGACCAACGCGCTGTACCTGTGGGCCACGGTCCAGGGCGACTACTTCGCGCTGATGCGCTACTTCAACGCCGGCCTGCTCTGCATGGCCGTGCTGACCCTGCTGATCGCGCGCCGCATCCTGCCCTTTTTCGCCAAGCGCGCCGTGGCCGGCCTGGACATTCCACCGCATACCCGCAGCGGCCACTGGCAGCTGGGCACGGGCGTGGTCGCCATCGCCTGCCTGCTGGCCGGACGTCCGCAGATCGCGGCCGTGGCGCTGGCCGCGACCGGGCTGATCGCGCTGGTGCAATGGATCTCCTGGAAGCCCTGGGCCGCGCGCCGCGTGCCGCTGCTGTGGATTCTGTACGCGGGCTATTTCGGACTGGGCGTGGGCCTGCTGGTCGGCGCGGCGCAGCTGGCCGGCTTCGTGCTGCGCACCGCCTGGCCCGCGCACGTGGTCGGCGTGGCCGGGTTTTCGGTGCTGATCATCGGCATGGCCACGCGCACCGCGCTGGGCCACCTGGGCCGGCCGCTGCGCGCCGACCGCAGCATGGTCGCCAGCTACGTGCTGGTGATACTGGCCGCGCTGCTGCGCCTGGCCGCCCTGCTGCCCACCGCGGCCGCGCTGGGCCTGCTGCACGCCTCGGCCACGGCGTGGGCGCTGGGCTTCGCGCTGTACCTGTGGCGCTTCTTCCCCATGATGATCCGGCCGCGCGCCGACGCCGGCAAAACCGCCGCGCCGGTCATGCGCGTCGCGCCGGCTCCCGGACGCCCGGCCGCCTGAATCGCGCGCAATGCGTTCAGCGGCGCGCTTCGCGCCGCCGCTGCGCCGCCATCTGCTGTTTCATGGCATCGAGCCAGGCCTTGACCTGCTGCATGTCCACGAACTGCGCCAGTTCGAACTCCAGCTCGCCGATATATTCGCGCACGTCGGCGATCTCGGCCTCCAGGTCCTCCATCAGCTCGGCCGGATCTATCGACTGTTCCGGGTCGAAGCGGTAGCGCGCCTTGAACGCGCGTTCGGCGCCGGCCACCGCCGCCCGCACCTCGGCCAGCCGCGCCTCCAGCGCCCCGGCCTCTTCCGGCAAGGCCGGCGCATCCGCCGGCGGTAAGGCGGCGGGCGGCTCCTCGGCCAGCGCGTCTGCGGCGCCGCGCTCATCGGCATAGTCCGCGTCGAAATCGCTGCCCGCGTGCTTGCGGTACACGGCCTTCAGCTTCGCGAGGTCGCATTCCCCGGGCGTGCCGTCCAGCTCCAGGGAACACAGGGTTTCGTCGGCAAGCTGCGCCGCGATTTCGGAGGCCAGCTGGCGCTGCCCCTTGCTCAGTTCCTTCTGCTTGCAGGCGTGGTCGAAACACAGAACCAGTCTGGCCTTCAGTTCGACTTCCATGGTTTCCAGCGGCGCCAGCTCGTCGGCGTACCGCTGCGCATAGTCCTGCGCGACCTGCCCCCACCGGGACAGCCGGGCCTGCGCCTCTTGCAAATCGTGCCTAAGGGCTTCGAACTTCTGGCGCGGCTGCGGCGCGGCGGGCGGATTTTGTTGCATGGCGGGAGCCTTTCATCAGCGTGGCGCGGCGACGGGCCGCGCATCGACAGGCGCATTTTAAGCGCGGCCGCGCCGACCCAGGCGCCTACGCTCTTGCTGACCAATCCGCGCGATGACAGCGCGGCCCGGCATCGCCGGGCCGCCAACGCTCAATTGAGGTTCAACGAGGTGATCTTGGACCCTTGCAACCCCACCCCGGCCATCAACCCCTGTCCGCCGAAGGGCACGGCGTACACGTCCTGGGTCAGGGTGGTGGTGGTGATGCTGGCCGCGTAGCTTTCGTCCACCATGACCAGCGTGGGTCCGGAACCCAGCGACCAGCCGTCGCTCTGGTCCAGGAACTTCAGCGCCGCCTCGTTCATGAAGAAGAGCGCGTAGCCGAACTTCTGCGCGCCGGCCTGCAGGCCGAAGGACACCGCGGTGATGTTGTAGTAGGCCTGGACCTTGCCGCCGCGGATCAGGGCGCCGTCGCCGCTCTCGGCGCCGACCAGCAGTCCGCCCTTGAGAATGCTGGGAAACACCAGCACGGCGACCGCCTTCTCGCCCAGCACCCGGGTCTTGGGCTCCTGCTGGTACAGCCGTTCCAGCGCCGCCCGCGCATCGCGGCTGATGTCGGCGGCCGACTCGGCGCGGGCCTGGGTCGCCATACAGAAACCGGCCACCCATAAAAAAAGGCTGGCCCACAGCCAACCGTGAAACTTGACAGGCAAAACGGATACGCGACGCATACAGCCTCCTGGAATGAAGACGGCAAGCGCCACGCGCGCTCGCCCCGACTTGCCCGAGCAAGTATTGGCAGGCGCGCGTACGTTGTCAAGCTCCGCCGATGGACGAGGGCCTGGACGCGACAGGACTAGACGGCGGGCGGATCGGTCTCCCGTTCGGGATGGCGATGGCGGGCCAGCGCCTCCAGAAACAGCGGCGCGCTGTTGCCCGGCTCGCCGTCGACCAGCAGCAGGCCGCCGTCGGCTTCGTCCGGCTCGATGCCGGCCGCAACGAATAGCTGCTTGCCTTCGGCCAGCCCCATCAGCGTCTTGCCGTGGCGATAGGCGTCGCGCAGGAATTCCAGCGCCCGTCCGTCGGCGTGCAGACGCTCCACCGCTGCCGCGCCGCCGGGCGCGATGGCGCCGTCGAACAGCACCGAGGGCTGGTTGTCGAGCGATGCGTCGGCGTCCAGCACTTCGCCCTCGCCCGATAGCGGCCCGATGCGCTGGCCGACCAGCCGCACCACCACGCCGGCGGCGATCAGCGCGTCGGCCAAGGCGCGCACGGCGCGGGCGTCCACGCCTTCGGCCACCAGGATCGCGACCTTGCGCGTGGCCGCGCCGCCGTCTCCGGGCCGCGCGGTCAGCGACAGCGCGGGCGAGACCTCGACCTCGGGCGCCGGCGGTTCGCAGGCGCGCGGCAGCGGATCGGGCAAGGCCATGCCCAGGCGCTGCGCCACCGAGCCGGCCAGCTCGTCGGACACGTTGCGCAGGGACGCCACCATGCGCCGGCGCACGGCCGGCACCGTGACCTTGCTCAGTTCGAACGCGAACGCGCTGGCGATGTGGCGGCGCTCCCATTCGGTCTGGCTCAGGTAGAAGAGCGTGGCCTGGTTGTAGTGCTCGGCGAATTTCTCGGGATGGCCGCGCAGCTCGTCGCCCGCCACCGGCTCGGGAAAGGACACGAAACCGTCCATGCCGGCCTGGAACGGACAGCCGCCGCCCAGCGAATTGGGCTCGTAGGCCGCCCGCCCCCGGTGGATGGCCTGGCGGTGCATGCCGTCGCGCTGGTTGTTCTGCACCGGCGCCAGCGGCGCGTTGATCGGGATCTCGTGGAAATTGGGGCCGCCCAGCCGCGAAATCTGCGTGTCCACATAGGAATGGATGCGTCCGGCCAGCAAGGGATCGTTGGTGAAGTCCAGGCCCGGCACCACGTGCGCCGCGCAGAAAGCCACCTGCTCGGTTTCGGCGAAGAAGTTGTCGGGGTTGCGGTCCAGCACCAGCCGGCCCACCGGCACCACGGGCACCAGTTCCTCGGGCACGATCTTGGTGGCGTCCAGCACGTCGAAGCTGAAGCGTTCGGCCTCTTCCTCGGTAAAGACCTGCACGCCCAGCTCCCATTGCGGGGGGTTGCCGGAATCGATGGCCTCCCACAAGTCGCGCCGGTGGAAATCGGGGTCGGCGCCGGCCGTTTTGACGGCCTCGTCCCAGACCTGCGAATGCGTGCCCAGCAAGGGGTTCCAGTGGAACTTGACCAGCCGCGACTCGCCGTCGGCGTTGACGAAGCGGAAGGTGTGCACGCCAAAGCCCTGCATCATGCGAAAGCTGCGCGGGATCGCGCGGTCCGACATCAGCCACATCAGCATGTGGGTGGATTCCGGCATCAGCGACACGAAGTCCCAGAACGTGTCGTGCGCGGACGCGGCCTGCGGCATGGCGTGGTGCGGTTCGGGCTTGACCGCGTGCACCAGGTCCGGGAATTTCATCGCGTCCTGGATGAAAAACACCGGCATGTTGTTGCCCACCAGGTCCCAGTTGCCTTCGTCGGTGTAGAACTTGACCGCGAAGCCGCGCACATCGCGCGCGGTGTCCTTGGAGCCGCGCTCGCCGGCCACGGTCGAGAAGCGCACGAATACCGGCGTGCGCTTGCCGACCTCGGCGAACGGCGCGGCCGCGGTCAGGTCGGTCAGGGCGCGCTCGCAGACGAAGTAGCCGTGCGCCGCCGAGCCGCGCGCGTGCACGATGCGCTCGGGGATGCGCTCATGGTCGAAGTGCGTGATCTTCTCGCGCAGGATGAAATCCTTGAGCAGCGCCGGCCCGCGCAGCCCCGCCTTGAGCGAATGCTGGTTGTCGCTGATGCGCACGCCCTGGTTGGTGGTCAGCGGCTGGCCCGTGGGGTCGGCGCGCACGCGCGCCAGCCGGCCGTCGGCGGCGTTGACGCCGGGCGCGGCCGGCCCGCCGGTCTTGGGCGAGTCCGCGCTTTCGGACAGGGAGCTGGCGCCCGCGGCCGGGTCCGCCGGAGACACGCTGGCGCCCGTATACGGACAGCGCGCGCCTTCCTCGCCATACTCGGCGGCCTTGCCGGCGTTGTGGTCCAGCGCGGATGCGGCGGCGTCCACGGCCGCGGCCCGCCTGGCCGCCGGACTGCGCGCCCGGCCGCGCGCGCCGCCCTCGGGCGCGGCGCCGGGGCCGCTGTCGGTGTTCTGGTAGGCGCTATCGACGGCCGGCGCGGCGCCCGCCTTGGCTGGTTTCTTCCCTGGCATGGCGGTTCTCCTAAAGCATCTTGGCGCGGGACTGCTCGGCGCGGGATGCGCCGATCGCGGACTCCACCTGTTTGACCTCTTCGGGCGGCGGCAGCACGGCGGGATAGCCCAGGGCTTCGATCCACAGCTCCCGCGACCAGCCCTTGGTGTGATAGAGATGGTGTTCCTCGTCGGTGACCACCGCGTCATAGGCCTGTTTGAGCACCTTGCCCTCGGTGCCGCCGTGCTGCTCGGCGATCACGCCGATCAGCGTCCAGTTGGCGTGGTCCTTGGTCTCGGCCAGCACCACGCATTCGGTCGCGACCAGCTGCGCGGCGTCGGCGTCGCCAGCGGCGATCGCCATCTTCATGGCCTTCACCAGCGACTCGCCGATATGGCGCACGACCTCGCGGCCCGGCGACTCGCGCTCGGGGTCCAGCCCCAGCTGCTCGAACACGGTCAGCAGCACGCGGCGATGGGTGCGCGTTTCTTCCAGATAGTCCTGCCATTCCTGCTTCAGGTCTTCATTGACGGCGCAGGTCACGGCGGTCTCGTAGATTTTCAATCCCCCGATCTCGGTTTCCAGGGCCTGATACAGCAGTTCCTCGATCTGCGCGGCATTTCCGGCTTTGCGTTTCATTGGACGCTCCTCTGTCTGTGTGGTGTCGCGCCACCGCCGCCGCGTACCGGCGGCCTGGCGACCTGCGCGACCCCAGCAACCGGCGTTCCCGCGCCGCCCCGCACGCCGCGCCTGCGCGCACCGGGTGCAGAAAATACAAAGCCCCGGACCGGACAACACTGGCCCCATTTAGTTTAGAATCGGAATTATTCTCAATAAAAATCAGACCGCCTCGGTTCGCGGCGGCGTCACAAGAAAGAGGCTCACCCTGAAATCCGGTTTCCGCCTGTCCATGGCCTGGCTCCATACGTGGGTCGGCCTGTGGTTCTCCTGGCTGCTGTTCGCCGTCTTCCTGACGGGTTCGCTGGCCGTGTTCTCCGAACCCATCACCCATTGGATGACGCCCGAACACCAGGCTGCCGAAGCCTCGGCCGCCGAGCGGCAAGGCGCGCCGGTGGACCGCGCCCACCGCTTCGGGCTGGCGGTGGACTACATGGCCCGCAACCATGCCGGCGCGGGCATGTGGGAAATCTGGCCGGTCAACCGCCACCACGACAATGGGCTGACGGTTTACTGGTTCGACAAGAACGGCCTTTACGCCGACGCCGAGCTCGACCCCGTCACCGGCGCCGAACTGGACGAGCACCACGACGAGGCCGAAAGCCGTGCCACGCCGGGCGGCCAGCACTTCGTGGACTTCCACTACACCCTGCACGACGCCGGGCTGGGGCTGTGGATCGTGGCCTTCGCCACCATGGCGATGCTGGTGGCGCTGATTTCCGGCGTGGTCACGCACAAACGCATCTTCAAGGATTTCTTCACCTTCCGCGCCAACAAGGGCCAGCGCTCGTGGCTGGACGCGCACAATACGAGCGCGGTGCTGACCCTGCCCTTTCTGTTCATGATCGCCTACACCGGCGTGGTGATTTCCGGCGCGACGCTCATGCCCGCTCCCGTTTCCGCCACCTACGGCGAGGGCCCGCAGGCGCTGCGCGTCTATCTGGCCGAACTGGAAGGCGAGCCGATGCTCGCGCGCAGCGGCGCCGCCCAGGCCGTGCCGGCGCTGGAGCCCATCGTCGCCCGGGCCGAAAGCCTGATCGGGCAGACCCCCCGCGCCATCGTCATCCGCAACCCCGAAGACAGCTCCATGCGCATCGGCGTGTACGGCTGGAACGAGGCGGCCGACACCTTGCGCAACATCAGCGCCACCACCGGCATGGCGGAGTTCACGGGCGACGGCGAACTGCTGCGCGTGCGCCCGGCCGGCGAAGTGCTGGGCGGCGCCGCGCCGCGCACGCGCCAGGTCTTGAGCGACCTGCACATGGCCAGGTTCGGCGGCGTGGCCATGCAATGGCTGTATTTCATCTGCGGCATGGCCGGCGCGGCCCTGATGGGCACCGGCGCCATCCTCTTCATGGTCAAGCGCCGCGCCCGGCACGGCGGCGAATTCGGCGCCGCCACCGCGCGCGTCTACCGCCTGATCGAAGGACTGAACGTGGCCGCGATGGCCGGGCTGGGCATCGCCTGCGTCGGCTATTTCTGGGCCAATCGCCTGCTGCCGGTGACGCTGCAGGACCGGGCCGCCTGGGAGCTGCGCGTCTTCTTCCTGATCTGGGCGCTGACGCTGCCGCATGCCTGGCTATGCGCCCCGCGCCGCGCCTGGATCATGCAGCTGGGCCTGCTGTCGGCGCTGTGCCTGCTGCTGCCGCTGATGTCGTACGCCGCCGTGGGCGACCACCTGTACGCGCAGATCGCGCGCGGCGACTGGGAAAGCGCCGGCGTCGAACTGAGCGCCCTGGCTTTCGGCGTACTATCGGGCTGGGCGGCCCTGCGGTTATGGCGCCGGCCCGCTACGGCGCCCTCGCAGCGCATCCCCCGCGCAAACGAAGAGGCAGCGGCATGAATTCCAACGACCTGTACGCCATCGGCATGGCCCTGCTGCTGACCTACTCCGGCATGGCCTGCCTGAGCCTGGCCATGCCGCGCCATTACGACCAGGTCTGGGGCCGCGACCCGTCGGCCGGACACAGCCGCGTGCTGCGCGGCGCCGGCCTGCTGCTGCTGGCCCTGGCCCTTCTGCCCTGCGTCAGCCTGTGGGGCAATACGGTGGGCGTGGTGGCCTGGCTGGGCTGGCTGTCGGCCGGCGCCCTGCTGTGGGTCGGCATGCTGTCGTGGGCCCCGCGCCCGGCGGCGCGCACCGCGGCGCTGGCCCTGGCGATCGCGCTGGCCGGGGTCGGAATCGGCTTTTGACGGTCCGCGCAAGGCGCGAAAAACGCGTTTGATGCGCATCAAGCAGGGCTAAAATCCCGCGTCTCGCGTACGTCGACGACACCATATGTGGTGATAGAGTTTCACCACCCTACTACATATGGTGTCAGTCATGCATATCCAGCACATACTCAAGCGCGACGGCCGGGTCGTGGCGTTCGACCGCGACAAGATCGCCCACGCCATCGCCGCGGCCGGCCAGAGCACCGGGGAACTGGACCTCGCGGGCGCGCAGGCGCTGACCGACGCCGTCATCGACGCGCTGGCCGACCAGCCCTGCCCCGGCGTCGAAACCATCCAGAACCGCGTCGAGGAAGTCCTGGTCCAGGCCGGCCGCTGGCGCACGGCGCGCGCCTACATCGTCTACCGCGAGCAGCACGCCCGCCTGCGCTCGCTGCGCCACACCCTGGTGGACGTGGAAAGCGCCATGGAGGAATACCTGGAGCAGCGCGACTGGCGCGTCAACGCCAACGCCAACCAGGGCTACAGCCTGGGCGGCCTGATCCTGAACGTCGCGGGCAAGGTCACCGCCAACTACTGGCTGTCCAATGTCTTCGCGCCGGAGGCCGGACGCGCCCACCGCGAAGGCGACATCCACATCCACGACCTGGACATGCTGAGCGGCTATTGCGCCGGCTGGTCGCTGCGCCAGCTGCTGACCGAAGGCTTCAACGGCATCCCCGGCAAGGTCGAGGCCACGCCGCCGCGCCACATGTCGGCCGCCATCGGCCAGATCGTCAACTTCCTGGGCACGCTGCAGAACGAATGGGCCGGCGCGCAGGCCTTCAGCTCGTTCGACACCTACATGGCGCCTTTCATCCGCCGCGACGCCATGACCTACGCGCAGGTCAAGCAGGCCATGCAGGAGCTGATCTACAACCTCAACGTGCCCAGCCGCTGGGGCACGCAGACGCCGTTCACCAACCTGACCTTCGACTGGACCTGCCCGGCCGACCTGCGCGAACAGATTCCGTACGTGGGCGGCGAGGAAATGCCGTTCGCCTACGGCGACCTGCAGGCCGAGATGGACATGATCAACCGCGCCTACATCGAAGTCATGATGGCCGGCGACGCCAAGGGCCGCGTCTTCACCTTCCCCATCCCCACCTACAACATCACGCCGGACTTCGACTGGGACCATCCCAACACCGAACGCCTGTTCGAAATGACGGCGCGCTACGGCCTGCCTTATTTCCAGAACTTCCTCAATTCCGACCTGGAGCCGCACATGGTGCGCTCCATGTGCTGCCGCCTGCAGCTGGATCTGCGCGAACTGCTCAAGCGCGGCAACGGCCTGTTCGGCTCGGCCGAGCAGACCGGCTCGGTGGGCGTGGTCACGGTCAACTGCGCGCGCCTGGGCTATACCTGCCGCGGCGACGAGGGCAAGCTGATGGCGCGCCTGGACCACCTGCTGGAGCTGGGGCGCGACGTGCTCGAAACCAAGCGCAAGGTGGTGCAGCGCTACATCGACCAGGGCCTGTATCCCTACACCCGCCGCTACCTGGGCACGCTGCGCAACCACTTCAGCACGCTGGGGGTGAACGGCATCAACGAGATGATCCGCAACTTCACCGGCGATATGGACGACATCACCACCGGGCCGGGCCACGCCATGGCGGTCCGGCTGCTGGACCGCGTGCGCGCCCGCATGACCGAATTCCAGGAACAGACCGGCCACCTGTACAACCTGGAGGCCACGCCGGCCGAAGGCACCACCTACCGTTTCGCGCGCGAGGACCGCAAGCGCTATCCCGACATCCTGCAGGCCGGCAGCGACGCGCAGCCCTACTACACCAATTCCAGCCAGCTGCCGGTGGGGCATACGGACGACCCCTTCCATGCGCTGGAGCTTCAGGAAACGCTGCAGGGCAAGTACACCGGCGGCACCGTGCTGCACCTGTACATGAACGAGGCCGTGTCCTCGGCCGGCGCCTGCAAGGAGCTGGTGCGCCGCGCGCTGTCGAATTTCCGCCTGCCCTACATCACCGTCACGCCGACCTTCTCGATCTGCCCCAACCACGGCTATCTGGCGGGACGCCACGAGTTCTGCCCCAAATGCGATGCCGAGCTGCTCGCCCGGCAATCGTCATGCTGCACCCCGGCCTAGCCGGATATCCCCCTGGCCTCTACCAAGGAACCCCTATGCAAACCCTGACCACCCCCGACATCGCCCCCGCCACCGCCCCCATGCTGGACGACAGCCAGCGCGTGCGTTGCGAGATCTGGACCCGCGTGATGGGCTACCACCGTCCCGTTTCGTCCTTCAACACCGGCAAACAAGGCGAATTCAATGAACGCCGCTTCTTCGTCGAACGCCGCGCCTGAGGGCGCGCGTCCTGCCCCGGCCTGCGGGCCGGGGTCCGCGCCCGCCGCGCGCAGGATGGCCGTCAGGCCGGCCTACGCCGCCTTGCCGCAGCCGGTGCTGCAGCCCTTGCCGCGCCACGCCCATTCGGTGGGCGGGCTGGTGCCTTTTTCCACCGTGGACTGGCCCGGCAAGCTGGCCGCCGTGGTCTTCATCGCCGGCTGCCCCTGGCGCTGCCATTACTGCCACAACACCGAATTGCAGACGCGCACCGCGCGCTACGACTGGCATGACATCCGCGCTTTCCTCGAAACCCGCAAGGGGCTGCTGGACGCCGTCGTATTCTCCGGCGGCGAACCCCTGAGCGAACCGCGCCTGGCCCAGATGATCCGCGACGTGCGGCGCATGGGCTACCAGGTCGGCATGCACACCGCCGGCATCTATCCGCTGCGACTGGCCGACGTGCTGCAGCACCTGGACTGGGTCGGCCTGGACATCAAGGCCGACGCCGCCGGCTACGACGACATCACCGGCCGCCGCGATTCCGAGCGTCCCGCCATGTCGTGCCTGGCCCAGCTGCTGTCGGCGCGGCGCGATTTCGAATGCCGCGTCACCTGGCATCCCGACTGGTTCGACGAGACCCGGCTGCTGGACGTGGCCCGGGAACTGTCCCGCCGCGGCGTGCGACGCTTCGCCGTGCAGGGCGCGCGCAGCACGCCGGACTCGCCCGCCGCGCGCCACTTGAGCGCGCAGGCCGAAAGCCGGATGCGGGAATGGTTCGAAGCGTTCGAGTATCGCTGAGGGGATGGCGTTGCGTGGAACCATGGCGTGGGCACGTGGCTGCGGGTCGAACCATGAACCATGATATTGGGTCGTAGGATGGGTGTAGCGCGGCAACCGGCGGGTAAGAATTCCGACTCCGAACGCGCGTAACCCATCGGCCGGCGAGAGCCGGCGGTTTGTCTCTTGCCTCGAAAGGCGGCGGCTGGCGCCGCCTGATGGGTTACGCGCGTTGAATTGTTGAATTCTTGCGTAAGTATTCTCGCGCTACACCCATCCTACGCCCGCCCCACGCCAACCCGCGCGTCACCCCCCACGCCGCGCCATCGCCTCCCGGAAACGCGGCGAGCCGATGGCGCCGACGTTGCAGCGCGCCCAGGGCGATCGGATCGTGGGGTCCACGCTGAACACCCGCCCCGGCGCCATGATGATCTTTTCCGGCATCAGCTCGGCGGCCAGGGCCAGCGTGTCGTCCACGCCGGGAAAGGCCGACCACAGGTACAGCGAACTGGTGGGCCGGGCGAAGACCTCGGCGCCCAGCGAATCCAGCACCTGCAGCGCATGGCCGGTGGCGGCTTCCAGGCGCTGGCGCAGCCTGACCAGATGCCGCTCGTAGTGGCCGTCGCGCAGCATCACGTCCACCATGCGCTCGCAGTACTCGGAACTGCTGACGTGCACCAGCGCCTTGAGGTCGGCCAGGTCGCTGGCCAGCGCGGCGTTGCAGGCGATGAATCCCACCCGCAGCGCGGCGGAGAATGACTTGGAGAAGCTGCCGATGTAAATGGTGCGCTCCAGCTGGTCCAGCGCCGCCAGGCGCACCGCGGACGTGGGCTTGAAGTCCGCCAGCGGATCGTTCTCCACCAGGATCAGGTTGTGGCGCTCCGCCAGCTGCAGCACCCGGTACGCCTTGGCCGGCGAGATGTCCGACCCCGTGGGGTTGTGCGCCAGCGACTGGGTGAAGAACAGGCGCGGCTTTTCCCGCTGCAGCAGCGCTTCCAGCGCGGCGATGTCCGGACCGTCCGGCAGGCGCGGCACGCCCAGCATGCGCGCCCCGGCCAGCTTGAGCTTGCCGAACAGGGGGTAATAGCCGGGGTTGTCGACCAGCACCGGCGCGTCCTGCGGCACGAAGTAGCGGATCACCAGGTCCATGGCCTCGTTCGCGCCGTGCGTCAGCACCAGTTGCGGCGGCGCCGCATTGATGCCCACGTCTCCCAGCTTGCGCACCAGGCTTTCGCGCAGCGGCGCATAGCCGAAGCGGCTGCCGTAGCGGAACAAGGCGCCCAGCCCGGTGCGCACCACCTTCTGGTGGTAGCGGTCCATGCGCATGTCGGCCAGCCATTCCACCGGCGGAAACCCGTCGCCCACCGCGACCGCGTCGGGCTGGGTCTTGAGCTGCTCGCGCATCAGCCACACGATGTCCATGGCGCGGCTCAGCTGCCCCGGCTCCTCGTCGGCGGCCTTGCGCGTCCTGCCCGTCTCCAGCACGTAGAAGCCGGAACCCCGGCGCGGCTCCACCAGGCCCTGCGCGACCAGCATTTCGAACGCCACCACCACGGTGTTCTTCGCGTAGCGGTGCAATTGCGCCAGCTCGCGCAGCGACGGCAGCTTGTCGCCGGCCCGGTACACGCCGTCGGCGATCTGCTGGCCGATCAGCCGGGCCAGGCTTTCGGCGATGGGCGCGGCGCGCGGCGGGCGCGTCGCCAGGGGAGGAAGGCTGCCGGACATATGCAAAAATTGGTGCAGTGCAATGACACTGTTTGTCGAAACTGTACCTCTCAATACCGGTACAGTCTACCTAGAATCTGGCCACCCGATTCCGATACATGGAGACCCCGCAATTGGCCGATTCCCGCCTGCCCAACTTCCGTTCCCTCACCCCCGCCGACCGCCTGGCGGCCGTGGCCGACGCCGCGGACCTGAGCGCCGAGGAGCGCCGGCTGCTGGCCGCGCCAGGCGCGCTGGGCCTGGACCGCGCCGACGGCATGATAGAGAACGTCATCGCCGCGTTCGAACTGCCGCTGGGCGTGGCCGCCAACTTCCAGGTCAACGGCCGCGACGTGCTGGTGCCGATGGCGGTCGAGGAGCCGTCCGTGGTGGCCGCCGCGTCCTACATGGCCAAGCTGGCGCGCGCCTGCGGCGGCTTCGAGACTTCCAGCACCCGGCCGCTGATGCGCGCCCAGGTGCAGGTGCTGGGGCTGGGCGATCCGCAGGGCGCGCGGCTGGCGCTGCTGCGCGAACGCGAGCGCATCGTGGCGCTGGCCAACGGCCGCGACCGCACCCTGGTCGAGCTGGGCGGCGGCTGCCAGGACATCGAAGTCCACGTATTTCCCGACACCCCGCGCGGCCCCATGCTGGTGCTGCACCTGATCGTGGACGTGCGCGACGCGATGGGCGCCAACGCCGTCAACACCATGGCCGAGGCCGTGGCGCCGCTGATCGAGGAAATTTCCGGCGGCTCCGTGCGCCTGCGCATCCTGTCCAACCTGGCCGACCTGCGCCTGGCGCGCGCCCGCGTGCGCCTGACGCCGCAGGCGCTGGACACGGCCGAGCGCAGCGGCGCCGACATCATCGAAGGCGTGCTCGACGCCTACACCTTCGCCGCGGTCGATCCCTACCGCGCGGCCACGCACAACAAGGGCATCATGAACGGCATCGACCCCGTGATCGTCGCCACCGGCAACGACTGGCGGGCGGTGGAAGCCGGCGCCCACGCCTACGCCAGCCGCGACGGCCGCTACACCTCCCTCACCCACTGGGAGAAAGACGCCGCGGGCGCGCTGGTCGGCTCCATCGAAATGCCCATGCCCGTGGGCCTGGTGGGCGGCGCCACCAAGACCCATCCGCTGGCCCGCCTGGCGCTGAAGATCATGGGCGTGAAAAGCGCGCAGGAACTGGGCGAAATCGCCGTGGCCGTGGGCCTGGCGCAGAACCTGGGCGCGCTGCGGGCGCTGGCCACCGAAGGCATCCAGCGCGGCCACATGGCGCTGCACGCGCGCAACATCGCCCTGGCCGCCGGCGCGGCGGGCGCCGAGATCGACACCGTCGCCAAGCGCATGGCGGCCCTGCGGGACGTAACCAGCGACCGCGCGCGCGCCTTGCTGGAGGAATTGCGCGCGCCCCGATAAACCCGGCCATCCGGCCTGACAAGAACCAAGGAGAGAGACATGAATCCGAACACCCCGGCGCCGCCTGCGCGCCTGGCGGAAGTCTGGAGCGACACGGTCGACCTGCGCCAGCTGGCGTGGGCCATCGGCATCGGCATCGTGATCAGCGTGGCGGGGTTCTATGCCGCCAGCCATTGGCTGCGCGGCGTCGTCGCCTCGCCCGAGCTGGCCCATGCCTACGCCATGCTGGCCGGGCTGGCGGGCTGCGTGCTGGCCGGCCTGATCTGCGCCCGCCTGTTCCCGCCCAAGCGCATCGTGGTCGAACACAGCGCCACCCAGGACCCGGCCTGGCGCGCCGAAGTGCTGGCCGAACTGGCCGAGCAGCCCGGCGGCCTGGGCACGCTGGCCGATCTGCCCGAGGCCGCCGTGCGCGAACTCAAGGCGCTGGACCTGTACGAGCTGTTCGCCCAGCCCGCCGCGCCCGCGTCCGATGCGCGCGTGCGCGCCGAAGCGCCGCAGGGCGCGAACAAGGAGGCGCTGGCATGAGCAATCCCGCGCTACTCGAACAAATCATGATGGCGGCCGCCATGGGCCTGCTGGGCGCGGTGGTGTTCGCGGCCATCGGCCTGGTGTCCGGCACCGACGAAACCACCACGCTGGCGCCGCTGACCCTGCTGGTGGTGCTGCTGGGCGTGCCGCCGGCGGGCGTCTTCACCTTTTTCCTGGCCGGCGCCGTGGCCAAGCACATGACCCATGCCGTGCCCACGGCGCTGCTGGGCATACCCGGCGACACCATGGCCACGCCGCTGCTGCAGGACGCGAACATGCTGCGCAAGCTGGGCGTGCCGCACATCGCGCTGCGCAAGATGGTGTCCGGCGCCATCGTCGCCGCGTTCGTGGCGGTGCCGCTGGCCGTGCTGTTCGCGGTGCTGCTGGCGCCGTTCGGCGCGGTCATCACCCGGTTCGCGCCCTGGATCTTCCTGGCCGCGGCGCTGCTCATCGCCTACTTCTCGGCCGGCCGCTGGGCCGCGGTCGCGCTGCTGGCGCCGTTCGTCGTGCTCATCGTCGCGCTGCAGAGCCTGACCGCCAAGTACGGGGTCAAGCTGAGCATCAGCTACTTCCTGGGCATCGCCATCGGGCCGCTGATCGCGGACCTGTTCAGCGTGGCCTCGCCGCAGGGGCGCTCGCGCATGCTGCGCGACAAGGTACGCACCTTCTCGCTGGCGCCGGACGTGAAAGGCTGGTCGGGCTACTTCCCCAACCCGCTGAAGGTCATGGACCGCACGCAGACCCGCTGGACGCTGGCCACGGCCGCGGTCTCCAGCGCCACCTTCGTGTTCAGCCCCGTGGCCATGACCGTGGTGCTGGGCGAGCTGGTGGGCTCGCGCGTCAAGCATGCCTATCACCGCCTGACCACCGTGCTGAGCGCGCGCAACGGCGTCACCGAGGCCACCTACATCGCCGAGGCGCTGATTCCGCTGATCGCCTTCGGCCTGCCGCTCAGTCCGGTGGCCGCCGGCCCCGCGGCGCCCTTGTTCAACGCGCCGCCGCGCTTCACGGTGGACGCCGCCACCGGCCAGACCAACAATCTGCACAACCTGCTGAACCACTGGGAGTTCCTGGGCTACGGCATGCTGGCGGTATTGCTGGCCGCGGTGGTGTCCTATCCGTTCGCCATGAACTTTGCGCGCCGCGCCGCGCTGTTCGTGTCGCGCAAGGTCAGCCACGAGGCCATCATCGCCACCTTCGTCGGCCTGATCATCGTCATCAGCGTCTGGGAAGGCCAGTTCCTGGGCCTGCTCGTGATCCTCACCATGGGCCTGTTCGGCGGCCTGCTGTCGCGCCTGTTCGGCTTCAACACCGGCGTGCAGTTCATGGGCTATTACACCGCCGTGCTGTCGGTGCCGGCGATCGTCAAGCTGCTGGCCTGAAATACCGCGTGTCGGACGGGGCCCGGCCCCGTCCGCAATTCCCCGCCGCTTGATCCCGCGCAAGGCGATCGGACGCCCCTTGCTCTAGCCTCTGTCAACTTGACCTGAGGAAAGACCTGATCATGACGTGGTTCAAATCACTCACTCTCGCCGGACGCGAACTGCTGCCCATCGTACAGGGCGGCATGGGCGTCGGCATCTCGGCCCATCGCCTGGCCGGCGCGGTCGCCAGCCAGAACGCCATGGGCACCATCGCCAGCATCGATTTGCGCCACCATCATCCGGATCTGCTCGAAAAGACCGAGCGCTGCCATGACCGCGACCTGATCGACAGCGCCAACCTCGAAGCGCTGCACCGCGAAATCCGCGCCGCGCTGGACACGGCGCAGGGCCGCGGCCTGGTCGCCGTCAACGTCATGAAGGCGGTGCGGGGCCACCCGGCCCTGGTGCGCCAGGCCTGCGAAAGCGGCGCCCAGGCCATCGTGATGGGCGCGGGCCTGCCGCTGGACCTGCCCGAAATGACCGCCGATTTCCCCAAGGTCGCGCTGGTGCCGATTCTGTCCGAAGCGCGCGGCGTGGCCGCGGTGCTCAAGAAATGGATCAAGAAGGGCCGGCTGGCCGACGCCGTGGTGATCGAACATCCCGGCCACGCCGGCGGCCACCTGGGCGCGGCGCGGCTCGAAGACGTGCACGACGAACGCTTCGATTTCAAGCGCGTGCTGGCCGATTGCCACAAGCTGTTCCAGGAACTGGCGCTGGGCAAGGACGCGCCCAAGCTCATCGTGGCCGGCGGCGTGGGCAGCCACGACCAGGTGCGCCACTGGCTGGGGCACGGCGCCGACGGCGTACAGGTGGGCACCGCCTTCGCCGTCACTATCGAGGGCGACGCGCACGAGAATTTCAAGCGCGTGCTGATCGACGCCGACCCCGACCAGTTGAAGGAATTCACCAGCGTGGCCGGCCTGCCGGCGCGCGCCGTGGCCACGCCGTGGCTGACGCGCTACCTGCGCCAGGAAAAGACGCTGCAGGAAAACACCCGCTGCGACGCGCGCCGCTGCAGCCAGCGCATGGACTGCCTGACGCAGTGCGGCCTGCGCGACGGGCTGTCGCGCTTCGGCCAGTTCTGCATCGACCTCAAGCTGGCCGCCGCCATGCGCGGCGAAGTCAGCCGCGGCCTGTTCTTCCGCGGCGCATCCAAGCTGCCTTTCGGCAACGCCATGCGCTCGGTGCGCGAACTGATGGACTACCTGCTGCACGGACAGATGCCCGCCAACGCCTGATCCCGGCGGCCACCGCCCACGGGGCGGCTTTGATAAATTATTGAACGACGTATAATATTATTCATCGTTCAGATAATCCGAGCCGCCATGTCCGCCACCGAATCCCTCTCGCCCGCCGCGCCGGCGGCCGATCCCGGCCGCCGCGAGCGCAAGCGCCTGCAGACGCTGGACCATCTGGCGCGCACCGCCTTCGGCCTGTTCGAGGCGCAGGGCTACGACGCCGTCACGATGGAGCAGATCGCGGCCGCGGCCGACGTCGCCAAGGGCACGCTGTACAACCATTTCCCGGTCAAGGAGGCGCTGCTCGCGCACCATCTGCACGGCGAACTCGCCGCCTCGCTGGCGGCGCTGTGGCCGGCGCTGCGCGCCCTGCCCTCGTTCGCCGCACGGCTGACGCGCATCCTGCGCGCCTCGGCCGACTGGTCCGAATCGCATCGCGCGTATCTGGGCCCGTATCTGCGCTATCGCCTGGCCCATGCGCAGTCCGACGCCGCCCGCCATCCCCGCAGCGGCCTGCAACCGGCGTACGCCTCGCTGATTGCCGAGGCGCAGGCCGCGGGCCAGCTGCGCGCCGACCTGTCCGCCGAGCAACTGGCTCACCACCTGCAATTCCTGCACCTGGGCGCGATGCTGCGCTGGCTGGACCGGCCCGGCGCGAGCCTGCGCGACGAATACGACGCAGCCCTGAGCCTGTTTCTGGGCGGCGCCGCCAAGGAGGCGCCATGAACGCGCTGGTGCTGGACTGGGCGGCGGCCGAAAAAGCCGGGCCGCGCGCCGCCGGCGGCAAGGGCTGGCAATTGGCGCGCATGGCGCAGCTCGGCGTGCCCGTGCCCGAAGGCTTCGTGCTGGCGGCCGCGGCCAGCCTGGGCCGCCAGCCGGGCCAGCCGGTGCCCCCCGAGGCGCAGCGCGTCTTGCTGCAGGCGCTGCGCGACCGCGGCTGGCTGACGCGGCCGCTGGCGCTGCGCTCGTCCGCGCCGCAGGAGGACTCGGCGGGCGCGTCCTTCGCGGGCATCCATCTTTCCTGCCTGAACGTAACCGGCGAACAGGCCGTGCTGGAGGCGCTGGCGCGCGTCTGGGACTCGCAAGCCACGCCGCAGGCGCAGGCCTATCGCCAGCGTCTGGGGCTGGACGCCGAGGGCGGCATGGCCGTGGTGGTGATGCCGCTGATCGAGGCCGCCGCTTCCGGCATCGCGTTCACGATGGACCCGCTGTCCGGACGCCGCGACGAAATGCTGATCCACGCCAACTGGGGCCTGGGCGAATCGCTGGTGGCCGGACAGGCCGACGGCGACGAATACCGGCTGCGCGAAGACTACCTGCGCCTGGCCTGGCCGCTGGCGTCGCGGCGCGTGGGCGCCAAGCGCCAGGCCAGCCTGCCCGCCGCCGCCGGCGGCACGCAACTGGCCGACACCGCGGCCGCCCGGGCCGCGCAGCCCGTGCTCAGTGATGCGCAGGCCGAGGCGCTGGGCGAGATCGCGCGCGACGCGGCCCGCGCCCTGGACTATGCCGGTGCCGGCCACGACCTCGAATGGGCCTGGGACGGGCGGCAATTCTGGATTCTGCAGGCGCGCCCGATCACCGCGGCGGCGCGCTACACCTATCCCGCGCTGCGTTCGCAGCCTTCGTACTGGTCGCGCGGCAACACGCGCGAAGTGCTGCCCGAGGCCATGTCGGCGCTGGAATGGGACAGCGGCCGGGTCATGGCCCAACGCATGCTGAGCAGCGGTTTCGAACTGAGCGGTTACGCGCCCTTGCCGGGCGTGCGGCTGGCGGCGCTGTTCCAGGGCCGCGTGTACCTGGACGCCTCGGTCATCCAGTGGGTCGGCTACGACGCCCTGGGCGTGCCGCCGGCGGCCATGAACGCGCTGCTGGGCGGCCCCCAGCCCGCGATCGAGGCGCCTGCGCCCACGCCCGCGCAGCGCCTGCGCCATGCCGCGCGCATCCTGCGCTACCTGCGCCGCGCCGCCCCCTTGCGCAAGCGCGCCGAGACCGACCTGCCACGGCTGCTGGCGCGCGCCCGGGCCTGGCTGGACGAGCCGCTGCCGGCCGCCGGCGCCGAACTCGGCGCGCGCCTGCGCACGCAGTTCCTGACGGTGCTGGGCGCGGACGAACTGTTCTTCCTGCAAGGCTCGGGCGGCGGCGCGCTGTCGAAGCTGCTGGAACTGGTCGAGAAGGCCTGCCCGGGCCAGGGCCATGCCCTGACGGCCGCGCTGATGGCGGGCGGCGAGCCCAGCGTGACCGCGAGCCAGGGCTATGCGCTGATGGCGCTGGCCGAGCTGGCGCAGGCCGACGCGGCGGCGCTGGCCTGGCTGCGCAGCCCGCAGCGCGACAGCGCCGCCTGGCGCGAGGCGCTGCCCGACGGCAGCCCGTTCAAACAGGCCTTCGCCGACTTCCTGGGCCGCTACGGCCATCGCGCCGTGTATGAAACCTATCTGCGCAATCCGCGCTGGCGCGAGGCGCCGGGCTACCTGCTCGACAGCGTGGTCAACCTGATCGGCGCCGACGCCGGCGCGCTGCGCGCGCGCCAGGAGGAAGCGGCGCGCCAGGCCTGGCAGCAGTTGCGCGCCGCGCTGCCGTTCTGGCAGCGTCCGCTGGCCGCGAAACTGCTGCAGGCCTCGCGCCTTGAAGGCCGGCAGCGCGAGGCCGCGCGCAGCGTGCTGGTGGCCTACCTGGCGGCGGCGCGCCGCAGCGCGCTGGCGCTGGGGCAACGCTATCTCGGCCAGGGCCTGGCGGCGGCCGACGACGTATTCCACCTGACCGCCACCGAACTGTTCGCGCTGGCCGACGGCCGGCTCGCACCCGTGGCGGCGGGCCGCCGCGCGGCCCTGCGCCGCACCCAGCTGGAAACCTGGGCCGCCACGCCCGACCCGGACGTGATCGTCGAACCCGCGGCGGGCGGCGCGCCGGCGCCGGCGCAGCCGGCAAGCCGCCCGGCCGGACAATCCGCCTCGGGCGCCTGGCGCGGCACGCCCGCGGCCGGCGGACGGGCGACCGGCCCCGCCTTCGTCGCGCGCACGCCGGCCGAGGGACTGGAGATGCCGGCCGGCAGCATCCTGCTCGCACCCTCCACCGATCCGGCCTGGACGCCGCTGTTCCTGCGCGCCGCGGCGCTGGTCATGGAGGCCGGCGGCTACCTGTCGCACGGCGCCATCGTGGCGCGGGAATTCGGTATTCCTGCTGTCGTGAACGTGCAGGGGATATTGCGGGAAGTCCGCAGCGGGGACGTGCTGGAGGTGGATGCGGGCGGGGGGACGGTGCGGCGGGTTTAGGCGGTGGCGGCTGGGGCCGCCTGATGGGTTTCGCGCGTTTGACAGCAGGTTTCTTATATCGGATGCCGCGCGCTGCACCCATCCTACGATCCGATCCCCGAACGTAGGATGGGTGCAGCGCGAGATTCCTTATGCAAGAACTCGAATACCGAACGCGCGAAACCCATCAGGCGGCCCCAGCCGCCACCAATTCAAACTCGAACACCGCCCCCCGCCCCGCCTGCTCCACCAGCCGGATCTCGCTCTGGTGCAGTTGCAGGATGCGCTGCACGATCACCAGCCCCAGCCCGCCGCTTTCCCCCGGCCCGCGGTTCAGCGCGCTGGCCCGCACGAACAGCCCGGGGCGCAGCGCTTGCGGGATGCCGTCGCCGGAATCGCTGACCTGCACGCGCACCCGGTCCTGCGCCGCGCCCAGGCGCAGTTCGATGCGCCCGCCCGGCGGGCTGTGGCGGATGGCGTTGTCCAGCAGGTTGGTCAGCACCCGTTCGATCAGACCCAGGTCCGCGCGCACTGGCGGCAGCCCGTGCGCGATGTCGGTGGCCAGCCGCTGCTGGCGCGCCTCGGCGGCCAGCTCGAATTTCTGGATCACGTCCTGCGCCAGCTCCGGCAGCGAAAAGGTTTCGGGCTCCAGCCTCACCAGGCCGGACTCCAGCCGCGCCAACTCGAAAAGCTCCTGCGCCAGCCGGCCCACCTTGCGGCTCTGCGCCAGCGCGATGTCCAGGTAGCGGCGCCGCTCGGCCGGCTCCAGCGTGGCGTCCTTGAGCCGGAGCGTTTCCAGGTAGCCGTGCAGCGAAGTCAGCGGCGTGCGCAGGTCGTGCGAAATATTGGCGACCAGGTCGCGCCGCTGCTGGTCCTGCCGCGTCAGCTCGCGCCATTGCTCGGAGATGCGCGCGCCCATCTGCACGAAGCTGCGGCGCAGCACCTCGATTTCGTCGCCGCGCTCGCCGGCGCGCCCGTCGTCCGGACCTTCCAGCGCGGCCAGCGCCATGCCGTCGTCCGTGCCGAAAGCGCGCACCGCGCGCGTCAGGCCGCGCAACGGCCGTGTGATCAGCGCGAACGCCGCCAGGCCGGCGGCCAGGCCCAGCAGCGCCACCAGGCCGATGGACCACAAGGTCATGCGCAGCACCGAACTGCGCGACACGTCCTGGGCCAGCGCGTCGCGCGCCTGGCCCTGCAGCACCACGTAGACATAGCCCTGCTCCTGTCCGCCCACGCGCACCGGCGCGGCGCTGAAGACTTTCCGCGCCTGCGGATTGCGCGGATCGTCGCCGACGATGGGCATCATGTCTCCGGCCAGCAGCCGGCGGATCGGCTTCATGTCGACGCGCCCGCGCTTGATTTCGCCGGGCGGCGCGGCGTCGGCCACGATGTGGCCGTCGTTGGACAGCAGATAGACCTCCACCGCCGGATTCACCGCCATCAGCATGTCGAACAGCGAGCGCACGGCCTGCGGCCGCCAGCCGTTGACGTCCATCAGCTCGTTGGTGCCGGCGATATGCTGCGCCAGCCCGCTGGACAGGCGCTGCACCACCTCCTGCTGGTAGCGCGAATTGGCGGCGATCTGCAGCCAGGCCGAGGCGCCGCAGCAGGCCAGCAGCAGCAGCGCGAACACGCCCGACAGGCGTTGGGTGAGCGTCAGGCGTTTCATGCCGCGTCTCCCGCGCGGCCGGGCGCCGCCGCGAATTTGTAGCCCCGGCCCCAGACCGTCAGGATGCGCTGCGGATTGGACGCGTCCGCCTCGATCTTGGCGCGCAGCCGGTTGATGTGGGTGTTGACCGTGTGCTCGTAGCCTTCGTGCCGGTAGCCCCACACCTGGTTCAGCAGGTCCAGGCGCGAGAACACCTGGTCCGGATTGCGCGCAAAGAAAAGCAGCAGGTCGAATTCGCGCGGCGTCAGCTCCAGCCGGCGGCCGTCGACGTCGGCCGTGCGCGCCAGCGGATCGATGGCCAGGCCGTGCAGCGACAGGCTGCCGGCGTCCAGCCGCGCGTTGCGCTCCAGCGCCTCGCTGCGGCGCAGCAGCGCGCGCACGCGCGCCACCAGCTCCAGCATGGAGAACGGCTTGGCCAGATAGTCGTCCGCGCCCAGCTCCAGGCCCAGGATGCGGTGCACTTCGCTGGAGCGCGCGCTGGTGATGATGATGGGGATGTAGCGCGCCATGCCGCGCGCCCGCTTGCAGATCTCCAGCCCGTCGATGCCGGGCAGCATCAGGTCCAGCACCAGCGCGTCCCAGTTGCCTTCCTCCAGCCTGCGCATGCCGTCGTGGCCGTCGGCGGCGTGTTCGACCGCATAGCCTTCGTCGCGCAGGTGCATGCGCAGCAGTTCCGCGATGTGGGCGTCGTCTTCGACTATCAGTACGCGTCGGGGCGTGTCCATGGGCAGCTCGGATGGGGAATGATGCGCGTATTGTCGCCAATCCGCGCGCGGCGAGTTATCACATTTAATTTAAGTTTGCGTGAGGACTTCGCCACCGGCCCCGGACAAGAATGTCGCCAACGACAAGCAACCCGGAGCCTTCCATGCCGGCCATTCCCGCCCACCGCGCCCCTGGCGCCAGCCCTGTCCACCCCGGCTGGCTGCGCATCCAGCACTGGCTGAACGCGCTGGCCGTGGGCGTCATGGCCGCCAGCGGCTGGCGCATCTACAACGCCTCGCCGCTGTTCGACTTCAGCTTCCCCGCCGGCGTCACGCTCGGCGGCTGGCTGGGCGGCACCCTGCAATGGCATTTCGCCGGCATGTGGCTGCTGGCCGGTAACGGCGTGCTGTACCTGGCCGCCAATCTCGCCACCGGCCGGCTGCGCCGCAAGTTCTTTCCGCTGAGCCTGCGCGGCCTGGCCGCCGACCTGGGCGCGGCCTTGCGCGGCCGGCTCTCGCACGCCGACCCGCGCCGCTACAACCAGCTGCAGCGCCTGGCCTACCTGTTCGCGATGGCCGACATCGCGCTGCTGGTCGCCTCCGGCCTGGTGCTGTGGAAATCGGTGCAGTTCGAACTGCTGCGCGAACTGATGGGCGGATACGAAGGGGCGCGCCTGGTGCACTTCTACGCCATGGCCCTGCTCGCGGCCTTCGTCGCGGTGCACGTGCTGATGGTGGCCGTGGTGCCGCGCAGCCTGGCCGCCATGATCCGCGGGCGCTGAGCAAACGAACGGGAGCCACGAATGAATCCGCAATCCAAGCCGAAAAACCGTCTCGCCGCCCGCCCGGACGCCGCGGAGATCCTGCGCGAAGCCGGCGGGCTGTTGGAAAAGCGCCTGCCGCAGCCGGCGCGCCGCGCCTTCCTGCGCCGCGGGCTGACCCTGGGCGGGCTGGCCATGCTGTCGGGCTGCTCGCTGGCCGACGACGAAGGCGTGGAGCGCGCGCTGGCCGCGGTGTCGCGCTGGAACGACCGCGTCCAGGGCTGGCTGTTCGATCCGACCCAGCTGGCTCCCACCTATCCCGAATCCATGATCGCGCGGCCGTTTCCGTTCAACGCCTATTACGGCATCGACCAGGCGCCGCGCGTGGACGAGGAATCGTTCCGGCTGGAAGTCAGCGGCCTGGTCGCCGACCGCCGCGCCTGGCGGCTCGAGGAGTTGCGCGCCATGGCCCAGGCCGAACAGGTGACCCGCCACATCTGCGTGGAAGGCTGGAGCGCCATCGGCAAATGGGGCGGCGTGCCGTTCGCGGATTTCCTCAAGCGCGTGGGCGCGGACCTGAGCGCCAGGTACGTGGGATTCAAGTGCGCCGACGACTACTACACCAGCATCGACATGCCCACCGCCCTGCATCCCCAGACCATCCTGGCGCTGACCTACGACGGCCGCACGCTGCCGCGCGAATACGGCTTTCCCATGAAGCTGCGCATGCCGACCAAGCTTGGCTACAAGAACCCCAAGCACGTCCAGGCGATCTTCGTCACCAACACCTATCCCGGCGGCTACTGGGAGGACCAGGGCTACAACTGGTTCGGCGGCAGCTAGGCCAAGATTTTTTTCCCCACCCCTGTTCTAAAAGGAACACACCATGAAGACTTACGCTACCGCAGCATTCGCTATCTGCCTGGCCTTCGGCGCCGCCACCACGGCGCTCGCGGCCGACGCCATGGACAAGAAAGCCGGCGACCACAGCGCCATGTCCAAGGACGGCATGGGCAAGGACCAGATGTCCAAGGACAAGATGGGCAAGGATGCGATGGGCAAGGACGGCATGTCCAAGGACGCCATGGGCAAGGACCAGATGTCCAAGGACAAGATGGGCAAGGACGGCATGTCGCACGACGGCATGGCCAAGGATGGCATGTCCAAGGACGGCATGAAGCGCTGATCCCGAGCGCCGCGCCGCCCGGCTGCGTCAGCGGCGGCGCGCGCGCACCTGCCCCGGCGTCATGCCGAACCTGCGCCGGAACGCGGTGGCGAAATTGGCCGCGCTGTTATAGCCGGCCAGCCATGCCGCCTGCGTCACGCTGACGCCATCGACCTCCAGCGCCAGCCGCGCGCGCGCCAGCTTGCGCTCGCGCAGGTACTGGGCGACCGTGGTGCCCCACATCGCCCGGAAATGGCGTTGCAGCGTATTGACGCTGATGCACGCCCGGGCCGCGATCTGCGCCAGCGACAGCGCATCGGCGCCGCCCTCGTCCAGCAGTTCGCGCAGCGCCATCATGCGCAGGCGCTCGCGCTGGCCGAGTTCCGGCGTGTGTTCGGCCGCCCCATCCTGCAGCCCTTCCAACGCGTCCACCAGAATGGCCAGCGCGCGCGACTGCTGGTAAAGACGCCACAGCGACGGCGCCATCACGGGCGGACGCAGCATCTGCTCCGCCGCCGCGACCGCCGGCCCCGACGCCTGCCAGGTCCGCAACGCCATGTGGCGTTGCGCGAAATTGCGCAGCGCCGGCAGTCCGGCGCAAAGCCGCTGGCGATCCATCCATTCGTGCTCCAGCCTCAGCAGCACCGTGCGCTCGATGTCGCCCAGGCACGATTCGCGCACGAAGCCGTCCGGCTCCCGCACCGACAGCGCCACGCCCAGCACCTTGCCGTCGGGGCGCGGCCCCAGGGCCAGCCGCTGGCCGGCCAGCGTCACGTTCACGCGCCCGCCCACCACCAGGGCAATGTGCAGGCCCGGACGCAGCGAGCCGCGCGCGCTCGCGCCCTGCAGATCGCGCACGTCCAGGCGCCGCAGCACCATGCCCGGCGCCAGTTCCGTCAGGTCGGACCAGCCCTCCAGCATGGCGCGCGGACGCGCCGCGGCCGTCCGGCCATACCCGTCCGGGCGCGCCGGCAGCAGTTGCGGCCCGCCCACGCCGCCTGCTTTCTCTTGGTCCGATTCTGGGGAGTTGGCGCTGCCGCAAAGTTTTGTGGTGGCGCCGCAAACCCCGGCGCGTGTAGCCGCTGACATAATTTCGCCGAAATTCAAATAGCAATCGTTCTCAATTAAAACATGGCCGCCCGCTTCCGGGTTGCCTTTCTGCTCTTGGAGAAATGTCAGTGCACCGTCTGAACTACGCCGCCCTGCTGCTTTGCGGCCTGCATGGAACCATCGCCGCCGCGCAGGCCGTCCCGGAACTGCCGACCGTGCAGGTGCTGGGCACCGCCGAAGAAGAAGTCAAGGAAGCGCTCGGCGTCTCGGTGATCACGGCCGACGAGATCGCCCGCCGCCCGCCCGTCAACGATCTGTCGGACATCGTGCGCCGCGAACCCGGCGTGAACCTCACCGGCAACAGCGCCAGCGGCTCGCGCGGCAACAGCCGCCAGATCGACATCCGCGGCATGGGCCCCGAGAACACCCTGATCCTGATCGACGGCCGGCCCGCCACGTCGCGCAATGCGGTGCGCTACGGCTGGAACGGCGACCGCGATACCCGCGGCGACAGCAACTGGGTGCCGGCCGAGGAAGTCGAGCGCATCGAGGTGCTGCGCGGACCGGCCGCCGCGCGCTATGGCTCGGGCGCGATGGGCGGCGTGGTGAACATCATCACCAAGCGTCCCGCGGACCGGTTCGGCGGGTCGCTCACCTACTACCTGAACCAGCCCGAGGACAGCGACGAAGGCAATACCAACCGCATCGGCATCCGCCTGAGCGGCCCGATCAGCGACACCCTGAGCCTGCGGCTTTACGGCAACTACAACAAAACCAATCCCGACGCGCGCAACATCAACGCCGCGCGCTCGCAGCTCAACGCCGACGGCCTGGCGGAATCGGCCGGCCGCGAAGGCGTGGTCAACCAGGACCTGAACGCGCTGTTCTCGTGGCGCCCGGATGCCCGCAACACGGTGGACCTGGAGGCCGCGTTCAGCCGCCAGGGCAATCTGTACGCCGGCGACACCATGCTCAACAGCACCTCGTCCTTCTCCGACAGCCTGTACGGCAAGGAAACCAGCGCGCTCTACCGCGAAAGCCTGGGCCTGACCCACCGCGGCGTCTGGGACTGGGGCACATCGCGCGCCGCGCTGGGCTACGACTACACGCGCAATGCGCGCCAGAACGAGGGCCTGGCCGGCGGCGGCGAAGGCATGCCGGTGGACCTGGGCCGGGCCACGTCGCGGCTGCGCAACTGGAGCGCCGTGGGCGAAGTGAATCTGCCGTTCGAGCTGGGCTTCGAGCAGGTCGCCACGATAGGCGTGGAATGGCTGCGCGAATCGCTGGAAGACGCCGCCAGCCTGCGCCAGACCTATACCGGCGGCGCCATCGGCGGCGTGGCCATGGACGGCCGCGACCCGAAAACCGCCCAGAACAGCTATGCGCTCTTCGTGGAGGACAACATCCAGGCCGGCGCGCGCGCCACGCTGACGCCGGGCCTGCGGTTCGACCGCAACGACAAGTTCGGCAGCAACTGGAGCCCCAGCCTGAACGCCGCCTACGAGCTCACCGCGGCGCTGCGCCTGAAAGGCGGCGTCGCGCGCGCCTACAAGGCGCCCAACCTGTACCAGTCCAACCCCAACTACCTGATGTACAGCCGCGGCTACGGCTGCCCGGTATCGCAGGCCAACCGCAACGGCTGCTATCTCGTCGGCAACCGCGATCTGGCGCCCGAGACCAGCGTCAACAAGGAAATTGGCTTCGAGTACGACCCGGGCGGCTGGCGCGCGAGCGCGGCCTATTTCCGCAACGACTACCGCAACAAGATCGTCGCCGGCACCGACATCGCCTACCGCCTGGCCAACGGCGCGCGCGTGCTGCAATGGAGCAACGCCGGCAAGGCGGTGGTCGAGGGCGTGGAAGGCAATCTGTTCATCGCCCTGGCGCCGGACCTGGACTGGAACACCAACTTCACCTACATGATCCGCAGCGAAAGCAAGGACGACGGCCAGCCGCTGAGCGTGATCCCGAAATACACCGTCAATTCCACGCTGGACTGGTACGCCACCGAACGGCTTTCGCTGCAGGCCAACCTGACCTACTACGGCCGGCAGCAAGGTCCGACCCTGAACCCGCGCCGCGGCGAGGCGATCACGGACCGCGGGCTGCAAGGCGTCAGCCCCTACGCCCTGGTGGGCCTGAGCGCCGGCTACGCGTTCAACCGCAACCTGCGGCTGCGCGTGGGCGTGAGCAACCTGCTGGACAAGAAGCGCTACCGCGAAGGCAACGCGGTCGAGGCCGGCGCGGCCACCTACAACGAACCCGGCCGCGCCTATTACGCCAGCCTCACGGCCTCGTTCTGAGTGCCATGAAAAAAGGCCTCGCCGGGTGGCGAGGCCTTTTGGCGTCAGCAGCAGCCGATGCGTTTCTTGCCGCCGTAGCGCGCGTCCTGGCGCTCGCGGAAGAACTCTTCGTAGCTCATCGGCTCCCGGTCGGGATGGGTGCGCCGCACGTGCTCGACGTAGGTCTCGTAGTCGGGCACCCCCACCATCAGCCGGAGCGTCTGCCCCAGGTAGCGGCCGGCCGCGCCGGCGGCCGAGCTCATGTTGGCGAACAGCATGCGGCTCTCCTGCTCAATCCGCGCCGGCGCCGGCGGGCAGCGTCTCGTACGGGGTTTCGCGGGCGGTGGGCTTGTTCTCGTTGCGCGCGCGCTGCACCGAACGCAGGCCGAACACCAGAATGCTCACCACGACGAAGATGAAGATACCGCACAGGCCGGCGTTGATGTAGTCGTTGAACACCACGCGGGACATCTCGGCCAGCGACTTGGCCGGGGCCAGGACCTTGCCTTCGGCGATCGCCGCGTTGTATTTGGCGGCGTGCGCCAGGAAGCTGACGCGCGGATCGGCGTCGAAGATCTTCTGCCAGCCGGCCGTCAGCGTGCACGCCAGCAGCCAGATCGTCGGCAGCACGGTGACCCACGCATAGCGGTCGCGCTTCATCTTGAACAGCACCACGGTGCCCAGCGTCAGCGCCACCGCGGCCAGCATCTGGTTGGCGATGCCGAACAGCGGCCACAGCGTGTTGATGCCGCCCAGCGGATCGACCACGCCCTGGTACAGGAAGTAGCCCCAGGCCAGCACGCACAGGCCGGTGGCGATCAGGTTGGCGGGCAGCGAGTCGGTGCGCTTGAGCGAGGGCGCAAAGGTGCCCAGCAGGTCCTGCAGCATGAAGCGGCCCGCGCGCGTGCCGGCGTCGACGGCCGTCAGGATGAACAGGGCTTCGAACAGGATGGCGAAGTGATACCAGAACGCCATCATGCTCGGGCCGCCCAGGGCCTGGTGCAGGATGTGCGCCATGCCGACGGCCAGCGTGGGCGCGCCGCCGGCGCGCGAGATGATGGTGCTTTCGCCCACGTCCTTGGCGGTCTGCACCAGGTCGGCCGGCGTCACCACGAAGCCCCAGCTCGAAACCACCTGGGCGACCTGGTCCGGCGTGGTGCCGATGACCGCGGCCGGGCTGTTCATGGCGTAGTAGATGCCCGGCTCGATCACGCAGGCCGCCACCAAGGCCATGATGGCCACGAAGGATTCCATCAGCATGCCGCCGTAGCCGATGTAGCGGGCCTGGGTTTCGTTCTCGATCAGCTTGGGCGTGGTGCCCGAGGAGATCAGGGCGTGGAAGCCCGACACGGCGCCGCAGGCGATCGTGATGAAGAGGAACGGGAACAGGTTGCCCGACCACACCGGACCGGTGCCGTCGACGAACTGCGTCAGCGCGGGCATCTTCAGCTCGGGCGCAACCACCACGATGCCGATGGCCAGGCCGACGATGGTGCCGATCTTCAGGAAGGTCGACAGATAGTCGCGCGGCGCCAGCAGCAGCCACACCGGCAGCACCGAGGCGATGAAGCCGTAGATGATCAGGATCCAGGTCAGGCCCTTGCCGTCGAAGTCGAACATCGGGCCGATCACCGGGTGCGCGGCCACGTCCTGGCCGAAAGTGATGGCGGCCATCAGGCCCACGAAGCCGATGATGGAGACTTCGCCGATCTTGCCCGGACGGATATAGCGCAGGTACACGCCCATGAACAGCGCGATGGGGATGGTCGCGGCCACGGTGAACGTGCCCCAGGGCGAGTGCGTCAGGGCCTTGACCACGATCAGCGCCAGCACCGCCAGGATGATGACCATGATCATGAAGGCGCCGAACAGCGCGATCACGCCCGGGACCTTGCCCAGTTCGGACTTGACCAGGTCGCCCAGCGAGCGGCCGTCACGGCGGGTCGAGATGAAGAGGATGGTGAAATCCTGCACCGCGCCGGCGAACACCACGCCGGCCAGAATCCACAGCATGCCCGGCAGATAGCCCATCTGCGCGGCCAGCACCGGGCCGACCAGCGGACCGGCGCCGGCGATCGCGGCGAAGTGGTGGCCGAACAGCACGTGCTTGTTGGTCGGCACGTAGTCCAGGCCGTCGTTGTACTTCCAGGCCGGGGTCATGCGCGTGGGGTCCAGCTGGAAGACCTTGTTGGCGATGAATCGGCTGTAGTAGCGATACGCGATCAGATAGACGCAGACGGCGGCGATCACCACCCATAGCGCGTTGATGGTCTCCCCTCTGGCCAGCGCCACGGTGCCCAGCGCGAACGCGCCCAGCACCGCAACCGCCAGCCAGACCAGGTGTTGACCCAGTCCTTTACTGCTGGTTTGCATAACTGCTCCTCTTGCCTCCCGCCATGCTCTTGGCGTGGAAACGCTGTTGTCGTCCCGCGGAAGGCAGACTCATTGTTGTGGGGTGGCGGACGCACGCGTCCACACTGCGCCCGGTAAGCGCGGACGCTAGTATTTCGTTTTGCCCCGGCAGCAACAAGCGCGGAACTACGCAAGCCCGCTACGTATTACTACGCAATGCGCCGCAACATAATTTTCCGGAAATCGTAAAATCTGCGGCATGCCCCGGACGTTCCTCCATCGGGGCCCACGCGATATTGCATCGCAACAAGCGAATCCGCGCTGATACAAATCCCTATGAAGCTGCGCCTGAAAATCCTGCTGCTGGCGGCCGTGCCCCTGCTGGTGGCGCTGGCCGCCATCACGGTCGCCGTCTACGTGCAGGGCCTGCAACTGGCCCAGCGCGAGAAACAGGTGGTCGAGAACGCCTGGCTGGCCAGCAAGGAAGGCGAGCTGCGCCACTACGTGAACCTGGCCTACAGCGCCATCGCCCCGCTGCAGGCCCTGTCCGACGACGAGGCCACGCGCCAGCGCGCGCTGGACCTGCTGGCGCAGATGGAATTCGGCCACGACGGCTATTTCTTCGTCTATGACCTGCACGGCCGCAACCTGATGCACCCGCGCCAGCCGGAACTGGTGGGCCAGGACCTGTGGAACCTGCGCGACACCCACGGCCAGCCCGTGATCCAGAACCTGCTGACCGCCGCCCGCCGCAGCGGCCAGGAAGGCGAGGCGGTGCGCTATCTGTGGGAAAAGCCCTCCACCCACCAGACCGAGGAAAAGCTGGGCTACGTCGTGGTGCTGGAGCGCTGGGGCTGGATGCTGGGCACCGGCATCTACCTGGACGACGTGGAACAGGCGCTGGAGCGCATCGACGCGGCGGCGCAGGCCAACATCATCAATATGTTCACCTGGGTGGCCGGCATCGCCGCCGTCTCCATCCTGGGCGTGGCCGCCTGCGGCCTGGCCCTGAACATCAGCGACCACCGCCAGTCCGACGCCAAGCTGCGCCTGATGGCGCGGCAGCTGGTGCGCACCCAGGAGGACGAACGCGCCCGCCTGTCGCGCGAGCTGCACGACGGCATCAGCCAGGTGCTGGTGTCGAGCAAGCTGTCGCTGGAAGCCGCGCGCGAACGGCTGCGCCAGTCGCTGCCGGCCGACGCCGGCGCGCTGGCCCACATCGACGGTCCGCTGGGCGGCGCGCTGGAGCGCCTGAACACCGCCGTGGGCGAAGTGCGGCGGATTTCGCACAACCTGCGCCCCACCCTGCTCGACGACCTGGGCCTGCCGGCCGCGCTCGAACACCTGGGCCGCGAGTTCGCCATCCCCAGCCCGGACGGCGCGCCGCCGCTGGCCGTGCGCCTGCACACCACCGGCCGTCCGGTCAAGCTGCCCGAAGCCTACGCCACCGCCCTGTTCCGCGTGACCCAGGAAGCGCTGACCAACGTCATCCGCCACGCCGGCGCGACCCGCGCCGACATGACCCTGGCCTATTCCGAACGCGACCTGCGCCTGACCATCGCCGACGACGGCCGCGGCTTCGACTACGACGAAGTGCAGCAGGACCCGCGCCGCGGCATCGGCCTGCGCAACATGCGCGAACGCATGAATGCGCTATCGGGTAACCTGACTTTCCGATCCACCGCCCACGGCACGATCCTGCAGGCCTGGCTGCCCCTGCCGCCTGCCGTCTCCGCTCCGGAGCCCCAAGCATGACCGCCAAGCCCGCCCCTGTCCGACTCCTGCTGATCGACGACCATCCGCTGGTGCGCGACGGACTGCGCCTGCGCCTGGAGACCGTGCCGCACCTGCGCGTGGTCGGCGAGGCCGGCAACGCCGCCGCGGCCCGCGCCTTCCTGGGCGCCTGTATGGCCGAGGACCCGCAGGGCGGCACGCTGCCGCACCTGGCGCTGATGGACCTGAACATGCCCGGCGTCGGCGGCCTGGAGCTGACCGCCGAACTGCACGAGCGCTACCCGCAGATCGCCGTGCTGGTGCTGTCGATGCACGACAACCCCGAATACATGGTGCAGGCCGTCAAGGCGGGCGCGCGCGGCTATCTGCTCAAGGACGAGCCGGCGCACGAAATCGTCACCGCCATCGAGGCCGTCATGGCCGGGCGCAGCTACTTCAGCGCCGCCGTCGCGCTGCGCCTGTCCCAGGCCAGCGCGCCGGCCACCCTGCTGACCCAGCGCGAACGCGACGTGCTGCGCCACATCGCCAGCGGCCACGCCAACAAGCAGATCGCCCACGACCTCGGCCTGTCGGTGCGCACGGTGGAAACGCACCGGCTGAACATCAAGCGCAAACTCGGCATAGACGGTCAGGCCGAGCTCATCAAATACGCCGTAGAGAACCGAGGGGTCTGACCCTGAGGTAGACTTGCGTCCCAGAGCAACAGCAAAACGCCGCAGCATCCAGGAGTCCCCCATGTCATTGGAACAACACTACACCGCCATACTCGAACAGCTGGGGGAAGATCCGTCCCGCGAAGGGCTGGCCGATACGCCGGCGCGTGCCGCCAAGGCCATGCGCCACCTGTGCCGCGGCTACGGCCAGAACCTGGAAGAGATCGTCAACGGCGCGCTGTTCACCTCCGACACGCGCGAGATCGTGCTGGTCAAGAACATCGAGCTGTATTCGCTGTGCGAGCACCACATGCTGCCCTTCATCGGCAAGGCGCACGTGGCCTACCTGCCCAACGGCAAGGTGCTGGGCCTGTCCAAGGTGGCGCGCATCGTCGAGATGTACGCGCGCCGCCTGCAGATCCAGGAAAACCTCAGCCGCCAGGTGGCCGAGGCCGTGCAGTCGGTCACCGGCGCCGCCGGCGTGGCCGTGGTGATCGAGGCCCAGCACATGTGCATGATGATGCGCGGGGTCGAAAAACAGAATTCGTCCATGGTCACGTCCGTGATGCTGGGCGAGTTCCACGACAACCCCTCGACCCGCGCGGAATTCCTCAGCCTGATCCGGTAGGACGGGTGCAGCGCGAGAAACCATAGGCAAGAAAGAGAACCGCGAGCGCGCGCAACCCATCGGCGGCCCCGGCCGCCAATCACCCGTGCCGGCTGCGAGACCCCGCCAGCCGCTCGATCGCGGCCCAGTCCCACGCAATCCCCAGCCCCGGCTCCTGCGACGGCAGCGCGTGGCCGTCCTCGATCCGCAGGCGCGACTCGGTAATCAGGTCCAGCTGCGGGATGTATTCCAGCCAGCGGCTGTTGGGCACGGCGCAGCACAGCGCCACGTGGATTTCCATCAGGAAGTGCGGGCAGACCGGCACGTTGTAGGCTTCGGCCAGGTGCGCCACTTTCAGCCACGGCGTAATGCCGCCGATCCGTCCCACGTCCACCTGCACCACCGAGCACGCGCCGCTATGCAGATAGTCCTTGAACTGCGACAGGCTGTAGAGCGACTCGCCCACCGCGATGGGCAGGCGGGTGGACTCCGACAGGCGCCGATGCGCGTGCACGTCGTCGGCATGTATCGGTTCTTCCAGCCAGGCCAGGTCCAGCGCTTCGAAGGCGCGCGCCCGGCGTATCGCCTCGGGCAGCGAAAAGCCCTGGTTGGCGTCCACCATGATCTCCCAGCCCTCTCCCATCGCCTCGCGCACCGCCGCGATGCGCGCCACGTCCTCGGATACGTGAGGCCGCCCGACCTTGAGCTTGGCGCCGCGCAGGCCATCGGCCCGCGCCTGCTCGCAGCCCTCGACCAGGGCCTGCGCGGGCAGGTGCAGCCAGCCGCTCTCGGTGGTGTAGAGCGCGATGCGATCCTTGGCCCCGCCGGCCAGCCGGTGCAGCGGCAGGCCGGCGCGGCGCGCCCGCAAATCCCATAGCGCGGTGTCGATGGCGGCCAGCGCGATGGAAGTCAGCGCGCCCACCGTGGTCGCATGGACCCGGTACATCAGGTCCCGCCACAGGCCTTCGATGTCTTCGGCCTCGCGACCGGGCAGCATGGGCGCCAGGTGTTCGTCCAGCAGGCGCGCCACCGCCGAGCCGCCCGTGCCGATGGTGTAGCTGTAGCCCACTCCCACCGCGCCGTCGCTGTCGGTGATGCGCACGATTGGGGTTTCCTGCCGTTCGAAACTCTGCACGGCGTCGGTGCGCACGGTCTTGGGCGGCAGGTCGACCAGGAAAATGTCTACGGACTCGATGCGGGCCATGGGGGATGCCTCCGTTCAGTGGACGGCATCGAGCTTAACGTCGTTCCGGCTGCTGCGCAGCCATCCCTCCAGTCTGGTTCCGGACGCCGGCGCGCTGGCCGAACCAGATGCTGCCGATGACGAGGGCCACGCCGATGCACTGAACCGGGGTCAGCGTCTGGCCCAGGAACAGCCAACCGAGCAGCACCGCGGTGACCGGGCTGAGAAAGCCCAGCGAGGACACGACGGCCGATTCCAGCCGCGCGATGCCGCGGAACCAGAGCATATAGGTCAGCGCCGCGCCGATCAGCCCCAGCCATGCCAGTCCGATCAGGTTGCGTCCGGTCGGCAGCCCCATGGACGGATCGAACAGCAGCGCCACCGGAACCAGCAGCAGGCCGCCCGCCGTCAATTGCCACGCGGTGAAGGTGAGCAGCGACACCGGCGGCCGCCACTTGCGGCTCAGCACCGTTCCGAACGCCATCGACACCGCCCCGGCCAGGCCGGCCGTGACGCCGACGGCATCGAGCGAGGCGCCCGGCGTCAGCACCAGCAGCGCCACGCCGAAGGCGCCGGCGATGGCCGCCACGACCGTTATCGCGCGCAGCGCGCTGCCCAGCAGGACGGCGGCAAGCAACACCACGATCAGCGGCTGGATCGCGCCCACGGTCGCGGCGACGCCGCCCGGAAGGCGGTACGCCGAGATGAACAGCATGCTCCAGAAGATGGAGAAATTGAGCGCGCCCAGGACGAAGATGCGCAGCCACCATATGCCGGCAGGCAGGCGCCGCACGATCAGGAGCAGCAGCAACCCGGCCGGCAGCGCGCGCAGCATGGCCACCGTCATCGGCGCAAAGCCGGGCAGGAATTCGGTCGTGACGATATACGTGCTGCCCCATATGGCGGGGGCCACGGCCGTCAGCAGCAGATCGGCGCCGCGCGTGCTCATGCGATTTCCAGGACGTCGATCATCATTTCGTTCTGCTCTTGAGGGGCTTACGGAAAAATATACATAATTCACCCAATAAATATAATATTCGATAAAACAAATTCATTATTTACCAAAAGAATATTATCCATGGACCGCCTGACCGCCTTGCAGGTATTCCGCCAGGTGGCGGAACGCAACAGCTTCGCCGAGGCCGGGCGCCGGCTCGGTCTCTCGCCCGCGGCCGTCAGCAAGAACATCGCCGAACTGGAAGCGCACGTGGGCGTGCGGCTCATCAATCGGACCACGCGGCGCATGGCCCTGACCGAAGAAGGCAGGATCTACCTGGAACACGTGACGCGCGGGCTCGACGCGCTGGTCGAGGCGGACCAGGCCCTCTGCCCGGTCAAGGCGGCGCCCAGCGGCACGCTGCGCGTCAGCGCGCCCATGACCGTGACCCTGACGCGCCTGTCGGCCGCCATCCCCGGATTCCTGGCGCGCCATCCCGACCTCAGGCTCGACCTGCATCTGGACGACAGGCGGGTCGACCTCATCCGCGAGGGTTTCGACCTCGCCGTCCGCGGCAGCGACAAGCTCGAAGACTCCAGCCTGATCGCCAGAAAGCTGGCGGTCATGCCGCACGTGCTGTGCGCGGCGCCGTCTTATTTCAAGGCGCATGGAAAGCCGCAAGCGCCCGCCGACCTGAAGGCGCTGAACTGCATCCGGTTCAGCCTTTCGGGACATGCGGACGCCTGGGAGTTCAGCAAGAACGGCCACACCGAAAGCATCGCGGTCAAAGGGCAATACTCCGTGTCATCCAGCCTGGCCGTGCGCGATGCGCTGCGCGGCGGGCTGGGCCTGAGCCTGATGCCTCGTCCTTACGTCGAAGACGATTTGAAAGCGGGACGGCTGCAGGCGGCGCTCGAAGACTGGGCCACGGTCGAAACCACGCTCTATGCGGTCTATCCGTCCAGACAGCATGTCGCCCCGAAGCTGCGCGCCTTTCTCGATTTCCTGGTCGAGCAATTCAGCCGGACCTGAACGCACCGTCTCTTTGGCACCTACTGATCTCCCCATCTGGTCCTAGCGTTCCGAATCCATCCGGGCAAACTGACATCAAACCGCAGCAACGCGGCGTAGCCGGACGCGCCGGAACGCGGTCTCACCCACGGAGATCACCATGAACGCGATATCCCGCCTCATCCGCCGCTGCACCCTGGCCGGCCTGGCCGCCGCGCTGCTGGCCGCTCCCGCATACGCCCAGACCAAGCTCGTGGTCGGATACCAGCTGATCGTCGGCCCGTTCCTGTCCGCCATCGCCGACGGCAGCTTCGACGCCGCGCTCAAGCAGGCGGGCTACCAGGTGGACTGGCGCCAGTTCACGTCCGGCGGCGACATCTCCACCGCGCTGGCCTCGGGCAACGTGCCGGTCGGCGTGCTGGGCTCGACCGGCATCACCGCGGCTTCCACGCGCGGCGTGGACATGGAGCTCTTCTGGGTGCTGGACAACATCGGCAAGTCCGAAGCGCTGGTGGCGCGCAACGGCTCCGGCATCAACGGCACGGCCGACCTGAAGGGCAAGCGCATCGCCACGCCGTTCGTCTCCACCTCGCACTTCCACCTGCTGGTGGGGCTGGAGCAGGTCTGGAAGATCAACCCGCGCGAGGTGCGCCTCTTGAACATGCAGCCGCCGCAGATCGTCGCCGCCTGGCAGCGCGGCGACATCGACGCCGCCTACGTCTGGCCGCCGGCGCTCACCGAGATCGCCAAGACCGGCAAGATCATTGCGGACTCGGAACAGATCGGCAAGGCCAGCGTGCCCACCTTCGACGGCATCGTGGCCGACCGGGCCTGGGCCGCCAAGCATCCCAAGTTCATGGCGGCGTTCACCGCCGTGCTGGCCAAGTCCTACGCCGACTATCGCGCCAACGGCGCCAAATGGACGGCCGATTCGCCGCAGGTCAAGGGCATGGTCAAGCTGATCGGCGGCAAGCCCGAAGACGTGGTCGAGGCGCTCAAGCTGCTGGTGTTTCCCACCGCGCAGGAGCAGGCTTCCAACGAGTGGCTGGGCGGCGGCAAGGAGTCGGGCGCGGCGCGCGCGTTCGCGGCCAGCGCCAAGTTCCTCAAGGACCAGAAGCAGATCGACCGCAGCCTGGACGACTACAGCGCCCACGTCAACGGCCAGTACGCCAAGGCGGCGGCCAAGTAGCTATCCCCGCCGTTCAACCAGGAGCCGGCATGACCCAGCCATCCCCCAGCGCCGCGCAGCGCCTGTGCGCGGAAAGCGTCAGCGTCACCTACCCCGGCCTGCACGACAGCGGCCCGGTGATCGCGCTGCAGAACGTCAACCTCACCATCCAGCCGGGCGAGTTCGTGGTCGCGCTGGGCGCCTCCGGCTGCGGCAAGACCACCCTGCTCAGCCTGCTGGCGGGGTTTCTTTCGCCGACCGAGGGCGAGATCACGCTGGGCGGCAAGCCCATCGTCGGCCCCGGCGCGGACCGCGGCGTGGTGTTCCAGAAGCACGCCCTGCTGCCCTGGCTGAACGTGCTGGAGAACACCGAGTTCGGCCTGATGCTGCAGGGCGTGGACAAGCAGACCCGCCGCGCGCGGGCGCGCCGCAACCTGGAACTGGTCGGGCTGCAGGACTTCCACCGCCACATGATCTACCAGCTGTCCGGCGGCATGCAGCAGCGCGTGGGCATCGCGCGCGCCCTGACCTGCGACCCCGCCATGCTGCTGATGGACGAACCCATGGCGGCGCTGGACGCGCTGACGCGCGAAACCATCCAGGAGCTGCTGCTGGACATCTGGCGCCAGACCGGCAAGATGTTCTTTTTCATCACGCACAGCGTGGAAGAGGCGCTGTTCCTGGGCTCGCGGCTGATCGTCATGTCACCGCGCCCGGGGCGGATTACGCACACCTTCACGCCGGACTTCAACCGACGCTACCTGGAGACCCGAGATGGCCGCAGCATCAAATCCAGTCCCGACTTCATCGACATGCGCGAGCAGGTCCTCGGCATCATCTATGGCGACGAGCGCGCCGTCGCCTCGTCGCCGGGCCTCCATGCCTAAGGGGCACAAACCCGCGGCGCCGGGCATGGTGTACGGCGCGCCGGGCGCGGGTTACAGCGGCCACATCAGCCTGCTGACCAGCCTGGCGCTGATCGCGCTGTGGTTCCTGGTGACGGCCTCCGGCTGGGTGCGGCCGCTGTTCCTGCCCTCGCCCCTGGCGGTCTACGACAAGTTCGTCTTCGCCATGACCGAAGGCGTGGCCAACTCCACCCTGGCCGAGCACGCGCTGGCCAGCCTGTCGCGGGTCTTCGGCGCCTTTTTCCTGGCCTGCGCCACCGCCATCCCGGTCGGCATCCTGATGGGCGTGAACCGCTACGCCCGCGGCATATTCGACGCGCCCATCGAGTTCTACCGCCCGCTGCCGCCGCTGGCCTACCTGCCGCTGATCATCATCTGGTTCGGCATCGGCGAATTCCCCAAGATCCTGCTGATCTACCTGGCCATCTTCGCGCCCATGGCGATCGCCGCGCGCGCCGGCGTGCGCTCGGTGTCCATCGAGCAGATCCACGCGGCCTACGCCATGGGCGGCTCGCGCGCGCAGATCGTCCGGCACGTGATCCTGAAGGCCGCCATGCCCGAAATCTTCACCGGCATGCGCATCGGCATCGGGGTGGGCTGGACCACGCTGGTCGCCGCCGAAATGGTGGCCGCCGATCGCGGCCTGGGCTTCATGGTGCTCAACGCCGCCCAGTTCCTGGCCAGCGACACGGTCATCATGGGCATCATCGTGATCGGGGTGTTCGCCTTCGCCTTCGACCTGCTGGTGCGCTACCTCGAAAAGTTCGCCATACCCTGGAAGGGACGGGTCTGATCGCCGCCCGGGCAATCCCTCATTCCTTCGCCAACCCCGCTCCTCTATTCTCAGTGGCAGCCCCGGGACGCAGCGCCGTCCCCGCGGTCCACCCAAGGGGGAGCCCTCATGTCCAGCCAGGCCTCGATGCTCAAGCCCGTGTTGTGGGAGCGCCTGTTCGAACGCGAAAGCGCGCCCAACCTCAGCCTGCAAGGCTGCGTGCGCCAGATGCTGGTGTCCGCCATCCTCAGCGGCCACCTGCCGCCCGGCACGCCGGTGCCATCCAGCCGCCATCTCGCCGACCAGTTGCGGATCGCGCGCAACACCGTCGTCTTCGCCTACCAGCAGCTGGTCAGCGAAGGCTACCTCGTCTCGCGCGAGCGCAGCGGCCATTTCGTCAGCGAGACCGTCATGCAGGGGCATTCCGGCCCCGCCTCCGATCCCGCGCCGCCGGCCGGCGGCGCGCCCGCCGTGCGCTGGAACGAACGGCTGCGCTTCCGCCCCTCGCGCCAGCGCAACATCAGCAAGCCGCGCGACTGGCAGAAGCAGCCCTACCCCTTCGTCTACGCGCAATTCGACCAGGACCTGTTCCCCACCGCCGAATGGCGCGAATGCTGCATCAAGGCCCTGTCGGTCCTGGACATCCGCAGCTGGGCGCCCGACCTCATCACCCATGACGACCCGGCGCTGATCGAGCAGATCCGCACCCAGGTGCTGCCGCGCCGCGGCGTATGGGCCGACGCCGAGGAAATCGTCATCACCGTGGGCGCGCAGCACGCGCTCTACCTGCTGGCCGACCTGCTGGTCAACGAGGACACGGTGGTCGGCATGGAAGATCCCGGCTACCCCGACGCCCGCAACATCTTCGCCAGCCACACGCGCCACCTGCTGCCCATGCCGGTGGACGAACAGGGCCTGCGCACCGGCACGCACCTGCTGGGCTGCGACTACCTGTTCGTCACGCCCGGCCACCAGTGCCCCACCACGGTCACGCTCGCGCCCGAACGCCGGCAGGCCCTGCTGGCGCTGGCGCGCCAGGCCGACAGCCTGATCATCGAGGACGACTTCGAAAGCGAGACCCGCTGGGGCGAAGGCGCCATCCCGGCGCTCAAGAGCCTGGACCGCGACGGCCGCGTGATCTACGTGGGCAGCCTGGCCAAGTCCTTCGCGCCCGGCCTGCGCATCGGCTATATCGTGGCCCCGCGCGAACTCACGGCCGAGCTGCGCGCGCTGCGCCGGCTGATGCTGCGCCACCCGTCGGCCTATATCCAGCGGGCATTCTCGCTGTTCATCTCGCTGGGCCATCACCACGCGCTGCTGCGCCGGCAGTCCCAGGCCTACCAGAAGCGCGGCCAGGAGCTGGCGCGCGCGCTGGCGCAGCACCTGCCCGACTTCAAGGCCATCCCCATCACCGGATCGTCCTCGTGCTGGCTGCAAGGCCCGCCCTGGCTGGACGCCGCCGAGCTGTCCGAGGCGGCGCTGGCCGAAGGCGTGGTGGTCGAGCCGGGCGACGTGTTCTTCATGGACGGCGCCAGCGCGCCGCGCAACTTCCTGCGCGTGGGGTTCACGTCCATCCGCCCGGAACACATCGAGCCGGGCATCGCCAGGCTGGCCAGGGTGGTGGCCCGCTACCGCGCGCAGGCCGAAAGCCGGCAGCCGGCCGGCCCGGCCCTCAGCGCCCTAGAGCAGTTCGTCTCGTAAGTAGTACCACCGGTACAGCAGCCCCTGGCCCAGCCGCCGGAACGGCGCGAACGGATGTCCCGGCAAGGGGGTGTCGTAGATGGGCAGGTTCCAGGCCTGGTCGTCATGGCCCATCATGCGCTGCGCCAGCCGCCGGCCGGCCTGCGCCGAGAACGCCACGCCATTGCCGCCATAGCCGAACGCGTAATACACCGGCTGGGCCGGATCGGGCTGCGTGACCCGCGGCATCATGTCGTGGCTGACGTCCACCCAGCCCCACCACGAATACGCCACCTCTATCCCTTTGAGCGCGGGAAACTTGCGCGCCAGCCCCTCGCGCAGCAAGGCCAGGTGGCGGGGATGCTGCGCATCCGCGCCGCGCAGCGCGCTGCGGCTGCCTATCTGCATGCGGCCGTCCGGCAGCAGGCGGTAATAGAAACGCAGCGTGCGCGTGTCGGTGATGAACACCGTGCTCTTCAGGCCGGCGGCCTCGCGCTCGGCGGGCGACAACACGCGCGTGACCAGCGAGTTCGACAGCACCGGCATGATGCGGTTGTCCAGCAGCCGGTTGACGCCCTGCGCGGTGTAGCCGCCGGTGGCGAACGCCACCCGCCGCGCGTGCACCACGCCGCCCGGCGTCTGCAGCCGCACCCGGCCGTTTTCCGCGCGCCAGCCCAGCACCGGGCTGCCCGGATGAACGCGCACGCCCAGCGCGCGCGCCTGCCGCAGATAACCGTAGGCGAGCTTGAGCGGATGCACGCCCACGCCGTCGGGCTCGTGCATGGCGCCCACCGCCTCGTGGTCGTCGATGTAGCGCTCGCGCAGTTCCGCCTTGCCCAGCATCTTCGTGTCGTAGCCGAACACTTCGCGCATCACGCGCGCCTCGTTCTGCAGGAACGCCATTTTCTTCTGGCGGTGCGCGGTGTACAGGTGCCCGCCCGGCTGCGCGTCGCAATCGACCTGCGCGACCAGGCTCTTCCAGTACTCGAAGCCGTCGCGGATCTCGGCGTCCAGGCGCTTGGCGGTGTCCAGGCCCCAGCGCGCGATCCACTGCGAGCGGTACAGCCGGCCCGAGGCGTTCTGGCCCTGGCCGCCGTTGCGGCTGGTGCAGCCCCAGACCACGCGGTTGGCCTCCAGCACCACCGCCTTGACGCCGAAGTCGCGCGCCAGCGTCAGCGCCGCGGACAGGCCCGTGAAGCCCGAACCGACGATGACCACGTCGGCCTCCATATCGCCGTCGACCGGGCCGTCGTCGGCGGGCGGCTCGCCCGCCGTCGCGACCCAGTAGGTGGGCGCGTAGTCCTGCCCGCGCCCCGGCGGCGAGACCAGCGGATCGTAGGCCGGGTTATAGGCGTTGATGGCCGCGCCGCCCGGGCGGGCCGGACCTGCGGATTCGAAGGACATTTGGGTATCCATGCTGCGGCTTCCGGTTGTTGGATGCATGGCTGACGGATGCGAGCCGACGGTCAGGAACGCGCCGGCAGGGCCGGCCGCTGCTTGCGGAACGCGTTCTTCACGCGGATCTTGCCGTCCTGGAAGGTGAAGACGTCGACCATGTCCGCCTCCACCCGCGACCCGTCGGCCGCGGTGCCGGTGAAGGTCGATTCGGACACGCCGCGATCCCCGGCGACCCAGTGCCTGCCGTTGCGCCATTGCGCGTCGGGAAAGGCGGCCCAGGCCGCGGCGAAGGCGGCGCGCACCGCCTCGCGCCCCGAATGCCGCGTGCCCCACTGCTCGGGCCCGCCCACGGTTTCGAACACGCAGTCCTCGCTCATGAAGGACATCAGGGCGTCGATATCGTGGCGGTTCCAGGCAGCCGCGAAGTCGGCCAGCATTTCCTCGGTGACGGTGTTGTGCATTGCGACCCTCCGGTATGCGCCGGCGCACGGCGCGCCAGTGCTCATGAGCCAAGGTAAGTGAGCGCCGGGACAGGGTCTAGAACCAGAAACGGGAAATCGCTTGCACCAGAATCTGGGGCGGACCGATGGGTTTCGCGCGCGCTATAGCCGAATGCTTGCGCAAGGAATCTCGCGCTGCACCCATCCGACGTTGCCGGGTCGTAGGATGGGTGCAGCGCGCGATCCCTTATGCAAGAACTCAAATATCGAACGCGCGAAACCCATCACCCCCCCACAACCGCCGCAGCCAGCCATGCCGCCAACGCGTCCCGGTCGAGCGCCCCGCGCAGCCCTATCATCACCAGCCCCTGCGGCGGCGCCTCTGTCGGCGGACTCGCCCGCGTGTCGTAGCGCACCCGGCGCCCCGCCAGCTGCACCAGCACCAGTCCGTGCCGGTCCGTGCGCACCCAGCCCTTGGCGCGCAGCAGCTGGCGCGGCGTCTGCCTGAGCCGTTCGGCCAGCCGGTCGGCGTTCAGCAAGGCCGGCGCGGGCCACAGCCAGCTTTCGAACGGATGAGCCGGGTCCTCGTGATGGTGCGCCGGATGGCTGCAGCCCGGGCCGGCGCAGGCATGGCCTTCCACCGGCGCGGCGGCGCTTTCGCCCAGCAGATAGCGCAGGTCCACGCGTCCTTCGCAGGCCTCGATGAGCGGCGCGCCGCCCGTCATGCGGTCCAGCCAGGCGCGCAGCGCCTCGCGTTCCCGCGGCGGCGCCAGGTCGGTCTTGTTCAGCACCAGCAGGTCGGCGGCGCGCAGCTGGCGTTCCAGCGTGTCCGCCAGCAGCGGATCGACGGCCAGCGTCCGCACGTGGGCGGCGTCGGCCACCACCACCACGCTTTCGAGCTGCAGCATCGGATCGCTCATGCCGACCTGGGCGATGCGGGCCGGGTCGGACACGCCGCTGGCCTCGATCACGATCCATTCGGGCAAGGGGTCCAGCGCCAGCACGCGCGCCAGCGCGTCGTCCAGCCCGCCGGCCATCGAACAGCAGACGCAGCCGTTGGCCAGCCGGATGACCTCGTCGGCGCGCTGGGCGATCAGGCCCGCGTCGATGTCGACCGGGCCGAAGTCATTGACCAGCACCGCCGCGCGCCGGCGGCTGTCGGCCAGCACGTGGTTGAGCAGCGTGGTCTTGCCCGCGCCCAGGAAGCCGCCCACCACCGTGAGCGCGATGCGCGCGGCCATCAGCCCTCCTGCAAGGCCAGCGGCACCCCGCCAATGACGGTGCCGGCCACCTTCAGGTCCTTCAGGCCGTCGGCCGGCACGCTCAGCGGATCGTCCTCCAGCACGCAGAAATCGGCGTACTTGCCGACTTCGATCGAACCGACCAGATGATCCAGGTGCAGGGTGTAGGCCGCGCCCAGCGTCACCGCATGCAGCGCCGCGTCCACGCCGATGCGTTCGGATTCGCCCAGCACCCGGCCGGAGGCGGTCTGCCGGTTGACGGCGCACCACGCGGTGAACAGCGGCCCCAGCGGCGTGATCGGCGCGTCCGAGTGGATCGCGAACGGCACGCCGGCACGCGCCGCGGTGGCGCAGGCGTCCATGCGGTTGGCGCGGTCCGGGCCCATGGTCAGCGCGTAGTGGGCGTCGCCCCAGTAGTAGATGTGATTGGCGAAGAGGTTGGCGCACATGCCCAGGCTGGCCATGCGCCGGAACTGCGCGGCGTCGGCCATCTGGCAGTGCTGCAGCGTGTGGCGGTGGTCGCGCCGCGGATTGCGGCGCAGCGCCCGGTCCACCGCCTCGATGGCCAGCTGCGTGGCCTCGTCGCCGTTGGTATGGATGTGCAGCTGCGCGCCGGCGTCGTGATAGGTCTGCACCAGCGCGTCCAGTTCCGCCGGCGCGGTGACCCAGATGCCATTGGGCGCGCCGTTGTAATAGCCCGGCCAGCGCACCCGCGCGGTAAAGCCCTGGATCGAGCCGTCCACCACCAGCTTGACCATGCCGAAATGCAGCTTGTCGTGGTTCTGCGCGCGCGCCCGCTCCAGCCGGGCCAGGCAGCCCGCCGGATCGCCGGCGTAGGTCAGGGCCGAGGCCGCCGGCACGATGCGGACCGGATAGTCCGGCTCCGCGGTCACGCGCGCCAGCGCGGCGGCGCCCTCCTCGGTCAGCTCGTTGACCAGGTCGGTGGCGGTGGTCACGCCGGCCCATTTCGCCACCTGGCCGAACATGCGCAGCCCCTCTTCCGACACGCCCAGCGTGCGAAACGGGCTGCCGATCAGGCGCATGACCGGGAACATGGCGGCGAATTCGCACAGCTCGCCGCTGGGCTGGCCGTCGTCCATGCGGGTGATGCCTTCGATGTCGGTGTCGCGGTCGATGCCGGCGCGCGCCAGCATGGGCGTGTTGACGTTCATCAGGTGCATGCTGGCGTGCATGACCACGACCGGCCTTTGCGCCGAAACGGCGTCCAGGTCGCGCACGTCCATGCGCCGGCCTTCGAAGAAGATGGGATCGAAGCCCCAGCCGATCAGCGTGGCGTCCGGGGCCAGCGCGCGCTCGGCCTCGCGCAACCGCGCGGCGACCGCCTCGAAACTCTTGAGCCCTTCCCACAGCCGGCCGTCGGGCCCGCGCCGGTCATAGAAGCCGACGTAGACGAACTTCCACATGCCGCCTTCGGGCAAATGGCAATGACCTTCCACCAGCCCCGGCATGAGCACCTGGCCGGCATAGCGCTCGTCCAGCCGGGCCGGCCCCCAGCCAGCCAGCGACTCCTTGGTGCCCACCCCGAGGATGCGGCCGTCGCGCACGGCGACGTGGGTGGCGCGCGGCTGCGCCGGGTTCATCGTCAGGATGCTGCGTGCGGCATAGATCGTGGTGTTCATCCGGCTCTCTCCTCTGGCTATCCGGGGTCAGCCCTGCAGCGGCGAAGTCAGCACGCCGTTGCGGGTTTCGACGAAATGGCAGGCCACGCGGTGGCCCGGCGCGACCTCGCGCAGCGCCGGCTCCTGCGCGGCGCACATGGGCTGGGCGGCCGGGCAGCGCCCGGCAAAGCGGCAGCCCGGCGGCGGGTCCACCGGGCTGGGCGGGTCGCCGGCCAGCCGCACGCGGCGCGCGGCCAGCTCGCGTCCGCCCTTGACGGTAGGCACCGCCGACATCAGGGCCACGCTGTAGGGATGCAGCGGGCGCGAGAAGAACGCTTCCCGCGTGGTCTGTTCGATGATCTTGCCCAGGTACATGACCGCGATGTCGTCGCAGATGTGCTCGACCACCGCCATGTCGTGGGAAATGAACAGAAAGGACTGGCCCTGCTCGCGCTGGATGCGGCGCAGCAGGTTCAGGATCTGCGCGCGGATGGCGATGTCCAGCGCCGACACGGGTTCGTCGCAGACGATCAGGTCGGGCGCGCTGGCCAGCGCCCGCGCCACGTTCAGGCGCTGGCGTTGGCCGCCCGAGAACTGGTGCGGAAACAGCTGGCGCTGCTCGGGCCGCAGGCCGACCAGCTCGAACATGCGGGCCACGCGCGCCTCACGCCCGCCGGGCGGATCGATGCCCATCAGGTCCAGCGGCGAACGCACGATGTCGCCCGCGCGCTGGCGCGGATTGAGCGAGGAATACGGGTCCTGGAACACCAGCTGCAGGCGCCGCCGCATGCGCCGCAGGGCCTGGCCGCGCAAGGCCGTCAGGTCGGCGCCGTCGAAGTGGATGGAACCGGCGGTCGGGTCGGCCAGCCTCAGCACCGAGAGCGCCGTGGTGGTCTTGCCCGAGCCCGACTCGCCCACGATCGCCAGCGTGCGGCCGCGCGCCAGGTCGAACGACACGCCGTCCACGGCCTTGACCACCGCGGGCCTGCCGTCGCGGCCGCGCCCGCCGATGGGAAAATGCACCGCCAGGTCGCGCACGGACAGCAAGGCGGGAGCGTGCGGCGTCGTCATGGCGCTGCCTCCGGATAGAGCCAACAGGCCACCTCGTGGGCGGCGCCCACCTGGGTGAGCGGCGGAAAGGCCTCGGCGCAGCGCGCCATCGCCTGGCTGCAGCGGTCGCGGAACGGACAGCCCGCGCCGCGCTCCCAGACCGAGGGCACCACGCCGGGAATCTCCGGCAGGTCGGGCCGGATGTCGGTAGGCTGGCGGTCCAGTTCGGGCAGGCAGGCGATCAGCCCGCGGGTGTAGGGATGGCGCGGCTCGGCCAGGATTTCGCGCACGCCGCCCTGCTCCACCACGCGCCCGCCGTACATCACGACCACGCGGTCGGCCATTTCCGAGACCGCGCCCATGTCGTGCGTGATCAGCAGCACGGCGGTGCCGCGGCGCGCCTGCTGCTCGCGCAGCAGGTCGAAGATCTGGGCCTGCACCGTCACGTCCAGCGCAGTGGTGGGCTCGTCGGCGATCAGCACGTCCGGGTCGCAGGCCAGCGCGATGGCGATCATGACGCGCTGGCGCATGCCGCCGGACATCTGGTGGGGATAGTCGTCCACGCGCCGCTCGGGCAGCGGAATGCCGACGGACTTCAGCATCTCGATGGCGCGCTGGCGCGCCTGGGCCTTGCTCAGGCCCTGGTGCAGGCGCAGCGGCTCGGCGATCTGGTCGCCCACGGTGTAGACCGGGTTGAGCGCGGTCATGGGTTCCTGGAAGATCATCGAGATCTTGTTGCCGCGCACCTCGCGCATGGCCGCTTCGTCGTGCGCGGCCAGGTCGGCGCCGCGCAGGCGCACGCTGCCCGCGCCGATCCGGCCCAGCGGCGGGATCAGCCGCATGATGGCCAGCGCCGTCATGCTCTTGCCGCAGCCCGACTCGCCCACCAGGCACAGCGTTTCGCCGGCGCGCATGTCGAAGCTCACCGCGCTCAGCACCTCGGCCACGCGCGAGCGCGTGCGGAATTCCAGGCTCAGGCCGTCGACTTCGAGCACCGGGGTCTGGTCGGCGGCCGTCATGCGCGCCCCCGCGAGTTGGGGTTGAGCGCGTCGTTCAACCCGTCGCCGATCAGGCTCACGGCCAGCACCGTCAGGAAAATGGCGGCGCCGGGCAGCGTCACGGCCCACCACGCGGTCAGGATGTAGGGCCGGTTGCTGCCTATCATGAGGCCCCAGCTCATCACGTTCGGATCGCCCAGGCCCAGGAAAGACAGCCCGGCCTCGAACAGGATCGCCGTGCCGATGGCCAGCGTGGCCGACACGATCAGCGGCGCCAGCGCGTTGGGCAGGATCACCTTCCAGATGATGCGCGCGTCCGACGCGCCGATGACCCTCTCGGCCAGCACGTACTCGCGGCGCTTGAGCCGCAGGAACTCGCCGCGCGCCAGCCGCGCCGTGCCGGTCCAGCTGACCACGCCGATGGCCACCGCGATGGTGGCCAGCGATGGCGAAAACAGCGTCACCAGCACCATCGCGAACAGCAAGGTGGGCAGCACCTGGAAGAACTCGGTGATGCGCATCAGGATCTCGTCGATCCAGCCGCCGTAATAGCCGGCAAGCGCGCCCACCGTCAGGCCGATGGCCATGGACAGCACGGCGGCCACCAGGCCCACCAGCAAGGTGGCGCGCCCGCCGTAGACCATGCCGGTCAGCACGTCGCGTCCCAGGTAGTCGGTGCCCAAGAGCGCGTCCTCGCCCGGCGGGGTCATGGGCGCCCAGGCGATCTCGAAAGGATCGGCCTGCATGACCATCGGCCCGAAGATCGTCACGCCCAGGATGGCGGCCAGCAGCAGCGCGCCGGCCACCGCCGAGGGATTGCGCGCGAACACGCGCAGCGCTTCGTAGGAAGGCCGGGCCGGCGGGCGGGCCGCCGCCGTGTCGGCGGGCGCGATAACAGGCATGGCGGAGGGAGCTTGGCTCATGTCGTCTTGATCCGGGGATCGATCAGGCGGTAGGCCAGATCGGTAAGCTGGTTCATCACCACCACCAGGAGCGATGCGAACAGCAGAATGCCCAGCAGCGTGGGATAGTCGCGCCTGAGCACGGAATCGAATGCCAGCCGCCCCAGCCCGGGCCAGTTGAAGACCGTCTCGACCAGGATGGCGCCAGCCAGCACGTTGCCGAACTGCAGGCCCAGCATGGTCACCACCGGCAGCACGCCGTTGCGCAGCGCGTGCTTGTACAGCACCGAGCGCTCGGGCAGGCCCTTGGCGCGCGCGGTGCGGATGTAGTCGGCCGCCAGCGCCTCCATGACGCTGGCGCGCGCCAGCCGGCTGTACTGCGCCAGGTACACGAAGGCCAGCGTGAAGGCCGGCAGCACCAGGTGGTGCAGCACGTCCAGCACGCCCGCCCAACCCTCCTGCGGGCCGCCCGCCGAGCGCATGTCCGACACCGGAAACAGCGGCAGCACCGAGGCGAACAGCAGGATCAGGATGATGCCGGTCCAGAACACCGGCGCCGAATAGCCCACCACCGACAGCAGCGTGATGCCCTGCGACAGCGGCCCGTTGGGCTTGCGCGCGGCCAGCGTGCCCAGCAGCGTGCCGACCAGGAAGGCGCTGAGCACCGAGGTCACCACCAGCAGCAGCGTGGCCGGCACCCGCTCCCAGATCAGCTGCGCCACCGGCACGTTGAAGAAGTACGAATAGCCGAGGTCGCCGCGCAGCACCTGCGACAGGTAGATGCCCAGCTGCGCCAGGAACGGCTTGTCCAGCCCGTACTGGGCGCGCAGCTGCGCGCTCAGTTCGGCGCTGATGCCGCCCATCGAGCCGGCGATGGTCTCGACCGGATCGCCCGGCGCGATGTGGATGAGCAGGAAATTCAGCGTCACCACCGCCAGCAGCAGCACCAGGGCATAGGCGAGACGGCGCACGAGATAGCGCATCATGGCCGCGCTCCTACTGCAGATAGGTGTCGTCCATGGGGGACATGACGCCCCAGATTCCGTTGGGCAAGGCGTGCACCTTCTTGGAAGCCAGGGTGTGGTACGGGACGACCGTCAGGAACTCGATGGGCAGGTCCTCGGTGACGATGCGCTGGAATTCGGCGTACAGCGCGCGGCGCTTGTCCACGTCGGTCTCGGTGCCGGCCTGCTCCAGCAGCGCGTCGACCTTGGGATTGGCGTAGGACTGCGTATTGGTCCAGATGATGTCGCGGATATTGGTCGACAGGTAGGTCCGGTGCACGCCGATCACCGGGTCGCCCCAGTTGAAGACAATGTCGTTGGTGAGGTCGAAATCGTGGCTGGACACGCGCTTGGCCCAGGTCGCGAAGTCGGGCGAGGCGCGCACCTGGATGGCGATGCCCACTTTCTTGAGCTGGCTGCGCAGGTACTCCGCCACGTTCTTGCCCTGCACGTCCGAGCCCGGTATGGAGTCCACCGTGAGCGTCAGGCGCACGCCGTTGGCGTCCTTCTTGAGGCCGGCCGCCTCCAGCAGTTCTTCGGACTTCTTCAGGTCCAGCGGATACTTCTTGACGTCCGGAGACGCGAACGGGCTGGTGGCGACGATGGGGCCGTCGGCGGCCTTGGCGAAACCGCCATTGAGCGCCTTGGTGATGAAGCGCTTGTCGATCGCGTAGGCGATGGCCTGGCGCACGCGCACGTCGTCCAGCGGCTTGCGCGCCGTGTTGAAGGCCAGCCAGCTGAGCGCGCCTATGCCTTCATAGCCCTGGTTGGTCATGGTGAGCGCCGCGTTGTCCTTGGCGCGCCGCAGAATGGTCGGCTCGGTCATGTAGGGCAAGACGTTGATGTCGCCGCGCTCCAGCCCGATCAGCAGATTGGTGGCGTCCGGGTTGAACTTCATGACGATGCGGTCCAGGTAGGGCTTGCCCGGCAGGAAGAACTTGTCGAACTTCTCCAGCACGATTTCCTGGCCCGGCTTGAATTCCTTGAATACAAACGGCCCCGAGCCGACCACATTGGCCGAATTGCGCGGATGCGTCTTGAGGTCCTGGCCGTCGCCGTAGATGTGCTTGGGCAGCACCGGCATCAGGGCCGGCGACAGCGCCAGCAGGATCGCCGGGTGCGGCTTGCTCATGCGCAGCACCACGGTATAGGGGTCGGGCGTGTCGACGGCCTCGACCGGCGCGAACATGGTCTGGAACGGGTGGTTCTTCTTGACCGCCATGATGGAGAACGCCACGTCTTCCGAGGTGACCGGCTTGCCGTCATGGAACAGCGCGTCCTTGCGCAGGTGCATCGTCAGCGACTTGCCGTCCTCGGCCAGCTCCCAGGTTTGCGCCAGATAGGGTTGCGGCTTCCAGTCGGCGTCGTAGCGCAGCAGGCTGGCGAACAGCTGGGTGCTGGGCAGCGCGGTCGCGGTGCCGGACTGCACCGCGCCGTTCAGGTGCCGCGGCACCTGCGTCGAGCCGATGACCAGCGTGCCTCCGGATTTGGGCGCATCGGCCGCCGCGGCGGTTCCGGCCAGCGCCAGCGCGGCCAGTATGGTGGTCAGGTAGTGTCTTGCGCTGCGCATGTCGAACCCCTTTATGTTCCGGCTTATGAACCATGCATCGGATGATGGTCTTGGGGGGTAGCGTAGCCAGCATGCGGGTCCGGGCTTAGTACCAAACCGCCGGACTTGTTGGAACCAGCGCGCCCCGCCCCGGTGCTCACGAGACGGCCAGCGCGCGCGCGTACAACACGGCCACCGCGCAGCTGTTGACGCGGGCCGGCATGGAGTCGGAACGGCTGGTCAGCAGCACCGGCACGCGCGTGCCCAGCACCAGCCCCGCGGTGCCCGCCCCGGCCAGCCAGGTGAGTTCCTTGTAAAGCATGTTGCCGGCCTCGATGTCCGGCACCAGCAGGATGTCGGGGTCCCCGGCCACGGCCGACACGATGCCTTTCTGTTCGGCCGCGGCGCGCGAGATCGCGTTGTCGAAGGCCAGCGGGCCGTCGACCTCGGCGCCGCGGATCTGCTGGCGGTCGGCCATTTTCGACAGGGCCGCCGCGTCCAGCGTGGCGGGCATGGACGGGTTGACCGATTCGGTGGCGCACAGCACCGCCAGCTTGGGCCGCGCCACGCCCAGCGCGCGCGCCAGGTCGATGGCGTTCTGGGCGATATCGGCCTTTTCCTGCAGCGTGGGCGCGATGTTGACCGCCGCATCGGTCAGGATGAACAGCTTGGGATAGGCCGCCACCGCCATCACGAAGGCGTGGCTGATGCGCCGGGCGCCGCGCAGCCCGGCCTCGCGCGCCACCACGGCCGACATGAAATGATCCGTGTGCAGGCTGCCCTTCATCAGCATGCGCACGGCCCCGTCGCGCGCCAGGGCGGCGGCCGCGCCGGCCGCCAGCCTTTCGTCGTCCGGCGTGTCCACCACCTCCAGCGCGTCCTCGGCCAGCCCGGTCTCGGCCATCAGCGCGCGCAGCCGCGCCGCCGGACCCACCAGCACCGGTTCGATGAAGCCGGCCTCGCGCGCCTGCACCGCGGCGCCCAGGCTGGTGGGGCACAGCGGATAGGCCACCGCCGTGCGCAGGCGTCCGGCCTCGAGCGCGGCGCGGCGCAGCGGCTCGAACATTCGATCGCTTTCCATTCTGTGTGCTCCTGCCAGCGGGCCGGGCGCGGCGGGCGCCGCGCCGCACGGGTCGCGTCAACTGCCGACCGGATCGATGGGCAGCGCCACCTCGCCAGGGCGGAACGGCTGGTTCACGTAGCGCTTGTACTTGTCGAGCAGGCGCACGGGCTGCTTGAGCGCGTCGCGCCGGAACGGGTCGCCCAGCTCCTGGCTGACCATCATCTCCAGCACCGTGGTCTTGCCCTCGGACTGCGCGCGGCACGCCGCGGCGAGCGCCGCGCCGACCTGGTCCTCGTGCTCGACCCGTATGCCCTCGGCGCCCATGGCCCGCGCCAGCTCGGCGAAGTTGGGATTCTTCAGGTTGCTGCCGACGAAGCGGCGCCCGTAGAAATCCACCTGGTTCTTCTTCTCCGCGCCCCACTGGCCGTTGTGGAACACCACGGCCGTCACCGGGATCTGCTCGCGCACGCAGGTCAGCAGTTCCTGGAAGCTCATGCACCAGGCGCCGTCGCCGACGTAGGCCACGGCCGGACGGTCGGGCCGGCCCAGCTTGGCGCCGATCAGCGCCGGCAAGGCGTAGCCGCAATTGCCGAAGCTCATCGCGGCCAGCATGGAGTTGGGCTCGTCGAAGCGCAGGTAGCTGTTGGACACGGAGCAGATATTGCCGATGTCGGTGGACACCATCACGTGCTTGGGCATGGCGCGCTCCAGTTCGCGCAGCATGCGGCGCGGGTGCATGCGCCCGCCCCCGCGCTCGATCACGTCCAGGCTCCAGTCGTCGCGCTCGTGCGCCCAGCTGTCGAGTTCCTTTTCCCATTCGGCCTTCTGCGCCGCGATCTGCCTGGCGCGCTCGGCCTTGGTGCGGGCGCTGGCGACTTCCCGTTGCTGCAGCCTTGCCGTGAGCGCGGCGGCGGCCGGCTTGGCGTCGCCGCAGATGCCGACCGAGACCGGCCGCACCAGGCCCAGCATGCGGTGGTCGGCGTCGACCTGGATGATGCGCGCGTTCTGCGGCCAGTAGTCCAGCCCGTGCTGCGGCAAGGTGCCGAACGGGCCCAGGCGCGTGCCCAGCGCCAGCACCACGTCGGCCTGCGACAGCAGCAGCATGGCGGCCTTGGCGCCCTGATAGCCCAGCGGCCCGCACCACAGCGGATGGCTGGCCGGGAAGGCGTCGTTGTGCAGGTAGCTGGTGACGACCGGCGCGCCCAGCAGTTCGGCCAGCGCCACGCATTCGGCCTGGCCGTCCGAGAACAGCACGCCGCCGCCGGCCACGATGACCGGAAACCTGGCCTGCGCCAGCATCGCGGCCGCCGCTTCCAGGTCCTCGTCGGAACCGGGGCCGCGGCGCACGCGGCGCGGCTCGGGGATGGCCACGTCGATCTCGCCGTAGAAGTAGTCGCGCGGGATGTTCAGCTGGCTCGGACCGCGCTCGGCCATGGCGTTGTCGAACGCCTTGGCGGTGAATTCGGCCATGCGGTCGGGCCGGTTGACGTGCGCCTGATACTTGGTGATGCGCGAGAAGATCGGCAGCTGCTCGGTTTCCTGGAAGCCGCCCAGGCCCATGCCCGAGGTGCCGGTCTCGGGGGTGATCGCCACCACCGGGCTGTGCGCCCAGTAGGCGGCGGCCACGCCGGTCACGAAGTTGGTGATGCCGGGGCCGTTCTGCGCGATGCACACGCCGTGGCGGCCGGTCACGCGCGAATAGCCGTCGGCCATGTGCGCGGCGCCCTGCTCGTGCACGGTGGGCACGAAGCGGATGCCCGCCGCCGGGAACAGGTCCAGCGCGTCCATGAAGGCCGAGCCGACGATGCCGAATACATCCTTTACGCCCTGGGCGACCAGCGTCTCGACGAAGGCTTCGCTGGGCGTCATGTGTTGCTTGCTGCTCATGGTGTCTCTCCTGGCAGGCCGGCGCGGGTCGGGTTGCATCTAGGCCGGCGTGCCTTGATACTGCAGCAGAACGCCCGCCTATCCCAGCCCGCCGCGTTTCATTTTCCGCAAAATCCGTGCGAGCATAGGCATCACCGCGCCGAATCTTCAATTATTGAAAGATGAAAGACGAATCCTCCGCCGCGCTGCGCGCGCTGGCCTTGCTGGAACAGGTTGCGCGCGCCGCACATCCGGTGTCGCTGGCCGCGCTCACCGAGGCCACCGGCCTGCCCAAGCCTTCGGTGCTGCGCATCCTCTCGCGGCTGGTCGACGCCGGCATGCTGCTGCGCGAGCCGGCCGCCAAGAGCTACGTCAGCGGGCCGCGGCTCAGCGCGCTGGCGCGCGACACGCTGATCAATTCGCCGCTGCGCGGCGAACGCCACCGCATCCTCGACAGCCTGGTCGACGAAATCGGCGAGACCTGCAACTGCACCATGCTCGACGGCGACGAAGTCATCTACCTGGACCGCGTCGAGACCGCGTGGCCGCTGCGCGTCAACCTGCAGCCGGGCTCGCGCGTGCCGCTGCACTGCTCGGCCAGCGGCAAGCTGTTCCTGGCCCATATGCGGCGCGAGGCGCGCCAGCGCCTGCTGGCCGCCGCGCCGCTGCCGCGCTACACGCCCAACACCTTGTGCGACGTGGCGGCGCTGGAGCGCGAACTGCGCGCCATCAAGGCCGAGGGCGCCAGTTTCGACCGCGAGGAATACCTGCTCGGCATCGTCTGCATGGCGGTGCCCATCCTGCACGGCAAGCGCGCCATCGCCGCCGTGGCGCTGCATGCGCCGGTGGCGCGGCTGTCCATCGACGGCGCGCGCGCGTGGCTGCCGCGCATGCAGGAGGCCGCCCGCGCGCTGGCCGGCACCTACGAAGCGCGGGCCTAGCGGTACACTCTCGGACGTAACGGACATTCCGTCCCCGCCGCGCTTTTTCCCCTGTTACCGTGACCGACAACGCCTTTACCACCCTGCCTCTTCTGCCCGCCCTGCTCGGCAACCTGCAAAGCCTGGGCTTCGAGCAGATGACGCCGATCCAGGCCCAGAGCCTGCCGCTGATCCTGGAGGGCCGCGATCTCATCGCGCAGGCCAAGACCGGCAGCGGCAAGACCGCGGCCTTCGGCCTGGGCGTGCTGCAGAAGCTGGACCCGGCCCGCCTGGCGCCGCAGGCGCTGGTGCTGTGCCCCACGCGCGAGCTGGCCGACCAGGTCGCGCAGGAACTGCGCCGCCTGGCCCGGCAGATCGCCAACGTCAAGGTGCTGACCCTGTGCGGCGGCGCCGCGGCCCGTCCCCAGGCCGAATCGCTGGCGCGCGGCGCGCACCTCGTGGTGGGCACGCCCGGCCGCATCCAGGACCATCTGGCGCGCGGCAGCCTGGACCTCTCGGGCCTGAACACGCTGGTGCTGGACGAGGCCGACCGCATGGTCGACATGGGCTTCTACGACGACATCGTCGCCATCGCCTCGCATTGCCCGCCGCGCCGGCAGACTCTTCTTTTCTCGGCCACCTATCCCGACAACATCCGCAAGCTGGCCGCGCGCTTCCTGCGCAATCCCGCCGAGGTCAAGGTGGAAACGCAGCATGACGCCAGCCGCATCGAACAGATCTTCTACGAGATCGACGAGCGCGACCGGCTGGACGCCGTGGCGCGCCTGCTGGCGCATTTCCGGCCGGCCTCCACGCTGGCCTTCTGCAACACCAAGATTCGCAGCCACGATCTGGTCGAGCGACTGCAGGCCGAAGGCATCAGCGCCCAGGCGCTCAATGGCGACCTGGAACAGCGCGAGCGCGACGAGATCCTGATCCAGTTCGCCAACCAGAGCTGCGCCGTGCTGGTCGCCACCGACGTGGCCGCGCGCGGCCTGGACATACAGAACCTGGGCGCGGTCATCAACGTGGACGTCACCAAGGACACCGAGGTGCACGTGCACCGCATCGGCCGCAGCGGCCGCGGCGAACAGAAAGGCCTGGCGCTGAGCCTGTGCTCGCCCGACGAAATGCGCTGGGCCAACCTGATCGAGCAATACCAGGGCGCGCCGCTGGTCTGGGCCGACATCAAGTCTCTGCGTCCCAAGGCGGACCGCCCGCTGCGCGCGCCGATGATCACCCTGTGCATCCAGGGCGGCAAGAAAGACAAGCTGCGTCCCGGCGACCTGCTGGGCGCGCTGACGGGCGACGGCGGCCTGGCGTTCGAGCAGGTCGGCAAGATCAATATCGGCGAATTCGCCTCCTACGTGGCGCTGGACCGCCAGATCGCCAAGCAGGCGTTCTCGCGGCTGTCCAACAGCAATATCAAGGGACGGCGTTTCCGCATGCGCTTCCTGGAAGCGTTCTGAACCGGCCTGCCTTCGTTGCAAAACGTCGCGGCGCCGCCACAAACGGTTGATGGTTTCACTACGCTCTTGCCATAATGAGTCGGTCCGTCCCCGGTTCGCGGGGCGCGGAACCAAAGGCTCGCAACCTGCTCCAACGGCCGCAGTCCCTTTCAACCATTAGAAGAGAACCCACCATGATCAAGTCCGATGACACCGGCAAACTGATCCTGCGTCTAGCCCTCGGTATCCTGATACTCCTGCACGGCTTGTTCAAACTCACCGGCGGCGGCGTCGGCGGCATCGGCGGCATGCTGTCGTCGCACGGCCTGCCCGGTTTTCTCGCCTATGGCGTCTACGTCGGCGAAATCATCGCCCCTGTCCTCCTCATCATCGGCATCTACACCCGCCTGGGCGGCCTGCTGGTCGCGATCAACATGATCGTTGCCATCCTGCTGGCCCACACCGGGCAGATCGGCAGCCTGACCAGCAACGGCGGCTGGGCCCTGGAACTGCAAGGCATGTTCCTCTTCGCCGGCCTGGCCATCGCCTTCATGGGCGCCGGCCGCTTCAGCCTCGCCGGCAACGGCGGACGCTGGAACTGAAAACCGCGCCGCCGGCTGTTCCGCGCCATGAGGGCCGCTCACAAGAGCGGCCCTTTTTCATGGCTTCCGGAATCATTGATACGAACGACATCAACCGTCACGCAAACGCAAACATCCGTCACCTGAAAGCTGTTTCGGAACGATTACAGTCCAGAACTGCAAGCGCCGGCCTATGGCCTAATCCTTACAAGCGCAATCGGGGCGCACGCCGCGCCTGGCGCTTGGCAGGAGTCGCACAATGAAAAATAGTCTGTTGCTGATGCTGGCGGTGTCCAGCGCCCTTACCGGATGCGTGGTGGTGCCGGCCCGGCCGGCCCATTACCGCCCGGCCCCGGTCTACTACACGCCGCAGTACTACTACCCGGCCTACCCTGCGCCGCATTACTACTATCGTGGCCACTGATCCGCGCATCCGTCGCGTAAAGGAAAAACCATGATCGCCCCTACCCGGATTCTTACCGCGCGGCCGCTGGCCGCGGCCGTGCTGCTGGCGGCCAGCGCCGGCGCGGTCGCGCAAGTCTATGAAGCGCCGCCGCCCGCGCCCGCCGCTCCCGTGTACGAGGGCGGCGATCCGGCCGACGCCAACCTGGCGCTGGTGGACCGCAGCCCCGAGCCGCCGCCGCCCCTGCCCGTCTACACGCAGCCGCCCGCCCCGGCCGACGGCTATCTCTGGGTTCCCGGCTACTGGAGCCGCAACCACTACGGCTTTTTCTGGGTGCCGGGCGCCTGGGTGCTGGCGCCCTACGTGGGCGCGCTGTGGACGCCGGGCTACTGGGGCTTCGCCAATGGCGTGTACATCTGGACCGCCGGCTACTGGGGGCCGCACGTGGGCTTCTATGGCGGCATCAACTACGGCTTCGGCTACACCGGCATGGGCTATGTGGGCGGCTACTGGAAGCGCGACCGCTTCTACTACAACCGCTCGGTCACCAACGTCAACATCACGCGCGTGACCAACGTCTATCAGCACAACGTGGTGGTCAAGAACGTGGACCAGCGCCGCGTCAGCTACCACGGCGGACCGTCGGGCATCCAGCGCCGCGCCGATCCCCGCGAACTGGCCGCGCGCAAGGAACGCCACACGCCTCCCACCCAGATGCAGCACGGCTACGTGCGCGACGCCAGCCGCGACCGCAACCAGTCCTACGAACGCAACCGCGGCCGCCCGCCCCAGGCCTACGTCAACCACGCGTCCGACCCGCGGCGCCCGGACACTGGCGCGCGGCCCGGCAACGGGCCGGACCGTCAACGCGGCGGTCCAGACCGCGGCCAGGACGGACGCAGGGAGGCGCCGCCGCCGCAACAGCAGCGCGAGCAGCAGGCGCGCCAGCAGGATCGCCAGCAACAGCAGCGCGAACAGCAGATGCGCCAGCAACAGCAACGCGACCAACAGGCCCAGCAGCAGGCCCGCCAGCAACAACAGCGCGAACAGCAGATGCGCCAGCAGCAGCAACGCGACCAACAGGCCCAGCAGCAGGCCCGCCAGCAACAGCAGCGCGAGCAGCAGATGCGCCAGCAACAACAGCGCGACCAACAGGCCCAGCAGCAGGCCCGCCAGCAACAGCAGCGCGAACAGCAGGCTCGTCCGCAGGGCGGCGGCCGCGACCAACCGCGGGGCGAAGGCAACGGCAATGGCAATGGCCGCGGCCAGTCGGGGCGCGACTAGCCGGCCTGGACCCCGGCCCGGCGCGAGACTACAGTAGTAGACCCACCGACGCCCCGACCGAAGGAGATTCCGATGAAACGCACCGCCACCTGCCTGTTGCTATGCGGCCTGCTGGCCGGCGGGTCCGCCCAGGCCGCGCTCACGGTCGGCGCCCCCGCGCCCGACTTCAACGCCCAGGCTTCGCTGGGCGGCGACGTGTTCACGTTCAAGCTCGCCGAGGCGCTCAAGCAGGGTCCGGTCGTGCTGTATTTCTTTCCGGCGGCCTTCACCCAGGGTTGCACCATAGAGGCGCGCAATTTCGCCGAAGCCACGGACGAATACAAATCGCTGGGCGCCACGGTGATCGGCGTCTCGACCGACGACATCGGTACGTTGAAGAAATTCTCGGTCAGCGAATGCCGCAGCAAGTTCGCGGTGGCCGCCGACAGCGACGGCAAGATCATGAAGGCCTATGACGCGGTGCACGACAAGCGCCCGGAATACGCGCAGCGCGTGTCCTACGTGATCTCGCCGCAGGGCAAGATCCTCTATGAATTCACGGACATGAGCCCTGAATCGCACGTCGCCAACACCATGCGCGCACTGCGGGCGTGGAAGACCCGCCAATAAGCGCCGCTAATTGAACGGCCACACCGGCGGGTGCGTGCCCGGCGGGCTCGACGGGCGCGTCCAGCGCGCCGGCGTGGACGAGAAATGCGCCGCATGGCGCAGGCTGACCAGTTCGCCGAAGCCGGAGGGCTCGGTTTCCAGCAGGCCTTCGAAGCCCGGCATCGGACAGGCCAGCCCGCCTTCCACACGCCCCAGGCTGCGCAGCCAGTGCGCGGTCTGGGCCAGCGATACCTGCACGTGCCAGCTGCCGCCTTCGGTCGCCTGGCGCGCCAGCGCCGCCTGCGCGCCGAACGCCATCAGATAGCCCGAGGCGTGGTCCAGGATCTGCATGGGCAACGGCTTGGGCGCGTCCTGGCCGGCCGCCTGGGCCTCGGCGTGGTTGAAGCCCGTGGCCATCTGCACCAGCGAATCGAAGCCGCGGCGGCCGGCCCAAGGCCCCTTGGGACCGTAGGCCGACAGCGACACATAGACGATGCCGGGGCGGATGCGCGCCGCGTCCTGCGGGCCGAAGCCCAGCGCGGCCAGGCCGCCGGGACGGTAGCCCTGCACGAACACGTGCGCGCTGCGCAGCAGATTGCCCAGCGCAATGCGGCCGTCGGCCGTGTCCAGGTCGGCCAGCACCGACAGCTTGCCGCGGCTGGTTTCGATGATGTTGTCGATGTTGGGCAGCTGCGGCGAATTCACCAGCATCACGTCGGCGCCGTAGGCGGCCAGCGCGCGGCCGCAGACCGGCCCCGCGATGATGCGGGTCAGGTCGAGCACGCGGATGTCGCTCAGCGGCCGCGCGTCTTCGCCGTACTTGGGCAAGGGCCGGGCGTCGGCCTCGCCGATGCGTTCTATGGTCAGGAGCGGCTGCGCGGCCAGCGCCTGGCCCTGGGGATGATGGTCCCATTCGTCGAAACTGCGCATGGCCGCCACGGGCAGGCCGGCGTCGGCCGCCACCTGCTCGAAATCCAGCGCTTTCCAGCGGCTCAGGGCGCTCTCGACGGCGGCGCGCGTGGCGCCGTCGCCCTGCGGGCAGCCCAATAGCGCCAGCGCGCCATCGCGGTGATGGGCGAAATTGGCGTGGATGCGCACCCAGCCGCCGTCGCCGCAACGATACATGCCGGTGAGCGGGTCGCGCGGGTCCAGCGCCACGCCGTTGATCTTGAAGTAGCTGCGGCACTCCTGCGCCGCGTGCAGCATGTCCACGCCCACCTGCTGGCGCGCGCCGCCGCGCAGGTGCCAGAGTTCGGCGGCCGCCAGCGCGGCCGCGGCCATGCTGGTCTGCGCCGCCGTGCCGACGGCGAAGGACGAGGGAAGGACCGGATCGGCGCCCGTCAGCACGACGTGGCTCAGGGACTCGGCCGGCATGTCGACCGAGCGCCAGAGTTCCTGCAACACGTCCTGCGGCGCCTTGGCGGCACGCGGGCGACCCTTTAAAAAGGACGGGCGTAGGTCCATCAGATTTCCCATAGCATTCTCTAGTCGTTTATTGGGATTACATGGCGCGGCTCCCATCCGCGTCAATATGCGTGGGTCCCTGGCGTGTTTCATGGTTTGACCGCCGCGCGGCCCGCCCGCGCCCGGACGGACACATCTACTCTTAGTTTTTACATCGGCTCGCGCTCAGACGCCGGCCGCGGCCTGCTTGTCCAGGCGCTTGATGAACACCTGCAGTTCCTTGACCACCTGCTGGTCGCCGCGCGCCTGCGCCGCCTTCAGGCCCGACTCCCAGGCCTCGCGCGCGCCGGCCGTGTCGCCGCGTCCCAGGCGGGCCTTGCCCAGCCACTTCCAGCCCACGGAATAGGCCGGATCGAAGGCCAGCGCCACGCGCAGGTGTTCCTCGGCCTGGTCGAACCGTTCGCGTTCGGCGTAGGCCTTGCCCAGCGAAAAGCGCAGCAGCATGTTGTCCGTGCCCTTGGCCAGCATCGCCTCGAGGCGTTCGATCATTCCATCCATAGCCGCTCTCCTTCAGCCGCTTGACGATTTCGTTGCCGTACATGATAGGACGGCGCCCGCGCGGCCCGCACAATGGCCCCGCGCCGCGCAAGGAATCGGCGCAGGCCCGCCCGACCTACGGGTATACCCTTAACGACGACAGGGCTTTGTCCGGGCGACGCGGCCGCCCTGCCCTAGAATCGCGCCCTTGCCCTTTCCATGCCGCCGCCGCGGCCCACCGTTGTTTTCCTCCATGCCCCTGCACCTCATCGCGCTGGCCGCCGCCGCTTTCGGCATCGGCACCAGCGAGTTCGTCATCATGGGCCTGCTGCCCAACGTCGCCGACGACCTGCACGTCGGCATCGACATCGCCGGCCTGCTGATCACCGGCTACGCCATGGGCGTGGTGGTCGGCGCCCCCATCATGGCCATCGTCACCGCCCGCCTGCCGCGCAAGGCCGCGCTGATCGGCCTGGCCAGCACCTTCGTGCTGGGCAATCTGCTCTGTGCGCTGGCGCCCGGCTATGCCCTGCTGATGGCCGCGCGCGTGTTCACCGCGTTCTGCCACGGCGCGTTCTTCGGCCTGGGCGCGGTGGTGGCCGCCGACCTGGTGCCGCGCAACCAGCGCGCCAGCGCCATCGCGCTCATGTTCACCGGACTGACGCTGGCCAACGTGCTGGGCGTGCCGCTGGGCACGGCGCTGGGCCAGGTGGCGGGCTGGCGTTCCACGTTCTGGGTGGTCAGCGCCATCGGACTGGCGGCCGTGGCCGCGCTGGCGGCATGGCTGCCGGCCCGCATCCCGATGCAGCCCGGCAATATCCTGCGCGAATTCAAGGTGCTGCGCGACCTGCGCGTGGTGTGGCCGCTGGCCGCCAGCGTGCTGGCCTCGGCCGCGCTGTTCTGCGTGCTGACGTATATCGCGCCGCTGCTGCGCGAGGCGACCGGCGTGTCCGAACGCGGCGTCACCGGCGTACTGCTGCTTTTCGGCGTGGCGCTGACCGTGGGCAGCACGCTGGGCGGCAAGCTCGGGGACCGCAATCTGGAGGCCTCGCTGCGCCGCATCTTCTTGGGCCTGCTGCTGGTGTTCCTGGCGCTGAGCCAGGCGGTGTATGCGCTGGCGCCCATGCTCCTGACGGTGTTCGTCTGGGGCGTGCTGGGTTTCGCCGTGGTGCCGCTCTTGCAGACGCTGATCGTGGACCAGGCGGCCGAGGCGCCCAACCTCGCCTCCACCTTGAACCAGGGCGCGTTCAACCTGGGCAACGCCACCGGTGCCTGGCTCGGCAGCCTGGCGCTGGGCCACGGCCTGCCGCTGACCGACCTGCCCTGGATCTCGGCCGGCATCACGCTGGCCGTGCTGCTGCTGACGCTGTGGGGCACGCGCTACTACGGCCGCCACGCCGCGGCTACACTGGACGCACCGGCCGGCGTGCTGGCGCCCTCGCGTTCCGACGCCTGAGCGCGCAGACCCGGCAGCACAAAGGTGGCCCGATGAGCACGATCTACGATTTCTCCGCCCGCGGCATCGATGGCGCGGAACGCCCCCTGGACGCGTACCGCGGCCGCGTGCTGCTGGTCGTGAACGTGGCTTCCAAGTGCGGCTTCACGCCGCAGTACGCGGGCCTGGAGGCGCTGTACCGCAAGTACCGCGAGGCCGGGCTGACGGTGCTGGGCTTTCCCTGCGACCAGTTCGGCCACCAGGAACCCGGCGACGAAGCCGCGATCCGCGAATTCTGCAGCACGCAGTACGACGTCAGCTTCCCGCTCTACGCCAAGATCGAGGTCAACGGCGACGCGGCCCATCCCCTCTACCGCTGGCTCAAGCAGGAAAAGCCGGGCCTGCTCGGCACCGGCCGGATCAAATGGAACTTCACCAAGTTCCTGGTCGGACGCGACGGCCGCCCGATCAAGCGCTACGCGCCCACCGACACGCCCGCAAGCCTGACCGGCGCCATCGAGAAAGCGCTGGCCGCGTCCGCCTGAAGGCGCGGCACTGATTAGCGCAGCGGCGGCAGCCGGCGGCGCACGGTGTGCGCCTTGACGATGGCCGTATTGGTTTCGGCGAATTCGGTCACGCGTTCCAGGATGCCGTCCAGGTGCGAGATCGAGCGCAGCACCACCCGGGCGATGAAACAGTCGTCGCCCGTGACCTTGTCGCATTCCACGAACTCCGGGATCTCCTGGATCAGCCCTTCGACGTGGCGCAGTTGTCCCGGCAAGGGCCGGATGCGCACGACGGCCTGCAGCGTGTAGCCCAGCGCCACGGGATCGAGGTCCACCGTGTAGGCGCGCAGCACGCCGGATTCCTCCAGCCGCCGCAGGCGGTCGGCCACGCTGGGCGCGGACATGCCGACCTGGCGCGCGAGGTCGGCGGTGGTGGTGCGCGCGTTGGCGTCCAGCATCTCCACGAGGCGGCGGTCGATACCGTCCAGCACCGGGCCTTCATTGGTATTTTCGTTTTTTAGGTCGTTGCGCATAAATTTCACCTAAACAAAGGTTCTATGAACGATTGACCGCAACAACATCATATAACCAGCTTGATCCGCCTGGGATAATTTTTCCATCGCATACCGAGGCCGCGCGCCTCCTGGAGAAATCTCATGGCTCCCTCATCGGAACGCATCGGCCTGGCGCAAATGACGGCCGCAATGACGCTGTCGGGCACGCTGGGCGTGTTCGTGCTGGAATCCGGGCAGAGCGCCTGGAACGTGGTGTTCTTCCGCTGCGTCTTCGGCGCGGCGTCGCTGTTTCTGTACTGCTGGCTGCGCGGGCTGCTGCGGCCCGGGCTGTTCACGCGCAAGACGCTGGCGCTGGCGCTGGCGGCCGGCGCGGCGCTGGTCCTCAATTGGGTGCTGCTGTTTTCGGCCTACCGGCTGGCGTCCATTTCGCTGGCCACCGCGGTCTACAACGTGCAGCCCTTCTTTCTGATCGGCCTGGGCGTGCTGTTCCTGGGCGAACGGCCCACGCGCGGCAAGCTGGCCTGGTCGGTCATCGCGTTCGCCGGGCTGATGCTGGTGCTGCGATTGTCCGAGGCGGGCGACGCGGGCGACGGCTATCTGGCGGGACTGCTGCTGGGCCTGGGCGCGGCCGCGCTCTATGGCGTGACCGCCTTCATCGTCAAGCGCCTGACGGGCATCCCGCCGCAGGTGCTGGCGCTGGTGCAGGTCGCGCTCGGCGCGCTCATGCTGCTGCCGATGGCGGACTTCGGCGCGCTGCCCGCCGCGCCCCTGCAATGGGGCTGCCTGGTGGCCCTGGGACTGGTGCATACCTGCCTCATGTATATCCTGATGTACTCGGCCATCCAGAAGCTGCCCACGACCTCGACCGCCGCGCTCAGCTTCATCTATCCCGCGGTTGCCATCATGCTTGATTTCCTGGTCTACGGACACCGCATGGACGGCTCGCAAATCGTGGGCGTGGCGATGATTTTCATGGCGGCCGCCGGCGTCAGCCTGAACTGGAGCTGGCGCCTGCCGCGCCGGGCGCGGCCGGGCACGGCCTGTTAGGCGGATGGCGGCGCCGCCGGCCAAACCCGTATCCAGTCCCCGGTTATTCAGGGCGCGGCCGGCGGCGGCCCGCTATCATGGGCGTTCCGCCCGGCCGCCGCCGCCGGCGCCACGAACAGGACACCCCCATGATCGATCTCTATTACTGGACCACGCCCAACGGCCACAAGATCACGCTGTTCCTCGAAGAAACCGGCCTGCCCTACAACATCCACCCGGTCAACATCAGCCGGGGCGACCAGTTCAAGCCCGAGTTCCTCGCCATCGCGCCCAACAACCGCATCCCCGCCATCGTCGACCAGGCCCCGGCCGACGGCGGCGCGCCGCTGTCGCTGTTCGAATCCGGCGCGATCCTGCTCTACCTGGCCGAAAAGACCGGCCGCTTCCTGCCCGCCGACCTGCGCGGCCGCGCCGAAGTGTCCCAATGGCTGTTCTGGCAGATGGGCGGGCTGGGCCCCATGGCCGGCCAGAACCACCATTTTTCGGGCTATGCGCCCGAGCGCATCCCCTACGCCATCGACCGCTACGTCCGCGAAACCAACCGCCTGTATGGCGTGCTGAACAAGCGCCTGGCCGACCGCGAGTTCGTGGCCGGCGACTACTCCATCGCCGACATGGCCGCCTATCCCTGGATCGTGCCGCACGCCAAGCAGGGCCAGGATCTCAACGAATTCCCGCACCTCAAGCGCTGGTTCGAAACCATCGCGGCAAGGCCCGCCACCGTGCGCGCCTACGCGCTGGCCGACACCGTCAACACCGCGCCGTCGGTCAGCGACGAGGCCTCGCGCCGCATCCTGTTCGGCCAGACCGCCCAGAACGTCACCCGCTGACAGGAGCCGCCATGCCCGATCCGCAACTGGTGTTCCGCCGTGCGCGCCTGGCCGATCTTCCCGCCATCGTCGCGATGCTGGCCGACGACGAACTCGGCGCGGCCCGCGAAAATCCCTCGCTGCCCCTGGACCCGCGCTACACCGCCGCCTTCGGCGCCATCGCGCAGGACTGCAACCAGTTCCTGGCGGTGCTGGAGCGCGATGGAAGCGTGGTCGGCTGTTTGCAGTTATCGTTCATCCCCGGCCTGTCGCGGCTGGGCCAGTGGCGCGGCCAGATCGGGAGCGTGCGCATCGCCTCCTCGGCGCGCGGCGCCGGCCTGGGCCGCGCCATGTTCGAGTGGGCGATCGAGCAGTGCCGGGTGCAGGGTTGCAGCCTGGTGCAGCTCACCACCGACCGCGCGCGTCCCGACGCGCGCCGGTTCTACGAAAGCCTGGGCTTCAAGGCCAGCCACGACGGCATGAAGCTCAGCCTGTAGCCACTGTTTTTCTGTTTGTTCATTACCGATCTGGAATCAGCAAGGAGCGCCCATGCATGGCGAATACAAAGTCCCCGGCGGCAAACTGGTGGTCGCTGACCTGGAAGTGCGCGACGGCCGCCTGGCCGACGTGCGCATCAGCGGCGACTTTTTTCTCGAGCCCCCCGAAGCGCTCGAAGCCATCAACCGCGGCCTGAACGGCCTGCCGGCCGACGCCGGCGAACTCGAACTGGCGCTGGCCGTGCAGTCGGCGCTGCCGCCCGGCGCGGAGATGTTCGGCTTTTCGGCCGAGGCCGTCGCCGTGGTGCTGCGGAGGGCGCTGGCATGACGCGCACCGACTGGAACGATTACGACTGGGAGCTGGTCCACGAAGGCCCGCAGCCGCCCGCGCTGCACATGGCGCTGGACGCCATCATCACCGACGAGGTCGGCGCCGGCCGCCGCCCGCCGACGCTGCGCATCTGGGAATGGTCCGCGCCGGCCGTGGTGATCGGCCGCTTCCAATCGCTCAAGAACGAGGTCGATCCCGAAGGCGCGCGCCGCCACGGCATCGAAGTCGTGCGCCGCGTCAGCGGCGGCGGCGCCATGTTCATCGAGCCGGGCAACTCCATCACCTATTCGCTCAGCGTGCCGCAGGCGCTGGTGCACGGCATGAGCTTCCAGGAATCCTATGCCTTCCTCGACGCCTGGGTGCTGGACGCGCTGCAGGGGCTGGGCATCAAGGCCTGGTACCAGCCGCTCAACGACATCGCCTCGGAGATCGGCAAGATCGGCGGCGCCGCGCAGGCGCGCCGTTCCGGCGCGGTGCTGCACCACGTCACCATGTCCTACGACATCGACGCCGATAAAATGGTGGAGGTCCTGCGCATCGGCCGCGAAAAACTGTCGGACAAAGGCACCACCAGCGCGAAAAAGCGCGTCGACCCGCTGCGCACCCAGACCGGGCTGGCGCGCGAAGCCATCATCGACCGCATGGTGGAAACTTTTGCCGCGCGCCATCGTCTGAGCCCTGGGCAGGTCGGCGAGGTCACCCTGGCGCAGGCGCAGGCGCAGGCCCTGGAAAAGTTCTCCACGCCGCAGTGGACGGGCGTCGTCCCCTGAGCTGCCGTGTCCTGATTCTCTGGAGGTAATTCAATGCGTCGCATGTACACGCCGCGAGGCGCGACCAGCGGTCTCATCCTGGGCGCCGCCATCCTGGCGCTGGCCGGCTGCAGCAGCGCGCCGCCGGCCGACATCACCCTGGCCTCGCCGGCGCCGTCGGCGCAATCCACGCCGCAGCAGCTGGGCGACCTGGCCACCGAACGCATCCAGTGGGCCTCGAACAAGCCCGGCTGCGAAGGCGACTGCCCGCGCATCGAAATCGACAGCGTGGCCTTTCCCGGCATCCCCAAGCTGACGGCGCTGGTCGATCACGTGCTGGCCTACATGACCGGCACCGACGCCAACCGCCGCGGCCCCTACGACACGCTGTCCGAATACACGCAGTACTTCTGGTCCACCGCGCGCCCGCGCGACGCCACCTATTTCAAGGCCAGCGTCAAGGACACCGTCGGCGACGTGATCGCCATCGAGCTGCACACCGAGCAGTACCTGACCGGGGCCGCGCACGGCATTCCCGCCACGCAGTACCTGAACTGGGAACGCAGCCGCGGCCGCGTGATGAGCCTGGACGAAGCCCTGATACCGGGCCGGCGCGCGCAATACGTCGCCGCGCTGCAGCGCGCGCACGCCAAGTGGCTGGAACAGAATCCCGACGCGCGCCGCGATCCGGCGACGTACAACCGCATGTGGCCGTTCCAGGAAAGCGACAATTTCGCGCTCACGCGCGACGGCATCGTGGTCAAGTACGACGCGTATTCGATCGCGCCGTATTCGCATGGCGAGCCCGAACTGAGCATCGCCTATCCCGATCTGCGCGGGATACTCAAGCCCGAACTGCTGCCGCAGTCCTGAACGCCTGTGGCAGGCGCCAGGCCGCGGCGTGGCCGGGGTTCGGGTGAGCGGACTGAGAGTGGAGCTAGGGAGGTGGCCGCTTTTTTCGCGTCTGTGGCCGGGTAAGACGCCCAGTCCGCTCAGTGCAACCGCGGCTCGGCGCAAGGGGCGGCGCGTGCGCGCCGCCCGCTCATGGCCGCGCCTTAGAAGCGGTGGCGGATACCCACGATACCCACGGTGCTCTTGACGCCGTCGATGAAGGCGTAGTCGGTGGCGTACGAGGCCAAGGCGTACAGATTGGTGCGCTTGGACAGGTTGTAGGTATAGCCCAGGCTGTAGACGTTCATGGTCGCGTCGTCGCCGGTCAGCGCATCGCTGTCCGGATCGGCGCGCTGCCACGAGGCCAACAGGTTGCTGGCGCCGCCCAGCGGCACGCTCAGGCCGACCAGGTAGGAATTGGCCTTGAAGCCGGACGCGGCCACGTTGCTGCTGAAGCCCTTGGCTTCGGGGCTGCCGCTGCCGAAGGCGTTGATGCCCTGGCCGGTGAACCAGCCGTCGCGCGTCTGGCCGTAGGCCAGCGCCAGCTTCAGCACTTCGAAGTCATACGAGCCGCCCACGATCCACGACTTCGGCGTGGCGTCGGTGTTCAGCTGGTTGGCCGGATTGAGCTGGTCGTAGGTCACGGCCAGGTTCAGCGGGCCGCTGACGTAGCGCAGGCCGGTGGTGATGGCGCGCGTGTTGTCGGCGGTCTTGAAACCGGTCTGGGCGCTGGTCGTGTCCGAGGCGTTGAACGAGTAGCCGACGCCGAACTGCAGGCCGCTGAACGACGGGGTCGAGTACTGCACCATGTTGTCGTAGCGGACCGTGTTGGCGGCGCTGAAGGCCACGCCCACGTTGGCCTGGCCGTAGCTGGCGCCGAACGGATCGATCGCGCCGAAGTACTTCGAAGCGATGTTGGTCTGGCGGCCCAGTTCCAGCTTGCCCCACGAATCGCTTTGCAGGCCGATGGTGGCCTGGCGGCCGAACAGGCGGCCGCTCTGGCCCGACAGGCCGTTGCCCGAGTTGAAGCCGCTTTCCAGCGTGAACACGGCGCGCAGGCCGTCGCCCAGGTCTTCGCTGCCGCGCAGGCCCCAGCGCGAGCCGCTGGACACGCCGTTGACCATGCCGACCTTGGATTCGTGGTAGTTCTCGCCCTTGATGCGCTGGTAGCCCAGGCCCGTGTCGATCAGGCCGTACAACGTCACCGAGGTTTCCGCCTGTGCCGTTGCGCCGAACGCGCCCAGGATGGCGGCGGCGAACAAAGTCTTTTTCATTGCAAATTCCCGTTGATTGAACAGACCATGAGCTGGTTGCTTCGCATCGCGGGCGACGTCCCCGGCACATGGTTGCAGCGAATTCTAGGGACGCAATGTGTCAATTCGTTATGCGCAAGCCCGGATTTGCCCTGAGCGACACAAATCGGGACATATTGTGGCCGGCAGCCCACACCGCCAAAAAAATGGGGCCCGTACACATGGCTGCAACGCGGACGTGCATGCCGCAATGAAAATCGCCCCTTGCGGGGCGATCGGGTTTGTCTCCTTGCCTCCTCGGGGCGCGTCCGGGGACGCACCGCCGAAGCCGGTATCAGGGATAGAGGCCGCGCACCTGGCGCGCCTGCAGGATGCGCGTGCAGGCGACGATGAACGCCGCCGTGCGCAGCGTGACCTTGTGCTCGCGCGCCACCTGCGACACGGCCGCGTAGGCCTCGCGCATGATGCGTTCGAGACGCAGGTTGATCTCGTCCTCGCTCCAGAAGAAGCTGGAGAAGTCCTGCACCCATTCGAAGTAGCTGACGGTCACGCCGCCGGCGTTGGCCAGCACGTCCGGCACCACGTACACGCCATGTTCGGCCAGGATGTCGTCGGCCTCCGGCGTGGTCGGGCCGTTGGCGCCTTCGACCACGATCTTGGCGCGCACCTTGGGCGCGTTTTCGGCGGTGATCTGGCTTTCCAGGGCGGCCGGGATCAGGAATTCGGTTTCCAGCGTCCAGAATTCGTCCTTGTCCATGGCCTGGCCGCCGGAGAAGCCGCCCACGCCGCCGTGCTGCGACACGTGCGACAGCAGCTTGTGCACGTCCAGGCCTTCGGCGTTGTGCACCGTGCCGGTGTGGTCCTGCGCGGCGATGACCTTGGCGCCGGCTTCATGGAACAGGCGGGCGGCGGTGCCGCCCACGTTGCCGAAGCCCTGCACCACCACGCGCGCCTTGGAGACGTCGATGTTCAGGTCGCGGGCGGCTTCGCAGCCCACCACGAACACGCCGCGGCCCGTGGCTTCGACCCGGCCCAGGCTGCCGCCCAGCGCGATCGGCTTGCCGGTGACCACGCCGGTGGCGGTGGCGCCTTCGTTCATGGAGTACGTGTCCATCATCCAGGCCATGGTCTGGGCGTTGGTGTTCACGTCGGGCGCGGGAATGTCCTTGGACGGCCCGATGATGACGCCGATCTCGGAGGTGTAGCGGCGCGTGATGCGCTCGAGCTCGGATTGCGACAGTTTGCGCGGATCGACGCGCACGCCGCCCTTGGCGCCGCCGTACGGCAGGTTGACCGCGGCGTTCTTGATCGACATCCAGGCCGCCAGCGCCATCACCTCGGACAGCGTCACGTCCTGGTGGAAACGCACGCCACCCTTGCCCGGGCCGCGCGAGGTGTTGTGCTGGACGCGATAGCCCTCGAAGTGGGCGACGCTGCCGTTGTCGAGCTCGATGGGCACGTCGACGATCAGCGAACGCTTCGGGCGCTTCAGGGTTTCGACCCACCGCGCCAGAGAACCGAGATACGGGGTGACCCGATCGACTTGTTGCAGGTAATTACCCCAGGGGCCGAGGTCATCGGCATTCAGGTACGACGGCAAGGCGTGGGTGGGAGTTTGAGACATGAGCATGCTCTCCTGACTGAGTTGCGCCATTTTATCCACGAAAAATATAGCGTCCCCAATTTAATATGAAAAATATTTAATGGGGACATATTTGTGTTGCGGATGTCGAACGGGTCGCAAGCCCGGACCTGATCTGGTCCTATCCTAAGCCGCCGCACTGCGCCCGTCCAGCCCGATGCCCTGCCCGCCGCGACCCCGGGGCGCCAATGCAAAAAGGCGGCTTTCCCGAAAGAAAGCCGCCTCCCGAAGCGAGCCCGCCCGGCCGTCAGGCCGCAAGCAGCTGCCAGGCCAGCCGCGCGGCCGCGCGCGCGCCGTGGCCGTCGATGTCGAAGGCCGGGTTGTATTCGGCCATGTCGGCCAGGCGCAGCTTGCCGCTGGCCTTGACCCGCAGCGCGATTTCCTCGACCACCGGCAGCGGCACGCCATAGGGCGCGGGCGCGGAGACGCCCGGCATGACGGCGGCCGGCAGCACGTCCAGGTCTATGGTCAGGTAGACGTGGGCAGCCCCGCGCAGCAGGCCGTCCACGTCGGCCAGCCTGGCCTCCAGGTGCCGCTCCTGCATCTCGCGGTCCTCGACCCAGAAGGCCCCGGTCTCGGCGGCCCGGGCATACAGCGCCGGCGTGTTGGCCAGCCGCGAAACGCCCAGGCAGGCGTATTGCAGCGACTGGCCGCGCGCCTCGCAGTCGCGCAGGATCTGGTCGAAAGGCGTGCCCGAACTGCCCGGCCGTCCGGTGCGCAGGTCGAAATGCGCGTCCAGGTTCAGCACCAGCACCGGGCCGGCATCGGCGCGCGCCTGCAGCCAGCGGGCCAGGCCCTGGAAGCTGCCCCAGGCGATCTCGTGGCCGCCGCCCAGCACCACCGGACGCGCCCCCTGCCCCAGCAGCTCCGCCACGCGCAGACCCAGACGCTCCTGGGCCTCTTCCAGGCGGTCGCCCTTGCACACCACGTCGCCGGCGTCCAGCAGGCGCGCCAGCCCGTGCGCGGGCAGCCCGGCCAGGAACTTGCGGATGCCGGCCGGCCCGCCGGCGGCGCCGACGCGGCCCTGGTTGCGCGCCACGCCGGCGTCGCAGGCAAAGCCCAGCAGCACCGCTTCGCCGTCGCGGACTTCCTGCCCGGCGGCCGGCGCCACGATGTGCGCCAGGCGCCGCGTATCGCCCTGTTCGGCGCTGTCGTCGCGCGCCTTCCACAGGCTTTTGTCGAATTCTCCGGTCGTCATGTCTCGCGCTCCCGGCGACGCGGCGTCAAGGCGCTGCGGGCTCGTCGTAATTGTTCAGCTTCAGGCCCGAGACGCCTTGGACGGCGCCCGACGATGCCGCGGGAGCCTGCGCTTCGGCCGCCGGCGCGGGCGCGGGCGCGGCTGGAGCCTCGGCGGCAGGCGCGGCCTCCACCCCCGCGCGGCGCCTGCTGCGGGCTTCGTCCTGCTGCGCGATCAGCTTGTCCAGCTGCGCGGCCAGCGCGGTGGATTTGCCGGTACGGGCCCAGTCGGCCGCGGTCTGGCCCTTGGTGTCGCGGGTGCCCACGTCGGCGCCGGATTTCAGCAGCAGCTCGACCATGGGCCTGCGGCCCGACAGCGCGGCCATCATCAGCGGCGTCTCGCCGTTGGGCGCGGGCGCGTTGGGCATGGCGTGCTGCGCCAGCAGCAGGCGCGCCATCTCCATCTGACCCTTGGAGGCCGCGTAATGCAGCGGCGTCCAGCCCAGGCGGTTGACCTTGGCGCCGCGCGCGATGAGCTTTTTGGCCCGGTCGGTCTGCCCGACGATGGCCAGGTACATCAGCGGCGTCTCGCCCGCGGGGTTCTCCGCGTTCACGTCGGTGCGCTTGTCGGCCGCCAGCACGTCGAACACCTTCCAGGCGCCGTCGACTACCGCGCGCATCAGCGCCGGCTGGCCGTTCTTGTAGCGCACGTTGGGATCGGCGCCCTGCTTGAGCAGGTCGCGGATATCGTCGGGATAGTCGTTGGCGACATAGACCCACCAGTCGCCGGGATTGGCCGCCTGCGCACCCGGCGCGGCCAGCCCGAGCGCCAGCGCCAGCAGCGCGGCGCGGCTGCACGTCAACACGGTCCGATGAGCGGAAGCGACACTGATAGCCATGGATATCCTAGAATTTACTTTAAATAAAATAGATTCAATTATTTCTTTATCTTATTGAAAAGACGGAAGAAATTATCGGTCGATGCACGCGCCACCTCGGCCACCGGTATGCCTCGCAGGTCCGCGATCTTCTCGGCCACGTGAATGACCTTGGACGGATCGTTGAGCTTGCCGCGGTACGGCACCGGCGCCAGGTACGGCGAATCGGTTTCGATCAGCAGGCGGTCCAGCGGCACCTTGGCGGCAACTTCATGCACCACCTGGGCGTTCTTGAACGTGACGATGCCCGACAGCGAAATATAGAAGTTCTGGTCCAGCGCGGCCTGGGCCACTTGCCAGTTCTCGGTGAAGCAGTGCATCACCCCGCCCACCTCGGCCGCCTGCTCTTCGCGCAGCACGCGCACCGTGTCCTCGGCCGAGGCCCGGGTATGCACGATGAGCGGCAGGCCGGTCTCGCGCGCGGCCCGGATATGGCAGCGGAAACGCTCGCGCTGCCAGTCCAGCGGCTCCGACAGGCGGTAGTAGTCGAGCCCGGTCTCGCCGATGGCCACGACCTTGGGATTTGCCGACAGGCGCACCAGTTCGTCCACGGACGGGTCCGGCGTGTCTTCGTAATCGGGATGCACGCCCACCGAGGCCCACAGATTGGGCTGCGGTTCGACCAGCGACATCAGCGAGGGCCATTCGGGCATGTTGACGCTGACGACCAGCGCATGGGTCACCTGGTTGGCGGCCATGCGCTCGAGGATGGCGGGCAGATCGGCGGCGAGCTCCGGAAAGTTCAGATGGCAGTGAGAATCGACGTACATGGTGAATCGGATAAAGGACCGCGGCGCCCCGCCCGCAGCCGGGCAAAGCGCCGCCGGATCAAGGGCTTACGCCTGGCAGGATAGCACCACGCGCTGCAGGGCGGCGTGGGCGAACAGCTTGGCGTTCAAGGGATGGGTGGCCAGGGCGCGCTGACGCGTGAGCCAGCGCGCGCCCTCGGCCACCTTGACCGGGTTCATGCGTTTTGCGACCTGCGCGACGCCCTCGGCCAGCGACGGGAAATACCGGGCGGGCGCGCCCGCGCCGGCCAGCATCAGGTCGGTGTACAGGCGCTGCAAGGCGTCGATCCATTCGCTGGCCGCCACCTTCTCCAGGGACTCGGCCAGGGTGCCCACGTCGGGCGCCTGGCCGCTGGCCAGCGGCGCGACCAGCTGCCCCAGCCAGGCCGGGCAGGCGGTGGCGCCCGACTGCGCCAGGCGCAGCGCGGCCAGCGGGGCGCCGCCGGCGGCCGCCAGCCATTCGCGCGCCGGCTCGACGTTCTGCCCGCGCAGCCATTGCAGGGCCGTATCCGGATCGGGCGCCGGCAGCGGCAGACGCCGGCAGCGCGACACCAGCGTGGGCAGCAGGCGGTCCGGCGCGTCGGCCACGAGCAGGAAAACCGTGTGCGGCGGCGGCTCTTCCAGCACCTTGAGCAAGGCGTTGGACGACACCACGTTGAGCGCGTGGGCCGGATACAGCAGCGCCACGCGCCAGCCGCCGCGGTGCGTGGCGGTGTTGAACCAGGACTCCAGCGAGCGGATCTGGTCGATGCGGATTTCCTTGGACGGCGCGCGCTTGCTGGCGCCGGCGGCCGGCTCCGCGTCTTCGGCGGGCTCGGCGGCGTCGGCACCCTCCTCCAGCGCGATGGCCTCGGGCCGGATGCGGCGCAGGTCGGGATGGTTGCCGCTGGCGAACCAGGCGCACGCGGCGCAGCGTCCGCAGGCCAGGCCGTGCTCGGGCGCCTCGCACAGCAGGCTGGCGGCCGCGGCCACCGCGAAGTCCAGCTTGCCGATGCCGGCCAGGCCATGCACCAGCCAGGCATGGGCGAAACGGTCGCGGTTGCCCAGCCAGGCGCGCGCCGTGTCCATCTGCCACGGCAGGAACTGCGGCGCGTTGGAGACCGCGCCGTCGCCGCCCTGCGCGGCCGCGTCCTGAGCGTTGCGGGCGGCGTTCATGCCGCCTGCTCCAGCAGTTCGCGCAGCCCGGCCTCGAGCCGGGCGCGCACCTCGGCGATCGGGCGGGTCGAATCGACGATGCGGATGCGGTCCGGTTCGGCGGCCGCGCGCGCATGGTAGGCCGCGCGGGTGCGTTCGAAAAAGGCCGCGCCCTCGCGCTCGAAACGGTCCGGCTCGCGCGAGTCGGCCAGCCGCGCCCGCGCCACTTCCAGCGGCACGTCGAACAGCCAGGTGCGGTCGGGCCGGCCCGCCTGCATCCAGTCTTCCAGCGCGGCCACGCGCCCGGCGCCCAGGCCGCGCCCGCCGCCCTGGTAGGCGTAGCTGGCGTCGGTGTAGCGGTCGCACACGACCCAGGCCCCGCGCGCCAGCGCCGGCTCGATCACCTGGCGCAGGTGCTCGCAGCGGGCCGCGAACATCAGCAGGGTCTCGGTGTCCAGCCCCATGGGATCGGCCAGCAGCAAGGCGCGCAGCTTCTCGCCCAGCGGCGTGCCGCCCGGTTCGCGCGTGGACACCACCTCCAGGCCCTGCGCGCGCAGGAAGTCGGCGATCCAGACGGTATGCGTGCTCTTGCCCGCGCCGTCGACGCCCTCCAGCGTAATGAAGCGTCCACGCGAGGTCATTGGTCTGGTCCTTGTTCGGGTTCTGGTGCGGGGGGTTGTGCGGCTTGCTGCGCGGCCGGCGCGGCCGGCGCGGCCGGTTCGGGGCCGGGCGCGGCATTGCGGCCCTGGCCCAGGACGTAGCGCGAGACATTGCGGTTGTGCTCGGACAGGCTGGCCGAGAATTCGCTGGTCCCGTTGCCGCGCGACACGAAGTACAGGAATTTGTGCTGCTCGGGCTGCACCGCGGCCAGCAGCGCCGCCCGGCCGGCCGCCGCGATGGGCGTGGGCGGCAGGCCCGGGCGCGTATAGGTGTTCCACGGCGTGTCGGTCTGCAGGTCGCGCTTGCGGATGCGGCCCTGGTAGGCCTCGCCCATGCCGTAGATCACGGTGGGATCGGTCTGCAGCAGCATTCCGACCTTCAGGCGGTTGGTGAACACGCCGGCCACGCGGCGGCGGTCCGGACCGTGGCCGGTTTCCTTTTCGACGATGGAGGCCAGCACCAGCGCCTCGTAGGCGGTCTTGACCGGCAGGTCGGGCTGGCGCTGGGCCCAGGTGTCCTGCAGGATGCGCTGGCCTTCCTCGTACGCGCGGCGCAGCAGGTCGAAGTCGGTGCTGCCCGGCGTGAAGATGTAGGTGTCGGGGAAGAACAGCCCTTCCGGATGCTTGATGGAAGAGCCCAGGCGCTCCATCAGCGCCTCGTCGGAGACGCCGTCCAGCGTCTGTTTGACGTCGGGATTGGCGCGCAGCGCCTGGCGGATCTGGCGATAGGTCCAACCTTCCACGAAGGTGATCTGGCGCTGCGTCATGTCGCCGCGGGCCAGGCGCTGCAGCAGGCGCCACGGCGAGTCGCCATTATGGGCCTGGTAGCCGCCGGCCTTCATCTGCTTGTCCAGTTCGGACAGCCGCGCCATCCAGACGAAACCCGGCTCCCACACCGGCACGCCGGCCTGGTTCAGCGTGCGCGCGACGGTGCGCGGGCTGCTGCCCGGGTCCACCACGAAATCGATCTTGTCGGCCGCCAGCGCGATGGGGCGGTGCATCCAGTACCAGGCCGAGCCGACCGCGCCCGCGGCGGCCAGCACGACCAGCAGGAAGAACCACAAGACGTAAAAAAAGAGTCGCTTCTTCATAAGTCCCGGAAGTTTAATTGATCGCGCGGCCCTGTCGCGCCAAAAGCGGGGCCGGAGCGCGCCGTCCGTCCCTGCGCGCGGCGCGGGCATGGCCCTGCCCCGAGGGGAAGGCGGCTATCATCTGCACTTTGATGATGCGATAACGCCGCCGCCATGCATGCTTTCTATTCTTCGATTCCCGCGCGCGCCGAAGGTTGCGCGCAATGCGCGCCGCTCGATGATTTCCAGGTCTTCGCCGCCTCCGGCGCCGACGCCCTCACCTTCCTGCACGGCCAGCTGACCCAGGACGTCACCGGCCTGCCCGCCGACGCCGCCCGCCTGGCCGGCTACTGCACGGCCAAGGGCCGGTTGCTGGCCACGCTGGTGATGTGGCTGGCGCCCGCCGCGCAAACCGACGACGCCCCCCGGCTCTATGGCCTGGTGCGCCGGGACCTGGCCCAGGCCCTCCTCAAGCGCCTGTCGATGTTCGTGCTGCGCGCCAAGGTCAAGCTGGCGCCCGCGCCGCTGTCCGTGGCCGGCGTGCTGGCCACGGCCGAACAGGCCGCCGCGCTGGAAGCCGCCGCCGGCGCGCTGCCGCGCACGCCGTGGCAGCGCGCGGAACTCCCCTCCGGCACCTGGATCGCCGCGCCCTCGGCCGACGCGCGGCTGCGCTGGTGGTGGATCGCCTCTGACGAGCAGCTGCAGCAGTCGGGCGCGCTGGCCGAGGTCCTCGGACTGGCGCCGGCCGCGCAATGGCATGCCGCCGACCTGGCCGCGGGCATCCCGTGGATCACCGCCGCCACGCAGGACGTTTTCATTCCGCAGACGGTCAACCTGGACCTGATCGAAGGCGTCAGTTTCACCAAGGGCTGTTATCCCGGCCAGGAAGTGGTGGCGCGCAGCCATTACCGCGGCACGGTCAAGCGGCGCATGGCGTACGGCACCGTCGCCGGCGCCGAGGGCGCGTCGCTGGCCGGCCAGGACGTCTACGACGCCAGCCAGCCCGGCGAGCCCACCGGCCGCATCGTCGATGCCGCCAGCGCGCAGGGCGTGGTCTCGGTGCTGTTCGAAACCACGCTGGCGGCGCTGCCGCAAGGCGACCTGCGCCTGGGCGCGGCCGACGGCCCGCGCATCGCGCCCGCCGACCTGCCTTATTCCATCACGCCCTAGACCGCCACGCCGAACAGCGCGCCGACCCCCGCGGTCGCCGCCATCGCCAGGGCGCCCAGGATCGTCACCCGCAGCGCGGCCGGTCCCTTGGGCGCGCCCCCGGCGCCGGCGGCCAGCGCCCCCAATCCGGCCAGACAGGCCACCGACGCGCCTATGACCCAGCCCACCAGCTGCGGCAGGGGCGCCACCGCCGCCACCACCAGCGGCAGCGCCGCGCCGCCGGCGAACGACACGGCCGAAGCCACCGCGGCCTGCACCGGCCGCGCGCGGTTGTGCACGGAGATCCCCAGTTCGTCGCGCGCGTGCGCGTCGAGCGCGTCGTGGCTGGTCAGCTGGCCGGCCACCTGCGCCGCCAGGTCGCGGGTCAGCCCGCGCGAGACATAGATATCGATCAGTTCGGCCAGTTCCTCGCTGGAATTGCGCTTGAGCGAGCGCTGCTCCAGCCGCAGGTCGGCGGCCTCGGTGTCGGCCTGGGACCGCACCGACACGTATTCACCGGCGGCCATGGACAGCGCCCCGGCCACCAGGCCGGCCAGCCCGGAAGTCAGGATGGCGCCGTGCGAGGCCTGCGCGGCCGCGACGCCGGAGATCAGGCTGGCCGTGGAAACGATGCCGTCGTTGGCGCCCAGCACCGCGGCGCGCAGCCAGTTGGCGCGGAAAATCCGATGATGTTCTCTAGGAGGCATTGCCAGATACCCATGCTACGCGCGACAAACCTTGCGGCGGCCCTCGTGTGGACGGGTCCGCCGCAAGCAGGATTCAGCGCGGCGTCACGCGCACCGCGGTAAGCAAGCCTATCACGCAAAGCGTGGCCTGCTCGCCTTCGTAGGCATGCACCTCGACCTGGCAGATCGACAGGCGCTTGCCGGGCTTGACCACGCGGCCGCTGGCCACGTAGCGATCGCCCTTGGCGGGCGCCAGGAAGTTCATCTTGAACTCCGAGGTCAGCACGTCCTCGCCGGGTTCGAACAGCGTGTAGGCGGCGTAGCCGCCGGCGCTGTCGGCGATGGTGGTGGAAATGCCCGCGTGCAGGAAGCCGTTCTGCTGGCACAGATCGGCCCGGTACGGCAGGACGATGTCGACCCGCCCCGGCTCCACCACGTCCAGGTCCGCGCCCAGCAGCGCCATGATGCTCTGCCGGGCGAAGCTGGCCTGGACCCGCGAGGCCGGGCAGTCCGATGCCTGGGGCTGCGCCATGTCAGTCCGGCTCGCGCTTGAGCAGGTTGACGATGCTGGAGAAGTCCAGCCGGCCCGAGCCGCCGGCGCTGTGCAGCGAATACAGGTTGCGCGCCAGTTCGCCCAGCGGGATCGAGGCGCGCGCCGACAGCGCCGCCTCGGCCGCCAGGCCCAGGTCCTTGAGCATCAGGTCCACGCCGAAGCCGCCGGCATAGCCCTTGGACGCCGGGGCGTGATCCATCACGCCGGGCCAGGGGTTGTAGAGCTCGGTGGCCCAGTTGCGGCCCGAGCTCTTGGCGATGATGTCCGACAGCACCTTCGGGTCCAGCCCGTTGGCCACGCCCAGCGCCAGCGCTTCGGACGTGCCGGCCATCAGGATGCCCAACAGCATGTTGTTGCAGATCTTGGCCACCTGGCCGGCGCCCGCCGGACCCGCGTGGAAGATGTTCTTGCCCATCTTCTCCAGGATCGGACGGGCGCGCTCCAGCGCCGCGGCCTGGCCGCCGACGATGAAGGTCAGCGTGCCCGCGGCCGCCCCGCCGGTGCCGCCGGACACCGGCGCGTCGATCATCGCCACGCCGCGCGCCTCGGCGGCCTGGGCCACCTTGCGCGCCGAGTCCGGCGCGATGGTGCTGCATTCGATGACCAGCGCGCTGGAGGAAATCTTGCCCAGCAGGTCGCCGTCCAGATACAGCCCTTCGACGTGCTTGCTGGCCGGCAGCATCGAGATCACCACCTCGGCGCCCTGCACCGCCTCGGCGGCGGAAGCGGCGGCCTTGGCGCCGGCGTCGGTCAGCGCCTTGACGGCCGCCGGCACCAGGTCGAAGACCGTCAGGCTGTGGCCGGCCTTGACCAGGTTCAATGCCATGGGCGCGCCCATATTGCCCAATCCGATAAACGCGATACTGCTCATGATGTCTTGTCTCCTGTTGCTGCTGCTATAGGTGTGAAATCATCGTGTGCTGCGCGGCGGGCCGGCCGGCGCCGGGACGGGACGCGACTAGCGCCCTTGCTGTCCCAGGTCCGCCAGCGGATGCGGCTCGCCTTCGGGCCAGGGGTCTTCGAAGAACTTCTCGACCCAGGCCTCGCTGGCCTCCTGCAGCGTGGCCGGATTCCAGCGCGGCTTCTTGTCCTTGTCGATCAGCAGCGCGCGTATGCCTTCGGCGAAATCGCCGTGCGCGGTGCAGGCCAGCGCCGCGATGTATTCGGCGCGCAGCACGTCTTCCAGCGAACGCGCCCGCATGCGCTGCTGCAGCGCGAACGACAGGCGCACCGAGCCCGGCGAGCCCGCCAGCATCGTCGCCGCGGCGCGCGCCAGCCACGGGTCCTCGTGGTCTTTCAGCGCGGCCAGCTCCTCGTGGATGTCGTCGAGCCGGTTGCCGCTGCACAGGCTGTTGATCAGGAACGAATGCTGGCGCAGCGGGCCCGGTTCGAGCGGGGTCTGCGGCTCCAGCGCGGCCAGCGCGCGGCGCAGCAGGCCGTCGTTGATGGAGCGCGGCGCCAGGCCGTCGTCGGCCGCGCCGGCCCAGGGCTGTTCCTGCAGCGATTCCAGCAGCCTGGGCCAGTCGGCGTGGTTCAGGCGGAAGTCCGCCAGCCCCGCGAAAAAAGCGTCGGACGTGTTCATGTTGGCGCCGGTCAGCGCCAGGAACAGGCCGGTGCGCCCCGGCATGCGGTTCAGCAGCCAGCTGCCGCCCACGTCCGGGAACAGGCCGATGGTGACTTCCGGCATCGCCAGCCGCGAGGTCTCGCTGACCACGCGGTGGCTGGCGCCCATCATCAGGCCGATGCCGCCGCCCATGACGATGCCGTGGCCCCAGCACAGCACCGGCTTGGGGTACGTGTGGATGCGGTAGTCAAGCCGGTACTCGTGCTCGAAGAAGCGCCGCGCGTAGGCGTTGTCGGAACCGGGCCGGCCCGCGTTCTCGCGCATGCTGCGGTACAGCCCGTGCAGGTCGCCGCCGGCGCAGAAGGCCTTTTCGCCGGCGCCCTGCAGCACCACCAGGACCACGCCCGGATCATTGGCCCAGGCATCGAGCTGCGCGGCCAGCGCATCCACCATCTCCAGCGACAGGCCGTTGAGGGTCTGCGGCGAATTCAGTGTCGCGATCCCGAAACGCGTTCCATTGGCAGCGGTTTTTTCTTCGAACAGCACCGGTGCGTTCATCTTATGTCGGCTCCTTTTTCCAACAATTGGCGGGCGACGATCACGCGCATGATCTCGTTGGTCCCTTCCAGAATCTGATGAACGCGAGTATCGCGCACCAGACGCTCCAAGGGATAGTCCCGCAGGTATCCGTAGCCGCCATGGATCTGCTGCGCGTCCAGGCAGATCTGGAAGCCCATGTCGGTGGCGAACCGCTTGGCCATGGCGCAGTAGGTGGCCGCATCGGGCGCGCCCGCGTCCAGCTTGCATGCGGCCAGGCGCACCATCTGGCGGGCCGCCACCAGGTGCGTGGCCATGTCGGCCAGCTTGAACTGCAGCGCCTGGAATTCGGCCAGGCGGCGGTTGAACTGGCGGCGCTCGTCCATGTAGCGGCGGGCGGCGTCCAGCGCGCCCTGGGCTGCGCCCACCGAGCAGGTGCCGATGTTGATGCGCCCGCCGTCCAGGCCCTTCATGGCGATCTTGAAGCCGTCGCCCTCCTGGCCCAGCATGTTGGCGGCCGGCACGCGCACGTTCTCGAACGTGATGGGACGCGTGGACTGGCTGTTCCAGCCCATTTTTTCTTCCTTGCGCCCGTAGCTGATGCCCTCGCTGTCGGCGGGGATGGCGAAGGAGCTGATGCCGCCGGCGCCCTCGCCGCCGGTGCGCGCCATCACCACCAGCAGGTCGGTGTCGCCGCCGCCGGAAATGAAGGCCTTGGCGCCGTTGACGATGTAGTCATCCCCCTGGCGCTGGGCGCGGGTCGACAGCGACGCGGCGTCCGAGCCCGCGCCGGGTTCGGTCAGGCAGTACGAGGCGAGCTTCTGGCCGCTGGCCAGCAGCGGCCCCCAGGCCTCGCGCAGGGCCGGCTGGCCCCAGTTGCCCACCATCCAGGTGGCCATGTTGTGTATGGTCAGGAAGGCCGTGGTGGACGGGTCGACCGCCGCCATTTCCTCGAACACGAGCGTGGCGTCCAGGCGCGGCAGCCCCAGGCCGCCGATGTCCTCGCTGGCGTAGATCGCGCAAAAGCCCATTTCGCCGGCCCGGGCGAAGGCCTCGCGCGGGAAGATGCCCTCGGCGTCCCAGCGCGCCGCGTTGGGGGCGAGTTCGCCCTCCGCGTAATCGCGCGCGGCCTGCGCGAAGGCCCGCTGTTCGTCGCTCAGTTCCAAATCCACAGCCTGTCTCCTGTAGTCGGTATTGTCTGCCGGCATTGCTGGCGGCGCCGGCCCCGGTATGTCGATTTTGACATGACGTTAACGTAAACGTAAGTCCGTAGCAACGCTAACTTGCGCTTCAGGGCGCCGGCCGCCGTTCCCTACAGCAGGCCGGCCGGGCGGATGCGTCCGTTCCTGGCGGTCTTGGCGCGCCGGTGCTCGGCGCGGCGGCGGCGCGATTCCTTGGGATCGAAGCTCAGGCCGCGGTAGATCTCGACGCGGTCGCCGTCGGCCAGCCGGGCCTGGGGCTCGGTGGCGCGGCCGAAGATGCCCACGCCGCGTTCCCAGGGCTGGACCACCGGAAAGGCCGCGGCGAAGCCGCTGGCCGCCAGCGCGTCGGCCACGGTGGCGCCGGCCGGCAGGCGCAGCTCCCGCATCCAGACGTGGCCCGGCAAGGCGTAGCAGACGCTGACGCTGACGCTCAGACAGGCGGCGGCCGGCTCATTCGCCATACTTGGCCTGCGCGCGCTTGGTGAAGGAATCGATGAAGCTGGTGGCGATGCGGTTGAACACCGGCCCCACCACCATCTCCAGCGCCCGGTTCGAGAACGCGTATTCCAACGTGAACAGCACCTTGCAGGCGTCGTCGGCCAGCGGCTGGAACACCCAGTGCCCCACCAGGCTGGAGAACGGACCGTCCACCAGCTCCAGGTCGATGCGGTCGGGATAGGCATGGGTATTGCGCGTGGTGAAGCGCTGCTTCATGCCCGCGAAGCTGATCAGGATGGAAGCCTGCATGCCATGCTCGTCCCGCGTCTGCACCTCGGCGCCGCCGCACCAGGGCATGAACTCGGGGTACTTCTCCACGTCGGCGACCAGGTCGAACATCTGGGCGGCGCTGTAAGGTACCAGGACGGATCGTTGTACTTTGTGCATCGGCTATCGCAAATGGCTAGAATGGCGGGATTTTACCGGCACCGCCGGCACCCCGGCTAATCGAGGGCTACCCCGGTCGGCCAAACGCGCCCCCAAGGCATTATGAGCATTATCGACAATCGCAAGGCCACGCACGACTATTTCATCGAAGACCGCTACGAGGCCGGCCTGGTGCTGCAAGGCTGGGAAGTCAAGGCGATCCGCGATGGCCGCGTGCAGCTCAAGGAAAGCTATGTCATCGTGCGCGACGGCGAGCTCTACCTCTTGGGCATGCACGTCAGTCCGCTGCCCACGGCCTCCACGCACATCCACCCCGACGCCATGCGCACGCGCAAGCTGCTGCTCAAGGCCGAGGAAATCAGCAAGCTGATCGGCAAGGTCGAGCAGCGCGGCTACACGCTGGTGCCGCTCAACCTGCATTACAAGAACGGGCGCATCAAGCTCGATTTCGCGCTGGGCCGCGGCAAGAAGCTCTACGACAAGCGCGACACCGCGCGCGAAAAAGACTGGCAGCGCGAGAAAGAGCGCATGATGAAGCACGACACCCGCGCCCCGCGCCGCGGCAAGGACGACTGATTCAGGCGGCCGCGGGCAGCGGCGCCGGCTCGCCCTCGCCCGCCGGCCCCACGATGCGGTTGCGCCCCGCCGCCTTCGCGGCATAGAGCTTGCCGTCGGCGCGCTCGAAGAACGCCTGCAGGCCTTCGCCCGGCATCCATTCCGCCACGCCGGCGCTGAACGTATACGAAATCGAACTGCCGCCGTGCGCGCACGGCGTGCGCCGCACCGATTCCAGCAGGCGCGCCGCCACCTCCATCACCGCCTCGCTGCGCAGGTCGGGAAACAGCACCGCGAACTCCTCTCCGCCGACCCGGCCCACGTGATCGCCGGTGCGCAGCGTGGCCGTGGCCAGCAGGCCGAAATGGCGCAGCACGGCGTCGCCGGCCGCATGGCCGCGCGTGTCGTTGATGCGCTTGAAATGATCGATGTCCAGCAACAGCAGCGACAGCGGACGGCGCGTGCGCAGCGCCTGCGCGCAATAGCGCTCGGCCTGCAGCCACCACGCCTTGCGCGACATCAGCCCGGTCAGGAAATCGGTGTTGGCCTCCTGCTCGCGCTCGGCCAGCATGCGGTCGTGGATGATCATGATGGTGCCCAGCGTCAGGCAAGGCATGGTCAGCACGCCCAGCGTCATGAACACGATATTCCAGGCGGTGGGCACCAGCAGCGCCTGCGGCTCGGCGATGTCCAGCAGGTACACCACGGCGCGCGCGGCGCACACCAGGGCGGACGCCAGCGCGACCACGCGCACGAAGTGGTAGCTGTAGCGCGACCGGTTCGACGGCATGCCGCGTCCGACCGTCACGGCGATGGCCAGCATGAAGCCCGCCATCAGGATCGACATCGCCACCATGCGGGCCCCGATCTGCGGCTCGATATACGTGTAGGCGGCCAGCACCAGCAGCGTGGCGCCGGCGCCCAGCGCCATGCGGCGCCTGGGCACCGGTTGCCCGACCAGCCGGCACAGGCCCGCGTAATAGGCGCAAAGCGCCAGGGCCACGGCCGCGTTGGCCAGGATCACCGAGATGAACAGGGGACCGCCGACGGCCTGCAGCGAGAACGCGCCGAACGCCAGCAGCGTCAGCAGGCTGCTGCCTATGGTTTGCTTGATGCCGGCCATGCCGCTGCGCGCCAGCGAGCCGAGCACGCACAGCGCCAGCAGTCCCGCCAGCGCCGCCACCAATAGCAGGTTGACGGGAGCGATCATCGTCCGGGCGCCGGCAGGCGCGGTTCTCAGCCGTTGCGGTTGGCGGACTTCACGATGGTCATGGCCGAGGCGATCATGCCGCCCACGTCCGACAGGTTGGACGGCAGAATCAGCGTATTGCCTTCCTTGGCCACGTTGCCGAACGCTTCCACGTAGCGCTCGGCCACCTTGAGGTTCACGGCCTCCATGCCGCCGGGCTGCTGCACCGCCCCGGCCACCTGGGTAATGGCCTTGGCGGTGGCCTCGGCGATCGCCAGCACCGCCGCGGCCTCGCCCTGCGCCTGGTTGATCTGCGCCTGCTTCTCGCCCTCGGAGCGGGCGATCGCGGCCTCGCGCTCGCCGGTGGCGATGTTGATCTGTTCCTGGCGGCGGCCCTCGGATGCCGCGATCAGCGCGCGTTTTTCGCGCTCGGCGGTGATCTGCGCCTGCATGGCGCGCAGGATCTCGTTGGGCGGGGTCAGGTCCTTGATCTCGTAGCGCAGCACCTTCACGCCCCAGTTCAGCGCGGCCTCGTCCAGCGAGGACACGATATTGCTGTTGATCGCGTCGCGCTCCTCGAACGTGCGGTCCAGCTCCATCTTGCCGATGACCGAACGCAGCGTGGTCTGCGCCAGCTGCGTGATGGCCGAAATATAGTTCGACGAACCATAGGACGCCCGCATCGGGTCGGTCACCTGGAAGTACAGCACGCCGTCCACCTGCAGCTGGGTATTGTCGCGCGTGATGCAGATCTGGCTGGGCACGTCCAGCGGGATTTCCTTGAGCGAGTGCTTGTACGACACGCGCTCGATGAACGGGATCACGAAGCCCGCGCCCGGCGACAGGACCCGGTCGAACTTGCCCAGGCGCTCGACCACCCAGGCGTGCTGCTGGGGCACGATGGCGATCGCCTTGATGACGATCAGTATCGCCAGCGCGACGATGACGACGAGGACGATGGTGGACGTGTCGATCATGATTCGAAAGCCTCTCTCTGTAAGTACGTATGCCGCGCCGGCCTCAGGCCGGCCCGCCGGTGTGCTTGGGGGTCAGCACCAGGATGGAGCCGCGCATTTCGGTGATGATCTGTTCGCCGGCCCGGGGCGCCTGGCCGCGGGCCAGTTCGGCCTGCCAGTGCGCGCCGCGGTACCAGACGCGCGCCGTGCCGTTATCGGACCAGCTCTCAACCACCACCGTCTGGCCGATATCCAGATTGACGTCGGCGTTGCGCGCCGCGTCCAGCCCGCGCTGCTTCAGCACACGGGTCTTGCGCAGCACCAGCAGGCCCGCCAGCAGCACCACGCCGCAGGCCACCAGCTGCCATTGCAGGGCGGCGCCGAACCATGCGGCCACCCCGCCCGCCGCCAGCCCCAAGGCCACCAGGAGCAAGTAGAACGTTCCGGTCGCCAATTCTCCGATCAGGGCCAGCGCGGCCAGTCCCAGCCATATCCACATAGTTTCGTACGCCCAAAAGAACGAGCCCCCAAGGAGGAGTCCCTGCGCGGGATTGTACGTATTTCCGAGACGTAACGGCAGAGGCGTCGGGCATCGGGAACAATTGCGCTGGATTATGATGTGTGCTGGCGGCGCGGACCCAGCGGGGCCCGTGATCCGCACCACTTACGCAAAGCCCAATGACCGCCGCAATGCCTTCCTCTCTTCCCGTCCTGATCCTGCACACCGGCGATCCGGACGACACGCTCAAAAGCCAGTTCGGCGGCTATGCCGACCAGCTCGCGCAGGCCGCCGGCCTGACCCCCGACACGATGGAAATCGTGGCCGTGCATGAAGGCCGGCAGCCGCGCGCGCCGGCCAGCTACCGCGCCGCCCTCATCACCGGCTCGCCCGCGATGGTGACCGACCTGGAACCCTGGAGCGAAGACACCGCCGCCTGGCTGCGCGCGGCCGCCACGGCCGGACTGCCCATGTTCGGCGTGTGCTACGGCCACCAGCTGCTGGCCCATGCGCTAGGCGGCAAGGTGGGCTACAACCCGGCCGGCCGCGAGGTCGGCACGCAGACCGTCGAACTGCTGCCGCCGGCCGCCGGCGACCGCCTGCTGGCCGGCCTGCCCTCCACCTTCCCGGCCCAGATGCTGCACGCGCAGACCGTGCTGCAACCGCCGCCCGGCGCCGCCGTGCTGGCGCGCTCGGACCTGGACGACCACCAGATGATCCGGATCGGCCGCAACGTGTTCTCCACCCAGTTCCACCCGGAATTCGGCCCCGAGTTCGTGCGCGCCCACCTCGAGCGTTTCGGCCGCCGCTATGCGGCCGAAAACCTGGACGTGCCCGGCCTGTCGGCCAACGTGCGCGCCACGCCCGTGGCCGGCGGGTTGCTGCGCCGCTTCCTGGAGGTCTACGCCTAGGCGCCGGTCCGCGCAACAACCGGAGTGCGGCGCGGCGCGGGTCTTGGGACCATACGTTCAAGCGCGCGATCCGCGCATCCGTCAGGAGTTCCAGATGAACCAAGCCGCGAACCAAGCCGCCTCCCTGGGCACCCAGCACGCCGCCGCCATCGAGCGCGCCTGCCGCGCGCTCGAATCGGAGCAGCCGCCGGACCTGGCCACGCTGGCCGAACAGGCCGGCATGAGCCGCTTTCACTTCCACCGCGTATTCAAGGCGGCCACCGGCGTCACCCCCAAGGCCTACGCCACGGCGCTGCGCGCCAGCCGCGCCCGCCGGCAGCTGGAGCAAAGCGCCAGCGTCACCGACGCCATGTACGAGGCCGGCTTCAATTCCAGCGGCCGCTTCTACGAAGCCGCGCCCGCCATCCTCGGCATGACGCCCACCGCCTTTCGCAACAACGGCGCGGGCGTGGACATCCGCTTCGCGGTCGCGCAGTGCGCGCTCGGCGCCCTGCTGGTGGCCGCCAGCGATACCGGCATCTGCGAAATCGCCCTGCACGACGATCCCGAACAACTGGTGCGCAACCTGCAGGACCGCTTCAAGGCCGCGCGCCTGATCGGGGCCGACGCCGAGTTCGAACGCTGGGTGGCGGCCGTCGTGGGCTTCGTCGAAGACCCCTCGCGCGGGCTGGACCTGCCGCTGGACGTGCGAGGCACCGCCTTTCAGCGCCGCGTGTGGGAGGCGCTGCGCGAGATCCCCGTGGGCGAAACCGCCACCTACACCGACATCGCCCGGCGCATCGGCTCGCCGCAAGCCGTGCGCGCCGTGGCCCGCGCCTGCGCGACCAACAACATCGCCCTGGCCATCCCCTGCCATCGCGTGGTGCGCACCGACGGCTCCCTGGCCGGCTACCGCTGGGGCATAGACCGCAAGCGCGAACTGATCGCGCGCGAAGCGCAGGCGGCGTAGGCGGGCAGCCAATCGACCTATATTTGCCCTGCCCTGAAGCCCGGTGTTGCATGCCGCGCAGATCCGGCCCTATGCTTTCAGGCAACAGGGAGATCATCATGCCGACGACCGATGCAAGCGCCCGCGTCAACAAGCGCCGCGCGGCGCTGCGCGCCGCCGGGCTGCGGCCCGTCCAGATCTGGGTGCCCGACACGCGGCGGCCCGATTTCGCGCAAGAATGTCGGCGTCAGTCCATCGCGGCTGCCGCGGCCGACGCCAAGGACGCAGACACGCAGCGCTTTCTGGACGAAGCCGTATCCGATCTGGATGGCTGGAAGGCTTGATGCACCGGGGAGATCTTGTGCCGGTCGCCATCCAGGGGGACTTCGGCAAGCCCCGTCCGGCTTTGATCGTTCAGTCCGACCTCTTCAACGCCCATGAAAGCGTAACCGTGCTACCCGTAACCAGCAGCACGGTCGACGCCCCGCTGCTTCGCGTCACGGTCACGCCGAGCCCGCAGAACGGCCTTCGACAAGCTTCTCAAATCATGGTGGACAAGGCCGTGACGGTGCGCCGCGACAAGCTCGGACGGGTCTTTGGCCATATTGAGGCCGACACACTGCTGGAAGTCGAGCGTTGCATGGCGGTGTTCCTAGGCATCGCCAAATAAAAAACCACACCCGTTCCGGGATCACGCGGCGGGCAAATCCATGCTCAGCCTCAGCCGGCAGCATCCAAAAAAAACCCCGCGCCCCCCAAAGGGGGACGCGGGGTTTCTCAAACCGGCGATCCGATCAGTTCTTGGCCAGGCGCTGCCAGGTGTCCACAACCGTGTCCGGGTTGAGCGACATCGACAGGATGCCTTCGTCCTTCAGCCACTGCGCGAAGTCGGGGTGGTCGCTGGGGCCCTGGCCGCAGATACCCACGTACTTGTTGGCGGCCAGGCAGGCCTTGATCGCGCGGCGCAGCATGAACTTCACGGCGTCGTCGCGCTCGTCGAAATCAGCGGCCAGCAGTTCCATGCCGGAATCGCGGTCCAGGCCCAGGGTCAGCTGGGTCATGTCGTTCGAGCCGATCGAAAAGCCGTCGAAGTACTGCAGGAACTCGTCGGCCAGGATCGCGTTGGACGGGACTTCGCACATCATGATGAGCTTCAGGCCGTTCTCGCCGCGGGCCAGGCCATGCTTGGCCAGCAGGTTGACCACGCGCTCGGCCTGTCCCAGCGTGCGCACGAAGGGCACCATGATCTCGACGTTGGTCAGGCCCATTTCGTCGCGCACTTTCTTGAGCGCCTCGCATTCCATGCGGAAGCACTCGGCGAAGTCGTCGGCGATGTAGCGCGACGCGCCGCGGAAGCCCAGCATGGGGTTCTCTTCCTCGGGCTCGTAGCGCGAACCGCCGACCAGCTTGCGGTACTCGTTGGACTTGAAGTCCGACATGCGCACGATGACGGGCTTCGGATAGAAGGCCGCGGCGATGGTGGCCACGCCTTCGGCCATCTTCTCGACGAAGAACGCGCGCGGGCTGGCGTGCCCGCGGGCCGCCGATTCCACGGCCTTCTTCAGTTCGCCGTCGACGTTCGGGTAGTCCAGCACCGCCTTCGGGTGGATGCCGATGTTGTTGTTGATGATGAATTCCAGGCGCGCCAGGCCGACGCCGCCGTTGGGGATCTGGGCGAAGTCGAAGGCCAGTTGCGGGTTGCCCACGTTCATCATGATCTTCAGGTCGATGGCGGGCATTTCGCCGCGGCGCACTTCCTCGACCTCGGTCTCGATCAGGCCGTCGTAGATCCGGCCTTCGTCGCCTTCGGCGCAGGAGACGGTCACGGCCTGGCCTTCCTTCAGCACGTCGGTCGCGTTGCCGCAGCCGACCACGGCCGGAATGCCGAGCTCGCGCGCGATGATGGCCGCGTGGCAGGTGCGGCCGCCGCGGTTGGTCACGATCGCGGAGGCGCGCTTCATCACGGGCTCCCAGTTGGGGTCCGTCATGTCGGTGACCAGCACGTCGCCCGGCTGGACCTTGTCCATGTCGGAGATGTCGCCGACCACGCGCACCGGACCCGAACCGATCTTCTGGCCGATCGCGCGGCCGGTGATCAGGACCTGGCCGGTGGCCTTCAGGCGGTAGCGCTGCTGCACGTCGGCGGCACCCTGTTGCGACTTCACGGTTTCCGGACGCGCCTGCAGGATGTAGATCTTGCCGTCGACGCCGTCGCGGCCCCATTCGATGTCCATGGGGCGGCCGTAGTGCTTCTCGATGATGACGGCGTAGCGGGCCAGTTCATTGACCTCGTCGTCGGTCAGCGAGTAGCGGTTGCGCTCGGACACCGGCACGTCGACGGTGCGCACGGCGCGGCCTTCGGGACGCTCGGGGTCGAACTCCATCTTGATGAGCTTGGAGCCGATGCGGCGGCCGACGATGGGGAAATGGCCCTGGGCCAGCGTGGGCTTGAAGACGTAGAACTCGTCGGGGTTGACGGCGCCCTGCACCACGGTCTCGCCCAGGCCGTACGACGAGGTGATGAACACCACGTCCTGGAAGCCCGATTCGGTGTCGATGGTGAACATCACGCCGGCGCTGCCCTTGTCGGAGCGCACCATGCGCTGGATGCCGGCCGACAGCGCGACGTCGGCGTGGGCATAGCCCTTGTGCACGCGATAGGAAATGGCGCGGTCGTTGTACAGCGAGGCGAACACGTGGCGGATCTTGTCCAGCACGTCATCGATGCCGACCACGTTGAGGAAGGTTTCCTGCTGGCCGGCGAAGGACGCATCGGGCAGGTCTTCGGCGGTGGCGGACGAACGCACGGCGAACGAGCCCTTGCCGTCGGCGTCGAGCTTGGCGAAGGCGTCGCGGATCTGCTTTTCGAATTCGGCCGAGAACGGCGCTTCGACGATCCATTGGCGGATCTGCGCGCCGGCGTTGGCCAGCTCGCGGACGTCTTCGGGGTTCAGCGTGCTAAGGCGCTCAGCGATGCGCTTGTCCAGGCCCGAAGCCTTGAGGAAGTCGCGGAAGGCATCCGCGGTCGTGGCGAAGCCGCCCGGCACGCGCACGCCCGCGCCGGACAGCTGACTGATCATTTCGCCTAGTGATGCGTTCTTGCCTCCTACCGAGTCCACGTCCGTCATGCGGAGCTGCTCGAACAAAACAACATACGACATTGAAGTCACCTTTTACAATGGAATGAAAGCGAGTTTGGTCAATGCGTAGAAAGCGAACGCGGCAACCCTGCCCTGCCGTGTTTTTACGCGCTGACCAAACTGGCCTTGGACCGCCCTTGGGGTGACTTATAGGGGCCTGATTGTACTCGGTCGAGTACATCCGGCCATCGGCCTGGTTGGAATTTTTTACACATGACATCTACCTCGATCGTACGCACGGTTTACATCGTTTCCGACAGCACCGGCATCACCGCAGAAACCTTCAGCCAGTCGGTGCTTTCGCAATTCGAGGGCGTCGAATTCAAGCCGGTGCGGCTGCCCTTCGTCGACACGCTGGAAAAAGCCGCAGAAGTCGCCATGCGGATCGACCGCAGCGCCCAGGAAGCGGGCGTCCCGCCCATCGTGTTCAGCACCCTGGTCAACCCGGACATGCTGGCCCGTGTTCGCCAGGCGAACGGCGTGTTCCTGGACTTGTTCGGCACCTTCGTCAGCCATATCGAGCAGGCCCTCGGCCTGAAATCCAGCCATTCCATCGGCCGCTCGCACATGCTGGCCAATTCGGAAAAATACCGCAACCGGATCGATGCAATCAACTTCAGCCTGGCGCACGACGACGGCCAGTTCGTCAACCAGCTGGACCAGGCCGACGTGATCCTGGTGGGCGTATCGCGCTGCGGCAAGACGCCTACCAGCCTGTACCTGGCCATGCAATACGCCATCAAGGCGGCCAATTTCCCGCTCACGCCCGACGATTTCGAGCGCGGCACCCTGCCCTCGACCATCACGCCGCACCGCGCCAAGCTGTTCGGCCTGTCGATCCAGCCCGAGCGGCTGGCCGAGGTGCGCAACGAACGCCGTCCCAACAGCCGCTACGCCCAGCTGGAGCAATGCCGCTACGAAGTGGCCGAGGCCGAGCGCATGATGCGCCGCGAGGGGATTTCGTGGCTGTCCAGCACCACCAAGTCGATCGAGGAGATCGCGACCACGGTGCTGCAGGAAGTGGGGCTGGACCGCGGCTGAGACCGGACCCCAGGCGCGGCTCAGCCCGCGCCGCCGGCCAGCGCCTGGCGGCGCTGCTCGAACAGGCAGATGGCGGCCGCCGCACCCACGTTGAGCGATTCCACGGCGGCCTCGTCGTGCGGGATGCGCAGCTTGAGGCGGGCCGCGGCCAGCAGGGCCGGCGCCACGCCCTGGCCCTCGTGGCCGAAGACCCAGGCGCAGCGCGCCGGCAGTTGCCCGGCGTACAGGTCCCGGGCGCCTTCCAGCGCGGTGGCCACCAGCGGCACCCGCAGCCGCGGCAGCAGCGCGGCCAGATCGACGTGTTCATGGATCGCCAGGGCGAAATGCGCGCCCTGGCCGCTGCGCAGCACCTTGGGAGACCAGGCCGCGGCCGTGCCGGTCGCCAGGAACACCCGCTTCACGCCGGCCGCCGCGCAGGTGCGCAGCAAGGTGCCTACGTTGCCCGGGTCCTGGATACGGTCGAACAGCACGCAATTCTCGGCGATGGCGTCGGGCGGCTCGACGGCCGGCGGCGTGACCAGGAAAGCCACGCCCTGCCCGCTTTCGACGCTGGCCAGCGACTGCATCAGCCGCGCGTCCAGGGCCAGCGAGCGGGCCTCGGGCACGGCCGCGGCCAGCGCGGCGATGTCGGGCTGCGACAGGCGCTCGACGTCGAACACCGCCCGGTCCGGCGCGCCGTAGTGCTGCAGCCAGGCCTGGCACAGGTGCACGCCGTCCAGCAGCACGGGCGCGCCGCGCTTGCCGGCGGTGCCGGCCAGCCTGGCCAGCGCCTTGACCGCGGGGTTGTCGCGGGAACTGATGTGCTTCATGGCGTCAGGCCGAAGGCCTTGATGGGCGCGAAGCTGCGGCGGTGCTCGGCGCAGGGGCCGTGTTCGCGCAGCATCTGCAGGTGCAGCGGCGTGCCGTAGCCCTTGTGCTGGTCGAACGCATATTGGGGATACAGCGCGTGCAGCCGCAGCAGGTCCGCGTCGCGCGCGGTCTTGGCCAGGATGGAGGCGGCCGAAATCGCCGGGACCAGCGCGTCGCCCTTGATGACGGTCTGCACCGTACAGCCCAGCTTGGGCGCCTGGTTGCCGTCGACCAGCGCCAGCTGCGGCAGCACCGACAGGCCCTGGACCGCGCGCTGCATGGCCAGCATGGTGGCGCGCAGGATGTTCAGGCTGTCGATTTCGGCGACGCTGGCGCTGGCCACGAACCAGGCCAGCGCGCATTCGCGGATCTCCAGCGCCAGCGCCTCGCGCGTCTCGGGCTTGAGCACCTTGGAGTCCGCCAGCCCGGCGATGGGGCGGGCGGGATCGAGTATCACGGCGGCGGCGTAGACGGCGCCAGCCAGCGGGCCGCGGCCGGCCTCGTCGACGCCGGCCGTCACCAGCGGCGGCTGCTCGGGCGCGGCGAACAGATCAGGCTGCTCCACCGGCCACCTCCAGGATCGCCTGAGCGGCCAGCGCCGGCGTATCGCGCAACAAATCCTGATGCAAGGCCGTGAAGCGGGCCTCGATGCGGGCCGCCAGCGCCTCGTCGCTGAGGGCCGTCCAGGTGGCCTCGGCCAGCTTGTCGGGCGTGGCGTCGTCCTGCAGCAGTTCGGGCACGGCGAAATCGCGCAGCAGCACGTTGGGCAGACCCACCCACGGCAGATAAGGCCGCTGCTGGCCGGATTTCCAGGCCATGATGCGCCGCATCCAGGGCGACAGCACGTAGGAGATCACCATGGGACGCTTGTACAGCGCCGTCTCCAGCGTGGCCGTGCCGCTGGCCACCAGCACCGCGGTGGCGGCTTCCATGACCGACCAGGCCACCGGCGCTTGGCGTTCGCCGCCCTCGCCGTGCAGATCCTGCGCGGTCACGCAGCGCAGCCCGGGCACCGGATACTGGGCCAGGATGGCCTGGAATTCGGCGCGCCGCTGGTCGTTGACCATGGGCACCACGCATTGCAGGGCCGGGTCCTTCTTCTGCAGCAGCTGCGCGGCCTGCAGGAAGCGCGGCGCCAACAGGCGGATTTCGGACGAGCGGCTGCCCGGCAGGATGGCCAGCACGCGCGCGTTCTGGTCTATGCCCAGGCGCTCGCGCGCGGCGGCGCGGTCGGGTTTCATCGGCACCGCGCCGGCCAGCGGATGGCCCACGTAAGTGACCGGAATGCCTTCCTTGCGGTAGATCTCTTCCTCGAACGGGAACAGCACCAGCATGTGCGACACCGATTCGCGGATCTTGTGGATGCGTTCGTAGCGCCAGGCCCAGATCGACGGGCCGACGAAATGCACGGTGGGCGTGCCGGCCTGGCGCAGCTGGTGCTCCAGGCGCAGGTTGAAGTCCGGCGCGTCGATGCCGACGAAGACCGCGGGCGGCTCGGCCAGCCAGCGGCGCTTGACGTCGCGGTAGGTGCCCAGGAGGCTGGGCAGGCGCTTGAGCGCGTCGACGTAGCCGAACACGGTCAGCGCGTGCATGGGATGCCAGGCGTCGAATTCGCGGGCCTGCATCTGCGGCCCCCCTATGCCCTCGCAGCGCACGCCGGCATCGCGGGCCTGCAGACCGGCAATGATGCGGCCGGCCAGCAGGTCGCCCGAAGGCTCGCCGGCCACCATGCCGATCCGGTAGCTCATGGCCGGATGATGCCGCGGCTGGCGACGTCCAGGAAGTCGAGCATCGTCTGCAGGTGCTCGGCGACTTCCGGTTCGGCCTGCTGGCGGGCGCGCAGCTCGGCGCGCGCCGCGTCCAGGGACAGCCCGCGGCGGTAGATGATCTTGTAGGCGTCGCGCAGCGCCGAGATCTGGGCGGCGGTGAAACCGCGGCGCTTCAGGCCCTCGACGTTCACGCCTACCGGCCGGCACGGATTGCCGGCGGCCAGCACGAAAGGCGGCGTGTCCTGCATCAGCGAGCTGTTGCCGCCAGTCATGCTGTGCGCCCCGATGCGGGCGAACTGGTGCACGCCGGTCAGACCGCCCACGATGGCCCAGTCGCCGACATGGACGTGGCCGCCCAGCTGCACCGAATTGGCCAGGATGGTGTTGCTGCCGATGTGGCAGTCGTGCGCCACGTGCACGTAGGCCATGATCCAGTTGTCGTCGCCCAGCGTGGTGACGCCGCCGTCCTGCACGGTGCCCGTGTTGAGCGTGACGAATTCGCGCACCGTGTTGCGGTCGCCGATCTCGAGGCGGGTGGGCTCGCCCTTGTACTTCTTGTCCTGCGGCATGCCGCCGATGGAACAATAGCGGTAGAAGCGGTTGTCGCGCCCGATGGTCGTCACCCCGTCCACCATGCAGTACGGGCCGATTTCGGTGCCCGCGCCGATGGTCACGTCGGGACCGATCGTGGCATAGGCGCCGACCACCACGCTAGGATCGAGCTTGGCCGCCGGATCGACGACGGCGGTGGGGTGAATGTTTCCTGCCATTTAGTCTTCCAGGCTGCGGATCGCGCACATCAGCTTGGCCGAGGCGACTTCCTGGCCATCCACCGTGGCGCGCGCATTGTATTTACAGATGCTGCGGCTCAAACGCTCGGCCTGCGCCTCGATGCGCAGCTGGTCGCCCGGCACCACGGGGCGGCGGAACCGCGCGCCGTCGATGCCGACCAGGTAGTACGCCGTCTTGGCGCCTTCGCACTTGAGCCCGCCGTCCTCGTCGGTGAACGAGAACAGCGCCGCGGCCTGCGCCATGGCTTCGACGATGAGCACGCCGGGCATCACCGGATGATGCGGAAAGTGGCCGTTGAAAAACGGTTCATTGATCGAGACATTCTTGATGGCCACGATGGACTTGCCAGGCACCATTTCGACGACGCGATCAATCAGCAGCATCGGGTAACGATGCGGCAACCTCTCCATGATCCCCTTGATGTCGAGTTCCATTTTTCTGTGCTTTCCTGCAAAGTGAAATAATTTCGCGGCGCGGACGCGCCGGGGCGGCGATGCGCCCTACTCTTTTTCCAGCGTCCGCACGCGGCGGCGCAATTGCGCCAACTGCTGTATCACGGCGGCGTTGCGCTGCCAGTCGCCGTGCTCCGCATACGGGAACACGCCGGTATAGCGGCCGGGCTTCGAAATGCTGGAGGTGACCGCGGTGCCGCCCGAAATATGGACATCGTCGCCCAGCGTCAGGTGGCCCGACAGCATGGCGGCTCCGCCGATGGTGCAGCGCTCGCCTATCGTGGTCGAGCCGGCCACGCCGACGCAGGCCGCCATCGCGGTATGCGCGCCGATGCGGCAGTTGTGCCCGATCATGATCTGGTTGTCCAGCTTCACGCCGTCGGCCACGATGGTGTCTTCCAGCGCGCCACGGTCGACCGTGGTGTTGGCGCCGATCTCGACGTCATCGCCGATGGTCACGCCGCCCAGCTGCGGAATCTTGCCCCAGGCGCCCTGGCCCAGCGTCGGGTCCGGCGCAAAGCCGAAGCCGTCCGCGCCCAGCACGGCGCCGCTGTGGATGATGGCGCGCGCGCCCACCTTGACGCCTTCGTACAGGGTGACGTGGGCATGCAGCAGGCTGCCCGGGCCCACGGACGAGCCGGCGCCGATGACGCAACCCGGGCCCAGCACCGCGCCGCGGCCGATCCGGGCGCCGGCCTCGACCACGCAATGCGGGCCGATGCGCGCGCCCTCTTCGATGACGGCGTCTTCGGCCACCACCGCGGACGGATGCGTGCTGCCGGGCAGCTCGGGCCGGCGGGCGGCGTCGAACCACTGCGCCACGCGGGCGTAAAGCAGATAGGGATGTTTGCAGACGACCAGCGCGAAAGGCGGCCGGGCGCTACCCTCGGCCTCCAGGGCCTCGGCCACGTCGGGGGAGACGATGACCGCGGCGGCGCGCGTGGCGCCGAGCTGGCTCTGGTAGCGGGGATTGGCCAGGAAAGCGATTTCCTGGGGGCCCGCCGATGACAGGGTGCCGATGCCGCAGACCCGCAACGGGTCTGCGCCAGGCTGCGCGCTGATACGCCAGTCCAGACCCTGGGTATTGGCGGCGCTCAACAGTGCTTCAAGCGTCGGCGCGCGGACAAGATCCAGTAAAACCGGCATGGTGCGACAGCTGCTGTTTTACTTGCCCAGGCTCTGGATCACCTTGTCGGTGATGTCGATGCGCGGGTTGACCGTCACGGCGTCCTGAATGATCAGGTCGTAGCTTTCCTGCTCGGCGATGCGCTTGATGGCCTCGTTGGCCTTGGTCACGATGCCCGAGAATTCCTCGTTGCGGCGGCGGTTGAAGTCTTCCTGGAACTCGCGGCGCTTGCGCTGCAGGTCGGTATCCAGGTTGGACAGTTCACGCTGGCGCTTGACGCGGTCGGATTCCGACAGGACGGGCGCGTCCTTGTCGAACTTCTCGGCCTGCGAACGCAGGTTATTGTTCAAGCGCTGGAGTTCATCGTCGCGCTTCTTGAATTCGGCTTCGATCTTGCTTTGGGCGGCCTTGGCCGGACCCGACTCGCGCAGGATCCGCTCGGTGTTGACGAAACCGATCTTGGTGCCTTGCGCCTGCGCGGGAATCGCTGCAGCCGAACCGAGAATGAGCGCACCCACCAGGGCGATGGAACCCCCCAGCTTGCCGCGGCGCTTGGCGCGCAGCGAATTCGATGTTTTAAGTGCGGAATCAGACATCATGAAAATCTCACCTTCCAGTAAGGCAAAGCCAAAGTGTGTATTGTGCCACTAAACGGCAAGGGAGCCGGCCAGCCGGCCTCCTGCCTTGTTTTCAAGCGTAACGGCGCTCAGAACCCGGTCCCGATCTGGAACTGGAAGCTCTGCTTGTCGTCGCCCTGCTTGGCGTTGAGCGGACGCGCGTACGACAACTGCAACGGCCCCATCGGCGACTGCCACGACAGGCCGATACCCGCCGAGAACCGCCAGCCGCAAGGATCTTCCACCTCGCTGCCCGGCTTGCCGTTGGTGCAAGACAGGCCGCTGCCGGCCGAAACCTGGCCCGCGTCCGAGAAGATGAACCAGCGCAGGGTGCGGTCTTTCGAGGCCCCCGGGAACGGCAGGTACAGCTGGGCGTTGGCCACGATGCGGCGCGTGCCGCCCAGGTAGTCGCCCGTCTTGGTGTCGCGCGGGCCCAGCGAGGAGCCTTCGTAGCCGCGCACGGTGCCGATGCCGCCGGCGTAGACGTTCTTGATGACCGGGTAGTCCTTGCTGCCGTAGCTCTGGCCCCAGTCCACCAGGCCGTTCAGGGCCAGGGTGTACGAACCGCCCAGCGGCACGTAGTACTGCTGCTGGGCCGTCAGCATCGTGTACTGCAGGTCGATGGTGGAAACGTCGGCCTTCAGGCGGGTGTACGAGCCCTTGGTCGGCGCCAGCGCGCTGTCGCGCGTGTCCTTGGACCAGCCCGCGCTCAGGATTACCGAGTTGGTCGAATCGCCGTAGTCGTCGACGAACTTCTCGTAGGCGGCCGGCGAGTTGTTGTACAGCTCGATCTGGTTGCGTTCGAAGTTGGCGCCCAGGAAGATGCGGTCGTATTCCGAGATCGGCACGCCGAAGTTCATGCCCAGGCCCATGGCTTTGACGCGATAGTCGCCGTCGTTGTTGTTCCAGGGCTCGGTCACGCGGTAGTAGGCCGACGACGTGCGGCTGATGCCGTCCTTGGTCCAGTACGGATCGGTGTGCGAGAGCACGATCGCGCGGTTGGTCTTGCTGGTGTTCAGCTGCAGGGTCAGGTTGGTGCCGCTGCCGAACACGTTGTCTTCGCTGATGCCGGCCGACAGGATCGCCTTTTCCGACGAACCGTAGCCCACGCCCAGGTTGATCATGCCGGTGGGCTTTTCCTTGACGTCGACGTTGACGTCGACCTGGTCGGGCGAGCCCGGCACCGGGTCGGTCTTGACGTTGACGTCGCTGAAATAGCCAAGGCGGTCGATACGGTCGCGCGAGGTCTTGATGTCTTTGGCGTCGTACCAGGCCGCTTCCTGCTGGCGCATCTCGCGGCGCACCACCTCGTCGCGGGTGCGGGTGTTGCCGCCGATCTGGATGCGGCGCACGTATACGCGGCGGCTCGGGTCGACGTAGAACGTCAGGTCGGCCTCGTGCTTGGCGCGATCCAGCTGCGGGTTGGGGTTGACGTTGGCGAAGGCGTAGCCCAGTTCGCCCAGGTAGTCGGTGATGGCCTTGGCCGAGTCGTTGGCCTTGGCCGCCGAGAAGGTCTCGTCAGGCTTGACCTGCAGCAGCGCGTTGATTTCCTTGTCCAGGCCCAGCAGGTTGCCCGCCAGCTTCACGCTGCGCACCTTGTAGGGCTCGCCCTCGTGCACGGTGATGGTGATGCGGATGTCCTTGCGGTCCGGCGAGATCGTGACCTGCGGCGGCTCGACCGAGAATTCCAGGTAGCCCTGGTCCAGGTAGAACGAGCGCAGGCGTTCCAGGTCGCCTTCGAGCTTCTCGCGCGAGTATTTGTCGGTGTCGGTGTACCAGGTCAGCCAGCCGGGCGTGGTCAGCTGGAACACGTCCAGCAGGTCGCCTTCGGAGAACGCCTTGTTGCCGACGAAGCGGATTTCCTGGATGCGCGCGACCGAGCCTTCGAACACGTCGAAGCTCACGCCCACGCGGTTGCGCGGCAGCGGCGTGACGGTGGCGGTGACCTCGACGCCGTACTTGCCCTTGGACAGGTACTGCTGCTTGAGTTCGTATTCGGCGCGTTCGAGCATGGAGCGGTCGAAGATGCGGCCCTCGGCAAAGCCCACCTGCGCCAGCGACGTGGTGATGGCCTTGGAGTCGAACTCGCGCATGCCGTTGAAGTTGACCGAGGCGATGGTGGGGCGCTCCTGCACCACCACCACGACGACGTTATTGTCGGTCTGGATCTGCACGTCGGAGAAAAAGCCCGTGCCGTACAGGCGCCGGATGGCCTCGGTGGCCTCTTGCTCGGTGAACTGTTCGCCAACCTTGACGGGCAGATAGCCGAAGACGGTGCCGGCGTCGGTGCGTTGGATCCCTTCTACGCGGATATCCCGCACGACAAAAGGGTCGAAGGCGTGGGCCATGGCCGGTACTAGCAGTGCGGCGATCAGACCCGGCAGTACACCCTTTTTGTGATGAAACATCCGGCGAAAAGACATCCTTGAGTATCCTCGGTCGTGCAAATGGCGGGGGATTTTATGCTAAATCGCGCTCAGGTGAACAAACGCGTGAAATCGTTGAACAGCGCCAGCCCCATCAGGCCTGCCAACAAACCTATGCCGGCGCGCTGTCCGATATCGATCCACCTCGCGGGCGGCGGGCTGCCCCGCACAATTTCGACGAGATAGTACAGCAGATGGCCGCCGTCCAGCATAGGAATGGGTAGCAAATTTAGAACGCCCAGGCTGATGCTGATCAAGGCGATATACGCGATATAAGCAACAATTCCGATTCTCGCGGTCTGGCCGGCGTAGTCGGCGATGGTCACGGGGCCGCTGACGTTGCGCCAGGACACGTCGCCGGTCACCATGCGGCCCATCATGCGCAGCGAGAACCACGCCGTGTCCCAGGTGCGGACCGCGCCGCGCCACAGACTTTCGAACACACCGTAGCGGACCGTCACCATCGGGACGTCGCCGCCCAGCTGCACGCCCAGCCGGCCGATCTCGCGGCCGTCCACCGTTTCGACGCGCGGGGTGACGTTCAGGGAGATCTCGGCGCCGTCGCGCACCAGCGTCAGCGCCAGGGTCTTGCCGGCGCTTTCCTGGATCTGCCGGACCAGGGCGCCGGTGTCGGGCGTGGGCGCGCCATCGACCGCCACCACCAGGTCGCCCGGCCGCAGGCCGGCGGCCTGCCCTTCCCCGCCGTCGATCACGGCGCGCACCGCGGGCCGGGGCTGGGCCAGCCGGATGCCGGCGGCCGCCAGCGGGTCTCCGCCGGAGGGGTCCATGGAATTGGAGGGCAGCGCCAGTTCGCGCAGGTGCACGGAGCCGCTGGCGTTGCGGACCTCGATCTGGGTGGTGCCGCCGGTGGCCATCACGTCCATCAGGCGCCAGCGCGCGTCCGACCAGGAGGCGATCTGCTCGCCGTCGATGGCCAGGATGCGGTCGCCCGGCAGCAGGCCGGCCCGGGCGGCGGGGGTCTCGGCCGCGGGCTGGGCGATGACGGCCACGGGCTCCTCGGTGCCGGCCATGTTCAGGCCGGCATAAAGGAATACCGCGAGGATCAGGTTGAAGATGGGGCCGGCCGCGACGATGGCGATGCGCTGGCCGACCGGCTTGCGGCTGAAGGCGGCCGCCGCTTCCTCGGCGCTGGCGCCGGGAGGGGGATCGTCCTGCATCTTGACGTAGCCGCCCAGCGGCCAGGCCGACAGCGCCCACTCGGTGCCGTGGCGGTCGTGCCGGCTGGCGACGACCTTGCCGAAGCCTACCGAGAACCGCAGGATCTTGACGCCGCACAGCCGGGCCACCCAATAGTGCCCCAGCTCATGAAAGACGATCAGGGTGCCAAGCGCAACCGCGAAGGCCAGCAGCGTAAAAAGCATGAAATTCTTAAAAATCCGGGGAATCGGTGGCGGGCGGGTCTGGATTCAACCGGACCTTGCCCTGCCTTTCAGGCCAGCCCCAGGTTGCCCGCGTACGCGCGCGTGGCGGCGTCCAGGGCAAGCACGTCGTCAAGACTACCGAGCGTAACAGAACCCTGTCGCGCCTGCCACTCCAGGGAAGCCTCGATCACCCGCGCGATCCAGGTATAGGGAAGCCGGCCCGCCAGGAAGGCCTCGACGGCCACTTCGTTGGCGGCGTTCAGGGCCACGCAGGCGCCCTGCCCGGCGCGCAGCGCCGCGAACGACAGCGCCAGGCACGGGAACCGGGCCAGATCGGGTTTTTCGAAGTCCAGCCGCCCCAGGCGCGTCAGGTCCAGCGGCCCCACGCCGCTTTCCAGCCGCTCGGGAAAGCCCAGGCCGTAGGCGATCGGCGTGCGCATGTCGGGCTGGCCCAGCTGCGCCAGCACCGAACCGTCGTTGTACTCGACCATGGAATGCACCACGCTCTGCGGATGCACCACGACCTCGATGCGTTCGGCCGGCATGGCGAACAGCCAGTGCGCCTCGATCACCTCCAGGCCCTTGTTGAGCATGGTGGCGGAATCCACCGAGATCTTGCGGCCCATGCTCCAGTTGGGGTGGGCGCAGGCCTGGGCCGGCGTGACGTCGTGCAGGTCTTCCAGGTCGCGGCCGCGAAACGGTCCGCCCGAGGCCGTCAGCAGCAGGCGCCGCACGCCGGGCGCCGGCGCATCCGGCGCCAGGGCGCGCCCGCCGGTGGGCATGCATTGGAAAATCGCGTTGTGTTCGCTGTCGATAGGCAGGAGTTCGGCGCCGTTGTCGCGTATGGCCTGCATAAACAGGGAGCCGGCGGCTACCAGCGCCTCTTTGTTGGCCAGCAGCACGCGCTTGCCGCTGCGCGCGGCCGCCAGCGCGGCGGGCAGGCCCGCGGCGCCGACGATGGCCGCCATGACCGAATCGCACTGCGGGTCGGCCGCGGTATCGGCCAGCGCCTGCGCGCCGACCCGGATCTCGGGCATGGGCCGCGCGCCGCTCCAGGCGGCGGCGAACTGGCGGCGGGCGGCCTCGTCGGGCACCACCACCACCGCCGCGCCGCTGGCTTCGGCCTGTTCCGCCAGGCGCTGCATCCGGCTGTAGGCGGACAAGGCATACACCGCCAGCCGCTCGGGGTGGCGGGCGATCACATCCAGCGTGCTTTCACCGATCGAACCGGTCGATCCCAGCACCACGACGCGTTGAAAAGCCGTCAAAACAACACTCCAGACAAAAGTAGCGCGAACGGCGCGACCGGCAGGATCGCGTCGATGCGGTCGTAGACGCCGCCATGGCCGGGCAGCAGCGAGCTGGAATCCTTGCGGCCGGCGCGGCGCTTGAGCAACGATTCGAACAGGTCGCCGACGATGGACAGCACGCCCAGCAGCGCGGCGATCGGCAGCGCCAGCCACAGCGTCCAGCGCTCGACCAGGGCGTGGCCGAAGGTGCCGGCCCACAGGCTGGACAGGCCGATCCAGACGACCGCGCCGAGCACGCCGGCGATGGCGCCCTCGATGGTCTTGCCGGGGCTGACCCGCGGAGCCAGTTTACGCCTGCCGAACGCACGGCCGGCAAAATAGGCGGCGATGTCGGCCACCCACACCAGCGCCAGCAGCGACACCACGAAACCGGCGCCGCGCGCCATGAACATCTGCGCCAGCACGGCCCAGGCGGCGAATGCCGCGGGCACCGAAAACAGCGACCAGCCCGCGCTGGCCGGCGGCGCGTCGGCGCGCCCGCGCACCACTGCCGTGACGCCGCCGAACAGCCATACGGCGCACACCGCCGGCACCACATAGCGCAGCACCCAGGCCGGATCGGCCACGCCGCCGCGCTGGCCCGCAAGCCACGCGGACGCGAGCGCCAGCATGCCGGCCAGCAGCAGCGCGGCCACGCCGACGGAAATCAGGGGGGAAGGCGGTTGCGGCAGCGTCAGGCGCAGCCACTCCCAATTGGCGCAGGCGGCCGCCAGGGCCAGCAAGGCGACGAACCACCAAGGATTCGCACTGACCATCGTGGCGGCCAGAATGGCCAACAGGATGACGGCGGTAACGATACGCTGGCCCAACATGTGACGGTCTCCTCGTGTACGGCTCTGGAAAGACGCGCTAGTCGCCGTCCGCTTGAATTACTTCGCGCCGTCTTCGTGGAGTTGCGCACTGGTGCGGCCGAAGCGGCGCTCGCGCGTGCGGTACCAGTCGAAGGCGGCCTGCAGCTCGGCCGCGCCGAAATCCGGCCAGTAGCGGTCGGTGAAGTAGAACTCCGCGTAGGCCATCTGCCAGATCAGGAAATTGGAAATGCGCTGCTCTCCGCCGGTGCGGATGAACAGGTCGGGCTCGGGCGCCCAGGCCATGGACAGGTGGCGCGACAGGCGCGCTTCGTCCACCAGCTGGGGCTGCGTCGCCAGCGACGGCTCGGCGGCCAGCATGGCGCGGGTGGCCTGCAGGATGTCCCAGCGTCCGCCGTAATTGGCGGCGACGGTCAGGTGCAGGCGGTCGTTGTGCGCGGTGCGTTCCTGCGCCGCGAAGATGAGTTCCTGCAGCCGCGGCTCGAACGCGCTCAGGTCGCCGATGACGTGCAGGCGCACGCCCTGCTCTTCCAGTTTGCCGACCTCGCGCTCCAGCGCCTGCACGAACAGGCGCATCAGCAGCGACACTTCTTCGGCGGGACGGCGCCAGTTCTCCGAACTGAAGGCGAACAGCGTCAGGTAGCGCACGCCGGCGCGCCCGCAGGCCTCGACCACGCGCCGCACCGCCTGCACGCCCTTGGCATGGCCCGCGGTGCGCGGCAGCAGGCGCCGCGTGGCCCACCGGCCATTGCCATCCATGATGATGGCCACATGCTCGGGAACGTCGCGAGTCTCGGGAACCGCCTGGGTCGAACTGGTTGCCATGGGTTGATTACTGCGCGTTGAGCGGTGCAAACGGAATACGGGAAAAGCCTGCGCCGTCGTTCCACCGTTGCGTAGGAAAGCCGCGAAACAATGGAAAAGACGGCGCGCGAAGAACAGACGCGGCCATGCCGGCCGCGTCCGGAACGTGCCGAAATTATACGGTCATGATTTCCGCTTCTTTCTGCGCGACCATCTTGTCGATGTCGGCCACGCTGCGGTCGGTCAGCTTCTGGACCTCGTCCTGCGAACGGCGTTCGTCGTCCTCGGAGATCTCCTTGTCCTTGACCAGGCGCTTGAGCGCTTCGTTGGCTTCGCGGCGCAGGTTGCGCACGGCCACCTTGGCGTCCTCGCCTTCGCTGCGCACCACCTTGGTCAGGTCGCGCCGGCGCTCTTCGGTCAGGGCCGGCATCGGCACGCGGATGGTGTCGCCCATGGAGATGGGGTTGAGGCCCAGGTCCGATTCGCGGATGGCCTTCTCGATCGGGCCGGCCATCTGTTTCTCGTAAGGCTGCACGCTGATGGTGCGGGCGTCGACCAGGTTCACGTTGCCGACCTGGCTGATCGGCACGGGCGAGCCGTAGTACTCGACCTGCACGTGGTCCAGGATGCCGGTATGGGCGCGGCCCGTACGGATCTTGGCCAGGTTGGTCTTGAGCGTGTCAAGCGACTTGGCCATCCTGGCTTCGGCGGATTTACGGATTTCTGCGACGCTCATGGAATTTCCTTTTCTTTAAACGTGTACCAAGGTGCCTTCGTCTTCGCCGCTGACCACCCGCTTGAGGGCGCCGGACTTATTGATCGAAAACACTTTGATCGGCAGTTTCTGGTCGCGGCACAGCGCGAAGGCGGTGGCGTCCATCACTTCCAGACGGCGCACGATCGCTTCGTCGAAGCTGATGCGCGCGTAACGCGTAGCGGTGGGATCCTTGTTGGGGTCCGCGCTATAGATGCCGTCCACCTTGGTGGCCTTCAGCACGATCTCCGCGCCGATCTCGGCGCCACGCAGGGCGGCGGCGGTGTCGGTGGTGAAGAACGGATTGCCGGTGCCGGCCGCGAAAATGACGACCTTGCCCTCTTCGAGGTAGCGCAGGGCCTTGGGACGGATATAAGGCTCGACGACCTGATCGATGTTCAGGGCCGATTGTACGCGGGTGTCGATACCCTTGTGCTTGAGCGCGTCCTGCAGCGCAAGCGCGTTCATGATGGTGGCCATCATGCCCATGTAGTCGGCGGTCGCGCGATCCATGCCCTGCGCGCCCGGGGCGACGCCACGGAAGATGTTGCCCCCGCCGATGACGATGGCCAACTCGACGCCTGCGGCGGCGACTTCGGCGATCTCATCGGTCATGCGGACGATGGTGGAACGATTGATGCCGAAGGCATCCTCGCCCATCAGCGCCTCGCCGGAAAGTTTGAGAAGAACCCGTTTGTATGATCTGCTGCTCATAGGTGATATCCCGAAGAACAATCCGACGAAAGTGTAAGACAAGAAATAGGCCGGCCTGATTTTAGTCAGTGCCGGCCTGTAAGCAAACTACCGTTTAGGCGCGGCCGGCGGCGGCGGCGGCAACCTCAGCGGCGAAATCGCTGGTCTTCTTCTCGATACCTTCGCCGACGACGAACAGCACGAACTTGCTGATCGAAGCGCCCTTGGCCTTCAGCATCTGCTCGACGGTGGCCTTGTCGTCCTTGACGAACGGCTGCGACAGCAGGGTGACTTCCTTCAGGAACTTCTGGACCGAGCCTTCGACCATCTTGGCGACGATTTCAGCCGGCTTGCCCGATTCGGCGGCCTTCTGCTCGGCGACCGAGCGTTCGGCGGCGATGTCGGCCGGGTTCACGCCTTCGGCGTTCAGGGCCTTGGGCTTGGTGGCGGCGATGTGCATCGCCAGGTCCTTGCCCACTTCTTCGGCGCCGGTGTACTCGACCAGCACGCCGATGCGGCCGCCGTGCACGTAGCTGGCCAGCGCGTTGGGGGTCTCGATGCGCTCGAAGCGGCGGATCGACATGTTTTCGCCGATCTTGCCGATCAGGGCGGTGCGGGTCGTTTCGACCGTGCCTTCGCCGTACGGCAGCGCCGACAGCGCGGCCACGTCGGCCGGGTTCTGCGTGGCGACCAGTTCGGCCAGTTTGTTCACGAAGGCGACGAAGTCGTCGTTCTTGGCGACGAAGTCGGTTTCGCAGTTGACTTCGATGACGGCGCCTTGCTTGGCGTCGGCGGAGATGAACAGACCGATCAGGCCTTCAGCGGTGACGCGGGCGGCGGCCTTGCTGGCCTTGTTGCCCAGCTTGACGCGCAGGATTTCCTCGGCGCGAGCCAGATCGCCTTCGGCTTCCGTCAAGGCCTTCTTGCACTCCATCATGGGGGCGTCGGTCTTTTCGCGCAGTTCCTTGACCAGGGCAGCGGTAATTTCAGCCATGTTTGCTCCAATTTTGCTAGGGACTTGTCCCGGCGGGCCGGGACAGTGGTGTGATTCGATGGGACATCCGCGCCAGGCGGATCGGGAAGATGGGAGCCCACCTTCGCTGTGCCGGCGCGGCGGGAGCGGATCGGAATGCCGGGCCGCTCCCGGACGCTAAGCGCCGGACATGACAACTATGGCTTAGGCCTGGTTGTCCTGGACTTCGACGAACTCTTCCTGGCCTTCGCCCAGCTCTTCGACCAGACCGTTCAGGTTCTGCTCGCGGCCTTCCAGCACGGCGTCGGCGATGCCCTTGGCGTACAGCGCGATGGCCTTGGCCGAGTCGTCGTTGCCGGGGATGACGTAGTCGATGCCGTCGGGCGAGTGGTTGGTGTCAACCACGGCCACGACCGGAATGCCCAGCGTCTTGGCTTCGGCGATGGCGATCTTGTGGTAGCCGACGTCGATCACGAACATGGCGTCGGGCAGGCCGTTCATGTCCTTGATGCCGCCGATCGACTTGTTCAGCTTTTCCAGTTCGCGCTGGAACAGCAGGCCTTCCTTCTTGATCATGCGCTCGGCGCCGCCTTCGGCGACCACGGCTTCCATGTCCTTCAGGCGCTTGACCGAGGTCTTGACCGTCTTGAAGTTGGTCAGCATGCCGCCGAGCCAGCGGGCGTCGACGTAGGGCATGCCGCAACGGGCAGCTTCGGCGGCGACCAGCTCGCGCGCAGCGCGCTTGGTGCCGACGAACAGGATGTTGCCGCCGCGAGCAGCCAGCTGCTTCACGAACTTGGTGGCTTCCTGGTACTTGTCAACCGTCTTTTCGAGGTTGATGATGTGAATCTTGTTGCGATGGCCGAAGATATAGGGGGCCATCTTGGGGTTCCAGTAACGGGTCTGGTGACCGAAGTGGACACCCGCTTCCAGCATTTCGCGCATCAAAGACATAACTTTCTCCAAGGGTTGTTTCTTGCGCCGCACCTGCATCAGCCTCTGGCTGACACCCTGGGTGGTGTTGCGCGCGATTTCCCGCAACGGCGGGATGACAAAATTCTAACCGGGCCGGCCGATCACTGCCGCAATAATGCCGGCGCCCACGGCGCCTGGCGCCTCGAATGCCGCTTACTACGCTGCCGCGATAAACCCAGACGGCCGCCACGACGAAAAACCTGCGCCGCGCTCCTGCATTGCGTCTCCCGACCCGCCAGGAATTTCCTGGAAGTTTCTTCGAGACGCGCCCGACCCGGTTTTGTCGGCGGCGAAATCCGGCTCTGGAATATCCTGCTCTTCGCGTCCGGACTTGAACTTCCATCCAGCCGCGCATCAGACCATCGGGGCATCTCTTAAGAAAACAATAATGTTTTCAAGAGCTTAATCCGACATCCACACCGAGCACAGACCCTGAACCTGCATCGCCGCTCAAAAACCTGACCAGGCCTGCAAGCGCACCGCGTCCCGGCCGCGCCAGCCGCGCAATTGCCGCCGTCCGCACCCGCCCGGCCCGCATCCGTCATGTCCGCATCCCGCCACCGGCACCCGCGGCCTGCCCGAATTCGCTCCACAACCTTCGCTTGCGGTGAAACTTCAGGGCGCGCCGACGATCCCAATGTATGGACCCGCACCAACCAATACGGCCGGGGTCGCGCAAAACCCGCGTCAACCCACCTTGCCAACATCCGCCGGGTTCGGCTCTTGCCGCTACCCAGTTATAGAATCGGACAGTCATGCCGCAGGCGCTTTTGCTCCGCCCCGGTATGTCCTACCAGACCCTAATGCATCCCCAAAAATTTAGGGAAGCCTATAATTCTACTATTCTTTCAAGCAGACATTCAAGCGACAGATAGCCAAGCTACTCCATGGGCACCATTACCAATCAAGCCGATCTGGCCAAGATGCGCGCGGCCTGCCAGGACGCCGCCAAAGTTCTCGATTTCATCACCCCCTACGTCAAGCCGGGCGTCACCACCGGCGAGCTGGACCGGTTGTGCCTGGAGTACCTGACCGACGAGCTGGGCGTGAAGTCGGCCACCGTGGGCTACGCGCCGCCCGGCTATCCGCCCTTCCCCGGCGCCATCTGCACCTCGGTCAACCATCAGGTCTGCCATGGCATCCCGGGCGACAAGGTGCTGAAAAATGGGGACTCATTGAATATCGACGTCACCATCATCAAGGACGGCTGGTTCGGCGACACCAGCCGCATGTACGCGGTGGGCGAACAGTCCATTCTTTCCCGCCGCCTCAGCGAAATCACCTTCGAGTGCATGTGGAAGGGAATCCAGCAGGTCAAGAATGGCGCCACGCTGGGCGACGTCGGCCACGCGATCCAGAAGCACGCCGAAGCCAACGGCTTTTCCGTGGTGCGCGAGTTCTGCGGCCACGGCATCGGCCAGCGCTTCCATGAAGACCCGCAGGTGCTGCACTACGGCAAGCCGGGCACCGGCGTGCCGCTGACCACCGGCATGCTGTTCACCATCGAGCCCATGATCAACGCCGGCCGCCGCGAGATCCGCCAGCTGTCCGACGGCTGGACCGTGGTCACCCGCGACCACAGCCTGTCGGCCCAGTGGGAGCATGCCGTATGCGTGACCGAAACCGGCTACGAAGTGCTGACCCTGTCGCCCGGCATGCCCCAGCCGCCGGCCTTCATCACCGAACCCCTCGTCATTCCCGCCGTCTGACGCCCCGACGCCCGCCGCCATGACCGCCGACACCCTCAGCGCCCTGCGCGCCCGCATCCAGGAAGCCCGGCAGGCGGCGGTGGCCCAGTTCCGCAGCCACGAAAGGCCGGACCCGCTGCTGACCGAACTGCGCCGCATCGTCGACGCCGCCCTGCGCGACCTGGTCAAGCACTGCCCCCTGCCCGCCGGCGCCACGCTGGCGGCCGTGGGCGGATACGGCCGCGGCGAGCTCTACCCCCATTCGGACGTGGATCTGCTGATCCTGCTGCCGCACGCCCCCACGCGCGAGGACGAGGCCGCCATCGGGCGGCTGGTGGCCGCGCTCTGGGACCTGGGGCTGGAGCCCGGCCACAGCGTGCGCACCATCGAGGACTGCGAGCGCGAGGCCGAGGCGGACATCACGGTGGAGACGGCGCTGCTGGAATCGCGCTGGCTGGCCGGCAGCCGCGCGCTGATGAAGAAGTTCGAGGCCGCCACGCAGTCGCGCCTGGACCCGCGCGCCTTCTTTCGCGCCAAGCGCGTCGAGATGCAGCAGCGCCACGCCCGCTACCACGACACGCCCTACGCGCTGGAGCCCAACTGCAAGGAATCGCCCGGCGGGCTGCGCGACCTGCAGGTGATCCTGTGGATGGCGCGTGCGGCCGGCTTCGGCGACAGCTGGCGCTCGGTGGCGCAGGCCGGCCTGCTGACCTCCTCGGAGGCGCGCGACCTGCGCCGCGCGGAACAGGCCTTCAAGCGCCTGCGCATCGAGCTGCACCTGCTGGCCAACCGGCGCGAGGACCGCGTGCTGTTCGACCTGCAGCCGGCGCTGGCCGAGGTCTACCGCATCCACGCCACCGCCACGCGCCGCGGCAGCGAACTACTGATGCAGCGCTATTACTGGGCCGCGCGCCTGGTGACGCAGCTGAACGGCATCCTGGTGCAGAACATCGAGGAACGGCTGTTCCCGCGCCCCGACAGCGACGCGCGCGAAATCGACGACGATTTCCGCAACCTGCGCGACCGGCTGGACATCATCCGCGACGACGGTTTCGAGCGTAACCCCACCCTGCTGCTGCGCGCCTTCCTGGTGATGCAGCAGCATCCGGAACTGACCGGCATGTCGGCCCGCACGCTGCGCGCCATCTGGCATTCCCGCCACCGCATCGACGCGCAGTTCCGCCGCAATCCGGTCAACCGCAAGCTGTTCCTGCAGATCCTGCAGCAGCCGCGCGGCATCGTGCACGAGCTGCGGCGCATGACCATGCTGAACATCCTGCCGCGCTACCTGCCGGTGTTCCGCCGCATCGTCGGCCAGATGCAGCACGACCTGTTCCACGCCTATACCGTGGACCAGCACACCCTGGCCGTGGTGCGCAACCTGCGCCGCTTCACCATGCCGGAGCACGCGCAGGAATATCCGCTGGCCAGCCAGCTGATCGCCGGGCTGGACCGGCACTGGCTGCTGTACGTGGCGGCGCTATTCCACGACATCGCCAAGGGCCGCGGCGGCGACCACTCCGAACTCGGCGCGCGCGAGGTGCGCAAGTTCGCGCAGGACCACGGCATGGAGGCCGAGGACACCGCCCTGGTCGAATTCCTGGTGCGCCAGCACCTGCTGATGTCGGCCGTGGCGCAAAAGCGCGACCTGTCCGACCCGGCCGTGGTGCAGGACTTCGCGGCCATCGTGCAGAACGAGCGCCGCCTGACCGCGCTGTACCTGCTGACCGTGGCCGACATCCGCGGCACCAGTCCCAAGGTCTGGAACGCCTGGAAAGGCAAGCTGCTCGAAGACCTGTACAAGCTCACGCTGGCCGCGCTGGGCGGCGCGCACGCCGACGCCCACACCGTGCTGGCCGAGCGCAAGGAAGAGGCAGCCCGCCTGACGCGGCGGGCGGGGCTGCGCGACGACGCCCGCGAAGCCTTCTGGAACCAGCTGGACGTGGCGTATTTCCTGCGCCACGACGCCTCCGACATCGCCTGGCACACGCGCCACCTGTACCACCAGGTCGAGCCGGCGCAGGCCGTGGTCCGGGCCCGCCCCACCGAACACGGCGAGGGCCTGCAGATCATGGTGTACACCCGCGACGCGCCCGACCTGTTCGTGGCGATCTGCGGCTATTTCGACGCCAAGTCGCTCTCCATCCAGGACGCCCGCATCCACACCACGCGCCACGGCTGGGCGCTGGACAGCTTCATCGTGCTGCTGCCCGAAGGCGCCAGCGACCTGCGCGCCCAGGCCACCCTGGTCGAGCACGAGCTGGCCGAACGCCTCAAGGACCCGCATGCCGCGGCGCAGCGGCATGGCTCCGGCGGCGGCTATTACGGCCGCGGCCGCCAGTCCCGCGTGTCGCGGGTGTTCCCCATCATGCCGCAGGCCGAGCTGCAGCCCGACGAGCGCAGCACGTCCTGGCGACTGTCCGTCATCGCCACCGACCGCCCCGGCCTGCTGCACGCGCTGGCGCGCGTCTTCGCCGAACACGAGGTCAACCTGGTCATGGCCAAGATCATGACGCTGGGCGACCGGGTCGAAGACGTGTTCATCGTGGACGGCGCGGCGCTGACCCGCCCGCGCAGCCAGATGCAGTTCGAGCGCGACGTCCTGGACGCGCTGGCCGGCGAGGAAGCCGGCCGCCGCGCCGCCTGAATCCGCCCGTCCGGCCGGCATCGCCAGCGCCGGCCGGACGGCATACAATCCCGGTTTTCGGCCACGCGGCGTCCGCCATCCATGCAGCTCAATGACTACCTACGCGTCTTCGGGAGCAGCTTTTTCTTCGCGCTGGCCACGCTGCTGCCGTTTCTCAATCCGCCCGCGATCGCACCCATCTTCCTGTCGCTGACGGAAGGCGCTTCTTCCGCGACCCGGATGGTGCTGGCCAAGCGCGTCGCCATCAACGTCTGCCTGATGCTGATCGTGGCCATGGTGGCCGGCAACGTGCTGCTGAGTTTTTTCGGGATTTCGCTGTCCATCGTGCGGGTCGGCGGCGGCATGCTGGTGATCGCCAGCGCCTGGCGCCTGGTGAACTCGCCCGACGCCGACACCGAACGCGTGGCGCGCATGGCCGAATCCTTCACCCCCGAAATGGCCAAGGCCCGCGCCTTCTATCCGCTTACCTTCCCGATCAGCTGCGGCCCGGGCTCGATCGCCGCGGCCATCACGGTCGGGGTCTCGCTGCGCGACCAGAACCACGTGCTCAGCCTGGTGCGCCTGGGCGGCTCGATCCCGGGCATTATCGTCGTGTCCGTGACGCTCTACATCTGCCTGCGCTTCGCCGCGCAGATGCTGCACCGGCTCGGCGATAATGGCACCGCCGTATTCATGCGGCTGTCGGCCTTCATCATGCTGTGCCTGGGCGTGCAGATCTTCTGGGAAGGCTCGCGCGAACTGCTGCTTGGCGTCCTGCAGCAGGTAATGCAACCAATTCCGATTCCCAAGGCCTAAGCCCCTGCCTTTCGCAACCACTACCGCAGAACAATGACCTCACGCTCCGAACGCCTGCTCCGCCTCATCGCCCTTTTCTGCTTCGGCGCGGTCGGCATCGCCCTGATATCCCAGCACGTCTTCGACATGCCGCCCTGCGCCTGGTGCGTCATGCAGCGCCTGATCTACCTGGCGATCGGCATCGTCGCGCTGGTGGGCGGGTTCGGCGGCGGACGCGCGCTGACCCGCGTCTGCGGCGCGCTGTCCGCGCTACTGGCGGCCGCCGGCGTCGTCGCCGCCTGGTACCAATACAGCGTGGCGGCCAAGATGCTGTCCTGCGACCAGACCTTCGCCGACCGCTTCATGAGCGGCACGGGGCTGGACGGCGCGGTGCCGTGGCTGTTCGGCATCTACGCCACCTGCATGGACGCCGTGGTGTCGGTGCTGGGCATCGAATACGCCCTGTGGAGCCTGGCGCTCTTCGTCATCGTGTTCTTCATGGCGCTGCCGGTCGTGTTCGGACGCGGGCGCGCGTGACGCCCCGCATCGCAAGGCAGTGCACACCTCCCCTGCAGACCCGCACGCGGACAGACTGCGCGCACTGGTGGCCGCGCATGCGCCGCTGATGCGCTGGCTGCATGCCGCGCGCGACCACGGGCCGGCCGACGGCTGCATCGCCGCCGGCGCGATCCGTTCGCTGGTCTGGAACCACCTGCACGGATATCCCGCGGCCAGCCATGCGCCCGCGGACCTGGATTTCGTGTATTACGACGCCTCCGACCTGTCCGCCAGGCACGAAGCCGAGGCCGCCATTCGCTTGCGGGCGGCGGCTCCCGATGCGCCGTGGGAAGTCGTGAACCAGGCGCGCGTGCATCTCTGGCGTCGCGATGGCGCAGGTCGCGCGCCGCGTCCGGCGACCTCGCTGGCCGACGGCATGGCGGCCTGGCCCGAAACGGCGACCTGCGTGGGGGTGAGCCTGACCCGCGACGGCCAACTGCGCATCGTTGCACCGCACGGGCTGGACGACCTGTTCGCGCTCGTGCTGCGGCCCAGCCCCAACGCCGACCCCGCCGCCTATGCGCAGCGCCTTGCCGCCAAGCGCCATCCGGAAATCTGGCCTCGCCTGACCGTCATCCCCGCGGTTCCCGCATGACTGAACCCACCTTGAAATACCTCACCGGCTACCCCGAACACCTGTTGCTCCAGGCGCGCAAGCTGCTGGACCAGGGCAAGCTGGGCGCGGCGCTGCGGTCGCGCTATCCGGCGGGCGCGCACGGCGTGCGCACGGACCGCGCGCTGTACCAGTACGTGACGGACCTGAAGAATACGCACATGCGCAACGGCGACCAGATCAACAAGGTCGCCTTCGACAGCAAGATCCACGTGATCCAGCACGCGCTGGGCCAGCATACCTACGTGTCGCGCGTGCAGGGCGGCAAGCTCAAGGCCAAGCACGAGATCCGCGTGGCGACGCTGTTCAAGACGGTGCCGGCGGAATTCCTGAAGATGATCGCGGTCCATGAGCTGGCCCACCTGAAGGAGAAGGACCACAACCGGGCCTTCTACAACCTGTGCCTGCACATGGAGCCGCAGTACCACCAGTACGAGTTCGACCTGCGGCTGTACCTGACCCACCTGGACCATGCCGGCGAAGCGCTCTGGCCGGCCGCTGGCGCGGGCCTATAAGGCGGCCAGCGCCACCTCGATCACATCCAGCAGGCATTGGCGCCGCTGCGGCGCGGGGCTGCCTTTGGCCAGCACCCGCAGCCCCTGGACGGTGCCGACGAAGAACCGCGCCAGCGCCCGCGGGCTTTTCGTGGCGGCGATCTCGCCCGATTGCTGTCCGCGCCGGATCAGTTGCTCCAGGGCTTTTTGCAGGCTCAGGAAGTTGTGCGCCACCAGTTCGGCGACCGCGACGTCCTGCCCCGCCAGTTCCAGCGAGGCGTTGGCGGCCAGGCAGCCGCGCCGCTGCGGATCGCGCAACTCGTCCTCGGCCACGCGCATCAGCAGCTGCCGGATCAGCGCCTTGGGCGAGCCAGGCCCGGACAGCAGCGCCACGTTGGACCCGGTGACGGCGTGGTAGCGGCGCAGGGCCTGCCGGTACAGGCCCTGCTTGTTCTCGAACGCGTTGTACAGGCTGCTGCGCGACAGGCCGGTACCGTCGACCAGGTCCTGCACCGAGGTCGCGGCATAGCCGCGCCGCCAGAACACCTGCATGGCGGCGTCGGCGATGTCGTCCGGCTCGAACGCTTTGGTGCGCATGGCAATCCGCCTGACTGGAATGATCGTTCCGGCCAATTTACGATGCAGGCCCGGCAGCGTCAACGGCCCAAAACAAAGAACCCTCCGGTTCAAGGGAGGGTTCTTCGCAAGGCCCGCGGGATTCAGGCGTCGTTGGCGGCGTAGCCCATGTTGAACTGCAGGCCGCTGGCGCCGCCCTCGTCGCCGGGCTCGCCGCGCGACTGGCCCAGGCGCGCCAGATACTCGGCGGTGATGTCGCCGGTGACGTACTCGCCGTCGAAGCACGAGGCCTCGAAGCGCGACAGCTTGGGATTGATGTCGCGCACCGCCTGCTGCATGTCCTGCAGATCCTGGTAGACCAGGTTGTCGGCGCCGATCGCGCGGGCGATTTCCTCGTCGCTGCGGCCGGTGGCGATCAGCTCGCTCTGCGTGGGCATGTCGATGCCGTAGACGTTGGGGAAGCGCACCGGAGGCGCGGCCGAGGCGAAATACACCTTGTTGGCGCCGGCGGCGCGGGCCATGTCCACGATTTCGCGGCTGGTGGTGCCGCGCACGATGGAGTCATCGACCAGCAGCACGTTCTTGCCCTTGAACTCCATGCCGATGGCGTTGAGCTTCTGGCGCACGGATTTGCGGCGCACCGCCTGGCCCGGCATGATGAAGGTGCGGCCGACGTAGCGGTTCTTGATCAGGCCTTCGCGGTAGTCCAGGTTCAGGCGCGCGGCCAGCTGCATGGCGGCCGGACGCGAGGAATCGGGAATCGGCATGACCACGTCGATGTCGCCCAGGCGCATGTTGCGCGCCACCTTGTCGGCCAGGTATTCGCCCATGCGCAGGCGCGCGTCATACACCGACACGCCGTCGATCAGCGAATCGGGACGCGCGAAGTACACGTATTCGAAAATGCAGGGCACCAGCTGCGGGTTCTCGGCGCACTGGCGGCTGACGAAGCGGCCGTCCAGGTCGATGAACACGGCCTCGCCCGGCTCGACGTCGCGCACGAAGGCGAAGCCGCTGCCTTCCAGCCCCACCGATTCCGAGGCGACCATCCATTCCACGCCCTCTTCGGTTTCCTGGCGGCCGATGCACAGCGGCCGGATGCCGTTGGGATCGCGGAAGGCCAGCAGGCCGTAGCCGGAAATCTGGGCCACCACCGCGTAGGCGCCGCGCACGCGCTTGTGCACGGCCGCCACGGCGCGGAACATCGCGTCGTCGTCCAGCGACACGCCATTGGCCGCCGACTGCAGTTCGTGGGCCAGCACGTTCAGCAGCACTTCCGAATCGGAATTGGTGTTGATGTGGCGGCGGTCGACGCGGTAGAGCGATTCGCGCAGTTCGCGCCAGTTGGTCAGGTTGCCGTTGTGGGCGAACATGATGCCGAACGGCGCGTTGACGTAGAACGGCTGGGCCTCTTCCTCGCTGGCGCTGGAGCCGGCGGTGGGATAGCGCACCTGGCCGATGCCCGAGGTGCCCGGCAGCGCGCGCATGTTGCGCGTGCGGAAGACGTCACGCACCAGGCCGTGGGCCTTGTACATATTGAACTGGTTGCCTTGCGACGTCGCGATGCCCGCTGCGTCCTGCCCGCGGTGCTGCAACAGCAGCAAGCTGTCATAGAGCAACTGGTTGACCGGCCCGCGCCCGATGACCCCTACGATTCCACACATGGTGAGATTTCCTGGTTGATTTGAAGCAGATCAATACGGCAGCCACGTCGCCAGGGACGGCGGCAGCCAGGTCTTGATATGTTTGATGGCCTCGATGGCCGAATGCGAAAACATGGCGTCCTGCCACCACGGCTCCTGCGGCAGCGGCGTATAGCCGGCCGCGGCGACCAGCGCCAGCACGATCAGCAGGCCGCGCGCCAGCCCGAACATGCCGCCCAGGCCGTGGTCGGCGGGGCTCAGGCCGGTGCTGCGGATCAAGGCGGAAAGCGTCATGTTGACCAATCCCACGCCGAGCAGCACGATGATGAACACCGCCGCGTACGAAACTCCCATGCGCAACAGCGTTGTTTCAATATAGGGCTCCAGCCAGGCGTAGACCGTGGGCCCCCACCATATCGCCGCCACGAAGGCCAGCAGATAGGCGACCAGCGACAGCACCTCTTTCAGCAGGCCGCGCACCAGTCCCAGCACACCCGAAACCACCAGGATGGCCAGCACGACGAAGTCGAAGCCGGTCACTATTGCGCGGCGATGAAACCATTGTCATAGCCCAGGGTGCGCAACCGCGCCTGGGCCGCCTGCGCCGCCTCGCGCGAGGGGAACGGCCCCACCCGCAGACGGTACTGCTGCTTGCCGTTGATCGTGGCCTGTTCGACGAAGGCGTTGGTCACGCCCGCCTGGTGCAGCTTGCTGCGGCGCGACTGCGCATCCTCGGAGGTCGTGTAGGCGGCGATCTGGAGTACGAAATTACCCTTGGTGGCCGCGGGCTTGGCGGCCGGCTTGGGCGCCGGTTCGGCGCGGCCTTCGAGCAGCGCCAGCGCGCGCGCGCCGTCGTCGGAGCGCGAGTCCTGCTTGGGCGGCGTGGCCGGCTTGGGCTCGGGCTTGGCTTCCGGCTTGGGCGGCGTCACGGGCTTGGGCGGCGTGGCCGGCGGCGTCGCCGGCTGCGCGGCCGGCGGGGTCGCCGTGGCGGGCGGCTGCACGGACGCGACCGCGGGCGGCTCGGGCACCGGCTCGGCCGGCGCGGCGTCGGCGGGGGCCGGCGTTTCCGGCGCGGCGACCTGCGGTTCGCTTACTTGCGGCTGGAACGGCGTATTGCGTTCCGGCACGCGGATGGGGATGTTGTCGGCCACGGGCTCGGGCTGGGAATCGAGCACCATGGGCAGGATGATGACAGCGGCCAGCACCAGCGCGACCGCGCCTGCCAGCCGGCGCCGCGCGCGCCCGCGCAGCTCCGCAGCCTGCACTTCGCTAGGCACTGCCGCCCTTCTGGAGGACTGCGCCTGGTCGGCAGGATCTTTGCGTTTGAAAAAACCCATGGGGGAGAATTCCTTGCGGCTATAGGGCGGGCGGCGAGCCGCCTGTGAGCCCGCCTGGGAGCGTTTGACCCGTTCTTGACCCGATCTTGCCTTAGGCCTTGCGGCCCAGCGCCTGCAAAACCGAGGCTACCGTCAGAAACGATCCGAACACCACGATTCTATCATTCTCGCCCACCCGTTCACGCGCCGCCGCAAAGGCCTGGGCCGGGTCGGCGTAGGCGCTCACGCCGGGGCTTTCGCCGCCCGCGGGCACCGGCGGCAAGGCGGCCGCGACCTGCTCGGCCAGCGCCTCGCCGGTGGCGCCGCGCGGCCCGGGCAGCCCGGCGCAATACCAGTAGTCGACGCGCGTGCCGAGCTTGGCGACGACGCCGGCCAGGTCCTTGTCGTTGAGCATGCCGAACACCGCGTGGGTATACGGGTGGAAGCTCATGTTGTCCAGGTTCTGGGCCAGCACGGCCGCGGCGTGCGGGTTGTGCGCCACGTCCAGGATGATGGTGGGCTGGCCGGGCAGGATCTGGAAGCGTCCGGGCAGCGAGGCCTGCAGCAGCCCCAGGCGCACGGCCTGCTGCGGCACCGGCAGGCGGTCGCGCACCGATTCCAGCGCGGCCAGCGCGGCCGAGGCGTTGAGCAGCTGGTTGGCGCCGCGCAGCGCCGGATAGGCCAGCGAGTTGCGGCGCTGGCCGCGCCCGCCGTAGGCCCATTGCTGGCGATCGCCGGAATAGTTGAAGTCGCGGCCGAACAGCCACAGGTCGGCGCCGATTTCCGCGACGTAGTCGAGCAGCGACTGCGGAGGCGCGGGATCGCTGCAGATGGCGGGACGGCCGGCGCGGTAGATGTGGGCCTTTTCAAAGCCGATCTTCTCGCGCGTGTCGCCCAGCCAGTCGGTGTGGTCCAGGTCGACGCTGGTGACGATGGCGCAATCGGCGTCGACGATGTTGACGGCGTCCAGGCGGCCGCCCAGCCCCACTTCCAGCACCACGGCGTCCAGGCGCGACTGCGAGAACAGGCGCAGGATGGCCAGCGTGGTGAATTCGAAGTACGTGAGGGAGACGTCGCCGCGCGCCGCCTCGACCGCCTGGAACTGCTCGATCAGGGCCTCGTCGGTGGCGATCTGGCCATTGATGCGGGCGCGCTCGTTGAAGTCGATCAGGTGCGGCGAGGAGTACAGGCCGACCTTGTAGCCGGCCGCCAGCAGGATGGATTCCAGCATGGCACAGGTCGAGCCCTTGCCGTTGGTGCCGCCGACCACGAACTTCATGGCGTTCAGCTCCAGCCCCAGGCGCGCGGCCACCTCGCGCACCCGGTCCAGGCCCATGTCGATCGCGGTGGCGTGGATGGATTCCAGGTACTGCAGCCAATCGGACAGGCTGGCGGAAGCATCAGGCGTGCGGACAGAATACATGGCGGGGCCGTAAAGTGGCATCAGAGTGGAACCAGCCGCGGATTTTAACAGTCCGGGCCCGGTGTTTTCCCTAATCCCCCAGGGCGCGAAGCGGTATCCGCGCCGAAAAACCGCTTGCCGATTCTTTTCTCATACATAAAAATAAATTCACATATGAAAATTTGAGGGAAAAACATGACCACTGGCAAGACGCCCCGCTGGCTGGTCCGGGAAGCCGACGTCCCGGGCTACCACCCCGCCAACCACACCGGCACCCTGAACCGCCGCCTCATCGGCCCGGACACCGTCGGCGCCCGCGGCGTGGAGGTGCTGCTGGGCGTCATCGAAAAGGGCAAAGGCGCGCTGCCCCACGCCCATCCGGGCATCGAGCAGGTCTGCTACCTGATTTCCGGCACCGCGCGCGCCCAGGTGCAGGACGAAGCGGCCGACATGGGCCCGGGCGACTGCTGCTACTTCCCGCCCGACGTGCCGCACGTGTTCACGGTCACCAGCGACGAGCCGGCGCGGCTGCTGGTGATCTACACGCCCCCTTATGAAGAATCCCCGGATCGCGTGATCCGGGACTTTCCGGCGCCCCCCTCCGCCGCCTGAAGCGGCGGCAGCCCCCGCGACCGCGGCCGCAGAAGCCGCGCCGCGGGCCGACAACACAGGAGACAAACCATGAAATTCCTGAACCTGCTGAAGGCCGTGCTGGTCGGCGGCGCGGCCCTCGCGGCCGCCCCGCAGGCCCAGGCGGCCGACTATCCGGTCAAGCCCATCACACTGATCGTGCCGTTTCCGGCCGGCTCCGGCACGGACGCCGTGGGCCGCATTTTCGGTTCCGAGCTGTCGGCCATCCTGGGCCAGCAGATCGTGGTGGAGAACAAGCCCGGGGCCAATGCCACCATCGCGGCCGCCTACGTGGCGCGCGCCAAGCCGGACGGCTACACGCTGTTCGTCACCACCAACACCTCGCACTCGGCCGCCCCCTGGCTGATGAAGAACGTGCCCTACGACCCGGTCAAGGACTTCACGCCGATCGCGCGCGGCGGCAACCTGCCCTTCATTCTGGTGGTCAACCCCAAGCGTCCGTGGAAGAACGTCGGCGAGCTGGTGGCCGACGCGCGCCAGCGCCCGGGCCGCATCACCTACGCCAGCGGCAACAGCACCGGCATCGTCGCCGGCGCAACCCTGGCCAACCGCGCCAAGATCGACATCCTGCACGTGCCCTACAAAGGCACGCCGCAGGCCCTGACCGACGTGGTCGGCGGCCAGGTGGACTTCATGTTCACCGACCTGGCCTCCGGCCTGCCCTTCGTGCAGTCGGGCCAGTTGCGGGCGCTGGCCGTGTCCACCGCCGAGCGCAGCGCCATCGTGCCGGAACTGCCCTCCATGGCCGAGGCCGGCGTGCGGGACTTCGACCTGAACTCCTGGAACGGCTATTTCGGCCCGGCCGGCCTGCCGCCGGAGATCGTCGCCAAGCTGAACGCGGCGATCAACCAGGTGGTGTCCAAGCCCGAGGTCAAGCAGCGCCTGGCCGGCCTGGGCTTCGACGCTTTCTCCGGCACGCCGCAGGACTTCGGCCGGTTCGTCGGAGAGCAGCGCGACCTGTGGGGCAAGCTGATCCGCGACGCGGGCATCCAGCAGCAATGAGCGCCCAGCCCACCCCCACCGCCGCCGGACCGCTCGCCGGCGTGCGCATCCTGGACCTGAGCTCGGTCGTCATGGGCCCCTACGCCACCCAGGTCCTGGGCGACCTGGGCGCCGACGTCATCAAGGTGGAGCCTCCCGCCGGCGACAACCTGCGCGCCGTCGGTCCCATGCGCAACCCCGGCATGGGCCACCTGTACCTGCACCTGAACCGCAACAAGCGCTCGGTGGTGCTGGACCTGAAAACGCCCGAGGGCCTGGAGGCCTGCCTCAAGCTGGCCGAAAGCTGCGACGCCCTGCTCTACAACATCCGCCCCCAGGCCATGGCGCGGCTGGGCCTGTCCTATGAGGCGGTGGCCGCGCGCAACCCGCGCATCGTGTACCTGGGCGCCTACGGCTTCAGCGAGGCCGGCCCCTACGCCGGACGGCCCGCCTACGACGACCTGATCCAGGGCCAGACCGGCATCGCCGCCCTCGCCGCCCAGCAAAGCGGCGAGCTGCCGCGCTACGCGCCGCTGACGCTGGCCGACCGCGCCGTCGGCCTGCACGTAGCCATCGCGCTGGTGTCGGCGGTGCTGCACGCCCGCGGCAGCGGGCGCGGCCAGCAGGTGGAGATCCCCATGTTCGAGGGCATGGCGCACATGATGCTGGGCGACCACCTGGGCGGCGCCACCTTCGAGCCGGCGCTGGGCCCCACCGGCTACGCCCGCCTGCTCGCGCCGCACCGCCGTCCCTACGCCACGGCCGACGGCTATATCTGCCTGCTGATCTACAACGACAAGCACTGGCGCAATTTCTTCGACCTGATCGGGCGGCCGGAATTGTGCGTGGACCCGCGCTTTTGCAGCCACGGCGCGCGCGCCGCCCATATCGACGAGGTCTATGCCTTCGTCGCCGACGTGATCGCGACGCGCGCCAGCCAGGAATGGCTGACCGAGCTGGCGCGGGCCGATATCCCGGCCTCGCAGCTCTACACGATCGACGGCCTGCTGCAGGACGAGCACCTGGCGGCCACCGGCTTCATCCGCCACGTGGACCACCCCAGCGAAGGCCCGATCCGCACGCCCGCCCCGCTGGGCCGTTACGAAGGCACCCCGACCGCCCTGCGCCGGCCCGCCCCGCGGCTGGGCCAGCACAGCCGCGAAGTACTGGAGCAGGCCGGCTACGACCGAGCCAGCATCAACGCCATGGCAGACCGTGGCATCACCCAGGATGGAAACGACTGATGGACTTTGAATTCACGCCCGAGCAACTGGCCCTGCGCGACGCCGTCGCCCGCATCTGCGAACGCTATCCCGACGAATACTGGCAGGAACGCGACCGCGAAGGCGGCTTTCCCGAGCCGCTGCACGCCGACCTGGCGCGCGACGGCTGGCTGGGCATCGCCATGCCGCCGGAATACGGCGGCGCCGGCCTGGGCATGACCGAGGCCGCGCTGATGATGCAGACCATCGCCGCCTCCGGCGCGGGCTTTACCGGCGCCTCGGCCGTGCACATGAACATCTTCGGGCTCAACCCCGTGGTGGTGTTCGGCAGCGACGAGCAGCGCCGCCGCTGGCTGGAGCCGCTCATCGCCGGCCGCGAGAAAGCGTGCTTCGCGGTGACCGAGCCCGACGCCGGCCTGGACACCACCAAGCTGGGCACGCGCGCCGTGCGCCAGGGCGACGAATACGTGGTGCACGGCCGCAAGATCTGGATCTCGACCGCCCAGGTCGCCCACAAGATGCTGCTGCTGGCGCGCACCACCCCGCTGTCGGAGGTGGAAAAGCCCACCCAGGGCCTGTCGCTCTTCTATACAGACCTGGACCGCGAGCGCGTCGAGGTCCGCGAGATCGAGAAAATGGGCCGCAAGGCCGTGGATTCCAACATGCTGTTCATCGACGGCCTGCGGATTCCGGTGGCCGACCGCATCGGCGAGGAAGGCCGCGGCTTCGAATACATCCTGCACGGCCTGAACCCCGAGCGCATCCTGATCGCCGCCGAAGCCGTGGGCATCGGCCGCGCCGCGCTGGAACGGGCGGTGAAATACGCCGGCGAGCGCGTCGTGTTCGGCCGCCCGATAGGCCAGAACCAGGGCATCCAGCACCCGCTGGCCCAGGCCTGGATGCAGCTGGAGGCGGCCGACCTGATGGTGTACAAGGCCGCCAGCCTGTACGACGCCGGCAAGCCCTGCGGGCCCTATGCCAACAGCGCCAAATACCTGGCGGCCGAGGCCGGCTACAACGCCTGCCAGACCGCGGTGATGACGCTGGGCGGCATGGGCTACGCCAAGGAATACACGGTGGAACGCCTGCTGCGCGAGAGCTTCATCCCGCGCATCGCCCCGGTCAGCCCGCAGCTGATCATGTGCTTCATCGCCGAAAAAGTGCTGGGGCTGCCCAAGTCGTATTGAGCGCCAGGCACTACGCCTGCTGCTCCAGCGCCGTGCAGGCCGAGCGCAGGATGCGGGCGTAGTTCTCCTGCTGGGGCTCGATGCGGTAGATCGGCCCGCCCACCGAGATGGCGTAGCGCTCGCCCGAGAGCGTGACCGGCCAGGCGATGGCGCCCACGTCGGCGATGGATTCGCCGCTGTTCATGAACCAGCCGCGCTCGCGCGAGCGCTCCAGGTCGGCCAGCAGCGCCTCGGGCGTGACCAGCGTGCGTTCGTTGTGGCGGGTCATGGGCATGCCGGCCAGCAGCGCGTCGCGGGCCGGCGCGTCCAGCACCGACAGCAGCGCCTTGCCCAGCGAATTGGCGTGTATGTCCTTGAACTCGCCGGCGACCGGCGCGTAGCGGATGGTGTGCGGCGAATCCAGCACGTCCAGGTACACCACCCGCCCGTCCTGGGTCAGCTTGGCGAAAACCACGGTTTCGCGGGTCGCGTCGCGCAGCTCGGTCAGGCTGGGATACACCCGGTCCAGCACCGGATCGGCGCGCGCGATGCGCTGCGCCATGGCCAGCAGCCGGCCGGTGGGGTAATAGCCCTGGCGCCGCCCGGTTTCATATAGATAGCCCAGCCCGGTCAGGGTGCGGATCAGCGCCAGGCAGCTCGATACCGGGACGTCGAGCAGCCGGGCCAGCTCCGACAGCGGCAGCGCGCGCTTTTCGCGGGCGTAGGTTTCGATGATTTCAATGACTCGCAGCGCCGTCTTGACACTCATTGCCCCGTCCGAACCTTTACGTGTGAAACATCTGGCCCGCCGGACACTAAAGTTCCCCGCGGGCCTGCCGTAATGGTAGCTGAGAATTCCCTGAAACCCGCGCGTTCCACCCGGACGCCCGCAACGCAGTTGGAGTCATGATGGCCGTAACCCCGTTAGCCCCTGCATCGTTCGTTCCCTTGCAGGCCGCGCCCGCCCCCGTGGCGGCTGACCCGGCCGTCAGCGTCACGCCCCCCGCCGCTTCCGCCAATGGCGGCGGCGCCGGCAACGCAACCTCCGAGCAGGCCGACTCGAACAAGCTGCCCCTGGAAAAGGCCCTGGAGGAAATCAACCTCCAGATGAAGGCGTGGTCCACCCGCCTGCAGTTCGAAATCGATCCGGACGTGCACCAGGTGGTGGTGTCGGTCGTGGACGCGGAATCGGGCGACGTGGTGCGCACGATACCCAGCGAGGCGGTGCTGAGGATCGCCAAGATGATCGTGAACATGCAGGGCAACGGCATCAAGACGAGTGCCTGAACACAGAATTAAAACGGCGTTTGACGCATGTTCAGCGCCAATCCGCCGCAGAAGCGTCGAATTAGGGTTGCCTTTTGCCCTTACACGCCAGATCGCCGGCCCCGTATTTTTGACAGAATCGCATTGCTAGGAAGGATTTCACATGGCTTCTATCACCAATCTCGGCTCGACCACCGGACTGCCCCTGGAGGAGATCCTCTCGAAACTGCAGGCCGCAGAAGACAAAAAGCTGAGCCTGTACACCAACCGTCAGGCCAGCTATGAGGCGCGCGTGAGCGCCTTCGGCCAGATCCAGAGCGCCGTGGAAGCCCTGCAGAAAGCCGCCGAGGCGCTGGGCAAGTCGTCCACGCTGGACGCCGTCAAGGCCAACGTCGTGGGCGACGGCCTGACCGCCACCGTCGGCGCAGACGGCGCGACCATGGGCGAGTACGCCATCAAGGTCAAGAACCTGGCGGCCGCCCAGACGCTGCAGTCCGGCAACGTCGGTGACCGCACCGCCTCCAACGGCGCCGACGGCTCGTTCGAGATCGAGCTCACCAACGGCGAGAAGCACACCGTCAACCTGAACGGCGACACCTCGCTCAACGGCATCGCCAAGGCCATCAACAGCGATGACAAGGCCGGCGTGCGCGCCACCATCATCACCAACGAAAACGGCAGCTACCTGATGCTGAGCGCCAAGGACACCGGCGTGCAGGCCTCGGTCAAGTCCATCACGGTGACCGGCGACCAGAAGCTGCAGGACATCCTGAGCTACAACTCCGGCACCGGCGCGCAGCTCACGCAGCAGACCGCCGCCGCCGACTCCGAGATCGAAATCAACGGCATCACCGTCAAGAGCGGCAGCAACAACGTCTCCACCGCCATCGACGGCATCACGCTGAACCTCACCGCCCTGACCGGCAAGGACAGCGTCACCGGGGCCGACAAGGTCGTGACCCTCAAGCTCGAAGGCGACACCACCGTGGCCAGCAAGGCGGTCAAGGATTTCGTCGACGCCTACAACGCGCTGCAAACCACGATCGGCAAGCACACGGCCTTCGACGTCGCCGCCCAGACCAACCAGGCCCTGACCGGCGACAGCACCGCCCGCGGCATCCAGTCGTCCATGTCCGGCGCGCTGCAGGTGGTCACCACCGAAGGCTCGCTGCGTTCGCTGGCCGACCTCGGCATCACCATGGACCCCAAGACCGGCCAGCTCAAGCTGGACCAGAAGGAACTGGACAAAGCCCTGGCCGAGAACCCCGCCGACGTCAAGCGCATCATGACCGCGCCCGACGGCCTCGCCGCCCGCTTCGACGCCGCCACCAAGGCGGTGCTGGGCAGCAACGGCTCCATCAAGATCAGCCAGGACGGCCTGAACGAATCCATCAAGGACGTCAAGGACCAGCTGGCCCGCGCCAAGGCTTCCAGCACCGCGGCCATGGACGCGATGCGCGCCCAATTCATCGCTCTGGACAAGTTCGTCTCGCAGCAGACCGTGACGGCGAGCTACCTCGAGAAGCAGTTCGCGGCCATGAGCAAATCCAAGTAATTTATAGAAGATGCATTCATGACTTACGCCGCCCGCCGCCCCACCGGCTCCTACTCGGTGCGTTCCTATGCCGACATCGGCCTGGAGACCCAGGTCCTGGGCGCCAGCCCGGAAAGGCTGATTTCACTGCTGTACATGGGCGCCCGGGCGGCGATCGGGCAGGCCCGCCTTCACCTCCAGGAAGGCCGGGCGACGGAACGCGGGGCGGCCATCTCGAAGGCGATCAAGATCGTCGACGAAGGCCTGAAGACCGGACTGAACATGGACGCGGGCGGCGAAATCGCCGCCAATCTGGCCCGCCTCTACGACTACATCGTCCGCACGCTGCTGCTGGCGAACCTGCGCGCCGACGCCGCCGCGCTCGACACCGCCGACCGCCTGCTGGGGGATCTGGCCGAAGCCTGGCAGACGTCCATCGACCGCTCCGCCGTCGGCTTGCAGACCTGAAGGGCAGCTTACGCTCACCGCCCAGCCCTCGAACGCCCGAGATTTCCATGACGTCCATTACCCAGTACACCTCGCCCATCCTGGAGCACTACCAGGAGATCGCTCTCATCACGGGAGAAATGCTTGCGGCCGCCCAGGTGGGCGACTGGGACGGAGCCATGCAACATGGCCAGCAGTACTGCGAACGGGTCGAGCGCCTGCGCCTGCTGGAATCCAGGACGCCGCTGGACGAATCCGGCCGCGCCATCAAGTACGACCTGCTGGTGCGCATCCTGGAAAACGACGCGCAGACGCGCGACCTGGCGTTGCCGCAGCTGGCGCGGCTGGGCGAACTGCTGGGCCGCATGAAGCGCCAGCAGACCCTGCTTTCCGCCTACGGCCACCAGGCGCCTGAAGAATGAGCGTAGGCCCCGCCGCACTCGGCAACGTCCTGGTGCAGCGGCTGGACGCCGTGCTCGGCACGACGATGTCCGCCGCCAACGCGAACCTGGCTTCCGGCGCGCGGCCGGACGCGGTCAGCCAGCCCGGCAGCCTGGACCGATCCGGCTCCGCCGACGGCTCGGCGCGCGATCCGCGCCAAGGGGTGCAAGGCGGCGGCGCCCGCGGCGAACGCCAGAATCCGGTCGTGGACGCCAAGACCGCCGCCGCGCTGGCCCTGGCGGCCCGCGGGCTGGTCACCAGCAGCGACACCACGGCCTCGGCCCCGACCACGCTGGGCACGACCGCGCGCACCATACTCGCCCTGCTGGCCCAATATCCCGAGGCCGCGCCCGCGCTGCAGGGCCGCGCGCCGCTGTGGACCGCCGGCGCGCCCGCCGGGCAGGCCAGCGGCCAGGCCCCGGGCGCGCCTGCCCAGGCGCCCGCGGGCCAGCCGGCGCAACCCGCCCAAGCCGCCCCATCGGGACAGCCGGCGCCGCCCACGGCCCAGGTTCCCGCTCCCGCCGCCGGCAAGCCCGAGCTGCCCGCCGTGCCAACCGCCGCGCTGCGCGGCGCCGATGCCGCGGTCCAGGCGCATGCGGCCGCCGCCCCCAGCGCGCGCGTGCTGGGCCAGGCCTTGCGCCAGGCGCTGCAGACCAGCGGCCTCTTCTATGAATCGCACCTGACCGACATGGTCTACGGCCGGACCTCTCCCGCCCAGTTGCGCGAAGAGCCGCAAGCCCGGCTGGACCCGAACGCGGCGGCGAACAGCACCGCGAACGCCCCGGCGCCGGCGCGTGCGCGCGGCGAAACGCCCGCCCCGGCGCGCGCCGGCGGCGCGGACCCCGCGTCCCCGGCCCCCGCCGGCGGCTCGTCCTCCGCGCCGGGCGCGCCCATCGCCGGCATCCACCAGGACCTCACCGTGCTGGTTCGCCAGCAGCTCGACGTGCTGGCCAACCAGGCGCTGGCCTGGCAGGGCGAGGCCTGGCCCGGCACGCCCATGGAATGGGAAGTCGAACGCGAGCCCTATGGCGGCGACCCCGAAGCCGCCACGTCCACCTGGGCCACCCGGGTGAAGCTGGACCTGCCGCGCCTGGGCCTGGTCGACGCCCGCCTGAACCTGGCCGGCGACCAACTGGTGCTGCAGCTCGTCGCGCCTCACAGCGCGTCCGAACTCCAGGACGACTCGGACACGCTGCGTTCGCGCCTGCTGGCCGCGGGCCTGACCCTGAGCAATCTGTCGGTGAGCGTGGTCGAGCCGCGCCCCGTGATTCCGGCTGATATCTGATGCGCACGCCCGCCGATCCCGGCTCCAATCCCGATCCGAACGCCAACCGCAACGCCGCGGTCGCCATTTCCTACGAGGAAAAGGACGGCGCGCCGCGCGTGGTGGCCAAGGGCTACGGCCAGCTGGCCGACACCATCGTCCGCGCCGCGCGCGACAACGGCCTTTATGTCCACGAGTCGCGCGAACTCGTCGGCCTGCTGATGCAGGTGGACCTGGACGCCCAGATTCCGCCCCAACTCTACGTAGCAGTGGCAGAATTGCTGGCCTGGCTGTATCGCCTGGAATCGCGCGACATGCCCGAGACCGCGCCCACGGCCTGACCCTCAAATCAAGGACGATCATCGTGTTGGACGCCAGCGATCCGGAATTCCTGCTGACCCGCCCGGAAGACATGCGCGCAGCCCTGTTCGAGCTGACGCACCCCGACAGCCACATCCTGGTGCGCGACGCCGCGGATCGCGAAATCGCCGTGCTCATCCTCGGCGCGGACAAGCAGAGCCTGCAGTTCTTCTGGCGGCCGCGCGACTACGCCGGCGCCGATTTCCAGCAGTCCGACAGCATGGGCCTGTTGAGCGGCACCAATTTCTATTTCCACGCCACGGCCTACGGCGGCGTGCAGATCCGCTTCCGCGTGGCGCGGCCCGACGTGATCCAGTTCGACGACGGCAGCGCCGCCCTGGTATCGCCGTTTCCCGAGCGCCTGGCCCGCATCCAGCGCCGCAAGATGTTCCGCGCCTCGCTGATCGCCAACGCCGCCATGTGCCATGCGAGCTGGCAGGCCGAGCCCGGCAAGCCCGCCTGTCGCTTCACGGTGCGCGACATCTCCGTCGACGGCGTGGGCCTGCGCGCCGTCATGGAAGTCGGCGCCCTGCCCGCGCGCGGCACGGTGATGAAGAACGTGGAACTGGATTTCGGCCAGCTGGGCAAGATCAGCGCCGACCTGGAAGTGCGCAATGTGTATCCGGTGTCGGGACAGCCCATGGCGCAGGATGCCGGCGCCGACGGCGCCGCGCCGCGCCATGTGTCGCTGACCGGCGAACCGGCCGTCAGCCACCTGGGCGCCATGTTCCTGGACCTGAGCGCGCGCCAGGAAAACTGGCTGCAGCAGGTCGTGTGGCGCCTGGAGCGAGGCGCGCAGCGCACTTGAAACCGGGGCCGCCCGGCCCCGCGGAATCAGACGGACATCGAGGAGATTTCCTTGTAGGCCGCAACCAGCTTGTTGCGCACCTGCACCGCCGTCTGGAAGCCGATGCTGGCTTTCTGCATGTCGATGATGACGTCGTTGAGCGAGATGTCGGGCGCGCCCAGCTCGAAAGCCTTGGCCTGGGCCGTGGCCGCGTTCTGCGCGCCCGTGACGCGGCGGATGGAGCGCTGCAGCTCGGCGGCGAAGCCGTCCGGCTGGGCGACGCTTTCGCCGGCGGAGAGATTGCCGGTCTGCGCCTTGCTGACGACCGCGCGCATCTGCTGGAGCATGCTTTCGATGCCGGACAAGCCTGATACAGCCATTACTGGTTCCTTGCTGATGGGGATTACGCCGAATATGCGCACAGCGTAACGCCGGACGCGCGCGGCCATAGCCCACAAGAAGCGCCAAAAACCCCGACATTTCCGCGAATGCGCCCGACTCGGTCCGGCGGCGCGGCCGGCCTGCGCGCCCGGCCGCCGACATAGGGGATAAGTAACGCCAAAAACCCGTCGTTTTCGACGATTGGGATTGTCGTCTCAGGGGCAATAATCCACGCTCTCCCCAGACCAGAAGCACGTTGCATGTGTAATCTGCCCTACCAAGACATGAAGCTCCATTCCCAGCTCCGCGTAGCCAGCGGGAGCCGTCGATGACCCAGCAGGCCACCCTGAGCTCGTCGCTGCTGACCCGGTTTCCCGTGCTGGAAAAGGTGCGCGCGCTGCCCAAGCCCCTCCTGCTCGGCGCGGCGGCCGGCCTCGTCGCAGTCGTCGTCGCCGTGGCGATGTGGAGCAGCGAGCCCAATTACAAAGTCCTGTTCTCCAACCTGGACGACCGCGACGGCGGCGCCATCGTGACGGCGCTGGGCGCGATGAACGTGCCCTACCGCTATAACGACGCCGGCACCGCCGTGCTGGTGCCGGCCGACCGCGTCTACGACGCCCGCCTGCAGCTGGCCTCCCAGGGGCTGCCGCGCGGCGGCAACGTCGGCTTCGAACTGATGGACAATGCCCGCTTCGGCGCCAGCCAGTTCGCCGAGCAGATCAACTACCAGCGCGGCCTCGAAGGCGAGCTGGCGCGCTCGATCGAAGCCATGCACACCGTGCAGCAGGCCCGCGTGCACCTGGCCATGCCGCGCCAGTCGCTGTTCGTGCGCGAGCGCCAGGCGCCCACCGCCTCGGTGCTGCTCAACGTCTACCCCGGCCGCAGCCTGAGCGACGCCCAGGTCTCCGCGATCTCCTGGCTGGTGGCCTCCAGCGTTCCCGAACTGACCGCCGAAAACGTCTCCATCGTCGACCAGAACGGCCGCCTGCTGTCGGCTCCCCTGGGCGAAGGCCGCGGCATGGACGCCGACCAGATGCGCTTCGTGCGCGAACTGGAACAGCGCACGGTCGAACGCATCCTCACCATCCTGAATCCGCTGGTCGGCCCGGGCAACGTGCACGCGCAGGCCAGCGCCGACGTCGACTTCGCGCGCCGCGAGGAAACCTCGGAGGTCTACCGCCCCAACCAGGAGCCCGGCCAGGCCGCCGTGCGCAGCCAGCAGACCAGCGACTCCACCCAGCGCGGCGTCAACCCCGCCCAGGGCGTGCCCGGCGCGCTGTCGAACCAGGCCCCGGCCAACGCCCAGGCGCCCATCGTCAACCCGCCCCAGCCGCAGCGTCCGGGCCAGCCGCCGCAGCAAGCGGCCAACGCCCAGGGCCAGGCGCAGGGCGCGCAGCAGACCGGCACGCAGACGGCCGCCGCCAACCTCAACGAACGCCGCGACGCGACCACCAACTACGAAGTCGATCGCACCATCAGCCATATCAAGCAGCCGGTGGGCATGCTCAAGCGCCTGTCGGTCGCCGTGGTCGTCAACTACATCCGCGACAAGGACGGCGAGCCGCAGGCCCTGCCGCCCGAAGAGCTCACCAAGCTCACCAACCTGGTGCGCGAAGCCATGGGCTACTCCGAAGCGCGCGGCGATTCGCTGAACCTGGTCAACAGCCAGTTCAACGACGGCCCGCCGCCGGTGCCGGTGTGGCGCGATCCGGAAATGATCGCCCTGTTCAAGACGATCCTGGCCTGGCTGGTCGGCGGCGTGCTGGCGCTGTGGCTGTACCGCGTGCTGCGCCGCACGGTGGGCAACTACCTGTACCCGCCGGTCGATCCCGAGCAGGCCGAGGCCGAACGCATCGAGGCGGCCCGCGAGGCCCAGGAAACGGCCCGCGCCAAGGAAGTCGACCGCTACCAGGACAACCTGCAGCGCGCCCGCACGATGGCCGAGAAAGACCCGCGCGCCGTCGCGATGGTGCTGCGCACTTGGATAAGCAAAGATGAAAAATGATTCCACGCCGCTCGACGGCATGACGCGCAGCGCCGTCCTGATGATGTCGCTGGGCGAGGACGCCGCCGCCGAAGTGTTCAAGTACCTCACCGCCCGTGAGGTCCAGCAGGTCGGCGCGGCCATGGCCACCCTCAAGCAGGTCACCCGCAACGACGTGGCCGTGGTGCTGGAAGAATTCCGCCAGGAGGCCGACCAGTTCATGGCCGTCACGCTGGGCTCAGACGACTACATCCGCACCGTGCTGACCAAGGCGCTGGGCAGCGACCGCGCCGCCGGCCTGATCGAGGACATCCTGGAAGCCGGCGAAGGCGGCAGCGGCATCGACGCGCTGAACTGGCTGGACCCGACCACCGTGGCCGAACTCATCGGCGACGAGCATCCGCAGATCATCGCCACCATCCTGGTGCACCTGGAGCGCGACCGCGCCGCCGGCGTGCTGGCGCTGCTGACCGACCGCCTGCGCAACGACGTGATGCTGCGCATCGCCACCTTCGGCGGCGTGCAGCCCGCGGCCCTGTCGGAACTGACCGAGGTGCTGAATTCCGTGCTCGCCGGCCAGGGCGCCAAGCGCAGCAAGATGGGCGGCGTGCGCACCGCGGCCGAAATCCTGAACATGATGAACTCGGCCGAAGAGGAAACCGTGGTCGCCAGCCTGCGCGAGCGCGACAACGACCTGGCGCAGAAGATCATCGACGAGATGTTCGTGTTCGACAACCTGCTCGACGTCGAAGACCGCGCCATCCAGCTCATCCTCAAGGAAATCGACAACGACACCCTCATGGTCGCGCTCAAGGGCGCGCCCGAAGAGCTGCGCGCCAAGTTCCTGCGCAACATGTCCAGCCGCGCCGCCGAAATGCTGCGCGAGGACCTCGAGGCGCAGGGCCCGATCCGCATGTCCAAGGTCGAGGCCGAACAGAAGAAGATCCTGCAGATCGCGCGCCGCCTGGCCGAAAGCGGCCAGATCGTCCTGGGCAACCAGGGGGACGACACCTATGTCTGACGCGGACAGCCTCGCCGCTGCGCCGATCTCGCGCAGCGCCGCCTGGCGGCGCTGGCAGATGCTGTCGTTCGACGAGCCCGCGGCCGTCGAGGCCGAGCCCGAGCCCCAACCCGATCCCGGCCCCGACCCCGAAGTCGTCATGGCGCAGCTGCGCGCCCAGGCGATGGCCGAGGGCCGCGAGGCCGGCCACGCCGAAGGCCATGCCGCCGGCCTGGAAGCCGGCCGCCAGGCGGGCTTCGAAGCCGGGCTGGCCGCCGGCCGCGAACAGGGCTACGCCGAAGGCCTGGCCCAGGCGCGCGAACAGGCCGCCGCCGAGGCGCAGCAGCTGCACGCGCTGATGCAGTCCTGCGCGGCCTCGCTCGGCGCGCTCGAGGAAAAAATGGGCCAGGGCCTGCTGACCCTGGCGCTGGACATCGCGCAGCAGGTCGTGCGCACCACGCTGGCCGAACAGCCCGAGGCCGTCGCCGCCGCCGTGCGCGAAGTGCTGCACATCAACCCCTCGGCCGGCGGCCAGATGCGGTTGTGGGCCAACCCGCAAGACATCGAACTCATCCGCCTGCACCTGGCCGACGAGCTGAAAGAAGGCCACTGGCGCGTGCTGGCCGACGAGTCCATCACGCGCGGCGGCTGCCGCGCCGAGACGCCGTTCGGTGACATCGACGCCACGCTGCAGACGCGCTGGCGCCGGGTCGCGGCCTCGCTCGGACGCAACGTGGCCTGGGAGGACCCGGCGTGAACGGCAAGCCGCAGCCTGCGCCGGCCGCACCTAAGCCGGCCGCACCGGTGATCGACCGCTGGCAGACCCAGCTGCAGATCGGCTCGATCCGCGCCGCCTCGACCGACCCCTGGCTGGTCAGCGGCAAGATCACGCGCGCCACCGGACTGGTGCTGCACGCCACCGGGCTGCGCCTGCCGGTGGGCGCGGCCGCGCGCATCGAAATCGCGCGCGGCCACGACCACTGGGCCGACGCCGAAGTCGTGGGTTTCGACGGCCACACGCTGTACCTGATGCCCCAGGCCGACATCTCCGGCCTGCCGCCCGGCGCCCGCGTGGTGCCCGGCGAGCCGCCGGTGCAGCGCCAGATTCCCCTGCCGCGCAAGGCCGAACTCAACGGCAACGCCAAGCCCCAGCTGGGCCGCCACCTGCCCGTGGGCAACGCGCTGCTGGGCCGGGTGCTCGACGGCGCCGGCCGGCCGCTGGACGGCCTGGGCCCGCTGACCGGCGCCGAACTCGCGCCGCTGTCGGCCCAGCCCATCAATCCCTTGTCGCGCGCGCCCATCGACACCGTGCTCGACACCGGCGTGCGCGCCATCAACGGCCTGCTCACGGTGGGCCGTGGCCAGCGCATGGGCCTGTTCGCCGGCTCCGGCGTGGGCAAGAGCGTGCTGCTGGGCATGATGGCCCGCTACACCAAGGCCGACGTGATCGTGGTGGGCCTGATCGGCGAGCGCGGCCGCGAAGTCAAGGAATTCATCGAACACAACCTGGGTCCGGAAGGCCTGGCCCGCTCGGTCGTGGTGGCCGCGCCGGCCGACGTGTCGGCGCTGCTGCGCCTGCAGGGCGCGGCCTACGCCACCCGGCTGGCCGAACACTTCCGCGACCAGGGCCTGGACGTGCTGCTCATCATGGACTCGCTGACCCGCTACGCCATGGCGCAGCGCGAGATCGCGCTGGCCATCGGCGAGCCGCCGGCCACCAAGGGCTATCCGCCCTCGGTCTTCGCCAAGCTGCCCACGCTGGTCGAACGCGCCGGCATGGGCGCGCCCGGCCCATCCGGCAAGGCCGGCTCCATCACGGCCTTCTATACCGTGCTGGCCGAAGGCGACGACCAGCAGGACCCCATCGCCGACTCGGCGCGCGCCATCCTGGACGGCCACGTGGTGCTGTCGCGCCACCTGGCCGAGGCCGGCCACTACCCCGCCATCGACATCGAGGCGTCGATCTCGCGCGCCATGACCGCGCTGATCCCGCCGGAACAGTTCGCCGTGGTGCGCCGCTTCAAGCAAACCCTGTCGCGCTACCAGCGCAACCGCGACCTGATCGCCGTGGGCGCCTACGCCGCCGGCAACGATCCGCAGCTCGACGACGCCATCGCCCGCTATCCGCGGCTGGAAGCCTTCCTGCAGCAGGACATCGGCGAAAACATCGGCTACGAAGACGCCATCGGCCAGTTGCGCGCCACCTTCGAGATGAGAGCGACCTATGCCTAGCCAACTGCCCCTGGACATGCTCATCAACCTGGCCAAGGAAAGCACGGACGAAGCCGCCCGCCTGCTGGGCCGGCTCAACGCCGAGCGCGGCAACGCCGAGCGCCAGCTCGGCATGCTGCACGACTACCGCCAGGACTACCTGACGCGCCTGCAGCAGGCGATGGTCAGCGGCATGTCGGCCAGCGACTGCCACAACTACCAGCGCTTCATCGGCACCCTGGACGACGCCATCGGCCAGCAGCAGGCGGTGCTGCGCCAGGCCGACGAAAACCTGGCCAAGGGCCGCCAGCACTGGCAACAGGAAAAGCGCAAGCTCAACTCCTACGACGCGCTGGCCCAGCGCGAAGTGCGCGCCCGGGCGGTGGCCGAATCCCGCCGCGAACAGCGCGCCAACGACGAATACTCGGCCCGCCTGGTCCAGCGCCAGGCCGGCATGCATTAAGCGATATCCCACAGGAAGCCCCAGATGAACGCTCCCCTGCCCCTGCCCGCCGTCGCGCCCGGCGCCAAGGCCTCGATCGCCGATACGCTCGGCGCCCGGCCGACTCCTGCCAACCAGAAGGGCCCCAGCTTTTCCGAAGTGATGGCGCGCCAGCGCTCCGACCAGGGAGCTGGCTCGCGCCCCGCCGAGAGCCAGTCCAAGCCGCCGGCCAAGACGCCGGCCCGGAACCCGAACCCGGCCGAGCCCGCCGCGCATGCGGAAAACGCCGCCGCCGGCGCCATCGACGAAGCGGTGCAGACCGCCGCCCAGGGCGAGGCCGGCGCGCTGGCCGTGGCCGCGCAGACGACCGTGGTGTTGCCGCAGCAGGCGCTGGAAATCGCCGCCCAGGCCGCGCAACAGGTGCAGCTGGCGCGCGGCGACGCCGCGGCCGCCGCCAGCGCCATGGGCGCCGGCGCGGCCGTGCTGACCTCGGCGCTGGGCGCCGCGGACGCCGCCCTGGTCGTGGGCGCGCCGGTCGCGGCCAGCGCCCAGCAGGCCCAGGCCGCCGCCGCGCAGATCGCGCGCGACGCCGAAGCGGCGCTGCCGGTGCTGACCGCCGCGGCCAAGCCCGGCAGCGCGCAGCAGGCGGCTCCGGCCGTTCCGGCGGCCGTCCAGGCGCCGGCAGGCCGCCCCGCCGCGCCGCGCACGGAAGCGCCGCGCCTGGCGCCCGAGGCCGTGCAGCCCCAGGCCGCCCGCCAGCCGCAAGACGACGCCGCCCAGGCCCAGACGCCGCTGCGCGACGAAGCGCAGGCCGCCATCGCCGCGGCCGACCCGCAGTTCCAGGCACCGCAAGCTGGCGCCGCGCCCCACGAAGGCGTGGCCCAGGCCCTGGCCGCCGCCCAGCGTCCTGCCGCGCCCATCGCCAACCCCGCCGCCTTCGCCGCGCCCGCCATACCGCTGGTGATGCAGGTCTCCACCCCCGTGGGCGGCACGCACTGGGGCACCGAGCTCGGCCAGCAGATGGTCGTGATGAGCCACAACGTCCGCCAGGGCGTGCAGACCGCCGAACTGCGGCTCGACCCGCCCGACCTGGGCCCGCTGCGCGTCAGCCTGAACCTGGCCGACGGCGTGGCCAGCGCCTCGTTCGTGTCGGCCCATGCCTCCGTGCGCCACGCGGTCGAAGCCGCCATGCCGCAACTGCAGCAGGCGCTGGCCCAGGCCGGCATCTCGCTGGGCCAGACCAGCGTGGGCGAACAGTCCGCCCAGCAGGAGTTCGCGCAGCAAGGCGGCAACGGCTCGCAGCGCGGCGCGGGCGGCGCCGCCGCGGGCGCCGTGGCGGTGGCCGATGCGCCCGCCGCGGCCCTGCCGGCGCGCAACGCCAATGCGCTGGTCGACACCTTCGCCTGAACTGCCGGCGGCCCGCCGCCGGCAAGGCTGGGGGGGCAGTGCAGCAATAGCTTGAGATACGCGGCTTTCGCCCTGTTTTTCGCCCCCAAGCCGGGGCGGCATTTGGGGCAGAATGCTTTCATCCACTAAGAACCCGTTTTCATCAGCGGCAAAATAAGCTTCGACACCGAGATGGCGACTACCAAAACCACACCCATGCCTGCGCGCGGCGCATCTACCCCCCGCCCGGGCGGCCTGGGCCGCATCCTGCGTCCGCTGCTGGCGCTACTGGTCCTGCTGCTCGTGGCCGCGGCCAGCGCCGGCGCCACCTGGTACATCTCCCAACGCCTGCAGCAGCAAGGCGCCGCGCCGGTCCAGCTGGGCGTCGGCCAGGTTCCCGCGGGCCAGCCCGGCCAGCCCGGAGCCGCCGGCCATGCCGGGCAAGGCCCGCAGGCCACGCCGGCCAACTTCGTCGCGCCGCCGGCCGCGCCCATCGCCGTGCCCGCCCCGATCTTCGTGCCGCTCGAACCCTTTACCGTCACGCTGCAGAACCCGGACACCGAGCGCATCATGCACGTCGGCCTGACCCTGCGCGTCAGCGACGAGCAAAGCCGCAGCCGGCTCGAAAAGTACATGCCCGAAGTGCGCAGCCGCATCCTGATGGTGCTGTCTTCGCAATCGCCCGTCGGCGTCCAGACGCAGCAGGGCAAGACCGACATGGCCGAAGCCATCAAGCAGAGCGTCAACCGCCCGTTCTCGCCCCTGCCTGACGGCCAGTACGTCACCGACGTGCTCTTCACGGCGTTCGTGGTGCAATAAGCATGGCCTACGAGGCATTTCTTTCGCAGGACGAAGTCGACGCGCTGCTCGCCGGGGTCACCGGCGAAAGCGACGACAAGACCCAGGCGGCCGGCCAGAACGCCGGCGCGCGCGCCTACGACCTGAGCTCGCCCGAGCGCGTCGTGCGCCGCCGCATGCAGACCCTGGAGCTCATCAACGAGCGCTTCGCCCGCCAGATGCGCAGCGTGCTGCTGAACTTCATGCGGCGCAGCGCCGACATCACCGTCGGCTCCATCAAGATCCAGAAGTACGCGGACTTCGAACGCAACCTGCCGGTGCCCAGCAACCTGAACATGGTCCAGATGAAGCCGCTGCGCGGCACGGCCCTGTTCACGTACGACCCGAACCTGGTGTTCCTGGTCATCGACAGCCTGTTCGGCGGCGACGGCCGCTACCACACGCGCGTCGAGGGCCGCGACTTCACCACCACCGAACAGCGCATCATCCGGCGCCTGCTCAACCTGACCCTGGAAAGCTACGGCAAGTCCTGGGACCCGGTCTACCCGATCGAATTCGAGTACGTGCGCTCGGAGATGCACACCAAGTTCGCCAGCATCACCGGCAACAACGAAGTGGTGGTCGTCACCTCCTTCCACATCGAATTCGGCGCCACCGGCGGCGACCTGAACATCTGCCTGCCCTATTCCATGATCGAGCCGGTGCGCGACCTGCTCACGCGCCCGCTGCAGGAAACCACGCTGGACGAAGTGGACCAGCGCTGGTCGCAGCAGCTCTCGCGCCAGGTGCGCAGCGCCGACATCGACGTGGTCGCGGAATTCGCCCGCATCCCGTCGTCGATCCGCGAGCTGATGCACCTGAAGGTCGGCGACGTGCTGCCGGTGGAAGTGCCCGAAACCGTCATCGCCAGCGTCGACGGCGTACCGCTGATGGAATGCGGCTACGGCGTCTTCAACGGCCGCTACGCCCTGCGCGTGCAGAACATGTTTACCCACGATACAGAACCCAACGAGGCCTCTGACCATGACTGACAAGAACGAGCCCGGCACCGGCTCGTCCCCGGCCGACGACTGGGCCGACGCGCTCGCCGAACAATCCCGCGCCACCCCGCCCACGCAGGCCGACGGCCTCAAGCCGCAGGACGACTGGGCCGCCGCGATGGCCGAACAGGCCGCCGCGGCGCCGGCTCCGGCCGCCGCTCCCGCGCCTGCGCCCGCCGCCGCACCCGCAGCCGCGCCGGCCGCGCAATCCGCCGCGCACTCGGTGTTCAAGCCGCTGGCCGGCGCCAGCGGCGGCACGGGCACCGACATCGACCTGATCATGGACGTGCCCGTCCAGCTCACGGTAGAACTGGGCCGCACCCGCCTGACCATCAAGAACCTGCTCCAGCTGGGCCAGGGCTCGGTGGTCGAGCTCGACGGCCTGGCCGGCGAACCGATGGACATCTTCGTCAACGGCTACCTGATCGCCCAGGGCGAAGTGGTGGTGGTCGAGGACAAGTACGGCATCCGCCTGACCGACATCATCACCCCGTCCGAGCGGATCAACCGCTTGAACAACCGCCGCTGATTCTGGCGCCATGACCGAAGCCGCCCTCGCCCGCGTCATTCTCGGCCTGCTGCTGGTGGTGGCCGCCATCCTGGCCGCGGCCTGGCTGGCGCGCCGCGCCGGCCTGGCCCAGCGCGGCGGCGGCAACCTGCTGCGCCAGGTCGCTAGCCTGCCGGTGGGTCCGCGCCAGAGCATCGTGGTCGTCGAAATCGAAAACACCTGGCTGGTGGTGGGCGTAGGCCCGAACCAGCTCAATACCCTGCATACCCTGCCCGCCGGCCAGTTGCCGCAGGCATCGCCCCTGCCCGCGGCCGCGTTCGCGGCCAAGCTGGGCCAGGCGCTCAAGCGCCGCTAGCGCTCTCGCGCGCGACACGCCATACCCATGAGTTTGCCCTCCCGCACGCCTCTCGCCCGCGCCCGCATGCTTGCGCCGTCCCTGCTCGGGGCGGCCGCGCTGCTCGGCCTGGCCCTGTTCCCGGCGGGCGTCGTCGCCCAGGCCACGCTGCCCGCCCTGACGGCCACGCCCGGCCCCAACGGCTCCGAGACCTATTCGCTCAGCATGCAGACCCTGCTGCTGATGACCTCGCTGTCGTTCCTGCCGGCGGCCCTGCTCATGATGACGGGCTTCACCCGCATCATCATCGTGCTGGGCCTGCTGCGCAGCGCCATGGGCACCGCCATGTCGCCGCCCAACCACGTGCTGATCGGCCTGGCCCTGTTCCTGACCTTCTACACGATGTCGCCGGTGTTCGACAAAATCTACACCGACGCCTACAAACCGCTGTCCGAAGGCTCCATCCAGTTCGAGGCCGCGGTCGAACGCGCCGCCGCGCCGCTGCGCACTTTCATGCTGCACCAGACGCGGGAGAACGACCTGTCGCTGTTCGCCAACCTGGCCAACCAGCCCGCCATGGAAGACCCGGCCCAGGTGCCGATGCGCATCCTGGTGCCGGCCTTCATCACCAGCGAACTCAAGACCGCCTTCCAGATCGGCTTCACCATCTTCATCCCGTTCCTCATCATCGACCTGGTGATCGCCAGCGTGCTGATGGCGCTGGGCATGATGATGGTGCCCCCGGTCACCGTGGCGCTGCCCTTCAAGCTCATGCTCTTCGTGCTGGCCGACGGCTGGAACCTGCTCATGGGCTCGCTGGCCCAGAGCTTCTACCAATAACGCCGCAAGGAGCCGCCATGACCGCCGAAACCGTCATGACCATGACCTACCAGGCGATGAAGATCGTCCTGGCCATGGCCGGCCCGCTGCTGCTGGTCACACTGGTCGTGGGTCTGGTCATCAGCATCTTCCAGGCCGCCACGCAGATCAACGAAATGACGCTGTCGTTCATTCCGAAGCTGCTGGCCATGTGCGGCGTGCTGGTGCTGCTGGGCCCCTGGCTGATCGGCGTGATGGTCGACTACATCCGGCAACTGATCGGCCAGATCCCCATGCTGGTGTCCTGAGCGGCCGGCAATCGCAGACCCGCCGCAACAGCGCCCCGCCATGATCGCCTTCACGCTCGAACAGCTCAACGGCTGGATCGGCCAGTTCCTCTGGCCGTTCGTGCGCATCCTGGCCCTGGTCGGCACCGCCCCGCTGTTCTCGGAATCGCTCATCCCCATCAAGGTCAAGGTGGGCCTGGCCTTCGTCCTCGCCGTCGCGGTCGGCCCGGCCCTGGACCCCATGCCCCCGGTCTCGCCAGGCTCCTACGCCGGCCTCTGGATGGTGATGCAGCAGGTCCTGATCGGCGTCGCGCTGGGCTTCACCATGCGCCTGGTGTTCGCCGCCGTCCAGACCGCCGGCGAATTCGTCGGCCTGCAGATGGGCCTATCCTTCGCCTCGTTCTTCGACCCCGGCTCCGGCGCCAACACGGCCGTGCTCTCGCGCCTGTTCAACATCATCGCCATGCTGACCTTCCTGGCGCTGGACGGCCACCTCCTGGTCCTGGCCGCGCTGGTGCGCTCATTCGACACCCTGCCCATCGCCATGATCCAGCTGCACCAGAACGGCTGGGGCGTGATCGTCGAATGGGGCAAGACCGTGTTCATTTCCGGCCTGCTCCTGGCCCTGCCGCTCATCTGCGCCCTGCTCACCATCAACCTGGCCATGGGCATCCTCAACCGCGCCGCCCAACAGCTGTCGGTCTTCTCCATCGGCTTCCCGGTCACCCTGATCGTGGGCGTCACCGTCCTGACCGTGGTCCTGCCGCACGCCGGCCCGTTCCTGGAATCCCTGTTCGAATCCGGCCTGACCGCCATGAGCCGCGTCGCCGACGCCCTGGCGGGCAAGTAGGCAAAGACAACATCGCGGCCGGAACGCCAAGCGCTCCGGCCGCGAACGGCGTCATCGACAGCTACTGGTGCCCGGTAAGGCGAAAAACCCGGATCGTATCCCGCAGCGCCGCCGACTGCCCGCCCAGCTCGCGCACGGCTCCCCCCAGCTCCTGCACCAGCTCCGTGTTCTGCGCCGTCATCACGTCCATCTGCGACACCGCCGTATCCACCTGCTCGATCCCGCTGGACTGCTCCTGCGACGCCCGCGCGATCCCGGCGATGATATCGGTCACCCGGTGCACGGCCGCCACGATTTCCTGCATCGTCGCGCCCGCCTGCTCGGCCTGCTGCGACCCCTCGGTCACACGGTCCGCGGAATCCTCGATCAGCCCCTTGATCTCCTTGGCGGCCTGCGCGCTTTTCTGCGCCAGCGTGCGCACCTCGCCCGCCACCACCGCGAACCCCTTGCCGGACTCGCCGGCCCGCGCCGCCTCGACCGCCGCGTTCAGCGCCAGGATATTCGTCTGGAACGCAATCCCTTCGATGATGCTCACGATATCGGCGATCCGGCGCGAACTGTCCGAAATCCCGTGCATCGTCTCCACCACCTGGCCCACCGCGACTCCGCCGCGCCGCGCCACGTCCATGCTGCTCGCGGCCAGCTCATTGGCCTGCCGCGCATTGTCGGCGTTCTGCCGCACCGTGGCGGTCAGCTGCGCCATGCTCGTCGCGGTCTGCTGCAGGGACGCCGCCTGGCCCTCCGTGCGGCCGGCCAGCTCCTGATTGCCGCGCGCGATATGCGAGGCCGCCTGGGTCGTACCCTCGATGCCTCGGTACACATCCTGCGCAATCCCGATCAGGCTCTTGCGCATCACGTCGAGCGAAAACATCAGGCTGCCGATCTCGTCATCCGATGACGGCACGATCTGCGTCGTCAGGTTCCCCGCCGCCACCTGCCGCGCCATGTTGGCCGCATCCACCATCGGATCCAGCACGAACCGCGACAGACGCCAGCTCATTGCGAACAGCGCCAGCACGCCGGCGCCCAAGGCGGCGCACGCCAGCCCCACCTGCTGCGCATCCATGCGTTCCCAACCGGCATACATCCCATAGGCCCCCGCCGCCGTCACGATGCCCGCCGACAGCAGCGCATGGCGCAGCATGCGGCTGCGCACGCATTGCCTGAACGGAAACGCCAGCGCGTCCAGGCCGCGCCGCCAGCCGGCCCGCACCGGACGCCCGCGCCGGATGCGCACGCCGCGGGCCGTGCCCTCGCGCATGCGCGCATACAGCTCCTCGGCCATCTGGATCTGCTCTTCCGAGGCCTGCACCCGCACCGACGAATAAGCCACCACCTCGCCGTGCTCGACGATGGGCGTGGCGTTGGCCAGCACCCAATAGAAACCGCCGTCCTTGCGCCGGTTCTTGACCAGGCCCAGCCACGAGCCGCCGGCCTGCAGCGTGGCCCATAGGTCCTCGTAGGCTTGCGGCGGCATGTCCGGGTGGCGCACGATGTTGTGGGCCTTGCCGATCAGTTCCTCGCGCGAAAAGCCGCTCACCTCGATAAAGGCCGGATTCGCATACACGATCCGGCCTTTGGTGTCGGTGCGCGAGATCAGGTACTGATCGGCGCGCAGCTTGGTTTCCACGTTATGGACGGGTAGATTGACACGCACAGCTTGCCTCCGGTTTCGTCAAAGAACAGCAAATGAACAACGGCGGACAAACTGGACCTGACGCCCCGCGTATACGTTTCCGCCCGGTTCGTAAGGCCAGGCGCACGCTGGCGCGTGACGGCCGTCGAACACTTCATTGCCCGATTCGGGCGCTATTTTTTTCGTTAACGGTCATATTTTCGAAAACTTAACCGTCAATAACCCGTTGGCGGAAAAAACGAAAACCGCGGCCGCGCTTGTGCGCGGCCGCGGTTCTTTGTTCAAGCCCCGGGCGTCAGGCCTGGGTCAGCGTGGGCGCGGCATAGCCGCTCAACTGGTGCGCCGGCACCTCGATCACTTCGCCGGCGTTGATCTTGAACACCGCCACGGCTTCGGCCAGACGCTGCGCCTGTTCCTGCAGCGAACCGGCCGCGGCCGCCGCTTCTTCGACCAGCGCCGCGTTCTGCTGCGTCACCTCGTCCATCTGCGACACCGCGCGGTTGACCTGGTCGATGCCGCTGGATTGCTCTTCGGACGCCGCCGAGATCTCGCCCATGATGTCGGTCACGCGCTTGACCGAGGCCACGATCTCCTGCATGGTCGCGCCGGCGCGTTCCACCTGCTGCGAACCGGCGCCCACCTTGGCGACCGAATCCTCGATCAGGCCCTTGATCTCCTTGGCGGCCTGCGCGCTGCGCTGGGCCAGCGAACGGACTTCGCCCGCCACCACCGCGAAACCCTTGCCCTGTTCGCCGGCGCGCGCGGCTTCCACCGCGGCGTTGAGCGCCAGGATGTTGGTCTGGAACGCGATGCCGTCGATCACGGACACGATTTCCGAGATCTTGCGCGAGCTGGCGGAAATGCCCTGCATCGTGCCCACCACTTCGGACACCGCGGAGCCGCCGCGCTCGGCCACGTCGGACGCGCTGGCCGCCAGCTGGTTGGCCTGGCGCGCGTTGTCGGCGTTCTGCTTGACGGTCGAGGCCAGCTCTTCCATGGACGCCGCGGTTTCCTCCAGCGAGGCGGCCTGCTCTTCCGTACGGCTGGACAGGTCGGTGTTGCCCGCCGAGATCTCGCGCGACCCCACGGTGATCTCGTCCACGCCGCGGCGCACCGAGGCCACGGTGCGCGTCAGGCTTTCCTGCATGCGCTTGAGCGCCGCGAACAGCTGGCCAATTTCATTGTGCGAACGCACCTCGACGCGGCTGGTCAGGTCGCCCGAAGCGATCTTGTCGAAATGCTGGCCGGCTTCCACCAGCGGGCGGACCACCAGGCGGCCGAACAGCACGCGGGCCAGCACCATCAGCACCAGCGCCAGCGCGACCGCCACGCCCACCGCCATCATGGCGCGGTTGAAGTTGGCCTCGGCCTGTTCGATCAGGGCGTTCTGCTGGTCATTGATGTACTTGCCGAATTCGCTGAGCGCCGCGATGAAGGCGGCGCTGCGCGGCGTGCCGTATTCGTTGTTCACCATGTAGAACGTCGAATAGTCTTCGCTGCGCAGGGCCTCGACCATGGTGTCCACGCCGTCGTCGATGTACGAGCGATAGCGCCGCACCAGATTCATGGACAGCTGGCGGCCGGTGTCGTCCTGCAGCATGTTCTTCTGGAACTCGGCGAAGCTGCTGCGCACGCCGGTCAGCAGGTCGGTGGCGTCCTTGAGCGAGGCCGCGGCGTCGCGCGCCGAATTCTCGCCGCTGCCCCAGCCGGACTCCTGCAGGTGGCGCGCGGCCACCATCAGCCCCACGCGAGCGCGCAGCATGTCGCTATTGATCACCTCGACCTGGCGCGCCCTTTCGGTCAGGCCGTTGATCTCGCGGATCGATTCGTAGTTGTGCTGCAGGAAATACGCGGCCAGACCGCCCACCGCCGCGATCAGCACGGCGAAGAACGCCATGACCCACAGCAGCATCGTGCCCACGCGCGCATCGCGCAGGCGCAGCTTCTTCTTCACCTTGGGCGCGCGCGCCTTTCTTTTGCCTGCCTTGCCGGACTTGATACCGGATTCGAGACTCGCTTCCATATTATTTCCCCATGCCTCCAGGAACTGCATGATCAAACAAAAAGCACCCTGTTGACATGCCCTGTTACACAGGGCATGCATTCAGGGCGACGGACATCGCGGTCTGCGCCGCGACGCTCTGTGCCGCCCGGCGGAGTTACCCGCCTTGCGGCCGCGATCCGGCCGATTCTCCCGGACCGGGTATGTAGATGTAGGACTCTCCGGGCTCGACCTTGGGCAGCGCCCAGTCCGGCAGCGGCTCGGACGCGGGCGCCGGCCCCAGCAGATTGCGGCGCTCCCAGGGTTCGAGCAGGATATTGGTGCTGTCCACGAGGTTCGCCAGCCGGCCGTCAGGGCCGAAGCGCAGCAGCGCTTCCTTGCGGCCGTACAGGCCGTCGGTGACGACCGTGACCTTGTACGACCAGAGCGCCAGCAGGCTGCCGTCGGGCTGCGGATAGATCTTGTCGGGCGCGGCGCCCAGCGCGTGCGTGGCATCCGCAAGCGTGGAACGGCCCGGGTTCAGGCTGGACAGCCCGTCCGGGTCGAAATTGCGTCCGGTCGCCGTGCAACCGGCGAGCGTGGCGGCCAGGACAGCCGCCGCAAGTAGGTGTAGATAGGCTCGCATACCCGCCTGTCAGAAAGATTCCCAGTCGTCGTCCGCGGGCGGCGTCCGCCGGCTGGCCGGTGGCCTGCTCGCGGGCCTGCCTTCGGCCGCCGCGCTGGCCGCGGGCCGGCGCGGACCGCGCGTGGCCGTGGCGCCTTCCGCGGCAGCCGCGGCCGGCGCGGGCGCGGCCGGCTTGGCGGCGGCGCGGACGCGAGGCGCATGCGTCAGGCGCGCGGCAGGCGCCGCCTGGGCGGGCGTCTCCGCTTGCGCCGCGGGCGCTTCGGGCGCCGGCGCGGCCACGCGCGGCGCGGGCCGTGCGTGCGCCAGTTGCTGGGCCGGCACTTCGATCACTTCGCCGGCGTTGATCTTGAACACCGCCACGGCTTCGGCCAGGCGCTGCGCCTGGTCCTGCAGCGAGCCGGCGGCCGCCGCGGCCTCTTCGACCAGCGCCGCGTTCTGCTGCGTCACCTCGTCCATCTGCGACACCGCGCGGTTGACCTGGTCGATGCCGCTGGATTGCTCCTCGGACGCCGCCGAGATCTCGCCCATGATGTCGGTCACGCGCTTGACCGAGGCCACGATCTCCTGCATGGTCGCGCCCGCGCGTTCCACCTGCTGCGAACCGGCGCCCACCTTGCTGACCGAATCCTCGATCAAGCCCTTGATTTCCTTGGCCGCCTGGGCGCTGCGCTGCGCCAGCGCGCGCACCTCGCCCGCCACCACGGCAAAGCCCTTGCCCTGTTCGCCGGCGCGCGCCGCTTCCACCGCGGCGTTCAGCGCCAGGATGTTGGTCTGGAACGCGATGCCGTCGATCACCGACACGATTTCCGAAATCTTGCGCGAGCTGGCCGAAATCTGCTCCATCGTGCCCACCACTTCGGACACCGCGGAGCCGCCGCGCTCGGCCACGTCGGACGCGCTGGCCGCCAGCTGGTTGGCCTGGCGCGCGTTGTCGGCGTTCTGCTTGACCGTCGAAGCCAGCTGCTCCATGGAGGCGGCGGTTTCTTCCAGCGAAGCCGCCTGCTGCTCGGTGCGGCTGGACAGGTCCGTGTTGCCCGCCGAAATCTCGCGCGAGCCCACGTTGATCTCGTCCACCCCGCGACGCACCGCCGCCACCGTGCGCGTCAGGCTTTCCTGCATGCGCTTGACCGCCGCCATCAGCGTGCCGATTTCGTTGGTGGAGGTGGCTTCCACCCGCACGGTCAGGTCGCCCGCGGCGATCTTGTCGAAGCTCTCGCTGACCGAGCGCAAGGGGCGCAGCACCGCCCGGTTGATGAACAGGAACGCGGCCAGCCACACCGCGAGGATCAGCACCGCCAGCACGGGGTAGACGATGGCCATGGTCGCCGACTGGGACCGCGCCGCCTCCACCGCCGCCACGCTATAGGCGTTGATGTTCTCCATGAACGCGGCCAGGCGTTGGGAAAATGCCTGGCTGGCGGCCGCGCCGGTGGTGTTCTTCTCTTTGAGATAGGCCTCCATGTCGCCGCGCTCCAGGGCCACCACCATGGCCTGCAGCGCATCGGCGAAGCGCTGGAACGAGGACAGCAGTTCGGACTCGGCGGCCTTGCCCTGCTCGGTAACCTTGGGAATGGCCTTGAACGCCTCCATCTTGGTCCTGGCCTCGGCCAGTTGCTGCTTCAGGGTGCGCGTGTTCTCGGCCACGCCGGCGGTATCGCCGGCATTGCGCAATCCCACCACGATATCGGCGCGTATCGTGCCGCGCAGCATCAGCGCATAGGCGTCCTTGAGCAGATCCGCCTGCTGGACGCCCAGCGTATTGAGGGCGTTGATCGACTCGCTGCTCGATCGCATGCTGTTCCAACCCAGCACGATCGCGGCAAGCGCGGCCAGGGCGACCACCAGTTGGGCCAGCATGAGGCCCGTGCGCACCTTCAGATTGCTAAACACTTCGATATATTCCGGTAAGCGCCCCGGCGGCGACGCCGCCGATGCGAAAAGTGAAATAACAGGTCAAAGCAGCAACGGATTACGCCGTCAGAAAGACTCCCAATCGTCGTCCGACGGCGGCGGCCGGCGGGCGGCGGGCTTGGCGTCGGTGGCGTTCGCCGTCCGGCTGGCCGCGCGCCGCGGCGCCCGGGCGGCCGACATGGCCGGTTTGGCCGCCGCCGGCCGGGCCGGCCTGGATGCGGCGGGTTTGGGTTCTGCCTGCGCCGGCGCAGCCAGCTTGGGCGCGGGCGCCTCGGCCTGCTGCGCGGGCGCCTCGGCCGCCTCGGCATGGTCGCCGGCGGCCGGCCGCGGCGCCGGCATGCGCGGCGCGGGCCGTGCGTGCGCCAGTTGCTGGGCCGGCACTTCGATCACTTCGCCGGCGTTGATCTTGAACACCGCCACGGCTTCGGCCAGGCGCTGCGCCTGGTCCTGCAGCGAGCCGGCGGCCGCCGCGGCCTCTTCGACCAGCGCCGCGTTCTGCTGCGTCACCTCGTCCATCTGCGACACCGCGCGGTTGACCTGGTCGATGCCGCTGGATTGCTCCTCGGACGCCGCCGAGATCTCGCCCATGATGTCGGTCACGCGCTTGACCGAGGCCACGATCTCCTGCATGGTCGCGCCCGCGCGTTCCACCTGCTGCGAACCGGCGCCCACCTTGCTGACCGAATCCTCGATCAAGCCCTTGATTTCCTTGGCCGCCTGGGCGCTGCGCTGCGCCAGCGCGCGCACCTCGCCCGCCACCACGGCAAAGCCCTTGCCCTGTTCGCCGGCGCGCGCGGCTTCCACCGCGGCGTTCAGCGCCAGGATGTTGGTCTGGAACGCAATGCCGTCGATCACCGACACGATTTCGGAAATCTTGCGCGAACTGGCCGAAATCTGCTCCATGGTGCCGACCACTTCCGACACCGCCGCGCCGCCGCGCTCGGCCACTTCGGAAGCGCTGGCCGCCAGCTGGTTGGCCTGGCGCGCGTTGTCGGCGTTCTGCTTGACCGTCGAAGCCAGCTCTTCCATGGACGCCGCGGTTTCTTCCAGCGAGGCGGCCTGCTCTTCCGTGCGGCTGGACAGGTCGGTGTTGCCCGCCGAGATCTCGCGCGAGCCCACGTTGATCTCGTCCACGCCACGGCGTACCGAGGCCACGGTGCGCGTCAGGCTTTCCTGCATGCGCTTGATCGCGGCGAACAGCTGGCCGATTTCGTTGCTGCTGCGGACTTCGACGCGGCCGGTGAAGTCGCCGCCGGCGATCTTCTCGAAATGATTGCCAGCCTCGCGCAGCGGACGCAGCACCGTGCGGTTGATGAAAACCCAACAGCCCAGGGACAGCGCCAGCGCGATCGCCAACAGGACGATGGTGACGACGCGCGCGGCCGCGTGTTCGGCCTCGGCCTCTTCCACCAGCTTGTCGGTGGACTTGTCCACGAAGTCCTGAACCGCGCCCACCGCTTCGCGCAGCGCCGTGTTGGCGGCGCCGCCAGCGTCGTTGAGGTCCAGGAATGTCTGTACCTCCATCGCCGCCAGGGCCGCGGCCTGGCGCTTGGAGATGTCGTCGAACTGCCGGAAGGCGGTGTCCAGCTTGGCGTTGAGCGCCTCGGCGCCAGGCATGGCCGGCGCCTTGCGGTAGGCCTCCAGCGCCTTGGCGCCCTCCTGCATCTGGACCTGCGCGCGCTGCGCCTGGGAGCCCGCCTGCTCGGTCTTGCCCTGCTGCATGTCCAGCAGGGAGTTCGCCAGCAGCAGCCGGCCGCGCAGCAGCAAGGTGTAGGCGCGGTCGAGCTGCAAGGCCTGCGTGGAATAGGCGCTATTGACCTGCACCATCTTCTGGTTGCTCGAATCCAGCCCCAGCCACGCCACGCCGTTGGAGATGAACATGGCCGCCGTGAACAGCAGCAGCACTAGGATGATGCAGGTGCGGACTTTCAGATTGACAAGCATGGGACTTCCGAGTGTTGAGCTACATGAACCGACTGTTTCCTACCCTGCACATGAACACGGACGCCCCGGCCCGGGCCGGCGGCGTCCGCGTGCACGCTATGGCGCGCCCAGAGGCGCGCGTTGCGCTACGCCGCGGCGTCAATTGCGGCTGAACAGGCTCGAACCCTGGATGGTCATGAAGGCCGCCGAGGCCGCCTGCAGCGCCACCTGGCGCAACGCGAGCTGGCTGGCGCCCTGGTAATAATCCAGGTCTTCCAGGTCCGACAGCGATTTGGCGTACGACAGTCCTTTCTGCGTGCCGCTCGCATCCAGGGCTTCCAGCTCGTTCATGCGCGCGCCCACGGAAGCGTTCACCGTCAGCACGTTGTCGTAGTTGGAAGCCAGTTTCTTGTTGGCCGTGGCCAGCGCGTTGTTCAGCCTGGCCGTCGCCACCGGGTCGCCGGCGCTGGGCGCGTCCAGCGCCGCGATCAGGTTGTCCAGGGTGGCGAACACGTCCATGTCGGCCGACTGGACGTTCTCGACCTCGATCACGTCGCCGACGGCCGGCGTGCCCTTGATCGAGGTGGACACGCCGCCGAAATCGATGGTCGCGCCGTCCACGTAAGGGGTCGGCGGCTGCGAGAGATCCGGCACCACCTGCTTGGTGCCGTCGGCCGCCGTCGCGGTGACGCGGTAGCCCAGTTCGCCGGTAGCGTTATCGGTCACGAACTCGACCGAATACTTCCGGGCCAGGTTCGCGCTGCCCGGGGTCACCGAGACCGAGCCGAACTCCGCCGTGCCGGCGTTGTCCTGGCCAGCCGAGGCCACATAGGCCTGCGAGCCGGGGTTGGCGCGGCCGAAGATGTCCTTGCCCAGGTCGCTGGTGGAAATCTGGCGGCTCTGGTCGACCTGCACGGTGCGCTCGCCGACCGAGCCGCTATAGGAAATCTTGCCCGAGGTGTCCTTGGCGTAGGGCGCCTTGGTGCCGTCGTTGCCCGAGAACAGGTACTGGCCGTTGCCGTCGGTGGCGTTGGCCAGCCCCAGCAGCGCCTCGCGCGTGCTCTTGAGCGCGGTTGAAAGCGCCTGCCGGTCGCTGTCGGACAGCACGCCGCCGGCCTGGATGATGCGGGTGCGGGCCTCTTGCAGCGCGTTGGTGACCGCGTCCAGGGTGTTGCTTTCCTGGCCCAGATAGGTGTTGGCGGTCTGGCGGTTCATGGCGTAGGCCGCGTTCATGCTTTGCGTCTGCGCCACGCCGATGGCCAGCGAGGCCGCCAGCGGGTCGTCGGCCGGGGTCAGGTTCTTGCGGCCGCTGCCGATCTGCTCGACCAGCCGGTTCATGTCGGATTCCTGGCCCAGAATTCCGTTCAGGCCGTTGGTGTACATCATCGAGGTGCTCAGGCGCATGGCGCAACTCCGAAAATCTGTTTATTCATCACAACCAAGCGCTCAACCGCGCAGGCCCAGCAAGGTGTCGAATATGGTGCTGGCCACGTCGATGATGCGGGCGCTGGCCTGGTACTGTTCCTGGTACAGCGACAGGCTGACGTATTCCTCGTTCAGGTTCACGCCCGACACCGCCTGCTGGGCGGCCGTGGCCTGCTTGATCAGGTTGCCCTGTGCCGTGGCGGCGGCCTTGATCTGCGCGGTCTGCACGCCCACGGTGTTGACCACCTGGGCGAACATGTCGGTGGTGCTCATGGTGCCGTGGCCCAGCACCTTGGCGTTTTCCAGCTGGGCGAGCTTGAGCGCGTTCTTGCCGTTGGCGTCGCCGCCCTCGGCGTCGGCCGCGGCGATCTTTTCCGGATCGCGGATCAGCACTTCGATGTCGCGGGCCGCGTCGCGGGTGGGCGACAGCGTCCATTTGTCGCCGGCGCGCGGCGGCTCGCTGATGGTCAGCGTCACGCCCATTTCCTTTTCCAGGTTGAGCGTGGGCGGCGTGCCGCTGGCCGGGCCGTTATAGACCTGCGTGCCTTCCGGCTGGCGCAGTACCCGGTAATTCGCGCCGTCGAACGAGATCTCGTAGTCCTTGGCGTTGATGTTGTCCAGGTTCGTGAATTTTCCGGAGATCTGGGCGTTGCTCTTGTTCTGGGCGTTGGGCACGCCCTGCGGATCGCTGATGCCGAAGAAGTCGCCGCCGGGGTTGCGATTCTGGTCCAGGCCCTGACGGTGCTGCGCGTTGAACGACAGCGCCAGCCCGACCGCCATCTGGCCCAGCTGGTTCTGCATCACGTCCAGCGACTGGCTGCGGAACTGCAGCAGGCCGCCCAGCTTGCCGCCGGTGACTTCGCTGTCGTCGAGTTCGACGGCGACCGTCTTGCCCGCGCCGGCCGGCAGGGTATAGGCCAGCACCGTGCGACCGGCGTCCTTGGACGAGGCCACGGCCTGCAGGGGATAGATGGTGTTGCCCGACAGCAGCGCCTGGCCGCCGTTGGCCAGCGAAATATTGATCTTGTCGCCCTGCTGGTACGTGGTGATGCCGACCAGCTGGTTCAGCTCCATCACGGCCAGGTCGCGCTGGTCCAGCAGGTCGTTCGGGGGGCTGCCGCCGGCCTTGCCCGAAGCCAGCGAAATCTGGGTGTTCAGGTCGTCGATGCGGGCCAGGTAGCTGTTGACCTGCTCCACCGTGGTGGTGATCTGCGTGTTCAGCCCGACGCGCTGGTTCTGCATCTCGGTGTAGGCCGAACGGATCTGCGTGGCCAGGCTGTTGGCCTTGCCCAGCAGGTCGGCGCGCGCGGCCGGATCGCCCGGCTTGCTGGCGACCATGTTCATGCTGGTGAAGAAGTTGTTCAGCCCCGGCGCGATGCCGACGGTGCGGTCGGCGAACAGGTTGTTGATCTGCGAAACCTGGTCGAACTGGGCCTGCAGCTGTGCGCCGCTGCCCTGCGCGCCGACGAGCTGGCGGTACAGGAAGCTGTCGTAGCTGCGCACGACGGTGTCGACCTGCACGCCGCGGCCGATGAAGCCGTTGCTGGTGGCCTGGGCGCCGGCCGTGGAGGTCATGACGCGCTGGCGGTTGTAGCCGGCCGTGGTGGCATTGTTGATGTTGTGGCTGGTGGTGGCCAAACCTGCCTGGGCTGCGTTCAGCCCGCCCAACGCCGAGTTATACAAATTCATACTGACAATGCCCCGTGTTTAACCGCAACCGATATGTCTGGATACTCCATTAACGGCAGCAGATGATCCGAATTTAGAGTCCTTCCAACATCTGGCGGGAAATTTCCACCCTGGACGCCGCGCCCCGCAGCTGGCCCATCACGCCGATCAGCTTCTGGGCGTACTGCGGATCGGTGGCGTAGCCGGCGTCCTGGATCTTGCGGGCGGCCTCGATCTCGTTGCGCGCTTGCGTCACGGCCTCGTAGCGCGGGCTGTTGCCGATCAGGCGGGCGTAGTCGGCGAACGACTCCTCGTAGGAGGCGTAGGCGCGGAAGGGTTGCGTCACCTTTTTGGCCACGCCGTTCTCGTACTCCGTGGTGAGCACGTGCACCACCTTGCCCTTCCAGCTGGCGCCGGCCTTGATGCCGAACAGGTTGTAGCTGGTGTTGCCGTCGTCGAACTTGATCTCGCGCTTGCCCCAGCCGGATTCCAGCGCCGCCTGGCCCATGATGAGGCGCGCCGGCACCCCGCTCTGCTGCGCGGCCAGGTTGGCCGCGCGCGACATCCTGGAGACGAAATCCACCACGTGATCGGGCGCGCCCTCGGCGGCCGCCAGCGCCCGGTCGCTCGGGCGGTTGTTGCGCATCACGTTGAGCAGCGCCGACACCTCGCGCGAGTTGCCGCTGCGGAAATCCAGTCCGCCGCCCTGCCCCAGCCGTTCGACCGACTGGGCCGGCAGCTCGCCCGGCTTGCCTTCCTGCATCTGCGCCAGGATGGCCGCCGACAGGCCGATCCCGGGCGAAGCCAGGTGCAGCGCCAGCTGCTCGTCGGCCATGGACTGCAGCATCTGCGTCTGCTGCGAATCGAACAGGCCCTCCTTGGGCGTGGCCTCGCGCATGCGCTTGAGCATCATCTGCAGGAACAGGGCCTCGAACTGCCTGGCCACCTGCTTCTGCTGGTCGGTGCCGGCCGGATCGGTCTTGACCTCGCGCTTCAGGTCCGACAGCCGGCCCAGGTCGAAGACCGAATCCTGGCGTTGGGCGCCGCGCGCCGCGTCATGCGTGTATGCCATGGCCGTCAGATGATTTCCAGTTCGGCGCGCAGCGCGCCGGCCGACTTCATGGCCTGCAGGATGGACAGCAGGTCCTGCGGCGTGGCGCCCAGGGCGTTCAGGCCCTTGACCACGTCGGCCAGGTTGGCGCTGGTGCGCACGCGCTGCAGCGAGCCGTTTTCCTGGCGCACTTCGATCTGGGTGTTGGGCACCACCACCGTCTGCCCTTCGGTGAACGGGGTGTCGGGCTGCGACACCTGGTTCTGGCGGTTGATGATGACCGACAGGTTGCCGTGCGCCACCGCAGCCTCTTCGATCATGACCGTGCGGTTCATGACCACCGAGCCGGTGCGGGCGTTGATGATGACCTTGGCCACCGTGGGCGCGCGCGTAACCTGCAGGTCTTCCACCAGCGACAGGAAGCGCGCCTGCGAGGCCTGCTCCATCGGGGTGCGCACCTGCACGACGCGCCCGTCCAGCGCCGTGGCCGTGCCCTGGCCGAACTTCTTGTTCAGCGCCGCCGCCACGTTCTGGGCCGTGCCGAAATCGGTGTTGTTCAGTTCGACGTGGATGTAGCCGTCGCGCGCGAACGTGGTGGGCACGCCGCGCTCGACGATGGCGCCGGCGCTGATGCGCCCGCCGTTCAACTGGTTGATCTGCACGCTGGAGCCGCCGGCCGACGCGCCCGCGCCGCCCACCAGGATGTTGCCCTGGGCGATGGCGTAGACCTGGCTGTCGGCGCCCTTGAGCGGCGTCATCAGCAGCGTGCCGCCGCGCAGGCTCTTGGCGTTGCCCATCGAGGACACCACCACGTCCAGCGTCTGGCCGGGCCGCGCGAACGCCGGCAAGGTCGCCGTGACCATCACGGCCGCCACGTTCTTGAGCTGCATATTGCTGCCGGCCGGCACGGTGATGCCGAGCTGGGACAGCATATTGGTCAGGCTCTGCTGCGTGAACGGCGTCTGGCGAACCTGGTCGCCGCTGCCGTCCAGGCCCACGACCAGGCCGTAGCCGATCAGCTGGTTGCCGCGCACGCCCTGGATCGAGGCCAGGTCCTTGAGCCGCTCGGCCTGCACCGCGCCGGTCCCGGCCAACAGGCCGGCGGCGACGCAGACGTGCGCCAGCAGGCGGAAGAAGATGGAATGCTTCATTTCAGTTGTCCAAAGCGCCCGCGCATAAAACATTAGAACGGCGATGCCATCAGGAAAAAGCGTTGCAGCCAGCCCATGGTCTGGACTTCGTCCATGACGCCCTTGCTGCGGTATTCGATGCGGGCGTCGGCCACCTGGGTGGACGACACGGTGTTGGTGCCGGTGATCGAGCGCGGGTCCACCACGCCCGAGAAGCGCACGTACTCGCTGCCGCGGTTGATGGCGATCTGCTTCTCGCCGGCCACCTGCAGGTTGCCGTTGGACATCACGCCCACCACCGTGGTGGTGATGGTGCCGGTGAAGGCGTTGTTGGCGGTGCTGTCGCCCTTGCCCTGCAACACGTTGCCGCCCTTGGCGTCGGTATTCAGGTTGGCGTTGGCCCAGCTGTCCATGAACGACGGCGCGGCGGCGATGCCCAGTGTGGCGCTGCCGCTGCGGTTGGTGTTGGTGGCGACGTTCTTGGAGGCGTTCGTCTTCTCGTTGAGCACGATGGTGACGATGTCTCCGACGTTGCGCGGACGGCGGTCCTCGAACAGCGGATAGTTGCCGTAGGCGGTGGGCTGGTAGATCGAGCCCGTGGGCTGCGCCGCGGGCATGGGCGGCGCCGGCGGCACGGCCGTGGTCGGCCCGGTCACGATGGGTTCGGGCGGAATCATGGCGCAGCCGGCCACCAGCGCGGCCAGGGCCGCGACGCTCGCCAGGCGCAGGACGGAGATGGACATCACAGTTGGGTCAGGCGGGCCAGCATTTCATCCGACGTCTTGACGGCCTTGCTGTTCATTTCGTAGGCGCGCTGCGTGGTGATCATGTTGACCAGCTCTTCGGCGACGTTGACGTTGGAGGTTTCGACGTAGTTCTGCATGATGGAGCCGGCGCCGTCCACGCCCGGCTGCAGCAGGTTGGCCGGACCCGAGGAATCGGTTTCCAGGTACAGGTTCTCGCCGATGCTCTGCAGGCCGGTGGGATTGATGAACGTGGCGATCTGCAGCTGCCCGATCTGCACGTTGACGCCGGCCGCGCCCGGCTGGGTCACCGAGACCATGCCATCGTTGCCGATGGTGATGGACAGGGCGTTGTCGGGCACGTTGATGGGCGGCTGGATCACGTAGCCGCTGACGGTGGTCAGCTGGCCGTTCTGGTCGCGCTGCAGCGCGCCGTCGCGGGTGTAGGCCTGGGTGCCGTCGGGCAGCTCCACCTGCAGGAAGCCGCGGCCGTTGATGGCCACGTCCATTTCGCTGCCGGTGTTGTTCAGGTTGCCCGTGGTGTGGATGCGCTCGGTCGCGGCCACGCGCGCGCCGGTGCCCAGCTGCAGCCCGGAGGGCAGCTGGGTGGCGTCGCCGACCTGGGCTCCGGGCTGGCGCAGCGTCTGGTACATGAGGTCCTGGAACACCGCGCGGCCGCGCTTGAAGCCGTTGGTCGAGACGTTGGCCAGGTTGTTGGAAATCACGTCCATGGAGGTCTGCTGACCTTCCAGGCCCGTCTTGGCGATCCACAGCGAACGCATCATGATGTAGTACTCCTGGTGGCGCGGCCCGGCCGCGCGCGTATTGGGTATTGGTTTTGAATCGGGCGCCGGGTCAGGCGCTTATCGACAGAATGCCGTTGGCGCGCTCGGCGTTGCGGTCCGACTGCTGGATCACCTGCATCTGCTGCTCGAAACGGCGGGCGTTGGCGATCATGCCGACCATCGCCGCCATCGGATTGGTGTTGCTGCCCTCGAGCACCCCGGCCAGCAGCCGCAGGCTGGGATCGGCCGGCAGCGGCGGCGCGGGCTGGCCGTCGACCGGCGCCCGGCGGAACACGCCGTCGTCGCCGTGCACCAGCTGCTCGCGCGGCGGGTTCACCAGCTTGAGCCGGCCCAGGTTGAGGATATTGTTGGGCGCGTCGCCCGCGCCGATCGCGGTGATCGTGCCGTCCGAGGTGATCGTCAGCGCGGCCTGGTCGGGCACGTCGATGGGCCCGCCCTGGTCCGACAGCACCGGCTGGCCCAGCGAGGTCTGCAACAGTCCGTTGACGCCTACCTGCAGGCTGCCGGCCCGGGTATAGGCCTCGCCCTGCGGCGTCTGCACCGCCAGCCAGCCGCGCTCGTCGGCCAGCGCCACGTCCAGGTCTCGGCCGGTGGTCTGCATGGTTCCCATCTGGAAACTGTTGCCCGGCGTCGAAGCCACCGTCGACACGCGCGTGGGCAGGCTGACCCCGTCGGCGACCGGCACCGACCGGTACAGCGCGATCTGCTCGCGAAAACCCGGGGTGTTCACGTTGGCCATATTGTTCGACAGCACGGCCTGATGCTCCGTGATGCGCGCCGCGCCATTCATCGCGGTGTAGATAATCCGATCCATTTCCTGTTCCGTCTGGCATGAACCCGCAAGACTCGGTCTCTCCCCGAGCGGGGCGCCGCGGATCCGGCTCCGCCGGTCCGCAGGCGCGCCCCCTTGAGGGGGAAGCGCCGCAGGCGCTCCGGGGGTGGGCTCTATTTGAGATTCATGAGCACCTGCATGATTTCGTCCTGGGTCTTGATCGTCTGCGAGTTCGCCTGGTAGGTGCGCTGCGCGATGATCATGTTGACCAGTTCCTTGCTCATGTCGACGTTGGACGATTCCGTCGCCTGGCCCACCACCGTGGACATGCCGTTGGTGCCCGGCTGGCCCAGGATGGGCTGGCCGGAAGCGGCGGTTTCGGTCCAGGCGTTGTTGCCCACCGGCTGCAGGCCCTGCAGGTTGGAGAAGTCGGCCAGCACGATGGTGCCGACCACCTGGGTCTGGCCGTTGGTGTAGCTGGCCACCAGGCTGCCGTCGCCGCCGATGTTGATGCCGCTGAATTCGCCGGAGCTGTAGCCGTCGGGCTTGGCGACCAGCTTGTAGTCGCTGCCGTACTGGGTGGTGCCGGTGTAGTTCATGGCGATCGTCAGCGGATCGGCGGGCGTGGTGTTGCCGCCGGGCTGCTCGAAGCGCAGGTTCACCACCGGCGCGCTGGTCAGCGTGCCGGCGTTGTTGAAGGTGAGCTTGGTGAGCGAATTCTGGTTGGGGCCGCTGCTCCAGGTGCCGTCGGTGCCCTGCGCGGTCGGCTGCATGGCCTTGCCGTCCATCGTGTAATAGACCTCGTACACGCTGGCGCCGCCTTCGGACGGGCGCTTGACGAAGTACTGCATCACCTGGTGCGAATTGCCCAGGGAGTCGTACACGGTCATGGGCGAGGCGCTGGTGTAGCTGCTGGAAATCGTCGGGTCGAACGGACGGGCCGGCTCGATGACCGCCGCAGTGTAATCCACGAAGCCGTCGATATTGGCGAGATCGCCAGCGATCACCTGGCCGTCGCCATCCAGTTCGACAGTCGCGGGCGCCGTGCCATATACGGTGGGCGGCGGGTTGCCGGGCACCCACTCCAGCTGCCCCGCAGCATTCTTCGTAAAGGTATAGTTGTTGCCGTTCAGCGTGACCGAACCCGGCTTCGCGTCTGCGACCACGGTATCCGTCTGGTACACCACCTTGGCGTTGGCGTCCAGGTTGGCCACGGTCGTGCTCGAACCGGTCGCCTTGGGCGCCACGTTGGCGGTGGGCAGCTGCAGCTCGACCGGGTTGGCGCCGACCGCGCCGGCCGGGTAGCCGGTCAGGCGGTAGCCCTGGGCGTTGACGATGAAGTTGTTCTTGTCGACCAGGAATTCGCCGTTGCGGGTGTACATGACCGCGCCGCTCTGGTCGGTGACGCGGAACATGCCCTTGGCGCCGTCGATGGCGATGTCGTATTCACCGCCGCCGCCGTTGACCGTGCCCACCGTGAAGCGCTGGCTGATGCCGGCGACCTTCACGCCCAGGCCGACGCGCGAACTGGCGTAGACGTCCGCGAACGAGGCGGCCGACGACTTGAAGCCGACGGTGCCCGAGTTGGCGATGTTGTTGCCGATCACGTCCAGGTTCTGCGCCGCGGCGTTCAAGCCGCTCAATCCTTGTCCGAAGCCCATGTTTTCTCTCGCTAATCCTTAAACTGAGTGAAGCCGCCGCGCGTGCGCCGGCACCGATACGCCGCGCCCGCCTCAGGCGCCGATCACCTTGCGCACATCCAGCATGCTGGTCTGGCCGTCCAGGCCCAGGTCCAGGCGCAGGCCATTGGTGGAATACCCCACGCTCTTGACCTGGCCATAGCTCAGCACTTCCGAATTCACCTTCTTGCCGTCGGCGTCCGTGGCCAGGATGGACACGTTGTAGGCGCCCGGCTCCAGCGCCACGCCGCTGTCGTTCTTGCCGTCCCAGTTGAGCGTGTAGACGCCGGTTTCCTGCTCGCCCAGCTCGATGGTGCGCACCACCACGCCGTTGGAGTCCGAAATCCGCACCTGGACCTTGGCGGCGTCGCCCTGCAGGTCCACGCCGTAGGGCGTGACCACGCGCTCGGCGCCGTTGTCGCCGTCCACGCCGACCTTGACCTTGGTGCCCGGGATCAGCACGCCCTTGCCGATCATCGCCACGGCGTTCATCGACTGCGACACGTCGATCTGGCCGCTGATGGCCAGCATGGTGTTCTTCAGGTTGGTGATGCCTTCCACCGTGGAGATCTGCGCAAGCTGGGAAGTCAGCTCGGCGTTCTGCATGGGGTTGAGCGGGTCCTGGTTCTGCAGCTGCGTCACCAGCAGCGTCAGGAACTGGTCCTGCAGGCCTTGCGCCGCGCTGTTGGAGTTGGCGCCGGTCTGGGCGAGCCCCAGGCCGGTCTGGCTGGTGGTTTGGTCGATAGTGGACATGAATTCACTTGCTCAAAATTAGGACTGGCCGATGGTCAGCGTTTTCTGCATCAGCGCCTTGGCTGTGTTCAGCACCTCGACGTTGGCCTGGTACGAACGCGAGGCCGCGATCATGTTGACCGTCTCGGCCACCGGATCGACGTTGGGCATGCTGACGTAGCCCTGCTCGTCGGCCATGGGGTGCTGCGGGTCGTAGACGCGCTTGAGCGGCGACGGGTCCTGGACCACGCCCGCCACGCGCACGCCGCCGATTTCCTGGCCCAGCGCCTGGCCGGCGGCCGGATTGACCTGGAACACGACCTGGCGCGCCCGGTAGGGCTGGCCGTCGGGGCCGACCACGCTGTCGGCGTTGGCCATGTTGCTGGCGGCGACGTTCATGCGCTGCGACTGCGCGCTCAGCGCCGAACCGGCGATATCGAAAATGCTCAACAGGGACATGGCCTGGCGCTCCGTTCAGTAATCATTCCTGGATGGCGGCCATCATGGTCCGGATACGGCCTGACAGCAGCTGCATGGTGCTCTGGTAATGCAAGGTGTTATCGGCGAACTGCACGCGCTCGATGTCCATGTCCACCGTGTTGCCGTCCAGGCTGGGCTGGTACGGCAGGCGGTACAGGAGTTCGGTGGGGCCTTGCGACACGGCCTTGGCCGGGATGTGGCGCGCCGAGGTCAGCGTGAGCGAGGTGTCGGCCAGGCGCTTGCTGCCTTCCATGGCGTTGGCCATCGCCGTCTTGAAGTCGAAATCGCGCGCCTTGTAGTTGGGCGTGTCGGCGTTGGCGATGTTCGACGACAGCACTTCCTGGCGTTGCGCGCGCAGCCCCAGGGACTGCTGGAAGAAGCGGAAATCTTCGTTAAGCCTGTCTAGCATCGTGGCGCCTTGGTGCATTGCAATTCGGGTGGGCACGGGAGGCCGGACGCGCCGGTATCCCATTGGATGACGGCATGATAGGGGTCCGCGGCGCGCCACAATCAGCCAAATAAACCGTTATTTCTCATCCAATTCAGGTCTTGCCGGGCGCGGCGCACTTCTACAATTCATGCATCATGAAAAGCACCGCAAGACGCCTACACGCGGGCGCCGCCTGCCTGGCCGCCGCGCTGCTGCCCCTGGCGGGCGCGCAGGCCCAGCAGGTCCAGCCCCAGCTCCAGCCCGCCGAGGCCATCGCGCAGGCCGCGCAGGCCTATCTGCTGGATCAGCTGGCCGCGCTGCCCGGCCAGCCGGTAATCGCCATCGATCCGCCGCGGGCGCAGGGCCTGACGCCTTGCGATGCCATGTCCCCATTTCTGCCGTCCGGCATGAAGCTGCGCCCGCGCATGACCGTCGGGGTGCGCTGCAACGCGCCGGCGCCCTGGACCACTTACGTGCAGGCCACGGTCAGCGTGCCCGGCCAGTATTACGTCGCCGCCCGCCCGATCGCCGCCGGCCAACCCCTCAGCCCGGACGACCTAGCCCCGCGCGACGGCGACCTGGTCGCCCTGCCCCGCGGCGCCATCACCGACCCGCAGGCCGTGGCCGGCATGAGCGCCGCCTACCGGATCAACGCCGGGCAGACGATCCGCAGCGCTTCGCTGCGCAGCGCCCAGTCGGTGCTGCGCGGCTCCAACGTGCGCATCAACGCCCGCGGCAACGGCTTCGTGGTCAGCAGCGAAGGCGAGGCGCTGGAAAACGCCGCGCCCGGCTCCATGGTGCAGGTGCGCACCGCCAACGGCCAGGTGGTCAGCGGTATCGTGCGCAATGCCGGCCTGGTTGAAATGCAGCTGTAGAAGTTGTTACATGTCGCGTTGCGTCAAAGCCCTGCCTGCCCTAAAGTTCGTCCCGGCCCTGTCGTTACCCAGGCATAAGTAGGCGGATCTGGACGCCCTGCGGAGATAATCTTGAAAATCACAACCACCACCAACCGGCCCCTCTCGGCGGAAGCCCTGGGCAACCGCCCCGAGTCCGCGGTCGCCCAGGCCTATGGCGCCGGCAGCGCCAGCGGCAGCAGCAGCTCGCAGGTGGCGCTGAGCTCGGCCTCGCGCAAGATGCTTGCGCTGCAGGACGGCTCCAACGACATCAACGTCGAGCGCGTGGCCGCCATCCGCGCCGCCATCGCCTCCGGCCAGCTCAAGATCGACACCGGCCGCATCGCCGACAGCCTGATCGCCAGCGCCCGCGACCTGCTCAAATAGGCCGCCCCGCAACCCTTCCCTACCCGAGTCCCAGCATGACCGCGCACACCGTCGACTCCCTGCAATCCTGCATGCGGCAGGAAGACGCCCTGATCACCGAGTTCTCCGCCATCCTGGAAGAAGAGACCGAGGTGCTGGTGGGCCCGGCCAATATCGGCGGGCTGCAGGAGATCACCGAACGCAAGAGCAGCGTGGCGCGCAAGCTCGTGGACCTCAGCCAGACGCGCGACGGCCTGCTGGCCGAAATCGGCCTGCCCGCCGGCCACGCCGGCACCGAACAGGCAGCCGTGCTGCACCCGCAACTGGCGGAAGTCTGGCAGGCCCTGCTGGCCAAATCGGCCAGCGCCAATGAAATCAATCTGCGCAACGGCGCCCTGATCGACGTGCACCTGCGCTACACCCAGCAATCGCTGGACGCCCTGCGCAACCTCGGCGCCGCCGGCGCTCCCGCCACCTACGACGCCCGCGGCCGCGGCGCCCGCAGCGCCCCGGGCCGCAAGCCTATTGTGGCGGGTTAAGGATTCGTGGATCGCGGGTCTGCGGGATTCTTTGAATCCGTAGGATGGGTGCAGCGCGAAAATGCTTTACACAAGAACTCAAGTGTCGAGCGCGCGTAACCCATCAGGCGGCGAAAGCCGCCGCTTTTCGTAGCGCCAAGAATATTTTTGCCCAGAAAAAAGCCGGCTTTCGCCGGCCGAAGGGTTACGCGCGCTGCACGCCTCTTTCCTACGTGAATCATTCTCGCGCTACACCCATCCTACGCCATTGCGCCGGCATCGCACCATCATTCCCCCGCCATTACGCCGTCATCTCCAGCAGCGCGTACATCTTCAGCAGCGCCACCGGCAGCAGGCGGGCGGGTAGCTTGCGCTCGGTGCCCATGATGCCCGACAGGGGCTGCTGCACCATGGCGGCGGCCGGGGAATGCGCCAGCTGCCAGGACGCGGCGGCCAGCTGGCCGGCCATCAGGGCCTGGCGCGCCAGCGCGTGCGGACCATCGACGGCGGGCAGCGCCTGCCATGCGGCGGGCATGAAGCGGAACGCGGCGCGGGCTTCATTCTGCAGCACCAGCCAGCGCGCCACCGTGGCGGCGTCGGCCTGGGAGGCCGGCAGGTTGGTCATGCCGAACAGTTGCCCGGCCACCTCGCCGCTGACCGTGTCGATCAGGCGGGCGCAGACCAGCCGCAGCGGCGCGCGCTCGCCGCGGCCGGGCAGCGCGACTTCCGTGCCCGAGGCCCACAGCGCCAGCGGCACGCGCCCGTTCCCGGACGCCGCGTACAGGCCCGGCATGTCGCCGGGCTGGCCCACGGGCAGATAGCCCAGGCTTTTGCCCACGGCGTTCAGATTGGTGGGGCAGTCGTCCTGGATCACGCGCTGGCCGCCGGCGCAGCGCGCCACCCACGACACGCCCTGCCCGCTCAACGCCGGCCACAGGGCCGCCGTGCCGGACTCCAGCATATGCACCACCGGCAGGCGCTCCAGCTTGCCGCCCAGCCATTCCACCCGCGCCTGCAGCGCCACGGCCGCATCGGCCTGGGCCGGCTGCGCCGGCGCGAACGAGGCCAGCGTGCCGTGCGCCAGCGCCAGCTGCTGCGCGGGCGCGGCCAGCGCCGCGCCGCGGTCGCTCATGAGCAGCGTGCCCAGCAGCGCGCCGCCGGGCAGGCCTTCGCCCTGCATGGCGGCCTTGCCGTGCACGGCCAGCAGGTGGCGGCCGCAGACGGCCGAAAATTCGCGGCGCACCATGGCCGCCGGCTCGTCGCCCAGCGCCGCCAGCGTGGCGCCGTCGCCCACGTACTCGCGCCAGGCGGCGCGCGCCTGCACGCAGGCCGCGTCGTTCTCCAGCCAGGCGATGGTGTCGTCCAGGTTCTGCGCGGCGTCGACCGAGGCCGCCGCGCCCTGCGGGCGCAGGATGGCCGAAGCCAGCAGTTGGCGGCGGCGCGCCGGGTCGGCGCTTTCGGCCTCGCGCGCGGCCGGCACCAGCGAGGCCAGGTCGGCTTCGCTGGGCGTGTACAGCGCGCGCGCCCGCTCGACCATGGAGAACGTCCGGTCCACCAGCGCGTCGGCGCGGGCCAGCTCCATGTGCTCGGGCACTTTCTGCCCGACCGAGACGTAATGGATCGGCAGGCGGTGGCGGATGGCCGTGTCCAGCGCCGCGCCCAGGCGGGTGGCCTCGTCCAGCTTGGTGATGATGCAGCCGGCCACGTCCTCGCCCACGCCGTTGCGATAGGCGTGCGCGACCTCGTCCAGCGTATCGCCCTGGCTGGCGGCGTTGAGCACCAGCAGCCGGCGCACCGGCTTGCCGGCGTTGCACAGCATCGCCGCCTGCTCGGCCACCTGGCGGTCGCGCTGGCTGATGCCGGTGGTGTCGATCAGCACGATCTTGCGGCTGCCCAGCTCGCCCAGGACGCGGCGCAGCTCGCCCGCGTCGCGCACCGAATGGGCCGGCACGCCCATCAGGCGGCCGTAGATCTGCAATTGCTCCAGCGCGCCGATCCGGAAATTGTCGGTGGTCAGCATCGCCACCTGGTCGCGGCCCTCGCGCGCCACGCAGCGCGCGGCCAGCTTGGCCAGCGTGGTGGTCTTGCCCACGCCGGTGGGGCCGACCAGGGCATAGACCCCGCCGCCCAGGAATTCGTCCTCCGAGCGCAGCACCGGCAGGTGCGTGACCAGTTCGTTGCGCGCCCAGTCCAGCGCGGACTGCGGCGTCATGCCCTCGGGCAGGCGCTCGACCAGCGTGCGCACCAGCTTGGTGCTGAAGCCGGCGTCCAGCAGGCTGCGGAACAGCGCCGCGGCGGCAGGCTCGCGGCCCGGCCCCTGGCGCGAACCCCAGATCAGGCCGTCCATGCGGCTTTCCAGCGCGCCGCGCAAGGCGCTGATGGCGTCCTGCAGGCCGGCCGCGGCGTCGCCGGACAAGGCCGGTTGCGGCATGGCCGGAGGCTGGCGCAGCGGGGCGTCGGGCATGCGCGCCATCGACGGCGCGGGAGCCGCCGCAGGCGTGGGCATGGGCGTGGGAATGGCGCTGGCTGCCGGGCTGGGCGCAGGGATGGGACTGGGATCGGGCATGGCCTGCGGCTGGGCCGGCGCCTCGTACGCCGAGCGGTAGGCGGCGATGGAGCGCGCCGGCGCGGGCGCCGGAGCCGCCGCCGGGGCGGTGTGCGCCGGCGTCTCGTCATGGGCCTCGTCCACCGTCGCCAGCACCTCGACGCCGCCTTCCACGCTGCGGTTCGACACGATCAGCGCGTCCGGGCCCAGGGCCTGGCGCACCTGGCGCATCACTTCGCGGCTGTTGATCCCAAAGAAACGGCTTATCTTCATGCCCCATTACCTCCGCCGATCAGCGCGGTCACGCGGACCATGCGCTCATCGGGTATTTCAGTGTTCGACAGCACGCCCAGCTGCGGCAGATGGTGGCGCAGGAAGCGCGACAGCGGCGCGCGCAGCACGGGCGACACCAGCAGCACCGGCGCGTTGCCCTGCGATTCCTGGCGCTCGACGGCGGCCTGCGTTTCGCGCAGCAGCGTGTCGGCCAGGCCCGGCTCCAGGCCGCCGCTGGTCGTCATGGCCTGCGACAGCACGCGTTCGAGCTTGACGTCCAGGCCGATGACCCGCAGTTCGCCCTCTCCCGGGAACCACTGCTGCGTGATGGCGCGGCCCAGCGACCGGCGCGTGAGCGCGATGAGTTCGTTGATGTCGGGCTGGCTGCCGGCGCCGGCGGCCTGCGCCGCCAGGCGCGGGCCGTGCTCGGACAGGGTGTCGATGATGGTGCGCATGTCGCGGATCGGCACTTCTTCGGCCAGCAGGCCCTGCAGAACCTTCTGCAGCACGGTGAGCGACAGGGTCTTGGGCACCAGGTCCTCGACCAGCTTGGGCGCGTCGCGGCCGATGCGGTCGAGCAGCTGCTGCACTTCCTGGCGGCCCAGCAGGTTCGAGCCGTGGCGGTGCATCAGGTGGTTCAGGTGGGTGGCGACCACGGTGCCGGCGTCGACCACGGTGTAGCCGGCCACCTGGGCCTGGTCGCGCAGGCTGCCGTCGATCCACAACGCCGGCAGGCCGAAGGCCGGATCGGTGGTCGGGGTGCCCTTGATCTGCATGGTCACGCCGCCCGGGTCGATGGCCAGCCACTGGCCCGGCATGGCCACGCCGTGGCCCACTTCCACGCCCGAGAGCAGGATGCGGTAGTCGTTGGGCTTGAGTTCGAGGTTGTCGCGGATGTGCACGACCGGCGGCAGAAAGCCCACGTCCTGCGCGAATTTCTTGCGCAGGCTGCGGATGCGGTGCAGCAGTTCGCCGTTCTGGGCGTGGTCCACCAGCGGGATCAGGCGGTAGCCGACTTCCAGCCCGAGCTGGTCCACCATGGAGACGTCGTCCCAGCTGGCCTCGGCCGCGGCGGCCTGGGCCTGGGTGATGGCCTGCGGGGGAACCTCGGCGGCGGCGGCCGCGGCGGCGGTCTTGCGCTTGTGCAGCATCCAGCCGCCCCAGGCCAGCGCGCCGGCCAGGGTCAGGAAGGCCACGTGCGGCATGTTGGGGATCAGCCCCATGATGCCGATGATGCCGGCGGTCAGGAACAGCACGCTGGGGTTGGAGAACAGCTGGCTGATCATCTGCTGGCCGATGTCCTGGTCGGTCGAGACCCGCGACACCACCACGCCGGCCGCGGTGGAAATCACCAACGCCGGGATCTGCGCCACCAGGCCGTCGCCGATGGTCAGCAACGTATAGACGCGCGCCGATTCGCCCATCGACATGTCGTGCTGCGCCACGCCCACGACCAGGCCGCCGATGACGTTGATCGCCATGATGAGCAGGCCGGCGATGGCGTCGCCGCGCACGAACTTGCTGGCGCCGTCCATCGAGCCGAAGAAGTCCGACTCCTGGGCCACCTCCGCGCGGCGCTTGCGCGCCTCGTCCTCGCCGATCAGGCCGGCGTTCAGGTCGGCGTCGATGGCCATCTGCTTGCCGGGCATGGCGTCCAGGGTGAAGCGCGCTCCCACTTCGGCGATACGCCCCGCGCCCTTGGTGATGACGATGAAGTTGATGATGGTCAGGATCACGAAAACGATGATGCCCACGGCGAAGTTGCCGCCCACCAGGAAGTGGCCGAAGGCCTCGATCACCTTGCCGGCCGCGTCCGGGCCGGTGTGGCCGTTGAGCAGCACCACGCGGGTGGAGGCCACGTTCAGCGACAGGCGCAGCAGCGTGGCGAACAGCAGCACGGCCGGGAACGCGGCGAAGTCCAGCGGCTTGCGCGTGAACATGGCCACCAGCAGGATCATCACGGACAAGGCGATGTTGAAGGTGAACAGCAGGTCCAGCAGGAAGGTGGGCAGCGGCAGCACCATCATGCCCAGCACCATCACGATCAGGATGGGGCCGGCCAGCAGCCGCGCATGCACGGCTCCGTTACTTTTCAACATGGTGAGCAAAGCGCTCATTCCTCAAGCTCCTTGTGCTGCGGTGTCGGACAGCGGGTCCAGCTCGGCGGGCACGGCCAGCCGGGTCGGGGCGACCGGTTCGGCTCCCCATCCGGAGCGCCAGGAACGCAGCTGGAAAACCCACGCCAGCACTTCTGCCACCGCGGTATATAGCTCGGCCGGGATTTCCTGTCCCAGCTCGACGTGTTGATGCAGGGCGCGCGCCAGCGGCGGGGCCTCCAGAGTGGGGATGCGGTGCTCGGCCGCCAGTTCCCGGATCTTGGCGGCGATCAGGCCGGTGCCCTTGGCCAGCACGCGGGGCGCGCCGTTCTTGCCTTCTTCGTAGCGCAGCGCGACGGCGTAATGGGTGGGGTTGGTGACCACCACGTCGGCCTTGGGCACCTCGGCCATCATGCGCCGGCGCGCCGCCTGGCGCTGCTGCTGGCGGATGCGGGCCTTGACGTGGGGGTCGCCCTCGCTTTCCTTGTGTTCCTGGCGCACGTCCTCCTTGGACATGCGCAGCTTTTTCAGGTGGCTCCAGATCTGCCAGGGCACGTCCAGCAGCACGATGACCAGCAGCGAGGCCACGATGAAGGCGCAGCACATGGCCACCAGCGTCAGCGCGCGGGTCAGCGCCGCCGACGGCGCCACGTGCATCAGGCTCAGCATGTCGTCGTGGTAGCGCCAGATCACCCATACCGCGACCCCGCCCACCAGGCCGGCCTTGGCCAGCGCCTTGATCAGCTCCACCACGGTCTGCGAGGAGAACATGCGCTTGAAGCCCGACAGCGGACTGAGCTTGGAAAAATTGAATTGCAGCGGCTTGCCCGAGATGACGATGCCGCCCAGCAGCACGCTCGACAGCACCGCGACCACCGCCAGCAGCCCGAAGATCGGCAAGAGCACCAGCAGGATCTGGCCGAAGCCGTCGACCGCCCCCTGCACCATGGCGCCCGGGTCCGAGACCACGCGCCGGTCGAATCCCAGACCGTTACGCAGCACGCCGGTCAGCGACCGGTACAGCGCCCCGCTTCCGGCCCAGATCGCGCCCACGCCCGCAGCCAGCATCATGAACGTGCCCAGCTCGCGGGAACGCGCAATCTGCCCCTCCTCGCGCGCCTTTTCCAGGCGCCTGGGAGAGGCGGCTTCGGTTTTTTCGAGGTCGCTTTCTTCGGCCATGCTCTGCGGTGTCGTCGCCGCTCGCGGATTCGGGGATTGCGAGCGGCCCGCGGAGATTCTAGGAGGCCCGGGGCTTTAGCGATCAGCCAAGAAACGGGGGGAAAGCGGCGCTATTCCCGGATGCGCCGCGCACCGGGCCGCCCCTCCCCCTTGCAGGCATCAGAATCCCAGGCTGGCCAGCAGGTCGTCGACCTGGTCCTGGCTGGTGACCACGTCGGCCTTGCCCTGCGGGCTGATCTGCGGGCCGTTGAGCAGGCTGTTGGCCTCCTCGCGGCGCTCCTGCGGCACGTTGTCCAGCAGCACCTGCAGCAGCTCGCGCTCGATCGCGCCGACCACGTCCATCATGCGCATGATCACCTGGCCCGTCAGGTCCTGGAAATCCTGCGCCATGATGATTTCCATCAGGTGCGACTGCGTCTGCTGCGCCTGCTTGGGCACGTCCTGGAGGTAGGCGCGGGTGTCCTGCACCAGCTCGCGCGCCTGCGGCAGCTCCAGCGGCTGGTCGAACCATTGCTGCCAGCGCGCGTCCAGGGCCTGCGCCGAGCGTGTCAGGCCGTCCTGGATGGGACCGGCCTGCTCGGTCGCGTTCAGCACCCGGTTGGCGGCCTGCTCGGTCATCTGCGCCACGTAGCGCAGGCGGTCGCGGGCGTCGGGAATGGCGTTGGCGGCGTCCTTGATGGCCTGGTCCAGGCCCAGCTCGCGCATGCTGTCGCGCAGCATGCGCGTCAGCGAGGCGATGCGGTGGATCAGGTCGGGGGAATCGCCCGGGTTAATCGTTTCCGTGCTCATCGCGCACCTCAGCCGGCAATTTTCTCGAAGATCTTGGTGAGCTTCTCTTCCAGCGTCGCCGCGGTGAAAGGCTTGACCACGTAACCGTTGGCGCCGGCCTGGGCCGCCGCCACGATGTTCTCCTTCTTGGCCTCGGCCGTGACCATCAGCACCGGCAGCGAGGCCAGCGCGGCGTCGGCGCGGATCTGCTTGAGCATTTCCAGGCCGTCGAGATTGGGCATGTTCCAGTCCGACACCACGAACTGGAAGCCGCCGTTGCGCAGCTTCTCCAGCCCGATCGCGCCGTCCTCGGCCTCGTCCACGTTCTCGAAACCCAGCTCTTTCAGCAGGTTGCGGATGATCCGCCGCATGGTGGGGAAATCATCCACCACCAGAATCTTTATGCCCTTGTCTACCATCTTCTACTCCAGAAAAGTTTGCTTGGGAACGACCGTGCGCGCGCGTCATACGCGGTGGCCGCGGTCTCCCAGGCGAGTCAGAATGCGTTCGCTCATCGCGGACAACGAAACCACTTCTTCCGCCGCGCCGATGGCGATGGCCTCGCGGGGCATGCCGAACACCACGCAGCTGGCCTCGTCCTGCGCGATCGTGTGGGCCCCGGCGCGGCGCATGGCCAGCATGCCCGCGGCGCCGTCCTTGCCCATGCCGGTCAGGATGACGCCGATGGCGTTCTTGCCGGCGGCCGCCGCCGCGGAATTGAACAGCACGTCCACCGACGGGCGGTGGCGGTTCACGGGTTCGCTGGCCTCCAGTTCGATCACGTAGTTGGCGCCGCTGCGCCCCAGCCGCATGTGGGTCTCGCCGCCGGGGGCCAGGTATACGTGGCCGGGCAGCACCCGGTCGCCGTGCACGGCCTCGCGCACCGTGACCGCACAGAGCGCGTCCAGCCGCTGCGCGAACGAGCGCGTGAAGCCGGCGGGCATGTGCTGGGTGATGAGGATGGCCGGGCTGTCCGGCGGCAGCGGCTGCAGGACTTCGCGGATGGCCTCGGTGCCGCCGGTGGACGCGCCGACGATGACCAGTTTCTCCGAGCTGGCCAGCGGCCGGCGCAGCATGGGCGCCGGCGACGCCGGGGCCGCGTGCGGCGCGGGCGCGCGCAGCCGCGCGCGCGAGGCCGCGCGGATCTTGTCGGCGATGATTTCGGTGTATTCGAGCAGCCCGTCGCGGATGCCCAGCTTGGGCTTGGTGACGAAGTCGATGGCGCCCAGCTCCAGTGCGCGCAGCGTGATTTCGCCGCCGCGCTCGGTCAGCGAGGACACCATCACCACCGGCATGGGCCGCAGCCGCATCAGCTTTTCGAGGAAATCCAGCCCGTCCATGCGCGGCATTTCCACGTCCAGGGTCAGCACGTCGGGGTTGTGGCGCTTGATCAGCTCGCGCGCCACCAGCGGGTCCGGCGCGGTCGCGACCACTTCCATGTCCGGCTGGCTGTTGATGATCTCGGTCATCAAGCCGCGCACCAGGGCCGAATCGTCCACGCACAAAACGCTAATTTTCTTCATGGTTACTGCCCCGTTCAGGCCTGGCCCGCACATTCGTAGACCGTCTGCCCTCGCAGGCGAAAGTCCCGGCTGATGTAGGTGAAATTCTCGGAATGGCCCGCAAACAGCAGTCCGCCGGGTTTGAGCAGCGGCACGAACCGTTCCAGTATCCTGGCCTGGGTGGGTTTATCGAAATAAATCATTACGTTGCGGCAGAAGATGGCGTCGAACCGCTCCTCCAGCCCCCAGTTCGGCGCCAGCAGGTTCAGGGTCTCGTAGCGCACCATGTCCACGATTTCCGGCCGCACCCTCACCTGCCCGGCGTTGGCGCCGCGGCCCTTCAGGAAGAAGCGCCGCAGCCGTTCCACGTCCATCTTGGCCACGCGTTCCTCGGGATAGACGGCGGTACGCGCGCGCGCCAGCACATTGGTGTCGATGTCGGTGGCCAGCACCGTGCTGGAGCCGGCACGCGGGCCCAGCGCCTCGACCAGCGTCATGGCGATGGAGTACGGTTCCTCGCCGGTGGACGCGGCACAGCACCAGACCGACACCGGCCCGCTGCGGCGCCTGGCGAAATCGGCCAGGATCGGAAAATGATGCGACTCGCGGAAGAAAGCGGTCAGGTTGGTGGTGAGCGCGTTGACGAAATCTTCCCATTCGGGCGCGCCGGGCGAATTCTCGAGCTGGTCCAGATAGCTGCCGAAATCCTGCAGGCCCAGGGCGCGCAGGCGCCGCGCCAGCCGGCTGTAGACCATTTCGCGCTTGTGCGTGCCCAGGGAGATCCCCGCATGGGCGTGGATCATCCTGCGCACGCGCGAAAAATCGGCGTCGCGGAAATCAAACTGGCGGTCCACCGACAGGGACGGGGCCGCGTAAGCCGGACTTGCCACGGCCATCCTCAGTGCCCGAGCGCAAGCGCGTCGGGCGCCTGCAGGCGTGAATCGTCATCGCCGCGCCGCGCCGACGACAGCCGCTGGGCCGGCACTTCGATGACTTCGCCCGCGTTGATCTTGAACACCGCCACCGCATCGGCCAGGCGCAGCGCCTGCTCCTGCAGCGAGCCGGCGGCCGCCGCGGCTTCTTCGACCAGCGCCGCGTTCTGCTGCGTCACCTCGTCCATCTGCGACACCGCGCGGTTGACCTGCTCGATGCCGCTGGACTGCTCTTCGGACGCCGCCGAAATCTCTCCCATGATGTCGGTCACGCGTTTGACCGAAGCCACGATCTCCTGCATGGTCGCGCCCGCGCGTTCCACCTGCTCGGAGCCGGCGCCCACCTTGGTCACCGAATCCTCGATCAAACCCTTGATTTCCTTGGCCGCCTGGGCGCTGCGCTGCGCCAGCGCGCGCACCTCGCCCGCCACCACGGCAAAGCCCTTGCCCTGCTCGCCGGCGCGCGCCGCTTCCACCGCGGCGTTCAGCGCCAGAATGTTGGTCTGGAACGCGATGCCGTCGATCACCGACACGATTTCGGAGATCTTGCGCGAGCTGGCCGAGATCTGCTCCATCGTGCCCACCACCTCGGACACCGCGGAGCCGCCGCGCTCGGCCACGTCGGACGCGCTGGCCGCCAGCTGGTTGGCCTGGCGCGCGTTGTCGGCGTTCTGCTTGACCGTCGAAGCCAGCTGCTCCATGGAGGCGGCGGTTTCTTCCAGCGAGGCCGCCTGCTGCTCGGTGCGGCTGGACAGGTCGGTATTGCCGGCCGCGATCTCCTGCGAACCCACGGTGATCTCGTCCACGCCGCGGCGCACCGACGCCACGGTGCGCGTCAGGCTTTCCTGCATGCGCTTGAGCGCCGCGAACAGCTGGCCGATTTCGTTGGTATTGCGCACTTCGACGCGGGCCGTCAGGTCGCCGCCGGCGATGCGATCGAAGTGGCTGCCAGCCTCCTTCAGCGGCTGCAGCACGCGGCGGCGCAGGAATATGTAGGTGGCGAACACCAGCAAGGCGGCGATCGCGCCGCCCACGCCGACGGCCACCAGCACGAACTGGTAGCGGACCTGGGCGACCTCGTGGGCGTCCATCATCTTGCTGGCGCGCCAGAAGTCGAAGCTCTCGATCGCGCGCGCGAAACGCCCTTCCAGGGCGTCCTGCACGGTCTGCACCTGCTTCTGGTAGGCCGGCATGTCGGCTTTTTCGAGCGCCGCGACCAGCGGGTTCAGGCCCTGCTGCACCAGCGCGCCGTAGGACTCGTCGATTTCCTTGAGCGATTCGGCGGCTTCATCGGGACGCGCCAGGCTCTTGTAGTACTCGAACTCGGCCTGGCCCTTGTTCATCGAGGCCTTGGCGCGCTCCAGCAGCCCGCTGGCCTCCGACGACAGGCCGCTGCTGAGCAAGGTGGCCTGGCCGACGTTGCGCACGATGTCCGCATAGTTGGAGGTGGCCGCCCGGCCCAGGCCGTGCAGCGTGTCCTTGTAGCTGGACACCACGCGCGAGACGGCGTCGTCGAGTTCCTGCGACTGCTTGATGTCCGCCAGCGTTCCGTTGCTGATGCGCAGGGACAGGACGCCGAGCGCCGCCCCTATCACCAACATGAATGAGAAGAATCCCAGCACCCACAACAGGCTGCTGCGTATCGTCATGTTCGCGAAAAACTTGCGCATCACAAGCACCACTCCTAGACTGCAATCGTTAAAGGAAAGCGCCACATCGATCGGATATGGCGCCTCTGCCCTGCTTGCGGCCGGGTCCCGACCACGCTTCCGATCAGGAAGCGGCCCTCTCCACCAGCGCCATTTCATCGCTGGTCATGAGCTTCTCGATATCCACCAGGATCAGCATGCGTTCGTCCACGGTGCCCAGGCCGGTCAGATATTCCGTGGACAGCGTGGCGCCGAATTCCGGCGCCGGGCGGACCTGGCCGGCGTTCAGCATCAGCACGTCGGACACGCCGTCGACCACAATGCCGACCACGCGGCGATCCAGGTTGAGGATGATGACCACGGTCTGCTCGGTGTAGTCCACGCGGCCCAGGTTGAACTTGATGCGCAGGTCCACGATGGGCACGATGATGCCGCGCAGGTTCGTCACGCCCTTGATGAAAGGCGGCACGTTGGCGATGCGCGTGACCGTGTCGGCGTCGTAGCCGCGGATCTCCTGCACCTTCAGGATATCGATCCCGTATTCTTCGTCGCCCAGCGTGAACACCAGGAATTCGCTGCCGACATCTTCATTGCGCGCGGCGGGCGCTTGCGGTTTAGCTGCCATGAGCTTGGTTCTCCATCAATTCAGAATGGCTTCGGGCTGCGACCAACGCTCACGGTTGGCGCGCGCAAGCGCAAAAACGTCGACGATCAGGGCCACGCTGCCGTCGCCCAGGATGGTGGCGGCGGAAATGCCCGGCACCTTGCGGTAGTTGGATTCCAGGTTCTTGACCACCACCTGGTGCTGGCCGATCAGGTGGTCCACCAGCAGCGCGAAGCGGCGGTCCTCGGCCTGCATGATGACGGCGATCGCCTGGGTGGGATCGGCCTGCGCGCCGTCCACCGAGAACACGCGGTGCATCTCGACCAGCGGCAGGTATTCGCCGCGCACGTGCATCACGCGCTCGTTGCCCGCCACCGAATAGATCTGGTCATTGGTGGGCTGCAGCGATTCGGTCACGTGGTTCAGCGGCAGGATGAAGGTTTCCTCGCCCACCCGCACCGACATGCCGTCCAGGATCGCCAGGGTCAGCGGCAGCACGATGCGCGTGGTGGTGCCGTTGCCCGGCTCGCACGACAGCTGCACGTGGCCGCCCATGTCCTGGATATTGCGGCGCACCACGTCCATGCCGACCCCGCGGCCGGAAATGTCCGTGACCTTCTCGGCGGTGGAGAAACCCGGCGCGAAGATCAGCTGCCAGATTTCGTCGTCGGGCGAGTTTTCGTTCACGGCCAGGCCCTGGGCGATGGCCTTCTTGAGGATCTTGTCGCGGTTCAGCCCGGCGCCGTCGTCGCTCACCTCGATCACGATGTTGCCGCCGTTGTGCTGGGCCGACAGCACCAGCTGCCCGACCGGGTCCTTGCCGGCGGCGACCCGCTGCTCCGGGGTCTCGATCCCGTGGTCCAGGCTGTTGCGCACCAGGTGCGTGAGCGGGTCGATGATGCGCTCGATCAGGCTCTTGTCCAGTTCGGTGGCGCGGCCGTAGGTCTGCAGCTCGATCTGCTTGCCCATCTTGCTGGCGATGTCGCGCACCAGCCGCGGGAAGCGGCTAAACACGTAGTCCATCGGCATCATGCGGATCGACATGACCGCTTCCTGCAGGTCGCGCGCGTTGCGCTCGAGCTGCTCCATGCCGTTGAGCAGGCGGTCGTGCAGCACCGGGTCCAGCGTGGACGCCGTCTGCGCCAGCATCGCCTGCGTGATGACCAGTTCGCCCACCAGGTTGATCACCTGGTCGACCTTCTCGACGCCGACGCGGATCGAGGTGGATTCCTTGTCCGCGTGCGCGGGCGCGGCCGGCCGGGCCACGCGCGCGGCCTGGGTGATGGCCTCGGCTGCGGCGGCCGACTCCGCGACCACGGGCGGCGCGGCCGCAGCGGCCGAGGCCGGAGCCGGCGCCGCGGCGGGCGCGGGCGGGGCGGCCGGCGCGCTGGCCGCCGGGGCCGCCTCGCGCGCGATGCTGAGCTGGTCGCCGTCGACGATGAAGCAGCACACCGCCTCGATATCGTCCGGCGTGCAGGTGCTGTCCATCCAGACCGTCAGGGCGCCGTCGGCGCGCTCGCTGGCGGTGACCGTGCCCAGGTTGCCCATCTCTTCGAGCAGCGCCGCCGCGTCCTTGTCGGACACCTTGGTGATCCGCACCCGCAGCGCCACGCTGGCGCCTTCGGCGGCAGGTTCGGCCGACGCGGCGGGTTCGGCCGGCGCGGGAGCCGGCGCAGGCGGGGCTACGGGCGCCGGGGCCACGGCCGGGGCTGGCGCGGCGCCGGGGTCCTTATGCTCCAGCGCAAGCTGCCTCAGGACGGCGCAGATACGCTCAAACACGGCTTCATCGGGCTCTTCGGACGCTCGGTATGCATCCAGCTGGCTTTTGAGCACGTCTTTCGTTTCCAAGAAAATATCAATCATGTCCGTGCGCAGCGCCATTTCGCCGCGCCGGATCGCGTCCAGCAGGTTTTCGAGCAGATGGGTGGTGCCCGCCAGCTGCTGAAAGCAGCCGAAGGTCGCCGCGCCGCCCTTGATCGAATGGGCTGCGCGGAAGATGGCGTTCAGCTGCTCGATGTCGGGCGCGCCGACGTCCAGTTCGAGCAGCAGCTGCTCCATCTGCGCCAGCAGCTCGTCCGCCTCGTCGAAAAAGGTCTCGTAAAACTGACTGAGGTCCAATCCAGAACTCATAGTCCGCACGCCTTCATAAATGAACCCGCCCAGGGCCTGTTAACCATAAAAAGCCTCGCACAGGCTCTAAGCGCCGGCCTGCTCGTCGAGCAGTTCGGCCGCCAGTTCCACCAGCACGTCCGGGTCCACCGGCTTGGACAGCCAGCCGCAGACGCCCAGGTCGCGCGCCGCCATCTTGCTGTCCACGTCGTCCTCGGTGGTCAGCACCAGCACCGGCACGTCCTGGTAGCGATCGTCCTCGCGCAGGCCCTTGATGAGGCCCAGGCCGCCCAGCACGGGCATGTTCCAGTCGCTCACCACCAGGTCCACCGGCTGGCGCTTGGCCAGATCCAGCGCTTCCTGGCCGTTGCCGGCCGTCACCACCGTCCATCCCGCGCCCGTCAGCGTCGCCTGGACGATCATGCGCATCGTCGCCGAGTCATCCGCCACCAGTATCGTTGCCGCCATTGCTATCGAACCCCTTCGGCGGGCGGGTTGCTCTGCGCCGCGCCTGGTTTGGTTGCCGTCGTGGCGCGGACGGCGGCCTGGGCCGCCTCCACCGCCGTTCCCACCTCCCGGGCGTCGCGAGCGGTGATTTCCGCTGCCGCGGCGTTCTCGCTTTCGATGCGCCGCTGGGTGCTCTGATTGAGCACCACGAGGCTGATACGCCTATTAACGGCGGCATACGGATCATCTTTAACCAGGCTCATGCTGGACGACAGCCCCTGGATGCGCATGACCTTGCTTTCGTTCATGCCGCCGGCCACCAGCTCCTGGCGCGAAGCGTTGGCGCGGTCGGCCGACAGCTCCCAGTTGCTGTAGGCGCGCTCGCCGCGGGCGTACTGCGCCGCGTCGGTATGGCCCGAGATGCTGACCTTGTTGGGCAGCTCGTTCAGAACCGGCCCCAATTCGCGCAGGATGTCGCGCATATAGGGCTGCACCTCGGCGCGCCCGGTGGCGAACATGGGACGGTTCTGGTTGTCGATGATCTGGATGCGCAGGCCTTCGGTGGTCAGGTCGATCAGCACCTGCGGCCGGAAGGTCTGCAGCACCGGGCTGGTTTCGATCAGGTTCTCGAGGCGCTTCTTGAGGTTTTCCAGGCGGTGCTGCTCGCGGCGCTCGGCATCGCCCATGGGCTGGGACTCGACCCGGTTGCCCTGGCCGCGGCGCACATCGCCGTCGCTGCGCAGCGGGTCCTGCCCGCCGCCCGGCACGGCGCTGGTCTCGGCCGAACTGCTGGGCCCGCCCGTGATCGCCACGCGCAGCGGCATGCGGAAGTACTCCGCGATGCCCTTCAGCTCTTCGCGCGGGACCACGCTGATCAGCCACATCACCAGGAAGAACGCCATCATCGCCGTGATGAAGTCGGCGTATGCGATCTTCCAGCTGCCGCCGTGGTGCCCGCCGCCCTTGCTCTTCTTGCGGCGGATCACCACACGGTGGTTGTTTACCGTGCTCATGGACGGCTCCGTCAGGCGCGGCCGGTCGTCGCCGACTTGGCCTGCCGCACGTGCTCTTCCAGCTCACCGAAGGTCGGGCGCACGGCCGAGAACAGCACCTTGCGGCCGAATTCCACGGCCAGCTGCGGCGGATAGCCGTTCATGCTGGCCAGCAGCGTGGTCTTGATGCACTCCAGCACCTTGGTGGCCTCGTCGCTGCGGCGCTCGATGCGCGAGGCCAGCGGCCCGACGAAACCATAGGCCAGCAGAATGCCCAGGAACGTGCCCACCATGGCCTTGGAGATCAGGTCGCCCAGGATGGCCGGCGGCTGGTCCACGGCGGCCAGCGCCTTGATCACGCCCAGCACCGCGGCCACGATGCCGAAGGCCGGCAGGCCGTCGGCCATCTGGTGCAGCGCCCGCGCCGGCACTTCGCGCTCGTGGCGGTAGGTCTCGATTTCCTCGTCCATGAGGGTCTCGATCTCGAACGAGCTCATGTTGCCGCTGATCATGATGCGCAGGTAGTCCGTGATGAACTCCATGAGCTTCGCGTCCTTGGCGATGCGGGGATACTCGCTGAAAATCGGACTGGATTCGGGGTCCTCGATGTGCGATTCGATCGCCATCAGGCCCTCGCGGCGCGCCTTGTTCAGCAGCACGTACAGCAGCGCCATCAGCTCCATGTACACGTCCTTGCCGTAGCGCGAACTCTTGAGCGCGTCGGGCAGCGCCGACTTCACCAGCGCCAGCGACTTCTTGCTGTTGCTGGCCAGGAACGCCCCGAACGCCGCGCCGAAGATGAGCGTCAGCTCGAAGGGCTGGTAGAGCGCGCCCAGGTGGCCGCCCAGCGCGATGAAGCTGCCGACGACCGACACGGCCACCACAAGAAAACCGATAACAATCAACACATCAGGCCCCTGCCAACGTAGTCTAAAACCGGCGTCAATGATCCCCTGTTCCCCCCGCTCCAAAAACGTGGGTTACGGGGGGTTTTCCAGGGCTTTTGACGTATTTGGAAACAGCCCGCCGGGCCGCCTTCAGGACTGCGCGGCGTCCGCCGCGGGCGCGCAACGGGCGCCGGCGCGCGCACGGGCCGCGGCGCGCGTCTTGCCGGCGCGGGGCGGCGGCCGGCAGATCGCGCACACGAAATCCGACTGCGGATCGTGGGCATGGGCAATGAAATGGCCGCCGCACTGGCGGCAGGCCGACAGCTGCAGCATGCCGCCATCGAAAAACCGCACCAGCATCCAGGCGCGGGTAAAGCTGAGCACGGGCTCGGCGGCCTCGGCGTTGTCCAGGCCGGCGTTCTCCAGATACAGCCGGTAGGCGTCGATGATGGCGCGTATGCCCTTGCTGCTGGTGCGCGTATTCTGGAAGGAATACACGTTGTAGAACAGCGACGAATGGATGTTCGGCAGCCAGGTCATGAACCAGTCCACCGAGAACGGCAGCATGCCCTTGGGCGGCGAGCAGCCGCGGATCTCGCGATACAACCGGGCCAGGCGGTCGTGGCTGAGGCTGGTTTCAGCCTCCAGCACCTGCAGCCGGGCTCCCAGGGTGATCATGGAACTGGCAAGCAGGATGTCGTCCGCTTCCTGGGATACGCTCTTCGAGGCCATTACAATATTTCCGGATCGCGGCAGGCCGTCAGGCCAGTTCTTCGACAGGCTGCTTGGCCAGCAGGATCGTGGCGTGCGCCTGTTGCAGCGCACCACCCAGCACGTCGTGGGTCAGCGCCGACAGCAGGCTGTAGTCATCGAACCGGAAACGGCACAGCAGCGAGCTGGAACTGGCCAGCTTGACCAGCTGGGCCGGCGACAGCCGCATCAGGATATCGGCCACCTCGTTGCTGAAACCGAGGCGAAACATCGACGCCGCATAGTCGTCGCGCAGCATGCGCTGAGCTAGTAACAAATATGACAAATTGACTTCGCGAATGTCTGCCAGCAATGAATTTTCGACTTGTTGCACGCCCAAACTCCTAGTTCCGATCCCGCCCGCGCGGACTTAGATACGCAAATTTCCGGCAATCGCCGTTGCCGCAGACCCAAACCAGGCCTGCTTTAATGCGAAATGTATCATTTGTTCGCAATTTAAGTAAAATTTACCACAGGTATTGTCATTTTCTATGACTTTTATGACAAATCTTTGTTGATATTGCGCAACCTGCCGATTTCGATACACCTTGACATAAAACTTTTTCACAAAATTTACCTCAATCACGCAAACAAGCGTTCAAAACGCGGCGTTCTTCGGGGAATGAAACCGTTTCCAGTGCCCACAATGGCACCTTGCCGACCACTCAATCGGCTCGCTTTCGCTTCCCGCGCGTTTGTCGACAATGTCGTATCTCGGCAACAGTCAGCGGCGCGCCACGATAGATTCCGTCCGACATTCCGCAATGCCCCACGCAGATGACAGCCTGGTCGACTATGCCCCGCTAGTGCGGAAGCTGGCCCTGCAATTGCTCGCCAGACTGCCGGCCAGCGTCGAGCTCGACGACCTGATACAGGCCGGCATGATCGGCCTGCTCGACGCCGTGCGGCGTTACCAGGAAACCGCCGACGCCCAGTTCGAGACCTACGCCACCACCCGCATCCGCGGCGCCATGCTCGACGAGCTGCGCGGCCAGGACTGGCTGCCCCGCAGCGTGCGCGCCAAGGCCCGCAAGATCGAACAGGCCATCCAGCAGCTGGAGCAGCGCCTGATGCGCGCCCCCAGCGAAGCCGAAATCGCGCAACAACTCGAAATCGGCCTGGGTGAATATCAGACGCTGTTGCATGACGCCCAGGGCGTGCAGATCGTCCACTATGAAGACTTCGCCGCCGACTCCGACACAGGCGGCGGCCTGGCCGACTGGTCCTCGGCGCTCGCCCACGGCTCGGCCGACGGCAATCCGCTGGACTCCCTCTTGGCCGGCGACTTCCGCCAGGCCCTGATCCACGCCATCGACGCCCTGCCCGAGCGCGAAAAACTGTTGCTGTCGCTCTGTTACGAGCAAGGCCTGAACCTCAAGGAAATCGGCGCCATCATGAACGTGACCGAAGCGCGCGTCTGCCAGCTGCGCTCCCAGGCCACGGCCCGCATCCGCGCCAAGCTCAAGGAACAGGCCTGGCAGGAACTGCCGCAGGAAGGGCAGATCGCGCAGGTGATTTGAGGCTGCGGGCGCAGCCTTCTCTATATAGGGGCGGCTGGCGGCGCGATCGGCGCCCTCTTCTCCCCTCGCAACAACAAGAATTTCGACTTTCGCAAAAATTCCCCTAAAGATCGATTTTGGCCTGCCGTAATCCTGGCAACGGAGAGATTCCTAGACACCCGTCGACGAACTTTCCCGTTAACACCGATGGGCGGCCTTGCTGCCCAGTTTGAAGAAGCCTTTCTCTCTTGGGAGCCTCAACATGGCAGTCATCAATACCAACTATCTGTCGATGGTTGCGCAGAACAACCTGAACAAGTCGCAATCGTCGCTGGGCACCGCCATCGAGCGCCTGTCCTCCGGCCTGCGCATCAACAGCGCCAAGGACGACGCCGCCGGCCAAGCCATCGCCAACCGCTTCACCGCCAACGTCAACGGCCTGACGCAAGCCGCCCGCAACGCCAACGACGGTATCTCGATCGCCCAGACGACCGAAGGCGCCCTGAACGAAATCAACAACAACCTGCAGCGTATTCGTCAACTGACGGTGCAGGCCACGAACGGTACGAACTCGCAAACCGATCTCGACTCAATCCAGGCTGAAATTGGTCAGCGATTGGGGGAAATCACCCGGGTGTCGGAACAAACTCAGTTCAACGGCGTCAAAGTTCTGGCGAAAGACAACACGCTGACGATTCAAGTTGGTGCCAACGACAACGAAACGATCACGATCAACTTGGAAAAGATCGATGCCGAATCGCTGGGACTGAACAAGTTGAGCGTCAACGGTCCGCAAGGCACGGTCACCACCCCGGCCACCGCGGCGCACGTTGCCGCGTTCCTGAACAACCCGGACGCCGCGACGCTCGCCTCCGCTACCGTAACCATCACTGGCGCCGACGATCTGGACGCAACTGAGGGTACGCTGGTGAAAGACAGCAAGGGGAATCTGTTCGTGGAAGTGACCGCCGGCGCTGGCGTTAAGCGCAGTGGTGTGGCAGAAGACGATAAGGTGTACGTTGCCGTCAGCGCGTCGGATATTTCGGTTGATGATACCGGTGCCATCACGATTGGCGACAAGGATGTGTCGAAAGCCACCTTCGCAGCGACGACCAATCCCCTTGCCGCCATTGACAAAGCCCTCTCGCAAGTCGATACCCTGCGCAGCGACCTGGGCGCAGTTCAGAACCGTTTCGAATCCACTGTCGCAAACCTGAACAACACCATCAACAACCTGTCCGCCGCTCGTTCGCGCATCGAAGACGCCGACTACGCCACGGAAGTGTCGAACATGACCAAGGCGCAGATCCTGCAACAGGCTGGCACCTCGGTTCTGGCGCAAGCCAACCAAGTGCCGCAAACCGTTCTGTCGCTGCTGCGTTAATCGCGCCGCAACACCTGACGGTTGGGGCAGGCTGCAAGGCCTTCCCCTTCTCCATTCCGGGCCGGGTCCCTCGTGCCCGGCCAAATACAAGCCGGCGAGAGCCGGCTTGTTTGCATTTCACTGTGCCGCCATCTGCACGAACAAGGAACGCCTCGCTATGTCAGAACCTGCATCCTCTCGCAACAATCGTTGGTGGGAGAATTATGCGGTCCGCTACCTCGTTCCGACCATGACGGGCATGTTTTTCCTGCGCTGCCTGCAACTGAGCGCCGAGGGACTTTTCGCATCCGTATTGCCAGCGGCCGGGCGCCCCGAATCGCACTCGCTCCAAGGACTCGGAGCACCGGATCTCCTGGTATGGGCAGGCGGAGGATTTACCTTCGCCTACCTCGCGTCTCTGCCAATTCTTGTGTTTCACGCAACCCGTTCGCTCGACACCCAAAGTTCGCCTACGCAGAAGCGCCATTTTCCTCCGTTGATGGCAAGTATCCTGTTGATCATTGCGACAACGCTTTTGATCGTAATCAAGCATGCCGCAACAGACGGGGGGTTGTGGCTGGCCGTCGCGGCCCTCATGATCGTCCTTGCATTTAGCTGCTTCCAAGGGCACCGCATCTGGCAGGCGAGACGGCAGGATTTTCGCGCGGCGAAGTATGCCCGTGATATCGCGAGCGCACGAGTTTCGGGAGGAATCTGGAAAGCTGCGCAGGAAACCAGCGAGTACGTTACCTCCTATCGTCACCTGCGTGAGCACGGTAATGCCGCGTTTATTGTTCTGCAGCAGTCTGCACTATTCGCGCTACTGTACACCTGCCTTACAGTGTCCGAGGACACGGGAAAGTGGGGAAGCTGGACGCCGTCGCAATGGACCGCGTATAGCATATCGCTGCTACTGCTTATCTTGTGGATAGTCCCGTCGGTCGCTATCCATCCCTTCAGTCAAAGATTGGAAGCTGGATTGATATCCGCCCCCCCATCCTCAACTTGGGCAGAATCGACTGGTTACACCGAGCCTAGCAAAGTTTTGCCTACATCCAGTTCCGTTCAAAAATTGGAAGGCTCCACAGCTTCGCCAGCTACGCCGGCCCAACGCTTCAAAGCCCGCCTTCGCATGCTGAAGGCAGTTTCCCAATTCTCGCCCTGGCTGTTGCCGCTGGCGTTTTGTCCGCCTGTCCTAATTCTTTGGAACCATAGCAACGATCTACATTACCCAGCTCTGGTAATGCTCGCGATCAGCGGCACAGCCGGCCTTGGAACACTGCTTTTTCTGGGTAGTGAATCACACCGGGTTTTGAGGAGGCTTCATTTCTTGAGAGAATGGAGCCATGAGCAAGAACAACAAGTTTTCCCCTGAGGTACGTGAACGCGCGGTGCGCCTGGTCCAGGAGCATCGTGATGAGTACCGGTCGCTGTGGGCGGCTGTCGAGTCTATTGCACCGAAGATCGGCTGCACACCGACGACCCTACTGGATTGGATTAAGCGATCGGAAGTCAACAACGGGACCCGCCCCGGCGTAACGACAGAAGAGCGCGAACGTCTCAAGGCGTTAGAGAAGGAGAACCGCGAATTGCGCCGAGCCAACGAGATTCTGAAGTCGGCGAGCGCTTTTTTCGCCCAGGCGGCGCTCGACCGCGAACTGAAGAAGTAAACGCCTATCTCGATCAACACCGGGATCGATACGGGGTCGAGCCGATCTGCAAGGTGTTGCAGGTCGCCCCGTCAGCCTACAGGCGCTACGCCGCCCGGTGTCGGCAGCCGCAGCTGCGTAGTCAGCGCGCCCAGAAGGACGAACAACTGCGCCCTCAGATCTATAGGGTCTGGGAGCAGAACTTTCGCGTCTACGGTGCTCGGAAGGTCTGGAAGCAGATGAATCGCGAGAGCATTCGCGTGGCACGATGTACGGTCGAACGCCTGATGGGCGACCTGGGCATTGAAGGGGTGCGTCGTGGCAAGCGGGTTCGCACGACGGTGCCCGATAGCGCAGCGGCTTGCCCGCAAGATCTGGTCCGACGCCAATTCGAGGCGGACCGTCCGAACCGGCTCTGGGTAGCGGATTTCACCTACGTTTCCACTTGGCAAGGATGGCTGTATGTGGCCTTTATTATCGACGCTTATGCCAAACGGATTGTCGGCTGGCGCGCCTCCAGCAGCATGACGACGGACTTCGTTTTGGATGCGCTTGAGCAAGCTGTGTACGACCGTCGCCCCAGTCAGGCAGACGGCCTTATTCATCATTCGGATCGCGGGTCGCAATACGTGTCCATTCGCTATTCCGAGCGCCTGGGTGAAGCCGGCATCAATCCGTCTGTCGGCAACACTGGAAGTGCATACGACAACGCGCTGGCCGAGACGATCAATGGTCTCTACAAAACGGAAGTGATTCACCGCAGGACACCCTGGAAAACCAAGGCCGCTGTGGAGCTCGCCACGTTGGAATGGGTGTCTTGGTTCAACCACCAACGCTTGCTAGGATCGATCGGCGACATCCCGCCGGCCGAGGCCGAAGCGCGTTACTATCGACAACTTGCAGCACCGGCTGCGGAACCTGTTTTACTTTAATCAAACAGCCTCCGCGATTCCCGGTGTGATTCAGTAGCCTGATATGGCTGCTATGGATATTGAGCTTAGCCCTGCCCTCCCTTCTGGTCGCTATGGTCGCCTCAGCGTATCGGCCAGGAAGGGTCCCGCGACGTTTAGCGTTGGCATGGACATTATTGTGCTTAATCGCGGGAGGATGGACTTACACCGTGATTCGGCTACCAGGCATGCCACCTACCTGGCTGCTCCTTCTTGTCTACACTGCGCCGGCACTACTGATCGGCATAGCGGTCTGGACCAGCCCGCCCGATCCGATTGAATCCGCTAGAGCCGACGGCGCTCAACAACAAAATACTTCTCTGATAGGTATACCCGCTTTCCTCACTGCCTTGATGGCGCTGTTTTTGCTCCTCTTACCGTTCTTTCTAATGAGCCGAGCCTATGGAAAAGAGCCCGACAGCATTCCTCTCGTCATCGGTGTTGTTGGGTTCACTTTTCTCAGCGCGTTGGTGCCCGGAATTCTTTTCACCTGGAGCAACCGAAAAAACAGACCAGCGGGCCGCGAGCCAATGGCTGTCAGCACGTTCGTCGGCATTCTGCTCCTTCCGCCGTTCTTGTCCCTCCTTCTGCTAAGTGCAGTCAAGCAGCAAGTAAATTACTGGACACTGGTTGCCTCGGGCATTGCCGAGAAGGGCGGGAAGGCGGCGAGACCCAGCCTTTACCGCCTACCGGACAAGTGGACCGACCAGGATCGTTTGCTCGTCGACAGTTTTCCACCCTTGAGCCATTGCACCCAGACGGTCACTTCGCAGCCTGAACCCATTGGGTGGCTCTGCGGATACCGGAACTTCTCATTCGGCTCCACACAGTTGATTTGCGATAAGCCCTATTCGGATGAGATTGGACGATTCACGGAAACTCCACTCACCTGCCTAACACTAGTAGGCAATCAGGTCGTCAATCTTGCCAATCTACCCAGGCCTGGGCAAAGCCGATAACCGCGCCACTACTCGTATGATTCAAAGGTGAAAGCCCTTTTTTTGCCACCTTCTCGCTTCTTTGAGGCGGACCATGTGGCCCATAATTGGCTTCGCACCATTTTGTATCTGTTTTTTTCAAGATGACCACCTCGCCTCTCGATCCGCACACACCGCAGCCCGGCAGTACCGCGGCACCGGATCAGGCGTCAGAAGACGAGCAGACCCGCCGGCTGCTGGAAGAAAACCGCGCCCTGCGCGAATTGCTGGCCGCGCAGGTACAGGCCACGCTGCCTCCACATCAACCCAACCTGCTGCGACGCCTCGGCTGGGGGCTGATCTCCGCGCCGGGCGCAGTGCTGGTGCGCTGGCGCGAGCTGCTGGGCCGCGACGAGGCGCGTCCCCTCACCGGCAAGCGCGTGGGCTATGCGACGTTGACCGTGCTCTATACGCTGGCGATCTACGGCGCGCTGGTGTTGCTGGTGGTGTCATGGAGTTCGCCCAACACGGCGCGATCCGGCGCCACGGCGGCCGGGCCCCAGCGGGTGCCGCTGACGCCGCTCGAACCCGCGCTGCCGGAACCTCTGCCGCTCACGGCTGCGCCAGAGGCGATAGTCGAACCGGAGGCACACACTGCAATGGCAGCGCAGCCGGGAGTCGCGGCGCCCGAGCCGCCGCCATCCACCGCGCCGGAGCCGGTCGCAGCACCGCACACCCCACCCACGCCCGAACCGGCGGCTAGCGCGCCGACGGGGCCGCGCTCGACCTTGCGCATGACCGAAATCCCGGCACAGAACCCTTGGGCTTGGCTCGATGCGCTCAGAGGCGAGCTTGCACGTTGCGCGCAGTTGGGATTTTTTGAACGTCCGGACTGTGCCTGGGCGGCCCGCAAGCAGTTCTGTGAACCGCATCGGGCCTGGGGTACGGTGAAGGAATGTCCGAGCCGGCCTTGAATGGGTTATAGGCAGCACCCGCAGCGGCCGCGCACAGCCAAAGGAATCCGTCCCAATCCTCGTCGGGTCGAGGCCGTTGCCTGGTATTTGCCGCCACACTCGAATAGTTTGGATTGAGGAGCCGAGCTTCCAGGAGATATGTATGGTGCGCACCCCCCCCTCATGCTACTCACAACGTTCTGCCGGACCTCGGTTTCAGAGATGCCAAGGTTCTGTCCGCCAAGGCGGCTCTCGCCCATAGGCTGAACGTGGACATCACGAGCGAAATCATTGATTCGCTCCGTGACGAACTTGCCACGCTTCATGAGGCTGGAGCCATCGACGCGGTAGCAATGCGGCAATTTGAGGCCATCAACAAGCCCCAGCAAGCCAACCCCTGACACCGCTTCAAAAAACAAGCGCCGGCCCCCCATTCAGGAACCGGCGCTCGTTATCAGCAACATCGGCGGCGAACCGCCGCCTGCTTACTTCTTCTTCATCGGCGGCAAGTCCGTGCAGACGCCTTCGGCGACTTCGGCGGCCATGCCCACGGATTCGCCCAGGGTGGGGTGCGGGTGGATGGTCTTGGCGATGTCGACGACGTCGGCGCCCATTTCGACGGCCAGGGCCAGTTCGCTGATGAGGTCGCCGGCGTGGGTGCCGACGATGCCGCCGCCCAGGATGCGGTGGGTTTCAGCGTCGAAGATGAGCTTGGTGAAGCCTTCGTCGCGGCCGTTGGCGATGGCGCGGCCGGAGGCGGCCCAGGGGAAGACGCCCTTCTCGATCTTGACGCCCTGCTTCTTGGCTTCGTCTTCGGTCAGGCCGACCCAGGCCACTTCCGGATCGGTGTAGGCCACCGACGGGATGACGCGGGCGTCGAAGAAGGACTTCTGGCCGGCGGCGGCCTCGGCCGCGACGTGGCCTTCGTGCACGGCCTTGTGGGCCAGCATGGGCTGGCCGACGATGTCGCCGATGGCGTAGATGTGCGGCACGTTGGTGCGCATCTGGCGGTCGACTTCGATGAAGCCGCGGTCGGTCACGGCGATGCCGGCCTTGTCGGCGCCGATCTTCTTGCCGTTGGGGCTGCGGCCCACGGCCTGGAGCACCAGGTCGTAGCGCTGCGGCTCCTTGGGCGCGCCCTCGCCTTCGAAGCTGACGTAGATGCCGTCCTTTTTCGCTTCGGCGCCGACGGTCTTGGTCTTCAACATGATGTTGTCGAAGCGGCCGGCGTTCTTCTTCTGCCAGACCTTGACCAGGTCGCGGTCGGCACCCTGCATCAGGCCGTCGAGCATTTCGACCACGTCCAGGCGCGCGCCCAGCGTGGAGTACACGGTGCCCATTTCCAGGCCGATGATGCCGCCGCCGATGATCAGCATCTTCTTGGGGATTTCACGCAGCAGCAAGGCGCCGGTGGAATCGACGATGCGGTCGTCCTGGGGCAGGAACGGCAGTTTCACCGACTGGCTGCCGGCGGCGATGATGGCCTGCTTGAAGCGCAGGGTCTGGGTCTTGCCGTCGGCGGCCTTGACCGTCAGGTGGTTGGGGTCGGCGAATTCGCCCACGCCGTGCACCACGGTGACCTTGCGGGCCTTGGCCATGCCGGCCAGGCCGCCGGTCAGCTTGGCGACCACGCTGTCCTTGTAGCCGCGCAGCTTGTCCAGGTCGATCTTGGGCTCGCCGAAGCTGATGCCGTGGGCGGCCAGCTCGCGCGCTTCGTCGATGATGGCGGCGTTGTGCAGCAGCGCCTTGGACGGGATGCAGCCCACGTTCAGGCAGACGCCGCCCAGGGTGTCGTAGCGTTCCACCAGGACCACGGACAGGCCCAGGTCGGCGGCGCGAAAGGCGGCGGAGTAGCCGCCGGGGCCGGCGCCCAGCACCAGCATGTCGTATTCGCCGTCGGCCGCGCCCTTGAAGCTGGCCGCGGCGGGCGCGGCGGCAGCGGCAGCAGGCGCCGCCTTGGGCGCCTCGGCGGCCTTGGGGCTTTCCTGCTTCGGGGCTTGCTTGGCGGCCGGCGCGGCGGCGGCGTCAGCGGCCTCCACTTCCAGCACCACCGTGCCTTCGGCGACCTTGTCGCCGACCTTGACGTTGACGGACTTGACCACGCCGCCCTGCGAGGCCGGGATTTCCATCGAGGCCTTGTCGGATTCGACGGTGATCAGGCTTTGCTCGGCCTTGATGGTATCGCCCACGGCGACCAGCACTTCGATGACTTCGACTTCCTTGAAGTCGCCGATGTCCGGCACTTTGATTTGAACGGTATTGCTCATGAGGCTCCCCGTTTACAGCGCGATGCGGCGGAAGTCGGCCAGCAAGGCGCCCAGATAGGCGTTGAAGCGGGCGGCCGCGGCGCCGTCGATGACGCGGTGGTCATAGGACAGCGACAGCGGCACGATCAGGCGCGGCACGAACTGCTTGCCGTCCCAGACCGGCTTGTGCGAGGAGCGCGACACGCCCAGGATGGCCACTTCGGGCGCGTTGATGATGGGCGTGAACGAGGTGCCGCCGATGCCGCCCAGGGACGAGATCGAGAAGCAGCCGCCCTGCATTTCCGCGGGGGAAATCTTGCCTTCGCGGGCCTTCTTGGACAGCTCGGTCATCTCCTGGGCGATCTGCAGGATGCCCTTCTTGTCGGCGTCGCGGATCACCGGCACCACCAGCCCGTTGGGCGTGTCGGCGGCGAAGCCGATGTGGTAGTACTGCTTGAGCACCAGGTTGTCGCCGTCGAGCGAGGCGTTGAACTCGGGGAACTTCTTCAGGGCCGCGACCACGGCCTTGATCAGGAAGGCCAGCATCGTGACCTTGATGCCCGCTTTTTCGTTTTCCTTGTTCAGCGTGACGCGCAGCGCTTCCAGGTCGGTGATGTCCGCTTCGTCGTTGTTGGTGACGTGCGGGATCATGACCCAGTTGCGGTGCAGGTTGGCGCCCGAGATCTTCTTGATGCGCGACAGCGGCTTGGCTTCGATCGGGCCGAACTTGGTGAAGTCGACCTTGGGCCAGGGCAGCAGGCCCAGCGCGGCGCCGTCGGCCGAGCCGCCCGCGGCGGCCGCGGTGGCGCCGGAGGCCAGCGCCTGCTTGACGAAGGCGCGCACGTCGTCGGCGGTGATGCGGTCCTTGGGACCGGTGCCCTTGACCTTGCTGAGATTCACGCCCAGTTCGCGGGCGAACTTGCGCACCGACGGCGAGGCGTGCGGCAGCTGGCCCGGCTTGAGGTTGGCGTCTTCGAGCGCGGCGGTGGGGGCCGGACGCTGGGCGGGAGCCGGGGCGGCGGCCGCCGGCGCGGGCGCGGCTTCAGCCTTGGCGGCAGGCGCCGGCGCGGCTTCGGCCTTGGCGGCCGGGGCGGCGGCGGGCGCGGCGCCCTCCACCACGGCCACGACCGAGCCCTTGGCGACCTTGTCGCCGACCTTGACCTTCACTTCCTTGACCACCCCGCCCTGCGAGGCCGGGATTTCCATCGAGGCCTTGTCGGACTCGACCGTGATCAGGCTTTGCTCGGGCTTGATGGTGTCGCCGACCTGGACCATGACTTCGATGACTTCGACTTCCTTGAAGTCGCCGATGTCGGGCACCTGGATCTCGACCGGGCCGCTGGCGGCGGCCGGCGCGGCGGCTTCGGCCTTGGCCGCGGGCGCGGCGGCGGGCTGGGATTCGGCCTTGGGCGCTTCCTGCTTCGGGGCTTCCTTGGCGGCCGGCGCGGCAGCGCCGTCGGCGGCCTCCACTTCCAGCACCACCGTGCCTTCGGCGACCTTGTCGCCGACCTTGACGTTGATGGACTTCACCACCCCGCCCTGCGAGGCCGGGATCTCCATCGAGGCCTTGTCGGATTCGACGGTGATCAGGCTTTGTTCGGCCTTGATCGTATCGCCCACCGCAACCAGGACCTCGATGACTTCCACTTCCTTGAAGTCGCCGATGTCGGGAACCTTGATTTGCACGATATCGCTCATGTCTTTTTACCCTCAGGCGTATTGCGGGTTGGCTTTGTTCGGGTTGATGCCGTACTTCTTGATGGCTTCGGCCACCTTGGCGACGGGCACCTTGCCTTCATCGGCCAGCGCGCGCAGCGCGGCCAGGACGACGAAGTGGCGATCCACTTCGAAGTGCTCGCGCAGCTTGTAGCGGAAGTCCGAACGGCCGAAACCGTCGGTGCCCAGCACCTTGTATTCGCGGCCCTTGGGGATGAAGGGGCGGATCTGGTCGGCGTACAGCTTCATGTAGTCGGTCGACGCGATGATCGGGCCTTCCGTGCCGGCCAGCTGTTCGGTGACGTAGGCGACCTGCGGCTTCTTGTCCTCGGGGTGCAGCATGTTATGGCGCTCGGCGTCCAGGCCGTGGCGGCGCAGCTCGGTGAAGCTGGTGACACTCCAGACGTCGGAGGCCACGCCCCAGTCGGCTTCCAGCAGCTGCTGCGCTTCCAGCACTTCGCGCAGGATCGTGCCCGAGCCCATCAGCTGCACGCGGTTCTTGCCCTTGCCGTGCGACTTCAGCTTGTACATGCCGCGGATGATGCCTTCCTCGTCGCCCTTGGTCAGACCGGGCTGCGGGTAGTTTTCGTTCATCACCGTCAGGTAGTAGTACACGTTCTCCTGGTCTTCCACCATGCGCTTCAGGCCATGCTGGATGATCACGGCCAGTTCGTGGCCGAAGGTCGGGTCGTACGAGACGCAGTTGGGGATGGTCGAGGCCAGGATGTGGCTGTGGCCGTCTTCGTGCTGCAGGCCTTCGCCGTTGAGCGTGGTGCGCCCGGCGGTGCCGCCCAGCAGGAAGCCGCGCGCCTGCATGTCGCCGGCCGCCCAGGCCAGGTCGCCGATGCGCTGGAACCCGAACATCGAGTAGTAGATGAAGAACGGGATCATGATGCGGTTGTTCGAGGAGTACGACGTGGCCGCCGCGATCCACGAGCTCATGGCGCCCGCTTCGTTGATGCCTTCCTGCAGGAGCTGGCCGTCGGCCGCTTCCTTGTAGTACATGACCTGGTCCTTGTCGACCGGGGTGTACTTCTGGCCTTCCGGCGCGTAGATGCCGATCTGGCGGAACAGGCCTTCCATGCCGAAGGTGCGCGATTCGTCGGCCAGGATGGGCACGACGCGCGGACCGAGTTCCTTGTCGCGCAGGATCTGGTTCAGGATGCGCACGAAAGCCTGGGTGGTGGAGATTTCGCGGCCTTCCGCGGTGGGCTCCAGCACGGCCTTGAAGGCGTCCAGCGCCGGGGCCTTGAGCTGCTCGTCGGCCTTCTGGCGGCGGTGCGGCAGGTAGCCGCCCAGCGCGGCGCGGCGCTCGTGCAGGTACTTCATTTCGGGGGAATCGTCGGCCGGCTTGAAGTACGGCAGATCGGCCAGCTTGTCATCCGGGATGGGGATGGCGAAGCGGTCGCGGAATTCGCGGATGGAATCCAGCTCCAGCTTCTTCTGCTGGTGGGTCGGGTTCTTGGCCTGGCCGACGTGGCCCATGCCGTAGCCCTTGATGGTCTTGGCCAGGATCACGGTGGGCTGGCCTTCGTGCTTGGTGGCCGCGTCGAAGGCCGCGAACACCTTGTGCGGGTCATGGCCGCCGCGGTTCAGGCGCCAGATGTCCTCGTCGCTCATGCGCGACACGGCTTCCAGCAGCTTGGGGTGCTTGCCGAAGAAGTTCTCGCGCACGAACTTGCCGTCGTTGGCCTTATACGCCTGGTACTCGCCGTCCACGGTGTCTTCCATGATCTGGCGCAGGATGCCTTCCTTGTCGTGGGCCAGCAGCGGGTCCCAGTAGCCGCCCCAGATCAGCTTGATCACGTTCCAGCCCGAACCGCGGAAGTCGCCTTCCAGTTCCTGGATGATCTTGCCGTTGCCGCGCACCGGGCCGTCCAGGCGCTGCAGGTTGCAGTTGATCACGAAGATCAGGTTGTCGAGCTTTTCGCGCGCGGCCAGGGCGATGGCGCCCAGCGACTCGGGTTCGTCCATTTCGCCGTCGCCGCAGAACACCCAGACCTTGCGCTTGCTGGTGTCGGCGATGCCGCGGGCGTGCAGGTACTTCAGGAAGCGCGCCTGGTAGATGGCCATCAGCGGGCCCAGGCCCATCGACACCGTCGGGAACTGCCAGAAGTCCGGCATCAGCTTGGGGTGCGGGTACGAGGACAGGCCCTTGCCGTCGACTTCCTGGCGGAAGTGGTTGAGCTGGTCTTCGGTCAGGCGGCCTTCGAGGTAGGCGCGGCCGTACATGCCGGGCGAGGTGTGGCCCTGGAAGTAGACCAGGTCGCCGCCGTGGTTTTCGTCCTCGGCGTGCCAGAAGTGGTTCTGGCCGCAGCCGATCATGGTGGCCAGCGAGGCGAAGGAGGCGATGTGGCCGCCCAGGTCGCCGCCGTCGGGCGGATTGTGCTTGTTGGCCTTGACCACCATGGCCATGGCGTTCCAGCGCACGTACGAACGGATGCGGGCTTCCAGTTCCAGGTTGCCCGGATGCGCCGGCTCCAGGCCGGGCGGGATGGTGTTGACGTAGGCGGTGTTGGGCGAGAACGGGATGTGGGCGCCGGAACGGCGCGCCTCATCGATCAGGCGTTCGAGCAGGTAGTGGGCGCGCTGCGGTCCTTCGCGGTCGAGGACTGCCGCCAGGGCTTCGAGCCACTCCTGGGTTTCTAGGGTGTCTTCGTCGTTGGCGGCCTGCACGGCGCCAGCCTGGGCGAAAGAGGACATCGTGTGTCTCCTGTTGGGTTCGTTCGTGACCACACCCGCTTCTTGTCTGCTCGCGGACATGCCATGGTAGCCGGGATCATCCGGGCTACCATGTCATGCATGGGTCGGGGTGTACAGAGAGCTGCCAGGGGCCCGGTCAGGGGTTCCCTATCAGCCGGCATTCTAAGAAGGAAGGATAACCGGTCGCAAGGAAAATTTCATGTTGCGGTACGGCATTTCATAATATGGAAAGTTGACCAGAAACTGAACGCCATCTTTTCATCCCTTTGGATATGTCCTCCAAAAGCAGGTGTCGATTCCCGGCAATTCACCGCCAATAGGCACTAAAATGCCCGGTCTATCTGGCCCGAATTCCATGTCCAGCGCGCCCAAGTCCAATATACCCACGCCGTTCCACGACCACGCCCGCACGCGCCGACGCGGGGTGTACTGGGTCACGCCCGCCATGGTGCTGATCCTCTATATCTGCGTGATGGCGGTGTTCTTCTGGTTGCAGCGCATCCACGACGACAGCGTCATGTTCGTGACGATCGACCAGGAAATGCGCCAGCAGCGCCTGATCTGGGTGGTGCTGGCGCTGTCCTGCGTGATCGTCATCAGCCTGCTGATGCTGTGGCGCTATACGCGCTTTCGCTCGTCGGCCGAGGCCGCGCTGATCGCGGAAACGGGTTTTCGCCGGGCCATGGAAAACTCCATGTCCACCGGCATGCGCGTGCTCGACATGGAAGGCCGCATCGCCTATGTCAATCCGGCCTTCTGCCGCATGATCGGCTGGAACGAGGCCGACCTGATCGGCCGCAGCCCGCCCTTCCCCTACTGGGTGCCGGGCCGCCACGAGCAGCACCAGCACACGCTGGACGTGCTGATGTCGGGCAAGACGCCCAGCAGCGGCCTGGAAGTCGAGGCCCAGCGCCGCGACGGCTCGCGCTTCACCGCCCGCATGTACGTCTCGCCGCTGCTCGACCCCAACGGCAACCAGATCGGCTGGATGACCTCCATGACCGACATCACCGAACCCAAGCGCATCCGCGAGGCGCTGACCGCCGCGCATGAACGCTTCATGACGGTGCTGGAAGGCCTGGACGACGCCATCTCGGTCACCGCCGACACCCACGACGGCCTGGAGCTGCTGTTCGCCAACCGCACCTACCGCCGCGTCTTCGGCGCCCAGACCGGCGGCCACGACGAGCTGCTGGCCGGCCGCCGCGGCCGCTTCACCGACGAGTCGGTCGAAGTCTTCGCGCCTTCGGTGCAGCGCTGGTTCGAGGTGCACCACCGCATGCTGGCCTGGACCGACGGGCGCCGCGTGCGCATGCAGGTGGCGCGCGACATCACCGAGCGCCGCGTCCACGAGGAAGCCTCGCGCGTGCAGCAGGAGAAGATCCAGCTCACCAGCCGCCTGACCACCATGGGCGAAATGGCCTCCTCGCTGGCGCACGAACTGAACCAGCCGCTGACCGCCATCGCCAACTACAGCATGGGCGCGGTGGCCCTGGTCAAGGCCGGCCACACCAGCCCCAACATGCTGCTGCCGGCACTGGAAAAGGCCGCCTCGCAGGCCGAGCGCGCCGGCAAGATCATCAGCCGCATCCGCGAATTCGTGAAGCGCAGCGAGCCGCGCCGCCAGCGCGTGGCCATCGGCCGCATCGTCGACAACGCCATCGGCTTCGCCGAGATCGACGCGCGCAAGCGCCGCATCCGCATCGACAGCTTCGTGCCGTCGAACGCGCCGGACGTGCTGGCCGACCCCATCCTGATCGAGCAGGTGCTGCTGAACCTGCTGAAGAACGGGCTGGAGGCCATGGAAAAGAGCGAATCCGACGAGCTCAAGGTCGCCGTGATCCTGCACGACCAGCATATCGAAGTGGCCGTGGTCGACCGCGGCCACGGCCTGGCCGAGCCCGAGCGCCTGTTCGAACCCTTCTTCAGCACCAAGACCCAGGGCCTGGGCATGGGGCTGAATATCTGCCGTACCATTATCGAATCGCACCACGGCCGCCTGTGGGCAGACCCCAACCCCGCCGGCGGCACCATCTTCCGCTTTACCCTGCCCTGCGCTGCGACCCAGACGCAGGCCCAGAACGATCAGTCCGAGGAGTTGCACGCATGAACACGCCCCCCCTGTCGAGCACGGTATTCATTGTCGACGACGACGAAGCGGTACGCGATTCGCTGCGCTGGCTATTGGAGGCCAATGGCTACCGCGTTCGCGCCTACGCCAGCGGCGAATCGTTCCTGGAAGACTACGACGCCAGCCAGGTCGGCGTGCTGATCGCCGACGTGCGCATGCCCGGCATGAGCGGCCTTGAACTGCAGGAACAGCTGATCGCCCGCAATGCGCCGCTGCCCATCGTCTTCATCACCGGCCACGGCGACGTGCCCATGGCCGTGTCCACCATGAAGAAAGGCGCGGTCGACTTCCTGGAAAAGCCGTTCAACGAATCCGATCTGCGCGAAATCGTGGCGCGCATGCTGGAGCAGGCGACGCAGCGCGTCAGCAAGCACCAGGCCCAGAAGGACCACGAAGCCATGCTGGCGCGCCTGACCGCGCGCGAGCAACAGGTGCTGGAGCGCATCGTCGCCGGCCGCTTGAACAAGCAGATCGCCGACGACCTGGGCATCAGCATCAAGACCGTCGAGGCGCACCGCGCCAACATCATGGAAAAACTTGAAGTGACCACTGTTGCAGATTTGATGAAAGTGGCCTTGGCCAAACCCGAGGCTCATGCATGACAGCCAGGATTATTGACGGCGCCGCCCTGTCGCAGCGCATCCGCGAAGAAGTCGCCCAACGCGTCGCCGCCCTGGCCGCCAAGGGCACCCGCCCCGGCCTGGCCGTGGTGCTGGTGGGCGAAGACCCCGCCTCCCAGGTCTACGTGCGCAACAAGGTCGCCGCCTGCGAAAAGGCCGGCCTGCATTCCGTGAAAGAGCAGTATCCCGCCGACATGCCCGAGGCCGAACTGCTGGCCCGCATCGGCGAACTGAACCGCGATCCGTCCATCCACGGCATCCTGGTGCAGCTGCCGCTGCCCAAGCACATGGACTCGCACAAGGTCATCGAGGCCATCGCGGCCGAGAAGGACGTGGACGGCTTCCACATCAGCAACGCCGGCCTGCTCATGACCGGCCAGCCGCTGTTCCGCCCCTGCACGCCCTACGGCGTGATGAAGATGCTGGAATCCGAAGGCGTGGCGCTGCGCGGCGCCGAGGCCGTGATCGTCGGCGCCAGCAACATCGTCGGCAAGCCGATGGCCATGCTGCTGTTGCAGGCCGGCGCCACCATCACCATCTGCAACTCCAAGACGCGCGACCTGGCGGCGCAGACCCGCCGCGCCGACGTGCTGGTGGTCGCCACCGGCAAGCCCGGCATGATCGACGGCTCGATGATCAAGCCCGGCGCCGTCGTCATCGACGTGGGCATCAACCGCGGCGCCGACGGCAAGCTCTGCGGCGACGTGGACTTCGCTTCCGCCAAGGAAGTGGCCGGCGCCATCACGCCCGTGCCGGGCGGCGTGGGCCCCATGACCATCGCGATGCTGCTGGTCAATACCGTCGAGGCGGCGGAACGGGCCGCGGCCTGACGGCCGGCGCGCCGGCGGCCGCCCTGGCCGCGGCGCCGGTCCTGCGATCTGCCCTTGCGTTCGGGCAGATCGCCCTCACCTGATTCTCATGCCCTTGCCGGCGCCCGGGCGCCGTTCACCCCTTTCCAGCCTGTAACACCATGACCCAGAATCCCCTGCTCGCCCCAGTCTCCGACCTCGTCGATTACGCGGCCGTCAAGCCCGCGCACATCGTGCCGGCCGTCGAGCAGCTGCTGGGCATCGCCCGCCAGGCCGTGGACGCGGCCGCCGACCCGCAACTGGCGCCGACCTGGGAAGCCGTGGTCGAGCCGCTGGACACCGCCTCGGAACGCCTGTGGCGCGCCTGGTCGGTGGCCGGCCACCTGAACGCCGTGGTCAATACGCCGGAGCTGCGCGAGGCCTACAACGCCGCCCTGCCCCTGGTCACCGAATTCTCCACCTGGGTCGGCCTGCACGAAGGCCTGTACAAGCAATACCAGCGCCTGGCCGCCGCCCCCGATTTCGCGTCCTGGACGCCGGTGCGCCGCCGCATCGTCGACATGGCGCTGCGCGACTTCCGCCTCAGCGGCGTGGAGCTGCAGGGCGCCGACCGGGAACGCTACGCCGCCATTTCCGACCGCGAGGCCCAGGCTTCGCAGAAGTTCTCCGAGAACGTGCTGGACGCGATCGACGCCTGGTCGCTGCTGGTCGAGGACGAATCGCGCCTGGCCGGCATCCCCGCCGACGTGCGGGCCGCGGCCCGCGCCGCCGCCGAGGAAGACGGCAAGCCGGGCTGGAAGCTGACGCTGAAAATGCCCTGCTACCTGCCCGTGATGCAGTACGCGCAGGACCGCTCGCTGCGCGAGGCGCTGTACCGCGGCTACGGCACGGTGGCCTCCGAACAGGGCGACGCGCGCTACGACAATTCCCCGCTGATCGAAGAACTGCTGGCGCTGCGCGCCGAAGAGTCCGGCCTGCTGGGCCTGGGCACGTTCGCGGCGCTGCGCCTGCAGACCCGCATGGCGCGTGACGCGCGCGAAGTCACCGTGTTCCTGCGCGACCTGGCCGCGCGCGCCAAGCCGTTCGCCGAACGCGACCTGGCCGAACTCAAGGCCTACGCCAGCGCCGAACTGGGCCTGGACGAACTGCAGCCCTGGGACGTGCCCTTTGCCTCGGAACGCCTGCGCGAGTCGCGCTACGCCTATTCCGAGGACGAGGTGAAGCAGTATTTCACCGAACCGCGCGTGCTGGCCGGCCTGTTCGAGGTCATCGAGACGCTTTTCGACGTGCGCCTGCAGGAAACCCCGGTCTCGTCCTGGCATGCCGACGTGCGCGGCGTGCGCGTGGAAAGCCCGGACGGCAAGCTCATCGGCCATCTGTACCTGGACCTGTACGCGCGCGCCGGCAAGCAAAGCGGCGCCTGGGTCGACAGCGAGCGCACCCGCCGGGTCGTGGCCGGCCGCCTGCAGACGCCCATCGCCTACCTGACCTGCAATTTCTCGCGCCCCAACGGCGACAAGGCCGCGGTCCTGACTCACGACGACGTCATCACGCTGTTCCATGAAACCGGCCACGCACTGCATGCCCTGCTGTCCGAGGTCGACGAGCCGGGCGCGTCCGCGTTCGCCAGCGTGGAATGGGACGCCATCGAACTGCCTTCGCAGTTCATGGAGAACTTCTGCTGGGAATGGGCCGTGGTGCAGAAGCTGTCTGCCCACGTCGACACCGGCGAGCCGCTGCCGCGCGCGCTCTACGACCGCCTGGTCGCCGCCCGCAACTACCAGAGCGGCATGCAGACGGTGCGCCAGATCGAGTTCGCGCTGTTCGACATGCTGATGCACGACCGCGCCACCGGCGCCTCGATCGCCGAGGTGATGGAGCTGCTGCAGGAAGTGCGCAAGGAAGTGGCGGTGCTGTTCCCGCCGGCCTGGCACCGGTTCCCGCATGCCTTCTCGCACCTGTTCGCCGGCGGCTACGGCGCCGGCTACTACAGCTACAAGTGGGCCGAGGTGCTGTCGGCCGACGCCTACGAGGCCTTCGAGGAAGCCGCCGCCCTGCAGGCCGGCAACGCGCTGGGCACGCTGGACCCCGCCACCGGCGCGCGCTTCCGGCGCGAGGTGCTGGCCGTGGGCGGCTCGCGCCCGGCGGCGGAATCCTTCGCCGCCTTCCGCGGACGCGCCCCGCGCATCGACGCGCTGCTGCGCCACAGCGGCATGACGCCGGCCTGATCCCACGACGCCACGACGCCTGACGGCCCGCCGCGCGCGGGCCGTTTGTATTTTGCGGTCACGGCTTGCGGGTAGAATCCAGAGGTTTACCCTGCAACCGGCCTTTGGACTCATGCGACACCTCATTTCCGGCCGCGCCTGGCGTGGCCTGCTGCTGGCTTTCTGCGTATTCCTTGCCGCCTGCGGCGAAAGAAACGTCGACTGGACCCTCTACAACGTCAAGGGCCACCTGCCCGACCTGAAATTCTCGCTGTCCGGCGCCGGCGGCAAAACGGTCAGCAGCGACGACCTCAAGGGCAAGACCGTGCTGCTGTTTTTCGGCTACGCCAGCTGCCCCGACATCTGCCCCACCACCATGGCGCAACTGACGGCCGTGCTGCAGAACCTGGGCGACGAGGCCAAGGACGTGCGCATCCTGTTCGTCAGCGTGGACCCGCACCGCGACACGCCCGACATCCTGCAGGCCTACGTCAACGCCTTCAACAGCAACGCCATCGGCGTCACCGGCGACGAAAAGCAGATCGCCGACCTGGCGCGCCGCTACCGCGTGGCCTACCAGATCGAAAAGCCGCGCCCGGGCGACGACGCCGACATGTACGAGGTCACCCACAGCCGCGGCGTGTACATCTTCGACAAGGACGGCAAGGCCCGCCTGCTGGCCTCGGACACCGACAGCGTCGAGGCGCTGACCAAGGATGTGCGCCAGCTGATCGAGCTGACTTCCTGAGCCGGCGCGCGCCGCATACTTGTTGTTACAGCCGGCGCGACCCGGGCATGGGTATCATCTGTGCACACTGCCCCCTTTTACTCTAGTAAGGAGTACGCGCATGAGCATCATCATCATGATCATCGTCGGGTTCATCGTGGGCCTGATCGCCCGCGCCATCATGCCCGGAGACCAGAACATGGGGATCATCATGACCACGATTCTGGGTATCATCGGCGCCGTCGTCGCCGGCTTCCTCGGGCAATCGCTGGGCTGGTACGCCCCCGGCGAACCGGCCGGCTGGATCGGATCGGTCGTCGGCGCGATCATCGTGCTGTTCGTGGTGGGCCTGATCGCCAAGAAAAGGGCTTGACGGTATGAATGGATGAAAAACGGGGCTGGTCTTTCGACCAGCCCCGTTTTTTTTGTAGAGGGTGTTGCCGGCTGGCGCCGGCTGATGGGTTTCGCGCGGTGGATGTCCGGGTTCTTGCTTAGCAGGTCTCGCGCTGCACCCATCCTACGCAGGTAGCGCCGCCAATCGTAGGATGGGTGCAGCGCGGCACCCTGCAGCCAGTACCCCCGGACTCGATCGCGCGAAACCCATCAGGACCCCGCCTGCGCGCTCGCGGTGCGTTCCGTCCAGCCCCCGCCCAGCACCTTGTACAAGGTGACCAGGTTGGACAGGCGGGCCCGCCGGGTCTCCACCAGCGCCTGCTGCGCGCTGTAGAGCGAGCGCTGCGAGTCCAGCACGCTCAGGTAGTCGTCGATGCCCTGGCGGAAGCGCTGGTCGGACGCGTCATAGGCGCGCTGGTTGGCGGCCACCAGCAGGCGCTGGGCCTCGATCTGCTCGTCCAGCGTGCCGCGCCCGGCCAGGGCGTCGGCCACTTCGCGAAAGCCGGTCTGGATGGCTTTCTCGTATTGCGCGACCTGGATGTTCTTCTGCACCTTGGCCAGGTCCAGGCCAGCCAGCAGCGAGCCGCCGGCGAAGATCGGCATCGTGATCTGGGGCACGAAGCTCCAGGCGCCCGAGCCGCCTTCGAACAGGCCGCCCAGACTGGCGCTGGCGGTGCCGGCCGAGCCGGTCAGGCTGATGGTCGGGAAGAACGCCGCGCGGGCCGCGCCGATGTTGGCGTTGGCGCCCTTCAACTGGTGCTCGGCGGCGCGGATGTCCGGACGCCGCACCAGCAGGTCCGAGGGCAGCCCGGCCGGCAGCGTGGTCGGCAGCATGCCGTCGTCCAGCCGCTGGGCCTGGTCGAGCGCCGCGGTGATTTCGGGCGACAGCGGCTGGCCCACCAGCAGCACCAGCGCGTTGCGGTCCTGCGCGGCCTGCCGCGTGTACTGCGACAGGTTGCGCTGGGCGGTGCGCAGCGAGGTTTCGGCCTGGCTCAGGTCCAGCGCCGTGGACAGGCCCTGGTCGTAGCTCTGCTGGGTGAGCTTGAAGGAATCCTCCTGGCTCTTGAGGGTGTCGCGGGTCAACGCCAGAAGTTCCTGGTCCGCGCGCAGCGTCAGGTAGGCGTTGGCCACCTCGGCGATCAGCGTGAGCTGCGCCGCGGTGCGCGTTTCGTCCAGCGCCAGATAGGTCTCCAGCGCCTGGTCGCTCAGGCTGCGGATGCGGCCGAACAGGTCCAGCTCCCAGGCCGACATCGCGGCGCCCACCTGGTAGCTGTGGCTGGTGGTGGCGCGTCCGCTGGGCGACAGGTCGGCCGGCGTGCGCTGGGCGCTCTCCTGCCCGGCGATGCCGACGCTGGGCATCAGGTCGGCGCGCTGGATGCGGTACTGCGCGCGCGCGGCCTCGACGTTCAGGGCCGCCACCCGCAGGTCGCGGTTATTGGCCAGCGACTGCTCGATCAGCTGCTGCAGCAGCGGGTCTTCGAAGAAGTCGCGCCACCCGATATCGGCCGTGGCCAGGCCGCCCGCGTCGGCCGGCTGGGCCAAGTCGTAGGCCGCGCCGGTGGGATAGGCCGACTCGACCGGCGCCTCCGGCCGTTCGTAGGTCGGGGCCAGCGAGCAGCCCGCCAGGGCCGCCGCCAGGGATACAGACAGCAAGGTTCTCATCGGGTATTTCATTGCGATTGTCCTTCCGTGGCGCTGGCGTCGTGCTCGTCGACGTTTTCGCTCATGCGCTTGACCTTGAACACGCGCAGCATGACCACGAAGAAGGCCGGAACAAAGAAGATGGCCAGGAAGGTGCCGGTCAGCATGCCGCCGATCACGCCCGTGCCGATGGCGTTCTGGCTGCCCGAGCCGGCGCCGGTGGAGATCGCCAGCGGGGTCACGCCCAGGATGAACGCCATGGACGTCATCAGGATGGGACGCAGGCGCTGGCGGGCGGCGTGGATGGCCGATTCCGTCAGGCTGGCGCCGGCTTCGTAGTGCTCCTTGGCGAACTCCACGATCAGGATGGCGTTCTTGGCCGCCAGGCCGATGGTGGTGAGCAGGCCCACCTGGAAGTACACGTCGTTGGACAGGCCGCGCATCATGGTCGCCAGCAACGCCCCGATAATGCCCAGCGGCACCACCAGCATCACCGCCGACGGGATGGTCCAGCTTTCATACAGCGCCGCCAGGCACAGGAACACCACGATCAGCGAAATCGCGTAGAGCGCGGGCGCCTGGGCGCCGGACAGGCGTTCTTCGAACGACAGGCCGGTCCACTCGAAGCCCACGCCCACCGGCAGCTTGGCCGCCAGCCGCTCCATTTCCTCCATCGCCGCGCCCGAGCTGTAGCCCGGCGCCGCCTGGCCCTGGATGTTGTACGACGGCACGCCGTTGTAGCGGTTCAGCTTCTGCGGGCCGAAGCTCCAGGTGGCCTTGGAGAAGGCCGAGAACGGCACCATGTCGCCGGCCTTGTTGCGCACGTACCACTTGTCCAGGTCTTCCGGCAGCATGCGCGAGGAAGCCTCGCCCTGCGCGAACACCTTCTTCACGCGGCCGCGGTCGATGAAGTCGTTGACGTACGACGAGCCCCAGGCGGTGGCCAGCGTGGCGTTGATGTCCGACACCGCCACGCCCAGCGCGCGCGCCTTTTCGCGGTCGATGTCGAGCTGGTATTGCGGCGCGTCCTCGATGCCGTTGGGACGCACGCCGCGCAGCACCGGGCTCTTGGCCGCTTCGCCCAGCAGCTGGTTGCGCGCGGCCAGCAGCTTCTCGTGGCCCACGCCGGCGCGGTCCATCAGCTGGAAGTCGAAGCCGGTGACGTTGCCCAGCTCCATCACGGCCGGCGGCGGCACCACGAACAGCTGCGCGCGGCGCTCGGTCTTGGCGAAGTGCGCGTTGGCGCGCGCCGCCACGGCGCCGGCCTTCAGGCTGGCGTCGCCGCGCTCTTCCCAGTCGCGCAGCTTGATGAACAGCATGGAGGCGTTCTGGCCGCGGCCGCCGAAGTTAAAGCCGTTGACCGCGAACACCGACACCACGGCGTCCTTCTCTTCGTTCAGCAGATAGGCGGTGGCGTCGTCGATGACGGCCTGGGTCGCCTGCGCCGTCGAGCCGGCCGGGGCCTGGATCTGGGCGAACAGAATGCCCTGGTCCTCGTCCGGCAGGAAGGCGGTGGGAATGCGCGTGAACATCCAGCCCATGGCGATCACCAGCGCCAGGTAGATCAGCATCAGGCGCTTGCTGCGGTTCAGGCCGCGCGCCACCGTGTTGGCGTAGCCGTTGCTGCTGCGGTCGAAACTGCGGTTGAACCAGCCGAAAAAGCCCTTCTTGGAACCGTGATGGCCCTTGGGAATCGGCTTGAGCAGCGTGGCGCACAGCGCCGGCGTGAACACGATGGCCACGATCACCGACAGCACCATGGACGACACGATGGTGATGGAGAACTGGCGATAGATCACGCCCGTGGAGCCGCCGAAGAACGCCATGGGAATGAACACGGCGGCCAGCACCATGGCGATGCCGATCAGCGCGCCGGTGATCTGCGACATGGACTTGCGCGTCGCCTGCTTGGGCGACAGCCCTTCTTCGGCCATCACCCGCTCGACGTTCTCGACCACCACGATGGCGTCGTCGACCAGCAGGCCGATGGCCAGCACCATGCCGAACATGGTCAGCGTATTGATGGAATAGCCGAACGCCGCCAGCACTGCGAACGTGCCCAGCAGCACCACCGGCACGGCCAGCGTGGGGATGATGGTCGCGCGGAAGTTCTGCAGGAACAGGTACATCACCAGGAACACCAGGATGATGGCCTCGATCAGCGTCTTGAACACTTCATGGATCGACAGGCTGACGAACGGCGTCGTGTCATACGGATAGACGACGTCCATGCCCGGCGGGAAGTAAGGCTTCAGGCTGTTGATGGTGTCGCGCACCGCCTGCGCCGTGTCCAGCGCGTTGGCGCCCGGCGCCAGCTTGACGGCCAGGCCCGAGGCCGGCTTGCCGTTGTAGTAGCTGTCGATGGCGTAGGTCTGCCCGCCCAGCTCGATGCTGGCGACGTCGCCCAGGCGCACCTGCGAGCCGTCGGTGTTGACCTTGAGCAGGATGCGCTCGAAGTCTTCCGGTTTCTCCAGGCGCGACGGGCCGATGATGGTGGCGTTGAGCTGCTGGCCGCGCACTGACGGCAGGCCGCCCAGCTGGCCGGACGACACCTGTACGTTCTGCTCCTTGATGGCGTTGACCACGTCGACCGTGGTCAGGCCGAAGTTCACCAGCTTGGCCGGGTCCAGCCAGATGCGCATCGCGTACTGCGAACCGAACAGCTGGAAGTCGCCCACGCCCTGCGTGCGGCTGATGGGGTCCTGGACGTAGGACGCGACGTAGTCGGCCAGGTCGTCCTTGGTCATCGAGCCGTCGGTGGACACGAAGCCGGCCACCATCAGGAAGTTCTTGGTGGCCTTGGTGACGCGGATGCCCTGCTGCTGCACTTCCTGCGGCAGCAGCGGCTGCGCCAGCGACAGCTTGTTCTGCACCTGCACCTGCGCGGTGTCGGGGTTGGTTCCCTGCGCGAAGGTCAGCGTGATGGACATGCTGCCGTCGGAATTGCTTTCCGAGGAGATGTATTGCAGGCCGTCCAGGCCGTTCATCTGCTGCTCGATCACCTGGACCACGGTGTCCTGCACGGTCTGCGCCGAGGCGCCCGGGTAGGTCACCGCGATGCCGATGGCCGGCGGCGCGATGTTGGGGTACTGGGCGACCGGCAGCCCCAGGATGGACAGCGCACCGGCCATCATCAGCACGATTGCTATCACCCAGGCGAATACCGGCCTATCTATGAAAAACTTTGCCATGCGAGCTCCCTGACTACTGCTTCGCCGCCGCGGCCGCCTGCGGCTGCGCCGCTTGCGGCGCCTTGGCGCTGGCCTCGGTGGCGATCACTTCCACGCCCGGGCGCACCATCTGCACGCCTTCGACGATGACCTTGTCGCCGGCGGCCAGGCCTTCGGTGACCAGCCACTTGTCGCCGATGGCGCGGTCGGTCTTGAGTTCACGCAGTTCGACCTGGTTCTTGGCGTTGACCACCAGCGCCGTCGGAACGCCGCGCTGGTTGCGGGTCACGCCGCGCTGCGGCACCAGCAGGCCGTCGGCGGCGACGCCGTCGGCCAGGCGGGCGCGCACGAACATGCCCGGCAGCAGGCGGCGGTCCGGGTTAGGGAACACCGCGCGCAGCGTGACCGAGCCGGTGCCCGGATCGACCGTGACTTCGGAGAATTGCAGCTTGCCCTGCTGCGCGTATTGCGAACCGTCTTCCAGCGTGAGCGTCACCAGCGCGGCCTGTTCGCCGTCGGCCTTCTTCAGCTCGCCGCTGGCCAGCGCGTTCTGCAGGCGCAGCAGCTGCACGGTGGACTGCGTCACGTCGACGTAGATCGGATCGATCTGCTGCACCGTGGCCAGCGCCCCGGTCTGGTTGGCCGTGACCAGCGCGCCCTCTGTCACCGTGGAGCGCCCGATGATGCCGTCGATGGGCGACAGCACCTTGGTGTAGACCAGGTTGATGCGCGCCGTGTCCAGCGCGGCGCGGGCCGACAGCACGTCGGCGGCAGCCTGGTCGCGCGCGGCGACGGCGTTGTCGTAGGTCTGCTGGCTGACCGCGCGCGTAGCCACCAGCGGCTTGTAGCGCTCGGCCAGCAGCGCGGCCGTCTTCTGCTGCGCCTGGGCGCGCGCCAGCGCGGCGCGCTGGCTGTCCAGGCTGGCCTGGTACAGCGCGGGATCGATCTGGTAGAGCTGCTGCCCGGCCTTGACCTCGCCGCCCTCGGTGAAGAGGCGCTTCTGGACGATGCCATTGACCTGGGGCCGGACCTCGGCCACCCGGAAGGGCGAAGTCCGGCCCGGCAGTTCGGTGGTCAGGGAAACGGGTTGGGTGGCCAGGGTCACCACGGTCACCTGTGGCTTGCCTGCCTGGGGGGCCTCTTGCTGCTTGCCGCAGGCCGCCAGTGTAAGTGCCGATGCCGTCAGCGTGGCGATCGCCGCGCCGCGCCACATAGCGCTGTTCTTATTCATAGATTGCATTCCCGATTTCCAAAAAATTACCCATGCCGCACCCGCTGCGCGGGCCCTGCGGCCCGTAGGCGTCGCCTGCCGGGCGGGCCCCGGAAGAAAACGCGTCCCCGGGACCGCTGTCGCGCGGTCCGCGTGGATTGGCCGGATGGATTTGCCTAGAACACGCAGGCTGGGCTTTGTCGCATTGCTGCATTGCAGAACTCGCATTCTGCGTTATCCCGCCCGAGAAACAAAGAGTCATCTAGAGAAAACTTCATTCCATATATGGGACAATTTCCAAGCCCTTGATATGACAGAATTCCGCCATGAAACGCTTGCAAGGCATGGAACTTTTCGTCGAAGTCGCGAAAACCCGCAGCTTCAGCCGCGCCGCGGCCACCCTCGGGGTGCCCAAATCGACGCTTTCGCGCCAGGTCGCCGACCTGGAGCGCTCGGTCGGGCTGCGGCTGCTGAGCCGCACCACCCGCAAGGTCGAGCTGACCGACGCCGGCCGCCTGTACTTCGAACGCTGCCAGCGCATCGTGGCCGAGGCGCAGATCGCCCACGAGGAACTGCAGAACCTGGTGGACACGCCGGCCGGGCCGCTGCGGGTCAACATGCCCGCGGATTTCGGCACGGACTTCCTGGCTGAATCGTTCATGGAGTTTTCCCGCCGCTACCCCGACGTCACGTTTTTCCTGGACCTGGCCAATCCGGACCACGCTTCGCGCGTGTTCCAGACCTGCGATGTTTCCATCGAGATCGGCGAACTGCCCGACTCGACGCAGATCGCGAGGCTGCTGGGCATGCTGCCCGCCTACCTGTACGCCTCGCGCGAATACCTGGAGAAGCACGGAGAACCCCGGCACCCCAGCGACCTGACCCGCCACGAGTGCATCGAGTTCCGCGCCGAAGGCGCAGGACGGGTGACCCGCTGGCCGCTGACCGACGGCATTCAGCACATCGAATTCACGCCGGGCAACCGCTTTTCCGTCAACGGCGTGGCCATGGCGCGGCGCCTGGCCATGCTGGGGGCCGGCATCGCGGTGCTGGTGGGCGGCCAACTGGCCGAACAGCAGTCGGGCCAGTTGCAGCGTGTGCTGCCGGACTGGCAACTGGGGCCGTTTCCGGTGTATGCGGTGACCGAGACCCGGCTTCTGCCCGCCAAGACCCGGATCTTCATCGAATTCCTGATGGAGCGCCTGGGAAGCAGCGGGCAGGCGAAGGATACTCCCGGTTTGATGACATAAGCCTGTGCCGGAAACAGACTGAAAAAACTGGCGGGCCCCGACTACAGATGTCGGCGCACACGACCAATCGGGCCGCGCGGCCCGGCGTTCAGAAACGCTCGTCTTCGCGCAGGTAGCGCCATTGCCCCAGCGGCAGGTCGCCCAGCGCCACGCGCCCGATGCGCACGCGCTTCAGGCCCACCACCTTCAGGCCGACCAGTTCGCACATGCGGCGGATCTGGCGTTTCTTGCCTTCGCGCAGCACGAAACGCAGCTGGTCGCTGTTCTGCCAGCGCACCTGCGCCGGGCGCAGCGGCTTGCCATCGAGCGACAGGCCGTGGTTGAGCAGCGCCAGCCCGTTCTCCGACAGGCTGCCCTGCACCCGCACCAGATACTCCTTGTCCACGCTGGAGTCCTCGCCGATCAGGTGCTTGGCGATGCGCCCGTCCTGCGTCAGCACCAGCAGGCCCTGCGAATCGATGTCCAGCCGGCCGGCCACCGCCAGCCCGTCCAGGTGGCCGCGCTCGAACCGGCGCGGTTCGCGGTCGCCGGCATAGCGCGACCGGGCGTCGATCAGCGCGACCGCGGGCGTATAGCCTTTTTCGGCCTGGCCCGACACATAGCCCACCGGCTTGTTGATCAGAATCGTGACGCGCGCGGTCTGGCGCGCCTGCGCGGCGCGCTCCAGCGTAATGACCTGATCGGGAAAGGCCCGGGCGCCCAGCTCGGACACCACCACCCCGTCCACGCGGACCCAGCCGCGCTCGATATAGGCGTCGGCCTCGCGGCGCGAACACAGCCCACGCTCGGACATGAGCTTGGAGATACGTACTTTTTCCATGGGCGGCATTGTAAGCGCAGGCCCGAGGCGGCCAAACCCGGTCCAGTGCCCGCATCGCTTGCAATCCTTGACGGTTGGCCGCTAGCGATACATTGCTACACACTGTAATCTTTTCCGACACAACATTTGCTGCATCCGTTCCACGGTCTCACCCGTCTATGCCCGCAACCCTGCTTGAATGGTCCGTGCCCGCGGCGATCCTGATGTGCGCCATCGGACTCTGGGCCGCGCGCATGGTGGGCTTCAATACCGTCCGGTGGGGCAGCGCCCTCGCCTGCCTGGGCACCGGGTACGCCGTCATGCTCGTGCCGGCCAACGCGCTTTCCCCTTACAAACAAGTGGTCGAGGACGCGTTCATTCTGGGCGGCGTCATATTGGCCTGTCGCGCGCTCCAGAGCCGTCGCCGCGCACCGCCCTCTCCCTACATCGATATTGCGGTCCTGCTGGCCTCGACGGCGATGGTGATCGTCTCGGTCGTCCTATTCTCCAGCGCAAAACTGGAGACGTTCTTCGTCCAGGCCTGTTGCGCGCTCGTGATCTGGCGGGCCACTGTCTCCTTTGCAAGGCAGGTCGCGACCACGTCAGACAAGGTGCTCACCGCCGCGTTTCTCTTCATCGCGCTGGTGCTGACCGGACAGTGCATCCTGTATATCGCCGCGCCGACGCCTGTCGCCATGGACGAATGGAGGACGTCCGTCTGGGGAACCCTGATCCAATACACGGGGCTGCTGGGGAGCATCGTCCTGACGTTCGCGGTGTTCATCGCGACGAGCTACGACGCCATAGAGAAATACCGCCAACAAGCCCATACCGACGCGTTGACAGGCCTGCTGAACCGACAGGGCCTCGATGGTCTTTTCAGCACCGTCGCCAGGTCCGCCACGCCGACCGCGTTGATCATGGCGGACATCGATAATTTCAAGCGCATCAACGATGTGTTCGGGCATCCGTTTGGCGACATGGTGCTGGCGCGATTTGGCGGCCTGCTCAGAACGGCGGCAGAGGCAGGGAATTTCGCCGCTCGGCTGGGCGGAGAAGAGTTCCTGGTGCTGCTGCCGGGAACCAGCCTGGAGCGCGCCGCCGCAGTCGCCGAGGATATCCGCGCGAACTTCGTGGCGCAGCGCTGGACGCCGCACGCGCCCAATTCGCGTTTCACGGCCAGCATGGGCGTGACGCTGGTACAGGCGGGGGAACCGTTGGCCCACGCCTTGAAGCGCGCGGACGACCTGCTCTATGCGGCAAAGCGGAAAGGACGGAACTGCACGGTCGCCGGCGCCGCGCTTGGCCTGTCCGCGCCGGTCGACGCGGGTAATTACCTATGAAAACGGCGCGCCGCGTGCCGTATCGATACCGATAAGGTTCTCAATTATTTCGGGGAGGATTTGCCGTGGTCGCAGCGAGTTGCAATGGCGCGGGGTGGTCGAAATGGATAATCCTGGTCGCCTCCGCGACCGGCTTCGCAACCGCCTCGAGCGCTCAAACAGTCTCCGGTACGGGGGACGTGCAGCCCGGGACGGTCCAGACGCCGGACTGGTCTGTCGGGGGCGATCTGATCGTTGGCAATTCCCTCACCGGGACCTTGACCATCAGCGATGGCGGAACCGTCCGCAACGACTGGGCATTCATAGGCAATCTCAATGGCGGCGTGGGCACGCTGACGGTGTCAGGCCCGTCGACCTGGACCAGCCTCGGCCCGGTATATGTCGGCAACGACCCCGGCAGTAACGGCACGCTCCGCATTCTGAACGGAGGCGTGGCGCAAAGCGCATCGGGCAGCATCGGCTCCGCCGACGGCAGCATCGGAAGCGTCGTCGTTTCCGGACCGGGGTCGGCCTGGAACCTCGCTCCGGTCAGCGCGTTCGACATCGGCGGGGCCGGCCGCGGCACGCTGCAAATCGACAACGGCGGCGCCGTGCATAGCGGTCAGGGGATCATCGGCTGGGACGCCAGCGGCGATGGACGCGTCACGGTATCGGGCCGCGCATCGGTCTGGGCCCCCCTGAACAACATCTACGTCGGTTTCTACGGAACCGGGGATCTGCGCGTCCAGGATGGCGCCGCCGTGCACACCGAAGGCTCGACCGGGCCCGGCGCCGCGGCGACGGTCTACATCGGCGCAGGCGCAGGCGGCGTCGGCACGGTGACCGTATCCAGCGCGACGGCCGACATCTCGACGCTCTCGGCAAGCGACCGCATTGAAGTCGGCTCGGAAGGCACGGGCGCCCTCACTATCGAAAAAGGCGGGCTGGCGGTTGCAGCGAGCAATACGTGGGTCGCCATTGCCGGCACCGCCACCGGCACGCTGAACCTGACCGGCGATGGCAGCGGCCGCGGCGTGCTGGAAACCGGCTCCGTGATCAAGGGCGCCGGCAACGCCGCCTTCAACCTGGATGGCGGCGTCCTGCGCGCCAATCGTGACGAACGCGACTTCCTGAAAGGCTTCGCCACGCAGGCCGTGGGCGGCGAAGGCGCATGGTTCGACACGAACGGACACGACGTCGGCGTGACGACCGCTTTCTCCGGAAGCTCGCGCTTCACCAAGCTGGGCGCGGGCACGCTGACCTTGTCGGGCAACAGCGCCGCGTTCATGGGGACCACCGATGCCCAGGCCGGAACGCTGCAGGTGGATGGCACCCTCGGCGGACCGGTCAATGTGTTCGCGGGCGCGCGGCTCACCGGCACCGGGCGCGTGGGCGCGACGGCCAATCGGGGCACGATCGCGCCGGGTCCGCGCAGCGGCTTCGGCACCCTGACGATCGCCGGCGACTATGCGGCGCAAGGCGGCAATCTGGAAGTCCGCACGCGGCTTGGCGCCGACGATTCGCCGACGGACAAACTGGTGATCACGGGCGACAGCGCCGGCACGACGCCGGTCACGGTGAAGAACATGGGAGGCGTTGGCGCGCAGACCCAGCGAGGCATACAGGTCGTGCAGGTCGATGGCGTCTCGGCGGGACAATTCGACCTGGCCAACGGCGACTACGTCATCGCGGGACGTCCGGCGTTGGTGGCGGGCGCCTATGGCTATGTGCTGCAACAGGATCAGGCTGACGGCGGCTGGTACTTGCGGTCGTCCCTGACCGATCCAGGCTCCCCGCCGACCGATCCCGGCGCGCCCCCTACCGATCCCGGGGCGCCGCCGGCCGGCCCCGGCGCCCCGCCCGCCGGCGGCGGTTCGCCGGGCGCGGAGCCTCCCCTGCTTTATCAGCCCGGCGTGCCGGTCTATGAAGCCTATGCCAATACGCTGCTTCACCTGAGCCGGTTGCCCACCCTGCGCCAGCGCGTCGGCAATCGCGTCTACGATCCCGCGGACGCACGCCGCAACGGCGTATGGAGCCGCCTGGAGGGCACGACGAGCCGGCTCGAACCTTCTGTGTCCACCACGGGCGCGCGGCAGGACATCGATAGCTGGAAGGCGCAATTCGGCGTTGACCGCGTCCTGGCCGGTCAGGCAGAGGGCTCCCGTCTGGTGGGCGGCCTGGCCTTTCATTACGGCAAGGCCGACACGCGCGTGTCGTCGGCGTACGGCGACGGCGCGATCGACACCACCTCCTATGGCCTGACGCCGACGCTGACCTGGTACGGCGAAAATGGCGTCTACCTCGATACCCAGGCCCAGGCGGCGTGGTTCGACAGCGACCTCGATTCCCGGCTGGCCGGCACGCTGAAGAAGGGCCGCAAGGCCCAGAGCTACGGGCTGGGCGTCGAAGCGGGCAAGGCTTTCGGATTGGCAGAGGGACTCTCCCTGATCCCGCAGGCGCAACTGACATACGCCGCGACCCGCTTCGACAGCTTCAACGACAAGTTCGGCGCGCATATCGAAAGCGACAAGGGCGACAGCTTGCTGGGCCGCCTCGGCATCGCGCTGGACTACAAAAGCAATTGGCAAACAGCCGGCGTGAACAGGTCATCGAACGTCTACGGCGTCGTCAACGTGAAACATGAATTCCTGGACGGAACGCGTGTGCGCGTGGCCGGCGTGCCGGCGGCGAGCCGTATGGCGCGAACCTGGGGCAGCATGGGAGCGGGAGCGGACTACCGTTGGGGAGAGCGCTACGCGATCTACGGCCAGATCGACGTCGATGCGGACTTTTCGGGCAGCTATATTGCCACCGCGACGGCGGGTTTCAGGATGATGTTCTAGGGCTGGACAGGCTGATGGGCGCGCGCAACAAACCCTGTGACCCACCGCTGTTGGCATAATACGCAGCCATGACAAGCCTAGCAGTCCTTTCCCCTCCCCTTGCCCCGGGCTGGCTGGCGGCCGCCCCGCCGCTGTTGCCCGCCGCCATGCGGCACTGGTTGTTCCGTCCCGGCGCGCTGACCGCCGGCCTGCGCCAGGTCGGCCAGGTCCGCCTGCGGGTGCTGGCCGAGTACGCCGACGGCGCGCCGGCCGACGAGGCGCGCGCCATGCGCATCGCGCCCGGCAGCCCGGTCTGGGTGCGTGAAGTCCTGATGTCGATCGACGGCGTGGACAGCGTGCCGGCCCGCAGCCTGACGCCGCTGACGGCCTCGCACGGCGCCTGGCAGGGCATGCGGCGCCTGTCGACGCGGCCGCTGGCGGACATGCTTTACCACGACCGCACCGTGATCCGTTCGCCCTTCGCCTGCCGCCGCCTGGCCGCGCCGGTGCCGTTTTATGCGACGGCGCTGCGGGCGCTGGGCGTCGCGCGCCACGACATCGGCGCCGCCGGAGTCTGGGCGCGGCGCTCGGTGTTCTGGCGCATGGGCCAGCCACTGCTGGTGGCCGAGTGCTTCCTGCCCGGCTTCTGGACGCTTACCGCTGGGCGCACGCCCCCGCCCCTGCAGGCGCATCAACGCACGCCGGGCGCGCGCTGAGGCACACCCGGCGCTATCGCGAAAACACCGAGGGCGCGGATTCGATGCGGTTGCGCCCGAGCTGCTTGGCGTTGTAGAGCGCGCGGTCGCTGCGGCTCAGCGCCAGTTCGGCGGCTTCGTCCATGGTGTGCATGGTGGATATGCCGATGCTGACGGTCAGCGGAATGTGCCGCCCGCCGGCCTGGAACGGGGCGTCGGCGATGCGCTGCTGCACCCGCGCGGCGAAGGCGTGGGCGCGCTCCATATCGGTGTCGGGCAGCACCACGGCGAACTCCTCGCCGCCTATGCGCCCCACCAGGTCCACGGCCCGCAGCTGGCCGCGCAGCGTGTTGGCGAAGTGGCGCAGCACGCCGTCGCCGATCGCATGGCCCCAGGTGTCGTTGATCTGCTTGAAATGATCCAGGTCGCACATCAGGACGGCGGCGCAATCGCTGTTCTGCCGCTTGATCCGGGCCAGCTCCGCCTCGATGCGCGACATGAAGTGGCGGCGGTTGGGCAAGGTGGTCAGGGCGTCGGTGGCGGCCAGTTCGCGCAGCTCGAAATCGGCGCGCTTGCGGTCGGTGATGTCGGTGACGAAGCCGTGCCAGACCACCGAGCCGTCGGGCGCGGTGCGCGGGCTGGCGTCGCCCTGGCGCCAGCGCAGGCCCTGGCGCGGCAGGCAGACGCGGAACTCCTGATGCCAGTGCGTGCGGGCGGCGGCTGCGGCCTGCAGCGAGGCGTGGTAGGCGGGCAGGTCGTCGGGATGGACGCGCTGTTCGATGGCGGCCGCGCCTTGCTGGACGTCCTGGGGCGTCAGTTCGAACATGTCCCAGATGCCTGCGCTGACGTAGAGAAAGCGCGCCGGTCCGCCCCCGGACCGCTGGCCGCACTGGAACACCATGCCGGGCACGGCGTCGGTCAGGTTCACCAGCAGGTCGGCCGTGCGCTGCAGCCGCTCCGACATGGCCCGCATGGCGCTGATGTCGGTGGTGGTTCCCATCATGCGCAGGGCCCGGCCCTGCGCGTCGCGGCTGACGACCTTGCCGCGGCTGCAGATCCATTTGTAGCTGCCGTCCTTGCAGAGGATGCGGTGCTCGACCTCGTAGCTTTCGGTCTTGCCCTCGAAATGCGCCTGCATGGCCGCGCGCACGTAGTCGGCGTCGTCGGGGTGCAGGCGCTTGTACGCATCCTCGATGCGGTTGGTGAGTTCGGATTCGCCGTAGCCCAGCAGCGCTTTCCAGCCGGCCGAATACGTGATCTCGCCGGTCACGACATTGCGGTCCCAGACGCCGGTGCCGCTGCCGGCCACAGCCATCGACAGGTTGCGGGCCTCTACGCGCCAGCTGTCTTCGGCCGCCCGTTCGGCGGCCAGCGCCCGGCGCTTTTCGACCGCCGCGGCCGCCAGCGCGGCGTAGTCTTCCAGGGACTGGCGGTCTTGCGGGCCGAATTCGCGGGCCTGCCCATGCAGCAGCCGGAACGTGCCCATCTGGCGGCCATCCTCGTCCAACAGCGGGCATTCCGCAGCGAAAGCGGGCTGAGTGGCCGCGGGCGGCGCGCCGGCCTGGGCCTGCCAGAGGCCGTCGGCGTCGCTGCAGGCCACCAGCACCATGTCCACGCCGAACTGGCGCCGGGCCAGCCGGGCGAGCCGGTCCAGCGGGCCGTCCGGCTCGGGCTGCGCCTTGCCCGCGCCGGCGGCGGGCGCGGGACCAGGTGCGCAAGGAAAATCACCTGTAGCAGGCATTTCGGACCATCGCAGCAAGTTCATCGACGCGGTCATGTGCCGGCCGCGGATGACATTTTGTCACGTCCAGCACCAAAATGGCATTGTTTTACACGTTGCGCCGTTCGCGCCGCGATGGCCCCGTCCGCGGGGCGGGGAACGTCGTTAACGCCAGACTTCCGGCTCGATGCTGACTTCGCCCTTGTCGGCCGAGAAGTACACCACGCCGTCCGAAATATTGGCATTGAGCTGCATGGTGCGCTCGGCCAGCCTGGCCAGGGCCTTGGCCTGATCCGACGGCAGGTTGACGACCTTCAGATTGCGGGTGCGCTCCAGCTTGTTCTTGACGCCGTCCCACCAGATCTTGCTGGCCGAGCCGCCGTAGCAGTAGACGATCACCTCTTCGGCGCGGCCGCAGGCCCGCAGGATGCGGCGTTCTTCCGGCTGGCCGACTTCGATCCACAGCTTGACCGCGCCGGTCAGGTCCTTGGCCCACAGGTCGGGTTCGTCGGTCTCGCTCAGGCCCTTGGTGAAGCTCAGGTCCTCCTGCGCATGCAGGGCGAAGGCGACCAGGCGCACCATCATGCGCTCGTCGGTCTCGGAGGGGTGGCGGGCCACCGTCAGCGCATGGCTGCCGTAATAGTGGCGGTCGGTGTCGGCGACGTTGAGTTCGGCCTTGTAGATCGTGGCGCGCAGGGCCATGGCGGGAATCCGTTGAATGAAGCGTATGACTGAAGGCCGCCATGATACCGCCTGCCGGCGCGCGCCTGCGGCGGCGCGCCAGCGCTACACTGGCTTTCCGCTTCCTTCCGAGCCGCCCATGACCGCCACCGCCGCCCTGCTCGCCTTCACCCTGGCCGCCGCCATCCTGACCGTCACTCCCGGCATGGACAGCGCGCTGGTGCTGCGCACTGCCGCCGTCGAGGGCGGCCGGCGGGCCTTCATGGCGGGCCTGGGCGTGGCCACGGGCTGCCTGGTCTGGGGCGCGGTCGCCGCCTTCGGGCTGGGCTCGCTGCTGCTGGTCTCCAGCCTGGCCTACGACACGCTGCGCATCTGCGCGGCGCTGTACCTGTGCTACCTGGGGCTGCGGCTGCTGTGGGGCAGCTTCAGGCGCGGCGGCGGCGGCGGCATCGCCGAAGCCGGACTGCGGGCCGCGCCGGCGTCGGCCCCGGCGGCCAGCGCCGGCGGCTGGTTCGTGCGCGGCTGCCTGACCAACGTGCTCAATCCCAAGGTCGGGATTTTCTACATCACTTTTTTGCCGCAGTTCATCCCCGCGGGCGCCGACGTGCTGCGCTTCAGCCTGCTGCTGGCCGCGATCCACGCCGTGCTGGGCGTGCTGTGGTTCGCCCTGCTCGTGGCGGCGACCCGGCCGCTGGCGCGCTGGCTGTCACGGCCGGCCGTGATGCGCGGCCTGGACCGCATGACGGGCGCGGTCTTCATCGCGTTCGGATTGAAGCTGGCGCTGGAGAAGCGCTGAAGGCGCGCGTCAGTCCTCCGCCGGCCCGTGGCAGGCGACGCACAGCTTGTTGCCGTCCGGGTCGCGGAAGTACGCGCCGTAGTAGCTGGCGTGGTATTGCGGCCGCAGGCCCGGGGGGCCCTCGCAGCGGCCGCCGTGTTCGAGCGCGGCCCGGTGCGCCTGGCGCACGGCTTCTCGCGATGGCGCCATGAAAGCCGTCATCTGCCCGTTGCCGGGATGCGGCGCCCGGCCATCGTACGGCCGGCAGATCACGAAGTACGGACGCTGGCCGCCCGCGCTATGCCATCCCGCCCAGGGGCGGTGCCGGTCCAGGAATCGCAGCTCCAGCCCCAGAGTGTCCATCAGCGCGGTGTAGAAGCCCAGCGCGCGCTCGAAGTCGGTGACGCCGACGAATACGTGGGAAAACACGGTATGGCTCCTTGGTGGACTGGCATACGCCCATGCCTCAATACACCCCTACCGGATGCTGCGCCACGAAATGCCCCTCGCCCACCGCCACCAGCGGCCGGACCAGCGGGTCGTCGCCCAGCTTGCGCACCGGGCTGGGGATTTCGTCGACCAGCAGCGAGCGCTCGCGGTGGCGGCGCTGGGGATCGGCGATGGGTACGGCCGCCATGAGCTTTCTGGTGTAGGGATGCTGCGGGTTCTCGAAGATGGCGCGGCGCGGGCCGATTTCGACGATCTGGCCCAGGTACATGACGGCCACCCGGTGGCTGACGCGTTCGACCACGGCCATGTCATGCGAGATGAACAGGAACGACACGCCCAGCTCGCGCTGCAGGTCGAGCAGCAGGTTGACGATCTGCGCCTGGATGGAGACGTCCAGCGCCGAGACGGATTCGTCGGCGATCACGACCTTGGGGTTGAGCGCCAGGGCGCGCGCGATGCAGATGCGCTGGCGCTGGCCGCCGGAGAACTCGTGCGGATAGCGGTCGATCATCTCGGGCAGCAGCCCGCATTTGTCCATCAGCCAGCGCACCCGGTCCTGCGCTTGCCGGCCGCGCGCCACGCCGTGGATCAGCAGCGGCTCCATGATGGAATAGCCCACCGTCATGCGCGGATCGAGCGAGGCGAACGGGTCCTGGAAGATGAACTGGATGTGGCGGCGCAGCGTCTGCATGGCGCCGCCGCGCAGCGCGCCGATGTTCTGGCCGTCGAACTCGATGGAGCCGCTCTTGCTCTTGACCAGCTGCAGCAGCGAACGGCCGGTGGTGGTCTTGCCGCAGCCGGATTCGCCCACCAGCGACAGGGTTTCGCCGGGATATAGGTCGAAGCTGACTTTCTCCACGGCGTGCACGCGTTTCTGGACCCGGCCGAATATGCCGCCGGTGATGTCGAAGCTGGTGGTCAGGTTGCGCACTTTCAGCACCGGGCCGTTGTCGCGGCGCACGGTGGAGGCCGCCGCAACCGGCTGGCTCGCGGCGGGTTCCGGCGCCGGCGCGTCCACGCGCAACAGCGGAAATGGCGCGGGCTCGTCGGTGCCCTGCATGGCGCCCAGGCGCGGCACGGCCGACAGCAGTGCGCGCGTGTAGGCGTGCTGCGGGCGCGCGAAGACCTCGTCCGAACCGCCCTCTTCCACCTTGTCGCCGCGGTACATGACCAGCACGCGGTCGGCGACCTCGGCCACCACGCCCATGTCGTGGGTGATGAAGATGACCCCCATGTCCATTTCTTCCTGAAGCTGGCGGATGAGCTGCAGGATCTGGGCCTGGATGGTGACGTCCAGGGCCGTGGTGGGCTCGTCGGCGATCAGCAGCTGCGGCTTGCACGAAAGCGCCATCGCGATCATGACGCGCTGGCGCATGCCGCCGGACAGCTGGTGCGGATAGCGGTCCAGGATGGCGCGGGCCTCCGGGATGCGCACGCGCTCCAGCATGCGCAGGGTCTCGGCGCGCGCCGCGGCCGCGTCCAGGCCCTGGTGCAGCTGCAGCGCCTCGGCGATCTGGCTGCCGGCCGTGAAGCTGGGATTGAGCGAGGTCATCGGCTCCTGGAAGATCATCGCCACGTCCGCGCCGCGCACGCGCTGCAGCAGCGAATCCGGGGCGTTGAGCAGGTCCAGCACCTCGCCGTTGCGCCGGCGCAGCAGCATGCCGCCGTTGACGATGCGCCCGCCGCCGTATTCCACCAGGCGCATCAGCGCCAGCGAGGTGACGGACTTGCCCGATCCGGACTCGCCGACGATGGCCAGGGTTTCGCCGCGGTCGACGTGGAAGGAGACGCTGCGCACCGCTTCCACGGTGCGCTCGGGGGTCTTGAAGCGCACGGTCAGGTCGTTGACCTGGACGACGCGTTTGGGGTCCATGGTTGCCATATCGATTACTTGTCCTGGCGCGGATCGAGCGCGTCGCGCAGCCCGTCGCCCAGCAGGTTGAAGCCCAGCACCGCGAGGAAAATGGCCGACCCGGGGAAGATGGACATCCACGGCGCCTGGGTCATGAAGTTCTTGGCCGTGTTGAGCATCGAACCCCAGGACGGGTTGGGCGGCTGCAGGCCCAGGCCCAGGAAGGACAGGCTGGCCTCGGCGATGATGGCGGTGGCGATGGTGATCGTGGCCTGCACGATCAGCGGCGGCATGACGTTGGGAAACACGTGCCGGGCGATGATGCGCAGGTCGGAGGCGCCCAGCGCGCGGGCGCTCTGCACGTAGTCCTCGTTCTTGACGGCCAGCACCTGCCCGCGCGTCAGGCGGATGAACTTGGGCGCGGCCGACACGCCGATGGCGATCATGGCGTTGGTCAGGCTGGGGCCGAGAAAGGCCGCCAGCGCGATGGCCAGGATCAGGAAGGGAATGGCCAGCAGCGCCTCGGTGGCGCGCGAGATGACGCTGTCGGTCCAGCCCCCGAAATAGCCGGCGGCCAGGCCGAACGGCACGCCCGCGACCAGGGCGATCAGCACCGACACCAGGCCCGCCATGAGCGAGGCGCGCGCGCCGTAGACCATGCGGCTGAAGATGTCGCGGCCCAGCTCGTCGGTGCCCAGCCAGTAGGCCGCCGACGGCGCCTTGCGGATGGTGGTGAAGCTGGTCTGGAACGGATCGTGGCTGGCGATCAGCGGCGCCAGCGCGGCCAGCGCCACGAACACCAGCACGATGCCCAGGCCCAGCATGGCGATGCGATTGCGTTTGAACTTGGCCCAGGCGCGATTGCGGCTGCGGGGCGGCGTGACGGCTGCGGCCGTTGCAGGAAATGCGCTCATGAGTGCCTCAGGCGGGGATTGACCAGGATGTACAGGATGTCGGCCAGCAGGTTCATCACGATGAAGCCCACCGCGACGCAGAGCACCACGCCCTGCACCACCGCGTAGTCGCGCGTGAAGACCGCGTCGACCACCAGCTTGCCGAATCCCGGGATCGTGAAGACCTGTTCGGTCAGCACGGCGCCGGCCAGCAGTTCGCCGAACAGCAGGGTCACCAGCGTGACGATGGGCATGAGCGCGTTGCGCAGCGCGTGGCGCAGCACCACGCTGCGCGGCGACACGCCCTTGGCGCGTGCGGTGCGCACGTAGTCGGCCGACAGCGCCTCCAGCATGGCCGAGCGGGTATGGCGCATCAGGTAGGCCGCGATCGCCGTGGACAGCACCAGCGCGGGCATCAGCATGGTCTTCATCGAGAGCCAGAAGTCCTCGGACGGCGACACGTAGCCCGAGGCCGGCAGCAGCCGCCACTGCACCGACACCACCATGATGAGGATGATGCCGAGCCAGAAATTGGGTATGGACATGCCGGACAGCGCCGCGATGTTGGCGCCCATCTCGATGGGCTTGCCTTTGCGCACGGCGGCCAGGATGCCCATGGGGATGCCGATCAGCAGCGCGAAGAACATGGCCATCGCGGCCAGTTGCAAGGTGACGGGCAGCTTCTGGCCGATCAGCGTGGTGACGGGCACGTCGGTGCGCAGCGATTTGCCCAGGTCGCCCTGCAGCACCTGGCTGGCCCAGGCCGCGTACTGCATGGGTAGCGGATCGTTGAGCCGGTATTTTTCGCGCAGGTAGTCCAGGACGGCCGGGTCGCGTTCTTCTCCGGCCAGCGTCAGCACGGGATCGCCGGGCAGGATTTTTTGCAGCATGAAAACGATCATCGACACCAGTATCAAGGTCGGTATCGCGACGATCACGCGGCGCAGGATGAGTTTAAGCATAGGAAAACCGGGAAACGGGAGCAGCGGCAGGCGCTTGCCGCGGAGCTTGCGGCTGCCACAAAGAATAACCGGACGCGCGCTGCGCGTCCGGCTCGGGCGGCCTCGGACAGCCGCCCCGCGGTCACTTCTTCGCGAAGCTCACGCCCTTGAGACGGACCATGCCGTCCGGATAGGGCGTAAAGCCCTGGACCTTCTTGGCCAGCGCGAACGGCCAGGGCTGGTAGTAGTTGTAGACCCCGGGCAGCTCGTCCTGCAGGATGGTCTGCGCCTGGTCGTAGATCGCCTTGCGCTTGGCCGTGTCGGGCACGGTGCGCGCCTCGTTGAGCAGCTTGTCCACTTCCGGATTGCAGTAATGGCCGTCGTTGAGCGCGCCCTTGCAGGTGACGAAGGCGTGGATGTTGCCGTCCGGATCGACCCGGCCCGACCAGCCCAGCATCACGATCTGGAAGTTGCCGCCGGACGCCTCTTTCTGCAGCGCCGCGTACTCGGTGGGACGCAGCGACAGGTCGAAGCCGGCCTCGGCGGCCATGGCCTGGACGATCTCGGCGATGGACGAGGTGGTGGTGTTGTTGCCGAACACGAGTTCGGCCTTCACCCGTTCCAGGCCGGCCTGCTTGAGCAGGGCCTTGGACTTGGCGACGTCGCGCTGGGTCGGCGGGAACTTGTCGCTGTGGTAGGGGCTGGCCGGCGGGAACGGCTGCTGGGCCGGCTCGAAAATGCCGCCGCCGGCGACTTCGCTGATGGCCTTGCGGTCGATGGCGTACTGGAACGCCTGGCGCACCAGCTTGTTCTTGAACGGATTGTCCTCGGCGCGCTTGCCGTTGGCCACGTTGAACATGAACTGCTGGAAGCCCAGGCCGGCTATCGGCGCGAAGGTCAGGCTGGCGTCGTTCTTGACCTGCGGCACGTCGGAGGGGTTCAGGCGCTCCAGCATGTCCAGGTCGCCGGCGCGCAGGTTGGACAGGCGCACCGTGGTGTCCGGAATGGGCAGGAAGGTGACGCGCTCGAACGCGAAGTCCTTGGCGTCGTAGTACTGGTCGAACTTCTCCAGCACGATGCGGTCGTTCTGGATGCGCTCGACGAACTTGTACGGGCCCGAGCACACCGGCTTGCGCCCCACCGCCGCCACGTCGTCGGTGAAGGTCTTGGGCGAGAGCATCATGCCGGCGCGGTCCGACAGCTGCGCCAGCAGCGTGGCGTCGGGTTTCTTCAGCGTCAGCACCAGCGTGGCGGCGTCCGGCGCCTCGACCTTCTCGACCGAGGCCAGTTCGCCCTTGCGCAGGCTGTCCGGCAGGCTCATGGCGCGTTCGAGGTTGGCCTTGGCCGCGGCGGCGTCGAACTTGCTGCCGTCATGGAACAGCGCGTCCTGGCGCAGCTTGAAGGTCAGCACCTTGTTGTCGGGGCTGAACGACCACGAGGTGGCCAGTTGCGGCACGAACTGCAGCTTGGGATCGATGTCGATCAGCTTGTCGCACAGCGAGGTGAAGACGATGCGGCCGACGTAGGTGCGCGCGCGGTGCGGGTCCAGCACGTCGGGATCTTCCTGCAGGCCGATCCGCATGTTCTGCGCGCCGGCCGCGCCGGCGGCCAGCGCCAGCAGGCTGGCGCCCAAGGTCAAGGTCAAGCGTTTCATTGTGTTTTTTCCCCTTGTGTCGGCGCGGGCGTACGCGCCGCGTACGCCCGCGCTGGTTCAGAAGCCCACGGCCTGGCCGTCGCGCCGGCTGTCGCTGGCGGCCACGTAGCCCAGCTCGTTGTCGCTTTCGGACATGCGCCAGATGAACTGGCCCGCGCCGAAGTCCATGTAGGGATCTTCGACGGACTTCAAAGCATGCCCGAGGTCTTTCAGGCCCGCAACCGTCGCGGCCTTCATATTGGTCTCGATGTCCAGCGTGAAGTCGCGGTTGACCTTCCAGCGCGGCGCGCAGCAGGCGGCCTGGGGGTTCTGGTGGTAGTCGATCATGCGGACCACGGTCTGCAGGTGGCCCTGGGGCTGCATGTCGCCGCCCATCACGCCGAAGCTCATGACGGGCTTGCCGCCCTGGGTCAGGAAGCCCGGGATGATGGTGTGGAACGGACGCTTGCCGCCTTCGACCACGTTGGCCGACTGCGGGTCCATCGAGAAGCCCACGCCGCGGTTCTGCATGCTGATGCCGGTGCCCGGCACCACCACGCCCGAGCCGAAGCCCATGTAGTTGGACTGGATGAACGAGATCATCATGCCGCTCTCGTCGGCGGCGGTCAGGTAGATGGTGCCGCCGGCGTGCGGACGGCCGGCCTCGAAATGCGTGGCGCGGTCCAGGCGGATCAGCTTGGCGCGGCTGTCCAGGTAGGCGTCGGACAGCATCTGCTCCGGCGTGACCTGCATGGAGCGCGGATCGGACACGTACTTGTACAGGTCGGCGAAAGCCAGCTTCATGGCTTCGATCTGCACGTGCTGCGACTGCACCGAATCGACCGGCATGCCGGCCATGTCGAAGCGCTCGACGATGCCCAGCGCGATCAGCGCGGCGATGCCCTGCCCGTTCGGCGGGATCTCGTGCAGCTCGTAGCCGCGGTAGGACTTGGAGATCGGCTTGACCCACTGCGGACGGTAGTTGCGCAGGTCTTCCAGCGTCATGGCGCCGCCGCACTCCTTGCTGAAGGCGGCGATGCGCTCGGCCAGCTCGCCTTCGTAGAAGTCGCGGCCCTTGCTGGCGGCGATGCGGCGCAGCGTGTAGGCGGCGTCCGGGAAGCGGAAATGCTCGCCCACCTTGGGCGCGCGGCCCTCGGGCAGGAAGGCCTGGGCGTAGCCGGGCTGGTCCTTGAGTTCGTCGGCGGCGGCCGCCCACTTGTGCGCCACCACCGGCGGCACGGCGTAGCCGCGCTCGGCGACCTCGATGGCGGGCTCGAACAGCTGCTCGAACGGCAGCTTGCCCAGCTTTTCATGCAGCGCGGCCCAGCCGGCGACCACGCCCGGCACCGTCACGGCGTCCCAGCCGCGCTTGGGCTGGACGGCCAGGCCGTTGGGGCCCACGCCGTGCCTGCGCTTGAAGTACTCCACGTTCCAGGCGGCCGGCGCCACGCCGGAGGAGTTCAGGCCGTGCAGCTCCTTGCCGTCCCAGACGATGGCGAAACAGTCGCCGCCCAGGCCGCAGGACACGGGTTCGACCAGGACGATAGTGGCGGCCGCCGCGATCGCGGCGTCCACGGCGTTGCCGCCCTTGAGCAGCATGCGCAAGCCGGCCTGCGCCGCCAGCGGATGCGACGTGGAGACCACGTTGCGGGCGAACAGCGGGATGCGGACGGAAGGATACGGGTTGCCCCAGTCGAAGGCTTTCATGGTGCGAATCTCATAACGGGTTGGTGTGCATGGACCCAGGCGAAAGTACTCTTGTGATCTAATTAAATCAATTTGATTTTTTGTTCCGTCATAAAAAGTTTTTTTATGAGTACGATCCGCTTCCTACGGACGTTCCTGGCGGTGGCGCACCACGGCTCTTTCTCCGAAGCCGCCGAGCAGGTGGCCCTGACCCAGGCGGCCGTCAGCTTCCAGATGCGCTCGCTGGAGGCGGAGCTCGGCCGCGAATTGTTCGACCGCAGCGGCCGTCTTGCCATTCTTAACGCAGCCGGCCGCGAATTGCTACCCGAAATCAAGCATTTGCTGGATCTGTACGACCGCATGCGGCGCCCGCCCACCGTGCCGGGCGAACTGGCCGGCTCGGTCGCGGTGGGCAGCATCGTGTCCTGCATGGGCACCTTGTCCAAGGTGGTGTCGGGCCTGAAGAAGGTTCATCCCAAGCTGGACGTGCGCATCCTGTCGGGCAAGGCCAGCGAGCTGGCCGGCAAGGTCGAGGACGGCGAACTGGACGCCGCCTTCCTGGTCGAGGCCGGCCGCAAGATGGCCAGCACCCGCTGGACCCCGCTATATGAAGAAGAACTGGTCGTCATCGCGCCGCGCTCGGCGCGCGGCGCCGACGCGCGCCAGGTGCTTGCGGCCAACCCCTTCCTGCGTTTCGACCGGACCCAGCGCACCGGCCTGCAGATCGACCGGCTGCTGCGGCGCCTGGCGGTGCCGCTGAACGAATTCCTGGAACTGAACGCGATCGAGACGCTGGTGGAACTGGTGCGCCAGGAGGTCGGCGTCACCCTGCTGCCCCTGATCCACGGCTCCAACTGGCAGCAGAGCCCGGAACTGCGGATCCTGCGGCTGCCGCCGGACCTGGGCCCGATGGCGCGGGCGATCGGCATGCTGGAACGGCGCGAACACGCCCGCCAGGGGATTACGGCGGCGATCTGCGCGGGATGCGCGACGGCGTTTCGCGGGAGTGTGGGGGGGGTGGTGGGTTGATGGCGGCTTGCGCGGCCCGATGGGTTACGCGCGTTCGGTATTCGGGTTCTTGTTCAAGTAATCGCGCGCTGCACCCATCCTACGATGGCAGAATCGTAGGATGGGTGCAGCGCGCGATACTTGACACAAGAAATCCATGCCAAGCGCGCGTAACCCATCGGGCCGCGCGGGCCACCAGCCCCTACAGCGCCATCGCCGGATCGGTCACCGACGGCCTGCCGGTTTCCACGCGGCCGGCGAAGCGGCGCAGGTAGGCCGGGTCTTCGGCCAGGCGCGCCGTGAAGTCGTACCAGCTGTGGCTGTCCGCCAGCGCCCAGTGCTGCTCGACCTCGCCGCCGGCGGGCACGGTGAACTTCCAGCGCTCGTGGTTGGCGTAGTAGGCGTTGGGCGCGACTTCGAAGGTGCAGGCGTTCTTGCCGCCGTTGATGAAGCTGACGTAGACGTCGCCGTTGGCCACGTCGTAGCAGACGCGGATCTCGGCGGCCAGCTCGGACGTGCGGGCCAGGGCCAGGTCGCCGGCGAAGTGGCGGTGGTAGCCGTTAGGCCCGAGCACCCACAGGTCGTACTTGCCGCCATCGGCCGCCGCGTCCCAGCTGCCTTCGAGCTGCTTGCCCGGCTCCACCGTGTAGCGGCGCGGCAGGCGGTCCAGGTTCAGGCGGTCATAGACGTGGAACACCGCCGCCTGCTTGCCGGTATTGGCGAACACCAGGCGCATGGCGCCCATGTCGGGCTGCGCGCGGGCGCTGGTGTGCAGCTCGTAGGGCAAGGGGCGCGAATGGCGCATGCCCGGCTCCTGCACCGGCCTGGCCTGGGTGCTGGGGTCCGGCAGCGGCACGGCGTTCAGGGCTTCCTGCGCGCGGCGCTTGTCGTCGGACTCGGAACGGGTCTGCAGGTTCAGGTTGGGCAGCTTCTCGTCATTGGGATTGACGAAGTTGAAGGCCGAGGTCAGGTCGCCCAGCACCGCGCGGCGCCACGGGCTGATGTTGTCTTCGGCCACGCCGAAGCGCGCTTCCAGGAAACGCAGCACCGAGGTGTGGTCGAAGGCCTGGGAGTTGACCCAGCCGCCGCGGCTCCACGGCGACACCACATACATCGGCACGCGCGGGCCGGGACCGTAGACCCGGCCGTCGGCCGCGTCCTGGGCCGAGGGACGCGTGTGGCGGTCGAGGTCGGTATTGACGGTGGAGGCGCCGGCCATGGAGCCGTCCGGGTTCAGCGAAGGCGCGGCCGGCGGCGGCACGTGGTCGAAGTAACCGTCGTTCTCGTCGAAGTTGATGAGCAGCACGGTCTTGCTCCAGACCTCCGGATTGGCGGTCAGCGCGTCCAGCGTCTCCTGGATGTACCAGGCGCCCTGGATCGGACTGGACGGGCCGGGGTGCTCCGAATAGGTGGCCGGCGCCACGATCCAGGACACCTGCGGCAGCGTGCCGTTGGCCGCGTCCTCGCGCAGCGCCTGCAGGAAGCCGCCGTCCGGCATGGTGTTGGCCACGCCCTTGTAGAGCGGATTGGTCGCGTCGTCCGACGGCGCCCAGGCCGGGTAAGGCGAGCCGTTGGCGTTGTTGCCGGCCAGTTCGTTGGCGCGGCGGAAATTGCGAAAACCCGCCAGCGAGTTGTCGGTGAAGTTGTCGGGCAGGTTCTGGTAGACCTTCCAGCTCACGCCCGCTTCCTGCAGGCGCTCGGGATAGGTTTTCCAGTTCCAGCCGGTGGACGAGGCGCCCAGCGAATCCCATTGGTTGCGGGTGGAGGGGCCGTTGCCCTGGGCCAGCGGATCGTTGGTGCCGGTCCAGAAGAACAGTCGGTTGGTGTTGGTGCCGCCGTGCGAGGAGCAGTGATAGGCGTCGCACAGCGTGAAGGCCTCGGCCAGCGCGAACTGGAACTGCACCTCTTGCTTGCGGTAGTAGCCCATGGACTGGTTCTGCTTGTAGCGCGGCCATTGGTCCATGCGGCCGGCGTCCCAGGCCATCTGGGCGTCCAGGTAGTCGTGCGGGGTGCCGGCCACGCGCTGGGCGTTGCCCTGCGTGCTGTCCAGGTGATACGGCATCACCACGCGCGCCCCGTTGCTCTGCTCCCAGACCGAGCGGTTCTCGGGCAGCGGAATGGTGATGCGGTCGCCGAAGCCGCGCACGCCCTTGAACGTACCGAAGTACATGTCGAAGGAGCGGTTTTCCTGCATCAGGATCACCACGTGCTCGACGTCGTTGATGGTGCCGGTGCGGTTGTTGGCCGGGATGGCCAGTGCGCGGCGGATGGCCGGCGGGAACATGGACAGCGCGGTCAGGCCGGCCGTCGAGGCGGCGGCGGTGCGCAGAAAGCGGCGCTTGCCGGCGTGGACCTGGTCTTTATCGGACGTCACGGTTTTTTTCCTATGTGTTGGGTGGGCTGGCGCGGCTCAGGGCGCGCAACGCAATTCGGGCTTGGCCGGCGTGGGCGGCACGGGGGTCGGCGTTTCCGGCTGGCCGCCGGTGCCGGGAGGCTCGCTGCCGCCGCTATCGCCGTCATCGCCGCCGCAGGCGGCCAGCGTGGCGCTCAGCATCAGCACCGCGCCCAGGCGCAGGAACCCGCGCAACATCGTGGATTGGTTCATCGTTTTCTATCCTTGGAACATCAGGGAAACAGTTCGGAGACGGACTTGCCGGACATGGCCAGGGACTTCACTTCGTCTTCCGTGAGCGCCCGCGACCAGAAGGCCAGGTCGTCGAAATACATCGTGTAAGGGCCGTTGGAATACGTGCCGCGGCCGTCTTCGTTCAGGCCCAGGTGCGGGCCGTAGACGCCGGCGATCTGGCCGAGGTCCACCGCGCCCGTGCTGATGGTGCGAGAGGAAAAACCCAGCTCGCTGTCGTAGACCGACGCGGTCATGGTGCGGGCCGTCTTGTCGATCGTCATCGCGATGTAGACCGGCTTGTTGGGCGTGAACTTCACGCCGTTGATGTCGACCCGCCGGCCGCCGCCGGCCAGGTTGAAATACAGCACCGGGCCGGACCATTGCGCGATGGTGATGCCGGGATTGCCGCCGGAGTTGTAGTCCTTGTTGCCCACGATGGAGCGGTCATTGGCGGCGCCGTCGGACTGGTACCAGAAGCCGATGGTGAAGGCCTGGACCGCGTCCAGCTTGCCGGCCGGATAATCCAGCTTGAAGGCGCCCAACGGCGCGGCGCTGCGCTCGTTCTTGAACATCTTGCCGAACACACCCACGTCGGCATAAGCCGGCGCCTGGGCGCCGTCGAACGGCGTGATGTCGCCACCGCCGGCGGCCACGTCGGTAAGATTGCCTTCGAACGGGAACAACATGGACAGCTCGGTACGCAGCGAGGCCAGCAGCTCGGGCGGCTTGACGTAGTTCACCGTGGTGCGCGCCGCGGTCGTGGACTCGCCCAGGGTCACGCTGTAGGTCACCTCGTGCAGGCCCGATGCGTCGAAGACCAGGTTCTCGTCCACGTACCCGGTGTCCGCGCCCGGCACGCGCGCGATCTCGACGCCGTCGCGGCGGATCACGGCGTCTGCGGTAGGTTCGCCCACGCGTGTCCAGCTGAGCGTGACGCTCTTGTTGTTGATGGCCGTGCGCGCAGACAGGTTGCGCAGTACCAGCGTGTCGGAAAGCGACGTGCCCGCCATGTCGTAGCCGGCCGCAGGCGGCAGCGCGCCCAGGTGCTCCAGCACCGTGGGCGCCACGTCGGCCGCGCTGGGCAGCGCATACCAGTTGTTGTCCCACAGGCCGTCGACGACGGCGTCGTCGGCGTTGCCGCCCAGCAGCGACGGCTGGTTGGCCGCCAGCACGATGGTCTTGGTCGACGAGAACGGACGGCTGTCGACGACGCCGTTCTGGGTCAGGCCGTAGCTGGAGGCCACGACCACCAGCCAGTTCTCGCCGGGATGGTCGGCTTTGCGGTCGGCGATCTGTTTGGTCAGTTCGCCGATGGCGCTATCGGCCTGGCGGATGGCCGTGTCGTAGGCGCCGCCGAATCCGGATTCGGAGGCCACGCGCGCCGGCGCGCCGAACTGCGCCACCACGACGTCATAACCTTCGGCGATGCGGTCGCGCGCTTGCGTGGCCACGCAATCGTCGCCGCCCGCGCAATCGGTCAGGGCCTGCAGCCTGCCGTCGTCGCGGTCCTTGGCGAGCAGCCCGGCGACCACGCTGGAATTGAACGCCGCGGCGGTGCGCGCCTCGGGCCTTGCCGACTTCACGCGCTGGAACAGCGTGGGCGTCTTGATGGGCTGGGTCTGTTCGGAGAAGCGCACGCCGTGCTGGTCGGCCCACTGGCCGGTCAGCAGCGTGGCCCAGCCGGGCGCGGGCAGCGTGGGCTGCTGCGTGGGCGCGCCGGTCACGCCGCCGGTCCAGGCGCGGGTGACGGTGAGCTGGCCGATGTTGGACAGCGACCGGTCGGCCACGCCGCGGCGCATCGCGTCATAGGTCAGGCCGTCCACGCCGATGAACAGCACCTTGTCGGCGCGGGTCTGGTCGGGCTCGGTCACCGGCGGCTGTGTGGGCGGCGTGGTCGGCGCCGAGGTATCCTCGCTGTCGTCGTCGCTGCCGCCACAGCCGGCCAGGACACTGGTCGCCAGCAGCGTGGCGCACCATCTTCTCCAATCGCGTATCTGCATGCTCTTCTTCTTGCCTCATGAACGGGGTTTGTGTTGCCGCACATGGTGGCCGGCGAACGTGAACCGGCCGTTAAGCAAGCAGGAGAAAGGCTGATCGACGGATCAGGATTTTTTTTGTGTCATGAAACCCCGCTATAGTCGGCGCATCGATTCATGGCCTCGCCATCACCCATGCCCCTGTCCCTGCGTTTCGCCCTGCCCGCCGCGCCCGCGGCGCTACGTATCGCCGCCATCCTGGCGCTGGCCGCCGGCATCGGCGTGTGGGCGTCCGTCCTGCTGGCGCCGCGGCCGGCCTCGCTGCCGCCGGCCGTTTCGGCCGCCGCCGCGCCGCGCGCCGTCGACAACGGCCCGGTCGCGCTCTGGTTCGGCAAGGACGAGGCGATGCGCACGCAGATCAGCGTGCTGGGCGTGATCGCGGCGGGGCCGGACGGCGCGGCCGTGCTCAGCATCGACGGCGGCCCGCCGCTGGCCTGGCGCGTCGGCGACGAAGTCGCGCCCGGCATCGTGCTGCGCGAGGTCGCGGCCGAAACGATCACCGTCGAGCAGGCCGGGCGCGCCAGCCGCCTCCCGGCCCCTGCGGCGCCGCCCGCGCCCGCGGGCATCGTGCGGGCCAACGGCTGAAAACCCGCCCGCCAATATTGCTGTCATATTTCATGACCACAATCCTCCGCTTCTACTGAAGACCGGAGTTCAAAGTGCGTCAGTTTCCGCGCGGGCCAGCCCGCCAGCAGGGTTTCACCCTCATCGAGATCATGGTGGTGATCGTGATCATGGGGATTCTTGCGGCGTTGATCGTTCCCCGCGTGCTCGACCGTCCCGACCAGGCCCGCCAGGTCGCCGCGCGCCAGGACATCGCCGGCGTGATGCAGGCGCTCAAGCTCTACCGCCTGGACAACGGCCGCTATCCCACCACCGCCCAGGGCCTGCGCGCGCTGGTCGAAAAGCCCGAGGGCGCCAACAACTGGCGCGGCTACCTCGACAAGCTGCCCAACGACCCCTGGGGCCATCCCTATCAATACCTGAGCCCCGGCGTCAAAGGCGATATCGACGTGTTCTCGTTCGGCGCCGACAACAAGCCCGGCGGAGAGAACGGCGATGCCGACATCGGCTCCTGGGAACTCTGAACGCGGCTTCACGCTGGTCGAAGTCCTGGTCGTGCTGGTGATCGTCGCCATCGCGGCCAGCATGGTGAGCCTGTCCGTCGGCCGCGGCGAGAACCCGCTGCGCAACGACGCCCAACGCCTGGCCGACGCCTTCTCGGTGGCCCAGAGCGAGGCGCGCAGCGACGGCCGCCCGATACGCTGGCTGGCCGGCGCCGAAGGCTGGGCCTTCGAGCGCCGCGGACGTTCCGAAAACATCAGCGCCGAGGAAGACGCGCCCCTGCCCGTGGACCGGCTGGAGCGCGACGCGGTGCTGCGCCCGCGCGCCTGGTCGGCCGGCCCGGTGCAGCTGCAGCTCGCGCCGGACCGGCCGCTGGTCTTCAACACGGAATGGGTCGCCGCGCCCATGACGCTGACCTTGCGCGCGGCAGGCGCGCAGGTCGTGCTCGAGCGCGACGCCGCCGGACGCTATGAGATCCGCTGAACCGCCCCGCCGCCCGGGCCGCGAACGCGGCTTCACGCTCATCGAGGTGCTGGTGGCGCTGGCCATCATCGCCGTCGCGATGGCCGCCGCGCTGCGCGCGACCGGCGTCATGGCGGCCAACAACCGCAACCTGCAGGACAAGACGCTGGCGCTGCTGGCGGCGCAGAACGCGCTGGCCCAGCTGCGCCTGGAGCAGACGCTGCCGCGCGCCGGCACGCGCAGCATGCCGTGCGCCCAAGGCGGCCGCGCGCTGCAATGCGAACTGGAGTTCACCAATTCGATGAACCGCAGCTTCCGCCAGGTGGCCATCCGCGTGCGCGACGCGTCCTCGCCGCGGCCCGACGCCGTCCTGCTGCAGCTCGACGGCCTGTTGTCCGGCGTGCGCTAGCCATGCACAGACCGCTGCGATCCCAGGCCGGCTTCACGCTGATGGAAGTGCTGGTGGCGCTGGCGCTGATGGCGCTGGTCAGCCTGATGGCCTGGCGCGGCCTGGCCAACGTATCCAACGCCCGCGACCGGATCGAGGAACAGACGCAGGACATCGACGCCATCGTGCGCGCGCTGGGCCAGATCGCGCGCGACGTGGAGCTGTCCTATACCGGGCCTGCGTTCGAGCCGGCCGGCCAGGACGCGCAGTCCTACACCGCCGGCCTGCGCCTGCTGCGCCGCGCAAGCGGCGGCCAGACGCTGGAGCTGCTGCGCCCCGACCCCGACGGCAACGGCCTGTGGCAGCGCGTGCACTGGCAGGTCCGCAAGGACGGCCTGTGGCGCGCCAGCGGGCCGTCCGCGGCGCGCGGCCCCCTGCCCGCGCCGGACGGCGGCGTCCTGCTGCTGCCGGGCGTGCGCGCGCTGGAACTGCGCGCCTGGGTACCGGGCACGGGCTGGGTCGACAGCAACGCCAGCCTGGCGTCGCCGCCGGCCGGCATCGAGATCACGCTGGAACGCGGCGCGCCCCAGGCGCCGCAGCGCTTCAGCCGCATCCTGGAGCTGCCATGAGCCCGTCCGCCCGCGAACGGGGCGCGGCGGTCATCAGCGCGCTCATCATCGTCGCCATCGTGGCGGCGCTGACCACCAGCCTGTTCCAGCGCCAGACCGCCAGCACGCGGCGGGTCGAGAACGAGCTTGCCCGCGTGCAGGCCCGCGCCATGCTGGCCGGCGGCATCGACTGGGCCAGGCTGGTGCTGCGCGACCACGGCCGGCGCGAAGCGGTCACGCGCGGCGACCAGATCTGGGCCACGCCCATCCTGGACACGCGCATCGAACGCCCCGGCGACGAGCGTGTGGCGGTGTTCGCCGGCCGCATCGAGGACGAACAGGGCAAGTACAACCTCTACAACCTGGCCAGCAACGGCGTGCCGCAGCTGCAGCAGGAAGAGGTGCTGCGCCGCCTGCTCAAGCTGCTGCAGCTGCCCGACGCGCTGGCCGCGCAGATCATGGACATCATCGCGGCCGCGCAACCGCCGGCCCCGGCGCCCGACGCCGCCGGCGCGCCCGCCGCCGCGCCCCATGCCCGCGCGCCCCTGCCGCGCGGCGTGGACGAGATCGCGGCGCTGCTGGCGTTGGACCCACCGGCGCGCGCGGCGCTGCGCCGCACGATGACGGTGCTGCCGGCGGCCACGCCGGTCAACGTCAACACCGCGCCGCCCGAGGTCATCGCCGCGCTGGTGCAGGGCATGTCGCTCAGCCAGGCGCAGTCCCTGGCCGGCGAGCGCGACCGCGGCAACTGGTTCAACAATGCCGGCGACTTCGCCAACCGCCTGGCCGGCACCGGCGTCGAGACCGCCGCGCCGACGGTGGCCACCAAGAGCGACTGGTTCATGGCCAGCGGCACCGTCGCCTACGAACGCGCCCGGATCTCCATGCAGGCCCTGATGCGCAGCGCCCCGCCGGCCGCGCCCGACACCCTATGGACAAGAGAAAACCCTTGAAGAACATGCTGCGCATCGCGCTGCCCGCCCTGGCCGAGTTTGGCGAGGACTCGCCCCTGCCCTACGCCTGGTTCGACCGGCACGGCCGCTGCGCGCGGCAGGGCGAACTCGCTTTGCACGCGCTGGGCCACGCCTATCCGCAGGCCGCCTGCGAAGCCGTGCTGCATCCGGCGGACGTGATCGCCACCAGCGTGCAGATCCCGGCCGTGCCGCGCGCGCGCTACGCCGCCGCGGTCCACGCCGCGCTGGAGCCGCTGGTGCTCAGCGACCTGGACGCCCTGGCGATCGGCTTTGGCCCGCGCGCCGCGGACGGCCGCGTCGAACTGGCCTGGGCGGCGCGCGAACCCGTGCGCCGCGCGTGGAGCCTGTTGAACGCCCAGGGCCTGCGCGTGCAGGCGCTGATCGCGCCGCAGACGCTGGGCGCCGACACGGGGCCGCTGCGCGAACCGGCCGATCCGCGCTGGCAGGCGCCCTCGCCTTCGTGGTCGCTGGCCATGCCGCAGCTGGCGCCGGCGCGCGCCTCGCGCTGGCGCGGCGTCTGGCGCTGGGGCGCGGCGGCCGCCGCGGTATGGATAGGCGGCCTCAATCTTTATGCGTCGCAACTGCGCGCCGAAGCCGACGCGCTGGACGAAGGCATGCGCCGGCAGGTGCTGGCCGCCTTCCCGGAGCTGCCCGTGCTGCTGGACCCGGCGCGCCAGGCGCGGCAAGGCCTGGACGCGCTACAGGCCGACCGCGGCGCGCACAACGCCGCCGACTTCCTGCCGCTGGCCCGGGCCGCGGCCCAGGCGCTGCCTTTCGCGGCCGACAAGGTGGCGCGCCTGGGCTACGCCGACCAGGCGCTCACGCTGCAGCTGGCCGACGCCGGCGAGCAGTCGCAACGCGTCGCCGAAACTCCCGCGCTGATCCAGCAGGCCGCCGCCCTGGGCCTGAAGCTGGAACGCACCGACTCCGACCACACCTGGCGCATCCTGCGCGCCCAGCCATGAACACGTTCTCGCACCGCCTGCATGCCGCCTGGCAATCCGCCCGCAAACCCGTGGACCCCTTGCTGGCGCGCGCGCGTCAGCGCTACCAGGCGCTGGCCCCGCGCGAACGCCGGCTGCTGGCGGGCGCTGCGCTGCTGCTGGGCGCGGCGCTGGTGTTCGTCACCCTGATAGAGCCGCCGTTGAACACGATGCGCAAGCTCCACGCCGAACTGCCCGCGCTGCGCGCGCAGGCCGCCACCGTCGCCGACCTGACCGCCCAGGCCCAGGCGCTGCGGCGGCGCGCCGCGGCCCCGGCCGCCGCCCTGCCCGCGCCCGCCGAACTGGGCGCGTCGCTGGAACGCGCCGGCCTGCCCGCCGCGCAATGGACGCTGGGCGAACCCGAAGCCGGGCCCGGCGTGCTGCTGACCCTGAAAGAAGCGCCCGCCTCGGCGCTGCTGCGATGGCTGGACGGCGGCGCCCGCGACTGGGGCCTGGCGGTGCATCAGGTGGAACTCACGCGCGCGGCCAATGCCTACGGACGTCCGCTGCCGGGCCTGGTCAATGGCAAGGTGGTGCTGGTCTTGCCCGCGGCGGCGAAAGGCGGGAACTGACATGGCCGCACCGCGCTTTTCCCGCCGGAACGCCGCGCTGCTGTGCGCGGCCGCCTGCTGCGCGGCCGCCGCCGGCGCCGCGGTCTTGCCCGCGCGCTGGCTGCTGGCCGTGCTGCCCCACGACGCGCCGCTCGCGCTGGCCGACGCCGCCGGCACGCTGTGGCGCGGCAGCGCCTGGATCGCGCTGGGTCCGCCCGGCGCGCGCCGCATGCTGCCCCAGCCGCTGCAATGGCGCTGGCGCTGGGACACGCTGGCGCTGGAAATTTCCCATCCCTGGCTGCAAGGCGCGCTGCAGGCGCGCCCGGCCTGGAACGGCCTATCGCTGTCGGCCCAGTCGCTGCGCGCGCCCGCCTCGACCCTGGCCGCGCTGGGCGCGCCGTGGAACACCATGGCGCCCCAGGGCACGCTGGAAATCGCCTGGCAGCCGCTGCGCCTGGGCGCGGCGCTGCCCGCCGGCCCGCTGGCCGAAGTGCGCTGGCGCAACGCCGCCACCGCGCTCGCGCCGGTCGCCAGCGTCGGCACCTACGTGCTGCGCGTACAGGGAGGCAAGAACGGCGCCTCGCTGACGCTCAGCACCGAGAACGGCCTGCTGGACGTGACCGGCCAGGGCAGCGCCACTGGCGGCGGGCTGCGCTTCCAGGGGCAGGCGCGCTACGCGGCTTCGGCGGGTGAGGCGGACCGGGCCGCGCTGGAGGGCTTTATGTCGATGCTGGGACGGCGCTCGGGGGATGTGGTGAGTTTCGGGGTGTAACTGCCTCACGCGTCGCGCGTGACCCGCAGGATTTCCTCGGGCGAGGTCTGCCCGCCGTCGACCCAGCGCTGGCCGTCCTCGCGCATGGTCCGCATTCCTGCGGCCGCCGCCGCCCGCCGCAGCTCGCGTTCGTCGCTGCCTTCGTGGATCAGGCGGCGCTCCTCGTCGTCGACGGTGAAGAGTTCGTGGATGCCGGAACGGCCGCTGTAGCCGGTGTGGTTGCAGGCGGCACACCCCACCGGATGGAACACGCGCGCGCCGTCCTGCGTCGTCGGCCGCTTGCATTCCGGGCACAGCTTGCGCACCAGGCGCTGGGCCAGCACGCCGAGCAGCGACGAGGCCAGCAGGAACGGCTCCACGCCCATGTCGGTCAGGCGGGTCACGGCCGAGACCGAATCGTTGGTGTGCAGCGTGGCCAGCACCAGGTGGCCGGTCAGCGAAGCCTGCACCGCGATCTGGGCGGTTTCCAGATCCCGGATTTCGCCGATCATGATGACGTCGGGGTCCTGCCGCAGGATGGCGCGCAGCGCCAGCGCGAAGCTCATGTCGATCTTGGCGTTGACCTGGGTCTGGCTGATGCCGGGCAGATCGTATTCGATCGGGTCTTCCACCGTCAGGATGTTGCTGGTGGCCGCGTCCAGCCGGCTCAGCGCCGCGTACAGCGTGGTGGTCTTGCCGCTGCCGGTGGGTCCGGTCACCAGCACGATGCCGTGAGGCTGGCGGATCAGGCGGTCGAGCTGCGCCAGCACGCCCGGGGCCATGCCCAGGCGCTCCAGCTGCAGCCGCCCGGCTTCCTTGTCCAGCAGCCGCAGCACGGCGCGCTCGCCGTGGCCGGTGGGCAGGGTCGAGACGCGCACGTCGATGGGCCGCCCGCCCACGCGCAGCGCGATGCGGCCGTCCTGCGGCAGGCGTTTTTCGGCGATGTCCAGGTGCGCCATGATCTTGATGCGCGAGATCAGCGCCGCGTGCAGCGCCTTGCGCGGCGAGACCACGTCGCGCAGCGTGCCGTCGACCCGGTAGCGCACCACCGAATGGGTCTCGAACGGCTCGATGTGGATGTCGCTGGCGCCGTCGCGCGCGGCCTGCGCGAACAGCGCGTTGATCATGCGGATCACCGGCGCGTCGTCCTGCGCCTCCAGCAGGTCCGCGACCTCGGGCATGTCCTGCAGCAGCCGGTCCAGGTCGATCTCGTTTTCGGCCACGCCCATGACCGAGGCGGCGTCCTCGGAATGGCTGTAGGCCGCCGTCAGCAGCGTCTCCAGCGCCTCGTCGTCGACCTCGGCCACGGCGATATCGCCATGGCAGCGCCGGATCTCGCGCACCGCCCATTCGGGCGTGCGCGGGCTGACGGTCAGCTGCGCCCGCCCGCCCCGCAGCGACAGCACCGCGCGCTGCGCGCGGGCCCAGGCGTAGGGCAAGGGATGCGCGCTCATAATTGCGAAACCACTTCGCTCTTGAATCCCAGTTCGCGCAGCAGCGCGGTGGCCGTGGAAATGGTGCCCGGGTCCTTGGCCACCTGGCTGCGCACCACGTAGCCCATGCCGCCGGGGCCGACCTGCACGTAGGCCTGCAGGCCGCTGGCCCGCACCCGCTGCACGATCTTGTCGGCGTCGCTGCGCGCCTCGACCGAGGCGAACTGCAACGTGGCGCTGCTGCGGTCGGCCTCGGCGTAGAGCGATTCGGGGTCCACCGCCACGCTGACCCCGCGCGGCAGGTTCACGCGGATCGGCAGCGACGGGTCCGTGGGCTGCGCCGGCGTGGGGTACTGGCGCACCGCGAAGGACTCGACCGTCACGGGCGGCGGGCGGCGCATGGTCTCGGCCAGCTGCTCCGGGCGCATGTCGTAGGCGTTGTTGGACACCGACGGCGCCGAGCCCGGCGAGGGCAGCAGCGGCGCCTGCATGTCGGGCAGCAGCCAGTGCTTGCCCGGCTGCGCGCCGGCCTGGGCGCGGCGCATGTAGTCGTAGCGATCCATGGTGACGCTGGCGCTGCGGCGCGCGTCGCGCACCACGTAGGGCCGCAGGAACACCATCAGGTTGGTCTTGGTGCGCTTGCGGGTGTCGTAGCGGAACAGCGCGCCCAGCACGGGAATCGAGCCCAGCCCCGGCACGCTGTCCGACGACAGCGAGACGCTGTCTTCCAGCAGGCCGCCCAGCACGATGATCTGGCCGTCGTCGATCAGCACGCTGGTGTCGATGGCGCGCTTGTTGGTCACGATGCCGGTGGTGGCCGAGGAGCGGGCCTCGTCGATGCTGCTGACTTCCTGGTAGATGTCCAGCTTGACCGCCCCGCCCTCCGAGATCTGCGGCCGGATGTTGAGCTTGAGCCCCACGTCCTCGCGTTCGATGGTCTGGAACGGGTTGCTGCTGCCGTTGCTGCCCGAGGTCACGTACTGGCCCGTCACGAAGGGCACCGTTTTGCCCACCAGGATGCTGGCCGATTGATTGTCCAGCGTCATCAGGTTGGGCGTGGACAGGATGTTGGCCTCGCCCGTGTTCTGCATGGCGCGGGCCAGCACGCCGAGGTTGATGATCTCGTTGCCGAGCACGTCCACCGTGCCCTTGACCACGCCCAGGCTCAGGCCGTTGGCCAGCGCGTCGATGGTGGTGGGGCCGCCGCCGGTGATGCCGCTGCCGCCCAGGTTGGTGCCGCCGATGAAGCTGCTGCCGCCGTTGCTGATGCTGCCGCCGCCGGTCATCCACTGGATGCCGAACTCGGCGGCCTTCTCCGCGCTGACCTCCACGATCAGGCTTTCCACCAGGACCTGCGCGCGGCGCTGGTCGAGCTGGTCGATGACTTCGCGCAGGCTGCGGTACAGCGGTTCGGGCGCGGAGATGATGAGGGAATTGGTGGCGGGATCGGCCTGGATGGTGGCGCCGCCGGCCGAATACGACACGGCCTGCGTGCCGGTGTCCTCGCGCGCGATGCGCTCCTGCTCGCCCGACAGGCCGCCCTTGCCCGAGTTCGATCCGCCGGACATGCCCAGGCCGGACTGCGGCGCGCTCGTGGCCGAAACGTTCTGCGCGCGCGCGCCGGACTGCCCCGCCGCACCCGCGCCGCCGGCCGCGCCCGGCGCGGAATTGGCCTGCCCCGCCAGCAGGCCGCCCAGCACCTCGGCGATGCGCGTGGCCTGCGCGTTGCGCATGTACACCACGTGCAGATTGCCGGCGCGGTTCTGCTGCGCGTCGAGCTTTTCGATCAGGTCGCGCGCCAGCCGCGTGCGTGCCGGGCTGCCGGCGCGCACCAGCACGCTGTTGCTGCGCGGGTCGGCCACGATGGCGATGCGCTGCGTGGGATCGCTGCTTTGCGTATCCAGCAATTGCGAAGCCAGCACGGCAATATCGGACGCGATCCCGGAGCGGATCGGCACCACGTCGGTGTCGATGGAGCTGGGCACGTCGATGCGGGCGATGACGGCCGCGATGCGCTCCAGGTTGTCGGCATAGTCGGTCACGACCAGCGTGTTGTTGCCGGGATAGGCGTTGATGGGGTTGTTCGGCGGCACCATCGGCCGCAGCACCGGCACCAGATTGGCCGCGTTCTCGTACTTGAGCGGGAACACCCGGGTCAGCATCTCGCCGCCGGCCCGCTTGGCGAACGCCGCCACCGGCACCGGCCCGGGCGGCGCGCCGGCAGCCGGCCGGGTCCCGCCCACCACCGCGCTGCCCTGCAGCTTGGCGTCGGCCTCGGGCACCACGCGCGTCACGCCGTCGACATCGACGATGGCAAAGCCCTGCAGGCGCAGCGCGCCGGTCAGCATCGCCAGCGCCTGTTTACTGTCCACCGGACGGTCCGACACCAGCGTGAGCTTGCCCTTGACGCGCGGGTCCACCAGGAAATTGCGCTGCGTGAACAGCGACAGCGCGCGCAGCACTGCGGGGATGTCGGTGTCGACGAAATTCAGGCTGACGCGGTTGTCGGTCTGCTGGGCGTGAGCCGTGCCGGCCGCGGGTCCGAGTTGGCTTGCGGCAAGCAGAACCGCAAGGCTGAGTGGCGCGAGGTAACGCATGACGGGATCGGTGCCTGGTACGTGAAATCGGGGTGAAAAAACGTGAAAGCGCGTCGGAGTATACGGGGTGACACTGCAACACTACGGTCATAATCCAGAGGCAAGGTGACGGCCTGGAAACCCTTTGAATACGGGCCTTTCGCGCGATCGGACGCGCGCGCGGCCGACGCTTTGCCACCATGCCATCCTTTCGTTACGAAGCCACCGACGCGCTCGGAAAAATCGTCCGCGGCACCATCGACGCAGACACCGAACGCGGCGCGCGCAACCAGTTGCGCGGCCGCGGCCTGCTGCCGCTGTCGACCGCGCCGGCGGCGCGCGCCGAAGGGCTGGGCGCCTCGCTGCGCGCGCGCCTGTCGGACGCCGACCTGGCCTGGATCACGCGTCAGCTCGCCAGCCTGCTGGCCGCCAGCCTGCCGCTGGACGCGGCCCTGAGCGCCACGCTGGACCAGGCCGAGAAAAAACACATCGCCGCCAGCCTGGGCGGCGTGCGCGACGACGTGCGCGCCGGCCACCGGCTGTCGGTGGCGCTGGCCGCGCGGCCGCGCGATTTCCCCGAGATCTACCGCGCGCTGATCGCCGCCGGCGAGGAATCCGGCGACCTGGCGCAGGTGATGGAAAAACTGGCCGACTACATCGAAGAGCGCAACGCCCTGCGCAGCAAGGTCATGACCGCCTTCATCTATCCGGCAGTCGTGGCCTGCGTATCGGTCGTGATCGTGATATTCCTGCTGGGCTACGTGGTGCCGCAGGTGGTGTCGGCGTTCAGCCAGGCCAAGCAGGAACTGCCGCTGCTGACGCGCATCATGCTGTCGCTGTCGGATTATGTGCGCGAATGGGGCGTGGCCACCGGCGCGGCGCTGGCCGCGGCCATCGCGCTGTGGCGCTATGCGCTGCGCGCCCCGGCGGCGCGGCGCGCCTGGCATGCGCGCGTGCTGCGCCTGCCGCTGGCCGGGCGCTTCGTGCTGGGCGTGAACGCGGCGCGCTTCGCCTCGACGCTGGCGATCCTGTCGGGCAGCGGCGTGGCGCTGCTGACGGCGCTGGAGGCCGCGCGCCGCACATTGGGCAACGACGTGCTGCGCCAGGCGGTGGACGACGCCGCCGCGCGGGTGCGCGAGGGCGCGGCGCTATCGTCCTCGCTGGGCGCGCAGAAGGTGTTTCCTTCGCTGCTGGTGCACCTGATCGCCAGCGGCGAAAAGACCGGCCGCCTGCCCGAACTGCTGGACCGCGGCGCGCAGAACCTGTCGCGCGACCTGGAGCGGCGCGCCATGGCCATGACGGCGCTGCTCGAGCCGGCGCTGATCCTGCTGATGGGGGGATTCGTGCTGCTGATCGTGCTGGCCGTGATGATGCCGATCCTGGAGATGAACCAGCTCATCCGGTAGCGGGCCGAGGCCGCGGGCTGAAACTACAGCGCCGCTTCGTCGCTTTCGCCGGTGCGGATGCGGATGGCCTGTTCCACGGGGGTGACGAAAATCTTGCCGTCGCCGATCTTGCCGGTGCGGGCGGCCTTGACGATGGCCTCGATGGCGGCCTCGACCTGGTTGTCCGGCAGCACCACCTCGACGCGGATCTTGGGCAGAAAGTCCACCACGTATTCGGCGCCGCGATAAAGCTCGGTATGGCCTTTCTGGCGGCCGAAACCCTTCACTTCGGTCACGGTCAGGCCGCTGACGCCGACTTCGGCCAGCGCTTCGCGGACTTCGTCGAGCTTGAAGGGTTTGATGATGGCGGTGACTTGTTTCACGTTTGTCGTCCTGGATTTTCGATCTGTTGCGGCGCCCGGCCGCCGCGGGGCGGCCAGGCGCGATGGATAAGAGAATACCACCGGCCAGGCCGGCGTCAGCGGGGGCTGCGCGGGGAGGGAAAACCCGCCCGCCTAGGGCCTGTGCATGGCTCCTTTTAGTGTGAACAGGCCCTAGGGCTCCTGGTCGGGAATGCGCTCGGCGTCGCGCATCCACACCACCGACTCGGAGTCGCTGGGCGCGCGCCAGTCGCCGCGCGGCGACAGCGAGCCGCCCGAACCGACCTTCGGGGCGTTCGGCACGCAGGTGCGCTTGAACTGGCTGAGGCGGAAGAAGCGATCCAGGAAGATCTTCAGGTTGCGCTTGATGGCCGCCAGGTCGTACTGGTTGCGGACCACGTGCCCGCCCTCGGGCCAGGCGCCCGCGTCGCGGTCGCGCCAGGCCGCCAGCGCCAGGAACGCCACCTTGGTGGGCGCGAAGCCGTAGCGCAGCGTGTAGTACAGGTTGAAGTCCTGCAGCTCGTAGGGACCGATGGCGTCTTCGCTCTTCTGCCCGGGCTTGTCGTCGGCGCCGCCCGGCACCAGTTCGGGGCTGACGTCGGTGCCCAGCACGTCCAGCAGCACCGCCGCGCCTTCGTCGCCCAGGCGGCCGGATTCGGCCACCCAGCGCACCAGGTGGGTGATCAGCGTCTTGGGCACGCTGGCGTTGACGCTGTAGTGCGACATGTGGTCGCCCACCCCGTAGGTGCACCAGCCCAGCGCCAGCTCGCTCAGGTCGCCCGTGCCGATGACGATGGCGTTGCTGAAATTCGCCAGCCGGAACAGGTGGTTGGTGCGCTCGCCGGCCTGGACGTTCTCGAACGTGATGTCATAGACCGGCTGGCCCTCGGCGTAGGGATGGCCCAGGTCCTTGAGCATCTGCAGGCAGCTGGGGCGGATATCGATTTCGGAGGCGGTGCAGCCCACCACCGCCATCAGCCGGCGCGCCTGCTGCAGCGTGCGGGTGCTGGTGGCGAAGCCGGGCATGGTGACGGCCAGGATGTTGGAGCGCGGCAGGTCCAGCGCGTCCATGGCCTCGGCGCAGACCAGCAGCGCGTGGGTCGAGTCCAGCCCGCCGGAGATGCCGATGACCACCTTGGACATGCGGCTGGCCGACAGGCGCTGGACCAGGGCCTGGACCTGGATGTTGTAGACCTCTTTGCAGCGGGCGTCGCGGCGGCGCGGGTCGGCCGGCACGTAGGGAAAGCGCGCCACGCGCCGCTCCAGCGGCAGCTCGGAATCGTCCAGCGGCGGGCGCACCGGCACCGGCACGCTGCGGAACTTGCGCACCTCGTCCTGGTGGCGCCGCGCCGACTGGCCGAAGGTGGTCTGGCGCATGCGCTCGCGCGACAGGCGTTCGAGGTCCACGTCCGAGAAGATCAGGTGGGAATGGCCCAGGAAGCGCTCGGATTCGGCCAGCAGTTCGCCGTTTTCGTAGATCAGGGCCTGGCCGTCCCAGGCCATGTCGGTGGAGGATTCGCCACGCCCCGCCGAGGTGTACATATAGGCCGACAGGCAGCGCGCCGACTGCTGCGCCACCAGCTGGTGGCGGTATTCCGACTTGCCGATCACGATGTTGGAGGCCGACAGGTTGACCAGCACCGTGGCCCCGGCCAGCGCCGCGAACGAGGACGGCGGGATGGGCACCCAGACATCCTCGCAGATCTCGACGTGGAACTGGAACAGCGGCAGCTGCTCCATCTGGAAGATCAGCTCGGAGCCGAACGGCGCCGTCTGGCCCAGCAGCCGGATCTCGGACACGGCGGCGCAATCGGCCGCGCTGAACTGGCGGGCCTCGTAGAACTCGCCGTAATTGGGCAGGTAGGTCTTGGGCACCACGCCCAGCACCCGGCCGCCGGCGGCCACGACGGCGCAGTTGAACAACTGGTGGGCCACGCGCAGCGGCGCGCCGACGATGATCGCGATATCGAGCTCGGCGGTGGCCGCCACCACCTGGCCCAGGGCCGCCTCGCAGGCGTCCAGCAGGGCCTTCTGGTGGAACAGGTCGTCGCAGGTATAGGCCGACAGGCCCAGCTCGGGAAACGCCGCCAGCACCGCGCCGCCCTGGGCGGCCTGCTGCGCCAGCGAAATGGTCTGGGCGGCGTTGAAGGCCGGATCGGCGACGCGGCACTCGGGCACGCCCACCGCGACCCGGGCGAAGCCGTGGGAATACAGGTTGAAGAACGGGTTCGACATCAGCTAGGGGCCTATGGACGGCTGTGGGAACGGATGAGCGATTATCTCACCTGCTGCGGCATCCTGGCGTCGGGCAGCCCGCGCTCGGCCGAGGCCGCCAGCGCCGATTGCAGCGCGCCCTCGCGCAGGTTGCTGCCCATCGCGCCGATGTCGGCGCCGGAGGGCTGCTGGTACAGGCGCAGCCCCAGCTCGGGCATGATCGCCAGCAGGTGGTCGAACACGTCGCCCTGGATGCGCTCGTACTCCACCCAGGCGGTCACGGCGGTAAAGCAATAGACCTCGATCGGGATGCCCTCGGAGGTCGGCTCCATCATGCGCACCATCATCGCCATGTCCTGGCGGATCTCGGGATTCTGCTTCAGATAGGCCAGGGCGTAGGCCCGCAGGGTGCCGATATTGGTCAGGCGGCGGCGGTTGGCCGGCACGCTGGCCAGCTCGCCCATGGTCTGGTTGGCGTGGGCGATGTCGTGCGTCTTGGCCTGCAGGTAGTCGTGCAGCAGGCGAAAGCGCATCAGCTGCTGCGCCTCTTCCTCGGCCAGGAAGCGCACGCTGGCCGCGTCCACCCGCAGCGTGCGCTTGATGCGCCGGCCGCCGGATTCGAACATGTGGCGGTAGTTGCGGTAGCTTTCCGAGAACAGCTTGTAGGTGGGCACGGTGGTGACGGTGTTGTCCCAGTTCTGCACCTTGACCGTATGCAGCGCGATGTCCTTGACGAAGCCGTCGGCGTTGGCCTGCGGCATCTCGATCCAGTCGCCGATGCGCAGCATGTCGTTGCTGGTCAGCTGGGTGCTGGCCACCAGCGACAGCAGCGTGTCCTTGAACACCAGCAGCAGCACCGCCGACAGCGCGCCCAGGCCGGAGATCATCCACAGCGGCGAGCGGTCGATCAGGATGGAAAGCACCAAAACGGTGCATATCGCCATCAGGACGAGCTTGCCGATCTGGATATAGCCCTTGATGGAGCGGGTCTGCGCCCGGGTGGTGGCCGAATAGGTGTCCTGCCAGGCGCTCAGCACCCCCGAGAGCGCGATGAACACGCAGATCCATGCGCCGGCATGCGCCAGCCGCCCCACGATCTCCACCGCCCGCTCGACGTGCGGCACCAGGCCTATGCCCATCGACACCACGGCGAACGGCACGGCGTACCAGAGGTTCTGGTAGGCGCGGTGGCGCAGCAGCGCCTTGTCCCAGTCGCGCCTGCCGCTCAGCACCAGCACCCGGTGCGCCAGCAGCAGCACCACCCGCGCCACCACCCACTGGATGAACAGCGCCGTCAGGATCAGCACCCCGATGCCGATCAGCGTCTGCGCCCAGGGCTCGCGCGGCAGATGGGCGTCCATTTGGGTGACCAGTTGTTCCCATTCCATGGGCATAGGCTGTATTCCTGCTCGTTATTCTTGAAACCAGTCCGAATTATCCGACAACCGGGCCGGCCGGAGGTTCACCCCGGCCGCCTTGGCCGCCGCCATGCGCAAGGCTTTATAATTCGGGCCATCATGGCAAACACTCCCTCCCCCGATCAAAACCAGTTCGCCAACAAGGCGCAGGCCTGGTCCGCCCGGTTCTCGGAACCGGTTTCCGAACTCGTCAAGCGCTATACGGCGTCCGTGGATTTCGACAAGCGCCTGGCGCGCTTCGACATCCAGGGTTCGCTGGCGCACGCCGACATGCTGGCCGCCCAGGGCATCATCGGCGCCCAGGACCTGGCCGACATCCAGCGCGGCATGACCCAGATCCTGGCCGAAATCGACGCCGGCAGCTTCCAGTGGCTGCTCGACCTCGAAGACGTGCACCTGAACATCGAGAAGCGCCTGGTGGAACTGGTCGGCGACGCGGGCAAGCGCCTGCACACCGGCCGTTCGCGCAACGACCAGGTCGCCACCGACATCCGCCTGTGGCTGCGCGCCGAAATCGACACCCTGCAGGACCTGCTGCGCCAGCTGCGCCACGCCCTGGCCGCGGTCGCGCTGGAGAACGCCGCCACCATCATGCCGGGCTTCACGCACCTGCAGGTCGCCCAGCCGGTCACCTTCGGCCACCATCTGCTGGCCTACGCCGAAATGTTCGGCCGCGACGCCGAGCGCCTGGCCGACTGCCGCCGCCGCGTCAACCGCCTGCCGCTGGGCGCCGCCGCGCTGGCCGGCACCTCGTTCCCGATCGACCGCGAACGCGTGGCCCGGACCCTGGGCTTTGACGGCGTGTGCCGCAATTCGCTGGACGCCGTGTCCGACCGCGACTTCGCCATCGAATTCTGCGCCGCCGGCGCGCTCATCATGACGCACGTCTCGCGCCTGTCCGAAGAGTTGGTGCTGTGGATGAGCCCGCGCGTGGGCTTCATCGACCTGGCCGACCGCTTCTGCACCGGCAGCTCGATCATGCCGCAGAAGAAGAACCCCGACGTGCCCGAGCTGGCCCGCGGCAAGACCGGCCGCGTCAACGGCCACCTGGTGGCCCTGCTGACCCTGATGAAGGGCCAGCCCCTGGCCTACAACAAGGACAACCAGGAAGACAAGGAAGGCCTGTTCGACACGGCCGACACGCTGCGCGACACGCTCACCATCTTCGCGGACATGGCCGGCGGCATCAAGGTCAAGGCCGAGAACATGCGCGCCGCGGCGCTGCAGGGCTTCGCCACCGCCACCGACCTGGCCGACTACCTGGTCAAGCGCGGCGTGCCGTTCCGCGACGCCCACGAAGTGGTGGCGCACGCGGTGCGCGACTGCGAACAGCGCGGCTGCGACCTGGCCGACCTGTCGCTGGCCGACCTGCAGGCCTATCACGCCAGCATCGGCGAGGACGTGCACGAGGTCCTGACCCTGGAAGGCTCGGTCGCCGCGCGCAAGCACGTGGGCGGCACCGCGCCGGAACGCGTCAAGGAAGAAGCCCAGCGCGTGCTGCAGGAAACGGCCGCGGGCTGATTCCTCCGCCGCCTGCTTGCAGCAAAAGGCCCCCATCATGGGGGCCTTGTCGTATCCGCACCCGGCGCTACTGCGCCTCGCGCTTGCGCAGCAGGTACTTCTGCACGCCGTCCATCACGGTTTCGTCGCGCTGGTTGCGCACCAGGCTTTGCATGACCAGCACGCCGGTGCTGCGCCCGGGCGCCAGCTCCGACACCGTCAGCGACGAATAAAGCGTGTCGCCGACGTACACCGGCTTGAGGAAGCGGCTGCTCTGTTCCAGGAAGGCCTTGAGCGAATCCTCCACCATGTGCGGGAACAGGCCGGCGCCGGCGGCCGTCTGGATCGCCACCTGGAATCCGTGCGCCAGCATGTGGGGCATGCCGTGGGCGCGGCAGTATTCGACGTCGTAGTGCACCGGATGGTTGTCGCCGCTGGCGAGCTGGAAGGCCGCGAACAGCGCGTCGGTCATGGTGCGCGAAGGCAGCACGAAGACCTCGCCGACCTCGAAGTCCTCGAAATAGCGCTGGGCGCACAGTTGATGCTTGGGCATATCGGGTTTCCTTATCCTAGTTGGCGCTCATGTTGGCGGCGCGGGCGACTTCGCTCCACTTTTTCAATTCGCTTTGCAGGAACGCCGACAATTCCGCCGGCGTCGTGTCCGGCTGCAGCACCAGGCCCATGTCGTAGGCGCGCCGCTTCAGGTCGGGATCGGCCAGCGCGGCGCGCAGCGTGGCGTTGAGCTTCTCCACGACCGGGGCCGGCGTGCCGGCGGGCGCGAACACGGCGTTCCAGGTATAGGCTTCGTAGCCGGGCACCGCGTCGGCGATGGGCGGGGTGTCCGGCGTCTGCGGCAGGCGCTGCGCCATGGAGGTGGCCAGCAGCCGCACCGTGCCCGCCTGCACTTGCGCAAGGCCCGTGGGCGCGCTGTCGATCATGAATTCCAGGTGCCCGCCGATGACGTCCGCCATGGCCGGCGCGCTGCCGCGGTACGGCACGTGCATGGCGCGCACGCCCGCCATGTAGTTCAACAGTTCGCCGCCCAGGTGCGGCGCGCTGCCGATGCCGGCCGATCCGTAATTGACCTTGCCCGGGTTGGCCTTGAGGTAGGCCATGAACTCCGGCAGGGTGCGCGCCGGCACCTTCTTGTTCACCACCAGCACCAGCGGCGCCTTGGCGGCCAGGCCCACGGGCGCGAAGTCCTCCACCGTGCGGTACGGCAGGCTGGCGTGGATGCTGGGATTGACCGCGTGCGCCACCGTGGTCAGCAGCAGCGTGTAGCCGTCGGCCGGGGCCTTGGCCGCGGTCTCGGTGCCCACCAGCGTGCCGGCGCCGGTGCGATTCTCCACCACCAGCGTCGCGCCCAGCTTGCGGCTCCAGCTCTCGGCCAGCGCGCGGGCGAAGGTGTCCGTGGGCCCGCCCGCCGCATACGGCACCACCAGGCGCACCGGTTTGGCGGGATAGTCCTGCGCCGAGGCGGCGCCGGCCCCGGCCAACATGCCCGCGGCGATGGCGGCGCCCGCCAGGGCGCGCCAGGGAAATCCATGCTTCATGCCTGTCTCCATAGGTCTTGTGTGTGCGGCACAATATAGAGACGAGGCCGAACCCAGGACCAGTCGAAAGTTTCTTATCCGGCTTAGAGTCCTTCTAACAGCGGCCCGCCCCGGCGCTTTCGCCGCCCGCAACCCAGGTGCCCTCTTGCGTTACGAACTGACCGACCTGCGCGTGTTTGTCGCCATTGCCGAAGCCAAAAGCCTCACCGGCGGCGCTTCCGAACTGCACCTGACGGCGCCGTCGGCCAGCTACCGGCTCAAGAACCTGGAACAGGCCATGGGCGTGCCGCTTTTCGTGCGCACCCAGAAAGGCATGTCGCTCACCGCCGCCGGCATGACCGTGCTGCGCTACGCGCAAACCATCCTGGGCAACGTCGAACGCCTGCAGGCGGAAATGCGCCGCCATACCGACGGCGTCGAAGGCAATATCCGCGTCTACGCCAACAGCAGCACGCTGAGCAGCCTGCCCGGCGCGCTGAGCCGCTTCCTGGCCGCCTACCCCAACGTCAACGTCAACCTCGAAGAGCACCTCAGCGAGGAGACCGTGAAGGCGGTGCTCGACGGCCGCGCCGACGTCGGCCTGGTGGCCGGCGCGATCGAAATGCGCGGGCTGGAATACATCAGCTACGGCCAGGACGAGCTGGTCTTCATCGTGCCGCCGCGCCATCCGCTGACGCTGCACCCGCGCGTTTCGCTGGAAACCGCGCTGTCGCACGACCTGGTCGCCATCGGCCGCAAGACCAGCAATTTCCTGTACCTGCAGCAGATGGCCGAACAGATGGGGCTGGAGCCCCGCGTGCGCGTGCACGCGCCCAACTTCGACGCCGTGCTGCGCTGCGTGCAGGAAGGCGCCGGCATCTCGCTGGTGCCGCGCTCGGTGGCCGCCCCGGCGCTGGCGCAGGGCAAGGTCGAGTGCGTGCAGATCGAGGAGTCCTGGGCCGTGCGCGAACAGCGCGTCGTGATGCGCAGCCAGGACGCGCTTCCGGGCTACGCGCAGGCCTTCGTCAGCTACGTGACGCAGGCCGATCCCGCGCCGGACGGCGATTAGAAAACCTCGAATCCCGCTTTGAAAATATCGACTGGCCGCGCGCGCGCAGGGCATCCCATAATGCTTTGCCGCCGCCGGGTCCGGCACGCGCCCCGGCCTACTCCCCAGGACGATATGACCGCAGCATCCCGCCCCCTAGACGGCATCACCGTCGTCGCGCTAGAGCACGCCATCGCCGCCCCCTTCGCCAGCCGCCAGCTGGCCGACCTGGGCGCGCGCGTCATCAAGATCGAACGGCCGCAGGCCGGCGATTTCGCGCGCGGCTACGACGACACCGTGCACGGCCAGTCCTCGTTCTTCGTGTGGGCCAACCGCGGCAAGGAAAGCCTGGCGCTGGACACCAAGGCGCCCGGCGCGCCCGACGTGCTGCGGCGGCTGCTGGCCCGGGCCGACGTCTTCATTCAGAACCTGGCGCCCGGCGCCGCGCGCCGCATGGGCCTGGATCATGAAACGCTGCTGGCGGAATTTCCCAGGCTGATCGTGTGCGACATCTCCGGCTACGGCGACGACGGCCCCTACCGCGACAAGAAGGCCTACGACCTGCTGATCCAGGCCGCCGCCGGCCTGATTTCCCTGACCGGCACGCCCGAGGCCCCGGCCCGCACCGGCATCTCCATCGCCGACATCGCCGCCGGCATGTACGCGTATTCCGGCATCCTGTCCGCGCTGATCCAGCGCTCGCGCACCGGCGCCGGGCTGCGGGTCGAGGTCACCATGCTGGAGGCGCTGACCGAATGGACCGCCTACGCCCTGAACTTCGCGCACTACGGCGGCACGCCGCCGGCCCGCAACGGCGTGGCCCATCCCGCGATCGCGCCCTACGGCCAATACCTGGCGGGCGATGGCAAGCCGGTGATCTTCGGCCTGCAGAACGACCGCGAATGGCGCAGCTTCTGCGCCGAGGTGCTGCTGGACCCGGCGCTGGCCGACGACGAACGCTACGCCACCAACGTCCAGCGCGTGCGCAACCGCGAAGCGCTGGACGCGCGCATCGCGCGGTGCTTCGCGCCGCTGTCGCGCGAGGAAGTGCTGGCCAGGCTGGACCGCGGCGGCATCGCCAACTCCGCCCTGAACACCATGCACGAAGTCTGGGACCATCCCCAGTTCGCGGCGCGCGGACGGTGGCGCGAGGTGGCCACGCCGGGCGGCCCGATCCAGGCCCTGCTGCCGCCGGCCACGCTGTCCGGCGCGGCCGCCGCGATGGGCGCCGTGCCGGCCCTGGGCCAGCACACCGCCGCCATCCTGGCGGAGCTCGGGCTGGGCGACGGCGAGTCCGCAGGCTGAAGTCTGCATTATCATCCCGGCTTTCCGTATTCATGGTGCGCAAAGCATGGGCTTGCCGCGTGCGCGACCCGGGCGTGGTCCGCTGTCTACCTCCCTCATCGCCTGCCTGTTGCTCGCGCCGCTGCCGCCGGCCCAGGCCCAGACGGCCCGCAAGCCCTCGCCCTACGAGAACCCGCAGCAGCTGCGGATAGAGGGCGCGCCCGCGCCGGCCGCCCAGGCGCCCCGGGCCGGGCCGCCGTCGCTCGCCAGAATCGGCGACCAGGCCGAATTCGCCGGCCTGGCCCGCGTCTACAACCCCGGCACGCCGCTGGAAATCCCCCACGTGCTGTTCGTGATCGACCGCGACCGCGCCAACCGCCTCTACTTCATCGACACGCCGCGCTACGCGCTGCACGAGAATTTCGTGCGCCAGCGCGGCCTGATGCCGGGTATGGACAGGGCGACCCTGATCGCGCAATACAAGGACCCGAAGCGGCGTTTCCTTTTCGGCACGCTGAGCTGGCAGCGCGACCTGCCCGGCTACACCTACGAATTCTGGGAAGGCGACCGGCTCACGCCCGAGCTGCTGGCCCTGGCCGACGCCACGCTGCGTCCGGCCTTCTACGAGGCGCTGCGCTTCAAGACCAATTCCACGCTGCACGAGGACACGGCCCGGCGCGCCGGCCTGGACTACGTCACGCAGGAAACGCTGCTGCGCGAACAGACCTTCCTGCCCTTGAACACCGGCCGCGCGCAGGGCCGGCTGCGCATCGTCGCGTCGGTGGACCGGGCCACGGACCTCTCGCCCACCGACATCGTGGTGCTGGACGAGGTGCCCGTGGCGCTGCCGCCGGTGGCCGGACTGGTCACGCAACGGCCCTCCACCCTGCTCTCGCACGTCAACCTGCTGGCCAAGGGCTGGCGCATCCCCAACGCCTACGTGCGCGACGCCGTCGCGGCGCTGCGCAAGCACGACGGCCAGTGGGTCGAACTGACGGTGGCGGGCAACGGCTACCAGGTCACGCCCATCGAGGCGCCGGCCGCGGTCGAGCGCCCGCGGGCGGCCCGCGCCCTGCCCAGGCCCGACCTGACGGTGCGCGCGCCGCAGCCGCTGGACGCGCTGGCCGCGCGCGACAGCCGTTATTGCGGCGTCAAGGCGGCCAACCTCGGCGCCCTGAAGAAAGCCCTGCCGCCCCTGGCCGGCGTGCCCGACGGCTATTGCATTCCCTATGCCCAGTACGCCGCCTTCATGGCGCAGCTGGACGTCCCCGGCCGCGTCGCCGCGCTGGAACGGCGCGCCGATTTCGCCAGCGACGCCCAGGTCCGGCGCAATGAACTGGCCGCGCTGCGGCAATACATCGAGCAGGCCCGGCCCGACGCCGCGCAGGCCGAAGCCTGGCGCAAGCTCTGGCAGACCCGCCTGCAGGGCCGCGGCGTGTTCGTGCGCAGCTCGTCCAATTCCGAAGACCTGCCCGGCTTCAGCGGCGCGGGCCTGTACACCACCGTGCCCAACGTGACGCAGGCCGATGCGCTCACGCGCGCGGTGCTGGCGGTCTGGGCCTCGGTCTACAACTTCGAGGCCTACGAGGCGCGCCGCGCCGCCGGCATCGGCGACGACGCGGTGACGATGGCGGTGCTGGTGCAATTGGCCGCGCCCTCGGACAGCTCGGGCGTGATGATCACGCGCGACCCGTTCGACGCCGGCAGGCGCCACGTGACCTATATCTCCGCCAAGCGCGGGCTGGGCATCAAGGTGGTCGAAGGCAGGCGCCAGGCCGAACAGGTGATGTATTCGAGCTGGTCCAAGGCGGTGCAGGTGCTGACGCGTTCGGCCGAAGACACCAAGCTGGTGGCCGACGCCGCCGGCGGCGTGCGCGAAGTGCCGGTGGCCGGCGACCGCCAGGTGCTGGACGACGCGCTGGTCGCGCGCCTGGCGGCCGTGGGCCGGCGGGTCAAGCAGGCGCTGGGCGGCCGCGCCGACCAGGACATCGAATGGGCCGTGGTGGGCGACGACATCCTGGTCCTGCAGGCGCGGCCGTATATCGACGGCGGCCGCTAGCCGCCGCGCCTTCCCGCTAAATGTGCAGCGCGTGCCCCAGGGCCTTGAGCGCCGCCTCCTGGACCGCTTCGCCCAGGGTGGGATGGGCGTGGATGGTGCCGGCCACGTCTTCCAGCGTCGCGCCCATTTCCAGCGACTGCGAGAACGCCGCCGCCAGTTCGGATACGCCGCGCCCCACGGCCTGCCAGCCCACCACCAGGTGGTTGTCGCGCCGCGCCACCACGCGCACGAAACCGTCGGTGGATTCCAGCGTCATGGCCCGGCCGTTGGCGGCGAACGGGAACGACGCCGACAGGCAGTCCAGCCCTGCGCGCTCGGCCTCGGCCGGCGACAGGCCCGACACCACCACCTCGGGATCGGTGAAGCACACGGCCGGGATCGAGGCCGGCGTGAAGTGGCGGCGCTTGCCCGCGATCACTTCCGCGACCATCTCGCCCTGCGCCATGGCGCGGTGCGCCAGCATCGGCTCGCCGGCGATGTCGCCGATGGCCCAGACGTCGCGCATGGAAGTGCGGCACTGGTCGTCGATGCGCAGCGCATTGCCCTTGCGGTCGAGCTGCAGGCTTTCCAGCCCCCAGCCCTGCGTGCGCGGACGCCGTCCCACCGCGATCAGCACGCGGTCGGCCGGCAGCTGGGTTTCGGCGCCGGCGGCGTCCTGCACCCGCACGGCGTTGCCCGCGCCGTTCAGGCCCAGCACCTTCCGGCCCAGGTGCAGTTCGACGCCCATCTTCGCCAGCGCGGTGGCCACGGGCTTGGTGAGCTCCGCGTCGTAGGTGGGCAGGATGCGGTCCTGCGCCTCGACCACGGCCACTTCCGCGCCCAGCTTGCGGTACACGGTGCCCAGTTCCAGCCCGATATAGCCGCCGCCGACCACCACCAGCTTCTTGGGGATGTCGGCGGGCGACAACGCCTCGGTGGACGAGACCACCATGCCGCCGAACGGCACGGAAGGCAGCGGCGTGGGCTCGGAGCCGGCCGCCAGCAGCAGGTGTTCGCACTGGATGCGCACGCTGCCCGCGGCGGTCTCGACCTGGGCGGTCTTGCCGTCCACCAGGTGCGCCCAGCCCTGCACCACTTCCACGCCGTTTTTCTTCAGGAGCGCGGCCACGCCGCCGGTCAGCCTGCCGACGATGCCGTCCTTCCACGCCACGGTGCGCGCCACGTCGATGGATGGATTGGAGACCGAGATGCCCAGCGCCAAGCCGTCGGCGTAATGGCGCGCTTTTTCGTATTCCTCGGCCGCGTGGATCAGCGCCTTGGACGGAATGCAGCCGATGTTCAGGCAGGTACCGCCCAGGCGCTCGCCCTCCACCAGGATGGTGGGCACGCCGAGCTGGCCGGCGCGGATCGCGGCCACGTAGCCGCCGGGGCCGCCGCCGATCACGAGCAGGGTTGTCGTCTTGGTTGTCTGGCTCATGCTTACTCCACGAAAAGCATAGCGGGCTGCTCGAGCAGCGCGCGCACGGCCTGGATGAAACGCGCGGCGTCCATGCCGTCGACCACGCGGTGGTCGAAGGACGACGACAGGTTCATCAGCTTGCGCGCCACCACTGCGCCGTTGCGGATGGCCGGGCGTTCGACGATGCGGTTCACGCCCACGATGCCGACCTCGGGATGGTTGATGACCGGCGTGGTCACGATGCCGCCCAGCGGCCCCAGGCTGGTGATGGTGATGGTCGAGCCCGACAGTTCGTCGCGCCCGGCGCTGCCGTCGCGCACGGCCTGCGCCAGCCGCGCGATCTCGGCCGCCATCGACCACAGGTCGCGCGCCTCGGCGTGGCGCATGACCGGCACCATCAGCCCGCCGTCGCTTTGCGTGGCGATGCCGATGTGCACGGCGCCGTAGCGCGTCACCACGCCGGCCTCGTCGTCGTAGCGCGCATTGATCTGCGGGAAGTCGCGCAGCGCCACCACCATGGCGCGCGCCAATAGCGGCAGCAGCGTGAGCTTGCCGCGCGACTCGCCCCATTTCTGGTTGAGCTGCGCGCGCAGGTCTTCGAGTTCGGTCACGTCGATTTCCTCGACGTAGCTGAAATGCGGAATGCGGCGCTTGGACTCCGCCATCTTCTGCGCGATCTTGCGGCGCAGGCCGATGACCGGCACGTTCTCTTCGTCGTTGCGCTCGGCGTAAGCCGCGCCCCCGCGGGCCAGGGTCGCGCCGCCCTGCCCTTGCAGGTACGCGTCCAGGTCTTCGTGCAGGATGCGGCCGGCCGGGCCGCTGCCCGGCACGTAGCGCAGTTCTATGCCGAGATCCCAGGCGCGCTTGCGCACCGCGGGCGAAGCCAGCGGCTTCTCGCCGGGCTGGCGCGCGACGGCAGCGCCGGCCTGGCGCGCCGGCCGGGATGCGGCCGGCTGAGCGGCCGGCGGCTTGGGCGCGGCCGGCGCCGTTTCAACCGCCGGTTTCGCCGTTTCGCGGGGCGCCTCGGCGGCAGCCGCCTGCGGCGCCGCGGCGGGCTTGGCCGGCGGCGCTTCCGCGCCCGGCTTGACGTTGCCTTCGCCTTCCACTTCCAGGCGGATCAGTTCGCCGCCCACGGCCATGACCTGGCCGACTTCGCCGCCCAGCGACACCACGCGGCCGACGACCGGAGACGGGATCTCCACCGTGGCCTTGTCGGTCATCACGTCGGCCAGCGGCTGGTCCTCTGCGACGCTGTCGCCGACCTTGACGTGCCAGCCCACCAGTTCGACTTCCGCGATGCCTTCGCCGATGTCGGGCATCTTGATGATATGAATACCCATCGCTCAACCCTCCATCGCGCGCTTGAATGCTTCCCCTACGCGGCGCGGGCCGGGGAAGTAGGCCCATTCCTGGGCGTGCGGATACGGCGTGTCCCAGCCGGTCACGCGCTCGACGGGCGCCTCCAGGTGATGGAAGCAGTGCTCCTGCACCAGCGAAATCAGTTCGGCGCCAAAGCCGCAGGTGCGCGTGGCCTCGTGCACCACCACGCAACGGCCGGTCTTTTTCACCGAATTGACGATGGCGTCCAGGTCCAGCGGCCACAGGCTGCGCAGGTCGATCACTTCGGCGTCGATGCCGGTCTCCTCGGCCGCGGCCACCGACACGTGCACCGTGGTGCCATAGGTCAGCACCGTCAGTTCGGCGCCCGGGCGCACCACCGCGGCGCTGTCCAGCGGCACGGTGTAGTAGCCGGTGGGCACCACGCTGCCGGGACGCCCGGTCCAGGGCGTGACGGGACGGTCGTGGTGGCCGTCGAACGGGCCGTTGTACAGGCGCTTGGGCTCCAGGAAGATCACCGGATCGTCGTTCTCGATGGCCGCGATCAGCAGGCCCTTGGCATCGTAGGGATTGGAGGGCATCACGGTGCGCAGGCCGCAGACCTGCGTGAACATGGCCTCGGGGCTCTGGCTGTGCGTCTGGCCGCCGTAGATCCCGCCGCCGCAGGGCATGCGGATGGTCATGGGCGCGATGAACTCGCCCACCGAGCGGTAGCGCAGGCGCGCGGCCTCGGACACGATCTGGTCCGAAGCCGGATAGAAGTAGTCGGCGAACTGGATCTCGCAGACCGGACGCAGGCCGTAGGCGCCCATGCCCACGGCCACGCCGACGATGCCGCCTTCGGAGATCGGCGTGTCGAACACGCGCGAACTGCCGTACTTGGCCTGCAGGCCTTCGGTGCAGCGGAACACGCCGCCGAAATAACCCACGTCCTGGCCGAACACCACCACGTTGTTGTCGCGCTCCAGCATGACGTCCATGGCCGAGCGCAAAGCCTGGATCATGGTCATCGACGCGGACGCCGGACCGATTTTGTTATCGATTGCCATGGTCAGACTCCGAGCTGCTGGCGCTGCCGGCGCAGGTGCTCCGGCATGTCCTTGTACACGTCTTCGAAAATGCTGGCGGCGCTGGGGACGTGGCCGTCGACCAGCGTGCCGTAGCTTTCGGCTTCCTTCTGGGCGGCCAGGATCTCGGCGTCGAGTTCGGCGCGCACGGCGTCGTGCTCGGCGTCGGACCAGATGCCCCGCAGGATCAGGTGCTTCTTGAAGCGCTCGATCGGATCGCCCAGCGGGAAGTGGCTCCAGTCGTCGCCGGGGCGGTACTTGGAAGGATCGTCGGAAGTGGAGTGCGGACCGGCCCGGTAGGTGACCCATTCGATCAGGGTCGGGCCCAGGTTGCGGCGGGCGCGTTCGGCGGCCCAGCGCGAGGCCGAATACACGGCCAGGAAATCGTTGCCGTCCACCCGCAGCGAAGCGATGCCGCAGCCCACGCCGCGGCCGGCGAAGGTGGCGCCTTCGCCGCCGGCGATCGCCTGGAAGGTGGAAATGGCCCACTGGTTGTTGACCACGTTCAGGATCACCGGCGCGCGGTACACATGGGCGAAGGTCAGCGCGGTGTGAAAGTCGGCCTCGGCCGTGGCGCCGTCGCCGATCCAGCCGGAGGCGATGCGCGTGTCGCCCTTGATGGCCGAGGCCATGCCCCAGCCCACCGCCTGGATGAACTGCGTGGCCAGGTTGCCCGAGATGCTGAAGAAGCCGCGTTCGCGGTCCGAGTACATCACCGGCAGCTGGCGGCCCTTGAGCGGATCGCGCTCGTTGGACATGAGCTGGCACATCATGGTGACCAGCGAGACGTCGCGCGCCAGCAGGATGCTCTGCTGGCGGTACGTCGGAAAGCACATGTCGCCCTGTTCCAGCGCCAGCGCATGCGCCGAGCCTATGGCCTCCTCGCCCAGGCTCTGCATGTAGAACGAGATCTTCTTCTTGCGCTGCGCGGTCAGCATGCGCCCGTCGAAGATGCGCGTCTTCAGCATGGTCCGCATGCCGGCGCGCAGCAGATCGTCGCTGACCTCCGGCGCCCACGGACCGACGGCGCGGCCTTCGTCGTCGATGACCCGTATCAGGCTGTAGGCCAGCCCGCCGGTGTCGACCGCGGCAACGTCAATGGGGGGTTTGGGCACGTCGCCGGCCGGCGACAGGCGTAGATAGGAAAAGTCGGTCTTGCAACCCGGCCGCCCCGTGGGCTCCGGGACGTGCAACTTCAATGGCCCGTACTGGCTCATGTAATGTCTCCACGCTTGATCGTGTCATGCGTTTATTTTTGCCACGGACGCCGCCCAAGGAGGTAGCCTCGGACCGCGTCATCGCCGGCTTGGCCGCGCAGTGATGATCGCAGCCAGCCGGTTAAAGACAATAGCACAGCCGCCCGCGCCATAGACAGACCCGCATGAAGACTGGCGTTGCAGGCCGTTTTTGCCCCGCAACCCAATGGCGGCGGCGGGCGGCGCTCCGCTAGCCGGCGAGCAGGCGCTCCAGCCTTGCGGCCACGCCCAGCAGCCGGGTGTCTTCGTGCCAGCGGCCGCAAAGCTGCAGGCCTATCGGCAAGCCGCCCGGCGAACGGCCGCAAGGCATGGACAGCGCAGGATGGCCCGTGAGGTTCATGGGATAGGTGTACGGATACCAGGCCCCGCGGATGGTGCCGGCCGGCTTGCCGGCGATCTCGACGATGCCGTTGGGGTCCTGCTCCACCGGCAGCGGCGGCGCGGACACCGTGGGCGACACCAGCACGTCGTGCCGCTCGAACACCGCCTGCAGCGCGCCGAAGGCCTGGGTGCGCGCCGCCACCGCTTCCAGCAGCGCGGCCGCGCCATGCCGCCGGCCGCGCTCCACCGTCGCCACCAGGGAGGGGTCGAGGCGGTCGCGGAAGGCCTCCAGCCGGTCGCCCACGCGCGACGCCGTCACCGCCTCCAGGATGACCAGGAAGTGTTTTTCCAGCGACACGAAATCCAGCGACACCGGCTCCACGTGCGCGCCGTCTTCCTGCATCAGGCGCACGGCCGCGTCGGTGGCCGCCAGCACTTCCGGGGCCACCGGATTGCCGCAGGAAGGCAGATAGGCGACCCGCAGGCCGGCCAGCGTGGCGCGCGCCGGGGCGGCTGCCGGCAGGTCGAGCTGGCCATAGGGATCGCGCCGGTCCGCGCCCTGCAGCACGCCATACAGCAAGGCGGTGTCGGCGACGTTGCGCGCCATCGGGCCCACGTAGGAATTCGCGCCGAACAGGTCGGCCGGCTGCAGATTGGGAATGGCGCCCAGCGTGGCCTTCATGCCCACGATGCCGCAGCACGAGGCCGGAATCCGGATCGAGCCGCCGCCGTCGGTGCCCAGCGCCAGCGGCCCCATGCCGGCCGCCACGGCCACCGCCGCGCCGCCGCTGGAAGCGCCGCAGGTGTAGCGCGGGTCGACGGGGTTGAGCGTGCGCCCGAACAGCGGCGCGTCCGTGCTCTGCTTGTGGCCGAACTCCGGCGTGGTGGTCTTGCCGATCAGGATCGCGCCCGCCGCCTTCACGCGCGCCACGGCCACGGCGTCTTCGCGCGGCACGAAGTCTTCGTACAGGGCCGAGCCCATCGTGGTGCGCACGCCGGCGGTCAGGGTCAGGTCCTTGACCGAGTACGGCACGCCGTGCAGCGGCCCCAGCGCGTCGCCGCGGCGCACCGCCGCCTCGGCCGCGCGGGCGGCGGCCAGCGCCGATTCGGCGGTCACGGTGATGAAGGCGTTCAGGTCGGCGCGCGCCGCGATGCGGTCCAGCGCCGCCGTCACGGCCTCCACCGGGGATACCTGCCCGCCGCGGATCGCCGCGGCCAGGGCCACCGCGTCCATGCCAGTCAATTCGTCCATCGCCTTTTCTCCTCTAGGGCCTGTTCACACTAAAAGGATCCACGCACAGGCCCTAGACCATCCAGCGGCCGCCGTCGATCAGCAAGGTCTGTCCCGTGATGAAGCGCGCCTCGTCAGAGGCCAGGAAGGCCACGGCCGCCGCCACGTCGTCCGGCTCGCCGACGAAGCCCGCCGGCGTCTGCGCCACGATGCGCGCCAGGATGGCCGGCGACAGGCGCTCGTGCGCGCGCGTGCGCACCGCCCCGGGACACACGGCGTTGACCGTGACGCCGGCGGGCGCCAGTTCGCGCGCCAGCGAGCGCGTGAATCCGACCACGCCCATCTTGGCGGCCGCGTAGTCGGCCAGGCCGGCGTCGCCGGCGAACGCGGCGTCGCTGCTCATGTTCACGATGCGCCCGTAGCCGCGCGCCCGCATGCCCGGGGCGACCAGCCGCGAGGCGCGCATCGCCGTCAGCAGCGACACCTCCAGCACGAAGCGCCAGGTCGCTTCCTCCGATTGCGCGAACGGCCCGGAGCGCTCGCGCGCGCTTTGCCCCACGTTGTTGAACAGCACGTCCGGCGGACCCAGCCCGGCCTCGACGCGGGCGAAGAAGTCCTCCATCACCGCGCCCGAGGTGCAGTCGCCCTCGACGGCGAGGCTGGCGCGCCCTTCCCGCCTGGCCTCTTCCACATCGAGATCGAGCACCGCGACCCGCGCGCCCAGCGCCGCGAAACGCCGGACCGCGGCCGCGCCTATGCCCTGCCCGCCGCCGGTCACGACGACCGTCCTGCCTTCGAACTGCGCGCCGGGCATCAATGGAAGCTCCGGCCGCCGTCCACCGCCAGGGTCGCCCCGGTGATGTAGCTTGCGCCGGCTCCGCTGAGAAACAGGATGGCCTCGGCCAGCTCTTCCGGCTGCGCGATGCGCCCCAGCGCGTAGCGCGCCCGGATGGCGGCCAGGCCGGCCTGCGGATCGGGCTGGTCCTCGTAGCTGGAACGGAACAGCGGCGTGTCCACCGCGCCCGGGCAGACGGTGGCGACCCGGATGCCGTAGGCGGCCAGCTCCATCGCCAGCACCTTGCCGAACATATTGACCCCGGCCTTGGCGGCGCAATAGGCGCTGCGCCCGGACAAGGGGCTGAGGCCGGCCGCCGAAGACACGTTGACGATGCTGCCGCCGCCCGCCTGCTTCAGGTAGGGCACGCTGGCGCGGCACACGTGCATGGGGCCGCTGAGGTTCACGGAAAGCACCCGGTTCCAGTCCGCGTCCTGCATGGATTCCAGGTCCGCGCGCAGGTCTATGCCGGCGCAGTTGACCACGCCGTCGATGCCGTCCAGCGCGCCGGCCGCCTCGCGCACGGCCTGCTCGACGGCCGCGCTGTCGGTCACGTCGCAGGCCAGCGCGGCGGCCAGGGGCAGTTCGCGGCCGGCCTCGGCCAGCGCCGCGGCATCGCGGTCCAGGATCGCCACCGCCGCGCCCTGGTCCGCGGCCAGGCGCGCGAACGCCAGCCCGATGCCGCTGGCCCCGCCCGCCACCAGGTAGCGCCGCCGCGCGCTCATGCCGCGCTCCGCAGCCGCGGCCGGATGTCGTCGGTGATCACGTCGCAGCGGTCTATCCAGACCCGCTCGTGCGCCTTGGCGTAGCGGATCATCTCGTCCAGCACGTACAGGCGCGAGGGCTGGCCGATGATCTCGGGATGCATGCCCAGCATCATCATGCGGTCCTCGGCGTACAGCAGGTCGAACTCGCGCTTCCAGGCCTCCAGCACCGCCGAAGGCGACTGCATCGTGCGCCCCGGCAGCACGATCGAATACTGAAAAAACGGCGCATCGTCCAGCACCCAGCGAAACGGCAGCTCCACGATGTCCGTGGACTGCCCGCCGATCTCCAGCAGGTAGGGAGAATCGTCGTCGAAGAAGTTCGACGAATAATCGAAGCCGTACTCGCGGATCAGGTCCAGCGTGATTTCGCTGAACTCGGCCGCCGGCGAGCGCCAGCCGCGCGGCCGGTAGCCGGCGGTGCGCACCAGCGCGTCCATGCCCCGCTCCATTTCCTCGCGCTCTTCCTGCGGCGTCAGGTTGACGATCCAGCGGTGCGTATGGCTGTGGTGGGCCACCTCGTGGCCCTGGTCGACGATGGCGCGGACCATGTCCGGATGCGCCAGCGCCACCACGCCCGGCACGAAGAACGTGGCGCGGACCTCGTGGCGCGCCAGCAGCGCCAGCACGCGCGGCACGCCGACCTTCCAGCCGTACGCCCCCTGCGACATCAGGATGGGGCGTTTGGCGTAGGCGGCGTCGCGCGCCGTCCACATGGTCTCGGCGTCCACGTCGAACGTCAGGAACAAAGGGAAACCCTTACTCGTCACGGACATTGCCGCTCCTTACACATGCTTGTGAAAACCCGTCCAGCGCTCGGCGAGCACCAGGGCGACGCCCGTCACCAGGATGAGCAGCGCGGAGACCGCCGCCACCGACGGGTCCACGCCCTGCTCCACCGACGTGAAAATCTTGACCGGCAGCGTGTTCTGGCTGGCCGACAGCAGGAACACCGACACCGGCACGTTGTCCAGCGAGGTGATGAAGGCGAACAGGCCGCCGGCCACCAGGCCCGGCTTGAGCAGCGGCAGCGTGACCAGCCGGAACGCCTCCAGGCGCCCCGCGCCGAGCACGCAGGCCGCGTCCTCCAGGGCCTCGTCGGCCGACGCCAGGCTGGCGAGGCTGGCGCGCACCACGTAGGGCGCGGTGATGACCACGTGGGCCAGCCACAGGCCGACGCCGCTGCCGCGCAGGCCCACGGCCGCGTAGTACTGCAGCAGCGCCACGCCCAGCACCACCGACGGAAGCACCAGCGGGGCCATGAACAGCGAATTCAGCCAGGCCGCGCCCGGCACCATGCGGCGCTGGATGGCGCAGGCGCCGGCCAGGCCCAGCGCCAGCGACGCGGCGGTCGAGCCGGCCGCCAGCCACAGGCTGGTCCAGGCCGCCTCCAGGTAGTCGGGATCGCTCAGGGCGGCATCGAACCATTTCAAGGTCAGCCCTTTCGGCGGCAGGGTCAGGTAGGCCGTGTCGCTGAAGGCGGCCAGCACCACCACCAGCACCGGCACCTGCAAAAACAGCACGACCAGGAAGGCGACGCCGGTCAGCACCGGCCCGCTGGCGCGGCGTTCGTTCATGATTCGCCTCCCCAGCGCTTGAGCATCCGGCTGGACACGGCTATCACCGCCAGCGTCAGCGCCGTCAGCGTGAACGCCATCGCCGCGCCGGACGGCCAGTCCAGCGTCAGCAGGAAATCGTCGTAGATCATGGTGGCCATGACCTTGTAGGTCGGCCCGCCCAGCATGCGGGGCGTGACCAGGGCGCTGATGGTCAGCACGAACACCATGATGGAGCCGGCCAGGATGCCGTGCGCCGTCAGCGGCAGCGTCACCGACACGAAGGTGCGCAGCCGGCCGGCCTGCAGGGTGTAGGCCGCGTCGCGCAGGTCGCGCGGCACGGCCTGGATCACGGGCACCAGCATCAGCACCATGAAGGGCAGGAAGATATGGGTCATGCCCACCAGCACGCCGGTCAGGTTGAACATCAGCTTGAGCGGACGCTCGATCAGCCCCAGGTCGATCAGCGCGTTGTTCAGCAGGCCACGGTTCGACAGCAGCGCGATCCAGCCGAACGAGCGCACCACCAGGTTCAGCAGCATGGGAAAGATGACCAGCAGGGTCAGCGCCAGCTTCAGGCGCGGCCGCGCATGCGCGATGACCCAGGCCAGCGGATAGCCCAGCAGCAGGCACAGCGCCGTCACGCCCAGGCCCAGCCCCAGGCTGCGCAGGATGACTTCGCGGTAGAACGGGTCGGTGACCAGCCGGGTGTAGTTGCCCAGCGTGTAGCCCTCGCCGATGCCCGAACCCGGGACGTATTCGCGCAGGCTGAGCGGCAGCATGAACAGCGCGGGCCCGACGAAGGCCAGCAGCAGCACCAGCAGCAGGGGCGACGCGAGCAGCGCACCCGCCGAACGCCGGCTGATCGCCGCGCCTTCGCGCCGCGCTTGCGGGTATCCGCCCTCCAGGCGGCCGGACAGGTTCATGCCGCGGCCTCCGCGCCGGCGCGGCGCGTGGCGTACACGTGCTGCGGCCGCACGCCCAGCCATACCTCCACGCCGGCCTCCAGGCCGGACTGCGGGCCGTTGGTCGGCGTGTCGGCGATGATTTCGCCGCCGCCGCGCAGCGCCACCACGTACTGGACCCGCGCCCCCACGAACGAGCGCAGCGCGATGGTGCCCGGCAGGCCGGCGCCGGCGGCGTTTTTCAAGGGCTGTATGGAAATGTCCTCCTGGCGCAGCACCACGTCCAGCGCATCGCCGGCCGCCAGGCCCTCGGCGCGTTCCACCGGCAGGCGGTGCCCGCCGGGCAGCTCGGCCTGCGGGCCGCCGCCGTCCATCGCCAGGCGGCCCTGCAACCGGTTGGGCCGGCCGATGAAGCCGGCCACGAAGCCGGTGGCGGGCCGGTGGTAAATGGCCTCGGGGGTGTCGAACTGCTGCACCACGCCGCCGGCCAGCACACAGACCCGGTCGGACATGCTCATGGCCTCGGTCTGGTCGTGCGTGACGAACAGCGTCGTGATGCCGACTTCGCGCTGCAGGCGCTTGAGCTCGATCTGCATCTCGTCGCGCAGCACGGCGTCCAGGTTGGACAGCGGCTCGTCGAACAGCAGGATGCTGGGACGCGGCGCAATCGAGCGCGCCACCGCCACGCGCTGCTGCTGGCCGCCCGAGAGCTGCCGCGGCATGCGCTCGCCCAGGCCCGACAGGCGCACGCTGGCCAGGGCCTGTTCGACGCGGGCGCGCAGGCCGGCTCCGTCGATGCCCTGGCGGCGCAGGCCGAAGGCCACGTTCTCGAACACGGTCATGTGCGGAAACAGCGCGTACGACTGGAACACCAGCCCCACCTGGCGCCGGTTGGGCGGCAGCCGCGTGATGTCGCGGTCGTCGACCAGGATGCGGCCGCTGGTCGGCGCGATCAGGCCCGCCACCATGCGCAGCACGGTGGTCTTGCCGCAGCCCGACGGGCCCAGCAGGGAGACGAACTCGCCGTCCTTGACCGACAGCGATATGCCGGCGGCGGCCGTGTGGCCCTCATAGCGCTTTTCCAGGCGCTCCAGTGTCAATGCAGGCATGATTGGACCCCGTGTTGCGGCGCTTCAGCGCGCGACCTCGCGCTGCCAGCGGCCGACCCAGGCCGGCATGCCGCGCGCCACCGCCGCCGGATCGGGCAGCCACAGCTCGTCGAAATGCTTGCCCACCGCGACGATGCGCGAGGCCTTCTCCGACAACCGCACCTCGGTGTTGACCGGCCCCGCGTACTTTTTCTCGGCAAAGCAGGTCTGCACCTCTTTGGACAGCAGCGCGTCGATGTACTGCGTGGCCAGTTCAGTCTGCTTGCTGCCCTTGGGAATCGCCACCGACGGCAGGATGCCCACCGCGCCCTCCTCGGGATAGACCACGGCCAACGGCAGGCCGCTGTCTATGGCGGAACCGGCGCGGTCCGAATACCAGACCGCCACCGCGATTTCCTTTCGCTCGAAGAGCGACACGATCTGGTCGGCCTGGGTATAGAGCAGCGCCGAGGCCCGCGCCAGCGGCGCGATGGCCGCGAAACCGGGGTCCAGATTGTCCAGCGTGCCGCCGCGCATCCGGTTCAGCGCCAGCAGGAACTGCGAGCCGGCCGTGCCGCTGATGTCGCCTATCGCGAGCTTGCCTTCATAGGCCGGATCGGCCAGGTCGTTCCAGGATTTGGGCGGCGTCTTGACCTGGGTGGTGTCGTAGACGATGACGGTCGAGCCCGTCATGAAGCTCACGTAGTAAGGGGATTCGCCGTCGAAGGCGGACGGCGCGACCGACTTGGCGTTGGCGAGGCGGGCGCGGTCGATGGGTTCGAGCAGCTTCTCGTTCCTGAGCTGGGTGGCCAGCGAATTGTCCAGGTACACCACGTCGAAGTCCGACTTGCCGCCGGTGGCGCGGACCGCGGCGGCGAACTGCGCCGAGCTGCCCAGCTTGGTGCGTACCCGGGCGCCGGTTTTCTTCTCGAAGGCCTTGATCTGGCATTCGCGCGAGGCGTCCAGGAACGAACCGCCGAAAAGCCCCACCACCAGATCGGCCGCGTGCGTCTGCCCTGCCCAAGCGAACATGCCCACCACGGCGGCGCATGCAAGCGCCTTGGAAATCCTGACGTCCATGAAACCTCCTCGCGGGAAGATGGCCGGGGCCCTCGTCGTGACAAAATTGCCAAGCGTAGCCCTCGGTATTTGGTGCTTACGAGGAATTTATCTTTTTGAAAAGATATCATCAATGAGGGTTTTCACGCTGCTTGCAAAGGCTGGCGGGAATGCGTTAAATGCTTCTCCAGACAGGACAGACCCGGCGATCCCGGACGCATCCATGAAGCATCGCGACACCCCTACGCAGACCGCGGCCGACACCGCCGCGCCCTATTCCCATCTCGACCCCGACGACGACCTCATCGGCCGCGGCATTGCCCAATGGCGGCGCGAACGGCCGGACATCGACAGCTCGGGCAAGGAAGTCGTGGGCCGGCTGATCCGGCTGGAAGAAGTGGTGCTGCGCGCCATCAACGCGTCGCAGGAGCCTTACGGCCTGAAGTACATCGAGTACGCCGTGCTGACCACCTTGCGGGTGGACGGCGCGCCCTACTGTCTGGCGCCCTCGCAATTGCAGGCGCGGCTGCTGTGCAGTTCGGGCGGGCTGTCCAATATTCTCAAGCGGCTGGAAGGCCAGGGCCTGGTGCGCCGCGAGGTGGACAAGGCCGACCGCCGCGGCGTGCTGGTCACGCTGACCACCAAGGGCAGGCACCTGGCCGACAAGGCCATGCCTGCGCACGCGCGCGCCGAACAGGAACTGCTGGCCATGTTCTCGCCGCAGGAGCGCGAGGTGCTGGCGCGCCTGCTCAGCCGGATGCTGGTGGTCAACGCCCCCGAGCTGGGCCGCGCGCCCGAGGCCGAGGCCCAGGCCTGAGGCTTGCCCGCGGGCATGAAAAAACCGGCCCAGCGGGCCGGTTCGTGGCGGGCTGGCCGATCAGGCCGGGCCGTTCCATTCCGTGACGAACTCGCGGAAATCCGGGCGGTTGGCCGGCGGCACCGCGCAAGCCGGCGTGCCGATGGCCAGGAAACCCAGGAAACGGTAATCCAGCGCGTCCAGGCCCAGCGCGTTCTGCACGTCTTCCACGTAAGTGCCGATGCCGGTGCTCCAGAACGCGGCGTAGCCCAGCATGTGCACGGCGTTCAGCATGTTCATGGTGGCCGCGCCGGTGGCCAGCAGCTGCTCCTGCTCGGGAATCTTGGTGTTGTCGTGCGCGATCTTCTGCGCCACGGCAACGAACAGCGGCACGCCGGCCATCCATTCGCGCACCGACTTTTCCTTTTCGGGCGTCATGCGGGGATCGCCGCTGCGCTTGACGGCGTCGAGCGCCAGGTCGGCCAGCTTGCCGATGGCCTCGCCGCGGATCACCACGAAGCGCCACGGACGCAGCGCGCCGTGGTCGGGCGCCGACATGGCGGCCTGCAGGATCTGTTCGAGTTCCTCGGGTTTGGGCGCCGGGGCGCGCAGAAACTTGAAGGAACGGCGGGAGGTCAGGGCGTGCAGCGGCGTGGCGGTCTGGGTAAGGGTCATGGGTTCCTGCGCAAATAGGAAAGAAACATATTCTCATAGTACGCGATGGGCGCGGCGCGCGCGCCGATCCCCCGCCGCGCGGCAAGGGTATGGCGGGAGGGTTCGGCCCGGATTTCAGCCCAGGTGCGTATGCCGTTCCTGGCGCTCTTCGACCTGCATTTCGCTGAGACCGTGCAGGATGCCGCAGTCCTCCGCGTCGGGCCGGGCCGACAGGCAGCGCTGGCGCAGTTCGGCCAGCTGGGACTTGAGCTGGGTGAGCTCGGCGATGCGCGCGTCCACGTGGGCGATGTGCTCGTCGAACAGCTCATTAATGGGGCCGCAGCCAGTCTGGTGATTGTCCGCCAGCGACAGGATGGCGCGGATCTCGTCCTGCGTCATGTCCAGCGCCCGGCAGTTGCGGATCAGTCGCAGCCGTTCCAGATGGGCCTGGCCGTAGCTGCGGTAGTTGTTCAGGCCCCGTTCCGGGGCCGGCAACAGCCCTTCGCGCTCGTAGTACCTGATGGTTTCGACCGTGGTGCCGGTGGCCGTGGCCAGTTCGCCTATGCGCATGGTTGCCTCCTGGATCATGTCCGTTTCGTAATGAGGGGTTGACCCTATAGTAACTCCAAGGTGTGCAATAGCGTCACCAAGCATATTTCAAGGCAGAAGGCGATGTCTTTACCTATGGTCAAGCAACACGAACATGCACATGGCCACGCGCACGACCATGCGGGCCATGACCATGCCGGACACGATCACTCGCACCACGATCACGCCGGACATGACCACTGCGGTCACGATCACCCGGGCCACGATCATCCGGGGCATGACCACGCCGGGCACGACCATGCCGCCGGCGCCTGCTGCGGCCACGACCACGCGGCGCAGCCCTTCACGCTGTCTGGCGGCGGCGCGGCCACGCTCGTCGCCGGCCCCGGCCAGGCGCTGGCGCGCCTGCGCATCGGGCAGATGGACTGCCCCACCGAGGAAACGCTGATCCGCAAGAAGCTGGGCGGCATGGACGGCGTGCACGCGCTGGATTTCAACCTGATGCAGCGCGTCCTGACGGTGGTGCACGCCGAAGGCGCGCTGGACCGCATCATGGCCGCCATCCGTTCGCTGGACATGACCCCCGAGCCGCTGGCCGCGGACGCGCCGCAGCAAGCCGCGCCCGCGGCCAAGCCGGTCAACTGGTGGCAGATCGGCGGCGCCGGCCTGCTGGCGGCGATGTCCGAGATTTCGCATTTCGCCAGCTGGCCGCTGGCCGTCACCGCCGGCCTGGCCGTGGCCGCCATCATCGCCTGCGGCATCGGCACCTACCGCAAGGGCTGGATCGCCGTGCGCAACGGCAACCTCAACATCAACGCGCTGATGAGCCTGGCCGTGACCGGCGCCGTGCTCATCGGCCAGTGGCCCGAGGCGGCCATGGTGATGTTCCTGTTCAACGTGGCCGAACTGATCGAAGCCCGCTCGCTGGACCGGGCGCGCAACGCCATCCGCGGACTGCTGGATCTGGCGCCGGAAACGGCGACGGTGCGCCAGGCCGACGGCAGCTGGGCCGTGATGCCCGCCGCCGGCCTGCAACCGGGCGACATCGTGCGGGTCCGGCCGGGCGAGCGCATCGCCGCCGACGGCATCATCGTCAGCGGCAGCTCGGCGGTGGACCAGTCGCCCATCACCGGCGAAAGCCTGCCCGTGGAAAAAGCGCAGGACGACCCGGTCTACGCGGCCACCGTCAACGCCTCGGGCTCGTTCGAATACCGCGTCACGGCGGCGGCCGGCAACACCACGCTGGCGCGCATCATCCACGCGGTGGAACAGGCCCAGAGCGCCCGCGCGCCCACCCAGCGCTTCATCGACCGCTTCTCGCGCATCTACACGCCCACCGTGGTGGTGGTGGCGCTGCTGGTGGCCGTGGTGCCGCCCCTGCTGTGGAGCCAGCCCTGGTTCGACGCGATCTACCGCGCGCTGGCGCTGCTCATCATCGCCTGCCCCTGCGCGCTGGTCATCTCCACGCCGGTCAGCATCGTCAGCGGCCTGACCGCGGCGTCGCGGCGCGGCATCCTGGTCAAGGGCGGCGTCTATCTCGAAGAAGGCCGCAACCTCAAATGGCTGGCGCTGGACAAGACCGGCACCCTGACCCACGGCAAGCCGGTGCAGACCGACCTGCTGGACTGGGAACCCGCCGGCGCCGGCCGCCAGCCCGCCGCGCTGGTCGCCGCCAGCCTGGCCGCGCGGTCGGACCACCCGGTCTCGCTGGCCGTGGCCAACGCGGCGCGCGAGGCCGGCAAGACCCTGCTCGACGTCGACGGCTTCACGGCGCTGGCCGGGCGCGGCGTGTCCGGCGTGGTCGACGGCGTGACCTACCAGCTGGGCAACCTGCGCCTGATGCGCGAAGCCGGCGTTTCCAGCGACGCGCTGGAAACCCGCATGGGCGAGCTGGAACGCCAGGGCAAGAGCGTGATCGCGCTGACCGACGGCAGCCGCGTGCTGGCGCTGGCCGCCGTGGCCGACACCGTCAAGCCCACCAGCGCCGCGGCCGTCGCCGACCTGCATGCCCTGGGCGTGCGCACGCTGATGCTGACCGGCGACAACACCCACACGGCCCAGGCCATCGCGCGCCAGGTCGGCATCGACGAGGCGCGCGGCGACCAGCTGCCCGAGGACAAGCTGAGCGCCATCGAAAGCAAGCTGGCCGCCGGCGGTCGCGTCGGCATGGTGGGCGACGGCATCAACGACGCCCCCGCCCTGGCCCGCGCCGATATCGGCTTCGCCATGGGCGCGGCCGGCACCGGCACCGCCATCGAGACCGCCGACGTGGCGCTGATGGACGACGACCTGCGCAAGATCGGCACCTTCCTGCGCCTGTCGCGCGCCACGCACAGCGTGCTGGTGCAGAACATCGTGCTGGCGCTGGGCATCAAGGCGGTATTCCTGGCGCTGGCCATGACCGGCAACGCCACGCTGTGGATGGCGGTGTTCGCCGACGTGGGCGCCAGCCTGCTGGTGGTGTTCAACGGGCTGCGGCTGTTGCGGGCGGCGCCTGTCGGAGCGGGGTAGGGAGGCGGTGGGGCGATGCGATCGGCAAACGTAGGATGGGTGCAGCGCGAGATGCTTTGAACAAGAACCCGAATATCGAGCGCGCGAAACCCATCACTTCGCAACAACGCTAACCCGCCTGCTCTTCCTGCGGCCAGTCGCGCAACACAGGCGCGTCCGGCGCACCCGGTCCGTTCTCGCGCAGATGGTCTTTCTGCAACAACGCCATGCGATAGGCGTCCCGATAGGAGCCGTTGGAGAAGAACTCTTCCTTCAGCAGGCCTTCGATGGTGAAGCCGCAGCGCTCGTAGATATGGACGGCGGCGCGGTTGTCCTTGTCGACCACCAGATAGACCTTGTGCAGGTTCAGCACGCGGAAGGCATAGCCCACCGCGATGCGGGTCGCGGCCTTGGCGTAGCCCCGGCCCTGGTACGAGGGCGCGATGATGATCTGGAATTCCGCGCGCCGGTGGATGTAGTCGATTTCCACCAGTTCGACCAGGCCGGCCGGCTGGCCGGTGTCGTGCTCGATGATGAATCGCCGCTCGTTCTGCGCGTGCAGGTGGCGGTCGTACAGTGCGACGAGTTCGTCGTAGGCCTCGTAGGGCTCTTCGAACCAGTAACGCATGATGACGTCGTTATTGTTGATTTTGTGCACAAAGTGCAGATCGCCGCGCTCCAGGGGGCGAATTCGGATATCGGATGTGACCGACATGTTTACCTCCGCAAGTCGATCCATTGTATGCCGCGCGCCCTGCCGTCACGGCAGCGCGAAGGCCGGCAGCCGCAGCGCGATGCGCCGCATGACCTCGTTGGCGGCCGACGACAGCGGGCGTCCCAGGCGCAGCAGCGCCTGGCATTCGGGCGCGCTCAGGATCGGATGCTCGATGGGAATGGCGACCAGCTCGCCGCTGGCCAGTTCATGGTGCACGCCGAGATTGGGCATCAGCGTCACGCCCGCGCCGGTCATGGCGTACTGCTTGAGCACGCGCAGCGAATTGGTGGTCAGGCTGGGCGTCAGGTGCACGCGCTCGGTGAACTCCAGCAGGTCCACCGCCTGGCGCAGCCCGTAGGGCGAAGCCATCAGCGCGAACGGATACGGCAGGATGTCGTTGATGGTGAGCGGCGCCCGCCGCGCGGCCAGCGCGTGGCCGCGCCCGGCGACCAGGCACACCGGGTGCTTGCGGCTGGCGCGGCAGCGCAGCCGCGGGTCCACCGGCGGGTTGTAGGCCAGGCCGATATGCGCGGCGTCGCTGGCCACCGCCTCGACCACCTCGTTGACCGAGCCCACGTCCACGCTGAGCTTGATGCGCGGATGCTCGATGCAGAACGGGCCGACCACGTGCTCCATCAGGCTGTCGATGAAACCCTCGCTGATCATCAGCTGCACGCTGCCGCTCTGCATGCCGCGCCATTCCTGCAGGCGCGCGTTCAGGTGTTCCTGCTGCGCGCGGCAGCCGCGGTAGTACTCCAGCAGCATGTCGGCGGCCTCGGTGGGCGCCAGCCCGCGCGGGCGCCGCTCGAAAAGCTGCACGCCCAGCTCCTTTTCCAGCAGCTGGATCTGGCGGCTGATGACGGAAGCGGCCGTGTCCAGCTTGTCGGCCGCTCCGCGTATCGAACCGCAGGCCACGACCTCGTGGAAGTACTTCAGGCGGACCTGGTTGATTTCCTGCATATCCCCTTGTTCCCCGGCGCTGGCGATGCGCCGCAATGACCGGGCTTGTGTTGCCCAACAGGCAACGATAATTCATCTTTCCGGTTATTGTCTGCAACGCGTGATCTTCCAATAATGGCGGCGCCGGTGTTCCGGCGCCATCCCCATCCATCGCGGGCGCAGACCCGCGCGAGGAGACATGCAATGCAAAATCCGACCACGCCGGGCGCGGACCCGCGCCTGGCCCCGCTGTACCGCAAGATCACCTGGCGCCTGCTGCCCTTTCTGCTGCTGTGCTACGTGTTCGCCTACCTGGACCGCATCAACATCGGCTTCGCCAAGCTGCAGATGCAGCAGGACGTGGGCATTTCCGACGCGGTCTACGGCCTGGGCGCGGGCATCTTCTTCCTGGGCTACGTACTGTTCGAGGTGCCCAGCAACCTGCTGCTCACGCGCATCGGCGCGCGCCGCACCATCAGCCGCATCATGGTGCTGTGGGGGCTGACCTCGGCCTCGATGCTGTTCGTGCAGGGTGAATGGAGCTTCTACGTCCTGCGCTTCATGCTGGGCGTGTTCGAAGCCGGCTTCGCGCCCGGCATGATCTTCTACCTGACCTACTGGTACTCGCAGTCGCGCATGGCCGGCGTCATGGCGGTGGTCATGCTGGCCGGCCCCATCGGCGGCATCGTGGGCGGGCCGGTGTCGGCCTGGATCATGACCGCCTTCTCGGGCGCGCACGGCCTGGACGGATGGCAATGGATGTTCCTGCTCGAAGGCCTGCCCTGTGTGGCGCTCGGGGCGGTGGCTTTCTATTTCCTGGACGACCGGCCGGCCGAGGCCCGCTGGCTCAGCGCCGAGGAAAAGGCCCTGCTCGCCGCCGACCTGGACACGCGCGGCGCGCAGCAGAAGCACGCCTTCTCGCAGGTGCTGCGCGACCCCGCCATCTACGGCATGGCGCTGACCTACTTCTGCCTGATCTGCGGCATCTACGCCGTGAGTTTCTGGCTGCCCACCCTGCTGAAGCTGGCGGGCGTGCAGGACACAATGGAGATCGGCCTGTACTCGGCCATTCCGTACGTGGCCGCGGCCGTGTTCATGCTGTGGTTCGCGCGCAGCTCGGACCGCATGCAGGAACGGCGCTGGCACACCCTTGCGCCCGCCCTGATGGCCGGGCTGTCGCTGTGCGTGGCCACCGCCGCGCCGACGCAATTCGCGCTTTCCCTGACCGCGATCACGCTGGCCACCGGCTTCATGTGGGCCGCATACACGGTATTCTGGGCCATCCCGTCGCAGTACCTGAAGGGCCAGGCGGCCGCCGGCGGCATCGCCCTCATCAACAGCATCGGCCTCCTGGGCGGCTTCCTCAGCCCCTCGATCATCGGCTGGTCCAAGCAGGTCACCGGCTCGCTGGCGGGCGGCCTCTACGTCATCTCCGCCCTGCTGGTGGCCGGCGCCCTGCTGCTGCTGGTGAACCGCCCGCCCCGTCCCGCGCCCGCAGGCGCCTGAGCTCCAACCCACAGGAAACCCATCATGCACATACTGGTTGCCGGTTTTCAGCACGAGACCAACACCTTCGCGCCGTCGCTGGCCGGGTACGAGAACTTCGTCCGCGGCGAAGGCTTCCCCGCCATGGTGCGCGGCGAGGACATGCTGGCCCTGCGCGAGGTCAATATCCCCGCCGGCGGCTTCATCAACGCGGTCCTGGCCCAGGGCCATACCGTGCAGACCGTGATCTGGGCGGGCGCCAGCCCCTCGGCCCACGTGACCCGCGACGCCTACGAGCGCATCGCCGGCGAGATCCTGGACGCGGCGCGCGCCGGCGGCTACGACGCGGTCTACCTGGACCTGCACGGCGCCATGGTCGCGCAGCACCTGGACGACGGCGAAGGCGAGCTGCTGGCCCGCATGCGCGCCATCGTCGGGCCGGACGTGCCGGTGATCGCCAGCCTGGACCTGCATGCCAACGTCACCGCGCAGATGCTGCAGGCCGCCGACGGCCTGGCCGCGTTCCGTACCTATCCGCACGTGGACATGGCCGACACCGGCGCGCACGCGGCGCGGCTGCTGCAGGCCCGCAACACCGCCGGCCCCGCCTGGTGCCGCAGCGAGCGCCGCCTGCCCTTCCTGATCCCGATCAACGGCATGTGCACGCTGCTGGAGCCGTCCCGCGGCGTCTACGACCTGCTGGCGCAGCTGGAACAGACGCCGGGCGTGGCCTCGATCTCGTTCGCGCCGGGCTTTCCGGCCGCGGACTTCCCGGAATGCGGCCCGGTGGTGTGGGCCTACGGCACCGACCCCGCCGCGGTCGAGCGCGTGACCGAAATGCTCTACCGGCGCGTGCTGGAGCTGGAGCCCGAATGGTCGCCCGACTTCCTGGAGCCGGCCGAGGCCGTGCGCCGCGCGCAGGCGCTGGCGGCCGGCGCCTCGCGTCCGGTGGTCATCGCCGATACGCAGGACAATCCCGGCGCGGGCGGCGACGCCAACACCACCGGCATGCTGCGCGCGCTGGTCGAGGCCGACGCGCAGAACGCCGCGCTGGGCCTGTTCTACGACCCCGAGGCCGTGCGCCTGGCCACCGAGGCCGGGCTGGGCAACCGGGTCCGGCTGAAGCTGGGCGGACAGTCCGGCGTGGCCGGCGACACCGCATTCGAAGGGGAATTCACGGTCGAGACCTTGTCGGCCGGCAAGCTGCGCTTCGACGGCCCGATGATGAACGGCATGGACGTGGACCTGGAAGGCGTAGCCGGCCTGCGCATCGGCGGCGTGCGCGTGGTGGTCAGCGCCACCAAATCGCAGATGCTGGACCGCAACCTGTTCCGCGTCGGCGGCGTGCAGCCCGAGGAAATGGGCATCCTGGTGGTCAAGAGTTCGGTGCACTTCCGCGCCGACTTCCAGCCCATCGCGCACGAGGTGCTGGTGGCCAAGGCCCCCGGCCCCATGCAGGCCGATCCCGCCGACCTGCCCTGGACCCGGTTGCAGCCGGGCATGCGCATCCGGCCGCTGGGCCCCGCCTTCTCGTACTGAAGGCCGGCGCCCGCCGGATTGGCGTACGCGCCCGGCGATGGCAGACTGGCGGCATGAAGAAGATCCTCACGCTCGCCTATCCCCGCCTGTCCGGGCCGGACGCCGAATTCATCGAAGCGTTCCGCCAACAGCACGACGGCCAGCACCGGCTGGCCAAGGCGCACTTCACGATGGCGTTCGGCAGCGCCGGCATCGACGAACATGCCTACCTGAAGCACGTGGAAGAAACCGCCCGCGCGGCGCGACCCATCGCCTTCGCGTGCCGCTACGCCATGCTGGCCGGCGACGCGGCGCAGGCCTATGCCTACCTGGTTCCCGACGAAGGCTACAGCCAGCTGTCGCGCCTGCATGACGCCCTGTACCGCCAACTGCTGGCGCCTACGCTGCGGCTGGACCTTCCCTATGTGCCGCACATCGCGGTCGCTTCATCGAGCAACCGCGCCCTGATGAAATCCCTGTGCGACGAGCTGAACCAGGGCGACCTGGAAATCCGCGGCTCGGTCGAACGGCTGACCGTGGCGGCGCTGGAGAACAGCGTGCTGACCGACCTGGTCTCGTATCCGCTGGGCGGCTGAAGCGGCCCGGGCTACTTCAGCCGGGCCTGCGGGCTGACGAAATCCTCCAGCGTCAGGCCTTTTTCCTTCAGGATGGCTTCCAGCAGCGGCTGCAGCTTGCCCAGGCTTTCCTGCACGGTTTCGCGCACCGTGTCGACCACCACCTGGGTGCTGCGCTCGATCTCGATATTGACGAAGTCGCCGGCCTGCTTGTCCTCGAACACCGTCATGCGGCGGGTTTCGGGAATCAGCCAGACCTCGAACCAGCCTTCGGCGCGATTGACCTCGGATACCGTCAGGCTGGCGCCGTTGATGGCGATATAGCCCTTGGCGAAAACATACTTGCGGAAATCGGCGGGGATGCTGAAGCGCATCAGGCGGTTGGTGTCCGAGGACTGCACCATCAGCACCTCGGAGGTGAAGTCCACGTGGCCCGACAGCGGATGGCCGCCGATCTCGGCGCCGTCCTTGGCCGCGCGCTCGACGTTGGCGCGGTCGCCCGTGCGCAGGCCGCCCAGCGTGGTGATGGCCAGGCTTTGCTGCATGACGTCGAAGCGGGCCCGGTTCTCGCCCAGCAGCTCGGTGACCGTCAGGCAGACGCCGTCGGTCGAAACGCTGGCGCCCACCGCCAGGTCCACGCAGAACCCGGGCGGAAAATCGAGCGTAAACGTGCGCAGGCCCTCGCGGTCGGAGATCTCGGCGATCTTCGCGGTGCCTTGGACTATTCCTGTGAACATGTGAATCCTGAAGCGGGCGCGGCGGCCCCTGGCAAAACATCAACGTTAACCGATATTTTGCCAGGGACCGCCGCGGCGGCCCTGCGGATTACAGGCTCAGTGCTTGATGGCGATGGTCTTCAGCGTGGTGAAGCCATACAGGGCCTCGAAGCCCTTTTCGCGGCCGTAGCCGGACTGGCGCGAACCGCCGAACGGCAGCTCCACGCCGCCGCCGGCGCCGTAATTGTTGATGAACACCTGGCCGGCGCGCAGCTTGCGGGCCAGGCGCAGCTGGCGGCCGCCGTCGCGGGTCCAGACGCCGGCCACCAGGCCGTAGAGCGTACCGTTGGCGATGGCCAGCGCCTCTTCCTCGGTGTCGAACGGCATGGCCGCCAGCACCGGGCCGAACACTTCCTCCTGCGCCAGGCGGCTGTCGGACGGCACGTCGCGGAACAGCACCGGCGGCTGGTAGAAGCCCGCCTCGGGCGTGCCTTCCTTGAGCTTGCCGCGCGCGGCGACCTTCATGCCGGCGGCTTCGGCCTCGCTCACGAAGCCGCGCACGCGATCCTGCTGGCGGGCGTTGATCAGCGGGCCCACGTCGAGGTCGGCCGCGGCCGGGCCGGTGACCGTGGCCGCAAAGGCCTCGGACAGGCGCTTGAGCACGGTTTCGTACACGCCGCGCTGGATCAGCACGCGGCTGCCGGCCGAGCAGGTCTGGCCCGCGTTCTGGATGATGGCGCCCAGCAGCACCGGCAGCGCGGCGTCCAGGTCGGCGTCGTCGAACACGATCTGGGGCGACTTGCCGCCCAGTTCCAGCGTGACCGGCACGTGGTTCTCGGCGGCGGCGTGCGCCACCATCTTGCCGGTCTGCGGCGAGCCGGTGAAGGAAATATGGTCGATGCCCGGATGCGCCGACAGCGCCGCGCCGGCCTCGTGGCCGTAACCCGTGACGATGTTCAGCGAGCCGGCGGGCAGGCCCGCCTCGGCGGCGATCTCCGCCAGCTTCAGCAGCGACAGGCAGGCGTCTTCGGCCGGCTTGACCACGCAGGCGTTGCCGGCGGCCAGCGCCGCGCCCACGCTGCGGCCGAAGATCTGCAGCGGGTAGTTCCAGGGCACGATGTGGCCGGTGACGCCGTGCGGTTCGCGCACCGTCAGCACGGTGAAGCCCGGGTTGTAGGGAATGGTCTCGCCGTGCAGCTTGTCGACCGCGCCGGCATAGAACTCGAAGTACCGGGCCACCGCGGCGGCGTCGGCGCGCGCCTGCTTGATGGGCTTGCCGGTGTCGGCCGATTCCAGCTGCGCCAGTTCTTCCTGGCGATCCAGCAGCGCGAACGCGATGCGCATGAGCAGGCGGCTGCGCGCGGCGGGCGCCATCTGGCCCCACTCGCCTTCGTAAGCCTCGCGCGCCACCTTCACGGCGCGGTCCACGTCGGCTTGGCCCGAGCGCGCAATCGCCTCGAACGGCTTGCCATCGGACGGGTTCAGGACATCTATGGTTTCGCCGGTAGCGGCCGCCACCCATTGGTTGGCGATAAAGTTCTTCTGAGTCACGATGTGCGGAGTAAAGTAGCGGCCGGACGGCCGGTTGTGAAATGGTGAGCGATCAGATCCCATTATGAGAGCCGCCAAAAACTTGTCAATTGAATTGACAGCCTTTGTCCCAAGAGTCAGGATATTTTTCCGTCATCTCGGGTTATCCCTAACATTCCAACGGCTTAGCACCGCCTCAAACTTGTTATGGCCACTGACAAACCCGATCCGGGGCGCACCCGCGGCGTGCCGATAAGCAACGTGCGCGACCCGCAGCTGGCCTCGCTGCTGGAAGCCGCCAACCGCCCCCGTCCCGAACTGGACGTGCTGGCCGAAGTGGCGTCCGGCCTGGGCTACGTGCGCGCCGAACGCTTCGCCGAGCGCGTCTACGAAAGCCTGTTCTACGCAATCGCCACCGGCAAGATCGCGCCCGGCAGCAAACTGCCCACCGAACTGGAACTGGCCGCCCTCTTCGAGGTCTCGCGCCCCGTGGTGCGCCAGGCCCTGGACCGGCTGCGCGAAGACCAGCTGGTGGACTCCATCCGGGGCTCGGGCTCCTACGTGCGCGCCAAGCCCGACCTGATGGGCGGCATGCCCGCGGTCGACCCGGCCCGCCGGGTCGGCCACATCCTCGAAGGCCTGGAGCTGCGCATGGTGATCGAGCCCGAATGCGCCTACCTGGCCGCGCTGCGCCGCACTTCCGACGACCTGGGCGAAATGGACCGCATGCTGACCGGCTACGAAGAAGCCGACGCCTCCGGCGCCATCGCCCACCACCACGACTACGGATTCCACCGCGCCATCGCCGCGGCCACCGGCAACCAGCGCTTCGTGCAGGTGCTGAAATCGCTGGAATACGACGTCAGCCACGCGGTCAACGTCATGCGCCACCTGGTCCACAGCGAGCCCTGGAAACGCACCCGCGCCGCCATCGACGAACACCGCCACATCTACCGGCTGATCCAGGAACAGGACGCCGAAGGCGCGCGCAACGTCATGCGCGCCCATATCGAAAAAGCCCGCAGCCGCATGCTCAACAGCGGCCCGGAACACTGAGCAGGAAGCCTCACCCATGTCATCGCAACGCACGCCCCTGAACCTCGACCAGCAACTCGTCATCGTCACCGGCGCCAGCCGCGGCCTGGGAGCCGTCATCGCCCAGGCCTTCCTGCGCGAAGGCGCCAGGGTCGTCATCAACTACCTGAACAGCGCCGACCGGGCCCAGGCCCTGGCCGCCGCAGTCCCCCACCGCGCGCTGGCGCTGCAGGCCGACGTGCGCGACCCGGCCGCCGTCGCCGCCCTGGTCGCCCAGGCCAGCGAACATTTCGGCATGCCCGTCAGCACCGTGGTCAACAACGCCCTGCCCGCCTTCCAGTTCGACGGCGACCTGCGCCCGCATGCCGACACGCTGGACTGGAGCCGCATGAACGCGCAGCTCGAAGGCAGCGTGCGCGCCGCGCTCAACACCACCCAGGCCGTCCTGCCCGCCATGCGCGCCGCCGGCGGCGGACGCATCATCAACGTCGGCACCAACCTGGTCCAGAATCCGGTCGTGCCCTATCACGACTACACCGCCGCCAAGGCGGCGCTGCTGGCCTTCACCCGCACCCTGTCGCACGAACTGGGCGCCGACGGCATCACGGTCAACATGGTTTCGGGCGGCCTGCTGCGCACCACCGACGCCTCGGCCGCCACGCCGGACGCGGTGTTCGACATGATCGCCGCCGGCACGCCGCTGCGCGAAGTCACCACGCCGGCGCAGTTCGCCGACGCGGTGCTGTTCTTCGCCAGCCCGTGGTCGCGCGCCGTCACCGGCCAGAACCTGATCGTCGACGGCGGCCTGGTGAAGGGATAAAACGGAACCGGCCGCGTGAAACCGGCTTGTGGACGCTATGCCTGCAGCCGGCGGGCGCTGATCTCGCCGGCGGCGTAGCGGATGCCCTTGAGCGCGGCGTCCTCGCTAATGAAGGCCGAATCGCCCACGCCGATGCGCGTCCATTGATGATGCGGCGCGGTCCGCACCCAGGCCTCGAACCCCTGGCGCGCCGCCAGCGGCCGCAGTTCGTATTCGAGGCGATAGCCGTTGAGCCTGATCACACCTGTAGTCATAGCCGACTCCTCCGCCTCTCAGCTCCGGCCCGCGATGCCGCAGGCGCGCATGATGGAAGTCCCCGAAGCAGCCATGGCCCCCTGTGGATCATTCTCCGCCCGCACCACCTCCGTGACGCGTTGACCGTCGACCATCCATCGCCGCGCGATGCTGATCACGTCGGTGAACTCGGGCCGCGGCCCATCCAGCAGCCAGCCGACTATCGGAACACCGGGAGAAACCGTTTCCAAATCAAGGCATTTCATGCCGCTCTCCGTTCAGGGAACCCTAGCAGCGTAGCCATTGATTGAATCTTTAAGTATTAGGAATGCGCAAAAATTTGAACATTTTGTATGTTCATTGCATTTTTGCCGCCCATGACAGCGGGCGGAGGGGGCGACATACCTGCTCACATATCGGGACCGCACCACCCCGCGCAAGCCGGCACGGTATCATCCGACGTGATCCGGGAGCCGCAATTCCCGCCGATGGCCAAAGCGCCGCAACAACAAACGGTCTACGCGAAAAATGAAATTAGCCACCTGGAACGTGAACTCCCTGAACGTGCGCCTGCAGCAGGTGCTCGACTGGCTCGCCGCCAATCCGGTCGACGTGCTGTGCATCCAGGAACTCAAGCTCACGGACGACAAGTTTCCCGAAGCCGCCTTCACTGAAGCCGGCTATCACGCCGTCTGGGCCGGGCAGAAGACCTACAACGGCGTGGCCATTATTTCGCGCGTGCCCGGCACCTCCATGGAGCGCAACATCCCCGGCTACGAAGACCCGCAGCAGCGCGTGCTGGCGCTGACCTTTCCCGGCCCCGAAGGCGACGTGCGGGTGGTCTGCGCCTACTGCCCCAACGGCCAGTCCGTGGGCTCGGACAAATACGCCTACAAGCTGGAATGGTTCGAGGCCATGCGCAAATGGTTGGCCGAGGAAATCAAGCAATACCCCAGGCTGGCGGTGCTGGGCGACTACAACGTGGCGCCCGCCGACGAGGACGTGCACAACCCCGAGAAATGGGAAGGCCAGGTGCTGGTCTCGGAACCCGAGCGCGCCGCCTTCCGCGCCCTGCTCGACCTGGGCCTGAGCGATTCCTTCCGCCTGTTCGAGCAACCCGAGAAATCCTTCAGCTGGTGGGACTACCGCCAATTCGCCTTCCGCCGCAACGCCGGCCTGCGGATCGACCACGTCCTGCTATCGGCCCCGCTGGTCAAGCGCTGCGTCGCCTGCACCATCGACAAGGAACCGCGCCGCAACGAACAACCCTCCGACCACGCCCCGGTCGTGGCCACTTTGGAATTCGTCTGAACTTGATATCGCCATCCCGCTTGCATGCGGGCTTGGCTTTATGTATAGTTGCGGTCTTGCTTTTGGGGCGGTAGCTCAGCTGGGAGAGCGTCGCGTTCGCAATGCGAAGGTCGGGAGTTCGATCCTCCTCCGCTCCACCAAATTCCAGACGAAAAGCCTTGGACACACGCTAAGTGGTCCAAGGCTTTTTTGTTTGCGCTGTCGGGCCTTGGCGCCTGCGCGCTATGCAAACGGGTTTCGCAAGGAAAGGCGGCTTTCGTAGACCTGGCCGTGGTTCATGTCTTCGGTATAAAGCGTCTGGCATCCGGCTCCGATGGCCGCCGAAGAAGCAGGCCTTCCGCCCGATCGGCTTTGGCGGTATCGGCCGACAGCAAGCACAGCACGACATTGCTGTCCAGAAAGTCCCTGCCCTTAGCCGCGCTCGTTGGCTTCATTTCGGTCGAACCTGAAGTCGGCGGGCAACTTGCCGCGAAAGGCGCGCAGCCGCTCGAGCAGCGCTTCGGCGCCGGGCTTCTTGCGGATCCCGAAGGTCCGGGGCGCGTCCACGGCGATCTCGATTTCGATATCGTCTCCCTCGCGCAACTCCAACGCCTCAACGATGCTGGCGGGGAGACGAACCGCCAGACTCCTTTCTTAGATATACAAAAAATTGTATATCCAGACAGCAGGCCGGCAACATGATCACATAAAAGATCAAGCCGCTCTAACTTCGTTAAGCAGATCAGGGTGCTGATCCAGCAGCTTGAGCAACTTGACCAAAGCCAGCGGCGGTTTGGTCTTACCGTTCTCATAGCGTGAGAAGGCATTAACGCCACCGCCAAAGATTTCAGCAGCCTCACGCTGGTCAAGGTGCAATTTCTTGCGCACACGAGCAATGAAGTTGGGATCAACGATGGAAGCATTCACCTGCTTATTGAATTGCAACATCAATTCGCTGGTGCGTGCCGATTCGTCCATTCCCAAAATCGCCTCGCCGCATACCGGGCAAAAGTCGCCCGTGATCGCTGAAATAACGGTGGTTTCACCCTTGTAGGTATAGGGTAGGTCGCGGGTGTCGTGGATCAGTTCTGCCGCGCCGCAAGCAGGACATTTCATAGTCATAGCTCCTTGAAGGACACGATCAGCACGTCATCAATGACCGTCAGCTTCAGGTACACGTCGCCCGCCTGCGTGCTCGGCCGGTAGACGTCCTGCCATACTTTGTAATCGGCATGGGTGGTCATGCTCTTGTAGAAGTCCGCTGACGTGAGTGCCATCACCACGTCCAGCATTTCTGGGATTCCAAACCCCATTTGCGCCGCACCGCTCACTGCCGAATACGTGGTGCGAACCTTGCCAGCAGCCACCAGAGCTTTAACGACCGGCAGCTTGCAATGTGGGGCTCCTTTCTCCATAGACCAATCCTAACCTAGTAGGTTTATTTTAGCAAGTTGGTTAATGAGCTGTGCAACGGCGTCACCATCGGCGCCCATCCGTCCCAGTAACCGAATCAGGCCAGCAGATCGGCGCGAGCCTATGCGGTCCACTGAGGCCCTGGCACGGCGCCTCCGATCGATCAGCGCCTGCGCTCCGCAACATCCCCGAAGAGGTGCACCGCGCCCTCCGTGCTCGCGCGACCACGCATGGCCGCAGCACCGAGGCCGAGGTTCGTAGCATTCTGGAGCAAGCGGCCCGGCCCGAAGGACGCGTAAAGCTCGGTTCTCTGTTGGCGTCAATCGCGCGCGAAGCCGGCGGCTTGAACGATGTCGAGGCGGAGGCCATCAATCGCGTCCGCGACAAGACGCCCGCCGACCCGCTGCGCTTTGAATGATTGTTCTCGATACCAACGTGATTTCGGAATTGTGGAAGGCCAGCCCCGCTGCGCAGGTGTTGGCCTGGATGGACGCCCAGGCGATCGAAACGCTCCATCTTTCTGCCATCACGGTCGCTGAACTGCGGTTCGGCCTCCGCGTCATGCCGGATAGCAAACGGCGAACAATATTTCTAGAGCGCCTGGAACACGCGCTGCTGCCGCTTTTCGCCGGCCGCATCGTCCCGTTCGATCTGGACGCATCGCGCGCCTATGCCGAACTTATGGTGCGTGCACGCAAGGCCGGCAAGACTATCGGCGTGTCGGATGGCCGCATCGCCGCGTCGGCGATGGCGTGCAGCCTGATCGTGGCCATGCGCGATGTCGCGCCGTTCGAGACCGCCGGTCTTGCCGTCATCAATCCGTGGAACGAACCTCACAGCCCAGGCCAACCGTAAACGCCGCAGCGCGCCGAGTCCCAGCCCGCTCAAGCCTTGAGCGTATGCAGATCCAGCAGCGTGAACTTCCCTTCTGCCCGCCAGCCGCCTGTATCGATGTAATGCACGTTGCCGAGCTGCGCCGGCTTGCGCAGCGTCATGTGCCCGTGAACCACCGCCCGTATGTTGCGCACGGGCTGGGCGTACCGCATGCGGTAGCGCTCGATGGACCACAGGCAGTCCTCTTCGTCTTCCGGACTGAAACGGTCTTCGTGTATGGCTTGCCAGTCGTCATACGGAAAATCCGCATGGACCAGGCCGACCAGGCCGTCCGGCGTTTCGACTTCGATGGCCAGCGGCAAGGCCTGCAGGCAAGTCGCGATGCGCGCCTGCGTGTCGCGATCGCAGGCGTCCAGCCAGGCGCCGCCATGCGCGAGATGATCGACGTCGGGCAGCGGATGCTTCACCGCCCGCCGCCAGGTCATCAGCTCATGATTGCCGCAGATGGCGTGAAACCAAGGGCGTTCCAGCCAGGCCAGCACCTTGGCGGATTCCGGCCCGCGGTCCACCAGATCTCCGACTGCGAACAACCGGTCGCGCTCGGGCGCGAACCCGATGGCGGCAAGTGCGGATTCGAGCCGGCTGAAATGGCCATGGACGTCGCCCACGGCGAAATCGCGGCCGGCGGTGTTGAGGGAAAAGCGTTGGACTCGGGGATTAACGGGCATTGCAAGATTCGCTGAAGTTGTGCGCGAGCGCAGTCGCGCTTGAACGACGCAGATCAGCGCTAGTCCCGCCGACAATATAGTTTGCCGACACGACCATTTCCCGCGTCCCCGGCAACTTGCCAAAGCGGTACAGCTGAGGATACTCGGGCAATTTCGCAGCTTTGGCTTCTATATCGTCTTTCAGACGTTGGGCCGCGTCCGGATTGTCGTCGGAGATGTAGTCGACGATCGCCAGCAGATCGGCGCGAGCCAATGCCGTCCACTCAAGCCTTGGCACGGCGCTTCCGATCGATCAGCGCCTGCGCTTCGTCCATTACTTGCCGGTGCGGGACATCTGCCTGAGTGCTTGCCAGCGCCTCACGAACCTTGGCGGTAAACCACGCATCGTGCGCTTCCGAATCGAGCGTCAAGCCGGCCGGCAAACCACCTTCTTTCACCACACGGGTCAACAGGATGCGCACGGCATCCGATACGGACAAGCCGAACTGGGCTAGCTTCTGCGCCGCATCGGCTTTGAGTTTGTCGTCTACGCGCACGTGCAACATGGAAGTCTGGGCGGCCATCGTGGTTTCTCCGGGAAAGCATCGACTCTATTTTGTATCTCAATTGAGATTCACGCAAGAGCGGTCTCCGGGCGCGCGAGCCCCTCCTCCGGGATGCAATGGATGTCAGGGCACACTCAGGCAAGTTAGAGTAATTTTGCTTCGTTCTCAATCCACCCGAAGGGACATTTCATGACCACAAGAGAACTGCATCGCGGCCGCCTGATCGACCACATCGGGATGGTGGTGCGGGACCTGCCCGCCAGCAAGGCTTTTTATTTCGCCGTGTTCGAGGCCTTGCAGATTCCGTTGGGGGGCTCCGACGAGCGCAATTTCTGGGCAGACGAGCTGTACGTTTCGACGGCCGACAGCGAGGAGGTGCAGGGGCCGTTGACCGGGCGCCATCACCTGGCGTTCCAGGCCCGGGACCGGGCCATGGTGGACGCCTTTTATCGCGCCGCCCTGGCCCACGGCGGGCGGGACAACGGCGCGCCCGGCGAGCGCGGCTACCATCCGGGCTATTACGCGGCCTTCGTGCTGGACCCGGACGGCAATAACATCGAGGCCGTGTTCCACGGCGTATCCGTGCGCAGCGCGGCTTCGGTGCGCATCGTCCGCTAAACCGGCCAGGGTTTCAGACGACGTCCTGGTCCAGCCGGCGCACGGCGGCGCTCAGGGTCGAGAGGTCGAATTCCTTGCGCCCGCGCAGCAGGCAGCGCATCAGCGCCGTGGCCGCGACCGGCACCAGCGCGGCCAGCAGGAACGACTCCAGCAGGAAGGTCGGCTTGTCGCCCGGCGCCGGGAAGTAGTAGAGGCCGGCGATCAGGCCGCTGACCGTGGCCACGGTGGCCGTGAAGCCGTCGTGCTTGCGGCTGAACAGGCCGTAGAACACCGGGAAGGCGGCCGCCGAGCACAGCAGGTCGGCCAGCAGGAACAGATACAGCACGCTGTAGCCCTGCGAGGCCACCACCATCACCGGGATGGCCATGAGCAGCACCAGCCAGCGCGCCAGGCGTTTCATGGTGAGCGAGCTGGCGTTGGGCATGAGGCGGCGCAGGTCGACCGCGATGATGCTGGACACGGCGCTGATGGCGGTGTCGGCGGTGCTCATGACCAGCGACAGGCCCAGCGGGATCAGCGCGATCACGAACCACGCGGGCGCGTGCGGCATGATGACGCTGAAGAGCGCGATGGAGCTGTCGCCTTGCGGGGCCAGTCCGACGAAGGCCAGCCCGAACAGGCCCATCAGGAAGATGAACGGCGCGACCAGCAGGCCGCCCAGCAGAAAGCCGTTGCGCATGGAGCGGGCGTCGCGCGCGGCGTAGATGCGCTGCCAGTTGCCCTGGTGGAACACGCCGGTCAGCAGGATGGCGACGAAGAACGTCAGCCCGGCCTTCACGCCCATCGGGTCGGTCAGGTCCAGCAGCTGGGGCGCCTTGGCCTGCAGCGCCTCGATGGTGGGCAGCGCCCCGCCCGCGGCCTGCCAGCCGACCACGCACAGCACCACCAGCAGCGGCACGATCACCATCATCTGCACCTGGTCGGTGAAGATGGACGAGCGCAGGCCGCCGTAGCTGGTGTAGAGCAAGGTGGTGCCCATCACGATGGCGGCCGTCGTCCACAGCGGCACGGGCGCCAGCATCGCGACCAGCTTGGCGATGGCGGTGACTTCGGCCGACAGCGCGATGAAGAGGTAGAACAGCATGATGAAGAGCGCCAGCCCGTACATCGGACGGCCGTAGCGGGCCATCAGGAATTCGGTGAGGGTGTGGCCGTGCGGGATCAGTTCGCGCATGCGTCGTCCCAGCGGAATCATCACCAGCCGCGGCGACATCGAGCCCAGCGCATAGCCGACCACCGCGGCCAGTCCGCCCCAGGTCGCCGCCTGCGCGGGCGAAAACAGAATCCATGCGCCCAGCGTCGACGCCATCAGCGTCAGAATGGTACCGACCGGCCCCTGGCTGTTGCGGGCGACGATGTAGTCTTCCAGCGTGCCGCGCTTGCGCCAGGCGTACAGAATGCTCGCCACGGCGAAGCCGCCCGCAAACAGCAGCAGCCACATCAGGGCGATCGGTTGGGTAAGCATGGGGGTCGTTCCTCTCGCGCCGCTATATAGGGAAAATCCGGGGAGGGGCGCGCGAGTCTTGCGATGTCCTTCCCTTCGCCGGCATTACCCGGATCAGGTTCAAAGGGTTACCGCGGTGGCGCGGAATCTCAGCCCGTCAGGGCTCCCCCAGGAAGTGCCGCAAGATTAGGAGAGCGGCGCGGCGATGTCAACGCGGCGGACTATGTGCTAAGTTCGGCCGCTTGCGGAGCGCGCCCGCTCCTTCCACCGCCTTTCCTGCCTTCCGGTCCGCCGGAAACGACCGCCATGTTGCACCTGAATCTGTTCATTTTTGGTTGCGGCCACCATCGCGCCGCCTGGCGCCACCCCGGCTCCCCGGTCGAACGCCTGGGCGACATCCGCTATTACGAGGAGCTTGCCCGCACCGCCGAGCGCGGCAAGCTCGACGCCGTGTTCTTCGCCGACGGCCAGTCGGTCGACAACATCGGCGACGGGCCGCGCTGGTACCTGGAGCCGCTCACCACCATGGCCGCGCTGGCGCGCGCCACCGAGCGCATCGGCCTGATCAGCACGGTCTCGAGCACCTTCTTCACGCCGTTTCATGCGGCCCGCATGGTGGCCTCGCTGGACCATATCTCGGGCGGGCGCATGGGCTGGAACGTGGTGACCTCGATGTTCGACGCCGAAGCGCGCAACCACGGCTACGAATCCATGCCCGGGCACGACTGGCGCTACGCGCGCGCCGAAGAGTTCGTCGACGTGGCGCTGCGGCTGTTCGAATCCTGGGACGAGGACGCCCTGGCCATCGATCGCGGGGGCTTCTATGGCGTGCCGCAGCGGGTCCACAAGATCGGGCACCACGGCGAGCATTTCCTGGTCGACGGGCCGCTGACGGTGCCACGCCCGCCGCAGGGCCATCCGGTACTGTTCCAGGCAGGCGCCTCCGACCAGGGCCGCGACCTGGCCGCCAGGCGGGCCGAGGCCATCTACGCCGTGGCCTACGACCTGCCCGCCGCGCAGGCCTATTACCGCGACATCAAGCAACGCGTGCTGGCGGCCGGCCGCAAGGCCTTCGTGCCCATCATGCCGGGCCTGGTCACCTACGTGGGTTCGACCGAGGCCGAGGCCCGTGCCAAGCAGCGCGAACTGGACGAGCTGCTGCCCAGCGACGCCTCGCTGCGCCAGCTGGGCACCTTCGTGCTGCAGGACTGCTCGGCCTGGGAGCTGGACGCGCCGGTGCCGCCGCTGCCCCCGCTGTCCGAATTCACCGGCCCCAAGGGGCGCTATGCGACCATACTGCGCATCATCGAAACCGAACGGCCCACCGTGCGCCAGTTGCTGGGGCGGCTGGCCGCCGGCGGCGGCCACTGCACCATGGTCGGCACGCCCGAACAGATCGCCGACCGGATGGAGCACTGGTGGCGCAACGAAGGGGCCGACGGCTTCAACCTGATGCCGCCCGCCCTGCCCGGCGGCATCGAAGACTTCGTCGAGCACGTGATTCCGGTACTGCAGCGCCGCGGACTGTTCCGCCGCGATTATGAACACAGCACCTTGCGCGGCCACCTGGGCCTGGAAAAGCCGCGAGGCTGACGCCCGGGCGCGGACGCACAGCCATAATTTATCAATATGTGTGCAAAGTTCGGACCGAAGTATCTCTTTATGTATCTAGGACTTATCCGGTCAAAACCCACGTATCGGCGCCCGATATTCCTGAACTGTTGTTCATATGCAATAAACCGTAGGTATTTCAATGTGTAGGAAGTAACTAAATCTACACATTTAAGGGGACAGTCAGGGAGGATTAACCCTAATTCGGCCCTATTTAGCACATCCTGAACGATTACGTAATATCCGGTTTCATTGAATCCCGCCGGCTTGCCTAAGGTTAGGGCTGGTCTGTCTTCACCGCATTGGAGGCAGGTGACTCAAGCCATAGAACGGGATGTGATATGAAACTAACAAGAACTTTGCTCGCTGGCGCCATTCTGGCCGGCATGGCAGGCGCCGCACACGCCGAAACCTCGGTCACGCTGTACGGCGTCGTCGACTTGGGCCTGACCTACCAACGCGGCAAAGTCGGCACCACCGACTCCAACCGGGGCCTGTACGGCGGCGACTATCGTTCCCGCATCGGCATGTCCGACGGCATCCAGAACAATGGCTCGCGCTGGGGCCTGCGCGGCGTCGAAGACCTGGGCGACGGCCTGTCGGCGGTCTTCACGCTGGAAAGCGGCTTTACCGCCAACAACGGCAACCGTTCGCAAGGCGGCCGCATGTTCGGCCGTCAGGCCACCATCGGCCTGAGCCACACCGAATGGGGTCTGCTCGAACTGGGCCGCCAGACCAACATCGCGTCCAAGTACTTCCGCGGCATCGATCCGTTCTCGCTGGACTACCTGAACGCCAATATGGGCATGGCGTTCAGCGCGGCCAACACGGTCCGCTACGACAACATGGTCATGTACCAGACCCCGAGCTGGGGCGGCTTCCAGGCTGGCGTGGGCTACTCGTTCTCGACCGATGACGTCGAAGGCCCCACCGGCTTCAAGACCAAGGAAAACAACCGCGCCTGGACCGCTGGCGTGCGCTACGACAACGGCCCGCTGAACGTGGCGCTGACGTATGACGTGCAGTACCGCAAGCCCAACCAGCCGCAGCCGCAGCAGTTCATCATCGGCGGCGCGTACGACTTCGAAGTGGTCAAGCTGGCGCTGGCCTACGGCCGTTCCGAAGACGGCGTCTTCGCCGGCCAGGACTTCGCGCTGATGGGCGGCCGCCAGCAGTCCGGCGGCATCGCCCGCGGCATCGGCTATACCAACGACCGCTTCACCTGGGACGGCCTGCGCATCAACTCGTACATGGTCGGCCTGAGCGCGCCGATCGGCGGCGCCAGCAAGGTGTTCGCGTCGTGGCAACGCGCCGATCCGAACAAGAACCTGTACGCCATGGACGTGTACAGCCTGGGCTACACGTACGACCTGTCCAAGCGGACCGATCTGTACGCCCTGGCCTCCTACGCCGACGGCGCAGCCTTCATCAAGGGCGACAAGATGACCACGGTCGGCGTCGGCATCCGCCATCGCTTCTAAGCAGGTCATGGACAGCCCCAACTGAGCAGAGTCGGGGCGTCTCCTCTTTGGGCCATCCGTTCGTCGGATGGCTTTTTTTATTTCACGATGACTCCAGCCCGGCACTTCGCTGGACTGCGCTGAAGCTGGATACAGCAGGTTTATCAATAACTTACGCGCGTCCATCATATGCCGGTGCTTTCTGAAACCTGACCCGGCTTACCCTCGCGCCGCTCCTATGTGGCTCTTGGAATCGGGTCGTTCCAAGGAGTCATCATGGCCAAGATCAAGCTCACCAAGACCGCCGTAGAGGCGGCACAACCCCAGGCGCAGGCCGTCGAACTGCGGGACACCGTGGTGCCCGGCTTCCTGTGCAAGATCACCCCGGCGGGTCGCCGGGTGTTCATGCTCCAGTACCGCACGAACGCGGGCGAGCGCCGCAAGCCCGCCTTGGGTCTGTTCGGAGAACTGACCGTCGAGCAGGCCCGCGTCATGGCGCAGGACTGGCTGGCCGAGGTTCGCCGAGGCGGCGATCCCGGCGGCGCCAAAACCGAGGCGCGCAAGGCCCCCACCATCGCGGAGTTGTGCAAGAAGTTCATGGAGGACTACTCCAAGAAGCGCAACAAGCCCAGCACGCAGGAAGGCTATCAGGGCGTCATCGACCGCTGCATCATCCCATTGCTGGGCCGCAAGAAGGTGCTTGATGTGAAGCGCCCCGACATTGCCGGGCTGATGGAAAAGCTCTCGTACAAGCCGACCGAGGCAAATAAGGCATTCGGCGTACTGCGCAAGATGTTCAATCTGGCCGAAGTGTGGGGCTACCGCCCGGACGGCACGAACCCGTGCCGGCATGTCCCGATGTTCCCGCCGGGCAAGGAAACCCGGCTCATCGTGGATGGCGAATTGGCGCTGATCTACCGCCACCTGGACAAGTTGGAGGCCGAAGGGCTGGAGAACTACGTCATCCCCCTGGCGATCCGGCTGCAATTCGAGTTTGCCGCCCGGCGCTCCGAAATCTGCCCACTCGAATGGGCTTGGCTGGACTTCGAGAACCGCCGTGTGGTTTGGCCCGACAGCAAGACTGGCGGCATGTCCAAGCCCATGAGCGCGGAAGCCTATCGGCTGCTCTCGACGGCGCCGCGCCGGGAAGGCTGCCCGTATGTCCTGCCGTCGCCAAACGACCCGGACAAGCACCTGACCTTTGGCGAGCACTACGGCGGCTGGTGCCGGGCGCTCAAGGCCGCCGGCGTGCCGCACGTCGGCACGCATGGTATTCGCCACCGTTCGACCACCGACATTGCCAATTCGGGCGTGCCGACCAAGGTAGGGATGAGACTGACAGGACACAAGACCGTAGCGATGTTCATGCACTACGTCCACACAGAAGACAAGCCAGTACGCGAGGCGGCCGAACTGGTGGCCAGCCGGCGTCAGGCCATCACCGGCGCAGGGCAGCGCCAGTCGCAGGAGGCCGCAGCATGAACAGCGAAATGCTTCTGTATATGGACGACAAGCCAATCCGCCAGACATTGTCTGGCGAATCCTCCCCAACGCCGAGAAAGCCGAAAGTTGAACTGGCAAACCATGCCCGTTTCGGGTATAGTTTTCGGGAGTGCCAAATATGACCGTCTTCAAACGCAGGGACTTTGCACGGTGGCAGGCCAGCGAAAGGCTACCTGACGCCGCTTTGTGCAAAGCAGTCCAGGAGATGGAGGCCGGTCTGGTTGATGCTGACCTGGGCGGCTTTCTCTACAAGAAGCGGGTAGCGCGCCCTGGTGGCGGCAAAAGCGGCGGCTATCGGACGCTGCTGTCGGCACGGATCGGCAGCAGCTATGTGTTCCTGCATGGGTTCCCCAAGAGCAACAAGGCGAATATCACTCAGGACGAAAGGAAGGCGTTGCAGTTCGCTGGCAAGGTGTTTCTGGAACTGTCGGCAGAGAACTTGGCGAAAGCGCTGGAGTCCGGCGTTCTACTGGAGGTGTGTTGTGACGAGCAAGCTCATTGAATCCCTGCGCGGCGACTTGGCTGCGCTGCATGACGCTGGCGCAATCGGCAAGGTAACGATGCGCGAGTTCGATGCCATCTGCCCGCCGCCAGTGCGGGAGTTCAGTGCTGCCGACATCAAACACCTGCGCGAAGAACTGAAGTTCAGCCAGCCGGTGTTTGCGCTGCATCTGCACACGACAGCTTCGACGGTGCGCAAATGGGAGCAAGGCGATACCCACCCGGCCGGCCCGGCGCTCAAACTGCTGAACATCATCGCCGACAAGGGCTTGCAAGCCATCATCTAGTGCCCCGCACTGGTGACTGCCACGCATGGATGAAGCCGTAGTCGTTTTCTCCCGCAAGGGCCTGTTTCAGACCCGGATTGTGGCGCGCGATGTTCGCAGCCGGGAACATGCGCGCAAGTTATGGCCGTTGGTGTCTCCCGATGCTTTGCGGCAAATGGTGACGTGGGTCAGCCCTATCTTTGAAGATGGAAAGCTGCGTCGGCGCTCCCATTTCCGGCAATTGCCCGTTGATCGCATCTACGACCTCAGGGCGCACTTTGATGACGAAGAAACCAACCGGCAGCGGGCCGTACAGGAAAGCCAAGAGCATCGGCGCGCAAAAGAGTTGATCGCGGCAGAGCTTGGTCGGCGTCTGGATGCCCGGCTTGCCATGCCGTGGTGGTTCAAGGATGCGGATGCATCAGACTACCCGCTGGAAGGTAACCTATTGCTCGGCGCTGATCGTGTAGCGACCGAGCATCCATTGGATACACCCTTCGGCAGCCGATTCCGGCTCGATGTTGCGGTGCTTGGGCCGCCTGTCCAAGCGGAGCCAATGGTTTTGGGTGGCGTGGAAATCGAGCTTGGCCATGCCTTCGACGGACGTAAGGCACTGATCGGTAAGTCGCTGGGGTTCCCGCTCATCTCCATCGACATCACGGAAATGTCGATCGACGAGTTGACGCCAGAATGGGCGCAGCAGGCATTGACCGCCACCACGCGCAGCCACGAACAAGGGCGCCGGCAAACGTACATCTATCTCCATGACCTGCTGTACCCCCTCTACGCCCAGTTGCCAGCATTCCTCGATGACGAGCAACGTCACCAGTTCCTAGTGTTCGCAGATGATGCAACCTTGCAAAAGCTGGCGCACTGGATGAACTTGCTGGCGGAAAGGCTGGAATACCCGAAGGGAGCTGTTGCGGTCGCGTTGGTCAACGGAAAAAGTGAACAATCACGCAAGATGCTGGAGCGCGCAGGGGAAGTTGCCGGGCCTGATTGGAAGGACTTCAATAGCCAGCGGTGCCTGCGTTTGACTCTTCCTCGCCCTCGAAACACTGCGGATCTTCAGGCCCATCGTTTTCATATGACGATGGCGCGACTGCTGCTTTCCCATGCCGATGCACTTGTCGGCTACAAGTATTGCAACGGCGTGAACAACAACGATCCAGAGGAGGATGTCTGGATCGCCCATCGCTGGATTGCCGAGCAGGGTATCCATACCCAACACCGTGTGCTGCCCAAGCGATTGGCCGAGCCGATCAACCGGCTGATCGCAGTGGTGTCCGATTTACGCCGCGATCATGAAACGTCGGCCGCAGAGTCGTAACCACGCGATGCCAAAAATCATCAGGTAGCCGAATAGCTGATTGCTTACGCTGCGCCGTACTGGCCACGGTTCTGGGCAATTCCGCCCGAATAACCGGAGCACGACCATGACGCAACCGTCCTTTTCATCGTTCGGTGCTGCACTGATAGAGCCCGATTCCCAAGGCCAGAACTGTCGGCGCGACGGCTGACCAGATTCAGGAAGCCTACGTCATGCCATCGAGCATGGGTGTATCCGCGTGAAGTGGTCAAGGAGGTGCTGCGGCTCAATGCGGCGGCGGTCATTCAAGCGCACAACCACCTGAGCAGGAATCCTGAGTTGGACAGTGCCGACATATTGCTGAACCAGCGAATCAAGAAAGCGCCCGACAGTTGGCGTTCGCACAGCACTGGATCACATCTTCGTGGCTGGGGCAGCAACTGTGTCGTTTGCCGAACGAGGCTTGCTGTGAGCTGGCTTCGACTGCTTTTCTCCAACCTCAAGCTCCTGCTGCGAAGAGTTGTTCTTCACATCATTAAGAGGACTCGTATCTTGTACGGTTTTGTCATTTTTAGGATTTGATTCTTGCTTTTTGGATGGAGCAATTTCAACAGTTACGCCATCTTTCGGCAGGGGGCTAGATTTTAAAATCGATTGATCAACAATGGCGGCAGATGATGGTTGCGCACTTTCATTTTCATCGCCAACTCCAACAGATTTATTGCCTGGGTGAAAAAATGGAGCAACAACAAACAGAGCGATAAAAATAAATGAGGCAGCAATCATTCCCTTAATGGTGATTTTTGCTGTTTTCTTGTACAAACGAATGGCATCCAAAACTGGATGCAATGCCAGCTCTCGATAGTCTGAGCGGGTTAGCGCTATATGAATATTCTTATGCCAACGTCTCATGTTGAGCAGCTCATTTACCAATGACTTAGAGCTAACATGACGTTGAATAATTATGCTAGCCCATGTAATGGCCAATAAAACAAAGCAGAATATTATCCCGGCAACTGCCCAGGTGTTTTTCTGAGAGGACAGCAATGTCAGGCGCACGCCTAGCCCCGTTGCCAATGCTGCGAGACCTATCACAAAACCCGTAGAAAGTCGATGAACACGATCCACGATACGCGAAACATCTTCTCCAACCGCCTTCCTAAGGTCGGCCATAGCTTTTACTGTTTCTGCTGACTTTGATCTCACATAGGCGCGATGATCAAGCCGAGCCCCATCAAGCGCTTCCTGCAGAGATTCGGGTAATACGGTTAGCCACTCCAAGTTCCCATTGGATTGAGAGTCCCTGACAATCGCAGAAAGACGCCGCACAAGAACTTCATGCCGGGCTTCTGTGTCCTGCTTTACGAGTATCCAGTCGGCTGCCTGGCATATTTTTGCATAGGCGTTGTCATCCTGGCACTTTTCCCCAAGATAGAAAGTACGTTTTCTTGCGCCATTGAGAGATACCTTTATTGTATCTTCTTTCCACACATCTGAAACAAGTAGCGTTGCCAGATTTTTAGCTGCCAGCGCCTTCCATATATTCCACGGTTCACCACTGCCATCATCGCCTATTAATATCCAGCGATAAGGGTCTGCCGGAACAGTGGCGCCGGTCAAATCGCGCACTACACCTTTTCTGGGGTCGATTGCATCTGAATTGGGTTCCAAGGGTGGCAAGCCAGGTAATGGCTCGCCATCCCAAGAAAGGACAGAAAACCCCTTGGTCTTGAATCCAGTAAAAAAATTTAGTACCAATAGCTCGCTGGCTAAGGTCAATGCCTTGTCCTCCAAGGCCGCTGAAAATCCTGCTTGCGACGCAAAGAAAACCCTTCCGCCTACTGGCTTCTTGATTACAAGGGTGACATCCTCATTTGCAACAGCATCTATTGAGATCTCGGAAAACTCGCCATCACGGATGGAAATCGACCAAGCTTCCGATTTCTTTCCTGAGAAATCATCGAAGGCTCGCTTGAAATCGCCCGATTTTTCAGAAGAGACATGCCCGGAAATGTCGATTTGATCGATGGTTTCGCGGATGTTGACATGCTCTCCTAAAGCATCAATCAGGGATGCGAGGCATTTTTTCGAGTTCATCGTTCCGTTCCAAGCCGGTGGATCGTATGGTTATTTCAACGCCTCCATTTCCCTCTGTTTTTATCTCTACATTCTTGTTTTCTTCGTGCCCGGCGCTAAATAAGAGAGTTATCCCTTCATTTGTGACAACCCGCCGGTACTCAGCTGGTGGTGGAGTAGCCCCCTCAAATTTGAATGCTTCTGTGCTTATGTTCTTATTGGCGAGTTTGCTCTTGAAGGTTTTTAAAATTGCAGCCTCTGGAGCCACACCTTGCAATACGGCACCAAGAAACTCCTCTGGCTTTTCAAAGTCAAAACCTTCAAGCCTTGACATGGCTGCACGTACGAACCGCTTAGGCGCTTTCGCAACTTCGGGAGGAACCTCACTTTTGTGCGCCTTGATTGACTCGACTGCCGCATCTTCGAGGCGCTTGGTCAGCTCGACCGGCTCAAGCGCACGGCGTATATCCAGGAAATTGGCAAAATGCTGAGTGGCATCGCGATAGCGCCCGGACGAATGGTCAATTACCACGATTGATGATTGAAAGTCCCCGCCTGATTCGATATTTTCATTTTTATGAAATCGTATGACGGCAGATTTTTGCATGGCCTTACGATCCTTCGTAAATGTTTCGACAAGCGTCTGCAAATCAGGAACAGGGTTTCCATCCCCATCTAAGATCAGATTACCTTCTGCATCTTTAATGTAGGAATAAGATACGACCTGCTGATGCTCGTATTTGATGACGGCAACAAATCGAGTATCCCCTTCCGTTTTGAGGACAAAGAGCATCAGAACGCCGGGCGCAAGTCGTTTGTCCTGCTTTACTTTCTCTTTGAATCTAGCTGCCAGATCGTGCGAGGCTTTTATAAATCCATCTTTTGCTTTTTGGCTAGGCAAAGCTCGATAAAGGAGGCTTGGAATTCCTGCGCCAGGAAGAAACTCATAGGCGGCTCCACGAAGAGTCTCTTTAACTCGCTCAACGAAGAAATCCACGCATTGCGGTGGTTTAACTTCTGCTAAAAAAACGGGGGATTCCGACGCAGGATCGACAACGTGGAAGATCATTCGCTCAATGGTGAGACCTTCTGCTTCTTTTTCACTAAGAATGCTCATCGACACCCCGTCTTAATTTTTAAATTTAGAGTTAAATGATGTGTGGATTTTAATTTTTCCTCACACTACTTTTGTGTATTAGCAATATTTTGCGTCAAGGTAAACCAGATGATTTTTGGTCATCTACCCATACCAAACATGCAATTTATCAGAAATTCTTAACATTTGGAGACATCCTTGCGTCTCCGCTTCGCGGACCACGCTGCTTCAGGTTCGCTGTTCGCTCATCCCTAACGGGACTGGCATTCGCCAGCCTTCCGCATCCCTGACGCCTCCGGCCCGGCTTCCAGCTTCGGGCCTGCGCGCTTGCGCTTGCCGTGCGGTTCGGCACAGAGGGAGGGCCGTTGCCATGTCCAGCCGTCTTTCCTGACTCCATCACCTTGTCCGCGACTGTAGCCCGCGTCCGTGTGCCGTCAAGGCGCGCAGGGCCGTGTCCTCGGCTGCGCCTGCGGGCCGCACCAACCCTGCGCTTGTCTCCTTGACGGCCCCCGTCCACGGGCTCCCTTTCGTCGCGGGCGATGAACTCAGGAAAGACGGTGGCAACAGGGCCAACCGGGTTCCTCGTGCCGACCGCACCGAACAGCCGAAAGGCTGGGCTCCGAATCTAGGAATCCGGTGTGCGGTTTTCTTCAACAGCCTTTTTGTTCAGGAGAACGACATGCTTGCAACCCGTTTTGCCTCCCACTCCCCAGCACTGCGCAGCGACTACCCGCTGTCCGATGACCAGATTCGCAGGGTGGCCCCGTCCATCTTCGCGGATGCCCCGCACCAAAGCCGTTCCGAGCGGTACGCCTATATCCCCACGGCCGCCGTACTGACCGAGCTTCGCAAGGAGGGGTTTCAACCCTTCATGGTGACGCAGACCCGCGTGCGCGATGAAGGCAAGCGCGAGCACACGAAACACATGCTGCGCCTGCGCCACGCCAGCCAGATCAACGGCGCGGAGGCGAACGAAATCGTGCTGCTGAACTCGCACGACGGCACCAGCAGCTATCAGATGCTGGCCGGGATGTTCCGTTTCGTTTGCAGCAATGGCCTTGTCTGCGGCGACACCGTGGCGGACGTGCGCGTACCCCACAAAGGCGACGTGGCCGGTTCCGTCATCGAAGGCGCTTTCGAGGTGTTGAGCGGTTTCGAGCGCGTGAAGGAATCGCGCGACCTGATGCGCAGCATCACGTTGGACGATGGCGAATCCGACGTGTTCGCCCGTGCTGCGCTGGCGTTGAAGTACGACGACCCGGACAAGCCCGCGCCCATCACCGAATCGCAAATCCTGATGCCGCGCCGGTTCGATGACCGCCGCCCTGACCTGTGGAGCGTGTTCAACCGCACGCAGGAGAACTTGACCAAGGGCGGATTGCATGGCCGCAGCAGCAATGGACGCCGCCAGAGTACCCGCCCCGTGCAGGGCATTGATTCCGACATTCGCCTGAACCGCGCCCTGTGGCTGCTGGCCGATGGCATGCGCGCTCTCAAGGCTTGACCGTTCCCCCCCCGGAGGGGCCGTTTCCCCTCCATTCCCTTGTTTCACTCGATTGGAGATACATCATGAACGCTATCACCTACACCGAAGCCCACGCCGTCAACACCGCAGCCAGCAGCGCCGCGAACGTGCTGCAAGCCGCCGACCCGAGCAAGCACATGATCCTGGTGCCGCTGTCGCGGCTGGTGCTGCGCCCCACGGGCCGCAACGTGCGCAAGACCCCGCGCATGTCCATCCCTGAACTGGCCGCGAGCATCCAGCGCGTGGGCCTGCTGCAAAACCTCATCGTGATTGCATCCGCCGATGGCGAGCATTACGAAGTCGTGGCCGGTGGCCGTCGCCTCGCCGCGTTGAAGCTGCTGGCAAAAAAGCACCGCATCGCCAAGGATTGGGACGTGCCTTGCTTGCAGGTGGCCGATGGCACGGCCCGCACGGCCAGCCTGACCGAGAACGTGCAGCGCGAAGCCATGCACCCGGCAGACCAGTTCGAGGCATTCGCCGCGCTGGTGGCCGAAGGCCGACCCATCGAGGACATTGCGGCGGATTTCTCCGTTACGCCGCTGGTGGTGCAGCGCCGCTTGAAGCTGGCGAACGTCTCGCCCCGCCTCATGGCCGACTATCGCGCCGATGCCGTGAGCCTTGACCAGTTGATGGCCCTTGCCATCACCGACGACCACACCATGCAGGAAGCCGCGTTCTACGATGCCCCACAGTGGCAGCGGCATCCCTCGCACTTGCGCGAACGCCTGACCGAAAGGGAAATCGACGCTTACCGGCATCCGCTGGTGCGCTTCGTCGGACTGGACACCTACGAAGCCGCAGGCGGTGGCATCCGCCGTGACCTGTTCGCGGAAGGCGATGCGGGCGTGTACCTCAACGATGCCGCGCTGCTGGAACGGCTGGCGCAAGACAAGCTGGCAGGTATTGCCGCCGCTATCCGCGCCGAGGGTTGGGCGTGGGTGGATGCCACGCCGGGCGTGACCCATGCCGACCTGCACGCCTTCCAGCGTGCGCCGAGGGAACGGCGCGAGCCGAACAAGCGCGAAGCGCAGCGCATCGAAAAGCTGCAAGAGAAAATGCGGGCCATCGGTGAAGCCGTGGACGCCGCGATGGACGCCGACGACGAGGAAAAGGCCGATGCCTTGCAGGAGGAAGGCGAAACCCTGGGCGAGCAGTTGCAGGCGTTGGAAGATGGTTTGCAGGACTACGGCGCGAACGTGAAGGCCGCAGCCGGTGCCATCGTGACCATCGACCGCAACGGCGAGGCCGTGATTCATCGAGGGCTGCTGCGCGAGGCCGAAGCAAAGGCGCTGCGCACGCTGGAGAAGCTGCGCCAAGGCTTCAGCGACCCGGACACCGCGAACGATGACGAAGGCGAGGAAGACGAGCAGCCCAAGGCCGCAGCGATTTCCGACCGGCTGGCCCAGCGCCTGAGCGCTCACCGCACCGCTGCGCTGCAAATCGAGGTAGCCCGGCATCCGCAGGTGGCGCTGGCCGCTGTGGTGCATGGCATGGTGCAGACCGTCTTGCAGGAAAGCCGCTACGGTCGCAGCCGTGATTCTCTGCCGCTGGGCGTGGGCCTGAAAGTGCAAGATCGGCTGGAAGGCATGGCCCCGGACTGGCCGGAATCGCTCGCCGCTGTGGCGCTGCGCGAACTGCAACAGGCGGCGGGCGAAGCCTTGCCGGAGGACAGCGCCGAACTGTTCGCTGCGCTGCTGGCGAAGCCGCAAGACGAACTGGTACGGCTGCTAGCCGTGTGCGTGGCTTCCACGGTGGACGTGGTGACGCCTCGCGCCGTGCCGCACCAGCCCGGCGAGGAACTGGCGCAGGCCGCGGGCCTCGACATGGCCGCATGGTGGCAGCCGACCGCAGAGGGCTACTTCAAGCACGTTTCCAAGGCCATGACTCTGGATGCGGTGGGCGAGTACGCGCCGCAGCACGTAACCCGGCTGGCGAAGCTCAAGAAGGCTGACATTGCCAGCGAGGCCGAGCGGCTGGTGAACGGTACGGGCTGGATGCCCGCCATCTTCAAGGCCGAAGGCCCGCAGCAGGCAGTGAAGGAAAGCGCGCAGGAGGCAGGACCGGAGCAGGACGCGCCGGAGGATGCCGAGTCAATGGCGGATGAGCCCGCCGAGGCGCTGGCCGCTTGACCCTGCATCACAGGTAAGCGCCCCGGTTCCGACCGGGGCGCATTGCTGGAAGGAGACTCCCTATGACCCGTACCACCACCAGCCGCCCGCGCATGGCGGCGATCTACGCCCCCAGCACGGTGCGCGCCCGCAGCTGGCACGGCGAGGGCGATGTGCGCGGCTACCGCCCGCCCTCGGGCTGGACGGCCCGCGCAGACCTCACCGACATTCATCCCATCACGGGCCGCGCTTTGGCGCGCGCCGTGTGGTGGATCATCGAGACGAAGGAATAACCGCGTTCAGCACCGCGCCCAGGTCGTTCCGTCCTGGGCGCGGTGAAACGCAAAATCCGGGCGCGGCAGTGGCCGCGCCCGGTGAGGATGCTTCATGGCGCGATCAAGACTCTGACCTTGAGTTCGTCCTGCTCTGCATTCAGGTCGTTTTCGATTCCGCGCGGGTTATGGATTCGGCCATCCGGGTCATATACGAAGCAGAAAAGCGTGCGGCAGTTTGGGTGCCTCTTGTATTTCGCAATATCTACGATGAGTTGCTCGCCCAACTCTCTGGCACCGAGTCCTGGCCGTGATTTCTTAATCTCCACCACGGCTTCAATCTCGGGAAGCAAGAAGTCCATTCTGGACGCGCCGCCAGCGTAGCTGGGCGTCCATTCTTCCGGTCGCACATCGTCGAAGGGGATTCTCAAGAGCGCGTGGAACAGATCCTGCACGTCGTATTCATCACCGATGTCCAGAGTCGGTCGGTCTTGACGCCGAACACGTAGTTGCTTTGCGACCTGATGAAAGCGCTCTCCTATCCGATAGAGCGCTTCGACCCTTTCGGGTGCTGTGACTTTCCCCGGAGAAAGTTGGGCGCTTCTAAGGCAGGCAGGACTTCTCCTTACCCGTGCAAGCATGGCGTTGACTACTCCTCTGACATTTTCCACGCCCCGGTATGACGGCGTGCCGATATAGGTATTGGTGCTGTCGTTGAAGTAGTCTGCGACGATCTTCGCATGATGCAATCCGTCAACGACTTCATCCCGAAAAAGGTCGATGAGTTCGACCCCGATTTCCCTATACCTGCCTTCATCTCCTTGGGCCATATAGATGCCACTGTGAGACTTGGTAAATCGCCCAAGCATTGCGCTCAGGGCGGCTGAATACCGCTCCAATGTGTCGATGAACTCATCTTGGGTCATATGAATCTGGTTCTGAGAGGTGTAAGCAGGGTAGAGCGTAGCTTGTTTATAGTGGGAAGTAGGTGATATGGGCCTGTGCGTGTAGGCGCGATGCGCCACCGGGCTTTCGGGCTGCGCCCCGTGCCGACTTCGCCGTCACGGCCATTCGGCTTCAATCCCTCACGCCTTCGCGCCTGCGGTGCTGCGCGCTGCGCTTGCCTCTAGGGGAAAGCCCTACGGGCTATCCCCGCCGCGCGCAGCTTGGCGCCCCTCGATGCTGCCGAACCGGCTGCGCCGGATCGGCACGATCAGCGCCTCTTCGCAATGGACGGTGCGTTGGCGAACACGCTGATGCTTGCTGCGGCAGGTTGTGCAGATGCGTGCCGTCCTCAACGCTGGCGGTTCTCGCCCATCACGTCACGAAGGACGGTTCACGGGCATCCCGCCCGACATCGCCATGGAGCTTCCACGCCACGCCTCAAGAGCGGCGCCGCAAGGTGCGGCAGGGGCGTTCTCGCCTGTCGTTGGGGTGTTGACCTGGCCCGCGTCAGAGGGCGAGCCGGAACAGCCTTCGGGCGGGGATGCCGAGTCGGCCCTGTCTCCCTTCGAATTGGGGGTGGTTCGGCCCAAGGCGTCCTTGTGTTGTTGTGAATCCTGGCGGTGGCGCGGCTGCGCCTCGGGCTTCATGGCTGCAACCGTCCAGCGAAAACAATTTCCCCTCTGCTGCGCAGATTCCTCGCGGGCCAAATTCTTTTCGCCTTCCGGCTCTCCACTGCGTTTCGACCGCAAGCGGTGCGGCCCGCCCGTCCCCCGCCGGCCGGATCACAACAAGGACGCGATGGGCGCGAACCTTGTTCCACCAAAAGGAGTTTCATCATGGCCAACATCGGCAGCTTCACCGCAGACAAAGACGGCTTCACCGGCACGCTTCGCACCCTGACGCTCAACGTCAAGGTCAAGCTGGTGCCCAACGACAAGGGGGACAACGAGAAGGCCCCGGACTTCCGCCTGCAGGCAGCCAGCCATGACATCGGCGCGGCGTGGAAGAAGACCAGCGAGGCCGGGCGGGAGTACATCTCCGTGACCCTCGACGATCCTTCGTTCCCGGCCACGGTCTACGCCCGCCTAATCGAAGGCGAGGACGGCACGCACGACCTGATCTGGTCGCGCAGCAAGCCCCAGGCGGCCTGACAGCCGCCCACTGCGCCCCGTCACATGGCGGGGCGCTGCGCTGTTCGTTCGTCCCGAACGAGGCAGCGGCAGGCAGCGTCCATTGCAGGTTACGTCTTCCAGACTGGGAGCAGTGTCTGCGGTTACGGCCAGGGCATGGCGTGTCGGCGCGATGCGCCGCCGGGCTTTACGGGCTACGCCCCGCGCCGTCGTTGCCGTCACGGCCATTCGGCTTCAATCCCTCACGCCTTCGCGCCTGCGGCGCTGCGCGCTTCGCTTGCTCCCGGGGGAGCGAGCTGCGTTATGGCGCTGCCCTTTTAATTGTTGATTCGATGTATGGCTTGAGATTCAGCATGAATAGGCGAATCCATTCGTCTTTCAATTCGGGGGGTACCTCTTCCGCCGACGGGGCTAAGCCCAGTGTTTTTAACGCACCCTCACTGGCCCTCGATATGGCCAGCGTTCTGACTCGATCATCGTTAAGAGCCTGAACGATCTTCCCGGTGTGCTGAAAAGCCTCAAGGTACATCTTTGGTGCCTCGCTCGCTATTTTTGGCAAGTCATCCAAGCGGCCTACGAGGCTGAAATCAACGGATAAATCCAGCGTTTTCCCCTCGACGGGATCAATGGCATAGGTCTCTTGAAAAGCCGGGCCGCTGTACTCATCGCTGATAAGGATAAGGAGCCTTGCAAAATTGAAGAGTTCTACATATCCGAGGATTCGACCTTCCTGTGGCTGAGCAACCACGGAAACACAGTGGAAAAGGTGATCCTGCGGTCGGTTCTCAATCAGATCCGCATCGAAGAAAAAGTAAAAGGGGTTTGGAGCCTCAGGGCTCGGGTCTAAGAGGTAAGCCAGTGCCCGAGCGCAGTTGCTTTTTTCAATATGATCAACCTCCGACAAGAGGGCCAGGCACGACTTGACCATAGACCTTCCGGCTGCCGGGCCGCCATAGCGGAAATTCATGCAGAGCGGTTCGTCCAAGTAATTGTCTACTTGCTCCGAGCGGGTGGTGGCGTTCTTGAAATCGAATTCCGGGTGATCGACAGCAATCTTTTTGAGCAAGTTCTTTATAGTTCTTGAATCATTTGCTCGAATGGCGACTTCTATCCTGTTGTCTGACTCTTGGGTCGATATATCATGCCCATCAAGCACCAATACAGAGTCAGCCCGAAGCCGTAGCTTTTCTCCTGACGCAGTTTGCACTTTGAAGTCTGGATGCGTGCCGCCTCGCCCGCGTTTGACTCCGGCTGCACTCGAAAACCAGAGGAACTGCTTTGCGAGTTCCGCCTCCCATGCAACGCCCCGCGTGCTATTGCAGCTCCTGCAGATGAAGTCGTGGACTTCCTTGCGCCCACCTATTGAGCTGGGAATGATGTGCTCACCCGTTCGGTGATCGCCCTCCAAGGGATTGGGGCAAAGCCAACATGTTTTCATGAATCCTCCCGACCGAAACGCAGCGCTTCGGCGACTACGACCTGGCTACTGCCAGTAGCTCTTCTGTCCTGCTCATCAGCACTGCCGTGCTGCATTCGAGCGCACTGGCGATCTTGAAGATGATCGCCAGCGTGGGCATGTGCTCGCCACGCTCGACCTTGCCCATGTGCGAACGCTCGATGCCGGCGAGGTTCGCCAGCGACTCCTGCGCGATGCCGCGCTCCGTCCGCAACGCGCGCACCGCCGCGCCGAAGGCTTGCGCCAACTCGGCGTCGAAGGTGGTGGCGCCGGCTGGTCGGCCACGCTGAATGGGTCGCTTCTGCATGGACAGAAGCGTCAATTCGCAGCACAATTAAAACCACGTTATCTTTAACTCATTCATGCTTTTGGCCCTTTTTCGTTCTTTTACGGAAATCCGCTTCTGCGGATTCCGGTGAAACCGGGAAACCGCCAACGTGCCTTTGCAGATTTCTACAATTGAGCTTTTGCGCTTTCGTGTTTCCACGGCTTTCGTGGAATACGCATCCACGCTTTCGCGTGGAAACGCAAAACCGACATGCCATGTTGGAACAGGAGCACCTCGATGAAGGCTCCCCTCGTCACCGAGGAGCAGCGCGCCGCGCTGCTGGAGAACGGGCGGCGGGTCGCCGCCGGTGAACCATACGACCCGTTGCCGGTCGTGCGGCTATTCACTCCCGACGCCCACGCGATCTGGCTGCTGGCATCGCTCGATCCTGCCGACGGCGATACAGCTTGGGGCGTCATGGACGTGGGCATCGGTATGCCCGAGCTGGGTCACATCAAGCTGTCCGACCTGGCCTCCATCGTCGGCCCGAACAAGCAGCCCGTAGCGCGGGATTTGTACTTCCAGGCGGTGCGCCCGCTGTCGGAATACCTGCGGCTGGCGCAGGAAAACCGCTCTGTCGTCGATTGAGCCATTCGCACCCAAGCCGGGCGTATTAAGGCTATTTCGGTCTTGCTCCAGACCCGCAAAGTCTGAATCCGCACTCTTGCACCGAAGCAGTGCCCTCATGCGAAAAACAGCCACGATCCTTTGCGGGAGTTGCGGCACGGTATTCCGTGCCGCATGACATTTCTAAGTCGGGCGGCCGTCGCATTCGGACGGATTTCGCAATACGCCGGAGCCAATTAGCCTTGACACCAACAGATACAGCTTAACCGGATTTCTACCTTGATTTAAGGCTCCTGCATGTCTGACGCCGTGGCGACGTTCCTGCTGTTCGACAGGAGCTACGGTCATGGTCAATCCTCATCACGTCGCTCACTGGTATCCCACGGCGGCTTACCTCTACATCTTGTGGCTGGATGCGCTGGCGCTGGCCTGGGAGTACTTGCGTAGGCATCCTGATTACCGGCTTGACTGGGTGCGCCGTGCGCGCCGCCCCGATGCTGCGTATCGCTGGGGCCTGCGCCTGCTGGAAGACCCGGCGCTGGATGCGCGTGACGCGCATCCGGCCTGGCTGCCCGGCCATGCGGCCGTGGTGCAACTCTATCCCGATGCTGATCCGCCGCCTGACGCGGCCAGATTCGACTTCTGGAACATTCCCGGCCACAAGCACCTGCTCCACGATGGCAAGCGGCTGGCATTGATCGCGCGCAGCCCCGGCCATTGCCAGCGTTACGCGCTGGCCTTTGGCCTGGAAGACGGCATGGCTGTCGCCTATGCCCATCGCGGCGACGCTGCCGCGCCTGTGCTCGATCACGCGCCCAGCGCCGCGCGAACCAGGCCCAGGCCGACGCCTGCTGCGTTACTGGAGCTGCACACCCTGCAGGCGCTCGACGCGACCCTGGCGGGCGCGTCCTTGCGCGACGTGGCCGAAGGATTGTTCGGCGTAGACGCCACGGCCGGTTGGTACAGCGACGGCGGCCTGCGCTCCAAGGTACGCCGCCTGGTGCGGCGCGGCGATGCGCTGATGCGCGGCGGCTATCGCCGCCTAGCACAGCTTGCGCCGCTTGAGAAGGGTCGTTTTGATGGCCACGCAAAACGACCCTGAGCAAGAGGGCTTCGTTTTCTGAGACTGCCTCCATCCGGTTGCGCTGTGCGGCCGGAGCTTTGAAAGCTACGGAGGTTCTCACTATGCGTCCCGCTCCCTTGCGGCCTTCTGCCGCACCCGCCACTGCCCCGACCACTGCTGCGCAGCCGCAGCGTTATCTGACCAACGACGAGGCCGCCGACTACCTGCGGCTGTCGCCGCGCACGCTGGAAAAACAGCGCGTACTCGGCGGTGGCCCGCGTTTTCGCAAGTTCGGCCGGCGCGTCATGTACGCCGTGGCCGACCTCGACGCCTGGGCCGCCGACCGCAGCTTCGAGACGACTTCCGATCCCGAATACGCCGAGCACCACTCGGCCGACAGCCGTGCGCGCTGATCGGCGGCACGCGGCAGGCCATCGCCATGTCCAGCACTGCGCTGCCGTCCCGGCAGCGGCCCGTGCCAGAGCGCGAACAGCTCGATCTGTTTCGCGCCTTGCCGGGCGACATGGCGCCGCGCGACAGCCAGGACTTGATGGCCTTTCCGTTCTTCTCGCTGGCGAAGTCGCGGCGCGTCGCGCCGATCGACTTCCGGGCCAGCGGCATCACGATCCGCGTGGAGGGCACGCAGGAGCACGGCATCGCCACGATTTGGGATGCGGACATCCTGATCTGGGCGGCCAGTCAGATCGTGGAAGCGCGCGATGCGGGCTTGCGCCCGTCGCGGCTGATGCAGGCCACGCCTTACGAGATCCTGCGCTTCATCGGGCGCGGTACGTCGCTGCGCGACTACCAACGTCTCAAAGCGGCCTTGGATCGCCTGCAATCCACCACGGTGGCCACGTCCATCCGGGAGACCACGGGAAGACGGCTGCACCGCTTCTCGTGGATCAACGAATGGAAGGAACTGGCCGATGCCAAGGGCACGCCCTTGGGGCTGGAGCTGATCCTGCCGGACTGGTTTTACGCGGGCGTCATGGATGCCGCCCTGGTACTGACCATCGACCCGGCGTATTTCCGGCTCACGGGCGGGATCGAGCGATGGCTGTACCGGCTGGTGCGCAAGCACGGCGGGCGCCAACCGGGCGGCTGGCAATTCGATTTTCGGCACCTGTATCGGAAATCGGGCAGCGCCACGCGCTTCTCGGACTTCGCCTACGACCTGCGCGCGCTAGTCGCTCGGCAGTCGATGCCCGGCTACGTCCTGGGCATCGAGCGAATGCCGGACAACGGCGCCGAGCTGCTGACCTTCCGGCCCGTGCCGTTCACGGCACGGGGATAAACGGTGCGCAGCTTGTGGATGGGCTCGTGCTATCAGGAGTACGGCGTATCGTGCTATCGGGAGTACGGCTATCGTGCTATCAGGAGTACGAATCGCCAGCAAACCCAATAACGGTGCGGGTTTGCGGCCCCTCTAACTTCCCTAACTTAAATCATCTAACTGATAGTAGAAGCGCCGCACGCCGGTGGAAAACCGCCGAGCGGCACCACGCACAGCAGCAACAGCCGGGCTTTCCAACGTGGAGGGTCAGGCCATGATCGTCGCGCTGCTCAACCAGAAAGGCGGCGTGGGCAAGACCACGCTCGCCACCCACATCGCCGGTGAGCTGGCGATGCGCGGCCAGCACGTCGTACTGCTGGACGCCGACCCGCAAGGCTCCGCGCTGGACTGGACGCAGCGCCGCAGCCAGCAAGGTTTGCCACGGCTGTTCAGCGCCGTGGGCCTCGCTCGCGAAACATTGCATCAGGAGGCGCCAGAACTCGCCAGGCGGGCCGATCACGTCGTCATCGACGGCCCGCCGCGCATCGCCGCCTTGGCGCGCTCCGCGCTGCTGGCGGCCGAGCGCGTGCTGATCCCCGTGCAGCCCAGCCCCTACGACCTGTGGGCCAGCGCCGAGATGGTGGCGCTGATCCGCGAGGCGCAGGTGTTCCGGCCTGCGCTGCGCGCGGCATTCGTCATCAACCGGCGCGTCAGCACCACGGTGATCGGACGCGAAGCGCGCGGCGCTCTGGCCGAGCAGCCGCTGCCCGCGCTGCGCTCGGAAGTACGCCAGCGCATCGTCTTCGCAGACAGCGTGGCCGCCGGCCGGCTTGCCCGCGAGCTGGCGCCCGACAGCGCCGCCGCCCGCGAAATCACCGCGCTGGTGGACGAACTGCTGCGGTGGCCATCATGACCACAAAGCCGTCACTCGGCAGCAAACGCGCAGCCAAGCGCGTGGGCATTGGCGCGCGCCCGCCCACGAATCCGCACGCCGAAGCGTGGATTCGCCAAGGTGACGTCGATGCGCTGGGCAAAGGCGACCTCTACACGGCTCGTCTGACCCTCGACATCACGCCCGCCATGCGGGCGCGCATCAAGGTATCGGCCTTCACGCAAGGCGTGACGGTGGCCGAACTGCTGCGCGGCCTGCTGGAGCGCGAGTTTCCAGAACACCGCAGGGAGAACACACCATGATCGCATCCGCTTTGCCTGCCGCTGGTGCGGCCACGGCTGTACCAGCGCCACCATTCCCAGCACACGCGGCGCGGCCTATTTCAACGCCGCTAACGCGCGTTTCGCTGGCCTTCCTGGAGCACCGTTTCAAGCTCTATCTGCGCTTCGGCGAACCCGCGCGCACGCACCGGTTCGACCGCTGGCGCAGTCTCGCCGTGTTCCTGCCGAACGCCGTTTTCTGCCGCATTCGCTGGCAGGCCAACGACTACGGCACCGTGCGCTGGCAGCTCATGGTGATGCAGGCTTGCACGCCGCTAGATGAGGAGCAGCGCATCCCCGGCGTGCAGCCGGGCGCGCGCTTGCTGTTGCACGCCGAAGGTGAGCAATCGGTGCGCGCCGTGCTGGAGCGTATCGACGCCATCGAGGCGCTGGGCATCGCGCCCGCTGCCGTTTCGCCCGCGTACTGGCGCACGCTCGCCAACCGGCTCGCTGCGCGCCTGCCGCTGCCCGAATACACCGCCGAGCGGCACTCCGCCTGGCTCATCGGGAGGGCGCTGCCATGACCGCCGTTTCGACTACCGGCACCGCACCGCGTCCTCGCTTGCGCCTGCGCGCTCGCATCGTGCTGGCGGGCCTGTCCGCCTGCGGCCTCGCTGCGCTGGCCTGGGCGTCCTTCGTGCATCCACTGCCGCGCCTGACCTACAACCCGTCCGACAGCGTGGCAGTCGGCTGGTATCGCGTCGATCCGCTTGACCATCGCGCTAGCCCGCTGTCACGTCGGTTATCCGTGGGCACCATCGTGCTGGTTCCGCTGCCGGCCGAGGCTGCCGCGCTCGCTGCGCAGCGCGGCTACCTGCCGACACGCATTCCCCTGCTCAAGCGAGTGGGCGCAGTGGCGCCGCAAGAGGTGTGCATCGTCGGCGGCAGCGTTCGCATCGACGGCGTGCCTTCGGCCGCCGTGCTGTCTGCGGATCGCTGGGGCCGGCCGCTGCCATCCTGGCAGCAGTGCCGCCGCCTTCGGCCCGGCGAGCTGTTCCTGCTCAGCGTCACCAATCCGGCGTCGTTCGACAGCCGCTACTTCGGGCCGGTCAGCGCAGCTGCCGTGATCGGCGTTGCGCGTCCGGTCTGGCTGGAGTCGCGCCCATGATGGCCGCCGATTCGCTGCACGCTGCCGTGCATCTCATCGTGCCATCGGGCGTGTCGTGCTGCTGGCCGTCGCTGTGTCGTTGCGCGTGCAGTGCGAGCGCATCCGCGCCGCACTTCGCGCTGCCTTCGGCGCAGCCATCCAACGTGCAGGCGTCTTGCCTCGAACGCGCCCGGCCAGTGGCCGTGTTTGCGTTCGCCGGCGCGCTGGCTGCTCGTGCAGCAGCGCCGCCGGGCCGCCGCTGCCCGGAGCGTCAGCGAGGGGCAAAGGCGGAAGGCAAGACAAAAGGACGCGGCACCAGGCCGCGTAGAAAGCCTGTCTGCACATGGGGGTGGCGCGGCACGGAGCGGCTTCGCCACCGTGCCGCTTGGGGCGCGAGGCCCGCGCCAATGCAGGCATGTCCCCGTGCTTCGCACGACAGGACACGCCAGAGCTTGCAGGGAGCGCAGCCATGACCGCCCGCCGCGACGACGATTTCCGGGTGCGTCCGAGCGCCCCGAAGAACCGGGGCAAAGGCCAGGGCCAGAGCTTCGTTTCCAAGGTACTCAAGCAGGCGGGCAAGGCCAGCGGCGGCAAGTCCTCGATGCGCCATTCCGCAGCCGGCGGCAGCGGCGCACGCGCCGGCCAGCGGCCCGGCTCGCGCCTGGGGCGCGGCCATACGGCGGCGCGCTTCGCCGGGGCGAAGCTGACGTCCATGTCGCGGCGCGTGACCATCAAGACCCTACTGGTCAATCAACGCAACGCCAGCCCGCAGTCGCTCGCCAAGCACCTGCGCTACATCGAGCGCGACGGCGCCGGCCGCGATGGCGAACCGGGCCGGGCCTACGGGCCGCAGATTGACGATGCCGACCTCGATGCCTTCAAGGAGCGGGCCAACGACGACCGGCACCATTTCCGCTTCATCGTCTCGCCCGAGGACGGGGCCGAGCTGGACGACCTGCGCACCTACACCCGGCATCTTGTGAACCGCATGGAAGCCGATCTGGGGACGCGGCTGGATTGGGTGGCAGTCGATCACTGGAACACCGACAACCCGCACACCCACCTGATCGTGCGCGGGCGCGACGACACCGGCAAAGACCTCATCATCGCGGGCGACTACATCGCCCACGGCTTCCGCCATCGCGCCGCCGAACTGGCGACGGAATGGCTGGGGCCGCGCACCGAACTGGAGATCCAGCAGACCTTGCAGCGCGAGGTGGAACAGGAGCGGTGGACGAGCCTCGACCGCACATTGCAGCGTGAGGCCGGCGAGGATGGCCGGGTGCAGATCGAGCGCTTCAATGAGCCCCGCCTGCAACGCCAGCGGCTGCTGCTGATCGGCCGACTCCAACGCTTGCAGCGCCTGGGCCTGGCTGACGAGACGCAGCCCGGCACCTGGGCCGTGCATGCCGACGCGGAGAAGACCTTGCGCGCCTTGGGCGAGCGTGGTGACATCATCCGCACCATGCAGCGCGCCATGAGCGGCCAGCCGCGCGAGCAGGCGGTGTTTGAGCCCGGCGACGACGGCCGCACCATCGTCGGCCGCGTGGCCGGCAAGGGGCTGGCCGACGAGCTGCACGACCGCGGCTATCTGGTCATCGACGGCGTGGACGGCAAGGCCCACTACGTCGCTTTGAACGCCCGCGACGAGCTGGCGAACTATCCCACCGGAGCCGTGGTGGAGGTACGCGGTTCCAACGAGGTGCGGGCGGCCGACAAGAACATCGCCGCGCTGGCGAGCGATGGCCTGTACCGCGCCGATCATCACCTGGCGATCGAGCAAGGCCGAGCCAAGCCCGGCCGCGACCCGCAGGAGGTCGTCGCGGCCCATGTCCGCCGACTGGAAGCCCTGCGCCGGGCCGGCATCGTGGAACGTGTGGCTGATGGACTATGGAAGGTGCCGGACGACCTGGCCGAACGTGGCCGCCAGAACGACGCACAGCGCCTGGGCGGCGTGGCGGTGGAGCTGAAATCGCACTTGCCCATCGAGCGGCAGGCCCGCGTGATCGGCGCGACCTGGCTGGACCAGCAGTTGATCGGTGGCGGCAAGGGGCTGGGCGATCTGGGCTTTGGCGGCGAGACGAAGGAAGCCTTGCAGCAGCGCGCCGACTTCCTTGAAGAACAGGGGCTGGCCCAGCGGCGTGGGCAGCGGGTGATCCTCGCCCGGAACTTGCTGGGGACGCTGCGGAATCGGGAACTGGCAAAGGCCGCCAAGGATATTGCCGCCGAAATCGGCCTAGCGCATCGGCCCGTCACCGACGGGCAGCGCGTGGCTGGCATCTACCGGCGCAGCCTCATGCTCGCCAGCGGGCGCTACGCGATGCTAGACGACGGCATGGGGTTCAGTCTGGTGCCGTGGAAGCCGGTGATTGAACAGCGACTGGGGCAGCAACTTGCCGCGACGGTGAGCGGTGGCGGCGTGGCGTGGGAAATCGGACGGCAGCGGGGAATGGGCATTGGCTAATGCTCGAAGAGTCTCAGCCACATAACCCGGCAGGCTGTCTAGAGATATGCCGAGGCAGTTGTGAAATTCTTCGCTGCATATCTTCAACGGGTTGGATCTATGGCCCGGAAGCGGCCATCCAGATAGACGAGTGGATCGGCATATGCAGATGTGAGCACACGCTCGACACTGGCCAGCATTACCGAGTGGGTGCCGACTGCATGGTGTTCAATCAGCTCACAGAACAGCGAAGCCTGCGCCCCTTGCAGATAGGGCAACCCATTGACTTCATCAAATCGCCAGGCTTCATGATCGAAACGGTCGGTCCCCGTGGCGCTACGGCAGTGCACCGCAAGTACCTCCTGTTCTGCGCGGAGTACATTGATGCAGAATCGTCGAGCAGCCAGCAGCGGCCCATGGATACGGGTTTGCTGACCAATGCACACTAGAACCGTGGGCGGCTCCAGTGAGACTGATGTGAATGAACTGGCGATCATTACGTGTCCGTGGCCATCGGGAGCGATCGACGTGATTAGCGTCACCGTGGAGGCCACGCCGCGCATCGCCTGCCTCAATTGGGCAGCAATCAAAGGGTGTTGGGACATGTAGGTGTGCTCAATCATAGGTTACGGGTGCGTTTCACGCTTGGCCCAACCAGGGTGCTTTGTCAGCAAACCCAACATCTCGTCCATCGCGTCATAGGAGCGTTTGAGCGTGCTGTATGGATTCCCCCCGACCAATGTGCCGTCATAGCCGACGGGGCCGGTATAACCGAACGACTTGGCAAGTCCAAGAAGTGCGAAGTTGTCGAGTTCTCCTGCATCGAGCGCCTCGAAAGTGGCAATACGACTCCAGCCAAGTGGGCTGCGGGTTGCGCCGCTGAGAGTCAATTCCCGCATGAAGGGTGTTGACGCCATTAACGCTGGCGTCGGGTCTACTGCCTGATAGCCCTCCGTCGGGCTGCCTGCATTGGTTTCGTAGCCATACCAGTGATAGCTTGGAAACACGATGCCGAGATTCGGATGGTTCACGACCGAGCAGATCTGTGCCGCAATGGAGTAATGATCCATCCAGAAGCCCAGATGAAAATACAGCAGGATGTCAATTCCGCGCCGTGCGCAAATCTCAAGTGCCCGACCAAGGAAGTCCTGCAATACCTTGTCGTCCGGTGCCTTTCGATGATTTGAACCGTGGCCTGCCGTCCTGATTCCAAGATTGACAGCCTTCACGCCTTCCATCTCCTCAAGCATCCGCAAGAGTCCTGCGTTGATGGGATGCTGTGGGCCCTGATCCAGGTCGATCACCACATACACGCTAAAGACCTCCAAACCGAAACGATCTTTCACGGTGGATAGACGCTTTGCGGTTTCCCATCGGCTCCCTGACCAGACGGCATAGGTCAGGCCGTCATAACCGATGTCAGCCAGCATTTCGCATTGGACATCGAAGGCATAGGTACCAGCCGAAGAAGTAAAAGCGAGATCCCAGGCAAAAATTTTATGACCGTGCAGCATCCTGCGCCTCCTCCAAATGGGCAGTAGCGTGCGCCGGAAAGTGCGGTACGACATGCTCGCCAAGTTCCTGAACAATCTCATGCGCCGGACGTGTCGCGTATTTCAGGTTGAGGCCAATATGATTAACCCCAATATCGCGCAAGCGGCTGAAGTAGTCAGTAAAGAATCGGTGACCAGCCCGAAACCCGAGGAAGATGGGCGACGGGGGTTCATCGGGATTCTCCGACAGGTCAATATAGAAGGATTGCGTGAAGGGTTTGAATCTTGGTGTCAGCGACCGCCAATTCTTGATTGTCATGGCTTGCTGCGCGATATTTTGGGGATAGTAAAGCCAGCCATCCCCATGCTCGGCAATCCATTCGACCGACTGGCGTGAATGACCAGTCACCATCACGGGAATGTCTCTCAACGCCGGTTTCGGCAGCGTATCTGCACCCGACAAGTTCACTCGGGGCGTGGAGATTTCCGGGAAGTCCTCACGCCAGGCTTGACGCAACACAGTCAATGCTTCTTGGAACAACGTGGCTCGCGCATCCATTGTCTGACCGAAGGCCGGGAACTCTGTTGGCCGATCACCCGTGGCGATACCTAGCACCAGGCGCTGATTTGACAAGCGGTCGATCGAGGCTGCTGCTTTGGCCACAAGCAAGGGATGACGCAGAGTGGTGATGACGCTGCCAGTTGCGAGCGCGATGCGCGACGTCTGTGCCGTGACGTAGCCCATGAATGGCCACAGGTCATGGATGTGACCCACGTCGCCAAAAAACGGGACATTGAGAAATACGGGTATACGGATTTAATGGTTGGGGTATACGGATTTAATGGTTGATGGGGCACCTTCACCCCATCAATCTGATACCACCCTCAGATGGTTGATAGATCGACTCCGTAGTTGAGTTCCTCTGCGAAGTCCGGCAGTCCGTAACCGATGGTTTTCTTGTAGAAAGGAGAGACCTTCGCAGTCGGTGCCTTCTTCTTGTGCTTCGTGGTGTAGAGCATTCGTGCCCGCATCACCTCGAAGGAGTAACCGCGCCCTTCACGGTTCTTGTCCTTGGCCAGTCGGTTGATGGACTCCGTGTAAGCGTTGGTGACGGGCATGTCCGTCTCGAAGTAGGTCATGGTCTCTTCGCGCCAGTTTCCCACTGCCCTGACCAGATCGCTCCAGACTTCCTTTTGGCCCTTCGGGATGGTGGCTATCCACTCGTCCAGGGCGGCTTCTGCCTGGAGCCGTGTGGTGGCGTCCCAGATGCCGTAGAAGCGCTCCTTGTGCTCGTAGGCGGCCAGCAGTTGCGGGAACGCGCCTGTCCAGGTCTCCATGATGAGGCGCTCCCGGTCTGAGACTTCGTGAGCGCGTTTCAGCAGGATTTTCCGGTCTCCCTTGAGAGTCCGGCTCTGGGACGGTTTCGGCTCCTTTCTGAGGCCCTTGCGCACTCTCTCTAGGGCATCGTTGGCCATGCGCACCACATGGAACTTATCGACCACGATACGGGCCTGGGGCAGCACAGCCTTGACCGCTGCCCGGTAGGGGTTCCACATGTCCATGCTGACGATCTCGACCTTCTGCCGGTCTTTCAGCTTCATCAGGTAGTTGGTCACCACGTCCTGGCGGCGGGTGGCCAGCAGGTCGAGCAGGGTTCGCTCCTCAATGTTGGTCAGAATGCAGCGGTAGCGCTTGTTCAGGTATAGCTCGTCAATGCCCAGGATGCGGGGCGTCTCGAAGCGGTGCCAGCGCCCCAGGAACTCGGCGCGGGCGTTGAAGATGTCGCGCACCGTCTTCTCGTCCAGGCCGGTCTGTGCCGCCACAAAGGTGTAGGGGTGGTTGAAGGATTCCTTCTCCACGTACTCATGCAGCCGCAGTGTCATACGGAATCCGTCCACCATCTCCGGTAGCTGGGGCCTGAATGTTGTCTTGCAGGCCCGGCAGGTGTATCGGCGGCGGACCACCCAGAGAGTGACCCGCTTGCCGTGGATGGGCAGATCACGATAGGGAACGTCACGCTTGCCGAACCGCACGAACTCACCCTGCACGCCGCACCCCTCGCAGGCTACTGGTGTAGGTGCTTCAAGCCGAAAATGTATGTCTTCATTCTGCTCATCAGAATCCACCAACTGGTACCCAGGAAGGCTTAACGAATTAATCATCTCCCGCCTTGATCAGAAAAACAGGTAGGTGGCGTAACCGGCAATCATCGCCATAGCAAAAATGACTGCTAAAAACGCCGCTAAAAGCTTCAGCGTGAACAAAGAGCGCAACAGAATGAGCTCAGTCAGGCTGGCTCCGGCACTGCCGATGATAAACGCTAGCACCGTCCCGGCACCCACGCCTTTGGCCATCAGAGCCGCTGCCAGAGGTATGACGGCTTCAGCGCGAATATACAACGGCACGCCGATGACAGCGGCAACTGGAATGGCAAAGGGATTATCTGGGCCTGCATACTGCTCCAATAAGTCAGTGGGCATGAAACCATAGATCACGCTGCCAATCGCAATACCGATGAGCAGGTAAGGCAACACATCGATAAAGTCCGACCAAGCTTCCCGCCACACACCACTGTACTTCCCTTCTTTCTTAACCGTGACAGTGGGTTGACTGTCACAGCATTCGCTAGACGTAGAGACTGTTGTCTTCCTATCAGCCCCGCAAGAAGCCGTCTTCGGAGTGGTGTCGCAGCTGTTGGTGCCGCAACTCGATGCGGTCGATGTAGCACTGCACGGGCTTGCTGATGAACTACATCCACTGCTCTCTTGTGTCGCCGTCCGGCGCACATAACGCTCGAAGCCAAGCGTGTGAAGCAGCCATCCGGCACCTACCGCGACCACCAAAGCGGCGAGCACATAGATAGCAGTAAGTGTCCATCCAAACGTGGCAACCAGCAGGCCGACGACGATAGGATTCAGCAACGGAGATGAGAAAAGAAACACCATCATCGGCCCAAAACCGGCCCGTGCCCGAATCAACCCTTTCAACATGGGGATAGTCGAGCAACTACAGAAGGGCGTTATAGCTCCTAAACCAGCAGCAAGAAAATAGCCTCGCTTCCCACTGGAAGTCAGTAACGCTTCCACCTTGGATGGTGGGATGTGACGTTGAAGAACTCCGACCAGCAAGCTAATGCCAATGAATAAAACCGATAGCTCGATAGCGAGAAAGGCGAACATGCCTAGAGCGTCTTGGAGTTGAGATGACATTCAATATTACTCCTATATTTCTGGGTCAAAGAGTCCGGCCTGCCGGTCGGCACCTTTGGGTTGTTACGGCTGCGCGGGAGAGGTGTCCCGCCGCAAGCCCGCCACCAGTACAAGAAATCCCTGCACGGCTTTTTCGGAAGCGGCGCGTGGGTCGTCTGCGCTGGCGATCCACAGCGATGCGCCCAGCAGCGCCCCGTTTATCAGGCGGGCCGTCGCCAGGGGATCGACGGGGCGTATGACTGCCTCCTCGATCAACTTCTGGAGGCTGCGGCGCGTGTTCACGATGCACACGTTCTGGCAGAGCCACTGGGAGGGATCGCCCAGAACCGCTGGCCCGTCCAGCAGGACGATCCGCTGGACTTCGGGCTCGACGGCCATCTTGATGTAGCCAATGCACTCCTGAACGAAGCCGTCCCAGGTGGACTCCGCCTCCTCGACGATGACGGCCAGTCGGCCAGATATCTCTGCATCAATCTGGGCGATGACCGCCTCCAGCAGCCCTTTCTTTCCACCGAAGTGGTGATAGAGCGCTCCGCGCGTCAGTCCGGCTTGGGCCGTCAGCTCATCCATTGAACTGTCCGCATATCCCACGGTTGCGAACGCAGCGCGGGCGGCACTGATGAGCTTGGCCCGCGTTTCCTCAATCATCTCTGCACGCTTTTGTGCCATTAGGTCGTCCTCCGATTTTTCACATAAGAAGTGTATGTAAATGATTGACATACGTTGCGTATGAGTGGATGATAAATGGCATACGTCACGTATGTCAAATTTTATCAACCGGGTTTCGCCATCCCTTCGAGACTGAAAACAATGAGCACATTGCCTTACCTTGCGGTCCTGCCTTCCTGGCGCCGCGCCTTGCCGTTAGCTGCGGCGAGCTTGCTGGCGCTGTCCCTAGCTGGCTGCAATAGCGACGCCGCCGACGCGGTCGCCGCCCCTCCACCCACGGTCAGCGTGGCACCTGTGTCGGTGCGCAAGATCGTCCTATGGGATGAGTTCAATGGCCGCGTCGAGGCGGTGGAAAGCGTTGCGCTGCGGCCACGTGTGAGTGGCTACATCGACAGGGTCAATTACGAAGAGGGCCAGATCGTCAAACGTGGCGACGTGCTGTTCGAGATTGACGCTCGCAGTTACCGTGCTGCTCTGGCTCGCGCGGAAGCAGACTTGGCCCGCGCCCGCACGCAGGCCGCACTGGCACGTAGCGAAGCGGCCCGTGCTCAAAAGCTGGCTTCGTTGCAAGCAGCCTCCACCGAGGAGTTGGAGCAGCGCCACGCCGCCGCCGATCAGGCCCAAGCCAACGTGCAGTTCGCCCAAGCCGCAGTCGAGACCGCCAAGTTGGATCTGTCGTTCACCCAGGTACGTTCGCCCATCACAGGCCGCGCCGGACGTGCACTGGTCACGGCAGGCAACTTGGTGAGTGCTGACGGCCAGGCCAGCATCCTGACCACCGTAGTCTCGCTGAACCCGGTGCACGTGCATTTTGATAGCGACGAGCGTACCTATCTGCGCTACGCCCACATGGCTCGCAACGGAGAGCGCCCCGACCAGCGCAGCGAAAGTATCCCGGTGCAGGTGGGCCTGGTCGGCGAGAACGGCTATCCACACGCCGGAAACGTGGACTTCGTGGACAACCGTGTCGATGCGGCCACCGGCACCATCCGCGCACGCGCCACCCTGGTCAATCCCGACGGCCTGCTTACGCCGGGCCTCTATGCCCGAGTGCGCCTGCCGGGTAGCGGCAGTTTCGAGGCCATGCTGATCGACGACAAGGCCATCCTGACCGACCAGAGCCGCAAGTACGTGTATGTGATCGATGAGAACAACACCGCCCAGCGCCGCGACATCACGCTGGGACGCAAGGCCGAAGGCCTGCGCATCGTCGAGGAAGGTCTAAATCCCGGCGACCGCGTGATCGTCAACGGCATCCAGAAGGTTTCTGTCGGCATGCCAGTGACGGCCCAGGACATTGAAATGGCGCCTGCAGGCCGACAAATCGCCCAGGCGAGCGAATGAGCGCGGAGAGCCAGCCATCATGAACTTTGCCCGCTTTTTCGTGGACAGGCCGATTTTTGCGGCCGTGCTGTCCATCATCATTTTCGTGGTTGGGTTGATCGCGATCCCGCTCTTGCCCGTCAGCGAGTACCCGGAAGTCGTGCCACCCAGCGTACAGGTTCGCGCCACGTATCCTGGCGCAAATCCGCGCGAAATCGCCGACACGGTAGCCGCACCACTGGAGGCATCCATCACCGGCGTGGAAAACATGCTCTACATGAAGTCCGTGGCCGGTAGTGATGGCGTGTTGGTGCTGACCGTCACCTTCCGTCCTGGCACCGATCCCGACGACGCCCAGGTCAAGGTACAGAACCGTGTCGCCCAGGCAGAGCCGCGTCTTCCCGAAGCGGTGCGCCAGCAAGGTGTGGTGACCGTCAAACAGTCCCACAACGAAACGCTGGTCGTGCAGTTGCGCTCGCCGGGCGATCGCTATGACGCGCTGTACCTGCGCAACTATGCCGTGCTCCATGTACGCGACGAGTTGGCACGCATCCAGGGGGTGGGCGATGCCAAGATCTACGGCTCTGGCGACTACGCCATGCGCTTATGGCTGGACCCCGACAAAATTGCGGCGCTGGGTATGACCGCCGGCGATGTGGTCGAAGCCGTGCGCGAACAGAACGTCCAGGTCTCGGCCGGTCAACTAGGTGCGCCGCCCAACCCCTCGGGAAGCGACTTCCTCCTGTCCATCAATGCGCAGGGCCGGCTGGTGACGGAAGAAGAGTTCGGCGACGTCATCGTCAAGACCGGATCGCAGGGTCAGGTCACCCGGCTGCGAGATGTGGCGCGCGTGGAAATGGACGCATCCAGCTACTCGCTGATGTCGTTGCTCAACAACAAGCCTGCTGTCGCGATCTCTGTCCTTGAAGCCCCGGGCGCCAATGCCATCGAAATCTCGGATCAAGTCCGCGCGAAGATGGACGAGTTGGCCAAGCGCTTTCCCGAGGGAGTGGAATGGTCGGTGGAGTATGACTCAACTGTCTTCGTGCGTCAGTCGATCAAGGCGGTCGTCAACACTCTGCTGGAAGCCATCGGACTGGTGGTGCTGGTGGTGATCTTGTTCCTTCAGACTTGGCGTGCCTCCATCATCCCACTGCTAGCCGTGCCGGTGTCGGTGGTAGGCACCTTCGCCGTGCTGCTGATGCTGGGCTTTTCCATCAATACGCTCACGCTTTTTGGACTCGTGCTTGCCATCGGGATCGTGGTGGACGACGCGATCGTGGTGGTGGAAAACGTCGAGCGCAACATCGCCGAAGGGCTGGCGCCGCTGGCTGCGGCCCATCAGGCCATGCGCGAAGTCAGTGGCCCCATCGTCGCCATCTCGCTGGTGCTGTGCTCGGTATTCGTGCCTATGGCATTCCTGTCCGGCGTGACAGGGCAGTTCTACAAACAGTTCGCCGTCACCATTGCGATCTCCACGGTAATTTCGGCCATCAACTCGCTGACGCTGTCGCCTGCGCTGGCCGCGCGCCTGCTTCGCCCGCATGGTGCCGCGCCAGACCTGCCCACGCGGGTGCTGGATCGCAGTCTGGGCTGGATATTCCGGCCGTTCAACCGTTTCTTCCTGCGCAGCGCGGATGGCTATGGAAACAGCGTGTCGCGCATCCTCGGGCGGCGTGGTGCGGTGTTTCTCGTCTACATCGCGCTACTGGTGGCGACGGGAGCTGTGTTCAAGGCCGTCCCTGGCGGATTCATCCCCATGCAGGACAAGCTGTATCTCATCGGTGTCATCCAGCTACCCGAGGGTGCATCCCTGGAGCGCACGGAAGCGCTGGTCCGCCGTGTGAGCGACATCGCGCTCAAGACCGATGGCGTCTACAACGCCGTGCAGTTCCCGGGCATGAACGGCTTGCAGTCGACCAACACGTCCAATAGCGGCCTAGTGTATTTCGTACTCAAGCCCATCAATGAGCGCAAGCACACTGCAACCGAGATTGCGGAACAGTTGAACGAGCGCTTCGCTCAGGAGCAGGACGGTCTGGCCTTTGCCATCATGCCGCCCCCTGTCATGGGGCTGGGCGCGGGTTCCGGGTTCTCTCTTTACGTGCAGGATCGCAACCGTGAGGGCTATGCCGCATTGCAGACGGCGACCACCGAGCTGGCGACGGCCATCTCGCAAGAACCGGGATTCCAATATCCGATCAGTTCCTATCAGGCCAATGTGCCGCAGCTTGACGCCGTAGTGGACCGCACCAAGGCGAAGGCACAGGGCGTGGCCGTGACCGATCTTTTCGATACGCTGCAAGTGTACCTGGGTTCGGCGTATGTCAACGACTTCACGCGCTTTGGCCGCACCTTCCGGGTGATGGCTCAGGCGGACGCACCGTTCCGCAGTTCTGTCGAGGACGTGGTCAAACTGCGCACCCGCAACGCCAATGGCGACATGGTGCCCATCGGCAGCATGGTGGACGTGCGCAAGACATTCGGCCCCGATCCCGTCATCCGCTTCAACGGCTATCCATCTGCCGACCTGATTGGTGAGTCAGATCCGCGTCTGGTGTCGTCATCGCAGGCATTGCAGCAAGTGCAATCCATTGCAGACAAGGTGCTGCCGCCAGGCATGCAACTGGAGTGGACCGACCTCAGCTACCAGCAGGTCACGCAAAGCAATACCGCGCTGGTGGTGTTCCCGCTGGCGGTACTGTTGGTCTTCCTGGTGCTGGCGGCACTGTACGAAAGCTGGACGTTGCCGCTGGCCGTCATCCTGATCGTGCCCATGAGCCTGTTGTCGGCCATGACGGGCGTGTGGCTCGCGGGTGGTGACAGCAACATTTTCGTGCAGATTGGCTTGATAGTGCTGATTGGTCTGGCCTCCAAGAATGCCATTCTGATCGTGGAGTTCGCCCGTGAACTTGAGCGCAAGGGGCACAGCATCCTCGATGCCGCGCTGGAGGCATCACGCCTTCGTCTGCGCCCGATCATCATGACTTCCATCGCCTTCATCGCTGGCGTGGTGCCGCTGATGGTCGGTTCCGGCGCAGGCGCGGAGATTCGCCAGGTTATGGGAGTGACTGTGTTCGCCGGCATGCTCGGCGTGACCTTGTTCGGTTTATTCCTGACTCCTGTTTTCTACGTCGCGTTACGCAGGCTCGCGACGCGCAAGCCACGTCGCCAGGCAAATGTCGCCATGGAGGCCACCCATGTCTGACTCCACAAGGACTGATTCCGTCATGCTTCAAACGCCATCCCGCATCCGACCATGCCTACGTCGGATGCCACATCTGGTACTGCTCCCTTTGGTGGCGTTGACGCTGGCAGCTTGCGCAGTAGGGCCGAATTACAAGGCACCTGCCGCGCCCCAGGCAGTGACGTATGCCCGCCAAGACCCCGTTGCCGTGTCCCAGCTTGTACCGGAGGCCGATGCGCAATTCTGGCGGGAACTGGATGACCCGGTGCTGCACTCTTTGGTGGAGAATGCTCTTCACGCCAATCACGACATCCGCATAGCACTGTCGCGCTACGAGCAAGCCAGCGCACTGTCGCGCGAACGTCGCCAAGACTACTATCCGACGCTGGGCGCGTCCGGTGAAATCAGTACCCAGCGCGCCAGTGCTGCACAAGCACCGGATGCGTCCCGCTCCGACCGGGATAACGATCTGCATTCGGCTGGCCTATCCGTGATCTGGGAATTGGACTTCTTTGGCCGAGTGCGGCGCAGCGTGGAATCGCAGCGCGCCGAGACCGAGGCCAGCGCAGCCGACCTGGCGGGCGTACAAGTGGCTATGGTGGCCGAGTTGACCGACGCCTATTTCCGCTTGCGCGGCTTGCAAGTGCAATTACAGGTCGCGCGGGACAACGAAATCAACCAAGCCGATACGCTGCGGCTGATCGAGGTCTTGTTCGAGAACGGCCGGGGCACGTCGTTCGATGCCGACCGCGCCCGCACGCAATTGGCGCTGACACGCTCGCGCATTCCGCCGCTTGAAGCTGAGGCTGCTGTGGCCGCCCACCGCATTGCCGTGCTCACTGGCCGCACGCCTGCGGCGATGGCCGAAGTGCTGGATCACCCCGCAGCCTTGCCTGAGCTGCCCGCCCAGATCAACGCCGGTGCACCGGGCGATCTACTGCGTCGCCGTCCCGATGTGGCTGCGGCAGAACGTAGGCTGGCTGCGGCCACTGCGCGTATCGGCGTAGCCATGGCAGACCTGTTCCCTCGCTTTACGTTGGGAGGGCTGATCGGCACGCAGGCGTTGGGCTTTGGTTCGTTGTTCGAGCGTGATAGTGAAACGCGAATGATCTCGCTCGGTGTGGGTGGTTCCTTCCTAGACGTGGGCCGGGTGCGGTCGCGCATCGCGGCGGCCAATTCAGCCACTGCCGAAAACTTGGCGGTATACGAGCGCACGGTGCTGCGCGCCATGGAAGAAACCGAGAACGCGCTGGTACGCCTATCGCGCGCGCAGACCGAGTACGCCATGCTGGTACAGGCGACCGAGGCCAGCCGCCGGGCAGCCAAGACGGCTCGCCTGCAATTTGAGGGCGGCGCCATCCATGTTTTGGATGTGCTGGAGGCCGAACGTTCACGCTTGGAGTCCGAAGACTTGCTGGCACAAAGCGCCACCCGCAGGGCGACGGCGTTGGTGGCGGTCTACAAGACGCTGGCCGGCGGCTGGTCACACGCCTTGCCCGGACCGCAGGGCGAGGCAGTCGCGCAGCGCCACAAAAGCGGCGACAGGCCTGAACTGGATGAACTCGGTGAGATGAGCGGCTACAACGCTGCGACTCTCAAACGGCCTTTGTACTGACAACAGGAGGCGAAATGGAGATTCGACACTTACGCTGCTTTCTCGCTGTCGCCGAAGAACTACATTTCGCCCGCGCGGCGGAGAGGCTGCACATCGAGCAGTCACCGCTGTCGCGCACTATCAAGGAGCTGGAGGAGAGCCTGGGCGAACAGTTGTTCATTCGTACCAGCCGCAGCACGCGGCTGACACGGGCGGGCAAGCTGTTTCTGGAGCATGTGCCGCGCATCTTCACCGCCTTGCAGCAGGCGCGCGATAGCGTGAATGCAGCCACCAACGGCTTCCACGGTCAGTTGCGTATCGCACTGTCCGACGGCATCACGCCCTCGCGCCTGCCGTCCTTGCTGGCGCTGTGTCGGCAGGAAGAACCCGAAGTCGAGATTCGCCTGTTCGAGGTACCCTTGTCGCAGCAGATCAAGGGACTGCATGACGACCTTTACGACGTGGGCTTTGCCCAGTCCGATGAAGTTGGAGAAGGCATCACTGCCGAAGCCGTTTGGAGCGATGCGCTGATGGTGGCGGTTCCTGCACGTCATCCGCTTTTGAAGCACAAGCGCATCCCGCTGGAAGAAGTGCTGCGCTATCCGCTGGTGTTGTGCGATCCGCACGTATGCGAAGGCCATGCTCGCCAAGTCGAGCGCGTACTGCGCCGGATAGATATGGAGCCGCTGATTGCCGAACGTGTGGCTTCGTGCGATTTGATGATGGCGTTAGTGTCGGCGGGCTTTGCGCTGGGCCTAGCCGGAGCGCCGCATATCGCAGGCAGCCGTGAGCCTGGGATTGTGGCTCGGCCGCTGGCGGGTCGCTCACCCATGCTGACCACTTATGTGCTGCACCGGGAAGGTGGATCCTCGGACGTGCTGTCACGCTTTATCGAGCGTGTGCAGGCCATCGAATCGCCGGACGGCATCAGAGCCACGCCCCCCCTTGAACCCGATTCCCAAGAGGAAGTCGAGTCATGACCATGAAGCAGATCGCCCCATTCCTGTTGGTCGCCGCGCTGTCCGCTTGCGGCCAGTCCGAAACACCGAAACAGGCAACCAATGTACCGACCGTGGAAGAGCTGGTCGCAGATCCTGCGCGCCTGAGGGAGCTGCGCCGCCAGTGCAAGACCGAACGCCCGACGATGGGAGACGTGCTGTGCAACCGGGTGGCCGAGGCGACGAACAAGCGCTTCTTTGGCTATGGAAACACGCCCTACACGCCGCCGAAGTTCTGATTGTTGGCTTTCTGCCGCGAATCTTGATTTTTCTTTCTCGACACGCCGCCGCGCGCTCACGCCTGCGGCGTTTTTACTGGTTTCGCCTCTGCATGACACCATGCTTTTTGCATCACCTTGCTGCCGATAACGGTCTTTGACCGGCACTGAACCGGCACCGATCCTGACGCCTGCGGCACGCCTTTGTGCCGCGTTTTCCACGGGGAATCAGCGCAGGAGAAATCGGAGGCCAGGGTATGCAAGCTCAGGGCGTGTTGTTCGGGCAGATCGCCGCCGTCTTCGGCATCGTGATCGCCGGTGTGTGGGGTGCCACGCAATGGACCGCCGCCGCCTTGGGCTACCAGCTACGCCTGGGCGCGCCCTGGTTCGACTTCCACGGCACGCCGGTCTATTACCCGTGGAAGCTGTTCGAGTGGTGGTTCTTCTTCGACGCCTACGCGCCGCAGGTGTTCGACACCGGCGGCATGATCGCGGCGAGCAGCGGCCTGCTGGCCGTGGTGGTCGCCATCGCCATGTCGGTGTGGCGCTCGCGCCAGGCGCGCAAAGTGACGACCTATGGCTCGGCCCGCTGGGCCGATGTCGCCGACATTCGCAAGGCCGGGCTGACGCAGCCCGCCGGCGTCTTTCTCGGCCAGCATGACGGCCACTACCTGCGGCACGAAGGGCCGGAACACGTCCTGACCTTTGCGCCCACGCGCTCGGGCAAGGGTGTGGGCCTGGTGGTGCCGACGCTGCTGTCCTGGCCGGCATCCGCCGTCATCCACGACATCAAGGGCGAGAACTGGCAGATCACCGCTGGCTGGCGCAGTCGATTTAGCCACTGCCTGCTGTTCAACCCGACCGATGCCAGTTCGGCGGCCTACAACCCGTTGCTGGAAGTGAGGCGCGGCGCGCACGAGGTGCGCGACGTGCAGAACATCGCCGATATCCTGGTCGATCCCGAAGGGGCGCTGGAGAAGCGCAACCACTGGGAGAAGACCAGTCATGCGCTGCTGGTCGGCGCGATCCTGCATGTGCTCTACGCGGGAGAGGACAAGACGCTGCGCGGCGTGGCGAACTTCCTCAGTGACCCGGCTTGCCCGTTCGAGCTGACGCTGCATCGGATGATGACCACGCGGCATCTTGGAGATGTACCGCATCCCGTTGTCGCGTCCGCCGCCCGCGAAGTGCTCAACAAGTCGGACAACGAGCGTTCCGGCGTGTTGAGCACCGCCATGTCGTTCCTCGGCCTGTACCGTGATCCGACCGTGGCCGCAGTCACGTCGCGCTGCGACTGGCGCATCGCCGATCTGATCGCGTCTGCATCCCCTGTGTCGTTGTATCTGGTGGTGCCGCCTTCGGACATCAGCCGCACCAAGCCGCTGATCCGGTTGATCCTCAACCAGATCGGGCGACGGCTCACCGAGTCGCTCGATGGCAGCGACGGCATTGAGCGCCGCCACAAGCTGTTGCTGATGCTCGACGAGTTCTCGGCTCTGGGGCGCCTGGACTTCTTCGAGACGGCGCTGGCCTTCATGGCCGGCTACGGCATCCGCAGTTTCCTGATCGCGCAGTCGCTCAACCAGATCGACAAGGCGTATGGGCAGAACCATTCGATTCTGGACAACTGCCATGTGCGCGTGACCTTCGCCACGAATGACGAACGCACGGCGAAACGGATCTCCGAAACGCTGGGCACGGCTACCGAACTGCGTGCGCAGCGGAACTACGCAGGCCATCGACTTGCGCCGTGGCTCGGCCACCTGATGGTGTCCCGCCAAGAGACGGCGCGGCCGCTACTGACGCCCGGCGAAGTCATGCAGCTTGCGCCAGACGAATCAGTGGTGATGGTGTCCAGCGTCGCGCCGATCAAGGCCAAGAAGTTGCGCTACTACGCTGATGCCAATTTCAAGCAGCGGGTACTGCCGCCGCCTGCGCTAACGGCAGGCCGCTATGCCGATGTGCCGCCTGCACGTCCCGATGACTGGAGCGGTTTGGCGATCCCGGCCGTGCCTGCGGCACAGGCCACGGCATCTGCCGATGACCTGGGTGGCTCCGACGACGGCGGCCCCCGCCGTCAGCCCGAGCTGTCCGAAACCGTCGCCTACGACCCCGAACCCGATTACACGCCCAGCGACTTGGCGCTGCTCGATGACGACGACATGCCCCCGCTGCTTCCCGACCAGTTCGACCCCGCCCTGCAACGCACGGCGCGGCTGGCATCTCTCGACCCCAACGACGGAATCGACATATGAGCCAATACCGATTGAACCTGTTCATCCAGCACGAGCACGCCAAGCGTCTGGACGAGCTGGCCGCGAAGAAAGGCGTGTCAAAGTCCAGCATCGTCGCCGCTGCCTTGGCGTCCTGGCTGTCACCCGATGCCGGCGACCAGCGTGAGGCCGCCATCGCCAAACGACTGGATCGCCTGTCGCGGCAGGCCGAGCGCCTGGAGCGTGACCAGAACATCCAGATCGAGACGCTGGCGCTATTCGTCCGCTACTACCTGACCGTCAGCACGCCGGTGCCGGAGGCCCATCAGGATGCGGCTCGCGCGCAGGGCAAGGCGCGCTTCGAGCAGTTCGTCGAACAGTTAGGCCGCCACCTGCTGCGTGGCCGCAGCCTGGTACGGGACGTGGTGGAAGAACTGCATCCCCAGGATCGTGAGTTCGAGATGCGCATGGATGACGCGGCCGCGATGGCCGCCGCCCATGAACGCACTGCGGAGCGTGCGTCATGAGTGCCGTTCCTCAAATCCCGCCCGAACCGCGCTCATCCGCTGCAGCATCCCAGGATCGCCGCATCCAGATGCTGCGCACGGCGATGGGGCCGGTGATCGCCGCTGCGCTGGAAGACCCGGACGTGGTGGAAGTGATGCTCAACCCCGACCGGACATTGTGGGTGGATCGGCTGTCGTCTGGCCGTGCGCCGCTCGGCGTCGAACTGCCCGAAGCCGATGGCGAACGCATCATCCGCCTGGTCGCCGCCCATGTCGGTGCGGAGGTGCATCGCGGCCAACCGCTCTTGACCGCCGAACTGCCTGAAACCGGCGAACGCTTCGAGGGCATCCTGCCGCCCGCCGCACCCGGCCCGGCCTTTGCGCTGCGCAAGCGTGCCGTGAGCATCATCGGTCTGGATCGCTATGTGGCTGATGGCATCCTGACCACTGGGCAGGCCGAGTTTCTGCGTCATGCCGTGCGCGAGCGGCACAACATCCTGATCGCCGGAGGCACCAGCACCGGCAAGACCACGCTGGCCAATGCCTTGCTGGCCGAGATCGCCGCCACCGGCGACCGCGTGCTGGTGCTCGAAGACACCATCGAACTGCAATGCGCGGCCCGCGACCATGTGCCGCTGCGCACCCGCGCCGGCGTCGTGTCCATGACCGAGCTGGTGCGGGCCACGATGCGCCTGCGGCCCGACCGCGTGATCGTCGGCGAAGTGCGCGGCGGCGAAGCGCTGGATCTGGTGAAGGTCTGGGGCACCGGCCACCCCGGCGGCATCGCCACCATTCATGCCGGCTCCGCGTTGGGCGCGCTGCTGCGCCTGGAGCAACTGATCCTCGAAGTGGCGGTGAATCCGCCCCGCGCCCTGATCGCCGAGGCGGTCAATGTCGTGATCCACATCGCAGGCCGCGGCCGCAAGCGCCACGTCGAAACCATTTCCCGCGTCGTCGGTTTCGACGGCGCGGGCTACCGCCTGGCGGATGCGCTGGAAGCGACGCTTCCCGAGCTGCCGCCGGTTCCTCTTACAGCCGCTGCCGCTACGCCTTCCTCGATCCCTGAACAACCTGGAGAACTGCCATGACGCACGTTGATGCTTTCCGTCTTTCTGTAAACCCGCTTTCCCCGCTGCCCATGCTGGCGCGTTTGCATCGCCTGGCCCGACCCGCAGGACAAGGGTTGCTGCTCGCGGTGTTGATGCTGTTGCTGGCGGGCACGGCGCAGGCCGCCGGTTCCTCAATGCCGTGGGAAGGCCCGCTGCAATCCATTCTCGAATCCATCCAGGGGCCGGTAGCCCGCATCGTCGCGGTGATCATCATCATCGCCACCGGCCTGGCGTTGGCCTTCGGCGATACCAGTGGCGGCTTTCGCAAGCTGATCCAGATCGTCTTCGGCCTGTCCATCGCCTTCGCGGCTTCGAGCTTCTTCCTGTCGTTCTTCAGCTTCTCCGGCGGGGCCGTCGTATGAGCACGGCCACCGATCTTCCGGGCTTTGAAGTGCCGCTGCATCGCTCGCTGACCGAGCCGATCCTGCTGGGCGGTGCGCCGCGCACCGTGGCGATTGCCAACGGCACGCTGGCCGCCGCCGTCGGGCTGGGCCTGCAACTGTGGATTCCCGGCGTGGTGCTCTGGATCGCCGGCCATTCGCTGGCGGTCTGGGGCGCGCGCGTCGATCCGCAGTTCATGCAGGTCTTCGCCCGGCACATCAAGCACAAGCCGCTGCTGGACGCATAGGGGAGTGCCGACATGCTGAACCTTGCCGAATACCGCCAGCGGCCCGCACTGCTGGCCGACTGGCTGCCCTGGGCCGGGCTGATCGGGCCGGGCGTCGTCTTGAACAAGGATGGCTCGTTCCAGCGCACGGCACATTTTCGCGGGCCGGATCTGAACAGCGCCACGCAAGGCGAGCTGATCGCCACGTCGGCACGCTTGAACAACGCACTGCGCCGCCTGGGGTCGGGCTGGGCCTTGTTCATCGAAGCCGAGCGCTGCGCAGCGGCGGGCTATCCACGTTCCGATTTCCCCGAGCCGTTGTCCTGGCTGGTGGAGGAAGAACGCCGTGCAGCCTTCGAGGAATCCGGCCACCACTACGAGAGCGCCTATCACCTGACGCTGGCCTACCTGCCACCAGAAGAATCCCGCGCCCGTGCCGCCAAGATGCTCTATGAGAATGCGCCGGGCGATGGCGTGGACTGGCAGGGTCGGCTGGAAGCCTTCGTGGCGGAAACGGATCGCGTGTTCGACCTGCTCGACGGCGTGATGCCGGAGATTGCCTGGCTCGATGACAGCCAGACACTGACTTACCTGCACGCCACGGTGTCCACGCGGCGCTACCGCGTCGGCGTACCCGAGGTGCCATTCCACATCGACGCATTGCTGGCCGACTCCGCGCTGGTCGGTGGTCTGGCACCCATGCTGGGCGATCAGCACCTGCGCGTGGTGTCGGTGCGAGGCTTTCCGACCTCGACTTGGCCGGGGATTTTGGACGACCTCAACCGCTTGGGCTTCGGCTATCGTTGGGCAACCCGGTTCCTTTGCCTCGACAAAGCCGAAGCGGAAAAAGAGCTTGGACGCCTGCGTCGCCAGTGGTTCGCCAAGCGCAAGAATGTCGTCGCGCTGTTGCGTGAAACGATCTTCCAGCAGGAAAGCCCGCTGGTCGATACCGACGCCAACAACAAGGCCGCCGATGCAGACGCCGCCTTGCAAGAACTGGGCAGCGATCAGGTGGCCTTCGGCTACCTGACGGCTACCGTGACAGTGCTCGACACCGACCCTGCCGTGGCCGACGAGAAGCTGCGCATGGTAGAGCGCGTCATTCAGGGGCGCGGCTTCGTCACCATCCCCGAAACCTTGAACGCGGTGGATGCCTGGCTGTCGTCCATTCCCGGTAACGCCTACGCGAATGTGCGCCAGCCCATCGTCTCGACGCTGAACCTGACGCACATGATGCCGCTGTCCGCCGTGTGGGCCGGGCCGGAGAAGAACGCGCATCTGGATGGCCCGCCGCTGATCGTCACCCGCACCGATGGCGCGACGCCGTTCCGGCTGGTGACGCACATCGGCGATGTGGGCCACACGCTGGTCGCCGGGCCAACCGGCATGGGCAAGTCGGTGCTGCTCGCCACGCTGGCAATGCAGTTTCGCCGCTATCCCGGCTCGCGCATCTTCGCCTTCGACATGGGCCGCTCGATGCGCGCCACCATCCTCGGGCTGGGCGGCGAGCATTACGACCTCGGCAATGACGGGGCGATTGCTTTTCAGCCATTGGCCCGCATCGACCAGGAGGGCTACCGCACCTGGGCCGCCGAATGGGTGGAAGGCCGCCTGTTGCATGAAGGTGTCGTCATTGGCCCGGACGAGAAGGCTGCGATCTGGTCGGCACTAGGCAGCTTGGCCGGTGCGCCAGCGGAGCAACGCACGCTGACGGGCCTGTCGGTACTGCTGCAATCGAACGCACTGCGCCAGGCGCTTGCGCCCTATGTGCTGGGCGGTGCCCACGGCAAGCTGCTGGATGCCGATGCCGACCGCCTGGGTTCCGGCGGCGTGCAGTGCTTCGAGATGGAAGAACTGATGCACAGCAAGGCGGCGGTGCTGGCCGTGCTGGGCTACCTGTTCGCCCGCTTCGATGAACGCTTCGACGGCGCGCCCACGCTGCTGATCCTCGATGAAGCCTGGCTGTTCCTCGATGACCCTGTGTTCGCCGCCCGCATTCGCCAGTGGCTCAAGACGCTGCGCAAGAAGAATGTCAGCGTCATGTTCGCCACGCAGTCGCTGGCCGACATCAAGGATTCGAGCATTGCACCGGCGGTGATTGAAAGCTGCGCCAGTCGGATCTTTCTCCCTAATCCGCAGGCCACCGAGCCGCAGATTCGCACGATCTACGAAGGCTTTGGGCTGAACTCTCGCCAGATCGAGATCGTGGCGACCGCGCAGCCCAAGCGGGACTACTACTACCAATCGCGTCTGGGCAATCGCCTGTTCGACCTCGACCTGGGGCCAACCACGCTGGCCTTCGCCGGGGCATCCACCCCACAAGACCAACGCGACATGGATCGCATGCTGCTGGACGCAGGCACACCTGGCTTTGCCGGTGCCTGGCTACGTCATCGCGGCCTCGATTGGGCGGCCGACCTGTTGCCGTCCGCACCGGCGGCCACTTCCTTTCTTTCCCAACCACAGGAGAACTTGCCATGAAGACCAAGCCCCGTCTGCTGTCTGTCTCGCTTGCCGCCGTGCTGTCGGTGTCGCTGCTAATCGTTCAGCCCGCATCCGCGCTGACGGTGTTCGACCCGTCCAACTTCGTGCAGAACACGCTGACCGCCGTGCGCACGTTGGAGCAGATCAACAACCAGATCAACCAACTCCAGAACGAAGCACAGATGCTGATGAACCAGGCGCGCAATCTGGCGAATCTGGACTTCAACATCGTCAATCGCCTGCGCTCGACGCTCGCCACGACCGAACGCCTGATCGCCGAGGCACGCGGCCTGGCCTACGACGTGCAGAGCATGGATGCGACCTTCGCCCGGCTGTACCCGGAGCAGTACGCCGCGACTGTCAGCGGCGACCAGATGGTGCGCGACGCGCAGGAGCGCTGGAAGAACACCTTGAATGGCCTGCATACCGCGATGCGGATGCAGGCGCAGGTGTCGCAGAACCTGGCAAAAGACGAAAGCGCACTGTCCGATCTGGTCAGCCAAAGTCAGTCCGCCACCGGCGCGCTGCAAGCCATGCAGGCGACCAACCAGCTTCTGGCCTTGCAGGCCAAGCAGTCCATCCAGGCGCAGCAACTCCAGATCACGCAGGAACGCGCCGCCGCGCTGGAACTGGCACGCCAAGCAGCGGCTGTCGAGCGTGGCCGTGAAGTGACGCGCCGCTTCCTGGGTGATGGCACGCCGTACACGCCGCAGCGCGTGGATTTCTACGGCAACTGACGGGAGACGGCCATGCGATGCGTTTCCTTGCTGCTTCCCGTGCTGCTGGTCGCTTGCAGCCAGCAGCCGACCGAAGACCTGGTCGCTGATCCCGTGCGGCTCAAGGCTTTGCGTGTGCAGTGTGCCGCCGACAGGACGGCCGCAGGCGAAGACGCCTGCCTGCCCGCGGCCGACGCTTTCCGGCGGCGCTTCGTCGCCGGTGAAACCGGGCCTGACGAGTTCCGCACGTTGGCCGATCTGCCGCCGATCCCGCCGAGCTTCGACTCGCCCATCAGTGACCAGGGCGCCATGCCCTTCGAGGGGGACGTGCCATGAATGACGTGACCGTGATCGACCGATTTCTCGCTACCTTCTCGCGCTACATCGACTCGGGCTTTGGGCTGCTGCAGGGCGAAGTCGCGTTCCTCACCGCCACGCTGATCGTCATCGACATGACGATTGCCGGGCTGTACTGGGCGATGAGCCACGCCACCGATCAGGGCGATGATGTGATCGCCAAACTGCTGCGCAAGGTGCTTTACGTCGGTGCCTTCGCCTACATCATCAACAACTTCAACTGGCTGGCCAGCATTGTCTTCCGCTCGTTCGCGGGCCTCGGCCTGACGGCCAGCGGCTCGACGATGAGCATGGGCGAATTCCTGCAACCGGGACGCTTGGCCAAGACCGGCATCGACGCGGCGGCCCCCATTCTTGAGCAGATCAGCGACATGGCGGGCTTCCCCGAAGTGTTCGTGAACATGACGCCCATCGTGGTCATGTTCCTGGCCTGGGCGGTGGTGATCCTGTGTTTCTTCGTGCTGGCGATCCAGCTTTTCATCACGCTGATCGAGTTCAAACTGACCACGCTCGCGGGCTTCGTGCTGGTGCCGTTCGCGCTGTGGAACAAGACCAGCTTCCTCGCCGAGAAGGTGCTGGGCAACGTGGTGTCCTCGGGCATCAAGGTGCTGGTGCTGGCCGTCATCGTCGGCATCGGCTCGGGCCTGTTTGCCGAGTTCCAGGTGCATCCGGCCGAGCCGTCCATCGACCATGCAGTGGTCATCATGCTGGCCTCGCTCACGCTGCTGGCGTTGGGGATCTTCGGGCCGGGCATTGCCACCGGGCTGGTATCCGGTGCACCGCAGCTTGGCGCAGGCGCGATGGCCGGTGCTGCGATTGGTGCCGCAGGCGCGGCGGTTGCCGTAGGTGCCGCCGCCACCGGCGTGGGCGGTGCCGTGATGGCCGGAGCGCGCATGGCACCGGCTGCCGCCAAGCTCGCCGGGGCTGGCGCGCGGGCCGCGACTTCGGCGGCTGGCAGCGCGAAGTCGGCTTTCCAGGCCGGTTCTGCCGCTGCGGGCGGCGGAGCCAAAGGCGCGATGGCTGGACTGGGCAGTGTCGCCAAGGGCGGCGCACAGGCCGCTGGCCAGCGCGCCGGTGCAGGCATCAAAGCGGCGGCAGCCAAGGCGGCCGCGCCATTCAAAGCAGGCTGGCAAGGCTCCGGCACCGATGGTGGCTCAGGCGGTGGCGCTGCCAGTTCCGGGCAGGCCACCGCAGGCGATGCCGCTGGCGACACGGCCAACGCGCAGAAGCAGGAAAAACCGGGCTGGGCCAAGCGCCTGCAACGCCGCCAACGACTCACCCAGGCCACCACCACGGCCGCGCACACGCTGCGCGGTGGCGACGGCGGCGGTTCGGGCCAAGGCCCGAGTCTGCGAGATTCCGATAGCTGACTTTCAAGGAGAACGCCATGCGATTCAAACGACCGCAGGTGCGCTATGCCGATACGCCGCAGCCTGCCACCCCGTATCAAGCCGCTGCCCAGGTGTGGGACGAGCGCATCGGCTCGGCCCGCGTGCAGGCCAAGAACTGGCGATTGATGGCCTTCGGCTGCCTGGTGCTCGCGCTGCTGATGGCCGGTGGCCTGGTGTGGCGCTCGGCCCAATCCATCGTCACGCCCTATGTCATCGAAGTCGATCAGTCCGGCCAGGTGCGCACCGTGGGCGAAGCGGCCACGCCGTACCGGCCCACCGATGCGCAGACGGCACACCATATCGCGCGGTTCGTGACGCTGGTGCGCTCACTGTCCATCGACCCCATCGTCGTGCGCCAGAACTGGCTCGATGCCTACGACTACACCACCGACCGAGGCGCGGCGGTGCTTAACGACTATGCGCGGGTGAATGACCCGTTCGCCCGCATCGGCAAAGAGTCGGTAACGGTACAGATCACCAGCGTGGTTCGCGCCAGCGATGCGTCGTTCAACGTGCGCTGGATGGAACGCCGCTACGTCAATGGCGCGGCGGCCGGGCTGGAGCGATGGACGGCGGTGGTGTCCATCGTGCAGCAGACCCCGCGCACCGAAGAACGCCTGCGCCGCAACCCGCTGGGCATCTACGTCAATGGCCTGTCGTGGAGCCGTGAACTGGATTCGTCTGAAGGAGTGAAGCCATGAATGTGCCTTTCCGTTTTTACGCTTTGCCGCTTGTCGTGCTGGCCTTGGCCGGCTGCGCCACGCAGGGCAAACCCCCGCCAGTGATTTCCTTGGATGAGCCGGTACAGGCGGAGCCTTTGCCGGAAATGCCTGTGCCGATCGAGGTGGTCACTATTGCAGAGCCACTGCCATTGCCTGAGCAGTTGAAGCCAGTGCCGGAGGAAAAGGATGCGAAGCCTGCGCCTGAACCGGCTGATGAGACGGTACGTGTCTCGAAAGCCAATGCCGAGGCACGGGTGGCTCCGACGCGCGAAGGCTATGTCAATGCGATCCAGGTCTGGCCGTATAGCGATGGCGCGCTGTACCAGGTCTATGCGTCAGTAGGTCGCGTGACGGTGATCGCGCTCCAGCCTGGCGAGGAACTGGTGACGGTCGCTGCGGGCGATACCGTGCGCTGGATCGTCGGTGACACCTCCAGCGGCAGCGGGGCCGATCTGCGCGTCAATGTGCTGGTCAAGCCTATCCGTTCCAGCTTGAAGACCAATCTGGTCATTACCACCAGCCGCAGGACGTACCTGCTGGAACTGACTTCGACCGACAAGGCATGGATGGCGTCGGTGTCCTGGGACTACCCGAAAGACCGAATGCTGGCCTTGCGGCGCCAAGCCCAAGCCGCCAACGCTGCCGCGCCGGTCGATGCAGGCTTGTCGCTGGATAACATCCGCTTTCGCTATGCAATCAGCGGCAGCAATCCATCGTGGAAACCGCTGCGCGCTTTTGATGATGGCGAGAAGGTCTATATCCAGTTCCCGGCAGGCATCGCCCAGGGCGAGCTGCCGCCGCTGTTCGTCATCGGCGCACAGGGCGACGGGCAACTGGTGAACTATCGCTTCCGCTCGCCGTACTACATCGTGGATCGCCTGTTCGGTGCAGCAGAACTGCGCCTGGGGGCCGACAAGGGCGATATGGTGCGCATCGAGCGCGCGGATGGCATCGTCGGGAGGAACTGAGCATGAGCCAGGACGACACTCCCGACCTTGCCACGCCGCAGGCGGACAAGATGGCACCCGAGGCGGTGGCGCTGCGCGCCCAACCGCGCCCGGTCACGCGTCTGAACCGACGCACGCTGGCCATCCTCGCTGGCGGCCTGTCGGTTGGCGTGATGGGCGCGCTGATCTGGTCACTGCAACCGCAGCAACGCGGCGCGGGCGAATCCACCGAACTGTACAACGTGGATCGTGTATCGCGCTCGGAAGGCCTCGACCAACTTCCTGCCGACTATTCCAAGTTGCCAGCGCTGCCGCCCGACGTGCCGGAGCTGGGGCCACCGCTACCGGGTGATCTGGGGCCGGCCATCGTCAATTCGCAGCAGCCGGTCGCCGCCACCTATGCCGCGCCCGGCTACGACCCCAACGATGCGCTGCACAAGGAAGCAGAAGCGGCGGCAGCTTCAACGGTGTTCTTCCGCACCGGCTCCCCGCAGGCCGCGCCCGTGGCGCAGTCGCAAGTCGCTGCCGCGCCGGGCTTCGCCGCCAATGCCGCTTTCGATCCACTGGCCGCTGGCCCGGCCTCGACGGCGGCCCAGCCTGCTGATCCGACTGCCGTGCAGAACCGGCAAGACCAGAAAGAGGCGTTCCTGACAGGCGGTTCTACGGAAACCCGTAACTCCGGCAACCTGCAAATGCCCACCTCGCCGTATCAGGTGATGGCCGGAACGGTCATTGCCGGGGCACTGGTCACGGGCATCAAGTCCGACTTGCCGGGCGACGTGATCGCCACGGTGACGGAACCGATCTACGACACGGCCACTGGCAAGTTCCTGCTGATCCCGCAGGGATCTCGCATACTGGGCAAGTACAACAGCCAGGTCAGCTACGGCCAGAGCCGCGTGCAGGTGGTGTGGAATCGCATCATCCTGCCCGACACGTCATCACTCACGCTCGACAACCTGATCGGCACCGACCCGGCAGGCTATGCCGGTCTGGAGGACAACGTGGACTGGCATTGGGATCGGATCTTTGCAGGTGCCGTGCTGACCACGCTGCTGGGTGTCGGTGCCGAACTGGCTGCACCTGAGAACCGCCAGGACGGCGATCGCGTCATCATCGCCGGGCGCGACAGCCTGCAGGACACCGTGAACCAGGTCGGCCAGGAAGTGACCCGGCGCAATCTCAACATCCAACCCACGCTGACCAGCCGCCCCGGCTTGCCGGTGCGCATCATCGTCAACCGCGATCTGGTGCTACGGCCTTATCAGCCGCTGTTCTTCAACAAGGGGACTTCTCGATGAGCACGACCAAGAAACTGCGGCTGGGGCCGCTACCCAAGACCGAAAGCGTCAAGCTGACCTTCGCTTGCCCGGCCAGCTTGAAAGCCGATCTCGACCGCTACGCCGCGCTGCATGCGCAGGCGTATGGCGAGGCGGTCGATGCCTCGACGCTGATCCCGCACATGCTGGAGGCGTTCATGGCGGGGGATCGGGGATTCAGGAAAGGAAACGGCAGCAAGGCCGTGCCACCGAAGCCAAGCTGAAGATGCACTGGAACCAGACTGACCATCCCTCGAACGCGCAGCCCAACGCTGCGCGTTCTTCGTTCTGGATAGGCTGCGAGGGAATCGGCTAAGATGACTGAACAAGCCTGCCAGCCATTGGCAATCTCCATCGCTGCAACGCGACTCGACTCTCTTTCTCCAGGCTCTTATGTGGCTCCCAGCCCACAATGCCGCATCCTCTGCGAACGGCATGAAACAGAGCTAACCTATTGCCCCGTATATGGTTTCAAGCTTCGCGTGATTTCAACAAAATGCTTGACGCCAGCAATTTTTTATTGCCGCGCGGTCCCCAGCACGGTCTGGCCGGCCTGCGAGACCGGCTTGCGGTGCTCGGCGGACTCGCGCAGCCGGGCCGGCCGGGCTTGCCGCAGGGGCTTGTTCGCGCGCGTCGCGATCCAGTCGTACAGCACCACACCGGGATGGCGCAGCAATACCGCCAGCGCAGCGCCGACGACGAGGCCCACGGCCGCGATGATCGTCCAGGCCATCATCCGGCGCTCCCGCCGGCGCGGCATGCGGCCCGGCTAGTTCTCGCCATATGGCCGCAACGTACTGCTATCGTCGGAAAAAAACACCAGATCATCGCTTATCAAGGCTGCCTTGCAAAAACAGGCGCAGCCTGGCCCCGGCAGCCGCGCGTAAACTTTTGAATGTAATGTACTATACATTACAAAAATTGACCCTGACCGTGGACGGCTTGCCGGCCCGCCGCGGCGATTCTCCGGGGAGAGGACACAGTGAGCCCGGTTACCCGCGTCAGCGCGCCCCGCCCGCCGACCAGCAAAGGCGAAGCGCGCCGCGTGCGGCTGCTCGAGGCCGCCAAGCAATCGCTGCTCGAGCACGGTTACTCCCGGACCTCCATCCAGCAGGTGGTCAAACAGGCCGGCGGCTCCGCGGCCACCGCCTATCAACTGTTCGGCAGCAAAGAGGGCTTGCTGGCAGCGGTGCTGCAGCATGAACTGGATGGCGTGCGCGAGGCGGTGTTTCCGCCCGCCCTGCTCCGGCAATCCGTCGCCACGGCGCTGCATGAACTGTCCGTGCGCCTGCTGGCCTACGCCCTGCAGCCCGAATCGGCGGCGCTCTACCGCCTGCTGGTCTCGGAATGCCATCGCCTGCCGCAACTGGCCGAATCGCTGCAGACCGCCGTGGACACGCAGATCCACGCCCCGCTTGAAGCATGCCTGCGACAGGCCTGCGAGCGCGGCGAACTCCGCATCGACGATCCGCGCCGCGCGGCGGCGATGCTGGGCAATCAGATCAACGGCATCGCCTTCCAGGCCCGCCTGTCCGGCGGCAGGGCCGAGGGCCCCGACGCCGAACACCTGGCCGCCTGCCGCTACGCGGTCGATACGTTGCTGCGCGCCTTCCGGCCATAGCGCCCCGCCCGCGCCAGCATGGCCAGCGGCGCCAGCATGCAGGCCGCGGCCAGCCACAGGTTGGCCCGCAGCCCCAGCACGTCCACGCTGGGCGCGCCCAGCAGCGCGCCGGCGGCGATGCCCAGGTTGAAGACGGCCACGAACAGCGAGGTCGCCGCTTCGACCGCCTCGGGCGCGGCCTGCATCATCCAGGTCTGCAGCGCGACGGAGACGCCGCCGTACGCCAGCCCCCACGCCAGCAGCAACACCGCCGCGGCCGGACGGAACTGCCCCAGGCCGCTGAACAGCAACAGGATGAGCAGCAGCGCGGTTGCGATGGCGCACAGCGTCGCGCCCGCGCGCCGCGCCGCGGCGCTGCCGGCCAGGAAATTGCCGGCCACGCCCGCCGCGCCGTAGGCGAAAAGCAGCGGTCCTATCCAGCCCGCTTCGAATCCCGCGTAGGACTGCAACAGCGGCCGCACGAAGGTATAGGCCATGAAGTGCCCGGCGACCAGGCACAGCGTGACCAGCAGCCCCAGCCTGACGCCCGGATCGGCCAGTTGCGACAGCATCCGGCGCAGCCCCGGCGCCGGCCCGGCGGGCAGGCGCGGCAGGCTCAGCGCGTTCAGGCACAGCACGCCGAAACACAGTCCGGCCATCAGGCCGAACGCCGTGCGCCACCCTGCCAGGCCACCGATGAACGCGCCCAGCGGAACCCCCAGCACCGACGCCACCGCGACGCCGCCGAATATGACGGAGGTGGCCAGCCCTACCGCGGCCGGCGCAACCAGCCTGCCCGCCAGTCCGCCGGCCACCGCCCATATTCCGCCGATACAGATGCCGACGAGCACGCGCGCCGCCAGGAACCAGGCCATGCCGCAGGCCAGCGCGCCGGCGGCGTTGGCCGCGGCCAGCAGCGCCAGCAGGCCGCAAAGAATGCGGCGGCGGTCCGCGCCCTTCGCCCCCATCACGATCAGCGGCGCGCATAGCGCCGCGACGATCGCGGGCACGAACAACATGAAACCGCCCATGCCGGTGGACACGCCCAGCTCGGCCGTGATGGGAACGAACAACCCCACGGGGAGCATTTCGCTGGTCACCACGCAGAAGGTCGCCATGCCGACGGCCGCGACGGCCAGCCAGGGCCGGCGCGCCACAGCGTTTCGATGGGGAGGAGTGCCTGAAGTCATAACGGTATGTCCATGAATGCCCTGGCCGGGCCGACTCCTCTGCACTCTACTGTTTCCAGCAAACTGATAAAGTAGGCTTGCAGACCAACACTAGGGACGAATCGTGCGCAATTCCGCTGCCCGGCTGGACCACATCGGCGACCTGCTGGCCTTCGTGCGCGTGGCCGATATGCAGAGCTTCACCGCCGCGGCCGAAAAACTGGCGCTGTCGCGCTCGGCCATCGGCAAATGCATCGCCCGCCTGGAGCAAGGCCTGGGCTCGCGGCTGCTCCATCGCAGCACCCGCAGCGTCAGCCTGAGCGACGAAGGCCGCGTGTTCTACGAGCACGCGCAGCGCATCCTGGCCGAAGTGGACAACGCGGCCGACGCGATGGACCGCCGCAAGCGGGCGCCGCGCGGACGCCTGCGCCTGGACCTGCCGGTGTCGCTGGGCCGGCTGCACGTCATGCCGCTGCTGCGCGACTACCTGCGGCTATGGCCCGAAGTCGAGGCCGACGTCAGTTTTTCCGACGACTACACCGACCTGGTGCGCGACGGCGTGGACCTCGCGATCCGCATCGGCGGCGATACCGACAGCCGGCTGGTGCGCCGCGTGCTGGCGCCGCACCGCCTGATCACCTGCGCCGCCCCCGGCTACCTGGACCGGCACGGCGCGCCCGCCACGCCGGACGACCTGGCCCGCCATCAGACCCTGGCGTTCACGCACGCCGGGGCGCCGGTGCCCTGGCGCTATGCGGTCCAGGGGCAGGAACGCCAGGTGCAGCCCGCGGGACGCCTGCGCCTGGGCAACACCGAAGCCTTGCGCGACGCCGTCCTGGCCGGCGCCGGCATCGCCCAACTGGGCGCGTTTCTGGTCGGCGAGGACCTGCGCGCCGGACGGCTGGTGGCCGTGCTCGAAGCCCATGCGCCGCCAGGCGCCCCGGTATGCGCGGTGTATCCGCACCGCCGCCACCTGGCGCCCAAGGTCCGCGCGCTGATCGACGCCATGGCGCGCCGCTGGAGCGCCGCTCCGCCCTGGGGCGCCTGAACCCGGCCCGCGCATCCTTTATCATCATCGGCATGGCGCCACGCCATGTCATGCCGCTTTCCCCGGAGTTTTTCTTGAGCGATATCTATCAATTCAGCCGCGGCAGCGCCCCGCTGCTGATCTCCATTCCCCACCTGGGCAGCCAGATTCCCGACGCGCAGCGCGCGCAGATGACGCCGACGGGCCTGCAGTCCGGCGACACCGACTGGCATCTGGACACGCTGTACCGTTTCGCCGAATCGCTGAGCGCCTCGGTCCTGGGCGCGCGCTACTCGCGCTACGTGGTGGACCTGAACCGCCCGCCCAACGACGAAAGCCTGTATCCCGGCCAGACCAAGACCGGCCTGTGCCCGACCCAGACCTTCCGCGGCGACGCCCTCTACCTGGACGACGGCGTCCTGACCGACGCCGAACGCGCGCGCCGCCTGCAAGCCTATTGGCAGCCCTATCACGCCAAGCTGCGCGAAGAGCTCGACCGCATCAAGGCCGAGCACGGCACGGTGCTGCTGTGGGAAGCCCATTCGATCGCCAGCGTGCTGCCGCGCCTGTTCGAAGGCAAGCTGCCCGACCTGAACATCGGCACCGCCGACGGCGCCGCCTGTGCGCCGGACGTGCTGGCCGCGGTCGAAGCGCGCCTGCGCGCCGACAGCGCGCCGTACACCTGGGCCGTCAACGGACGCTTCAAGGGCGGCTACATCACCCGCCACTACGGCAGGCCGGCGGACAACGTCCACGCCATCCAGCTCGAGATGTGCCAGTCCACCTACATGGACGAAACCTATCCCTACGCCTATCGCCCCGAACTGGCCGACAAAGTGATTCCGCTGGTCGAGTCCATGGTGCAGGCCGCGCTGCGCCAGACCGTGGCGCGCAAGGGCTAGGCGGCTCGATCCCGCGCCGGCGCCACCCGTATCTTGAAGTCCAGCATCAGCACCTTGTGGCCCTGCGCGTTGCTGCAATAGCCCTGGTAGCGGCCGGCGACGAACGGCGTGCCGGCCGCCGCTTCGCTGTCCAGCCGCTCCAGCGCCAGCTCGAACGACTCGCCCGGATAGGCCGGGCGCAGGAACTTGCTTTCCACCTTGAGCAGCTGCACCGGGTTGGCGGCGAACTGCGCGGTGAACGCGGCCATGGCCGCGCCCAGCACGTGGATGCCGGCCAGCGGCACCTCGGCAAAGCCGGCCCGCAGCGCCAGTTCGCGCGAGCTGTGCACCGGGTGGCCGCCGCCCACCGACTGCAGATAGGCGGCGTGGCGCGCATCGGGCAGCGTGAAGCCGCCATGAAACTGCAAGGGCAACGATAGACCGGTCATGGACGGCTCCTAAATGACGCCGCGCGAGCGCAGCGCGGCCTGCTGCGCCGCCGACAGGCCCAGTTCGCGGCCATAGACCTCTTCGTTGTGCTGGCCGACGCCGGGTCCGGCCCGCCAGATGCGGCCGGGCGTCGCGGAAAACCGCGGCACCACGTTCTGCATGCTCACCTCTCCCAGTTCCTCGTCCTCGATCCGCACCAGCACTTCGCGCGCGATGAAATGCGGATCGGCGGCGATGTCGGCCATGTCGTAGATGGGGCTGAAGCTGACCTCGTGGCGCATCAGGATGTCGGACGCCCCGGCCAGCGTATGCGCGCCGAACCAGTCCTCCATGATGCCCTCGATCCCGGCGCGGTTCCGGATGCGCGCGGTGTTGCTGCTGTACAGCGGATCTTCCAGCAGGTCGGCGCGGCCGATGGCGATGGCCAGCCGCCGGAACACCGTGGGCGCGCTGACCGCCAGCACCACCCACTTGTCGTCGCGGGTCTTGTACACGCTGCTGGGCGCCGAGTATGCATTGAGATTGCCCTGGCGGGTTCGCACCACCCCGAGCTGGTCGTACTCGATGGGCATGAAATCCAGCACGCGCAGCATGGCCTCGGTGGCCGACAGGTCGATCTCCTGCCCCTCGCCGTGCTTTTCCCGGTGCAGCAGCGCAGCCGCGACGGCGTAGGCGCCGAACACGCCCGTCAGCGCATCGGACACCGGAAAACCGGGATACAGGGGCGGTCCGTCCTTCTCGCCGCACAGGTTGACGAAGCCCGACATGGCCTCGAAAATCCGCGCGAAGCCCGGCCGCGAACGGTACGGCCCGGTCTGGCCGAAGCCCGTCACCCGCAGCACGATCAAGTCCGGCCGCAACGCGCGCAGCCGCGCCAGGTCCAGGCCCCAGCGGTCCAGCGTGCCGGGCCGGAAGTTCTCCACCAGCACGTCATATTGCGGCAGCAGCCGCTCCAGGATCTCGATGCCTTCGGGCTGGCGCAGGTCCAGGGTGACGCCGCGCTTGTTGCGGTTGGCCACCTTCGACCACAGCGCCACGCCGTTCTTATGCGGCGGCAGTTGCCGTATGTGGTCGCCTTCGCCCGGCACCTCGACCTTCAGCACCTCCGCGCCCAGGTCCGCCATCAGCGTGCACGAGAACGGCCCCGCCACCACGGTGGAAATATCCAGCACACGCACACCGCTCAGCGGTCCCGCCCCGCGGGCCGCGCTGGTCTGCGCATCCATAACCTGCTCGACGCTCATGATTTTCCCTCAATCCAGCGACACATTGGCCTTGCGCGCGACCTCGCCCCAGGACCCGATCTCCGCCTTGATGAAGCGCGAGAAATCGGCGGGCGTCCCGCCCACCGGAATCGACCCTTCCGACTGCAGGCGCTGATTGATCTGGGGGTCCTGCAGCGCCTGGTTCACGGCGGCGTTGATCCTGTCGATCACCGGCGCCGGCGTGCCGCGCGGCGCGAACAGGCCGTTCCAGCCCGCGGCCACGAAGCCGTCGACCCCGGCCTCGGCCATGGTCGGCACCCGCGGCAGCGTCTGCGAGCGCTGCGCGCTGGTCACCGCCAGCGGCACCAGCTTGCCCGCCGCGATGTACGGGGCCGTGGTCAGGATCACGTCGAACGCCAGATCCACCTGGCCGCCCAGCAGGTCCGCCATGGCCGGCCCCGCTCCCTTGTAGGGCACGCCCAGCAACGACGAACCGGTGTCGGCCTGGAACTTGCGCAACAGCATGTCGGCCGCCGTGCCGACGCCGGCCGAAGCCACCGAAATCTGCCCCGGCCGCGCCTGCGCCTGCTTGCGCAGCTCGGCCACCGACGAGATCTTCGTCGACGGGTGCGCCACCAGCACATAAGGCTGGTCCACCACGTGCACCACCGGCTCGAAATCGGCCACCGCGTCATACGACAGCTTCTTGTAGATATTCGGCCCGATGCCGTGCGTGGCCACCGTGCCCCACAGCAGCGTATAGCCGTCGTTGCGCGCGCGGGCCACCTGCTGGGTTCCGATGGTGCCGCCGGCGCCCGATTTGTTCTCGACCACCACCGGCCGGCCGATGGCCGCCTCGATGCGCGGCGCGAACAGGCGGGCCATCACGTCGGTGGCCCCACCGGGCGGGAACGGCACGATGATGGTGATGGGCTGCGCCGGCCAGTCGGCCGCGGCCTGCGCGCCGCCGCAAAGCGCGCCCAGCATCAGTAGCGCGGCCAGGCGCGTGAACAGGTTCCTGGATTGCATGGTCTCCTCCGGTGTTTTTGCCGTTTTTGCTTTGACTGCCAGCCATAGAATACGGACCGCGCCATTAACTGATAACTGAAATAAAATCACCTGGTGATAACTTTTGGATAAGCCATGCCCTTAGCTCCGGCCCCGGCAGGCAGCGGCAAACTCCTTAACCGCCTGCGCCTCAAGCAGTTCGAACTGATCAAGGGCGTCTCCGAAGGACTGTCGTTTCGCCAGCTGGCCGACAGCATGGCGCTGTCCCAGCCCGCCATCAGCAAAATGGCCCGCGAAATGGAAGACACGCTGGGCGCGGCCGTTTTCGAGCGCCGCCGCGACGGGGTTTCCCTGACCGAATTCGGCCGCTCGCTGGTGCACGACGCCCGCCTCATCGTCAACAAGCTGGCGCGCCTCGAATCCGAACTGGCCGAGCTGCAGCGCAGCCCCATCCGCACGCTGCGCGCCGGCGCCCCCTCGTATACCGGCATGTCCCTGCTGTCGCGTCCGGTCGCGCGGATCGCGGCCCGCCACCAGCAGGCCCACGTGGAAATCATCGACGGCATCGCCAGCCGCCTGTTCGACATGCTGATGGCCGGCGAACTGGACTTCGTCATCGGCAGCCTGCCCAGCCGCAACCTGAGCGACGAGGAAGCCGCCCTGCTCCACGTCGAAGTGCTGTATCCGGACGAGGTGCGCTTCGTCGCGCACCGCGACATGGGCCTGACCGGCCGGCCCGTGCCTATCGCGGAGCTATTGCCGCATTCCTGGGTGATGCCGTCCAGGGACTCCCTGGTGCGCAGCGCGCTGCGCGCGGCCCTGCTGAAGAAGAAGCTGCCCGTCCCGCCCGCCACCGTCGAATCCAGCCCGCCCTTCATCGGCGCCGTGGTCGCCGAACAGCCCGGCTTCATCGGCCTGTTGCGATCGGACTCGGCGGCCTATCTGGCGCAGCGCCTGAACCTGGCGCTGCTGGACGTGCGGCCGCGGATTCCCTTGCCGCCGGTGGCCATTTTCCGGCTGCGCGACGCCGATCCGTCGGCGCTGGCGGTGGAGTTGTTCGGGCTGGTCCGGGAGAGCGTGGAGAGCTTGTTCGGGGAGTGAAGCGATCCCGTCCACGCCTGCCGCCGGGGTGCAAGGCCGCATCCGCTAGGCGGCCCCGCCAGCCTGCCACGCCCCCCTGCTTTTCCCCTCCTCCAGCAAAAACTCCACCAGCGCAGGCAGTGAAGCGTCCATCGGCCGGTTCGGCTGAATCCGCATCACGTACCCCCACGATCCGGCCATGCTCAGCCGCGGCACCAGCGGCACCAGGCGGCCGCTGGCCAGTTCCTCGTCGATCAGCGGCGCGCGTCCCAGCGCGATGCCGACGCCGGCGGCAGCCGCCGCGGCGATCGTGCTCATGCCGCTCAGCACCATGGGCTCCTGCCAGTCGGATTCGCCCAGGCCCAGACGCGGGCGCCAGATGCGCCAGTCGGTTTCGGGACTGTCGACGTGCTTTTCCTCCAGCCAGCGGTGGCGCGTGAACACCCTGGGGTCGTCGCGCTCGGCCGCGGGCACCAGGGCCGGGCTGCACACCGGCACCACGGTTTCGGTCATGAGCGGGATGTCGCCGGGCTCGGGGTTGTGCGGTCCGAGCGCGCGCACGTGCAGGAAGGCCAGGTCGATGTCCTGGCTTTTCCAGGCGGGGTCCTGGCTGGCGTGCAGATAGACCTGGATGTCGATGTCGGGGTGCAGTTCGATGAAACGGCCGATGCGCGGGGCCAGCCACAGCGAGGCCAGCGAAGGGTTGGCGGACACGTTCAGGGTATAGCGCCGCCTGCCGCGCGCGGCCATGCGGACGTTGCGGCACGCGGTCTCCAGCAGGGTCAAGGCCTGTTGCACCGATGCCAGCAGGTCGGCGCCTTCGGCCGTGGTTTCGGCGCGGCGCACCGTGCCGCCGCGGCGCAGCAGCGTGACGCCGAGGTCGGCTTCCAGCGCGCGCAGCTGGTGGCTGACGGCGCTCTTGGTGACGCTGAGTTCGGCGGCGGCGCGGCTGAGGCTGCCCAGGCGCGCCACGGCCTCGAAGGCCCGCAGGGCGGCCAATGGCGGAGTGCGGTTGGGAAGATCGGGCATGGGTTGAGTTTATCTCGACCCTTGATTGAAAAACTATCGCTTTCGCCCGGGCCGGCGATCGGGGACCATGCAGGCTCAGGGAAGGAGAGTGCTATGTATTTCGATTCACGATTGTGGCGGCTGACCGAAGGACTGCGCGCCGGCATGGCGGGCGGCATTCTGCTGGGGCTGCTGGCCCTGGCCGCGGGCATCGCGCGCTATGTGTTCCTGGGCCAGCTGCTGGCCCGGGTGTTCGAGGCCGCGCCGTGGCGGCAATGGGCCGAGCCGGCGCTGTACGCGGCCGCCATGGTGCTGCTGCGCGCCGGCCTGGACCACTGGCGCACGGTGCAGGCCAACCGCTGCTCGGCCGAGGTGCAGCAGGCGCTGCGCGGCCGGCTGTACGACCGCATCGTGGCGCTGGGTCCGGCCTGGTTCGCCAACCAGCGCACCGGCGGCGTGATGCTGACCGTGGTCGACGGCGTGGAACAGCTGCAGACTTTCTTCGGCCAATACCTGCCGCAGGTGGCCATTGCGGCCGCGGCGCCCTTCGCCATTTTCGCGGTGATCGCCTTCTGGGACGTGCCGACCGCGCTGGTGTTCCTGGTGGCGGCGCTGTTCGCGCTGTTCGGGCCGATGGCCGTGCACATGCTGGACCGCCGCGCCAGCCTGGCGCGCACCAACGCCCTGAACGAGTTCGGGGAAGACTTCCTGGACGCGGTGCAAGGCCTGCCCACCCTGAAATCGTATGGCCAGGGCAAGGCCTGGGGCCGGCGCCTGGCCGCCCGCGCCCGCAGCCTGTCGGACAATACTTTCTGGGTGCTGTCGGTGAGCCTGCTGACGCGCGGCATCAGCGACCTGGGCGTGGCGCTGGGCGCGGCGCTGGCCCTGACGCTGGGCGCCTGGCGCGTGGCCGCCGGCGACATGAGCGTGGAAGCCCTGCTGATCGTGCTGATGGCCGGCACCGAGATTTTCCGGCCGCTGCGCGACCTGCGCTCGGTGCTGCACCGGGGCATGCTGGGCCAATCGGCCGCGGTCAGCATCCACGCCCTGATGGACGCGCGGCCGCTCACGCCGGCGCCCGCCCTGCCCCAGGCCGGCGGCGCGCCGGCGCGGCTGGAACCCACCATCGAATTCGAGGACGTGGCGTTCTCGTACACGCCCGAGCGCCGCGCGCACCAGGGCCTGAGCTTCCGTATCGCGGCCGGCGAACGGGTCGGCGTGGTCGGACCCAGCGGCGCGGGCAAGTCCACCATCGTGCGCCTGCTGCTGCGCGAATGCGTGCCGCAGGCCGGCCGCGTCCGGGTCGGCGGGCGCGACGTGAACGAACTGGACACCCAGGCGCTGCTGTCGCATATCGCGCTGGTCAGCCAGGACATCACGCTGTTCCATGGCAGCATCGACGAAAACCTGCGGCTGGGGCGCTCGGACGCCACGCAGGAACAGGTGCGCGCCGCGGCCCGCGCGGCCAATATCGACGATTTCATCATGGCGCTGCCCGACGGCTACGACACCCGCATCGGCGAACGCGGCCTGCAATTGTCGGGCGGCCAGCGCCAGCGCGTGGCGATCGCGCGCGCGCTGCTGCGCGACGCGCCCATCCTGATCCTGGACGAAGCGCTGTCCTCGGTGGACACCGAGAACGAGGCGCTCATCCAGCAGGCGCTCGACCGGCTGATGGCCGGGCGCACCACGCTGATCCTGGCGCACCGCCTGGCCAGCGTCATCGGCGCGGACCGCTGCCTGGTGCTGGACCGGGGCCGCGTGGTCGAGGCCGGCGCCCATGCCGCGCTGATGGCCCAAGGCGGGCTGTATTACCGGCTGATGCGCGAGCAGGCCGAGGCGCACCGGCAGCCGGCCGCGGCGTCCCCTCTGCCCGCCGCCGAACGCGGCGCGCCCGGCGAAACCTCCGGCAAGGAGCCGGACACGACAAGCCCGGCGATGCGCACGCTGGACGCGGACGCCGCACGCGTGGGCTGGCGCGACACGCTGGGCACGCTGCTGTCGGTGGTGCAGCCCTGGCGCGGCACGCTGATCGCCACCATCCTGCTGGGCGTGGCGCGGGTGGCCGCCTTCATCGGCGTGGGCGTGCTGAGCGCGCTGATCGTCGCCGCCATCCGCGACGGCCGCGAGGTGTCGGGGCTGATCGTCGCGCTGCTGGTCGTCGCGCCGCTGGCCGCGCTGTTCCACTGGCTGGAGTCGTGGCTGGCGCATGCCATGGCCTATCAGCTGCTGGCCGACATGCGGGTCAAGCTTTACGACAAGCTGGAACGGCTGGCGCCCGCCTATCTGCTGCAGCGCCGCTCCGGCGACCTGGTCGCGCTGGCGACGCAGGACGTGGAGATGGTGGAGTACTTCTATGCCCACACCATCGCGCCGGCCATCGTGTCGGTGCTGGTGCCGCTGTCGGTGCTGGGATTCCTGGCGGTCTACAGCTGGCCGGTGGCGCTGGCGCTGCTGCCCTTCCTGGCCTATGCGCTGGTGTCGCCGGTGCGCGGACGGCGCAAGGTCGACGCGCTGGGCGACAAGGCGCGCCATGCCTTGGGAGAAATGAGCGCGCACGCCACCGACACCATCCAGGGCCTTGCCGACCTGACCGCGTTCCAGGCCACGGAACGCCGCCGCGCGCAGTTCCTGCAGGTGGCCGACCGCTACCGCATCCGCCGCCTGGAGATCCTGGACGACCTGTCGCGCCAGACCGCCTGGTTCGAGGTCGCGATGGGGCTGGGCGGCCTGGCCGTGGCCGTCGTGGGCGCGCTGCAGGTGGCCGCCGGCGCGCTGTCGGCCGGCATGCTGCCGCTGCTGGTGCTGATCGCGCTGGCCACTTTCCTGCCGGTCTCGGAAATCTCGCAGGTCAGCCGGCAGCTGGCCGACACCATCGCCGCCACCCGCCGCCTGCACGTGGTGGCCAACGAACCCGAACCGGTCACCGACGGCCCGCTGCCCGCGCCGGCGGCGGCCCACGGCCTGTCGCTGGCGTTCGAGCACGTCAGCTTCGCCTACCCGGGCAAGCGCGAGGACACCTTGCGCGACCTGAGCTTCACGGTTCCGGCCGGGTCCACGGTGGCCGTGGTGGGCGCGTCGGGCGCGGGCAAGAGCACCGTGGCCAGCCTGCTGCTGCGCTTCTGGGACCCGCGCACGGGCGCGGTCAAGCTGGACGGGGTGGACGTGCGCCGGCTGCGGCTCGACGCCCTGCGCGAACAGGTGGCGCTGGTGACCCAGGACACCTATCTGTTCAACGACACGCTGGAAGGCAATATCCGCCTGGCCCGGCCCGAGGCCAGCCCCGGGGAACTGGCGCGCGCGCTGGAACAGGCGGCCCTGGCCGACTTCGTGCGCAGCCTGCCCGACGGGATCGCCACGCGCGTGGGCGAGCGCGGCATGCAGCTGTCGGGCGGCCAGCGCCAGCGCATCTCCATCGCCCGGGCCTTCCTGAAGAACGCCCCCGTGCTGATCCTGGACGAGGCCACCTCGCACCTGGACACGCTGTCGGAAATGCAGGTGCGCGGCGCGCTGGACGTGCTGATGCGCCACCGGACCACGCTGGTCATCGCGCACCGCCTGTCGACGATCCGCGACGCCGACCTGATCCTGGTGCTGGACCGCGGCACGCTGGCCGAGGCCGGCACGCACGACCAGCTGCTCAGGCGGCAAGGGGTCTATGCGCGCCTGGCCAGCCACCAGGGCGGCTACGCGGTCAGTAGCGCAACGTCTCTGCCGACTTAGCGTTGGCGCGGACTTCGGCCTCGGTGAACCAGACCCGCTTGCTGCCGAAGCTGGCGTACAGGTCGAACTGGTCGCGGGTGTGGGGCGAGGCCGTGCCGTCCGGGGCCACGAAACCGCTCTGCCCCGGCGCCACCACGTCCACCGCCCGCACGCCGCGGGCGTCGAACACCGTCATGTTGTTCTCGGTTCCACGGTTGTGGGTGGCGGAATGGCTCAGCACCGCCTTCTCGTCGGCCTGCGGCACGCCCAGGAAGTTCTTGGGCGCGAACACCATGGGCGGCGCCGGAATCCGCCAGCCGGCCGGGTCGTCGCCATAGGTCTTGCGCAGGGCGGCGAGCGCGTCGTCCAGCGCGGCCAGCGTCACCGCCTGCGGCGGCTGGCCGTTGAAGAAGTCGTAGCGCTGCGGCACCCCGGACGCGCGCCCGGCCAGCGCGTTGTACAGCACCTTGGAGCCCACCGTCAGGTTGAGCGAACCGGTGGCGGGCGCGGCCGGCGTGGGATAGCCGGTGGCGCTGTACCACTTGAAGAAGTCGGCCGGCATCTCGTCGGCCAGCGTACGCTTGAGCATGGCGCGCAGCCACGCGTCCATCACGGCCGGCCCGGCATTGTCGTAATAGCCGGGCTGCCTGTCGCTGGTCGCCATGCCGTCCCACGACGCCAGCGCCGCGACCATCCGCGCCCGGGCGTCGTCGGCCGGCAGCCCCTGCACCGCCTGCTGCAGGAACGGCAGGAAATGGCGGCGATTGACGTCGGCGTAGCTGGTGGTGCGGATCAGGTCCCACATCTGCTGCGCGCTGACCTTGCCGCCGTTGGCCGTCATGGCCCGCAGGCGGGTCTCGATCTCGGCGTAGCGGTCGGCCTGGCCCCACACAATGGCGAACAGGTCCGTGGACGGGTAGCCGCGCATGGGCTGGTTGTTCCAGTTGGCGATAAAGCCCTGGCGCGGGTTGTAGACCTGCGGATTGGTCGAGAACGGCAGCATGCCGTCCCAGTCCATCTCGCCGGTGCCGGGCACCGGCAGGCGCGGATCGTGGCCGGCGCGGCGCTTGGGATAGAAGCCCGTGTGCGCGTAGCCGATATTGCCGCGGTCGTCCGCGTAATACCAGTTGATGGTCAGGGCGTGGCGCGCGGCCTGCGCTTTCCATTGCTCCCAGTTGCGCGCCTGGGTCTTGTGGGTCCAGGCCATCAGCGACTGCAGTTCGAAGCCTTCCCAGGCGCGCGCCTTGGCGTAGGCCACGTTGTTCTTCTCGTCGAACTTGGTGACGATGCCGTGCACCGTCCGGTACACATCCATCAGCACCGGCTGGCCGTCCTTGACCTGGATGAGCTCGCTGCGCTTTTCCATGGTCTTCCAGGCGCCGTCGTGGAAATAGCGCGTGCGGTCGCCGGGATCGAGCTTTTCGGCGTAGATGTCCACGTCGTCGCCGAAGCCCGCGGTCGAACCCCAGGTCACGTGCGCGTTGTGGCCGAACAGAATGCTGGGATAGGCGAACGGCGTATTGCCCACCACGTCGAAGCCCGCGCCGTGCAGGCCGATGCCATACGTGTAGGCCGGGTTCCACCAGCCGAACTGCGGCCCGTTCAACAGAATGGAGCGGGCGTCCTTGGCGTGTTCGCGTCCCACGATCCACATATTGCTGGTGGTCGGGAAACCGGCGATGCCCGGCTGGCCCGTCTCGGCGAACTGCGCCAGCAGCTGCGCGCGCGCGGCCGCGGGCGGCTCGTCCACCACGCCGCGCGTCTGCGGATCGCGCGCCACGCGCTCCAGCATGGGCGGCGTGCCGTCATAGCGCGGCAAGGCATAGGACAGCCTGGCCGCCGGCCGGGCGGCGTCGGGTTGGTACACGCCGTCTTCCTCGGGCACCGTGGTGGGCGCACGGCTGTCGTTCATCCAGCGCAGCTGGTTGAAGATCTGCATGGCGCGCTCGTCTCCGTGCTTATCCTTCAACGCGGTCAGCAGCGCCAAGTTGTCGATCTCGCTATTGGCGTCGGAAAAGCGGTTGGCCATGGTACCCACGAACACCATCGCCACGTCGTACGCGGTCCAGTCGCCGGGCTGGAAGCCCAGGTCGTTGAACTCCTTGGGCATCAGGCTGCCCGGCTCGGCGCGCACCTTCGCGATCCACGCGTTCATGCCGGCCGCATAGCCGTCCAGGATCTGCCGTTCCGAGGCCGGCAGCGCGGCCAGCTGGCGCTGGATGCGCTCGGGCGAGAAATTGCCGCGGATGGACTTGTCGAAAGCCACCATGGACGCCCCCAGCACCTCGGCCACCCGGCCCTGCGTGCTGCGCCGGGCCATCTCCATCTGGAACAGCCGGTCCTGCGCCACGGCATAGCCGTAGCCATAGAAAATCCCGTACACGGTATTGGCGTACACATGCGGCATGCCATAGCCGTCGCGCCGTATCGTGACCTGGCCGCCGGCGACGCCGGCCGGACGCGCCGGCGCCTCGGCATGCTGGCGGGAATGCTGCTGGACGTCCTGGGCCTGGGCCTGGGCGCCCACGGCCGCGCAGGCCGCCAGGATGGCGGCCGACAACAAGTGCTGCTTCATCAGTTTCTGTCTCCGTATTTGACTGGCCGCGCCACGGTGCGAGTCCCGCGCGCGGATCGCGGCGCCTCTGCCGGGCGCCGTCAGCGGACCATCATACGAACTGCCAATTTATAATTCCAATGCATTTATTTCATAGTATTGATGCGCTTGGATCATGGACTTCCAGAAACTCAAACACCTGCTCGCGGTCGTGGAGCACGGCACTTATTCGCGGGCGGCGGACGCGGTTAACCTGTCGCAGCCCGCGCTCAGCCGCAGCATCCAGGCGCTGGAAGCCGAGCTGGGCCTGCCGCTGCTGGACCGCGGCACGCGCCGCGTGCGCCTGACGCCCTACGGCGCCTGCGTGGCCGAACGCGCGCGCCGCATGCGCTTCGAGGAAGCCGAACTGCAGCGCGAACTCAAGACCCTGCACAGCGGCGAATCGGGCACGCTATCCATCGGCCTGAGCCCCGCGCCCGCCTCGCTGCTGCTCTCGCCCTTTCTGACCCACATGGCCGAGCGCCATCCGCAGGTGCGCGTCGGCGTGGAACTGGGCGCCACCGCCGCCTTGCTGGACATGCTGCGCGCCGAGCGCGTCGACGCCATGGTGTGCGACGCCCGCATGCTGTATGACGCGGCCGACCTCGAAACCCGCGCCCTGCCGCCGCTGCGCGCCGGGCTGGTCTGCCGCAAGGGCCATCCCATCCTGGCCCACCGGCGCCCGGGCATCGAACAGGTCCGCCGCTATCCCGTGGCCTCCAGCACGCTCAGCCCCGAAGTCTCGCTGCGCCTGGCCGAAACGCTGGGACCGGGCGGCGCGCCCGAGCAAATGGTCACCCACCGCTGCGAAAACCTGGACGCGCTGGTCGAGCTGACGCTGCATTCCGACACCCTGCTGCTGGGGGTGATCTGCGTCACCCGCCGGCAGCAGGAAGCGGGGCAGCTGGTCGAAGTGCCGATTCCGCCGGACCCGCAGCGCCAGGGCCACTATGCGCTGGCGCGGCTGAAAGGACGCACGCCCTTGACGGCGCAAGACGCCTTGTACGAATTCACGCGCCAGTGCTGGGACGGGTTTGCGTCGTTCAGGGCGTAGCTTCCAGCCCCGCCTGCGTTTCCAGCCAGTCCGCAACGGCGCGCACCGGCGGCGACGGCGGCCGGTCCGCGGGCATGGCCAGATGATAGGTGTGCCCCGAGATCACCGGCCCGAACGGCTGCACCAGGTGGCCCGCCTCCAGCTCCTCGGCGATCAGCGCCAGGCTGACCAGCGCCACCCCATGCCCGGCGACGGCGGCCTGTATGGCATGGCCTTCATCGGAGAACCGCAGCTCGCTTGCCTGCCGCGGCTCGCGCCGCCGCGCGATCCTGAACCAGCGCTCCCAGGTCGGGTTCTCGGCCTGCGGCCGCTTCCAGTCGAAACGGATCAAGGGCACGCGCGCCAGATCGTCCGCTGATTCCACGCCCAGCCGCGGATTGGCCACGGGCGCGAAGCGGTCGGTGAACAGCGGCCGGGCAACCAGGCCCGGATACGGCCCGCGGCCGTAGCGGATCGCAATGTCCACCGCCGCGGATCTCAGGTCCACCACCTCGTCGCTGGCCTGCAACTGCAGGTCGATGCCCGGATGCCGGCTGCGGAAATCGGCCATGCGCGGCACCAGCCACTTCACGGTGAAGGCATTGGTCGCCGAGATGGTCACCTGCATGCGCGTGCGCGCATGCGTCAGGCGCGCCAGCGTCGCCTCGAAGGCATCGAACCCGTCGCGCAGCACCGGATAAAGCTGCACGCCCGCCTCGGTCAAAGACACCCTGCGCACGTGGCGCTCGAACAGCGCCAGCCCGGTCTGCGCCTCCAGCGCGCGGATCTGGTGGCTGACCGCGGTTGGCGTCACCGCCAACTCCTGGGCGGCGGCCTTGAAACTGCCCAGGCGCGCGGCGGCCTCGAATACGCGCAGCCCGGACAGCGGAAGGGATCGGCGTTGCATGATCTGCCCTACAGATGAGTTTTACTCACCTTATAGCTGACAAATGAACCTTTGTCACCGATGCCTCGCATCCCTAAATTAACGGCATGAGTCGGCCACCCCCGGGCCGATTCCCCGATCGACCATGAATAAGGAATACTCATCATGCTACAACGCATCGTCACCCAGCCCGACAACTACGAACCCTTCCTGCTGTCGCAGGGCATCCGCTTCGGCGACCTGCTGTTCATCTCCGGCCAGGCCGGCGCCGGCGACGACGGCAAGATCGTCGACGGCGGTTTCCTGGCGCAGGGCGAACAGGCCTTCCGCAACCTGAGCCGCGCGCTGGAAGCCGGCGGCTCCAGCCTGAAGGACGTCATCAAGGTCACCATCTTCGTCACCGACATGGGGCACTTCAAGGACGTGGTGGCGCTGCGCCGCCGTCATTTCTCGGCCCCCTACCCGGCCGACACCATCGCCGAGATCAAGGCGCTGTACGACCCGGCCGCCATGATCGAGATCGAGGCCATCGCGGCCGTGCGTGCGCAGGAGGGCCGCTGACATGGGCGCGCACGCCGCCCTGTACATGCCGCTGCGGCTGGGCAACGGCCTGCGCCTGGCCAACCGCCTCGCCGTCGCGCCCATGACCCGCGTCAGCGCCACGGCCGACGGCCGCGCCACGCCGCAGATGGTCGACTACTACGAAGCCTACGCCGCCGGCGGCTTCGGTCTGGTGATCACCGAAGGCGTCTATACGGACCAGGCCCACGCGCAGGGCTACCTGTTCCAGCCCGGCCTGGCCGACGACGCCCAGCGCGATGCCTGGCGCCCCGTCGTGGACCGCGTCCATGCGCACGGCGCCCGCATCGTCGCCCAACTCATGCACGCGGGCGCGCTGTCGCAGGGCAATCCCCATCGCGCCACCACCAAAGGTCCCTCGGCCGTGTTGCCGCGCGGGCAGCAGATGACGTTCTACCGCGGAGCAGGCCCGTACCGGCTGCCCGAAGCCATGACGGACCAAGACATCGCGGTCGCGGTCGAAGGCTTCGCACAGGCGGCGCGCAGGGCGCAGCAGGCCGGATTCGACGGCGTCGAGATCCATGGCGCCAACGGCTATCTGCTGGACCAGTTCCTCACCGACTACACCAACCGGCGCGCGGACCGCTACGGCGGCAGCCTGGACAACCGGCTGCGCCTGACGGTGGAAGTCATCCAGGCGGTGCGCCAGGCCACGGAGCCGGGCTTCACCGTAGGCGTGCGCAGCTCGCAGGGCAAGGTCAACGACTTCACCCACAAATGGCCCGGCGCCGAGGCCGACGCCGCGCAGATCTTCCGCACACTGGGCGCGCAGCCCATCGACTACCTGCACACCACCGAATTCGAGGCCTGGCGCCCCGCCTTCGGCGCGCAGGGCGCAAGTCTCGCGGCGCTGGCGCGGCGGCATGTTCCAGTCCCCGTGCTGGCCAACGGCTCGCTGCACGACCCGATGGCGGCGGCCGGCATGATGGCGCGCGACGAGGCGGACTTCGTTTCGCTGGGGCGCGGCGCGCTCACGCACGCCGACTGGCCCGCGAGGCTGCGCGCCGGCCAGCCGCTGGAGCGCTTCGATCGGGAGCTGTTGGCGCCGATCGCTGATCTTGCCAATGCGGCGCGGCATCGCGAGGGGCGCGGTGGATGAGGTCCTGCGGTTCGCCGCCCGACCTCAGACGGGCGGCCAGGCCAGCATCGCGGTGTCGATGATTCTGTTGAGCTTCTCCTTCGAGGCGCCATCACTGGCAACGCAGCCGAAACTTTCAACGAGAATTCGTGTTGTCTTTCGTCCAAGCCGGGACGACAACTTCGTGGCTGTTCGTCGGACTGTATCGCGTGAAAGACTGCCAGGCAGTAGCAACGCCGCCTGCGCACTTCATTTATGAAATGGAGCGAATCAACGCGTGTGAAGACCTGGTCGGCAGGCTATATGCTTCCAGCCCCTACACAAAACGCAATTCCTATGTGTATGGGGAAACGCTGGAGGCCGAACTGGTGGTAAGCCAGCTCCTGCCCCGCCGGCTCAGCATTGCGGATTTCCCCGGCTACAAGCGGGTGGACGTGCCCAAGGCTCAGCTCGACATCATCGTAAGAGACAACATACCGACCTGGCGTACTGCCCTGTCCAATGTGAAAGGCATCTACCTGATTTCCGACAGGAAAACGCATCAGCTCTATGTAGGCAAGGCGGACGGTACCGAGGGCATCTGGGGACGCTGGTGCGCCTACGCGCAGAATGGACACGGGGGCAATGTGGCCTTGAAGGAAGAATTCGGGCTTTCTTCTGCGGATCGTCAGGCGGATTTGCGGTTCTCGCTGCTTGAGATAACGGATATCCATTCAACGAAAGACGAGATTCTGGCTCGTGAAGAGCACTGGAAGTCTGTGTTGATGACTCGGGAAACTGGCTTTAACAGGAATTGATCGGAGTAGTGATGTCGGTGTGTTCTGGAAAGCTCACTCAGGCCGTTTGTGCGGGAGTTCGAATTTTGGCTTGATTTCTTGACATTGAGGACGGCTTTCGGCCAGTAGCGGTCATAATGCAACCTCAATCTCCAACAGCTGGCGGCTGCTTAGTGGCGTGACTGACTCCCGCGAGCGATGCTAATCCGCCGGGACTCATCTGCACATGGAAGATGGCATGGATCGAATTGCTGAGCGCTATTTGAGGTTTGCAAAGGTTGAGGCGGCGGGCCGCTCGCCGTTGTATGAGCAATGGGCATTGCATGTCGCGACATCCGTGGACACACTGGCTTTTTTACAGGGGCTACCTGTAGAAAAACAGCAACCCAATCTGCTGTTTGCAGCGTTCCGGCATACCGTAGGCACGCCCAAATCGACTGTGGAATTCGATGCAGGCCTGGCACAACATGCCGCTGCCGTCCGGGCTCTTATGCTGGCTCGTTCCACGCAGACTAACGAACCAGGGCGCTGTGCGGTATTACTGCCTGCTCTAGCCTCGATCGGGCGCAAGATAGCGCTCATCGAAGTTGGCGCATCTGCAGGGCTGTGCCTGCTGATGGACAAATACGGTTACGACTGGGGTTCCCAACGCCTGGCTCCCGTTCGAGACGATTGGGGCTATCCGGTATTCCCCTGTGAGATCACCGGCAAAGGCCCGCTCCCCGGCACCTATCCCGAATTTGTGTGGCGGGCTGGACTAGACCTGAACCCAATCGACGTTCACTGCGACGAGGATAGGAAGTGGCTAGAGGACTTGGTGTGGCCGGAGGATGGCCCCCGACTCGCACGCCTTCAGTCGGCGCTGCGGATCTGCAAACGCGAGCCGCCTCAAATCGTGCGGGGCGATTTGCTGCGCGATCTTGCTACCTTGATCGATCAGACCCCGCCGGACGCAACCGTGGTTGTGTATCACTCCGCTGTCCTGAACTACGTGATGGATCAGGCAGTGCGCAATGAATTTGCACACAACATGTTGGCGTCGCGTTGTGTCTGGATCAGTAACGAGAGCCCATTGGTATTTCCACAATTCCTGCCCGCAGCCGCGCCGCAACCGTCCGGCATGTTTCTGTTATGCGTTGATGGCAATCCGCTGGCCTGGACGGATCCGCATGGTGCCGCGCTGCAATGGCTGTGATTCAGCGCGCCTTGCTGACCGCAGTCGGAATCTTCGCCATGAATAGACGCAGGAGACTGCTTCGGGTCGGGAGCAGCCTGTCGTCATAGACGGCACCCGGCTAGCGGCGGGTCACTAGGCGCGCGAGCGTCAAACTGCATGTCGCGCTGAGGCGCCGTGTAGAGCCGGTCTTTCATATCGTCCGCCGCTTCTGAATCGGTATGCGCCGGTGTGCAACGGACGCACGGTCCTCGTATGTCAGCGTTGGCCAAAAGGTATGTCAGCGAATTTTGACAACCAAGGGAGCAGGAGCCATATACATGCTATCCAAGACTCGAGCCGGGCAGGTCGCGCACATTCTGTGTGAGGAACCGTACCGTATCTACCGGGATGCTGGCGCCGTCGTGGCCAATCCGCAGGCCCAGCCGTTCGTCGGCTTCCTGACGGCCCCGGAAGGCAGGGCCATTTTCATGAAGTGGGGCTGGAAGACGGACTAAGCCCGCCCTTTGGCGAGAAAGCGGTCCAGCACGTTGCGCGTGACGCCCTGGGTGTAATAGCAGTTGCGCGTCAGGCCCATGACCCATTCGCAGCTGCCCGCGGTGAACACCTCGCCCTGGCCGCGCGTCATCGAGACGATCATGCCTGAGCCGTATTGATGGCGGGCGATCGCCTCTGGCGTGGACTCGCCGCTCAAGGCCTCGGCCTTGCGCGCGAGGCCGCCGTCCTTCAGGTAGTACCGGAAGCCCTCGCCGTCGTGCATTTCTTCGCCATAGAGCGCCGGCGACATGGCCAGTATTTCGGCGCTTTTCGGCGCGCCATCCTCGTGGGTCGGATATGGCAGGCCATGCCGGAAGGTGTATTCCAGGCCATCGACCTCATAGGCGAAGATGCCGGCCTGCGCGCCCATGACATCGCCATAGTGCATGTCCAGCCCCTCGAACGCCCAATGACGGGGCCGGTACACCGTGAACCCCCGACTGGCTCGCGGCGCGAAACCGCCCCAGGACGAGTACACGCCACGCATGCCGTTGACGCCGAAAGTGGTGGCGCCAGGCCAGTTCACGGCCTGCTCTTCCCAGGCGCCCGTCAGGGTCGCGTGCTCCGGGCCGCCGGCTACCGGGTCTTCGGTCTTGGCTCGGGCCTTGTAGCAGACTTGCGTCCGCCCTTCGTCCTCCAGGCGGATCTGCCACATGAAGTTGCCGGCGAATCGCGCCACGCTGCCGCCCTGCTCCACGAAGCGGTCGATGGACTCGCGCATGCCGCGGGTCCAGTACTCGTCGTGGCCCGCAATGACCACCGTGCTGTAGTCCTGCAGGATCTCGGGGCGGTAGTGCAGATCGGTCTGCGTTGCCATGTCGAAGGCATAGCCTTCGCGCTGCGCCCACACCGCGAAATGCCGTTCGAAGTGCGCCCAGCCCGAGGATGCGTAATACTGCGCGAAGCCGTTGGTGTAGGCCCACTCCTTGGTGGGATAGCGCGGCGCCTCCCAGGGCTCGCGGGGCACCGGATCGCACAGGCGCGGCGCACCCGGCGGAAGCCATACCAGCCCGCGCGTCCAGGGGCGCTGGTTGCTGAGCACGGGCGAGAACTGATTCCGCTGCGGCCCGTCGATGCCGTCATAGGCGTTGGCGCCGCCCCAATCGTTATAGGCCATCCAGGTGGACGTCGACAGAAGGAACAGGAACTTGCCCGGACGCGCGCCTTGCCCCGATTTTGGACGCACGACAAAGAAATGGTGCTGCAGAAAGCGCGAACCATCCGACCGCTCGCAATGCGCGGCCACCCTGTAGAAGCCGCTGGCGGCGTCTGGCGGCAGGCGCCAGCGATGCGCCTCGGGCCAGCCGCAGCCGTTGCGGTAAGCCTGGTCGGGCATGGCCGCGAACTCGCCGGCGATGCCCTGCTGGCTGTGCACGCATTGCGGCGCCGCGCCGTCCAGCCAGACCTCTAGCGTCCAGCGCTGCGCGGTGCTGGAGGCATGGAAGGCGACCTCCTGGCCGGCCTCGTAGGACATGGCGTCGGTGTAGACATAGACCTCCGGCAGCGACGGGTCCTCGCTGGGCGCCTCGTACCAGTGCGACAGGTGCAGCGCCCGGTCGGGATGCATGACGCCCGTGGGGCGCGCGCGCTGGTTCAAAGGGCCGAACTCGGGACGGGCGGGCTGCTGCGGGTCGGACATGACGGACATTCCTCGATCGTTGCGGTCAGGACGCGGGTTGGGCGGCCAGGGTTTCATGGAAGTGGCAGGCCACGAGCCAGCCGGGTTCGACTTCGCGCAGCAGGGGCTTTTCTTCCCGGCAACGCGCGGCCGCATGCGGACAGCGCGGGCTCAGGCTGCATCCGGCAGGCCGGTTCAGCACGCTGAGCAACTCTCCCTTGATCGGCGGCGGACGCACGCGGCCCGCCACCGGACGCGGCACGGCCTTGAGCAGGGCCTGCGTGTAGGGATGGCGCGGCGCGGCGTAAAGCGAACGCTTGTTGCCGATCTCCACGATCTCCCCGGCGTACAGCACCGCCACGCGATGGGAAATGGCTTTGACGACGGCCAGGTCATGGGCGATGAACAGGTAGCTCAGGCCCAGCCGTTGCTGCAGGTCCATCAACAGGTTGACGATCTGGGCCTGCATGGAAACGTCCAGGGACGCCACCGCCTCGTCGCACACCACGAAATCCGGATTGAGCGCGAGCGCCCGGGCGATCACGATGCGCTGGCGCTGCCCGCCGGAGAATTCGTGCGGGAAGCGTCCCGCGAAGGCAGCGGGAAGCCCCACCATGTCGAACAATTCGGCCACCCTCTCCTGGCGCTCCTTGCGCGTGGATTTGCGCGCGATATCCAGCGGCTCGGCGACCGCATCGCCCACCCGCATGCGCGGATTCAACGAGGAATACGGGTCCTGGAACACAAACTGGATGCGTTGCCGCACCGCGGCCAGATTGGCCCGCCCCTGCGGCCCGGCGATGGATTTTCCGAACAGGCGGATATCGCCCTCCGAGGGTTCCAGCAGTCCGATCATCATCCGGCCGATCGTGGATTTGCCGGACCCGGACTCCCCCACGAGGCCGATGGTCTCGCCGTGATGAATGTCGAAGCTCACCTGGTCGACCGCCCGCAGGACGGCGTTCTTGCCGGCGCTCCGGCCCAGTTTGAAATCGCGGCTCAAGCCGCTGACCTGCACGATAGGATTCTGGCTCATGCGGCGATCTCCTCCTTTAGCTGCTCAGCCGCGCGGGGCGGGCAGCGCAGGATGCGTCCCGACGGCAAGGCCTGGATAGGCACCGGCGCAGCCAGACAGGCAGGCTCCGCACGGCCGCAGCGCGGCCCGAAGCGGCAGCCCTGCGGCCAATTCCCCGAGGCCGGAATGCTGCCGGGAATGGCCAGCAGACGCTCATGATCGGCGTCCAGGTCCGGAATGGCGCGCAGCAAACCTTCGGTATAGGGATGCAGGGGTTTTTCGAACATCTGCGCGGCGCCGGCTTCCTCGACGATGTGGCCGGCGTACATCACGATGACGCGCTCGACGAACTCGGCAACCAGACCAAGGTCGTGGGAAATCAGAATGACGGACATGCCGATCTCGGCCTGCAGCTCGCGCAGCAGCTGCATGATCTGGGCCTGGATGGTGACGTCCAGCGCCGTCGTGGGCTCGTCCGCAATCAGCAGTTTGGGACGGCAAGCGATCGCCATCGCGATCATGACCCGCTGCCGCATGCCGCCGGACAGGCGGTGCGGATACTCGTCCACGCGGCGCCGGGCGTCGGGAATGCGCACCATGTCCAGCAGCTCGACCGCACGGCGCCGTGCGGCGGCCTTGTCCAGGCCCTGGTGTATGCGCAGCGTTTCACCAATCTGGTCCGCGATGGTCAGCACCGGGTTGAGCGACGTCATGGGATCCTGGAAGATCATCGCGATGTCGCCGCCGCGCACCTGGCGCAGGCCGCCTTCGGGCATGGCAAGCAGGTCCTTGCCCTCGAAGCGTATCGCCGATCCGGGCATGCGCGAGGTGCGCTTATGGTGCAGCCGCAGGATGGACAGCGCGCAGACGCTCTTGCCGCTGCCCGACTCGCCGACGATGCCCAATGAACGGTTCGCGTCCAGCGAAAAGCTGACATTGCTGACCGCGCGCGTCCAGCCGGCGTCCGTGCGAAAGTCCACGCTGAGGTCATCCACCTCCAACAAGGGCTGGTTCATCATGCGCCCTCCACTTTCAGCCGGGGATCGAGAACGTCGCGCAGCCCGTCGCCCAGCAGGTTGATGGCCAATGCCGACAGGCTGATGGCCAGCCCAGGAAACAGCATGATCCACCAGGCTTCGACGGCGTAATCCCGCCCCTCGGAAATAACGTTGCCCCAGCTCGGCATCGGCGGCGGAGGGCCGATGCCCAGGAAGCTGAGCGTGGCCTCGGCCAGGATGGCGTAGGCGAAAATGAAGGTCAGCGAGACCAGCAACGGCGCCAGCGTATTCGGGAATATGTGGCGGCCGATGATGCGCCACGCGCTGGCGCCGCTGATGCGGGCCGCGTCCACATAGTCCAGCCGGCGGATCACCAGCACCGTGGCCCGCACAATGCGCGCGATGCGAGGCACATAGGCGAAAGCCAGTGCAATGATCACGCTGTGGATCTGCGGGCCGAGCACCGCATTGATGCCGATGGCCAGCAGAATCGCCGGGAACGCCAGCAGCGCGTCCATGATGCGCATCAAGAACGAATCCAGCCAGCTGAAATAACCGGCGATCATCCCCACCAGCGATCCGCCGATAGCTGCCAGCACCGACACCGCCAGGCCGATCCACAGAGACAGGCGGGCTCCATACAGTACGCGAGTGAAGACGTCCCGGCCGTACATATCCGCGCCGAACGGATGTTGCCACGAGGGCGGATGGAAGCGGTCGGAAATGCGCATCGCCATCGGATCGCCCGACGTAATGAACGGAGCGAACACCGCACCGGCGATGATGACCAGCAGGATGGCGGCGCCGATCCTGAACGAGCGGTGCCGCCACAGGCGTTTGAAGACACGGCGCCGGGCGCTGGATACGGCGGGCGCCGCCTGCGCCTGGCTGTTGATCGCAATATCAGTCATAGCGCACCCGCGGGTCGATGAAGGTATAGAGCACATCGATCAACACGTTGATCAACACGAAGGCGAAGCCCAGCAGCAGCATGGTGCCCTGCACGGTCGGATAGTCGCGGGCCATGATGGCCTGCACCAGCAGCCGGCCGATGCCCGGCAGCGCGAACACCTGCTCCACGACCACCGAGCCGCCGATCAGCAGGCTGACGATGTACCCGCCCACCGTCAACACCTGGACCAGCGTATTGCGGAATGCGTGCTTGGAGACGGTGAAGAACTCCGACACGCCTTTGGCGCGGGCCGTGCGCACGTAGTCCTGGTCCAGGATTTCCAGCATCTCGGAGCGCGTCATACGCGCCAGAAAGCCGATCTGGAACAGCGCCAGCACGGCGGCCGGCTGGATCAGCGCGCCCAGCCATTCGAAGAAGCCGTCTTCCATGGGCACATAGCCGGCGGAGGGCAACCACCCCAGATTGACGCTGAACAGAATGACCGAGAGCGTCGCAATCCAGAAGTTGGGCACCGACACGCCCAGCAAGGCAAAGCCCATGACGGCCGAATCCAGCCAGGAATCGCGCCAATAGGCCGCGGTGATGCCCAACGCAATGCCCACCGGTAAGGTAATGGCGAATGCCACGGCCGCCAGCGACAAGGTGACGGGCATGCGCTCGGCGACGGCGGACAGCACGGGCTGGTTGAGCACCAGGGACTCGCCGAAATTGCCCTGGGCCAGATGCGTCAGCCACAACCAGAGCTGCTCAAGCAAGGGCCTGTCCAGCCCCAGCGTGCGGCGCATGGCCTCGATGGCTTCCGGGCCGGCCTGGTCGCCGGCGATGATGACGGCCGGGTCCCCGGGCAGCAGGTGCATCAGGAAGAAGGTCAGGACGGCCACGATCAGCATGACCGGAACCGCCTGCGCGATACGAGTGGAAACGGTATGGAACATGGTCGCCGCTTCCTACTTGAGCCACACGTTCCAGAAGTGATTCATGTAGTACGGCCTGAACCCGCCCACCTTGCGCGTATTGATGACCTGCACGTTGCCGCGGTCGGCCACCTTGATCATGTACGCCTCATCCAGCACACGCTGCTCGATGTCCAGCCACGCGGCCTTGCGGCCGGCCAGATCGGGCGTCTTGTAGAAGGTTTCGTAGGCGCCATCGAGCACCTTGTCGTCCTTCACGTGCGGGAAGTTGTAGATCATGGACTGCCACTGCTGCGGGCCCAGGATGGGGTTGGAGCAGAAGCTGGTGGTGGACACGTTCCAGTTGCCCTTGCCCGTCTGGAGATTGGAGGCGTTGGTGGTCCAGTCGGTGATGTCGATCTTGACATTCATCCCGGCCGCCTTGAGCTGCTCCGAAAGGACCAGGATGGCGTCGCGCATGTAGTCGTAGTTGTTGTTCGTCTGCAGCACGATAGGCGTGTCTTTGTAGCCCGCTTCCTTGAGCAGTTCGCGCGCCTTCTTCGGATCGTTCTGGTTGTAGCGGCCATCGGTGACCTTGCCCCCGTAATACGCGCCTTCCGGATAGACCATGGAGTGGTTCTTCTTGGACGCGCCGATCACTTTCATGATGTCGTCCACGTGCACCGCCTCGCGAATTGCCTGGCGCACCTTGACGTTGTCGGTGGGAGCCTGTTGCGAATGCACGATCAGATATTGCTGGCAGTACGGGTAGACCGTCACTTCCTGCAAGTGCTTCTGGCTCTTCAGCCTGGCGGCCAATTCTGGCGGGATGGTGGAGGTAAAGAGGGCTTCGCCCGTCTGCATCGCCGCGACGCGCGCATTGGCCTCGGGTACGAAGTTGAAACGCACGGCATCGACGTAGGCAGTGCGCTTGCCGGCGAATCCGTCGGGGCCTTGCGCCTGGTCGTCGGGCACATAATCCGCAAAGCGCTGGATCACCAGATGGCTGTCCTTGACCCATTGGCCCAGCTTGAAAACGCCGGTGCCGATGATGTCTATGCCGCGCGCCGGCTTGTCCTTCTGTTCCGAGGGCAGGATCACGAAGGGATAGACCGGCGTCTTCAGGACATCGAGGAACGCCGCATTCGTTTTCTTCAGACGGATGATGAAGGTATCGGCGTCGGGCGCTTCGTAGCTTTCCACATCATCCAGCGCCGCCTTGTTCGGGCTGACACGGGCATAGCGCTCGAAGGTCGCCTTCACGTCCTCGGAGGTCATGACCTTGCCGTTATGGAACTTGACGCCTTTGCGCAGCAGGAAGGTGTAGGTCTTGAGGTCGTCGCTGACCTTGACCTCGCGGGCCAGCAAGGGCTTGGTGTTGTAGGAGCCGTCGATGGTCACCAGGCCTTCGTACAGATGGTGGATCACTTCCAGATCCACCATGCTGGCCGCAACCTGGGGATCAAGGGTGCCCGGGCCGGACAGGCTCGCATAGATCAGAGTCCCGCCCTTTTTGGGTGTGTCCTCCGCCGCGCCTGCCGGCGCCATGGCGCTGGCCAACAGGGCGGCGCCCATGACCATGCCGCATCCGATCCGCTGCAATGTGGAATTCGCGAACATCCTGTTCCCCTTTCTATTCGTGGGTTCCGGCCGAGGCTTGCGGCGGACCCGGTTAAAACAGCATGGGCGCGCGGCGGGCGCACCCCCACTCGGCATTACGGGCTGTCGGTATGCGCGGATTCCGGCTTCAGCCCCTTGATCTCGATGCGCTGGCGCGACACGGCGCAAGCGTCCACCGCTTCCCGCGTGAACGGCGCGGGCGCAAGCTCGCAGCGCGCCCACAATGGGTTCTGGTCACTGTAGTGAGGGCTGTCGGGCGCGCCCGAGGCGCCATGAAAAACCGACCAGCGGCTCGCATTCCAATTACCCACGTCGAAGACATAACGCGCAACCGGCCCATAGCTGGACGAGGGGCCGCCGGTGGGACAGGCGCCGGTGGCGCACACGCAATCGCCATCGCCCGCGACATCGTTGGAGGCGGGCGCAAGCCTTGCCGCTGCCTCCGGGAAGGCGTTTGCAAGCGGATGCGAGAACACCGGACGGTGCAGGCGCCCCCAGGGCTGCACCGCGCCGCCCTCGGCGACGGCGGCCAGCGCTTCTTGAATGACCTGGTCCCAAGTGGCGCCGGCCAGCAGGCTGACGTCTTCGCGGCGCAGCAGTTCGGGCAGCGTCCACCACAATTGATTGACGGGCACCACGCCCGGCGCGGCCATCGTGGCGAAGATGTTCCGGGCGGCGCGGTCCAGGCCCGAGCGCCGCGCGAGGATGCGCGTCATTGCCTGGCGCACCTGGTAGTAGGCCGACGGAGCCAACTCGCCGGCGGCCATGTTGCCGTTCCAGCCTCGCAGCAAGGCCACCAGTTCCGCGCCGGCGCCCTGAGGGGTCACCTTGCAGATGCGCGCGGCGATGTCGCGAGCGCGCGCGCTATCGGTGTCGCCAAGCAGGCCGACCATGTCGTCCACGCTGGCGGCGGGAAAACCGTCGAGCCGTTCACTGATGCGGCGGGCCCGCGTCGAGGGATGGCAATCGGTGCACAGGTAATCGCCCTCGCCGTCCGGCGCGATGCGGTTGTTGGCCGTCACCAGCTTGCCGGACGCGGGGTCCACCTCGCGCGGCATGCGTTCCCAGGGGATGTAGCCGCGCCATTCGTGTTGCCCCGTCCAACCGGGCACAGGCAGCCAGCCGTTGACGCGGTCGCGCTCCGGCACGATGGCCCGCACGTTCACGCTGATGTGGCCGGACGTGTCGGCCGCCACCACGCTGTGGTCGATCACGCCCCAGGGACGGCACACCTCATTGAACTCACGCACGCCATGGGCGCGCAGCATCGGCAGCAGGCAGTCCAGGGAACGGTCCACGGGGTCCAGCTGCACCGAACGCAGCGCCACCCCGTACCCGCTCGCCTCGGGATCCGCCAGCAGCGGACCGTGACGCGTCCGGATTACGCGGACCTTCAGGGATTCCGCGCCGCGTACGTTCACGATTTCCTCATGGACCTCGGCCCGCGCCCAGCCTGTCTCCGTCTGATAGCGCGCGGGATCGGAGGGATCGAAACGCTCCAGGTACAGGTCGTGGATATCGGCGAAGGCATGCGTCACGCACCACGCGACGTGCTCCGTATGGCAGAAATGCGGAAAGGCCGGCACGCCCGGCACCGAGAAGCCCAGCGCATCGAACTCGCCGCAGCTCAGGTGCAATTGGGCATACATCCCGGGGATCTCGAAGATCCGGTGCGGATCGCCCGCGACCATGGGCTTGCCACTGACGGTGCGCGCGCCCGACACCGCCCAGTTGTTGGACCCGGCAATGGTGCCGTCCGCCGGCGCCAGCGCCAGCAGCGCATCGATGGAAGGAGCCAGCGACTGCAGGCCGGCGATCCAGCGCCGCGTCTGTACGTCATCGACTTGCGGCGAAACGAAACGCTCGTTGCCGCCGTCGTCGTACCGCAACAGGCCGATGGCCTCGGGTCCGATCGTGCGCAGCGCGGCCGCGCGCCACAACTTGAACCAGATGGATCCCATCAGCAGGCCGCGCTGGCGCATCACGGCAACCGATTGCCATGGTTCCCATTGCTGCGGCCGCTCACCCAGCAGCTCGTATTCCACGGGCAGCGGAAACTCATTTATTGCGGCGTTGACGCCCTGTGCATAGCACTCCAACATGCGCCGTGTCTCGGCCGACAGCGCCGCGAAATCCCTGCGCGAGGCCGCCTCCACGCCCAGCCGCCTGGCCAGCGCATCCGCCGCCGCTCCTTCGGGCCCGACCCATTCCGCATACCGGCCGACGGCGCGCCGGCGCGCGGCGTCCATCTGCCAGAGCCGGTCCTGCGCGTGGACATAGCCGTTGGCGAAGAACAGCTCATCGACGCCATCGGCCCGGACATGCGGTATGCCCCAGCGATCTCGCAGCACTTCAGGGGACGACGACATCCAGCGTTCCTCCGATCTTTGCCGTGGCGCGGGCCACTGGCTTAACACGATATATAATATATTGTGTTCTTTTAGGTGGTACTCATATCCGTAGTTCTACCTAGGCAGCAGCTCTTCCCTAAAATCTAGGTCCGAGACAATCGCTGTCGACCTTCGCTCAGCCCACTATGGCCACAGAGAAAACTTCCGTCACTCGCTCCAGCCTTACCGGACAGGTCTACCGCACGCTGCGCGACAGATTGATGTCCGGCCGCTTCCAACCCGGCGAACGGCTGAAGATCGCCACGCTGGCCGCCGACCTGGAAGTCAGCGAAACGCCCGTGCGCGAAGCCATCCTGCTGCTGACCAACGACGGCGCCATCGAAATGAAGGCCGGCTACTACTTCCTGACCCGCCGCCTGTCGCTCTCCGAGTACCTGGAGATCCGGCGCCTGCGTCTGCATCTGGAGCCGATGGCCGCCGTCGAGGCGCTGTCGCACATCGATGCCGCATTCATTGCCGATCTCGAGCGCATCCACGCCACGCTGATCCGTGCCGAAGAGCAAAAAGACTATCCGCAAGCGGTGCAATCCAATTACGACTTTCATTTCTCGCTCTATCGCCGGTCCGGCATGCCGCAGCTGACCGAAATCCTGGAACGCCTGTGGATCCAGGCGGGCCCCTTGCTGAACTACCTCTACCCCCATGGCCACCCCACCTACGAGGGTGAGCATCAACACTTGCGCATCATCGAAGCGCTGAAGGCGGGTGACGCCAAAGCGCTCGCCACCGCCGTGGAACAGGACCTGATCGAGGGCGGCGAACAGTTCGTCGCCTACCTCGAATCCATCGACCACGAAGAGCCGGAGCCGGTGAAAAAGTCCTCGACCAAATCGGTCCGCCGCAGCCGGCGCAAGTAGACGATTCCCCGCTGTTTTCCCGCATTCCGATCGGGGCAAACACTGTGTTTGCAAACATCATATATCATGTATCATGTTTATTCCAAGCACTGTCAGCCAGGGATGGGAACGACATATGACCGCGACACAAACGGCAGTAGATCTGAACCAGGGCAGTAATCTCGCACTTGTGGACGCGGCCCTACGGGCCCGGGCCGACAAGGTCATTCCGGGCGGCATGTACGGCCACCTGAACGCCAGGATCCTGCCGGCCGGCTACCCTCAGTTTTTTGCGCGCGCCGACGGTTGCCGCCTCTGGGACGTGGACGGCCGTGAATACCTGGATTTCATGTGCAGCTGGGGCCCCATCATCGCGGGCCACAAGCATCCGGTCATCGACGAGGCCGCCCGCAAGCAGGCCGAGCAAGGCGATTGCATGAACGGCCCCACCGCCCGGCTGGTGGAGCTGTCGGAGCGGCTGGTCGGCATGCTGCCCCACGCGGACTGGGCCATGTTCCAGAAGAACGGTTCGGACGCCACCACCGCCGCCCTGATGATTGCCCGCGCCGGCACCGGCAAGCGCAAGATCCTCCTGGCCAAAGGCGCTTATCACGGCGCCGTGCCGTGGTGCACGCCATCGGTGGCAGGCGTCACCGCCGAAGACCGCGCGCACCTGATTTACTTCAAGTTCAACGACATCGAAAGCCTGGAAGCCGCAGCCCGCGAAGCCGGCGACGATCTGGCTGCCGTCCTGGTGTCGGCCTTCCGCCACGACCTGGGCGTACCGCAGGAATTGCCGCATCCCGATTTTGCCCGGGCGGCACGCGCCCTGTGCGACCGCCAGGGCGCGGCGCTGGTCATCGACGAAGTGCGCGCCGGCATGCGCCTGTCATTGCAAGGAAGCTGGGAACCCCTGGGCGTGCGGCCCGATATCTGCGCCTGGAGCAAGGCAATCGCCAACGGCCACTCCCTGGCCGCGGTGACCGGCAACGACGCCTTTCGCAAAGCGGCGCAGCAGATCTACATCACCGGTTCGTTCTGGATGGGCGGGGTGGCCATGGCCGCCGCCATCGCCACGCTGGACGTCCTGGAAAACAGCGGCGCGATCCAGCACTTCGAGAAGATGGGCCAGCGCTTGCGCGACGGCCTGCAACGCCAGGCGGACAAGCACGGCGTCAAGATCAGTCAGACGGGCCCCGCCCAGCTGCCGCTGGTGCTGTTCGAGGATGACGCCGACTACTCCCGGGGCGCCCGCTTCACGGCCGAAGCGCTGAAACATGGCGTCTACCTGCACCACCGCCACAACATGTTCCTCAGCCTCGCGCATACCGCGCAAGACATCGATCACGCCCTGCAGGTCACCGACCACGCCTTCGGGATGGTCGCTGATGTGGCCGCCCACTGAAGGAAAAACGATGGCAGCACAGACCGCCCTTACACCACTCCCGGTATTCGCCCCGACCCGGGAAGCATCCGAACTGGCGCGGATCGCGCTCGCGCTGCGCAAGCAGGTTGTGCACATGGTGGCGCGCACCGGCCAGGGGTATGTCCAGCAAGGGCTCGGCGCGGCCGACCTGTTCGCCACGCTGTACTTTTCGGAACTGAATCTCAAGCCCGAAGATCCGGCATGGCCGCAGCGCGACCGCTTTATCCTGTCCACCGCGCATAACACCGCCATTTTCTACGCCACGCTCGCCGCGCGGGGCATCCTGGACGCACGGCGCCTGGACACCTATTGCGACGACGGTTCCGAACTGGAGATCAACGCGTCGGAACGCCTTGGCCCCATGATCGAGGCGACCTGCGGCTCGCTGGGCCAGGGCCTGTCCGTCGGCGTGGGCATGGCCGCCGCGCTCAAGCGCTCGGGCAGCAACAGCCGCGTCTATGTGGTGCTGGGCGACGGAGAGCTGCAGGAAGGCCAGGTCTGGGAGGCCGCGCTGGTCGCCGGCAACTGGGGCCTGGACAACCTCTGCCTCATCATCGACGCCAACGCCATGCAGGTCGAAGGCCACATCAATCAGGTCCAGCCCGACGAACCGCTGGCGGACAAATGGCGCGCGTTCCGGTGGCACACGCATGACATCGACGGCAACAGCATTCCCGCCTTGCTGAAAACGCTGCAACTCGCGCGCACCGTTCCCGGACAGCCGCATTGCATCATCGCGCGCACGCTGGTCGGCAAGGGCGCGCCCTCGCTCGAAGGGATACTGGGACACAACCTGAAGCTGCCGCCGCAGGCCGCCGCTCTCGCGCTGCAAGAACTCGATCATCTGGAGATCCAGGCATGAGCCGCTCTCAAGACAACCTGGCCGTCAATGATTTCACCGACCGCTCCGGCGCCCCGGCCGCGCGCCGGATCTATGGCGAGGCGCTGCTGGCCGCGGCCCGCCGCGACCCGCGCATCGTGGCGCTGACCGCGGACCTGAGCGGCCCCACGGAAACCGACATCTTCCGCGACGCCCTGCCCAACCGCTTCTACCAGGCCGGCATCGCCGAAGCCAATATGGTCGGCATGGCAGGCGGGATGGCGCGCTGCGGCTGCATCCCGTTCGTGCATACGTTCAGCGTCTTCGCCACGCGCCGCACCTACGACCAGGTCGCCATGCAGGTGGCCCATCCCGGATTGAACGTCAAGCTGGTCGGTTTCATCCCGGGCGTGGACACCTTGCTCGGCGTGAGCCACCAGGCCATCGACGACGTGGCCTTGATGCGCGCCCTGCCCCGCATGCGCGTCCTGGAACCGGCCGCCGGACAGGCCGCCGCCGCAGTGGACGAGGCGCTGGCCTACGACGGCCCCGTCTATCTGCGCCTGGCGCGAGCCAACGGGGCCACGCCCGCTGCGAGCCGCCCGTCGTCCGAGCAGGGACTCGCCAGACTGCGCGCCGGACGAGACGGCCTGCTCCTGGCCAGCGGCCTGAGCATTCCGATCGCCGAAGCCGCCGCCGCCGAACTCGCTCGTCAGGGCAAGGACGTGGGCGTCGTCGCCGTCACGTCGCTCAAGCCGCTGAACCCCGCCATAGCGGCCATGGCGCGCGAAGTGCCCACGGTGATCACGGTGGAAAACCATTCGATCATCGGCGGCCTGGGCTCGGCCGTGGCAGAGTTGCTCATGGAAAACAAAGTCGCGGTCAATTTCGCTCGCGTCGGCGTACGCGACACGTTTACCCATGGCGGCACGACGCCTTACCTGATGGCCGAGTTCGGCATGGACGCTCCGGCCGTCGTGCGCGAATTCCTGCGCGTGGCCGGCACCGCGTAAGGACTGGCGGCCAGGCCCTTGGCCCCTTGGGCCAGGCAGATGTGACACGGATAGCAATCGCTGTATTGCAGCCGATCAATCTGTCTAGCCCAACGGCCGCAATGGGTCGAAAGCCGTCCGCCATCAACGACTGCTTACGACCTATTTGAGACATGGGACGAGCGGCTGTCAGGAATGCCCCAGCTCAATTCAACCAACAAGATCCGTCACTGTGCGCTAACGCCGGCAAATCGCGCTGCATCGCAAATCTACATGAGCCCGACCTAGCCGAGGTTGTCAGCGAGATCTGCCGCCAAATGAACATATTCTGGCTAGGAAGCTGAAAAGGCAGTTACGCCAACTCGTCCGGCCGCGACATCAGAACGTAGATCCGGCCTTGACTCGACCACCGTCATGCTCACGGCCTGCGGCTCTTCGTGGTTCTATCCCTCTAACCCACCTGACCCCATAGCGACACTACCCATAACGCCCCCTACTCCTTGACGGCAACCGTATAGTTCAACGCCAACCTCCCCCCATCCGCATACACCGTCTGCCCCGTCACATAACTGGAATCATCGCAAGCCAGAAACACCGCCACCTTGGCGACTTCGTCCGGCGACCCCAACCTCTGCATCGGAATCCGCGACAGCACGGTCTTGCGGGCGTCGGGGTTGCTGGTAATCGTGGCCAGGATCTCGGTATCGATGCTGCCCGGCCCGATGGCGTTGACCCGTATCCCATGCGGCGCCAGGGACAGCGCCATCGACTTGGTCATCTGCCGCACCGCGCCCTTGCTGGCGCCGTAGGCCAGCTGGTCGGGCATGGCCAGTTCCGCGGTCATCGAGGACAGCGTGACGATGGCGCCGTTGCCGCGTCCGCCCGCGACCATGGCGCGCGCGGCGGCCTGGGCGACCAGGAAGGTGCCGCGCACGTTGACGTTCATGACGGCGTCCAGGTCTTCCAGTGTCAGGTCCAGGAAGTCGGCGGCGCGGATCACGCCGGCGTTGCAGACGCAGACGTCCAGGCCGCCCCAGCGGCGCACGCATTCGTCGGCCAGCGCCTGGGCGTCGGCCGGGTCGGTCACGTCGGCCGTGGCGGCGGCGGCGCGGTCTCCCAAGGAGCGGGCCGCCGCGGTCAGTTCGGCCTGCTTGCGGTCGGCCAGCAGCACGCAGGCGCCCTCGGCGACGAAGCGCCGCGCGATGGCCAGGCCGATGCCGCCGGCCGCGCCGGTGACGAGCGCCACTTTGTCCTGCAATCTCATTTCAGACTCCCACGTAGGCGGCCACCAGGTCGGGCCGTTTGGACAGTTCGGCCGAGCTGCCGCGCCACACGGTCACGCCTTTGTCGAGGATGACGTTGCGGTCGGACAGGCGCAGCAGGGCCGTGGTGTTCTTGTCGACCACGATCATGGACAGGCCTTCGGCTTTCAGTTGCGCCAGCACGCGCCAGATTTCGGCGCGCACCACGGGCGCCAGGCCTTCGGTGGCTTCGTCCAGGACCAGCAGGCTGGGGTTGGTCATGAGCGCGCGGCCCAGGGCCAGCATCTGCTGTTCGCCGCCGGAGAGCTGGGTGCCCAGGTTGGCGCGGCGTTCGCGCAGGCGCGGGAACAGTTCGTAGACGCGCTCCAGCGTCCAGTTGCGGGCGCCGCCGCGCGCGATGGCGGTGGCGATGAGGTTTTCTTCCACGGTCAGGGTCGGGAAGATCTGGCGGCCTTCGGGCACGAGGGACAGGCCCATGCGGCCGATGCGGTACGGCGCCAGTCCGCGCAGCGAGCGGTCGCCGTAGCGGATGCTGCCCTGGCTGGCCGGCAGCAGGCCGAACAGGCATTTGATGACGGTGCTGCGGCCCATGCCGTTGCGGCCGATCAGGCCGAGGACTTCGCCCTCGCCCACGTCCAGGTCCACGCCGAAGAGCGCCTGGCAATGGCCGTAGGCCGCCGTCAATCCGTTGATGCTCAACATGGCGGCTCCTTATGCGTCGGCGTCGTCGCCCAGGTAGGCGCGGCGCACATCGGGATGGTTCCGTATCTGTTCGGCGCTGCCGGTGGCGATGATCTTGCCGTAGACCAGTACGCTGATGCGGTCGGCCAGCGCGAAGACGGCGTTCATGTCGTGCTCGACCAGGACGATGGTGTAGCGGCCTTTGAGGCTTTGCAGCAGGGCGATGACGCCGGCGCTTTCGGCCGCGCTCATGCCTGCCATGGGTTCGTCCAGCAGCAGCACCGAGGGCTCGCCGGCCAGGGCCATGGCGATTTCGAGCTGGCGGCGCTGGCCGTAGGCCAGGCTGGCGACCTCGGCCTCGGCCACGTCTTCGAGCCGGCAGGCGCGCAGCGCCTGGGTGGCGGCGTCCACGACGTCGGCGCAGTCGCGCAGCGCGGTCCAGGGCGACAGGCGCCGGCGGCGCTTGCGCAACGCGGCCAGGCAGGCGTTGTCGAGCACGGTGTAGCTGTCGAAGACCGAGGTCACCTGATAGGAGCGCAGCATGCCCTGGGCGACGCGCTCCTGGACAGAAGCGCGCGAGACGTCGGCCGCGCCCAGGCGCACGGCGCCGCCGTCGGGCCGCAGTTCGCCCGACAGGAGGTTGATGAGCGTGGTCTTGCCGGCGCCGTTGGGGCCGATCAGCGCGTGCAATTCGCCGGGGGCCACGTCCAGCGATACGCCGTCGGTGGCCTTGAGGCCGCCGAAGCGGCGCACCAGGTCGTGGGTGGACAGGCCGGCCGGCGCGGAGGCGGTTTGCATGGTCATGCGGAGGCCTCCTTGGCCAGGGTGTCCGGCGCACGGCGGTCCTGCTGGCCGTCGCCGGCCGGCGGCGCAGCGGTGGGCGCGGCGGGTCCGGCCGGCGGCGCGCGCCGCAGCCAGGCCAGGGAATTGCCGTAGCCGCCCTTGGCGAGCATGGCGATGACGACCACGGCCGGTCCCATCAGCAGCATCCAGTGCTGGGTCAGGCTCTTGAAGGCTTCTTCCATCAGCAGGTAGGCGATGGCGCCGACGATGGGCCCGAGCACGCTGCCCAGGCCGCCGATCACGACCATGACGATGAGCTCGCCCGAGACGGGCCAGGACATGTAGCTGGGCGAGGCGAAGGCGGTCAGGTTGGCCAGCAGCAGGCCGGCGACGCCGGTCAGCACGCCCGAGGCGACGTAGGCCGTCAGGCGCACGCCGAACACGGAGTAGCCCAGCGCGTCCACGCGCCGCGGGTTGGCGTGGGTGGCGCGCAAGATCATGCCGAAGGGCGAGCGGCGCAGGCGCAGCATGCCGATGCTGCAGACCAGCAGCAGCGCCCAGGCCGCCCAGTACACGGGCAGGCTGCCGTCCAGTTCGAACAGGCCGAAGGCGCTGGCCTCGTAGATGTTCAGGCCGTCGTCGCCGCCGTACTCGCGCAGGCTGACGGCCAGGAAATAGAACATCTGGGCGAAGGCCAGCGTGATCATGATGAAGCCGATGCCGGAGGTGCGCAGACAGACCGTGCCGACCACCAGCGCCACCAGCGCGCATACGGCGATGCAGACGGCCAGCTGCAGCCAGCCGTTGCCGAAGCCGTAGTAGCTGAGGATGCCTACCGCGTAACAGCCCAGGCCCAGGAACATGGCGTGGCCGAAGCTGACCAGGCCGGCGAAGCCCAGCACCAGGTTCAGCGCCAGCGCGGCCAGGGCGTAGATCAGGATGCGCGCGCCCAGGGTGACGTAGAACGGTTCTCCCAGCCATTGCGCCGCGAACGGCACGCCGGCCAGGACCAGGAACAGCAGGGGCAGCGCCCAGCGCCGCTTGTCGTTTGCTTGCATGATGTTATGCCCTTGCGCGGCGCCGTCAGCGCCGCGCGGAAAAGACCAGGCCCTGCGGCCGGAATGCCAGCACCACCGCCATCAGCACGTAGATCAGCATGGAGGCCAGCGCCGGGCCGACCGCGTTGGCGACCGAGGCGTCGAAGACCGCGCGCAGCATGTCGGGCAGGAAGGCGCGGCCCAGCGTGTCTATCATGGCGATCAGCAGCGCCGCGACCAGGGTGCCGCGCACCGAGCCGATGCCGCCGACCACGATCACCACCAGCGCCAGGATCAGCACCGGCTCGCCCATGCCGGACTGCACCGACAGAATCGGCCCGGCCAGGGCGCCCGCCACGCCGGCCAGCACGGCGCCCAGCAGGAACAGCAGCGTTTTCTGGAGGTCGACGTTGGCGCCCAGCACGCTGGCCATGGGCGCGTTGCTGGCGCCTGCGCGGATCAGCATGCCGAAGCGCGTGCGCTGGATCAGGAACCAGGCCCCCAACGCCACCAGCGCCCCCACCCCGATGATCATCAGCCGATACACCGGGTAGTCGCTGCCGAACAGGCTGACCGCGCCGTCCAGGCTGCTCGGCACGGCCGCGAAATACGGCCGGCTGCCCCAGATGACCGAGGCCAGCTCGTTGAAGAACATCATCAGGCCGAAGGTGGCCAGCACCTGGTACAGGTGATCGTGGCGGTACAGCGGCCGCGCGATCAGGCGTTCGAGCACCACGCCGACGAAGCCGCTGCCGACCACCGCCGCCAGGATGGCGAAGGCGAACGAGCCGCTGGCGTTGTAGGCCGTGGCGCCCAGGAATGCCCCGATCATGTAGAGCGAGCCGTGCGCCAGGTTGATGAAGTTCATGATGCCGAAGATCAGGGTCAGCCCCGAGGACAGCAGGAACAGCAGCGCGCCCAGCTGCAGGCCATTGAGCAGTTGGGACAGCAGTAGTGATCCGTTCATGGGCGTTCCGTTATTTCATCGGGCAGTCGGCCACGTAGGCGTCCTGATGGTCGGTGAACACGGTGGCCAACTGCTTGACGTCGACGTTTTCACCGTCTTTCACGACCTGGTAGGCGTACAGGTTCTGCACCGGCATGTTGTTGGTGTTGAAGCGGAACGAGCCGCGCACCGAGGGGAAGCTGGCGCCCGCCGCCTTGACCGCGGCGGCCAGCTTGCGGCTGTCGCCGAGCTTGCCGTCGAGCTGCTTGACCGCCGCGTCCAGCAGATAGGCGGCGTCATAGCCGCCCACCGCGTACTCCGACGGCAGCCGTCCGTACTTGGCCTTGAAGGCTTCGACGAATTTGCGGTTCTGCGGATTGTCCAGCGTGGTCGCCCAGGGCGTGCCGTAGATGGCGCCGGTGGCCTGGTCCTTGAGCGCGGCCAGCGTGTTGGAGTCGATCAGGCTTTCCGAGAAGAACGGCAGTTTCTCCATCAGGCCGGCCTGGCGCAGCTGGCGCACGAAGTTCACGCCCACCCCGCCGGTGTAGAACACGAAGAGCGCGTCCGGCCCGGCCGACTGCATGCGCGAGATCTCGGCGGAATAGTCCAGCTGGCCCAGCTGGGTATAGATTTCGTCGGCCGGCGCGGCGCCGTAGAAGCGCTTGAAGCCGGCCAGCTTGTCCTTGCCGGCCTGGTAGTTGGACGACATCAGGTAGGCGCGCTTGTAGCCCTGGTCCTTGACGTACTTGCCCATGGCCTCGGACATGCTGTCGTTCTGCCAGCCCAGCACGAACAGATTGGGCAGGCACATGCGTCCGGCGATCGGCGCGGGGCCGGCGTTGGTGGATATCGCCACCACGCCGGATTCCTTGATGCGCCGCAGCTCGGCCATGAGCACGTTGGAGAAGCCCAGGCCGACGATCGCGTCGACCTTGTCCTTCTCGATGAATTTCTGCACGATCTGCGCGCCCACGTCGGGCTTGAGCTGGTCGTCTTCGCGGATCACCACCGCCTTCTGGCCGCCCAGGCTGCCGCCCAGCTGCTCGATGCCCAGCATCAGGCCGTCGTACTGGTCCTGGCCCAGCGCCGCCTGCGGCCCGGACAGCACGCCGGTAAAGCCGATGCGGATGTCCGCCATTGCGGCGCTGGCCGCCGTCAGGGCCGCGATGGCGGCCAGCGCGGACAGCCCGCGTGCGTATGCTTGCATGGTATGTCTCCTTTGGAGGATGGGCGGCGGCGCCGTTCTTTGCGGCGCCTGCCGGGGGGGTTCAGAGCTTCACGCAGACATTGCGCAGCTCCGTATAGAACTCCAGCGAATGCACGCCGCCCTCGCGGCCGATGCCCGATTGCTTCGAGCCGCCGAAGGCCGTGCGCAGGTCGCGCAGGAACCAGGAATTGATCCAACAGATGCCCACCTCCAGCGCCCGGCCCATGCGGTGCGCGGTGCCCACGTTGGTGGTCCATACGCTGGCGGCCAGGCCGTAGGGCGTGGCGTTGGCCAGCGCGATCGCCTCTTCCTCGGTGTCGAAAGGCGCGACGTGGCAGCACGGCCCGAAGATCTCGTGCTGGATGACGGCCGAGGTCTCGGGCAGCCCGGTCCAGACGGTGGGCTGCACCCAGGCGCCGGCGGCCAGTTCGCCGGGCATGTCGGGCACGCCGCCGCCGGCCACCACCGTGGCCCCTTCTTCGCGGGCGCGGTTGTAGTAGCCCAGCACCTTGTCGCGGTGGCGTTGCGAAATCAGCGGGCCCAGGTTGACGCCCGGGTCCTTGGGACGGCCCAGCGTGAAGCCGCGCGCACGCTCGCCCAGCGCCGCCACGAAGCGTTCGAAGATCGGGCGCTGCACGTAGACGCGCTCGGTGCCCAGGCAGACCTGCCCGGTGTTGTCGAACGCCGCGCGCGCGATGCCGGCGACCGCCTTGTCGAAGTCGGCGTCGGCGAACACGATGCCGGCGTTCTTGCCGCCCAGCTCGAACGACACCGGCCGCACGCCCACGGCGGCGGCCTGCATGATGGCCTCGCCCGTGCGGGTCTCGCCGGTGAAGGTGATGCCGTCGACCAGCGGATGGCGGGTGAGCTTTTCTCCGGCGGAGCCCGGGCCGCGCCCGTGCACCACGTTATAGACGCCGGCCGGCACGCCGACCTCGTTCATCACTTCGCCCAGCAGCGTGGCCGTGCCCGGCGTGTCCTCGGAAGGCTTGACCACCACCGTGTTGCCGCAGGCCAGCGCCGGACCGACCTTCCAGGTCATCAGCAGCAGCGGCAGGTTCCACGGACAGATCACGCCGATCACTCCGCGCGGCACGCGCACCCCGTAGTTGAGCGCGTGGCCGTTGTCCGGGGTTTCCAGGTCGAAGGTCTCGTTGGGAACGTTGCGGATCAGGTCGGCGAAGATCTTGAAGTTGGCCGCGCCGCGCGGGATGTCCAGGTGGCTGGCCAGCGCATAGGGCTTGCCGGTGTCGGCGATCTCGGCGTCGACGAAGTCGTCGAAGCGGCGGTTGATGCCATCGGCCACCGCGTGCAGCAGTTCGACGCGCTGCTGGGTCTTCAACTGGCCCCAGGGGCCGCGCAGCGCGGCCTTGGCCGCCCGCACCGCGGCGTCGATCTCGGCGTCGCCGGCCTCGTGCACGCGCCCGACCAGGCGGTTGTCGACCGGGTCGCGGTTGTCGAAGGTGTTGCCGGTGGCGACCCACTGGCCGTTGATGAAGTTGCGGAAATCGGTCATTGCTTCCTCGGTTGTGACAGGTCGGCCAGCGCCGCTTCGGGGTCGCCGGCGCTCAGGTATTCCCACATGCGTTCGTAGATGCGGCCGGTGCCGACGGCGCGCCGGGCCGCTTCTTCGAGGGCCAGCGTCGGGCCCTCATTGGCCAGGCCGGCCGAACGCAGCTGCAATTCGATACGGGCCGCGTCTTCCAGATACCAGGTCAGCACGACGGCATGCATGAGGGACTCGGCCGCCACCACCGCGCCGTTGCCGCGCATGGCCACCGCGCGGGCCGCGCCCAGCGTCTCGGCCACGCCGCGCGCCTGCGCGTCGCTGCGCACCAGCTGCGGATCGTCCCAGAGCGGCACGGCCGGGGAAAAATACGAACCCATGCCGTGGCGCGGCTGCGGCGTGACCCGGGCCGTGGACAGCGTCATGACGGTGGGCGGCATGGACCGCACCACCCCGCCCACGTCCGGGCGCAGCCGGTAGATGTGCTGGTGGATGCGCACTTCGCCCAGCACTCCCTCGGGCAGCTCGCCATGCACCGGCACCACCGTGCCGGGCTCGCCCGGTTCGATCAGGCCCATGGGCCGGGCCGCGCACACCAGGAAATGGCCGGCGTCGATGCGGGCGCTGCAATGGCCGTAGGCATGGACCAGGTTGGCGCGGGCCAGCGCGCGGGCCGCGACGCGCACCAGCGCCTGCTGGCCGGAATCCGGCGCGGCGCTCACGACTTGAACTCCGGGATATCGGGCTTGGCGCCCCACATGCAGAACGAGGACGGTATCGCGGGGAAGCTGCGCGGCCGGTAGGTTTTTTCGTCTTCGGCGCTGATCAGGCGCACGCCGGTGGAGTATTCGTAGATCATGCCGTCGGGTCCGTCGAAATACAGGAACATGGCGCCCGAGGTCGGATGCCGGCCGGGGCCGAAGCGGATCGGCACGTTCCACTCGCGCAGCTGATACCAGGCGCGCATGATGTCGTCGATGCTCTCGACCTGGTGATTGATGTGCTGCACGCCCGGATAGCTGGACGGGAACAGCGCGATCTTGTGGTGCACCTCGTCGATGCGCAGCAGCGGCGCCTCGCCGATGCGGTCGCTGACGCGGGCCGACAGCAGGCCGGTCCAGAAGGCCTCGTCGCGGCGCGCGTCCAGCGTGCGCAGGCCGATGTGCGAAAACCCCGTGATGCCGGCGTCGCGGCCGGGAAAGTAGCGCCGGCCGCTGTGCTGCGGCGCGTGCACCAGTTCGATGCGGTTGCCGGAAGGGTCGATGAAGCTGAGGAAGTCGCGCACGTAGCGCTGCTCGGCCGCTTCGCGGCTGCCGGCCTGCACCGTGTAGCCGCTGCGTTCCAGCACGGCGCCGGCCTGCTCCAGTTCTTCGGCGGTGTCGACCTCGAAGGCCGAGGTATGGTCGCGCGGATCGCCCTCGAAATAGCAAAGCGTGTGGTCGCGCGAATCGGATTTGAAATAGACCGCGCCGTGCTCCTTGCGGGCCAGTTCCAGCCCCAGCACGGTGGTCGCATAGCGCACCGCCGCATCGAGGTCGCGCGTGCCCAGCCGGACGTACCGGATGTCGTGTAGCCGTATCACTGCCTGTCTCCTCGCGCCTGTGGCCGGTGTTGCGCGGGTCGCGCGGTCCGGCTCGGGTTGGCGGCGCTATTTTTTTCTACGATAAGCATCAAAAATCTCGGCGTCAATAATTTTTATCGAGATTTTTGCGGGACGCTGTAGTCCCAGGCCCATCCGAGTCCGCGCCGCATTCCCACGCGACTCCCCAGTTGAAAAAAACCGACACCGCGCGCAAGGCCCGTTGATTCGACTACATCACTTCTATAGAATCTTCAATTCGGGACATTGCCCATGGTTGGCATGATCCGTCCTATTTTCACTTCAACACACCTCAGGGAGGCGCAATGATGTACGCACAAACCGCCTTCCCGCGCGTATCCCCGCGACGCAATTAAGTCGTCGCCCGCGCGGGCCCGTCGCCGGATGCTTATCTGGCGACCGGTCCCCCGTGCCCGCCCCAAACCCGTAAACGCAATGCCTGCGCCGACCGCGCGGGCCGTTCCTTCCTCTTTCCACACAAGGACTCCCGGCGTCCTGGTGACGCCGGGCCATTGCAATGGCTAGAAAAAAACTCGATCTGCGAGGACAGGCCTTCAAGGACGTTCTCGGTTTTACCTTCCGCCACTGGCGCGAGCAGCCCTGGCGCACGGCGCTGATCGTGGCGCTGGCGCTCTTGTCGTCGCTGGCCGACGTGCTGACGCCGCTGTACGCCGGCCGCCTGGTCGACGCGGTGGCCTCCGGCGCCGCCGGCGACGAGCTGGTCTGGAGCGCCGCGGTGACCTCGTTCTGGCTGCTGATCGCGCTGGGCGTGGGCAGCACGCTGCTGCGCCAGGCGGTGTTCCAGAACATCATCACCTTCACGCTGAAGATGATGAACGCCATCGTCTCCAACGCCTTCTACCGCGTGCAGCGCTTTTCCACCGACTGGCATGCCAACAGCTTCGCCGGCTCGACGGTGCGCAAGGTCACGCGCGGCATGTGGGCGGTGGACATCCTCAACGACACGCTGCTGATCGCGCTGCTGCCCTCGGTCGTCATGCTGGTCGGCGCCACCGCGCTGCTGGGCGCGCACTGGCCCATGATGGGTCTGGTGGTGGGCGCCGGCTCGGTGCTGTATATCGCCGTCACGACCACGCTGTCGCTGCGCTACGTGGCGCCGGCCGCGCGCCTGGGCAACGCCTGGGACACGCGCATGGGTGGCGCGCTGGCCGACGCCGTCACCTGCAACGCGGTGGTCAAGGCCTTCGGCGCCGAGACCCGCGAAGAGGTCCGGCTCGGCCGCGTGGTCGACAAATGGCGCAACCGCACGCGCCGCACCTGGGTGCGCGGCACGATCAACGGCGGCGTGCAGGGCGCGATGCTGGTGGCGATGCAGGCCGGCATCCTGGGCATGGCCCTGCTGCTGTGGTCGCGCAACGAGGCCAGCGTGGGCGACATCACCTTCGCGCTGACGATGTTCTTCATGCTGCAGGGCCACCTGCGCGACGTGGGCATGCACATCCGCAACCTGCAGCGCTCGGTCAACGACATGGAAGAACTGGTCGCGCTGGGCCGCCAGCCGCTGGGCGTGGACGACCGTCCCGGCGCGGGCGAGCTGCGCGTGACCGCCGGCGAGATCCGCTTCGAGGACGTGAGCTTCCGCTACGGCGCGCATGACACGGCCCTGTACGACGGGTTCTCGGTGCGCATCGCGCCGGGCGAGCGCGTCGGGCTGGTGGGGCATTCCGGATCGGGCAAGACCACGTTCATCAAGCTGATCCAGCGCCTCTACGACGTCAACGGCGGACGCATCACCATCGACGGGCAGGACATCGCCCAGGCTAAGCAGGCTTCGCTGCGCAGCCAGATCGCGATCGTGCAGCAGGAGCCGGTGCTGTTTCACCGCACCCTGGCGGAGAACATCGCCTATGCGCGCCCCGACGCCACGCAGGCCGAGATCGAGCAGGCCGCGCGCCTGGCCAGCGCCCATGATTTCATCATGGCGCTGCCCAAGGGCTACGCCACGCTGGTCGGCGAGCGGGGCGTGAAGCTGTCGGGCGGAGAACGCCAGCGCGTCGCGATCGCGCGGGCGTTCCTGGCCGACGCGCCCATCCTGATCCTGGACGAGGCCACCTCCAGCCTGGACAGCGAAAGCGAAGTGCTGATCCAGCGGGCGATGGACCGCCTGATGGAGGGCCGCACGACGCTGGTGGTGGCGCACCGCCTGTCGACCGTGCGCGCGCTGGACCGTCTGCTGGTGATGGACCACGGCCGCATCATCGAGGAAGGCAGCCACGAAGCGCTGATCCAGCTCAAGCACGGGCTGTACCGCCGCCTGTTCGAGCGCCAGGCCCTGGAACTGACCAAGGGCTTCAAGCCGGACGAATTGCTGGAAGACGGCGCGGCGCCGCCGCGGGTGCGCGATCCGGAGACGGACACGGAAGCCGGCGAGGACGCCTACGCCTACGCCAAGTAAGGCCCGCGCCGGCGCGCAGCGTCCCGCATCATGCGGGGCGCTGCGCCAGCGTCAGGCGCAGGCCGAAGCCGATCAGCGTCAGCCCGAAAATCCAGCCCTGGATTTTCCGGGCGCGCGGACTGGCCGACATCCAGCGCCCCACCGCGCCGCCGGCCAGCGCGCACATCACGTCGAACGCCAGCCCCAGGCCGACCACGATCGCGCCCAGCACGGCGAACTGGCGGCCGATCGGCCCGTAGGCCGGCGACACGAACTGCGGCAGCAGCACCGAGCAGAACAGCAGGGCCTTGGGATTGAGCACATTGGTCAGCACGCCGCTCAGCAGCGCCGGCCCCCAGCCGGCGCGGCGCGGCGCCGCCCCGCTCACGGCGTCGTACGACACCGGCCCGGCGCGCAGCAGCCGCATGCCCAGCCACACCAGATATCCGCCGCCCAACGTGCGCGCAATGTCGAACGCCCACGGGTGGGTCTTGAACAGCGCCGCCAGGCCCAGCGCGGCCAGCGTCACGTGGGCCGCCCGCGCGATCGCCAGCCCGGCGGCTACCGCCAGCGCCTGCCCGCGTCCGCGCAGCACCCCGGTTTCCAGCAGCAGGATCATGTCGGGGCCGGGCACCACATAGACGATCAGCAAGGCCCCCAGAAACATCGCCATATCCGCCATCGCCCCGCTCCAATCCGTCCAGAAGAAGGCGATCATTCTAGAAAAAACGGGCTGGCATGTGCTTGCTATTACTGCCACCTGGCCTATCATTATTGGCATATCTCACCAATAACTGATCCACCAACATAAATCCATGCCAAAACGCGAACTGGACGGCTACGACCGCCGCATCCTGGAGGCCCTGCAGCAGAACGGCCGCCTCACCAACGTCGAACTGGCCGAGCAGATCGGGCTGTCGCCCTCGCCCTGCCTGCGCCGGGTGCGCCTGCTGGAAGAAGCCGGCGTGATCCAGGGCTACGAGGCGCGGCTGGCCCCCGACGAGGTCGGGCTGGGCCTGACCGTCTTCGTCGGCATCAAGGTCGAGCGCCACCACGAGCGCGACGCGGCCGAGTTCCGCAAGGAAGTCAGCGCGCTGCCGGAAGTCATCGCCGCGCACCTGGTGTCGGGCGAATCGGATTTCCTGCTGCAGGTGGTGGTGCCGGACCTGCGCGGCTACGAACGTTTCCTGCTCGACACGCTGCTGAAGCTGCCGGGCGTGAAAGACATACGCAGCAATTTCGCGATCCAGACGGTCAAGCCGCAAAGCCCCCTGCCCCTGGACCACCTGGCCAGGTAGGCGCGCCTACGCCGGCATCGCCGCCGCGGCCCGCTCCACCGCCTGCGTACGGCGCTCGAAGCGGGCCTGCGATTGCGCCAGATAGCGCTGCACCACGGCCGCTTCCGAGGTCTCGGGCGTGCCGCCGGGAAACGGCGGCTTGGGGTCGTACTCGATCTGCAGCTGGATCAGCTTGGCCACGTCCTCGCCGCACAGCTGCGCCACCACCAGCAGCGCCATGTCTATGCCCGAGGTCACGCCGCCGGCGGTGAACAGCCGGCCGTCCACGCACAGCCGCTCGCCGCTGGGCGTGGCCCCGAAACGCGCCAGCAGTTCGCGCGCGCGCCAGTGGCTGGAGGCGCGCTTGCCGCGCAGCAGCCCCGCCGCGCCCAACAGCAGCGAACCGGTGCAGATGCCGAACACGTAACCGGCGGCCAGCCCCTGCCTGCGGGTGAAGTCCACCCACTCCGGATCGACGATGGCGTCGTCGGTGCCCGGCCCGCCCGGCGCCACCAGCAGATCGCAGGGCGGCGCCGACGCCAGGGTCTGCGTGGGCACGAACCGCAGCCCGCGGTCGCAGCGCACCGGATCGCGCGTTTTTGCGACAAAATCCACGGTGAAGCCCGGCGCGTTGGCCAGCACTTCGTACGGTCCGGTCATATCCAGCTGGGTCAGCCCCTCGAACAAGAGAAAATTCACATGCATGACGATGCTCCTTCAGAAACGCCGGCTTGCAGCATAGGCGCAGGCGCGCATCGCGGCGCGCCAATTGCGGGCGCGGATGCGCCACGGGAGATCGTGTTCGCGCTGTACGACGGTTTCCAGCCGCTGGACCTGGCCGGGCCCTGGCAGGCCTTCAGCTCGGCCAACGACGAAGCCGGCCGCCCGCTGTACCGGCTGCGCACCGTCGCCGCCGCGCCGCTGGCCGCGACCTGGGACCAGGGACTGCGCATGCAGGCCGACGGCGTCTATGCGCAGGACGGCGATGCGCCCGTCGACACGATCGTCGTGCCCGGCGGCCCCGGCGCGGACCTCGCCAGCGCCGACGCCGGAATCCAGGCCTGGCTGCGCCGCCGCGAACCGCGCGCACGGCGCGTCTGCAGCGTGTGCACCGGCGCCTTCGTGCTGGCGGCCACCGGCCTGCTGGACGGGCTGTCCGTCACCACCCACTGGCGCTCGGCCGCGCGCCTGCAGGCGCAGCACCCCGCGCTGCGGGTGCAGGACGACCGCATCTATATCGAAAGCGGCAAGTACTGGACCTCGGCCGGCGTGACCGCGGGCATCGACCTGGCGCTGGCGCTGATCGAACGCGATTTCGGCGCGGGCCTGTCGCAGCAGGTGGCCCGCCGGCTGGTGGTCTTCATGCGGCGCAACGGCGACCAGCGCCAGTACAGCCAGACGCTGCGCCTGCAGGACCGGATGGCCGCGCCGTTTCGCGAGCTGCTCGAAAAAATGGAAGCGCGCCTCTCGGCGCGCTGGTCGGTGGACGACATGGCCGAGGCCTGCGGCATGTCGCGGCGCAGCTTCCAGCGCAAGTTCGCCGCGCATTTCGGCGTGCCGCCCAGCGAGGCGCTCAAGCGCCTGCGCGAGGAACGCGCCGCCGCGCTGGCCGCGACCGGCAAGCTGCCGCGCAAGGAACTGGCGCGGCAGTTCGCGCTGCGCTCGGCGCCCAAATGAAGCTTCAGCCCGCCAACCCCACCGACACCCCGCCGCACACGTACAGCAGCTGGCCGGTGATGTAGCCGGCGCGCGGGTCCAGCAGCATGGCGACGGCATGCGCCACTTCCTGGGGCTGGCCCACGCGGCCCATCGGGATCGAGGCTTCCAGCGCCACGGTCTGCGGCGCGCCCGGCGGATTCGACTCGTTGAACAGCTCGGTGGCCACCGGACCCGGCGCCACGGTGTTGACCGTGACGCCGTCGGCGGCCAGCTCCAGCGCCCAGGTCCGCGTCATGCCGGCCAGACCGGCCTTGGACGCGCCGTAGGCCGTGCGCCCGCCCTTGCCCAGTCCGGCGCGGCTGCCTATGTTGACCACGCGCCCGTAGCGCGCCGCGCGCATGCCGGGCAACAGCGCCTGCATCAGCAACAGCGGCGCCGTCATGTTCAGCGCGAGCGTGCGCGCCAGCTGCTCCTGGGTCACGTCTTCGAGGCGGGCGACCTGGATCATGCCGGCGTTGTTCACCAGGTTCAGCACCGGGCATTCAGCCGCCAGTTCGCGCGCGGCGGCGACGGTGGCGGCGGCGTCGCCCAGGTCCACCGAGCGGAAGGTTTCGCCCGGCAGCAGCGCCTCGGGCGCGCCGCGGCTGAAGTTGACGACCTCGTAGCCGTCCTCGACCAGGCGCGCCACGATGGCGCGGCCGATGCCCCGGCTGCCGCCGGTGACCAGTGCGGTGGGCTTGCTCATTGCGCGGTGATTCCCTTGTCCTTGATGAGGCCGCCCCACTTCTTGCGCTCCTCGGTTTCGAAAGCCGCCAGGTCCGCGCCGAAGCGCGTGCCGGGCTTGGCCCCCATGCCGGCGAAGTTCTTGGCGATGGCCGGGCTTTGCAGGCCGCTGCGCGCCGCTTCGATCAGTTGCTTGACCACCGGCTCGGGCGTGCCGCGCGGCGCGTACAGCGCGAACCAGGCCGTGACGTCGAAGCCCGGCAGGCCCGACTCCGCCACGGTCGGCAGTTCCGGCGCCGAAGGATCGCGGGTCGCCGAGGTCACGGCCACGCCGCGCACCAGGCTGCCGTCCTTGATCTGCGCCAGCGAGCCGGGCAGGTTATCGAACAGCAGGTCGACCTGGCCGCCGGCCACGGCCGGCAGCGAAGCGGAGGTTCCCTTGAACGGCACGTGCAGCATGGTCACGCCCGCCATCGCCTCGAAGTACGCCCCGGTCAGGTGCACCGAGGAACCGACGCCGGGCGAGGCGTAGGTCAGCTTCTTGTCCTTGGACTGCTTGGCCGCCTGGATCACGTCGGCCACGGTCTTGTAGGGCGACTTCGCGCTCACCGCGATGACGTTGGGCGTGGTGGACACGAGCGCGATCGGCACCAGGTCGCGTTCGGGATCGAACGGCATGTTGCGGTACAGGAACTGGTTGATGGTCTGCGTGCCGATGGTGCCCAGGCCCAGCGTATAGCCGTCGGCCTTGGCGCGGGCCACGTAGGCCATGCCGATATTGCCGCCCGCGCCGGGCCGGTTCTCGACCAGCACGGTCTGCTTCAGGCCCGGCTCCAGCGCGTGCGCGATGGCGCGGCCGAACAGGTCCGCGCCGCCGCCCGGCGGGTAAGGGACCACGACCGTCACGGGATGGTCGGGATAGCCCGCGGCCTGGGCCGCCGGCAGCGCCAGCACGGTCAGCGCGGCGATCGCGCAGCGGCGCCAGCCGGTGCGCAGAGGCAGGAATTGCGTCATGCTGTGGTCTCCTCTCGAACCCGCTGGTCGCGGGCTTTTTCTGGTACTTTTTTAAAAGTACGTAAATACGTACTATATGCATAAAAGCATAGAAAACCGATGGGAGACAAGTAGATGAAACGCTGGAACCGACGCCCGGAAGGATCGACCTGGGGCGACTTCGGCGCCGACGACGAGCTCGGCCGCCTGAACCTGCTGACCGAAGAAAAAGTGCTGCAGGCGGTGCGCGAGGTGCGCGCCGGCAAGGTGTTCTGCCTGTCCCTGCCGCTGGACCTGCCCGGCGGAAACGTCCTGAACCCGCGGCGCCACGCGCCGCAGCTCAGGCCCACTTTCCGCGAGGGCACGCCCTACCTCAATTTCCAGATGTCGCAGGTGCAGCCGGAAGCGGTGGACGTGCTGTCCGACGACCAGGTCACGCTGTCGATGCAGTACTCGACGCAATGGGACGGCCTGTGCCACGTGGGCGCGATGTTCGACATCCACGGCGACGGCGAGCCGCGCCGCGTCTACTACAACGGCTACGCCGCCGGCGTGGACGTGTTCGGCGGCGCCGACGCCGACGCCTGCTGCCCGCCCGGCGGCTCGTACGCGCGCAAGCTCAGCGTCAGCCGCTACGCCGAGAAAGGCATGCAGGGCCGCGGCGTGCTGGTGGACCTGGAGCGCGCCTTCGGCCCCGGCCGCAAGCTGGTCGGCCACGCCGAACTGCAGGCGGCCATGCTGGCCCAGAACGTCTCGGTCGAAAGCGGCGACATGCTGGTACTGCGCACCGGCTTCGCCGAAGCGGTCGTGGCCATGGACGGCCAGCCCGACGCGCACGCGCTGGAGCAGACCGGCGCGGTGCTCGACGGCTCCGACCCGGCGTTGCTGGACTGGATCACGCGATCCGGCATCGCGGCGCTGTGCGCCGACAACTACGCGGTCGAGGCCTATCCGGCCCGCAGCTCGGGGCCGGGCCATTCCATCCTGCCGCTGCACCACCACTGCCTCTTCAAGCTGGGCGTGCCGCTGGCCGAACTCTGGTACCTGAAGGACCTGGCCGACTGGCTGCATGCCGAGGGGCGCAACCGCTTCCTGCTGACGGCCCCGCCCCTGCGCATGCCGGGCGCGGTGGGTTCGCCCGTGACACCCATCGCCACGGTGTGAATCATGGACCTGCCCGACTCGACTTTCTCCGCCCACCTGGACGCGCTGGCCGAGCGCCAGCCCGACAGCCCGCTGCTGATCGACCGCGACACGCCCGTCAGCGCCGCCGCGCTGCGCGCGCGCAGCCGGGCGCTGGCCGCGGGCCTGGCGCGGCTGGGCGTGCGGCCCGGCCAGCGCGTGGCGGTGTGGCTGCCGAACTGCTCGGCCTGGGTGGAATCGTTCCTGGCCTGCGCGCACCTGGGCGCGCTGGTGCTGGCGGTCAACACCCGCTTCCGGGCGCTGGAAGTGGCCGACATCCTGGGCCGCGGCCAGGCCGACTGGCTGATCTACTGGCCGGGGTTCAAGGGCATCGACTTCCAGGGCATCCTGGACCAGGTCGCGCCGCAGCACCTGGCCCGGCTGGCCGGCGCCGTCGCGCTGGCGCAGCCCGGCGAATCGCCGGCGGTACACGGCCGGCCCGCGCACCGCTACGCAGACCTGCAGGCCTGCCCCGATCCCGCGCCGGCTGCGCACGGCAACGCCGGCGTGTTGTGCTTCACCACTTCCGGCACCACGTCCAAGCCCAAATTCGTGCTGCACGACCAGGCCACGCTGCTGCGCCACGGCGCGACGGTGGCCGCGGCCTACGGCTACGACGCGCATAGCTGCGTGCTGGCCAGCGCGCCGTTTTGCGGCGCCTTCGGTTTCGCCACGCTGGCCGGCGGACTGGCCCGGGGCGTGCCGGTGGTCTGCGCGCCGGTCTTCGACGCCGCCGAATCGGCCGCCGCCGTGCGCCGCTACGCCGTCACGCACACCTACGCCAACAACGAAGCGCTGGTCGGCATGATGCAGGCCGGCGCGCCGGGCGACTTCGCCTCGGCCCGGCTGTTCGGCTTCGCCAGCTTCACGCCGGCGCTGGATCACATGCTGGACCTCGCGCGCGAGGCCGGCGTCCCGCTTACCGGCCTGTACGGTTCCAGCGAACTGGTGGCGCTGGTGGCCGGCCAGCCGCGCGACCCGGCCGAAGGCGACGTCTCCGCGCGCCACCAGCCGGGCGGTACGCTGATCTATCCCGAGGCCCGGGTGCGCGCCCGCGACCCGGCCAGCGGCGAGATCCTGCCGCACGGCCAGTCCGGCGAACTCGAAATCCTCTCGCCCAGCCTGATGCGGGGCTACCTCGACAACCCCGAGGCCAGCGCCGCCGCCGTCACGGACGATGGCTATTTCAAGACGGGCGACCTGGGCTATACGCTGACGCCGCGCCAGTTCGTGTTCCAGACCCGCATGGGCGATTCCCTGCGGCTGTCCGGCTTCCTGGTCAACCCGGTGGAGATCGAACAGCTCGTCGAGACCCTGCCCGGCGTGCGCGCCTGCCAGGTGGTCGGGGCCACCCGCGCCGGCAAGATCGTGCCCTACGCCTTCGTGCTGCTGCGCGCGGGCGCGCAGGCCGACCCGGCCGGCTGGACCGCGGCCTGCAAGGCGGCCATGGCCGGCTTCAAGGTGCCGGCGGGCTTTACCGTGCTCGACGCCTTCCCTTCGGTGGAAAGCGCCAACTCGGTCAAGATCCAGAAGCACCGGCTGCGCGAAATGGCCGACGCGCTCCTTTCCGCTTCCTCGCCCTGACCATGGCCGCGCGCAAACTTTTCTCGCACAGCCCGCAGCCGCTCTATCTGCAGGCGGCCGCGCTGTTTCGCAGCCATATCCAGAACCGCACCTGGCGGCCCGGCCAGCAGATCCCGCCGCTGGACGCGCTGATGGCCACCTACGGCATTTCGCGCGCCACCATCCGCCAGGCCTTCGGCCTGCTGGAGGAGGACGGCCTGATCCGGCGCTCGCGCGGCTCGGGCACCTTCGTCAACGCCGAACTGCCCGAAGTCCCCACGCTGCTGATACCCAAGACCTGGGCCGAAACCGTCGAGCTGAGCAATCAGCTGGGCACGGTGTCGCTGGTGGAGTCCAGCGCCGACTCGCCGCTGCCCGATTCGCTGGGCATGCCTTGCGAGGCCGAACGCGGCGGCAGCTTCCAGTACCTGCGCCGGGTCCACACCACCGACGCCGGCCCATTCTGCTACAGCGAGGTGTTCCTCGACAGCGGGCTGTTCCGCAAGCACCGCGCCCGCATCCGCAAGAGCACCGTGGCGCCGGTGCTGGACCAGTACTACGGCGCGCGCATCGACGAGGCGCGGCAGGTGCTCAACGTGATCGAGGCCGGCCAGGAATCGGCCGAGTCCCTGCAGATCCCCGTGTCCTCCCCTGTCGCCGAACTGCGGCGCTATGTCTGCATCGACGGCCGCGTGGTGTATTTCGCGCGGCTGGAATTCCCTTTCCGCAAGGTGCGCATGGAATTCGACCTGCTTGGCAGCCGCTGACCGCGCCCTTCCTTTCCCGCAGCATCCGCAACGGAGACCGCCATGAAACGCCCTGGAACGCCACGGATTTTCCCGCAGTTGCGCAGCGCCCTCGCCCTGGTTTTCGCCAGCTCCGCCGTCACCGCCGGGGCCGCGGCGGCCCCGCCGGGCGCGATTTCCGACGACATCGTCCGCCTGGGGCTGATCCTGGACATGAGCGGCGTGTACGCCGACGTGACCGGCAAGGGCAGCGCCACCGCGGCGCAAATGGCGATCGACGATTTCGGCGGCACGGTGCTGGGCAGGAAGATCGACCTGCTGGTGGTGGACCACCAGAACAAGGCCGACATCGCCGCGGCCAAGGCGCGTCAGTGGTACGACACCGAACAGGTGGACGCCATCATGGACGTGGCCGGCTCGGCGCCCGCGCTGGCGGTGCTGGAAGTCGCGCGCGAAAAGAAGAAGATCGTGGTCTACAGCGGGCCGGGCACCGAGCGCATCACCAACGACCTGTGCTCGCCCTACTCCGTGCACTACACCTACGACACCTGGTCGCTGGCCAACACCACGGCGCGCGCCACCGTCGAACAGGGCGGCAAGAGCTGGTACTTCCTGACCGCCGACTATGCCTTCGGCCACACCTTGCAGGCCTCGGCGACCGAAGTGGTGAAGGCCAACGGCGGCACCGTGCTGGGCGCGTCGCGCCACCCGCTGGGCTCCAGCGACTTCGCCTCCTACCTGCTGCAGGCCCAGGCCAGCCGCGCGCAGATCGTGGGCCTGGCCAACGCCGGCGGCGACACCGTCAACGCCATCAAGGCGGCCAGCGAATTCGGCCTGACCAAGGGCGGCCAGAAAATGGCCGGGCTGCTGCTCTACATCAACGACATCCACGCCATCGGCCTGCAGGCCGCCGCCGGCCTGACCCTGACCGAGGCCTTCTACTGGGACATGAACGACCAGACGCGCGCCTGGTCCCAGCGCTACTACGACAAGCTCGGGAAAATGCCCAACATGAGCCAGGCCGGCACGTATTCGTCCGTGATGCACTATCTGAAGGCCGTGCAGGCCGCCGGCACCGACGAAACCGCCGCCGTCATGAAGCAGATGAAGTCCATGCCGATCAACGACTTCTTCGCCGCCAACGGCCGCATCCGCGAAGACGGCCGCATGGTGCACGACATGTACCTGTTCGAGGTCAAGCAGCCGTCGGAATCCAAGCGCCCCTGGGACTACTACAAGCTGGTGGCCACCCTGCCGGGCGACCAGGCCTTCATGCCGCTGTCGAAGTCCAGCTGTCCGCTGGTGAAGCGGTAGGACGGCGGGAAAAAACAGGAGCTATAGGTCCGCGTAGCGCGGCAACAGATCCTGATCCACCAGGCGCATCTCGATATGGTTCGCCAACTCGATGTGGCGGGGGTCATCGAGCGAAAAAACCTCATCGACTACGCTGACGATGATGGAGCCGGTCTGCTTCTTTCCGGCGGCATAAACGGGAATCAGCGCCTGGGCCTCCGGCACTTGTTGGGCGGTAATCACTTGCGGAAGGTACAACATCCAGCCAACACCAGGCTTGTCATCGAAGACCTTATGTTCGGCATACCCGGTTGGGAATACGGAAACGTAATACGGGCGGAATACGTCGACGATAGCAATGATTACGTCTTTGACAGAAGCCGCCGTGCCCAACAACTTGTCGTCATAAAGCGTAATGCCCAAGGAGTCGGGCAGAAGCTTGTCGCCGATGTAACAAGCTATTGACGCGCCCTTGTTTTCATCTTCATTGCCGTCCCAGAGCGAAACGTGGGTTTCGGCAGCGTCGTTCCGATATTTTTGCTTCAGTGCGGCTACCAGCGCGGAGGATGCCGCGTCGTTTTCAAACGCGGAATAGAGAAACGCCTCATCCACGCTGTTTCCTTGCAAATACCACGACCCCAGATCTGCACTCTTGTCAGCCATCTCTGAGGTAATAATCTGTAGACGACGAAGGATTTCATAGAAATCGTCCGGCTTGAGTAACTGGTCTCGAAATTGAGATTTTATTTCCATAGAACGACTCTTAGGGAAAGTATATGGACGCAACGCCGTTCATTTCCATTGCCGGCGCCATCATCGCTTTTGTCTTAGGAGTTTGGAAATACCACATCAATTTGGCCGGTGGATTAGCTCTCACGGCACGTGCTTGTCGTCGGATGGTTTCTTCCATTTCCGCAAAACCGCCAAACCATTTTTTGGGTCTTCCGTTGTCCAGTATGAACTGGTCATAATCGCCTTTTGTCTCCTGCAGCAGACACTCCGAGGACAGGAAACCATCGAAGTCGATGTCAAACTCTTTGTCTAATGCAACGCCTTTCCAATTCCACTCGTCACTCCACAAGCAATACTCAGTGTCGTAGTCGTACCCAGTAATCCTGGCCTGGTATTCGTAGGCGTTCCAATTTGGGCCGTGTCTGCGCCGGACCTTCATTCCCAAATCAGGCGGGCACTTCTTGCACGGTTCTCCGGTTCTGGGCAGAGTGCGGTCGGTAGGCTTGGCTTCACTATCGTCGCGAGGTGTGTCACCCGGCAAAGTGGCAACGCCGCCCAGCACCGCGCCCGCTGCGGCGCTCGCTGCGGCCCGAGCAAGTGCCGCGGCAACGGCTTCTACAATCCAACCCGCCACGGGAATTGCCAATGGTCCTGGCATGTTGCATCACTCCATATCCTGTCGGCCCGCGCCCTGGCGCGCTCGCCAGCGCATCACCTGTATGAAATCATGAAATCGCCGATCCGCCGGACGTCCCGGCTTTTTCATCCAGCGACGCAGGCCCGGTTGCTTGTAAAAGTCCGGAACCAGCGCTTCGGATCTTAGGAAATCAACCAGATTTGCATCTTCCTCGATGCCCCAGGCTCGTGCCTGCGCCAACGCGCCTTCCAGCCTTATGGTCAGACCGGATCGGTCAAGCCGAGGGTAGTCCCTCAGAATGTCTTCTTTGACGCTTTGGACAAAGCCCCTCGCATCTATCGAGCATAGGCCTGCGACCTGCTGTGGAGTAAGTTCAAGCTCCATGGGACGGGTGAATCCTGATGAGTTGTCCGTTGCGTTGCACTAGCCAGTCCTGAACGGGAGAAAAAAATGCGGCGCGTTGAACTGCTGTCAGCAATGCGGTGATATCGCCTGTGATTCTCGCGTCGTAATAACGTAACAGAGCGGTAGATCCATTAGGCAGGCGCACGTTTAATCGCGCACGCAACGCCACGGCGAGATCCTCCAGGGAATAACCGCTGATAATCCAGACACACCCCAGCCCACTATCGCCCAGCCGTTGTAGCGAAGCAATGTGACGATCTCGTTCCGCCGTGCAATCCAGCAACCAAGGACCAGCATGAGCTAGCGCCTGATCAGGAGTCCCATCGAACAATGCGGCGCAGGACGCGGAGCGAAACAAGGGCTGGCCGACCACGACGTTTTCATACAGCAGTCCGTCGACTAGGCCGTACAGCCGTAAAGGAAAACTCGTTTGCCCTTGACGATTGGTCAGGTATGCCTCTGCTGGAGTCTTCACTCCGCTACCCTCGCGCCACGGTCGTGGCGGCATTGCGCGCAGCAGACGCCAAGCATTCCTGACACAGCGTCTCACTTTGTGGTGGCGCGTCGCTCACTGGGGTAGCCAATCCTTCGGCCTCGCCAATACGCGCCACCATTTGAGATGCAATCAATACCGCACCGCATGCGGTACGCATTCCTTCCACTGCGGTGTCGCTTCCCATGAAGGAATGATTACGCCCCAGATCGGGCAGAATGGGAAATGCGCCCTTGCATTTCGGACATACAACCTTATGGCCCACCAGGGCAATTTCCCGCCCAAGAAGCATCGCGGTGGGGTGGCCTTCAGCTACTGTCCCACCGTGTGAGGTCCGATCCCCTTTTCGGATAATGGCTCGTTCAGACATCCAACCTCCGTCATCGTGGAAGGCCAATTTAGCATTCTTAGAACATTGTCGCTGCCCGAGGGATTCAGTTATTCAGATCTTTCCCCGCTCGGAAAAACCAGATCGAGTATCGCAAAACCCTGGCATATGATGAACGCGCCAGAATGACACCCAGGTCCGCCGGAACATATCCTGGCCCGGCGCCATGAACTCTCGATAATGACCACACATCCCATTCCCGCCACGATCGCGGCCGTGGTGCGCGACGGCCAGGTGCTGCTGGTTCGCCGCGCCAATCCTCCCGATGCGGGCCGCTGGGCGTTTCCCGGCGGCAAGATCGAGGCCGGCGAGCGCATCGAGGACGCCGCCGCGCGCGAACTGCTGGAGGAAACCGGTGTGCGCGCCGAGCCGGTGCAGGTGTTCGACGCGGTGGACGTGTTCGACCGCGACGAGTCGGGCGCGCTGCGCCGCCATTTCATCCTGATCGCGGTGCTGTGCCGCTGGCGGTCGGGCGAGCCCGTCGCCGGCGACGACGCCAGCGAGGCCCGCTGGGTGCCGCTGCACGAGCTGGAACGGCATACGCTGGCCACCAGCCTGGGCGTGGCGGAACTGGCGCGGCGGGCTGCGGCGCTGACCGCGGCGGGCAGCGCCTGAGGCGCGCTCATCGGGCGCCCGATTCCCGCAGCCAGTCGCGAAACGCGCGCGCCTTGTCCGGCAGCGCGGCCCTGCCCGGCCAGACCAGGTAGTACGCAAACTCTTCCAGCCTGGCCTGGTCCGCCAGTTGCACGAGGCGGCCCGAGGCCAGTTCGTCGGCCACCATCGCGGCCGGCAACAGGCCCGCACCCTGCCCCGCGGCGACCGCTTTCAGAAGCAGGCCGCCGTCGTCGAAGGCCGGACCTCTCGGCATACCCGCGTCTTCGACGCCCTGGGCCGCGAACCATAGCTGCCAGCCGCTGCGCGCCTGATCGTGCACGCGCGGCCAGTCCAGCAGGTCGCGCGCGCTGCGCGGCATGCCCAGGGTGGCGACGAGTCCGGCCGCGGCCACGGGCACGACCGCCACGGTCAACAGGTGTTCGCTCTGCAAGCCCGGATAGCGGCCCAGTCCGTGGCGGATCGCGATGTCCGCGCCGTCGCGACCGAACGCCGCCAGGGCGTTGCCCGTGACGATCTGCAAATCGATTTCGGGATGGCGGGCATGAAAATCGGCCAGCCGCGGGATCAGCCAGGCCGAGGCGAAGAACGCGGTGGTGCCGACCACGAGAACGCGGCTGGCCGGCGGCGAGGCGACGCGCGCCGAGGCCGCGAGTATCTGGCGGAAGGCGTTGCGCACCGGCGGCAGGAAATCGCGGCCCGCGTCGGTGAGCTGGATGCGGCGGTTCATGCGCAGAAACAGCGCCACGCCCAGATGCTGCTCTAGCGTCTTGACCATCTGGCTGACCGCGCCGGGCGTCACGCACAGTTCCTCGGCCGCGGCCTTTACCGACAGGTGGCGGGCCGCGGCCTCGAAGGCGCGCAAAGCGTTTAGCGGAGGCAATCTGGATGGCGACACAATGTTTAGTTTTTCTAATGCGAAAAGCATAGAAATCATGGCTTGTACGGGCTTGTTTCCAGGGATTAACTTGCAGTCCTTGCCCTTGTACACGTTAGATAAATCATAGATGAACTCCCTACCAGCCATCAAGCCGGGCGCTGCCCTCCATTATCTGGAACTGACCGAGCTGGCCGCGCTGATCCGGTCGGGCGACGCGTCGCCGGTCGAGGTCACGCGCGCCCAATTGCAGCGAATCGAAAAACTGGACGGCGTCTTGCGCAGCTATGCCCGCGTTACGGCGGCGTCGGCGCTGCGCGAGGCCGAGGCGGCCGATGCCGAGATCCGCGCCGGCCGCTATCGCGGTCCGCTGCACGGCGTGCCCATCGCGTTGAAGGATCTGTTCCGGCGCAAAGGCGTGCCGACGGCCGCCGGCGGCGTGCTTCACCGTGACAAGCCGGCGGACTACGACGCTACCGTGACGCGCCGGCTGCGCGAGGCGGGCGCGGTGCTGCTGGGACAGTTGCAGATGACCGAGGGCGCCTATTCGGATCACCATCCCGACATCGCGCCGCCGCGCAACCCATGGAACGCCGCCTACTGGACCGGGATCTCGTCCAGCGGATCGGCGGTGGCGACGGCGGCGGGCCTGTGTTTCGGCGCGACGGCCTCCGACACCGGCGGCTCGATCCGCTGGCCGAGCGCCGCCGCCGGGCTGACGGGCATCAAGCCGACCTGGGGCCGCGTCAGCCGCCACGGCGCCTTCGAACTGGCGCCGTCGCTGGATCACATGGGCGTCATGGCCCGCAGCGCGCGCGACGCCGCGGTGCTGCTGCAGGCTATCGCCGGCCCCGACCCGCTGGACCCGACCGCGTTGCAGGCGCCCGTGCCGCCTTACGTCCGGCTGGCCGGGGAGCCGGCGCAAGGACTGCGGATCGGCATCGACGCGGACTGGAACGGCGACGGCGCGGACGCACAGACGCTGGCCATGACGGCCGCCGCGGCGCAGGTGTTCCAGGAACTGGGCGCGACGCTGGTGCCGCTGCGCTTTCCGGCCGCGGACGCGGAACAGGCCGTACGCGATTGGGCGCCGAACTGCGCGGTGGAAGCGGCCGTGGCGCACGCGTCCAGCTATCCCGCGCGCAGCGCCGACTACGGCCCGGTCCTGGCGTCCGTGCTGGACGCGGGGCTGGCGCTGTCCGGCACGGACTACCAGCGCATCCTGCTGCGGCGCATGGCCTTGCGCGGCAAGGTGGACGCGTTGTTCGGCGGCGTCGATGCGCTGCTGACGCCGGTGCAGCCGATGGCCCCGCTGACGCTGGCCACCGTCAGCACGCTGGGCCGCCAGCCAGGGCTGGTGGCCGCGTTGCAGCGCTATACCTGCGTGTTCGACATGACCGGCCATCCCTGCCTGACGCTGCCCGCCGGACTGTGCGAAGCAGGCATGCCCATGGGCGTGCAACTCGTGGCGGCTCATTTGAACGAGGCCACGCTGTTGCGCCTGGGCGCCGCCTTCCAGGCGGCGACGCGCTGGCACCTGAGCCGCCCGCGGGAGTACGCCGAATGACCACCCCCGCGCAACCGCTGGGCGGCCGCAGCCGCGCCGCACCGATCTTCCGCGGATGGCGGGTGGTGGCCGCCGCCTTTGCGATTACCTTGCTCGGCTTTGGCAGCGCGTATTCTTTCAGCGCGTTCGTCGAGGCGCTGCAACAGGAGTTCTCCGCCACCCGCGGCGCAGTATCGCTGGTGTTCTCGCTGGCGGGGTTTCTGTATTTCGGCTTCGGCGCCATCAGCGGTCCGCTGGCCGACCGCTACGGTTCACGACGGCTGGCCGTGGCCGGGATGCTGCTGCTGGCGACGGGCCTCGCGCTGGCGGGCGCGGCGCGCAACATGACGCAGGTCTACGCGGCGTATGGCCTGGGCGTCGGACTGGGCATAGGCTGCTCTTACGTGCCGGTGGTCGGCGCGGTGCAGCGCTGGTTCGAACGCCGCCGCGCAATGGCGTCGGGACTGGCGGTCAGCGGCATCGGAGTGGGCACGCTGCTGGTGCCGGCGCTGGCGGCCGTCCTGATCGACCACTGGGGCTGGCGCGGCGCGTATCTGATACTGGCCGCGGGCGTGGCGCTGGCCGGCTGCGCGGCGGCGCGCTGGATCGAGAATTCTCCCGCGGACCGCGGCCTGCTGCCCGACGGCGCAGCCGGTCCGCGGCCCGCCGACGCGACGCGCGCGGCGGCGCCCGGCCTGCCGGTGCGGACGGCGGTGCGCAGCAAGGCTTTCGTCCTGTTGTACCTGGCCTGCCTGGCCGGCGCCTTCGGCGTATTCGTCCCCTTCGTGCATCTGGTTCCTTACGCCCTGGACCGGGGCATCGAGCCGGCGCTCGCCGTACTGCTGCTGGGCTCGATAGGCGCGGGCAGCACGGCCGGCCGCTATCTGCTGGGCGCGCTGGCCGACCGCCTGGGCCGGCGCGCGTCGCTGGCCGCCATGTATGCCGGCATGGCGGCGACGCTGGCGTTATGGGGCGCCTGCGGCCAGTTCTGGACGCTGGCGCTGTTCGCGCTGGCCTTCGGTCTGTTCTACGGCGGCTGGGTCGCGCTGCTGCCTGCCGTGGTCATGGACTACTTCGGCGGCCGCCATGTCAGCGGCATCATCGGCGTGCTGTACACCAGCGTGGCGTTCGGCACCCTGATCGGCCCGGTTGCGGCCGGCTACGCCTATGACCTGCGCGGCGGCTACGCGCTGCCCATCGCCATCAGCGCCGCGGTCAATCTGCTGGCCGCGGCGCTCACCGGGCTGCTGCCGGGTCGCGGCGCGCGCTGAGCCGGAGCCGAGCGCCACTTCCACTACCATAGGCCTTCCGATCAAGACCGCCACGGCTGCCATGTTCGACGCCTACCTCTCCCGCTGGAATCTGACGCCCGACGGCGCCCCCATCGTCACCCATGCGGCGCGGCTGCTGCCGGTGCTGCATCGCGGCCAGCCCGCCATGCTCAAGGTCTCCCACGAGGAAGATGAAAAACAGGGCGGCGTGCTGATGCGCTGGTGGGACGGGCACGGCGCGGCGCGCGTGCTCGCGCACGACGACGAGGCCATTGTGCTGGAGCGCGCCACCGGCGGCCGCTCGCTGGCGGAGTATGCGCGCAACGGCCGCGACGACGAGGCGACGCGCATCATCTGCGGCGTGCTTCAGGACCTGCATGCGCCGCGGGCCAAGCCCTTGCCCGAACTGCGCCCGCTGGAGTCCTGGTTCGCCGATCTCTGGCCCGCCGCCCGCGCGCGCGGCGGCATCCTGGCCGAGAGCGCCCGCCATGCCCGCGTCCTGCTCGACAGCCAGCGGGACCTGGCGGTGCTGCATGGCGACGCGCACCACGACAACATCCTGGACTTCGGCGCTCGCGGCTGGCTGGTCATCGATCCCAAGCGCCTGTATGGCGAGCGCGCGTTCGACTACGCAAACATCTTCTGCAACCCGGACCTGTCGGACCCCGAACCGCCGGTGGCCATCGTGCCCGGCCGCTTCGAGCGGCGCCTGGAGATCGTGGCCGGGCAAGCCGGCCTGGAGCGCCGCCGGCTGCTGCAATGGGTGGTGGCCTGGTGCGGGCTGTCCGCCGCCTGGTACCTGAACGATGGCGACGACGCCGCCATCGACCTGAACATCGCGGCCCAGGCGCAGGCGCTGCTGGCGCGCTGATCGCGCAATAAGCAATCCGGTTTGTTGCGGTAAGGTGGAGGCCCCTCACCCCTCGTCTCTTCATTCCTGGAGTACCGAATGACCGGATTGATCATCGTGGTGGCGGCGCTGGCGTTCCTGATGCTGGCGGCGTATCGCGGCTATAGCGTGATTCTCTGCGCGCCCATCGCGGCCATGGGCGCGGTGCTGCTGACGGACCCATCGGCGCTGGCGCCGGTGTTCTCGGGCATTTTCATGGAGCGCATGGCGGGCTTCGCCAAGCTCTATTTCCCCGTCTTTCTGCTGGGCGCCGTGTTCGGCAAGCTGATCGAGCTGTCGGGCTTTTCGCGCGCCATCGTGCAGGCGGTGCTGCGCCTGATCGGCGCCGAGCGCGCCATCATGGCCATCGTGCTGGTCTGCGCGGTGCTGACCTACGGCGGCGTGTCGCTGTTCGTGGTGGTGTTCGCGGTGTACCCCTTCGCCGCCGAGATGTTCCGCCAGGGCGGCATCCCCAAGCGGCTGATGCCGGGCGCGATCGCGCTGGGCGCGTTCACCTTCACCATGACCGCCCTGCCCGGCACGCCGCAGATCCAGAACATCATCCCCACCACGTTCTTCGAGACCACGACCTGGGCGGCGCCGTGGCTGGGCCTGATCGGCGCGGCCTGCACGCTGACGGCCGGCATCGCCTACCTGGAATGGCGGCGCAAGCGCGCGGCGGCGGCCGGCGAAACCTACGGCACCGACCTGCGCAACGAGCCCGCCACCCCGCCCGGCGAGCGCCAGCACCATCCGCTGATCGCGCTGCTGCCGCTGGTGGTGGTGGGCGTGGCCAACTATCTGCTGACGCGCTGGATTCCGGGCTGGTATCCGGCCGGCTCCGAAGTGGCGCTGCCCGGCCTGCCCCGGCCGCTGCCGGTCAACGCGCAGGACCAGGTCGCGCTGTGGGCGGTCATGGGCGCGCTGATCGCGGGCATCGCCACCATCCTGCTGTTCTCGTTCTCGGCCATCCGGGCGCATTTCGCCGAAGGCAGCAAGAGCGCGGTGTCGGGCGCGCTGCTGGCCTCCATGAACACCGCCGCCGAGTACGGGTTCGGCGGCGTGATCGCCGCGCTTCCGGGTTTTCTGCTGGTGGCCGACGCGCTCAAGGCCATACCCGACCCGCTGGTCGGCGAGGCGGTGGCCGTGACTTCGCTGGCCGGCATCACCGGTTCGGCCTCGGGCGGAATGAGCATTGCGCTGGCCGCCATGGCGCAGACCTTCATCGACAGCGCCAACGCCGCCGGCATCCCGATGGAGGTGCTGCACCGGATCGCCGCCATGGCCAGCGGCGGCATGGACACGCTGCCGCACAACGGCGCGGTGATCACGCTGCTGGCCGTGACCGGCCTGACCCACCGCCAGTCCTACGGCGATATTTTCGCCATCACGCTGATCTCGACGCTGTCGGTTTTCGTGACGATCGCCGTCTATTACCTGACCGGCATCGTCTGAAGGCGGCGGCCGTCGCCCTCTCCCCCCTCGTTCCTAAGCATGAGCCGGGCCACCCTGCCCGGCTCGCCGGGCGCCGCCCGGAGAGCCGCGGATTTGCTCGCCCCCTCATCCCTTCTCCGTATGCGCGCCTCGGCTGAGGGGTTGAGCGCCGCGCCGCGCCCGCATTTTTTCTCCAACGATCACTCCGGCCTTTGCATTACGGAGAACTCTGGCCAGTCGCATGAGTTTTGCATGAGACGGAAGGCCGAAGGTCTGTATTAGGCTGAAGCCGCAGTACTCCGACTCACCTTGATCGATTGGACGAAAGTAAATGAATCAGCTCATTCATCCGGACTGCCACCCCTTCACCGCCGCCGGCAATCTGAAGCAGATCTCCGCGTTTTACGAGGAGGGACGTCGAGTCATGTGGATGATGCTGCGGGCACACCCGCGGCCGTGCTTCAACCATGAATTGATCGACGAGATCATGACCCTGGCGCGCGCCGCCAAGGATTCCGGCCTGCCCATCGACTTCTGGGTCACGGGCTCGCTGGTGCCGCAGATCTACAACGTCGGCGGCGATCTCAACTTCTTTGCCGAGGCGATCCGCACCGGCCGCCGCGAGGCCCTGCGGGCCTACGCCCGGGCCTGCGTGGATTGCGTGCACGCCGCCACCCGCGGCTTCGACACCGGCGCGATCTCGCTGGCCATGATCGAGGGCACCGCGCTGGGCGGCGGCTTCGAGGCGGCGCTGGCGCACCACTTCGTGCTGGCCCAGAACACCGCCCGCATGGGCTTCCCGGAAATGGCGTTCAACCTGTTCCCGGGCATGGGCGGGTACTCGCTGGTGGCGCGCCGTTCGGGCATGAAGCTGGCCGAGGAACTGATCGGCACGGGCGAATCCCATACCGCCGAATGGTTCCATGCGCGCGGCCTGGTGGACGTGCTGTTCGAGCCGGGCGACGCCTACAAGGCCACGCGCACCTTCATCGACGTGATGCGGCCCAAGCTCAACGGCATGCGCGCCATGCTGCGCGCGCGCCAGCGCGTGCTGAGCCTGCCGCGCTCCGAGCTGATGGACATCACCGAGGATTGGGTCGAGGCCGCGTTCTCGATCGATCCCAAGGACCGCGCCTACATGGAACGCCTGGTGATGGCGCAGAACCGGCGCAGCGCCGTCACGTCCGAGTCGGGCACGGAAGCCACCATGCATTGATCCCCGGCGCGCCGGGCCGGCTGCTGCAAGCGATCAGGCGATCAGGTGCAGCCGGCGGCGCTGGGCCAGCCAGGCCGAGAATTCGGCCGCCGGCATGGGCTTGGCGTACAGATAGCCCTGCTTGGCGTCCACCCCGAGCGAGTCCACGAACACCGCTTCCTCCAGGGTTTCCACGCCCTCGGCTATCACCTTCAGTTCCAGCGTGCGCGCCACGGCGACGATGGCGCGCGCCAGCGCCTGCGACACCGGATTCTCGTTGACCCCGCGCACGAAGCTGGCGTCGAGCTTGATCGCGTCCAGCGGAATCCGGGCCAGCTGCGACAGCGAGGAATAGCCGGTGCCGAAGTCGTCCAGGTGCACCCGCGCGCCCAGCTGGCGGAACTGCTTGATCAGTTCTATGGCCGCGTTTTCGTCTTCGATCAGGCAGCTTTCGGTGAGTTCGATGTCCAGCAGGCACGGATCCAGGCCGGCGTCGCTGGTCGCGCGCATGAACTCGCTGACCACGCCCTTGTCGTTCAGCTGGCGCGCCGAGATGTTGACGGCGATCCGGATGTTCAGGCCGTCCTGCTTCCAGGCGGCCGCCTGGCGCGCGGCCTCGCGCATGACCCAGACGCCCAGCGGCGAGATCAGGCCCGATTCCTCGGCATAGGGAATGAAGGCGCTCGGACAGACCATGCCGCGCTCGGGCGAACGCCAGCGCAGCAGCGCCTCGACGCTGGTGACCTCGCCCGTGCGTCCGGCCAGCTTGGGCTGGTAGTACAGCATCAGGTGGCCTTCGGTCAGGGCCTTGCGCAGGTTGGTGTCGAGCCACACGTAGTCCGCGTTGCGGCGGTCCATCTCGGGCTGGAACACGCGGTAGGTATGGCGTCCGGCTTCCTTGGCCACGTACATGGCGATGTCGGCGCTGCGCACCACGCTGTCGAGGTCGTCGCCGTGGTCGGGGTACATGGCGATGCCGATGGAGCAGCTGGTGTAGACCTCGATCAGCCCCTGGCGGAACGGTTCGCGCAGGCGCTCGATGATGCGCTGGGCGGTGGCTTCCAGTTCCCAGGGCTGGGCTTCTTCCTGCAGCACGATGAATTCGTCGCCGCCCAGCCGCGCCAGCGTCTGGCCTTCGGACAGGCAGGACGAGATGGCCACCGCCACCGCCTTGAGCAGGTGGTCGCCGAAGCCGTGGCCGTAGTGGTCGTTGATGCGCTTGAAATTGTCCAGGTCCAGGAACAGCACGCCGCCGCGCGCGTCCGCGCCGGCCGCCAGCGCCGTCTTCAGCCGCGTCGTGATCGCGTGGCGGTTCGGCAGGTTGGTCAGCATGTCGGTATTGGCCAGCACGCGCAGGCGTTCCTGGGCCTGGCGTTCTTCCGTGATGTCGGTGCCCGAACAGATCAGGTAGGTGCGTTTCTCGCCGCTGCCGCTGGTGACGAACTTGTTGCGGAACAGGAACAGGCGCGGGCCCTTGACCGTGTTGATCACCCGCTCGGCTTCGTAGGACTGGCCGTGCTTGTAGAACTCGGCGATGTTGCGCCGCGACGCGATGGCCTCTTCGCGCGTCATGAACATGTCGAACACGCTGCGCCCGACGATGTCCTGTTCGCGCTTGCCGGTGTATTCCTCGCTCAGCTTGTTGAAGCGCTGCACCCGGCCGTGCTGGTCGACGATGACGATGACCGAGTTGGCCTCGGACACCACGGTCTCGGCGAAGGACAGGCCCTCGACCAGGTCCTTGGCGACGGATGCGGTATCGGAATGGGCGGACGCGGTGCCGGCCCATTCGTTGGGGTTGATCTTGCGGCCCACCAGGTGCAGACGCACCGGGTCTCCGTACAGCGTGATGTCGATCTGGAGGCTGGAGGTAATGCCGGTCAGCGCGCGTATCGCCGCCGCCTGCTCGGGACGCAGGGCCGTGGCGATGTTCGCCGCGCCCTTGACCGCGGCCAGCTCGAATGCATCGCTATCGGCGGCAAGGCGCCAGTACGGGCTATGCGTGCCGAAATGCGTATACAGGATCGATCTTTCGTCCTGGCTGTCTGTCACGTTTGTATCCCCCTGCCGCCCTAGAGCGGCCCGCAAAGTACATTACGGCTTAGTCAATTCAGGGTCAACCTCCCCCAGAGGGGCCGCCGGGGATTATTGCGGAATATTGCGGCCGGTCCCAGGGGCGTCGCGGCGTCTTGCCGCAACAATCCCCAGGGGCCGCAAACCGTTTGATGCGCGCGCTTGCATTTTCACGCAAGCCTTGTTGCGCGCCCGACACAGCCGCGCCGGAACGTCCGCAAGTGACGTAACGGCGCAACCTCGACGCGGGCGTATCGTCACTCTCCCTTGACGCCGGCCTCGTCGATCACCTTGGTCCAGCGCGCCACTTCGGCCGACACGCGGGCGCTGGCGTCGGCCGGCGTGGTCCAGGTGGCGATCGCGCCCTGCTTGAGCAGGGAGGCCTGGACGTCGGGCTTGGCCAGGATCTTCTTCAGTTCGCCGTTCAGGCGCTCGATCACCGGCGCGGGCGTGTTGGCCGGCGCCACGATGCCGAACATGGAGCTGACCTCGAAGCCCTTCAGGCCGGCCTGCTCGGCGGTGGGCACGTCGGGCAGCGCGTCCACACGCTGCGGCGAAGTCACCGCCAGCGCGCGCAGCTTGCCGGCCTTGATGTTGGCCTGGGCCGCCGGCACCGTCTCGATCATGCTCAATACCTGGCCGCCCATCAGGTCGGTCATGGCCGGGCCGCTGCCCTTGTAGGGCACGTGCAGCACGTCCACGCCCGCCGTGCGCTTGAACATTTCGCCGGCCAGATGCTGCGGCGAGCCGTTGCCGGCCGAGGCCATGGTGATGAAGCCCGGCTTGGACTTGGCCAGCGCGATGAATTCCGCCAGCGTGTTGGCCTTCACCGACGGGTTCACCACGAACACCAGCGGCACCGTGCCGACAATGGAAACCGGCGCGAAGCTCTTTTCCACGTCGTAGGTGACGCGGCCGCGGTACAGCGCGGCGTTGATCGAATGGCTGGTCAGCGCGCCCATCAGCAGCGTGTAGCCGTCGGCCGGCGCCTTGGCGACCTGGTCGGCGCCGATGTTGCCGGCCGCGCCCGCGCGGTTCTCCACCACCACCGACTGGCCCAGCGCGCCGGTGAGTTCCTGCGCCAGCACGCGGCCGATCACGTCGGTGGCGCCGCCCGGCGGATAGGGCACGATCATGCGGATCGGCTTGTCGGGATAGCTGTCGGCGGCCAGCGCCGGAGCGGAAACGCCGGCGCACAGCGCCAGCAGGGAAAACAGGACGGCGCGGCGCGGCCGCAGGCGCAGGTCTGACATGTAGGTCTCCTGCCGGGATGGGTATAGGAATTGGAGCAACGCCCGGCTCGTCAACGGCGCCAGTTTAGGGTGGGCCACTTGATTGAAGAAGCAGAATTTTTCTATCGACTGATCTTATATTGAGATCAATAGAAATCGCCGTACAAAGCGCTTGCGGCTGCGTACAAAGGCTCGCTATGATGCCGCCATCAAATTATCAATAATATTATCGAGATCAAGATGACGGACGAGACCCACAACGACAAGCCGGCCCCCGGCCCCTTCGACAGCGCCGGCGCAGCCGCCCGCGGCGTGGCGCGCGGGCTCACCAACTACGGCGACACCGGCTTTTCGCTGTTCCTGCGCAAGGCCTTCATCAAGGGCGCCGGCTACACCGACGACGCGCTGTCGCGTCCCATCATCGGCATCGTCAACACCGGCAGCAGCTACAACCCGTGCCACGGCAACGCCCCGCAGCTGATCGAAGCGGTCAAGCGCGGCGTGATGCTGGCCGGCGGCCTGCCGATGGACTTCCCCACCATTTCGGTCCACGAAAGTTTCTCGCAGCCCACCAGCATGTACCTGCGCAACCTCATGTCCATGGACACCGAGGAAATGATCCGCGCGCAGCCCATGGACGCCGTGGTGCTGATCGGCGGCTGCGACAAGACCGTGCCCGCCCAGCTGATGGGCGCGGCCTCGGCCGGCGTGCCGGCGATCCAGCTGGTCACCGGCTCCATGCTGACCGGCTCGCACCGCGGCGAGCGCGTGGGCGCCTGCACCGACTGCCGCCGCTACTGGGGCCGCTACCGCGCCGAAGAGATCGACGCGCAGGAGATCGCGGACGTCAACAACCAGCTGGTGGCCAGCGTGGGCACCTGTTCCGTGATGGGCACGGCCAGCACCATGGCCTGCATCACCGAAGCCCTGGGCATGATGGTCGCCGGCGGCGCCTCGGCGCCGGCCGTCACCGCCGACCGCGTGCGCGTGGCCGAGAAAACCGGCGCCACCGCCGTGGCCATGGCCGCCGCGCGGCTCACGCCCGACCGCATCCTGACCGGCAAGTCCATCGAAAACGCCCTGCGGGTGCTGCTGGCCATCGGCGGCTCCACCAACGGCATCGTGCACCTGACGGCGATCGCCGGACGCCTGGGAATCGACATCGACCTGGCCGGCCTGGACCGCATCAGCCGCGAGACGCCGGTGCTGGTGGATCTGAAGCCCTCCGGCCAGCACTATATGGAAGACTTCCACCACGCCGGCGGCATGCCCGCGCTGCTGCGCGAACTGCGCCCCTACCTGCATCTGGACGCGCTGACCGTGTCCGGCCGCACGCTGGGCGAAGAGCTGGACGACGCGCCGCCCGCCTTCGCGCAGGACGTGATCCGCAGCGCCGCCTCGCCCATCTATCCCGTGGGCGGCCTGGCCGTGCTGCGCGGCAACCTGGCCCCCGGCGGCGCCATCATCAAGCAGTCGGCCGCCAACGCCCAGCTCATGGAGCACGAGGGCCGCGCCGTGGTGTTCGAAGACGCCGAGGACATGGCCCGGCGCATCGACGACGAGGCGCTCGACGTGACCGCCGACGACATCCTGGTGCTCAAGCGCATCGGCCCCACCGGCGCGCCCGGCATGCCGGAAGCCGGCTACATGCCCATTCCCAAGAAGCTGGCGCGCGCCGGCGTCAAGGACATGGTGCGCATCTCCGACGGCCGCATGAGCGGCACCGCGGCCGGCACCATCGTGCTGCACGTCACGCCCGAAGCCGCCATCGGCGGGCCGCTGGCCTATGTCGAGAACGGCGACCGCATCCGCCTGTCGGTGTCGCGCCGCGAGATCTCGCTGCTGGTCGACGAGGCCGAACTGGCGCGCCGCGCCGCGGCCCGGCCGGTCAGCCGCCCGGTCGCCGAGCGCGGCTACCGCAAGCTGTTCCTGCAGACGGTCACGCAGGCCGACCAGGGCGTGGACTTCGACTTCCTGCGCGCCGCCGTCACGCGCGACACCGTGCCCGGGAAGTAAGCCGGCCCATGAACGCGATCGCGCCCGACAGCCTGCAAGCGCAGGCCCCCGACGCCGTCCAGGCCGCCATGGAGGCGCTGGAAGAAGACATCGTCTTCGGCCGGCTGCACCCGCGCGAACGGCTCACCGAAGACGAACTCATGGCGCGCTTTTCCATGAAGCGCCATGCCGTGCGCCAGGTGCTGGCCGGGCTGGAACTGCTGGGCGCGGTCGAAAAAAAGCGCAACGTCGGCGCCGTGGTGCGCGCCTTCCCGGCGCGCGAAGTCCGCGAACTCTACGCGCTGCGCGAAATGCTGGAGGTGCAGGCCGCCAGCCTGATCCCGCTGCCCGTGCCGCCGGCCAGGCTGGCCGCGCTGGTGGCGGTGCAGCGCGAACATGACGCGGCCGTCGCCGACGGCGACGCGCGCCGCGTGTTCCGCAGCAACCAGTTCTTTCACCGCGAATTCTTCAGCCTGCCGGACAACACGGTGCTGGCCCAGGCCATCGAGGAATACGCCCGCCGCACCCATCCCATCCGCTTCGGCACGCTGACCTCGGCCGCCAGCCGCGAACGCTCGCGCCAGGAACACTGGGCGCTGATCCACGCATTGCGCGACGGCGACCGCGACACGCTGATGACCGTGTGCCGCAACCATCTTCAGCCCTCGCGCGACGCCTACCTGGCCTCGCTGCAGGCGCGCCTGGGCGGCTAGGCGAGCAGCGCCAGGGCCTGCTCCAGGGACAACACCGTGCTGCGGGACTCGAACGCCGTCGCGAACAGGCGTTCGTGCACCACCGGGTCCGGGTCGTAGCAGCAATCCTTGACCGTGAACAGCCGGAAGTCCGCATCGCTGGCATAGGCGATGGACGACAGCATCACCCCGGTGGACGCGATGCCGGCCATCATCAAGGTATCCACGCCCGCCGCCGACAACCGCTCCTGCAGCCCGGTGCCGAAGAATGCGCTGGCCCGGTGCGCCACGATCAAGGGCTCGTCCTCGCGCCGGCCCAGTTGCGGCGCGATCTCGTCGTCGACGAACAGCCCCATCCGCCTGATCCCCTGCCCGTTCTTGTTCAGCGCGCTGACCTCCGGGTAGCCCGCGCTGAATCCGATGCGCACGAAATACACCGCGACGCCCCGGCGCCGCGCGGCATCGCACAGCGCGCGGGTGTTGGCCAGCAGCGCCGGCGCGGCCGAAGGAAACAACGCCATGATGTCCGTCTGGTAATGCATGACCAGCAGCGCGGTGCGCGCGGGCGCGATGGCGGAATCGGAATCGAGGTCTGAGGACATGTCGGTCGCCTGGCAGTGGGGAAATCGACTCTAGCACGGCTTGTCATGGATCAAGCCGGCGTTGCGGCAAGCGTCCCAGATTGGCAAACAGGGCTAGTCTTAAAAGATATTTATTCGATATCATTCTCATTTGCATTTTGAAATGGAGCGGAAATTGTCCAACCAGCGGCTACACCAACTCGACTCGCGAACACTGCGGCTCGCGCCCGGCCTCGCGCTAAGCATGCTTCTGCCGCTGCCCAACGCCTGGGCGCAGACCGCGCCGCCGCCGGCCATGCTGCAGCCGGTCACGGTCACCGCGGGTTCGCTGGGCGACGAGGACCTGCCCCCGCCCTATGCCGGCGGCCAGGTGGCCGAAGGCGCGCGCCTGGGTCTCATGGGCAACCAGAGCGTCATGGACACGCCCTTCAACGTCACGAGCTACACCGCCGAACTCATCCAGAACCAGCAGGCGCGCACGCTGGCCGATGTCATGGCCAACGACCCGTCGATCCGCTTCACCACGTCCAGCGGGCACGCGTACGAAAACTTCCGCATCCGCGGCTTCGACGTCAACCAGAACGACGTGGCCATCAACGGCATGTACGGCCTGGCACCCATGGGACGCACTCCGCTCGAATTCGTCGAGCGGGTCGAGGTGCTCAAGGGGCCGAACGCCCTGTTCAGCGGCATGGCGCCCAGCGGCGCGGTCGGCGGCAGCGTCAACCTGGTGCCCAAGCGCGCCGGCGACACGCCCGCCGCCACCTACGGCGTGAACTGGCAGGCCGACGGCCAGCTGGGCGCCACCATCGACGCCGGCCGGCGCTTCGGCGCGGGCAACGCCTGGGGCGCGCGCGTCAACGGCTCGTTCAGCGACGGCGCCACCACGCTGGACGGCCAATCCCGCAAGCGCGAATTCTTCTCCGCCGGCCTGGACTATCGCGGCAGCGCGCTCACCGCATCCATAGACGCCTACCATAGCCAGGAATCGTTCAGCGGCGGCACGCCGGCCATGTTCTGGTTCGGCGGCTCGGTCGTTCCCGAAGCCCCCGATCCCCGCACCAACCTGTTCAGCACCGGCTACGGCAACATACAGAGCAACGCCGTCATCGGGCGGGCCGAATACCGTTTCAACGACCATGTGTCGGCCTTCGCCGGCGTGGGCTGGCGCGCCAGCCACCAATCGGGGCTGATCAACGGCACCCACGCGCGGCAGATCGACGCCGAGGGCAATTTCACGGGCGTCATCGTCGGCCAGCGCGCCTACACCGACGCCAGGTCGGCCGAGGCCGGCCTGCGCACGCGCTTCGAAACGGGCGGCGTCGGCCACGAACTGGTGCTGCAGGCCTCCCGGCTCGACCTGGAAGACGGTTCGTCCATAGGCGCGCGCTCCACCTTCAAGTCCAACATCTACGATCCGGTCACGCCGGTCATGCCGGCCATGCCGGGCAGCGCGCCCAAGACGGCGGAGAACACCCTGTCCAGCCTGGCGCTGGTGGACACCATGTCCTTTCTCGACGACAAGCTGCGGGTGACCGCCGGCTTGCGCAACCAGCGCGTCAAGACCACGAACTTCGACAGCGCCGGCAAGACGACGACCCGCTACGACAAGGACGCCGTGACGCCCGCGGCCGCCATCGTCGTCAAACCGTGGGGGCCGGACGTCTCGCTCTACGCCAACTACGTGCAGGGCCTGAGCAAGGGCGACAGCGTCACCGACACCACCGCCAGCAACTACGGGCAGGTGTTCGCGCCCTACAAGACCGAGCAGAAGGAACTGGGCGTCAAGTGGAACGCGGGCGCGTTCGTCAATACGCTGGCCGTCTTCCAGATCGACAAGCCCATGCTGGTCGCCCAAGGGTCGGCCTCCAGCCCCACGTATGCCGACGGCGGCGAAAAGCGCGTGCGCGGCGTGGAATGGAACACCTTCGGCGAACTCGCGCCCGGGCTGCGCGTGCTGGGCGGCGTCACCTATTCCCAGGGCAAGCAGGTCAAGACCGCTTTCGGCCGCTACGACGGCAATACCGCGGTCGGCGCGCCGCGGTGGCAGGCCAATACCGGGCTGGAATGGGACGCCCCGTGGGTGCCCGGCCTGACCCTGAGCGGCCGCGTGCAGGCCACCTCCAGCCAGTACGCCGACGCCGCCAACAAGCTGCGGCTGCCGGGCTGGGGCCAGCTGGACCTGGGCGCGCGCTACGCCATGCAGGTCAACGGCCGCGACGTGGTGCTGCGCCTGAACGTCAACAACGTGTTCGACAAGCACTATTACGCCGGAAGCTTCAGCGACACCACCCCGATCGCCACGCTGGGCCCGGCGCGCACCGTCACAGCCTCCGCCAGCATCACCTTCTGAGCGCCAGCGGAAACCTTGCCAAGATGATTATCCAAACGCTGATCGCCCTCAGCCTGGCCGCCATATTCCTGGGCTGCTTCTGCATCTATCGCGCCTCGCCCAACCAGCGCTGGCGGCCCCTGCCCTGGCCCACGCTGCCGGCGCGCACGGCGGGCCTCGTCCTGCTGGCGCTTGGCGGCTGGGGCTGCCTGTACACCCATACGCGCGTCGCGGCCGTGTTCGTGTTCTGCACGGCCCTGATGCTGTTCTTCAGCCTCATCCCCTACCTCGGCGCTCTCGCGGGATCGCACGGGAGCGATACCCATGAAACCCGGCATGAAACCCGGTAAGCCCGCCGCCATCCGGCGCGACTGGATATCCAAGAGCCTGGCGGGCGCGCTGCTGGGGTTCGCGCTTGCCATCGGCGCCAGCGCCGCGCTGGCCGCGCTGACCGCCGGCATCCCGCTGGTGACGCGCTCGCAGCTCGTCATGTGGCTGGTGCCGCCCGTCTGGCTCGGCGTGCTCGGCACCGTCTATTTCTTCACCAGCGGCGCGCGCGCCTGGGCCTGGCTGGGCGGGGCATGCCTGGCGCTGTATGCCGCGCTGTTCCTGACCGGCGCGCTTTGACGGAGACACGCCATGAAAGCCGACCTGATACGCATCTACAAATCCGTCCATACCTGGACCGGCATTCTGACGGGCATGGCGTTGTTCATCGCGTTCTACGCGGGCGCGCTGACGGTCTTCAAAGAGCCCATCGTCCGCTGGGCCACCCCGAATCCGACCGTCTCGTACCTGCCGCTGGACGAGACCCCCGGCCTGATCGCCAGCGTCCTGGCGGCGCGGCCCGAGGTGGCCGACGGCTTCGCCATTCATCTGCGCAACGCCGAGCACGTGCCGGCCCGCATGGGCTGGGATGAGGCCGACGGGAATGAGGGCGACGAAGCGTCGAAGCGCCATTACATCGCCTACCTGGATGCGGGCGGGCTGCAAGTGGAGCAATCCAGGCCCAGCGGGCTGGCGTCCTTCGTGGACGTGCTGCACCGCGTGGTGGGCCTGCCCGTCGACAGCGATCCCGCCCGCTGGTTCATGGGCGTGGTCGCGTCGCTGTACGCGCTTGCGCTGGTCTCCGGCGTCATCGTGCTGCTGCCGTCGCTGGTGAAGGACTTCTTTGCCCTGCGCACCGGCCGCAACCTCAAACGCATGTGGCTGGACGCGCACAACGTGGTGGGCATCGTTTCCCTGCCCTTCCATATCGTCATGGCGCTCAGCTCGGTCGTGTTCGCGTTTCACGACGGCATCTACGACCTGCAGGACAAGCTGATGTACGAGGGCAAGCTGGCGGCGGTGTTCCAGCGCGCGGGTCCGCCCGAAACCGCCGGCCCGCGCGATCCGGCGGCCCTGCTCACGCCCCGGGAGCTGGTGGCCCGGGCGCGCGAGTTCGCGCCCGGCTTCGAACCCGAAACGCTGCAATACCAGCGCATCGCCGGCCCTCGCGCCCTGGTGCGCGTATGGGGCAAGAACGAGCGCGCCGTTTCGCCCAGGGCAATGGGCGGCTTCCTGGCGCTCGATCCGTATTCCGGCAAGGTCCTCAGCACCGACTACCTGCCGGGCGGGCAGGACACGCCCAATCTCTGGATCGGCAGCTTCTTCGCCCTGCATATGGCGTCCTTCGGCGGAGCGGCCGTGAAATGGCTGTACTTCCTGCTCGGGCTGGCGGGCGCCTGGCTGTTCTACAGCGGCAACCTGCTGTGGATCGAAACACGCCGCAAGCGCGCCGACCGGCGGACCGGCGCAATACCCGCGCAACGGCTGGACACGCGCCTGATGGCCTCGGCCACCGTCGGCGTCTGCCTGGGAAGCGTATGCGGGATTTCGCTGATGATGCTTGCGTCCAAGTGGCTTCATGGGCGCGTGGGCGACCTGGACGCCTGGCTGCAAGCGCTGTACTACCTGGCTTTCTTCGCGTGCATCGCCTGGGCCTTCCTGCGCGGCGGCGCGGCGGCGGGCGTGCATCTGCTTAGGCTGGCCGCGGCGCTGGCCCTGGCGATCCCGGCGACCTCGCTGCTGGGCGCCCTGTTTCCCGCGTCCGGCCTTTGGGCGCACGCGTCGGCGGCGACCCTGGCCGTGGACGCCACGGCGCTGGCGATGGCCCTGGGGTTCGCCTGGCTGGCGCAGGCCAGCGCGCGCCGCATCGCGCGCGGCGAGCCCGACAGCGTATGGGCGCCCAGGCTGCCGCTTGCCAGCACCGAATAGCCGCCGCGGCGCTCAGATTTTCTCTCGATGACTTATCGGCGCCATGCCGATGAAATGGATGGACATGCATAAACAAAAAGGTTTGGAATGGCGCGCACGCGCATCGGCAGCGGCGCTCGCGGGCGCATTGGCGGCGGCGGCGCCGCAAGTCGCCGCCGCGCAATCCGCTCAGGGCACGGTCACGCCGCAGGCCTATTCCGACGAACGGATCTCCATGCAGAAAGGCGAGTTCCTGGCCGGAACCTGGGCCGCCGACAGCGGCGTGACGCTGGACCTGCTGGACGCCGCCGGCCGCCACGTGCGCCGGCTGAGCGACCATGAAAAACCCGCCGGCACGCTGATGCTGGTGGCGCCGGCCGACGGCACCTTTACGGTGCGGGCCCAGGGGCGCGGCGCGTACCGGTGGACGGTCACCGAACGCCTGCCGCTGTCGGCGCAGCATGCGCCCGCCGCGAAGATAGACAGCCCGCGCCTGGCCGCCCTGGCGCAGACGCTGGCTTCGGGCGGCGCCACGGCGTCCTTCTGGGACGAGGTGGCGCAGACCGGCGCCCCGCTGGTCGAGCCGGTGGACGCCTCGCGCGACCGCGTCACGTTCCTGTGGCGCGGCGCCGAACGCAATGTCCGCCTGTTCGGCGGCCCCTCTTCGGACCATGCGCAGCTGACCCGGCTGGGCGACTCCGACGTCTGGTACGTCAGCTTCGTCGTGCCCCGCTCCACGCGGCTGTCCTACCGCCTGGCGCCCGACGTACCGGAACTGCCGGGCTCCGGCATGGCGCGCCGCCGCGCCATCCTGGCGACCGCGCAAGCCGACCCGTACAATCCCCGCGCCTATCCCCGGCGCGGCATCGACCCGTTCCAGACCTACTCGGTTCTGGAACTGGCCGACGCCCCGGCGCAGCCCTGGGTCGAGGCGCGCGCGGACGTGCCGGCCGGCACGGTGGAAACCCGGGAATTGCACAGCGCCATCCTGGGCAACACGCGCAAGATCCACCTGTACCGTCCGGCGGGCTGGCGGCCTGAGGCCGCGCAAAACCACGTGCTGGTGCTGTTCGACGCCGGCGCCTACCTGGGCCGCGTGCCCACGCCGACCATACTGGACAACATGATCGCCGCCGGCGTCATCCCCCCGACCGCGGCCCTGCTCATCGACAATCCCACGGCCGATTCGCGCAGCCAGGAACTGCCGCCCAACCCGGCGTTCGCCGACTTCCTGGCGCGCGAGCTCATGCCGTGGGCGCGCAAGCAAGGCCTGGGCGCGCCGGCGGCGCGCACCATCGTCGGCGGATCGAGCTATGGCGGCCTGGCCTCGGCCTACGCCGCGCTGCGCCATCCCGACGTGTTCGGCAACGTGCTCAGCCAATCGGGCTCGTACTGGTGGTCGCCGGCCGGCGAAGAGGACCAGTGGCTGACGCGGCAGTTCGCCGCCGTGCGCAAGCTGCCGGTCCGCTTCTTCCTGGGAGCGGGCCTGTTCGAATCCGGGCGCGGCAGCCAGCCGGGCATACTCGAAACCAACCGCCATCTGCGCGACGTGCTGCGCGCCAAGGGCTATTGGGTCGAACACCGCGAGGTGGCCGGCGGCCACGACTACCTGGTCTGGCGCGGCACCTTGTCCGACGGGCTGCTGGCGCTGATCGGGACCGGCAAGTAGGGACCGAAGGATCACGGGGTCACGGGGCCGGATCCGTCACCGGCGCCCCTGCTCCAGCGCCTCGATGAACGCCCGGCTGAACGCGGGAATATCGTCGGGCTTGCGGCTCGATATCAGGTTTGCGTCGATCACGACTTCCTGGTCCACCCATTCGGCGCCGGCGTTGCGCAGGTCGTCCTGCAACGAAGGCCAGCTCGTCATCCTGCGGCCCCGCACCAGGCCGGCGGACACCAGCAGCCAGGGGCCGTGGCAGATGACGGCCACGGGCTTGCCGGCCTCCAGCAGCGCCCGGGCCAGCTCCTGCGCCTTGGGCTGCATGCGGATGTCGTCGGCGTTGAACACGCCGCCCGGCAGCAAGAGGCCGTCGAAGACTTCCGGCTCCGACGCGGCCTGCGCGAAAGTCAGGTCCACGGGAAAGCGGTCGCCGGGCTTCTGGTGGTGCACGCCCTGGATGGGGTCGGTGCGGGCCGAGACCAGCACGGTGCGCGCGCCCTGCTCGTGGAGGCGGTCGCGCGGACCGGTCAGTTCTACCTGTTCGAAGCCGTCGACGGCCAGTATTGCGATGGTCAGGTCTTTGAGTGTCGCCATGATTGCTCCTGGTTCGCGGCCCGGCAGAGGCTGCGCGGCGCGCCGGGCCGCGCGCGCCGCGGCAATCAGGCAGCAAGCGGCATGCCGCCGGTCAGGCGCGGGCGGCCCGCAGCTGCGTGCGCAGATGGCTGGCCACGGCGGCCGCGAACAGGCCGCCGATCACCGAGACATGTTCCAGCGCCACGTACAGCGCCAGCATGGCCTGCGGCTCGGGTAGCGCCCAGAAACGATGCACGATGGCGATGGTGAGCGCCAGGAATACGGCCAGCGCGGCGGCGCCCAGCCACAGCGCCCGGTCCAGCAACAGTAGCGCGGAGCCGCCCAGCAGCAGCGCGATGGTCGCGGCGTTGAACAAGGCTTCCGGAGCCAGGCCGGCCTTGCGCATTTCCGCCATGCCGCCCTCGAAGTCCAGCAGCTTGGCCAGGCCGGAAGAAACGAACACCACCGCCAGCAGGATGCGGGCGAGCAGCCAGAATCCGCGGCTGGCCAGGATGGAATCGACGATGTTGCGCATGCGGTTTGCTCCAGAAGTAGGCAAATCGCGTAGCCTAAGACTTCAAGTTAACTTGAAGTCAAGCATCCTCTTCCGATGCTGACGACAGGCCGCGCTCCAGGATGCGCGGGCCGGCGCCGTCGACGCCCAGGGCGTCGCCGGGGTTGCGCAACGGGCAGTCCTGCAGCGACAGGCAGCCGCAACCTATGCAGCTCGACAGCTCGTCGCGCAGGCGGATCAGGCGCTCGATGCGTTCGTCCAGTTCGCGCCGCCATGCCGCCGTCATTTCGCTCCATTCCGGGGCGGTCACGGGACGCCCCCGCGGGACCTTGTCCAGGTGCCGCTTGATGACTTCCAGCGGAATGCCGACGCGCTGGGCGACCTTGATGATGGCGATGTGGCGCAGCACCTCCCTGGTGTAGCGCCGCTGGTTGCCCTGGGTGCGCGACGATGCGATCAGCCCCAGTTCCTCATAGAAGCGCACCGTGGCGGCGGAAACGCCGCTGCGCCGGGCCACCTCCCCGACGGACAAGGTTTTGGACGGATCGATCATGGGCCTCCCGAATGAAGAACCCGAACCATACTTGAAGTCGGGCATCGCAGCGGGACATACAATCATCAGGTGCACGCACACCACACCGGAGACGCTCATGGCGCTCAAGCACGCAACGCCCTTGGAAGTCATAGACCTGTTCCATCCGCGGCCGTCCCTGGAGCCGGACCCGCCGGCCAGCGTCAGCCTGCTGCGCACGAAGGAGCTGCAACTGATCCGCCTGGTGCTGCCGGCGGGGCACCGGCTCCCCTGGCACCAGGTGCCGGGCGTATTGACGCTGCAGTGCCTCGTCGGGCGGGTCGATGTCGAAACCCCGCAACGCCAGTGCACGCTGGCCGAGGGACAGCTGGTGATGTTGCAGGGCAACGAACCCCACAGCCTGCACGCGCAGGCGCCCACGGTCGCGCTGCTGACGCTGGCGCACCATCCGCCGGGCGCCTGGCAGCCCAGGGACGACGAGGACGGCTAGGCTTTTCCGGCTATACCGGCCGGGCTTCGATCCGCAACGTGCCTTTCAGGCCGGGGCGGGTCTTCTGCGCGATGGCAAGCTCAAAACCGAAGCCGGTGCCGTCGCCAAGCGCGTGGGTTTCGACGCTTAGCGTCGCCTTGCCGGGGTTGTCGTCCTGATAGCCGTACTTGATGCGCCATCCCCCGAGCGCCGCCGCGTCGGGGAACGCTTCCACCAGGATCAGCTCGCGCATGATGTAGCCGCCTTCGTAGTGGCGCTTCATGAAAAGCAGGCCGTCGACGCTGTAGTCGGGAACCAGCACCTTGATGTCGAACGCGAAGCTCACCGATTTCGACGCCTTCACGCTCTTGGACGGATCGAGGAATACCGAGAACAGATAAGGGCTCCTGGCGCGGTCCGGCGGACGCATGGTGCCTTTCTTGCCCGGGAACAGCTCATCGTAGGTGCGGAATATGGCGGAACATTCCCGCACCTCGCGGCGGGTCATCTGCCATTGGCAGCCGCGCACGCTCACGGTGACCTCGAACTGATATGAAGCCTGCACCTCCTTGCCCGCATCGAACTCCTTCTGCACTTCGGCCGGCAGCGTGATGTCGTCGACGTCGAGTATGCCGTCGACCCGCAGCGCGCCGAACAGGAATCGCGTCAGATTCTGGTAACCCTCCTCGGAATTCACGATGCCATAGTGGCCCGAGTGGCTGCGGTGCACGAAGGCGCGCGGCGAACTCACGTCCTTGCCGTCCGCGCCGGGACCGTGCGTGGTGGCGTTGTCGATGCGGACCAGGCCATCGCTCGCGTCGCCCGCCCCCCAGGCGGAAAGCCCCGCGGCCACCGTATAGTCGCGCGGATTGGTGCCCACCAGGTTGAAGATGCGCTCGGGCGGGAAATTCTTCACCACCGAGACGTCCTCGCTCGACGACAGGCCCAGATAGTCGGCCATGCGGTCCCGATTGAAGTTGTTGGCGTCGCCGAACGACAGCCAGCCGGGCACGTTGCGCACGATGCGCATGTCGATGCCGTTGTGCGGCGTGGCGTAGGTGAACAGCTTGTCCACCGCCGCGCGCGCCTGCGCGCTGCCCAGCTTCGGATTCTGCAACAGGGCGCGGCACACCAGCCCGCCCATGGAATGCGCCACCAGGTGCACGCGGAAGTGCTCTTTGGCGACCCCGCTCCTGGGATTGGCGCAGATCTTGTCCCGCAGGCGCAGTATCAGCTCGCCCAGGCCTTGCGCGAAATGCTCGATCGGAGGCGTCTTGCCCGTGCCGAAATCCTGGCTGGCCTCGTCGTAATAGCGGTAGATGACGACGCTGCGGTACGGAATCTCGCAATCGGGCCGCTCGGAAGCGACCATGTCCTCGCCGTCCTCGAACACGTCGCGATAGCCGTGCTCGCTCATCAGGCGCACCAGCGGCGACTCGAAGTAGTAGCGCTTGACGTCGCCGGTCCATGCCATTCTGGATTTGGTCGAACCGATATTGAAGCCCATGTACGGGTCGGCGACCGTATCTTCGATCTCGCTTTGCATAGCGGCAAAGCCCCGCACATAGATGATGGGATGGTATGGGGCCAGCGGATTCTCGCTCATCGGGATTCTCCCTTTTCTCGGTCAATCGTGTATGCGCGACCAATCGAACCCCCGCGCCGGGTCCCATCCGAATCGGCCGATCGGATTGACGTCTTCATGGCCGACGACGAAGCCCTTTTTGTTGGGGATTCCGTACTTGCCGCAAAGCAGGACGACCAGCTTGCGCAACGATGCGTACATGGCATCGGGATAGACGGAAGGGTCCGCGTTCACCGAGCCGACGCCCAGGGTTTCGATGCCGATGGAGTAGTTGTTCGGGTCCGGATCGTTCTCGAAATTGACCGGCTTGTCGGTCGCCCAGCGCTCGTTGAAGTACCGGAAACTGTCCCAGGCGCCGCCGTCCGGCTGCGCAACGAAAACCGCCTCGGTCTTGTCCCAGACGGGATTCAGGTCGCCATCCAGATAGATGGACCCCGGCGGGTAATTCTTGTACCAGGAGAAGTACTTCAGGTACTTCTGCCATTCCTTGCCGCCCTTTTTGTACAAGGACGCGGTGCTTTTATCTATGCCTGAATGGTAGGCGCGGCCCGCATCGGGCACGAACTGGAAAAGCCCGCCGTCGCTGTGAACCAGATAGTGCGAGCTGACCGATTTCGGCGCGGTGAACGTCCTGCGGACCGAAGAAAAATCCTTGGTTCCCGTGACGTGAATGACGATATGGGTGGGAACCTTGTCCCGGGGTCTTCTCGCATTGGAATTGTTCGTTTTTATTCTGTTGTCCGGCGGTACGAGGGCATTCCATTCTTGATCGGGTTTCACGATGGCCTCACTGGTCCGGCGCCCTCGCCGCAGTGGCGGCATCGCCGCTGCCCGGAAGCGCTGCCGGCAACTTTCCCCGATTCAGCCGTTGTTCAGCCATACCTCAAATTGGGTATGCGGAAATGCGGGAAGCGCTCGCATAATCCGACGGCGCGCTACCCGTCCGAGACGTCCGTGCAGCATCACACCGGAGTTGCGATCATGAAGATTCCAAAGTGTGTGGATCGACCAAGGTTCATCCGTGTGTTTTCGCCAGGCGGCCGGATGATTGCCGCTGTGCTTTCGTTCTTTTGGGCGTTCGCCGTCATGGCAGAAGCCTGTCCGGACGGAGACGCGAGCCTGGTGCAGGTGCGTAATGTCATCAATGACCTGGGAAAAAGCGGTCGCGCTCCCGCAGGGGCAGAGTGCGGATATGGCTGGGCAGAAGGTATCAATTTCGATAAACCTTCGCTAACCGATCAAGTGCTAATCAGCTTTTTCCTTGAAGTGGCCGATCTCCACAGGCAAGCTTACCTTAAGCGCTTGGCAGAGGGCTATGTTGCCATCGCCAACAGTTATCTGGACAAAGAGATAGCCGTAAGAGAGAAATTCATAGAGCAGGTCCTTGCCGCGGATGACGAGACCCGAAAGTCTGAATCGCTACAGCGGGCCACTGTCAAGCATCTGTCAGCCATGGCCACAGCATATGTAAAGAGAAAAAAGTACGCCGAAATAGCCGAATACCTTTCCCAAAAGCCAACAAATATTATTGACCATGAAGCTGTCCGCGCATGGCTGCAAGCGGTGTCTTCCTGCGACAAATTCGATGGCGATCCAAACGTAAACCTATGCGCCGTCAAGGACAGACAGATCTGCCAGAAGACAATCTCCGATTTCCTCGCATCCGTGGACGAAATGAAATCGCAACTCTTTTCTTCCAAGACAGGAAGGGAGATCGCCGTCCTTCGGCGTCTCACCGCAGACGGAGGATGCTTGAATGATTAATGCATCTATATGTGCGCGTCTCGCCGGAATGGCCTTTCTTTTGATCTCTATCCCGGTGCAAGCCGTTGAGCCCGCTTCGCAGCCGAATCACACGCAGCCGACTGAAGTCAAAAACGACAACCAGCCGCCCGAGATAAAAATCGAGAAGCAACCATTAGAAGTCAGCGCCGCAGGCGATCCGACGAACCGGGTTGGCAGCCCGGTGCTCATAGTCCTTACATTCAAGAACATAAGCTCCAGTCTTCAGATAATTACCAACGCCAGCATAGCCATCGATGCCTCCGCAAACAGCCGCTTCAACGGGGAAGATCCCTGCGATCTCGATGGCACCGGCGAAATAACACTAAAACCTGGAGAAATATACAGCCAAAGCTGTCGATTTCCCGTGGTGAAAAAACAGCAGGGCAACGATAAAGGCGTTGCTCAACCCGTGACGCCAGCCGATGGCGGATGGATCTACCCGTCCTGGTACGACCGCTTGTTCAGCGCCAATCTTCGGCTGTCGGTAAATGTCACCCTCGAAAAAGAAGCTTCCAGCGGCAAACGTTCCCCGAATTTCCGATTTTTTCCTATGGTTCCAGTCCAGGCCAGCGAAATCAGCATCTTCATCGGCGGCGCGGTCGGCGCCATGCTGCTGGCGATATTCGTCTGGGTGGAACGCCTGCTCAAGAATCCCCGGGTACGCGAGCGATGGATTCGGAATCTCTTCGTGACCGCGCTGACGGGCCTGCGCGGCGCGCTGCTGTCGGCCATCGCGCTTTTGCTGGGACAGACGACGCAGGGGATCGGCTCGCCCGTGGTGCTGACCGTCACGGACTTCAGCGGCGGCGTGCTGATAGGCTTGTTTTCCTATCCGCTTGCAGCCTGGATCTCTTCGACGCTGAAACTCGATGGCGAGTTTTTCGGCGCTGCAAGCAAGGAAAAACCCGGCGCCATCAGCTAAGCCATTCCGCTACCGCCACTCTCCCGCCAGATAATCCTTCAACACCCGCACCAGCGCCGCGGCCGCGGGCGACAGGCTGCGGTTGCGCGAGGTGACCAGGCCGATGGAGCGTTCCGCCACCGGACCGATGAGCGGGCGCTGCACGATGCCGTTCTGGGCCACGGCGCCGGCGGCGATTTCGGGCAGCGCGGCGACGCCGAAGCCGCATTCGACCATGGCCACGATGGTGGTCAGGTGTTCGGCCTCGAACGCGGGCGTGAAGCGGATGCGGTTCTGCAGGAAAGCCCATTCGGTGTACTGGCGCACGCTGCTGGGCTGCACCATGGAGACGTGGGCGGCGTCGGCGCTGTCGGCCCAGCGCAGCGGGCCGCGCGCGCGAGCCAGCGGATGGGTCTCGGGGATCAGCAGCAGGAAGCTGTCGGACATCAGCGGTTCGTAGTGCAGGTCGGCGTGCTGGGGATCGGCCGCCGTCAGCGCGAAGTCCACTTCGCCGGCGCGCACCAGGTCGAAGGCCGGCCCCGACAGCGTGTCGCGCACCTTGAGGGCGACCCGCGGGTGGGCCTGGCGGTAGGCCATGAGCACCCGCGGCAGCAGGCGCGCGGCGACCGAGGGCAAGGCGGCCACCGAGACCTGCCCTTGCTCGGCGTTGACGATGCCGCTGACCGCGGCCACGGCGTCGCGAAACGCCACCTGCAGGCTGGCGGCCTGCTGCATGAAGACTTCGCCGGCCGCGGTGAGCCGGACCGTGCGCGTGGTGCGGTCGAACAGGCGCACGCCGAGCGCGTCCTCGATGCGCTGGATCTGCGTGGACAGGGCCGACTGCGACAGGTGCAGCTGCGCCGCCGCCTGGCGGAAATTGAGCGTGCGGCCCAGCACCAGCGTGGTGTCGATGTCGCGCATCGAGAGATTGATCTGCATGGGTCTACATTGATCTGATTTAAAGATCATTCTATCCAAAAAATCTGATTCATCAATCAAAGCGGCTTCTCTACACTCGGCTCCAACCTAGAAACAAGGAGCTATGCATGCAGACGGACGCGAAAGCGCTGCCCAATCCGGGCGCGGCGCACGCGGTGGTGGTGGGCGGCGGGACCATGGGCGCGGACGTCGCCGTGGTGCTGACCCGCGCCTCGTGCCGCACGACGGTGATCGAATCGAACGCGGAGCGCGCCGCCGGCGTGCCGGCGCGCGTGGCCGCGAATCTGGAAGTCATCGGCCGCCAGCAGAACGCGGCGCTGGTGGCCACGGCGCCGGACCTGGACGCGGTGGACTGGTCCGGCGTGGACCTGGTCATCGAGTGCATCCCCGAGCGCCTGGACATCAAGCAGGCCCTGTTCGCGGAACTGGAGCGGCGCGCGCGGCCGGACGCCATCCTGGCCAGCAACAGTTCCAGCTTTCCGATCAGCGCGATCGGCCAGGGGCTGGCGAGCCAGGGCCGCATGCTGGGCCTGCACTTTTTCATGCCGGCGCACCTGGTGCCGCTGGTCGAGGTGGTGCTGGGCGCGGGCAGCGACGGCGCTTGCGCGGACGCGCTGATCGCCTTCATGCGGCGTTGCGGCAGCGTGCCGGTGAAGGTGGCCCAGGACCTGCCGGGCTTTCTGGCCAACCGGCTGCAGCACGCGCTGTCGCGCGAGGCCTTCGACCTGATCGACCGCGGCATCGCGTCGCCGGAAGACGTGGACGCGGCGGTGCGCTTCGGCTTCGGCTTCCGCTTCCTGGCCGCCGGGCCGGTGATGCAGCGCGACCACGCGGGCATCGACGTGCACGCCGCGGCCGGCGCCACCATGTACCCCACGTTCTGCAACGCAGACCGGCCCGCGCGCTGCCTGACCGAGCGCGCCCAGGACGGCCGCCACGGCATGAAGGCCGGCCAGGGCTTCTACGCCTGGACGCCCGAGACCATCGCGGCCGAGCGCGAGCGCTACGACCGCCTGCTGCGCGCCGGCCTGGACCTGATGGCGCCCGAACTGCCGGAGATCCAGCCATGAACGCAGCCGCCCTGCCGCGCGCGGCGCTGGCCGATACGCCGGCCATCATCACCGTGGCGCCCAACGGCGCCTATAAGAAAGCCGCCGATCATCCCGCCGTGCCGTTGACGGCCGAGGCCCTGGCGCGCGAGGCCCGCGCCTGCCTGGACGCGGGCGCGGCCATGATGCACATGCACGTGCGCAAGCCCGACGGCAGCCACCTGCTGTGCGCCGACGCCTACCGCGAGGCGCTGGCGGCGGTTCGGCGCGCGGTCGGCGACGAGCTGCTGGTGCAGGTGACCAGCGAGGCCGCCGGCGTCTACAAGGCGGCCGAACAGATCGCCGTGGTGCGCGAGCTGCAGCCCGAGGCGGTTTCCATCGGGCTGCGCGAAATCGCCGTGCCGGACATTCCGGAAACGGAGCTGGCGGCCTTCCTGGCCTGGCTGGCCGAGCGCCGCATCATGACGCAGATCATCCTGTACGACGAAGGCGACGTGCGGCGCTGGCTGGCCCTGCGCCAGCGCGGGCTGGTGCCGCCCGGCGCCTGGTCGGTGCTGTTCGTGCTGGGCCGCTACAGCGCGGGCCAGACTTCATCGGCCTACGACCTGCTGCCGTTCCTGTCGGCGTACGACCATTCCCTGCCCTGGGCCGTCTGCGCCTTCGGCCCCGAGGAAAACGCCTGCGTCACGACGGCGGCGGCGTTCGGCGGCCATATGCGCGTGGGCTTCGAGAACAACCTGAAGCTGCGCGACGGCAGCGTGGCGCCCGGCAACGCGGCGCTGGTCGCGCAGGCCGCCGAAGGCGCGCGCGCGCTGGGCCGGCCGCTGGCCGACGCGGCCGCCGCGCGCCGCATCTACGGACGACTGGGCTGAATACCCTGCGCCGGCCGCGCGCCGGCGCCCGCGCAACACCGCGGCGCAACATTGACGCCCCGCAAGGGCATCTGCTAAAAACTGCGACATCCGCACGTTAAACGCAATGCCCCAACGTCGTAGCGAGGTGGTGTGTGCAAAACGAGTCTGATGGCTACACAAAGCCGCAGGAGCTACGCAGTTTCCTGTTCCTGACGGCAGTCATGGCCCCCGTCCTGTCGGTCATTATCGTGGCGGGTTACGGTTTCCTCGTCTGGTTCTATCAGCTGTTCGCCGGCCCGCCCGGCAGCTGACCAGACGCGACGGCACCGCTCCCATGTCCGCGCTCCCCCATTCAGCGCCCCCTGCGGCGCCGCCAGAGCTGCATATCGCCAGCATGGTGGTGCACGCGGCGCCCCCGCGCATCAACGAAGTCCGTGCCGCGATCCTCGGGATCGCCAGCGCGGAAATCCATGCCGCTTCCGATACCGGGAAACTGGTGGTCACGCTGGAAGCTCCCTCCACCGACGACATGATGGCGCGGATATCGGAAATCCAGCGCCTCGATGGCGTGCTGGCCTCGGCGCTGGTCTACCAGCATTCCGACACGCTGGACGCGATGAACGAGGAGATTGACGATGGCAATGGCTCGTAGGGACTTCATCAAGCAATCCGCCGCCGCGGCGGCCGCCACCGTCGCCGGCATTCCCATCGTCGGCTACACGCAGAACATCGTCACCGAATCCGAGGCCGCCAAGCTCAAGTGGTCCAAGGCGCCCTGTAGGTTCTGCGGGACCGGCTGCGGCGTGAACGTCGCCGTGAAGGACAACCAGGTCGTGGCCACGCACGGCGATTTCAACGCCGAGGTCAACAAGGGCCTGAACTGCGTCAAGGGCTACTTCCTGTCCAAGATCATGTACGGCAACGACCGGCTGACCCAGCCGCTGTTGCGCATGAAGGACGGCAAGTACGCCAAGGATGGCGAGTTCGCGCCGGTGTCCTGGGACCAGGCCTTCGACGTGATGGCCGAACAGTTCAAGCGCGTGCTCAAGGAGAAAGGCCCGGAGGCCGTGGGCATGTTCGGCTCGGGGCAATGGACCGTCTGGGAAGGCTATGCCGCGCTCAAGCTGATGAAGGCGGGCTTTCGCTCCAACAACCTGGACCCGAACGCGCGCCACTGCATGGCCTCGGCCGCGGTGGGCTTCATGCGCACCTTCGGCGCCGACGAGCCCATGGGCTGCTACGACGACATCGAGAACGCCGACGCCTTCGTGCTGTGGGGCTCGAACATGGCGGAGATGCACCCCATCCTGTGGACCCGCGTCACCGACCGCCGCCTGTCCGCGCCCAAGACCAAGGTGGCGGTGCTCTCCACCTTCGAGCACCGCTCGTACGAGCTGGCCGACCTGACGCTGACCTTCACCCCGCAGACCGACCTGGCGATCCTGAACTACATCGCCAACTACATCATCGAGACCAAGCGGGTGAACCGGGACTTCGTCGACAAGCACACGGTGTTCCACCAGGGCAACGCGGACATCGGCTACGGGCTGCGCCCCGACCATCCGCTGCAGAAAGCCGCCAAGAACGCCGACAAGGCCGGTGGCTCGCACCCCATCACCTTCGAGGAATTCGCCAAGTTCGTCTCCAAGTACGACCTGGACTACACCTCCAAGCTGAGCGGCGTGCCCAAGAAGCAGCTGCAGGACCTGGCCGAGCTCTATGCCGATCCCAAGGTGCGCGTGACCTCGTTCTGGACCATGGGCTTCAACCAGCATACGCGCGGCGTGTGGGCCAACAACATGGTCTACAACATCCACCTGCTGACCGGCAAGATCTCCACGCCGGGCAACAGCCCGTTCTCGCTGACCGGCCAGCCCTCGGCCTGTGGCACGGCGCGCGAGGTGGGCACCTTCTCGCACCGCCTGCCGGCCGACCTGGTGGTGACCAATCCCAAGCATCGGGCCCATGCCGAAGCACTGTGGCAGCTGCCCGACGGCACCATACCCAGCAAGGTGGGCGCGCACGCGGTGCTGCAGAACCGCATGCTCAAGGACGGCCAGATCAACGCCTACTGGGTGATGGTCAACAACAATATGCAGGCCGCCGCCAACCTGATGAACGAAGGCCTGCCGGGCTACCGCAACCCCGAGAACTTCATCGTGGTGTCGGACGCCTACCCCACGGTCACGACCATCTCCGCCGACCTGATCCTGCCGGCGGCCATGTGGGTCGAGAAGGAAGGCGCCTATGGCAACGCCGAGCGCCGCACCCAGTTCTGGCACCAGCTGGTCAACGCGCCCGGCCAGGCGCGCTCCGACCTGTGGCAGCTGATGGAGTTCTCCAAGCGCTTCAAGGTCGAGGAGGTCTGGCCCGCCGACCTGCTGGCCAAGAAGCCCGAGTACCGCGACAAGACGCTGTTCGACGTGCTGTTCGCCAATGGCAAGGTCAACCGCTACCCCAACACCGAGCGCGCCAAGGACTACGCCAACCAGGAGTCGGACGCCTTCGGCTTCTATGTGCAGAAGGGCCTGTTCGAGGAATACGCCGAATTCGGCCGCGGCCATGGCCACGACCTGGCGCCGTTCGACACCTATCACGAAGTGCGCGGGCTGCGCTGGCCCGTGGTCAAGGGCAAGGAGACCCTGTGGCGCTACCGCGAAGGCAGCGACCCCTATGTGAAGCCGGGCGCCGGCTTCGAGTTCTACGGCAATCCGGACGGCCGCGCGGTGATCTATGCCCTGCCCTATGAGCCGCCGGCGGAGTCGCCCGACAAGGAATATCCGTTCTGGCTGTCGACCGGGCGGGTGCTGGAGCACTGGCATTCCGGCTCCATGACGCGGCGCGTGCCGGAGCTGTACAAGGCCTTTCCCAACGCGGTCTGTTTCATGCATCCGGACGACGCCCAGGAGATGGGCCTGCGCCGCGGCGTCGAGGTCGAGATCGTGTCGCGCCGCGGCAAGATGCGCACGCGCCTGGAGACCCGCGGACGCGACAAGCCGCCGCGCGGCCTGGTGTTCGTGCCCTGGTTCGACGCCAGCCAGCTGATCAACAAGGTCACGCTGGACGCCACCGACCCCATCTCGTTCCAGACCGACTTCAAGAAGTGCGCGGTCAAGATCGTCAAGGTCTGAAAGGCGAACCGGAGACAGCCATGAAGCTACGCGCCCTCACCCTCACCTTGTGCGCCGTCCTCGCCACCGCCGCCTGGGCCGCGCCGCCGCTGGAACTGGAAGACCCGATGCGCGGGCCGACGCCGGTCGCCCAGGAGACCGATCCGCCGCTCATCAGCCCGATCGAGAACAAGGACATCAAGCGGATGCGCACGTATTCGATGCAGCCGCCCACCATCCCGCACAAGATCGACGGCTACCAGATCGACAAGAACTTCAACCGCTGCCTGGCCTGTCACGCGCGCGTCAACACCGAGGAGACCCAGGCGCCGCCGCTGAGCGTGACCCACTACATGGACCGCGACAGCAACGTGCTGGCCGAGGTGTCGCCGCGCCGCTACTTCTGTGTGCAATGCCATGTTCCGCAGGCCGAGGCCAAGCCGCTGGTGAGCAACACCTACCAGGACATAGACGTGATCCTCAAGCGCCTGACGGCTCCGGCGTCCGACAAGAAGTAAGGCGCGGGAGGCTGCCATGGTCAAACTCATCAAGCGCTACTGGAACATCGTCCGCCGGCCCAGCGTGCATTTCAGCCTGGGCTTCCTGACGGTGGGCGGGTTCATCGGCGGCATCCTGTTCTGGGGCGCCTTCAACACCGCCATGGAGCTCACCAACACCGAGAAGTTCTGCACCGGCTGCCACGAGATGCGCGACAACGTATACGCCGAGCTCAAGGGCACCATCCACTTCACCAACCGCTCGGGCGTGCGGGCGCTGTGCTCGGACTGCCACGTCCCGCACAACTGGACCGACAAGATCGCGCGCAAGATGCAGGCCTCCAAGGAGGTGTGGGGCAAGATCTTCGGCACCATCGACACGCGCGAGAAGTTCGTCGACAAGCGGCTCGAACTGGCGCAGCACGAATGGGCGCGCTTCAAGGCCAACGATTCGCTGGAATGCCGCAACTGCCACAACTACGACTACATGGACTTCACGCGCCAGAGCGTGCGCGCGCAGAACATGCATTCCACCTATCTGGCCGACAAGAGCAAGACCTGCATCGACTGCCACAAGGGCATCGCCCACCAGTTGCCCAACATGGGGCCGGGCGGCGCTTCGATGGGGGCCGCCCCGGAGGCGGGCAAAGAGGTCGCGCGTGCGTCCCGCTGACGCGCCGCCGCCCATGCTGGGCGCGCGCGGCCTGGTCGGCCGCCGCGGCGGCGCGGCGCCGGTGGATTTCGAGCTGTACGCCGGCCAGCTGCTGCACGTGCGCGGCGCCAACGGCAGCGGCAAGACCAGCCTGCTGCGCACCCTGGCCGGGCTGCTGCGCCCGCAGGCCGGCAGCGTGCTGTGGCGTGGCGCCGACGCGCGCCGCGACCTGCCGGCGTACCACGCCGGCATGGCGTTCCTGGCGCATGGCAATGGCCTGTGCGCCGAACTGACCGCGGCCGAGAACCTGCGCTACGCGCTGCACGTCGCCGGCACGCCGCAGGCGGCGCCGCGCATTGCCGAGACCCTGCGCGGCTGGCGCCTGGAGCGCTGCGCCGACGTGCCCGCCCGGCGCCTGTCCCAGGGGCAGAGCCGGCGGCTGGCGCTCGCGGCCATCGTGCTGGGCGCCAAGCCGCTGTGGCTGCTGGACGAGCCCGACGCCGGCCTGGACGCGCCCAGCCTGGCGCAGCTGCACGCCGCGCTGCAAGCCCATCTGGCCGCCGGCGGCGCGGCCGTGGTGGCCTCGCACCGCGAGCCGGGCACGGCCGCGGCGCAAACCCAAACCCTGGACATGGATGACTACGCGGATGCTGGGCACGCTGTCGCAGTTGGCGTTACGTGAGATCCGGCAGGCCTGGAGACGGCCGGCGGATACGCTGGGCGCCACCCTGTTTTTCGTCGTGGCGGGCTCGATGTTCCCGCTGGCGGTAGGACCCGACCCGGCGCTGCTGGCGGCCATCGGGCCGGGCGTGCTGTGGGTCTGCGCGCTGCTCGGCGTGCTGCTGACCCTGAACCGTCCCTTCGCGCAGGATTACGAGAACGGCGCGCTGGAACAGCTGCTGGTGTCGCCGCATCCGCTGCCGCTGCTGGTGGGCGCCAAGCTGGCCGCGCACTGGTTCAGCAGCTGCCTGCCGCTGATCCTGGCCAGCCCGGTACTGGCCCTGCAGTTCGGCCTGCCGCCACAGGCCATCGGCATCCTGGCGCTGTCGCTGCTGCTGGGCACGCCCACGCTGGCGCTGGTGGGCGGACTGGGCGCGGCGCTGACGCTGGGCCTGCGCGGCGGCGCGCTGCTGCCCCTGCTGGTGCTGCCCCTGTACGTGCCGGTGCTGATCTTCGGCGCCGGCGCGGTGTCGGCCGCCCATGACGGCATGGGCGCCGGCCCGCAGCTGTCGCTGCTGGGCGCGGGCCTGTGCCTGGCCATACTGCTGTGCCCCTGGAGCGCCTCGGCGGCGCTGCGCGTGGCGCTGGACTGACGCCATGCAGAATCCGCCCCTCAACTCATATCCCGCCGCCGGCGCGTCCTGGCTGCGCTACGCCTCGCCGGCGCTGTTCTACCCACTGGCCGGACGGCTGATTCCGTGGCTGGCGCTGGCCGCGGCGCTGCTGGGCGGCGCCGGGCTGGTCGTGGGCCTGGCCGTGGCCCCCACCGACAGCCAGCAGGGCGAGGTCTACCGCATCCTGTTCATCCACGTGGCGGCGGCCTGGATGTCCATGTTCCTGTACCTGGTGATGGCGCTGTACGCGGCGCTGGGCCTGGTCTTCAACACCCGCCTGTCGTTCATGATGATGCGGGCGCTGGCGCCCACCGGCGCGCTCTTCACCTTCCTGACGCTGTGGACCGGCGCGCTGTGGGGCAAGCCGACCTGGGGCACGTGGTGGGTCTGGGACGCGCGCCTCACGTCCGAGCTGATCCTGCTGTTCCTGTACCTGGGCTTCATGGCGCTGCAGGCCGCCTGCGACGACGCCCAGCGCGCCGACCGCGGCGGCGCCATCCTGCTGCTGGCCGGCGTGATCAACGTGCCCATCATCTATTTCTCGGTGCGCTGGTGGAACACCCTGCACCAGGGCGCTTCCATCAACCTGACCGCCGCGCCCAGCATGGCCGGCATCATGGTCACCGCGATGCTGCTGATGGTGGCCGCGTTCTGGCTCTACAGCGCGGCGGCCGGGCTGGCGCGCGTGCGCGGCATCATCGCCGAGCGCGAGCCGGCCGCCATCGGGCGCGCCGCGCGGGAGGCGCGATGAGCTGGGACGCGCTGTTCTCGATGCAGGGCCACGGCCCTTACCTGCTGGGCGCCTACGGCGTGACGCTGGCGCTGATCGGCGTCGAAGCGTTCGTGCTGTGGCGCCGCGCCCGCGCCCGGCGCGCGGCGCGGCAGGCGCAACCCGGCGGAGGCCGCCCATGAGCCCGCGCAAGCGCCGCGCCCTGGCGATCGCCGGCGGCCTGGGGCTGCTGGCCCTGGCCGCCGCGCTGGTGCTCAATGCGCTGCAATCGAACCTGGTGTTCTTCTTCAGCCCGACCCAGGTGGTGGCCAGGGAAGCGCCGGCCAGCGGCAGCTTCCGCGTGGGCGGCCTGGTCGAACAGGGGTCGCTGCGGCGCGAGGCCGATGGCCTGACGCTGAGCTTCGTGGTGACGGACACCGCGCACACCGTGCCGGTGAGCTACCAGGGGCTGCTGCCGGACCTGTTCCGCGAGGGCAAGGGCGTGGTGGTGGCCGGCAAGCTCGGCGCCGACGGCGTGTTCCGCGCCACCGAGGTGCTGGCCAAGCACGACGAGAACTACATGCCGCCCGAAGCGGCCGACGCCATCAAGCGCGCCGGCGCCGCGCCCGCCCATCTGATGCGGGAGGCGCAATGATTCCGGAGATCGGCCTGTTCAGCCTGATCCTGGCGCTGCTGACGGCGCTGGCCCAGGGCATACTGCCGCTGGTGGGCGCGGCCACCGGCTGGCAGGCCGGGCTGCGGGTGGCGCGACCGGCCGCCGTCGGGCAGTTCGGCCTGACCACGGTGGCCTTCTGCTGCCTGGCCTGGGCCTTCGTGGACAACGATTTCTCGGTGCTGTACGTGGCCGCCAATTCCCATGCCGACCTGCCCGCCGGCTACCGGTTCGCGGCGGTTTGGGGCGGGCACGAGGGATCGCTGCTGCTGTGGCTGTACCTGCTGACCGCCTGGACGCTGGCGGTGGCCTTGTGCAGCCGCCGGCTGCCGCTGCCTTTCGTGGGACGGGTGCTGGCCGTGATGGGCTGGATCAGCGTGGGCTTTCTGCTGTTCCTGCTATTCCTGTCCAATCCGTTCGAACGCCTGATGCCGCCGGCCATGTCCGGGCGCGACCTGAATCCGCTGCTGCAGGACCCGGGCATGATCGTGCATCCGCCCATGCTGTACATGGGTTATGTCGGCTTTTCCGTGGCCTTCGCCTTCGCCATCGCGGCGCTGCTGTCCGGCGAGCTGGACGCGATGTGGGCGCGCTGGGTGCGGCCGTGGACGCTGGCGGCCTGGACCTTCCTGACCGTAGGCATTCTGCTGGGCAGCGCCTGGGCCTACTACGTGCTGGGCTGGGGCGGCTGGTGGTTCTGGGACCCGGTGGAAAACGCCTCGTTCATGCCCTGGCTGGCCGGCACCGCCCTGATCCATTCGCTGATCGTGACCGAGCGCCGCGGCGCCTTCCGCAGCTGGACGGTGCTGCTGGCCATCTGCGCCTTCTCGCTCAGCATCCTGGGCACCTTCCTGGTGCGCTCGGGCGTGCTGACCTCGGTTCACGCCTTCGCGGTCGACCCGGGCCGCGGCCTGTACATACTCGGGTTCATGACCCTGATCGTGGGCGGCTCGCTGACGCTGTATGCCTGGCGCGCGCCCACGGTGGGCCTGGGCGGCGGCTTCGCCCTGCTGTCGCGCGAATCGCTGCTGCTGTCGAACAACGTGGTGCTGACGGTGGCGGCCGGCTCGGTGCTGCTGGGCACGCTGTATCCAGTGGTGCTGGACGTGCTGGAGTGGGGCAAGATCTCCATCGGCCCGCCCTACTTCGAGGCCGTGTTCGTGCCGCTGATGACGCCGGCCATCTTCCTCATGGGCGTGGGGCCGGTGGCGCGCTGGAAGCAGGCGGAACTGCCGGACCTGGGCCGGCGCCTGCGCGCGGCCTTCGCCGTCAGCGTGGCCACCGCCGTGCTGCTGCCGCTGGCCATGCCCGGCCCGGCGCGGCTGGGCTCGCCCATGGTGATACTGGGGCTGTGGCTGGCGGCATGGTCGGTGGCCAGCGCCGCCGCCCATGCCTGGCAGCGCCTGACCGACGGCGACGGCGACTGGCTGCGCCGTCTGGGCCGCCAGCCGCGCGCCTGGTATGGCATGCTGCTGGCCCACGCCGGCGTGGGCATATTCATCGCCGGCGTCACGCTGGCCAACGGCTACGAGGTCAAGCAGGAATTGCGGCTGGCGCTGGGCGAGACGCGCGAGGCCGGCGGCTACCGCTTCACCTTCGCCGGCCTGGGGCCGGCCGCCGGCCCCAACTACAGCGCGCAGCGCGCGGTCTTCACGGTGACGCGCGACGGCAGGCCGGTGACCACGCTCTATCCGGAAAAGCGTCTCTACACCGTGCAGGACATGGCGCTCAGCCAGGCCGACATCGACAGCGGCTTTACCCGCGACCTGTTCGTGGCGCTGGGCGAACCGGTGGGCGATCAGGCCTGGACGGTGCGCCTGCAGGTCAAGCCTTTCATGACCTGGATCTGGTCGGGCTGCATCCTGATGGCGCTGGGCGGGCTGCTGGCGGCCGGCGACAAGCGCTACCGCCGCGCGCTGGAGGCGCAGGCGCGCATGCCCGCGCCGGTGGCCGCGCCCACCCGGGAGGGCGCCTGATGCTGCGTTACCTGCTGCCGCTGGCCGCTTTCCTGGCGATGGCCGTGTTCCTGGCGATGGGGCTGTCGCGCGATCCGCGCGCGGTGCCCTCGGTCCTGATAGACAAGCCGGCCCCGGCCATCGGCCTGCCGGTGCTGCTGGCGCCGGACCGGAAACTGGACGTGCAGGCGCTGCGCGGGCAGGTCTGGCTGCTGAACGTGTGGGCGTCGTGGTGCGGCCCCTGCCGCGACGAACTGCCGGTGCTGCGCGAGGTCTCGCAGCGCCACGGCATCCCCCTGTACGGCCTGAACTACAAGGACAAGCCGGACGACGCCACCGCCTGGCTGGCGCGCAACGGCAACCCGTACATCGCCTCGGCCAGCGACGCCGACGGCCGCATCGGCATCGAGTACGGCGTGTACGGCGTGCCGGAGACTTTCGTGATCGACAAGCAAGGACGCATCCGCTACAGGCAGCTCGGCCTCATCACGCCCGAGATCTGGAGCGCCCGCATGCTGCCCGTGATCGAGGCGCTGCAATGAAGGCGGCGGCCATGCTCGCGGCGCTGGCGCTGGTCCTGGCGCAGGCGCAGGCCCAGGTCCAGGCCCCGGCGGCGGCCGCGCCGGCGCTGTCGGCCGAACAGGAGCAGCGCGCCGACAAGCTGGCGCACGGCCTGCGCTGCCTGGTGTGCCAGAACCAGACCCTGGCCGAATCCAACGCGCCGCTGGCGCAGGACATGCGCGACCTGATCCGCGGCCAGCTGGCCGCCGGCAGGACCGATGCGCAGATCATGCGTTTCTTCGAGGAGCGCTACGGCGACTTCGTGCGCTACGACCCGCCGTTCAAGCCGATCACCTGGCTGTTGTGGCTGGGCCCGTTCGCGCTGCTGGCGCTGGGCTTCGCCGTGCTGCTGCGCACGCTCAGGCGGCGCGCCGGCGCGCGCGCGCCGCTGACCGCCGACGAGCGCGAACGCGCCGCCCGTTTCCTGGACACCGGCTCATGACCGCGCTCTGGATTGCCGTGCTCGTGCTGCTGCTGGCGACCCTGCTCTGCCTGATCCCGCCGCTGCTGCGCCGCGCGCCGGCGGCGCAGGCCGCCGAGGCCAGTGTGCGCGCCTTTTACCTGGCGCAGCGCGAGCAGCTGGAGCGCGACCTGAAGAACGGCAGCCTCAGCCCCGAGGCCCGGGCCCGCGCCGAAGAGGAACTGCAGCGCGACCTGCTGCAGGACCTGGCGCTGCGCCGCAGCCGGGCCGCGCCGTGGGCCGGCCAGCGCGCCGGCGTGGCCGCCGCCTGCCTGCTGAGCGTGCTGATTCCGGTGGCGGCGGTGCTGCTTTACGGCCAGCTGGGCAATCCGCGCGCGGCGGCCAGCGCGGCCGCGGTCGTGGCCGCCGCCGAGCCGCACGCGGGCGCCTCCAACGACGATATGGCGATGGCGATCAACGCGCTGGCCCGGCGCCTGCGGTCCGCCCCCGACGACCCCGACGGCTGGTATGTGCTGGCGCGCTCTTACGAAACCCTGGGACGCTACAGCGACGCGGTGGCCGCCTACCGGCAGGTGCTGCGCCTGGCGCCGGACCAGCCGGCGGTGCTGGCCGACCTGGCCGACGCGCTGCTGTCGGCCAACCAGGGCGCGCCCGACGCCGAATCGATCGCCGCCGTCGCGCAGGCCCTGGCGGCCCAGCCCGACCAGCCCAAGGCCCTGGCCTTGGCCGGCATGATGGCGCTGCGCCGCGGCGACGCGGCCGAGGCGCTGGCGCACTGGGAGCGCCTGCAGGCGCGGCTGCCGCCCGACTCGGAAGCGGCGCGCCAGATCCAATCGAATATCGCGCAGGCGCGCGCCATGGCGACGGGTTCGCCGCCGCCGAACGCGGCCACCGCAGCCAAGGCCACGGCCCGCATCAGCGGACGCGCCCGCATCGCCGATGCGCTGCGCGCGCAGGTCCAGCCCACCGATACCGTATTCATCCTGGCGCGGCCGGAGGACGGCCCGCGCATGCCGCTGGCGATCCTGCAGATGCAGGTCTCCGACCTGCCGCGCGATTTCGTGCTCGACGACAGCAGCGCGATGTCGCCGCAGGCGACCCTGTCGGGCGCCAGCAAGGTGCGCGTGGAGATCCGGGTAAGCCGCGCGGGCGCGGCGGCCGCCCGGCCCGGAGACCTGGGCGGCGCGCTGGCCGGCGTGGCCGTGCCCAGCGACGGCGTCGACCTGGTGGCCGATACCGTCGTGCGCTAGCGTCAGGCGCGCTCGATGCGGGCCGGCAGGCCCTGGCGCACCGCCGCGCCCGAGACCCAGTCGATCCAGACGTTGGCGTGCGCGCCGCGCGTGGCGTCGCCGAAGCCCAGGTCGTTCAGGTTCACGCCCGCGCTCAGCGCCGGATCGTGCGGCATGGGCTTGCCGTCCACGATATGCGCGCGCACGCCCAGCTCGGTATGGCCGTAGCCGTGCTCGATGCCGACCGCGCCCGGCTGGATGCCGTCGCGTAGCAGCGCCAGCCCGGTGACCGCGCCACCCGGCGTCACGATGCGCACCGGATCGCCGTTGCGCAGGCCCAGGCGCTCGCCGTCCTGGCGGTTGATCGACACCGGGTTGTGCGGATGCACCTGGCGCAGGCGGCTCACGCCGATGGACATGGAGCTCATCAGGTTGGACTTGAACGAGCTGAGCAGGAACGGCCATTCCTGCCTGCCGTATTCGGCGCGCATGTCGCGGCCGTCGGCCAGGCGCGTCGGATACCAAGTCGGACAGCCGCTGTAGCGCTCGCCGGTGAGCGAATGGCGAAAGCCCGCCAGCTCCTCGCTCCAGACCGTCAGCGGCTTGGCATAGGCCGCGCGCAGGCGGCGCGCGGCGCCCTCGCCGACCCAGGCGTCCTCCATCTTGTCGAAGCGGCCGCCGCGGCTCATCAGCATCGCGACCTGGCGCCACTCGCCCGGCTTGAGCTTTTGCTGCAGCAGGTCCTTGTAGCGGTCCACGCCGGTCAGCGCCATGTCTTCGTCGCTGGCCTCGGGCACCGGGCGGCCCGCGGCGAACGCGATATTGGCCATGCCGCGCAGGAAGAAGTCCTCGGGCGTGTCCAGCGCATACTTGCCGCCCTCCTTGTCCGAGATCGCGCCGGCGCCGAAGCCCGGCATGTCCAGCCGCTTGGCGCAGGCGATCAGGAAGGTCTCCAGGCACACCGGCTCGCCGGCGGCCGTACGCGCCACGCGCGGCTGCACGGCCGGCCAGCGCACGGTGGAGGCCTTGGCCACCACGTCGGCCCACGGCGCCGACACGCCCCAGCTTTCGTAGGTCACGGTGTCGGGCACGATATAGTCGGCCAGCGCGTTGGTTTCGTTGATGAAGGGATTGATCGACACCGACAGCGGCAGCAGGCGCGGGTCTTTCAGCTTGTCGGCCACGACGTTGCGGAAGCCGGCGACGCCGTAGACCGGGTTGCCCATGTGGTTGAACCAGACCTTGGCGCGGTACGGATAGCCCGCCAGCGCGGAGGCCAGCATCTCGGAGCTGAGCCCGCCAGTGGCCGGATACCAGGGCGCTTCGGCCGGATAGACGGGCTGGCCGGCGGCCTGCTTGCGCTTGAATTCGCTGGACTTCTCGTACGGGAAGCGGTTGCGCGACAGCGGCACGCCCTTGGGCGCGGCGCGGTTGGCGAAGCCGGCGATGTTGTAGCGCGGCCCCGGGCCGTAGGGCGGGAACGGGCCGCCGTCCAGCAGCAGGCCGCCCTCCACGTTCAGGTTGCCCACCAGCGTGTTGAGCATGGCGATGGCGTACGCGGTGTAGAAGCCCGCGCCGCTCATGGTGCCGCCGTGCGCGTCGGCCACGGCGCGCTTGCCGTAGCTGGTGAAGCGCTCGGCCAGCGCAGCGATCTTCGCGGCCGGCACGCCGCTCAGTTCGGCATACTCGTCCAGCGTCTTGCGGCGCGCTTCCTCGCGCAGCAGCGACAGCGAGGAGCGCACGCGCAGCGACTGCGGCGCGCCCTGCATGCCGGGCGCGGCCACGGCCTGGTCCACGAACAGCGCGGCCGGCACGGCCGAGGTGTGCGGCGCCAGCGTGCCGTCCTCCAGGCGCACCACGTACACGTCTTCCCACTTCTCGCCGGCGTCGGCCGGACGCGGCCAGCCCAGGTCGGCGCCGCGCAGGAAACTGCCCTGGCGCGGATGGCCTGCTTCGGCCACGACCAGGTGGGTGGCATTGGTCCAGGCCGCCTCGCCGGCGGCCTGCATGGCGGCCGGGCCGGGCTGCGACAGCATGCGGGCGTCGAAGCGTTCGTGCTCCAGCATCCAGCGGATCATGCCCATCACCAGCGCCAGGTCGCCGGCCGGGTTGACCGGCAGCCACTCGTTGCCCGTTCCGGCCGACAGGCTGGAGGACGCGGGCAGCATGGGCGACACGACCACATACGAGAAGCCGCTTTCTTCCGGACGCACGCGAGCCTCGGCCAGCTGCCGCGCCTGGCGCTGGAACGGGTTGCCGGCCTGCGCCGGCGAGGTGCCGATGAACAGGCCGAAGCGGGCGTGGTCCCAGTCCGGCTTGCCATGCGGCATGCCCTTCAGGTCGCCGAGCGCGGCGCCCGCGCCCACGCGGAAGCTCTGGCCGCAGTACGAGCCGTGATTGCTGACGTTGACCGTGCCGAACGATTGCGCGGCGAAGCGCTGGATCAGCGGCGTGCGGCCTTCGTTGCCGGCATCGGTGAACAGGAGCTGGTTGACCTTGGCGCCGTATTCCGGGTTCTGCGGGTCCAGCGGCGTCTCGCGGTCGTAGATGGCGCGCAGCCCGTCCACATGGCCTTCGCCGAACAGGTCGCCGCCTTCGCAGACCTCCTGCACCAGCTGCTCGAAGGAGATGGTCTGCCACTTGCCCGCGCCGCGCGGGCCGACCCGCTTGAGCGGCTGCAACACGCGGTAGGGGCTTTCCAGCTGCTCCAGCATGGACGAGCCGCGCGCGCAGGAAGTGGCCCGCCCTTCCAGTCCGTTGTCGCCGCCCAGCTGCGCGTAGACGTCGCGCACCGGCGTCTCCATCGCGGCCGGCTGGGTGGTGGCCAGCGGATGGTAGGGGTTGCCCGCCACCCGCAGGATGCGGTTTTGCTCGGTGTCGACGCGCAGCCGCACGCCGCACTGGGTCCAGCAGCCCAGGCAGCTGGAAGGGCTGACGGTCTGGCCCGGCTGGGCGCTCAGCGCGCCGGTCAGCGGGTCGATGCGGAACTCCGGGGTCAGCGAATTGCCGCGCACGGCGTGCGCCGTGGGCGCGCCGGCCGTGCCCTGCGCCAGTCCCTTGACCGCGCGCGCCACGGTTTCGCCGTAGCCGGCCGCGAAGGCCGCCATGCCGCCGGCGACCAGGCCGCCGCGCACCATCAGTTTGCGCCGCGCTTCGTCGCGCGGCTGCTCCGGCGCTGCGCCAGGCTTGTCGTCTTTGTGTTGCTTGTCCATTGCTTCGTCTTCCAGGTTCTTGCGTCAGGCCGATGCCGTGCCCGGCTTGCGCGCCGGGAACAGTTCCAGGGCCCAGGTCACGGCGGCGACCAGCGCCACGCACAGGCCCAGCACGCCCACCATGCCGAGCAGGCCATCGCTGCCCCAGGGCATGTCGTACAGATAGAGGCCGGCGCCGTACTTCGGCACGCCCTGCACGCTCATGAACACGACCCAGCGGAATATCCAGGCGGCGGCCAGCATGGTCAGCGCCAGCGCGGCCGAGGGCAGCGGCTCGGCCAGCGTGCGGGCCGGGCGCTGCAGCAGCGCGATGATGCAGAAGGCCGTGATCACGGCGCCCGCCAGGCTGATGCGCCAGATGGGGAATTGCGCGAACAGGCGCAGGGCCGCGTCGAACGACGGGTCCAGCCCCAGCAGGCCCAGCAGCGCCCAGGCGCCGGCGCCCAGCGCCATCATCACCACGGCGGTCACGCTCAGGCGGCGCAGCATGTCCACCGGCAAGGCGCGCATGCCGCCGGGCAGCCAGCGGCCCATCAGGAACATGGCGCCCAGCGCGCCCAGCCAGGCGGTCAGCGCGAAGTTCACGGGCAGGAACACCGTGTGCCACAGCGGCCGCGAACGCAGCACCATGACTTCGGCGCCGGTATAGACCAGGATGGACAGCGCCGACAGCGCCAGCAGCGTGGCCGTCGCGCGCAGCACGCCGACGCGGCCCCACCACCAGGCCGCGCTGAACAGCAGCGCCAGGCCCACGAAGGCCGGCAGCAGCAGCGCGCCCAGCCACATCCACGACCAGGGCGTGAGCTGGGTATAGAAATGCCAGAAGCGGCCCGGCTGGTGCAGGTCGGCCAGCAGCGACACGGGCGCGGCGATGGCGCTGACCAGCAGCACCGCCACCGCCGCCGGCAGCAGCCGGCGCGCGGAAGACCCTTCGCGCCCGAAGGCCGAGAAGGCGGCGGTCAGCGCCGTGGTGGCGCTGATGCCGATGAGGAAGAAGTACTGCACCGCCCAGGGCAGCCAGGCGGCGTCGTAGACCGGCGTGAGCAATTCGGAGATCTGCATGGATATCCCCTTCAATGGGCGCCGGCCAGCCGCACGCCGGCCTGGCCGTCGACCTGGTGGACGAACGCATCGGGCAGGCCGATGTAATAGACGTGGGGATCGGTCTTCATCTCGGGCTTGAGCACCTTGACCTCGTCCTTGTGCTCGGCCAGCAGCCGCGAAATCGCGCTATCCGGATCGTTCAGGTCGCCGATCACGCGGGCGCCGCCCACGCAGCTTTCCACGCAGGCCGGCAGCAGGCCGGCCTCCAGCCGGTGCTCGCAGAACGTGCACTTGTCCGCGGTCTGGGTTTCGTGGTTGATGAAGCGGGCGTCGTAAGGACAGGCCTGCACGCAATACGCGCAGCCGACGCAGCGCTCGTTGTCGACCAGCACGATGCCGTCCTCGCGCTGGAACGTGGCCTGCACCGGACAGACCGGCACGCAGGGCGGGTTGTCGCAGTGGTTGCACAGGCGCGGCAGCATCACCATCGCGGCCGGGCCGTCGTCGGGCTTGACCTCGTATTGCAGAACGGTGGTGCGGAACTGGCCGATGGGGGGCAGGTTCTCCATGGAACAGCTGACCGTACAGGATTGGCAGCCGATGCATTTGCGCATGTCCACCACCATGCCGTAGCGCTTGCCCGCCATGCCGGGGCGGCGCGGCGGCTGCCCGTTGAGGCCGGCGGCCTCGGCATGGATGGGAATGACGGTCGCCGCCGCCCCCAGCCCGAGTAGTCCTTTGAGGAAGCCACGTTTACCCGGCAAAGGCGTTTCCGGGGGGCTGGCGGGGGGATGCATACGGTTCTCCAAGCGCATAAGTGTTACGTGAATAAACTTATCACTCGGGATTATATAGAGGCTTGATATGAATCAACGGGGGACGGATTAATCGAGAATCCGTCCCCAAAATGCCTCGCCGGGTCAGTCCGCCGGCCTGAGCGCCCTGCTCCAGACGGCCAGTTTCTGCTCGAACGAGGCCGCGGCGTGGGCCGGGCTGGTCGAGGGCAGCGCGACGTATTCCAGCCCGGCGTCCAGGCCCGGCAGGACGTGGCGCCGGTACAGCGCGGCGGCCTTGGCGCCGTTGAAGCAGACCCGCGCGATGCCCGGGTGCCGTTCCAGGAATGCGGCGAAATCGTTGGCCACCAGCGTATCGGCGCGGATGTCGGCGTCCAGGCTGCCCGGGCGTTCGCAGGCTTGCAGCACGTCCCATAAGGCGACTCCGCCCGCCTGCAGCGCGGCCAGCCGGGCCGCGTAGTCCAGCGCCGGATCGAAGCCGAAAACGCGGGCCGCGATGGGCCAGAAGGCGTTGCGCGGATGCGCGTAATAGCGGGCCTGCCTGAGCGAGGCCACGCCGGGCATGGAGCCCAGCACCAGGACGCGCGCATCGGCGCGCGCCACCGGCGCGAAGCCCTGCACCCGGTCGTCATGCCCTGCCCGGGCCGGGTCTGTGGAACGTTGCATGGCCACAGAATACGCCAACGGCAAAATCCCGCGCCATCGTTCAGCTTATGGAACAGTGCTTATCAATGGCAGGGGCTACCGCCAGCGGCCTTGCGCCCTTATCTTCATAGACATGACGAACGGCCCCGATGGGGCCGCGCAACAGGAAATACAACCATGAAGAAGATCCTCGGTTTGCATGCCAGCCCCCGTCCCCACTGGGTGGGCGACGGCTTCCCGGTTCGCTCTATGTTCTCCTATAGCGACAAGGGCAAGAACACCAGCCCGTTCCTGCTGCTGGATTACGCCGGCCCGGCCCGCTTCGAGCCGGCCGACCAGCCGCGCGGCGTGGGCCAGCATCCGCATCGCGGCTTCGAAACCGTGACCATCGTCTACAGCGGCGAAGTCGAGCACCGCGATTCCACCGGCAAGGGCGGCGTCATCGGTCCCGGCGACGTGCAATGGATGACCGCCGCCTCGGGCATTCTGCACGAGGAATTCCATTCCCATGAATTCACCCGCAAGGGCGGAGAACTGGAAATGGTGCAGCTGTGGGTCAACCTGCCGGCCAAGGACAAGAAGGCCCCGGCGGGCTACCAGAGCATCCTCGACGCCGACATCCCGGCGGTGGCGCTGCCGGACGGCGCGGGCACGCTGCGCGTGATCGCGGGCGACTACGCGGGCCACGCGGGGCCGGCGCGCACCTTCACGCCCATGGACGTGTGGGACGTGCGCATGAGCGCCGGCAAGTCGGCGACCTTCCCGATCGCCGCCGGCCGCAACAGCATGCTGGTGACGCTGCGCGGCACGGTGCTGGTCAACGGCGAAACCGTCGCCCGCGACGCGCAGCTGGCGCTGTTCTCGCAGGACGGCGAGGACATCAGCATCGAGGCCAACAACGATGCGGTGTTCCTGATCCTGAGCGGCGAGCCCATCGACGAGCCGGTGGTCGGCTACGGCCCCTTCGTGATGAACTCCCAGGCCGAGATCGTCGAGGCCATCCAGGACTTCAACGCCGGGCGTTACGGCCAGATGCATTGAAGCGCCGGGGCCGGCGGCGGCCGGCCCCGCAACGGGTTTTCCGCCGGGCCGGCGCGCCTAGGGCTGCTCGGCGATTCCCGCCTGCTCCACGATCCTGGTCCAGCGCGCTTCCTCCTGCTTCACGTACGCGTCCAACTCCTCGGGCGTTCCGACCTGGGCGGCCAGTCCTTCCAATTCCAGCGCCGCCTGGAACGCCTGGTCCGTCGAGACCTTCTTGATCGCGGCGTTGAGGCGGTCGATGACGGGCCTGGGCGTGCCCTGGGGCACGAACACGCCATACCAGCTGTCGACGAAGTAGTCCGGCTCGCCGGACTCGGCCACGGTCGGCACGCCCGGATAGGCGGGCGAACGGTTCTTGGTCGTCACCGCCAGCGCGCGCAATTGCCGGTTCTTGACCTGGCCGCTGACGCTGGCCGAGGTCGAGAAGATCATGTCGATCTGGCCGCCGATCAGATCGTTGATGGCGGGTCCCGCCCCCTTGTACGGCACGTGCAGGATGTCGGCCCTGCCCAGGCTCTTGAACAGCTCGCCCGCCAGGTGCGCGGAGGTGCCGTTGCCATAGGAGCCGAACGTCAGCTTGCCCGGATTGGCGCGGGCATAGGCCAGGATGTCCCGCACGCTGTTGAAGCGGGACTTGGCGGACACGACCAGGACGTTGGGCGATTTGCCTATCATCGCCACCGCCGCGAAGGCCTGGTCTGTGTCGTAGGGCAGCTTTTTCTGCATGGCCGGATTCACGGCGTGGGCGAAGGTCGCCATCAGCATGGTGTAGCCGTCCGCCGGGCTTTTGGCCACGTTTTCGGTGCCGATGATGGTGCTGCCGCCGGGCCGGTTCTCGACGATGACGGACTGCCCCAGTTCATCGGTCAGTCCCTTGGCCAACTGGCGCGCGACGATGTCGGTGCCGCCGCCCGGCGTGAACGGCACCACGATGCGCAGCGGCCGTTCCGGAAAAGCGGCCTGCGCCGGCGCCGCCGCCAGAACGCCCGCCACCGCCGCCGCGGCGGCCAGGGCCCGGACGCATCGCGTCGATATGCTGCTGAAGTTCATTGTCGTCTCCTCGTGTTTTTTAACGCCCGTACGCTCAAGGCGCACGGGGATGGTCCAGCACCGCGACGCCGTCGGCCGCGCATACGCCCTGCCCCATGCGCCTGACGAACAGCGGATTGATCTCCGCCTCGGCCAGCCGGTCCTGCAATGCCTGCGCCATGCGGGCGAAGGCCAGCACGGCCTCGACCAGAGCCGGCACGTCGGCCCGTTCGCGGGCGCGATAGCCGTCCAGCAAGGGCCAGGTCTTCAGGCGCCGCAAGGCCGCCTCGACCTGCGCGGGCGTCAGCGCCGCGCCGTCTTCTGGCAGCAACAGCAGCGTGGTGTCGCGGATCAGTTCGGCGACGACGCCGCCCATGCCCAGCAGAATCGCCGCGCCCAGCGGGTCCTTGTGCAGCCCGACGATCACTTCGGCGGCCCCGGTCACCATCTCCTGGACCAGGAAGGCGTCGGGCCGGCGGCCCGTATGCCGCTGCACGTCATCGGCCATCCGCCGCAGGCGGGCCGCCACGTGTTCGGCCGGCACGCCGACCGCCACGCCGCCCACGTCGCTCTTGTGCGTGATCTCGCTGGACAGCAGCTTCAACACGACGCGGGGCCCGAGTTGCCGCGCCGCCTCGGCGGCCTGTTCCTCGGTATGCACCACGATTTCCCGGACGCCCGGAATCCCGAAGCGGGCGAACAGCGCCTTGGCCTGGGCTTCGTCCAGCTGTCCCTGCCCGGGGCAGTCCACCGGAGCGCGCGGCGCCGGCGCGACGGCTTCGGCCTGCGCCGGCAGGCCGCGCGGGCGCGCCTGCCACATGGCCGACAAGGCGGCGCTGACGCTCTCGGGCGTATGGAAGGCCGGGATGCCGTAGCGGCCCAGCGTCTCGGCAGCCTGCGGCGCGTGCGGGCTGATGTAGGCCAGCAGCGGCTTGTCCGAAAGCGCCAGCGTGTCCTTCAGCGCGCCGGCCATCAGTTCGGGCCGGGCCACGCCGGACGAACCCACGATGACCACCATCGCGTCGTACTGGTCGCTCTCCAGCACGATGCGGATGGCGCCGCGCAGCAGTTCGGGCTGCAGGCCCGCCAGCGTCACGTCGATGGGATTGCGGTCCAGCGCCGCATGGTCGCCGGTCTGCAGCGCCCGCAGGGCCGCGCCGCAGCGCGCATCGGGCGCGGGCAGCGCGAAGCCCGCCACGCCCAGGCTGTCGGCCACCAGGGTGCCCGCGCCGCCGGTCGAGGTCAGGATGGCGACCCGGCGCCCGCCCAGCGGACGTCCGCTGGCCAGGGCCAGCGGAATGTCCAGCAGATCGGAAAACGTCTGCGCGCGGATGATGCCGGTTTCTTCGAACAGCGCGCCGTACATGGCGTCGGCGCCGGCCAGCGCGCCCGTGTGCGAGGCCGCGGCCTGCGCGCCCGAGTCGGAGCGGCCGATCTTGAACGCCACCACGGGCTTGCCCGCGCGGGCGGCCTTGCGCGCCGCCGCGCGGAACGTCCGGGGATTGCGGATGCTCTCGACGTAGAGCGCGATCACGCGGGTCGCGGGGTCGTCGGCCAGCGCGTCGACGAAATCCGCCAGGTCCAGGTCGACCTCGTTGCTGGTGGAAATCAGCTTGGAAAACCCGATGCCGCGCGCCGTGGCCCGCGACAGCAGCGCGCCCAGGATGCCGCCGCTTTGCGACACCAGGCCGATGCCGCCGCTGACCAGGCCGTCCATCTCCAATGCGCCGCTGGCCGACAGCACGATGCGGTCGGTCAGGTTGACCAGGCCGATCGTGTTCGGCCCGAGTATGCGCATGGCGCCCGCCGCCTCGCGCAGCTCGCGCTGGCGGCGCGCGCCCGCCTCGCCGGTTTCCGAATAGCCGCTGGCCAGCACGATGGCCGCGCCCGCGCCGATATCGGCCAGCTCGCGCACGGCCTGCTGCGTGCGATCGGCGCCCAGCAGCACGATGGCCACGTCCGGCGCCTGCGGCAGCGAACGCACGTCCGGATAGCAGGCCAGCCCGTCGATCTCGGACGCTTTGGGATTCACGGGGTAGATGGCTCCCTGGAAACCGTGCTTGCGCAGGTACGCCACCGGCCGGCCCGAGGTCTTGGCGGGATCGGCCGAAGCGCCCACCACCGCCACGCTGCGCGGACGCAGCAGTTTCTCCAGCGCGCTCATTTGGACTGCCTCGCGGCCAGGAACGCGGCCACCGACTCGCGGTGCTCGGCGCTGGTGTAGCAGATGCCCTGCGCCTGGCTGCCCATGGCGAAGACCTGGTCGGCCGTCAATTCGGAACTCTGGTCCAGGATGGACTTGCTCAATGCCAGCGCGGTGGCCGAGCCCCGCGCGAGTTCGGCGGCCCAGGCCTGGGCGGCGCCCAGCTCCTCGCCCGCGGGCGCGAGCCGGTCGGCGATGCCCAGCCGCAGCGCTTCGTCGGCCTGCACCTTGCGGCCGGAATAGATCAGTTCCTTGGCGCGCGCCAGGCCCACGCGGCGAGGCAGGAAATACATGCCGCCGCCGTCGGGAATCAGGCCGCGGGCGATGTAGCTCCAGGTGAAGGTCGCGGCTTCGGAAGCCACGATGAAATCGCAGCTCAGGGCCGTGTCCGCGCCCAGCCCCGCGGCCGCGCCATTGACCGCCGCGATCGTCGGCTTGGGCATGCGGAACAGCAGGTTGACCGCATGATGCACGCGCTGCTGCCGCGACCAGCCGTTGAACCCGACCTCGCCGGCGGGCGCCTCCATGCGGCGCTGCATGCCGGCTATGTCGCCGCCGGCGCAGAAGCCCTTGCCCGCGCCGGTCAGCACCAGCGCGCGGACGGCGCGGTCCTGCGCCACCGCCTCCAGCGCGTGTATCAGTTCGGCGCGCATGGCGTCGCTGATCGCGTTGCGCTTGTCCGGCCGGTTCAGCGTCAGCGTCGCCACGCCGTCCTGCGATTGAAGTCCGATGTATTCGTACCCGCCCATCTCCACGCTCCGTCTTAGGGGTCTGGCCGGCGCGCTCCGTTGCCGGACCCCGCGCTGGCTATGACGACACAGTAGGCGCTACAGTTGCCGAATACACGCAGCTATTTCCATAGAATGGAATTGCATGAACGCTCGTCCCCTTCCCGATTCTTCGCCCGCGGCGCGCCGGCGCTTCGATGGCGTCAGCCAGAACCGCTCGCTGGAGCGCGGCCTGGAAATCCTGCGGGCGTTCAAGCCCGGCACCGATCTGCTGGGCAACGGCGAGCTGGCCGAACGCACCGGACTGTCGGCCGCCACGGTCAGCCGGCTGACGCAGACGCTGGTCACCAGCGGCTTCCTGGCGCATGACCGCCGCGCCCGCGCCTACCGGCTGGCCGCGCCCGTGCTCAGCCTGGGGCATGCGATGCGCGCGGCGTCTCCGGTGCTCAAGGCGGCCACGCCGCTGATGCGCGAGGCCTCGAACAAGCTGCGCGTGAACATCGGCCTGGCCAGCGCCGACCGCGCCGAGATGGTCTACCTGGAATCCATCCGCTACAACCGCAAGGCGTCGCTGCGCACCATCGTGGCCGGCCAGCGCGTGCCCATCGAGCTGACTTCGCTGGGACGGGCCTATCTGGCCACCCTGGACGAGGCCGCCCGCGACGCCTTGCTCGCCGGCATCATGCGCGGCTATCGCAGCGCGTCCTGGAAACCGGTCATCGCCGACATCGGGAAAGCCATCGCCAAGGTCGCCAGCGCCGGCTATTGCCTGGCCTCGTGGCAGCCGGGCGTCGTCGCCATGTCCACGCCGCTGGCGCTGCCGGCGGGCGCGACGCTGGCCTTGAACCTCAGTCTGATCACCGACGAAACCCAGGCCTGGGTCGAACGGCGGCACGGCCCGGCGCTGCTGGCCTTGAAGCGCAAGATCCTGCATGAACTGGAGGCGCAGGAACCGGGACGATGAACCCGCCCGCCATCGCCTGCGCGCGGCAGGACGCTAGAGCGAGGCGCGCGCGTGTTCCTTGATCAGGCGCACGAACCGCTGCACGTGCCGGCTGGGACGCTCGAAGCGCGAGCGCACCAGGCTCAGCGACAGCGGAATCGATTCGCGCAGCGGCCGCGTCACCACGCCCGGCCAGCCCTGCTCGCCGACCGAGAACTGGTCCACGATCGCCACGCCCGCGCCGGCCCGCACCAGGGCGCAGGCCAGTTCCGCGCGCACGATGTCCACCGCCGCGCTCCAGCTGACGTTGGCGCGCTGGAACGCGGCCGCCACCAGTTGCCCGAAGGGAATGTTGCGGCTGTAGAGGATCAGCCGGTATTGCGCCAGCTCCGCCAGGCCCACCGCCGGCTGCGAAGCCAGCGGATGGCCTTGCGGCAGGATGCAGACCATTTCGCCGGTGGCCAGGGGCTCGACCACCAGGTTGGGATGGTCGATGGGCAGCACCGACACCGCCAGCTCGGCCTTGCGCCCCAGCAGTTCGTGCGCCATGTCCGCCAGCAGCGTGGTGTGGAACTTGAGCCTGACGCCGGGATACAGCTCCAGGTATTGCGCGATCACAGGCGGCACGAAGTTCAGCGCCAGGCTGGGGCTGGAGCACAGCGTCAATGCGCCCTGCGGGCGCTCGGCCAGGTCGCGCGCTAGCTCGTCGACGCGCAGCGCTTCCTCGAATAGCGGCCCCACTTCCTGGAACAGGCGGTGGGCCTCGGGGGTGGGCGTGAGTTTGCCCTTGTCGCGCTCGAACAATTGCAGCCCCAGGCTCAGTTCGGTATGGGCGATGAGGCGGCTGACGGCCGGCTGCGACACGAACAGCAGCCTGGCCGCCCCGTTCATGGAGCCGGTCAGCATGACCGCGCGGAATACTTCCATCTGCCTGAGCTTGAAACGCATGATCCGATAATCGTTTGTTATATCCCCTGCCGAACTTAGCATAACCGGGAAATGCGGGCGTTCATTAGCATTCCAGGAAGCGCCTGGAGCACTTTCCAGGCCGGTTCGATAAACGGAATGCATGACACTCAAGATAGGATTCGTCGGCCTGGGCATGATGGGCCTGCCCATGCTGGAAAACCTGGCGCGCGGCGAAGAGAACTTCGAGATCCTGGCCCATGACCGCGACCCCGCGCGGCTGGAACGCCTGGCGCAGCATTCGGCCTGGAACAGGACGCTGCGGCCGGCCGCCGACCTGCGGGCGCTGGCCGGCTGCGACGTGGTCATCACCATGCTGCCGGACAGCGCCGTGACCAACGCCGTCATCGAGGGCGAGCACGGATTGGCCGGCGTGATGCGCGCCGGTTCGGTGCTGCTGGACATGGGTTCGTCCAACCCCGCCGAGACGCTGCGGCTGGCGCCGCTGCTGCGCGAGGCCGGCGTGACGCTGATCGACGCGCCGGTGTCGGGCGCGGTGGCCAAGGCCGCCAACGGCACGCTGGCCATCATGATAGGCGCCGACGCCGATGGCCTGGAGCGCGTGCGGCCGGTGCTCGCGCGCATGGGCGCTTCGCTCATCCACACCGGCAAGGTGGGCTCGGCCCACGCCATGAAGGCGCTCAACAACTACGTCTACGCGGCCGGCCTGCTGGCGGCCAGCGAGGCGCTGACGATCGCGCGCCGCATGGACCTGGACCTGGACGTGTTCACCGAAGTGCTCAACGCCTCCAGCGGCCGCAACGTGGCCACCGAGACCAAGCTGCGCCAGTTCATCGTGCCGGGCACGTACAACGGCGGCTTCGCGCTGGCGCTGATGGCCAAGGACCTGCGCACCGCCGACTCGCTGCAGGCGCTGGCCGGCGTTTCCGCCTCGCAGCTGTCGCTGTGCACGGCGCTGTGGCAGCGCGCCCTGGAGGCCATGCCGGCCGGCGTGGACAACACCGAGATCCATCGCTACCTGGAACGCCTGAACGCTTGCGCGCCGGCCTGAACGCGCCGGCGCAAACCATAACGACATCCACAGGAGACAGACATGAAACCATCCGCCGCCGCGCTCGGGCTGGCGCTCGGCCTGGGCGCGGCCCTGCTGGCCGCCGCCGCGCACGCCGCCTATCCCGACCGCCCCATCCGCATGGTCGTGCCCTTTCCGCCCGGCAGCATCACCGACGTGGTGGCCCGCAGCCTGGGCAAGGCCATGGCCGACGACCTGGGCCAGCCGGTGGTGGTGGAGAACAAGCCCGGCGCCAACGGCATCATCGGCACGCACGACGTGGCCAAGGCAAAGCCCGACGGCTACACCCTGGTCGTGGTGGGCGTCTCCACCGCGGCCAGCGGCGTGAGCCTGTTCAAGGACCTGCCCTACGATCCCGCCGCCGACCTGGCTCCCATCGGCGCGGTGGCCGAGACCCCTTACCTGCTGGTGGGTTCGCCGCGCATGCCGGGCACCAAGGTGTCCGACCTGTACGCCTACGGCGCCCGGCATCCGGGCAAGCTGACCTATGCCTATGGCTCGGGCAGCGCGCAGGTGTTCGGCGCCAAGCTGGCGGCCATGGGCAACATCGACGTCACTCCGGTGCCGTACCGCGGCGGCCCCCAGGCGCTTACCGACGTCATCGGCGGCACCGTGGACCTGACCTTCACCGACCTGGCCAACGGCCTGCAGCAGGCGCGCGCCGGCAAGGTCAAGCCCTACGGCGTCAGCACGCCCGAGCGCTTCGCGCTGGCGCCGGACATCCCCACGCTGAACGAAACCGGCGCGCCCGGCTTCGACCTGACGGTGTGGTTCGGCCTCATGGGCCCGGCCGGCCTGCCCGCGCCGGTGCTCGACCGCCTGTCGCAATCGCTGGGCCAGGCGCTGGCCAACGAGGAACTGAAGCAGACCTACGCGCGCCAGGGCCTGACCGTCAAGCGGCAAAGCCCCGCCGAGTTCGGCGGCTTCGTGCGCGCCGAAATCGGCAAATGGGCCGCCATCGTCAAGGAAACCGGCATTCCGCCGCAATGACTCCGTCTTTCGACTTTTCCAGGAACACTTCCATGTCGCTGATCGATATCCGCAAACGCTGCCTCATCGTCGAGACCACGCTCCATGAAAACGGCCCGCCGCCCGCGCAGCCGCTCAAGCTCGCCGCGTCCTGCGCCGTTATCCGCAATCCCTACGCCGGCCGCTACGAACCGGACCTCATGCCCTTCATGGCCGAACTGCGCAGCCTGGGCACGCTGCTGGCGACCGAACTGGTGGAGACGCTGGGCGGCAAGGACAGGATCGAGGTCTACAGCAAGGCCGCCATCGTGGGCCTGGACGGCGAAATGGAACACGGCGCGGTCTGGCACGAAGCCGGCGGCTGGGCCATGCGCAGCGTGCTGGGCGAGCCCAAGGCCATGGTCCCGGCGGTCAAGGCCGTGGCCGTGGCCGGCTACCGCATGATGGTGCCGGTGCACTACATCCACGCCTCTTACGTCCGCAGCCATTTCAACAGCATCGAAATCGGCATCCAGGACGCGCCGCGCGCCAACGAGATCCTGTTCGCGCTGGTCATGGGCACGGGCGGGCGCGTGCATTCGCGGCTGGGCGGGCTGACCAAAGAAGCCGTCAAGGTGCACGACGGCCAGCGTTGAAGCCGGCGGCCACGCCCGCGGGCGTGGCCGGCGCGCTTACTGCTGCGGCACCTTCGCCTTGACGACGATGCGCTTCCACAGCGCGATCTCGTTTTCCTGGAAGGTGCGCATCTGCTGCGGACCGCCCGTCATGGGCGTGGCGCCCAGGCGTTCGTAGAAGCGCCGGGTCTCGTCCATTTTCGAGATCTGGGTGAACAGCTCCGCCAGTCTGGCGGTCTGCCCGGGCGGCGTCTTGGCGCTGACCATCGCGCCCACCCAGGTGTAGGCCTCGAAGCCCGGCAGCCCCGCTTCGCTTGCGGTCGGCACGTCGGGCGAGGTCGACACGCGCTTGTCCGACGCGACGGCGACGGCCTTGACCCGTCCGTCCTTGGCCAGCTCCTGCACCGCCGTCACTTCGGCGAAGGTGTAGTCCACCGTGCCCGAGGCCACGGCGGTGATGGCGTCGGCCGCGCCCTTGAACGGCACGTGCACGGCCTGGATGCCGGCGCTGTCGTTGAGCAGCTCGCCCATCAACTGGTAGCCGGCCGAGCCGGCGCCGAAGTTCACCTTGCCCGTATTGGCCTTGGCGTAGGCGATCAAGCCTTTCAGGTCGGCGTACGTCGCCTGCGGCTTGACGGCCAGCATGGCCGGCGAGCGCATCATCATGGTCAGCGGCGAGAAGTCGGCCACCGGGTCGTAGGGCAGCTGCTTGAACAGCGCGGCGTTCACGGCCAGCGTGGAATTGCTGCCGATGAAGATGGTATAGCCGTCGGCCGGCGCGGCCAGCACGTTCTTGACCGCGATGAAGCCGTTGGCCCCGGGGCGGTTCTCGACCACCACGGGCTGGCCGGTCAACTCCTGCAGCTGGCGCGCGAAATAGCGCGCCGAGGTGTCGGTTCCGCTGCCGGGACCGAACGGCACCACGAATTTCAGCGGACGGGAAGGAAAGGTCTCGGCGTGCGCCGCGGGCAGCGCGGCCAGCAGGCAGCCGCCGATGGCGGCCGCCATCAATTGTCTTCTGTAGGTTCGCACCTGTGTCTCCTGGTCTGGTCTGGTCTAGTTGTGACCTGACTCTAGAGGGCGGGCGCGCTTCGTGTCCAATATTAAGAATTTGCCTGCTGATATCGACTGCGTATCAAGGGGGTCAAGCGCCGGGGATCGTCAGCGACAGCCCGGCGCGGTCGGCCACGTTGCAGATATGGGCCCGCATCGCGCGGCGCGCGGCCTCAGGCGAGCCGGTGGCCAGCGCCTGGATGATTTCGGCGTGTTCGCGTATCGGCTCGCGCACGCGGGCCGGGTCGGCGAAGGCGACCTGGCGGCTGCCGTCGACCACGTCGGCGATGCTTTCGGCCAGGTCCAGCAGCATGGGGCTGCCGGCGATCTCGAACAGGCAGGCATGGAAGGCATGGTCGCCCTCGGACATCGTGACCAGGTCGCCGGCGTCGGCGGCCTGCTCCATCTGCGCGATGGTGGCGTGCAGGCGGCCCAGCCCGGCCTGGGTGACCACGCTGGCGGCCAGCCCCGCGGCCAGTTCTTCGAGCTGGTTGCGCACCAGGTAGACGTCGCGCAGCGCGTAGCGCCCCTGGAAGCGCCAGCGCCCGTAGGCGCTGCCCAGGCCTTTTTCGCCGGGCCGGGCGATGAAGACGCCGCGGCCGGCTTCGCTGCGCAGCAGGCCCAGGCCTTCCAGCATGGTGATGGCCTCGCGCAGCGAGGCGCGGCTCACGGCCAGCGACTCGGCCAGCTGGCGTTGGCCCGGCAGCTTGCCGGCCGCCGCCCATTCGCCGGCGCGGATGCGGGCCTGCAGCTGCTGGGCTATGTGTTCAACGGTATTCATCGCGGCGTCCCTCTGTGCGCAGGCCGGCGCGTAGCGTCGTTGACAGCCCATACCTGCCTCGGCATTATGACACCCAACTGGTCTGACCGGTAAGGACAAGCACGACATGACCGATCTGTACGAAAGATTCTCGCGCGCCGTCGACGCCCTGGCGCGGCTGGGCGACTACCCCTATGGCGAACGGCGCCAGGCCTGGCTCGACCGCCTGCGCGTCAACCTGCCGGAACTGGAGGCGCTGGACGCGCTGGCCCCGGAGACCGAGCTGGGCTATCTGGCGCCGCCGCCGGCCGCGCCCGGCGACAAGCTGCCGGCGGCCCAGGCCGGCCGCGGCATCGCCGTCTCGCGCCATGCGCCCGGCATCGCGGCCATTGCGCGCGAAGCGCGCGACGCGCCCGAGCGCGCGGCCGAACCGGCCAAGGCCGCGCTGGCCGCGGCCCGCCAGCAGGCCGGCCTGAACGCCTTCATCACGCTGTCGGACACGCCGGCGCTGGATGGCGCGGCCGCCGCCGCGGCGCGCAAGCTGCGGGAAGGCGCCGCCATGCCGCTGATGGGCGTGCCCTTCGCGGTCAAGGACCTGATGCAGGTGGCCGGCTTCTCGCAGACCAACGGCAGCGGCGGGCTCAAGCCTCCGCCCGCGCTGCGCGACGCGCTGGCCGTGGCGCGGCTGCGCGAGGCCGGCGCGCTGGTGGTGGGCACCACCAACCTGCACGAACTGGCCTACGGCATCACCAGCGAGAATCCGCACTACGGCTGGGTCGGCAACCCGCGGGCGGCCGGCTACACGGCGGGCGGCTCCAGCGGCGGCTCGGCCGCGGCGGTGGCCGCCGGCATCGTGCGCCTGGCCATCGGCACCGACACCGCCGGCTCGATCCGCATCCCGGCCGCGTGCTGCGGCGTGGTCGGATTCAAGCCCACTTTCGACGCGATTTCGCGCGACGGCGCGCAGGCGCTGGGCGCCAGCCTGGACCACATCGGCCCGATCGCCGCCAGCGTGGCCGACGCCGCGCTGGCCTACTCCATCATGGCCGGCCAGGCCGAACGCACCGTCAGCGTCGGCGCGCTGCGCGGGCTGCGCGTGGGCGTGCCGCGCAATTACTTCTACGCGCCGCTGGCCGAGGACGTGGCCCACGCCGTGGACCAGGCGCTGGCCCGCATGCAGGCCGACGGCGCGGTGCTGGTGCCGATCGACCTGCCCGGCGTCGAACACAGCGCCGCGCTGCAGTTCGCCACGCTGTGCAGCGAAGCCACCGACATCCATTGGCGCCGCCTGGTCGACCAGCCCGAGACCCTGGGCGCCGACGTGCGCGTGCGGCTGGAGATCGGCCAGTTCTTTCCCGCCACCTGGTACGCCCGGGCGCAGCGCGGCCGCGCCGTGCTGGCGCATAGGTTCGAGCAGGCGATGCAGGCGGTGGACGTGCTGGTCACGCCCACCCTGCGCATCGAGCCGCCGCGCTCGGGCGGCGGCGCGGTCGAGATCGGCGGCCAGGAGGTGCCGCTGCACACCGCCGTCACCGGCCTGACCATGCCCTTCAACCTGACCGGCATGCCCGCGCTGACGCTGCCTTGCGGCAGCGGCGCCAACGGCCTGCCAATCGGCTTGCAGATCGCGGGCGCGCGCGGCGCCGACTGGCGCGTGCTCAACGCCGCGGCGCGGGTGGAGGCGCTGCTGGCTGCCTGAACGCGGCGCGGCCGGGCGGCCGCGCATGCTGGTAAACACTAACTGGTCAGACCAGTCCGACAGGATTAAAAAACAAACGACGTTCCCGACCGCCGATCCCGTGCGTTTCGCGCGCACGCCGGCACCGCCGCAGCGCCTTCGCCTAAGGAAACCACGATGAAACTGCTTCGCTTCGCCGCAGCCGTATCCGCGGTCGTACTCGCCTCCTCCTCCGCCCTCGCCGCCGATCCCATCGTCATCGGCGTCAGCATCGCGCAATCCCCGCCCGGCTCGGTGGTGCAAGGCACCCAGGTCAAGGACGGCGTCGAGATCATCGCCAAGATGATCAACGACAAGGGCGGCGTGCTGGGCCGGCCGCTGAAGATCATCTACGAAGACAACCAGGGCATCCCTGAAAAAGGCCGCGCCGCGGCCGAGAAACTCATCTCCCGCGACAAGGTCGTGGCCGTGACCGGCGGCCACCAGAGCTCGGTCTGCCTGGCGGAAATCGAAGTGGCCCACCGCTACAAGGTGCCCTACGTCAATACCAACTGTTGGTCCGACGACGTGCGCGCCAAGGGCTACCCCGAGGTATTCAACCCGGCCAACTACAACACGCGCGTCTCCAGCGCCATGGCCGACACCATCGCCGCGCTCAAGGTCAAGAGCGTGGTCGCCTTCGCCGAGAACACCGACTACGGCATCGGCCAGGCCAAGCTGCTGGGCGAATTCCTCAAGAAGGCCGCGCCCCAGACGCAATACAAGTACGTGGCGCTGGACCGCGCCGGCAAGGACTTCACGCCCGCCGTGCTGCCGCTGCGCGCCAGCCCGCCGGAACTGGTGGTCAACATCATGCTGCCGCCGGCCGCCTACATCCTCATGAACCAGCTGTACGAACAGGGCGTGGCGCCCAGCGCCCACACCTGGTTCTACGACGGCGCCGGCATCGCCGACTACCCCGACTTCTGGAACAACGTGAAGGAAGCCGGCAAGTACATGCTGGCCTTCGGCCTGTACCACCCGCAGATGCCCATGCCGCAGCTCGGCCTGGACGTGGGCGCCGCCTACCAGAAGCAGGCCAAGACCGAACCCAACCGCCTGATCTTCCAGGCCGCGGACTCGGTGCTGCTGATCGCCCGCGCCATCGAAGAGGCCAAGTCCACCGACAGCGCCGCCATCATCAAGACCCTGCAAGGCATGCAGTTCGAAGGCGTGCGCGGCAAGTTCAGCTTTTCGCAGCAGCCCGGCTACAGCTTCCAGCAATGGGTCGACATCCCGTACGTCACCTATCAGCTGACCGAGGTCGGACAGCCGCTGAGCAAGACCACGCTGATCCAGGCTTCGGGCCAACCGCTGCAGATCGACAAGGCCGTCAAACCGGAAAAATGACTGCCCCCCGTGGAGGCGTTTTACGCCTCCACTCCTGAACCGCTATGCGCGCCGGAACATTCCCCGGCGCCGGGGAGCATCGAGTGCTGGCACTGGACCTGTTCGTCAACGGCCTGATCATCGGCCTGTACTACGCGCTGATGGCGGTCGGCCTGACCATGATCTTCGGCATCCTGAAGGTCGTGAACTTCGCCCACGGCGAGTTCTACATGATCGGCGCCTATACCTATACCCTGGTGTCGCTGGCGCTGGGCGTGCCGCCCTGGCTGGCGCTGCCGGTGGCCGCGGCCGCCGGCGCGCTGCTGGGCTGGGCCACCGAACGCTGGCTGATGCGCCCGCTCTACGCCGGCTACGGCTCCTGGGGCCTGATGAAGGACGAGTACGCGGTGGTCGTCACCTTCGGCCTGTCGCTGCTGCTGATCAATCTGGTGGACAAAGTCGTGGGCCCCTACCCCATGCGCGGGCCGGCGCTGTCGGACGTGACGCGCATGGCCGTCGGCCCCTTCATGATGAGCGGCCAGAAGCTGATCACGGCCGGGCTTTCCATCGTGCTGCTGGTCGGGCTGGCGCTGTTCATCAAGCGCTCGCTGTGGGGCCGGCAGGTCCAGGCGGTGGCGCAGAACCGACTGGGCGCCTCCATCGCCGGCATCGACACCGCGCGCGCCAGCAGCATCATCTTCATGGCCTCGGGCGTGCTCGCCGCGCTGGCCGGGGCGCTGCTGGCGCCGGTCATCAATCCGGCGCCGGACGTGGGCGCGTTCCCCGCCATCAAGTCCTACGTCATCGTGGTGATCGGCGGCATGGGCTCGATTCCCGGCAGCATCCTGGCGGCGCTGGCGCTGGGCGTGCTGGAGAGCTTCGGCGCGGTCTATCTGTCCTACGACTACCGCGACACCTTCGGGCTGGCGCTGCTGATCCTGATCCTGCTGTTCCGGCCGCGCGGCCTGTTCGGCGAACGCGCGCGGGAGGTCTGAACATGGAACCGCTGGCTCATCCCAATCTGCTGCGCAACAAGCTCAGCCAGGAAATGCGCCTGTCGCTGGTGTTCCTGGCCGTGCTGGCGCTGCTGCCGCTGGGCGTGTCCTCGCCGTACTGGCTGGGCGTGCTCATCGTCAGCATGTATTTCGCCATGCTGGCCACGGGCTGGAACCTGCTGGCCGGCTACACCGGCCAGTTCTCGCTGGCGCCGGCGGCCTTCGCCATGCTGGGCGGCTACACCACCGGCCTGCTGGCCTACCACTGGCAGGCGCCGCTGTGGCTGGGGCTGCCGCTGTCGGCGGTGGTGCCGGGGCTGGTCGGGCTGGTGCTGGGCCGCATCGTGCTGCGGCTGTCGGGCCCCTACCTGGCGCTGACCACACTGTCGTTCGCCGAGATCGCGCGCCTGGTGATCTACAACTCCATCGACTTCACCCGCGGCGACCAGGGGCTGAACGTGCCGGCGCTGATCCAAAGCCGGCTCGGCAACTATTACCTGTTCCTGGGCGTGCTGGCGGCGGTCACGCTGCTGGTGTTCCTGCTGCTGCGGGCGCGTCCGGGCCGTTTCCTGCAGGCGATCCGCGACGACGAGATCGGCGCGGCCAGCCGGGGCATAGACGTGGTGCGCTACAAGACCCTGGCCTTTCTGGTGAGCTGCGCGATCTGCGGCTTCGCCGGCGGCCTGTACGGCACGTTCGCGCAGCTGGTCAGCCCGGAGCTGGGCATCGTGGCGCAGACCGGCATCGTCATCGCCATGGTGGTGATAGGCGGCATGGGCACGCTGGTCGGCCCGCTGCTGGGCGCGGTGCTGGTGTACGTCGCCTCCGAACTGCTGCGCGACGCCGGCAATATCCAGATGATCGTGTTCGCGCTGCTGGTCATCGTGTTCGCGCGCTTCTTCCGCGAAGGACTGTGGGGCCTGGCGCGCCGGGCCGCGCTGCGCCGTTCCGCCAACGCCAAGGGGGCCTGATGCCGCTGCTGCAGATATCCGGAATACGCAAGCGCTTCGGCGGCCTGCTCGCCGTCAACGGCGCGGGCATGGACGTGGCCGACGGCGAACTGCTGGGGCTGATCGGCCCCAACGGCTCGGGCAAGACCACCTTGCTGAACGTGCTGTCGGGCCACCTGGAGGCCGACGCCGGCGAGGTCCGGCTGGACGGGCGCAGCGTGCTGGGCCTGGGGCCGACCCGCCTGACCCGGCTGGGCGTGCTGCGCATGTTCCAGATGACGCGGGTCTTCAACCGCGTGAGCGCCTACGACAACCTGGTGGTGTGCGGGCTGGCGCTGGGCCTGGACGAGGCCGGCGCCAGCCGGCGCGCGCTGGAACTGCTGGAGGAGCTGAAACTCGGCCACGTCATGCACCTGGACGCCGGGCAGCTGTCGGGCGGCCAGAAAAAGCTGCTGGAGTTCGGCGCGTGCTTCATGGTGCCGCCGCGCGTGGCGCTGCTGGACGAGCCCTTCGCCGCGGTGCACCCCGTCATGAAGGAAACCATGTCGGCGTTCATCCGCCGCCGCAACCAGGACGGCCAGACCTTCATCCTGGTCAGCCACGATATGCCGGTGGTGGTGGACCTGTGCCCGCGCTCGGTCTGCATGAACGCCGGCCGCGTGCTGGCCGACGGCCCGACCCAGCAGGTGCTGCGCGAGCCGGCCGTGATCGAGGCCTACCTCGGCGAAGCACAACACGAGGAGCGCGATCATGGCTGACACGCTGCTGGCGATGGAGAACGTGACCGCCGGCTACCTCGGCGACATCGACGTGCTGCGCGGCGTTTCGCTGACGGTGCAGGCCGGCCGCATCAGCGGCCTGATCGGGCTGAACGGCGCCGGCAAGTCCACGCTCATGAAGGCCATCTGCGGCTTCCTGCCGCCCAAGTCCGGCCGCGTCACGCGCGCCGGCCGCGATATTTCCGGGCAGGCGCCGCACCGCATGATCGACGACGGGCTCTGGTACATCCCGCAGGAATCCAGCCTGTTTCCCTACCTCACGGTGGAGGAGAACCTGCGCCTGCCGCTGGAAGGCCGTCGCAAGCGCTACGGCGACGTGCTGGAGGCGCGCTACGCCGACACGCTGGAGCGCTTTCCGGTGCTGAAGGAAAAGCTCAAGGACCAGGCCGGCAACCTGTCGGGCGGGCAGCAGAAATCGCTGGAATTCGCCAAGGCCTACATGGTGCAGCCGCAGGTCTGCCTGATCGACGAGCCCAGCATCGGCCTGGCCCCGCGCGTGGCCGCCGAGGTGTTCCAGTGGATCCGCGCCTTCGCCGACGCGGGCATGGGGATTCTACTGGTGGACCACAACGTGCGCCGCGTGGTGGCCATGTCCAATCACATCTACGTGCTGAGCCTGGGCGAGATCACCGCCTCCGGCTCGCCCGAGGATTTCGCCGGCGACCTGCACGAGCAGGTGCGCGAATGGCTGGGGATCAATTTCTGATGGATACACGGACCTTGACGGCGCAGCCCCTCACGGCCGAGGCCTTCGCGCCCTATGGCGAAGTCGTCAGCAGCGCGGGGCGCGGCGGCCGCAGCATCAATGCCGGCACCTCGCTGCGGGTGGAGATGGACGAGCCCGACATCCTGGGCGACGGCGGCCGGCCGTCGCTGTCGGTGTTCCGCGCGCGCGCCATCGCCCTGCCCTTCGCCGCGCGCGAACTGGAACGCCACCGCCTGGGCAGCCAGACCTTCCTGCCCCTGGCCGCCGCGCCCTATGTGGTGCTGGTGGCGCTGGGCGCGGACGCGCCCGACCCGGCCACCTTGCGCGCCTTCCTGGCCGCGCCCGGCGCCGGCGTCACTCTGCGCCGCGGCGTCTGGCATCACCCGCTGATGGCGCTGGCGGATGGGGATTTCGCGGTGCTGGAGCGCGCGGGCGCGCAGGTGGATTGCGAGGTGGCGCCGCTGCCGGGGGGGGATTGGGTGGTGCTTGCTTGAGGGGGGGGTGTGGGGATGAATGGCGGCTTGCGCCGCCTGATGGGTTTCGCGCGTTCGGCGTTCGTGTTCTTGGTCAGGGTCTCTCGCGCTGCACCCATCCTACGGCCGTAATATCGCATCGTAGGATGGGTGCAGCGCGAGAATCCACGGGCAAGAACCCAATCATCGAACGCGCGAAACCCATCACCCTAAACCCGCCGCCACACACTGGCCAGCCACGGCTGCTGATCTCGCGGCAAACCCTGCGGCCGATAGTAATGTTCGAGTTCCTCGAATCCGGCCTCTTTCATCAACCCCCGCCAGCCGTCCAGGTCGTGGTAGGCGCCGTAGCGCCCGCGGTTCCAGCCTTCCTGGTTGCCGCCGCGCGGATTGGAGCTGAACAGCGCCCCGCGCGGCTTGAGCGCGGCGCGCAGTTCGCGCAGCACCCGGGGCAGTTCCTGGCCGGGCACGTGGAACAGCGCCGCATTGGCGTAGATGCCGTCGAAGCGGCCGGCGGGCAGGGACAGCTTGAGAAAGTCCTGCAGCCAGACTTCGCAGCCGCTGGCCTGGCGCGCCATCTCGACGAAGCGCGGCGTGCCGTCCAGGCCCACCGCGCGGTGGCCCAGCGCCGTGAACGTCTTGAGGTCGCGGCCGGGACCGCAGCCGAAGTCCAAGATGTCGCACGGCGGCGCGCCCTCGATGTGGCGCAGCAGCGCGGCGATGTTCTGGCTGACATCGTGGTCCCGCGTGCCGGCCTCGAACGATTCGGCGTTCTCCTGGTAGTGCGCCAGGGTCAGCGCACTGATCTTGGCCAGGTCCTCGGCGTCGAGCCTCATGGGGCCGTCAGGCCGCCAGGCGGCCTTCGATCCGGGCCTTGGCGGCCGGCAGATCGGCGGGCAGGCCCTGCTCCAGCTGCTTGAACAGCTGGTCGTGCAGCGCCAGCTCGTCGCGCCAGGCGGCGGCGTCCACCGACATCACCTGCTCGAACTTGTCCGGGCTGAATTCCAGGCCGGTCCAGTCGATGTCCTGGTAGCTGGGCGAAATGCCGAACACCTGCTCCACGCCCTTGGACTGGCCGTCGATGCGGCCCAGCATCCAGCGCAGCACGCGCATGTTGTCGCCGAAGCCCGGCCACACGAACTTGCCGTCGGGCCCCTTGCGGAACCAGTTGACGCAATAGATGCGCGGCAGCGTGGCGCCGGCGGCTTCGAGCTGCTTGCCCAGCTTCAGCCAGTGGTTGAAGTAGTCGCTCATGTTGTAGCCGCAGAACGGCAGCATGGCGAAGGGATCGCGGCGCACCACGCCCTGCTGGCCGGCGGCCGCGGCGGTGGTTTCCGACCCCATGGTGGCGGCCATGTAGACGCCTTCGACCCAGTTGCGGGCCTCGGTGACCAGCGGCACGGTGGTGGAACGGCGTCCGCCGAAGATGAAGGCGTCGATGACCACGCCCTTGGGGTTTTCCCATTCGGGGTCGATGGACGGGCATTGCGCCGCCGGCGCGGTGAAGCGCGCGTTCGGATGCGCGGCCTTGCGGCCGGTTTCGCGCGCGATGGCCGGCGTCCAGTCCTGGCCCTGCCAGTCGGTCAGGTGCTCGGGCGGGGTGTCGGTCATGCCTTCCCACCAGACGTCGCCGTCGTCGGTCAGCGCCACGTTGGTGAAGATGACATTGGCCTTGAGCGTGGCCATGGCGTTGAAGTTGGTCTGCTCGCTGGTGCCCGGGGCCACGCCGAAATAGCCGGCTTCCGGGTTGATGGCGTGCAGGCGGCCGTCGGGGCCAGGCTTGATCCAGGCGATGTCGTCGCCGATGGTGGTGACCTTCCAGCCGTCCATGCCCTGGGGCGGGATCAGCATGGCGAAGTTGGTCTTGCCGCAGGCCGACGGAAAGGCCGCGGCCACGTGGTACTTGCGGCCCTTGGGCGAGGTCACGCCCAGGATCAGCATGTGCTCGGCCAGCCAGCCCTGGTCGCGGCCCATGGTCGAGGCGATGCGCAGCGCGAAGCATTTCTTGCCCAGCAGCGCGTTGCCGCCGTAGCCCGAGCCGTAGCTCCAGATCTCGCGGGTCTGCGGGAAGTGGACGATGTACTTGGTGGGGTTGCACGGCCAGGCCACGTCGGCCTCGCCGGGCGCCAGCGGCTTGCCGACCGAGTGCACGCAGGGCACGAACTCGCCGTCGGTGCCCAGCACCTCGTAGACCTGCTTGCCCATGCGCGTCATGATGCGCATGTTCACCGCCACGTAGGGGCTGTCGGAGAGCTCCACGCCGATGTGGGCGATGTCGGAACCCAGCGGGCCCATCGAGAACGGCACCACGTACAGCGTGCGCCCGCGCATGGCGCCTTCGAACAGGCCGTTGAGCGTGGCGCGCATCTCGGCCGGATCGGCCCAGTTGTTGGTCGGGCCGGCGTCCTCGGGACGGTCGGAACAGATGAACGTGCGGTCCTCGACCCGCGCCACGTCGGACGGATCGGACCAGGCCAGATAGGAATTGGGCCGCTTGGCGGGGTTCAGCCTGCGCAGGGTTCCCGATTGCACCATCTGCTCACAGAGCCGGTCGTACTCCTCCTGGGAGCCGTCGCACCAGACGACGCGTTCGGGCTTGGCATGCGCGACGAAGCTCGCCACCCAGTCGATCAGGCCACGGTGCTTGACGTAGGCAGGTACGTTCAAGGCCGCCAATCCCCCATCCAAAGGCTTATCCATCGGGGTTATCTCCATACTAGTCAGCGAATGATGATACGGCCCCAGTTTGAGTGGGGCCGTATCAATTTGGGCCATCATACTTGCAGCCACAGGCTGCCCGTCAACCCATCCTCTTGGACGAAGTGTCACGGGTTGAGACGGCTATCCGTAGCGTCCGTCGCGCAGCTCCCGGCGGATGATCTTGCCCGTTGCAGTGGTCGGCAAACTGGTTACAAAGCGGATGGCGCGCGGGTATTCGTGCGCCGCCAGCCGGGTGCGCACGTGGGCCTGCAGGGACTTCACCAGCGCCTCGTCGCCCTGCACGCCGTCGTTCAGGACCACATAGGCCATCACGATCTCGGTGCGCTCGGCGTCGGGCACGCCCACCACCGCCGCCATGCGCACGGCCGGATGGCCCAGCAGGCAGTCCTCGATCGGACCCGGGCCGATGCGGTAGCCGGCGCTGGTGATGACGTCGTCGTTGCGGCCGACGAAGCGGATGAAACCCTGCGCGTCGCGCACGCCCTGGTCGCCGGTGAGCAGGTAGTCGCCGGCGAATTTCTCGGCCGTGGCCTGCGGGTTGTTCCAATAGCCCAGGAACATGACCGGGTCCGGCCGCAATACGCCGATATTGCCTTCCTGTCCATCGGCCACTTCGACGCCCCGGTCGTCCACGATGGCGACCCGGTGCCCCGGCGCGGCGCGGCCGATCGAGCCGATCACCGGATCGAACAGCGACGAGCACGAGGACACCAGCATGTTGCACTCGGTCTGCCCGTAGAACTCGTTGATGGTGACGCCCAGCACGCGCCGGCCCCAGTCGATCAGCTCGGCGCCCAGCGACTCGCCGCCGCTGGCCACCGAGCGCAGCGCCAGCGAGCCGGCCGCGGGCGGCTGGGCCACGGCGCGCATCATCTTCAGCGCCGTGGGCGGCAGGAACGTATGCGTCACGCCGTGGCGCGCCATCAGCTCGAAGGCGGCGGCGCCGTCGAACTTCTCGAAGCGGCGCGCCAGCACCGGCACGCCGTGGTGCCAGGACGGCAGCAGCACGTCCAGCAGCCCGCCGATCCAGGCCCAGTCGGCCGGCGTCCACATCAGCGCGGCGTTTTCGGGAAAGAATTCGTGCGACATCTCCACGCCGGGCAGATGGCCCAGCAGCACGCGCTGCGCATGCAGCGCGCCCTTGGGCTTGCCGGTGGTTCCCGACGTGTAGATGATGACGGCCGGATCGTCGGCCGAGGTGGCCGCCGGCGCGTAGTCGTCGGATTCGGCGGCCAGCGCGGCATGGAACGGCACGGCGTCGTCGACCGCCTCGTCGTCGATGCAATAGACGACCTTCAGTTCCGGCAGGCCGGCGCGGATTTCGCGCAGCTTGCGGCAGCCGGCCGCGTCGGTCACCAGCGCGGCCGCGCCGCTGTCGGCCAGCCGGTACTGGATGGCGTCCACGCCGAACAGCGTGAACAGCGGCACCGCCACCGCGCCCATCTTGTAGATCGCGATGTGGGCCACGGCGGTCTCGGGCGCCTGCGGCAGGTAGACGGCCACCCGGTCGCCGCGCCGCACGCCGTGGCGCGCCATGCTGTTGGCCAGGCGGTTGGACAGCGCCTTGATCTGGTCGAAGGTATAGCGCGACTGCGCGCCGTCGCTTTTCTCGTAGATCAGGGCCAGGCGGCCGCTGCCGTCGGCCCATTTGTCGCAGGCGTCCACGCCGATGTTGTAGGCCGCCGGCACCTGCCATTGGAACTGGGACGCGAGCTGCGCGTAGGAATCGGCTCTGGACAGCATGGTTTGTCTCTCGTGGTTTGAATTCTCGTTGGCGCGCGGCATCCGGGCCATGCGCCGGCACCGATATAGTAAGCCGCGCGCGCCGCGATGGCCGCTGCCGCGCATGCCATAATTGCACGCGCACTCCAGGAAGTCTCATGCCGCAAACCACCTCCTCCGCCTTTCCTCCGCTGAACGCCGAGCGCCTCTGGGCCCGCGCCGAAACCCTGTCCCGCTACACCCTGCCCGACCAGCCCTGGACCCGCCGCGCGTTCTCGCCGCAGTTCGACCAGGCCCGCGCCTGGCTGCGCGGCGAATTCGAAGCCGCCGGCCTGGCCACCCGCCTGGACGCCGGCGGCAACCTGATCGGCACGCTGCCCGGGCGCGATCCCGCGCGCAAACCCATCGCCACCGGCTCGCACTGCGACACCGTGATGAGCGGCGGCCGCTACGACGGCATCATCGGCGTGCTGGCCGGCATCGAAGTGGCCCACACGCTGCGCGAACACGGCGTGCAGCTCGAACACCCCTTCGAGGTCATCGATTTCCTGTCCGAAGAGCCCAGCGACTACGGCATCTCCTGTGTCGGCAGCCGCGCGCTGTCGGGCCAGCTGAGCGCCGACATGCTGGCCTCGCGCAACCCCGAGGGCGAGACGCTGGCCGAAGGCATCGCCCGCATCGGCGGCGACCCGGCGGCGCTGGGCGCGCCGCTGCGCCGCGCCGGCGAAACCGCGGCCTTCGTCGAACTGCACATCGAACAGGGCCCGGTGCTGGAAAGCCGCGGCCTGCCCATCGGCGTGGTCACCAACATCGTCGGCATCCGCCGCGTGCAGATCACGGTCCAGGGCCAGCCCGACCACGCCGGCACCACGCCCATGGACATCCGCCGCGACGCGCTGGTGGGCGCGGCCCGCATCATCGACGCCGCGAACCGCCAGGCCAGCGCCGCCAGCGGCAATCCGCATTACGTGGTGGCCACGGTCGGGCGCCTGTCGATGACGCCCAACGCGGCCAACGCGGTGCCCGGCCTGGTCGAACTGACGCTGGAAGTGCGCAGCGACAGCGACGCGGTGCTGGACGCCTTTCCCGAAACCCTGATGGCCGGCGTGGCGCAGGACCTGAAGGCGCTGCGGCTGTCGGCCGGCTGGACCCAGCTCAGCCGCGCGCGGCCCACCGACTGCGCGCCGCTGGTGATGGACGCGGTCGAGGCCGCCGCCGGCCAGCTGGGCTACGCCAGCATGCGCCTGCCCAGCGGCGCCGGCCACGACGCGGTCTACATGGCGCCCACCGGCCCCATCGGCATGATTTTCATCCCTTGCCTGAACGGGCGCAGCCACTGCCCCGAGGAATCGATCGAACCCGCGCAGCTGCTGGACGGCACCCGCGTGCTGTACCAGTCCGTGCTGCAACTGGACCGCGTGCTGCGCGGCGCCTGAGACCATGGAACAGATAGAACTCAACGACTGCACCGCCGACCGCTACCTGCTCGACGCCCCCGGCCTGTCGCTGCTGGTCTTTCACAGCCGCACCTGCGGCAACTGCCGGGTCGCGCGCGAGCAGCTGCCGCGGCTGGAACTGCCGGTGGAGCGCCTGTGCTGGGTGGACGCCGGCGAGAACGGCGGCCTGGTCGAGCGCTACGAAGTCTTCCACCTGCCCGCCATGTTCGTGACCCGCGACGGCGCGTTCTTCGGCCCGGTGCAGGCCAGCCTGGCGGAATGGGACCTGCGCCAGCAGATCGGCCTGGCCCTGGACAGCTATCCGGCGGAACTGCCATGAGCGCGCTGCCGGCTCCCCGGCCGCTGCGCCAGCCGCTGGACGCGCTGGCCACCGGCGCCATGCTGCTGCTGTGCGTCTGCTGGGGCTTCCAGCAGATCGCGATCAAGCTGGTGGCCGACGACGTCGCGCCCATCATGCAGATCGGCCTGCGCTCGGCCTTCGCGGCGCTGGTGCTGGCCGCGGTGGTGTGGCGGCGCGAGGGCGCGCAGGCCGTGCGCGACGGCACCGCCCTGCCCGGGCTGGTGGTGGGCCTGCTGTTCGCCGGCGAATTCCTGTTCGTGGCGCAGGGCCTGGTCTACACCACCGCCTCGCACATGTCCGTGTTCCTGTACACCGCGCCCATCTTCGCCGCGCTCGGGCTGCACTGGCTGCTGCCCGAAGAGCGCATGAAGCCGCTGCAGTGGCTGGGCGTGGCGATCGCGTTCTGCGGCATCGCCATCGCGTTCCTGGGCAAGGGCCGCCCCGAAGGCCAGGCCGGCGCGCCCGACATGCTGCTGGGCGACGCGATGGGCCTGCTCGCCGGCCTGCTGTGGGGCGCCACCACCGTGGCGATCCGCAAGACCTCGCTGTCCGAGGCCGCGCCCGCCAAGACCCTGCTCTACCAGATGGCGGTGGCGGCGGTGGCGCTGCTGGCCTACGCCGCGGCCACCGGCAACGACGGCTTCCGCTACACGCCGCAAGCGCTCGCCAGCGTGGCCTTCCAGTGCGTGGTGGTGGCCCTGTCCAGCTACCTGGCCTGGTTCTGGCTGCTGCGCCGCTACCTGGCCTCGCGCCTGTCGGTGCTGTCTTTCATGACCCCGCTGTTCGGCGTGAGCTTCGGCGTGCTGATCCTGGACGAGCCGCTGGACGCCGCCTTCGTGCTGGGCGCGGCGCTGGTGCTGTCCGGCATCACGCTGGTCAGCGGCGCGGAGCTGCTGCGCGAGAAGCTGCGCCGCGTGCGCTGATCAGGCCCGGCGCCGGCGCGGCGCCGCGTCCAGGTTCAGCACGATCAGCGCCGCCCCCGCCAGCACCAGGGCGAAGCCCCACCAGTCCATGGCGGCGGGCCGGTCGCCCACCAGCGCCATCGCGCCCAGCACGCCCACCACCGGCACCATCAGCGTGGTCAGCGTGGCCACCGTGGCGCTGACCCGCTCGCTCAGCACGAACCAGAGCCAATAGGCCACCGCCGTGCCCAGCACGATGTGAAACGTCAGCGCGCCCGCGACGCGTCCGTTCCAGCCGTGCAGCGGAAAGCGTTCGCCGGACAGCAGCACGCCCGCCAGCGCGCAACCCGCGCCCACCACCAGCTGCCAGGCCGTGACCACGATGCGGTGGCCGGCCACCGGCCGCGCTTTCAGGTAGACCGTGCCGGCGGCCCAGCCGAACGCCGCCACCAGCGGATACGCCAGGCCCAGGGCCGCCGCCGCGTCATGCCCGCCGAAGACCGCGCGCAGCACCGGCCATGCCAGGATGGCCACGCCGGCCGCGCCCAGCGCGAGCGCCAGCGCGCGGCGCCGGTCCAGCCGTTCGCCCAGCACCGCCCACGCCAGCAGCGCCGACATCATGGGCATGGTGAAGGTCAGCACCGCCGCGCGCGAGGTGCTGGTGCTGAGCTGCGCCCAGGCCACCGCCAGGTTGAACACCGCGATGGCCAGCAGGCCGCCCACCACGATGCCCGCCCACGAAGCGCGCGGCGGCAGCAGATCGAGCCGCTTGACCCGCGCCAGCAGCAGCAACAGCAAGGCGCCGCTGCCCAGCCCCAGCAGGCGCAGGGTGAAGGGCGGGACGACGCCCAGCACGATTTTCACGGCCGGCCAGTTCAGCCCCCAGAACAGGGCCAGCGCGACGGGAATCAGGCGCACGCGGCGCGGGCCTCTGCGATCATGGCGGCCAGCCCGCGGCGCTGGCGGCCTTCGGCGTCGAAGTTGTCCGCGCCCAGCCACTGTTCGTAGGCCGCGCGCAGCGCCGGCCATTCGCCGTCCACGATGGAGAACCAGGCCGTGTCGCGGCTGCGGCCCTTGTAGACCGTGGCCTGGCGGAACACCCCTTCGAACTCGAAGCCCAGGCGCGCGGCGGCGGCGCGCGACGGCGCGTTGAGGCTGTCGCACTTCCATTCGTAGCGGCGATAGCCCAGTTCGTCGAAGACGCGGCGCATCAGCAGGAACTGCGCCTCGGTGGCGATGCGGGTGCGCTTGAGCTGGCGCGAGAAAGACACGAAGCCGACCTCGATGACGCCGTTGGGCGGATCGATGCGCATCAGCGCCAGCGTGCCGACGGCGCGGCCCGATTGCAGGTCGATGATGGCGTGGTGCATGGGATCGGGGCCATCCTGGACCTTTTCGGCGAACGCCCGGTAGGCGGCCTCGTCGGCGAAGGGGCCCACCGACATGTAGGTCCAGTCGCTGTCGTCGGGCGCCCGGCTGAAGGCCTGGTACAGATCCGCCGCGTGGCGCTCGGCCGACAGCGGTTCGAGCCGGCAGTAGCGGCCGGAGAGCGGCGTGGCGGGCGGGCGCGGGCGCGCCGTCCAGCCGGGCACTTCCGGGCCGATGGGTTGCTGAAAAGCGTTGACGCGGGCGGGCATTCGGACCTCTTCCTGGTTGGCGCGCCGCCGGTATGGCGGGACGCAATCTGCATGGCCTCACGATATCGGAACCGTGGCATGATAAAAAGCACCACGCCTAAGGACTTTAATAGGGCCATGATGACCTCCTCCGCCCTGCTCGCCAGCCCGCTGGCGCGCGGCCCCGGCGCCCTGCCGCGCCAGCGCCAGCTGATCCAGCGCCTCAAGCAGGCCATCCTGGCCGGCCAGCTGCCGGCCGGCGGCAAGCTGCCCTCGTCGCGCGCCCTGGCCGAAGAGCTGGAGATCTCGCGCAACACCGTGCTGATCGCCTACGAGCAGCTGACGGCCGAAGGCTTCGTGATCGCCGACCGGCAGGGAACGCGGGTCGCGCCCTTGTCGGCCGCCGCCGGCGCGGCCGGCCATGCCGCCGCGCCGCCCTCCCCGGTTCCGGCCACGGCCCGGCGCCTGGCGCGCATCGTGTCCACGCGCTACGCGCACGACGGTTCGCTGCCGCTGACGCCCGGCACCCCGGCGCTGACGCAGTTCCCGGCCAGCGCCTGGCGCCGCGCGCAGGACCGCGCGCTGCAGGCCGCGCCGGCCGCCGCGCTGGGCTATGGCGATCCGCTGGGCGAACCGGCGCTGCGCGAAGCCATCGCCCAATACCTGCGGGTCTCGCGCGGCGTGCGCTGCGACGCCTCGCGCATCGTCATCACCGAAGGCGCGCAAGGCGCGCTGGCGCTGTGCGTGCAGCTGCTGACCAACCCCGGCGACACCGCCTGGCTGGAAGAGCCCGGCTACCGCGGCGCCAAGGCCGCCTTCCACGGCGGCGACCTGGAGATGCTGCCGTTGCGCGTGGACGACGACGGCATCGTGATCCCCGACAGCGCCTGGCGCGACCATCCGCCGCGGCTGATCCAGACCACGCCGTCGCACCAGTACCCCACCGGCGCGGTGCTGTCGCTGACCCGCCGGCTGGACCTGATCGAGCGCGCGCGGCAGGCCGGCGCGTGGATCATCGAAGACGATTACGACAGCGAGTTCCGCCACCAGGGCGAACCCATCGCGGCCATGCAGGGCCTGGTGGCCGACGCGCCCGTGCTGTATGTGGGCACCTTCAGCAAGACCATGTTCCCCGCCCTGCGGCTGGGCTATCTGGTGCTGCCGCGGGCGCTGGCGGCGCAGGCCATGCCGTCCGTCGCCGAGATGCTGCGCGGCGGCCACCGGCTCGAACAGCTGACCATGGCGGCCTTCATCGAAAACGGCCAGTTCTCGCGCCATCTGGGGCGCATGCGCCGGCTGTACCGGGAACGGCAGGCGGCGCTGCGCGACGCGCTGGCCGCCCATTTCGGGATCGAGCACGAAGTGCTGGGCGGACACAGCGGCCTGCACCTGACGGTGCGGCTGCCGCCGGCGTACCCGGACCAGGAAATCGTGCGGCAGGCGCGCGCGCTGGGGATGAACCCGAGCGCGCTGTCCTCGTTCGCGGTGTCGCCCCGGCCGCAGGACAACGGCCTGGTGATCGGCTACGGCAACACGGGCGCGGAGCGCTTTCCGGCGCTGCTGCGGCGGCTGCGCGAGGTCGCGCTGGAATGCGGCGGGCGGCGCCGGCCGCTCAGTTGATCAGCCCGCCCAGCACCAGCACGGCCAGGAACAGCCAGAAAACGAAGCCCAGGATGGAGCGGCGCAGCAGCGACTTGACCGCCGCCCACAGCAGCATGAGCCCCAGCACCAGCAGGACCAGGTTGAACACGGACGGGCTCATGCCCATCGCGCCGGCCAGGCCCGAATAGAAATCGCCCAGCGCGCCGCCGATGCCGCCCAGCAGCCACTTCAGCCCCGCCACGATGCTGCGCAGGGCTTCGCCGAGCATCCCGCCCAGCGAAGCGAAGAATCCGTCGCCGGCCCCCATCAGCGCCGCGCGTCCGTCAGCATGCGCACGGCCAGTCCGGCCAGCACGGTGCCCATCAGCCAGCGCTGCGCCGCCATCCACAGCGGACGGCCGGCCAGGAAGCCGGCGATGGAGCCGGCCATGATCGCGATGAGGGCGTTGACCGAAAGGCTGATGGCGACCTGGGTCATGCCCAGCGCCAGCGACTGCGCGAACACGCTGCCGCGCTCGGGCTGGATGAACTGCGGCAGCAGCGATACGTACATGATGGCGATCTTGGGATTGAGCAGATTGGTCAGCAGCCCCATCATGAACAGCGTGCGCGGGCTGCTCCTGGGCAGTTCGCGCACCTGGAACGGCGAGCGTCCGCCGGGGCGCAGCGCCTGCCACGCCATGTACAGCAGGTACAGCGCGCCGCCGATGCGCAGCGCGTCGTAGGCGTAAGGCACGGCCATCAGCAGCGCCGTGATGCCGAAGGCGGCGCAGCATACATAGAAGACGAAGCCGACCGCCACGCCGCCCAGCGAGATCAGGCCGGCCTGGGCGCCCTGCGAGATCGAGCGCGACACCAGGTAGATCATGTTCGGCCCGGGGGTGAGCACCATGCCCAGGGCCACCAGGGCGAAAGTCAGGAAATGGGCGAGATCTGGCATGATGGAGCGGCAAGTGGGGAGCGTAGACAGACACCTTAGCGCAAAACGGTGGCGCAACAGAAACTTTCCCGCGGGGCGTTTACGCGCCAGTGGCGCCGGCGATACAGTTGAGCGGTCGGTTTTCCCTGGAGCGTCCGGAATGTCCCCACAACACCGCGCCGGCGCGATCCGCGTCGGCATAGGCGGCTGGACCTACCCCGCCTGGCGCGGCGTCTTCTACCCCGAAGACCTGCCCCACGCGCAGGAGCTGGAATACGCCAGCCGCCAGCTCACCGCCATCGAAGTCAACGGCACCTACTACAGCAGCCAGAAGCCCGCCACCTTCGCCAAGTGGCGCGACGCCACCCCGAACGGCTTCGTGTTCACGCTGAAGGCCTCGCGCTACGCGACCAACCGCCGGCAGCTGGCGGGCGCCAAGGATTCGGTCGAGCGCTTCGTGCACAGCGGCATCGCCGAGCTCGGCCCCAAGCTGGGCCCCATCGTCTGGCAGTTCGCGCCGACCAAGACCTTCGACGCCGAAGACTTCGGCGCTTTCCTGGAACTGCTGCCGGAGCGGGTGGACGGGCTGGCGCTGCGCCACGTGCTGGACGTGCGCCACCCCAGCTTCCTGTGCGAGGACTACCTGAGGCTGGCGCGCCGCCACCGCGCCGCCACCGTGTACACGGACAGCGAGGACTACCCCTCGATGGCCGATTGCACGGCCGATTTCGTGTACGCGCGGCTGATGCGCGCCAGCGCCGGCTTCAAGGCCGGCTACGCGCCCAAGGCGCTGGACGCCTGGGCCGCGCGGTTGCAGACCTGGGCCGGCGGCGCGCGGCCCGCCGACCTGCCGCGGGCCGGCGAGCCGGCCGGGGCCGCGGCGCAGCCGCGCGACGTCTACGCCTTTTTCATCAACGGCGCCAAGGAACGCGCGCCGGCGGCGGCGCGCGCCCTGATCGAGCGCTTGTAGGCTTATTGCGCGACCGGCGTGCGCAGGGTCACGAATTCCTCGGCGGCCGTGGGATGGATGCCGATGGTTTCGTCGAACACCTGCTTGGTCGCGCCGGCCTTCAGCGCCACCGCGATGCCCTGGATGATCTCGCCGGCGTCCGGGCCCACCATGTGCACGCCCAGCACGCGGTCGGTGTCGGCGTCGACGATCAGCTTCATCAGCGTCTTTTCCTGCGACTCGGTCAGGGTCAGCTTCATGGGACGGAAGCGGCTTTCGAACAGCTTGATCCGGTGGCCGGCGGCGCGGGCCTCTTCGGTCGTCATGCCCACCGTGCCGATGTTGGGCAGGCTGAACACCGCGGTCGGGATCAGCTGGTAATCCACCTTGCGGTATTCCTCCGGACGGAACAGGCGCCGCGCCACCGCCATGCCCTCGGCCAGCGCCACCGGCGTCAGCGGCACGCGGCCGATCACGTCGCCGATGGCCAGGATGGAAGGCTCGGCGGTACGGTACTCGTCATCCACCTGGATGAAGCCGTCGTCCTTGAGCCTGACGGCGGTGTTCTCCAGCCCCAGGTTGTCCAGCATGGGGCGCCGGCCGGTGGCGTAGAACACGCAATCGGTCTCGATCACCGAGCCGTCCTTGAGCGTGGCGGCCAGCGTGCCGTCGGCCCGCTTGTCGATGCGCGCGACCTCGGCGTTGAAACGCAGGTCCACGCCTTTTTTCTCCAGCTCGTCGCGCAGGTGCTCGCGCACGCCCTGGTCGAAGCCGCGCAGGAACAGCGGGCCGCGATAGGCCTGCACGGTCTGCGCGCCCATGCCGTTGAAGATCGAGGCGAATTCCACCGCGATGTAGCCGCCGCCCACCACCAGCACGCGGCGCGGCAGCGCCTCGAGGAAAAAGGCCTCGTTCGAGGTGATGGCATGTTCCTTGCCCGGAATGTCCGGCACCTGGGGCCAGCCGCCCGTGGCCACCAGGATGTGGGCGGCGCTGTAGGTCTTGCCGTTGACTTCGACCGTGTGCGGGTCCTGGATGCGGGCATGCCCTTCCAGCAGCGTCACGCCGCTGTTGACCAGCAGGTTGCGGTAGATGCCATTGAGACGCTCGATTTCACGATTCTTGTTGGCGATCAGGGTGGGCCAGTCGAACGCGGGTTCGCCGGCGTTCCAGCCGAAGCCCCGGGCCTGTTCGAAGTCTTCGCTGAAATGGGCGCCGTAGACCAGCAGCTTCTTGGGCACGCATCCCACGTTCACGCAGGTGCCGCCCAGGTAGCGGCTTTCCGCCACCGCCACGCGCGCCCCGAAACCGGCCGCGAAACGCGCCGCGCGCACGCCGCCCGACCCCGCGCCGATCACAAACAAGTCGAAATCAAATGCCATGATGTTTCCTTCGCGCCGCCGCAGGACCGCGCGTTCTGTGTCTGGGAAAACCGTATTTAACACCACGCGGCGGGCCGATGCGTCCTGCGTCCCTATTGTGCGGCGGCCATCATGAACTCCACGGCGGCGCGCAGCGCGGCCTCGTCGGCCGACGAGCCGCCGCGCGGCGGCATGGCGCCCTTGCCCTTCATGACCGTCGCCACCAGCGCGTCGGCGCCCTGGGCGATGAGCGGCGACCAGGCCTGCTTGTCGCCCAGCCTGGGCGCGTTGGCCACGCCGCTGGCGTGGCACACGAAACAGGCGGATTTGTAGACTTTTTCGCCGGCCGCATGGACGGTGGCCGAGGTTTCCGCCTGCGCCCATGAAGCCGGCAGGCCGGCCAGTGCGGCCGCCAGCAGAATGCGTCGTAATGTGGACATGGCAAAGCTCCGTCGGAAGATCTCTGGGGGTGAAGGCCGGACGCGGGCGCCCGGCCCCGGACGTTCAGCGCGGGATCGGGCCCGGAGCCTTGATCTGCTTCATCAGGTCGTCGTTCCACTTGCCCTCGACCTTGATGTGGCCGGCCGCCCCCAGCTCGAAGGCTTCGATCAGGTTGTGGTTCAGGTAGGCGTACACGCCCGGCTGCTTGAAGGTGTAGAGCGCCGCGCCCGCCGAGCCGCCGCGGATGAACCAGGTCTCCAGGTCACGCTGCGGCGGATTGGCGAACTTGCCGGTTTCCCAGACCCAGTCGCCGTGGCCGCCGATCAGATGCGGACGCGTGTCGCGGTTGGCCTGCGAATGGATCAGCATCACGGTTTCGCCGACCTTGGCCTGCAGCGCGTTGGCCCCGGTCAGCGCGCCCACCTTGCCGTTGAACACGATGTGCGACGGCGTAAGCGTGCGCATCACCTCGACCGTGTCGGCGTAGCTTTCCACCAGCGTGGCGTAGTCCTTGTACTTGCCGTTTTCGTCCTTGGGGATGTAGAGGTCGAATTCGCCTATCGTGTAGACGCGGTCGTAGCGCAGCGGCTTGCCTTCCGGGTCTTTCAGGCCGTCGCGCGGCAGCACCATCAGCACGCCGCTCATGCCGGCCACCACGTGCCACGGCACCATGCCTTCGGGCGCGCAGTGGTACACGAAGGTGCCGGTCCGGTCGGCCTTGAAGCGCAGCGTGGCCTGCTGGCCCGGATCGACGTTGGTCAGCTTGGCGCCGCCCAGCGCGCCGGTGGCGGCGTGGAAGTCCACGTTGTGGCGCATGGCGTTGGTGGCGGGGTTGATCAGCGTCAGCTCGACGTAGTCGCCCTCGTGCACCACCAGCGTCGGGCCGGGCATGGACCCGTTGAACGTCATGGCCTGAAGCGTGGTGCCCTTGTCGTCGATGACCATCTTCTTTTCCTCGATGCTCATTTCGAATTCGACCACTTTCGGGCCCGACGTCGCGACCTGCTCGTGCGGGTGGACCATCGGCGGGGCGACCAGCGTGACCTTGGCGCGCGGCAGCTTGTCGGCATCCTGCGCGAACACGGCCGTCGCGGCCAGCGTGAAAGCCAGCGCCGCAGCCAGCAAGGGGGGCCGTAGTGCGTTCATATCCAGCTCCTTATCCAGTTCTTCAATCGCCGGGAAAGCCGGCACCCCTATTGAAGAACCGACGCAGGCGCCGTTCTTTGCTGTAGCGCAAACTCGAAGGCGGGCGCGCGCGCCGGGCGCATTGTCAGCGCGGGACTGCGGTGTCAACATGAAGCCATGGAGATTCGTCCGTCTCCCCCCGTTTTCTAGGACCGCCATGCCTTCCCCGCTTTGTCACGCGCTGCTGCGCAACCTGGAGATCTTCAAGCCTCTTTCCGATGCGCAATTGAAGTCCGCGTTGCGCGGCGCCCAGCCTTGCCGGCTGGTCGCCGGCGCCGCCGCCTACCGCCAGGGCGGCATCGCCTCGCACTTCTTCGTGCTGCTCAGCGGCCGGCTGAAAGTGGCGCAGATCACCGCCGACGGCGAACAGGTGGTGGTGCGCTACGTCAACCCGGGCGACATGTTCGGACTGGCCCGCGCCATGCGCCAATCGCGCTATCCCGCCACCGTGCAGGCCGTGCTGGAAAGCGTGTGCCTGGCCTGGCCGGACGAGTTGTGGGAGCGTTTCGTGGGCAACCATCCGCAGCTCGGCGCGATGGCGCTGCAGACCATGGGCCAGCGCCTGCAGGACGCGCACCTGCGCATCCAGGAACTGTCCACCGACGAGGTCGAGCAGCGCGTGGCGCGCACGCTGTTGCGCCTGGTGGAAAGCGCCGGCCAGCCCACCGCCGGCGGCATCGGCATTAGTTTTCCGATCACGCGCCAGGACATCGCGGAAATGACGGGCACCACGCTGCACACCGTCAGCCGCCTGCTGAGCGACTGGCGCCAGCGCGGGATCGTCGACGGCAGCCGCAAGCGCATCGTGCTGCGCTCGCCGGCCGCGCTGGCGCGCGTCTGCAGCGACGCCCAGGCCGCGCCCGATTGTTCGGGCTGTACTTCCTGCCTGGACGGCCCGCCGCCGGCCGAGCCGCCGCCCGCGCAGCGCCGTAGGATGGGTGCAGCGCGAGCGTTCTTGAGCGAGGACGCCTATCTCGAACGCGCGTAACCCATCAGGCGGCCCCAGCCGCCGGGTTTCGCAGCAAAACTCCAACATCAGCCCGCGACGGCAGCCTCGTCCAGCACCAGCCTCAGGCCCAGGTTGGCCGGCGGCAGGCCGACCGAGCAGGCCCCGCTCTTGGGATCGCGGATGAAGTCCGGCAGGTAGGCCACGTGGCGCCCGGCCGCGATCCGGATGCCGCAGTTGCGGCCGCCGTCGGCCTCGCCGGCCGGCGCGTCCAGGACCCGCACCGCATGGCAGTCGCTGGTCCAGTCCCACACGCTGCCGGCCATGTCCATCAGGCCGCTTGCGTTCACGCCGTAGGCGCCGAACGCGCGCACCTCGGCGTCCTCCCGCTGGCGGTTGCTCTGCGCGTCGTATTCGGCCAGCCAGCGCTGGGCGGGATCGTCGCCGGCGTCGGGCAGCGCGGCCTGCTCGCGAAAGGCTTCGCCGGCCGCGTAGACCCATTCCGGATAGGTGGGCAGGCGCCAGCGCCGCCCGGTGCGCGCCGACAGCCAGGCCGCATACGCCGACGCATCGGTCCAGCTGACGCCCACCGCCGGCATGTCAGGCGCGCCCGCGCCTCGATGCGCGCCGTCCAGCGGCTTGCAGCCGCCCGCCTTCACGCAGGCCGCGTATTCGGCCTGGCTGACCTGGTGTTTCATGATGGACAGCCCGCGCGGAAAACGCGCCGTCAGCGGCGCCGGGGTCACCGGATAGCCGCCGCGCAGCGTCGTGTCGGAAGGCCGGTACGACACTTCGCCGGCCGGCAGCCGCAGCACCTGCGGCAAGGACGCAGGGGCCCGGTCTGCGGGCCCGCATGCGGTCAACGACAAGAGGATTGCGGCGATCGACAGGCTGCGCACGGATGAGGCTCCGGTTGCGTTCCGGGGCGGGACGCCCCGGGACCTGGATCTATTGGACCGGCTCCCGCCGCCGCCCTCTTTGCGCTGGCGCAATGAGGGCGGCGAACCGGGATCAGCCGCGGGCCGGACGGGCCTGCAGCCGCGGCTCGTTGGGCACGGCGCGGCCGCTGAGCAGGCCCAGGATGACCTGCACCACCATCGCCAGCGCGCCCAGCAGGAACACCACGTCGCCGAAGGTGCGGCCCCAGCGCAGGTTCTGCAGGATCTCCTGCTGCATGAAGGCTTCGCTGCGCGCGTACCACATGCCCTCGCTCACGCTGGCCTGGAACTGGATCAGTCCGATCGGCAGCAGGCTGGTGAAGATCATCAGCGCCAGGCCGATGTTCAGCCCCCAGAACGCCAGCTTCATCAGGCCGGGGTTGAGCGTGTAGTGCGGACGGATGTAGCGCAGCACCATGAGCGTGAAGCCCAGCGCCAGGAAGCCGTACACCCCGAACAGCGCGGCGTGCGCGTGGACCGGCGTGGTGTTCAGGCCCTGGATGTAGAACAGCGACACCGGCGGGTTGATCATGAAGCCGAATACGCCCGCGCCCAGCATGTTCCAGAAGGCCACCGCGACAAAGCACATCAGCGGCCACTTCAGGTTGTTCATCCACGGCGCGCGCGACTTCAGGCGCCAGTTTTCCCAGGCCTCGTGGCCCAGCACGATCAGCGGCACCACTTCCAGCGCCGAGAAGCTCGCGCCCACCGCCATCACCGGCGTGGTGGCGCCGGCGAAATACAGGTGGTGGAAGGTGCCTGGCACGCCGCCCAGCATGAACAGCGAGGCCGAGGCCAGGCTGGCGGTGGTGGCCATGCGGCGCGACACCAGGCCCATGGTCGAGAAGATGAAGGCCAGCGCGGTGGTGGCGAAGACTTCGAAGAAGCCCTCGACCCACAGGTGCACGATCCACCAGCGCCAGTATTCCATGATCGTCAGGTGGGTGCGCTCGCCGTAGAAGAAGCCGGCGCCGTAGAACAGGCCGATGGCGCCCGTCGACGCGGTCAGCAGCGCCAGCAGGTTCTTGTCGGTGCCCTTGGTGCGCAGCGCCGGCACGATGCCGCGCAGCATCAGCACCAGCCAGAAGCACAGGCCCACGTACTTGCCGATCTGCCACAGGCGGCCAAGGTCCACGTACTCATAGCCCTGATGGCCCAGCCAGAAGTTCAGGTTCGGCGGCATGATCTGGGCGATCGCCAGGTAATTGCCGATGTACGAACCGACCACCACGACCACCAGCGCCCAGAACAGGATGTCGACGCCCAGCTTCTGGTACTTGGGATCGCGCCCGCCGTTGATCACCGGCGCCAGGAACAGGCCGGCCGCCAGGAAGCCGCTGGCGATCCAGAACAGCGCGCTCTGGATGTGCCAGGTGCGCACCAGCGAGTATGGGAACCACTGCGACAGGTCGACGCCGTAGAACTTCTGCCCTTCGACGGTGTAGTGCGCGGTGAAGCCGCCCAGAAGCACCTGGAACCCGAACAGCGCCGCGACCAGGAACACGTACTTGCCCAGCGCCCGCTGCGAGGGCGTGAGCGCGAAGCTGGTCAACGGATCCTTGGCGGGCGCCTCGGGTTCCGGCTCTTCCTCGCCGCGCAGGAAGGCCCAGGCCCACACCAGCAGGCCGATGCCGGCCAGCAGCACCACCACGCTGACGATGGACCAGACAATGTTCTCGGTGCTGGGCGTGTTGCCGATCAGCGGCTCGTGCGGCCAGTTGTTGGTGTAGGTGACGTCCTGGCCCGGGCGCTCGGTCGCCGCGGCCCACGCGGTCCAGAAGAAGAACTGCGTGAGCTGCGCGCGCCGCGCCGGATCGGGCAGGGTGTTTTCCTTCATGGCGTAGCTTTCGCGGGTGCGATGCTGCGACGGCGCGTCGGAGAACAGCAGGTCGTAGTAGGCCGCCGTCTGCGCCATCGCCCGCGCGCGGCGCGGACTGACCGTGAGCGTGTCGGTCGCGGCGTCGGTGCCGTTGCCGCGGTATTCGGCCTTCAGGGCCTCGCGCAGCGCGGCCTGCTCGGGCGTGGACAACTGCGCGTAGTCCTTGCCGTGCGCGTCGCGCGCGGCCAGGTCCAGCCAGGCCGTCAGTTCGCGGTGCAGCCAGTCGGCCGTCCAGTCGGGCGCCTGATAGGCGCCGTGCCCCCAGATCGATCCCAGCTGCATGCCGCCGATCGATTGCCAGGCGGTCTGGCCGTCCAGGATGTCGTCACGGCCGAACAGGCGGGTGCCGTCGGCCGACACCACCTGGCCGGGGATCGGCGGCGCCTTTCGGTAGACTTCGCCGCCATAGAAACCCAGCAGTGCGAATGTGATCGTCAGCACGGCGATCAGCGTGAACCATAATTTCCGATACGGACCCATGATGGGAACGCCCTCCAGTGTTGCGGTTTTTGGGTACGCTCCTATATGCGAATTCCGTGCCAGAAAAATTTCCCTTTAAATCAATGGATTGTGATTTATCAGGTTTTTTTTACCGTGACACATAAGGGTATAAATAACTCCTTAAAGGTCATTTCTACCCTTCTGCGCCATTTACGATGGCGCAGCCTCTTCCCGTCCCTCTACAAGGAGCCGACCGCATGGTGACCGCAAGCGACAACCCCGCCCCCTTGCATATTGGCATCGTGGCCTGCTCGGCCGAAGGCGCGGCGCTGTGCTATCGCACGCTGTGCGCCGAAGGCGCGCAGCGCCTGGGTCCGCACGCGCACCCCGAGATCTCGCTGCATACGCATTCGCTGGCCGACTACGTGGCCTGCCTGGACCGCGGCGACCTGGACGGCGTGGGCGCGCTGATGCTGTCCTCGGCGCACAAGCTGGCGCGCGCCGGCGCCGATTTCCTGATCTGCCCGGACAACACCATCCACCAGGCGCTGGACCCGATATTGGCGCGCTCGCCGCTGCCCTGGCTGCACATCGCCGCGGAAGTCGCCGCCCAGGCGCAGGCGCGCGGCCACCGCCGCCTCGGCATCCTGGGCACGCGCTGGCTGGCCGACAGCGAGGTCTACCCGGACAAGCTGGCCGAACGCGGGCTGCAATGGCTGCGCCCCGAACCGCAGGACCGCGCGCTGGTGGGCCGCATCATCATGGACGAACTGGTGTACGGCGTCTTCAAGCCCGAATCGGTGGCGCGGCTGCAAGCCGTGGTCGAGCGCCTGCGCGCGGCCGGCTGCGACGCCGTGGTGCTGGGCTGCACCGAACTGCCGCTGGTGCTGGACGACGCCAATTGCGCGCTGCCCACGCTGGACTCCACCCGCATCCTGGCGCGCGCCGCGCTGGCCCGCGCGCTCAGATCTGCTCCAGCCCGTACTGGCGCAGGCGCTCCAGGTCCAGCACCTTGATCTGGTTGTAGGCCAGCGCCAGCATGTCCTGGTCGGCCAGGGCCTGCAGCGCCTGGTTGACCCGCTGGCGCGACAGGCCGGTGAGATAGCCCAGCTCCTCCTGCGAAATCGCCAGGGTCAGGTCGGTGGACGGATACAGCCGCGGATTGAACAACTGCGCCAGCGACTGCGCCACCCGCGCGTCCGCGTCCAGCAGGCGGTGGTTCTGGATGGAGGCGATGAATTCGCCCATGCGGTCGTTCAGCTGGCCGATGACGAAATGCGAAAACGGCAGGCTGGCCGCCAGCAGCGCATGGAAGGTCGCCGCCGGCACCAGCAGCACCAGCGAGGGCTGGATGGCCACCACGTCGTACTTGCGCAATTCGCGCTTGATCACGCTGCCCTCGCCGAACCAGCCGCCCGGCGGCACGCCCGAAAACGTACAGCTGCGCCCCGACTCGTTGTAGATGGCCAGTTTGAGCAGGCCCGTATGCACGCCCAGCCAGTAATCCGAGGGCGCGTTGCGCCGCGCGATCCAGGCGCCGGCGTCCACGCGCTCGGCGCGCGAGCTCGCCAGGACCAGCTCCTGGTGTTCGGCCTGCAGCGCGCCGAACCAGGCGCAGGCGGCGAACAACGGCGCCGGTTCTTCGGCGGAAACGATGTTTGAAACGTCGGACATGGGAAGATCCGTGTAAAACTCGGGATGGGTCTGTCATGCAGGTGACAGACTGCATTTTCCGGCCGCCGATAAGCTCTAGCAAGCGACGCGGAACAAACGCCCTCCGCGCAAAGAATATCCGGGTGCCTTCCGCATCCGACAGGAGACAAGCATGAGCAGCATGTACGAGCACGGCCTCGCGCGCCGCGAGGCCAATTACACGCCCCTGACGCCGGTGGATTTCATCGCCCGCGCCGCCGAAGTGTATGGGCAGCGCCTGGCCGTGGTCCACGGCAAGGTGCGGCGCAACTGGGCCCAGACCTACGAGCGCGCGCAGCGCCTGGCCGGCGCGCTGGAGCAGGCCGGCGTGCGGCGCGGCGATACGGTCGCGGTCATGCTGCCCAACATCCCCGCCATGGTCGAGGCCCACTTCGGCGTGCCCATGCTGGGCGCGGTGCTCAACACCCTGAACACGCGGCTGGACATTCCCAGCGTGCTGTTCATGCTGGGCCACGGCGAGGCCCGGGCGCTGATCGTGGACACGGAATACGCCGAGGTCGCGCGCCGCGCCGTGGCCGAGTATCCCCACCTGAAACTGATTTCGGTGCACGACCTGGAGAGCGCGCCCGCCGCCCTGCCCGGCGCGATCGACTACGAAGACTTCCTGGCCGCCGCGCCGGCGCGCTACGACTGGCAGCCGCCGGCCGACGAATGGGACGCCATCGCGCTGAACTACACGTCCGGCACCACCGGCGATCCCAAGGGCGTGGTCTACCACTACCGCGGCGCCTATCTCAACGCGGTCAGCAACATCCTCGAATGGGACATGCCCAAGCATCCGGTCTATCTGTGGACCCTGCCCATGTTCCATTGCAACGGCTGGTGTTTCCCGTGGACGGTGGCCGCGCGCGCGGGCGTCAACGTCTGTCTGCGCAAGGTCGACCCCAAGATGGTGTTCGACCTGATCCGCGACGAAGGCGTGACCCATTACTGCGGCGCGCCCATCGTGCAAAGCGCGCTGGCCAACGCGCCGGCCGAAATGCGGGCGGGCATCCGGCACACCGTGCGCACCATGGTCGCCGGCGCGGCGCCGGCGCCGGCCGTCATCGCCAAGATGCGCGACATCGGTTTCGAGCTGACCCACGTCTACGGCCTGACCGAGGTCTACGGCCCGGCGGCCGTGTGCGCGCGCCAGGACGCCTGGGACGCGCTGGAAGACGAGCAGCGCGCGCTGCTCACCGCCCGCCAGGGCGTGCGCTACCACCTGCAGGCCGGCGTGTCGGTGCGCGACCCGGAAACCATGGAACCGGTGCCGCCCGACGAGCAGACCGTGGGCGAAGTCATGTTCCGCGGCAACATCTGCATGAAGGGCTACCTGAAGAACGAGCGCGCCACCGACGCCGCGTTCGCCGGCGGCTGGTTCCACACCGGCGACCTCGGCGTGATGACGGCCGACGGCTACGTCCGCATCAAGGACCGCAGCAAGGACATCATCATCTCGGGCGGCGAGAACATCTCCAGCATCGAAGTCGAGGACGCGCTCTACCGCCATCCCGCGGTGGCGGCGGCCGCGGTGGTGGCCATGCCCGATCCCAAGTGGGGCGAAACCCCGTGCGCCTTCATCGAGCTCAAGCCCGGCTGCAGCGCCACCGCCGAGGAAATCATCGCGCATTGCAGAAGCCTGCTGCCGGGCTTCAAGGTCCCGCGCGCGGTGCGCTTCGGCGAACTGCCCAAGACCTCCACCGGCAAGATCCAGAAGTTCGAACTGCGCGCCGCCGTGGGCGCGACCTCGGCCATCGACCTGGCCGCCCCGGGCAAGACGGCCTGACCACACCCCATCCAGGAGCGCCAACGCAATGACGTACCAAGCCCCCGTGAAAGACATGCTGTTCGTGCTGAACCGCCTGGCCGGCCTGCCCCAGGTGGCCGCCCTGCCCGGCTTCGAGGAAGCCACGCCCGACACCGTGCAGGCCGTGCTGGAGGAATCCGCGCGCTACGCCGGCGACGTGCTGGCGCCGCTGAACCAGCCGGCCGACCGCGAGCCCAGCGCCTGGCGCGATGGCGCGGTGACCACCTCGCCCGGCTTCAAGCAGGCCTTCCGCCAGTACGCCGAAGCCGGCTGGCAGGGCATGACCCATCCGGTCGAGTACGGCGGCCAGGGCCTGCCGGGGCTGCTGGGCTCGCCCTGCTCCGAGATGCTCAACGCCGCCAACCTGTCTTTCGCGCTGTGCCCGCTGCTGACCAACGGCGCGATCGAGGCGCTGCTGACCGCCGGCTCGCCCGAGCTGCGCGAGCGCTACATCGGCCCCATGATCGAAGGCCGCTGGACCGGGACCATGAACCTGACCGAGCCGCAGGCCGGCTCCGACCTGGCCATGATCCGCTCTCGCGCGCAGCCCGCGGACGACGGCACCTACCGGATTTCCGGCACCAAGATCTTCATCACCTATGGCGAACATGATCTCGCCGAGAACATCGTGCACCTGGTGCTGGCCCGCCTGCCCGACGCGCCCGAAGGGGTCAAGGGCATTTCGCTTTTCCTGGTGCCCAAGTTCCTGGTCAACGAGGACGGCACGCTGGGCGCGCGCAACGACGTGCAATGCGTGTCGATCGAGCACAAGCTGGGCATCAAGGCCAGCCCCACCGCGACCCTGCAGTTCGGCGACGCCGGCGGCGCGGTGGGCTATCTGGTGGGCCAGGAAAACCGCGGCCTGGACGCCATGTTCATCATGATGAACGCCGCCCGCTACGCCGTCGGCGTGCAGGGCATCGCCGTCGCCGACCGCGCCTACCAGCATGCGCTGGCCTATGCCGCCGAACGCGTGCAGAGCCGGCCGGTGGACGGCTCCTCGCGCGAGGCCGTGCCCATCATCCAGCACCCCGACGTGCGCCGCATGCTGGGCACCATGCGCGCGCTGACCGAGGCCGGCCGCGCGCTGGCCTACGTCACCGCCGGCCATGCCGACCTGGCCCACGCCAGCCCCGACGCCGAAGCGCGCAAGCGCCACCTGGCGGTCCAGGAATTCCTGGTTCCCATCGTCAAGGGCTGGTGCACCGAGATGTCGATCGACGTGGCCAGCCTCGGCGTGCAGGTGCATGGCGGCATGGGCTTCATCGAGGAAACCGGCGCCGCGCAGTACTACCGCGACGCCCGCATCCTCACCATCTACGAAGGCACCACCGCGATCCAGGCCAACGACCTGGTGGGCCGCAAGACCCTGCGCGACGGCGGCGCCGTCGCCCGCGCCCTGCTGGCCGAAGTCCGCCAGACCGAAGCGGCGCTGGAAGCCAGCGGCGATCCCGCCGCGGCCCGCATGCTCGCGCCCCTGCGCCGGGCCAGCGCGGCGCTGTCCGACGCCGTCGATTTCGTGCTGGCCAACGCCGCCAGCCATCCCAACGCGGTGTTCGGCGCCGCCGTGCCCTACCTGCTGCTGGCCGGCACCACCCTGGCCGGCTGGCAGATGGCGCGCGCCCTGCTCGCCAGCCTGGCGCACCGCGACGAAGACCCGGCGTTCCACGACGCCAAGATCGCCACCGCGCAATGCTATGCGCTGCACAAGCTGAGCCAGGCGCCGGGGCTGGCGGCGGTGGTGCTGGGGTCGAAGGATTACGCGATGCCTTGATTGGGGTGTGTATGGCCTGCCGCTCGAGCGTGCGATAGCCGGCGTTTGCTTGCCGCGAAAAACGGCGGCTATCGCCGCCTGATGGGTTTCGCGCGCTGGGTGTCCGCGTTCTTCTTCAAGGATTCTCGCGCTGCACCCATCCTACCCGCATCACGCATCATACACATCACCCACATCACACCTCACATCCCGCGCCTTTGCGCGGCGCGGCAGCGTCAGCGCCCAGAACGCCAGCGCCGCCAGGCTGATCGCCGCGCCCAGCGCGCAGACGCCCGGCCATCCGGCCTGCGCGTATACCGCGGTCGAGGCGATCGAGCCCAGGCCGCTGCCGGCGGCGTAGAACATCATGTAGCCGCCCACCAGGCGGCTGTGCGCCTGGGCGCTGATGCCGAAAATCATGGCCTGGTTGGTGACGTGCAGCGCCTGCAAGGCCACGTCCAGGACCAGCACGCCCAGCGCCAGCAGCCACAGGCTGTGTTCCAGCAATGCGATCGGCGCCCACGACAGGCACAACAGCGCCAGGCCCGCCGCCGTGGTGCGCTCGCCCAGCCCGCGATCGGCCAGCCGGCCGGCGCCGGCGGCCATCAGCACGCCGACCGCGCCCACCAGCCCGAAGGCGCCCACCGCCGTATGCGTCAGCGAATGGGGCGGCGCGCTCAAGGGCAGCACCAGCGCGGTCCAGAACGCGCTGAAGGCGGCGAACATCAGCATCGCGATCGTGCCGCGCACGCGCAGCACGCGCTCTGACGCGAGCAAGTCGTAGAGCGAACGCAGCAGCGCCCAGTAGCCCAGGTCCACCGTGGGCAGGCGGCGGCGCGGCAGGCGATAGGCCAGCACCACCGCAAGCGCCGCCGCCAGCGCGGCCGACACCAGGTACACCGCGCGCCAGCCCCAGGCGTCGGCCACCACGCCGGCCAGCACCCGGGCCAGCAACAGCCCGGTCACCACGCCGCCCTGCGCGGCCCCGACCACGCGGCCGCGTTCGCCCGGCGCGGCCAGCGCCGCCGACAGCGCCAGCAGGCCCTGCGTCATCGCCGTGCCCAGCAGGCCCAGCGCGACCATGCCGGCCAGCAGCCAGGGCGCGGCGGGCGCGACCGCCACGGCCGCCAGCGCCAGCACCAGCAGCCCGAGCTGGCCGATCATCAGGCGACGGCGGTCCAGCAGGTCGCCCAGCGGCACCACGAACAGCAGCGCCAGCGCGCAGCCCAGCTGCGTGGCCGTCACCACCACGCCCACCGCCGCCTCGGACAGGCCGAACTCGCGGCCGATGGCGTCCAGCAGCGGCTGCGCGTAATACACGTTGGCCACGCTCAGGGCGCAGGCCACCGCAAGCAGCAGCACCAGCGAACGCGGCATGGGAGAGTCGTCGGACATGGCGATTCCTTTTGGTTTCATTACAAAACCAAAATACTAGGATTCAAGGTTTTATAATGCAACCATTATTTTTCCTGCGCGAGGAATCGGCATGGTCAAACGCACGAGTTTCGAAGGCGCCGCCTGCCCGGTGGCGCGCTCCCTGGACGCCATCGGCGACTGGTGGTCGCTATTGATCGTGCGCGACGCCTTCGACGGGCTGCGCCGCTTCGGCGAATTCCAGAAAAGCCTGGGCGTGGCCAAGAACATCCTCAGCGACCGCCTGCGCACGCTGACCGCGCACGGCATCCTGGCCGCGGCCCCCGCCTCCGACGGCAGCGCCTACCAGGAATACGTGCTCACGGAAAAGGGCCGTGCGCTGTTCCCGGTGATCGTCGGCCTGCGCCAATGGGGCGAAGACCACTATTACGGCCCCGCCGAGCCCCACTCGCTGCTGATCGACCGCAAGCGCGGCCAGCCCGTGCGCCGGCTGGAAGTGCGCGCGCAGGACGGCCGCCCGGTCGGCCCGGAAGACACCGTGGTGCAGAAGACGGACCCCTAGGATCCGGCCCACTGCCCGGTCGCCAGAGAGGCCGGCGAATAGGCCTCGAAACGCCAGCGCAGCGCCAGCGCGCCCGGACGGAACGCCACGCGGCGCGCGTGCACCCGCCACAGCCGTTCGGCGCCCTCGAACCGCGCGATCTCGGGGCTGTCCAGGATCACTTCCGCACGCCCGGCCAGCTGCAGCACGTCGCCGCGCTCGAAGTCGATGAACAGCAGCCCGGCGCGCGGGTTCAGCACCATGTTGCCCAAGGTGTTGAAGTAGCGGTTGCCCGAGAAATCCGGAATGGTCAGCACATTGCCCTCCACCCGCACGAAGCCCGGCTTGCCGCCGCGGTGCGACACGTCCACGGCGCGCTCGCCGGCGTCGGCGTAGCTGGCCACGAACAGGGTGTCGGACCGCGCGATCAGCGCGCGGGCGGCGGCGTCCAGCCCGTCGCGCTCGCGCGGCGCGCCGGCGAAACGCAGCGCCGGCGAACGCGAGAAATGGAAATCGCGGGCCTGTATGTACTTGGGACAGTTGCCGAAGGACTGCGCCACCGCGATCTCGAAACGCTTGCCGTCCCAGGCCGAAATGCGGCCGTTGACCCGGTTGCGCCGGCGCGTGTGCAGCTCGATGCCCAGCACGCCCACCGGCCGGTCCGGTCCCAGGCCGGCCAGCAGCGGATCGTCGGCGTCGGGCGTGGCGCAGACGCGCAGCACGCGCGGATCGGGCGAAACCGCGAAGCCGGGCGGCCCCTCCAGCACGCCGGCCCAGGGATCGCCCTGCCCGTCCACCGCGCCGGCCACCAGGAACGGCAGCTGCGCGAAGAATTCGCGATGCTGGTCCGGCATGTAGTCGCGGATGACCTTGGGCCCGGTCTGCTGCATGCGTTCGGCCACGCCGGCGTGGCGTTGCAGCAGGGTTTCGCCGGCATGCCAGGGCGACGGCGTTGCGGCAGGCGTCGAAGCGATGGACATGATTGCGCTCCCTGCCATCACGCGGCCAGCAGGCCCACCGGCGAGCAAGCCATGGGCACGAAGCGCGGCAGGCCTTCGATGCGGCGCAGCCAGGCCCGCAGCGCCGCATAGCCGTCCAGCGACACATTGCCCTCGGGCGCATGCGCCACATAGGCATAGCAGGCGACGTCCGCGATCGAGGGCGTCGCGCCGGCCAGAAAGTCGCGGCCGGCCAGCTCGCGGTCCATGACCGCCAGCAAGGCATGGGCGCGCGCCAGCGTGCTGTCCACGTCGTAGGGCGCACCGAACAGCGTCACCAGGCGCGCTGCGGCGGGACCGGCGGCCAGCGGCCCGGAAGCCACCGACAGCCAGCGCTGCACCGCGGCCGCGCCGGCGGCGTCCTCGGGCAGCCAGGCCTGGCCGCCGTAGCGCCTGGCCAGGTAGACCAGGATCGCGGTGGAGTCCGCCACCACCACGCCGCCGTCATCGATCACCGGCACCTGGCCGAACGGATTGAGCGCCAGGAACGCGGGGCGCTTGTGTTCGCCGCCGCGCAGGTCCACGTCGACCGTCCGGTGCGGCACATCGAGCAGGGACAGCATGAGCGCCACGCGATGGGCATGGCCGGACAGCGGAAAGCTGTAGAACGTCAGGATGGAAGGCTGGGCGGTCTGCATGAGGTTTCTTCAATGGGGCTGGAGACAGGCCCATCTTGGCCCCGCGCCGGCCGCGGGGGAACGGCCGGCCGCGGCAAGACACTCTTGCAGGCGGTGAAAGAATGCGGCTAGGCCGGCAGCGCGGCCAGGTCGCGGCGCAGGGCCTCGACGCAGAAATCGACGAAGCTGCGCACCTTGGCCGAACTCTTGCGGCCTTCCGGATACACCACGTGCACCGGCAAGGGCGGCAGTTCGAAGTCGCGCAGCACCACTTCCAGTTCGCCGCTGGCCAGGTGACGTGCGACCTGGTAGGACACCACCTGCGTCAGGCCCCAGCCCTCGCGGGCCGCCAGCACCGCGGCCTGGAACGAGGTGACCGTCAGCTGCGAATCGACCCGCACGCGCCTGGGCTGGCCGTCCTGCAGGAAGCGCCATTGCGGCCCGCGCCCTTCCATCGCCGCGGTGATGGTGCAATAGCGCTGCAGCTCGTCCGGATCGCGCGGCGCGCCATGTTCGCGCAGGAACGCGGGCGCGGCGCACACCACGCGGCGCACCTGCCCCACCTGCACGGCGGTCAGCGACGAATCGGGCAAGGCGCCGATGCGCACCGCCACGTCCACGCCTTCGTCGAGCAGATTGACCACGCGGTCCACCAGCAGCGTGCGCACCGAGACTGCGCGGTGCACACGCAGATAGCCCAGCACCGCCGGCATCACGTGCAGCTCGCCGAACAGGGCCGGCGCGGTGATGCTGAGCGCGCCGCGCGGGGCGGCCATGGCGCCGGCCGCGGCGTCATCGGCCTGCTCGACTTCTTCGAGGATGCGGCGGCAGTCGGCGGCATAGCGCTGGCCAGCCTCGGTCAGGCGCAGGCTGCGCGTGGTGCGCACCAGCAGCAAGGCGCCCAGCCGCCGCTCCAGCGCCGCCACGCTGCGCGTGACGCTGGGCGCCGACATCTCCAGGCGCCGGGCGGCGGCGGCGAAACTCTGCGCCTCGGCCACCGCCAGGAATACGGTCATTTCATGGAATCGGTTCACGGTGCGCCGCCAGGGTCGCGGCGAGGCCGCCGCGCAATGTCGGACGATATTAGAAGCGGCTCCCGGACCCGTCAATCCGGCGCCGGATCACAGCGCGCGCGCCCGCGTTCCTATCGCGTCGAGCAGTTTCAGCGCCCTGGCCGCGGCGCCGGCGCCGCCTTCCATGTCGCCGCGCACGTGCAAGGGGCGCAGCTCCTCGATCGCTTCGAGCTGCGCGATCAGCAGCGGTTCGGCCAGCCGGTACTTGCGCAGCACGCTCACCATGCACATGGACGCGTGCACCATGTCTTCGGACTCGTCGCTGACGCCAGTCCTGTGCAGCGTGTAATTGACCCAGTGCGTGGCCGCCAGCATCGCCGCCTCGATGCGGATCTCCCAATCCGCGTCGGTGAGCTTGGCGAGCGAGCGCTCGATCCGCCGCGCCTTGGCGCGATGATGGTCAGGAATCATCTGCGCGCCTCCGGAAGGACCAGCGCGTCATAGACTGCGATGGCTTCCGACAGCGCACCGTCGCAGGCATCGACTATGGCCTGCGTCGGAACGCGGTCGCCCCGCAGGCAGGGATCGCGATAGGTTTCCAGTTCGTGCAGCGCGGCTTCCAGGCGCTGCACGGGCTCGGGCATTTCCCCTGGAATCGCCGGCCAGCCGACATGGCTGACGTCGCCCGGGCCGCGCAGTTCGCGCCGCCAGCCGCCGTCGGGCTGCGGCACCACGTGCACGCCTGGAATGGTCGAGAAAACACGGTCCTCGCTGGTCAGCCCCACCGCGTGCAGCGCGGCGTTCCAGATATTGGTTCCGGCCGTCAGGCCGGTCCAGTACCACAGCTCGAAATCCTCCAGGGGGTCGAGCCTGGCGCGCAGCCGCAGCAGGCGGCCGATCTTTTCGGCATGGGAAGCGATCTTCATGGCCTGTCTCAATCCGCCTGGATGTTGCCGTCGACCACGACCTTGCGCCAGGCCGCCAGGTCGTCCTTTATCGTCTGCACGAACGCCTCGCGGCTGACGGCCTGCGCCGGCGGCACGTTGGCCTGCAGCAGCGCCTGCCTGAACGCCGGCTGCACCTGTTCGCGGTTGATGACGGCGTGCAGGCGCTCCACGATTTCCGGCGGCGTGCCCTTGGGCGCGAAAATGCCTTGCCAGCCCGCGGCGGTGAAGGGATAGCCCTGCTCGGACAACACCGGCACCTCGGGCAGCCGGGGGCTGCGCACCGTGCCGGTCAGGGCGATGGGCCGCAGCTTGCCCTGCTCGATGAAGCCCAGCGGCGCCACGACGTCGACCCAGCCTATCGGCAGCTCGCCCGACACGATGTTGGTGAGCAAGGAAGGCGAAGTCTTGTACGGAACGTGATTGATGCGCAGGCCGGCCCGCTGCTTGAGCCACTCCATCGTCAGGTGGCCGTTCGAGCCCACGCCCCAGCTTCCGTACGAAGGGTACTTGTCGGGATCGCTGCGCAGCAGCGCCACCAGTTCGGGCAGCGTCCTGGCCGGCACCGACGGATGCACCACCAGCAGCACCCCGCCCACGGAGGACAGCGCCACCGGCTCCAGGTCGCGCAAGGTCCGGATCGATATGGCGGGATTCAGGGCCTCGGCCATCACCATGGACGAGGCCGTGCTGTGCAGGATCGTGTAGCCGTCCGGCGCCGCGTTCTTGACCGCGGCCGAACCGATCAGCCCGTTCGCGCCGGGCCGGTTCTCGACCACGAAAGGCTGGCCCAGCGCGTCCTGCAGCCGGGCGTAGAGCTGGCGCGCCAGCGTGTCCAGCACGCCGCCCGGCCCGCCGGGGACGATTACCTTGACCGGCCGCGCGGGCCATTCGCCGGCGCCCTGGGCGCGGACCAGGCCGGCCGCCAGCGCCGCCGTCGCGCCGAGTATGAGTAGCCTGCGAGTCAACGATGCCATGATTCATCCATCCCGTGGTTCAGGTTCGCGGCCGGACCGGCCGGCCGCCCGGTTTCAGTCCGGCTTGCGCAGGAAGCCCTGGTTGCCGCCGTTGCGGTTGGGCGCGAAGCCGTTGGCCCGCAGCGTCTCGTCGGCAGTCTCGTAGAACACGCCGATCTTCATGATCTCGCGCGCCTGCTGCGCGGTCGCGATGGGGCGGCCGAATTCGCCGGAGATGCGGACCAGCTGCCTGATCTGCTCGACCGAGCTCATCTTGCCCGTGCGCGTCTGGTTCCACAGCACGTCCTCGATGCCGCAGCGCACGTGCAGGCCCAGCGCGATGCCGATCATGTTGATGGGCAGCACGTTCAGCACCGAGCTCTCCACCGTGACCACCGCGCCGTCGGGCACGGCGCGCAGCATGTTGGCCAGGTTGTAGATGTTGGCCTGGTCCATGCCGCCGCTGATGGCGACCCAGTTCATCACCAGCGGACCCTTGTAGACGCCGCGGCGGATCATGCGCTCGATCGTCTCGAAGCTGTTGATGTTGTAGACCTGGAACTCGCTCTGGATGCCCGCCGCCGTCAGGCGCCGGATGTGCTCCTCGGCCCAGCTGGGATTGGAAGGCACGATCATGTCCTTGTAGGTCGAATACAGCTCCGGAAAGCCGCGCGAAACGCCCCGGAAGTCATCGACGCCGGCATGCTCGGTGACGTTCATCTGCGTGGTGTTGACGGTCACCGTGACCTGGTCGGGCCTGGGATCGAGTTCGGCCAGCATGTGGCGGGTGTCGTCGCTGAGCCACTTGGCCGCCTGCCCTTCCTCGGGCGCGAAGCTGATGGAGCCGCCGACCTGGATGATCATCTCGGGCACGGCCTCGCGCACGCCGGCGATCAGTTCGTTGAACATGGACAGGCGCTTGCTGCCCTTGCCGTTGGCTTCGCGCACGTGCAGGTGCAGCACGGTGGCGCCGGCTTCGTAGCAGTCCACCGCCTTCTGGATCTGCTCTTCCATCGTGACCGGAATGTCTTCGGGGAAGTCCGAAGGAATCCAGCCCGGCGCGTAAGGCGCGGCGGTGATGATCAGGGGCTGCTGGTTTTCGGGATACAGATGGCCGTCTAGGAAATTCATGGCTGGATGCTCCGCTGGGGTGGAAATGGAAGGGTTGCGGCGCCGGGCGTGCGCGGCCGTGCCGGCGCGCGCAGGCGCGCCCGTGTCGCGTGGGAAACGGTGCGGGCGGGTCAGTTCGCCCGGATGTCGAACTTCTTGACGATGGCGGCGTTGCGCTGGAACAGCTGCCGGTTTTCGGCCAGCAGCGCGGCCGTATCGGTGCTCACGTCGGGCTCCAGGCCCACGTCGCCGAGCTTCTGCTGCACCGTGGGCGCGCTGGCCGCCTTGCTGACGATGGCCTGGAGCCTGGCCAGCACCTCGGGCGGCAGCTTGCTGGAACCGTAGAAGCAAACCTGGCCCTGGAACTGGATTTCGGGGTAGCCCAGCTCGCTCATCGTCGGCACCTCGGGAAAATACCTGGACCGATTCTTTCCGGCGACGGCATAGGCGCGCAGCCGGCCGCTCTTGATCAGCGGCAGGGACGTCACCATGCCGTCGAACATCACGTCGACCTGCCCGCCGATCACGTCCTGCAGGGCCTGCGGCGATCCCAGGTAGGCCACGTGCTGCATGTCCAGCCCGGCCTGGCTGCTGAAGATCAGCCCGGAGTACTGCGACACCGTGCCCGTGCCGTAGCTGGCGAAAGAAGACTTGCCCTTGCGCGTCTTCAGGTGCTCGACCAGGCTCGGGAAATCCTTGGCCGGATAGTCCGCCGAACTCACCAGCGCATAGCTGGTGAACGCCACCCGGGCGATGGTGACGATATCGCCCAGCGGGTCGTAAGGCACCTTCATCACCTGCGGCGCCTCGACCAGCATGTTGTTCGGCCCGAGCGCGATGGTGTCGCCGTCGGGATCGGCCTTCAGCATGGCGCTCAGGCCTATCGAGCCGGTCGCGCCGGGACGGTTCTCGATGACCACGGGCCGGCCGGTGTCCGCGGACATCTGCTGCCCGATCACGCGGGCGGCGATGTCTATCGTGCCGCCCGGCTGTCCCGGGACGATGACCCGCAAGGGCTTGCCGCCCAGCGCCCAGGCGCTGAACGCCAGCGACCATCCGATCAAGGCCACGGCGGGCCGTGCAAATCGCTGCAGTCTCATGTCCGTCTCCTGTGCTTTCTTATGTCGGACGGATGCGCGCTGCGCAATGCCTGTCCTGTGGGCATAAGTATCTGCCGGACGCTGCGCGCTCACTTGCTTTTCTGGGACACAAGTTTGCTTTTTTGGGACATGGACCCGGCCTGCTTGCTCCACTCGGTGGCGCTGCAGCCGAACAGGCCGCGGAACCAGTGGCTGAAGCTGCTGGCGCGGGCGAAACCCAGCAGCTCCGCCACCTCGCCCAGCGGCAGGTCGCTCTCGCGCAGATGGTGCCTGGCCAGGTCCGAGCGCACCTGGTCGAGCAGCCGGCTGAAGCTCAGCCCTTCCGCGTCGAGCCGGCGGTGCAGCGTGCGGCGGTCGACGTGCAGGAAGCGCGCCACTTCCTGCGCGCTGCACGCGCCGCTGGGCAACAGCGCCAATATGACCCGGCGGCAGGTCTCCTGGGCGCTCTCGCCGCGATCGGTCAGCGCCGCTTCCAGGTATTTGCGCGCCAGGTCGGCGGCGACCTGGTCTCCCGGCTCGCGCGGGCGGGACAGGTCGCTGGCCAGGCACACCAGCCCGTTGAAGTCCTGGTTGAATTTGACGGCGCGGCGGAAATAGGCGCGATGCGCGGCGACGTCCTTGGGCGGACGATGCGTGAAACAGACGTCCAGCGGCTGCCAGCGCGGCCCGATCAGTTCGCTGAGGATGCGAAACAGCGTGCCCACGGCCAGCTCTACCGACTGGCGCATCGCCAGTCCGGGCGTGGGCAGCAGATCCTCGCGCAGCACGATCACGTTGCCCGCGTCTTCGACGCGGATGATCAGCGAGGCGTTCACCAGCCGCAGATAGCGGCACAGGGTGTCGATGGCGGCGCGCGGCGTGGGCGCTTGCCTGAGCACCAGGCTGATGGGGCCGAGCGCGGACAGCTTGCGCCTTGCGGCCAGGCGCAGCGCCAGGTCTTCCGTGCGCGTGGCGCGCGCGGTGATCTCCAGCAGTTCGCGCACGGCGTCCCGCGAAATCAGCATCTCCCGATCGTCCAGGAACTTCGCCTGCAGGCCCACCGCCTTCATGAAGGCGTAAGGGTCGCGGCCCAGCGATTGCACCAGTTCGACGTAGCCGCTGAGGCTGCCGCTGCGCATCAGCTGCGGGGCGTGTCTCATGCCTGGGCCTCGAATTCCCGGCCCAGCCACGCCAGGAACGCCTTGACCGGCGGATGCCGTTCGCGCCCCGGCGCGCACAGCGCCGTATAGGCCGCGCCCGCCACCCGCACCTGCGGACGGCAGGCCACCAGGGTGCCCGCGTCCACGCTGTCGGACACCATCACCGAGCTGGCCAGCACCAGGCCCTGCCCGGCGATGGCGGCCTGCAGCGCATAGTGTTCCTCGTCATAGGCGTGTTCGGCCGCCGGCCGGCGCCAGGCCGGCAGCCCGGCCGCCTCGCACCAGTCCCGCCAGCCCTGTTCGTACAACAGCGAGTCGCGCCAGCGCACGGTCACCAGCGCCGGCGCGCGCCTGCCCTGCCGCGCCACCAGGGCCGGCGCGCCATAGACGCCGAACCACTCCTGCAGCGTGCAGGCGGCATGCAGGCCCGGATACTGCCGGCGGCTGTAGCGCACCGCCACGTCCACGCTGGCGTCCTGCAGCAGATCCACCGGCTCGGCGCTGGCGTTCAGGCGCAGCTGATATTGCGGATGGGCCTCGTAGAAACGTCCCAGCCGCGGCACCAGCCACAAGGCCGCGAACGAATGCGTGGTCGATACCGTCAGCGCGCCCGAGGCCGGCGCCGGCCGCAAGTCGTCCAGCGTCTGGGCCACGTCCAGCAGCGCGCCGTGCACGCGCGCGAACAATCGGCCGCCGGCGTCCGTCAGGCGCACCCCGCGCGGCACGCGTTCGAACAGCGCCACGCCCACATGGCGTTCCAGCGCCTTGACCTGGTGCGAAACCGCCGTCGCGGTGACGGCAAGCTCGACCGCGGCCAGCTTGAAACTGCGCAGCCTGGCGGCGGCCTCGAAGGTGCGCAGCGCCGTGACGGGTAGCGTGGCGAACATGGATGGCGGGCCCGGGATGAATTTGATTCATCTTAGTTCAGGAATGCTCATTTGTCGCCGCCCGGCGATGAACCTAAATTCTGCCTGACGCATGGCATATCGCCTGCAAGAACGGGAAACCTCACATGAATTCACATCAAGCCGAAAAAAGCCTGCTCATCCTGGTGGGCAGCCCGCGGCGCGACGGCAACAGCGCGGCGCTGGGCGCGGCCGCGCTGCGCGGCGCCGAAACCGCGGGCGTGCGCGCCAGCCTGCTGTTCCTGGACGATTACATCCACGGCTTTCTGCCCGACCTGCGGCGCGCGCCTGCGCCCACGGACCGCTACGCGGAACTGTTCCTGGAGCATTTCCTGCCGGCCGACGGCATGCTGCTGTGCACCCCCATCTGGTGGTACGGCATGTCGGCCCAGGCCAAGGCCTTCTTCGACCGTTCGTTCGCGCACTACGCCGGGGCCGGCCCCGAGCCCGAGCGGGTCAAGGCCCGCATGGCCGGCAAGCGCCTGGGCCTGGCCGTGGCTTCCGAGGAGACCTATCCCGGCGCCGCGCTGGGCATCGTGCACCAGGTCCAGGAATACGCGCGCTACACGCACTCGGATTTCATCGGCTATGTGCACGGCGCGGGCAATCTGCGCGGCGAGATCGCCGCCGACCCGCGCCGGCCGCTGGACGCCGCGGCCGCGCTGGGCGCGGAATTCTTCGTCCGCAAATATTCCGACTACCGGATCGAGACGCCGCGCGCGCGCAATGTGTGGGACGAACCCGCGGGCGCAGGCGCGGACTAGTCCAGCGCCAGCCCGCGGGCGCGGCCGAACAGCGGCCGCTGCACGGTCTGCGCCAGCAGCACGCCGGCCAATGTCACCGCGCCGCCCAGCAGGTGGTAACCATGCAGCTGCTCGCGCAGCAGCGCGAAGGCGGCCAGCGCGGTGAACAGCGGCAGCAGGTTGATGAAGATGCTGCAACGGTTGGGGCCCAGCCGCTGCACGCCCTCGATCCACAGGAACGACAGCAGCACCGACGAGAAAATGCCCGCGTAAAGAATCAGCGGAATGGTGTCCGCGTCCAGCGCGGCCTGCGCCGCCGGCACGCGCAGGTACAGCGGCAGCATGTAGAGCAGCGCGAAGATCGACTGCACGAAGGTCGACTGCCAGGCCGGCAGCGGCACCTTCCAGTGGCGCAGCAGCACGCCGTACAGCGCGTACGACAGGGCCGCCAGCAGCATCAGGCCGTCGCCCGCGTGGATGCCTTGCTGGAACACGCTCAGCATGTCGCCCTGCCCCACCAGGTACAGCAGGCCGATGAACGAAAGCGCCCCGCCCGCGGCCATGCCCAGGGTCAGGGGGTCGCGCAGGATCAGCACGCTGAGCAGCATGCTGAGCAAGGGGATCAGCGCGGTCAGAATGGCCATGTTGGTGGCCGTGGTGGTTTCGGCGGCGCGGTACGACAGCGCCTGGAACAGCGCCGAGGACAGCGCGCCGTACAGGGCCAGCTTGGGCCAGTGGCGCAGGATGAGCTTGCGGTTGCGCCAGGCCGGGCGCGCGGTGAACAGGCCCATGAGGAACAGCGCCAGCACCAGCCGGTAGAAGGTGATGGCCGTGGGCGAGATGGCGCTGGCCGCCATCTTGGAGACGATGACGTTGCCCGCCCAGAACAGGATGGCGAACAACGGGTACAGATAGGACATGATGATTGCGCTCACAGGATTAGGATGGACGCGGCCGCGAAGCGGCGCGCGGATGCCTATCCTAGGGAGCGCGGGACAGTCCGTCTGCCGACGAAATGGCAGGGACTATCTGGAAATGGACATGGGCCGGTTCAGGGGCGAAACGGCGCGGGGTCCAGGGGCAAGGCCACGTCCGCCATCTGGGCGGTCAGCAGCGCCGCGCTGCCGCAGGCCAGCGTGAAGCCCAACGCGCCCTGGCCGACGTTGAGCCACAGATTGTCGGCCGCAGGGCTGCGCCCGATCAGGGGCTTGCCGGTGGGCGTGGCCGGGCGCAGGCCCGCCCACGGCACCGCCTGGCGCAGGTCCAGCGCCGGGAAGGCCTCGCGCACCTGGCGCTTGAGCAGCGCGATGCGCGCCGGGTCGATGTCGGCGTCGGCGCTGCCGATGTCCACCATGGCCGCGATCCGCAGCATGCCGCCCACGCGGGCGTAGACGATGCGCCGTTCGTAGTCGGTCACGCTGATGCGCGGGGCCACGGAATCATCGCCGTCGGCCAGCGGCACGCTCAGGCTGTAGCCCTTGAGCGGATACAACGGGACGTCATGGCCCAGCGGACCGAGCAGCGCGCGCGTGCCGATGCCGGTGGCCAGCACGATGGCGTCGGCGCCGATGTCGCCCTGGCGCGTATTCACCGCCACGATGCGGCGGCCTTCGCGCTGCAGTCCGGAAACCGGATTGGACATGACGCATTCCACGTTGCCCAGCGACTGCAGGCGCTCGAACAGCGCCTCGGTGAACTGGCGGCAATCGCCCGCCTCTTCGCTCGGCGTGTAAATGGCGCCGGCCAGGCTGCCGCCCATGCCGGCCAGCGCGGGTTCCAGCGCCAGGGTCTGGGCGGCGTCCAGCACCTGCTGCTCGGCCCCGTGCGCGGCCTGGTAGGCGACCAGCGCGCGCGCTTTCTCCAGCAGCTCGGGGCTGCGGTAGGCGATCAGCTTGCCGTTCTTCAGGTGGCCAAAATCCAGGTTCTCCTGCTCCAGCAGGGCATGCATCACGTCGCGGCTGAGATAGGACAGGCCGGAGAGCTGGGCGGTCGATTCGCGCGCCACCGAGGCGCGGCACGCCAGCGCGAATTGCAGGCACCAGCGCCACTGGTGCGGGTCCAGCCGCGGCCTGAACCGCAGCGGCGAATCGGCCCGCAGCAGCCAGCCCGGCACGCTGGGCAGCACGCCGGGGCCGGCCAGCGGCGCCACGTAGCTGTAGCTGAGCTGTCCGCCGTTGGCGTAGCTGGACACTTCCGCCGGACGGGGCTGGCTGTCGACCAGAACCACGTCGTGGCCCTGGCGCGCCAGAAAATACGCCGACGTGACGCCCACGACGCCGGCACCGATGACGCAAACGCGCATGCCTGAATCCAAATGACTGGGAATCGCCTATTCTCGGGCGCGCGCGGCGCCTGCGGCAAATGCCAAATGCCGCAGGGTCCATAACAAAAGGGAATGCGCAAAAGGGAATGCGCGCCTCAGGCGGCGCGGTGCAGGCGGATGATGGCGGCGGCGGTCGGATCGCGCACCAGGTCGGCCAGCGTGTAGCCGTTGAGCGCGTCGTAGAAGGCCTGCAGGGTGCGCGCCAGCACGCCGGAAAGATGGCAGACGCCGTCCAGCGCGCAAGGCGGCTCGCGGCAGTCGATCAGCGGGCCCTGCTGCTCCAGCTCGCGGATCAGGTCGCCCAGCCGGTACTCGGCGGCCGGGCGCGCCAGGCGCAGGCCGCCGCCCTTGCCGCGCGAGGTGTCGATCCATCCGCGCTGCGCCATGAAGTGCGCCACCTTGACCAGGTGATTGCGCGACAGGCTGAAGCGGTCGGCGATCTCCGGGATGGTGACGGCGGTAGGCCGGTCGCGGCATTGCGTCAGGTACATCAGCACGCGCAGGCCGAAGTCGGTGAATCGGGTCAGTTGCATGGCAAGGTCGGGAAGGTCCCCGGCGGCCGGGGAGACAGGCCGCCAGGATACACCGCTCAGGCCGGCGCGCCGCCGCTACCGAAGGCCTCGGCATGGATGCGGTCTTCGGGCACGCCCAGGCTGGTCAGGGCCTGGCGCTGCGCGCGCATGAAGCCGGCGGGGCCGCACAGATAGTAGTCGGCGCCCGGCACGATGGCGTCGTCCTGGATGGCGAGCAGGTCCACGCGGCCGGCGTGGTCGTAGTCGCGGCCGCGCTGGTCGCCGTTGCCGACTTCCTCGTAGAACACGGCCTTGCGCACGTTGGGGCGCTCGGCGGCGATGCTGTTGACGTGCTCTTTCATGGCGTGCACCGAGCCGTTGCGGCAGCCGTGCACGAAGCGGATCTGGCGGTCGTCGTTCAGGCCCACCAGGTGGTTCAGGATGGACACCATGGGCGTCAGGCCCACGCCGCCGCTCAGCAGCACCACGGGCGCGTTGCCTTCGGGACGCAGATGGAAATCGCCCTGCGGCGGCGCCACGTCCAGCACGTCGCCCTCCTGCAGGCGGTCGTGCAGGGCGTTGGAGACGCGGCCGGCCGGCGCCTGCGCGCTGCCGGTTTCGCGCTTGACCGAGATGCGCAGGCGGTCCTGGCCGGGCGCGTCGGACAGGCTGTACTGGCGCGGCTGCATCAGGCCCAGTTCGGGCACGTACAGGCGCACCGAAACGTATTGGCCGGGCTGGTACGGGGGCACCTTGCCGCCGTCGGCAGGCGCCAGGTAGAACGAGGTGATCTCGGCGCTTTCGCGCTGCTTGCCGACCACGCGGAACCCGCGCCAGCCGGTCCAGCCGCCGGGCTTGGCGGCCGATTCGCCGTACAGCCGCGCCTCTTCGGCGATCAGCAGATCGGCCAGCTGGCCGTAGGCGGCGGCCCAGGCGTCCACCAGTTCGTCGGTGGCCGCCTCGCCCAGCACTTCGCGGATCGAGGCCAGCAGGTGCTTGCCCACGATGGGGTAGTGCTCGGGGCGGATGCCCAGGCTCACGTGCTTGTGCACGATGCGCGTCACCACCGGCATCAGCACCGAAGGATCGTCGATGTGTTCGGCATACGCCGCGACCGCGCCGGCCAGCGCCTGCTGCTGTTGACCGCCTTCCTGGTGGCCCTGGTTGAAGACCTGCTTGAGCTCAGGGTTGTGCTGGAACATGCGGGCATAAAAATGCCGGGTCAGCGCAACGCCATGCGTCTTCAGGACGGGGGCGGTGCTCTTGACCAGGGCGCGGATTTCGGGACTCAACATCTACTGCTCCTTGTGGTGCGATCGGGTTCGCCGTTAAACATATATTCATAATACATCTTTAACAATCTAATGGTAAACCCGCATCCGCTTCAGCCCGCCGACACCTCCCACTCGCCCAAAATCGCAACCGGCGGCAACACACAATTGGTTGCAGCGCGCCACGCGGGGTGCACCGGCGTCCCGGCCGCGGCGCGCCAGACCGCCGACGCCACCCACTCCCCGCCCAGACGGTAAGCCGCCGCCCGCCACGCTCCCGGCGGCGCCCGCAGCCGCCATCCGGCCCAGTCCGCGTCCGGATCGCCCGCCAGGCCGACCGCGGCCATGTCCGCCGGAAAATCCAGCCGCGCCGCCTTCACGAAGGCTTCCTTGAGCGTCCATAGCAGGTAGAAGCGTTCCAGCCGCGCCGCGCCGTCCAGCCGCGCCAGCGCGGCCTGTTCCTGCGGCGCGCAGACCCATCGCGCCAGGCGCGGCACGTCGCGGGGACGTATCCGCTCCAGGTCGGCGCCCAGCGGCAGCCCCGCCGGCCCCGAGGCACACAGCGCATGGCCGGCGCTATGGCTGAGCGAGGTCGTTGCGCCTTCGGCCAGCGCCGTGCGCACGTCCTGCAGCAGGGCGCGGCTGGCGCGCCAGTCGGCCTGCGCCCGGGGCCCGCGCACGGTGCGCGCGCGCGCCGCGTCGCCGGCCGAGAGCCGGTCCTCCGAATAGGCTTGCGCCGCGTGGCCGTCGGCCCACCAGAGCAGGATTTCAGGGGTATCCAAGTTAAAAGGTAACCTGCATTAAAAGGGTCGGAAGAGCGCGCAACAAGATGCGCCCCAGGTAACTTTTTTCATCAAAATCAGCCAAAAGCACCGTAGTAGAATCGCGCGCTATGTTGACGTTTTCGATCGCGCAATGGCGAGGTTGGGCGCCTGGCATCGATAGCCCCGAAGGCTGGCTGGATTGGGCGCGACACCCGTTCTGCCCCGTCGGAAATCAGGATGCGGCCCGGCTGGACTTCTTGCCCGCCCTGCAGCGCCGCCGCCTGAGCGCACTGGCCCGCGGGGTGTTCGACTGCGCGTGGCCGATGGCCCAGGCCCGACCCGGCATGCCGCTGGTCTACGCCTCGCGCCACGGCGAGACCAGCCGCAACTTCGGGCTGCTGCAGGCGCTGGCCGCCGGCGAACCGCTCTCGCCCACGGCGTTCGGCCTGTCGGTGCACAACGCCATCGCCGCCCAGTGGTCGATCATACGCCGCGAAACCGCCGAATCGGTGGCCCTGTCGGTGGAGGACGACGGCCTGGAGCACGCCATCGTCGAAGCCGCCATGCTGTTCGGCCAGGGCCACGACGACGTGCTGGTGGTGCTGGCCGAAGAATCGCCGCCGGCGCCCTATTCGCCCTGGGTGCAGGACGTGCCGTATTCCTACGCCGTCGCCCTGCACCTGCGCCCCGGCGCCGACTGGACGCTGGCCATGGCGCCGCGCCCGGCCGAGCCGGCCTGTACGCCGCCGCAGCTGTGGCCCAATCCCCTGAACCTGCTGCGCCAACTGTGCCTGGGCGGCGCTGCCTGGCGGCACGCGAACCGCGCGCGCCAGTGGACCTGGACGCGGGCGGCATGACGACCTCGGCGCCGCGGCAGGACTGGTGGCTCTGGCGGCTCGTCGCCACGGGCATGGCGTTCACGCTGTTCGGCGTGGGCGGCGTGCTGCTGCGCGTGCTGGTATTCCCGGCGCAGCGCCTGCTGCCGGGCGGGCTGTGCGAGCGCCAGCGCCGGGCGCGCCGGACCCTGAGCTGGACGTTCCGCATCTTCATCCGCTTCATGGTGCGCACCGGCATCCTGACCATCGATTTCCGCGGCGCCGAGCGCCTGGGGCAGCCGGGGCAGATGATCCTGGCCAATCATCCCTCGCTGCTGGACGTGGTGTTCCTGGTCGGCCACGTCGACAACGCCAACTGCATCGTCAAGCACGGCCTGGCGTCCAACCCGTTCACGCGCGGGCCGATCGCCGGCTGCGGCTACATCACCAACGACGAGAGCTTCGACATGTTCGACCGCGCCGCCGAGGTGCTGCGCAACGGCGAGACGCTGATCGTCTTTCCCGAAGGCACCCGCACGCCGCGCGATTCGTCGCCGCGCTTTCATCGCGGCGCCTGCGCCATCGCGCTGCGCGGCGCGCGCGTGGTGACGCCCGTGGTGATCAGCATGAATCCGCGCAGCCTGACCAAGGGCGAGCCCTGGTACCGGATTCCGCCCAGCCGGATGCGCTATGTCATCCACGTCGGCGAGGACGTCGATCCCGCCGCCTGGCTGGCCGCGCATCCGCTGCCCATCGCCGGACGCCGGATGAACGATTACCTGCATGCCTATTTCGAAGCCGAGCTGGCGCGCGCCGCGCCCGCCCGCGCTGCGCCGAACCAACCATCGCCCATCGCGGCGAACCCGGAGTCCAAGCTGGATGAATCAACTGGAACTTGAACTGAAAACCTTCGTCATCGAATCCCTGGGGCTGGAGGACATCACGCCCGAGGATATCGACAGCGACGCCCAGCTGTTCGGCGACGGCCTGGGGCTGGACTCCGTGGACGCGCTGGAGCTGGGCCTGGCCCTGCAGAAGCGCTACGGCATCACCATCGATCCCGAAACCCGGAACATGCGCGAACATTTCACCAGCATCGCCACGCTGGCAGCCTTCGTGAACGCCCAGCGCCACGACTAATGCAGACGGAGTCCACGATGCAAACCCGCGAAGAAATCTTCGATACGCTGCGCAGCGTGCTGATCGAACTGTTCGAGATCGAACCGGAACGCATCACGCCCGCGGCGAACCTGTACACCGACCTGGAAATCGACAGCATCGACGCCATCGATCTGATCGACCAGGTGCGCCGCCAGACCGGCCGCAAGCTCGACGCCAACGACTTCCGTGCGGTGCGCACCATCGAGGACGTGGTCGAAGCCATGTGGCAGAAGCAGGACCCGGCCGCATGAGACGGGGCGTGGCAGCCGCGCTGACCGTGGCCGGCATCGCGTATCCCTTCGCCGTCTATGCGGCGCTGGGACGCGTGAGCACGGCCTGGATCGCGCTGCCGCTGGCGCTGCTGTGGCTGGCGCGCGGCCTGACCGCGGGCGCGGCGCAGCCCGGCTCGCGCGCGCTGCCGGCCGTCGCGGTCGTGTTCTGCCTGGTCCTGGCCGCCACGGATTCGCAAGCCGGCCTGCGCTGGTATCCGGTCATGGTCAACGCCATGATGCTGGCGGTCTTCGGCGCCAGCCTGAAATTCGGCCCGCCGGTGATCGAACGCCTGGCGCGCCTGCGCCATCCCGACCTGCCGCCGGCCGGCGTGCGCTACACGCGCAAGGTCACGCTGGTGTGGTGCGCCTTCTTCGTCCTGAACGGCGCCACCGCCGCGGCCCTGGCCGCCTGGGCGCCGTGGGACTGGTGGCTGGCCTATAACGGCGCCATCAGCTACGGGCTGATGGGGCTGCTGCTGGCCGGCGAGTGGCTGCTGCGTCCGGCCGCGGCCAAAGCGGCCTGAGCCATGTCCTGGACGCCGCTGACGCAACTCCTGCAGCCGGGCGCGCCCGCGCTGGCGGTCGCCGACGAGCCGCTGCTCACGCGCGCCGATTTCGCGCAGGCCTGCCTGTCGGCGGCCGGCGCGCTGCAGGCGCTGCGGCTGCGCCGCGTGGCGCTGTGGTTCGAAGACGCGGCCATGCTGGCGGTCGCGCTGCTGGCCTGCTGGCGGGCCGGCGCGACGGCCGTGCTGCCGGGCGACGTCCAGCCGCATACCTGCGCGGCGCTGGATTGCACCGTGGACGGCTGGCTCGTCGACGCGCCCGTGCCGCTGCCGGCGCCGCGGCAATGGCGGCTGGCGGACCTGCGGGGCGCGCCGCTGGCGCCCGCCGAACTCGATCCCGCGCTGGGCCTGGTGCTGTGCACCTCCGGCTCCAGCGGCCAGTCCAAGCACATCGCCAAGACCTGGCGGCAACTGATGGACGAGGTCGACGCGCTGGAACGGCAATGGCCCGGCATGCGCGCGCCCGTGCTGGGCAGCGTATCGGCCCAGCATATGTACGGCCTGCCCTTCCGGGTGCTGTGGCCGCTGTGCGCGGGCCGGCTGCTGGACAGGTTCCAGCGCATCTATCCCGAAGACCTGCAGCGCGCCAGCCTGCGCCACCCCGAGTTCGCCTGGATCGCCAGCCCGGCGCTGCTGCGCCGCCTGGGCCAGCGGCTGGACTGGGCGGCGTTGCGCGGGCGGCTGCTGCGCATCGATTCCGCCGGCGGCGAACTGCCGGCCGACGCGTCCGACCACATCGCGCGCAACCTCGGGCTGCGGCCCATCGAGATCTACGGCAGCACCGAAACCGGCGCCGTGGCCTGGCGCGAAGGCGCGCAGGACTGGCGGCCGCTGCCCGGCGTGGCCGTGAGCCGCAACGCCGAGGGCGCGCTGCGCGTGCAGTCGCCCTGGGTCGGCGCGGCCGAGGAACAGACCGCCGACGCCGTCGAACTGAGCGGACGCGGATTCCGGCTGCTCGGCCGCCTGGACCGCATCGTCAAGATCGAAGAAAAGCGCATCTCGCTGCCCATGCTGGAGCAGGCGCTGGCGCAGCACCGCTATGTCGCGCAGGCGCGCCTGGGCACGCTGGCCGGCGCGCCGCGGCTGGTCGCGCTGGTCGCGCTGTCAGCCCGGGGCCTGCACGCCCTGCGCAACGGCGGGCGCAAGGCGCTCCTGGCCGAGCTGCGCGGGCACCTGGCCGCCGGCTTCGAATCGCTGGCCATCCCGCGCGCCTGGCGCCTGATGACGCAACTGCCCTGCAACGCGCAGGGCAAGCTGCTGCCGCAGGATTTCGAGGCCGCGGCCGGTCCGCGCCCGCTGGCGCCGCAGGCCGTGGCGCTGCCCGCCGGGGCCGACGGCGAACGCCGCTACGCCATGGAGATCCCCTGCGACCTGATCCATTTCAGCGGCCACTTCCCGGCCGTGCCGGTGGTGCCGGGCGTGGCGCAGATCGGCTGGGCCATGTCGCTGGCTCGGCGCGACCTGCGGCCCGGCCTGCGCTTTGGCGGCATGGAGGTCCTGAAGTTCCAGCGCCTGCTCCGGCCCGGCGACCCGGCGACGCTGACGCTGAAATGGGACGCCGCCAAACGCAAGCTGCATTTCGCCTATACGGTGGACGGCCAGCCCTGCTCGTCGGGCCGCATCCTGGAGGACGGCGCGCCATGAGCGGCTATCGCCTGTGCGCGCTCATCCCCGTGTACAACCACGGCGCCACCGTCGGCGCCGTGCAGGCGCAACTGGCCGCGCAAGGCCTGCCCTGCGTGCTGGTGGACGACGGCTCCGAGCCCGGCTGCGCCGCGGTGCTGGACGCGCTGGCCGCGCGGCCCGGCACGCATCTGCTGCGGCGCCCGGCCAACGGCGGCAAGGGCGCGGCGGTGCAGGACGGGCTGCGGGCGGCGGCGGCGCTGGGCTACACCCATGCGCTGCAGGTCGACGCCGACGGGCAGCATGCCCTGGCGGACGCCGCTGCGTTCGCGCGCGCCTCGCGCGAGCATCCGCAAGCCCTGGTCTGCGGCCGGCCGGTATATGGCGACGACGTGCCGCGCAGCCGCCTGTACGGCCGCTGGCTGACCCGCGTCTGGGTCTGGATCAATACGCTGTCGGCCGACATTCCCGACGCCATGTGCGGATTCCGCGTCTATCCCCTGTCGCTGGCGCTGCCGGTGATCGACGGCGCGCGGGTCGGCCAGCGCATGGATTTCGACATCGCGGTGCTGGTCCGGCTGCACTGGCGCGGCGCACCCATGATCTGGCTGCCGACGCGCGTGGCCTACCCGCGAGACGGCGTCTCGCATTTCAAGGGCGTGCGCGACAACGCGCTGATCAGCCGCATGCACGCGCGCCTGTTCTTCGGCATGCTGGTGCGCGCGCCGGCGCTGCTGTGGCGCCGGCTGGCGCGAGGAGCGCGGACATGAGCGCGGCCGACGGACACTGGGCCGAGCAGCCCGAACGCGGCAGCCTGGCGCTCATGCGCCTGACGGTCTGGGCCGCGCGCAGGCTGGGCCGGCGCGCCATCGCGCCGGTGGTCTGGCTGGTGGTGCTGTATTTCTACGTCTCCGGCGCCCGCGCGCGCCGCGCCATCGCCGCCTACCAGCGCAGGCTGACGCAGGCGGGCGGCCTGGCTGCGCCGCTGCCGCGCACGCTGCCGGTCTACCGCCAGTACCTCGCCTTCGCGCACGCCATCCTGGACAAGTTCGACGCCTGGCGCGGCCGCATCACGCCGGCCAGCCTGGACATCGCCGATCCCGACCGCCTGCACGCGCAGATGGGCCGGGGCCGCGGCCAGATCCTGGTCGGCTCGCACCTGGGCAATATCGAAATCTGCCGCGCGCTGGCGCAACAGGCGGGCACGCTCAAGCTCAACGTGCTGGTCCACGACAAGCACGCGGCGCGCTTCAACCGCCTGCTCGGCGAGGCCGGCGGCGGCCTGCGCATGATCCAGGTCAGCGAGCTGGACGCCGGCGTCATGCTGGACCTGGCCGAACGGCTGGAGCGCGGCGAGTGGCTGGCCATCGCCGGCGACCGGGTGCCGCTGCGGGGCGACCGGACCACGCCGGTGCAGTTCCTGGGCGACACCGCCCTGCTGCCCCAGGGCCCCTGGCTGCTGGCCGGCCTGCTGGGCTGCCCGGTCAACCTGCTGTTCTGCACGCGCCACGGCGCGCGCTACCGCGTGAGCCTGGAGCGCCTGCGCGAGCGCGTGCAATGGACGCGGGCCACGCGCCAGGCGCGCATCGCGGAACTGGCCCAGGGCTACGCCGACCGCCTGGCCGCGCACTGCCGCCAGGCGCCGCTGCAATGGTTCAACTTCTACCCTTTCTGGAAAGACGATGCGTAAAAGAGGCGTGATCAGCGCTGAAGTCGAAATCCGGGTGCCATTCTTCGACGTCGACTCGATCCACGTGGTCTGGCACGGCCACTATGTGAAGTACCTGGAACAGGCGCGCTGCGAGCTGCTCGACGCGCTGGGCTATAACTACTGCGCCATGCGGGCCAGCGGCTATGCCTGGCCCGTGATCGACCTGCACCTGCGCTATGCGCAGCCGGCGCAGTTCGGCCAGCGCCTGGTCGTGCGGGCCGAACTGGTGGAATGGGAGCATCGCTTGAAGATCCATTACCTGATCCTGGACGCGCAGACCGGCCAGCGCCTGACCCGGGCCAGCACCGAGCAGGTCGCGGTCCGCATCGAGACCGGCGAAATGCAGCTGGCCTCGCCGGCCGCGCTGACCGAGGCCGTGCGGCGCCGCCTGCAAGCCATGGAAGCGCCGGCATGAAGCGGCGCGTGCTGCTGCGCGCCGCGCTGATGGCGCTGGCCCTGCCGTCCTGGAGCGCGCAGGCCTTCGAACTGGCCGACCTGCAGGCGCAGCTGCGCGCCGCGCCCGTGGTGCGCGGCCACTTCGTGCAGCAGAAATTCCTGCGCTCGCTGCCGCAGCCGCTCACCAGCCGCGGCGACTTCACGCTGGCCGCCGGCAAGGGGCTGCTGTGGCTGCTGCGCACCCCCGTGGCCCAGGACCTGCGCATCGACGCGCGCGGCATCTCGCGCCGCGGCGACGACGGCAAATGGCAGGCCCTGCCGCAGCGCGCAGGCGCCAGCCACGAAAACCAGCTGTTCCTGTCCGTGCTGGCGGGCGACACCAGCGGCCTGCGCGAGAACTTCGATCTTGCGCTCAGCGGCACGGCCCAGGCCTGGCGGCTCGTGCTCACGCCCAGGTCGGCGCTGCTGCGCCAGATCTTCGACGGCATCCGGATCGACGGCGCGGCGCTGGTCCAGCGCATCGAACTGCGCGAGACGCAGGGCGACCGCACTGTGCTGCAGATGCAGGACGCGGCCGCCGCCCAGGCCCTCACCGCCGAGGAGCAACGTGCGTTTGCCGATTGAACGCTGGCTGCCCCGGCTGTTCAAGCTGGGGCTGCTGCTGGTCCTCTGCCTGGGCGCCTGGCTGTGCCGCAACGGCTGGCCGGTGTCGGCCGACCTGATGGAGCTGGTGCCGCGCGCCGGCAGCGACGCCACGCGCCAGCTTGCCGAGGCCCGCATCCAGGAGCCGCTGTCGCGCCAGCTGATCGCGCTGGTGTCGGCCGGCGCCGACCCCGCCGCGCCCGCGCGCCGGCTGGCGCAGCGCTGGACCGACAGTGGCCTGTTTTCGCGCGTGCAGGTGGAGCTGGACGTGGACCTGGCGGCGCTGCGCCGGCAGCTTCTGGCCGGCCGGCTGGCCATGCCGCCGGCGGCCGACCGGCGCCAGCTGCAGACCGATCCCGCCGCCTACGCCGCGCGCCGCGCGCGCGAACTGTCGGATCCGTTTTCATCCTCGGGGCTGGTGCCGGCGGACCAGGACTGGCTCGGCCTGACCCGCCGCGCCGAGGAAGCCCTGCATCCGGGCGGCGCGGTGCAGTACGACATACGCAGCGGCACCCTGCAGGCCGAGCATGCGGGCAAGCGCTGGATCCTGGTGCGCGCCGAAACCCGCGACGACGCCTTCGACTCGGCCACGCCCCAGCGCATCGCGGCGCAGCTGGAGCAGGACCGCACGGTGCTGGACGCCGAAGGCGCCGAACTGCTGGTGGCCGGCGGCCCGCTGTACGCGGCCGCCGGCCGCGCGCAGGCCGTGGCCGAAAGCAGCTGGATCGGCGCCGGCGCCACGCTGGGCATCGTCGCGGTGCTGCTGCTGGCGCTGCGCCGCGCGCGCGCCCTGCTGGCCTTCGCGCCGGTGGCCGTGGGCCTGGTGACCGGCGCGGTGGCCTGCGTGGCGGTGTTCGGCTCCATTCATCTGCTCACCCTGGTCATCGGCGCCAGCCTGATCGGGGTGGCGGTGGATTTTCCGCTGCACTGGCTGGGCAAGAGCTACGGCATGGCCGACTGGCGCAGCTGGCCCGCGCTGCGGCGCGTGCTGCCGGGGCTGACCATCAGCCTGGCCGCCACCCTGGTGGGATATGTGGCGCTGGCGTTCACGCCGTTTCCGGCGCTCACGCAGACGGCGGTGTTTTCGGCGGCCGGCCTGCTGGGCGCCTACGCCTGCACGGTGTGCCAGCTGCCGGCCTGGATGGAGGGCTGGCGTCCGCGTCCCTGGCAGCCGCTGCTGCGCCTGTCGACGGCGGCGCTGGATGCGCGTGAACGCCTGCACGCCCGCCGCGGCGCGTTCTGGATAGGCGCGCTCGCGCTGGCCGCGGGCGCCGCCGGCGGCATCGCCCGGCTCGGCGTCCAGGACGACCTGCGGCAGTGGCTGAGCCTGCCCGCGCCGCTGCTGCAGCAGGCGCGCCAGATCGGCGAGATCACCGGCTTCGTGCCGACCAGCCAGTTCTTCCTGCTGCGCGCGCCCGACGCCGACGAGCTGCTGCGCCGGCAGGCGCGCGTGGCGCGGGCGCTGGACGCCCTGGTCGAACGCGGCGACCTCGCCGCCTACAACGCCTTGAGCCAGCTGGTCGCGCCCGTGGCCGAACAGCAGGCGCTGGGCCGCAGCCTGGCCGCGGCGGCCGCGCAGCCCGAACGCTGGGCCCCGCTTACGGCCCTGGGCATTCCCTATGAAGCCTTGCAGGAGGAACTGCGGTCGCTCGCCGCCCTGCCGCCCGTCACCATCGCCGCGGCGCTGCAAGGCCAGCAGGCCGAACGCTGGCGCGGCCTGTGGCTGGGCGAGCGCGATGGGCAGGTCGCGGGCATGGTGACCCTGCTGGGCCTGCGCGACGCCGCCGCGCTCGCCGGCATCGCCGAAACCGTGCCGGGCGCGACGCTGGTGGACCGCAGCGGCGAACTGAACCGCATGTTCGCCGACACCCGCATCGAGGCCGCCGAACTCAAGCTGCTGTCCTACGCCGTGGCCACCGCCCTGCTGCTGCTGACGCTGGGGCGCGCGGCCGCCTGGCGTATCCTGACCGTGCCGGTCGCCGCCACGGCATGCAGCCTGGCCGCGCTGGGCTACCTGGGCCAGCCGCTCACGCTGTTCAGCCTGTTCGGGCTGCTGCTGGTGTCGGCCATCGGGGTGGATTACGCGATCTTCATGTACGAGCGCATCGCGGGCGCGCCCGCCAGCCTCGTCGGCATCGCGCTGAGCGCGTCCACCACCCTGCTGTCCTTCGGGCTGCTGGCCTTCAGCCGCACCCCGGCGCTGGCCAACTTCGGGCTGGCGGTGGCGCTGGGCGTGGCCTTCTCGCTGCTGTGGGCGCCCTGGGTCCGGCCGGCCGCGCCGCAAACTGAATAGGAGAAGGTCGGAGATGGAACAACGCGAAGTCGTGATCATCGGCGCGGGCCCGGCCGGCGCGGTCGCCGCGGCGCTGCTCAAGCGGCAGGGGCATGACGTGCTGGTGCTGGAGCGCCAGCAGTTTCCGCGCTTTTCCATCGGCGAAAGCCTGCTGGCCCATTGCCTGGAATTCGTGGAGGAAGCGGGCATGCTGCCGGCGGTCCGGGCCGCGGGCTTCCAGGTCAAGAACGGCGCGGCCTTCGCCTGCGGCGAGCGCTACAGCTATTTCGACTTCCGCGACAAGTTCACCCCCGGTCCGGGCACCACCTTCCAGGTGCAGCGCGCGCGCTTCGACCAGGTGCTGGCCGACGAGGCGGTGCGCCAGGGCGTGGAGTTGCGCTACCGGCAGGAAGTGACCGCGGCCGACTTCGATGGCGAGCCGACGCTGGCGGTGCGCAGCGCCGACGGCGCCAGCTACCGCGTGCAGGCCCGCTTCGTGCTCGACGCCAGCGGCTACGGGCGGGTGCTGGCGCGCCTGCTGGACCTGGAAATCCCCTCGTCGATGCCGCCGCGCAAGGCCATCTACACCCACATCGAGGACCGCATCGACGACCCCGGCTTCGACCGCGAGAAAATCCTGATCAGCGTGCATCCCGAGGAACGCGGCATCTGGTACTGGCTGATCCCGTTCTCCAACGGCCGCAGCTCGTTCGGCGTGGTGGGCGGCGAGGAACGGTTCGGTGGCGCCGATGCCGATCCGATGGCCGTCCTGCGCGCGATGGCGCGCGCCGCGCCCAACCTGGAACGCATTCTGAAGCACGCCGTCTGGGACACGCCGGCCGGCGCCATCGGCGGCTATTCGGCCAGCGTGCGCCGGCTGCATGGCCCCGGCTACGCGCTGCTGGGCAATGCCGCGGAATTCCTGGACCCGGTGTTTTCATCGGGCGTGACCATCGCGCTGCGCTCGTCCAAGCTGGCCGCCGACGCGCTGCACCGCCAGCTGGGCGGCGCGCAGGTCGATTGGCAGACGGCGTTCGCCGACCCGCTCATGGTGGGCGTAGAGACGTTCCGCGCCTACGTGCAGGGCTGGTACAGCGGCGAATTCCAGGACGTGGTTTTCTACGAACACGCGCAACCCGAGATCCGCCGCATGATCAGTTCGATCCTGGCGGGCTACGCCTGGGATCTGTCCAACCCCTTCGTCGCCAGCCCGCAGCGCCGCCTGCGCATGCTGAGCGAACTGTGCCGCGGCAGCGACGCGCCGCCGGAGGCCGCATGACGATAACGAGGCTCGCCCGCTGCATCGGCGCGGCCTGGCTGGCGGCCGCGCTGGCCGGCTGCGCCGGCGCCCCGCCCCTGCCGGCGCGCACGGCGGCGTTCGCGCTGCCCCGGCAGCTGCACGTGGTGCAGGCCGCGCCCGGCCAGCCGCCGCAGGACGCGATGCTGGTGGTGCAGCGCGAAGGCGCCGCGCTGCGCTGGTCGCTGTTCGACCTGGTGGGCGTGCCGCAGGCCCGCCAGATGCTCGAACACGGCCAGTGGCGCAACGACGGCTTCCTGCGCCCCAACCCCCAGGCGCGCGACCTGTTCGCCGCGCTGATGTTCGCCTGGACGCCCGAGGCCGAGCTGGACGCCGCCTATGGTCCGGGCCGCTGGCAGGCGCGCCGCACGGGCGCGGCGCTGCAGCGTGACCTGCTGGAACAGGGGCGCGCGCGCTGGAGCGTGCGCTGGCCCGACGCCGCCCGGGCCGGCGATTTCACCATCGTCGACGCCGACGGCACGAACTGGCGGATCTCGCCGCTGAAGGAGCAGCCATGAACGCGTGGTTGGGCAAGCCCGGCGTGGTCTGCGCGCTGGGCGCGGGCATAGACGCCGTGGCCGCGGCCGCGCTGGCCGGCGACACGTCCGGCATGCGCGCGCGCACCGGCTGGGTGCGCGGACGCGCCCTGACCCTGGGCGGCTACGACGGCGAGCTGCCGGCCATTCCCGACGCCCTGCCGGCGCATCACCGCAGCCGCAACAACCAGTTGCTGCTGGCCGCGGCCCTGCAGATCGAAGCGCAATTGCGCGGCGCCGTGGCGCGCTACGGGCCGGGCCGCGTGGCCGTGGTGCTGGGCACCAGCACCTCGGGCGTGAACGATAACGCGCCCGCCTTCGGCCACCTGGCCGCGCACGGCGCCTGGCCGGCCGACTACGACTACCGCCGCCAGGCCCTGTCCTCGCCTGCGTCGTTCTTCGCCGACTGGCTGGGCGTCAGCGGACCGGCCTATACGCTGTCGACGGCCTGCACCTCGGGCGCGCGCGCCCTGCTGTCGGCCCGCCGCCTGCTCGAACTGGACCTGTGCGACGCCGTGATCTGCGGCGGCGCGGACACGCTGTGCCGGCTGACCATCAACGGATTCGCCGCGCTCGGCGCCATCGACGACGGCCTGTGCCTGCCGTTCTCGGCCAACCGCCGCGGCATCAACATCGGCGAAGCCGGCGCGCTGTTCCTGATGGCGCGCGACGCGGCCGGGCCCGACGGCGTGGCCCTGCTCGGCGGAGGCGCCAGTTCCGACGCCTGGCACATGTCGGCGCCGGAGCCGACCGGGGCCGGCGCGCGCCAGGCCATGCAGGCCGCCCTGGCCTCGGCCGGCCTGGACGCGGCCAGCGTCGGCTGGGTCAACCTGCACGGCACCGGCACGCCGCACAACGACGCGATGGAAAGCCACGCCATGCACGCCGTGTTCCCGCAGGGCGTGCCGTGCTGTTCGACCAAGGCGCTGACCGGCCATGCCCTGGGCGCGGCCGGCGCGCTGGAGGCGGCGCTGGCCTGGGCCACGCTGTCGGCCTCCAATGCCGGCGCGCGCCTGATTCCCCACGTCTGGGACGGCGTGCCCGACCCGCAGCTGCCGGCGCTGGAATTCAGCACGCCGGCGCACCGCTACGCGCCGGGCCGCCCGCGCGTGGCCATGAGCAATTCGTTCGCGTTCGGCGGCAACAACGTCAGCCTGATCCTCGGAGCGCAGCCATGATCCCGTGGCCCATCGCCAGCCTGCTGCCGCACGCCGGCGACATGATATTGATAGACGAGATCCGCAGCTATGATGCGGACAGCCTGTGCGCGCTGGCCGTCGTCAAGCCCGGGCCCTATAGCCTGGCGGACGGTTCGCTGCCGCCCTGGCTGGGCATGGAGCTGATGGCCCAGGCCGTGGGCGCCTGGGCCGGCTGCCGCGCGCGCGAGGCCGGCCAGCCCGTCAAGCTGGGCTTTCTGCTGGGCACGCGGCGCTACGAAAGCCATGCCGACGCGCTGCCGGCCGGCGCGCGCCTGACGGTCCAGGTGCGCCGCGGCCTGGCCGACGCCAGCGGCATCAGCGTGTTCGAATGCGAACTGCACGACGGCGCGCGCCTGCTGGCGCAGGCCAGGCTGAACGTCTACCAGCCGCAGGACCCCAACGCCTTTATCCAGGAAGAGTCACCCGAATGAGCGCAGCCCCCATCCTCGTCACCGGTTCGAGCCGCGGCATCGGCCGCGCGATCGCGCTGGCCCTGGCCGACGCCGGCCACGATCTGGTGCTGCACTGCCGCCGGCAGCGCGGCCAGGCCGAGGCCGTGCAGGCCGAAGTCCAGGCGCGCGGCCGCCAGGCCCGCGTGCTGCAGTTCGACGTCGCCGACCGCCAGCAATGCGCGGCCGCGCTGCAGGCCGACGTCGACGCCCACGGCGCCTACTACGGCGTGGTGCTCAACGCCGGCCTGACGCGCGACGGCGCCTTTCCCGCCCTGACCGGCGACGACTGGGACGAGGTGCTGCGCACCAACCTGGACGGCTTCTACAACGTGCTGGGTCCGCTGGCCATGCCCATGATCCGCCGCCGCGCGCCGGGCCGCATCGTCTGCATCGCCTCCGTCTCCGGCGTGGTGGGCAACCGCGGCCAGGTCAATTACAGCGCCTCCAAGGCCGGCCTGATCGGCGCGGCCAAGGCGCTGGCGGTGGAACTGGCCAAGCGCCAGATCACCGTGAACTGCGTGGCGCCCGGGCTGATCGACACCGACATGCTGGACGAGCACGTGCCGGTCGACGAGATCCTCAAGGCCGTGCCGGCGCAGCGCATGGGAAGGCCCGAGGAAGTGGCCGCCGCCGTCGCCTTCCTGATGTCGCCGGGCGCGGCCTACATCACGCGCCAGGTCATCGGCGTCAACGGAGGGCTGTGCTGATGAAGCGGGTGGTCGTCACCGGCATGGCCGGCATCAGCGCGCTGGGTTCGAACTGGGCCGGCGTGCGCGCGGCGATGGAAGCGCGCCGCAGCGCCATCCGCTGCATGCCGGAATGGTCGCGCTACGCGGAACTGAACACCCGGCTGGCCGGGCCCATCGAGGATTTCCGCCCGCCGGCGCACTGGACCCGCAAGCAGCTGCGCAGCATGGGCCGCGTCTCGCAGCTGGCGGTGCGCGCCGCCGAGCTGGCCCTGGCCGACGCGGCGCTGCTGGACGACCCCGCCATCAAGGACGGCCGCATGGGCGTGGCCTGCGGCTCGTCCATCGGCAGCACGGCGGAAATCCGCGCCTTCGGCAATATGCTGCTCAACGGCGTCACCGACGACCTGAACGCCAATTCCTACGTGCGCATGATGCCGCACACCACGGCGGCCAACGTCGGCATCTTTTTCGAACTCAAGGGCCGCATCATCCCCACGTCCAGCGCCTGCACCTCGGGCAGCCAGGGCATCGGCTACGCCTACGAGGCCGTGCGCTACGGACGCCAGGAACTGATGCTGGCCGGCGGCGCCGAAGAGCTCTGCGCCAGCGAGGCGCTGGTGTTCGACGCGCTCTACGCCACCAGCCAGAAGAACGATACGCCCGGCCTCACCCCGCGCCCCTACGACCGCGACCGCGACGGCCTGGTGATCGGCGAAGGCGCCGGCATGCTGGTGCTGGAATCGCTGGACCACGCGCTGGCGCGCGGCGCGCGCATCCATGCGGAAATCGTGGGTTTCGGCAGCAACTCGGACGGCGCCCACATCACCCGCCCGGAGGCCCGCACCATGCGCGTGGCCATGGAAATGGCGCTGGCCGACGCCGGCCTGGCGCCGCAGGCCATCGGCTACGTCAACGGCCACGGCACCGCCACCGAGCAGGGCGACATCGCCGAAACCCAGGCCACCCACAGCCTGTTCGGCAGCCGCATGCCGATCAGCTCGCAGAAAAGCTACCTGGGCCATACCCTGGGCGCCTGCGGCGTGCTGGAATCCTGGTTCAGCATCGAAATGCTCAACCGCGACTGGTACGCGCCCACGCTGAACCTGGACCACGTCGATCCGCGCTGCGGCGAGCTGGACTATCTGACCGAGGGCCGCTGCATGAGCAACGAATATGTCATGAACAACAACTTCGCCTTCGGCGGCATCAACACCTCGCTGATCTTCCGCCGCTGGCGCTGAAACGGCCGCCGCGGCGGCGGCCGGGAGATTAAACTAGCCGTTTGCCGCAACACCTCAAAAGGTTCCCCCATGAGCACTGCTACGCTCAAGACCCGCCTCTCCGACTCCGTCAAGGAAGCCATGCGCGCCAAGGCCACCGAACGCCTGGCCACGCTGCGCTTCCTGCTGGCCGCCGTCAAGCAGAAAGAAGTGGACGAGCGCCGCGACCTGAGCGACGCCGAAATCACCGCCATCATCGAAAAACAGGTCAAGCAGCGCCGCGAATCCATCGCCGCCTTCGAGCAGGCCGGCCGCACCGAGACCGCCGAGCAGGAAAAGGCCGAACTGGCCGTGCTGCAGGAATTCCTGCCGCAGGCCGCCACGCCCGAGGAAGTCGCCGCCGCCATCGACGCGGCGCTGGCCGAAGTGGCCGCGCAAGGCGTGACGGGCGCGCCCGCGATGGGCAAGGTCATGGCGCTGCTGAAGCAGTCGCTGGCCGGCCGCGCCGACATGAGCGCGCTGTCGCAGCAGGTGAAGGCCCGCCTGGGCTGATCCCGCGCGGCCCGCCGGCGGCGGGCCGCCGTGCACCGAATCAGAACACCCCGCCGAACAGATCCGGCTGGCGCGCCTGCTCGCCCGGTTCGGCGAAATTGCTCATTCCCACCCCCGCCAGCCGGTACAGCGTGTGCGGCGGCAGTTCCACTCTTTCGCACAGCAGCCGCGCCACCGCGGCCAGCTCGGCCGCGGACCCCGGCGGATAGGCGCTGGTCTGGCTGCGCGTCAGGATGCGGAAGCGGTCGGTCTTGAGCTTGAGCACCACGGTGCGCCCCAGCGCGCCCTTTTTCAGCGCCTGGTCCCACACCTTCTGCGCCATGCGCTCGATGGCCTCGCCCAGCGCCTCCAGGCGCACGTCCTGCGAGAACGTGGTCTCGGCCGAGACCTGCTGCAGCGGCGCGTCGGTCTGCACCGCGCGCTCGTCGATGCCGCGCGCCAGTTCGTACAGGCGCCGCCCGTAGCGGCCGAAGTAATGCTCCAGCTCCTGCGCGCCGTGGGTGGCCAGGTCGCCCACGGTATGGATGCCCAGCTGCTCCAGGCGGGCCTGGGTCACCTTGCCCACGCCCGGCACCTTGCGCACCGGCAGCGGCTCCAGGAAGGCCAGCACCCTGGCTGGCGGCACCACGAACAGGCCGTCCGGCTTGTTCCAGTCGGAGGCGATCTTGGCCAGGAATTTGTTGGGGGCCACGCCGGCCGAGGCGGTCAGGCCGGTTTCCTCGCGGATCTGCCGGCGGATGACCTGGGCTACCTCGGTGGCCGAAGGCAGGCCGCACTTGTTGACGGTCACGTCGAGGTAGGCCTCGTCCAGCGACAGCGGTTCGATCAGATCGGTATGGCGCGCGAAGATCTGGCGCACCTGGCGCGACACTTCGCGGTAGCGGTTGAAGTCCGGCGGCACGTAGACCGCGTGCGGACAGAGGCGCTCGGCGCGCGCCGCCGACATGGCCGAATGGATGCCGTAGCGGCGCGCCTCGTACGAGGCGGCGCAGACCACCGAGCGCGGCCCGGTCCAGGCCACCACCACCGGCCGGCCGCGCAACTCCGGATTGTCGCGCTGCTCCACCGACGCATAGAACGCGTCCATGTCCACATGCACGATCTTGCGCCCCTCAGACACCCTGATATCCCGTGGCAAAAGCATATATTATGACCGGCGACCCGCTATCCAATCCCGCCATCACCGTTCCATGACCGCACCCGCAACCGCGCAAACCGATTACTTCGGCCTCACCATTCCCTTCATGCATTTCGTCGGCCTGGTGCCCGAGCACATCGAGCCGGGCTATGCCCGCACCTCGCTGCCCTGGCGCGCCGACCTCACCAACAGCCGCGGCGACATACACGGCGGCACGCTGATGAGCGTGCTCGACTTCACCTTGAGCGCCGCCGCGCGCGGCTCGGCCGACGGCGAAGAAGGCATGGCCACCATCGACATGAACACCTCGTTCCTGTCGCCCGGCACGGGCGACCTGAAGATCGAGGCGCGCTGCCTGCGCCGCGGCGCCTCCATCGCCTTCTGCGAAGGCGACGTGCGCCGCGCCGACGGCGAACTGGTGGCGCGCGCCACCGCCACGTTCCGCATCATCCGCCGCCGCCCGGGCGGCGACTGACCGGCCGGCTCAGTCCCTGGGCAGGTCGCGCTTGGGCTGGACCTGCGGGCGCGGGTCCAGCGGCATATAGCTGCTGCACGACACCAGGCCGTAATAGACGGCGTCCTGCATGGCGCGCATCGCCGCCGCGTCCCAGGTGCCCTGGCCCCACATCGCGACGCGCACGTCGGTGCTCTTGGGGCCGGCCGCCTTCAGGTCGACCCGCGACATCACGTTGTCGCTGTAGGGCGCCAGCACGCGCACCACGCCGGACTGCGCCGGCTCGTCGATGTCGGCCACCACGCGGTAGGCGTTGTCGGTGCTGCGCAGGCAATCGCGCGATTGGCGGATCGCCGCCGCATAGGCGTCCTTGAATGCCACCGGCGCCTTGAATTCGCTGTGCGGCGACGAACCGTCCTGCGAGATGCCCATCGAGCATCCCGCCAGGCCCAGGGCCAGTGCCGCAGCCGCGGCCAGATTCCTGTACATGTGTATCTCCAGATCAGTGCCCGCGATTATCCCGCATATCGGCCCGGCGCGGCCGCGGGGCGTCACAGGATGCCGATGCGGTATTCGAGGTTCTTGACCAGGGTGCGCAGGCGCGGGCCCAGCGTTTCGTACACGTACTGCCGGTCCAGGCCGTCGGCCGGGATGGTCACGTTGAAGGCCAGCGGCAGGTCGTTGGAGCGAAAGCGCATCGGCGTGGCGATGCCGCAGAGCTCGGCGCGCCAGTCCTTGGTGACCACGCAGAAGCCGTGCTCCTCGATTTCCTCGTAGGCCGCCGGCAGGGCCGGACCGAACCGCTCCCACTCATCGGGGAATTCCTCGGCCAGCCGGCCGCAGATCAGCTCGCGCTCGGCCGCGGTCTGGGCATACAGCAGCGCGCGTCCGGTCGCGGTGCGCAGCAGCGGGCGGGCCGAGCCGATGTCCGGCCGCGAGGCGTTGGAAGCGCCGTCCTGCACCGTTTCCACGTACACCGCCTGCAGGCGGTCGCGGATCGCCATCGACACCGGGCCGCGCGCGTAGCGCGCCAGTTCCACCATGTCGTGCGCGGCCAGCTGGCGCAGGGTCAGGTGCACCAGCAGCGGATAGCCCAGCGTCAGCACCGCCGGCCCCAGTGAGTACTTGCCGGTGCGCTCGTCGCGCCGCAGATAGCCCAGCCCCACCAGCGTGAACGTCAGCCGCGATACGGTCGGGCGCGTCAGCCCCAGCATCTCGGAAATCTCCTTGTTGCCCAGCAGCGGCTCGGCCGCCGAAAAGCACTTCAGCACGTCCAGCCCGTTGGACAGCGTGGAGGCGAAACGCGGGTGCGCCTCGAGCGAGGCGCGGGATTCGAGTTCGTAGTGAAGCGGCGTTTTCGAGTGCATAGGGGCCTAGGGTTGCGGAGCATTGACAGTATATCGCCGGCCGAAATACAAACTATCCGACCGATAAATACATTTGAATTCCATTTATTGAAATTGGAGTGTGACCGCCGTGACCGAACCCCAGTTTCCGCGCCAGCCCCTGGGCGCCCGCCTGTTCAGCTTCGCCGTCGTCGCCGACACCCACGTGAACGAATCCGAGGACACCTGCGCCTCGCCGTTCGCCACCAACGCGCGCGCCAACGCGCGGGCCCGCCACGTCTTCGCCGACATCGCGCGCCTGGACCCGGCGCCGGCCTTTGCCATCCACCTCGGCGACATCGTCCACCCGGTCCCCGGCCTGCCCTCCTTCGAGGAAGCCGCGCGCCGCTTCAAGGCCATCGCCAGCCAGATCGACATGCCGCTGCACCTGGTGCCCGGCAACCACGACGTGGGCGACAAGCGCATCGACTGGATGCCGGCCGACGTCGTCTGCGACGGCTATCTGGACAAGTACCGCGGGATCTTCGGCCCCGACTACTACGCCGTGGACCACGGCGGGGTCCGCTTCCTGTTCGTCAACGCGCTGCTGTTCAACTCCGGGCTGGACGCCGACGCGGCCCAGCGCGAGTGGATCGACGGGCAACTGGCCGGCGCGCCCGGGCGCGTGTTCGTGTCGCTGCACTATCCGCCCTACCTGCACGATCCGGCCGAACGCGGCTCCTACGACAACATCGACGAGCCCGGCCGCGGCTGGCTGCTGTCGCGGCTGCGCAATCCCAAGGTGGAGGCGGTATTCGCGGGCCACGTCCACAATTTCTGGTACGACGTGATCGGCGGCGCGGAACTGTACATGCTGCCCTCCACCGCTTTCCTGCGGCACGACTATTCCGAGTTCTACCGCGTGCCGCCGGCCGACGAGTTCGGCCGCGGCGACGTCGAGAAATTCGGCTACTTCGTCGTCGACGTGCACGAGCGCGGCCACGTGGCCAAGCTGATCCGCACCCACGGCGCGATGCGCGGCGAAGCCGCCGGCGGCCAGCCTCCGGCGCGCGCCCTGCCCCCCGTGCATACCAAGACCGCCGTCAGCGACGGCGTCGCGGTCGAACTGCGCCACCCGTGGGCCGAGATCGTCGAGATTCCCTGCACCGGCGGCGTGCAGGAATTCGGCCGCAAGCTGGCGCGCAACGACTACCCGCTCATGGCCATGTGGGAAATGGGGCTGCGCACGCTCAAGATCCCCACCCAGGACCTGCACGACGAACAGACGCTGCGCCGCGCCCGCCTGATGGTCGACGTCGGGCATCGCTTCGTGCTGACTTCGCTGGGCGTGCCCGACACCGCCCTGCTGGACCGGGCGCGCGCCCACGGCGTGCCCATCGCGGCCATCGAAATCAACCTCAGCGCGCGGGCCTTGCAGGATGCGGGGCCCGCGCTCGCCAGGCTGCGCGGCCACACCGACGCGCGGCTCATCTACGGCAAGATCCGCACCGGCGAGGACGACGCGCATTTCGACGGCAAGCACTACAGCCATTTCGTCAACACCGGGCTGCGCGCCGCCGAACTGGACGCCGCCGCGCCCCTGCTGCGGGCGCGGCTGGAACAGAAGCACATCGACGGCATCACCGTGCGGCTGGACTGGGGCGCCGATCTCATCGCCGCCCATGCCGAACTGGCGCGGCGCGCGCAGGACTGGGGCATGTGCGTGAACGTGGGGGTGAAGCTGGCCGACCGCCTGGCGGCGGCCAACACCGACGACGCCGCGATCGCCGCCCTGGTGGCCGAAGCCTTCCTGGCCTCGCGCACGGGCGACGCGGTGAGCTATGCCTTCGACACCTTCATGGACGTGGACCGCGGCTACTTCCCGCGCAATGGCCTGATCGACCGGCGCTACGATCCGCGGCCCGCGGCGCTGGCGCTGGCGGCGCTGAACGCCGTGTTCGACCGGCCCGGCCCGGCCTCGGTCGAACGGCTGGACGGCCCGGCGCACACGCGCCTGTGCCGCTTTCTTACGCACGGCCGCAGCTACGAACTGGCCTACGGCCCCGCCGCCGCGGTGCACGGCCGTGCCGCGGGCGCTGGGCGCGTCATCGACCTGCTCTGCCCGCAGACGCCGGTGGACTCGGCCGGCCACGATCGGCCGGGCCATGCGCTGCTGCTGATCGAGCGCGGCTGATCCCGAATCCCCTATCCCAAGGAGCCATCCCATGCTTCGAATCGGAATGAAAATCGCGGCGGCGCTGGCCGCCGCCGGCCTCGCGCTGACGGCCCGCGCCGAACCCTTTCCGGACCGGCCGGTGCGCCTGATCGTGGCCTACGCGCCCGGCGGCGCCACCGATGTGATCGCCCGCGTGCTGGGCGCGAAGCTGACGGCGCAATGGGGCCAGCAGGTCGTGGTCGAGAACCGCTCCGGCGCCAGCGGGATGATAGGCGCCGAGCAGGTGGTGGGCGCCAAGCCCGATGGCCATACCCTGCTGCTGGCCTACACGCCCGAGGTGTCCATTAACAAGCTCGTGTTCAAGCAGATGCGCTACGACCCCATGAAGGACCTGCAGCCCATCGCGCTGGTGGCCGATGCGCCGCTGATCCTGGTCAGCGGCCCCAAGCTGCCGGTGACCACCTATGCCGACATGAAGCGGCGCACGGCGCAGGGCTCGGCGGTATTCGGTTCGCCGGGCACGGGCGGGCAGCAGCATCTGGCCGGCGAGCTGCTGCGCGTGCGCTCGGGCATGAACCTGATGCACGTGCCCTATCGCGGCACGTCGCTGGCTGTGGCCGACCTGGTCGGCGGCCAGATCGACGTCTTCTTCGCCACCGCGCCGGCCATCATCAGCCACATCAAGGCCGGCACCCTGCATCCGCTGTTCGTGGCCGGCCCGCAGCGCCAGGCCGTGCTGCCGGACACGCCGACGGCGCGCGAGGTGGGGCTGGACGACTTCGACCTGTCCAACTGGTTCGGCCTGTTCGGCCCGGCCGGCATGCCGCCGGCGCTGGTCGGACGCATCTCGGCGGACGTGGCCCGCGCGCTGCAGGACGCCGACGTGCGCGCCAAGCTTGAAGGCCAGGGCCTGACGGTCGCGTACAAGCCGCCTCAGGAATTCAAGGCTTTCATCGCCGCCGAAATGAGCAAATACGCCGGCATCGTCAAGACGGCCGGGGTGACGCCGCAATAGCGGGGACGATGCGCAAGGCGGTTCGACACCGCCGGCGGCGCTATGGCATCATCGGTGGACCAGGCGGCTGCCGGCCCAGCCCGCGGCCGCAGCAACCCCGGAGGTCCTCTCTTGTTCTCGTTCCTCAAGCGCACCGTCCTGGCCGCCAGCATCGTCGGCGCATCGCTGGGCGCCAGCGCCGCCCAGCCGCCGCGCGCCTATCCCCTGAAGGATTTCTTCCGCAACCCCGACCGCGGCTTCTTCCGCCTGGCCGACGACGGCAAGACCCTGGGCTTCATGCAGCCCACCAGCGTGGACGGCAGCCCGGCCCGCATGAACATCTACGTGCAGCCGCTGCAAGGCAGCAAGCCCGTGGGCGACCCGCGCCTGCTCACGCGCGAGACTGCGCGCGACATCAGCAATTTCTTCTGGAAAGGCGCCGACGTGGTGCTCTACCAGAAGGACTTCGGCGGCGACGAGAATTTCCACGTGCTGGCGGTCAACGCCAAGACCGGCCAGATCACCGACCTGACTCCCTACGAAGGCGTGCGCGCCGGCATCGAGGACGACCTCGAGGACGACCCCGACCACGTCCTCATCAGCCACAACCAGCGCGACCCCGAAGTCTTCGACGTCTACCGCGTCAACGTCCATACCGGCGCGGCGGTGCTGGTGGCGCAGAACCCCGGCAACATCGTCGGCTGGCAGACCGACCACGCCGGCAAGGTACGCGCCGCCGTCGCCAGCGACGGCCTGAACACCACCCTGCTCTACCGCGACGACGAAGCCGCCGAATTCCGCCCGCTGATCACCACCGACTACCGCACCAGCGTCAGCCCGGCGTTCTTCACCTTCGACGACCGCAAGTTCTACGCCCTGTCCAACCGCGGCCGCGACAAGCTGGCGCTGGTCGTCATCGACCCGGCCAATCCCGACGCCGAAGAGGAAATCTACACGCCCGAGGACGTGGACCTGGACGCCGCGGCGTACTCGCGCAAGCGCCGCGTGCTGACGCTGGCCGCCTACCAGACCGACAAGCCGCAATACCGCTTTTTCGACGCGCAGACCGAGGCGCTGTTCAAGGCGCTGTCGGCGCGGCTCGCGGGCTACGATTTCGCCATCCAGGGCTACGACCGCGATGAAAACAAATTCATCGTCGCCGCCTACAACGACCGCACGCCCGGCTCGCGCTACATCTACGACGCCGCCGCCGACACGCTGACCAAGCTGGCCGACATCAACCCGGCCATTCCCGAGGCGGACATGTCGCGCGTGCAGCCCATCAGCTACCAGACGCGCGACGGCCTGACCGTGCACGGCTACCTGACGCTGCCGGCCGGCCGCGCGCCGTCCGGCCTGCCTTGCATCGTCAATCCGCATGGCGGGCCGTGGGCCCGCGACGGCTGGGGCTACAACCCGGAGGTGCAGTTCCTGGCCAACCGCGGCTTCTGCGTGCTGCAGATGAACTTCCGCGGCTCGACCGGCTATGGCCGCGCCTTCTGGGAAGCCGGCTTCGGGCAATGGGGCCTGAAGATGCAGGATGACATCACCGACGGCGTCCAGTGGCTGGTGCAGCAAGGCATCGCCGATCCCAAGCGCATCGGCATCTACGGCGCCAGCTACGGCGGCTACGCCACGCTGGCCGGCGTGGCCTTCACGCCCGAGCTCTACGCCGCGGCGGTCGACTACGTGGGCGTGTCCAACCTGTTCACGTTCATGCAGTCGATCCCGCCGTACTGGAAGCCCATGCTGGCCAAGATGCAGGACATGGTGGGCGACCCCGAACGCGACCGCGAACGCCTGGCCGCGACCTCGCCCGCGCTGCACGCGGACCGCATCGTCACGCCGCTGTTCGTGGCGCAGGGCGCCAAGGACCCGCGCGTGAACAAGGACGAGAGCGACCAGATGGTCAAGGCGCTGCGCGCGCGCGGCGTGGAGGTCGAATACATGGTCAAGGACAACGAAGGCCACGGCTTTCACAACGACGAGAACAAGTTCGAGTTCTACGAGGCCATGGAACGCTTCCTGAAGGAACACCTCAAGCCGTAGACCGCGCCTCGGCTGCCGCGCCGTCCGGGCGCGCGCGGCCCGCGGCCCGCCCGATCGAGGCCATCTCCACGCGGTCGCGGCCCTGCTGCTTGGCGCGGTAGAGCGCCGCGTCGGCGCGCGCCAGGATGCCGTCGGCGGTATCGCCCGGCTGGTACAGGGCCAGGCCGCCGCTGGTGGTCATGGGCACCTCGGCGTCCGGCAGGGCAAGCGGCGCGTCGCGCACCGCGTCGCATACCCGCTGCGCCTGCACCAGCGCGTGCGCCGGATCGCAGTCATACATCAGCAGCGCGAATTCCTCGCCGCCCAGCCTGCCGAGACGGTCGCTGGCCCGCACCGCGCGCTGCACCACCTGCGCGTAATGGCGCAGCGCGCCGTCGCCGGCCGCATGCCCGTAGCGGTCGTTGATGGACTTGAAATGGTCGATATCCAGCAGCAGCACGGCCAGCTTGCCGCCGGCGCGATGGCAGCGGCGCAATTCGCGTTCGAGTTCGTCGAGGATGCTGCGCCGCGAGTGCGCCCGCGTCAGGCTGTCGAAGGTCAGCGCCGCCTGCATCTGCTCGGACAGGCTGGTCTGCACCAGCAACAGCAGGGCCAGGAACAGCGCCGGCACCGTGACCGCTCCGCAGACGATGAAGAACAGCCCCCAGGCCGACGGTTCCAGCAAGGAATGGGGCGCCTCGCCGCCGATGGAATAGACCGCCAGGCGCAGGCCCTGCACGGCCGCCAGCCCGAACATCGCCAGCATCAGGTACGCCATCACGCCGCGGGTCTGCAGGCGCCGGCGCTGGCGGAATATCACCCGCCCCGTGGCCAGCATGGCCACGCAGGTCATGGCCGAAAACAACAGGATGCGGGCGCGCAGCTCGCCGCCGGCAAACAGCAGCAGCGCAAACGCCAGGATGCACAGCGCGCCCAGCGCCGCCGTGGCCTGCGCCTGCGGCGGCAGCCCGAAGAACCGCCGTACGCCGACATGGACCAGGCCGAGCGAACCGACCCAGGCGGTGTTCGAGACCATCACGGCCGGGCCCGGCGCCAGCAGGCCGGACGAGGCATACGCCAGCAACGACACCACGGCCAGCGCATTGGCCGCGGTGAACGCGCGGATGCCGCCCAGGTCGCGTGCATGGAACAGCACGAACAAGGGCAGCGCCAGCGCCGTGGCCAGTCCCCACATCAGGAAGAATAAGGAAATCGTCATGGCTCCTGCCGCGCGCCCTCGTTGGGATTGCCGCACTGCGCACCGCTCGCGCCGCGTTACACCCTAGCATTTTTGACGTCTTTTGTTACAGTCAGGACGAGCCGGCGCGCTATCCTCGTCGGCACTCGCCCCGGCCCGAGCGACGAAGAATACGCCAGCGCCGGCCCCTGTGCGCGTCTCCTTTGCACTACTTGACAGTTGAAATATCCAAAACGTCCTACAGTGCATCCCGTTGACGGCGCCGCAGAGTGCCGCAACCACGTCCATCGGACGTGGCGCGTACTAGCCATGCACTTCGATAGCGCGAGTGCGAAGGTCCCCGCAGCGGGCGCCGCGCAACTGAACCCATGTTCCCCACCTCCATCGCCGGCGCTGCGCGCCCGCGCGGCGTCCGGCTGTCCGGCCGGCGCGCGCCTGCCCGGCGGAGGCGGCGAACGTCCCGAGTCGCAACTGCGGAAGTACTACAGATGCCATGCAAAGGAAAACCTGCGGGAAAAACCGCCAACCGGTCGCTATCGCGCCTTGACGCCGCGGCGGGCCTGCGCCTGCTGGCCGCCTGTGCGGTCCTGGCGCCGGCCTTGGCGCTGGCCGCCCCCGCCGAGGATTACGACGGCCTGATCGCCCGGGCCCGCGCCGGCGACTACGAGCCCGCGCTGGAGATGCTGCGCCGGCAAGGCGCCGCCGCCGGGCCACGCGCCATCTACGACCACATCGTCATCGCCGGCTGGGCCGGCCGGCCCGCCGAGGCGGCGGCCGCCTTCGAAACGCTGCCGGCCGGCGCCAATCCGCCGGCCGACGTGCAGCTGGCCGCCGCGCGCGCCTACCGCGACCTGCAGCGCTGGCCCGAGGCGCTGGCCGCCTACCGCGCGGGGCTGCGCCGCCATCCGCGGCACACGGCTTTCCAGGCCGGCGAAATCATGACGCTGGCCGACGCCGGCCAGACGCAGGCCGCGCTCCAGGCCGGCGAGCGCTGGGCTACGTCCACGTCCGCCAGGGGCGCCCTTTCGAGGCGCTCTACCAGGCCGACCGCGCCCTGGCCCTCGCTCCCGACACGCCCTACGTGCAGCGCGAATACATACAGGCGCTGTCCCGCGCCCGCATGTCGGGCGCGGCGCTGGCGCGCGCGTCCGAGCATCCCGGCCTGTTCGACGCCGCCCAGATGCGGCGCTTCGAGGCCGACGCCGTGGCCCAGCAGGTGCGCCTGGCCTCCATGCCGGCGCGCAACGAAGCCGAACGCTACGTCGTCGCCGACCGTGCCCTGGCCCGCTACGACGAACTGATCCCGGCCTGGCAGGCGCTGGGCGAGGCCGCGCGCGACGACGTGCTGCGCGCCCGCATCGACCGCCTGCACGCGCTGCATGCGCGCGCGCGCATGGCCGACCTGGTGCGCGAATACGAGGCGCTGCGCGCCGAAGGCGCGCAGGTGCCGCGCTACGCGCTGAACGACGTGGCCTCGGCCTACCTGTACCTGCGCCAGCCGGAAAAGGCGCGCGACATCTACCGCCAGGTCGCCGCCGACGACGCGGCCCGCAACGACGATCCCGAGGACCGCCTGAACACCGAGACCGGCCTGTACTACTCCCTGGCCGAGGCCGAGCAATTCGACCAGGCCTCGCAAAGCCTGGCCGCCAACCGCCAGGACTATCCGGACTGGGTCTACCTCAAGGGCCAGCCCAGCCGCCTGCCCAACGACCTGCGCCTGGAGCGCATGCAGACCGAGGCCGCCGCCAGCCTGCAGGCCGACGACACCCCGGCCGCCCAGCGCAGCCTGGAACACATGGTGCGCGAGGCGCCCAACAACTCCGGCCTGCAGGCCCAGCTTGCCGGCGTCTACCGCGCCCGCTCGCAGCCGCGCGCCTCGGAACGCACGTTGAAAATGGCCGAGACGCTGTCGCCGCGCAGCCTGAGCGTGGAGAACGGCCAGGGATTCACCGCGCTCGACCTGCAGGAATGGCGCCAGGCCGAGGCGCTCAGCCAGGACACGCTGGCGCGCGCGCCCGAGGACCTGGTGTCGCGCCGGCTGGCGCGCCAGTGGCAGGTGCACAACATGGCCGAGCTGCGCATCGCCGGCTACCGCGGCCTGGCTTCGGACAGCCCGGTCTCGGGCAGCGGCGACTTCGGCATCGACGCGGTGGTGTACTCCAAGCCGCTGGACTACAACTGGCGCGCGTTCGGCGGCGGCGGCTACGCGGCCGGCGACTTCGAGGAAGGCCGCGGCACCTACCGGTGGGTGCGCGCCGGCGTCGAATGGCGCGGCCGCGACCTCACCGTCGAGGGCGAAGTCTCCACCCACGACTACGGCGACGGCGTCAAGCCCGGCCTGCGCCTGAGCGCCGCCTACGACCTGGACGACCGCTGGCAGGTCGGCGGCTCGGCCGAGCTGATCTCGCGCGAGACGCCGCTGCGCGCGCTGGCCAGCGGCATCTCGTCGAACAGCCTGTCCGCTTTCGTGCGCTGGCGCGCCGACGAGCGCCGCGAATGGACCCTGGCGCTGTCGCCCTCGCACTTCAGCGACGGCAACAACCGCTGGTCGCTCGGCCTGATCGGACGCGAACGCGTCTACACCGCCCCGCACCTGAAGGCCGACCTGGAATTCGACATCTCCACCCAGCACAACAGCGGCGGCAGCGACGTGCCCTATTTCAACCCGCGCTCGGACCTGACGCTGGTGCCCGGCCTGCGGCTGACGCACACGCTGTACCGGCGCTACGAAACCGCGTGGGAACAGATCGGCACCGTCGGCGCCGGCGCCTACACGCAGCAGGGCTACGGCACCGGCGGCGTGTTCGCCCTGGGCTACGGCCAGCGCTACCGCGCCAACGACGTGCTGGACATGGGCGCCATGATCACCGGCATCAGCCGCCCGTACGACGGCGACCGCGAGCGCGAACTGCGCATCGTGTTCGACCTCGCCTACCGCTTCTGAGACCGCCGCCATGCTTAGAACCCATACCCGCATCCTCCTGGCCGGCCTGTTGCTGCTGCTGATCCTGTTCCTGACCGCCTGCGCCAAGGACATTCCCGTCTACACGCCGCCGGCCGAACGCAGCCTCGCGCCGGCCGACCGGCCCTGGCCGTCCGGCCAGTTCCTGGCCCTGGCCTATCACGACGTGGAAGACGAAGACCCCGACCAGGGCTTTCTCAGCGTGCGCACCGACCGGCTGGTCGACCAGCTGGCCTGGCTGCGCGAGAACGGCTACCAGGCCGTGTCCGTGGACCAGATCCTGGCCGCGCGCGAAGGCGGCAAGCCCCTGCCCGAGCGCGCGGTGCTGCTCAGTTTCGACGACGGCTACCGCAGCTTCCAGACCCGCGTGCTGCCCATCCTCGAAGCCTACCGCTGGCCGGCCGTGCTGGCGCCGGTCGGCGTCTGGATGGACACGCCGGCCGACCGCAAGGTGGATTTCGGCGGCAGCCCGCAGCCGCGCGAGCGCTTCCTGGACTGGGACGGGGTGCGCGAGATCTCGCGTTCCGGCCTGGTGGAGATCGCCGCCCACACCAACGCCTCGCACTACGGCGCCCTGGCCAACCCGCAGGGCAACACCGAGCCGGCGGCCGCCATCCGCGTCTACGACGCCGGCGCCGGCCAGTACGAAACCGAGGCGCAGTTCCAGGCCCGCATGCAGCGCGACGTCGCCGCCATCAGCGAGAAGATCCGCCGCGCCACCGGCAAGGCGCCGCGCGTCTGGGTCTGGCCCTACGGCGCCGAAGGCGGCTCCACCCTGAAGATCGCCGGCGAGCACGGCTACCGCATGGCGCTGACGCTGGAAGACGGCCCCAGCAGGGTCTCGCGCCTGATGTCCGCGCCGCGCCTGCTGCTGGCCAACGATCCGCACCTGCGCCCGTTCGCCGACAGCATCGGCGGCATGGAAGCCCTGCCCACCATGCGCGTCGCGCACGTGGACCTGGACTACATCTACGACCCCGACCCGGCGCAGGTCGACCGCAACCTGGGCGAACTGGTGCAGCGCATCGCCGACATGCAGATCAACACGGTGTTCCTGCAGGCCTTTGCCGATCCCGAGGCCGACGGCCTGGTGCGCTCCGTGTACTTTCCCAACCGCTGGCTGCCCATGCGCGCCGACCTGTTCAACCGCGTCTCTTGGCAGTTGCAGAACCGCGCCCACGTGGCGGTCTACGCATGGATGCCGGTGCTGGCGGTCGACCTGGACCCGTCCATCGCGCGCGTGACGCGCTGGGACCCCGCGCATCCCGAGGCCGCCCCGGCGCCGGATCCCGACCAGTACCGCCGCCTCTCGCCCTTCGATCCGGTGGCGCGCCAGCGCATCGGCGACCTGTACGAGGACCTGTCGCGCTACACCCTGTTCGACGGCGTGCTGTTCCATGACGACGCGGTGCTCAGCGATTTCGAGGACGCCAGCCCCGGCGCGCTGGCGGCCTACCGCCGCGCCGGCCTGCCCGGCTCCATCGCCGAGCTGCGCGCCGATCCCGACACGCTGCAGCGCTGGACCCGCCTGAAAAGCCGCGCGCTGGTCGATTTCACGGACGAGCTGACCCGGCGCGTGCGCGCGGTGCGCGGCCCGCACATCAAGACGGCCCGCAACATCTACGCCCAGCCCATCCTGAACCCCGCCAGCGAAACCTGGTTCGCGCAGAACCTGGACGACTTCCTGCAGGCCTACGACTGGACCGCCCCGATGGCGATGCCGCGCATGGAGAACGTGCCCGAAGCCGGCGAGCACGCCTGGCTGGACAGCATGGTCGACGCGGTGGCGCGCCGCCCCGGCGCGCTGGACAGGACCGTGTTCGAACTGCAGGCGCGCGACTGGCGCACCGGCCCGGACCGCCCCGAGTCCACGCCCATCGACACGGCCGTGCTGGCCGGCTGGATGCAGCGGCTGCAGCTGCGCGGCGCCCGCAACTTCGGCTACTACCCCGACGACTACTCGCAAGACCAGCCCCGGCTGCAAGACATCCGGCCCGCCATCTCCGAAGCCTGGTATCCCGTCCGATGATAGACCGCCTGATCGCTCTGCTCATACTCTGCGCCATGCTCGGCGTGCCGTTCGGCTTCACGCTGATGCTGACCGGCGAGGCGCTGCTGGGCTTCGTGTTCTTCTACCCGCTCTTCATGTCCGGCCTGTGGATGAGCGGCGGCCTCTATTTCTGGTGGCACTGGGAGCGGCACTGGAAATGGGGCAAGGACCGCCAGCCGCCGGCGCTGCCCGGCAATCCGCTGGTGTCCATCCTGGTGCCCTGTTTCAACGAGGCCGAGCACGGCGAAGAGACCCTGCTGGCCGCGCTGGCGCAGAACTATCCGCACATCGAGGTCATCGCCATCAACGACGGCTCCAGCGACGGCACCGCCGACATGCTGGACCGCCTGGCCGCGCGCCACGACCGGCTGCGCGTGGTGCACCTGGCGCAGAACCAGGGCAAGGCCATGGCGCTGCGCATGGGCGCGCTGGCCGCGCGCAGCGAGTACCTGGTGTGCATCGACGGCGATGCCACGCTGGACCCGGACGCCGCCGCCTACCTGGTGGCGCCGCTGATCCAGAACCCGCGCGTCGGCGCGGTCACAGGCAACCCGCGCATCCGCACCCGCTCGACCATGATCGGCCGCATCCAGGTCGGGGAGTTCTCCTCCATCATCGGCCTGATCAAGCGCACCCAGCGCGTCTACGGCCAGGTGTTCACCGTGTCCGGCGTGGTCGCCGCGTTCCGGCGCGCGGCGCTGGACCGCGTGGGCTACTGGAGCCTGGACATGATCACCGAGGACATCGACATCAGCTGGAAGCTGCAGCGCGACCACTGGTCCATCTTCTACGAGCCGCGCGGCCTGTGCTGGATCCTGATGCCCGAGACCCTGCGCGGGCTGTGGAAGCAGCGGCTGCGCTGGGCCCAGGGCGGCGCCGAGGTCTTCCTGAAGAACCTGCGCTCGATCTGGATCTGGCGCCACCGCCGGCTGTGGCCGCTGATGGCGGAATTCTGCCTGTCCACCGCCTGGGCCTTCGCCTTCGGCATCTCGGTGCTGCTGTGGGCCGTCAGCCAGGTCGTGGCGCTGCCCAACAACATGTACATCGCCAGCCTGATGCCGCCGGCCTTCACCGGCATGATGCTGGCCATGGTGTGCCTGCTGCAGTTCGTCGTCAGCATCCTGATCGACCGCCGCTACGAGCCCGGCCTGCCGCGCGCGCTGTACTGGGTCATCTGGTATCCGCTGGCCTTCTGGATGGTGAGCCTGTTCACCACCCTGGTCAGCTTTCCCAAGGTCATGCTCCGCAAGCAGGCCCGGCGCGCGCGCTGGGTCAGCCCGGACCGGGGCATCAAATCACCGGACGCATCATGATCATCACCACGCAACGCTCGCGCGCGGGCTATCTGTTCGACCTCGTCCTGACCGCCCTGGGCTGGTTCGCCTTCGTGTACCTGTTCGGCGCCGGCATCCTGGCCATCCTGCGCGACGCGCAGGGCCCGGGGCTGTCGCCGCTGCCGGCTTTCGTGCCCACGCTGCGCACCCTGTCGGGCTATGCGCTGCTGGCGCTGGCCAACGCCGCCCTGCTGGTGGCCTGGGCGGTCTACAACCACCGGCGCTTCGCGGGCAAGGACCGGCGCAAGCCGATCAAGCCGCTTGGCGACCGCCGGCTGGCCATGAGCTTCGGGCTCACGCCGGCGCAGCTGGCGGAGCTGCGCGCATCGCGCACGGCCGTCATCCACCACGGGCCGGACGGACGCATCACCGGCATCGAGACGCGCAGCCCGCTGCTTACCGCGGTGCACACGGGTTGACCGCGGGCTACTACGCCTTCTTCTTCTCCACGTCCGGCAGCAGGACTGCCACCACCCCCAGCAGGGGCAGATAGGCGCACACCTGGTACACATGGGCGATGCTGGTCGCGTCGGCCAGCTTGCCCAGCGCCGCCGCGCCCAGGCCGCCCATGCCGAACGCAAAGCCGAAGAACAGGCCGGCGATCATGCCGACCTTGCCCGGCACCAGTTCCTGCGCATAGACCACGATGGCCGAGAACGCCGAGGCCAGCACCACGCCGATCACCACCACCAGCGCCCCGGTCCAGAACAGGTTGGCGTACGGCAGCAGCAGCGTGAACGGCGCCACGCCCAGGATGGACACCCAGATCACGATCTTGCGGCCGATGCGGTCGCCCACCGGCCCGCCCACCACCGTGCCCACCGCCACCGCGGCCAGGAACAGGAACAGGTACAGCTGCGCCTCGCGCACCGACAGGCCGAACTTGTCGATCAGGTAGAACGTGAAATAGCTGTTCAGGCTGGCCAGGTAGAAATACTTGGAGAACACCAGCACGCCCAGCACCGCCAGCGCGCCCAGCACCTGCCGGCGCGACAGCGCATTGCCGGCCGCCGCGCCGCGCGCCCGCGGCTTCAGGCGCTCGCGGTTGGCGCTGTACCAGCGCCCGATGCCGGTCAGCACCACGATGCCGAACAGCGCCGCCAGCGAAAACCAGGCCACGCTGCGCTGCCCGTGCGGAATGATGAACAGCGCCGCGGCGAGCGGCCCGAGCGCCGAGCCCACGTTGCCGCCCACCTGGAACAGCGACTGCGCCAGCCCGTGGCGCCCGCCCGAGGCCATCCGCGCCACGCGCGACGACTCCGGATGGAACACCGACGAGCCCGTGCCCACCAGCACCGCGGCCGCCAGCAGCCAGCCGAACGACGGCGCCATCGCCAGCATCAGCAGCCCCGCCAGGGTGAAGCCCATGCCCACCGGCAGCGAATACGGCTTGGGATTGCGGTCGGTGTAGAAGCCGATGAACGGCTGCAGCAGCGAGGCCGCCAGCTGGTACACCAGCGTGATCAGCCCGATCTGCGCGAACGACAGCGTGAAGGACTCCTTCAGCATGGGGTAGATGGCCAACAGGATCGACTGGATCATGTCGTTCATCAGGTGCGCCACGCTGATCGCGCCCAGCACCTTGAAGGCGGTGGACGGGTCTGAAGCGGCGGGCGCGGCGGGTTGGGCGTCGGCCATCGCGGCCGCGGGATTCTGGGCGGGGTTCATGGATCTCGGGAAATAAAGGGGACGGCTTTCCCGGCGCGATGCCGGGACCTGTAGCCAGTGTAGGAAGCGCGTCCCGTCCCGATCTGCCATTTTTCGTCTTGAAAGTGACAAAATGCGTGAATCATCCTTTTGTCGCCTGACTCATTCTCATGCCGGAAGTGACAGCCATGCTGACCCGCACCCTTCCCGATCCCGGCCGCAGCGTCAACGCCCAGGACTACCAGGACCGCCCGCGCGTGGTCACGGCCATGGCCAAGGAATTCCCGGCCGGCGCGCGCACGGGCACTCACTCCCATCCGCGCGCCCAGCTGGTGTACGCGGTCGGCGGCACCATGCGTGTGACCACGCCCACCGGCCTGTGGGCCCTGCCGCCGATGCGCGCGCTGTGGGTGCCCGCCGGGGTGCCGCACGGCGTGGACATGGTGAGCGCGGTCTCCATGCGCTCGCTCTACCTGCAGGCCGAGGCCGCGCGCGGCTACTGGCCGCAATGCCAGGTGGTCGAGGTCAGTGCGCTGCTGCGCGAGCTGATCCTGGCGCTCACCGCCGAACCCATCGACTATCCGCTGGGCGGGCGGGCCGAGCAGATCGCCGCGCTGGCCCTGTCCGAACTGGCCGCCGCCCGCGTAGCGCCCCTGCAGATCCCGTGGCCGCGCGACCGCCGCCTGCAGACCATCTGCGCCGCCATCCTGGACCGGCCCGGCCTGCAGCGCGGCATCGAGGACTGGGGCAGCGAGGTCGGCGCCAGCGCCCGCACCCTGATCCGGCTGTTCCAGGCCGAACTGGGCCTGAACTACCGCCAGTGGGTGCAGCAGGTGCGGCTGGCCGACGCGGTATGCCGCCTGGCCCAGGGCGAGCCGGTCGCGCGCATCGCCTCCGATCTGGGCTACCGTAGCGCCAGCGCGTTTTCCGCCATGTTCCACCGCGCGCTGGGCGCGCCGCCGCAGCGCTACCTGCGCCCGGCCGCCCAGGGCTGAAAGCCGGCCGGCGGGCACCGCCCGAGTTACATTTTTCGTTACCGAAACCTTATTGCCCGCTGGGCGGTCTATACGGTTATGTCCTAGAATCGCCTGCAATGAGCACCCCCCAGCAATCTCCCGCCACCCCGGGCGGCAAACCGGGTTTCCCCTGGAAACGACACCTCGTCAAGGCGGGCATCGCCGCCGCCGGCGTGGCCGTGTGCGGCGCCGTCGCGCTCGGCCTGGCGCTGGCCCTGGCCTGGCCCAGCCTGCCCGACCTGCACGCCATGACGGACTACCGTCCGCGCGTGCCGCTGCGCATCTATACCGCCGACAAGGTGCTGATCGGCGAATACGGCGAAGAACACCGCAACGTGCTGCGCATCGACGAAATCCCGCCGGTCATGCGCCAGGCGGTGCTGGCCGCCGAGGACGACCGTTTCTACAGCCACGGCGGCGTGGACTGGATGGGCGTGGCGCGCGCGGTGCTGACCAATATCGTCAAGCAGTCCAAGACCCAGGGCGGCAGCACCATCACCATGCAGGTGGCGCGCAATTTCTACCTGTCGTCGGAAAAGACGTACTCGCGCAAGTTCTATGAGCTGCTGCTGACCTTCAAGATCGAATCCGAGCTCACCAAGGACCAGATCCTGGAGCTCTACATGAACCAGATCTACCTGGGCCACCGCGCCTACGGCTTCGCCGCCGCCTCGCGCACCTATTTCGGCAAGCCCCTGTCCGAGGTGACCCCGGCCGAGGCCGCCATGCTGGCCGGCATCCCCAAGGCGCCCTCGCGCTACAACCCCATCACCAATTTCGCGCGCGCCCAGATCCGCCAGCACTACGTGCTGGGCCGCATGAAGACCCTGGGCTACCTGACGCCGGAACAGGCCGACGAGGCCATCAACCAGCAGCTGACCGTCCGCGGCGCTGACGGCGCCAGCGCGCGCGGCTTCGCCATCCACGGCGACTATCCCGCCGAACTGGCCCGCCAGCTGATGTACGGGGTGTTCCAGGAACAGACCTATTCCAAGGGCATCGACGTCTACACCACCATCGATTCCAGGGACCAGGAGGCCGCCTATCTCGCGGTGCGCGACGGCGTGCTGGCCTATACGCGCCGCGCCCCCTATCCCGGCCCCGAGGACCAGATCGACCTGCCCGCCAACGTCGAGCAGGACCCGGTCGCGCTCGACGAAATCCTCGACGGCGTGCAGGAAAAAACGCCCGACAGCGAAGACCTGCTGGCCGCCGTGGTGCTGGCCGCCAGCCCCACGGAAGTCACCGTGGCCCGCAGCGCCCGCGAGATCATCACGATCTCCGACAAGAAGGCGCTGGCGGTCGTGGCGCGCGCGCTCAACCCCAAGGCCGGCGACAAGCAGCGCCTGCGCCGCGGCTCGGTCGTGTACCTGCACAAGAACGGCGACAACTGGGAAATCATCAACATGCCGGCGCTGCAGGCCGCGCTGGTGTCCATGCAGCCCGAGGACGGCGCCATCCGCGCCATGATCGGCGGCTTCGACTACAACCGCGGCGGCTTCAACCGGGTCACGCAGGCCTGGCGCCAGCCCGGCTCCAACATCAAGCCCTTCGTCTACGCGGCCGCGCTGGAGCGCGGCTTGACTCCGGCCACGCAGGTCTCGGACCAGCCCTTCATGCTGACCGCCGAGCAGACCGGCTCCAAGGCCTGGCAGCCCAAGAACGACGGCAACAAGTACGAACCCATGATGACGCTGCGCCAGGGCCTGGTGCGCTCCAAGAACATGGTGTCGATCCGCATCCTGCAGGCCATCACGCCGCAGTACGCGCAGGACTACCTGACCCGCTTCGGCTTCGACAAGGCGCGCTGGCCCGCCGTGCTGCCGCTGGCGCTGGGCGCCGGCGGCGCCACGCCGCTGCAGGTGGTCAACGCCTACAGCGTGTTCGCCAACGGCGGCTACCGCGTCACGCCCTACCTGATCGACCGCGTCACCGACCGTTCCGGCAACGTGCTGATGCAGGCCCAGCCCGTGGTCGCCGGCGACGAGCAGGCGCGCGCCATCGACCCGCGCACCGCCTGGGTGATGGACGATATCCTGCGCGACGTGACCGTCAGCGGCACCGGCGCCCGCGCGCACCAGGTGCTCAAGCGCAACGACGTGGGCGGCAAGACCGGCACCACCAACGAGGCGGTGGACGTCTGGTTCTCCGGCTTCACGCCCAAGCTGGCCACCACCGTCTGGATGGGCTTCGACCAGCCGCGCTCGCTGGGCACCAACGAATTCGGCAGCGGCCTGGCGCTGACCACCTGGCTGGACTACATGCAGCCGGCGCTCAAGGGCATGCCGGAAAGCAAGCCCGCGCCGCGGCCCGACGGGCTGCTGGTGGACAACGGCGAATACTATTTCTCGGAATTCCCGCCGGGCCAGGCCGTGGCCTCGCTGGACCTGTCGTCCGGCGACGAGCTGACGGATTTCCTGAACAACCGCCGCTCCACCGATGGCGTGGACACCTCGGTCAAGCCGCTGCCGCCTCCTCCGGCGCCGGGCGGCGGCGCCGACGCGCCGATCCAGATGCCGCAGGCCCTGCCCATCCCGGTGCCCCAGGCCCGCAGCGCGCCGCCGGCCGGCGCGGCCTCCTTCCCGCCCATCCCGGTGCCGCGCGTCGATGCCGAGGCCCCGGCCCAGGCCCAGGCCGGCGCCGTCAGCGGCCCCGGCGCGCTGCCTGCGCGGCCGCTGTAATCGCCGCGCCGCGCGGGATCAGAGCTCCGTCACCACGTCGCGCGGCCAGGCCTGCAGCGACTCCAGCTCCAGGAAAGTGAAGTAGCCCGAGCGCCAGCCCTCGGTGTCGATGTGGTAGACATTGCCCAGCGCCAGCGGCGCGGCGACCGGGGTGTGGCCCGCCACCACCGCGCGCACGCCCTGGATGCCGCTACGGTTCATCAGGCGCAGCCGCTCGCGCGACCATTGGCAGGTCTCGGCGGTGCGCCGGTAGCGGTCCTGCAGCGCCGACTCCAGCCGCGGCCAGAACAGCACCGGGCAATCGGCGTGCAGCAGGCCCACCGTGCCGGCCTCGGTCTCGACCTCGATGGCGATCGGCAGCCGCTCGAACGCCTCGGCAAAAGCCTCCTGCCGCTCGCGCGGCAGATCCAGGAACCAGCCGCCGCCGTATTCCCGCCAGTTCTTCACATCCACCCGGCCCGTGCGCACGTGGCGGATGGCGTAGTCCTCGTGATTGCCCTGCACCGCATAGAACCAGGGCCGCGCCAGCCAGTCCAGCACCGCCTCGTTTTCCGGGCCGCGATCCACCAGGTCGCCCACCGAGAACAGCCGGTCCCGGGACGGCTCGAAACCCAGCTCGCCCAGGCTGTCCTCCAGGCGCGAAAAATGCCCGTGCAGATCGCCCACCGCGAAATCGCGGCCCTGCGTATTGCGCGGAACTTTGAGAAAACGCTGCTCCATGGCCTGCAAACCACCACTTTATCGATACACGACCTTTCCTTTTTAACCCGCTTTGGCGCGGCCCCCGCGCACAGTTCTTATCCGGCCCTGAAAAAATAGATGACGCGAATCAGTCTTATTCGTGATAACTTTGCATGTTTCTTACCCAGGGCTTAATACGCCCTCCGGAAACCGCTCCCGCACCGCTTTCACTGCGCTGCCCGCGCCTCGCACCATGACAGCCGCGTCCACCATCAAAACCTGGTATCTGGTCCATAAGTGGACCAGCCTGGTCTGCACGATCTTCCTGCTCATCATCTGCCTGACCGGCCTGCCGCTGGTGTTCCATCACGAGATCGAGCACTGGCTGGACGACGCCAAGCCGCTGTCGGACGTGCCGGCCTCCACCCCGCCGGCCAGCCTGGACAAGCTGGTCGGCGCCGCCCGCGCCATGTACCCGGGCGAAGTCGTGGACTACGTCTACGTCGACCCCGACGAACCCCAGGTCTACGTCGGCATGGCCAAGAAGCCCGGCGACGCCCTGGTGTCGGGCCATGCCGTGCGCATGGACGGGCGCACCGGCGACGTCCTGCTGGACGGGCCGCCGTACGTGGACGATCGCTTCACCTTCATGAACATCATGCTGGCCCTGCACGTGGACCTGTTCGCGGGGCTGGCCGGCGAACTGTTCCTGGGTTTCATGGGCCTGCTTTTCTGCGTGGCCATCGTCTCCGGCGTGGTGCTCTACGGCCCCTTCATGAAAAAGCTGGAGTTCGGCACGGTCCGCGCCGCCCGCTCGACCCGCCTGAAGTGGCTGGACCTGCACAACCTGCTCGGCATCGTGACGCTGGTCTGGGCCTTCGTGGTGGGCGTGACGGGCGTGATCAACGAACTGTCCACGCCGCTCTTCCGGCTATGGCAGTCCACCGAATTGCCGCGCATCCTGGAGCCCTACAAGGGCGCGGGCGTGCCCACCGAGCTGGCCTCGGTCCAGGGCGCCGCCGACACCGCGCTCAAGGCCGTGCCGGGCACCATCGCCGGTTTCATCGCCTTCCCCGGCAACGCCTTCGGCAGCCCGCACCACTACATCGTCTGGATGCGCGGCGACACGCCGCTGACCTCGCGCCTGAACACGCCGGTGCTGGTCGACGGCCGCAGCGGCGAGCTCACCACCGTGGCCCGCATGCCCTGGTACCTGACCGCGCTGGAGCTGTCGCGCCCGCTGCACTTCGGCGACTACGCCGGCCTGCCGCTGAAGATCATCTGGGCGCTGCTGGACGTCATCACCATCATCGTGCTGGCCAGCGGCCTCTACCTCTGGCTGGCGCGCCGCCGCGCCACCGAAGCCCGCATCGCCGAACTCGTGCGCAAGCACCAGGCGGCCGCCCAACCTCAACGGAATCCCGCATGACCAAGACGACCCGCGGTTTCATGTTCGTCTGGGGCGCGCCCATCGTCCTGGGCCTGCTCAGCGTATTCGGCCTGCTCGCCGCGCTGCTGGGCACCGGCGGCTGGCACTGGGCTTCCTGGGTCGCCCTGTCCATCCTGCTGGCGGTGATCGTGCGCTATTGGGCGTTTCCGGCGACGTAACGGCCTACGACCCGCCCATCCACGCGAACGTTTCCGGGTCCGGCCCCAGGCGCTCGCCGTCGGGGATCGCGTCGATGGCGGCCATGTCGGCCGCCGACAGCTCGAAATCGAACACGTCGATGTTCTCCCGGATGCGCGCCGGCGTGACCGACTTCGGGATCACCAGCAGGCCGTGCTGCAAATGCCAGCGCAGCGTCACCTGCGCGGGGGATTTGCCGTATTTGCGCGCCAGGTCCACGATGGCCTTTTCCTTGGCCACGCCGCCCTGGGACAGCGGACTCCACGACTGCGTCGCGATGCCGTGCCGGGCATGGAACTCGCGCAGCGCGCGCTGGGCGAAGCCGGGATGCAGTTCGATCTGGTTCACCGCGGGCGCGACGCCGGAGTCATCCATCAGCCGCTGCAGGTTGGCCTGGGTGAAATTGGAAACGCCGATCGCGCGCGCCAGTCCGTCGCGCTGCATCTCGATCATGGCGCGCCAGGCTTCCAGGTATTTGTCGCTGCCGGCCACCGGCCAATGGATCAGGTACAGGTCCACATAGGCCAGGCCCAGCTTCTGCAGGCTTTCGTCCATGGCCTTGCGGGCGTCGTCGTATCCATGCCGGTCGTTCCAGAGTTTGGTGGTGATGAACAGATCCTTGCGGGCCACGCCCGCGGCGCGCAGGCCCGCGCCCACGCCGGTCTCATTACCGTAGATCGCCGCGGTGTCCACCAGGCGGTAGCCCGCCGCCAGCGCCGTCTTGACGCTGTCGGCGGCCTGCCCGTCCGGCACCTGCCAGACGCCCAGGCCCAGCTGCGGAATCCTGCCGCCGCCGTTCAATTCCACTACGGGTACGTTCGCCATAAAACCCTCCGTAACTAGCAATCGACTCTCGATGATACCCCCAGGGCCGGCAAGCCCCTGCCGGGCGGGATGGCCGCGGGTGCCCGATAATGCCGGTGTCCCGGCGCGCCGCAAGCGCGGCCGGCCCCGCTCACCACCCTGCTCCCTCCATGCCCGCTCCCGACACGCGGCCCGCGCGCCGCGGCAATCTGCAGACATTGCGCACGCTGTTTCCCTACCTGTGGCCGCCCGGCCAGCCGGGCCTGAAGGCCCGCGTGGTGGCGGCCCTGCTGTGCCTGTTCGCCGCCAAGGCGGCCACCGTCTACGTGCCGCTGCTGTACAAGCAGGCGGTCGACCAGCTGGGCCAGGGCGCGCCGGGCACGGTGGCGGTGCCGGTGGGCCTGATCCTGGCCTACGGCTCGGCGCGCGTGCTGTCGCTGCTGTTCTCCGAACTGCGCGACGCCATATTCGCGCGCGTCGGCCAGCACGCCATCCACGCGGTGGGGCTGCGGATCTTCCGGCATCTGCACGCATTGGCGCTGCGCTTTCACCTGGCGCGCCAGACCGGCGGTCTGAACCGCGCCATCGAGCGCGGCACCAAAGGCATCCAGACGCTGCTGTCGTTCCTGCTCTTCAACATCCTGCCGACCTTCTTCGAAATCGGGCTGGTCTGTATCGTGCTGTGGAAGATGTTCGACGCCTGGCTGGCGCTGGCCACCGGCGCCACCGTCCTGCTGTATATCGGCTACACGCTGGCCGTGACCGAGTGGCGCACCAAGTTCCGCCGCCAGATGAACGAAACCGATTCGGAGGCCAACACCAAGGCCATCGAAAGCCTGCTGAACTACGAAACGGTCAAGTACTTCGGCAACGAGGAGCACGAAGCCCGCCGCTACGACGCCTCGCTCACGCGCTACGAACGCGCCGCCGTGCGCAGCCAGGTCAGCCTGTCCATCCTCAACATCGGCCAGGCCGCCATCATCTCGGCCGGCCTGACACTGGTGATGTGGATGGCCGCCAGCGGCATCGCCGACGGCCGCTACACGCTGGGCGATTTCGTGCTGGTCAACACCTACCTGCTGCAGCTGTATTCGCCGCTCAGCTTCTTCGGCTTCATCTACCGCGAGATCAAGCAGGCGATCGTGGACATGGAACGCATGTTCGAGCTGCTGGGGCAGGACCGCGAAATCGCCGACCGTCCCGGCGCCCGGCCGCTGCGCGTGACCGGCGGCGAAGTCGAACTGCGGGACGTGCGCTTCGGCTACGACACGCGCAGGCCCATCCTCAAGGGCGTGAGCTTCACCATTCCCGCCGGCAAGACGGTGGCCGTCGTCGGCACCTCGGGCGCGGGCAAATCCACCATCGCGCGCCTGCTGTTCCGCTTCTACGACGCCGACGGCGGCGCGATCCTGGTCGACGGCCAAGACGTGCGCGAGGTGACCCAGGCCAGCCTGCGCGCGGCCATCGGCGTGGTGCCGCAGGACACCGTGCTGTTCAACGACACCATCCGCTACAACATCGGCTACGGCCGCCCGGGCGCCAGCGACGCCGAGATCGAGGCGGCCGCGCGCCTGGCGCACATCCACGACCTGATCATGGCCATGCCCGACGGCTACGGCACCCTGGTCGGCGAACGCGGCCTGAAGCTGTCGGGCGGCGAAAAGCAGCGCGTGGCCATCGCCCGCACCCTGCTGAAGAACCCCGCCATCTTCCTGTTCGACGAGGCCACCAGCGCGCTCGACACCCACACGGAACGCGAGATCCAGGCAAACCTGCGCGAAGTCAGCCAGGGCCGCAGCACCCTGATCATCGCCCACCGCCTGTCCACCGTGGCCGACGCCGACGAGATCATCGTGCTGGCCGACGGCCGCATCGTCGAGCGCGGCCGCCATCCGGCGCTGCTGGCGCAGGGCGGCGTCTACGCCGGCATGTGGGCCCGCCAGCAGGAAGGCCGCGCCGATTGACAAGCCCGGCCGCTTGCCTGACTATCGCACCCTTTGATCGCCAGGCCCCGCCATGCAGGACTCCACCGCCGCCCCCGCCATCCGCGTCTGCGCCGCCGCCGACCTCGTCAACGGCGGCCTGGGCGTGAAAGTCCCCGTCTCCGACGGCGCCGGACGCACCACCGCGTTCTTCGTGCGCTACCAGGACCGCGTGCATGGCTACCTGAACCGCTGCGCCCACGTGGGCGTGGAGCTGGACTGGGAAGGCAGCTTCTTCACCCGCGCCGGCGACCTGCTGATGTGCGCGCGCCACGGCGCGACCTACCAGCCCGACACCGGCCTGTGCGTGGGCGGCCCCTGTAAAAACGGCCGCCTGACCGCGCTGTCGGTCGAGGAACGCGACGGCGCCGTCTACTGGCGTCCCGCCGGCAAGATCCGGCCGCTGGACGACGCCTCCGCCTGAGGCGCTTGCGGCCGTTCGGCATAACGGCGCGCCAGCACCGCGCAGACCATCAGCTGCATCTGGTGGAAGATCATCAGCGGCAGCACCACCACGCCCATCTGCGCCGTGCCGAACAGCACCGTGGCCAGCGGAATGCCCGAGGCCAGCGATTTCTTGGAACCGCAGAACACCAGGGTGATCTCGTTCTCCTTGGACAGGCCCAGCCTGCGCGCGCCCCAGGTCGTGATCAGCAGCACCGAACCGAGCAGCACGGCGTTGACCAGCACCATCGCCGCCATGTCGATGGCCGGAAACGTATGCCAGATGCCCTGCGCCACGGCCTCGCTGAACGCGGTGTAGACCGCCAGCAGGATCGAACTGCGGTCCACCTTGGCCAGCTTGCTGTTGTTGCGCTGCGCCCACGCGCCTATCCAGGGCCGCAGCAGGCTGCCGGCCGCGAACGGCACCAGCAGCTGCAGCAGGATGCGGCCGGCGTCGGCCAGGCCGTGGCCCCCGCCCTGGCGGTGCAGCAGCAGCGCCACCAGCAGCGGCGTCAGCACGGTGCCCAGCAGGTTCGACGCCGTGGCCGCGCAGATCGCGCCCGGGATATTGCCGCGCGCCATCGAAGTCAGCGCGATCGAAGACTGCACGGTCGAGGACAGCGTGCACACGAACAGCACGCCCAGCCAGAGCGACGGCGTCAGCAGGCCGGAAAACAGCGCGCGCAAGGCCAGCCCCAGCGCCGGAAACAGCAGGAAGGTGCAGGCCAGGATCAGCGCGTGCAACCGCAGGTCCTTCACGCCCGCCACGATGGCCTGCGTCGACAGGCGCGCGCCATGCAGGAAGAACAGCAGCGCGATCGCCACGTTGCTGGCCACCAGCATGAAGGACGCGCCCCGGCCCGTGGCCGGGAATACGCTGGCCAGGGCCACGGTGGCGATCAGGATGAGCGTGAACGAATCGGGAAGAAAGCGGCGCATGGCAGGGAATTCCGTGATGATCGGAGCCCACTATAGGCGCGCCTCTTGTCATCGTGAAGCCCGCTAGGTACTGTAGCTGCTATCGGTAATTCCTATGACCGCCATGCTCAACCCCCTTTGGCTCAACACCTTCGTCGCCGCGGCCGCCGCCCCCAGCTTCTCCGAAGCGGCGCGCCGGCTGGGCCTGGCCCAGCCCACCGTGAGCGAGCACATCCGCCAGCTGGAGCTGGCGCTCAAGCGCCGCCTGTTCCTGCGCGACACGCACTCGCTCGCGCTCACCAGCGACGGCCGCAGCCTGCTGGTGCATGCCGAGATCATCCTCGACGCGCACGAGCGCGCCGAACGCCTGTTCGACGCGCCGCGCCTGCGCGGCCGCGTGCGCCTGGGCACCTCGGACGACCTGGCCATGGGCCCGCTGCCCGACGTGCTGGCCGCCTTCCGCCTGGCCCACCCCGAGGTCGAACTGGACCTGACCATAGGCGTCACCAGCGAGCTCTACAAGCTGCTGGACGACAACGGGCTGGACGTCATGATCGGCAAGCGCCGCCGCGGCGACCGCCGCGGCCAGACCCTGCACAAGGAAGCGCTGCTGTGGCAGGCGCGCGAGGGCCTGCGCTTCGCGGCCGACCAGCCGCTGCCGCTGATCCTGCTGCGCGAGCCCAGCGTCACGCGCGGGCTGGCGCTGGACGCGCTGGCGCGCGCCGGGCGCAGTTGGCAGATCGTGTGCACCAGCACCAGCTACGCCGGCTGCCAGGCGGCCGCGCGGGCGGGCCTGGGCATTACCGTGCAGCCCTCGCACCTGGCCACCGCCGGACTGGCCGCGCCCGCGGCGGCGGCGCAGTTGCCTGCGCTGCCCCAAGTGGAATTCATCGTGATTTCGGCGCCCGCGCCCAACCGGCCCACGCGCGCCCTGACCGACATCCTGATGCGCAGCACGCTGACCTGAGGCGCCGCAGATTATCCGGGCAGGTGGTCGGGCACACCGTCGGCGTCCACGTGCGCCACCCGGTCCAGCGCGTTGCGCGCGGCCGACATGGCTTCCACCGTGCTGCGGAAACGCCGGCTGGCGTAGATTTCGAACGCCAGGTTCTGCGGCTCGGCGTCCTCGTCGCCGTCCTGCGCGCGGTCCAGCCGCCGCGTTTCCAGAAAGGCGCGCGGCGGCGTGCGGCCCTCGGGCTGGGTCGCATACGCGACCACCGAGTAACCGTTGATGATCTTCTCAGCCATGGCGGCTCCGTATGGCCGCGGCGCGGCCCCTGTTCAGGCTACGGCCCGCCGCCGCCAAACTTAAGCCGCCGCGGCCTGGCGCGTGCGCACGTAGGCCGCCACCTGGGCCAGCACGTCCGACAGGTCGGCCTGCAGTCTGGCGAAGCCCGCATTGCGTTCGCGCGTGGCCTCGTCCATGTACAGCGGGCGGCGGATCTCCACCTGCAGGCTGTGGCGGTTCAGTTCCGGCTGGCCGATCTGCGCGATCAGCTGCACGCCCTTGTAGGGGTCGTTGCGCGCCACCGTGTAGCCCTTGTCGCGCAGCGCCGTTTCGATCAGGGCGATGAATTCCGGCTCGCAGGTCGTGCCGTCGCGGTCGCCCAGCACGAAGTCGGCCAGCGGGTGTTCGCTCTTGCGGCCCAGGCGCTCGTAGGCGTCGTTGGGCATGGAATGCAGATTGAGGTGCCACACCGCGCCGAAGCGCTGGACGGTGCGCTGGATGGCGTCGGACAGGGCCGCATGGTAAGGCTGGTAATACGCCTGGATGCGGTGGCGCACTTCGGCCAGCGTCAGCCGGCGGTCGTAGATCGGCGTGGCCTTGTCCATCCGGCGCCAGATCAGGCCCTTGCCCAGGCGGGTCTTTTCGCCCGGCTCCAGCGGCTCGGGCCAGGGCTCGGCCAGCAGCTCCGGGTCCAGGTCGCGCAGCGTGCGGTTGGGGTCGATATAGACGCGCGGGAAGTTCGCGGCGATCAGCGTCGCGCCCAGGGCGGGCGCCGCCGACCACAACGCGTCGACGTGCGTGTCCTCGCCCTGGCGCAGTTGGGCCAGGCTGGCCGCCGCCCCGAAATCCGCCGGATAGCGCTCGCCGCTATGCGGCGAATCGCAAACCAGCGGCAGGGCCGGCGCCGTGGGCTCGTGCACGGAAACTGCGTCGAAGTCGGCGTGTGTCATGGTCAGTCAGCCTGGATGTTGGCGGTCTTGGCCACTTTGGCGTAGCGGGCCAGGGCCTGTTCGATCTGCGCCTGGAATTCCTGCGGCGTGGTGGGCATCAGCGTACCACCGACTTCCTCGGCCTTCTTGCGGAACTCCGGATCCTGCTGGGCCGTGCGCACGGCCTGGTTCAGGCGGTCCACCACGGCTTGCGGCGTGCCGGCCGGCGCCACCAGGCCGAACCAGCCGCCCGTGCCCATGTCGGGGTAGCCCAGCTCGATATAGGTGGGCACGTCCGGCAGCAGCGGCGAGCGCTCCATGCCCAGCACGGCCAGCGCGCGCAGCTTGCCGCCCTGCACCTGCGGCAGGGTCGAAGACAGGTTGTCGGTGATCGCGTCGACCTGACCGCCCATCACGTCGTTCAGGGCCGGGCCCGCGCCGCGGTACGGCACGTGCAGCAGCTTGATGCCCGCCAGCATCATGAAGTTCTCGATGTTCACGTGGCCCAGCGAACCCACGCCCGGCGAGGCGAAGCTGTAGCGCTCCGGCTCGGCCTTGGCCAGCTTCACGAACTCGGCCATGTTCTTGGCCGGGATATTGGGGTTGATCGCGAAAATGCTGGGCACGGCCACCACGTTGGCCACCGGCACGAAGTCCTTGACCGGGTCGTAGTTCATCTTGCGGAACACGGCTGGATTCGAGCCGTGCGTGCTCATCGTGGCCATGCCGAGGGTGTAGCCGTCCGGCGTGGCGCGCGCCACCTGCTCCATGCCCAGCGAACCGCCGGCGCCGGCCTTGTTCTCGACCACGATGGTCTGCTTCAGGTCGCGGCCGGCGTACTCGGCGATCAGGCGGGCCACGATGTCGGTCGAGCCGCCGGCGGCGAACGGCACCACCAGCTTGATCGGACGGGAGGGATAGTCGGCGGCCTGGGCCGCAGCGCCGGCGAAGGACAGGGAGGCGAACAAGCCGGCGAGCGCGAAGCGCGCGGACCGGCCGAAAGAACGGCGGGACATGGGGATGGCTCCGAAAATGGAAGGTCTATCGACAAGGCCGCCAGTGTCCGAACTTTACGGTCCCCTTTCAAACGACTATATTGCATTCTTTCATTACCAATGGTCATGCTAGATGCGCTTGCAGTCGCCCTCCATGTCCGAACTGCATGCGTTCATGACGGCCGCGCGCCTGGGCAGCTTCACGCAGGCGGCCGAAACCTTGTGCGTCACCCAGGGCGCGGTCAGCCGCGCCATCGCCCGCCTGGAGGCGCATTTCGGCCAGCCCCTGATGCACCGCAACGCCCACGGCCTGACCCTCACCGAAACCGGCCGCCGGCTCTATGACGGCGCGCATGCGCCCCTGCAGGCGATCGAGGCGCTCAGCGCCGAACTGCGCGCCGACGACCGCCGCCTGCGCCTGACCCTGTCGTCCGTGCCCACGCTGGCCAGCGCCTGGCTGGTGCCGCGCCTGCCCGATTTCCACCAGCGCCACCCCGAAATCCAGCTCGGCTTCGCGGCCTACCGGCGCAACGAGGATTTTTCGGGCGCCACGCCCGACGCCAGCATTCTTTCCGGCACGCCCGAGCAATGGCCCGGCTGGCAGGCCGACTACGTCATCGGCCGCGAAATGGTCGTGATCTGCCACCCCGCCCGGCTGGCCGCGCGCCGCGCGCAAGGGCTGTGGAGCACGCCCGCCGGCCTGCTCGGCGAAGCCCTGCTGTATCACACCAACGGCGTCGAAAACTGGGCGCAATGGTTCGCCGCCGCCGGCGTGCCGCGCGGCTCGGTCAAGCTGTCCAATGGTTTCGACCAGGTGTCCATCCTGGTGCGGGCGGTGATGGCCGACATGGGCATCGCCGTGCTGCAGCGCTGCCTGGTGCGCGACGACCTGCTTGCCGGAACGGTGGCGGCGCCCTTCCCCGAATTGCCGATACGCATCGCCCGCGGCTACCATCTGTGCGCGCCGGCCCAGCGCCGCGACCACTACGCGCTGGCCTGTTTCCGGCAATGGCTGCTGGAGACCGCCGGCCGCGACCCCGACGTGCTGGCCGCCGGCAACGCCGCCTGAAGGCCCAGGCACGCGAAACACTTCATTTCGCGGCAGGGCCGGAAAATGCTTCAAAAGAAAACAAAACGGGCTCCTTACGGAGCCCGGCTCAACCGCGCGGCGCAACGCTCAAGGCGCGAGCTTGAATCCCAGGTCCACGCCCCACTTATCGGTTTCACGCAGCCATTTGGCGCCGCAGTTCAGGCAACGGAAGTGATCCTCGCGGCTTTCCTCGCGGCCTTTCTGCGTCGGGTTGGTAAATCCCTGGTGTCCGAGTTGAGCATGCGGCGCAACGCCAGCAAGGCCCGGGTTAATGCGTTGGCAAGCCAAGCACATAACGCTCATTGATGCTTCCCCACAAACAGTGTTTCCAAATTGTAAGGGATTTCACCAATGCTTTTCTATTAAATCGGGCCCTATCGCCACAAAAAATTGTTAACGCCACAATTAAACAACGCCGGGCATCGCCGCCAGGCAGGTCGCCAGGTGATAGGGCGACGTCGAAGGCATGTCCGAACGTGTAACAACTCCGTCCGCATTCAGGCATTCATACCAGCCGCCGGCATGCAGAAACCGCTTGCGGAAAACCTCCAGGCCCGCGGCCAGCGCCGGCAGATCGCCCTGCACCGCCAGCACCCGCAGGTATTCGGTCTGCGCCCAGATCCGGCGCGTGTCGTCGATGACCGCGCCGGATTCGTCCAGCGCCGCCACCACGCCCGCCTGGTCCACGCCGCGGCGGCGCGCCCATTGCACCGCGCGCGGCAGCGATTCGGCCAGGTCCAGGCCTTCGAACACCGCCGCCGAGCCATGCACCAGCGACAGCCACTCGAACTGGTGCCCCGGCTCCAGCCGGTTGCCGGCCGTGCCCTGCCGCTCCTCCGAGATGCACTGCGACGGCGCGTGCACGAAGCGATGGCTGATGCCCTGCGCCAGGCTGCGCAGATGCTGGGCGAACCGCGCCGGCTCCGCGACCTGCGCGGCCGCCAGATAGGCCTCGGTCAGATGCATCATGGGATTCTGCGCCGGCGCGCGCAGCGGCTGGCCCAGGTCCGGGCTCAGCGCGGCGTGATAGAGCGAATCGGCGGTCTTGAAGCGCGCCTCGATGGTCGCGGCCGTGGCCAGCATGAGCTTGCGCGCCTCGCCGTTGCGGCTGCGGCGGAAATACGCCGCACAAGCCAGCACGATGAACGCGTGGGTATAGAGATCCTGCGTGGCGTCGAGCGGGCGCGCCTGCGCGTCCACGCTATAACGCCAGCCGCCATGCTCCTCGTCGCGGAATACGCGGCGCAGCGACTCGAACAGAATATCGGCGTGCCGGCCGGCCGCCTCGCCCGGCGCCTCCGAGAAAACATAAAGCTGGCGCGCGCAGGCCATGGCCCGATAACGCGTCGCCGGCAACGCGGCGCCGCCAGCCGAATCCAGCGATTCGTACGGCAGGCCCAATGCGGTATTGAAACCCCGCCCCATCCACATGGGCAGGATGATGGAATCGAAATGCTCGCGCAGTGCGCGCACGTGCGCCGCGAGATTGGAATCGGTCTGTGCGGCAGTCATCTTGGAACGGCGCCTGCCCGGTCGGGGCTCCAGTTTTTGGAGCAGCAACGATAACCGAAATTTTCGCCGCAAACCGTTGAGCAATCTCCGCAGCCTCATGCACGCACAGACCGGTGCTACCGATCAACTCCGTCCAGGGCGTAAAGCCCTATCGGAAGATATTTTCCTCTACCCAATTCTGCGCGAATATCTCCGCGCGGTTACGCGCTTCATCCAGCGAAGCGCAATTACCCAGATGGGAAAACGCGGCATCGACTTCGGTGCCGCCCTCGGCCGTTACCGTCAGCAAAACGCCATATCCGCCGGTATCCATGGCCGCCGTGGAAACGTCGATCAGTACTTCCTGGTCACGATGCTGCATGTGCTACCTCCCAGTCGGTTACCTAAACGCGTGAACCACGCGTGACGTTGGCGGGAGCAGCGAGTCCCGCGCTAATGAATAGACCCGTAAACGTCACGCAAGTTCATCTTACTGGCGCCGGGGCCCCAGCGATACGCCAAAAAGCGACCAAATCGAGCATTTTTGCTTGGTAAATTCCCGCATCTGTCGCCAATGCTCGCGAATCCGCGAAATACTGCGCAAATGTTCGCAAAATGTGCGGCAACGGAGGTCACCAAACGATCAGGACGCAACAAAACGCGTCGGGCGCGCCGCAAAACCTGCGGAACGCGCCGGATCACGGCCGCAATGTGTGTGGTGCGAGTTTGCGCGGGCTATCTGAGATGAATGGCGCCCGGCTCTTCCATGCGCAGGGCCAGCCTGCCCTTGTCGGTGATGCGCCATTGGCCGTCGGCGCCGGCCTGGATGCAACGCAGCGTTTCCAGCGCCTTCGCGACGTGTTCCGGCACCTCGGTCTGCTCGGCGCCCGGTTCGCCGTTATCGGCGACGACGCGCAACCAATGACCCAGTTCGCCTTTCTCGAAACGATGCAATGCCATGCGTGAACCTCTATAGAACCGCTAACGATAGCACGCCGCAGTGTGCTGTCCCGTAGATGCGTCCGCATGACGAAATTTCTCCTCTTGGCGTCAGGGCTAGGCGCAAACCGCAGCGATACCCGTAGGTATCGCGAGGATTTGCAACGACGCCCTGGCGTCAAGGGGGGAATTTCGTGCGGACGTATCTACGGGACAGCACACTAGGCCAGCAGTCCGGGCAGCGACGAGGCCAGCAAGGCCAGGCCCGAGACGGTCAGCAGGCCCAGCACGACGCGGCGAAACGCCAGGTCGCTGATGCCCACGTAGACCCGCGTGCCCCACAGCGTGGGCACCAGCATGGCCGGCACGATCACGGCGAACAGCGGCAGCATCTCGCGCGTGACCAGGCCGGTGAACACATAGCTCGCCATCGTCACGATCAGCATGGACAGATTGAAGTTCTGGATCACCGCGCGCTGCACGTCGCGATCGAAACCGCGCAAGGTGCACCAAAGCGTCGGGATCACGCCGGTAAAGCCGCCGATGCCGCCCATGATGCCGCCCACCGCGCCCACCGCCGCGTCGGCCAGCCTGCCGCCCACGGCGATGCGCGGCAGCCTTGCGGCGAACAGCATGATCGGACACCAGATCGCCAGCAGCCCGCCGATGAGCGCCTTGAACAGCAGCGGGTCCAGGTGCGGCAGCAGCCCGACGCCCAGCGGAATGCCGACGAGTCCGCCTGCGATGAACGGCAGCAGCCGGCCCAGCGCGAACCCGCGCCTGACGGTGAAGGCGGCCAGCAGCTGCCCGGTCAGCGCGCCGAACACCGCCATCGCCGCGGCCAGCTTGGGGTCCACCGTCCACGCCCAGAACGACATGGCCACCATGCCGAATCCGAAACCGGAAAGCCCCTGCACGAAACCGGCGGTCATGGCGCCGGCCGCGACCACCACATATAAGGAATCCATATCCCGCGTACGTCCGCATGCAAGCCGGGCCCTCCCGGCGCACGCCATTCTAGAGCGTTCCGTCCGGGATTCGGCCGGACGGGCGGATAAAGCAACGGTGCCAGGGAAAACCCCAGGACAATTCGTCTACATTCACTCCAGTACGCGGCATACTCAGCATATTCGAATCGTTTATCGACTTTACCTGAGCCACTTATGCTGGAAATCAACCTGGATGCCACTGACATCCGTATCCTGAACGAACTGCAGCGCGACGCGCGCCTGACCAACGTCGAGCTGGCGGCCCGCGTCAACCTGTCGGCCTCGCCCTGCCTGGCCCGGGTCCGGCGGCTCGAAGCCGAAGGCCTGATCGACCGCCGCGTCACGCTGCTGAACGCGCGCAAGCTGGGCTTGAAGGTCAACGTCTTCATCCAGATCTCGCTGGACAAGCAGCGCAAGGCCGCGCTGGACGTATTCGAACGCGAAATCGCCGTGCTGCCGGAAATCATGGAGTGCTACCTGATGTCGGGCGACGCCGACTACCTGATCCGCGCGCTGGTGCCCGACGTCGACGCGCTCGAACGGCTCATCGTCGAACACATCACCCGCATTCCCGGCGTGGCCAGCATCCGCTCCAGCTTCGCGCTCAAACAGGTGCTCTACACCACCGCCGTGCCGCTGTCTTGAAACAGACGGCGCCCGCGATGCTTGCGGGATCGCCGGCCCCAGACCAAAATGGTCCAAAAAAAACGCCGCGCGGGCCGTCCGGCGCGCGCAACCCTCCCATCGTCTAGCAAGGAGCAGACCATGCCTGAAACCGACTGGTTCCCCGGCGGCACGCTACCCGATCGTCAGGGCTACTACGAAGTCGAATTCGACACCGGAGAAACCGAAATCACGCGCTACGGCCTGCTGGGCTGGGAACCCGCCCAGGACCGCGGGCGGATCAAGCGCTGGCGCGGCCTGGACCCCGGCATAGAAGCCGCCGAAATGCAGCGCGAAAACGCCGTGCGCGGCACTGGAGATACGTTGAACGGCTGAACCGACGCCCAAAAAAGAACGCCGCGGAAAACCTCCGCGGCGTTCTGCATTGCCGGCGCTGCGTTCAAAGATTCAGCTTCGAGATCTTGGTGCCGGCCAGCGACACGCCCGCCATCAGCCCGCCATTGTTCATCACGAAACCGACGATGGGCTGCTGCGCCGTATTGGTGTCGATGCGTCCGTTGGCGCCGATGTTGACGACGGCCACGGTGGCGTCGGCCCCCACGGTCCAGCCGCTGCTGTTACGGAATTTGTTGAGCGCCTCGTCGGTCATGAACAGCAGCACCATGGCCTTGGACTGCGCGCCCGCCTGGAAGCCGATGGAGCCCGCCGTCGTGCTGTAGTAGCCGGCCGGCGCGCCGCCGACCCGCAGCACGCCCTTGCCGTGTTCGGCGCCGACGATGAAGCTGCCGCTCAACACGTCGGGAAAGATCAGCACGCCTTTGGCGCGCGCGACCAGATCCTTGGACTGGGGCGACGCCTGATAAAGCTTGCCCAGCGTCGCATCGGCCGCGCTATTGAGCGACTGGCGCTGCTCGGTCGCCGAGGCCGAGGACTTGGGGCTGGTGGTCGTGCAACCGGCAAACAGCAGTCCGGCCGCGCCGATCGCCACGGCCACGCTGGCGCGGCGCAGGACAGGAAAAGTATCAAGCATGGAACTCTCCTTGTTGTTGTCACCTGTTCTATCAATGTACCGGGCAAATCGGCCAGCGCAAGGCACATGATTGTGCCAAACGCAACAAAACCTGCCCGACTCCAACGTCCGGCGACACGCGCCGCTACAAAATTCCGTAGCGCGGCTCGCCGGTGGCCTCGTCCACCGACACGATGCCCGACAGCACCAGCTCGGCGTGACGCCGCGCGAGCCCGGCGTCGGCGAAGGTCACGAAACGCGGCAGCGACCAGCGCCGCGGCGCATCCTCGCCTTCGGCCCGGCTCACCGCCACCTCGATCGCCAGCACGCCGTCGCCCAATCTGACGACCTGGCATTCCACCTGAAAGCCATCGATATGACGCTGTGGCCACGCGCCCATGCCATCCTCCGAAAGTGTCTTTACCGGGGCGCAATATGCCAAAAATAAATCGGCTTGAAAAGCAATGTTTTCAAGGGGTTATGAAGCACTAGAAGACCTAGTGCGAACGCATCTTGCATGCGCCGGAAAACCCGCCGAAACCGCGTCTGTTCGAGTGTGCAGTGCATCTTGTATTTCACTTCTGCAGTGCGTACTGCAAAATACGCCGAAACCCGCAGCCACAAGAGCCCCCATGAACCATCCCGCTTTCGAACCCGACACCGCGCCGCTGGAAGTCCTGCCGCGCGATCTCTCCGCCTACCGCGACGGTAATGTCGGCATCCCTTACGTCCACCGTTTCGAATCGGGCCGCCCCGGCCCGCACGCGCTGATCAACGCCATCACCCATGGCAACGAAATCTGCGGCATGGTGGCCGCCACCCACCTGCTCGACAGCGGCGTGCGGCCCAAGATCGGCACGCTCACGGTCAGCTTCGCCCACGTCGAAGCCTACGAAGCCTTCGATATCGAGCAGCCCTACGAAAACCGCCAGCTGGTGCACAACCTCAACCGCATCTGGTCGGCCGACATGCTCGACGGCGCCGAGGACAGCCCCGAACTGCGCCGCGCGCGCGAACTGCGGCCCGTGCTGGACGCCGCCGACTACGTGCTCGACATCCATTCCACGCGCGCCCCGGTCCAGCCCTTCTGGGTCTACACCGAAATGCCGCGCAACACCGCGCTGGCCAGCGCCGTCGGCGCGCCCGAAATCCATCTGGTCATGCCGCCCGGCATATTCCCTGGCACCGGCGTCATGAGCTATGGCCGCCACGGCGAGCTGGACTCCGACAGCGGCGGCTCGGTGGTGGTGGAATGCGGCCAGCACTTCGCCCAGTCCGCCGCCACGCTGGCCACCGAGGTCTCGCTGCGCTTCCTGGCCCACCTGGGCCTGATCGACGCGCCCGCCGACGCGGCGCCGCCGCCGGCGCCGCGGCGCTATCGGCTGCTCGAAGTCCACATGGTCAAGTCGCCGGACTTCCGCTTCACGCGGCCGGTCATCGGCTTCGAGACCTTCGACAAGGGCGAGCTGATCGCCGTCAACGGCGCCGAGGAAATCCGCTCGCCATGCGACGCCTGCACCATCTTCATGCCCACGCGCATGCCCATCGTCGGCCGCGAAGCCGTGTACCTGACCGTGGCGGCATGACCCGGCCCGCGCCGGGTCGCGGACCTCAAAGGTCCGGGATCAGGCGCTTGCCCATGCTGATGACCTCGTCCTGACGGAACCCCAGGGTTTCATAGAAACCCTGCACCGCCAGATTGCCCGACCGTATCAGCAGATTGATCTTCGGACAGCCCATCTCCAGCAGCTTGCGCTCCACCGCGCGCATCAGCGCCGTCGCATGGCCGCGGCGCTGGTGCGCCGGCGACACCGCCAGGTAATTGATCCATGCGCGGTGCCCGTCATAGCCGCCCATCAGCGCCGCGACGATCGCGCCATCGGCCTCGCCCACCAGAAACAGCTCCGGCTGCACCGTCAGCTTGCGGGCGATGTCCTTGCGCGGATCGTTCCACGGACGCGTCAGCCCGCAGTCGCGCCACAGCTGGATGACGGCGGCCTCGTCGCGCGCGTGGTAAGGCCGGATGGCGAGGTCTGGATAGTTCATGCTTCGTTCCTTCCATAAGGGAAAAGAGGGAAACGAAAGCCTTGCGATACGCCTCGATAGCGGAAACAGCGGAACAAGAACGAAAAAGCCACGAGGAATATCGTGGCTTTCGGGGAAAGACGCTGAAGACTCAGCGTCCGGATGCGACCAGCCACTCAACGCAGGCGTCGAGTGACTCGTCGGCAGGAAGCGCCGGACAGCGGCGCGAAATCGGGTGTTTGCATGAACGCAAGCATACCGAAGGAGACGGCCGCCGCCAACAGGCCGCTCAGCGAAATTGGAGCCGCAACAGTCGCTTCCGCATCCTAGGGTTAGCCGCAATTTCCACGTCCGGACGCTACACGTACCTTTTCCATAAATATGTTTATCGTACAAAGTCGCAACCAGAAACCGGAGCAGCACGTGGTCTAGCAAAACCAACCCAAGGGGAAGTCGTCATGAAGCGTCGCAGTGCGTTGAAACTGATGGGTAGCGCGGCCGGCCTGGCCCTGGCAGGCAGAAGCTGGTCTCAAGACGGGCCCTACCCGTCGCGAACGATCAAGATCATTGTCTCTTCCACCCCCGGAAGCGCGACCGACCTGGCCGGAAGGCTGGTCGGCGACCTGCTCTACGCCAGGTACGGGCAAAGCGTGGTCATCGAAAACCGCGCCGGCGCAGGCGGCGTGATCGGCATGCAGGCCGCCGCGGCGGCCAGGCCGGACGGCTACACGCTGACGACGGGAGGCCTGGGACACAATGTGCTGCCGCCGGCGACATTGCGCGGGCTGCCGCTGGACATTCCCACCGCCCTGTTGCCCATCGCCCAGGTCGCGGAATTCGTCAATGCGCTGGTGGTGCGCACCGACCACCCTGCCAACTCGGTGCCGGAACTCATCGAATACCTGCGCGCCAGCAAGCGCAAGCCGCTCTACGGCAGCAACGGCGTCGGCAGCTCGTCGCAAATGACGGCGGAACTCTTCGCCATGCGCACCGGATTGAAATTCGACCATGTGCCCTACAAGGGCGCCGCCGATGCACTGGTGGGCACGGCCAACGGCGATCTCGACATCTGTTTCATGAACCTTCCGCCCACGCTGGCCATGGTGGAAGGCAGGCGCCTGAAGGCCCTGGCCGTCACCAGCGCCTATCGCGCGCGGCAATTGCCCGACGTGCCCACCATGCAGCAGCAAGGCATGACGGACTTCGACGTGACCAGTTGGCTGGGCATGTACGCGCCCGCCAAAGTGGATCCGGCCATCATCGCGCAGCTGTCGGACGCCATCGTCACGGGCCTGGCCACGCCTGAATTCCAGTCGCGCATCATCGGCGCGGGGTTCGAGCCCAAGCTGCGCGACGCGGCGCAGTTCCAGGCCTTCTCGGCCTCGGAGTTCAAGCGCTGGAGCGAAGTGGCCCAGAAGGCCGGCATCGTGGTCGCCTACGGCGGCAAATAGCCCCTGGAAAGCCGGGACGCCCGATGGGCGTCCCGCTTCGCGCCGCGCAGTTCAGCCGCGGGCTTCCCACACCTGCGGATTGACCATGGCCTGCGGCTTGCGCCCGGCCAGCGCGTCCAGCAGGTTGGCCACCGCCAGGTCGATCATGGCGCGCCGCGTCTCGTGGGTGGCGCTGCCCACGTGCGCCTGCAACACCACGTTGGGCAGCTCGCACAAGGGGCTGGACGGCGGCAGCGGCTCCTGCTCCATCACGTCCAGGCCGGCGCCGGCGATCGTGCCGCTGCGCAGCGCCTGGACCAGCGCCGCCTCGTCCAGCACCGGGCCGCGCGCCGTATTGATGACATAAGCCGTAGGCTTCATCAGCTCGAATTCACGCTTGCCCACGGAATGGCGCGTCTCGGCCGACAACGGGATGTGGATGCTCAGCACGTCCGAGGACTTGAACAGCTCGTCGCGCCCGACGTAGGCGGCCAGGCCTTGCACCGACGGATCCTCGCGCCGGTTGTGATAGATCACCTTCATGTCGAAAGCCTGCGCCGTGCGCGCCACCACCTTGCCGATACGGCCCATGCCGAGCAGGCCCAGCGTCTTGCCGCGTATGTCCGTGGTCAGTGGAAACGCGCCCTTGGTCCAGGCGCCGCTGCGCACGAACGCGTCGCCGGCCACCAGGTTGCGGGCCAGGCACAGCATCAGGCCGATGGTCACGTCCGCGACCGCGCCGTCCAGCACGCCGGGCGTATTGCAGATGAGCACCTGGCGGCGGTTGGCCGCGTCCAGATCGACGTTGTCGAATCCCACGGCGAAATTGGAACTGACGGCTAGCGCGGGAAAAGCGTCGAGCAACGCCTGGTCCACGCGGGTGCGCACCGTGCAGACCATGCCAGCGACTTCGGCGCGCTGCGCCTCGGGCACGGCTTGCGCGGGGTTCTGCCCCACGGGCACGTCGATGATTTCACAGGCGGCGGCCACGCGCTCGCGCAGATCGGCGGGCACCGGCGCGGATACGATGATTTTCGGTTTTTGGCTCATTGCGGCTCCATAGGGTTCAGGGTTCGATCGATTCGACGTCGGTGGCGAACACTTGCTGCTCTCCGGCGTCGGCCAGGGAGGGATCCCCGGGATGACTCAGGTAGCGGACGATCAGCCAGAACCCGTCCTGCGGGTTCTCCACGATTTCGGCGACGGCGCCGTCGGCCATGCGCACGCGCACGCCGGGCCGCAGATCGACCAGGTTGATGGATTTGTTGTCGGCCATGGCGGCGGCTCCCGGCGGGCTACAGCGCGAGCTGCGTCGCGGGCACGCGCAGGCGGATGCCGTCCAGCTCGGGCCTCATGATCACCTGACAGGACAGCCGGCTGGTCGCGCAGCGCTCGGGCACCACCTCCAGCAGCGCCTCCTCGGCCATGCCCGGCGGTTCGAGCCGGTCGAACCAGGCCGGATCGACCTGCACGTGGCAGGTGCCGCAGATGGCGCCCCCGCCGCACTCTGCGACGATGCCTTCCAGGCCGTCGCGCCTGGCGGCCTCCATCAGCGACCAGTCATCGGGAACGTCCAGCACCAGTTCGGCGCCATCCGGCAATTCAAAAACTGCAGAAGACATATGACCACCTTTTCACGAGGCTGATTCCAGCGTGCCGATGCGCGGCACGCCCTTGATGAACTCGACCGGGCTGTCCACGGCTTCTATCGCCGCCAGCCGGCCTCCCTGATAACGCTCCACCAGCCAACCCTTGGCCGTGGGCAAAAGCACGTCGCGGCAGGGCTGCGCCGGGTTCACCAGTCCCGCCATCTGCAGCCGGCGCCCGTGCTGCTCGGACCAGAAGGTCGGCGGACGCGGCGCGGGGGCGCTTTTGCCGGCGATGGCGGCGGCGGCGATGCGCGCCTGGGCCAGCGCGTTCTGCACGCTTTCTATGCGCGCATGGCGCTGCAATTCACTGCGGAAAGCGCTGGCGCAATCCCCTATCGCATATACGCCGGGCGCGGAGGTCCGGCAGCATTCATCCACCACCACGCCGTCCAGGCAGTCCAGCCCCGACGCTTCGGCCACCCCCGTCTCCGCGACCGCGCCGACGGACACCAGCACCAGCTCCGCTTCCTCCACGGACCCGTCGACCAGGTGTGCGCGCCAGCCCGCCGCCGTGCGCTCCCAGCGCTGCACCGCCACGCCGTGCCGTATCGCAATGCCGGCGTCGCGGTGGATGGCGCCGATGCGCGCCGCGGTCGGCTCGGACACCTTGCCGCCCATGACCTGGCCGCCCTGCTCCAGCACCGCCACCTCGGCGCCCAGCTTGCGCGCCGAGCACGCCGCTTCCAGGCCCAGGTATCCCGCGCCCAGCACCAGCAGTCGGCTGCCCGGGCGCAACGCTGCGCGCAGGCGGCGCGCATCGTCCAGCCCGCGCACCGCATGCACGCCTGCGCCCGCCACGCCTGCGATGTCCCGGGCCCGCGCACCGGTCGCGAGCACGCAATGCTCGTAGCTCACGCGGCGACCGGAACGCGTGAGCAGGACGCGGGCGGCGGTGTCCAGGCGCTCCACCGGATCGCCCGCCACGAAAGTCACGCGCGACTTTTCGTAGGCCTCGCCGGCGCGCAAGGCGATGCGCTCCTCACTGGTCGAGCCGGTCAAGAGGGCCTTGGACAGCGGCGGGCGCTCGTAGGGCGCGTGCCCTTCGGCGCCGAACAGCGCCAGGTCGCCCTCGATGCCGGCCGCGCGCAGCGCCCAGGCGCATTCGACGCCGGCGTGTCCCGCGCCGACGATGGCCGTATGCACGTGGCGCAAGCGGGAAAGATCTTCCATACGACTCAGGCTCCGAACTTCAGGGATACATTGGCGCGCGTCGCGACCTGCTTCCAGCGGACCAGCTCCGCGCGATTGAGCTCGGCGAAGGCGGCCGCCGACGAAGGCTTGGGCTCGAAGCCGGCGGCGCTCAGCGTCTCGCGCGAGGCGGCCTGGCCCATGCCCTGCTCCAAGGCGGCGCTCAGCGCCTGCACCACGTCGGCCGGCATGCCGGCCGGGCCGTACAGGCCCAGCCAACTAGTCACGTCGAAATCCGCCATGCCCTGCTCGGCCATGGTGGGCACGTCCGGCAACTGCTTGCTGCGATAGCCGCTGGTGACCGCGATCGGCCGGATGGAGCCCTTGCGGATCAGGCCCATCACGGGCGGCAGGTTGCTGAAGCTGAAGTCCAGGTTGCCGTTGACCACGTCGATGAGCATCTCGCCGCTGCCCTTGTACGGCACGTGCAGCAGGTCGATGCCCGCGCGCTGTGCGAAGAACGCCGTGGTCATGTGCACCGACGTTCCCACGCCGTTCGACCCGTACTTGAGCGCTTCCTCGCCCCGCGCCCGGGCCGCCGCGAGCAGGTCGGCGACGCTGCGGATCGGCGAATCGGCGCGCACGATCAGCACATTGACGAACTCCGCCATCTGCCCGATCGGCGTGAACGCGCGCGCCGTGTCCAGCGGCAGCCCCGTGACCGTGGCCATCGGCAGGACCATGCCGCCCAATCCGTTGAGCAGCAGCGTATAGCCATCGGGCGCCGCCGACGCCACCTGCTGGCTGCCTATCATGCCGTTGGCGCCGGGACGGTTCTCGACCACCACCGGCTGCCCGAACTTCCTGCTCAGGATCTCGCCGGCCAGCCGTCCGGCCACATCCGTCACGCCGCCCGGCGGGTACGGCACGACCAGGCGAATCGGCCTGGAAGGAAAGGCCGCCGCGCCCGCCCGCGGCGCGCCGGCCGCTCCCATCGCGGCCGCGGCGGCCAAGGCTTTCAATACAGTGCGTCTATGCATGCTGCGACTCCAGGTAGGGGCGTGCCGCGCCCTCAGCGGACAGGCCCTGATCGGAAGGAAAACCATCGAACGCCGGCAGTCGGGCCGGCACCGCGAAGCGGAGCTAGAAAAAGATCGTGAGCGCCTTGGATAACAGAACGTTCTGGTCCAGGTGGATCTCGCGCGAGAGCAGCTTCCAGCGACCGCCGCGCCGGCGCAGCACGTCTTCGCGCTTGCCGACGAACAGGCTGACCTCCGCCTGCAGGCGGTTCTGGTAGATCAGAAAGCGCGAGCGCACCCGCACGCGCTCGCCGCCTTCCGCATCCTGCGTCACGCCCAGCACGCGGATATTGGTCACCAGGTGCGAGACGCGCGAGGCCGGCTCCTCGGCCCAATGAATGCCGGTCCTGATCTGGGCGACCCGCTGGCGCAGCGTATCGATGCCCTCGTCGAACCAGGCGGCGTCGCGCGCGCCCGAATACTCCTGCGCCAGGGCGTCGCGGCGCACATTGCGCGTCAGCGGCATGCGGTAAGCGATGTCCTCGTCCAGCAGCTCCAGCCAGGCGTCGAACTCGCGGTGGTCGAGCAGATCGGCCTCATGGTGCATGAAGCGCTGCACCTGCCACCAGATCTGCATATCGTCGATGCTGCAATCCAGCGCCGCCTCGGGCGTCTTGTCGGTGAGCGCGTTCATGCCGCCTGCTCCTTGGCGCGCGCGGCGCCCGCCATCAGCTGGTCCCAGGACCAGCCGTTCATGAATTGCGCCCAGCGGCGGTAATAGATGCGCGCGTTTTCCTCGGTGTACTCGCCGTTGACCGCGCACCCGGGAATCTCCGGCACGGGCTCGGCGTGGCCCACGCCCATCTGGTAGTTGAAATAGAGTTCGCGCGACATGGCGCCCATGCTGGCCTCGGTGGCGCCGGTCCAGTTCTCCATATCGTCCGACTCGGTCATGCCGCCGGGGCCGGAATAGCGCAGGAAGTAATGGCGGGCGGCCTCCTTGACCGCTTCGGGCGCATCCTTGTCCACCAGGTACATGCGCCACATTTCCATTTCGGTGGGACTGATCGGATGGAACACCGCCAGGGTGCGCGGCTGGCGGCCGTGGAACGACATGTTCGGAAAAATCGTGCCCACGCTGGTCTGCACGCGCATCGCCGAGCCCAGCGTGCGCACGCGGCGTTCATGCACTTCGCGGTAATAGGCCTCCACTTCCGGATAGCGCGCATATTGCGGCGCGTAAGGCCCTTCCTCGTAGAATGGCAGCCGGCCCAGCAGCCCGTGCCCGAGTTCCGGAAAACAGATCGCCGACCGCGTCACCGAGGGATCGCGCCGGCCCCTGCCGCCGCCAGGCCCGATGCCGACGATGTCCACGGAGCGATGGCTGATATCGTGGTAGAGATCGCCGATGAAATTCTCGGGCGCGAATTTCCAGTTGCACTTGACCCGCCATTTCTGCACGCCGCCGATGACCTCGGAGCCGCCCGGGCTGCCGTCGCGATGATCCAGCGCCGCGTCCAGGTACAGCCGCATATTGCCCAGGTAGTCCAGGAACGGCGGCGCGTCCGGGTCCCAGGTCGCCCATACGGCGCCCTTGTAGTTGACCACCTGCGCCACCGTCTTCAGGCCCCACTGCTTCTTGTCCAGCTCGCCCTTGTAGTGCGTGGCGTGCCCCGGCACGCCGACCAGTTCGCCGGGCCGCTCCACCAGCTTGCCGTCGGTGGAAAAGCTCCAGCCGTGATACGGACAGGTGAAGGTCCGGTTATTGCCGTGGTCGTAGCGGCACAGCTTCATGCCGCGGTGCGCACAGCTGTTGAGCATGACCTGGATCTGGCCCTGCCGGTCGCGCGTCAGGATCACCGATTCGGTGCCCATCCGCGAGACGAAATAATCGTCCGGATTCGGCACCAGGCTCTCGTGGCCCACGAACAGCCAGGCCCGCGCGAAAACCTGCCGCAGTTCCCGCTGGAATATCTCGTCGTCGACAAAGATGGAGCGGCTGATCAGTCCTTCATCGGCGCGCACCAGTTCGTCTATCGTTTTCTGCCCCATCGCCACTTCCCCTTGAAGATTGCCCGCTGGCGGAGGGCTACGGCTTTTCCGCCGTGGCCGCCGCCGTGCGCAGTCGCGCTTCCGTGTTGTCGACATGGCTGCGCGCCTGCCGCCGCGCCAGCTCCACATCGCCTTTTTCGATGGCGGCGAACAAGGCCTCGTGTTCCTTTTGCGCCTGCGCCCCACGCCCGGCCACCTTGGCCGAGCGCGAGCGCGAGACGCGCAGGTTCTTCTTGAGCAGCACCGCCAGGAAATCGAAGAAATTCAGGTAGTGTTCATTGCGGGTCGCACGCGCCACGCAGCGGTGAAACTCCATATCGGCGTCCACGCCGGCCGCTACGTCGCCGGTGGCGATCGCATCGGCCATCATGTGCAGGGCCCGGCGCATGGCGGCCAGGTCTTCCTCGCTGCGCCGTTGCGCGGCAAGCTGCGCAGCCTCGATCTCGAAGCCGCGGCGCAATTCGACGATGCGCAGCACCTGTTCGGCGTCACCGATATCGGCGGCCTGCATCCGCAGCACCGAGGGCCGCGCCGTCTGCATCACGGTCAGCCCGCGGCCCTGCTTGCTTTGCACGATGCCGTCGCCCTTCAGGCGCGAAACCGCTTCACGCAGCACGGTGCGGGAAACGCCCATGCGGGTGGCGATGATCTGCTCCGGCGGCAGCACTTCGCCGATCTGGTAGTCGCCGCTGGTAATCTCTTCCAGCAGCATTTCGGTAACGCGGTCGGTCAGATTGGGTTCCGATGCGACGGGCGCGACCGAATCCCTTTTCAACAGTGAACGAGAAGCTGAAGTAGGCATAAAGAAGTTTCCATCCGAAAACGTTCATAGTGCCAGCCCGCGTTGCCTCGGCTGTGTGCGCCGGTCGCGGGGCGACGGCGTTGAAAATATGATAATCGTATAAAAATTCCACCGCATACTAGGGAAAGCGCGGATGCCGCCGCGCACAGGCTCATTACTTCATCGGCGGCTTGATGCGACGCCCCCTGCCGTCCTCCTCAGGCCCGGTAGAATGTCCCATATATGGGGATGACAACGATGAAAGACGCTGTTGACGCGCACCTGGGTGAACTGACGATCGACGCCGCTCTCCGCCTGGCGCACGCCTGGGCGGCCAGGCACCACGCGGATGCCGATCGCAGCCGCAACTTCGCCATCCAATGGCACCGCGACACCCCGCCCGCCGACCGATACGGCGAGGCCTTGCAGCGCGATCTCGAATTCTTTTTCCAGGCCGCGTCCAAGGACGCCGCCTATTGGCAATCCGTCGGCGACTTCTCGGAAGAAGCCACCGGCGTCTGGGGCGTGCAGGCGCTCAAGGCGCTGGCCGGCCTGAACTTCATCGGCCTGCTGGCCGCGGCCATCCTGCTGGCGGCGCCCGGCGACCCCGCCTATACCGCCGGCGCGGTCGGCGCCCTGGCGCTGTTCCTGGCGGGCGCCATCCTGGCCTACCCGGCGCTGCGGCTGGTGCGCAAGGCCCGCAGCCGCACCCGCGCCACGGCCGAGTCGCGCAGCCGCCAGGCCGGCAGCGCCTCGACCTGGGAAGAACTGCGATCGGCCAACGACGCCAACCCCAACGTCGGCCGCAAGGACCGTAAGCTTGGAAGCCGGCTCGGCATCATCATGGCGGCCACCGCCACCGCGGGTTGCGCCGTGCTCGTGACCACCGTGTGGCTCTAGCAGGCTAGCGCGCGCAACTCCAGTACGGGCACCCGGACTCATCGACGACGGCGGTCGCCAGCTCGCCCGGCGCCTCCAGTATGTCGCGCAGCGCATTCGCCTGCGCGCGCAGCTTTTCCGGGTCCGCCCCGAAGTTCCAGCCCTGATCCAGCAGGAACCCCGCGCCCTCGTCCAGCAGCACCCGCAACACCAGCCGGATCTGCATCGCTTCCTTAACGTCGAAATCGGCCGGCGCCTGCTGGAAGATCGACGCATAGATCCGCGTCTGAAGCCCGCAGTAACGGTCCACCGTCGCCAACGCCTCCTGCGCGCCGGCGTCGGGGTACAGCCCGCGCAGCCCGGCGGCCTGGACCTGGCACGTCCGATACCACTGCGGCATGAACCTCGCCAACAAGGCCTGCTCCCTGTCGCCCGGGTCCGCGCAACCGCGCAGGTCCGGCGCGGGCGCGCCGTCGCGCGAGGCCGCCGACAGCGCCTCGGCGATGCAATCGTCAAGCAACAGTACATTGCCCGCCGCCCGCCCGATGCCCAGCAGGCCCATCTTGCCCAGTGTGTCCTGGAAGCGCGCGGCCGCGATCTGTTCCTGCATGCCGCGATCGTACTGGCTGTACGCCACCGCGGCCAACGCCACCGCGCCGATCACGGCAGCGGCCGCCAGCACGGCGGCCTGCGCCGCCGGCCGCAGCCGTTCGCCGAAAAGCGCAACGACCGCCAGCAGCGCCCCGGCCACCAGTCCGCCCGCGTGCGCCGCATTATCGACGTTGAACACAAACCCCGCGCCGAAAGTCAGCGCCAGACTGAACAGCAGATTGGCCGGCGGCACGTGCGCACGCCCCATGCGCCGGTCATGCAGTCCATAGACGAGCGCCGCCCCGAAAATCCCCAGGATCGCGCCCGACGCGCCGCAGCTCACGAAAAAATCCTCGCGGTGCCACAGCGCCGTGACCAGGCTGCCGCACAAACCCGACAGCAGATACACCCCCAGGAACACCGGGGAACGCATGCGCGCCTCCAGTATGGTCCCCAGCGACCACAGCGCCAGCATATTGACCGCCAGATGCAGAAAACCGACATGCAGGAACATGCTGGTAAACAGGCGCCAGTACTCGCCCGACATGGTCAGCGCCGGCACGTTCGCGCCCCAATCGATCAGGAAAGCCCCCTGGCTCAGGCTCTCGAAAGCCCGTGTATCCAGGTATCCGGCCACGAGGTAGACCGCGAGATTGGAGAGGATCAACAGAAACGTGATCTTGCAGGCAAACAGTTTTTTGATTAGCGGCATGCGTACGGACCGGACGGATCGATGAGACGAGCGCTATCTTAACCAAGCCGCGCCGCGTCCGCGGCCGGCGCCTGGAACCGCCCCGCAAAACCGCGTATCATGCACACGCAGGTCCGGTCGAACGGCCGGCCCGACTCTCCCGGCCTCTGCGCTGTCAGCGCGCCGCCCAACGTCGCAAGCCCTCGCGGCCTTCCCCACGCGACGAACTCCCTTCCGTTTTCCTTCATCCATTTCGCGTTTCCGCGAGATCGACCATGCCTGATTCCAAAACTGTTGCCCGCAAGGGCGGACAGCGCGCGCTGCTGTCCGTGCTTTCCCTCTCGGTGTTCTTCGTCGGCGCAAGCGAGTTCATGCTTGCGGCCATGCTGAACCCGCTCGGCGCCGCCTTTGGCACCGACACCGCCCAGACCACGTGGCTGATATCGAGCTACGCGCTCGCCTACGCCATCGCCGCCCCCATCCTCGGCCACCTGTCCGACCGCGTCGACCGCCGCCGCCTGTTGCTGATCGCCCTGCTCTCGTTCTCCGTCGACGGCCTGGGCATCGCCTTCGCGCCCAGCTTCGAAGCCGCCGTGGCGCTGCGCATCTTCGGCGGACTGGCCTCGGCCGTCATCATTCCCAATGCCTTCGCGCTGATCGCCGACGCCATGCCGCGCGCCCGCCACGCATCCGCCATGGGCGCCGTCATGCTCGGCATGACGCTGGGCATCGCAAGCGGCCCCGCGATCGCCGGCCTGCTCACCAGCTGGCTGGGCTGGCGCGCCCCCTTCATCCTGGCCGCCGCCGGATGCCTGGCCGCGTTCGCGATCGGACGCGTCGCCATCCCGAAAACCCGCGCACCCGTTGCGGCAGCCAGAGCGCAAGGCCTGCAATGGCTGCGCCGCTGGCCCATCGTGCGCCCCATGCTCGCCAAAGGCCTGTGGAACGGCACCGCCGTAGGCGCCTTCCTGCTGTCGGGCGAGGTCCTGCGCCAGCGCTATCGACTCGACGTCGCCGGCGTGGGCCTGAGCGCGGCGGCATTCGGCATCGGCCTGGGCATCGGCAACCTCTCGGCCGGCTGGCTGCGGCGCCTGGCCGCAAGCGAAGAACGCGCGCTGGTCTGCACCACCGCACTGCTGGCCACCGCCATCGGCGCCTTCCATTTTCTTGCCCTGCCGCTGTCCGCCGCCCTCGTCTGCCTGGCCGCCTGGGGCGCTGCCCTGGGCGCCGGCGCCCCGCTATCGACCACCGTGCTCGCCCATCGCGCGCACCACGACAAAGGCGCGGTGCTGGCGGCGGCGGAAACGCTGAACAACGTTTCCATACTGGTCTTCGTACCGCCGGCGTCCGCGCTGCTTGCGAATGGCAACGGGTATCTGGCTGCTGGGGTGTTGATGGGCGGGGTGGTGCTGGGGGTGTGGTTGACGGTGTGGGATGCGTTCAAGGCGGGAAAGCGATAATCGCCAAGCGCATTTGCCTCATGCATTTGCGTCTCGCATTTGCGTCAATACGCGCGACCCAAAGCTGCTTCAATCGTCTGTTTGCTCTCAGACCGGCCCACAATGAGAAAGGCCGTTAGTGAGTATCTCACTAACGGCCTTGGAACTACTGGTCGGGACGGCGGGATTCGAACTCGCGACCCCTTGCACCCCATGCAAGTGCGCTACCAGGCTGCGCTACGCCCCGAAAGAAAAAGAGTATAGCAGACCTAAAAAATGTTTGCACGCATTCGTGCAAAAAAAGTGCTGAATACTCAAAAAAATTTGCGCCCCGAGTGCGCCGATTGCATTACTGCTTACGGCTGCGCACGGGGCGCGAGGTACTGCGGATGGCGGCGCGATGCGCCGTCATCATGTCCGGATTCAGGCTGCCGACGCGGCGCCGTTGTTGCTTGCGGCAGCGCCGGCCGAAGTGCCCAGGGCTTCGGCCAGCATCGTCGAGACGTTGCCCAGCTCGTTGCGCAGGGCCTGCATCTCGGCGCCCGACAGGCGCACGGCGGCGTCCTGGTCGTGCGGCACGTCACGCGCATCGCCCAGGCGGTTGCGCGCGCCGCTGATGGTGAAGCCCTGCTCGTACAGCAGGGAACGGATGCGGCGGATCAGCAGCACTTCATGATGCTGGTAGTAGCGGCGGTTGCCGCGCCGTTTCACCGGCTTGAGCTGCGTGAATTCCTGTTCCCAGTACCGCAGGACATGGGGCTTGACGCCACACAGGTCGCTCACTTCACCGATGGTGAAGTAACGCTTGGCGGGAATGGGCGGTAAGGTAACGGTGGATTCTGTACGTGTCATAAGAGGATTTTATGCCGCGATACGTCGAGTGCCGATAACAATTACCGACAAAGCGTATCACTCCGCGGTGTCGTCGGATGCAGCAGGCGTCGCCTGCTCCACCACGCTCTTGAGTTTCTGGCTCGCATGGAAGGTCACCACGCGCCGCGCGGCGATGGGAATGGTCTCGCCCGTCTTGGGATTGCGGCCCGGGCGCGGCGGTTTGTCGCGCACCTGGAAATTACCGAAGCCCGAGAGCTTCACGGAGTCTCCGCGCGCCAGGGCGTCGCGGATTTCCTCGAAGAAAGTATCGACGATGTCCTTGGCTTCGCGCTTGTTCAGGCCGACCCGCTCGAAAAGCAGTTCGGCCAGCTCGGCCTTGGTCAGGGTGCGTGGCTCGGCAAGCATACTGTTCCCCATGGTTCAACGCTGGCGCGCGCCGTGCGCGGCCACCAAGGCGTCCTTGATGCGCGCCAGGCAGTCGGCCACCCGGGCTTCGTCCAGCGTGACTTCAGTGTCCTGTAGCCAGAACCGGAAAGCAAGGCTTTTCTCGGTGACGGGTTCGCCGCCCTGCGGTTTCTCGCGCCACACGTCGAACAGGCGCACGTCCTGCACCACCGCGAGCTGCGGGTCCGCCTTGACGGCGGCCGCGACGGTGTCCAGCATGGACTGGACCGACACCTGGGCGTCGACCCACAGCGCCAGGTCGCGCATGACTACGGGCTGGCGCGACAGTTCGCGGACCTGCGGCAGCTCGCCTTCGGACAGGGCGGCGACGTCGAGTTCGAAGACCACGGGCGCGTGCGTCAGGTCGGCCTGCTGCGCCCAGCGCGGGTGCAGTTCGCCGATCCAGCCGACTTCGCGGCCGTCGAGTTCGATGCGGGCGCTGCGGCCCGGATGCAGCGCCGGATGGACGGCAGCTTCGAAGCGCAGGCGTTGGCCGCGCGCGCCGAACAGCGCCTGCACATCCATTTTCACGTCGAAGAAATCGACCTGGCGCGTGGCCGCGCCCCACTGCTCTTCCACCGCCGGCCCCCAGGCGGCGCCCGCCAGCTTCAGCGGCTGGCGCACGCCAGCCACTTCCAGCGGGCCGTCCTGCACCGAGGCGTCGCGCAGGAACACGCGGCCCAGTTCGAACACGCGCACGCGCGACTGCTTGCGGTTGGCGTTGTGGCGGATGTTGGCCACCAGGCCGCCGATCAGACTGGAGCGCATGACCGACAGATGGCTGGCGATGGGGTTGACCAGGCGCACCGGGCTGTCATTGCCGGCGTAGTCGCGTTCCCAGTCGGCTTCGACGAAGCTGTAGTTCACCACTTCCTGGTAGTCCTGCGCGGCGGCCAGGCGGCGCAGCGCGTGGTTGCCGCGGCGGATCTCGGGCTGCGAGAACATCTTGGCGCGCGCCATCGGCGGCACGGCGGGAATGTTCTCGAAGCCGTAGATGCGGGCGACCTCTTCGATCAGGTCTTCTTCCAGTTCCAGGTCGAAGCGGTAGGACGGCGGCGTCACGACGAAGTCGTCGCCCTCGACCGTGTACTCCAGGCCCAGGCTGGCGAAAATCTTGGCGACCTCGGCCTGCGTGACCGGCACGCCCAGCACGCGGTGGCAGCGCGCCAGGCGCATGCGCACCGGCAGGCGCTTGGGCAGGTTGACGATCTGGTCGTCCAGCGGGCCTGCCTGGCCGCCGCAGATGTCGACGATCAGGCGCGTGATGAATTCGATGTGCTCGGGAATGGTGGCGAAGTCCACGCCGCGTTCGCCGCGGTGGCTGGCCTCCGAGCTGAACTTGTAGCGGCGCGCGCGTCCGGCCAGCGCCTGCGGCCACCAGAAAGCGGCCTCCAGGTAGATGTTCTGCGTATCCAGCGTGACCGAGGTGGCTTCGCCGCCCATGATGCCGGCCAGGCTTTCGACCTGGTCGCCGGCCGCGACCACGCCGACCTTGGGGTCCAGGGTCACGGTCTGGCCGTTCAGCAGTTCCAGGGTCTCGCCTTCGCGGGCCCAACGCACGCACAGGTCGCCCTGGATCTTGTCCAGATCGAACACGTGCGAGGGGCGGCCCAGTTCCAGCATGACGTAGTTGGAGATGTCGACCAGGGCCGACAGCGAACGCTGGCCGGCGCGCTCCAGGCGCGTCTTCATCCACTCAGGGGTCGCGGCGCGGGCGTTGACGCCGCGGATCACGCGGCCGCCGAAACGGCCGCACAGATCGGGCGCCTCGACCTTGACCGGCAGGCGCTCGTCCAGCGTCACGGGCACGGCGGCGGCCGTGGGCACCGACAGCGGCGCGCCCGTCAGGGCGGCGACTTCGCGCGCCACGCCCAGGATGGAAAGGCAGTCCGCGCGGTTGGGCGTCATCTTCAGGGTGAAGAGCGTGTCGTCCAGGTCCAGCGCTTCGCGGATCGACTGGCCGACCACCATGTCGGCCGGCAGTTCCAGCAGGCCGGCATGGTCTTGCGACAGGCCCAGTTCGCGCGCCGAGCACAGCATGCCCGACGATTGCGCGCCGCGCATCTTGGCCACGCCGATCTTCATGCCGCCGGGCAGTTCCGCGCCCACGCGGGCCAGCGGCACCTTCAGGCCGGCCGCGGCGTTGGGCGCGCCGCAGACGATCTGCAGGCGCTCGCCGGAGCCGTCGTCCACTTGGCAGACGCGCAGCTTGTCGGCGTCGGGATGCGGGGCGATCTCGACGATGTGGGCCACCACCACGCCCGAGAACGCGGGCGCGGCGGGCACGGTGTCTTCGACTTCCAGGCCGGCCATCGTGAGCCGGTGCGCGAGTTCGTCGGTTGCGATCGGGGGATTGACCAGCGTACGCAGCCAGGATTCGGGAAATTGCATGATCAGCCGTGGGTTATTCGTTGAACTGGCGCAGGAAGCGCAAATCGCCTTCGTAGAACTGGCGCAGATCGTTGACGCCGTAGCGCAACATGGTCAGGCGCTCGAGCCCGGAACCGAAGGCGAAGCCGATGTAGCGCTCGGGATCGAGGCCGAAGTTGCGCACCACTTGCGGATGCACCTGGCCCGAGCCGGAAATCTCCAGCCAGCGGCCGCGGTTCGGACCCGAGGTGAACATCATGTCGATCTCGGCGGACGGCTCCGTGAACGGGAAGAACGACGGGCGGAAACGCACGACGAGATCGTCGCTTTCGAAGAAGCAACGCAGGAAATCGGTGTACACGCCCTTCAGGTCGGCGAACGAGATGTCCTCGGCGATCCAGAGCCCTTCGACCTGGTGGAACATGGGCGAGTGCGTGGCGTCGCTGTCGACGCGATAGGTGCGCCCCGGCGCGATAACCTTGATGGGCGGCTTGTTCATGCGGGCGTAACGCACCTGCATGGGGCTGGTGTGCGTGCGCAGCAGCAGCGGCAGGCCGTCGGCGTCGTTCATGTCGACGTAGAACGTGTCCTGCATGGACCGCGCCGGATGGTCCAGCGGATTGTTCAGCGCGGTGAAATTGGTCCAGTCGTTTTCGACTTCGGGGCCGTCGGCCACGTCGAAGCCGATGGAGCGGAAGATTTCTTCCACTCTTTCCCAGGTCCGGATGACCGGATGGATGCCGCCCGGCGCGCGACCGCGTCCCGGCAGCGTGACGTCAATGGTTTCGGATGCCAGCCGGGCGTCCAGTTCGGCCTGCGCCAGCGCGGCGCGGCGCGCGTTCAGGAGTTCCTCGACCTTTTGCTTGGCCTGATTGATCCTGGCGCCCATCTCGCGCTTCTGCTCGGGATCGAGCTTGCCCAGGGCTTTCAGCAGCACCGTCAGCGCGCCTTCCTTGCCCAGGAACCGAGCCTTTGCGTTTTCCAGCGCGGCGGCGTCAGTGGCCGCGGCGAACCGTTCTTGCGCCTGGGAGACCAGGTCGTCAACCGTGTGAGTCATGAAATCCAGCCTTCAAAACGCAAACGGGGCCATTACAGCCCCGTTCGCAGCGATGCGCGATGAGTTAAAGCGCGCGATCAGGCAGCCAAGGCAGCCTTGGCTTGCTGCACGATGGCGGCGAAGCCGGCCTTGTCGCGCACGGCCAGATCGGCCAGGACCTTGCGGTCGAGTTCGATCGAGGCCTTCTTCAGACCGGCGATGAACACGCTGTAGCTCACGCCATGCTCGCGGACGGCGGCGTTGATACGCGTGATCCACAGAGCGCGGAACGTGCGCTTCTTGTTGCGGCGGTCGCGGTAGGCGTATTGGCCAGCGCGCATGACCGCTTGCTTGGCGATACGGAACACATTACCGCGGCGGCCACGGTAACCCTTGGCGGCGGCAATGACTTTCTTGTGACGGGCGCGGGCGGTTACGCCGCGTTTGACGCGAGGCATAGTAGATCTCCGTTATATATCAAGCGAAAGGCATCATGGCCTTGACGGAGGCCACGTTGGAGTCATGGACCGCAGCCGAACCGCGCAGTTGGCGCTTGTTCTTGGTGGTCTTCTTGGTCAGGATGTGACGCTTGAACGCCTGACCACGCTTGATGGAGCCGCTGCCGCGAACCTTAAAGCGCTTGGAGGCGCTTTTCTTGGTTTTCATCTTGGGCATGTTGATTCCCTAAACTAAAACACGCATTGTTGATTTATATGACGCCAGGTGCTTGCCTCGCGTGTATGGCCGGGGTTAAACCACCGGCCAAGCCCTGCTGCGCTACGGCAAAACTTGGTGTACCTGTTGCCACTTCTGGGGGGTACTGCTTGGGGTACTACTCGGGTGTCGCCACCCAGGCCCAGGCGCCTCGCCTGAACCCTTTCCCCGAAAACGGACAAATCCAAAAGCCCAGATCCGGGAAAGCCTTTGATTATATGGTGATTTCCCGCAATTTGTCGAGCCGGCGGGCGGGCGCGGCCGACGGGACCGGGCCGACACGATCATACGCCGGTGCGCCGGTACTGCACGGCCTGGGCGACGTGGCCGGCGGCCAGCAGCGGCGCGCCTTCCAGGTCGGCGATGGTCCGGGCGACCCGCAGCGCCCGGTGCTGGGCGCGGGCCGAGCCGCCCAGCCGGCGCATGGCCTGCGCCAGCAGGGCCGCGGCCTCGGCGTCCATCCGGCAATGCGCGTCAAGTTCGGCGCCCGCCAGCGCGGCGTTGGGCTTGCCCTGGCGCTGCAGCTGGCGCTCGCGGCAGCGCACCACGCGCTCGCGCACCGGGCCGGACGGCTCGCCCGGCGGACCCGACAGCCAGTCGGGGTCGGAGGCCGGCAGGGCCACGTGCAGGTCGATGCGGTCCAGCAAGGGGCCGGAGATCTTGCCGACGTAGCGCGCCACCTGGTCCGGCGTGCAGATGCAGGCCCGCGCCGAATGGCCGCGCCAGCCGCAGGGGCACGGGTTCATGGCGGCGACCAGCTGGAAGCGCGCCGGAAACTGCGCGGCATGCAGCGCCCGCGCGATGACCACCCTGCCCGCCTCCAGCGGCTCGCGCAGGGCCTCCAGCGTGCGCCGGCTGAATTCCGGCAGTTCGTCCAGGAACAGCACCCCGTGGTGCGCCAGGCTGATTTCGCCCGGGCGCGGCCGGCTGCCGCCGCCCACCAGCGCGGCCGCCGAGGCGCTGTGATGCGGCGCCCGGAACGGCGGCAGGCCCATCGGCGCGTCCGGCAGGCCGGCCAGGGCCGCCACGGCGGCCGCTTCCAGCGCCTCGGCGCGGGCCAGCGGCGGCAGCAGACCGGGCAGGCGCGCGGCCAGCATGCTCTTGCCCGCGCCCGGCGGACCGATCATCAGCAGGCTGTGGCCGCCCGCCGCCGCCACTTCCAGGGCCCGCCGCGCGCCCGGCTGGCCCCTCACGTCCGACAGGCATGGACCCGGCCCGGCGTCGGGCCAGGGACGGGCAATCGCGTCGGGCAGCCGGCACGCGCCGGCCGCATGCGCGGCCACGTCGGCCAGGCTGCGCGCCGACAGCACCCGCAGGCCGGGCACCCAGGCCGCCTCTTCGGCGCTGCCCGCGGGCAGGATGAGGCTGGCGCCGGGCGCTTCGCGCGCCACGCTAAGCGCGATGACCAGCGGCGCGGCCACCGGCACCAGCGCCCCCGTCAAGGACAGTTCGCCAGCCAGCACCAGATCGGCCAGCGCCGCCGGCGCGGGCGCGGGCCCGGCCTCGCCCGTGGCGGCGGCCAACTGGCCCGAAGCCAGCAGCAGCCCCAGGGCGATGGGCAGATCGAAGCGGCCGGATTCCTTGGGTATGTCGGCCGGCGAAAGATTGACGGTGATGCGTCCGGGCGGAAACTCGAATCCGCTGTTCAGGATGGCCGCGCGCACCCGTTCGCGGCTCTCGCGCACCTCGGTGTCGGGCAGGCCCACCACATTGAAGCTGGGCAGGCCCGGGCCAAGGTGGGTCTCCACGCGCACCGCGTGGGAATCCAGGCCGCACAGGGCCCGGCTGGCAAGCACCGCTAGCGTCAAGGCGGCCTCCGGAAAGGGATGCAAACCGCCAGTATCGGCAAAGACCGCCGCGCCGTCGGCGCCGGCGCGACAAATCGGTCCCGCCGGGCGCCGATAAAAAAGGCCGCCCGAAGGCGGCCGCGGCATACGGCTGGCGCGGAATTATTTTTCCAGCGCGGACAGGCGGGTTTCCAGCTGCTCCACCTGCGCGGCCAGCTGGTCCACGCGGGCGCGGGTGCGGGCCAGCAGATCGGCCTGCACGTCGAATTCCTCGCGCGTCACCAGGTCCAGCTTGGAGAACGCCTGCGTCATCATCGCGCGCACGTTGCGCTCCACGTCCGCGGCCGGGCTGCGGGCGATCAGGTCGGAGAGATTCTTCTGGATGTCTTCCATCCACTGGGTGCGATTGTTCATGACGGCCTCACGATGTTCTTGATGACTCAAGTGTAATGCGTCGCCGCGCCGCGCTTTCCCGGGACGAAAAAAAAGGGCGGGCCGCATGCGGTGACCGCCCTTCAAAGCACAGGAGAAAACCGGGCTGCCATGGCGGCAACCCCCTACCAACATCGGTACCCGTCGGGCCGCGGCCTGCGGCCCATGCCGTCTTCATGACGACAGGAACTGTGTTCGATTCTTCTTCACCCGAACGCGCGCAACAAGCTCGTGCGTGTAAACCCTCGTATCAGCAAAAACCGCAACAGTCCTCGATTCCGCCTCATCGCGGCAGCTCGTCGCGCGCTCGTGATTCCACGCGAAAGCCTCATGCCGCAAGGCTGAGCGGCCCGTTGCGCGGTTCAATCGGGCCGTGAAATTAGGGGCATATGCAGATATTTATCGAAATATACGTTGCATTGATTTGCAACACATATCGGATTTGAAACATGTTTGGTTGCATGTTCCGAACGGTGCAGACCGCGCACCAACTTGAGGCCGCGACACGGCTCGCGCGCACCAGCTCGGTGCGGCCAGGCACGGTTGCGGGCGTGCGCCGGGGCGCCTCCCGCGTGCGCAAACATGGCACGGACTTTGCTTGATACCCGGAGCCAACGTGCAACCATGAGAGGAAATGCCATGAAACTCATCATCGCCATCATCAAGCCCTTCAAGCTCGACGAAGTGCGGGTGGCTCTGTCCGGGATCGGGGTCCAGGGGCTGACCGTTACCGAGGTCAAGGGATTCGGCCGCCAGAAAGGCCACACCGAGCTCTACCGCGGCGCGGAATACGCGGTCGACTTCCTGCCCAAGCTGCGCATCGAGGCCGCCGTGCCCGACCACCTGGTCGACCAGGTCATCGAGGCCATCGAAATGGCCGCCCGCACCGGCAAGATCGGCGACGGCAAGATCTTCACCGCCCCGTTGGAACAGGTGATCCGGATCAGAACAGGCGAAGCCGGCGAAGCGGCGCTCTGAACGAACAAATAAATAAAGACTCAATGGAGCCTGAAAATGGATAAAGCGGATATCTCCTGGTTGCTCGTCTCTACCCTGCTCGTATTGATGATGGCCGTACCCGGTCTGGCGATGTTCTATGGCGGCCTGGTGCGCAGCAAGAACGTGCTGTCGGTGCTGCTGCAAGTGTTGTGCACGTTCGTGCTGGGCCTGGTGCTGTGGTTCATCTATGGCTATTCGCTGGCCTTCACCGAGGGCAACGCCTTCTTCGGCGGGCTGTCGCGCGCCTTTTTCGCCGGCATCTTCAATCCGGCGGACGGCGCCTACGCCATGTCGAACACCCTGACGGAGCTGCTGTTCGCGTCGTTCCAGGCCACGTTCGCCGGCATCACCTGCGCGCTTATCGTCGGCAGCTTCGCCGAACGCGCGCGCTTTTCGGCAGTGCTGGTGTTCACCGTGATCTGGTTCACGTTCGCCTACGTGCCCATCGCCCACATGGTGTGGTTCGCGTCCGAGACGGCGCCCGGCCTGCTCAACGCCAAGGGCGCGCTGGACTTCGCCGGCGGCACCGTGGTGCACATCAACGCCGGCGTGGCCGGCCTGGTGGGCGCTTATGTGGTGGGCAAGCGCGTGGGCTACGGCCGCGAAGCCATGCAGCCGCACAACCTGCCCATGACCTTCGTGGGCGCGGCCCTGCTGTGGGTGGGCTGGTTCGGCTTCAACGCCGGTTCCGCGCTGGCCGCCAACGAGAACGCCACGCTGGCCTTCTTCAACACCATGATCGCCACTGCGGGCGCCGTGCTGGCCTGGCTGTTCACGGAATGGGCCGTCAAGGGCAAGCCCTCGATGCTGGGCGCGGCCTCCGGCGCGGTCGCCGGCCTGGTCGGCATCACCCCGGGAGCCGGCCTGGTCGGCCCGGTGGGCGCGCTGGTCATCGGTGTGGTCGCCGGCGCGGTCTGCGTGTGGGGCGTGAACGGCCTGAAGCGCCTGCTGCGCGCCGACGACGCCCTGGACGTGTTCGGCGTGCACGGCGTGGGCGGCATCGTCGGCGCCCTGCTGACCGGCGTGTTCAACGCCCAGGTCCTGGGCGGTCCCGGCCTGGCCGAGGCCGGCATGATCGGCCATCAGCTGTGGGTGCAGCTCGAAGGCGTGCTGCTGACCGTGGTCTGGTCCGGCGTGGTGGCCTGGATCGCCTACAAGATCGCCAATGCCCTGTGCGGCATGCGCGTGCCGGAAGACCAGGAACGCGAGGGCCTGGACGTGACGAGCCACGGCGAATCGGCTTATCACTCTTAGGCCCACCCCCGAGGCGCCTTAGGCGCCTCCCCCTCAAGGGGGCGCCGCGCTTGGACCGGCAAAGCCGGATCCAAGGCGGCCCCGATCGGGGAGGCGGCGTCTCAGTCTGTCGAAAAAAAAGCCCGGGGCTTGTGGCTCCGGGCTTTTTTGTCTGCGGCGGCTGGGCGCGGTTCAGCCGGGGCCCAGGGCGTCCAGGTCGACCGGGAGGGCGCGGTTGAGGGCGGCGGCCACCTTGACGCGCAGGGCGTTGGAGTGGGCGCGGCGCACTTCGCGTTTGACGTCCAGCAGCTGTTGCGGGTGCATGGAGAACTCGGTCAGGCCCAGCCCCAGCAGCAGGCGGGTCATGCGCGAATCGCCCGCCATTTCGCCGCACACCGCGACCGGCTTGCCGGCGCGTTCGCCGGCATTGATGGTGTGCGCGACCAGGCGCAGTACGGCCGGATGCAGCGGGTCGTACAGGCCTGCCACGTCGTGATCGCCGCGGTCGATCGCCAGCGTGTACTGGATCAGGTCGTTGGTGCCGATGGACAGGAAGTCCAGCGCCTGCGCGAAAGGCTCGATGGCGATGGCGATGGCGGGCACCTCGACCATGGCGCCCACGTCCATGTGCGCCGCGTAGGGCTGGCCGCGGGCGTCGAGTTCGCGGCGCGCCGCTTCGATGGCCGCGCGGGTCGCCACGACCTCGTGCATGTGGGCGATCATGGGTATCAGCAGGCGCACCGGTCCGTGGGCCGAGGCGCGCAGGATGGCGCGCAGCTGGGTCGCGAACATTTCCGGGCGCGCCAGGCAATAGCGGATGGCGCGCTGCCCCAGCGCGGGGTTGGTGGCCACGGTGGCCTCGCCGTCCAGCGTCTTGTCCGAGCCGATGTCCAGCGTCCGGATCGTGACCGGCCGCCCGGCCATCACCTTCACCACGGACGAATACGCTTCGTACTGCTCTTCCTCGCCGGGCAGGTCGGGCCGCCCCATGAACAGGAACTCGCTGCGGAACAGGCCGATGCCGTGCGCGCCGGAGGCCAGCGCCAGCGCGGCCTCGTCCGGCAGTTCGATATTGGCGTGCAGCACGATGTCGATACCGTCCAGCGTGATCGACGGTTCGTCGCGCAGCAGGCTGAGTTCGGCGCGCTCGTCCGCATAGGCGGACTGGCGGCGGCGGTATTCCTGCAAGATGCGGTCGGAGGGATTGACGATCACCGTGCCGGCCGCGCCGTCGATGATCAGCATGTCGCCGTCGCGGACCAGCTCGCGCACGTTGCCCATCGCCACCACCGCGGGCACGCCCATGCTGCGCGCCACGATGGCGGTATGCGAGGTGGGCCCGCCCAGGTCGGTCACGAAGGCCGCGAAACGCCCGCCGCGCAGGCGCAGCATGTCGGCCGGCGAGATGTCGTGGGCCACGACCACCAGCGCGTCGTCGCCCCCCATGTGGGACATGTCGGGCAGGATCGCCGAGGAGCCCGCCAGCACGTGCAGCACGCGCTCGATGACCTGGCGCACGTCGGCCCCGCGCTCGCGCAGGTACTCGTCCTCCATGGCGTCGAACTGCTGCCCCAGGATCTGGCCCTGCGTGGTCAGCGCCCATTCGGCGTTGTAGTGGCGCTCGGCGATGAGGGCCAGCGTCTGCTCGGCCAGCAGCGGGTCGCCCAGCAGCAGGCTGTGCACGTTCAGCATGGCACCCAGCTCGCGCGGCGCGTCGGCCGGCAAGGTCTCGGCCAGTTGCAGCAGTTCCTGCTGCGCCGAAGCCAGGGCGTCGGTCAGGCGCCGGCTTTCGGCGGCCACGTCCTCGGGTGCGATGCGGTAGTGCGCGACTTCGAGCGCCGCCGCGCCCATGACGACGGCGCGCCCGATGGCATATCCCTTGGCGACGCCTTTGCCGTAAAGACACACGACGGGGCTGGCACAGCCAGCCCCGTCGTGTGTGTCCATGAGGGTCGCAGACGTGCCGGCCCGAGCCGCGCTCAGGCCGGCGGATTCAGAAGAAGTTCTATTCCTGCTCACCGAATTTGCTATCGAACAGAGTTTCAATTTCGGCAAGGGCTTGCTCGGCATCGCTGCCCGAAGCCTCCAGCCGCACCGTCACGCCCAGCCCGGCAGCCAGCATCATGACGCCCATGATGCTCTTGGCGTTCACGCGCTGCGCGCCGCGCGAGATGAAGATCTCGCTTGAGAACTTGCTGGCCAGTTGCGTCAGCTTGGCGGCCGCGCGGGCGTGCAGGCCAAGTTTATTGCTGATGACGATGTCTGTATTAGGCATAGGAAGAATTATGGCCGCGGCGGGAACCGCGGTGAGGATTGCAGCAAAACGTCGAACCGGATGTCAGCCGAAAATATCAGCCGACATGATAGGGCAAATTACCGCCCGTCAGTCTACACGCAAGACGCCCTGCACTCCGCCGGACAGGGCTTTTTCGCGGGTTTCGGCCAGGGGAAGGTTGCGGTAGGTCAGCGCCCGCAGCAGCATCGGGGTGTTCAGCCCCGCCAGCACGCAGCACTGGATGCCCTGCGCCTGCGCGTCGGCCACGGCCCGTTTGGCGATGTTCGCGGGCGTGGCGCCGATCAGGTCCGTCAGCACCAGCACCCCGCCCCCGTGCTCCTGTTCGAGGATGTCCTTGAGCACGTCGGGCGCCAGATCGTCCGGCCGGTCCTCGGGCTGGATATCGTGGATGGCCAGCATGCCGTCGATGTCCCCCATGACGTGGCTGGCGCATTCGCGCATCGCCGCGCCCAGGGGCGCGTGCACGACGATGACAATACCCGTGGCCATGGCGGCGCCCCGGCTCAGGCCGCGGTCTTGCCCGCCACAGCCCGTTCCAGCGCCGTGACGAACATGCCCGCGACGTCGAATCCGGTCTGTTCCGCGATTTCGACAAAGCAGGTGGGGCTGGTGACGTTGACCTCGGTGACGTAATCGCCGATGACGTCCAGGCCGACCAGCAACAGGCCGCGCGCGGCCAACCTGGGCGCCACGGCCTCGGCGATTTCGCGGTCGCGCGGCGACAGCTCCTGCGCCACGCCGCGCCCGCCAGCCGCCAGGTTGCCGCGGGTTTCGCCGGCCAGCGGAATGCGGGCCAGCGAATATGGCACCGGCTCGCCGCCGATCAGCAGGATGCGCTTGTCGCCGTTGACGATCTCGGGAATGTAGCGCTGCGCCATGATGGTGCGCGCGCCGTCTTCGGTGAGGGTTTCCAGGATGGCGTTGAGGTTCGGGTCCTTGGGTTGGAGCCGGAACACGCCGGTGCCGCCCATGCCGTCCAGCGGCTTGACGATGACGTCCTGGTATTTGTCGTGGAAGGCTTTCAGGCGCGCCATGTTGCGGGTCACCAGCGTGGGCGCGGTGAACTCGCTGATCTCGGTGATCGCCAGCTTTTCCGGATGGTTGCGGATCGCGGCGCCGCCGTTGAACACCCGGGCGCCCTGCGCCTCGGCATATTCGAGCAGGTGGGTGGAATACACGTATTCCATGTCGAACGGCGGGTCCTTGCGCATGACGACCGCGCCGAAATCCGCCAGCGGCAGGTCCTGCGCCGCGGATTCGCGCCACCAGTCGTGGCCGTGCAGATCGGCGTCCGCGACCAGTTCGATGGGGGTGGTCACGGCCTTGACCGTGCCTTCCTCGATGTAGAGGTCGCCCTGCATGGCCACGCTGAGCGTGTGGCCGCGCGCGACCAGGGCGCGCATCATGGCAACCGAGCTGTCCTTGTACGCCTTGAGCAGCGGCAAGGGATCCAAAACGAACAATACGTGCATCGCGACACCCTGAACGGACGCCGCCTTCCCTCGCGGGAAGGCGGCTTTCTTTTTGACATCGTAGCGCAGAGCCGCCCAATAAGCGAACCCGCCGGTCCACGGCGCGGACGGCGGGTTCTACGGGCAACCGTGCTGAAGGCGATCCCGGCTAAGGGCGCCTCCCGGCGCTCAGGCCGATTCGGACTTGCCCGAGGGCGCGGCCTTCTTCTTGGGCGCCAGCACCATGACCATCTGACGGCCTTCGAGCTTGGGCATGGCTTCGACCTGGGCAAGTTCCAGCAGATCGTCGCGCACACGTTCGAGTACCCGCATGCCGAGTTCCTGGTGGGCCATTTCGCGGCCCCGGAAACGCAGCGTCACCTTGGCCTTGTCGCCTTCTTCGAGGAAGCGGCGCAGGTTGCGCAGCTTGACCTGGTAGTCGCCCTCGTCGGTGGCCGGACGGAATTTGACTTCCTTGACCTGGATGACCTTCTGCTTGGAACGGGCTTCGGCCTGGCGCTTCTGCTCCTGGTACTTGAACTTGCCGTAGTCCATCAAACGGCAGACCGGCGGCTCGGCGTTCGGCGCGATTTCCACCAGATCCACGTCGCTTTGCTCGGAAAGACGGAACGCTTCGGCGATCTTGACGATGCCGAGCTGTTCTCCGTCCAGACCTATCAGGCGCACCTCGGGGACGCGGATTTCACCGTTGATGCGATTGGCTTTTTCAGTGGCGATGTTGAAAGCTCCTAGAAATGTTAAGCAGCGCTGCTATCGGGTTGATTGACGTCGCGGCGGGTGGAGACGTCCTCGGCCAGTCGCGCGACGAATTCGTCGATGGCGATGGCGCCGAGGTCCAGACCACCCAGCCCGCGGACGGCGACGGTGCCGTTTTGTTTTTCCTTGTCGCCGACGACCAGGATGTACGGAACCTTTTGCAGGCTGTGTTCCCGAATTTTACGAGTGATTTTTTCACCGCGCAAATCGGACTCCACTCTAAAGCCTTGTTTTTTCAGGCTTTGCGTGATTTGGGCCGCATAATCGGCCGAAGGCTCGGAAATGCAGCACACCACGGCCTGCACCGGAGCCAGCCAGGGCGGCATGGCGCCGGCGTGGTTTTCGATCAACATGCCGATGAAACGCTCCAGCGAACCGAGGATCGCACGGTGCAGCATGACCGGCGGACGGCGCTGGTCGTTCTGGTCCACGTACTCGGCGCCCAGGCGCACGGGCATGGAGAAATCGACCTGGATCGTGCCGCACTGCCAGTGGCGGCCGATGGCGTCTTTCAGGGTGTATTCCACCTTGGGACCATAGAAAGCGCCCTCTCCCGGCGAAATCTCGAATTCGCAGCCGGTGCGGCGCAGGCTTTCCATCAGGGCCGCCTCGGCCGTGTCCCAGACCTCGTCCGAACCGATGCGCTTTTCCGGACGCGTGGCGACCTTGTACAGCACCTCGGTGAAACCGAAGTCGCGGTAGACCTTCTGCAGCAGCGCCGTGAAGTCGGCGCATTCGTCCTGGAGCTGTTCTTCGGTACAGAAAATGTGGCCGTCGTCCTGCGTAAAGCCGCGCACGCGCATCATGCCGTGCAGCGAACCCGAGGGCTCGTTGCGGTGGCACTGGCCGAATTCGCCGTAGCGCAGCGGCAGTTCGCGATAGGAATGCAGGCCGGCGTTGAAGATCTGCACATGGCCCGGGCAGTTCATGGGCTTGAGGCCGTAGACACGGTTCTCGGACTCGGTCGTGAACATGTTTTCACGGTAGTTGTCCCAGTGGCCGGTCTTTTTCCAGAGCGAAATGTCCAGGATCTGCGGCGCCTTCACTTCCTGGTAGCCATTGTCGCGGTAGACGGAGCGCATGTACTGCTCCACCTGCTGCCACAGGGTCCAGCCCTTGGGGTGCCAGAAAATCAGGCCCGGGGCCTCGTCCTGGAAATGGAACAGGTCGAGCTCGCGGCCGATCTTGCGGTGGTCGCGGCGTTCGGCCTCTTCCAGCATGTGCAGATAGGCGTCCTGTTCTTCCTTGGTGGCCCAGGCGGTGCCGTAGATGCGCTGGAGCATCTCGTTCTTGCTGTCGCCGCGCCAGTAGGCGCCGGCCACCTTCATCAGCTTGAAGACCTTCAGCTTGCCGGTGGACGGCACGTGGGGGCCGCGGCACAGGTCGATGAAGTTGCCTTCGCGGTACAGGCTGAGCGTCTCGTTCGAGGGGATCGAGGCGATGATCTCGGCCTTGTACTTTTCGCCGATGCCCTTGAAGAATTCGACGGCGTCGTCGCGCGACCACTCTTCGCGCGTGACGGTTTCGTCCTTCTTGGCCAGTTCGGCCATTTTCTTTTCGATGGCGGCCAGGTCTTCGGGCGTGAAGGGACGCTTGTACGAAAAATCGTAGTAGAAGCCGTTGTCGATCACCGGGCCGATGGTGACCTGGGCGTCCGGGAACAGCTCCTTGACGGCATAGGCCAGCAGGTGGGCCGTGGAATGGCGGATCAGATCCAGGCCGTCGGCGTCCTTGGCGGTCACGATCGCCAGGCTTGCGTCGCCTTCGATGCGGAAGCTGGTGTCGACCAGCCGGGCTTGCTCGCCTTCGAACGTGACGCGCCCGCCCAGGGCGGCCTTGGCCAAGCCCGTGCCGATCGACTGCGCCACTTCAGCGACCGTTACCGGCCCCGGATATTGGCGCTGCGAACCATCGGGCAATGTGATCTGTACCATCGGGAGTCTTTCCTGGAGGTTCTGGAAACTGAAAAATCAAAAAACGGAAACGAAAAACGCGGCCTGGAAGCCGCGTTCTTTGGATTGTCTTGCTGAGTTCTGCCGCTGACCTGACACGGAGAAACCCGACGCACGAAAACACTAACGCGACATAGGGCGAAAGTTCCGGGTCGTAGTTCGTGCCAGCGGGTAAAGCATGGTGCGGTGCCTGTGTGGCTCGCGCTTGAAACGCGCGTAACCAAAATTCGTTTATCTGACCCGATTGTAGCACTAATGCCGCCTTTTCCGTGGCGAAAGCGCGACATCCAGCCCTAGGACTCCGACCTGTCCGTACCGCCGTCCGCCGACTCGATGCCGAAATCTGCGTCTGGCGGCTTGTCGTGTATCCATTATTTTTGTACTGTAACCAAACTTTAATCGTCATAGGCCATATTTACCGCCAGGAAAAGTCAAACAGTACAACGGTCCGAAATCAGCGCATTTCCAGTGCGAACAGCCGGCCGAAAACGTAATCTGGCTGCTACCAATCTAGGACCAACAGCGAACTCAGCGCGGAGCCGGCCTCCGGCATTCCGCCCCAACCAAAACAGCGGAAAGCACAAGATGAAACCTATTCCAGCGCCCCGCACCGCGGCACTCAATTCCTCCAGCCCCGCGCGTCCCGAAACCGGCAATCTGCCGGAAGCCCGCCAACACCTGCTGCTGTCGCGCCTGCCCCCGGTGGTCAACGTGGCCGTCCTGGACGACCACCCGGTCATCGCCGTGGGCGTGAGCGCCTATCTCGAAAGCCGGTCCGGCTTCCGGGTCTTGCACCAGGAAACCTCGGCCCGATCGTTACTGGAAAAGCTGTCCCACACGCCTTGCGACGTGGCCCTGGTGGATTTCTACCTGCCGCAGGATCTCTGGGACGGCGTGAGCTATCTGCGGCGCCTGCGCCGCTATCACCCCAACATGGCGATCATCACGTTCTCGGCCGGCAACCGCCAGGAAACCCAGTACGCCGCCTTCCGGGCGGGGGCAAACGGCTACATGGCCAAGAAATGGGGTTTGAGCCTGCTGCCCGAAATGATCCGAGGCGTGCTCAGCGGCAAGCACAAGTTCCTGACCGTGCGCGACGGCCGGGTCCACTCGCAAGAGCCCACCGCCCCGCACGAATCGCTGACCACCTCTGAAGTGGAGATCCTGCGCCACATCAGCCAGGGCTTTTCGGTGACACAGATCGCGGCGCGGCTGGTGCGCAGCAAGAAGACCATCAGCACGCACAAACGCTGCGCGATGCGCAAGCTGCAGCTGTCCGACGACTTGTCGCTGGCCCTGTACCTGCGCGAGAAGTTCGCGATCGAATGAAGCGCCCCCGCGGCTCCCGCTATCGGTCTCTTAGATGATGCGGGAGTAGCTGGCCCCGCTGGCGGCCGATTGCAGGTAGCCGTCGAAGGCCATGGCCACGGCGCGCACGAAATACCAGCCCAGGCCGGTCACGCGCAGCGCGCCTTGCTGCAGTTCGACCAGGCCCAGTTCGGCCAGGCTGGTCATCTGCTCCAGTTCGCGGCTGAAGTAGTCGCCGAAGCGCAGGCGGTGGCGCGCCTCGATGCGCGCGAAGTCCACGCGCCCCTGGCACATGATGTCCATGATGATCTCGCGCCGGACCAGGTCGTCCTCGCTCAGCGCCAGCCCTCTTTCCACCGCGAAGCGTCCGGACTCGATGGCCGCGTAATAGGTGTCCAGATCCTTGGCGTTCTGGCTGTAGGTATCGCCGATGCGGCCGATGGCCGACACGCCCAGCGCGACCAGGTCGCGGTCGGGCTGCGTGCTGTAGCCCTGGAAGTTGCGATGCAGCTCGCCGCGCCGCTTGGCCACGGCCAGCGAATCGGAGTCCAGGGCGAAATGGTCCATGCCGATGTACGAATAACCCTGCTTCAGGAAGCCGTCGATGGCGGCGCTGAGCAGGCCCACCCGCGTGGCGCGGGGCGGCAGGTCGATCTCGTTGATGCGGCGCTGCGGCTTGAAGCGCGTGGGCAGATGGGCATAGGCATACAGCGCGATACGGTCGGGCCGCAGCGCGATGACCTGCTCGATGGTGCGGCCGAACGATTCCGCGGTCTGCAGCGGCAGGCCGTAGATCAGGTCCACGTTGACCGAGTCATAGCGCAGCTCGCGGGCGCTGCGCACCAGCGCCTCCACCGACTCGAAGGACTGCACCCGATGCACCGCCGCCTGCACGCGCGCGTCGAAATCCTGCACGCCGAAGCTCAGGCGGTTAAAGCCCAGCCGGCGCAGATAGGCCAGCCGCTCGGGCGTGGCGGTGCGCGGATCGACCTCGATGGAAAGCTCCGCGTCGGGTTCGAAGCGGAAGGCGCGGCGCAGGTCCGCCATCAGGCGGTCCAGCTCGGCGTCGGAGAGAAAGGTCGGCGTGCCGCCGCCGAAATGCAGCTGCGAGACCGGCACGCCCTCGCCCAGTTCGCGCACGTGCAGGCCGATCTCGGCGGCCAGCGCGTCCAGGTAGCGGGCGGCGCGGTCATGGTGACGCGTGATCACCTTATTACAGGCACAGTAATAACAGACCGACTCGCAGAAAGGGATGTGCACATACAGCGAGAGCGGTTCATCCGGGCTGGTCGCCCGCCGCTGCCGCAGGGCCAGCCGGTAGTCCAGTTCGCCGAAACCGGCGTGATACCGGTCGGCAGTGGGATAAGAGGTGTAACGCGGCCCGTTCTTGTCCAGCCTTGCCAGCAGTTGGGGCGGAAACAGGGGCTTGGCGACCGCGGGCGCCTGGGCTTCGGACGGTTGAGGACGGGGAGCGGCTTGCATACTCCGGATTATTCGCCTGCGCCGGCCCGCCTCATTTGATCTGGCGCAAAACCAGGCCCTTAAAATGAGGCCATTCAAGTCTCACGATAAGGAAATCCCATGGGCACCGAACTGGATGGCCGCCTTCTGGCCATGCGCCAGGCGTTGGCGATCGCCATCGCCCTGTCCACACGCAGCAGCCCCCAGGCCACCGACATGGCGCTGGAACTGCTCGGCGACCTGAAGGCCAGCCTGGACGACACCCCTTCCGACAGCCCCTTCGAAACGCCCGAATGGGTCGCTGGCGCGCACGACGAACTCGACGGCATCGCCCGCCTGGTGCGGGCCTTCACCCAGACGCCCGAACCGGGCGGCGAGGCGTAGCCAGCGGCGTTCAGCTGGTTTCGCGCTGGACCAGCGTGAACCCCAGGTCCACGTGGCGTTCGGCGACGGCCTCGCCCGCCAGGTGCCGCATCAGCAGCCCGGCCGCGGCCGCGCCGATCTGGTAGCGGGGCGTGGCGATGGTCGACAGCGGCGGCGTGGTCCAGGCCGAACCGGCCAGGTCGTGAAAACCCACGATGGCCATGCGCTGCGGCACCGCCAGGCCCAGACGGCCGCACTGGAACACCGCGCCCTGGGCCAGGTCGTCATTGCAGAAAAAGACCGCGTCGCAATCGGGATGGGCGGCGTGCAGGTCCTGCAGCAATGACGCGCCCAGGCCGATGGACGATTTTTCCGGCGTCATGATCTCCAGCGCCGCGTCGTACAGGCCCGCGTCCCGCAGCGCCTGGCGGCAACCCTCGCAGCGGCGCAGCGAACGCGGGTCCAGCTGCGCGCCCACGATGCCGATGCGCCGGCAGCCGCGCTCGACCAGGTGGCGGCCGGCGGCGTAGCCCGAATCGAACTGCGAGAAGCCGACGCTCATGTGCTCGCCGCCGTCCAGGGTTTCGATGGTGTGCACCGTGGGCAGCCCGCGCGCGCGCAGCAGCTCCCATACGCTGGGGCTGTGGTCGATGCCGGTCAGGATCAGTCCGTCGGGCGAATGCTGCAGGTATTTGCGCAGCAGGCCTTCCTCCTCGTCCGGGCCATAGCCGGTCACGCCGATCAGCATGTGGTAGCCGTGGCGGTCCAGCACTTCCTTGATGCCGGCCAGGATGTCCACGAACACCACGTTGCTCAGCGACGGAATCAGCACCACGATGGTCTGCGAGCGCGCCGACGCCAGCGCGCTGGCGGCGTGATTGGGAACATAGCCCAGCTCCTCGCACGCCTGCACGATGCGCAGGCGCAGCGCCTCGGCCACCTTGTCCGGCGTGCGCAAGGCGCGCGACACCGTAATGGCGCTGACGCCGACGCGGCGCGCGACATCCTGCATGGTGACGCGCCCGGCGTGCGGGCTTCGGGGTTTACGGACGGACATTTGTCCTCGGCATGAGTTGGCGAGCGCGTAGTCTGACCCAAAAAACAAAGGCTTGCCAAAGCAAAAATGTTAGCGCTAACATTTTCGGCAGCATAAGCCAAAAATTCCGCACGACGCAGAGGAGACAAACCATGCGAGCCTTCCCACCGGGGCGGCCTGGCGGTTCGCCGCTGGCCCGCGCCGCCGACTGGTGCTTCGCGTTGCAGACCTGGCTGATGGCGGCCTGTCTGGCCGTAATGGTGATGTTGCTGTTCGGCAATGTGGCGCTGCGCTACCTGTTCAATTCCGGCATCAACGTATCGGACGAGATCTCCCGCCTGGCCTTCGTCTGGATGATTTTCCTGGGCTCGGTGATCGCGCTGCGCAGCCACCAGCACATCGGCGTCACCATGCTGGTCGAACGCTTCGGCCCGGGCGCGCGCCGCGCCGCGCACGTTTTCAGCCAGCTGCTGATCCTGTGGGTGCTCTGGCTGATGGCCGATGGCAGCTGGACCCAGACCGTCATCGGCCTGGACACGGCGCTGCCCGTCACCGGCATGCCGCTGGCGGCGTTCAACGCAGCCACGCTCTATGCCGCGGTCGCGATGGGCCTGCTGACGCTGGCCGATCTGGCGCGGGTGCTGGCCGGCGGCCCCCTGCCCCAGCCTCCCGGCCATGCGGGAGGCCAGGAATGACCCTCGCCCTGTTCCTGTTCGTGCTGCTGGGGCTGATCGCCCTGGGCCAGTCCATCGCCTTCGCGCTGCTGCTCAGCGCGATCGCCTTGATGGTCCAGCTGGACTTCTTCGACACCCAGATCCTGGCACAGAACATGCTGTCGGGCGCCAACAGCTTCACGCTCATGGCGGTGCCCCTGTTCATGCTGGCCGGAGAACTGATGAACGCCGGCGGCATTTCGCGCCGCATCGTCAATCTGGCCACCTTGCTGGTGGGACACATACGGGGAGGCCTGGGTTATGTCGCCATCTTCGCCAGCGTGCTGCTGGCGGCCCTGTCGGGCTCGGCCGTCGCCGACGCCGCGGCGCTGGGTTCCCTGCTGATCCCCATGCTGCGCGAAAAAGGCTACGACGCGGGCCAGGCCTCGGGGCTGATCGCCGCCAGCGGCATCATCGCCCCCATCATTCCGCCGTCGATCGCCTTCATCATCTTCGGCGTCGCCACCAACGTTTCCATCACCAAACTGTTCTTCGCCGGCATCGCACCCGGGCTGATGATGGGCCTGACCCTGGTGGCGGTATGGGCCTGGGTGGCGCGCCGGCATGGCGGCGCCGGGCCGGCGCCGCGCGCCTCCTGGGGCGAGCGCGCCCGCGCGCTGCGCGAATCGCTGTGGGCCCTGATGCTGCCGGTCATCATCATAGGCGGGCTGCGCGGCGGCATCTTCACCCCGACCGAGGCGGCCGTCGTCGCAGCGGTCTACGCGCTGCTGATCAGCCTGTTCGTCTACCGCGAAATCGGCCTGCGCGATCTGGCGCCGCTGTTCGTCAACGCCGCCAGCACCACCGCCGTGGTCATGTTCCTGGTGGCCGCCGCCATGGTGTCCTCCTACATGATCACGCTGGCCGACATGCCCGAAGACCTCATCGCGCTGCTGGACCCGGTGCTGGACCGGCCCAAGCTGCTGATGTTCGCGCTGCTCATCCTGCTGACGCTGGTGGGCACGGTGATGGACCTCACGCCCACCATCCTGATCCTGGCGCCGGTGCTGATGCCGGTGGTCACCAAGGCCGGCATCGACCCCGTCTACTTCGGCGTGATGTTCGTCATGGTGGGCTGTGTGGGCCTGCTCACGCCGCCGGTGGGCACCGTGCTCAACGTGGTGTGCGGCGTCGCCCGCATCAATATGGAAACCATCATCAAAGGCGTGTGGCGCTATGTCGTCGCCTACACGCTGCTGTTGATCCTGCTGGTGATCTTCCCTGAACTGATCACCGTCCCTGCACGCTGGATGCATTAGAAAAATCCAAGGAGGAGCACCATGATCACCCGTTTCAAGACCCGCACCCTGGTCCTGGCCGCGGCGCTGTGCTGCACCGTCGCCGCCGCTTCGGCCGCCGACGTCAAACCGCGCCTGATCCGTTTCGGCTACGGCCTGAACGAAGACAGCGTCCAGGGCCGCGCCGCGCGCCACCTGGCGCAGGAACTGCAGAAAATCAGCGACGGCAAGCTCAAGATGAAAACCTTCGGCTCGGCCAGCCTGGGTTCGGACGAACAGATGCAAGGCGCGCTGGTCGGCGGCGTCCAGGAAATGATGGTGGGCTCGACCGCGCCGCTGGCCGGCATGGTCAAGGAGTTCGGCATGTTCGACCTGCCGTTCCTGTTCAACAGCGAAAAAGAAGCCGACGCCGTGCTCGACGGCCCGCTCGGCCAGGACCTGCTGAAAAAGCTGGAAGCCAAGGGCCTGGTCGGGCTGGTGTACTGGGAAAACGGCTTTCGCAACCTGACAAACTCCAAGCGCCCCATCGTGCGCGCCGAAGACCTGCAAGGCATCAAGCTGCGCGTCATGCAGAACCAGATCGCGCTCGGCGTGTTCAACGCGCTGGGCGCTAACGCCGTGCCCATGCCGTTCTCGGAACTGTTCACGGCGCTGGAGACGCGCACCGTGGACGGCCAGGAAAACCCCATCACCACCATCCAGAGCAGCAAGTTCTACGAGGTGCAGCCCTACCTGACCATCACCCGTCACGTCTATACACCGTGGGTGGTGCTGGCGTCCAAGAAATGGTGGGACGGCCTGTCGGCCGACGAACAGCGGCTGATCCGCCAGGCCGCCGCCTCGTCGCGCGATTTCGAACGCAAGGACAGCCGCGCCGATTCCCAGAAAGCCATGGGCATCCTGGAATCGGCCGGCATGAAGATCAATACTGTGTCTGAACAGGAAGTGGCACGCATGCGCCAGACGGTGCAGCCGGTGGTCGACAAGTACACGCAGGAACTCGGCCCCGAACTGATCAAGCAGCTGAACGACGAAATCGGGAAGGCGCGCAACTGACCCGGTTTCCGGCCGCCCGGACCGCGCCGGGCGGCCACGCAACCATAGAGCGAGATGTCCATGCCGCACAATCCCCGCAAACTGCGCAGCCAGAAATGGTTTGACGACCCCACCCACGCCGACATGACCGCCATCTACGTCGAGCGCTATCTCAACTACGGCCTGACCCGGCAGGAACTGCAATCGGGCCGCCCCATCATCGGCATCGCCCAGACCGGCAGCGACCTGGTGCCGTGCAACCGCCACCACCTGGCGCTGGCCGAGCGCATCCGCGCCGGCATCCGCGACGCCGGCGGCATTCCGATGGAATTCCCCGTGCACCCGCTGGCCGAACAGGGCCGCCGTCCCACGGCCGCGCTGGACCGCAACCTGGCCTATCTCGGGCTGGTCGAGATCCTGCACGGCTATCCGCTGGACGGCGTGGTGCTGACCACCGGCTGCGACAAGAGCACGCCGGCCTGCCTCATGGCCGCGGCCACCATAGACATACCCGCGATCGTGCTGTCGGGCGGCCCGATGCTCGACGGCTGGCACGACGGCCAGCGCGTGGGCTCCGGCACGGTCATCTGGCATGCCCGCAAGCTCATGGCCGCCGGCAAGCTCGACTACGAAGGCTTCATGACCCTGGCCACCGCCTCGTCGCCCTCCATCGGCCACTGCAACACCATGGGCACGGCGCTGTCGATGAACTCGCTGGCCGAGGCCCTGGGCATGTCGCTGCCCACCTGCGCCAGCATCCCGGCGCCCTACCGCGAACGCGGCCAGATGGCCTACGCCACCGGCGTGCGCATCTGCGACATGGTGCGCGAAGACCTGCGCCCGTCCCACATCCTGACGCGCGAGGCCTTCGAGAACGCCATCGTCGTGGCCTCGGCGCTGGGCGCGTCCAGCAACTGCCCGCCCCACCTCATCGCCATCGCCCGGCACACCGGCATCGATCTCAGCCTGGACGACTGGCAGCGGCTGGGCGAAGACGTGCCGCTGCTGGTGAACTGCGTGCCCGCCGGCGAACACCTGGGCGAAGGCTTTCACCGCGCCGGCGGCGTTCCCGCCGTGCTGCACGAACTGGCCGCCGCCGGCCGCCTGCACACCGGCTGCGCCACGGTGTCGGGCAAGACCATAGGCGAGATCGCCGCCGCGGCCAAACCCCATGACGCCGACGTGATCCGCAGCTGCGACCGGCCGCTGAAGCACCGCGCCGGCTTCATCGTCCTGTCGGGCAACTTCTTCGACAGCGCCATCATCAAGATGTCGGTGGTGGGCGACGACTTCCGCCGCGCCTATCTGTCGCAGCCGGGGTCGGAAAACGCCTTCGAGGCGCGCGCCATCGTATTCGAAGGCCCCGAGGACTACCACGCGCGCATCGACGACCCGGCGCTGAACATCGACGAGCGCTGCATACTGGTGATCCGCGGCGCCGGCACCGTGGGCTACCCCGGCAGCGCCGAAGTCGTCAACATGGCGCCGCCTGCGGCCCTGATCAGGCGCGGCATCGATGACCTGCCCTGCATGGGCGACGGCCGCCAGAGCGGCACTTCCGCCAGCCCGTCGATCCTGAACATGTCGCCCGAGGCCGCGGTGGGCGGCGGCCTGGCGCTGCTGCGCACCGGCGACCGCATCCGCGTCGACCTGAACCAGCGCACGGTCACGGCGCTGGTGGACGAAACCGAAATGGCGCGCCGCAGCCAGGAACCCGGCTACCAGGCGCCCGCGTCGCAGACGCCGTGGCAGGAACTGTACCGGCAATGGGTGGGCCAACTATCGACCGGCGGCTGCCTGGAGCCGGCCACGCTGTACCTGAAGGTCGTGGAAACCCGCGGCGACCCCAGGCATTCGCACTGAGACCGGCGCCTATGCGCCGGGCGGCTTTTCATCCGCGGCGGGCGGGCGCGGCGACGGCCGGGTAAGGACATAGGCGGCGCTGGCCAGGAAGAAAACCGCGACCGCCGCCCCCAGTTGCCAGGACGGGTCCGCGCCCCACCAGAAAAGCACGTACCCCAGCGCCATGCCCAGGCAGGCATAGGTCTTGCCCTTGGCCGACACGGCGCCCTGGTCGCGCCAGGCGCGCAGCGCGGGCCCGTAGGTGGGGCTGTCCAGCAGCCATTTTTCCAGCCTGGGGGACGAACGGGAAAAGCAGCCCACCGCCAGGATCAGGAAGATGGTCGTGGGCATCACCGGCAGAAACGCGCCGATGATGCCCAACGCCAGCATCAGGCAGCCCAGGCATAGCCACAGCACTCTCATCATGGCAGTCGGCGGCGGGCCGCCGGGCGCCGGACGGAAGACTGTAAATTGGCCCGGGCGGTCTGACCCATGGGTTGCGAGTCCGTATCTGAAGAAACACCGCAATATACCGTAGCGGTGCATGACGGCCAGTCGGGATAGTATCCCAACACTATTGCGAACTATTGCGCTTTGCCTCCATACTAAACCCCCCAATCGTTTACTTTTGGAGGGTTTTGCAATGCAACGCGACGACATCCAAAAGCTGGGCGCGCAAGCCGCCCGCGACGGATTGACCTTGTGGGACTGCCCTTACTACCGTGCCCAGGCCATGCCGGCCCACACGGGGGAATCCATCGCGCAATGGCGCGACAAGGTCGAAGCCTGGGAAGCCGGTTGGATGGCACAGACCAAGAAATGGAAACAACCGCCAGGCGATGGCCAGCGATACGTGCCGCGCGCGGTCGCTCGCCGCGCGCAGTGAACCTGCGGGGCCGCCCGGCCCCGAGCCGCTTTCTTCAATCGCCCAGGAGATGGCAATGGGAAAACTCGACCGGAACTCCCCTTTTTCGCGCGATGAAAACTCGGCCGAATGGAGGGGCAAGCTGCAGCACCCGGACGCCAGGTTGCTGACGCCCGCCGGCCGCGGCGAAATGCCGTCGGCCGAAGATGAACTGCGCCAGTACATGAAAGAAATCAGCCGCCGGCCGGGCTACGGCCACGTGAGCCACTTGCTGCACGAGGCGCAGCGCAAGCGCTGAACCGCAAGAGACCGGCCGCCGTGCGCGGCCGGCGCGCCGCTTCAGTCGGGCAGCCGCAGCACGGGCGGATCGTCCGGCCGGTAGTCGAGCGCCGCCTTGTTGCCGGCCTCGATGGCGGCGTCCCAGTTGTCGTAGGCCAGGTCCTCGCCCCGCTCCACACGGACGACGTCGCCCGTGCGGGCGGAACGCGTCACGATTTCCCATTCATACTTGCCGCCGCGCCCGGGCTGCACGACCAGCGTGCTCCGGTAGGCGGGTGGATTGCCTGTTTCCATCGTGCACCTCCATGCCGTGGAACAGCCATCTTACCGCCTAGCGAATCACGGCGGTGCCCTGAATGACGACGCCCGGCTGCGGGTACACAGGCTGCGGATAGGCGGGATAGACCACGGGCCGCGGCGCCTTGCACTTGCGCTCTTCCTTGTAGTCGCCGTTGCGCTTCCACTTGCGCTCGACCTTGCAGTTTCCGTCCCAGTACTCCTGCTTGTACTTGCCGCCATGATGGCCGCCGTAATAATAGTCCCGATGGTCATCGTGGTCGGCCATCGCCGGCATGGAGACCGCGGCGCACCCGATAAACGCTCCAACACAGAGCAACGTTATTTTTTTCATGATTACCTCGCGAGAACTGCTCGCCCGCAGCATAGATTCAACCCGCCCGCCAAATAAGACGGCGCGTTACAGAGCCCACCCTATTCCTACAAAAATGTGCAGATCGGCGCGCTTGCCGGACCCTCGGTAGCGCTTGATACAAGCTGGTAACGCGTGGAGCCGCCGGAACGGCATTTGCTCCGCAGCCGGGATTCATTATGGAGAGACCGCCATGAAACCCGCTCGCGCATTCCTGGCCATACCGCTGGCGCTGGCCGCGCTGTATCCGTCGACGACCCGGCTGCATGCCCAGCCGCAGAACCAGTCCGGCGCCCGCCAGGAGGCCGGCAAACAATCGGCGCCGGTCCCGAAGCAGGCCGGACCCGACGGCCAGGGCCCGGACACCGCGGGCCCCACGCCGCCCAAACCGCCTGCCCCCGCGGCCGGCCCGGCCGAGCGCGAGCCCCAGCAGATACGCGGCCAGGGCACCGTCAAGGGCTCGCGGGCCAACCCCGCGCCCGACGGAAAAATACCGGGAGGCCAGGCCGGCAGCGGCGGCCACAAGACCAACGAGTTCGGCCGCTGACGCTGGCCCCGCGGCACGCCGCTTGCTGCAAGCTGATCGCCGCAGCGTTGCGGCGATCGTGCGAACCAGGAACCCGCGACATGCCCAAGCTTCCCTTCCATGCCGAATCCGACAACGAACGGCGCAAGGCCCAACCCACCGCGGACGGCCCTCCCACGGGGCGAGAGAACACTGACCCGGACTCGAACTCCGGCTATCCCGGCGGTGGAAAGGAACTGCCCGAAGGACGGGACGCCTACGGCCGCAACAAGAAAACCCAGGAGCAGGCGGGCAAAAATCCGCCTGTCGGCAAGCCGGGAGGCCGCTGACGTCGAATGCGCCGCCCGCCATCGCACACTCCTTACGCGCCCAGCTCTACGGGCGCTTTTTTTGAGACCCGCTCCTCTATTTCGCGCAGTAACAGTGCTGGACTTCCGGAGAGACGACGGTCATCGTCGTCCCTAAGGCAACTTCTACCCTCGGAGGCGCGAAATGGATGAGCTCATCCACAAGGCTGGCCAGGAAGCTGCAAGGCACGGCGTACCTCTCTCGGCCTGCCCGTACATGAAGGCGATAAACATGCCGGGCCACACGGGCGAATCGCCCAGCAAGTGGCGCGCGAAACTGACGTCCTGGGAAGACGGCTGGCGCCGCGAAACCCAGGCCAGGCTTGCCGACCTGAAGCGGCGGCAACAGCAGCAACTGTCCGACTGAGGGCGGCGTCCTGGCGGATCAAGCCGTCTGCGTCTGACGGCGCGCCTGCTTGTCCGCGTACATCAGCAGATCGGCTTGCTTGAGCACGGCCGGCAGCGTGCTTGCGGCAGGGTCCGCGCTCACGATGCCGAAGCTCGCGCCCGCGTAATGAAAGCGGCAGCCGTCCAGCGTGTAGGCGCCGCTGAGCAACGGCGCAAGCCGCGCGCGCATGGCCTCCACGATCTCACCCTCCGGCGCGTCCGGCCCGGGCCGCGCGCCCAGCCCGACCACGACAAACTCGTCGCCTCCCCAGCGTCCCAGCATGTCCCCGGCACGCAGGCCGGCCGACAGGCGCCGGCCCACCTCGATCAGGAATTTGTCGCCTATATCGTGGCCGTAGGTATCGTTGATCGTCTTGAAACCGTCCAGATCGATGAACGCCACCAGCACGCAGCGCTGCATCCGGTTCGCCAGCGAAAAATACCGCTCCAGTTCGGCCATGACGGCCCGCCGGTTCGGCAAACCGGTAAGCGCGTCATGATTGGCCGCGTGCCGTTCATCCTGGCGGCGTCTCACGATCTGCCCGACCGCGTGGCTGGAAAGCAGGATCAGCACCGAGCCGAACACCGCCACCAGCCCCGCCACCCACAGATGCTGCCGGCGCATGAACGTCAGCTCGTCCAGCGAAGCCAGCGTAATCAGCTGGTACTGGGCATTGGACAGCGGCTGGCGCCGCACCAGGTACGGCCGGCCTTCGACCAGCCATTGGTCCGCATGGGAAGCAATCGGGCGCAGGTCCATGGGCTCACCCGGATCTTCATCGCCGTCGGAAGGCAGCACCGTGCCCGCAGGCATGAGCGCCGCCACGTTGCGCAGCATGAACGACGCGGACGAAGCCGTGGTCACCCGCCCCTGGCGATTCACGACCAGCGTGGTATGCCGCCCGGCCAGGTACAGCGCCACGTCCGGCGCATCGAATTTCACCGTCACCGATCCCAACGGCTGCTCGTTCACGTCCTCGATGCGGCTGGAAACGAAGTACGAGGGGCTCTTGTTCAGCCGGGCAATGCCGAAATAACTGCCCTTGCCCTCACGCAACGCGTCCACCAGATAGGCCCGACCCGAATAAACCATGCCGACGATACTGTCCGGCTCCGCCCAGTTGCTGGCCGTCACCGTATCGTCCGACATATTGTTCATATAAATGCGCGCATACCGCAGATCGCCGGCCAGCGCATTCATGAGGTCGCCCACCTTGCGCACCAGGGGATCGCGCGTGAACAAAGCCGCCCGCTCCTGCCGGGTCAGCTCCGCCGCGCCGGGCGGATCGGTGCGGTATCGGGCGGCGAGCTCGATTACCTGCGCCTGGCGGGACACCATGTTCGCGACGCTGATCATCTCGGTGAACAGGCGGTCCATGACGCGCGCGGTAATCCGGGTTTCATATTCCGCGCTGGCGGCCAGGCTGCCCAGCCGCGTCGCTTCGATCCCCTGCGACATCCACTGCGCAAGACCCGCGACCAGCACAAGCCAGCCCGCGACCAGTCCCAGCGTCACCCGACGCGCCGTGGATCGCCCCCGCCGCGGCATTTTGTCGCTCACACCGCCCCCTGGTTGAAATCAAATACGGCATATTTCCGTTGTGCACAGTTTATTTCAATCGCCGCTCCGCAGGCGGGTCGGGCGCGCGCCATGCTTGTTTCAATTCAATCGTAGGGGCCAGCCGGTATTGAGCGTACTGTGGTGGTGTGGCGCCTGCCACGACGATGCACTGTTGCCGGGTTCGTTAGTGGCGAATCGCATGCTCCACCTCGATAAAGGCCGGCAGCCTTCAATCCCAAACCCAAATCTGGTCGGCTGATTCGCTGTATCGCGGCTACGCCGCGCTTCGATTCATTCAGGCCGCCTTATGAAGCTATTCAGCAGGTCCTTCGCCCGCGCCATCACGGCTTGCCGGAAGCTCATCCCGCCGGCGACGTCGTCACGGCAGCAGGACGGCCAGCGTGCGCGCCCGCCGGTTGCGCACGCCGCGACCTTGTCGCCGTGGCGGGTATACAGAATCTACGCCAGGCCCGGCCACCTGTTTCTTCGGAACGAACAAGGCAGGATTTTCGACCTCGGCGTGATGAAAGGCGTCGAACCCAACTTGACCTACCGCCTTTTTGTGAAAGGCCTGAGAGGTCGAGGGTTTGCTTCGCGCACGGAACTGCTGGATGACATCACGCGACGAATCGAAGCCGGAGAAGTCGCGGCCGAACTGCTCGACCTGCCCGAATGTACGGCCGGGAAGGGAATCGATCTGGATCGTGGTACGCACGCCGACGTTTCCATGAAGCTGGCTGGATAGACTTGCGCTCGGGCGCGCCGGAATCCCGCCGGTGACGGCCTAGCGCAGCTTCTGCCTGTAGAGATCCTGCGCGGCGCCCAGCGATGCGCGCATGCCGTAGATCGTGCCGCTGGCGCCGCGGCTGAACCACAGTTCGTATTGCCACATGCCCTCGACAAACACGCGGCAGATCGTCCAACCAGGCGGTCCCTGCCAGCAATACTCGTCCCGTTGTGTCCATTCCTCATCGGCCATTTCTCGTCCCCTACCGCACATGCCAGGGGCTGGCTCGCGCAGCCCCATAGCCCCAATATACTGTATTTTTATACAGTATATTGGGGCGGCGCAGGACCTTCAGCCCGGCGGTTGATGCCCGCAACTTCCAAGCGATGGACGGGTTGGCATCCCAATGTTCACTCGCCCAGCTTGCGGACAAGAAGAAACCGTCAGGCTCACTGCATTCCTCTCATCAATGCAAAACGCCACGGTTTGCGAACTGACGTCAAACAGCTGGACAGTGAAAAGCCAAGCGTGAAGCATGAGCGCAGCAGCGCGCAATAACCACGCTGAGTATCTGGACGGGCGCAGCCGGCTCATACAGTGGTGGTCAGATTATCTGGATCGGTGCGCGGCCGAGGCGGGAAAAATGAGGCGACGGGGGCCTACCCTTATTCTGATTGGCCTTACTCATTCCTACCCTTAAATCGCTTGGCGCTACTTGGCAGCACAGAAAGCCAAAAGCCGCGAAGTCTAAGACTTACGCGGCTTTTAAGGCGGTGCTTGGCACCACTTTGCAGGAATTTGGTAGGCGGTATTGAAACCGTATCCAGCGCCACGAGCCGCATGAATACTTGCTCTACGGTGCGGTCGGTTTGATTATACCCCTACCTATGCCCCCAAAATGGGACAATGCTGGCCGAAACCGTTTCGGTCGGAGGGGCCCCATGTGCAGCCACTATACCGCCTTGAAGAAGCAGCAGCTCCTGGAGAAGTACTTCCGGGCGCGCGGCATTCCGCTGCCGCCAAAGTCGGACATGTGGCCCCGGTACGCCGGCCCATTCATCCGCCGGCCGCCGGAGCATGACGCCGGCGACGAGGCCGTGCCGGAGCGCGAGGCGGTGGTTGGACGCTGGGGCATGATCGCGCCCGGCACCCCGCCCGAGAAGCTGGCGCAGGCCGAGAAGATCCCGACCTTCAACGCCAAAAGCGAGACCGCCCACAAGCTCTGGACTTTCCGCCTGGCCTGGCAGCATGGGCGGCGCTGCATCATCCCGGCCGAGGCAATCTTCGAACCGGACTGGCGCAGCGGGCAGGCGGTGGCTACCCGCTTCACCCGGGCCGACGGCGCGCCGCTGGGCATCGCCGGCCTGTGGGACCGTTACCGAGACGCCACCGGGCAGTGGCAGGAGAGCTACACGATGCTCACCATCAACGCCGATCAGGACCCGCTGTTCAAGCACTACCACCAGGCCGGCAAGGAAAAGCGCATGGTGGTAATCCTGCCCGAGGGCGCCTACGATGATTGGCTGACCGCGCCGGTCGCCGACACCCGCGAATTCCTGGTGCCTTACCCTGCCGAGCGCCTGGTGGCGGAACCGCAACCCAAGACCGCCTAACGTAGCTTCTGCTGGTACAGATCCTGCGCCGCGGCCAGCGAGCCGCGCATGCCGTAGATCGTGCCGGCGTCTCCCCGGCTGAACCAGAGTTCGTACTGCCACATGCCGTCCACGAACACGCGGCAGATCGTCCAGCCGGGCGGCCCCTGCCAGTAGAAGTCGTCCCGCTCCACCCACTCTTCGCCCGCCATGATCCGTCCCCTATCGGCCGAAAAAGAGGCCAAGTTGCGCTGGTCTGCCCGTGAAATATACTGTGTTTTTGTACAGTATATTTGCCTGAATCATGCAGCTCCAGTGCACCGTCTTGCGCACGCATCACCTGGGTGAGCGGCGGCGCGACAACGATCCGGACCAGCCGGTGGGGGGGACCGTGCGTATGTACTCGATCCTCCACAAGGGGCTTAACCGCTACGTCAGCGTCATGACGATGGAAGGCCGGCTCAAATTCGGTGCAGTCGAGAAATCGCCCATCCCAGATCTTCTCGATCCGCAACTCCTCACGTTCAGCTCGGACCGGGGCATGATGGTCACGGGCTTTGAAGAAATCGCCGGCATCCGCTACTACCAGGGGTGGTGGATGCAATGGATATCTCCGTGACGTTGCGCCCAATATTGATACACTCAGAAAACAATACGATTTCCACGACGGAGGCAGCTGAGCGGTGACCAAAGCAACTACCACGACGAAGAAGGCTTACTATCGCAGGGCCCGGATCCAGCCCGATTGTTCCCAAACGCTGCAGCAGTTGATCGCGAGCGCGCTGGCAGAGCGCGCGAAGGTGAAAGATCGCCTCCAGGCGGTCGATGCAGCGGCAAGCGAGTTTCGGCTGATCACAGGCTTTCGAGAAGTGGATGGTGTCCAGTGCGGCACAATCGTGACCTTTGAACGGGGAAGTCATCAGCTCGTGGTGGACGATGACCCGGAGGCCACGACGTTGATGATGGCGGCCATCGAACCCCCAAAAAGGGGGGACAAGCAGCAACAATTTGTCCCGGGCGCGTTAATTTTTGCGGTGTTTGAGAATCACGTTGCCATCGTCCAGTCCGCGGCGCTCCGCGCTACCGCATTCGAACACCACCTGGCTTGGCTCTTGCGGGACCAGACGGGTCTCCTCACCAAGGAGCAAGGCTTAGCGCTCGTTGATGAGCCCAAGCGAGCAACGGTTGACCGTATCCGGCGCGCACATGTCAAAGCTGTTTCAATTGGGCGCCCGTTCATGGATACGGTCGATGCAAAGGAATTTGGGGATGATGCGAACCCCCTATCGTTAGAAAAGAAGGTCTGAATCACACCGGGAATCGCGGAGGCTGTTTGATTAAAGTAAAACAGGTTCCGCAGCCGGTGCTGCAAGTTGTCGATAGTAACGCGCTTCGGCCTCGGCCGGCGGGATGTCGCCGATCGATCCTAGCAAGCGTTGGTGGTTGAACCAAGACACCCATTCCAACGTGGCGAGCTCCACAGCGGCCTTGGTTTTCCAGGGTGTCCTGCGGTGAATCACTTCCGTTTTGTAGAGACCATTGATCGTCTCGGCCAGCGCGTTGTCGTATGCACTTCCAGTGTTGCCGACAGACGGATTGATGCCGGCTTCACCCAGGCGCTCGGAATAGCGAATGGACACGTATTGCGACCCGCGATCCGAATGATGAATAAGGCCGTCTGCCTGACTGGGGCGACGGTCGTACACAGCTTGCTCAAGCGCATCCAAAACGAAGTCCGTCGTCATGCTGCTGGAGGCGCGCCAGCCGACAATCCGTTTGGCATAAGCGTCGATAATAAAGGCCACATACAGCCATCCTTGCCAAGTGGAAACGTAGGTGAAATCCGCTACCCAGAGCCGGTTCGGACGGTCCGCCTCGAATTGGCGTCGGACCAGATCTTGCGGGCAAGCCGCTGCGCTATCGGGCACCGTCGTGCGAACCCGCTTGCCACGACGCACCCCTTCAATGCCCAGGTCGCCCATCAGGCGTTCGACCGTACATCGTGCCACGCGAATGCTCTCGCGATTCATCTGCTTCCAGACCTTCCGAGCACCGTAGACGCGAAAGTTCTGCTCCCAGACCCTATAGATCTGAGGGCGCAGTTGTTCGTCCTTCTGGGCGCGCTGACTACGCAGCTGCGGCTGCCGACACCGGGCGGCGTAGCGCCTGTAGGCTGACGGGGCGACCTGCAACACCTTGCAGATCGGCTCGACCCCGTATCGATCCCGGTGTTGATCGAGATAGGCGTTTACTTCTTCAGTTCGCGGTCGAGCGCCGCCTGGGCGAAAAAAGCGCTCGCCGACTTCAGAATCTCGTTGGCTCGGCGCAATTCGCGGTTCTCCTTCTCTAACGCCTTGAGACGTTCGCGCTCTTCTGTCGTTACGCCGGGGCGGGTCCCGTTGTTGACTTCCGATCGCTTAATCCAATCCAGTAGGGTCGTCGGTGTGCAGCCGATCTTCGGTGCAATAGACTCGACAGCCGCCCACAGCGACCGGTACTCATCACGATGCTCCTGGACCAGGCGCACCGCGCGTTCACGTACCTCAGGGGAAAACTTGTTGTTCTTGCTCATGGCTCCATTCTCTCAAGAAATGAAGCCTCCTCAAAACCCGGTGTGATTCAGGTCAGCCGGCGGGAGGCCTCTAAGTTCAAGCCAGACACAGGTGTGCTGGGCCTTCTGAAGTCCTTTCTTCCCGAAGACAAATTATCTAAACTGGAGCTTGAAAACGCAGTTTTCGACGGGGATCTGGAGGTGTGGCTAGAGATCAAGTACCCCACCCGCGCACGGCGACAGCCCGCAGACACCACGAAGCTGATCGACGATCTTGCCCTGGCGTTACGCGATCAGGACGAAGGGACGGTGGAATTGAAGCTTCTTGACGGCTCAACAATCTCCGGCAACGAACTCAAGATCAGCAAGCCGCTGAGCTTGGCAGTCCTGGATGGAGTTCCTCAGATCGATACCTTCTATTCGGAACTTGCTGGGTGGCTGGCGAATCTACTCGAGAACAATGTAGTGTCATCCTGACCATGAAAAAGTATGCACGCGCTCTCGTTGCACTAACTGTCGCAGGGGCTTTTGTGGCCCTTGCAAGTGTGACGTCCTTTGCCCGCGAGCCCGCCTTGTACAAGGCACTGGCGGGCGTGTTCGCGATCGCGTCTACTTTGCTTTTCACCTTCTTCCGTCTGCTTGCTACGACGACAGGCGCGGGCACGTTGTCCACTAAGGAGATGGCGCGCTTCACCGAAAAGCGTCGGGAGATTCGGAGCAGGTTTTGGCGGGTGTTCCTTGCCTGCGCCACGTCGAGTGCACTGCTTTGGGTGCTCGGCATCTACGCAGAAACGAAAATCTCCGACGACGCTGCACTGTGGATACCGGGCTTGGCGGGCCTACTTCTGGGAGTGAGCATTGGGTATTTGCTCACGGTCATGAAGTGGATTGACGAGCTATCAGCTTTTGCCGACACCCTGCGCCAACGCGAGCAACGCGTCAAGGACCATGAGGCGCTCGTAAAGCGGCTCGCCGACGCTCGTAAGCGCACAGGCGGGTCATCAGCCTGACCACTCAACTATTTCGGCCAAACCTCTACTGTGGCACGGTGCCTGGCAGCACATATCCCGTAGCGCACCAGCACCTCGTCCTGGATCCAAATCTGCCAATCGTCATAGCTTGCCGGCATCTGGGGTGGGTCGGGGATCGCCGGGCATGGCGCCACGCTAACGGTAGCCCACCAGTGGCACGACGATTGCTGCTCAGCCACCGCCGCAGCGCTCCGTTGCCGATGCATGCACGGTCGAGCAATGGGCGACATCACCACGCAGCGATTGTCGCCGCCTCCTGTGCGCTACGGCCGCGTACGGCCGGCCATGCCGTACGCCCTCAGCGCCCGCCAAGGGCGCTTTTTTTGCCCAAGGCCGCCAACTATTTCGCGTCGTAACGACTCTAGACTCCGCCGCCAAGCTCTAGCATCCTTGTCCTACGGCAACTTTCGGAGGCGCAAAATGGACGATGTAATCCATAGGGCGGGTGAAGAGGCTGCGCGGCACGGTGTAGCGCTCTCAGGCTGCCCCTATTTGAAAGCGGCGAATATGCCGGGACACACTGGGGAATCCCCCAGCAAATGGCAAGCCAAGGTAGCCTCTTGGGAAGACGGATGGCATCGGGAGACACGAGCCCGGCTTGCTGAACTGAAACGAAGGCAGCAACAGCTGCTGTCAGACTAGTTAAGAGCGCCCTCAGGGGCGCTTTCTCTTACAGGCCAACGAGCTCACCGAATTCCACCAAACTACTGCTCCATATTACGGATCGCTTGGTTTCACCTTCCGCGCATAGAATTCTGGATATAACGAAGCGCCCCGTCTATCCATGATTGCCGTCGGGCGACGTGGCCCACCAGAGGAGGTAGAGACATGCATGGCACCCGGCTATCTGACGTCATCGTGAAGATGCCTGATCGATCGACTTGCCGCGTTCAGCGGCGACTGGTGATCAAACGAAGTCCGGAGGCTACTTCGAGCACACCGTACGTTTGCACCCTAGCCACGGGCGAGACCGTGACATGGCTGTCCGGCGGAAAATACAGCATGCCCGACGGCTCGGTGGCCGTCGCTGTTGCCCATAAAAAACCTGTGCGCGAACCGTAAGCCTACCTGGGCCACGCCGCAACAGTGGCCCGGTGGCGCGCCGCGCAGATGGCGTAGGCCACCAGCACCTGCTCCTGCAGCCAGACCTGCCAGTCGTCGTAGCTGCCTGGTGCCTGCGGCGGGTCGGGGATCGCCGGGCATGGCGCCGCCAGCCCGCTATCGAGCGGCGGCACCGCCCGCGGCACGTACTGCGTCGGTGAGGTTGCGCACCCGGACATCATCAGGGCGGCAGCCAGCAGGCAGAGGAGTCGCATCTTTCAACGCCTTGGTGATCGCGCCGATCGACGCGGTGATTTGGGGCCCGGCGGCGGCCGCAGCGCGCGCGCTGGCCGCTATGGTCGCCAGGTCCGCATTGGTTTGTTCGATGGCTTGGCGCGCCCCGGCAAGATCGTCGCGCGCACGATCGAGGCGAAGCTCGGCCATCTCGCGACCGTGAAAGGCGCCCAGGACGAACCACGCCACGCCAGCGCCCACCACGGCTGATGCCGCGTAGCCGCGCCATCCAGCCAGCGCGCTGGCCAGCCTCACGCCGGCGGCCATCATGCCGGCGCCTTCCAGCCGCGCGGCAGCTGAAAGTGCGGGCCGTCCTTGAGCGTGCGCCAGTCCCCGCCCCACTCCACCGGCACGCCCAGCTCGACCGCGCAGGACTTGACCACGTCGGCCAGGTCGGCGAAGGCCTGCCAGCGGTCCCACGGGATCGCCCCGCCCACCAGCGGCGCGAGGTCCACGGCGCGCCCGTAGCCGTCGGGCTGCCGCAGGTGCAGGCTGTTCTGCGTCTGGCTGGCCCCCTTGGCCACCAGCTCGCGCTGGCGCTCGGCCGTGCGCAGGCCCTCGACCACGGTGAAGTCCACAGGCGTGCGCTGGATCGCCAGCTTGACGACGGCGACAAGGCGCGGGTGCACCCCTGCCAGGCGCAGCAAGCTGCGCTGCGAAAGTTGAAATTGGCTCATTGCTTCGGGCTCCGGATGTGCTTGACCGTCACGGCGGCGACGTAAAGGGCGGCCGCCGCAGCCAGCGCTGCATCGCCGGCGCTGGCCCAGCCCGCGACGAAAATGCGGCAGGCGGCGCCGGTTGCGGTGAGGCAGACAGCAGACAGCCCGATCCGCTCAAGGGTTGTGTCCTTGATGGACCGAGCGAATACGGCCAACGCCGCACCGCCGGCCACCACCAACCAGCAGATAAACGCCAGGACCGCCCACAGCGTCAGGTAGATGGTGCTGTCCATGTCACGCTCCTCGTCCGCGCACGCGGTCAATTACTGCCTGCCACAGCGCGCCAATGGGCGCCGCTTGGACGGCCTCCCAGGCGCGCGACACGATGGCCATGCCGAACATGCCCGTCAGGAAGCCGACCAGGCCCTCCGGAATGCCCAGCAGCAGCGATAAGTACGGCGAGGCGTAATAGGCCACCAGCGAGCCGCTGGCCGCCATGCTCAGGCGCGCCGGCCAGGAGCCTTGCAGATAGCGCATGGACACGGCCGCGCCCAGCACCCCGGCGAACTTTGCCGCGAGGGCATCGAAATCTTGGAAGTTCAAATCGCGTCCCCTTCAGACGAAAAAAAGCCCGCGCGCGGCGGGCGATTGCAATGGAAAATATGCGAGTCAAGCGGTACGCGGGAATTCGAACTTCGGTAGTTCTGCAAGTAGCTCGTCGTCGCTCGGAACCTCTCGCTTACCGTCCTGAACCTGCGCGAGAATTTCAAAGCTCCGAGCCCAGACGACACTGCGCCACGCGCGCAATGCCAGCCCTTGAGCTTGAAAACGCGGAACAGCCGGCTCGTCTGCGTAGGTAATCGCGTTGGCGATGCTATCGAAGTTAAGCGCCCGTGCCGCCGCATCAAGATGCCTCTGAACTATCGCGATCTTGCCTTCAATGATCTGTTCGATCGTCGCTTCCGGTGGGGCTTGCAAGACTGGGAAGCCGTCTGCGCCGGCAGCGATGATTTTTCCAGCAGCAACGCCTTCGAATAATGCAGCGTGCGCTGCTGGCGACAGTTCGATAACGTCGTTTGGGACGGACTCGCCGTGTACATTGCGCAGGTAAAAGCCGTTCATCGATGGCGAATAGAGATAGTTTTCCATTGTTTAAACCCGTCCAATTGCGATCCAGTTGACGTTCGATCCGGCGCCCACACCACCACCGCCCGCCACCCACACGGTGAACTGCGCGGAATTGAGCGTCGGAAGCGTTGTAAGCGTGATGTTCGCCGGCCCCGATCCGCTGTGCAATGCGCCGCATACAATCGGCGGGGCCGCGAACGAGATGGGAAACGAGATAGGGGCGACACTTGATGCGTTGGTCACGCTTGTGCCGAACATGAACATCATGCGGCTTGGTGCAATGCCAGGCAGAATGATCCACGATATTGAAGCGCTCGATCCAATGCCTTTTGCAAATGCGTTCACTAGGCGCAGGGGCGAAAGGAATGTCGAATTGTCCACCATCGCTTGTGCCTGTGCCTCGGAGGCAAGTTTGACGATTCCCGCCAATGATTCGCTCGCGATAGCCAATTCGTGGGTGTGGCTGGTGGACGAAACCGCGTTCGTTGTCGCGCCGCTCAATGTCGACGGTGTACCTAGCGTGAAGGTCCTGTCCCCCGCCAGATTGCCACCACCGGTCAGTCCGTTGCCCGCGACAAGATTTCGTGATGTGGGCGGAGCGCCGATATCGGCTGGCGAAAGGGTGAGTTGGTGCGTGTGGCTGGTGCTCGATACGGAGTTTGTCGAATTCGCCGTAATCGAACCCGGCGTTCCCAGCGTCAGTGTGCGATTTTCCCCAAGCGTGCCGCCGCCGGTCAGCCCATTGCCTGCCACAATGTTCGTCGTGGCCGAAGCCGCGCCGATGTCGGCTGGAGACAAGACTAGCTCGTGGCTATGCGAAGTCGTAGAAACAAGGTTCGTCGAGTCCTTTGTGATAGAGGCAGGTGTTCCAAGCGTGATGGTCCTGTTTGCCGTCAGCTGACCGCCTCCGGTCAAGCCGTTGCCTGCGATGATCTGCCGGCTCGCCACCGCCTTCTGATCGAGCGCTTCCTGAAGGCCCTGCACGCGAGCAATATCCGACCGCGCGAATGCCAGGTTGTCAGCGGCCAACGTGACGGACACGGTTTCGAAGGCCGTCACAGGTTCAACCTTCCAGCCCACGCCCCAATCCGCGATGGCGGCTCCCGGCGTGTTGTACTTGGCCAGGACCTCGGCCACACTAACCGTCGGATACGACCAATTCTTGGTCACGTCTCCCAGCCAGACACACAGGTCGCCCGCCGCGTCCGAGCCGAAGCGGACCGGGAGGTCGCTGGCCGAGGTTCCGCCGACGATGGTGGCGCCGCAGCGCGCCCATGTCTTCGAAGTCTGCGCGTAGCCGTGGATCAGCACGGTGATCGGCGCCTGGTCGGCCAAATACTCGAACACCTCCACGCGCATGCGAATCATGCTGTTCTTGCCCACCGCCACCGGCGGCAGCTTGATCTTGATCGCGCCCACGACCGAGGCCAGGTTCACCGAATAGCCGCCGCCGTCGGGCAGAATGGCGTGGGCGACCTGAGCCGACGTATCGTTTGCGCCATACTGGCTTCCGACCGTCGCGCCGGCGCCCAGCAGGATCGGGCCAGACACGTTTCCGCCCGCCTTCGGCAAAGCCTGGATATCCTCCAGAACCTGCGCGGGCGTGCGCGGCACCAGGGGGCCGGTACCTGCGCCGCAGAGGAAGGACCCCGCCGGCACAGTGGCCAGGCCGGTGCCGCCGCGCACAACGCCGAGCGTTCCCGCCGTCGCCTTCGACACGTCGAGCGCGGTAACGGTCAGCACGACGTTGCCCGTGCCGTCGAAATTCGCCGCGGCCGCCGTTGCCCCGCCCGCGATCGTGAAGGTGCGGCCGGTCGCCAGCTTCGTGGCCGTTGCCGCGTTGCCGACGGGCACGGAACCCGCGGCGGTCAGCCGGCCCTTCGCGTCGACGGTAAAGGTCGGGATCGTGTTGGCGTTGCCGAAGCTACCCGCCCCCACGGCGGTGTTCGCGAGCGTCAGCGAAAAAGAGAGGTTCGCCGAGCCGTCGAACGAGCCCGAACCCGTTGCGTCTCCACTCAGCGAGATGGTGCGCGCCGTCGCCAATTTCTGCGCGGCGCCCGCCGTCAGACTGGTCGCCGTGCCCGACAGGCGCGCGACCGGCACGGTGCCGGACTTCAGGTTCGAAGCGTTGAGATTCTGGAAGGCATAGCTCAGCGCGTCCGAGCTGGTGGCCACCAGCGGACGGCCGGTGACCGCCGCCAGCGCGTCAAGCTGGTTGTACAGCCAGCCCAAGCGCTCGTCGGTCGCCTGCTGCACCTTGTTGAACTGCTCGACGGACGGGGGAATCGACCCGATATAGGCCCAGCCCGTCTTGTACTGAACGTCCGTGATGCCTTCGGTCAGGCCGTTCTGCGCCCAGGTGATCTTGAAGAGTTCGAAGAAAGTGGGATCTGCCATCAATAGATACCTCGCGCCAGCACGCCGACGCCAAAGCCGAAGAAACCTTGCCCCCGGAAACCGAACGGTTTCTCGGTCGAGCCGGTGATAAGTTGCACGCCTACGCCGGCGGCCTGGGGCACCCACTTGTATGGGTTTGCCATGAGCGGATCGTTAGGTCCGGGTATCCGGCTGACCCAGATCCGGATCTTCGCGTTGCCGGCGTTCTTCACGATCACGCGGCCTACGTCGAAGATGGGCTTCAAGGAACTGGCGATCTCGGGCGCGGTGCCGTGCCCGTTATTCAGGGCGATCTTCCAGTACAAGAGCTTGCGGTATTCGGCATCCAACAGGGTCGTGGAGCCGGCCACCGGCCGCTCGTTGGCGCGCCGGAACCGGGCCTCCCCAAACCCGCCCACGTTCGGCTGGCCCTGAAACCCGAAGAAGCGCACATAGATCGCTTCGTCGATAACCCGCGGCAGCCCGACAATCTCGCCGATCCCGTCCAGCTGCTTGCCGACGGCGGTGTCGAGCCATCGATCCTCGTACAGCCCGCGCAGCGCGCCCTGCAGGCCCTCTGCCGGCTTCAGCAACGCCTTGACCAGCGCCTCAAGCCTGGGCTTACCCTGGAACTGCCCGAGCCAATGCCCCCACGCGACCGCGCCGTGGTCTTGGTTCAAGTCCATTACGTCACCTCGATGCGCGACAGGTCGAACGCCGCGACCTGAAAATCCTGGATCGTCACGTTGGCCGCCTTGTAATCGGCCGGCTGCGGCACGAAGGTCGGATCGGTGGAGACGGCCAGGCGCAGGTCGACCGAAGCCAGGCCGGGCGTGCGAAAGATGGCGCCATACAGGCGCTGCAGGATCACGTCCTCACCGATGGTGAAGGCCTCGCCGGCCGCGGCCAGGTTCTCGGCGATTTCCTGAAACCCGCCCGGAGGGAAAGCCTGCTCGGACGGAGGCAGCAGCGTCGTCGCGCAGCGCGCCCACACGAAAACGCGCTCGGGCCGGTCGAAGCGGATTTCCTGATCGGCGCCCTCGTCGTCCTTGACGACCACCAGGCGCTGCCCGTACGTATCGATGCCGGCGGCCACCACCCGGAAGATCGCCTCTGCGACTTCGTCGTCGAGCCCGCCATCGACCACCACGTGAACGCTGTGCGGCGGCCGCCCCAGCTCGTCCGGGTCGTCCGAGTTGTTCATGAACACCTTGACCGTGCGCACGCCGGTCACGCGATCGCGCACGTTCGGCGCGATGCTGGGCGGCGTAGCCGCGCCGAGCCGGAACAGTCCCGTGGGGTAGCGCGCGCGGAGCTCGGCCTCGCTTTCCGCCAGCCTGCCGGCCACGCCAGCCTGCAGGTTATCGACGGCGTCCAATCCCTCCACCTGGGTGACGATTCCGTTGAGGTCGCCTACAGCGGCACCCTCGGTCGACGCCTCCAGCGTCTGGAAGCGTGCCGGCGAACCCAGCCGTACGAGCAACAGATTTCCCGTCCAGGAGAATGCGGCCGCGACGCGCCCATCGGTATGAATCCGCAGCGCGCTGCCGTCGCTGGACACCTCCAGCCCGCTGGCTGAGGCCGCCGCGACCAGACCCGCCAGTACCTGCGGCAGATTCGCCGTGGGGCCCGTGGTGTGCGTGTACGGCGTGCCGTCGATCGACACCCGATATGTCGCGTTGGGCGCGACCTCGGGGCGAAGCGTCACGTCAGCCGCGGCGCCCGCGAGGATCTGGGTTTCCGTGTCGAGCGCCCACAAATTCTGGCTTGCGCGGTGCCGGATCTGCGCGCCGGCCGGCACCGTCGCCCCAGGCGTGCCGTACAGCACCACATAGGCGCGCGATCGCTCGTCGCGATATCGGGCCACGCCAGTGAACGAAACGGACCGATCCAGCGACACGCCGGTAGCCGAACCCGGGTACATGGCGTAGTAGACGCCCTCGGTCTGCTCCCACAATGCGGCCTCGCGCTCGGCGAAAGTATCTATCAGCAGGCCGGTAATGCTATCGGGGCGGGTCTCTACCCTGCCCTCGAAGCCCGCCGCCCGCATTCGGGCGCGCAGGTCCTCAACGATCTCCTGCCGGATCTCAGGCAGGCGCGGGCGCACGAACCCGTCCGGCGTTACACCGTAGGCCATAAATACCTCTGAAAAATGGGGTGTTGCTAGACGCGCAGGTCCACCGCACCGCCGGCTTTGCCTGCGTCGGTATCCGCTTCGAAGGCGACGCGCAAGATGCGCAGCTCGCGCTCGACCTGCAGGTCGAGTCGGCGCACGCGCTGGACGCCGGGCACCGCGCGAATCCGCGCGCGCAGAATCGCCTCGATAGTGGCCCGGTCCGGCGATTTCACGAGAATCGATTCGAAGTAAGGCACGCCGAAGGACGTATCCAGGAACCACTCGCCCAGGAACGCCAGCAGCGTGACCTTGACCTGCTGGGCCACGCGGTCGGCGCCGTCGATGAAAGACAGCTCGCCGAGCAGGCCTACGTCCAGGTCATGGTCGCTTGATAGTGCTAGGTCAAGAGCCATCAGTACGGGTCTCCTACTTCGCCGCCCATGCTGTCGCGGTGGCGATGGGTACTGCCCACGTTCTTGCCGTCATGGGTGAGCTTCCCACCTTCGAAGGCCACGCCGCCGCGCACGCGCATCGACGCGCCGCCGTCTCCACCCTCGCCGGAAAGACCCTGCGTGTATGTGAGCGGGCCGTTGATCGTCACGGGCGAGTTGAGCGTCGTTTGCTCGGCCTGGACCGTCCAGGTTTTGACTTCGAAGGTCAGGTCACCGGACGGCGACAGCTTCAGCCGACCCGGGCCGTACTGGATGCTGACGTTTTCGGTGTCGGCCGCCAGCGCGCCGGGCCGAACCACTGGCGACGCAAAGGCGTCCGTCAGATCGAACTGGCGGGGGTCGTCCGGAGGGCCGTTGTCGCCTGCCAGCCAGTTCTCCAGCGCCCGGGCGGAGAACGACAGCTTGATGGGATCGCCGCGCTTCAGCGGCACCGATATCAGCGCCTGCGCGCCGTTCACATCGCCCACCGGCCAGCAGACCGGCACGCGCACAATTTGCGGCGCCGGCAATACTTCGCCGCTGGTCAGCCGCTTGGCCAGGGCCGGCCTTGCCGTGACGAACGTGCCATCGTAGGCGACGACCTCGCCGGGCAGCGTCGTGTAGACGTCGGCCAGCTCGGCGGAGATCAACGCCCTGATCGCCGAAATGGGGTTTCTCATCGTGCCTCCTTCGCCGACTTCTTCGGTGGCGCGTTGCGGTCGACCAGCTCGAGCTCGGTCTGCCAGTCGCCGCCTTCGCTGTCGCCGGTATGGCGCAGCGCCTCAACCCGCTGGAACGCCTCTACCGAGCGGCTTTCCAACTTCACCAGGTCGCCCGGGTTGATCGTGGGCAGCAGCAGCGACGTCACGCGCCACCCGTCGCGCTGCTGGCGCGCGCTGACCAGGTTGACGTCGTCCCCGGTCGCCTTGTCGCGGACCTTGGCCTTTTCCCGCGCCGCCTGGCGTGTGCGCTCCGGATAGCCCAGCAGCCCAGTATCGGCCGCGAGCACCACTGCCTGGCGGCGCGTCGTGCCGCGGCGCTGGACGACCTGCAGCTGCTGGTTCTGGATCGACCATTCCAGGCCCGTGCCCTGCGTCACCTTGTGCAGTGCCGTGCGCGCCGCGCCATAGAATGAAAATCCCTGCTGCCAGCGGCGATCCGGGAGGTCGTCCGCCATCACCAGCGGCAAGCCCATCTGCCGGGCAATGTCGCGAATGATGACGCTGGCCTGGGCGCCCGGCCCCAGGCCGATGGACACGGCCGTGTCGCGCACCTCGGTATGGCCGTCCTTGACGATGAGCTCTGTGACGACGTCGGGCTGCTCGAATTTCGTGTACGCGAACACGACGCTACCGGCGGCCATCAGCAGCGGCCCGTCCTCCTCCGCGTAGCCCGCGTACAGGACACAGCGCAAGCCCGGCTCCTCCAGGGCCTTGCGAGTGGCTGGCGCCAGGTTGTAGATGCGGATCTTGTGGTCGTTGGGCTCCTCCTCGGTGTCCTTCGCGATATCGAAGGTGATCCGCAGGGGCGGCAGGATCTCGACCCCTTTCTGCCCGCTCTTGCCCACCACCAGGCGGTAGACCCGATCAAAGCGCGCCATTGGCGACCTCCTGCCCGTCAACGTAGATGAGCGCGACTTCGCCAGCGGGCAGCGCGGCGCGGCTGATGGTCGCCCGACGATCCGGCGCCAGAGCCACAATCTCGCCGACCGGCACGGCCAGGTGCCGATATGCCGCCAGCAGCGGTGTATCCGGCACCACGGCTATGCCCGCGACGATGACCTCGTTGTAGGCGTTCTCGATCGCCAGGGCCCAGAGCTGCGCCTCGCTGTTCCACGAAAGGCGCAGAAAGTAGGTGGTGCCATCGAGCTCGACCTCGGTCAAGCTGTCGTTGGCGTCCAAGACGGGAATCTCGATCATTTGCCCCAATCCACCGTTTTGTTGAGCTCCGTTCTCCGCTTTTCGCCGACTTCGGAGCCGTTCGTCTTTCCCGCGTTGGTCTTGGTCCCGCCGGCCTTACCGGTGGCGCTACCGGACGTTTTCTCCGGCGGGATGTCGGCCTGGCGCAGTGTCACCTTGCGGATACGCTTGAACGTGGCGGAGATGTCGAAGCGCTCGCCGCCTTCGCTCGATCGGTCGATGTCGCAGGTTTCCATGACGAAATCGACGTACACGTCCAGCCCGGTCACGATGGTGATCGGGATGCGGTCCGCGTGGATTTTGCGCAGGGCTTCCTTGGCGCTTATCAGCTTCGAGCGGCCGCCGCCGCCCGCGACCAGGCCACCAAACCCACCACCACCGAGCCCGCGCACCGCGCGCGTCGCGACACCACCCAGCAGCGACACCTCAGCGGCAGTTACCCAGCCGTCGAGGGCCAGCAGTTCCGATTCTTGAACAACGTGATCCGTGACGGGCGGCCCGTCCTCGACCGCATATTCCGTTGCTCGGCTGTTGAGCGAGGTTTTCTCGTTCAGCAGCACGTCCAGCGGCAGCGCGCCGATGCTGGTGCCGCCCCCCCAACCAAAAATCATGGACACGAAGCTCATCGCCCCTCCCTATCGCTCGGCTTCGACGCCGGTCGAAAACCCGAAAAACTGCTCCATCCGGTCCAGGCTGCGCTGCTGCGCCGCGCCCGTACCCCTGCGAGCAGCGCCCGCGACGGTATTGGGGTCTGCCCCAGGGGCGTGGACGGTCGTTTCATTGTGGATCTCGACCGACACCGGCCCGCGCCCCGCCGGAGCGCCAGCACGCAGGACGGCCGCTGGGTCGGCCGACGGATAAGCGTTGCCCATCAACGGTTCCAGGACGGGGGCCTTCTCCCGCAACCAGGCGTTGAAGCCGCCCATGGTTTGTTTCATGCTTTCGTCGCGAAGCGACTCCGGCAGCAGTCCTTCAATGCCGCGCTTCGCCGCATCGAGCTTGTCGGTGACCCACTTCTGAATGGCCTGGCCGATCTCCTCGATCTTGCGGATCATCCGACCGCCCATGTCCGCGAAGAACCGCCACAGGCCGTCGAAGGCGTCGCGCCAGCGCTTGACCGCGCCGTCCCAGTCTCCCGTGAACGCCGCGATGACGCCGGCCACCAGGCCAGTCCAGAACGCCCAAATTGCCCGGATGTACTCCAGGACGGGCTCCATGAACGTGCCCTTGGCGGCTTCGGCGATGCGCTGCCACGACTTGGTGAAGAAGCCGACGATCTGGTCCCAATGCGACCAGATCAGCCACAGCCCGGCCGCCACCAGCGTGACTATCCGACCGATCGGCGTTGCGGCAAACGCCCGCCACAGCAACGGCACTGCCGTCCGTGCCAGGAACATAATCAGCCCGCGGACCGGGGCCAGAATCCTCCAGAGACCATAGGCCAGAATGCCGATCGTCCCCCACTTCTTGATCCACGGCCCCAACTCCTGGCCGGCACCACCGAGCAGATCCTTGACAGCGACCAGCGCCGTCCTGACCGCTTCAATCTGCTCCTGCCAGTCCTCAACCCGCCCGATCAGGCCGCCGAGAACCGAGATGTCCCCGCGCAACCAGCCGAGGATGTCATCCCCGATCAGGTAGATCGTGGTCAGCACCGCGGCCATCCGCAGGAGCGGCACCAGAGAGCGATTCCACGTTGCCAGCATGCGCGCTGCACCGGCCGGCCCACGGCGCAGCACCATGGCCGAATCCAGCCCGATCGCCGCGCGCGTGGCCGCGACCAGTGAACGCATCAGGCCGCCGGATTGAAGCGTGGCCAGCCGAAGCCAGTTTCGCAGCGCCACCAGGCCCCACGCGCCGCCGGTGAGGGCCAGCAGCTTCACCACCGTCGCGATGTTGTCGGCGAGGAACTCGATGCTTTTGGTCACGCTCAACACGGCGGCGCGACCGAAGGTCAGCGTTTGGCCGAAGAAGCGTTGGAAGGCATCGTTCCATACCGTCATGGCGTCGGCCATGGTTACAGGCATGTTTTCCGCCTCGACACGCATCTTTGCCAGCTGCGCCTGCAGCGCGGGCAGGAGCCTATCCGTGGTGACCTTGCCAGCCTTCACCTGCTCCAGCAGCGCAGTGGTGGTGATGTTCAGGCCGTCGGCCAGGGCCGTTTGCAGCCTCGGCGCGGCGCGCATCAGCGTGGAGTACTCGTCCATGCCGAGCTTGCCCTGCATGATGGCCTTGGTCAGCGACGAAATCACCGACTCCTGGTCCTGCGCCTTCGTGCTGGACAGCGCCATGCCGAGCGACAGCGCCTCGGTCACGTCGACCGTGTCCTGGGTCGACTTGCCCAGATCGGCCATGGTGCGCCGGGTGCGCACGAACAGCTCGGCGCTGGACTGATACGACTTGTAGGTCAGGCGCGACACGCGCGCCAGGTCCTGATCCACCTCCTTGTATTCCTGCGCCGAGGCCGTGGCCTGGCGCATCCGTGCTTCCATCTGCCCCCAGGCGTCGATATCGTTCGATATCCGCTTCACCAAGGAAATGCCCAGGAAGGCACCGACGATGCTGCGCAACCCGGCGAACGCGCTGGCTTGCTCCTTGATGACGCGCACCCCGTTCCACTGCGACCGCGTCAGCCTGTCCTGGGCCTGACGAACATCTTGCAGGCCCAGCCGGAAGCCCTCCACCGCGCCCGCGCCGGCGTCGCGCACCACCGCCATTCCGCCACGCACCCGGGCCATCAGCCCGTTATATGCGCTCCGGACTTGGGCGAACTTGCCACGCGCGCCAGCGACATCCACAGGGATCGACACAGGGCGGCCCACCCGCGCCACGGCCGAGGCCGCCGGCGCCGGCGTACGCGGCACAGCCGGGATTGCTGGCGGTCGAACGACGGGCGCCGGCGGCACGGCTTGAACGGGCACAGGCCGGGGTGCGAAAACGGACGGTGGCGCCTGGGGTACAGGCTCCGGCCTCGGCACGGGGCGTGGCATTGCCAGCGGCGGCGACGGTACGGGCGCGGGCGGCACAACAGGCGTCGGGGCCGGCCTGGGCGCCACAACCGGGACCGGCGCGGGCGCGGAGCGCGGCGCAGGGATCTGCGCGGGCCTGGGCGCGCTCGCCGGCGCAGGAACCGCCGCCGCCGGCACAGGTATGGGTCGCGGCGCCCACACGCGGGGGTGAATTCCCGCACCCACGGCCACTTCGCGCATCGCCTTGACCGTCTTGGCGCTGGTGGCGGCCATGGCCGACTGCGCATGCTGGTAGGCGACCTGGTACTTCTTCAGCCCGGCCTCGTCCACCTGATACCGCAGTAGCGTTACCAGCTCTCGTACAACTGTCATTATCCCCTCGCTTGCCGTTCCGCATGGGCCTGCGCGGCGTCCTGGGCGTCCATCAGCGCGTTCAGCTTCAGGATGTCCAGGAGATCAACATCGCCGCGCTTGACGGCGTCCAGGCTGACGTGGCGAGCCAGGATGGGCCGCCAGATAATCAGCTCTCGTTCGAAGGCTGGGTCAAACCGGCCGACAGACTGCCCAGCTTCTCGCGGGCCGAACCAAAGCGGCCGGCCCAGCGCGCCAAAGGGCCGGCGAAGTTGTGCTGGAGGATGTGGAACAGCAGCTCCAGGATTTCCGAGAAATCCTCGAAGGCCATCCCGCGGTGCACTTCGGTCAGCTTCTGCGGGTCTCGTCCGGCCAGCTCGAACGTAACCAGCTCCGGGTGGATAAGCCGGCCCGCCCACTTCAGCAAGGCATCGCCGCCCATCTTCGCCGACAGGTCGCGAAAGGCTTGCAGCATGGCCTGCTCGTCGCGGGCCTGCGCCTCGCCCTCGCCGCCGAACACGGCGGCCAGCATCGAGCCCGCGGCCGGCAGCACTTCCTTCTGCAGGTCGCCCAGCAGCTGCAGCTGGTCGAACGGGTTGAACTTGGAGATTCGGAACGTGGTGCTGCCGATCACCACCTCTTTGATGGCGCTCATCAGGTGTTACCCCCCAGAACGTTGATCGCGCGGCCGGTCTCGATGACCCACTCGCGGTTGCCCACTTGGCGGGCATAGCCGGCGTCGGGGGTTTTCACCACCCAGGCCGAGTCGGATGCGTGCAGCGACCGGCCGCGCAGATCGGTGATCGACACCGGCACCGCGCCGTTGCCGTCCGTGGCCTTGTCGGCCTGGTGCAGGGCGGTGAGCCTGTCGTTGCTGTCGCTGGTCTGGAGCAGCGTCACGGTGATGCGCAGCCGCGAATCGCGGGACATCGCGCGCGCGACCTCGCCGTCGGCGCCGGACACCGAACTGATGCCTTCGCCGATCTCCGCCACCGTCACGAAGGTATCTTCGGCCAGACCGGACAGGACGAACGCGCCCATCACGATCTTGATCTGGCCAGGTGCATAGGTTTTCATGCTGGTTTGCCCCGATTAGAGTTGTTGATAGGTCAGGTTGCCCTTGATCTCGGAAACGTGGATGGCGCCCGCCAGGCGCGCGCTGAACTTCAGATCGCGCAGGGTGCGGTTGGCCTTGTCGTTCGCCGAGATGCTCGCCGCGCGCGGGTACGTTATGACGAAGCCCGGGATTTTCTTGCCGGTGTCGTCGATCTCGTCGGGCGCGATCAGGCCGCGGGCCTGGCCGAGGAGCAACGCCTGGCGCACACCATTCACGATGATCTGGATACCGTCATCGGTGAACGGCACCTTGCCGTCGGCGTTGATGATCTGCGTGGCGACGTTGATCTTGACCTGCTCGGCCAGCCAGTCGCGACCGCGGATGACGTCGATCCATTCGCCCGCGGCCACCTTGCCGTTCTGGGTGATGGCAAAGTTGCGCATCTGTTCGAACGTGTTGGCGTTCTTCGCGTGCGCAGCCAGCGCCTGCCCCTCGGCCAGGGTGTCGTAGGTGATACCCGACAGGCGGGCATTCGCCCAGGTCTCGCCACCGGGGTAGTAGGTGAAGCGGTTGGCCGTAATGGCGGCTTCCAGCGCCTCGGCCTTGGCTTGGCCGTGGTACCAGACGTGCGTGCGGAAGTACTGCTTCTGCTGGCACTTCGACGCGATATCGGTCGACACCGCGGCGTCGATGATGCCGGCCTGGTCGCTGGACACGCCGAAGAGGCGTTCGTTGGACTCCACCCATTCGGCGGCATCCAGCACGTCGGCCTCCGCGCGGCTGGCCAGCGCCACGCCGTACCAGTCGCCGTTTTCGCGCAGGCACTCGTTCAGCGCCACCGAGGGCGACTCGGTGCTGGCGGGCGCGGCAAGCTGGAGGTTGCCCTTCACGCCGATTGCAACGGCCTGCCCGGCCTCATCCGCCGTAACGGACACTTCGGCGCCCACCGCGACAGCGGTAACCGGCGCCGCGCCGGCGGTGATCGCTGCCACCAGCGCGGTCGCGATGGTCTGCGGCGTGTCGTCGGCTTGCGCGGTGACCGTCGCGTCCGCCGTCTGCACGTCGCCACCGGCGGCGCGCCAGGACAGCGAAATCGTGTAGTCCGACGTGGTCGCCCGGGTCACGGTGACGCGGGAGGTGTCCACCTGGCGGCGGCCCACAAGCACGCGGGGGACGGTCGGGATCTGCTTGAACGCGTCGCGGACGGCGATATACAGCGGGTCCGTGATCGCAATGCCCAGGTCGATCAGCTCGCCCGGCTCCGTGACCACCAGGACGCGGTTGACGGCCAGCGCGTGGGCGCCCAGCACCAGGATGTCAGAAAAATTCTGCTCCTTGATGGCCGTGGTGTTCAGCGAGATCGCCACATTGACGATCCGTTCGATTTTTGCCATGTGCGGCTCCAATAAAAAAAGCCGCCCAGGAGGCGGCCAGATGGCGAAGGCGCGTCGCGGCCGCTACGGCGCAGTCACGACAGTCGCGGAAAAGGGAGTTTCGATGGCAGGCGTCAGCCCGCCGGTGGTGGTGACGGCGCCCGTCACGGTTTCGATGAAGCCGACCACCTCGGAATGGCTCCGGATGTAGCGGATTCCCAGCTCCAGCACGCCGCGCCGCTCGAATCTGGCGGCGTCGCGCATCACCGGGATGTTCTGCAGGCGGCCGATCTCATACACCGCCAGGCCCAGCGCCTCGGCGCGCTCTTCGTAGAGCGGGTGGCGGAGCCTCAGCGCCAGCTCGTCCAGGGCGTCGTAGGTGGCAGGGCCGAAGCTCTGCAGCTCGACCGTGGCGTCATCGTGCTGATGAACCGGCTGCGCGCCATCGTCGTTCAGCCGACCGACTTCTGCAGCGCTGACTTTCGTCCAGCGCAGCGCCATGGCGATATATGGGCTGGATGGCCGCTTGCCGTTCTCGTCGGCGAAGATGACGACCGCGCCGCCGGCGGCGGCCTCGATCAGCTCGAAAATGCGGTCTTCAGGTGCCATCGCGATTCCGTAAGTGGATTGTGCATCGATGGGACTATCGGCCACCCAACGCTCGCGCGCGCGCCGACTCGATGCAGCCCTATCCGGTGGTCTGGAATGCCCAGCCGGGCCTGGGGAGTCCTCCCGGACGCTTTGCCCCGTCCGGTCCCGGTCCAGACTGCCGGGTCCTTGGGCTACTGCATTTCATCGGCGGCCAGCAGCACGGCCAGATAGCGGAAGTGGGGGATCACGCCGGATTGCCAGGCCGAAACGCCCACCAGCAGATACTCGCCGGCCAGCGGGCCCTCGGCCCAGACCAAGCGGTCGCCGCCGGTCCAGTCCTGGCCGGCGACGACCAGGTCAGCGCTGGTGTAGATCCGGACCGCGGCGCGAACGCGCCTGCCTTCCGGGTGCGCCTGCAGCAGGTCGTAGTCGCCGGCTTTGGCCGGCTGTACGGACGCTTGAATCGTCCTGTCCGGACCGGGCGCGCCCTCTTGCCAGCGGCCGCGCTCATACCGACCCGGCAGCCGCGTTCGTATCACCTGCAGTCGTCGAAAGCTCATGGGTTACACCTTCTCGTAGCGAATCGCGCCCACCATCAGGCCCTGGTCGATCAGCGGCACGTCGCTGCCCTTCTTCTTCACCGTCGACGGAGCGTTCGGCGTGGCCCATTTCTTGGACTGCTGGACGTGCTCTTTCTGGTGCTTTTCCGCGAACGTACCCAGCTGGTCCAGGGCCGTGTCCACGCCCATGCGTCCGTCTTGGACGGCGCCGGCCATTCGGTCCATGGCCTTGCCCAGCGCCTCGCCGTTCTTCTCCGCGAAATCGCGCACGAACGGCCGCGCAGGGATATGCTCCGTGCCGAATTCGTTGTAGATAGCGATATCGAGCAGGTCGGCGCCGGTGTCTGGGTCCTTGCCGGCGTCAGCCTGAATCCCGACCTTGACGCCTCGGCCGTTGATCGCCTTGGCCAGGCGCACATGCGCGCCCAGCCCCTTGTCGATGGATTTAACAGACACGGGGTGTGCTCCTTACCGTCGCCGCGCCAACACGGCACAGCCGCGCCAGCCGCTCGTACTGACCGCGGAAGCCCGCCGGATCTTCGGCGCCCTCAACCCGGCCGTACGTCCGCTGCAGGTCGCCTTCCTTCTCGCTGACCACGCCCGGGCGCGCCAGGATGCCTTCCGCTTCCGCGGCACGCTGCTGCTTGATGCCGTAGAGCAACCAGGCGGCATACCAGAGCTGCGCCTCGTCCTGCTTCTTCGCCGGAAGGCATGCCGGCCGGTAGTCGGCAGCCATGGCCAGCGCCCGCTCCTTGTCCTGGACCGACATGGAGGCCACCGCCGGCGCCAGGAAGTCCAGATCGTCGACAGTGGCCACCATAGCTACTGCTCCGTGGCGCCAGCGCCGTTCTGATCACCGGCGTTGACCTGTTCCGCGAGGCTGGCCTTCAGGGCCTCGTACAGGCCCTGCAGCTCCGCCTTGCTGGCCGAGGCGTCGTATTGCGCGCCCTGGTCGTCCAGCCACTTTTTCAGCTCGGCGACCTTCGTCGGCTCCTTGGCGCCGTCCGAGTTGTCGTCAGCGCTGCCGCGCTTCTTGGAGGCCTTGGCCTCCGGCGGGGCCTCCGTTTCGACCAGCAGGCCGCGGTCGATCAGGTCCTTGACGCCGCGGACCTCGACGTCGACCGCGGCGGCCTTCGTCGGTGCGATCACGGTGTGGCCGCCGATGTTGATGACGGCCTTGGAGGTGTTGACGAAATAGCGCATCAGATTTCCCCCTTCGCCATCGAGAGCGGGTAGTAGACGACCACCCCGCCGGCGCGCGCCAGGCAGGGAACCACCAGCTCGAGGCCGCGGGCCTGCGCCGCCAGCTGGTTGAACGGCATGGGCAGCTCCATGGCGAGGTTCTCCTCGCTGTACTCGTAGGCCAGGATCAGGTCCTTTCCGCCGGCGCCGGCGCCCTTGAACTCGGACGCGCCCACGAGCTGCAGGCCCGGATGCTTGTCCTGGAAGAATTGCCCCACTGTCTTGCCGTTCGTGTCGGGCACGCGCAGCGAAAAGATGCGGCTGCGGTGCTCGGTCGGCATGACGATTCGGGTCGGCGTGTGGATGTCCTTCGACTGGTTCGGCACCGCGTCGTAGATCATGTCCAGGTCGGCCAGGATCTGGTCAGCGGTCGTGGTCGGGTTCAGCCAGTCGCCATGCAGGCCCACCACCAGCGGCACGTTCGGGTGGTTCGTCAGGCCATACAGGCCGAACTTGGTATCCCCCACCAGCGCCATCTGGTTCAGCTTGATCTCGACGGCCTTGCGTGCAGCCATCGACTTGCGCGTCGGCAGGTCGGTGCGGTTGGCCGCGGCGGCGCGCAGCTCCATGACGCTGTAGCCGTAGGAGTCGCCGATGTTCTTGATCTGGGCGACCTTTTCCTCGCCCTTGACGTCGGCGCGCGGCAGGTCGTCGGCATAGTTGGCGACGATCTTCGCCATGCCGACCTCGTCGAACATGGTGTACGTGAAGGTTTCCGCCCACTCGGGCACCTCGGTGGAGATCGGCACCAGCTGCAGGCCGATCATCGGCGGCAGCTTCTTGTCGTAGGTGCGCGTCTTGACGTAGTCCAGCTGTCGCGCGGTGTAGAGGCCTTCGTCCTCGCGCATGCCGGCCAGCGCCACGACGATCTTTTTGACGGCCGGCAGGTCGGCCTCGTCGTAATGCTCGTGTACTTTCATGGTTTTCCCAATGAAAAAGGCCCCTTGCGGGGCCTTTGGTTAGTCGGTTGGGGCTGGCCGCTCAGGGCGCGGCCGGGGCCTGCGCGAACGGCGCGTGCAGCTCGATCAGGGCGATCTTGCCGCTGGCGACGTCGATCGCGCCGGAACGGAACACCGCGTTCGGCACCGCCGTGGCGCCGCCATCGGAGACAGTGCCGTCAGCGGCGCACTTCACCGGGCCGTCTTTGGTGACGGCGCCGCCGTCGGTGACCAGCGCCCAGGCGCGGCGCACGCGCAGCACGCTGACCGCGTCGAACTCGCGATAACCGCTGTCGCGGGGGATGGTGTGGGTATGCAGGGCGAGGCCGCGAATGCGGGTGCCGGGGCCGGCGACGATGCGGTCGCCGGTGGTGTCGCCCACGATCACGCCGGGCCGGATGCTGCCAGCGGCGGCGCAGGTCTCGACGTCGTCGTAACCCAGATCCGCCTTCATGCCGGCGTAGGCAACGTCCATGCGGTCGTCATAGATGGGGGGCATTATTCGCCTCCTTTCTTCAGGTTCGAGAGATAGGCGTCGCGGGCCGAGCGCGCCGAAGCAGGCTGATCGGCGCCGTCGGCGCGTTGCTGACCGGCGCCCGCCGGCTGCTGGCCGCCCATCTGCCGGCGTTGCTCCGCCACCGCGTCCTGGCGCGCCTGGGCGTCGCTGACGGCCAGGTCGAAGGCCGCCTCGACATAGCCGTCGGACTTCCCGGTCAGGTCGAAGGAATCGCCGCGGATGGCCTTGATGACGCCCTCGCGCAGCGCGCGGTCGGCGGTGTCGGCCTTAAAGTCCACCTTATGCTGGGTGGCCGTGGCCTCCAGCTTCACGCGCGCCAGCGCGGCGCTGTGGGCGTCCTGGCGCGCCTTGGCGATGTCCGCCAGGGCCTGGTCAGCACGTGCCTTTTCGCTGTCGGCCCGCGCCGCTTCGGTGTCCGCCTTGGTGTTGGCGGCTTTCACCTCGGCGCGCAGGCGCTCCAGCTCGTTCGCCACTTCCGGCGCCGCGTCATACGACAGGCCGGAATCGAGGCGGATTTTGACCATGGTCATGTCATTTTCCTCTTCGGTTTTCGTTACGGCGTCTGCCGCGTCAAGGTTCAGCCGCGCGTTGCCGGCGCGGCCGCGTTTCACCACCGCCAGGTGGTTGTATCGGATGTTCCGCTGGACGGCGTCGTAGCGTTCGCCCTCAGGCGAGACGCCGGGCGTTTCGTCCAGCTCGAGCTCGTAGCCGAGCGACAACTCCTTGTTGCCGGCGTCCACGGGCCCGGTATCGAAGATGTGGATGTCTCCGACCATGTTCTGGCCGTCTTGGCGGCCGGCGGACAGCGCAGTACCGACGATGTGCTGGCGCACGTTCTTGGCGGTAACCTTGCCCGGGTGTCCGTCCGTGATCGGCTTGCCGCGCAGGCTCGCCATCGAGTCCGCGTTGAACACTTCCTCCGGCGGCCGGAACTCGCGCCGCACCTTGCCGGCGCCGTCCCGATATTCGAATACGCCGGTACGGGTCAGCACCGGCGTGTCGACAAGGTAGCCCTCGTCCGTCCGGGTGGCCTTCAGCGGCGCGCGGTCATATCGCATTGCCATGGTGTTTCCTTCAGTGGACGATCAGGCCATCCAGATCATCGAGGGCCGGCAGGATCGCTTCAGCCCAGCACCGGCAGCGGATCGGCTTGCCGGGGTGGCCGTCGGCCGGCGGGTTCTCCCATTCGAACTCCTGGCCCTCGCGGGCGACGTGCTCGTCGCGCTCGCGCTCATCCAAGACGCCGCGCCACCGGTATTTCTTGACGCCGATGTTTGTCTGCCGGTATTCGGTCAGGTCGCCGTTCAGCTTCCCGATCTGGTCTCGGGCGATCAGTTCGGCGCGCTTGCGCGGCAGGTCGTAGGTCTGCCGGATCTGCGCCGTCATGTCGCGCAGCGACGTGCCCTTGCGCACCGCCGCCACGACGCGCCCGTGCAGCGTGTCCAGGTACTGCTCCGGGATGGACTTGATAAGGCCGATGTTCTCGGCCTCCCAAGGCCGCAGGATTCTGGCCAGGGCTGGCTCTGCCTTGAAAACGTCCACGCCGTACGCCCGCCGCAGCAGCCGGTGGTACTGCTCCTTGTTGTATTTCTCCACGCGCTGCGCGACCAGCGCCACCAGGCCCTGCGCCGCGCGGTCGGTCACGGTAGCCGCGCCCAGGGCGTCCATGAACGCCCGCCGCAGCGATTCGAACCAGCCCTCGTCGCCTTCGGGCGTGTTGCGCAGGTCGTCCTGGCGCAGCACGCGCGGCAGCTCGGGCAGCACGTGACGCTCGACCGCCAGAATGGCCGCTTCCGCGTACGTGCGCAACGCGCGCAGGTAGTCCCGCTCGTCGCCAAGCGGATAGCGCCATTGCTTAGGTGGCGGCGGCGTACGCCTGCGCCGACTGGCCGCGGGTGTCGGGGACGAGGCCATAGTGCCCTTCCTGCTTCATGTAGTCGAGCGCCTGCTCCTGGCTCAGGCCGTTGTCCACGGCCGCGCTGAGCGCTTCCATTTCCCGGGCCTGCGCCTCGGCGTTGGCCTTTCGAACCTCGGCGGCTTCCTTCGCCGTCGCCGGCTTGAGCGCAGGCCAGCTGATTGACCAGGTCTCGCCTTGCCCTTTGTCGCCCGCCGCCAGAGCGCGCTGGGCGCGGATCAGCGACACCAGCCGCTCCAAGGCGGGGTTGATCTTCACTTCCCGGCCCATGGCGACGGTGTTGTAGAAGCCTTCGAGGTCGCCGTCGCCCGTGGCGTTCAAGCCAGAAGCCGACCGTCCGAAAAGCTGCGTCACCGGCATGCCGGTCTCCGAAGCCACGGAAATCTGGAACTCGGCCAGCGTGTCCTTCACCCCGCCCATGTCGGAGCTGAGGATCTGGTAGTCGTCCTCGGAGTCCACCGCGACGCCGTTTAGGGCGTTGCGCACGGAATCGACCATTTCCACCCGCTTTCGGATGGCGGCCTCCAGTTCCGCCTCGATCGCCTCGGCCAGGCCCTTCATCTTGTGGACGGCCTGCTGCTTCTTCTCCAGCAGCCGCAGCGCCCAATGCAGGCCCTCGCTGTAGCGCCGGATGGCGCGAAAGGCCCGGGTCACCGCCGGGCGGCCGGCCCAAGGAATACCCTTGCGGTTGAGCTTCGCCGGCAGCGGATCGCCCGGAACCTCGATCAACCGGCTTTCGTGCACGAAAAACTCGGCCGACGGCACGCCCGCCGCCTGCGTCCGCACACGGTACAGCTCGGGCATGCCGTAGTTGGCCTCGTTCGGGTCCGAATAGCGGCTCTCGGTGGCCGATACGTCGTCCAGCGTGAATACCTTCAGCTCGAGCAGCTGGTCCAGGGCCTCCAGATTGATCGGGTCCCGCAGCGATCGGCCGTCCTTGGCGATGACGACGATGGCGCCGCCGCCGGTCAGGCGTGCCCACCGCCACGCATCGGCGAGCGCAGGCAGCGCCTTCAAGCGGTCCAGCTCCCCTCGTACACGGTCATCGCCCGTAATCTCCACGCCGCGCGACACGGCCGTGTCCGGGATTATGTCCACCACGCGCGCCGCCAGGCCGCCTTCGGCATACATCGCCAGGTCGTCCAGCGCGCCGAGGCCGCCCGGCGACGCGTCGAGCAGGGCCTGGCCCAGCACGGCGCTGAGGTAGCCGTCTTGGTTCATCATGTGCTTGCCAGCGCCTGGAAGCGCCCTAGGTTGCTGCCCGCGGTGGCGAGCATGTCGTTGATGGCGTCGACCATGGGATCGACCTGGTCGTCATGTGCGTGCGTGTCGTCGGCCGTGAAGGCCTCGCACTCGGTCACGAAGTCGGACACCCACGGGGCCTCAGCCGGGATGCAGACCAAGCCGGCCTCGATGTAGCTCTGCACGTCCATGAGCCGCGTGAGCTTGTCCTTGTCGCGCTCCACGCCCTTGACGGGAATTCTGCCGTCGGCGCCGATGTCCTGGATCAAGCCGGTGCCGCTGGACTTGTCCTCGATAAGGAGCTGGCGCAGCGGCGCCGACAGCTTCGGGTTGAACGGCTTGTTCTTGGCCCAGAAATCTACGGCGCGGCGCTTGAGCTCCGGTGCCTGCCACTTCCCGCGCAGCAGGTCCAGCAGGTATATCTTGCCGTCCTCGCCCAGGCCCCAGCATTCGAAAACGCTGTAGTCGTTGCGCTCGGCGGTCTTCTGCGCGGTGTCCGCGAACACCTTGCGCGCGACGATCCGCGGCGGCACGACGTAGCGCCCGAACCACGCGCCCTGGATCAGATCGCCGCCCAGGGGTGCCGGACGCTGCTGGTACTGCGACGCGAACACGAAGCGGCTGACGCGCGAGCCGTCCTGGTCCGCGCCCGTACCGGCTTCCATGGCCAGCAGGTCCGCCAGCGGCTCCTTGTACGGCCAGTAGCTGAACCTGCCCTGCCCGTCCCGGTCGCTACTGTCGACCTTCGCGCGCAGCTCGACCGGCAGGCCTGCCACATAGGCGTCGTCGATCAGCGACGGGATGATGACCTGCTCCCATTCGCCGGGCAGGTTGCCCGCCTGGATGAAGCCGGTGACGTCCTCCTGCGCCAGGCGCTGCATGATGACGATGATCGGCGTGTCCGGGTTGGCCTTCCGGCTCTTGACCGTGGACAGCAGCTTGCGGTTGGCCGCCGACCGCTTCGTCTTGCTGTAGGCGTCCTCAGGCTTCAGGGGGTCATCGATGATGATGGCGCCCTGCCACCCCTCGGCCATGTGGCCGGCTCGGAAGCCCGTGATCTGGCCGCCCAGGCTGACCGCATACACGCCGCCGGCCTTCTTGCCGTCCACCAGGACGTTCCAGCGCTTCTTCGACTTCGCGTCGTCGGCGATCGCCAGGGGCCAGAGTTCCTGGAATTCGTCCGACTGCACCAGCTCGCGGGCCGTCTGCGAATTCAGCAGCGCCAGGTCGTCCGAGTAGCTGATGTGCAGGAAGCGCGCCCGCGGGTTCAGCGCCAGCCCGCGGGCCATCAGGTTGATGGCCACCAGCTCGGTCTTGGACGAGCCCGGGGGCACGTTGATGACCAGGTTCTTGATGCGGCCGTCGATGACGGCCTGCACCCTCTCGGCGATCAGCTCATGGTGCCAGTTGACCCGAAACTTGATGGCCTGGCGGTGCTTGAAAAAGTACCGGCTGAAGAACAGGTGATCCTGCTCGCATATGGCTTTCGCCGTGGCGCGCAGGACCGCGGGGTCAATAGTCGCGGCTAAGCTGGGCGACGGCGGCGGCGACTTCTTTTTCATCGACCACCACCGTTTTCTGTTCTATCGGGCCGCCGCCGGCGCCCGTGTGCTCCCGTCTGTTCGTGAACGCGCCGCCCACCTCCTTGGCGGCCTGTTCCAGCACGCCGGCAGCGCCGACGACGTTTCCTCGGCTCATGTGCCGTTCGTAGATCTTGCCCAAGGCGCGCAGGCGGAAGGCCTGGTCAGCGATGGGGATCTCGGCCACTTCCTCCCGGAAACGCTGGCGCGTGGCCTCAAACAGTTCGCGCCACTTCTTGGCCAGGCCCTGGCCGGCCACCTTCGTGGGGTCGTACTGCGCCACCTGCGTGCGGGGCACGTCCAGGCCGTATTCGTCCTTGACGGCCTCCGCGACCTGGCTGGGGGTGTCCCAGCAGGCCAGGGCCTGGACGATGAAGCGCTTGTGCGCTTCGGAAAGCTTCGCCATCGTGCATGGGCCTCTACCCGTGTTACAAAATGAGTATCAATAATTCAGTTTGGCCCATTCGAACCCATGGGTGCCAATCTGTTTTTTTCAACTGCGTCATTTATCGGGCAGGAATTTATGCTATTCCGACTAACTCAAGAGGCCGCGGAAAGATTGGGCACAGCATCCACGATCATGCTCATCTTCGCGGCGCTCTTGACCCTCGCCGGCACCTACGGCGCGTACCTGAGTGCCGACAACATTTCGCGATATGCAAATGAAAGAATCGCGAAGAATGAGCTCCAGGCGTCAGAGGCGAATGAACGCGCTGCAGCAGCCCATGAGCGCGCTGCCGTACTTAGTAGGGAGACCGCGTTATTAAATAAGCAGGCGGAAGAAGCCCGAGCTGAAGCCGCTCGTCTTAACGAGAAGCTGCAGCGTGTGCAGGAGGTGCGCCGACTGAGCAAAGAACAGACAAATACCATTGGGGCCTTTCTTCGATCAAAGCACTTCAAGAGGGAGCCCGCACTAAAGCTCCAAATCGGTGCGGTGGCCGATGCTGAAGCCCAAGTCTTCGCGATGGATTTCCTAGCTCTACTACGCGCCGAGGGCGTAAATATTTACCCGACGCCAGAAGGAAAATTCCCCCGCGAAATTGTTCAAACGGATGTGAACGAGTTTGGAATCGTTCTCACTGTGCAAAGTTTAGAGGCCAATGAGGACAACCAGCCCTTTGCAAAGCTCCAGCGACTCTTGAACTCACTTGGGCTACCGACGGGCGTGCAGGTAGATCCCGACAGGGATCCTGGAAGTGCCCAGTTGAGCATTTTGCGCAAGCCACCGATCTAGGTGCACGCAAAGGTATCGCGCATTTACACTCGATGTGCGCGATGCCAGCGCCAGTATTGAGATTTAAAACAGGCCCGCCGGCGCAGCGGCCACGTCCCAGCTGAAGATCAGGATTTCGCCGCGCTCGACACCCCGACCGCCACCAACGGTGTAGCGCAGCTCTGTGGCCTCGATATGGAAGCCATCGAACGCTCGCCGGATGTCGGGGTGATCGTTCAGGCTGATGATCGCGCGGCCCTGCAGCTGGCGGATGCGCGCCGCCATGTCCTCGTACTGTTCGAAGCCGAAACCCACGCCGTAGCCCTCGGTTTCCCAATAGGGCGGGTCCATGTAGAACAGCGTGTGGGGCCGGTCGTACATCTCCAGGCACTTCTGCCACGGCAGGTTCTCGATGTAGGCGCCGGCCAGGCGCAGGTGCGCCGCTGACAGGTTCTCCTCGAGGCGCAGCAGGTTCAGGCCCGGCGGCGCCGTCGTCGCGATGCCGAAGGTCTGGCCGTCCACCTTCCCGCCGAAGGCGTTCTGCTGGAGGTAGAAGAACCGCGCCGCGCGCTGGATATCGGTCAGCGTCTCCGGCCGGGTGATCTGCAGCCACTTGAACACGTCGCGGCTGGTTAGCGCCCATTTGAACTGCCGGACGAACTCCTCGAGGTGGTGCTGCACCACGCGGTACAGGTTCACCAGCTCGCCGTTCACGTCGTTCAGCACTTCGACCTTGGCAGGCGTCGGGCGCAGGAAAAACAGCGCGGCGCCGCCGGCGAATGGCTCAACGTAGCAGTCATGGGCGGGGAAAAACGGAAAAATGCGGTCTGCCAGGCGGCGTTTGCCGCCCAGCCAGGGAATGATGGGGGATGCCATGTGTTCGTGAGGATGTGTTACCGTTGCCCCCGCCTGTACAGGTGGGACGGCCTCGGGTCGCTCACGGCCTTAACCCGTGGGTCGGCTGTCGGTCGTGCAGTTACCGCTGCACCGCCGTCGCCGTCTTCTTTCATGTAGCAAGTGATTTACTGAGGAGATGAAATGTCGAATTCAGGTGTGGATATCAATACCTACATTGCCACCGCCACCGCAGACGCGTCAGTACTTGGGCTGCTCTTGTTCTTGACGACAAAGGGGGACCGTGCTGTCGTCGAGAACGGACGGGCAACTCTTCACGACATGCTGAGCCAGTTGCATTCGGGGGAAAAGACACCCGAGAGCGTAAAAGAGCAGATCCGCAAACGAGTCGACACCATCGTCGATATCGCACTCAAGCAGTGCAAATAAAAACGCCCCGGTTTTTGGCCGGGGCGTTTCATCAGGTCGTACTTGCTACGAGTCTGGGCGAATTCTGCTCATCTTGATTCACGTTGTCAAGTGCCGTGGGCTTCACGTCCCCTTCCAGGTCCACCACGATATCGGCATCGCGCATGCGAATATCCAGGCGTTTCAGCGCCGCGCGCCGCGCACCCTCCACCAGCACCCGGTAAGCGCTGGCCGGACGCTGCAGGGCCGAGTACGGCAGGTCGAAGCGATCGCACAGGTCGCGCAGCCGCGGCCGTCCGCGCAGGATGTGCGCCGCCAGCATGTCCGTCACCTCGCGCTCGCGGCTGTCCGCCGCCGCCTCGGGGTTCAACCACTCCGACACGCGCCGCGCGCTGGCAGCGCCCTCCTCGCCTGTGCCGTACTGCGCCCGCAGGATGTGGAAGCCGATGTTGTCGCCCAGCGTGCGCTCAAGCACCTTGACCGTGAACACGGCCTGCGCGTGCCAGTCGTGCGGCGTAAGGCCCGACAACGCTTTGCGCTCGTAGCCCACGTCGAACAGCTCCTGCAAGGCCTCGCAGATGATCTGCGTGGGGTTCTTCGGCTCGATCGGGTAGGCCAGCATCAGGTAGGCCACGGCAATTGCGTGCTCGGGGCACGAAAAGGTTCCGGGTTCACGGCGCATTCTTTTTCACTCCTTGGGCGGGTTCGATCCCTTCGAGAAAGGTCACCACGACCTTGACGCCCGGTACTGGGCCGTAGGCCTTGAATTTGCTGTCCTCCACGACCTGGACGTCGTCGCGGTACACCACGCCGTTCAGGCCGTCCTTGATGGCCTTCTCCACGTTGTCGGCGTCGGGCTTCACGGTGGGCGCAATCTCGCCAGCTGCGGCCCGGCGCTGGCGAACTCCGGACCAGGACCGCGGAATCGGCAGCACGATGGCCAGCTCCAGCCGTATTGGCCCGGTATAGGCCTCGCGCCCGGCCATGGCCTTTGCCGCCGCCAGCTTCACCAGGCTTTCGTAGGCGGCCGTGGCTTCGGGCGTGTAGTGGCGCGTGAACACGCGCGGGGCGCCGGTCTTCGGGTCCCGTCCGATGCGCGAGCTGGATTTGGCCCGGCCCTTGCCCTTGGGCACGCCAGGGATTGTGAAAACGATGGGTTCCAACTTCATGCTCCCTCGCCGCGCAGCTGGCGCAGCCATTCGATACGCGCTGCGGTCTTTTCCGCCGGCGCAGGTTGGTGGTCCGGGCACTGCCGGGGATAGGTCGGGCTGACGAAGGAGCCCGGGCGGTCGGTCATGCCGGAGCATCGGCCCAGGGCCAGCTCGGCGAACTTGGCGTTGTCGCGCAGTGTGAAGCGCTGGCAGGCGACGCATTGGACGGCAGCGGTCATGCGCGCACCCCGTAGTCGGCCAGCAGGCGGCCGCGGTCAGCTTCGGTCAGGCCGGCAGCGGCATGCACGCGCGCCTTGAACGCCGGGAAAATTTCGCCGTCCTGCTGGACGATTCCCAGCTCGGCGCCCTTGGCCGTGATTCCCGAGGCGGTTGTGGCCCAGCCCAGCGGGTCCGTGGCCTTGGCGGCCACCGGCCGCTTGCCGTTCACGGCGCTTTCCGCGTGGGGCGGGCGCAGCACCTTCCCGACGAAGATGTCCAGGAATCCCACCGTGATCGGGCCGGCGTCGCCGGTGGCCTCGCGGTCAGCAACGGCCAGCTCGTAGGCTTCGGCCAGCTGGGCGCCGGTCACGCCAGCCGCGATCCACGCGACGATGCGCGGGTCGTTGCTCTGCGTGCCCCTGGGCTGCTTGCCGCGGGCCTTTTCCCGGCGGCGCAGCCAGACGGCAACGGCCAGCGCTTTTTCCTCGGGGGTCTTGTCGGGTTCAAGCGACGGCGGCGGGGCTTCGCCCTCGCACGCGGGCGCATGCGCGAAAGACGCCGCCGCTGCTTCTTTTTCTTTTAAATACTGTCCCTGTCCCTCTCCCTGTCCCTTGGAGTGAGTTTCCCGAGGGACACTGGGGGGGTGTCCCTCGGGACCGCTACCAATGTCCTTCGGGACATGCTTTTTTGTCCCAGGGACAGCGATAGGTTGTCCCTGGGGACAACCGAGAGACAGCCACTCATCGAGGTCAGGGACATGGACGTCCGTACCGTGCCGCTGGTTGTGCTTCTTGATGCGCGCGCACTCGGTTTTCCAGCGCTGGATCATCTTGGCGCGCCAGGCCTCGGCGGCCTTCTCCGCCACTACAGGGTGATACAGCCGGCCGTCGGCGCACTTCACCCAGCCACGCAGGGCGCCGTCGCGGTGGCGCAGCCATTCCTTCGTGACGCGGCCGAACCCGGCCAGCTGCGCCAGGACGTCGTCGTCGTCCGGTAGGCTGGCGGCCGGCACCTGGTGCCAGGATGCGCACCACAGCAGGACCGCGCAGCGGAACGATTCGCCGTCGGCCTTGACCGCCAGGTCGCTGTCGCGCAGGCGCAGCACGTCCAGCGGCATGAACGCGAAGTCGCGCAGATCACAATCCGGCGGGGTCAAGGGCGCGGGCAACTGCAGATCGGTCATGTGCCCTCCGGTGAAAATAGAGCGTTGCTGGGCACCCTCGGCGACAGCCACAGCGACTCGATGCGGGGACGCGCGCCGTCGGCATGGGCACGGCCATCAATCCGTTTCCAACCCGCATAGAGCCGGTCATAGAGGTCACAGCGATACCCGCTCACCACCACCATGCCGCTCAACCGGTGCAGCGCGCTGGCCAGCGCTTCGTGCTGCTCGTCGGTCAACTCATGACGGTAGGAATGAGACCGTGTCCGGAATGAGCGGGTCGAATGCACATAGGGCGGGTCCACGTAATGCAGGGTGTCGGCCGCGTCGTGGCGGGCCATGCAGTCAATCGCGTCGCGGTTCTCGATCACCACGCCGCGCAGGCGCTGGATGAGCAGGCGCAGGCAGTCCGGATAGTTCATCCAGTCATGCGCCGGCGTCGTGCTTGATCGGCTGCTGTTCGCCCGGAAGCCGCTGACTTGCCCTGTGACAGCAGCAGACCCGAAGCCGGCGAAGCTGCGGAAAACGGTGCGCCTGGCCTGTTCCAGCGGATTCTCGGCGGGGTTGTACGCGTCGTCGAACTCAATGTGAGCGAACGGCGTCAGCTCGCAGGCGCGAGCCAGACGCTCGCCATCGTCGCGCGCCACCCGGAACAGGTTCACGATTTCGCCGTCCAGGTCGTTGTAGATCTCGGCGTAAGCGCGAGGCTTACGCAGCAGCACGCTGGCGCCGCCGCCGAAAGGCTCGACATAGCAGCGATGCGGCGGAAGGTGCTGAATAATCCACGGAGCCAGGCGCCATTTACCGCCGTGGTAGCGGATCAAGGGGCGCGTCGGCGTCATGCTGACAATCTCCTACGCGTCGAATACGATGCCGCGATCCCACAACGAGGAACAGATCCAACATGAAGGAACTCATTCGAGACTGGTTTGATTGGCGAGGCTGGGTGCTGGTGTTCAGCGCTATCGCGATCGTATTGGGGGTTACGACGATACTTTCTCCCGCATTCCGCGGATTTGTCTCTCACGCGACGACGGCCGCTTGGGCAGCGGCAGTTGCAACCTTCCTCGCCGCCGCAATCGCGCTGTTGGTCGCCAGCAGCGAATCGCGTGGGCGTAAACGTGACCAGATCGCGATGGCTGCTCTTTATGCGGCACATCTGGCACCAAGGCTCAGCCGCTTTGGACAAGATCTCCGTTCCGCCAGCACTGTCGCGTTCCTCTATGATGACGATGATCCTGCGCTGCCGCGCATGCAGGAAGAGCTTGCCGGCGTTGACATTGACGTCAGCCTCGAACAATTGATGCACCTCGTTCCACTGGAACGCCAAGCGGCGCACCGAATTGCTCGGGGACTTGCCATCGCGGATATGGCGCTGGAGGAAATCAAACGCATTGCGGAGCCGAGAGCGATGTCTCAGCGCTATTCGCTTGACCTTGCGGGACGTCTTTCCGAAGCGGCGGATCTCATAATTGTGGCTACCGCAACCTGCGAACAGCTGGCAGCCAAATTCGCCCGCCCCCCCTCCGGCGAGGAGCTGTACGGTGATCCCTAAATCCGTCATGACGGGTCCGCCTCCTTGGCCGGCACGTCGATCCCGGCCTGCGCCATCTGCCCTTCAATCGCCGCGCGCACACCGCGGGCCGCGACGATGGATTCCGACAGCTCGCGGTGCGCGTTCACCATCTGCTCCGGCGTGGCATTGGCGCCCAGCAGCGCGACCGCGGCGGTCGCGGCTTCAGTCTGCTCGCGCATGAGATTGGTGACTTGGCCCTGGGCCAGCCCTTCTCCGGCCTCGAGTGCCAGCGTGCGCACGGCCAGGCCGAGCGGACGCAGGATGTCGTCCACGCAGTGGCGCCGACGGTCGTGCGGCATCGCGGCCAGGATCGACGGAATGAAGTTGGCCGGTAGCAGGTTCGTGTCCTTCGACTCGTCGTCCAGCCAGCGGAACACGCGGTCGGCATTCACCTTCATGCGGCCGAAGGTATCCTGCGTGTTCGGTTCAAAGCGGATGCCGGTCGCGGCGGCGCCATTGGTGCGCTCGTGCGCGGCGACGATGACGTCGGCCATGGTCTCGCGGGACCAGTCCTGCGACTTGCGCCAGGCCGACGTGTGCTCGCGCAGGATGGAAATCAGGGTTTTGTGCGATTCATGTCGCATGCGTCAGGTACTCCGGGCAGTTACATTTCCCCCACAGCGGCAGAAACGGGGGGAACGGAAATGGATGTGCGAGGAAAAGGCGATGCAGCGCAGGCCACGATGGCACTGCTGAAATTGGCGAAGGAGATCGCGGACAGCGTGGTAGGCGAAGCCGACGAGGCCACGGTGCGCGAGGTGTTCGGCCGACTGTGCTACGAGGTCGATACGCGTACGGCGGGCGGGCCGGCCTCTGAGGCGGCCGGCACAATGCATTGAGCGCGTCATATCCTCTCCGCGCCGGAATTCCCGCGCAACGTAGAATCGGGGGTTCCTACGCCACCCTTTTCTACGTTGGGGGAACTGTGATGGATATTCCGGGATTCCTGAGCGGGATCACATTTGCCGCGAACGCCTATAAGGCGGCGGTCGAGCTCAAGGACGAAGCGCAAATAGCGGCTGCCACTTACGACCTTCAAGCACAACTCGCCATAGCTGGAGCCCACTGCATTGCCATGAACGAGAAGGCTTCGACAGCAGCCGATCGCGAACGCGCGGCGCAGACTCGGGTGCACGAGTTGGAAGACCGAATTCGCCAACTTGAAAAACGCATTAGCGAGCGCGAGCGTTACGAGCTGGTACAGAACTACCCCGGAACCTTCACCCTGCGCCTTAAAGAAGCGGCCCGTGGCTCCGAGCCGTCGCATTACATATGTCCCACTTGTATGGACAATCGCTCGGTGAAATCGATACTCCAAGGCAAGGGCGGCGCGAATGCTGTGCTTACCTGCCACGAGTGCCAGACCACATATCGCTTCGCGGACACGCCGCGAGGTGGTTATGCGCTTACCTGACTTGCGCATGGCCGCCCTCGCCAACTTGGGCCTGTAGGGCCGTAGTCCCGCCATCCGGGGCGGGCAGTTTCGTCGGGTGGCCTGCCATGGGCTCGCGCAAGGCGGCCTCCACAGATTCGAGTTGGCGTGCGCCCGGGTTGGAGATACGCCCCTGTGCGAACTTCGTCAGCCAGGAATAGGACACGCCCGCGCGCTTGCTGATGACCGGCCAGCGGCCCTTATTTAGCAGCAGGCTTGAGCGAACTTCGGAGATCAGAGACATGGCGGCAAGTTGAGTTATGAATGCCGCCAATCTAGCATTATGTGGCTAGATCATCAAGCACCAAAAGGCTAGGCCACCTAGATAAACTAGCAATCAAATGCCAGACGTGAAAGATATCCTCGCTCAGAGCGTCACGAAGTTGCTGGAAACGCGGCAGGACATCTCTCGCCTGAACCTCTCGAAACTCATGGGTGTTGCCGACGGCACGCTCGGACGCATCAAGTACGGCTCTGGCAACCCGAACGTCGAAACCGTCGAGCAGATCGCCCGGTTTTTCAAGTTCGAAGCTTGGCAACTGCTGGTCCCGGGATTTGAGCCACTCAAACCGCCCGCACTGTCCGCCACGCCCACCTCATCAGCTCTAGGGGCCGCCCGACCACCAGTTACAGACCTCGATAGCGATGAGCAAGAGCTGCTATCGATTTTTCGTATCTTGAACGAGCCCGAACGCACCTACCTGATGCTCAATGCTCGTGGCTACGGCGCGGCCTATGCCGCCACGCAGGACGGGCCGGACATTAAAAGCAAGCGCGGAGCCGCCTAGGTGGCGCGCCGACGGCAATGTGCTCTGGGTGAACAGCTGGGGCAAAAAAAATTTGCTGTGATAATTACAATCTATATCCAGCATTGTCATTTTGTATGAGAGACATGAAAAAGCCAACTTCGCTCGCAGACCTGCGCCGCCAAGGCCGCATGAAGTTGGTCGGCTTTCTTGGCATCCTAGTCTTAGCCGGTATTCTGGCCAGCATCCCTGGAAAACAAGAAGCGGATAACCCCCCTCCCAAACCAGTAATAAGCGAAAACGATGCGATGGCTTCCTGCCAGTCTAGGACGCGTGCGGCAGCAAAATTTCCCTCCTCCGTGAATTTCAGTACGTTCGGTGCGGCGGCGCAAACCTTGAACGACGGCGCCGTGCTAGTTCGCCTGGACTTCGAGGCCAAGAATGGTTTTGGAAATGTCCTGCCACAGCGGGCGCTATGCAAATTCCTATCATCAGGTGAAAGCCTTTTTTCTATCGACGACCGGTAGCTCCCGCCCTGCCCCATGACAGCCGCCCAGTGCGGCTTTTTTGTTGTGTGAATCTAGCATCATAATGCTTGACACTAGCCATTTAATGCTTAGAATCTAGCATTACAGTGCTAGACGGTTCTGGCGCTGCCGACCTACCACCAGCAGGTAGCCAACATGGGAGACGCCATGCAAGTCCACATCGCCCCGTCAGTCGCCGCCCTGCCTGACGACCCGACCCGCACCGCCGACCACGGCTACTTTCACCGCGAAGGGTCAGTCCCGTCCGTGCAGCTGAACGACGCCGACATCCTCAGCGTGCTCTGCGATCTGTTCGCGGGCCGCGCTGATAGGGCATTCGGCGAGGACCTGGACTGGTGGGCCGAAACCTTCCAGTGCGACATCAGCCCCAAGGCCGCCGCCGGCGTAGTCGTCAAGGCCATCAGCAAATGGCCGTTCGACCAGCGCGCCGGTGCCGAAGGCGTCAAGGAGCTGGAGAACGATCTCGTGCAGCGCGCCCGCCAGCTACTCGAGCGCTCCCCCGGTCTCGGTGAGGGGGCAATCTGATGCTCGGCTTCCTCATCATCGGCGTGCTGCTCGCTTGGCTCGAAGTCCGCGATTTGATCGCGGCGCGCCGGAGGCCGCGCAAATGACTGCCGCCCTCCTCTTGTTCCCCATTGCCTATGTCCTGGCCCGCGCCGGCGACGCCGTCATGGCGCGCCTGCGGCGTGCCGACACCTGGAGCCCGACCGTATGACCGCCGCCACCCTCTGGGTCCTGCTGGCGTTCCTGCCTGCCGGCCACGACCGCGCGCCCGTGATGGTGATTGAGCGCTTCGCCACGCAGGCCGAATGCCTCGACGTACTGGCCGTATTCCCGCCCACCACCCGCGTCACCTTCGACTGCATGCCCAGCCGGCAGATTCGCGCCGGCGCGGCGCCCACCATGGAGAACCGCCCGTTATGAACGCCCCCATCCCGCTGCCGTCCACTGCGGAAATCTTGCAGGACGCCCTGGACCACATCATGCGCACGGCGCGCGCCAGCTCGACGCAAACGCGCCGCCTGCGCTGGATCGCGAGCCGCGCCGAAGCCGCGCTGCAGGGCCGGCCTTATATCGCCGCCGAGCATGAGCTGCCCAAGATGGTCAGCGAGGCCGCGCTGCAGGCGAAGAACCACCACCTGCGCCTCGCCAACGCCCGCTTGCGCAGCGCTCTCGCGCAGGTCGCGGGCGGCGCCACCGGCCACCCGGACCGCGACGCCGAGCTGGCGCAGATCGCCCAGGCCGCGCTTGACGCCGAGCAGGAGGCCCGCGCATGAAACCCATCCGCAAGCTGATCCGCGCCGACGGCGCCGAAACCGAGCTGCACGGCCCGCATGCCATCCAGGACGTCTGCCACATGATCGGCGCCGATGCGCTGGACACCGTCAGCCTCTCTGACCGCGTGCACGTGATGCTGGTCGATGACCAAGGCATCCTGAAAAACCTGCCCGTCAACCCGGCGGCCACGCGCCTGTACCAGGCCGCCCGCGGCATTCCCCACCAGATCCGCGGCGACGTCGTGATCGTGCCGGACTCCGACTATGCGAGGCACGCATGAGCGCCCAGCACACGCCCGGCCCCTGGCTCTGCACGAAAGCAAAGCACGGCGTTGACGCCGGCCACTACGTGATCGCCAGCGTGGCCGATGACCGCGGCGACCGGTGTCTGATTATTCACGCCGAAGTCGGCGACGACGGCCAAGGGGATGCCAACGCCCGCCTGATCGCCGCCGCGCCGGAGATGCTTGACGCTTTGAGCGTTTTGTACGCGGTCGCCGCCGAACAGCTTGGCGACGATTGGGCCGCAGTCACCAATGCCGCCGCCGTCATCCGTAAAGCCCGAGGTGCCCAATGATCCGCCGCCTCCTCGCCACACTCGACCGCGACCACGCCATCGCGGCGCTCGCCCTTGTCGCCGTGGTCCTCGCCTACGGCTTCGTCCAGCAGGCCGACGAAGCCGCCGCCCGCACGGCGCACGCCGAAGCCACTGCGCCCCACAACAACTGACCCCGGAGCCAACATGATGCAACGCATTATTCCGATCCGCGCGTCCAGCCTTGCCGAGCTGTTCGATTGCCCGGCCCGCTGGGAAGCCAAGAACCTGCTGGGCATGCGTATGCCGTCCTCGGGCGCCGCGCGCCTGGGCACGGCAATCCACGCCGGCACGGCCGCATTCGACCAGGCCAAGCTGGACGGGAGCCCGATCACCCCCGATGACGCCGCCGGCGAGCTGGTCAAGACCCTGCACGACACCACCGAGGAGGTGGATTGGGACGAGGCGCGGCCGCAGGACGTCGAACGCATCGCCCTGGCGCTGCATACCCGCTACTGCGCCGAGATTGCGCCCCACCAAGACTATGTTGCCGTCGAACTCACGTGCGAGCGCATGGAGATTTCGGACCTGGGCATCGCGCTGACGGGCACGACGGACCGCGTCCGCCGCGTCGCCAGCGGCGAGCTGGGCATTGCGGACCTCAAGAGCGGCGCTCGCGCCGTCGGTGCGGACGGCACAGTCGCCACTGCCGGCCACGGCCCTCAGATGGGCGTCTACGAGATCCTCGCCCAGCACGCCATCGGCCAGCCGATAACCGCGCCGGCGCAGATCGTCGGTCTGCAGACAGGGAAAACCGCCGTTGCCCAGCGCGTGGGCACCGGCGAAATCACTGGCGCGCGCGACGCGCTCGTCGGCACCGACGACAGCCCCGGCCTGCTCCAGCACGCTTCCCGGCTCCTGCACAGCGGCAGCTTCTACGCCAACCCCAAATCTGTCCTCTGTTCGGGCAAGTACTGCCCGCGCCACTCCACCTGCAAATTCAAAGGCTGAAACATGTCCCAATCCACTACCGTACAAAGCCTTCGCGCGGTGCCGGAACCGCAAATGCCCGTTGTCGCACCGGGCTTCGACAGCCTGCAGGGCTTCGAGCTGATGCAGCGCGCGGCCCGTCTGCTCTCCAGCAGCACGCTGGTGCCTGTCGCCTATCGCCAGACCATCGAGAAGGTGGACCGCTACGGCAACGTCAAGGAAAGCCGCGAGAACCCGAATGCGCTGGCTAATTCGGTCGTCGCGCTGAACATGGCGCAGCGCATGGGCGCCGATCCGCTGATGGTGATGCAGAACCTCTACATCGTCGAGGGCCGGCCGTCCTGGTCCTCGCAGTGGATCATTGCCGCGATCAACGGCTGCGGCCGATTCTCGCCCCTGCGTTTCCGCATCGAAAGCCGCGGTGAACGCGAGGTCGAATACAAGTGGACCTATTGGGAGAACAACCAGCGGCACACCAAGGTCGAGAAGGTCAAGATCAACGACAAGGTCTGCGTGGCCTGGGCGATCGAGAAGGAAACCGGCGAGGTGATCGAGTCGCCGGCCGTGTCGATCGAGATGGCCGTCCTCGAAGGCTGGTACACGAAGAACGGCAGCAAGTGGCAGACCATGGACGAGGTCATGCTGCGATACCGCACCGCCAGCTTCTTCGGCAAGCTCTACGCGCCCGAACTGCTGATGGGCCTGCAGACGGTCGAGGAAGCCCAGGACATCATCGAGGCCACCACCGCGCCCGACGGCACCATCAGCGTCAACGTGGACGAGCTGCGCCAGGCCGCCCAGCCGGCCCAGCGTCGGCCCGCGTCGGCGCAGGCCGATGCGACGGACCTGGAGGCGCACGAGCCTGCCGCGACCACCGACACCGCCCCCGCGAGGGCACAAGCCGGGGCCCGCAACCCGACGCAGGGCGCGGCAGCTGCCACCCCCGCTTCCCAGGCGCAGCAGGCCGATCAGCAGGTCGCCGATGCCGGCCTGGACCCGGCCAAGGTCGAGCACCAGATCCTGAACGCGAAGTCGCTCGACGTGCTGGACCTGGCCGCCGATTCCATCGACGGCGTGGCCGATCTGGGTGAGCGCGCCCGCCTGCACCAGGTGTACCAGGAACGGCGCCTCACCATGACGCGTCCGCAGCAGCCCGCCCAGCAGGAGCTGCAGGGCCAGCAGGAGGTGCAAGCCCAGCAGCGCCCCGCCGCCAACACCCGCCGCCGCATGGTCGCGCCGGAATAAGGGGACGCCATCATGTTCAAGAACGCCAAGATTTACCGGCTGACGTCCATTCAGGCCTTCTGGGATCTGGACGCCCTGAACGACGCCCTCGCCGAGCATGCCTACGTGCCGGCGGGCCAGCTGCAGCTCCAGTCCGTCGGCTGGGTGCCGCCGCGCGAGGGCGCCGCCCTCGCCCACGCCGTGGGCGGCAAGCTGATGCTGACGGTGCGCAGCGAATCCAAGCTGCTGCCCGGCAAGGCCATCAACCAGGCCGCCGCGGCCCGGGCCCGCGAGATCGAAGAGCAGCAAGGCTACAAGCCGGGCAAAAAGCAGATGAAAGAGATTCGAGAGCGCATCATCGAAGAGAAGCTGCCCACGGCGCTGACACAGTACGACGATATCCGCCTGTGGATCGACCCCGTTGAGCGCTGGCTGATCGTCGACACCAGCACGCCGGCGAAAGCGGACACCGCGATCGGCCTGCTGGCCAAGAGCATCGACCCGTTCCCGGTCGAGCACCTCTACGTCGCCCAATCGCCGGCCAGAGCAATGACCGGCTGGCTGGCCGAGGACGAAGCGCCGGCCAACTTCAGCATCGACCAGGACGCCGAACTGCGCGCTTCGGGTGGCAGCGGCGCGGTCATCCGCTACGTCCACCACTCGATCGACGCCGACGACGTGCGCCGCCACATCGAGGCCGGCAAGCAGTGCACCCGCCTGGCCATGACCTGGGCCGACCGCATCTCGTTCGAGCTGACCGAGGACCTGGACATCCACAAGATTCGGCCATTGGACGTGCTCCGCGAGAAGCAGGACCCCAAGGACACAGGCGCCGAGCTGTTCGACGCCGAGTTCCTGCTGATGGCCGGCGAAATCGCCAAGCTGCTGGCCGAGCTCGTCTACGCACTGGGCGGCGAGAAGCTGGCCGACCATGCACCGCAGGCCACGGGCGAACTGCCGCTCGAGCACGACGACGTCGGCGAAGTCGACCCGCTGTACACCGAGGCCGTCATGGTGGTGCGCCAGCACGGCCGCCCGTCCATTTCCCTCATCCAGCGCCATCTGCGCATTGGCTACAACCGCGCCGCCCACCTCCTGGAATCCATGGAGCTGGCCGGCCTGGTGCCGCCCATGCAGTCCAACGGCAGCCGCGAGCTGCGCGCGTAAGGAGTCACCATGCGAATCAACCGCATCATCATCGAGAACTTCCAGGGCGCGCGCGCCGTGGACCTGGATCTGCGCACGCCGGTGGCGTTCCTCGCCGGCCCGAACGGCGCCGGCAAGTCCAGCATCGCCGAGGCCGTGCGCCTGGCCTTTCTGGGCGCGCCCGAGCGCGTCGGCCTCAAGAAGGAGTTCGGTGCCCTGGTTACCGAAGGAACGAAACTCAGCGCCGTAACCCTGGAGCTGGGCGACGGCACCGTGGGCATCAGCCTGCCCAAGGGCACCCAATCTGGCGAGGCGTTGGTGCCGCAGTCTCCCGCCCTGCCTTTCGTCCTCGCGCCCGATCGCTTCGCCGCGGCCAAGCCGGACGACCGCCGCACCCTGCTGTTCAGCCTGACGGGCGTGAAGGTCAAGCCCGACGATATCGAACGACGCCTGCTGGCGCGCGGCTGCGACGCCGCACTGGTGACGCAGATCAAGCCGATCCTGCGCAGCGGCTTCGCCGCCGGCGCGGAGCACGCCAAGCAGGAGGCCACCCAGGCCAAGGGCGCATGGAAGGCCGCGACCGGCGAACAGTGGGGAAGCCAGAAGGCCGAAGGCTGGTCCGCCGAAACCCCGCCGTTCGACGCAGCGGCCCTGGTGGGCGAGCGCGCGACGCTGGCCGGCGTCGATGCCAAGCTGGAACAGCATACGAAGGCCCTGGGCGCCCTTGAGCAAAAGGCGACCGCCTACGCAAACAGCCAGCACCAGCAAGCAGCCCGCCAGGCCCTGGCCGCAAAGCTGCCTACGCTGCGCCAGAAACTGGAGTTCGACCTGTACGAGCATGAAAAGGCGGCCGCCCACGTCGAAGCGTTGCAGGCCAAGGCCGGTACTGGGCCGCGCGTGGGATTGGTCCACGATCTGGCGCTCTGCCTTTCCCAGCTCTGGAAATCCGAGGCCTCCAAGAACGTGGCGTTCGGCATTGGCCTGGACATAAAGTCGGTGCTGGCGACCTATGAGCGCCAGTACGGCAAAATCGGCGCCGCCGGCGATACCGAAGCCACCGCCGCCCTGCCCAAGGCCATCGAGGCCCGCGACCTGATGGCGCGCAGCGTCGAGAACGACCGCCGAGATATCGCCGCGGCCGAAGCGGCAGCTGCCCAACTGCAGGACGAGGTCGCGCCCGAGGCGATACAACCGGCGGACGTGGAAGCCGCCCGCGCCAAGGTCACCGCGCTGCGCGCCGAGCGCAAGGCGATCGACGACCGCGTGCAGGCGCTGCTGAACGCCAAGCAGGCCGCAACCAGCGCCGCGGAGCGCACCACCAGCGCCGCAGGCTACCACGCCGAGGTGATGGCCTGGCTGGCAATCGGCGACGCGCTGTCGCCCGACGGCATCCCGGGCGAGATCCTGGCCGAAGCCCTGCAACCGTTCAATGCCAAGCTGGCCGACCTGGCCGACCTGGCGGGCTGGCGCGCGCCCGCCATCGGCGGCGACATGGGCATCACCTGGGGCGGCCGGCCCTACCGCCTGCTGTCGGAATCCGAGCGCTGGCGCGTGGATGCGCTGCTGGGCGCCGCGCTGGCCGAGATATCGGGCCTGCGCTGCCTGATCCTGGACCGCTTTGACGTCCTGGATCTGCCGGGCCGCGGCGACGCGCTCGGCCTGGTCGACGCCCTGGCCGACGAGCGCAACTTCGACACCATCCTGCTGCTGGGCACGCTGAAGGCGGCGCCGGCCGCGCCGTCCGAAGCATTCACCGTTTGCTGGATCGATCAAGGGCATGCCGGGCCGACGAAGCTCAAGGAGGCCGCATGAGCACCATTCGCTACCACTCCAGCGAAATGCAGACAGCGCGCCGGATGGCCATTGAGCAGCTGCGCCTGCTCGGCGCGCCGCTGACGCGGTCCACAACCATCCACCAGATGGCCGAAATGATCGCGGAGCGCATGGGCTGGACGGCGCCGGCGTCGTCGCCCGAGGCGCTGTATCCGTTCCTGCTGCGTTTCCTGGATGTCCGGCGCGCCGGCGTCACGCCGCCGCCCTACCGGCCGGTCGTCCGCCCGCCGGTGCGCTTCGACCTGGCAATGCGCATTATCGCGGCGCGCGCCGCAGCCACCCAGCCGCACCTGACCCATGCCGCAAGCAACGTTGTCACCTGGAGGGAACTCGCAGCATGAGCTTTCACACCACTATCGCGCGCCTGCGCGAGGCGTCGTTTGCCGCACCCGTTGCCGGCGAGAACCCGAATACCTGCCGCGTCGGTCGGCAGGACCTGCGCACGGCCCTTCACCTCATCGATCGGCTGGACGCCGATCTGCGCCAGGCCGGCACACTCGCCCACGGCGCGGTGGACGCCGCGCCGCGGGTGGTAAACGCCCCTGTCGCCAACTCGATCCAGTGGCCGACTATGCCCGCTTCTAAGGGGCAGTCGCCGGTACTGTTTGAGGATGGCTACGCCGAAGGATGGGCCAAGTGCATGGATGAATGCCGACGGGCGGTATCACAGGCAAGCGCCCCTGTAGCCGGGGAGGCGGTTGCGTGGGAAATCCCGAATCCGCATCTGGGTTCGGAACTCACGTCCCACAAAGCCCGCGCTGACGAAGCGCGCCGCCTCGGGCTCACAGTCCATGAGCTATTCCGTCATGCCGCGCCCCAGTCCAGCGAGGCGGCGCGCGATGCCTCGGATATGGACGACTTGCGCAGCCGCGTTTTGGCGGCAATCCATTACTGCGCTGCCCTGACGCCTGAAGATGATGAAAGCTGGGACGAGTGGTACTGCGCGGCGTTCGACCTGTTGGGCTCGCGAGTCGGCGAAATTTTTCGCGTCGCCCTGTCCGCGCAACCGGCAGACAAACCGGCAACGCCGCGTGCCGCGCCGGCCCCCATGCCGCGCCAGCAGTGCGTTTGCCGCCTGGCCGAAACCGGCAATGCGCACACGGACGGAGGTGCCGTTTATGAATAAATCCATGCCGGGCACCGGCTCCAGCGGGGTGTCCGCCCGCACCTCCCTGACCCAAGGAATGATGCAAAAAAACAGCAATATGGCGAACAATGCACCATTAATGGATCAAACGCGCCGTGCGTCGGTGCCGCGCGAGCGCCCCATCCTGTTCAACGGCGCCATGGTGCGCGCCGTGCTGGCCGGCGACAAGACGCAGACGCGGCGGACCAATGGACTGGAGTACTTCTCCCGCCCTGAGAACGATCCGGACGGGTGGTTGTGCGCGCGCGTTGCCGACGGCGTGGCCTACATGGTCTACCGAAACATGCCCCATGAGCGGCCGGTGCGCTGCCCCTACGGCCAGCCCGGGGACCGGCTTTGGGTGCGTGAGGCGTTCCGCTTCGCCGCCAGTCTTGACCGTCTATCACCTAACGACGTAGGCGAGAAGGCGCTGGACGCCGGATACAACATGCCGTGGGCACCGACCCAATTTGAGGCAGACGGCACCCGCACCGGTGCGTGGCGCGGTTTCGACACACCGCCCACGATCACCGCACCCGGCAAGCTGCGCCCCGGTATTCACATGCCACGCTGGGCCTGTCGGCTGGCACTGGACATTGTCCGGGTCCGAGTGGAGCGGCTGCAGGCCATCAACCACTTTGACGCGCTGGCCGAGGGCGTCGGCCTGAACCCCTCCGCAGCGGATGTGCTCATGACCGTGCCGGCCGGCGAATCGCTGCCGCGCGCCATGTTCCGCGCGCTGTGGGAGCAGATCAACGGCGCCGCGGCGTGGGCGGCCAACCCCTGGGTGTGGGTGGTGGAATTTCAGCGCACCGTCGCGCCGCACGATAGCAAGGAATAGAGAAATGGGTCAAACAACGACGCAATCCCGAGCCGCCGCACGCGGCGGCCGTACCCCGGCCCAGGCGATTTACCCGGACGGCCTCTATCGCTGGCGCGACCTGGAGCCGCGCATCCCCTACACCCGCGAAGGCTGGCGTTACAAGATCAGCAAGGGCACCGCGCCGAAGCCGGCGACGGGCAGCCGGCATTTCACTGCATGGCGCGGCAAGGACATTCTGGCCTGGCTGCAGGACCCGGACGGATACAACGCCGCCGAAGCCCAAACCGACAACAACCAGGAGCAGTAGCCGTATGCCTCGCCAAGTAGTCCCCCTCACCGATGCGAAATGCCGTCAGGCTAAGTACAAGCCCACCGGCGGAAACCGCTTATTCGACGGTGGCGGCCTATATCTGGAAACGGCGAAGTCCGGCTCCAAGTTCTGGCGCATGAAGTACCGACGGCCGGGCACGAAGAAAGAGACTTCCGTGACGTTCGGAGAATATCCCGACATGCCCCTGGCCAAGGCGCGCGAGCAGCGCGCTGCGGCTCAGGCCCTCCTGGACGCCGGCCTGGACCCTGCCGTGCAACGTGAGCTGGCGCGCGCCACCGCCGCGAGGACGGCCGCTGACACATTCGAAGCAATCGCGCAGGAATGGCTAGGCACGCGCGCCGAGCACTGGAGCCGGGCCTACCTCGACCGCATGACATCTGCGCTCAGGAGGGACGCCTTTCCCCACTTCGGCAAGCTGCCCGTCACCGAGGTCTCAGGAAAGATGGTGCTCGACGCAGTCCGACGGGTCGAGCGCCGTGGCGCCCTGGAAATGGCCGCCCGCGTGCTGAGCAGCATCGGCATGGTATTTCGATACGCTGTCGGCACTGGGCGCGTGCACGCGGACGTCACCTACGGACTGGAGCAATTCCTTGCAGCAAGGCCGCCGGTCGAGCATCACCCGCATGTTCAGCAGGACGACCTTCCGGAGCTGCTACAGCGCGTGGAGGGCTACCACGGCCGGCCCGAAACGCGCATTGCGATCAAGATAATGATGCGCACCTTCGTTCGGACGAACGAACTCCGCTGGACCGTATGGACGGAGTGGGATCGCGCAGGCGCCCTGTGGACGGTGCCGCCCGAGCGGATGAAGGGTACGCGCCTGCAGAAGCTGAGCGGACCGCCCCACCTGGTGCCGCTGTCGCGCCAGGTTCTGGCGCTCCTTGATGAGTTGCAGGTGTATTCCGGTCGCCACGAATTGATGTTTCCCGGGATTCGCCGCCCCGATTCTGTCCCCATGAGCGGGGAGACGATCAACCGGGCTTTGGAAATCCTCGGCTACGGGGAACAGCAGACCGGCCACGGCTTCCGCGGCCTGGCCAGCACCATCTTGAATGAATCGGGACGCTTCCGGGAAAAAGCAATCGAAGCTCAGCTCGCCCATAAGGACAAGAACAAGGTGCGCCGGGCCTACAACCACGCGCAGTATCTAGACGAACGCCGCGAGCTGATGCAGTGGTGGTCCGATTACCTGGATGAGCAGCTGGCCAAGGCGAAAAAACCTATACCCTTACCCTGATATTCTATGCCCCCAAACGTGCCCCTAAAATCTATTGGCGGCACTTGGCAACACTTCACAGGAACAAAAGAAAAAAGCCGCTAAATCAATGATCTAGCGGCTTTCTCTTTGCCGTGCTTCACAGCACTTTGCAGGAATTTGGTAGGCGGTATTGGAATCGAACCAACGACCTCCACGATGTCAACGTGGCGCTCTAACCAGCTGAGCTAACCGCCTGCAAAGAAGAAGAATTATATAGTGCTTTTTTGAACTATGCAAATCGTCTTGGAAGATTTTTTGCATTTTTCATTGCGTCCGGGAAAACCAGCTTGGCGACATTCCCAGCACAACTTCACACTACTCAGTGCGGCTTATTCATCAGCACTGCTTCACTCTTCAGTATCGCGTCCGCGGCTTGCACCGCGGCAACGAAGAACGAGATTCTATCAGAACTTTTTATTCCTTGCTCGACCTCGACTCCGCTGCTCACATCCACGCCCCAAGGCCGCAGCGAGCGCACCGCCTGGCCCACGTTTTCGGCGTTCAATCCGCCCGACAGGATCAGCGGGCGCGAGATCGGATCGGCCCTCACTTCGTCGAGCAAGGCGTAGTCGAAGCCGTGGCCGCTGCCGCCGTAGCCCGCGCTGTAGCTGTCGAACAGCCAGCCCGCGGCCTCGCCGTAGGCGCGGCAGGTGGACGCCAGGTTTTCCGCGGTTTCCAGGCCCGGCGCGCCGGCGCGGAACGCGCGCAGGAAGCGGCGGCCGTAGTGGGCGCAATCCTGCGGCGTTTCGTCGCCGTGGAACTGCAGCAGTTCCGGCCCGACCTGGTCGAGCACGGCCTCGACCTCGCTTTGCGCGGGATTGACGAACAGGGCCACGACATCGACAAAGGCCGGCACCATGCGCCGCAACTGCGCGGCGCGCGTGGGCGTGAGGCAGCGTTTGCTCTTGGGGTAGAAGACAAAGCCGATGGCGTCGACGCCGGCCGCGACGGCGGCGTCGATGTCTTCTTCGCGGGTCAATCCGCAGATCTTGATGCGTGTGCGCATGGAATTCTTCAGTGGCTTCGTCGCATGCGCGACGGGTTGATTCAGTATATCCGCCGGGCGCGGCCGGCACGCTAGGAGCCCGGCTGAGCCAGAGTCGTCATGAGGTTGTCGAAGCTGCCTTCGGCCAGGCGGAACCACGGCGCCTCCATGTCGCGAAACGCCGTCATGCTTTCGTAGAGTTTCTTGAACATGGGGTTCTTGGCGCTGATTTCTTTATAGACGGCGAGCGACGCTTCGTAGCCGGCCTGCAGCAGCGGCCTGGGAAACGCCTTCAATTGGGCCCCGCGCGAGACCAGGCGGCGCAGCGCCTGTGGATTGCCGGCGTCGTACTTGGCGATCATGTTGCCCGTGGCCATGCTGCAGGCCAGCGCCAGCGCGGACTGGTACGGCTTGGGCAGCTCGTCGTAGGCGTCCTGGTTGACGTACAGCGACAACTGCAGCGTGCCGGCCCACCAGCCGGGAAAATAGTAGTTCCTGGCGACCTTATAGAGCGCCAGGCTCTCGTCGTCGTAGGGGCCGATCCAGGCGACCGCGTCCACCACGCCCTGCTCCAGCGCGGCATAGGTTTCCGCCACCGGCACCGCGACGGGAATCGCGCCCATGCGGGCAAGCACCGCGCGGGCGAATCCGCCGGCTTTGACCTTCAGCCCGCGCAAGTCGTCCACGGTCTTGATTTCCGGGCGGAACCAGCCGCCCATCTGGGCGCCGGTGTAGCCACAGGGAAAGTTCAGGATGTTGTACTTGTCGAACAGCACGCGCGTCAGCGCCAGGCCCTCGCCCTGGAGCATCCACGCGTGCATCTGCCGCGTGTTCAGGCCGAACGGCACGCCGGCGTCGAAGCTCAGCGCCGGGTCCGTGTCGAAATAGCGGGTCGAGGCCGTATGGCCGCAATCGACGACGCGATACTGCACGGCCTCGAGTATCTGGCCCGGCTGCACCAGATCGCCGGCCGGATAGATCTCGATGGTGAAACGCCCGTCCGTCACTTCGGAGACATAGCGCGCCACGTCTTCGGCGCCCGCCGACATCGTCGGCGATTCATCGGGAAAGCTGGAGGCCAGCCTCCATGCGACGGCCGGAGCTTCCTGCGCGAAAACCGGAGCCGCCACGGCCGCGCCGCCGGCGGCGGCTCCCAGGGCGGTCTGCTTCAAAAACGCGCGGCGTCGCATGGCAAAAGGCCTCCATCGGGCAGGAAAAGGCGTCGCCGTCGCCGGCGGCTTTCCTAATAGGTTTGAGTAAACGGCGACAGCAACTGCGACCCGCCGTCGAGTTCCTGCAGCCCGAACGCTTCGGGATAATCGATGGCCGAGAGGTACAGGCCGTCCGGCGCGAACGTCGGCGCGCCGCGCTTGCGGTCGCGCCACGACAGCAGCTGCGCCATCCAGTCGACCGTCTCCCTGCCCTGCCCGACCTGCAGCAACGCTCCCATGATATTGCGCACCATGTGATGCAGGAAGGCGTTCGCCTTCAAGGTGAACACCAGGAACGGCCCGCGCTCTTCGATGTCGAGCCGCTGCAGGTGGCGCACCGGATGCCTGGCCTGGCATTGCGAAGAACGGAAGCTGGAGAAATCGTGCTCGCCCAGCAAGGCGCTCGCCGCCGCGCGCATCGCGTCCACGTCCAGCGGCTGGAAGCACCAGCCCGCGCGCCCTGCCCACAGCGCCGGACGCACCCGGCCGCGCCACAGCAGATAGACGTAGGTCCGCGCGCTGGCCGAAAACCGGGCGTGGAATTCATCCGATACCTGCTGCGCCCACTGCACCGAAATGCTGGGCGGCAGAAACGCGTTGACGCCCCTGACCCAGGATTCCATGCGACGGTCCAGCGCCGTGTCCAGGTGGACCACCTGCATGGCGCCATGCACGCCGGTGTCCGTGCGGCCCGCGCAAATCGTCGGCACCGGTTCCTCGATCCCGCAAAAACGTCCCAGCGCGGCCTCCAGCGTATCCTGCACCGTCTGCCGATGCGGCTGCGTCTGCCAACCCTGCCAGGCGGAGCCGTCGTACGCCAGCCCCAATGCAACTCTAGACATGTATCAAACCCGTGGACCGCCGACACGGCGCGGTTCGTCCGTGGGCGGTTCGTCCAGGTCGAGATTGATGCTGTCGAGCTTGCGGTTCAGTGCTGCCGTATCCAGCACCGGCTCGTTATAGGCGTAGGTCTCCTCGTCGTCGTCCTCGCGCCGGGCGCCCGCCCGGCGCAGCAGCCAGGCAATGGCGAAGGCAATCAGCGCCAGCACGGCGGTGACGATGACGAGCAGATTGTCGGCCAGCCACGAAGGCATGCCCGACGAGTTCTCCTGCTTTATGGGCGGCGTGCCGGCGGGCTTGTCCGCCTGGACGGCGCCGGGCGCGGCCGCGGGGCCCGGCGTGCCTGCAGCACCCGGCGCGCCTGTTGCGCCCGGCGCGCCTGCTGCACCCGGCGTGCCTGCTGCACCCGGCGTGCCAGTTGCGCCCGGCGTGCCCGCTGCGCCCGGCGTGCCCGCTGTGCCCGGCGTGCCTGCTGCGCCCGGCGTACCTACAGCACCCGGCGTACCTGCTGTGCCCGGCGTACCTGCTGTGCCCGGCGTGCCAGTTGCGCCCGGCGTGCCAGTTGCGCCCGGCGTGCCTGCTGCGCCCGGCGTGCCGGTTGCTCCTGGCGTGCCTGCAGCACCCGGTGCGCCTGCAGCGCCCGATGCACCTGCTGCGCCGGGCGTACCCGCTTCGCCAGGCGTACCCGCAGCACCCGGTGTACCTGTTGCACCCGGCGTACCTGTTGCACCCGGCGTGCCTGTTGCACCCGGCGTGCCTGCAGCGCCCGGCGTACCTGCAGCCCCCGGCGTGCCCGCAGCCCCCGGCGTGCCCGCTGCCCCCGGCGTGCCCGCTGCCCCCGGCGTACCCGCTGCCCCCGGCGTGCCCGCGGCGCCCGGCGTACCTGTTGCCCCCGCCGCGCCCGCGCGCTGCTGTTCGAGCGCCTTGTTCAAATCGTCGACGTTGCTCTGCAGCTGGTCCACCCGTCCCTGCACGTCGGCCATGGCGCGCTGCTGGGAGGTCCGCGCATCGGCCTGCGCTTCGGCCTGGGCGGCCGCGCTGTCCTCGGCGCGTCCGGCGGACAGGCGCACGCGGTCCTGCGGCGGCGTGGCGGTGGCGACGCCGGTTTCCGCCGGCGCTGCGACGCTGCCGGAGGCGCCGCCCTGCCCGCGGACCACGGCGGGGTTCGCGGCCGAGGCCGCGCCAATGCGCGAGCGGTATTTGGCGAAGGCTTCCGCGTGTTCGTTGAAAATGCGGCGCGCCTCGGCCGGGTCCACGGCGCGCACGGTGGCGGCGTCCGGGATCGTCAGCTTCTCGCCGGCGCGCACCAGGTTCATGTTGTTCTGGATGAAGGCTTGCGGATTGGCGCGCCACAGGGCCACCAGCATCTGGTAGACCGAGGCGTTGGGCACCGCGTTGCGCTGGGCGATGCCGAACAGGTTGTCGCCCGACTTGACGTTGACCGAACGGCCGCCGGCCGCGCGCGACGGCGTGCCGACCGCGGCCGGCGTGACCTCGGCGGTGGTGCCGCGCAGCGGCACCAGGATGCTGACCTGCACCTGGCGCTGGCCGGAGCTGGAACTGATGTCCAGCAGCAGGTCCACCGCGCCGCTGGCCGGTGGCTGCGAAGCGCGCACGCGCAGATTCTTGCGCGTGGGGTCCATGCCGTCTTCGACGCGCACCACCATGCTGGCCAGCGGAACCGGCGGCTTCAGGCCGGCGCGCTGCCACGCCGCCTCGTCGGCCACCGAGACCTTCAGCGACGACACTTCATCGGGCGTCAGGTCCTGCAATCCCACCATCGCCTGCAGCGGCGCGCCCGGCACCGAAACCACCCGCGAATGCCCCACGCGCATGGCCGCAGCCGAGCCGCACACGCTTGAACCGATCGCCAACGCGATCGCCCACTGCAAGGCTTTCAAACGGCGGGCATGCTTCACTTGGCGCGAACGCTGGGTCATAAGCTGGAATTCCGTTCTTGTAGTCGAATGACGGGCTGGCGCCGATCCATGCCGAACATGGCCGGAATCGGCATCAATTCATCGGAAAAGTGTAATGGATCGAGCGCATTTCACAAACCTGAAAGGCCCGCCGGGATTTGCTGGCGCGCCGGTCCCGCGCATGCGGCCGGACCCCGCGTAAAACGGCAAGGGCACCCGCAGGTGCCCTTGTTCGCGCTGACGGCGCGTACAGGCGGCGCGACGCGCCGCCAGACCGGCCTCAGGCCTCGGCCAGCGCGATGCGCAGCATGCGGCGCAGCGGCTCGGCGGCGCCCCACAGCAGCTGGTCGCCGACCGTGAACGCGCCGAGATATTGCGAGCCCATCGACAACTTGCGCAGACGGCCCACGGGGATGTCGAGCGTGCCGGTGACGGCCACCGGCGTCAGCGCCGCGACGGTCGCTTCCTTGGTGTTCGGCACCACCTTGGCCCATTGCGTGCCTTGCGCGATCAGCGCTTCGATCTCGTCGATCGGCAGGTCGCGCTTGAGCTTGATGGTCAGCGCCTGGCTATGGCAGCGCATGGCGCCGATGCGCACGCACAGGCCGTCGATCGGGGTGGCGGGCGTGCCGAAGGCGGCACCGCGGCCGAGGATCTTGTTGGTCTCGACCTCGCCCTTCCATTCTTCCTTGGACATGCCGTTGCCCAGGTCCTTGTCGATCCAGGGGATCAGGTTGCCGCCCAGCGGCACGCCGAAATGCTCCTGGGGCAGCGCCGGGTCCTTCTGCTTGGCCAGCACGCCGCGGTCGATTTCGAGGATGGCCGAGGCGGGATCGTCCAGCAGCGGCTTGACCGCCTGGTTGATTTCGCCGAACTGGGTCAGCAGCTCGCGCATGTGCTGCGCGCCGCCGCCCGAGGCGGCCTGGTACGTCATGGTCGTCATCCATTCGACCAGGTCGTTGTTGAACAGGCCGGCCAGGCCCATCAGCATGCAGCTGACCGTGCAGTTGCCGCCGACGAAGTTGCGCACGCCGCGCTTGAGCGCCGCGTCGATGACCGGGCGGTTGACCGGGTCCAGCACGATGATGGCGTCGTCGGCCATGCGCAGCGTGCTGGCCGCGTCGATCCAGATGCCGTTCCAGCCGGCGCCGCGCAGCTTGGGATAGATCTCGGACGTGTAGTCGCCGCCTTGCGCCGTCACGATGATCGGCAGTTTTTTCAGAGCGTCAATGTCGTAGGCGTCCTGCAGCGGGCCCGCGCCGTCGGCCCAAGTGGGCGCAGCGCCGCCAGCGTTGCTGGTGGAAAAGAAAACCGGCTCGATCAGTGCGAAGTCGTTCTCGTCGCGCATGCGTTGCATGAGCACCGAGCCGACCATACCGCGCCAGCCGACAAGGCCTACTGCTTGATTCATTTCAATCGCTCTATATAAAGGTGAAGACAGGGTCCGGGAAAAAAGCCGTGCAATTCAACAATTTATCAGAATGCACGGGGAGATGTTGCGGCGCAGCTATAAAAAATTGGGGCCGCAATGGGCCGGGACGGTTTTCGCGGCGTCCCGGCCACGCCGGAAAGCCCCGAAATGCAAGAGGCCGCCACCTGGACGGCCTCTCGCCGAGCCCGTCAGGCGGCTCAGCCCAGGGCTTTGAGCACCGCGTCGCCCATCTGGGCGGTGCCGACCTTGGTCGTGCCCGCCTCGAAGATGTCGGCGGTGCGCAGCCCGTCGGCCAGCACGCGGCGCACCGCGGCCTCGATCCGGTCGGCCTGGGGCGCCAGGTTCAGCGAGTAGCGCAGCAGCATGGCGGCCGACAGAATGGTGGCCAGCGGATTGGCCACGCCCTGCCCGGCGATGTCCGGGGCCGAGCCGTGGCTGGGTTCGTACAGGCCCTGGCCGCCGGCGTTGAGCGAGGCCGAGGGCAGCATGCCGATCGAGCCGGTCAGCATGGCCGCCTCGTCCGACAGGATGTCGCCGAACAGGTTGCCGGTGACGATGACGTCGAACTGGCGCGGGCTGCGCACCAGCTGCATGGCGGCGTTGTCGACGTACATGTGCGACAGCTCCACGTCGGGATAGTCGCGGGCCACCTCGATCACGATGTCGCGCCAGAACTGCGAGGTCTCCAGCACGTTGGCCTTGTCCACGCTGCACAGCTTCTTGTTGCGCTTGCGGGCCGATTCGAAGCCGATGCGCGCGATGCGGCGCACTTCAGATTCGGCATAGCGCATGGTGTCGTAGCCCTCGCGCTCGCCGGCGAAGGTGCCGTCGGGCGAGGCGCGCACGCCGCGCGGCGTGCCGAAGTAGATGTCGCCGGTCAGTTCGCGGATGATCAGGATGTCCAGGCCGGACACGATCTCGGGCTTGAGCGAGGACGCGCTGGCCAGCTCGGGATACAGGATGGCCGGGCGCAGGTTGGCGAACAGGCCGAGCGCCTTGCGCAGGCCCAGAATGGCCTGTTCCGGGCGGAATTCGCGCGGCAGGCTGTCGTACTTCCAGTCGCCGACGGCGCCGAACAGCACGGCGTGCGATTCCTGGGCCAGCTTGAGCGTGGCCGGCGGCAGCGGATGCTCGAACGCGTCGAACGCCGCGCCGCCCACGGGCGCTTCCTTGATGTCGAGGGGAATGTCCAGCGCCTTCAGGACGCGCACGGCCTGTTCGACGATTTCCGGGCCGATGCCGTCACCCGGCAGGACTGCGATATTGTGAGTCATACGAAAACTATCCTGTGGTCGGAATAAGCGGTGCGTCAGGCGATGGGGCGGCTTTCCAGCCACGGATGGCGCGCCAGGCGCTCGGCCTCGAAAGCGCGGATCTTGTCGGACTGGCGCAGGGTCAGGCCGATGTCGTCGAAGCCGTTGAGCAGGCAGTACTTGCGGAAGGGTTCGATCTCGAAGCCCATTTCACGGCCGTCGGCCGCCACCACGACCTGGCGCTCCAGGTCGATGCGCAGCTTGTAGCCGGCGAAGGCCTTGACTTCGTCGAACAGGCGCGCGACTTCCAGCTCGGACAGCACGATGGGCAGCAGGCCGTTCTTGAAGCTGTTGTTGAAGAAAATGTCGGCATACGACGGCGCGATGATGGCGCGAAAGCCGTATTGCGTCAGCGCCCAGGGCGCATGCTCGCGGCTCGAGCCGCAGCCGAAGTTCTTGCGCGTCAGCAGCACCGACGCGCCCTGGTAGCGCGGCTGGTTCAGCACGAAATCCGGATTCAGCGGACGCTTGCTGTTGTCCATGCCCGGTTCGCCGTGGTCCAGGTAGCGCAGTTCGTCGAACAGGTTCGGGCCAAAGCCGGAGCGCTTGATGGACTTGAGGAACTGCTTGGGGATGATGAGGTCCGTGTCGACGTTTTCGCGGTCGAGCGGAGCCACCAGGCCTTCGTGATTGGTAAATGCTTGCATGATGTCGGTCTCGGTGCGTGGCGCTTAACGGAAGGTGCGGACGTCGACGAAATGGCCGGCCACCGCGGCGGCGGCGGCCATGGCCGGGCTCACCAGGTGGGTGCGCCCGCCCTGCCCCTGCCGGCCTTCGAAGTTGCGGTTCGAGGTGGAGGCGCAGCGTTCGCCCGGTTCGAGGCGGTCGGCGTTCATGGCCAGGCACATGGAGCAGCCCGGCTCGCGCCATTCGAAACCGGCTTCGATGAAGATCTTGTCCAGCCCTTCGCGTTCGGCCTGCTGCTTGACCAGGCCCGAGCCCGGCACGACCATGGCCTGGCGCACATTGGAAGCCACGTGCTTGCCGCGGGCCACGGCGGCGGCGGCGCGCAGGTCTTCGATGCGGGAGTTGGTGCACGAGCCGATGAAGACGCGGTCGATGCGGATGTCGGTGAGCGGCGTGTTGGGCTTGAGGCCCATGTACTGCAGCGCGCGCTCCATGCCGCTGCGGCGTCCTTCGTCCTTCTCGCGGTCCGGGTCCGGCACGCGGGAATCCACCGGCAGCACCATTTCGGGCGACGTGCCCCAGGTGACCTGCGGCGTGATGTCGCGCGCGTCGACCTCGACGACGGAGTCGAACTTGGCGCCTTCGTCCGTATGCAGCGTGCGCCAGTAGGCGACCGCCTGGTCCCACAGCACGCCGGTGGGCGCGAAGGGACGGCCGCGGAAATACTCGATGGTCTTGTCGTCGACCGCGACCATGCCCGACCGGGCGCCGGCCTCGATGGCCATGTTGCAGATGGTCATGCGGCCTTCCACGGACAGGCCGCGGATGGTGCTGCCGGCGAACTCGATGGCATAGCCGGTGCCGCCGGCCGTGCCGATCCGGCCGATGATGTGCAGCACCACGTCCTTGGCGGTGCAGCCGAAGGGCAGTTCGCCTTCGACCTTGATGAGCATGCTCTTGGCTTTCTTCATGAGCAGCGTCTGGGTGGCCAGCACGTGCTCGACCTCGGACGTGCCGATGCCGAAGGCCAGCGCACCCAGCGCGCCGTGCGTGCTGGTGTGCGAGTCGCCACAGACCACCGTCATGCCGGGCAGCGTCGCGCCCTGCTCCGGGCCGATCACGTGCACGATACCTTGACGCAGGTCATTCATGCGGAATTCGGTAATGCCGTATTTTTCGCAGTTGGCGTCCAGCGTATCCACCTGCAGGCGCGAAATCGGGTCGTCGATGCCCTGGGCGCGGTTCAGGGTGGGCACGTTGTGGTCCGCCACCGCCAGGTTGGCGCCGGTGCGCCACGGCTTGCGGCCGGCCAGGGCCAGCCCCTCGAACGCCTGCGGGCTGGTGACTTCGTGCACCAGGTGGCGATCGATATAGAGCAGACAGGTGCCGTCTGATTCCTGATGGACGACGTGGGCGTCCCAGAGTTTGTCGTAAAGGGTTTGGGCCATGGATGCGCTCTGCTGGTAGACAGTCCGACTCGGGCCTCGCACGGTGTGAGCAATTCGCTCCCGCACCGGCCGCTGCGGCATGGAGGAATTATGCCCACGCCCGGAACCTAGTACAACCACACCTGATATACCAGTACCAGCACTACCATGCTGGGCGCGCAACGCCTTCTGCTGTGTGTTTCATATCAGCGGCCATTGTTGTTGCAAATAACCTCACATGTAAAACCGGACCGATAAACAGATACAAAATTATCAAACCGATATAATTATTCGTGGCCGCGGTTGCTTCTTTTACGAAATAAAGAGAAATAAACCGACTTAAATTTGAATTAAACCCGCATATCAAGACCTTACTGAGCAAAGATCGTGCAAGTTAGCCTGAATTAATGGATGATACGCGGAGAAGCTCAATGGAGCGCCTGGAAAAGTTCGTCAACTATTAACAAATATTGACTCGTCAAAACTGACATTTCCACACAATATGGCGGCCATCTAATCCTCAACTCGACTCGCGAATAATCACTATGGCTTCGTTTTTGCTCAAAAGCACGGCTTCGGCCCTTGCCCTGGCATTCGGTCCTGCGGCATTTGCACAGTCATCCGCTCCGGCTGCGTCGCAGCCCGCGGTCACGATGAACCAGATCGTCGAGCAGACCCTGCTCAGCAACCCGGAAATCCAGGCCAAGTACCATGATTTCCAGGCCTCGCTGGAAGGCCAGAACGTCGCGCGCGCGGCGTTTTTCCCGCAGGTCAACGCGCAAGGCTACGTGGGTCGCGAGTACCGCAACAACGTGCCGGGCGTGGGTTCGCAGAACTGGAGCCGGCCGGGCTACAGCGTCGAGTTGCGGCAATTGATTTTCGACGGCTTCCGCACCAGCAATGACGTCAAGCAGGCGGGCTTCGACAAACTGGCGAAGTTCTACGACCTGCTGGCCACCAGCGACACGACGGCGTTTTCCGCCGTGCAGGCCTATGTCGACCTGCAGCGTTACCGCGACATGGAACTGCTGGCCCGCCAGAACTATTCCCTGCACGAGGAAACGCTCAAGCAGATCAACGAGCGCACCGAATCGGGCGTGGGCCGCCGCGTCGACCTGGAACAGGCCGGCGGCCGCCTGGCGCTGGCGCAGACCAACCTGATGACCGAGACCGCCAACCTGCTGGACGTGCAGCAGCGCTTCCAGCGCGTGACCGGCGCCCTGCCCCCGGAATCCATGCAGCCGCCGCCCGACATCAGCGGCAAGCTGCCGGCCAAGCCCGCCGACTTCAACGAGTCGCTGCGCCGCAACCCCAGCTTCCTGTCCAAGCAGGCCGGCCTGCAGGCCGCCGAAGCCGGCGTCGCCTCGTCCAAGGGCGCGTTCTCGCCCAAGTTCGAATTCGTGGCCGCCACCGGCCGCGACCAGAACGATCCGACGCCCCAGAACCGCGACATCCAGAACTCCAGCGTCCAGCTCGTCATGAGCTACAACCTGTACCGCGGCGGCGCCGATTCGGCCCGGGTGCGCCAGACCGCCGCGCAGTCCTACGCCGCGCGCGACATCCGCGACTACACCTGCCGCAACGTGCAGCAGGACCTGGCCGTGGCCTGGAACAACATCGTCAGCCTGAACCAGAAGCTGCCGTTCCTGCGCGATCACGAAGTCGCCACCACCAAGGTGCGCGAGGCCTATCGCCAGCAATTCCAGATCGGCCAGCGCTCGCTGCTGGACCTGCTGGACACCGAGAACGAACTCTTCGAATCGCGCCGCGCGCTGACCAACGCCTTGTATGATCTGCAGCTCGCTCAGTACCGCTGGCTGGCGCTGTCGCACGCGCTGCTGCCCGCCCTGGCGCTGCAGCCCGCACGCAACGAAATGCCCGAGGAAAACGGCAAGCTGGTGGTGTCCGACGAAGTGATCAAGCTGTGCAACTCGACGGTTCCCGACACCGCCCGCCTGGCTCCCGTGCATGTGAAATACAACGAAGGCGCGCTGCCGCCCACGCTCATTCCCATGAGCTCGCCCAGCGCCAAACCCTGAGCGCCCGTTGGCGCAAGGAGACCCCATGCCGAAACAGGGCAAAGACTTCTCGCAATTGGACGCGGACTTCGTCCGCGTCCTGGAAGACCTGATCGACGCGCTGATCGCCAATGGCACCTTGCGTATGACGGACCTGCCGATACAGGCGCAACAGAAACTCACCCAGCGCAAGCAGCAGCGCGCGCGACTCTCGGAACACCTCGACCTGCTGGATGACGAAGATGGACAAGTTATCTGAACTGGCCGCCCGGGAGTGGCGCGCGGACGCCCGCGCCGCGCATGACGATCCCCTGCTGGACTGTCTGGTGGAAATCACCCGGCTGCACGGGGTGACGGCCACGGCCCAGGCGCTGTCTTCGGGCCTGCCGCTGGAAGAACACCGGCTGACCCCCGCCCTGCTGCCGCGCGCCGCCGCGCGCGCGCAGATGTCGGCGCGCGTGGTCAAGCGCCCGCTCGAAAGCATTTCCCAGGACCTGCTGCCCGCCATCCTGCTGCTGCATGGCGAGCGCGCCTGTCTGCTGCTGAAGACGGACGGCGACAAGTACGTGGTCAGCCATCCCGAGCTGGGCGGCAGCTCCATGGAAATGAGCGCCACGGAACTGGCGGCGCAATACACCGGCCTGGTGTGCTTCGTGCGGCCGCAGTTCCGCTTCGACGCGCGCGCGCCCGAAGTCGCCAAGGTGCGCGAGCGCCATTGGTTCTGGGCCGCCATCATGGAGAACCGGCGCCTGTACCGCGACGCGCTGGTCGCGGCGCTGCTGATCAACATCTTCGCGATGGCCATGCCGTTGTTCACGATGAACGTCTATGACCGCGTCGTGCCCAACAACGCCATCGAAACCCTCTGGGTGCTGGCCATCGGCATCACGCTGGTCGTGATCTTCAACATGATCCTGGGCACCGCCCGCTCGCACGTGGTCGACAGCGCCAGCAAGCGGGTCGACGTGCGCCTGTCGGCCCAGATCATGGAACGGGTGCTGGACCTGCGGCTGGAAGGCAGGCCGGTGTCGGTCGGCTCCTTCGCCGCCAACCTGCGCTCGTTCGAGTCCATCCGCGATTTCATCGCCTCGGCCACCATCACCACCCTGGTGGACCTGCCCTTCATCCTGCTGTTCCTGCTGGCGCTGGCCTGGATCTCGCCCTGGATGGTGCTGCCGCCGCTGGTCGCCATCGTGCTGATCCTGCTGGTGTCGCTGGCGGCGCAGGCGCGCATGGAAGCGCTGACCATGTCGTCGTTCCAGGCCGCCTCGCAGCGCAACGCCACCCTGGTCGAAGCGCTGACCGGCCTGGAGGCCGTCAAGACGCTCAACGCCCAGGGCGCGATCCAGCGCAACTGGGAACGCGCCACCGAATTCATCGCCCAGACCGGCGGCAAGCTCAAGCTGATCTCCTCGTCCACGGTCGGTTTCGTGCAGGCCGTGCAGCAGATGGTGTCGATCTCGGTCGTGATCATCGGCGTCTACCAGGCGCAGGAGTCCGCCATCTCCATGGGCGGCATCATCGCCGCGTCCATGATCGCGGGCCGCTGCCTGGCGCCGCTGGGGCAGGTCGCCGGCCTGCTCATGCAGTACCAGAACGCGCGCACGTCGCTGGGTTCGATCGACAACTACATGAAGCTGCCGGTCGAACGCCCCGCCAATGCCGAATTCCTGCACCGCCCCGTGTTCCACGGCGGGCTGGAATTCCGCGACGTCAGCTTCACCTATCCGGGCGCGGCGCAGCCGGCGCTGAAGAAGGTCTCGTTCAAGCTCAAGCCGGGCGAAAAGGTCGGCGTCATCGGCCGCATCGGCTCGGGCAAGACCACGCTGGAAAAACTGGCCCTGGCGCTGTATGAGCCCACCGAGGGCGCGGTGCTGCTCGACGGCATCGACGTGCGCCAGATCGATCCGGCCGACGTGCGCCGGGCCATCGGCCACGTGCCCCAGGACCCGCTGCTTTTCTACGGCAGCCTCAAGCACAACCTGGCCATGGGCGCGCCCTACGCCGACGACGCCAGCATCCTCGCGGCCGCCAACCTGGCCGGCGTCACGGATTTCGCCAACCTCCATCCCAATGGCTTCGACATGCTGATCGGCGAACGCGGCGAGTCCCTGTCCGGCGGCCAGCGCCAGTCGGTGGCCGTGGCCCGCGCCCTGATCAACGATCCGCCCATCCTGCTGCTGGACGAGCCCAGCAGCAACATGGACCACCAGAGCGAAGCCCAGCTGCGCAAGCGCCTGGGAGAAGCCAGCGAAACCAAGACCATCCTGCTGGTCACGCACCGCACCGCCTTGCTGGACCTGGTCGACCGGCTCATCGTGATCGACAACGGCCACATCGTGGCCGACGGTCCCAAGGAGCAAGTGGTCGAAGCCCTGCGTCAAGGACGCGTCGGACGCGGAAGCTGAGGCAAGCATGCTGAACAACCCAGCCGAAACCAGGCACGGCCTGTTTGGAACCCTGTGGCGCAAGCTGCGCGGCGTCTTCATGTTCTTTTTCGACCGCCTGCTCGACGGCGCCGACCGGAACAAGCCGCAGCACCGCTCCGACTACGTCGGCAATGCGGAATGGGTCATCCACGAATCCCAGGCGCGCGGCTCGCGCATCCTGCTGTGGGTCAGCCTGCTGGCCACCGGCGGCCTGCTGTTCTGGGCCGCCGTGGGCAGCATCGACGAGGTCGTCCGCGGCGAAGGCAAGGTCGTGCCGTCGCGCCAGGTGCAGATCATCCAGAGCCTGGACGGCGGCATCGTCGAGGAAATCCTGGTGCGCCCCGGTCAGGAGGTCGAGGCCGGCGAAGTCCTGCTCAGGATCGACTCCACCCGCTTCGCCTCGTCGCTGGGCGAGAACAACGCCGAATACCTGTCGCTGCTGGCCAAGTCGGCGCGCCTGAAGGCGCTGGCCACGGGCGAGCCCTTCGTCGCGCCCGAAGAGGTACTGGCGCAGGCGCCAGGGCTGGTCGAAATGGAACGCAATGCGTGGCAGGCCCGCACCAGCGAACTGAACGCCACCGTCAACGTCGCCCGCGAACAGCTCAATCAGCGCCAGGAAGACCTGCGCGAAACCATCGCCAAGCGCGACCAGGCCGCCGCCAGCTGTGGCCTGACCTCGCGCGAACTGCAGGTGACCCGCCCGCTGCTCAAGAGCGGCGCCGTCTCCGAGGTCGACCTGCTGCGCCTGCAGCGCGACGTGGCGCGCTATTGCGGCGAACAGAAAGGCGCCGAAGCGCAGATCGACCGTTTCCAGGCCTCGATCAAGGAAGCCGAAAGCAAGATCCAGGAAGCCGAGCTCAATATCCGCAACCAGGCCCGCAGCGAGCTGTCCGAAACCAACACCAAGCTGTCGACGCTGCGCGAAGGCAAGCTGGCGCTGGTCGACCGGGTCAAGCTGGCCGAAGTCCGCGCCCCGGTGCGCGGCACCGTCAAGACGCTGTTCAACAACACCGTCGGCGGCGTGGTGCAGCCGGGCAAGGACATCATCGAGATCGTGCCCAAGGACGACACCCTGCTGCTCGAAGTGCGCATCCTGCCGCGCGACATCGGCTTCCTGCACGCCGACCAGAAGGCCGAAGTGAAGTTCACCGCCTACGACTTCGCCATCTACGGCGGCCTGGAAGGCAAGGTCGAGCAGATCGGCGCGGACACCGTTACCGACGAGAAAGGCAATTCCTACTACGTGGTGCGCGTCCGCACGGACCGCAGCACCGTGGGCGAGAAGCTGTTGCCCATCATCCCCGGGATGGTGGCGGAGGTCCATATCCTGACCGGCAAGCGCACGGTGCTGCAATACCTGCTCAAGCCGATATTGCGCGCCAAGGCGAATGCCTTCACCGAACGTTGACGGAGGACTGCAAGGCTTTATGAAACCCGTTCCTGTCCTGTTGATTACGCACGACGACCTGTTGTGGCAACACTGGCGCGCGCTGGACCCGGCGCGCTGGATGGCCGCCCGCGGGCGCGGCCTTGCCGACCTGCAGCGCTGGCGCGAGCAGGGCCGCACGCTGGCGGTGCTGGATACCGGCCTGCCCCGGCTTCCCTCCTGGCAGGACCCCAGCTGGACCGCCGCCCTGGCGGAAATGCGCGTCGTCGTGGCCAGCCCCAGCCCCAACGACGAAGAAGGCACACAAGCCCTGGGCGCGGGCGCCCACGGCTATTGCCACAGCTATGCGCCGGCGGCGGCCCTGTCGCAGGCGCTGGAGGTGGTGGCCTCCGGCGGCATCTGGATGGGCAGGTCCCTGGTGTCCCGGCTGCTCAAGCTGGTGGCCGAACGCACCCAGGGCGCGCCCTCGTGGGACGGTGGCCTCTTGACCGAACGCGAAATGACGGTGGCGCGCTACGCCGCCAACGGCCATGCCAACGCGCCCATCGCCGAGACCCTGGGCATTACCGAACGCACGGTCAAGGCCCACCTGTCGGCCGTTTTCGAGAAGCTGGGCGTCACCGACCGCCTGCAGCTCGCCCTGCTGGTCCACGGCATTTCCACCCCCGCCGACAGCGCCGCCAAAATCGCCTCCTGATACTGTCCTTGAGGACAATATCCCGCGCCGCCGGCGCGACCTAGTATCTGGTCATCTTGGATAACTCCCTGAAACGGAACCAACATGGCCAACACTACCCCTGCAGTCGTCAACGAAATCACCGGTCGCGCCTGGATACGCAATAGCGACGGTTCCCTGACCGAACTGCATCAGGGCAGCAAAGTGCCCGCCGGCAGCGAGGTCGTCACGGCCTCGGGCGCCACGGTTTCGCTTCAGGTGGGCGACGGCATGCCGATCGTGATCGGCGAAGGCCGCGAAGTGGCGATGAACGGCGACATGGGCGGCCCGCTGGCCGATCCCTCGGAAGCCGCGGTGGCCCCGCCCAGCGGCACCGATTCCGACCGCCTGCTGGCCGCCCTGCGCGACGGCCGCGACCCGTTCGACGAACTCGATCCCACCGCGGCCGTGGTGGCCGGCGGCGGCGATAACGGCGGCAGCAGCTTCGTGCGCCTGGCCCGCATCCTCGAAACCACCTCTCCGCTGGACCTGGCCTACCCCAATCCGGCCCGCGCCAACGACGTGCTGCCCCGCCTGTCGGGCCTGGGCTCGCGCGGCGACGACGAAGAAGCGACCGTCACCCCCACCACCGTCAATAACGCGCCCAACGCGCTCGACGACGCCGGCCGCGGCGGCCAGGACAGCCTGGTGCGCGGCAACCTGCTGCTCAACGACTCCGATCCCGACGGCGACCCGCTGGCCATCGTCTCGATCAGCGGCCGTCCCATGACCCCGGGCGGCATCACCGTCAACGGCAGCAACGGCGGCACCTTCATCATCCAGCCCGACGGCAGCTACGTCTTCAACCCGGGCGGCAACTACACCCACCTGGCCGAAGGCGAAACCACCACCACCACGATTTCGTACGTCATCACGGACCCCAGCGGCGCCACCTCCACCGCCAACGTGGTCATCACGATCACCGGCAGCAACGAAGGCCCGGTGTCGACCGCCATCTCCGGCACCAGCGGCGTCGACGCCCAGACCGGCGTGAGCTACGACGTCTCCGGCTACTTCTCCGACCCGGACACCAGCGACAAGCTGACCTACACCGCCAACGGCCTGCCGCCCGGACTGAGCATCGATCCCAACACGGGCGTGATCACCGGCACCATCGACCACTCGGCCTCGCAGGGCGGCAACAACGGCGTCTACACGGTCACCGTGACCGCCACCGACCCCTCCGGCGCCACCACCTCGCAGTCCTTCGACTGGGACGTGACCAACCCCGCGCCCACCGCCCTGGATGACGCCGGCCAGACCGACGAAGACACCACCCTGAGCGTCGACGCCGCGAACGGCGTGCTGTCCAACGACAACGACCCGGACGGCGACACGCTGACCGTCACCGAAGTCAACGGCAGCGCCGCCGGCGTGGGCAGCGTCGTCACCGGCTCGGGCGGCGGCACGTTCACGCTGAACGCCGACGGCTCGTACACCTTCAACCCCGGCGCGGACTTCCAGAACCTGGCGGCCGGCGAGAAAACCAGCAGCTCCATCACCTACCTGGTTTCGGACGGCGAAGGCGGCACCAGCACGGCCACCCTGACGGTCGAGATCACCGGCACCAACGATGCGCCCGTGGCGATCGCGCTGGACAACCGCGACAACATGGACGGCGACACGGTCAGCTATGACCTGTCCGGCTATTTCAGCGATATCGACAATGGCGACGCGCTGACCTACTCCGTCGACCACGTGCCCGGCGGCCTCACCTTCGACACCGCCACCGGCACCTTCTCCGGCACGCTGGCCAACTGGGCCTCCGACCACACCAACACCGGCGTCAAGGGCGAGTACCTGATCACCGTGACCGCCACCGACAAATCGGGCGCCTCGGTCTCGCAGACCTTCGTCTGGACCATCGGCAACCCCGAACCGATCGCCCTCGATGACGCCGGCCGCACCCAGGAAGACACCGTCCTGGTCGTCGACCACCGCACCGAAGGCGTGCTCGGCAACGACCGCGATCCGGACGGCGACGCGCTCTCGGTCTCGCAGGTCAACGGCAAGGAAGCCGGCGTGGGCCAGCCCGTGGCCGGCTCCAACGGCGGCACCTTCACGCTGAACGCCGACGGCACCTACACCTTCAATCCGGGCGCGGACTTCCAGCGCCTGGGCGACGGCCAGACGGCGACCACCTCCATCACCTACACCGTGACCGACGCCCAGGGCGCCACGGACAAGGCCACGCTGGTCATCACGGTCACCGGCAGCAACGACGCCCCGATCCTCACGCCGGACGTCATTCTGGGCGACCTGAGCAACAACGACAGCGACGTCATCACCCCGGTCGACATCGCCAAGCAGTTCCAGGACGTGGACCAGGGCGACACCCTCACTTACACCGCCACCGGCCTGCCGCCGGGCCTGGCGTTGGACCCCGTCACCGGCCTCATCTCCGGCAAGATCGACTCCTCGGCCTCGCAGGGCGGCAACAACGGCGTCTACACGATCGTCGTCACCGCGACCGACGCATCCGGCGCCAAGATCAGCCAGACCTTCGAATGGGACATCAAGAACCCCGCGCCCAAGGCCGTCGACGACCAGAACACGACCGACGAAGAAACCTCGCTCACCGTCGACGCCAGCAATGGCGTGCTGGCCAACGATAGCGATCCCGACGGCGACACCATCAAGGTCTCGCAGGTCAACAACAACGACGCCAGCGTCGGCCAGCCCGTGGCCGGCTCGCACGGCGGCACCTTCACGCTGAACGCCGACGGCTCGTACTCGTTCAACCCGGGCAGCGACTTCCAGTACCTGAACGACCAGCAGACCGCCACCACCTCGATCACCTACACGGTCGTCGACGCGGACGGCGCCACGACCACCGCCACGCTGACCGTCACGGTCACCGGCAGCAACGACGCCCCGATCCTCACGCCGGACGTCATCCTGGGCGACCTGAGCAACAACGACAGCGACGTCATCACCCCGGTCGACATCGCCAAGCAGTTCCAGGACGTGGACCAGGGCGACACCCTCACTTACACCGCCACCGGCCTGCCGCCGGGCCTGGCGTTGGACCCCGTCACCGGCCTCATCTCCGGCAAGATCGACTCCTCGGCCTCGCAGGGCGGCAACAACGGCGTCTACACGATCGTCGTCACCGCGACCGACGCATCCGGCGCCAAGATCAGCCAGACCTTCGAATGGGACATCAAGAACCCCGCGCCCAAGGCCGTCGACGACCAGAACACGACCGACGAAGAAACCTCGCTCACCGTCGACGCCAGCAATGGCGTGCTGGCCAACGATAGCGATCCCGACGGCGACACCATCAAGGTCTCGCAGGTCAACAACAACGACGCCAGCGTCGGCCAGCCCGTGGCCGGCTCGCACGGCGGCACCTTCACGCTGAACGCCGACGGCTCGTACTCGTTCAACCCGGGCAGCGACTTCCAGTACCTGAACGACCAGCAGACCGCCACCACCTCGATCACCTACACGGTCGTCGACGCGGACGGCGCCACGACCACCGCCACGCTGACCGTCACGGTCACCGGCCAGACCGACGCCCCGCCCGTCATCACCCCCGAGGACACCGACGGCACGGTCACCGGCGCGCACAACAGTGTGATCGAAGCCAGCGGCGACATCGTCACCGGCTCCGTCACGGTCTCGGCCGAGGCCGGCATCCGTGGCGTCACTGTGGGCGGCCAGGACGTCACCGGCGCCAACAACACGCCGGTGGTCATCACCACCGACAAGGGCATCCTGACCATCACCGGCTACGATGCCGCCACCGGCAAGATCACCTACTCCTACCAGGAAACGGGCGGCGCGGACGACCACAGCGGCGGCGACAACGCCGTGCGCGACAGCTTCCCGGTGGTCGTCACCGACCTTGCGGGCGTCAGCAACAGCAACGACCTCGTCATCCAGATCATCGACACCGAGCCCAAGGCCGAGGACGACGTCGCTTCCGTCACGGAAGACACCACCGCCCCGATCACCGGCAACGTGCTGGCCAACGACACGCTGGGCGCCGATGCCAGCACCACCGTCATCAACACGGCGGATGCCAAGTACGGCACGCTGATCGACAACGGCGACGGCACCTGGTCGTATCAGTTGAACAACGGCCTGGAAGCTGTCCAGGCCCTGAACGATGGCGACACGCTGACCGAGACGATCCGCTACACGATCACCGACGCCGATGGCGACATCGCCGAGGCGGTGATCACCATCACGATCAACGGCCAGACCGACGGCCCGCCTGTCATCACGCCCGAGGACAGCGACGGCACCGTCACCGGCGCACACAACAGCGTTATCGAAGGCACGGGCGACATCGTCACCGGCTCCGTCACGGTCTCGGCCGAGGCCGGCATCCGTGGCGTCACCGTGGGCGGCCAGGACGTCACCGGCGCCAACACCACGCCGGTGGTCATCACCACCGACAAGGGCATCCTGACCATCACCGGTTACGATGCGGCCACCGGCAAGATCACCTACTCCTACCAGGAGACCGGTGGCGCGGACGACCACAGCGACGGCGACAACGCCGTGCGCGACCTGTTCCAGGTCGCAGTCACCGACGTGGCAGGCAAGACCACCACCGGCGATCTCGTCATCCAGATCATCGACACCGAGCCTACGGCCGAGGACGACGTCGCTTCCGTCACGGAAGACACCACCGCCCCGATCACCGGCAACGTGCTGGCCAACGACACGCTGGGCGCGGACGCCAGCACCACCGTCATCAACACGGCTGACGCCAAGTACGGCACGCTGATCGACAACGGCGACGGCACCTGGTCGTATCAGCTGAACAACGGCCTGGAGGCTGTGCAGGCGCTCAATGACGGCGATACGCTGACCGAGACCATCCGCTACACGATCACCGACGCCGATGGCGACATCGCCGAGGCGGTGATCACCATCACGATCAACGGCCAGACCGACGGCCCGCCTGTCATCACCCCCGAGGACAGCGACGGCACCGTCACCGGTGCGCACAACAGCGTGATCGAAGGCACGGGCGACATCGTCACCGGTTCCGTCACGGTGTCGGCCGAAGCCGGCATCCGTGGCGTCACCGTCGGCGGCCAGGACGTCACCGGCGCCAACACCACGCCGGTGGTCATCACCACCGACAAGGGCATCCTGACCATCACCGGTTACGATGCGGCCACCGGCAAGATCACCTACTCCTACCAGGAGACCGGTGGAGCCGACGACCACAGCGACGGCGACAACGCCGTGCGCGACCTGTTCCAGGTCGCAGTCACCGACGTGGCCGGCAAGACCACCACGGGCGACCTCGTCATCCAGATCATCGACACCGAGCCCAAGGCCGAGGACGACACGGCTTCCGTCACGGAAGACGCCACCGCCCCGATCACCGGCAACGTGCTGGCCAACGACACGCTGGGCGCCGATGCCAGCACCACCGTCATCAACACGGCAGATGCCAAGTACGGCACGCTGATCGACAACGGCGACGGCACCTGGTCGTATCAGTTGAACAACGGCCTGGAGGCTGTCCAGGCCCTGAACGATGGCGATACGCTGACCGAGACCATCCGCTACACCATCACCGACGCCGATGGGGACATCGCCGAGGCCGTGATCACCATCACGATCAACGGCCAGACCGACGGCCCGCCGGTCATCACCCCCGAGGACAGCGACGGCACCGTCACCGGCGCGCACAACAGCGTGATCGAAGCCAGCGGCGACATCGTCACCGGTTCGGTGACCGTCTCGGCCGAGGCCGGCATCCGCGGCGTGACCGTCGGCGGCCAGGACGTCACGGGCGCCAACAACACCCCCGTCGTCATCACCACCGACAAGGGCATCCTGACCATCACCGGTTACGACGCCGCCACCGGCAAGATCACCTACTCCTACCAGGAGACGGGTGGAGCCGACGACCACAGCGACGGCGACAATGCCGTGCGCGACCTGTTCCAGGTCGCAGTCACCGACGTGGCAGGCAAGACCACCACCGGCGACCTCGTCATCCAGATCATCGACACCGAGCCCAAGGCCGAGGACGACACGGCTTCCGTCACGGAAGACGCCACTGCCCCGATCACCGGCAACGTGCTGGCCAACGACACGTTGGGCGCCGATGCCAGCACCACCGTCATCAATACGGCCGACGCCAAGTACGGCACGCTGATCGACAACGGCGACGGCACCTGGTCGTATCAGCTGAACAACGGCCTGGAAGCCGTCCAGGCCCTGAACGACGGCGACACGCTGACCGAGACGATCCGCTACACGATCACCGACGCCGATGGCGACATCGCCGAGGCCGTGATCACCATCACGATCAACGGCCAGACCGACGGCCCGCCTGTCATCACCCCCGAGGACAGCGACGGCACCGTCACCGGTGCGCACAACAGCGTGATCGAAGCCAGCGGCGACATCGTCACCGGTTCGGTGACCGTCTCGGCCGAGGCCGGCATCCGCGGCGTGACCGTCGGTGGCCAGGACGTCACGGGCGCCAACAACACCCCCGTCGTCATCACCACCGACAAGGGCATCCTGACCATCACCGGTTACGACGCCGCCACCGGCAAGATCACCTACTCCTACCAGGAGACGGGTGGCGCGGACGACCACAGCGACGGCGACAATGCCGTGCGCGACCTGTTCCAGGTCGCAGTCACCGACGTGGCAGGCAAGACCACCACCGGCGACCTCGTCATCCAGATCATCGACACCGAGCCCAAGGCCGAGGACGACACGGCTTCCGTCACGGAAGATGCCACCGCCCCGATCACCGGCAACGTGCTGGCCAACGACACGCTGGGCGCGGACGCCAGCACCACCGTCATCAACACGGCTGACGCCAAGTACGGCACGCTGATCGACAACGGCGACGGCACCTGGTCGTATCAGCTGAACAACGGCCTGGAGGCTGTGCAGGCGCTCAATGACGGCGATACGCTGACCGAGACCATCCGCTACACGATCACCGACGCCGATGGCGACATCGCCGAGGCGGTGATCACCATCACCATCAACGGCCAGACCGACGGCCCGCCCGTCATCACGCCTGAAGACACCGACGGCACCGTCACCGGCGCACACAACAGCGTGATCGAAGGCACGGGCGACATCGTCACCGGTTCGGTGACGGTCTCGGCCGAGGCCGGCATCCGTGGCGTGACCGTCGGCGGCCAGGACGTCACCGGCGCCAACACCACGCCAGTGGTCATCACCACCGACAAGGGCATCCTGACCATCACCGGTTACGATGCCGCCACCGGCAAGATCACGTACTCCTACGAGGAAACGGGCGGCGCGGACGATCACCGTGCAGGCAACGATAGCGTGCGTGATGAGTTCCAAATCGTGGTCACCGACGTGGCCAACGTCAGCCGTGATAACAACCTCGTCATCCAGATCATCGACACCGAGCCCAAGGCCGAGGACGACGTTGCTTCCGTCACGGAAGACGCCACCGCCCCGATCACCGGCAACGTGCTGGCCAACGACACGTTGGGCGCCGATGCCAGCACCACCGTCATCAACACAGCCGACGCCAAGTACGGCACGCTGATCGACAACGGCGACGGCACCTGGTCGTATCAGCTGAACAACGGCCTGGAAGCTGTCCAGGCCCTGAACGATGGCGACACGCTGACCGAGACCATCCGCTACACCATCACCGACGCCGATGGCGACATCGCCGAGGCGGTGATCACCATCACCATCAACGGCCAGACCGATGGCCCGCCGGTCATTACGCCTGAAGACAGCGACGGCACCGTCACCGGTGCGCACAACAGCGTGATCGAAGGCACGGGCGACATCGTCACCGGTTCGGTCACTGTGTCGGCCGAAGCCGGCATCCGTGGCGTGACCGTCGGCGGCCAGGACGTCACGGGCGCCAACAACACCCCCGTCGTCATCACCACCGACAAGGGCATCCTGACCATCACCGGTTACGATGCGGCCACCGGCAAGATCACCTACTCCTACCAGGAGACGGGTGGCGCGGACGACCACAGCGACGGCGACAACGCCGTGCGCGACCTGTTCCAGGTCGCAGTCACCGACGTGGCCGGCAAGACCACCACGGGCGACCTCGTCATCCAGATCATCGACACCGAGCCCACGGCCGAGGACGACGTCGCTTCCGTCACGGAAGACACCACCGCCCCGATCACCGGCAACGTGCTGGCCAACGACACGCTGGGCGCCGATGCCAGCACCACCGTCATCAACACGGCCGACGCCAAGTACGGCACGCTGATCGACAACGGCGACGGCACCTGGTCGTATCAGCTGAACAACGGCCTGGAAGCTGTCCAGGCCCTGAACGATGGCGACACGCTGACCGAGACCATCCGCTACACCATCACCGACGCCGATGGCGACATCGCCGAGGCCGTGATCACCATCACGATCAACGGCCAGACCGACGGTCCGCCTGTCATCACCCCCGAGGACAGCGACGGCACCGTCACCGGTGCGCACAACAGCGTGGTCGAAGGCACGGGCGACATCGTCACCGGTTCCGTCACGGTCTCGGCCGAGGCCGGCATCCGTGGCGTGACCGTCGGCGGCCAGGACGTCACCGGCGCCAACAACACGCCGGTGGTCATCACCACCGACAAGGGTGTCCTGACCATCACCGGCTACGATGCGGCCACCGGAAAGATCACCTACTCCTACCAGGAGACGGGTGGAGCCGACGACCACAGCGACGGTGACAACGCCGTGCGCGACCTGTTCCAGGTCGCAGTCACCGACGTGGCCGGCAAGACCACCACGGGCGACCTCGTCGTCCAGATCATCGACACCGAGCCCAAGGCCGAGGACGACGTCGCTTCCGTCACGGAAGACGCCACCGCCCCGATCACCGGCAACGTGCTGGCCAACGACACGTTGGGCGCGGACGCCAGCACCACCGTCATCAACACGGCAGATGCCAAGTACGGCACGCTGATCGACAACGGCGACGGCACCTGGTCGTATCAGTTGAACAACGGCCTGGAAGCTGTCCAGGCCCTGAACGACGGCGACACGCTGACCGAGACCATCCGCTACACGATCACCGACGCCGATGGCGACATCGCCGAGGCCGTGATCACCATCACGATCAACGGCCAGACCGACGGCCCGCCTGTCATCACCCCCGAGGACAGCGACGGCACCGTCACCGGTGCGCACAACAGCGTGATCGAAGGCACGGGCGACATCGTCACCGGCTCCGTCACGGTCTCGGCCGAGGCCGGCATCCGTGGCGTGACCGTCGGCGGCCAGGACGTTACTGGCGCCAACAACACGCCGGTGGTTATCACCACCGACAAGGGCATCCTGACCATCACCGGTTACGATGCGGCCACCGGCAAGATCACCTACTCCTACCAGGAGACGGGCGGCGCCGACGATCACAGCGCGGGGGACGACAAGGTGCGTGACGAGTTCCAGGTCGCCGTCACCGACGTGGCGGGCAAGACCACCACGGGCGACCTCGTCATCCAGATCATCGACACCGAACCCACGGCCAACGACGACGACGGCGGCAGCGTCACCGAAGACGCCACCGTCAACACTCTGGGCGGCAACGTCGTGGACAACGACACCAAGGGCGCCGACGCCATCAAGGACGTGACCTGGAACGTCTCCGACGCGCAGCGCGCCGAGATCGAGCAGTACGGCACGCTGACCCTGAACAACGACGGCACCTGGCGGTTCACGCTGGACAACAGCAAGCCGGCCGTCCAGGCGCTGGGCGCGAACACCAAGCTGGACTTCACGCTGGACTACACCATCACCGACGCGGATGGCGATGAATCCAGCGCCACGCTCAGCCTGAGCATCAACGGCGCCAACGACGCGCCCACGATCACCAGCGCCATCCTCAGCATCTCCGAAGAGGGACTGCCGCTCGGCCTGGAGGACGACAAGGGCGTTGCCGATACGACGGACGCCGCGACCTACTCCGGCAAGCTGATCATTGCCGACGTGGACTCGGGCGACGCCCATACCGTGACGCTGGTCAAGCCGGCCGACACGGCGCTGTACTCGCAAGGACGGCCGGTCGTCTGGTCCCTGTCCGGCGACGGCCACACCCTGGTCGGCACCGACTACCTGGGCAAGCCCGTCATCACCATGACGGTGACGAACACGGGCGACTACACGGTCACCCTGTCCGGCCAGGTGGATCATCCGACGAATTCGGTCGAGGACGTGCTGCAGCTGGGTGTCGGCGTGGTGGTCAGCGACGGCCACACCACCTCCGGCGGCAGCATCACGGTCAATATCGAGGATGACAGCCCCGAGTTCGGCACCATCACCAACACCACCATGGACAACACCAGCTCCACGGTGCAAGGCACGCTGGAGTTCAATACCGGCGCCGATTCCGTCGGCGCCACGCTGGTCGTCTCCTCCATCGGGAAGCTGCCCGAAGGCTGGACCACCAGCACGCTGGGCCAATCCTCGGTCGACATCTTCTCGCCCGACGGCAGCAAGATTTTCACGGTCACGGTGAATCCGGCCGGCGGCTATACGGTCACCCAGCACGAAGCCCGCCCGGGAACGACCGAATCGATCGACCTGGCCTCCAGCATCACCAACAACCCGCAGACCAGCTACGACCTGGGCTACGCCACGCTGACCGCCGGCGGCGGCAAGACGTTCAACGCCAATTCGTTCGGCAGCGGCAACTCGTTCGGCATCGGCAACACCTCCTTCGATGCGGGCGAGAGCTTCCGCATGGACTTCAAGCAGGCGCTGTCGGACTTCAGCCTGAACGTGGCCGAAGTCAAGGGATCGGGCACGGTCCAGGTCACGGTCTGGAGCGGCAACGAGTCCAGGACCTTCTCGTTGAACGTGAACGGCTCGACTGGCAGCCTCCACATCACGAAGGACATGCTGGAAAGCGGCACCCCCTCGCTGTCTCATTTCGACGCGATCCAGTTCACCGCGGGCGGCGGCGTCAAGATGTCGTTCCTCACGACCGGTTCCTATACGGAGAACATCCCGGCCGGCCCGATGGACTTCACCGTCGGCGTGACCGGCACCGATGGCGACGGCGACAAGGTGACGGGCGAGTTCACCGTGACCTCCAACGCCACGGAGAACAGCGCTCCCGAGATCCACGACGCCCACGTATCGGTTTCCGAGGAAGGCCTGGCCGGCGGCATCAAGGACTCCAACGGCACGGTCGACCAGTCGAACGAAACGTCCTACTCGGGCGTGCTGCAGATCTCCGACGCCAACGGCAACCAGGGCCTGTCGGTCAGCCTGCAGGCTCCGGCCGACGGCGTCCTGGTGTCGGGCGGCAAGCCCGTGACCTGGACGCTGGCCGACGGCAACCAGACCCTGACCGGCACGGTCGACGGCAAGACCGTGATCACCGTCACCGTCGACAACCAGGGCAACTACAGCGTCAAGCTGGACGCGCCGGTCGACCACCCGAACAAGGGCGTCGAGGACGTGCAGTCGTTCGGCATCGGCGTGAAGGTGACCGACGCGCTGGGCGCCAGCAGCACCGCCACGATCACCGTCAACGTCGAAGACGATATGCCGGCCAACAACCCGAACCCGACGTCCAGCGTCGGCGTGCCGGTCAGCGAAATCGGCGTCGGCGGCCTGCAATCCGGCTTCAGCAACTGGAAGCTGGAAAACAACGGCTCGCTGAATAGCCAGACCAACAACGACAGCGATCCCGGAATCGACGCAATCACCTGGGGCAAGCCGTCCAACTGGGGCTCGAAGTACTCCGGCTATGCCTTCGTGGACAACGAGGGACTGCGCAGCAACGCCACCGACCTGCTGGACACCACCTTCAAGATCGGCACGTTCACGCACAACAACTTCCCGATGACCGGAAATTCGCTGAAGTCGGTCGAACTGAACGTGGTGCTGCGCGTCACCATCGATGGCGTCGAGCACGTCGTCAACCACACGATCACGCTGGAACATACGGAAACGCCGAACAACTATGGCGATTCCCGCGATGACGACATCGTCCGGATCTCCGACTCCTCGCTGCAGCAGACCTTCCAGGTCGGCGACCGCACCTATGTGCTGAACATCCCGGGCTTCAAGGACGCCAACGGCAAGCTGGTCACGGAAATCCACACCAAGGAAGGCCAGGCCAACTCCTTCGAACTGTATGCCACGGTATCGTCCACCGACCCGCTGCCCAAGGTCGAAGGCGACCTGTTCAGCACCGAAGGCGGTGGCGTCGCAGGCTGGCAGTACGGCGCCGACGGCGCCGGCTCGGTGGCCTGGACCGGCGGCGTCACCCGGGCCGATGGCTCGACGGTCATCGAGAACGAGTACGGCAAGCTGACGATCGACGCCAACGGCCACTACACGTTCGAAATGAGCCGTACGGCCTACGACAACTTCGAAATCGGCAACAAGGCGCTGACCTACACCTATACCGTCACCGACGCCGACGGCGACAGCCAGCAAGGCCATATCACCATCAACCTGAATGGCTACGACAACGGGCCGGCCGTCTTCCTGAAGGTCGTGGCCGACTCGGCCCACGTCAGCGAGGCCGACGGATCGGTCTCCTACACCGTCATGCTGGTCGACAAGGACGGCAACGAAGTCAAGGTGCCGGACGGCAAGTCCATCACCGCCGCGCTGCAGTGGGAAGGCGACGCCACCGGCAATACGGACACCGGCAACCTGCCCGGCTCCGTCACGATCGGCGGCGGCCAGTCCAGCGCCACCGTGACCGTGGGCGTGGTCAACGACCATGCGGTCGAGGGCAACAAGGGCCTGTCGCTCTCGCTGGGCAACGTGACCGGAGGCAACGCCTTCGACCGCGGCATTCTGGCGGACAAGAACCCGGCGACCACGACCATTCACGACGATGACGTGACGGTGAAGACGCCGCAGCCGACCCTGACCAACGAGGGCCTTAACCTGACGGTGTGGGCGACCAAGAGCGGAGCGCGGGGGACCGACAAGGAAGTGAACGACGTGCTGACCAAGCTCGACAAGAGCGGCGGCACCGAGGGCAACGGCGCCTACTCCAACGACCTCGAAGCCCTGATCAAGCAGTTGATGGAAATCGACTCGAACGGCAACGGCTTCCGCTCAAGGGACCCCATCGGCCCAGGCCGCGGCCACAAGTACGGGGACGCCAGCTTCGTTGGCCGTTACAGCGGCGAGGGGCAGTACAAGGTCCAGGACCTGATGGGCAAGGACCCGCAAGGCGACGCCCGTTCGCAATGGGGCAACGTCAACGGCAATACGGCGATCCACGCCAACGGCGTGATCTACCTGAAGGCCGGCGAAACCTACACCGTGCACGCCCAGGGCGACGACAGCCTGCGCGTGGTGCTGGGCGACCGCAACATGGGCGGCCAGGTAGTGGACCTGCGCTGGGGCAGCGACCATGCCACGGTCAAGACCTTCACCTTCACCCCGACGGAGAGCGGCCTGTACACCCTGGATATGTTCCTGCATAACCAGAACGGCCCGGGCATGTTCAACGTCTGGATCGAGAACAGCAGCGATCCGGGCAAGGCGCTGACCTTCTTCCCGAGCTTCGAAGCCGCCAAGGAACAGCTGGCCGCCAAGGACTCCGGCTTCAAGGTCGGCAGCCTGATCGGCACCGAAGGCTATGGCCACTACAAGGTCTACGGCTACAACGAAGCCCCGGTGAACGCCGAGATCAAGCTGTCGCAGATCCAGGTCGACCCGGCCAACCTGCCGCTGGCCAGCGGCGAGCATGTCGTCGGCATCATGGTCGAGAACCTGCTGGCCGGCTTCGTGCTGAGCGACGGCCAGGGCCACAGCTTCACGGCCACGGACGCCAACGGCTCGGTGGACGTCAAGGGCTGGAACCTCGACACGCTGACGCTCAAGCCGTCCGCCGGCTTTACCGGCGCGCTGGACCTGAATATCGACATCACGATCCAGGGCCACGATCAGGATGGCAGCGCCTACACCTACAACCGTGACAGCGACCTCACGATCCGCGTCGATGCCGTGACCTATGGCACGTCGGGCGCCGACACCCTGACCGGCGGCACCGGCGACGACTTCCTCTACGGCGGCGCGGGCAATGACGTGCTGCGCGGCGGGGACGGGCACGACACGCTGTACGGCGGCGACGGCAACGACGTCCTGCACGGCGGCAAGGGCAACGACACCCTGATCGGCGGAGAAGGCAGCGACACGTTCAAGTGGGAGCTGAACGACCAGGGCACGGTCGGCGCGCCGGCTGTCGACACGATCAAGGACTTCTCGATCCTCAAGCCCGCCGACGGCGGCGACATCCTGGACCTGAGGGATCTGCTGGTCGGCGAAAAGCAGTCGACGCTGAGCCAGTACCTGAACTTCAAGCAGGACCCGGACAACGCCAAGAACACGGTGATCGAGATCAACACCAAGGGCGAAATCGGCCAGGGTCCCGACCAGAAGATCGTGCTCGAGAACGTCGACCTGATGCATGGCACCAACGGCCAGCTCCTGGACAACCAGACCATCATCAACGACCTGATCCAGAAGGGGAAGCTGAACGTCAACGACCACTAAGCTGCACCCACCCGGGAAGCGGCCCGCGGCCGCTTCCCTCGGATGATCCACAAGCGCGGACCATCCGTTGGCGCCCGGCCTTCCTGCCTGAGTACTCAGGCAGGCGCCGGGCGTTCTTCTTTACCAGGTTTCATTCAGGACAACCGGACGAATTCACCCCTGACATCGTCTGCGAACAGGGGCTGGCCCCAGAACATCGCCCCTAACATCTGGCCATGTGGATCACTCCTGGAACGGAACCATCATGGCTACTCCCCTCCTCGCCGTCGTCAACGAAATCACCGGCCGCGCCTGGATACGCAATAGCGATGGCTCCTTGACGGAGCTGCGCCAGGGCAGCAAGGTTCCCATCGGCAGCGACATCGTCACGGCCGCCGGCGCCACGGTCACCCTCCAGACCGGCAACGGCATGCCGATCGTGATCGGCGAAAGCCGCGACGTCGCAATGTCCCCGGAAATCGACTCGCCCCTGGCCGACATCTCCGAGGCGGCGATCGTTCCCCCGGTCGGACGCGAAACCGAGCGCCTGCTGGCGGCGCTGCGCGAAGGCCGCGACCCGTTCGATCAGCTCGACCCCGCCGCGGCCGTGCTGGCCGGCGGCGGCGAAGGCGGCGGCACCAGCATCGTGCGCCTGGCCCGCATCCTCGAAACCACCACCCCGCTGGACCTGGCCTACCCCAATCCGGCCCGCGCCAATGACGCGCTGCCCCGCCAGCCTGGCGCCGGCGCCGGAGCCGGCGATGAAACCGGCCCGCCCAATTCGGCGCCGATCGCGCTCGACGACAGCGCCAGCGGCTCGCAGGACGAACGCATCCGCGGCAACCTGCTCGCCAACGACAGCGATCCCGACGGCGACCCGCTGACGCTTGCCTCCATCAACGGCCTGCCGATGGGAGCCAACGGCCTCACCGTCCCCGGCTCCCACGGCGGCGCCTTCGCCATCCGTCCCGATGGATCCTACGAATTCGACCCGCGCGGCGACTTCAAGCCCCTGGGCGCCGGCCAGACCGCCGTCAGCTCGATCTCGTACACGATCGCCGACCCGTCGCAGGCCACCTCGACCGCCTCGCTCACTGTAACCGTCACCGGCGCCAACGACCTGCCGGAAGTTTCCGACTACACGCTCACCATCGCAGAAGACCAGCCCCTCAGCGGCACAATCGTCGCCACCGACGCCGACCAGGACACGCTGAGCTACACCATCGGCCAGCCGCCGGAACACGGCAAGGTCGAAGTGGACCTGCTTACCGGCACGTACACCTACGTCCCGAACCGGGACTACAACGGCCCGGACCAGTTCACGGTTCTCGTCGATGACGGCAAGGGCGGCAAGGCTTCCTCCACCGTCAATATCACAGTCACGGCCGTCAATGACCCGCCGGTCATCGAAGGCGTCGACGTCACGGTCGACGAAGACCAGCCCTTCAAGGGCAAGATCGTCGCAACCGACGCAGAAGGCGATACGTTGAGCTATACGGTCAGCGAGCCTCCAAAGAATGGAGATCTCACACTCGATCGGGTCACCGGCGAATACACGTACACCCCAAATCCGGACTACAACGGTCCTGACCAGTTCACCGTTCTCGTCGATGACGGCAACGGCGGCAAGACTTCATCCACCGTCAATATCGCCATCACCGCCGTCAATGACGTGCCGATCGTCGAAGGCGCGGACCTGACGGTTGCCGAAGACCAGCCCTTCAAGGGCAGGATTGTTGCGACCGATCCGGATGGCGATACGCTGCGCTATACGGTTGCCGAAGATCCGAAGCACGGCAACGTTGATCTCGATCCGCTCACCGGGACATATGTCTACACCCCTTCCCTGGACTACAACGGTCCCGATCAATTCACCGTCCTTGTCGATGACGAGCACGGCGGCAAGACGACATCGACCGTCAACGTCACCGTCACCGCCGTCAACGACGCGCCGGTGGTCGACGGCGTCGATATCACGATTGCCGAGGATGAGCCCATCAAGGGCAAGATCGTTGCGACCGACGTGGATGGCGACACGTTGCGCTACACGATCGGCGAACCGCCGAAAAATGGAAACCTCGAGCTCGATCTGACCACCGGCGCATACACCTACACCCCCAATCCGGACTACAACGGCCCGGACCGGTTCACCGTTCTTGTCGATGACGATCACGGGGGCAAGACCTCGTCCACCGTCAACATCACCATCACCGCCGTCAATGACGCGCCGGTGGTCGAAGGCGCCAATATCACGATTGCCGAGGATGAGCCCATCAAAGGCAAAATCATCGCGAGCGATGCGGACGGCGACACGTTGCGCTATACGATCGGCGAGTCTCCGAAAAATGGAAAACTCAACCTCGACCTGGTCACCGGCGAGTACACCTACACCCCCAATCCGGACTACAACGGCCCTGACCGGTTCACCGTCCTCGTCGATGACGATCACGGCGGCAAAACAACATCGATCGTCAACGTCACCGTCACCGCCGTCAACGACGCGCCGGTCGTCGAAGGCGTTGACATCACGATCGACGAAGACCAGCCCATCAAGGGCAAGGTTGTTGCAACCGACGCGGATGGCGATACGTTGCGCTATACGATCGCCGAACCCCCAAAAAATGGAAGCCTCGAGCTCGATCTGGCCACCGGCGAGTACACCTACACCCCCAATCCGGACTACAACGGCCCTGACCAGTTCACCGTTCTCGTCGATGACGGCAACGGCGGCAAGACCTCCTCCACCGTCAATATCGCCATCACCGCCGTCAATGACGCACCGGTCATCGAGGGCGCGGACCTGACGGTTACCGAGGACCAGCCCTTCAAGGGTAAGGTTGTTGCGACCGACGCGGAAGGCGATACGTTGCGCTATACGGTCAGCGAGCCTCCAAAGAATGGAGATCTCACACTCGATCTGGTCACCGGCGAGTACACCTACACCCCAAATCCGGACTACAACGGCCCAGACCAGTTCACCGTCCTTGTCGATGACGGCAACGGCGGCAAGACCTCATCCACCGTCAATATCACTATCACCGCCGTCAATGACGCACCGGTCATCGAAGGCGCGGAGCTGACGGTTACCGAAGACCAGCCTTTCAAGGGCAAGATCGTTGCGACCGATGCGGACGGCGACACGTTGCGCTATACGATCGGCGAACCTCCAAAAAACGGAAAACTCGAGCTCGATCTGACCACCGGCGAGTACACCTACACCCCAAAACCAAACTACAACGGCCCAGACCAGTTCACCGTTCTCGTCGATGACGATCACGGCGGCAAGACCTCATCCACCGTCAATATCACCATCAACACCGTCAATGACGCGCCGGTCGTCGAAGGCGTAGACATCACGATCGACGAAGACCAGCCCGTCAAGGGCAAGATCATCGCGACCGACGCGGACGGCGATACGCTGAGCTATACGACCGCCGAGCCTCCAAAAAATGGAAAACTCGAGCTCGATCTGACCACCGGCGAGTACACCTACACCCCCAATCCGGACTACAACGGTCCTGACCGGTTCACCGTTCTCGTCGATGACGATCACGGCGGCAAGACGACATCCACCGTCAATATCACCATCACCGCCGTCAATGACGCGCCGGTAGTCGAAGGCGTCGACATCACGATCGACGAAGACCAGCCCATCAAAGGCAAGATCATCGCGACCGACGCGGACGGCGATACGCTGAGCTATACGATCGCCGAGCCTCCAAAAAATGGAAAACTCGAGCTCGATCTGACCACCGGCGAGTACACCTACACCCCAAAACCGGACTACAACGGCCCGGACCAGTTCACCGTTCTCGTCGATGACGATCACGGCGGCAAGACAACATCGACCATCAACGTCACCGTCACCGCCGTCAACGACGCGCCGGTCGTCGAAGGCGTCGACATCACGATCGACGAAGACCAGCCCGTCAAGGGCAAGATCATCGCGACCGACGCGGACGGCGATACGCTGAGCTATACGATCGCTGAGCCGCCAAAAAACGGAAAACTCGACCTCGACCTGGCCACCGGCGAGTACACCTACACCCCAAGTCCCGACTACAACGGTTCTGACCAATTCACCGTCCTCGTCGATGACGACCACGGCGGCAAGACCCCATCGACCGTCAACATCGCCATCACTCCCGTCAATGACGCTCCCGTTGTCAAACAACTCGATATCAGGACTCACGAAGATCAGCCCGTCATGCGCAAGATCGTTGCGACAGACGTGGACGGCGATACGCTGCGCTATACGATCGACGCCCCTCCTAAACACGGCACGCTCGACCTGGATCGGCTGACGGGCGAGTACACCTATACGCCCGCTCTCGACTACTACGGCACCGACCAATTCACCATCTTCGTCGACGATGACCACGGCGGCAAAACGCCGTCGACCGTCAATGTCATCATCGGCGCCACCAATGATCGTCCTGTCGTGTCCGATTACGATCTCACGACTGCCGAAGATCAACCCATCAAGGGCAGAATTGTTGCAACCGACGTGGACGGCGACACGCTGATCTATTCGGTCAAGGAGGATCCGAAGCACGGCAAGCTCGACCTCGATTCGCGGACGGGCGAGTACACCTACACTCCCGCTCCCGACTACAACGGCTCCGACCGGTTTACTGTCTTCGTCGATGATCGCCGAGGCGGCCTGGTGGTATCGGCCGCCGACATCACCATCACTCCCGTCAATGACGCTCCCGTTGTCAAACAACGCGAGCTCACAACTTTCGAAGACCTGCCCATCACGGGAAAAATCATTGCAAGCGATGTGGACGGCGATACGCTGAGCTACTTGACTACCGACGCTCCTAAGCACGGCAAGCTCGACCTGAATCGGCTGACGGGCGAGTACACCTATACGCCCGCCCTCAATTACTACGGTACCGACCGATTCTCCATCCTCGTCGACGATGGCCACGGCGGCAAGACGCCGTCGACCTTCAACATCATCATCGGCACCATCAACGATCGTCCCGTCGTTCCCGATTACGAGCTCACGACAGCCGAAGATCAGACCCTCAACGGCAGAATTGTTGCAACCGACGTGGACGGCGACACACTGCTCTATACGATCAAAGAGCCTCCGAAGCACGGCAAGCTCGACCTCGATTCACAGACGGGCGAGTACACCTACGCTCCCGCGCCCAATTACAACGGCGCCGACCGGTTCACCGTCTTCGTCAACGACGGCCACGCCGGCCTGGCGGTGTCGACCGCCGACATCACCATCACCCCCGTCAACGACGCGCCTGTCGTTGAAAGCCACGATCTCAGGACTCACGAAGGTCTGCCGGCCAAGGGGAAAATCATTGCACGCGATGTGGACGGCGATACGCTTAGCTACTTGGTTACCGAACGTCCGAATCACGGCAAGCTCGACCTGAATCGGCTGACGGGCGAGTACATCTACACGCCGGATGCCGATTACAGCGGCGCCGACCAGTTCACTGTTCTCGTCGATGACGACCACGGCGGCAAGACGCCGTTGACCGTCAACGTCACCGTCTCCGCCGTCAACCATGCCCCCATCGTTGAAACCCTGGATCTCACGACGCTCGAAGATCAGCCCCTCAAAGGAAAAATTGTTGCAACCGACGCGGATGGCGACGCGCTGATCTATACGGTCAAGGAGGCTCCGAAGCACGGCAAGCTCGACCTCGATTCGCAGACAGGTGAGTACACCTACGCTCCCGCGCCTGATTACAACGGCTCCGACCGCTTCACTGTCTTCGTCGATGATCGCCGAGGCAGCCTGGTGGTGTCTACCGCCGACATCACCATCACCCCCGTCAACGACGCGCCTGTTGTTGAAAACCACGATCTCAGGACTCACGAAGGTCTGCCGGCCAAGGGAAAAATCATTGCACGCGATGTGGACGGCGATACGCTGAGCTATTTGGCTTCCGAACGTCCGAATCACGGCAAGCTCGACCTGAATCGGCTGACGGGCGAGTACATCTACACGCCGGATGCCGATTACAGCGGCGCCGACCAGTTCACTGTTCTCGTCGATGACGACCACGGCGGCAAGACGCCGTTGACCGTCAACGTCACCGTCTCCGCCGTCAACCATGCCCCCATCGTGGAAAGCCTGGATCTCACGACGCTCGAAGATCAGCCCATCAATGGCAAGATCGTTGCGACCGATGTGGACGGCGACACGCTGCACTATCGGTTCTACGAACCTCCGAAGCATGGCAAGTTCAAACTCGATTATCTGACGGGCGAGTACACCTACACTCCCGCTCGCGACTACAACGGCTCCGATCAGGTCACCGTCTTCGTCTACGATCGCCGAGGCAGCGTAACGAAGTCGACCATCGATATCTCCGTCACCCCCGTCAATGACGTTCCTGTCGTTGAAAGCCATGACCTCAGGACTTACGAAGATCTACCCGCCAACGGAAAGATCATTGCAAGCGATGCGGACGGCGATACGCTGCGCTATACGGTCATCGAATTTCCGAAGCACGGCCAGCTCGATATCGATTCGGAGACGGGCCAGTACACCTACACTCCCGCCCTCGATTACAACGGTTCTGACAGGTTCACCGTCATCGTCGATGACGACCACGGAGGAAAGACATCCTCGACCGTCAATATCGTCGTCACTGCCGTCAATGATCCTCCTGTCGTGTCCGATTACGATCTCACGACTGCCGAGGACCAACCCTTCAAGGGCAGGATCGTTGCAACCGATGTGGACGGCGACAAGCTGAGCTATTGGTTCGACAAGCCTCCAAAACACGGCACGCTCGACCTCGATTCTCAGACCGGAGAGTACACCTACACTCCCGCCCCCGATTACAACGGTTCCGACCAGGTCACCGTCCTGGTCACCGATAACCGAGGCAGCATCGTCCGATCGACCCTCAGCATCACCATCGCCCCCGTCAATGACGTTCCTGTCGTTAAAGGCCACGACCTCCGGACTTTCGAAGATTCGCCGGTCAAGGGAAAGGTCATTGCAACCGATGTGGATGGCGACACGCTGAGCTATACGGTCAACCAGCCGCCGGAGCACGGCACGCTCGACCTCGATTCGCAGACGGGCCAATACACCTACACTCCGGCTCTCGACTACAACGGCACCGACCGGTTCACCGTCTTCGTCGACGATGGGCAAGGCGGCACGACGCCGTCTACCGTCAACGTCACCATCACGGCCGTCAACGATTCTCCTGTCGTATCCGATTACGATCTCACGACTGCCGAAGACCAACCCTTGAAGGGCAAGATCGTTGCTACCGATGTGGAAGGCGACACGCTGACCTATTGGTTCGACAAGCCTCCAAAACACGGCACGCTCGACCTCGATTCTCAGACCGGAGAGTACACATACACTCCCGCTCCCGATTACAACGGTTCCGACCAGGTCACCGTCCTGGTCACCGATAACCGAGGCAGCATCGTCCGATCGACCCTCAACATCACCGTCACCCCGGTGCTGGACCTGCCTACCATCACGGTATCCGACCCCGGAGAAGTCAACGAAGGCGCCGATGCCGTCTTCCATATCAGCCTGGGCAATACGGGCGATCTGGACAAGGACACCACGATCACGCTCAAACTGGATGGCCGGACCGAAACGGCAGATCACGGCACGCCCGTCGTCACCATCGGCGGCGTCGCCGTCAAGGTGACCGCCAACGCCGACGGCGCCTATCGCTTCACGCTTCCCGCCGGCGCCATGAGCGGCATCGTGGTCGCGGTTCCAACCGTGGACGACGCCGTCTTCGAGGGACGCGAACCGATGACGCTGACGGCCACGCTCACCGGCGAAACCTCCAGCGGCACGCTGCCGGCCGGCATCGCCGGCACTGGTCGCGCCGTGATCGTCGACGACCGAGGCCCGGGCGCAGATCTGCCCACGCTCACGGTATCCGACGCGGGTGACATCAAGGAAGGCGAAAGCGCGGTCTTCGAGATCAAGCTGGACAAGGCGGTTGACGCCGATACCGTACTGAGCTTCAAGCTGGCCGGCGACGCCGACGCCAAGGACCTGGGCAGGATTTCCGCCACCGTCGCCGGCGCCGCCGCCGACGTGAAGTCCCATACCGGCGGCAGCTACAGCCTCACCATCCCGGCCGGCGTCCAGGGCGGCATCACGATCAGCGTCGAGACCGTGGCCGACCGCGTCTCCGAGGGCCGCGAGACTCTGGTGCTGGAGGCCGAGCTGAGAGGCAAGACCGGCAGCGGAACCGACCTGCCTCAAGGCATCGCAGACACCGGCCGCGCCGTCATCGTGGATGCCTACCAGCCCCCCGCAGTCCAGGATGCAAGCGCATCCGTGTCCGAGGAAGGCCTGGCCGGCGGCATTGCGGATGACCAGGGCACGCCGGATACCACCGATGCGCGCACCGCGACCGGCCAGTTGTCGATCAGCGGCCAAGGCGCCGCGGCCGGCTATGGCGTCTCGCTGGTCGCGCCGGCCGACGGGGTTCTGGTCTCCGGCGGCAGGCCCGTGGCCTGGACGCTGGCCGAGGACGGCCAGACCTTGACCGGTGCGGCCGACGGCAAGACGGTCATCAGCGTCACCGTCGACAACCAGGGCAAGTATGCGGTGGCGCTGCAGGCCCCGGTGGACCACCGGAATCCGGGCGCCGAGGACGTGCTGTCGTTTGACGTCGGCGTCAAGGTTACCGACACCCAGGGCGCCAGCAGCACCGGCAAGATCACGGTCAATATCGAAGACGACATGCCGGCCGGCAATCCCGTTCGTGCCACCACCCTGGACGTACCGGTCAGCCATGTCGGCATCGGCGGCCTGGAAACCGGATTCAGCAATTGGAGGCTGACGAACGGAACGATCCAGGACCAGGTGCAAAATGACTCGGACCCGGGGATAGACGTCATTACCTGGGGTACGCCGGCCAACATCTACCGGTCCGGCTACTCCTTCTTCGATAACGAAGCGCTACGCGGTTCGATCGATCCGCTGGGCGCGCCCATCCGGATCGGAACCTTTGCTCACAGCAACTCCGTCGTCGTGAACCAGGGAACCGGCAACCTTACATCGGTGGATCTGGATATTGCCTTGCGGCTGACCATCGATGGGGCCGAGCAGGTGATCCGCCACACCATCAAGCTGCATCACGCGGAAACCCTGAATAACGCGGGCGGGGGCAGCGGATATGTCGACGATATCGTCTGGATATCCAACGCCACCCGCCAACAGACGTTCCAGGTCGGCGACCGGACCTATGTACTGGACATCCTGGGATTCAAGGACAGGAACGGCAATCCGGTGACTACGTTCAATACAAAGGAAAACAAGGGCAACGCATTCGAGTTGTTCGTCTCCGTGTCTTCGACCGACCCGTTGCCCACGGTCGAAGGAAATCTGTTCGATGCCGGCACCCCGGGCTGGCATTACGGCGGCGATGGCGCGGGCTCCGTGCAATGGGACAAAGGCGTCAGGCGCTCCGACGGCTCGACGGTCATCCTGAATGAATACGGCCGGCTGATCGTCGCCTCCAACGGCCATTACGTTTTCGAGATGAGCCGCCAGGCCTATAACGAATTTCAGGTCGGACGCAAGCAGCTGACTTACCCCTACACCGTCACCGACGCCGACGGCGATCGCCAGCAGGGCCATATCACCATCGAGCTGAACGGCTACGATAACGGCGCGCCCCCTCTGCAGGTGAAGGTCGAGTCCGACCAGGCCCATGTGAGCGAGGCAGACGGATCGGTTTCCTACACGGTTTCGCTGGTCGACAGGCACGGTAACGCGGCCAAGGTGCCTGAAGGGCACTCCGTCACGGTGGCCCTGAACTGGAGCGGCGCGGCCGCAAACGATGGCGATACCGGCAGTCTGCCCCGCTTCGTCACGATCGAAGCAGGCCGGTCCAGCGCCACTGTGACGGCCGCCCTGGCCGACGATCGCGTGGTCGAGGGCAACAAGGACCTGATCCTGTCGCTGGGCGAGGCCAGCGCAAGCCCGGCCCTGCGCGGCGGCGTGGGCGCGGACGCCAGACCGGCTAGCGTCGTCGTCCATGATGACGACCTGCCGCTGTATGCGCCGCGGCCGGCGTTGAGCAACGAGGGCCTGAACCTGAAGGTGTGGGCAGTCAAAGACCGCGATCTCTCCGAGTCGGACAAGACGGTCAACGAGATCCTGGACCGCCTGAAAAACAGCAGCCCTGAAGAAGGCGACGGCGCGCCGTCCAACGAGCTGGAAGCCATGATCAAGCGCCTGATGGCCGTCGATCCGGACGGCAATGGATACCGTTCCAGCAATCCGATAGGCTTCGGCCGCGGCCACAAGTATGGAAGCATTTATTTCGTGGGAGATCATCCCGAAACGAGCGAGTATCTGGTCCAGGATCTGATGGCCAAGGACCCGAACGCGGACGGCGCCTCGGATTGGAGAAATGTGCAGGGCGGCACCGCCGTGCACGCGCAAGGAGTGATCTACCTGCGCGCCGGCGACACCTATACCGTGCATGCCCAGGGCGACGACAGCCTGCGCGTGGTGCTGGGCGACCGCAACATGGGCGGCCAGGTGGTGGACCTGCGCTGGGGCAGCGACCATGCCACGGTCAAGGCCTTCACCTTTACCCCGACGGAGAGCGGCCTGTATACGCTGGACATGTTCCTGCATAACCAGAACGGCCCGGGCATGTTCAATGTCTGGGTGGAAAACAGCAGCAATCCGGGCAAGGCCCTGAAGTTCTTCCCGAGTTTCGAGGCCGCCAGGAAACAATTGGCCGCCGAGGATTCCGGCTTCACGGTGGGCCGCCTGATCGGCACCGAGGGCGCCGGCCACTACAAGGTCTACGGCTATAACGAAGCCCCGGTGAATTCCACGATCAGGCTGTCGCAGATCCAGACCGATTCCGTTCGTCTGCCGCTGGCCGGCGGCGAGCGGATCGCCGGCATCGCGATCGGCAACCTGCTGGCCGGGTTCGTGCTGAGCGATGGCCAGGGCCACAGTTTCACTGCCACGGAAGGCCAGGGTTCGGTGGAGGTCAAGGGCTGGAACCTGGCCACGCTGACGCTGAAACCGGCCGAGGGCTTTTCCGGGGCGCTCGACCTGGAAGTGAGCATGACGATCCAGGGCCACGACGACGGCGGCAGCGCCTACACCTATCAACGCAGCAGCGACATCACGATACGCGTGGACGCCGTGAGCTACGGCTCGGCCGGCGACGATACGCTGGCCGGCGGTTCTGGCGACGACTTCCTGTACGGCGGCGTCGGCGACGACGTGCTGCATGGCGGGCGCGGCGACGACACGCTTGTGGGCGGCCCGGGCTGCGACACCTTCAAGTGGGAACTGGGCGACCAGGGCAGCACCGCCGCGCCTGCCGTGGATACGGTCAAGGACTTCTCGATCCTGAAACCCGCCGAGGGCGGCGACGTCCTGGACCTGAAGGATCTGCTGGTCGGGGAAAGCGACGCAACCCTGACCCAGTACCTGAGCTTCAGGCAGAATCCAGCCGACGCCGGCGGCGGCACGCTCATCGAGATCAATACCCGGGGCCAGCTCGCCAGCCAGGGCGCCGACCAGAAGATCGTGCTGGAGAACGTCGATCTCACGCACGGAGCCAACGGTCAGATCCTGAATAACCAGGCCATCATCAACGACCTGTTGCGCAAGGACAAGCTGATCGTCGATCACGCCTGAATCCATGCGGCGCGGGGACGCGCGGCGGCTCTGCCGCCAACGGCACATTTTTTCGTCCATTTCACCTGAAATGTTCGGAAACATGTGAAAATCCGCTGCATGCCGTCGTCTCCCCGTTTCCGCCCCGCGCTGAAATTGTGTCGATGGGCTTTGTTGTGTCTGGCCTGCACCTGGAGCGGCAGTTCCGCCCTGGAGATCGACGCAGGCAAGCTGCAAAGCCTGTCGGCCAGCCGCTATGGCGCCAAGGGCGCGCGCGCGGTGGATTCGTGGCTGGCCTTGCTGCGCAGCCCGCCGCCGGCCCAGGCGCGCGACGCGCTCGCGATGGCCAACGATTTCTGGAACCGCAGCCTGCTCTCGGGCGAAGACAGTGTCATCTGGCGTCAGACCGACTACTGGGCCACGCCGCTGGAATCGCTGGGCAAGGGAGCCGGCGACTGTGAAGACTACGTCATCGGCAAGTACTTCACGCTGCTCAAGCTGGGCGTGCCGGCCAACAAGCTGCGCTTCATCTACGTGCGGGCGCGCATCGGCGGACCCGCGAGCAGCAGCCAGATCGCCCACATGGTGCTTGGCTACTACGAGACCCCCAACGCCGTGCCGCTGGTGCTGGACAGCCTGGTCTCGACCATCCTGCCGGCCACGCAACGCCGCGATCTGACGCCGGTGTTCAGTTTCAATGCCGACGGCGTGTATGTCGACGGCAAACCCGCCGCCCCGGTTGACCGCCTCAGCCGCTGGCGTGATCTACTACAACGCATGCAACGGGAAGGTTTGCGCCCGTGATGTACGGAAAATAAGACCATGTCCATACTTAGACAGCTACTTCTCAGCGTCACTCTCGCAATCGGCGTCATCCTGCTGGGCACGCTGGCGCTAAGCGTCAACTCGGCCCGCGAATACCTCTCCGGCCAGTTGAAGGTGCAGAGCACCGATGCGGCCGTCTCGCTGGCCTTGTCGCTGTCGCAGCCGGCCAACAACGATCCCGTGGTGCAGGAACTGCTGGTGTCGGCGCTATATGACGGCGGCCATTTTTCGCTGGTGCGCCTGTCCGATCCCGAAGGCAAGGTCCTGATCGAACGCCAGTCGACCGCCACCGCGGCCTCGGTGCCAGCCTGGTTCCGGGCGCTGGCCCCGTTGAACGCGGAGCCGGCCACGCATGCGGTCAGCGACGGCTGGCGCCAGATCGGCGAGGTCACGCTGGTGGCCAACGACGCCTACGCCTGGGAAGCCCTGTGGCGCAGCAGCCTGAAGATGATCGCCCTGGTGGTGGGCGCGGGCATTCTGTGGGCCGTGTTCGCCTTTCTGCTGGTGGGCTGGATCAAGAATCGGCTGCTGCGCGAGATCAGCGACCACGTGCGCCGCATCGGCCAGGAATCGCCGGCCGGCCAGGTGCAGGCGCGCGTGCCCGAGCTGTCCGGCGTGGTGCAGGCCCTGAACCAGACGCGCGAGCGTGTCTATGCCAGCGTCGAAGAACAGAACGCCCGCATCGAATCGTTGCAGGTCGAACTGAACCAGGACCCGGTCACCGGCCTGCCCAACCGCAAGTACTTCGTCAACGAATTCCGCCGCGCGCTGGAAATGCCGCAGGCCGTGGCCGGACGCGCCGTCGATGGCGGCCATATCCTGGTGTTCCGCCAGCGCGACCTGGCCGACCTGAACCGCCACATGCCGCGCGAATTCATCGACCAGTGGCTGCGCACGACCTGCGAGCGCATCGGCGGCACGCTGCGGCGCATGCACGTGGCCACGCCGCTGCTGGCGCGCTTGAACGGATCGGATTTCGCGCTGCTGCTGCCCGGCTGCGCGGCGCCGCAGGCGATGATGATCGCCGAACAGGTGCGCGCCGACCTGCATGCCTCGCGCATCCCGGTCGGCGAAGGCCACCTGTGCCGCTGGGCCCAGGCCATCACCGACTACGGCCACGGCCATCAGGCCGGGCCGGTGCTGGCGCGGCTGGATTTCGGGCTGATGCGGGCCGAAAGCGCCGGCAACGACCAGGTCGTGATCGCGGGCGCGACCGACATGCACACGCCTTCCGAATCCGGCGAACGCGCCTGGAAGGACGCGATTCTGTGCGCCCTGGAGGAACATCGTTTCGAGCTGGCCCCGGAAACCCTGAAGGCCACCGACGGCAGCCCGGTGCGCGTGGAGGCCATGCTGATGCTGCGCACCGCCGCCGACCAGGAACCGATCCCGGCGACGCTGTTCATCCCGCCGGCGGTGCGGCTGGACCTGGTGGCGGATTGCGACCTGGAAGCGGTAAGCCTGGGCCTGGACTGGCTGGCCGCCAATCCCGGCGAACTGGCCGTGCGGGTCGCCCTGCCCTCGCTGCGCGGCCAGAAATTCTTCCGCCAGCTGGCCCTGATGCTGACCGAGCACCGGCCGTTGGCGAGCCGGCTGTACCTGGAAATCGACGCCCACGGCCTGGTGGAATGCCACGAACAGATCGCCACGCTGGCGCGGGTGACCTCGGAGTTCGGCGCGCATATCGGCGTGCGCCGCCTGGCGCAGCAGTTCGGCGCGGTGGCGCAGTTGCACACCCTGCCCTTGTCCTACGTGAAGCTGGGCGGCGGTTTCGTCGGCGGCATGTCGCAAAGCCCCGGCAGCCAGCAGCTGACCGCGTCGGTACTGGAAACGGCGCGCAGGCTGAATATCGCGGTCTATGCCGAGGATGTACCCGACGCCGAAACGCAGCGCATCCTGGCCGAGCTGGGCATAGGCATCATGCGCGGCCCCGGCGTCAGGATCGCCGCGGGCCGGGCCTGAAGCGGCCCGCGGCGCCGGCCGCGCTCAGCGCGCGGCGGCCTTGCCCTTGGACTGTTCGTACAGCGGCAGCACCTGCTGCGCCGCGGCCTGCAGGTCGGCGATGCGCGAGGCTGCCGACGGGTGGGTCGACAGGATCTCGGGCGGGGCGCTGCCCTGGTCGGCCGCGCCCATCTTCTGCCACAGCGTCACGGCGGCCCGCGGGTCGAAGCCGGCGCGGGCCGCCAGTTCCACGCCCATGCGGTCGGCCTCGGTTTCGTGGGTGCGGCTGTTGGGCAGCGTGAACATCACGTTGGTAAGCTGGCCGCCCAGGTCGGAAGCCACGCTGGAGCCCGTCGCGATGGACAGCACCGATAATCCCAGGCTCGTCGCCATCTGCTGCGACACCCGCTCGCGGGCATGTTCGCGCAGCGCGTGGGCGATTTCATGGCCCATCACCGCCGCCAGCTCGTCGTCCGTGGGCTTGATCTTGGAGATCAGGCCGGTGTAGACGGCGATCTTGCCGCCCGGCATGCACCAGGCGTTGATTTCGTCGCTGGACAGCACGTGCACTTCCCAGTTCCAGCTTGCGGCGTCCGGCCGGAACACCGGCGTCTGCGCGATCAGCCGTTGCGAAATCGCACGCACGCGCGCGAGCTGCTGGGCGTCGCGGTCCAGCTGGCCCTTGGCCTTGGCCTGCTTGACGATGTCGGCATATTGCTGGCTGGCTTCCTGGTCCAGCGCCTGCGAAGGCACCATGCTGGACATGTACTGGGTCCGGTTGACGCCGATGGCGCCGGACTGGGTGGTGTTCATGCCCGTGCAGCCGGCCAGGGCGGCCAGGGCGGCCAGCGCAAGCGCCGCGCCCGCCTGGCGCAGCGGGAAACGTTTCCGGATCATGTCGGCCTCCAGGTATTCGAAGTACGTATTGCGGGGAACGCCAGCGTATCAGACCGGATCGCCGCATTGCGCGCGATGGCGCAGGGCGTGGTCGATCAGCACCAGCGCCAGCATCGCCTCGGCGATGGGCGTGGCGCGGATGCCGACGCAAGGATCGTGGCGGCCCAGGGTCTGCACCTGGACCGGTTCGTTGGCGCGGTTCACCGACTTGCGCTCGACCCGGATGCTGGAGGTCGGCTTGATTGCGAGCGACACGGTCACCGGCTGGCCGGTGGAAATGCCGCCCAGCACGCCGCCCGCGTGGTTGCTCAGGAAACCATCGGGCGTGATCTCGTCGCCGTGTTCGGAGCCGCGCTGGGCGATGCTGTCGAAGCCGGCGCCGATCGAGACGCCCTTGACCGCGTTCAGGCCCATCATCACGTGCGCGATGTCGGCGTCCAGTCGGTCGTAAATGGGTTCGCCCCAGCCCGCCGGCAGGTTCTCGGCCACCACCTCGATGCGCGCGCCGATGGAGTCGCCGTCGCGGCGCAGCTGGTCCATGTAGGCTTCGAGCTCGGGCACGATCCCGGCATTGGGCGCATAGAACGGATTGTTGGGGACTTCGTCCCAGGACACGAAAGGAATGGAGATCGGGCCCAGCTGGCTCATGTAGCCGCGCACCTGCACCCCGTACTGCTGCGCCAGCCACTTCTTGGCGATGGCGCCCGCGGCCACGGTGGGCGCGGTCAGGCGCGCCGACGAGCGTCCGCCGCCGCGCGGATCGCGCACGCCGAACTTGCGCCAGTAGGTGTAGTCGGCATGGCCGGGCCGGAAGGTGTCGGCGATGTTCGAGTAGTCTTTGCTGCGCGCGTCCGTGTTGCGGATCAGCAGGCCGATCGGCGTGCCCGTCGTCACCCCTTCGTACACGCCCGACAGAATCTCGACCTGGTCGGCTTCCTGGCGCTGCGTGACGTGGCGCGAGGTGCCGGGACGGCGGCGGTCCAGTTCCAGCTGGATGTCGGAGGCCTCCAGGGGCAATCCGGGCGGGCAGCCGTCGACGACGCAGCCGATGGCGGGGCCGTGGGATTCGCCGAAATTGGTGACGGTAAAGAGAGTACCTAAGGTGTTGCCGGGCATAAGGAGTCAGCGGAGTCGGTTTGCAAGCAACCCCGATTATGACACCGCGGAGGCCAAAGCCTGGATTTCCGAGGCCGGCGCGGGCCGTCCCAGCAGGTAGCCCTGCATGACCCGGCATCCCAGCGACTTGAGGATCTCGCGCTGGCCCTCGGTTTCGACGCCTTCGGCCACCACCGGCAGGTGCATCGCCTGGCACAGGCCGAACAGCGCGGACACGACCTCGCGGCTGCCGGCGTCCGACTCCAGCGCGGAAATGAAGCTGCGGTCGATCTTGACCCAGTCTATCGGCAGCGAGCGCAGGTGGTTCAGGCTGGAATAGCCGCAGCCGAAGTCGTCCAGCGCCATGCCCACGCCCATGGCGCGCAGCGCGTTCAAGACCTTCACGTGCTGCTCGTAGTGCAGGATGAACAGCGATTCCGTGATCTCCAGTACCAGCTTGCGCGGCTCCAGCCGGGCGCCGGCCAGCGCCCTGGAGACCAGGTCCACCAGGCCGCCTTCGTTCATCTGCCTGACCGACAGGTTCACGTGCACGCGCCATGCCGCCGGCCATTGCGCCGCCTGGGTGCAGGCGCGTTCCAGAATCCAGGCCCCCAGCGGCACGATCAGCCCGCTGCGCTCGGCCAGTTCGATGGTCACGGCCGGCGACACGCTGCCCAGCACGGGATGATGCCAGCGCAACAACGCCTCGCATCCCTGCACCACGCCCGTGCTGCTGTCCCAGACCGGCTGGTAATACAGCTCGAACTGTTCCATGGCCGGCGTGGTCAGGGCCAGGCGCAGATCGTTTTCCAGGCCCTGCTGGTCGCGCTGGTGGGCCAGCATGCGGAAATCGAAGAGGCTCCAGCCCGGGCCGCCGCGCGCCTTCAGCGGCACCATCGCCACCTGGACGCAACGTTGCAGTTCCTCGACGCTGCGTCCGTGTTCGGGATAAAGCGCGGCGCCGACCCGGAATACCACCACCAGGGTACGGCCGCCCAGTTCCAGGGGCGCGCTCAGGTCGTCCAGCAGCTTGGCCGACACCTGCGCCGCCCCCTGCTCGTCCACGTCGGGCACGCAGACCGTGAAGCTGGCCGCCCCCGTGCGCGCCGCCACGCCCCCGAGCGTGCGCGCGATCAGGCCGAGCCGGCCGGCCACCTGCGCCAGCAGGGCCTGGTCTTCTCCGGCGCGCAACATGGCGCTGATCTCGGCATACTGCTCGAAACCGACGAGGAAGAAGGCGCCGCGCCACGAACGGCCGCCGTCGAACCAGCCGCGCGCGCGCCGCTGCAATTCCTGCTGGCTGAGCAGGCCGGTCAGTTCATCGAACCGCAGGCGGCGCCGTAGCGCGCGCTCCCTGCGTACAAAGATCAGGCATATCGCCACAAGGGCGGCTGCCAGCACCAGGCACAGTGCGAGCAGGTAACTCTCACGCACGGAGCCCCCTATCCATATGCCCCTGGCGTTGCGGTTCGGCAAGGAACCCAAGGGCTGTAACATTTTTTAAGTTATGCATTGGTTTCGCAAAAAAACGCCACATATCAGAGGCAACGCACCTCTTTTTCCTTGTATTCCTACAGTACTTTGATCTAGCGCCGCGGGAAAGATGGCCCCGAGCGGCTTCTCCCGGCCCGCGGCATGCATCCTCCCTGGTACTACGACAGCCAACACCGGAAAATTAATACGCAAGAGCCCGATAGTTGCCGGCGTTTGGCCGCAGCACCGAAATAATTGCACAGCTTGCCCGGTGGTGGCGCATATTTAGTAATATTCTGTACGGTATGTGACATGCAGAATTACTGTACAAAGACCTGCGTCATTGTGCTAGCAACGCGTGTCACGTTTCCTATCCAGGCGTCCTGGCCGGAGCCGGGCAGCCAGAGAAACTTCAACCACATGCCCACTTTCCGCCGGGTACTTTTCATCGCCGCCATCCTGATCGGTTTGGCCCTGCTCGGCGCCCAGGCGCTGGGTGTGGCGGCTGCGCATCGGTATCTCGACTCGCAGCTGGCGCAGCGCAGTGAAAAAGGCGCGGCCATGCTGGCCTGGGTCTTGTCGCATTCCGTCAGCGACGCCGGCCAACGCGCCGCACTGGCCGACGAGCTGTATGCGCAGGGCCAATACGCGCTGATACGCATCACCGATGAAAAGAACGGCTCGACGCTGGAAAGGCGCGCCAGGCCGGACGAGGCCGCGGGCCGCGAATACGACTGGCGCAACGCCTGGCTGGGCATAGAGGCGCCCGCCGTGTCGCGCGCCTTCGTCACGGCCGACGGCGCCGCCCAGGGCACGGTCACGGTCCAGGCCGATTCGCGGCAGGCGCGCGACACCCTCTGGCAAAGCGGCGTGCGCATCCTCGGCCTGGTGGTGGCCGCCGCCGTGCTGTGGATACTGGTCGCCCTGAACCTGGCGCGGCGCATGCAGACGCAGGCCGCTGCTCCGGCGGACGGCGCGCCCGCCGCGGCCGAAACGGACCGGGCGCTGGCCGACGCGCAGCGCCTGGTGGCCGCCGCCGTGCAGGAACAGAACGCCCGCATCGAATCGCTGCAGAGCGAGGTCTACCTGGACCCCATCACGCGCCTGCACAACCGCCGCTATTTCATCGAACAGTTCCGGCTGGCGCTGGCCGACAAGGCGCCGGAGGCCGGCGGCCATCTGCTGATGTTCCGCCAGCGGGACCTGGCGCAGATCAACCGCCACCTGTCGCGCGCCTTCGCCGACCAGTGGCTGCGCTCCTCGTCGGACCGGCTGCTCAAGCTGGTGGCCGAGTTCGGCCAGCAGACCGCGCTGCTGGCCCGCCTGAGCGGCTCCGATTTCGCCCTGCTGCTGCCGCGTTCGTCGGCGCCGCAGGCCGGCCTGCTGGCCGAACGCGTGCGGCGCGAACTGCGCTCGCTGCGCGTGCCGATGGACAAGCACGGCTGGTGCCGCTGGGCCATGGCGCTGGCCGCCTACGGGCCGGACGACAACATGAGCGAAACCCTGGCCCGCCTGGACCACGCGCTGATGTGCGCCGAGAGCGCCGACGACGATCAGGTCACGCCGGCCAACCGCGCGCCCGACAGCACGCCCATCGGCGAATACAGCTGGCACGACGCGCTGGTCACGGCGCTGGAGCAGCATCGCTTCTCGCTGACGGTGCAGCCGCTGCACGACCTGGCAGGCGCCCTGCTGCACCAGGAGGCCAGCCTGACCCTGCACGACACCGCCGACGCCGACCCGGTGCCGGCCTCCATCTTCATGCCGCCCGCGGTCCGGCTCGGGCTATCGGCCGATTGCGACGTGCAGGCCGTGCGGCTGGCGCTGGACTGGCTGTATGCCGGCCGGGGCGCCTTGTCCGTGCCCGTGGCGCTGGCCTCGCTCGCCCAGCCCTCGTTCCTATCCCGATTGCAACGCATGCTGGACGACCGGCCGGCGCTGGCCCAGCGCCTCATCCTCGAAGTCGACGCGGCCGCGCTGGTGGAACAGGAAGCGGACCTGCACCAGCTCTGCCGCATCGCCACGGACGCCGGCGGCCGGATCGGCGTGGCGCGGCTGCCGCAGCACTTCGGCGCCATGGAACGCCTGCACGAGTTTCCGCTGTCCTACGTGAAGCTGAGCGGCAGCTTCATCGCCGGCCTGCAGCACAGCCCCGGCAACCGCCACTTGGCCGCCACCGTGGTCGCCACGGCCATCACGCTGCACATGCAGGTCTATGCGGAGGACGTGCCCGACATCGCGACCCAGAACATCCTGGATGGGCTGGGCGTCCACGCGATCCGCGGCGCTCGCGTACACTCGCCCCAAGCGCACGACCTCCCGGCCGAACATCCATGGGTTTCTAGTTGACGCCAGTATCGCCTCTTCGTATCCGCGGGCCCGTCCTGCCGGCCATCCTGGGCCTGCTGTTGTATGCGCTGTGCTTTCCCGCGGCCGCGCAAACCCATGCGCCGAGCGCCGCCTATGCGGACATCAGCCTGGGCCTGACCGCCGGCGTCGCGATCGCCTGCGCCGCGGCCTGCGCGCTGGCCTGGGCCTCCACCCGCAACGCCATGCACGGCGCCGGCCTGGCGTTCATGCTGGTCGAGGGCGTGTACCGCGCCACGCCCGCGCTGCTGCCGCCCGGCGCGCTGCAAGCCGGCTCCTACGCCGCCCTGCTCGCGCTTACCGTGCCGGCGCTGGTGCAGACGCCCGGCGCCGGCAGGCTGGCGACGGTCTGCCGTTGGGTCAGCACCACACTGGCCACCCTGGCCGCATTGAGGCTGGTGCTTGCCTACGGGCCCGGCAATAGCGCCGTCCACACCACGATAGCCGGCGCCTGCTCGATTACCAGCGTGCTGCTGGCTGCCTGGTTCCTGTGGCGCGCGCTGCGGGGCTCCAGTGCGAACGCGGCGATGCTGGCCATGGCGCTGGCCTATGCCGTCTCGGCCTGGGTGCTGGCCAGCGACGCCGGGCGGCCCGGCACCGCCGCCGGCGCGCATCTGGGCTGGGAACTGCTGCGGCTGCTGCTGGTGACGGGCGCGCTGCTGCTGTACGCCATGGGCGAGCGGGCCGCCGCCGCATCCGCCCCCGCCCCCGCGCCCGCAGCCACCGGCCCGGCGCCCGCCGCCGGCACGGACCAGCTCGCCCAGGGCGAACTGCGGCTGGCGGAACTGGCCGGCGCGCTCGATACGCAACGCCAGATGAACGCGCTGATCTCGCATGAGCTGCGCGCGCCGCTGGCCACCATCAGCGCGGCCGCCCAATCCCTGGACATGATTCTCGCCGACGGCGGCGACGCCACCGGCAGCCGCCTTGCGCGCATCCATCGTTCGGTCTCGCGGATGACCGAACTCATGGACCAGCTGCTGAACCAGGACCGGCTCGGCGAGCAGGCCTGGACGCCCCGAGGCGAGTCGGCGGACCTGGCGGCGCTGGCGCGCGACGTGGTCGCCTCGATGCAGCCCGATACCGCGCATGCGCTGATCCTGGAGGCCGAAAGCCCCCTGCCCGTCTATTGCGACCGGCCGCTGACCTGCGTCGTGGTGCGCAACCTGATCCACAACGCCATCAAGTATTCGCCGGCCAACCAGCCGGTGCGCATCGAGACCGGCCTAAGCCGCGCGGGCGACGTGCCGATGGCCTGGGTGGCGGTCACCGACCGCGGCCCGGGCATCGGGGAAGAGGAACAGGCGCGGATTTTCGAGGCGCATTTCCGGCGCGCCGCGCATCGGGAAACGCAAGGCCTGGGGATAGGCCTGTACCTGGCCCGGCGCATCTGCCAGAACCAGGGCGGCTCGCTGACCATGCAAAGCACGGTGGGCGTGGGCACGCGTTTCGTCGTGACGCTGCCGTCCAACCCGCCGCCGGCTCAGGCGGCGAACACGTAGCCCTGGCCGCGCACGGACAGCACCGGCAGCTTGAGGCCGGCGCTTTGCGCCTTGGCGCGCAGGCGGCTGACCAGCACGTCGATGCGGCGCAATTCGAAACCGCCCGGGCTGTCGGGCAGGAACAGTTCGGCCAGCACCTGGCGGCTGACCGCGCTGCCGGCCGCGTCCATCAGCGCGATCAGGAAGGTACGCTCCTGCGCGCTGAGATGCAGGGAAGCGCCGTCCGGCGCCACCAGTATCCAGCCGCCGTCCTGCAGCGACCATGAACTGTCGGCCGGGGCGCGGGTTTCCGCGGCGGTGGGATTCGGCGCCTTGGCCAGGCGCATCCGGCGGGCCAGGCTACGTATGACCGAGCTGAGCTCCAGCAGGTCCACGGGCTTGGTCATGTAGACATCGGCGCCGCCTTCCAGGCCGCGCACCCGGTCTTCCAGCGCACTGCGGCCGGTCAGCATGACGATGCCGACGGGGCTCAGGGCGCGCAGGCGGGTCGCCACGGAAAAACCGTCTTCGCCCGGCAGGTGCGCATCGAGTATGACGATGTCGCACGGCTGCTCCTGCAACCGGCGATAAAACGCCGCCGCATTATCACAGGCGAATGCCACCCGAAAACCATAGCCACCCAAGCCTAACGCCAGTTCCTCCCGGAAATCGGCGTCATCCTCAAGCAGACCGATACACAGCAAACCATCTGCGCCAGCCATATTTAGAGTGCTTTATATTGAAGAGTATCGACAAATGCCCCGCGGACGCTGGCCCCCGGAGTGTCCCGTTGGCGACAATCTTACGACTTTTACAATGGAAACGAATGATTGCAGTGAAAAAAACTGCGATATTCCATTTCCAAATAGGTATTTTCGCCTAAGTCCTTTCAAAATCAGTTTACGGCGGCTCGGTATATTCAGGACGAGCAGCTGACTTCGATGCTGCCGGCCCAGTCGGGCGGCAATCCCGCGTACCGCTCATAACCGGGCTGCGCCTCGTAGGGATTACGCAACAGTTTGAGCAGCGTATCGATTTCGCCGGCGTCGCCCGTCTTGGCGGCGCGGATCGCCTCCTCGGCCAGGTGATTGCGCAGCACGTACAGCGGATTGACGCGGTTCATGCCGGCCGCCACCTCGGGCACCGGGCGCGCGTCCTGCGCATGGCGCGCCAGCAGACGGTCCAGCCAGGCGCCCGCGGCCGGGCGGTCGATGAACAGGTCTTCGAATGCGCTGCGCTGGCCCGCGAGCGCATCGGCCAGGCGCCGGAAGCTCAGGGTGAAGTCGGCCTGGTTGGCGTCCATCAACTTGAGCAGATCGTCCAGCAGCGGCTCGTCTTCCACCTGCCACGCGGCCAGGCCCAGCTTGGCGGCCATCCGTTCGTGGAACGCGCGGGTGAACACCGGCTCGAATTCGTCCAGCGCCGCGCGCAGGCCGTCGACGTCGGGCACCAGCGCATGCAGGCTGCCGCCCAGGCGGTACAGGTTCCATAGCGCCACCGACGGCTGCCGGTTCCAGGAATAACGTCCTTCGGTATCCGAGTGGTTACAGACATGCCCCAGCCGGAAGCCGTCCATGAAACCGTAGGGGCCGTAATCCAGCGTAAGCCCCAGGATGGACATATTGTCGGTGTTCATCACCCCGTGGCAGAACCCGACCGCCTGCCAGTCGGCCATCAGCCGCGCCGTGCGCCGCGTGACCTCGCGCAGCAGGTTCAGCACGGCCACGCCGTCGTCCCGCGGCGCGCCGCCCGGCATTTCGCGGCACTGCGGGTAATAGCGGTCGATGACGTAGTCCGCCAGGGTCTTGAGCGGTTCCGGCTGGCGCCGCGAGGACCAGTGCTCGAACGAGCCGAAGCGCACGAAGCTGGGCGACATGCGCGTCACGATGGCGGCGGTCTCGACGGTTTCGCGCATGACCGGGTCGTCGGAAACCACCAGCGCCAGCGCGCGCGTGGTGGGCACGCCCAGGCCGTGCATGGCTTCGCTGGCCAGGTATTCGCGCACCGACGAGCGCAATACGGCGCGGCCGTCGCCCATGCGCGAATAAGGCGTCATGCCCGAGCCCTTGAGCTGCAGCTCCCAGGCGCCCTGCGGCCCTTCGACCTCGCCCAGCAGGTGGGCGCGCCCGTCGCCCAGCTGGCCGGCCCAGACGCCGAACTGGTGGCCGCTGTAGACGGCCGCCAGGGTATCGCCGCCGGGCAGCGGCTGCGCCCCCGAAAACACGCTCAGGAACTCGGGCGTATCCAGCACCGCCGGGTCCAGGCCGATCAGGCGCGCGGCGTCGGGATTGACGTGCAGCAGCCGCGGCTGGTTCAGCGGGCGCGGCGCAAGACGCGTATAGAAAGCCGGCGGCAAGGCGGCGAAGGAATTGACCGTACGTAGCTCGGCCAGCGTATGGGCGCTCATGCGCGTTGCCTCCTGGCGGCCCGCTTGGCGGGCCGCACGTAGAAAATGGCGCTCAGGAAGAAAACCGTCGAGAGCAGGATCTCCCCCCACGCCATCGCCACCGACAGCGCGGCCGGGTCGGACATGGCCCGCACCACCCCTTCCATCAGGTACAGCAGCGACAGCATCGACGCCCATTGGTAGGTATAGAGATTGCCGCGCAGGATGCCGCGCAGCGGAAACGCCAGCGGCAAGGCCTTCAGCAGCATCCAGGACCCTCCGGGCCGCACCGGCGCCACCACGGTCTCCCAGGTCACGCAAAGCACTATCAGGGCAAACAGCGAAACCGAGGCGAGCAGGCGCAGGCGGGGGTTGAGTTCAGGGTTCATGCTGCTATTATCGCCTGATGAATCGCCCCGCCGAGCCTGCCGCCGCGCCGGCGGCCTCCAGATCCCCGACATCGCGCTCTTCATGGGGCGCGAGAGCCTGGCGCATCGTCCGCTTCACCTTTGAACGCGCCGGCGAAGAAAAACTGCTCCAGGTCACCTCCAGCCTCACCTTCACCACCGTGCTGGCCATCGTGCCGATGCTGGCCGTGGTGCTGTCGCTGTTCACCGCGTTTCCCGTGTTCCAGGATTTCCGCCTCGCGCTCGAGGACTTCCTGACCAACAGCCTGATGCCGCCGTCCGTTTCGGACAACATCATGGACTACCTGAACCAGTTCGCGCGCCAGGCCTCGCGCCTGACCGCCATCGGCGGCGTGTTCCTGCTGATCACGTCGCTGCTGCTGATCATGACCATCGACAAGGCGCTCAACGACATCTGGCACGTCACGCGCCAGCGTCCGCTGCGCCAGCGCGCGCTGGTCTACTGGGCGCTCATCACGCTGGGGCCGGTGGTGGCCGGCGCCAGCCTGTGGGCCACCTCCTTCGTGGCGCGCGAGTCGCTGGGGCTGGTGCGCGACGTGCCGGAAATCGTCAGCGTGGCCATTTCCTTCATCCCGCTGGTCCTGACCGCGCTGGGATTCGCCGCGCTGTTCGTGGTGGTGCCGAACCGCGAAGTCCTGTGGCGCGACGCGCTGCTGGGCGGCTGCGTGACCGCGATCGCGCTGGAAATCATGAAATCGGCCTTCGCCTACTACCTGACGCGCTTTCCGACCTACACCGTCATCTACGGCGCCTTCGCCACCCTGCCCATCTTCCTGCTCTGGATCTACCTGTCTTGGCTGGCCGTGCTGCTGGGCGCCACGCTGGCCTCCAGCGCGCCGCTGGTCCGCCTGGGCCGCCGCAAGATCAACCGCTATGCCGGCGCCACCTTCGTCGACGCCCTGGACGCGCTGCGCGCGCTGCGCAAGGCGCAGGTCGGCGCGCAGCAGCGCGGCCTGCCGGCCAGCGTGCTGGCCTCGCAGCTGCGGCTGCACCAGGACGAGCTCAACGAAGTGCTGGAAACGCTGAGCGGCATGGGGCTGGCCACGCGCACGCCCGAGGACAACTGGGTGCTGACCTGCGACGCCCGCCAGACCTCGATGGCGCCTGTGGTGGACCATTTTCTGCTCGACCGCAACCAGTCCAGGGTGCGCAACGACCCGGAAATACTGCGGGTCGCGGCCGCCGTGTTTTCCGAACAAAATACGCCCACGCTGGAAGAAGTCTGCGGAGAAGCGCAAAATACTGAAAATGGAATCGCTCCGGTATTGCAGCTGGAAGCGAAAAAGAATTAGTAATCAGTATTCGGGCGTAGTCCGCCCAGGAGGAACCGATGTTGAAGGTCAGCGAGATTTTGCGCGTCAAGGGCGATACGCTCTATACGGCGTCGCCCGACATGCCTGTGTCCCAGGCCGTGCAAACGATGAGCGAGCAGGACATCGGCTCGCTCGTCATCATGGAGTTCGGCACCCTGACCGGCATGCTCACGTTCCGCGAGATCATCCGCCACATGCACGCGCATGGCGGCAACGCCGGGGAAACCACCATCCGCTCCATCATGGACGACGCGCCGGTCAGCGTCTCGCCCAATACCAGCGCCGAGGAAGTGCAGCGCCTGATGCTGGAAAAGCACGCGCGCTACATCCCGGTCATGGACGGTCCCACCCTGATGGGCGTGATTTCTTTCTACGACATGGCCCAGGCCATCGTGGCGGCCCAGCAGTTCGAAAACAACATGCTCAAGGCCTACATCCGCGACTGGCCCACCGAAAGCGCCGAACCGGCCAAGTCCTGATTGCACCGGCGGCGCCCGCCGCCGGTCAGGCTCCCGCCGGCGCCGCGACGCTCGCGGCGCCGCGCATATCCGGCGCATGCCGCTGGCTGCGCCAGGCCTCGTATATGAGTTCCGGCCGGTTTTCCGCCAGCAAGGCCGGGTCCGACAGCATGCGCCGCCACCGGCGCGCCCCCGATTGCCCGTTCACCAGGCCCAGCATGGGCCGCGTCATCACGCGCAGCGGCACGCCGCGCGCGACCTGGCGCGCGGCGTATTCGGTCATGGCGTCGACCACCTGCGCATCGCTGGGCAGCCGCAGGAACGGCCACAGCTGCAGGGAAATCTCGGACAGCACGCGCGGCGTATGCCAGGCGGCGCGGCCCAGCATGACCCCATCGAAATCGCCGGCGGCGCGCACCGATTGCTCGGCGTCGGCCAGGCCGCCGTTGAGCACGAAAGTGCAATCCGGAAAGTCGCGCTTGAGCTGGCGCACCACGTCGTAGCGCAGCGGCGGGATCTCGCGGTTGTCCTTGGGCGACAGGCCCTTGAGCACCGCGTTGCGGGCATGGGCGATGAACACCCGGCACCCGGTGTCGTAGATCTTGCCGACGAAATCCCGAACGAATTCATAGGATTCGTCGTAATCCAGCCCGAGCCTGTGCTTGACGGTGACGGGAATGTCCACCGCGTCCTGCATGGCCTTCATGCAGTCGGCCACCAGCGCCGGCTCAGCCATCAGGCAGGCGCCGAAAGCGCCCTTCTGCACGCGCTCCGACGGGCAGCCGCAGTTCAGGTTGATTTCGTCGTAGCCCCATTTGCGGCCCAGCCGGGCCGACTGGGCCAGGGCGTCCGGCTCGCTGCCGCCCAGTTGCAAGGCCACGGGATGCTCGGCCTCGTCGAAATCCAGGTGGCGTTCGACATTGCCGTACAGCAGCGCGCCGGTGGTGATCATTTCCGTGTACAGGCGCGCGCGCGGCGCCAGCAGCCGATGGAAAAAACGGCAGTGGCGGTCGGTCACATCGATCATGGGGGCGACGCACAGCCGCCAGTCGGGGGAGTCCAAGAATCACTCTGCAAAACAAGGGGATGCGGTATTTTACGGTGCTTGGCCGGATTGTGTCCGGCAAGCGGCTTGCGGCTCCCGGACGCCCACGGCCGGGCCGATGCGGCGGGTGGTCTAAAATTGCGCCGCCGCACAGGCATGTCCTGGCCTTCCGTTAACCCCTGACTCCCGCATATCAATGGCCGTATTCACTCCCGTATCCGACGACGACGCGCGCAGCCTCCTGGCGCATTTCGACCTGGGCGAGTTCATTTCGCTGCGGGGGATCACGGCGGGCATCGAGAACACCAACTACTTCCTGTACACGAGCCGCGGCGAGTACGTCCTGACGCTGTTCGAGGTGCTGACGCAGGCCCAGCTTCCGTTCTATATCGAACTGATGTACCACCTGGCCGAGCGCGGCATCCCGGTGCCGCGCCCGCAGACCCTGCGCGACGGCACACGCCTGACCACCCTGCACGGCAAGCCCTGCGCGATTGTTTCGCGCCTGCCCGGTGGCTACGAGCCGGCGCCCGGCGTCGCGCACTGCGCGCTGGCCGGCGCCACGCTGGCGCGCGCCCATCTGGCCGGCCGCGACTTCCCCCTGCAGCAGCCCAACCTGCGCGGGCTGTCGTGGTGGCTGGAAACCGCGCCCAAGGTCCTGCCCTTCCTGGAGCCCGCCCAGGCCGATCTGCTGCAGGCCGAGCTTGCCGCCCAGCAGGCCGCCGCCGCAACGCCCGCCTGGCAGTCGCTGCCCGGCGGTCCGGCCCACTGCGACCTGTTCCGCGACAACGTGCTGTTCGCCGGCACCTTCGAAGACCCGCTCATGGGCGGCATCATCGATTTCTATTTCGCCGGCTGCGACACCTGGCTGTTCGACGTGGCGGTCAGCGTCAACGACTGGTGCATCGAGCGCGACACGGGCGAGTTCGTCCCCGAATTGGTAGCATCCTGGCTGGGCGCCTATGCCGCCGAGCGGCCGTTCACGGACGCCGAACGCGAGGCCTGGCCGCTGATGTTGCGCGCCGCCGCGCTGCGTTTCTGGATATCGCGGCTGTACGACTTTTTCCTGCCGCGGCCGGCGCAGACCCTCAAACCGCACGATCCGCGGCACTTCGAAAGAGTGTTGCAGGCGCGCCACCGGCCGGGGCTGCCCATATTGCCGTAACGGTCATGGCCCCCATAATGACGTATAGCGTCCCTTTTTGAGAGATTCCCCTTCTAGAGAGCCATGCAAGCAGCATTCCTCCCCGCGGCGTCCGGCTGGCAATGGGTTCGAGACGGCTTCCGCCTGTTCCGCAAGCAACCCCTGGCCATGTTCACCTGGGCCATGGCCATCAGTCTCCTGGTCGTTTTCGCCACCGCAACGCCGCCTATCGGTCCCATTCTGGTCGTTGCGCTGATGCCCATCATCACCCTGATGACGCTTTCCGCATGCAAGCATGTCGAGGCCGACCGGGTCATGCTGCCCTCGATGTGGGGCAAGCCGCTGAAACAACCGGGGGTCTTCAGGAAGCTGTTCCTGATGGGATTGCTGTATGCCGCGCTGTGCATGGTGGCCGGCCTGGTGATTTTCCTGCCCTTCACGGATGCGATGGTCGAAGGCATGCGCATCGCCTCCGTCGAGAAAAGCATGGAGCCCATCCTGTCGGCGATGGCCCTGCCGCTGTCGTTGTTCGCCATCGTCTACGTCGTGATCGCCGCGCTCTTCTGGCACGCGCCGGTGCTGGTGGCCTGGCACGGGCTGCGCCTGGTCCAGGCGCTGTTCTTCTCGGGCATCGCCTGCTGGCGCAACAAACTGCCGTTCCTGGTGTACGGCGCCACCTGGGTCCTGATCTTCCTGTTCATCGACCTCTGCGCCGGCCTGCTGGTGGCCATCGGGCTATCGCCGCAGTTTGCGGGCACGCTGCAGATCCCCTTCAATATCGCCGCCGGCGGCGTGCTGTATTGCAGCTTCTACCCCGCCTATACCTCCGTATTCGGCATCGAGAACGCCGGCGCGCATCTCAACGACGGCAACGGCGCCCAGGCATAAGGCCACGCGCCAGGGCGCCAGCGCCCGGCGTGCCCGCAGCACCCTTCCATCCGGCGCCACGAACGCCACGTCGATCGCGTAGCGCATGCCGAAGGTATGCACGCCCGCGCAGGGCGCCAGCAGGATGCCGCAGCGCGGCCCGGGCGGCCGGCGGCCCAACAGCCCCCGCAGGCGGGCGCTCCAGCGCGTGACTTTCAGCAACCTGAGGCGGCCCCGCGGCAAGGGCGTGGGCCTGCTCATTGCACGCCCTGCAGCAACTGGACCGCGATCGGAAACGCCAGCACGATGAAGGTGCACGGAAAAATGCAGGCGATCAGCGGCAGCAGCATTTTCACCGGCGCCTGCATGGCCAGTTGCTCGGCGCGCAGATGGCGGTCGCTGCGGCACTGCGCCGCCTGCGCCCGCAGCACCGGCCCCAGACTGATCCCCAAAGCCTCGGCCTGGGCCACCGCCGCGGCCCAGTTGCGCGCCAGCGGGCTGTCGCAGCGCTGCGCCAGGGCCTTGATCGCGGCGCTGCGGGACACGCCGGCCCGCATCTCCGCCAGGGCGTCGGCCAGCGCATCGCGCAAGGCGCCCGGCGGCCCGCTGCGCGCCGCCAGCTGCAAAGCCCCCTGCACGCTCAATCCGGCCTCCACGCACAGGGTCATCATGTCGAACACGAACGGCAGGTCCCGTTCGATGCTGCGACGCCGCTTGCGGCCCAGGTCGAGCAGCCAGAGCCAGGGCGCGGCGCCGGCCGCCAGCGCGGCCGCGGCCGTCCAGGCGGCCCATGCCCAGGGCCCCGCCTGCGTCAGGGCGGCCATGCCGGCCAACACCGTCGTTCCCGCGGCCACCGCCGCGCTCCAGCACAGCGCGGCCATGTGGGCGTAGCCTACGCCGGCCGGCAGCGCGGCCCGGTCGATGGCGCGCATCAGGCGCAGGCGCCAGCGCCAGGTGCACAGGCGCCCCGCCAGCGGCGCCGTGGCCGAGATCCACGGCCAGGCCGCCCGCCACCACCAGGGCAGCGTCGCTACCGCCGCAAGGCCCTGGCGCAGCAGCGGCTGCAGCAAGGCCCACGCCAGCCACGCCGCGCAACTGCCCGCCGTGAATAGTCCGAGATATAGCCACACCCTGGCCTCCCTTCAGATATCGATGCGGATGATGCGCCGGATCAGCAGCACGCCGGCGGTCTCCAGCACCGCCACCACGGCCAGCACGGCCCAACCCATCGGCGTGCGCCACAGCAAGCCCATGACGTCAGGTTCCAGGCGGTCGAGCACGGCCAGCAGCATGGGCAGCGCGCCCACGATCCAGGCCTGCAGCCGGCCCTGCGAGGTCAGCGCCACCAGCTTGGCCTGCAGTTGCAGCCTGGCGCGCAGCGTATGGGCGATGCTCTCCAGCGCCTCGGCCAGATTGCCCCCCGTCTGCGCGGCGATGCGCATGGCCGCCACCACCAGCGAAGTCGCTTCGGCGGGCATGCGGCCGAGCAGGTTTTCCAGGGCCGTGTCCCAGGGCACGCCCATGCGCTGTTCGCGCAGCATCAGTCCGAATTCCTGGGCCAGCGGCGCGCTGCTTTGCTCGACGACGTGGCGCAGGCCCGTGCCCAGCGCGACCCCGGCCCGCAGCGCCGAGGCCAGCATCAGCAGGGCCATGGGCAATTGCTGCTCGAAGCGGCGCGCCCGCCTGCGCCGCAGCGCGTCGATGAGCGCGCGCGGCATGCGCGAAGCCAGCGCCGCGGCCAGCGCGGCCGCGACGGCGCTGCCCGTCAGCGGCAGCACCAGGGCGGCGGCCAGGGCCGCGCACACCATCGCCCCGGCCCACAGCTGGGCCGGATCGATGAACAGGAATACTTCGCTCAGCTTCAGCCCGGCCTCCTGGGTGTAGACCTCGCGGTAGCGCCGCAGCGCGGGCGCGAACCAGCCCTGCGCGCGCCAGGCCAGCACGATGGCGCAGATCATTGCGCCCGCCGCGGCCAGCCAGATCACGGCAGGACCTGCGGATAGGCCGATGCGCCGGCCTCGCGCCCCGCCGCGTCGGAGAACCAGCCGGGATCGAAGCCGGCTGCGCTTTCACTCCATTCGCGCGCAAAGCCGGGCATGGCGCCGCAGCCGGCGAAGCCGTGGCGGCGGTCGTAGCGGAACAATTCCTGCAACTGTATGCGCCCGCTTTCCATGCCGGTCACTTCGGTGATGGACATCACCGCCCGCTGCCCGTCGGCCAGCCTTGCCTGCTGCACCACGACGTCCACGCTGGCCGCGATGTGTTCGCGCACGGCCGACAGCGGCAGGTCGAGCCCGGCCATCAGGATCATGGATTCCAGCCGCCCCAGGGCGTCGCGGGCCGAGTTGGCGTGCAGCGTGGTCAACGAGCCCTCGTGCCCCGTATTCATTGCGGTCAGCATGTCGAAGGCCTCCGGCCCGCGGCACTCGCCCACGACGATCCGGTCCGGCCGCATGCGCAGCGCGTTGCGCACGAGTTCGCGGATATCGATGCGCCCGCGCCCTTCCTGGTTGGCGGGCCGCGCCTCCAGCGCGACCAGATGCTCGTGGTTCAGGCACAGCTCGGCGGCGTCCTCGATGGTGACGATGCGCTCGCCTTGCGGAATCTCGTTGGACAGAATATTGAGCAAGGTGGTCTTGCCCGAACCCGTGCCGCCGGAGACGACCAGGTTCTTGCGCGTGCGCACGCACAGCCCCAGGAACTGCGCCATCGCGTCGCTCAGGGACCCGGCCGCGATCAGGTCGGGCATGCGCGGGCGCTGCCGCGGAAACTTGCGTATGGTCAGGCTGGCGCCCTTCATCGCCACGGGCGGAATGATGGCGTGGACCCGCGAGCCGTCGGACAGGCGCGCATCCACCATGGGAGAGCTTTCGTCGATGCGCCGCCCCAGCGGCGTCACGATCCGCTCGATGGCCCAGCGCACCGACTGCTCGCTGGTGAAGGCGGCCGGATGGCGCGACAGCCGGCCGCCGCGCTCCACGTAGATTTCGTCGTGGCGGTTGACCATGATCTCGGTGATATCGCCGGCGGCCAGCAGGGGCTCCAGCGGCCCCAGGCCGACGGCCTCGTCCAGCACCTCGCGGCACAGCGCCGCGCGGTCCGTGCCGGCGGCGAGGTCCAGGTCATCCGCGACGATCTGCGTGAGCAGCCGCTCGGCCTCGGCGCGCAGCATGGCGTCGCTCATGCCCGCCACGTCGCGCCGCCGCAGGTCCAGCGCTTCCAGCAGCGCCGCATGCAGGCGCCGGCGTTCGTGCAGCAGGTGCTGCGGCGGCCCGGGCAAGGGGTCGGCCTGCGCGCGACGCGGCGGCTCGGACGCGCAGGCGGCCGGCGCGGCCTGCGGCGGCGAGGCCAGCGACACGCGCAACCGGCACGGGCCGATCAGGATCTCGTCGCCGGGCAGCACCGGCGCATGGCGCACGATCCGCGCGCCATTGACCATGGTGCCGCCCAGCGTGCCCAGGTCCTCCAGCACGATGGCCGCGTCTTCGCGCAGCAGCCGCGCATGCTGGCGCCCCACGCGCCAGTTCGCGATGCGCAGGCCGCAATGCGCGCCCCGGCCGATCAGCAGCGGCGCGGCCGCCTGCAGCCTGCGCACGGCCGCATCCTCGAACGTCAGTTCTATGGCAAGCATGGTGTCACTCCTTCTTCTGCCCCACCCATTGGGAGCCGGCGCCCGTATAGGGGTCCCAGCCGGCGGCGGCGGCCGGCGCCGCGGTTCCGAGCCGGGGCGGCTCGGGAAACGCCGCATCGAGCGCATCGCGGCCGCGGCGCACGCGGTCGGCCATGGCCGGCTCGTTCTGCGAAATGATTTTGGGCGTGACGAATATCGCCAGCTCTGTTTCGCGCAGCTGGTAGCGGCGCGACGCGAACAGCGCGCCGAGGATGGGAATGTCCTGCAGTCCGGGCAGGCCGCTGACCTCGCTGGCGCGTTCGCGCGACAGAAAGCCGCCGATGACCAGCGTGCTACCGGAACGGACGTTGAATTCGGTGGAGGCGCGGCGCGTGCGCAGCGCGGGCCCGCCCGGCACGCTGAGCGAGGCGTCCACCGAACTGGCCTCCACCTCGATGAGGGACCGGATCACGCCGTTGCGATCGATGCGCGGCGTGATCCGCAGCGAAACGCCATACGGCTTGAACAGCGTGGTGGAATTGCCGCGCGCATCCGTCGATGCGTAAGGGACTTCGCCGCCGGCCAGAAAGGTCGCGCTGGCGCCGCTGCGCGCGAGCAGCTGGGGCTGCGCCAGCATGACGGCCTCGCCGCTTTGCGCCAGGGCGGCCAGGCGGGCCGACAGCAGCGCATTGACGCCGAAATACCCGGCGGCCGCCGTGGCCGCGCCGGCGGTGGCGACCACGGCCTCTCCCGGGCGGCTCATGCGCCCCAGCGAACCCGCGTCCCACGCCAGGGCGGCGTTGAGACCGCCCTGGCTCACGCCGGCCCAGCGCACGCCCATTTCCCTCAGCCTGGACGTGGGGATCTCGACCACTTGCACGTCCAGCAGCACCATGCGGTCCCAGCCCACCTGCCCGGTGAAGTCCAGCACCGCGGGATAGCGCTCGGCCAGGGCGGCGATGCGCGCGCGGTCGTCGTCGGAGAGGTCGTCGCCTTCGATCACGATGCGCCCGCCCACGTCCGAACTGCGCGCACCGGGAATACGCCCCAGCAGCTCGCGCACCTCGGCCCGCAACTGCGGCGCCCCCGCCGCGACGACCCGCAGTTCGTAGGCCCGGGGCTGCCCCCTGCCCGTCCAGACGTGCATGGACGACACGCCTTCGGCGCGCGCGAACACCACCACTTCGCGTCCCTCGGCCGCGACCGCCCCGACCACCTGGCCGTTGCCGATGGCCACCCGCCGCACGCCGGGGTGCGACAGCACCCGCGTTTCCCCCACCTGCAACTCCAGCACTTCGGCCTGCGCACGCGCCGCCGCGCAGGCCAGGCACATCGCCAGCGCGGCCAGCGCCGCGAGCATGCGCGTCATGGCCGCTCCTCCCGCGTGTCCGTTGCGATGCCGGCCGCCGCGTCCCGCAGGAACCCGTCGGCCTGCGCGTCGAGCCGGTCGCCGTAGAGGATGGCCACGCCCGGCGCGGCCTTGGGCGCGGGGTCGAGTCCGATCAGGGCGGCCAGGTCGCTTTGCGGGCTGCGGGCCACCCGGGCCGCGTCGTCGCGATGGCGCAGCAGGGCCGTCAGGGCGCCGGCCTGGCGCGCCGCCACGAACCGCATGGCTTCCTCGGGGCTGGCCGCCAGCGTGACGTTGCCCGGGCTGCCGCCATCGCCGTCGTCCTCGCCCTGGCTGCCCACGGCAAGCACGCGCATGCCTTGCAGGACGGGCACGGTCAGCTCGCGCTGCCGGTGCGTGAAGCTGACGTAGATGTCGATCGCATCGCCGGCGCGCAGCATCTGCGCCAGCCCGCCCAGGTCCGCGGCGGCCACGCTCAGGGCGCGTTGCCCGGCCCGCAGCCGCGACGCCAGCGCGGGCGCCGGCGCATCGAAGCTGAGATAGGCGCGCAGCAGCGATTCGCCGCGGGCGACGTCGGACTGCAAGGTGGCGCCGAGTATGCCGTCGAGGTCCAGCGGGTCGATGCTGGCGCTTGACGCCCATTGCTCCGGAATGTCGCGCACGGCCAGATGGGATTCGTCGAGCCGCGTGCCCGCCTGCAGGTCATGGGCCGCGACCAGCCGGCTGACCAGGGGCACGCGCGCTTCGGCCTCCAGCACCTGGATGCGTTGCTGCACGTGTTCACGCACCGCCCAGGCCGATACCAGCCCCGCGCCCAGCGCCAGCGCATACACGCCGCCGCGGCGCAGCCGCTGCCGCGCCTGGATGAGCCAGCTTTTCATGGCGTCCACCCGCTGGTCAGCAGCCCGCTGCCGGCGGCCAGCGGCGCCAGCGAAATGCGCAGCCGCGCCGCCCCCTTGGTCCACCATTGCGGCGCGCCCGCGGCAGGCAGCGGACGCCAGCCGGCGCGCTTCAGGCCCTGGGCCACGCGCCGGGCCAGCCGCGCCGGCGGCTCGCCGTACTGCCAGATGCGCTCGGTGACCAGGACGCCGCCGTCGCGCACCGCGATGTCCAGCCGCAGCCTGCCGCCGGCCGGCAGCCATTGCGGGCTGGGCGGGCCGGCCACGGCGCGCGTGTCCGCCGCCGAAATGCTGCCTACGGTCCGCCGCGGCCCCAGGCCTTCCATCTGGACGATCCATTGCTCATGCCCGATGCGCCCGGACAGGATCGCCTGCCCGGGCAGCACGCGCAGATCGGCCAGGGCGGGCTGTTGTCCCGACAGGAAACGGACCAGATCGGAAACGCCCAGCGGCGCGTCGAACACCTGCACCCGCGCCGGCATGCCATGCAGCCACATCGCATCGGCCAGCGGTTCGCGGCGGGACCCGGCCGGCAGGCGCAGCGCCTCCAGCGCCGCCGGGCCCGCGCCCGCGGCCGGCGGCGGCCACATGCCCGCCGCGCAAGCCAGCGCGCCCGCCAGCGCCAGACGCAGGACGATCGAAGGCGCCGCGTTCATGGCCTGCCCTTCCGGCGCGCGCCGAGCCGATCGGCCGGCACCACGTCGGCCCAGCCGGACAGCCAGTCCAGCGACAGCCGCGGCCGCCCCCAGGGACCGTCCATGCGCTCGACGAGGCCGGACAGCCGCCGGGCCTGGACCAGCGAGGCCGCTTGCGCGCGCCGCCACGATTGCGGCGCCTGCCCGATGCGGCGCTGCGCGTCGGCGTCGCCCCAGGCGTAGCCGGCGCCGCTTGCCACATGCGTGCGGCGGGAGACCGGCAGCGCTTGCGGCCCGGCCTGGGCCTGCACGCTCAGCAATTGCAGGCCGGCCTCGAACCAGGCCTGTTGCAAACCGGCAAGGCGCGGCGCAGCGACGCCGTCCAGGGTCTCGGCCGCGCCGGAGAGATTCGCGCGCGCCGCGGCGCCATCCACGCCTGCCAGGGGTTGGCCCCGCGCGGCGGCCATGACGGCCTGGCGGCTGGCCTGGGCCATTTCCTGCGCCGCGTATTGCAGCCCGCCGATGCGCGTGACGGCCCATGCCAAGACGGCCAGCAGCGGCAGCATCAGCAGCGCTTCGATCATGGCCTGGCCGTGTTGCCGGTGCTGGCGCGGCTTCATGGCGCCTGCCTTGCGCCGGCCGCTTCCTGGGCGGTGACGGCGGACAGCCGCGCCTGCCAGTACGGCCGGAATAGCGTGGCGAGTTCGCCGCGCCCGTCGGCCCGTGCCTGCGGGCGGACGAAATAGGTTTCGGCGGCCGAGGTGACGGAGACCGCCCCGGCCCGGCCCAAGGCGGCGTAGGCGAACCGGCCCACGGGCGCGGCGACCGAGCTGCCCGCGTCCGTGGTTTTCAGGGCGGAGCCCGCCAGCCTGACCGACACCGCGAAACGCAGCGGCGCGCGGCCGCGGGCGGCGGCGACTTCGCGGTAGGCCGGCAGCCCCGTGGCGCCCCAGCGCTGGGCGTCGGCCATGGCGTATGAGTTGGCCAAGGGATTGGTCGCGCCCTCGAAGATATTCCAGGACGTGGAGAGTTCGACCCAGCGCCAGAAGTCCTGTTGGGAAAAATCCGGCGGCGGTTCGTCCACGTATTCCAGGCCCTCGGGCGCGCGGCTCTTGTCGCCCTGCGCCGTCGCCCAACCCATTGCGTATTCCCGGTAATAGCAGCCGATCCAGCGGTTCGACCGCAGCGCGTGGTAGGACTGGGTGTCGAGGGCGCCCCAGCGTCCGTCGGGGCTGAGCCAGGTAAATCCGCGGCGCCGCAGTTCGTGCCGATGCAAGGGGCAGCGCGGACTGACCACCCACGGATTGCGGCGCGTGGCGCTGCGGCTGTCGAGGAAACGGTAGCGCGCCACGGCCTGTTCGACCGCCGGCCGCAGGCCGGACCGGCGCGTGGCCAGTCGGCGTTCGACATAACCCGGCCAGCCGTCGGACAGCAGGCGCAGCGACAGGGTCGGCGCGGCATCCGCCGCGGCGGCCTGCGGAAAGTTCGCGGACAGCACCTTGCGCATGATGCGCTCGCGGGAACGGGGCAGCTCGGCCACGGCCGTGGCGGCCGCGGCCTCCAGCACCTGCCGGACGATGCGGTCGTGCCGGCCGAATGCGTCGGCAAGCCGCTCTTCGGCCCCCGGCACGGCCCGGGCCGCGCCATAGGCCAGCCCCAGGTCGGGGCCGAACAGCATGGCGATCAGGCCGGCCGGCGGATTGGCGCGCAGGCGCTGCGCCTGCATCTTGCGGGCATACCGGGCCGAGGCCGCCAGCGTGACCAGATGCGCCATCGCCACCTGATGGGCGATCTGCGTGCGGTTGGCGTAGGCCAGCGCGTTCAGGGTGCGCGCCTGTTGCAGCGCGCCGCTGTATGCCGCGGCGTCGGCGGCGTGCGTGAGCCGGGCCCGCGCCTCCACGGTCTGCCCGAGGTTGTACAGGGCCACGAGAGCAGCCGCGCCCAACCCCGCCACCAGCAGCCCCAACACCAGGGCCTGGCCTTGCTGGCCAGGCAAACGCGCGCGGCCGGGCCGGGTCATTTGGCGTCCGCGGCGTTGCCGGTAAAGGACTTCAAGGAACGCGCCTTGGTCTGCGCAGCCGCTTTCTTCGCCGCCTGCCGCGCCGCGCGCGATTCCGTGCCGCCGTTTTCGCCCGCGAGCTCGCGCGCCATGGCCGCCGTCTGCGAGCGCACGACCTGGCCGAAATACTGGTACACCGCAATCGCCGCCACGGCGACCAGGGCCACGACCACGATGTATTCGGTCATGCCCTGGCCCAATTGACGCTTTCGATATCCCGACATATCCGTTCTCCGGCACGTGAAAGTAGGCTTCAGTGTCGGTTTGCGGACCGGAGGCGACAATTCGCGGATACCGAGGCGGGCAAAAGCGTCACCGGCGGCTTGACGGCTCGGCAGCGCCCGCCGGACGATGTTGTAACCCTTTAATATTCAAGGGTTTTCCCTATTGCCCGACCATCCGGGCGGCAGTAGATTGGAATTGCCCGGTTGTCTGACACCCATCGCGTGCGAAACCGGGCAGGAGCGCTCCAGACTCACCATGAGCTGGGGCGCTCTTCCATTTCCGGCCCCGGGACCGGAAACAGACGGGGCGCCCGGGCAGGCGCCCCGCTGCATTGCTTCCAGAATGGATTATTTGTGGCTGTGCGACTGCCGGTCCATGGAGTGCTGGATGCCTTCTTCTTCGAGTTTCTGCTGCTGGAGTATGCAGTTGTCGTACGCCGGGCTGGATCTGGAGATTCCGAGGGAATCGCATTTGCGCCTGTAGTTTTCGGCTTCCATCTCATCGAGCGCAGTGCATCCGGCAAGCAGTGAGCCTGCGACGAGAAAACCCGGCAGCAATTTAATGCGCGAAGCCAACGCCATCATTCTGATTTCTCCCTTTTTCCGTTGAAAAATAAGAACGGTTCACCCGCGACAGCGCCGTTGCGCATGCGCTTGTCGGGAATCCAGGGTATCCCTTGGAACCTGGGCCGATTGTCACACAACTATGTGTCCGCAATGCTGGCCGCTCAAGAATCCGTCAAACAGCATGATTTCGACAGTGCGCCGGAAAAGAAGAATGCTTGGCGGATGAACTCATAAAATAATAATTGCCCGCTATTTTTCAGTATTGACACTTATTGGCGAGTTAGCAGAAAACGATCGAAATTGCGATGCGCTCCTTACGGCGGGGCAAATTGCCGCGAGACCCTACCGTATTATTGATTCGCCCGGTTCAAGGGTATGAAAATCGAGCATTCTGCTCTGTCAATAGGAGTCATCTGAAATGGTTCGCAAGTTTTTTGCAAGCGTTGCGGTAATCGCAGCTTTCTCCGCCGGTAGCGCGTTTGCGCAGGAACCGGCCGCCACGCACAATGAATTGGCAAGCCACCACCAGCAGCAGGCTGCCCATCACAGCCAGCAGGCTGCGCATCATCATCAACAGGCTGCGCACCACCATCAGCAGGTGCAGCATCACCAGCAGAAGGCCGAGCACCACGCCAAGCAGGCGCAAGCGGCCAGCACCGCGAAGAAGTAACGCTACGCGCCGCATTACCCCGTTCCGCAATACCGAGCCATTGCGGACGGGGCTTTACCCATGCTGTATTTCGATACCTCCAACTGCCATGAATCGCGGTTCGGAGGCATCGCGTTTCATGGAGTTAATTTGCACGCTGGATGATTGAGCGCGCCTGCGGATCATATTAAGCTCATGGTCCGCCACTGGGCGGAAGTCGGTAGTTTCACGCCTGTCGCTATCGTCGTTCAGATATTGCACATGAACAAAAACATACTGGAAGAATTTCCGCAGGCCTGGGGCCCTTCGTACTTGCTGGGCAGGGGCGCATTGGTGCACGCCTCGATTCATCCGAATGAACACCGCTCGACCGCGAGTTCCCACTATTTCATGAATTTCCTGACACCGGTGCCGCAGCGGGCGCTGGCATTGAATTCCGATCGAGCGGAATTCGGCTTCACCCGCGCCGGATGCCTGGAGATAATCCCGCAAGGCTCGGACTATTCCTCTCAGTGGGGCGCATACAAAGAGTGCGTGTTCATCGCCGTGCCGGACGAGCACCTGCGATCGCTTGCCTGGAAAGAAGAACTCGATGACGCCGTGGAATTCGCGGCGCCGGGCATCGGACATGTGGACGAGTATGCCAATCAGATTTCGCGCAGCATGCTGCGCGAGGCGCAAAGCACCGATCTCGGCCATGGAGAGTGCCTGGACGCGCTTTGCACGCTGTATCTGGTGCATATGCTGCGCCGCTACACGTCCCGCGCCCACGATGGCGCCGGCCGGCCGACCGGAGGATTGCCGCAGAGAAAATGGAAAATGATCAATGACTACATCCAGGCGAATCTCGCGCAACGCCTGACCCTGGAATCGATGGCGGAACTCGTCCATCTTTCGCCCAGTCATTTCGCCCGGGCATTCAGGCAGACCACGGGGCTGCCTCCGCACCAGTATGTCCTGCAGATGAGATTGATGGCGGCCAGGAACCTGATGCAGTCCACCCGCTCCTCCCTGGGCGAAGTGGCGCGGCTGGCCGGGTTCGCCAACCACAGCCACATGTCGGCGTCGATCCGCAAGGCGTGGGGCTTGACGCCGTCCCAGGCGAGAAAGCGGCTGCGCGCGGGATAGCGCCCCGGCGGCGATCATTTTTCTTGCCGCAACCGGAGAATTGGCCCGATACTGAACCGCCTGTGTTCAGTTTGTCCTCAGACCGCTTATCGGAATCCCGGAGGAGCAACATGAACGACAAACCCGCCATCATTCTTGTCCACGGTTTCTGGGGCGGCGCGGCCCACTGGAGCAAGGTCATACTCGCGCTTTCGCGCAAGGGCTACCGCGATCTGCACGCCGTCGAAATGCCGCTCACCTCGCTGGCCGACGACGCCGAGCGCACGCGCAAGATGATTGCGCAGCAGACAGGCCCCGTGCTGCTGGTGGGCCATTCTTACGGCGGCGCCGTCATCACCGAGGCGGGCAACCAGCCGAACGTGGCCGGGCTGGTCTATATCGCCGCCTTCGCGCCGGACGCCGGCGAAAGTCCCGGCGGCATCACGCAGCGGCATCTGCCGGCGGCCGCGCCCAACCTGGCGCCCGACAGCGACGGCTATCTGTGGCTGCGCGCCGACAAATTCCATGAAAGCTTCTGCCAGGACCTGTCCGCCGACGAGGCGCTGGTGATGGCGGTGACCCAGAAGGCGCCGCTGGCCTCGACCTTCGGCAATAACGTCTCCGACCCGGCATGGAAGCACAAGCCGTCCTGGTACCAGGTGTCCAGCCAGGACCGCATGATCGCGCCCGAGAACCAGGTCTGGATGTCCGGCCGGCTGGACGCCCGCGAAGTGGTGACGCTGGAAGCCAGCCACGCCTCGCTGGCATCGAAAGCCGAGGACGTGGCCGCGCTGATCGACAGGGCGGCGTCGGCATAGCCCGCCGCTTCAGTCGCGCCCCGCTTCCCACAGCTTGCGGGCCAGGCCTGCCGGATCGGAGAACATGACCTGGTGGCTGCCGGGCATGTGCACCACCCGGCACGGGAAAAGCCGCTCGGCGAAACGCGGAAACCAGGCGTACCGGCCGGGCGGCATGGCCACGTCGGCCTGCGCGTTCAAGTAAGTCCTGGGCACCTCCAGCTGCTCGAAGGTCTTCAACGGCACCTTGTCGGTCAGCATGCGGTACGGCTCCGGACTGAGCAGGCCGTAGGTATGCCGGGCCACGGCCAGGCCGGCGTCGCCGATGAAACTGTCGCGCCAGACGTGGAACGGCAGCGTCACGGTGTTGTCCGGGCTGCGCGCGGCGATTTCATCCATCATGCGGTTGTAGGCCGGCGGCGAGACGTCGGCGATGCTCTCGCCGTCGCGCAGCACGAAGGCGTTCCAGTAGACCAGCCGGCGCAGGCGCTGCGGCACTTCTTCGGCGACGCGAGAGACGATGCTTCCGCCGAAGCTGTGCCCCACCAGCACGATGTCGCGCAGCTCGTGCTGGCGGAGGTAGTCCACAATGGAGCGCACGCCGTCGGCGTGCGATACCTGCCTGTCGGCATGGGCGCCGTGTCCGGCGACGGTAGGCGTGTGCACGCGGTGCCCGGCCAGCCGCAGATGCTCGGCCACCGGCGCCCACAGGCCGCCGTCGTGCCAGGCGCCGTGAATCAGCACGAAGGTGTAGCTGTCGTTCATGGTGACTCCAGTCAGAAGGTCTGCAGCGGCGCCAGCGCCTCGAAGCGTTCGACATCCGGCATCTCGCCGACGCTGGCGCATTCGCCGTCCGCGTTCGCGCCGAAGCGCATGATGCGCGGCGCGGCCAGGCCGGGCGCCGGCGGCAGCGCCGGCCAGGCGGGCAGGCCCGCGCCGGACGGCTCGCCCGCGCGCACGAAGTTGATGAGCATGGTCCGCATCGCCAGCGACAGGCGTTCCACCTGCGCCCCCGCGCCCAGCTTCGGCCGGTAGAACGGATGGCCGTGCGTGCCGAACCAGAACGGCACGTCGGCATTGTGCGGCGTACCCCGGGCCGGCGCGGCCAGGGGCTGGGCGAACTCGTAGTAGTAGACCGAGCCGTTGCCCGCGGCGGCGGCCGCCTGCGCGATGCGCCAGGTCGGATAGCGGTACGCGGCGTCGCTCTGGAGCGCGATCAGCACCTCGCCGGGCGAACGCGCCGCGCGGCCCTGCGGGTCGAAGGCGGCCAGCAACTGCGCCGCGTCGATGCGCGGCGCGCCGCCCGCGAACCGCTGGCGCAGCAGCCGGTCCACGGCGGCATGCAGCGCGGCCTTGCCGTCCGGAAGCGGCGGCGTCAGCTGGCCGTCCTGCAGCGGGTCGTACAGGTCCAGCGTAAAGCTGCTTTCGGTACGCGTATTGCCGATGAGCATGGGCTTGTCGGCCAGCGCGCGGGCGCCGGGCCAGGCGGCCACGACGCTGCCGTCCAGCGCGGGCCAGCGGCGTCCGTGGCCGGTGCGCGTGCGCACCTCGTAGCCCGCGAAAAAGGCCGCCTCGCCCTGCGTCAGGTCGCGCGCGGACAGATGCCGCAGCCCCGGCACGGTCGTGCCGAAATGCGCGGCCAGGTCTTCCACGTACACGGCAAGATCCTCGGCCGTGGCCACGTCGGGCGGCGCGATATGCGGCACGCTGGCCAGCACGAGCCGGGCGAAGCGCGGGGCCGTGTCCGGATGCTGCGCCAGCAGGCAGGCGCTGACGGCGCCCGCCGACTGGCCCATGACCGTGATGCGGTCGGGATCGCCGCCGAACGCCTCGATGTTGGCATGCACCCATTCGAGCGCGCGGGCCTGGTCCTGCAGCCCCCAGTTCGCCTGCGCGCCCGTCAGCGGATCGCGCAGGGCGGGATGGGCGGCGAAGCCCAGCATGCCGAGCCGGTAGTTGGGCGCGACCACGACGATATCGCCCTCGGCCGCCAGCCGCGCGCCGTCGGCCAGCGGCAGCCCGTTGCTGCCCGTGACGAAAGCGCCGCCGTACAGCCACAGCAGGACCGGACGCCTGCGCCCGCCGCCATTGGCGCCAGCCCCTTCGGGCGTCCAGACGTTGATGCCCAGGCAATCCTCGTCGGTGCGCTCGGGCGCCGGATAGATCCAGTTGACGATGCCCGCGACGGTCTGCGGCGGCGCCGCGCCGGCCAGCCCCGCCTCGCGCACGCCGGCCCAGGGCCGCTCGGGCCGCGGCGAGCGGAAGCGGCCGGCGCCGGTGGGCGGCTCGGCATAAGGAATGTTCAGGAAACGGTCGACGCCGCCGGCGCGACGCCCGGCCAGCCTGCCCGAGGGCGTGTCCTGCACGCGGGTCCGCGCGCCGTCGGCATGTGTGTTCATGGCTCTCCCCTGCCCTGGCGGGCGCCGGACGCCGGCGGCCCTGTAGCCGTCGACAGTAGCGTCCGGCATGGCGCAAGGCACCTGCCTCGATGGATAGGCGGCACGCGGCCTATCGAATCGGCGGGGTGACGCGCCCGGGGCGGGATGTCAAGTTGGCCGCCGCAATCGGTCGCGGCGCGGCCGGGCGATTTCCTCCCTTCATCCAGTACGGAGATTCACATGACTATGCAGCTCGACGAGCGCTACCTGCCGTTGATCGGCGGCAGCTTCCAGGCGCGCTCGGACGCCTGGTTCGACGCGATCGATCCCGCCACCGGCGCGCATCTGGCGAAGATCGCGCGCTGCGGCGCCGACGAGATCGACGCCGCGGCGCGCGCGGCGCGCGAGGCCCTGCCCGGCTGGCGCGCCACGCCCGCGGCCGAACGCGCGCAATGCCTGCTGCGGCTGGCCGACGCCATCGCCGCCGACATCGACAGGCTGGCCGAAATCGACGCGCGCGACATCGGCCGCCGTCTCGCCGAGACGCGCATGGATCACCAGTTCGCCATCAGCCAGTACCGCTATTTCGCGGCGGCCGTGGTCACGATGGAAGACTTCGGCGGCCCCACGCCGAACGGGCATTTCATCGCCATGCGCGAGCCCATCGGAGTGTGCGGCCAGATCATTCCGTGGAACGTGCCGGCCATTATGACGGCCTTCAAGCTGGCGCCCGCCCTGGCCGCCGGCAACACGGTGGTGCTCAAGCCCGACGAGAACGCGTCGCTGTCCACGCTGGTGCTGGCGCAGAAGCTGGCCGATATCTTCCCGCCCGGCGTGGTTAACGTGGTGCCGGGTTTCGGCGAGGAAGCCGGCGCGGCGCTGACCGCGCATCCGCATATCGCCAAGATCGCCTTCACCGGCAGCAGCGAAATCGGCCGCGTGGTCGCCACGGCGGGCGCGCAGCGCCTGGTGCCGGTGTCGCTGGAACTGGGCGGCAAGAGCCCGAACATCGTGTTTCCGGACATCGAGGACCTGGACGCCGTGGTCGACAATGCCGCTTTCGCGGCGACGTTCTGCAACGGACAGTCGTGCCTGGCCGGCACCCGCCTGTTCGTGCACGACGACATCTACGCGACCTTCGTCGACAAGCTGGCCGCGGGATTCTCGCAGCTGCGGGTCGGATCGCCCGTGGCCGCCGACACCCAGCTCGGTTGCCTGGTTTCGGCCAAGCAGGGCCAGCGCGTGCTGGACTACATCGACGTCGGCCGCCGCGAGGGCGCCCGGCTGCTGGCCGGCGGGCGGCGGGTGGAGGTGCCGGAGCACGGGCATGGCTATTTCATCGCGCCCACGCTGTTCGAGGCGACCAACGACATGCGCATCGCGCAGGAAGAGATCTTCGGGCCGGTCCTGTCGGTGATCCGCTGGAACGACTTCGACCGCATGATCCACGAGGCCAACGACGTGCGCTACGGCCTGGCCGCCGGCATCTACACCAGCAACCTGAAGCACGCCCTGCGCACCGCGAAGGCGCTCGACGTGGGCTCGGTCTGGATCAACCAGTACGCCAACCTGATGAGCGGCGCGCCGTTCGGCGGCAACAAGGACAGCGGCATCGGCCGCGAGGTCTGCCGCGAAACGCTGCACATGTACAGCCACCTGAAAACGGTCGCCCTGTCGACGGAGGTGCCGGCTCCCTGGTATCTGTGATACGCGCCGACGATGTTGCGCGAAAGCAGGCCAATGGCTCGCCGCTGGCCTGCGGTGCCCGCTTACCTGCGCAGCGACGGCGCCGGCTCCTGACTGCGGATTTCGCGCGGGACGATCATCTTGGGGTCGACGAGACGGCCCTCATCGAGAATCAGCTTGCCGTCGATGGTGAGGGTGCAGTCCCGCATCGGGATATCGCAGTGGCCCATGGTTTCACGCGTGCCTCCGCCCAGGGTGTTCGGCCCGGTCGAGAACAGGAAGTTGCCCGCGATCACGCGCGCGTTGGCCCGATTGCGCTCGGGCACGTCGCCATACAGACCGCTCCAGTACCAGCGCGCCTGCGGATTGAGGCCCCAGCCCAGGTGCGAGACGGCGAACGGATCGGTGTCGTCCGGCGAGGTCTGGTTGTCTTCCAGCCAATCCTTGATCAGCTTGGCGTCCAGCCCCCCATCGATGGACGTGATGATGCCGTCCTTGATCTGCATATCGACCGCATCGGACACGTAGCGGCAATACGGCAGGATGATGATGTCGCCCGGCTGCAGGATCACCCGGCCGTTGGCGCTGCCGTCGTTGGGGAACATCTGCACGAAGCCGCCGCCCCACAGGTCCCAGTGGCCTTTGTCGTCCGCCGCGCCCCACAAGGCCATGGTGCCGTACTGGCCGCCCTTCCAGCGCAGATCGGTTCCGTCCTTGCGGGTCATGTGGCCTTCTCGCGCCTTCTTGAGGATGTTGTCGGAATACTGCACGGCCTCCTTCAGGCCTTCCGGCGCCATCAGTTCCTCCAGGTCGTCCGGCGAATCGTGGATCAGCAGGATGCGTCCGCCGGCCTTGACCACCCGTTGCATCCATTCGGCCCAGATGGGGATGTGGAACAGCACGATCACGTCGGCCTTGCACAGGGCGTCCATGGCGCCCTTGCATCGGCTGATGATGTCCACCCCCATGCGCACCCAGCTAGGCACCGCGCCCAGGCGGATCTCGTAAGCGTCCGCGCCGAGTTCCTCGGACGCGACGATGGCCGCATTGATGTAGTCGTCGCGCACGGTGAGGTCGCTCAGCACCACCACGGTTTCACCGGCCTTGACCTTGCATTTCTCCAGCTGCTTTTTGAACAGCGACGGGATACGGGCGTTGTTCAGCTCTTGCGCGCGTACTGCTCCATTTCTCATGTCTGCCTCACGGTTTGTATGAATGACGGGCCGGACGTTTCCCGGCCGGCTGCCCCGCACGGCCCGGCCCGCAGGCGGCGTGCCGGGCGATTCGAGACTACGCACCCGCGCGCGCCGGCACACCCCCCGGATCAGATAGGCCGGCCTCGCCCGCGCCTATCCGATTCGATCAGTGCCGGGCCGGCAACGGGTTATCCCCAAGCCAGCCGGGGTTCAGGCGCCGCGGCGTATCGGATAAGGTACGAGAGCCCGGCACCGTTACATCCGCCCCCTTCGACGCCCACCATGCAACCCACGCTGATCCCGACCAAGCTCGCGCCGGCCGCCCAGGCCGGCCCCTGGCTGGCGCGCCCGCGGCTGGTCCGCGCGCTGACCGGCGCCGGCCCGCGCGCCGTGCTCATCTGCGCCCCCGCCGGCTACGGCAAGACCACGCTGATGAGCCAGGCATACGCGCAACTGGCGGCGCAGGGAGAACGGATCGGATGGGTCAGCTGCGACCGGCACGACGCCGCGCCGGTGGACTTCCTGCGCTACCTGATGGCGGCTGCGCGCCAGGCCTGTCCCGGCGCGGGGCGGCGATTCTTCGGGCTGGCCGGCGCCGACGCGGGCATTTACCTGGACACCGCGCTCGCCGAGCTGGCCGCCATCGATGCGCCGCTGACGCTGTTTCTGGACGACGTGCACCATGCCGCCTGCGCCCTGCCCGATTTCCTGGAGGCGCTGGTCCGCTATGCCCCGCCCACCATGCGTTTCGTGCTGTCGGCGCGCGATGCGCGGCGCCTGCCCCTGTGGCGCCTGCGCGCCGAGAACCGCCTGGCCGTCATCGGTGCGGCCGAGCTGGCCTTCGACGCCGGCGAGGCCGATGCCTATTTCCGCGACTGCGCACCATGCCGGCTGGAACCTGCGCAAGCGGCCGCGCTGCTGCGGGCCACGGAAGGCTGGGCCATGGGCCTGCAACTGGCGCGCACGGCGCTGGCGCAGACCGGCGATTACCGCGCCGCGGCGCAACGCCACCGCGGCGGCAATCCGGAGATCGGCGGCTACCTGCTGCATCACGTGCTCGACGAGCAGCCCGATGAGGTGCGCGAATTCCTGCTCAAGACGTCGATCCTGGACCGGCTGTGCGCGCGCAACTGCGACGCGCTGCTGGGACACGCGCGCAGCGCCCGGATGCTGGACGTGCTGGTCCAGGCCGGCCTGTTCCTGGCGCGCCTGGAAGGCGAAGACCGCTGGTTCCGCTACCACCCGCTCTTCCAGGAATTCCTGCAACAGCGGCTGGAAGTGGAATATCCGGACGAGTGCGCGACGCTGCGCCGCAGCGCCAGCCTGTGGTTCCGCGAGCACGGCTGCGCCGAGGAAGCGCTGGCGCTGGCCCGCGCCACGGAAGACATGCCGTTCATCGCGCAGACCCTGGAAGCCACCAGCAATACGCTGGCCTATGTGGGCAACCACAGCGCATTCCAGACGGCCGCGCGCGCGTTGCCGCCGGCCGCGCTGAGCGCGTTTCCCCGCCTGGCGCTGGAACGGGCCTGGATGGAAACGATGCGCTGGAATTTCGCGCAGGCCCACCATCTGCTCGAACTGGCGCAGGCCCACATGACGGCCCGCGCCGACCCCGGCTCCGATTTCGGCGAACTGCTGCTGCACCGGCGCATGGTGCTGGCTTTCCATTGCGGCGACAGCGTGGACGCCGCCCGGCTATGCGAGCAGTGGCTTGCGCGCTATCCCTGCGCCGAGCCTTTCATCAGCGGCACGGCCTACAGCGTGCGGATGTTCGTGCGCGCGCTGCAGATGGACAACCCCGGGCTGGCGGCCGCTTCGGGAAAGGCGCTGGACCTGTACCAGGGCAGCGGACTGCACAACGCGATGGTCTGGCACAACTGCATACTCGGCCTCACCCACGAAAGCCGCGGCGAGATCGACGAGGCGCTGCAGGCCTATACGCAGGCCGCGGCGCAGGCCGGCAGCCTGGTCGGCGCGCCCGCCGGCGTGCTGGCCATGCCCGCCGTCCTGACGGCCCACGTGCTTTACGAACGCAACGCGCTCGACCGGGCGCGGCAGCTGATCGACGCCACGCCCGAGGCCGGCCAGCCCGGCGGCCTGATCGAGTACATCGTCGCCTATTTCATGACGCGCAGCCGGCTCGCCGCCGCCAGCGGCTCGGCCGAGCAGGCCCTGGCTATCCTGGAGCAGGGCATGGACTTCGCCGCCAGCTATGCGCTGCCGCACATCGCGCAGGCCTTCGAGGTCGAGCGCGTGCGCCAGCTGCTGGCCGCCGGCGGCATCGACCAGGCGCGCGACATCGGCGCGCGCCTGGGCCTGCGGCCGGATGCGCCGCGCCTGCCGGCCGAAGGCGCGACGCTGCGCGAGGCCAACATGGCGATGACGTGGGGCCGTATCGCGCTGGCCTCGGGGCAGTCCCGCAGCGCGGCCACGGCCATGCAGCGCTGGATGGAGCACTGCATGGCGCGCAAATGCCACCGCCAGGCGGTGCTGTTCGCGGTACTGGCGGCGCGCGGCAAATGGCTGGCGCGCGATACCGGCGCGGCGATGCGCCTGCTGGCGCCGGCCGTCAGGCTCAGCGCCAGGTTCGGCTTCGTGCGCACCTGGATAGACGAGGGCGCGCCGGCCCGCACCCTGCTGCTCAGGCTTTACGAAACCGACGGCCCCTTGGCGGTCGAGGACAAGATCTACACACGGGTCTTGCTGAGCCAAATGGGCGGCCATGCCGACCCTGCGGAGATCGACATTCCGCAAAGGCTGGACCCGGCGCGCAGCAGTCCGCTGAACAACCGGGAACTGGAGATCCTGGCGCTGGTGAGCCAGGGCATTACCGGCCGCTTCGTCGGGCTGCGCCTGGGCATCACCGAAGGCACGGTGAAGTGGTACATGCAGCGCATATTCGACAAGCTGGGCGTGCGCGGCCGCCGCCAGGCCATCGACGCCGCCCGCGCGCTGGGGCTGGTCGGCTGAGCGCCGCCGCGTTCAGAGATAATCCAGCGGCAAGGCCGTGGTGTATTTGAGTTCTTCCATCGCAAAGCTGGAACTGACATCGAACAGCTCCGCCACCTGGATCAGCTTCTTGTAGACCAGGTCGAACCCGGCGATATCGGGCACCACCACCTTCAGCAGATAGTCGGTCTCGCCGGTCATGCGGTAGAACTCCATCACCTCGGGCATGTCCTTGACGCCGAGCGCGAATTTTTCCAGCCAGTTGAGGTCGTGACGGTTCGTCTTGATCGACACGAACACCGTCACGCCCAGCCCGACCTTGTGGTTGTCCAGCAGGCAGACCTGGCGCCGGATCAGGCCCGAGCGCTGCAGCTGCTGGATGCGTTTCCAGCACGCGGTCGGCGAGAGATGCACCCGCTCGGCGATTTCATTGTTCGACAGGCGCGCATCCGCCTGCAGCAGCGCGAGTATGCATCGATCCTTCTTGTCCATTGCCTTGACCTGCTTCCTGCTCTTGAAGGTCCATCTTATAGACCGGTCCGGATCGCAGCGATACAATTCATTGACTCTAACCTACAAGCAAATTTGTATTTGACCCGTCGGGTCCGGCCGGCCGGAGGCGCCATGAAAGAGGTGGACATCACGCTGACGCAGACCTTTTTCTTCGTGGCGCAGGAAGGCACCTACTCGGCGGCGGCGCGCAGGCTCAACATCACCTACCAATCGGTGGCCAATCACATCCGCCGCCTGGAACAGCGCGTGGGCGAGAAGCTGGTGGTGGCCCGGCGCGGCGCCAAGTCCATCAAGCTCACCGCGCGCGGCACCAGCCTCTATCGCCTGCTGGCCCCGGAATTCGACGTGATGCTGACCCGCCTGGGCAGCCTGATCGACAAGCAGCGCCCGGTCGTGCGCATCGGCATGCCGCAAGCGATCTTCTTCCACCTGTTGCCGCCGGTGCTGGCGAAATTCCGCAAGAAGTACCCCGCCGTCGAGATCGTCGGCTATGAAAAAGACGTGTCGCTGCCGGAGTTGATCCGCAACGGCTCGCTGGACGTCTGCCTGAGCGAGCGCTATTTCGGCGACACCGTGATCCCGCAGCGCGTGATCTGCGACTATCGGCCCGCGCTCGTGTTTCCGTCGGACTGGCCTGCTCCGGCCGACGAGAGCGCGGTGCCTCATTGGGCGCGGGACCGGCCGCTGGTGACCTACGAGCCCGGGCAGCTCTTGCGCAACATCGCGCTCGACTACCTGTCGGTGGACAACGAGCCGCCCAGGATCTCGGTATCGACCTCCACCAGCATGAGCGTGAAACGCTGCGTCGAGGAAGGGCTGGGCTTCGCGCTGCTGCCCACCTGGTGCATAGACGAGTCGGACAGCCACCTGAACTGCGTGGCGCTGCCCAACGCGCCGCGGATTCCGATCTACTTCGGCGAAGCCATGTTCCTGAAGTCGAACCCCTTCGTCCGCACGCTGCACAAGCTGTGCCAGGAAATATTCCCCACCACCGTCGAAGAACGCGCGAACCGCTGGAGCGCCGTCAAGACACCCCGGCCCAGGCGCGCCGCGCGCCGCGCGGCGGCCTGACCCCGGGCCCGCGGCGCGGCCCACGTCAGCTGGACACGCCTGCGGTGATTTTTTTTCTCTTTTTGCCCCCGGAAGCGGCAAATAATCGAAAAGTTTTCACCAGCCGTCCCCATAGACTTCATTACATCCCCGGCGGTCGCCCCCTCCCACACACAGGCCGCCTGCCCGGCTTGATCCATCACCGCCACACCGTCACCCGAGGATATGGAAATGAGCAAAATGAAGATCGAAGGGTCGTTCGTCGCCCTGATTACCCCGTTCAACAAGGACGGCAGCCCCGACTACCCGGCCTTTCGCGAACTGCTGAAGTTCCAGGAAGACAACGGCACCAGCGCCGTGCTCATCATGGGCTCGACCGGCGAAGTCTCCATGCTGTCGCCGCAGGAGCGCCAGGAGATCATCGTCGAGACCGCCAAGATGAAGACCGGCAAGATGAAGCTCTTCTACGGCTGCACCGGCAACAACACCGAGGCGACCAAGGACTATCTGCGCTTCGCCCGGGCCAACGGGGCCGACGGCGCCATCCTGGCCGCGCCCGCCTACATCTGCGCATCGGAAGCGGACATCGAAAGCTACTTCCTCGAAGTGGCCGACGCCACCGACCTGCCGCTGGGCATCTACAACAACCCGCCGCGCGTCAAAAGCGACCTGCACTGGGACCAGCTGCTGCGCATCTTCAAGCACCCCAACTACGTCGTGCACAAGGAATCCACGACCCGCGTGGGCCAGGTGGCGCAGGTGCTGCGCGGCGCGCCCGACGTGTCGGTGATGTGCTGCGACTCGCCCAACCTGGGCCTGGTCGTGCCGACCATGAGCCTGGGCGGCCACGGCACGGCCAACATGACCGGCAACATCGCGCCGGCCGAGCTGGCCAGGATTTCGCGCCCCTGGACCAAGCCCGAAGTCAGCACCAGCTTCCGCGAGGCCTATCTGGACAACCTGCAACTGCTGCACTACTCGTACTCGGCGATCAATCCCGTGGCCATCAAGTCGCTGATGAAGGCCGTCGGCCTGCCGGCCGGCGAACTGCGCAAGCCGCTGCGCGGCCTGGAAGGCGAGCCGCTGCTCAAGGGCCTGCGCGTCATCAAGGAGCTGGGACTGCACGAAAAGTACGGCTGGAACTCGCCGGAACTGAAGGCCGCCTGACCGGGCGACACCAGGAGCCAGAGCAATGGATTTGGGGATTCGAGGCCGCCACGCACTAGTCTTCGGCGGCAGCAAGGGAATGGGCCGCGCCTGCGCCCAGCAGTTGGCCAGCGAAGGCGTCGACGTGACCATCGCCGCGCGCACGGAAAGCACGCTGGCCCAGGCGGCGCGCGAGATCGCGCAGGCCACCGGAACCCCGGTCCGATTCGCGGTCGCCGACATCACCACGGATGCCGGACGGGAGGCGGCGCTCTCGGCCTGCCCCGCGCCCGACATCCTGGTGAACAACGCGGACGGCGCGCCGCCCGGCGACTTCCGCCTGTGGACCCAGGACGACTGGCGCAAGGCCCTGGATTCCATGGCGCTCGGTCCGATCGACATGATCCGGCGCGTGGTGGACGGGATGATGCAACGGCGCTACGGCCGCATCGTCAACATCGTCTCGCGCAGCGTCAAGACGCCGCAGCTGGAGCTGGGCCTGTCCAACGGCGCGCGCTCCTGCCTGGTGGGCTTCGTCGCGGGCCTGGCGCGGCAGACGGTGCGCTACAACGTCACCATCAACAATCTGCTGCCCGGCGTATTCGCCACCGACGCCCAGCGGCATCACATCGAAGGCATGCTGGAGCCGGGCGGCAAGACCTTCGACCAGCTCTGGGCCGAACGCGGATCGAACAACCCGGCCGGACGCTACGGCGAACCGGAAGAAATGGGCGCGCTGTGCGCGTATATCTGCGCCGCCCAGTCCGGCTACGTCTGCGGCCAGAACATTCTCATAGACGGCGGCGCCTATCCGGGCACCTACTGACCGCCGCAGGCCCGCCCCGGGGTTCCGTGCTTATCAATTTCAGCGAGACCGCTATGCGTAAACCCTCTTTCCGTACACGCCGAAGCTGCATGAAAGGCATTGCGATGGCCGTCAGCGGCCTGGCGCTGCTGGGCTCGGCACAGGCCCAGGCGAACGCCGACGCCGCCTATCCCAACCGGCCGGTCACCATCGTGGTGCCGCACCCGCCCGGCGGCTCCGTCGACAGCCTGGCCCGCATGTTCGCCGTCAAGCTCGGCGAGGAACTGAAGCAGTCGGTCATCATCGACAACCGCGCCGGCGCGTCCGGCATGGTGGGCGCGGGCGTGGTCGCGCGCTCGACCCCGGACGGCTACACGCTGTACCTGAACGCCTCGATCCACAACATCAATCCGCTGCTCTACAAGAAGAAGATGACCTTCGACGCGGTGAAGGATTTCACCCCCATCAGCGGACTGGCCCAGGGCGCCTTGATATTCAGCGTGAACAACAACGTGCCGGCCAGGACCGTGCAGGAATTCGTCAAGGTCCTGAAGGCCGATCCCGGCAAATACAGCTTCGCGACCACCGGCTTCGGCTCCGCCGGCCACCTCGCCATCGCGCAGTTCGCGTATGAGGCCGGCCTGTCCAGCCTGGACATCCCCATCGTGCTGTACCGCGGCGGCGGCCCGGCCCTGACCGACCTGATCGGCGGCCAGGTGCACGGGCTCATCGACCCCATGCTGTCTTCGCTGCCCATGGTCAAGACCGACAAGATACGCGCCCTGGCGGTCACCGGCGCCAAGCGCAGCCCGCTGCTGCCGGACGTGCCGACCATGCAGGAAGCGGGCCTGAAGAATTTCGAGTTCTATTCCTGGTACGGCCTGTGGGCGCCGGCCAAACTGCCGGACGCGATCCAGAAGAAGCTGGACGCCGCCACGCAGAAGGTCATGACCTCGGCCAGCATGAAAGAACAGCTCAGCGGCCTCGGATTCGAAAGCGCATACCGCAACGGCGCGGACTTCGCGCAGTACATCCAGGCGGAAACGGCGCGCTACAGCACCATCATCGAACAGGCGCACATCACCGCGGAATAAAGCGCGCTCAAGCGGGCCGAAGGGCAGCGTGCGAACGCTGCCCTTGTTGTTTCGGCCATTCAGGCGCGGCCGCCATCCAGCCTGTCGATGGCCGGCAGCGCCAGCGCGCGAACCGCCGGCGCGGCCTCATGCCAGCGCGCCACTTCCACCAGCGCGGACTGGGCGCTGCTGCCCTGCGTCAGCCGCGACGTGCCCGCGTCCATCGTCAGCACGTTGGGATTGCCGTGCAGCTCCAGCTCCTCGCCGGCAGGATCGAACCACGCGCCCGTGGGCAGGGCCACCACGCCGGGCTTGAGATCGGCATCGATGAGCGCGACCGCCAGACATGCGCCGCGCTCGTTGTAGACCTTGACCAGGTCATGCTGGCCTATGCCCCGGCTGGCGGCGTCCGCCGGCGAGATGCGCAGGGCTTCGCGGCCCTGGATCTTGAGCTCCACCGATGCGCGGCCCCCGTCCATCTGCGAATGCAGCTTGCCCGCCGGCTGCGGCGTCAGCAGATGCAGCGGCCAGCGGGCGGCCGCGGAAGCGCCCAGCCATTCCGCCGGCGCCAGCCACGCGGGATGCGGCGGGCAATCCGCATAGCCGAAGCCGGCGATCTTCTCCGAATACAGTTCGATGCGGCCGGACGGCGTGCGCAGCGGATTGGCCTGGGGATCGCGCCGGAATTCCTCGAACAGCACGAAGGGCCGGGCAGGCTCGGGAATCTCCGCATAACTCCGGCGCCAGAACGCCTCGAACCCGGGCGCGGCGTGGCCGCGGTCGCGCCATTTCTGCGCCATGGATTCATAGATGTGCCGCACCCACGCCATCTCGTCGCGGCCTTCGGTGAAGGCCTGCTCATATCCGCCCAGCGCGGCCAGTTCCCTGTAGATATCGAAATCGTTGCGGCTCGATCCCACCGGCGCCAGCGCCTGGTGCATGGCGAACACGTAGCGGTCGCGCGTCGAGCCGCCGATATCGTTTCTCTCCAGCGTGGTCGTGGCCGGCAGCACGATGTCCGAACGGCGCGCCATCGGCGTCCACCAGATCTCGTGCGCCACGATGGTCTGCGGCCGGCGCCATGCCCGTTCGAGGCGATTGAGGTCCTGCTGGTGATGGAACGGATTGCCGCCCGCCCAGTACACCATCCTGATATCCGGATAGACGCTCTCGCGCCCGTTGAATTCGTAGGCCTGGCCCGGCTGCAGCAGCATGTCGGTGAAGCGCGCCACCGGTATCGCCGAGCCGGTGGGATTGCGCCCCGAACCCATCGCCGGCCCGGCCAGCTCCATGCGCGGATTGCCCACCCCGTTCATGGAGGCATGGCCGAAGGCGAAGCCGCCGCCCGGCAGCCCCACATGCCCCAGCGCGGCGGCCAGCGCCACGCACGCCCAATACGGCTGCTCGCCATGATGGGCGCGCTGCAGCGACCATGCGCAGGTCAGCAGCGAGCGCGTCTGGCGCGCCTGGCGCGCCAGTTCGCGGATCGTGGCGGCAGGCACGTCGCAGATCGCCTGCGCCCACTCCGGCGTCTTGGGCCTGCCGTCGGCCTCGCCCATGAGGTAATCGCGCAAGGCCGCATACCCCACGCAATGGGTCTGCAGGAAAGCCTCGTCCTGGATGCCGTCGGCGATCAGCGCCTGCATCATCGCCAGCATCAAGGCCGTATCCGTGTTGGGTCGTATCGGAATCCAGCGCGCCTGCGAACCGGGCGGCACGTCGCCGCGGGTCGGGCTGATGACCACGAACTCCACGCCCGCCGCCCTGGCCCGCGCGATCTGCCCGCCCGCCGGATGGTCCCCCGCCCCGCCCGAGGTGATCTGGGTATTGCGCAGCGGCATGCCGCCGAAGGCGATCAGCAGGCGCGTGTGCCCGGCCACGCTGTTCCAGTCCGTCACGCGGCCGGTCACCGGCGTGTAGCTACCTATCACGTGCGGCAGCAGAAACTGCGCCGTGCCCCAGCTGTAGTTTCCGGCCTGGTTGGTGCAGCCGCCGCCGGCGTTCAGGAACCGGTGCGTCTGGGTGCGCGCGTGATGCAGCCGGCCGGCCGAAGACCAGCCGTACGAGCCGCCGAAAATCGCCTCGCTGCCGTGCTCGGCGCGCACTCGCTGGAGTTCCGAATGCACCAGCGCCAGCGCCTCGTCCCAGCTGACCTCGACATAGCCGTCGCGCCCGCGTTCGCCGCCGTCGGACAGGTGCCGGTCGCGCAACCAGCCCTTGCGCACCGCCGGACGATCCACGCGCAGTGGCGAATGCACCATGGCGGGCATGGACCGCAGAATGCCCGAAGGCGCGCTGTCGCGCTCGAAGGGCTCGCACGCGATCAGGCGGCCGCCTTCGACGACCGCGGTATAGGCGCCCCAGTGGGAGAGCGAGGGATAGCGGCGGATCTGTTCAGTCATGATTCGACCAGGTTGTAGCCCCGAGGTCCGCGCAGCCGCGAAAACCGGGCCGCGTGGGATATCGGTTATTCATCCATGCTATCAAGGCGGGCGGTGAATTTTTTTCCCATTCGCCAGGCGGGCCGGCGGAACATAGAAATAAATTTCTCTGTGGCAGACCGTACTCGGGAACGAAATTTACATTGCAAACCGGTAGGCGCATCAGGCTGCCGCCGAGTGTGATCGGCGCTGAAACCGCCGTGGACGGCAGCCGCGCTGCCCGATATGTCGGGTCCCGCAGTTGCGTGTAGCCCCAATTGTGGACGCACCTGCCATTAGCCAAGATTGCGGCGGCACTGGGACGCCGGTGTCGTCCGACACAGGCCGCATCCCAGGCAGCAGGATTTTCGACCTCCAAAAACTTCTATTTCCATAGAAAACTTATTTTTTTCTTATAATGGTTTATCGATGAATTCGATTCACTGGACCCTGAAAGCGGCCAGGCAATTACGCAAGCTGGGTCGTCAACAACAAGCAACGATTCGAGATGGCGTGGAGACGCTGAAGGCAATGCCGGCGTGCCGGAACGTCAGGGCCTTGACGACTCATCTGTACGGCTACCGCCTGCGCGTTGGAAACTACCGCGTGATGTTCAATTGGGACGGGGCAATCAGGATCGTCGAAATCCAGGAAGTGAGAAAACGCGATGAACGTACCTACTAACATCCAGATCATCAACGGCCCTGACGGACAGCCCGCCTACGTTGTCATTCCGTACGCAGAGTACGTGGCCTCTCGCAACTCGGAAAAGGATCTGATTCCCCACGAAGTGATCAGCCGTACCGTGGAGGGCGCCACGCCGGTGCGCGCCTGGCGCGAACACCTGGGCCTGACCCAGGACGACATGGCCGGGCGGTTGGGCATCAGCCAGTCCGCCTATGCCCAGCAGGAGAACAGCAACCGGCTGCGCAAGAGCAGCCGCGAACGGATTGCAGCGGCACTATGCATCGAGGCCGCACAGCTGGACTTCTGAGGCATCGGTGCGGTTCCACCGACATGTGCAGGACACACTTCAGGCGGTACCGGCCGCCGAAAAAGAAACAGCCGCCAATACTTGGGCACCAGAAGCCTATATGCATGGCGAGGTCCGGATCCGCGGACTACCCGAGGCTCAACTGAGTGCTCTGAAGGCGCAATTCCGCTGGCGATAGCCCACAGGTGAAGCTCGGGATTCCGGTCTCGCCATCCACCTCTTCCCCTCAGGTACCCAATACGACGCCGCTGCGGGCGCATGAACCTGGGGCCTGCTAGTCGCACCCGCAGGGAGCAAGGTTTTGCGCTCGTAGTCCGCTTCTTTATAGCGTGAGTTGATTATTTTTTGTTATGCTATTACACAGGTTGCCTACGTGCGCCCGACTAACTCACATAAGGTTCCACTATGTCCGTACCCGTCTCTAACACCGCGAAGATCATGCGCAAGCGCTTCGGCGCATGGCTGAAGGAATCCCGCGAAGCCGCTGGATTGACGCAGTTGGACTTAGCGATACTGCTCGATTACGCCTATCCGACGACGATAAGTCAGATAGAGCGCGGCGCGTCTGCCCTCCCTCCCGGGGAACTCCATCGGTGGGCGGAAGCGATTCGCGTAGCCCCAAAGAAACTGGCAGAAAAACATCTCTACTTCACTGAGCCATTCCTGTACATGGCGCTATATGGTACGGACCCTTATGCTCTTGAAAGCCTCCCCCGACCCGAAGCAGTCCTCATGCGACGCTCGTCGCGTGTTGGCGCAAAGGGGGGCCGCTGACATTGTGCCTTGGCGCACCCGGCCGTAGACGTTGACGACGGCACGGACGACGATTATTACCCTTGGCTGGGCCTGCCCCTTCCTGACGGCTATGCGCTAGTCTTGAACTACGCACCCGAAGGGTTTGAGGCGAACGACTGGAACGCTCGCCGGCTCCTGGCTCTCCGCTGGGAGGACTAACCGCGGGCGTGATCGCTGATGCGCTCCCGACCTATCGCGCGTATAAGCACCCCGCCACGCTGGCGATCAAGCCTGCGACGAAGAATCGATATCTGGCGACTATCCGTCGCATCCTGTCCCTATGCGTTGAATGGAACTGGATAGCCAAGCTGCCGAAAATCACGCAAATCGAAGAACCCGACGTGCGCGTGTGCTGGGAACCTCGACCGGTGATAACCGCCCTCATCCAGGCGATCGCCATGGACTGGCTTACGGAGGTGGCTCTATTTGCCGTGGCCACTGGCATGCGTGCAGACGAGATACTGTCCCTGACCTGGACGCAGGTCGACACGGCGCGTAGCCACCGGACGGGCCAAGTCCAAGCGCGCACGTGCGGTTCCGCTCAATGCTGACGCCTTGGCCGTCTTGGAACGCCGGCGCGGAATTCACGATAGTTTGATCTTCACACGTGCGGCTCGCGCAGGCCGGGATGTCGCCAGGATCAGCCAGATCGACGCACGCATGTTCGAACGGGCATGCCGCGCCATCGGCGTCGAGGACTTCCATTTTCACGACCTTCGCCATACCCGGGCGTCGTGGCACGTCCAGGCAGGTACTCCGCTGATGGTCCTGAAAGAACTGAGCGGTTGGGAGCGTGTCGAGATGGTCCGGAAGTACGCCTCCTGGCATCGACGCACCTCGCCGCGCACGCCGAAACGGTCGCGTTTTGGTCACAGCAGACACTGGAAAAAACAGCCGCCATTACTGGCGGCTGCAGGTACCTGAATCAACAGGATTTCTTGGTAGGCCCCCCGAGAGTCGAACTCGGCACCAACGGATTATGAGGCCGTTCCATGTTGATATCAGGTAATTCAACTTGAGCGCGCTCACCTTCCCGCCCCCTCTGTAAGCCGCATGTTTATTGTGTCTAATAACATCGCGTCGTATCATGCAATCTCACGTATGAGTACGCACGGAGTACGCACCGCATGTTGACCGACAGAAAAATCAAAGGCCTCAAGCCCGGCGAGTCCGCCACCGACCCCAGCCCGCGGGGGCAGTCAGGCCTGGCCGTGCGCCGGCTGGCGAGCGGCGGCCTGTCCTGGTACCTGACGTACAGCAGCCAACGCCGCACGCACCGCATTGCGATTGCGGCGTCTGCGACCCTGACGCTGGCCGAGGCCCGGGAGCGGCACGCCGACCTGTGCGCCCGCATTGAGGCGCTGCGCCCCCGGTATCCCGACCTCGCACGGGTGAACGATCTGCGCGGGATGCTCGACGCCGATGATGCGCAGCGCGACGCGCAGGTCCAGGCCGAAGGGCAAGCCACCCTCGCTGCGCTGCTGGCGGCCTACGTCGAGGACTTGAAGGCGCGCGGGCGCATCAGGGTGCGCGAGGTAGAGACTTGCATTGCGCGGCACATCCTGGCGCCGCATCCTGGCCTGGCTGCCAAGCCCGCGCGGGCGGTGACGCTGGACGATTGCCTCATGATCGTGCGCCGCGTGGTTGATGGTGGGCATGTGCGCGAAGCGGCCAAGGTCCGATCACACCTGCGCGCGGCATACACCGCCGCCATCGCTGCGCGTCAGCGCGCAGATGGTCTGCCGGCTCTCGCCGCGCTGGGTCTGAGCGACAACCCAGCGGCCAACATTGCCGCGCTGCGTGGCGGCCAGGGCAAGCCGGGCGAGCGTGCGCTGTCGCTGGCCGAACTGCGCGCGTACTGGCACCGCATCCAGGATGTGCCGCAATTGCTGCTGCACCTTTTGAGCGGTGGCCAGCGCGTAGAGCAACTGGCCCGAGTCACCACGACAGACCTCGACCGCACCAGCATGATGATGGTGCTGCGCGATCCGAAGGGCCGACGCGAGACCGCGCGCGTTCACGCGGTGCCGCTGCTGGCCGAAGCGCTCGCGGCCATTGACGCCATGTGCCCTGGTGGCGGCTTCGTGTTCTCGGTGTCGGCCGGCCGCCTGGGGGCGTCATACAAGGCGATCGACGATCTACTGAAGCCCATCGTTGCGGCGATGCTGGCCGCTGGTGAGGCGAGCGAAGCATTCACGCTGGGCGACCTGCGACGCACGGTGGAGACGCGCCTTGCGGCTGCTGGCGTGCCCGAGTCCACGCGCGCGCAGCTGCAAAGCCATGGCCTGTCCGGCGTGCAGCAGCGCCACTACGACCGGCACAGCTACCTGGATGAAAAGCGCGCCGCGCTCGAAACGCTGCTGCACCTTTGCAACAGCCAGCCAGCATCTGTACTGACATTGCGCGCAAGGACGTGATAGGATTGCGTCAACTAAAGGACCAGGCGCAATACCTGGAGCCGGCCACCGGCCGGCACGCCCGCCACGATTCGCCCCCTGCAATCCAGCAGACCCGAAGTCGGCGCAAGCGTCCAAGGAATTGCCTGTGACCCACAGGCCGGGGATGTCTCCTTGGAGCATCCGCGAATGGATACCACCCAAAAGCAATTTGTACGCGCGCCGGAAGCGGCGCGGCTGCTCGGCGTTTCGGTGCCGACCATCTGGCGCTGGGCGCGCGAAGACGCGACATTCCCCCGCAAGCGTTGCCTGTCCACGCGTGTGACAGTCTGGTGCGCCGGCGAGCTGCGCGCCTGGGCCGATGCGCAAGCGCAGCAGCTTGACGAGACCCCCACCAGCACGGAGGCCTTCGCATGAGCGCCGCCGTCATCCTTGCCGCCGCCATGACCATCGGCGGCCACGTCGTAGAGTCCGAGCACTTCTCGATGCGCGATTGCGTGGTTGCAGCGCAGGCGCAGTACCAGGCCGGGCGCGGGTTCGCCACCTGCGACGGCCGGCCCGTGCCGCGCGCCGTGGTGCGTCAGGTGGCGCTGGACGAAAACGAAAACCGCCTGGCAAGCATCGGCATGCCCGACGCGCAAAGCTGCCTCGAAGACCTGCGCGTTGATGTGAGCGCCCGCACGCATAGCGTTTGGTGCATGAGCTACGTGCAGTTCGACGGCCTGGAAATCATCCAGGTATCAGAAGGCTGGAACCGGGAGGGCAGTTGATATGGCGCTCCGCAAACGACGCGACCGCGGCACGGATGGCTCGGCCGCCACGATGAACGCAATCGAAGACGCGCGCCGTGCAGCCGCCGGCCTGCAATCAGCGGCAGAAACCGCTCGCATGAATGGCGAGGTCGAGAAGACATCGAAGATGCTTCAAGATGCCTACGCCTGCGAATCAACGCGCGCCTTCCCTCATCGCTATCTGGCCATTGGCTACGCGGCGCGGGTGGTGGCGGCAATGCTTCTGGTGGCGCGCGTCGAACGCGTGACGGTTCACATTCTGCCGCGCGCGAGCGATGACGACTTTTGGGCCGTGACCGTTGGCAATGATGCGCAGTATGAAGACGTGGCTTGCATGGCTTCTGCCGTGCTGGCCGCCGGCAGTGAGGCTGCGTGCGGCTGGTGCGACAAGCCAGCAGACGCAGTGCAGCAGGTGCGCCATGCGCTGCGCGGGCACAGCGCCGCCATCTACGCCCTGGAGCGCACCATCGACGCAGACATCCACACGCCCCGCACGATCACGCGCGGCGGCATCAGGCGCGGGAGGCCGTCATGAGCACAACGTACATACTCGGCGTGATGACGCTGGCCGGTGCCTTGCAGACAGCGCCGGCCGCTGATGAGGCGGCCTGCCTGCGCGCAGCGCGCGCGGTTGCGCAGACCGCCTACGCCGCTGGCGTGTCGCAGGTCGCATGCATAGAGGTTGCCCAGCGGCAAGGCAGTAGCTGGCCCGTGTGGACGGGGCGGCCTGTGCAGATCGTATGGCAGCGCCCCCACGCGGTGGCCGCCCAGCCTACAGGTCCGCAATGTGACGCGTTCGCCGCGCTCGCTGACCCGCAGCGGTGCCAGCCCTACGAACAGCAGCGCATCGACATCGAACGCACGCGGGTGCATCGCTTGCAGATTGAAGTGCTGCCGTGAGCTGAATGTACCTGCACCGGTTCTCACCTTGTTTTAGTATCGGTCCCTTTCAACCTGCCGCGCCACGACCACGCCGAGCGATCAAGCCAATTGCTCTGGTGGGCGAAGCAGAAACCCACGGCTTAAATGAAGTGACCCCCAAGGCCTACCAGTGGCGCATGGGGGTCGGGAACAGCAAATGGTCAACACATTCTACACCCCATTCAACCTCAGCGGCCGCCATCCTTACGCGGACTTTGACGCGCTCATCGAAGCCGCGCGCCTCACCTTGGAATACCCCGCGCCGGGCGACGAGACGAACGGCCTCTCGCTGATCGGCGTATCAGCCACGCCCGGCACCGCGCAGCCGTGCTTCACCTTGGCCGGCAAGCCTCACACGCTGGCGCCGTGCGAGGGCGAGTACATCGTCGTCGATGGCTACGTCGATCCCTCGGCCAGCCTGCCGCCTGCCGCAATCTCAATCGCAGCAAGCGCGCGCGATAACCGCCCGGCAAACGCCGGCGCTTTCGCAGGGCCTGAAGAGCTGGCGGCCTGGATGCGCCGCGTAGCGAAGCCGTTCACGGCACGCCCTGGCGATGAAGGATACGACGCAGCCAAGAAGGCCATGCCCGCCTTCGGCCCGTCCTATCAGGGCAAGACACGCGGGGGCGCGAACGCCGTTGATGTGCCGTACATTTTGCTCGACGCCGACGCTATGAACGGCGTATCGCCGGACGCGCTGATCGCCGCGTGCAAACGCCTCGGGCCAGGCCTGGCCTGGGCCAGCCTGTCGAGCACCGACGCCGCACCACGCCGCAAGGTCCTGGTGTGGATGGCCGCCCCCGTGGACAAGCTGAATGCCAAGGCCGCAGCCCGCGCGCTGCTCACGCGCCTGGGCGCGCTCATGCCCGGCGTGCGCATCGAGTACGGCAGCGACAAGAGCGACGCACCGGGGGCGCGGGTGTTCTTCGACCAGTCGCAGCAGGCAGGCGGTCAGCTGTGCTTCCTGCCAGCGCAAGGCGCGCACATCGAGACGTGGGGCGGCACGCCGGCAGCGGTGGAGTACGAAGGCCAGACCGTGACCGCGCGCGAGTTCAACCCGGCAGCCGACGACGGCGGCGACACGCACCCGCGCGCGGTGGCCGCCATCGAGTGCCTGGGCCGGCTGGACTTCGCCGACATCCTGGGGACCCAAGACAGCGGGGCAGCACGCGAGACAATCAAGGCTGCGATCATGGCGGCGCGCTATGAGGGCGTGAGCCGCGCGCACCTGTGGGGCAAGCTGGCGGGCGTGGCCGACGAGACCATCCGCCGCTATCGCTTCGACGACCTCATCGAGCGCGAGCAAGCAACGGTCGCCAGCCCTGTCGGCATCGGTATGTTGCGGCAGTTGGCGCAGATGGACGTTGCTTCGGCCGACGACTTCCCAATCGTTGAAGGTGCGCCTGCTTGCTCGCTCGGGGCCATCCTCGAAAAGATCGGTGCAGTGTCGGACAAATCGCTGGCAAGGGCCGCCGCAAAAGCGCTCGCCAATGACCTGCGCATCGCTGGGCACAAGGCCAAGCAAGGCGGCACGGGGCGCTTGTACTGGTGGTCAGAGGCCCGCGGGCTGTGGGAGGCAGATGATACAGGCGGCATTCTGGACGACCGCTTGCACCGCTTCATTGATGCGGCATACGACTTCTATTCCACGCGCGTGGAACTGGACGCCAAGGGCCGCCCCCGCGCCAACCCGATTGCGCAGTACGCCAACTACCGGACCTTCACCGGCCTGCGCTCTATGTTCCTGAGCGTGGTTGAATCCAGCGTGAAGCGGCTGCCGGCCGACGCCAGCGGCTCGTTGTGGAAACTGGCCATGAAGGGTGAAGACGGCGGTGCTGTGATGCTCGATATCACCGGCAAAGACATCACACTCAGGCGCACCACAAAGGATGACTTCGCAACCGTTGTGACCGACCACGCCGTCGTTTTGCCCGCGCGTGCTCCGACCGTGGGCACACTCATCGAAGACCTGCGCATGGTCGCGCCGACCTGGGCGCATGTGCTGGAAACCATGGTGTCTGGTGCCGACCAGATGAGCCACTACGAGAACTTCGAGCAGGAGCAGATTTACGCGGCTGCGGCTGCTCTGGCATTGGCGGCTCTGCCAAGCGCCGGCACAGACAAGATCGTGACTTTCACGGGGGCCTCGCGCTCGGGCAAGACAAAGATGCTGGAAGCTATCGGGCACCTGCTTGGTGGCCGCCTGTTGCGCCCAGCTGGTAGCGGCTACATGGCCTCAGACCGCACAGGCGCGGGGAACGATACTGTGCTGGCAGGCGCGCTGCACGCGCACATCCTGTTTGCCGATGAGGTGACAAAGATCGACGCCGCGAAGGCATGCGCCCTGACGGGCACGGTCCTTGGCGCAGCCGATAAAAACGAGAAGTTCGCACAGGTGCATAGCCGGCTGACGCTGGTGCTTGCGTCAAACGGGCTGACGCCCTACGGCGACGACGAGCAAATCCGCGCGCTGTGCAACCGCATCTATCCGATCCTGGCCAGCACCAGCAGCGCAGGCAACGAAGACCCGGAATTGCCAGCCAAGCTGAAAGCCGAGGTCGGCGCGGCGCTCGGCATGTTCGTCGCGGTGCTGCATGCCGAGTGCTGGAAGACTGGCGCGTTCGCCCCCGCGCTGCCCGTGTATGGCTGGACGGGCGAACTGGCGCGCAAGCTGGTCTACAAGGGCGCCAGCACAACGCAGCGCGAGTGGCTGACGATCACGTTTGATGTCGATGCCACCGAGGGCGACGAGGACGTGTCGGCCGTCGAGCTTACGCGGGAGTGGCGCGCGGCAAACGGGCTGCCCGAACTCAAACCGAACCACCGGGCGTTCATGGCTGACCGCGACTCGATGGTCCGCGCGCTGCGGGCGGTGGGGTACGCCGTCCCCGCCACCGGCCATGCGAAGGTCCGGGTAAAGCGCAACACAGATTTCTGACCTGTTTAATCTGGTGCGTCACGCCGAGATATCGGCAAAGTTCGCCAACAGAGTTGTTTAATTTTGGGGAGCCTGGCTCCCCATTTTTCATCCGGACACCTGACGTTGTCACCTCAACACCTGTTTAATCTTGGTGTGCCGATTGAGTTTGTGAAAATCGGGCGAAAATCTCGGCCGACCCACGCGCCGGGGAGCCGCATGAATGTTGGCTCTCCGAGGATCGGTGCCTGGAGAACCGCATAAACATTGTGGAGATTTCGCACCCACTTTCCACATCCGCAGAAACAAAGGCTTGCAGGGTGGCAATCTCTGGAAACCCGCATGAATCCTTGTGGAGATTTTGGAATAACCCGCTAACCCGCATGAATGCTGGATGCATGGGCCAAAAAAACCAAAATCTCCAAATCTCCGCTACCTAGCTCACGTTTGCAGAGGAAATGGAAAAGAGGGGTAGCAAGGCCACGCGGTGGGTGTGGTCCTGTGTTGCCTATCATTTTTGCTACAGAGACATCCTTAGTAGCGGAGATTTGGAGATTTTGAAGAGAGAGAAGACGTAGAGCCAGTATTCATGCGGGTTTCCGGCCGGTGTCAAAATCTCCGTGTCTGGAGATTTTGCGGAGATTTTGAAAACCACGTAGTAACTATAGGGTTTACAATAAGCCATCAGTTCTATCCGGGTAGAAATCAGATGACGCCTGACGAATTCCTGCTGCTGCACCTTGACGCCGAGCCGTCCGCCACTGCCGATGGGCAGACCCTCACCCGCCGATACCATGCCGCGACCGGCACACGCCACACCTTCGCCGACGTGCCCGGCCACCGGCTCACCGCGATCCGCTTCGAGTGTGCCTTGCTTCGCCTCTCGCCGGCCTGGACGATGCTTGCGCTTAGTCTGCGCCGCGGGGGCGCGTCATCGGAAGACGTGCGCGCCATCCTGCGCGCGGCATTGCCCCCGGCCCCTCCTGCTGCCGCCCGTGCTGACGACTACACACTGGCCGAGCTGCAAGCCATGCCCGCGTCGCGTCGCATCGTGTTGGATGGCCAGCCCCGCTCACCTATCCAAATCGCGTACCGCATTCTGTCCGGGCGGTGGTTCAAGCGCATCCGCGTCAAGGCTCACGGCGCGTGGAGCGGCGAGACGTTGACGCACCACTGGCCCCGGCTCAACCTCCCCGCGGGCGTGAGCTGGGACCGCGCAAACCGCGCCTACCGCGTCCGCAAGCACGGGCGGTCCCTTGGGTACTACCGGTTCCTTCCCGCGGCTGTGGAGGCCGCTGCGCGTGCGTCCTGAGCTGGTGTTCAAGATGGTCCTATCGCGGACCCGCCGCGCCGACCTCGCCGTCGCAGCGCTGGGCTATGCCGCGCGCGGGGCGGTTAACTACGATGAGTTGATTCAATCGGCGCTGCGGCACCTGTGCCCGCCGCTGGCCAAACCGATTGAACGCCCCGCGCGCATGATCGACGGCGCGCAGGCGGCGGGGCTGATGCACGCCCTGCTCACCGGCCGCCGCCCTCGGCCTTGGTCGCACCTGGACGCGGACGAACTCGAAACGATGCTGGCGCTGCACCGCGACGCGCGGGGGTATGTGCTGCCGCACAAGATGGACAACGCGCAACTGCTGGAGAGACTTAGATGACCTGCCTGAATGATGACGGCTACCTCGCAGCCCAAGTAGAATTGCGGGATGCGGTCAAAGAGGCGGCCGCGCTGCGCAAGGCTGCGGCCACACTGATCGCAATCGACAACGCCGCCCAGGCGCTTAAGAACTACAAGCAGCAGCGCGACCTATCAAGCCGCTCGCTCAAGATCGCAGAGGACGTGCGCCGCCACGCGCAGGACACCTACAACCCGCGCGAGGTTGAATTCCTGGCCGAGCACGGAAGGCCTGAACCAATAGAAGCCGTCGAGACGATGGGCCGGCGTTACGGCGGGCGGCTGTCCTCTACCGTCGCGGCCGGGTTCGCCGAGCAGATGCGCCGCGTCCGCTGCGACGCGCCGCGCTACGCCACCAGCGCCACCGAGAAGCGCGTACAAGACCTGATGATGGCGCGAGGGCAGGCCATCGCATCCGCGCGTGTGCTGGGCCGTCAGATCGCGTTCGCCGAATACCAGGCGCGCACCGACACCAACTATCAACGCCGGCTTCAAGCGGTCGCGGTGGGCCGCGGCCTCATGAGCCAGACGGCGGCAGTCTACGCGCGGGCCGGCTACTCGCTCGAAACGTTATCCCGCCATCTGGCCGACGCCTGGCAGACCTTCGAGCCGCGCGACGAGCGCGAGGCGCTGGACCTGGACGCGATGGACTTGGCGGCAGAAGCACGCGCGATGTTCGGCTAGGCGCACTTCAAGAACGCAGGCAGGTCGGGCTGCTCGCGCAGCCGGGTGATGAGCCGCGCGCGGTCTGCGTCGCTCAGGTGTCGCGCCTGATCGGCCAGCCGCTTCCACATGGGGCGCACGAGTTCATCAACCCCCGCGGCCTCTTCGATCATGCTGGCGAGGTCCACCCACGCGGGTGGGGTCTCCGACACGCCGCGGTAGTGGCGGCCGCTGAAGGTCGTGCCATCGGTAAAGCGGACGGTCAGCTGCACACAGGGCGCGTCCAGGACGGTGGCGCTGTCGGAAGGCTGCCCCACCACGCGCGCTGCGATCCTGCCGACTTCATCAATCGCCGGCAGGCGCCACACCTTTGACGCAGTGTCGACCGCGCCCCCGGCGCGCCATTGCGCGCGGGCGTGGGCGTCGATGTCCAGCCGGTAGCTGTAGGGGAATTCGACCATCCCCGAATCGAACGCGAGGACCAGCCGCTTGAAGTTCCGCGCGGGGGCGGTCACTGCGTCGTGCATCGAATCCCGCCCCACCCATCGCGGTAGCAATTCGTAGTCGTGGTGGAACCGTACTGCTGTTGCCGCAACTGCTGTTGCAATAGCTCGTTCTGCAATCGCTGTTGTTCCAGCATCTGGCGTTGATACTCTTGCTGCTGCCACATCTGCTCTTCGCGCATAGCTGCGCCAGGATCGTATTGGCGCAACTGGTCGACATAGTTCTCTTGCTGTGCTTGCTGCCGCCCTCGTTGGATAGCCATGAAGTCGATTCCCTGGGCATCCACAGACACAGAAGTCGCAAGCAACAATACGCCGATCAATGAGCATCTAGCCACATCATTCTCCGTCCAGAAATGTAGCAATGAGTGTATGTCACGATTAGTGTGTGTTCCAAATAGTTAACATTAATTGATAGTCTGAGAATGCAAGAGACACTCAGACAGCGATTTGGAACAAGGATTCGGAAACTCCGGCAAGCCAGCGGCTTTACGCAGGAAGCGTTCGCGGATCGTTGTGGCTATGCGCGCACCTACATGAGCCGGATAGAAACGGGTGGCGCCAACGTTTCCCTAGATGCCATTGACGTGCTGGCCCACGCGCTCAAGGTACCGGTGGCGGTTCTGTTCGAGGGCCTATAGGGGCTGCTGTAGCAAGGGTACCCCCTTGGCGCGGTGGTGGAAGGGTAGACCCCCAGCGCTGTGGCAGAAGGGTACCCCTCCGGCGGGACCCGCTGTGCAACAAGGGTACCCCTCTGGCGCGCGGGTGTGCGCTCTGGCCAGGAAAAAATTTAAAAAGACGAGGCCCTTTATCTTTAACGGTAATGGCCTCTGCGTACCAGTACCGGGGGGTATACACGCTCTGCTGGCGCCGCGCTCGCTCGCGCGTGGCTGGCGCGCCCCCGCGCTGTGTCCGCCGTCGTGTGCGCTGCCGCGCGCGGTGCGCCGCTGTCCTTGCGTCGCGCTGCTGTCGCTGGCGCGATCAACAAACAACATGCCTCCCAGCACAGGCCGACCAGCACAGGCCGACCAGCGCAGGCCGACCAGCGCGGGGCAGACCAGCGCGGGGCAGACCAGCGCGGGGGCGAAAGCAAAATGTACAGATGTCGGATTCGTGCAACTGTGCGCACCATGTACGCACCACAAACAACAAGGGGCTACGCCCAACTGGCGTAACCCCTTGATTTCATTGGTAGGCCCCCCGAGAGTCGAACTCGGCACCAACGGATTATGAGTCCGCTGCTCTAACCAGGCATGAGCTAGAGGCCCAGATAACTTATTACTGCCCTTCCAGGAAGCTCTTCAGCTTGTCGGCCCGGCTGGGGTGACGCAGTTTGCGCAGCGCCTTCGCCTCTATTTGGCGGATGCGTTCGCGCGTGACGTCGAATTGCTTGCCCACTTCTTCCAGGGTCTGGTCGGTGCTCATTTCGATGCCGAAACGCATGCGCAGGACCTTGGCTTCACGCGGGGTGAGAGAGTCTAGCACTTCCTTGACCACATCGCGCATCGAACCGTGCAAAGCCGCATCCGAAGGCGCCAGCGTGGAGGTGTCTTCGATGAAATCGCCCAGGTGCGAGTCGTCGTCGTCGCCGATGGGCGTTTCCATGGAGATCGGCTCCTTGGCGATCTTCAGGATCTTGCGGATCTTGTCCTCGGGCATGTCCATCTTCTGCGCCAGGGTCGCGGGATCCGGCTCGGCGCCGGTTTCCTGCAGGATCTGGCGGCTGATCCGGTTCATCTTGTTGATCGTTTCGATCATGTGGACCGGGATGCGGATGGTGCGCGCCTGGTCGGCGATGGAGCGCGTGATGGCCTGGCGGATCCACCAGGTCGCGTAGGTCGAGAACTTGTAGCCGCGGCGGTACTCGAACTTGTCCACGGCCTTCATCAGGCCGATGTTGCCTTCCTGGATCAGGTCCAGGAACTGCAGGCCGCGGTTCGTGTACTTCTTGGCGATGGAGATCACCAGGCGCAGGTTGGCCTCGGTCATTTCGCGCTTGGCCTTGCGGGCCTTGGCTTCGCCGGTGGCCATGCGCTTGTTGACGTCCTTCAGGTCCTTCAGCGGCAGCACGACGCGCGTCTGCAGGTCGATGAGCTTCTGCTGCAGTTCCTGCACGGCCGGAATCTGGCGCTCCAGCGTTTCGGCGTACGGATGGCCGGCGGCCACTTCGTCGACGACCCACTGCAGGTTGGTTTCGTTGCCGGGGAAGACCTTGATGAAGTGCGTGCGCGGCATGCCGGCACGGTCCACACACGTGTGCAGGACCGCGCGCTCGAGCTGGCGCACTTCCTCGACTTGCTGGCGCAGCGTGTCGGCGAGCTTCTCGACCATCTTGGCGGTGAAGCGGATGCCCATCAGTTCGTTCTGGATGGACTCCTGGGCGCGCACGTAGACGTCGGACTTGTAGCCGTCCTTTTCGTAGGACTGGCGCATTTTCTCGAACTGCCTGGCGACCTCGTCGAACTTGGCCAGCGCCTTGACGCGCAGGTCTTCCAGCTGCTTGCTGGACATGCCGCCGGCCGGACCGTCGTCGCTTTCGTCTTCGTCGGCGGTGACGCCGGCGCCGGCGTATTCCTCGCCGTCTTCCGGATCGACCAGGCCGTCGACCACTTCGTCGATCTGGGCCTGGCCTTCGCGCACGCGCAGGATGTGGGCCAGGATCTCGTTGATCGTGGTCGGGCAGGCCGAGATGGCCATGACCATGTGCTTCAGGCCGTCTTCGATGCGCTTGGCGATTTCGATTTCGCCTTCGCGGGTCAGCAGTTCCACCGAGCCCATTTCACGCATGTACATGCGGACCGGGTCCGTGGTGCGGCCGAAATCGGAGTCCACCGTGGTCAGCGCGGCTTCGGCTTCGTCTTCGACGTCATCGTCGTTGGACGCGACCGGCGCGTTCTCGCTCATCAGCAGGGTTTCGGCGTCGGGGGCCTGGTCGTAGACCGCGATGCCCATGTCGCTGAAGGTGCTGATGATGCCGTCGATCGCCTCGGCGTCGACCAGGTCGTCGGGCAGGTGGTCGTTGATTTCGCCGTAGGTCAGGTAGCCGCGGTCCTTGCCCAGCTTGATGAGCTGCTTGAGGCGGTTGCGGCGGGCTTCGTACTCTTCGGGGCTGACGGGGCCGCGGGCGATCAGGTCCTTGGGATCGGCCTTGCCGCGCTTGCCGCCGCGCTTGGGCGGCTTCAGGTCGGGCAGGACTTCGCCTTCGCCGTCCATCGGATCGTCGAAACCGTCGGAATCGTTGTTGGCGTTCTTGGCCGGGCGGCCCGGGCGGCGGCCGCTGGGCGCCGGACGCGCGCTGCTCACCAGGTCGGCCAGCTTGTCTTCGGCCTTCTTGGCGCGGGCCTTGGTCACCTTCTCGGGCTTGTCGGCGCCGGCAGCAGTCTTGGCCGCCTTCTTGGCGGCCGTCTTGGCAGCGGGTTTGGCGACCTTCACCGCCGTCTTGGCGGGCGCTTTTTCCGCCGCCATGCTTACCGTACGCTTGGCCGTCTTGGCCTCGGTGTCGGCCGCATTCATTGCAGAGGAGGATTTGCCGGTGGTTTTGGTCATAGTCGCTTCCGTGGTCGTCGCAACCCGATTGGGCATGTTGCACCGCATTAGCCGTCCTGGACGGCTGTCCAGCGCGGCGGCACTACGGGTAAATCTGGTGAATCGGCCGAGAACCCTGCGGCTGCGTTGTTCGCAGCGCCAGCTCTTGCGAGCCCGCCTTGCGCCGTGCGGTGCAATACCGTCGGGGCGCTCTGGCGTGCCTGGCCTCATTCATCGGCGGGTTCCGGGCGCCGGGGGGACTGTCTGCCTATAAATAGGCGTTGCTTGCTTATCGGGCCCTTGCCCCAAGCAGCTGAGTAGACACAGCACCCAAACCACTAACGCTACGCGGAACTCACCGCCGCTGAACTGCCTGATCCACCGCTATATTAATTAACTATGTAACGAATTTGACGCACGTGCCCGTCTTTTCATGCCGGCCCTGCGTCAAACCCCTACACTGATTAGATTCCGGCAAGCGCAATAGATTCCGTCTGCCGAATCATGAAACATTCTCTGGGTCACATTTCCTGTGTCACGTTCCCTGTGTCACGTTCCCTGTGTCACAACCTCTTTTCCGCCATCAGCCCTCGGCTGCGTTCCCGGCGGCGGAAAACCCTTGATTTTAGCGCATTTAGCGTAGGCCGGCACCCTTCAGTACGGTCATGCGGCTGGAAAGTTCCAGATAGCGCTTGCGCGCCTCTTCCGTCCCCAGACCGGCGGCCGCCAGCTTGGCCATTTCGGCCCGGGCGGAGTCGAACTCGATGCGGCGCAGCGCGTCGTCCCATTCGGTCTGCGGGTCCGGCAAGTCTTCCTGGGAAAGGATGTCCGCCCGCAGGCCCTTGAGCACCGTGGCCAGGTCCGAATCGGGCTCCGCGGCCTCCAGCAGCGCGCCGACGTGGCGGGCGCCGCTGGATTGCGCCAGCATGATCAGGTCTCTTACAAGACCTAGATGGGGGCCGTGGTCGATGACTTCAAGCTGCTGGTCGCCCATGGAGTCCACCAGTTCGGGGTGGGCCAGCAGCAGGCTCAGCAGGCGCTTGGCCAGCGAAGGCATGGTGCGGCGTCCCTCGAAGCCGCCGACGTCATCGTCGCGCCGGCCCTTCCAGCCCTTGCCGCCCTTCCAGTCGCTCTTGCCTTTCCAATCGCCCTTGCCTTTCCAGTCGCGCTTGCCCTGCCACTGCTGCCGGCCGCCCGGCGCGCCGCCGGCGGCGGATTCTCCGTCCGGAGACGGAAAATGGCCGTAGTCCGCATAATCGGACTCTTCGGCAGGAATGTCGTGGAAATCGTGGCCGCCGAAGTCGTAGCCCGGGTCCGGCGGCCCGCCGTCCTGGCCCTGCCCCTGGCCGGCCGGCTGCGCACCTTCGGCCGCCCGGGGGCCGGGCGCGAAAGGCTTGGCCGGCTGCTGCGCCAGCACTTGCGCCATTTCCTCCGGCGTGAGCTGCACCAGCTTGGCCATCTCGCGCTCGATCTGCACGCGCAGCGCGCATTCCGGGATGGCGGCCAGCAGAGGCTTGGCTTCGTGCAGGCAGCTTGCCCGCCCTTCGGCCTCGTCCATGTTGTGGCGCGAGGCGAGTTCGTCGAGCAGGAAGCGCGACAGCGCGACCGCGTCTCCCAGGCAGGCGCGGAAGGCTTCGGCGCCCAGTTCGCGCACGTACGAATCGGGGTCGTGCTCGGACGGCAGGAACAGGAAACGGATCGCGATGTCGTCGCGCAGCACCGGCAGGCAGGCCTGCAGCGCACGCCAGGCGGCGCGCCGCCCGGCGCCGTCGCCGTCGAAACTGAAGATCACCTTGTCGCTGGCGCGCAGCAGCTTCTTGACGTGGTCCGGCGTGGTGGCCGTGCCCAGCGTGGCCACGGCGTTGGCGATGCCCTGCTGCGCCAGGCCGACGACGTCCATGTAGCCCTCGACCACGATCACCTGCCCTTCCTGGCGGATGGCCTGGCGCGCCTCCCACAGCCCGTAGAGCTCCAGGCCCTTCGAGAACAGCGGGGTTTCCGGCGAGTTCAGGTACTTGGGCTCGCCCTTGCCGATGATGCGGCCGCCGAAGCCGATCAGGCTGCCGCGCGCGTTGCGGATCGGGAACATGATGCGTTCCCGGAACCGGTCGTAGCGGCGGCCGTCCTCGGACTCGATGACCAGGCCCGATTCCACCAGAACCGGATCTTCGTAGCTGGGAAACACATGCGACAGACCGTGGCGGTCCGTGCCGGACCAGCCCAGGCCGAAATGCGCCGCGATTTCGCCGGTCAGGCCGCGCTGCTTCAGGTAGCGGATCGCCGCGGGCGAGGCCCGCAACTGCTTGAGGTAATGCGCCTGGGCGGCGTCGAGCACCTGCGTGTGGCGGGATTCCTCGGCCTTGCGGCGCGCGGATTCCTGCTGCTGGCGGGGGCTGCGGTTTTCTTCGGGAACCGTCATTCCCACCGAGCCGGCGAGCGTGCGCACGGCCTCGGGGAAACTGGCGCCCGTGTGCTCCATCAGGAAGGTGATGGCGCTGCCGTGCGCGCCGCAACCGAAGCAGTGATAGAACTGCTTGGTGGGGCTGACGGTGAACGACGGGCTTTTTTCGTTATGAAAGGGGCACAGGCCAAGCAAGTTGGCCCCACCCTTTCTCAACTGCACGTATCGCCCGACTATGTCGACGACGTCGACTCGGGCGAGCAAATCCTGGATGAATGACTCTGGAATCAATAGATTCGGGAATCAAAAAATCAATACAGGCGCGGGGGCAGTTGTTGGCTACGGATGCGCTTGTAGTGGCGCTTCACGGCGGCGGCGTGCTTGCGCTTGCGCTCGGCCGTGGGCTTCTCATAGAACTCGCGCGAACGCAGCTCGGTGAGCAAACCGGTCTTTTCGATGGTGCGCTTGAAGCGACGCAGAGCGGCTTCAAACGGTTCGTTTTCCTTCAGTCGAACGATAGGCATAAAGTAATTGGCCTGCTTGTAGGGTAACAAAAGTTGATGACAAACCTGGCTTGCTTACCAGCAAACCCGCAGCATATCCGCAGTAAATTCGCAGTGAATCCTGCTACCAGGAGTATTTCTGCTGGCTGTTTCCGCTGGCTGTTTCCGTTACCCAAAGACTACCCAAAGAGTAACAAGCCAAGTTCGGTTTAGCGATAACCAGCGATTCTAGCATGGTCATGCCTGGTTTGACTACAGGCAGCGGCGATCCGAAGCCTGACGCCCCACCCGGCATGGCTGTGCGCTCAACTTTGCGAACCCTTGCGGATCCAGGCTTCGAGCTGGTGCGGACGCAGGCTGTCGTAATCTTCGAAGGGCTGGTGGATCCAGGGATTGGTCGGGAGCTTGTCGACGTAGTAGTCGGGCGTGGCCAGGGAATGCCCCTTCCACCACAGCACGGCGCTGCGCAATTCGGTGATGTCGGGGAACTGGGCCTTGAGGTGATCGTAGACCTTGGTGAAGGTCTTGCCGGTATCGACCATGTCGTCCACCAGCAACACTCGCCCGGACAGGGTGCCGCGCGTGATGGTGATGAACTGGGCGATATCCATGTCGCCCTGCTTGGTGCCGGCGGCTTCGCGGTAGCTGCTGGTGGCCAGGATGCCCAGCGGTACGTCGAAAATACGGGACATAACATCGCCGACGCGCACTCCGCCGCGCGCCAGGCAAAGAATCTTGTCGAACTCCCAACCCGATTGATGCACCTGCAAGGACAGGCGTTCGATCAGCCGGTTGTAGTGGTCCCACGTCACCCACAGATGGCTGTCATCATTGGTCGGCGTGTTCATAGGCAAGCATCTCCTGCTTAATAAATACGAAAAGGCCGCCGCCGGTGTGAGACCGGCGGCGGCCTTGCGAATAATAACCCGAAATAACGCGCTGTCAGCCCTTGAGCGGATGACGCAGCACAATGGTTTCGTTGCGGTCGGGACCGGTGGACACCAGGTCGATGGGCACGCCGCAGACTTCGGCCACGCGCTCCAGGTAGCGGCGGGCCGCCTGGGGCAGCTTGTCGTACTCGGTGATGCCGACGGTGGATTCGCTCCAGCCGGGCAGCTCTTCCAGCACGGGCTGGGCCTGGGCGACCGCGTGCGCGCCATAGGGCAGCACGTCGCGGAATTCGCCGTTGACGCGGTAGCCGACGCCCAGCTGGATGGTCTCGAGACCGTCGAGCACGTCCAGCTTGGTGATGCACAGGCCGGAAATGCCGTTCAGGCGTACCGAGCGCTTGAGCGCGGCGCCGTCGAACCAGCCGCAGCGGCGCGGACGGCCCGTGACCGAACCGAATTCCTTGCCGATGGTGGCCAGGCGCGTGCCGATCTCGTCGACCAGTTCCGTGGGGAACGGGCCCGAACCGACGCGCGTCGTGTAGGCCTTGGTGATGCCCAGGACGTAGTCGAGCTGCTGCGGGCCGACGCCGGCGCCGGCCGAGGCCGCGCCCGCGATGCAGTTGCTGCTGGTGACGAACGGATAGGTGCCGTGGTCGACGTCCAGCAGCGCGCCCTGCGCGCCTTCGAACAGCAGGCGCTGGCCGGCCTGCTGCATGGCGTACAGGTTGCTGGAGACGTCCTTGACCATCGGGGCGATGGCCGGCGCCAGCGCCATGGCCTGGTCGCGCACTTCGTTGGCGGAAACCGCCTCGGCGCCCAGGTACTTGGTCAGCACGAAGTTGTGGTAATCCAGCACTTCGGCGAGCTTCTCGTCGAACAGCTCGGGGTTGAACAGGTCCTGCACGCGGATGGCGCGGCGGGCGACCTTGTCTTCGTAGGCGGGGCCGATGCCGCGGCCGGTCGTGCCGATCTTGCCCTCGCCCTTGCGCGCTTCGCGCGCCTTGTCGATGGCGACGTGGTACGGCAGGATCAGCGGGCAGATTTCGGAAATCTGCAGGCGCGAACGGACGTCCAGGCCGGCGGCTTCAAGCTCTTCGATTTCCTTGAGCAGGGCTTCGGGCGACAGCACGACGCCGTTGCCGATGAAGCAGGTGACGCCGGGGTGCATGATGCCCGACGGGATCAGGCGCAGAATCGTCTTCTTGCCGTTGATCCACAGCGTATGGCCGGCATTGTGACCGCCTTGGAAGCGGACCACGCCCTGGACGGATTCCGCCAGCCAGTCGACGATTTTGCCCTTGCCCTCGTCACCCCACTGGGTGCCGATTACGACTACGTTCTTGCTCATGTTACGAATCAATATCGAGTTTCTCGGGAAATCCGGAAATCTCCCCGCGGCCCTCCCGTTGCCGGGAGGGAGTTAGTCACAGCGTTCTGACCGTCCAGGCGCCATCCTGCAGCGCCAGCTCGCGATCGCAAACGAATTCGTCCTGATCCTGCTCGTGACCGGGCAATACCTGAACGACGATTTCCCCCGACCGGCGCAGGCGGCGCACCGCCTCGGTCAGGGCGGGGGCTTGCCCCCAGGGCGCGCGTACCGCACGCGCCCGTTCCGCCGGCGCCAAACCCGCCGCCAGCTTGCGTAAATCGAGGCTGAAGCCCGTGGCCGGACGCGCGCGGCCGAAGGCGCGGCTCACGTCGTCGTAGCGGCCGCCGCTGACCAGCGCGTCGCGCCAGCCTTCGGCATAGAGCGCGAACTTCACGCCGGAATGGTAGCCATAGCCGCCCACGTCGGCCAGGTCGACGCCGAACGCGACGTCGGGCATGGCGTCCACCACGACCTGCAGCGCATCCAGCGCGGCGGCCACGCCGGGCAGCAAGGGCAGTTCGCGACGGGCCTGCTTCAGCACTTCGGGGCCGCCATACAGATTGGGCAGCAGCTTCAGGGCCTGCAGCGTCTCGTGGCGCAGGCCCGGCGCGCGCGCCGACAGCTCGACCAGGCCGGGCACGTCTTTTTCGCGCATCAGCAGGATGACTTCCTGCGACAGCGCGGCCAGGGCCGGGTCTGATTCGAGGATGGCGCGCAGCACGCCGGGATGGCAGAGGTCCAGCCGGGGATTGCGCACGCCGGCGATCGCGACGGTTTCCAGCACCAGCTGGATGATTTCGAGGTCCGCCTCGAAACCGGCATGGCCGTAGATTTCGGCGCCGATCTGCAGCAGCTCGCGGCTGGCCAGCAGGTCGGCCGGACGGGCATGCAGCACGTTGCCGCAGTAGCACAGGCGGGTGACGCCGGCGCGGTTGAGCAAGTGCGCGTCGATGCGCGTGACCTGCGGGGTCATGTCGGCGCGCACGCCCAGGGTGCGGCCGGACAGCTGATCGACCAGCTTGCAGGTGCGCAGGTCCAGATCGCTGCCGGTGCCCGACAGCAATGAATCGATGTATTCGACCAGGGGCGGCGCGACCAGCTCGAAACCGTACGTGCGGTACAGATCGAGAAGTTCGCGGCGCAGTTCCTCGATGCGCCGGGCCTCGGCCGGAAGGACATCGGCGAGGCTCTCGGGCAGCAGCCAGTTACCCATGAATGTTTACCTGAATAACGCCAAGTGATGCGTGGGCGTCGCCCAAACGAAAAGCGGCTGAGGGGCGTAAGCCCGCTCAGCCGCTGCGGAATGTTTTCTAGCTTACGCGGTATTGTACATGGTTCGGCGGCCAGCGCCAGCCGGAACTTCCCGGGCGCGGATCGGCCGCGTAAGGCTGTCCCCATTATGCCGGCAGCCCCGCAAACGAAAAGCCCCTTGGGAATCCAAGGGGCTTTGGCGATGGCGCTAGCGGTTTCGCATCACTTGGCCGGCACGGTGACCGGAGCCAGGGCGGCGCCCGACGGGTCCTTCATGAACTGGAAGAAGCTGGAGCTGGGGTCGACCACCAGCACGTCGCCCGGCTTCGAGAACGAAGCGCGGTAGGCTTCCAGGCTCTTGTAGTACGTGTAGAACTGCGGGTTCTTGCCGTAGGCCTGCGCGTAGATCGACGCCGCGGCGGCATCGCCCTCGCCCATGATGCCCTGGGCCTTGGCGTAGGCCTGGGCCACGATCACTTCGCGCTGGCGGTCGGCTTCGGCGCGGATCTTCTCGCCTTCGGCGGCGCCGATGGAACGCAGCTCGTTGGCCACGCGGGTACGCTCGGCCTCCATGCGGCGATACACCGATTCCGAGATCTCGGGCGCGAACTCGATGCGGCGCAGGCGCACGTCGACGATCTGCACGCCCAGCGGTTCGGCGCGCTTGGCCACGTTGGTCAGGATCTCGGCCATGATCTTGTCGCGCTCGGTCGAGACCACGTCGCGCACCGTGCGCACGTTGACCGAGGCGTTGAGCGCGTCGCGGATCAGCGCCTGCAGGCGCTCCTGGGCCACGCGTTCGTTGCCGCCCGTCGAGACGTAGTACTGGCGGGGATCGAGGATGCGCCACTTGACGTAGGAATCGATCAGCAGGTTCTTCTTTTCGGAAGTCTGGATGCGTTCGGCTTCGTTGGTTTCGATGGTCAGAATGCGCTTGTCGAGGGTCACGACATTCTGGAACGGCGGCGGGGCCTTGAAGTACAGGCCGGGTTCGTTGATGGTCTTGCGCACTTCACCCAGCGAGAACACCAGGGCGTAGTCGCGCTCGCGCACGACGAAGACGCAGGAAGAAAGGGCGGCCAGCACGATGAGCAGGCCGACCAGGACAGGCATGAGACGTTGCATGATCAGGACTCCTCCGGGTTAGCGCGACGTACGGTCGCGGGGCAGCGCGTTGCTGGTGCTGCTGCCGGAAGACGGGGCCTGCGGCACGGCGCTGCCGCGCAGCGGCGGCTGGGCCGGCTGGCTGGACAAGCCCGACGAACCGGCGCTGCCGGCGGCGGACTTGCTGGCGTCCTGGGCCGCCAGATGCATGATCTTGTCCAAGGGCAGGTACAGCATGTTGTTGTTGCTCTTGGTGTCGACCATGACCTTGCTGGCGCGGGTGAAGATCTCCTGCATGCTGTCGAGGTACATGCGCTGGCGCATGACCGCCGGGGCCTTTTCGTATTCGCCGAGGATGCTGGTGAAGCGCGAGGTATTACCCTGGGCGTCGCCGACGACCTTGGCCTTGTAGCCCTCGGCCTGCTCCAGCATGCGCGAGGCCTGGCCGCTGGCCAGCGGCACGACCTGGTTGGCGTAGGCCTGGCCTTCGTTGATCTGGCGCTCGCGGTCCTGGCCCGCCTTGACGGCGTCGTCGAACGCGGCCTGCACCTGCTCGGGCGGCTGCACGTTCTGGATGGCGACGGTGCTGACCTGCACGCCGGTCTGGTAGCGGTCGAGGATCTGCTGCATCAGCGCCTGCACCTGCGAAGCGACCGTGGTGCGGCCCTCGTACAGCACGAAGTCCATGGTCTGCTTGCCCACGACTTCGCGCATGGCCGTTTCCGAGGCCTGGCGCACCGATTCGTCGGGGTCGCGGGTCATGAAGAGGTAGTCGGGCGCGCCGTCGGCGCGCAGGCGGTACTGGACGACGAACTGCATGTCGACGATGTTCTCGTCCGTCGTGAGCATCAGCGCTTCGGGCAGGACCTTGTTGCGCGCGCCGCCGCGGAAACCGACTTCGAAGGTGCGCAGCTGCGAGACGTTGACCATCTCGTGGCTCTGGATGGGATACGGCAGGCGCCACTGGAAGCCGGCTTGCGACGTGCTCTTGTATTTGCCGAACTGGGTCACGACCGCGACCTGGCCTTCCTGCACGATGTAGAAGCCGCTGGCCAGCCAGATGCCGGCCGCCACCAGGGCGACCACGCCCAGGCCGATGCGCGCGCCGCGCGGCGAAGGCGGCGTCATGCCGCCCCGGTTGCCCGGACGGTTGTTGCCGCCGCCGCCCTTGCGCCCGAACAGCGATCCGATGCGATTATTGAAATCGCGCCAGACCTCGTCGAGATCGGGAGGGCCGTCTCCATTGCCTTGCGGCCGCTTGGGCGGCGGCTCGGAGCCGTTGTTGTTCCCACGACCCCAGCCGGGGTCATTCAGATTGAAGAGTTTGATAATTCGCGGCATTGTTTCCCACAATCTGTCCGATCTCCGCAATTGCCCCGCGCAACGCGTCCAGACCGGCGCGCTCGGTGGCGCTTACAAATACTCGCGCAATCGTACCATGTGCATCGCGCTCCACCCTGGGTTCCAGTCCTGCCCGGTCGATCTTGTTGTATACGAGAATGGTGGGAATGGCCGCGGCGCCGATTTCCGCCAGGACCTTGTTGACCTCGAAGATCTGCTCGTCGCGCTGCGGACTGGCGGCGTCGACCACGTGCAGCAGCAGGTCGGCATGCACGGTTTCCTCCAGGGTGGCGCGGAAGGCCGCGATCAGGCCGTGCGGCAGGTCGCGGATGAAGCCGACCGTGTCCGACACCACGACCGAGCCCGCCCCTTCTATCCAGATCCGGCGCGTGGTGGTGTCCAGCGTGGCGAAGAGCTGGTCGGCCGCGTAGCTGTCGGCGCGGGTCAGCGCATTGAAGAGCGTGGACTTGCCGGCGTTGGTATAGCCGACCAGCGACACCGACAGCGCGCCGCCGCGGGCGCGCGCGCGGCGCTGGGTCACGCGCTGGCGCTCGACCTTGTCCAGCCGCTCGCGCAGCACCTTGACCTTGGCGCCGATCATGCGCCGGTCCATTTCGAGCTGCGATTCGCCCGGGCCGCGCATGCCGATGCCGCCGCGCTGGCGCTCCAGGTGGGACCACATGCGGGTCAGGCGCGTGGCCAGATGCTGGAGCTGGGCCAGTTCGACCTGCAGCTTGCCTTCGTGGCTCTTGGCGCGCAGCGCGAAGATGTCCAGGATCAGCGCGACGCGGTCCACCACCCGCAGGTTGAAGGCGCGCTCCAGGTTGCGCTGCTGGGCCGGCGACAGGGGCTGGTCGAACAGGACGATATCGGCCAGCAACGCCTTGGCCATGGCGACGCCCTCATCGGCCTTGCCCGAACCGATGAAGTACTTGGCGTCGGGCCGGTCGCGACGCGCGGTCAGGGTGCCGACGATTTCCGCGCCGGCGCCCTTGGCCAGCATGGCGAATTCCTCGGCATGGGCGGTGAAGTCCGGATCTCCCAGATCCACGCTGATGATCAAAGCGCGCATACATGCAACCTATTGGAGCCAAAGCGAAAATGCCCGCCGACGTCGACCGTCCGGCGGGCAAAAAAAGGTACAGCTGGAGCGAGATTACTCAGCAGGGACTTCCACCTGAAAGTTGACGGCGCGCGCGGGGACGACCGTGGAGATGGCGTGCTTGTAGACCATTTGCGTGACCGTATTGCGCAGCAGCACAACGTACTGGTCGAAGGATTCGATTTGCCCTTGAAGCTTGATGCCGTTCACCAGGTAGATCGACACGGGCACATGGTCCTTGCGCAGCGTGTTCAGGAACGGATCTTGCAGAGTTTGCCCTTTATTGCTCATTGGCCAGGCTCCATTTGTTTGTTATTGAATGATGGCGTACTTCTGTACTGGTGGGGTACGCCGAAACGCATACTCTACAGGGTTTTCCCGGCCCGTGCTACTTGGCCGGCATGCAAAAAGTGACACCAGAGTTTTCCGGCTGGAAGGCCCTGGGCGCCGCCTCTTCAACCCCGCAGAATCTCGGCCAACGCGCCCAGCAGCAGCCCGCATTCGGCCTCGGTGCCCACGCTGATGCGCAGGAACTGGTCGATGCGCGGCTGGCGGAAATGGCGCACGATGATGCTGCGTTCGCGCAGCGCGGCGGCCAGGCCGGCGGCGTCCCGCGACGGGTGCCGGGCGAACACGAAATTCGCCGACGACGGCAGCACCTCGAAGCCCAGCGCCTGCAGGCCGGCGGTCATGCGCGACCGCGATTCGATCACGGCCTGCCGGGTGCGTTCAAAGTACTCCGTATCCTCCAGCGCCGCCACCGCGCCGGCCGAGGCCAGGCGGTCGATCGGATAGGAGTTGAAACTGTTTTTTACCCGCTCCAATCCTTCGATGAGCGCGGCGCCGCCCACCGCGAAGCCGACCCGCAGGCCGGCCAGCGAACGCGACTTGGACAGGGTCTGCACCACCAGCAGGTTGTCGTAGCGCGAGGTCAGCGCAATGACGGATTCGCCGCCGAAATCCACATAGGCCTCGTCCACCACCACCACGGCGTCGGGATTGCCGGCCACGATGCGCTCGACCTCGGCGGCCGTCAGCGCGCGGCCGGTGGGCGCGTTGGGGTTGGGGAAGATGATGGCGCCCGCCGGGCCGCTGCGCGCCGGCAGGTAGTCCTCGACGTCGATGCGGAAGTCGGCGGTCAGCGGCACCGTTTCGTACTGGATGCCATACAGGCCGCAGTAGACTGGATAGAAGCTGTAGGTGATGTCGGGAAAGCGCAGCGGACGGTCATGCTTGAGCAGCGCCAGGAAAACGTGCGCCAGCACTTCGTCGGAACCGTTGCCCACGAACACCTGGCCGGGCTGCACGCCGACGGTCGCGGCGATGGCCTGGCGCAGCCGGTCCGACGAGGGGTCCGGATACAGCTTGAGCGCATCGTCGCAGGCCGCGCGGATCGCATCGAGCACCTTGGGCGACGGGCCGTAGGGGTGCTCGTTGGTATTGAGCTTGACCAGGTTCTGAAGCTTGGGCTGCTCGCCCGGGACATACGGACTGAGCGTCCCGACCACGGGACTCCAGAAACGGCTCATGGATCAGCTTTCCTGCGTGTAGGGGTTGTGCGAGGACTTGAATTCGATGCGCAGCGGCGTGCCCGCCAGGTCGAACGCGTTGCGGAAACGCGCTTCGAGGTAGCGACGGTAGGAATCCGGCACGGCGTCCAGCGCGTTGCCGTGGATGACGACCAGCGGCGGGTTCTGCCCGCCCTGGTGCGCATAGCGCATCTTGGGACGGAAAATGCCCTTGCGGGGCGGCGGCTGCTGCTCGACGGCGGCCTGCAGTTCGCGCGTGAGCTTGGGCGTGGACAGCTTGGCGAAGGCCGCGGCGTGGGCCGCGTTGATGGACTTCAGCAGCGGCTTGACGCCCTGCCCGCGCAGCGCCGAAATGGTGTGCATGCGCGCGAACGACAGGAAGCGCAGCTTGCGCTGGAATTCGCGCTCGATGCGCTCCTTGGCCTCGCCGTCCAGGCCGTCCCATTTGTTGATCGCCACCACCACGGCGCGCCCGGTCTCCAGCACGAAGCCGGCGATGTGCGCGTCCTGCTCGGAGATCTCGGTCTGGGCGTCGAGCATCAGCAGCACGACGTTGCTGGCCTCGATGGCCTGCAGCGTCTTGATGACGGAGAACTTCTCGACCGCCTCGAACACCTTGCCGCGCTTGCGCAGGCCCGCGGTGTCGATCAGCGTGTAGCGGCGGCCGTCGCGCTCGAAGTCGATCTCGATGGCGTCGCGGGTGGTGCCGGGCATGTCGAACGCGATCACGCGCTCTTCGCCCATCAGGGTGTTGATGAGCGTGGACTTGCCCACGTTGGGGCGGCCCACGATGGCCAGCTTGATGCGGTGGTCGTGCTCGCCCTCTTCCTGCGCGGGTTCCTCGGCGGGCGGGCCGGCCAGGTCGGCCAGGGCCAGCTCGATCAGGTCGACGATGCCGTCGCCGTGCGCCGCCGAGATCGGATAGGGCTGGCCCAGCCCGAGCTCGTGGAATTCGGAGACGGCGGCGCCGGCGCCCATGCCTTCGGCCTTGTTGACCGCCAGCAGCACGCGCTGCTGGCCGGATTTGCGCAGCAGCTGCGCGATCTCGTGGTCATGGGCGTTGATGCCGGCGCGGGCGTCGACCAGGAACACCACCACGTCGGCTTCGGCGATGGCCTGGCGCGTCTGGCGGGCCATCTCGAGCAGAATGCCGTCCTTGGCGACGGGTTCGAAGCCGCCCGTATCGATGACGATGAAGGGGGTATCGCCCACCCTGCCCTCGCCATAGTGGCGATCGCGGGTGAGGCCGGAATAATCGGCCACCAGCGCGGCGCGCGATCGCGTCAGGCGGTTGAAGAGGGTCGACTTGCCCACATTGGGGCGGCCGACCAGGGCGACGACAGGCTTGAAGGACACGGTGTAAGGCTTTTCTATAGGATTAGTTGGCGCCGATCAGGACGAGGTTGCCATTGCCCGTCTGGACCAGCACGCCTTGGGAGGTGGTTTGCGGCGGCGATACGATCGCGCCGCCGCCCACGGACAGGCGGGCCATCAGGCTGCCGTCGCTGCGCGACAGGAAATGCACGTAGCCGTCCAGGTCGCCGACGGCGAGCGCGCCGCCCAGCAGGGCCGGGGCGGTGAGCTGGCGGTTCTTCAGGGCGGCCTGCTTCCAGACGTTGCCGCCGTTGTCCAGCGCGAAGGCGTTGACCACGCTGTTCTGGTCCGGCACGTAGGCGAAGCGGTCGTCCAGCGTGAGGCCGCTGACGCTGGAGAAGTCCTTGGCCCACATGGGACGGCCGCCGGCGGTCACGTCGAAGCAGACGACGCGGCCCTGGTAGGCCACGCCGCAAAGCAGGTTGCCGGCGATGCGCGGCGCGCCGACCACGTCGGTCAGGCGTTCGAGGTCGCTGGCGCCGCGCGGCGTGGCGACGGTGCCTTCCCATTGCACGTTGCCGCTGTTGGAGGCGATGGCCATCAGCTTGCCGCCGGGCAGGCCGGTGATGACCAGGCCTTCGGCCAGGACCATCTGCGACACGCTGCGCAGGGCCAGCGCCGGGCCGGGACGCTGCACGTTCCAGACGCGCTCGCCGCTGTTGGCGTCGAAGGCCTGGATGCGGTAGTCGCCGCTGCGCACCACGACGATGCCGTAACCCACCACCGGCGGGATGCTGACGTCGCTGGTGGCGCGGACCTTCCATTTGACCTTGCCGGTGTCGTCGAAGGCGATCACGTCGCCGTCGGGCGAGGCCACCGCGGTGGTGGTGCCGTCGCTGCCGGCGCCGGCCGACAGCTTGCCGTCGACGCTGGCCTTCCAGATGACCCGGCCGCTTTGCAGATCGAACTTGCCGACCGAGCCGTCCGGCGTGGCGGCGTAGATGGCGTCGCCCAGCACCGTGGGCGCGAAGCCCAGGCCGGAGCCGCTGCCGATCGAGGCGGACCAGACCTGGCGCACGGACATGCCGGCCTTGTATTCGGTCAGGGGCGCGGGATCGTAGCGGCCGTCGTCATGGGAAAACATGCCGCAGCCGCCCAGGGCGAGCAGGCTTGCCAGCAAAACGGCGCCGCGCCACTTGCGGCCGGGTGCAAATTTACGCATTACAGTCACGCTCCGCTCAGGGCATCGAGTTTGAGTTGCACGACCTGGGTCAGGGGATTGCCCGCGCCCAGCCCGTCGATGGCGCTCTGCCACGCCGCGCGGGCCTCGTCGCGCTTGCCCTGCGCAGCGAGAATATCGCCGCGGCGGTCGGCGTACAAGGCGGCGAAGGCCGGCGGCGGATTATTGAGCTGCGCCAGCGCGCCATCGTACTGTTTCTGGTCCAGCATCATGCCGGCCAGGCGCAGGCGCGCCACGGCCTGCATGGACGGGTTCTTGCCCTGGGCGGCCAGCCATTCGAGCTGCTGGCGCGCGCCGGCGTCGTCCTTCAGGGCCTGCAGGGCCTGGGCCGCCACCAGCGCGCCGCGCGCGGCGTAGCCGGTGGCCGGATAGTCTTCGCGCAGGGTCGCGGCGGCCGTCTTGATGCGCACCGCCGAGTCGGCGCCGCCCAGCCGGGCCGCGTCTTCGAGCGCTTCGAAGTAGCCCATGGCCTGGTTGGCGCGGTGCGCCTGGTAGGCCTTCCAGCCCCACCAGCCGCCCCAGGCCAGCGCCACCGCCACGGCCAGCGAGACGACCAGCGTGCCGTAGCGGGCCCACCAGGCCTTGATCGCGTCGAGTTTTTCCTGTTCTTCCAGATCGTATGCCATGCATTAACCCTTGATGTTCAATACGTCGGCCAGTTGCGCCAACGGGACCCGCTGCTGCGCGTTCTCGCCCTGCTCTTCGGCGCGCAGGAACTTGACGCTGGCGGCCTGGGCGGCCACTTCGTCGGCGCCAAGAATAACCGCAACCCGGGCGCCGCTGGCGTCGGCGCGTTTGAATTGGGACTTAAAGTTGCCGGGACCGGCGTGCACCACGACCGACAGGCCGGCGTCGCGCAGGTCTTCGCCGACGCGGGCGGCCAGGCGCTGGGCGTCTTCGCCCTGGTGCACGATGTAGACCTCGCATTCGGCCGGCGCGGGCATCTGCACGCTCTGCTCCCACAGGTCCAGCAGGCGCTCCATGCCGATGGCGAAGCCCACGGCCGGCGCGGGCTTGCCGCCCAGCAGTTCGATCAGGCCGTCGTAGCGGCCGCCGCCGCAGACCGTGCCCTGCGCGCCCAGCCTGTCGGTGACCCACTCGAACACGGTGAGGTTGTAGTAGTCCAGGCCGCGCACCAGGCGCGGATTGAGGCGGTATTCGATGCCGGCGTCGGCCAGCAGGCGGCACACGCCGTCGAAGTGGGCGCGCGATTCCTCGCCCAGGAAGTCGAACAGGCGCGGCGCGCTGTCGGCCATTGCCTGCATGGCGGGGTTCTTGGTGTCCAGCACGCGCAGCGGGTTGCTGTACATGCGGCGCTGGCCGTCTTCGTCGAGGATGTCGCGGTGCTTTTCCAGGTGCTCGATCAGCGCGGCGCGGTGGGCGGCGCGCTCGGCCGGCTGGCCCAGCGAGTTCAGCTCCAGGCGCACGTCGGTCAGGCCGAGCAGCTTCCACAGGCGGGCCAGCATGACGATGAGTTCGGCGTCCACGTCCGGGCCGGCGTAGCCCAGCGCCTCGACGTCGATCTGGTGGAACTGGCGGTAGCGGCCGCGCTGCGGGCGCTCGTGGCGGAACACGGGGCCGATGCTGTAGACGCGCTGCGGACGGTCGTAGAGCAGGTTGTGCTCGATCGAGGCGCGCACGATGCCGGCCGTCATTTCGGGGCGCATGGTCAGCGATTCGCCGTTGAGCGCATCGTTGAAGGTGTACATCTCTTTTTCGACGATGTCGGTCACTTCGCCGATGCCGCGCGCGAACAGGCGCGTATGCTCAAGCACGGGCGTACGCACGTTGCGGTAGCCGTAGCTGCGCAGCCAGCCGCGCACGATTTCCTCGAATTGCTCCCAGCGGGCGCTCGCCCCCGGCAGCAGGTCGTTCATGCCGCGTATGGCGGCGACTTTCTGGAAAGCTTGAGTCATCTTCATCATGCCGCAACGCGCGCCCGAAAGCGCGCCGGCGGCTACACCCTTACTTTAGTGAGAGGCGGACGCGCCGTAGCGGCGCGCGACGTAGTCTTCAACGATGGCCTGGAACTCTTCGGCAATATGGTCGCCCTTGAGCGTGACCGTGCGTTCGCCGTCGACGAACACCGGCGCGGCCGGCACTTCGCCGGTGCCCGGCAGGCTGATGCCGATGTCGGCATGGCGGCTTTCACCCGGCCCGTTGACCACACAGCCCATCACCGCGACGTTCATGCTTTCGACGCCGGGGTACCGGGCGCGCCAGACCGGCATCTGGCGGCGCAGATAGCCCTGGATGCTGTCGGCCAGTTCCTGGAAGAAGGTGCTGCTGGTGCGCCCGCAGCCGGGGCACGCCACGACCATGGGCGTGAAGGCGCGCAGGCCCATGGTCTGCAGGATTTCCTGGGCCACGATGGCTTCGCGGCTGCGGTCGCCGCCGGGTTCCGGCGTGAGCGAAATGCGGATGGTGTCGCCGATGCCCTGCTGCAGCAGCACGGCCAGCGCGGCGGTCGAGGCCACGATGCCCTTGCTGCCCATGCCGGCCTCGGTCAGGCCCAGGTGCAGCGGATAGTCGCAGCGGGCCGACAGGTCGCGGTAGACGGCGATCAGGTCCTGCACGTGGCTGACCTTGCAGGACAGGACGATGGCGTCGCGGCGCAGGCCGAGCTCTTCGGCGCGCTGCGCGTTGCTGATGGCCGAGACCACCAGCGCGTCGCGCATCACCGCCTGGGCTTCCCAGGGCTGCGCGCGGCGGCTGTTTTCGTCCATCTTGCGCGCCATCAGTTCGTGGTCGAGGCTGCCCCAGTTCACGCCGATGCGCACCGGCTTGTCGTGGCGGCAGGCCACTTCGATCATCTGCGCGAAGTTGTCGTCGCGGCGCTTGCCCCCGCCCATGTTGCCCGGGTTGATCCGGTACTTGGACAGGGCCTGCGCGCATTCGGGAAACTGCGTCAGCAGCTTGTGGCCGTTGTAGTGGAAGTCGCCCACCAGCGGCACGTCCACGCCCATGCGGTCGAGCTGCTCGCGGATGGCGGCGACTTCGCGCGCGGCCTCGGGCGTGTTCACCGTGATCCGCACGAGCTCGGAGCCGGCCTGGGCCAGCTCCTTGATCTGGATCGCCGTGGCGATGGCGTCGGCCGTGTCGGTGTTGGTCATGGACTGCACCACGACCGGGGCGTCGCCGCCCACCCTGACGACGCGATCGCCCCACTTCACCGCCACCGAACGCGTGGCGCGGCGCGCTGCGGCCCCCACGGAGGGAGGCGGCGCATCCTGGCAAGGCAGAGAAGAATCTTGCATCGATGGAACCGGGTTACTTGATCGGTTTGGGCAACCAGCCGGCCGGCAGCCAGTCCTGCGGCAGCCAGCCTTGCCAGAACGCGTACGCCACGCCGGCGGCCAGCACCAGCACGATGGCGAACAGCCAGCCCCATGAGGTCGAGGACGAACGGTCGTCGTCGCCGCCGGACTGCGGGATGGCGTGCGCCGTATGCAGGGAGCCGGGGCTGAGCTTCACCGGGCCGGTGACGCGGGCCTTGGGGTCCAGCGAATCGACGATGGCCTGCGAATCCGCGCCCAGCAGGCGCGCGTAGTTGCGCACCAGGCCGCGCAGCGAAACGCCGGTGGGCAGCATCGCCCACTCTTCGTTTTCGAGGGCCTCGATCTGCTTGGGGGAAAACTTGATGCGGCTGGACACTTCATCGAGCGACCAGCCCTTGGACTGGCGCAACGCGCGCAAAGCCGAGCCCACGCCGCCGGCGGCGTCGGCGGCCGTCGCTGGAACTGCAGAAGCGATATCCTGCGTCATGCATGCACCTGTTTTATTGGTATGGTCTGGCGCTGTGCGGCGTTGCGCTCGGTGATCCGGGTGCGGTCGCGCACTTCTCCGGCCAGCTGGCCGCAAGCCGCGTCGATGTCGTCGCCGCGGGTCTTGCGCACGGTGGTGATGATGCCTGCGTCCATCAGGCGCTGGGCGAACACCTTCACGCGCGCCGAGTTCGAGCGCTTCAGGCCGGACTCGGGGAAAGGATTGAAGGGAATCAGATTGAGCTTGCAGCGCAGCTGGCGCGCAATCTGGATCAGTTCCCTGGCGTGCTGGTCGGTATCGTTGATGCCGTCCAGCATGCAGTATTCAAACGTGATGAAGTCGCGCGGGGCGTACGCCAGGTAGCGTTCGCAAGCGGCCAGCAGCTCCTTCAGGGGGTACTTCTTGTTCAGCGGCACCAGTTCGTCGCGCAGCGCGTCGTTGGGCGCGTGCAGCGATACCGCCAGGGCCACGGGGCAGTCCTGCGACAGCCGGTCCATCATGGGGACCACGCCGGAGGTCGAGACCGTGACGCGGCGGCGCGACAGCCCGTAGGCGTTGTCGTCGAGCATCAGGCGCAGGGCCGGCACGACCTGATCGTAGTTGAGCAGGGGTTCGCCCATGCCCATCATGACCACGTTGCTGATGACGCGCGTGTCTTCGGTGGCGCGGGCGCTTTCCAGGCGGGCGGTGCCGATGTCGGCTTCCAGCACGCGCTTGGCCCACCACAGCTGGCCGATGATCTCGCTGGTCTTGAGGTTGCGGTTGAAGCCCTGGTGGCCGGTCGAGCAGAAACGGCAATTCACCACGCATCCGGCCTGGCTGGAAATGCACAGCGTGCCGCGGTCGTCCTCGGGGATGAAGACGGTTTCGATGGCGTTGCCCTGCCCCACGTCGAACAGCCACTTGCGGGTGCCGTCGGACGAGCGCTGCTCGGTATTGACGGGCAAGGCCTCGATGCGGCAGTGCGTGGCGAGCTGGCCCCGGAACTCGCGGGCCAGGTCGGTCATGGCGTCGAACGAATCGGCGCCGCGCTGGTGCATCCAGCGCTGCAGCTGGCGGGCGCGAAACGGCTTGCCGCCCCACTGCCCGACGAGTTCGGACAGGGCGGAGCCGTCCAGCCCCAGCAGATTGATTCGTTCGGCGGATTCCATGACCTGGGTAAAACTCAAAAGCTAGAACGGCGCAGCCGAAATCAACGGCTGTGGATGTTCATTTCGGGGAAGAAGAAGGCGACTTCGACAGCGGCCGTTTCCGGCGCGTCCGAGCCGTGCACGGCGTTGGCGTCGATGCTGTCGGCGAAGTCGGCGCGGATGGTGCCGGGAGCAGCCTTCTTGGGGTCCGTGGCGCCCATCAGGTCGCGGTTCTTCTGGATGGCGTCTTCGCCTTCGAGCACTTGCACGAAGACCGGGCCCGAGACCATGAAGTCGACCAGGTCCTTGAAGAAGGGGCGCTCTTTGTGCACGGCGTAGAAACGCTCGGCGTCGGCGCGCGACAGCTGGGCCAGGCGGGCGGCGATGACCTTCAGGCCGGCTTGCTCGAAGCGGCTGACGATCTGGCCGATGACGTTCTTGGCGACGGCGTCGGGCTTGATGATCGAGAGAGTGCGTTGAATGGACATAAAGAACTCCGAATGCTGATTTCTGACTGGTTTCTAATCAATTGCCTGCGCGGCGCTGCGAAGCACATCGCGCTGCTGGCGCACAGGCAGGGATTCGACACTGCCGACCTGTCGGACCGGCCCCGGATTGGCATCGGGGGCTCCGGATAGGCGGTTTTCAATCGCGCGTTTCCGAAGGAATCCTCAATGAATTCAGGGACTTCTAAAAGGTTTACAGTAACCCGGTATTCTAACACGCTGATAAGACCGCATTACATCTTAAAATGAGCGGTTTGCTGCCCGCCCCTCAGGCCGGGCGACCCTGTCTGCCGGAACCCTGTAATGACTCAAGCTGCTCCCCCGAACGCCGCGACGCCCGCGAACGCCGTCCCGGAACAAACCCAGGAACTCGCCAAGAGCTTCGAACCCGCCGAACTGGAATCCCGCTGGTACGCCGAGTGGGAACGCCGCGGCTATTTCCAGGCGGGCCAGCACGTAAAAACCGGGACGGAAAGCCAGCCCTACGTCATCCAGTTCCCGCCGCCGAACGTGACGGGCACGCTGCACATGGGCCATGCGTTCAACCAGACCATCATGGATGGCCTGATCCGCTACCACCGCATGCTGGGCAACGACACCGTTTTCATCCCCGGCACCGACCACGCCGGCATCGCCACGCAGATCGTGGTTGAAAGACAGCTCGACGCCCAAAAGGTTTCGCGCCACGACCTGGGTCGCGAGAAATTCGTGGAAAAGGTCTGGGAATGGAAGGAACAGTCCGGCAACGCCATCACCGGGCAGGTCCGCCGCCTGGGCGCCTCGGCCGACTGGCCGCGCGAGTACTTCACCATGGACGAGCGCATGTCGCGCGGCGTGGTCGAGACCTTCGTGCGCCTGCACAAACAGGGACTGATCTACCGCGGCAAGCGCCTGGTCAACTGGGACCCCAAGCTGCTGACCGCCGTGTCCGACCTGGAAGTCCAGTCCGAAGAGACCGACGGCCACATGTGGCACATCCTCTACCCCTTCGTCGACGGCCCGCAGACCATCGTCGACAAGGACGGCCAGAGCGTCACGCTGCGCGGCCTGACCATCGCCACCACGCGCCCGGAAACCATGCTGGCCGACGGCGCGCTGTGCGTGCACCCCGACGACCCGCGCTACAAGCACCTGGTCGGCAAGGAAGTCGAACTGCCGCTGTGCGACCGCAACATCCCCATCATCGCCGACGACTTCGTCGACCCTGAATTCGGCACGGGCTGCGTCAAGATCACCGGCGCGCACGACTTCAACGACTACGCCTGCGCGATGCGGCACAACCTGCCGCTGATCGTGATCTTCACGCTGGACGCCCACATCAACGAAAACGGACCCAAGCAGTTCCAGGGCCTGGAGCGCTACGAGGCGCGCAAGGCCGTGGTGGCGCAGCTGGAGGCCGAAAACTATCTGGTCAAGGTCGAGCCGCACAAGATGATGCAGCCCAAGGGCGACCGCACCGGCGTGGTGCTGGAGCCCATGCTGACCGACCAGTGGTTCGTGGCCATGAGCAAGCCGGCGCCCGAAGGCACGCTGAACCCCGGCAAGAGCATTACCGAGGTCGCGCTGGAAGTCGTGGCCGACGGCCGCATCCAGTTCTACCCGGACAACTGGACCACCATCTACAACCAGTGGCTCAACAACATCCAGGACTGGTGCATCTCGCGCCAGCTCTGGTGGGGCCACCAGATCCCGGCCTGGTACTCGGAAGACGGCCAGGTGTTCGTGGCGCACGACGAGGCCGAAGCCACCGCGCAGGCCCGCGCCGCCGGCGTGACCGGCGAGCTCACGCGCGACCCGGACGTGCTCGACACCTGGTTCTCGTCCGGCCTGGTGCCCTTCACCACCCTGGGCTGGCCGGAAAACACCCCGGACCTGCAGCGCTACCTGCCCTCCAGCGTGCTGGTCACGGGCTTCGACATCATCTTCTTCTGGGTCGCGCGCATGGTCATGCTGACCACGCACCTGACCGGCCAGATCCCGTTCAAGCACGTCTACGTTCACGGCCTGATCCGCGACGCCGACGGCCAGAAGATGAGCAAGTCCAAGGGCAACACCCTGGACCCGGTCGACCTGATCGACGGCATCGACCTCGACGGCCTGGTGGCCAAGCGCACCTTCGGGCTGATGAATCCCAAGCAGGCCGGCGCCATCGAGAAAGCCACGCGCCGCCAGTACCCGGACGGCATCCCCGCCTTCGGCACCGACGCGCTGCGCTTCACCATGGCCGCCTACGCCACGCTGGGCCGCAACATCAACTTCGACCTGAAGCGCTGCGAGGGCTACCGCAACTTCTGCAACAAGCTCTGGAACGCCACGCGCTTCGTGCTCATGAACACCGAAGGCCACGACCTGACGGGCGCCGACGCCGGCGAACTGTCCTTCGTGGACCGCTGGATCGTCAGCCAGCTGCAGACGCTGGAAGCCGACGTGGCGCGCGGCTTCGCCGACTACCGCTTCGACAACGTCGCCAACGCGCTCTACCGCTACGTGTGGGACGAATACTGCGACTGGTACCTGGAACTGGCCAAGGTGCAGATCCAGACCGGCACCCCGGCCCAGCAGCTGGGCACGCGCCGCACCCTGATCCGCGTGCTGGAAGGCGTGCTGCGCCTGGCCCACCCCATCATTCCCTTCATCACCGAAGAGCTGTGGCAGAAGGTGTCGGTGGCGGCCGGCAAGCGTAAGCCCGGCGAAGCCGCCAGCGTCAGCGTGCAGCCCTACCCGCAGGCCAATCCCGACGCCGTCGATACCGCGGCCGAGGCCGACGTGGCCGAGCTGAAGGCCCAGGTCGAGGCGGTGCGCGCGCTGCGCGGCGAGATGAACCTGTCGCCGGCCCAGAAGGTGCCGCTGTGCGCCCAGGGCGACGCCCCGACGCTCAAGCGCAACGCCCCCTACCTGGCGGCGCTGGCCAAGCTGAGCGAAGTCGAGGTCCTGGACGCCCTGCCCGACGCCGGCGCGCCGGTGCAGGTCGTGGGCACCAGCCGCCTGATGCTGCACGTCGAGATCGACGTGGCCGCCGAGCGCGTGCGCCTGGACAAGGAGATCGCGCGCCTGGAAGGCGAAATGGCCAAGGCCAACGGCAAGCTGTCGAACGCCAGCTTCGTCGAACGCGCCCCGGCGGCCGTGGTCGAACAGGAAAAGTCGCGCCTGGCGCAGTTCGGCGAAACCCTGCAGAAGGTGCGCGAACAGCGCGCCAAGCTGGGCGACTGACAGTAATTCCGCGATAAAAAAATTGCCGGCGAAAGCCGGCATTTTTTTGGACTCCTGGAACCGGGCCTACTTGCGCCGGCGCCTGGGCTTTTCCGTCGAGGGGTCCCAGGTACCGGCCAGCTGGGCCAGGTAACGTTCGTCGTTCTTGTCGAGCCAACCCTTGGCGCGGGCGGATTCGATCAGTTCGGGCCGGCGCGCCGCGGTCAGGGCGAGCGAGCGCTCGCGCCGCCAGCGGGCGATATTGGCATGGTGGCCGCTGAGCAGTTCGGCGGGCACCGATGTCCCTTCGTACACCTCGGGACGCGTGTAATGCGGACTGTCCAGCAGGCCGGACAGCGTGTCGTTGAAGGAGTCCTGCAGCGCCGAATCGCCGTCGTTAAGCACGCCGGGCAGCAGCCGCACGGCGGCGTCTATCACCGCCAGCGCGGCGATTTCGCCGCCGGACAGCACGAAGTCGCCGAGCGAGATTTCCTGCGTGACGCAGCGGTCGATGAAGCGCTGGTCGACGCCCTCGTAGCGGCCGCAGATGAGGATGATGCCGTCGCCCGCGGCCAGCGCCTCGGCGCCGGCCTGGTCGTAGCGCCGGCCGACCGGGGCCAGCAGGGCCACCGGCGCGGGGCCCAGGCCCTGTTCGGCGCGCGCCTGCTGGGCGGCGTTGACGGCGGCCTCCAGCGGGCCGGCCATCATCACCATGCCCGGGCCGCCGCCATAGGGGCGGTCGTCCACGGTGCGGTGCACGTCCTGCGTGAAGTCGCGCGGATTCCAGGCGTGCAGAGACCACCGGCCCTGGGCATGCGCCCGGCCGGTGACGCCCAGGTCGCGCACCACCCCGAACATCTCGGGAAAGAGCGTAACGACGTCGAATCGCATCAGAAATCCGCGGGCCAGTCGCTGTCGATGCGGCGTGCCGCCAGATCGACCGCCTGGATGTGCGCGCGCACGAACGGAACGAGCATTTCGGCGGGACGCCCCTTGGCGTCCAGCACGGGTTCGGGCCCGCCGGCCCCGGCCGTCTGGCGCAGGACCTTCAGGACGGCATGGGCGCCGTTGTCCAGCACCTCGTCGACCGTGCCCAGCAATGCGGGCTCGCCGCCGGCGCTGGAATACAGCGCGCAGCCGATCAGGTCGACCCAGTAGTATTCGTCTTCCTCGGGCGCGGGAAAAGCGCCCCGCGGCGCCCGCACGGCGCAGCCGCGCAGGGCTTCGGCCTGGTCGCGGTCGGTGACGCCAGCCAGCTGGGCCACCACGGTGGCTCCCTGCGAACGGGCTTGCACGACCTTGTATGCGACGGGCGCAGACGCGACAGCGCCCCGCGCCAATTCAGGCACAGGGCGAGTCAACCACCATTGAGATGCCGAGCGCAGCACTTCGGCGTTGGCCGAATGCGGCTGCACCTTAACCCAGCCTTTCACACCGTAGGCTGCACTGATGCGGCCCAGCTCGATCAAATCCGTCGGCGCCGCGTTGGAGTTAGCGGCATCAGACATGTATCGCAGTTATGAATGGTAGTTGGATGGCAGTAGCGCTAATGGAGCGCCGGGCAAAGGTTTGGCGACGCGGGCAATCAAGCCGCGGCGGAAACCTTGGCCGAGTAGTCTTTGACCAGACGCTCGACAGCGGGCGACAGTTGGGCGCCGTTGCTGGTCCAGTGCTGCACGCGATCCAGCGCGATGCGCAGGTTTTCCGTGCCTTCGCTGGCCACGGGGTTGTAAAAACCCACGCGCTCGATGAAACGGCCATCGCGACGGTTACGCGAATCGGTGGCCACCAGGTTGTAAAACGGACGCTTCTTGGACCCACCGCGGGCCAGGCGAATCACCACCATAGGTAATCCCTTGAATTAGTTGTGAAAAACGGGAAATTCTAGCACTTAACCGAGCCAGGTGGCAAATGGAAGTGCGGGAATCTTGCATAGCGGCGGGATTTGTATCCTAAAACACCACATCCATGTATTCTACAAAAACGGGCCGGAACCTGCCGCCGTCCCAAGTGTAGCCGCCCGGCCGCGCTTGTGTCTGTGGCCAGCGCCCATCTTAGTGCGTTTCAACGTCAGTGCGTTTGCAAAAAACCCGGTGGAGATCGGTTTTATGTGTTCGTACGCAAGATCCCGCGCTTTGCCCCTCCCAGCCGCCATTCGGCGCCATTCCCGCATGCCAGACCAGCCGTTCTCCTGAGGGCGGGCTTCCCGCCCCCTCGCCTTTGCTCGTCCCTGCGTTTCCCCCAACTTCCTCCATTCGAAGGGTGCAACATCATGAAGAACCAGAAATCCGTGTTCACTCCCCTCGCGCGCCTGGCCCTGACTGGCCTGCTGGCCGGTGCGCTGGCCATGCCGCTTGCGGCCTCGGCCCAGATGATCGGCGCCGCCCTGACCACCGCCACGGGCAAGGTCACGGCCGTCGATCCCGCCACCCGGACCATCACGCTGCAAGGCGAGAACGGCAATACGGTGAACATCCAGGCCGGCCCCAACATCCGCAACTTCAAGCAGATCAAGCCCGGCGACACGCTGACGCTCGACTACTACGAATCGGTGGCGGTGGCGGTGCGCCCGGCGGGCTCGGGTGCGCCCGAAGTCGTGACGGAAACGGCGTCCAACCGCAGCGCCAAGGGCGCCATGCCCGCCGGCGCTGCCGGCCGCCAGACCACCATCACGGCCGAGATCTGGCACATCAACAAGAGCGCCAACCTGGTGACGCTGAAAGGCCCGCAAGGCGGCATGCGCACGATCCAGGTGCGCGACCCCGCCCTGCAGCAGCGGCTGCAGCAGCTCAAGGAAGGCGATCTGGTGGACTTCACGATCACCCAGGCGGTCGCCGCCGCCGTGCGCAGGTAGCGTCGGCGCATTAAAAAAAACCGGGCCCGCTGCGAAGGCGGGCCCGGTTTTTTTTGGGCGGCCGGTTCAGCGGCGGCGCAGGAAATGCACGCCGCGGCCGTCGACCTCCTGCTGCGCGACCAGCGTATTGCCGGTCTGGCGGGCGAAGGCCTGGAAGTCACGGATCGCGTTGCGGTCCGTGGTGATGACGCGCAGCACCTCGCCGCTGGCCATCTGCGCCAGGGCCTTCTTGGCGCGCAGGATGGGCAAGGGGCAGTTCAGGCCGCTGGCGTCGACCTCGTGCTCGAAGGATGGCGTTTGCGCGCCGGTATCGGGCTCGCTCATTACAGACGCTCTTCGACCCACTTCTGCACGCTGGCGATGGCCGCGGGCAAGGCGTTGATGTCGGAGCCGCCGCCCATGGCCATGTCGGGGCGGCCGCCGCCCTTGCCGCCCACCTGCGCCGCCACGAAGCCGACCAGGTCTCCGGCCTTGACGCGGCCGGTCAGGTCGGCGGTGACGCCGCCCACCACGCTGATCTTGCCGTCGGCCGCGCCCGTGGCCAGCAGCACCACGGCCGGCTTGAGGCGATCCTTCAGGTTGTCGACCATGCCGCGCAGGGCCTTGGGGTCCACGTCGGCGATGCTGGCCGCCAGGACCTTGACGCCCTTGACCTCGACCGCGGCGCTGGAGGCCAGGTCGTTGCCCGCGCTGGCGGCGAGCTTGCTGCGCGATTGCTCCAGATCCTTTTCCAGCGCCTTGACCTGGTCCTGCACCTGCGCGATGCGCGCCGGCAGGTCGGCCGGGGTGGCGCGCAGCATGCCGGAGATCTGCGTCAGCAGCGCGTTCTGGTTCTGGACCCAGGCCAGCGCGTTGTCGCCGGTGATGGCCTCGACGCGGCGCACGCCCGCGGCCACGCCGCCTTCGGAAATGATCTTGAACAGGCCGATGTCGCCGGTGCGGCTGACATGGGTGCCGCCGCACAGTTCGCGCGAGAAGCCGATGTCGAGCACGCGGACGGTGTCGCCGTATTTTTCGCCGAACAGCGCCATGGCGCCGCCCTTGACGGCCTCGTCATAGCCCATGACCTGCGCCACCGTGGGCTGGTTGGCGAGGATTTCGGCGTTGACGATGGCTTCGACGCGGGCGATCTGCTCGGCCGTCAGCGGCGCGTCCTGGGCGAAGTCGAAACGGGTCTTGTCCGGGTCGACCAGCGAGCCGCGCTGCTGCACGTGGGCGCCCAGCACCTGGCGCAGGGCCTTGTGCATCAGGTGGGTGGCGGAGTGGTTGCGCACCGTGCGGGCGCGGCGCACCGCGTCCACGCGCGCCAGCAGCGTGTCGCCTACCGACAGGCTGCCCGACTCCAGCGTGCCGTGATGGCCGAACACGCCGGACTGGATCTTCAGGGTGTCGGCGACGGCGAAACGCACGCCGTCGGCCTCCAGCAGGCCTGTGTCGCCCACCTGGCCGCCGGACTCGGCGTAGAACGGCGTCGCGTCCAGCACCACGACCGCGTTCTGGCCGGCCTGGACCTGCTGCACCTGGGTGCCGTCGACGTACAGGGCCGTAACCTTGACGTTGTCGAGTTCGAGCTTTTCATAGCCTTCGAAGCGCGTATCGGCGCCTTCGTAGCTCAGGCCTTCGGCCATCTTGAACTTGCCGGCGGCGCGCGCCTGGTCGCGCTGGCGCTCCATGGCGACTTCGAAGCCGGCCATGTCCACGTCGACTTCGCGCTCGCGGCAGATGTCGGCGGTCAGGTCCACCGGGAAGCCGTAGGTGTCGTACAGGGTGAACAGCGTGGTGCCGTCCAGCTGGCCGCCCTTGGGCACGTTGGCCAGGGCGGCGTCCAGGATGCGCATGCCGTGTTCCAGGGTCTCGCCGAAACGCTCTTCTTCCTGCTTGAGCACCTGCGCCACGCGCTCGGCGGTGGCGGCCAGTTCGGGATAGGCCTCGCCCATCTCGGCGACCAGGTCCGGCACCAGGCGGTGGAAGAACGGCTTGGTCTGGCCCAGCTTGTAGCCGTGGCGCAGCGCGCGCCGGACGATGCGGCGCAGCACGTAGCCGCGGCCTTCGTTGCTGGGAATCACGCCGTCGACGATCAGGAACGAGCAGGCGCGGATATGGTCGGCGATGACCTTCAGCGAGTTGTCTTCCAGGTTCTTGACGCCGGTTTCGCGCGCGGCGGCGGCGATCAGATGCTGGAACAGGTCGATTTCGTAGTTGGAATGCACGCCTTGCAGCACGGCGGCGATGCGCTCCAGGCCCATGCCGGTATCGACACAGGGGCGCGGCAGGCGCGGCATGTTGCCGGCGGCGTCGCGCTCGAACTGCATGAACACCAGGTTCCAGATCTCGATGTAGCGGTCGCCGTCTTCCTCGGGCGATCCCGGGGGGCCGCCCCAGATCTCGGGGCCGTGGTCGTAGAAGATTTCCGAGCACGGGCCGCAGGGGCCGGTGTCGGCCATCTGCCAGAAGTTGTCCGACGCGTAGCGCGCGCCCTTGTTGTCACCGATGCGGATGATGCGCTCGGCCGGCACGCCGACTTCCTTGGCCCAGATGTCATAGGCCTCGTCGTCTTCCTGGTACACGGTGACCCAGAGCTTCTCGGCCGGCAGCTTGTAGACCTGGGTCAGCAGTTCCCAGGCGTACTGAATGGCGTCGCGCTTGAAGTAGTCGCCAAAGCTGAAATTGCCCAGCATTTCGAAGAACGTATGGTGGCGGGCGGTGTAGCCCACGTTCTCCAGGTCATTGTGCTTGCCGCCGGCGCGCACGCTGCGCTGCGACGAGGTGGCGCGCGTATAGGACCGCGATTCCTTGCCCGTGAAGACGTCCTTGAACTGGACCATGCCCGAGTTGGTGAAGAGCAAAGTCGGGTCGTTGCCAGGGACGAGCGACGACGAAGGGACGATGGTGTGTCCCTTGGACTTGAAGAATTGCAGGAACTGCTGGCGAATCTCGGAGGATTTCATCGTGGATGAAGCAGGATTTAGGCGAATTTTTGATTATAGAGGGTTGGCGGCCAGGATGAGCGCCAGGCGACGGCCACGGCGTCAGCGCACGCAGACGTAGCCGGTGGTCCAGCCCTCCGTTTCGGTCCATTTGCCGCCCGCGGACACGATGACCCCATGGTAGCCCGCCGGGCAGGAGCAGGCGCCGGTGCGCGGATTGGCCGTGGACACGCCCGTGTAATGGCGGCAGCCCAGCGGGTAGTTCGTGCTGTAGGCCCCGCCGAAGCCGCCGCTGGCCGGCCGCCAGACATTGGATTGGCAGGTCAGCAGATCGCCCCGCCCCGAATTGGCCATGGTGCCGACGGCGACGTCGCAATACTGCCCTTCTTCGGCCCGCGACCGCAGGGTCAGGTAGCCGTTGACCACGGCCGAATTGGCCACGCTCAGATGCCCTTGCAGCATGGGGTCGCGGGTGTCGCCGATGCGCACGTAGCGGTCCAGGTCGGGCTGGGCGGCCTGCGGCCCCTCCCCCGCCCACAGCGCCAGGGTGCCGGGCGCGTGGGCCGGCGCGCCGGGAGCCGGCGGATTGGCGAAATTGAAGGCCGCCCCGCGCAGCCGTCCCGGGGTGTCGGGCCATACCGCGCCGCCATAGCCGCCCGCGGCCTCGATGACGGCCGCCATGCCGGCTGGACGGGCTGGTCTACAGCGCACGGCCTTTGTTCAAGAAAGGCACGCAAGCGCCCGATCCGGTCGGCATGGCGCTTTCGGGCAGCCCGGGCTGCGCACGATGCGCAGGCGCACGCCGAATCCCAGGGCCGAGCGCGCCGGAAAACCGGCGGGCAGGAATCCGGCCGCCTGCAGTTCGCCCAGCGTGGGAGCCAGGGGCCTGGCGAACAGCGGCGCGCCCTGCGGGCTGCGCGGCGGCTTGCCCTGGACCAGGGCGTCGAAGTGGCGCGACAGCGCCTGCGCCAGCGCCAGCCTGACCTGGGTGAGCCAGACCCCGGTGGCGCGCGCCGCCGCGTCCTCGATCCGCTGGACCTGCCGGTTGGAGGCCCAGATCGCCGCCATCGCGCCCAGGGCCAGCGCCAGCGCCAGGCCCGGCAGCGAGAATCCGCGCTGCCTGCCGCCGGAATGCGCGCTCCGCGTCATCTGGCGGTGAACACGAAGGTGTTGACGTCGCCCGGGCTGCACTGCGCCTGGGCCTGCGCCGCCCGGTAGGGGATGGCGGGCGTGGCCAGCGAGTCCTTGACCACCCGCATGCCGCCCTTGCCGCCGATAGAGATGATTTCGGACATGCGCTGCAGCACCGAAGCCAGCGCCGGGCATGCCGCGTGGCTGACGTTGGTCAGCGTGATGGAAAACGCCGACCCCGGCTGCGGACTGCCGGCCGCGACCGCCGCCACCCGGACCACGCCGTTCGCGCCCTGGCCGCTGCCGCCCAGGCCATGCACGATGCGCGCCCCGCTGCCCGAACCCTCCACCGACAGGACGCTGGAATCGCGCAACGCGTTGGCCATGGCGCCGGTGTCCAGGCCCGCATACGGCGCCACGCCGCTTCCCAGCCCGTTGATCTTCACGCTGGCGATGAAGCGCTGCAGTTCCTGGCCCACCTTGGGCACCTTGTTCTCGATGACGTAGGCGCCGATGGCCGGAATGCCGACGATGGCGATCAGCAGCACGATGGCGGTGGCGATGGACACCTCCATCAGCGAAAAGCCGCGCTGCCGCACCGGGCTGGAAGGGAATTCACGGAAAAGCCGCATGCTGGTCTCCTGGATGGGATGAAGCGCCGGCGCCCCTAGCGGCCGGCATAGAAATTGGTCAGCGCCTGCCGCAGTTCGTCGATCGCGCCGTAGTGCCATAGCGTGATGCCCAGCACGGCCGCCACCGACGAGATCAGCAGCATCCAGCGCAGCGCCTGCGCCTGGCGGCGCACGCGCGCGAGCAGGCGCTGCTCCACGCGCCGGCGCGCGCGCGCCAGCCCCGCCTCCATGCCCAGGGCGTCGATCATGTCGGCCAGATACCACCAGGCGTCCGCCTCCAGCAGGCCGGTGCCGAATATCTCCGCGCCGGCCAGGCCGGCGTCTATCCGGCCCAGCATGTCCAGCAGATGCGCGTGCAGCCAGGGCGGCGCGTCGCGCGTCTGGACGGCCAGGGCGCGCCGCAGGCGCGTGTCGGCGGCGCCGTGCTGCCGGATCAGCACGGCCAGCAGCGACAGAAAGCGGATGGCCTGGAAATCGCGGTAGAGCCGCCAGATCAGCCAGCGGTCCAGCCGCGCCCGCAGCGGCCCGGTCAGGTTCGGCAGCGACCACAGGCTCAGCGCCGCCAGCCCGAACACCAGCACCAGCCACAGCGCCAGCCAGGTCCGCAGGCCTTGGGCGAATGCGAACAGGGCGCGGGTCAGACCGGGGTAGTCCTCGGCCGGCACGGTCTGGAACACGTGCTGCAGCTGCGGCACGCTGAAAAACGGAATCGCGCACAGCATGGCGAAAGCCACGCCGGCCGCCGCCACGCCGGCCGCGGCGGTGGACGCCAGCGCCAGCCACGCGTCCGCGGCCAGCCGCAGGGCGCTCGCCAGGTCGCGCAATGCGGCCGGCAGATCGCCGCCCTCGTCCTGCACGCAGGCGAGCAGCAGGCATTCGCTGGCCGGCAGCGTGTCCGACCAGGCCGCACCCAGGTCGCCGCCGGCCTCCTGATAGGCGCTCGCCCAATACGCCGACAAGCGGCCGCGCACCGAATCCTGGCCATGCCGGCGCGCGTCGTCTTCGAAGATGTCGCGCAGGCTCTTGCGGCCCTGCGTGCCCTCGACCAGGTCGGCCAGGTACTCGTAGTAGTCTGCGCGGCGGGGGCGAAAGCGCGCGGCGTCCAGGCGCAGCAGCCACGCGCGGACAGCCGGCCAGCCCCAGGCCTGGGCGTTCATGCGCCCTCCCCGGCATCCGCCTGCCGCATGGCCGCGTCCAGGTCGAAGCGGCGCGGCAGCGCGCGCGGATCGATTTCCCCCAGGTTGACCCGGTACAGGGCGCTGTGCAGCGCCTGCGCGCCCCGCGTGGCCTGTTTCAGGCCGAGGTTGTCGCGCGTGCGCACGCATTCGAGGAATCCCTCCATGCGCTCCGGTTCGATCATTTCGGCGGCGACGCAGCGGCCCGCGATGCCGTTCAGTTCGGGCAGATCGGCACGCCGGCAATCGGCGCAGCCGGCGGCGTTGCGCACGCGCAGCGCGCCGGGGTCGAGCTGGAACGCAGCGGCGATCCGCGCCATCCAGGCCCGGCTGTCGGCGCCGGCCGCATCGCCTGCCGTCCACAGGCTGTCGGCCGGCAACGCGCAGCGGTCGCACAGGCGCGGCAGCAGGGTCTGGTAGACCAGCAGCTTGAGGATGCCGGGCGTGGCCAGGAAATCGCGCGACACGCCGATCGCCGCCGAGGCCAGGCGTTCGGGAATCATGGCGGCGCTGCCCGCATGGGTCGTGGTGTACAGGCTGGCGCCGGAGCCGGCCAGGTCCATGAAGGCCCGGCCGGTGTCGAGGTCGCGGATTTCGCCGATGAGCAGATCGTTCATCGCGCAGCGCTTGACGGTCTTGAGCTTGGCCTCGAACGCCGGCCACGCGGACTGGTCCAGCGCCCCGCCCAGCGTGTTCTGCAGCGCGTTGCCGATGAGGTATTCCACCGGATCTTCGAGCGTGATGACCTTGCGGGCCGGCGCGATGCCGCGCATCAGCGCGGCGATCGTGGTGGACTTGCCGGAGCCGACCACGCCGGCCAGCACGATGGCGCCGCCCTCGCGTTCGCGGGCGCGCTCCAGGGTCCGCACCTGGTCCGGCAGGTAGCCCAGCGCCTGCAGGTCGCCGGCGGCGGTCGCGTCCGGACGCAGGATGCGCAGGCAGACCGACGGCCCGGCGTCGGTGGCCAGCGAGGCCCAGCGCAGCATGATGGGCGTGCCGTCCACGTCCAGCGCGATGCGGCCCTGCTGTTCCAGCGCGGGGTCGAACACCGCGCCGTTGCCGCCCCTGACATCCATCCACGCCACGGCCAGCACCTCCAGCAGGGTCGCGTTCGACAGGCCGGCATAGCGCCCGGCGGCGACGTACTCGCCGCCTATGGTGTAGCGGATCTCGCAGGCCTCGCGGCGCCGGTCGACGTTGATGTGCACGTCGCTCGCCCCCTGCGCCACGCCCCAGCGCACGATGTCCAGGAACAGCGCCGCCAGCGCCGAGACGCGCGCCTGCTGCTGCACCCCGTCCCGGGCCAGGCCGGGCACCGTAAGCTGCCCGCGGGCCACCATCAGGAGCAGCGGGGCCGGCAGCCGATAGCGCGGCACCTGCGCCTGCCGGTATCCCCGCGCCCGGACCATGCGTTCGATTTCGTCGATCTGGTCGCCCAGCAGGTAGTCTTTCACCGCGAACACGGCGACCTCGCCGTTGGCCAGCAGCACCGGGCACAAGCGGCCGGACAGCGCGGCCAGGTCGAATTCGCGCCCCAGCGCGCGCACGAACGCCGGCGTCATGCGGGCGATGTCTTCCGGCGTCTGCAGCGCCGGCGCGCGATCCGCCGGCCCCGCGGGGAACAAGGGAACGGGCTTCATGGCAGGCTCCGGCCCAGGTCCAGGCAGGCGGTGCGTTCGAGGCCGTCGCGGCGCAGCCGCACGCAGGCGTCCTCGATGGCCAGCAGGCGATAGGCGCCGGCCACGGCGGCGCCCGCGACGGGCGCGCCGCGGCCGGCCTGGTAGCGCAGCACCGCGCCGTTGACGTCGAGATCCACGCGCAGGCGGCGCGCGGTGCCGTAGATGGCCAGCACCCGGATATCGTCGTCGGCCCGGACGGCGGGCGCGGCCGTAGGGGCCGCCGGCGCCTGGTCCGCGCCCGCCGGGCAGCGGCCCGGCACGCTGCAATCCGCCAGCGCGGCCGCGGTCTCCGCGCGCAGCAACATGCGCACGGTTTCCGCTTCCGGCCAGGCCTGCGGTTCGGCGGCCGGCGGCGGCTCGGCGCGCGCGCATGGCGCCAGCGAGATTGCCAGCGCGGTTGCCGCCGTGACGCCGTAAAGCAGCCGCGGCGCGGGCTTGCGGTCCGCCCTAATCCTGTTCATAGAGTTCTCCGTGCAATTCGGCGACGAGCGTGCTGGCGGCCAGCGCGGGACGCGGCTGCGGCTGGATTTCCAGCGCCAGGCGCGACCAGCGCGCCGTCGAAATCGTGTCGGGCAGCAGCGCCAGCGAACGCAACGGCCCGCGCAAGACCAGCGTCCGATGGCGGACGGCCCGCCCTGGCGGCGCGGCGGCGGCCGGCGCGGACAGCGGCAGCGCCGCAGGCGCGGCCAGGACGACGGCCGAAAATGCCGGCAGCAGGCGCTGCAAGGCCGTGACCAGTTGGGTATCGACCTGCTCGCCGGTGGGCAGCGGCAAGTCGGCCAGCCATACCGGCCTGGACGCCAGCCGCCAGGACAGCGTGGCCGCCTCCATGGGCTGGAACGACAGATCCCAGCCGGCCGGCCGCGACGCATGCAGCGCCTGGTTGGTAGCGTAGGCATGGATGCGGACGTAGGACGCCGAACATGCCCAGCGCTGCGGCTGCGCCAGGCACTGCGCGCGCGTCAGCGCCCAGCCCCGGACCTGGATGGGCAGCCTGCCCACACTGGCCAGCAGGCGGGCGAGTTCGGAAGGACGATGGGCCGCCGTGGTCTGCAGCAGCGCGAGGACGGGATCTTGCAGAGCCGCTGCGTCTTCGGCCGCGTCGTCCGCGGCGGCGAACAGCGCGGACCCTTGCGCCTGCAAGGCGTTCCACAGCGGCGGCGCCGCGCCCGCCAGCCCGGCGCAGGCCAGGAACAGCCGCAGCGCCAGCGGCAGTTCGGCCCAGCGGCTGGGCAGCGCGTTCAGCCGGGAAGCGGGGTCCGCCGCCTGCTGCAGGGCCGCCCAGACGGCGTCGGCCTGGCGCGCAGGCAAAGCGGGACGCTGCGCCAGCAGTTGTTGCTGCTCGCTCAAGGCCTCGTCCCGCGACGCGTACACCCGGTCGGTCTGCGACAGCACGGTGCCGCGCTGGGCCGCCACCAGCCAATGGGCGCCGTTGGGCAGCGGCACCACGCAGTGCCCGCCGTCGGGATACAGCAAGGCGAAAAGCTGCGCGGCGGCGTGCACCGGCGCGCGGCTGGCGCGCCAGCCGCCTTGCCGCGGCGGCTTCAAGCGGCCGTACCCGGCCATGGCGGCGGGCGCGCCGCCCACGACGTAGTGGCTGGCCCTCAGCCGCCGTCCGCGTGAGCGCGCCAGCGCCGGCGTGTTGGAGCCGATCAGCGCGAACCAGCGCAGGCCGAACGCCAGCATCCGCCCGGACCCGGGGCAGACAAGCAGCAGCGTGGGCGTGTTGCCGTCCATGCCTAGTAGCCCTCTTCGACCTGGGCCGTCACCAGCACCAGCGTGGTGGTGCGCGCCGACGCGGCGCTGTCCTGGCCGCCGGCCAGCAGCGGCGCGCCGGGCGCGAGCCGGCGGCGCTCGTGTTCGTCCTGGCTGCGGTCGAAGCCGGACACGATGATGGGCTGGCCAGGGCGCAGTTCGATCTGCTGCACGGTGCCGTTGCCGTCCACGGTGATCTGCTGCACCTGGACCTGGTTGCCGCGCTCGCCGAAGCTGACGGTCTTCAGGGGCTGCGCGACCGCGTTGTCGTAGGCCAGCGACAGCAGGATCTGGCCGTCCTCCTGGATGTCGGGCAGCAGCGTCAGGAACGAGCCTACCGTTTCTTCCTTCTGGCTGATGGAGACGGCCGGCAGCGTGCTGGCGCCGCCGCCCGACGCGGGGCCGGAAACCGCGGTGCTCTGCACCCGGTCTATGTAGGAGAAAGTGGTCCTGACCGCATGGGTGACGGGCCGGCGATTCAGGGTCAGCACCGGGACCTTGGTGTGCCGCACGACGGCGCCGACGGCGCTGAGCGCGGAGACGATGGCCTGCGATCCCTGGAACGGCCCCCTGCCCGAGCTTGCCGTCAGCGCGCCGTCGCCGCCGCCCGGCAGCGCCAGGCGCAAGCTGGCGCCGGCCGCGGCATAGACGGCATTCCAGTCGATGCCGCCGGCCGCCGTATCGTTGGCGGTGACGGTGATTTCCTCGAACAGCAGGCGGACCCGGCGCGTCAAGGCCTTGTTCTCGCGCTCCAGGTAGCGGGCGACGCGCTCCAGCGCTTCGGGCGTGTCGGTGACGACGATGGTGGTTGCGCCCTCCACGGCCTCGGCCACCACGCCCGAGCGGGTCAGCAGCGGCAGGATGTTGGCGCGCAGGATGGCCAGCGCGTCGTGCTCGCCGGCCGACAGCGTGGTGTTGGATGCGCTGGCGAAGCCCGCGCCTTCGGCGCGGCCGGCGCGTCCCAGGCGGATGTCGACCTTGCTGGCCAGCGACAGCGCGCGCACGTCGAAGACGCGGCTCTCGGTGCGATAGAACTCCAGCGCGTTGCGCGCGTAGCGCCAGTGCACGGAATAGCGCGCGGCCAGCGCATCGAGCAGGTCGGCCAGCGCCTGCCCGCCCGCGCGCACTTCGAGGCGGGCGGGCGCGGCCACCGCCAGCGCGCCGTTGACGGCCAGGCGCGGCAGGAACAGCGCGAGCGGCAGCAAGGCGTCGGGCTGCACCCGCACCGCGATGCCGGTCGCGGCGGTCAGGCGTTGCGCCACGGCGGGCAGGTCGGCGTCGTCGGCCAGCATCAGCGTGGTGCGCACGTTTTCGCGCAGGGCCGGCGGCAGCGATACTTCGCGCGCCAGGGGCTGGGGCTTGCCGGCCAGCCACGGCGCGGCGACCTCCTGCGCGGCCAGGCGCGCCGCCGGGTCCGACAGGCCGTGGGCGAATGCCTGCTGGCGGGCGGCGACGCCGGCCTGGCGCGCGCCGGCCGCCTGCCCCTGGTCCAGGGCGCGCTGCGATATCGCGCAGCCGCCCAGCGCCGCCAGCAGCAGAACCGTTGGCCAGGCGCGCCTCATGCCGCGGCCCCGCCCGGCGCCGCCGTGCGCGTGCAAGACTGCGCCAGCGGCACGACGCGCAGCACCTTGTTGCCGTAGAAGCAGGGCTGCAGCGGTTTCTCGGCGAGTTCGGTGGCGCCCAGCAGCTGGCGCACGGCGGATTTGAAGTCGCCCGAGAATTCGGCCGTGGCCGACAGCGGAATGTCCACGTCCACCGCCCAGTGCTGCGGCTGGAAGGTCCATCCGGCGCTGCCGGCCCAGCGCGCCAGCACGGCGCGCAGCGTGGCGTCGGGCGGGCCGGCGCGGTAGCGTGCGGCCGGCTCCTGCGGCTGTTGCGGCTTGGCCCCGGCCCCGGCCTTGTCCATGGGTTGTGCGCTGGCGAGCGCAGCTTCAGGCGCGGCGCTCACGGGCGCGGTTTCGACGGGCTGCGCGAGCGGCGCGGGCATGGCCTGGGCGCGCTGCGCCCGCGCCGCCAGCCGCCCGCCACGGAACGACAGGCTGGTCCAGGCGCCGTTCAGCACTACATAGGGGTCGCGCCGGGAATATGGCAGCGCGCGTTCGCCGTCGGGACCGACGCCGAAGATCGCCGGCAGCGGCTGGCCGGGCGCGAAGTGCAGCCAGGTTTCGCGGCCGTCGTCGAACACCTGCATGGGCGCCACCGCCGGGTCGCCGGACAATTGCCAATCAAAGCGAAAGCCTTGTTCGGCCGGCCGCGCCGCCAACCAGGACGAGACAGCCGCGTCCCGCGCGGGCCTTGTGCAGGCCGCCAGGCAGGACAGGCCCGCCGCGATGAGAAAGAGTCGGAAGAATCGAACCATGCCAGTCCGCCAGCGTTAGCGCGCATCGGAAGCGTGCGCATGACGGCATGGTGGATGAGCGGTCCATGCGCCGCCAGACTGGCATGTACGCAGGGATGGAATGGTCGCGCCGGTCCCGGAAGGATCAAGCGGCGCGCGGGCGCATAAAAAAACCCGGCCAGTACGACTGGCCGGGCTGGCTGCGCGCAAACGCGGTCAGCGTTGCGCGGCGATGCTGCGCGCCTGGTTGGCGGCGTTGTTCAGGGCCGCGACCGGCGGCACCTTGCCTTCGAAGGCTTCATTGAGCTGGGTGTTGAAAACCGGCTCGATGCGTTCGTAGTTGGCCATGCGGAAACCGCGGCTGTTGGTCGTGGGCTGGCTGCTCATGGAGGCGATCAGCGCCTGCACGCCGGGGATGCGCTCGTAGAACGAGACGTCGGATGCGCGGAAGGCGGCTTCGGTCAGCGGCAGATAGCCGGTGCGCTGGTGCCACTGCGCCGCGATCACGGGCTTGGACAGCCAGGCCAGGAACTGGGCGGTGGCTTTTTCCTCGGCCTTGGGATGGCCGTCGAGCGCCCACAGCGCCGAGCCGCTCACGAACGGCTTGCCGCCGTCCTTGGTGACCTGGTCGTAGTAAGGCAGCGGCGCCACGCCGAAGGACAGCGACTTGGTGTTGACGAACTGGCCGAAGGCGCCGCTGTTGGAGGTCAGCACCGCGCATTCGCCCTTGGCGAACAGCTTGTCGCTGGCATTGTCGCCGGAGTGCGCCACGAACAGCAGCGAACGCTTCCAGCTCACCATCAGCGAGATGTGGCGCATGTAGAGCGTGTCGAACTGCATGGCCGGCGCGGCGGCCTTCTTGCTAACGGCGCCCAGGCCGTTGTTGTTGCTGGTGAACGGCTGGTTGTTGACCGGGGCCAGGTTCTCCAGGTGGACCGTGACCTGTTCGCTGGTGGCATAGGGACAGTCGAAATTGGCCACGTCGCGCAGCTTGAGCAGTTCGCCCTGCAGCGTGGTCCAGGTGCGGGCCGGCTTGTTGGGGTCCAGCCCGGCCTTCTTGTAGGCGGCGGTGTTGTAGAACATCACCGGCACTTCGGCCATCCAGGGGAAGGCCAGCAGGCGGCCCTTGCTGTCGCGGGTGAAGCTGCTGGTGGCCGGCACGAACCAGTTGAGGTCCTTGATCGGATACTTGGCCAGCAGTTCGTACAGCGGCAGCACGGCCTTGTGCTCGGCCACGACTTCGGGCGAGTGGTTGTCGGTCAGCTGCAGCAGGTTCGGGCCCTTCTTGGCCTTTACCGCGGCCACGGCTTCCTGCTGCAGCGCGGCGGGCGAGGCGAAGCCGCGCAGCGTGACGCGGACCTCATCCTGCTCTTTGTTGTATTGCTTGGCGAGTTTTTCGAACTCGGCCTTGTTTGCGTCGGTCAGGGTGTGCCAGACCTGTATTTCCACCGCCGCGGCGTTTGCCGCTCCGGCCATCGCCATGGCGGCGCCGAACACCCATGCGCGCCGGTTGGCGAACATCGCGCGGGCAATGCCCGCCAGTTGCAGATTCTTCATAGGTTCACAGACCAAGAAAAGGGAATTCCGGTTCCGGCCGCCGCCCGCTGAGCAGGTCGGCCAGAGCCCGGCCCGAGCCAACGCCCATCGTCCAGCCGAGCGTACCGTGCCCCGTATTGATATACAGGTTGGGGATACGGCTGCGGCCTATGATGGGCACGTTCGAGGGAGTGGACGGGCGCAGGCCCGACCAGTAGCTGACGCGCTCGAAATCGAGCGCGTCGGGAAACAGTTCGCGCGCCAGCCGCGTCATGGCTTCGCAGCGGCCGGTGTTCAGGCCGCGCGAATAGCCCGACAGTTCGGCGGTGCCCGCCATGCGCAGGCGGTCGCCCAGGCGCGAGAAAACGACTTTGTGGCTGCTGTCGGTCAGGCTGACCATGGGCGCGGCTTCGGGCTTGATCACCGGGAAGGTGGCCGAATAGCCCTTGGCCGGGTAGACGTTGCAGGGGATGCCCAGCGGGCGCAGCAAAGACGGGCTGAAGCTGCCCATGGCCACGACGTAGGCGTCGGCCGCCAGGGTGCCGTAGCGGCCGTCGGGGCCGATGATCTCGACGCCCTGGGCGGTGCCGCCGGTGGTCAGCAGGCGCGTCGCGCGGGTGCTGTAGCGGAACTCGACGCCGGCGCGCGCGCAGCGTTCGGCCAGGGCCACGGTGAACAGGTGCACGTCGCCGCTTTCGTCCTCGGGCGTGTAGTCGCCGCCGACGATGGTCTGGCGGTGCGGCGCCAGGGCCGGCTCGATGGCGATGACCTCGTCGGCCGAGATGACGCGGCGCTCCACGCCGAAGTCGCGCATCAGGCCGGCGGCGCGCTGGGAGCTTTCGAATTCGTGCTGGTCGCGGTAGAAATTCAGGATGCCGCGTTCGAGATGGTCGTACTGGATGCCGAGTTCGGCGCGCATGGCGCGCAGCGTGGCGCGGCTATATTCGGCCATGCGGACCATGGCGCGGATGTTGGGCGCCAGGCGCCCGGGCAGGCATTCGCGCAGGAACGCCAGGCCCCACATCCATTGCCGCCAGTCGAGCTGCGGGCGGAACAGCAGCGGCGCGTTGTCCTGGAACATCCATTTGAGCAGCTTGAGCGGCGCCTGCGGATTGGCCCAGGGTTCGGCGTACGAGACCGAGATCTGCGCGCCGTTGGCCAGGCTGGTTTCCTGGGCGGGCCCGGTGCAGCGGTCGATGACCACGACATCATGGCCGGCCTGGTTCAGCCACCAGGCGCTGGAGATTCCGATGATGCCGCCACCCAATACCGCTACTTTCATGCCCGCATTGCTCCTTGCGTGCCAGCTCGGCCCGCGGACCCGATGTCCGCAATCCCTGGCAAGCTGCTGCCACGGCAGTTTACCTTGCTGTTTTGCCCTCGCCTACGGAATAAAAAGGGGCGGAAGTCACAAACCATTCCAGGCCTGTGCGTTCCGCCCCTTTCCATTAATGCCCTGTTACTCAGGAAGCGGCTTTCGCCAGGTCGGCTTCGGACGTGAAGGCGTCGGCGTAGAACTCCTCCGGCGGCAGTCCGTTCTGGGCGCTGAACTCGCGCCGGGCCGCGTCCACCATCAGCGGCGTGCCGCAGGCGTACACCTGGTGGCCCGACAGGTCGGGGATGTCGTGCATGACGGCTTCGTGGACAAAGCCGGTGCGCCCGCCCCACTCGTCTTCCTGCAGCGCGTTGGAGACCACCGGCACGTAGCGGAAGTCGGGCAGCTGCGCCGCCCACGATTGCGCCAGCTCGTGCATGTACAGGTCGCGCGGACGGCGTCCGCCCCAGTACAGCGCCACCGGGCGGCGGATGTTCTCGTGGATCATGTGCTCGACGATGGCCTTGACCGGGGCGAACCCGGTGCCGCTGGCCAGCAGCACGACCGGTTTGTCGCTGTCTTCGCGCAGGAAGAAGGAGCCGAACGGCCCCTCCAGGCGCAGGATCTCGCGCTCTTTCATCTGGGTTTCGCCCGCGCCGAACACGTGGTCGGTGAAGACGCCGCCGGGCATGTGGCGGATGTGCAGCTCCAGCGGGCTGCCGGTGTGCGGCGCGCCGGCCATGGAATAGCTGCGGCGGCGGCCGTCCTTGAGGATGACCTCGATGTACTGCCCGGCGTAATAGCGGAACTGTTCCGAGGCCGGCAGCTGCAGCCTGATCACCGTGACGTCCGGCGCCACGCGCTCCAGCGCCTGCACGCGCGAGGGCAGCTTGCGGATCTGGATGTCGCTGGCCAGCCGGACCTCGGTGGACTCGACCACCATGTCGGAGGCGGGCCGGGCCTGGCAGAACAGCGTGTAGCCGTTGGCCAGTTCCTCGGGCGAGAGGATCTGCGCCGGATACTGACCGGCATCGAACTCCCCGGAAACCACGCGGCCCTTGCAGGTGGAGCAGGCGCCGTTGCGGCAGCTGTAGGGCAGGACGATGCCGGCGGCCAGGGCGGCGTCGAGCACGGTCTGGCCGGGCTCGACCGGAAATTGATGCTGGCTGGGTTGGATGATGACCTGGAAGCTCATGATGAAACGGTTCAGGGTTGGCGCGGCGCCGCCCCTCGGGGCGGGCGCCGCGGGCGGCCCGGCGTCAGGCCGGGAACTTGCGGATTTCCTTGACGCGGTTGGCGTCGTCCACCAGCACGACCTGGGGCTTGTGCACGGCCGAATCGGCCTCGGACATCGGGCCGTAGGTGCAGATGATCAGCAGGTCGCCGACCTGGGCGCGGCGCGCGGCCGCGCCGTTCAGCGAGATGGCGCCGCTGCCGCGGGCCGCCTTGATGATGTAGGTGTCGAAGCGTTCGCCGTTGGTGACGTTATAGAGTTCGATGCGTTCGAACTCGCGCATGCCGGCAGCGTCCAGCAGGTCTTCGTCGATGCCGCACGAGCCTTCGTAGTGAAGGTCGGCTTCAGTGACGGTGACGCGGTGCAGCTTTGCCCGCAGCATGATGCGTTGCATGATGGAAATATCCTGGTTTCGCGCCCGGAACGCGAGGTGTTGCAAGAGTGATGCCCGGCATCCGGTTTTGCCGCTGCAAGCCGGTATTCTATAATTTTTGCCGCAGCGGGACGGCCCGCTGCCGCGTGCGGCCGCACAGGGCCGGCGCGCCCTTCTTCCGGGGACGGCCCCTGCAATCGGAGTCGTACATGACCTGGATCATCCTGGTGCTTGCAGGCCTTTTTGAAATCGTCTGGGCCGTGGGCCTGAAGTACACCCACGGGTTCACCCGTCTGTGGCCGTCGCTGCTTACCGTAGGCGGCATGATCATCAGCTTCTGGCTGCTGGCCGTGGCCATGAAGACGCTGCCGCTGGGCACCGCCTACGCGGTCTGGGTGGGCATCGGCACGATAGGCGCCTTCGTGGCCGGCATCGTGCTGTTCGGCGAATCCACCAGCTGGATGCGCATCGCCAGCGTGATCTTCATCGTGCTCGGCCTGGTGGGGCTGAAGCTGTCCTCGGCCTGAGGCCCGGCGCGGCGGCTCAGAAATCCAGTTCGATCTCCACGCCGTCGCCCACTTTCAGGCGCGCCCCCGCGGGCGCGTCGACGATGGCGTTCTGGCCGAACACCACGCCCAGCTCCAGATTGCGGTAGGCCGACAGCGTGCGGCCCGGCTCTTCGTTGCGCTGGGCGGTGCGCTGGTCGATGTCGGGAATGGAGCAGCGCGTGCAGGGCTTGACGAACGCCATCTTCACGCCGGCCGTCTCGATCATGGCGGTATGGTCTTCCTCGTAGGCCTCCCATTCCCCCTGCACGACGATATTCGGCCGGAAGCGGTCCATCGGCACCGCGGCCGCGCCCTTGGCCTGCAGGCGGGCGTTGAGGTCGTCCAGCGAGGCCTGGTTGGCCACCAGCAGCGGAAAGCCGTCGGCAAAGCCGAAATAGTGATCGCCTGCGAAGCTGTCGGCCAGTTCGGGATGGGCCTCGAGCCAGCGCCCCACCCAATCCAGCTTGGCCGGCCGGCTGGCGGCCGTGTCGACCTTGTACAGGCGGCAAGGCGTATCGAGGAATTCGGAGAACCAGCGCGCGGCCTCCTCGCTTTCGCGGCGGGCCGCGATCGTGTCCTTCCAGACGCCGACCTGTTCCACCTCGGACGCCAGGCCGGAACCGTCCAGCGGCACGTCCAGGTCCGGCATGCCGGGCGCGGACAGGCGCAGCGCGCCGGCCGTGAGCGCCGGGCGGATCAGGGCCATGGCCGGCCACTGGCGCTGGGTCATGAAGCCGTCCGCGCCGATCAGCATCCAGCGGCGGTCCCACGCCAGGCCGGCGCGGTCGATGGGGGATTCGTTCAGATCGATGCCCGCGCAGGATTTGAGCGGGTAGATGTGCAGGCTGAGGATGCGGGCGGACATGGCGTACCGGATTCCTGGGTGGCGGAATGCGCCAGAATAGCAAAAAGCGGCGCGCCAAAAACAATAGCCCGGGACGGGCCCGGGCTATTGCGTGGCGGCGGCTCAGCCGCCGACCAGTTTCAGGGTGTCCAGCGGGGTGACCGCCTTGAACGCCTTGCGCGTCGCGATGTGCTCGGGACGCGGCGTGAGCCCGTACTTGGGCGGATTCAAGGTGTTCTCCATGCTGTTGTAGACGGTGAACACGTTGGCGCGCGGCCACGGCGAGATGTTGCTGTTCGAGCCGTGCATCGTGTTGCAGTCGAAGAACACCACCGAGCCGGCCTTGGCCGTCATGGTGCGGATGCCGCCCTGCTCCACCAGCAGCTGCAGGCTGACCGGGTCCGGCACGCCGTATTCCTGTTTCTTCAGCGACTGCTTGTAGTGCTCGTTGGGCGTCTCGCCCACGCACGAGATGAACTGGCGGTGCGAGCCCGGCACCAGCATCAGCGGGCCGTTGCACTCGTTGTTGTCGGTCAGCAGCACCGAGCAGCTCAGCGCGCGCATGGCCGGCATGCCGTCTTCGACGTGCCAGGTTTCAAAGTCGGAGTGCCAGTAGAACTCCTTGCCCTTGAAGCCCGGCTTCATGTTGGCGCGGGACTGGTGGATGTAGACCTCGGAGCCGAGGATCTGGCGCGCCACGTTGACCAGCCGCGGATCGCGCATCAGGCGCGCCAGCACGGGGTTGAGCACGTGCACCATGAAGATGGAGCGCACCGCGTTGCTGCCCGGCTCGGTGATGGACTCTTCGCGGCGGATGATCGAGGGATCGCGCGTCATGCGCTCGACCTCGGACGACAGCGCCCGGACCTCGTCGTCGGAGAACAGGTTTTCCAGCAGCAGGAAGCCGTCGCGCTCGTAAGCGCCGATCTGCTCGGCGTCGAGGGCGTTGGCGTACTGGCCGTTCTCGTAGACCACCGGGTCCTGGCGGGCGATGATGGCGGAACTTCGATCCGTACGCGAGGCGTACGGATCCTGTGCAGGTGAGATCATGCAAACCTCCTTGTATCAGGCCGCGGCCTGGGCCTCGGCCTCGGGCAGTGCGTAGACGCCTTCCTTGTCATGCACTTCCTGGCCGGTCAGCGGCGGATTGAAGACACAGATGACGCGCAGCGGCTCCTTGCCGCCGCACAGCCAGTGCTCGTCGTGTTCGTTCAGGGCGTAGACCACGCCGGGGCCCAGGTCGTACTTCTTGCCGTCGGCAATGGTTTCGATGGAGCCGTCACCCTCGATGCACCACACCGCTTCAAGATGGTTCTTGTAGTGGATATGGGTGCGCCCGCCCGGGAAGATGGTGGTTTCATGGAAGGAAAACCCCATCCCGTCCTTCTTCAGCAGCACGCGGCGGCTGACCCAGGTGTCGGTGCGGACTTCGTCGGCGGTGCCGATCACATCTTTGACATTGCGTACGATCATTGACGTTTTCCTCCAAATTTCAGAATGCGGGCGGACTGCCCTTCTTCGGCGAGCGCTTCGGCGACGCTGGCCTCGATGACTTCCAGGCCCTTGCCGAGCAGCTCTTCCTCGATCGTGAGCGCGGGCAGCAGCTTGAGCACTTCGTCCTGCGCCCCCGAGGTCTCGATCACGACGCCCTTCTTGAAGGCGTTCTGCGCGATGCGGTTGGCCAGCGCGGGCGTGGCGTTGCACACCAGCCCCTGGATCAGGCCGCGGCCGCGCACCGACAGGCCGGCGTTGGGATAGCTGTGCACCAGGTTCTCCAGCCAGTCGCGGACCTGGCGTTCCTTGCGCTGGATCTCGGCGGCGAAGGCGCTGTTGGTCCAGTAGGTCTCCAGCGCCTGCGTCGCGGTGACGAAGGCCAGGTTGTTGCCGCGGAAGGTGCCGCTGTGGGCGCCCGGTTTCCAGACGTCCAGCTCGGGCTTCATCAGCACCAGCGACATCGGCAGGCCGAAGCCGGACAGCGACTTCGACAGGGTGATGATGTCGGGGCGGATGCCGGCGGCCTCGAAGCTGAAGAACGTGCCGGTACGGCCGCAGCCGACCTGGATGTCGTCCACGATGAGCAGCATGTCGTGGCGCTGGCACAGCTTTTCCAGTTCCTTCAGCCAGCGCAGCGTGGCGACGTTGACGCCGCCTTCGCCCTGCACCGTTTCCACGATGACGGCGGCCGGCTTGTCCATGCCGCTGCTGGGGTCCTCGAGCATGCGCTCCAGGTAGGCCATGGTGTCCACGTCCGGACCGAAGTATCCGTCGTAGGGCATGAACGAGGTGTTGCCCAGCGCGTAGCCGGAGGCTTCGCGGAACTTCATGTTGGCGGTGACCGCCAGCGAGCCGCCGCTCACGCCGTGAAAGCCGTGCGTGAACGAGATGACGTTGGAGCGGCCCTTGACCTGGCGCGCGATCTTCAGCGCGGCCTCGACCGCGTTGGTGCCGGTGGGACCGGTGAACTGCAAGGTGTAGCGCCAGTTGCGCGGCTTGAGCAGCACGCGATCCACCGTCTCCAGGAAACGCTTCTTCGCGCTGGTGGCCATGTCCAGGCCGTGGACGACGCCGTCCGACTGCACATACTCCAGCAGCTTTTCCTTGAGAACAGGATTGTTGTGGCCGTAGTTCAGGGTGCCGGCGCCACTGAAGAAGTCGATGTACTCGGTGCCTTCCTCATCGATCAGCGTCGAACCCCTGGCCTGATTGAAGATCACGGGGAACGACCGGATGTAGCCCCGCACCTCCGACTCCATCCGGTCAAAGATTTTCAAGTCCATATGATTAATCCTCCCTTCATCTCATAAGTTGACAGACGGCCAGCGCCCTCCGGGGGCGTATTCGCGCCCGGATCGGCCAACCATCCCGGTAGTCGATAAGCCCGCTGGGCTTGCGCCGCCCGCTAGGGCGCCGGCAAGGCGAACGGACCTATCCTCAACAACATCTCGTCGTCGTGGTCCGCGCCGCCGAACAGTTGCCGGTCGAAGAACGGCTGTTCGGAGACGTGGGCGCCGAGTTCGCCGGCCAGGCCGGCGAAACTGCGACGCGATGCCTGGTTGTCAGGCCCCACCGTGGTTTCGAGATAGCGGACATGCTCGAGACCCTTGCGCCGCAAGAGCTCGCGTAGCATGGCGCGGCCCAACCGATGGCCGCGTGCGCGGGTGTGCACCGCGACCTGCCAGACGAACAGGACGTCGGGCCGGGTCGGGATCACGTAAGCGGAGATAAAACCGTCGATACGTCCGCCGGAGCTTTCGGCCAGGACGCAGGTGTCGCGGAAATGCTCGGCCAGGAGCAGATACGCATAGAGGGAATTCAGATCGAGTGGCGGGCACTCGGCAATGAGGCGGTGGATGGCGGCGCCGTCTTTGCGGTCGGGCAGACGCATGGTGTGAGTCTGCTCGCTGACCGCCGGCGCCACGGCACTTGAGAGGGTAGTGTGATCCAGTTCGTTTTTCTTCATGCGACGATTCCCGATTCTGGGGGTGCCCCGCCCGTAGGCACTTCAAGGATGGGCGACGACACATCGCCATGCGTGTCGACGGCGGCCTGGCCATCCTGCTCCATGAGCGCCACGATGCGCTCCAGGGACAGCGTGATGGTGGCCTGTTCCAGTTCCGGCAACGCGTTGAGCGCGTCGGCCAGGTGTTTCTGCAGCGGCGAAGGCGCGCCCTGCGCCAGTTCGCGGCCGGCCTGGGTGGCCGTGACGAACACGATGCGGCGATCTTCGCGGCCGCGTTCGCGGCGGATCAGGCCCTTGTCTTCCAGGCGGTCGAGAATGCCCACCACCGTGCTGGGGCTGACGTGCATCTCGCGACTGATGGCGGTGGCCGTCATGGGGCCGTTGCCGATCACGGTGCGCAGACACATGAGCTGCGGCGCAGTGATGTGACTGACGGCGGAAAGCTGGCGCGAATGCAGCGCAATCGAACGCGTGATGCGGCGCAAGGCCCGCAAAATGCGCAGGTCGTACTGCTGTGAGGGATCGGATTTCGCTGCGTCAGTCATGGAAAGAGGGGCTGGGTGAAAATTCATTTCTATACGAATGATATGCGCACGATCTATTCGAGTCAAACAAAAATACCCCGGCACGATGTAATTAAATGAATACGAATTTGCGGCGGATCGCAGCAGGATTGCGGGACTTGCGCACCGGGCGGGGCAAGCCCGGCTGTCCCTCGGCGGGCTAGGCGGAAACCCCTAGAGAAACATATGTTTTTTTATTGAACAGAGATTTATCATGTGTTTTTTCCGATTCGTTACCTGTCATGTCGCTGCCCTCGGACCTGCTCTCCACCCTCCAGGAAAAACTGGAGCACCTCCCGCCCGAGCTGCAACGGGCGGCGCGCTGGGTCGCGGCGCATCCGGCCGAAGTGGGCATGTGGTCGATGCGGCGCCAGGCCCAGGCCCTGGGCGTGGCCCCCGCCACCATGCTGCGGCTGGCGCGCGCGCTGGGGTTCGACAGCTATGAGGTGTTCCGCCAGCCCTTCCAGCGGGCGCTGGCCGCGGCCAACCAGCCCGGGCTGCGCGAGCGCGCCGCCGCCTTGCAGGCCGCCGCCGGCGAGCCCGCGCCGGGCGGGCACGACGTACTGACCGAATACCAGATCCAGGCCGTGGGCTCGGTGTGCGCGCTGAATCCGCCGGCCGCCTTCGACGCCGCGGTGCAGACGCTGCTGGAAGCCGGCCAGGTCGGCTTCCTGGGCACGCGCTCGGCCTTCGGCATCGCCTTCCAGATGCGTTATGCGTATCAGCTCGTGCGCCGCAACAGCGTGCTGATCGACGGGCTGGGCGGCGCGCCCGCCGAACAGGCCGACAATCTCGGCCCCGGCGACGCGCTGATCGTGATTTCCCAGGCGCCCTATCCCACCGCCACCGTGCAGCTGGCGCGCCAGACGGCGCAGCGCGGCGTGGCGCTGATCGCGCTGACCGACGACCCGCTGTCGCCGCTGGCCGTGGAGGCGCGCCATACGCTGCGCTTCGCCCCGCCCGACCGCGCCGGCGTGCAGGCCCGCCCCGCGCGCCAGGGCCCCGGTTCTTTCTTCCACACCACCTCCGGCCTGCTGGGCCTGGCCGAGCACCTGATCGCGCGCCTGACCGCGCGCGGCGGCGACGCGGTGCTGAGCCGCCTGACCGAAGTGGAACAACGCCTGCTCAACGACAACATCTACTGGAACGGCGGCCAGCCCCGCCGTCCGGCCTGACCTCCCGCTGGATGCGCCTTCAACCCCTGTATTGCGGAATCGCCCCATGAACCAAACCCATGTCCTGCATCGTTCCCTGCGCCAGACGCCACCGGTCGCCGTACGCGGCCAGGGCGTCTGGGTCTATGACAGCGCCGGCCACGCCTATCTCGACGGATCGGGCGGCGCCGCCGTTTCCTGCCTGGGCCACAACCACCCCGACATCCAGGCCGCCATGCACGCGCAGATCGACGCGCTGGCCTATGCGCACACCAGCTTCTTCACCACCGAAGTGGCCGAGCGCCTGGCCGACCGGCTGGTGGCCGACGCGCCGGCCGGCATCTCGCACGCCTATTTCGTGTCGGGCGGCTCGGAGGCGGTCGAGGCCGCGCTGAAGATGGCGCGCCAGTATTTCGTGGAAATCGGCCAGCCCGAGCGCCGCCACATCGTGGCGCGACGCCAGAGCTACCACGGCAACACGCTGGGCGCGCTGGCCGTGGGCGGCAACGCCTGGCGCCGCGCGCAATTCGCGCCGCTGCTGATCGAGGTGGAGCACGTCTCGCCCTGCTACGCCTACCGCGACCAGCGCGAAGGCGAAAGCGCCGAACAGTACGGCGAACGCCTGGCCGCCGAGCTGGAACAGGCTTTCGAGCGGCTGGGCCCGGGCAGCGTGATGGCGTTCGTGGCCGAGCCCGTGGTCGGCGCCACCGCCGGCGCGGTGACGGCCGTGCCCGGCTACTTCCGCCGCGTGCGCGAGGTATGCGACCGCCACGGCGTGCTGCTGATCGCCGACGAGGTGATGTGCGGCATGGGCCGCACCGGCACGCTGTACGCGGTGGAGCAGGAAGGCGTGACGCCCGACCTGATCACCATCGCCAAGGGCCTGGGCGGCGGCTACCAGCCCATCGGCGCGGTCATGGCGCAGCAGCGCATCGTCGACGCCATGCAGCAGGGCAGCGGCTTTTTCCAGCACGGCCACACCTATCTGGGCCACGCGGTGGCCTGCGCCGCCTCGCTGGCGGTGCAGGAAACCATCCGGCGCGACGGCCTGCTGGCGCGCGTGCAGGCGCAGGGCGCCGGCCTGCGCGCCCGCCTCGAACAGGCGCTGGGCGCGCACCCGCACGTCGGCGACATCCGGGGCCGCGGCCTTTTCATGGGCGTCGAACTGGTGCAGGACCGCGCCAGCAAGCAGACCTTCGATCCGGCGCTGTCGCTGCATGCGCGCATCAAGCGCGAAGCCATGGCGCGCGGGCTGATGGTCTACCCGATGGGCGGCACCATCGACGGCCGCCACGGCGACCACGTGCTGCTGGCCCCGCCCTTCATCATCACGGACGACGAACTCGACCAGCTGACCGAACGCCTGGCCGGCGCCATCGACGCCGGTATCGCGCAGGCGCGCTGAACGCGCCTGCGTCCGCCCCCGCAAGGGGCACGTGTAGATAAGCACAGGGCGTTGCGCGGCTCACGGGCAACGCCGACCGCCGGCAAAGACCGGCAATCTCACGGGGAAAAACCCCAAAAGGAGTTTGCATGACCACGTCCGTCAAACACACCTTGGGCCAACGCACCGCCTGGACGCTCGCCGCGTCGGGCCTGGCCACGGCTTTGCTGTCGGCGGCGCCGGCGCCCGCCGCCGCCCAGCAGAAGTTCGTCAGCATCGGCACCGGCGGCGTCACCGGCGTCTATTACGCCGCCGGCGGCGCCATCTGCCGCCTGGTCAACAAGGACCGCGCCACCCACGGCATCCGCTGTTCGGTCGAATCGACCGGCGGCTCGGTCTTCAACGCCAACACCATCAAGGCCGGCGAGCTGGACCTGGGCGTGGTGCAGTCCGACGTCGGCTTCAACGCCTACAAAGGCGAGGGCCAATTCAAGCAGGCCGGTCCCTACACCAAGCTGCGCTCGGTGTTCTCCATCCATCCCGAGCCGTTCACCGTGGTCACGCGCAAAGAAGCCAACATCAAGCGCTTCGAGGACCTGAAGGGCAAGCGCTTCAACGTCGGCAATCCCGGGTCGGGCACGCGGGCCTCGATGGAAGAGCTGCTGGCCACCATGGGCTGGACGCTGAAGGACTTCTCGCTGGCCTCCGAACTGCGCCCCGACGAACACGGCTCGGCGCTGTGCGACGGCAAGATCGACGGCTTTTTCTATGGCGTCGGCCACCCCTCGGCCAATATCCAGGACCCCACCACCAGCTGCGGCGCCAAGCTGGTTTCGCTGACCGGCCCCGCGGTGGACAAGCTGGTCGAAAAGTATCCCTACTACGCCCACGCCACGATTCCGGCCGGGCTCTATCCCAACAACCCCGAAGAGACCAAGACCTACGGCGTCACGGCCACGTTCGTCACCTCGGCCGACGTGCCCGAGGCCACCGTGTACACCGTGGTCAAGGCCGTGTTCGACAACTTCGACGACTTCAAGAAGCTGCACCCGGCCTTCGCCAACCTGAAGGCCGCCGACATGGTGAAGAATGGGCTGTCGGCGCCGCTGCATCCGGGCGCCGAGAAGTACTTCAAGGAAAAGGGCCTGCTCTAAGGCCGCGGGACCGACCGGCCAGCCGGAGCCGCCATGCGCGGCCCGCCGGCTGGCGCCCTCGCGCCCCGACGGGCGCAGGGGCCACGCGCGCGCTGCTTGCCGGCGCGCGTCCTGAAACGTAGGGGAATTTCATGACAAAAGAGCCGCACACGCCGGCCCCGGACCTGGATCAACTGGTCGCCGACGCCGACCGCGGAGGCCGCAATGCCGGCGGCATCGCGGGCGCCACGCTGGCTGCCGGCGCGCTGATCTGGTCCGTCTTCCAGCTCTGGTATGCCTCGCCGCTGCCGTTCGCGCTGAACTGGGGCATTTTCAACGACACCGAGGCGCGCGCCCTGCATCTGGGCGTGGCCATGTTCCTGGGCTACCTCGCCTATCCCGCCAGCAAACGCTCGGCGCGCGACCGCATGCCCTGGTACGACTGGGCGCTGGCGCTGATGGCCGGCTTCTGCGGCGCCTATCTGTACATCTTCTATAACGAGCTCGCCGGCCGCCCCGGCCAGCCCACCACCATGGACGTGGCCACGGCCGCCATCGGCCTGGCGCTGCTGCTGGAAGTGACGCGGCGCGCGCTGGGCCTGCCCATGACGGTGCTGGGCCTGGTGTTCGTGGCCTACGCGCTGGCCGGCCCCTGGCTGCCCGACGTGCTGGCGCACCGCGGCGCCTCGCTGGAACGCCTGATGTCGCACATGTGGCTCACCACCGAAGGCGTGTACGGCGTGGCGCTGGGCGTGTCGGTGTCGTACATCTTCATCTTCGTGCTGCTGGGCTCGCTGCTGGACAAGTGCGGCGCCGGCAACTACATGATGCAGGTGTCGTTCGCGCTGCTGGGCCATCTGCGCGGCGGCCCGGCCAAGGTGGCCGTGGTGTCGTCCGCGGTCAACGGACTGGTGTCGGCGTCCTCGGTGGCCAACGTGGTGACCGGCGGCATCTTCACCATTCCGCTGATGAAAAAAGCCGGCTACGGCGGCGTGCGCGCCGGCGCGATCGAGACCGCCTCTTCGGTCAACGGCCAGATCATGCCGCCGGTGATGGGCGCGGCCGCCTTCCTGATGATCGAATACGTGGGCATCCCCTATACCGACATTATCCGCCACGCGATCCTGCCGGCCTCGATCTCGTACATCGCGCTGTTCTACATCGTGCACCTGGAAGCGCTGAAGCTGGGCATCCAGCCCATGATGGCCTCGGGCCCGACCCGCACGCCGCTGCAGAAGCTGGCCGGCTGGGGCATGGGCATCAGCGGCACGCTGGTGGTGATGGGCGCGGTCTACTGGATCGGCACCGGCATCCAGGCGGTGGCCGGCGCGGCCGCCACCTGGGTGCTGCTGGCCATCCTGGCGGCGCTGTACCTGTGGCTGCTGCGCATCGCGGCGCGCCACCCCGACCTGCCGCAGGACATAGACATCAACCATCCGGTGCGCCCCCAGCCCTGGCCCACGGTGCGCGCCGGGCTGTATTTCCTGATCCCAATCGGCATCCTGGTGTGGTGCCTGAGCGTGGAGGAACTCTCGGCCGGCCTGTCCGCGTTCTGGGCGGCCGTGGGGATGCTGTTCCAGATGGTCACGCAGCGTCCGCTGATCGCCTGGTTCCGCAAGCAGCCGACCGGACCGGCCTGGCGCCTGGGCTGGCGCGAGGCCATAGGCGGCCTGGAGGAAGGCGCGCGCAACATGATAGGCATCGCCATCGCCTGCGGCACCGCGGGGCTGATCGTGGGCGCGATCACGCTGACCGGCCTGGGCCTGCGCATGACCGCCTTCGTCGAACTGGTGTCGATGGGCAACGTGCTGCTGATGCTGATCTTCACGGCGGTGGTGTGCCTGATTCTGGGCCTGGGCATGCCCACGACCGCCAACTACATCCTGATGGCCACGCTGATGGCCCCCGTGGTGGTGGAGCTGGGCGCGCAGAACGGGCTGGTGATTCCGCTGATCGCCGTGCACATGTTCGTGTTCTATTACGGCATCATGGCCGACATCACGCCGCCGGTGGGCCTGGCCACTTTCGCGGCCGCCGCGATCTCCGGCGAAGACCCGATCAAGACGGGCATACAGGGCGTCACCTACGCGGCCCGCACGGCCATCCTGCCGTTCATGTTCGTGTTCAACCCCATGCTGCTGCTGATCGACGTCAGCTACGGCTGGGAACTGGCGCTGGTGGTGGCCGGCGCCACCCTGGCCTCGCTGACCTTCGCCGCGGCCACCATGGGGTGGTTCCGCACGCGCTGTACCCGGCTGGAGGTCTGCCTGCTGCTGCTGGTGACCTTCATGCTGTTCCGGCCGGATTGGTTCATGGACCATTTCGCCGCGCGCCACGAAAGCCGTCCGGCCGCCGAAATGCAGGCCATCGCCGCGGCGCTGCCGGACAACGGCCGCCTGACCGTGGTGCTGCGCGGCATCAACCTGGAGGGCGTCGAGCTGACCAAGACCGTGGCGGTCGCCCTGCCCGCGCTGGAAGACGCGGGCGCGCAGGACGCGGGCCGCAAGCGCCTGGCCGAGGCCGGGGTGACGCTGATGAGCCTGGGCGGCCAGACGCAGATCGGCGGCCTGCGCTTCGGCAGCCGCGCCGAACGCGCCGGCTGGGAGCAAGGCTGGGACGTGCTGGAAGTGAAGGCGCCCAACCCGCAGCGCTGGTCCGACTTCTGGGTTTACGTGCCGGCGCTGTTGCTGCTGGCGGGCATGTGGGCGCGCCAGGGCCGGCGCGACGGCGGCGCCGCCGTGGGAAGGTTGCGCGCCACGGCGGTTTGACGGGATGGCGGCGTTCGGCGCCCGATGGGTTCCGCGCGCTTGAGATTTTCTTTCTTGCGCAGTGTTTCCCGCGCTGCACCCATCCTACGGTTTCACCATCGTAGGATGGGTGCAGCGCGAGAGCTCTTGGAAAAAACTCGAATACCAAGCGCGCGGAACCCATCGGGCGCCGAACGCCCCCCACTCAAAATCAGCCCAGCACCGGCGACAGCACCGGCTGCTTGGGCCGCACGTCCAGCGCGCGTCCCTTGCGGGCGCGCTTGCCGACGTAGACCGCCAGCGCCTCGCCGGCCAGGATGTCCTCGGTGTGCTTGTTGCGGTAGATGCCGGCGGCGCGCAGGCCGCCCGCGCCGATGGGCACGGTCTGGTCCAGCTTGTCGGAGGCGTCCAGGCCCATCAGGATGGTGCCGCGTCCGCCGCCCGACAGGGTCTTGACCTCGTCCAGGCCGAAGACCAGGAACTTGCCCTTGTGCGACAGCAGCGCAAGCTGGGTGGCGCCCTTGAACAGCGGCACCGGGCGCAGCAGCGCGTCGCCCTCTTCCAGCGTGATGAACTGCTTGCCGGCGCGCTGGCGGCTGACCATGTCGGACAGCTTGGCCGCGAAGCCGTAGCCGCCGCGCGTGGCCAGCAGCCAGCGGCTGTCGGGAGACGCCGCGATGGTGTGCACGATGCGCGTGCCCGGCCCCAGGTCGATCATGGTGGTCACCGGCTGGCCATCGCCGCGCGCCGAGGGCAGCGCCGAGACGGGCACCGAATAGACGCGCCCGTTGTCGCCCATCGCGATCAGCGTGTCGGTGGTGCGGCATTCGAAGGCGCCGTAGAGATCGTCGCCCTGCTTGAAGCCGAATTGCGCGGCGTCGTGGCCGTGGCCCTGGCGGGCGCGCAGCCAGCCCTTCTGCGACACGATCACGGTGACCGGCTCGTCCAGCACCTTGGTCTCCAGCACGGCGCGCTCGGCGGTCTCGATCAGCGTGCGGCGATCGTCGCCGTACTGCTTGGCGTCGGCCTCGATTTCCTTGACCAGCAGGCGCTTGAGCGCGGCGGGATTGTCCAGCAGCTCCTGCAGGCGCAGCTGTTCCTCGCGCTTGTCGGCCAGTTCCTGCTCGATCTTGAAGCCTTCCAGGCGGGCCAGCTGGCGCAGGCGCATTTCGAGGATGTCCTCGGCCTGCCGCTCCGACAGATTGAAGCGCTCCATCAGCGCGGCGCGCGGCTCGTCGGATTCGCGGATCGTCTGGATCACTTCGTCCACGTTCAGGTAGACGACCATGCGGCCTTCCAGCACGTGGATGCGGTCGATCACCTTGTCCAGGCGGAAGCGCGTGCGGCGCACCACGGTATTGGTGCGGAACGCCAGCCATTCGACCAGGATGTCGCGCAGGCCCTTCTGGCGCGGCCGGCCGTCGGTGCCGATGCACACCAGGTTGACCGAGGCGCTGCTTTCCATGCTGGTCTGCGCCAGCAGCGTGTTGACGAATTCGTCGCGGTCCACGCGCGAAGTCTTGGGTTCGAAAACCAGGCGCACGGCGGCGTCCTTGCCCGACTCGTCGCGCACCGCGTCCAGCAGGTTCAGCATGACCGCCTTGGCCTGCGTCTGCTCGGGCGTCAGGCTCTTCTTGCCGGTCTTGACCTTGGGATTGGTGATTTCCTCGATCTCTTCGAGCACCTTCTGGCACGAGGTGCCGGGCGGCAGCTCGTGGACCACCAGCTGCCACTGGCCGCGCGCCATTTCCTCGAACTGCCAGCGGGCGCGCACCTTCAGCGAGCCGCGGCCGGACGCGTAGATCTGGGCGATGTCCTCGGGCGGGGTGATGATCTGGCCGCCGCCGGCGAAGTCCGGCCCGGGCACCAGCGCGTGCAGCTCGGCGTCGGGCAGTTGCGGATGCTTGATGAGCGCCACGCAGGCCTGCGCCACTTCGCGCAGGTTGTGCGGCGGGATCTCGGTGGCCATGCCGACCGCGATGCCCGAGGCGCCGTTGAGCAGCATCACCGGCAGGCGCGCCGGCAGCATCTGCGGCTCCTGCTGGCTGCCGTCGTAGTTGGGCACGAAATCCACGGTGCCCTCGTCCAGCTCGTCGAGCAGCAGCTTGGCGATGGGCGTCAGGCGCGCTTCGGTGTAGCGCATGGCGGCGGCGTTGTCTCCGTCGCGCGAGCCGAAGTTGCCCTGGCCGTCGATCAGCGGATAGCGCAGCGAGAAGTCCTGCGCCATGCGCACCATGGCGTCGTAGGCGGCCTGGTCGCCGTGCGGGTGGTATTTGCCCAGCACGTCGCCGACGACGCGCGCGGACTTCACCGGCTTGGCGCCGGCGCCCAGCCCCATCGCCTGCATGGCGTACAGGATGCGGCGCTGCACGGGTTTCTGGCCGTCGCCCACGTCCGGCAGGGCGCGGCCGCGCACCACGGATACGGCATAGTCTAGATAGGCTTGTTCCGCGTAGCGCGCCAGGGTGATGGCGGCGTCGCCCTCGCCGTCGGGCGGGGTGGCGTCGAACAGGCCGGGTTGATTGCTGTCGGTCATGATGGTTTCAGGTAGACAAATTCATCGAAACGGCGTCAGCGCGCCGGCGCGGACGGCATCAGTTGCGTGTCGGCCACGTGCGCGCGCAGCTGCGCGCGCACCGCCTCCAGCGTGGCGGCGTCCTGTCCGCGCTTGGGGATGATCACGCCTTGCAAGGTGCCGAGAATGACATAGAGATGGTCCGGGGTTTCCTCGACCCGCCGCACATCGGACCACGCCATGCGCCCGGAGGCGGCGGCGGTGGAATCCGAGACGCCGTCGGGGCCGAACTCCAGCCGGTGGCGGCCCAGGAACAGCTCGTCGGGCTGCCGCGCCAGCATGCGCCGGGTGTTCTTGCGCACCAGCGCCGGCAGCACGTATTCATAGGCCAGCGCCAGCACCGCGAGAATGCCCAGCCCCACCGCCAGCCCCTCGAAATACACGGGTAGGATGCGGGCCCAGTCGGGCCCCTTGCCGTCCCAGGTCTGCCAGACCAGATAGGCCAGCAGCGCCACGATCATCAGGATCGCGAAGCGCAGGTGCGAGCGGTAGCGGCGGCGGCGCAGCTCGGGCCGCTTGTACACGTAGACGGCGAAGTCGGCGTAGTCGTCGGCCGTCAGGTCGACGTCCATGCGGGCAGCTCCGGATGCGGCCATCAGATGTCCAGCTCCGCCAGGTTGCCCTTTTCCTCGATCCAGGCGCGGCGCTGCGAGGACTCGCCCTTGCCCATCAGCATGTCGAACATGCGGGTGGTGTCTTCGGGGGTCTGGTCGCCGTAGCCCACCGGCAGCAGCCGGCGCGTGTCCGGGTTCATGGTGGTTTCCCACAGCTGCTCGGGATTCATTTCGCCAAGGCCCTTGAAGCGGCTCACGGCCCAGGCGCCTTCGCGCACGCCTTCCTTGCGCAGCTTGTCCTGCGCGGCCTCGAGTTCGCCTTCGTCCAGGCAGTAGATCTTGCGCGCCGGACGCTTGCCCTGGGCCGGCACGTCCAGGCGGAACAGCGGCGGCTTGGCCACGAAGACGTGGCCGGCCTCGACCAGCTTGGGGAAGTGCCGGTAGAACAGCGTCAACAGCAGCACCTGGATGTGCGAGCCGTCGACGTCCGCGTCCGACAGGATGCAGATGCGGCCGTAGCGCAGGCCGGACAGGTCGGGCGTGTCGCCCGGACCGTGCGGGTCCACGCCGATGGCCACCGAGATGTCATGGATCTCGTTGTTGGCGAACAGGCGGTCGCGGTCCACTTCCCAGGAATTCAGCACCTTGCCGCGCAGCGGCAGGATGGCCTGGAACTCCTTGTCGCGGCCCATCTTGGCCGAGCCGCCGGCCGAGTCGCCCTCGACCAGGAACACTTCGGTGCGCGAGGCGTCGCTGGATTCGCAATCGGTCAGCTTGCCCGGCAGCACGGCCACGCCCGAACTCTTGCGCTTTTCCACCTTCTGCGCCGAGCGCTGGCGCGCCTGGGCCTGGCGGATGGCCAGCTCGGCCAGCTTCTTGCCGTATTCGACATTGCTGTGCAGCCACAGGTCCAGCGCACTCTTGGAAAAACCGCCCACCAGGCGCACCGCGTCGCGGCTGTTCAGGCGCTCCTTGATCTGGCCCTGGAACTGCGGGTCCAGCACCTTGGCCGACAGCACGAAGCTGGCGCGCGCGAACACGTCCTCGGGCAGCAGCTTCACGCCCTTGGGCAGCAGGCTGTGCAGTTCGGCAAAGCCCTTGACCGCGCCGAACAGGCCTTCGCGCAGGCCGGATTCGTGGGTGCCGCCGGCCGGCGTGGGAATCAGGTTGACATAGGACTCGCGCACGGCGTTGCCGTCTTCGGTCCAGGCCACCACCCACTGGGCGCCCTCGCCTTCGGCGAAGTTCTCGTGGTCGGCGCCGGCGTACTGCTGGCCTTCGAAGAACGGCACCATCAGCTCGGCCCCGGCCAGCGCCTCGGACAGGTAGCCGCGCAGGCCGTCCTGGTACTGCCAGGTCTTGGTGTCGCCGGTCTTTTCGTTGACCAGCGTGACCTTGACCCCGGGCAGCAGCACGGCCTTGCTGCGCAGCAGGTGCGTCAGCTCGCCCGGCGGGATATTGGGGCTGTCGAAATACTTGGGGTCCGGCCAGACGCGCACGCGGGTGCCGGACTTCTTGCGCCCGCCCTGGTCGTAGGGCGCCAGGGGCTCGGCCACGTCGCCGCCCTTGAAGACCAGGCGGTTGACGGCGCCGTCGCGCCACACCACCACCTCCAGCCGCGTGGCCAGGGCGTTGGTGACCGACACGCCCACGCCGTGCAGGCCGCCGGAGAAGGCGTAGGCGCCGCCGCCGGCCTTGTCGAACTTGCCGCCGGCGTGCAGGCGCGTGAACACCAGCTCGACCACGGGCGCGTTCTCTTCGGGATGCAGGCCGACGGGAATGCCGCGCCCGTCGTCCTCGACGGAAACGCTGCCGTCCGCGTGCAGCGTGACCTGGATCTGCTTGCCGTAGCCGGCCAATGCCTCGTCTGCGGCGTTATCAATGACCTCCTGCACGACGTGCAGCGGGTTTTCGGTTCGGGTGTACATGCCCGGGCGCTGGCGCACGGGCTCCAGCCCCTTCAGGACGCGAATGGACGCCTCGGTGTAACGTGGAGTGGCCAAGTTATCCCCAACATCTGTGGAAAAAAACCGACATTTTACGGATAAGCCCAGGTTCTGCGCGGCTCCCGGTAGGATGCGCACGACCTGACCACCTCCGAATTCGGTAGGATGATGACAGTGGCAACCGGCGCATCGGGGCCCTCGGCCCGGATCGCGACAACTGCGCCGCAACATCCTACACAAATCCGGCAAACCCTGTTGTTATCTCCAGTGGTATGCCTGTTGTTATTGACAGTGGTATGCTTTAGTCCATTGCCACAAACAAGAACAACCGCAAGGCGCATCTCTTCGGACCCTTTTTCCTTCCGGACCCTGTTTTACGCGCCCTTTGCTGCCGAACCCGAGAATCACCATCATGAGCGACCAAATCAAGAACGTCAGTGACGCAAGCTTCGATGCCGATGTGTTGAAGTCCGGCCAGCCTGTGCTGGTGGATTACTGGGCTGCCTGGTGCGGCCCCTGCAAGATGATCGCCCCCATCCTGGAAGAAGTCGCCACCGAATACGCCGGCCGCCTGACGGTCGCCAAGCTGAACGTGGACGAAAACCAGGGCACCGCCGCCAAGTACGGCATCCGTGGCATTCCCACCCTCATGCTCTTTAAGGACGGCCAGGCCGCCGCCACCAAGGTCGGCGCGCTGTCCAAGTCGCAACTCACCGCATTCCTGGACGGCGCGTTGTAAACTGCGTGCTGTGAACGAAGGCGCCGCCCCGGTGGCGGCGCTCATTCAATACCGCGCGAGCCCGTCCGTGGCGCGCCGCCAGAACCCTTCTTTACTTTTCCCCCACCACTCACCGCGATGCACCTCAACGAACTGAAGGCGCTGCATGTCTCGCAGCTGCTGGAAATGGCCGCCGGCCTGGAAATCGAGAACGCCAACCGCCTGCGCAAGCAGGAACTGATGTTCGCCATCATGAAACGGCGCGCCAAGCAGGGCGAGCAGATCTTCGGCGACGGCGTGCTGGAAGTCCTGCCCGACGGCTTCGGCTTCCTGCGCTCGCCCGAGACCTCGTACCTGGCCAGCACCGACGACATCTACATCTCGCCTTCGCAGATCCGCCGCTTCAACCTGCACACCGGCGACTCGATCGAAGGCGAAGTGCGCACGCCCAAGGACGGCGAGCGCTATTTCGCGCTGGTGAAGGTGGACAAGGTCAACGGCGTGGCGCCCGAGGCGATCAAGCATCGCATCATGTTCGAGAACCTGACGCCGCTGCACCCGAACCGCGTCATCCGCCTCGAACGCGACATCAAGAGCGAAGAAAACCTCACCGGCCGGATTCTCGACGTCTTCGCGCCCATCGGCATGGGCCAGCGCGGCCTGATCGTCGCCAGCCCCAAGTCCGGCAAGACGGTGATGATGCAGCACATCGCGCACGCCATCACCACCAACTACCCCGACGCGGTCATGATCGTCCTGCTGGTCGACGAACGCCCCGAGGAAGTGACCGAAATGCAGCGCACCGTGCGCGGCGAAGTGGTGGCCTCGACCTTCGACGAACCGGCCACGCGCCACGTGCAGGTCGCCGAAATGGTCATCGAAAAGGCCAAGCGCCTGGTCGAAATGAAGAAGGACGTGGTGATCCTGCTGGACTCCATCACCCGCCTGGCGCGCGCCTACAACACCGTGGTGCCGGCCTCCGGCAAGGTGCTGACCGGCGGCGTGGACGCCAACGCGCTGCAACGTCCCAAGCGCTTCTTCGGCGCGGCCCGCAACCTCGAGGAAGGCGGTTCGCTGACCATCCTGGGCACGGCGCTGATCGAAACCGGCAGCCGCATGGACGAAGTCATCTATGAAGAGTTCAAGGGCACCGGCAACTCCGAAGTCCACCTCGAACGCCGCCTGGCCGAAAAGCGCGTCTACCCCTCGATCAACCTGAACAAGTCGGGCACCCGCCGCGAAGAACTGCTGATCGCGCCGGACCTGCTGCAGAAGGTCTGGGTGCTGCGCAAGTTCATCCACGACATGGACGAAGTCCAGTCCATGGAATTCATCCTGGACAAGATGCGCGCCACGAAGACGAACGCCGAATTCTTCGACATGATGAAAAAGAAATAATCTCCCCCCGAAGCGCTGCGCGCTTCCCCCCCAGGGGGGCGCCGCTACGGACCGGCGGAGCCGGATCCGTGCGGCCCGGGTCTTGAGACACCCGTTTCTTTTGGGGCCCCGTTTCTTTTGGGGCCCCCGTTTCTTTTGGGGCCCCCGTTTCTTTGGGGGCCCCTTTCCATTGCGGCGGCCTAGTTGCCGCCCAGGAATTCCTCCAGCAGGCCCGGCGTCTCGGGCTGCTTGCCGGGCTTGGCCGGCTTGTCCGCCAGCGGCTTGGCGGACGTTTCGATCGGCTCGATCTTGGGGTCGTCCCAGTCGCCGGTGACGGCGTATTCCATGGTCATGGCGCGCGCCAGCGGCTGCTTGAGCAGCCATTGCGTGACGAAGGCCCCCAGGCCGATCAGCGGGTTGACCGCCAGCGCCGTCACCATGGCCGCGCCGCTGGCGTCCAGGTTGGGGATCACCACCGCCTTCAGGTCCCAGCGTTCGCGGATGATGTTGACGCCGCCGGCCAGCACGATGGCGGCGACCGGCCCGTTGATCTTGTAGCCTTCGGTGGACGCCACGCCCTCGGCCACCTTGACCCGGCCGCGGATGGTGTCGAAGGGAAAGCCGTCGCGCAGCAGGTTGGTCGGGTTCACGTCCAGCCGCGCCAGCCGCTGCAGCGATTGCAGCGACAACAGCTCCAGCAGCCGCGCGGTGCGCGAATTGACGTGCATGAAGCGGCCCTTGTCCAGGCTGACGTCGACCTCGCCGGTCAGGTTTTCGATCTTGTGGGTCCAGGGCAGGTCGCGCCAGGTGGCCTGGCCCTTCATGGTGCCCTGCCCGCCCGACACCACTTTCTCGAAGCCGATGCTGTCGAGGAACTTGCCCACGTCCTCGTACTTCACCGAAGCGTCCACCGTCAGCCCGCGATCCGCGCCCTGCAGCCGCCAGTTGCCGGTGGCGTTCAGCGAGGCCGCCGGATTGGTGATGGAGAGCTTGTCCAGCCGCCATTGGCGGCCGCGCTCCAGATTGGCGCCCTGGACCTGCAGCGCGCCCAGATTCTTGCCGTACAGCCGGAATTCCTGCGCCTGCAGGTCGATCGCCGGGATGTCCGACAGGTCGCTGCCCGAGGACAGGGCCTCGTCGGCGTCGTTGTCATCGCCTTCGCCGCCCAGCGCTAGGTGCTTCAGGCGCGCCGTGATCTGCCCGGCGATGGCGCCGGAGGCCTCGCGCCACTCCAGCGTGCCGGCGGCCTGGCGCGATTGCAGGTCCACGCGCCACTGCGCCGGGCCGGGGCGGGTCGCATACAGCGTCAGGTCGTTGAGGGTAAAACCGCCGGTGCGCAGCTTGCCGGCGGCCAGGCTGATGCGCTCGGGCTGCGGCAGCATCGGGCGCGAGGCGGCGCGGCTCTTGCCTGCGCTCTTGCCGGCGGCCGGGCTGAACCCGTCGGCCACGTCTTCCCAGGCGTCCATGTCCAGTTCCGGCAGCGTCGCGTTCAGGCTCAGCCCCCGCTCCGGCAGGCTGGCCGGGCGGCCGATGCCCAGCGCGCCGCGCGTGAAATAGGAACGCTCGCCCTCGGACGGCGCGCGCTCGAATAGCGCGTTGACGCCGTCGCCCAGGCTGGCCGTCAGCCAGCGCCGGTTCGAGGCGCCGCGGTCCTGCGCGGGCGACCACTCTACCTTCAGCGTCTGCGCGCTCTGGGCAGGCTTGCCCACCGGCGCGGGCATGTCGATCGCCATGCCGACCAGGTCGGACTCCACGGAAATATCCACCGCCCCGCCGCGCTGATAGCCCACCTTGCCCTTGTAGGCCGCCTTGCCCGAAAAGCGCGACATGGACGGCGTGTTGCTCAGCTGGGTCAGCGCCGAGCCGGCCAGCGTGCCTTCGAACCGCAGCGCGTCCGACCCCTTGGCCAGGCGGCCGGAAATCCGCGCCGGACCGCCCAGGAACTGGGCCCGCACTTCCTTGGTCTCCACGCCTTTTTCCGAGAACGCCAGCTCGCCGCGCATCTGGCTGAGCAGCGGCATTTCCGGCATGAAGGTGAAGCTGTTGTCGGCGAACTGGATGCGCCCCTGCACCTGCGTGTCGTCGGTATTGAGCAGCGGCACCTTGAGCTTGAGGCCCACGCGCCAGTCGCCGCTGCCGCGCGCCTCTTCCAGCGCGCCGTCCAGCAGTTCGCCCAGCGGCGAATTCGCCGCCAGCGCCAGATAGGCCGGCACCGAGCCGGAGGTCTCGCCGTCCAGCAGCAGTTCGGAGTTCTCCTCCATGTTGGGAATGGTGGCGGAGACCGCGCCCAGCGCCACGGTCTGGCCTGGCCCCACGTGGGCCAGCGCACCGCCGGCGCTGTCCAGCGTCAGGCTGACCTTGTCGATGCGGAAGTTGCCCGCCAGGTTCTCCAGCACCGGCCATCCCTTGCGGTGGCCGCGCGCCGGCGCGTAGTCGACCTTGGCGCCGGTGTAGGCGCCGGCGATGACGAATTCGCCCTGGGCCCCGGGGCTGCCGTAGGGAAAATCGTCCAGGTCGCCCTTGAGCGTGATGGAGGCCGACTGCATCTCGCCGGCCGGCAGGCCGGTGGCCAGCCATTCGCGCGCGTCCGCGTTGACCTCCAGCGGCAGGTAGCGGTGGATGGCCGGCATGGAGCCGCGCACCATCGTGCCGCGCAGGTCCACGCTGCCGGCCGCCGTCTTGCCCTCGGGCTGCCACTGTCCCTGGAAACGCGCGTCGATGTCGTCATTGGCCAGCCGCAGCTGCGCGATGTCGACGAACCAGTGCTCGGCGTCCGGCCCCTTGGTGCTGGCCTGGAGCGCGACGTCGCGCGCCTTCAGCGTGGGCTCGGCGAACACGCCGGGCAGGGTCACGGCCAGCTGCTCGGCGCGGCCGTCGACCGACACGGCGGCCGCGCCCGGGCTGCGCGCCAGCGGCACGCCCTCGATCTGTACGAAGTCGCCCGGCAGGCCCTGCACGCGCGCCTGCGCGTAGTGCGCCGCGAACCCGGGGCCGTCGGCCGCGGCCGACCAGCGCAGGCCGCGCACCGCGGCGTCCGCGGTCAGCGCGGTGAACTTGCCTTTTTCCAGCTGCAGCCAGGCGCGCGCGCTGATGCGCCCCGCGATCTCCGGCGGTTCGATCCAGGGCGCCCAGGCCAGCGGCTCGGCGTCGTCCACCTGGGCATAGAGCTGCCCGCTCCAGCCGCCGGCATTGGCGCCGCCCAGCGCCAGCAGGCTGCGGTTGAACTCGCCGCGCAGTTCGATCTTGCGCGCCAGCGCGTCGCCGGCCGCGGCCCGCAGCACGAAGCGGTGCGACAGGCTGCCGTTGCGCGCCAGGAAGTCCACGCCTTCGAGCGTCAGTTCGGGCGCCTGGCGCAGCCCGTCGATCCAGCGCACCGTGGCCCCGCGCACGCGCAGTTCGCGCTGCGCGGCCAGCCAGCGCAACGCGGGATGATCCAGGTCCGAACGGTGGTCGCTGGTGTTGAGGTCGATGTCCTGGCCGGCCACCCATAGATGATTGTCGGCGTCGCGGCGCAGCGTGATTTCGGGCCGCTCGACCTGCAGGCTCACCAGCTTGGGCGACAAGGCCAGAATGCTGCGCCAGCCCAGCACGGCGGAGACGGACGGCAGGGCCAGCACGGGGTCCGGCTCGTCGTCGTAGACCTGCACGGCCTTCAGGTCCAGCCGCGGATTGAGCCCCTGCCAGTCCGCTTCGATGGCGCCGATCTCCACGCGCGAGCCCAGCGCCCGGCTGGCGTAGGCCTCGATCTGCGGACGCCATTGGTCTATCCTGGGAAGCACCCAGTAGCGCACGCCCAGCGCGCCCAGCGCGGCGACGCCATAGACGGCCAGCGTCACCCAGAACAGGGCGCACAGCAGTTTCTTGGCCGCCGCGCCGCCCCACCAGGACGCGCGGCCGGCGGCAGGCCCCGATTGCGGGTCCGGCGTGGGGGAATTTTTCGAAGCTGACACGGATCGGTGGGCAGGATAATGGTCTTGCGGTATCGTCCCCACTTATACCTGAAACGCGCCCATTTCGCCGCCAATTTCGCCATGTCCACGCCCGTTTTGCTCGACCCCGCCCTCGCCTGGTCCGGCCACCTGCGCCGCCGCCTCGATGCCCATCCCGACCTGGCCGCCTGGCTTGCCGAGGCCGTGCAGCAGCCGCTCACGCCCGCCCGCATCAAAGCATGGCAAACCGAGCTGGCCGGCCCGGACGCGCCGGACACGCTGCCGGTGGAATCCTGCCGCATGGTGCTGCGCAAGCTGCGCGAACGCGTCTTCAACGTGCTGATCGTGCGCGACCTGGCCGGGCAGGCGCCGCTCGAAGAGGTGGTGGGCGCCATGACCGCCCTGGCCGACCTGGCGGTGGCCGCCGCCTACCGCAGCGTGGCGGCCGAACTCGCGGCCGTGCATGGCGTGCCGCGCGACCCGGCCACCGGCAAGCCGCAGGAAATGCTGATCATGGGCATGGGCAAGCTCGGCGGCTGCGAACTGAACGTGTCCTCCGACATCGACCTCATCATGCTGTATGGCGAAGAAGGCGAAACCGACGGGCCGCGCCGCATCAGCCACCACGAGTTCTACGGCCGCCTGACGCGGCGCATGATGCCGGTGCTGTCCGAGGTCGACGCCAACGGGCAGGTGTTCCGCACCGACCTGCGGCTGCGTCCCGACGGCGACTCCGGCCCGCTGGCCTGGAGCCTGGACGCGCTGGAGCACTACCTGATCGGCCAGGGCCGCGAATGGGAGCGCTATGCCTGGCTCAAGGCGCGGCTGATTCCGGCCCAGGCCTTCGATGGCAGTGACAGCGCCGCGCAGGCGCGCCAGCTCGAAAGCCTGCGCGTGCCCTTCGTGTACCGCAAGTATTTCGATTTCGACGCCCTCGCCGCCCTGCGCGCGCTGCGCGAGCGCATCCGCCAGGACTGGCAGCGCCGCGCCCACGCGCGCAGCGGCATCGACAGCGCCAACAACATCAAGCTGGGCGACGGCGGCATCCGCGAGATCGAATTCGTGGTGCAGGTGGCCCAGCTGATCCGCGGCGGCCGCATGCCGGCGCTGCAAAAGCGCGGCCTGCTCGAAGCGCTAGAGGCCGAACGCGCGGCCGGCCTGATGCCCGAGGACGACGTCCGGCGCCTGGAGCAGGCCTACCGCTATCTGCGGCGCACCGAGCACGCCCTGCAATACCGCGAAGACGCGCAGACCCACCTGCTGCCCGGCGATCCCGCCCAGCGCGCCGAGCTGGCCGCCGCCCTGGGCATGAGCCCGCAGGACTTCGAAACCACGCTGGCGGCGCACCGCGAGTTCGTCTCGCAGACCTTCCGCAATGTGTTCCGCATCATGGGCATGGGCGAGACCGAGGAGCCGGCGCCCGCGCCCGGCGCCGCCGAACCCGCCGGCTGCCTGGAAACGCCGGACGGCAATTGCGAGCTGGGCGAACAGATCCGCCAGGCCTTCGGCGATTCCGCGCAGGACCTGCTGCGCCGCACCGAGACCCTGCTCAACAGCCACCGCATCCGCAGCCTGCCCGAGAGCAGCCGCAAGCGCATGGACATCCTGCTGCCCTCGGCGCTGCGCGCCGCGCTGCAGACGCCTGCGCCGCTGGAGGCCACGGTGCGCCTGTTCGACCTGATCGAAAAAATCGCGCAGCGCAGCGCCTACCTGGCCCTGCTGGCCGAGTATCCCGACACCCTGGCCCGCGTGGCCCGCATGGTCGCCGCCAGCCCCTGGGCCGCCCAGTACCTGACCCAGCATCCGCTGCTGCTCGACAGCCTGATCGACTGGCGCACGCTGTTCGAGCCGCTGGACTTCGCCCAGATCGCGCGCCAGCTCGGCGCGGACCTGGACGCCTGCCGCCTGCCCGACGGCGAGCCCGATATCGAACGCCAGATGAACCTCATGCGCGACGTGCAGCGCCAGGCCAGCTTCCAGCTGCTGGCGCAGGACCTGGAGGGCGAGCTCACCGTGGAAAAGCTGGCCGACCAGCTGTCCGCGCTGGCCGACGTGCTGCTCAATGAAACCATCCGCCGCGCCTGGCCGCTGGTGAACCGGGTGCCGGGGGCCGAACCGCGCTTCGCCGTCATCGCCTACGGCAAGCTGGGCGGCAAGGAGCTGGGCTACGCCTCCGACCTGGACCTGGTGTTCCTGTTCGACGACACGCGCGAGGACGCCGCCGAGGTCTACGCCAAGCTGGGCCGGCGCATGACCTCCTGGCTCTCGACCATGACGTCCTCGGGCCGGCTGTACGAGGTCGACCTGCGCCTGCGCCCGGACGGCGACGCCGGCCTGCTGGCCGTATCGGTCGAGGCCTTCGAGCAGTACCAGCACAAGCACGCCTGGGCCTGGGAGCACCAGGCGCTGACCCGCGCGCGGCATGCCGCCGGCGACACCGGCATCGGCGAGCGCTTCGAACGCATCCGCGAGGACATCCTGGTGATGCCGCGCGACGCCGCGGCGCTACGCGACGAAGTGCTGGCGATGCGCGAGAAGATCAACGCCGGCCATCCCAACACCGGCCCGCTGTTCGACCTCAAGCATGACCGCGGCGGCATGGTCGACGTGGAATTCGTCACCCAGTACCTGGTGCTGTGCCACTCAGGCACGCATCCGCAGCTGGTGCGCAACCTGGGCAATATCGCGCTGCTGCGCCTGGCCGGCGAGGCCGGCCTGATCGAGCCGGCGCTGGCCGCCCGCGCCGGCGACGCCTATCGCACCCTGCGCCGCGTCCAGCATCAGCTGCGGCTGCAGGGCGTGGAAAAGGCCCGCGTGCCGCCCGAGCAGCTGCAGGAAGAACGCGCCGCCGTGCGCGAACTGTGGGCGGCCGTGCTCGGATGAACCCGTGCGGGCGCGGCTGGCGGCAACTCGTCGTAAAATAAGGACTTTTCCGCATTTTTCCGTTTGCCAGCCATGTCCGACCTCGTGCGCCCCAAACTCGATCTGCCCGCCGGCCGCCGCAAGGTGCTGCTGCACTCGTGCTGCGCGCCCTGCTCCGGCGAAGTCATGGAGGCCATGACCGCCTCGGGCATCGATTACGCGATCTACTTCTACAACCCGAACATCCATCCGGTCAAAGAGTACGAAATCCGCAAGCAGGAGAACATCCGCTTCGCCGAACAGCACGGCATCGAATTCATCGACGCCGACTACGACATGGACAACTGGTTCGAACGGGTCAAGGGCCTGGAAGACGCGCCCGAGCGCGGCGAACGCTGCACGGTCTGTTTCGACATGCGCTTCGAGCGCACCGCGCTGTACGCGCACGAGCACGGTTTCGACACCATCACCAGCTCGCTGGGCATCTCGCGCTGGAAGGACATGAACCAGATCAACGGCTGCGGCGAACGCGCCGCGGCCCGCTACGACGACCTGATCTACTGGACCTACAACTGGCGCAAGGGCGGCGGCTCGTCGCGCATGATCGAAATCAGCAAGCGCGAGAACTTCTACCAGCAGGAATACTGCGGCTGCGTCTATTCGCTGCGCGACACCAACCGCCACCGCCGCTCGCAAGGCCGCGACCGCATCCACATCGGCGTGAAGTTCTACGGCAAGGAAGAGCTGATCAACGAAGAGTCGCTCTGAGCGGCCGCGGCGCTAGCGTTCCTGGCGCCGGTATTCCGACGGCGACACGCCGTAGCGTTTGCGAAACGCGTGGCTGAAGCGCGCGGCGTCCGAAAACCCATAGCGATAGGCGATGTCCCCGATCGGCCGGGCGGACTGCGCTGCGTCGCAAAGCGTGTCGCGGCAGCGCTCCAGCCGCGCGCTGAGGATGAAATCGGCGGGCGTGGTGGACGCTTGCGCGAAGAGCTTGTACAGATACCGCCGCGACACCCGGAAGGCCGCCGCCGCGCTGGCCGGAGACAAGGCCGGATCATGCAGGTTTTCGAGTATGTGCTGCTGCACGCGGCGCAGTTGCGCCTGGCGCAGTTCGACCTGGTCCTGCTCGGCCAGCGCGCCGGCCTGTTCGCTGATGTTCAGGCCCATCATCTGCAAGATCGCATTGGCGGCGTCGCGCGACGCGCTCTCCGACAGGTTGGCGTGCTCGTTCAACGCCACCCGCAGCAGGTCCATGGCCATCCGGCCGCAGCCCTGGCGGGCGCTGAAGCGGCGCGCCACGGCATTGCGCATGAAAGGCTCCCAGGCCTCGACATGCTTGCCGGGCACTTGCATCACCAGGAAATGCGCGCCGTCGTCCACCTCGATCTCGTATGGGCGGGTGGTGTCGTAGATGCCCCATTCGCCCGGGGTCAGCAAGGCGCTGCGCCGGGCTTGGTGGATTTCGCTGCGGCCGGACAATTGCAGCGTCACTTTGTAGCCGGCCGCGACCGACTGGTCGGCCAGCAGCTTGCTGCGGCGCACGCGCTGCGCGCTGCTGCGCAGCTCGCTGACCTGCATCCAGCCCAGTGAGTCCACCGCCACGCTGTTGCGGAAACGCGCTGGGAACACGGCGGATACTTCCAGGGGAACAAAGGTATCGCTGACACTTTCCTGCCAGCTGGCGCAATCCAGGAAGTGCCTGGGCGCGCTGCGCAAAAGGGATTGGGACATGGCGACTCCGGAATGCTGCCTCTTTCTAGCATCGGGCGGCGGGACGGGAACATCGGTAACAACCCCTAAGACAGCCGCCCCGCTAGGGTTTTCTGTCGCTCCCGTAGGAATATTCGGCCAGGTCGAAACCCTGCTTCGACAAGGCCTGCGCCAGCCCGTGGCGCACCGGCACCACGTCCTCGTAGCGGCGCCGCCGCGCCGCCGCCACTTCCTGTTCGGTGTAGGGACGGAAATCCGCGGGCAGTTGCGCGGCGCTGAAACTTTCCAGCAGCCAGTTCAGCACCGCCGCGAGTTCGGCGTCGCTCAACTGGGATTGCGCGGCGCCCGGCACCCGGATCAGGTATTCGCGGCCCGCCGGCAAGTGCACGAAAGCGCCGACGGAACCCCGGAAATCGGGAATGCCGTGGCGGCTGCTGCCGCGGCCGTCCACGCGATGGCAGCCCGCGCACTGCAGGACGTAATCGGCCCGCGCGTCCTGGCGCAACTGCGCCGCCGCGGAACCGTCGGGAGCGACGCCTTGCGCGACCACGGCCCGCGCCGCGCACAACAGGACGGCGGCGACGCAATGCCGCCGCCATCCCGCCCCCCGCCGCTCCAGCCCCCGGCTCATGGCTTCGGCTTCGTCTTGGCCAGTCCCACGATCACGGAGGTGGTGCAGTGGAAGATGGACGATTCGTTGGACATGCACCAGTTCACGTCGTTGTGCAGGAACATCTGGTAGCCGGGGCGCTCGCGCTCGGCGGAAGCGCACATGCACTTCCCGCAAGCCGCCTTGCCGCAGCAGTCGTTGTAGCTGATGAGGTAGTCCTTGCCGTCCAGCGGATTGTGGCAGGTTCCCACCCACGACACGGCTGAAGGCGAAGTGCCCGGCGGGCACGAGGTCATGCTGCCGCCGCAGCAGGAACACAGAAAGCCGTCCACCGCGCAATAGCGCCAGTAGTCGCAGGCGGTGTCGTCCATCTGCGGCTTCTTGGGGTCCGCCGGCGCCGAGCGCGCCACGGGCAGCACCGGCATCAGGAAAGCCGTTCCCACCAGCGCCTTGCCGATGCGGTTGAGCACGCTGCGCCGGGACGTGGCGTGCGCGACCGAGCGCGTGGCGCGCTCTCCGAGTTTATCCAGCCAGTGCATTGCCGCTCTCCTTGCGGGAAATCCGGGTTTCTTCCAGCGCGCCGGCGGCCAGGAACTCCTGCACCGACGCCACGCCCAGTTCCTTGGCCGTGAACAGGCTTTCGAGCTGTTCGCGGGAATTGATCAGGCCCTTCGCTCGCAGCGTTCCGGTTTCGTCGATCAGCACGGCGTAGGGCAGCTTACTGATCTGGAACTTCATGCCCAGTTCGGTCGACAGCAGGTACGGAAAACGCTCCAGTCCCGCCTGCTTGTAGAACGCCAGATGCTCGGGCATTTCGCCGTCGCTGGCCAGCACGATGCGCAGCCAGGCGCTTTCGGTGGCGGCCACCGATTTCAGGATCGGCAGCAGCTTCTTGCACACCGGGCAGGTCGGCGACAGAAAGAACAGCAGTTGGCTGTGCTGCCCGCGTTCGCCCACGACGATGCGCCGGCCCAGCAGGTCGGCAAGTTCGAAGCGCGGCGCCGGTTCGCCGACGCCGGGGCCCTTGTCCATCGTGAGCGCGCCCATCGGCGCCACGCGTTCGTACAGCACGCCGATCTGCCGCGACAGGGCCAGGATGACCAGCACCAGGCAAAGCACCACGCCCCACAGCAGGAAATTGGAAATGATCAAGGCATCCATGTGAAACTCCTTCAAAGGTTCCGCAGCTTGAGATGCGAGGCCAAGAGGTGATTGGCGGTGTAGTAAAGGGCCACCGCGGAGATCGCGAGGCCGAAGACGGCGGCGGCGTCCACCCATTGCAGGCCGCGAGAGCCACCCGCCGCGGCGTGGAGCGCGGGCGCCGTCCACGACGCCAGGACCGCGTTGCGCAGGACCAGCCACCAGGACAGCCCCGCGCCGCCCTGCCCGCCCCGTCCCGTGCCGCTGGCCGGACCGCCGCAGCCGCAATCGATGTCGCGATGGCCGCGCAGCAAGTTGAACGCCAGCGCCGCGGTGGCCGTCGCCAGCACCAGCAGCGCCAGTTGCGCCCCCGCCGCCTGGCGCGGCGGCGCCAGCAACAGGACGCCGGCCACGGCCTCGGCCAGCGCATAGGCCCATGCGAACGCACCGCTCCAGCTTTCGGGCAGGATTCGGTAGGCCGACACCGCCGCGGAGAAGCGCGCCATGTCCCGCAGTTTTTCCAGCGCGCCCAGAAGCAGCACGCAGGCCAGCGCCGCGCTCGCGGCATAGAGCAGTACGGGATCGTTCATGGCGCCCTCCAGGGTTGCGGCTCGACCTGCAGCGCAGTCTCGCCCGCGCCCTCGATCGTTCCCTTGAGAACGGGCGCGGACGGCGCTGCGTCGTAGACGTTCACGTTGCCGCCGTCCAGCGTGTAGAGGCGCGGCGCCTCGTCCTGCGATACCGACATGGACAGTGCATTCCTGCCCGGCACCCGCGCCACCCGCTTGTGCGTGGACAGGTCGTAGACCCAGATCTCGGAGGCGGGCGTCTTGTGCGAGCCTTCGGCGCCGTTCGGATGCATGCCGACGTAGAGCCGCTTGCTTGCCTGGTTCACGGCCAGCAGGTTGTAGCCGCCGGGTCGCCAGCCCTGGTCCTTGCCCGACGCGTCCAGCAGGGACCACGGTTTGCCGAAGACGGCGTCCTGGCCGCTGAAATCCGCGCTGTACACGTTGCCGTTGTAGGAGACGAAATAGAACGTGTTGCCGAGGTTCTCGGTATGCGTGAAGACCGGGTCCTTTTCCGGATCGAACATCGGCTGGCTGCGCTGCTGGCCCGCCGGCTTGCCGGCCGCGTCCAGGTCGACGGTCAGCAGCGCGCCGTCGCCGCAGATGCTGGCGAAGCTGCGCGGGCGGGACGGCAGGACGATGATGCTCCAGCATCCCGCGGCGGCCGTGATTTCGTCGGTGAACTGGCGCGTCTTCAAATCCACCACCGTGACCGAGGACGCCGGCGTGGCGTTCTGCACGAACAGCAGCCCGCCGTCGGTGCTCTGGCGCAGGTAGTTGCGGTAGTTCAGCGCCTGCGCGCGCTTCTGCGGGATGGGCACCTCGAACCTGGGCGTCAGCGTCTCGGCGTCCCAGGCTTCGATCAGGTCGGTCCGCTTGCCGCGGTTGAGCCGTTCGTAGTAGGTCGTCATCACGTAGATGTCCTTGCCGTCCGCGGACACGGTCATGTGACCGTTGAACGAGGTGGGCACCAGCCCCAGGAATTTGCGGGTGTCGCCGTCGTAGATGTTGATCCGGCTGTCCACCAGGTGATTGAAGACGGCATCCATCACATACAGCCGGTGAGGCGTGGCAGGCGGCAGGCGGGCGCCGCCCTTGAGCTCCTCCACCGGCAGGTCCGCCCGGGCGAGCCCGGCCGCGGCGGCCAGGGCGGCGCACAGCGCCCACTGTCCCGCCCGCGATGCGCATGATCTGGCGCGTAGCGCATTCATCGATATTCTCCTCGTCTCATGATCGGATCTCCCTGGGCCTGCCGACGCTGAAAGCAGCCACGCACAGGCCTTAAAACGCGTAGACATAGCGCAGCTGCACACCGCGCATGCGCGGCCCGTTCTCGACCTTCAGGTCGTGGATGTACTGCATCTGAATCTGGTTGGCGTCGTTGATCTGGTGCGTGAGCTCGACGGCCAACTGGTGGTTGCGGGCGCTGGTGGCCACGGTTTCGCCCGAGGAGGTCTCCCGCCCGCCGGTTTCGTAGCGATAGCGCACCCCGGTATAGGTGTCGGGCGTCAGGTTAGTCGACGCCAGGGCGAAAAAGCGGAACGAAGGATCTTTCTTCAGCGTCTGCCCATACCAGTCGGTGTTGCGGCCATAGATCTCCACTTCCGCGATGGCTTCGAGGTAGGTGGATTCGCCTACCCCCTTCACGAAGGAAAAATCCTGGATGGTCGACCAGCGGTTCTTCCCGGGCGAGACATCGGGCCGCGAGCCGTCGTAGCGGCCCACCGGCGCAACGATGAACGGCTCCCAGGCGAACCAGGTTCTGGTCTGCTCATTGTTGTAGAACCAGATCGCCGACCCCAGCGTCAGGTCGCCTATGCCTGTCTGGTGGTCGCCCGGCGCGCCCGGCAGCTCCATCGACGTGCGGTACATCGGCACGATGAATTCGAGCTGCACCGTCTTGCCGTAAAACTCCCGGTAATGCATCTGGCGATACACCAGCGCGTTAACGTCCACCGAGGCGCCTCCCACCCGCTTGCCTTCGGCGTACAGCCCGGACGAGCGCAGCCCCGCCAGATAGCCTGCGACGAGATTGGTGCCCACCGGCGCGGGTATCCAATCGCGCGCGCTGGGATCTCCAGCCCATGCCGCCTGCGACGCCCCCGCGCAGGCCAACAGCAGCGCGGCGCGCGCGCGGGTCCGGCAAAGCCTGCTGCCTGCCATGTATTTCCCCTTGGTTCCGTGACGGCGCGGCCACCGGTATCTCCCGGTTTGGGCCGCGCCGCCGTTGTTAGTACGCCATGCAGACCGACTTCTTCTCCAGGTACAGATCCAGCACGGCGCGGCCGTGCTCGCGGCCAATGCCGGATTGCTTGAACCCGCCGAAAGGCATGTTCGGGTCCAGCATGTTGTGGGTGTTCACCCAGATGGTGCCGGCGTCGATGCGCGGGATCAGGCTTTGGACGCGGCCGAGGTCATTGCTCCACAGGCTCGCGCCCAGGCCGAAGGCGCTGTCGTTGGCCAGCCGCACGGCGTCGTCCAGGCTGTCGAAGGGCTGCGCCACGACCACGGGCCCGAAAATCTCTTCGCGCGCGATTCTTGCGTCGGATCGCAGGCCGGCAAAGACGGTGGGCTGCACGAAATAGCCTTGGCCCTCGCCGGCCGCGCCCCCCGCCAGCACCTGGCCGCCTTCGGCGCGCCCGAGACCGATGTAGTCCATGACGCGCCGCTGGTGGCGCGCCGAAACCAGCGGACCGATCTGCGTGGCCGGATCGAAGCCCGAGCCCAGCTTCATACCGGCGGCCAGGTCGGCCAGCCCCTGCACGACCTTGGCGTACAAGCCCTTCTGCACGTAGAGCCGCGAGCCGGCCGTGCACACCTGGCCCTGGTTGAAGAAAATGGCGGCGGCGGCGCCCTGCACGGCGCGGTCGACGTCGCAATCGTCCAGCACGATCACCGGGGACTTGCCGCCCAGCTCCAGCGACACCCGCTTCATGTCGTCCATCGCGGCGCGGCCGATCAGCTTGCCCACCTCGGTGGAGCCGGTGAACGCGATCTTGTCGACGCCGGGATGGGCGACCAGCGCCGCGCCCGCCGTTTCACCGCGGCCCGTCACGACATTGACCACGCCGGGCGGGAAACCCGCTTCCAGCACCAGTTCGGCCAGACGCAGCGCGGTCAGCGGGGTTTCCTCGGCGGGCTTGAGCACCACGGTGCAGCCGGCCGCCAACGCCGGCGCGATCTTCCAGATCGCCATCAGCAGCGGGAAATTCCAGGGAATGATCGCGCCGACCACGCCCACGGGCTGCGGCAAGGTCTGGGCGCTGTACCGGACGCCCGGCGGAAACGGAATGGACAGCGACAGCGTATCGCCGGTGATCTTGGTGGCCCAGCCCGCCATGTAGCGCAGCCACTGCGCGCCGGACCCGACTTCCAGCGCCTGCGCCACGCCCAGCAACTTGCCATTGTTGAGCGTTTCCAGGCGGGCCAGCTCGTCGCCATGCTGCTCGACGAGGTCCGCCAGCTTCAGCAGCAGGCGTTCGCGGCCGGCGGGCAGCATATCGCGCCAGGGCCCGGCGTCGAATGCGCGCCTGGCGGCCTGCACCGCCTGGTCGATCTGGGCGGGACCGGCGTCCGGCTGGTGCGCGATCACCTGGCCAGTGGCGGGATCGTGCACGGCGATGGGCTGGCCCTGCCCTTCGCGCACGGGCTCGCCGTCGATCAGCATGGACTCTCTGATGGCGCCCAGTTCCGGGCGATCGGCGGGAACGGCAGAGGAAACGCTTGCAGCAGGCATTCGGAACTCCAGCGAACAGGTCGGAGCCAGAATAGCAACGGTGTCTGCGGCTGGCTTGTCGGGCCGTGCATGGCGATTTGTCATTCTGCGCACGGCCGGCGCGAAAAAAAACCGGCAGGAACGCGGAGTCGCGCCCCTGCCGGTCCCGCGCGGCCCCTGCCCGGGGCCGCGCGCCGTCATCCCCGCCTCAATCCAGCATCAGCACCGTCGCGCCCGTGGTCTTGCGCCCGGCCAGCGCCGTCTGCGCTTCACCCGCCTGTTCCAGCGTGTAGCGCTGGTCGATGCGGACCTTGATCTTCTTCTTCAGGACCAGGTCGAACAGTTCTTCGGAAGCGGCCTGCAGCTTGGCCAGCGTGTTGACGTGGATGCCCAGCGAGGGCCGGGTCACGTACAGGCTGCCCTTCTGGTTCAGCGTCGCCAGGTTGACGCCCGACACCGGGCCGGAGGCGTTGCCGAAGCTGACCATCAGGCCGCGCGGCTCGATGCAGTCCAGCGAGGTTTCCCAGGTGTCCTTGCCCACGCCGTCATAGACCACCGGCACCTTCTTGCCGCCGGTCAGTTCCAGCACGCGCTCGACCACGTTTTCGCGCGAGTAGTCGATGGTTTCCCAGGCGCCGTTGGCGCGGGCCAGTTCGGCCTTCTCGGGGCTGGAGACCGTGCCGATCAGCTTCACGCCCAGCGCGCGGGCCCATTGGCAGGCGATCAGGCCCACCCCGCCGGCGGCGGCGTGGAACAGAATGGTTTCGCCGCCCTGCAGGCGGTAGGTCTGGCGGAACAGGTACTGCACGGTCAGGCCCTTGAGCATCAGCGCGGCGGCCTCGTCGAAACCGATGCCCTTGGGCACCTTGACGACCTGGGCGGCGGGCACGTTGCGCGCCTCGGCGTAGGCGCCGATGGGGCTTTGGCCATAGGCGACGCGGTCGCCCTTCTTCAGGTGCTTGACGTCGGCGCCCACCGCGGTCACCTCGCCCGCGCCCTCGAAGCCCAGCCCGTGGGGCAGCGGGTGCGGATACAAGCCCGTGCGGTAATAGATATCGATGAAGTTCAGGCCGGCGGCGTGCTGCCGGATGGTGACTTCGTTGGCGGCGGGCGGCGGAACCTCCACCTCGGCCAGCTTCAGGACTTCGGGACCACCGTGCTGCTCGATACGAATTGCCTTGACGAGATTGCTGGCCATGCGGGCCTCCTTTCAATGGAAATAATGCGAACTAAGCGACAAAAACCGGATTCAACGCTCTGGCCGCGCCTCGCCCCGCTTGGCGGGCGCCGCGCGCCCCATCAAGGCGAACACGCCGGCCAGCACCAGGACCGTGCCTGCCATCTGCCACACCGTGATCGGCTCGTGCAGGAACCATGAGGCCAGGAACAGCACCGACACCGGCCCCACCATGCCCAGCAGCGAGGCGGTGGGCGCGCCGATCAGCGCCACCGCCCACATCAGCATGAACACCGGCACCACGGTGTTGAGCGTGGCGTGGATCACGGAATAGCCGTAGACCCCCGCCGGCTGGATCAGCATGGACGGCGGATGCACGGCGAAGAACTGAACGATGCAGGCCACGCACGAGACCGTCATGGCATAGGCCACCAGCCGCGTCGCGCCGATCCGCTTGACCAGTTCCCCCGAACAGATCAGGTACACAGAATAGCTTGCGGCCGACCCGAAAACGAATAAAGACCCCAGGAAGACCTCGCTTCCGCCGAAGGACAGGTCGTGCGCGAACACCAGCACCACGCCGGCGTAGGACAGCACCATGGCCATCCACTGGCGGCGCTCGATCGGGCGCTTGAACCAGAAGGCCGACAGCAGCACCACCAGCGAGGGCGAGAGAAACAGGATCAACCGCTCCAGGCTGGCCGTGACGTAGCGCAGCCCCAGGAAGTCCAGGAAGCTCGACAGGTAATAACCCAGCAGCCCCAGCACGCAGACCTGCAGGCGCTCTTTGGGCGTCAGGCGCACGATCTCGCCGCGCGCGGCGCGGCGCGACTGGGCCCAGGCCACGGCCGCGAAGAACGGCATGGCGAACAGCATGCGAAACGCGATGAGCGTGACCGCGTCGATGCCGTAGCGATAGGTGAATTTGACGACGATGGCCTTGGCCGAAAACAGCACCGCGCCCAGGGTTGCCATGATGAATCCGGCCGCGCGGCTGGAGGGACGGGAAAACGGCGAAAACTCGGCAAGGCGATTCATGCGATGATTTTATGTTCAGTGCAAAAATAAATGCACGTTCGGCGCCATACTTTTCTCGTGCCGGCGCCCCGCTTCCATGCATTCCAACCTGCCTCGCATGACCAGACACCGCGCCCTGACCTACATCCACATCGCCGCCGTGCTCTTCGGCCTGACCGGCGTCTTCGGCGAACTGATCCAGGCCAGCGCCGCCGTCATCACGCTGGGACGCGCCGTGTTCGCGGTGCTCGCGCTGGGCGGTTTCGCCCGCATGCGGCGCAAACCCCTGCTGGGCGCGCTGACCCCGGCGCAGCTGTTCGTGCTGGTGGTGGCGGGCGTGCTGCTGGCGGTGCACTGGGTCACGTTCTTCATTTCGGTCAAGGTCGGCGGCATCGCCATCGCGACGCTGGGCTTCGCCAGTTTTCCGGCCTTCATCACGCTGTTCGAAGGCCTGCTGTTTCGCGAACGCATCCGGCTGGCCGAATGGCTGCTGCTGGGCCTGGTGACCGCCGGCCTGGTGCTGGTCACGCCCTCGTTCGACCTGGCCGACCAGGGCACCATCGGCCTGGCCTGGGGCCTGCTGTCGGGCCTGAGCTTCGCGCTGCTGGCGCTGAGCAACCGCCGCTCGGCCTCGGGCATGGACCCGATGCAGGTGGCCTGCTGGCAGAACCTGGTCGTGGCGCTGGTGCTGCTGCCGTTCGCCGCCGGCCAGCTGCCCGCGCTGCCGGCCCTGGACCTGTTCTGGCTGGCGCTGCTGGGCGTCTTCTGCACCGGGCTGTCGCACTACCTGTTCGTCTCCAGCCTGACGCGGCTCAACGCCCGCAGCGCCGGGCTGGTCATCGCGCTGGAGCCGGTCTACGCCATCGCCTTCGCCTGGGCGCTGTTCAGCCAGCAGCCCACGCCGCGCATGATGGCCGGGGCCGCGCTGATCGTGGCGGCCATCGTCTGGTCGGGCCTGCGCAAGCAGGCCCCGGCAGGCGCGCAGGCAGAGGCTGCCATGAAGGCACAACCTTGACAATAACTGACTAGGCAGTAAAATTCGGCGCATGAATGCCGCGCCGCCTCCTTCTTCCACGCCCGATACCCCCGTCCACTACCGCAGCGATACCCGCTGCATGATGGAGGAAAACGCCGGCTTCCTGATCAAGCAGGTCCACCATTCCCTGAACCGCATGCTGGACCAGGAAATGGCGCCGCTGGATCTCACCGCCATGCAATGGCGCCCCATCGCGCTGGTGTACCTGGGCCGCGCCGACACGCCGGCTGAGCTGGCCCGGCTCAACGGCATGGACACCGGCGCCATGACCCGCGCGCTGGACCGCCTCGAGGCCAAGGGCCTGCTGCGGCGCACGCGCAGCCAGGAAGACCGCCGCGTGGTCAAGATCGAACTCACCGAACTGGGAGAGGCCAAGGCGCGCGAGATCCCGGCCAACATCGCCCGCTCGCTCAACCATCACCTGCGCGGATTTTCGGCCGACGAAGTCTCCCAGCTCATGCATTACCTGCGCCGCATGCTGGCCAACGGCTCGGCCTGAGACCGCCGGGGCAGGCACGCCCCCCCTGCATCGCAGGGGCCTTTTTTGGCATAATGCCTGCCTAGGCAAATACAGATCAATCAATCATTTTCAGCTTACCGTCAGGATGAAACGCCTTTTCTCTACTGCTGTATTGGTGCTGGCCCTCGGCGGCTGCGCGCTGATCGAGCCCGGGCCCGAACCCGTGGCGGCGCTGGACGCGGCCAAGCTGGGGCTCACCGCCCAGGACGCCGACTGGCCCACCGACCGCTGGTGGCAGCGCTACGGCGATCCGCAGCTCGACGCCCTGCTGGACGAGGCGCTGGCAAACAACCCTTCGATGAGCGCGGCCCAGGCGCGCCTGGCGCGGGCCAACGCCGCCGTCAGTTCGGCGCGCGCGCCGCTGCTGCCGCGCGTGGACGCCAACTACGCCCTGACGCGCGAGCACCTGTCCAAGGACTACATCTACCCGGCGCCGATGGGCGGCTCGGTGGTCAGCGACAACCGGCTGGCGCTGGACTTCAGCTACGAGCTGGACTTCTGGGGCAAGAACCGCTCGCGCCTGAAGGCGGCGGTCTCGGAACAGCAGGCCGCCGCGGCCGACGCCCAGGCGGCGCGCAACCTGCTGGCCAGCGCCACGGTGCGGGCCTACCTGAACCTGCAGAACGCCTTCGCCCAGCGCGACGTGCTCCAGCGCGTGCTGGCGCAGCGCGCCGAAGTGCTGGAACTGACCCAGGGCCGCTACGGCGCCGGGCTGGACACGCAGGTGGAGGTCAAACAGGCGGAATCCTCGCTGGCCGCCGGCAAGGTCGAGCTGACCCAGACCGAAACCACGCTGGCCCAACTGCGCAACCAGGTCGCGGCGCTGGCTGGCGCCGGACCGCAGCGCGGACAGTCCCTGACGCCGGTCGCGCTGACCGCGCCGGCCGGCGGCGTACCGGCCAGCGTGCCGCTGGACCTGCTGGGCCATCGTCCCGACGTCGCCGCCGCCAAGTGGCGCGCCGAAGCCGCCCGCCACGCCATCGACAGCGCCAAGGCCGAGTTCTATCCCAACGTGAACCTGGTGGCCTTCGCCGGCTTCCAGGCCATGGGCACCGGCAACCTGCTGGGCGCCGACGCCCGCATGGCCGGGTTCGGCCCGGCGGTCACGCTGCCGATCTTCCACGGCGGCGAACTCAACGCCAATCTGGCCGGCCGCCGCGCCGACGCCGACCTGGCCGTCTCGGACTACAACCAGACCGTGCTGGACGCGGTGCGCCAGGTGGCCGACGCGCTCGACGCCCTGCGCCTGCTGGACCGCGAAAAGGCCGAGCAGCGCCAGGCCCGCGAAGCCATCGACGCGGCCTACGACCTGGCCGTCAAGCGCTACAAGGCCGGCATGGGCAACTACATCTCCGTGCTCATCGCGCAGACCGGCGTGCTGACCCAGGCGCGCCTGGAAACCGATCTGCGCATCCGCGCCTACCAGCTCGACGCCAACCTGGCCAATGCCCTGGGCGGAGGCTACGTCCCCGCCGCCGGGTCCGAACCCGCCACGTCTTCCACTCATTGAACGCTCCCCGGATTCAGACGTCATGACCGCTGCCACTCCCGCCGCCAATCCCGCCCGTAAACGCCTGCTGCTGCTGGCCACCGGGGCCTTCATACTCGTCGCGATCGCCTACGGCATCTGGTGGGTGCTGTTCGGCGCCCACTTCGAAAGCACCGACGACGCCTACGTGCACGGCAACCTGGTGCAGATCACGCCCCAGGTGCCTGGCACGGTCGTGGCCATCGAGGCCGACGACACGGAAACCGTCGCCGCCGGCCAGCCGCTGGTGCGGCTGGACCCCGCCGACACCGACGTGGCCCTGCAACAGGCCCAGGCCAAGCTCGCGCAGACCGTGCGCCAGGTGCGCACCATCTATGTCCAGAACGACGCGCTGGCCGCCGACGTGGATCTGCGCCGCGCCGACATCCTGCGCGCCGAGGCTGAACTCAACCGCGCCCAGAGCGACGTCAAGCGCCGCCAGCTGCTGGCCAAGTCCGGCGGCGTCAGCGGCGAGGAAATCCTGCACGCCGAAGTCGCGCTGAAGTCGGCCCAGTCCGGCCTGGCCCAGGCGCGCGCCGCGCTGGCGGCCTCGCGCGCCAAGCTGGAGACCAACCAGGCCCTGACCCAGGGCACCACGGTGGCCGAGCATCCCGACGTGCGCCAGGCCGAGGCCGGCCTGCGCAACGCCTGGCTGGCGCAGTCGCGCACCGTGCTGCCCGCCCCGGTGGCCGGCATCGTTGCCCGGCGCAGCGTGCAGGTCGGCCAGCGGGTCGCCCCCGGCTCGGCGCTGATGACGGTGGTGCCGCTGGACCAGGTCTGGGTGGAAGCGAATTTCAAGGAAGGCCAGCTGCGCAAGATGCGCATCGGACAGCCGGCCAAGCTGGTGGCCGACCTGTACGGCAGCTCGGTGACCTATCACGGCACCGTCGCCGGCCTGGACGCCGGCACCGGCAGCGCCTTCGCGCTGCTGCCGGCCCAGAACGCCACCGGCAACTGGATCAAGGTGGTGCAGCGCGTGCCCGTGCGCATCGCGCTGGACCCGGAAGACCTGAAAAAGCACCCGCTGCGCGTGGGCCTGTCGATGGACGTGGAAGTCGACGTGGGCAAGCAGGAAGGCGAGCCGCTGACGCAGGCCGAACGCAAGGAGCCGGTCTGGTCGACCCGCGCCTTCGAGCCGGCCCATGACGAAGTCGACGCCATGATCGCCAGAATCATCAAGGCCAACCTCGCATCATGAACGCCACCGCCCAGCCCGCGGGCGCGGCAGCCGCCCCCCAGCCCGCCCGGCCGCCGGGCGCCCATCCGCCGCTCGAAGGCGCGACCCGCATCATCGGTTCGATCGCGCTGTCGACCGCGGTGTTCATGAACGTGCTGGACACCTCGATCGCGAACGTGTCCATCCCCACCATCTCGGGCGACCTGGGCGTCAGCACCAGCCAGGGCACCTGGGTCATCACCTCGTTTGCCGTCGCCAACGCCATCACGGTGCCGCTGACCGGCTGGCTGACGCAGCGCTTCGGCCAGGTGCGCCTGTTCCTGATCTCGACGCTGCTGTTCGTGCTGGCCTCGTGGCTTTGCGGCTTCTCGCCGTCGCTGGAGGCGCTGATCGCGTTCCGCGTGCTGCAGGGCGCGGTCGCCGGCCCCATGATCCCGCTGTCGCAGGCGCTGATGCTGGCCAGCTTCCCCAAGTCCAAGTCGGGCATGGCGCTGGCGGTCTGGTCCATGACCACGCTGGTCGCGCCCGTGGCCGGGCCGCTGCTGGGCGGCTGGATCTCCGACAACTACACCTGGCCGTGGATCTTCTACATCAACGTGCCGGTGGGCCTGCTGGCCGCCTGGATCAGCTGGCGCATCTACGGCAACCGCGAATCGCAGACCCGCAAGCTGCCGATCGACAAGGTCGGCCTGGCGCTGCTGGTGGTCTGGGTGGGCGCGCTGCAGATCATGCTGGACAAGGGCAAGGAACTGGACTGGTTCGCCAGCTCCACCATCATCGCGCTGGCCGCGATCGCCTTCGTGGCCTTCGTTTTCTTCCTGATCTGGGAACTGACCGACGCCCACCCCGTGGTGGACCTGCGGCTCTTCAAGATCCGCAACTTCACGGTCGGCGCGCTGACGCTGGCGGTGGCCTACGGCGTGTTCTTCGGCAACGTGGTGCTGCTGCCGCTATGGCTGCAAAGCAATATGGGCTATACGGCCACCTACGCCGGCCTGGTGACCGCGCCGGTGGGCCTGCTGGCCATCCTGCTCACGCCCATCGTCGGCCGGATGCTGGCCACGCGCGACCCGCGCCAGATCGTGACGGTGGCCTTCCTGATCTTCGCGCTGGTGTGCTTCATGCGCTCGGGCTTCAATACGCAGACCGACGTGCGCACCCTGATGACGCCGACCATCATCCAGGGCGCGGCGATGGCGGCCTTCTTCGTGCCGCTGACCGCGATCACGCTCACCAGCATCGAGCCATGGCGCATTCCCGCGGCCTCGGGCCTGTCGAACTTCCTGCGCCTGACCGCCGGCGCGTTCGGCACCTCGATCTCCACCACGCTGTGGGAAAACCGCGCCACCATGCACCACGCCCAGCTGACCGAAGCCGCCCGCCCCGGCGAGCCGGCCTTCGACCATACGCTGAACACGCTGCAGAACAGCCTGGGCGTGTCGCACCAGCAGGCGCTCAGCATGATAGACGGCATGATCAACGGCCAGGCCTTCACCATGTCGGCGCTGGACGTGTTCTACGCGTCGGCGATCATCTTCCTGGCGTTGACCGGACTGGTATGGTTCGCGCGCCCGCGCTCGGCCCAGGGCGGCGGCGGCGGCGCAGCCGAGGCGGCAGCCGGAGCACATTGATTGGGTCCCCCCCCCTACCCGCTGACGCGGGCCCCCCAGGGGGCGGCACTGGCGGACCGGCGGAGCCGGATCCGCTGTGCCCCCGATCGGGCGGCGGTGTTTGCCGGCGAGGGTTATTCCTTTAGCAAGGTCTGCCAGTCTAGGCGTTCGATGATGTCGGCCGACAGCGCGCTGATGGGCGACAGGTTGAACACCGAGACGCCCCGGGCGCGCCATTGCGCGGACGCGAAGCGGAAGGACGGCTCGATCAGCTGGGCGAAATTGCGCGCCAGCCGGCTGGCCTGGGGCGTCTGCCCCTCGTCGTAGAAACGCAGCCCGTTCTGCAGCGTCAGGTCCAGCCCGTGCACATAGATCTGGCGGGCGCCGCCCGAGATCAGCACCTGCAGGGCCGCATAGGCCACGGTGTCGGCGTCGAAGACGCCGAGCGCCGCGTCGAAGCTGTAGCCCAGCCCCTGCTTGGCGTCCAGCAGCTGCACGTCGGGCGTGACCGCGGCCATGCGCTTGAGGACGGACGGCGCGGCGCTGCGCTGGTAGGCGCGCTCGGAAATCAACTCGATGATGCAGACGCGGCAGCGGATGGATTCCTGCGGGATGCCCTGCATGATGTAGCGCAGCACCTCGGGCAGGACGTAAAGCGTCAGGTCGCGCGAGACGATTTCACGCACCAGGTCGATGCGGTCCCTGACGAAATTCTGGTCGATGATGCAGTAGTACTTGAACGGCAGGTCGAACTTGCGCGCCAGCGCGATGGCGCCGTTGACGCCCATGGCGGCGCGGATGTCGAGGCGGTCGTAGGGGATCTGGGCGACCGAGGGGCCGCTCAGGATCAGATGCATGGTGACGTCGGCGGGGTCGTATCCCTGCCGCAGCGGCGTGACCGGCAGCGAGCGCCCGAAGGCGCGGAACCCGCAAATCGCGCCGGCGCGGTCGCGCCAGATCCGGACGAAGGGCCACAAGTGCTGGTTGTGCCGCTGCGTGCGCGAGCGCAGCAAGCGGAAAAGCTTGCGCACGAACCGGTCAGCCCGCCCGCCGCCCACATGGACGGCGGGGGAGGAAAAAGCCGAATCTTCCATCTACTAGCCTAAAGCCCTGAGCGCGGGCCGCCCTCAGCCGGCCGCGATCAGCGACGCGATCGCGCTGCCGACCTCGGCGGTCGAGGCATTGCCCTGCATGTCCCGCGTGCGCGGGCCTTCGGCCAATACCGTTTCGATCGCCTTGACGACGGCGGCCGAAGCCTCGGGGTAACCCAGGAAATCGAGCATCAGCGCCCCGCTCCAGATCTGGCCGATCGGATTGGCGATGCCCTTGCCATAAATGTCCGGCGCCGAACCGTGCACCGGCTCGAACAGGGACGGGAACTTGCGGTCGGGATTCAGGTTGGCCGACGGCGCGATACCGATGGTCCCGGTGCAGGCCGGCCCCAGGTCGGACAGGATGTCGCCGAACAGGTTGGAGGCCACCACCACGTCGAACCAGTCGGGGTGCTGCACGAAGTGCGCGCACAGGATGTCGATGTGGTATTTGTCCCAGCGCACGTCGGGATAGCTCTGCGCCACGTCGGCCACGCGCTCGTCCCACCACGGCATGGAAATCGAAATGCCGTTGGACTTGGTGGCCGCGGTCAGGTGCTTGCCGCGCTTTTGCGCCAGCTCGAACGCGAACTTCAGGACGCGGTCGGCGCCCACGCGGGTGAACACGCTTTCCTGGATGACGACTTCGCGCTCGGTGCCGGCGAACAGGCGGCCGCCGCTGTTGGAGTACTCACCCTCGGTGTTCTCGCGCACGATGTAGAAATCGATCTCGCCGGGCTTGCGGTCCTTGAGCGGCGACGGCACGCCGGGCATCAGGCGCACCGGGCGCAGGTTGATGTACTGGTCGAATTCGCGGCGGAACTTGAACAGCGAACCCCACAGCGCCTCGTGGTCGGGCACGGTGGCGGGCCAGCCGATGGCGCCGAAGAAAATGGCTTCGTGCTGGCCGATACGGGCTTGCCAGTCGTCCGGCATCATGGCGCCGTGCTTGGCGTAATAGTCGCAGCTCCAGTCGAAATGGTCCCACTGGAAATCGATGCCGAAGCGCGTGGCCACCGCGTCCAGCACTTTCAGGCCTTCGGGCACGACTTCCTTGCCGATTCCGTCTCCGGGGATTACTGCAATCTTGTGTTTCTTTGACACCGCGTCTTCCTCTGTTTTTTACCGGGTCCGCCTGTGGAAAAGGCTACGGAAAGCCTTGCGCAGACCCTGGGGAATGCCCCGCCCGAAATGATAGACACAAACGGGCACGGCGCAACACCCTCGCTTACCGCAGCCGCTGCGACAGCCCGCCCTTTTACAAAAAACCCGTTTCGAGCCGCTACCCGATCCGCCTCAGCGCCGGCCCTTGGAGCCCAGCAGGGACCCGAGTATGCCGCGGGTCAGCTCGCGCGCGATCGAGCGCATGGTGCTCTTGGCCACGCTCTGGACGATGCCGTCGCGCTTGCCGCCGCGCGGCCCGGTCGAGCCGAACAGCACGTCGTTCAGGCTGTCCATCAGCCCGCCGCCGGCATCGGCCGGCGCCTGGCCGGCGCCCTGCCCGGCCTCGGGCTGCGCGCCCGGCGCCGCCTCGGCCGGCTTGGCCGCGCGTCTGGCCAGCACCTCGTAGGCCGATTCGCGGTCGATGGCTTTTTCGTACTTGGCGGCCAGCGTGCTGCCCTGGCGCAGCGCCTGGCGCTCGGCGTCGGTGGCCGGGCCGATGCGGCTCGCCGGCGGCACGATATAGGCGCGCTCGGTGGGCATGGGGCGGCCCTTGGCGTCCAGCAGCGACACCAGGGCCTCGCCCACGCCCAGTTCGGTGATGGCCGCCTCGATGTCCAGGCCGGGATTGGGCCGCATGGTCTGCGCCGCCGTCTTCACCGCCTTCTGGTCGCGCGGCGTGAAGGCGCGCAGCGCATGCTGCACGCGGTTGCCGAGCTGGCCCAGCACCGTATCGGGAATGTCCAGCGGGTTCTGCGTCACGAAATAGACGCCCACGCCCTTGGAGCGGACCAGCCGCACCACCTGCTCGATCTTGTTCAGCAGCGCGGCCGGGGCGTCGTTGAACAGCAGGTGCGCCTCGTCGAAGAAGAACACCAGCTTGGGCTGGTCCATGTCGCCCACCTCGGGCAGCTTTTCGTACAGGTCGGCCAGCAGCCACAGCAGGAAAATCGCGTACAGGCGCGGCGCCTGCATCAGCTTGTCGGCGGCCAGCACGTTGACCATGCCGCGGCCCTGGGCGTCGGTGCGCATCAGGTCGGCCACGTCCAGCATCGGCTCGCCGAAGAAGCGCTCCGCCCCCTGGGACTCCAGGGCCAAGAGACCGCGCTGGATGGCGCCGATGCTGGCCGAGGACACGTTGCCGTAGCGCGTCTTGAGCTGCGCCGCGCGGTCGGCCACGTCCTGGAGCATGGCGCGCAGGTCTTTCAGGTCCAGCAGCAGTTGCCCTTCGTCGTCGGCCACCTTGAACACCAGCGTCAGCACGCCTTCCTGGGTGTCGTTCAGCTCCAGGATGCGCGACAGCAGCAGCGGCCCCATGTCGGACACGGTGGCGCGCACCGGCAGCCCCTGCTCGCCGAACACGTCCCAGAGCGTCACCGGGCTGGCGCCCCAGGCCGGCTCGTCCAGGCCCAGGTTCTTGAGGCGTTCCATGAGCTTGGGGCTGGCCGTGCCGGCCTGCGAAATACCGGTCAGGTCGCCCTTGACGTCGGCCATGAACACCGGCGTGCCGATGCGGGAAAAGGACTCGGCCAGCACCTGCAGCGTCACCGTCTTGCCGGTGCCCGTGGCGCCGGTGATGCAGCCGTGCCGGTTGGCCAGGGCGGGCAGCAGCGCCAGCTCGGCCTGGGCGTTCTTGGCGATGACGATGGGGTTGGGCATGGACGGCTCTCCGGACCAGGAAACTGAGGGATGCCCAAGTGTAGAGCCTCGCGCGCGGCTTGTGCGCGTGGCAATAAGGGTACAGGCGGGCGGGCTTGCGGCCGGCCCCCGGGCGCGCGGCCCGCCGTCACGGTAAAATGCCATTTTTGCAGACAATTTATCCTGGGAAGCCATGGCCGGACACAGCAAATGGGCCAATATTCAGCACCGCAAAGGGCGCCAAGACGCCAAGCGCGGCAAGCTCTGGACCAAGATCATTCGTGAAATCACCGTGGCGGCGCGCGCCGGCGGCCCCGACCCCGACAGCAATCCGCGTCTGCGCATGGCCTGGGACAAGGCCACCGACGCCAACATGCCCAAGGACAACATCCAGCGCGCCATCCAGCGCGGGGCGGGCGGCGCCGACGGCGACGCCTACGAGGAAGTGCGCTACGAAGGCTACGGCATCGGCGGCGCGGCGGTGATCGTCGACTGCATGACCGACAACCGCACCCGCACCGTCGCCGAAGTGCGCCACGCCTTCGCCAAGAACGGCGGCAACCTGGGCCAGGAAGGCTCGGTGGCCTTCATGTTCAAGCATTGCGGCCAGTTCGTGTTCGCGCCCGGTACCTCTGAAGACAAGGTCATGGAAGCCGCCCTCGAGGCCGGCGCCGAAGACGTGACCACCGACGAGGAAGGCGTGATCGAAGTGGTCTGCGCGCCGGCCGACTACGCCGCCGTGCGCCGCGCCTTCGACGAGGCCGGCCTGAAGGCCGAAGTCGACGGCATCGTCATGAAGGCCCTGAACGAAACCGAACTGGCCGGCGAAGACGCCGTCAAGATGCAGAAACTGCTCGACGCCCTGGAAGGCCTGGACGACGTGCAGGAAGTCTATACCACCGTCGTTTTCGACGAAGCGCAGTAAATCCTCCCTCCCCTGCGCTGCGTCGCGGGGGTGTTAATCGGGGCCGGGCCATCCCGGCCCCGAATGGCTATCTTCAGACTCACCCCAACATGAAACTCCTGGTTATTGGCTCGGGCGGCCGCGAACATGCCCTCGCCTGGCGGCTGGCCCGCTCCCCGCGCGTACACAAGGTGTACGTCGCCCCGGGCAACGGCGGCACGCAACGGGCCGAGCAGATGGAGAACATCCCGCTCACCAATGCCGAGGAACTGGCCGATTTCGTGCAGCGCGAAGGCGTGGCCCTCACCGTGGTCGGCCCCGAAGCGCCGCTGGCCGCCGGCGTCGTGGACGTGTTCCGCGCCCGCGGCCTGAAAATCTTCGGCCCGACCAAGGCCGCCGCCCAGCTGGAGAGCTCCAAGGATTACGCCAAGGCCTTCATGGTGCGGCACAACATCCCCACCGCCCGCTACCAGACCTTCACCGACCCGGCCCAGGCGCATGCCTACATCGACCAGGAAGGCGCCCCCATCGTGATCAAGGCCGACGGCCTGGCCGCGGGCAAGGGCGTGGTGGTCGCCGCCACGCTCGAAGAGGCGCACGCCGCCATCGACGCCATGCTGGGCGACGGCTCCATGGGCGAGGCCGGCGCGCGCGTGGTCATCGAGGAATGCCTGGTGGGCGAGGAAGCCAGCTTCATCGTCATGTGCGACGGCCGCAACGTGCTAGCCCTGGCCACCAGCCAGGACCACAAGCGCCTGCTCGACGGCGACCAGGGTCCCAACACCGGCGGCATGGGCGCCTATTCGCCCGCGCCCATCGTCACCCCCGAACTGCACCACCGCATCATGCGCGAAATCATCCTGCCGACCGTGCAGGGCATGGCGCGCGACGGCATTCCGTACACCGGCTTCCTGTACGCCGGCCTGATGATCGCCCCCGGCGACGACCCCGACCGCGCCATCAAGACGCTGGAATTCAACTGCCGCATGGGCGACCCGGAAACCCAGCCCATCATGATGCGGGTCAAGAGCGACCTGCTCGACGCCCTGGAACATGCCGTCGAGGGCACGCTGGACCAGGCCGACATCGTCTGGGACCGCCGCACCGCGCTGGGCGCCGTGCTGGCCGCGCACAACTACCCGGGCACGCCGCGCACCGGCGACGCCATCCGCGGCCTGCCGGCCGACGCCGAGGACTGCATGGTGTTCCACGCCGCCACCCGGATCGAGGACGGCGAGATCAAGACCACCGGCGGCCGCGTGCTGTGCGTCACGGCCCTGGGCGACTCGGTCAAGATGGCCCGCGACCGCGTCTACGAAACCATAGACGGCGTGCACTTCGACGGCCGCCAGTACCGCAGCGACATCGGCTGGCGCGCGCTCAAGCCCTCGCAGCAGAAGTCCAAGTCCAACGCCTGACCGGAGCCCGCCGATGAACGCCTTGCCCGTCTCCGCCGTGCGGGACTACCTCACCGGCTTGCAGGCCCGCATCGTCGGCGCCCTGGAAGAAGCGGAAGGCGCCGCCTTCCGCGCCGATGAATGGCAGCGTCCCGAAGGCGGCGGCGGCCTGTCGCGCCTGCTCGAAGGCGGCCAGCTGTTCGAACGGGCCGGCGTGCTGTTCAGCCATGTCCAGGGTTCCAAGCTGCCGCCCTCGGCCAGCGCGCACCGGCCGGAACTCGCCGGCCGCTCCTGGGAGGCGATGGGCGTGTCCATGGTGCTGCACCCGCGCAATCCGCACGTGCCCACCACGCACATGAACGTGCGCATGTTCACGGCGGCCGCGCGCCCCGGCCACGACGAAGCCGACGTTTTCTGGTTCGGCGGCGGCCTGGACCTGACCCCGTACTATCCGTTCGAGGAAGACGCGCGCCACTTCCACGCCGTATGCCGCGACGCGCTGGCCGGCCACGGCGCCGACTACTACCCACGCTACAAGCGCTGGTGCGACGAATACTTCTTCCTCAAGCACCGCAACGAAACCCGCGGAATCGGCGGCATCTTCTTCGACGACCTGAACGCCCCGGGCTTCGACGCCTCCTTCGCCCTGACCCGCTCGGTCGGCGACGCCTTCCTGCCGGCCTACATGCCCATCGTGGAACGCCGCCGCGCCCTGGCCTACGGCGAGCGCGAACGCGACTTCCAGGCCTACCGCCGCGGCCGCTACGTGGAATTCAACCTGGTGTTCGACCGCGGCACGCTGTTCGGCCTGCAATCGGGCGGACGCACCGAATCCATCCTGCTGTCCATGCCGCCGCTGGCGCAGTGGCGCTACGACTGGCAGCCGCAGGCCGGCACGCCCGAGGCCGAACTGGCCGCCTACCTCAAGCCGCGGGACTGGGTTTGAAGCGCATCGGTCTCCTGGGCGGCAGTTTCGACCCCGTCCACGTCGCGCACATCGCGCTCGCCCAGACCGCGCTGCAGGCGCTGGGCCTGGCGGAAGTGCAGCTCATCCCGGCGGCCAACCCCTGGCAGCGCGCCGCGCTGCACGCCACCGGCCGCCAGCGCCTGGACATGCTGGAACTGGCGATCGCCGGCCATGCCGGGCTGGCCGTCAACCCGATCGAAATCGAACGGGGCGGCGCCACCTACACCCTCGACACCCTGCGCGCCCTGCCTGGCGGGGCGCGCTACGTCTGGCTGTTGGGCGCCGACCAACTCGCCAATTTCTGCACCTGGCGCAACTGGCAGGACATCGCCAGCTTGGTGGACCTGGCCGTGGCCACCCGTCCCGGCACGCCGCTGGCCGCACCGCCGGAACTGGCCCGGCACCTCGGCGCCCTGGGCCGCGAATTGCAGGAACTGCCGTTCGCGCCCATGCCGGTATCGGCCTCCGACATCCGCCAGCGCCTGGCGCGCGGCGCATCCACCGAAGGCCTGCTCGCGCCGCCCGTCGCCGCGTATATTGCGGCGCACCATCTCTACCGATAAACCCCACCCGCCGGGCGTTCCAAACGTCCCAAAGCCAGCCTCTCGCTGACCCTGCGCGGGTTATATTTACAGTTATGGATATACAAAAACTCCAACGCGCCGTCATCGACGCCCTCGAAGACGTCAAGGCGCAAGACATCAAGGTTTTCAACACCACGCATCTGACCAGCCTGTTCGATCGCGTCGTGATTGCAAGCGCCACCTCCAACCGCCAGACCCGCGCGCTGGCCTCCAGCGTATCCGACCGCGGCCGCGCGCTCGGCCTGTCCGGCATCACCATCGAAGGCGAAGACACCGGCGAATGGGTCGTGGTCGACCTGGGCGACGTGGTCGTGCACATCATGCAGCCGGCCATCCGCCAGTACTACAACCTGGAAGAAATCTGGGGCGGCAAGCCGGTGCGCGTCAAGCTGCTGCCGGAATCCACCCGTCCCGCGCCCATCGCCGGCGACAGCGCCTACGACGGCACCGACTACTGAGCGCGCCGTGAAGCTCATCGTCGTGGCCGTGGGCACGCGCATGCCGGACTGGGTGCAGACCGCCTGGGACGACTACGCCAAGCGCCTGCCCGCCGATTGCGCGCTGGAACTGCGCGAGATCAAGCCCGAACCCCGCAACAGCGGCAAGACGCCGGCCCAGATGATGGCGGCCGAGGCCAAGCGGATCGACGCCGCCCTGCCCGCCGGCGTCCTGCGCCTGGCGCTGGACGAACGCGGCCGCGACCTCACCACCATGGCCCTGTCCCAAAAGCTGGAGCAATGGCGCGCCGGCGGCCAGGACGTGGCCTTCCTGGTCGGCGGCCCGGACGGCCTGGACCCCGAACTGAAAGCCGCCTGCAGCGGCCAGTTGCGGCTGTCTTCGCTGACGCTGCCGCACCCCATGGTGCGCGTGGTGCTGGCCGAGCAGCTCTACCGGGCCTGGGCCATCATGACCAACCATCCCTATCATCGCGCCTGAACGGCCCGGCCTCGCCGTAGCAATGACCGACACAACCACCTCGACCGCCCGCCTCTACCTCGCCTCGGCCAGCCCCAGGCGGCGCGAACTGCTGACGCAGATCGGCCTGCCCCACGAAGTGCTGCGGGTGCCGGCTCCGCCGGGCGAGGACGAACCCCAGCATCCCGGCGAAAGCGCCGCCGACTACGTCCAGCGCACCGCGCGCGACAAGGCGCTGCGCGGACGCGACTGGATGCATGAAAACCGTCTGCCGCGCCTGCCGTTGCTGGCCGCCGACACCACCGTGATCCTGGACGGCCAGGTCCTGGGCAAGCCCGCGGACCGCGCCGACGCCCAGCGCATCCTGCGCGCGCTGTCGGGCGCCGCCCACGAAGTGCGCACCGCCGTCGCGGTCTGGACCGGCGAGCAACTGCTGGAGGCGGTTTCCATCACCGAAGTCCGCATGCGCGACCTGACGGACGACGAAATCGGCCGCTACTGCGACAGCGGCGAACCCTACGGCAAGGCCGGCGCCTACGGCATCCAGGGCCTGGCCGGCACGTTCATCTCGCATATCTCGGGCAGCTACACCGGCGTGATGGGCCTGCCGGTGTTCGAAACCGCCAACCTGCTGCGCGCCGCCGGCATCCGCACGCCCTGAGACGTTCGCCCGCGATGACGGGCGACCAGCGCTCACTCGATGGGCTTGAAGCCGATTTTCCGGACCAGCGTCCGCCAGCGCTCGGTCGAGGCGGTCAACTCGGCGCCCAGCAGCTGCGCCGGCTTGAAGTCAGGCAGGTATTCCGACCTGGCCAGCGTGTCGCGCACGGTCGCGTCCTGAAGCGCCGACCGCATGGCGTCTTGCAGCCGGGCGATGTCCGGCTCGGGCGTCCCCTGGCGGGCGACGATGCCGATAAATTCCTCGAACACGATATCCGGGTAGCCCAGCTCCGCCAGCGTGGGCACGTCCGGGGAAAACGGGGAGCGGACCGCCGACGTGACCGCCAGGACTTTGAGGCGCCCCGCTTTCACCAGCTCGATGAAGTTGCTGGACAGATTCACCGCCAGACTGACTTCGCCCGCGACCACCGCCTGGGTCAACTGCGGCCCGCCGCGATAGCTGATGGGTTCGAGCGACAGATTCTCGGCCTGTGCCAGCAACCGGCCCACGAACTCGGTGGCGTTGCCCAACCCGGGCACGCCGAACGTCGCCTCCTTGGTCGACCTGGCCCAGGCCACGAACTCCTGCAGCGTGGAATACGGCGCATCGGCGGGCGCCACGACCGACAAGTGGTAGATGCACAGTTTGCAGACCGGAGCGAACTCCGCAAGGCTGTACGGCAGCCGCTTGTAGACGTGCGGGTAGGCGGTGAGCATCGAGGCCGGCGTGAGCGCGAAGTTCGATCCGTCGGCCTGCGCGTTGCGCAGCCAATCCAGCGCGATGCGCCCGCCCGCGCCGGTCCGATTCTCGATCACCATCGCCTGCCCGAGATCGCGGCGGGCCGGCTCGGCGACCGCGCGGGCGACGAGGTCGGGGCCACCGCCAGGTGGAAAACCCACCATCAAGGTGATGGGCTTCCTCGACTGCGCGCGGACACTGCCGGCGCCGCTCATCGCCGCGCCGAAACCGGCCACCCGCGCGGCTGCAACTCCCGCGCCCATTTTCATCAGAAAACTGCGTCTCGACATGCTGGTCTCCTTGCTGGGGCCGGTTTTCGGCTCAGGGTTCGACGATGTTGAAGAGCGGATTGAACGTGTCCAGTCCTTCGAGCAGCTCGATCACCGGCTGCGCCTGGCCGCTGATCTGCGCCTCGCCGCTCTCCAGCGCCGCGCGTAATCCGCCCTGCGGCAGCAGGACCTTGAGCAGGCCCGCCCGAGTAGTGCTGAACACCGCGTCGGCGGCATCGCCGAACGACCCCGGGCGATGGCTCAGCGCGCCATGGCTGAGCGTCAGCTTGTGGCAGCTGCCTTCGTCGGTCATGCGCCAATCGAAGCGCAGCGCCTTGCCCTTGACCCTGTCGCCGACCACGCGGATGGCGATGAAATCGAAGAACAGCGGCATCGGCAGCCGGGCCACCACGCCGATGCTGATTGCGTTGCCATCCTTGGCGCGGGGCCGCATCCCTTCGCGCAGCTCGCGCGCGCCCAGCAGGTACGAGTTACGCCACGTGGCCGATTCGGCCTGGTATCCCAGCTGCTCGAACGCGTCCGCGCACAGCTGCCGGGCGCTCTGGTTGGACGGATCGGCGAAAACCGCCTGGTTCATGATCTGCGCCACCCAGCGGAATTCGCCGCGCTCGAAGTCGACTCGCGCCTGGGCGACCGCCTTGTCGATCCCGCCGATGTAGTCCATGTACTTGCCGGCGGCGTCGCTCGGCGGCAAAGGATTCAGATGCGCCGGATTGCCTTCGTACGGCCCCATGTAGAACGTGTAGATCGCCTGCACGTTATGCACCATGGCGCCGTAGTAGCCGCGCGTATGCCAGCGCCGGGACAACTCATTGGGCACCATCAACTGCTCGGAGATTTCCCGGGGGGTCAGCCCGTGGCTCATCAGCCGCAGCGTCTGGTCGTGCAGGTAGCGATAGAGATCGCGCTGCTCGGTCAGGAAGGCCAGCACCCTGTCCGTGCCCCACACCGGCCAATGGTGCTGCGCCAGGCAGACGTCGGCCTGGCCTGCATACAGATCGACGCTTTCGTCCAGATAGCTGGCCCAGGCCAGTGCGTCGCGCACCTTGGCGCCGCGGATTGGACAAAGATTGTGCATCGTGTGGCAGGCGTTTTCCGCCATGTTCAGCGCGCGCATGGCCGGAAAATAAAAATTCATTTCAGCCGGCGCCTCGGTGCCGGGCGTCATCTGAAACACCATCTCCACGCCGTCGATGACCATGCGCTCGCCGGTCTTCCCGATCAGGCAGGTCGGCGCGATCAGCCCGGACGTGCCCTTGCCCAGGCCTTTGCCCAGGCCACTGTCGACGTGCGATTGCGGCCCCGGCTCCAGATACGTGCCGAACTGGAACTCGGCGCGCCGGCGCGAAGGAATGCCCGCCAGCAGCGACTCCGACATGACTTCCTCCATGAAGCCTTGCGGAGCAATGATCTGCGTGCGGCCGGCCGCCACGTCCTCTTCGCTGACCACGCCCTTGACGCCGCCGTAATGGTCCCGATGGCTGTGGCTGTATATGACCGCCACGATCTTGCGCGGGCCCAGGTGTTTTTCATACAACTGCAGCGCCGCGCTTGCGGCCTCCTCGAAGGTCAGCGGATCGATGACGATCAGGCCGGTGTCTCCTTCGATGAAAGTGATGTTCGCCAGATCGAAGCCCCGGACCTGATAGATGCGATCGCATACCTTGAACAGTCCGTGGATGCGGTTGAGCTGCGCCATCCGCCACAGGCTGGGATTGACGGTGAACGGCGCATACCTGTCTTCGAGAAAATCGTATTCCTTCTGGCTCCAGACGACGTTGCCGTCTGCATCGCGGATGACGGCATCCTCGATGGTGCCGATGAAGCCCCGGTTGGCGTCGTCGAAATCGCTGGTGTCGGAAAATTCCAGCGCCGAGGCCAGGCCTTGCTGCAAGGCTATCGTGTGCGCGTGGGCGTTCTTGCGCTGAGCGGCCGCCGCCGCGGGAATCATGTCGCTGGTCATGGGATGAGATCGCGAGAGGAGTTGAAGGAATCAGATGCGTGCTTGGACGCTGGAGAAATCGAGCACGGTCCTGCCCATTGCGCGGCGCTCATCCAGCGCCCGCAGAATGTCGCCGAGCTCGCCGGGCGGCTTCATGGCGATGGGCGGCGCCTGCAGCTTGCCGCTGCGGGCCAGCTCGACCACGCCATGCAGGTCCGCCAGCGTCCCGACGAACGAGCCGATGATTGCGATGGAGCGCTGCGCGATGGGCGGCAAGGGCAGCGCCAGCTCACCGCCGTGCAGGCCGACCAGGACATAAGTCCCGCCCTTGCGCAGCACGGCGTACGGCAGATCGAACGTCGACGGCATGCCCACGAAGTCGATGGCCGCGGCCAGACGCCCTGCGGTGGCTTCGGCGAGCGCCTGCTGGGCGTCCGGTCGGTCGCTGCGCACCACGCGGGCCGCGCCCTGCGCCCTGGCCGCCTCGAGCTTGCCGTCCTCCACATCGCAGGCGACGATCTTGTCGTATCCCATGCCCTTGAGCATGGCGATGGCCAACAGGCCCAGGCCGCCGCAGCCGAGCACCGCCACCCAGTCGGCCGCCCGCAGCTGCGGGGAGATCTTCGCTATCGCCGAATAACAGGTCGTGCCCGAGCAGGCCAGGGTGGCGGCGAATGCGTCGTCGATGCCGGACGCGTCGACCAGGTAGCGGGAATCCGGCACCAGCAAATGCGTCGCAAAGGCGCCCGGCAGCGCAATGCCGATATTGCGGGGCGCCGCGCACAGCGTGGACAGGCCCTCGTCGCAGGCCCAGCAGGTCCCGCAGCCGATCCAGGGATAGACCACCCGCTTGTCGCCCGCCCTGACGTCCTTCACGTCCGGCCCGACCGCCTCCACCACGCCCAGCGGCTCATGCCCGAGCGTGAGCGGTGGCGCCAGGCCCCGGTCCTTCAGGTATGCCTTCCTGCCTGCGCCCAGGTCAAAAAAACCGTGCCAGAGATGCACGTCGGAGTGGCAGACGCCGCAATGCGTGATGCGCATGACCACCTCGGAACCCTTGGGCTCCGGAGTTTCGCGCAAGCGGGCCTGCAAGGATTTTCCATGTTCCGTTACGTCATAGCTGAGCATGTAGCCTCCGTCATAGCTGCCGCGGCAGCGGCGCAACAGTGGCCACATTAAGACAGTCGACTTATATTTGTCAATCAACTGACTTAATTTTGATTGACCCTACAATAGACGAACCTCGACTATCGACGCATGCTGATGCCTCCCTCCTCCCCATCCGCCTCCCTCAAGCCGAAGCGCTCTCCCCGCGGCAGCGCGCAAGCGGGCACGGAGAACGTCGATGCGCTGCTCGAGACTGCACAACGCCTGTTCGCCGAGCGCGGCATAGACGCCGTATCCATGCGCGAGATCTCGCGCGAGGCCGGTCACCGCAACAACTCGGCGCTCCAGTACCACTTCGGCACCAAGGAGGCTCTGCTGCAAGCGATACTGGATGCGGGAATGCGAGAGGTGAACGTGCTGCGCAACGACCACATCGACCGGCTGTTCGCGACCCGCAGGCACACGGAACTGCGTGCCCTGGTCGAGGCGCTGGTATGGCCGCTGGCGGCAAAGCTGCAGACCAAAAAGCGCAATACCTACAACCGTTTTCTGGCCGCGAGCCAGATCCATCCGGATATCAATCTGCGGCCCAGCCCGGGCGACACGGACCGCGGCTTCCGGCGTCTCTATGAACTCGTCGAAAGCGCGCTGCCCCAGATCCCTGCCTCGGTGATGCAGCAACGCTGGCTCGCCAGCATCAGCTTCATGCTGTTCGCGTTGGCCGACTATGAGCGGATTAGCGCCCGGCGCAGCAAGTCGGAGCGGGCATTCGACATCCAACGGGCCATCGAGAACCTGATCGACATGCTGACCGGCGCGCTGGCGGCCCCGGTTTCGGAGCAGGTGCTGCAACGCTCCGCGGCTGCGGTGGAAGCCGCCCCTGAAGAGTCCGGGACGTAACCCGGGTCGGGGCGGCAAGGGTAAGCCGGCTCAGGCCTGGCTGATCGGCTCGCCGAGCATGGGCTGCGGCTCGGCGGCCGTCCGAGCCACGGCGGGCAGCGGCTGCGGATCGCCGGCCAGCGCGGCGTCCAGCCGCTCCTTGTCCAGTTCGCCCTCCCAGCGCGCGACCACGACGGTGGCGGTCGCGTTGCCGACCAGGTTGGTCAGCGCGCGGCATTCGGACATGAAGCGGTCCACGCCCAGGATCAGCGCCATGCCGGCGACCGGCACCGTGGGCACCACCGACAGGGTCGCGGCCAGCGTGATGAAGCCCGCGCCGGTCACGCCCGCGGCGCCCTTGGAGCTCAGCATCGCCACCAGCAGCAGCAGGATCTGGTCGCCCAGCGACAGCGGGATATCGCAGGCCTGCGCGATGAACAGCGCGGCCATCGTCATGTAGATGTTGGTTCCGTCCAGGTTGAACGAGTAGCCGGTGGGCACCACCAGGCCGACCACCGACTTCGAGCAGCCGGCGCGTTCCATCTTCTGCATCAGGGTGGGCAGCGCCGCTTCCGACGAGCTGGTGCCCAGCACCAGCAGCAGTTCCTCGCGGATGTAGCGCACCAGCTTCAGGATCGAAAAGCCGTTGTAACGCGCCACCAGTCCCAGCACCACGACCACGAACAGCACCGAGGTCGCGTAGAACGTGCCCACCAGCATCGCCAGGTTGACGATGGACTTGATGCCGTACTTGCCGATGGTGAACGCCATGGCGCCGAACGCGCCGATGGGAGCGGCCTTCATCAGGATGGCCACCAGCCGGAACACCGGCTGGGCCAATGCGGTCATGAACGACAGTATCGGCTTGCCGCGCTCGCCGACCATGGCCAGCGAAATGCCGAACAGCACCGCCACGAACAGCACCTGCAGGATGTCGCCGCCCACGAACGGGCTGAAGATGGTCGTGGGGATCACGTTCATCAGAAAGCCGGTGACGGTGGAATCATGCGCCTTGGCCACATAGCCCGACACCGCCTTCTGGTCCAGCGTGCTCGGGTCGATGTGCATGCCCGCGCCGGGCTGCACCACGTGGCTGACGATCATGCCCACGATCAGCGCCAGCGTGGAAAAGCACAGGAAGTACAGCATGGCCTTGCCGGCGACCCGGCCGACCTTCTTGAGGTCGCTCATGGCGGCGATGCCGGTGGCCACGGTCAGGAAGATCACGGGAGCGATGATCATCTTGACCAGCTTGATGAAGGCGTCGCCCAGCGGCTGCATCTGCTGGCCGAGCTCGGGCTTGAATGCGCCCAGCAGCACCCCGACCACGATGGCGAAGATCACCTGCACATAAAGGATTTGATAGAACTTGAGCTTGCGCGCGGGCGCGACTTGATCCACGTCGATCATTGGGATTTGTCCCCACCAAAGCCCCTTGCTCCGGACGGCGTTGCGCGGCGGGCGACGGGGCGTTATCTGTTTTGTGGCCCGGCGCACTGCTTCCGGGCCCATGTCACCGCGCGTCGGAGCGCGGCTTGCCCCGACTTATGCAATCGCCATGCCAGCCCGACGGCGTGCGTCCGCCCATACACAAGCCATTGATCGAAAAGGAATTTTTTCTACTTTCCGGAAAGCGGAACCTGGCATTCTGGCGAGATTCCACACAAAAAAGATATAGAATGTGCGAAAACCCGCACACATCATGTCCCGCCCCGCCTCCACCCCCGCCGCCCCGGCGCTGCCGCCCCGACCGGGCGCCAGGCGGCGCAAGTTCGCCTGGCTCTGGCGCGCCGGCGGCATCGTGCTGGCCGTCGCGCTGGTGTTCGGCGTGCTGCACGCCGCCACGCTCTGGGCCCGCGACGAGGCCCTGACGAACGCCGCGGCGCAGGCGCGCGGCGCGGCCCAGGTCAACGCGGCCCTGCTGCGCAACAATCTCGACAAATTCCGCGCCCTGCCCTTCGTGCTGACCCGCGACGTGGACGTGCGCGCCGCGCTCGAAAACCCCGCGCCGGGCCAGGTCGTGCCGCTGGACGAAAAGCTCGACTCGCTCAGCCGCGGCGTGGGCGCCTCGGCCATCTACGTGCTGGACCGCAAAGGGCTGGCGATCGCCGCCAGCAACTGGCGCGAGCCCGCCACCTTCGTCGGCGTGGACTACCAGTTCCGGCCTTATTTCCAGGGTTCGGTGGCGCAGGGCTCGGCCGAGCATTTCGCGCTGGGCACCATCAGCCATGAGGCCGGCCTGTACCTGGCGCGGCGCGTGGACGGCGTCGGCGGCAGGCTGCTGGGCGTGGTCGTGCTGAAAGTGGATTTCCGCGAACTGGAGGCCGACTGGCGCCAGTCCAACGCGCCGATCTTCGTCACCGACGAACACGGCGTGGTATTGCTGGGCAGCGTCTCCGACTGGCGCTTCAAGGTGCTGGCGCCGCTGGCGTCCGATCTGGCGCAGAGGCTGCGCACCAGCCTGCAGTTCGGCGACGCCCGCTTCCAGCCGCTGCCCTTGCGGCCCGCGCTGCTGGCCGCCAGCAACGGCCAACTGGTGCGCACCGACGCCGCGCTGCCCCAGATCCCGGCCGGCGCGCCGCTATTGCATACGACGCTGCCCATCGCGGAATCGCCGGGCTGGACCCTGCACCTGCTCTCGCCGGTGCAGTCTTCCATCAACCAGGCCACTGCCAACGCGCAGCTGGGCGCGCTGCTCGCGCAAAGCGCGCTGGCCGCCATCGTCGGCATCGTCCTGCTGCGCCGCCATCGCCAGCGCGAGCGCGCGCAGCAGCAGGCCGTCATCCATGAACAGCTCGCCGCCCTGGTCGACGAGCGCACCGCGCAGCTGCTGGAAGTGAACGAGCAGCTCATCGAAGAAATGGACCAGCGCCAGCGCACCGACGCCCGTCTGCACACCATGCAGGAAGAACTGGTCCAGGCCAGCAAGCTGGCGCTGCTGGGCCAGGTCGCCGCCGGCGTCGCGCACGAGATCAACCAGCCCGTGGCCGCGATACGCGCCTACGCCGACAACGCCGCCGAATTCCTGCGCCGGCATGACGAGGGCTCGGCGCGCGAGAACCTGCACACCATCGCCTCCCTGACCGAGCGCATCGGCCACATCACCGGCGAGCTGCGCGCCTTCTCGCGCAAGGCCGGCACCGCGGTCGGGCCCACCAGCCTCAAGGATTGCCTCGAAGGCGCGCTGCTGCTGGTCGGCCCGCGCGCGCGGCGCCAGTCGGTGGCCCTGCAGCGCCCGCCCGAAGGCCAGAACTACCAGGTGCAAGCCAACCGCATCCGGCTCGAACAGGTCCTGGTCAATCTGCTGCAGAACGCCCTGGAGGCGCTGGACGGGCAGGCCGACGGCCGCATCGTCGTGACGTTGCGGGACCTCGGCGAATGCGTGCAGGTCGAGGTCGGCGACAACGGCCCCGGCCTGTCGGCGCAGGCGCGCGCCCGCCTCTTCACGCCTTTCCACACCACCAAGCCGGAAGGGCTGGGCCTGGGCCTGGTCATCTGCCGCGATCTGGTCGCCGAATTCGGCGGCCAGCTGGACGTCGCGGACCCGGCCGACGGTGGCGCCCTCTTCGTCCTGAGCCTGCGCAAGGCGTCCGGCCAGGACCTTGCCGCGAATCCTGCCCATGAAACCAGTCCCTGAATCCGCGTCCCCGCACGTCCTCTTCATCGACGACGACGACGAGCTGCGCCGCGCCAATGCCCAGACACTCAGGCTGCACGGCATGTCCGTGGACGCCCACGCCGGCGCGCGTCCCGCGCTGGCCGCGCTGACCCGTGAATTCGACGGCGTGGTGGTGACCGACATCCGCATGCCCGACATCGACGGCCTGCAGCTGTTTCGCCGGGTGCGCGACATCGATCCCGACATTCCGGTCATCCTGATCACCGGGCACGGCGACATCGCCACCGCCGTGCAATGCATGCACGACGGCGCCTATGACTTCCTGGCCAAGCCCTATGCGGCCGAACGGCTGGTCACCGCGATCGCGCACGCCGCCGAAAAACGCCGCCTGGTGCTGGAGAACCGCCGCCTGCGCGAAGCCGCCTTCGCCGTGGAGGCCGACGAGGTGCCCTTCATCGGCACCGCGCCGGCCATGCAGCGCATCAAGCAGACGCTGCGCCATATCGCGGACGCCGACGTGGATGTGCTGGTCGAAGGCGAAACCGGCACCGGCAAGGAAGTGGTGGCCACCGCGCTGCACCGCCTGAGCCGCCGCCGCGACCGCCCGCTGGTGGCGATCAACTGCGGCGCGCTGCCCGAAAGCGTGATCGAAAGCGAATTGTTCGGCCACGAGGCCGGCGCGTTCACCGGCGCCCAGAAAAAACGCATCGGACGCATCGAACACGCCAGCGGCGGCACGCTGTTCCTGGATGAAATCGAAAGCATGCCGCTGGCCATCCAGGTCAAGCTGCTGCGCGTGCTCGAATCCCGCCAGATCACGCCCCTGGGCAGCAACGAAGTGCGCAGCCTGGACCTGCGCGTGGTCGCGGCCACCAAGGAAGACCTGGGCAGCCCCGCGATCCGCGACAAGTTCCGCGAGGACCTGTTCTACCGCCTCAACGTGGTCACGATACGGATTCCGCCGCTGCGCGAGCGCCGCGAGGACATCCCGCTGCTGTTCGCCCACTATCTCGGGCATGCCTCGCGCCGCTTCCACCGCGACATCCCCGAAATGCCCGCGTCCATCAAGCAGCACGTGCTCACGCACGACTGGCCCGGCAACGTGCGCGAACTGGCGCATTTCGCCGAACGCGTGGTGCTGGGCGTGCTGAACGCCCCGCCCACGGCGGCGCCGGCCGCCGCCGCAGGCGCGCTCAGTCTGCCGGAACGGATGGAACGCTTCGAGGCCCAGCTCATCCGCGAAGCCCTGGCCACGCACCAGGGCGACATCAAGGCGACGCTGGAAGCGCTGGGCATTCCGCGCAAGACCTTCTACGACAAGCTGCAGCGCCACGGCATCGAACGCCAGCAGTACATGCCACGGTAAATCCGCGGCGACGCCCCAAAACAAAAAACCCTCGCCGCAATATCGGCGAGGGTTTTCGTTTTGTACAGGCACAAAAACAAAACCCCACAGGATTTACCTGTGGGGTTTTGAGGAATAAAAGCCTGACGATGACCTACTTTCACAGACGTCCGTCCACTATCATCGGCGCAAAGTCGTTTCACTGTCCTGTTCGGGATGGGAAGGAGTGGGACCAACTCGCTATGGTCGTCAGGCGTAACTGGTTGAGCGGCTGCGGCTAGGCGCAACAGCTCCAATCTGGGAAGAAACACAACGCGTGGCGATCAGAGTCGAGCTCGATGATCGCGCACGATGGGATGCGATGTTGGCTGGCTGCCGACGGTGCAGCCAGATTTTGTATTGAACGACACTTGGAACGCTATAACCAGGTCATAACCATCAGTGTTATAGGATCAAGCCTCACGGGCAATTAGTATCGGTTAGCTTAACGCATTACTGCGCTTCCACACCCGACCTATCAACGTCCTGGTCTCGAACGACCCTTCAGGGGGATCAAGTCCCCGGGATACCTAATCTTCAGACGAGTTTCCCGCTTAGATGCCTTCAGCGGTTATCTCTTCCGTACTTAGCTACCCGGCAATGCCATTGGCATGACAACCGGTACACCAGAGGTACGTCCACTCCGGTCCTCTCGTACTAGGAGCAGGCTCCGTCAAGTATCCAACGCCCACGGCAGATAGGGACCAAACTGTCTCACGACGTTTTAAACCCAGCTCACGTACCTCTTTAAATGGCGAACAGCCATACCCTTGGGACCGGCTACAGCCCCAGGATGAGATGAGCCGACATCGAGGTGCCAAACACCGCCGTCGATATGAACTCTTGGGCGGTATCAGCCTGTTATCCCCAGAGTACCTTTTATCCGTTGAGCGATGGCCCTTCCATTCAGAACCACCGGATCACTATGTCCTGCTTTCGCACCTGTTCGACTTGTCAGTCTCACAGTCAAGCACGCTTATGCCATTGCACTATCAGCACGATTTCCGACCGTACCTAGCGTACCTTCGAACTCCTCCGTTACACTTTGGGAGGAGACCGCCCCAGTCAAACTGCCCACCATGCACTGTCCCCGATCCGGATAACGGACCAAGGTTAGAACCGCAAACAAACCAGGGTGGTATTTCAAGGATGGCTCCACGTAATCTGGCGACTACGCTTCAAAGCCTCCCACCTATCCTACACAGGCCGGTTCACAGATCAATGCAAAGCTACAGTAAAGGTTCATGGGGTCTTTCCGTCTAGCCGCGGGTAGATTGCATCATCACAAACACTTCAACTTCGCTGAGTCTCAGGAGGAGACAGTGTGGCCATCGTTACGCCATTCGTGCAGGTCGGAACTTACCCGACAAGGAATTTCGCTACCTTAGGACCGTTATAGTTACGGCCGCCGTTTACCGGGGCTTCGATCAAGAGCTTGCACCCCATCACTTAACCTTCCGGCACCGGGCAGGCGTCACACCCTATACGTCGACTTTCGTCTTTGCAGAGTGCTGTGTTTTTAATAAACAGTCGCAGCCACCGATTCTCTGCGACCCCATCATGCTAAGCGCGCAGGCGCTTCACACTACCGGGGTATACCTTCTCCCGAAGTTACGGTATCAATTTGCCGAGTTCCTTCTCCTGAGTTCTCTCAAGCGCCTTGGAATATTCATCCCGTCCACCTGTGTCGGTTTGCGGTACGGTCTCGTACAGCTGAAGCTTAGAGGCTTTTCTTGGAACCACTTCCAATCACTTCGCAAGCAATGCTCGCTCGTGCCGTACCCTTGATTTACGCGCCCGGATTTGCCTAAGCGCCATCTTCGATACGTCAACAGGGACATCCAACACCCTGATGATCTTCCGCAATCCGTCCCCCCATCGCACTGTACGACGGTGCTGGAATATTAACCAGCTTCCCATCAGCTACGCATCTCTGCCTCGCCTTAGGGGCCGACTCACCCTGCGCCGATGAACGTTGCGCAGGAAACCTTGGACTTACGGCGAGAGGGCTTTTCACCCTCTTTATCGCTACTCATGTCAGCATTCGCACTTCTGATACCTCCAGCAGCCTTTACAAGCCACCTTCGCAGGCTTACAGAACGCTCTCCTACCGCGTGCACTAAAAGTGCACACCCGCAGCTTCGGTTTATCGCTTAGCCCCGTTACATCTTCCGCGCAGGACGACTCGATCAGTGAGCTATTACGCTTTCTTTAAAGGATGGCTGCTTCTAAGCCAACCTCCTGACTGTCTATGCCTTCCCACTTCGTTTCCCACTTAGCGATAATTTGGGACCTTAGCTGGCGGTCTGGGTTGTTTCCCTCTTGAGTCCGGACGTTAGCACCCGGTGCTCTGTCTCCCAAGCTGTACTTGCGGGTATTCGGAGTTTGCCATAGTTTGGTAAGTCGCCATGACCCCCTAGCTATAACAGTGCTCTACCCCCCGCAGTAATACTTGAGGCACTACCTAAATAGTTTTCGGAGAGAACCAGCTATTTCCAGATTTGTTTAGCCTTTCACCCCTATCCACAGCTCATCCCCTAATTTTTCAACATTAGTGGGTTCGGTCCTCCAGCACGTGTTACCGTGCCTTCAACCTGGCCATGGATAGATCATCTGGTTTCGGGTCTACACCCAGCGACTGAATCGCCCTGTTCGGACTCGCTTTCGCTACGGCTTCCCTATTCGGTTAACCTCGCCACTGAATGTAAGTCGCTGACCCATTATACAAAAGGTACGCAGTCACCCCACAAGGAGGCTCCTACTGTTTGTATGCATACGGTTTCAGGATCTATTTCACTCCCCTTCCGGGGTTCTTTTCGCCTTTCCCTCACGGTACTGGTTCACTATCGGTCGATCACGAGTATTTAGCCTTGGAGGATGGTCCCCCCATCTTCAAACAGGATTTCACGTGTCCCGCCCTACTTTTCTTACGCTTAGTTCCACACTCAGAATTTCGTCTACAGGGCTATCACCTGCTACGGCCGGGCTTTCCATCCCGTTCGACTATCCTGAATGCTAAAACGTAAAGGCTTTTCCGATTTCGCTCGCCACTACTTTCGGAATCTCGGTTGATTTCTTTTCCTCGAGCTACTGAGATGTTTCAGTTCACCCGGTTCGCCTCCACTGGCCTATGTATTCAGCCAGGGATACTGCTTGCGCAGTGGGTTTCCCCATTCGGACATCTGCGGATCAAAGCTTGTTTGCCAGCTCCCCGCAGCTTTTCGCAGGCTACTACGTCCTTCATCGCCTGTGATCGCCAAGGCATCCACCATATGCACTTAGTCGCTTGATCCTATAACGCTGTAGGCTATAGGACCTGAGTATTCGCGTTTGTGCCGTTCATAAGTTTCAAAGCAGTCTGAGGTTATTCACCCCAGTCTTGAGAACTTGGAACAAAATTAATGCAATCACAACCCGTACCCATCTTCATCAGCAAACGCCGATTACTCGATGAGCACATTTCGTTGTGCTTCTTCCAGATTGTTAAAGAACGAATATAGCTGTTGGGTAAAACCCAACTCATAACATCGTGGAGCACGACACTATGAGTTGGCCTCTACGCTGCACCCAGGATCCTAAGAACCGGTGGTGGAGGTGAACGGGATCGAACCGATGACATCCTGCTTGCAAAGCAGGCGCTCTCCCAGCTGAGCTACACCCCCATATCCTGCCTGGCAGAATACTTGGTGGGTCTGGTTGGATTCGAACCAACGACCCCCGCCTTATCAAGACGGTGCTCTAACCGACTGAGCTACAGACCCAAAACCTTTTCGGATCAGCAGTCAGGTGGCTGAAGACCCAGGGAAGATTCCCTCGACCCAAGCCTACAACCGATCCCAGCTATATATCAAACAACCGATAAGAGTGGACGCTTAACACGAGCACTAAGCTCTGAAAGGAGGTGATCCAGCCGCACCTTCCGATACGGCTACCTTGTTACGACTTCACCCCAGTCATGAATCCTACCGTGGTAATCGCCCTCCTTGCGGTTAGGCTAACTACTTCTGGTAAAACCCACTCCCATGGTGTGACGGGCGGTGTGTACAAGACCCGGGAACGTATTCACCGCGACATGCTGATCCGCGATTACTAGCGATTCCGACTTCACGCAGTCGAGTTGCAGACTGCGATCCGGACTACGATCGGGTTTCTGGGATTAGCTCCCCCTCGCGGGTTGGCGACCCTCTGTCCCGACCATTGTATGACGTGTGAAGCCCTACCCATAAGGGCCATGAGGACTTGACGTCATCCCCACCTTCCTCCGGTTTGTCACCGGCAGTCTCATTAGAGTGCCCTTTCGTAGCAACTAATGACAAGGGTTGCGCTCGTTGCGGGACTTAACCCAACATCTCACGACACGAGCTGACGACAGCCATGCAGCACCTGTGTTCCGGTTCTCTTGCGAGCACTGCCAAATCTCTTCGGCATTCCAGACATGTCAAGGGTAGGTAAGGTTTTTCGCGTTGCATCGAATTAATCCACATCATCCACCGCTTGTGCGGGTCCCCGTCAATTCCTTTGAGTTTTAATCTTGCGACCGTACTCCCCAGGCGGTCAACTTCACGCGTTAGCTGCGCTACCAAGGTCCGAAGACCCCAACAGCTAGTTGACATCGTTTAGGGCGTGGACTACCAGGGTATCTAATCCTGTTTGCTCCCCACGCTTTCGTGCATGAGCGTCAGTGTTATCCCAGGAGGCTGCCTTCGCCATCGGTGTTCCTCCGCATATCTACGCATTTCACTGCTACACGCGGAATTCCACCTCCCTCTGACACACTCTAGCCCGGTAGTTAAAAATGCAGTTCCAAAGTTAAGCTCTGGGATTTCACATCTTTCTTTCCGAACCGCCTGCGCACGCTTTACGCCCAGTAATTCCGATTAACGCTTGCACCCTACGTATTACCGCGGCTGCTGGCACGTAGTTAGCCGGTGCTTATTCTGCAGGTACCGTCAGTTTCGCGAGGTATTAGCCCGCGACGTTTCTTTCCTGCCAAAAGTGCTTTACAACCCGAAGGCCTTCATCGCACACGCGGGATGGCTGGATCAGGGTTTCCCCCATTGTCCAAAATTCCCCACTGCTGCCTCCCGTAGGAGTCTGGGCCGTGTCTCAGTCCCAGTGTGGCTGGTCGTCCTCTCAAACCAGCTACGGATCGTCGCCTTGGTAGGCCGTTACCCCACCAACTAGCTAATCCGATATCGGCCGCTCCAATAGTGCAAGGTCCGAAGATCCCCTGCTTTCCCCCGTAGGGCGTATGCGGTATTAGCTACGCTTTCGCGTAGTTATCCCCCGCTACTGGGCACGTTCCGATACATTACTCACCCGTTCGCCACTCGCCACCAGACCGAAGTCCGTGCTGCCGTTCGACTTGCATGTGTAAGGCATCCCGCTAGCGTTCAATCTGAGCCAGGATCAAACTCTTCAGTTCAATCTCTGTGTTTTGTTTCGTATTTCCTTGGTTCCGGAGAACCGAGTCATACGTCGCTGCTCAAAGGAAGTGAGGTATGTGCTTAGACTTGACATCTAAGGTACTTCACTTCAGTGAGCACTTGATTTCTTGTGCTTGTAGCCAGGCCTAAGCCCAACCACTGCACTCGCATCAAGCGCCCACACTTATCGGTTGTTCAATTGTTAAAGAGCGGTACTGCTAAATTCTTTACTGCCTGCCTCTCAGCAACTTCGCTTTCGCGCCGGTCGCTGTGTCAGCAGAGAAACGAGATTATGAAGAAGTTTTTATCGCTTGTCAAGTCAGCGTCGCTTATCGCTTTGCTTTCCTGCCGCGGCCTCTTCAGCCCCTTTCCTCTTTGGCAGCTATCGAAATATCAGGGTAAACCCTAGCGTTTCGGTAACTGCCAAGCCCAAGACTATAGCACATTATTTTCGAATTGCGCAACTGACTTCTGCCTGATTTGCGCGATCCATGCAATGATGCTTGCCTGGCCCCGCCGTTCGAAAAACTGCCCGAACTGCGAAGGAGCGAGACTATAGCACAACTTTTGAACCCGTGTGGCAAGCCCTCGCCCGACGCAGGGATTGCGTTCACCCCCCTATATATAGGCATGCGGAACCAGGTTCCATTTCGAGCTTGCCTGGGAAATAGGTACGTTTACTATTCGCCATGTACGCTGCATCCAAAATTGGAGACGATTCCCCCATGCCCCCCGCCATCGCCATGAGCGAAGATATTCTGATCAATGTCACGCCTTTCGAGACCCGCGTTGCGCTGGTGGAACAAGGGTCGGTGCAGGAACTCCATGTGGAACGCAGCATCCAGCGCGGCCACGTGGGCAATATCTATCTGGGGCGGGTGGTCCGGGTGCTGCCGGGCATGCAGAGCGCGTTCGTCGATATCGGGCTGGAGCGCGCCGCCTTCATCCATATCGCCGACCTGCGCGAAAACCGCGGCGAACGCAGCCAGGGCCTGACGCCCACGCCCATCGAGAAGCTGCTGTTCGAGGGACAGACCATCATGGTGCAGGTGGTCAAGGACCCCTTGGGCACCAAGGGCGCGCGCCTGTCGACCCAGATCAGCATGGCGGGCCGGATGCTGGTGTATCTGCCCCATGACCCGCACATCGGCATTTCCCAGAAGATCGATGACGAATCCGAACGCATCCAGCTGCGCGAACGGCTGCAGGCCCTGATGCCCGCCGACGAGAAAGGCGGATTCATCGTGCGCACCCAGGCCGAAGGCGCCAACGACGACGAACTGACGGCGGACCTGGAGTACATGCGCAAGCTGTGGACCAGCGTGCAGGCCGCCGCCCGCAGCCAACCCGCCCCCGCCCTGCTGCACCAGGACCTCACGCTGGCGCAGCGGGTGCTGCGCGATATGGTGGGGCCGGCGACCGGTTCCATCCTGGTCGATTCCCGCACCACCAGCGCCGCCATGCTCGAATGGGCGCGCATCTACACGCCTTCGGTGGTCGGCCGCATCCAGCACTACAGCGGCGAGCGGCCGCTGTTCGACACGGCCAACGTGGACGAGGAGATCGCCCGCGCGCTGTCGCGCCGGGTCGACCTGAAATCGGGCGGCTATCTCATCATCGACCAGACCGAGGCGCTGACCACCGTGGACGTCAATACCGGCGGCTTCGTGGGCGGGCGCAATTTCGACGACACCATCTTCAAGACCAACCTGGAAGCCGCGCAGGCGATTGCGCGGCAGTTGCGCCTGCGCAACCTGGGCGGCATCGTGATCCTGGACTTCATCGATATGGAAGACCAGGACCATCGCGACACCGTACTGGCCGAACTGAAGAAGGCGCTGTCGCGCGACCGCACGCGCATGACGGTCAATGGCTTCACGCAATTGGGCCTGGTGGAGATGACCCGCAAGCGCACCCGCGATTCGCTGGCGCACCAGCTGTGCGAGCCCTGCCCCATGTGCGAGGCGCGCGGCAACGTGCGCACGCCGCGCACCGTGTGCTATGAGATCCTGCGCGAAATCCTGCGCGAGGCGCGGCAGTTCAACCCCAAGGAATTCCGCATCCTGGCCTCGCAGGACGTGATAGACCTGTTTCTGGAAGAAGAAAGCCAGCACCTGGCGATGCTGGGCGATTTCGTGGGCAAGCGCGTGTCGCTGGAAGTGGAAAGCCGCTACACGCAGGAGCAGTACGACATCATTTTGGTCTAGACCGTTAACAGGTTAGCCGCAGGAATTCACGTCATTGTGTATGAATTATGTTTCTTAAGGCTTCTTTTGAAATGAAGTTTGAAACCAATGGCGACGAGGACCTCCAGCCGATAAGCTGCGGGCGCTTTGCGGGGCAGAACCCGCCTCGCGCCCTTTCTTTTGCTTTCGGAGGTCTATTCGATGAAGTCCCTATTCCGTCCGTTCCTGGTGCTGGCCGCCGCGCTGCCGCTGGTGTTGGCCGCCTGCGGCGACAAGGAGCCTGAACAGCGTGCCGCGTTCACGCAGTTCCTGCAGACTCGCATCGTGGACAAGCCCGGCGTGCGCGTGCCGCAGCTGACGGACGAGGAGAAGAAGTCCTTTGGCGATTACGCCGCCCACTACGCCGTCATCACCGACTTCAACGCCGGCATGGACGCCTCGGTCAAGCCGCTGTCGGGCATCATGCAGAAGGGCTCGGTGCGCTCGCTCAACGATATCGTGGCGCGCCGCGACGACCTGAAGTCGGTGCAGGCCTCGCTCAACGACATGGGCACGGCGCTGCAGGCGGAACAGGCCAAGGCCGACGCCGCGCATGCGAAGCTCAAGCAGCCCGAGGACCTGAAGGCCGTCTACGACAAGGCCTATGAGAAGACCGTGAGCCTGCCGGCCGACACCTTCCGCGACACGCTGCCGCAGCTGAACGCGACCTTCGACGCCAGCCTGAAGATCGCCGACTACGTGGCCGCGCACGCCAAGCAGATCGATATGTCCGGCCCGGTGGTCAAGGTGCAGGACCCCGCCGTGCAGGCCGAGCTGAACAAGCTGCTGCAGGACCTGAACGCGCAGGCCAAGAACGTGCAGCAGGCGCAGACGCGCATGCAGGCCGTGATGATCGGCCGCTAAGCGGCTTCGCCCGCCACCGCCACGCGATTGCGGCCCGCGTGCTTGGCCTGGTAGAGGGCGGCGTCGGCCGCCGCCGCCAGGCCGGCCGCCGATTCGTCCGCCCGCGGGATGGCGGTGGCCACTCCCACGCTGACCGTGACGATGCCGGCCTCGCTCGCCTCGTGCGGCACGCGCAGCCCGGCGATGGTCTGCCGGATGCTTTCGGCGACGGCCGCGGCGCGCTCGCGGCCGGTGTCGGGCAGCAGCACCACGAATTCCTCGCCGCCGTAACGCGCCGCCAGATCGCGCGGCCGCCGCGCTTTCTGCTTGAGCGCCAGCGCCATCACCTTCAGCAGTTCATCGCCTTCCGGATGGCCATAGCGGTCGTTGTAGCGCTTGAAGTGGTCCGCATCCAGGAACAGCAGCGACAGCGGCGTCTGCTCGCGGCGCGCGTCGCGCCATTCGCGCGCCAGGGCCTCGTCGAAGGCGCGGCGGTTGGGCATGCCGGTCAATCCGTCCGTCTGCGCCTGCGCCGCCAGCTGCGCCTCGACCGCCTGCCGCAGGCGCATCTCGCGGCGAAACAGCGCGATCAACGCCATCACCGACAGGAACAGCGCGGCGGTGACCGCCACCACCAGCACGGCGCGGCGCGTCCAGGGCTCGAATACTTCGTCCACGTCCATGGCCACGTCGAGGATCAGCGGCGTGTCCTCGATGGCGTCGAAGATATAGAGGCGATTGATGCCGTCCGGCGACAGCACGCCCACGAACGAGCCTTCGCGGCGGACCAGGAACTGCTGGAAATCCGGCGACATGCCGATATTGCTGCCCAGGTCGGACAGGGAATAGGGATTGCGCAGCAGCACCACGCCGTCGTTGCGGAAGATGGTGATCTCGTCGCCCTCGCCGATCGACAGCGCCGCCAGCCGGTCGCGGAAATAGGCCAGGCGCAGCGAACCGCCCACGATGCCGGCGAAGCTGCCGTCCGGATTGGACAGGCGCCGGCTGATGGTGATGCTTTCGTCGCCTTCGCGCAGGCGGCTGTGATAGGGCTTGCTGACATAGAGACCGACGTCGCCGGCGTCGCGATGCACCTGGAAGAAGTCCCGGTCCGCGAAGTTCAGCGTCGGCGGCTCGAGGGAACCGGAGTGGTAGCGGATATTGCCGTCCTTGTCGGTCACCACGATGGCGCCCAGGTACTCGGCCGTGGACGAGCGGTCGAACAGGAAGCGTTGGCGCGTGGCCCGCGCAAGGTTCTCCAGGCCGGGTTCGGCCAGGCGCTCCATCACGCCTTGCAGCGACAGGTCGTAGAACTGCACCGTGCGGCTGATGTCGGCCGACAGCACGCCGGTGATGTTGCGCGCCGACACGCGCGCGGCCTCCCAGGTGTCGCGCCGGTCGATCCAGAGCAGCGCCACGGACGCGGCGCAGATTCCGGCCGCGAGCAGCACCGCCAGGGCGTACAGCGCGCGATGTAGAAACCTGCGTGACTTCAAATACGGCGCTCCTACGCAAGGGAGGTCGGGATGTCGCAGCTCATGCGCACGGGCGACTCACGCCGCCGATGATGCCGACACCCGGCCCGGGACGCAAGATCCCGGCCGTAAAAAAGGGACGCAGCACATGCAATCGTCAGGACGCCGCCGGCGCGCCGATGCGGAACGGAAATGCCTTGGCGCCCCGCGCCCTGTCGGTCTCGCGGTGCGCGCCGATCGACCACGCGGGCCCGGCGCCGCCGGTCTGCGACAGCAGACGGCGCATCGATCCGGCGGAAAACCCGCAATGCAAGGCCAGCGCCTGGCGGCGCGCCAGTTCTACGCCGACGGCGTGCGGCGTCGTGGAAATCCGATCCGATTGCAGCATGGCATTCCCCTGGCAAACGCGCTTCATGATCGAAGCGTCTGTGCGGATTAATCTACCGCACTCGCCCGCGCTTGCGCATGAAATGATGCGTAACGTAACGCATATAAAAGGAAATAGTGATTCATGCCGTGGGCGTGGACGGGGCGGCGCCGGTTTCGCGGTCGGGTTTGTCGTTGCGGCCGTCGGCCGGCGCGCTCATGTTGCCGTACAGCAGCGAGCGGCCGGCGAACAGGCCGCCGGCCACTTCCAGCTCGAAGCGGTCGGTGTCGCGCCTGCGCACGTCCTGGACCACCTCGGCGGCCTCGTCGGGCGGCACCCCGACCGCCCGCAGCGCGGCCTCGCCGAAGACCAGCGCCGATTCCAGGGTCTCGCGCACCTGGTAATCCACCCCCTCCTTGGCCAGCGCCAGCGAATGGATACGGTCGTAGGCGCGCACCACCACCTTCACCAGCGGGAATTCCGCCTTGACCAGCTTGACCATGTGGCTGATCGAGACCGGGTTGTCGATGCAGATCAGGATGACCTGGGCGTTCTCCGCGCCCGCGGTGCGCAGCATGTCGACCCGGGTGCCGTCGCCGTAGTACACCTTGACGCCCCATTTGGCGGCCGCCCGGATGGCGTCGGTGTCGGTGTCCAGGATGGACACCTTGAGGCCGCGCGCCAGCATGGCCTGGGTCACGATCTGGCCGAAGCGCCCGAAACCCACGATCAGCACGCAGCCGTCCAGGTCCTTGGCCACGTCCACGCCTTCCATGGACGGCGCCGGCTTGGGCAGCAGCCAGCGCAGCGCCAGCACGCACAAGGGCGTCAAGGCCATGGAGATGATGACGACCGCCGTCAGCACGGCACCGGTATGCGCGTCGAAGATGCCGGCCGCGGCCGCCGCCCCGTACAGCACGAAGGCGAATTCGCCGCCCTGGGCCAGCAGGGCGCTGCGGGTGACCGCCTCGGCGTGGCTGGCGCGCAGGGCCCGCGCCACCGCGTACACGCCCAGCGACTTCACCAGCATGAAGACCGCCACCGCCGCCAGGATCAGGGGCCATTCGCGCGCCACGGCGGCCAGGTCCAGCGACATGCCCACGCCCAGGAAGAACAGCCCCAGCAGAATGCCGCGGAACGGCTCGATCTCGGCCTCGAGCTGGTGGCGGAAGGTGGATTCCGAGAGCAGCACCCCGGCCAGGAAGGCGCCCATGGCCATGGACAGCCCGCCCAGTTCCATGAGCAGCGCCGCCCCCAGCACCACCAGGAGCGCGGCCGCGGTCATGACTTCGCGCGCGTGCGCGGCCGCCAGCAGGCGGAACAGCGGATTGAGCAGCCAGCGGCCCGCCGCCAGCAGCGCCAGGATGCAGCCCATGGCGATGGCCGCCTGCAGCCACGGGTCGCCCTGCTCGGCGCCGCCGGCCGGCGCCAGCAGGCTGGCCAGGGCCAGCAGCGGCACGATGGCCAGGTCTTCGAGCAGCAGGATGGACACGATGCGCTGGCCCTGCGCGCTGGCGGTCTCGCCGCGCTCGCCCAGGATCTGCATGACGATGGCGGTGGACGACAGCACGAAGCCCATCGCCGCCATGAAGGCGGCCGGCCCGGACAGCCCGGCCAGCAGGCCGACGCCGGTCAGCAGCGCGCCGCAGGCCAGCACCTGCGCCACGCCCAGGCCGAAGATTTCGCCGCGCAGCTTCCACAGGCGCGAGGGCTGCATTTCCAGCCCGATGATGAAGAGGAACATGACCACGCCGAGTTCGGCGACGTGGAGGATGGATTTGGGATCGGAGAAAAAGCCCAGCCCGAACGGGCCGATCACCAGGCCGGCGGCCAGGTAGCCCAGGACGGAGCCCAGGCCCAGCCGTTTGAACAAGGGAACCGCCACCACGGCAGCCCCCAACAGGACGACGACGTTGACGAGCTGATTGCCGTCGGAAGGCAGGGACATGGAGCGCTCCTGGGTGTACCTAGCGGCAATTTTCCGGCTATCCCGCGGATTGGCAATCCGGAAATGCGACAGGAAGCGAACGCCCCCTGCCGCTTCAGTCTTCCCGGAACTGCATCTTGTAGAGCGAGGCGTACAGGCCGTTGGCCGCCAGCAGCTCGGCATGCGCGCCCTGCTCCACGATCTTGCCGGCGTCCAGCACGATGATGCGGTCGGCGTTCTGCACCGTCGACAGGCGGTGGGCGATGACCAGCGTGGTGCGGCCCTTCATGAGGCGCTCCAGCGAAGCCTGGACCTGGCGCTCGGATTCGTTGTCGAGGGCGGAGGTGGCCTCGTCCAGGATCAGGATGGGCGCGTTCTTGATCAGCGCCCGGGCGATCGCCAGGCGCTGGCGCTGGCCGCCCGACAGGCGCGCGGCGTTCTCGCCCACCGGCGTGTTCAGGCCCTGCGGCAGGCCCTCGACGAACTCCAGCAGGTTGGCGGCCGCCAGGGCGTCGCGCACCTTCTGTTCGCTGGAGTTGCCCAACGCGCCGTAGCCGACGTTGGCGGCGATGGAGTCGTCGAACAGCACCACGTCCTGGCTGACCAGCGACAGGTGCGAACGCAGGCTGCGCAGCGTCAGCTCGCCGATGGGCACGTCGTCGACCAGGATCTGGCCGCTGTCGGCCAGCACGAAGCGCGGCAGCATGTTGACCAGCGTGGTCTTGCCGCTGCCCGAGCGCCCCACCAGGGCCACGGTCTGGCCGGGTTCGACCACGAACGACACGTCGTTGACGGTGTCGCGGTCGGCGTCCGGAAAGCGGTGCGACACGGCGCGGAACTCGACCTTGCCGCGCACCGGCTCGGCCAGGGTGCGGGTGCCGGTATCGCCTTCGGGCGTCTGGTCGATCAGGGTGAACACGCTTTCGGCCGACACCAGCATCTTCTGCATGCGCGCGGCCACGTTGGTCAGGCGCTTGATGGGGTCGAAGATCTGGGCCAGCGCGGCCATGAACGACGCGAAGCTGCCCACGGTGAGCGCGCCGCTGTTGGCCTGGCTCAGCGCCACCGCGATGACCGCGCCGACCGAGATCGAAATGCAGACCTGGGTCAGCGGCGTCAGCGCGGCGTCGGCCGTGGCGGTGCGCATGGCGAAGCGGCGCAGGCGGCGGTTGACGAAGTCGAAGCGTCCGCGCTCGACCTCGTAGCCGTCGAACAGCTTGATGACGCGCTGGCCGTCGATGCCCTCGCCGACCACGCGGGTCAGCTCGGCGTTCATGTTGACGGTTTCGCGGTTGATGCGGCGCAGGCGCTGGATGAAGAAGCGCGAGATCAGCACCGAGACGGGCAGCATGATCAGGATGATGAGCGTCAGCACCCAGGACATGTACAGCAGCACGCAGATCAGCGCGACCACCACCAGGGTCTCGCGCACCAGCACCGTGATGACGTCGGTGGCGTAGCCGGTGACGTTGCCGGCGTCGATGGTGAAGCGGTTGAGCAGGCGGCCGGTGTCGCCCTGCTTGAAATCGGCGTCCGGCAGGCCCAGCAGGCGCTCGAACATGTCGCGCCGCATGCCCAGCAGCACGTTGTTGGCGACCCACGCCAGCAGGTAGTCGCTGAAGAAGTTGCAGATGCCGCGCAGCAGGATCAGGCCGATCACCGCCAGCGGCAGCGCCCAGACGTAGTAGGGCTTGGCCCCCGAAAAGCCGCCGTCGAGCAAGGGCTTCATGATGACGGCCAGGACGGGCTGGGTGGCGGCCGCGCCCGCCATCAGCAGGATGGCCAGCAGCAAGCCCTTCCAGTAAGAGCCCACGCGGCTGTAGATCCGCCTCCAGAGTTCGGCTTTGACAGGCTGGGAGCCCGCGGGCGCATGGCGTGCGGCAGAATTCAAAGGGATCACTCGCTTTTATACAATTGTGGCGAGAATTGTACCGGCTGCGCGCACACGCGCCGCCGGTTGCGCCCCGCTTAGCCCTAACGCGCCCTGCGCCCCTCCATGTCCGATATCAGTTGTTTGTACGTCCGGCTGCCCAATTGGGTGGGCGATGTCTGCATGAGCCTGCCCAGCCTGCGCGCCCTGCACGCCAGCGGGCTGCCCCTGGTGATCTGCGCCCGCCCGTGGGCGCGCGACCTGCTCGACGGGGTGGCCAAGCAGGATTTCATCCCGATGCGGGGCAAGGTCGGCCCCGACCGCGCCGCCGTCAGCGCCCACCGGCGCGCCCTGGGCGCCCAGGGCCGGCATGCCCGCGGCCTGCTGCTGCCGGATTCGCTGTCCAGCGCCCTGGTGTTCCGGCTGGCCGGCCTGCCCTCGGCGGGCTACCGCGACGACGGCCGCAGCTTCCTGCTGCGCTGGCCGGTGACCAAGCCCGACGACTCCCTGCACGCGGTCCAGTCCTGGCATTACCTGACCCGCGAGGCCCTGAAGCGCTGGGGCCTGCCCGCCGGCCCGGCCGATCCCGGCCCGACCCTGGACCTGCCCCTGACCGCCGCGCACCGCGAGGCCGCCGCCCAGGCCCTGGAAGCCGCCGGGCTGGCCGGCCGCCGCTTCGTCCTGATCGCGCCCACCGCCACCGGCCTGCACAAGGGCAGGATCAAGGTCTGGCCGGGATTCGATACACTTACCCGCGCCCTCCAGGCCGAGGGCCATACCGTGGTAATGTGCCCCCCTCCGGCCGAAACCGAGGAGGCCCGGCGCAATGCCCCGACGGCGCAATTGCTGCCGCCGCTTTCCCTGGGCGCCTTCGCGGCGCTGACGGCCAGCGCGGCGTTGGTGATTTGCAACGATTCGGGCGTGTCCCACGTCGCCGCGGCCGCCGCCGCGCGGGAGCTGACCCTGTTCGGCGTGACCCGGCCGGGACGCACCGGCCCGTGGTCGCCGCGGGCGGTCTGCCTCGGCACGGACAACGCCTGGCCGTCGGTCGAGCAAGCCGTGCAGCAAGCCACAAGCCTGCTGCACGAGACGTAGTAATCAGGACTGTAAATGCCTCTTTCGAGTTATCTCGCGAATCTGATCATCCCCGCCAACCTGTGCATGGCCCTGGTCGCCGTGGGCCTGGTGCTGGGCCTGTTCCGGCTGCGCAAGACCGGCGGCGCGCTGATCGCGGCCGGCCTGCTGTGGGCGCTGGCCTGGTCGCTGCCGGCGACCTCGCTATGGCTGGGCGGCGCGCTGGAATCCCGCTACCCCCACCTGCCGCCCGAGCAATCCCCCACCGCCGACGCCATCGTGGTGCTGGGCGGCAACACCGCCAACGGCCGCGCCAACTGGTTCCTGCCCTACGACAAAAGCACGGCCATCGTGCGCATCGACACGGCCGCCGAACTCTATCTGGCCGGCCGCGCGCCCAAGGTGCTGCTGTCCGGCGGCGCGCTCGAGGGCGACGTGAGCGAAGCCCGCGGCATGGCCCACAACATCCGCCAGCAGGGCGTGCCGGAATCGGCGCTGATCCTGGAGAACTCCAGCCGCACCACCTACGAGAACGCCGCGCTCACCGAAGACAAGCTCAAGGCCCGCGGCATCGGCAAGATCCTGCTGGTGACCTCGGCGCTGCACATGCCGCGCGCCATGGCGGCCTTCTCCAAGCAGGGCGTGCAGGCCATCGCCGCCCCCACCCCGCCGCAGATCGTGGCGCCGGCCGACGGCTCGCTGCCGCTGTGGCTGCCCGACCAGCGCACGTTCGACGCCAGCCGCTCCATCATCAAGGAATACGCGGGCCTGTTCGTCTACTGGCTGCGCGGATGGGTCTGAGCGCGGCCCCGCTGGACTGCCGGCCCGGCTGCGGCGCCTGCTGCATCGCGCCGTCCATCACCCGCCCGATTCCCGGCATGCCCCAGGGCAAGCCGGCCGGCGTGCCCTGCGTCCAGCTGCTGCCGGACATGCGCTGCGCCATCTTCGGCCTGCCGTCGCGCCCGGATTTCTGCGGCGGCCTGCAGCCCCAGGCGGAGATGTGCGGCGCCGATCGGGGGCATGCGATCCGTTGGCTGGGGGAGTTGGAGCGGGCGACCCGGCCGGGGGGGTGATGGGTTTCGCGCGCTGAACAGTGGGTTCTTGTTCAGGAAATCTCGCGCTGCACCCAGCCTACGGTTCCTCCGTTTCCGCGTCCCGGGACGCTCGCGTGCGGAGTTTCTTCCAGAGCGTGGTTCTGGATATTCCCAGCCGTTTCGCCGCCAGGCCCATATGCCCGCCCGACTCGGAGATGGCCTGCTGGATGGCGCGCTGTTCGGCGTCCAGGCGGGTGACGGCCAGCACCGGGCTCTCGTCATTGAGTTTTCTTTCGGGAAACAGGTCGCTGGCCGACAGCGTGCGGCGGTCGGCCATGACGATGGCGCGGGCGATACGGTTGCGCATTTCGCGGATGTTGCCGGGCCAGTCGTGGGCGGCCAGGGCGGCGAGCGCGTCGTCGGCGAGCCGGACGTCGGCGGCGTTCTGTTCGCCCAGGATGGCCTGGGCCAGCGCGGCGAGCGCGCCCGGACGGTTTCTCAGCGGCGGCAGCGCGACTCGGGCGACGGCCAGCCGGTAGAACAGGTCGGCGCGCATGGCGCCCTGCGCCAGCGCCGCGTCGAGATCGCTGCAGGTGCTGGCCAGGATGCGGCAGTCGGCCCGGCGGCTGCCGGATTCGCCCAGCGGCCGGTATTCCCCGTTTTCCAGCACCCGCAGCAGGACGGCCTGCGCCTTGGGGCTGAGTTCGGCGATCTCGTCCAGATACAGCGTGCCGCCCGAGGCCTGCGAAAACAGGCCCTCGCGGGCCGCGCTGGCGCCGCTGAACGCGCCTCTGGCATGGCCGAACAGCTCGCTTTCGACCAGGTCGGAGGCCAGGGCGGCGCAATTGACGGCGACGAACGGCCCCGCGGCCTGCGCGGAGCGCCAGTGGCAATAGCGGGCCGCGCGGTCCTTGCCGGCGCCGGTTTCGCCTTCGAACAGTATCGGCAGCGCGCTCGGGGCCAGGCGTTCGAGTTCCTGCGCCAGCGCCGCGGTCGAATGGTCCAGGGCGAACGGGTTCTCCAATACCTGCGCGCCGGCGCTGTCGGGCTGCGCGGCCAGCACCGCGCGGATGCGCGCGATCAGCGTGTCGGCGTCGTACGGCTTGGTCAGGTAATCGTTGGCGCCGGCCGCGACCAGGCGCACGGCCTGGGCGATATCGCCATAGGCGGTCGCGAACACCACGGTGGTCTGCGCCAGGTACGGAATCAGGCGGCGGTACAGGTCCTCGCCCGAGCCGTCCGGCAGGCGGATGTCGGCCAGCACGAACGCCGGCCGGATGCGCGTGCGGCGGAAAATCTCCACGGCCTGCGCGCAGCTCTGCACCCACTGGGCGGCGATGCCTTCGAGCCGCAGGCGCTGCAGCAAGGCGCCGCCCAGCACCATGTCGTCCTCGATCAGCAGAACCTGGATGTCATTCACCACGGGCCTCCGGCGGTAGAAAGGGAAGGCGCACCGAAATGCGCGTGCCGGCGCGATGCCGCGTCACGCGCAGGCGCGCCTGCATGGTTTTGATGAGATCGGCGGACACCCGAAGGCCGATGCCGTCGCCGCCGGCCTGGCCGCCCCGCAAGGCCTGCATGGCGCAGGCGGGCAGGCCGGCGCCGCCGTCGCAAACGTGCAGCGCGAGCGCCTGGCCGCGCGCCCGCGCGCAGACCCGCACCTGCGCACCCGCGGGCGAGGCCGCGATGGCGTTCAGCACCAGGTTGAGCAGCAGCTGGCGCACGGTCGCGGCGGGCAGCGGCAAGGTCGCCGCCGCGTCCATCCCGTCGCAATGCAGCGCGACGCCGACGCCGCGATTGTCCGCCTGCGCGCTGACCAGCAGGCGTATGTCGGCGATGTCCTCGGCGCGCAGCAGCGCTTCGCCGGGGCGGAAGGTGCGCAGGCTCGCGTCGACCACGGCCTGCAGGGCCTGCACGCCGCGCTCGATGAAATCCAGCGACTCGTCGCGCACCTCGCGGCGTTCGCCGAACTGCCTGAGCGTCTGGACCGCGGTGCGCAGGCCGCCCAGCGGATTGCGCACTTCGTGCGCCAGCGCCGCCGACATGCGGCCAAGCACGGCTTCGCGTTCCAGGCGCGCCTGCCTTTGCGCCAGCGCTTCGCGCTCGCGCGCGCTCTGCGCCATCCAGTTGTAGGCCGCGATGAGTTCGGCCAGCTCCGGGTCCGTGGTGCGCAAGGCCATGGTCTGCGGCCGGTCCGCGCGCGCGGCGCGCAGCGCCTGGGTCAGCGAGGTGATGGGCCGCTGCAGGCGCCGCGCCATGCCGTAGCAGACCAGCGCGCCGAGCAGGCTGACGACCAGGCCGACCAGCACCAGCTCCAGGGCCAGCTCGGCGCGCTGCCGCTGGAAGTCGCCGACGTCCAGGTTGGCGACGAGGCTGCCGAGCTGCGGCCGTTCGGCGTCGAGCAGCCGCCAGGTCCACACGCCATTGGCGCCGGCGCCGAGCAAGGCGCCCGCGGGCTGCGCGATCGAGGCCAGCGGCACCGGCTCGACTTCCGGATAGCGGGCGACGTGGGCAAGCACGCGCTGGCCGGGGGCCACGACGGCGAGCGTCCTGTCGACCACGCCCAGGTGCGTGTCCAGCGCGCGGTGGAGCACCTCCACCATCTGGTCCGCGTCATTGGCCAGCACCGCCGGCAGGACCGCCGCCGAGAGTCCGTCCAGATACACCTGGCCGAGATTGTCGATCTGGCGGTCGAACTGGCGCGACAGGCCGTGCAGGGCCAGCGAGATGAGCGCGGCCGAGATCACGAGAAAAAGCAGCGAGACCGCGAGCGGAATTCTGGTGGTGAGCGGCAGGCGAAGCATGGCGGGCGGCGGCGAACGACGAAACAGGGATTATGCCGCGCCCGCAATGGCCCTTGGACATGCAAGTTTTGGCAAGCGGGACGGCGCCCGGCAAATCCCGTGCCAGCAGCGGCGCCGGCCCTTGCGCGGCCCGCGCTTGTTCACTTTCGTGAACATCGCGATGTTCACGATGTTCACGGGCGGCAACACGGCGTCGCGCCCCGCTTTCCCATTCATGGTTATCCCGGATTTTTCCGTCTGTTTGCTGAAAGCGAATTGGAAGCCGGTCTTCCTAAAGTGCCGACTACTCGGGCATGCGCGGCTGCACGCCGGAGCATGTCGTCAACAAAAAAGGGGAGCACGCCGTGGGCAGCACCATATTTTCCAGAAAGCGCGATCTGTGGGGAGGCGCGTTCATCGCGCTCTGCGGCGCGCTGACCATACTCGAAGCCACTTCATACAGCATCGGCGAACTGGCCCGCATGGGGCCGGGATACTTTCCATTCCTGGTGGGATGTTTCCTGGTCGCGCTGGGCTTGCTGATTCCGCTCGCGCCCGATCCCGACGAGCTCCAGGAAGACCTGGTCAACGACCATCTGCCGCAGCCTGCGCGGCGCGACCGTATCCGCGGCATGGCATGCATCGCCGCCGGCATCGCGCTGTTCATCGTGCTGGGCAGCTACCTGGGCTTTCTGCCGGCCACGTTCGCGCTGGTGTTCGTCTCGGCGATGGGAGACACGTCGAACTCGGTCAAATCGGCCGCCATACTGGCCACGGCGATGACGGTCTTCGGCGCCATCGTGTTTTCCTGGGGGCTGCAGCTGCAGTTCCCGATGCTGCGCTGGGGTTGAGCCATGGATCTATTCGACAACGTATTGCAAGGGTTTTCCGTCGCCTTTCAGTGGAACAACCTGCTGTGGTCCCTGTTCGGCGTGTTCATGGGCAACATGATCGGCGTGCTGCCGGGCATGGGCGTGCTCGCCGCCATTTCCATCCTGCTGCCGCTCACTTACGCCATGACGCCGGTCGCGGCGCTCATGATGCTGGCCGGCATCTATTACGGCGCGCAGTACGGCGGCGGCATCACCTGCATACTGCTGAACCTGCCGGGCACGCCTTCGCACGCCGTCACCTGTCTGGACGGCAACCCGCTGGCGCGCAAGGGCAAATCGGGATCGGCCCTGTTCATGCTGGTCATGGCTTCCTTCGTCGGCGCCAGCGCCGGCATCATGGTCATGATCCTGTTCTCGCCGCTGCTGGTCGAAGTGGCTTTCAAGTTCGGGCCGGCCGAGTATTTCTCGATGATGATGCTGGGCCTGTTCGCCGGCGCGACGCTGGCCAAGGGGTCCGCGGTCAAGGGCGTGGCCATGGTGTTCCTGGGCCTGCTGCTGGGCGTGGTGGGCACCGACGTCAACACCGGCACCATCCGCTACGCTTTCAACGTGATCGAACTCAGCGACGGCATACAGCTGGTGGCGCTGGCGATGGGGCTGTTCGGCCTGGCGGACTTCTTCGCCAACGTCAACCGCATCGGCAAGGCGACCACCGTGGGCACCCAGGTCAAGATGTCGGTGCGGCCCGAACCGGGCGACATCCGGCAATCGGCCATGCCGGTGGTGCGCGGCAGCGCCATCGGCGCCGTGCTGGGCATACTTCCCGGCACCGGCGCGACCATCGCCTCGTTCATGTCCTACGCCATCGAGAAGCGCGTGTCCAAGACGCCGCAGCGCTTCGGCAACGGCGCCATCGAAGGGATCGCGGGACCGGAAGCGGCGAACAACTCGGCCGCGCAGACCAGCTTCATTCCCACCATGAGCCTGGGGATTCCGGGCGACTCCGTCATGGCGCTGATGCTGGGCGCGCTGATCATCCACGGCATACAGCCCGGCCCGCAGATGGTGACCGAGCACGCCGACCTGTTCTGGGGCCTGATCGCCAGCTTCTGGATCGGCAACGTGCTGCTGGTGGTCATGAACCTGCCGCTGATCGGCATGTGGGCGCGCCTGTTGAAGGTGCCGTACAAGTACCTGTTTCCGTCGGCGCTGTTCTTCGTGTGCGTCGGGGTGTACAGCACCAACAACGCGCTCTTCGACGTGGGCATGGTGCTTGCCCTGGGCCTGGTCGGCTATCTGTTCCTCAAGCTGCGCTTCTCCCCTGCCCCCCTGCTGCTGGGCTTCGTGCTCGGGCCGATGGTCGAGGAGAATTTCCGCCGGGCGCTGCTGCTGTCGCGCGGGGACATGGCCATTTTCGTGGACCGCCCCATCAGCGCGGGCTTCATCTATGCCATCGGCGCGCTCGCGGTCTGGCTGATCTTTTCGGCCGTGCGCGACAAGAAGCGGGTGCGCGCGCTGGAGGCGGCGCAGGCCCGCTAGCCTCGGCAGGCCGGCGCGCAAGGGCCTGCCCGGCGCTTGCGCGCCTTGTTCTCGGGAGAAAGTCGTGGGGATTTCCGCCATCGCAAGGCCGCGCGAACAGGTCCTGATGCGCAGATTGCCATTCATCGAGTTCATGGAGCTGCTCGAATTCAGCCATCTGCGGTTCGAGCCGCCCGAGCCCGCCGCGGGCGCCGCGCTGCTCGGCACGCTGGAATGGCGCAACGGTCCGCAGCACGACGCCGGCGACACCTCCGGCATCTATGTCTGCAGCACGCTGGAGGCCCTGCGCGATGCGGTGCTGAGCCCTGAGGCCGCGGAAATCCATATCGACAGCCCGGCGCGCGGCCGCATCCGCCTGCGCGCGATCGCCCGGCATCGTTCCGCCGCCGCCAGGCCGCCCTGCATACGCGTGGACCTGAGCGCCCTGATCCGCCGCGTGCTGGTCCCGGCCGCCGCGCCCGCGCATCTGTACGACCTGGTGCGCCACGTCGTCATGACGCGGCTGTGGATCGAAGTGGCCCGGGTGTAGCCGGGCCGGCCCGTTCACCCGCGCTCGACCAGCACTTTCCGATACAGCGCCTCGTAGCGCGCCGCCACCGCTTCCCAGCTCTGCTCGCAGGCGATCGCCAGGCCGCGCTCGGCCAGCGCCGCGCGCAGCTCGGGTTCGGAACCCAGGCGCTCCAGCGCCTGCGCCAGTTGCGCGCCGTCGCGCGGGTCCTGCAGGATGAGCGCGTCCTTGCCGGCCGACAGGTACTGCGCGAAGCCGCAGTACGCCGGCGAACTGACCACCACGGGCAGGCCGTGCGACATGGCTTCCAGCGGCGCCATGCCGTAGCTGTCGTTCAGCGTGGGATGGGCGTAGATGTCGGCCGCGCTGAAATAGCGCGCCACGTCGGGCGTGGGATCGATGAGCGTGACGCGGCCTGCGATGGCGCCGGCGGCGCGCACGCGGTCGCGGGTGGGCTGGTCGGCGCCCACCACCAGCAGCCGGTAGCGCGGCGGCAGCTGGCGCAGCGCGTCGAGCAGCGCCGGCAGCCCCTTGCGCAGCGGATTGCGCGCCACCAGCAGGCAGCCGATGGTGTCGGCGTCCCAGCCCAGGCTGGCGCGGGTGTCGTCGCGCCCCTGCTTTTGCTCGGCCGTGGGCAGCTTGACGCCCGGCGCGATGATGTCCACCGGCAGCTGCGGACCGTAGCTGCGGTGCAGCTGCTCCATGATGAGGCCGGACACCGCGACCACGCGGCGCGCCGGCGCCCTGCGCACGCGCAGTTTTTCCAGCAGCAGATAGGTGGCCAGGCGCGGGCTGAGCCAGGCGGCCACGCGCTGCAGCGGCCGGGCGCGGGTCAGGCGGTTGTAGCGCACGGGCGTGACGTGCATGACCTGGATCTCGCCCGCCCAGCCGTTCATGTGCGAATGCACGATGTCGTAGCGCCCGCGGGTCAGCCGGTCGGCGCGCCAGGCGAAATACAGCACCCGCATCCAGCTGGGCAGCCAGACCGGAAAGCGCACCGGCAGGAAGGAAAACGGCAGGTCGCTATCGAAGTCGCGCGCCACCACGGAGACGTCGTGGCGCTGGCCGAGCACCCGCATCAGCTCCACGCCATAGGCTTCCGCGCCTCCGAAGCGATTGCCGAAGCGGTCGACCAGCAGCGCGATGCGTAGCCGCCGCTCAGCGGCGCCGGCGGGTGTCTTCATACCGGGTCAGACACTTCTGCAGGAATCGAACGATGTTGGTGGACCGCGCCACCGTCACCCGCGGCAGGCCGTAGGGATCGTCGCTGGCCGCCGCCAGGCCGCGCTGCGTGAGCGTGGCGTTGTCGTAGCCGGCCTCGCGCACCATGGCCCGGTGTTCCGGGCCGTGATCGCCGTAGGGATAGCAGAAGGCGGTGACCGGCGCGCCCAGCGCCTGTTCCAGTTCTTCCTTGGACTGGACGATCTGGCGCCGCGCCTCGTCGGGCGACATTTCGGGCAGATGCACGTGGTCCAGCGTGTGCGAGCCGACCTCGTTGCCGGCCTGCGCCCATTCCCGCATTTCGTTGACGGTCATGAGGGCCGAAAACGGAATGCCTTTTTGCAGGTCCCATACGTTGCCGCCGTCGAACTGGTGCGCCACGAAATAGTTGGTGGCGGTAAAGCCCAGCTCGCTCAGCACCGGCATCGCGTTGTGATGCACGTTGCGGTAGCCGTCGTCGAAGGTGATGCCGAATACCTTGCCCTGGCGCTCGCCGCGCACGTAGGGCATGACGTCCCGCATCGACAGGCCGCGATAGCCCAGCCGGCGCATCCAGCGCATCTGGCGGGCGAAGCTGGCGGGGTGTACCGTCAGCCCGCGATACGGCGTGCCCTTGGGGTTGGGCTCGCCGATCTGGTGGTACATGAGTATGGGGATAGACATAGCCCGGAATTATACGGGGACACCACGGGAAAGAGGACGGGGCAGCGCCGGCTGCCTGGTCCTGTTTTACCCCAAGGCGCGCCGGTAAACATCCAGTGTTGCGTCGGCGAAACGCGCCAGGTTGAAATCGCGCACGGCAGTCTCGCGCGCCCGGGCGCCCATGGCGCGCACGGCTTGCGGGTTGTCCAGCATGAAGCGCAGGCGCGCGGTCATGGCCGGGACGTCGCGCACCGGCACGATCCAGCCGTCCTCGCCGTCGGTGACGTTCTCGGGCAGGCCGCCGACGTCGCTGATCAGGGCCGGCAGACCCAGGCCCATGATTTCGCGGCAGGCGAAGGACAGCGCCTCGCGGTAGGACAGCACGAAGCCGGCGTCGCAGGCCGCCAGCGCCGGCCGCACGTCGTCGAGCAGGCCCGGAAAGCGGACCTGGTCGATCATGCCCAGCTCCCGCACCCGCGCGAGCTTGGCCTCGGAGGGCGGATCGCCGGCCACCATCAGCAGCACCCGCGCGCGGTCGGCCGGCGGCAGCGCCGCGGCCGCGGCCACCAGGTCCAGCCAGCCCTTGTCGTAATCGGTGCCGCCGGAACTGCCCAGCAGCAGCTTGCCCTGCCAGCCCGGCCCGAAGATGCGGTCGCGCAGTTCGTCCAGGCCGGCCGGCTCGGGCGGGGCGAAATAGTCGGTGTCGATGCCGTGGCGGATCGTGGTGATGGGATGCCTGCGGTAGGGCGAGCGCGACATCAGGCCGTGCACGTAGTCGCTGACCGCGATGCTGTGGTCGGTGGCCAGGCGAGCGCGCAGCCAGTTGCCCAGGCTGGTCACCGGGTGGTCGTTGTGCTTGGTGAAGACGATGCGCGGGCGCCGCGGCAGGGCCAGCGTGGCGAACATGACCTGCTTGTGGTCGGCCGAGCCGTTGCAGTGGATGAGGTCGAAACCGCCTTCGCGGATCAGGCGCCGCAGCTGCGCGCGCTCGCCGAAGAGCGCGGCCGGACGGGACGTATATTGCATCGGCACCGCCGTCACGCCGGCGATGGCGCGGGCCTGGCGGTAGAGCCGGCTGCCCTCGGGCGTGGCGACCGTGATCTGGTGGCTGCCCGCCAGCGCGCGGGCCAGGTTGATGATGTAGGTCACGTGGCCGCCGCCGTTGCGGCCGTGGAAGTTGGTGTAGAGGATCTTCACTTTTGCTTTTCGGCCAGGAACATCAGCTTCGAATAGCGGAAGAAGCTGCCCGCGGCCGCGGTGACGGCCAGCACCAGGCCGTGCTTGCCGTCGAGAAACCCGCGCCGGATCAGGTAGATCCGCACGAAGGTCCAGAAGCCGTGCCCCAGCGCGCCGAAGACCGACGTGCGCTTGCCCTTGGCGTACATCATGGCGGCGGCGTCCGACGAGTAGCGGTTGACCTTGGTGATGAGGGCCTCCAGGTTGTCGTACGGATAGTGCTGGAAATAGCCGCGCATCCGCAGGGGCTGGCCCTGAGCCGGCACCACCCGCTCGTGGACGGCGGCGTCCGTGAAGCGCGCCGTGCCGCGCTTGAACAGCCGCAGCACGTAGTCGGGCCACCAGCCGCTGTGGCGGATGTCGCGGCCGCAGAAATTCGACAGGCGCGCGATCTCGTAGGCGTCGGCCCGCGGGGCGCGCAGCGCTTCCTGGATTTCCCGGCCCAGCTCCGGCGTCACGCGTTCGTCGGCGTCGATGGACAGTATCCAATCCCCCGTCGCCAGGTCCAGCGCGCGGTTCTTCTGGGGCCCAAAACCCGGCCAGTCCGACGTGATTTCCACGCGCGCGCCCAGCGCCTGCGCCAGTTCCACGGTGCCGTCGGTGCTGCCCGAGTCGACCACGATGAACTCGTCGGCGAAGGCCACGGACTTGAGGCAGGCGGCGATATTGGCCGCTTCGTTCTTGGTGATGATGATGACGGATAGCTTCATCGGCGATTCCTAAGACGCTTTTTCCAGGCCTTCCAGGCATGGAAGCGCGGCCCCCAGAAAGGGTCGCGCGACAGCCAGATGCGCCGGTTCAGCCAGCTTCCGCCCTGGTTGCGCACCGCGAAACGGTAGATGTGCTCGGGGTCTGCGCCGGGCGCGTTCTGGCCGAAAGGGTCGGTAGTGTACAGGTGGCGGAATCCGGCCTGGCGGGCCGCGGCCACGTAGTCGTCGTCGAAATAGCCTTGCGGCCAGCAGAGGTGGTCGCTGACCGAGCCCAGCCGGCGCATCAGCGTGTCGCGCGAGTCCTGCAGTTCCTGGGCGATGCGCGCGCGCTTGGCCTCGATGTCCGCGCCGCAGACCTTGTCCCAGCGGGTGTGGGTGTGGGTATGCGAATGGAATTCGAAGGTGCCGGCGGCCTGCATGGCCTCGATCTCGCTCCAGCGCAGCATGGCTTCGTCGGCCCGCCCCGCCGCCACCAGCTGCTTGCAGGCGTCGTGATCCGGGGTGGCGGGCAAGGGGCCGCCCTGCCCGGCGTGCGGGCGCACCGGGCCGTCGCCGATCCAGCCCGTGATGGTGAAGAGCAGCGCGCGCATGCCGTGGCGCGCCAGCACCGGATGCGCATGCACCCAGTTGTTCAGGTAGCCGTCGTCGAAGGTGATGAGCACCGACCGCTCGGGCGCCTCGCCGCCGGCCAGGTAGGCCGCGAACTGCGCGGCCGACAGCGACTGGTAGCCGGCGCGCGCCAGGCGCGCGATCTGCGCCTCGAATACGTCGGGCGTCGCCGCGATCATGCCGCCGGCCGGCGTGACGTGGTGGTACATCAGCACCGGAACGTTGGGCGCGTTCATCCGGCGCGCTCCGCCAGCCATCGGGTGTAGACGGCCTCGGTGGTTTCGGCCAGGCGCGCGGGCGAGAACACGCCCTCGTCCCAGACCATTCTGCGTCCGGCCTCGCCCATGCGGCGGCGCAGGCCGGCGTCGTCGATCAGGCGCACCAGCGCGGCGCTCAGGGCCTCGGGGTCCTTGGGCGGCACCAGAATGCCGGTCTCGCCGTCGCGGAACATCTCGGACACGCCGCCGACGTCGGTGCCGATGACGGGCAGGCCGCTGGCCTGCGCCTCGACGTACACCGTGCCGGACGCTTCCTGCTGGGTGGCCAGCGCGAACAGGTCGAAGCCGGCCAGCAGGTTGGGCACGTCGCGCCGCATGCCCATCAGGTGGATGCGGTCCTGCAGCCCCAGTTCCACCACATAGGCCTGGGTCTGCTCGAACACGGGCGAGCCGCCGCCGACGAACACCAGGTGCAGCTTGGGGCGGCTGGCCATCAGCGGCGCGATCGCGTCGATCAGGTCCTTGTGGCCCTTGGTGGCGCGCATCACGGCCACACAGCCGACCACGATGTCGTCATCGGCCAGGCCCAGCTCCTCGCGCAGCGTGGAACGCTCGACCGGCGGCGGCAGCACGATGGGCGAATAGACCGTGGCCACTTTCTCGGCGGGCACGCCGCGCTCGATGAGGTGCTGGCGCACGTGGTCGCTGACCGTGGTGACGCGGTGCGGCAGGCGGGTATAGGACCACAGCGAGCCGACCTTGTTGGACAAGTGGCGGGTGCGCACGATGAGCGGGGTGCCGGCCAGCCGGGCCGCGGCCGCGGCGATCACCGTGTCGCGCCGGCTGTGCGTGTTGAGCACGTCGAACCGGCCCTCGCGCAGGATGCCGCGGATGGTGGCCACGCCCTTGATGTAGTTGGCCACGCCGTCCATTTCCAGCGTGTGCACGGCGAAGCCCGCTTCCGACAGGCGTTCGGCCAGCAGCGCCTGGGGCTGGCAGATGGCCTCCATGTGGTGGCCGCGCGCGCGCATGGCGGTCATTTCCTTGAAGATCCGCCCTTCCTGGCCGCCGAAGCTGGTGGCGGCCTCCGAGTGAACAATACGCAGGGGCATCAGTAGGTCACCTCCACCCCGTCGGGCTTGGTCCATTCGTTGAGGTTCGCCAGCAAGGTGTCGGCCATGCGGACGCGCCATTCTTCGCCCAGCCGGACCGTGCACAGGAAATTGTTCTTGGAGTAGACGATGTCCACCGGCACGCCGGGAATGCCGTTCTCGGGCTCGGCGCGGAACGGGTTCAGCATCTGGCGCAGGCGCGCGGCGTCGGCGCTGCCGTTGAGCTTGACGCGCAACGACTTGGCGCGGGCCTCGCGGGCCAGCTGCAGGTCGTAGAGCTGCTCGGCAACGATGCGCATGCCGCCGGAGTAATCGTCGTTGCTGACCTTGCCCTGCACGATGACGAGCTGGTCTTCGCGCAGGCGGTTGCGGTGCTTTTCGTAGAGTTCGTTGAAGACCGAGATCTCGACCTGCGCGGTGCCGTCGTCGAGCACGGCGAACACCATCTTGCCGCGCCGCGTCATCATGACGCGCACGCTGGCCAGCACGCCGCACATCCATTGCAGGTCGCGCTGCGGCTCGACGCGGGCCAGCTGCATCGGCACGATGCGGCGCACTTCGTCGCGCCAGTGATCGAACAGGTGGCCGCTGTAGTAGTAGCCCAGCGCGGTCTTTTCCTCGGTGAGCTTCTTGTGCAGGTCCCAGGGCGCGACCTTGGCCAGTTCGCCGGCCACCACGTCGCTGCTGTCGTCGCCGAAGAGCGAGGCCTGGTTGGCGCTGCGCGCGGCCTGCTCGGCCGCCTCCATGGCGGTGGGCACCGAGGCCAGCATGGCCGCGCGGTTGGGCTCGATGGTGTCGAACGCGCCGGCCTTGATCAGCGCTTCGATGGTGCGCCGGTTGACCGCGTGCTTGCTGACGCGGCGGCAGAAGTCGAACAGGTTCTGGAACGGGCCGCCTTCCTTGCGCGCGCGCAGGATGTCCTCGACCGCGCCCTGCCCGGTGCCCTTGACCGCCCCCAGGCCGTAGCGCATGGTGCGCGGCGGCTTGCCGTTCTTGGTGTGCTTGTCGGCCACCGGCTCGAAGCGGTAGCCCGAGAAGTTGACGTCCGGCGGCAGCACTTCGACGCCGTTTTCCTGGGCGTCGCGGCAGAAGGTCTGGACCTTGTCGGTGTCGTCCATGTCGGAGGACATGGTGGCGGCCAGGAACTCGGTGGGATGGTAGGCCTTGAGCCAGGCCGTCTGGTAGGAAATCAGCGCGTACGCGGCCGAGTGCGACTTGTTGAAGCCGTAGCCCGCGAACTTCTCCATCAGGTCGAACAGCTTGACCGCCAGGTCCGGATCGTGGCCTTTTTCCTTGGCGCCTTTCTCGAACAGTTCGCGGTGCTTGGCCATTTCCTCGGGCTTTTTCTTGCCCATGGCGCGGCGCAGCAGGTCGGCGCCGCCCAGCGAATAGCCGCCGATGATCTGCGAGATCAGCATCACCTGTTCCTGGTAGACGATGACCCCGTAGGTGCTCTTGAGGGTCGCTTCCAGGTCCGGGTGGAAATAGTCCACGGCCGCGCGGCCGTGCTTGCGGTTGACGAAGTCGTCCACCATGCCGGATTCGAGCGGCCCCGGACGGTACAGGGCCAGCATGGCGATGATGTCTTCGAAGGTGTTGGGCCGCAGCTTCTTGAGCAGCTCCTTCATGCCGCGCGATTCCAGCTGGAACACGGCGGTGGTGTTGGCGTCGCACAGGATCTTGTAGGCCGCCGGATCGTCCAGCGCCAGCGCCATCACGTCGAAGTCGCGCTTGTCCTCGTTGAACTGGCGCACGTAGCGCACGGCCCAGTCCAGGATGGTCAGGTTGCGCAGGCCCAGGAAGTCGAACTTCACCAGGCCGGCGGCCTCGACGTCGTCCTTGTCGAACTGCGAGACGGCGCTGTTCTCCTGGCCCGGCTGGCAGTACAGCGGGCAGAAGTCGGTGAGCTTGCCGGGCGCGATCAGCACACCGCCGGCGTGCATGCCGATGTTGCGGGTCAGGCCTTCGAGCGGCTGGGCCAGGTCGACCAGCGCGCGCACTTCCTCTTCCTGGTCGTAGCGGTCCTTGAAGGCGGGCTCTTCCTTCAGGGTGCGTTCGAGCGACCAGGGGTCCATCGGGTTGAACGGGATCAGCTTGGACAGGCCGTCGCAGAACATATAGGGCATGTCCAGCACGCGGCCCGCGTCGCGCACCACGGCCTTGGCGCCCAGCGTGCCGAACGTGGCGATCTGGCTGACGGCGGCGCGGCCGTATTTTTCCTTGACGTAGTCGATGACCCGTTCGCGGTTGTCCTGGCAGAAGTCGATATCGAAGTCGGGCATGGAGACCCGCTCGGGATTCAGGAAGCGCTCGAACAGCAGGTCATAGCGGATCGGGTCCAGGTCGGTGATGCCCAGCGCGTAGGCCACCAGCGAGCCGGCGCCCGAGCCCCGCCCCGGCCCCACCGGCACGCCGTTGTTCTTGCCCCAGTTGATGAAGTCCTGCACGATCAGGAAGTAGCCGGGAAAGCCCATCTGGATGATGGTCTTGCACTCCCAGCGCAGGCGTTCGTAGTACTGCTCGCGCTTGGACTCGCGTTCGGCGTCGTCGGGGAACAGGAAGCGCAGGCGCTTTTCCAGGCCCTCTTCCGACAACTGCACCAGGTAGTCGTCCAGCGACACGCCTTCGGGCGTGGGGAAATTGGGCAGGCGCGGCTTGCCCAGCACCAGGCTGAGGTTGCAGCGCTTGGCGATTTCCACCGTGTTGGCCAGCGCCGAGGGCACGTCGGCGAAGCGCCGCGCCATTTCCTCGGAGCTGAGCAGGTACTGCTCTTTGCTGAAGCGGCGCACGCGGCGCGGATTGGCCAGGATCTCGCCTTCGGCGATACAGACCCGGGCCTCGTGCGCCTGGAATTCGGATGCATCCAGGAACTGCACCGGATGCGTGGCCACCACCGGCAGGCCGGCCTCGGAGGCAAGCCGCATTGCGGCCTGGGTATAGGCCTCGTCGCCGTCCATGCCGGCGCGCTGCAGTTCGATGTAATAGCTGCCCGGGAACAGGTGCGCCCACTGGCGCGCCAGCGCCAGCGCCGAGACCGCGTTGCCGGCCTCCAGCGCCTGGCCCACGTCGCCCGCGCGCCCGCCCGACAGGGCGATCAGCCCTTCCTGGCCCTGCAGCCATTCGCGCCGGATTTCCGCGCGGCCCTTGCCCTGGTTGGTCAGGAAGGCCTTGGTGAGCAGTTCGCAGAGGTTGAGATAACCCTTGTGGTTGCGCACCAGCAGCAGCAGGCGGAAAGGCTTGGCGGGATCGTCGTCGTTGGACAGCCACACGTCGCAGCCCGCGATGGGCTTGACGCCCGCGCCGCGCGCGCCCTTGTAGAACTTGATCAGGCCGAACAGGTTCGACAGATCGGTCAGGGCGACGGCGGGCTGGCCCAGCTTGGCCACGCGCTTGATGAGGTCGGGGATGCGCACGATGCCGTCCACGACCGAGAACTCGGAGTGAACGCGCAGATGAACAAATGGGGACGGGTTTGTTACGGCTTCGGACATAGGCGGAATTGTACCGGTCAAAGCCCCTGCGCCGGGCGCCGCGAAACGGGGCGTCGGCGGCCGCCTGTGTAACAATAGCCCCTGTCCCCGCTCCACCGATTGCTGCACGAGATTCACGTATGAAATGGCTAATTCCCGGGATATGGCTGGCCGCCATCCTGTTTGCGCACTTCCGCGGCCGCGTCAGGCTGCCGCTGGGCCGGCAGATGCTCGATCACTCCGTCCTGCTGGCCCCGGTCAACGCCTTCATGGTGCTGGCCTCGCGCGTGCCGCCCACCCCCTACCTGACCACCAGCGAGATCGCCGAGCTCAAGGTGCTGGACGACAACTGGGAGACCATCCGCGAGGAAGCTATGCAGATGGCCGAGCTGCGCCGCATCAAGGCCGCCGACGCGCACAACGACATCGGCTTCAATTCCTTCTTCAAATACGGCTGGAAGCGCTTCTACCTGAAGTGGTATGACGCGCGCCACCCCTCGGCCGAGGAGCTCTGCCCCAAGACGGTCGCCATCCTGAAGACCCTGCCCAAGGTCAAGGCCGCCATGTTCGCGGAACTGCCGCCCGGCGGCCAGCTCAACCGCCACCGCGACCCGTTCGCCGGCTCGCTGCGCTACCACCTGGGCCTGGTCACGCCCAACGACGACCGCTGCCACATCATCGTCGACGGCGAGCCCTACAGCTGGCGCGACGGCGAAAGCGTGGTGTTCGACGAAACCTATGTGCACGAGGCTTACAACCGCAGCGAACAGAACCGCATCATCCTGTTCTGCGACGTGGAGCGTCCGCTGAAGTGGCGCTGGGCCGAAGCCTTCAACCGCTGGTTCGGCCGGGTCGTGATGTCGGCGGCCAGCTCGCCCAACGACGGCGGCGACCAGACCGGCGCAATCAACAAGCTGACGCACGCGCACTGGGTCATCGACCAGAAGCGCAAGGCCTTCAAGGCCTGGAACCGCACGGTCTACAAGGCCACCAAGTTCGGCTTGATCGCCCTGGTCATCGTGGGCTTCCTGGCGCTGTAGTAATCGCCCGCGGGCGCCGGAACTCCCCGGCGCCCGCGGCCGGCGCTAGCGCTGCAACGATTCCCAGCTCTTCATCAGCCGTTTCACCGAAACCGGCATCGGCGTGCGCAGCTCCTGCGCGTACAGCGCCACCCTCAACTCCTCCAGCAGCCAGCGGAACTCGTCCAGGCGCGGATCGGGCGCGCCCTTGAGCGCCGCCCGCGCGCGCTGGTATTGCGTCAGCAGCGGCGCCATCTCGCCCACCAGCCTGGCGTCGCGCGCCGGGTCGGCGCGCAGCTTGTCGATACGCGCCTGCACCGCCTTCAGGTAGCGCGGGAAGTGCGCCAGCTGCGCATAGGGCGTGTCGCGGATGAACCATTTCGGCATCAGCGCGCCCAGCTGCGCCTGCAGGTCGGCGTAGGCGGCGGTGTGCGGCTTGGCCTGGGGCAGCTTGCGCAGCACCGCGGCGTACTCGGTCAGCACCGCCCCCGCCAGCCGCGCCACTTCCTGGGCCAGCAGGCCGAGCCGGCCCTTGCCCTCGGCGCGGCGCGCCTCGAACTGCTGCGCGTCGACCGGCCAGGGTTCGGCCAGGCAGGCCTGCCCCAGCGCGCAGTCGATGATCTGGTCGCGCAGCTCTTCCTGCGTGCCCAGCGTCATGTAGAGCATGCTGATGCGGGTCAGGTCGGTCAGGTTCTTTTCCAGGAACTTGACCTGTTCGCGCAGGCCCAGCCGGAACAGCCTGAGCAGGCCGGCGCGATGGTGCTTGCGGGCCTCGTCCGGATCGTCGAACACGTCCAGGTCGCAGTGCGCGCCGCGGTCGACCAGCGCCGGATAGCCGATGACCGACTGGCCGCGCCGCTTGATCTCCATGATCTCCGGCAGCGGGCCGAAGGACCAGGAAGTCAGGTTCTCGTGCGCCAGCGCCTGCGCGACCTGGGTGTCGCTGGCCGCCAGCTGCTGGAAGGTGGCCTGCGCCTGCTTGCCGAACTCGGCGCGCAGCTGCGCCAGGTTGCGGCCGGCGGCCAGCATGCGGCCGTGCTCGTCGACCACGCGGAAGTTCATGAACAGGTGCGCCGGCAGGGTTTCCAGCTTGAAATCCCCCACCGCCGGGCGGACCTGCACCTGGTCCCACATGTCGGCGATGATGGCCTCCACCAGCCCCTGCTGCGGATCGCCCAGGCGCTCGAACCAGCGCTCGTAGAACCCGGCGGCGTAATCCGGCAGCGGCACGCAATGGCGGCGCAGCTTCTGCGGCAGCGACTTCAGCAGCAGATGCACCTTTTCCTTGAGCATGCCGGGCACCAGCCATTCGCAGCGCGCCGGGTCGATCTGGTTGAGCGCGAACAGCGGCACCGACAGCGTCACCCCGTCGCGCGGCGAGCCGGGCTCGAAGTGGTAGTCCAGGGCCATGGACACGCCCTGCCATTCCACCTTCTTGGGAAACACCTCGGTGGTGACGCCGGCCGCTTCGTGCCGCATCAGCTCGTCGCGCGTCAGCAGCAGCTTGGCGGCCGTTTCCTTGTCCAGGCCCGCCACCCACTTCTCCAGCGTGGCGGTCTGCGAAATGCCTTCGGGCAGCTGGCGGTCGTAGAAGGCGTAGATCAGCTCGTCGTCGACCAGGATGTCGGGACGGCGGGTCTGGTGCTCCAGCTTCTCGATGCCGGCGATCAGCTTGCGGTTGTGCGCCACGAAAGGCAGGCGCGTGTCGATCTCGCCCGGCACCAGGGCCTGGCGGATGAACAGTTCGCGCGCGTGCGCCGGATTGACGCGGCCGTAATGGATGCGCCGGCCCGAATAGACCACCAGCCCGTACAGCGTGGCGCGTTCGTTGGCCACGACCTGGCCGGCCTTTTTCTCCCAGCGCGGGTCCGACCAGTTCCGGCGGATCAGGTGCGCGGCGACCTTCTCCAGCCAGGCCGGATCGATGCGCGCCACGCAGCGGGCATACAGCCGGGTGGTCTCCACCAGTTCGGCGGCGACGATCCAGCGCCCCGCCTTCTTCACCAGCCGCGAGCCCGGATGGATGTGGAAGCGGATCTCGCGCGCGCCCTGGTAGTGGCCGCCCTCGTCGCTCTTGAAGCCGATATTGCCCAGCAGGCCCGACAGCAGCGCCAGGTGCAGTTGTTCGTACGTGGCTTCGGTCTGGTTGACGCGCCAGCCCTGCTCGCCCACCAGGGCGGCAAGCTGGGTGTGCACGTCGTGCCATTCGCGCAGCCGGATGGGCGACAGGAAATTCTGGCGCAGCAGGGCCACCAGCTTGCGCTGCGAGGCCTTGTGCTGCACCTGTTCGCCGTACCAGCGCCACAGCTTCAGGAAGGAGATGAACTCCGACTTGTCGTCGGCGAACTTGGCGTGCGCGGCCTCGGCCGCCTCGCGCTCCTGCATGGGACGGTCGCGCGGGTCCTGCACCGACAGGGCCGAGGCGATGATCAGCATTTCCGCCAGGCACTGGTGTTCGCGCGCGGCCAGGATCATGCGGCCGATGCGCGGGTCCACGGGCAGCTTGGCCAGTTCGTGGCCGGTGCGGGTCAGGGCGAAGGCCGCGCCGGTGCGCGCGCCGTCGGCGTCCTCGTTCGCGGCGGCGGCCAGTTCGATGGCGCCCAGCTCCTGCAGCAGGTGGTAGCCGTCGGCCACCGCGCGCCCCGGTGGCGCCTCCACGAACGGGAACTGCTCGATATCGTCCAGCTTCAGCGACTTCATCCGCAGGATGACCGAGGCCAGCGACGAGCGCAGCACTTCCGGATCGGTGAACGCGGCGCGGTTATTGAAGTCCTGCTCGTCGTAGAGGCGGATGCAGACGCCCGGCCCCACCCGGCCGCAACGGCCGGCGCGCTGGTTGGCCGAGGCGCGGCTGACCGGCTCGATGCGCAGCTGCTCGACCTTGTTGCGCCACGAATAGCGCTTGACGCGCGCCAGCCCGCTGTCGACCACGAAGCGGATGCCGGGTACGGTCAGCGAGGTTTCCGCCACGTTGGTGGCCAGCACGATGCGCCGCGCATTGGTGCGCGGATGGAAGATCTGCTCCTGCTCGGCCTGCGACAGCCGGGCGTACAGCGGCAGCACCTCGGTGCCGGCCGGATGGCGCTTGCGCAACGCCTCGGCCGATTCGCGGATTTCGCGCTCGCCGGGCAGGAACACCAGCACGTCGCCCGGGCCGTGGCGCGCGCATTCGTCCACGGCGTCCACGATGGCGTCGATCAGGTCGCGCTCCTCGTCGCCCGACATGCGCTCGCGCCCGGGCTTGCCGGCGGCCGGCGCCTCGCCTTCGGCCGGCTCTTCACGCACGGGACGGTAGCGGACCTCGACCGGATACAGGCGGCCGGAGACTTCGATGACCGGCGCCGGCCGGTCTTCGGACGCCGCGAAGTGGCGGGCGAAGCGCTCGGCGTCGATGGTGGCCGAGGTGATGATGAGCTTCAGGTCCGGGCGGCGCGGCAGCAGCTGCTTGAGGTAGCCCAGCAGGAAATCGATGTTCAGGCTGCGTTCGTGCGCCTCGTCGATGATGATGGTGTCGTAGCGGCGCAAGAGCGGGTCGCGCTGCGACTCCGCCAGCAGGATGCCGTCGGTCATCAGCTTGATGGAAGCGTTCGGGCCGGTGCGGTCGTTGAAGCGCACCTGGTAGCCCACCACCTCGCCCATGGGCGTATTCAGCTCCTCGGCGATGCGCTTGGCCACCGAGGTCGCCGCCAGGCGGCGCGGCTGGGTATGGCCGATCATCTTCTGGCGGCCGCGGCCGAGTTCCAGGCAGATCTTGGGCAGCTGCGTGGTCTTGCCCGAGCCGGTCTCGCCGCTGACGATCACCACCTGGTGGCCGGCGATGGCGCGCGCGATCTCCTGGCGCCGCGCGCTGACGGGCAGGTCTTCGGGATAGGTCACCGCGGGGATGGGCCGCTTGGGACGCGGCGCCCGGGGCGCGTTTGCCACGGCGGCCCTGGGCGCCCGCGGGCTGGAGGATTCAGGCATGTACGATAGTCCGGTTAGCCCGCCATTATAAATTTTCGCGCGCCCGCCTGCCCCCGGCCGGCCGCGGCGCGTCGCGGATGGGGCCTGCGGGACAGGCCCCGGCGGTCATATAATTTCGCCACGCCGTCCGCGCGACGGCGCCATGACGCGGCATGAGGCCGCGTTCTCGACGACTCTCAGGAATCCCTCCCACCATCATGCCCGACCTGGAACCAGACACCGTTTCCGCCCTCGAAGCCCCAGAATTCGCGCCCGCCCAGTTCGTCCGATGGTTCCGCGACGTGGCGCCGCACGTGCATGCGTTCCGAGGCAAGACGTTCGTGGTGGCGTTCGGCGGCGAGCTGGTGCAGGCCGGCGCGCTCAACGCGCTGGTGCAGGACCTGTCGCTGCTGTCCTCGCTGGGCATCCGCCTGGTGCTGGTGCACGGCTCGCGTCCGCAGGTCAATGAGCAGCTGCGCCTGAAGGGGTTCACCCAGCAGTTCGACCGCGGCATGTCGCCCACCGACGCCGCCGCGCTGGAATGCGCCAAGGAAGCCGCCGGCGAAATCCGCCTGGACATCGAGGCCGCCTTCAGCCAGGGGCTGCCGAACACGCCCATGTCGCATTCGCACATCCGCGTGATCTCCGGCAATTTCGTCACCGCGCGCCCGGCCGGCGTGATCGACGGCGTCGACTACAAGCACACCGGCCAGGTCCGCAAGATCGACATCGACGCGCTCAAGTTCGCCATCGAGAAAGCCTCGTCCGTGGTGCTGCTGTCGCCGCTGGGCTTCTCGCCCACGGGCGACGCCTTCAACCTGGCGATGGAAGACCTGGCCACCAGCGTGGCGGTGGCGCTGCGCGCCGAGAAGCTCATCTTCCTGTCCGGCTCGCCGGGCGTGATGAACGACGACGGCACGCTGGACACCGAACTGGCGCGCGTGGACGCCGACGCGCTGCTGGCCGCAGGCACGCTGGACGAGGAAACCCACGCCTTCCTGCAATGCGCCTCCCTGGCGGTCAAGCGCGGCGTGGCCCGCGCGCACCTGCTGCCCTTCACGCTGGACGGCAGCGTGCTGCTGGAGATCTTCACCCACGACGGCGTGGGCACCATGGTGGTCGAGGACACGCTGGACGATCTGCGCCCGGCCACCATCGACGACGTGGGCGCCATTCTCAGCCTGATCGAGCCGCTGGAGGCCGACGGCACGCTGGTGCCGCGCCCGCGCAGCGTGGTCGAGCGCGACGTGGAGAACTTCACGGTGCTGGAGCACGACGCCGTGATCTACGGCTGCGCCACCCTGCACAATTTCCCCGAGGAACAGATGGCGGAAATGGCCTGCCTGATCGTGCACCCGGAATGGCAGGGCTCCGGCGAAGGCGAGATCCTGCTGCGCCACATGGAATCGCGGGCGCGCGCCGCGGGCGCCAAGCGGCTCTTCGTGCTGACCACCCGGACCTCGCACTGGTTCATGAAGCGCGGCTTCGTGCAGGGCGGCATCGCCGACCTGCCGCGCGAAAAGCAGAACAACTACAACCGTTCGCGCAACAGCCTGGTCTTCATCAAGAAACTGTAGGCGGCGCGGTCCCTGACCGCAGAGCCCGAAGGGGCTTGGCGGTCAGGGACCGCCAAGCCCGCTAAAATGAGGCCTTATTTATTTTTCCGGCAGCGTAATCATGGCTCGTATCATCAACTGTGTGAAATTGAAGCGTGAAGCCGAAGGGCTGGATTTCCCGCCCTACCCCGGCGAACTCGGCACCCGCATCTGGCAAAGCATCTCCAAGGAAGCCTGGGAAGAATGGAAAGCCATCCAGACGCGCCTGGTCAATGAAAACCGCCTGAACCTGGCCGACGCCCGGGCGCGCAAATACCTGCAGCAGCAGATGGAGCGCTTCCTGTTCGAAGACGGCAACGTCGAAGCCCAGGGCTACGTTCCGCCTTCGGCCTGAATCCGGCCCACCGGCCCGCGGCGCCCGCCAGGCAGGCGCCGCCCCCGAAGCCCCTCGCAGCGCGAGGGGCTTCGCGCTTTCGGCTTCGGCCGCGCCGCAGCTTAAGATAGCCTTATCGTCCGCCGCTCCCATGGAAAACACCTTGTCCGCCACCGCCGCCACGTTTGCCTCGATCGCACGCGCCCTGGAAATCGCCCCCGACCGCCGCAGCGGCACGCTGCGGGACGTGCGCCACGTGGTGATCCTGATGCAGGAGAACCGCTCGTTCGACCATTATTTCGGCGCCCTGCCCGGGGTGCGCGGCTTTGCCGATCCGCTGCCCGCGCCCACGGCCGCGGGCGACGTGCTGACCCAGGCCGACGGCGCGGCGCGCGTGCGGCCCTATGCGCTGCGCGCGCAGTACGCGGCCGACACGCCGGTGGGCTACATCACGCCGCATACCTGGGACGACGCCCAGCGCGCCTGGAACGACGGCCGCATGGACCAGTGGCTGCCGGCCAAGAGCCGGCTGGGCATGGGCGCCTACGAGGCCGCCGACGTGCCCTTCCAGACCGCGCTGGCCGAGGCCTTCACGCTGTGCGACGCCTATCACTGCTCGATACACGCCGGCACCAATCCGAACCGGCTGTTCCTGTGGACCGGCACCAACGACCCGGCCGGGCTGGCCGGCGGCCCGGCGCTGGTCAACACCTTCGACCGGCTGGGGCCGGCCGGCGAAGGCTATGCCTGGACCACCTACCCCGAGCGCCTGCAGGCCGCGGGGGTGGACTGGCGCATTTACCAGGACATGGCGGACAACTATCACGACAACCCGCTGGCGGGCTTCAGACAGTACCGCCGCGAACACGAGAGCGGCGCGGCCGAGGCGCCGCTGCGCGAACGCGGGCTGACGACCCGCACGCTCGACGACCTGGCCCGCGACGTGGCCCGGGGCACGCTGCCGCAGGTGTCGTGGATCATCGCGCCCACGGCCGATTCCGAGCACCCGGAAGTGTCGTCGCCGCGCCGGGGCGGCGCGTATACGGAGCGCGTGCTGGACATCCTGACCCGCAACCCCGAGGTCTGGAGCGGCTGCGTGTTCTTCGTCACGTACGACGAAAACGATTGCTTCTTCGACCACATGCCGCCGCCGGCGCCGCCGGCGCGCCCCCTCGACGGTTCGTCGGGCGGCCTGTCCACGGTGGAGCTGGACGGGGAGTACCACGACGCGCGGGTCGGCCCCAGCGCGGGCACGCCGGACGACCCACCAGGATTGCACGGACGCGGGTTCGGCCTGGGTCCGCGGGTGCCGATGCTGGCGATTTCACCGTGGAGCCGCGGCGGCTGGGTCGATTCGCAGGTGTACGACCATACTTCGGTGATCCGTTTCCTGGAGGCCAGGTTCGGGGTGGCCGAGCCCAACATCAGCGCCTGGCGACGGGCGGTGACGGGGGACCTGACGGCGGCTTTCGATTTCGCCGGCGACCGCGGACCGGTTGCGGCCGGCGGCGGACGCCGTTCATGCCCGCTGCCGTATGCGCTGGAGGTCGAGGGGACGATGGCCGGCGACGGCAGGCATTACCGGCTGACCTTGCGCAATGTGGGGACGGCGGCCGCCGTGCTGCATGTGTATGACCGGCTGGCGCTGGACCGGGCGCCGCGGCGGTACACGCTGGGCGCGGGAGCGCGCCTGGAGGATGGCTGGGCGGTGGATGCGGACGGAGCCTACGATTTGTGGGTGCTGGGGCCGGATGGGTTTCATCGGCGGTTCCGCGGGAATTCGGCGCTTCTGGAGGCTCGGCCGGTTCGCGGGGATGCCGGCGGCATACGGGTCCGGCTGGCGAATCGCGGGGAAGCGGCGATGGAGGTGGAGCTCGCTTCGCGGATGGGCGATGGATGGAAAACCGCGGTTCGCTTGCCTGGCGCGGGCGAGGTGGCGCTTGATTGCCCCCACGTATCGGGCTGGTATGACGTGGAGATTGCTGCGCCGGCGCTGCCGGGGTTCGGACGGCGGATGGCCGGGCGAGTGGATGGGCGCCGAGCCGGGGTGGCCGATCCCCGGCTTTCGGCTGCAACGGTGTTGGCGCTTGGGTGACCCGGCCTACTCGGGCTTTTGGTCTTCGGGCGTGTCTTCGTCGCCGCGGGCCAGGCGTTCGGTGTTCTTGACGCCGGTGTGGCGTACGTCGGCGCCCTTGACCATGTAGATGACGCGTTCGGACATGTTCTTGGCGTGATCGCCGATGCGCTCCAGCGCGCGGGCGACGAAGATCATGTCGATGGCGCGCGAGATGGTGCGCGGGTCTTCGATCATGTAGGTGATCAGGTGGCGCAGCGCGCCCTTCCATTCCTTGTCCACTTCCTTGTCGCTGCGCACGACGGCGGCGGCCTGGATGGGGTCGAGGCGGGCGAAGGCGTCCAGGGCCTGGTGCAGCATGGTGCGCACGGCGGCGGCCATGTGGCGCAGTTCGATGACGGGGATGTGGCGCAGCTCGCCCTCGTGGATGCGGCGGGCGACGGTGGCGACTTTCTCGGCTTCGTCGCCGGAGCGTTCCATGTCGGTCAGCATCTTGGACACGGCCATCAGCATGCGCAGGTCGATGGCGGTGGGCTGGTGGCGGGCGAGGATGCGGCTGATGCTTTCGTCGATCTCCACTTCGTGGCGATTGACTTCCTTTTCACGCTCGCGGACTTTTTCGACGAGCGACAGGTCGCCGCTGGCCAGCGCGTCGATGGCCTCCTGGATCATGGCTTCCACCAAGCCGCCCATTTGCAAGAACTGCGAACGGACGCTTTCCAGATCCGCGTCGAACTGCTTGTTAGTGTGCTCCGACATCCGGGCTCCCTGCGTGGTTGATCTCATTGCACTGCCCCGACATTGAAAGGTGTTATGAGCTGGGCTTGCACAGCCGGCAAGGTTATGACCCAAGTGTGACAGGATTATGAATCGCCCCCGGACCGCCCGCAAGGCGTGGCGGTTCGGGGTTTGCGGCGCCCGGACGGGCGGCGGCTCAGGCCTTGCGGTCCAGGCGGCGGATGCCGGTCTGGGTGGCCAGCAGCGCCACGTCGGCGCCGGCCAGCGCGAACAGGCCGCAGGTGACCACGCCGGGCAGGTTGTTCAGGCGGGCTTCGAGGCCCGGGGCGTCGGTGATGGACAGGCCGGCGACGTCGAGGATGATGTTGCCGTTGTCGGTGACGAAGCCTTCGCGCAGCCTGGGCTGGCCGCCCAGGGCCGCCAGGGCGCGGGCCACGGATTCGCGGGCCATGGGGATGACTTCGACGGGCAGCGGGAACTTGCCCATGGTCTGCACCAGCTTGGATTCGTCGGCGATACAGATGTAGCGGTCGGCCACCGAAGCCACGATTTTCTCGCGCGTCAGGGCCCCGCCGCCGCCCTTGATCATGTGCAGGTTGGCGTCGATCTCGTCGGCGCCGTCCACGTAGATCGGCATGCCGGCGACGTCGTTCAGATCCAGCACTTTCAGGCCGTGGCCGGCGAGCCGGGCGGCGCTGCGCTCCGAGCTGGCCACCGTGCCGCCGATGCGGTCCTTGAAGCGGGCCAGGCCGTCGATGAACAGGTCGGCGGTGGAGCCGGTGCCCACGCCGATGACGACGTCCGGGCCGGCGACTTGTTCAACGAGTTCCAGGGCCGCGTCGGCGGCTTGCTGCTTGAGTTCTTGCTGGGTGAGCATGGCGAAAAAATGCGCAAAGGGTTGTCGAGCCGGGAAATTTAGCACGCGGCGGCGGGCCAGGCGCGCGCCAGGATCGCCCGGGTATCCGTCCCCGCGTCGAGTTCGCCGAAGATGCCGCCATCGGGACGCAAGCGGCTGGCGGCGAAGGCCTGGGCGACGGCGTCCGGGGCGTGCTGGATCAGCAAGGCGGCCTGCCACAGGCGCGCCAGGCCGGCGGCGATGCGCCGCGCCTGGAACGGCGCCTGGGCCGGATCGGCCAAGAGCGCGCGCCAGCGCGCCAGGGCTTCGTCGAAGTCCCGGTTCTGCCCCCGCGCCGCGGCCAGTTCGCGCTCCAGCGCCGGCAGCGCCTCTTCCTCGCGCTGCAGGGCGCGCAACACGTCCAGCGCCATCACGTTGGCCGAGCCCTCCCAGATGGAATTGACCGGCGTTTCGCGGTAGAGCCTGGGCATGGGGCCGTCTTCGACGTAGCCGTTGCCGCCCCAGACTTCCATGCATTCGGCCACCGCGGCGACGGCGCGCTTGCAGACCCAGAGCTTGGCGGCGGGCGTGCCCACGCGGACCAGGGCGCGGGCCCCGGCGTCGGCGCGTTCATCCACGGCGCGCGCCAGCCGCAAGGCCAGCGCCGTGGCGGCCTCGCTTTCCAGCGCCAGGTCGGCCAGCACATTGCGCATCAGCGGCTGTTCGAGCAGGGGCTTGCCGAAAGCGTGGCGGTGGCGCGCATGATGGACGCCCTGCACCAGCGCCTGCCGCAGCAGCGCGCTGCTGCCCAGCACGCAGTCCAGCCGCGTGGTGGCGGCCATTTCGAGCAGCGCGACCAGGCCGCGGCCCGGTTCGCCCAGCAGCACGCCCCAGGCGTCTTCGAACTCGACCTCGGCGCTGGCGCTGCTGCAATTGCCCAGCTTGTCCTTCAGGCGCCGCACGCGCACGGCGTTGCGCGGGCCGTCGGGTATCCAGCGCGGCACGAAAAAGCAGCCCAGCCCTTCGTCGGTCTGCGCAAGCACCAGATGCGCATCGGCCTGCGGCACCGAGAAAAACCATTTGTGCCCCACCAGCCGGTAGGGGCTGCCGCGGCCCGGCGCGCCCAGCGGCGCGGCGCGCGTGGTCACGGCGCGCAGGTCGGAGCCGCCCTGCTTCTCGGTCAGGCCCATGCCGATCAGGGCGCTGCGCTTGGCCGCCAGCGGCGCGTCGGCGCCGTCGAATTCGCGCGCGTACAGGGCGTTGAGCCACAGGCCGCCGAAGTCCACGGCGCCGGCCGGCTCGCGCTGCAGCAGCGGCACCGCGGCGAAGGTCATGGTGGTGGGGCACAGCGTGCCGGCCTCGACCTGGCCCTGCATCAGGTAGGCCGCCGCGCGCGCCACCTGCGCGCCCGGCTCGGGATGCTGCCAGGCCCGGCTGTGCAGGCCGCGCGCCATGATGCCGCTCATCAGCAGGTTCCATGACGGATGGAATTCGATGTGGTCGATGCGGTGGCCGCTGCGGTCGTAGCTGTGCAGCTGCGGCTTATGGCGGTTGGCCTGGGCGCCGGCTTCCAGCGTCTGCGCGCGGCCCAGCCAGGCGCCGTGCTCGGCCAGCTCGCCGGCCCAGGCCTGCGCGCCCTCGCGGCTTACCGCTGCGCGCAGCGCCGGGTCGGTCTCGTACAGCGAATAGTCCTCCAGGGGCGGGACCTGATTGAACACGATGTGCGTCTCGAACGATGGCATGGGCGAGCCTCCGTGTGTCTTGCCGCGGGTCCGCGCGGCGCGCCGGCCTCAGCGGGCCATGGGCGCCACCAGGGCCCAGGGCCGCAGCGCCTCGACCTGCGCGGCCAGCTCCAGCAGCAGGGCCTCGCTGCCCAACGGCCCCATCAGCTGGATGCCGATGGGCAGGCCGTCGGACGACATGCCGTAGGGAATGGAGATGGCGGGCATGCCGGTCAGGTTGGCCAGCGGCGCAAACGGCGAATAGCCGATCACGCCCTTCTTGCCCAGACGGTAGGCCAGATAGTCGGCGTTGTCCATGGCATAGCGGCCGATGGGCGCCGGCGGCTGCGCCAGCACCGGGCTGAGGAACAGGTCGTAGCCCTGCGCGCCTTCGCGCGCCAGGAAGCGCCCGACCCGGCGGGTGATCTCGTGGCAGGTGTCCACGCAGGCCACGTATTGCGCGCCGGAGATGGCGCGCGCGTATTCGCGCGCGCCTAGCGTGGTGGGCTGCAGCTCGTCGGCGGCCAGCCGCTTGCCGCGCGCGCCGACGAAAGCGTCGATGGCGTTGGCCGCGGCGCTGGCGATCAGGGGCAGCATGGGCGAGAGCACCTCTTCGGAGCCGACCGGCGGCGCGGCCGGCGCCAGCTCATGGCCCAGCCCGGCGAAGAAACGGGCGGCCTCGTCCACCACGGCCGCGACTTCGGGATGGATGGCCTCGCCTTCGTAGGTGGTGGTGACGAACGCGATGCGGCGGCGCGCGGCCGCGTACGGATCGGCCGCCACCCGCGCCACGACGGTGCGGTAGGACTCGGGCGGCTGGGCCGGCGCGGCGTACGGCGCGCCCACGTCGGCGCCGGCGCTGATGTCCAGCGCGGCGGCGCAGTCGCGCACCGACAGCGTCATCATGTGTTCGGTGGCCAGGCCGCCCCAGCCCTCGCCCTTGAGCGGACCCAGCGGCATCAGCCCGCGCGAGGGCTTCAGGCCCAGTACGCCGCAGCACGAGGACGGGATGCGGATCGAGCCGCCGCCGTCGCTGCCGTGCGCGATGCGCACCATGCCGCTGGCCAGCGCCGCGCCCGCGCCGCCGCTGGAGCCGCCGGCGCTGTGGCCGGCCTTCCAGGGATTCTGCGTGGCCGGGCCGTAGACGGGCGATTCGGTGGTGGGGCTCAGGCCCAGTTCCGCGCTGGTGCTGCGGCCGAAGGGGATCAGGCCGGCGCGGCGGTAGCGCTTGACGAGTTCGGCGTCGACGTTCCATTCGACCTGGCCGTACAGCACCGAGCCCATGGCGCTGGGCAGGCCCAGCGCGGCGGTGCCGAGATCCTTGAGCAAGGTGGGCACGCCCAGGAACGGACGCCGCTGCAATTGCGCCTGCCGCTGGCCGGCGGGCATCGCGGCCAGTTCGTCGTCCAGCAGTTTCGCCAGGTGCAGGCCGGTCTCGGCCTGCACGCCGCAGGCCGCGTTGATCGCGGGGTTGCGGGCCGCCACCCGGTCCAGCGCCTGCTGCATGGCGGCTTGCGCGGTCGTGACCCCCAGCGCGATGTCGGCGCCCAGCGCCGTCGCGTCGAGGGGGGAGGAATCATGGCGTTCGGCGGTGCTCATGCTGCGATGCTCCTGGTATCGACGGCGAATTGCCGTAGCCCCCAGGATATCGGCACAAGCAGCGGGCAACAAGGGCATGCCCGCCAGCCCCGGACCGAGGGCTCAGCGCGGCCCGGGTTCGTCCGGCTCCGGCTCGTCGCCGGCTTCGCCCAGCAGCAGCCGCGCGTCGGCCTCGGGCAGCGCCTCCACGTCTTTCAGGTTGCGCAGCATGGCGCGCGTGCGCACCTCGGTCTGGCCGATCTTGTTGCTGGCGGTGTCCAGCGTTTTCTTCACGCTGGCCAGCGCGTCGCCGAACTTGCCGAATTCGGTCTTGACCGCGCGCAGCACCTGCCAGACTTCGGACGAACGCTGTTCGATCGCCAGCGTGCGGAACCCCATTTGCAGGCTGTTGAGCAGCGCCGCCAGATTGCTGGGGCCGGCCACGTTGACCCGCAGATCGTGCAGCCGGTCGAGCAGGCCCGGACGGCGCAGCACTTCGGCATACAGGCTTTCCGTGGGCAGGAACATGATGGCGAAGTCGGTGGTGTGCGGCGGCGCCACGTATTTGGCGGCGATGGCGCGCGCCTGCAGCTCGACCGCGCGGCCCAGCGCGGCGCCGGCGGTCTTCACGCCTTCGGCGTCGGCGGCGTCCTGCGCGTCCATGAGGCGCTCGTATTCTTCCTTGGGGAATTTGGCGTCGATGGGCAGCCAGACCGGGCCCGCGCCCTCGCCCCGGCCCGGCAGGCGGATGGCGAATTCCACCACCGCGTCGCTGCCCGGCACGGGCTTGATGTTGCTGGCGTACTGGTCCGGCGTCATGTTGTCTTCGATCAGCCGGGCGAGCTGCACTTCGCCCCAGGTGCCGCGCGACTTGACGTTGGTCAGCACGCGCTTGAGGTCGCCCACGCCGGCGGCCAGGGCCTGCATTTCGCCCAATCCCTTGTGCACCGCTTCGAGCCGGTCCGACACCAGCTTGAAGGATTCGCCCAGGCGCTGCTCCAGCGTGGCGTGCAGCTTCTCGTCCACGGTGCGGCGCATTTCCTCGAGCTTGGCGCTGTTGTCGGTTTGCAACGCCTGCAGGCGCTGGTCGACGGTGGCGCGCACTTCCATCAGGCGGCGCTCGTTGATCTGGATGAGGCCTTGCAGCTGTTCCGAGAAGCCCGTGGCGAAGCGCGCCAGCGATTGCGCCGACTCGGCGCGGGCGGCCTGGGCGTCGCGCGCCAGGCCCGCGCGCAGTTCGTCCTGCGACTGGGCGGCTTCGGCGCGCAGCGCGCGCTGGCCTTCGGCGAATTCGCTGCGCAGCCCGCGCTGGCCTTCCGCGATTTCGGCGCGCAGCGCGCGCTCGGTCCGTTCCAGCCCGTCGAGCAGCGCGTCCAGGCGCGCGTCCCGGGCGGGCGGCCGCAGCCAGGCCAGCAAGGCCGCCAGAAAAGCCAGCACCGCGCCGCCGGCGGCGACCCAAAGCAGAATATCGTTCAAAGCATGCGTCTCCAAAGCCAGGATTGTAGGGCCGGCGCCGCCCGATCCGGAGTTGCCCGACTGCTTTTGGCCGCCAACGGGATTACACTCAGGACCAACCAAACAGGTCTCAGCCTTGAATCCCGCCGATCCTTTCTCCTGTATGTCCGCGGCTTCGTTCCAGTCGGTTTTCGGCCCGCTGGATCTGGACGCCGCAACGCCGCTCGCCACCGGTCACGACCGGCATATCTTCCAGCATCCGCACATGCCGTCCCTGCTCGTCAAGGTCATGGACATGCGCGCCCGCGCCGTGTACCTGGAGACGCGCCCGTTCAAGCGCTGGTACAAGCAGTATCAGCGCGAAAGCGCCTACCGCGTCTACCTGAACGAGATCTCCGAATACGTCACCACCACCACCCGGCCTTCGGGCGTGTGGCAGGTGCCCATGGCCCGCATCCTGGGCGTGGCCCAGACCACGCTCGGCCTGGGCCTGCTGGTCGAGAAGATCTGCGACGCCGAGGGCAACATCGCCCCCACCGTCGCCGACCTGGCCTACCAGGGCAAGCTGGACGCGGCGCTGAACGCGCAGCTCGACGAGTTCTTCGAAGACCTGGCCGACGCCCACGTGGTGCTGCACGACATTTCCGCCAGCAACATCGCCTGCGGCCTGAACGCCGACGGCAAGCCCGGCCTGTACCTGATCGACGGCTTCGGCGGGCTGCCGCTGATCCCGGTATACGCCTGGAGCAAGCGCCTGAACCGCCGCCGCATCGAGCGCAAGTCCACGTCCATGCGCGCGCGCCTGCAGGCGCGCCTGGGTTAGGGGCGGATTGGGACGCCCGATGGGTTCCGCGCGTTGAGCATCCGATTTTTTTGGCGGGGCTTGCCGCGCTGCACCCATCCTACGACCACCCGCGACATGCCGTAGGATGGGTGCAGCGCGAGATGCCATCCGCAAGAACGAAACCGTCAAACGCGCGGAACCCATCGGCTGGCGAAAGCCCGCATTCCCCCATCAAACCGCGTCAGGCGCCCGCTCCAGCACGACGCCCTGGCGGTCCACCCACACATAGTCGTGGCCGGCGCGCTGGCCGCGCCGCAGCGGATTGCGGGTGCAGAAGGCGGCATAAGCCGGGTCCACGAAACGGTAGCTCAGGTGTTCGTCGCGGCCTTGCGGTATGCCCAGCCGCGTGGTGCAGATCAGCGCCGCCGGCGCCTCGCCGACGTCTTCCACGTAAAGGCCGCGAGCGTCGAAGCGGCGCGCGTCCCAGTCCGGCACCTTCAGCCCCAGCGCCCGGCACAGCAGCGTCTGGCCGGCGCACAGGCGTCCCGGCGGCCGCGGCCGGCCCTGCGCGTCCGGGTTCAGTTCCTGCATGCGGGCCAGCGAACGCGGACCGGACAGCGCGTCGGTATAGGGATAGCCGGACTTGATCAGCACGGCGTTGCCGGGACCGCCCGCGCTGAAGTTCAGCGAATCCCCGCCGCGGGCGTAATACATGTAGACCGTGCCGCCGTCCATGAAGAGCGCGCGGCGCTTGTGGGTGTAGCCGAGCGAGGCGTGGCTGCCCTTCTCTTCCAGGTAGTAGGCCTCGGTCTCGATGATGCGCGCCGCCAGCCACAGGTCGCCGACGCGATGCCGGATCACCTTGCCCAGCAGCTCGCGCGCCAGCTGCGCCGCGTCGCGGTCGAAGAACGCGTCGGGCAGCTTGCGCGCGCCCGCGCCTGAGCCGGCCGCCTCAGGCGAAGCGTTCGCCGTAGCGCTTTTCGCTGAAGCCAACGCTGACCTCGCCGTCCGGCGTGACCGTGACCGGCCGGCGCACCAGCGCCGGGAAGTCCGCGATCAGTTCGCTCCATTGCGCGTCGGTGTGCGCCGTCTTGCGCGCTTCGGGCAGGTTGCGCCAGGTCATGGAAGCGCGGTTGACCAGCTTTTCCCATCCGCCGACCTTGCCGGCCCAGGCCTTGAGGGTGGCGGCGGGCACGGGATGGTCGCGGTAGTCCACGAATTCGTGTTCTACGCCATGTTCGGTCAGCCAGTCGCGCGCCTTGACGCAGGTGCTGCACTTGGTCAGGCCATACAGGGTGGTTTGCTTCATTTGGGTTCGGACTCCTTGCGCCATTGCATGCGGTTGGCCAGGATCACGCAGGTGCCCACCGCCAGGATGAACAGGGTGGCCAGCGCGTTGATCTCGGGCTTGAGACCCAGGCGCACCCGCGAAAAGACTTCCATGGGCAGCGTGCTGGAGCTGGGGCCGGACAGGAACGAAGCCAGCACCACGTCGTCCAGCGACAGGGTGAAGGACAGCAGCCAGGCCGAGGCCAGCGCCGGCGCGATCAGCGGCAGCGTGATCCGGAAGAACACGGTGATGGGCGTGGCGCCCAGGTCCAGCGCGGCTTCTTCGAGCGAACGGTCCAGGTCGCGGATGCGGGTCTGGATGATGACCGCCACGAAGGCCATGCACAGGGTCACGTGGCCCACCCAGATCGTGAACATGCCGTTCTCGGCCGGCCAGCCCAGCGTGCCGCGCAGCTCCACGAACATCAGCAAGAGCGAAATGCCTAGCACCACCTCGGGGATGACGAGCGGCGCGCTCAGCATGCCCACGTACAGCGCGAAACCGCGGAAACGCCCCATGCGCCCGAGCACGTAGCCGGCCCAGGTGCCGATGATGACGGCGGCGGTGGCGGTCAGGGCGGCGATGCGAAACGACAGCCAGGCCGCGCGCAAGAGCGCGTCGTCGTTAAAGAGCGACTCATACCAGCGGAACGACAGCCCGGTCCAGGACGTGACGGTGGGCGACTCGTTGAACGAGAACACCATCAGGCTGATGATGGGCACGTACAGGAAGAAGTACCCCAGCCCCAGCACGATGCCGCGCAAAGTCTTGTTGGGTCCGTTCATTTGCGGCCTCCGGCGGCCTGCTCCTGCTGCCTGACCTGGTTGTACTGGAAGACCACCAGCGGCACGAGCAGCAGCAGCACCATCACGCAGGTCACGGCCGAGGCCATGGGCCAGTCGGCGTTGTTGAAGAACTCGTTCCACATGACCCGGCCCATCATCAGCGTGTTGGCCCCGCCCAGCATTTCCGGGATCACGTATTCGCCGACGGACGGGATGAACACCAGCATGGCGCCGGCGATCACGCCCTGGCGCGACAGCGGCACGGTGATCTGCCAGAACGCCTGCCAGGGCCTGGCGCCCAGGTCGTAGGCCGCTTCCAGCAGGCGCAGGTCCATCTTCACCAGCGTGGCGTACAGCGGCAGGATGAAGAACGGCAGATAGGCGTAGACCATGCCGATATAGACCGCGACGTCGGTGCGGTAGATTTCGAGCGGGCTGGAGATGATGCCCAGGCCCTGCAGCAGGTTGTTGAGCAGGCCGTCGTTGCGCAGGATGCCCACCCAGGCGTAGACGCGCAGCAGCAGCGAGGTCCAGAACGGCAGGATCACGCCCAGCAGCAGCAGGTTGCGCACCGACGGCGAGGAGCGCGCGATGTAGTACGCGATGGGATAGCCGATCAGCACGCAGATGAGCGTGGTGACGGCGGCGATCTTGACCGAGTTCAGGTAGGTGGCGAAGTACAGGCTGTCGGTGAACAGCAGGATGTAGCCGCGCAGGTGCAGGCTGAACTGTACCGCCTCGTCCTTGAATTCCGCCAGCGAGGTATAGGGCGGAATGCCGAACTTCAGCTCGGCGAAGCTGATCTTGAAGACCAGCAGGAACGGCACCAGCAGGAACAGCACCAGCCAGGCGTACGGCGGCACCACCGCCAGCGCGCGGCCCGAGGGCAGCCAGTCGCGGGGCGAGAAGCGCATCATGACGCCAGCACCGTCGCGCTGTCGGCGTCCCAGCTGACGAAGATCTCTTCGTCGATGCCGGGCGCGTCCATCTGGGCGAGCAGCTGGCTGGGTACGCTGGCCTCGACCGTCTTGCCCGAATCGAGGCGGATTTGATAGAGCGCGTAACTGCCCATCCAGGCCATGTGGCTGACCATGCCGTGGGCCCAGTTGTATTCGCCTTCGGGCTGCTCGCGCGAGACCACCAGGCGCTCAGGACGGATGGAGACGTGGACCTCCATGCCCAGCGGTTCGCTCACGCCGTGGTTGACGAAGAGCGGACGGGTCAGCTCGCCGCACTCGATGGCGACGTGGTCGGGTTCGTCGACCACGATGGTGCCGGTGAACATATTGGTCGAGCCGATGAAGCTGGCCACGAAGCGCGAGTTCGGAAACGCGTAGACGTCCTGGGGCGAGCCGCACTGGACGATCTGGCCTTCGGTCATGACGGCCAGGCGGTGGGCCATGGTCATGGCCTCTTCCTGGTCGTGCGTGACCATGATGCAGGTCACGCCGACCTGCTCCAGGATCTTGACCAGCTCGATCTGGGTCTTCTGGCGGATCTGCTTGTCCAGCGCCGACATGGGCTCGTCGAGCAGCAGCAGCTTGGGACGCTTGACCAGGCTGCGCGCCAGGGCCACGCGCTGCTGCTGGCCGCCCGAAAGCTGGCTGGGCTTGCGGCGCGAATAGCCGGCCATCTGCACCAGGTCCAGGGCCTCGAACACGCGGTCATGGATCTCGGCGCGGTCCACGCCTTCCTGCTTCAGGCCGAAGGCCACGTTGGCCTCGACCGTCATGTGCGGGAACAGCGCGTAGGACTGGAACATCATGTTCACGGGCCGGCGGTACGGCGGCACGTGGGTGATGTCCTCGCCGTCGAGCAGGATCTGGCCCGAGGTGGCTTCTTCGAAGCCCGCCAGCATGCGCAGCAGCGTGGACTTGCCGCTGCCCGAGCTGCCCAGCAGGGCGAAGATCTCGTTGCGCTTGACCGACAGGTTGACGGAACGGACGGCGACCACGTCGCCGAAAATCTTTACGACATCGGAGATCCGGACGAACTCGTCCGGATCGGTCGAGTGCTGCGCCGAGTAACGGCTTTCGCTCATGATGACTTATCTTCCCGACTTCAGCTCGGACCACATCCGGTTTTGCAGGCGCTGGATGTTCAAGGGCAGCGCCTTGATCACGTAGAGGGTCTTGGAGACCTCGGCCGGCGGGTAGATCATGGGGTTCTCGGCCACGTCCTTGACCACGTACTGCCGCGCCTCTTTGTTGGCGTTCGGGTAGAACATGGTGTTGGTGATGGCGGCGTGGACCTTGGGCGTTTCGATGTAGTTGATGAACGCGTGGGCTTCCTCGGGATGCGGGGCGTCCTTGGGGATGACCATCAGGTCGAACCACGCCGGCGCGCCGCCCTTGGGAATGAAGTAGTTCACTTCGTAGGGCTTCTTGGCGTCCTGGGCGCGCTTGCGGGCGATCATCACGTCGCCGGAAAAGCCGTAGACCATGCACAGGTCGCCCACGGCGAGCTCGTCGATGTAGCCCGAGGAGCTGAACTGGCGGATGTACGGGCGGATCTTCATCAGCACGTCCAGTGCGGCCTTGTAGTCGTCGGCGCTGGTGCTGTTGGGGTCCTTGCCCAGGTACTTGAGCACGGCGGGGAACACCTGGGCGGCCTCGTCCAGCATGGAGATGCCGCATTCCTTCAGCTTGGCGGCGTTCTCGGGCTTGAAGATCATGTCCCAGCTGGCCAGGTCGACGCCGTCGCCCATGATCTGCTTGACCTTGGTGACGTTGTAGCCCAGGCCGTTGGTGCCGTAGCCCCACGGAATGGCGTACTCGTTGCCCGGATCGACCGAGGCGACCAGCGCCATGACCTCGGGGTCGAGGTTCTTCCAGTTGGGGATCTTGGACTTGTCCAGCTTCTGGAACAGGCCGGCCTCGATCTGGCGCGAGGCGTAGTGCGTGGACGGGACAACGACGTCATAGCCCGATTTGCCGGCCAGCAGCTTGGCCTGCAGGGTGTCGTTGCTGTCGTAGACGTCATAGCGGACCTTGATGCCGGTTTCCTTCTCGAAACCCGGAATCGTGTCCGGCGCCGTGTATTCGGCCCAGTTGTAGACGTTGACGACCTTGTTCTGCGCGACCGCCGCCGATGTCGCCGCGGCAGCCAACATCGTTCCCAGCGCCCAGCGCATGCCCGCCCGTAGTTTCATTACCAGCCCCTTGCGTTATGCCGTGTATGTGACAGGAGTCCTAAAAGGCGAAATGATAAAGCTTTTTAGCGATCGCCTGCCCAACTTTGCCGGGTGATCGGCCCGGCGGCCTCAGGGCTGGATGCCCACGCCCCAAGCGGTCCAGTAGCTGTCGCGCAGGCGCAGCCAGAAGCGTTCGCCGTCCTCGCCCGCGACTTTGCGCAGCGAGCGGCGCAGGCGCTCCAGGTTGCCCTGGCGCTGCCGCTCCGACAGCGTGCCCTGCGTGCCGCGATCGAAATCGATCAGCCAGACCTGGCCGTCGCTGCCCACCAGGATGTTGAAGGCGTTGAGATCGGCGTGCCAGACGCCGGCCCGGTGCATGCGCACGATGGCCTCGGCCGCCGGCTGCCACAGGGGTTCGGCCAGCGCCTGGGCCAGCGGCCGCACGCCGGGTATGCGCTCGACCACGATGGCGGCGCGGTAGATCGGGCCCTGCCGCCAATACGCGGCGGCCAGCGGCGCCGGCACCGCCAGGCCCTGGGCGCGCATGGCGGCCAGCAGGCGGAATTCGCGGAAACTGCGGGTGCGGTCCTCGCCGTTCCACAGATAGGCGTCGCGGCTGATGCGGGCGATCATGCCGCCGCGGCGGTAGCGCCGCAGCACGCCCTGCCAGCCCGGGCCCTGGACGAACCAGGCCGCCTGGCGTCCGCCGGCGTCGACCGGGCGGGCCTGTTCGCCGTAATGGCCGGGGTTGAACAGCTCCGGACCGGCGTCCGGCAGGCGCGCGGCGTCGGACAGCATGGCGCCGGCCAGCGGGCCGGGCCAGGACTGGCGGCGGGCGGCGGCCTCAGCCTTCACGGTTGCGCATCCAGTCGGCCACGCCGTAGAACGACTGCAGCAGCCGGTCCACCAGGGCGGGCTCGATGTCGCGGTCCTGCATGGCGCGGCCGATGCAGGTCACCCACTGATCGCGCTCGGCCTCGCCGATCGAGAACGGCAGGTGGCGGGCGCGCAGCCGCGGATGGCCGAAGCGCTCGATGTAGTGGTCCGGGCCGCCGAAGTAGCCGCAAAGAAACCAGAACAGTTTGTCGCGCGCGCTGTCCAGGCTGGGGCCGTGAGCGGCGCGCAGTTCCTTCAGGTCGGGTTCCATGTCCATCAGGTCATAGAAACGATCGACGAGGGCGCGCACGCCGGCCTCGCCGCCTAGCAGGTCGAAAATGCTGTGGGAAGAGTTTTCCACGGGTTCGGTAATGGATTGGACGGAAGACGTCATCAGGTTTCTCGGAGGGTGACCAGGGGCGGCGTGCGCAGGACGCCGCGCAGGGCAAGCGCGCCGCCCGCCCAGGCGCCGAGCATGCCCGCGACGATGCCCGCCAGCCACGGCCAGAGGCTAAGCGTAATCGTGAAATCGAATACCTGGGTTGACAAAGCCCAAGCGATGGCCGTGGCGCCGGCGGCGGCCAGCAGGCCGGCCAGGCCGCCCACGGCCCACAATTCGATGCGCTGCGAGCGCGCCAGCTGGCTGCGGGTGGCGCCCAGCGCGCGCAGCACCGCGGCCTCGCGCATGCGCTCGTCGCGCGTGGCGGTCAGCGCCGCCGACAGCACCAGCACGCCCGCGGCCAGCGTGAACAGGAACAGCAGCTGCACCGCGCGGCCCACTTCGTTCAGCACGGACTGCAATTGCTGCAGGATGGCGCCCACGTCGAACACCGTCAGGTTGGGGAATTCCTTCACCAGCTCGGGCAGCACCGAGGCCTTTTCGGGCGGCAGGTAGAAAGAAGTGATCCAGCTTTGGGGCATGTCGGCCAGCGCGGCGGGGGTCAGGATGGCGAAGAAATTCACCCGCATCGTATCCCAGTCCACCCGGCGGATGCTGGAGACGTCCACTTCGACCTGCTGGCCGGCCACGTCGAAGGTCATCTTGTCGCCCAGCGCGATGCCCAGCGTCCTGGCCAGCCCGGATTCGAGCGAGACCTCGGCCGAGCCGGGCGCCAGCCAGCGGCCGGCCTCGATCCGGTTGGACGCGGGCAGCGTCTCGCCATAGGAAAGATTGAACTCGCGGTCCACCAGCCGCTTGGCGCGCGGTTCCTCGTAGTCGTCCGGACCGACCGGCTTGCCGTTGATGGCGATGAGCCGGCCGCGCACCATGGGCGCCAGCGCGATGCGGCCCAGCCCCGCGCGCGTGAGCGCGTCCGTCACGGCCTGGCGCTGGTCGGGCTGCACGTTGATCAGGAAGCGGTTGGGCGCGTCGGGCGGCAGGGTCCGCTGCCAGCCCAGGATCAGGTCGGTGCGCGTCATGGTCAGGAGCAGGAGCGCCATCAGGCCCACCGCCAGCGCGCACACCTGGGTGATGGTGGCGGCGCGCCGCCGCACCACTCCGGCCAGCGCGAAACGCAGCGCCGGCAGGCCGGCGGCCAGCCGGCGCACCCGCGCCAGGCCCAGGATGCAGAGCCAGGCCACCAGCGCGAACACCGCGAACGCGCCCAGAAAGCCCCCGGCCACCACCGCGCCCAGCTTGGCGTCGCCGGCGAACCACCAGATCAGCAGCGCGAAGCCGGCGGCGCCGAGCACGTAGCCCAGGGCGCTGCGCGCGCTGAGCGCGTCGGCGTCGCGCCGCAGCACGCGGGCCGGCGGCACGTGGCGCAACTGGGCCAGCGCGGGCAAGGCGAAGCCCAGCAACAGCAGCAGGCCGGTCAACAGCCCCTGCAGCGCCGGAATCGCCGAGGGCGCCGGCAAGGCCGTGTCGATCAGCGATCCCAGCAGCACGACCAGCACCTGGTGCACCGCGAAGCCCAGCAGACAGCCCGCCGCCGACGAGAACAGGCCCACCAGGGTGAACTCCAGCGTCAGCATGCGCGCGACCTGCGACTGCTGCGCGCCCAGGCAGCGCATCACCGCCACGCCGTCGCGATGGCGCGCCATATAGCGCCCGGCCGCCAGCGCCACGGCCACCGCCGAGATCAGCACCGCCAGGAGCGCCACCAGCGACAGGAAGCGCTGCGCCCGGTCCAGCGTGCGGCGCACTTCCGGACGGCCGGATTCCAGCGTGGCCAGCTTCTGGCCGCGCTTGAGGTTCTGCTTGAGCCAGGCCGAATAGCCGGCCACGGCGTCGGGCTGGCCGGCGACCAGCAAGGCATAGCCGATGCGGCTGCCCGGCGCGATCAGGCCGGTGGCCGGCAGGTCGCTGGCCCGCAGCAGCACCCGCGGCGCCACGTTCACGAACTGCATGCCGCGGTCGGGTTCATAGGTGATCACGCGGTCCACGCGCAGCCGGGCGTCGCCCACGTTCAGGCTGTCGCCCACTTTCAGGTCCAGCAGGGCCAGCAGCTGCGCGTCGACCCACACCGCGCCTTCGGGCGGGATCTCGCGCGTGGTCGCGTCGGGCGCGAACGGCGCATCGGCCACCCGCAGCGCCCCGCGCAGCGGATAGCCCGGCTCGACCGCCTTGAGCGCGGCCAGCTGCGCGCCGTCGCCGGCGCCCACCATGGACGGGAACTGCCAGGTGCTGGAGACCGCCAGGCCGCGCCCGCGGGCCTCCTCCAGGAAGGCGGGCGGCACCGGCTCGTCGGCGTCCAGCACCAGGTCGGCGCCCAGCATCTGCCCCGCATCGCGCTCCAGCGCGCGGCCGACCCGGTCTGCCAGGAAGCCCACGCTGGTCACCGCGGCCACCGCCACGACCAGCGCCAGCACCAGCAGGCGCAGCTCGCCGGCCCGGGCGTCGCGCATCATCATGCGGGCGCCCAGGCGCAGGGTGGACCAGAAACCCGGGCGCCCGGCCCGCGACATATCAGGGAAATCCATCATTCCGCAATGTTAACCAACGGCCAAGATCGGGGCCGAATCCCGATATCATCCCGGGGCGGGAGCTGTGCCGCCCCCAAAATACAAAGATCAAAGTCTCACCCCTGGAGAAGATTATGCGTAAATCCTGGCTTGCCGCCACGATTCTGGCCGCCTGCGCGGCCGCCACCTCCCTGCCCTCCGTGGCCCAGACCACCCTGAAGATGGCCTATGCGCTGTCCACGTCGTCGCACTACGGCGCCGGCGCCGACGCCATGGCCAAGTCCATCGAGGCGTCCACCAACGGCAAGTTCAAGGTGCAGCAGTTCGCCAACAGCGCGCTGGGCGGCGAACGCGAAGTCATCGAAGGCCTGCAGATCGGCACGATCGACCTGGCCATCGTTTCGACGGGGGCCACCCTGAATTTCGTGCCCGAAACCGGGGTCTTCGACATTCCCTTCCTGCTGCGCGACCTGGACCACGCCCGTAAAGTGCTCGACAGCAAGATAGGCCAGGACATGCTGGCAAAGTTCCCCGGCCGCGGCATCATCGCCCTGGCCTGGGGCGAGCAGGGCTTTCGCCACCTGACCAACAACGTGCGCCCGGTCAAGACCCCGGCCGACGCCAAGGGCCTGAAGATCCGCACCACCGAGAACCCGATCCACATCACGGCCTTCCGCCAGATCGGCATCCTGCCCACGCCCATGGCCTGGCCCGAAGTGGCCACCGCCCTGCAGCAGGGCACCATCGACGGCCAGGAGAACCCGCTGTCGGTGATCACCTCGGCCAAGCTGTCGCAGATGCAGAAGTACCTGTCGCTGACCGGCCACGTGTACGGCCCGGCCCTGGTGCTGATGTCGGCCAACGTCTATGAAGGCCTGTCGGCCGCCGACAAGGCCAATTTCGACCGCGCCGGCAAGGAATCGGCCCAGGCCATGCGCGCCTACGTCGACAACATCGAGAAGACCGGCGTGGAGCAGCTGAAGAAGGAAGGCATGCAGGTCAGCGAGGTCGACCGCGCCGCCTTCGCCGCCGCCGTCGAGCCGGCCTACCCCGAGTACTACAAGAAGTTCGACAAGAAGCTGATCGAAGCGATCCGCGACACCAAGTAATCAGTAGGAAGATCGGGACCCGCCCCTACCCGGGGCGTTTCGTCCCAGGCGGCGGGATCGCGGTCCCGCCGTTTTTCGTCCCCCACCCTTCGCGTACCTCGCCAACGGGATACATCATGCGTTTGCTTCGCGCTCTCGACCGCGGCCTGTTCAAGCTGGTCTCGGTCTTCGCCCAACTTCTGCTGGTGGCCGCCGCGGCCGCCGCCTTCTATCAAGTGATCGCCCGCTTCGTGCTGCAATCGCCCGCCGACTGGAGCGAGGTGCTGACCCGCGCCCTTCTGATCTGGACCGTGCTGCTGGGCGTGGCGCTGGCCTTCCGCCACGGCGCCATGATCAGCGTGGAACTGCTGCGCAACATGCTGGGCGGCGCCCGCCGCCGCGCGCTCGAAGCGGTCATCGGCCTGATCTGCGCCGGCTTCCTGGGCTTTCTGGCCTGGATCGGCGGCAACATGACCTACCGCGTGCGCTTCCAGACCGTACCCAGCCTGGACATTTCGATCTCCTGGATCTACCTGGCCATTCCGGTGGGCGCGACGCTCGCCGCCATCGCCGTGCTCGCCCGCTGGTGCGCCGGCGAGGAAGACGACGTGCCGGTGCGCAACGACGCCCAAGGCTGAGCCCTCCATAGAACACAAGCGCAGATATCGTTATGTCCCAACTCATGATTGTCTCGATGCTGATTTTCTTCGGGCTGTCCGTGCCGGTCGCCGTGTCGATCGGCCTGGCCAGCCTGGCGGGAGTCGGCGCCGCCAACCTGCCCTGGCTGGTGGTGGCCCAGCAATTGTTCGCCGCGCTGGACAAGTACCCGCTCGTCGCGATCCCCTTCTTCATCCTGGCCGGCAACCTGATGGAAGCCGGCGGCATTTCCGAACGCATGGTGGAGTTCGCCAAGAGCGTGGTGGGCGGCATCCAGGGCGGGCTGGCCTGCACCTGCGTGCTGACCTGCATGATCTTCGCCGCCGTGGCCGGCTCCAGCGTGGCCACCACCTTCGCCGTCGGCGCGATCCTGATTCCGGCCATGATCCGGCACGGCTATCCCGCGCCCTTCGCCGCGTCGCTGCAGGCCAGCGCGGCCGAGCTGGGCGTGATCATTCCGCCGTCGATTCCGATGATTCTGTTCGCGGTGTCCACCGACACCTCGACCGGCGAGCTGTTCATCGCGGGCGTGATGCCGGGCGTGCTGATCGGCGCGGCGCTGATGCTCTACGTGTGGCTCTACGCCAAGCGCAACGGCCTGGGCAAGCGCGACGGCGAAGGCCGCCTGCCGCTGTGGCCGGCGTTCAAGAACGCGTGGCTGGCGCTGCTGATGCCGGTCATCATCCTGGGCGGCATCTACGGCGGGATCTTCACGCCGACGGAGGCGTCGGTGGTGGCGGTGATGTACGCGGTGGTGGTGGGCAAGTTCATCTACCGCCGGCTGACTTTCAGGCAGTTGTCGCAGACGCTGCACAAGTCGGTGGTGTCGACGGCGGTGATCATGTTCGTGATCGCCAATGCGGGCGTCTTCAGCTTCCTGCTGAATCGCGCCGGGATCCCGGACGCGCTGGGCGTGTGGCTGGCGCAGATCTTCGACACCAAGTTCACGTTCCTGATGGGCATGAATGCGGCGCTGTTCCTGATCGGCATGTTCATCGAGACCTCGGCGTCCATCGTGGTGCTGGCGCCGCTCTTGCTGCCGGTGGCGCTGAAGTTCGGGGTGGAGCCGGTGCACTTCGGGGTGATCATGGTGGTGAACCTGGCGCTGGGGATGATTACCCCGCCGTTCGGGGTGAATCTGTTTGCGGCGTGCGCGGTGGCCAAGCTGCCTCTCGAACGGTTGATCAAGCCGTTGATTCCGTTCGTGGGGGTGGTGGTGGTCTGCCTGCTCGTGATTACTTACTGGCCGGGGCTGTCGCTGGGCTTACGGGATCTGGTGTACGCCAAGTGACAGGCATTAATCACTTATGTAGTTTATTTAATCACTAACGTGTGCTTTGTAGGCCGGCCTTTTATGTGGGCCGGCCTTTTTGTTTATAGGCCGCGCCTCGGGACGGGCGCCTGGGCTGCTCGCGCCCACGATTGCGGTCCGGGGCCTTCGCCCCGGACTTCCCCTTCCTCATCCTCGTCCGCCTTCGGCTCCCTTCGGATTCCGTCGGGCGCATCGAGGTTGCTCGCAACCCAGGCGCCCGCCCCGAGGCGCTACCTGTGTCTTGGATTGAGGCGCTGCTGGGTTTGTGGCTGGCCACGAATCTCTGTGTGCCCGCTGCCCGTGGCCGCCCGGGCGGCCACGGGCAGCATACGTGGTCGTGGCGTGGGGCGTGTGTACGCTTCGCGCTTGCGGGGGCTCGGCGTGTTTTTGGGGGGTGGTGATGGGGTTGAACTGATGGTCGGGTGCTACGGCGCCTTGGCTAGCGCCTGGCCGTCTCGGGCGACGATTTGGCCGCGCTTTACGACCAGTTTGCGTTGTGGGCGGGCGACGATGGCTTCGGGTACGGTTTCGGCGTCCACCAGCACGAAATCGGCGTGGCAGCCCGGGGCCAGGCCGTAGTCTTTCAGCCCCATCACGCGGGCGTTGCCGTAGGTGGCGGTGTGCAGGGCCAGTTCGAGTTCGTCGTCGCGGCGGAAGTTGTTGCGCAGGCCCAGGAGCATGGCGCGTTCCAGCATGTCGGGCTTGCCGTAGGGGCCCCAGGTGTCGCGCATGCCGTCGTTGCCGGTGCCTACCGTGACGCCGGCGGCGTGCAGGCGGGCGACGCTGGGGACGGGGCGCGAGGCCGAGCCGGTGGTGACGATGCGGATGCCGGCTTCCAGCAGGCCGTTGGCCAGGGCCTGCACGGCCTGGGTGTCGGGCATGCCCAGGCAGAAGGCGTGCGACAGCGTGACCTTGCCTTGCATGCCCAGCGCCAGCACGCGGTCTATGGTCAGCTGCATGGTGAAGGCGCCGAGTTCGGCGGCTTCGTGCAGGTGGATGTCTATGGGTTTGCCGTGCCTTTCGGCCAGGCCGAAGAGCGCATCCAGATGGCCTTTGGGGTCGCGGTCCATGCCTGCGGGGTCCAGCCCGCCCACCACCTCGGCGCCCATGCGCAGCGCCTCGTCCATGAGCTCCAGCGTGCCGGGGCGGATCAGCAGGCCGCTTTGCGGGAAGGCGACGATTTCCACGTCGATGGCGTCGCGGTACTGCTCGCGGGCGCGCATCACGCCTTCGATGGCGGCCAGCCCGAGGTCGGTGTCCACGTCCACGTGCGAGCGGATATGGCTGGTGCCGTCGGCGATCGACATCACGATCTGGCGGGCGGCCTGGCGGCAAGGGTCCAGGCCCAGTTCGCGCCTTGCGGCGCGTTCGTTTTCGATGCGGTCGATCAGGCGCGGCCCCACCTCGTTGCGGTACCAGGGCATGCCGTACAGGGTCTTGTCCAGGTGCGCGTGGGCGTCGATCAGGCCGGGCAGCAGCAGCGCGCCGCCGCCATCGACGACGGGCACGCCCTGCGGGGCGGGGCCGCCCAGGGCGTGGATGCGGCCGTCGCGCACCAGCACGGAAGTCATCTCGCCGCCGGCGGGGCGGACGCGGGTAAACAGGGTGGCGTTCTGCATGGTTCTACTTCCGTTCCAGGGACGCCAGGGCCAGCGCCTGCGCCAGCGCGGCGCGGTAGGAGTCGATGATGGGGATTTGCGGCTGGCGCGGCAGGCCGGGCAGGTAGCCGGCCAGCGCGGCGCCGGCCACGATGACCACGTCGGCGCCCTGCTCCACCGCGGCGTCCAGCGCCTGGCTGACCCGCTGCGCCGACTGCGGCGTGCGCGACGCGTAATCCAGGGCATGGCCCGGCAGGGCCAGGATGCCCGCGCAGCGCGCCTCCACGCCCAGCTGGCGGATCTGTTCGCGCAGCATGGCGGGCCAGCGCTGGCCCACCGTCACGATGGCGTAGCGGTCGCCGCGCTGCATGGCGCTCATGATGGAGGCCTCGGCCATGCCCACCACGGGCACGTCCACGCGCTCGCGCACCGCGCCGATGCCGGGTTCGCCGAAACAGGCGAGCACGCAGGCATGGAACGGCTGCGCGGCCTGGGCGAACTGGCGTTCCACGGTTTCGAGCACGGCGTGGGCGGAGATGGCCGCCTCGGCCCGGCTGGCGATGTAGGCGGGGCCGAATCCGACCGTGACGGCGTGGACCTGGGCGGCCTCGCCCAGGAAGGCGCGGGCCTGGCCGGCCAGGCTGGCGGTGAGGTCGGCGGTGGTGTTGCCGTTGACCACCAGCAGCCGGCGGGGCGCGGCGGCTGGCGGGGTGGCGGTATCGGGGGCTGCGGACATGATCGGGCCTGAATTTTTGTATAAATAAATGTATACGATTTTTGGACGGCGATGTATAGCCTGGCACTGCCGCAGCCAGCTATCGCTAACCCTGATCCGCCGTTGTAGTATTCTTTCCGGGCCGGCCCGCGTTGCCGGCCCAGGAGCCGACCCCACCATGACCTCCCCCGCGCCGGCAGACGCCCCCGCCAATCGCAACGAAATCGTATACAAAAATTTGCGCCGGGCCATTATCGAGCAGGCGCTGCTGCCGGGCGACAAGCTGCCCGAGGACATCATCGGCGAACGTTACGGCGTCAGCCGGACCATCGTGCGCGGCGTGCTGACGCGCCTGTTCAGCGAAGGGCTGGTGGACCTGCGCCCCAACCGCGGGGCCGCGGTGGCGCGCCCCAGCCTGGAAGAGGCGCACGACATCTTCGAGGCGCGCCGCTGCCTGGAGCGCGACGTCGCCCGCCGGCTGCTGCAACACATCGACGAGGCCGGCCTGGCGCGGCTGGAGCGCCACCTGGCGCTGGAAGAAGCAGCCCGCGGGCGCAGCGTCAACGAATCGATCCGCCTCTCGGGCGAATTCCACATCCTGATGGCCGAGCTGTCGGGCAATGCCGTATTTGCGCGCTACGTCAACGAGACCGTGTCGCGCTGCTCGCTGATCCTGGCCCTCTACGGCCGGCCGCATTCGAGCGAATGCGCGGTGAGCGAGCACCGCGAAATCGTGGCCGGCCTGCGCGCGCGCGACGAACGGCGGGTGCTGCGCCTGCTGGAGCACCACCTGGAAGCCGTCACCGCCCGCGCGCTGCTGAGCGCGGCCCCGGAAGAGCGCGATATCCGCAAGATCCTCGACCGCTACGGCGCCTGAACGCGGGCGGCCCAATGAAAAAGCGCCCGGTCTGGGGCGCTTTTTTGGTGTGGAAACCTAGATTTCGCGTTCTTCGGTCTTGAGCTTGTTGTCGTGGGCGAAATCCACCACGAACTTGTACGCCAGCGGCTCCAGGTCGCGCAGCCGCTGGTCGACCACGATCCCGCGCACGCCGTCGATCACGACCGGCAGCACATAGGGCGAATAAGTGAGGTGGTTACCGGCACAGCCGGCGGGGCGGAATTGTGCCATTACGCCGGCGAGCCGTTCCGCCCAGTCGCTGGGGCGGAAGCGGCTACCGCTTTCGGTAACGCCATGAATTACGAATTGTCTGACGCGAGTTGCCATGAGTTCTTCACTACAGCGCGCCCTTCACGAAAGCCGGATCTTCGGCGTGATCAAACATGCGCCCTGCGCCGCGAATTGTATATGATTGATCCTTTGCCCTCCTTAAAACGCCGATTTCCCAGGAGAAAGGCGGGTTTTGGAAGGCCGGCCGCAAGCCCGGTCGCGAGTCGACCCCGACTTGCGCCCACCTGCCCCTCGAATCGCCCCGCCTTACCCAGGAGGATCCGCAATGACCTCGCCTCTGGCCAACATCTATGCCCGGCTGCCGGTATCGTTCACGCACGGCCAGGGCGTCTGGCTGTGGGACGCCGAGGGCCGCAAGTACCTGGATGCGCTGGCCGGGATCGGCGTGTCCTGCCTGGGCCATGCCCACCCCGCGCTGGTGGCCGCGATCGCCGGGCAGGCCGCCCGCCTCATCCATATCTCGAATATCTACGAAATCCCGCAGCAGACCGCGCTGGCGGCCCGCCTGGCCGAACTGTCCGGCATGCAGGAAGTGGCCTTCAACAACAGCGGCTCCGAGGCCAACGAGGCCGCGATCAAGCTGGCCCGCTACTACGCCTACCAGCGCGGCAACTCGCATGCCCACATCATCACCATGGACTCGTCCTGGCACGGGCGCACGCTGGGCACACTGGCGGCCACCGGCAGCGACAAGGCGCGCAAGGGTTTCGGCCCCCTGCCCGAAGGCTTCATCCAGGTGCCGTACAACCAGCTCGACGCGGTGCGCGCCGCCGGCGACGCCGAACCGCGCACGGTGGCGGTGCTGCTGGAAGTGCTGCAGGGCGAAGGCGGCATCCGCCCGTCCGACATCGCCTACCTGCAGGCATTGCGCCGCCTGTGCACGGAGCGCGGCTGGCTGCTGATGATCGACGAAGTCCAGTCCGGCATCGGCCGCACCGGCAAGTGGTTCGCCCACCAGTGGGCCGACATCCGGCCCGACGTGATGACCCTGGCCAAGGGCCTGGCCGGCGGGGTGCCGATCGGCGCCATGCTGGCCGCCGGGCCCGCCGCCGGCGTGCTCACCCCGGGCACCCACGGCACGACTTTCGGCGGCGGCCCGCTGGTGTGCGCGGCCGGGCTGGCGGTGCTGGACGCCCTGGAATCCGAAAATCTGCTGGAAAACGCCCACGCCGTGGGCGCCCACCTGAAAGACGCCCTGGGCCGCGAGCTTGCCGGCACGCCCGGCGTCACCGAAATCCGCGGCCGCGGCCTGATGCTGGGCATCGAACTGGCCCGCCCCTGTGGCGTGCTGGCCATGCGCGCCATGCAGGCCGGGCTGCTCATCAACGTCACGCGCGACCGCGTCATCCGCATGCTGCCGCCGCTGATCCTCAACCAGGACGAGGCCGACCGCATCGTCGCCATCCTGGTTCCCCTCATCCGGGATTTCCTGGCCGAACAATCATAATCAACGCCCCGCCCGGGCCTTGCCCGGCCGGGCCCAATGACCTGCGACATCACCATGACTCCTCCCACGACCCAAAACGGCCCCCTGCGGCACTTCCTGCAGTTCAAGGACTTCTCGTCCGCCGAAATCGCCTACGTGCTGGAACGCGCGCGGCTGATCAAGGACAAGTTCAAGCGCTACGAACCCCACATGCCGCTGCACGACCGCACGCTGGCCATGGTGTTCGAAAAGGCCAGCACGCGCACCCGCGTGTCCTTCGAGGCCGGCATGTACCAGATGGGCGGCTCGGTCATCAACCTGACCTCCAACGACTCGCAGCTGGGCCGCTCCGAGCCCATCGAGGACACCGCGCGCGTGATTTCGCGCATGGTCGACATCGTCATGATCCGCACGTTCGAGCAGACCCGCATCGAGCGCTTCGCCTCGCACTCGCGCGTGCCCGTGATCAACGGCCTGACCAACGAATTCCATCCCTGCCAGATCCTGGCCGACATCTTCACCTACATCGAGCACCGCGGCTCGATCGCCGGCAAGACCGTGGCCTGGGTGGGCGACGCCAACAACATGGCCTACACCTGGCTGCAGGCCGCCGAAATGCTGGGCTTCACGCTGCACGTGTCCACGCCGGCCGGCTACGAGCTCGAAGCCGCCCGCATCGGCACGCCGCCGGCCACGGTGCTGCGCCAGTTCAAGGACCCCATGGAAGCCTGCAAGGGCGCCCACCTCGTCACCACCGACGTGTGGACCAGCATGGGCTATGAAGCCGAAAACGAAGAGCGCCGCGCCGCCTTCGCCGACTGGTGCGTGGACACCGACATGATGGCGGTGGCCGATCCCCAGGCCGTGTTCATGCACTGCCTGCCCGCCCACCGCGGCGAGGAAGTCACCGGCGAAGTCATCGACGGCCCGCAAAGCGTGGTCTGGGACGAAGCGGAAAACCGCATGCACGTGCAGAAGGCGCTGATGGAGTTCCTGCTGCTGGGGCAGGTGGAGTAATCGGGCGCCGGCTCGCGCCGGCCGATGGGTTACGCGCGCTGGGAACTTGAGTTCTTGCCCAGGAACTGCCGCGCTGCACCCATCCTACAAAATCCTGCGGAACATCGTGCGGCGCGTGTTGACGAACGACGGCCGCACGCGGCTGCTCCAGTCGCTGGCGCGCACGGCCAGCCACGGCGGGCTGCCGAAGGTCTCGCGCGTGTGCAGGTCGTAGCAGGCCAGATAGCGCGGGGGCTGGTCGCGGCATTCGTAGCGCACCGCGCGCACGGTGCCCGGCACCGCCGCCAGGCCCGGCAGATGCTCCTGGTCGTACCAGGCGTTCAGGTCCGCTTCGGCCTCGGGCCGCACGTCGGTCTCGACGATGTAGTGCCACGGGGCGTCCTGCCCCGCCGACGCCCCGGCCAATTCCAGCGTCCGATTCAGCACGCGGACGCGCAACGCCGGGAAATGTTCGGCCAGCCGGGCGCGGACCTCGGTCAGCACGGCGGCCGGCCCGCGCAGATAGATGTAGGTCTCGTCCTCTTCCACGGCGGCATAGCCGCGGGCGTGCACGCCTGCCAGGCCCCGCGTCAGCGTGCGCACGAATTCGCGCGCGCGCGGCTCGTCGCTGCGCGCGCCCAGCGAGACTAGAATCACCTGTTCCTGCACCTTGCTCTCCTTTTCAATGTCCGACGTGTAGCGCCACCAGAAAGCGCGACACCATGTTGTAGGCGGCGACGGTCGCCGTCAGCTCGACCAGCTGCGTATCGTCGCAGCGCGCGCGCAGCGGCGCGAACACGGCGTCCGGCACTTCGATATCGCGGGTCATGGCGTCGGTCAGCGCCAGCACCTCGGCCTCGCCCGGCTCCAGGCCGCGCAGTCCGGCCGGCGCGGGCCCGTCGCGCAATGCGTCGATCAGGGCCTGGGGCATGCCCGCGGCCAGCGCGTGCGGCACGTGCGCCTCGAACTCGTAGGGCGCGCCGTTCAGGGTCGCCACGCGCAGGATGATCAGCTCACGCAGCCGCGGCGGCAGCGCGGTCTTCTGGCGGATGGCCGTCAGCATGGCCTCCCAGCCCTCGACCACGGCGGGGCTGTTCAGCAGCACCTGGTACAGCGGCGAAATGCGGCCGCGCGCGGCGGCGATGCGCGCCTCCAGCGCGGCCAGTTCGGGACGGGCGCCCGGCGCCACGGGCGCGACTCGGCTTGCGCTCATGGCTTCACTCCGGACGGATGTTCTTGCGCTGGATCAGCGCGGTCCATTTCTCGCGGTCGGACGCGATCAGCGCGGCCAGTTCCTGCGGGGTGCCGGGCGCGGGCTGGGCGCCGAACTTCTCCAGCCGGGCGCGCACGCTCTCCGTCGCCAGCGCGGCGCGCACGGCCTGGTTCAGCCGCTCGATGACGGCCGGCGGCGTGGCGGCCGGCGCGACCAGGCCATACCAGTTGTTGGACTCCACCCCGGCGATGCCCTGCTCGGCCAGCGTCCTGACCTGCGGCAACAGCGGATGGCGCGTCGGCGCCGCAATTCCCAGCGCCTTGAGCTTGCCGCCCTGGATATGCCCGATCAGGCCGGGCACGTCGCCGAAGAAGCCCGCCACCTGGTTGCCCATCACGTCGTTGATGACCGGCGCGGCGCCTTTGTACGGCACGTGCAGGACGTTTGCGCGGCTGGCGTCGGCGAACATCTCCAGCGTCAGGTGCGGAATGCTGCCGATGCCCGAGGAGCCGATCGCCACGGCCTGCGTCGCGGCCTGCGACCGCTTGACGAAATCGGCCGCGTCGGTCGCCGGATTGGACGGGTTCACCACGAACACGGTGGCGTTGTTGACCACCTTGGACACCGGCGCGAAATCGCGCGCCGGGTCGTACGGCAGGTCCTTGTAGAGCGCCGGGCTGATGGCGACCGCGCCCACGCTGGTCAGGAACAGCACCGAGCCGTCGGCCGGCGCCTTGGCCACATAGGCCGCCGCGATATTGCCGTTGGCGCCGGCGCGGTTTTCCACGATGACCGGCTGGCCCAGCTCCTTGCCCAGCTGCTCGGCCAGCACCCGGCCCACCAGATCGACCGGCCCGCCCGGCGGAAACGCGACGACCAGGCGCACCGGCCCCTCGGCCCGGGCCGCGCTCAGCGCCGCCAGGCCCAGCAGGCCCGCGCACAGTATTTTCTTGAACATGATGTCTCCTTGAGTCGAATTTTCTTATCGTTCGCGCGGCGGCTCGAATCCGTACAGCCGCGCCGGGTTGTCCACCAGGATGCGCCGGCGCAAGGCCGCGTCGGGGCAGGCCTGGAACAGCAGGTCCACCAGCTCGCCGTCGTCGGGCATGTCGCCGGCCACGTTGGGATGCGGCCAGTCGGTGCCCCACAGGCAGCGATCGGGCAAGGCCTCGGCCAGCGCGCGCACGAAGGGCAGGCCCTCGGCGTACGGCCGCCGGCCCGAGGCGATGCGGTCTATGCCCGACACCTTGACCCAGGCCTGCGGCACCTCGGCCAGCGCCAGCATGGCCCGCATCGCCGGCGACGCCAGTCCGTCGGCCGCCTTCAGCCGGCCCATGTGGTCGATCACGAAGGGCAGCGGCAGCGCGGTCAGGCGCGGCAGCAGGCCGGGCAGCATGGCCCCGTCCAGATGCAGGCAGAGATGCCAGCCCAACGGCGCGATCAGCTTCACGACATGGTCGAAGACGGCAGGGTCGGGCGCGCCGCCCAGGTGCGGCACGAAGTTGAAGCGGGCGGCGCGCACGCCCGCCGCGTGCAGGCGTGCCACCTCCTCGCCGGTGGCGTGCGCGCCCAGCAGCGCGACGCCGCGATAGCGTCCGCCGCTGCGGGCCAGCGCGTCCAGCAGCGCGCCGTGGTCCGCGCCGTGGCAATTGGCCTGCACCAGCACCGCCCGCTCCACGCCCAGGCGCGCATGCAGCGCCGCCATCGCCTCGTAAGGCGCGTCCGGCGGCGTATAGGAACGGCCCTCGGCATACGGAAACACCGCGGCCGGCCCGAACACGTGGCAATGCGCGTCGCAGGCCCCCGGCGGCAGCGCATGGCTTGGGCGGGACGGCGAGGCGAGCGGAGGACGGCAATCGGGCACGGCGGCTTCCTGTGTGGGAAAGCCTCATGGTGGTGAATTGCCGGCCGCCAAACAATGCTATATCTTTGATTTCAGATATAGATTTTTGGCATATCCATGGATCTCAAGCAGATCGAGTACTTCCTGCGCGTGGCCGAAAGGCGCAGCTTCTCGCGCGCCGCCGAAATGCTGGACGTGGCGCAGCCCACGCTCAGCCGCCAGGTCCGCCTGCTGGAACTGGAGCTGGGCCAGCATCTGCTGTATCGCAACGGCCGCGGCGCCGAGCCCACCGAGGCCGGGCTGCGCTTCCTGGAACACGCCCGCGCCCTGCTGACCCTGGCCGAACGCGCCAAGGAAGACCTGCAAGGCCTGCGCGAAACGCCCACCGGCAAGGTGGTGGTGGGCCTGCCGCCGCGCATCGCGCGGGTGCTGACGCCGCCGCTGGTGCAGGCCTTCCGCCGCGATTTTCCCGACGCCTCCATCGCCGTGGCCGAAGGCCTGAGCGCCCAGGTGCGCGAATGGCTGCTGGCCGGGCGGGTCGACCTGGCCCTGCTCTACGATCCGGCCGCCTCGCCCCAGCTGGGCTACGAATCGCTGTTTCGCGAAGACCTGGTGCTGGTGGCCGCGGCCGGCCACCGCCCGCCCCTGCCGGCGCGCGTGGCCGTGGCGCAGCTGGGCGACTATCCGCTGGTGGTGCCCAGCCTGCCCAACGCCATCCGCACGCTGGTCGAGAGCGTGTGCCGCGCCCAGGGCGTGCGCCTGACGATCGCCGTCGAGGTCGACGCCGTGCAGACCATCGTCGAGCTGGCCGCCCAGGGCGACGCCTACGCCATCCTGCCGCGTTCGGCCGCAAGCGGCCCGGCCGCCGAGCACGCGCTGTCGCTGTGCGACATCCACAGTCCCACGATCACCAACGACCTGGTGCTGGCCAGCGCCCGCCACCGGCCGGCCACGCGCCTGGCCGCCGCCACCGCGCAGCTGATCCGCCAGCTCGGGGTGGCGGCGCTGTTCGCGCCGCGCGCGCCAGGCCAAAAGAGTTAAAAGAGTTAAACTAGCCGCCAGATTCTTCTGTCTGGCGGCCGGCTGCGGCCCAAGCCTGTCCAAGTCCTGTTGGCGTCTCATCTCGAACAATGACTACTATCCTCCCGAACCTTCCGACCGGCCAGAAGGTCGGCATCGCCTTTTCCGGCGGCCTCGACACCAGCGCAGCGCTCCTGTGGATGCGCAACAACGGCGTCGTTCCCTACGCCTACACGGCGAACCTGGGCCAGCCCGATGAGTCCGACTACGATGAAATCCCGCGCAAGGCCATGGCCTACGGCGCCGAAAAGGCCCGCCTGATCGACTGCCGCGCGCAGCTGGTGGCCGAAGGCATCGCCGCCCTGCAATCGGGCGCGTTCCACATCTCGACGGCCGGCATCACCTACTTCAACACCACGCCCATCGGCCGCGCCGTCACCGGCACCATGCTGGTGGCCGCCATGAAGGAAGACGACGTCAACATCTGGGGCGACGGCAGCACCTTCAAGGGCAACGACATCGAGCGCTTCTACCGCTACGGCCTGCTGACCAACCCCGACCTCAAGATCTACAAGCCCTGGCTCGACCAGCGCTTCATCGACGAGCTCGGCGGCCGTTCGGAAATGTCGGAGTACATGCGCCAGGCCGGTTTCGACTACAAGATGTCGGCCGAGAAAGCCTATTCCACCGACTCCAACCTGCTGGGCGCGACCCACGAAGCCAAGGACCTGGAGCATCTGAACTCCGGCATCCGCATCGTCAAGCCCATCATGGGCGTGGCCTTCTGGCGCGACGACGTGGCCGTCAAGGCCGAGGAAGTCACGGTGCGCTTCGAGGAAGGCCAGCCCGTCGCCCTCAATGGCGTGGAGTACGCCGACCCGGTCGAGCTGATGCTCGAAGCCAACCGCATCGGCGGGCGCCACGGCCTGGGCATGAGCGACCAGATCGAAAACCGCATCATCGAGGCCAAGAGCCGCGGCATCTACGAGGCCCCGGGCCTGGCCCTGCTCTTCATCGCCTACGAGCGCCTGGTCACCGGCATCCACAACGAAGACACCATCGAACAGTACCGCGAAAGCGGCCGCAAGCTGGGCCGCCTGCTGTACCAGGGCCGCTGGTTCGACCCGCAAGCCATCATGCTGCGCGAAACCGCCCAGCGCTGGGTGGCGCGCGCCATCACCGGCGAAGTCACCATCGAACTGCGCCGCGGCAACGACTACTCGCTGCTGAACACGGAATCGCCCAACCTGACCTACGCGCCCGAGCGCCTGTCCATGGAGAAGGTGGAAAACGCCCCCTTCACCCCGGCCGACCGCATCGGCCAGCTCACCATGCGCAACCTCGACATCGTCGACACGCGCGAGAAGCTGTTCACCTACGTGAAGACCGGCCTGCTGGCCTCGTCGGGCACCTCCTTGCCCCAGCTGAAGGACGCCAAGAAGAAGTAATCGGCGCCTGCCGGCAAAACAAAAAACCCTCCGAACTTTTCGGAGGGTTTTTTTTGGTCCGGCGGCGGCGGGCGGGTTCCGCGCGCATCCCGGTCTACAACTCCACCTGCATCCCCATCTCCACCACGCGGTTGGCGGGGATCTTGAAGAACTTGGTGCTGCGCGTGGAATTGCGCGCCATGAAGGAGAACACCGCGCGGCGCCAGCGCCACAGGGCCGGCTTCTTGGCCGCCACCACGGTCTGGCGAGACAGGAAGAACGAGGTGCGCATCGGCTCCAGGTCGATCTCCGGATAGGCTTCGGCCACCAGCCGCAGCCCTTCCGGCACGTCGGGATCTTCCTTGAAGCCGTAGGTGATGGTGGCCTGCCAGCTGGAGGCGCTGATCTTCTGCACGCTCAGGCGCTCTTCCTGCGACACGTAGGGCACGTCGGCCACCAGGATGGTCAGGAACAGCACGTGGTCGTGCAGCACCTTGTTGTGCTTGAGGTTGTGCAAGAGCGCCGGCGGCACGTTGCCGGAATTCATGGTCATGAAAATCGCGGTGCCGGGCACGCGCGACGGCGGGTATTCCTCGAGCTGGGCCATGAACTCCTTGAGCGGCTGGCGGTCGCGCTGCTGCATATCCGCCAGCAGCCGGCGGCCGCGGCGCCAGGTCATCATCAGCGTGAACACCACGATGGCCACCACCAGCGGCAGCCAGCCGCCCTCGTGGATCTTGAACACGTTGGCCGAGAACAGCAGCACGTCGAACAGCAGCAGCAGGCCCAGCACCGTGAACCACAGCATGCGCTTGAGCCCCGTGCTGCCGCGCGGCAGCACCGCGAAGGCCAGCACCGACGTGGTCAGCATGGTGCCGGTCACCGCAAAGCCGTAGGCCGCGGCCAGGTTGTCAGAGTTCTGGAACAGCAGCACCAGCACCAGCACCGCGCACAGCAGCAACGCGTTGACCTGCGGCAGGTAGATCTGGCCTTTCTCGACCGCCGAGGTGTGCAGGATCTGCATGCGCGGCCAGAAGCCGAGCTGCACCGCCTGGCGGGTCACGGAATAGGCGCCGGAGATCACCGCCTGCGAGGCGACGATGGTGGCGACCGTCGCCAGCGCCACCAGCGGCGCCAGGCCCCAGTCCGGCGCCATCATGAAGAACGGGTTGCGAATCGCCGTGGGATCGCGCAGCAGCAGCGCCCCCTGGCCGAAATAGCACAGCGTCAGCGCGGGCAGCACCATGCTGAACCAGGCGCGGCGGATCGCCGGGCGGCCGAAATGGCCCATGTCGGCGTACAGCGCCTCGGCGCCGGTCAGCGCCAGCACCACCGCGCCCAGCAGCACGAAGCTGATCCAGGGGAATTCGACGATGAAGCGCAGGCCCCACATGGGGTTGAGCGCGGCCAGCACCTCGGGCGTCTGCCACACCTGCCAGCCGCCCAGCGCGGCCAGCGTGCCGAACCACAGCAGCATCACCGGCCCGAACAGCTTGCCCATCGCGCCGGTGCCGTGCGACTGGATCACGAACAGCGCCACCAGCACCACCAGCGCCAGCGGCACGACCCAGTCGTCGAGCTGGTGCGACACGATGCCGATGCCCTCCAGCGCCGACAGCACCGAGATGGCGGGCGTGATCATGCTGTCGCCGTAGAACAGCGCGGCGCCGAAGATCCCCAGCACGATCAGCACCCAGCGCAGCTTGCCCTCGCGCGCCCGCACCGCCAGCTCCAGCAGCGCCAGCGTGCCGCCCTCGCCGCGGTTGTCGGCGCGCAGCACCAGCGTCACGTACTTGAACGACACCACCACCATCAGCATCCAGAACAGGATGGACAGCACGCCCAGCAGGTGCGCCGGCTCCAGGTCGGTATGCACGCTCAACCCCGTGAGACAGGCGCGCAGCGTGTACAGCGGGCTGGTGCCGATGTCGCCGTACACCACGCCCAGCGCGCCGAGGATCAGCGCGGCCCGCGACGATGGCGCATGCGCGCCGCCGGGATGTGCGCCATTGGGAGCGGTTGCGCCGACGGAATCCTGGCTCATGATGTAGGTTCTTGACGAGTGAGTTGGGCCCCTTTGCGGGGGCCGGGAAACACGACGGACAGCCGCGTGCCGGAAAAATCGGGGCGGCTGGTGAGCTTCCACCAGGCGCCGTGCGCGTGCGCGATCTCGCGCACGATGGCCAGACCCAGGCCGGAGCCGCCGGCCGTGGCGGTCGGCGAGCGGTAGAAGGCCTCGAACACGCGGTCGCGCTCCTCGGGCGGTATGCCCGGACCGTCGTCCTCGACGGTCAGCGACGGCGGGTTGGCGCCGACGATCAGCGTGATGCGGCCGGTGGCGTTGCCGTAGCGCAGGGCGTTGTCGATCAGGTTGCCCAGCAGTTCGGCCAGCAGCAAAGGATCGGCGTCGATCCAGATGGGCGCGTCGGGCGCCACCAGGTCCAGTTCATAGTGCGCCTCGCGCACCCGCGGAAACCATTCGGCGCCGTGCGCCCGCACCCATTCGCACAGGTCGATGCGCACGAAGCTGTCCTGCGGGCGGGCATTGGGGTCGGCGCGGGCCAGCACCAGCAGCTGCTGGCCCAGCCGGATCATGCGGTCGCTGACGGCCTTGATGCGCTCGGCGCGGGCGCGCACGTCGTCGGGCAGCGGCCGCGCCAGCATCAGTTCGGATTCCAGCCGCAGGCCGGACAAGGGGGTGCGAAGCTGGTGCGCGGCATGGCCGATGAAGCGCCGCTGCGCCGCCAGCGAGGCGTCCAGGCGCAGCAGCAGGTCGTTGGTATGGGTGACCAGCGGTTCGATCTCCACCGGCACGCCGCCCACTTCCAGCGGCTGCATATCGTCGATGGAGCGCTGCCGGATTTCTTCGGACAGGTGGTTCACCGAGCGCAGCCCCGAACGCACGCCCTGCACCACCACCCAGGTGAACAGGGCGATCAGCGCGATCTGCCCCACCACCATCAGCCAGAAGAAATCTTCCAGCATCCATAGCGACATGTCGATCTTGTGGGTGATGACCCAGGTCGCCGCCAGGTCCAGCAGCACCAGCAGCAGGATCGGCGGCATCAGCCGGATGACCAGATGCCGCGCCAGCGAACGCGAGGGAAGCAAGGGGCGTGGGGGCGGGGCGGCGTTGGGAGGACGTTCCTGCGTCATGCGCGGTGCCTTTGCTCAGGCGGCGGAATGCGCTCGGCAGGCATGCCGGGCCGCGGGGCCTTCAGACCGTTTCGACATCCAGCATGTAGCCAAAGCCGCGCACCGTCTGGATGCTGGCGCCGGTGCCTTCGAGGCGCTTGCGCAGGCGGTACACATAGACTTCGACGGCGTTCTCGCTGAAATCGGCGTCCCAGGCGGAAAGCGAATTCACGATCTGGCGCTTGGTCACGACGCGGCCGACGCGGGCCATGAGCATTTCCAGCACCGAGAGTTCGCGCACCGACAGCGACAGGCGCTGGCCGTTGGCGCGGACTTCGCGCCCGACGGTGTCGAACACCAGCGGACCGACCTCGATCAGCGGCTGCGCCTGCCCGGCGCGGCGCCGGCCGAAGGCGCGCACGCGCGCGGCCAGCTCGGGCAGTTCGAAAGGCTTGGTAACGTAATCGTCAGCGCCGGCGTCCAGGCCGGCGACGCGGTCGTCGAGGCCGTCGCGGGCGGTGAGGATCAGCACGGGAACCTGGTTGCCGTCCTGGCGCAGCTGGCGCAGCACGTCCAGCCCGCTCATGCCCGGGAGATTGAGGTCGAGCAATAGGAGGTCATACGGCTGGCCCGCCAGGGCGCCCAGGACACGGTCGCCATCGGTCAGCCAGTCGACCGCATACCCCTGGTCGGCCAGAAATTCCTGGAGCGCGTGGCCCAGGGTGGTGTCGTCTTCGATTACCAGAACTCGCATGCCGCGATTCTAGCGCGATCCCGGCGCGAAGGGGGCGCCGGCTGCGCCCCCGGGCCGGAATGCGTTCAGGGCGCGGACGGCGCCGGAGCGCCCTCGGCCGCGGCCGGCGCCGCGCCGCCCGACGGCGGGGTGGTGACGAACCCGATGCGCGACATGCCCGAACGGCGCGCCGAAGCCATGACCTTGGCCAGGACTTCGTAGCGCGTGTTCTGGTCGGCGCGGATGCGGATCTCGGGTTGCGGCTTGGTGCCGGCGATCGCCTTGAAGCGGTTGGGCAGGTCGTCGATGTTGACCGGCTTTTCATCCCAGAACAGCGCGCCGCCGGCGTCGATGGCCAGGTCCACGGTCTTGGGCTCCTCTTCGATCTGCTCGGCGGCCACCTGGGGCATGTTGATCTTGATCGAGTGCGCCAGCAGCGGCGCGGTGATGATGAAGATCACCAGCAGCACCAGCATGACGTCGATCAGGGGCACCATGTTGATCTCGGAAACCGTGTGGCTTCCGGACCCTTTGCCCTCGAAGCTGCCAAAGGCCATTATTCGCTCCCGCGTTGGGCGCCGCCGCTCTGGCGGCGCAGGGCGCGCACCTTGCCGTCGGACAGCTCGACTTGCTGGCCGGTGGTGAGGAACGCGAACAGGTCATGCGCAAAGGCATCCAGGCGCGACAGGAACACGCGGTTGTTGCGCACGAAGGTGTTGTACGCCAGCACCGCGGGAATCGCAACGGCCAGGCCCAGGCCGGTCATGATGAGCGCCTCGCCCACCGGACCGGCGATGCGGTTGATGGTCACGCCGTCGGACAGGCCGATGCCGACCAGCGCGTGGTACACGCCCCAGACGGTGCCGAACAGGCCGACGAAAGGCGCCGTCGAGCCCACCGAGGCCAGCACGGTCAGGCCGTTTTCCAGCTTGGCGGTTTCCTCGTCGATCACCTTGCGCATGGTGCGGGTGACGAAGTCGGAGTTGCTGCCGGATTCTTCCAGCTTGGTCGCGCCGAACTTGTTGTGATGCGCCTGCGCATGCATGGCGTGGCTGGCCAGGTGCGAGAACGGATCGCGCGCGCCGTGCGTGACGATTTCGTTTTCGACCTGCTCCAGCGAGCTGGCGTTCCAGAACTTGTTCAGGAAATCGGCCGCGCGCTTGCGCATGGCGACGTTGCTGGCGGCCTTGACCAGGATCAGGTACCAGGTCACCAGCGACATCAGGATCAGGATGATGAACAGGCTCTTGCCGACGAAGTCGCTTTGCGCGACGAAGTGCAGAAAGCCCATATCGGGCGTGGCGATCGGCGCCGGCGGGGTGGGCAGCGCGGCCGCGGCGCCGTGCAGCGCGTCGGCCGACTGCTGGAGCGCGCCGGCGGCCTGCTGGACCGCTTCGCCGACGGCCGGAGCGGCCTGGGGAGCCGCGGCGGCGGCGGGCGCGGCGGCAGCCGGCGCTGCAGCCGGGCTGGTGGTCGCCTGAGCCACCAGCGTGGCGCTATGCAGTGCGTTGGACATCTCAGTTCCTCATGACGAAATCGTACGGAATCTTGGCTTTGGCGGGATAGGCCACGCCATTGCGGGTATAAGGCTTGAAACGCTCCTTGCGGGCGGCTGCCAGCGCCGACTCGTCCAGGCGCGGATGGCCCGAAGACTTGTCGAGGCTGACGCGCTCGACCAGGCCCTGGGTATTGATCTCCACCAGCACCACCGCCCGCCCCTCTTCGCGCATGCGGCGCGACATCATGGGGTAGTTGGGGATCTGGCGCGAGCCCCGGAACTCGATGCTGGAAACCAGCACCGGCTGATCCGGCGGAGGCCCTTGCTGCGGCCCCTGCGGCGCCTGGGTGCCTTCCGGCAGGCCGCTGGGCGGCGTCTGCTGCGGCGGGGTTTCCGGCTTGGGCTGCTGCTTGACCTCGGGCTTGACCTCTTGCTTGGGCTTGGGCTTCGGTTTGGGTTTGGGCTTGGGTTTGGGCGCCGGGACGACCGGCTTTTCGACCACCGGCTCGGGCTCCGGTTCGGGTTCCGGCTCGGGCTTGAGCTCGGGTTCAGGCTCGGGTTCGGGTTCGACCTCGGGCTCCGGTTCGGAGGGCGTTTCGACCACCGGTTGCGGCACCTCGGGCGCCGGCTCGGCCTTGGCCATCTGCGGAACGGGCGCTTCCACCACGCTCACCATGATCGCCTCAGACTCCTCCAGTTTGGGAGCGTCCTCGGGCATCAGGAAGATGGCGCCGACGACCGCTGCATGAAGCGCAAGAACAGCCAGGCCGGCGCCCGTGCGTATACCGTATGAAGGCCGGGAAGATGAATTCCAACCGCGTTGAAGACTAGGCATGAATCAGCCGGGGTGCATGAGCCAGATGGCATTGACTTCTCCGGCCCGCCAGAAACGACACGCACACTTAAGCGGCGCCGGCAGGCCGGTACAAGCCCATAATAATATCTTAAATGCGAATGATTCGCACGTCCTATTTCGTCTGGACCTGCGCCGCGCAATGATTGCGCGCAAACAATCCGCACAAAACAACCACCGCAAAAACAAAAAACCCGCCACGGCGATGTGTGCGGGTTTTCTATGGTTACTGCAATCCGGATTTGCGGGATTTGCAGCGACGCGGTTTGCTTTCGGTGGTGGGTGCTACAGGGGTCGAACCTGTGACCTACGCCTTGTAAGGGCGCCGCTCTACCAACTGAGCTAAGCACCCTTTTCTGATGCAGCCTCAAGACGAAATTCGCGAAAAATCCGTACAAGCAACTGCCAACCGGGGCACTCAAAAGCATTACGCGGGCCGGAGTATACCGGACCGCGCACATGTCGGCAAATCGCATGGCGCCAGGCCTTGCGACCGCCGGCCGTCCATTAGTTGACGGCGTCCTTCAGGGCCTTGCCCGGACGGAACTTCGGCACCTTGGCCTTCTTGATCTTGATGGTTTCGCCCGTGCGCGGGTTACGGCCGGTGCGGGCGGCGCGCGCCGACACGGCGAACGTGCCAAAGCCAACCAACGTAACCGTACCGCCCTTCTTCAGGGTGGTCTTGACGGCACCGATCAGGGCGTCGAGCGAACGGCCGGCAGCAGCCTTGGAGATGTCGGCCTTGCTGGCGATATGATCGATGAGTTCGGTTTTGTTCATGCAGGTGTACCCCTCACAAGGTGTGGAGTCTGCCGGAGGTGCAGTCCCTGGCCGTCATGATTGGACGCCACGAAAGACGCAAGACCCGACAAACGACGAACAGACAGTGGATAAACTTTTTCTTGCGCTGCAAAGCACAACTTTTAAAGTGCTGCGCCGCTTAGGATTCAATGGCAATGGCCTTCGAACCGTCAGCGACGCAGACGTGTATTAGGCCTTGGCGTAGGGCGGCTGTCAAGCGAAAACCTCACCACAACCCGCGCCAATACTAGCTTTTAGCCGTTTTCGCAATAAACAGAAACACGCAAATTTGCGTTTGCGCGACACTGCGCCGCGAGCGCTTGCCCGGGCTTCAAACGTCTGCCCAACGACGCAGCAGGTTGTGGTAAATGCCGGTCAGCTGCACGATGGAAGGATGCCCCGCCGCGTCCTGGTTCAGGCGCTGGATGGCCACGTCCATGTCCAGCAGCAAGGCGCGCTGGCTGTCTTCGCGCACCAGGCTCTGCATCCAGAAGAACGAGGACACGCGCGCGCCGCGCGTGACCGGGTTGACCTTGTGCAGGCTGGTGCCGGGATACAGCACCATGTGCCCGGCGGGCAGCTTGACCGCGCGCGGGCCGTAGGTGTCGTCGATGACGAGTTCGCCGCCATCGTAGGAATCGGGCTCGGAGAAGAACAGCGTGGCCGACAGGTCCGTGCGCACGCGCTCGGCGGTGCCGGCGATGCCGCGCACGGCGTTGTCCACGTGATAGCCAAAAGCCTCGCCGCCCTCGTAGCGGTTGAAGAGCGGCGGAAAGATCTTGCGCGGCAGCGCCGCCGACATGAACAGGTTGTTGGCCGCCAGGCGCTGCAGGATCAGGCTGCCCAGTTCCTGCGCCAGCGGATGCTGCTCGGGCAGCTGGCGGTTGTGTTTGACTTCGGCGGACTGGTAGCCCGCCGTCACCTTGCCGTCGACCCAGTCGGCCGCGTCCAGGCGCCGCCGGATCTCGGCGGCTTCTTCGGGCGTGAAAATTTCTGCTATCTGTATAAGCATGGGCCTTGCCCCGTTTGCGTACTCGGGCGCGCGGCCGCAACGGCGCGCGCTCGCCGCATTATCCCTTCAGGCAGGCGTTGAGCGCCTGATCGAAATCAAACAGCAGATCGGCCTCGTCCTCGATGCCCACCGACACGCGGATCAGGCTGTCGGCGATGCCCATCTGCTTGCGGCGCTCGGCGCCCATCTCGTAATAGATGGTGTGCGCGGCCGGCAGCGCCAGGCTGCGCGTGTCGCCCAGGTGGGTCGCCATCAGCACCACGCGCAGGCGATTCAGGAAGTCGAAGCAGTCCACGCCGTCGGCCAGCTCCACGCCCAGCAGGCCGCCGAAACGCGAACCGAACAGCGCGGCCGCGCGCGCGTGCTGCGGGTGGCTGGCCAGGCCGGGGTAATGCACCTTGGCCACGCCGGGATGCTCTTCCAGGAAGCGCGCCAGCGCCAGCGCGTTGGAGCAGTGCTTGGCCATGCGCAGGGCCAGGGTCTCGGCGCCCACGGCGATGCGGTGCGCCGGTTCGGCGGCCAGCGTGCCGCCCATGTCGCGCAGGCCCTTCTTCTTGATCTGGGTCAGGCCCCAGCCGGTGGCCGGCCCCTTGCGGTAGGCCTCGTAGATGTTCGCGTAGTTCGACCAGTCATACAGGCCGGTGTCGGTCACCGCGCCGCCCAGCGCGTTGCCGTGGCCGCCGATGTACTTGGACAGCGAGTTCATCACCAGCGACGCGCCCACACTGGACGGGCGGAACATCCACGGCGAACTCAGCGTGTTGTCGACCACGTAGACCAGGCCATGCTCGCGGCAGATCTCGCCGATCACGGCCAGGTCGGCGACCTGCGTGCCCGGATTGGCGATGGTCTCGGTGAAGACCATGCGCGTCTCGGGCCGGATGGCGGCGCGCACTTGCGAGGAGTCGGTCGCGTCCACGAACGTGATTTCGACGCCGAGTTCCTGCAGCGTGCCGAACAGGCTGTTGGTGTTGCCGAACACGAACTGGCTGGACACCAGATGATCGCCACGGCGCAGCAGCGTGGTGAAGATGGCGGCCAGCGCGGCCATGCCGGTGGCGAAGCTGACCGTGCCCTTGCCCGCTTCCATCTGGCTGACCTTGGCTTCCAGCGCGGTGGTGGTGGGCGTGCCCTGGCGCGCGTAGGTGAAGCCGGCCTTGCCCTGGAACACCGCGGCGAGTTCGCGCGCGTCGTCGTAGGCGAACTCCGAGGACGGGTGCATCGGCTTGTGCACGGCGCCGTGCTCGGCGGACTGCTTGCGGTCGGAATGGAGGATCGTGGTGGTAAAGCCGTTCTCGTGCATGATGGCGTGACGCGATAGAAAAGGGATCGACTGCGTAAGCGGCGGGCGGATCAGGACCGGCGCTGGCGCACGGTTTCGTACAGGCAGACGGCGCTGGCGACGCTGACGTTCAGGCTTTCGACCGAACCCAGCATCGGGATGTTGACCAGCTGGTCGCAGGTTTCGCGGGTCAGGCGGCGCATGCCCTCGCCTTCGGCGCCCATGACCCAGGCCATCGGCTGGCGGGCGTCGACCTGGTGCATGCTGTCGGCGGCCTGGTCGTCAGTGCCGACCAGCCAGACGCCACGGTCCTTCAGGCTGCGCATGGTGCGCGCCAGGTTGGTGACCATCAGGTAAGGCACGGTGTCGGCCGCGCCGCAGGCCACGCGCTGCACCGTGGCGTTCAGGCCCACGGCGCGGTCGCGCGGCGCGATCACCGCGTGCACGCCCGCCGCATCGGCGGTGCGCAGGCAGGCGCCCAGGTTGTGCGGGTCGGTCACGCCGTCCAGGATCAGCAGCAGCGGCGGGCCTTCGATCACGTCCAGCACTTCGTCCACGTCCACCGCCAGCTGGCGCTCGTCGGCCAGCGCCACCACGCCCTGGTGCCGCGTGCCGCGGGCCAGGCCGTCCAGGCGCTCCATCGGCACCGGATGCAGGCGGCGGCCCGCTTTCTCGGCCTGCTCGATGAAAGCCTGCATGCGCTTGTCGCGGCGCGACGCCTCTACATAGATTTCCCTGATCGAATCGGGCGCGTGGCGCAGCCGCGCGACCACCGCGTGAAACCCGGCCAGAACTTGGGTCGACGCCATAAATGCAATACCTTTAGATAAACGGACACCCGCCCCAGAGCGGGGCGGGCCGCCGGAAGAACCGGCCATAGACGCAATGTTACCCCTTATGGCGCGCGCCATGGCCGGCGCGCACCGGCCCGGCAACCGGCGTCAATGGCGCTTGTGCGTCGCCTTCTTGGCGGGCGCGGCGCGTTTGGACGCCTTGGACGGCTTGCCGGCCTTCTTGGCCTCGGCGCGACGTTCCTTGGCGGTCTGGCCCTTCAGCGCGGCCGGCTTGGGCGCGGCCGCCTTCTTCACGCGGCGCGACGGCTCGTCCGGCCCGCGCGCGGCCGCCTTACGCAGCGCGTCGAAGCTGGTGCCCTGCACCAGCCGGAACTCGATGCGGCGGGCTTCGAGGTCCACGCGCGAAACCTGCACCTGGACCTTGTCGGTCAGGCGGTAGCGCATGCCGGTGCGTTCGCCGCGCAGCTCATGCAGCGCGTCGTTGAACTGGAAATACTCGCCGCCCAGCTCCGAGACGTGAACCAGGCCTTCGACGTGCAAGGTGTCCAGCGTGACGAAGATGCCGAAGCTGGCCACGCCGGTGACCGTGCCGCTGAAATCCTCGCCCACGCGTTCCTTGACGAACCAGCACTTGAGCCAGGCCTCGACGTCGCGCGAGGCCTCGTCGGCGCGGCGCTCGCTGGCCGACAGCACCAGCCCCAGCTTTTCCCAGATGGCGTGTTCGTGCTCGCGCTGGGTGCGGCCGATGACGACCGGCTGGTCGTCCAGGCTGGGCACGTAGCGCTGCCCGGCCAGCAGGGCCTTGATCACCCGGTGCGTGAGCAGGTCGGGATAGCGGCGGATCGGCGAGGTGAAGTGGCTGTAGCCCGGATAGGCCAGGCCGAAGTGGCCCATGTTGTCCGGGCTGTAGACGGCCTGCTGCATGGAGCGCAGGCACATGGTCTGCAACAGCTGGTAGTCGGGGCGGCCGCGCACCAGATCCAGGAAGTCGCCGTAGTCCTTGGCGGTGGGCGTTTCGCCGCCGCCCAGCGTCAGGCCCATGGTGCGCAGGAATTCGCGCAGCGACTGCAGGCGCTCCGGCGTGGGCCCTTCGTGGATGCGGTACAGGCCCGGATGCTTGCTGCGGGTCATGAAGTCGGCCGCGCAGGTGTTGGCGGCCAGCATGCACTCTTCGATCAGCTTGTGCGCGTCGTTGCGCACCGAGGGCACGATCTGCTCGATGCGGCCCAGTTCATTGCAGACAATCTTGGTCTCGACGGTGTCGAAGTCGATCGCGCCGCGCTTCTTGCGCCCTTGCGACAGCAGCTGGAACAGCTCGTACAGGTGCTGGACCTGCGGCATGACGCTGCGCATGGCGTGCGCGGCCGGGCCGCCGGGCTGCTGCAGGGCCGCCCATATATTGGTATAGGTGGTGCGCGCATGCGAATGCATGACGGCGTTGTAGAACTGGTAGGCGGTGACCGTGCCGACCTTGGCGCCGCTGGCCGGAATGACCATGTCGCAGACCAGCACCAGGCGGTCGACCTCCGGGTTCAGCGAACACAGGCCATTGGACAGCGACTCCGGCAGCATCGGGATGACCCGGCGCGGGAAATACACGCTGGTGCCGCGGTCGAGCGCGTCTTCGTCGAGCGCGTCGCCCGGGCGCACGTAATGGCTCACGTCGGCGATGGCCACCAGCAGGCGCCAGCCCGGACGCTTGCGCTGGCCCGAGCCCAGTTCCACCGGTTCGCAATAGACCGCGTCGTCGAAGTCGCGCGCGTCCTCGCCGTCGATGGTGATGAGCGGCACGTCGCGCAGATCCACGCGGTCCTTGAGGTCGGCCTTGCGGACCACGTCCGGCAGGCGCGCGGCCTGCTTGCGGGCGGCCTCCGAGAATTCGACGGGCACGTCGAACTTGCGCACCGCGATCTCGATTTCCATGCCCGGATCGTCGATCTCGCCCAGCACCTCGGCCACGCGGCCCAGCGGCTGCGTGTGGCGGGTGGGCTGCGCCATGATCTCGACCGCGACCACCTGCCCGTGCTGGGCGCCGTTGGTGTCGCTGGGCGGGATCAGGATGTCGTGCTTGATGCGCTGGTCCTCGGGGACCACGATGGACAGCCCGTGCTCGTGCAGGAAGCGTCCGACCAGCTTGTTGGTGCGGCGCTCGATGACTTCGACGATGGTGCCTTCCGGCTTGCCGCGGTATTCGCCCGTGGGCTTGACCAGCACGCGGTCGCCGTGCAGCACCTTGAGCATTTCGCGCGGCGACAGGAACAGGTCCGGCCCGCCGTCGTCGCGCAGCAGGAAGCCGAAGCCGTCGCGATGGCCCAGCACCTTGCCGGCGATGAAATCCAGTTTGGTGGCCAGCAGCAGCACGCCCTTGCGATTGGGCATCAGCTGGCCGTCGCGCTCCATGGCGCCCAGGCGGCGTTCAAACCCCACCATGGTCGCGGCGCGCTCGATGCCCATGCGCTCGGCCAGCTCCACCGGAGACAGCGGCGAGCCCGCGGCGCGCAACGCTTTCAGGATGGCTTCACGAGACGGAACATCGGGATCGAAGTCCGGCGGCGCTTCGGGCAAGGGTGTTGATCTGTTGTTATTCGATTCGTTATTCGATCGTTTTGCCAAAGCTAAATTTTCCGTATATAATGCGCAGCTTCTGTGGTTCGCCCAAGGCTGAACACTGAAGCAGAAAGGTCAGAGGGCGGGATGAATAATCCAAAGCCCGATTGTAAAACCAACTACGACCTGCTGCACTTCTGAATGCGGATTTAGTTGATTAATAGTTAACTAACTCTTGTACCAGATGCGCAACAGGCCGCAGCGTAGCACAACAATCTGACAGTATCTCTCAGTGCCCAGGTGGCGGAATTGGTAGACGCGCATGGTTCAGGTCCATGTGCCGCAAGGTGTGGAGGTTCGAGTCCTCTCCTGGGCACCACGGAATTCCAGTCGGAACCTCGATCGAGGTCTCGACAGCAAGAGCTGAAAAGCCCCGAAAATCGCAAGGTTTTCGGGGCTTTTGCTTTGTGCCCGGCCTGCCCCGCCATCCCGCCCTCAGCGCCAAGGCACTTTGCGGTTCAGGTGATGCTTCGCGTAGAGGTCGGCGCCCATGCCGGCGATCTGCCCGTCGATCAAGGCTTCGAACGGCCGCAGCAAGGCGTCGAAATTGCGCGGCGCCTCGATGGCGTTCAAGGCATGGGTCACGGCCTCGATGGTGGACAGCGCGCCCGGCATGTCGGCATGGCGCACGCGATAGCGCGTCGACAGCCCGGCGGGCAGCATCACGCGCGGCAGCGCCGCCAGCCGCGGATTGATGTGCAGCAGCTTGCGCGCATGGCCCCAGGTGCCGTCGGGCACGATCAACTGTACGGGCATGCCCAGCTCGCGGCCGTAGCCCGGCGTCAGCACCTCGGCGCTCTCGCCCGGAAACAGCAGGCGCGGCGCGTAGCCGGGCTGCGTCCAGTCCTGTTCCGAGAAATATTCGCCCACCACGCGGCGTGCGCCGGCCAAGCCGAGCACGGCCAGCCGCGCCGTGTTCAATGCATGGCGCGCCTCGCTCGGATGCTGCAGCACCACCAGGCGCGTGCGGCATTCAAGCGAGGGAATCAGCGCGCACAGGCAGTGCGACAAGGGGCGCAGGCAGCGCGTGCAAAGTGGGCGTGGCATGGGGCGACACTATATCTAAAGTTGCAGCCGCCCAACGCGCCAAAAAAATTCCACGAAAAAGTGAAAAAAAGCCGGCACGACTTGCACACTTCTAAAAAAACATGCATAATTCTTTTCTCTGCTGCTGAACACGAAACAACGCGAGAGCGAAGTGAAATGTGAAGCGACAGCGCCCAGGTGGCGGAATTGGTAGACGCGCATGGTTCAGGTCCATGTGCCGCAAGGTGTGGAGGTTCGAGTCCTCTCCTGGGCACCAATTATTACATCACGAGGTACCTGCGTGATGCGCCAAAAAACCCCGAACGCGTAAGCGTCCGGGGTTTTTATTTGCTTGTCTTCTTCTTTGCCCCTTCGATATTCGGCGGCTCCGACGGAGCCGCCGGGCCGCCCTACTTCAACGTGCGCGTCATGACGACGTGCGGAATGCCGGCCTCGACGAACTCCTCGCCTTCGATGCGGAACCCGTGCGCTTCGTAGAAGCCGGCGGCATGCGTCTGCGCGTGCAGCACCAGCATGCGGTGGCCGTCGCCGTGGCCCTGTTCGATCAGGGCGTCGAGCAACTGGCCGCCCACGCCCATGCCGCGGGCCCGCTTGTGGACCGCCATGCGGCCGATGTGGCCGTCGGGCAACAGCCGCCCGGTGCCCATCGGCGTGCCGTCCGGCCCGTAGGCCACGGCATGCACCGAGACCGCGTCGTCGTCGTCCATTTCGACTTCGGGCGGCACTTTCTGTTCGACCACGAAAACCTCGTGGCGCACAGAATAAGCGTCCTCGCGCAAGCGGTCCCAGGTTCCCAGCGCAATGCGCACCGTAGCTTTTTTATTGGTCGACATGTCCATCCCTCGCGTGCTGCCTATGAATAAAAGAATCCTACGCCGATTCTCTCAGGGATGAAGATTCCCCAAAAGGGGTACGATCGCAGCTTGCTCCCGCCTCCGCGCCCCGACATGCCGCCTGCCGCTCCCCCCGCCTGGCTGAAAGCCGCGCCCGCGCTTTTCCTGCTCCTGTGGTCCAGCGGCTTCGTCGTGCTCAAGGTCGGGCTGGCCTACGCCGATCCCATGACGTTCCTGGCGCTGCGCTACGCCTGCGTGGTGCTGATCCTGGCCCCCTTCCTGCTGTTCGCGCGCCCGCCGCTGCCGCGCGCGGCGGCGGCCTGGGGCCATCTGGCGATGGTCGGCCTGCTGCTGCAGGCAGGCTATTTCTGCTTCACCTACCTGTCGCTCAAGCAAGGCATGTCGGCCGGCGGGCTGGCGCTGATCGCTTCGCTGCAGCCCATCCTGATCGGCCTGCTGGCCCCGGCCATCGCCCACGAGCGCGTCGACGCGCGGCGCTGGGCCGGCCTGGGCCTGGGCGTGTCGGGCGCAGCGCTGGTGATCGTGGCCAAGGCCTCGGTCGACGTGCTCTCGCCGCTGGGCCTGCTGTTCGCCATCGGCGCCCTGCTGTCCATCACCGGCGGCACGCTGTATGAAAAACGCTACGGCGCCGAAACCCATCCGGCCGTCTCGAATATGGTGCAGTACGCGGTCGGCCTGGCCGTGACCGCGCCGCTGGCCTTCTGGCTGGAGCCGATGCGCATCGAGTGGACCGGCGCGCTGTGGGCCTCGCTGGTCTATCTGGTGCTGTGCAATTCGCTGGTGGCCATCACCCTGCTGCTGACCATGATCCGGCATGGCGAGGCCTCGCGCGTGTCGGCGCTGTTCTTCCTGGTCCCGCCGTGCACCGCGCTCATCGCGCTGGCGGTGCTGGACGAAGCCATCCCGGCGCTGGCCTGGCCCGGCATGGCCCTGGCCGCGCTGGGCATCCTGCTGGTGACGCGCGCCCGCAAGGCGGGTCCGCGCTAGAATGAGCGCCCTCCCGCTAGCCTGCTCATGAACGCCGTCATTACCGCCGCCCTGCCGGTTTTCGCCCTGATCCTGACCGGCTGGCTGGCCGCCCGCTGGCGCATCCTGGGTCCGGCCGCCACCGACGCGCTGAACCGCTACGTCGTCTACCTGTCGCTGCCGGCGCTGCTGTTTCGCGCCATGACGCAGGTGGACCTGGCCCAGGCCGCGCACTGGGATTTCGCCGCCGCCTTCGCCGGCGGCATCGCCGTCACCTTCCTCGCTTCGTTCCTGGGCGCGCGCCGCAGCCAGCCCGCGCTGACCGACCGCAGCATCCAGGGCCTGGCCGCCTCCTACGCCAACGCCGGCTACATGGGCATACCGCTATGCCTGGCGCTGTTCGGCGCCGAGAGCCTGGCGCCCGCCACCTTCACCACGCTGCTCACCGCCAGCGCGCTGTTCGGCTTCGCCATCGCGCTGATCGAGTTCGACCGCCAGCAGGCTCCCGGCATAGGCGCCACGCTGCTGAAGGTCGGGCGCGCGCTGATGCGCAACCCGCTGCTGGCCGCGCCGATGCTGGGCCTGGCCTGGGCCTATACCGGCCAGCCGCTGCCCGAAGGCCTGGACCGCTACGTCGCGCTGCTGGGCGCCTCGGCCAGCCCCTGCGCGCTGGTCACGATAGGCCTGTTCCTGGCGCAGACCGAGACCGCCAGTTCCGGCCCCGGCGTGCTGCGCCTGGTCTGCGGCAAGCTGCTGCTGCAGCCCGCCGTGACCGCGCTGCTGGCTTTCTACGTGTTCACCATGCCGCCCATGTGGGCCTGGACCGCCGTGCTGATGAGCGCCCTGCCCATCGGCACCGGCCCTTTCATGCTGGCCGCCATGTACGGCCGCGACGCGCGCGTGACCTCGCGCGCCATCCTGGTCAGCACCGTCGCCTCGGTGCTGACCGTCAGCCTGCTGGTCGCCTGGATCAGCACCCATCCCTTACTGTGACGTCCGCCCCTTCGATGCTTGCCGCCGCCGCGATCTTCATCCTCACCATCACGCTCGTCATCTGGCAGCCCCGGGGCCTGTCCATCGGCTGGAGCGCATTGCTGGGCGCGGCGCTGGCGCTGGCCACCGGCGTGGTCCAGTTCGCCGACATCGGCGAAGTCTGGCGCATCGTCTGGAACGCCACCGCGACCTTCATCGCCATCATCGTCACCAGCCTGATCCTGGACGAGGCCGGCTTCTTCGAATGGTCGGCGCTGCACGTGGCGCGCTGGGGCGGCGGCCGCGGCCGGCTGCTGTTCGTGCTCATCGTGCTGCTCGGCGCGGCCGTCTCGGCGCTGTTCGCCAACGACGGCGCGGCCCTGATCCTCACCCCCATCGTCATGGAAATGCTGCTGGCGCTGGGCTTCGGCCCCGGCGCCTCGCTGGCCTTCGTGATGGCCGCGGGCTTCATCGCCGACACCGGCAGCATCGCGCTGATCGTGTCCAACCTGGTCAATATCGTGTCGGCCGATTTCTTCGGCATCGGCTTCGGCCAGTACGCCTCGGTGATGCTGCCGGTCAACCTGATGGCGGTGGCCTCGACCCTGGCCGTGCTGCTGCTGTACTTCCGCAAAAGCATTCCGCCGCGCTACGACGTGGCCCAGCTGCCGGCGCCGGCCAGCGCCATCCGCGACCTGACCACGTTCCGCGCCGGCTGGGTGGTGCTGGGACTGCTGCTGACGGGCTTTTTCGTGCTGGAGCCCATGGGCATCCCGGTCAGCGCCATCGCCGCCGCGGGCGCGCTGGGACTGCTGCTGATCGCGGGCCGCCAGCATATCGTGGGCACGCGGCGCATCATGCGCGAAGCGCCCTGGCACATCGTGGTCTTTTCGCTGGGCATGTACCTGGTGGTCTACGGGCTGCGCAACGCCGGCCTGACCGACTACCTGGCTCAGGTGCTGGAGCGCTGCGCCCAGCATGGCCTGTGGGGCGCGGCGCTGGGCACCGGCCTCATCACGGCCTTTCTGTCGTCCATCATGAACAACCTGCCCACGGTGCTGGTGGGCGCGCTGTCGATCGCCGACACCAGCGCCACCGGCCCGGTGCGCGACGCCATGATCTACGCCAACATCATCGGCAGCGACCTGGGCCCCAAGATCACGCCCATCGGCAGCCTGGCGACGCTGCTATGGCTGCACGTGCTGGCGCGCAAGGGCCTGCGCATCACCTGGGGCTATTACTTCCGCGTCGGCATCGTGCTGACCGTGCCGGTGCTGCTGCTGACGCTGGCCGCGCTGGTCTGGCGGCTGCAATAGGCCCCGCCCGTTTTATTATTTTTAGTTATTTGGAACGCATTAATTGATGGTTTGAGATATTAATGCGCCCCCTTAGACTTTCAACCATCCCACGGGTGCGTCCACGCGCCCGTTTGCATTTCTACGTTTATCCCGGGACTCGCCCATGAGCAGCAACGCCTCGACCCTACCCCTGCCCCCAGCGGCCCTGCCGCCGATCCGCATCAACCGCAAGCCGCTGTGGATCGCCCTGCTGCTGGTGCTGGCCGGCGCCCTGTACCTGAACCAGACCGTGAGCTGGCGCCAGGGCGCGCTGTGGATCGTCGGCGCCCTGCTGGGCGTGACCCTGTACCACGCCTCCTTCGGTTTCACCCAGGCCTGGCGCGTCTTCGTCTCGGACCGCCGCGGCGCCGGGCTGCGCGCGCAGATGCTGATGCTGGCCGCGGGCGTGCTGCTGTTCTTCCCGTTCCTGGCCGCGGGTTCGCTGTTCGGCCAGCCGGTCAGCGGCTTCGTCTCGCCGCCGGGCGTGTCGGTGGTGCTGGGCGCTTTCCTGTTCGGCATCGGCATGCAGCTGGGCGGCGGCTGCGCCTCGGGCACGCTGTTCGCCGTCGGCGGCGGCAATACCCGCATGCTGGTCACGCTGCTGTTCTTCATCGTCGGTTCGGTCATCGCGACCGCCCACTTCGGCTGGTGGTCCAATCTGCCCGCGCTGGCGCCCACCTCGCTGATCAAGACCTGGGGGCTGGCCCCGGCGCTCCTGGCCAACCTGGCCGTATTCGCGCTGATCGCCTGGGCCGTCACGGCGCTGGAAAAGCGCCGCCACGGCCACGTCATTTCCTTCGCCGCGCGCACCGCCCGTCCGGGCTCGCTGCTGCAGGGGCCGTGGCCGCTGATCTGGGGCGGCGTGGCCCTGGTGGCGCTGAACTTCGCCACGCTGGCGCTGGCCGGCCGCCCCTGGGGCATCACCTCGGCCTTCGCGCTGTGGGGCGCCAAGGCCCTGGACGCCGCCGGCGGCGACGTGGCGACCTGGGCCTACTGGGCCAAGCAGCCATCGCTGGGCGCGCCGCTGCGCCAGGACGTCACCACGGTCATGGACATCGGCCTGATGCTGGGCGCGCTGGCCGCGGCCAGCGCCGCCGGCAAGTTCGCGCCCGTCTGGAAGGTGCCGGCCCGTTCGCTGGCCGGCGCGGTGATCGGCGGCCTGCTGCTGGGCTACGGCGCGCGCCTGGCCTTCGGCTGCAACATCGGCGCCTACTTCAGCGGCATCCTGTCGGGCAGCCTGCACGCCTGGCTGTGGCTGCCCGCCGCCTTCGCCGGCAGCGCCCTGGGCGTGCGGCTGCGCCCGGCCTTCGGCCTGGCCGTGGAAAAGACGCCGTCGGCATCCAGCTGCTGAGAAACAGTATTCCGGTTTTCGCCCGCTAGGGGCGCCGAGGCTGGTGTATGGTTGCTCCATCCCGAAATACGGAGATGGACATGAGCTGGATTTTCGGCCGCTACACGGCTTTTCTGTTGACCCTGGCGGGCGCGGCGGTCACCGCCGCGCTGGCCTACGCGAGCTCGGCCTGGTGGCTGTGGATCGCCGTGCCGCTGGCGCTGCTGGGCGCGCTCGGCGTCTATGACCTGATCCAGACCCGCCACGCCATCCGGCGCAACTATCCGGTGCTGGGCAATCTGCGCTTCCTGTTCGAATTCATCCGGCCGGAAATCCGCCAGTACTTCCTCGAAGACGACACCCAGGCCGCGCCCTTCTCGCGGGCGCAGCGCTCCATCGTCTACCAGCGCGCCAAGCGCGAGATCGACAAGCGTCCCTTCGGCACCCAGCAGGACGTCTACGGCGACCAGTACGAATGGATCAACCATTCCATGTCGCCCTCGCGCATCGACGACACCGACTTCCGCGTCACCGTGGGCGGCCCGGAATGCAAGCAGCCCTATTCCATGTCGGTGTTCAACATCTCGGCCATGAGCTTCGGCGCGCTGTCGGCCAACGCCGTGCTGGCGCTGAACGAAGGCGCGCGCCAGGGCGACTTCGCGCACGACACCGGCGAAGGCGGCATCAGCCGCTACCACCGCCAGCCCGGCGGCAGCCTGGTGTGGAACATCGGCTCGGGCTACTTCGGCTGCCGCGACGCGCAGGGCGCGTTCTCGGAAGAAGCCTTCGTCAAGAACGCCTGTACGCCGCAGGTCAAGATGATCGAGATCAAGCTGTCGCAGGGCGCCAAGCCCGGCCACGGCGGCATCCTGCCGGCGGGCAAGGTCACGCCCGAGATCGCCGAGGCCCGCGGCGTGGCGCCGTGGCAGGACTGCAATTCGCCGGCCACCCACTCGGCCTTCGACTCGCCCATCGGCCTGATGAAATTCGTGGCGCGCCTGCGCGAGCTGTCCGGCGGCAAGCCGGTGGGCTTCAAGTTCTGCGTGGGCCATCCCTGGGAATGGTTCGCCATCGTCAAGGCCATGCTGGAGACCGGCATCACGCCCGACTTCATCGTGGTCGACGGCGCCGAAGGCGGCACCGGCGCGGCGCCCGTCGAATTCGTGGACCACGTCGGCACGCCGCTGCGCGAAGCGCTGCGCCTGGTGCACAACACCCTGATCGGCGTGAACCTGCGCGACCGCATCAAGCTGGGCGCCTCGGGCAAGATCATCACCGCCTTCGACATGGCGCGCGTCATGGCGATGGGCGCCGACTGGTGCAACGCCGCGCGCGGCTTCATGTTCGCCGTCGGCTGCATCCAGGCCCAGGCCTGCCATACCGGCAAATGCCCCACCGGCGTCACCACCCAGGACCCGCTGCGCCAGCGCGCGCTGGTGGTGCCCGACAAGGCGCAGCGCGTGGCCAACTTCCATCGCAACACGCTGCATGCGCTGGCGGAGCTGCTGGCCGCGGCCGGCCTGACGCATCCGGGCCAGCTGCGCCCCCACCACATCGCGCGGCGCATTTCGTCCAGCGAGATCCGGCTGCTGTCGGCGCTGTTTCCCGAGCTGACCCCGGGCGAGCTGCTGCGCGGCGAATTCCGCCACCAGGTGTTTCGCGCCGGCTGGGCCATGGCGCAGGCCCATTCGTTCCAGCCGACCCACGACATCCCCACGGCCCTGGAACTGGCGCGCGCGATGCAGGCGGCGCCGGCCCCCGGCCGCGCCTGAGCCGGCCGCGCCTGAGCCGCTAGAGCCAGCGCTCGAACATGCGCGAGAAAAACTCCATGGAACGGTCTTTCACGCCCCGGGCCTGCCAGGCCTCGGGCGTGATGCGCACCGAATCGACGACGTCGCGCTGGAACAGCGCCTCCATTTCGCCGGCGAAGTCAGGCCCCAGCACCACCGCGTTGATTTCGTAGTTCAGCGCGAAACTGCGCCAGTCCATATTGCTGGACCCCACGGTGGACCAGACCCCGTCGACCACCGCGGTCTTGGCGTGCAGCAAGGCGTCGCGCCGTTCATAGAGCTTGACGCCGGCCTCCAGCAGGTCGGCGTAATGCGAGCGCCCGGCATGGAACACCAGCGACGAATCGCTGAAGCCCGGCAGCACCAGCACCACGTCGACCCCGCGCCGCGCGGCCGCCGTCAGCACGTCGATGAAGGCCGGGTCCGGCACGAAGTACGCCATCGTGATGTGTATGTATTTCTGCGCGCTTTCGAACGCCGACATCAGCGTCAGGTACACCGTGTAGCCATCGCTGCGGTCCGGCTGGTTGGCCAGTATCCGCACGCTGGTGTCGCCCGCGGCCGGCGCGACGTAGGCGTCGCCGCCTTTCAGCGGTTCCTTGGTCTGCGACTCCCAGCCGGTCCGGATGACGGCCTCCAGCTCGGCCACCGCCGGCCCCTCGATGCGCAGATGCGTGTCGCGCCAGGGCGCGGTCCGCGCGTCGCCGGCCGCGTCGGCGTCGGACTTGCCCGATCCCGAACTCGACCCCGGCGAGGACTCGTACACGCTGCTGACGTTCAGCCCGCCCAGATAGCCCACCTTGCCGTCGACCACCAGCACCTTGCGGTGATTGCGCTGGTTCGGCGACCAGCCGGCGCGCGCCAGCGCCGGATTGACCGGATTGAAGACCGCCACCTGCACGCCCGCGTCGCGCAGGCGGTCGAACAGCGCGTCGGGCGTCTTGATCGTTCCGATCGCATCGACCATCAGCGACACCTCGGCGCCGCGCGCGCGCGCCGCGATCAGCGCATCGGCGAAGCGCGAGCCCTCGGTGTCGTCATCGAAGATGTAGGTCTCCATGTGCACGTAGCGGCGCGCCTGGCCGATGGATTGCAGCATGGCCCGATAGGTACTGGGCCCGTCGGCCAGCAGCCGGACACGATTGCCCGGCACCAGCGGCGCGCCGCTGACCGCCTGTTCGACGGCGAGGTGGCGCGCCAGGAAATCGTCCTTGGGCGTGCGCGGGTCGGCGCTGATGCCCTGGCTGCGGCGATAGCTGTCGAGCGCCGCGTCGGCCGACTGGCTGGCCTGCGCGGCGCGCGCCTCGCGCTCGGCGGAATCCGGCACGCTGGCGCAGCCGGCCAGCAGCATGGCGCAGGCCAGCGCCAGGGCGCGCGCCCACGGCCGGGCGCAGGCCGCAGACGGCCTCATGATGGAGAAACGGGACTAGCGCCGGCCGCTCGCCAGCAGGCAGCCCAGCAAGGCGCCGACCAGCGCGGCCACGCCCACCGATTTCCAGGCGTGCTCGTGCACGTACTCGTCGGCATAGACGGAGGCCTGCCGCGCGCGTTCGCGCGCCGCGCCCTCCCACTGGCCGGCGGATTCGCGCGCGTCGGCCAGCTGGCGGCGCAGGCGCGCCCGCGCCGCCTCGATCTCGGAGCCCGTATACGAAGCCGTCGAACGCAGCAGGTCTTCGGTGCCCGCCAGCAGTTCATGGAAGCTGTCGCTCACCCGTTCGCGGTGCAAAGCCATTTCGGCGCGTTGGTGCTTTCGGTTCATGGTCGCTCCTTGTGATTATTTGAAGGGAGTCGGGCCTGCCTGCGCCCACCGCGGCGGGCTGCGTCAGGCCATGGTGCCTATTGTGACGCCCGCCGGGGCGCGGCGCCCGAGCTTTGGCAACCAGCCGTAATTCGATATTTCAGCCGCCGCAGGCCGGCTCACGGCCCGGCTCCGATTTAGTAAAAGTCCATTGCATTCATCGGCTTAAGCTTGACACCCCGGCCCCCATCCCCACGACAATAGACCTTTGCAATGCGCTTCAAGCTCTCAAAAAGGAACTGAACGCATGGTTTCTCCCTCCACCCTGTTCGCCCCCGCCGCCACCGAATTCATCGACCGGCACCCGCAGCAGCCCAGTCCGGAGCAGGTCGAATTGCGCGACGGGCTGCTGGACCAGCCGGCCCACGTCGATCCCAAGTTCCTGTACGACGCGCTCGGCTCGGCGCTGTTCACCGCCATCACCCAGCTGCCGGAGTACTACCCCACGCGCTGCGAAGCGGAGATCTTCCAGCGCCACGGCGCAGCCATTGCCCGCCATGTCGGCCCGGTGCAAGCCATGATAGACCTGGGCGCGGGCGACTGCGTCAAGGCGGAGCGCCTGTTCGCCAGCCTGCGCCCGCGCCATTACGTGCCCATCGACATCTCCGCCGACTACCTGCAATCGGCGGTGCGGCGGCTGCGGCTCTCGTATCCCGAACTGCAGATCACCGCGCTGGGGCAGGACTACACCCACGCGCTGGCGCTGCCCGCCGACATCCCCGCTGCCCAGCGGCTGTTCTTCTATCCCGGCTCCAGCATCGGCAACCTCAGCCCCGAAGACGCGCTCACCATGCTGCGGCGTATCCGCGGCCAGTGCGAAGGCGGCGGCCTGCTGGTCGGCGTGGACCGCGTCAAGCCGGCGCAGGTGCTCGAGCCCGCCTACGACGACGCGCTGCACCTGACCGCGGCCTTCAACCTGAACCTGCTGCGGCACGTGAACCGCCTGCTGGACGCCGATTTCGACGTGGCCGACTGGCGCCATGTGGCGCGCTTCGACAGCGCGCGCTCGCGCATCGAGATGCACCTGGAGGCGCTGCGCGCCGTGCGGGTCGCCTGGCCCGGCGGCCAGCGCGAATTCGGCGCCGGCGAACGCATCCACACCGAGAACTCCTACAAATTCACCCCGCAGTCCTTTGCCGCCCTGCTCGGCAGCGCCGGCTATCGCGACGTCGCGCACTGGTCGGATTCCCGCGGCTGGTTTTCGGTTTTCAGCGCCCGCGCCTGATGCCGGGCAAGACACTAAACGCCACTGGAGGATCGCCATGGAACCTGCGTGCCTGCTGACCCACCCCGCCACCGGACCGTACGCGGCCGGCCAGGCCGGCCAGCACGACCGCTACGACGCGGTGCGCCTGACGACGGCGGCCCTCGCCGCGCCGCTCAGCCCGGAGGATTGCCAGGTCCAGTCCATGCCGGACTGCAGCCCCGTCAAATGGCACCTCGCGCACACCACCTGGTTCTTCGAGACCTTTCTGCTGGGCCGCTTTCACCCGTCCTACGCGGTATTCCACCCGCAGTACCGCATGCTCTTCAATTCCTACTACAACGCCATCGGCGCCAAGCATCCGCGCCCGCAGCGCGGCCTGCTGTCGCGCCCCTCGCTGGGCGAAGTGCAGCAATACCGCCAGCACGTGGACGGCGCCATGCACGAACTGATCTCGCGCCTGGGCGGCAACGACGCGGAGTTCGACGCCCTGCTGGAACTGGGCCTGAACCATGAGCAGCAGCACCAGGAACTGATCCTCACCGACCTGAAGCACATGCTCTCGGCCAATCCGCTGCGCCCGGCCTACGTGGCGCCCGGCGCAACCGCCCTGCCCCCGGCCACGCCCGCCGGCTGGACCCGCTACGCCGGCGGCATCACGCGTATCGGCCACGACGGACGCGGCTTCGGCTTCGACAACGAGGGCCCGGCGCACGACGTGCTGCTGGCCCCCTTCCACCTCGCCGACCGCCTCGTGACCCAGCACGAATACCTGGCTTTCATCCAGGACGGCGGCTACAAGCGGCCCGAGCTGTGGCTGTCCCTGGGCTGGGACCAGGTCTGCGCGCAAGGCTGGCAGGCGCCGCTCTACTGGGAACGGCAGCGCGACGGCTGGCGCCTGTTCACGCTACGCGGCATGCAGGAGCTGGAACTGCAGGCCCCGGTCACGCACGTCAGCTACTTCGAGGCCGACGCCTACGCCCGTTGGGCCCGCGTGCGCCTGCCGCGCGAAGCCGAATGGGAACACGCCGCCCGCCAGTTGCCCGAGGGCGCCCTGTCGGGCCGCGCCAACATGCTGGAAAACGGCCACCTCGACCCGCGCCCCGCCCCCGCCCGCAACGGTTCGGGCGGGCCGGTGCAGCTCTTCGGCGACGCCTGGGAGTGGACCTGTAGCGCCTACGACGCCTACCCCGGCTTCCGCCCCGACGCCGGCGCCGTCGGCGAATACAACGGCAAATTCATGTGCAGCCAGTACGTGCTGCGCGGCGGCTCCTGCGCCACCCCCAGGGACCACATCCGCCCGAGCTACCGCAACTTCTTCCCGCCCGACGCCCGCTGGCAGTTCTCCGGCATCCGCCTGGCGCGAGACGCCTGAAAAAATGATGGCTGACTGCTTGCGCATGGAAAAAATTCTGTGCTAGAATTTCGTTCTTCGTTGATCGCTACTAGTAATTAACGAAGACGTGGCGCATTAGCTCAGCCGGTTAGAGCGACGGAATCATAATCCGCAGGTCCCCTGTTCGAATCAGGGATGCGCCACCAAAGATATCAAGGACTTAGCGAGCGATCGCTAAGTCCTTTTCTACTTCTGGCACCTTCGTGTCCGAACTGTGTCCGAAATTTCCGGCGCGAAAAGCGAGATAGTTTGAGACGGTCGGTGTTGTGGCGACGCTGCAACGGTGCGGCCACAGCCGCTGCCGGCGATCCTGCCCGGTACTCCTGGGGATTATCAATCCATGCCTGCAAGGCGGCCGGGGTCCAGCCACATGCGCGGCCGCCCAAATGGACAGGCCGAGGGAAACGGCCCTCTGCGATGCGTCGATAGATCGTGGCGCGGCTAAGTGCCGTGATGCGTACTACGTCTGCCAGGCGATAAAAAGCAGGCGCAGGCTTGGCAACATCGTGCTCGTTGGGCATGGCCATCTCCTATAAGCGGACATGGCATCAGGATGCGTCAGACCATCTCAAATCCAAACCAGCAAGAGCGTAGTCCAGCGCATCACTGGTGATTCGCAGACCATTAGCCAGTCAGTATTGAAGGCTCTGCACCTCGAAGTAGACTTCCGAGGCATCAGGTTCCAAGAGTGCTGTTCGGCGCGCCTGCTCCGCAGCGATCAGCCACTGCCGGGCGACCTTCCACGTGTCTTCCGACAGGCTGCCTAGCTTGTGCTCGGCTTCCTGCCAAGCTCGCCATGCCCGCAGCACGGCGTCGGCTCCGCCCAGTGTCTGCTCTAGCGCCTGGCGGTACTGCGCCTCCACCACTTGACGCTGCACGGGCGACAGATTGGGATGGTGCAAGGTGACGGTATAGGCGTGGGACATGAGCGTACAGACAAACAAATGAAATACTGTATATTTATACAGTTAATTGGGCCATCACGCAATTTGTCCGGCTCGCCCCTTGTTCACCTCTGGCAGCGCTACGATCGCCGGAAGCCCCTGTCATTGCGAAGGAACCACGCCAGCATATGCGGCACCAACGCGGCCGCATCGACCTGCTCGCCGTAAAGCTGACTATGCATGGCCGCATACCGGTCGAGATCGGCCTTCAGTTCCATCGACAGGCTGATCGTCAATTTCGTGACATCTTGGCGCGGTAGCGGGCCTAAGCGCAGTTTCGTTGCCATTGCTTCACCTGTTGATGAACAGCGGCCGGTACGGCCGCAGCGTGATGTCGCGGTTCACGACGATGCGCACCGGCATGCCGGGCCGGATGGTGATCGTGGGCTGGATGTTCAGGTTGCGCCGCGTGATCTCCTGGCCTACCTGGTTCACGGTGTCCTGCATGCCATCGCGCGCGGCAATGACCACGCGGCCGTCGCCGCCGCCCTGGTTCTGCGGCGCGGCCAGTTCGGCGCCCACGCCCAGCAAGGTCGTGAGCGCAGCACCCGCCAGTATCCGGTCCCAATGCCAGTCCACGTCATCTTCCAGGCCCGCGTAGCCGGCGGGGTCGGCGGCGGCCAGGTTGTCGAGCACGATGGATGAGGTATCAGGCATGACGATGCGGTCCCAGACGGCTTGCGCCCGGCTTTGTCCGTAGGCCACCTGGCTGTTGTGGCGGCCCATCAGGCGCGCGCCCTGGGGAATCAGGATGTTGCTTCGGGTAGCGCTGTCGTAAACGGGCTCGGTCACGGTTGCAATGATGTCGCCCGGCATATCCGATTTGATACCCGTGACCAGCGCGGCCGAAATGACGGTGCCGGCCATGATCGTGTCGGGGCCGCGTGGCGCATCCATGCGATGGGCGCTTTGCGTGGCGGTACGGCCCTGGCTTGCGAAGGCTGTCTTGTTGTCCTGCATGTTCTGCGTCTGCACGGCATCGACGGGCGGACTGCCTTCGGCCAGGGGCAAGCCGGCGGGTCCGGCGTCGGCCATAGACGGCGCGCCGCCCGCCGCGCTACCGCCGCGGTTGCCGGATTTGTAGAACAGCGGCGCGCGGGCCGCGTCCTGCGCTTCCTTCAGGCGCGCCTGGCGCCCGGCATCAGCCGGGTCCACGTTCGCGGGCGCATACACGCCCGCTTCGCGCTCGGCACGCAGGATCGGCCCGCCCAGGTCGCCCGGCAGCGGCCGGCCCAGCTCGGGTGGCGCCGGCTGCGCTGGCGGCGGCAACTGGCTGTAGTCTTTCGGCAGGGTCTCCAGCCCTTCGGCGCGGGATATCCGATCAACGTTGTACAGCTCCGGCCCCGTGTCGGCCTGGCGCGAGCGCGGTTGCAACGACCATAGCGTGACGCCCAGCACGGCGAACGACACCGCGCCGATACCGACGGCCAGCGTGCGGCGATTAAGCCGGGTAACAGGCTGCGGCGCGGCGCGCAGCTCGACCGATTCGGGCAGCCGCTTGGCAGAAACGTCCGGTGGCAAGTCCGCCGGGGCGATGGGCGGCGGACGGGACGCGGCATCCGCTGGCGGCGATACGCCAGTCTGACTGTCCGGTTCGCTCATGACCCACCTCGCGCGCTGGCCACGTCGTTGCGCTCAATGCGCACGATCTTGGCATCGTCGCCCCCCAGGCGCAGCTCCACCGCCCCGAAGAGGCGGTCCACCACGTAATACGGCGGCCGATACTGGTAGTTCACCAGTTGCAGGTCGCCATCCGGCCCGACCAGGAACAGCGGCGGCAATTCGCCCTGGGCGATGCCGGCCGGGAACTGGATGTAGACCTTCTGGCCATCATCAAAGGCCCGCAGCGGGCGCCAGGGCGGCGTGTCGCCCGTGATGGCGTACCGGAAGCGCAATTGGTCCACGGCAACACCCGTCGCCAGCGGCGTGGCTTGGGCGGCGGCTTCGTTGCGCTGTTTCAGCTCGGCAAGCCGGTCTTGCGGATAGTCCCACGAGACGGAGGCCATCCAGGCCGATTCAGTGGACGCCAGCTCCAGCAGGTAGATGCGCCGGTCGGTCGTCACGACAAGATTGGTTTTCAGGCCCGAGCGCACCGGCTTGATTTGCAGATTGGGGCGCAAGGAGGCGCCGCTGCCGCTGGTGGAGTCCCCCACAATCCAGCGCACCGTGTCGCCAGCGGACACGTCGATCAGCTTTTCGCCGGCCTGCAACTGCACCAGCGTCACGCGCCCCGGACTGGCATAGATCTGGTACAAGGCGCCTTCCGTGTACGGCCAGACCTGAATGGCATTGATGAAGCCGTCGCGCGTGGGCGCCATGCGCGCTTCGTGGTTGGCGCGATTGACCCGCGCTTCCGGCGCGGCCGGCTCGGAGGCGGGTTTGTCCTCGATGGACTTCAATTGCCCCGGCAGCGGCAAGGGCTGCGGCATCGGCACGATCTCGACCGGCTTGGGCGGCTCGGGCACCACGACGGGCTGGCTCACTGCCACGGGCGGGTCATCCAGACTGATCTCGGGCGGCGGCGTGCCGCGCGTCGCGCACCCGGCCAGCGCCACGGCCAGGCCCGCAAGCGCCAGCACGCCGCACGGCCAGGGTAGCCGCGCGCCGCGCCGCGAACGGGTAAAAGGCCAAGTGTGCGGTCCGCCGGCAGCCGCTTGGCGGGCAAGCCGGCCCGAGCCCCGGCGGGAGGGGGCAGCGCGTCCGCGCCGGCGCCAAGGGGCGCGCGCATGATGGCCCGCCGCACCTGGGCACGGCGGCACGTCGCACAGCGCCTGGGGCGCACGATCGATCGAAGTGGGGTTCGTCATGGCGTAGCGTCTCCAGAAGCAGGATTGGCGGACAACTGGCGGCTCCAGCTGATGCCGTCCACGTAGATGCCCAAGGGGTTGGCGCGCAGCTTGGCGGCCGTGTTTGGAGGTTGCAGCACGATCGTCAGAATGGCGGTCCACCGCTCGGTGCCGGCAGCCGCACCATTGACATAGGCCTTTTCCTCCCACTGGATCTGGAAGGAACGATCGCTGGCGCGTACGATGCTGGGCACCTCCACCGTCACGGAGCGCTTGCCGACCTGCGCGAAGGGATCGTGCTGGCGTGCGTACTCGTTCAGGAACGCCGCGCCCCGGTCGGTCGTATAGGCGTAGGCATCGAGCCATTGCTTTCTCACGACGATGGGATCGACCGAAACGGCCCGCACGTTTTCGATGAAGCGCGCCAGGTGAAAGGCGATCTGTGCATCATCGGGGCGGTAGGGCGTGGCGGCCTCGCCGATGGCGCGCACCTCGCCGCTGCGGGCGACTTCCACGACATAGGGCGTGACCAGCGCCTGCGTGGAACGCCAGACATAGGCAGCCGTGGCGCCCACTGCCAGCAACAGGCATCCAAAGGCCATCAGTCGCCAATTGCGCGCCTGCACGCGGGCGCTGCCCAGCCGATCGTCCCAGGCCTGCGCCGCGCGTTGATACGGCGTCACAGGCTCGGGGGTGGCCGCGTACTTCACCGAAGGTCGCCGAAAGCGCATGGGGGAGTCTCCGTTCTTTGCAGTCAGTCAGAAGGGTCGCGCAGGCTGGGGCTGGGGCCGCTGCCGCCGCCGTCGCCAGAGCGCACGGCGTGCGCGGCCAGGGTGGCCCCTTGCGCGGCGCGCTGGCGGGCCTGCGCGCGCTTGGCCCATGTGGGCGGCTCGGACGGCGCCCCGGCCGAGGCACCGGACGATGCGGCAGGCCCTGTCCCGCTGCTCTGGAATTGCGCCTTGACGCGGTTGCCCACGGCCGAGGCGCCGGCGCGGGCCACGTCCTTCATGCCCGCGGCGGCCGCTTTCCAGCCGGTCTCGCCGGAAAAACTCGCGCCTTCGACATAGGCTTTGCGCGCGCCGGCGGCCATCGAAACGGCCGCCCGCGTGCCACCGCCCGCCAGGCGCGCCGCGCCGCCCGCCACGGCCACCCCGGCAGCGGCCACGCCCGCCGCGCCCAGCGCGGTGCCCGCCACCGCGCCCGCGCCCAGTTGCGGCGCACCGGACACCAACCCCGTCGCAATACCCGGGCCGAAAATGCCCAGGCCGAGCATCGCCAGCGACGCCAGCATCACGGCCGCCGCCTCGTCCAGCGTCGGCTCGGCGCTGATGCCGGTACGAAAATCGTTGAACACCAGCGTGCTGATGCCCACGATGACAGCCAGCACCAACACCTTGATGCCCGAGGAAATGACGCCGCCCAGCACCTTCTCGGCCATGAAGGCGGTCTTGCCCCAGAGCGCAAACGGCACCAGCACGAACCCGGCCAGCGTCATCAGCTTGAACTCGATCAAGGTCACGAATAGCTGGATGGACACCACGAAGAAACTCAGGACGACCACCGCCCAGGCAAGCAGCAGCACGACGATCGTCTCAAGGTTGGCAAACACACGGGGAAACCCGGCCAGCTCGCCCACCCGGGCCAAGAGCGGCGCGGCGGTATCGACGCCGACCTGCGCAAGCCGCCCCGGCTGCAGGAACTCGGCGGCGCTCACGGTCGAGCCCGAGGCGAGCAGCCCCAGGCCGGAGAACGAGCGAAACAGGATGCCGGCCAGCATGTTGAAGTTGCCGAGGAGGTAGGCGAACGCGCCCACGTACAGGACTTTCTTGATGAGGCGGGCGATGACCTCGTTCTGGCCGCTACCCATCGCCCACCACAGGCCCGCCAGCGTCATGTCGATGACGACAAGCGTGGCGGTCAGAAACGCGATCTCGCCGCCCAGCAGGCCAAAGCCGCTGTCGATGTAGCGGGAGAACACATCCGTGAAGCGGTCGATGACGGCCAGATCGTTCATGGCTTGCCTTCCGGTCAGAAGCCACGCACCGGCCGCGGCGTGTATTGGCCCTTGCCGTCGCCAAGAAAGCGGCGGCGGTTCTCGTCGGCGTCGCGCTGCATTTGCGCAGCGTCCGAACCTGGCGCATCGGCGGGCGCGGCCGTGGACGGCTCGCGCCGTCCCGCGTCCTCGCCCGCATCGCCGCAGGCGGCCAGCGACCCCAGCACCAGCAGCGCAAATAAGGGTTTGGGCATGGCAGCCTCGGCTTAGCGGTAGAAGTTGACGGACTGCGGCGTATAGCGGCTCGTGCCGCTGCCGGCAAAGCGTCGGCGCACCTCGCGCGCCTGGGCTTCTTCGGCCACGGCCTGGGCCTGGTCCAGCGCCACGGCGCGGTCTTGGGCGATCTGCAACTGCTGTTGCTGGATCGCCTGCTTGGCGTGCAGGGCCAGCAACTGGTTCGTCGCCTGCTGCGCCTGCAAGGCGCCGACCGCCGACTGGCTGTGCGCCACGATGTCGGCCAGCACGCCTTCGTCGACGCGCAGGTTCTGCACGGCCTGGGCCTGCACGCGCACGGTCGTGCGCAGCGATTCGAGCGATTGCGTCCAGCGCTCGCGGGCATCGCGCAGCATGTCGTCGCGGCTCATCGCCGCACCGAACTGCTCGGGATAGAGCCGCGCAAAATCCGCGTCCAGGCGCGAGACGTCGAAGGCCAGGCCGCGCGCCTCATCGACCAGGCGCGTCGTGGTGGCCAGCGCCGAGCGCAGCCGGTTGACGCTGTCGAAGTTCAGGCTCGCCAGGTTGCGACCCTGATTGATCAGCATCTGCGCTTCGTTCTGCAATTGCTGGATCTGGTTGTTGATCTGCTCCAGCGTGCGCGCGGCCGTCATCACATTCTGCGTGTAGTTCGACGGGTCGAACACCGTGCGCCAGGCGTGCGCAGGCGCGGCGGTCGCGGCCAGCGCGGCGGCCAGGATGAGAGACAGGGACGTTTTCATGGTGAAGCCTCCTTGGTGGATGCGCCGCCCGTGGCGGCCGGCGCGTGAAAGGCGCCGATCAGCTCGGCGGCCCAGTCCAGCGCGCGGTGGCGCAGCCAGCCGGCCGCGAAGCCCGCGCGCCCGTGCTCGCCCAGCACCGCGTCGATGGCGCGTTGGTCCTCGGGCGTGGACGCCCCGGCAAAGGCCAGCGCGGCCGGCCCCAGGCCCAGGTCGAACACGCGATTGCCCAGGCGGGACTGGTAGTAGTAGTCGCGCTTGGGTTGCGCATGCGCGACAAGCTGAATCTGCCGCGCGTTGAGCCCAAATCCCTCGTAGATGCCGCGTATCTGCGGCTCCATCGCTTGCGGGTTGGCCAGGAAGATGCGGCTCGCGCAGCTTTCGATGATGGCCGGTGCGATGCTGGAATCGCGGATGTCGGCCAGCGACTGTGTGGCGAACACGACCGACACCTGTTTCTTGCGCAAGGTCTTGAGCCATTCGCGCAGCCGGGCCGCAAAGACCGGGTCATCCAGAAACAGCCAGGCCTCATCGAGCACCAGCAAGGTCGGCGCGCCGTCGAAGCGTTCTTCCAGCCGCGCAAAGAGATAGCGGATGACGGCATTGGCCGCAGCCTTAGCCGGCATCAGGTCTTCCATCTCGAAGCCCTGCACGTCGGCGCTGCCGAGCCGGTCATGGTCGGCATCGAGCAGCCGGCCGTGCGCGCCGCCCAGCACATAGGGCGCGAGCGCCTGGCGCAGCCGGTTTGATTGCAAGAGCGCCGACAGGCCCGTCATCGTGCGCTGCGCGATAGGGGCGCTGGCCAGGCTGCCCAGCGCCGACCAGACCGCCGCCTTTTCGTCCGGGCCGACCGCCACGCCCTCCATCGCCAGCCGGCCTTCGATCCATTCCGTGGCCCAGCTCCGGTAGGCCACCTCGTCCACGCGCGCCAGCGGCTGGAAGGCCGCCTCGTCCTCCAGGCCCAGGTCGTGATACTCGCCGCCCAGGCCCAGCAGCGTTGCGCGCAGCGAACGCCCCATCTCGAACACAAAGACCCGGCTGCCGGCATAGCGCCGAAATTGCAGCGCCAGCATGGCCAGCAGCACCGACTTGCCGGCGCCGGTCGGGCCAACCACCAGCGTATGGCCGACGTCGCCAATATGCGTGACCAGCCTGAAGGGTGTGGCGCCATCGGTGCGCGTGACGATGAGCGGCGGGCCGTCCAGGTGGGCGTTGCGCTCCTGCCCGGCCCAGACCGCCGAGGCCGGCATCAGGTGCGCCAGATTCAGCGTGGACACCAGCCACTGGCGCACGTTGGCGTAGACGTGGCCGGGCAGCGAGGACAGCCATGCTTCGACGGCATTCAAGGTCTCGGGCACGGCCACAAAGCCGCGCGCCTCGATGGCGCGGGCGGCCAGGCGCAGCTTCTCGTCGGCCAGCGCCGCCTCCCTATCGCGCACCACCACCGTGGCGGTGAGATACCCGTAGGCCACGTCGTCCGCGCCCAGCTCCTGCAGCGCCGCATCCGCGTCGGCGGATTTGTTGTCGGCATCGCTATCGACCAGCGGGCTTTCTTGTTGCGAGAGGGTTTCGCGCAACAGCACCAGCACGCTTTTCCGCTTGGCGAACCACTGGCGGCGCAGCCGCACCAGTTCGCTTTCCGCTTCGCGCTTGTCCAGACAGACATAGCGCGTCACCCAGCGGTACGCAAAACCCAGCCGGTTCAGCTCGTCGAGCATCGCGGGCCAGGTCGTGGTCGGAAAGCCGCGCACCGACAACACCCGCAGGTGTTCGCCGCCCAGCCTGGGCGCCACGCCCCCGGCCAGGGCACTGTCGGCCAGCAGCGCATCCAGATGGCACGGCACGTCGGGCACCCGCACCGGATGACGGCGCGTGGAGATCGTGCCGTGCAGGTAGGTCAGCGTCTGGGCGCTGTCGAGCCAGCGCACCTCGGGCATCACCCCTTCGAGCAGGCCGGAAAACCGCAGCGTCTCGGCATGAAAGCCGGCCAGGCGTTCCCGCCAATCCACACCCTGGCGCGCGGCGTTCTCGTACAACAGCCGTCCCGCCCGCGCACGGCTGTCCTCGGGCGGCAGCCACAACAGCGTCAGGTAATAGACGCTCTCGAAGTGGGAACCGGCTTCCTCGAAGGCGGCGCGGCGCTCCTCGTCGATGAGCCAGGACAAGCCCTCGGGAAAGGCGGACGCGGGGTAGGCGCCCGCTTCGCACCGTTCGGCCTCCACAAAGAGCGCCCAGCCCGAGCCGAAGCGTTTGAGCGCATTGTTCAGCCGCGCGGTGACGGCCACCAGTTCCGATTCGGTGGCGCTGTCCAGGTCCGGCCCGCGAAACCGCAGCGTGCGCTGAAACGCACCGTCCTTGTTCAAGACGATGCCGTCTCCCACCAGCGCGGCCCACGGCAGCCAGTCGGCCAGTTGCGCCGGCCGCTTGCGGTATTCGGCCAGGTTCAGCATCGCCGCCTCACACGTCCAAGAGCGCCGGGTGCTTCACATGGCGCGCAAAGACCGGCATGAACTGCACATCGGCTTTCGCGCCCCAGACGGCCAGCATGTGGCCGACGAACCAGCAGGCCACGCCGGGCAGCCACAGTTGCAGGCCCAGGCCGATGGCGGCCGCCAGCGTGCCGTTGGCAATGGCCACGGTGCGCGGCGCGCCGCCCAGCAGGATCGGCTCGGTCAGCGCCCGATGCAGCGGCACCTCGAACCCCTGCGGCAGGGAGATGCCCGCACTCATACCAGCGCTCCGCCCGAGAACGCAAAGAAGCTAAGGAAAAACGACGAGGCGGCAAACGCAATCGACAACCCGAACACGATCTGAATCAGCCGCCGAAAGCCCCCGCTCGTATCGCCAAAGGCCAGCGTCAGGCCCGTGACGACGATGATGATGACCGCGACAATCCGGGCGACCGGCCCTTGCACCGAATCGAGCACGGCCTGCAGCGGCGCTTCCCAGGGCATGCTGGAGCCGGCCGCATCGGCGCGCATCAGCATCATGATGGCCAGCAGCACCAGCCAGCCGTGCCGGTTCATGAAGGCCAGGGCCTGTTCCTGAAAGGTCGGCGGCGGCAGCGGATGCGGCAAGGGATGCCGCACAGGGGCGTGAGAAACCGAGAGCGTGGTCATGGTGTGCCTCCGGTGGCAGGGGAAGTGGAAATAGGCGTCAGCCGATAGGTCTCGCCGTCCAGTCCCGTCACGCCGACGATCTCCTTGACCCGGCGGCTTTGGCCGCGGCCGGACAGGAACACGATGACGTTGACGGCTTCGGCGATCAGCGCGCGCGGCGGCACGCTGGCCGCTTCGAGCGTGAGTTGTTCCAGGCGCAGCAAGGCGCCCACGGCGGAGTTGGCGTGCAGCGTGGCAATGCCGCCTGGGTGGCCCGTGCCCCAGGCCTTGAGCAGGTCCAGGGCTTCGGCGCCCCGTACTTCGCCTACGATGATGCGGTCGGGCCGCTGGCGCAGCGTCGAGCGCACGAGATCGGCCATCGAGGCGACGCCGGGCAGCGTGCAAAGCAGCACGCGGTCCTCATTGCGGCATTGCAACTCGGGCGTGTCCTCCAGAATCAGGATGCGGTCGCCGCTGTCGGCAATGAGATCGAGCAGCGCATTGGCAAACGTCGTCTTGCCCGAACTGGTGCCGCCGGCCACGACCACGTTCATGCGTTCGCGCACGGCCGCGCGCAGAAAGGCGGCGTGGGCCGGCGCCAGGATGCCGTCGCGCACGTAGTCGTCCAGCGTGAAGATACCCACCGCATGCTTGCGAATGCTGAAGGCCGGTGCATACGTGACGGGCGGCAGCACGCCTTCGAAGCGTTCGCCGCGCAGCGGCAGCCGGGCCGAGAGCAAGGGACGTTCGCGGTGGACCTCGGCGCGCACGCAGGCGGCGACCAGCCGGATGATGCGCTCGGCATCGGCCGCCGACACCGACACGCCGGTGGGCGCGCGGCCGCCGTCGAGCCGGTCCAGCCACAGGCGGCCATCGGGATTGAGCATCACTTCAGCCACGCCCGGGTCGTCCAGCGCCTCGGTGATCGCCGGCCCCAGCGCCGTGCGCAGCATCTGCACGCTGCGCGTGTGCGCGGCGTCGCGGGTGGGATCGGACTCAGTCATCGGCGGCCTCCTGCTCGGTACCCGGCGGCGCCGCGCCGGCTGCGGCCCGGCCCAGGCCTTCGGGCGGCAGCCCATACGGGTCGGGATAGATTTCCTCATGCACCTCGCGCACCAGGCTGCGGCCGCGCTGCAGGTGGCGCGCCAGTTGATCGACGAACTGGCCGTAGCGCAGCTTGCCCTGGGCGCGCAGGGCGTCCTGCTGGCCGTCGGGCACGGGCGGCGAAACCGTCAGAAACACCCGCAGGTAGAGCGCCACCGTCTCGATCAGGATGTGCTGGTCGCGGTCGAGCTTGTCCAGTTGCCGCGACAGCCGGTCCAGGCGCCGCGCCAGCGCCGCCTCGCGCTGGTCGGCGGCATCGGGCGACAGGAAGGCCGCCAGGGCCGCCGCCACGATGGAGGACTTGGAGACGCCGCGATACGCGGCCAGGTCGTCCAGGCGGCGGGCATGATCGGGTTCGATGAAGAGGTTCAGTCGCGCGCGGCTCATAGCGGTATCCCGTCGTCAGGGTCCAGCGCCGCCAGGCGCGCGGCGCGCTGCAGGCGCCGGTCGGGTTCGATCGGCAGCGCCAGGTCGTCGTCCTCGTCGGGCATGACCAGATCGGCCTGCGCATCGTGCGCCACCGCCACGTCGTCCATCGCCAGTTCCGGCCGGATCTCCAGCCCGCCTTCTTCGGCCCATCCCGCGGGCGTCGCACCGGCCGGCGCTGGGGCGGCAGCCGGCAGGGCCAGTCCGGTCCAGTCGTCGGGCCGCGCGGCAGGCCGGTCGGCATACCGCCCTGGGTGCAGCAGCGGCGGGGGCAGCACGCGCCGCCGGAAGTTGCCATCCTCGTAGTAGCGCAGCTTCTTGGCCTGAATGGGCGGCAGGCCCGAGACCATCACGATCTCGTCGTCGGCCGGCATCTGCATGATCTCGCCGGGCGTGCGCAGCGGCCGCGCGGTCTCCTGGCGCGAGACCATCAAGTGGCCCAGCCACGGGGAGAGACGATGGCCGGCGTAGTTGCGCTGCGCGCGCTGTTCCGTGGCCGTGCCCAGGGCATCCGAGATACGTTTGGCGGTGCGCTCGTCGTTGGACGAGAACACGACGCGCACATGGCAGTTGTCCAGTATCGAGTTGCTCGGCCCGTAGGCTTTTTCGATCTGATTCAGCGATTGAGCGATCAGGTAGGCGCGCAGGCCATAGCCGGCGATGAAGGCCAGGGCGGACTCGAAAAAATCCAGGCGGCCCAGCGCGGCGAATTCGTCGAGCATCAAGAGCAGCTTGTGCCGGCGCGCGATGCCGTCCGCGCCATCCAGGGATTCGGTCAGCCGCCGGCCGATCTGGTTAAGCAACAGGCGAATCAAGGGCTTGGTGCGATTGATGTCCGAGGGCGGCACCACCAGGTAGAGCGACACCGGGTGTTCGGCATCGATCAGGTCGGCAATGCGCCAGTCGCAGCGCTGCGTCACCGCCGCCACGGTCGGATCGCGGTACAGGCCCAGGAACGACATGGCGGTGCTCAAGACCCCGGAGCGCTCGTTCTCGGACTTGTTCAGTACCTCGCGCGCGGCCGATGCCACCACCGGGTGCGGCCCATCGTCCAGATGGCGCATCGTCATCATCGCGCGCAGCGTGGCGTCGAACGTGCGCGCCGGGTCCGACAGAAAGGCCGCCACGCCGCGCAAGGTCTTGTCCGCTTCGGCGTACAGCACGTGCAGGATGGCGCCCACCAGCAGCGCGTGCGAAGTCTTTTCCCAATGGTTGCGCCGCTCCAAGGCCCCGTCCGGGTCCACCAGGATGTCGGCGATGTTCTGGGCATCGCGCACTTCATGCGTGCCCCGGCGCACTTCCAGCAGCGGGTTATTGGCGGCCGAGCGCGGGTCGGTCGGATTGAACAGCAGGCAATGCGAGAAGCGCGAGCGCCAGCCAGCGGTGAGCTGCCAGTTTTCGCCCTTGATGTCATGCACCACGCACGAGCCCGGCCAGGACAGCAGCGTGGGTACGACCAGCCCCACGCCCTTGCCCGAACGGGTCGGGGCGATTGCCATGACGTGTTCGGGGCCATCATGGCGCAGATAGGCGGGGGCCTTGCCCGGCATCTGGCCGAGAAACACGCCGGCCGGGCGCAGCAGGCCCGCGCGGTCGATGTCCTCGGCTTGGGCCCAGCGCGCCGACCCGAAGGTCGTGACCCGCCGCGCTTGGCGCGCGCGCGCCACGGACAGCGCGATCGCCACGCCAAGGGGCAGCACACCGGCGCTGGCGGCGATCATGCCGCCGCGCGCGAATACCTCGGGCGCGTAGGCGTCAAACGCATACCACCAGACAAAGAGCGCCCACGGCGGATAGCACGGCACGCCGGCCACCACGAACCACGGCGTGCCGAGCGCGGGCTGATAGCCCAAGGCCGCCGCCGTCCATTGCGTGGCGGCCCACAGGCATGCGAGTGCGGTGCCCAGCACCATCGCGATCTGACTGAACGACACGCCCGTGGACATTGGCGCCTGCATACGCTCTCCTTCCAGAGTTCGTTCCGGCGGCGCCTTCTCGGCACATCAGGGTGTCAAGCGCGGCACGCGAGAACGTGCCGCCAGTCTGCAAGCGAAGGCGCATCCTGCAAACCAGGCTGGGCGCACTCGGGCGTAGTACGCCAGCGGCCGGGCCTAGGTGTCTCCGAAGGCGCGGCGCAACGGCTAACGTCAGGCCGGCATCTGCCGGCCGTAGCCTGTCTTACGGGAGCGTGATGCAGTGCAGTCCCGCGTGCCGCGTCATAGTTTTGTCATCAGCATCGGCAGGCACAGCAGGCAGGTCAAATCAAAATCGGCAAGGCGATCATGCCGAATTTGGCACAAACGCATTCAGGCGATGCGGCGCGCGAGCGCCAGGAACTGCTCCATCGTCTCGATCAGGTCATCCTGACGGCCAGCCTTGCGCAGCGCGTAGGTCGTGACCTGCGCTGCCGCATCCGCCAGCGGCACCATCACCACATCCGGCCGCGACAGGGTCTGGGCATGAGCCGCATCGATAAAGCCCAGCCCGCAACCCGCGCCCACCTTGACGATCATGCCGGCCAGCGACTCCACCAGATCGACCGAGGCCGGCGCGATGCCCGCGGCTTGCAGCAGCGCGTCGACCTGCGCGTACCAGCCCGGCTTGTAGCGCGGATGGCACAGGACCAGCGGATGGGAGGCGATCGCATCGAGCGCGAGAGCGGGCGCCTGCGCCAGGGCATGATCGCGCGGCACGGCGGCGACCAGCGGATCACGCCATACCGGCTCGGCCAACAGGTGTTCCGATGGCGGCACACCAAAGGACAGGCCGATGTCCAATTGCTCGGTGCGCAGCGCGGCTTCCTGTCCACCTGATGGCAGCTCGCGGATATCCAGCCGCACCGCCGATTGCTCTTGCCAGCGACGAAACAGCACCGACAGGCGCGGCTGCACCAGTCCGTCGGACAGGCCGATGCGCAGCACGGCCGGCAAGCCACCCACCGCCGCCACCTTGCGGCGGGCCTGCTCGATGGCGGTCAGTATCTCGCGCGCGGGTTCCCGCAGGGCTTCGCCTGCGGGCGTCAGCGTCGTGCCCTGACGCGAGCGGATAAAAAGCGGCACGCCCAGTTCATCCTCCAGTTGCGAGATCGTGCGCGACAGCGGCGACTGCTCGATGTGCGCGCGTTCGGCCGCCCGGCCAAAGTGCAGTTCCTCGGCCAGCGCCAGGAAGTAGCGTAAGTGGCGAATGTCCATGCCGGCCTCCCATTCAGGCGGCCAGCGCGCGATGCCGGTGCGTCCGCGGCTTAGGTGCGGCCATCACGTCGATGTAGCGTTCCCGCGCCTGGCGCACCAACGTATCGAGCGTGCCAAGGGACAGCCCATAGGTCCGTGCCACCTGAGCCCGCGATTCGCCAGCCGCGTACAGGTCGAACAGCACGCAGCGATGACGAAACGGCAGGGTGTCCAGCGCCTGCTCCAATAAGGCCAGCCTCCACCGCCCGTCGATGATTCGATCTGGGCCTGGCTGCGGGTCAGGCAGGTCCAGCTCATCGCCCAGGTCGGCGACATCGCCCATGTCGGCGAGCGAGACCGTGCGGCGCTCGCCGCGCAGCCGATCCAGCGCCGCGTTGCAGGCCACCCGGTACACGAAGGCGCCGGGGTCTCGGATGACCCTGGGCAACACTCGCTCGCCCAGCCGCAGCCAGGCATCGTGCAGGCACTCGCTGGCCAGGTCGGCACAGCCCACGCGCTTGGCCAGCCGACGTTGCAAGGTGTCGTAGTGTTGTTCCAGATGACAGCGCAGCATGGCCACGGCGTTGTCGTCGTCAGCCGCGCCGACGGCGTAGCCTGCCTCGACGGCAAACTCGACATAGAACGGAACGCTCATATCCATGTGGATACCTCGTCTGTGCTGGCGCCGCCGATCGCTCGGCGTAAACCGTCCCTGCCTGCTCCTTGACGGGAGCGGGCAGGGTGAACTGATAGGAAGGGTGGCTACTCGGCCTGCTGCAAGTCGCGCCGCTGGTTCTCTGGCACGTAGCGCGCTGCCTCCGGGTAGAGCTGCCGCTGTTCACCGACAACTTGCAGCACACTTGGCGAAGTGCCAGGCAAGCTGCTTTGCCGCATACCGGGGGAGACGGGCGAGTTGGGATCGGGCTTGAAGCTGCCGTCTTCCTGCAAGGCTTCGTTGCCGAAGCCGATGACCCGCACCGTGATGATCGACGGCAGGTTCTGGCGTGCTTCCGCCCGGGCACGCGCCACTGTGTCCTGAGCCGCTGTCGCCGCTGAGGACGCCGCCGCGCTGGCGCTGGTCAGCGCTCCCACGTTCACTGCTGCCATCACCGGCACCCCCACGGTATCGCCCCCGGCCTGGATGTTGGCCGCATTGACCACCTGCAAGGCCGCCACGTTTACGGAGCCCGAGGACCGGATACCCGCCTCGCCCGCATCGATCGTGCCCAGCGGCGCGATCAGGTCGACGTCGCCCGGCGCCACCTCGGGGATGGGATTGAGCGTGGCGATGCCCGCGCCGGTGCTGGGCACGTCCGGCGAGATCGTCACATTGCCCCAGGCGTCGTAGACACGGCGCGGCGGGGTGTAGACCACCGTGGTCTTGCTGCCTCGGCCCGCGTTGATGTCGCCGGTTGCCGACCAGGCCAGGATGTCGCCGCCGAAGGTCGTCATGATGCGGCTCTGGCCCAGCAGGATGCTACCCAATGCATAGAGTTGAATGTTGCCTTGTCCCTGGGTGATGACACCAGCCGTGGAGGGCGGCGCCTTGCCCTCGATGCCGAACACCTGTTGGCCACCCGGAGTAAGCAATTGGATATCGCCGCCGAAGTGGGTATGCACGCCGGCGCCGCCATACATGATGATGTCGCCGCTGTAGCGGATTGGATTACCCGCCGCATCGTGCTCGGGGAACAGCGCAGCGATAGCGTTGCGCCCGCGCAGGTAGCTGCCCTGGCGCACCCCGCCAACCTCGTTATATTCGCGGCCACCGGCCTTGAGCTCGGCGAAGTACACCTCGCGGGCAAAGATCCGCTGCTGCTCGGGCGGCAAATCGGCAAGGAATTCCCGCGCCTGCCGGCCGTCGCCGCTGAAGCCGTAACGCCCAGCCAGCCATTCGACCAGTTCGCTTTCATAGGTTCGCACCACCTTGCCGGGCTGCTCGGCCAGGGGCGTTCCCGCCAGCGCCAGGCTGTCGGTATCCAGGTAGCGCTGGAGGAAGCCGGAGAAGTCCGCCTGGTTGGCGCCTGCCTGCAGGACTACGCTGGCGCCGGAGCGAGCGTCGCCCGGGGCGACCGCCCCCAGGCTGGTGACCGCCACCTCGTCGTCCATCAGCAGATTGCGTCCGGCGCTGATTTCCAGGCTGCCCGGCCCGGCGACGTTGAAGTTGCCGTAGAGGATGTCGCGCCCCGCCTGTACCAGCGACACGTCGGTAGCCGAGATGTTGACGAACAGGTTGCCGCTACTGGCGTAGCTCCCCGTCGCATTGTCCGTGAACGCCCGCTCGACGCCCAACCCGGTGCCGCTGCTGACGATGTCACGGCCGGCGATCATGCGCACCGCGCCGTAGCCTTCATAGCGCATTTGGCCGAAACGCATATCGCTCGTCGCGGTGTAGTGCAGCAGCCGCCCACTGTCGACGCCGACCAGATCCCCCGTGAGGGCATAGAAGCGCGACGGTTCGGGACCCGCTGCCCATCCGCCGGAAACGCTGTTGGCGCCGAAGGCGAACAACGGGAACAGTTCGGGGCTGGCGCGGCTGCCATCGCTGGACAGATTGTCTACCTGCCGCGTGATACCGGTATAGCCCTGATAGCTCGGATTCAACGGCGTGGCCAGGCTGCCGGCGCTGGCGCCGGAACGGCTGATGCTGTAGCCGCCGGCATAGATGGAATCGCCAGCCAGCAGATCGAGACGGCCCTGGCTCGACGGCGCCAGGGTCAGTGCGGTCATGTTGCTGCGAGTATGGCTCTGGCGTGTCGCATTGCCATAGTAGAGGCTGCCCGCCAACGCCACGGCGGACAGTTTCGCGGGATAGACCAATGCGGAATCGGTCATCTGCTCCGTCCTGCCCAAGGAAACCGGGGTCAGGTTGCCTCCCGCCGACGTCAGGTCGATCGCCGTGCGTTCGGTCCACAACGAGAAGCCGCTCACGCCGTAACCCTCGACCCCGCTGGCGCTGGTATAGGGGGTGCCGTTCATCAACGGCGTCCGGCCAGGATCGACCACCCCCTGCAGCACCAGGTCACCCAGGCTGTTCAGGCTGAAGGTGGCGTCGCCCGGCACCAGCGTCGGCCCGCCGTTGGCCAGGCCGAGAGTCGAGACGAAGGGATCGTAGGCGCGCCGTTCGCCCGGGACCTGAAGGCCATCCAGACGACCATAGATCAGATCGATACCACCCAGGCTCGTCGCCCGGACCTGGGTATTGCCGCGCAGGTTGACCATCGCGCCGTACAGCGAACTGTTCTGATCGAAGGGCGTCAACGGGTTGAGAGCGCCGCCGATACGTACGTCCATATCGCCGCCGCCGCTCAAGGTCAACTGGCCATCGGCGCCTACCCGGCCGCTGCCTCCCACCGCCAGCACCAGCCCCTGGCTGCGAATGCTGGACGTGCCCGCCTCGATGACGCCCGCATCGCCCGCGACCTTCACGCTCAGGTCGCCACCGCCCAGGGTGCCGATGCCGGTGAAGCCCACCTGCTGCGTGGCGGCAGCAGCCCCTTCGCTGCCCGGCCGCCGCGCATAGGTACCGAAATTGACCCACCAGGCGGTGGCATCGGCCGTACCGGCGGTCGAGGCGCTGCCCTGGCGCCAGAGCCAGTTGCCGACAGTGGCCGAATCGTAGCCGGTGTTGGGCACGGCGCCAGACAGCCGCCCCAGTATGTCGCCGCTCAGATCGCCACCGACCGCCAGCGTCAGATTGCCACCCTGGGTGGGATACCAGGCGCTGTAGAGACTCTGTTCGCCGCCGTCCACCCATTGCTCGTAGCCGCCCAGCGCCGGATCGCGCAGAACGCTGCCGCCATCCCTTGCGCGTGGCAGGTTGTACCTGGCGTCGACGATGCTCGCGGTACCGGCGGTGTAGACCCCGAACGGAGAGTCCATGCGCAGGTTGCCGGCGGCGAACAGATCGAGATCGCCGGTGCCGGTGCGCAGCACGCTGAAGCGCGAAGCGTAGGGTTCGGCTTCCAGCGCGTAGTCGTCACTGGACGCAGCGCACCAGGTCGGGAAATCGTCGCAGATGGTCGGATAGCCCAAAGCCTCCGGGTCCAGTGGGTCACCGGGCTTGATGCTGGGATCGCCCCATTCATTCACCCCTTCCTCGGTCCACACCATGCCGCCCGAGCTCGCTGCGCACCAGGTCGGGAAATCGTCGCAGATGGTCGGGTAGCCCAAAGCCTCCGGGTCCAGTGGGTCACCAGGCTTGATGCTGGGATCGCCCCATTCATCCACCCCTTCCTGGGTCCATACCAGCCCACCACCGGCCGCAGGTATGCGCCGCATGCCGTAGTGCGTATCGGCGAGGCGCATCTGTCCGCTGGAGCGCGGATCGGTCAGCCGCGGATCGGCCGCCTGCAGGTCGGCGCCAGCCACCAGGCGCAGGCTCCAGGACTGCGAACCGGCCGCCAGCATCGGCGCGATGGCCCAGTTGCGCGACACCGCGCCGGCCGGGCGTACGTCCACCGAGGCGGCGCCATCGGGCAGGCGGATGTCGCTGCCGGCCGGTAGGAAGGCCCCGGCGCGCAAGGCCAGCCCGCCAGCCAGGCGCACGCCGTCGACTTCGCCGTTGGCCAGCATCGCCCGGCCAGGCAGCGGCACGCCGCCCGGCCAGGTCATCCCCGTCACGGGCGTCGCCAGCGGCAGACGGCTGCCGGCGCCGAGGCGAGTGCCGGCGGGCAGGTCCAGCGCCTCGCCGAGCTGGCTGCCGGCCGGCCGGAGCAGGTTGCCGGCGGCATCCAGCAATGCCCCCTCGAGCACTGTCCCCGCCGGCAGTTGCAACGGCTGGCTGAGCACCGCCTCGACCGGCAGCCGGGTACCGGCGGCCAGGGTCATGGCCTTGATAGGCAGTTCGAAATTGAGCGTCTTGCCGGCCGGGAAGAAGCTGTCGTCGTCCAGACGCACCCCAGCCGTCGGCACCACCCGATCGCCGCCCAGGCGATCCTGGCCGGCTAGCAGCAACCAGCCCTGATCGTCGTCGGTTTCCGGCGGCGGGGCGAATCCGTCGGTGACACTGCCGTAGATGTTCAGGTCGCCGCCGGCGCGGATCGCCAGCGAACCGGCCTCGCCGGAGCCGTAGACCGAGGTTTTCGCCGTATGCGGGTTGAGGCTGGCGTAGCGATGGTCCGACAGGTCCAGGTCGCCCTGCAACACCAGATCGCCATCGGCCGTGGCGCTGACGATCTCCACCCCTGGACGCAGGTGGAAAGCTTGCGCGTAAGCCGCATTGTTCAAGCCGGCCAGCTTGCTGTCGAGCAACGCGCTATTGGCCAACGCCGCCTGCATGAACAGTTCGCTCTGCTGGTGCTTGCCATCCAGGTAGGCCTGGGTGATCTCCTGGTACGGCCGGCCGTTGGCCGCCGGCTGCGCGGCGACCGGCGCGTCGTCGTAGCGCTGTACCGCATTGACGTTGATGGCGCGGGCACCGATTATGTGCAGCGGCCCGCTGGCATCGATGGCGATATCGCCCGCCGTCGCTCCACCCAGCCGCGGCGCGTACAGGTCGAGGGTGCCGCGGGCGATGCCGTCGTTCTGTCCGTATGCGCTTCCCGACGCCGCCTCGGTGCCGTGACGCAGATCGATACGGGCGCCGGCAGCGAGGCTGAGCAGCCCGTCTCCGGCGTGCAGTTCGATCAGTGCACGGTTCGGCGAATCGATGATCTTGCCGTAGCTGTCCACCCGCAGCCGCCGCCCATGGGCATCGAGCAGCGCCCCGCTACCGATACTCAGGCCCTGCTTGGCGGCCAGGCGGATACTGCCGACCTGCTCGCCGCTGGCGTTGAGGACGCCGTTCACGCTCAGATGGCCGCCATCCAGGGACACCTCGATCATCGAGGCCTTGACGTCACTGCCGATGTTCAGGTCGCCCTGCTTGATCTGGAAACTGCGGGCGCCGTACACCTGGCCGGCATTCAGGCGCTGGTTGAGAGCGGCGAACCGGCTGTCAAGCGTACCGTCCTCGCCCAGCCCCTGGGCACGGATCTCGACGCTGCCCGACGCGTACGGCACCAGGGAACCGCCGGCGTCGTATTCGCCGCTGCTCGCCGCCAGGATCTGCCCCTGCAGATCGACCACGCCGGCCCCGCTGTCCAGCGCCACTGCCTTCAGGCTGCCGGCATGGTTGTTGCTCGCCGACAAGTCGATGCGGGAAGCGGCGGCCTGGCGGATATTGCCGCCGCGGCTCAGCAGGTTGACTTCGCCGCCCCAGCTGTAGCGGATCACGTCGTCGAAACGCAACGCGCGCCCGGCCAGGTCGAGTTGGGCGTCGGCGCCCAGTTCCAGATCCTCCTGCGCGGCCAGGCTCAACTTGCCGCTGGCCAGGCCGACGCGGGTGTCCAGCAGCAGGCTGGCACCCTCCAGAGCCAGTTCGGCGCCCAGTGCGCCATTGGCCAACTCGACCGGGGTGGATGCCGCGCCGCCGCCCCCCGCGCTGACCCGCAACGCACCGCCCGCCAGCAGGCTGTTGCGCGAGCCGGCCTCGCCGGTGAGCAAGGGGGTGATCAGGTTGAGATCGCCGCCGCTGTATGCATAGCCGCTGCCAGGCCGGTACTCGCCCTGGCTCTGGTAGACCGCGAGGCTGCCCTTATGGTTGGCGGTGATCCGCTCGCTGGCTGCCAGGTTGACCGTGGCGAAGCCCAGCGCCAGACGCTGGTAGCTGTCGATGGAGCCGGGCTGGCTGAAGGGACCGTAACCGAACTCGAGGCGTTCGCTGCGGATGTCCAGCGTGCCCTGGCCACTGCCGGCGCCGCCGGCGATGACCCCGGCGGCCGGCGTCTGCGCACCGTTCCAGATCAGGTTGGAGGTGCGGATCGAGGCGACACTGTCGCTGTCGCCGTAGCCATAGATCGCCGGGGTGCCCAGCACCAGGCGCGACAAGCGGGAGCGACCGGTGCCCGGATCGTAGGAGTCGAGGCTGACGTCGCCGTAGAAGTTGAGCGCGTCGCGGGCGTTCAGCACCAGCGTCTCCAGAGCCGGCGCACCCGCCGAGGTATCGCCCTGCAGCAGGCGGTCGAGCACTTGCTGGTCGAGCGCCAGCCCCGTCGGCAGCACACCACGCTCGGCCAGCTCGGTCAGCAGTGCCTGCTCGCCGACATTGAAGCCGCCCGCCGCCAGGGTCAGGTTGCGGGTGCCGTAGCGCACACTGTCGTCGAGCACGAAGCGCTTGTCGGTGGCCGCGACCAGACTGCCTTCGGAATACAGCCTGGTTTCGCCAGCCACGCCATCGGCAGCGGGAACGCCGAGCAGGATATCGCCGGGACCACGATCCGGCGTTCCGGCTTCCGGCGGCAAGACGTTCAGCATGCCGTTCGACAGGGCGAGCATGGAACGCCCTCCCGGCGCATACAGGAAGCCATCCCGTGCATCGTAGGCTGCAGCCCCCCGCCCCAGGGTAACGATGGCGGCCCCTTGCTCGAGGCTGATCGCCTCTCCCGGCCTGTTCGCCAGGAGGAACACCTCGGGTGCGGCCAGTTGGGCGCCATTGCGCAGGACGATGCTTTGCGCGCTATCGGTGATGTCGAAGGTGACGTAGTTGCCGCCTTGCCCGTAGAGAACCGCTGGCGTCGAGCCGATCACCATGCGCGCCGCACCGAAGGCGTTGAGATCTTCGGCCCGCAGCGTCACGCCCTGGAAACCCTCGCTGGCCTGCGCGCCGGCACCGACGATCTCGATCCGCTGGTCGTTGCCCAATACCACCAGGCTACCGCCATAGCCGCCACTGGCGGCCTGGAACAGCCCATTGCCATCGAACACCAGTGCATCGGCGCCACCACCGGCGCTTAAGTCGAGACGCAGGCTGCGCGCATCCACAGGCAGCATCGGCCGTGGGATGCCGCGGCGGGCAGCATCGGCCTTGGCAAAGTCGCTGTAGCTCGTTTCGTTGTACTGCGAATGGCGTCGCAGCACATCCGCTGGGGTCAGCAGCACCTGGCGGAACAGTTCATCGTGCACCCCGGTGCCGGCGAGGGACAACTGCCCGGCCAGCGACCAGGAGCCGCTGCGCATGAGCTGGGTGGGTACCGCCCGGCCCAGCCCAGCCTGGCCGTTGAGTTCGACCCGGTACGCGCCGGGCAGCAGGGCGTAGGTCGACGGCAGCAGGGTGTAGGTCCCGGCCGGCAGGCCGGGCACGCCGCCGCCGATGCTGATCTGCTGGCCGACCAGCGGGTCGACGGCACCGCCTTCGGCGGCCACCGGCGCGATGCGCTGGACGCCGGGCACGATGGCGTAGATCGGATTGTCGGCCAGTCCCGGCAGGTGGAAGCGGCCATCCTCGTCGAAACGCACCAGAGGGTTGTAGCGCGCATCGGTGGATCCACCGCGGCCGGAAACGAAACCGGCGCCGAGCAGTTCGCCGCCACCGGAAAGATCCAGCGTCGCTCCGGACGCCACCCGCACGGAGCGGCCACCGAGGTCAACCCCGGTTTCCATTATCCCCCTGTCGTTGAAGCTACCGCCGACGCCGGTCAGGGCGATTTCCTTTCCGGCATAGCGCCAGACCTGACCGTCTACCGTGCCGCCGTAGGGCAAGGTCAGGCCGGCGCCGCTAACCGAGGTCAGGCTGCCCGCCAACAACTCGACCTTGTCGGCGTTCTGGCCGATTTCCAGATAGCCCAACGGGGCGCGCACGACACCGCCCTGAATGACGCTCGCCGCCCCCAGCGACAGGCGCCCGAAGACCGCCAGGGGCTGCTCCGGCGTGGTCGCGTCGCTGCGCTCGATACGTAGGCTGCGCGCCGGGTCGAACGCCGCAGCGGCGCCATCGGGCTGGTAGCCGTAGCCGGCGAGAATCCGCGCACCCGCCCCGGTGCCCGGATAGAGCTGCGCCGCGCGGATGTGCAGATCGCCGCCGCTGAGCACCTGGGTGTTGATGCGCTCGACGGGCGTCGCGTTCCCCGCCAGCAAGCGCATGTCGCCCGTGCTGGACAGTTCGACCCGGTCGAAGCCGCGCCGGTCGAATGCCTGCGTCCCGCCACTGGCGTCGCGGAAACTACCACGCGAACCGAAGACCAGGCTGTCGCGGATATCCAGTACCCGCCCGCTGGCTTCGAAGAGCGCCTCGCTGGGCTGCCTGGAAACCTGGAACAAGCTGGTCGGCAGCGGCCGTGTTTCGTTGTTCTCCGTAATGTCGTCATTGGGGAACGCTCCCGCCAGAAGCAAGGAAGGCGCAGACAATCTGATCCGGCTGTTGCCAGCGGCATCTTCGCTCAACCCCAACGCGCCGCTGTAAAGGCGCAGACGCTGTCCAAGGTTCAAGTCCAGGTCGCCGGCGAAACTCAGCAGGCCGTCGCTGAAAAGGGTGAGGTCACCGAAGCCGCCGCCCTTCACTTGGCTGGCCGCCAGGCGGCCATGGCCATAGACATAAGAATCCTGGCCGCCCTCGACGACCTCGCGCTGCTGGCCCACGATCAGTTCACGTGGCCGCAGCACCTGATCGGTCGCAAGGTTGGCCAGATAATTGGGCGTGGTCAGCGCCACCGTCAGGCTGCCAGCAGCTGCACCCTCGCCTCCTGCGAAGGCGCGCAGGTCGCCGTCCAGGTAGAGTCCGTTGGCCGAAGCGAGGGAAATACTGCCGCCGGCGCTATTGACCAGGGTTTGCCCGACGCCAGGCACATCCAATTGCGCCTGGGCACCGGAAGCATCCAGGAGGCTTCCCGGCCGCAGGTCGACGAACAGTTCGGCGGCGTCGGCCTTGCCGATGGCATGCTCGACCGAGCCCCCGATGACAATGCTGCCGCCATCGGCCACGAGACCGTAGCGTCGTCCCCGGAAGTCCAGCGCAGTCACGGCGCGCGCCGCGACATCGAGTACGCCCTGCTCGCCAACGCGGATGGCGCGCTGGTGGCCGATGCTCTCGACCTGGTCGCGCACCGGATCGGGCAACACCACGCTGCCCAGTTCGATCGAACCGCCCCAGGCATTCAACCGTCCGTCTACGTTCAACTGGCCGACGCTGCGCAACTCGATGCGCTGCCCGGGGTCGACCTCCAGCAGGCTCCCGCGGCCGATGTCGAGCACGATGCTGGTTTCTTGTCCGGCGCCGGTCTGGCGTGTGCCGGCCTGCAGAAACAGGCTCGCACCGGGACGCTTCATCAATTCGCCGCTAAGCGGCCGTTCCTCGTACAACGACGCCAGCCAGGGCTCCAGCACGAGCTGCCGGGGAATTCCGCTGGCCGTACGGAGGACATCTTCATGGAAACGGTACAGCGGGCGTTGTACCTTCACCTCGGCACCTTCAGCGACTGCCAGCCCCTGTTCCCCGATCACCCGGTAGTTGGCGAAACCCTTCTCGAAGAAATCCTCTGACAACACCAGGGCATTGTCCCGTGATTGCGCGCCGATGCTCACGCGTGGCGCCTGGATGGTCAACGTACCGGCGTCAACGACGCCGTATCCGGCCAACGCTCCCTCCAGTTGCAACCGAGCGTCTGCAGCCGTCGACCCGGTTTCAACCGCCAGCATCAAATCCCCCCCCGTTCCTCCGGCTATGCTGCCATCGGCTCGCAGGGTCACGCCCGATGAAACATCGATCAGCGATCCCGCTGCGAGCACCGCGCCCTCGCTTGAACGAATGGCCACCATGCCGCCATCAACATGGGCTGAGTTGCCGTCGCCGCCGACACCGCCACGCAGGTCCGTCATCAGGCCCCTAGCGTCCAGTACGGCACCTTCTCCCACCAGCACGCCGCCCCGGGCGCCAGTGGGCACGGGCACGATCTCATCTCTGAGCCCATACGTTATGCCGTCTGCCGACACCGCCACGTACGGTTGTGCCAATACATTTCCCAATCGGATCGTGCCGCTGCGCGCCGTGAGGTCCGCTGTCACGTCCACTATCGGCGCGTACATCAAGATCTCGCCGCCTGGCGCCACCGTCAATGCGCGCTCAACGGAAACGCTTTCCTTGGCGGCGATACGCACCGCACCCAGCCCGCTGTCGTTCAGCGTGCCGGCATCCAGCACCAGCTTTCCCTGGCGGACCTGCGTCACCACATCGTTCAACTGCAAGCCATCCGCAATGCGCTCTTCCACCTCTGCCAGCTTTACACTATCAAGCACGGGCGTCAGTCCAAATTGTAATAGCCCGGCATCTGCGTCATAGATCGGGTTGTACCTTCCTACGATCAGTTGCCCAGGCCGCGCCACCGCCCGCTGCGACTGGTAATACCCCTCCAGCCCCGCCTGCGCGGCCTGGATCTGGCGCGGGCCTTGGTACACGTCGCTGGCGATACCCCCTTCCAGTACGGCATTGCTGGTGGCGACGACTAGCCTGCCGGCGTCGCGCCCCACCGTATAACCGTTTTCCAGACGCCGCGACGGGCCGATCAGCGGGCTGTGGAAGTATTCCGTCACGCCCCAGCGTTCGCTAGTCCGCTCGTAGCCGCGATAGAAGCCTGTGTACAGGATATCGGCCGGCGCACTGGACACTTCGTATAGTCGCCCGTCCGCGCCCTTGAGCCAGCTCTGATTGATGTAGCCGGTGGCCACGTCCAGCGTACCGCCCGACAGGTTGATGCTGGAGCCGCCCCGCGTCACCAGATCGTTGCCCGTGACGGTAATCGTGCCGCCCTGCGCCATCCATTCGCCCGTGCTGTGCGGGCTGGTGGCAAGGTAGCCGCTGACTTCCAGCAAGCCCCCGGCCGTGTACCAGCGGTCCCCTTCATAGCCGTTGGTGCCATCCGGCACGAAGACCAGGCTGCGCCGGTCAACCCATACGTCCAGACTGTTCAGGTTACCGCTGTCGCGGTTGACCGGCGCATCGCGCTGTTCGTTACCCTGGATATTGATCTGGAGGTTGTTGGCCGCCATTGCCACCTGCACGCCGACCGCGCCGGAGACATCCAACGTCGCGCCCGCATCGACCAGCGTACGGCGAACGGCCGACACGGCAATCTCGCCTCCGCTCGCCAGCGTCATTGAATCGCCCTGGAAGTCCACGGTATTGCCGCTGACGATCTCGATGCGCGACAAGTCACGCCGGTCGGCAACCGTGCTCAGGTTGTCAAAGACGCCCGTAACGTTGTTGGTCGGGATCGTGCCATCCAGCCGCTCCAGGGCCGCATCGCGCTGGCTGTCGAGGGCCGTGGTATCCGCTGTATCCAGCAACGCGGCTGTGGTGCTGTCCTCGGTCAGCGTGACCGTGCCCGTGGCGTCGCTGGCGCGCGTGGACAGGTGGATGGTGCCGCGCTGGCTGGTCGACGTCGTGACAACGGCTACGCCAGCTTGCGTGACGTCGTGGCCCGTCATCGTGATGTCGCCCGTGGCGGCGGTGATGATCCCGGTGTTGATGACCGTACCCGTGGTGCTGCCTTTGGCCCGCGCGGTGGAAATTTCATTGCCGGCCGTGGTCGAATTCAGATTCCCATCTGTGCCCATGCCCTTGCGGATATAGAAACTGTCGCCCGCCGTCAATGCGGCTTGTCCCTTGGGTGTCGTGATCTCGCCCGCGTTGTGCACTTCGTTGCCGAGTAGCAGCACGTAGCCACCGCCGGCGGTGGACGAGGCTGGTGCATCCGTGGCGATCTGCGCGCCGGCGCGCACTTCAACCTTGCCCAGCGCATCTGTGAAGGTCGGCTGCGAACCGTTGGTATCGACATACAGGCCGCGGTTGCGGAACTGCTCATCGGTGATTGTGGCCGCCGCGGCCACCAGGTTGCGCACGTTGACCTGGCTGCTGCCGTCGAACACCACGCCGTTGCGGTTGACGATCATGACCGTGCCGCCGGCCTTGATCTGGCCCTGAATCTGGCTAGGCCGCGCCTTGGGATCGTTGACACGGTTGAGCACCGCCCAGTTGCGGTCCTGCTGGAACTGCACGGTGGTGTTCCTGCCGACGTTGAAGGTCTCCCAGTTTAGGATGGCCTTGTCGGCGGTCTGCTCGATCTTGACCTGGGTACGGCCGTTGGCGGTGGATTGCGTCGGCGCCTTGGCATTGAGCCAGCCGGCGGTGAGCGAGTTGGTATCGACCTTCAGGCCGCCTTCGGCCAGGCCGTCGGGCACCGACGCCCCGTTGGCCGATGCGCGCGCGGCGCGTTGGGCCGCCTGCTGCGCGGCGATGGCCTGGGCGGTTCGGTTCAGGTTGCCGATCGAGGTTTGCAGTTTCTGCCGGGCCGCGTTGGATTGGGCAGACGGACTATTGCGATTGGCCAGCGCCGCCGCAGCGCCAGACTGCCTGGCCTGCATCGCAGCTTGCTGGGCCGCGCCCTTGGCCGCGAACCAGGCGCCGCCGAATGCCTTTTGCGCGTGTGCCTGATCCGCCACGCCGCCAGCGGCGAGCACCAGGGCGACGGCTTGCGCCACCGGCGCGAGGGCAAGGCGCCTGGCATTGGTCTTGTTACGCTGCTTTGCTTGCGATCCCCGCCCCTGCTTGCTCATCACTATCCTTCCCATTGTCACGCATATCCCCGAGACCGTCCGTGAACGGCCACACCTGGCCCTCAGACTTGTGAGCACAAGCAGCTTTCAGCCGCGCTCGATAGCCTTCAGATATAGATACACGTTTGAGCAGGCAAAGCTATGCAGCTTTTTTTTTGACAAATCTGTTTCCGCCGACACGGTGCGCAACCGTGTCACCGATCAGATCAAGATCAGCACGTTGCCCAAGGGCCGGGCACGCAGGCGGAACATATATTGGAGTTGCGCGATAGCCTGGTCGGGCGCCGAGGTGTAGAAGTTGCCGCTGACACGCTGATCGCGCATCGCGTCATTGGCCAGCACCACACGGCCAGGCCGGTAGCGATTGATCTCGGCAATGGCATCGGCCAGCCGCGTCTGGTTAAAAATCAGCAAGCCCCGGCGCCAAGCAGACACCACCTTCGGATCGACTTGCGCAATGCCGCCGATGGCCCGGTCGTCGTAGCGGGTTTGTTCGCCCGCGGCCAGTTGCTGGGAGGCGGTGGGGTGCTCGACCTTGACGGCACCGGCCAAGCAGGTGACGCACACCATGCCGTCCAGGTACCGCACTTCAAGCCGGCCGGAATCGATCATGCTACGTCCCACGCCCGCGCGCACCGAGAAACGATGGTTACCCGCCACGTCGATCGCAGTCTCGCCCGCCAGCAGGTCCAGGCCGACGAGCCGCCCGTCCATCGTTTCTTGGCGCACACTGGTGCGCGTGTTCAGCGTGACATCCAGGCCTTGGGCCAGGGCCAGCGTACGCTGCTCGCCCGCTTCGGTCCGATAGTCGGCGCCCCATTCGGCGGGCGATGGCCACAACCCCAGAGGCGGATACACGACGGCCAAGCCCGCACTGGCTGCTGTCACCGCACCCAGGCCCAGCATGGCGCGACGCGTGCGCAGCCGACTGCGCTGCGCGCGTTCGTAGCGGGCAACCAGCCCCGGATGCGCCTGCGCCACTTGGCCGGTGGAAGGTTTCAGGGCATCCCAGATGGCCTTGGCTTTGCGGTACGCGGCCCGGTGCGCAGGGTGCGCGCCTACCCACTGCTCGAATTCGCGCAGTTCAGCGGCTGTCGCCTCGTTGGAGGTCAGCCGGCGCAGCCAAGCCATGGCTTGGCGCTCCAGCGTTTCGGCTGGCGCCACGTCCTTGTCTTGAGCGTGAGAAACCTTCGTCATGAGGAAGCGCCATACGCGACGCGTTGGGGTGCCATATTTTTATACACGTATGAGGGGCTCTTGCTATGCAGATTATTTTTCAGGGGTCACGGAAATACTCGGTCAGCCGCTCGTGCGCACGCTGCAATTCGGTCTCCAGCGTGCGCCGCGATATCCCCAGGCGCTTGGCGACCTCGTTGCGCGGGATGCCCTCCCAATGCACCATGACCATGATGACGCGGCGCCGCTCGGGCATGCGATCGACCAACTCGGTCAGACTCTCCAGATCGATGCGCGCGAGCGCCGCTTGCTCCGGGCCTGGGCCAGGGGCGGCCATCTGGTTCAGCACCAGTTCGACCGCCTCGCCGGCGACGGTATGATTGTCCTTGCGCTGCATGTCCAGCGCGATGTTGGTCGCCACCCGTACCAGAAAAGCCCCTGGCCGCTCCCGCTCGGGCAGTTCGTCCATGCCTTGCAGACGCAGATAGGTGTCGTGCAGCGCGTCGCTGGCCAGATCAGGATTGCCCAGCCGGCGGGTCAGCAGGGTTTTCAGGCTAGCGTAGCGTTGCGTGAGGTAGTCCAGCACGGTCGGCCGCGGGTGCGTCATCGCGCGCCTCCTGCCGTGGACCGACACGGGGGCTCGGCACCGGGCGGCGTTGGCTGCAACGAAAACAGGTACGGCACATGTGCGGACGCCGGAGGCGGTGCACTGGTACGAACCTGACGCAAGCCCGCCAGCAGCGCCGCGTCCCGGCGAGCATCGCCCGAAGGACTTATGACTGTTGCGAGGGCGACGCGGCCGGTCTCATCCACGGCCACTTCTAGCATCGCGCCGTAGCCGCCGGGTTGGGTGCGGCTATCGCCGCACAGGGCTTGCATCACGGCGGTCTGCAACCGGAGCAGATATCCGGCCGCAGCCGGGTTGGCGCGTGCTGGTCCGGTGCCCGGCGCGGTCGCCGAGGCCGGCCGCGTCAGGCGAAACACGTCGCCATGTGGCGTAACCGCCTTGGTCAGCGCCAGGCCCGTACCGCGCAGCAGGCGACGCAGGGCTTCTTCGGGGGAATAGCGGCCGTGTACCGGCGACGAGCGCAATCCTGCAGGCAAGTCGCTGGGATACAGCGCCGAAATGCGGGCAGTCTCACCATAGCGGTTAAGCGCTTCGCTTAGCGGCTGGGCAGGAATATCGAAGTCGAGTGCGCCATCCGAGGGCAGGCTGGCGGCAGCCGCAGCCGCCATCGCCGCCCACAGCGCCAGGATCACCAGCCATCCGGCCGTGCGGCCGGCAGGGGTGCCGGCTAGGCGAGGCACCACGAATCGCATCCCGGTCCCATCTGTCCAGCGCCACATGGCAAGCGCATCCCCTTGCGCTCCGAGACGGCGCGTCCAGCGGATGGTCGGCAGAAAGGGGGAACGGAATGCAGCACGTGACAAGCCAAAAAAGGGTAGCCTGCATCGTACCGAGACCAAATGACATGTAAATGACAGATGGATGACAACTGCATGCGCTTGGCGCCGCATCCTGCCCTTTAGCGTCCCAAGCCCCGCGCGCGCCCGAATTCCCAGGTGACGCGTCCAGCCTGGACGGTCGCCGACACCGATTGGCCCAAGCGCTGCTCGACCACTGGGCGCCAGGGCACCAGGGTGAAGCCCAGGCCATCGTCCAGCATCGCGAAGCGGCCGCTTGCGAGCATCACCGAGCGCCGGTAAACGCCACTGGCCTGGCCATTCTCGCCCAGCGGGCGATATTCCAGGCCGGTCTCGGCGGCAAGGGTCTGGGCGGCTGCGGCCAGTTCCCGTGCCCGTAAGGTGCGCAACAGGCCACGGGCCAGCACGACGTGCCCGTCTCGGCGCTGCGCGAGCCCATCGAGCTCCAAGTGCGAGAGACGCGCCTGCATGGCGTCGCGAACCTCGGCCCCAAAGCCGTTGGGCACGATATCTTTGCCGCCGTCGATCAACTGGCGGTCCAGCCAGGTCGCCCCGGTCGCGTGAGTCTGCCGCGCCAGCGGTAGGTCCAAGCGCATGATCGCCTCGATGCCGTGGCGCAGCGTCAGGTCGTGCGCGCGTCCGCGTGCCAGCAGGTCGGCCGGCACCTTCCAGACGCCATCGTCCAGCCGCTCGACGATGCCGGCGCGCCGCAGGCCTTCGAGCCGCAGTTCGTGCGAGCGCACGATGGCTTCGGGGCTGCTGTCGCGGTCCTTGGCCTTGGATTTCTCCAGCTCGGCCAAGTGGTCGGCCGTGCGGTAGATACCGTCTTGGGCCAGGCGCGCGATGTTCTGATCGGCCTGGCTTTCGGGCAGCGGCCGGACTTCCACGATGCCGCCCACGGGGTAGTCGGGCAGCGCCGTGCCGGGCGGCAGCGCCAGGTAGTGCGCCCGGCCGTCCACGCCGTCGATGACCAGATAGCCCTGGTCATACAGTTCGTTGGCCAGGCCCTTGCCGGCAATGCGGCCGACGATGGGCTGTGTGATCTCCCGGCCCGTCTCAATGGCGAACTCGCGCGGCTCGCCGCGCATCGCCCGGTGCATCGCGCGCAAGATGTCGCCGCGCTCGCCAAGGCGGCGCAAGGTTGCCTCCATCTGGCCGTCAAGCCGCCAGTGGCCGGGCTCGATCTGGCGGGCCAGGCCCATCTCTGCCAGGACTTGCAGGCGCGCGCCCAGCATCCGCTGATAGGCCGCGTCGCCGCGCAGGCCCATGACCTCCAGGCCGTCGCCGGCCTGGCGCAGTAGGCTGCGGTCCAGCGTGGTGAAGCGGGCCAGCTGGACTTCCCGCTGCAAGCTGTCGGCAATCTCGCGCTCGGTGCGCGGGCCGAGCCATTCGGTGGCGATCTCGGCGGCGCGCTCGCGCATGCCGTGAGCCATGTAGTCGGGCGCAATCACCAGATCCTGGCCGTTGTCGGCTCGCCCGCGCAGCACGATATGGGTATGCGGGTTGTCGGTGTCGTGATGGTCCACGGCCACCCAGTCCAGGCGCGTTTGCAGATCGACTTCCATGCGCCGCATCAGCGTGCGGGTGAAGGCGCGCAGATCGCCCAGCTCGGCGGCATCCTCGCTGGAGACGATGAAGCGGAACTGGTGGCGGTCGCCTTCGCAACGTGCCGCAAAGGCGCGCGTATCGGCCTCGTCGGTATCGGCGCCATAGGCACGGCCGGGCTGGCCGTCGCGGGTGACGCCATCGCGCTCGATGTAGCGCAGATGCGCGCCCACGGCATCAGAGCCGGCCTGCATCTTGACAAAGCGCGACTTGATGACGACGCGGCGGCTGCGCGGCGATGGGGCGGCGCGCAGGCGGGCGGCGACCCGGCCCCGGCCGAATTGGCCTCGGCCGCGCCCGCGGCCCGACTGGCCGGCTTTGGACACTTCGCGCCGCACCAGGGACACGAAGCGTTGGCCGTCGCCGCCGCGCTGCCGGGGCGGTCCTGGGCGGGGCCGGAAACGGTCGTCGTCAGGCTGATTCACGCGTCGCGCTCCCGGTAAGATTGGCGCACACGGACGTAAATGGCACGCATGCCAAGCCGCGCCGATGCGCCAAAGCGCCACACACCGGCACGCGCACCTCGGTGCGCCGTGCCGTCCCCCCACCCGTGCAGACCAGGCTTTGCGGCCACCCCCGTGCTGGCCCTTTTATCTTGCCCTCGCTTTTTCCCGGCGCATCTTCCCGCCGACCTGGCGGCGGGAACCAACTGCCGGCCCGGCCGATGCCGGACGCGCTGCGCCAACGCGATGGCCGAAGGCCGGGCGGGCGCGGCGCGGACGGCGAGCCGGGACGCGGGCAAGACACCTGCACGGGACGGCGCAGGCGGCGGGCCGCGGACACCGCATTGGCGCTGCATTGCATCGCGCAGCCGCCGCGCATCGACGGATGCACAGGATGCGCAACGCCCAGAACAAGCCCCAAGCAAAGGAACGTGACGTTCATCGCACACCCCAGGTCCAGACAGGCACGGCTACGCCGTAGGCGGCCGTGCGCGGGACGGGACCGAAGTAGCGGCTGTCGAACGACGCCGCGTGTTCGGTGCCGAGCAGGAACCATTCGTGCGCCGCGAGCCGCCGGCAGCCAGGCCAGGCCGCGAGCGGGCGGCCCTGGCTGTCGTGGGTCAGCGTCAGCGCGACGACGCGGCCGTTGACGCGCACCGTGCCGTGGCGGACACAAACATGGTCGCCGCCCGCGGCGGCGATGGGCTTGATGAGCGGCACGCCGGCCGGCAGATAGCCGCGCTCGGCGGCCAGCCGTGCGGCGTCGGCGGGCAGGCGCGTCAGGATGGCGTCGCCGATGCGCGCCGGCTGCGCGGCGACGGCATAGAAGCCGCGCGGCATGCTGGCGCTGGCGTTGTAGACCAGGCGCGGCGCGTGGACGCCGCCGCGGCCGTCCAGCGCCACCGCACGCAGCAAACCGGGGGCAAAGATGGCCGCCACTCCGAGGGACATGGCGGCCAGCACCGCGGCGCGTGCGCGCCAGGTGCAATGGCGTGACCGATGGGACGGCACGGCAAGCGGGATGGTCTTACGCATGGCGCAGCTCCTGCAAGGCGCGGCGCGCCAGCCAGGCCGCGTGCCGCTCGGGCGTGTAGGCTGGCGGCGGCAGCCGCGCCGCGAGCCGGTTGGCGACCGTGCGCCAGTAATCGGGCGAAACCACCACGGGCGCGATGCCGGCCGCCTCGATGGCGTCAATGAGCGCCAGCACGGTCTTGACGCGCGGCTTGCCGTCGGCGCACAGCAGCAGGCACGCACCAGGAGCGACGCCCGCGATGCGCTGCGCGGCGTCGAACGGCATGGCCGCCTGCATCACGATGACCGTCCAGGCCACCGTGCCGTAGGCGTTGGCGACCCAGCTCAAGCGGCAGCAGACCGCGCCCGGCGCGAACAGCGCCACGCGTCGCCAGTCGTCGCGCCGCACGATGAGCAGCGGCGCGCCAAAGCGCAGCCGCACGCGCAGGCGCCGGCCGTAGGCGGCGAGCGTCACGCGCATGAGAGGCACGCTTGGCGTTACCGGCGTCATGGCGCGCGCTCCGGGTATTCGCGCTCCAGCAGCTCGCGCAGCATGGCCGCGGCGGTCACGCCCCGTCGGTACGCGGCAATCTTGATGCGCCCGCGCAGCGCCGGCGTGACGTCCACCGTCAGACGCGCGGTATAGATCGACGGCGCGTTGCTGCCCTGGCGCACCCAGGCGGTGGCCGCCGTGGGCGCCGGGCGCGAGCCGATCGGCACGCGTCCCGGCGCGCCGCCTCGTGCGCCGCTGCCGTCGCTGTTGCCGTGGTGGTTGCCGGGGTGGTTGCCAGTGGGGTGGCGCGTTTCGTTCGTCATGCCAGGCACTCCCGCACCTGCCCGGCCAGCCGCGCGATCTCGCGGGCGGCCGGGCAGCGCGCATCGCACTCGCGCACCAGCACGCCCGCCGCCACGCTGTCGGCAAAGGCGATGCGCTGCGAGATGTCGGCCGCCAGCACCGGCAAGCGCTGCTCGGCCAGCGCCGCGCGCGCCTCGCGGCCGATCACCGTGCCGACCACGCGGCGATTGACCACGAACGCGGCCCGCAATTGCGGCTTGTACAGGCGCGCTTCGTCGATCAGGCGGACCATGTCGCTGCTGGCCCAGATGTCATACGCGGACGGCTGCACCGGAATCAGCGCCAGGTCGCAGGCCAGCAGCGCCGAGCGCGTGATGGCCGCCGCCCTGGGCGGCCCGTCGATGATGACGTAATCGGCGCTTTGCGCGATCTGCGGCATCTCGACATGCAAGGACTCACGGGCCAGGCCGTAGACGCCGTACAGGCGTTTCTGGCCACTCTGCGCGCGCCGTTCGGCCCAGTCCGAGGACGACCCTTGCGCATCGGCGTCGATCAGCACCACGCGATGGCCGGCAAATGCCAGCTCGCCGGCCAGGTGCGTGGCAAGCGTGGTCTTGCCCGCACCGCCTTTCTGGTTGACCAGCGCGATGACCTGGCCGGTTCGCGGCAAGGCAAGCCCGGCGCCAGGAACGGGCGTGATGGCAGGCCACGGGCTGGGTTGCCGACCGCTGTTAACGGCCTCGCGCGGGCCGCTACCCTGGGCCGAAGCCAGCGGCCTCCCATCATCAATCTTAGTTAGTCTTATAGTTAGTAAGTTAGAAGCGCCCCGCAAAGCCAATGCTGGCGCGGGTTTCCAGGCGTCGCTGCGCCTAAAGGCACGAAGATTCTGCGCCTGATAGCACGAATGCCGTGCGCCTGATAGCACGAAGCCATCCACAGGAAATCCACAGCTTTGTCCACAAGTTATCCACATGGCCGAGGCCTCCACTGGGTGTCACGGGGCCGGCGTCGAGGAAGGACGCTCGGGGTGGGGATGAAAGAACAGCCGCTCGGCGCCGCCCGCGCGGGCGACCCGCAGGCGGTAGCCTGGCAGCGTCTGGCGCTGCGCCAGCCGGCGCACGTCCAGCGCAAAGTCGGCATAGCGCGCTTGGCTGCCGGACTTGGCGTACAGGTGACGCAGCTCGAAGATCCAGCCCATGCGCTGGGTGCCGCCATGCCGGCGCACCAGCCGGTACAGCCAGCGTTCGATGCCGCCCGTGAGCCGGAAGTAAGCCGGGTCGATGCCCAGCACCAGGGCGTCGGACAGAACGCCTGAATAGAACCAGTCCGGCAGAATCAGCTCCAGGCCGGCGGCGCGCCCGCCTGGGTGGACGGATTCCTTCCATTCGTTGATCCACGAGAAACGGTGCATCCTGCGGTTGTCGCCCTGGTGCAAGGTGGTGGCCACCGTGGTCGATTGCAGCCGGTCCAGCGCCGCGCGCAGGCGCTGATAGGCGCGCAGCGAGGTGCCGCGTCCGGTATAGGTGAGGATTTCATGGGGCGTGGCGCAGATCAGCCGCGAGGTCGGCACGCCCCGGTCGCGCGCGGCGACAAGCTGGCTGGCGGCCCACACCAGCACGTCGGCATCCCAGATCGTGGCAATGCCGTGTTCCGGCACGCCTTCCACGCGAATGCGCACCGCGCCGGCCGCGAAGTCGATGGGCGCGATGCGCCGCTGCTTGGAAAGCGAGAAAAACGGATAGCTCATCAGGTCGCGCGCATCGCGCGGGCGCATGTCGCCTGGCAGCGCACGAAACAGCGTGAGCTGTTCGCGCTCGCCAGAGAGGCGCCGGGCGGCCATGCTGGGGACTCCTGCGCGCCAGGCCGTCAGCGGCCCGCGCGGCGGTCCAGGTATTCGGGGTCGGAGGTCATGCCGTAGCTGCGGCCATCGGCCCAGGCCTCCAAGTCGGTCACGGCGTAGAGCACGCGCCGGCCGAACTTGCGAAACCTGGGGCCGCCGCCTTGTACGCGCAGCTTTTCCAGGGTGCGCGGCGACAGCCGCAGGTAATCGGCCGCCTCGGCGTTGGTCAGGTAGCGTGGCGCCGGGGTGGCCGCGCGCGCGGCGTACACGGGCGCGCAAGGACTGGACAGGGAAACGTGGGACGCAGCCATGATGCCTCCTGCAAAGCGGTGCGCCAGCGGACGAAGCGCCGCGGGCTGGAGACAGTCTCGGCAGGAGGCCGCGTGTACGGAAGGGAGAATGTTCAGGGGGGGTGGGTTTTTCTCCCCCCTTGGGCGCGAACGCGCGGGCTATGGGCCGGGCTGGGGCGGGCGCAGCCCGGCCAGCGCCCGGTAGCCGCCGCGCATCAAGGCGTAGCCGCGCGCCAGGCTGTGGCGCAGTTGCGCCCGCAACGCGCTGTCGGTGTGCCAGGCGGCGCGTACCCGCTCGCGGCCGTACAGCACTTCGGCGATCTGGCGGTGCGAGGCGCCGGCGAACTGGCCATCGAGCGCCTGCAGGGCGTGCAGATGATGCCGCGCCGCCAGGGAAACACGTTGCGCGGCGGCGTGCTCGCCCGCTGGCCGGGTTTGGGCGCGGCGCCGGGGCGCAAGGTGAGCCGCGTGCGCGCCAAGCAAGGCGGCCTGCGCATGCAGGCGCGCATCGAGCGGCACTGCGCAGCGTGCCGCATGGCCGTCGAGTACTCCCCGCCCCAGGCGCATGCGCAGCAGGCGGGCACCGTCGCGCACCTGCAAGGCGGCGCCGTTGGGCAGCGCGACAAGGTCTTTCTGGCCGGGCAGGCGCCACAACAGCAGGCCGGCGCCCGTGGCACCACCGGCCGCTGCCTCGGCCGCTTCGACATGCAGCAGCGCCGGCAGGCTGTCGTCCCAGAGCGGATGCGCCTTGCGCGCATCCAGGCCGGGATCTTCGAGCTGGATGAGGCCCCAGGCGCGCGCGGCCGACGCGCCGCCGTGGCGGCCGTCGCGCAGCCAGGCCGTCAGGTAGGCCGGGTAGCGGCGCAGGTACTCCCAGGCCAGGCTCGCCACATCGAGCCGCAGCAGATAGAGGTAGGCCGCCGTCGCCTGCCAGGGCGCGGCGTTCTCGGCAGATGTCCGCATGGGCGTCTCCCCTGAACACAACGCACCCCCGACCCCGGCGAAAGCCGGGGAACAATGCCGCTGCGGCCAAACTCAGGCGGCCGCGGGGCGCGTGTGGGTCAGGGCCAGGCGCTGGGGCCTGCGGCCATCAATCCTCGGTGTAGGCGCCTTGGGCAATCGCCCGGGCGGCATAGGCCGACAGCGGGCCATGCGCCGCGAAATGCGGGTCCACGGCGAGAGGGTAATCGTTCGGCCCGCGCAGGGTTTGCAGATCGTCCAAACGGACGTCCATGAGCTGCGGAAAGCCCGTGCCGGCGTCGCACAGGCCGTAGACCCGGCGCGGGTCATCGGGATAGGCGGCAGCCAGCAGCCACACCGCGCGCGCATCTGGCGTATAGAGCTTGACCACGGGCAGAGGGTCGAAATCCGGGTCGCGGGCGCGCTGCGCGCCCTGCGCGAGCAACTGCGCCTGCTGCGTGGCGGTGAGTAGCGGCATGGCAACCTCCGGGACGTGAGGGTGAAGGCAGGCCGGGCGGATACGCGCCAAGGATCGCATGAGTGAGCGCAGCCCCGCAAGCCTTGGGGTGGGCCAGGGTATGCCGGCAAGGCCTTGCATCCGGCACGGAACGGCATCGCTTGCGGTTCATCGCGGCTTATCAGGCGACGATGCGGCCCTCTTCGCGCGCCAGCCGGACGTACTCGCTCAAGGGGCCTTCTGCCCGGAAATCCGGGTCGCGTGCGACGGGCAGTCCCTGGGCGCCGCGCAGCGCCTGCAACTCGGCCAGGCTCACCTTGCCCGGCTTGGGATCGCCCGTTCCCAGATCGCACAGCCCATAGGCCATGTCCGGGTTATCCGGGTCGAGCGCATTCAACAGCCATATTGCCCTGCCATCGGGCGCGAACAGCTTGACGACGGGATAGGCGTCAAAAGTCGCAGTTTGGGCAATGCGGCCATTGGCCAACAGGCGCATGTGCAGTTCGTCGGTCAGGAAGGCGGGAAGCGTCATGGTCGGCTCCTTATCGGGATGTCGGACGGATTGTCCATAGGCGGGCCACCGTTCGATGACGGAAGCGCGCAACGGCGTAGCCCCGGATTGCCGCTTGCCCAGAAATACGTAAATCCGCCGCGACGTAAGCCCATAAACACACGATGACGCAGAATCGTGAAATCGGTTTGACGGTTCAGCGGATACCCACGCATGCGGAATTACGCCGATCTCCATGCCGCCGCCCGGTCCGCGCAAGCGTGGAGCCGGCGTAGCTCGGGAGGCTGGCTTGACCGGGAACACCCGCCCTCAGCGGTCAGCGCAAGGATATTTCCCCACCCCAAGAAACGAACACTATAGATTGTAGCTCTATAGAGCGCAATGGGCTGTCATTCTATCTTTTGGGGACTCCACAGGATGACGGCAAAAGATGGATTGGCTCAGGCATTGAGGATGACGCGCAAGGCGCGAGGGTTGAGCCAGGAAGCGTTCAGCGACGTATCGAGTCGTACTTATCTGAGTTCGCTGGAGCGCGGGCTGAAAAGCCCGACGCTTAAGAAGATGGACGAACTGTGCGGGGTCATGGGCATTCATCCGCTAACACTGCTCACGCTGGCCTATGCGGAAAACCGTCATCAGATCAAACAGGTGCAAGCGCAGGTACAGCGGGAGCTGGAAATCATCCTGGCTGACAATACGGACCGTTGAAAGCCAACACCGCGGCTGAACGAGTCTGATCGCCAGAAAACTGTGTGCTCCCGACATTTCTCATGCCAAGGCCTGTCCCTTATGTCCCCCGACGCAATTCTTGAAGCCCTCGAAGCCTACAACACTGAACTGTCCGATGTACTGGGACGGTTTTCACGCACGCGTAACGGATGGCACATCGACGCTCAGGACAACTACCGTCTGAGGACCATCGTCACGGAGCTGCTGGATCTGCTGCGCGACCACATTCCAGGGTCGGTGCAGCATATGGACTTGATTGCCTCGTCGTACAACGAAGGCGTCAGCAATATGTTCGGTTCGGCCTCGTATGCCTGCGTTGAGGAAATCCGGGCTGTGGTGCAAGCCGTCATCACACGCATCCTTCGGAACAAGGGCTTGTTCGACAATGCTGCCGGCCCGGTTTCGATGGATACGGACCTAAAGCGGCTGCTCGATGAGTTGGACCGCATCATGCTGCGGTTCCATGCCGTCGCGCAGCAACTTCGACGGCGACGTGAAGATCGGCCGACCTTGGATATCCACGATGAATATGATGTCCAAGATCTGATGCACGCGCTCTTGCGCCTGCATTTTGACGATGTACGACCAGAAGAATGGGTGCCGAGCTATGCAGGCTCGGCGTCTCGAACGGATTTCCTACTTCCACAAATCGATACGATGGTAGAGGTCAAGAAAACCCGGCCCGGCCTTAGCGCCAAGGCCGTGGGCGATCAGCTTATCATCGACATTGCGCACTATCAGAAGCATCCTCAATGCAAGCGTCTATATTGCTTCGTCTATGATCCCGATGGGCGCATTGCCAACCCGGCAGGCATCGAAGCCGATCTGAACAATGATCGCCACGGTATTGAGGTGCGCGTCTCCATTCTTCCCAAGGCGACGTGACGGTCGAGCCCCGTTTACCTTTCCTCCAATCAGCGAGTCCGCATGTACAACCTACTGGTTACCATCGCCGAAGATGCCTGGGAACTTCCCGCCTACGAATATGATAGGACCCGGTTCCTTGAATACACGACCGACAGCCTGAAGGCCGAGTTTGGCAAGTTAGATGCGGCCGCGATAGAAAAACTGAAGTCGCTTCCTACCCTCTTTACCTACGAAGGCGATGAAGAAGTGGTCCGTGTCGGATATCTGAGAAGGATTCGAGAGCGCGGCCGCAGCATACTCATCGAATACGATCTGGATGAAAATATTCCGCCGTTCACCTTCTCCCAATTGCGACCTGTTCGCATCAGGCTTGATATTCAGGGCGGCGAGATGACGCGCACCCATTGGGCGGTAAAAGATGAAAATCTGTTCGAGATTCTTGCCCAAGCCGGCCTGGTGGATGCCAGCTACGTGGGGGAGGGTCGTCCGGCCGGCCGTGTTGAAGAGATGCGATTTCAGGTTGCTCTGTCCTTCCCTGGGGAGAAGCGGCCTTACGTTGCAGACGTTGCCGCAGAACTGAAAAAGCGATTGGGACGCGATGCAGTGTTCTATGACAAGGATTTCACAGCGCAGCTCGCCCGCCCCAATCTCGATACGCTTTTACAGAAGATATACCTCAACAATTCCGATCTCGTCGTGGTGTTTCTCTGTGCGGAGTATGAGCAAAAGGAATGGTGCGGCCTTGAGTGGCGCGCAATCAGAACGATCATTAAGAACAAGAATGATCATGCCATCATGTTCATGCGGTTTGACCGGGCCGATATCAGTGGGTCGTTCCCTATCGACGGCTACGTGGACCTTGACGAATACACACCTACCGAAATCGCACGCATGATCGTAGAACGTGTCCGCTTGAACAACCTGCCGCCGTCGGCAGCCTAGCCCGCGCACGCTAATCCTTTTTACGCCAGCGATACAAGAACTGCTCGGTTGGTACGCGGTTAGTGCGCGATGCGCCACAGCTGACCGATGATGGTGGCACGCCCGGCCAGCCGGGCGTGCGGGCGAACTCAGTTCGCCTTGGTCGGACGCGACCAGATCAGGTCAAAGTCGCCCGCCTCGTTCTCGATCAGCCTGGCGTAGATGGTGGCCGGGAAGCTCGGGTCATCGAGCGTGATCGAGAGATAGGGCCGGTCGGTGTTGTTGGCGATCTTTTTCCACGCCGCGCCGATTTCCACGTTGCCCGCCAGGATGCGGAAGTCCGGGGACTTGCCGTTGTCGCCCTTGTCGGCGGGAACGATCTTGACCTTGGCGTTGATCGTCAGGGTGCGAACCGTGCCGTTGTAGCCGTTGTCTTGAGCGGTGAAGGTGCCGATGTTAGCCATGAGAAAGCTCCTTGAGGTTTCAAGTCCGCGCCCATCGCGTCCTTGGTGATTCCGATCAGGCGCAGGCCGGGCGCGGCGCACCCCGCAAGGGGCGGGAACAGCGTGGACGACCGGCAGGCACGGCGATTTTGTCGCCGCGAGGAATGCGCGGCACGCGCAGGGGAAAATCGTTGTGCCGGACGGTTGCGCCGCACCAGCCCGAGGCGGCCCCGGGCCGCCGTGCCGGAGCCAGGATTCACAAAACAAGGCCGCAATGGGACGGACGCCACCGGTGCCAAGGAGCGCCTTGGCGTGCGCGTTCATCGCCGTGACGGGAGGCTGCGGTACGGTTCGCTGTCGCATGGCAAGGTCTCGCTCCCTCCGATATCTGCGGCAAGGCCCTGGCGCGTCAGCGCGGTCAATGTGCTGGTGCGGCGTGGCAGGTGCGCCCGCCTCGGCCCTTCGGTCTCGACGTGTCGCCCGCGGCACGCCGTCGGTGCCAGCGTCGAAGATGCGGTGGCTTTCGCCAACCTGCGTGGGCGCAGTCCAGCGTAGTGTTCGCCCACGTGCCTGGCTGGCCGGGCGTGCCGATCGTCCGTATTGCGGGGTCTGCGTAGCGGTTGCCTGCGCGCGCATCCGCGTGCCAACATCCTGCACAGCGCCGCGTTCGTCCAGCGGCCCGAATAAATAACGATCTGACTTCGAGGGAAATCCGCGCCATGTCCGTATTGGGCTGTCTTGTACGCTTCGGCCTGATCCACGCAGCCGGGCTGTTCCTGGCGTCGGCGGCGCTGGCCGCGCTGGGCGTTGCCAGCAACTCCGGCATCGGCATCGCCGTACTCATGGTCTCGGTGTCGGCCGCGTGTCTATGGTTCGGCCGCAGGAACGACCGGTACTTCACGCCATCGGAGCGGCGCGCGGCCTTTCTGGGCATGGGCGGTATCGCCGGTGTGTTGTATGCGCTGTGGGCCCTCTCGGCCCACGCGGCCGGCGTACCGGCCTGGGCAGGCGCGCCGCTGTGGGGTGTCATGATGATGGCCTGCGCGGTGCAGGCCATCATCATCTGGTGTGTGATGGGTGCGGTGGGCAAGCGGTTTGCCGCAGCGCCCGAGCCGCCGCGCAGCTAGCGGCCCAGGCGGCCACGCTGCGGGGTTGGGCCTCGATGGGCAGGCCCGCCGTCGGGGTTTAAAAGACCGCCCGCCGTTGACGGCCCAGCAAGGCCGGAAACAGCGGGCGCTTGGCAATGACCCAGGCGAGACCTGCTCGCCGGGGCCATCTCGCTTGGGTTTGGACACCGGGCGCGGCCACTGCCGCGCCCGGATTTTTTCCGTCACCGCGCCCAGGCCGGGCATGGCCTGGGCGCGGTGCTGATTTTGTATCCGCTGCGCCCGGCGTCCCGGCCGAAACCGGGACGCCTATCGGTGCAAGGTCAGGCAGCCAGCGGCGGAGCCGGTTCATCGGCCACGGCGTCGGCATCCTCCGGCGCTTGGGCGTTAGTCTCGGTCGCCGTGTCCTGCGCGATCTGCTCGGCCTGCTGCCGCAGGTCTTCGGCACGGAAGATGGCGGGCATCCAGCCGGTGCCGCTGGCCAGCCTTTCGGCTTCGCTGGCAATGTCGGCCTTCTTCAGTTTCGCCAGCCGGTTGACGTGCGCCGGCGCGTACTGGCCAACGGCATCCAAGATCACGGCCTTGGACACGTGCTTGAAGTAGCTTTCGGCGGTCGGCTGCCACCATGCGGCCATGTCCAGCCCGACGGCCTGCGCCAGTTCCGCGCCGGGTTGCTCAGGCGTGGCGCGGGGCGTCACCATGTCCAGGGCGGGCGCAACGCACACGGCCAGCAGCTTGACCAGTTCGCCTTGCTCCATCGCCAGCAGCGCGGCGAACAGGTCGGCGCTGTCCTCGGGCAGCTTGCCAGCCCATGCCTGTTGCAGTTCGCGCAGCGCGACGGCGGCGGGCGACTCGGGTATGTCCGGGGCCAGGCTGTGAAGGCGGTCTTGCACCTTCAGGCTCACGCAGAGCGGCAGGTCATGCCCGTAGTGGCTTTCCTGCAAGACCGTCTGCACCATGCCATGCACCACGGCAGCCAGCGCAACTTGCGGATGGCGGGCCACTTCGATTTGCAGCGCCGCCGTGCGGTGGGCGCTCAAGCGCTGCGCCAGCCGGTCGGACATGGCGGCGGTCTTGCGTGCGCCGGCGGCTTCCTCGCCTTCGTCGTCATTCGCGGCGTCGCCTTCGCTGCCGAAACCCTGCCGCAAGCGCTCCAGCGTGCGCAGCGCGCGGGCTTCGGCTTCGCGCATCAGGCCGCGATGAATCACGGCTTCGCCGCTGCGCTCGATGGTGACGATGGCACCGGCTGCGGCCTTCACGTTCGGGCTGTACTCCTGCAAACCGTCCTCGATGGCCTGCAATTGTTCGCCCAGGGCTTCGCCTTCCTCTTGCAAGGCGTCGGCCTTTTCCTCGTCGTCGGCATCCAGCGCGGCATCCACGGCTTCGGCCAGTTGGTGCAGCTTGGCTTGCAGCTTCTCGATGCGGGCGGCTTCGCGCTTGGTGGGTTCACGGCGTTGCTGCGGGGCGCGTTGAAAAGCGTGCAGGTCGGCATGCGTCACGGCGGGCGTGGCATCCACCCATGCCCAGCCTTCGGCCTTCACCTCGGCGGCGATGCCTGCCAGCTTGTCTTGCGCCAGTCGTTCCAGCAGCGCGGCATCGGTCAGATACACGCCCGCGTCACCTTCCGCGAACAGGTCGCGGCGGATGCCGCCGCCTGCGGCTTCGTAGGTGTCCAGGCCGACGAAGCGCACCAGCGGATGCCGGTAGGCGTCAATCTCGCGCTCGGTGAGGCGTTCGCGCAAGTGGGACGGGTGCCGCTGCCATGTCGGTGCATCATAGAAAGCGTGTTCCTGTGCGGCGTGGTCGTCGGTGATGGCAAGGGCCATCAACTGATCGAGCGTGACGGCATCGGCACGATAGTCGGCCATCAGGCGCGGCGACACGTTCGCCAGCTTCAGGCGGCGCTGCACCACCAGCGGCGTGACGGAAAAATCCGCTGCAATGTCCTCGATGGGTCGGCCTTCGGCCACCAGCGCGGCGAATGCCTCGAACTGGTCTGCCGGGTGCATGGCTTCGCGCTGCACGTTCTCGGTGAGGCTGGCCGTGCGGGCGGTGCCATCGGCCACGAGCAGGCAAGGCACTTCCCATTCCTTGCTGATGCGGCGCTTTTTCGCCAGCAGCTTGAGGGCGGCGAGGCGACGGCCACCGGCGACAACTTCGTAATGCTCGCCGTCATCAATCGCGGTAACGATGAGGTTTTGCAGCAGGCCGACACGCTGAATGCTTGCGGCCAGTTCGGGGATGGACAGGCGCGGGGTCTTGCGCACGTTGCGGCCAGTTGGGCGCGACACCAGCCGCGACAGGGGAACCAGAATCAGGTTCTTGGTCGGGTCGGCGGCTTCCAGCGTCGGGGCGTGGACGGCGCGGGCTTCGGGTTGGGTAATGGCGTTCATGGTGATGACTCCTATGGGTTCGGGGATGCAGCACAGGAAGAACCGGCAAGGGCCGCTGCCTGCCCTTGCCGGGGCAGCAAGGGTTCAGGCTTTCAACTGGCGCATGCCATCGGCCAGCAGCCACAGGGCGCGATTCAGGCGCACATCGGCATCAATGCCCTGCACGGGGCGGGTGCGCTGGCGGCGTCCGTTGGCGCTGCGTCCCGGCAAATTGCCTTTGGTCAGGTTTTCCTGGGTGCGGTTGAACACGCTCCACAGGTCGGGGCGGCGGTCATCGAAGCGGCGCGGCATCAGGATTTGCGATTCGGTGATGGGCGCGGGCTTGTTGGGGTCGTCGTACTTCAAGGCCAGCGCGGCGCGGGCGAATACTTCGGCTTCGCCTTCGTCGAGCGTGACGGCGCGCATGGCATCGCGGTTTTCCTTTACGCGCTCAAAGCCGCGCAGGACTTCGTATGCGCCTTCGATCACTTGCCCGGCCACATCGCCTTTATGCGGTACGCGCACATCGGCCACGGTGTCGCCGCATACCAGGCCATTGCTGCACACGAAACGGAACATGCCGGCCAGCATCTGATAGCTGCTGGTGCCATCGTGCGAGTTCAACAGGATGATTTCGTTGGCTTCCGCGCCGTTGATCTGGCTGGCATGGCGCAGGCGAATCATGTGCTTGGTGTAGTCGCGCCGGTCTTCGTGGCGTACGCGGGTTTGCGCCACCATGAAGGGCTGAAACCCTTCCTTGCGCAGTTCCGCCAGCACGGCGGCGGTGGGGATGTAGCTGTACCGCTGCGAACGGCTCTCATGCGGCGCGTCCGCGAAGATGGACGGGGCCACGCGGTGAATCTGGTCATCGGACAGGGGGTAGTCGCTGCGCAGGGTCGGGGCATGGTGCGCGAAACGGGATGCGAGTTGCATGGCATTTCTCCTGACAAAGAAAGGGTTTGCTGTTCACCGCACACCGGATTCCAAGATTCGGAGCCCAGCCGTTGTGGCTGTTCTGTGCGGTTGGCACGAGGAACCCGGTCGGCCCTGTTGCCACCGTCTTTCCTGAGTTCGTCGCCCGCGACGGTCAGGAGCCCACGGACGCGGAGCCGTCAAGGAAACAAGCGCCAGGTTGGTGCGGCCCGCAGCGCAGCGAGGACACGGCCTGGCGCGCCTTGACGGCCCGCGGCCACGGGCTACAGTCGCGGACAAGGTGATGAGGTCAGGAAAGACGGCTGGACATGGCAGGCCGGCCCTTGTGTGCTGGACCGCACGGCAAGCGAAGCGCGCAGGCCCGGATCTGGAAGCCGGGCCGTAGGCGTCAGGGATGCGCAAGGCTGGCGACAGCCAGTCCCGTCAGGGATGAGCGGATAGCGAACGTGGAGCAGCGCGGTCCGCGAAGCGGAGACGCAAACAAATATTTCGCTTATTATCTTTTTGTATAGATTGGCCGCTTATAGCCATGAGCCGTCGTTATGAAAATCTGGGATGGAGCGGCCAATTACCAGGCTGGACGCCTTCTTTTGCGAAGTTAATGAGAGGATCAAGAATGTTTGAACCGATTGAGCCACTGGATACATACAACAAAAACATCAACATATTGATCGGCTCAGGAGCTTCAGCAGACTTGTTTCCGACGCTTGCACTCGCCATTAAGGACGCCAAGGGGAACGGGGAAACGATTGAGACACTTGCCACTAAGTTTGAAAATCTTCCTGAGAAGCGGACAGCCTTGTTCATGCACTACTACAACACGTGCATATTCCCTGTACAGACATTCAATGCCAATGTAGTCGTGTCAGATGAGGGAAAAGCAAATCTTGAGAATTATGAAATTTTCTTGACGACGCTTTTGGGTCTACTAGACCGAAGGAAAGATCTCAATCGCAAGATCAACATCTTTACCACCAACTATGATGGATGCTTGGCTCACACGGCCGACAGTATCCTGATGAAGGGTTCACATGATTTTGTGGTAAATGATGGCACCTCAGGCTTTCACAGGAAGCATTTGCACCCCAAAAACTTCAACACATTCCAATGTCAAACGGGGATATTTGAACGCAGCAATTACGGCATTCCACAGATCAACATCATCCACCTTCACGGCTCTGTCTACTGGACCAAGAACGGTGAAAAGATTGAAGTCAAGTACCGCAATGACTTCAAGAATATTTTGACCAAACATACCATCGGCAAGCTAGAAAGCTATTCAGCTTTCCTTAGCAGCAAGGACAACAAGACCGAAGATATCCCCACGTTGGCCTTCAGCAAAAAACAGATGGGCACTTTCTGGGACGATTACAATAAGCTTCCCATCGTGAATCCTACCAAGTGGAAGTTTCACGAGACCGTCTTTGAAGAGCACTACTATCAGATGCTCAGGCTATTAAGCTACGAGCTTGAGAAGCCAAACTCCATACTCATCACATTCGGCTTTTCATTTGCCGATGAGCACATCCTGAGGCTTGTCCAACGCTCACTTTCCAACCCGCAACTTCAAACCTTCATTTGTTGCTACAGCGATGGCAGCGCGACCAGCATGCGGGAAGAGTTCAAACTTTGGAAGAACGTCAAGGTCATTGGGCCGCCTGATGGCGTGAAGATGAATTTCACGAACTTCAACAGATATGTGTTCTCTCTCAAAGCGGAAGAATACGTGCCACCGGCTGAAGACGAGGAGGCCCTATGAGCATCATCGTAGGCGAAGTCATCGCAGTCAGCGGGGTGCGCATCTCCCTTCGCATTTTTGAAGACTCCAGCCAAGAAACCATCTTCTATGGAGGTGTGAAGTACAGGGGTGTTTCACTCAGAGAGCATGTCTCCATCCAGCGAGGCTTCATAGACATTGTCTGCCTTGTTGAAGGCGAGTTTCTGGACGAAAGAAAGCTGGATGAATCGCCCCGGGTTTCTTAGACAGTCCCGTTCATCAAAAAGTAGCGTCGTTCGAACTCTACCGGAGAAACCTGACCGATATAGCTGTGGCGCCGTCGTGGGTTATAGAACAACTCGATATAGTCAAACACATCGGCGCGAGCCTGATCGCGGGTGGAATAGATCTTGCGCCGGATCCTTTCACGTTTGAGCAACTGGAAGAAGCTCTCGGCAACGGCGTTGTCATGGCAGTTTGAATCACACCGGGTTTTGAGGAGGCTTCATTTCTTGAGAGAATGGAGCCATGAGCAAGAACAACAAGTTTTCCCCTGAGGTACGTGAACGCGCGGTGCGCCTGGTCCAGGAGCATCGTGATGAGTACCGGTCGCTGTGGGCGGCTGTCGAGTCTATTGCACCGAAGATCGGCTGCACACCGACGACCCTACTGGATTGGATTAAGCGATCGGAAGTCAACAACGGGACCCGCCCCGGCGTAACGACAGAAGAGCGCGAACGTCTCAAGGCGTTAGAGAAGGAGAACCGCGAATTGCGCCGAGCCAACGAGATTCTGAAGTCGGCGAGCGCTTTTTTCGCCCAGGCGGCGCTCGACCGCGAACTGAAGAAGTAAACGCCTATCTCGATCAACACCGGGATCGATACGGGGTCGAGCCGATCTGCAAGGTGTTGCAGGTCGCCCCGTCAGCCTACAGGCGCTACGCCGCCCGGTGTCGGCAGCCGCAGCTGCGTAGTCAGCGCGCCCAGAAGGACGAACAACTGCGCCCTCAGATCTATAGGGTCTGGGAGCAGAACTTTCGCGTCTACGGTGCTCGGAAGGTCTGGAAGCAGATGAATCGCGAGAGCATTCGCGTGGCACGATGTACGGTCGAACGCCTGATGGGCGACCTGGGCATTGAAGGGGTGCGTCGTGGCAAGCGGGTTCGCACGACGGTGCCCGATAGCGCAGCGGCTTGCCCGCAAGATCTGGTCCGACGCCAATTCGAGGCGGACCGTCCGAACCGGCTCTGGGTAGCGGATTTCACCTACGTTTCCACTTGGCAAGGATGGCTGTATGTGGCCTTTATTATCGACGCTTATGCCAAACGGATTGTCGGCTGGCGCGCCTCCAGCAGCATGACGACGGACTTCGTTTTGGATGCGCTTGAGCAAGCTGTGTACGACCGTCGCCCCAGTCAGGCAGACGGCCTTATTCATCATTCGGATCGCGGGTCGCAATACGTGTCCATTCGCTATTCCGAGCGCCTGGGTGAAGCCGGCATCAATCCGTCTGTCGGCAACACTGGAAGTGCATACGACAACGCGCTGGCCGAGACGATCAATGGTCTCTACAAAACGGAAGTGATTCACCGCAGGACACCCTGGAAAACCAAGGCCGCTGTGGAGCTCGCCACGTTGGAATGGGTGTCTTGGTTCAACCACCAACGCTTGCTAGGATCGATCGGCGACATCCCGCCGGCCGAGGCCGAAGCGCGTTACTATCGACAACTTGCAGCACCGGCTGCGGAACCTGTTTTACTTTAATCAAACAGCCTCCGCGATTCCCGGTGTGATTCAGTTTCCTCGCCTGCTCATGCTGGGGCGTAACCGATGGGCCTTCAGGAAGTCTTGCCAGTCATGACTACTGAACTGGCTTCCTTGATCTGAGTGCACGAGCACTTCCGCCTCTGGTTTGCGACGCCAGACCGCAGCCAGCAATGCGTTGATGGCGAGTTCTCGGGTCATCCGGTCGCCCATTGACCAACCCACGATCTGCCGCGAGAACAGATCCAATACGGCGGCAAGATAGAGCCAGCCTTCGTGTGTTCGGATGTAGGTGATGTCCGTCACCCAGACCTGGTTGGGGGCATCGACCCGGAATTGGCGTTGTAGATGATTCGGGGCAACAACGCTGGGACGCGTGCCTCGGCCTCCTGGACGACGACCGTATCCGGTGTGCGATCGCAAGCCAGCCTGACGCATCAAACGGGCCACGCGGTGCTTGCCACACAGCTCTCCCATATCGTTCAGGTCACTGCTGATCTTACGGTAGCCGTAGATCCGGCCACTGTCTTCCCAGCATTGCTCTATGAGCGCGCTGACGCGCTTATCCTGTACCCCACGCGCACTCACAGGCTGCACCTTCCAGGCGTAATAGCCGCTGGGATGCACCCCCAAAACTGCGCACAGGCGACGCACAGCGTGTTGCTCTTCATGGGCCTTGATAAACGCGTACTTCACCCGGACTGCTTGGCAAAGTACGCGGCGGCCTTTTTTAGGATGTCGCGCTCCTCGCTCACCCGCTTAAGCTCAGCCTTAAGCCGACGGACCTCTGCGCTCTGGCCATCTTGCTGTGCACGCTGTTCAGGGCTACCCGAATACCGCTTGAGCCACGCATACAGGCTGTGCGTGCTCACGCCCAATCGTGTCGCTACGTCGCTGACCTTGTGCCCCCGCTCGGTGACTTGCTTTACAGCCTGCACCTTGAACTCTTCTGAGAATCGCTGCCGCGATGCCTTGCCTTCCATACACACCTCCATATCGCCTCAATTGTGAGGCAACTGGGTGTCTAGGAAACCCGGGGCGATTCAACCACCAATACACAGCAGCCATTTTTGAGGAGAGTGGTGACTGGAAAAGACAGGTTCAAGGATGTGCCACTTGAGCGTTACATCGAAAAGACCTTTGAGAAAGCCTTCAGCGCAAGCGAGCCCAAACCTGATGCCCTAGAACTTGCCCGAGAGATCGCTAGAATCATAGGTTGCGAGGAATTGCAGGAGCATCTTAGAGGTATTACTTATAACGGAAGGAACAAGTATTTCCGAGCTTCCGAAGGCCACTACTATGATTCTGATAGCGGCAGCTTTGAAACTTTCATGAAGCCACTGCTTGAATCACACCGGGAATCGCGGAGGCTGTTTGATTAAAGTAAAACAGGTTCCGCAGCCGGTGCTGCAAGTTGTCGATAGTAACGCGCTTCGGCCTCGGCCGGCGGGATGTCGCCGATCGATCCTAGCAAGCGTTGGTGGTTGAACCAAGACACCCATTCCAACGTGGCGAGCTCCACAGCGGCCTTGGTTTTCCAGGGTGTCCTGCGGTGAATCACTTCCGTTTTGTAGAGACCATTGATCGTCTCGGCCAGCGCGTTGTCGTATGCACTTCCAGTGTTGCCGACAGACGGATTGATGCCGGCTTCACCCAGGCGCTCGGAATAGCGAATGGACACGTATTGCGACCCGCGATCCGAATGATGAATAAGGCCGTCTGCCTGACTGGGGCGACGGTCGTACACAGCTTGCTCAAGCGCATCCAAAACGAAGTCCGTCGTCATGCTGCTGGAGGCGCGCCAGCCGACAATCCGTTTGGCATAAGCGTCGATAATAAAGGCCACATACAGCCATCCTTGCCAAGTGGAAACGTAGGTGAAATCCGCTACCCAGAGCCGGTTCGGACGGTCCGCCTCGAATTGGCGTCGGACCAGATCTTGCGGGCAAGCCGCTGCGCTATCGGGCACCGTCGTGCGAACCCGCTTGCCACGACGCACCCCTTCAATGCCCAGGTCGCCCATCAGGCGTTCGACCGTACATCGTGCCACGCGAATGCTCTCGCGATTCATCTGCTTCCAGACCTTCCGAGCACCGTAGACGCGAAAGTTCTGCTCCCAGACCCTATAGATCTGAGGGCGCAGTTGTTCGTCCTTCTGGGCGCGCTGACTACGCAGCTGCGGCTGCCGACACCGGGCGGCGTAGCGCCTGTAGGCTGACGGGGCGACCTGCAACACCTTGCAGATCGGCTCGACCCCGTATCGATCCCGGTGTTGATCGAGATAGGCGTTTACTTCTTCAGTTCGCGGTCGAGCGCCGCCTGGGCGAAAAAAGCGCTCGCCGACTTCAGAATCTCGTTGGCTCGGCGCAATTCGCGGTTCTCCTTCTCTAACGCCTTGAGACGTTCGCGCTCTTCTGTCGTTACGCCGGGGCGGGTCCCGTTGTTGACTTCCGATCGCTTAATCCAATCCAGTAGGGTCGTCGGTGTGCAGCCGATCTTCGGTGCAATAGACTCGACAGCCGCCCACAGCGACCGGTACTCATCACGATGCTCCTGGACCAGGCGCACCGCGCGTTCACGTACCTCAGGGGAAAACTTGTTGTTCTTGCTCATGGCTCCATTCTCTCAAGAAATGAAGCCTCCTCAAAACCCGGTGTGATTCAGCTAGACAATCACGTGGATGTGGATGATCTTGATCAGTTTACCGAGCTGATTTTAAGGTGCTACCTGCAATTGTGTTCAGACGTGGTACTAGGCTATGCTCAATACGAACACATCCAACCAGTGCTTGCCAGAGCCAAATCATCCATTACTGCTCTTCGCAATGTCCTTGAAATCATAGATGAGCAGCCGGGACAACATCTATTGCATGTCATCTCTTTGAAGAAGTGCAAGAACGAGATCAAGAAAATCTTGCCGCTGCTAATCGCCAAGAACTTCTACACGAACCACAAGGACTTGGAGAATCTAAAGAGTCCCCCAAGCAGAACCCTCCACCTTATCATTGATGAGGCTCATAACATCCTGTCAGAGCAGTCTACCCGTGAGCATGAAATCTGGAAGGACTATCGGCTGGAACTCTTCGAAGAGATCATCAAGGAAGGGCGCAAGTACGGCGTTTACCTGACGCTCTCCAGTCAGCGGCCGGCTGACATTTCGCCCACCATCGTTTCCCAGATCCATAACTTTTTCATTCACCGGCTGGTGAACGAGCGCGACCTGATGTTGCTGGACAACACCATCAGCACCTTGGACTCCAGCTCCAAAAATCTCATTCCGACCCTAGCCAAAGGCTGCTGCGTGGTCACAGGGACGGCATTCGACCTACCCATGATCCTAAGGATTGATCCACTCCTGAAGGAGCACCGGCCCAGCAGTGACGACGTGGATCTTGAGAAGCTCTGGGCGCTACCGGAAGACCTGTGAGCGGATTAAACTTAAATTGCAGGAGTTTAGCAAGACCGCCCATATCCCGAAAGCAACTCCATATCGAAGTATCAGCCTCGTGTCTTCTTTGGGTCGGCAGCGCGTGGGTAGGTTCGTTCTTCTTGAATCCCTCCGCCTGCCTTATGAATCTTGACGGACCCGACCTTATCTTGCATGTAGTCCCTGGTCGCCTTCAAGATCTCCTGCTTGGTCTCGGCGACTTTTGAAGCACGTTCGTTCCCTTGTTTGGTGAGTTTCCACTTGTCGCCATCCTTGGTGACGTGATAATTGTCCATTTTTTAGTCCCTATGGTCGTTAACAATATCACCTACCCACGCCCCTAACTCTCAAGTCCTTGAAATGGCGACTTCATAGGGGTTTGGGGCAGAAAATAACCGAGGATGCAATCTGCATTTCGCACTGCAATCTGGACATGAGAATATTGTCGAAAAAATGACGTGTCCGCAAGCGGTTGTCCTTGAGCAAACGGACTGCGCACGGTGTCGTAAGGCACAAGTTTGGCCAGGCGGCGTAATGAGTGCAGATAATTGATAATGGCCCGGTCAAGGTTGCGCACGATGTAATCGTCATCGTCGTCATTGGCTTTCTTGTTTTTGGGCAGCTCTCTACCTTGACGAGAGACGCGCAACCCCTCAAGCGCTTCACTGGCTTCTCGAATTCCTTGCTGATGAGACAAGTCCAGACAGTTGCGCAAATCGATAACAGCGCCAATCACGAAGGGGGATTCGATACGTCCTCTTGTCAACTGACGCTCAGGATGCTCAGCCGCCGTCGTTGCGAAGTGCAAGGCACGCTCCGGGTCATTCTCAAAAAAATAGATGCCGTCGCCAATCCAATCGTAGGGATTTTTGCTTGGGGTGAGGTGCGGGATGTCACCCGAAATCAACCGACGTCCGAGCGCTTCATCACACCCGTGAAAACCCAGCACCAAGGAGCGTGAGTGTCTATTCTCGGCCGTCATGCGAGGTTAGCCAGCGTAGGTTTTGGTAAGCCGACCCGCCTTGGTGGTAATGCCAGCGTCTTTGGCAATCTTCTCGCCGAGCGAAGGATTCTGCTTGATCTGACGAACAATATCTGACAGCGGGCTCCAATTGCCTTTTGAAGGTACGTTTTTTGACTTGGCAGGAGCAGAACCAACTTTCATTGCCCCACCTGCGACGGAAATCAGCGTGCCGGCTTTAACACCAGCGCGCTTGCCCGTGCCTTTTGCCGCGATAGGTTTGGTGCCCTTGGGGGCTTTCGTGGACATGACAATCTCCATAGCACATGGCTGAGGACTTCGCCATTATAAAACTTCCATCATCCAAAGAGACGCTACTACTTTATCGAAGACAGCATTTCCCGTCGCAGAATCGCATTGATGCGGGATTGATAGCCCTTGCCCTGCGATCGCAGCCAAGCCAGGACATCCGAGTCGATTCGTACGGTGGTCGAAGTCTTGGTCGGTTTATAGAACTTGCCACGCTCGGCGTTCTTCCAGAACTCTTCTGTCAGCGGAGGGATATCGCTGTAATCGACATCTCCATCGGTACGTGCCGCCAGCGCGGCCAGTTCGGCTTTTTGCTTGTCGCTCAGGGGAGGCAGCTTCGCCAAATCCACCTCATGCTTAACGGATTTCTTGCTCATAACGTCGCCTTTCTTTCCTGTCGGCCGGCCTAGCCGAGATGATGCGGATAACCTCGATGACTTGGTTGTCCGCCTTCAGTTCAAGAACGGTATGAGCCACCAGAAGCAGGAGATATCCATCCACCATACCGAGCGTCTGCCAGCGCTGCTCGCCATGCTCGACACGCTCCGGCCCGGTCAACGCGAATGGGTCGGCAAACGCCCGTACTGCGACCTCGAAGCTCACACCATGTTTACGCAGATTCGTCGCCGCCTTTGCGGCGTCCCATTCAAACCGCGCCAACATACAAAAAAGTTACTACAAAATCGTATTTCACGCAATAGCTCCTTCCAGTTCATGGGGTTCAAGCACTTTGGTTGGCGCATCCTCGGACTCATCCGGCAAGGGCGCATCGACCGGCGCCGAAGGACGGTCCGTCTGTGCGGCCGCGCTTTCGACGAAGTCGGCCACGGTCTGCCAGCCGGCCCGCAATTGCGCCTCGCCCTTACCGACGTAGTGGCCCAACGTCACGTCGTTGTTGGCGGCGTGGTTGACCATCCGCTTGAGCACCCCGCCCGAGACCAGTTCTTCGGCGATAGTCGTGAAGGTGGCGCGCAGATCATGCCCCTGGACGGCCGTGCCCGCCTGTTTGTTAATCCACGCCAACGTCTTACGGGCATCGACGATGGGGAACAGCGGCTTATCGGGTTCGCGGCCTTCGCAGGCTTCCTTGACGATCGCCAGGGCCTGGCGCGACAGCAACAGCCGGTGGTTGCTGCGGTTCTTGGTGTCGATCAGCAGGATGCTGCCCGCTTCAAGGTTCACGTCGCCGACTTTGATGGGCTCATAGTCGTACTTCTTCTCGCCGTGGATCTCAACGCCCCGGCAGCCCGTGAGCAGTTGGAAGCGGTAGTAATTCGCCGCGACACGGCGCGGGCAGGCGCAGGCCGCTCGCCACCAGGCGCCGAGTTTTTCGGCTGGAATCGGTGTAGGGTCACCACGCGGCGGGGCAATGGCAATGCGATCGCGCCCAGCGGTAGTCTGGCTTAGCGGGCTATTGGGAATCTGAACGCCATGCCAGCGTAGCACCGCGCGCAGAACCTGCATGGCGTAGTCCGCCCGGCGCTTCGAGCGTTTCGACAGATCGTTGTAGGTGGCCCATATAGCTTTGGCTGTAATTTTTGCCATGACCGTGTGCGCCAGGGGCATCAGTTCACCATCGGCGAATTTTCTGCCGTTCTTGCCAACCTTGCCAGGCGTCACCATGTCCAGGTACTCCGACTTGGTGCGCGCCTTGAGCGGCAGGCCGTCCTTGGTCCGGCGCTTTCTCTCGACGTACTCTTTGACACCTTCCTCAAGAGTCAGCGCATCGACGGAGGCCCGTTGGTTGGCTTCAGCTTCGGCCTGCAGCCGGGCAGCTTCTTCGGCCGGCCAGTCAATCCCTGAACGCGCCAAGGCGCGGATGCGCTGACCTTCGGCGCAGGCGTCGGCCAGCTTGATCTGGCCCGGCGCATCCCCGTACTCCTGGGGCAGGGTGTACTGCTGCTCTCCCTTAGTGCCTTTGACCGTGTAGCGGACAAGGACGGTACGCAGGCCGTCCGGGGCGATGCGTAACTGTATGCCGCGATCAATTGTGATCTTGTACGGGGTTGCCTTGGGCTTGTGAGACTCGATGGCGCGGTAGGTCAGAAGTGGCATGGCTAACGTTCCGGTCGGGGCCGGACGCCAACGATGCCGGGGGCTCGGTCAAGGTCTTTCGCGTCCGAACTGTGTCCGAAAAATCCGAAGATAGAGTGCCACTCAATGAGACCTCAAAAAACAAAACAGGTCAATAACTAATTGATTTCAATAAAATTTTTTAGTCTCTCACCATCTCATGAAGTATCGCTAAACCCCGGTTTTTTAGAAATCATAATCCGCAGGTCCCCTGTTCGAATCAGGGATGCGCCACCAAGAATTTCAAGGCCCGCAAGCGATTGCGGGCCTTTTGTTTTGCGCCTCTTGCACCAGGAATGGAACAAGGGCCCCTGTGTTTATCCAGAAGCCCTTCGATTCTCCAAGCAGAGCCATACCTCGGCCGGCATAGTCAGTCGTACCTGCCTTCGCGAACCAGCTTCATCATGGCGGGATCCCTATCGGGATTGCCTGACCGGCAAACGCTTTCCAGAAGCAACTTACCGAAAATCGCGGCCTGAGCCCACCTGCCTGCGCCGCAAGCGGGACATATCGCTCCCTGCCTAGAACGGATACACCACCACCCTGTCGCCCCCCGCTTTCTTGGCCGCGTACAGCGCCTGGTCGGCGAATTTCAGGACTTCGCAGACGTCTTCGTTGTCGTCGGGCCAGCGGGCGACGCCGATGGAGATGGTGATGCAGCCCACGCCGTCCGGCATATGGGTGTTGGCGACGGCTGCGCGGATGCGTGCGGCCACCAGTTGCGCGACGCGGGGGTTGCCTGCCGGCATCAGCACCAGGAATTCCTCGCCGCCGATGCGGCACGGCAGGTCGCCCGCGCGGATGACGGCGCGCAGCAGGTCGGCCAGCGCCATCAGCACCTTGTCGCCGGCGGCATGGCCGTAGGTGTCGTTGACGCGCTTGAAGCGGTCGATGTCCAGGGCCAGCACCGAGAACGGCTGATGCGAGGCCATCAGCCGTTCGATCGCGCCTTCCATGCCGCGCCGGTTCATGAGGCGGGTCATGGGATCGGTGTGCGTTTCGGTGTTGAGCTGGGTGATCCGGCGCCGGTGCTGCGCCAGCGTCACGCATACGGCTTCGCGCAGCTGCTGCGCCTCGTAGTACCACGGCCGCAGGCCGCGCAAGGGCTTCTCGTCCCTGCCGTCGTCGTCGCGCCGCATGGCCTGGGCCAATTGGGACAGCGGGTGCGCGATGCCGCGGGCCAGCACGTAGATCAGCAGCAGCGTCAGCGCCGCGGCCGGCACGGAATACAGCAGCGCGCGGCGCAGCAGGTCGCGCTGCGGCTCCAGCGTAACCGCTTCCGGGGTCTGCACCACCACGCCCCACTTGCCGCTGCGCATGGGCGCGTAGCCGGCGAAGTAACGCTTGCCGCGCGTGCCAGTGACGGCCACCGCGCCGGCCTCGCCCCGCCCGAGCGCATCGACCACCACGTTGCCGCTTTCGTTCGTTCCGATCAGGGATTTGTCCTGGTGCACCAGGACCTTGCCGCCGGAATCGACGACATAGACGTTGGAGCCGTCGTGGTGGAAATGGACGCTGACCAGGCGGTCGAGTTCGTTGTCCTGCTGCAGGAAGATCACCGCGCCGAGCAGGCCCAGATAGCTGCCCTCGGCGTCGCGGATCGGTTGTGAAAATAGGACTATCGGAAAGCCGTCGGCGGACAAATAGACGGCCGAGACATGGCCGGCGACTTCGCGCTGGTCGATTTCGACACGGCTCAGCATCGCCGGCTTCTGGGTGAGTTCGGGCGCCAGCGATTCGAATGCGATGACTCTGTTGTCGCGGTCGGCGACGAAAGCCGCGACCACGCCGTCGGACTGCCGGGCGACCCTGGCGGCCTCGGCGGCCAGGGCTTGGGGCGAGGACAGCAGCGCCGGCAGACGGCTGGCGCTGACCTCCAGCTGCCGCTGCACGGACCCGATGTACAGGTCCACGGTGGCGGCGAGCTTGGCGGCATACGCCCGGTTGGCCTCGAGGGACCGGGCGATCAATTGCTCCTTCTGGACGATCTGGGCCGCGGCCAGGGCGTTGACGAACGCGATCATCGCCGTCAGCACCCCCAGCGCGACGATAAGCAGTAGCAGCGTGATTCTCGGCTTTCTCAACCAATCCCCCCTTCGCCTGCGCTTGCGGATACGAATCCGATTTCTACCATCTCGCGGCGAAATACACATCGGGCCGAAATTGGCGGCCACGGGCCTGCCCAGCCCGCGGCATACGCTGTTTGAGCGGCGAGAAAAACCAGACTAAGGCAGGTCCCGGCGCCGTCCGCCCCAGGTCGCCGCCAGGCTTGCCACGAAGGCGCCGATCAGCATCGAGGCGAAGCCCCACAGCGCCAATGCGGCGGCCGCCTTGCGCGCGGCGTCCGCGGCCTCCTTGGCCTTCTGCTTGGCTTCGTCGGCCGTTTTGCGGGCATCCTGGATCGCCTGTTCGACGCGGCGCTGCGCCGCGTCCGGCTCGATGCCGGCCTGCGCCGCCACCACTTTCGCTACGTAGTCGCGGTCCGCCGGCGTCATGTCGCCGCGCGCCAGGCTGACGGCCACGATGCGCCCGACTTCGGCGCGCGCGCTGGCGCGGTCGCCTGTGGCGTCGGGCCGTTCGGCGCGCAGCAGCAGGTCGGCCAGGTAATCGCCGGTCTGCGCCATGCCGCCCGAGCCCGCGCCCGATGCCGCGGCGCCGCCCGCCGCCGACGCGGCGACCGTGGCGCCGGCGCCCGCCATCGAGGCGCCGGTCTTGGCCACGCCCGTGGCCAGCGAGACGATGGAGGCTCCCACCAGCGCGGCGCTGACGACGGCGCTCAGCGCCCACACCAGAAAGCCGTGCGCGGTGTCGCGGAAGTAGATCTCATCGGTGTGCACGTCGGCCCATTTGGTGCGCAGGCGGCCGGTGACATAGCCGGCGATGCCGTAGGCGACGATCTGCGTGAACAGCATCCAGGCGATGACGCCGATGCCGGCCGCGGGCGCCGAGAGGCCCTCGTCTCCCCATGGGGAGACCGAGAGAAAGCCCAGGCCGGCGCCGCCGGCGAACAGGGCCAGCGACAGCGCGGCCGCGATGACCGCGCCGGCGAACACGGCCGCCCACGAGACCGCGGAGGCCGCGGATTCCCGTGGCAGCGCGCCGCCGGTATAGGGTTGGTTCAACATCGATGCGTTTTCCATGGACTATTCCTCGTTCATTGCGGGTAGGCTGCGGCGTAGGTCAATGCCAGAAAAGCGCGAGCAGGATGATGATGGGGATGGGCACGCCCAGCAGCCACAACAGGATCGATCGCATGAGTAAGCCTCCTTGCTTGGATTGCGCATAGCGCGGGATGCGGCGCTCAGGCCAGGTCTATCGTGCGCGGGTCGCTGGGGTCGGGCCGGCGCGGGTCCGGCGGGACTTCCTCGCCGGGGTGGTCGGGCGGCGGCACGGAGCCATCGGGCGGCAGGCTGCCGGGTATCGTGGGATCGTCCGGCGGCAGATCGTCGGGCTGGCCGGGTTCTCTATGCATGGACTGGGACATGGCGGAATCTCCTCGATCGGCGCAGGATGCGCACGCGCCCTCCAGCAATCCGCGTGCCCGCGCGGGCAGCAAAAAGCCCTCTGGCGAGGGCTTGGAAAAGAAGAAGAATGAGGCGGGCCGGTTCAGGACCTGGAGCGGCCGTCCTTGCCCGGCTCGGGGCTTTGCGGATCGCTGCCCAGGAATTCCACCACCGCGGCCTTGCCCGCGGCCGACGCCTCGTCCTGGCTGCCGTAGCGCTTTTCGGAATAATTGGTGCTGCGCACATTGCCGCTTTCCGGGTCGAACAAGGTGATGATCCAGGCGAATTCGCCCGGCATCAGCTGCCTGACCTGCAATGTGGCGCGCGTGCCCGGACGCAATTTCTGCGGCATATGGCGGCCTCTTGATGGGATTCGATGCCGCCATCGTAGCGCAAACCGGCGGCGCATCGCCGCTTTGAACGCCGTCCCGAATGCTGCATGCGCACATGGATTTCATGCTGCAGGGTGCGCGGCTAATACGCCACAAACCGCGCGCGCCGTCAGGAAAACCCTAGGGCCCGCCGCCCGAATACAGGCGCACAATCAATACAAACATCTAGACCGCTCAGCGGCGCCGAATCCCTTTAATCAGGCGAGGACGGAGACAACATGACTCACGTAGCAGTGGTTATCAGCTGTTTGATGGTTATGGGTATCGTCGCGTTGGTGATTCAAACGATTCAAACCGCAGGGCCCGAGCCCTTGCTGAAAATATCGGCGGCGATCGTCAGTTCCCTGTTCGCTTCGCTGCTGCTGATCCCGCTGGGATACGCGGTCGCGCAATCCGTGCTCTGACCGAGCGATTCTTCTTCGACATGACGGCCCGGCCTGGGGCTACACGCCCCGGGCCGGCCTGTTGCGCGTCGCCGCCCAGCAGATCAGCGACCCGGCGGTGACCATGGCCACCCCTTGCCAGAACGGCGCGCCCAGGCGCGTCGACAGCCACACGGCGGCGAAAAAGGTGGAGAACACCGGCGTGAAATACGAGGCGGTGGCGAGCAAGGTCAGGTTGCCCTTGAGTATGCCCACGTTCCACAGCGCGTAGCCGGCCGCCATGGCCCCGCCGGTCACGCCAAGCTCCAGCGTGGCGGGCCACGTGAACGCCAGCGCGGGCTCCGCGCCCAGCAGGTATTTGGTCCACAGGGCCGCCGCGGTCAGCATGAAAAACAGCGCGACGCCGTTCTTGCCGCCGGCGTAGCGGCGCGTCACGTTGCAATACAAGGCCCAGATGACGGCGCCGCTGAACGCCAGCCCGTAGCTCAGGGGATTGCTGGAGACGTTGGCCACGGTGCGTTCCCAGGACAGCCCGCCCGAGCCGCCGACGACCCAGACGATGCCGCCCAGCGACAGCAGGATGCCGGGCGCCACCCAGGCGCTGGCGCGCTGGCCGTTGATGAGCATGGCCAGCACCACCGTGAAGCAGGGCCACAGGTAGTTGACGATGCCCAGTTCGATCGCCTGCGCGCGGTCGGCGGCGTAGCCCAGCGAGAGCGAAAGGCAGATCTCGTAGGCGACGAAGAGCAGGCTGCCGACGATGAGATAGGAACGGGGGAACGCGCGCAGCCTGGGAAAGCCCAGCAAAAGCACCAGGAAAATGGAGCCCGCCGTATAGATCAGCGCCGCCCCGCCGACGGGGCCGAAGTTTTCGCTGACGCTGCGGATCAGGCCGACGACCGTGCCCCACAGCAGCACCGCCAGCAAACCCGAAGTCGTGGCCATGTTCCTGCCGATGGTGAATTGCATTTCCGCTTCCGATGGTGCGCCGCGTCGCGCGCGGCGTCGAACCGCGCAGTGTAGCGAAAACGCCGGGCGGGCAACGCCCGGGTGGCGTCAGCCATCCAGCACCACCCGCCGCTTGCCCAGCCCCTTGGCCTTGTAGAGCGCCACGTCGGCGCGCTCCATGAGCTGCTGCAGCTCCGCGCCGGACTGCGGGAACATGGCCACGCCCACGCTGGCCGACACGGTCGGCTGGATGTCCGGGTAAGGCTGCGACAGGCGCTCGACCAGCGCTTCGGCGACCAGCCGCGCGTTGTCCCCGGTGACCCCCAGCAGCAGCACCGCGAATTCGTCGCCGCCAAGGCGGGCCGCCACGTCCGAGACCCGCACCGCCTCGACCATGCGCTCGGCCACGTCCCGCAGGACCTCGTCGCCGGCGGCGTGGCCGTGCATGTCGTTGACGGCCTTGAAGCCGTCCAGGTCGATCGCCAGGATGGCGAAGGAGTCGCCGCTGCGCTGCGCCACCGCCAGTTCGCGCTGCACCAGTTCGCTGAACAGAACCCGGTTGCACAGGCCGGTCAGCGGATCGTAGTGCGCCAGGCGCTGCGCGTGCGCCAGCATGCGCGAGGCCTGCAGCATGGCGCCGCCCACCTCCGCCACTTCCTTGACGCGCGTGCCCGGCAGCTCCACCGCGCGGCCGGTGCCCAGCGCCAGCGCCGGCGCGACCAGGCCCTGCACCGAAGAGGTCAGCCGGTTGGCCAGCCGCAACGCCAGCCACAGGCCCAGGCCGAAGGCGGCCAGGGTGCCCAGGGCGATCCAGGCGATGGAACGGTACAGGTCGGTCGTGACCAGGGACATGGGCGCGCCGGCGGCGACGGTCCAGCCCGACAGCGACGAGCGGCTGAAGGCCGTATAGACGGGCACGCCCTCTCTCGTGACCGTTTCCAGCGAGCCCTCGCTTTCCTGCAGGGCGGCGCGGGTCAGCGTGGGCACGGCCTTCTGGCCGACGAGCCTGGCCGAGTCGCGCGTGCGCGCGACGATGGTGCCCGAGCCGTCCAGCACCACCGCGATCCAGCCGTCCGGCAAGGCGCGCCGGCTCAGCACCTGGCCGATGCGCTCGGGTGGAATGCCCGCGCTCAGGGTGTAGACCACCTGCCCGCCGCGCATCACCGGCGCGCCCAGCGCGATGGACGGAGCGCGGCTGACGCCGCCGGTGAACAGTCCCGTGAGCACCGGCGCGCCGGTCTGGAACACGCGCGCCAGTTCCGGGGAGGTACTGGACGTGGGCAGCGCTTCGCCGTAAGGCACCAGGGTGTTGATGAGCTGGCGGCCGTCGCGGTCCGACAGCACGTAGTGTTCGGCGATATGGAAGCCCACCGCTTCGCGGGCGCGCTCGTAGAGGCCCTGCAGATTGCCCGCCACCGCGTCGGGGGACGACGCCAGCATGCGCAGCCCGGCTTCGACGCCGGTCAATTCACGGTCGAGAATGGCGGTGAGATTGCGCGCCAGGAATATGGTGTCGCGGAAAATCCGTTCTTTCTGGATGACGTAGCTTTCGTAGACGGCGATCGACGCCACGATCAGCGCCGGCGAAATACAGGCCACGACCAGCGCCAGCAAGCCGGTCCGCATGGAGTAGCGGCGCGGCTTGCGCTGCTGCGATTGCACCGACACCATTGCACTCATGCGCCTCCCGCGGGGTCCGCCAGCTGCCACACAATTCGCAACAAAATACGCGGCGATAGTGTGGCTAAAACTTTCGTGTCCCCAATTTACCCCGAAAGCGCTCGCCGGACCACGGGAGGCAACCGCCCGGCGCTACGGCTCTTCCAGGTCGGGTGTGCCGGCGAACTGGCTCTTGAGCAGGGTCAAGGCGCCCTTTTCCGCCAGCGCCTCGTTGGGAAACACGTGCTTGGTGTCTTCCAGCGTGGGAAAGCCGAAGACGCGCACGCGGGTGCGAAAGCCCTCCGGCACCTCGGCGAATTCAATATCGAAGTTGCGCTCTTCGATCCAGCCGGACCGATGCAGTTTCCATTCCATATGCAACACGCTCCTGATAGGCGAAGTCCACACGAAATGCCCGGCCCCCTAAAGGCCGGGCGCCACTACACCATACACCGCGCGCCTATTTCCTGGCGGGCGGGCGTTGGTCGGCGATGCCGGGCGCGCTCTCGGGCAAGGGCGCGAACAGGTCCCAGCTGGCCATGAACAGGGCCGCGATCAGCGGGCCGATCACGAAGCCGTTCAAGCCGAACAAGGCCATGCCGCCCAGCGTGGAGATCAGCACCACGTAGTCCGGCATCTTGGTGTCCTTGCCCACCAGAATGGGACGCAGCACGTTGTCCACCATGCCGATGACCAGCACGCCGAACAGGATCAGCGCGACGCCCTTGAGCGTGGCGCCGGTCAGCAGGAAGTACAGCGCCACCGGCGCCCAGATCAGGCCGGCGCCCACCGCTGGCAGCAGCGACAGAAATCCCATGATGACGCCCCAGAGCAGCGCGCCCTGGATCGACAGGATCGAGAAGATGATGCCGCCCAGCGCCCCCTGAACCGCGGCGACCGCGACATTGCCCTTGACGGTGGCGCGCACGACGGTGGTGAACTTGCGGAACAGGTGCTGCTTGTGCACGTCGCTCAGCGGCATGGCGCGCTTGAGCCGCGCCGAGAGCTGCGGGCCGTCGCGCAGCAGGAAGAACAGCAGGTACAGCATGATGCCGAAGCTGATCACGAACTGGAACGTGTCCTGTCCGATGCTCAGCGCCTGCGTGGCCAGGAACTGGCTGGCCTGCATCGCGCCGGCGCTCAGTTTTTCCTGCAGGCTCGGAATGTCGGCCAGGTCGAAGCGGGCCAGCAAATCGTGCACCGACGGCGGCAGCGCCGCCATGGCCTGCTGGAAGTAGGCGCCGAAATTGATCTGCCCGGACTTGATGCTTTGATAGAGATTCGCGCCTTCGCGCACCAGCGATCCGCTGATGACGACCAGCGGCAGGATCACCAGCAGCAGCACCAGCAACAGCGTGATCAGCGCGGCGAGGTTGCGCCGGCCTCCGATGCGCGGCACCAGGCGGCGCTGCAGGGGAGCAAAAATGATGGCGAGGATGGTGCCCCAGAAAACGGCCCCGTAGAAAGGCCACAACAACCACCCGAACGCGATGGAAACCGCTACCAGCAGGAGCAGAAAGGTTCGGTAGTGCACGCTGGAAGATTGACTCATGTTCCGTCCCAGGCACGGCAAGCGCCGCGAGACCCGCATTGTACAAAGCGCCTGTTTCAGCGCTCTCCGCGCGCCAGGCCCGCCGCCTGCGCCAGGGTGGCGCGGGCCCGCTCCAGGCCCTCGGACTGCGCGTTCAGTCCCTGCAGGCGCAGGTTCAGCTCCTGCTGCAGGGTCGGCGCCGTGACCAGGGTCTGGCCGTCCACGAACTGGAATTCGTCCTCGTGCGCGGCCACGAAGTCGGCCACGCCCAGCGCGTCGCGCGCGACCGCGTCCATCTTCGACGCCGCCTCGATCAGCTCGGCGGCCGGGGCGCTGACCGCTTCGTCGTAGACGCCGTCGTAGATGGGCGCGAGATCGGGCGGCAGCGCCAGGGCCGTGCGCGCCTTGTCGGCCTCGGCCCGCGCCTGCCCCAGCTTGGCGGCCTGCTCGGCCAGCGTCTTGCGCGCGGCCTCGAAGCGCGGCCTGCGCTCGACGATCTCGCCCACCGAGCGCAGGGTTTCCAGCGCCAGCACGTCGCGCATGGGCGCGGCGGCGCGGGCCATGGCCTGCTGGAATTCGCCCATCACCTCATAGGCGTCGGCGTAGTCGCCCACCGCCTCCTGCTCCGGTTCGCTGAGCACGGGCAGCGGCAGCAGCGCGGCGCTGTCGATGCGGGATTGCAGCAGTTGGATGAACGCCGCGCGTTCCTGCGGCTCTTTGTTGACGCAGGCCGCGAGCGGCAGCAGCGATGCCGTCGCCAGTCCCAGCAGGCAAGCTCGCAGCCATGCCATGCGCATCCTCCTTGCATGCGGTTGTGCGGTGGCGGAGCGGCCCGGCCACAGGACCGCCGCTCCCCGCCAGATTATCCCGAAGCGCCGGGCCGGCGCCGCCGGCAGGCGGATTTTGTTGCCATCGAAGCGTGTTGACACAGGGCGGCCCGCAAGCATCATGCCGCCGCCGGGCAGGCCATCGCGCAGCGCCGCGCCGGATCGAAGCCGGCCTGCGCTTCCAGCCGCAGGCGCGCCGCGAGCGGCGCGGGCAATTGCCCGGGCGCCAGCTCGGAAAAACCGTTGCGGCGATAGAAAGGCGCGTTCCAGGACAGCTCGCGGTCGGTGGTCAGCAGCACCGAGCGATAGCCGGCGGCGCGCGCATGGGCGCGCACCGCCTGCAGCAGCGCCCTGCCCAGCCCGCGGCCCTGGCTGGGCAGCGCCACGGCCATTTCGGCCAGGTAGAGATCGCGGTCCATGGGCCGCGTCAGCGCGAATCCGGCGGGCTGGCCGTCCTGCCCTTCGGCGATCCACAGCAGGCCGGCGGCGCAGGCCTGCTCCAGCTCGGCCAGCGGCACCGGATCGTCGTCGGCGGCCCAGGCCATGGCGGTGCCCAAAAAGCGCTGGCCGGCGGAATGTTCTATGGCGGCCAGGCCGGCCAGGTCGGAAGGTCGTGCGAGTCTGATCATAGGCCTCGCAGTATGCCGCAAGCCGGGCTCCTCTAAAATGGCGTTTTCGGCCCGGACGGGCTGTCCGTAACGCAGACTTGCCATATGACTCAAAACGCCTGGGGCTTCGCCCATCCCGACTGCCGCGGCGCGGCCGCGCTGCTGTTTTTCATGGACGACCTCGCGCGCGTGGTCAACCAATACCTGGGCCACGGGCAGCTGTCCGAAGAGGCCCTGGCCGATGCGCAGAAGGCGGTCGACGCACTGCTCGCGCGCTACGTGGAAATCAAGGCGGCTCCCGAGGCCTTCGACAACGAAAGCATCGGGCTGGCGCTGGAAACCGCGACCGGGCCGGACGGCCAGGTCGGCGCACAGGTGGCGCTGCGCATGTCGCCGCGGCTGGAAGGGCTGATCATCGAGGCGCAGCGCCAGGCCCATTCCTCGGCGCATTGAAGCGCTTGCACAAAAAGCTTGCAAAATCGGCCAACTTCGATTAGTATTCTTTGTTGGCCGCCAGACACGCGAAGTATAAACACTACATAGTCTTGGCGGCTTGAAATACCGGCGGCCTGAAATACTCCCGACGAACACGACTGCGCCACGTCGGGCGATGCTTACCCAACATGGCATCGGTATGGAGCCTGAAATAGGCCCCAGCATAGACAACCGGCAACGCGGCGGCGCTCTCGCCATCCACGCCACTTCATTTGAAAACAAACGGCGTGCGGCCTGAGCAAGACTGGCAGTAGCTCGCCCCCTTGGGCACCTGCACATCCAGCAGCATTCCTGCAACCAGGCGCGCCCTGGCGCCGGAACACGCTTGCGCACGCACGCCGCAAACCGGCGCGCGTATGAGAATGCGCAAGAAACCTGCAGCAATTGTGCGGTAGTGTCATGACTGGCCTACGGGCCATGAAGCTGCCGGCTTTTCCCATAACTAGAAACCAAGAAGAGAACAGACACCATGAACACTCACTTCACCACCACGGACCTGATCCGTCGTCCCGCCCACACCAAGCTGGACAACATGCCGATCCACATCGGCGACATCGTTTACCTGCAACCGGTCGACGGCCCCGCCATCCGCGCGGAAGTCATTTTCAACGCGCCGATCGACGGCATGACCACCTACACGACCGAAGTCGTGCCCTGCGGCGCGGCGGCGCAAAAGGCCCCGGGCCAGCGCATCCGCTTCCGCCACGAGCACGTGCATCGCATCGAGCCGGTGCGCCGCGCCGCCCGCTGAACCCGCGCGCCTCGCCCTGCCCGCCCGGCCGGGCGGATGGCGCGTGATAAAGTTTCCGGCAATCAGGTCTTTGCAATCCCGACATGCAGAACAACCGCCAAGCGATCCACATCTGGGACCTCCCTACCCGCCTGTTCCACTGGGCGCTCGTCGTCTGTATCGTCGGCGCCTTCGTCAGCGTCAAGCTGGGCGGGCTGTACATGGACTGGCACGTCCGCTTCGGCTGTACCACCCTGGGCCTGATCCTGTTCCGCCTGCTGTGGGGCTTCTTCGGCCCGCGCTACGCCCGGTTTTCGCAGTTCCTGCGCGGCCCCGCGGCCGTGGCCCGCTACCTCAAGGGCGCCGCCGCGCCGGCCGGCCACAATCCGCTGGGCGCGCTGTCGGTCATGGCGCTGCTGCTGGTCATCGGTTTCCAGGCCGTCAGCGGCCTGTTCGCCACCGACGACATCATGACGCAGGGGCCGCTGTTCGGCCACGTCAGCGAAGGCCTCTCCGGCGCCATGACGTCCTGGCACAAGCTCAACGAGTGGGTCATCATCGCCCTGGTGGCGCTGCACCTGCTGGCCGTGGCCTGGTACGCGGTGGTGCGCCGCAAGCGCCTGGTGCGCGCCATCATCACGGGCAAGGTCGACGCCAAGGACGTGCCCGCCGGCACGCCGCCCGCGCAGGACGGCTTCGCCGTCTGGCTGCGCGCCCTGGTGCTGGGCGCCTGCGTGACCGGCCTGGTGCTGTGGATACGCTCGCTGGAGGTGGCCGCGGACATGTCTTTTTCCTGATCCGCGCACGAACGAAAAAACGAAAAAGCCTGGCATTGCCAGGCTTTTTTCGTCGGACCGTCCGAGGACGGCCAAAGGCTTATTTCTTCTTGCGGTACGAATCGTGGCAGGCCTTGCAGCTGGCGCCCACGTCGCCGAACGCCGCGCGCAGCTTGTCCAGGTCGCCGGCGTCGGCGGCCGCCGACAGCTTGACGATGTTGTCCTGGAACGCCTGCTGCTTCTGCTTGAAGCCGGCGGCATCGCTCCAGATTTTCGGCAGCGCGTCGCCGCCTTCGGTGCCCGGACCGAACGCCGCCCAGGGCAGCGCCGACAGCGTCTTCAGCACTTCGACGTTGGCCTTGATCTGGGCCGCGTCATAGGGCGCCTGGCCCTTGACCACCGGCGCCATGCGGCCGAAGTGCGAAGCCATCAGCGTCAGGGCCGACTGGCGGTACTTGACCGCGTCCTCGGGCTTGGCGAACTGGGCGGAGGCGTTCGTCGCCAACAACGGCCCAACCGTGATACAGGCCATTGCGACGAGCGTGGACAACTTCTTCATTGCTATCTCCGGTGAGGTCGAACAAGAGGCCGCGCGCCCCGGCGCGCGGCAAGACGATTAGACCGCCCGGGCCAAGGCCGCGGCCAGCCCGATGTAGGAGCGCGGCGTCATCGCCAGCAGGCGGGCCTTGGGTTCGGCAGGCAGTTCCAGGCCCTGGATGAATTCTCGCAGACCTTCCTCGGTGATGCCCTTGCCCCGCGTCAAGGCCTTGAGCTGCTCGTAGGGCTGCGGCAGGCCATAGCGGCGCATCACGGTCTGCACCGGCTCGGCCAGCACTTCCCAGCACGCGTCGATGTCGGCGTCGATGGCGGCGGCATTGACCTCGAGCTTGCCCAGGCCGCGCATGCAGGCGTCCCACGCCACCAGGCAGTAGCCCAGGCCCACGCCCAGGTTGCGCAGCACGGTGGAGTCGGTCAGGTCGCGCTGCCAGCGCGAGACCGGCAGCTTGTCGGCGAGATGGCGCAGCACGGCGTTGGCCAGGCCCAGGTTGCCTTCGGAGTTCTCGAAGTCGATCGGGTTGACCTTGTGCGGCATGGTGGACGAGCCGACCTCGCCTTCCTTCAGGCGCTGCTTGAAGTAGCCCAGCGCCACGTAGCCCCAGATGTCGCGGTCCAAGTCCAGCACGATGATGTTGGCGCGCGTGACGGCGTCGAACAGCGCCGCCATCCAGTCGTGCGGTTCGATCTGGATGGTGTGGCGGTTCTGGGTCAGGCCCAGGCCGGCCAGCACGCGCTGGCTGAACGCGGGCCAGTCGATCTCGGGGTAGGCCGACAGGTGGGCGTTGTAGTTGCCGGTGGCGCCGTTGAGCTTGGCCAGCGGCTCGACCGCCTCGATGGCGGCGATGGCGCGGTTCAGGCGCGCGGCCACGTTGGCGAACTCCTTGCCCAGCGTGGTCGGGCTGGCGGGCTGGCCATGCGTGCGCGACAGCATGGGCTGGTCGGCATGGGCGATGGCCATCTCGTTCAGCTTGGCGGCCAGCTCGCGCAGGCGCGGCACCACCACCTCGTTGCGCGCGCGGGTCAGCATCAGCGCATGCGAGGTGTTGTTGATGTCTTCGGAAGTGCAGGCGAAATGGATGAACTCGGCGGCGCGGGCCAGTTCGGCGTCGTCGGCCACTTTTTCCTTCAGCCAGTATTCGACCGCCTTGACGTCATGGTTGGTGACGCGTTCGATGTCCTTGATCCGGGCGGCGTCCGATTCGGAGAAATCGCGCACCAGTTGCTGCAGGCGCGCACGCGCCGATTCCGAGAAGGCCGGCAGTTCCGGCAGGCCGGCGTCGGACAGCGCGATCAGCCAGGCCACCTCGACTTCGACGCGGTGCGCCATGAAGCCCGCCTCCGACAGCAGGCCGCGCAGCGCATCGCCCCGCGTAGCGTAGCGGCCATCCAGTGGCGAAAGGGCGTTGAGTTGGCTGAGCTGGTCGGCGATTTGCATGGTCTGAGGGAGGAAAAAAACAGGGAATGAGCGAATCGGCCGATTTTATCATCCGGTAGCCTGCAACATTGTGGCAAACTGGCGAAGATTCCGCCCCGCGGACGGCAACCCCGTCATGCGGCCTGCTATACTTCGGCCGCTTTCCGACTCCGCTTGTGACTCCATGAAACTGATCGGCTCGCTTACCAGTCCTTACGTGCGCAAAGTGCGTATCGTCATGGCCGAGAAAAAGCTGGACTACCGGCTTGAACTCGAAAACGTCTGGTCCGCCGACACGCAGATCCAAACGTACAATCCGCTGGGCAAGGTTCCCTGCCTGGTCATGGAAGACGGCGGCGCCCTGTTCGATTCGCGCGTCATCGTCGAATACCTGGACACCCTGTCTCCCGTCGCCCGCCTGATCCCGCAGCCGGGACGCGACCGCGCCGCCGTGAAGTGCTGGGAAGCCATCGCCGACGGCCTGCTCGACGCCTGCGTGACCATCGTCAAGGAAAACCAGCGTCCCGAGGCCCAGCGCAGCCCCGAGTGGATCCAGCGCCAGTACTCCAAGATCCACGCCAGCCTGGACGCGATGAACAAGAGCCTGGGCGACAACGCCCACTGCATGGGCATCAATTACAGCCTGGCCGACATCGCCGTCGGCTGTGCGCTGGGCTACCTGGACCTGCGCTTCGCCGATCTCGACTGGCGCACGAGCCAGCCCAACCTGGCCCGGCTGTACGAGAAGCTGTCGCAGCGCCAATCCTTCATCGACACCGTACCGGTGGTCTGATCCCCCCCGAGGCGCTACCGCGCCTCCCCCCCAGGGGGGCGCGGCTGCGGACCGGCGGAGCCGGATCCGCGCCGCCCCGCTCTTCATGCTTCGTGGCTGCCACGTGAGAGGGGCGCGCGCCGTGCTTCTTCTTCCGTTCCGGCGCTAGGCGCTGAAGGTCTGCCAGGCCTTGAAGAGCATGTAGGCGGCCAGGGCGAACAGCAGGGCGGCGAATACGCGCTTCAGGGTCTGGACGGGCAGGCGGTGCGCCATGCGCGCGCCCAGGGGGGCCGTGAGCACGCTGGTGCAGACCAGGGCCAGCAGCGCGGGCCAGTAGATGTAGCCCAGCATGCCGGGGCGCGAGGCGCCTTCATTCAGGCCGGACACGACGTAGCCCACGCTGTTGGCCAGCGCTATCGGGAAGCCGAGCGCGGCCGAGGTCGAGACGGCGTTGTGCAGGGCCACGTTGCACCAGACCATGAACGGCACCGACAGGAAGCCGCCGCCCGCGCCCACCAGGCCTGACAGAAAGCCGATGCCGGCCCCGGCCGCGCTGGTGCCGACCACGCCCGGCATCTGGCGGCTGGGCTTGGGCTTTTTATTGCGCAGCATGCTCCAGCCGGAGTAGCCGACGAACAGCGCGAAGAACAGCGACAGCCACAGGGTGCTGAGCGCGGCGAACACGGCGCCGCCCGACAGCAGGCCGCCGATGATGATGCCGGGCGCCATGGCCCAGACGATGTTCCATTTGATCGTTTTGCGCTGCTGGTGGGCGCGCACGCTGGATATCGACGTGAACAGGATGGAGGTCATGGACGTGGCGATCGCCGCGTGCACCACCAGGTCGGCGGGCATGCCCTTCCAGGTGAACAGCATGGTCAGGAACGGCACCAGCAGCATGCCGCCGCCGATGCCCAGCAGGCCCGCGGCAAAGCCCACCACCGCACCGAGCGCCAGCAGGCAAATCAACATCGTTACATCCACAACGGTCTCCTCTTTTTCTTGGTCATGAACAAGGCCCCTGGAGCTTCAGCCCCAGGGGCCCTCGAAACTGGCGTTCCGGCGCGACGCCTACACGATGATGCCGCCGCCCAGGCAAACCTCGCCATCGTAAAGCACGGCGGACTGCCCGGGCGTCACCGCCCATTGCGGCTCGGTGAAATCGAGCGCGAAAGTATCCTGCGCCGCGGCGTCCAGCCGGCAGGCCGCGTCGGCCTGGCGGTAGCGCGTCTTGGCGCCGTAGGCGCCCGCTTGCGGCGCACGGCCGGCGATCCAGCTGGCGTCCTGCGCCCGCAGCCCTTGCGAGAGCAGCCAGGGATGGTCGTGCCCCTGCACCACGTAGAGCACGTTGCGCTCCAGGTCCTTGCGCGCCACGTACCAGGCCTCGGCGGTGCCGTCCTCGCGCTGGCGGCCTTTCACGCCGCCCACGCCCAGGCCCTTGCGCTGGCCCAGCGTATAGAACGACAGGCCCTCGTGGCGGCCCACCGTCTGCCCTTCCGGCGTCTTGATGGGGCCGGGTTCGGTGGGCAGGTAGCGGTTCAGGAACTCCCGGAACGGCCGCTCGCCGATGAAGCAGATGCCGGTGGAATCCTTTTTGGCGGCGTTGTGCAGCCCGATCTCGTGGGCGATGCGGCGCACCTCGGTCTTGTGGATCTCGCCCAGCGGAAACAGGGTGCGCGACAGCTGCGCCTGGTTCAGGCGGTGCAGGAAGTAGCTCTGGTCCTTGGAGCCGTCCAGCGCCTTGAGCAGCTGGAATTCGGTGCCGCCGCCCTGCGCCGGCACTTCGCGCACGCGCGCGTAATGGCCGGTGGCGATGCGCTCGGCGCCCAGCGCCATGGCGTGGTCGAGAAACGCCTTGAACTTGATCTCGGCGTTGCACAGCACGTCGGGATTAGGCGTGCGGCCCGCGGAGTATTCGCGCAGGAACTCCGCGAACACGCGGTCCTTGTATTCGGCGGCGAAATTGACGAATTCGAATTCCACGCCGACCCGGTCGGCGACGCTGGCTGCGTCCAGCAGGTCCTGGCGCGTGGAGCAGTATTCGGAATCGTCATCGTCTTCCCAGTTCTTCATGAACAGGCCGACGACCTCGTAGCCCTGCTGCTTGAGCAGCCAGGCGGTGACCGAAGAGTCGACTCCGCCGGACATACCGACGACGACGCGGCCCTTCTTGGTGTGTGTTTGACTCATGATGACGCTATTTTAGATCGGACTGGGCCGCGTCCTCGGGCTGCGGCTCGGCGGCGCGCGAGACCTCCATCAGCCAGGTGCGGAAGGCCTGCAGCGTGGGCAGGTTGGCCTTCTGTTCCGGATAGCACAGGTAGTAGCCCATGCGCGCCCGGATGGGCAGCTGGATGGCCACGGCCAGCTTGCCGTCGCGCAGTTCGTCCTCGATCAGGCAGCGCGGGATCAGGGCCACGCCGAAGCCGGCCGCCGCGGCCTGCGACAACAGCGCGTACTGGTCGAAGCGCGCCCCCTCCAGGCTGCGGCGGGTGTCGCAGCCGGCCTGCTCGAACCAGTCGCGCCAGCCGTCCAGCGCCGAGGTGTGATGCAGAAGCGGGTACGCCAGCAGGTCCGCCGGCGAGCTACAGCCGCCCGGGATCAGGCGCGGGCTGCACACCGGCAGGATTTCGCGGCCGACGATGTAGTCGGCCCCACTGCCCGGCCACAGGCCTTCGCCGAAGCGCACGGCGGCGTCCAGCTCGGGCGTGGAAAAATCGTAGCCCTGGCGGTGCGGCAGGAATTCCACGTGGATGTCCGGCCGCAGGCGCATGAAGGCGGTCAGGCGCGGGATCAGCCAGCGCGCGCCGAAGGTCGGCATACAGGTCAGGTTGAGCGTGCCGCCCTGCCCCTGGTGGGCGATCAGTTCGACGGTGGCCGCCTCGATCTGGCCCAGGCCGGCCTGGACCTTGGCCAGATAGCTGCGCCCAGCCTCGGTCAGGACCAGGCCTTGCCTGATCCGCAGGAATAGTTCGACCCCGACGAATTCCTCCAGGTGCTTGACCTGCTTACTGACCGCGCCCTGCGTGACGCACAGCTCCTGGGCCGCGCGCGTGAAGCTGCTGTGCCGCGCGGCCACCTCGAACGCCTGGAGGTCGGTCAAAGAGGGACAGAAACGCCGCATTGCTTTCGCTTCCCCGGCTGCCGCCAAAATGAGGTATGAAAAAAAGTCATAGCTTACGGAGAAACTTTCGTTTGCGCAAACGGGGCTGGCGGGAAAGAATCGTTGCGTTTGCGTCTGCCTTTGCGCATCCGCTTTCCATTCAATAGGGGAATCCATGCAACGCCGTAAAGTTGTCCTGGGCCTGTGCGTCGCCGCCGCGACCCTGGCCACGCCGCTCGCCTCGGGTATCGCGCACGCAGAAGACGCGTATCCGTCCAAGCCCATCCGCCTGATCGTTCCGTTCCCGCCCGGAGGCACGACCGACATCGTCGGCCGCCTGTTCGCCGACAAGCTGAGCAAGGAACTGGGCCAGACCGTGGTGGTCGAAAACCGCGGCGGCGCCGGCGGTTCGATCGGCAGCGCCTTCGTCGCCAGCAGCGCGCCCGACGGCTACGTCCTGGGCATCGCCACCGTCAGCACGCACGGCATCAACCCGGCCATCTACCCGAACCTGCCGTTCGACGGCGAGAAGGACTTCACGCCCATCTCGAACCTGGCCGCCGTGCCGAACATCATGACCGTCAACCCCAAGGTTGCGGCCAAGAACATCGCCGACCTGATCAAGCTGGCCAAGAGCGAACCGGGCAAGCTGACCTACGCGTCGGCCGGCAACGGCTCGGTCTCGCACATGATGGGCGAGCTGTTCAAGATGTCCTCGGGCACCAACCTGATGCACGTGCCGTACCGCGGCGTGGGTCCGGCGCTGAACGACGCGCTGGCCGGCCAGGTCGACGTCATGTATGACAACCTGCCCTCGTCGCTGCCGCACGTGCAGTCGGGCCGCCTGGTCGCCATGGCCGTGGCCGCGCCCAAGCGCGTCGCCGCCCTGCCCGACGTGCCGACCTTCGCCGAAGCCGGTCTGCCCGCCGTGAACGACGCCTCCTGGTTCGGCCTGGTGGCCCCGGCCAAGCTGCCGGCGCCGGTCCTGGCCAAGCTCAACGCCGCGGTCCAGAAGGTCAGCGCCGAAGCCGACGTCAAGTCGCGCCTGGAAGCGCTGGGCGCCGCGCCCGCGGCCAACACCCCGGCTGAATTCAGTGCGCAGATCGCGGCGGAAATCGCCAAGAACAAGCGCATCGCCAAAGAAGCCAACGTGAAGATCGACTGATCGATCTTCGGCCTGCCGCCCCCGCCGCGGGGCGCGCAGGCCTCCGATAGACGAACGCACCCCCCCCATATGCGAATCACCCAACCCCTGTCTTACCGGCTCGACCTTCCGCAGCAATATCCGGACTCGGACTCCTCGGCCCCGCTCGTGCTGGACTCCCCGCACAGCGGCACCGCCTACCCTCCCGATTTCGCCGCCGCGGTGGACTATGGCGCACTGCGCACCGCCGAGGACACCTGGGTTGACGACCTGTGGGGCGACGCCATCGACATGGGCGTGCCCATGATCGCGGCCGCTTTCCCGCGCGCCTACATCGACGCCAACCGCGCGCCCGACGAGATCGACGAACTGCTGCTGGACCAGCCCTGGCCCGACGCGCTGAACGCCTCGCCCAAGGTCAAGCTGGGCAAGGGCCTGATCTGGCGCATGCTCGACGACGGCACGCCGCTGTACGACCGCAAGCTGACGGTCGCCGAAGTCCGCCACCGCATCGACGCCTGCTGGAAGCCCTACCACGAGGCCCTGGCCCGCGTGCTGGACGACGCCCACCGCAGGTTCGGCAAGGTCTGGCACATCAACTGCCACTCCATGCCCAGCGTGGCCGGCGCCTTCGCCACCGACCGCCCCGGCCTGGTGCACCCGGACTTCGTGCTGGGCGACCGCGACGGCAGCACCAGCGACCCGGCCTTCCGCGAATTCGTCGCGGCCTGGCTGCGCGAACGCGGCTACGACGTCAGCGTGAACGATCCCTACAAGGGCGTGGAGTTGGTGCGCGCCTTCGGCCGTCCCGACGAAGGACGCCACAGCCTGCAGATCGAAATCAACCGCAAGCTCTACATGGACGAGGTCACTCTGCGCCCGTCCGAGAACTATGCCCGCCTCAAAGCCGACCTGCGCGACCTCACCGCCGCGCTGATCGCATGGACTCGCGCGCAAACGGCTTGACGCCGGACGTTTGCGCGCAGTGGCGGCCGGCGGGGCGACCCGTCCGGCCGCAAACCGGGTTGCAAAACCCCTGCCCCATGGTTCGCCATGGGGCTTTTTTTCGGCCGCGCGGCCGCCCCCTCCTTTACGGAGGGGCGCGTACGTACCCCCATTCCGTGTATAACTACGGCGAACCTTCTGAGGAGAGGCGTAGATGCACATCGGGATACCAAAAGAAACCCGAGACGGGGAAACCCGTGTCGCAGCAACACCAGAGACCGTCAAGAAGTACGTAGGCGGCAAGCACACCGTCGTCGTGGAGCGCGGGGCCGGCAGCGCCGCCCGCTATCCGGATGACGCCTATGAAGCCGCCGGCGCCACGCTGGGCACCGCCCAGGATGCGCTGGGCGCCGGACTCGTCATGAAGGTTCGCGCGCCGGACGCCGCCGAACTGGCGCACATGAAAGCGGGCACGGTCGTGGTCGGCATGCTCGACCCCTTCGACGCCGAAGGCCTGCAGCGGATGGCGGCGGCCGGACTGGTCGGATTCGCCCTGGAAGCCGCGCCGCGCATCACGCGCGCGCAAAGCCTGGACGTGCTGTCCTCGCAGGCCAACCTCGCCGGCTACAAGGCCGTGCTGCTGGCCGCGCACCACTACGGCCGCCTGATTCCCATGATGATGACCGCCGCGGGCACGCTCAAGGCCGCCCGCGTCGTGGTGCTGGGCACCGGCGTGGCCGGCCTGCAGGCCATCGCCACCGCCAAGCGGCTGGGCGCCGTGGTCGAGGCCTCGGACGTGCGGCCCGCGGCGCGCGAACAGGTGGAGTCCCTGGGCGCCAAGTTCATCGACGTGCCCTTCGAGACCGACGAGGAACGCGAGATCGCGCAGGGCACGGGCGGCTACGCCCGCCCCATGCCGCCGGCATGGATGGCGCGCCAGGCCGTGCTGGTGGCCGAGCGCTGCAAGCAGGCGGACATCGTCATCACGACCGCGCTGATTCCCGGCCGCCCCGCGCCCACGCTGGTCTCGGCCGAAACCATCGCGGCCATGAAGCCCGGCTCGGTGCTGGTGGACCTGGCCGTCGAGCGCGGCGGCAACTGCCCGCTGTCCGAAAAAGGGCAGATCGTGGAAAAGCATGGCGTGACCCTCATCGGGCTGACCAACCTGCCCGGCCTGGTGGCGACCGACGCGTCGGCGCTGTACGCCCGCAACATCCTGGATTTCCTGAAACTCATCACCGATGCCGAAGGCGCGCTGGCGATCCGGCGCGACGACGAGATCGTGGCGGCCTGCCTGGTGTGCGAAGGCGGCAACGTGACGCGGAGGACCTGAACATGGAAGCGATCAACCCCACCCTGATGAACCTCATCATCTTCGTGCTCGCCGTCTATGTCGGCTACCACGTGGTCTGGAACGTCACCCCTGCCCTGCACACGCCGCTGATGGCCGTGACCAACGCCATTTCCGCCATCATCATCGTCGGCGCCATGCTGGCCGCGGCGCTGACCGAAGGCGGGCTGGCGCGCGGCATGGGCGTGTTCGCCGTGGCGCTGGCCGCGGTCAACGTGTTCGGCGGCTTCCTCGTCACCCGGCGCATGCTGGAGATGTTCAAGAAGAAGGACAAGAAGCCGGGCAAGGAGGGCGCGCAATGATCTCGCTGAACCTGGTCACGCTGCTGTACCTGGTGGCTTCCGTCTGCTTCATCCAAGCGCTCAAGGGCCTGTCGCATCCCACCACCTCGCGCCTGGGCAACGTGTTCGGCATGGCCGGCATGGCCATCGCCGTGCTCACCACGGCCGCGCTCATCATCGGCCTAGCGCGCGACGGCGGCGCCACCATCGGGCTGGGATGGGTGGTGCTGGGCCTGCTGGTCGGCGGCTCCATCGGCACCCTGATGGCCAAGCGCGTCGAAATGACCAAGATGCCCGAGCTGGTCGCCTTCATGCACAGCATGATCGGCCTGGCCGCGGTGGCCATCGCCGTGGCCGTGGTGGCCGAGCCGCATGCCTTCGGCATCGCGCCGGCCGGCATGCCCATTCCCACCGGCAACCGCTTCGAGCTCTTCATCGGCACCTTCGTGGGCGCGATCACCTTCTCGGGCTCGGTCATCGCCTTCGGCAAGCTGTCGGGCAAGTACAAGTTCCGGCTGTTCCAGGGCGCGCCGGTGGTGTTCGCCGGCCAGCACCTGCTGAACCTGGCGCTGGCGCTGCTGATGCTGGCCTGCGGCATCTGGTTCATGCTGACGCAGGAATGGACGCCCTTCGTCATCATGACCGCCATCGCCTTCGTGCTGGGCGTGCTCATCATCATCCCGATCGGCGGCGCCGACATGCCGGTGGTGGTGTCCATGCTGAACAGCTACTCGGGCTGGGCCGCGGCCGGCATCGGCTTCTCGCTGAACAATCCGATGCTGATCATCGCCGGCTCGCTGGTGGGCTCGTCGGGCGCCATCCTGTCCTACATCATGTGCAAGGCGATGAACCGCTCGTTCTTCAACGTGATCCTGGGCGGCTTCGGCGGCCAGGCCGGCGGCGGCGCGGCGGCCGGCGAGGCCCAGCAGCGCAGCGTCAAGTCGGGCAGCCCGGACGACGCCGCCTTCCTGATGACCAACGCCGAGAGCGTGACCATCGTGCCCGGCTACGGCCTGGCGGTGGCGCGCGCGCAGCACGCGCTGAAGGAACTGGCGGAAAAGCTCACCGAGCGCGGCGTGACCGTGAAGTACGCCATCCACCCGGTGGCCGGACGCATGCCGGGCCACATGAACGTGCTGCTGGCCGAGGCCGAGGTGCCGTACGACCAGGTCTTCGAAATGGAAGACATCAACAGCGAGTTCGGCCAGACCGACGTGGTGCTGGTGCTGGGCGCCAACGACGTGGTCAACCCGGCGGCCAAGAACGATCCCAAGTCGCCCATCGCCGGCATGCCCATCCTGGAAGCCTACAAGGCGCGCACCGTGATCGTGAACAAGCGCTCGATGGCCTCCGGCTACGCCGGCCTGGACAACGAGCTGTTCTACATGGACCGCACCATGATGGTCTTCGGCGACGCGAAGAAGGTGCTGGAAGACATGGTCAAGGCGGTGGAGTAAACCGCCTGCGCGGGCGCCGCCGGTCTCAGGCCGGCGCGCCCGCCTGGCGGCGCAGCTGTTCGTCCACCACCTCGACCCAGTGCCGCACCGGCGTGTCGGTGCCGCTTTGCAGGTGGCCGATGCAGCCGATGTTGGCCGACAGGATCACGTCCGGGCCGCCGGCCGCAATCGCGCCCAGCTTGCGGTCGCGCAGCGCCAGCGCGATCTCCGGATTGAGCACCGAGTAGGCCCCCGCCGAGCCGCAGCACAGGTGCTTGTCGGCGAACGGCAGCAATTCGAAACCCAGATCGGCAAGCAATTGCTCGGACAGCGGCCGCAGGCCCTGCCAGTGCTGCAGCGTGCATGGCGGATGGAACGCCGCGCGCGTGCCCGCCGGCAGGCGCGCGCGCAGCTGCGCGGCGTGCGGCGCCACGATCTCGGCCACGTCCTTGACCAGCGCCACGATGTCGGCGGCCTTTTGCGCATAGGCCGGATCGTGCCGCAGATGATGGGCGTATTCCTTCACCATCGCGCCGCAGCCCGAGGCGTTCATGACGATGGCCTCGGCCTTGCCGTCCTGCACCAGCGGCCACCAGGCGTCGATGTTGGCGCGCATCTGCGCCAGCGCGGCTTCCTGCGCGTCCAGGTGGAAACTGGCCGCGCCGCAACAGCCGGCGCCCGGCGCGATGCGCGCGCCGATGCCCACGGCGTCCAGCACCCGGATGGTGGCCGCGTCTATGGTCGGCATCATGGCGGGCTGCACACAGCCGGCCAGCATCAGCACCTGGCGCGCGTGCCCGGCCACCTGCGGCAGCGCGCCCGCGGCACGGCGCTCCGGCACCTTGCGCCGGATCGATTCGGGCAGCAGCCCGCGCACGGCCTGTCCCAGCCGCATCGCGGGGCCGAACAAGGGCGACATCATGGCCTTGCGCAGCACGGTGCGCTTGGTCCTGTCGCCCCAGGAGCGCGGCACGCGTTCCTCGACGATCTTGCGGCCGATGTCCACCAGGTGCCCGTACTCCACGCCCGAGGGGCAGGTGGTTTCGCAATTGCGGCAGGTCAGGCAGCGGTCCAGATGCTGCTGCGTGGACTGCGTGGGCTCGGCGCCTTCGAGCACCTGCTTGATCAGGTAGATGCGGCCGCGCGGGCTGTCGAGCTCGTCGCCCAGCACCTGATAGGTCGGGCAGGTCGCCGTGCAGAAGCCGCAATGGACGCAACGCCGCAGGATGGCGTCGGCCTCGTTGCCCAGATCGGTGTCGCGGGCCCAGGATGCCAGCTTGGTTTGCATGATGCCTTATAGCTCCAGGACCAGGCGGCCGGGGTTGAACAAGCCGGCCGGATCGAGCTCTTGTTTGAGCCGGCGCGTGATCGCCGCGATTCCCGGCGCCAGCGGATGGAAGACGCCGTCGGCCGGCGGCTTGGCGTGACCGGCGCGAAACAGCGTCGCATGGCCGCCCAGCCGGGCCGCGGTTTCGCGCAACATGGCCGCGTCGTGCGCGCCGGACAGCCAGCGCTGGCCCCCGCCCCACTCGATCAGGGTCGGCCCCAACCCGAGCGCGGCGGCCGTGGGCGGCAGCGCCAGGCGCCACAACGGCTGGCCCGGCGCGAAAAACGGATGCGTCTGCTCGCGCAGCGACTGCCACCAGCCCGCCGCCGCGTCGGGCGCCATCGGCTCGCCGCCGATCTGCTGGCGCGCGCTGGCGATCGCCGGCGGCGCGCCGGACAGGCGCACGCGCATCGCGCCTTCGGCCTGGTCGTCGTCGCCGCTCCAGCTGGTGGCCGAGATCGGCAGGGGCTTGCCGCGCCACAGCGCGAAACTGGACAGCGCCTGCGCCTGCGTGGCCGGCAGCACCAGCGTGAGTTCTTCCATCGGCCGCGGCGCGACCTTCAGCGACACTTCCAGTATCGCGCCGAAGATGCCGTGCGAGCCGGCCAGCAGGCGCGACACGTCGTAGCCCGCCACGTTCTTCATGACCTCGCCGCCGAACGACAGGATGCGCCCTTCCGAATCCAGCAGCTGCGTGCCCAGCACGAAATCCTTCAGCGCGCCGGCGCTCATGCGGCGCGGCCCCGACAGGCCCGCCGCCACGCAGCCGCCCACCGTGGCCGACGGCGAATAATGCGGCGGCTCGAACGCCAGCATCTGCCCGTGCTCGGCCAGCGCGGCTTCCAGTTCCGCAAGCGGCGTGCCCGCGCGCACGGTCACGACCAATTCAGAGGGGTGATAGCTGACGATGCCGCGATAAGGCGTCATATCCAGCAGGCAATGCCCGTCCTGCGGCGTCACCGGACGGTAGTTGCCATAGAACGCCTTGCTGCCGCCGCCCATCACGAACAAAGGCTTGTGGCCGGCGCGGGCCGTCATGACCTGGTCGCACAATTCCGACAGGACGAAATCCATAGGGGATGCGTCCTAGAAACGGGCGAGATCGGGGAAGCGCAATTCGCCCGCATGGACGTGCATCTTGCCGTATTCGGCGCAGCGGGCCAGCGTGGGGATGACTTTTTCGGGATTGAGCAGGCAAGGCGGATCGAAAGCCCGCTTCACCGCCAGGAAGGCGTCGAGTTCTTCGCGAGAGAATTGCACGCACATTTGATTTATCTTCTCCATTCCCACCCCGTGCTCTCCGGTCACGGTTCCTCCTACCTGCACGCACAGCTCCAGTATGGCGGCGCCGAATTTCTCGGCGCGCTCCACTTCGTCCGGCTTGTTCGAATCGAACAGGATCAACGGATGCAGATTGCCGTCTCCCGCGTGAAATACGTTGGCGCAGCGCAGCCCGAACTCGTCTTCCATCTGTTCGATGGCGCCCAGCACGCGCGCCAGATGGCGGCGCGGTATCGTGCCGTCCATGCAGTAATAGTCGGGCGACACGCGCCCGGCGGCCGGAAACGCGTTCTTGCGCCCGGCCCAGAACTTGAGGCGTTCGGCCTCGGACGTCGACACCTGGCAGCGCGTGGAGCCGGCAAGGCGGAACACCGTTTCCATGCGCTCGATCTCGTGCGCCACCTCTTCGGGCGTACCGTCGGACTCGCACAGCAGGATGGCCTGCGCGTCCAGGTCGTAGCCGGCGCGCACGAAGGGCTCGACCATGTGCGTGGCGCGCCGGTCCATCATCTCCAGGCCGGCGGGTATCATGCCCGCGGCAATGACCTGGGTGACCGCGTTGCCGGCCGCCTCGACGCTGGAAAAACTGGCCATCACGACCTGCGCGCAGGCCGGCTTGGGAATCAGCTTGACGGTGACCTCGGTGACCACGCCCAGCATGCCTTCGGAGCCGATGAAGACCGACAGCAGATCCAGGCCGGGCGCGTCCGGCGCCTCCGAGCCCAGCTCCACGATGTCGCCGTCTATGGTCACCACGCGCACGCGCAGCACGTTGTGCACGGTCAGGCCGTACTTCAGGCAGTGCACGCCGCCCGAGTTCTCGGCCACGTTGCCGCCGATGGAGCAGGCGATCTGGCTGGACGGATCGGGCGCGTAGTACAGCCCATACGGCGCAGCCGCTTCCGAGATGGCGAGGTTGCGCACGCCGGGCTGGACCACGGCGGTCGCGCTGGCCAGGTCGATGTGCTTGATGCGGTTGAACTTGGACAGCCCCAGCAGCACGCCGCGGCTGTGCGGCATGGCGCCGCCGGACAGGCCGGTGCCGGCGCCGCGCGCCACCAGCGGCGCGTTCAGGCGCTTGCAGATGCGCATGACCGCCTGCACCTGCTCCTCGGTTTCGGGCAGGGCCACGACCGCCGGCAGCGCGCGATAAAGGGATAGGCCGTCGCACTCGTAAGGGCGGGTGTCCTCTTCGCGGAACAACACGCAGTGCGCGGGCAACGCCGCCGACAGGGCCTCGATGAGCTGCTGCAAAGAGTAAGGCGCCTGCACTTGTGCCAGGCCGGTTTCGACCAATGAATTCATGAGCGCAACAATAGCGCGAGCGCCGGCCATAAGCAGGCCGGGATTTACCCGCATCCGGCGGTCTTCCGCGGGCTCAGAAGTAACCAGCCGTAAAGGCGCGACCGCCGGAACTGCGTTTCCTCAGCCCTGCCAGGAAACGATTTTGCCCGGGTTCAGGATGTTGTTCGGGTCGAACGCATGCTTGAGGCTGCGCATCAGCGCCAGCGCGTCTTCGCCATGCTCCTCGGCCATGAACTGCATCTTGTGCAGGCCCACGCCATGCTCGCCGGTGCAGGTGCCGTCGGCGGCGATCGCGCGGCGCACCAGGTTGTGGTTGATGGCCTCGGACTCCTGCCATTCTTCGGCGCTGTCGGCGTCCAGCAGCATCAGCACGTGGAAGTTGCCGTCGCCGACGTGGCCCACGATGGTGTACGGGAAGCTGGCGCGGTCCAGTTCCTCGACGGTGTCGCGCACGCAATCGGCCAGGCGCGAAATCGGCACGCAGACGTCGGTGGTGCTGGCGCGGCAGCCGGGACGCAGCTGCAGGCCGGCGAAATAGGCGTTGTGGCGCGCGGTCCAGAGGCGGCTGCGGTCTTCGGGACGCTCGGCCCATTCGAAGTCCATGCCGCCGTGCTCGGCGGTGATGGCCTGCACGGTCTCGGCCTGCTCCTGCACGCCGGCCGGACTGCCGTGGAACTCGAACACCAGCAGCGGGGTTTCGCGCAGGCTCAGCTTGCTGTGCAGGTTGACGGCGCGCACGCTGGCCGCGTCCATGAATTCGACGCGGGCGACCGGCACGCCCATCTGGATGATCTCGATCACGCTCTGCACGGCGGCGTCCAGCGTGGGGAAGTTGCAGACCGCGGCGGACACCGCCTCGGGCTGCGGATACAGGCGCACCGTGACTTCGGTGATGATGCCCAGCGTGCCTTCGCTGCCGACGAAGATGCGCGTCAGGTCGTAGCCGGCCGAGGACTTGCGGGCGCGCCCGGCCGTGCGCACGATGCGCCCGTCGGCCGTCACCACGGTCAGCGACATGACGTTCTCGCGCATGGTGCCGTAGCGCACGGCGTTGGTGCCGGAGGCGCGCGTGGCGGCCATGCCGCCCAGGCTGGCGTCGGCGCCGGGGTCGATCGGGAAGAACAGGCCGGTGTCGCGGATCTCTTCGTTGAGCTGCTTGCGCAGCACGCCGGCCTGCACCGTGGCGGTCAGGTCTTCGGCGTTGACCGCCAGCACCTTGTTCATCTGCGACAGGTCGAGGCAGACGCCGCCCTGGATCGCCAGGATGTGGCCTTCCAGCGAGGAGCCGGCGCCATACGGAATCAGCGGCACGCGGTGCTCGTTGCACAGCCTGGCGACCTCGGCCACTTCCTCGGTGGTGTGCGCGAACACCACCGCATCCGGCGGCATGGCCGCATAAGGGGATTCGTCGCGGCCGTGGTGCTCGCGCACCGCGGCGGACTCGGAGAAGCGATCGCCGAAGCGCGCGCGCAGGGCGTCCAGACAGGCGGGCGGCACCGGACGGCGCAATGTTTCAGCGGGCAGGGAAGCGTTCATGGTCAGCGTGGATTCGGGTTCGATAATCCGAATATTCTACGCCGCCGCGCGTGCTGCGCTGCACACCGCCGCTGGCGGGCGGCGCGCGGCGCGGGTTGCGTATTTACTTGCCCGAGGTCAGCGCGACGCGGCGGCGTTCACGCACGGCATGGGCCAGGCGTTCGAGCACCGCGACCGAGGCGTCCCAGTCGATGCAGCCGTCGGTGATGCTCTGGCCGTAGACCAGCGGCGTGCCCGGCACCATGTCCTGGCGTCCGCCCAGCAGATGGCTTTCCACCATCACGCCCACCAGGCGCGCATCGCCCGCTTCCATCTGGCGCGCCACGTCTTCGATGACGAGCGGCTGGTTCTCGGGCTTCTTGCTGCTGTTGGCGTGGCTGGCGTCGACCATCACGCGCTGCGCCAGGCCGGCCTTGGCCATGTCCGCGCAGGCCGCGTCCACGCTTTGCGCGTCGTAGTTCGGCGTCTTGCCGCCGCGCAGGATGACGTGGCAGTCCTCGTTGCCGGCGGTCGACACGATGGCCGAATGCCCGCCCTTGGTCACCGACAGGAAGTGATGCGGCTGCGACGCGGCCTTGATGGCGTCGACCGCGATCTTCACATTGCCGTCCGTGCCGTTCTTGAATCCCACCGGACACGACAGTCCGGAAGCCAGTTCGCGGTGCACCTGGCTTTCCGTCGTGCGCGCCCCGATCGCCCCCCAGGAGACCAGATCCGCGATGTACTGCGGCGTAATCATGTCCAGGAACTCGCAGCCCGCCGGCAGCCCCAGGCTGTTGATGTCCAGCAGCAGTTCGCGCGCCACGCGCACGCCCTTGTTGATGTCGAAGCTGCCGTCCAGGTCGGGATCGTTGATCAGGCCCTTCCAGCCCACCGTCGTGCGCGGCTTCTCGAAATACACCCGCATCACGATTTCCAGGTCGGCGCTCAGGCGGTCGCGGACCGGTTTCAGGCGTTTCGCATACTCGATGGCCGCGCGCGTATCGTGAATCGAGCAGGGACCGATCACGACGATCATGCGGTCGTCCATGCCGTGCAGGATGCGGTGCATCGCCTGGCGGGCGGCGAACACGGTGTCCGACGCCTCCTTGGTGCAGGCGAACTCACGCATGACGTGCGCGGGCGGGTTCAGCTCTTTGATTTCTCGAATGCGAAGGTCATCGGTATTGTGTGACACGGTACTGCTCCTGGGTTGCCCGCCGCGGGGAAGGTTCCCGAGGCTCCCGGAGACTCCTCCGGGGGTTCCTCAACCGGCGGCGCAAAAAAAGCCGCCAGTTCGCTGGCGGCTTTTTTGGGGGGATTCTTTCCAAACTTCAGATTGAGCGCGTCCCTTCCTCCGCCAGCGGCTTCAGAAAACCATAAAAGTAAAAGTAAAAAGCGGGGGACGCGAATTTCATGGGGAATGACTCTAGCACAGATTTTTTCGTGCGTCACGCGGGTTTTCGCCGGATGCTTGCACCCGTCCGCACCGTCAAGCGGTGCCGCCTACGGTCAAACCCTCCATGCGCACCGTCGGCATGCCGACGCCGACCGGCACGCTCTGGCCGTCCTTGCCGCAGGTGCCCACGCCGGAGTCCAGCTGCAGGTCGTTGCCGATCATGGTGACGCGGTTCATGGCGTCCGGGCCGTTGCCGATGAGGGTGGCGCCCTTGACCGGGTAGGTCACCTTGCCGTTTTCGATCATGTAGGCCTCGGAGGCCGAGAACACGAACTTGCCGTTGGTGATGTCGACCTGGCCGCCGCCGAAATTGACCGCGTACAGGCCGCGCTTGACCGAGGAGATGATTTCCTCGGCCGGCTTGTCGCCGGCCAGCATGTAGGTGTTGGTCATGCGCGGCATCGGCAGGTGGGCGAAGGATTCGCGGCGGCCGTTGCCGGTGGCGGCGGTTTTCATGAGGCGCGCGTTGAGCGTGTCCTGCATGTAGCCGCGCAGAATGCCGTCTTCGATCAGCACGTTGCGCTGGGTGGCGTTGCCCTCGTCGTCGATGTTGAGCGAGCCACGGCGGTCCGGGATCGTGCCGTCGTCGACCACCGTCACGCCCTTGGAAGCCACGCGCTCGCCGATGCGGCCCGAGAACACGCTGGAGCCCTTGCGGTTGAAGTCGCCTTCCAGGCCGTGGCCGACCGCCTCGTGCAGCAGGATGCCGGGCCAGCCCGAACCCAGCACCACGGTCATTTCGCCGGCCGGCGCCGGTCGCGCCTCGAGGTTGACCAGGGCTTCGTGCACGGCGCGCTCGACGTAGCCCTGCAGCATGTCGTCGGTGAAATAAGCCAGGCCCAGGCGCCCGCCGCCGCCGGCATGGCCCATTTCGCGGCGGCCGTTGCGCTCGGCGATCACGGTCAGGGACAGGCGCACCAGCGGGCGCACGTCGGCGGCCAGGCGGCCGTCGCTGCCGGCCACCAGCACCACGTCGTATTCGGCGCCCAGGCCGGCCATGACCTGGATCACGTGCGGGTCGCGCGCACGCGCCATGCGCTCGACGCGTTCGAGCAGGGCGACTTTCTCGGGCGCGCTGAGCGAGGCCACGGGGTCGATGTCGGAATACAGGCTGCGGCCGGTTTCGGCTTCGACCTGGGCCGCCACTTTCACCTTGCCCGCGCCGCGCCGCGCGATGCCGCGCACGGCCTGCGCCGACGACAGCAGCGCTTCGGGCGAGAGCGAATCGGAATAGGCGAAAGCGGTTTTCTCGCCGCTCACGGCGCGCACGCCGACGCCCTGGCTGATCGAGAAACTGCCGGTCTTGACGATGCCCTCTTCCAGGCTCCAGCCTTCGCTGCGCGTGTATTGGAAATACAGGTCGGCGTAGTCGACCTTGTGGGTGAAGATTTCACCCAGCGCACGCGCCATATCGGCCTCGGTCAGCCCCCAGGGGTCGAGCAGCAGCGATTTGGCGGTGGCGAGGGAAGCAATGGCGGGATCGATGATTTTCATGGGACTCTGTTCAGGGACGGCGGCGTGGAGACGCGCGCCTGCAATGGCGCTCAAGACCGTATCGTACCGCCGACTCGGCCCCGGCGTCGCGGCCGCCGCAAGGATTATCCGCCCATCCCATATGGGGGCGGGACATTAACTATCAAGTTAAGCAAATTTGTGGGTTTGGATGGATTACGCCAGCTCATCGTACAACTTGACATGAAAATGAAATCGCCGTGCGCGACGCCATTATGCCCGGCGCGCGCCCCAGCGGATTCACCCTCGCCGGCGATTAAACGGTAACTATCATGACAAGTCATCTGACTACTTGTGCAAATATGTGGCGTCATTCAGTGTCCACGTAGTGGAACTCCATATGTTTCAAGTTGTCCCATATCTGCGAATATTCATTCCCGCCGGCGTCCGCCGCGGCGATATGGATAAGTTTAAAGATCGCCCGACCCTTTTGATACAAAGTAATTAGTCCTAAAACAAGGAAATCAGGACGCAATTTATGTATTATGCGAGGCACAACAATTACACATAACTTCGCCGGCGATTAAAAGCAGTTCCATAATCAGGAATAAACCATGGCCCGAGAAACCTACGCAGCACTGCAAGCAAAGATCGAAAAAGAGATCAACAAGCTCCAGAAGAAGGCTGAAATCCTCCAAACCAAACGTCGCAAGCCCGTGATCAACTCGATCATCACCTCGATGCGCGAGTACGACATCACGCCCGAGGAGATCATTGCAGCCTATGGCGCCGCCAAGCCCGGCCGCGCCGCCGGCGGCCGCCGCAAGGCTGGCGCCGCTGCGCGCCCCGCCACCGCCGCCAAGCGCGCCGTCGCGCCCAAGTACCGCCATCCGCAAACCGGCGAAACCTGGAGCGGCCGCGGCAAGGCGCCGCGCTGGCTGGCCGCCGAAGAAGCCGCCGGCGCCACCCGCGATAGTTTTCTTATCAAAGAATAAAACCTATCCGGCAGTAAGAAATAAAATCGGCGCACCATTATGGTGCGCCGATTTTATTTATGCTCGGAGCGCGACTCATTGCGTGGGAAATTTGATCTCGCGCTCGGCGCCATTATTTCCAGGGAAATTATCAAATATTGCACGCACCAGATACGGCATGGTGCGCGTGAAATCGTCGCGCTCGCTCAATATGTATGCGGTCGAACGGTATACCTCGGCGCCGCCGCGCTGGGTATCGTAGATCTGCAGCGTGAGCGAATTGCGCTGGACCACCATCGGCACGTCCACCCAGTCGGGACCCCAGAAGCCCGGGCCCCAGGGGCCGGGGCCGTAGAAACCGCCGTAGCCGCCATAGCCGTAGCCGCCGTAGAAATACGGGTCATACGCACGCCGCACCATTACCTGGGTCTGCGTGGTTCCGTAACGGAACGAGACATCGAAACGGCTCTTGGCGCCGTGCTGCGCCTCGACCAGGCCGGTTGCGCCGATGCCGGCGCGCACCATGTCCTGGTACGACTGATATTCGAGATTATTGTTTTGCGAGGCATCGGCCGGCACGAAGCGGTAGGTCTGCCCTTCCACGCCCGCGGGCCATTGTTGAAATGACGTCACCCGCGCCGATACCGTGGGAGCGGCGCAGCCCGTCAACGCAAGCGCCCCCGCCACGGCGAGCACGCCGGCCCAGCGGCCCGCATTGAACATGGATGACTTGGACATTCTGCTACTCCTTCCGCACGGCGGCGCCATTTACTGCGGTTTGACCGGTCCGCACCTGAAAAGTTTACGGTAATCCATAAGGTTCAGGCGGCCCGGCGGGTCCAGCCACTACAATAGGGCCCTCGTTCATAACAGGACTGAAATCCCATGCGCACCGACACGCCCGTAACCGTTTATCGCAAGGATTACCAGCCCTACCCCTACGATATTCCCGAAGTCGCGCTCGCCTTCGACCTCGCGCCCGACGCGACCGAAGTGCGCTGCGCCATGCAGGTGCGCCGCAAGCCCGACGCCGGCGCCGACGCGGCGCTGGTCCTCGACGGCGAAGAGCTGGAACTCGTCTCGGTAGCGGTGGATGGCGCGGCGTTGCCGGCCGAACGCTACCGCCTTTCCGAGCGCCGCCTCGAACTGCTGGGGCTGCCTGCCAGCGCCACGGTGGAAATCGTCAGCCGCTGCAAGCCTTCGGCCAATTCCACGCTGATGGGCCTGTACGTGTCCGGCGGCAATTTCTTCACGCAGTGCGAGGCCGAGGGATTCCGCCGCATCACCTGGTTCGCCGACCGGCCCGACGTGATGTCGCGCTACCGCGTCACCCTGCGCGCCCTGCCCGATTATCCGGTGCTGCTGTCCAACGGCAACCTGGTCGCCTCGCGCCAGCTGCCCGACGGGCGCAACGAAGTCGAATGGGAAGACCCGTTCCCCAAGCCCTGCTATCTGTTCGCCCTGGTGGCCGGCAAGCTCACGCATCGCGAAACCACGGTCAAGACCGCCAGCGGCCGCGACGTGCTGCTGCAGGTCTACAGCGATCCCGGCTCCGAGACCAAGACCGAATGGGCGCTGGACTCGCTGGTGCGCGCGCTGCGCTGGGACGAAAACCGTTTCGGCCTGGAGCTGGACCTGGACCGCTTCATGGTCGTGGCCGTCCATGATTTCAATATGGGCGCGATGGAAAACAAGGGCTTGAACATTTTCAACGCCGCCTACGTGCTGGCCGACGCCGACACCGCCACCGACGCCAATTACGAAGGCATCGAATCCGTCATCGGCCATGAATACTTCCACAACTGGACCGGCAACCGCGTGACCTGCCGCGACTGGTTCCAGCTGAGCCTGAAAGAAGGCCTGACCGTCTTCCGCGACCAGGAATTCAGCGCCGACATGATGGCCGACGGCATGGAGGCCGCGGCCGCCGCCAGCGCCCGCGCCGTCAAGCGCATCGACGACGTGGTGGCGCTGCGCGCCGCGCAGTTCCCGGAAGACGCCGGGCCCATGGCCCACCCGATCCGCCCGGAAAGCTACCAGGAGATCGGCAATTTCTACACCGCCACCGTGTACGAGAAAGGCGCCGAGGTCATCCGCATGCAGCACACGCTGCTGGGCGAGGCGGGCTTTCGCGCCGGCATGGACGAATACTTCCGCCGCCACGACGGCCAGGCCGTGACCTGCGACGACTTCGTCGCCGCGATGGAGTCCGTGTACGTGCGCCAGCACCCGGGGCGCGACCTGTCCGTATTCCGCCGCTGGTATCGCCAGGCCGGCACGCCGCGCGTGACGGTCAAGCTCGACCACGACGCCGCCGCGCGCCGCTGCACCGTGACGCTGACCCAGGCCTGCCCGCCGGTAGGCGTCGAGAAGAAAGCCGGCGCCGACTACGTCAAGGCGCCCTTCCACATTCCGTTCGCCATCGGCCTGCTGGACCGCCAGGGCCGCGCCCTGCCGCTGCGCCACGAAGGCAACACCACCGAAACCGCCCTGCTGGAACTGACCGAGCAAAGCCAGCAATGGGTCTTCGAGGACATCGCCGAACGTCCGGTGCCGTCGCTGCTGCGCGACTTCTCGGCCCCGGTGATCGTGGAATACGGCTGGACCAACGAAGAGCTGGCCCTGCTGTCGGCGCATGACGGCAATCCGTTCGCGCGCTGGGAAGCGGGCCAGGAGTTCGCCACGCGCCAGATCCTGGCCCTGGCCGAGGCCCGCCAGGCCGGCCGCACGCTGCAGGCCGACCCGGCCTTCATCGACACCTGGCGCGCGCTGCTGACCGATCCGGCGCTCGACGCCGCCTACCGCGCCCGCGCCCTGGCGCTGCCCTCGGAAAAGACGCTGGCCGAACGCATGCGCCAGGTAGACCCGCCGGCCCTGGCCGTGGCCCGCGACTTCCTGCGCGCCGAACTGGGCCGCCAGCTGGCCGCCGAATTCCGGCAGGCCTTCGAGGCCAACCAGACGCCGGGCGAGTACAGCCCGGCCCCGGTCCCGGCCGGGCGGCGCGCGCTGAAGAATCTGGCGCTCAGCCACCTCATGGCCGCCGGCGAGACCGATGCCCAGCGCCTGGCCGAACAGCTCTATGGCCAGGCCGGCAACATGACCGACAGCATGGCGGCGCTGTCGGCCCTGATCAATTTCGGCCAGGGCGAGTTTCCGCAGCAGGCGCTGGCCGCCTTCTACGACAAATGGCGCGACAACCCGCTGGTGGTGGACAAATGGTTCGCGCTGCAGGCCAGCGCGCGTTCGACTACCGTGCAGACGGCGCGCGAGCTGATGCAGCATCCCGCGTTCACGCTGCGCAACCCGAACCGCGCCCGCGCGCTGATTTTCCAGTTCTGCCTGAACAACGCCCGCGGCATGCACCATCCGGACGGTTCGGGCTACGCGTTCTGGGCCGAGCAGGTGCTGGCGCTGGACGCGCTCAACCCGGAGATCGCCGCCCGGCTGGCCCGCGCGCTGGACAACTGGTCGCGCTTCGTGCCCGCCCTGCGCGCGCCCATGCAGGCCGCGCTGCAGCGCGTGCGGGCGCATGAGGGCCTGTCGCGCAACGTGCAGGAAATCGTATCGAAGGCGTTAGAATTCGCCGCATAGGGAGATTCTTTTGAAACGTAAAACACTGACCCAATACCTGGTGGAGCAGCAACGCTCCGCCCAAGCCCTGGCGCCGGAAGTGCGGCTGCTCATCGAAGTCGTGGCGCGCGCCTGCAAGGCCATCAGCCATGCCGTCAGCAAGGGCGCGCTCGGCGGCGTGCTCGGCAGCCTGGAAAGCGAGAACGTCCAGGGCGAAGTGCAGAAGAAGCTGGACGTGCTGTCCAACGAAATCCTGCTCGAAGCCAATGAATGGGGCGGCCACCTCGCGGCCATGGCCTCGGAGGAAATGGAAACCATCCATCTGATCCCGAACCGCTATCCCAAGGGCGAATACCTGCTGCTGTTCGATCCGCTGGACGGCTCGTCGAACATCGACGTCAACGTTTCCATCGGCACCATCTTCTCGGTGCTGCACGCCCCCCACAACGTCTCCGGCGCGCCGGTGTGCGAGCAGGATTTCCTGCAGCCCGGCAACAAGCAGGTCGTGGCGGGCTACGCGGTGTACGGCCCCCAGACCATGCTGGTGCTGACCATCGGCAACGGCGTGGTGGGCTTTACGCTGGACCGCGAAATGGGCTCGTGGGTGCTGACCCACGAGGACATCCGCGTGCCCGAGGACACCAAGGAATTCGCCATCAACATGTCCAACATGCGCCACTGGGCTCCCCCGGTCAAGCGCTACATCGACGACTGTCTGGCCGGTTCCACCGGCCCGCTGGGCAAGGACTACAACATGCGCTGGATCGCCTCGATGGTGGCCGACGTGCATCGCATCCTGACCCGCGGCGGCATCTTCATGTACCCCTGGGACGCGCGCGAGCCGGGCAAGGCCGGCAAGCTGCGCCTGATGTACGAAGCCAACCCGATGAGCTTCCTGGTCGAACAGGCCGGCGGCGCGGCGATCAACGGCGTGCAGCGCATCATGGACATCCAGCCCGAAAAGCTGCACCAGCGCGTCAGCGTGATCCTGGGTTCGAAGAACGAAGTCGAGCGCGTGGGCCGCTACCACGCCGAGGACGCGGCGGGCTGATTCCCGCCCCCCCATGACAAAGCCCCGGCCTGTCACCAGGCCGGGGCTTTGTCTTTACCGCGGACGGCGGAAGGTCACTTCACCTGTTCGATCGACTTCACGTCATCCTTGTTGATCTGGACCTTCTTGCCGTCCTTGTCGTATTCGTACATGCCGGTATCTTTGTCGTAGCTGGGCTCGTCGGGGGTCACGGTCGAGCTGCCGTCCCGCTGCTGAATGACCGAGGGAGACGAGCATCCGGCCAATACTCCAAATCCGCTCACAGCCAGGGCCAGCGTCATGGTCTTCAGATTCATGGGCGTGTTCTCCGAGTATGAATGTGGATTTACTGTATCTGACGCCCCGGCCGCATACGTGACGGGTTGTGGTCCAAATGCATGAGAAAGTAATCCACCCGGCCCCGATTTCATTTCCCGCTGCGCCCTGGGCGATCGCCGCCGCGCAAACGAAAAACCCCTCGCCGGCCGGGCCAGCGAGGGGTTGCACACTCACACAAGCGGCAAGCGGCCTTTACACCTTGGCGTGGGCCTCGATATAGCGGCGCACCTCGGCCGGGTCGCAGTCCATGACGGCCACGCGCTGCGGCAGCGATTCCAGGTCGGCCAGATTGCCCGGCGGCGTGGCCGGGCGGCCCAGCGCCGCTTCGATGGTTTCCGAGAACTTCGCCGGCAGCGCGGTTTCCAGCACGAGCATGGGCACGCCCGGCTCGACGAAGTCGCGCGCGACCTTGACGCCGTCGGCCGTGTGCGGATCGACCAGCACGCCGGTGGCGTCGTAGACCGAGCGGATCGTGGCCAGCCGGTCCTCGTGGGTGCTGGCGCCCGACACGAAGCCATAGCGCGACTCGAACTGCGGCAGCAGGTCGGAGAGGTCGAACGAGCCGTCGCGCGCCAGCGCCTGCCACAAGGCCTGGACGCGGCCGGCGTCGCGGCCGACCAAGTCGAACACGAAGCGCTCGAAATTCGAGGCGCGCGAGATGTCCATCGAGGGGCTGGACGTGGCGTAGGTCTGTTCCGCGGGCCGCGGGCGGTACACGCCGGTGCGGAAGAACTCCTCCAGCACGTTGTTCTCGTTGGTGGCCAGCACCAGGCGGCGGATCGGCAGGCCCATGCCGCGCGCGATGTGGCCCGACAGGATGTTGCCGAAGTTGCCCGAGGGCACGGCGAACGAGACCTGCTGGCCAGGCTTATCAGAAGCGCGCAGCCAGCCGTGGAAGTAGTACACCACCTGGGCCGCGATGCGCGCCCAGTTGATGGAATTGACCGCGCCCAGGCGGTACTTGGTCTTGAACGCCAGGTCGCCGGCCAGCGACTTGACGATGTCCTGGGCCTCGTCGAACACGCCGCGCACCGCGATGTTGTGGATGTTCTCGTCCTGCAGCGAATACATCTGCGCGCGCTGGAAGGCGCTCATGCGGCCGTGCGGCGACAGCATGAACACCGCCACGCCGCGCTTGCCGCGCAGCGCGTACTCGGCCGCCGAGCCGGTGTCGCCCGACGTGGCGCCCACGATGTTCAGCGTGGTGCCGCGCTTGTCCAGCACGTATTCGAACACCTGGCCCAGGAACTGCATGGCCATGTCCTTGAAGGCCAGCGTCGGCCCTTCGGACAGGCCCAGCAGCGACAGGCCACCGTCGAGCGGGCGCAGCGGGACGATGTCTTCGCTGTTGAAGATCTCCTGCGTGTACGCGGCGCGGGTCAGGCGGCGCAGATCGTCGGCGGGAATGTCGGTGGCGAAGCGCGACAGCACTTCATACGCCAGGTCCGCGTACGACAGGCCGCGCCAGGATTCCAGCGTCTCGGCCGAAACCTGGGGCAACTGCTCGGGCACCGCCAGGCCGCCGTCGGGCGCCAGGCCTTCGAGCAGGATGTCGGAGAATTCCAGCGGCTTCATGCCGCCGCGGGTGGAGATGTATTTCATACGAGGTGTTCCACGCGCAGGCGCGTAACTTTGGAGCGCACGAACGGCAGCGCCTCGATGCGTTCGATCGCCTGGTTGACATTGCCTTCGACCGCTTCGTGCGTCAGGAAAATGATATCCGCGCCGCCGATGTGCGAGGGCTGCTGGATCATCGACCCGATCGAAATGGAGCGGTCGGCCAGGATGCGCGCGATGTCGGCCAGCACGCCGGGCTGGTCGTCCACGCGCAGGCGCAGGTAGTACGAAGTGCTGACCTGCTCGATGGGCAGGATCGGCGTGTCCGACATGGCGTCCGGCTGGAACGCCAGGTGCGGCACGCGGTTGCCGGGGTCGGCGGTGTGCAGGCGGGTCACGTCGACCAGGTCGGCCACGACCGCCGAGGCGGTGGGCTCTTCGCCCGCGCCCTGGCCGTAGTACAGCGTGGGGCCGACGGCGTCGCCCTTGACCAGCACGGCGTTCATGGCGCCCTCGACGTTGGCCAGCAGGCGCTCGGACGGCACCAGCGCCGGATGCACGCGCAGCTCGATGCCGTCGGGGCGGCGCTTGGTCACGCCCAGCAGCTTGATGCGGTAGCCCAGGCGCTCGGCATGCTCGATGTCCTCGGCGGCCAGCTGCGAGATGCCTTCGATGTAGGCGCGGTCGAACTGCACCGGCACGCCGAAGGCCAGCGAGGCCAGCAGCGTCAGCTTGTGCGCGGCGTCCACGCCTTCCACGTCGAAAGTGGGATCGGCCTCGGCGTAGCCCAGGCGCTGCGCCTCGGCCAGCACGTCGGCGAACGGCAGGCCGCGCGAGCGCATTTCCGACAGGATGAAATTGGTGGTGCCGTTGATGATGCCGGCCACCCACTGGATGCGGTTGGCGGTCAGGCCCTCGCGGATCGCCTTGATGATGGGAATGCCGCCGGCCACGGCGGCTTCGAACGTCACCATCACGCCGCGCTCGTGCGCCGCGGCGAAGATCTCGTTGCCATGCTTGGCCAGCAACGCCTTGTTGGCCGTCACCACGTGCTTGCCGTTGGCGATGGCTTCGAGCACCAGCTCGCGCGCCAGCGTGTCGCCGCCGATGAGTTCGACCACGATGTCGATTTCCGGATCGCGCACCAGCGCGTGCACGTCGGTATCGACCAGCAGCGCGTCGCCCACGCGCGTGCGCGCCTTGGCCACGTCGCGCACGGCGGCGCGCGTCACTTCGATCCGCCGGCCCGCGCGGCGCGCGATTTCTTCAGCGTTGCGCGACAGCACGGACCACGTGCCGCCACCCACCACGCCCAGGCCCAGCAGGCCGACTTTCATCGGATTCATCGCCGCGCCCTCAGCAGGCGGACGTTGAGGGGAATTCATCTTCAGTTCTCCATAATGCGGAACGGGTGCCCTCCGAGATCGGGATGCCGCGGATCCGGCTCCGCCGGTCCGCAGGCATGCCCCCTAGAGGGGGAAGCGCCGCAGGCGCTTCGGTGGTGGGCCTACAGCCCTCCGTCCTTGCGGAACATATCCTTGATGCCGCGCACCGCCTGGCGGGTGCGCTGCTCGTTTTCGATCAGGGCGAAGCGCACGTATTCGTCGCCGTACTCGCCGAAGCCGATCCCGGGGGACACGGCCACTTTCGCGTCCGACAGGACGCGCTTGGCGAATTCCAAAGAGCCCATCGCCCTGTAGGGTTCGGGGATTTGCGCCCAGATGTACATGGACGCCTTCGGAATCTCCACATTCCAACCTGCTTCATGCAAGCCGCGCGCGAGCACGTCGCGGCGGCTCTGGTACTGCGCCACGATCTCGTTCACGCAATCCTGCGGACCGTCCAGCGCGGCGATGGAAGCCACCTGGATCGGCGTGAACGTGCCGTAGTCGTGATAACTCTTGATGCGCGCCAGCGCATTGACCAGCTCGCGGTTGCCGACCATGTAGCCGATGCGCCAGCCGGCCATGTTGTAGCTCTTGCTCATCGTGAAGAACTCGACGGCGACGTCGCGCGCGCCGGGCACTTGCATGATGGACGGCGCCACGTAGCCGTCGAAGGTGATGTCGGCGTAGGCCAGGTCGTGCACGACCAGGATGTCGTGCTCCTTGGCCAGCGCGACCACGCGTTCGAAGAACGACAGGTCCACGCATTGCGCGGTCGGGTTGCTGGGAAAGCCCAGCACCATCATCTTGGGCTTCGGGATCGATTCGCGCACGGCGCGTTCCAGTTCCTCGAAGAAGTCCACGCCCGGCGTCATGCGCACGGAACGGATGTTGGCGCCGGCGATGACCGCGCCGTAGATGTGGATCGGGTAGCTGGGATTGGGCACCAGCACGGTGTCGCCGCGGTCCAGCGTGGCCAGCATCAGGTGGGCCAGGCCTTCCTTGGAGCCGATGGTGACGATGGCCTCGGAATCCGGATCGAACTCGACCGCGTAGCGGCGCTGGTACCAGTCACAGATGGCCTTGCGCAGGCGCGGGATGCCCTTGGACACCGAATAGCCGTGCGTGGTCGGGCGCGTGGTGGCCTCGACCATCTTGTCGACGATGTGCTTGGGGGTCGCGCCGTCCGGGTTGCCCATCGACATGTCGATGATGTCTTCGCCGCGCCTACGCGCCGCCATCTTGAGCTCGCCGGTAATGTTGAAAACGTACGGGGGCAGACGCTCGATGCGGGAGAACTTCCTCATGATGGGAATCCTTAGGGGCGGAAAAAGGGCAAAAAAACCAGGGCGCGGTCGCGCGTGGGGGAAAAGGGCCAGAATGCCGCGCCGCCCATGGAATTTGCAGCGCAGCAAAACCCTGTAATCTAGCGCAAGGAAGCGTAGGCGGCAAATTGGAAAAAAACGGGGCCGGCCCGAGGCGAAACCCTTGCCGGCGGAAGGCGCGCAAGCGCGGCGGGGGCCGTGCGCTTTCTACAACATGGTTGAATGCGCATGCGCTATTATCAGGCACATAAAGCTGGAGTTTTTATTGAAGCTGCATACCGATCCTGCGACGGCCGCTCTGAACACCGTCACCGCCTACGGTGATGGCTATATCGAGGTCAACCAGGTACGTTTTTCCTCGTCGGTCGCGTTCGGCCCCGAGGGCGAAGTGTCCCAATGGCCCGTCGAGTCCCCGGCCGACATCACCTCCACCCTCTTGTTCCAGGCGGCTGGCCTGTCCCAGCCCGTGCGCGACCCCATGGCGTTCCTGGACGAGCCCGAAGCCCAGTCCGCGCCCGGACGCCCCGCCAACGCGCCCGAAGTGCTGCTGGTGGGCACCGGCGCCCGGCAGCAGTTCCTGCGCCCCGACGTGCTGCGCCCGCTGCTGGCGATGGGCATCGGGGTCGAGACCATGGACACCCACGCCGCCTCGCGCACCTACAACATCCTGATGGCGGAGGGCCGGCGCGTCGTCGTGGCCCTCATCCCTCCCAACGGAGAATCCCAGTAATGACGCCGACCATAGGCAAGCCCGCCCCGCTGTTCACCGCTGAAAGCACCATCGGTCCCATCAGCCTCGAACAATGCCAGGGCCGCGCCGTGATCCTGTATTTCTATCCCAAGGACAATACGCCCGGCTGCACCACCGAAAGCCAGGACTTCCGCGACCTGCACGCCGAGTTCCTGTCGGCCAGCGCCGTGGTCATCGGCATCTCGCGCGATTCGCTGAAGTCGCACGAGAACTTCAAGAACAAATACGAACTTCCTTTCCCGCTCATCTCCGACGCCGACGAAACCGTCTGCAACCTGTACGGCGTCATCAAGCAGAAGAACATGTATGGCAAGCAGGTGCGCGGCATCGAGCGCAGCACCTTCTTGATCGATGCCTATGGCGTGCTGGTGCAGGAGTGGCGCGGGGTGAAGGTCCCGGGCCACGCCAAGGAAGTCCTGCAGGCCGCCAAGAGCATCGGCTAGCCGCAAGCACAGATAGATCCGTCAGGCGCTATTGCCGGCCCACACAGGAGAGTGACACATATGCCGCTTCCGAAGTTGCCCACCCGCCCCGCAGCCATCCTGACCTTCCCCTCGGGCGAGCCCGCCCGGGCGCAGGCCCGCAGCACCAAGACCGCCGCTGCGCGGTCCAACGCCCAGCCAGCCCTCGAAGACACCGACGACGAGGCCCTGGCCGTCCAACCGCAACTCGAAGGCATGGCTGCCCCCGCCCGCAAGGCGCAGGCTCCCGCGCCCGCTCGCCAGACGCCTCCTCCGGCGGCGCCTGCCGTGCGCGCGCAGCGCCAGGCCAAGCCCGCGGCCACGCCCGCCAAGCGCGCCAAGCCGCGCGCCCAGAACGAGCCGCGCAAGCTGTTCGTGCTGGACACGAACGTGCTGCTGCACGATCCCAGCTCGCTGTTCCGCTTCGAAGAGCACGACATCTTCCTGCCGATGATGACGCTCGAAGAGCTGGACCACCAGAAGAAAGGCATGTCGGAAGTGGCGCGCAACGCGCGCCAGGTCAGCCGTTCGCTGGACGCGCTGGTGCAGGACGCCACCCAGCTCGACGAGGGCCTGGAGCTGGCCAAGCTGGGCAACAAGGACGCCACCGGGCGCCTGATGTTCCAGACCACCGCGATCCACAGCACCCTGCCCTCGGACCTGCCCATGGGCAAGGCCGACAACCAGATCCTGGGCGTGGTCCGCGCGCTGCAGGAAAAGTACCCGCAGCGCGAAGTCGTGCTGGTGTCCAAGGACATCAACATGCGCCTGAAGGCGCGCGCGCTGGGCATGGACGCCGAGGACTACTTCAACGACCACGTCCTGGAAGACTCGGACCTGATGTATTCGGGCGTCATGCAGCTGCCCGAGGACTTCTGGAACAAGCACGGCAAGGACGTGGAATCGTGGCAGCAGGGCGGCACCACCTTCTACCGCATCCACGGGCCGCTGTGTTCGCAGTTCGTGGTCAACCAGTTCGTCTACTTCGAAGGCCAGATGCCGCTGTACGCGCAGGTGCGCGAGGTCAGCGGCAAGATGGCGGTGCTGGCCACGCTGCGCGACTACACCCATGGCAAGAACAACGTCTGGGGCATTACCGCGCGCAACCGCGAACAGAACTTCGCCATGAACCTGCTGATGAATCCCGAATGCGACTTCGTGTCGCTGCTGGGCCAGGCGGGCACCGGCAAGACCCTGCTTGCGCTGGCGGCCGGCATCACGCAGGTGCTGGAGACCAAGCGCTACACCGAAATCATCATGACCCGCGTCACGGTGCCGGTCGGTGAAGACATCGGTTTCCTGCCCGGCACCGAGGAAGAAAAGATGCTGCCCTGGATGGGCGCGCTGGAAGACAACCTCGACGTGCTCAACATGGGCGACGGCGAAGGCAACGGCGACTGGGGCCGCGCGGCCACCATGGACCTGATCCGCTCGCGCATCAAGGTCAAGTCGCTGAACTTCATGCGCGGGCGCACCTTCCTGAACAAGTACCTCATCATCGACGAGGCGCAGAACCTCACGCCCAAGCAGATGAAGACGCTGGTCACGCGCGCGGGTCCGGGCACCAAGGTGATCTGCCTGGGCAACATCGCCCAGATCGACACGCCCTACCTGACCGAGGGCAGCTCGGGCCTGACCTTCGTGGTCGACCGCTTCAAGGGCTGGCCCCACTCCGGCCACGTCACCCTGCAACGCGGCGAGCGTTCGCGCCTGGCCGATTATGCGGGGGATGTGCTGTAAAACGGCGCAATCCCTCTCCCGCCGACAAAAAAAGCGCCTGGCTTGCGATAAGCCAGGCGCTTTTTTCCTGCTTCCGCCGATTACTTGTCGGCGGCGTTGGTGATGGCGTTGCCGGCCCTGGACATGTCCTTGCCCATGCCCGCGACGGTGTTGCAACCGGCGAGGACAAAGCCGAACACGACAAAGGCAGTCAGCACGATCTTGCTGCGCATGCTGGCGCTCCTATGGTGGTGAAACGGTTTCGGACCGTAATTTAGACGATTTCGACGCGCAGTTCGCCCAGACCTTCGACGCCGCCGGTGATGACGTCGCCTTGCAGCACGGCGCCCACGCCCTCGGGCGTGCCGGTGAAGATCAGGTCGCCGGGCTGCAGTTCGAACAGGCCGGACAGGTACGAGATGCTTTCAGGGATGTTCCACAGCATCTGCGAGATGTCGCTGGACTGCTTGCGCTGGCCGTTGACGTCCAGCCAGATGGCGCCCTTGTCCAGGGTGCCCACGACGCTGCGCGGATGGATGGGGCCCAGCGGCGCGGACAGGTCGAACGCCTTGCCCACTTCCCAGGGACGCCCCTGCTTCTTCATTTCGCCCTGCAGGTCGCGGCGGGTCATGTCCAGGCCCAGCGCGTAGCCCCACACGCATTCGTTGGCCTGCTCGACCGGAATGTCGCGCCCGCCCTTGCCCAGCACCACGACGAGTTCCATCTCGTAGTGCAGGTTGGAGGTCTTGGGCGGGTACGGCATCTTGGCGGTTTCGCCGTCGGCCACGCTCAGCACCGCGTCGGCGGGCTTGCAGAAGAAGAACGGATCTTCACGGCCGGTGAAGCCCATTTCCTTGGCGTGTTCGGCGTAGTTGCGGCCGACGCAATAGACGCGGCGCACCGGAAACAACGCGGCGCTGCCGGCAACGGGAACCGCGACAGGCGGCTGGGGGGGCAATACGTAGTCCATGTCCAATCAACCTATGATGAATACGTGGCCGGAAACCGGCGCAGGCGCGGGCCGCCGCGGCGGCGGCCCGGAAACCGGTCAGCCCTTGGCGTAGCGCTCGGCGCTGCGGACGATTTCCTCGTGCGCGGCGTCCAGGCCCTTCCAGCCCTTGACCTTGACCCACTTGCCCTTCTCCAGGTCTTTGTAGTGCTCGAAGAAGTGCTGGATGCGGGCGATGTCCTCGGCCGGCAGGTCTTCGTAGGTCTTGATGTTGCGGTACGGGGGGTACAGCTTTTCGATCGGCACGGCCAGCAGCTTGGCGTCGCCGCCCGACTCGTCGTCCATTTCCAGCACGCCGATGGCGCGGCAGCGCACGACGGCGCCGATCTGGATCGGGAACGGCGTCAGCACCAGCACGTCGGCGGGGTCGCCGTCTTCGGACAGGGTCTGCGGGATGTAGCCATAGTTGCACGGGTAGTGCATGGCGGTCAGCATGAAGCGGTCAACGAAAATCGCGCCCGAGTCCTTGTCGACCTCGTACTTGACCGGGTCGGCGTTCATGGGGATTTCGATGATGACGTTGAAGTCTTCCGGCAGCTTCTTGCCGGGGGAGACGCGATCGAGGCTCATGGTTCAACCTTGTTGTGTGTCTGAAGGAATATTCAAACCGAGCCGTCGTCCTTGAACGGCGGCTTGGTCGCCGGCACGCCGGCGGGGGCCGGCGCGGGCTTGGGTTTGGGCGCGGCGGGCGTGGCCGGCGCGTAGGTGGGCACGGGCTCGTCGAAAGCGGCCGCCGGGATCGGGGCGCTGTCGAAGTACTCGTCGATGTCGGAGGTGTTGCCGCCTGCCAGCGGCGCATCTTCCGGCGCGAGCGCGCGCTCGCGCTGTTCCTTGTTGACGCGGGCGTCGGGGTCCAGCACGTAGTCGGAGGCGGAGGCCGCCACCGCCGGCGGCAGCGCGGGATAGTCGCCGCCGACGTCGGCGTCGCCGTCGGCATCGGACAGGCCCACCGCATAGCCGCCTTCGGCGTCCACGCGGTACGGGTCCGAGCCGGTGTCCGCGGCCGGCAGCGCGGCGTCCGAGGCCAGCACCGGCAGCGCCATGCTGGCGGCGGTCGCCAGGCGCCAGTGGCGCACGGCGTCGGCCGGACGGTCGAGGCGGTCGTACAGGCTGCCCAGCAGCGCGTGGGTCTGCGCGTCGCTGCGGCGGCTGATGGCGCGCAGCAGATAGCGTTCGGCCTGGCCCCACAGCTGGCCGTTCAGGCACAGCATGCCCAGCGCCGTGAGCAGGTCGGGATCGGTGGGACGCTGCTGCAGCCAGGTTTCGGCGCGCGCCAGGCGGCGCGAGACCTGTTCGGCCTCGCAGCGGGCGTAGGCCGCCACCAGGGCGGGATTGAACTTCACGGCGATGGCGGCTTCGAGCACGCGGGCCGCCTCGTTGGCCTCGCCGGCGGCCTCGAAGCCCGCCGCGCCGGCCAGCGCGATTTCGGGCAGCAGGCGCTCTTCGGCCTTCAGGTCCTTCCAGATGGCGCGCCAGCTCTCGGTGCCCGCGGCGGCGCGCAGGCGCGCCGAGCCGGAGGCGTCGATCAGGTGGTCGGCCTCGGGGCGGGCCATGGCGTTGCGGCGCACCAGGCCGCGGGCCAGCGAGAAGACCTCTTCGTCGTGATGCAGCGCGGCGTGGGCGCGCAGCAGCAGGCGCATCGTGTGCAGGTGGCGCGCGCCGCCGTCGGCCAGCGGTTCGAGCACGGCCAGCGCGCGCTCGGCGCGGCCCTGGTCGAGCAGCATGTCGGCCGAGACCGTGGCGGTGGCCTCGATCAGGCCCGGCTCGGCGCCGGCCTGTTCCTGCGCGGTCGCCAGCAGGCGGTCGCGGCGGTCGAACTCGCCCAGGCCATGCGCGGCGCGGGCGGCCGACAGGGCGGCGAGCACGCGGCGGGTGCGGACCTTGGTCTGGTCCAGCAGCTTGGTGAGGTCTTTTTCGGCGGTGGTGTAGCGGCCTTCGAGCAGGCCGATCCAGCCGCGCTCCAGCAATTCGTGGTCGCGCGCCTGCGCGCGCTTGCCGCGCCAGGCCCGCACGCGGTCGGGGATGGCCAGCAGCCAGGCCAGCAGGCGCAGGCCCACGTACAGCACGATGAAGGCCGCCACGATCAGCAGCACGGCCAGCGTCAGCGACATCTCGATGCGCCACGGCCAGATCAGCAACAGCACGTTGCCGGAATGCGAACGCAGCACCACCGCCAGGGCGACGGCGACTACGGCCAGCAGCAGGGTCCAGAACCAGGTACGCATAGGCCGCCTCAGTCCTGCTCGCCGGTCTTGAAGCCGGCCGCGCGCAGCGCGGCCACGGCGGCCTGGCTGTCGGCCACGTCGGGCAGGCGCACGGCGATGTCGGTCTGGGCCAGTTCGCGGGCCAGCGCCTGGGCGGCGACGGTGTCGGGCGAACGGGAGTCGAAGTACTTGGCCAGCGTGGTGCCGACGTTGTCGAGTTCGCTCTTCCAGACCGAGGGCTGGCGCATCAGCATGGCGAGCTGGGCCGTCAGCAGGCGCTGGCGCAGCGAGCCGCGTACGAGGTCGGCCTGTTCGGGCGACAGCAGCAGGGCCGCGGGCTCGTCGACGCGCTGGATCGTGATCAGGCCGCCGAGTTCATGCGCCAGCGCGGAACCGGCGCGGCCGGGCCAGGAGGCCATCTCGGCGCGCCAGCGCTGCCACCAGGGCGCGTCGGCCGGCAGGCCGGCCTGCGGGTCTACCGAGGGCGCCGCCACGGCCGGGCGGGCCTCGCCGGCGGGCGCGACGCCCGGGGCGGCGGCGTCGGGCACCAGCAGCGGCGCCTTGCCGATCAGCGCCACCAGGCGCTCGATGCGGGCCGACTGGGCGGGAATATCCACGGTGGACACGGCGCGCAGCCGGTCCAGGTCGCCGTTGATGGATTGCTGCAGCGTGGAGAAGCGCGGACGGTCGGCGCGCGCCAGGCGCGACTGCGCGGTCTCGAGCGCGACGATGGCGTTGGAGACGTTGCCGGCCAGGCGCAGCTGCTGGTTGGCGATGGTCAGCAGGCGCTCGATGTCGTTGGCCAGCAGTTCGTCGCTGGCGCTGTCGTTGAAGTTCTGCCAGGCCAGCTGCAGCGCGTTGTACTGGCTTTGCGTTTCGCGCACGGTGGCTTCGAGCTCGGCCACGCGGCCGGCCTGGGCCTGCGCCAGGGCCAGGGCCTCGCGGGTGTCCTTGCGGGCCTGGGCCGCGTCGGCGGCCAGGGTGTCGAGCCGCGATGCGACCTCGCGCCCGGCGGAGACGAACTGCGTGCGCTGCTTCCACAGGGCATAGCCCAGGCCGGCAGCCAGCAGGATGACGATGACCAGGGCAGTGACCAGGGAGCCACTGCCGCGTTTGGCCGGACGGGCCTTGACGGGATCGGCCGGGGCCGATGCGGGCGCGCTTGCGCCCGGGGCGGCCGTCGGAACGACCGGATCGGTAGCGGGAGTCTTGTCTGTCATGACGCGATTGTATTCGGTGTCGGTCCGAAGCAACGAATCAAGCAGCAACAAAGGCCTGGAATATCGACTCGTCGTTGGGCAAGCAGATTTTTACCATTGACCGGTCCGCGGCGTCTTGCGCGGCCGGCGGCACGCGCCGCGCCAGCGAGGGATGCGTCAGCACGAAACCGCAACGCGCCCACCAGGGCGCCAGGCCGGCCTCGTCCAGGCGCGCGCGCACCGCGTCGGCGCCCTCCCCGCTGGTGATCAGCCAGGTGGCCCGCAGGCCCTGCGCGGCCCATTGCCGCAGCTGGGAGAGCCGATCGGCGTCCCAGCGGGCCGGGCGGCGCAGGTAGGTCGCAAAGCGCGTCACGGCCGCGCCGTGCGCCTGCAGCCTGTCGGCCAGCCAGTCCCTGCCCTGCGTGCCACGCACGAGCAGCACGCGCCGAGGCAGCGCGGGCAGCCCTTGCAGGACTTCCCAGAGGGCCTCGGAATCATGGCTGGGCGCGTTTTCGGATGGATGCAAAACTGTTGTATTCGCGCCAAAAGCGGGCGACTCGCGGAGCGCCCGGGCGCTGGCCGGACCGACCGTGGCGGCGATCACGCCGGCCGGCCAGGCCGACGCGCCGTCGGCTTCGAACCACTGCTCCAGGTACAGCCTGGCGGCGTTGCCGCTGACGAACACGACCATGTCGTAGTCCGACGGGCGCGGCAGCGCGCCGGGCTCGGCCGGCAGCGCCTCGATTTCCAGCGCGGGCAGGATGCAGGGTGTCCAGCCCGCGGCGCGCAGGCGCTCGGCGAGCGTCTCGTTGCGGCCCGCGGGCCGCGTCAGCACGGCGATGCGCGGGGCGCTCGTCATGGCCATCAGTCCGGCCGGGCTTCGTCTTGCAGCAGTTCGCGCAGAATGTCCTGCGCGCCCGCGTCGAGCAATTCCTGCGCCGCCGCCTCGCCGATGGACTGCGCATCGGCCACCGGGCCGCTGCGCACGGCGCGAACCATGCGCGTGCCGTCGGGCGAGGCCACCAGCGCGCGCAGCGACAGGGTGCCCGCCTCGATCTCGGCGTAGGCCGCCAGCGGCACCTGACAGGAGCCGCCCAGCTTGCGCGATACGGCGCGCTCGGCCACCACGCAGGCGGTGGTGTCGGCGCTGGCCAGCGGGGCCAGCCAGGCGCGCATGTCGTCGCGGTCGTCGCGGATTTCGATGCCCAGCGCGCCCTGCCCGGCCGCCGGCAGGCTGTCGGCCGGTTCGAGCAGGCCGCGGATGCGCGAGGCCAGGCCCAGGCGCTCCAGCCCGGCGGCGGCCAGCACGATGGCGTCGTACTCGCCGCGATCGAGCTTGCCCAGGCGCGTGTCGAGGTTGCCGCGCAGCGGCTTGACCGTCAGCGCCGGATGGCGCGCGCGGATCTGCGATTCGCGCCGCAGGCTGGAGGTGCCCACCACCGCGCCCGCCGGCAGGTCGGCCAGCGAGGCGTAGCGGTTGGAGACGAAGGCGTCGCGCGGATCGGCGCGATCGAGGACGGCGCAGAGCTCGAACGGGGCCTGCAGATCCACCGGCACGTCCTTCAGGGAGTGGACGGCGAGATCGGCGCGCCCGTCGAGCAGCGCGTTTTCGAGCTCCTTGACGAACAGACCCTTGCCGCCCACCTTGGACAGGGTGCGGTCGAGGATCTGGTCGCCTCGGGTCGTCAGGGTGAGAAGTTCAACCGCGCACGCCGGGTACAGCGTGCGCAGCCGGTCGCGCACATGCTCGGCCTGCCACAGGGCAAGCCGGCTGGCGCGGGTCGCGATGACCAGGCGTTGCGGTAGAGACACGAGGCGTCATCAAACGAAGTTGGAGACGACGACCGTCGCAATGACACCGAGTATGGCCAGCACGAACAGGCCTTGAAGCAGGCTCAGGCCCGATTCGGATTGCTGGGGATCGGTGGATCTACGCAGACTCATGTGCTGATTCCTTGGAGGCGTTTTTGCGGCTTGCCAGCCACCGTCCAATGACAACAACGAGCAAGGCGCCAATGATTTCTGCGCCGATTTTAACCGCAGCCGGCTGAACGCCGAATTGACGCTCGACAACAACGTCGGTGACCAGCATGCCGCCCGCGATCCAGCCCAGCAGCGCGGCGCCGAAGGTGACGACCAGCGGATAGCGGTCGATCAGCTTGAGCACCAGGGTGCTGCCCCAGATGATGATGGGCACGCTGACGATCAGGCCGAAGGCGACCAGGCCGATCTGGTGGTCGGCGTGGGCATTCTGGGCCGCGCCGGCGATGGCGATCACGTTGTCCAGGCTCATCACGAAGTCAGCGATGATGATGGTCTTGATGGCGGCGGCGATGGAGGTGCCGCCCTTCACGTTGCCGTGCGCGTCCTCTTCGGGGATCAGGAGCTTGATGCCGATCCACAGCAGCAGGATGCCGCCGACGACCTTCAGGAACGGAATCGACAGGAGCGTCAGGGCAAAGGCGATCAGCACGACGCGCAACAGGATGGCGCCGGCGGTGCCCCACAGAATGCCTTGCATGCGCTGCTTGGGCGCGAGGTTGCGGCAGGCAAGCGCGATCACGACCGCATTGTCGCCGCCGAGCAGGATATCGATGAGGATGATCTGGAATACCGCTGCCCAACTCAGCGTCTGGAAAAACTCAAGCACTATGAACCCCCGGAGAGCATTATGAAAAGAATGGCCGGTCCCGAGCCGGCCAGCCCGCCGCGCCAGGCGCGGCGGGGTTATTCAGTACAACAAACTATTATAATTCAGCTTTCAGTCAGCTTTCTGGCGCATCAGCAAAACTTTGCCGATCGCCAATACCAGCAGCGCGCCCAGCGCGCCGGTCATCAGCGCGAAGTTGTGCTGCGTCATGCCCAGCGCCGCGTCGATGCGCGCCACCGGTTCCTGCAGCGCCGGGTCGCCCACCAGCAGTTCGCCGGCGATGAAGCCCAACAGCGCCGCGCCCACCCAGACGATAACCGGGAAGCGCTCGATGACCTTGAGCAGCAGCGTGCTGCCGAAAATGACCAGCGGAATACTAATGGCCAGGCCCACGACCAGCAAGGTCGTATCGCCCATCGCGGCGGCGGCCACGGCCACCACGTTGTCCAGGCTCATGACCAGGTCGGCGATCATGATGGTGCGGATGGCGGTCAGCAGATTGCCGTGATTCTTGCCCGCGCCGTCTTCCTCACCTTCCGGCAGCAGCAGCGTGACGCCGATATAGACCAGGAGCAGCGCGCCGATGAGCTTGAGCCAGGGCAGCAGCAGCAGCTTGGCCGCGACCAGCGTCAGCACGATACGCATGATGATCGCAGCGGCCGAGCCGATCACGATCGCTTTCTTTTGTTGGGTCGGCGGTAGCGAGCGCGCCGCCAGCGCAATGACCACGGCGTTGTCGCCGGATAGCAGTATGTTGACCCAAATGATCTGGAGCAATGCGATCCAGAATGCCGCTGAACTGAGTTCCATGCCTCTCTTTCCTAGGTGTGATCCCCCTAGGACGAACCAAATGAATGGGTGAATTTAAAGTTGAAACGTACTGACCGCCTGGTTGCGAGCTCGACGGCATTCTTGCTTGGTACGCGCTGGATTTTCTTTCATTATAGTTTCGTTCAGCTTTCCGTATGGTTGCCCGGCCGTGACGTGGACACGGGATTTCCCTAAGACCACGAAAAAAAAGCGCCCCGAGGGGCGCTTTTTTGTGCGCAGCCGAAAAGCTTACAGCACCGACTTGAGCAGCTTGCCCATTTCGGAGGGGTTGCGCGTGGTGCGGATGCCGCAAGCTTCCATGACTTCCAGCTTGGCGTCGGCGGTGTCGGCGCCGCCGGAGATCAGCGCGCCGGCGTGGCCCATGCGCTTTCCGGGAGGGGCGGTGACGCCGGCGATGAAGCCGACCACCGGCTTCTTCATGTTGTCCTTGGCCCACTGCGCGGCGTTGACTTCGTCCGGACCGCCGATTTCGCCGATCATGATGACGGCGTCGGTGTCGGGATCGTCATTGAACATCTTCAGCACGTCGACGTGCTTCAGGCCGTTGATCGGGTCGCCGCCGATGCCGACGGCGCTGGATTGACCCAGGCCCAGCTCGGTGACTTGCGCCACGGCTTCGTACGTCAGGGTGCCCGAGCGGCTGACGATGCCGATGCGGCCCTTGCGGTGGATGTGGCCCGGCATGATGCCGATCTTGATTTCGTCGGGGGTGATCAGGCCGGGGCAGTTCGGGCCCAGCAGCAGGGTCTTGCTGCCCTTGGCCTTCATGCGGTTCTTGACGTCCAGCATGTCGCGGACGGGAATGCCTTCGGTGATGCAGATGACCAGGTCCAGCTCGGCTTCGACGGCTTCCCAGATGGCGGCGGCGGCGCCAGCCGGCGGCACGTAGATGACGGAGACGGTCGCGCCGGTGTCAGCCTTGGCTTCCTTGACCGAAGCGAAGATGGGCACGCCTTCGAAGTCCTCGCCGGCCTTCTTGGGGTTCACGCCGGCCACGAAGGCGGCTTTGCCGTTGGCGTACTCACGGCACATGCGGGTGTGGAACTGGCCCGTCTTGCCCGTGATGCCCTGGGTGATGACCTTGGTGTCCTTGTTGATCAGAATCGACATTTGTGAATCCTTGGATTTTCTTTGTACCGCCGGGCCGCCCCAAGGTGCAGGACGCCCCCTTGGGGGGCAGCAAGCCGAAGGGCGCGGCGTGGGGGCATATTTACTTGACGGCGGCTACGACGCGGGTGGCGGCTTCAGCCATCGTGTCGGCGCTGATGATCGGCAGACCGGAGTCGGCCAGCATCTTCTTGCCGAGTTCTTCGTTGGTTCCCTTCATGCGGACGACCAGCGGAACGTTCAGGTTGACAGCCTTACATGCGGCGATCACGCCTTCGGCGATGACGTCGCAGCGCATGATGCCGCCGAAGATGTTGACCAGGATGGCCTTCACGCCCTTGTTCTTGAGCATGATCTTGAAGGCTTCGGTGACCTTCTCGGCGGTGGCGCCGCCGCCCACGTCCAGGAAGTTGGCCGGCTCGCCGCCGAACAGCTTGATGGTGTCCATGGTGGCCATGGCCAGGCCGGCGCCGTTGACCAGGCAGCCGATGTTGCCGTCGAGCTGGATGTAGGCCAGGTCGAACTTGCTGGCTTCGATTTCAGCGGGATCTTCTTCGTCCAGGTCGCGGTAGGCGACGATTTCCGGGTGGCGGAACAGGGCGTTGGAGTCGAAGTTGAACTTGGCGTCCAGGGCGATGATGTTGCCCTTGCTGTCGCGGTTCAGGGGGTTGATCTCGACCAGCGAGGCGTCGGTGTCCATGTAGCACTGGTACAGCTTCTGGAACACGTCCACGGCCTGGGCGGTGGAGTCGGCGGGCAGGCCGATCGCGTTGGCGATCTTGGTGGCCTGTTCGGCCGACAGGCCGGTCAGCGGATCGATGTATTCGGTGATGATCTTCTCGGGGGTGGAGTGGGCCACTTCCTCGATGTCCATGCCGCCTTCGCTGGAGGCGATGAAGGCGACCTTCTGGGTGGCGCGGTCGGTGACCAGCGACACGTAGTATTCCTTCTGGATGTCCGCGCCTTCTTCGATGTACAGGCGGCGGACCTTCTGGCCTTCCGGACCGGTCTGGTGCGTGACCAGCTGCATGCCCAGGATTTCGGAGGCCAGCTTGCGCACGTCCTCGATCGAGCGGGCCAGCTTCACGCCGCCGCCCTTGCCGCGGCCGCCCGCGTGAATTTGCGCCTTGACGACCCACACCGGTCCACCCAGCTTTTCAGCGGCAGCCACGGCCTCGTCGACGGAAAGAGCGGGGATCCCGCGCGGCACCGGGACGCCAAATTGCTTCAGCAGTTCCTTGCCTTGATACTCGTGGATTTTCATGTGTTACCTGTCAGGACGTATGAGTAAGAGAGGGTGAATCGGTAGCCGAATCGGCCGATGCCTCAGCGCTACCCCCGGTGTACCACTTGGGATAGTGCTCAGCCACGACCGGGCCGCCGGTGCTGAGCGCATGGCAGCCGTCCAGTTGGAATGGACGCCGGTTCGGGTTGTTTTCCTGCCGCCGGCGGTTGGCCATGGTCTGGACCGCCGCGGTGGGAAGCACCTGCGACAGCTCGGTCATGTGAGTACAGCCCTCCACGTGCCCGAACCGCTCCTTGACCTGTCGGCGAAACCCCTTGAGCAGGTTCATGCCGACCAAATCAGTGTAAGCCGGTTCGATGGCCATGCAATGCGCGCCGTAAGGCGCGGCGTCATAGACGGCCTGCGCGGCCACGATCTCGAAATTCGCGTCGATGGTGATGCGCAGGTGCATGTGGTGGATGGGCTGCCCGGCCTTGAACATCTCGCCGTCGCGCTTGGGGAAATCGTACGCCTTGACGTCGATCAGTTCGGCTTCCAGATCCCACAGACCGTCGTCGCGCGCGTACGACTGCACGCGTATGGAACGCGTGTGCAGGGGCTGGCGAGGGTAATCCGGCGGTGGCAAGGGCATGCTGGGGCCTGCGAGGCAAAAATGGCCTGCGCATGGTGCGCGGCAACAAAACCTTGAAAGTATAGCGCAGGCGGCTATGACTCCCCCAGAAACCAGCCGCCCGGCAGGGTTGCCCCCGCCGGGCGGTCCGACGCTCCCGAAAATAGGGGACGCTGGTGCGGTCAGGCCGCCTGGCGCAGCGCGCGCGCGGCCTGCACCATGCCGATGAGCGCGGCCTCGGTTTCGGGCCAGGCGCGCGTCTTCAGGCCGCAGTCCGGATTGACCCACAGGCGTTCCTTGGGCAGGCGCGCCGCGGCCTTCTCCATCAGGCCGACCATCCAGTCCACCTCGGGCACGTTGGGCGAATGGATGTCGTACACGCCCGGGCCGATGTCGTTCGGATAGCGGAAGTCCTCGAAGGCCTTGAGCAGTTCCATGTTGGAGCGCGAGGTCTCGATGGTGATGACGTCGGCGTCCATCGCGGCGATGGATTCGATGATGTCGTTGAACTCCGAATAGCACATGTGGGTGTGGATCTGGGTTTCGTCGCGCACGCCGGCGGTGGACAGGCGGAAGCAGTCCACCGCCCAGTCCAGGTAGGCCTGCCAGTCGGCGCGGCGCAGCGGCAGGCCTTCACGGATGGCGGGCTCGTCGATCTGGATCACGCTGATGCCGGCGGCCTCCAGGTCGACCACTTCGTCGCGCAGCGCCAGCGCCAGCTGGCGGCAGGTCTGCTCGCGCGGCTGGTCGTCGCGCACGAAGGACCATTGCAGGATGGTGACCGGGCCGGTCAGCATGCCCTTGACCGGCTTGTCGGTCAGCGACTGCGCGTACGACGACCAGCCCACGGTCATGGGCGCCGGGCGGGCCACGTCGCCGAAGATGATGGGCGGCTTGACGCAGCGCGAGCCGTAGCTTTGGACCCAGCCGTTCCTGGTGAACGCGAAGCCGGCCAGCAGTTCGCCGAAGTATTCCACCATGTCGTTGCGCTCGGGCTCGCCGTGCACCAGCACGTCCAGGCCCACTTTTTCCTGGAAGCGGATGACTTCCTCGATCTCCTTGCGGATGGCGTTTTCGTAGGCCGAGTCGGTCAGCGCGCCGGCCTTCCAGTCGCGCCGCAGGGCGCGGATTTCGGCGGTCTGCGGGAACGAGCCGATGGTCGTGGTCGGATAGGCCGGCAGGCCCAGTTGTTCCTGCTGGCGGGCGATGCGGCCGGCGAACGGCGCGCGCTCGCGCGACACCTCGGCGGCGGCGGCCATGCGCCGGGCGACCGCCGGGTTGTGGATGCGGGCCGAGGAGCGCCGCGCGGCCAGCGCGGCGCGCTGGCTGGCCAGGGCTTCCTGCACGGCCGCGGCTTCGCCGCCGTCCAACGCACGGCCCAGCAGGCTCAGCTCGTCCAGTTTCTGGGCGGCGAAGGACAGCCAGCTCTTGAGTTCGGCGTCCAGTTCGGTTTCGTGCGCCAGATCCACCGGCACGTGCAGCAGCGAGCACGACGGCGCCAGCCACAGCCGTTCGCCCAGCTGCCGCCTGACCGGCGCCAGCGCGGCGATGGCGGCGTCCAGGTCGGTGCGCCAGATGTTGCGGCCGTTGATGACGCCGGCCGACAGCACCTGGTCGCCGCGCAGGCCGGCGGCCACTTGCACCAGCTGTTCGGGCGCGCGCACCAGGTCCACGTGCAGGCCGGCCACGGGCAGGCCCAGCGCGGTGGCGAGATTGTCTTTCAGGCCGTCGAAATAGGTGGCGGCGAGCAGCTTGACCGGGCTGGCCGACAGCGCCGCGTAGGCCGCGCCGAAAGCGTCGCGCCAGGCTGGCGGCAAGTCCAGCGCCAGGATGGGCTCGTCGATCTGCACCCATTGCACGCCCAGCCGGGCGAAGCGCGCCAGCACCTCCTGGTAGACGGGCAGCAGCGCGGCCAGCAGCTGCAGCTTGCGCTCGTCGGCCGCGCCTTCGGCGTAGGCGTCGCCCTTGCCCAGGTACAGCCAGGTCAGCGGGCCCGGGATCACCGGCTTGACGGCATGGCCCAGCGCCTGGGCTTCCCGGATCTGCTCGAACAGCGATTCGCGGGCGATGCGGAAGGTCTGGCCGGGGACCAGTTCCGGCACGATGTAGTGGTAGTTGGTGTCGAACCACTTGGTCATTTCGCATGCGGCGGCGGGCTTGCCCGACGGCGCGCGTCCGCGGCCCATGCGGAACAGCGTGTCCAGCGAAACCGGTTCACCGTCCTTCTGGCCGAAGCGCGCGGGCACGGCGCCCAGCAGCGCGGTCCATTCCAGGATCTGGTCGTACCAGGCGAAATCGCCCACGGGCAGGAAGGCCAGGCCGCTGTCGGCCTGCAGCTGCCAGTGGCGGGCGCGCAGCTCGCGGCCGGTCTGCTCGAGTTCGGCGGCGCTTTGCTTGCCCGCCCAATAGGCCTCGACGGCGCGTTTGAGTTCGCGCTGGGCGCCGATGCGGGGGAACCCCAGATTATGAATGATAGTCATGGCAATACCGTCGGATAACAAATTTTGTTCAAGTGACGGTTATTCTGAGGCCAAACCAATATGAGTCAAAATCAATCTCTACATTCATAACATGAGGAAATCTCATAGAATATGCGCTTATTCCATTTGCCCGTATTCCCATGCTCGAAATCCGCCACCTGGAAACGCTGACGGCCATCCGCGAAGGCGGCAGCCTGCAAGAGGCCGCCGAACGCCTGCACCTGACCCAATCGGCCCTGTCGCACCAGTTGCGCGACCTCGAAACCCGGCTGGGCACGCCGCTGTTGAACCGCCGCACCCGGCCGGCCCGGCTGACCACGGCCGGGCTGCGGGTGCTGGCGCTGGCCGACGAGGTGCTGCCCCGCATCCGCGCCACCGAGCGCGAGCTGCAGCGGCTGGCGGCCGGCCGCAGCGGGCGGCTGCACCTGGCCATCGACTGCCATTCCTGCTTTCAGTGGCTGATGCCGGCGCTGGACGCGTTCCGCGTGCAGTGGCCGGACGTGGCGCTGGATCTGTCGGCCGCGTTTTCGTTCGCGCCGCTGCCCGCGCTGGTGCGCGGCGACCTCGACCTGGTCATCACCTCGGACCCGCAGCCGCTGGAAGCCGTGCAATACCTGCCGCTGTTCAAGTACGAGCTGGTGCTGGCGGTCTCGGACTCCAATCCGTTGTCGGGCAGCAAGTTCGTGCTGCCCGAGCAGCTGGCCGACCAGACCCTCATCACCTATCCGGTGGACCGGCAACGCCTGGACGTCTTCACGGCCTTTCTCGACCCGGCCGACGTGGAGCCCGCGGCCGTGCGCAAGGCGGAGCTGACGCCCATCATCGCGCAACTGGTGGCCAGCAACCGCGGCGTGGCCGCCCTGCCCAACTGGGCGCTGACGGAATACATGAACCAGGGGTGGCTGCGCCTGTGCCGGCTGGGGCCGCAAGGCGTATGGCGCACGCTCTACGCCACGGTGCGCAGCGAGGACACGGACGCGTCGTACATCGATGAATTCCTGACCATCACGCGCGACGTGTGCTTCAGGACGCTGTCCGGGATCAAGTCGGCGAAATAGCCGGCCGGCTCAGTCCTCGTCGCCTTCGCCGAGGATGCGGCGGATCACGTCGTGCGCGAAGCCGCGGCTGGCCAGGAAACGCGCCTGCTTGGCGTAGGCCGCGCGGTCTTGCGGCCGGGCCTGGAAACGCTTTTTCCAGACTTCCAGGGCGCGCTCGTATTCGGTGGCGCGCAGCTGGTCGCGCAGTTCGGCGACCTGGTTGTCGTCCACCCCATGCTGGCGCAGTTCCTGGACGATGCGCGCCGTGCCCTGGCGCGCCGCGCGCCGGTGGACCAGGCCCTGCGCAAAGCGTTCGTTGGACAGCCAGCCTTCTTTTTCGAGGGAGTCGAGCACGGCCTCGACCTCGGCCGGGTCCTCGGCATGGGCGGCCAGCTTGCGGGCCAGTTCGCCGCGCGCGTGCTCGCGCCGCGACAGATAGCCCACGGCGCGCATCTTCAGCGACGGCCCCTTGCGGGCGGCCGGCTTGGCGTCGTCTTCGGCATCCTGCGCCTGCTCCCGCCGGGCGTCCGAAGTCCGGCGCAGGCCCTCGGGCCTGGCGACGGTTTCGAATTCGTCATCGAGCCTGGCGCGTAGGCGGTCGGCTGAGGTGGGCGGCGGTTTCCAGCTCATGCGTTTCCTGCTTGCCATGAATGACGGCAGGCCCGTGCTGGCGCCTGCCGCGAGTCTGTGGGCCGGATCGGCGGCGGGCAGGACCCGCCGACCGACGGCTTACTCGGCCGTGTCTTCGGCCGTGGGCACGAATTCGGCCGCGCGGCTCACGATGCCCTGGTTCTCGCGCACGCGGTTCTCGATCTCGATGGCCAGTTCCTTGTGCTCTTTCAGGTATTCGCGGACGTTGTCCTTGCCCTGGCCGATGCGGTTGCCGTTGTAGCTGTACCAGGCGCCGGACTTGTCCACCACGTTGGCGGCCACGCCCAGGTCGATGATTTCGCCCTCGCGCGAGATGCCCGCGCCGTACATGATGTCGAACTCGGCCTGCTTGAACGGCGGCGCGACCTTGTTCTTGACGACCTTGACGCGGGTTTCGTTGCCGACGACTTCGTCGCCCTTCTTGATCGAGCCGATGCGGCGGATGTCCAGGCGCACCGAGGAGTAGAACTTGAGCGCGTTGCCGCCGGTGGTGGTTTCGGGGTTGCCGAACATCACGCCGATCTTCATGCGGATCTGGTTGATGAAGATGACCATGCAGTTGGTCTTCTTGATGGTGGCGGTCAGCTTGCGCAGCGCCTGGCTCATCAGGCGCGCCTGCAGGCCGGGCAGCGAATCGCCCATTTCGCCTTCGATTTCGGCCTTGGGCACCAGGGCCGCCACCGAGTCGACGACGATGAGGTCGACCGAACCCGAGCGCACCAGCGCGTCGGTGATTTCCAGCGCCTGTTCGCCGGTGTCCGGCTGCGAGATCAGCAGGTCGGACAGGTTCACGCCCAGCTTGGCGGCGTACTGCACGTCGAGCGCGTGCTCGGCGTCGACGAAGGCGCAGGTGCCGCCGAGCTTCTGCATTTCAGCCACGACCTGCAGCGTCAGCGTGGTCTTGCCGGAGGATTCCGGACCGTAGATCTCGACCACGCGCCCGCGCGGCAGGCCGCCGACGCCCAGCGCGATGTCCAGCCCGAGCGACCCCGTGGAAACCACCTGGATGTCGTGCGATACCTCGTTGTCGCCGTAGCGCATGATCGAGCCCTTGCCGAACTGCTTTTCGATCTGCGAAAGCGCGGCGGCAAGCGCCTTGGCCTTTTCCGAAGCGGCGGCCTTGGTGGTTTTGTCGTCCATGTAAAGTCCTGTCTGTAGTCCCGTCTGTGACGTGGTCTGTAACGTATGTTGTAGCGGGGTGATGCTGGTTCGGCGGGATTGCGGGTTTTGCCGCGGAGCTAGATTATGGCATCGGATTGTACTGTACAAAAAAACAGTGTGCCACTGTTTTGCACGTATACCCTGAGTGGCAAGCCGCAAGCCATATGCCAGAATCCCAGGCGAGCCCGGCGTTTCGTCCCCGCAGCGCCGGACCGTGTTTCTTCTACTGTAGCCCATGCGTATCCTGATCGCCGAAGACGACAGCATCCTGGCCGACGGCCTGTCCCGCTCGCTGCGCCACAACGGCTACGCCGTGGATGCCGTGCGCGACGGGCTGGCGGCCGATTCGGCGCTGGCGGCCCAGGCTTTCGACCTGCTCATCCTGGATCTCGGCCTGCCGCAGCTGGCCGGGCTGGAAGTGCTGCGCCGGCTGCGCGCCCGCAACTCCGCCCTGCCCGTGCTCATCCTGACCGCCGCCGACAGCATCGAGCAGCGCGTCAAGGGCCTGGACCTGGGCGCCGACGACTACATGGCCAAGCCCTTCGCGCTGTCCGAGCTCGAGGCCCGCGTGCGCGCGCTGACCCGCCGCGGCGCCGGCGGCGGCGCCACGCTGCTCAAGCACGGCCGGCTGGTGTTCGACCAGACCGGCCGCGTGGCCATGGTGGACGACCAGACGCTGGACCTGTCGGCGCGCGAAGTCAGCCTGCTCGAAATCCTGCTGACCCGCAGCGGCCGCATGGTCAGCAAGACCCAGCTCGTCGACCATCTCTGCGAATGGGGCGAAGAAGTCAGCACCAACGCCATCGAGGTCTATGTGCACCGCCTGCGCAAGAAGCTCGAGCCCAGCGGCGTGAAGATCGTGACCGTGCGCGGGCTGGGCTATTGTCTTGAGCGGGACCAGGGTGCGGCCTACCTCGCAAGCTGATCCCGCGCATCCGGAAGCGCTCAATCAGGAAGCACTGGATGTCATGCAGGCCGGGTCCAAGGGCCCGAGCTTCGCGCCGCCCCAGCGCTCGCTGCTGGGCGAGATCCTGGACTGGATGCTGGCGCCGCTCTTCCTGCTGTGGCCGATGAGCGTGGCGATCACCTACGTGGTGGCGCAGAACATCGCCAACGTGCCCTACGACCGCGCGCTGGCCAACAATCTCTACGTGCTGACCCGGCAGGTCCATGCGCAGGACGGGCGCGCCGTGCTGCGCATGTCGGACGCCGCGCGCGAAGTGCTGCACGCCGACGAGACCGAAAGCGTGTTCTGGCTGGCCCTGGGCAGCCGCGGCGAATACCTGGGCGGCGACCGCGCCCTGCCCCTGCCGTCCAGCGTGGGCCAGCCCCAGCCCGGCCAGGTGCAATACGAGGACGCCACCCTGCGCGGCTTCGGCATCCGGCTGGCGTTCACCTGGGTGGACCTGCATCTGCCGAATACGCAGCCGGCGCTGCTGATCGCCGCCGAGACCGTCGAAAAGCGCACCCAGCTGGCCAACGACATCATCAAGGGCGTGATCATTCCGCAGTTCGTGGTGCTGCCGGTGGCGGTGCTGCTGGTGTGGTTCGGGCTGTCGCGCGGCGTGGCCCCGCTGAACGCGCTGCAGCAGCGGCTGCGCGCGCGCCGGCCGGACGATCTTTCCCCCATCGACGAGCGCGCCGCGCCGTCCGAGATCGCGCCCCTGGTGGCGGCCATGAACGACCTGCTGGACCGGCTCTCGTCCAACGTGCAGGCGCAGCGCCGCTTCGTCGCCGACGCCGCGCACCAGTTGAAGACGCCGCTGGCCGGCCTGCGCACGCAGGCGGAACTGGCCCTGCGCGACGCCAGCCCGGAAGAAATGCAGTCCAGCCTGCGCCAGCTGGTGACCGGTTCGGAACGCGCCACCCGCCTGGTGAACCAGTTGCTGCTGCTGGCCCGCGCCGAGAATCCCAGCGCCATCGGCATGGCGCGCACCGACCTCAACGCCATCGCCTACGAGCAGGCCATGCACTGGGTGCCGCAGGCGCTGTCGCTCAGCACCGACCTGGGTTTCGAAGGCGCCGACGCGCCGGTCGAAATCAACGGCAATCCCCTGCTGCTGGCCGAGCTGCTCAACAACCTGGTGGACAACGCGCTGCGCTACACGCCGCGCGGCGGCCACATCACGGTGCGGGTGCGGTCGCTGCGCGGCCATGCCGTGCTGGAGGTGGAGGACTCCGGCCCCGGCATCCCGCCCGAGGAACGCGAGCGCGTGTTCGACCGCTTCTACCGCGTGCTGGGCACCCTGTCCGACGGCAGCGGCCTGGGCCTGGCCATCGTGCGCGAGATCGCGCAGAAGCACCAGGCCAGCGTCGAGATCCATGACCATCCGACGGCGCATTCTTCCCTGCCCGGCATGCGCGTGCGCGTGATTTTCCCGTCCTATGACGACTCGCCGGAGCCGCTGGACAGCTAGGAGTATCCCTAGCGCCCCCCGCGGCAGAATCATTTTGTTTCAATTTTAAGATCCAAGTAAGGGTTCCGTCAGAACCCCGTCAGCCTTGCCCCCCAATGTTGCACATAGCTCTCGATGTCGGTGCCGCCGGCGGAGGGCAATGCACGGCGGACCACCGCCGGCAACAAAACGAGGAGACATCATGAGCACAACAACCATGGCAGGCCGCGGCCCTTCCGCGGGTCCGCGCCCAATGACCAAGGATGAGCGCCGCGTCATCTTTGCGTCGTCGCTGGGCACGGTTTTCGAGTGGTACGACTTCTACCTGTACGGCTCGCTGGCGGCCATCATCGCGCAGCACTTCTTCTCCGGCGTGAACCCCACCGCGGGCTTCATCTTCGCGCTGCTGGCCTTCGCGGCGGGTTTCGCCGTGCGGCCTTTCGGCGCGCTGGTGTTCGGCCGCCTGGGCGACCTGGTCGGACGTAAATACACCTTTCTGGTCACCATCGTGATCATGGGCCTGTCGACCTTCCTGGTCGGCGTGCTGCCCAGCTACGCCAGCATCGGCATCGCCGCCCCGGCCATCCTGATCGGCCTGCGCCTGCTGCAGGGCCTGGCGCTGGGCGGCGAGTACGGCGGCGCGGCGACCTATGTCGCCGAACACGCGCCGCACGGCCGCCGCGGTTTCTACACCTCGTGGATCCAGACCACCGCGACGCTGGGCCTGTTCCTGTCGCTGCTGGTCATCCTGGGCATCCGCACGTTCATGGGCGAAGACGATTTCAAGGCCTGGGGCTGGCGCATTCCGTTCCTGATCTCGGTGATCCTGCTGGGCATCTCGGTGTGGATCCGCCTGCAGCTCAACGAATCGCCGACCTTCAAGCGCATGAAGGAAGAAGGCAAGGGTTCCAAGGCGCCGATCGCCGAATCGTTCGGCCAATGGAAGAACCTGAAGGTCGTGATCCTGGCGCTGCTGGGCCTGACCGCCGGCCAGGCCGTGGTCTGGTACACCGGCCAGTTCTACGCCCTGTTCTTCCTGACGCAGACCCTGAAGATCGACGCCAACACGGCCAACATCATGATCGCGATCGCGCTGCTGATCGCCACGCCGTTCTTCGTGATCTTCGGCGCGCTGTCGGACAGGATCGGCCGCAAGCCCATCATCATGGCCGGCTGCCTGATCGCCGCCGTCACCTACTTCCCGATCTTCCAGGGCCTGACCCACTTCGCCAACCCCGCGCTGGAAAAGGCCCAGGCCTCGGCCCCGGTCACCGTGATCGCCGATCCGGCCACGTGCTCGTTCCAGTTCAACCCGGTGGGCACTTCGTCCTTCACCAGCTCGTGCGACGTGGTCAAGTCGTTCATGGCCCGCAACTCCGTGAACTACGAGAACCAGTCCGCGCCGGCCGGCTCGGTCGCCAAGGTCAAGATCGGCAATGACGAGTTCGCTTCGTTCGACGGCAAGTCCCTGCCGCCGGCCGAATTCAAGGCCAAGGTCGCCGAACTCGACAAGGCGCTGACCACCGCGATCCGCGACCACGGCTATCCGGCCAAGGCCGATCCGGCCCAGACCAACAAGGTCATGGTCGTGGTGCTGCTGACCATCCTGGTGATCTACGTGACCATGGTGTACGGCCCGATCGCCGCGATGCTGGTGGAGATGTTCCCGACCCGCATCCGCTACACCTCGATGAGCCTGCCCTACCACATCGGCAACGGCTGGTTCGGCGGCTTCCTGCCCCCGGTGGCCTTCGCGGTGGTCGCGGCGACCGGCAATATCTATGACGGCCTGTGGTACCCGATCATCATCGCCGTCATGACGCTGGTCATCGGCACCCTGTTCATCCGCGAAACCAAGGATAACGACATCAACGCCTGAACCTTCCATCCCCCGCCGGACGGGACTGCTGCGCCCGCCCGGCCTTTAGAAGCTCCTCCTTAACAGGGAGCTTTTTTTTTGGCCGCAGATTCAGGACCATGTCAGACCCGCGCCATTAGACTGGGCGCTCAGATTACGGTCTTGCGCAAGATCGACCGACGATTGATCCCCCTGTCGGGCGATTGCAGGGCCAGTGTTCTGACACCGATGCCGCGTTCCCCGCGAGCCTTTTATGACGCGGCATCGTGTGCTCCCGTACCGGCCCGGCCTTTATTGAGCCGGGCCGCTTTTTTTGTTCCGGGCGTACGCAAGCGACAATGGCGGCCCGCAAGGGGCCGCCATTTCGAGGCCGGCATGCCGGCCGCCCGCGCCTGCTGGAATCAGCGGCGCATGCCCACGCCGAGCGCCACCACGCCCGCCACGATGGCGGCGATGCCGGCCCAGGCGGGGATCGGCACCGACTTCTCGGTCTCGGCCGTGGCCTTGACCGATCCGATCTGCAGCACGGTCTCTTCGGATTTGTAATTGAAGCCCTTGTAAGCCAGGGCGGCGATGCCCAGGGCGATCAGGATGACGCCAACGATCTTCATTTGTTATCTCCAGTGCGACGTTGCTGCCGCGGACATTAGCGCATAGGCCGGCGGCTGTCAGTGACAGAAGGTGTCGCATCGCGCTTCCGTATTGCAGCGCTTCGGCAAAGCCTGCGCGTCGTATAGAATCACCCCTTTTGGCCGACGCTCATGTGGTTCAAGAATCTCAAGATTTATCGCCTCTCCTCGCCGTGGACGCTGATCGGCGAGCCGCTTGAAGAAACGCTGGCGCGGCACGCCTACCAGAGCGGCAACAACCTGGAAATGCAAAGCCTGGGCTGGGTGCCTCCGCGTGAAAACGGCGGCCTGGCCCACGTGGTCAACGGCCAGATCCTGCTCAGCCTGCGCGCCGAAAAGAAGCTGCTGCCCGGCACCGTGGTCAACCAGGTCGCCAAGGCCCGCGCCCAGGAAATCGAAGAGCAGCAAGGCTACAAGCCGGGCCGCAAGCAGATGAAGGAAATCAAGGAGCGCGTCACCGACGAGCTTCTGCCGCGCGCCTTCAGCGTATACCGCGACACCCGCGTGTGGATCGACACGCAGAACCATTGGCTGGTGATCGACGCCGCGGCCTCGGCCAAGGCCGACGAAGTCATCGGCCTGCTCGCCAAGACCGTCGATCCGTTCCCGCTGGAGAACCTGTACGTGGCCCAGTCGCCCGCCTCGGCCATGACCGGCTGGCTGGCCGAAGACGAAGCCCCCGTCAATTTCTCCATCGACCAGGACACCGAACTGCGCTCCTCGGGCGAAAGCGGCGCGGCCATCCGCTACGTCAAGCACTCCATCGACGCCGACGACGTGCGCCGCCACATCCAGTCCGGCAAGCAGTGCACCCGCCTGGCCATGACCTGGGCCGACCGCATCTCCTTCGTGCTGACCGAAGGCCTGGACATCAAGCGCGTCGCGCCGCTGGACGTGCTGAAGGAAGGCAACGAAGGCATGGCCGCCAACGACGACGAGAAGTTCGATTCCGACATGATGCTGATGACGGGCGAACTGGCCAAGATGATGGCCGAGCTGGTCGACGCGCTGGGCGGCGAAAAGAAGGTCTGAAGGCCGCGGTTGGCGCTGCCTGATGGGTTCCGCGCGCTTGACGTTTGAGATCTAGCTCAAGAATTCTCGCGCTACACCCGTCCTACGCAGCCTCGCTGCGGTCCCGCCCGGCCTGCTTGGCCCGGTACAGCGCCTTGTCGGCGCGATCGATCAGATACGCGTAATCGGGGTGGCCATCGAACGTGGCCACGCCGATGCTGGCCGTGATCCGCAGCGGGCCGGCCTCGGCCACGCTGAATTCCTGGCGGCGGACCTCCGCGCCCAGTTTCTGCGCCGTGGCCAGCGCGGCTTCGCGCCCCGCGTCCACCAGCACGATGAGGAATTCCTCGCCGCCATAGCGGAACACGAAGTCGCTGGAGCGGCACGACTGGTGCAGCACCTGGGCGAACTGGCGCAGCACCTGGTCGCCCCCGGCGTGGCCGTGCTGGTCGTTGATGGCCTTGAAATGGTCGATATCCAAAAGCAGCACCGAGAACTCGGTGCGCTGGCGCTGCGCGATCGAGATTTCGCGGCTGACCACCGAAGGCAGGAAACGCCGGTTGAGCACGTTGGTCAGCGGGTCGCTGCCGCTCTCGATCTCGGCCACCATGTCGAACAGGCCGTTGAGCAGGTGCTTGATGCGCGCCACCAGTTCCTGCAGTTCACGCACGTGGTCCGTCATCGACGCGGCCGCGCCGTCCATCAGCCGCGGCAGCACGTCGCGATCCAGTTGCGCGACGGCCTCGGTGATCTGCTGCAGGGCCGGCGCGCTTTCGAACATCGCCGCGCCCTTGTGCTGCAGCCACAGCCCGAATTCGGAAGCGGCCAGGCGCGGCAGCGCCTGGCCCGGCGCGCGATAGTGCAGGCCGATCAGCACGGCCTGGCTCCATTCCAGCAGCGCGGCGCGCTGGCGTTCGCGTTCGGTGGAAATGTTCTGCCCCAGCGCGAACAGCCGGTAGGCTTCGTCGTTGCGCGCGCCGCGGCTGACGTCGCGCATGAACGCGCGGCTCATCTGCTCGACCGCCAGGTCGAACAGATTGCATACGTATTGCGTGGCCACGGAGGCCGCCAGGCCGTCCAGGTCGCTGGCGCGCAGGCGCTGCGCGATCTCGTTCTTGAGGATGCGCGCGCCCACCATCACCAGGTGCATGGGAATGTGGACGCGGGCGTGCACCTCGCCCACCTTCTTCTGCGTGGCCATCAGGGCGCCGATGTCGCCCTGCCCGCGCACGCACAGCAGGCCCTTGAGCCAGTGCGTCATGCCGCTGTGCAGGCGCGTGGCCACGATGTCATGGGACAGGCGCGGGCCGGCTTCGGCGTCGGCCAGCAGCACGGAATAGAAGGTATCGACCAGTTGCGGCAGGCTGTCGCCCACCACCGCGGCGACCTGGCCACGGGTATAGGCGTCGACCGACTGGTAGACCGCCACCCAGGCCGCTTCGTGCGACGCGCTGAGGTAGCAGGCCTGGGCAGGCATGGCCTCGGATCGATCCGGAGAAGACGGAATGCCGAAGCTGCTGATAGACATGAATAATCCCCCCGAGGGCTAAGGCGTGCCCCGGGAGCAGAATGCGACACGCGGCAGACAAAAACCAGCGCGGATTATGCTTCAAATCGCGGCGGCCCGGCCGACTGCCCGACCGTGCCGCAGGACTATTTCACCGGTCGGGGATCAATCCAGGCCGTGGAAAGCCGAATCGTCCGGCCCGACGTGCGAGGGATGGCGCCACGTCACGTCGCGCATCGAGTGCTGCACCAGGCCTTCCACGCCCAGCAGCACCGCGAAGATCGCCATGCGGATGGGAATGCCGTTGTCGGTCTGGCGGAAGATCGCCAGGCGCGGATCGTGGTTAAGGTCCACGCTCAGGTCGTTGGCGCCCGGGCGGCTGTCGCGCGGCAGCGGGTGCATGACGATGGTCTCGGGGCTGCAATAGGCGTCGATGATGGCGCGGTTGATCTGGAAGTCGGGCGTGTAGCCTTCGTTCTCTTCGTTGGCGAAGCGCTCTTTCTGCACGCGCGTCGCGTAGATCACGTCGGCGCCGGCCAGGCCTTCGGCCAGCGAGCTCTTCTGCTCGATCATGTTGCCGTTGCGGCTGGCCTGCTCGATGATGTAGGCCGGCATTTCCAGGCCCTTGGGCGAGACCAGCGAGAACTTCACGTTCTTGTACAGCGCCATCAGCTTGATCAGCGAATGCACGGTGCGGCCGTACTTCAGGTCGCCGACCATCGCGATGTGGGCGCCGTCGAGCAGCTTGCCCAGGCGCGAGAACTCGGTGAGGATCGTGTACAGGTCGAGCAGGGCCTGGCTGGGGTGTTCGCCCGGGCCGTCGCCGCCGTTGACCACCGGAATGTTGGTGGCGCGCGCGAACTCGGCGACCGAGCCCTGCTCCGGATGGCGGATGACCATCGCGTCGACGTAGCCGCTCATGACGCGGCTGGTGTCGTAAATGGATTCGCCCTTGGCCATGGACGAGAAGGTGAAGCCGGTGGTGTCGCACACCGAACCGCCCAGGCGGCAGAACGCCGAACCGAAGCTGACGCGGGTGCGCGTGCTGGCCTCGAAGAACAGGTTGCCCAGCACGGCGCCCTCGAGCACGCGCGAGACTTTCTGGCGACGCGCGATGGGCTGCATCATGTCGGCCACGCGGAACAGGTCTTCGACCGATTCGCGGGTGAACTGGTCCACCGACAGCAGCTGGTGCTTGCCTTCCACCGCGATACGGTCACGCAGAGGCCCTTCTTGTACGCTTTGCGTATATTTTTCCAGCAAAACGCCGTTCTGCACGATTTCCGTGACGAAGCGCTGCACCACTTCCGGCATGGCGCGGAATTCCTGCGAGCCCTCTGGCAGCAGCCAGGTATCCAGGGCGCGGCGCTTGACGCCGATGCGGGTGGCGAAAACGTCGCGCGTGAGGTTCAGGCGCCGCATGGCGTCACGCAGGAAGGCTTGCTGGGAAATGGTCATGACGGGCCCCGAGACAGAGGATTTATATACGCAACGCGCATATTATTCTCAACACAAACTCAAGTCCAACACTTTTGCGCACACGGGTAAACCCCGAGGCAGTCGGCTCAGCGCGGGCTCAGCGCCGCCGTCATCTGCGGAGGGTCCACCACCGCCTGCGCGGCCGCCACCCAGCACGCGGCGCAGAAGGCCAGCGCGCTGAGCAGGTAGCAGAACATGGCCAGAAGCTGCGCGGGCAGATGAGCCCGCGTCAGATGTCCGGTGTAGCCTTGGCGCAACAGGCTGACCTGCGCGAGGTAGGCGAACAACAGGCCCAGGCAACTGGCCAGCAGGCCGCCGAGCAGCAGTTCCAGCGGCAGCTGCAGGTCGGGCGCGGCGACCTCGCCGCCCACGATGCCCAGCAGAAAGGCCGTCACCACCAGCGCCGCCCCGCCGTTGAGCCAGCCCAGGAAGCGGAACGCCCCCGCCAGCAGGGAGAACGACATGGCGCTTGCGCGGATCTGCTGGGAACGGGCGTCCATGGTCGCTCAGCGTTGGCGGCAGACGGGCGTCGCGCTCTGGATCGAGGCCTTGGCGGCGGCAAGCTCCGCCTGGTCCCAGCGGTCCTCGCCCAGCACGGTGACGGTCACCTTGGAGGTGGAAGGCGTGTCGGTCTCGGCGGTGATCAGCTCCAGCACCTTGGCCGGCTCCGTCACCTTATAGAGCTGCACCTCGTCCGGCGCGCCCTTTTCGCCCTTCACGCTGCGCCAGGCATAGGCGACGTTGTAGGCGTGCTGCACCTGGACGTGGCAGACGCGCACGTATTCGCCGGCGCGGCGAAACGCCGCCTCGTAGTTGGTATTGACGACGAAGGTCTCCTTCAATACGGCATCGGACTCGTAGACCCCCCTGCTTGCGCAGCCGGCCAACAAGGCCGCGACCGCCACTCCCACCCACACAGACTTGCGCATGACACTTCCCGCTCAGAGATAGATTCGGATTGCAAGATTATGCCCCAGCCATTCCCGCTTCCAGGGCCCGCCCGGCGGCGAAAAAAAAACCGCGCGTGAAATGCTGGGCATTTCACGCACGGCCTCTGGCCAAAGCGCGGCTGACGCTGGCGGCGCTACTTGGTACCGGCGCCTTCGATCTTTTCGCCGCCGCGCTGGATGTCCTTGCCAGCGCCCGCGACCGTGTTGCAGCCCGCCGATAGCGCGGCGATCGAAAGCAGCATGACGAGAAAGACTTTGTTTTTCATGAACATCTCCTGTCGGGCTTGGAAGGCGAAATCAGCATACCGCAAAGTCCCCAATTTGCGCATCACCTTGTGGACGGGCCGCTTTGCGCGGGCGCAACGCCGCGCCTGTCGCGAAATTGCCGGCAATGGATTAGCATTCGCAAATGATCAAGAAACATGTATCGCAGCGTCCCGGTTCCTCCCCGCAAGGCTGGGGCTGGGAACAGCCCGAATGCCGTGGACAGGCGGCTTTGGCGCTGTTCATCGACGATCTGCACCGGATCCTGCAGGCTCACGCCGCCGGCAAGCTCGCTTCCAGCGGCACGCTGGACGACGCCCAGCGCGACGTGGACGAACTGCTGGTCCGGTACAACGAAATCGGCGCGGCGCCGGATATTTTTCTCGGACAGACTGTCGAACTCAAGGAAGGCGTGGACCGCAACGGGGTATCCCATACGGTACCTATTTTTTCGGCACGCCTGAAACAATCATTGGTATCCATGCTGGGACAGGCGGGATGAACGCCCGCACGCCGGTCCAGGCAGGCTCAGAATCAAAACAGCCGTAGCAGGCAGGAGACGCAGAATGAACACGGACAATGTCGTAGAGTTTCTCCGGCTGCTGTCGCTGGATGTGACGCTGGGCGCCGCCGCCCAGCACGCCGCCAGCCAGGCCGACGCCCCCCAGGCGCTGGCCCGCCTGGCCACTGCGCATGGCCTGCCGTGCAGCGCGGAAGACTGGTCCTGTTTTGCTCGCAACTGCCTGGGCGTTCCGCAACACGACGATGCCGAATCCGAGAGCGACGACGCCGCCATCTGGCAACTGGTGCAGGACCCTGCCCAGGGCAGCCGCATTCAGACCCAGTCCGTCACCCGGGTGATCGGCATCATCACGCAGCCCGAGGGCGGCCCGCCCGTGGTGGGCCACGTGGTCGGCGACCTCGCGCCGCGCGCGCCGGCCGGCATGGCGTCCTCGCCCTCCCGGTCCTGATCCTCAGCCGGCCGCGGGCCGGGTTTCCTCCAGATACGCCACGACGCCGTCCGCCGCGACGGCGCCGCTGGCCATGCACGCCGTCAGCAGATAGCCGCCGGTGGGCGCTTCCCAATCCAGCATCTCGCCCGCGCAGAACACGCCGGGCGCCGCCCGCAGCATCAGCGCGGGCGTCAGCGCCTCGAACGCCACGCCGCCGGCGGTGCTGATGGCCTCGTCGATGGGACGGGCGCGCGCCAGCCGCAGCGGCAAGGCCTTGATGCGCAGGGCGAGCCGGGCCGGATCGCGGAAGTCCTCGGCCGCCGCGCATTCGCGCAGCAGGCCCGCCTTGACGCCCTTGAGCCCGAGCCGGCTCTGCAGGTGGCTGGACATGGACCGCGCGCCGCGCGGATGCGTCACCGCGGCCGTCACTTTTTCCTGCGGCCAGTCGGGCAGCAGGTCGAGGATGGCGCGGGCCTCGCCCCCGGCCTCGATACGGTCCCGCAGGGGCGCCGACAAGGCGTAGACCAGGCTGCCTTCGATGCCGGTCTCGGAAATGACGAATTCGCCCTGCCGGAACGGGCCGCGGCCGGTCGCCGTCTCGCAGGCCATGGCCACGGATTTGACGGGCTGGCCGGCGTTGCGCTCGCGGAAGTGATCCGACCACGCCACATCGAAGCCGCAGTTGGCCGGCCGCAGCGGCGCGGTCTGCACGCCGTGGGCCTGCAGCCCCGCCATCCACGCGCCGTCCGATCCCAGCCTGGCCCAGCTGCCGCCGCCCAGCGCCAGCACCACGGCGTCGGCGGCATAGGCCTGCTCGCCGGCGGGCGTATCGAAGCGCAGCGCGCCGGCCGACGGCGACGCGCCGGGCGGCCAGCCCAGCCAGCGGTGCCGCATGTGCAGCCGCACCCCGCTGGCGCGCAGCCGCGCGAGCCAGGCCCTCAGCAGCGGCGCCGCTTTCATTTCCTCTGGAAAAACACGGCCCGACGAACCCACGAAAGTCTGGATGCCGAGCCCGAGGGCCCAGTCGCGCAGGCCGTCGGCGTCCAGCGCCGCCAGCCACGGCGCCACCTGTTGCGCGCGCGCGCCGTAGCGGGCCAGGAACGGGCCGGCCGCCTCGCTATGGGTCAGGTTCAGGCCGCCGCGCCCGGCCATCAGGAACTTGCGCCCGACCGAGGGCATCGCGTCGAACACGTCCACCTGCACCGCGTGCGCGCTCAAGCGTTCGGCGGCCATCAGGCCCGCCGGACCGCCGCCGATGACGGCGACGCGCCGGGCGGCCGGCGCCGCCGGATCGTCCGTGTGCGGCGCGCTCATGGCGCAAGCGCCTTCAGGCCGGCGAAACGGACGGGCATGGCACGGTGCATGGGAGAGAAACCGGAAGAGAATGCGGCGCGCGCCGCGGGCCAGGATTGTCGCACAGCCCTGCCCGGACGCAATAAACGCCCCTCAGGGCGTTTATTGAGCGCAAGCGCCAAGTCGTTGTAATGGCAGGGAAAAGCCGACATGCACAAGGGCTATCCCAAGGCTTGTCCACAATCATTGTGGGCAACTTCGCCGCCCTGCCCTGCCAAGAGCTAGTTGCGGACGGCCGCCAGCATCGGTCCCGGCCAGGGTTCGGCGTCGAGCTGGAAGCGCAGCTCCTGGTACTCGCCGTCCACCGAGACCGACGGCAGCAGCCCGGCGTCCAGCGCCTGGCCCAGCGCACGCCGGCACAGGGTTTCGGGATCGTCCGGCAGCGACTGGAACACGCCGTCCGGGATGCGCAGCCGCAGCAGCGCCTGGGGATCGCCGCTTTCGGCCGGACGGCCGATGTGGATATGGGCGGGATAGCCGTGGGGGCACCAGATTCCCACGTGGTACTTGCCTTCGGCGCCGGTGTCGGCGACGTAGCCGGGATGATCGTATTTCGCGGTTCCCATGGACCCTCCTCGAATGCGGCAACCTAGCACGCGTGACCCATCGTAGCGCAGGGCCGCCCCGGTGTGCGGCCCCGGCGCATCCGGGAAAGCCCGGGCCGGCGCAAACCTTGACGCCGGACAAGTCCGCGGGCCGGACCTACAGCGCCACCCTGGGATCGAATCTGCCGGCGAAGCCGAGGTCCACGCAGAAGGTCGCGCCCGCCTCGGGCGAGGCCCGCAGCTGCGCATCGTCCAGCCCGGCGCGGGCGCTGGTGACCAGCATCCTGCGCGCGTCGGCGCCGATGAAGGCGGGGCAGCTGACCTGGGCCGCGCCCAGCTCGATGCTGCCCACCGGCCGGCCGTCGGGCGCGAAGCCGGCGACCCGGCCGGCGCCCCACAGAGCGATCCAGATGGCGCCGGCGGCGTCGGTCACGGCGCCGTCTGGGCCGCCGTCCAGCCCGCTCAGAAACGGTTCCGGCGCGCCCTGCGGCAGGCCGGTGGCGGGATCGGTCGCGACCCGGAAGACGACGCCGCGCGCGGTGTCGGCGAAATAGGCGATGCGCCCGTCCGGCGCAAAGCAGATGGCGTTGGGGATCGTCACCCCGTCGCGCAGCCGTTGCACCCGCCCCCGGTAGTAGTGGTAGATGCTGCCGGCGCCGGGTTCCGCCTGCCAGCCCATGGTACTGATCCAGAAGGCCCCGCAGGGGTGCACGCGCGCATCGTTCGAGCGGGTGGCGGGGTTGTCGGCCTCCAGCGGCAGATGCAGGTCCAGCGCGCCGGAAACCGGATCGCGCAGGTACAGCCCGTTCTCGGCCAGCAGCAGCTGGCGGGCGCCGTCCTCGGTGATGGCCATGGCGCTGGCCGCCAGCGGCAGCCCGGCCACCTGCGTGGCCCCGCCGCAGCCCCGGCCGGCGTCAGCGCGCGTATACAGCCTGCGGCCCACGATGTCGAACCACCAGGCCAGTCCGCTGGCCGGGTCGTAGCCCGGCCCTTCGCCCAGTTCCAGGCGGTAGTCGTCCAGTACGGTCATTGCGCCTCCTGCCTGCTCCTATTTCGGACCGATTGCTTTGACACTGCAAGCCCTGCTGCCTCTAATGAATCGCAGTCCGTTCATCATGTCTATTGCCTTGATTTATATGATGAATCCACCCGGTTTTCATACAGGACGGCCTGCGAGCAGTCCAGCACGGAAGGAGAAAAATCATGCGTTTCCTGAAGCAGGCGCTGCTGGTCGCCGCGCTGGCGCTCGTTCCCCTGGCGGGAGTCGGCGCGGCCCAGGCCGGCAACGTGAAGATCGGGTTCATCGTCAAGCAGCCCGAGGAACCGTGGTTCCAGGACGAATGGAAATTCGCCGACCAGGCGGCCGCCGAAAAAGGCTTCGAACTGGTCAAGATCGGCGCCGCCGACGGCGAGAAGCTCATGGCCGCGATCGACAACCTCGGCGCGCAGGGCGTGCAGGGCTTCATCGTCTGCACCCCGGACGTGAAGCTGGGCCCGGGCCTGGTCGCCAAGGCGCGGGCCAACGAGATGAAGATGATGACGGTCGATGACCGGCTGGTCGACGCCGCGGGCGCGCCGCTCGCATCGGTGCCGCACATGGGCATCTCGGCCACCCGGATCGGCGAGACCGTCGGCCACGCGATCATGGCCGAGATCAAGCGGCGCGGCTGGGACATCGCCCAGGCCGGCGCCATCCGCGTGTCCTACGACCAGCTGCCCACCGCCACCGACCGCGTCGAGGGCGCCATCTCGATCCTGAAGGCCGGCGGCTTCCCCCAGGCGTCCATCTTCGACGCGCCGCAGGCCAAGACCGACACCGAAGCGGCGCTCAACGCCGCCACCACGGTGCTCAACGCCCATCCCGGCATCAAGCGCTGGGTCGCCTTCGGCCTGAACGACGAGGCCGCGCTGGGCGCCGTGCGCGCCACCGAAAGCGTGGGCATCCCGCCGGAAAACGTCATCGCCGTGGGCATCGGCGGCGCGGAATCGGCGATCAACGAATTCAAGAAGCCCAAGCCCACCGGCTTCGCCGGCACGGTCATCATCTCGCCGCGGCGCCACGGCTACGAAACGGCGCTGAACATGTACGAATGGATCGCCAGCGGCGCCGCCCCCGAGCCGCTGATCCTGACCTCGGGCACGCTGGCGGCCCGCAACGATTACCAGCAGGTCCGCAAGAACCTGGGGATCGAATGATCCTGCCGGCCGGGGCGGTGAGCCGGCATCGCCCGCATCCGGGAGCAGCCATGGCCTATCTCGAATTCACCGGCGTCAGCAAAAGCTATCCGGGCGTCACGGCGCTGTCGGACGTGAGCTTCGGCGTCGAAAAAGGCGCGGTGCACGGCCTGATGGGCGAGAACGGGGCCGGCAAGTCCACGCTCATCAAGATCCTGTCGGGCGATCTGCAGGCTGACGCGGGCGGCATCGCCATCGACGGGAAAGCGCAGCAATACGCCTCGACCGGCGACGCCTTCGACAACGGCGTGATCGTCATCCACCAGGAACTGCAGCTGGTTCCCGAACTGACCGTGGCCGAGAACCTCACGCTGGGGCGGTTTCCGGCAAGGGCTGGCGTGATCTCGCGGCGGCGCATGATCGACACGGTCGCGGCCCGGCTCGAATCCGCCGGCATCGACATCGATCCGCGCCGCCGGATCAAGCAGCTGTCCATCGGCGAGCGCCAGATGGTCGAGATCGCCAAGGCGGTCATGCTGGACGCCCGCGTGATCGCGCTGGACGAACCCACTTCCTCGCTGTCCTCGCGCGAAAGCGAGGTGCTGTTCGCGATGATCGAGAGCCTGCGCGCGCAGGGCAAGGCGATTCTCTATGTCTCGCACCGGATGGACGAGATCTTCCGGCTGTGCAGCAGCATGACCGTGCTGCGCGACGGCCGGCTCGCCGCCCACCATCCCGACATGGAAGGGCTGACGCGCGAGCGGATCGTGGCCGAAATGGTGGGACGCGAGATCAGCGACATCTGGGGCTACCGGCCGCGCGCGCAGGGCGCCGTCCGGCTGCGGGTGCAGGGCCTGTCGGGCGAGCGGCTCAAGGCGCCGGCCAGCTTCGAGGTGCGCGCCGGCGAAATCCTCGGCTTCTTCGGCCTGATCGGCGCCGGCCGCTCCGAACTCATGCGCCTGATCTACGGCGCCGATGCGCGCCACGGCGGCAGCATCGCGCTGGACGGGACGCCGGTCGAGGCCGATACGCCGCACGGCATGATCCGCGCCGGCCTGGCGCTGTGCACCGAGGACCGCAAGCATGACGGCATCATTCAGGGCCGTTCGATCGCCGAGAACATCAACATCTCGTCGCGGCGGCACAGCGCGCGCTTCGGCGTGCTCGACCGCGCCAGGGAGGCCGAGGCCGCCGAAACCCATATCCGCAAGCTGCGCGTGCGCACGCCTTCGCGCCACCAGGACATCGTCAACCTGTCGGGCGGCAACCAGCAAAAGGTCATCCTGGGGCGCTGGCTGTCGGAACAGGGCATCCGCGTGCTCATCATCGACGAACCCACGCGCGGCATAGACGTGGGCGCCAAATCCGAAATCTACGAACTGCTCTACCAACTGGCCGAGGATGGCATGGCGATCGTCGTCGTCTCGTCGGAACTGCCCGAGGTGATGGGCATCTGCGACCGGCTGATGGTGATGTGCGAAGGCCGCATCGACGCCGAGCTGACGCGCGGCGATTTCCTCGAGCGCCGGATTCTTGCCGCGGCCCTGCCCGACCGGGCCGGGCCGCCGCTTCCTACTCGTGGCGAACTCCCCCGATGAAAAAACTGCTGTTGGGCGAACAGGGCTTGCTGGTCATCTTCGTATTGGCTTTCGTCCTGGTGGCGATTTTCGTGCCGAACTTCCTGACCGGGCGCAACATGCTCGGGTTGTTGCAATCCGTGGTGACGGTGGGCATCGTCGCCTGCACCATGATGCTGTGCCTGGCGGCTCGGGACTTCGACCTGTCGGTGGGCTCCATCGTGGCCTTCACCGGCATGGTCGCGGTAATGGTCTCGAACGGCAGCGGCTCCATCCTGCTGGGCGCGGCGGCCGCGCTGGCCTGCGGCGCCATTGTCGGCTGGCTCAACGGCCTGGTGATCGCGAAGTTCCACATCAATGCGCTCATCACGACGCTGGCGACCATGCAGATCGTGCGCGGCCTGGCGCTGATCGCTTCGGAAGGCCGGGCGGTGGGCATCAACGACCCGGCCTTCTTCAACATCGCGCTGTCCAGGTTCCTGACCATCCCGACCCCGATCTGGGCGATGGCGGCGCTGTTCGCGATCTTCGGCTTCGTACTGAATCGCAGCGTGTTCGGCAAGAACGTGCTCGCCATCGGCGGCAACCCGGAAGCGTCGCGGCTGGCCGGCGTCAGGGTCGATCGCAGCCGCATCTGCATCTTCGCGCTGCAGGGGCTGGTCTGCGCCATCGCCGGCATCCTGCTGGCGTCGCGCATCACCTCGGGGCAACCCAACGCCGCGGTGGGGCTGGAACTGGCGGTGATTTCGGCCTGCGTGCTGGGCGGCGTCTCGCTGGCCGGCGGCCGGGCGACGATGACCGGGGTGATCGTGGGGGTGATGATCATGGGCATCGCCGAAAACGCGATGAACCTGCTGAACATCCCGGCCTTCTACCAGTACATCGTGCGCGGCGTGATATTGCTGCTGGCGGTGTTCCTGGACAATCTGCGCTCGCGCGCGCTGGGGCGGCGCTGAAGCGGGCGCAAAAACAAAAAAGCCGCAGCTCTTTCGAGTGCGGCTTTCTTGTTGAAACTGGTTGCGGGGGCAGGATTTGAACCTACGACCTTCGGGTTATGAGCCCGACGAGCTGCCAGACTGCTCCACCCCGCGTCTGATGTGTGAATCATACATCATTTTGAAATCTTGTGCAGCGCACCCAGCGAATTTTTTTGCTTTTGCGCCATCCGCGACCCCAAAAACGCGCTCGCCAGCCGCCATAGCCGGGCCGCCAGGCCGGGGCGATCCAGGCAGATCACTTCGGCCGCGTCGATGGCGGTGATGCGCGCCACGCCGCCATAGGCCAGGCCGTGGCCCTCGCCGGCGTGGAGCCTGGCCGACATGGCCAGAGGCAGGCCGTCCGGGGCCTGCGGGCCGGTGACCGGCTCGTCCACGCGCACGCTGCCGCTTACGCAGACCACGGTGGCGCAGGCGCGCAGCACCACCTGGCGGCTCGCGCCGGCGGCCAGCGACCAGCGGCTGGCCTGGATATCCGCAACGGAATTCGGGGTCATGGGCATCTCCTGTGACACCACGACAGGCTACGCGCCCGCTGCTATGCGCAACAGCCACACATCCCGGGTTTCTGTATCGAAGCAGATCCTCGATTTTGCCACTGTTATGGTGTACTTTTGGCGAATCTGTGCCTACCTACCATCCGACCTCGGGGAGCATGATCGGCGCATGGACCCGCAACCGCTCTATCTACGCCTGGCCGACCACTACCGGCGCGCCATCCAGACCGGCGTACTGGCCCCGGCGCAGCGCATGCCCTCGGTGCGCACGCTGGTGCGCACCCATCACGTCAGCCTTTCCACCGCGTTGCAGGCCTGCCGCCAGCTGGAGGACGACGGCCTGATCGAGGCCCGGCCGCGTTCCGGCTATTTCGTGCTGAAGCCGCGCCGCGCGAGCATGCCGCCGGTGGACGAGCCGGATATCCGCCAGACGCTGGGAACCGCGCAATACGTGGGCATCCACGACCGCGTCTCGGACTTCGTGGCCAAGTGCGAGGCCCACCCGGTCAGCGCCAATTTCGCGCTGGCCGCGGCGGTGCCCGAGGCCTATCCCATGGAAGCCTTGAAGCAGGCCATGATGCGCGCGCTGCGCCAGTCGCCGCGCGCGCTGGTCGATCCGGTCCCGCCGCAGGGACATCCGGCGCTGCGCGCGGTGCTGGCGCGGCGGGCGCTGGCCAATGGCATCAATGCGACGCCCGACGACGTCATCGTCACGCATGGCTGCATCGAGGCCCTGAACCTGGCGCTGCGCGCCGTGGCCAGGCCGGGCGACACCATCGCGGTCGAATCGCCGGCCTACTTCGGCCTGCTGCAGGTGCTGGAGAGCCTGGGCATGCGGGCGCTGGAGATTCCCACCAGCCCGCAGCACGGCCTGTCCATCGAGGCGCTGGACCTGGCCTTCCAGACGCACGGCAACATCCGCGCGGTGGTGGTGGTGCCGAATTTCCAGAACCCGCTGGGCTGCGTCATGCCCGAGGCCGAGAAAGCCCGGCTGGTGGCGCTGTGCGAGCGCCAGCAGGTGCCGCTGATCGAGGACGACACCTACGGCGCGCTGACCGACGACGACACGCCGCTGCCGGCGGCCAAGTCCTGGGACGCGACCGGCAACGTCATCTATTGCTCGTCCATGCACAAGACGCTGGCGCCGGGCATGCGCCTGGGCTGGCTGATCGGCGGGCGCTGGAAGGCCCGCATCGCCATGCTCAAGTTCGCGCAGAGCCGCCCCAACGAGCCGCTGGCGCAGATGGCCGCGGCCGAGTTCATGGGCTCGCGCGCCTACGACCGCCACCTGTCCAGGCTGCGCCGGCATCTCAAGGCCCAGCGCGACCAGACCGCCGAGACCATCGCCGCGCACTTTCCGGCCGGCACCCGCCTGAGCATGCCGCGCGGCGGCATGCTGCTGTGGGTCGAGATGCCGGACGGGCGCAGCGGCATGGAGGTTTTCGAGAGCGCGCTGCGCCAGGGCATACGGGTCGCGCCGGGCGCCATGTTCTCCAACAGCACGCGCTACGAGCATTTCCTGCGCATCAGTTGCGGGCAGCGCACCACGCCCGAGATCACGCGCGCGCTGCAGACCCTGGCGCGCATCGTGGCCGAGCGGCCGCGCAAATGAACCCGACGCTGCATCAGCTCATCGCCGACTACGGCCTGTGGGCGGTGCTGGCCGGCACCTTTCTGGAAGGCGAGAGCGTGGTGGTGCTGGCGGGCTTTCTGGCGCACCAGCGCCTGCTGCGCCTGCCCGACGTGATGCTGTGCGCGTTCGCCGGCTCGTTCGCCGCCGACCAGCTGCTGTTCTATCTGGGACGGCGCTACCGGGAGCACCGCTACGTGGCGCGGGTCCGCGCGCAGCCGGCCTTCGGCAAGGCGCTGGACCTGGTCGAGCGCTATCCCCACGGCTTCATCCTGACGCTGCGCTTTCTGTATGGCCTGCGCACGGTGGGACCGGTGGCGCTGGGCGTGTCGCAGGTGCCGGCGCTGCGGTTCCTGGTGCTCAACGCGGTGGGCGCCGCGATCTGGGCGCTGTGCTTCAGCGTGCTGGGCTATGCGTTCGGGCAGACCATCGAGTCGATGCTGGGGCGGCTGCACGGCGCCGAGACCAAGCTGGCGGTGGCCCTCGCCATCGGCGCGCTGATCGCGCTGGCCTACCACCTGTACGCCAGGCGGCGGCGCAAGTAGCGCGGCGCGTGGCTCAGAACACCAGTTGGCCGCTGGCGCGCAGCACGTGGCGGCGGCGCGCCTTGCGATACCAGGCGCCCACCAGCGGCAGGCGCGCCAGGCGGCGCAGGATGGGATGGCGCTGGTCGAAGTCGTGCCAGGCCTTGAAGCCATGCCCCATGCGTTCCCAGCTCTCGCGCGCTTCGGGCGAGAGTTTGCCGGGGTCGAACGCCGCCAGTTTTGCCGCTTCCGAGACGCGCTGCGCAATGGCCGCGCTCCGGCGTTCCGATGAATACTGATTCCGCATGGGGGCGCATATTACCCGGCTTGGACGATCGCCGCGTTGCGGCGCCGCCACGCGGCTGGAGCGGCTTTTGACCGCTGCGGGCAAGCCCTTGTAATCAAAGGAATTTGCGCAGCTATGCGCGCGCTATCCCAAGGCTTGTCCACAGAAGTTGTGGGTAACTGCGCCGGCGCGCGGCCCTTACTTGAGGGCGGCGTTGACCATGTCGCGCACGCTCTCGAAGCCGGCCACGTATTGCGGGTTCTCGGAACGGGCCAGCAGGCTGGAATAGTTCTGCTCCAGCTGCGCCTCGATGGCTTCGCGCAGGCCGGGCGAAGCCTTGGCCAGGTGCAGCATCGACATCAGGGTCGCGTTCAGCGCGTCGATGCGGCCGCCCTGGTGCGAGATGGTGTGGACGATAACGGCGATTTGTTCCTGGACATCCATGGGTAAGCCTCCTGGCGAAAAAAGTCGGCGCAAATCCTAGCATGGCCCCTCGCGCCCTGGCGCTAGGCAAGCCAGGCGCGGCACGCTAGCATGAAGCGTAGTCCCAATCGGCGCAGGCCGCGCGTGCGCGGCGCCTGGAGCAAAACGGAGCGCGCTCATGAAGACCATTCAGAACTACGTTCCCCCGCCGGCCCAGTCCCTGCAGCGCCTGCAGGACAGGCTGGGATACAGCGACGCGCGCATGACCGAACTGGCCGGCCTGGATGCGGCCGCGCCCTGGTCCAGCTATGTCGGCGGGCCCGAGCCGCGTGCGCTGGGCCGCCAGCGGCTGTTCTTCGTGGCCGCGCGCCTGGCCCTGGACGAAGCGGCCTGGCAGCGCGTGCTGGATTGCATGGCCGAGCTGGGCGCGGGCTTCGACTACGCCGAACCCGCCGGCGCCGCGCAGCCGGCCCCCGAACCGGTGGCCGACGAAGAACGCAAGTTCGGCATGCTGCTGGTCAGCCGCAACGGCGCCTTCCACGAAATGGAGCAGCTGCGCGAGTTCGCGCATTTCGCGCACGAACTCGGCGTCAGCCGCCACGTGCACTCCGCCTTCTATGACAGCGACATCGACCTCTGCCGTTTCAGCTTCGCCGACCACGACGACCTGGACGCCGCCAGCCGCGACCGCATTTTCGACGCGGCGCGCAAGACCATCACGCGCTTCGAATTCGACGGGCGCATCTATCAGGGCGGCATTCCGCCGGAGTCGGACGGTTAGGCCATGAACCAGAGACTGGATGACATCGACCGCAAACTGCTGAGCCTGCTGCAAGCCAACGCGCGCGAACCCGCGGCGATCCTGGCGCGCAAGCTGGGACTGGCCCGCACCACCGTGGTGGCGCGCATCGCAAGGCTGGAGCGCGAGCACATCGTGAGCGGCTACGGCGTGCGCCTGGGACGCCTGCTGGAAGAGGCCGCGGTGCGCGCCTACTGCTTCATCAGCGTGCTGCCCAAGACCCCTGCCGCCGTGATCCGCGAACTCGAGAAAATGCCCGAGGTCGAGGAGGTCTCCTCGGTCAGCGGCCCCTACGACTACCTGATCTTTTTGCGCTGCGAAACCCATGAGCAGCTGGACGAGCTGCTGGACCGCATCGGCCTGATCGACGGCGTCAAGCAGACGCAGACGTCCATCGTCCTGAGCCGCAAGCTGGACCGGCGCAGCGCCGTCGCCGCGCCCTGAAATAATGGTGTAATGACGATTGCTCCGACGATTGCCCCGATTTCAGGATTTTCCATGCTCGTACGCCTAGTCCCCGCCGCCGCCCTGCTCGCCGTCCTGGCAGCCTGCTCCAGCATGAGCGAGGTCAAGCAGGTCGACAAGGACACCTACAGCGTCACCTACAGCTCCGGCAGCCAGCTGCTGACCTGGGTGGAGCTGAAGAACCAGGCGCTGCAGCGCGCCGAGCAGCATTGCGAATCCATGGGACGCAAGCTGCTCAAGCCGGAGATCACCTCCAACCACGCCACCGGCCTGGGCTCCAAGCGCGCCACGGTCGCCTTCGAATGCGGCGTCATCGAGCCGCCGAAAAACGGCAAGCAGTAAGCCCGGCCGCGCCCGCGAACGGGTGTAGCATTATCCGCAACGCAATCCCATTCCCAGCACCGTGAACCCCTCCCTGCCCGTGGGCATCACCATGGGCGATGCCGCCGGCATCGGCCCCGAAATCGTCGTCAAGGCCTGCGCGCAGGGCCTGGGCGCGCCCTGCGTGGTGTATGGCGACGCGGCCCAGTTGCGCCGCGCCGCGGCCCAGCTGGGCGCCAGGCTGACGATCAAGGAAATCGCCGAGGTCGGCCAGGCCAGCGCCGCGGCCGGACACATCGACGTCATCGCATGCAGCCCCGCCCTGCCCGCCGACCTGCCGCTGGGCCAGGTCCATGCGGCCGCCGGGCGCGGCGCCTACGACTACGTCTGCGCGGCCATCGACGATGCGCAGGCCGGCCGCATCCGCGCCATCGTCACCGCGCCGCTGAACAAGAAATCCATGCACGCCGCCGGCATCGACTATCCGGGCCACACGGAGATCCTGGCCGACCGTTCCGCCACGCGCGACTTCGCGATGATGCTGGCCAACGACGAGCTGCGCGTGCTGCTGGTGACCATACACGTGGCGCTGGCCGACGTGATCGCGCGCATCACGCCGCAAGCGGAGCTGCGGGCCATGCGCCTGGCCGACCGGGCCTGCCGGCAGATGGGCATCGCCCATCCGCGGGTGGCGGTCGCGGGCCTGAACCCGCATGCCGGCGAAGGCGGCAAGTTCGGCCGCGAGGACGTCGACATCATCGAGCCGGCGATCGCCGCCGCGCGCGCCGAAGGCATAGACGCCAGCGGCCCCTGGCCCGGCGACACGATATTCATGCGCGCGCGCCGCGGCGAGTTCGACATCGTGGTGGCGCAATACCACGACCAGGGCCTGATCCCGGTGAAATACCTGGGGCTGGACCACGGCGTCAACGTGACGGTGGGCCTGCCCTTCGTGCGCACCAGCGTGGACCACGGCACGGCCTTCGACATCGCCGGCAAGGGCGTGGCCGACCAGGCCTCGCTGGTGGCGGCATTCGACCTGGCGCTGGCGATGACGCCCTGAGGCGCGCCGGGCCGACACCTGGCTGTCAGGAAAGCCGGACGGCCCGGGACTACAATACGCCCCGTTTCCAGCGCCCCCGCGGCGCTTTTCGTCCGTCTTCCCATCCCCCTCATGTCACGCCTCGCACGCCTGTTTCCCGACCGCTTCACGCTCTACCTGATCTGCACCGTCATCATCGCCAGCATCGCGCCCGCCCACGGCCAGGGCGTGGAGGTGTTCGGCTGGATCACGAATATCGCGGTGGGCCTGCTGTTTTTCCTGCACGGCGCGCGCCTGTCGCGCGAGGCCGTCATCGCGGGGCTGACGCACTGGAAGCTGCACCTGACCATCTTTTCGGCGACCTTCCTGATGTTTCCGCTGCTAGGCCTGGCGCTCAAGCCGGTGCTGGAGCCGCTGGTCACGCCCGAGCTGTACCTCGGCATCCTGTTCCTGTGCTGCCTGCCGGCCACGGTGCAGTCGGCCATCGCCTTCACCTCGATGGCGCGCGGCAACGTGCCAGCCGCGGTGTGCAGCGCCTCGGCCTCCAGCCTGCTGGGCATCTTCCTGACGCCGCTGCTGGTGGGCGCGGTGGTGGCCAACGCCGGCAGCGCGCCGATCTCGTTCGACGCCGTCGGCAAGATCATGCTGCAGCTGCTGCTGCCCTTCGTGCTGGGCCAGTTCGCGCGCCGCTGGATCGGCGCCTGGGTCCACAAGCGCAAGGCCATGCTGAAGTTCGTCGACCAGGGCTCGATCCTGCTGGTGGTCTATACGGCCTTCTCCGAGGCCATCAACGAAGGCCTGTGGAGCGCCACGCCGATTCCGGCCCTGCTCGGCCTGCTGGTGTGCTGCGCGGTGATCCTGGCCCTGGCGCTGGGCCTGTCGGCCCTGGCCGGCAAGGTGCTGGGCTTCAACGTCGAGGACCGCATCACGCTGCTGTTCTGCGGCTCCAAGAAAAGCCTGGCCAGCGGCATCCCGATGGCGCAGGTGCTGTTCGCCGGCCACGCCGTGGGCGCGATCGTGCTGCCGCTGATGCTGTTCCACCAGATCCAGCTGATGGTCTGCGGCGTGCTGGCCGCGCGCTTCGGCAAGCGGCCCGAAGGCAAGGACTGAACGCCGCGGCAGCCCAACAAAAACGCGCCCGAGGCGCGTTTTTTGTTGGTGCGGAGGATCAGTACATGTCGCGCGGCTGCGCGCCGGAGAAGTTCAAGAAGCGCGTGCTCGATCCCTGGAAGGTCAGGCGCACCGTGCCGATGGGGCCGTTACGCTGCTTGCCGATGATGATCTCGGCCGTGCCCTTGTCCGGCGAATCGGGGTTGTAGACCTCGTCGCGGTAGATGAACAGGATCACGTCCGCGTCCTGTTCGATGGCGCCGGATTCGCGCAGGTCGCTCATCACGGGACGCTTGTTGGGACGCTGTTCCAGGCTGCGGTTCAACTGCGACAGCGCGATCAGCGGACAGTTGAGCTCCTTGGCCAGGCCCTTGAGCGAACGGCTGATTTCCGACACTTCGGTGGCCCGGTTCTCGCCCGAGCCGTTGCCCGACATGAGCTGCAGGTAGTCGATGATGATGAGGCCGAGCTGGCCGCACTGGCGCGCCAGGCGGCGCGCGCGCGCCCGCACTTCCATGGGGCTGAGCGCGGGGGACTCGTCGATGTAGACCTGGGCGTCCTGCATGAGCTGGACCGCGTGGGTCACGCGCGGCCAGTCCTCGGCGATGAGCTTGCCGGTACGCATGCGGTGCTGGTCGAGCAGGCCGACCGAACCCAGCATACGCATCGCCAGCTGCACCGCGCCCATTTCCATGGAGAACACCGCCACCGGCAGCCCTTCCTCGATGGCCACGTGCTCGCCGATGTTCATGGAGAACGAGGTCTTGCCCATGGACGGGCGGCCGGCCACGATGATGAGGTCGCCGCCCTGCATGCCCGAGGTCATCTTGTCCAGGTCGGTGAAGCCGGTGGGCACGCCGGTCACGTCGGACGTGCTTTCGCGGTGGTAGAGCTCGTCGATGCGCTCGACCACCTGGGTCAGCAGCGGCTGGATCTCCTGGAAGCCGGCGGCGCCGCGCGCGCCTTCCTGGGCGATCTGGAATACCTTGGACTCGGCCTCGTCCAGCAGCTGGCGCGCTTCCTTGCCCTGCGGGTTCATGGCGGCCGAGGAGATTTCGTCGGCGATCGACACCAGCTTGCGCAGCATGGCGCGCTCGCGCACGATTTCGCCGTAGCGGCGGATGTTGGCGGCCGACGGCGTGTTGTGCGCCAGCGCGTTCAGGTAGGCCAGGCCGCCGGCGTCCTCGGCCTTGCCGGCGCTGACCAGCGACTCGTGCACGGTGATGACGTCGGCCGGGCGCGCCAGCCCGATCAGGCGGGCGATGTGGTGCCAGATCAGCCGGTGATCGTGGCGGTAGAAGTCTTCTTCGACCAGCACGTCGGCGATGCGGTCCCAGGCCGCGTTGTCCAGCAGCAGGCCGCCCAGGACCGATTGTTCCGCCTCGATGGAGTGGGGAGGAACGCGCAGGTATTCGAGCTGGGAATCGGCGGGTGTGTTCATGGCTTCAATAGTAACGGCTGCAGGATGTCCGCGACGCGGAAGAACCCTTGTACATCGCGCGAGGGCAGGCGCGCCAGCACGGCGCGCAGGGGCGCGGCGATGCTGCACAGAAGCCGCGCCAGCCGCGTCAGGCGGGCCCTGACTTCGGGGTCCGGATTGTGTTCGAAGTAGACCTGGAGCGCCAGTTTACCCAGCGTGCGGGCGTCGTCGTCCGGCAGCTTGCGCAGCGACGCCAGCGAAGCCAGCATCTGGAACAGATCATAGGCCTGGGCCAGCGGGCGCGACAGGGTCGAGCCTATGTTTTCTTCGAAATCGATGCGCCACAGCTCGCCGTCGCGCAACGTCACGTTGCGGATCTGCGCGCCGCCGTGCCACATGCCGCGCACATGGAACGCGGCCAGGTCGGCCGCCGCCGCGCGCGCCAGCCACAGCCGCGCGGTCGAATCCTCGTTGCGGATCAGGTCGGCCAGGTCCTCGCCCACGTATTCCAGCACGAGCAGATCCTGCTCCTGCCACCACACTTCGGGCACCCGGCAGCCGGCCTGCAGCAGCTGCGCAAGCCGCTGCGACTCGTGCGCCAGGCCGTTGCGCAGCAGCACGCCGGGGCGCGGAAACTCCCCCAGGAACAGCTTGCAGCCCACACCCAGGAACAGGGCGCGGACATAGCGCGCCACGTAGCCCAGGCCCCGGCCCAGGCTGGGACGGCGGCGCTTGATGATGCAGCGCACGCCGTCTATGGTCACGTCCCGCACCGACGGTTCACGCGATGCATCCACGCTGTCGAGCCAGGCTCGCAGGCCGGCAGGGGCGTTCTGGTGAACGGGTGGCTGGGTCAAAAAAAGGCCTCTGAGGAAAGGTTCGCGCCGGGAAAAAAAAAGCCGGCGCGCGGGCCGGCTTTTTGTCACTGCGGTACCGGCTTAGGACAGTTCGCCTTCGACCAGAACCGTCACGTCGACCAGCACGTCGGCGTGCAGGGCGATCTGGGCCGGGAACTCGCCGACCGACTTCAGCTGGCCGTTGGGCATGCGGACCTGGGCCTTTTCGACGGCGTCGAAGCCAGCCTTGCGCAGGCCGTCGGCGACGTCGGCGTTGGTGACCGAGCCGAACAGGCGGCCGTCGACGCCGGCCTTCTGGACGACCTTCAGCTGGAAGCCGGACAGGCGCTCGCCCAGGGCTTGAGCGGCGGCCAGCTTTTCAGCCTGGGCCTTTTCCAGCTCGGCGCGGCGGGCTTCGAATTCCTTCATGGCGGCGTCGGTTGCGCGACGGGCCTTCTTCTGGGGGATCAGGAAGTTACGGGCGTAGCCATCGCGCACGCGCACGACTTCGCCGAGGTTACCCAGGTTGACGACTTTTTCGAGCAGAATAACTTGCATTTCAGTGCCCCGGATTAGTTGTGGTTATCGGTGTAAGGCAACAGGGCCAGGAAGCGCGCGCGCTTGATGGCGGTGTCCAGCTGGCGCTGGTAGATTGCCTTGGTGCCGGTCAGGCGAGCCGGGATGATCTTGCCGTTTTCTTGCACGAAGTCGCGCAGGGTGTCCAGATCCTTGTAGTCGATCTCTTCCACGCCGGCGGCGGTGAAGCGGCAGAACTTGCGGCGCTTGAAGAGCGGGTTCTGCTGCGTGAATTTGCGTTTTTCCTTGCGTTTTCCGAAGAAAGCCATGATATGTGCCTCTTTGTTTGAGGGGCCGGGCCTTGCCCGCATCCCCATAACCTATCCGTTTTCAGAAGGCGCTCATCGCGCCCCTTGCTCATTCCCTTCAGGCCACCAGCGGGTCGCGCCCTGCACTGCCGGCTATCCTGCGCGCCTGCTGCAGATGCAGCTTGAGTTTCACCGAGTCCTTGCGCACGGGGGCCAGAAACCCCTGCACCAGCAATTCGGACCCTAAGGCGGTGTCCTTCAACAGCAGCGCCAGATCGCCCAACGCCACGGCCGCGATCGTCAGTTCCACACGGCGCGCAAGGCCGGCTTCGATGACTTCGGACTCGTGCGCCAGCAGCATTTCCAGCGCTGGCAATCCGGCGGGAGTGTGGCGCAAAGGCTCGCATTCGAGAACGCGGGCGCTGAGTTCCAGCTTGTTCATCCTGCCAGGCACCGGGGGGACCAGATGGAACGAGCTCTGCGTGAGCCCTGCTTACTCGGCCTGAGCCGCGGCCGCTTCCGCCGAAGCCTTGCGGGCTTCTTCGCGCTCGACCGACTTCATCATGATCGAGGGAGCGGTCTGGGCCTTCTTGGTCTTGATGACCAGGTGGCGCAGCACGGCGTCGTTGTAGCGGAACGAGTGTTCCAGCTCATCCAGCGTGGCTTGGCCGCACTCGATGTTCAGGCAGACATAGTGAGCCTTGACGAGCTTCTGGATCGGGTAGGCCAGTTGACGGCGACCCCAGTCTTCCAGGCGGTGGACGGTGCCGCCTTGACCCGTGACCAGCGTTTGGTAACGCTCGACCATGGCGGGCACTTGCTCGCTCTGGTCGGGGTGAACGATAAACACTACTTCGTAGTGACGCATGAGTAAAACTCCTTGAGGATGTCTCGCTGGCCGGTAACCCCCACTTCCGCACCTCCGCGCTTTCCACCACGAAGGCTTTTTTTCTTTCAAAAAAAGGGATATGCCGGCCCGCAAGGGGCAGCCCGCTGCCAGGGGGTTTTTTAAAACCAACCCAGCGGTCGAGCAAGAAAGCTCTCGATTATCGCCGATTGGGCGGCTGGAATCAAGCCGCCCTGCTGTGAACAATCAGGGACGGGCCATTTCACCGACAGCGGCGGCGGCCGGACCGGCGTCGGCCGCCTCGATTTCCCGCGGCCGGTTGACCACGCTGACCATCACGTAGCTGATGATCATGAGCAGAAACCACGAGCCCAGCTTGGCGATGGACACCCACTCCCAGCCGGCCGCCTGGTTCGGGTAGCGCCAGGCATGGGCGAAGGTGCCGATGTTCTCGGCGAGCCAGATGAACAGCGCCACCAGCGTGAATCCCAGCAGCAGCGGCATGCGGCGGTAGTCGCGCCAGATCCGGAAGTACACCCAGCAGCGGGCGAACAGCACCGCCGTCAGTGCGAACAACAGCAGCCTGAAGTCGGCGATGAAATGGTGGGCGAAGAAGTTCACGTAGATCAGCGTCGACAGCGCCAGCGTGGCCGGCAGCGGCGGATGCGCCCGGAAGCGGAAGTCGAACAGGCGCCAGACCCGCGCCAGATAGCTGCCGACGGCCGCGTACATGAAGCCCGTGAACAGCGGCACGCCGCCGATGCGCAGCACGCTGGCCTCGGGATAGATCCAGGAGCCGGCCGCGGTCTTGAACAGTTCCATCGCCGTGCCCACCACATGGAACATCAGGATCACGCGGGCCTCGCTCCAGGTTTCCAGGCGCAGCGCGAGCAGCGCCGCCTGGATGCCCAGCGCGGCCAGGGTCAGGAAGTCGTAGCGGGCCAGCCAGACGTCCTTGGGGTACCACCAGTAGGTCGCCAGGAGCAGCGCGCACATCAGGCCGCCGAACAGGCAGGCCCAGGCCTGTTTCACGCCGAAGCGGAAGAACTCGTAGAGCGCGACGCCGAAACGGCCGCGGCCGGCCAGGTTGCCGGCCAGTCGCGATTCCCAGCCCTGCAGCCGCGCAATGAGCGGCCAGTCGTGGGCCGCCGGATGGCGCACGGCAGGCTCAGCCTTCGACGACGGCGTAGGCCGAGTGGTTGTGGATCGATTCGAAGTTCTCGGCCTCGACGCGGTAGCGCGCGATGCCGGGATGGGCGTTCAGGCGGGCCGCCACGTCGCGCACCAGGTCCTCGACGAACTTGGGATTGTCGTAGGCGCGTTCGGTGACGAACTTCTCGTCGGGCCGCTTGAGCAGGCCCCACAGTTCGCACGAGCCCTCTTCTTCGATCAGGCGGATGACGCTGTCCATGCTCAGGTCGCCGTCCAGGATGGCCGAGACGGTGACGTGCGAGCGCTGGTTGTGCGCCCCGTATTCGGAAATGGCCTTGGAGCACGGACAGAGGCTGGTGACGGGCACCTGCACGACCAGTTCGAACTCGACCTCCGCGCCCTGGGCGCGGGCGATCCACTGGACTTCGTAGTCCAGCAGGCTCTGCACGCCGGAGATCGGGGCGGACTTGTTGATGAAGTACGGGAAGGCCGCCGTGATGTCGCCGCGCTCGGCGTGCAGCAGCGGCAGCATGTCGGCCGCCATGGCGCGGAACAGGGCCGGCGTCATGGGGGTGCTGCGGTATTTTTCCAGCAGCGCCACGAAGCGGGACATGTGCGTCCCCTTTTCTTCGGCGGGCAGCGCCACGGTCAGGGTCCAGTTGGCCACGGTGCCCTGGGGCGCGCCATCGCCGCCCTGGATCAGCATGGGGTGGCGCACGCCACGGATACCCACGCGCTGGATCGGGATGTGCCGGGTGTCCGCCGAGCTCTGGACGTCGGGCATCACGATGGCGGGGTCGATCGGAGAATTCATTTCGGCTTACCTGTCCAGGCGTACAGCCGTCAATATGCTGGGAGCCTGGGAATCTAGATGAAGGGGGCCATTATCGCCCATAAGGCCGCATTCGCCAGTGAAAACCCTTTGCCGGGTAGGTTGACGGGGCCGGAACAGAGTGTTTCATCCGCGGACCCGGGCATGCCGCCCCGGTCCGCGGACCGGGCCTCAGCCCAGCAGGTCGGCGTAGCGCGCGCGGATCGAGCGTTCGATGCCGGCCGCGTCCAGGCCGATGCCGGCCAGCAGCGCCGACTGCTCGCCGTGGTCGATGAATTCGTCGGGCAGGCCCAGCTGCAGCACCGGAATCTGCACCCCGGCGGCGCTCAGCGTTTCCAGCACCGCGCTGCCGGCCCCGCCCATGACGGAGGCGTCCTCGATCGTGACCAATGCATCGTGGCGAGCCGCCAGGTCCAGCACCAGGTCGCGGTCGATGGGCTTGACGAAGCGCATGTCGGCGACGGTCGCGTCCAGTTTCTCGGCCGCGCCCAGCGCGGCCTGCACCAGCGTGCCGAAACCCAGGATGGCGATGCGGGCGCCCTCGCGGCGCACCACGCCGCGGCCCAGCTCGACGGTGTCCAGGCCGGGCGCGGGCTCGGCGCCGCAGCCCGCGCCGCGCGGATAGCGCACCGATGCTGGGCCGGGATACTGGTAACAGGTCGACAGCAGCAGGCGCGTTTCGTTTTCGTCCGAAGGCGTGGCCACCACCATGTTCGGCACGCAGCGCAGGAACGCGATGTCGTAGTTGCCGGCATGGGTGGCGCCGTCGGCGCCGACGATGCCGGCGCGGTCCAGCGCGAAGGTGACGTCCAGGTTCTGCAGGGCGACGTCGTGGATGAACTGGTCGTAGCCGCGCTGCAGGAAGGTGGAGTAGATCGCGACCACCGGCTTCTGGCCTTCACAGGCGATGCCGGCGGCGAAGGTCACGGCGTGCTGCTCGGCGATGCCGACGTCGAAATAGCGCTGCGGGAAGCGCTTTTCGAATTCCACCAGCCCGCTGCCTTCGCGCATGGCCGGCGTGATGGCGACCAGGCGGGTGTCCTGCTCGGCCATGTCGCACAGCCACTGGCCGAACACCTGGGTGAAGGTGCGCTTGCCGGGCGCCTTGGACTGCTGGATGCCGACGGCCGGGTCGAACTTGCCCGGGCCGTGATACAGCACCGGGTCGGCCTCGGCCAGCTTGTAGCCCTGCCCCTTGCGCGTCACCACGTGCAGGAACTGCAGGCCTTGCAGGGCCTTGAGGTTCTGCAGGGTCGGCACCAGCGCGTCCAGGTCGTGGCCGTCGATGGGGCCGACGTAGTTGAAGCCGAATTCCTCGAACAGCGTGGCCGGCGTGACCATGCCCTTGGCGTGCTCCTCGAAGCGGCGCGCCAGCTCAAGAACCGGCGGCACGTGCTGCAGCACCGCGCGGCCGACGTTCTTGGCCGCCGCGTAGAAGCGGCCCGACATCAGGCGGGCCAGGTAGCGGTTCAGCGCCCCGACCGGCGGCGAGATCGACATGTCGTTGTCGTTCAGGATCACCAGCAGGTTGATGTTGGGCGTGACGCCGGCGTTGTTCATGGCTTCGAAGGCCATGCCGGCCGACATCGCGCCGTCGCCGATGACGGCGATGTGCTGGCGCTGCACGCCGGCGTTGCGCGAGGCCACCGCCATGCCCAGCGCGGCCGAGATGGAGGTCGACGAGTGCGCGGTGCCGAAGGCGTCGTACTCGGACTCGCTGCGCTTGGGAAAGCCCGAGATGCCGCCCTGCTGGCGCAGGCGGGCCATGCCGGCGCGGCGGCCGGTCAGGATCTTGTGGGGATAGGACTGGTGGCCCACGTCCCAGACGATGCGGTCATGGGGCGTGTCGAACACCTGATGCAGCGCCAGCGTGAGCTCGACGGTGCCCAGGTTGGACGACAGGTGTCCGCCCGTTTTGGATACCGATTCCAGCACGAAGCCCCGCAGCTCGTCGGCAAGCTTTTTCAGCTCGCGGCGATCCAGGCGCTTGAGGTCTGCCGGGGATTGAATGCGGTCCAGTAAATCTGTCGTCATGCTTTTATTCGGTTCGTTGGCCCGGACTGCCTGCCGTCCGGGCTAGTCTCGGCTCAGCGGTCCCGAAGGACGATGAAGTCGGCCAGCTCGGCCAGGCGCTTGCCTCCCTCGCCCAGCGGCGCCAGCGCGGCCAGCGCGTCCTCGCGCAATGCTTCAGCAAATGCCCGCGCCTCGTCAAGCCCGAGCAGCGATACGTAGGTGGGCTTGTTCTCGGCCGCGTCCTTGCCCGGCGTCTTGCCCAGGCTGGCGCTGTCGGCGGTGACGTCGAGGATGTCGTCGACCACCTGGAACGCCAGGCCCACGGCCTGCGCATAGGCGTCCAGCGCCTGGCGCGTGGCCGAACTGGCGCCCGCCACGATGCCGCCCAGCGCCACGCTGCACGCGAGCATGGCGCCCGTTTTCATGCTGTGCATGGTCTGGAGCTCGTCGCGCGACAGCGCGCGCCCGACGCTGAACAGGTCGATGGCCTGGCCGCCCGCCATGCCCTGGCTGCCGGCGGCGCGCGCCAGCGACTGGGTCGCCTGCACGATGAGCGCCGGCGCGATCGGCATGGAAGCCAGCAGGTCGAACGCCAGCGGCTGCAGCGCGTCGCCGGCCAGCATGGCGGTGGCCTCGTCGAACTGCACGTGGGTGGTGGGCCGGCCGCGGCGCAGCGTGTCGTCGTCCATGCAGGGCAGGTCGTCGTGCACCAGCGAATAGGCGTGGATCAGTTCGACCGCCGCGGCGGCGCGGTCCAGCGAAGCCTCGATGGCGAGGACGCTGCCGCTGACCGGGCAGGCCTGCCCCGCCGCATAGACCAGCGCGGCCCGCACCCGCTTGCCGCCGCCGAGGACGGCGTAGCGCATGGCTTCGTGCAGGCGCGCCGGCAGCGCGTCCGCGGGCGGCAGCAGATCGTCCAGCACGTCTTCGACGTGCCGCACGCGCCCCTGCAGCCACTCCGGGAAGGGGAGTTGTATTTGCTTCATCGGTTCTTATTCGTCATCCAGCGCCGCCGGGTCCAGCGGGCGCAGCAGGTCGCCCTCCAGGACCTTCACCTGCTGCTCGGCCTGCGCCAGACGCTCCTGGCAGACCCGCGTGAGCGCCACGCCGCGCTTGTAGGCGGCCAGCGATTGCTCGAGCGGCAACGACCCGTCTTCCATGGCCGCGACCAGCGCTTCGAGTTCGGCCAGCGCCGTTTCGAAATCCTGGGGCAAGGAGGAGTCATCGACCTGCGGGTCGGCTTGTGGGGAGTGGGCCAAACGGGTCTCCGAGGACGCTAGGGGTGGATCAATCCGTGAATTGTACGAGATACCCAAACCCTGTCGCGGCACGCATTTCAGGCGGGGGTTCCGGCCAGCCCCGCGACGGCGGCGCGCAGCAGGGGCGCCACCTGCGTGCGCAGCTGCGCCTCGGGCAGCAGGCCGGCCGGGCCGCCGCAGCTCATGACGAACACGCCCTCGCCCGTGACCGAGGCGAACGGCACCGCGGCCGCGTGGATGCCCGACTGCCACTCGCCGATGGCGTAGCAGCAGCCCGACTCGCGCAGTTCCGCGCGGGCGCGCTCGATGGCGGCGGCCGGCGGCGCGGCCTCGCCCAGCCGCGCCAGCGCTTCGTCGCAGGCCGGCGCCGGCAGGCTGGCCAGGTAGGCCCGCCCCATGGCGCTGTCCAGGCTGGCCCGGTAGCCGACCGGCAGGCGCAGATAGAGCGCGGACGAGCCGTGGATGGCCTCGACGTAGGTCATGGCGTCGCCGTCGAAGGCACCCAGGGCGACGGCCGCGCCCGTGGCGCGGGCCAGCTCCGTCATGGAGGCCTTGGCCAGTTCGCGCACCTCCAGGCCGGCCAGCAGGCCGAAGCCCAGCGCCAGCACGCCGTAGCCGGGCGAGTACTTGCCCGTGTCGGGGTGATAGCGCAGATAGCCCAGCTCGGTCAGCGTGTAGGTGATGCGGCTGATGGTGGGCTTGGGCAGGCCGGTCAGCCGCGCCAGGTCTAGGTTGCCCAGCGCGGTCACGCCGTGGCGGAAGCAGCGCAGCACCTCCAGCCCGCGCGCCAGGGCGGTGATGAAGTCCGGCGAATTGGCGCCCTCTCCTGCGCCGGCGGCGCGCTTGCGGCGCGCGGGCAGGCTGAGCTCGACCTTGCCGTCGGGTTTGGCGGCGGGATGCGCGATGCGCCTGGCGTCAGAAAAAGATTGCATTTCTATTCGCTTCGTTTTTATAGTTTATTTCGAATAACAAAATAAAATTCCATAGTTCGGAATTTAAAGCATGCCGGCCCGGATGACAAGCGGGCCCGCGGCCGGCCATCCACACCCGTACGCGAACCAAGGGGAAACACATGATGCGCACGAGCTTCAAATTGCTGGCTACCCTGGTCCTCGGCGCCGCCGCACTGAGCGCCCAGGCCGACACCTATCCGTCCCGCCCCATCAAGGTCATCTCGCCCTTCCCGGCCGGCGGCGCCACCGACGTGCTGACCCGGGTGCTGGCCGAGCGCATGGCCAAGACGCTGGGCCAGCCCATGATCGTCGAGAACAAGGCCGGCGCCGGCACCTCCATCGGCGCGGCGTTCGTGGCGCGCGAGGCGCCCGACGGCTACACCATCCTGATGGCCACCAACTCCACGCTGGTGACCAACCGCTACCTGTACAAGGACCTGCCCTACGATCCCGACAGCTTCGCCCGCATCGGCATGGTGGGCGTGGGGCCGCTGGTGCTACTGTCCAGCCCGAAGCGGCCCTTCGCCAGCACGCAGGACGTGGTGGCCTACGCCAAGCAGCACCCGGGCAAACTGACCTTCGCCACGTTCGGGCCCGGCACCTCGTCGCACCTGGCCGGCGAGCTGTTCAAGAAGCGCGCCGGCATCGACATCCTGCACGTGAATCACACCGGGTTTTGAGGAGGCTTCATTTCTTGAGAGAATGGAGCCATGAGCAAGAACAACAAGTTTTCCCCTGAGGTACGTGAACGCGCGGTGCGCCTGGTCCAGGAGCATCGTGATGAGTACCGGTCGCTGTGGGCGGCTGTCGAGTCTATTGCACCGAAGATCGGCTGCACACCGACGACCCTACTGGATTGGATTAAGCGATCGGAAGTCAACAACGGGACCCGCCCCGGCGTAACGACAGAAGAGCGCGAACGTCTCAAGGCGTTAGAGAAGGAGAACCGCGAATTGCGCCGAGCCAACGAGATTCTGAAGTCGGCGAGCGCTTTTTTCGCCCAGGCGGCGCTCGACCGCGAACTGAAGAAGTAAACGCCTATCTCGATCAACACCGGGATCGATACGGGGTCGAGCCGATCTGCAAGGTGTTGCAGGTCGCCCCGTCAGCCTACAGGCGCTACGCCGCCCGGTGTCGGCAGCCGCAGCTGCGTAGTCAGCGCGCCCAGAAGGACGAACAACTGCGCCCTCAGATCTATAGGGTCTGGGAGCAGAACTTTCGCGTCTACGGTGCTCGGAAGGTCTGGAAGCAGATGAATCGCGAGAGCATTCGCGTGGCACGATGTACGGTCGAACGCCTGATGGGCGACCTGGGCATTGAAGGGGTGCGTCGTGGCAAGCGGGTTCGCACGACGGTGCCCGATAGCGCAGCGGCTTGCCCGCAAGATCTGGTCCGACGCCAATTCGAGGCGGACCGTCCGAACCGGCTCTGGGTAGCGGATTTCACCTACGTTTCCACTTGGCAAGGATGGCTGTATGTGGCCTTTATTATCGACGCTTATGCCAAACGGATTGTCGGCTGGCGCGCCTCCAGCAGCATGACGACGGACTTCGTTTTGGATGCGCTTGAGCAAGCTGTGTACGACCGTCGCCCCAGTCAGGCAGACGGCCTTATTCATCATTCGGATCGCGGGTCGCAATACGTGTCCATTCGCTATTCCGAGCGCCTGGGTGAAGCCGGCATCAATCCGTCTGTCGGCAACACTGGAAGTGCATACGACAACGCGCTGGCCGAGACGATCAATGGTCTCTACAAAACGGAAGTGATTCACCGCAGGACACCCTGGAAAACCAAGGCCGCTGTGGAGCTCGCCACGTTGGAATGGGTGTCTTGGTTCAACCACCAACGCTTGCTAGGATCGATCGGCGACATCCCGCCGGCCGAGGCCGAAGCGCGTTACTATCGACAACTTGCAGCACCGGCTGCGGAACCTGTTTTACTTTAATCAAACAGCCTCCGCGATTCCCGGTGTGATTCAACGTGCCTTTCAAGGGCGCCACCCAGGCCCTGCCGGCGCTCATCAGCGGCGAAGTGGACCTGTTCTTCGACATGGTGGCCACCGGCATGCCGCAGGCCGACGCGGGCAAGGTCAAGGTCTTCGCCATCACCAGCCCCACGCGCCTGCCCACCCAGCCCAAACTGGCCACCATGGCCGAACAGGGCTATCCGGATTTCGACCTGACCGCCTGGTTCAGCTTCGTGGCGCCCAAGGGCACGCCCGCCCCCGCCATGGACAAGCTGCGCCAGGCCCTGGCCGAGACGCTGCAGGACGAGGCGATCAAAAAGCGCATGCTTGAAATGGGCATAGACCCGCGCTCGGGCACGCCGGCCGAACTGGACCGCCAGATCGCGAGCGAACAGCCCATCGTCGCGCAGCTGGTCAAGCAGGCCAACATGGCGCCGCAGTAAATACACGGGGCGGACCCTTGTTGTCAGCCCCTGTTACCAGGCCCTAACGCCTGGATACACCGGCCCCGCCGGCCCGGCTGCTATGGTGAAACAAACCCCATAGCGAATGCCCGATGCCGTACCTCGAAGAAAGATATGCACGGCTGGACGCTGCGCGCTGGCTGGCGGCCCTGGCCGTCGTCCTGCTGCACAGCGCAGCCATGATCGTCAGCAATCCCGCCGCCTATGGCGGCGGCGCGTGGCTGGCCGCCAACCTGTACGATTCGGCGGCGCGCTGGTGCGTGCCCGTCTTCGTCATGGTCAGCGGCGCCCTGCTGCTGGACCCCGACAAGCCCCAGGACGCGCGCCAGTTCTACAGCCGGCGCATGGCGCGGATCTGCGCGCCGCTGCTGTTCTGGACGCTGTTCTACCTGGCCTGGCGCACCGGGCTGGACTGGTGGGACGACGGCCGCATCGATTTTTCGTTCTGGCCGCGCAAGGTCGCCCAAGGCGAGCCCTATTACCACCTGTGGTACCTGTACATGATCGTGGGGCTGTACCTGTTCGCGCCCCTGATCCGCCTGCTGTATGCGCGCAGCACGCCGCGGGCGCGCGCGCTGTGGGTGGTCGGCATCCTGGGCGTGGCGATCCTGGACTCCCTGTACCGCCGCGCGCTGGGCGCGCCCGCCGGCTTCTTCCTGACCTGGTTCCTGCCGTATCTGGGCTATTTCGTGGCCGGCCGCCTGATCTTCGACGGCCAGATGCGGGTGCCGCGTCCGCGCCTGATGCTGGCGGCCAGCGTGGCCGCGACCGCGCTGGGCGTGTATGCCATGTCCAACAGCCGCACGCTGGACACGTATTTCTATGACTATTTCAGCCTGACCGTCCCGTTCATGTCGCTGGCGGCCTTCCAGTGCATCGTGTCGTCGCCGCGCCTGCCGCGGCTGGCCTCGCTGGCCCCGCTGACCTTCGGGGTCTACCTGATCCATCCGCTGTTTCTGGACGTGGCGCGCCGGGCCGGCGCGATCACGGGCGCGCGCAGCGACGCGTGGGCGGTGCCGCTGCTGGCGGCCGCCGTATTCGCATTGTCGGCGGCCAGCAGCTGGCTGCTGAGGAGGCATCCAGCCACCCGCAGACTGGTCTGAATTCTGCGGCGCCAGGACTTCGTCCGTGCTTGCGTATCATCGCGGGCGCGGGTCTGGCCCTTGGGGTACAATTCACGGCTTATTTGATCGGCCAGACACCGATTTTTCTTCGCGCCAGAACGGAATTCACCCAGCGGATTTCACTTGGCGGACTTGCCCAGCGGAATTCAGGCGGCGGATTTGGCCAGGCCATCAGGCCCGGCCGGACGAGATTGCCGCGCACGCCGGGCGAGCCACCAGGCAAAGCTGCTCGGCGACAGCTCAACCGTCCTGGCTTTTTTATCCGAGCGGAGGGAATCATGACCGACATCGGTCGGATGGCACATGTAGTGCCAGCTCGCACCCAGCTACCCGTCAGCGCATATTTTGACGAAGCCCTCTTTGCCCGCGAGCAAGAACTCATTTTCAAGCAATCCTCGCAATACGTCGGCCACCAGAAATTGGTGCCCGAGGTCGGGGACTGGCGCACGCTGGTCCAGGAAAACGGAGGTCGCCTGCTGGTCCGCAACCAGCAAGGCGTCGAACTCATCTCAAATGTCTGCCGCCACCGGCAGGCATTGATGCTTGGCGGCGAAGCCGGCAACGTGGCCGGCAACTGCAATACCAAGGGCAACCTGAAGGCGACCGGCGGCAACATCGTGTGCCCGCTGCACCGTTGGACGTACAACAACAAAGGCGAGTTGCTGGGCGCGCCCCAGTTCGACACCACGCCCTGCATGAACCTGCAGAAGTTCCGCCTGCGCGACTGCCACGGCCTGCTGTTCGAAGGCCCGCGCGACCCGGCCGCCGACATGGCGCCGCTGTTCGCGCGGCCCGAGTTCGACTTCGGCGACTACGTGCTGGACCACGTCGAGGTGCACCAGTGCAACTACAACTGGAAGACCTTCATCGAGGTCTACCTCGAGGACTACCACGTCGGTCCGTTCCACCCCGGCCTGGGCCGCTTCGTCACCTGCGACGACCTGAGCTGGGAGTTCAACGACTGGTACAGCCTGCAGCGCGTCGGCGTGCACAACGCGCTGGCGCAGCCGGGCTCGGAGGTCTACAAGCAGTGGCATGACCGCCTGCTGGCGTTCCGCGAAGGCGACGCGCCCGATTTCGGCGCGGTCTGGGTCACGTATTTCCCGACCCACATGATCGAGCTGTATCCGCACGTGCTGGTGCTCTCCACGCTGTATCCCAAGAGCCCGCAGGAAACCGTGAACGTGGTCGAGTTCTACTACCCCGAGGAAATCGCCGCCTTCGAGCGCGAATTCGTCGAGGCGCAGCGCGCCGCCTACATGGAGACGGCCATCGAGGACGACGAGATCGCCGAACGCATGGACGCCGGCCGCAAGGCCCTGATGCAGCGCGGCGTCAACGAAACCGGCCCCTACCAGTCGCCCATGGAAGACGGCATGCAGCACTTCCACGAATGGTATCGCCGCATCATGCAGGACCGGGTCTGAGGCCCTGCCGTGCAAACAAAAAAGCCTTGCTTGCCCGCAAGGCTTTTTTTTTCGACGGTGGGCCGGGCTGCGCGGATCAGCGGCCGAGCGTCCCGGCCACGGCGCGCTCGCCGATGGCCAGCCCCACCGTCATGCCCACGCCCGAGTGCATCACCGCGACGGTCGTGGCCGCATCCACGGCCATCACCGAGAACGGCGCCGGGCCGTGCGCGCCGTACACGCCCTGCCAGCGCTCCAGCACCCGCAGCCGCGCGCCCAGGGCCTGCGACGCCAGGTCCAGCATCGCGTCGTCCACGGCCTCGTCGTTGAACGGTGGGGCATCCTGGCCGTAGCGGTGCGAATCGCCGATGATCAGTTCGCCGTAGGGCGTGGGGCTGATCAGCAGGTGGATGCCGTTTTCCAGCAGCATGGGCGTGCGCGCCTGGATCACTTCGCGCAGCGCCAGCGCCGACGGCAGGTCGGAGAACGCGCCGTAATGCACGCAGGATAGGCCAGTGAGCAGGGGCCGGTCGAGCGCGATGGGATCGGCCTCGAACGCGGCGCGCAGCATTTGCAGGCGCGTGACCTCCAGGTTCAGCGGCGCGAACAGCTCCGGCAGCAGGGTCAGGTAATCGTGGCCGGGGCAGACGAACACGTGCCCGCCCTGGAATTCGCCGGCCGACGTGCAGACCCGGCCGCCTTCGACGGCGCGCGCCAGCGTGCCGGTGATGAAGGTGACGCCCAGCGACTCGGCCAGGTAGCGCGTGATCGCCGGCAGCGCCTCGCGCGAATAGATCTGCAGGTCGTCATGGCCTTGCAGCGCGGCGCAGTGATGCGCCAGCCGCCCGCCGTACAGGCGCGCGACCTCGCGGCCCGACAGCAGTTCGGCGCGATAGCCTTCCTGGCGCATGCGGGTTTCGGCGAATTCCTGCAGCACGTCCGCCTCGTCGGCGTTGCGCGCCAGCACCAGCGCGCCGTTGGCCCGCACGTGGAAGCCCGCCTTGCCCGCCAGGTCCAGCCACAGCTCGCGCGCCTGCTGGGCGTGCGACAGCATCGTGCCCGGCGCCTGGCCGGTCACGATCACCTGGCCGAAATTGCGGACCGTGGCGCCATGCGCCTGGCGGCTGCGCTCGATCACGGCCACCGACAGGCCGCGCTTGGCGGCCGCCCAGGCGTGGGCGATGCCCAGCATGCCCGCGCCCACCACGATTACGTCAAAGTTCTTCATTTCTGGACCACTGGAAAGAATTGGGGGCCACCCTTGCGGCGGCCCCGATAACGCTGCTTACTTCTTCTTCGGCTCGGACTTGCCGTCGTAGCGCTTGGTCCATTCCGCGATGATGCGTTCGCGGTTCGTGGCGGCCCACACGAAGTCGTTCTTGATCATGCGCTTGGTCAGGTCGGACGGCAGGTTGGGGTTGACGGTCGCCACCGAGGGAATCGCCAGCACCGCGAAGTTGGCCTTGTACAGCTCGTTGGCTTCGCGGCTGGCCGAGAAGTCGGCCAGCTTGCGGGCGGCCTCGAGGTGCTTGGTGCCCTTGACGATGGCGGTGGCCTCGACTTCCCAGCCCAGGCCTTCCGACGGGAACACGGCCTCGACCGGCGCGCCGTCGGCCTTCAGCTTGGCGGCGCGGTAGTCGAACGACACGCCGATCGGGAATTCGCCGGCGGCGGCCAGGTTGCAAGGCTTGGAGCCGGAATGCGTGTACGAACCGATGTTCTTGTGCAGCGCGTCCATATAGGCCCAGCCCTTTTCTTCACCGAAGATCTGCAGCCAGGCGCTCACGTCCAGGAAGCCCGTGCCCGAGGAGGCCGGGTTGGGCATCACGATCTTGCCGGCGTAGACCGGCTTGGTCAGGTCCTGCCACGAGGTGGGCTTGGGCAGCTTCTGCTTTTCGGCTTCGATGGTGTTGAAGCAGATGGCGGCGGCGTAGCCGTCCATGCCGACCCACGAGGGCTCGGCCTTGGCGTCGCGCATGTTGGGCGCGATCTGGTCCAGGCCCTTGGGCGCGTACGGCAGCAGCATGCCTTCCTTGTCCATCAGGCCCAGGGCCGTACCGGCCAGGCCCCAGATCACGTCGGCCTTGGGATTGCTTTTCTCGGCCAGCAGCTTGGCGGCGATGATGCCCGTGGAATCGCGCACCCACTGGATCTTGATGTCGGGATGGGCCTTTTCGAAGGCGGCCTGGTAGGCCTTGATCTGGTCGGCTTCCAGCGCCGTGTAGACGGTCAGGGTGGTCTCGGCGGAAGCGGCGCCCATCACGCCCGTCAGGGCGGCGGCCAGTGCAAGCAGCTTGTAGCGATTCATGGAGTACTCCGTTGGTAGGCGGAAAAAGGCTGCAAAACCCCGCGGGGCCGGCGCAAGCCGGTCCCGTGTGCAGCGAACGCGGGGCGGTGAAGGGTCAGGGACGCTTGCCTGCCGACAAGCGGGATTCGATATCGGCGATCACGCCGGGCAGGTCGGCGACGGTGTCGATCAGGTAGTGCGGCGCGGCCGGGGAAAGCTCGGCGCTGGCCCTGGCCCGCACCTGCTGGCGCCCGGCCTCGTCCAGGCTCAGGTACTGCTCCAGGGTCAGGCCGGCGGCATTGCCGGAAAGCAGCAGGCCCACGGTCCACATGCCGGCGCGGCGGCCCTCTTCGATGCCGGGCGCGGTGTCGTCGACCTTGATGCAGGCGGCCACGTCCGACAGGCCCAGCTCGACCACGTTCTTCAGCGCCATGGCGGGCGCCGGACGGGCGCGCGGCACGTCGTCGCTGGCCACGATGCAATCGGGTTCCAGGCCCTCGGCGGCGGCGCGCTCGACCACGCGGCGCATGACGCTGTCGGGGTAGCCCGAGCACGAACCGATCTTCAGGCCGCGCTGGCGCAGCGCGCGCAGCAGTTCGGCCGCGCCGGGTATGGCCGCGGAATACTGGGCGACCTTCTCCAGCTGCATGGGCAGGAAGCGCTCGTAGATGGCGGTCACGTCGTCGTCGGTGGGCAGGCGGCCGAAGCGTTCCTGGTACTGGCTGGCGATGGCGGGCTCGTTGCAGAGCGTGCGGATGTGGTCCCACTTGCCCATGCCCATGGGGCCGCGGGCCTGCTCCAGCGACACGTCCATGCCGAACTGGGAGAACGCATCGACGAAAACCTTGGTGGGCGCGAAGGAACCGAAATCGACCAACGTTCCGGCCCAGTCGAAGATCACCGCTTCCAGGCGGACGGGCAAAGGGGAAACTGTCATGGGGGTCATCCTTGAGAACAATCGGTCAATGGGCCGCCGGGCGGCGCCAGGCCTGGCTGCGCGCCACCAGCGCGCGGCTCGCCAGATGCAGGGCCAGGGCCGCCACGGCCGAGCTGGCCATGATCACGGTGCACATGGCGGCGGCCGGGCCGATAAAGCCGGCGTCGTCCATGTTCAGCACGGCCACCGCGGCCAGCACCGTGGAGGGGCTGTACAGGAACACCACGGCGGACACCGTCGTCATGGCGGAAACGAATAGGTAGCGGGCCACGTCCAGGGCGGCCGGCAGGCACATCGGCAGCGTCACGCGCAGGAAGGTGGTCAGGCGCGGCACCTTCAGCGACGCGGAAGCGGCTTCGAACTCCGGGTCCAGCGCATTGAGCGCCGTGGCCGCCGTCAGGTGCGCGCTGGTGTAGAAGTGCACCACCGTGCACAGCACCAGCAGCGGCATGGTGCCGTACAGCACGTTCAGCGGATTGAGCGGGCTGTTGAAGAAGAAGATGTAGCCCAGGCCCAGCACCAGGCCCGGCACCGCCATCGGCACCAGCGCCAGCATGCCCACCATGCCGCGCAGGCCACGGGCCAGCGCGCCGCGGGCCGGCACTTTTTCGACCATCCAGGCGCCGGTGAAGACCACGGCGGTGCCGGCCACGGCGGTGCAGAACGCCAGCTGCAGGCTGTTGCGCCAGGCCAGCCAGCCGCCGCCGTCCATGTTGTCGAAGTCGTAGGAACGCAGCGACAGCGACAGGTTGTACGGCCACATCTTGACGAACGAGGCCCATACCGCCACGCCGATGATGAGCAGCAGGAACGCGGCCACCGCGCCGGCCAGCGCCAGGAACGCGGCGTCGCGGCGGCGGTCGGGGCCGGCGGCGTAGGGCTGGGCCCGGCCGCTCATCTGGGCGCCCTGGCGGGCGCGCAGCCGCCGGTCCAGCGCGAAGGTCAGGACCGCGGGCAGGAGCAGCAGGATGCCGATGGCCGCCCCCTTGGGGAAGTTCTGCTGCCCCACCACGGCCTTGTAGGCCTCCATCGCCAGCACGTTGTAGTCGCCGCCCACGACCTTGGGCACGCCGAAATCGGTGACGGTCAGGGTGAACACCACGCAGCACGCCGAGAACACGGCGTAGCGGGTGCCCGGCAGGGTGACGGTGAGGAAGGTGCGCCAGGGGCCGGCGCCCATGGCACGGGCGGCGTCGTAGAGACGGCCGTCGGCCAGCGTCAGGCCGGTCAGCAGGATCATCAGGGCGTGCGGGAAGGTATAGAACGCCTCGCCCGCCACGATGCCCCAGAAGCCGTAGATGGTGGCGCCGCCGAACAGGTCCTTGAGCAGGCCCTGGTTGCCCAGCAGGTACACCAGCGCGATGCCGGGCAGCAGCGACGGCGCCAGCAGCGGCAGCAGCGCGACGGTGCGCAGCAGCCCCTTGCCCGGCAGGCGCGTGCGCGTCAGGCCGTAGGCGAATCCGTAGGCGCAGGGCACGACCAGCAGCATGGTCACCGCGCCGACCGCCAGGCTGCGCCCGACCATGCCCAGGAAGCCTTCGCCGCCGATGATGCCGGCGACCACCGACAGCCCGGCCCAGGCGCCGTCGCCGTCGGTCACGGACTTGACCAGGATCGCCGCCAGCGGCAGCGCCAGGAACAAGAGCAGGCACAGCGCCAGCGCGCCCTGCCCGCCGGCCAGGCCGGCGGCGCCGACCCAGGCGGGCAAGGGACGCCGGCCCAGGGACGGCGCGGGCGCGGCGCAGACCGCCGGCGCGGGGGAAGCGGAACGGGTCATCGCCGGATCAAGCGTAGGCGCGTATCGCATGGCGCGGCAGCTCCACCCAGCAGCGGCTGGCGGCGTGAGGGCCCAGCAGGGCGTCTCCGATTTCGGGGGATACGACGGAATGCACGGTGGCGCCGGGCACGCCTTCGAGGCGCAGGGCCAGGCGGTAGCCGCGGCCCAGGAACACGCCGTCGAGCACGTCGGCCAGCATGGCGTTGGGCTGCTCCGGGCGGGCGGTGCTCACGCGCACCGCCTCCGGACGCACGAAGAGCCGGCCGCTGGCGGCGTCCAGCGCCTCGTCCACGGCCAGTTCCTGGCGGCCGACGCGGGCGCGGTGGGCGTCCAGGCGCTCGAACGGCAGCCAGTTCGCCTCGCCCACGAAGTCGGCGATGAAGGCCGAGCGGGGCTGGCGGTAGAGCTCGGTGGGGGTGCCGTACTGTTCGATGACGCCGCCGTTCATGACGGCGATGCGGTCGGCCATCACCATGGCCTCTTCCTGGTCGTGCGTCACCATCAGCGTGGTGATGGACAGGCGCTTTTGCAGCGCGCGCAGTTCGATGCGCAGGTGTTCGCGCACGCGGGCGTCCAGCGCGGACATGGGTTCGTCCAGCAGCAGCAGCGACGGCGAAGGCGCCAGCGCGCGCGCCAGGGCCACGCGCTGCTGCTGGCCGCCGGAGATCTGCCCGGGGTATTTGTCGGCCGCGCCCGCCAGGCCCACCAGCGTGAGCATTTCCTCGACGCGGTTGGCGACGTGGTTGCGGTGGGCGCGCTTGCCGCTCAGCCCGTAGGCCACGTTCTGGGCCACGGTCAGGTTGGGAAACAGGGCGTAGGACTGGAACAGGATGCCGTAGTCGCGCGCCTGCGGCTCGGCGTGGGAGATGTCGCGGCCGGACAGCACGATGGCGCCGCTGTCCTGGCGCTCCAGGCCCGCGATGGCGCGCAGCAGGGTGGTCTTGCCGCAGCCCGACGGGCCCAGCAGGCACACCAGCTCTCCGGCGCGGATGTCCAGCGAGACGTCCGACAGCGCGGTGTGGCTGCCGAAGCGCTTCACGAGATGCCTGACAGAGAGAAATGCGTTGTCGCGTTCGGCCATGGGGCCTCCGGTATGGGAACGCTCGCAGTATGGAAGGCGCGTATTGAGTGTTTATGACACTTCGCGCAAATGCAGTAATAAAAACATCAAATTATTTTGGTGTACTGGCGGTCTCGTGCATTGGGCCCCTGCCGCGCCCAATGCCGCCCCCATTTACCGCCCCCCCCTGCCCCGTGCTCGTCGCCGAACTCAAATCCTTCTATGCCGTCGCCCGCTGCGGCACCGTCACCAAGGCCGCCGCCCAATTGGGCGTCAGCCAGCCCACGGTCACGGGGCAACTGCGCCAGCTGGAATCGCGTTACGGCGTCGAACTGTTCCACCGCCAGGGCCGCGGCATGCGGCTGTCGGACGCCGGCCACAGCCTGATGCCCATGGTCGAGAAACTGGTCCAGCAGGAAACCGAGATCGACTTCCGCCTGCGCGACGCCAGCGACCTGCGCGAAGGCAATCTGCGCATCGGCGCCACCGGCCCCTACTACATCATGGACACGGTGCGCACCTACAACCAGCGCTATCCCGGCATCGACCTGACCCTCACCATCGGCAATTCGCAAAGCATGCTGCAGGCGCTGCACGATTACCGCATCGAGATTGCCACATCGTCCTTGCTGATGGATGACAAGCACCTGTACCGGCGCATGATCGCCGCCGACCCCATCCGGGTGGTCACGCATCGCGACCACCCGCTGGCCCGCCGCAGCGAGGTGCGCCTGGCCGAGCTGGCCGACCACGCGCTGCTGGTGCGCGAGCCCGGCTCCATGACGCGCCAGCTGACCGAAGACGCGCTGCAGCAGGCCGGCGTGACCGTGCGGCGCACGCTGGAGATCGGCAGCCGGGAATCGATCCGCCAGGCCATTCTGTGCGGGCTGGGGGTCAGCCTGATTCCCTCGCGCGAGATCCCGTCGCACCCGGACCTGGCGGCGCTGAATATCCAGGGCGCCGACATCCTGATGCACGAATACCTGTACTGCCTGCGCGAGCGCCAACCGGTGCAGCTCATCGCGCGCTTCCTGGAGATGGCGCCGGCCGCCGGCTGACCGCCCGCAGCCCCGCTGCGCCCCCTCCCCCTTGCGGCCAATCCGGAGACAACCATGGCCTTGACCCTGCAAGACATCGAACAGATCTTCCTGGAGCGCGGACACCGCTCCTATGACGGCGAGTCCGTCAGCCACCTGCGGCACGCGCTGCAGACCGCGGCGCTGGCCGAGCGCAACGGCGCCGGCCCGCACCTGATCACGGCCTGCCTGCTGCACGACCTGGGCCACCTCATCGCCGACCGGCCCGGCACGCCGACCCTGCGCGGCATCGACGACAAGCACCAGTACTTCGTGCTGCCCTTTCTGCGCGGCCTGTTCGGCCCGCCCGTGCTGGAGCCGATCCGGCTGCACGTCGAGGCCAAGCGCTACCTCTGCTATGTGGAACCGCACTATGAAGCGTCGCTGTCGGAGGATTCCAGACGCAGCCTGGCGCTACAGGGCGGTAGCTTCGATGCGGGCCAGGCGGTGGATTTCGCCAGCCTGCGGGGCGCGCCGGACGCGATCCGCCTGAGGCGCTGGGACGACCAGGCCAAGGTGCCGGGGCTGGCGACGCCGCCCCTGGATCACTTCCTGGAAATCGCCGAGGCCGCCTCGGAACGGGTCAAGCTGACGGCCGCGTGGTAGGGCTGGCTGGCAAGCCATGCCCGACTGGCGGGCACGCCTAAGCGCCCTTGGCCACCGGACGCGACGGGTCGCTGCACCACTCGCTCCAGGACCCCGGATACAGGCGCGAGCCCGACAGGCCGGCGATCTCCATGGCCAGGAGGTTGTGGCAGGCGGTGATGCCCGAGCCGCACTGGTGCACGATGGCGGCGGGATCGCGGCCGGCCAGCAGGCCGGCGAATTCCTCGCGCAGCTGCGCGGCCGGCTTGAAGCGGCCGTCGGCCTGCAGGTTCTCGCCGTTGGGGCGGTTCAGGGCGCCCGGAATGTGGCCGGCCACCGGGTCCATGGGCTCGACCTCGCCGCGGTAGCGGTTGGCCGCGCGCGCGTCGATCACAGTGAATGCGGGGCGGGAGATATTGTCCAGCACCGTCCGGGCGTCCACCGTGGCGGCCAGCGACGGCCCCGGTTCCACCGGCTGGCCGGCCTGCACGGCGGGGGCCGCCTCGGTCGTGGTCGGCAGCCCGGCCGCGGTCCAGGCCTGCCAGCCGCCGTCCAATACCGCCACCTGGTCGTGGCCCAGCCAGCGCAGCATCCACCACAGGTGGGCGGCATACATGCCGCCGCTGGCGTCGTAGGCCACCACCAGGGTCTGCGGCGTGACGCCGTGGGCCGCCATCAGCGCGCCGAAGTCCGCGCGCGAAGGCAGCGGATGGCGCCCGTTGGCGCCGGTGCGCGGCGCCGCCAGTTCGGTTTCGTGGTCCAGGTAGCGGGCGCCGGGGATGTGGCCGGCCTCGTAGGCCTGGCGGCCGGCCGCATGGTTGGTCAGGTCGTGGCGCACGTCGAATACGCGGACGTCGGGCGAATCGAGGCGCTTGGCCAGGTCGGCGGCGGAAATCAGTGTCATCGTCATGCGCTGTGCTCCTGTAAGAGATAGAGACGGCCCGCCGGGCTCATGCCGCCTTGGGGTCGCGCATGGTGCGCCACACCGACAGCAGGCCGGCGAATATGATCAGGCCCATGCCGGCCCAGGCCAGGGCGTCGAGCCGGTCGCCCCACAGGCCCATGCCCAGGAGCGCCGCGAAAATAATGGTGCTGTACTGCAGCGCCGCCGTCAGCAGCGCCGAACCCACGCCGAACGCGCGCGTCATGGCCAATTGGCCGAACAGGCCCGCCACGCCCACGCCGACCAGTGAAAGATAACCGCTCCAGTCGGCCTGGCCCCAGCCTTCATACGCAATTCCGCCGATACTCGACAGACACACCCCCACCGAGAAGAACAGCACGGTGCGCCATTCCGGTTCGCCGATGCGGCCCAGCTGGCGGATCTGCAGCATGGCGATGGCCGACATGGCGCCCGCCCCCATGCCCAGCAGGGCGGCCAGCCACTGGTCCTCATTGATGCTGGGGCGCAGCACGGCGATCACCCCCAGAAAGCCCAGCGCGACCGCGATAATGCGCACGGCGTCGCGCTGCGCGCCGCCCCAGCCCAGCATCCAACAGGCGATGAACAGCGGGGCCGTGTAGTTCAGGCTGGTGGCGGTGGCCAGCGGCAGGTGGGAAATGGCGAAAAAACCCAGCCACATCGAGGTGACGCCCGACAGGTTGCGCCACAGGTGCAGCTTCCAGCTACTCGGGACGATGGACTGGCGTCCGGCGCGCGCCCAGATCAGCAGCAGGATTACGGAGGGCAGCCCGCGAAACAGCACGACCTGCGGCAGCGATGCGCCATGCTCGGTGGCCAGCTTCACGAACGATCCCATGGCGGCGAACATGGCGGACGCCACTAACATCCAGAGAGCCTGCATGGGGATCTGCGCTAAGGGAAAGGTGAGTAGGACTAAGGGAAAGCGATACTATACTCTTCGTCACCGCGGAGGCGCCGCCGGCTCGGGGAACTGGCGGGCCGCCGCCGGGTCGAATTCGGGCAATTCCCGCTCGCAGAGGAAACAAAAAAACATGAAACGCATCATCCTATTCGTCGTCACCAACCTGGCCGTCATGCTGGTGCTGTCGGCCACGCTGCGCATCCTGGGCGTAGACCGCTACATCACCGCCAATGGCCTGAACCTGAACGCCCTGCTGATCTTCTCGCTGGTGGTCGGCTTCACCGGCGCCATCATTTCGCTGCTGATCAGCAAGCCCATGGCCAAGTGGAGCACCGGCGCCCAGGTGCTGGACCCGAATTCGCCGCGCAACCAGCGCGAGGCCTGGCTGGTCGACACCGTGCACCAGCTGGCCGACCGCGCCGGCATCGGCCGCCCCGAGGTCGCCATCTACGAAGGCGCGCCCAACGCCTTCGCCACCGGCGCGTTCAAGAACGATTCGCTGGTGGCCGTCTCGACCGGCCTGCTGGAAAGCATGAGCGAAGAGGAAGTCGCCGCCGTGCTGGCCCACGAAGTGGCCCACATCGCCAACGGCGACATGGTCACGCTGACCCTGATCCAGGGCGTGGTCAACACCTTCGTGGTGTTCCTGGCCCGGGTCGTCGGCTACTTCATCGACCGCGCGGTGTTCAAGAACGAACGCGGCGTGGGGCCCGGCTACTACATCACGGTGCTGGTCTGTGAAATCATCTTCGGCGTGCTGGCCTCGATCATCGTGGCCTGGTTCTCGCGCCAGCGCGAGTACCGCGCCGACGCCGGCTCCGCCCACCTGATGGGCGCGCGCGAGCCGATGATCCGCGCCCTGGCCCGCCTGGGTGGGCTGGAGCCCGGCGACCTGCCCAAGTCCTTCGAGGCCTCGGGCATCACCGGCCGCGGTGGCATCGCGGCCATGTTCGCCTCGCACCCGCCGATTCCGGCCCGCATCGCCGCGCTGCAGAACGCCCGCGTGATCTGACGCCGCCGAAGGCAGCAAAAAGCCGCCAGGCCCGCAGGGGCCTGGCGGCTTTTTTCATTGCGCGCTCAGCATTCGACGATGTTGACCGCCAGGCCGCCGCGCGCCGTTTCCTTGTACTTGGTCTTCATGTCGGCGCCGGTCTCGCGCATGGTCTTGATGACCGAATCCAGCGACACGTAGTGCTGGCCGTCGCCGCGCAGCGCCATGCGCGCCGCGTTCACGGCCTTGATCGAGGCCATCGCGTTGCGCTCGATACAGGGGATCTGCACCAGGCCGCCGACCGGGTCGCAGGTCAGGCCCAGGTTGTGCTCCATGCCGATCTCGGCGGCGTTCTCGACCTGCTCCACCGTGCCGCCCAGCGCCGCGGCCAGGCCGCCGGCGGCCATCGAGCAGGCCACGCCGACTTCGCCCTGGCAGCCGACCTCGGCGCCCGAGAGCGAGGCGTTGTACTTGTAGAGCAGGCCCACGGCCGCCGCCGTCAGCAGGAAATCGCGCACGCCGTCGCGGTTGGAGCCGGGCACGAAACGGTCGTAATAGTGCAGCACGGCCGGGATGATGCCTGCCGCGCCGTTGGTCGGCGCCGTGACCACCCGGCCGCCGGCGGCGTTTTCCTCGTTGACCGCCATGGCGTACAGGTTGACCCAGTCCATCACGGACAGCGGGTCGGATAGCGTGCGCTCGGCGCGCTGCGTCAGGTTGCGGTACATCTCGGGCGCGCGGCGGCGCACGCGCAAGGGGCCGGGCAGCTCGCCGTCGGCCTCGGGGTAGTTGATGCCGCAGCCGCGCGAAACGCAGTCCTGCATGACCTGCCAGATGCGGTCCAGCCCGGCGTGCACCTCGGCCTCGTCGCGCCAGGTCAGCTCGTTCTTCATCATGAGCTGGGCCACCGACAGGCCGCTGTCGCGGCACATGGACAGCAGCTCGCGGCCCATGCGGAAAGGATACGGCAGCTGGTCATGCGCGGCGATGACCTGGCTGTTGGAGGCCCCCGCGGTCACGACGAAACCGCCGCCGACCGACAGGTAGCGCGCTTCGCGCAGCCGCTCGCCCTCGGCGTCGAAGGCGTGGAATTTCATGCCGTTGGGATGTTCGGCCATGGCTTCGCGGCGGTAGAACAGCATGTGTTCCTTTTCCACGAAGGCCACCGGGTAGCGCCCCAGCAGGGGCAGCTGGCGGCTGGCCCGCACCGAGGCGATCATGCCGGCGATGGCCGCGGGATCCACGGTGTCGGGGGCCTCGCCCATCAGGCCCAGCAGCACGCCCTTGTCGGTGCCGTGGCCCTTGCCGGTGGCGCCCAGCGATCCGTACAGTTCGGCGCGCACGGACGCCACGCGCGGCATCAGGCCGTCGCGCTCCAGCCCCTGGGCGAACAGCAGGGCCGCCCGCATGGGTCCCACGGTGTGGGAACTGGACGGGCCTATGCCTATCTTGAACAGATCGAAAACGGAAACCGCCACGCAAAACTCCAGTGCATCTGACGAATGGTGAGGCAATGATACGCGTTGCCCCCGCGGCGCGCAGCAAAGGCCCCGACAGGCGTATGCTGTATTGTGGGGACAGGCTCCCCAGCCTGGCCCGCGCATGCGATCATTACAGAATTATTTCTTGTCATAAAAAGAATGGAAACACCCCAGGATGTCCGGACTCATCACGCTGCTTGATTTTGCGGGCTACGTCGCCCTCCTCCTGTGGGGCGTGCACATGGTCCAGACCGGCGTGCAACGCGCCTTCGGCGCGGCCCTGGGCGCGGCGCTGGGCCGCGCTCTCGGAACCCGGCTGCGGGCCTTCGCCGCCGGCCTGGGCATCACCGCCGCGCTGCAGAGCAGCACCGCCACCGGCCTGATGATCACCGGCTTCGCCGCCGGCGGGGTCGTGAGCCTGGCGCCGGCCCTGGCCGCCATGCTGGGCGCCAACGTCGGCACCACCCTCATCGTCCAGCTGCTGTCGTTCGACCTGACCTCGCTCGCCCCCATCCTGATCCTGGCCGGGGTCTGGATGTTCCGCCGCTACCCGCCGGGCCGCACCCGCGACCTGGGCCGCGTCTTCATCGGCCTGGGACTGCTGCTGCTGTCGTTGCACCAGCTGGTGCAGCTGTTCCAGCCGTTCCAGACCGCGCCCATGCTGGGCCTGATCCTGGACGCGCTGGCGACCCAGCCGGTGGCCGCCGTGCTGCTGTCGGCCGCCTTCACCTGGGCGGCGCATTCCAGCGTGGCCGTGGTGGTGCTGGTGATGTCGCTGGCCACCCACCACATGGTGGCGCCGCACGTGGCGTTCGCGCTGGTGCTGGGCGCCAACCTGGGCACCGCCATCAATCCCATGATCGAGGGCGTGACCGGCGACGACCCCGCCGCGCGCCGCCTGCCGCTGGGCAACCTGCTGACCCGCGTGATCGGCGTGCTGGCCGGGTTGATGCTGCTGCCTTACCTGCAGCCGATGATGAGCGAGCTGGCCGACGACCCGGCCCGCGCCGTGGCCAACTTCCACACGCTGTTCAACGCCGTCATCGCCTTGGTGTTCCTGCCGCTGCTGACGCCCTACGCCGCCCTGCTCACCCGCTGGCTGCCCAAGCGCGCCGACCCGAACGACCCGTCGCGTCCCCAGTACCTGGACGAATGGGCCCACGACGTGCCGGCCGTGGCGCTGGGCAACGCCGCGCGCGAAGGCCTGCGCATGGCCGACATGCTGCAGACGCTGCTGCTGTATGCGCGCGCCGGCTTCAAGCGCGACAACCGCCACCGCATGGTGCAGGCGCGCCAGCTCGACAGCGCGCTGGACAAGCTGGAGAACGCCATCACCACCTACCTGGCCACGCTGGACCAGGAGAACATGACGCGCGAAGACCTGCAGCGCCTGGACGACATCCTGGCCTTCATCAGCAACGTCGGCCATGCCGGCGACATCGCCCACCACGGCCTGCTCGGCCACATCGCCAAGCTGCGCAAGCAGGGCTGGACCTTCTCGCCGGAACAGCGCGCCAGCCTGGACGAGACGCTGGGCCAGCTGATCGCCAACCAGCGCACCGCCGCCGCCCTGTTCGTCAACGACGACCTGCGCCAGGCGCGTTCGCTGGCGGAGGAAAAGGCGCGCTTTCGCACCATAGAGACGGCCGCCGCGGACACGCACCTGCAGAAGATCAAGGCCGGCGAGGTCGACGCGGCCGAAGTCGGCGCGCTCTACCTGGATATCCTGCGCGACATGAAGGGCATCAATTCGCACCTGGTGGGCGCCGCCGCCTACCCGCTGCTGGCGCGGCACGGGGAGTTGCTGCCGAGCCGGCTGCGGGAAGCGGGGAATTGAACGGATGGCGGGTGGTGGCGCCTGATGGGTTTCGCGCGCTCGCGATCGGTGTTCTTGCTTAAGGGCTCTCGCGCTGCACCCATCCTACGGGACGCGACGAATGCCGTAGGATGGGTGCAGCGCGAGCGCGCGAAACCCATCATCCGCAAAAACCTCACAAATACCGCTTGAACCAATCCAGCATCCGCCCCCAGCCGTCCTTGGCCGCCTCGGCCTGGTAGCTGGCGCGGTAGTCCGCCATGAAAGCGTGGTCGGCCTGCGGGTACACCACGAACTCGGAACGCCGGGCGTTTTCATTGCCGGAGGCGGCCAGCTTTCCCTTCATGGTTTCGACGTCGGCCAGGGGGATGCTGGCGTCCTTGCCGCCGTACAGGCCCAGCACCGGCGCGTGCAGTTCGTCCACCACGTCGAAGGCCACGCGCTTGATCAGCGGGCCGTGGCCCACGCTGAGCTTGCCGTACCAGGCCACCGCGGCCTTGACGTCCGGGTTGTGCGCCGCGTACATCCAGGTCAGGCGGCCGCCCCAGCAGAATCCGGTGACCGCGACCCGCGTGGCGTCGCCGCCGTGCGCCGCGGCCCAGGCCACGCTGGCGTCCAGGTCGGCGTAGACCTGTTCGTCCGGCACCTTGCTGACCAGTTCCGAAATGAGCTTGGGAATGTCGGTATAGGCGGAGGCGTCGCCCTGGCGTTCGTACAGGTTGGCGGCCACGGCCAGATAGCCGGCCTTGGCGACGCGGCGGCACAGGTCCTTGATGTGTTCGTGCACGCCGAAGATTTCCTGCACCACCAGCACGATGGGCAGGTCGCGCGCGCCCTCGGGGGCGGCGTAGTAGGCGTCGATCGAGCCGTCGGCCACCGGCAGCTTGAAATCGCCGTGGGCCAGCCCCTGCGCGTCGGTATGGATCACCGTGGGAGCGACGTTGCCGGCTGCTGCGGAAAAACTCATGGGAACCTCCTGTGTAGGGTCGACGAAGCCTGGGTTCCCGGCGGCCCGCCTAGTGGCGGTGGACGTGTTCGACCTGCGGCGCGCCATGGCCGGCCTCGGCGCCATGGTCGTGCCCGTGGTGCATCAGCGAGGTCACGCTGTAGATCAGCGCCACGCCCACCCCGACCAGCAGCAACTGCGGGACGGCGTCGGCCAGGGATACCCTTTCGTGCATTTGCGGCATCAGATCCGCCACCGAGATGTAGAGGAAGCTGCTGGCCGCCACCACCAGAATATACGGCACCCAGCCCTGCGCCTGCTGCAGCACGAAGAACCCTATTATGCCGCCCACGGCTGAACACAAGCTGGTGAACAGGATCAGCGCGAACGCGCGCCGGCGCGCCAGCCCGGCGTTGAGCAGCACCACGAAATCGCCAAGCTTGTGCGGCACTTCGTGGATGATGATGGACGCGGCGGTCAGCACGCCCAGCAGCGGATCGGTCAGGAAGGCCGCCGCCACCAGCACGCCGTCGGCCAGGTTGTGCAGCGAGCTGCCGATCAGGATCAGCACGCCGCCGCGGCCGGCCTCGTGGCGGTCATGGCCCTTGTGGTGGTGATGGCCGTCGCCCTCGTGATGATGGCTGTGGCGCAGGAGCGCGATCTTCTCCAGCACGAAAAATCCGATCAGCGAGGCCAGCATCAGCGCGAACAGCACATGGGCGTCGGCCACGCCGGCCTCGAAGGCTTCGGGCAGCAGGTGCAGCAGCGCCACCGACAGCAGCACCCCCACCGACAGGCTCACCATGTGGTGCAGGTATTTGGCGAAGACCTTGTAGGCCAGCCAGCTCGCGATGAGTACCGCGATGAGCCCGCCGGTGATGGTGGCGAGCAGAACCCAGAGCAGTAGCATGTTGGGGAGTGTGTAGTAGGTGGGCGGGAAGGCGCAACATTATATCGTTGCAAGCCCAAAACGGGAAATGGGCTGGCCCATTGGGGCCAGCCCCGTCCTAGTGCGCCTGTTCCCAGTTCCTGCCGACGCCGACCTCGGCCACCAGCGGCACCCGCAGGCTGGCCACGTCGCACATCAGGCCGGGCAGCGTGCTGCGCACCAGCTCCAGCTCGGCGTCGGGCGCTTCCAGCACGAGTTCGTCGTGCACCTGCATGATCATGCGCGTCTGCAGCTTTTCGGCGTCCAGCCAGTCCTGCACCGCCACCATGGCCATCTTGATCAGGTCGGCCGCCGTGCCCTGCATGGGCGCGTTGATGGCCGCGCGTTCGGCGGCCTGGCGGCGCGGGCCGGAGCCGCCGCGGATCTCCGGCAGCTGCAGGCGGCGGCCGAAGACGGTTTCCACATAGCCCTGCTCGCGCGCGCGGCGGCGGGTGTCGTCCATGTACATGGCCACGCCGGGATAGCGGGCGAAGTAGCGGTCGATGTAGGCCTGCGCGGCGTCGCGCGTGATGCCCAGGTTGGACGCCAGGCCGAACACTCCCATGCCGTAGATCAGGCCGAAGTTGATGGCCTTGGCGGCGCGGCGCTGCTCCGAGGACACCTCGGCCAGCGGCACGCCGAACACCTCCGAGGCCGTGGCGCGGTGGATGTCCTCGCCCGCGGCGAAGGCGCGCTGCAGGTTGGCGTCGTCCGAGACGTGGGCCATGATGCGCAGCTCGATCTGCGAATAGTCGGCCGACAGCAGCATGCCCTGCTCGGCCACGAAGGCTTCGCGCACACGGCGGCCCGCCTCGGTGCGTACCGGGATGTTCTGCAGGTTGGGATCGGACGAGGCCAGCCGGCCGGTGATCACCGCGGCCTGCGAGTAGTGCGTATGCACCCGTCCGGTGTCCGGATTGATCATGCGCGGCAGCTTGTCGGTGTAGGTGGACTTCAGCTTGGACAGGCCGCGGTATTCCAGCAGCACCTGCGGCAGCGGATAGTCCTGCGCCAGCTTGCTCAGCACTTCCTCGTCGGTCGAAGGCGCGCCGCTGGCGGTCTTGCGCACCACCGGCAGCTCCATGCGGCCGAACAGGATCTCGCCCAGCTGCTTGGGGGAATTCAGGTTGAACGGCTGGCCCGCCAGTTCATAGGCCTTCTGCTCCAGCTGCAGCATTTCCTGGCCCAGCTTGTGGCTTTGCCGGCCGAGCTCGGCGGCGTCGACCTTGACGCCGTTGCGCTCGATCGTGGTCAGCACCGCCGACACCTGCATCTCCAGCCGGTAGATGCGCTCCAGGCCGGCATCGGCGGCCACCATCGGACGCAGCACCCGGTGCAGCTGCAAGGTGAAGTCGGCGTCCTCGGCGGCATAGTGGCCGGCCTTGTCGACCGCCACTTCGTCAAATCCGATCTGCTTGGCGCCCTTGCCGCACAGGTCTTCGTAGGACACGCCGCTGCGGCCCAGGTAGCGCTGGGCCAGATCGTTCAGGCCCACGCCGCGGTGCGACTCCAGCACATAGGCCTGCAGCATGGTGTCTTCGGCCACGCCGCCCAGGCGGATGCCTTCGTTGGCGAACACGTGCGTGTCGTACTTGGCGTGATGCAGCAGCTTGGCGCGCGATGCGTCCTCCAGCCACGGCTTCAGGCGCGCCAGCACCTCGTCCTTGGGCAGCTGGGCCGCGCCGTCCGGGCCGCGGTGCGCCACCGGGATGTAGCAGGCCACGCCGGGCGCCACCGACAGCGACAGGCCCACCAGGCGGGCCTGCATTTCGTCCAGCGAGGTGGTCTCGGTGTCCAGCGCGACCAGCTGCGCGCCGTCCATCAGCGTCATCCAGTCGTCGAAGGCGGCCCAATCGGAAATGATGCGGTAATCCAGCTCGGTGGGCGCGGCCGGCGCGTCGTGGGCGATGCGCGCATCGCCCGTGGGCACGCGCTCGGCGTCGCCGGTCAGCTCGCGCAGCCAGGTGCGGAAACCGTAGCGTTCGTAGAGTTCGGTCAGGGCCTCGATATCGCGCGGGCGCGGCGTCAGGTCGTCGATGTGGTCGACGTGGCCGGCCAGGTCGCAGTCGTACTTCACGGTCAGCAGCTGGCGCGTGAGCGGAAAGCGCGGAATCGCGTCGCGCAGGTTATTGCCCGCCACGCCCTTGATGCCTTCGGCGCCTGCTATCAGCTTTTCGATGGAGCCGAATTCCGTAATCCATTTGGCTGCCGTCTTCGGGCCGACCTTGGTCACGCCCGGGACGTTGTCGACGGTATCGCCCACCAGCATCAGGTAATCGACGATGCGGTCCGGCGGCACGCCGAACTTGTTCAGCACGCCGGCCTCGTCCAGGGTTTCGCCGCTCATGGTGTTGACCAGCGTGACATGGCTGTTGACCAGTTGCGCCAGGTCCTTGTCGCCGGTGGACACGATGGTGTGCACGTCGAGTTCGGCGGCGCGCCTGGCCAGGGTGCCGATCACATCGTCGGCTTCCACCCCTTCGATGGCCAGCACCGGCCAGCCCAGCGCGCGCACGGCGCGGTGGATGGGCTCGATCTGCGCGGCCAGGTCTTCGGGCATGGGCGGGCGGTGCGACTTGTATTCCGGGTAGATGTCATCCCGGAACGTCTTACCCCGGGCGTCGAAAATACATGCGGCATACTCTGCCTTATGATCAGATACCAGTTTGCGCAGCATATTCACCACGCCGTAGAGCGCACCCGTAGGTTCGCCTTGCGCATTGCGCAAATCAGGCATAGCGTGGAAAGCGCGGTACAAGTAACTTGAACCGTCGACCAGTAATAAGGTTTTTTTCATGGTTACAAAGGCAGATATGGCAATCGCTGCGGAAACACCCGCCAACAAACAAATTCCGCTGATTATGTCAGAGATACGGACGGCGGCAGACAAGCTCGCGCACATCGGGCCCGCCGTCAGCGTCTTCGGCAGTGCTCGGGTCAGCCGCAATTCCCCTCACTATGAGACCACCGTCGCGATCGCGGCCGCTCTGGCCGACGCAGGTTTCGCAGTCATCGCCGGCGGCGGTCCCGGCATCATGGAGGCAGCCAACAAGGGCGCATTCGAAGCCGGCGGCACCAGCATCGGGCTGAACATCAGCCTGCCGCACGAAGCGCACAACAACGAATACCAGACCATCAGCCTGTCGTTCGAGTATTTTTTCTCGCGCAAGGCCACGTTTTTCATGCACAGCTTCGCCTACGTGGCGATGCCCGGCGGTTTCGGCACGCTGGACGAGCTCTTCGAAGCGCTGACGCTCATCCAGACGGGCAAAGTGCCGCCCGCTCCCATCGTCCTGGTGGGCAGCGAATACTGGTCCGGCCTGGTGGAATGGCTGGGCGACCAGGTGCTGGGCAATGGCATGATAGGCGCACACGACCTGGATCTCTTCATCATCGAAGACGATCCCGTCAAGGTCGTGCGCAAGGTGGTGGAATTCCACGCCAAGGTCAATTCCGACGCGCAATACGCGCCGTCCCTGCCCGCCTGATCCCACACCGGGCAGGCGCGGCGTGGGGAGTTCTTATCCTCGCATGAACGAGGGCAGCACGTCGGCCGGGATCGGGCAGACATAAGGCTGCCCGCGCCGCGCCTGCAGCAGTTCCTCCCTGGCGCGCGCCAGCACCTCGGGCTGGACATACAGATCGGCGGCGGTCGCCGCGATGATCTTGGCGGCGTGCACCATGCCCTTGTGCGCCATGGACATCTTGCCCTGGGCCACCATCTGCCACGAATGGAACGGCGTGCCGTAGGCATAGCAGGCGCCCCAGCATTGCGCGGTCGGGGCGACCCAGCTCACGTCGCCCACGTCGGTCGAGCCGTAGGTGAGTTCGGTCTTGTCCGGATCGTACGGCGCCACGCCGGCAAAGAGCGGCGTGGGATTGCGCAGCACCGCGCCCAGGTTCTTGCCGGCGTTGTCGATATCGTCTTCGGAGATCGCGTCCCACATGCGGCGCGCGGCCTGCTGTTCGCCCTCGGTATAGGCCGGCCCCTGCAAGGCTTGCATATTGGCGTACATGATGCGGTTGAGCACGCTGTTGGGGATGTAGTTCGAACAGGCCTTGTCGAATACGATTTCCAGCTCGCAGCCCGTCATCAGCGCGGCGCCGCGCGCCACGTTCTGCACGCGCTCGTACAGTTCCGCCGCCTGCGAGTTGATGGGCGCGCGCACCAGGTAAAGCACTTCGGCGCGGGCCTGCACCACGTTGGGCGAAATGCCGCCGCTGTTGGTCACGGCGTAATGCACGCGCGCGTCCGGCACCATGTGCTCGCGCAGATAGTTCACGCCCACGTTCATCAGTTCCACCGCGTCCAGCGCGCTGCGACCCAGGTGCGGCGAGTTCGCCGCATGCGCCGCGATGCCGCGGAAGCGGAAATAGGCCTGGATGTTGGCCAGAGACGACTGGTGGAAGATGCCGGTATGCGAGGCCGGATGCCAGGTCAGCGCCGCGTCCAGGTCGTCGAACAGGCCGGCGCGCGCCATGAAGGTCTTGCCCGAGCCGCCCTCTTCCGCGGGACAGCCGTAGAAGCGGATGGTGCCGGGCAGCCCGTTGGCTTCCAGGAACTCTTTGACCGCCACCGCCGCGAAGTGCGCGGCCGTGCCCAGCAGATGGTGGCCGCAGCCGTGGCCGTTGCCGTTGGGCGTTTCCGGCGAGGGCTGGCAGGCGTAGGCGCCGCTTTCCTGGCTCAGGCCGGACAGCGCGTCGTACTCGCCCAGGATGCCGATCACCGGGCCGCCGCTGCCGGCCTCGGCCACGAACGCGGTCGGAATGCCGGCGGCGTCGCGCGTGACGCGAAACCCCGCCTGCTCCAGCATGGCGATATGCAGTTCGGCCGACTTGTGCTCGTCGTAGCGCAGTTCGGCCAGGCTCCAGATGCGGTCGCTCAGCTCCGCGTAGCGCTCGCTGCGCGCGTCGATGAACGGCACGAGTTTGTCGATGGCACCCATAGTGTCTCCAGTGGCGGAATGGCCTGTGAACCGGTCACGTCACTCGTCGAGCTTGATCCCGGCAGTTTCGATGATTTTCCGGTTGGCGGCCAGCGTGCCCGCGATGCGCTCGGCGAACGCCTGCGGGCTGCCGGTGTCGGGCTGCGCGCCCAGCGTGGCCAGGCGCTGCACCAGCCCCGGGTCGGCCAGCGCCCGCGCCACCGCCTGGTTCAGTTGCTGCACCACGGCGTCCGGCGTCCCGGCCGGCGCAACCAGTCCGAACCAGGTCTGGCCCAGCGCATTGAGCTGCGGATAGCCCAGCTCCTGCATGGTCGGCAGCTCCGGCATGCCGGCCAGCCGCGCGGGCGCCGACACGGCGATGGCGCGCAGCTTGCCGGCCTTGATGAGCGATTGCGCCGAGGCGTACTGGTCCTGCTGCACCTGCACCTCGCCGCCCACCGCGGCGGTCAGCGCCGGCCCCATGCCGCGGTACGGCACGTGCAGCACCTCCACTTTCAGGCTGGCGTTCATGGCCGCCAGGTTCAGGTGCCCCAGCGAGCCCACGCCCGGCGAACCGTAGGAATACTTGCCCGGGTTGGCGCGCAGCTCGGCCAGGAACTGCGCAAAGTCCCGGGCCGGGAAGGACGGGTTCACCATCCACACGACCGGCACCGTCGCCACCTGCGCCACCGGCTTCAACTGGGTCGCCGGGTCCACGCGCCTGGTGCCGTACAGCAAGGGATTGACGGCCATGGTGCTGACCGTGGCCATGCCCAGCGTATAGCCGTCGGGCTCGGCCCGCGCCACTGCCTCGGTGCCGAGCAGCCCGCCGGCGCCCGCGCGGTTTTCCACTACCACGCTCTGGCCCAGCTCCTTGCGCATGCCCTCGGCCACCGCGCGCGCCAGCACGTCGGTGGACCCGCCGGGCGCGAACGGCACGATCAGGCGCACGGGCTGGGACGGATATGCGCCTTGCGCGGCCGCGCAGGCGGAAGCGCCGACGGCGGCGGCGCAGACGAGGGCATGCAGCAAGCGGAACTTCATGGACCAGCCACTCCTGACGGAAGCGATGAACGGAATCGCTGCATTGTGGCCAGGGCATATCCTTATTTCAAATACATTAATGCCTGGATATATTCGAATTTTGAATACCTGGAATGCCCATGGACGTCGCGCCCGCCACCCTGCTGTCGCGCCTGCTGGCCAAGGGCCGGCTGCGCCACCTGCAGCTGCTGGCCAACATCGCCGACCTCGGCAGCATCCAGCAGGCGGCCAGCCAGATCGGCCTGAGCCAGCCCGCCGCCACCCACGCGCTGGCCGACATCGAAACGCTGCTGGGAGTGCGGCTGTTCGAGCGCCATGCGCGCGGCATGCGCACCACCCGCAGCGGCCAGCTCATGGCCGAATGCGCCCGCGCCATGCTGACCACGCTGCGCGCCACCACCGACTCGGTCGCCGCGCTGCGCCAGGGCGCCACCGGCAGCCTGCGCCTGGGCGCCATCCCGGCGGCCAGCGGCGGCCTGCTGGCCGAGCGCCTGCCCGCCTACATGCAGGCGCATCCCGGCCTGCAGGTGGAGGTGCTGGAAGGCAGCCGCGAGCAGCTGCTGCCGCAGGCGGCCGGCGGCAGCCTGGACATGCTGCTGTGCCGGCGCCCGGAAGCGGTGCCGGCCGGCCTGGAATTCGTGCCGCTGCAGCAGGACGCGGCCCTGATCGTGGCCGCGGCCGGCCATCCCCTGCTCGCCGCCGGCGCCGCGCCCACGCTGGCCCAGGTGGCCGCCCAGTGCTGGATCGAGCCGCGCCCCGAGCTGGCCATCCACGCCGTGTTCCGCGCGTTCTTCGAGCGCGCCGGCGTGGTGCCCCGGGTCTGCCGGCTGGCCAGCGCCGCGCCGCCCATGCCGCTGCTGATCGCCATCATGCAGGCCCAGCAGGCCCTGGCGATGGTGCCGCAGACACTGGCCAGCTGGTACCTGCAGCACGGGCATTTCGAACGGGTGCGGATCGAGGCGGCGGGCTCGTTCCAGCCCATCGGCGCCATCGTCCGCGGCGATGGCCCGGGCCGGGAGTTCCTGGACTGGCTGCTGGCGGCCGGACCGGCGCGGTCATAACGTCCTGCCGTGGACGACGCCGGGCAAGATTAGGACGCGCTCCAATGCGCGCGCGATGCTTTGTTTAGTACCTTGCCTTCGACAGGATCGAACAATGGCGACACTGCCATCGACGGCCATTTCGGATTTCGCCCGGCCGGCAAAGGAGTTCCCATGGAAATGCGCCAGCTCCGGTACTTTCTCAGCGTGGCCGAGACAGAACATCTGACCCGTTCGGCGGATGCGCTGCACGTCACGCAATCCACGCTGTCGCACGGGCTGCGCCAGCTGGAGGACGAGCTGGGCATGCCGCTGTTCGACCGCATCGGCCGCGGACTGCGGCTGTCGCAGGCCGGCCGCGTGCTGCGCGGCCACGCCAGCCGGGCGCTGCAGGAAGTCGAGGCCGGGAAAATGGCGCTGGCGGACATGGCCGGCCTGCAATCGGGCTCGCTGACCCTGGGCGTCATCCCTACCTTCCTGACCCATTTCGTGCCCGACGCGGTGGCCGAATTCAGCCTGGCCTTTCCCCGGGTCCAGGTGCACGTGCGCGACCTGCGCGCCGGCCCCATCGAAGACCTGCTGATCGCCGGAAGGCTGGATTTCGGCATTTCCTTCCATCCGCCGGCGCGCGGGGAAATCGAGGCCCAGCCCCTGTTCGAGGAACGCCTGCACGTGGTGGTGGGCGAGCAGCACCCGCTGGCCGCGCGGCGCCATCTGCGCGTGCGCGACCTGGCCGGCGTGCCGCTGGCGCTCTTGCCGCGCAGCTTCGCCACCCGCCGGATGATAGACGCGGCCTGCGCCGCGGCCAGGCTGAGGCCGGCCGTGCGGGTCGAAATGGAATCGGTGGACGCGCTGATCCACCTGTGCCGGCCTGGCGAACTGGCCACCATCGCCGCCGAGCACGCGGCCCGGCAGGCCGCCGGCGCGCCGGGGTCCGGCCTGGCGAGCATCGCGCTGACAGACCCCGCCACCGTCCGGCGCGCCGCCATCCTGTGGCGCAAGGACGCCTCGCGCAGCCGCGCAGCCCAGGAATTCGCCGCCAGGCTGCTGGACGCGGTCAAGGCGCGCTCGTTGGATCCCGGCCCCCGCTGAAAAAAAAACGCGCGCCCGAAGGCGCGCGGCTTGGTCCTGCATGCAAGGGTTTCAAGCCCCCGCCGCGCTTTACATCGCGGCTTCGCGGGCGGCGCGCTTGCGCTCGTTTTCCAGCAGGTGGCGCTTGCGCAGGCGGATCGACTTGGGGGTGATTTCCACCAGCTCGTCGTCGTCGATGAATTCCACGGCGTATTCCAGCGACATCTGGATCGGCGGAACCAGGCGCACGGCTTCGTCGGTGCCCGAGGCGCGCACGTTGGTCAGCTGCTTGCCCTTGATCGGGTTCACGACCAGGTCGTTGTCGCGGCTGTGGATGCCGATGATCATGCCTTCGTACAGCGCTTCGCCGGGGCTGACGAACATGCGGCCGCGGTCCTGCAGCTTCCACAGGGCGTAGGCCACGGCGTCGCCGTTGTCCTGGCTGATCAGCACGCCGTTGCGGCGCTCGCCGATGGAGCCTTCCTTGACGGGCGCGTATTCATGGAAGATGTGGCTCATCAGGCCGGTGCCGCGCGTCAGCGTCAGGAACTCGTTCTGGAAGCCGATCAGGCCGCGGGCCGGGATCAGGTATTCCAGGCGGGTGCGGCCACGGCCGTCCGGCTGCATGTCCTGCAGGTCGCCCTTGCGGCGGCCCAGCTCTTCCATCACGCCGCCCTGGTGGGCGTCTTCGACGTCGATGGTCAGCGATTCGAACGGCTCGCACTTCACGCCGTCGATTTCCTTGAACACCACGCGCGGACGCGACACGGCCAGCTCGTAGCCTTCGCGGCGCATCGTTTCCAGCAGGATGGTCAGGTGCAGTTCGCCGCGGCCCGACACTTCGAACACGGTGTCGTCGCCCGTGTCGCGCACGCGCAGCGCCACGTTGGACTTCAGTTCGCGGTCCAGGCGGTCGCGCAGCTGGCGGCTGGTGACGAACTTGCCTTCGCGGCCGGCCAGCGGCGAGGTGTTGACCATGAAGTTCATGGTCAGCGTGGGCTCGTCGATGCGCAGCATGGGCAGCGCTTCCTGCGTGACCGGGTCGGTCACGGTGCAGCCGATGCCCAGGTCTTCGATGCCGTTGATCAGCACGATGTCGCCGGCTTCGGCTTCATCGACCACGATGCGCTCCAGGCCGTGGAACTTCAGCACCTGGTTGATGCGGCCGCGGCCGCCCTGGCCGTCGGGGCCGAACTTGTAGGCCACTTCCATGCCGGGACGCATGCGGCCGCGGTTGATGCGGCCCACGCCGATCTTGCCGACGTAGCTGTTGTAGTCCAGCGAGATGATCTGCATCTGCAGCGGGCCGTTGGGGTCGTCGTCGCGCTGCGGCACGTGTTCGAGAATGGCTTCGAACAGCGGGCGCATGTCGCCTTCGCGCACGTCGGGCTCCAGGCCGGCGTAGCCCGACAGGCCGGAGGCGTACACCACCGGGAAGTCGAGCTGCTCGTCGGTGGCGCCCAGCTTGTCGAACAGGTCGAAAGTGGCGTTGATGACGTAGTCGGTGCGCGCGCCCGGGCGGTCCACCTTGTTGACCACGACGATGGGCTTCAGGCCCAGGGCCAGCGCCTTGCGGGTCACGAAGATGGTCTGGGGCATCGGGCCTTCGACCGCGTCGACCAGCAGCAGCACGCCGTCGACCATGGACAGCACGCGCTCGACTTCGCCGCCGAAGTCCGCGTGTCCCGGGGTGTCGATGATGTTGATGTGCGTGCCCTGGTATTCGACGGCACAGTTCTTGGCCAGAATGGTGATGCCGCGTTCCTTTTCCAGGTCGTTCGAGTCCATGACCCGTTCGGTCAGCGCCTGGTTTTCGCGGAAGGTGCCGGATTGGCGCAGCAGCTGGTCGACCAGCGTGGTTTTACCGTGGTCGACGTGGGCGATGATGGCGACGTTGCGCAAGGCGCGAGTCATAGCGAGTCCTTTATGGTGGTGGCGGGCAGCAAGCCCGCCGGCAATTCGTTCAGTGCAAGCAATGCCTGCTTGGGATCTGGCATGGCCTGCAAGGCTTCCAGCGCGACGGCGCGTTCCAGCGAAAACGGCCCGACGTGCGTGCGCCGCAACGCCGTCAGGTGGGCATAACAGCCCAGCACGCGCCCGATGTCCTGGGCCAGCGTCCGGATGTATGTGCCTTTACTGCAAGCCACATCGATTTCTGCCTGCGTCCCGTTCAGGGACAGCAGCTCGATGCGGTAAATCGTGACCTGGCGCGGCGGGCGCTCCAGTTCGATGCCGGCGCGCGCGTACTCGTACAGCGGCTTGCCGTCGCGCTTGAGCGCCGAATACATGGGCGGAATCTGCTCGATCGTGCCCGAGAAACGTGACAGCGCTGCGCGCAGCGCCGCCTCGTCCACCGCGTAGCCCGGTTCGGCCGTGGCCACCACGTTGCCGGTCAGGTCGCCCGAGTCGGTTTCCGACCCAAATTGCAGCGTAGCGCGATATGCCTTGTCGGCGTCGAGCATGGCGCCGGAAATTTTTGTTGCCCGCCCCATGCAGCACACCAGCAGGCCGGTGGCGAAGGGGTCGAGGGTGCCGGTATGGCCGGCTTTCGCCGCGTCCATGGCACGTTTGGCCCGCTGCAGGGCGTGGTTGCTGGACAAACCCACGGGTTTGTCGAGCAACAGCACACCGTCGAGCGCAAGCCCGCGTCGTTTAGCCATCGTCGGAATCCGGTTTAAAGCAGTGACGACAGCCCGATCAGGACTGGTCTTCAGGTTCGTCGGGCACGCCCGAGTGCGGGCCGGGCCGGTTTGCGCGGTCGATCAGAATCGACATTTCGATGCCACGGGCAATCTGCTCGTCGTGGATGAAACGCAAAGTGGGGACAGTATGAATGTGCAGCAGCTTGTAAAGCTGGGAGTGCAGCCAGCCGGCCTTCTCGTTCAGCAAGGCGGTCGCGGCCTCGGGCTCGGCGCCCAGGACCGTGAAATACACCTTGGCATGCGCGTAGTCGGTCGACAGCTCCACGCCGGACAGCGTGATCAAGCCAGCGCGGGTCGTGTCGATCTCGCGCTGGATGATCCCGGCCAGATCCTTCTGGATCTGGTCGGCCAGCCGCAGATTGCGGCCGGGGATGGCTTTGGACTTGTGACGGCTCATTGGAAGCAATGCCTGGCGTGCGCTTTACAGCGTACGCGCGATTTCCTTGATTTCAAAGACTTCCAGCTGGTCGCCCACCTGGATGTCGTTGTTGCCGCGCAGCGTAAGGCCGCAGTCGAAGCCCGACTTGACTTCCTTGACGTCGTCCTTGAAGCGGCGCAGCGAATCGAGCTGGCCGGTCCAGTGGACCACGTTGTTGCGCAGCAGGCGGACCTGCGAATCGCGACGCACGATGCCGTCGAGCACCATGCAGCCGGCGATGTTGCCGATGCGCGAGATGCTGTAGACCTCGCGGATCTCGACCAGGCCGATGACCTCTTCTTTCTTCTCGGGCGCCAGCATGCCCGACATGGCCGCCTTCACCTCGTCCACGGCGTCGTAGATGATGTTGTAGTAGCGCACGTCGATGCCGTTGGTCTCGGCCAGCTTCTTGGCGCTGGCTTCGGCGCGGACGTTGAAGCCGATGACCACGGCGTTGGAGGCGATCGCCAGGTTGATGTCGCTTTCCGAGATGCCGCCCACGGCCGCGTGCACGACCTGTACGCGCACTTCGTCGGTCGACAGCTTGACCAGCGACTGCACCAACGCTTCCTGCGAACCCTGCACGTCGGTCTTGACGATGAGCGCCAGGGTCTGGGTGCCTTCGCCCAGGTTGTCGAACATGGACTCCAGCTTGGCGGCCTGCTGGCGTGCCAGCTTGACGTCGCGGAACTTGCCCTGGCGGAACAGCGCGATTTCGCGCGCCTTGCGCTCGTCGGCCAGCACCATCAGCTCGTCGCCGGCGGCCGGCACTTCGGTCAGGCCCTGGATCTCGACGGGGATGGACGGGCCGGCTTCCTGGATGGGCTTGCCGTTCTCGTCCAGCATGGCGCGCACGCGGCCGAAGCTCGCGCCGGCCAGCACCACGTCGCCGCGATGCAGGGTGCCGCTTTGCACCAGGATGGTGGCGACCGGGCCGCGGCCCTTGTCCAGGCGGGCTTCGATCACGATGCCCTTGGCGGGCGCGTCGACCGGAGCCTTCAGCTCCAGCACTTCGGCCTGCAGCAGCACGTTTTCGAGCAGGTCGTCGATGCCCTCCCCGGTCTTGGCCGACACGGACACGAACGGCACGTCGCCGCCGTATTCTTCCGGCACCACTTCCTCGGCGACCAGCTCCTGCTTGACGCGGTCGGGGTTGGCGGTGGGCTTGTCGATCTTGGTCATGGCCACGACCATCGGAACGCCGGCGGCCTTCGCGTGGTGGATGGCTTCGCGGGTCTGCGGCATCACGCCGTCGTCGGCCGCGCAGACCAGGATGACGATGTCGGTGGCCTTGGCGCCGCGCGCACGCATGGCGGTGAACGCCTCGTGACCCGGGGTGTCCAGGAACGTGACCATGCCGCGCTCGGTCTGGACGTGGTAGGCGCCGATGTGCTGCGTAATGCCGCCGGCTTCGCCCGCGGCGACCTTGGCGCGGCGGATGTAGTCCAGCAGCGAGGTCTTGCCGTGGTCGACGTGGCCCATGACGGTCACGACCGGGGCGCGCGGCAGCATTTCCGCTTCGGTGCCGGCGGCCGATTCGTCCAGGAACGCTTCCGGATCGTCCAGCTTGGCGGCGATGGCGACGTGGCCCAGTTCCTCGACCACGATCATGGCGGTTTCCTGGTCCAGCACCTGGTTGATGGTGACCATCTGGCCCAGCTTCATCAATTGCTTGATGACCTCGGCAGCCTTGACGGACATCTTGTGGGCCAGGTCGGCCACGCTGATGGTTTCCGGCACGTGGACTTCACGCGCGATGAATTCCTGCGGCGCCGGCTCGTTGCGGCGATCGTTCTGCTGGTTGCGGCCGCCACGGCCGCCGCCCTTGCCGCCCTTGCCGCCGGCGCGCCAGCCGTCGCGGCTGGCCGGCGCGGCCGCCTTGTCGGCAGGCTTCTTGCGCGAGGCGTCCTCGGACCAGGTCGAAGCGACTTCGGCCGTCTTGATGGTCTTCTTGTTGCCGGGCGCGGCGGGCTTGGCGTCCTTCTTGGCGCCGGGCGCGGCGCCGGGCTTGCCGGCCGGCTTGTGCAGCGTGCCCGAAATCGGCGCGGCGGCGGGCGCCTCCGGCTCGGGGGCGCGCAGCACCTTGCGCGGACGGTTCAGCATTTCGCGCAGGGCGGCGGCTTCGGCCTCGGCGGCGCGGCGGGCTTCGTCGCGGGCCGTCGAGGAAGCGGAAGCGGCCAGCGGCGGCGCGGCGCGGCGGTTGCCGGCCTTGGCGGCGGGCTGGGACGCGGCCGGCTGCGGCGCGGCGGCCTTGGCGGGTTCGGACTTCGCGGCAGGCTGGGCCTGGGCGGCAGGCATCGAGGCCTGGGAGGAAGATGGTTCGGACTTATTAGCTAGCACAACGGGTTCCGGCTTGGCTTCTTCAGCCTTGGGCTCGGTGGATTCAGTCTTGACTTCGGGCTTGGCCTCTTGGGCCACGGGCTCGGCAGGAGCAGGCGCCGGCGTCGGTTCGGGCTCAGGCTGGGCCGGGACTTCGGCGGGCTTCGCCTCGACGGGGGCGGGCGCTTCGGCCGCGACGGGTTCAACGGGCGCGGGCGCTTGTTCCGGCGCGGGCGCTTCTACGGCGGCGGGCTCTTCCGCCTTCTTGGCCGGGGCCTCGGCCTCGGCCTGCACGGGAGCCGCCTCGCGGGGCGCGGCCACGGCCGGCGCCTCGGGAGCCGCCGGCGCGGACACCTGCTGCGCCTCTTCGGCGGCGGTTTCCTCTTCGGCGCGTGCGGCAGCCGCCTGCTCCAGGGCGATTTCGGAGGGATCACGCTTGACGAACACGCGCTTCTTGCGCACTTCGACCTGGATCGTGCGCGACCGGCCGGTGGCGTCTGCCTGGCGGATCTCGGACGTCTGGCGTCGCGTCAGGGTGATCTTCTTGCCTTCGGTCGCGCCGTGGGCGCGGCGCAGCGATTCGAGCAATTTCGCCTTGTCGCTGTCGGTGACGGCATCGTCCACCGATTTGAGGTCAACGCCGGCCGAGCGCAGCTGTTCCAGCAGCACATTGGCAGGCATTTTCAGCTCGGTAGCGAACTGGGCGACGGTGTTACTCGACATTAGGCTCTCTCTTCCCTATATGCAGCTATTACAAACAACGTGAACTTGCGGCGGGGACGGATGGCGTCCATCCGCCGCAGACCCGTGTCCTTTTGGTTATTCTTCGTCGAACCAATGGGCGCGGGCACGCATGATGAGGTCGCTGGATTCCTGTTCGGACAGGCCGGAAATCTCCGCCAGTTCGTCCGTGGCCAGTTCAGCCAGATCGTCACGCGTATGCACTTGACGCTCGGCCAGCTTGGCGGCCAGTTCGGGCGTCATGCCTTCGAGTTCAAGCAAATCCTGCGCGGTCTCAAGGCGCTCTTCCTGGGCGATCGCCTCGGTCAGCAGCGCATTGCGGGCGCGGGCACGCAATTCATTGATGGTGTCTTCGTCAAACGCCTCGATCTCCAGCAGCTCCTGCAGCGGGACGTAGGCGATTTCCTCGATACCGGTGAAACCTTCGTCGATCAGGATGTCGGCCACCTCTTCGTCGACGTCCAGCTTGCTCATGAACGTGCTGCGCAGGCCCGAACGCTCGACTTCCTGGCGATTCAGGCTTTCTTCCGGCGTCATGATGTTGATCTGCCAGCCGGTCAGCTCGGAAGCCAGGCGGACGTTCTGGCCCTTGGCGCCGATGGCCTTGGGCAGGTTTTCCTCGTCCACCACGACGTCCATGGCGTGCTTGTCTTCGTCCACGACGATGGATTCGACGTTGGCCGGCGCCAGCGCGCCGATGACGAACTGCGCCGGATCTTCCGACCACAGCACGATGTCGACCTGCTCGCCGCCCAGCTCGTTGCGCACCGCGGTCACGCGCGAACCGCGCATGCCCACGCACGTACCGATCGGATCGATACGCTTATCGTATGCCACCACGGCGATCTTCGCACGCACGCCGGCGTCGCGGGCCGCGGCCTTGATCTCGAGCAGGCCCTGCTCGATCTCGGGCACTTCATTCTCGAACAGCTGGCGGATGAACTCCGGCGAGGTGCGCGACAGGATCACCTGCTGGCCGCGCGCGGCGTGGTCGACGCGCAACACAAAGGCGCGGACGCGGTCTGCCACGCGCAGGTTTTCCTTCGGGATCATCTCGGAGCGCGGCAGGCGCGCCTCGATCTTGCCGGTCTCGATGATGGCGTCGCCCTTGTCCATGCGCTTGATCGTGCCGGACACGATGGTCTCGCCGCGCTCCAGGAAGTCGTTCAGCACCTGTTCGCGCTCGGCGTCGCGGATCTTCTGCAGGATGGCCTGCTTGGCGGCCTGCGCGCCGATGCGGCCGAACTCGATGGGTTCGAGCGGCTCTTCGATGTATTCGCCTTCCTTGATGCCGGGGACGATTTCCTGCGCGTCCGACAGCATTTCCTGCTTGTCGGGTTCCTGCAGGCCCGCCTCGTCGGGCACGACCAGCCAGCGGCGGAAGCCTTCGTGATCGCCGGTTTCCCGATCGATGGCGACACGGATGTCCGCATCATCTTTGAAGCGCTTTTTCATTGCCGAGGCCAGCGCGCTTTCGAGCGCGCCGAACACGACGTCGCGCGTGACGTTCTTTTCACGCGCCAAGGCATCGACCAACAGAAGAATTTCGCGACTCATCGCTTTTTGCCCTTGAAATCCAGAACGGGATCCAGTTTTGCACGTTCGATATCTTCGACCGTGAAATTCAACACCTGGACTTCGTTCTTTTTTGCCTCAAATTCGAGACCGAACACGGTCTTTTGCACTCCAGCAGCCGCATCCGAGGCCGCGGCGTCTTCTTCGGGCACGGTCAACGTGCCGGAAAAGACCTTGCGTCCGTCCAATGCCTCGCGCAGCTTGATTTCGATGCGCTCGCCTGCGAACCGGCGGAAATCGGCCTCGTTGCGCAGCGGGCGGTCCACGCCCGGCGAACCGACTTCCAGCCGCTTGTAGTCGATGTTCTCGACTTCAAACACCCGCGACAGCTGGCGGGATACCTGCTCGCAGTCTTCGATGCGCACACCGCCGACCCGGTCGATCGTGACGCGCAAAAGGCCCAGGGCGGCACGCTCGACGTCCACGAGTTCGACGTCCATGCCGGCCAGAGCCTCTTTGGTCAATGCGAATAAATCAGCCATATACTCAAAAAAAATGGGCTGCACGCCCAGCCCACCGTATTGCACAGCGCCCAGCCGCTACCCTACTGCACGTAAGGAGCAATGCCGGGCGGTGCCCTATATTGCGACCTAATATTTGGCTTGGCGCCGGGCGCCCCGGACCCGTAATCGCTTTCTATGCTGCCGTTATTGCCGGCGCCGTTCAAGCGTGGTTGCAATAGTGTTTACAACACCGGGTTTGCAACACAGCACCGAACGCGTCCCGGCAAAACATCCAGGCAAAAGCAAAGACGCGAAGCCATGAAAACCATTGATTTTACCAGATAAACTGAAAAAACGCCTGATTCGTCACGGGCTTACGTCCAGACCCACGTTTATCTGGGACATATCTCACCCGGCGGCGTAGCCAGCGCGCCGGGTCGCGGCCATCAACGGCCCCGGTGGCTGCGCCCGCCCATCATGCCCAGGCGGGATTCGTGCGCCGAAGCGCCACGGGGTTGCCAGTCGTCGCCGCGCGGCGCGGCGTTGCGCGCCGCGCGCGGCTTGCCGCCAGCGCCCGGGCCCTTGTTGCCGCCGGAACGCGCGCCCTCGGTCTTGTTGCCGCCCCGGCCGCCGGCCGCCGGCTTGCCGCCGCGCGCAGCATTGCCGCCGCGCGCGCCTGCCGGCTTGCCGCCGCCCGGTTTGCCGGACTTGCGGCCGGCGCCGGCCGGCGCCTCGGCCACATTGCCGGCTGCGACGTTGCCCGGCTGGCCGCCGGCCGCCGCGGCGCGCACGCCACGGCCCTTGTTGCCGCCCGGCTTGCCGGACTTGGAACCCGGCTTGCCGCCGCCCTTGCCGCCCGCGGCCGCGCCGCGCCCGCCGCCGGACTTGCCGCCCTTGCGGTTGCCCGTGTCGCCGCCCAGCGGATGGCCGTTGGCGTAGCCGCCGGCGAACATCAGACCGGTGCCGAACGGATCGGACGGACAAGCCAGCGTCTGGCCGGCGCTGCCCTTGCCGCCGCCCTGCAGCTTGCCGCGGCGGCCGATGCGCGCGCCGTTCATGCCGTTGCGATCCATGGTGCCGAATCCCGGCGGCAAGGCGCTGTCGTGCGATTGCGGCTGCTTGGAGCGGCGGCGGTTGCCGCCCGCGTCGTCGTCCTCGCGCAACAGGCCCAGCTGGACCATCAGCGCGGTGACCAGCGAGGAATCCAGCTCGTCCCAGCGGCCGCGGCGCAGCGTGCGCGGCAGCACGATGTCGCCGAAGCGCGTGCGGATCAGGCGGCTGACGGTGACGCCCACCGCCTCGAACATGCGGCGCACTTCACGGTTGCGGCCTTCCTGCAGCGTGACGCGATACCAGCGGTTGCTGCCGTCGCCGCCCAGGTAGTCCAGCGAACCGAACGCGGCCAGGCCATCGTCGAGTTCGATGCCGTCGACCAGGGACTGGCGCTGCGCCTCGTCCATCTCGCCCAGCACGCGCACCGCGTACTCGCGCTCCGTGCCGTAGCGCGGATGCATGATGCGGTTGGCCATATCGCCGGAGGTCGTGAAGATCAGCAGGCCTTCGGTGTTCAGGTCCAGGCGGCCGACCGACAGCCACTTGCCGGTGCGCAGCTTGGGCAGGCGCGCGAAAACGCTGGCGCGCCCGCCCGGGTCGTCATGGCTGACGATCTCGCCGGCGGGCTTGTGGTAGAGAATGACGCGCGGCGGCTTCTTGGTGTTGGCGCGCACGATGGGCTTGCCGTTGACGCGCACCTGGTCGTTGGGGGCCACGCGCTGGCCGATGTGCGCCGGCTCGCCGTTGACCGACACGCGGCCGGCCACGATGAGTTCTTCCATTTCGCGGCGCGAGCCGATGCCCGCGTCCGCCAGCACCTTGTGCAGCTTGGGCATGACCGCTTCGCTGTTGAGGTACTTGCCGAGACGCTGCTCCATGCGGTCGGCCGTCTCCAGGTAGGCCAGCGCCTGCTCGGCTTCCTGCTCGGCGCCGCGGGAGTCCGCGGACTCGACCGGGGCGGCGGACTCGGCCGCTGCGGGCTGGGCTTCGCCGGCGGCGGCCGGCTCGGCCGACGCGTCGCCGCGGCGGCGGCGGAACGGCGTCCTCAGCTTGCGGCCGCGGCCGCGCGCGCCGGCTTCGCCCTCGGCCGCCGGCTCGCGCGCCGTGGCGGCTTCCGGCTGGCCGCCGGTAACGGCGTCATCTGAACGGGGATTGTCATCCTGCATTGTTGTATTCGTTGTCACTGGGACAGCTCCGAATTTCAAACTTGGGTAGGCCTGCCGGGGGCAGGCTCGTCATCATCTGGGGACACCGGCTCTTGGTCGGCCTCGGGCCGCCGGAGATCTGCCTCGTCCGATTCCGGCGAGGCGGCGTCCGGGCCAGGCCGAACAGGATCGGCAAGACCGGAAGCGGGCTCATGCCCGGCAGCGGCTGGCGCCGCGTGATCGGTCTCGTCAATCGGGTCGGTCGGTTCCGCGTGTTTTGCGTTCTCGACGCTTTCCTTTGCAGCACCGGCCTCAGGGGCGTCGGCGGCCATATCGGAAATGTCGCTGCCAGCCGCGCTCCCGGGAAAACCGGGCATGGCTGGCGTATCGGACAAGCCTTCGGCTTGCTCCCGGACGGTGGATTCGTCGGCGGGTTCCGCGCTTTCTTCTGTGCGCGAAAGCGGGAATTCTACGCTATCGACCGGCCCTATGGGTACATCCTGTTCCGAAACAGACAATTCCGCAACCGGGATAACCGCGGCGGCGTCGGCGGCGGCTTCGGAATCTTCTTGTTTTTCTTCCTGGGCGCCCTCTTCCGGGCCGCCCTCGCCCATCACCTGCTGCACTTCGCCCAGGTCCAGGCCGGCCAGCGCGGCTGCGGCCTGGGCCGATTCCAGCGCCGGCAGTTCGTCCAGCGCGCGCAGGCCGAGGTCGTCGAGAAACTGCCGCGTGGTGCCGAACAGCGCCGGGCGTCCGGGCGCGTCGCGATGGCCGATGACCTCGATCCATCCGCGGTCCTCCAGGGCCTTCACGATCTGGGAAGACACGGTCACGCCGCGTATGTCCTCGATGTCGCCCCGGGTCACCGGCTGGCGCCAGGCCACGATGGCCAGCGTTTCCATCACGGCGCGGGAGTACTTGGGCGGCTTCTCGGGATTGAGCCTTTCCAGGTAGCGCTGCATGCTGGGACGGCTCTGGAAGCGCCACCCGCTCGCCAGCTGCACCAGCTCCAGGCCGCCGTCGGCCCAGTTGTTCTGCAGTGTCTCCAGCAGCCCGCGCAACGCGCTGTTGTCGAATTGCTCATCGTCCCCGAACAGCTTGCGCATTTCGGACAGTTGCATGGGCTGCGCCGCGCACAAGAGCGCGGTTTCCAGCACGACTATTGCCTCGCTATCGTTCATCGACATTCAAATTCAAAAAGGCTCGAAACTTGCGCCAGGTTAAAAATAAGGCTATGATTCATCTCTCAGACGCGGGGTGGAGCAGTCTGGCAGCTCGTCGGGCTCATAACCCGAAGGTCGTAGGTTCAAATCCTGCCCCCGCAACCAATTGATCAAGGCCTGGCGCATTTGCCGGGCCTTTTTCTTTGGTTTTTCGGTATGGCCGGCTGCAGACAGCATGGGTTTGCGTAGTTTTCACTGGATTCCTGTATTTACGCCGCGTCCGCCACCGACCGCATGGGCAGACCAAACGATCGCGCCTGTCGGGCCTGGCAGAACGCCCGCCGCGGCTCTGCGCGGCAAACACTAAGCAATTTCTGGATAAGCCGGCATAAATCGCCGGCTGGGCTGCGGAAACACGACCACAAAGCACGCCGGCCACCCGGCGCCGCCATTTTCCGCGGCAATCGATATCAAGACCTGAATCGCCAGGCATCGAACTTCGCGGCGCGACGGCTGGACCGCCAGCTTCCGCAAGGCCGATATGCCCCCCTTTTTATGCGCCCGGAAATCCATTCCGTGGCGCTGCGGCACTTCCCCGAGCCGAGCTACGATTCTTAGATATTTTTCCAAGACCACATATATGGCGGCTTGCACTGCCCGCCGCACCAGGCGCCAGGGCGTTCAAGCCGTCGCCAAATTATACCGTCAACTCCCCTGCCCTCAAGCGGCCGGCTTGTCCCAAGGCGTGGATTCCAGCCGCTCGACCAGAAAATCCAGCATCGAGCGCAGAATCAAGGGCATCTGGCGGCGTGACGCGTAAATGCCGTAAATGCCCAGCTCTTGCGGTTTGCAATGGGTCAGAATGGCGCGCAGGCGGCCATCGGCCAGATATTCGGACGCATAGTAGGTCGGCAGCATGGCGATGCCCGCGCCTTCCAGCGCCGCCTGGGCCAGCACCGAGACCTCGTTGGCGCTGATATTGCCGCTGACCGGAACGTCCACCGGCTCGCCGTCGCGCTCGAAACGCCACAGGCTCTTGCCGAAATACGAATGGGTCAGGCAATTGCGCAGGGACAGGTCCTCGATGCGCGCCGGCACGCCCTCCTGCTGCAGGTATTGCGGCGAGGCGCAGACCACCGAACGGCACACCGCGAGCTTGCGGGCGATCAGGTTGGGGTCCAGGTCATTGGTGATCCGCACGGCCAGATCGACGCGCTCCTCCACCAGATTGACGGCGCGGTCGACCAGCATCAGGTCGACCGAGGCGCCCGGATGCCGCTTGACGTATTCGGTCACCGCGCTGGCCAGGTGGCGCGACCCGAAAGACATGCTGGTGGTCACGCGCAACAGGCCGCGCGGCGTATCGTCCGGAGTCGCGACCGCATGGTGCAGGTCGCCCACCATATCCAGCATCTGCCGGCAGCGCGGCAAGGTCTCGGCGCCCGCGGGCGTGAGGCTGAGGCGGCGCGTCGTGCGATGCAGCAGGCGCACGCCCACCCATTGCTCCATTTCCGCCAGATAGCGCGACACCATCGCGCGCGACATGTCCAGATGCACGGCCGCCGCCGACAGGCTGCCCCGGTCGGCGACTTCCACAAACACCTGCATGGCCTTCAGACGATCCATGATTGTCTCGGTTTCTGCATCAGACTTGACGGTTATACCGTACTCCGTCCGACACAAAAACCCGCGCCGGCCAGGTTCAGGCCGACGGCTGGCCCAGGGCCTGCGCCACGGCGTCGCGCAACTCGCCGCCATCCAGGCCGCGCGCGATACAGACCAGCCGCGAACGGCGGTCGTGGTCCGGCCACCCATCCAGCCGGCGCAGCGGATACAGCTCGCCATGCACCCCGTGCACTTCGCTGGGCGCAGGCTCCCCGTCGAAACAGACCAACCCCTTCAGGCGCAGGATGCCCTCGCCATAGCGCTCCTGGACCCGCGAGATCCCGGCAAGAAAAGCCGCGCGGGTCACCGGCGCCGACAGGATCAGCGCGACACTGGCGATCTGGCCATGCCCGCCCGCGACCGCCCCGGAGAACGGCCTCAACCAGTTCGCCAGCGCGACGCCGTCGCGCCCGGCATGCGCCAGCGGCCCATGCCGCAGCACCTCGGCCAGCGGCGCGTCGGGCCGCTGCACGCAGCGCTGCGCGCCCGGATTGACCGCCGCCACCGCCTGCTCGGTACGGCGCAGCTGCGCCGCGTCCGCCAGATCCGCCTTGCTCAGCACCACGGCGTCGGCCAGCGCGAGCTGGCGCGCGGCCTCCGGCTGCCCGGCCAGCTGTTGCGCGCCGTGCAGTGCGTCCACCAGCACGATGGCGCCCTGATAGGCATAGCGTTCCGCGAGAAACCTGTCGTGTTTGAGCGTGAAGAGTATGGGCGCCGGATCGGCCAGACCGCTGGTTTCGATCAGCACGCGGCGAAACGGCTTGATGCGCCGGCCCAGCGCCATCATGAACAGATCGCGCAAGGCGTCGACCACCGCGCCGCTGACCGCGCAGCACAGGCACCCGCCCTCGACCAGGACCACATTGTCGCGAGCCTGGCGCACCAGATGATGGTCCACGCCCACTTCACCGTATTCATTGACGATGACGACCGCGTCCGCAAAGGCCGGGTCGCGCAGCAGGCGATTGAGCAGCGTGGTCTTGCCGCTGCCGAGAAAGCCCGAAATCACCGTAACGCCGATGCGGCTGTCGCTGTTTTCCACACCGCCTCCACCAGGCTGGGGACCAAAAGCCAAAAGGGCCATTCACTTGCGTGAATGACCCTGAATTCCTTGGCTCCCCGAGCTGGGCTCGAACCAGCGACCTGCGGATTAACAGTCCGTCGCTCTACCGACTGAGCTATCGGGGAACTGCTAAGAAGAGAGATTATGACCGAAAATTCCGGCGTGTGCAAGTCGGCGCTTTTTTTGCCTTTTTCGCCCGCCCGGTTTCCCACCGGCCAGAATCTCTGATATTATCTCGGTCTTTCCAGATCCGGCCCTTTCAAGGGGCAGGCGCTGGAAGTGGTTTAGCCGGCATAGCTCAGTTGGTAGAGCAGCGCATTCGTAATGCGAAGGTCGTAGGTTCGACTCCTATTGCCGGCACCAGAATTCAAACGCCCGCCAGGTCCTCGACCCGGCGGGCGTTTTCATTTTGGCGCAATACGGCGCCAGCATATGACTTCGGCGGTCATGCGGCGATCGCGCCGGCCAGCTCGGGCACGACCTGGAACAGGTCGCCGACCAGGCCGTAATCGGCCACACCGAAAATCGGCGCTTCCGGGTCCTTGTTGATGGCCACGATGACCTTGGAGTCCTTCATGCCGGCCAGGTGCTGGATGGCGCCCGAGATGCCCACCGCCACGTACAGCTGCGGGGCCACGATCTTGCCGGTCTGGCCGACCTGCCAGTCGTTGGGCGCATAGCCGGCGTCGACCGCCGCGCGCGACGCGCCCAGCGCCGCGCCCAGCTTGTCGGCCAGCGGGTCCAGGATCTTGAAGTTCTCGGCGCTGCCCAGGCCGCGGCCGCCCGACACCACCACGCGCGCCCCGGCCAGTTCCGGACGGTCGCTCTTGGCCACTTCGCGGCCCACGAAGCTCGACAGGCCCGAATCGGCCACCGCCGCCACCTCTTCGATCGCGGCCGAACCGCCTTGCGCGGCGACGGCGTCAAAGCCGGTCGTGCGCACCGTAATCACCTTGACCGCGTCGCCCGACTGCACCGTGGCGATCGCGTTGCCCGCGTAGATCGGGCGCTGGAACGTATCGGCCGATTCCACGCCGATGATGTCGGAGATCTGCGCCACGTCCAGCTTGGCCGCCACGCGCGGAGCCACGTTCTTGCCCGAGGCCGTCGCCGGGAACAGGATGTGGCTGTAGCCCGAGGCCACCGCCAGCACCTGCGCGGCCAGGTTCTCGGCCAGCCCGTCGGCCAGCTGCGCGGCGTCGGCCAGCAGCACCTTGGACACGCCGGCGGCGGCAGCGGCCTGCTCGGCCACGGCGCGCGCGTTGGCGCCGGCCACCAGCACATGCACGTCGCCGCCGATCTTGGCGGCCGCGGCGATGGTGTTCAGGGTTGCGCCCTTCAGCTGGGCGTTATCGTGTTCTGCAATAACCAGCGTCGTCATGTTCAAACCACCTTCGCTTCGTTCTTGAGTTTGTCCACCAGGGCCGCAACGTCGGCCACCTTGATGCCGGCTTTGCGCGCGGGCGGCTCGCTGACCTTCAGCGTCTTCAACCGCGGCGCCGGGTCCACGCCCAGCTCTTCAGGCGTGACCGTGTCCAGCTGCTTCTTCTTGGCCTTCATGATGTTGGGCAGCGTCACGTAACGCGGCTCGTTCAGGCGCAGGTCCGTCGTGATGATGGCCGGCAGCTTCAGCGTCACCGTCTCCAGCCCGCCGTCGACTTCGCGCGTCACCGTCGCCTTGCCGTCGGCCAGCTCCACCTTGCTGGCGAACGTGGCCTGCGGCCAGTCCAGCAGCGCGGCCAGCATCTGGCCAGTCTGGTTGGCGTCGTCGTCGATGGCCTGCTTGCCCAGGATCACCAGCTGCGGCTGCTCCTTGTCGACCAGCGCGCGCAGCAGCTTGGCCACCGCCAGCGGCTGCAGCTCCGCGTCGGTCTGCACCAGCACGCCGCGGTCGGCGCCGATGGCCATGGCCGTGCGCAGCGTCTCCTGGCATTGCGCAACGCCGCAAGACACCGCCACCACCTCGGCCGCCGCGCCCTTTTCCTTCAGGCGCGTCGCTTCCTCGACGGCGATCTCATCGAACGGATTCATGGACATCTTCACGTTGGCGATGTCCACGCCGGTTTGATCAGACTTGACGCGCACCTTGACGTTGTAGTCAACCACGCGCTTGACAGGCACCAGCACTTTCATCGAACCACCTCCCATTACATAACCCCATCACCGCCAATGCCCACGCATCAGCGGACCACGCCTGCCGCGCGCAGGCGCGCCACGCCGTCTTCGTCATAGCCCGCCGCGCGCAGGACTTCGCCCGTGTGCTCGCCCAGCAGCGGCGCGCGCCGGCGCACCGCGCCCGGCGACTCGCTCAGCTTGATCGGAACGCCCACGATCTGCACGGCGGCGCAAGCGCCGGGCTGCTCCACCTCCACCAGCATTTGCCGTCGCGCATAGTGTTCATCCTGGAAAATCTCCGCGGCCGTGTAGACCGGACCGAACGGCACTCTGCCGCCCAGCACCGCGGCGATCTCGTCCTTGGTGCGCACCGACGTGAACGCCTCCACCGCGTCGATGACCTGCTGCTGGCGCTGCACGCGCGCCGCATTGGTGGCGAATGCCGGGTCCCGCGCCATGTCGGGACGCCCGATTAAACCCGCCAGCGCTTCCCAGAACGCGTCAGTCGCGCAGGCGATGGACACGTGGCCGTCGCGCGCCCGGAACAGCCCGAACGGACACAGCAAGGGATGCCGGTTGCCCTGCGCCTGCGGCGCCTGGCCGGTATACGAATACTGGTAGACGATGCGCTCGCACAAGGCCAGCACGGCGTCGGTCATGGCCACATCGACAAATTGCCCGCGTCCGGTCCGGTGCATGTGATGCACGGCCGCCAGCACGCCCACGCACAGCATCAGCGCCGGCACCGTATCGCCCACGCCCGGACCCACCTTGGTGGGCGTCTGCGCATCCGGTCCGGTGATGCCCATCATGCCGCCCATCGCCTGCGACACGACATCGTAGGCGGGCCAGTCGGCGTACGGACTGACCCCGCTGCGCGGATCGCCGAAGCCGCGCACGGCGCCATAGATGAGCCTGGGATTAGTCTGCCGCAGCGTCTCGTACGAAAGCCCCAGCCGCTCCATCACGCCGGCGCGGAAATTCTCGATGACGATATCCGCCCCGTCGATCAGCCTGCGCAGGACGTCCCGCCCCTCCTCGCGCTTCAGATCGATGACGATGGAGCGCTTGTTGCGGTTGATGCTCTGGAAATAGCCGCCGTAGTCCCTGGCCTGGTCCTCGGACAGGAACGGCCCGGTCACCCGGGTGCCGTCGCCGGCCATCGTCTCGACCTTGATGACGTCCGCGCCATGATCGGCCAGGATCTGGGTGCAGAACGGGCCCGCCAGCATCTGGGTGAGGTCGATGACCCGCAATCCGGCGAGCGAGCCCGCCCGGTCCGCGGCCGCTGTGCCGCCATTGTCTTGCCGGATCGAATCGCTCACGTCGGCACCTTTCCCAATAGCGCGTCGGAGATGATGCGCATCTGGATCTCGGACGTGCCTTCGAAGATCTTCGTCAGGCGCGCATCGCGCCAGTAGCGTTCGGCGGCGAAATGCGTGGTGTAGCCGGCGCCGCCATGGATCTGCAGGCCCTCGCTGGTCACGCGTTCGCTCATTTCGCTGGCCAGCAGCTTCACCATCGAGGCCTCGGTGTCGGCGCGCACGCCGCTGTCGATCTTTTCGCACACGGAATAAAGCAAGGCTCGCGCGGCCTCGATCTGCGTCGCCATGTCCGCGATCTTGAACCGGATGGCCTGGAAATTCGCGATCGGCGCGCCGAACTGCGCGCGCTCCCTGGCATATTGGATGGAATCCTCCAGGCTGCCCTGCGCCAGGCCGATGGAGCGCGCCGCGGTATGCGCGCGCGCCGTCTCCAGGCCGGCGCAGGCCAGGTAGAAAGCCTTGCCCTCTTCGCCGACCAGGGACGAATGCGGCACGCGGCAGCCGTCGAACGCAAGCTCCCAGGTGGTCCAGCCGTGATAGCCGATCTTGGGAATGACGCTGCCCTTGACGCCCGGCGGCAGCTCGCCGCGCGGCTTCTCGATCATGAAGGCGGAAAGCCCCTTGTGACGTGCCTTCGGGTCCACGACCGGGTCGCTGCGGCAGATCACGAGGATGAAGTCCGCATCGTCGGCGAAGGTGCACCAGTACTTGCTGCCGGTGATGAGCCAGCCGTCGCCATCGCGCACGGCACGGCAGGAAATATTGGCCACGTCCGATCCGGCATTGGGTTCGGAAAGGGAGAACGCGCCCAGGAATTCGCCGCGCGCCATGCGCGGCAGGTAATGCGCCTTCTGCTGCGGCGTCAGGCCCTTGAGCGCGCCGATCAGGCCGTTGCCGCGCGCAATCAGACTGCCCACGCTCATCCATCCGCGCGAGAGCTGCTCGGCCACCAGGCAGTACTCGTAGGCGCCCAGCCCCAATCCGCCGTACTCCTCGGGGATCAGGATGCCGAAGAAACCGAGCTCGGCCATTTCCTCGATCAGTTCGCGGGGAATCTTGCCTTTGTCGGGGTCCAGCCGGTTGGCCACGGGCAGCACGCGCTCCATCGTGAACTGCCGCGCCGCCTCCTGGATCATGCGTCGCTCTTCGCTTTGTCCCTGCATGCTTTCCTCGCATCTAGAACTTTCAATGTACGTACATAATAGAACTGAAAATTCCGAAAGCACAAGTGGAGATCGGAAAATTTACGCTTAAAACAGCCGATTTTTTTTTCGACCGACTATTTGACATAGGCGAATTTGATATGCACTATGTACGAACATTAAGGCACACAGGAGAGCCAAAGTGGGATTGAGCAGAGACCGCAAGGGCAACTATTTCGAGGACTTCCGGCTGGGCATGAAGCTGCGGCATGCCACGCCGCGCACCCTCACCGACGCCGACCGCAGCCTCTACATCGGCCTGACCGGCAGCCGCAGCGCGTTGTTCACGGCCCGCAGCAATGCGGAGCTGCTGGGCTGCGACGGCTGGCCTCTGGAGGACCTGCTGGTGTTCAACACCGCCTTCGGCAAGACGGTGCCGGACATTTCGCTGAACGCGGTCGCCAACCTGGGCTATGCCGAGCTGCGCTTCATCGCGCCCATGTACCCCGGCGACACGCTTGCGGTCGAGTCCGAAGTAATCGGCCTGAAAGAGAACTCCAGCCGCAGGACCGGCGTCGTCTACGTGCGCTCCACCGCCCGCAACCAGCGCCAGGAAGAGATCCTGCAATGGGTGCGCTGGGTCATGGTGCATAAGCGCGACCCGCAGGCGGTCTGCGCCGAAAGCCTGGCGCCGTCGACGCTGCCGGCCATCGAGGCCGCGCAACTGGCCCGCCACGGATACAAGCCCTCGGTACGGCGCATCACCGAAGTGACGGGCGCCGACGAGCTATGGGAAGACTACGCCGAGGGCCAGCGCATCGATCACCCCGGCGCCATGACCGTCAACGACAGCGACCACAGCATCGCGACACGCCTGTACCAGAACACCGCCCGAGCGCATTTCGATGGCCGCGCCATGGCGGCGCAAGGCGGCCAGCGGCTGGTCTATGGCGGGCACGTCATCTCGCTGTGCCGCGCCCTGGCCTACGACGGCCTGGAGAACAGCCTTTCGATCCTGGCCATCAACGGCGGCAGCCACGTCAATCCCACCCATGCCGGCGACACCATCGCCTGCGCCACGCAAGTGCTGCAACGCATCGACCTGGGACCGTCGCAAGTCGGCGCGCTGCGCCTGCGCACCATAGGAGTCAAGAACGCCGACGCGACGTCCATCGTCTTTCCCGATACCGGCGCAGGCCGCGCAGCACATCCCGCGCAGGTCGTGCTGGACCTGGACTACACCATCGCCATGCCGCGGCGCCAGGCCTGACGCCGCCCCGTTTCTTCACTTCACTCCACGAGCCCCCCACATGACCACCGCCTCCCATCCCCGCGACGCGCTTTTCAGCGGCGAAAAGCCCTTCCCCATCCTGCCGGCCTGCGAACATTTCGCCGGCAGCGAGAAGCTGATCGGCAAGGCCATGGACCTGCAGGCCGACTACGGCCCCATCTTCGACATCACCTGCGACTGCGAGGACGGCGCGGCGGCGGGCCAGGAACGCGGCCACGCCGAAATGGTGGCGCGCATGATCGACTCGGCGCGCAACCGCCACGACCGCGCCGGCGCGCGCATCCACGATCCATCCCATCCGGCCTGGCGCCAGGACGTGGACATCATCGTGGGCCAGGCCGGCCGCCGCCTGGCGTACATCACCATTCCCAAGGCCACCAGTTGGCAGCAGGCCGCCGAAGTCATCGCCTATATCGGCGAGGCCGCGGACAAGGCCGGACTGGACAGGCAGATACCGGCGCACGTGCTGGTGGAGACCCACGGCGCGCTGCGCGACGCGTTCGCGATCGCCGCCCTGCCCGGCGTCGAGGTGCTGGATTTCGGCCTCATGGATTTCGTCAGCGGCCACCACGGCGCCATCGCGGCCAGCGCCATGCGCAGCCCGGGCCAGTTCGAACACGCGCTGCTGGTGCGGGCCAAGGCCGAGGTGGCGGCCGCGGCGCTGGCCCATGGCGTCGTTCCGTCCCACAACGTCTGCCTCAATCTGAAGGACCCCGCCGTCATCGCCGACGACGCCGGCCGCGCGCGCCGGGAGTTCGGCTTTCTGCGCATGTGGAGCATCTATCCGGTGCAGATCCAGCCCATCGTGCAGGCCATGCAGCCCGATTTCGACGAAGTCGAGGACGCCGCCAATATCCTGCTGGCCGCGCAGGACAAGGACTGGGGGCCCATCCAATACCGCGGCGAACTCCACGACCGCGCAACCTACCGCTACTTCTGGGAAGTCCTGCAAAAAGCGAAGATCACCGGCATGCCGCTGCCGGACGAGGCGCGGCGCCGATTCTTCGCCGACTGAACCGCGCGGCCGGACGGGCCGCCTTACAATACGCCGCAAGTCCATGCCCCCCCGTCCGACATGTCCATGACAGCCATCCGCAAGAAGTCCCCGCAGGAATCCGCCGGCGCGCAACCGCGATACGTGGAGCTGGCCAACACGCTGGTGCGGGACATCCAGGAAGGCCGTCACGTGGTGGGCAGCCTGCTGCCCACCGAGCATGAACTGGCCGAGCAGTACGGCGTCAGCCGGCATACGGTGCGCGCCTCCCTGAAGAAGCTGGAAGACCTGGGCTATATCTCGCGCAAGAAGGCGGTGGGCACACTGGTCGAAAGCGCCAATCCGGATACCGCGTTCGTGCAGTCCTTCGGCACGCCCGAAGACCTGGTCCGCGTCGCGGCCACCGAGGTGCGCGCCATCGAAGCCGTGCGCCACGTCACGCTGGACCGGAACAAGGCGCGGCGGCTGGAGGCGCCGGTGGGCAGCGCGTGGGTCCTGCTGAGCGGCACGCGCGAGGACGCCAGGAAGGCCGGCACGCCCGTGGCGCAGGCCGACATCTATATCGACGCCTCGCTTGCCGGACTGGTCGACACCATCCGCCGCCAGCCGCAGACCCTGATCAGCTCGCTGATCGAACGCGAATATGCCGTCGCCATCGACGAAATCCGCCAGATGGTCACGGCAACCCTGATCGATGCGCCGCTGGCCGAACGCCTGGGCGTGCAGGCGGGCAGCGCCGGCCTGCGGCTCATCCGGCACTACAAGGACGCCACCGGCAGAATCCTGGAAATCACCGACACGACCTATCCGGCCGACCGGGTGACCGTGGCCTTCCAGCTCAAGCGCGGCCTCAAACCCGGCCTGTCCTCCTAGCCGGCTCGGGCGGCCGGCCCGCGCCCGCGCAGGCCGAGCAGCAGCAGCGCGATCAGCGGCAGCGCGGCCAGCGCGCCATAGGCCGCGCCCAGGCTGGCGCGCTCGGCCAGATAGCCGAACGCAGGCGGGCCGAGCACCACGCCGATATAGGTAAAGAACATCGCGCCGCCGGTCACCGACGCCACCTTGCCGGCGGGCGCCAGCCGCGCCAGTTCGCCCAGAAAAACGCCGTTCCAGCCTATCGCGGTCGCGCCCAGCACAGCCGCCAGCACTGCCAGCACGACCGGATCGGGATGCGCCGGCAGCAAGGCCAGCCCCAGGGCTGCAAGCGCCATCAGCACGCCGATCAGCATCATCACGCCGCGCGGAGCGCGCGTGCGGTCGGCGATCCGCCCCCATACGATGCGTCCCAGCACGCCCGCCGCCTGGGACACGGCGTAGATCAGCGCGGCGCGCGCCGCGCCCATCTGGAGTTCGCGCAACAGGAACACCATCAGGTAGCCGCTGACCGAAAGCTGGCAAGCCGAGAACAGCAGGGAGACGGCCGCCATGGCGCGCAGCTGCGCGTTGCGCCATACCTCGACGACGGGCTGCCGCCATTGCCCCATCCCGGCCGTGCGCGGCGCCGCGGGCTCGTCCAGCTGCGCGCGCAGCCAGCCGCTGGCCAGCGCGACCGCCAGCGCCAGCCCGGCCAGCAGAAGCAGGGCCGTGCGCCACGACGACCACGCCGCCAGCACCGGCAGCATGGCCCCGCCCAGCATGCCGCCCAGCGGCACGCCGGTCTGCTTGAGCGAGAACACGGTGTACATCCGCTGCGGCGCGGTCGTGCGCGCGAGAATATGGGAGCTGGCCGGCGTGATGGTGCCGTAGCCCAGGCCGCACAGCAGCGCGGCGCCGGTCTGCGCGAGTCCGGCGTCGGCCGTCAGCAGCGCCAGGCCCGCGCCCTGGAGCAGCAGCGCCGCCTGCGACACGCGCACCGCGCCCAGCCGTCCGATCAAGGCGCTGCTGAGCGCGCTGCCCACCATCGCCCCGCCATAGACCAGGGCCAGGAACAGGCCCACCTCGGCGGTGCGCGCGCCGGGGATCAGCGGCGCCAGCACGGCGAACGCCAGCGTGGCGGCCGTGCCGACGGCCTGGATCGCCAGCGTGCAGACCAGTATCGCCGCCTGCCGGCGGCGCGGCCCGGACGACCTCATTCCGCTTTCGCGTTGGCCGCTTTCACCGCCTCGCCCCAGCGCTCGACCTCGGCGCCGATGAAGGCGCCGAATTGCGCCGGCTCCATCACCTGGGGAATCGCGCCCAGCTCCGCCATCCGCCTGGTCCATTGCGGCTTGCGGGCGATGCGTACGATCTCCCCGGCCAGCTTGTCGACGACGGGCTGCGGCAGATCCTTCGGGCCCACCACGCCTATCCAGGGGTCGCCGCGGAATCCGGCGTACCCCGACTCGGCGATGGTCGGCACGTTCGCCAGCGTCGCCACGCGATGCTCGCTAGCCACGGCCAGCGCCCTGAGCTTGCCGCTGCGCACCAGCGGCTCGGCGATCGAGGCGACTTCGAACATCACGTCCACCTGCCCGCCCACCACGTCGGTCATGGCCGCCACGCCGCCCTTGTACGGAATATGGTTGAGCTTCACGCCGGCGCGCTGCTGGAACATTTCCATCACCAGGTGATTGGTCACGCCATTGCCGCCAGAGGCATAGTTGACCGCCCCCGGATGCTGCCTGGCGTACTCGACCAGGTCGGCCACGCTATTGAAGCGGGAGGCCGGGTTGACGACCAGCACCAGCGGAAAGATGCCTATCATCGCCAGCGGCTGGAAGTCCGACCGGCTGTCGTAGCGCAGGTTCTTGTAGATCCAGCCGTTGACCGCCAGCGGGCCGCTCGAAGTGGCCAGCAGCGTATAGCCGTCGGGCCGCGACCGCGCCACTTCCTCGGCCGCCAGGCCCGCGCCCACCCCGGGTTTGTTCTCGACGAAAAAAGTCTGCCCCAGGTCGCTCGTCAATTCCTGCGCCAGCATGCGCGCGATCACGTCGGTGGTCTGTCCGGCGGGAAACCCCACCAGCATGCGCACCGCCTTCTCCGGGTATTGGGCGCCCGCCGCGCCCGCCCACAGCGCGCATGCCGCCAGCAGCAGGCGCGACGCCAGTCCAGCAAAGTCCATGTTGTCACCTCCGTATCGGCGCATCTGGCGCCTGGTTTTTTCGTGCATCCCAGCTTTATTTGAAACTAGGTACGTACATAGTACGCGAAAACCTGCCAGAAAAACCAAATTATTCGGCAATCATGGCCAATGCTGTTGATATTTCGGAGCGACAACAAGAATCAGGCGGCTCATTATGTACGAACATTAAACCGAACAACGCCACCAAGCCACGCCACGAAGGGAACTCCCGCCCTCCCCGCGGCGTCCAACTTTTCGGACCATAACCGCGGACACCGCCATGCGCATCCTGCTAGTCGAAGACGACCTCATGATCGGCGAGAGCGTGCTGGACTTCCTGCGCGCCGAGCGCTATGCCGTCGACTGGGTCAAGGACGGCAATGCCGCCGACCTGGCGCTGCACACCGACACCTACGACCTGATCCTGCTGGACCTGGGCCTGCCCAAGCGCGACGGGCTGGCGCTGCTGCGCGAGCTGCGCGCGCGCAAGGACCGCACGCCGGTGCTGATCGCCACCGCCCGCGACGCGGTCAGCGACCGCATCGCCGGGCTGGACGCCGGCGCCGACGACTACATCGTCAAGCCCTATGACGTGGACGAACTGCTGGCCCGCATGCGCGCGCTGATCCGGCGCAGCGCGGGCCGGGCCGAACCGGTTTTCGAGCACGAAGGCGTGACCATCGATCCGCAATCCCATGCCGCCATGGTCGACGGCGCGCCGGTGGCGCTGACGGCGCGCGAATGGGCGGTGCTCGAGCCGCTGATCGCACGTCCCGGCATGATCTTCTCGCGCGCCCAGCTCGAAGAAAAACTCTACAGCTGGAAGGACAGCATCAGCAGCAACGCGGTTGAGGTTTATATTCATGGCCTGCGCAAGAAACTGGGCTCCAACCTGATCCAGAACGTCCGAGGCGTCGGCTATGTCATCCCCAAAACATGAGCATTCCGCTTAGCTATTCGCTGCGGGCCCGTCTGCTGTTTTTTCTGCTGGCCGCCATCGTGATCGGCGCGCTGGTGCAGGGCGCGATCGCCTATCGCAGCACGCTGGCGCAGGCCGACGACATCTTCGATTCGCTGTTGCAGCGCACCGCCCTGTCGCTGGGCACCGGCGACGGACTGCTCAGCACCGGCCCGCACCAGGCGCGCGGCGCGGCGTCGCCCATGGCCGACGATCTCATCATCCAGATCTGGACGCCCGACGGCGTGCGGGTCTTCAATTCGCGCTCGCGCCGTCCGCTGCCCGACCAGATCGTGCTGGGCTTTTCCGACGCCCGCATGGAAGGCAGCACCTATCGCGTGTATTCGCTGGCCACGCCGTTCCAGGTCATCCAGGTCGCGCAGGACATGGAAGTGCGCCGGGACATGGCGCGGGCGCTGGCGCTGCGCACGGTGGCACCTATCGCGGCGGCCGCGCCGCTGCTGATGCTGATCGTATGGTGCGTGGTGAGCTGGTCGCTGCGGCCGGTCAAGCGCGCGCGGGCCCAGGTGGCGGCGCGCCAGCCGGAGGATCTCTCGGCGGTCAGCGTGCAGGGCCTGCCCGACGAGATCCGGCCGCTGGTGCAGGAGCTGAACCTGCTGCTGGAACGCATGCGCGGCGCCTTCGCGCAGCAGAAGCAGTTCGTGGGCGACGCCGCGCACGAGCTGCGCTCGCCGCTGGCGGCGCTGCGCCTGCAGCTGCAGGCCTTGCAGCGTGCCGGCGACGCGGACGCCCGCCGGCTGGCCGAGCAGCGCCTGGCCGCCGGCATCGACCGCGCCACGCGCCTGGTGGAACAGCTGCTGTCGATGGCGCGGCACGAAGGCGCGGCCGAGCAGGCGCCGGCCGAGGCCGTGGACCTGGCCGACGTGCTGCGCCAGGCCTTGTCCGAAACCCTGCCGCTGGCCAATGCGAAGTCGATCGACGTGGAGCTGGACGGCGCGCCGCAACTTTGGGTGCAGGGCCACCGGGATGCGCTGGCGCTGCTGGCGCGCAACCTGCTGGACAACGCGGTCAAGTACACGCCGGCCGGCAAGCGCGTGCGCCTGCGGCTGGAGCAGGCGCCCGGCCAGGCCATACTGCTGATCGACGACGAGGGGCCGGGCATCGCGCCGGCCGAACGCGAGCGCGTGTTCGACCGCTTCTACCGCGTGGAAGGCAACGCCGAACCCGGCAGCGGCCTGGGACTGGCCATCGCGCGCGCCATCGCCGCCCGCCACGGCGCCACGATCGCGCTGCAGGACGCGCCGTCCGGCCAGGGCCTGCGCGTGAAGGTGGTGTTCCCGGCCTGATGCGCCGCGGATGGCCGGATTTAAGATTCCCCTAAGTGTCGGGCCCGAAGATAGCGCCATGTCCTTCAACATGAACGCAGGAGCCGACATGAAGACCTCCCAAATGAAGCCCTCGCGCCTGGTGATGGCGCTGCTGGCCGCAGGCGCCATCGGCGGCGCCGGCGCCACCGCCGTCATCGGCGGCGTTTCGATGGCGGCCGGCGCGCCGGCCGTATCCGCCCCCTTGCAGGCGATCAATCCGTCCACCCCGCCCAACTTCGCGCAGATCACGCGCGACTACGGGCCGGCCGTGGTCAACATCAGCGTCAGCGGCACCCGCAAGGTGTCCCTGGGCGATGGCGACCCGTTCGCCCAGTTCTTCGGCCAGTTCCCCGGCGCGCGCGGCCAGATGCCGTCGCGCGAGGTGCCCATGCGCGGCGAGGGTTCCGGTTTCATCGTCAGCGCCGACGGCATCATCCTGACCAATGCGCACGTGGTTCAGGACGCCAAGGAAGTCACGGTGAAGCTGACCGACCGGCGCGAATACAAGGCCAAGGTGCTGGGCTCGGACCCGCAGACCGACGTGGCGGTGCTGAAGATCGACGCCAGGAACCTGCCTACCGTCAAGGTGGGCGACGTCAACCAGCTGCAGGTCGGCGAATGGGTGCTGGCCATCGGCTCGCCCTACGGCCTGGAGAACACCGCCACCGCGGGCATCGTCAGCGCCAAGGGCCGCTCGCTGCCCGACGACACCTCGGTGCCGTTCATCCAGACCGACGTGGCCGTCAACCCGGGCAACTCCGGCGGCCCGCTGTTCAATGACCGCGGCGAAGTGGTGGGCATCAACTCCCAGATCTACAGCCGCACCGGCGGCTTCCAGGGCCTGTCGTTCTCGATCCCGATCGACGTGGCCTACAAGATCAAGGATCAGATCCTGGAGCACGGCAAGGTGCAGCACGCCAGGCTCGGCGTGACGGTGCAGGAAGTGAATCAGGACCTGGCCGATTCCTTCAAGCTGGATACGCCCTCGGGCGCGCTGGTGTCCAGCGTGGAGAAAGGCAGCGCCGCGGCCAAGGCGGGTCTGCAGCCCGGCGACGTGGTGCGCGAGATCGACGGCAAGACCATCCTGTCGTCGGGCGACCTGGCCTCGACCATCACGCTGGCCTCGCCGGGAGAGAAGATCAAGCTGGACATCTGGCGCAACGGCGCGCACAAGCAGCTGACCGCCACGCTGGGCAGCGTTCCGACCGACAAGACCCAGGCGTCGGCGGGCGACCAGGACGTGCAGCGCGGCCAGCTCGGCCTGGCGCTGCGGCCGCTGAGCCCGCAGGAACAGCAGGCGGCGGGCGCCGAGGGCCTGCTGATCGAGCGTTCGGTGGGGCCGGCCGCGCGCGCCGGCATCGAGCCCGGCGATGTGCTGCTGTCCTTGAACGGCGTGCCCGTGCACAGCGTCGGGCAGGTGCGGGAAGCCTTGTCCAAGGCCGGCAAGACGGTCGCGCTGCTGGTGCAGCGCGGCGAGGACAAGATCTTCGTGCCGGTGCAGGTCGGCTGACGGGCGCGTGCCCGCGGCCGGATTACTCCGCGTCGGGCTGCTTGCCCGGCGCGGCCGCGTCGAAGGCCGGCAGTTCGCGGCAGGCGGCGTCGATGCGCAGCACGTTCGGCATGGCCGACAGGTCGCAGCCGAAGCGCTGCGCATTGAAGACCTGGGGCACCAGGCACAGGTCGGCGATGGTCGGCGTGTCGCCGTGGCAGAAGCGGCCGGTGGTGCTGGACGCCGCCAGCTGCGCCTCCAGGGCGCCCAGGCCCTGCTGCACCCAGTGGCGGTACCAGGCGTTCTTGGCGTCCTCGTCCACGCCCAGCGTGTGCTTCAGGTACTTCAGCACGCGCAGGTTGTTCAGCGGATGGGTGTCGCAGGCGATGCCCAACGCCAGGTCCCGCACGCGCGCGCGGCCCAGCGCGTCGGCCGGCAGCAGCGGCGGCTCGGGATGCGTTTCGTCGAGGTATTCGATGATGGCCAGGGACTGGCCGATGACGGCGTCGCCGTCGACCAGCGTGGGCACCAGCGCCGTGGGATTCACCTTGCGGTATTCGGGCGTCAGCTGCTGGCCGCCGTCCTTGAGCATGTGCACCGGCAGGTACTCGTAGGACAGGCCCTTCAGATTCAGGGCGATGCGCACGCGGTAGGCGGCCGAACTGCGAAAGTAGCTGTACAACTGCATGAAGTCTCCTTGGTTTTCTTGTCCGGGCCTATTCCAGCGATTCCGTCTGCGCCGACTTGCGCGACAGGCCCTTGGGCAGCGGGAACGCCACGTTTTCTTCCAGCCCCGCCATGGTGCGCACCGACACCGCGCCCAGTTCCTTGACGCGCTCGATCACTTGCTGCACCAGGATCTCGGGCGCCGAGGCGCCGGCGGTCACGCCCACCCGGGTGCGCCCGGCCAGCCAGGCCGGGTCGATGGACTGCGCTCCGTCGATCAGGTAGGAGGCCACGCCCTTGCGTTCGGCCACCTCGCGCAGACGGTTCGAGTTGGAGCTGTTGGGGCTGCCCACCACCAGCACCAGGTCGCATTCCGGCGCCATCACCTTGACCGCGTCCTGGCGGTTCTGGGTGGCGTAGCAGATATCGCTTTTCTTGGGTTCGGCGATGTTGGGAAAGCGCGCCTTCAGGGCCTGCGACACCGCCGCGGCGTCGTCGACCGACAGCGTGGTCTGGGTGACGTAGGCCAGGTTCTCGGGGTCCTGCACCTGCAGGCCGGCGACGTCTTCCACGGTCTCGACCAGGTACATGCCGCCCTGGGCCTGGCCCAGCGTGCCCTCGACCTCCGGGTGGCCCTTGTGGCCGATCATGATGATCTCGCGGCCGGCCGCGCGCATGCGCGCCACTTCGATGTGGACCTTGGTGACCAGCGGGCAGGTGGCGTCGAAGACCTGCAGGCCTCGTTCCTGCGCTTGCACGCGAACCGCCTTGGACACGCCGTGGGCGGAAAACACCACGATGGAGCCGGCGGGCGCGTCCTCCAGTTCGTCGATGAAGACCGCGCCCTTGGCGCGCAGGTCTTCCACCACGTAGCGGTTGTGGACGATTTCGTGGCGCACGTAAATGGGCGCGCCATGCAGTTCGAGCGCGCGTTCGACGATGTCGATGGCGCGGTCCACGCCGGCACAGAAGCCGCGCGGCTGCGCCAGCAGGACCTCGGCGCCGGGAGCGGTGACGGCCTGGCTCATCAGAGTATCCCCAGCAGCGCCACGTCGACCCGCAGGCTGACGCCGGCGAGCGGGTGGTTGAAATCGAACAGCGCGGTTTCGTCGTTGATTTCCTTGAGGATGCCCGAGTAGCGCGCGCCGTTGGGCGCGGAGAACTCGACCAGGTCGCCCGGCTCGAACGTGGCGTCGGCGCCGGCGTGCTCGGCCAGCATCGCGCGCGTGACGCGCTGGATCAGTTCGGGGTTGCGTTCGCCGTAGGCGTCGGCCGGCGCGACCGTGACGCTGAAGCGCTCGCCTTCGGCATGGCCGACCAGCGCCGCCTCCAGGCCGGGCGCCCATTGGCCGCTGCCCATCTGCAGGGTGCCGGGGCGGCCGTCGAAGGTATCGGCGAACACCGAATCCTTGCCCGGGCCGGACGCCAGCGTAATCCGGTAGTGCAGCGTCAGGTAGGAATCCGGACGGACCAAAACGTTCACTTCATTAGAGGCGGTACTCACGATCTGCCACCGTATAGGCAATTGAATCAACCTTGATTTTAGAGCCTCTTATGAAATTGTCCGTCCAGATGCCCAAACACGAGCGCCCCCGCGAGCGCCTGCTGCGCCACGGCGCCTGCGCGCTGCAGGACGCGGAACTGCTCGCCATCGCCCTGCGCACGGGCCTGCCCGGGGTGCACGTCACGACCCTGGGCAACCGCCTGTTGCAGCAATTCGGCGGCCTGCGGGGTCTGCTGGGCGCCGCGCCCGAGGAGCTGATGGCGGTCCCCGGCCTGGGCTCGGCCAAGGCCTGCATGCTGGCCGCCCTGCTGGAGCTGGCGCGCCGCGCCGTCGAAGAAGGCCTGCCCCAGGCCGACAGCCTGAACCGTCCCCTGCAAGTGAAACAATATTGCAAGCTGGCGCTGAGCCATCGCCGGGTGGAGCACTGCATCGCGCTCTACCTGGACAACCAGCTGCGCCTGATCGCCACCGGCGAGCTGGCGCGCGGCACGCTGTCGCAGGCTTCCGTCTACCCGCGCGAAGTCGTGCGCGAGGCCCTGCGCCACCATGCGGCCGCCCTCATCGTCGCCCACAACCACCCTTCCGGCATGGCCGAGCCCAGCGCCGCCGACCAGGGCTTCACCCGCCACCTGAAGCAGGCGCTGGCGCTGGTCGACATCAAGCTGGTCGACCACCTGATCGTGGCCGGCGACACGGTGGTTTCCCTGGCGGAACGGGGCTGCCTCTGAGCGCTGCGCGGCGCGCCGGAATTCGTTAGACTACCGCCCGCGATTGCTTTAGGCTTAACGTAATTCCAGTCTCTACGCCCGACATGAAGCGCCTGTGGGATATTTCCCCGCCCGTCTCCGCCGCTTCGCCGGTCTTTCCCGGCGACACGCCCTACCGCCAGCAATGGAAGTGGTCGCTTGCGCCCGGCTGTCCGGTCAATGTCAGCGAGATCACGCTGTCGCCGCACATCGGCGCCCATGCCGACGCGCCGCTGCATTACCAGAATGACGCCGCCGCCATCGGCGCCGTCCCGCTGGAACCCTTCCTGGGCCCGTGCCGCGTCATCCACGCCATCGACTGCGGGCCGCTGATCACGGTCGAGCACATCGCCCACGCCGCGCTGAACCTGCCGCCGCGCGTGCTGGTGCGCACCGCCAAGCATGCCGCGCAAGACTGGTGGACCGACGATTTCTCCGCCTACGCGCCCCAGACCATCGAATGGCTGGCCGAGCGCGGCGTCATGCTGATCGGGCTGGACACAGCCAGCATCGACCCCGCCTCCAGCAAGACCCTGGACAGCCACCACGCGATCTTGCGGCACGACATGCGGGTATTGGAAAACCTGGTGCTCGATGCCGTGCCGGAAGGCGATTACGAGCTGATCGCGCTGCCGTTGGCGCTGGTCCAGGCTGACGCCAGCCCGGTCCGCGCGGTCCTGCGCGAACTGTAGGCCCTGCCGCCAGGGCCCGGGCCGGTCCGAACTTCAGGGCGGCGGGACGACATCCCGCCGCCGCGATTCAGGAAGCCCCCATGACCGACACCCAACGCCCCGAAGACATCGTCCGCGAGGAAAAAGCGCAGCTGGACTTCGCGCGCGACATGACCTACGGCGACTACCTGCACCTGGACGCCCTGCTGGGCGCGCAGCACCCGCTGTCGCCCGAGCACAATGAGATGCTCTTCATCATCCAGCACCAGACCAGCGAGCTGTGGATGAAGCTGATGCTGCACGAGCTGCGCGGCGCCATCGCCAACGTGGCGGCCGACCGCCTGCCGCCGGCCTTCAAGATGCTGGCCCGGGTCAGCAAGATCATGGAACAGCTGGTCCACGCCTGGGACGTGCTGGCGACCATGACCCCGCCCGAATATTCCGCCCTGCGCCCCTACCTGGCCCGCTCCAGCGGATTCCAGAGCTACCAGTACCGGCAGATCGAATTCCTGCTGGGCAACAAGAACGCCGCCATGCTCAAGCCGCACGAACACCGCGCCGACCTGCTGGCCCAGGTGCAGAGCGCCTACGAGGCCCCCTCGCTGTACGACGAAGCCCTACGGCTGCTGGCGCGCCAGGGCCTGGACGTGCCGGCCGACCATCTCGAACGCGACTGGACCCAGCCCTACCAGGCCTCGGCCGGGGTCGAGGCGGCCTGGCTGGAGGTCTACCGCCAGCCCGAGCGCTACTGGGACCTGTATCAGCTGGGCGAAAAGCTCACCGACCTGGAAGACGCCTTCCGGCTGTGGCGATTCCGCCACGTCACCACGGTCGAGCGCGTCATCGGCTTCAAGCGCGGAACCGGCGGCACCTCGGGCGTGGCCTATCTGCGGCGCATGCTGGAAGTGGTGCTGTTCCCGGAAATCTGGAAGCTGCGCACCGATCTCTGACGGCGATTCGGCCCCGCCTTGCCTTCGCCCCTTGGCCGGGCCGGAATCTCCATGCTAGAATTCAGGGTTACTTTTTGGATACGTTGCTGGGTAAGGAAGAGGATACATGCCTCTATGGCCCCCGGCTGGCGACCCTAACAACCGAGAGAGGCTCGAACGAGCCCTAGGAAAGCACCATGAAAGAAGGCATTCACCCCGAATACCGCGAAGTCGTCTTCGCCGACCTGCAAACGGGCAGCAAGTTCATCACCCGTTCGACCGTGCAAACGCGCGAAACCATCGAGCTCGACGGCAAGACGTACCCGCTCTTCAAGTGCGACGTGACCTCCGAATCGCACCCGTTCTACACGGGCGCCCAGACCCGCATCGTCGAAACCGGCCGCGTGGAAAAGTTCCGCGCCCGCTTCGCCCGTACGGCCGGCACGGTCAAGTCCGCTTCCTGATCCTGTCGCTCCCGCAGGAGCCACAGCAAAAAGGCAGCCTTCGGGCTGCTTTTTTTTCCTCCCTAGCGACCTATTCTTCTGCTGGGGGGCTAGCGCAACCCGACCACTCGGTTACATTAACGCCCGTGTCCCCAATCTCCCTTTCCACCCCGGCCCGGCTGACGTCCGTGGCCACCGCGAAATTGCCCCGCCTGATCCTGCTGGGGCTGCTGCTGGCCTATATCGTGGCCGGCCTGTTCATGCGCGACCCCTGGAAAACGGACGATGCGGTCGGACTGGCGACCATGATCACGGCGATCCGCGAGGGCGGGCTGACCTGGCTGCTGCCGCAGGTGGGGCTGCTGGCCCACGCCGAGGAAGGTCCGCTGATCACCTGGGTGGGCGCGATCTGCATCTGGCTGTTCGGCCCGTTCATCGGCGACATCACGGCCGGCCGCCTGCCCAACCTGCTGTGGTTCGCCATCACCACCACCAGCGTGTGGTACGGCACCTATCTGCTCGGCCGGCGCGCCGAAGCCCAGCCGCTGGCGCTGCCCTTCGGCGGCGAACCCGAGCCGCGCGACTACGGCCGCATGCTGGCCGACGCCGCCCTGCTGCTGTTGCTGGCCACGGTGGGCATTCTGCAGCGTACCCACGAAACCACCGTGGTGCCGGCCATCATGGCCTGGCAGGCGCTGGCCTTCTATTCGCTGGCGCGCAGCGTGGACCGTCCTTTCACGGGCTGCACCACGCTGGGCTTCGCGCTGGCCGCCAGCTTCCTGACCCGCGGCTGGGTGGGCGCGGTCCCTATCATGATCGGCGCGCTGCTGGCCTTCTACCCGCGCAGCCTGCTGTGGCAAAGCCGGCGCTGGCTGCCCTGGGCGGCGCTGGTGACCGCCGTGCTGATCCTGGCCTGGTGGATTCCGGCCAGCCAGGGCAGCGAATACTGGATCCGCAACTGGAAGACCTGGAACCTGGCGTCCTTCGCGCCGCCGTCCTGGCACGACATCGGCCGCACGCTGCGCGACCTGCCCTGGTATCTGTGGCCGACCTGGCCGCTGGCCCTGGTGGCGATCTGGCGCTGGCGTTCGTGGATCTACGCGCCGCACATCTGGCTGCCGCTGACGCTGCTGGCCTGCGCGACGCTGGTGCTGTTCGGCCTGGAAGAGGCCACCGACTCCGAATACGTGCTGCTCGCCGTCCCCTGCGCGGTGCTGGGCGCGTTTTCGCTGCCGACGCTGCGCCGCGGCGTGGTCAACACGCTGGACTGGTTCGCCGTGATGTGCTTTTCGCTGACCGCGGCCACCGTCTGGCTGGGCTGGGTCGCCCTGCACTTCCACTGGCCCGCGCAGATCTCGCGCAACATCGCCCGCCAGACCACCGGCTACGAGCCGGTCATCTCCTGGATCGCCTTCGCGCTGGGCGTGGCGTTCACGCTGGCCTGGATCGCGCTGGTGGTGTGGCGCCTGCGCGTCAAGCCGCAGGCGCTGTGGCGCGGCACCGTGCTGTCGGCCGGCGGGCTGACCGTGACCTGGATCCTGCTGGTGCTGCTGTGGCAGCCGGCGGTGGACTACGCGCGCAGCTACCGCACCGTCTCCGGCCAGCTGGCCCAGGCGCTGGAGCAGAACCTGCGCCCCGGCGAATGCGTGCGCGGGCTGAGCCTGGGCAGCGGCCAGCGCGCCTCGTTCCTGATCTTCAACAACCTCACCTTCACTTTCGACGCCAAGTGCACGGTGATCCTGCAGCAGACCAACAACCAGAGCCTGCGGGACAACACCGCCGCCTATAGCGAGGGCGCCGACGTGCTGTGGCAGGGCGGCCGGCGCGCGGACCGCCAGGAGGTGTTCCGCCTGCTGCGCATCGGTTCGAACCGATGACGCCGCCGACCGCCGCGCCGATGACTTTCGGCGCCACCCTGCGCGGCATCGCCAGGCAGGCCTGGCCGGTGCTGGTCAGCCAATGGGCCGGCATCTCCTTCGGGGTGCTGGACACGGCCATGACGGGCCATTCCAGCGCCAGCGACCTGGCGGCCATGGCCTTGTCCGCGTCCATCTACATCACCATCTTCGTCGGGCTGATGGGCGTCGTGCATGCGCTCATCCCCATCCTGGCGCAGCATTTCGGCGCCGGCCAGAACGCCGAAGTCGGCCGCAGCTGGGGCCAGGGCGTGTGGCTGGCGCTGGGCCTGTCCGTGGCCGGCGCCGCGCTGATGCTGTTCCCGGACATGTGGCTGTCCCTGTCGGGCGACGTCGATCCGGCGGTGCGCGAGCGCATCGCCGCCTATCTCCGGGCGCTGGTATTGGCCCTGCCCGCCGCGCTGGTGTTCCGCACGATCTACGCGCTGGGCACGGCGGTCTCGCGCCCCAAGCTGGTCATGGCGATCAACCTGACCGCCATCGGCTTCAAGGCCTTTTTCAACTGGCTGCTGATCTACGGCAACCTGGGGCTGCCGGCCATGGGCGCGGCCGGGGCCGGGCTGGCGACGGCGCTGGTTTCCTGGATCAGCCTGGGCCTGGGGCTGTGGGTCATCACCCACGACCGCTATTACCGGCGCTTCCAGCTGCGCGTGGGCAGGCCCGACTGGAAGACGCTCAAGGAGCTGCTGCGCCTGGGCCTGCCGATGGGCGGGTCGTATCTGGTCGAGGTCTCGGCCTTCACCTTCATGGCCCTGCTGGTGGCGCGCGAAGGCACTTTCGTGACCGGCGGCCACCAGATCATGTCGAACCTGGCCGCGCTGTGCTACATGATGCCCATGGCGCTGGGCGTGGCCACCGCCGCGCTGACGGCCCAGGCCATCGGCGCCGGCAATCTGGAGCACGCGCACCGCACCGGCATGGCCGGCCTGGCGCTGGGCCTGCTGGGCGCGCTGCTGACCGCCGCCGTGCTGCTGGCCGGTCGTCCGCTGATCCTGGCGGCCTACACCGACAATGCCGGCGTGGCCGCCGTCGCCACCACCCTGCTTGCCGTGCTGCCGCTATTCCACCTGTTCGACTCGATGCAATGCATCAACTCGTACCTGCTGCGCGCCTACAAGGTGGCGGTGGTGCCGCTGATCCTGCAGACGGTCGCGCTGGCCGGCGTGGGCCTGGCCGGCGGCTGGTGGTTCGGTTTCGGTCCGGGCCGCGGCGGCCTGGACGGCATCCGCGCCGTGCTGGTGCCCGGTTCGCCCCAGGGCGCCGGCAGCATGTGGCTCATGGCCATGGCCGGCCTGGGGCTGTCGGCGGCGCTGCTGCACTTCTGGTATCGGCGGATCGTGCGGCAGGTGCGGGGGTAGGATGGGTGCAGCGCGAGAGTTCTTGGGCAAGAACTCAACCATCGAGCGCGCGTAACCCATCGGCCGGCGACAGCCGGCGTTTGTCTCGTGCCACGAAAGGCGGCGGCTGGCGCCGCCTGATGGGTTTCGCGCGCTGGGTATTCGTGTTCTTGCTTAAAGACTCTCGCGCTCCACCCATCCTACTTCGGGCGTTTGTCGATGACGCGGCGGGCCTTGCCGGTCAGGGTGCGTTCCACGTGGCCGGCGTCCGACACCTGGATGCGCGCGCTGACCCCGATGTGGGTCTTGACGGCGTGCTGCAGCTGCTTGCCCAGGTTGGCGCGCTCGGCGTCGGACAGGGTCGAGAACTCGGCCCGCAGTTCGGTCAGGATCTCGAGCTCGTCCAGGTTGCCGGTGCGCGACAGCACCAGCTGGTAGTGCGGCGCCAGCTGGGCGATCTTGAGCACCAGTTCCTCGACCTGCGTGGGGAACATGTTCACGCCGCGCACGATCAGCATGTCGTCGCTGCGGCCGGTGATCTTGCCGATGCGGCGCATGCTGCGCGCCGTCGGCGGCAGCAGGCGGGTGAGATCGCGCGTGCGGTAGCGGATGATGGGCATCGCTTCCTTGGTGAGCGAGGTGAACACCAGTTCGCCCGGCTCGCCGTCGGCCACGGGCTCGCCCGTATCCGGATTGATGATCTCGGCGTAGAAATGGTCTTCCCAGACCACGGGGCCATCCTTGGTCTCGACGCATTCGCTCGCCACGCCGGGGCCCATCACTTCGGACAGGCCGTAGATGTCCACCGCGTCGATGCCGGCCTCGGTTTCGATGTCGGCGCGCATCTGGCCGGTCCAGGGCTCGGCGCCGAAGATGCCGATGCGCAGCGAGCTCTGGCGCGGGTCGATGCCCTGGCGGCGCTGCTCTTCGAGGATATTGCAGAAGTACGAGGGCGTGACCATGATGATGTCCGGACGGAAATCATTGATCAGCTGCACCTGCTTTTCGGTCTGGCCGCCGGACATCGGGATGACGGTGCAGCCCAGGCGTTCGGCGCCATAGTGCGCGCCCAGGCCGCCGGTGAACAGGCCATAGCCGTAGGCCACGTGCACGGTGTCGCCGGGCTTGCCGCCGGCGGCGCGGATCGAGCGCGCCACCAGGTTGGCCCAGTTGTCCAGGTCGCCCTTGGTGTAGCCCACCACCGTCGGCTTGCCGGTGGTGCCGCTGGAAGCGTGGATGCGCGAGACGCGCTCGCGCGGCACGGCGAACATGCCGAAGGGATAGTTCTCGCGCAGTTCCTTCTTGGTGGTGAAGGGGAACTTGGAAATATCGGACAGCTGCTTGAGGTCGTCCGGATGCACGCCGGCCTCGTCGAAGGCCTTCTTGTAGTGCGGCACGTTCTCGTAGGCGTGCTTGAGCGACCACTTCAGCCGCTGCAGCTGCAAGGCGCGCAGCTCGTCCTCGCTGGCATGTTCGATGGGGTCCAGTCCCGGCTTGCTCATGGTGTTGGACATGGTTATCTCTCTCCTGAAATTCTCACTACGCCGGCCCGGCCGCATGCGCGCGGATACGCAAGCGCGCGTGCGGCCGGGCCGGCGGCCTCGTCTTTGGTTGGATGACGGCCTCAGGCGTCCGCGGGAGCGCCGACGATCTGGCCTTTGATTCGATAAGAGCGGCCGCGGAACAAGGCCACGTTGCGTCCCTCCTGGTTGGTGACGGTCACGTCATAGACGCCGGTGCGCCCTGCCAGCGAGCGCTCCTGCGCCACCGCGGTCAGCAGGTCGCCTTCGAAACCCGGGGCCAGGTAGTCGATGGTGCAGCCCGAGGCCACGGTGCTGACGTTGCGCGAATTGCAGGAGAACGCGAAGGCGCTGTCGGCCAGGGCGAAGATGAAGCCGCCGTGGCAGGTCTTGTGCCCGTTGAGCATGTCGGCGCGCACTCGCATGCTCAGCCGCGCGTAACCCGGCGCCATTTCTTCGACCTTCATGTCCAGGCCCTGCGAGGCGGCGTCGCCGGCGTACATCACGGCGCCGACGGCCTGCGCAAGCTCCTGCGGATCGGTGGGCGCCTCGACGGCGGGTACGTGTGCGTTCATCATTGCCCCTTGAATTGCGGTTCGCGCTTGTTCAGGAAGGCGTCCACGCCCTCCGCGTAATCGGCGCTGCGCCCGAGTTCGCGCATCAGGTCGCGCTCCAGGTCCAGCTGGGTCGAAAGATCGTTGGCCAGGCTGGCCTGGATGGCCCGCTTGGTGTATGCCAGCCCCTTGGTCGGGGCCTTGGAAAAGTGCTGCGCCAGGCGTTCCAGCGCGGCGTCGAATTCCTCGTCCGGCACGCATTGCCAGATCAGGCCCCAGTCCTGCGCCTGCTGCGCGCTGAGCTTGTCGCCCAGCATGGCCAGCCCCATGGCGCGGGCGCGGCCGACCAGGCGCGGCAGCACGAAGGTGCCGCCGGTGTCCGGGATCAGGCCCAGGCGGCAGAACGACTGGATGAAACTGGCCGAGGCCTTGGCGATGACGATGTCGCCGGCGAAAGCCAGGTTCGCGCCCGCCCCCGCCGCCACGCCGTTCACGCCCACCACCACCGGCATGGGCAGGGCATTGATGCGGCGCACCAGCGGCGCGTAGTACTTGTCGACGGTCTCGCCCAGGTCGGGCGGCGTGCCGTCGGCGGCGGGCCGGCGCTCGCTCAGGTCCTGCCCGGCGCAAAAGCCGCGGCCGGCGCCGGTCAGCACCAGCACGCGCGCGCCTTCCGCTTCCACGCGCGCCAGCGCGTCGGCCACTTCGCCGTGCATGTTGGCGGTGAAGCTGTTGAGTTTGTCGGGACGATTCAGCGTCAGGCGCGCGATGCCGCCTGACAGGTCGAACTGGATATCTTGGTAGCTCATGTCGGTATCCATGGCGCGCACGCCAATAGCATCCAAATACGAAACACTAACGAATAACGAGGCGGTGCCCCCCAGGGGGGAAGCGCGTAGCGCTCCGGGGGGGGAGGGGAGATTAGATGTGTTTTCTCGTCTGCACGACCCGGAACCGGTTGGACACGAAAGCCGTATCGGACAGCGCCGCATTGGCCGCCGGGTTGGCGCCGGTGCCATGGAAATCGCTGAACGCGGCCGTCTGGTTCACGAACACCGCGCCCGTCAGGTTCAGCGACAGCGACACGCCCGAGACCTCGGCCGCGTCCTGCACCTGCTCGGCGACGGCGTCGCTGATGGTGTAGGCCGACAGCGACAGCGCGCCGTGCTGGATGACGCTGTCACGCGCCAGCTGGATGCTGTGGGCAGTGGAATCGGTGGCCACCACGAAGGCGATCGGGCCGAACCATTCCTGACTGATGGCGGCGTTGCCGGCTTCCGTGCGCAGCAGCAGCGGCGTGCGCACGCGGGCGTTCTCGAACTGCGGGTGCGTCAGCGCCTTGCTGTCGGCCACCACGGGCAGGCCCAGCGCGCGCGCCTTTTCGATGCGCTCGACGATGCCTTCGTTCTGGATCGCGCCGGTCAGCTCGACGGCCTTGGCCGGATCGGCGCCCAGCTTCTCGACCGCGGCGCCCAGGGCGGCCGCGACGTCGTCGAAGCTGACGCGGCCTTCCGGCGTCTGGATGCCGTCGCGCGGCACGTAGATGTTCTGCGGCGCGGTGCACATCTGGCCCGAATACAGGGCCAGCGAGAACGCCAGGTTGCGGGCCACGCCCTTGAGGTCGTCGGTGGAGTCGATGATGACCTGGTTGACGCCGGCCTTCTCGGTGTAGACCAGCGCCTGGCGGGCGTTGTTCTCGAGCCAGTCGCCGTTGGCGGTGCTGCCGGTGAAGTCCACGATCTTGACGGCCGGGTCCAGCGCCAGCTTCTGCGCGGTGTCGTCGCCGGCTTCATGCGCGGCCAGTTGCACCACGTCGGGATCGAAGCCCGCTTCCTGCAGCACTTCGCGCGCCACCTTGACGGTGATGGCCAGCGGCAGGATCGCGCCGGGGTGCGGCTTGACGATCACGGTGTTGCCGGTGGCCAGGCTGGCGAACATGCCGGGGTAGCCGTTCCAGGTCGGGAAGGTGGAGCAGCCGATCACCAGCGCGACGCCGCGCGGCACCACGGTGAACTGCTTTTCCATGCGGATCGGTTCGTTCTTGCCCTGCGGCTTTTCCCAGACGGCCACGCCGGGGATGCGCGACATTTCCTGCCAGGCGTAGGTCACGGCTTCGAAGCCGCGGTCCTGCGCGTGCGGGCCGCCGGCCTGGAAGGCCATCATGAAGCCCTGGCCGGTGGTGTGCTGGACCGCGTAGGCGATCTGGAAGCTGAGCTTGTTCAGGCGGGCCAGGATTTCCAGCGACACGCCGACCCAGGCGCGCGGGCCGGCGCGGCGCCAGTCCTCGAGCGCGCGCTTGGAGGCGGCGATGAGCTTGTCGGCGGGCACGCGCGGATAGGTGATGCCCAGGTCGAAGCCGTAAGGCGATTTTTCGCCGCCCACGACGCCGTCGGCGTCATGCAGGTTCAGCGGGAAAGGCTTGCCCTGCAACGCTTCGAAGGCGGCGCGGCCCTCGTCGTTGGCGGTCTCGCCATAGTTGCGGGGGCTGGGCGACTCGGCAAACGGGCTCCAGTAGCCGCGCAGCGCGGCCGCGGCCAGTGCCTGTTCCAGCAGGGGCTGATGGCGTTCGAAGAATTGTTGGGACACTGCGTCTCTCCAGATAAGTAGGTTTTTCTGCCTGGCGCGGGCCGGGTCAGGTTTCCTGGTCGAAGTCGATCACCAGGCGGTCGCTGACCGGAAAGCTCTGGCAGCTCAGGATGAAGCCGCGCGCCACTTCGTAGTCTTCCAGGGCGAAGTTGGCGTCCATGTCGACCTCGCCTTCGATCACCTTGCAGCGGCAGGTGGAACACACCCCGCCCTTGCACGAATACGGCAGCTCGATGCCCTGCGCCAGCGCCGAATCCAGCACGCTGTCTTTGTTCTTGTCGATGACGAACATGCGGCTGTGGCCGTCCTGCACCACCGTCACCTCGCACTGCCCCTTGCCCGGCGCCTGGCGGGCGTCGTGGCCGGTGCGCAGCGCGCGCGGCCCCTTGGGCGCGCCGAACAGTTCGAACTTGATGTTCGACTTCGGAATGCCGCGGGCCTGCAGCCGCTCGACCACGCTTTCGGTCATGGTCTGCGGACCGCACACAAAAGCGTAATCGATATCCTCGGGGCTCATCCAGGCCGACATCAGCTGGTCGACCTTGTCGCCGTCCAGGCGGCCGTTGAAGAGCTCGATGTCCTGGGTTTCGCGGCTCATGATGTAGACCAGCGAGAAGCGCTCCATATAGAGGTTCTTCAGGTCTTCGATCTCTTCGCGAAACAGCACCGCCGACGAGGCGCGGTTGCCGAAGAACAGCGTGAACTTGCTGTGGGGCTCGGTCGACAGCGCGGTCTTGACCAGCGAAAACACCGGCGTGATGCCGCTGCCCACGGCGAAGGCCACATAGTGGCGGCGGTTTTCGGGCGCGAAGTCGACGGTGAAGTTGCCGGCCGGGGCCATCACGTCCAGGGTCTGGCCGGGCTGCAGTTCGTGGTTGGCCCAGCTGGAAAATACGCCCTCGTCCACCTTTTTGATCGCCACGCGCAGCAGCTTGTCGTGCGGGGCCGAACAGATGGAATAGGAGCGGCGCTGTTCCTCGCCGTTGAGCTGCGTGCGCAGGGTCAGGTACTGGCCCGGCAGGAAGGCGAATTCGTCCGCCAGCGCCTCGGGCAGGTCGAAGGTCACGACGACCGCGTCGCGCGTGTTGCGCGCCACCGACGCCACCTTCAGGGAATGGAATTGATTCTGGCTCATTTCGAAACCGCTCTTAGTGAGTCTTGAAATAATCGAAGGGCTCGCGGCAGGAGACGCAGCGATACAGCGCCTTGCACGACGTGGAGCCGAAATTGCTCACCAGGCGCGTATCGCGCGACCCGCAGCGCGGGCAGGCGATCGCCGGGCCGGCCGCGCGGCGGCTGATGCCGGAGATGTCGACGGCGCGTTCGGCCGGCGCGGCGATGCCGTAGCCCTTGAGCGCCTGGCGCCCCTTCTCGCTCATCCAGTCGGTGGTCCAGGCCGGCGCCAGGCGGGTCTGCACCCGCACCTCGGCGATGCCGTGGCGCGCCAGCGTCCGTTCGATGTCCTGGGTGATCTCGCGCATGGCCGGACAGCCGGAATACGTGGGCGTGATGACCACGACACAGGCGTCGCCGTCCCAGGACACCTCGCGCACCACGCCCAGATCCACCACGGACAGCACGGGGATCTCCGGATCGGGGACCTCCTGCAGCCAGGCGTAGACCTGGTCGGCGGAAACGGGCGCCAGCGCGTTCACCACTTGGCTCCCGGATAGGCGCGCGGCAGGAACTGCATTTCGGCCAGCACGTAGCCCAGTTCCTCGGTGTGCTTGCCCTGGCGTCCGCCGCGGCGCGCCGGATGGCCGGCGGCGGCTTCGTCGGGCACGGTCAGGGTGGCTTCTTCCAGCACTTCGCGCACGTGCGCCAGCCAGGGCTGGCGCAGCGAGGCCAGCTCACAGCCGATGCCGCGGGCCGCCACGTCCTGGTCGACGGCGTCGTCGGTGAACAGCTCGCCGGTGAAACGCCAGGCGTCGTCGATGGCCGCCTGCATCTTGGCATGGCTTTCCGCCGTGCCGTCGCCCAGGCGCACCACCATGTCCGACGAGCGGCGCACGTGGTAGGTCACTTCCTTGATGGACTTGGCCGCGATGCCGGCGACGCGCTCGTCGCTCGACTGCTCCAGGCGCTGCAGCAGGAAGTAGTGCCAGACGTCGAACAGGAACTGGCGCGCCATGGTGTCGGCGTAATTGCCGTTGGGGCGCTCCACCAGCAGCACGTTGTGGAACTGGTGGGCGTCGCGCAGGTAGGCCAGCGCGTCTTCGTCGCGCCCGGCGCCTTCGACCTCGCCGGCCAGCGTCAGCCACATGCGGGCCTGGCCCAGCAGGTCCAGCGCGGTATTGGTCAGCGCCAGGTCTTCTTCCAGGATCGGGCCGTGGCCGGTCCAGGCGCCCAGGCGCTGCGACAGGATGAGCGAGGAATCGCCCAGCCGCAGCAGGTATTCAAACAGCGTCTTGTCCATGTCTGCCCCGCCGCCTTACATGTGCTTGATTTCTTCGGGCATCGGGAAGAACGTGGGATGCCGGTAGACCTTGCTGTTGGCCGGTTCGAACAAGGGGTCCTTGTCGCCCGGGCTGCTGGCCGAGATGTCGCTGGCGCGCACCACCCAGATGCTCAGCCCTTCGTTGCGGCGGGTGTAAACGTCGCGGGCGTGGTTGATCGCCATTTCGGCGTCGGGCGCGTGCAGGCTGCCGACGTGCTTGTGCGCCAGGCCGTGCTGGCTGCGGATGAACACTTCCCACAAAGGCCAGTCTTTGCTCATGATGGATATCCTCGAATGCCGGGCGCGCCCCGCGCGCACCGGTCTGCAATGATGGTGAGAGAGTCGCGGCCGCGAGACGGCCTAGGCGGCCTTGCGCTCGGCCTGCTTGTCGGCGTAGGCAACCAGGGCTTCGCGCACCCAGGCGCCGTCCTCGTGCGCCTTGACGCGCGCGGCCAGGCGTTCGCGGTTGCACGGGCCGTTGCCCTTGAGCACCGCGTAGAACTCGGCCCAGTCGATTTCGCCGAAGTCGTAGTGGCCGCGCTCGGCGTTCCACTTCAGCTCGGGATCGGGGATGGTCAGGCCCAGGTACTCGGCCTGCGGCACGGTCTGGTCCACCATCTTCTGGCGCAGCTCGTCGTTGGAGAAGAGCTTGATCTTCCAGGCCATGGACTGGGCGCTGTTGGGAGAGTCGGCATCGGAAGGGCCGAACATCATCAGCGCCGGCCACCACCAGCGGTTGAGCGAATCCTGCACCATCGCCTTCTGTTCCGGCGTGCCGTGCAGGCACATCTGCATCAGCAGGTCGTAGCCCTGGCGCTGGTGGAAGGATTCCTCCTTGCAGACGCGCACCATGGCGCGCGCGTACGGGCCGTAGGAACAGCGGCACAGCGGGATCTGGTTGATGATGGCCGAGCCGTCGACCAGCCAGCCGATCATGCCGATGTCGGCCCAGCTGAGCGTGGGGTAGTTGAAGATGCTGGAGTACTTGGCGCGGCCGGCGTGCAGGTCGTCGACCAGGTCGTCGCGCGACACGCCCAGGGTTTCGGCGGCGCTGTACAGATAGAGGCCGTGGCCGGCTTCGTCCTGGACCTTGGCCAGCAGGATGGCCTTGCGCTTGAGCGAAGGCGCGCGGGTGATCCAGTTGCCTTCGGGCAGCATGCCCACGATTTCGGAATGCGCGTGCTGGGAAATCTGGCGCACCAGGGTCTTGCGGTAGGCCTCGGGCATCCAGTCCTTGGCCTCGATGCGGATGCCGTCGTCGATGCGGCGCTGGAACGCTTGTTCCTGGCCTTCGAGCTGGTCCGCGGTCTTGACCTGCTTGACGCCGGTTTCGACGAGTTGTGCGTACATGTTTGTCTCCTTGAGGCAGTTTGCGAAAACGCAAAGCAAACGTTGCGCAATGCCGTCATGTCATAGGCGGATTATTTAATACAAAAAATCCATTGTCAAACTCAAATCTGTATCACATTGGATTTATGTATCATATTGCGGATACCGATATCGGCCGCCCGCGGCCCCCTCTAATGGCAAACCCTCAGTCGTCCCTGGAGCGCTTTCTTTCCCGTCTGATCAAGAACGATCCGCCGCGCGCGAAATCGCTCTGCGTCAGCCTGCTGGGAGACGCCCTGGCCCCGCACGGCGGCGCCATCTGGCTGGGCGACCTGATCGAACTGCTGGCGCCCCTGGGCATCAACGAGCGCCTGCTGCGCACCAGCGTGTTCCGGCTGGTCGCGCAGAACTGGCTGCAATCCGAACGCCACGGCCGGCGCAGCCTGTACCTGATTTCCGAACAGGGCCTGCGCCACACCGCGCACGCCTCCCAGCGCATCTACGAAGGCGCGCCGCAGGAATGGAACGGGGAATGGACGCTGGTGGCGCTGCCGCGCACCGGCAACGGCCTGGCCGAGCGCGCGGAACTGCGCCGCGAACTGGTCTGGGAAGGGTTCGGCATGATCGCGCCGGGCCTCTTCGCCCATCCGCACACCGAGGCGAGCGCGGCGCACGACATCCTGGAAAAGCTGGGCATCCCCGACCGCGCGCTGGTGCTGTCGGCGCGCGACCTGGCCGGCGCCGGCGGCCTGCCCATAGCCAGCCTGGCCTCGCTCTGCTGGAACCTGGAAGACCTGGCCGAACAGTACCGGCAGTTCACCCGCAATTTCGGGCCGCTGGAAAAGCTGCTCGACGCCCCGCCCTCGCCCGCCGAGGCCTTCATCATCCGCGTCATGCTGCTGCACAATTGGCGCCGGATCGTGCTGCACGACCCCCAGCTGCCGGGCCCCATGCTGCCCGACGACTGGCCCGGCCACGCCGCCCGCGAGATCTGCGGACGCATCTACTGGCAGGTGTTCGACGCCTCGGAAGCGCACCTGGACGCCCTGGCCGGGCGCGACAACGAACGCTATACGCCGCTGACCGGCGAGGTCGAATCGCGCTTCGGCGGCCGCCCCGCCTGAGGCCGCCCGATCAGCCGCCGCCGGCAGGCGGCAGCGTCACGCCCAGCGTGTCCAGGTGGATTTCGCCGGCGGCGTCGGCGCCGGCGCCCTGCGCCAGCCCGCGCGCACGCGCAATGAAACACAGGGTCCAGCGCGCCCGCACCGGCCGGCCCAGCGCCGCGCCGGTATCGGCATCTATGCCGCTGGGCACGTCCAGCGCCAGCACCGGCACGCTCCAGGCATTGGCCTGGTCCGCCAGCGCCTGCCAGTCCGCGCCCAGCGGACGGTTCAGCCCGATGCCGAACAGGCCGTCGATGACCAGTCCCGGCGTGAAGCCCGATTCGAGGGCGGACCAGGTCTGACCGCCCGCCGCCAGCCAGCCGGCATGGGCGCGGGCGGCGTCGGCAGGCAGGTTGCGCGCGCCCGACGGCAGCAGCACGCGCACGTCGTGGCCCATGGCCCGCAGCAAGGTCGCCGCCTCCAGGGCGTCGCCGCCGTTGTTGCCGGGACCGGCCAGGGCCAGCAGCGCCGTGCCCGGCGGCACGCGCGCGGCGACGAAACGCGCCGCGGCCGCCCCCGCCAGCGGCATCAGCCGCCGGCCCTCGGCCAGCGCCCGGCGTTCGGCGTCACGGATCCGGGCTACGGGCAGGAAAGTCGGCATGGCGATAGCCTCCTATGCGTGAATTTCACGCATTGCGTGAAATTCCACCAACAAATTGGAAGATGCCGCCCCGGACTCCCAGCAAACACGCGGGGCGCGGGGCGTCGGCCGATTGGCATGCATTTTGCGTTGTAGTCATCGCCGGGACGAGCCGGACCGGACGACCCAACTGAAAGAGACTACACCAATGCGTTCCATGAGCATCATCTGCCCGAACGGGCATTTAGGATTCGCCCCCCTGCGCACCGAGAGCTTCCAGCTCGGCGTCGCCGCCAGGCCGGACTTCATCGCCGCCGATTCGGGCAGCGACGACGTGGGTCCCGTGCCGCTGGGCTCCGACACCTCCACCAGCCCGCAAGCCTGGCAGCGCCACGACCTGGAGCAGATGCTGCTGGCCGCGCGCAAGCTGGGCGTGCCCATGATCATCGGATCGGCCGGCGACACCGGCGCGAACAGCCGCGTGGACCTGTACGTGAGCCTCATCAAGGAAATCGCCGCACAGCACAAGCTGGCGCCGTTCAAGCTGGGCTATTTCTATTCGGAAGTCGACAAGGAACGCGTGCGCCGCGCGCTGCGCGACGGCCAGCAGGTGGCCGGCCTGGACGGCTACGCCGACCTGACCGAAGCCGAGCTGGACGCCAGCGACCGCATCGTCGCGGTGGCCGGCGTGCACCCCTACATCAAGCTACTGGAAGCGGGCGCGGACGTGATCATCGGCGGGCGCAGCTCCGACGCCGCCGTATTCGCCGCCCCGGCCCTGCACAAAGGCTATGACGCGGACAAGGCCTATTACCTGGGCAAGGTGCTGGAGTGCGCCTCGTTCTGCGCCGAACCCTATGGCGGCAAGGAAACGGTGATGGGCGAAATCTCGAAGGAAGACGTGCGCGTCACCGCCATGCATCCGGACCAGCGCTGCACCATCGCCTCGGTGGCCGGCCACGCCATGTACGAGCGCTCCAACCCCTACGAAGAATTCTTCGCCGGCGGGCGGCTCGACATGTCCGAATGCCGCTACGAACAGCTCAGCGAGAAAACCACCCGCATCACTGGCTCGCGCTTCGAACCCGCCGCCCAGGTGCGCGTGAAGCTGGAGGGCTCGGGCAAGGTCGGCGAGCGCTACATGGGGCTTTGCGGCATACGCGACCCCTACACCATCGAAAACGTGGACCGCGTCATCGCCTGGGCGCGCGACAAGGTGCGCGAGCGTTTCGGCGACACGGGCTACGAGCTGCACTACAAGGTCTACGGGCGCGACGGCGTCATGGGCGAGCTGGAGCCGCTGCGCGACCAGCCCGGCCATGAACTCTGTGTAATGGTCCAGGGCGTCGCGCCCACGGCCGAGATGGCCGAGGAACTGACGCTCACGGGCCTGCGCCAGATGTTCTACGCCCGCCTGCCCGACGTGAAGGGCACGGCAGGCTCGGTGTCTTTCCCGCTGGACGAGGTGGTGCGCACCAGCGCCGCCTACCGCTGGACCCTGAACCACACGCTGCCGGTGCAGGACGCCGGCGAACTCTTCCCGATCCACCTCACCGAGGCCGGCGCCTGAGCCGGCAAGACCATGAGCACCCAGAAACTCAGCAGCCTGGCCAAGACCATCCGCAGCAAGAACGCGGGCGTGAACAAGATCACCTTCGACATCATCTTCCGCGAGCCGGCGACCTACGAGGCGGTCAAGCGCTCCGGCGCGTTGACGCGCGCCAGCGTGGCGGCCCTGTACCGGATCGACGACGCCCGCATCTCCGACTTCGTGCATTACGATCCCGGCCTGGCCATCAAGTTCACGATCTACCGGCTGGTTCCCAGCGGGTCGGCGGGCGACGGCGACATCTTCGGCGCGCAGCAGTATGCGCCGCTGCTGGACGTCGCCGTCCCCATGCCGGACTGAACGCCGCGGGCGCCGGGTCCGGCGCCCGCCATCCCCTCCGCCCTCCTGGAGAATCGAGCATGAAAGCGCTAATGCAAACAACGTTGTTCCTGGCGGCGTCCCTGCTGGCCGGCGCGGCCGCCGCCCAGCCGGAAGTGCCCAAGCAGATCAAGATCGTGGTGCCGTTCACCGCCGGGGCCAGCAACGACGCGATCGCCCGCGTGATCGCGCCGCAGCTGGCCGCCCGCTTCGGCAATACGGTGATCGTCGAAAACCGCGGCGGCGCGGCCGGCGCGATCGGTTCCGAGTACGTCGCGCGTTCGGCCAAGGACGGTTCGGTGCTGCTGCTGACCTCGTCGACCTTCCTCACCACCGCCGCCACCCAGCCCCACCTGCCCTACGACGCCCTCAAGCAGTTCGCGCCGGTGGCGATGATCGGCCAGGGCCCGCTGGTCATCGCCGCCTCGGCGCAAACGCCGTACGGCTCGCTCAAAGAGCTGCTGGACGCCGCGCGCGCCAGGCCGGGCGCCCTGAACTACGGCAGCGCCGGCATCGGCTCGCTGGCCCACCTGGCCACGGTCATGCTGGACGACGCCGCAGGCACCCGGATGACGCACGTGCCCTACAAGGGCGCGGCCAACGCCGCCTCCGACCTGGCGGGCGGCCTGATCGACGTCATGCTGTCCAACTACAGCACGCTGGCGCCCGTGGTGCAGGGCAAGAAGGTCAAGCTGCTGGCCACCACCGCGCAGGCGGCCTCGCCGGCCTTCCCCGGCCTGTCGCCGGCGGCGCAGTCGCTGCCCGGCTACTCGGTGCAGATCTGGGTGGGCGTGTTCGCGCCGGCGGGCACGCCGCAGCCTTATATAGACAAGGTCAACGCCGCGCTCAATGAAATCTCCGCCTCTTCCGAGATGCGCGCTCTGCTGGACCTGGACGGCACCGTGCCGGCCCGCATGGACAGCGCCGCGTTCGGCGCGCGCGTGCGCGAGGACCTGGCGCTATGGCAGGGAATCGCGCGCAAGCACAACATCAGCGCGCAATAGTGCGCGCCCGGGGCCGCGTCAGCCGTCCAGCCCCAGCTTGAGCATCTGGTGGCGCAGGGCGTGGCGCGTCAGGCCCAGGGAATCGGCGGCGCGGCCCAGGTTGCCGCCCTGGGCCTGCAGCGCCGCGCGGATCAGGCCGCGCTGGAACTGCGCGGTCTGTTCGGCATAGCTGCCCCCTCCCGGGGACGGCGCCGCGGGCGCGGGCTTGCCCGCTTCGCGCAGGATGCGCTGCGGCAGATGGCGCGCCAGCACGGTGTCGCCATCCTCCAGGATGCAGATCCGCTCCAGCAGATTGCCCAGTTCGCGCACGTTGCCCGGCCAGGCGTAGGCCTTGAAGATGCGCCGCACTTCCGGATCGATGGCGGTGAAGCGGCTGCCGTGGGTGGCGTTATAACGTTCCAGGAAGCGCTGCGCCAGCACGATGACGTCGTCGCCCCGCTCGCGCAAAGGCGGCAGGTTGATGGATACGACCTGCAGCCGGTAATAGAGATCGTCGCGGAACCGCCCGGCCTGCACTTCGCCCAGCAGGATCTTGTTGGTTGCGGCGATGAAGCGGGCGTCGACCGAGACCTCCTGCACCGAGCCGATGCGCCTGAAGCGGCGGCTGTCCAGCAAGGTCAGGATCTTGGCCTGCATGACCGGGTCCAGTTCGCGGATCTCGTCCAGGAACACGCTGCCGCCGTTGGCGGCTTCCAGCAGCCCGGCCTTGCGCGCCACGGCGCCGGTGAAGGCGCCGCGTTCGTGGCCGAACAGCTCGGATTCGAGCAGATTGCCCGGGATGGCGGCGCAGTTGATCTCGGTATAGCCCTTGGCCGCGCGCGCCGATTGCGCGTGCAAGTTGCGCGCGACCAGCCCCTTGCCGGTGCCGGTTTCCCCGTAGATGAGGACGATGCTGGCCTTGCTGCGCGCGACCCGGCCGACCAGGTCGCGCAAGGCCGCCATCGATGGGTGGTCCCCGATGAGCGGCTCGCAGGCGGACGGGGCGGCGGGCATGGGGACGTACCCCTTACACTTTCAGGAAATGCTCGCGGTAATACTTGAGCTCGTCGATCGACTCGTAGATGTCCGCCAGCGCCTCGTGGCGGCTTTTCTTCTCGAAGCCCTTGTAGACCGCCGGCGCCCAGCGGCGCGCCAGCTCCTTCAGGGTGCTGACGTCCAGGTTGCGGTAGTGGAAGAACTGCTCCAGGCGCGGCATGTAGGCGAACATGAAGCGGCGGTCCTGGCTGATGGTGTTGCCGCACAGCGGCGACTTGCCGGCCGGCACGTGCTGCGCAAGAAATGCCAACAGCGTATCCTCTGCCTGGGCCTCGGAAATGGTGGACGCGCGGACCTTGTCGATCAGGCCGCTCTTGCCGTGGGTGGACTTGTTCCAGTTGTCCATGGCGTCGAGCAGGCTGTCGGGCTGATGCACCACCAGCACGGGGCCTTCGGCCACGACCGTCAGGTCGGCCTCGGTCACCACCACGGCCACCTCGATGATGCGTTCTTTTTCAGGGTCCAGGCCGGTCATTTCCATGTCCAGCCAGACCAGGCGGTTTTCGTTCACAGCCATATAATTTGCCTATAAGAGAATGCCCCCGCGCAGCGCCTTCGGCAAACGGGGCGGTTTTTTACCTCGGGACGGCCCGCCGGTAAAAACACGCGATTTTCTCACATACATTTCTGAGTCCACCGCAATATCCATGTTCACTCTGCTGTTCGTTGCCTTCCTGCTGACCGATATCGCCGTGCGCCTGTGGCTGGCGTCGCGGCAGATCCGTCACGTCGCGCGCAACCGCGACCAGGTGCCGTCCGAGTTTTCCCACCGGATCGGGCTGGCCAGCCACCAGCGCGCGGCCGACTACACCGTGGCGCGGGTCAAGCTGGGCATGCTGGAACGCACTTACGACGCCATCCTGCTGGTGTGCCTGACCCTGATGGGCGGGCTGCAGTTCATCGACCTGGCGATGGCCCAGCTTACCAGCAACGACTTCGTCAGGCAGATGCTGTTGTTGGTTGCGGTTGCCCTGCTGCTGGGCCTGCTGGGGCTGCCCTTCACCCTGTGGCGGCAGTTCCGGCTGGAGGCCCGCTTCGGCTTCAATCGCATGACGCCGCGGCTGTTCGCGGCCGACGCCATCAAGGGGCTGGCCGTGGCCGCGGTGCTGGGCCTGCCGCTGGCGGCCGCGGTGCTGTGGCTGATGGGCAGCGCGGGCGGGTACTGGTGGATCTGGGCCTGGGCGCTCTGGACGGCGTTCAACCTGGCGCTGCTGGTCATCTACCCGATGTTCATCGCTCCGCTCTTCAACAAATTCACCCCGCTGTCCGATCCGGAGCTGGCCGGGCGCATCCAGCGCCTGGCGCAGCGCTGCGGCTTCGCGCTCAACGGGCTGTTCGTGATGGACGGCTCGCGCCGCTCGGCCCATGGCAACGCCTATTTCACGGGCTTCGGGCGCTCGCGCCGCATCGTGTTCTTCGACACCCTGCTGGCGCGCCTGAACGGCGACGAAATCGAGGCCGTGCTGGCCCACGAGCTGGGCCATTTCGCCAAGCGCCACATCATCAAGCGCGTGCTGTTCAGTTTCGCCGCGGCGCTGGTGTTCTTCGCCATCCTGGGCTGGGTCTCCCAGCAGCCCTGGTTCTACGTCGGGCTGGGCGTGCTGCCGCAGCTGGGCGGACGCAACGACGCGATGGCGCTGCTGCTGTTTTTCCTGGTGATCCCCGTGTTCACCTTCATGCTTACCCCGCTGGCCAGCTGGTACTCGCGGCGCGACGAATTCGAGGCGGACCGCTACGCGGCCGAACAGAGTTCGGCCGAACGCCTGGTCTCCGCGCTGGTCAAACTCTACGACGACAACGCCGCCACCCTGACGCCCGATCCCGTGCATTCCGCCTTCTACGACAGCCACCCCCCCGCCGCCGTGCGCATCCGCCACCTGACGGCGGCCGCTGCATGAGCGGCCCGGGCCGCCCCAAGGGCGTAAACCACGCAGAGCCGGCCCCCGGGCCGAACGAAGGCCGCATCATCGCGGCCCACGGCCGCCACTACACGGTCGAGCTGGCCGACGGCACGCTGCGCAAATGCTTTCCGCGCGGCAAGAAGGCCGGCGCCGCCGTCGGCGACCGCGTGCGCATCACGCCCCAGGGCAAGGACGAAGGCGCGATCGACGCCATCCTGCCGCGGCGCAATCTGCTCTACCGGTCCGACGAGATGCGCTCCAAGCAGTTCGCCTCCAACGTGGACCAGCTGCTGATCGTGGTCGCGGTGCAGCCCACGTTCTCGGACGACCTGACCGGCCGCGCCCTGGCCGGGGCCTGGAGCGCCGGCATCGCCCCCATCATCGTGCTGAACAAGACCGATCTGGCCGACGAACTGCCGGCGGCGCGCGCGCGCCTGGCGCCCATCGCGGCGCTGGGGGTGGACATCATCGAACTGAGCGCGCTGGAACCCGACAAGGTGCACACCCTGCTCGCGCCGCGCCTGGCCGGGCACACCAGCCTGCTGCTGGGGCAAAGCGGCATGGGCAAATCGACGCTGCTGAACGCGCTGGTGCCGGACGCGGCCGCGCCCACCCGCGAACACTCCACCGCGCTGGACATGGGCAAGCACACCACCACCAGCACGCGGCTCTACCACCTGCCCGCGCCGGGTGGCGACCTGATCGATTCGCCGGGATTCCAGGCCTTCGGCCTGCAGCACCTGAGCCGCGAGGACATCATCCGCGGGTTCCCGGAATTCACCGGCCCCATCGAGCAGTGCCGCTTCTACAACTGCACCCACCGGCACGAGCCGGGCTGCGGCGTGGTCGCCGCCTTGCAGGCCGGCGCCATCGATCCCTCGCGCTACGCTCTGTACCAGCGCATCCTCGAAGAAAACCTGGCGGGCCAGCAGCGCTATTAGCCTTGCCGGCGCCCCGGCGTCCCGTCAGCGCGGCTCGAAGCCGTGGCGCACCAGGTGATACAGGTTGCGCAGCATGCCGGCGGTGGCGCCCCAGATGAAATGCTTGCCATAGGGCATGCCGTAGTACTGGCGCACCCGGCCGTCGTCCAGCCGGGCCTGGTACAGGCGGTGGTTGGCCGGGTCCATCAGGAATGGCAGCGGCACTTCGAACACCTCGGCCACCTCGAAGGCGTCGGGCGCCAGATCGAAGCCCGGGCGCACCAGCGACACCACGGGAATGATGGAAAAACCGGTGGCCGTCAGATAAGGCGGCATGCTGCCCAGCACTTCCACGTGGCTGGCCGGCAGGCCGGTTTCTTCTTCGGCCTCGCGCAGCGCGGCGGCCTGCGGCGTGGCGTCGCTGAGTTCGATGCGCCCGCCCGGAAAACTGATCTGGCCGGCATGGTCGTGCAGGTGGGCGGCGCGCTGCGTGAGCATGATGGACACGCCGTTGTCGCGGGCCACCAGCGGAATCAGCACCGCGGCCGGCACCGGCACGCCTTCGCGGCCCGGATAGCGCAGGTCGGTATCGCGCGACAGTTCCAGCGTCCAGGTCGACGGCTGGCTGAGCGTGCCGCGCAAGCGGTCGGGCGTCAGCAGACTGGCGGGCACGGCGGGCAGGGCCTCGTTGGCCGTCACCCACGGTTGCGTCGCCGGATCGAAGCCGGGACGCGCCAACGGCCGGCGTGGCCGCGGAGAAGACGAGGAATCAGACATACGGCTTTTTGAAAAGAAAAAGGCACCCTCGCAGGTGCCTTTTTAACCCGGAAACCCGTGCCGGACGAAAACGCGGGAGGGCGTGAGCGTCCGACACTGGTAGGGCCGTGTGCCGATAAGCGATCAAGCCGCCGAGGCTTGCTTGCTGACCAGCTTTTCCTTGATACGCGCCGACTTGCCCGAGCGGTTGCGCAGGTAGTACAGCTTGGCGCGGCGCACGTCGCCGCGGCGCTTGACTTCGATGCCGGCGATTTGCGGCGAGTACAGCTGGAACGTACGTTCCACGGCTTCACCCGACGAAATCTTGCGCACGGTGAACGCGGAGTTCAGGCCGCGGTTGCGCTTGGCGATGACGACGCCTTCGAAGGCCTGCACGCGCTTGCGGGTGCCTTCAACGACGTTCACGCTCACGATGACGGTGTCACCGGGAGCAAATTCAGGCTTGGCCACACCGCCGGTCAGGCGGGCGATTTCTTCCTGTTCCAGGATAGCGATAAGGTTCATGAGAACTCCTAGATCATCGTGTCATTGCGGACTGAATTTGCCGTCCGATATTGTTTGCGCGCGGGCTCCTGACGATGCAAAAAAGACGCTCGAAAGAAGCCGCGTGCCTGTGAGCCCGGGCCTGTGGCCCCGCCCCACTCTTGCCGCAAGCAGAGGATGAGATTTGGCAAACCAATGATTCTACACCAAAAATCCCAAAACACGCTGGGTAGAATATGCGTGCGCCGCAGCTTTGCTGTACGCTTCCACTCTCTGTAACAAACACGTCACACGGCGCGGCTCCCCACATGTCGTATTCGTCCCTGCTTTTGGTCGTCCTGGCGGCGATGGCCCACGCAACGTGGAATCTGCTCGCCAAGCGCGCGGCCATGGTGGGCGCGCCCTTCGTGTTCGCCTACGGGCTGTGCGCTTCGGTGCTGTACGCGCCGTGGGTGGCCTGGGTGCTGATGCACGACGGCATGACCTGGACCTGGCCCGTGGTAGGCGCCATCCTGACTTCGAGCCTGTTGCACCTGGGCTACAGCCTGTGCCTGCAGCGCGGCTATCAGGTGGCGGACCTGTCGGTGGTGTATCCGATCGCCCGGGGCACCGGCCCGCTGCTGTCGACCACCGGCGCCTTCCTGCTGCTGGGCGAACCCGCCACCGGCACCGGCATCGCCGGCATGCTGTGCGTGGTGATCGGCGTGCTGCTGATCGCCACCCAGGGCCGGCTGGCCATCTTCAAGCAGGCCCAGGCCTGGATCGGCGTGCGCTGGGGCATGGTGATCGGCCTTTTCATCGCGGCCTATACCGTGGTGGACGCCTACGGCGTAAAGGTGCTGCTGATCAGCCCGGTGCTGTTCGACTGGTTCACCTGCGTGACCCGCACGGCCATGATGACGCCCCATATGCTGAGCCGCCGGGCCCAGGCCTGGGATTCCATGCGCGGCCATTGGCACCTGGCGCTGGCGGTGGGCCTGCTGTCGCCGCTGGGCTACATTCTGGTGCTGTACGCCTTGCGCAACGGCGCGCCGCTGAGCCTGGTGGCGCCTGCGCGGGAAATGTCCATGATGCTGGGCACCCTGGCGGGCATGTTCCTGCTGCGCGAAAAAGTCGGGCCGGGCCGCCTGGCCGGCTGTTTGTCCATACTGGTGGGCGTGGTGCTGCTGGGTTCCACCTGAGCCGCCGGGCCGGTCAGAAGCCGGCGGCCGCGCCCAGCCACATCAGCCCGGGAATGATGGCGCCCCAGGCCAGCACCATGATCACGTCCACCACCATCTGCTTGCGGGTGACCCGCGCCGTGACGGGCTCGACCGTGGCGTTGCCCAGGCTGTGATCGCGCGCGGCCGGGGCTGCGGCGGGACGGCCGACGGGCGTGGGGGCCGCGGCAGGCGCGGCCGGCGGCGTCTGCACGCCCGCTTCGGCCGGCGCCGGCGGGAACGGCCAGCGAGCCGGCATGGAACCGGGACGCGCACGCCGGCGCGCGCCGCCTTCCGACAGGGACGGGTCCCAGGGCGAGGCCAGGCCCGCCAGCCGGGCGCAGACCATGCGGGCGCGCTGCGCGCCACGGCGCAGCGGATTCAGCGAGACGGCAAGCTCGTCCGGCAGGACGGAAATATCGGCGGTGTTCATGTGAACTCCTTGAAAAGACGATCCAGCGCCTGGGCAGGCGCCCGGGCAACCCTCCGCGGCGACAGCCCGCGGTCAATCGAACAATGACAACTGGCCTGCGGCCGCGGGCGATACGTGACGGGGCGAACCGCGACGGGGCGATACGTGGGAAACGGGGACCCCTGAAGACGCTTGCGCGCCAGCCGGGGATAGAGGGAAATCTGCGCCCGCCTGCGCGCCGGCCGGGCGCAGGAAGCGGCTGCAATCCAGGGCCAGCCGGTGCCGGTTCAGGCCCAGCTTGCGCGTGGCCACGGCGAAACGCTGGCGCAGCAGGTCGGCCCAGACGCCGGTTCCGCGCATGCGCGAACCAAAATTGGGATCGTTGCGGCGGCCGTTGCGCAGGTCTTCGACGCGGTGCAGCACACGCTGGGCGCGGTCGGGAAAATGGACGTTGAGCCAGTCCTCGAACAGGGTCTTGACCTCCCACGGCAGGCGCAGGACGGTGTAGCTGGCGTAATGGGCGCCGGCCGCCTTGGACTCCTGGAGGATGTGCTCCATGGATTCGTCGTTGATGAACGGAATGACCGGCGCCACCAGCACCCCCACGGGCACGCCGGCGTCGGTCAGGCTGCGCACGGCCTCCAGGCGGCGCCAGGGCGCGGCGGCGCGGGGCTCCAGCGTGCGGGCCATGGCGGCGTCCAGTGTGGTGATGCTCATGTAGACCACCACCAGTTTTTGTTCGGCCAGGGCCGCCAGCAGGTCCAGGTCGCGGGCGACCAGGCCGTTCTTGGTGACGATGGTGAGTGGATGCCGGGTTTCCAGCATGAGTTCGAGCAGGCCGCGCGTCAGGCGCCACTCGCGCTCGATGGGCTGGTACGGATCGGTGGCCGACCCGATATTGATGGGCGACGGCTTGTAACCGGGGCGGCTGAGTTCGGCGCGCAGGGCCTGGACCGCATTGGCCTTGGCCACCAGCCGGGTTTCGAAATCCAGCCCGGGCGAATAGCCCAGGTAGGAATGCGTGGGCCGGGCGTAGCAATACACGCAGCCGTGCTCGCAGCCGCGGTAGGGGTTGATCGCGGCGTCGAAGGGAATGTCGGGCGAATCGTTGCGCGACAGCATCTTGCGGGCCTGTTCCGCCGTGACCGTGGTCTTGGGCGCGGCCGGCGCATGGCGCGTGTCGGGCAGGATGGGGATGACCCGGGAAGGCGCTTCCGTGGAGGCTGCGTCGGAATAATTATCGGGGACAGCGTCTACGAAATCGGCCGGTAATCCGGAGGCGGACCAGCCGTCGTCGACCTGCACGCGGTCATCGCGCTGAAAGCGATGCCGAACATTAGTAACCGCACCCCGACCGCGCAAGGCGGCGGGGGCGGCAGCCGGGGACCCAGAACCGGCGGGAAAAGAATGATCGGTGCGTGCCATGAAAACTACTGTACAAAAACACAGTGGTTTTGACAAGCACCAAAAGCCTTTTCGTAAGACAACCCCACTTTACCGCAAGACGCCCGCGCCGGGAGGACAAATCGATTTCATCAGGCGATATCGCCCGCAAACCCGCGCCAATGCTAGGTTTAGCACAAAAACAACAGCGCGGATGGGGCCGGGGGGGCCGCCGCCGAGCGGCCGCTCCCGCCGCCTAACGCAGCATGCCCGCCGCAGCGGTCTGGTGCGTGGCTTCGTCGATCAGGATGAACGCCCCGGTCGCCGGCACGTCGGCATAACGATCGACCGCCAGCGCGTCGCGCGTGGTGAAGCTGACCCTGCCGATATCGTTCATGCGCAGCGTGCCTTCGGTGTTCTCCACTTCCTGCAGCTCATGGATATCGCGATGCGACAGCACCGCGCGGATCTTCGCCGACGTCAGCCGCGTGCCCGACTTCAGCAGATACTTGCGCGCCGGGTTCAAGGCCTGCGCGTCGAGCCAGCACAGCTCGGCCTCGAACTCGCGCGCAACCGTGGCGGGCGCCGCGGCGTGCACGATGACGTCGCCGCGCGACACGTCCACGTCACGGTCCAGCACCAGCGTGATCGAATCGCCGGCCACCGCCTCGTCAAGCAGGCGGTCGAAGGCGCGCAGCTCGCGCACCCTGGCGGTCACGCCCGAAGGCTGCACCGCGATCTCGTCGCCCGGGCGCAGCACGCCGCTGGCCACGCGGCCGGCGTAGCCGCGGAAGTCTTCCTTGCGGTCGCCGTCATGACGCGCGACCCATTGCACCGGCAGGCGCAGCGGCGCGGCGCGCCCGTCGGCCGCCAGGTCCAGCGATTCCAGCAGCGCCAGCAGGGGCTGCCCTTCGTACCATGGCGTGTTGGCAGACAGCGTGACCACGTTGTCGCCGTTGAGCGCCGACAGCGGCAGCGCGTCGAAATGCGCGATGCCCAGCTTGGCGGCCAGCGCCGCATAGGCATCGCGGATGCGTTCGAACACGGCGCGATCCCAGTCCACCAGGTCCATCTTGTTGACCGCCACCACGATGTGACGGATGCCCAGCAGGCGCGCGATGGTGCTGTGGCGCTTGGTCTGCGGCAGCAGCTGGCCGTCGGCCGCGCGGGTGGCGTCGATCAGGATCACGGCCACGTCCGCCGTCGACGCCCCGGTCACCATGTTGCGCGTGTACTGCTCGTGGCCCGGCGCGTCGGCGATGATGAATTTGCGGGTCGGCGTGGAGAAATAGCGGTAGGCCACGTCGATGGTGATGCCCTGCTCGCGCTCGGCCTCCAGGCCGTCGGTCAGCAGCGAGAAGTCGATGCCGTCGCCCGCCACGCGCTTGTGCTTGGAGCGCGAGATCGCGTCGAGCTGGTCGGCGAACACGCCCTTGCTGTCGTACAGCAGGCGGCCGATCAGGGTGGACTTGCCGTCGTCCACCGACCCGGCGGTGATCAGGCGCAGCACGCCCGCGTCGGCGCCAAAAAGAAAGGATTCGTTCAGTGCGTTCATGTGCGTCCTTTGCGATCAGAAATAGCCTTCCTTCTTGCGGCGCTCCATCGAGGCCTCGGAAGTCTGGTCGTCCATGCGGGTGGCGCCGCGCTCGGTGATGTCGGTCACCGCGGTCTCGGCGATGATGGCCAGCGGATCGGCTGCCTCGGAAGCCACCGGGCAGGTGCAGGAGATATCGCCCACGGTGCGAAAGCGCACCGGCAGGCGCTCGACCTGCTCGCCTTCCTGCGGCGGCGTCAGCCGCGTGACCGGCACCAAGAGGCCCTTGCGGCGCACCACTTCGCGCTCGTGGCTGTAATAGATGGAAGGCAGCGCCAGCCGTTCGCGCTGGATGTACTGCCAGACGTCCAGCTCGGTCCAGTTCGAGATCGGGAACACGCGCATGTTCTCGCCGCGGTGCACGCGGGTGTTGAACAGGTTCCACAGCTCGGGACGCTGGGCCTTGGGGTCCCATTGGCCGAATTCGTCACGGAACGAAAAAATGCGTTCCTTGGCGCGCGCCTTCTCCTCGTCGCGCCGCGCCCCGCCGATGCAGGCGTCGAAGCCGAATTCCTCGATCGCCTCCAGCAGCGTCACGGCCTGCGCCGCGTTGCGCGAATCGGTCTCGCGGCGCAGCACCACGCTGCCGCGCGCGATCGAGTCCTCCACGCTGCGCACGATCAGGGTCTCGCCCAGCTCGGCCGCGCGCGCGTCGCGGAAAGCGATCACCTCGTCGAAGTTGTGCCCGGTGTCGATATGCATCAGGGGAAACGGAAAGCGGCCGGGCCTGAAGGCCTTTTCCGCCAGGCGCAGCAGCACCACGGAATCCTTGCCGCCCGAAAACAGCAGCACCGGCTTTTCGCTTTCCGCGGCGACCTCGCGCAGGATGAATATCGCTTCCGATTCCAGCCAATCCAGGTGGCTGCGTTGGATGACGGCAGACATGACTACTCCACTAAAACAGATTTCGAATTCAGGGGCGGCGTCATTCGGCGCGCGCCACGACGGAGATGACCCGGTTGCCCGCATGCAGGCCGCATTCCTTGGAGTCCGATGACTCCCACCACCAGCGTCCGGCGCGCAGGTCCTCGCCCGGCCGCACGGCGCGCGTACAGGGCTCGCAGCCGATGGACGGGTAGCCCTGGTCGTGCAGCGGGTTATAGGGAATGCCGAAAGCGCGGATGAGGGACCAGACCTCCTCCTCGCTCCACTCGGCCAGCGGGTTGAACTTGTAGAGGCCGAAGGTCTCGTCGCGCTCTTCCAGCGGCAGTTCGCCGCGGGTGGTGGACTGCGCGCGCCGCTGCCCCGTGATCCAGGCGCCGCGTCCGGCCAGCGCGCGCTTGAGCGGTTCGACCTTGCGAATGCCGCAACAGGCTTTGCGCAGTTCCACACTCTCGTAGAACGCATAGGCGCCGTGCTCGGCCACGTGCCGCGCCACGGCCTCGGCGTCGGGACGGTACACGGTCACCTCGCGTCCGTAGCGCTCGCGCACCGCGTCCAGCACGCCCAGCGTTTCGGCATGCAGCCGGCCCGTGTCCAGCGTAAAGACTTCCAGGTCCGAGCCGGCGGCGTACAGCGCGTGCGTCAGCACCATGTCCTCGGCGGCCAGCGACGAGGCCAGCGCCGCATCGGGGTAGCGGCGCCGGATGTCGGCCAGGGTCAGGTTCAGTTCGCGCCAGCGCGCGGCCAGCCCGTCTTCCAGTTGGGGAAAAAATTCAGTCGTCATGCCGGCACCGCAAAAATGCGCGCCCGCCGCGGACGCGCCAGAAGGATTTCGCCGTCGCGCAGGCCCAGCTCGCGGTATCGCGACTCGGGCACCTCGGCCTCGATCAGCGCCGCCGAGTCCTCGCGCGCCAGTTCCAGGTAGGCGCTGGGCCCGGCCAGATAGGCGTGCGACAGGCGCACCGCGATGCCCTCGGCGCCGGCGCGGTAGCGTTCGATGTCGAATTCGTGCGGCCGCACGTAGGCGGTGGCGCGCTGGCTCTCGGCCTGGGCCAGTTCGGGCGCGGGCAGCGACAGGCCAGCGCCGCTCCAGACCCCGCGCGTGGCCACGCCCTGCAGCGAATTCACGTCTCCCAGAAAGCCATACACGAACGGCGTGGCCGGCGCTTCCCAGACCTCGCGCGGCGTGCCCACCTGTTCGATGCGGCCGGCGTTCATCAGCACCACGCGGTCGGACACCTCCAGCGCTTCTTCCTGGTCATGGGTCACGAACACGCTGGCCACGTGCAGCTCGTCGTGCAGCCGCCGCAGCCAGCGCCGCAGTTCCTTGCGCACCTTGGCGTCCAGCGCGCCGAAAGGTTCGTCCAGCAGCAGCACCCTGGGCTCCACGGCCAGCGCGCGGGCCAGCGCGATGCGCTGGCGCTGGCCGCCGGACAGCTGCGCCGGATAGCGGTCGGCCAGCCAGTCCAGCTGCACCAGGCCCAGCAGGTCGTGCACCTTGCGCCGGATCTGGTCCTCGGGCGGACGCTGCGACCGGTGCTTGACGCGCAGCCCGAAAGCCACGTTCTCGAACACCGTCATGTGCTTGAAGAGCGCGTAGTGCTGGAACACGAAACCGACTTGGCGGCGGCGCACGTCCACCGCCGTGGCGTCCTCGCCCGCGAACAGCACGCTGCCGGCGTCGGCCGACTCCAGCCCCGCGATGATGCGCAGCAGCGTCGTCTTGCCGCAGCCCGAAGGCCCCAGCAGCGCCACCAGCTCGCCCGTCTCGATGTGCAGCGATACGTCGTTCAAGGCGCGGAATTCGCCGAAGCGCTTGGACAGGTTGCGGACTTCGATACTCATTCTGGTCTCCGTGTGGGCCGCCAGTCTCAGGCGGCGGCCGGCTGGATGGGGGCCGTCTGGCCGGGATGCTCGGCCGGCTGGCCGGCGGGCTGCAGCAGGCGCGCATTGCGCCACTCGACCAGGTTCTTGGCCACCAGCGTCACCAGCGCCAGCAAGGCCAGCAGCGAGGCCACCGCGAACGCCGCCGCGTACTGGTATTCGTTGTACAGAATCTCGACGTGCAGGGTCATGGTGTTGGTCAGCCCCCGGATCTGCCCGGACACCACCGAGACCGCGCCGAACTCGCCCATGGCGCGCGCGTTGCACAGGATGGCGCCATACAGCAGGCCCCATTTGATGTTCGGCAGCGTCACGCGCCAGAAGATCTGCCAGCCGCTGGCGCCCAGCGTCAGCGCGGCCTGTTCTTCCTCGCTGCCCTGCGCCTGCATCAGCGGTATCAGCTCGCGCGCGACGAACGGAAAGGTCACGAACAGCGAGGCCAGGACGATGCCGGGCACGGCGTAGACGATCTTGATGTCATGCGCCTGCAGCCAGCCGCCGAACCAGCCCTGCGAGCCGAACAGCAGCACGAACACCAGGCCGGCCACCACCGGCGACACCGAAAACGGCAGATCGATCAGGGTGATCAGGAACTGCTTGCCCCGGAACTGGAACTTGGTGACCGCCCACGCCGCCGCGACCCCGAACACCAGGTTCAGCGGCAGCGCGATCGCCGCCACCAGCAGCGTCAGGCGGATCGCGGCCAGCGCGTCCGGCTCGACGATGGCGGCCAGGTACAGCTCCCAGCCCTTCTTGAAGGCCTCGGCGAACACCGCCGCCAAGGGCACGATCAGGAACAGCGCCAGGAACGCCAGCGCGACGGTCAGCAGCAGGCCGCGCGCCCAGCGCGGCTCGGTCAGGTGGGCGGGACGGTCCGATGCGCTCATGCCAGCCTCCCCAGATTGCGGCGCGACTGCCAGCCTTGCAGCAGGTTGATCACCAGCAGCAGCGCGAACGACAGCAGCAGCATCACGGTCGCGATGGCGGCCGCGCCTGCGTAGTCGAACTCCTCCAGCTTGGCGATGATGAGCAGCGGCGTGATCTCCGACACCATGGGCATGTTGCCGGCGATGAACACCACCGATCCGTACTCCCCGATGGCGCGCGCGAAGGCCAGCGCGAAACCCGTCATCAGGGCGGGCAGCAGGATCGGAAACAACACCCGGCGGATGGTCTGCCAACGGCTCGCGCCCAGGCTGGCGGCGGCTTCCTCGATCTCGCGCTCCACGTCCTCCAGCACCGGCTGCACCGTGCGCACCACGAACGGCACGCCGATGAAAATCAGCGCCACCACGATGCCCAGCGGCGTGAACGCCACTTTCCAGCCGAACCATTCGGCCAGCGGCGCGCCCAGCCAGCCCTTCTCGGAATACAGCGCGGTCAGCGCGATACCGGCCACCGCCGTGGGCAGCGCGAACGGCAGGTCCACCAGCGCGTCCAGGATCTTCTTGCCCGGAAAACGGTAGCGCACCAGCACCCAGGCCACGATGGTGCCGAACACCAGGTTCACCAGCGCCGCGACCAGCGAAGCCCCGAACGTCAGCTGGTACGAGGCCACCACCCGCGGCGCGGCCACCGTGTCCCAGAACCCCTGCCAGCCCAGCGCCGCGCTGCGGATGGGCAGCGCCGCCAGCGGGATGAGCACCAGCACGCTGAGGTACAGCACGGCATAGCCCATCGAGATGCCGAAGCCGGGCAGCACGCCCGGGCTGCGCCGGCGCGCGGCGAACAAGGCCGGCGCAGCGCTGGCCGTATGAGTGGCGGCAGAAGTCATGGCCATGGTCCGGTCGATGCGCCTATTTCTTCTGCGGCAGGTAAATCTGGTCGAACGTGCCGCCGTCGCTGAAGTGGTCCTTCTGCGCCTTGCGCCAGCCGCCGAAGATCTTGTCGTCGATGTTCACGAGCTTGACCTTGGGAAACTTGTCCGCGTATTTCGCCGCCACGGCCGGATCGATGGGCCGGTAGTAATTCTTCGCGATGATTTCCTGGGCCGCCGGCGTATAGAGGAACTCCAGATAGGCCTGGGCCGCCTTGCGCGTGCCCTTCCTGTCCACCACCTTGTCGACCACGGCGACCGGCGGCTCGGCCAGGATCGACAGGGACGGCACCACGATGTCGAACTTGTCCGGCCCCAGCTCCTCGAGCGCCAGAAAAGCCTCGTTCTCCCACGCCAGCAGCACGTCGCCCACGCCGCGCTCCACAAAGGTGGTGGTGGCGCCGCGCGCGCCGGTATCGAGCACCGGCACGTGCCGCAGCAGATCGCCGACGAAAGCCCGGGCGCGCTCCTCGCTGCCGCCGTTCTTATCCAGCGCATAGGCCCAGGCCGCCAGATAATTCCAGCGCGCCCCGCCCGAGGTCTTGGGATTGGGCGTAATCACCTGCACCCCGTCCTTGACCAGGTCGTCCCAGTCCTTGATCTGCTTGGGATTGCCCTTGCGCACCAGGAAAACGATGGTCGAGGTATAGGGGGAACTGTTCTGCGGCAGGCGCGCCTGCCAGTCGGCGGGCAGCAGCCCGCGGTCCGCGATGGCGTCGATGTCATAGGCCAGGGCCAGCGTCACCACGTCGGCCTCCAGCCCGTCGATGACCGAGCGCGCCTGGCGGCCCGAGCCGCCGTGCGACTGGCGTATGGTCAGCTCGACGCCGGCCTGTTCCTTGTACTGATCGGCGAACGCGGTATCGATGGCGCGATACAGCTCGCGGGTCGGGTCATACGAGACATTGAGCAGCGTCTGCTTCTGCTGCGCCTGGACGGGCGCGATGGCGGCGAACGACAACGTAACGGCGGCCACGGCGGCCAGCCAACCGGCTTTCCTGAAAGACATCCCTGCTCCCTGTGTCTAGCAACGTGGAAGCAAGTTTGCGGGCTAGCCGATCTGAACGGAACGAATCATTATTTGGTTGCTCATCGCTTTGAGGCATATAGGATGGGCCGGCGAGACGGACTGGCCGGCGACGCACCCGCCACGCCGGCTACACCTTTCCCTTGCAACGTTCCAGGGCCAGACGAAGCGCTGCGCCGACCGCATCGGGATAACTGTTATAGGCAAGCGTGACGTGGTGTTCCTTCGTTATCCCCTTGCTGGTCCACGCTCCCCTTCTGTCGCGGTGGCTGGGATATATGGTCAGGACGCCCTCCACGACGTCCACGAAGCAGAATTTCATCCGATCAAAGAGATCCGACTTTCTTTTATAGGAAAACCTTGCCATCGTCGCGGCCACCCACTCGTTGTATTTTTCCGTGGCACGGCCTTTGACATCGAAAAACCCTGGCTCGTCCTCCGGGTCGATCATTCGGCTTGCAGCCAGGGCCTGCAGCAGGCTCGCTCCCAATTCATTATCGGGGGATACGCGCGACAGAAAGAAACTCCTTCCCTTGGGATCGGGAAGCGCAATGACATGTCCCGATAGGGTCTGCACGAAAATGAAATCCCTATTCGCCTTGACCTCCGCCCACAGCTTTTGAATGGTCCCGTTCATTTCAAGAATTGATTCAAGAATGGTTAGGCATCGATATGAATGCCTTCAGAATAGCCCTACCCTCTCGGCGAATCGTCGGGAATAAGACCGAATTTCTGAACGAGCTCTCTGCTTGGGATCGAATTACCGTCGTTTGCTTGCGGGAATTTCTGAGTGATGTGCGGACCGATCATGAGCGTTGGCAACCTGCCTTTGCATCCGCTAAGCCGTCCGTCTCGCACTGCCTTTTTAGCTTATCCGCTTGACTGCCACAGTCTCACGCAGGAATCAGATTGAATCCTGGCTATTCTTCGATGATTTCACGTTTTTTTTTGAGCGATCAGGATCGCTCGATCGATCATGTCTACAGTGATGTAGGGCACGAATCCGAGTCTGTCGCCCTTTTCAAAACTGTTCTTGTAGCTGTTCAGGCGTTCGACATCACCGGCGATCGCCAAGGCAGCGAGATGACGAAGGGGCATTTCACCTTTAGCGTCAGTCGGCAAATTTCTATAGGCCGACAATCCAGCGCCTAGGTCCTGGGATTGAGCCCAGGATATGGCTCCGTCGGAAAGTCCCTGCACGTCCTCTGCAGAAATGCTCGTAAGCCAAAAACCTTCGGCAACAACCACCCGTTGATTTGATTTATCGGCGGCTATGCTCGAAATTTCTCATTGACCATAAAGTTTTCTTCTCCGGCCTGTTCAACTTTCTGGTTTCTTGGAGTCTAGGTGCTCGAAAAAATTGAGCACATGTTCAGTCAATCCAGCCATATCCCGATATGCAATAGCTCCAAACTCTGGTTCATACCTCGTCATGTACTTTCTTGGAGAAATCTCTAGATCCTGCGCCTTCTGCTCAACCTCCAAAAGGCGACGGGGCATTATTACCCAGTTCGAACGCCTCCCGGACCCACGGTCGAAGTCCTGCAGAACCCAACTTACCATTCCTCTATAACTTAAAATAGCCCCCCGGAGCAGGGATATGACTTCTGGCTTATCCTGTTCGAACCGAAACAATATTTCCGGAGGGCATTCAATTTGACTTCCAATCTCCCACCCCACGGCTGACCGAATAACATACTCACTCGCCGTCGATTTTCGCCATTCAGTTGGACCCAGCGATTCTATAAAATCCACAAGCTGACGGCATTCATCTTTTGGAATTGGAATTTTCATTTCAACCCCCGCAATTCGTCGGAAATGATAAACCCTCCCGGGTTTAGTTTCTTCATATACGCTTCCCAATCACCCTTAGGCACAGGCTCGAGGGACAGCCGAGGATCATAGACATATCGTCCGTCAGTATAAATCTGATGATAGCCGAGATTTCTCTCGATATATCCATTTTCAAGAACATTCAATCCGTATTTTATCTTGGGTCTCACTTCGATTATTTTTCCAACTCCTCCAGATCTTTTCAGCAACTCCCCCGCCAATTCAGAGCAATCTACGTTGTGGCAGTTTTCCGCCATCTTTCTTATTTCTGGCCGCTGCATTGCATTAACAACTGCTTCATTAGGAGGAAAATCAGGATTGACCGGCCGGAACGGGCGATCCATTTTAGGAGGGATCACCTTGCCGCTCGCTTCTTGCCCCTGCTTCCCCTTGGGAGCACTGCCTTTGGGTATCCCTCCCGCACCACCTCCGTCACTGTCTATCGGGCTTACGCCCTTGACCGCCGCAAAGACGGCCGGCGCTTTGACCAAGGTTTCAATCACATACCGGTCGACAGCCCGGCTCGGATCCGACTGATTCTGCTGCAGCCGTTCAAGAGCTGCTTTCAACTCATGCGGGCGGTATTGCCTGGACTCTTCCAGCGACTCCAGGTACTGCATGCCTGCGATGGTTCGGTCGCTTAGCCGGGTGGCCGCTTCTTGATACGCTTCCAGATACCGCCGGCGTTCAAGCGCCCTGTCTTGCAGGCAAGTCTTGTCGCCATTGCAGGCGGGGACATTCTTGTTGTCGATGACATCGATGGATGCGCTCAGGAAACGTATTGCGTCCTGGCAACTGTCCTCACTCACACAACCCGCTAGCCGGTCGAGCTTTTCTTTGAACCGCTCCGTGTGCACTGCGGCGGGGTCTTTCAGCGTGTTGTTTTCCAGTTCCAACCGCGCCGCCTCATTGACCGAGGCTACGGCTTTCGGGTCCAGCGTTGCCGTCAAGCCGGCGACAATGCTAGTCACTGCATTGATCCGCGCCTCGCGCTCAGCGGAGTCCAGCTTCGCCGCAGGTTTCCCGAACGCCTGATCGATGAGTTGGTTGAGGACGATGCCAGCCGATGCGCCTGCAACGCCTTGCGCGCACCCGTTGCTTTTCGCCGCAGTGCCGGCGCACCCCAAGAGCGCGTGCAACGCGATCTGGCCGGGCGAACCCTCGCCGCCCAGCAATGGGGAGAGTTCCTTGATCTTGGCTGCGCCCAAACCTTGCAGGTAGTTCACCGCCGCCGCCTGCACAAACTCGCCTGCGGGTCCGGTGACATTTCCCCCTGCCGCCATAGTCACGGCCGTCAATCCTTGCCGATAGGCGCCTCCTGGCCCCCACTTGGCGGCCGCGTCGTACTGAAGTTCCAACTGCCTCTTGCGTTCGGCATTCGTTTCGACATCGATCGCCTTCTTGAGCGCATCGGCCTCCTGCGCCCGATTCGCCAGCAACTGCCCCACCTGCCGGCTGGCTTCCGAGGCGATCTCGAAACCCGCCTCGATCTTTTCCTTGTCGAAGATCGGCTGCAGCGCGTTGTGCGCGCCGGCCGTGTCGCGGTTCAGCGACGCGATCGTCTGCGACGGCGTCATGCCGGTCAGCTCCTGCTGCGCGGCCGCGTCGCGGATGACGATGCGGCCGGCGCCGATCGCGCTTTGCGTGGTCGAGCTGGCGCTGCCTTGGGCGCCCAGCGCCACCGGCGCATTGATGCCGGCCTTGCCGTCGCCCAGGGCGACGCCTCCTCCTAGCGCGACCTGGCTGGCGTTGTAGTCGGCTCGGTTCTCCAGGTCCTGCGCGACCAGCGTGCCGGTGTTCAGCTGGTTCAGCGCGTCGGCCACGGCCTGGTCGCCGCTGGCGATGACGCTGCCGATCAGCGTGGCGCCGCGCTTGACCACGATCTGGAAGCCGCCGTCGCCGGCCCGCAGCCCCGTCTGCTCGGAGACGGCCTGGAAGTCGCTTTGCATCCGGCCCGCGCCGGCGTTGGCGCTGATGCTGCTGACGCAGGTTCCGGTCAGGCAGATCGAGGCGCCGATGCCCGCGCTCCGGTTCTGCGCCTGGTACTGGCTGCTGTCCTGCGGGCTTTGCAGCAGCAGCTCGTCGCCGGCCGAGACGACGATGCGTTGCGCGGCGCCGGATGCGCCGTGCAGCGTGGTGTCGCCGCCGGACTGCAGCGCCAGCGTGTCGCCGGCGGTGACGCGGCTGGGGGTGGCGCGCTGGTCGCGTCCATTGGCGCGGCCCCGGCTCGCGGAAGCGCCCAGCTCCAGCGTGACGCCGCTGTTGACGGCGCCCAGGCCCAGCCCCAGGCCGATGCTGGCGCTGCTGCTGCGGCTGTCGGTCTTCTGTTCGACGGTGTTGCTCGCGGCCTGCAGCAGGACGTCGCCTTCGGCCTGGAGCATGGCGTTGCCGCCGGCCGACAGGGTCGAGCCGGTGACCGTGATGTCGGCGTCACGGCCCGCGCCTTGCGCGATGACGCGCACGTCCCGGTCGGCCTCGATGCGCGAGCCGGCCGCGCGGGTCGTGGTGCGGTCGGTGGTGCTGCGGCTTTGGCTCGTGCCCAGGCTTAGCTGGATGCTCACGCCGCCGGCCTGCTGCAGCGCGCTGGCGTCGGGCGCGCCGCGCGCCTGTTGCAGGGCGTCGTAGGCATTGACGGCGGCCAGGCCCGTGGTGGCGCCGGCCAGGCCCTGCATCACCGGGTTGTCGACCTTGCCGGCGGCCTCCGTCATGCGCCGGCCGGTCTGCACCGCGCCGATCACGGGGTTGCTGGCCGTGATGGACAGGCCCGACTGCTTGATCTCATGGACCTCGCGTTCGCGGGACGTGTCCAGCGCGGCGCCGATATTTACCTGTTTGCCGCTCAGGCTGACGCTGCCCTGGGGCGCCAGCACCTTGCTGGCGACGATGTCGAGCCGGTCGCCGGCGGCGATCCGGGTGTCGCCTTCGACGCTGCCCACGGTGCTGGCGGCCGACAAGGCCGTCTTGCTGTCGATGGCGTCGGTCTGCCTGCGCGTGCCGATGCTCAGGCCGCCCAGCGCGCCGAAGCCGGACTTCTTGACCATCCTGTAGTCGTAGTCGTCCTGGGTGTTGCGAGCCGCGGCGATGTCGACGTCGCGCCCGCCGAACAGGAGCAGGTCCTGCTGCGCACCGGCGTTGGCGCCGGCGAGCTTCAGGTCGCGGCCGGCCAGCAGCGAGGCGGTTTCGCCCGTGAAGGTCGTGCCCTGGGCGCGGGTCCAGTCGGTCGACTGGATGGTGTGCGTGGTCTTGGACGAGAAGAAGCCGCTGGTCTTGTAGTAGCTTTCGTCGCGCGCGGAGCCCGCCTGTTCGCCCGCGCGCAGGTTGATGTCGCGCTGCGCGCCCACGCCCAGATGCTTGCCGGCGGTGACGTCGGCGGCGCGGGCGTCGATGTCGCGACCGGCGACCGCCGTCAGGTTGCCGCCGGCAGCCAGTGTCGTGCCGACCTCCTTGCGGGTGTCGAGGTCGTGGCGGTTGCGCCTGTCGGCGACGATGCGTTCGCCGTGGCGCTCGGTGAGCGTGTCGAACCGGATGTCGCGCCCGGCCTCCAGGCGCGCGTCGTCCTGCACGCGCACCTGCGCGGCGGTCAGGCTCAGGTCGCGCCCGGCCTGCATGGCCAGGCGGTCGGCGTCCACCCGCGCCACGCCGCTGACATGCGTGCCCCAGATGTTGCCGTGCTGCTCGGATTCTGCCGTCGAAGTCAGGGCGAGGTCGCGCCCGGCGCGAAGCGTCGCCGTGCCGGCCAGGATGCGCGCGGCCACGTTGCTCAGGTCCGTGCGCGCGTCGAGGTCGACGCGGCGGCCCTGTATCGTGCCGCCGGCCTGGTTGACGATGCGGCCGGCGCCGATGACGGTGGCCTCGCGCGCGGCGAGCGTGCCGCTGTTGGCGACCTCGCCGTCCGCGGCGATACGGACCGTACGGCCCGCCATGAGCGTGCCGTCGCCCTTGAGGTCGCCCTCGCGCACCAGCAGGTAGACCTTTGGCGCCAGCACCGTGCGGGTGGTGCCGTCGGGCAGTGTCACGGTCTGTTCGACCAGCCAGACCAGGTCGGTCGTCAACTGGCGCTGCTGCGCCTCGGTCAGCGCGACGCCGAGCTTGAGTCCGTGTTCGCGCCCGAACCGGGCGCCGGCGGCAAGCAGGGCCTTGTACTGCGCGTCCTGGCTGCCGTAGTTCTCCAGGAAGCGCTGGCCGGTGGTGGCCAGGATCTGGTCGGACACGGCCTGCTGTTCATGCAGGCCGTCGCCCAGGCGCCGCGGCTGGCCCGAGGGCGTGAGGAAGCGCGCGTCCGGCCCCGCTGCGCCGGCCCCGCGCAGCAGCTCCAGCAGATAGTCGCTGGACACGGCCGGGTCCCGGCCCGCGAATCGCTTGTCGGTGGCCACGAGGTAAGGCGCGTCGGGGCGGCCGTCCACGGTGAACAGCTGGCTGTCGGGGATGCCGGCCGAGCCCGAGACGCTGCGCACCTCGCTGCCGCCGGGCAGGCCCACGCCGACCACCTCGACCGGCGCGGGCGCACGGCCGCGCAGATCGACCTGGGCGTGGCCGCCGACCGTGCCCACCGGCACCTCCGCGGAATCGCTGGCCAGGGTGGCGACATAGGGGACCGTGGTTTCCCGGCGGTGGCTCCGGCGCGCCTGGGTATAGGTGGCGGTGCCCTCGCGGGTGATGACTCGCTGGCCGCTGGCGCCGATGTTGCGGACCGCCGGTCCTTCCACCGCCAGATCGCCGTCGGCGGCGATCCGGCTTTTATCGTTGATGACCTCGCCGTTCAGCCGCATCGCGCCGCCGGCCAGTATCCGGGCCGGATCGGACGAGGTGGTGCGCGTTTCGGTGACGGTCTCGGTGACCCGGTAGTAGGTGAAGTGAGGAACCAGCCGCCGGGCGTAGTCGCGGTTGAAGGCCCAGATGTGCTTGTCCAGCTCCAGGTGCCGGGTCTTGTATTCGATGTAGGCGGCCTCGTACCCGGGTTCGTACCATTTGGGCAGCGGGTCGGGCGGCGTCACCCCGAATATGCCCCAGATGCGGTCGTCCCTGGCATAACGGTACTGTTTGGGGCGCGGCCAGCAACTCGCCTCGTCTTCATCGGGGCAACCTTCGTCGCCCGTGATTTGGGACAGCCAGATCGGCACGTTCCGACGTGACTTGTCCTTCATCCCCTCCTCGTGGAAAAAGGGCGGGCCGTAGCGGTCGGCGGGATACCGCTCGGACGGCAGCAGGAACTGGCGTCCGGGATCGTCGTTGAGCCAGACCGGGTCTCTGCCGCACATGGGTGTGACGTCGTCGCACAGCCAGTGGTCCTGCGCGTCGTACATGTCGGTCGTGCCGGCCGGCGAGTAATACACCTTGGGCGTAGACGACACGGTCACCGTCTCGCTGGCGTAGCGGTCGTTGCGGTTGCGCAGCTGCACGGCCGAGATATCGGCGTCGCGCGCCGCCTCGATGGTGGCCGAGGCGTTCAGCAGCGATTGCGCCTGGCCCGTGGCGCGGCCCTTGGCGTCGCGCGCGCCGCCGATGCGCAGGTCCCTGGCCGCGTAGATCAGCGCGTGCTCGCGATTGGTCAGCTCGGTGACGCCCAGGTCCAGGTCGGTGCGCGAGGCGATGACGGCCGTGGCGTCGTTGAGCAGGCTCTTCGCGCCGATCGACACGGCGTCGCCGTAGATGCGGCCGCGGTTGATGAGCTCTGGCGCCGTGATGTCCGTTGCGGCGCCGTCGATCAGGCCGTCGTTGGTCAGCGCGCCGGAAACGTCGAGGCTGTTGTTGCGCCCGGCCAGCAGTTCGCCGTCGGCCCGGTTGTCGAGCTTGCGGACCCGCAGCTTCAGGTCCTGGGCGGCGTGGATGAGGCCGCCCCGGTTGTCGACCTCGTCGGCCTGTATCTCGACCGCCTTGCCTTGCAGGCCGCGCGCCGGCGCGTCGGTGGCAGGCGGTGCGGCGCGATTGATCAGCTTGGCCGCCGACACGGCCAGCTTGCCGCCGGCCTCGATCAGGCCGCCGGCGTTGTCCAGTTCGTCGTCCACTTCAACGCTGGCGTCGCCGGTGGCGCTGAGTTCGCCCGCCAGCTTCAGCGCCTTGGCAGCCACCTTCACGTCCTTGCCGGCCAGCGTGACGCCGGCATGCGCGATGGTCTGCGCCGATAGCGTCACGCTGCCCGGCCGGCTCAGCTTGCCCTTGGCGTCCACGCCGGCGACCAGGCGGCCGGCGTTGTCCAGTGCCTGCCCTGCACGGGCGTCGAGATCGCCGCCGGCCATCGCCGTGCCGGTATTGGTCAGCGTGGCGCCGGCGTTCAGGACAGCGCGGCCGTTGGAAGCGAGCAGGCCGTTGTTGACGAGCGCCTTGCCCGCATCCAGCCCTAGCGATTCGCCCGCCAGCATGCGCCCTTGGCCGCCGACCGTGATGCCGCGGGCCGTCAGCATCAAGGCCGCATCGCTGGCCGCCGTACCGTCCACGCGCGCATTGCGCGCCGCGGCCAGCATCAGCGCCTTGATCGAGGTCACCGTGCCGGCAACGGCCAGGTCGCGGCCGGCGGCAAGATCCATCGTGTCCGCGGCCTGCACCTGCGCGTCCTGCCTGACGCGCAGATCCCGCCCGCTGGAGGCGGCCAGCTTGCCGGGGCCGCGCTTGCCGAGCGCGGCGACGGTGCCGCCCAGCCGCAGGTCGCGGCCGGCCGCCAGCGTCATCGCGGCGCCCGCGGCCAGCGTGCCGCCTGTTTCGATGTCATTGCCGGCGCGCGCGACGAGCGCGCCATCGGCCCAGACGTGGCTGCGTTCGCCCAGCTTCAGGTCCTGGCCGGCCGCGAGGTTCAGCGTTCCCTGCGCCGAGCCGATCAGGCCCTGCACGCGCAGCGCGCCGCCCGCATTGACGTCGGCGCCACCATTGGCGCGCAGCTGACCGGCGACGGTCACGTCGCCATCGGCGCGCAGGCGGGCCGTGTCCATCGCGTCGAGCGCGCCCGCCGCGCCGATGCGCGCGTCGCCTCCCGCGGACAGGTCGAGCCTGCCGGCCGCGCCGATGCTGCCGTCGGCGCTCAGGCCGCGGCCGGCGGTGGCCTGGACGCCGCGCCCCCAGACCCGGCTGCCTTCGGCCAGCCACAGGTCGCCGCCGCTGGCCAGGCGCAAGGCGCCGCCGTCGGCCAGCGCGCTGCCGTCCAGACGGAGGTCGCCCGCGACCTGGATGTCCAGGTCCGCATCGCTCCAGGCCTCGCCCAATACCGAGGCCTTGCCGCCCGCACGCAGCGTCGCCGACGCCTTGGCCTGCGCGCGGCCTTCGACCGACAGGTCGCCCGCGGCCGTCACGCGCAGCTCGCGCGCGGACTGCAGCGTGCCGCCGGATGCGATCGTTACGTCGCCGGCCGCGTTCAGTTCCAGCGGGCCCGTGAGCGCCACCAGATTGCCGCCCACGTTCACGCCCACGCCGGCCTCGGTGCCGATCAGCCGGATGCTGTTGGCGTACATGCCGCCCAGCGCCGCCGTGTCCACCGCCAGGGCCGGCGCGGGACCCTCGCCCGGACGCGCCGTGACCGCGCCCGTGCCGTAGTCCACGCGCGCCGCGCCCGCCGTGACGTTCAGCTGCCCGGCCCAGATGCCCGCGCGGACCTCCAGCGACCGCGCCATCAGGTCGAGCTGTTCCAGGTTGGACCCGAGCAGGCCCTCGCCTTCGACGCGCAGCGTGCCGGACGCCACGTCCAGGCCGATGCCGCCGTCCGGGCCGACCGTCGGCCTGCCAGTGGCCAGCGTGGCGCGCCCGGCGTTCAGAAAGCCGCAGCCCTTGCAGGTGATGCCGGCCGGGTTGGCGACGATGACATTGGCGCGCCGGCCGGCGACTTCCAGCGTGCCCAGCAGTTGCGAGGGATTGGGCGCGGTGACCTGGTTCAGGATGGTGGCCGCGTGGCGGTTGCCCAGCATGGGGTTGCCGCCGATCTGCCCGGCCAATTGCGTGCTGCTGGCGCCGCCGCTGTTGTTCAGCACGGCGCCGGAGGCGCCGACGTTGAACTGCGTGTAGCGGTTGTCCGATACGCCGCCTGCGGACGGCGGCGCGATCTGCACCACCGGTACGCCCCGGCTGACGCCGATCACGGGGCGCGGACCCGGCGCGCCGCGGTCCACGGCGATGGGCAGGGCCTGCGCCAGCACAGGCGTCCAGACCTGCGTGTAGAGGATCAGCCAGACGATGGCGCGACGGAGCTTGGACATGTTGCGGCGACTCCCGATGATCGATGCAACCCCACGGCCGGCGCGGCCTCGCCCTGTGCTAGAACTCCAGCATCAGCGAGGCCGCCAGCACGGTGCGGCGCGTCTTGAGGTTTGCGGGCTTCTTCAGCGGCCAGCCCGCCGACAGGTCGTAGCTGGCTTTCAGGTAAGGCATGGCGAAGCGTCCGCGCAGGCCGGCGACGGCGCCTACCAGGGTGCGGCCGGACAGGGACGCGGCGGACGGGCCGCCCACGCGGCCGGCGTCCAGGCCGGCGTACAGCTGCGGCCAGGCGCCGCCGGGCTGCAGCGAAAGGTCATTGCGCAGGCTCCAGCCATCTTCGGCGGCCAGCATCGACTCGCCGTCGAAGCCGCGCACGGCATAGCGGTTGCCGATAGTGAAATAGTCGGCGGGGACCAGCGCCGTCCTGGCATGCTGGATCTGCCAGTTGAGCTGGTAGACCCACTGCCGGCCCGCCGCGTCGAAGGGCAGATACAGGCCGGCGCTGGCGCTGAGAACGGCGCTGCGGCCGTTCCAGGCGGGATCGCCGTAGACCTGGCCGGGCTGCCTGGAAAATCGGGGCAGCGTGCCGCGCACGCCGGCGCCCACGTCAAGCACGGCGCGGCCCAGGTACTGGCGGTGTCCGTAGCTGAACTCGTAGCCCGCGACGTCGCGGCGTTGCACCGCGATGTCGACGTCGTTGACGCGGCTGCCGACCCGTTTGCGCAGCAGCTTCAGCGCCGCGGTGCCCTTGTAGCGGCTGCTGCGATAGGCCACCACCGACACGCCGAAGTCCAGCCGTTGGGTGCTGCCGCCGTAGACGATGGGTGCGTCGAAACCCGCCACGGTCTGGCGATAGCGCGAGCGGCTGGCCGCGATGGAGAAGGCCCAGTAGCCGAAAGGCACGCTGTAGTCGATGGAGGCCGCGCGCGTCAGCGCGTCGTCGCGGCGCAGGCCTGCGTTGCCGTTCCATGAGACGGACAGGCGGTCGTACAGGAACAGCGGCGAATCCAGCGTCAGGCCGGCGTTGATCTGGTTCTTGCCGGTGGATTCCATGCCGGCGTTGTCGCCGCCCAGGTAGGCGTGCCAGCGCTTGCCGCTGCCCGGTTTGATGAGGACGTCGGAATCGCCCGGCTCGGCGCCGGGCGCCACGTCGATGACGGCGTCGGCCTGGCCCTGCAGGCGCCGGATGTTCTCCAGCGCCTGGTCCAGGTCGCGCTGGTTGAACGGCCCGCCGGGTCCGGTGGGCATGGCGGTGCGCCACCAGCCCACGGCGCCCTCGCTGCGGACCGCGGCGATGCGCCCGCGCAGGTAGCGCAGGGTCAGCGTGCCGCCAGCCAGCGATTGTTCGGGCAGCAGCACCCGGGCCGTGACCAGGCCTTGTTCGACGAGGCGCGCATGCAGGTGCTCTTGCAGCGCCTTCAGGCCCTGCCCGCCCACGCAGGCGCCGATGACGGCGGCGGCCAGCCGGCGCAGTTGCGACGGCGGCTCGGGGCCGTCCCAGGCGACCTGGCGCAACAGGAAGCAGGGAGTCTCGCGCGGCAATACCAGCGGCTGCGCGCGCCCTTCTCCGGGCGCCGAGAGCACGTCGGGACGCTGCTGCGCGCGGGCGCGCTGGACATCCAGCTCCTGTTGCTGGCGGCGCTGGATGCCGGTGGCGTCGATGCCGGCCTCGGCCGGGGCCTGCTGCGCGGCCGCGGAGGAAACGCACAGCGCCGTCAGTGCCGCCGACAGCGCCTTGCGCCAACCCTCGTGCCGGACGCGCGTCCGCTTCGGATTATTGGTGCGCACGGATGCCCTTGATTGAAAAGCGCTTCGATGAATCTCTGCGAAGAAACGCTAGTTCGTTTTGCTGGCACCGTCGTCTTTATTGCGTCCTATATGTCTGCGCGCATGCGGCGTGCATAGAAAAAACCGCCGCCTTCCACAAGGAGAAGGCGGCGGTTCGCGCCGGGCATGAAACCCGGAATTACTTGTCCGGCTGGGGCGTGATGCGCAGGTAGGGACGCACGGCCTTGTAGCCCTTGGGGAATTTCTGCTTGATCACGGCCTCGTCCTGCAGCGACGGCACGATGATCACGTCGTCGCCGTTTTCCCAGTTCACCGGCGTGGCCACGCTGTGGCTGTCGGTCAGCTGCAGCGAATCGATGACACGCAGGATCTCATTGAAGTTGCGGCCGGTGCTGGCCGGATACGTGATGATCAGGCGCACCTTCTTGTTGGGGTCGATGATGAACACCGAACGCACGGTCAGGGTGGCGTTGGCGTTCGGGTGGATCATGTCGTAGAGCTCGGATACCTTGCGGTCCTTGTCCGACAGGATCGGGAAGTTGACCGTGGTGGACTGGGTATCGTTGATGTCTTCGATCCAGCGCGTGTGCGAGTCGGTGTCGTCCACCGACAGGGCCAGCACTTTGACGTTGCGCTTGGCGAATTCATCGGCCAGCTTGGCGGTGTAGCCCAGCTCGGTGGTGCAGACCGGCGTGAAGTCGGCCGGATGCGAAAACAGGACGCCCCAGCTGTTGCCCAGATACTCATGGAAGCGGATCGGGCCGACCGAGGATTCCTGTTCGAAATCGGGGGCGGTATCGCCCAGGCGTAGTTGACTCATGATATCTCCTGTATGCGGATTCAGTGGGGGCTGGCCGCCCGCCGAAACGGGCGGCGCAGGCTGATCGTCTCCCGGAAGACGATTCTTCCATCAAACCCGCAGTCGGGGAAATACGCAAGACATATAACCTTATGCAATATTCAGGCTGGCGCCACAGGCGTCGGCCACGACCCCGGCGCGCACCGCCGCCGACAATGCCAGCGCGCGCGGCAGGATATGCGCGCCGTAGAACAGGCCGGTGGCGATTTTCGAGGCATGGAACGGGTCGGTGGAGCCGCCGGCCAGATGCCGGCGGCAGGCCAGCACGGCGCGCGCCATCTGCCATCCGCCGTGCGTGACGCCGGCCAGCATCAGGTAGGGCACGCTGCTGGAATAGGCCGCCCGCACATTGGCCGCGGACTGCTCCAGGATGAAGGCGACGCCGGCCTCGTACGCCTGGATCGCGGCGTCGAAGTTATCGCGCAGCAGGCCCAGGCCGGCGCGGTCCTGCGCCGCGGCCGACGCGGCCTCGGCGCTGAGCGCGCGCAACGTCTCGCGCATCGCCGCGATGGCGGCATGCGCGGCGGCGCCGCCGTCGCGCTGCGTCTTGCGTCCGACCAGGTCGTTGGCCTGGATCGCGGTCGTGCCCTCGTAGATCGGCAGGATGCGCGCGTCCCGGTAGAACTGCGCGGCCCCGGTCTCTTCGATGTAGCCCATGCCGCCATGCACCTGGATGCCCAGCGACGCGATCTCGACCGCGTTCTCGGTGGAGAAGCCCTTGACGATGGGAACCAGGTATTCGTAGAAGGCGCGGTTGCGCGCGCGCTGCTCCGGGTCGGGATGATGCGTGCCCTTGTCGTGCGCCGCGGCGGCCACGTAAGAGATGGCGCGGGCCGCCTCGGTCAGCGCCTTCATGGTCATCAGCATGCGCTGCACGTCGGGATGGCGCACGATGGCGACCGGACCGGGCGAGCCTTCGACGGCGCGGCCCTGCACGCGCTCGCGCGCATAGGCCAGGGCGTGCTGGTAGGCGCGCTCGGACACGCCGATGCCCTGCTGCCCCACCGAATAGCGGGCGGCATTCATCATGATGAACATGTATTCCAGGCCGCGGTTGGGCTCGCCGACCAGGTAGCCGATCGCGCCCTCGCCCACGTCGCCCTTGCCCGAGCCGTACAGCAGCACGGCGGTGGGGCTGCCGTGGATGCCGAGCTTGTGCTCCAGCGAGGCGCACCACACGTCGTTGCGCTTGCCGGGCGAGCCGTCGGACTCGACCAGGAACTTGGGCACGATGAAGAGCGAAATGCCCTTCACCCCGGCCGGCGCGTCCGGCATGCGCGCCAGCACCAGGTGGATGATGTTCTCGGCCAGATCGTGCTCGCCGTAGGTGATGAAGATCTTCTGGCCACTGAGCCGGTAGCTGCCGTCCTGCTGCGGCACCGCACGGGTGGCGACCTGGGCCAGGTCCGAGCCGGCCTGCGGCTCGGTCAGGTTCATGGTGCCGGTCCACTTGCCGCCGATCAGGTTGGGCACGTACTGCTGGCGCTGCGCCTCCGAACCCACGGTCAGCAGGGCTTCGATGACGCCGTCGGTCAGCATCGGGCACAGCGAGAACGCCAGGCTGGCCGCCTGGATGTTCTCGCCCGGCGCCGCCGCCACCAGCTTGGGCAGCCCCTGCCCGCCCCAGGCCGCCGGATGCTGCAGACCCTGCCAGCCGCCGGCCGCGTAATCCTTGAAGCCCTGCGCATAGCCCGGCGTGGCGGCGACGTGGCCGTCCTGCCAGACCGGCGGGCGGGTGTCGCCCGGCACGTTCAGCGGCGCGATCGCCTGTTCCACGAAACGGCCGTTCTCTTCGAGGATGGCGTCGACCAGATCGGGCGTGACCTCTTCGAAGCCGGGCAGTTTCAGGACCTCTTCAAGTCCGGCCAGTTCGCGCAGGGCGAAACGGAAGTCCTGCAATGGGGTTGCGTAGGGCATGGTGTCTCCATCAATTGGCGCTGTCCAAGCTTTGTTTGGCCAATCTTAAACCCTTGCTTCCCTCCTTGCGGGCGAAGGCGCCGAAGGCTTCCAGCGAGGCCGACGGCGTGACTTCCTCGTAGCCGGCCGCCATGCCCTGCTGCACCTCGGCCAGCGCCAGCACTTCGTTGCTGGCCTTGAACAGCGTTTCCAGGACTTGCGGCGGCGTGCCCTTGGGCGCGAACACGCCCCACCAGTTGGACAGCTCGTAACCGGGCACGGTCGCGGCGATCGGCGGATAGGGCAGCAGGCGCGAGGGCTGGCCCGACGTCACCGCCAGCGCCACCACCTTGCCGCTGTCGATCACGGCCTTGGCCGAGGGCGCCGTGGCGAAGGAGACGTCGGTGTCGCCCGCGGCCACCGACTGCGCCGCGGCCGCGCCGCCCTTGAACGGAATGTGCATCAGCTTCACGCCCGTCAGCGACATGAATTCGACCGCGGCCAGATGGGTGATGACGCCGTTGCCGGACGAGGCCACGTTGATGGTTCCCGGCTTGCTTTTGGCGCGGTCGATCAGGTCCTGCACGCTCTTGAAGCCCAGCTTGGCGTTGGCGATCAGCACCATGGGGCCGGTGGTGAGCTGCGCCACGGGCACGAAGTCGTCGGGCGTGTAATCCACTTTGTACAGCGCGCTGTCGCTGCCCATGACGCTGGAATTGCCCAGGTACAGGGTATAGCCGTCGGCGGCGGCGCGCGCGGCCAGGCTGGCGCCGATGGTCGAGCCGGCGCCCGGACGGTTTTCGATGACGACGGGCTGCTTGAGCTGGCGGGCCAGCGCGTTCGCGTAGACGCGCCCCACCTGGTCGGCCCCGCCGCCGGGCGGGAATCCGATCACCAGGGTCAGCGGCTTGGACGGATACGGCGCGGCGGCCTGCGCGGCCTGCGGCATGGCGGACAACGAAACAACGGCGGCAAGCAAGGCGCCGCAGGCGGTGATGGCGGGTTTCATCGAAGTCTCCTTTGTGGATGTCGGAGCCGCTTGTCTTGCGGCCCTCTGTTGATGCGCCGGCCGCTTCAGCGGCCGGTGAAGCGCGGCTTGCGCTTTTCGCGCCAGGCCAGCGCGCCTTCGGCCAGGTCGCGCGAGCGCTCGGACTGCAGCACCGCCTCCTCGATGGCGGCCACGTCGATCTCGCCGCGCGCGATCCGGTTGAGCTGGGCTTTGACGCCGAACAGCGGTATCGGCGCCATCTCGGCGATCTGCGCGCTCAGCGCGTCCAGGCGCTGCTGCAGGCGGTCCTCGTCGACCAGCTCGGTCAGAAAGCCGATGCGCAGCATTTCGTCGGCCTGGATGCGCTCGGCGGTCAGGAACAGGCGCTTGGCCTGGTCCAGGCCCAGGCGCGTGACGTAGCGCGACATGCCGCCGGGATAGAAATGCAGGCCCAGCCGCGTGGCCGGCATGAACATGTCGGCCTGCGGCGTGCCGATGCGGAAATCGCAGGCCAGGCACAGGTCGGTGCCGCCGCCATACGCCCCGCCCTGCACCGCGGCGATGGTGACGGGCCGGGCCGCTTCGATCAGGTCCATGGTCTGCCCGAAGTACAGCGAGCTGGGCGCGCTGTCCGAGGCCAGGGAAGCAATGTCGTAGCCGCTGCAGAAGTACTTGCCGTCGGACTGGATGCGCAGCACGCGGACGGCGTCGTCGGCGTTCACGGTCGCCAGATGGTCTCTCAGCACCTCCAGGTCGCGCGGGGACAGCCGGTTGGCGTGGCCGGGCCGGCGCAGGCGCAGCGTGGCGACGTGCCCGTCCACCGACAGGCTGGGCGTCTCGCCGGGCGCGTTCATGCCGCCTCCGCCTGGTAGGCCACGCCATCGGCCAGCAGCCTGTCGATTTCGGCGCCGTCCATGCCATAGCGCGCGAACACGTCGCGCGTGTGCTGGCCGAACACGGGCGGCGCGCGGTCGGCGGCGGCCTGCGCGCCGCCCAGCTCCAGCGGCAGGCCTACCTGCCGCAGTTCGCCCAGCACCGGATGCGCCAGCGTGCGCACCAATCCGCAAGCCTGCACCTGCGGGTCCGCGAACACGTCCTCCAGGGTATTGATCGGGCCGGCCGGAATGCCGGCGTCTATCATCAGCGCGGTCCATTCCATGCGCGTCTTGCGCTTGAGCCCGGCCTCCAGTTCCAGCTTCAGCTCGTAGCGGTGCTGCATGCGTTCGGCGTTGGTGAGAAAGCGCGGGTCGGACGTCAGATGGGACAGGTCCAGGATGGCGCAGAGCTTGACCCACATGGCCTGGGTGGCCGGCGCCAGGTTGAGCGGACCGTCGGCGGTCTCGAAAGTGCCGTAGGGCGCGATGACGGGATGCACGTTGCCGCAGGGCTGCGGCACCTCCTCCTTGCTGAGATAACGCTGGCCCTGCACGCTGAGCAGCGCCATCAGCCCCGCCAGCAGCGAGGTTTGGACGTGCTGTCCGCGCCCGGTGGCGGCGCGCTGCGCCACGGCCGACAGGATGCCGATGACCAGCCACATGCCCGCGGTCAGGTCGCCGATGGCGACGCCGACCCGCATCGGGCCGGACTCGGGCGTGCCGGTCAGGCTCATGAAGCCGGAATAGCCCTGCGCCACCTGGTCGAAACCGGCCCAGTCGCGCGCCGGGCCCTTGCTGCCGAAGCCGGAGATCGACGCCATGATCAGGCCGGGATGCTCCTCGGCCAGCGCGTCATAGCCCAGGCCCATCGCGTCCATGGTGCCAACCTTGAAGTTTTCGACCACGATGTCGGAGGCCAGGGCCAGCTTGCGCAGCAGCGCCAGCCCCTCGGGCTTGCGGAAGTCCACGCCTATCCCTTGCTTGCTGCGGTTGGCGCTAAGATAATAAACACTTATGTCATCATCGAAAGGCCCCCACTGGCGCGCCATCTCGCCCGCCGGCATGGGTTCCACCTTGATGACCTCGGCGCCCAGGTCTCCAAGAATCATTGTGCAGAAAGGCCCGGAAAGCGCCCGGGTCAGATCCAGCACCTTCAGCCCGGCCAATGGCAGACTCATGTCGGTCGTCCTCCTCTGATGTGAGGCCCATTCTAGGCAGCGCCGCAGAGGCATAGAAAATACTATTTTCCGATCCATCCATAAGTTTTTCTTATTCCATGAATCTGCGTCAGCTGAAGTATTTCGTCCGCGTGGTGGAACTGCAGAACATGACGCGGGCCGCCGAAAGCCTGCACGTGGCGCAGCCCGCGCTAAGCCAGCAGATGTCGCTGCTCGAAGAGAACCTGGGCGTGGCGCTGCTGGTGCGCGGCGCCAAGGGCGTGCAGCCCACGGCCGAAGGCCTGCTGCTGTACCGCCACGCGCAGATCATCCTGCGCCAGGTCGACAGCACGCGCAGCCTGCTGTCGCGGACCGCCGACCAGATCACCGGCACGGTCTCGATCGGGCTGGCCTCCAGCACGGCGCGCATGCTGGCCCTGCCGCTGATGCGCCGGGTCAAGGCGGAGCTGCCCTCGGTGGTGCTGGAGATCGTCGACGTGCCCAGCGCCGACCTGACCAAGCTGGTGCTGCAAGGACGCATCGACTTTTCGCTGTCGCCGGACCAGCAGCCCATGCAGGGCCTCCTGCGCACGCCGCTATTGCGCGAACGCCTGTTCCTGCTGGCGCACGCCAGCGTGGCGCTGCCGCGCCGCACCCTGGCCATCGAGGACTTCGCCGCGCTGCCGCTGGTGCTGCCCAGCCTGCCCAACACGCTGCGCGCGCGGCTGGACCACGCCTTCCTGACCGCCGGCCTGACCTGCAACCTGTTCGCCGAGGCCAGCACCTCGGCCATCCTGATCCCCGCCGTGCGCGAGGCGATGGCGGCCACCATCCTGCCCAGCTCGGCCGCGCAGCCCGAGATCGCGGAAGGCTCCATCGTCGCGCACGCGCTCGACCGGGCGCTGTCGCGCGAACTGGTGCTGTGCGCCAGCGCAAGCCTGCCGCCCTCGCCCGCGGTCAACCGGGTCATCGAGCTGTGCCAGGACGAAATAAAACGCCTGATCGAGGATCAGGCGTGGCAGGGCTGCACCTTGCTGCGGTAGCGGCTAGCCCAGGTGGTGGGCCAGCGACACGATGATGGGCCCCAGCACCGGCAGCAGCACGTTGGCGATGGCGTAAGTCACGGTGTAGCCCAGGAGCGGCACCGCGCTGCCGCTGGAATTCAGGATGGCGCTGATGGCCGGCGTGCTGACGTGCTGACCGGCGATGGCCCCCACCAGCAGCGGCCCTTCGATCTTCAGGATCTTGTGGCCCACCCACAGCGACAGGCATGCCGGTCCCAGCGACACCAGGAGGCCGATCACGGGCAGCACCGCGCCGTGCTCGCGGATCAGCTTCACCGCCTCCGGCCCGGCCGACAGGCCGACGCAGGCCACGAAGATCGCCAGCCCCAGGTCCTTGAGCAATTGCACCGCGTGGTCCGGCATGTGGCCCAGCGCCGGCCGCTTGGCGTTGATCCAGCCGCAGACCAGACCGCTGACCAGCGCCCCGCCGCCGCTGCCCAGCGATACCGGAATGCCCCACAGGTTTGCGCTGAGGCTGCCGATCAGCAGGCCCGCGAGTATGCCGAAAGCCAGGAACACCAGATCGGTCACGCCGCTGCGGCGCAGTTCGTTGCCCAGCGCCGCGCCGGCCGCCGACAGTTCGGGTTCGGCGCCCACCAGCGTGATCAGGTCGCCATACTGCACCACGGTGGACGGCGTGATCGGCAGGGAATGGCCGGAGCGCACGATGGACTGCAGGAACACGCCGCGCGCCCGCTGCGCGCGCGGCCGCCGGGCCAGCTCGCCCACGGTATGTCCGTTCACCGCCTTCTTGTTGACGATGACCGCCAGTTCGCTGAGCTGCAGGTCGTCGGCATGCGCCTCGGGCAGCTGGATCTCGGGGCCGATCACGCCGCCGGCGCCCAGCACGAAGCGCCGCATGCCCAGCACCACCACGATGTCTCCCACCGCCAGCACGTCCTCGGGCGAGGCGTCCACCGCCGCCCCGTCGCGCAGGATGCGGCTGACGGCGGTGCGCCCGCCCAGCCTGGCCTCCACCTCGGCCACGCTCATGCCGCCGGCGTCCTTGACCACGTGCGCGCGGCCCACCAGCCGCGGCAGCGTGGGCATATTGGCGTCCTCGCCGTCGCCGGCGGCCACGCCCAGCTTTTCCTCCATCGCCTTGGACGCTTCGCGCAGATTGATGCGCAGCAGCGCCGGCGCGACCTGGCTGGTGAAGAACACAATGCTGATGAGGCCCACCAGATAGGTCAGCGTGTAGGCGGTGGCGATGTTGGCTTCCATGCGCTGGACCTCCGCGTCGGCCAGGCCCAGGTGCTTGAGCGCCTCGGCGGCCGTGCCGACCACGGCCGATTCGGTGGCCGCGCCGGCCGCCAGCCCGGCCGCCGTGCCGGCGTCCAGGCCGAACAGCGGCACCGCCGCCAGCACGATGGTCAGCACCAGCACGGCCTCGATGAGCGGCAGCGCGATGAAGCGCAGGCTGGAGCGGTTCAGGTTGGCGAAGAACTGCGGACCGCCCGAGTACCCCATGGCGAAGATGAACAGCGCGAACGCGACTTCCTTCAGGTCGCCGCGGATCTGGCAGCCGGTCTGCCCGATCAGCAGGGCGACGATGAGCGTTCCGCACACCCCGCCCAGCTGGATCGGGCCGATCCGGAGCTTGCCGACCAGGTATCCCAAACCCACCGTCACGAACAGCACTGCGATGGGGACGCTATTGAAAAACCCGACGCTGCAAGTCATATGTTCATATCACCCTGGGGTTGCCGTGGCCGCCTACTTGCCGGCGCCCTTCCTGGCCGACTTGGCCGCCGTATCCGCGCGCTGCACCGCCTGCTTGACCGCCTTGCGCGCCCCGGCCGCGCCGGCCTTCTTGCCGGCCGCCTTCTTGCCGGCCGCGGCCTTGACCTTCTGGCCCTTGCCCGCGGTCGGACCCGAACGCACCAGCTCGGAGGCCTTCCACGCGTCGACGTATTCGGTCGCGGCCGCCACCATGTGCTTGCCGATCTTGGCGTAGTCGCCGTCGTCGAGGTTGGCCAGGGAGATCCGGATCGACCAGGGCGGGCCGCCGAAGCCGCCGCCGTCCATCAGCACCACGCCGGTTTTCTCGGCCAGGCGGAACAGGAAGTCCACCGGCTCGTAATTGTTGACCATGTACTTGCAGAAGCCGTCGCCGTACATCACCTTGGCCCAGACCATGAAGTCCAGTTCCACGTAATACCAGGCGCGCGTCGGATCTTCCGGCGGCATGGGAATGCCCAGGCCCTGCCACAGCGCGTCGCGCCGCTTGCGCACGATTTCCATCGTCAAGTGCTTGTAGGCGTCCTTCAGGTCGAGCAGGTGGGACAACGCGAAAAAGCCCATCTGGACCTGCTGCGGCAGGGACAGGCCGGCCGTGTGGTTCAGCGCCACGTTGCGGCTGTCGGCGACCATGCGGTCGATGAACTTGAGCTTCTCCGGCTCCATCGTCATGGCGCTGTAGCGCTTGTGCAGGCGCTTTTTCCACGACGCCGGCAGTTCGGCGATGCGGCGGTCCATGATGTTGGTTTCGTGGGTCGCGATCACGCCCAGGCGCCAGCCGGTGCAGCCGAAGTTCTTGGAAAACGAATACACGCAGATCGTGTTGTGCGGCACCTCGGCCATCAGCGAGCGGAAGTTCGGCACGAAGGTGCCGTACACGTCGTCGGTGACCAGCACCAGGTCGGGGTTCTTGCGGATCAGGCGCACGATCTGCTTCATTTCGACCGGGCTGAAGGCCACCGACGGCGGGTTGCTGGGATTGACCGTGACCGCCAGCTTGATCTTGGGGTTCTCCAGCTTGGCGATTTCCTCGGGCGGGTAATGCCAGTCATGCGTGCCGTCGGCCCGCATGCTGCTGGCGTTGATGGGCACGATCTTGAACTGGAAGCGCTCCAGGTGCGCGATTTCGATATAGGGCGTGAACGTGGGCAGGAACAGCGCGATGGTGTCGCCCTGCTTGAGCAGCCCGTTCTGCAGCAGCGAATCGAAGATGTAGCACATCGCCGCCGTGCCGCCCTCGACCGGGAACAGGTCGAACTTGCCCTTGGGCGGGCGGCCGTCGCACATTTCCTTGATCAGGTAGTCGTGCACGATCTGCTCGATGTGCACCAGCGCGCGCGGCGGCACCGGGTAGTGGTCGCCGATGATGCTGTCGGTGAGCTCGTGGACCCATTCGTCCGCATCGAAGCCCTTGACCTTCACGCCGTATTCCAGCACGCCCGCCAGGAAGTCGCGGCCGTCCTCGCCCTTGTGCTTGGACAGGAACTTGCGCAGCCGGCCGGCGCAGCCCTGCTTGTCCGGCATGCCCGCCAGGATGCCTTCGTCGCGCACCCGGCGCGCCTCTTTCATCGCGAACCGGCCCAGCAGGAAGAAGGCGTCGCGCGGCTCGGTGGCGATCCAGTTCGGATTGCCGCGGCCGGCGTTCAGCATGGTCGCCGCCGACAGCTGCTGGCTGTCCTTGGCCAGCGTGATCAGGTAGTCCTTCAGTTCGAACGGCGAAAGCTGTTCGAGGTCGCGCTGGTGCGAGCGGGTGGTTTTCAGTGCCGAGGCCAGACTGACGGTGAGAGGCGCGGTGGAAGCCATGGTTCAGTACTCCTGGTTTGCGTGGTGACGGGCGTTGGCTGCGTGGCGGGCCGTTGCGCCCGCCAGCCTTGGACAGCGGTCCGCGGGCCTGGCGGCCCGCGGACGAGCCGCTAGGTCATGAGCATGACGATGACGATCCCCCAGATGATCAGCAGCGTGTTGCCGATCGCGTAGGGCACCGTATAGCCGAGGGCGGGCACCTGGCTCTTGGCCGTTTCGGTGATCTGCCCGATGGCAGCCGTCGTGGTCCGGGCGCCGGCGCAGACGCCCAGCGCGATGGCCGGGTGGAACTTGAAGATGTGGCGGGCGATGAGCACGCCCAGGATCATGGGCACGCTGGTGGCGATCACGCCGGCGACGAAGAGTTTGGCGCCCAGTTGCTGGAAGCCCAGGACGAAGCCCGGTCCGGACGAGATGCCGACCACCGCCACGAAGGTCGTCAACCCCACGGAGGTAAGGAACCAGTGCACCGGTTCCGGCACCCGGCCGAAGGTCGGATGCACCGAGCGCAGGTAGCCGAAGACCAGGCCGGCGATCAGCGAGCCGCCCGAGGTCGACAGCGTGATGGGTATCCCCTTGACGGTCAGCACCAGCGAGCCGAACAGGCCGCCCAGCAGAATGCCGAAGCCCACGAACACCATGTCGGTCTGGTCGGTGGCGCGATCCACGTAGCCGACCTTGCCGACCACGCGTTCGACGTCGCGCTTGGCGCCCAGCAGGAACAGCCGGTCGCCGCGGTCCAGCTTCAGGCCCCAGTTGACCGGCATCTCGTGGCCGCCGCGCACCACCTTGCGCAGGAACACGCCGCGTCCCAGTTCGCGCACGGCGTCGTGCTCGGCGATTTCCTGCACCGTCTTGCCGGCCAGGTTCTTGTTGGTCAGCACCACCTCGACGATCTCGGCGGGCAGGTTGATCACGTCCCGGTCCTCGACCTCGCCGCCGATGATGCCCGGCGCCTGCTGCACCAGCGCATCATGCCTGCCGGTCACGCCGAGCACGTCGCCGGCCTGCAGCACGGTCTTGGAATCGCAATCCAGGATCTGGTCGCCGCGGCGGATGCGCTCGACGAACACGCGCGCATCGACGAAGCGCGACTCCAGCTCGCCCACCGTCTTGCCCACGCAATCCTCGCGCTCCAGCCTGTAGGCGCGCGCCGTGAACTTGCGGTAGCCCGACAGCTCCATGGAATCGGCGCCGCCGGACATCTTGGCCTCGTACTCCTTGCATTCTTTCACGATGTCCACGCGCATCAGCTTGGGGCCCAGCGAGGCCAGTATCCAGGCGCTGCCCACGGTGCCGAAGATGTAGCAGACCGCGTAGGCCACGGGGATGCTGTCGATCCATTGCTTCTTGGTCGCGGCGTCCACGTTCAGGCCGTTGATGGTGTCGGTGGCCACGCCCATGACCGCCGAGATCGTCTGCGCGCCCGACAGCAGGCCCGCGCCGGTGCCGGCGTCAAAACCGAAAGCCACCGCGGTGCCCCAGGTGACCAGCAGGCAGACGACGCAAATGACGACCGCGAATATGACCTGGGGCAGGCCATCGCTTTTCATGCCGCGGAAGAATTGCGGGCCGACGCCATAGCCCAGCCCGAAAAGAAAAAGCAGGAAGAAAACCTGCTTGACGATGGGAGCGATAGTGATATCGAGCTGCCCGACCAGCACGCCCACCAGCAGCGTTCCGGTGACCGCGCCGAGATTAAACCCGAATATCTTCTTGGCGCCTATCCAGTAACCCAGGCCCAAGGTCAGGAATATCGCGAGCTCCGGATATTTCCGCAAAGTGTCAAAAAACCATTCCATCCCGAATCTCCTTCGTTCTGTACAGGCCAAGCACTTGCGCGAATCTTGCTGCGCGCCGGAAACATTATCAGAATCTTGCAATAAAGCAAAAGATTTATAGCGTTCCGATTAAATAGCGGTGAACCGGTGTCTCCAAAAACAGAAAACCCGCCGGCGCGCACGCCGGCGGGTTTTGGATAACGCGGGATTAAACCGGATTCAAACCGGATGCGCACCGGTTTCAAACCCGGATCTAAACCATTACAGCGCGCTGGTCAGTTCGGGCACGACCTGGAACAGGTCGCCGACCAGGCCGTAATCGGCCACGCCGAAAATCGGCGCTTCCGGGTCCTTGTTGATGGCCACGATGACCTTGGAGTCCTTCATGCCGGCCAGGTGCTGGATGGCGCCCGAGATGCCCACCGCCACGTACAGCTGCGGGGCCACGATCTTGCCGGTCTGGCCGACCTGCCAGTCGTTGGGCGCATAGCCGGCGTCGACCGCCGCGCGCGACGCGCCCAGCGCCGCGCCCAGCTTGTCGGCCAGCGGGTCCAGGATCTTGAAGTTCTCGGCGCTGCCCAGGCCGCGGCCGCCCGACACCACCACGCGCGCGCCAGCCAGTTCCGGACGGTCGCTCTTGGCCACTTCGCGGCCCACGAAGCTCGACAGGCCCGAATCGGCCACCGCCGCCACCTCTTCGATCGCGGCCGAACCGCCTTGCGCGGCGACGGCGTCAAAGCCGGTCGTGCGCACCGTGATCACCTTGACCGCGTCGCCCGACTGCACCGTGGCGATCGCGTTGCCCGCGTAGATCGGGCGCTGGAACGTATCGGCCGATTCCACGCCGATGATGTCGGAGATCTGCGCCACGTCCAGCTTGGCCGCCACGCGCGGAGCCACGTTCTTGCCCGAGGCCGTCGCCGGGAACAGGATGTGGCTGTAGCCCGAGGCCACCGCCAGCACCTGCGCGGCCAGGTTCTCGGCCAGCCCGTCGGCCAGCTGCGCGGCGTCGGCCAGCAGCACCTTGGACACGCCGGCGGCGGCGGCGGCCTGCTCGGCCACGGCGCGCGCGTTGGCGCCGGCCACCAGCACATGCACGTCGCCGCCGATCTTGGCGGCCGCGGCGATGGTGTTCAGGGTTGCGCCCTTCAGCTGGGCGTTATCGTGTTCTGCAATAACCAGCGTCGTCATGTTCAAACCACCTTCGCTTCGTTCTTGAGTTTGTCCACCAGGGCCGCAACGTCGGCCACCTTGATGCCGGCCTTGCGCGCGGGCGGCTCGCTGACCTTCAGCGTCTTCAACCGCGGCGCCGGGTCCACGCCCAGCTCTTCAGGCGTGACCGTGTCCAGCTGCTTCTTCTTGGCCTTCATGATGTTGGGCAGCGTCACGTAGCGCGGCTCGTTCAGGCGCAGGTCCGTCGTGATGATGGCCGGCAGCTTCAGCGTCACCGTCTCCAGCCCGCCGTCAACTTCGCGCGTCACCGTCGCCTTGCCGTCGGCCAGCTCCACCTTGCTGGCGAACGTGGCCTGCGGCCAGTCCAGCAGCGCGGCCAGCATCTGGCCAGTCTGGTTGGCGTCGTCGTCGATGGCCTGCTTGCCCAGGATCACCAGCTGCGGCTGCTCCTTGTCGACCAGCGCGCGCAGCAGCTTGGCCACCGCCAGCGGCTGCAGCTCCGCGTCGGTCTGCACCAGCACGCCGCGGTCGGCGCCGATGGCCATGGCCGTGCGCAGCGTCTCCTGGCATTGCGCAACGCCGCAAGACACCGCCACCACCTCGGCCGCCGCGCCCTTTTCCTTCAGGCGCGTCGCTTCCTCGACGGCGATCTCATCGAACGGATTCATGGACATCTTCACGTTGGCGATGTCCACGCCGGTTTGATCAGACTTGACGCGCACCTTGACGTTGTAGTCAACCACGCGCTTGACAGGTACCAATACCTTCATCCCGCTGTCTCCAAAATGAAAATGAAATAGTTGCCCCGGCTTGCGCCGGGATTGCAGTGCACAATTTTTTCCTGATTCTACAGCTTAGCCAGGGCTCGTATGTGCGCGACGACGCTGCGCCCCAAAGCTGACAAGTTGTAACCGCCTTCCAGCGTGCTGACGATCCGCCCCTGGCAGTGGCGCTCGGCCACTTCGACCAGCCTGTCGGTGATCCACGCGTAGTCGGCTTCGACCAGGCCCATCTGGCCCATGTCGTCCTCGCGGTGCGCATCGAAGCCGGCCGATACCAGGATCAGTTCGGGCCGGTGCGCCTCCAGCCTGGGCAGCCAGGAGTCGCTGACGATGGCCCGCACGGCGGCGCCCGCCGTGTACGCGGGCACGGGCACGTTCAGCATGTTCGCGGCCGGGTGTTCCGCGCCGCTGTTCGGAAAGAACGGATGCTGGAAGAAACTGCACATCAGGACGCGCTCGTCGCCGGCAAAGACTTCTTCGGTGCCGTTGCCGTGGTGGACGTCGAAATCGACGATGGCCACGCGCGCCAGGCCGTGGAATTCCAGCGCATGCTGCGCCGCAATGGCGACGTTGTTGAGAAAGCAGAATCCCATGGCCTGCGAACGGCAGGCATGGTGGCCGGGCGGCCTGACCGCGCAGAACGCCGTGCGGGCTTCGCCGCCCATCACCGCATCCACCGCCGCCACCCCCGCGCCCGCGGCGTAAAGCGCGGCCTCGTAGGTGTGCGGATTCATCAGCGTGTCGGGATCTATCGGGAAATACCCTTGTTCGGGCGTGTTTTCGCGCAGACTGTTCAGGTACTGGACGGTATGCACGCGCAGCACGTCGTGACGCGACGCCTGCGGGGCCTGGCGGTCGTCCAGGTAAGGCATCAATCCGCTCGCAAGCAGCTGGTCGGAAATGGCGTCCAGCCTCTGCGGGCTTTCGGGATGCCAACTGCCCATTTCATGCAAGCGGCATGCCGGGTGGGTAAGATACATGGTCTCCATAAGGAAGATTATGTTCATCTGTCGGCGAATACTGCAACTCGGAACCCTTTGCGCCTTGCTGGCGGGCTGTACCACCACCGCCCCCACCGCTACCGCCCCGGCCTCGCCATCCGCCGCGGCCTCGTCCTCTCCCGCTCCCATCCGCATCGGACCCAGTGCGCCGACTCCAGGCTCCGGACTGGCCGACGACGGCCCCGCCGCCCTCGGCGCCAACGGCGCGCTGCGCCCGGAAGTCCGTTCATTCGTGGAAAGCCTGGCCGCCGAGCGCCAGCTGCCGCTGGCGCCCATGGTCGCCGCGCTGGAGGGCTCGCGCTATAACGCCACGGTGGCGCGCCTGATTGCGCCGTCGCCCCCGGGCAAGAAAATCTGGCGCAGCTGGCTGACGTACCGCTCGCGCTTCGTGGAACCCAAGCGCATCGGCTGGGGCGTGGACTTCTATAACGAAAACCGCGACCTGCTCAACCAGGCCGCGCAGCGCTTCGGCGTACCTGCGCCCATCATCGCATCCATCATCGGCGTGGAAACGCTGTACGGGCGCAATATGGGCAATTTCCGCGTGCTGGACGCCCTGACCACGCTGGCTTTCGATTATCCCGATCCGGCCAAGCCCGAACGCGCCACCATGTTCCGCGGGCAGCTGGCCGACTTCCTCACGCTGGCCATGCAGGACAAGCTCGATCTGGAAACCCGCGGCTCGTACGCGGGCGCCATCGGCATGCCGCAGTTCATGCCCACCAGCGTGATGCATTACGCCGTGGACGGCGACGACAACGGCCATATCGACCTGAGCAACAACACCCGCGACGCGATCATGTCGGTGGGCAGCTTCCTGTCCCAGCACGGCTGGCAGCGCGGCCTGCCGGTGTTCGCGCCCGTGATCCTGCCGGTCGATCCCGCGCCGCTGGTCGACGGCGGCCTCGAACCCAAGCAAAGCTGGAACTCGCTGACCGCCGCCGGCGCGCGCCTGCGCCCCGGCGCCTCCGCCGACGGCTGGACCAGCCAGCCGCTGGGCGTGGTCGACCTGGTGGAAGAAGCCCGCGGCACCGCGCAGTACCGCGTGGGCACGCCCAACTTCTTTGCGCTGACCAAGTACAACCGCAGCTATTTCTACGCCACCTCGGTGGCCGACCTGGCCGACGAGATCGAGGCGCGCGTGGGGCGATGATGAGCGGGGGCCGCGATCGCGCGGCCCCTCTCCTAGACCGTCGCGACCGGCGTGACGGGCGAACCCACGGCGCCCGGCAGGTTCAGCGGCGGCGCCGTCAGCAGGAAACGATTGCGGCCGTTGGCGGCGAGCCAGCGCGCCAGCTCGCCCAGATACCACATCTCGCCTATGGGCATGCCGAGCTTGAAAATGCAATGGTGATGCAGCGGCAGCGCCGCGCAGCAGGCGTTGGGTTTTTTGGTGGGATAGATTTCCAGCGCATGGTTGTCCGACGCCATGGCCGCCACCTTCGAGTCGGTGATCCACTGCAACAGCTTCTCGTCGCTGCCGTCCAGGCCCGCGCATATTTCATGCAGCGTATGCGGATCGGGCTCGCGGCGCTTTTCCAGCAGGGCGTCGCCGAATTCCGTGTGGAACAGCACGATGTCGCCGCGCTCGATTTCGATCCGGTCGGCGTCCAGTATCCGCATCAGCTCGTCATAGCCCACGGATTTCTGCTCGCGGCCGTAGTGGCGCGCCAGGTCCACCATCACGCCGCGGCTCTGCACGCATGATTCGGCAAGCTGGGTGATGTCCAGTTTCTTGGCGTTGGAGGCCGTTCCCTGACCCAGATCGATTTTGGCGAAACCGTTATCGACGTCGTAGTCCACCGGCCCCACCACGTGTTCATTGGGCCGGTAGCCGTTGTAGTAGACGCGCTCGGGCAGTCCGTCGCCATTGGCGTCGAACAGCGCGCCCACGTGCGCCAGCGAATCCCATTGCGTCGAATACTGCAGGCTCATCTCGACGATATCGTCGCTGAGCACGTCGACGCAGCCCGGGCGCAGGCGCCCCAGCGGGAAGTTCAGATACTGGTCGCCATCTCTTTCGGTCGGACGCAGCTTGGGCGGATGGCGGCGCACGTTCACGCCATTGCCGCCCGGGTAATCCAGCGGCAGCGACAGGCAGAAGCTCAGGCCCTCGCGGACTTCGCGCATGCCGCTCAGCACGTTCTCGCGAGTGATGTAATTCAGGCAGCCTCGCTGGTCGTCAGGCCCGAAATCTCCCCAGTTTGATCCTTCGGGACGGTTCTTCCACCTCATGCGTCGCACCTCCTTGGCAATTAGCAATTTGACATAAATTTATCACGTATAGGATAATACCATCATGGATGTGAAAACTGCTGGCCGTGTGCTGGATGTCTTGAATCTGTTCGCCGAAGCGCAGAAGCCCTTGCTGTACAGCGAGATCGCTACGCAGATGGGGATTCCGCTCTCGAGTTGCCACGGTCTGCTGAAGACCATGGTGGCGCGCGGCTATCTGTATGAAATCGGCAAAAAGCATGGCTATTACCCGACGCAGAAGCTCATCCACGTGGCGACCCTGATCTGCCAGAGCGACCCGTTGAACGCGGTGATCGAGCCGGTGCTGGCCCAGGTGCGCGACATCACGGGAGAGACGGCGCTGCTGGCCAAGCTCGCCGACGACAAGGTCGTTTACCTGATCGTCGCCGAATCCAAGCAGACGATCCGCTTTTCCCATCAACCCGGCGGTTTCAAGGCGGTGCACGCCACCAGTTCCGGCAAGGCCCTGCTATCGGTGCTGTCCGCCGACGAGCGGCAGAAATGGTTCAAGACCTATAGCGGTTTTGCCGCCTATACCGACAGCACGCTGACCAGCCGGGAGGCCTTCGACCGCGACCTGGAAGCCGGCATCGCCCGCGGCTGGCAGCGCTCCGTCGGCGAAAACGTCGAGGACGTCATGTCCATTTCGCTCGGATTCCGGGCATACGAACAACCGTTTGCAATCGTGGTGGCCGGCCCGCTGGGCAGGATGCAAAAGAACGAAGCCATCACGGGTCAACGGCTGACCGAGGTAAAGACGCTGCTGCGCGCGGCCCTGCCCTCGGCCAATCTCACTTTTGTAGGAGAAGACAGTAGATGAACAAACGCACTTTCCTGGCCGCGGCATGCTCGGCGGCCGTCATGGCGTCCCTGCCGGTTGCAAACGCCTATGCGCAGGCTGCTTATCCGGACAAGCCGATACGCGTGATCATGCCGTGGGCGGCGGGCGGCCCCACCGACGTCGTCGGCCGTTTGATCGCAGTCCAGATGGGTGAAATCCTGGGGCAACCGCTGGTGATCGAAACCCGCGCCGGGGCCAGCGGCACCATCGGCACGGCCCAGGTGGCCAAGGCCCCCGCCGACGGCTACACCCTGCTGATGAACCCGTCCGTCCAGGGCATCTACCCGGCCCAGTTCAAGAACCTGTCCTTTGACCCGATCCAGGACTTCCGGATGGTGGGCGTGCTGGGCACGGTGCCGATGGTGGCCGTGGTTCCGCCCGATTCCAGATTCAAGACCTTCGGCGATCTGATCAAGCAGGCCCAGGCCCAGCCCGGCTCGCTGAGCTTCGCCTCGCCCGGCGTCGCCACCCTGCCCCACCTGGCGGGCGAACTGATCAATACTTCCACCAAGGCCAAGATCACCCACGTCGGCTATCGCGGCAGCAGCCCGGCGCTGACCGACGTCGCGGGCGGCCATGTGGATCTGATGTACGCGCCGCTGGCGCCGGCCCTGCCGCTCATCCAGAGCGGCAAGGTGCGCCCGATCGCCGTCACGACCAAGACGCGCCTGGCCGAATTGCCCGAGGTGCCGACCATCGCGGAAACCGTGCTGCCCGGCTTCGACATCGTCACCTGGTACGGCATGTGGGCGCCGAAGGACACGCCGGAACCGATCATCGCCAAGCTCAATCAGGTCATGATCGAAGCCTCGCAGTCGCCCAAGGTGATCGAAGCCTTGAAGTCGCAGGGCACGCTGCCCAGCGCCATGAGCTATCAGGAAGCCGAAGCCTTCAACCTCGCCGAAAGCAAGCGTTGGATCAAGGTGATGCAGGACGCCGGCATCCAGCCCGAATAAGCCCGGGAAAGATCAGTTGAAAACGCCGGTGGACAGGTAGCGGTCGCCGCGGTCGCAGACGATGAACACGATGGTGGCGTCGTTGACGCGCTCGGCCACGCGCAGCGCGGCGACCAGGGCGCCGGCCGACGAGATGCCGCCGAAGATGCCTTCTTCGGCGGCCAGGCGGCGGGCCATGACCTCGGCTTCCGTTTGCGCGATGGATTCGTAGGCGTCCACCCGGCTGCGATCGAAGATCTTCGGCAGATAGGCCTCGGGCCATTTGCGGATGCCGGGAATGGACGAGCCTTCGGCCGGCTGGGCGCCCACGACCTGCACGGCGGGATTGCGCGACTTGAGGTAGGTGGACACGCCCATGATGGTGCCGGTGGTGCCCATGGCGCTGACGAAATGCGTGACCCGGCCTTCGGTCTGGTTCCAGATTTCGGGGCCGGTGGTTTCGATGTGGGCGCGGGGGTTGTCCGGATTGGCGAACTGGTCCAGGACCAGGCCGCGGCCGTCGGCCTGCATTTCGGTGGCCAGGTCGCGGGCGTATTCCATGCCGCCCTTGTCGGCCGGCGTCAGGATCAGCTCTGCGCCATAGGCGGTCATCGCCGCGCGGCGCTCCAACGACAGGTTGTCCGGCATGATGAGGATCATGCGGTAGCCGCGCATGGCGGCCGCCATGGCCAGCGCGATGCCGGTATTGCCGCTGGTGGCTTCGATAAGGGTGTCGCCCGGCTTGATGTCGCCGCGCTCTTCCGCGTGCTTGATCATAGACAGCGCGGGACGGTCCTTGACGGAACCGGCGGGGTTGTTGCCTTCCAGCTTGGCCAGGATGACGTTGCCCCGCGCGGCGCCCGCGGCTCCGGGGATGCGCTGCAGGCGCACCAGCGGCGTGTTGCCGACGGTTTGCTCGATAGTGGGATAGGTAGTAGTCATGCGGCTGATAATAACTCCGCCCGGCGGCGCGCGGCGGCTAAATCCGCGCTGCCGCCAGGGCCACCGGCGCGGACGCCGGCGTCAGGGTTTGGCGCGGGCCGGCGCCGGCCTTGCGGCGGCGGGCTTCGGCGCCGCGGCCGCCTTGCCCACCTGCAGGCCCGCGGCCTCCAGGGCCTGCGCCTTTTTCGCGCCGATGCCGCGCACGCGTTCGGCCAGGTCGTCGAGCGATTCGAACTTGCCGCCGCGCTCGCGTTCCTGGACGATGATTTCGGCGGTGCGCGGGCCGATGCCGCGCACGCCTTCGAGCTGCTGCACGCTGGCCTGGTTCACGTCCACCGCCTGCGCCGGCGAGGCCGCCAGGCCCAGCCCCGCGGTCAGCAGCAGCGCGCCCAGCGCCTGCCGCAACGGGCGCGGCTGCGCGGCGCACGGCTGGCCGCCGGCCTGGCGCTGGCGCCCGGGCCGGGCGGCGCTGCGCCATTGCGTGGACGGCGACGGCCGCGCCGTGACGGAATGTAGGAACGGGTTCATGCGAGTCTCCTGAAGGACCGGGCGCGACGGTTGTCGAGCCACGCAGCGATCATGCCGCGCGGCCCGTCGCCAGGAGTTCGCCGTGAATGAAAACGTCCACCCCGGAAACCCGCGGGTGGATGTGGTCTGCGTGGGGCGATGCCCCGCGCCCGGGCGCTAGCGCGTCAGGTTGCGCCAGTACCGCACGTACTCCGACACGCCGGTGCGCACGTCGCGCATGGGCGCCTGGAAACCGGCCGCGCGCAGGCGCGAGACGTCGGCCTGGGTGTAGCTCTGGTAGCGGCCCTTGAGGTCGTCGGGGAACGGGATGTAGCGGATCAGGCCCTGCTCGACCAGCTGCGCCAGCGGCAGTTCGGCCTCGCCGCGTTCGGCGCGCAGCGCGTTGACCACGCCGGCGGCCACGTCGTTGAACGGTTGCGCCCGGCCGGTGCCGCAGTTGAAGATGCCCGACTGCTCCGGATGGTCCAGGAAGTGCAGGTTCACCGCCACCACGTCCTCGACGGAAATGAAGTCGCGGCTCTGGCCGCCGTCGGGGTAGCCGTCCCAGCCCGCGAACAGGCGCACGTGGCCGTGTTCCAGGAACTGGTTCATGTTGTGGAAGGCCACCGAGGCCATGCGGCCCTTGTGCTGCTCGTGCGGGCCGTAGACGTTGAAGTAGCGCAGGCCCACCACCTGGGCCGTCAGGCTGTCCATGCGCCGGCGCAGGACTTGGTCGAACAGCAGCTTGGAATAGCCGTAGACGTTCAGCGGGCCTTCGTTGGCGGGGTCTTCCACGTAGACCGAAGAGCCGCCATAGACCGCGGCCGACGAGGCGTACAGGAAGGGAATGCGGCGCGCCTGGCAGAACTCGAACAGTTCCAGCGTGACGCGGTAGTTGTTGTCCAGCATGTAGCGGCCGTTGCGCTCGGTGGTGTCCGAGCAGGCGCCCTGGTGCAGGACCGCGCGGACCTCGCCGATGCTGCCGTCGGCCACGCGGCGGCGGAAGTCGTCCTTGTCCAGGTAGTCGGCGATCTTGCAGTCGACCAGGTTGACGAACTTGTCGCCTTCGGTGAGGTCGTCGACGGCGATGATGTCTTCGATGCCCCGGCGGTTGAGCCCGCGCACCAGGTTGCTGCCTATGAAGCCCGCGGCTCCGGTAACGACGATCATGAGGATTCTCCAGCCAGTTCGGCGGCGGTGACGACGGACGTGCCCAGCTTGCCCACGGCGATGCCGCCGGCGCGGTTGGCCCAGCCCATGGCATCGGCCCACGGCAGGCCGATGGCGCGCGACACGGCCAGCGTGGCCAGCACGGTGTCGCCCGCGCCGGACACGTCGAACACCTCGTGCGCCTGCGCGTCGATGTGGTCGCGTCCCGCATCGGTAAACAAAGTCATGCCCTGCTCGGAGCGCGTCACGAGCAGGGCTTCCAGGTCCAGATCGGCGCGCAGCCGCTGCGCGCGATCGGTGAGTTCGGCCTCGGAATTCCAGCGGCCCACGGCCTGCTGCATTTCCGAGCGGTTGGGCGTAACCAGGGTGGCGCCGCGATAGCGGCTGTAGTCGTCGCCCTTGGGGTCCACCAGCACCGGGATGCCCGCGGCCCGCGCCAGCGCGATGAGCGACTCGACCCGGGTGAGCACGCCCTTGGCGTAGTCGGACAGCACGATGATGTCGTGGTTGGCCAGGTGCCGGGCCAGCGCGGCGTCCACGCTGTCGAGCGCGGCCTGTTCGGGGTGCTGTTCGAAGTCCACCCGCAGCAGCTGCTGCTGACGGCCCAGCACGCGCATCTTCAAGGTGGTGTGCAGCGACGGGTCGGCGATCAGGTCGGCCTGGATGCCGGCCTCGGTCGACAGGCGGCGCACGCTGTCGCCGGCTTCGTCGGCGCCCAGCACGCCCACCAGGGTCACGTGGCCGCCCAGCGCCGCGACGTTGCGCGCGACGTTGGCGGCGCCGCCCAGGCGGTCTTCGCGGCGCGCCACGCGCACCACCGGCACCGGCGCTTCCGGCGAGATGCGTTCGACCTCGCCGAACCAGTACCGGTCCAGCATCACGTCGCCCACCACGAGCACGCGGCTGTGCGAGATGGCTTCGGCGGGAAAAGATTTCATTCGAGTTCTTCCAGGCGGCGCGGCGCGTAGGTCTCCCAGGCGTTGCAGCCGGGACATTGCCAGTAAAAACGACGCGCCTGAAAACCGCAACTGCGGCATGCGTAGCGGTCGAGCCGCTGCGTATGCTTGTGGATCAGGCTGCGCAGCAGCGTCAGGTCGGCGCCCGGCACCGGGCCGTGGTCGGCGTCGCCCTCGCCATTGGCCAGTTCGGCCTCGAGCAGGCGGTCCAGGCCCAGCAGGGACGGATGGCTGCGCAGCGCGCCGCGCGCGAACGTCCAGGCCGGCGTAGCTCCCTGCTGCACGCGCAGCTCGCGGAACAGCACGTTGAACAGGTCCAGCGAGGCATGGCGCGCGTACTGCTTGAGCAGCACGTCCAGCCCGGCCTGTTCCTGGTGGGCGGCGCGGTAGTTGGCCAGCACCTGCTCGGCGACCAGGCCCGCGTATTCGGGGGCGTCGTTCATGACCGATTCCAGGTACAGGCGCTCGCGCTTGGGGTCCTGTTCGGTCAGGGCCAGGCGCGCGCGCAGCATCGCGGTGCGCACCATGGCGCCGCGGCTGGAGGCGGCGTCTATGCCCGACAGCGCATGGTCGGCCGCGTCCAGCGCCTTGTGGGCGGCGTCGATGTCGGCCGGCTTGGCCGCCAGCGCGGACTGCGCCTGCTCGCAGTAGTAGTGCACGATCTGCGGCACCGGCTCGTCGACCAGGCCTTGCAGCGTCTTGACGGCCTCGATGGCGCGCGGCCAGTCGTGCTCGGATTCGTAGATGCGGATCAGCGAGCGCAGCGCCGGCAAGGCGTAGCGGGTGTCCTTGAGCAGCTCGAAGCCGCTTTCGGCGCGATCCAGCATGCCGGCCTTGAGGAAATCCTGCGCCAGTTCGTGCTGGGCGTGTTCGCGCTCGGCGGCCGGCAGGTCGGAGCGGTTGAGCAGGCTCTGGTGCACGCGGATGGCGCGTTCCATCTCGCCGCGGCGGCGGAACAGGCTGCCCAGCGCGAAGTGCAGCTCGGTGGTTTCGGGGTCGAGCTTGGCGACTTCGACGAAGGCGTCGATGGCGCGGTCCGGCTCTTCATTGAGCAGGAAGTTCAAGCCGCGGAAATAGGAGTCGGGCAGGCTGCGGGTTTCCCGCAGCATTTGCCGGATGTCGAAGCGCGCGGCCAGCCAGCCCAGCGCGAACAGCACCGGCACGAAAATCAACCACCAAGGTTCAAAATCCACTGTTCAGGCCCTTGCGGCAGGTCGGTACGGAAAACGAGATGGGCAACGGCATTACAGCGGCGACATCGGCGCGACGGCTTCGGGCGGCACGGCCGGCGTGGTGCCGTTGACGGCGGCCTGGACGCGGTCGAGCTCGCGGCGCAGGCGCATGGCCTCGCGGCGGCGGCGCACGGCGGCGGGCACGGTCAGCAGCAGGCCGAACAAGGCGCCCAGCACGAAAACCACCAGCATCACGACGATGAGCGGGACGTCCTGCACCACGTAGTCGGCGTAGAACTTCACGGCGACCGGATCGGTGTTTTTCAAGGCGAACATCAATACCGCAACGAACACGAGCAATCGCAGGGCCCAGACGAGGTAGCGCATGGCGCATGCTCCTTAGAAATCGAGACTTTCAATTGTAAGCGACGTCTCCCGCCCGCCGCGAGAAAAAACCCGACCCGCAAAAACAAAGCCCCTTGATTGCTCAAGGGGCCTGGTTCGCGGTCCGATCCGCCCGAAGGCAGCCTTTCAGCCGTGCCGTCAATGCATGGCGTGCAGACTCACCATCGACGGCATCGGTTCACTCGATCCGGAGGATTGAGCGTCCTCATCGTTGCCGCCGGCCAAGTCCACCCGCTCGCGCAATTCCTTGCCCGCCTTGAAGTGCGGCACCTGTTTGCCAGGCACCAGCACCTGTTCGCCGGATTTCGGGTTGCGCCCGATTCGGGGAGACCGCTGCGACAGCGAGAAGCTGCCAAAACCGCGGATCTCGATGCGCTGGCCCGAGGCCAGGGCCTGGGTCATCGCATCGAGCACGGTCTTGACCGCGTAATCGGTGTCGCGGGCGGCCAGCTGAGGATAGCGGGCCGCCAAGGCGGCGATCAGCTCCGACTTGGTCACGAATTAACCGTCGTTGCGCTGTTGGTCCAGCTTGGCCTTCAGCAGCGCGCCGAGGTTGGTGGTGCCGGACGAGGCGCTGGCATCGGACATACGCTGGATCGTTTCGGCGGTCTCGGCGTTGTCGCGGGCCTTGATCGACAGCTGGATCGAACGCGTCTTGCGGTCGATGTTGACGATCATGGCTTCGATGTTTTCGCCGACGCTCAGGACAGTGGTGGCATCTTCGACGCGGCCCGAGGAGATCTCGGAAGCGCGCAGGTAGCCTTCGACGTCCACGGACAGCGTCACGACGGCGCCCTTGGCTTCGACCGACTTGATGGTGCCCGGAACCACGGCGCCCTTGTCGAAAGTGGCGACGAAGTTGTTGAACGGGTCGCCTTCCAGCTGCTTGATGCCCAGCGAGATGCGTTCCTTGTCGGTGTCGATGCCCAGGACCACGGCTTCGATCTCGTCGCCCTTCTTGAAGTTGCGCACGGCTTCTTCGCCAGCTTCCGTCCACGACAGGTCGGACAGGTGGACCAGGCCGTCGATGCCGCCGGGCAGGCCGACGAACACGCCGAAGTCGGTGATCGACTTGATGGCGCCGCGGACCTTGTCACCACGCTTGAAGTTGGTGGCGAACTCTTCCCACGGGTTCTGGCGGCACTGCTTCATGCCCAGCGAAATGCGGCGACGGTCTTCGTCGATTTCCAGGACCATGACTTCGACTTCTTCGCCCAGGGTCACGACCTTGCGCGGATCGACGTTCTTGTTGGTCCAGTCCATTTCGGAGACGTGCACCAGGCCTTCGATGCCGGCTTCGACTTCAACGAACGCGCCGTAGTCGGTCAGGTTGGTGACCTTGCCGAACAGGCGGGTGCCTTGCGGGTAGCGGCGAGCGAGGCCGACCCACGGATCTTCGCCCAGCTGCTTGACGCCCAGCGAGACGCGGCTCTTTTCCTGGTCGAACTTGAGGACCTTGGCTTCGACTTCCTGACCCACTTGCAGGACTTCGGACGGGTGACGCACACGGCGCCAGGCCATGTCGGTGATGTGCAGCAGGCCGTCGATGCCGCCCAGGTCCACGAACGCGCCGTAGTCGGTGATGTTCTTGACCACGCCCTTGACCACGGCACCTTCGTGCAGGGTTTCGAGCAGCTTCTGGCGCTCTTCGCCCATGCTGGCTTCCAGCACCTGGCGACGCGACAGCACGACGTTGTTGCGCTTGCGGTCGAGCTTGATGACCTTGAATTCGAGGGTCTTGCCTTCGTACGGGGTGGTGTCCTTGACCGGGCGCAGATCCACCAGCGAACCCGGCAGGAATGCGCGGATGCCGTTGGTCATGACGGTCAGGCCGCCCTTCACCTTGCCGGTGATGGTGCCGGTGACCAGTTCGCCGTTCTCCAGGGCCTTTTCCAGTTGCAGCCAGGCCGACAGGCGCTTGGCGCGGTCACGCGACAGGATGGTGTCGCCGTAGCCGTTTTCCAGGGAATCGATGGCCACCGAGACGAAATCGCCGGGCTGCACTTCGAGTTCGCCCTGGTCGTTCAGGAACTCTTCCAGGGGGATCAGCGCTTCGGACTTCAGGCCGGCGTTGACGACGACGAAGTTGTGGTCGACGCGCACGACTTCGGCGCTGATGACCTCGCCGGACTTCATGTCCTGGCTCTTGAGGCTTTGTGCGAAAAGGTCGGCGAAGCTTTCGCCGCCGGTGGCGGTAGTGGAAACGGAAGACATGGGGTTGAAATCCATTGGGCCGCAATGGCCGTTAAAAACACACCGCAGCGGATTGCCCGCCACAGTGGAGTCAAAATACCTGCCTGCTGGCTTACCCTTGCGGGGTGGCCCGTGGGGGTGTCGCCTGGCTTGAGCAGGGCCTAAAAAACAAATCTATTCGGATCCGGACGCCGTGGCGCCCCAGAAATCCAGTATTGCCTGCACCGTTTCCGCAATCGTCAGATTCGACGAATCCAGTACGTGTGCATCCGCTGCGGGAGCCAATGGCGCGGCCGCCCGCCCGGTATCCCGTGCGTCGCGCTCGCGCATATCCCGCAAAAGGTCGTCTAGATTAGCAGAAATTCCCTTTTCGATCAACTGCTTACAGCGCCTCTGCGCCCGCGCGACCACGTCGGCGACCAGGAACACTTTCAGCGGCGCGTCGGGAAACACCACCGTGCCCATGTCGCGCCCGTCGGCCACCAGGCCGGGCGCCCGGCGAAAGGCGCGCTGGCGCTCGAGCAGCGCCTGGCGCACGCCGGGGAACGCCGCCACGCGCGAGGCGAAATTGCCGACTTCCTCGCGGCGGATGTCGTGGCCGACCTCCCTGCCCTCCAGGTAGATATGGGGGCCGTCGAAACGCACGTCCAGCGTCTCGGCCGCGCGCGCCACGGCGGGCTCGTCGTCGGCCGACAGGCCGCGCTCGATCGCGGCCAGGGCGGTCAGGCGATACAGCGCGCCGCTGTCCAGCACTTCCCAGCCCAGGGCCTTGGCGACCCGGTGGGCCACGGTGCCCTTGCCGGACGCGGTGGGGCCGTCGATCGTGATGACGGGAACGGCGGTGGAGAGTTCGGAGGAAGTCGAAGTCATGGAGTAATTGTCGCTAGGCCGCAACCAGGCCCGCGTAGACATCAAAGTAACCCGGGAAGGTCTTGCTGACGCAGCCGGGGTCGAGAATACGTACGGCCGCGGGGCCGAACGCCGCCAGCGAGAAGCACATCGCCATGCGGTGGTCGTCCCAGGTGCCGATGTGCGCGTCGCGCCAGCCATCGGCGGCCGGCGGCGTGACCCGCAGCCAATCCGGCCCCGATTCCACCTGCGCGCCCAGCTTGGCCAGCTCGGTCTGCATGGCGTGAATGCGGTCGGTTTCCTTGACGCGCCAGCTGCCGATGTTGCGCAGCCGGCACGGGCCGTCGGCGTACAGCGCCAGCGCGGCCGCGGTCATGGCGGCGTCGGGGATCAGGTTGAAATCGGTGTCGAAGGCCTTCAGGCGCTCGCCCTGGGCCACGCGCGCGCCGGACACTTCGATCCAGCCGGGGCCGTAGCTGACCTGGGCGCCCATTCCGGCCAGGGTGTCGGCGAACGCGACGTCGCCCTGGATGCTGTCGGCGCCCACGCCGGTCACGCGCAGCGGACCGCCGCCGATCGCGCCCAGCGCCATGAAGTAGGACGCCGTGGACGCGTCGCCCTCGACCGCGATCTGCCCGGGGCTGCGGTAGGACGCGCCGGCCTCGATGACGAAGCGGCTCCAGCCCTCGCGCCGCACCTGCACGCCGAAGCGCGCCATCAGGTTCAGCGTGATTTCGATATAGGGCTTGGAGATCAGCTCGCCGATGACCTCGATCGCCACCGGCTTGCCGCTGGCGCGCGCCTGCAGCGGCGCGGCCATCAGCAGCGCCGTCAGGAACTGGCTGGAGACCGACCCCTGCACCCGCGCCACCGCGTCGCCGGCGATTTCGCCGCGGCCGATGCGCAGCGGCGGATAGCCCGGCTGGCCCAGGTAATCGATGCGCGCGCCCAGCGCGTTCAAGGCGTCGACCAGGTCGCCGATGGGACGCTCGTGCATGCGCGGCACGCCCGAGAGCCGGTAGTCGCCGCCCATCAGCGCCAACGCCGCGGTCAGCGGACGGATGGCGGTGCCGGCGTTGCCCATGAAAAGGTCGGCGCTTTCGACCGGAAAGCGCGGCACGCCCTGCACCGTGACGCGGCCGGCGTCCAGGTCCGAGACCTGCACGCCCAGCTGGCGCAGGGCGGCCAGCATCACGCGGGTGTCGTCCGAATCCAGCAGCCCGGTAATGGCCGTGCCGCCTTCGGCGATCGCGGCCAGCAGTAGCACGCGGTTGGAAATGCTCTTGGAGCCCGGCAGGGCCACTTCGCCCCGCGCCTGGCGCACCCGGGGCAGATCCAGATAAGGCAAAGCGCCCATGTCAGCTACTCCTTGCGCCAGTTGCGGCGCGCCCGCGCTGCCGTCTCCAGCAGCGTCGACAAGGCCGCGCCGTCGCCCGCGGCGATGGCGTGCTCGGCCCGGTCCAGCACCGCGCGGACCTCGGCCAGCTCGGCCAGCATCGCGTCGCGGTTGGACAGGAAAATATCGCGCCACATCTCCGGCGAACCCGCCGCGATGCGCGTGAAATCGCGAAAGCCGCTGCCCGCCAGATCCAGGCGGGTGGCGGCGTCGGCGGCCGTGGCCACCTGGTTCATGTAGACCGCCGACAGCAGGTGCGGCAGATGGCTGACCGAGGCCAGCAGCCGGTCGTGCGCGTCGGCGTCCATGTCGATCACTTGCGAGCCGCAGGCCAGCCAGGCGCGGCGCACCAGATCGACGCTGGCCGCGGAATTCCCGGGCAGCGGCGTCAGGATGACGGTGCGATCGCGATAGAGGTCGGCCTGCGCGGCTTCCGGTCCGGTGCGTTCGGCGCCGGCGATCGGATGGCCGGGCACGAACTGCGCAGCCCGCTCGCCCAGCGCGGCGCGCGCCGCGGCGGCCACCTCGGCCTTGGTGCTGCCGGCGTCGGTGAGCACGGCGCCGGCGCGCAGGTGCGCGCGCATGCGCGACAAGGCGTCGGCCAGGCCGCCCACCGGCGTGGCCAGCAGGATCAGGTCGGCGCGCGCGGCCGCCTCTTCGAGCGACACGGCCTCGTCGATCAGGCCCAGTTCGCGCGCGCGCGCCAGCGACTGCGGATTGCGTCCCGCCCCTAGCACCACGCCGACCTGCCCGGCGCTGCGCAGCGCCGCGGCGAACGAACCGCCGATCAGGCCCACGCCGACGACGGCCAATACAGGAATCAGGGGGCCAGCGGCCCCCTGATCGGAAGACAGTGCAGCGTCGTTCATGCTGACAGGATGGCGCCCAGCGCGTCGATGAAACGCTGGTTCTCTTCGGGCAGGCCGATGGACACGCGCAGCCACTCGGGCAGGCCGTCTCCGGCCACCGGGCGCACGATCACGCCGCGCTTGAGCAGTTCGAGGTTGATGCGCGGCGCATCGCCCACGTGCACCAGCACGAAGTTGCCGTAGCTGGGCACGTAGCGCAGCTTCAGGGCCTCGAACGCGGCGCACAGCTGCGCCTTGCCGGCCTTGTTCAGGGAGTAGGCCTGCTGCAGATAGGCGGCGTCGCCCAGCGCGGCCACGGCGGCGGCCTGCGCCAGCGTGTTGACGTTGAACGGCTGGCGCACGCGGTTGAGCAGGTCGGTCAGGGCCGGCTGCGCCACCGCGAAGCCCACGCGCAGGCCGGCCAGGCCGTAGGCCTTGGAGAAGGTGCGCGAGACGATCAGGTTGGGATAGCGGCGCACCAGCTCGGTGCTGTCGAAACGGAACTCGGGATCGAGGTATTCGTTATAGGCCTCGTCCAGCACCACCGTGACGCGCTCGCCGTGGGCGGCGTGCACGCGTTCGAGGAAGGCCGCGACCTGCTCGCCCGGCACGAAAGTGCCGGTGGGGTTGTTCGGGTTGGCGATGAACACCAGGCGGGTGTCGTCGGCGATGGCGTCGAACATCGCGTCCAGGTCGTGGCCGTAGTCCCTGGCCGGCACCACGATGTGGCGCGCGCCGCGCGCCTGCGTGGCCAGGCGGTACACCGCGAACGAGTGCTGCGCGTACACGGCGGAAGCGCCCGGCTCCAGCAGCGCCAGCGCGGCGATTTCCAGGATGTCGTTGGAGCCGTTGCCCAGCGTGATCCAGTTCATCGGCACGCCGTAGCGCTCGGCCAGCGCGGCCTTCAGGTCGAAGCCGTTGGGATCGGGGTAGCGCGCCAGCGATTCGGCCGCGGCCAGCATGGCCTCGCGCGCCGAGCCGGGCATGCCCAGCGGATTTTCGTTGGACGCCAGCTTGACGATGCCGGCCGGATCCAGCCCGAACTCGCGGGCCAGTTCTTCGATGGGCTTGCCCGCCTGGTAGGGGGCGATGGCGCTGACGTGCGCCGGGGCGGCGAGGGGCTTGGATGCGGTGGTCATGTTGTGGAGGCTCACGACGCCGGGTAGGAACCCAGCACTTTCAGGTAGGCGACCTGCGCCTGCAGGGCGGCAAGCGCGCGTTCGACGTTCGGATCGTTGCGGTGGCCCAGCACGTCGACGTAGAAATAGTATTCCCACTGGCCGGTGCGGGCCGGACGCGATTCGAAACGCGTCATCGACACGCCGTTGGCCGCCAGCGGGGCCAGCATTTCGTAGACCGCGCCGGCGCGGTTGGGCACGGCCAGGATCAGGCTGGTCTTGTCGCGGCCGCTGACCAGCGGCTCGATATTGCCGATGGCCAGGAACCGGGTGCGGTTCTGCGGGTCGTCCTGGATGCCGGCGGCGGCGATCTTCAGGTTCCAGGCGGGCGCGGCCACCTCGCCCGCGATCGCGGCGATGGAGGGGTCGGACGCGGCCGCGCGCGCGGCCTCGGAATTGCTGGACGCGGCCACGCGGGGCACGCCGGGATAGTGGCGCGTCAGCCAGCCCTGGCACTGGGCCAGCGCCTGCGGATGCGCGGAAATGGTCTTGATGCCGTCCATGCTGCCGGACTGCGACATCAGGCAATGGCGGATCACCAGCGAACGCTCGCCCAGGATCTTGAGCGGCGTGTTCAGCAGCAGGTCCAGGCTGCGGTTGACGGCGCCTTCGGTGGAGTTCTCCACCGGCACCATGCCCACGTCGGCCTGGCCGGCCTCGACGGCGCGGAACACTTCATCGAAGGACGCGCACGGCAGCTGCTGCACGGCATGGCCGAAATGCTCCATCGCCGCCTGTTCGGAAAACGAGCCCTGCGGCCCCAGGAAGGCGACCGTCATGCCGCGTTCCAGGCCGCGGCAGGCCGAGATGATCTCGGTCCACACGGCCGCCACGCCCGCGTTCGGGAACGGGCCGGGGTTGGTCTGCTGCAGGCGCCGGATGACGTCGGCCTCGCGCTCGGGGCGCAGCACCGGGCCGTCGGCGTGCGCGGCGTGCTTGGCCTCGCCCACTTCGAGCGCGGCGCGCGCGCGCTGCGTCAGCAATTCGAGGATCTGCGCGTCCAGCGCGTCGATGCGTTGGCGCAGCGGGAGCAGCTTGCTTTGCAGTTCATCATCCATAGCGGCGCTCGAATTCCTTCAGATACTCGACCAGCGCCTGCACGGCGGCCAGGGGCACGGCGTTGTAGATGGAGGCGCGCATCCCGCCCACGCTCTTGTGGCCCTTCAGCTGCGTCAGGCCGGCGGCGTCCGCGCCTTGCAGGAAGGCCTCGTTGAGCGATTCGTCGCGCAGCACGAACGGCACGTTCATGCGCGAACGCACCGGCGCGTGTACAGGATTGCGGTAGAACGAGGTGCTGTCCAGGTAGCCGTACAGCAGGTCGGCCTTGGCCTTGTTGGCGGCTTCCATGCCGGCCACGCCGCCGTTGGCCTTGACCCACTTGAACACCAGGCCCGCGACGTAGATCGCGAAAGTGGGCGGCGTGTTGTAGCGCGAGTGCTCGGCGGCCACGTTGGCGTAGTCGAACGCGGACGGACAGATCGGCAGGGCATGGCCGATCAGGTCGCGGCGCGCGATGACGACGGTCACGCCCGCCGGACCGGCGTTCTTCTGCGCGCCCGCATACAGCAGGCCGCAGCGCGTCACGTCCATGGGACGCGACAGGAAATGCGAAGAGGCGTCGACCACCAGCGGCACGTCGGGCGCGCCCAGCGCGGCGGTGTCCGGCCAGTCCATGAATTCGACGCCGCCGATGGTCTCGTTGCTGCACAGGTGCAGATAGGCGGAATCCTTGCGCACCTGCCAGGTCTCGACCGGCGGCACCCAGGTCAGCGGGGCCTGCTCGCGGCCGTCGAGCTCGACGGCCTGCTCGCTGCTGGCCGCAAGCTGCGTGCTGCCGTAGCGGCCGGCTTCCTTGTAGGAACGCTTGGACCAGTGGCCCGTGACCACGAAGTCGGCCGCCGGCGTGCCGCGGCGCCCCATGAGGTTCATGGGCACGATGGCGTTTTCCCCGGAACCCCCGCCCTGCATGAACATGACGGCGTAGTCCGCCGGCAGTTGCAGCAGGTCGCGCAGGTCCGATTCGGCTTCATCGCAGATCTGCACGAAGTGCTTGCCGCGATGGCTCATTTCCATCACGGACATGCCGCTGCCGTGCCAGTCCAGCATTTCCGCAGCGGCTTGCTGCAGCACCACCTCGGGCAAGGCCGAGGGGCCTGCCGAGAAGTTCCAGGGGCGGGCCATTATTGCTCCGTAGGTTCGGTCGAATCCGTCGTGTCGGCTGCGCCGTTGCCGTCGCCGCCATCCGTGCCCTGGCCGTCCTCGTCGAGGTCGCCGTCATCGTCCGCGTCGCTTTCCACGACCCGGCGCACGCCCGACAGCGAGCTGCCGTCGTCGACGTTGATGAGGGTGACGCCCTGCGTGGCGCGGCCCATTTCACGGATTTCCGAGACGCGCGTGCGCACCAGCACGCCGCCGGTCGTGATCAGCATGATCTCGTCCGAAGGCATGACCAGCACCGCACCCACCACCTTGCCGTTGCGCGAGCTGGTCTGGATGGCGATCATGCCCTTGGTGCCGCGGCCGTGGCGCGTGTACTCGGTGATCGGGGTGCGCTTGCCGTAGCCGTTCTCGGTGGCGGTCAGCACGCTCTGGGTTTCGTCGCCCGCGACCAGCAGCGCGATCACGGTCTGGGTGTCTTCCAGCATCATGCCGCGCACGCCGCGGGCGTTGCGGCCCATCGGGCGCACGTCGTTCTCGTCGAAGCGCACGGCCTTGCCGGCGTCGGAGAACAGCATGACGTCGTGCTTGCCGTCGGTCAGGTCGGCGCCGATCAGGTAGTCGCCGTCGTCCAGGTCCACGGCGATGATGCCGGCCTTGCGCGGATTGGAGAAGTCCGACAGCGGCGTCTTCTTGACCGTGCCGCGCGAGGTCGCCATGAACACGTAGTGGTCTTCGCTGAATTCCTTGACCGGCAGCACCACCGTGATCTTCTCGCCGTCGGCCAGCGGGAACATGTTGACGATGGGCTTGCCGCGCGAATTGCGCGTGCCCTGCGGCACTTCCCAGACCTTCAGCCAGTACACCCGGCCGCGGTTGGAGAAGCACAGCAGGAAGTCGTGCGTGTTGGCGATGAAGAGCTGGTCGATCCAGTCGTTTTCCTTCATGGCCGTGGCCTGCTTGCCGCGTCCGCCGCGTTTTTGCGAGCGGTATTCGGACAGCGGCTGGCTCTTGATGTAGCCGCCGTGCGACAGGGTCACGACCATGTCGGTCGGCGTGATCAGGTCTTCGGTGTCGAGTTCGGTTGCGTTGAGCTCGATTTCCGAGCGGCGCGAGTCCTTGGCGCCGGTCGAGAACTCGGCCTTGATGGCCTGCAGTTCCTCGCCGATGATGGTGGTGATGCGCTCGGGGCGCGCCAGGATGTCGAGCAGGTCGGCGATGGTGGACATGATGTCCTTGTATTCGCCGACGATCTTGTCCTGCTCCAGCCCGGTCAGGCGCTGCAGGCGCATGTTCAGGATTTCCTGCGCCTGCGTATCGCTCAGGCGGTACAGGCCGTCGCCCTGCAGGCCGAATTCGGCGCCCAGGTCGTCCGGGCGGAAGGCCGCGCGGCCTCCCGGCGTGTCGCCGTCGGCGCGCGACAGCATCTCGCGCACCAGCGACGAATCCCAGGAACGCGCCATCAGTTCCTGGCGCGCGACCGGCGGGGTCGGCGCAGCCTTGATGATGGCGATGAAGTCGTCGATGTTGGCCAGCGCCACGGCCAGGCCTTCCAGCACGTGGCCGCGTTCGCGGGCCTTGCGCAGCTGGAACACCGTGCGGCGCGTGACCACTTCCCGGCGGTGCTGCAGGAAGTAGTCGATCATCTGCTTCAGGTTGAGCAGGCGCGGCTGGCCGTCGACCAGCGCCACCAGGTTCATCCCGAAGGTGTCCTGCAGCTGCGTGTTCTTGTAGAGGTTGTTCAGGACGACCTCGGGAACCTCGCCGCGCTTGAGCTCGATGACCAGGCGCATGCCGTCCTTGTCGGACTCGTCGCGGATGTCGGAGATGCCTTCGATCTTCTTGTCGTTGACCAGCTCGGCGATGCGCTCCTGCAGCGTCTTCTTGTTGACCTGGTAGGGAATCGCGTCGACCACGATGGCCTGGCGGTTGCCCTTCTCCATGTCCTCGAAGTGGGTCTTGGCGCGCATGACCACGCGGCCGCGGCCGGTGCGGTAGCCTTCGCGCACGCCCGACATGCCGTAGATGACGCCGCCGGTGGGGAAATCGGGCGCCGGGATGAGCTCCATGAGCTCGTCGACCGAACACGCCGGATTGCGCAGGCAGTACAGGCAGCCGTCGACCACTTCCTGCAGATTGTGGGGCGGAATGTTGGTGGCCATGCCCACCGCGATGCCCGAGCTGCCGTTGACCAGCAGGTTGGGCAGGCGCGACGGCAGCAGCAGCGGTTCCTGTTCGCTGCCGTCGTAGTTGGGGCCGAAGTCCACCGTTTCCTGGTCGATGTCGGCCAGCAGCTCGTGGGCGATCTTGGCCAGGCGGATTTCGGTGTAACGCATCGCCGCGGCGTTGTCGCCGTCGATCGAGCCGAAGTTGCCCTGGCCGTCCACCAGCATGTAGCGCATGGAGAAATCCTGCGCCATGCGGACGATGGTGTCGTAGACGGACTGGTCGCCGTGGGGGTGGTACTTACCGATGACGTCCCCGACGATACGCGCCGACTTCTTGTAGGCGCGGTTCCAGTCGTTGTTCAGTTCGTGCATCGCGTAGAGCACGCGCCGGTGGACGGGCTTGAGGCCGTCCCGCACATCCGGTAGCGCCCGACCCACGATCACGCTCATCGCGTAATCGAGGTAACTGCGGCGCATCTCTTCTTCCAGCGATACCGGAAGCGTCTCCTTGGCAAAGGAATCCATATATATAACGACAGAATCGTGTAAGGAGGAACCCGGGCCGGGTAAACAGGAAATTCTATCATTCGATTCACCGAGCGGTCAGAAGGAGCGCCCCGGGACGCTCGCCGGCGGGCCCGGCCGGACGACATCCAGACCCGGCCGCCGGCGCGTCCGCCCGCGCCCTGCGGGCCTGTTGTCAAAAACCAACATGGAAAACCGATGGAGCGCCGAAAACGTCATATCCAGCGTCAATGCGCCTGTCCAGGGAAGCCAAAGCCCCCCAAATGCCTTAAGATTGTTTCCAGCACGCAGGAAACCCAGTAGCTATTCCTTTGAACCAGCTCTTGGCGTTGCTATACTGGCCCCGTTTTCCTGATATGCGGCGGGGGTTCGCTGCGAGTCACTTATCCAGCTTCAAGCTCAACGAGGAGAAACATGAACAAACCCTCCAAATTCGCTCTGGCGCTCGCCTTCGCCGCCGTCACGGCCTCGGGTGTAGCCTCGGCCCAGACCTATCCCGACACGGTGGACAACTGGCGCAATCCGTTCGGTGACGTTTGGAAGAACGGCACGAACGAACTGTGCTGGCGCGATGCGTTCTGGACCCCGGCCACCGGCATCCCCGGCTGCGACGGCGTTCCGGTTGCGCAACAGAAGCCGAAGCCCGCCCCGATGGCGGCCAAGGTCGTGTTCAACGCCGACACGTTCTTCGACTTCGACAAGTCGACCCTGAAGCCCGAAGGCCGCCAGCTGCTGGACCAAGTCGCCCAGCAAGCCAACGGCATCGACCTCGAAACCATCATCGCTGTGGGCCACACCGACTCGATCGGCACCGAAGCCTACAACCAGAAGCTGTCCGAGCGTCGTGCCGCTTCGGTCAAGAGCTACCTGGTCAGCAAGGGTATCGACCCCAACCGTATCTACACGGAAGGCAAGGGCGAGCTGAACCCGATCGCTTCCAACAAGACGAAGGAAGGCCGCGCCCAGAACCGTCGCGTTGAGATCGAAATCGTGGGTAGCCGCAAGTAATTGCCGGACTAGCTACAATAAAGGGGCCTCGCATAGCGAGGCCTTTTTTTCGTCGCCTGCGCACCCTTTTGGTGCAGCGGTGCGGCGCCCCTCCTCGCCAGGCGCGCAGGAGCCCCTCTATATATAGCGTCGCCTTACGCTGGACTGCCCATGACCACGCAAACCCACGACACCGCCCGCCCCGCCGTCAACGCCGACCAGGCCGAACTGGACAAGTTCGGCGCCCTGGCCAGCCGCTGGTGGGACCCCGAAAGCGAGTTCAAGCCGCTGCACGCCATCAATCCGCTGCGGCTCGAATGGATCCAGGAGTGCGCGGGCAGCCTGGCCGGCAAGACCGTGCTGGACGTGGGCTGCGGCGGCGGCATCCTGTCCGAATCCATGGCCAAAAGCGGCGCGGCGGTCACCGGCATCGACCTGGCCGACAAGTCCCTGAAGGTGGCGCGCCTGCACGGCCTGGAATCCGGTGTGCAAGTGGAATACCGCAAGGTCCCGGTCGAAGAGCTGGCGGCCGAACGGCCCGGCCACTACGACGTGGTCACCTGCATGGAAATGCTGGAACACGTGCCGGACCCGGCCTCCATCGTGCGCGCGTGCTCGACCCTGGTCAAACCGGGCGGCTGGGTGTTCTTCTCCACCCTGAACCGCAACCCCAAATCCTTTCTGTTCGCCATCGTGGGCGCGGAATACGTGCTGCGCCTGCTGCCGCGCGGCACCCATAGCTACGAGCAGTTCATCAAGCCCAGCGAGCTGTCGGCGGCGGCGCGCGGCGCCGGCCTGGAGCCGGTCGGCATGCGCGGCATGGAATACAACCCGATCACCCAGATCTACTCCCTGTCATCCGATACTTCGGTCAACTACCTGATGGCTACCCGCAAATGAGCGCCCTGATCCTGTTCGACTTCGACGGCACGCTGGCCGACACCGCCCCCGACCTCGCCGCCGCGGCCAACCGCCAACGCACCCGCAAGGGCCTGGAACCGATGGCCTACGAACTGCTGCGTCCGGTGGCCTCGCAGGGCGCGCGCGGCCTGCTGCGCGTGGCGCTGGGCCTCAAGCCCGGAGATCCCGACTACGAGCCCACCCGCCTGCAGTTCCTGGAAGACTACGCGGCCGGCTCCACCGTCCACAGCAAGCTGTTCCCCGGCATCGGCGAGCTGCTGGCCGATATCCGCCGCCGCGGCCTGTCCTGGGGCATCGTCACCAACAAGGTCACCTACCTGACCCTGCCCATCGTCGAACACCTGGACCTGACGCGCGACAGCGCCGTGCTGGTCTGCGGCGACACCACGGCGCACGCCAAGCCCCATCCCCTGCCGCTGCAGCACGCCGCGCGCGAGGCCGGCTTTGCCGTGGACCGCTGCGTCTACGTCGGCGACGACCTGCGCGACATCCAGGCCGCGCACGCCGCCGGCATGCCCGCCGTCGCCGCGGCCTACGGCTACGTCGGCGAAGACGACAACATCACGACCTGGGAAGCCGAGACCTGCGCCCACTCCCCCGCGGAGCTGTGGCCGGCCATCGAGCCCCTGCTGCCCAGCGACCTGCGCTAGGGCCGCCCGAAGGGACGGGCCGCTCCCGTCCCGGTCCCGGCGCCGGCCAGGCGAATTAGTCTGATAGACGGAATAATCTTTCCGCGATCGCCATCTTTATCCTGATAGCCCGGTCACTTAAAGTGTGACCCATGCACGGCATCAGGGTCTACCCGAAGCCTTCGCCGCAATCTCCGCCGCGGCGCCGCCCTCCCTTCACCATCGCCTGTCCGCGCGCCGCGGTGCGTCGCGCCCGAGAACGCCCATGCTATTGCCCATCCTGCTGCTTTCCGCCGCCGGCTTCACCATCCTGACGACGGAATTCCTGATCGTCGGACTGCTGCCGGGACTGGCCCGCGACCTGGACGTCACCGTGTCCCAGGCCGGCCTGCTGGTCTCGCTGTTCGCCTTCACCGTGGCCGCGACCGGGCCGCTGCTGACCGCGCTCATGGCGAACATCGAGCGCAAGCGGCTGTTCATCGGCGTGCTGCTGCTTTTCGGCCTGTCCAACGCGCTGGCGGCGGTCGCCCCCAACATCTGGGTCATGGCCGTCGCCCGCTTCGTCCCGGCGCTGGCCCTGCCCGTGTTCTGGTCCCTGGCCAGCGCCACGGCGGTCGAGCTGGTCGGCCCGGCCCGCGCCGGACGCGCCATTTCCACGGTGACCTTCGGCATCGTGGCCGCCACGGTGTTCGGCATTCCCATCGGCGTGCTCATCTCCGACGCCTTCGGCTGGCGCGCCGCCTTCGCCGTGCTGTCGGCCGTCGCCTTCGCCAAGGCCGTGCTGCTGCTTTTCGCCTTTCCCAGCATCCGGGTCCACGGCGACGGCGTCCGGCTCATTACGCAGCTGCGCATCCTGCGCCGCCCCATCGTGGTCGGCCACGTGCTGCTTTCGCTGCTGGTCTTCACCGGCATGTTCACCGCCTACACCTACCTGGCCGACATGCTGGAGCGGCTGGCCGGCTTCAACGGCCAGATCGTGGGCTGGACCATGATGGCGTTCGGCGCGGTCGGCCTGGTCGGCAACACCCTGGGCGGCCGCCTGGTGGACCGCAGCCCGCTGGGCGCTACCGCCCTCTTCTCCAGCCTGATGGCCGCCGGCCTGGCCGCGCTGGCGCCGGTCATGGCCTCGCACGGCCTGCTGGCCGTGGCGCTGGGCGTCTGGGGCATCGCGCAGGCGGCGCTCTTCATCGTCTGCCACGTGCGGCTGATGAAATCCGCCCCCGAAGCGCCGGCGTTTGCCGCGTCCCTGAATATCTCGGGCGCCAACATCGGCATCGGCCTGGGCGCCGTGGTCGGCGGCCACGTCATCGACCAGTACGGCCTGGGCGCCCTGGGCTGGGCCGCCGCCGCCATCGTCGGCCTTTCGGTCGGTCTGGCTTTGCTGCTGATGGCCGCCTCCCGCGCCCGCCCGGCGGCCAAGGCCGCCTGCCCGAACCCGGCCTGACCGGCGCTGTCTCCCCCGGGCCACGCCTGCACGGGAAACCGTGCAGGCTATGGGATTTCCCAGTACAATAGGTCTTACTTGGGGCCGATCCGGATTCGACGTGGGTCGCGAAACAACTCAGGGCATGCCGAGCACCAGTTCGCTCGTTAATCCACTGGAACACTACAAACGCCAACGACGAGCGTTTCGCTCTCGCCGCTTAAGCGGTGAGCCGCTGCACTGATCTGTCCTTGGGTCAGGCGGAGGAAGGCAACTTCCTAGGGGGGCAACCCTCGAACCGCAGCAGCGACATTCACAAGGAATCGGTTTGAACTGGGGTCACACGGTTCAAATTTAAATTACGTGAATCGCTCTGGTCCGGCCTGTCGGTTGGCTAAGTCCAGGGTTAAAACCAAATAGATCGACTACGCATGTAGAACTGGTTGCGGAGGGCTTGCGGACGGGGGTTCAATTCCCCCCGGCTCCACCAAATTAGCAAGCATTAGACAGTACAGGACAGGGGCGGACGGGTTAACCGATCCGCCCTTTTCTGTCTAAAACTGTCTCAGTTGTCGCCACATGGCGCAACCGACGTTTTGGTATCTGTACGGACATTCCGGGGGCACGTCAGCCCGCAGGATCAATACACGCTGCCACTCCCATGCCTGCCCCTCTCATGCTCGACATTAAACGCTTCTTCAGCCAAAATAGGTCTAAATTTAGCCCTATTTAGGTGACGTATGGAACGCATCCATAGCTTGCTGACCGTCAGTATCTCCGAGTTCAAGCAGAACCCTGGCAAGGTGGTCGAAGATGCCCAGGGGCAGCCGGTGGCGGTGCTCAACCACAATCGTCCGGCCTTCTACACTGTTTCACCGGAGCTCATGGCGCAGATGGCTGAGCTGTACGATGAGCGCCAGCTCGAATCGCTGGTTCGCTCGCGCCTGAAATCGGTCGATCGGGCCGTCGAAGTCAGCCTTGACGAGCTGTAAGTGGCATACAGGCTTTTCTTTGTTCCAGAGGCAAGGCGGGAATGGGACGCGTTGGATGGCTCCATCAAAACCCTGTTCAAAGCGGCTCTGAAGAAACGGCTGGACACTCCCCGGTTACCTGGGTCGCAACTTCATCCGCCCTTGGTTGATTGCTACAAAATCAAGCTGCGCGGCGTCGGCTATAGATTGGTATATCTGGTGAGGGATAATGCAATCCCGCCGGACATAGTCGTCCTGGTCGTGGGCCGCCGTGACGGTGGAATTTATGAGGCCGCGGCGGGAGCGCTGGAATCGGCTCGCAAGCTGGACGAATAATATTCACTCCTGAGATTTAAAAAAGGGCGGACCGCATAACCGGTCCGCCCTTTTTCATTCACTCAATCAGAATGCATTACTGCAGCCGCTGCAATTCTTCCTGATATGCCGGCCCATAACGCAGTCGCAGGTACTCCGCATAAGCCGCCCGGTATTCGCTGCTATAGATATCGGGCGTCAGCTCGCGGTTCCAGAAGTCCGCCACGCCGGCGCGTTTCCAGAGGGCGAGGTCGGCCTGGACTTCGGCGCGGGAGAGTTCGCGCTGGGGCGCGGAGCGGGCGGCATCCTGAACCACGGCGCGGGGCGCGGACTGGGCCATGGCTTGCGGCGCGGCTGCGATCGCGATAATGGCCAGCAGCATATTCAGAGAGTTTTTCATAGGGCATTCCTGTAGGCAGTTTCATCATCCGTCATCGGTCCCGATATCAGGCCGACGACAGCGCGTAGGAAAAAGTCTACCTATCCGGTTCTGCCAAAATCCCGACGGGGAAATTACTTTTTGGTCATGATCGGGCCGCGCGGGATTATTTGTTCGTGGTGGATTTGCGACAGTAAAACTGCCCTGCTCTTACAGCGGCTTGAATATCGGACGCTCGCGCCCATTCCCGACGGGTCGCCTGCCCCCCCTGCAAAAACAAGGACTTAGACGATGGCGTCGGATATGCTCCGCGGCCAAGATAACCATATCGGAACAAATATGTAATTCCCATGTCGGCTGATTGACGAATGCCGCTACCCACACTGGCAAAAGCCAAGGCCGGTGGATCGGGCAGTTGCATCGTGAATGACAGCTCTTCTTTTTCCCGACGCTCCTTCTGCCGGCCTGGCGCAAGCAAGCAGCCCAAATCTATCAAGGAGCAATCGTGAAAAAGACCATCCTGTTGGCCGCTACGGCGGCCACGCTCTCGACCGCGGCGGCGCACGCGGAAACGTCGGTCACGCTTTACGGCAAGATCGATACCGGTATCGGCTTCGCCAAGGTGGACGGTTCGTACACCAACCCGGTCACCGGGGTGAGCAGCGACTTCAAGGCCAGCCGCTTCGGCGCCACCACCGGCCAGACCGCCGGTTCGCGCTGGGGCCTGCGCGGTAAGGAAGACCTGGGCGGCGGCCTGTATGCCTCGTTCCAGCTGGAGTCGGGCTTCGATTCGACCAACGGCAGTTCGTCGCAGGGCGGCCGCCTGTTCGGCCGTAACGCCACGATCGGCCTGGGCAGCGCCGACTGGGGCGAATTCCGCCTCGGCCGCCAGTACAACGTGGCCACGCGCATGATGGCCGGCATGTTCGGCTCGAACTTCGGCGGCGGGTTCACCCAGCTGAATACCGGCGGCGGGCTGGGTTTCAGCAGTTCGTACTGGGTCCGCTACGACAACCTGGCCCTGTATGAGTCCTCGAGCTTCGGCGGCGGTTTCCGCTTCTCCGCCGGCTATGCCTTCAACGCCAACGACCAGACCGCGGCCCAGACCGGATTCGCCACCGCCGACAATACCCGCGCGATCACCAGCGGCCTGAGCTACAACAACGGCCCGCTGATGGCGTTCGTTTCGTACGAGCAGCTCAATCCCTCCAACAAGCTGAGTTCGGCCAAGACCAGCGCCACGCCGCGCGCGTACACCGTGGGCGCGTCCTATGACTTCGAGGCGCTGAAAATCGCCGCGGCCTATGAACGCGCGACCGACGGCTGGTTCGCCGGCAAGGGGCTGCCGTCCGGGGCCGCCATCAACGGCTTCCGCGGAACCCCGTCGAACGCTTTCCTCAACAACTTCAACACCAACTCGTACCTGCTCGCCGTGTCGGTTCCCACCGGCGCCTCCAGCGGCATGTTCGCGTCGTGGCAGCGCGTGGATCCGAACGGCCGCGACCTGACCGGCGGCGACTCCACGTCGAATACGTTCGCGCTGGGCTATACCTACAGCCTGTCCAAGCGCACCAGCCTGTATGCCGTGGGTTCGTACACCAAGAACTTCGCGTTCCTGAGCGACGCCAAGGCCACCGAAGCGCTGGTGGGCATGCGCCACTCGTTCTAAGCAGCAAACCGGGAGCGGCCTCGCGCCGCTCCCGTTCAGTCCGAGCGGTGTTCGAGCGTGTAGCCCATGCCGCGCACCGTATGCAGCAGCCGCGTGTCGAAGGGATCGTCGATCTTGGAGCGCAGGCGCCGCACCGCCACCTCCACGACGTTGGTGTTGCTGCTGAAATTCATGTCCCAGACCTGCTCGGCCAGCACCAGCCGCGACACCACTTCGCCCTGGCGCCGCATGAGTATGGTGAGCAGACAGAACTCCTTTGCCGTCAGGTCGATGCGCGCGTTGGCGCGCATCACGCGCCGCCGCAGCAGGTCCAGCTCCAGGTCGGCCACGCGCAGCACGTTGGGGCCGCGCCCGTTCTCCACGCTGGCGCCGCGGCGGCGCAGGGCCAGCACGCGGGCCTGCAGTTCGGACAGCGCGAACGGCTTGGGCAGGTAATCGTCGGCGCCCTGCTCCAGCCCCCGCACGCGGTCCTCCAGGCTGGATCGCGCGGTCAGCATCATGACCATCACGGCATCGTTCTGGCGGATGCGCTGCAGGACTTCAAACCCCTCCATGTCGGGAAGATTGATGTCCAGGATGATCAGATCGTACTGCACTTCATACGCCAGCTGCAGGCCGCTGGTGCCATCGAGCGCGATATCGGCGAGGTAGCCGTTCTCCATCAGGCTGCGTCTTACTATGTCCGCTAGTTTTTTCTCGTCGTCGATTATCAGTATTTTCATCCGGTCGGCCTGAATAGTTCCGAAATGGCGCGACGCCGGCGCCGGCGCGATGCGCGCCCACGCCGATAGTCGGTACTGAAAACTTTATTCCCGCGCCAGCGTCAAAAGGCAGACAGATGCATTACGAATATGACACGCTGCGCCGCGAAAAATGTAATGTCGCTGCAAGGTTCGGACTGTGCCGTCCGCTAGCGCCCGAGGTCGACGCTGAAGCCGATGGTGGTGCCGGCGGCGTCGCTCGCCGCATACGACTGGCCGCCGTGCATGCGGGCGATGGCCGCCACGATCGCCAGGCCCAGCCCGTGATGCACGGTATCGCTGGCCCTGGACGAGTCCAGGCGATAGAAACGGTGGAACAGCCGCGGCAGATGCTCGGCGTCTATCGGATCGCCGATGTTCCTCACCGCGATGCGGACCTGGCTGTCGCCGATGTCCTGGATATGGACTTCGACCTGCGTGTCGGGATAGGCGTAGCGCACGGCGTTCGACACCAGGTTCGAGACCGCGCGCTGGAACAGGGTCCGGTCGACCTCCGCGCTCCGGTCGCCCACGATGGCGAAACTCACGCCGGCGTCGAGCGCTTCGGCCTCGTGGTAGGCCAGCACTTCCCGCACCAGTTCGCGCAGGTCCGCCGGCTGACGCGAGCGCGCCGTCGCACCGCCGTCGGCCTGCGCCAGGAACAGCATGTCGTTGATGATGCCGGACATGCGCTGCAGTTCTTCGAGGTTGGAGCCCAGCATCTCGCGCAGCGTTTCGCTGGAGCGCGGCGCCGACAGCGCGAGTTCGGTCTGGCCCACCAGCGTCGCCAGCGGCGTGCGCAGCTCGTGCGCCACGTCCGCGTTGAAGCCTTCCATCTGCACGTAGGCGCGTTCCAGGCGCTGCAGCACCTGGTTGAACTGCCGCACCAGCGGCTGCAGCTCCTCGGCCAGGCCGCTCTCGTCCAGCCGTTCGCCTATGCGGTCGGGCGACAGCTGTTCGGCCTGGCGGCCCACGTCGCGCAGCGGGTCCAGGGCGCGGCGCACCAGCACGTCGGCGATCACCGACACGATCAGGGCGCCGCCCAGCGCGCAGGCGAACAGCGTCCATGCCAGCATCGATAGCAGATGGCGGTCGGATGACGCGTCCAGCAGCAGTTGCGCCTCCATGCGCATGTCGGGCCGGCCGGGCATGGCCAGCGTGAAGCGGGTCAGCTTGAGATCCCCGGCGTCCAGCAACGACACGTCCGGGCCGTAAGTGACGAGTTCGCCATTGACGTTCAGCCGCAGGCTGAGTTCGGATTTGCCATAGAAGAAATCCTCCAGCTTGTGCTTCAGGCTGGACAGGTCGCCGTAGGAATCGAATTCCTGGACCAGGTGGACGATCACCTCTTTTCTTTCTTCGAGGTGGATTCTCTGGCGCGACATCAGGTTGAGGTCGACGGAGATATAGACCACCGCGCACACCAGCCCCAGCGCGGCGAAAGTCTGCAACACCAGCCAGCGCGAAAGCCAACGCCGCAACGATCGGCGGGGATGAATCATGAACAGTCCTCATCGATTGCCGACATCTTACAGACGCAATCGCGTCAGGCGCCGTTCCGCCAGATTACAAATCGGTCAGCGTCCGCCAGGGCCACGAACGTCCGACAAATTTGTCATGCTGACGTCGACATTCTGACGGGAACGCTTCGATACAGTACCAGCGGTCTGCAGTTCCAGCGGAACGTAACTATGCTTTCCCCACGTATCAGGAAATTCATGACGGGCGCCGTTTTTTGCGCGCTTTCAGCCGCGGCCGCGGCGGCGGATCAGGGCGGCGCCATCACGCTGCAACAGGCGATGGACCGGGCCCTGGAACGCAATCCCATGCTGGCCGCCGCGCGCAATGAATCGCGCGCCGCCGACGGGCTGGTGACGCAGGCCGGGCTCATACCCAACCCCAGCATCGACATCAACGTGGACGACCAGAAGCGCGCGACGCGCACCACCACGACGATGCTGAACATTCCGATAGAAACCGGCGGCAAGCGCGGCGCGCGGGTGAAGGCCGCCAGCCTCGCCCGCGACATGTCCAGGCTGGACGTGCAGGCCGCGCAATCCGATCTGCGCGCCGCGGTGGCGACGGCATTTTTTGAGGTGGCCGTGGCCCAGGAGAATATGCGCGTGGCCGACGAAACCCGGCAGATCGCCGAGAACGCGCTGCGCATCGCCGCCGCGCGGGTCGAATCCGGCAAGGGCGCGCCGCTGGAAAAAACCCGCGCGCAGGTCGAGCTGAGCAATGCGCGCCTGGCGGAAAAGAAGGCGCGCAACGACTGGGAGAACGCGCGCCGCGCGCTTGCCCTGAACTGGGGCGACAGCGCGCCCGACTTCGAGCGCGTCTCGGCCAGCCTGGACAGCCTGCCGCCCCGGCCGTCGCTCGACGAGCTGCAGGCCTCGCTGGGCCAGTCTCCGCGCATGGAGGCCGGCCGCGCGTCGGTCGAACTCAGCCGGGCCGAGCTGGAAGTGGAAAAGACCAAGCGCTTTCCCAACGTGACCGTGGGCGTGGGCGTGGCGCGCGACAACCAGATGGGGCGCAACCGCGGGCAGTTCGGCGTCTCCATTCCGCTGCCGCTGTTCGACCGCAACCAGGGCAACGTCTACGCCGCCTCGATGCGGTCCTACAAGGCCCAGGATCTCTACCGCGACACCCAGGCGCGCCTGGGCACGGCGCTGCTGCAGGCGGCCTCGCGCTACGACCTGGCCGCGGCGTCCGCCAGGGAGTACCGGGACGCCGTGCTGCCCGGCGCGCAGAAAGCGTACGAGGCCGCCCGGACCGGTTTCGCCGCGGGAAAGATGAACTACCTGGAAGTGCTGGACGCGCAGCGCACCCTGACGCAGGGAAACATCTCCTACTTGAACGTGCTGGGCGAGGCCTTTCTCGCCCGCGCGGAGATCGACCGCATCATCGGCCGCTGAGCATGGCGCCCGCTGCACAACTGTTTCGGAGACCGGAAATGAATCCATATGACAAGCGCCTGATCCGCAGCGTGATCGGCGCCGTGCTGCTGGCCGGCGCCGGCGGCTTCGCCCTCGCCCGCTATACGGCGCCCGCCGCAGCCGTCGCCGGCAGCGCGCCGGCTGCTGCGGCGGCGGCCGCCGAACCGGCCCCCGCCGACAGCCTGGCGATGAGCGAGGAAGCGATACGCGAGGCCGGCATCACCACGGAAGTGCTGCGCGCCGGCGGCCTGCAATCGGAGATCAATGCGCAGGCCATCGTCGCGCCGCAGCCCGGCGGCGAGGCCGTCGTCACCGCCCGCGCCGCGGGCGCGGTGACGCAGGTGCTCAAGCGGCTGGGCGATCCGGTGCAGGCCGGCGAGGCGCTGGCGGTGGTCGCCAGCCGCGATGCCGCCCAGCTGGCCGCCGCGCGCACCGCCGCCAACGCGCGCGCCGAACTGGCGCGCAAGAATCTGGCGCGCGAGCAGTATCTCTACAAGCAGCAGGTCTCGGCGCGGGTCGACCTGGAGCAGGCACAGGCCGAAGCGCGCGCCGCCGCCGCCGATGCGCGCCGCGCGCAGGTCGAAGCCGAAGTGGCCAACGTCACCAAGGACGGCCAGGGCGTGGCCGTGGCCAGCCCGATCGACGGCCGCATCACCGCGCAAAGCGCGAGCCTGGGCGCCTACGTACAGCCCGACGCCGAACTGTTCCGGATCGCCGACCCCCGGAAAATCCAGGTCGAGGCCGCCATCCTGCCCGGCGACGCCGCACGCATCGCCGCCGGCGACCGCGCCGTCGTCGAACTGCCCGGCAACGCCACGCTGGAGGCGCAGGTCCGCTCGGTCACGCCATCGCTCAACAGCGCCACCCGCCAGGCGACCGCCGTCATCGACGTCGCGGCCGGCTCGCTGCAGCCCGGACTGGCGGTGCGCGTGCGCATCTTTCCAGAAAAGAAGGCGGCTTCCGCCGGCATCGTCATTCCCGAGGAGGCGGTGCAGACGCTGGAAGGCAAGGACGCGGTGTTCATCCGCACCGCCGAAGGCTTCAAGGCCCGCTTCGTCACGATCGGGCCGCGCAGCGCCGGCCGCATCGAAGTCGCCAAGGGGCTGTCCGCCGGCGAGACCATCGCCACCGGCCAGGCGTTCCTGCTCAAGGCCGAACTCGCCAAGGGCGCGGGCGAGGAGGAATAAAGCATGATTGCACGCCTCATGGCCCTATCGGTACGCGCGCGCTGGGCGGTCCTGTTCATCTTCATCGCCATCGGCGCGCTCGGCGTCTGGCAGCTGATCAAGCTGCCCATCGACGCGGTGCCGGACATCACCAACAACCAGGTTCAGATCAACACCGTGGACCCGCGCCTGTCGCCGGTGGAGATCGAAAAGCTGGTGACTTATCCGGTCGAGATTTCGCTGGCCGGCATACCGGGCCTGGAATCGACCCGCTCGATCTCGCGCAACGGCTTCAGCCAGGTGACCGCGATCTTCAGCGAGAAAACCGATCTGTACTTCGCCCGCCAGCAGGTCGGCGAACGCCTGATCAAGGCGCAGGAAAGCCTGCCCGATGGCGTGCAGCCGCAGATCGGGCCCGTCACGACGGGCCTGGGCGAAGTCATCATGTACACCGTCGGCTACAGCAATCCCGACGGCGCCGGCGCCGAGGCGGTGGCGGGCAAGCCCGGATGGCAGCCCGGCGGCGCATATCTGACGCCCGAGGGCGATCTGCTGACCGACGAGGTCGGCCAGGCCGGGTATCTGCGCACCGTGCAGGACTGGATCGTCGGCCCGCAGCTCAAGGCGGTGCCCGGCGTGGCCAGCGTGGACTCCATCGGCGGCTACGCCAAGACCTTCGTGGTCGAGCCCGATCCGACCCGGCTCGCCAGCTACGGCATCTCGTACAGCGAGCTGGGCGAGGCGCTGGAACGGGCCAACCTGGCGGTGGGCGCCAACTACTACAACCGCGGCGGCGAAGCCTATCTGGTGCGCGTCGATGCGCGCGTGCGTTCGGTGGACCAGATCCGCAGCGCCGTGGCCGCCACGCGCGGCGGCGTGCCGATCACGGTCGGGCAGATCGCCGACGTGAAGATCGGCGGCGACCTGCGCACCGGCGCCGGCAGCATGAACGGCGAAGAAGCGGTCATCGGCACGGTGCTCATGCTGATCGGCGAGAACAGCCGCGTGGTGGCCGAGGACGTCTCGGCCAAGCTCGACCAGATCGCCAAGAGCCTGCCGCCCGGCGTCGAGGTGAAAATCGTGCTGGACCGCGCCAAGCTGGTGTCGGCCACCGTCGCCACCGTGGAGCGCAATCTGACCGAAGGCGCGATCCTGGTCGCGGCCTCGCTGTTCCTGCTGCTGGGCAACTGGCGGGCCGCGCTGATCGCGGTGCTGGTGATCCCGTTCTCGTTCCTGATGATGGCGATGGGCATGAACGCGTTCAGGGTGCCCGGCAACCTGATGAGCCTGGGCGCGCTGGACTTCGGCCTGATCGTCGACGGTGCGGTCATCATCATCGAGAACAGCCTGGCCAGGCTGGCGCACAGGCAGGAGCAGGAAGGCAGGCTGCTGTACCTGCGCGAGCGCCTGGAAGAGACCATGCGCGCGGCCCAGGAGATGATCAAACCGACGGTGTTCGGGCAGCTCATCATCCTGCTGACCTTCGCGCCGCTGCTCATGTTCACCGGGGTCGAGGGCAAGACGTTCTCCCCGATGGCGATCACCATCATGCTGGCGCTGATCGCGGCGTTCATCCTGTCGATCACGCTGGTTCCCGCGCTGGTCGCGATCCTGATCCGCGGCCGCGTGGCGGAAAAGGAAGTCTGGCTCATCGCCAAATCCAAGGCGCGCTATCTGCCGCTGCTGGACCGGGCCATCGCGCGCCCCTGGCCGTTCATCTTCGCCGGGCTGGCGTTCTTCCTGGCGGCCATACCCGCCTTCGGCCTGCTGGGTTCAGAGTTCATCCCCAAGCTCGACGAGAAGAACCTGGCCCTGGCCTCGACCCGCGTGCCGTCGGTAAGCCTGGAGCAGTCGCTCGCCATGCAGCGCAAGGTGGAGACGGCGATCAAGCAGCTGCCGGAGGTGGAACTGATGTTCTCCAAGACCGGCACGGCCGAAGTCGCGACCGACCCGATGCCGCCCAACGTCTCCGACGCGTTCGTGATCCTCAAGCCCAAGGAAGCCTGGCCCGACGGCGTCACCACCAAGGCGCAGGTGATCGAGCGCATCGAGAAGGCCGCCAGCGGCCAGCTGGGCAATCTGTACGAAGTCAGCCAGCCCATCGAACTGCGCTTCAACGAGCTGATCGCGGGGGTCCGCGGCGACATCGCGATCAAGCTCTACGGCGACGATCTGGACAAGATGCAGCAGACCGCCAATGACATGGTGCGCGTGCTGCAGGACATTCCCGGCGCGGGCAGCGTCAAGGCCGACCAGGTGGGCGGCGCGCCGACGCTGGACATCAAGCTCGACCGCGCGGAGATCGCGCGCTACGGCCTGACCATCCAGGAGGTCTCGGACACCATCGCCGCTGCCCTGGGCGGACGTCCGTCCGGCCTGCTGTACGAAGGGGACCGGCGCTTCAACATCACGGTCCGCGTGCCCGAGGCGACCCGCAAGAACCTGGACGACATCCAGTCGCTGCCCATCCTGCTGCCCGAAACCGAAGGCCAGTTGCGCCGCCAGGTGCCGCTGGCCCGGGTCGCGCAGATCCGCCTGACCGAGGGCCTGAACGAGATTCGCCGCGAGAACGGCAAGCGGCGCGTGGTGGTGCAGGTGAACCTGGCGGGCCGCGACGCCGGTTCTTTCGTGCAGGAAGCGCAGTCCAAGATCGCGCAGCTGCAGCTGCCCGCCGGCTATTACCTGGAATGGGGCGGCCAGTTCGAAAGCCTGCAGGCGGCCTCGCAGCGGCTGTCCATCGTGGTGCCGATATGTTTCCTGGCCATCTTCGGACTGCTCTACATGGCCCTGGGCGGGCTGGGCCGCGCGCTGGCCGTGTTCCTGGCCGTGCCGCTGGGCCTGGCCGGCGGGGTCTACACCCTGGCGCTGACGGGCATCAATTTCTCGGTCTCCGCGGCGGTGGGCTTCATCTGCCTGGCCGGCGTGGCGGTGCTCAACGGCCTGGTCGTCATGTCGGCCGTGCGCACCCACACCGAAGCCGGGCTGCCGCTGGCCGACGCCATCCGCGAAAGCATGAAGGAGAAAATGCGCGCGGTGATCATGACGGGCTTCGTGCCGGCCATCGGCTTCGTGCCTATGGCGCTGGCGATGGGCACCGGGGCGGAAGTGCAGAAGCCGCTGGCGACGACGGTGATCGGCGGCCTGATCGCCGCGACGATCCTGACGCTGCTGGTGCTGCCGGCCATCGCCAGGGTGGTGCTGGGATCGAAGAAGGAAGAGGAAGGCGGGCCCGCCGGCACGGCCCGGCCGCAACCGGGAGAAGCGCTGTGAACGCATCCGACATGAAACTGCTGCGCATCTACACCGACGAATCCGCCTACGTGGGCGACCGGCGGGTGTTCGAATACATCGCCTCGGCCGCGCGCGACGCCAAGCTGGGCGGCGTGACCGTGCTGGAAGCCCTGCTGGGCTTCGGCCATGCCGCGCAGATCCACCGCAGACACGTGCTGGAAAACGACCGCGCGGTGGTGGTGGAGATCGTCGACACCGAGGCGAAGCTGCGCGCCTTCGCCGCCTCGCTGGAGCAGGTCACGGACATCGGCCTCATGACGCTCGAGGCGGTGGAAGTGCTGGGCGGAAAGGCCTGGGGCGCGCGCGTCTCGAACCAGACAGAAATGTAATTTTGCGGACCGTATGTTGTCGCGGGCGGCCGATTAGAGTGGTGCATCGCATTATCGATTGCTCCCATGCACGCATTGTTTTCCGAAGCGCCGGCGCCGGCGCGATCCGCCACCGCCTCCGACGCGATCTGCCTGTCCGTCGTGATTCCGTTTCTCAATGAGCAGGAAGTGCTGCCGTTGTGCCTGGAACGCCTGCGGCCCCTGCTGCAGGACCAGGGGTATCCGTATGAACTCGTTTTCGTGGACGACGGCAGCACCGACGCCAGCGTCGCCCTGCTGACGGCGGCGGCGCGCCACGATCCGACGCTGCGCATCGTGCGCCTGAGCCGCAACTTCGGCAAGGAGGCCGCCATGTCGGCCGGCCTGGCGCATGCGCGCGGCGCCGCGGTGATCGTGCTCGACGCCGATCTGCAGGACCCGCCCGAGCTCATCCCGGCAATGATGGAAGCCTGGCGCGCGGGCGCCGACGTGGTGTCCATGCGGCGCCGCTCGCGGCAGGGAGAAGGCCTGCTCAAACGGCTCTCGGCCTATGCCTTTTACCGGTTGTTGAGCCGCCTGAGCCGTTCCACGATTCCCGCCGACACCGGCGACTTCCGCCTGATGAGCCGGCGCGCCGTCGACGCCCTGCTGAGCCTGCCGGAGCGCTGCCGCTACATGAAGGGCCTGTACGCATGGGTCGGCATGCCCACCACGGTGATCGACTACGACCGCGCCCCGCGCGCGGCCGGCGCCACCAAGTGGAATTACTTTTCCCTGTTCGGCCTGGCGATGGAGGGCATTACCTCTTTCTCGACCACGCCGCTGCGCTGGGCCACGGCCATCGGCGCGGTGATCGCGCTGCTGGGCGGCGGCTTCGGCGTGGCCATCGTCCTGAAGACGCTGCTGTACGGCGACACGGTGCCGGGCTATCCCTCGCTGATGGCCATGATCACCGTGCTCAGCGGCATCCAGCTGCTGACCATCGGCCTGCTGGGCGAGTACCTGGGCAAGACGTACATGGAATCCAAGCAGCGCCCCGTCTATCTGGTGCGCGAGGTGGTCGAACCCGCCGCGGCGTCCGGCAGCATGCGCGCCAACGTGGAGATCCTCGATGCCCATCGGCAATAAGCGCTTCCTGATCGTCCTGGGTCTCGTCATCGTGGCCCGCCTGTTCGCGATGGCCGCGATTCCGCTGGCCGACACCTCGGAGCCGCGCTACGCGGAGATCGCGCGCCTGATGGCGGCTTCGGACGACTGGATCACGCCATGGTTCGAGCCGGGCGTGCCGTTCTGGGGCAAGCCGCCGCTGGCCTTCTGGGCCCAGGCCCTGAGCATCGAGCTGTTCGGCCTGAGCGAGTTCGCGCTGCGGCTGCCCACGTTCGCGGTCATGGCGCTGGTGGCCGGCCTGGTCTACGCCGCCGCCCTCGCCGGCTTCGGCCGCCAGACGGCGCGCTGGTCCACCCTGGTGCTGGCGACGATGCTGCTGCCGCTACTCAGCGCCGGCGCCGTGCTGACCGATCCGTTCCTGGCGCTGGGCGTGGCGCTGCCGATGCTGGCGCTGCTGGTGCCGCCGCCGCGCCTGAACGCATTCTGGCGCTATGGCTTCTTCGTGGGGCTGGCCATCGGGCTGCTGGCCAAGGGCCCGCTCGCGCTGGCGCTGGTCGGCGGCGTGTGCGCCGCCTGGGCGCTCTGGTCGCGCGAGGCGCGCGCCAGGCTGGCCGCCCTGCCCTGGCTGGGCGGGCTGGGCTTGATGCTGGCCCTGAGCCTGCCCTGGTACGTCGCGGCCGAACTGAAGACGCCGGGTTTCCTGAACTACTTCCTGGTGGGCGAACACTTCATGCGCTTCGTGGATTCGGGCTGGGCGGGCGACCGCTACGGTTCGGCGCATGCCCGCCCGTGGGGCGCGATCTGGCTGGACTGGCTGGCGGCCGGCGCGCCCTGGAGCCTGCTGTGCGTGGCCGCCATCGCCGCGTTGGCCTTCAGCCGCCGCGCGCGCCAGGCCGCAACGAACCGCCTGCGCGAACCGGCGGTCAAGCTGCTGATCCTGTGGGCGCTGGCCGCGCCCGGGCTGTTCACGCTTTCGGGCAATATCCTGTGGACCTATGTGCTGCCCAGCCTGCCCGCCGCGGCGCTGGGCCTGGGCCTCTGGCTGGCGCGCGTCCAGCCCGCGGGGCGCGCGCGGCTGGCCGGCCATGCGCTGACGGCGGCCCTGCTGCTGATTCCGGCGGCGGCCGTCACGCTGGGCGTGCTGGGTATCTACGACGAGCAGCGGTTCAAGTCCGAAAAAGGCCTGATCGCGGCGGCCGGCCGGATTCTCGCGCCGGGCGAGACGCTTTACTTCGTCGGCTCGGAGCCGTTCTCCGCCCGCTTCTATTCGCGCGGCGCCACGCGGCTTCTTTCCTGGCAGGGCGCGGCAATCGCCGCGCCCGGGCCTGCGCGCCGCATGCTGGTGGCCGTGCCGCGCGGCAAGTCCTGGCCGTTGCTGCAGCAGCCCGGCATAAGCGCGCAGGCGCGCTATTCCAGCCGCCGTTTCACGCTGTACGAGTTGACGGGCGCCGCCGCCCGGCAGCCGGCGTCCGGCGCCGATTGAAGCGGACCGTGCCACCATGCAGCGGCGCATCGTATTCTGCGGCGACGACTTCGGCCTGAACGCCGGCGTCGATGCCGGCATATTGGAACTGGCGGGGCTGAACCGGCTCAGCGCGGTCAGCTGCCTGGCGCATGGCCCCTCCTTCGCCGCCCACGGGCCGGCGCTGCGCGACGCCGGCCTGGACGTCGGGCTGCACTTCAATCTCACGGAGCGCTTCGGATCGACCGCCCAGCCCGAGGTGCTGGCGCCGGAAAAACTGCTGGCGCGGGCCTGCGCGGGCCGCCTGGATTCCGCCTGGATCGAGCGGCAGCTGCGGGCGCAGCTGGAAACTTTCGAGCGGGTGCTGGGCCGCGCGCCGGACCATATCGGCGGCTACCGGCAGGTCCACCAACTGCCGGCCGTGCTGCCGGCGCTGCTGGGCGCGCTGCGCCGGCACTATGGGAACGGCCCCAGGCCCTGGCTGCGCCACACCGCAGCTGGATCGCAACACGGCATCCCGATGGCGGATTGCGCCAGGGCCCGGCTGATCGGCGCGCTTGGCGCCCGCGGCGTCGAACGCGCCGCGCGCCGGGAAAACTGGCCGATCAACCGTCGCATGCACGGCATTTATGACATGCGCGGCGGCGCGCGCCGCTATGCGGGACTGCTGCAGCGCTGGCTGGACAATGCCTGCGACGGCGACCTGCTGGTCTGCCACCCGGCCGGGCCGGGCGCGCAGGATGCGCGGGCGGCCCAGCGCCAGGCGGAATTCGAGGTATGGAGGCGGCCGGAAATGGCCGAATGGCTGCGGCGCAACGGCCTACGTTGCGCGCGGCTGGGCCGGTATTGAAGTTACTGCGTGCGCCGCTGCAGTTCCTGCTGGTATTCGGGGCCGCTGCGCATGCGCAGATACTCGGCCTGAGCGGTGCGATATTCGCGGCTGTAAATATCCGGCGTATTGTTTCCGCGCCAGAATTTATCCATGCCCGCGCGCTTCCATATCGCCAGATCGGCCAGCACCTCGGCGCGGGTAAGTTCGCCTTTCTGCGCAAAGGTTTTGTCGGAATTGGCGGCGCCGGCATATACGGACTGCGCGGCGATCAAAGCCAGTGCGGCGGCCAGATATTTGGTAGTCGTCTTCATGCTTTACTCCATCAGTGGGCGTTCAACCAAGGGGTAAAACAAATTCTAAATATCGGGTTCTGGCTAAATGTCGACCGGGAAATTACTTTTTGGTCATCGCTGCGCAGGTTTCCGATAAACCGGCTTGGCGCCGCGCGCGGCCGTAAAAAAACCGCGCATACCATGATCCTGCATGGTATGCGCGGCCGGAATGCCTCATCCCTTCGCGGAGGATGGAGGTCACGCCCTGAACGATTCCCGCAAATGCCGACGCGGTTGAACTCGACAACAGCCGCATCGGCATTCCGGAACCGTCATTGCAGATTCTACGGATGTCCTCCCGACAGAATCCGGACAGCTTGATTACTTTTTAGTATCCGGAATGTCGAATTCAGTCGAAAACGTCGAACAGCACGTCGGCCACGATGGCGGTGGCCACGGCCACCAGAATCAGGTCGGAACCGGCCACCCGCCATTCATAGCCGGGATAAACCGGCAGGCGCGCCAGCATCGGTCCGGGCACCATTTTCTTGGCGATTCCCGGAGGCAGCGGTTTGCCGCGAGCCAGATTCTTGCGCACGCCCGGCGGCAGCGAACTGTAGCCGGACAGCCCGTATTCCTGTGCGTACCCGCGGGCGGTGGTGATCGTGATGCCGGCGTGGCGCAGCGTGACGTCGCCGCCGCCCTTGTTTCCGCCTCCCGACGAATTGCCGTGGCCGTTATTGTCCTTGCCGCTATTGCCCTTGCCGTTATTGCCCTTGCCGCTATTGCCTTTGCCCTGCCCTTGCCCGGCGTTGTCCGGCTTGCCCTTGCCGTCGGGCGGCGCGGCCAGGACCTGGCCGGCCGCGAAGGCGCAGCACAGAATGGCGGCGGCAACATGCTTGAGTGCGGGACGACGTTTCATGGATGGCTCCTCTCAGCCGAAAGACTGCACCGATTCTAGAGCGGGTCCAATCTTTTGGCGTAGAGGCAAAACCGATAAATATGTAAGCAGAATGCGCTTCACGCCGGCCGGACGGCCAGCCGTTTCAACGCCGCCAGTCCCAGCGCCGGCCCGGGCGCCAGGATCAGGAAGACATACTGCGGGCCGACGGCATCTATCAGGCGGGCCAGCAGTGCGATGGCGGCGATGGTGATCGAAAAGCCGATGCAGTTGGCGATGGTCAGCGCCGACCCGACCAGCGCCGGCGGGGCGAAACGCGCATTCAGCGTCGAGAACTGCGGCGAATCGCCGACGATGACCACGCCCCAGAACAACAGGAATCCGAGGAACACCGGCAGCGGCGCCGCGAAGGCCAGCGGCGAGACCAGGCAGCACAGGCCGGACGCCCCCAGCTGCATGAACGCGACGCGCGCGCTGCCGATCCGGCGCGACAGATAGCCGCCCAGCGTACAGCCGAGGAAGCCCGCGCCGATGGCCGCAAAGCTCCATACCGATACCGCCGCGCCGTCGCCGCCCAGGCGCGCGGCCAGCAGCACCGGCAGAAAGGCGTAGAACGCGTACAGCTCCCACATGTGGCCGAAATAGCCGAAGGCCGAGGCGCGGAAGTCCGGCGATCGGAAGATCTCGACGAAGGCGGCCGGGTCGAATTTCGCGCCGGCGCGCAGATGCGGACCGTCGGGCACCAGCAGCAGGATCGCCAGGCCGCCGGCCACGGCGATCGCCGACACCGACAGGATGACGCCCTGCCACGGCAGGTCGCCGCCCAGGCCGCGGATCAGGTGGGGCAGCGCCGTGCCCAGCACCAGCGCGCCGACCAGCCAGCCCAGCGCCAGCCCGAGGTCGCGGTCGTACCAGCCCGAAGCGATCTTCATGCCCACCGGATACATGCCCGCCAGGAAAAAGCCGGTGGCGAAGCGCGCCGCCAGCAGCGGCAGCAATTCGCCGCCGGCGGCCAGCGTCGCGGCGTTGGCCGCCGCGCCGGCAAGCGTGGACAGAAAGAACAGCCTGCGCGGCGAATAGCGGTCGGCAAGCGCCAGCCAGGCGAAGACCAGGGTACCGGCGATGAAACCGAGCTGCACGGCGATGGTGACGTCGCCGACCGCCGATTCCGGCAGGCCAGCGCTGCGGCTGAGGTCGGGCATTACCGCATTGCCGGCGAACCACAGCGAGGTGGCGGCGAATTGCGACAGGACGATGGTCGGCAGGATGCGGGCAGGAACGGCGGGCAAGGCGGATACTCCCCACGACGTTTTGACGGTCTGAACGCGCTGCGCCGTCCGTTGCGGCAATGAGCCCGTATCGTAGCAACTTTTCCAGCTGGCGCGGCGACGACACGGGCCCGCGGGCCTCAGTACTTGAAGCTCAGGCGCGCCCAGAACGTGCGGCCCGGCTCGTTGACCGCCGTGTTGGCGGCATAGCCGAAACCGGCGTTGCCGGCCAGGTTCAGGTGCTCGCTATAGGTCTTGTCGAACAGATTGTCCACGCCCACCGACAACTGCACCTGCTTGTTGACCGCGTAGCCGCCATTGATGGACAGCACGCCGAAACCCGCGCTGGGGCCGAAGTCCTTGCCAACCACGTTGCCTTCGTTCAAGGCGTAGCGCTTCTGCGCCGCCACGATGCGCCACAGCGCGCCGGCCGACCAGGTGCCGTCGTCATAGGCGGCGCTGAGCCGGGCTTCCAGCGGCGGCATCTGCGGCAGCGGCCTGCCGTCGCTGCGGTTCTGCCCCCAGGCATAGGCCAGCGTGGCGCCGAGTTTCCAGCTGGGCGCGACCCGGTAGGACGCGCCCAGCTCGCCGCCGGCGATCCTGGCGTTCACGTTGGTGGCCTGGGACGACGGCCCCATCATGCCGCCCGAGGTGTAGTTGAACAGGATGAAGTCGTCGACATAGCCCGCATAGCCCGACACCCAGGCGTCCAGGTCATCGGTACGGTATTGCGCGCCGAAGTCCAGCTGCGTCGTCTTCTCGGGCCGCACGCCGTCGAAGGCGTTGACGGAACCGGCCGGCCCGCGGTTGGGCGAGAACAGCTCCCAGTAGTCGGGGAAGCGCTCCACGTGTCCCAGGCCTACGTAGAGGGTGGCGGGCACGGCTTCGAGGTCATGCTCGTAGCGCAGGAAACCGCTGGGCAGCGTGTCGCGGCGGCGCTCGTCCGCGGTGGGATTGGGCATGGGCATCATCGAACCCGTGGTCTGGCGGAAGTCCTTGGCCGAGGCCCAGTCCACGCGCGCGCCGCCGATGACGCGGCTGCCGGGCGCGGCGCGCCAGGTCAGTTCGCCGAACAGCCCGGTATTGGAGAAGTCCGCGTCCTTGATCCACGACTGGCTGCGGTACGACATCGCGCCCATGCCGTTGCGGTAGCGATGGCGGCTCTGCTGGAAATCCATGCCGGTCACCAGCTCCACGTCGGCGGACAGGTTCCAGGTGCCGGCGAAGCGCCCGCCCCAGGTGGCGCGGTCCACGTCGGAAGCCATGCGCATGGGCATCGAACTCATCGGGTCGGGCGAGCGCAGCGTGTAGTTATCCATCACGTGGTCGGCGTAGTTGTAGTAGAGCTGCGCCTCGACCCGATCCAGCACGGTCCCAATGTTGCGCTTCTCGAAGCGCAGGCCGAAGGTCTCGCGCTTGAACTGCGCGCCGTCCATGCCGCGCCCGGCATAGCGCGCCTCGCCGTCGCCGGTGCCGGCGGTCAGTTCATACAGCGTGTCGGCGTCGGGCGTGAAGCCCAGCGTGACGTCGGCGTTCCATTTGTCCCAGCGCGACGGCACCGTATTGCCGTCGCCGTCCTTGTAGTCCTGCGAGTGGGAATGGTTGGCCGTGAAGCGGGTGTAGACCTTTTCGTTGCCCACGGTCAGGTCGGCCGCCTGGTCGTTGCGGCCGAACGACCCGCCCAGCAGGCTGCCGTCGAATCGCACGCCGGCGCCGGTGAAGCGCGGCGTGTCGCGGTCGAACTTGATGGTGCCGGCCGACGCGCCCGGCCCCCACAGCACCGTCTGCGGTCCCTTGATGACGGTGAGCTGGTCGAAGTTCTCCGGAGAGATATAGGAGCTGGGCGCGTCCATGCGGGCGGGGCAGGCGCCGGGCATGGAGGCGCCGTTGGTCAGCAGGTTCAGGCGCGAGCCGAACATGCCGCGCAGCACCGGATCGCCGTTGGTCCCGCCGTTGCGTATGGCCGAGAAGCCGGGAATGGTCTTGAGATAGTCGGTGCCGTCGCTGGCCGGCAGCGGCTGGCGCGGGATTTTCGGATCGGTGGTGAAGGTCAGCGGCGCGCTGGGCGCCACGCCGGTGATGACCACCGTGTCCATGGTGGGAGCGGCGTTGGCGTCGGCGGCCTGCGCGCCTGCCGGGAACAGGGCGGCCAGCGCGGCGGCCAGGCCGGCCGTGCGCAGGAGTTCGTCTTTCTTGTACATGTCGGGCTCTATCGGAATTCTTGTCGGACACCCGCGTGCGACGGCCTCGCCAAAGCGGCGCCGCTGCGCAGTGTCGGGAATCAGGTCGGCGCGCGTGCGTGCCTGCGCGCGCGGCCGGCGGCCGCGCACGCAACGCATCGAAGGCGCAGGAAGACGGTCAGGCGGACGGCGGCGGGGCGCGCGATTTCTGCGGCAGCCGCGCCAGCGCGCTGGAGAAATGGACCGCGACGCTCGGGCGCGGCAGGACGGGCGCGGCCTCGGGCAGCAGCCATGCCAGCACGAAAAGCTCGGGCAGCGTGGCGCCGGACAGCATGGCGCAGCCGGCGACGCAGCAATGCGGCAGGGAGCCGCTGTGCTGGCTGGCGTCCTGGGTGGCGCCGGAGATATCGAGGGAGACGACGCGCGGCCCGCTGGCCGTGCAGACGATGGTGGTGGCGGTCTTGCCTGGCGCGGGGCCCGGCGAGGCCATCGAGGAAGATGCGATCAACGCCTGGAACACGAACAGCAGCGCTGCCGCAAGCGCGACCCACCGTCTGTTGGCGTTGATAGCTGTATGCATTCGTATTTCCCGATGAGCGCAGATGGTATCACGCAGGGGCGTAGCAGACGCCCCGGGGAAATCCGGGCCGATATGATCTGGAACAAGAACCGGCGCCGCCGCGCGGATGCGGCGGCGCCGGGCGCTTCAGCGCGTCACGGCGTGACGATGTTGAACCAGAACTCGAAGTTGTCGAGCGCGGCGAACATGTCGGTGATCTTCTGCTGGTCGCCGCTGACCTGCACGTCGCCCTTGGCGATGGCGTCCTTGAGCGTGGTTTCCTTGAGCATCATGCGGTTGAGCGTGTCGCGGCTGAGCGTCATGCTGGCCGTGGGCTCCTTGGCCTGCTTGCCCTCGGTATGGTTGAGCACGCTGTTGACCATCTCCAGCGTGTACTTCTGCCTGGTGTCGGTGAAGTCCAGGTTCAGCACCACGTGCTTGCCCGCCGCCTTGTCACGGTTCAGGCGCACCGCGAAATAGTCGAACAGCATGTCCAGCGTCATCGCGCGCACCGTGTCCGCGCTGGCGGTGTCCGGCGTCGGCAGCTTCTGCACGCCTTCGCGCAGTTCCTTGGCGCCGGTCAGGTAGAAGTTGCGCCACGGCCCGCTCTCGGCCTGGTAGCCCATCTGTTCGAGCGCGTCGGCCTGCAGGTTCCTGGCCTCCTGGTTGTTCGGATCGGCGAAGACCGCGTAGTTCACGACTTCGGCCACCCAGCGGTAGTCGCCGCGCTTGTAGTACTCGCGCGCCTTCTTCAGGATGGCCGGCACGCCGCCCATCATGTCGACGTAGCGCTTGGAAGACTCTTCGATGGGCAGGGTGTGCAGCGTGGCGGGATTGCCGTTGAACCAGCCGAGATACAGCACGTAGGTGGCGCGCACGTCATGGTTCACGGAGCCGTAGTAGCCGCGGTTCGAGAACTTGGTGGCGATGGACTCGGGCAGCTTGACCTTCTCGGCGATTTCTTCCTTGTTGTAGCCCATGTTGGCCAGGCGCAAGGTCTCGTCGTTGATGTAGCGGTACATATCGCGCTGCATGCCGAGCTGTTCCTGGACTTCCTTCTTGCCCCACACCGGCCAGTGGTGCATGGCGTACATGACTTCGACGTCGTCGCCCCACAGCGCGAGCGCCTGGTTCAGGTACTTGGACCAGGCCAGCGGATCGCGGATCTTGGCGCCGCGCAGCGAATACGTGTTGTGCAGCGTATGGGTGGAATCCTCGGCCGTATTCAGCGCCTTCTTTTCCTTGATGTAGTAGAGCATCTCGGCCGGCGCTTCGCTGCCGGGCGCATAGAGGAATTCGTAAGTCAGGCCGTCGATGGTGCGCGTCTCGCCGGTCTTTTCGATGATGTCCGTAGGCGGAATCAGCGTGACGGTCCCGGCCGAGGTGGTCGTGCCCAGGCCCGCGCCGACCTGTCCGGTGGCGCTGGGCGCCAACAGGTTGCCGTACATATAGGAAGCGCGGCGGCTCATGGCGTTGCCGGCCATCACGTTCTCGGCGACGGCGTGTTCCAGAAAGCCCAGCGGCGCATAGATCTTGACCTTGCCGGCCTTGACGTCGGCCTCGTCCACCACGCCGCGCACGCCGCCATAGTGGTCGACGTGGCTATGGGTGTAGATCACCGCCACCACGGGCTTCCTGGGACGGTGCTGGTAATAGAGGTCCAGGGCGGCCTTGGCGGTTTCCGCCGAAATGAGCGGGTCCATGATCGTCAGGCCTTCCTTGCCCTCGACGATCGTCATGTTCGACAGGTCGTAGTTGCGCACCTGGTAGATGCCGTCGGTGACCTGGAACAGGCCCGAGATGTTCAGCAACTGGGACTGGCGCCACAGGCTGGGATTGACGGTGTCCGGCGCCGGCGCGCCTTCCTTGATGAAGTCGTACTTGGCCGGGTCCCATATCAGGTTGCCCTGCTCGCCCTTGATGACGGTGGCCGGCAGCGGCGCGATGAAACCCTTGTGCGCCAGATCGAACGAGGTCTTGTCGTCGAACGGCAGTTCCTTGAGCAGGGCCGCGTTGGCGTCCCTGGTCGCGGCCTCCGCGGGCTTGGCCTGCTCGGCCGACCACGCGCCGCCGGCCAGCGAAAACGCCAGCGCGGTCAACGCCGCCTGCGCCAGCCGCCTCTTGGGCGCGCGGGAACGTGTTTGGAGATCGGGAAAAACAGCTGCACCGCGGTCTAACTTCATCATGACATGCGCTCCAGACGTGTGGAATGGATGGCCGCGCGGTAACGCGGGATCAGTCAGGCAATGAGGTCGTGCAAATGTGTGCGTTGTTTGCATAAATCGTACACAAGATTTCGCGTAATACAACGGCCAATGCTACAAATGCAACGGCGCCGCGCGATGGCCGCGCCCCTTTCTTTCCACGAAGCACATTCTGTGCGGGAGCGACGATGATCGAACGGCGTGGCGCGGCATCCGGCGGCAAGCGCAAGATCGGCCTGCTGGCCGTGCTCACCTTGCTGGCGGTCCTGGGCGTGTGCGTGGGCTTCGGCAACGCGCTGTATTCCGGGTACCAGGTGCAGAAGGCGCAGGTGCTGGCGAACTCGCTGGCGTCCAACCGCGTCTATGCCGAAAAGCTCGCGCAGGTCATCGACGTCTATGTCGACGCCGTGCATCTGCAGCTGCGCGCGGGCGCGCGCCAGCTAGCGCTTCTGGAAAACGATGCGCCCGCCGCGCGCGCCGAACTGCAGCGCCTGGCCAGCCAGGCCGACGCCGTGCACGCGGTCTGGCTGGCCGACGCCGAAGGCCGCGTCATCGACGGCACCGCCGGCGGCGTGCGGCGCCTGGCCGAGCTGGGCGTGGACGAATTGCGCGCGGGCCAATGGATATGGCTGCGTCCGGCCGGCGCGGCGCTGGTCGTGGCGGAGCCGGTGATGCGCGGCGGCGGCGCGGCCGGCTATGTGGCCATGGCGGTGGCGCTCGACGCAGGCAGCGGCATGGACCGCGTGATCAGCGGCCAGGTGCCGGCCGACGGCACCTCGGTGTTCCTGGTCAACCAGGCGGGCGACGTGCTGTATCGCCGTCAAAGCGCCCGCAGCGCGCTGGTGCTGGCCCGGCTGGCGCCCATACGCGAGGCCGGCGCCGCGCCGCTGCAGGACGCGGCCGGCGAGACGGTGCTGACCGGCTACGCGCCGCTGGCGCAAGGACGCTGGGCCATCGTCACGCAGCGCACGCTGGACCACGTGCTTTCGCCGCTGCGCGCCCTGCTGGCGGAATCGTTGCGCTTCGCGGTGCCGGCCTTCGTGCTGACGCTGGCGCTGGTGTGCGCGCTGGCCTACGCGGTGGCGTCGCCGCTGTCGCGCCTGAGCCGCGCGCTGGTGCGCGGCCAGGACGCGGGCCGCGACCTGGACCGGCTGCCGGCCTGGTACGCCGAAGCCGACACGCTGCGCGAAGCCGTCAAGACCACGCTGGCCCAGCACCGGCGCGAGGTGGGTCGCCTCAACCGCGAAACCCTGACCGATCCGATGACCGGCCTGATGAACCGCCGCGCGCTGGACGAGGCGCTGGCGGACTACGAGGACAAGCAGGAGCCGTTCGCCGTCATCGCGCTGGACCTGGATCACTTCAAGCGCATCAACGACACCCATGGCCACGCGGTCGGCGACCAGGTGCTGATCGCGCTGGCGCAGGCGATGCGCGAGGGACTGCGCGGCCCTGACCGGCCGTTTCGCACCGGCGGCGAAGAGTTCATCGCCCTGCTGCCCACCGACCGGCCCGAACAGGCCGCGGAAGTCGCCGAACGCCTGCGCGCCGCGGTCGCCGCCCGGCCCATGCCCGAAGGCGTGGGCGCGGTGACCGTGTCGATCGGCGTGGCCCTGTGGCCCCGCGACGGCGCCGCGCCGCAGGCCGTGATCGAACGCGCCGACCAGGCGCTGTATGCATCCAAGCAGGACGGGCGTAATCGCGTCACGCTGTGGCGCGCATCGTGAGCCGGCCGCGCCTCGCGGCTGTTGCGGACGGACGACAACGTAACAGGCGGTAGTGCCCCGGCGGACGCGCTTTCCCGTGCGGGGATCGCCCTGTTCCCTCGTGCCATCCCCCGTTCGCCGCCCGGCGGCGTCGCGAATGTGACGACATATTTCCTTGCGTGTTTATCGAAAGGAAATATTCCGTCACGTATTACCAATGCTTTCAATCGATAATTCTCGCGAGTAAATGCCACCGGATGGGGGGCCGCCCGCGATGAAAGTCCTGTCCATATTCGGCACGCGCCCCGAGGCGATCAAGATGGCGCCGCTGGTCGCGGCGCTGCAAAGCGAACCCCGGATCGACAGCGTCGTCTGCGTGACCGGCCAGCACCGCGAGATGCTGGACCAGGTGCTGGCGCTGTTCGAGCTGCATGCGCAGCACGACCTGGACATCATGGTGCCGAACCAGACGCTCAACGGACTGTATGCGCGCCTGATCAGCCGCGTCGACGGCGTGCTCGAGGCCGAACGGCCGGACTGCGTGCTGGTCCATGGCGACACCAGCACGGCCTCGGCCTGCGCGCTGGCCGCCTTCCACCGGCGCGCGCGCATCGGCCACGTCGAAGCGGGCCTGCGCACCGGCAACCTGGCGCTGCCCTTCCCCGAGGAAATGAACCGGCGCGTGGTCGACGCGGTCGGCGACTGGCTGTTCGCCCCCACCGCCGAATCGCGCGGCAATCTGCTGCGCGAAAACCTGGCGGGGCGGATCACCGTGACCGGCAATACCGTCATCGACGCGCTGGCCGCGACCTGCGCCAAGCTGGCCGCGCCCGGGCCGCTGGCGCGCGAGCTGGCCGCGCGCTACGCCTGGCTCGACCCGTCGCGCCGCCTGCTGCTGGTCACCGGCCATCGGCGCGAGAGCTTTGGCGAGGGCTTTCGCAACATCTGCGCGGCGCTGGCGGGATTGGCGCGGCGCGACGACCTGCAGATCGTCTATCCGGTGCACCTGAATCCGCAGGTGCGCAACGTGGTCATGAAAGAACTCGGCGGCCTGGGGAACGTGCATCTGATCGAACCGCTGGACTACCTGGATTTCGTGTGGTTCATGCAGCGCGCCTATCTGATCCTGACCGATTCCGGCGGCGTGCAGGAAGAGGCGCCCTACCTGGGCAAGCCGGTGCTGGTGATGCGCGAGGTCACCGAACGTCCGGAAGCGGTGCGCGCGGGCACGGTGGCGCTGGTCGGCACCGACACGCAGCGCATCCTCGCCGAAGTGAGCCGGCTGCTCGACGATCCCGAGCTGCACGCGGCCTACTCGCGCCGCATCAATCCCTATGGCGACGGCCGCGCGAGCCGGCGCATCGTCGATGCGCTGTGCGGCCGCGCCGTCGCCGAATTCGATCCCTACGGCCCGGCCGCCGGCTAGTCCCTGTTCCCGCGATACCTCCCCTGCCCGGAGCCCTCATGTCTCACGCCCCGCACTCCTCCGCCCGCCTTCTCCGCCGCGCCCTGATGGCCGCCGGGCTGCTGCTTCCCCTGGGCGCCCTGGCCAGTCCCGCCGGCGACGCCTTGCGGCGCCAGGCCGACGACTGGGTCGCGCGGGAGGTCAGCCTGGAGGATCTGGGCATACGCGAGCCGGTGGTGCTCAGCAACAGCGACGCGCGCCAGGAGTTCTATCTGCCGGTGCCGCGCAGCGCGCCCATCGCCGACGCCGCGCTCGAATTCGACGCGCGCTACGCCAAGGGCGAGCCGGGCCGCGCCAGCATGGTGTTGTGGGTGGACGGCGTGCCGCAGACCGCGCAGCGCATCGCCGACGGGGAAGGCTCGGCCGCGCGCAGCCTGAAGGTGGAGCGCCGCAGCCGCGAGACCGGCTTTCTGCGGTTGAGCGTGGACTGGCAATCGGACATCGGCCTGCGCCAGTGCGAGAGCAACCGCGCCACCGCCAACGCCCTGACGATCTCGCCGCGCACGCGGCTGAGCTACCGCTACGACGCTTCGGCCATCGACAGCCTGGACGAAGCCTGGGGCATGCTGCCCGCCCGGCCGGTGCTGATGGTGTCGGGCGCGCGGCTGGAGCAGCAGGCGTTCGACAGCGCCTGGCGCCTGGGCGTGGCGATGGAACGCAGCGGCAAGCGCGTGGCGGTCCGCGGCTTCCCGTCAGTGGGAGACGAGGTCGACACGCGCGGCCTGCAGGTCCCGGCCGGGCTGGGGCAGGTCGCGGCCTTCGCCGCGCTGGCCGGCGGCGACAAGCACAAGCTCGCCAACCCCGCCGAAATCGGCGCGCTGCTGGTGATGGGCGCGCCCGCGGTCAGCGGCGACGTGGTGATCGCCGACGCCGCCTTGCGCGCCCGCTACAAAGAGGCGCTCGACGCCTTGCAGGCGCAGTTCGACTCGGACGCCGACGCGGCCCAGGCCTACAAGACGTGGCGCGCGCGGCGCATGCCGCTGGCCGACCAGGCGCTGCAATCCCGCGAGATCCGCGTGCTGCCGCTGGGACGCCAGCCCGCCATCGCGGTGGCCGCCGATGCCGGCGCACAAGGCGCGGGCGCGTTCGACAACGCCTGGCGCCGCATCCTGGTGACCCGCCAGGTCCAGGTGCAGGCGGCCACGCCGCCGCAGGCGCTGGACCACGGCGGCCTGCGTCTGAGCACGCTGGGCGGCTCGTCGGCCAGCTTCGACGTGGTGGCGCGCGGAGACTGGAACCTCAGCTTTCCGCTGGCCGCCGTGTCGGCCGACGGCGGCATGCCCGAAGAACTGGTGCTGGACCTGGCCGCCGCGCCCGGCGCTTCGTCCACCCGGCCGGTGGCCTCGGTGTTCTGGAACGGCATCCTGCTGGGCGCCAGGCAGATGGACGCCGACGGCAAGCCCGAACGCCTGACGGCGCGCGTGCCCGGCTATGCGCTGGGCGTGGCCAACACCGTGCGCGTGACGTTCCAGCGCCAGCCTGTCTCGGTGGACTGCAACGAGACGCCGCAGGGCTATCCCGTCAACGTGCTGCCCACCAGCCATGTGAAGCCCGGCCGCGCCCGGCCCGACGGCAGCTTCATCGGCCTGCTGCCGCTGCTGGCGGGCCATCCCGAACTGATCGTGCCCGACGCCTATCTGGCCGACGCCCCCGCGAGCCTCAAGCGCGTGATCGGCATCGCCGCGGCCAGCGGGCTGTCGGCCTCGCGCGCGGCGCTGTCGGTCGCGCCGGCCGGCCAGGCCGCCAGGCCGGGGCGTCCCTTCGTGGCGATGGAAGTGGCGCTGGACGGCGCCCAGCCGCAGGTCAAGGTCGCCGACCGCAAGCAGCTCACGGTCGCCGGCAAGCGCGCGACCTGGCTGGACATCTCGGGCCTGGACAAGCTCAGCACCGCCGAGGTCGTGAGCGCGGGCGGCCAGGACGGCGTGCTGTGGCACGCGCTGGGCCAGGAGCCGGGCCTGGATACGCCTTTCGTGCTCAACCGCGGCGACATCGCCATCATCGGCGCAGCCGGCCCGCTGGCCTGGATCGACAGCGCCAATCCCGGCGCAGGCCAGGCGCCGGGCGCGGGCGACAGCGCGTTCTTCGAATGGCGCCGCTATCTGTCGTGGGGCGTGCCGGCGCTGAGCGTCGGGCTGCTGGTGCTGCTGCTGATCCTGATCGCCGCGATGCGGATCAATCGCAGGAACAAGGGCCCCAAGTAATCCGGAGGCGGCGCCATGTCCTCGCTTTACTGGCCCTACCTCATCGCCGACTACTACCGCGGCCTGGAAATCGTGACCGCGGCGGTCGGCGTGATCATCCTGCTGTCGAGCCTGGACGACCTGTTCATCGACGCCTGGTACTGGCTGCGGCAGGCGCGCCGCGCGCTGACGGTCAAGCGCCGCTACGCGCCGCTGACCGCCGAACAGCTGCGCGCCAAGCCCGAGCAGCCGCTGGCCATCATGGTGCCGGCATGGCTGGAGTACGACGTGATCGCGTCCATGCTGGAGACCATGGTTTCCACGCTGGAATACAAGAACTACATGATCTTCGCCGGCACTTACCAGAACGACGAGCGCACCATCAAGGAAGTCGAGCGCATGCGGCGCCGCTACCGCCAGCTGATACGGGTGGAAGTGCCGCACGACGGCCCGACCTGCAAGGCCGACTGCCTGAACTGGATCGTGCAGGCGATCTTCGCGCAGGACGGCCGCCAGCCTGTGCCCTTCGCCGGCGTGATCCTGCACGACAGCGAGGACGTGCTGCACCCGCTGGAACTGAAGTACTACAACTACCTGCTGCCGCGCATCGACTTCATCCAGCTGCCGGTCACCTCGCTGGAACGGCACTGGTACGAGCTGGTCGCCGGCACCTACATGGACGAATTCGCGGAATGGCACACCAAGGACCTGGTGGTGCGCGAAAGCCTATCGAAGATGGTGCCCTCGACCGGCGTGGGCACCTGCTTTTCGCGCCGGGCCCTGACCGAACTGGCGGCGGAAACCCAGAACCAGCCCTTCAACACCGACACGCTGACCGAGGACTACGACATCGGCGCGCGCCTGGCGCAGCGCGGCATGCGCCAGATTTTCGGCAAGTTCGAAGTGGAGTACGTCGCCCGCCGGCGCTCGTGGTTCGGCCTGGGGCCCGAGAAAGTCTCGGCCATCTCGATGCCGCTGGGCGTGCGCGAGTATTTCCCCAACACCTTCCGCACCGCCTACCGGCAGAAGGCGCGCTGGACGCTGGGCATCGGGCTGCAGGGCTGGCAGCAGGTGGGCTGGACCGGCACGCTGGCCACCAAGTACCTGCTGTTTCGCGACCGCAAGGGGCTGGTCACCTCGTTCATCGCGATCCTGGCCTACCTGCTGCTGGCCAACTTCTTCCTGTTCTACCTGGCCGACCGCTACGGCTGGTGGACGGTGTATTACCCCTCGTACTTCCGGCCGGACGGCTGGCTGGTCACGCTGATGTGGGTCAACGCCGTCGCACTGCTGCTGCGGGTCGTGCAGCGTGCCTATTTCGTCAACCGCATGTACGGCTGGGAGCACGCCCTGCTTTCCATGCCGCGGATGATCGTGGGCAACTTCATCAACGCCATGGCGGCGGCGCGCGCGTGGCGGCTGTTCATCGGCCATCTGATCACCGGCAAGCGCCTGGCGTGGGACAAGACCATGCACGACTTCCCGTCCACCGACCAGCTGAGCCAGCAGCGCCAGCGCCTGGGCGACCTGCTGCTGTCGTGGCAGGCCATCGACCACGCCGCGCTGGAACGCGCGCTGGAGATCCAGTCGCGCGAGAAACGCCCGCTCGGCGAGATCCTGATGGAACAGGGCTCGCTGGACCCGCATACCTTGCACGAAGCGCTCTCGTTCCAGCAAGGCGCCCCGGCCGACCCGCCCTCCCACAAGCCGTCTTCGCCATGACTATTCTTTCCCGCTCGCTGGCGATCGCCGCCCTGCTGACGTGCGCGGCGGCGGCCGGCGCCGCCGAACGGCCGCTCGACGGCGACGCCTACCAGCTCGCCGACCAGGCCTACAAACAGTACGACGCCGGCCACTACGAAACCGCCCAGGTCATGGCGGAGAACGCCATCCGGCTGCGGCCCGACGTGGCGCGGCTGCGGCTGCTCCTGGTCTACGCGCTGGAGAAACAGGGCAAGCGCCAGGAGGCGGCGCGCGCCGCCGACCGCGCGATCGCCGACGGCCTGGGCACGCCCGAACTGCGCCAGGCCCTGGCCGGCCTGCGGGCCGCGCCGGCCGCCGCCGTGCGCACGCCCGCGCCGCAATCCGCGCAGCAGCCCGCGCAACCGGCGCCCAGGACCGCCGCCCGCCCCGCCCCCAGGACCGCCTACCAGCGCGCCTATCCCGTGGCTGCGCGCGCCTACGCGGACTATGCGCGCCACGATTACGCTGCGGCCGCCGCCGGCGCCGAGCGCGCCTTCCGCGCCGTGCCGTCGCAGGGAGAATGGGCGTTGCTGTGGGTGGAATCGCTGGGCGCGCAGCAGCAGTTCGAAGCCGCCGGCCGCGCCGTCGACAGCGCGCTGGCGCTGGGCGCGCCCAACAAGGCCGCGCTGCGCGCGCGCAAGCAGGACTTGCAGCGGCAGATCGCCGCCAGCCGGATGCCGCCGGCTCCCGCCCCGGGCAGCGAGGCCGCCGCCGGCGCCTATGCCGCCTACGACCGTGGCGAATACCAGCAGGCCATCGCGCAGGCCCGCGAGGCCGTGGCGCAGGCGCCCGGCAATCCGGATTACGCCCGTCTGCTGACGACCACGCTGGCCGCGGGCAATCCGGCCCAGGCCGCCGAGGCGCGCGCCCTGCTGGACGACGAGATCGCCCGCCAGCCGGATTCGGCCGAACTGCTGGCGCAACGCGGCTACGTGCGCCAGCGCCTGGGCCAGCCGGCCGGCGCGGCGGACGATTTCGCCGCCGCGCGCGCCACCGGCAAGGCCCCGCCCCGCCTCATCCTGGACCAGGCCTATGCGCAATCGGCGATGGGAGACAACCGCGCCGCCACCGATACCCTCAAGCAGGCGATAGACCAGGACGACGCCGGCCTGCTGGGGCTGAACCCGCTGGAGCGCTACAACACGCGCAGCGCCATCGCCAACCTGTCGCGCGAATGGGGCGCGTCGTTCTCAGCCTCGTACCGCGGCGCGCGGCCGGCCAGCTCCAGCCTGGGCGGGGCCGCCATCAACACGCCCGGCGACGTGGTGTTCAGCACCGCCGAGATCTTCTGGCGCCCGCCCGAACTGAACAACCGCTGGGGCATGCTGGAAGCCTATGCGCGCAGCTCCAACACGCTGCACGACAGCGGCAGCACCTACGAATCGCGCCAGAACGTCGACCCCTGCACCGGCGAACGCACGCCGGACGAACGCGACGACGAAGAGCGCTTCCGCGACAACCGCACGGCCTCGGGCATCCCCAGCACTATCGGCGCGCTGGGCCTGCGCTACCTGCTGGCCGACACCGGCGTGACCTTCGGCATCGAACGCCGCTTCTACCTGGGTTCGGCCACGCGCCAGGGCTATGCCTATCCCGAATCCAGCTCGGTCCAGTGCAATGCGCAAAAGGCCTTCCACCAGCAATACCCCGGCCTGGACGACCAGAGCGCGGTGGCGCGCTACAAGCTCAACGGCAACGCCGGCGGATGGATGACCTACGTCACCTATGGCTATTACCAGGGCCGCGAACTGCGCGTGGACACGCCCAGCTGGCTCACCATCGAGGGCTACGCGCAGGCCGGCTATGCCTGGGACGACAACAGCGCGCGCTATACCGCCTATTCGGTGGACTCGCGCGGCAACCGCCAGCAGGAACTGGGCAGCGCCTCCGGCCGCCTCAAGCGCGAGCAGGCTTTCCTGTCCGGCGAGCTGCGCGTGGGCCGCAGCTTCCGCGCGACCGCCATCAGCGACAAGCTGGTGCTGTTCCCCTACGCGGTGGTGGGCGCGGACTGGCTGTGGCAGAAAGACGTAGCCAAACTGGACGACATGCCGCTCTATGGCAGCCAGTCCGTGGTCCTGTCCAATCACGACAGTTCCTGGTCGCTGGGCGTGGGCCCGGGCTTCAACGTGCGCTACTGGTTCCGCGAAGACCACTACAACGCGCCCCGCTCCTACCTGGACCTGGGCGTGCAGTACCGGGCCAGCATCGGCGGCGGCGCGAGCGACCGCGCCAAGGGCTGGTTCATGAACATGACGCTGTCGTATTGACGCGCCGCGGCGCTACGGCGGCCATTGCCGCCTGAGGCGCTCGGCCTCGGGCGTGGGTCCGATGAGCCAGGGATCGGCGGCGAAGGCGACCACGCGCTGCGCGCGATAGCCGCGCGCGATGCGCAGCTGCCTGCGGACGCGCGCGGCCTCGGCCGAGCGCGCGCGGAAGGTGGTGCCGTCCTGCCGTTCCGAGGGCAGTTCCTCGAACAGTTCCACGATCAGGTCGAACGGCGCGCGCCGCGCCAGCAGCATGCGGTGCAGCGGCTCCAGCGCATCGTAGGCGGCCATGCCCGCCACGCCCACCCCGTCCTGCAGCATGGGATGCAGCGGCGCCGCGTCCAGCAGCTCGCTCCACAGGTCGGCCAGGCTCAACGGCCCGGGCAGCTTGCTGTGATAGGTGGAGATCGGCAGGGCCGCGCCGGCCTGCTGCGCCAGCGGCGCGCACAGGCCGGCCAGCCATTCGCGCAGGCGCTGGCGGCGCTGCGGCGCGGCCCAGCTGTGCTGCTCGATTTCGTAAGGGATGTACCAGCCGCGAAACGCCGCGCGCCGCGGCCAGGGCGAGGAGCCGGCATAGTCCAGCGCGGCCGCGCCCGCCGCCTGCAGGAATGCGGCCAGCGCCGCGTCGTCGGGATCGCCCAGCTGCCGCCACCAGCGCTCGTCGTAGGGCAGGCCCAGCTGCAGGCCCATGCCCAGGCGCTCGGCCTCGTCGAAGATCAACCCCAGCGTGGCGGCCGGCAGCTGCCACGGCCGGGGTCCGCCGCTGGCGCCCACCCATTGGATGACGATCTCGCGGAAACCCAGCCCGTGCATGGCGGCGATGCGTTCGCGCCATGCCTGCGGCGCCAGGTCCAGGTGGCTGGGCCACAACTGCCAGAACGTGCTTTGCGGCGACCAGGCGGGCGCGCATGCGGGCAGGCCGGCGGCGGCCGCCGCCAGGCCCAGGCCGCACAACAGGCGCCGCCGGCCGGAAGATGCAGGCTGGGACTGCCGGGCGATGGGAATCAGCCCGCGCGGTTGCCGAACATGCCCGACAGCGAGGCCAGCAGGTCGGCCGGGTTGAACTGCGGGCTGGCCGGCACCGCGCCGTCGGGCGTGGCCTGGTCCACCAGCTGCGGCAGCAGCGAGGCCAGCGAGCCCAGCACCGAATTCGTGTCCTGGCCGGTCTTGGCGGCCAGCTCATTGACCACGCCGGGGTCCAGCACCGAGCCCAGCTGGTCGGCGCTGACCGGCAGGTTCTGGCCGGTGCTTACCCAGGAGGAAACGATCTCGCTCAGGCCGCCCTTCTGGAAGGCGGCGATCAGTCCCGCCAGTCCGCCCGGGTAGTTGTTCAACTGCTCGATCAGCGCGGGCAACAGCGACGCCGAGCCCCCTTGCTGATTGCCGCCGGCCATCGAGGCCAAGGTATCCAATAGGCTCATCATCGTGCTCCAGAAAAATCGGAAAACCAGTATAGGCCCGAGTCCGGCGCGGCGGGCGTCATCCGGCGCTCGCGGTTGCAGATCTTTGCAAAGCTTGTCGTTGCCGGCCGTTTCAGTCGGCCGCCTTGGGCTGGGCCGCCCGCAGCGCCTGCAGCGACTTCAGGCCGGCGCGCCCGTCCGCGGGCAGGCCCAGCTCGCGCTGCGCCGCCTGCAAGGCGGCCCGGGTGCGCGCGCCTATCATGCCGTCGGGCTCGCCCACGTCATGGCCCCGCGCGATCAGCAGGCGCTGCAGTTCGCGGCGCTGGGCCCGCGACAGGCCCGGGTCGTCGGTCGGCCAGGCCTGGACCAGCGGCCCGCCGCCGCGCAGCCGGTCCGACAAATGGGCGATGGCGAGCGCGTAGCTTTCGGCGGCGTTGTAGGAATACAGGGCGTCGAAATTGCGCGTGACCAGAAAGGCCGGACCGTTGCGTCCCGCCGGCAGCAGCAGGCCGGCCGGCGCGTCGCCCGCCGGCAAGGGCCGGCCGTCCGCGCGCGCCACGCCGCGCTGCGCCCAATAGGACATCGGGCGCTTGTTCTTGCGGCCGGACACGCCGGCGTCCAGGCCGGCGGGCAGCCGGACCTCGTAGCCCCAGTCCAGGGCCGGGTTCCAGCCCGCGCGCTTGAGGAAATTGGCGGTCGAGGCCAGCGCGTCCGGCACGCTGTCGACCAGGTCGCGGCGGCCGTCGCCGTCGAAATCCACCGCCAGCCGCAGGTAGGTGGACGGCATGAACTGGGTCTGGCCGAAGGCGCCGGCCCAGGACCCCGTCAGGCGTTCCGGCGCCATGCCCTCGTCCTGGATGATTTTCAGGGTGGCATAGAACTCGCCGCGGAAATAGGCCTGGCGGCGGCCGAAGCAGGACAGCGTCGACAGCGAGACCAGCAGCGGCCGTCCGCCCAGCGTGCGGCCGTAATTGCTTTCCACGCCCCAGACGGCGGCCACGGTGGCCGGGTCCACGCCATAGCGCGAGGCGGCCCGCTGCAGCTCGGCCTGCCAGCGCGCCATCGCCGCCTGGCCGTCGGCCACGCGTTCGTCGTCGACCAGTCCGGCCATGTAGTCCCAGATGGGCGTCTTGAATTCGGGCTGCGCGTCGAGCAGGCCGATCACCGCCATGTCGGGCGCCAGGCCCGCGGTATGGGTGTCGAAGGTCGCGCCCGACACGCCGGCCTTGAGGGCCGGCCCGCGCAGCTGCGCCAGGCAGGCCGCGAAGGGCTCGGCGGCCTGGGCCGCGAAAGCCGGCAGCGCCAGCGCGGCGCAGGCCAGCAAGGCGTGGGCAGGGATACGCTTGCGCATGGGTTCAGCCCTCCTGCAGCGCCGCGAGCTCGGCGTCGTCGAAGCCGGCGGCGCGGCGCGCCTCCAGGTTGAACGGCCCGCGCAGGCGCGGCGCGCCGTGGCGCCTGGCCAGTTCCGCGTAACAGGCGACGGGGTCCTGGCCAGATTGTTCGCACAGGCGCTTGTACCAGGCGTTGCCGATGGCGACGTGGCCGATCTCGTCGGCCAGGATGATGTCGACGATGGCCGCGCTTTCGCGGTCGCCGGCCCCGGCCAGCTTGTCGCGGATCTGCGGCGAGGCGTCCAGGCCGCGCGCCTCCAGCGTGCGCGGCACCAGCGCCAGGCGCGCCAGCAGATCGTCGCGCGTGCGCTCCGCCATTTCCCACAGGCCGTTGTGGGCGGGGAAATCGCCGTAGGCGTGGCCCAGGGCCTCCAGGCGCTGCCTGAGCAGGTCGAAGTGATACGCCTCTTCGCGCGCCACGCGCAGCCAGTCGCGATAGAAGGCCTCGGGCATGCCTTCGAAGCGCCACATGATGTCCAGCGCCAGGTTGATCGCGTTGAACTCGATATGGGCCAGGGCGTGCAGCAGCGCCGCGCGCCCTTCCTGCGTGGCCATGGAACGCTGCCGGACTTCGGACGGCGCCACCAGCGGCGGCCGCGCCGGGCGGCCCGGCAGCGCGGCGTCGGGCGTGAACACCGCGTCGCAGTCCAGCGTTGCGGCGTCCGAAATGGCGCGCACCGCGGCCAGCTTGTCCTGCCACGCCGTGGCGGCCAGCGCCGCCAGGGCCTGTCCGCGCAGGCAATCGCGCCCATTGCCGCCAGCCGGCGGCGCCGTCTTGATATCCATACTCCATCCCGCGCCGGAAAACGGCGCCTCGCCAAAAAACGCCACGGCTTCAACGCCGTGCAAGCACGGAGACTTTATCATCCGCCTATGGATTCCCTGCGCCTGACCATAGAAACCGACCTGGCCCGCATCGACGCCGGACAGTGGGATGCCCTGGCGGGCGACCAGCCCTTCCTGCGCCACGCCTTCCTGCACGCGCTGCACGAGACCGGCTGCGCCGCGCCCCAAACCGGCTGGGCGCCCCACTACCTGGCGCTGTGGCGGGACGACGCGCTGGCCGCGGCCGCGCCGCTCTACCTCAAATCGCATTCCCGCGGCGAGTACGTGTTCGACTACGCCTGGGCCGACGCCTTCCAGCGCCACGGCATGCGCTACTACCCCAAGCTGCTGTCGGCCATTCCGTTCACGCCGGTGACCGGCCCGCGGCTGCTGGCGCGCACCGACGAGGACCGCGACACGCTGGTGCGCGGGCTGGTCGCCTTCGCCGAAGAAATCGGCGTGTCCTCGCTGCACCTGCTGTTTCCGGACGACGCCGACCTGCGCGCGCTGCGCGCGGCCGGCTTCATGGTGCGCGAAAGCGTGCAGTTCCACTGGACCAACCCGGGCTATGCGGACTTCGAGGCCTTCCTGGCCGCGATGAGCCACGACAAGCGCAAGAAAATCCGGCAGGACCGCAAGAAGGTCGCCGCCGCCGGCCTGGACTACCGCTGGCTGCGCGGCGAGCAGATCGGCGCGGCCGAACTCGGCTTTTTCTACGAGTGCTACTGCCGCACCTACTTCAGCCACGGCAACCCGCCCTACCTGAGCCGCGAATTCTTCGAACGCGCGCATCGCGAACAGCCCGAGGCCTTCGTGCTGATCCTGGCCCAGCGCGACGGCGTACCGGTGGCGGCCGCGCTCAACCTGGCCGGCGGCGACGCGCTCTACGGCCGCTACTGGGGCGCGACCGAGCACGTGCCGGGGCTACATTTCGAGACCTGTTACATGCAGTCGATCGCCTATTGCATCGCGAACGGCATCGCCCGCTTCGAGGGCGGCGCGCAGGGCGAGCACAAGATGGCGCGCGGCCTGCTGCCCACCCCCACCTGGTCGGCCCACTGGGTCGCCCACCCCGGCTTCGCCGACGCGATACGGGGCTTTCTGGACGAAGAGACGGTTGCGGTGGCGGATTATCTTGGAGAACTGGAAACGCACACGCCGTTCAAGCGGGTGGGTTGAGGTGGATGGCGTGGCGGGAGCCGGCGCTTGGATCTTGCCGCGGAAGCCGGCGGCTGCGCCGCCTGATGGGTTTCGCGCGCTCGCGATCGGTGTTCTTGCTTAAGGGCTCTCGCGCTGCACCCATCCTACACGCCCACGTCGGCGCGGACGCAGGCGTGCAGGCCAAGGCACGTAGGATGGGTGCAGCGCGGCAGTTCCTGGGCAAGAACCCGATCATCGAACGCGCGTAACCCATCGGCCGGTGGCAGCCGGTATTTGCGTCTGCCGCGAAAGGCGGCGGCTGCGCCGCCTGATGGGTTTCGCGCGTTGGATGTTGGAGTTCTTGCTCAAGAATTCTCGCGCTGCACCCATCCTACAGAAACCGGTCCAGCAGCTTGCGGCTGTGCTTGTCCAGCGACTGGATGTCGCGCACCAGATAGAAGATGCCGTGGCTGTCGGCGATCAGCAGGGTCTGCGGGCTCAGGCGCCGGATGTCCTCTTCGCCGCGCAGCGTGAACGAGGTCGGCCCGCGGTCGGTTTCGACCTTCCAGACGCTGGGCGTGGCGAAGCTGGACACGCTGGCCAGCTTGCGGATCTCGGGCATGAATTCCCGGCGCTGCAACTCTTCTTCGACCAGCGCGCGCGCGGAGGCGGGCAGATCGGACAGCTGTTCGATCCAGAGCAGTTCGCGGCCTTCGCCGGTCACCAGCGACAGGCCGCGGCCGGCCTCGCTGATCGGGAAGGCGCGCACCGGGATGACGCCCTCGTGGACGTCGCCCTCGGCGGACTGGAACTCCAGGCGCCCGAAGGCGTTGCGGCGCAATTGAAACGGCGGCAGGGTCATGGCGGTCATCCCGGTTGGCGTCAGGCCACGGCGGCCATGTCTTCACTGCCCGACGCCTGGGCGTCGGCCTCGGCCTGGCGCGCCTGCGCCTGATAGAGCCGGTAGTAGGCGCCCTCGCGCGCCATGAGTTCCTCGTGCGGCCCCTGCTCCACGATCTGGCCGCGGTCCAGCACCACCAGCCGGTCGGCCTTGCGCAGCGTGCTCAGGCGGTGGGCGATGGCGATCGTGGTGCGTCCGCGCACCAGGTTGTCGAGCGCCTTCTGGATTTCCTTTTCGGTGGTGGTGTCGACCGACGAGGTGGCCTCGTCCAGGATCAGGATGCGCGGGTCGATCAGCAGCGCGCGCGCGATCGAGATGCGCTGGCGCTCGCCGCCCGACAGCGCCTGGCCGCGCTCGCCCACCAGCGAGTCGTAGCCGTGCGGCAGCCGCAGGATGAACTCGTGCGCGTGCGCGGCCCGCGCCGCGGCCACGATCTCGTCGCGCGTGGCCTCGGGCTTGCCGTAGGCGATGTTCTCGGCGATGGTGCCGAAGAACAGGAAAGGCTCCTGCAGCACCAGGCCGATGTTGCGCCGGTAGTCGGCCACGCGCACCGAACGGATGTCGGCGCCGTCGACCAGCACCGCGCCTTCCGACACGTCGTAGAAGCGGCAGATCAGGTTGATCAGCGTGCTCTTGCCCGAACCGCTGTGGCCGACCAGGCCTATCATCTCGCCCGGCTCGATGTTCAGGTTCAGGCCGCGGATGACCTGGCGGTTGCCGTAGCGAAAGCCCACGTCGCGCAGTTCGATGCGGCCGTCGATGTGCGGCAGCCGGGCCGGATTCTGCGGCTCCGGAACGCTGGAGACGTGGTCCAGGATGTCGAAGATGCGCTTGGCGCCGGCGGCCGCCTTCTGCGTGACCGACACGATGCGGCTCATCGAATCCAGGCGCGTGTAGAAGCGGCCGATGTACGCGAGGAACGCGGCCAGCACGCCGACGGTGATCTGCTTTTGCGACACCTGCCAGATGCCGAAGATCCACACCACCAGCAGGCCGACTTCGGTCAGCAGCGTGACCGTGGGCGAGAACAGCGACCAGGTGGTGTTGACCCGGTCGTTGACTTCCAGGTTGCGGTTGTTGGCCTCGCGGAAACGCGCGACCTCGCGCTTTTCCTGGGCGAAGGCCTTGACCACGCGGATGCCGGGTATGGTGTCGGCCAGCACGTTGGTGATTTCCGACCAGATGCGGTCGACCTTCTCGAAGCCGTGGCGCAGCCGGTCGCGCACCGCGTGGATCATCCAGATGATGAAGGGCAGCGGCACCAGCGTGACCAGCGCCAGCCAGGGATTGATCGACACCAGGATCACCGCCGTCATGACGATCATCAGAATGTCGGTGGCGAAGTCCAGCAGGTGCAGCGACAGGAACACGCAGATCCGGTCGGTCTCGCTGCCGATGCGCGAGATCAGGTCGCCGGTGCGCTTGCCGCCGAAGTATTCCAGCGAAAGCTGCTGCAGGTGTTCGTAGGTGGTGGTGCGCAGGTCGGCGCCGATGCGCTCGCTGACCCAGGCCAGGATGTAGGTGCGGGCCCAGCCCAGCCCCCAGGCCAGGAAGGCCGACGCCAGCAGGCCGCCCAGGTACAGGCGGACCTTGGCGTAGTCGATGGGCGCGCCGTTCTGGAACGGGATCAGCACGTCGTCCATCAGCGGCATGGTCAGGTACGGCGGCACCAGGGTGGCCGCCGTGCCCATCAGCGTCAGCAGGAAACCGGCCAGCAGCGGGCCGCGGTAGGGCCGCGCGAAACGCCACAGGCGCAGCAGCGCCCAGGTGGAGGACGGCGCCGCCTGTTCCTGCTTGCACGTGGGGCACTCCTGCGCCCCCGCGGGAATGGCGTTGTTGCAGATCGTACAGGTGCGTTCGGCCGGCTCCTCGGCGGGGCGGCCGGACAGGCGGATGGCCTGCTGGGCCTCGAACTGCGCCAGCAGGCGCAGCGCGGCCGGGTTGCGGGCCAGGGTGAAGCGCCACGCGCCCAGGCGGGCGGCGTCGTCGTGCAGCTCCAGCAGCGCGGCGCCGGCGTGGTCGCTCAGGCCCAGCTTCAGCCCGGGGCCATAGGCCCAGGATTCCCAGCCGGCGTCGTCGGCGCGACGGGCCAGCAGGCGTCGGTCGGTGGCGGCGACCAGGCCGGGCCGGAATTGCAGACGGGCGTCCAGATCGGTCTCGACCCAGGCGAGCAGGCTCTCGCCATCGGCCAGTTCGGCGCGGATTTCATCCTGCCAGCGGGCAGGAACGGCAGCGGCCAAGCCGGAAAACAGGTGTGTTTTTTTCATTGAAGCGCATACCGGGCCAGGACTCTGCCCTACGAGGCCACCGGTTCGCCACCGGGAGGGGCGGGAAACGTGTCCCTTCCTTACAACACAACGAGTTAACGCCCTGAAGGCGTCGTATAGTATCAGCCGATTTTTCTAATTAGGAATATCTGGGATCCCCCGACTCGTTGGCATTATTCTAAAGGCGCAACCCCAATAAATTCGCGGTCTAGCATAGGGGCGTCCGCGCGTGCCAACCTGCTTCTTCAGCAAATTAAAACATGAAAAAGAAAGACATTGAATTTCTCGATGTCGTGGCTTTGCGCGGCCCGAACATTTGGACGTATCGCCCGGTTCTGGAAGCATGGGTGGATATCGGAGAGTTGGAGGACTATCCCTCCAACACGATTCCCGGCTTCTACGAACGCCTGACCGCATGGCTGCCCACGCTGATCGAGCACCGCTGCAGCCCGGGCGTGCGGGGCGGGTTCCTGTCCCGCGTGCGCGAAGGCACCTGGCCGGGCCACATCCTGGAGCACGTGACGCTGGAGCTGCAGAACCTCGCGGGGCTGCGCGGCGGCTTCGGCAAGGCCCGCGAAACCTCCACCCGCGGCGTCTACAAGGTGGTCGTGCGCGCCTGGCAGGAACAGGTCACCCGCGCCGCGCTGCAAGAGGCGCGCGACCTGGTCATGGCCGCCATCGAAGACCGCCCCTACGACGTGCCCGCCGCCGTCTCCAAGCTGCGCGGCCTGATCGACCAGCACTGCCTGGGTCCCAGCACCGCCTGTATCGTGGACGCGGCCGACGACCGCGACATCCCGTACATCCGCCTGTTCGAGGGCAACCTGGTGCAGTTCGGCTACGGCTCGGCGCAGCGCCGCATCTGGACGGCCGAGACCGACCGCACCGGCGCCATCGCCGAAGGCATCTCGCGCGACAAGGACCTGACCAAGGAGCTGCTGTCCACCTGCGGCGTGCCGGTGCCCGAAGGCCGCCTGGTCGACAGCGCGGAAGACGCCTGGGCGGCGGCCGAGGACATCGGCCTGCCGGTGGTCGTGAAACCCTATGACGGCAACCACGGCCGCGGCGTATTCACCAACCTGGTCACGCGCGAGGAAGTGGAATCGGCCTACCGCGTGGCGGTGGACGAAGGCAGCGGCGTGATCGTCGAACGCTTCGTGCTGGGCAACGAGCACCGCCTGCTGGTGGTCGGCGACCGCATGGTGGCCGCCGCCGCCGGCGAGCCGGCCTGGGTGACGGGCGACGGCAAGTCCACCATCGCCGAGCTGATCGACAGCCAGATCAATACCGACCCGCGCCGCGGCCGCACCGAAAACCACCCGCTGAATCCGGTGCGCCTGGATTCGGCGGCGCGCCTGGAGATCGCGCGCCAGGGCCTGTCCGAGGACGGCGTGCCGGCCGAAGGCCAGCGCGTGCTGGTGCAGCGCAGCGGCAACGTCGCCTTCGACGTGACCGACCGCGTGCATCCCAGCGTCGCCGCCACCGTGACCCTGGCCGCGCGCATCGTCGGCCTGGACATCGCCGGCGTGGACCTGGTGGCCGAAGACATCTCGCGCCCGCTGGACGAGCAGCGCGGCGCCATCGTCGAGGTCAATGCCGGCCCCGGCCTGCTGATGCACCTGAAGCCGGCCGACGGCGCGCCGCGCCCGGTGGGCCGCGCCATCGTCGACCACCTGTTCCCCGAGGGCGACAGCGGCCGCATCCCCATCGTGGGCGTGACCGGCACCAACGGCAAGACCGTGGTGGCGCGCCTGGTGGCGCGACTGCTGCACCTGTCGGGCAAGCGCACCGGCCTGGCCTGCAGCGAGGGCCTGTACCTCGACCGCCGCCTGGTGCAGAAAGGCGACCGCGCCGATTTCGATTCCGGCACGCGCCTGCTGATGAACCGCAACCTGGACGCCGCCGTCATCGAGAACGACAGCGGCGTGATCCTGGGCCAGGGCCTTTCCTACGACCGCTGCCAGGTCGGCGTGGTCACCAATATCGACGACGCCGACCACCTGGGCGACTTCGACATCAACGACACGGAGCGCATGTTCAATGTGTTCCGCACCCAGGTCGACGTGGTGCTGCCCGGCGGCGCGGCGGTGCTCAACGCGCGCGATCCGCAAGTGGTGGAGATGGCCGAGCTGTGCGACGGCGCGGTGATCTTCTTCGGCATCGACCCCGCCCTGCCCGCCATCGCCGCGCACCTGGCCCAGGATGGCCGCGCCGTGTTCGTGCGCGACGGCGCCATCGTGCTGGCGCAAGGCGCGCGCGAGGAAAAGCTGGCCGCCGTGGCCGCCATTCCGCTGACCCACGGCGGGCGCGTGGCCTTCCAGGTCGAGAACGTGCTGGCCGCGGTCGGCGCGGCCTGGGCGCTGGACATTCCGGTCGAACTGATCCGCGCCGGCATCGAGACCTTCGACATCGACCAGGCCGACGCGCCCTGGCAGTTCACGCTGTTCGAACGCAACGGCAGCACCGTGGTGGTCGACGACGTGCACAACGCCTCGGCCCTGCGCCCGCTGATCGCCGCCATCGACCAGTTCCCGTCGGCGCGCCGCGCCGCCGCCTATTCGGCCGGCGCCGACCGGCGCGACCAGGACCTGGTCGAACAAGGCAGGCTGCTGGGCGACGCCTTCGACCGCGTGGTGCTCTACGACGACCTCACGGTGCGGAGCAAGCGCCCGCCGGGCCAGGCGCGCGCGCTGCTGCGCCAGGGCCTGGCGCAGGGTTCGCGGGTGCAGGAAGTGCTGGACGAGCCCGACCACGGCAAGGCGATCGACAGCCTGCTCAAGGGCATCGTCGCGGGCGACTTCATCCTGCTGCAATCGGACGAGGCGTTCTCCGGCCCCACCATCGACCTGGTCCGCCGCTGGATTCAGCAATACTGACAATATCCGCGCGCGCCCTGCGCATCGCGCGGGCGCGCGCGAGCTAGACAGGAATACCTGCCATGGAAGTTTCCCGTATCCGAGCCTTGCGCGGTCCCAATCTGTGGAGCAAGAACACGGCGATCGAGGCCATCGTCTCCTGCGCCGACGCCGAGTGCTCCATCGACAACCTGCCCGAGTTCGAAGCGCGCCTGCGCGCGCGGCTGCCGCAGACCGGGGTGCTGCGCCCCGAAGGCCACCAGGGCGCGGTGTCCATCGCCCACGTGCTGCAGATCGTCGCGCTGACGCTGCAGGCCCACGCCGGCTGCCCAGTCACGTTCGGCCGCGTCGCCTCCACCATCGAGCCCGGCGTGTTCCAGGTGGTGGTGGAATACAGCGAGGAGGAAGTCGGCCGGCTGGCCATGGAGCTGGCGCAGACGCTGGTGCGCGCCGCGCTGGACGACGCGCCGTTCGACCTGGCCGACGCCCTCGGGCGCCTGCGCGAGCTGGACGAAGACGTGCGCCTGGGCCCCAGCACCGGCTCCATCGTCAACGCCGCGGTCGCGCGCAATATTCCCTACCGCCGCCTGACGCAGGGCAGCATGGTGCAGTTCGGCTGGGGCAGCAAACAGCGCCGCATCCAGGCCGCGGAAACCGACAGGACCAGCGCCATCTCCGAATCCATCGCGCAGGACAAGGACCTGACCAAGATGCTGCTGGACGCCGCCGGCGTGCCGGTGCCGATGGGACGCTCGGTCACCACCGCCGAAGACGCCTGGGCCGCGGCGCAGGAGCTGGGCGGCCCGGTCGTGGTCAAGCCGCGCGACGGCAGCCAGGGACGCGGCGTGGCGGTCAATATCGAGACCCGCGAGCGCGTGATCCAGGCGTTCGAGGCGGCCGAGGAGATCAGCGCCGAGGTCATCGTCGAACGCTACATCCCGGGCCATGACTTCCGCCTGCTGGTGGTGGGCGGCTCGCTGGTGGCGGCCTCGCGCCGCGACCCGCCGCAGGTCACCGGCGACGGCCAGCACACCATTCGCCAGCTGGTCGACCAGGTCAACGCCGACCCGCTGCGCGGCGACGGCCACGCGACCTCGCTGACCAAGATCCGCTTCGACGACATCGCCCTGGCCACGCTGAAGAAGCAGGGCTTCGAGGCCGATTCCGTGCCGCCGGCCGGCACCCTGATCCTGCTGCGCAACAACGCCAACCTGAGCACCGGCGGCACGGCCACGGACGTGACCGACGAAGTGCATCCCGAGATGGCGGCGCGCGCGGTGTCCGCGGCCCGCATGATCGGGCTGGACATCTGCGGCGTGGACGTGGTGGCCGAAAGCGTGCTGTATCCGCTCGAGGACCAGCACGGCGGCGTGGTCGAAGTCAACGCCGCGCCCGGCCTGCGCATGCACCTGAACCCCTCGTTCGGCAAGGGCCGCGCGGTGGGCGAGGCCATCATCGCGAACATGTACGCCGACGGCGACGACGGCCGCATCCCGGTGGTGGCGGTGGCCGGCACCAACGGCAAGACCACCACGGTGCGCCTGACCGCGCACATCCTGGGCGTGGCCGGCAACCGGGTCGGCATGACCAATTCCGACGGCGTCTACGTGGACAATCTGCGCATCGACACCGGCGACTGCAGCGGCCCGCGCAGCGCCCGCAGCGTGCTGATGCATCCCGACGTGGACGCGGCCGTGTTCGAGACCGCGCGCGGCGGCATCCTGCGCGAAGGCCTGGCCTTCGACCGCTGCAACGTCGCCGTGGTCACCAACATCGGCATGGGCGACCACCTGGGCCTGGGCTACATCAGCACCGTCGAGGACCTGGCCGTGGTCAAGCGCGTGATCGTGCAGCACGTGCATCCCGACGGCACCGCCGTGCTGAACGCGGCCGACCCCATCGTGGCCGAAATGGCCGCGAGTTGCCCGGGCTCCATCACCTACTTCGCCGAGGACCGCAACCATCCGGTGATGGCCACGCACCGCGCGCAGGGCCTGCGCGCCGTGTACCGCGACGGCGACGCGATCGTGGCCGCGCAGGGCGCGGCGGAGACGCGCTATCCGCTGGCGGCGATTCCGCTCACGCGCAACGGCACGATCAGCTTCCAGGTCGAGAACGCCATGGCCTCGGTCGCCGCGGCCTGGGCGCTGGGCCTGAGCGAGGACGTGATCCGCCGCGGCCTGGCCAGCTTCGTCAACGACGCCCAGACCGCGCCCGGACGCTTCAACGTGTTCGACTACCGCGGCGCCACGGTGATCGCGGACTACGGCCACAACCCCGACGCCATCCTGGCGCTGGTGCGCGCGGTGGACGCCATGCCGGCCAAGCGCCGCTCGGTCGTCATCAGCGGCGCCGGCGACCGGCGCGACGAAGACATCCGCATGCAGACCGAGATCCTGGGCGAGGCCTTCGACGAGGTGGTGCTCTATCAGGACCAGTGCCAGCGCGGCCGCGCCGACGGCGAGGTGCTGGCGCTGCTGCAGCAGGGCCTGGCCAACGCCACGCGCAGCAAGCGCGTCGATGAGATCTACGGCGAGTTCCTGGCTATCGACACCGCGCTCGCGCGCCTGACGCCGGGCGACCTGTGCCTGATCCTGGTGGACCAGGTGGAAGAGGCGCTGGCGCATATCGCCGGCCGCATCGCGCAAGCCTGAAGCGGCGCGTCGGCGCAATGCAACGGGGCGCCCGCGGGCGCCCCTTTTTCATGCATGGCCGCTTGCGGCCCGGCTCAGCCGGCGGCGGCCGCCGCCGGCGCATTGGCCTGGTAGCGGTCCGTCACCTGCGCGCATCCCGTCGCCGCCATCGCGGCCAGCGCCAACAAGATCGCACTGCAAAGTCGTTGCGTCATCCCTGCTCCTCTTTCATTCCGCCCGCGCGGGTTCCGCCACGACTATACCCTGCCGCGGCGCCCGGCTCCGCCCGTAGATCCCGTTACCAGCCTCCCCACAAAAGCGGACAAGACGTTGCCAGAATGTAACGTGCGCCCCTAGTGCGCCTGCAACCCCTGCCGCCGGAAATTCCGCGAAGCCGCCCTCGCGGCGCTGTTACATTTGCCCACAGCCGCGTTTGACAGCGCTTGCCGGCCCCCCGTACGTTGAACACATGGCCTGCGCCGGCGGCATCCGCCAGACAGGCCGACTGATCAGTGTCCCACTCAACCGCGGGGGCAAGGTTTGTAGGCCGCAAACCCCGCCGCCGCATGCAAACGGAGAGGTCACCATGAATAACGACATCATCGCGGGCAAATGGAAACAACTGACGGGCAAGGCGAAAGCGGCCTGGGGCGAACTCACCGATGACGAGCTGACCCGCACCGAAGGCAACGCCGAACGCCTGGCGGGCCTGATCCAGGAGCGCTACGGCAAGACCCGGGAAGAAGCCGAGAAGGAAGTCCGCGACTTCTTCGACCGCAATCCCTGATCCCTCACCCCACCAGGAGAAGCTGACATGTTGCACTACGCCGTCGTTTTCTTCGTCATCGCCATCATCGCGGCTGTCCTGGGTTTCGGCGGCATCGCCGCCGGCGCCGCGGGCATCGCCAAGATCCTGTTCTTCGTCTTCCTGGTACTGGCGCTGCTGTCCATCCTGGGCGGCGCATTCCGCAAGAAATAGAACCCGTACCCAAGGCATTCCGACCACTGTTGCGCCTCGAACGCGCCCAACCATATCAACAAGGAGCACGACTATGGAACTACGCAAGCTGATCGCCGCCGCCGCACTGGGCACGGGCGCCGCCTTCACTTCCATCGCCTTTGCCGCCGACGACGGCAAGCCGAAACAGTCCGTGGGTGAATATGCGTCCGACGCCACCGTGACCACCAAGGTCAAGGCAGCCTTCGTGGCCGACAAGCAGCTGAGCGCGCTCGACATCGCCGTGGAAACGAATAACGGCGTCGTCACCCTGACCGGCACCGTCGGCACCGCCGCCGAAGCCGATCACGCCGCCACCGTCACGCGCGGAGTCGAAGGCGTCAAGCAGGTGATGAACAACGTCAAGGTCGACCCTGCCAAGAACAAGCGTTAAGGCAAGATGGCTTCGGGCTGCGCCCGAAGCGGCAAACGGCGCCTGCATCGATATGCGGGCGCCGTTTTTTATTGCGGTTCCATGCGCGGCCCCAAAGCCTTTGGGCCCCGGATCAGTGAATGCTTCGTCAGGACTCCATGCCTGGGTTGCGAGCGATATCGGCCTGCACGCCATGGATCTGCTTGCGCAAGGCGGGTAAGTCGCTCTGAATCGTCTTCCAGACGATTTCCAAATCCACATTGTGATAAGCGTGCGAGACACGATTTCGCATCGTGTACATGACGAGCCAAGGAACGCCGTCATGCCGCGCTGCAAATGCCGGCGCCGTGCGCTGGATCTTGTTCGACGCTTCGCCGATGATCTCAATATTGCGAATGGCAGCGTCCTGCACCAGCTCATTGGCCAGGAACGAGGCTTCATCCATGTCGGACGTATAACGATGGATGCGAGCGATCTCCTCCAGAATATGCGCGAGGTAGTCGGGGATGCGCTGCGCTTGCGTCATACCGGCACGGCTTCGGAGAGAATCCGGTTGCGAAACGCATCGGGCAAAGCCTTGGGAGTCAGCACGTCGACCGACACGCCGAGCAGACGTTGCAATTCCACTTGAATGGCGGCCACGTCCATCAGCGTCGTTTCCGCTGTCGGGTCGACGAGTATGTCCAAATCACTGCCTTCGGTATCCAGGCCGTACAGCACGGAACCGAAAACCCTGGCATTGCGGGCTCGATGGGATTCGACCACACGCCGGATCACGATGCGGTTCGAGTCCAGGGCTTCAGACGGTTTCATCGGGCGGTCTCCCTACATGGTCTGGTTTCACGGTAGTGCAACCGGCGCTGGAAGACAACAGCGCGATCAGATATCCACGACACCCCGCCCGATCTCCAGCGCGCGCCCGCCCACCTGGATGCGGCCGTCGGCCTGGACGTCCAGCAGCAGCCGGCATGGGCGGCCCATCTGGTCGCCCTGCTCCACCAGGATGCTGGCGGGCAAGGCATGGCCGCGATGGCGCAGCCAGCCGCCCAGGTTGGCGCAGGCCGAGCCGGTGCCGGCGTCCTCGTTCACGCCGCCGCCGGGCTTGGCGTAGAAGTAGCGGGCCACCACGACCTGCCGGCCGTCCTGCCTGCGGTCTCCGTCGAAGGCGAACACGTACAGGATCTTGCGATCCAGGCTGTTGGCCTGCCAGCGCTCGAGCCGCGAGGCGTCGGGCGCGGCGCGGCGCACCGCGTCCACGCTGGCCAGCGGCGCCAGCAGCTGGTCCGCGCCGGTGTCCACCCAGATCGGGTCGTCCAGCAGGTCCGACTCGTCCAGCCCGGCCAGGCCGGCGATCTCTGCCCGGCCCAGCGTCGGCGGCGCGGTGCGCACGCCGTCGGGGCAAGGCGCGGTGAAGGTCCAGGCGTCGCCTTGCGCGGTCACCGGCACGACGCCGGCCGTGAATTCCAGTGTCAGCGCATCGCCGGTCTTGAACAGGTCGCGCACCACTTGCGAAGTGCCGATGGTGGGATGGCCGGCGAATTTCATTTCGTAGCCCGGCGTGAAGATGCGCACGCGCGCGTCGGCGCGCTGCGACGGCAGGATGAACGTGGTTTCGGACAGGTTGAATTGCGCCGCCAGATTGAGCATGGTGGCGTCGTCCATGCCGCGCGCGTCTTCGAAGACGCACAACTGGTTGCCGCCGAACGTGGTGGCGGCAAAAACATTGAGCAGGCGGAAAGCGTATGAAGCCATGGGAGCAGGCGATGTCGTGGAAGCGGCCCTCCACTTTATCGCAGCCCCCCGGGACCGGCTACCAGATCGCGAAGAACAGCACCCAGGCGATGCAGAACGGCGCCAGCCCGGCCGCCAGCGTCAGCCAGGCCAGGCCCTTGCGCCAGGCGCTGGCCGCGCGCGGCTTGAGCAGGCGCGCATACAGGCGCAGCGTCCACAGCACCGCCAGGCTCAACAGCGTGAAGCGCACCGGCGCGGCCCACGCGGCCTCCACGCCTTCGTGCTTGAGCAGGTTGATGGTGGTGGCCGACAGGCCCAGGAACACGCCGATGCCGGCCGACGGGATCAGGGCCTGGGCCAGCTTGTGCAGGCCCGGACGGCCCCAGCGCCCCGCGGTTTCGCCCGGCTCGGGCGCGGCCGGGGCCAGGCGGTCGGCGATCCACAGCGACAGGAAGGCCGCGCCGCCGACGCTGATCGCGGCGCCGAAGACGAACAGCAAGATGCCCGCGCCGTCCAGCCACGAAAAGCTGTCGTTGACTTCGGGGTAATGGGTCAGGATGAACCAGGGCGCGTTGTCCAGCAGCGGCCACATGATGTCGTGCTCGACCAGCCACGTGGCCGCCCATTGCTTGGCGGTCACGTACCAGGGGCTGGCGGTCCAGAGGAAGGCGCCCATGGCGATGCCCATCATGCCGAAGCACAGCAGCGCCGTCTGCCAGGGATCGCCCGAGGCGACGCGGACGATTTCCTCTTCGGGCGAACGCGGGGTCAGCTGGATCGCGCCGCGGTAGCCGCTGCAGCGTCCACAGACATGGCAATCGCCCGCGCCCTTCATGTGGCGCAGCGGCACCAGCGGCGCGCAGTTGATGGGTTCGATGCGGATGACGGGATGGCGCCATTTTTCTTCATCGACCTTGAAGTGCCACGGCGCCAGCTTGGCCAGCAGGTTGAACACGCCGTTGACCGGGCACAGGTATTTGCACCAGACCCGCTTGCTGCGGCCATAGCGCCAGCCGACCACCATGGCGGCCGCCGTGGAACCGCCCAGCACCGCCAGCACCGCCAGCGGATACTGGTACACGCTGACGAGCTGGCCGTAGATGGTGGTCAGCGCGAACGCCACGAACGGCCAGCCGCCCCAGCGTATCCATTTGGGAATCGCCAGCCCCTTGCCGCGTTCGCTGGCCCATTCGGTCAGCATGCCCTCGGGGCACAGCCAACCGCACCAGGCGCGGCCGAGGATCGGCATGGAGATGAGCACGAACGGCCACCACACGCCCCAGAACGCGAACTGCGCGACGATGGTCAGGTTGTTGAACACCGATGACGCGTTGTCCGGCAGCGGCAGCAGCACGGGCACGATCAGCAGGAATGCGTATATCGCGACGATGCCCCACTGCAGTTTGCGCAGCAGCGGGGCATGGTCGCGGAGGAAATCGGCGATACGGGAGGTCGCCCTCCCGAGTGCAGCAGCCATGGTCTAGCCTTCGAGTGTTCGGTCCGGTGCGGCTCCGGGTCAGGACGCGCTGCGGGCCGCGGACGCCGCCCGGCCGGGCTTTGCATCGGCCCAGCGCAGCAGCGCCCAGACGGCGAGCCAGTACGCCGCCCACAACAGCACCGAGATCAGGGCGGGATAGGCGCGGTAGCCGGCGAAGTCGGCCAGCACCTTGCCCAGGCCGGTGCTGTCGTCCAGCAGCCAGGAGCTGTCCCAGACCGGATCGACCAGCGTGGGCAGCACGTCCAGGGAAATCAGGTGGTCCAGGCCGCCGACCAGCAGCGAGCCGGCCAGCAGCAGCAGCAGGATTTCGGTCACGCGGAAAAAGCGGCGCCACGTGATGAGCTTGCCGCCCAGCTGCAGCAGCCAGAAGGTCAGCAGCGCCATCGCGAAGCCGGCGATGCCGGCCAGCGCCAGCATCAGCATGCTGCTGCCGTCGCTGCCGGCCGACACGGTGCCGTACAGGAACACCACGGTTTCGCTGCCTTCGCGGGCCACGGCGATGGCCACCAGCACGAACAGACCCCACCAGTTGTCGTTGGCGATGGACGCCCGCGCGCCGCCTTCGAGTTCGCCCTTGAGCGTGCGGCCGTGCTTCTTCATCCACACCACCATCTGCACCACCAGCGCGCAGGCGGCCAGCGACATGATGGCCTGGAACCATTCCTGGCCTTCGTCGCTGAGCCAGGACGACACGCCCAGCAGCACCAGCGCCAGCGCCACGGCCAGGGCCAGGCCGCCGGCCACGCCGCCCCACAGGTAGTTCAGCCCGCGCTTGCCTTCCGGCGTGGAGCGCAGCCAGGTGTACAGAATGCCCACCACCAGCATGGCTTCGACGCTTTCACGCCAGACGATGAATAGAACCTGTTCCATGTATAGGTACCGCGTTATTCCTTGGGTTTGACGACCAGGGTGCCTTTCACGCTCTGGTGAAAGTCGTCAAAGAACGGATATTCGCCCGGGCGCGAAATGGTGATCACCACGAAGGATTTCACCCCCGGGCCCAGGACTTTTTCCTTGCGCAGCGGAATGCTTTCGAATTCCACCGGCTCGTTGCTTTCGTTGATGAGTTCGATCTTGAAACGGCCCGCCGGCACTTCCAGCGTGGCGGGCTCGAACGTGCCGTCGGGCTTGAACTTCAGGGTGAAGGTGGGCAGGTCGGCCGCCCGCGCGGGCGCCGTGCCGGCCAGGCCGGCCAGGCCGATCAGCAATGCGGCGGCGACGCGGAGCAGGCGTTTCACGATCAGTAGCCGCCCTTCTTGCCGGTGCCGGCAAAGACGAATTCATATTCCAGGTCGAACGGCTCGAACCACGGACCCACGCCGGTTTCCTTGTCGATGTGGCGGCCGAAGTGGCTCATCTTGTCTGCCGTCGGCGGCAGGATCGAGTACTTCAGCTTGTACTTGCCCGGACCTTCCAGCTTGATGTTTTCGCCATAGTGCGGACCGTCGTTGGCGACCATGGGCATGAAGGTGCCCTTCTGGATCTTGTCGCTGCCGACCTTCTGGATCTCGTACTTCACGACCAGGTAAGGCACCCACTCGCCCTCGGGAAAACCGGTCTTGTTGCCGGCGGTGGCGTGGATGTCGGCCTCGAGGTGGACGTCCGAATCCTTCGCCGGACGCATCATTCCGGGCGGGTCCATTTCGATCGGCTGCAGGTACACGGCGCCGATTTCCATGCCGCCCTTCTCCACCGGCTTGCCGATGGGGTATTCGGCCGCATGCGCGGCGGAAGCACTCAGCGCGACGATGGCCAGGGCCAAGGCTTTCTTGAACATGTGCATAATCCTCGAGACACGAATGAAGTGGCGGCTCAAAAACATAAACAAGAACCGTTTTCATTAATGTAACCAAAACAACTGACATATCCCTGAACCTGCGCCTGGGAAAATTCCGAGATCGTTGCGTTTGATCAAGCGCGCTTCGCGGCCCGGCGCGGCGGCCGGCAAAACAAAACGCCCCCGCAGGGGCGTGCACATTCAAGGTGTGGCGCGACGGCGCGGCTACTTGCGGCCCGGGCCCTGCGTACCGCCCGGCGTGAACGGGAAGGTCGAGAACATTGCGCGCGTCTGGTCCTGCATCTGGTCCTGCATTTGCACGAACAGGTTTTTGCTCTGGTCGATGTAGTTGTTCATCATGTTCTGCAGCATGGGCGTCTGCACGTTCATGAACTGGGCCCAGGCCTCGGGTCCGAACTGGCTGCCGTACAGGCCCTTGGACTGCTCGGCCATGCGCTGCTGGATTTCCATGAAGGCCTGGATGTTCTTCTCCAGGTACGAACCCATGATGCCCTGCATGGCGTGGCCGTAGAAACGGATGATCTGCGACAGCATGTTCGAGGAAAACATGGGCATGCCGCCGCTTTCCTCTTCGAGAATGATCTGCAGCAGGATGGAGCGGGTCAGGTCTTCGCTGCTCTTGGCGTCGACGACCTGGAACTCCTCGTTGGCCAGGACCAGTTGCTTGACATCGGCGAGCGTGATGTAGGTGCTGGTCCGGGTGTCGTACAGGCGACGGTTGGGGTACTTTTTAATCAGGCGCAGGCTGGCGCCGGTTTGTGCTTGCGTCATGGTTGTCCCCGGATCGGGCGATCTCTAAGACTTAGAATAAGGTTAGTGTAATGCCGGACGGCCCTCTCCCCGAGACCGTCCGGCGCCAGGGGCCGCCTGCCGGCGGCCCGTGTGCGTCAGCCCATATGCAGGCCGCCGTTGAGCGAGAAGTCCGCTCCGGTCGAGAAGCCCGACTCATCCGAGGCCAGCCACGACGTGATCGACGCGATTTCCTCCGGGGTGCCGAGGCGGCGCACCGGAATGGTGGCGACGATCTTTTCCAGCACGTCGGGACGGATGGCGCGGACCATGTCGGTGCCGATGTAGCCGGGCGACACGGTGTTCACCGTGACGCCCTTGCTGGCCACTTCCTGCGCCAGCGCCATGGTGAAGCCGTGGATGCCGGCCTTGGCCGTGGAATAGTTGGTCTGGCCGAACTGCCCCTTCTGGCCGTTGACCGAGCTGATGTTGACGATACGGCCCCACTGGCGCTCGACCATGTCGTCGATCACCTGCTTGGTCACGTTGAAAAGACTGTTGAGGTTGGTGTCGATGACGGCGCGCCAGTCGTCGGCGCTCATCTTGCGGAACAAGCCGTCGCGCGTGATGCCGGCGTTGTTGACCAGCACGTCGACCGGACCGAGGTCGCGCTTGACCCGCTCGAAGGCCTCCACCGTGGAGTCCCAGTCGGACACATTGCCCACGGACGCGTAGAACGTATAGCCCTGCGCGGCCTGTTCGTCCAGCCACTGCTGGTAATTGCGGCTGGGGCCGCAGCCTGCCACCACGCGAAAGCCATCTTTGGCCAGGCGCTGGCAAATTGAGGTGCCGATCCCGCCCATCCCGCCTGTAACGTAAGCCAGTTTTCCGCTCATTGGATTTCCTCCTGTGTGCGACGGACGCCTCGTTGATTGATTTACTGCCCCGGGCCTACCGCAATCCGCGGTTTCAGGCTGCCCGGACCTTCACATACCTGCCAGGCGCCGGTTCGATCGGCCGGTGCCTGGCGTTGCCCAACTTGGTTCGCGCCTTGACCTGCTTGCCGGAATGGCCGGCCAGCCAATGGGTCCAGTCCGGCCACCAGCTGCCGGGCTGCTCCACCGCCTGCGCCAGCCAGGCGTTGGGATCGCCGGGCAGGTAATGGCCCGGTTGTTCGAGTTCGTCCGCCACCCAGTAGCTGCGGCGTTTCTTGGCCGGCGGATTGACCACGCCGGCGATATGCCCGGAAGCCCCCAGCACGAAACGCTGCGGACCGCGCAGCACCTGGGTGGACGCATAGGCCGAGACCCAGGGCACGATGTGGTCCTCGCGCGAGCCGAAGATGTATGCCGGCATCTGCAGGCGCGTCAGGTCCAGCGGCAGGCCCGCGGCCTGCGCGCCGCCGGGCACCTTCAGATTGTTTTCGAGGTAGGTGTTGCGGAAGTACCAGGAGAAGAAGGGACCGGGCAGATTGGTGCTGTCGCCGTTCCAGAACAGCAGGTCGAAGGCCGGCGGCGTCTGGCCCTTCAGATAGTTGCCGACCACGTAGTTCCAGACCAGTTCGTTGGGCCGCAGGAACGAGAAGGTGGTGGCCAGCTCGCGCCCCGGCATCAGCCCGCCCTTGCCCAGCTGATGGTCGCGCAAAAGCGCGTGGGCCTCGTCGACGAACACGTTCAGCACGCCCGTGTTGTGGAAGTCCAGCAGCGACGTCAGCAGCGTCAGCGAGGCCACCGGATGTTCGCCGCGCGCTTCGGCCAGCGCCAGCGCCGAGGCCAGCATCGTGCCGCCCACGCAGAAACCCAGTGCGTTGACCTGCGGCTGGCCGGTGATGTCGCTGGCCACCCGCAGCGCCTGCAGCACCGCGTTGTCCAGGTAGTCGGACCAGGTGGCGCGGTCCACGCCGTCGGTGTCGCTGGCGACCGGATTGCGCCACGAGATCAGGAAGACGGTGAAACCCTGGTCCACGGCATGCCGCACGAAGGAGTTCTCGGGCTGCAGGTCGAGGATATAGAACTTGTTGATGTTGGGCGGCACGATGACCAGCGGGCGCTCGTGCACGGTGGCGGTGGACGGCGCGTACTGGATCAGCTGGAAGAGCGGATTCTCGTACACGACCTCGCCGGGCGTCACCGCCACGTTGCGGCCGATCTCGAACTTGGTCTCGTCGGTCTGCGTGATGCGGCCTTTCTTGACGTCGCCCAGCAGATTGGCCAGGCCTTCGTTCAACGCGCGGCCGGCGCTTTCGACGATGGATTGCTGCGCGTCCGGATTCAGCGCCAGGAAGTTCGACGGCGACAGCGCGTCGACCCACTGCATGATGGAAAAGCGCAGCCGCTCGCGCAAGGGTTCGCTGACCTGCGCGGCGTCGACCATGCGCGACATGGCGCGAGCCGACAACAGATAGGTGTGCGCCAGCAGCAGGTGCGAGTGATTGGCGGCCCAGGCCTGGCCCGCGAAACGGCGGTCCGGCGGCGGGGCGAGCGCGCCGCGGCGTGCATCATCGCAAAGGCGTTGCCATTCGCGAGAGAATTCGGCCTGTATGTCGGCCAGTGCTTCCGGTGCCACGCTCACCGGAATGGGCCCTGCGGCGGAGAGATTGGCATTCACTTCGACACCTTGTTATCGAAACTACGCGATTGATGTTGCATTCCGGGTCAGGGCCTGTCAATGCGGGTATACAAGGAGAGCTGCCGCGCAGACCGCAAACCCAAACGGTCTTCTTGCGAAAGATCAAGAATTCCGCTGGAGCCAGGCCAACAAGGCCATTCTGCCGGTTTCTCCATCGCGCCGGTAGGAAAAGAACCGGTCCGCTTGAGCCACGGTGCACAGGCCGCTCAGGTGCACTTCTTCTACACCGGCGCGGCGCAGGCGGAAATCGGCCAGACCGGCGAGGTCAGCCAGCCATTTTCCCGGCCGCTCGGGCCGCGGCATGAAGTAGCGCCGCGCGTCCTCGGCCTGCGCGACGAAGGCGTCCAGCACGTCCTGGCCCACTTCGAACGCCTGCGGGCCGATGCCCGGCCCCACCCAGGCGCGCCAGCCGGCGGCCTGCGGCGCCTTGGCGCGCATGGCCGCCAGCGTGTTTTCGAGCACGCCGCCCGACAGGCCGCGCCAGCCGGCATGCGCCGCGCCCAGCACCGTGCCCTGCGCGTCGGCGATCACCACGGGCAGGCAGTCGGCCACCATGACGGCCAGCACCCGGCCGGGACGCGCGGTGACGCTGGCGTCGACCGCCGGCTCCTCGGTCAGGTCGGCGCGATCCGCATCCACCACCTCGCTGCCGTGGACCTGGCGCAGCCACAGCGGTTCGTCCGGCACGGCCGCGCGCACCCGGCGCCGGTTCTCCGCGACGGTGTCGGGATCGTCGCCGGCGCGCCGGCCCAGGTTCAGCGTGTCGTGCGGCGCAACGCCGGCGCCGCCGGCGCGCGTCGTGCAGAAATAGTTCACGCCCGCCCACTGCGGGCCGGTCACCACCGGCAGGCCTGCCACTACGCGTTCCATGCGATGCTTTCCTGTACCTGGGTCATGTCGGCGGGCGCCGCGGCGGTGAATTCGACTTCGCCGCGGCCGCCCGGATCTTCGAAATGCAGCGCGCGCGCATGCAGCATCTGCCGCTGCGCGCCCGCGATGAGCTTGCCGCCGTAAATGGTATCGGCCAGCAGCGGGTGCCCCAGGCTGGCCAGGTGCACCCGGATCTGGTGGGTGCGGCCGGTTTCCAGGCGGCACACCACTTCGGTGACGCGCCCGCCGGGCTCGACCTGCCCGCGGCGCGCCGGCGCATAATGGGTCACGGCGGGCTTGGGCGCCACCGGCCGCTCCACGCTCATGCGCACCGGCACGCGCGCATCGCGCCCGATCGGGCGATCGACCTTGCCGGCCGCGGCCAGCCAGCCATGCGCCAGCGCCACGTATTCGCGGCCCATGCTGCGCGCCTGCAGCTGGCGCACCAGATGGGTTTGCGCGGTTTCGTTGCGGGCCACGACCATCAGGCCGGAGGTGTCCTTGTCCAGCCGGTGCACGATGCCGGCGCGCGCCACCTGTGCCAGTTCGGGATAGCGGTGCAGCAGGCCGTTGAGCAGGGTGCCGCTCCAGTTGCCCGCGCCGGGATGCGTGACCAGCCCCGCGGGCTTGTTCACCACGATCCAGTCCGGGCTTTCGGCGACCACGCCGAATTCCACCGGTTCGGGCGAGAAGGCCAGCGCCTCGGGCGCGGGCTGCGGCCACACGGCGATCTCGTCGCCCGGGCCGACCGTCTGCCGGACCTTGCCGGGCGCGCCGTTGACGTGGACGTTGCCGGCTTCGATCCAGCCCTGCAGCCGGCTGCGGGAATGATCGGGCATCAGCCCCGCCAGCACCTTGTCGAGCCGGTCGGCCCGCGTGCCGTCAGGCACGGTTACAAGTTGCGGTTCTCCCCTGGAATTCTGCTCCGGATTTCCGTCCGGAATACCCAGGAAGTCATCGTCGGAAACGAGATCGGCGCCGGCGGCTGTATCAGACATGGAGACAAATCATATAATCAGCCTGCCATGCTAACACCAAGGATAGGATTCTCGTGATTCACCACTCCGCAGCTCCCTCGAACCCCGCCTCCCGCAGCGGGCCGATCTTGCGCGTGGTCATCGCGCTGGTTGCCGTCATCGCGATCGCCGGTTGCGGCTCGTCCAACAGCAAGTACGACAAGACCGCAAACTGGAGCGCCGAGCAGCTCTACGCCGACGCCAAGGCCGAAATGTCCTCGGGCGGCTGGAAAGAAGCCCGCGAACGCCTGACCGCCATCGAAAGCCGCTACCCCTTCGGCGTCTATGCCCAGCAGGCCCTGCTGGAGCTGGCCTACGTCAACTGGAAGGACGGCGAAAACGAACAGGCCCTGGCCGCCATCGACCGCTTCCAGCAGCTCTATCCCAACCATCCGGGCACCGACTACGCGCTGTACCTGAAAGGCCTGATCAACTTCACGCCGGCCAGCGCCTTCATGAGCAACATCACCGGCCAGGACCCGTCCGAGCGCGACCCCAAGGGCCTGCGCGCGTCCTATGACGCCTTCAACGAACTGATCAAGCGCTATCCGGACAGCAAGTACACGGTGGACGCGGAAAAGCGCGTGGCCTGGCTGGTCAACACCATCGCCATGAACGAAGTGCACGTCGCGCGCTACTACTACGAGCGCGGCGCCTACGTGGCCGCGGCCAACCGCGCACAGACCGTCATCACCGACTTCGAAGGCGTGCCGGCCACCGAGGAAGCGCTCTACCTGATGGTCGAGTCCTACGACAAGCTCGGCATGACCGAACTGAAGAACGACTCGCAGCGCGTCTACGAAAAGAACTTCCCCAACAGCGAGTTCCGCACCAAGGGCCTGAAGGCGGACCGGAGCTGGTGGAATCCGTTCGATTGATCTGATTTCTGCGCGCGGCCGATGGGCCGCGCGCTACCCGCCCTCGGCCTTGCGCCGATAAAACGCCAGCACCTCTTCCAATTCCCGGGTCCGCGCAAACGGCGGCAACCCGCGCCACAGACGCTTGCCGTAGGGTTTTTCGACCAGACGGCCGTCGCCCACCATCAACACCCCCCAATCCGATTCGGTACGGATCAGCCGGCCCGCGCCCTGCTTGAGCGAGATCGCGGCCTCGGGCAACTGGTATTCCGAGAACGGATTGCCGCCCTGCGCGCGGCAGGCGCGCAGCCGCGCCTCGATCACCGGATCGTCGGGCGGGGCGAACGGCAGCTTGTCGATCGCCACCAGGGTCAGCACATCGCCGGGCAGGTCGATGCCTTCCCAGAAGCTGGCGCTGCCCACCAGCACCGGATGCTGGAGCCGGCAGAAGCGGTCCAGCAGGTCGCGGCGCGTGCCGTCGCCCTGCTTGAGCAGGGGCCAGTCGTGGCCGGCGTCGTCGAATTCATCGGCCAGCAGGTTCGCGACCTTGTCCACCGCGCGCAGCGTCGTGCACAGCACCAGCGTGCCGCCCGGGCTGGCCTCCAGAAGCGGCATCAGCGTCTGCACGAAACGGTCCAGGAACTGCGGGGACTGCGGCTCGGGCATGCCGCGGGGCACGAACAGCAAGGCCTGCTCGGGATAGTTGAACGGCGATTCCCATTTGCCGGTGCGCGCCTGGTCCAGGCCCAGCTGGCTGGTGAAGTGCGTGAACTCGCCGTTCACCGACAAGGTGGCCGACGTCATGATCCAGGCCTGGCCGGGCTTGCGGTACTTGGAGAAGGCCTGCGCCACCGACAAGGGCGCGGAATGCAGGCGCACATGGTGCTGCCCGTGCTCGACCCAGCGCACGGCCGGGCCGGTCCATTGCTGCGCGGCGGCCGCGGCCCCGGCCAGGATGGCGGCCGGCGTGGGCAGGCCGTCTCCGGCCACGGATTGCGCCACCGGTTCGGGCGCCTGGTCGTCGCGGCCCCAGCCTTCGTCGGCCGGCTCCGCGCCCGTGCGGCCGGGCGTGGCCCAGCGCTTGAGGCGCGCGGAAATCTCGGCGCCGCTGCGGGCCGCGGCCATCAGGTCGGGATGTTTTTCGGACACCGCGGCCAGGGCCTGCGCCGCGCCGTCGACGGCCTCGCGCAGCACGTGCAGCGCGGCGTCGAACTCGTCGGCATTGGGAATGGCCTCGAAGGTGGCCTTGCGCCCGGGCATGCGGTCCAGCGGCGCGCAGACCAGGCGCAGCTCGCGCGCGGCCGTCTCCAGGTGGCGGCTGACGTCGCTCCATTTGGCCGCTTCGCGCGCGTAGGCCAGGCCCGCGGCCTCCATGGCGCGGCCGAAGTCCATCAGCTGGTGGGTGGACACGCTGCTGCCCAGAAAACGCGTGGCGGTGTCGGGCAACTGATGCGCTTCGTCGAAGATGACGGTGTCGGCTTCGGGCAGCAGGTCGGTCACGCCCTCTTCGCGCAGCACCAGGTCGGCCATGAACAGCGCGTGGTTGACGACCACGACGTCGGCTTCCTGCGCCTGGCGGCGGGCCTTGACCACGAAGCAGTCGCGGATGCGCGGGCATTCCTGGCCCAGGCAGTTCTCGCGCGTGGAGGTGACGCGCTGCCAGATGTCGGCGTCTTCGGGCACCTGCGCCAGGTCGCTGCGATCGCCGGTCTTGGAGATGCCGGCGAACACCTGGATCTGGCGCAGCTGCTGGATTTCGCTGCGCGACTTGAGCGCGCGCTCGTCGCCCTGCAGGCGGTCGAGGTGGTAATGGCAGACGTAGTTGCCGCGGCCCTTGAGCAGCGCGGCCGTCACCGGCGCGGCCAGCGCGGCGCGCACGCGCGGCAGGTCGCGCGAGAAAAGCTGGTCCTGCAGGGTGCGGGTGCCGGTGGAGATCAGCACCTTGCCGCCCTGGATGAAGGCGGGTACAAGGTAGGCCCAGGTCTTGCCGATGCCGGTGCCGGCCTCGGCCACCAGCGTGGCGCGGTCCTGGATGGCCTGGCCGATGGCCTGGGACAGCTCCACTTGCGCGGGGCGCGGCTTGTAGCCGGGCAAGGCCGTGGCCAGAGGGCCGTCCTCGTCGAAGAATTCGGAAATATCCAGGTCCAGCATCAGAACAGTCTCGCCGGTGCCGGTTGCGGTTCGGGCGCCAGACAACTTTATGTGGGAAAGGACCAAATGATACCTGCTGCCGCATCCGCTTCCGGACTTCGGCGCGCCGCAAGAGGGACATATCGGTCCGCTCTGGCACGTTTTGTAACAGCGGCTTATGGCACAATCCGCCCCTTGTTTTCCCTTTTTGTCGTCGTATAGAGATGTCTGAAACTTCCACTATCACGAACGTCGCCGCCGGCGTCGACAACGCCCGCATCGTCGCGCAACTCGCCACCGAACTCGGCGCGCGCGCCTCCCAGATCGCCGCGGCGGTGGAATTGCTGGACGACGGCGCCACCGTGCCCTTCATCGCCCGCTACCGCAAGGAAGCCACCGGCGGCCTGGACGATACCGTGCTGCGCAACCTGGAAGTCCGCCTGGGATATCTGCGCGAACTCGAAGAGCGCCGCGGCGCGATCCTCGAATCGATTTCGCAGCAGGGCAAGCTCACGCCCGAACTGCAGCAGGAAATCAGCGCCGCCGACACCAAGCAGCGCCTGGAAGACCTGTACGCGCCGTACAAGCCCAAGCGCCGCACCCGCGCCCAGATCGCGCGCGAAGCCGGCCTGGAACCGCTGGCCGACGCCATCCTGGCCGATCCGGCCTGCGATCCCGCCGCGCTGGCCGCCCAATACCTGAACCCCGAGGCCTCGATCAACGACGCCAAGGCCGCGCTCGACGGCGCGCGCGACATCCTGGCCGAGCGCTACGCGGAAAACGCAGACCTGCTGGCCGACCTGCGCGAACACCTGTGGTCCACCGGCCTGCTCTATTCCAAGATGGTCGAAGGCAAGGAAGCCGAGGGCGCCAATTTCCGCGACTGGTTCGACTTCAGCGAACCGCTGCGCACCCTGCCCTCGCACCGCATCCTGGCGCTGCTGCGCGGCCGCCAGCAAGGCGTGCTGGAACTGCGCCTGGGCCTGGAAGCCGAACTCGAAGCGCAGCTGCCGCATCCCTGCGTGGCCCGCATCGCCGGCTTTCTCAAGCTGGGCAACGGCCTGTTCGCGCTGGACGCCTCGCCGCGCGCGCGCTGGCTGGGCGAAGTCTGCCGCTGGACCTGGCGCGTCAAGCTGCTGACGGCGTTCGAAAGCGAGCTGATCGGCCGCCTGCGCGAAAGCGCCGAAGCCGAGGCCATCCGCGTGTTCGCCGCCAACCTCAAGGACCTGCTGCTGGCCGCGCCGGCCGGCCCCAAGGCCGTGCTGGGCCTGGACCCCGGCATCCGCACCGGCTGCAAGGTCGCGGTCATCGACGTCACCGGCAAGGTCGTGGACACCACCACCGTCTACCCGTTCGAGCCGCGCCGCGACCGCGACGGCACCATCAACACGCTGGCCGCGCTGGTCGCGCGCCACAAGGTCGACCTGATCGCCATCGGCAACGGCACCGCCTCGCGCGAGAGCGAAAAGCTGGTCGGCGACATGATGGAACGCTTCCCCGACCTCAAGGTCACCCGCGTGGTGGTCTCCGAGGCCGGCGCGTCGGTCTATTCCGCCTCGGAAACCGCGGCGCAGGAATTCCCCGACCTCGACGTGACGCTGCGCGGCGCCGTGTCGATCGCGCGCCGCCTGCAGGACCCGCTGGCCGAGCTGGTCAAGATCGATCCCAAGGCCATCGGCGTGGGCCAGTACCAGCACGACGTCAACCAGCGCGAGCTGGCGCGCTCGCTGGACGCCGTGGTCGAGGACTGCGTGAACGCCGTGGGCGTGGACGTGAACACCGCGTCGGCCGCGCTGCTGGCGCGCGTGTCCGGGCTGAACTCGCTGCTGGCCAAGAACATCGTGGCCTGGCGCAACGAGAACGGCGCCTTCCCCACCCGCGAAGTGCTGCGCAAGGTGCCGCGCTTCGGCGACAAGGCATTCGAGCAGGCCGCCGGCTTCCTGCGCATCCCGAACGGCGAGAACCCGCTGGACGCCTCGTCGGTGCACCCGGAAGCCTATCCGGTGGTCGAGCGCATCGTCGCCAAGATCAAGGCAGAGGTCAAACAGATCATCGGCCAGCGCGACGCGCTCAAGGGCGTGTCGCCTTCGGACTTCACCGACGAGCGCTTCGGCCTGCCGACGGTGCGCGACATCTTCGCCGAACTGGAAAAGCCCGGCCGCGACCCGCGTCCCGAGTTCAAGACCGCGCAGTTCAAGGAAGGCGTGGAAACCCTGAACGACCTGTATCCGGGCATGATCCTGGAAGGCGTGGTGACCAACGTCGCCAACTTCGGCGCCTTCGTCGACATCGGCGTGCATCAGGACGGCCTGGTCCACATCTCGGCCCTGGCCGAGAAGTTCGTGAAGGACCCGCGCGACGTGGTGCGCGTGGGCCAGACGGTCAGCGTTAAGGTGCTGGAAGTGGACGTGGCGCGCAAGCGGGTCGCGCTGACGATGCGCCTGAACGACACCGCGGCCCCTGCCCGCCGCAGCGGCGATGCGCCCAAGGGCGCCGGCGCCGGCCGCCGTCCGCAAGGCGATGGCGGTCGTGGCGGCGCCGGCGGCGGCATGATGAACAGCGCCATGGCCGACGCCTTCGCCAAGCTCAAGCGCTGAGTCCCGTTCCCGGCCTGCAAAAAAAATCGGCGCAATCGCGCCGATTTTTTATTCGTGGGCCGGACCTGCCGGCCATCGCCTATTCCTGGGCCATCGAAGCCAGCGCCGCGCGTGCGCGCTCGAGCGCTTCGGCCTGCGCGCCGGCCGGCGCGGCCGCCACGGCCACGCCGTCGATCACGGCGGCATAGCCCTGCCCGTCGGCCTGCAGCACCGCGTCGGCCGGCTCCGATTGCAGGCGGCGCATCAAGGCGCCGGCTTCCTTCGGATCGGCGAAGCGCTGCGACAGCAGCAGTTCCTCGCCGTCGGCGGCCAGCAGGCGGAAGCGGAAGCCGCCATCCTCGTCGCGGAAGCTGACGAAGCGCGCGCCCTTGCCCTTTTCCTTCTTGGCCGGCGCGCCCTGCGCGGCGCTGGCCACCTGCAGGTTGCGCAGGCCCACGGCCTGGCGCAGTTCCTGCATGAACGGCGTGGACAGCTTGCGCGCCTTGGCGGCGCCGGCCTGCAGGATGTCTTCGATGCGGCCGGGGTTGGCCATCAGATCGAAGTACTTCTCGCGCATGGGCGCGAGCAGGTTCTCCAGATGGTCGTAGAGCGCCTGCTTGGCGTCGCCCCAGCCCATTCCTTCTTCGAGCTGCTTGCGGAAGGCGGCGGACTGCTGCGGCGTGGCGAAGGCGCGGTAGATGGTGTAGAGGTGCGAGTTCTCGGCGTCCTTGGGCTCGCCGGGCTGGCGCGAATCGGTCACGATGCGCATCACCGAGGCGCGCAGCGCGCTGGCGCCGCCCTCGAACAGCGGAATCGTGTTGTTGTAGCTCTTGGACATCTTGCGGCCGTCCAGGCCCGGCAGCGTCGCCACTTCTTCCTCGATCACCACTTCCGGCAGCGTGAAGTAATCGCGGCCGTACAGATGGTTGAAGCGCTGCGCGATGTCGCGCGCCATCTCCAGGTGCTGGATCTGGTCGCGGCCCACCGGCACCTTGTTGGCGTTGAACATGACGATGTCCGCGGCCATCAGCACCGGATACGAGAACAGCCCCATCGTGACGCCGTCATCCGGCTCCACGCCCTTGGCCTCGTTCTGGTCCACCGCGGCCTTGTAGGCGTGCGCCCGGTTCATCAGGCCCTTGGCCGTGACGCAGTTGAGCATCCAGGTCAGCTCGGGAATCTCGGGGATGTCGGACTGGCGGTAGAAGGTCACGCGCTCGTGGTCCAGCCCCACCGCCAGCCAGGTGGCGGCGATCTCCAGGCGCGAACGCGCCACGCGGACGGGATCGTCGCACTTGATCAGCGCGTGGTAGTCCGCCATGAAGAAGAATGCGTCCACGCCGGGCTGGGTGCTGGCCTGGACGGCGGGACGGATCGCGCCCGCGTAATTGCCGAGGTGGGGAGTTCCAGAGGTGGTGATGCCGGTGAGGACGCGGGTATTCATGAGGCGAAAAGGCGTTGGGGGAAAACGCCCAGTGTAACGTGCCGGACGGGCGCCGCGCCCGCCGCCGCTACAGTACGGCCAGCACCGGCGCGGCCAGCGCGCACAGGCCGCCGGCGGTCAGCGCGGCGCGCGGACGGAAGGTGAGGAACCAGATCAGCAGCAGGCCGGCGATGCTGAGTATGCCTATCCATTCGACCGTACCGTAGCTCCAGCCCCAGACCGCCGCAGACGCGCACAGCGACAGGGCCAGCGCGGCCCAGCCGAACAGCCGCAGCGGCACGCGATGGCGCCGCGTCAGCGCGCGGTTGAAGAGGTCTTCGTAGTGGCGGTCCATGCCCAGGCACAAGGCGGAGAATCCGGCGTAGGCCAGGCAGAAGGCGGCTAGCGTCATGGCGTATCACCTCTTGCTTCGTAGGCGCCGAGGGCCGGCGCCTGTTGGGTCGGAGCGGCCGGCGCCGGAGCGCGCCTGGCGGACTGCGCCGCGCCGGCGCGGGCCGCTCTGCGGGCCATCCAGGCCAGCAGCAGGGCTGCGGCCAGGCAGGTCAGGTCGAACCCCGCCATGACCCAGTCGCCGGCGGGCAGCGACGCGCCCAGGTGGCGCGAGGTCGTCAGCGCGTTGAGCACCGGCACCAGCGCCAGCGCGGTGGCGGCGGCGGCCAGCAGGTCGCGCCACTTGCGCCGCGGCAGCAGGAAGGCATAGGCCAGCGACAGGCCCCAGCCGGCGAAGAAGGCGCGCACTTCCCAGAGCTGGCGGCCGGGCAGGTCGGCGGGCAGCAGGCGGTTGGCCCAGAAGAAGGCCGCGACCGCCAGGAACAGGCCGGCGACGGTGCCGGCGTTGAGCGCGTCCACCAGCCGCAGCGAAAACGCCTCGCGCGCGCCGGGACGCGCCTTCTGGCGGCGCTTGGCGATCCACAGCACCAGGCCCGAACCGACCATGCCGGTGCCGGCCAGGCTGACCAGGAAGTAAAGCCAGCGCAGCAGAGGCTCGGCGAAAAGGCCCAGGTGCAGGCCGGTCACCACGCCCGCGGTGCGCACCGCGGCGCTGAGGTCGTCCTCGCCTTCGAGCCGCTGGCCGCTCACGCCGTCGAGCCGCACATAGGGCGCCAGCCGGCCGAACGACACGCCGTCGGCGGCGTCGCGCACCAGCGTGATGGTCGCGCCGGCGTCGCCGGGGTGATTGACGATCACGCGGCCGACCCGGCCCTGCCAATGGCGCTGGGCCTGCTCGACCAGCGGCGCCAGTTCGGCCAGCGGCGCGGGCGCATTGCGCGCCGGCGTGATCTTGAACGACTTGAAGACTTCGTCGGTGTACTGGCGCGGGTTTTCGTAGACGGCCTGGATGCCGGCCGGCATCAGCATGGTCATGAACAGCACCAGGCCGCTGAAGGTGATCATCAGGTGAAACGGCAGCCCCAGCACCGACAGCGCGTTGTGCCCGTCCATCCAGGCGCGCTGGCCGCCCTTGCGCGGCCGGAAGGTGAAGAAATCGGCGAAGATCTTCTTGTGGGTGATGATGCCGCTGATGATGGCCACCAGCATGAACATGCCGGCGATGCTGGCCAGCCAGCGCCCCCACGGAAACGCCATTTCGAGTTCGAAATGAAAGCGGTAGAAGAAATCCCCGCCGCGCGTCTCGCGCGCGCTCACCGCCTGCCCGGTGGCCGGGTCAAGCTTGACGCGCACGAAACCGCGCGTGCCCGGCTTGGGCTTGGGCTGCTGGTACAGCAGCTGGACCGTCGGCTCGCGCCGCGACGGCGGCGTGATGAACCAGCGCGTGGCGTCGGGCGCGTGCTGCTCGAGGTAGCGCTGCCCCAGGGCCACCGCCTGGACCGCCGGCACCGGCTGCGCGTCGATCTCGGGCTGCATCCAGCGCGTGATCTCGGGGCGGAAGAACGCCAGGGTGCCGGTCAGGAACATCGCGAACAGCGCCCAGCCGAAGATCAGCCCCGACCAGGTGTGCAGCCACGACATGGCCTGGCGCAGGCCCTCCTGGCCCGGCGCCTTGGCCGCCTTCATGCCGCCCCCATCGCGCGCCCGGCCAGGAATAGCGCGCCGAGCAGCGCGGCCGGCGCCAGCAGGCCCGCCCAGGCGCGCCACGCATTGCGCGTGGCGAAAACCCAGATCACGCCGCAGGTGTAGAACACGAAAGACAGCATCTGGGCCGTGACCACGGCGTCGGCGCGCTGCAGCGGCAGCCACACGGCCAGGCAGGCCGCCGCGGCCGAGGCCAGCAGATAACCGCCCAGGATGGCGGCCGCGGCCCGGGACAATACGGCAAATCGGTAGCGCATCATGCCTGCGCCGGCAGCGGGAGCTTTCACTGGGGTATGGACGCCAAGATGGGTTTGATTCACGACCGGCCAGGCCGGGTTTGCTCAATCAGAGCCGTGAATTATAACCATTCTCACTACGATGTGGCGTTGGGAAACCCGTCAGGCGGCGCCCCCCGCCCTCCCCTAGAGCGACACCGTCAACCGGCGCTCCGATTCCAGATATTCGCGCGACTGCATTTCGAGGATGCGCGAGACCGTGCGATGGAATTCGTTGGCCAGCGCGCCTTCGGTGTAGATCTCCTCGGGCTCGCATTCGGCGGACATAATGAGCTTGACCCGGTGGTCATAGAACACGTCGATCAGCCAGGTGAAGCGGCGCGCCTCGGAGGCCTGGCGCGGCCCCATCTTGGGCACGCCGGACAGGATCACCGCGTGGAAGCGGTTGGCCAGTTCGAGGTAGTCGTTCTGCGAGCGCGGGCCGCCGCAGAGCGTGGCGAAGTCGAACCACACCACGGTGCCGGCCAGCGCCAGCGCGCGGATCTCGCGGTGCTCGATGTGCAGCACCGGTTCCTGCGGCGGCGTGTCGGCCAGCGTGTCGAAGGCCTTTTGCAGCGCCTGCCGGGCGTGTTCGTCCAGCGGCGTGTGGTAGCACTGCACCTGCTCCAGCGAACGGCGGCGGTAGTCGATGCCGGCGTCCACGTTCAGCACGTCCATGCGCGATTCGATCAGCGCGATGGCGGGCAGTATGCGGTCGCGATGCAGGCCGTCGGGGTACAGCGTGGACGGTTCGTAGTTGGACGTCATCACGAACGAGGTGCCGTACTCGAACAGCTTGAGCAGCAGGCGGTACAGGATCATCGCGTCGGCCACGTCGGAGACGTGGAACTCGTCGAAGCAGATGAGGCGGTAGCGCTTGGCCAGGCGGCGGGCCACTTCGTCGAGCGGGTCCTGCATGCCTTTGACTTCTTCCAGCTCGCGGTGCACGCCGCGCATGAATTCGTGGAAGTGCAGGCGGGTCTTGCGCACCACCGGAACGGTGGCGTAGAAGGCGTCCATCAGGAAGCTCTTGCCCCGCCCCACTCCGCCCCACAGGTAGACGCCGCGCGGCACGTCCGGCCGGTTCAGCAGTTTCTTCAGCGCGTTCGAGCGCATCGACTTGAACCTGACCCAGTCGTCGTAATAGCGCTGCAGCCGGTCGATCGCCTTCTTCTGGGCGGCGTCGGGCTTGTAGCCGCGCTCGGCCAGGGCGTGTTCGTAGTATTCGCTGACGTTCATGTGGGAAAGCGGTTAAGAAGCAACATGAAAAAAGGGCGGATCCGAGAACCCGCCCTCGTCTTGCATCGGCTGCGCGCCGATCAGAAGTTCAGCGCGCGCTTGTCCACCGCCAGGGCGGCTTCCTTGACGGCTTCCGACAGCGTCGGGTGCGCGTGGCAGATGCGCGCGATGTCTTCGGCGGCGCCGCGGAATTCCATGATGGTCACGGCTTCCGAGATCAGTTCCGAGGCCATCGGGCCGACGATGTGCACGCCCAGGACCTCATCGGTCTTGGCGTCGGCGATCACCTTGGCGAAGCCGGTGGTGTCGCCCAGCGCGCGGGCGCGGCCGTTGGCCAGGAACGGGAAGCTGCCGGCCTTGTACTCGCGGCCTTCCTTCTTGAGCTGCTGCTCGGTCTTGCCGACCCAGGCGATTTCCGGCGAGGTGTAGATCACCCACGGCACGGTGTCGAAGTTGACGTGGCCGTGCTGGCCGGCGATGCGCTCGGCAACCGCCACGCCTTCTTCTTCGGCCTTGTGCGCCAGCATCGGGCCGCGCACCACGTCGCCCACCGCCCAGACGTTGGGCAGGTTGGTCTTGCAGTCGCCGTCGACGGCGACGAAGCCGCGCTCGTCGAGCTTCAGGCCCACGGCTTCGGCGTTCAGGCCACCGGTGTACGGCACGCGGCCGATCGAGACGATCAGCTTGTCGACCACCAGCTTCTGCTCGGCGCCCTTGGCGTCGACGTAGGGCACGGTCACCGACTTGGCGGTGGCCTTGATCTCGCCGATCTTGACGCCCATCTGGATGTTCAGGCCCTGCTTGGTGAAGGCCTTGAGGGCTTCCTTGGCCACTTGCTGGTCGGCGGCGGCCAGGAATTCCGGCATCGCTTCCAGGATGGTGACTTCGGAGCCCAGGCGGCGCCACACGCTGCCCATTTCGAGGCCGATCACGCCGGCGCCGATCACGCCCAGCGTCTTGGGCACGGCGCCGATGGCCAGCGCGCCGTCGTTGGACAGCACGACCTTTTCGTCGAACGGCAGGCCCGGCAGCTCGCGCGCCGAGGAGCCGGTGGCGACCACGACGTGCTTGGCGACCAGGTCGGCCTCGGTGGTGCCGGTGACCTTGATCGACCAGCCGCCGTCGACCTGGCCGGCGAAGGCGCCCTTGCCGTGGAAGAAGGTGACCTTGTTCTTCTTGAACAGGTACAGGATGCCGTCGTTGTTCTGCTTGACCACCGTGTTCTTGCGGCCGATCAGCGTGTCGAGCTTGAGGCTGACGCCCTTGAGCTCGATGCCGTGTTCGGCGAAGTGGTGGTTGGCCTGTTCGAAGTGCTCGGACGACTGCAGCAGCGCCTTGGAGGGGATGCAGCCGACGTTGGTGCAGGTGCCGCCGGGAGCCGGGCCGCCCTGGCCGTTCTGCCAGGCGTCGATGCAGGCCACCGACATGCCGAGTTGGGCCGCGCGGATGGCGGCGATGTAGCCGCCGGGGCCGGCGCCGATCACGACGACGTCAAATTGTTGGGACATAGTGTTCTCGCGGTGAGGAAGGGAGTGAAACACGCCCCGCCCTGCGGGCCGGCTGCAAGCCGGGCCCGGGCGCCGCGCGGGCGCCGGGCCGGGGCGTCGAGATTACAGGTCCAGCAACAGACGCTGCGGATCTTCCAGGGCGTCCTTCATGGCGACCAGGCCCAGCACGGCTTCGCGGCCGTCGATGATGCGGTGGTCGTAGGACAGCGCCAGGTAGTTCATCGGGCGGATGACGATCTGGCCGTTTTCCACCACCGGGCGTTCCTTGGTGGCGTGCACGCCCAGGATGGCCGATTGCGGCGGGTTGATGATGGGGGTGGACAGCATCGAGCCGAACACGCCGCCGTTGGAGATCGAGAACGTGCCGCCGGTCATCTCTTCGATGCCCAGCTTGCCGTCGGCGGCGCGGCGGCCGAAGTCGGCGATGGCCTTTTCGATGTCGGCGATCGACAGCTGGTCGGCGTTGCGCAGGATCGGCACGACCAGGCCGCGCGGGCTGCCCACGGCGATGCCGATGTCGAAGTAGCCGTGGTAGATGATGTCCTTGCCGTCGATCGAGGCGTTGATCAGCGGGAACTTCTTCAGCGCGGCGACGGCGGCCTTGACGAAGAACGACATGAAGCCCAGCTTGATGCCGTGCTCTTTCTCGAACTTGTCCTTGTACTTGGCGCGCAGGTCGATGACGGCCTGCATGTTCACTTCGTTGAAGGTGGTCAGGATGGCGTTTTCCTGCTGCGACTGCAGCAGGCGCTCGGCGATGCGGGCGCGCAGGCGGCTCATGGGCACGCGCTGTTCCGGACGGCCGTCCAGCGACAGCGTGGTCGGGGCCGGGGCGGCGGCGGGCGCGGCCTTGGCGGGCGCGCTGGCGGCCAGGGCGTCGCCCTTGGTCACGCGGCCGTCGCGGCCGGTGCCGGCGACGCTGGCGGCGTCCACGCCCTTCTCGGCGAGGATCTTGGAGGCGGCGGGCGAAGCCACGCCGGCGGCCGAGGTCGAGGCCGGGGCGGCGGCGGCCGGCGCGGCGGCGGCAGCGGCCTGCTCGGCGGCCTTGGGCGCTTCGGCCGGGGCGGTCGCGGCGGCGGCGGCCTTGCCGGCGGTGTCGATGCGGGCCAGCACTTCGCCGGAGGTGACGGTGCTGCCGTCGCCCTTGACGATTTCAGCCAGCACGCCCGAGGCGGGAGCCGGCACTTCCAGGACGACCTTGTCGGTTTCGACTTCGATCAGGATTTCGTCCGCTTCGACGGCAGCGCCCGGCTGCTTCTTCCAGGTCAGCAGCGTCGCTTCGGAGACGGATTCGGAAAGTTGGGGGACGACGACGTCGGTGATAGCCATTTTGTTTATTCCGTAGAGGTTTGAGTTCTGACCGCGAGGCGCGGCAGGCTTTCAGCAAACCTGCCGCGCGCCACGCGCGCAGCTAGCGATGGTTACTTCGTCAACATGACCTTGAACTTGGGAGCGAAAGCCGCTTCGATCAGCGCCTTCTGCTGCTCCTGGTGCTTGGCCAGGTAGCCCACGGCCGGCGATGCCGACGCGGCGCGGCCCGCGTAACCCAGCTTCTGGCCTTCGGCCATATTCTCGTACACGTGATGTTGGATGTAGAACCACGGGCCCTGATTCTGGGGCTCGTCCTGGACCCAGATGACTTCGGTGGCCTTCGGGTACTTGCGCAGTTCGGCCTCGAAGGACTTGTGCGCGAACGGGTACAGCTGCTCGACGCGGATGATGGCGACGTTGTCGGCGCCACGCTCGCGGCGGGCGTTGACCAGGTCGTAGTAGACCTTGCCCGAGCAGGCCAGCACGCGCTTGACCTTGGCGGCGTCGATGGCCTCGTCGACCTCGCCGATGACCGGGCGGAAGCTGCCGCCGGCCAGTTCGGTCAGGGGCGAGCCGGCGTCCTTGTTGCGCAGCAGCGACTTGGGCGTGAACAGCACCAGCGGCTTGCGGAACGGGCGGATCATCTGACGACGCAGCACGTGGAAGATCTGCGACGCGGAGGTCGGCTGGATCACCTGCATGTTGTTGTCGGCGCAAAGCTGCAGGAAGCGCTCGATGCGGCCCGACGAGTGCTCGGGACCCTGGCCTTCGTAGCCGTGCGGCAGCATCAGGGTCAGGCCCGACTGGCGGCCCCACTTGGCTTCGCCGGAGCTGATGAACTGGTCGATCACGACCTGGGCGCCGTTGACGAAGTCGCCGAACTGGCCTTCCCAGATGGTCAGCGTGTTGGGCTCGGCGCTGGAGTAGCCGTATTCAAAGCCCAGCACCGCCTCTTCTGACAGCACCGAGTCGATCACGGTGAACGGAGCCTGGCCTTCCGAGACGTTCTGCAGCGGAATGTAGGTGCCGTCGTTCCAGCGTTCGCGGTTCTGGTCGTGCAGCACGGCGTGGCGGTGCGTGAACGTGCCGCGGCCCGAGTCCTGGCCGGTGATGCGGATGGCGTAGCCCGAAGCCACCAGCGTGGCGAAGGCCAGGTGCTCGCCCATGCCCCAGTCCAGGTTCATTTCGCCCTTGGCCATGGTGCGGCGGTCGTTCAGCAGCTTGGCGACCAGCGGGTGCACGGTGAAGCCTTCCGGCACCGTGGTGATGCGTTCGCCGATACGCTTGAGCTCGGCCAGCGGCACGGCGGTGTCGGCCTGGTCGGTCCACTTGGCGCCCAGGAACGGCGACCAGTCGATGGCGTACTTGCTCTTGTAGTCGGTCAGCACCGGCTCGATGGTGCGCTGGCCGTCTTCCATCAGCTGGCGGTAGTCCTTGACCAGCTGGTCGGCTTCGCCTTCGGCCAGCACGCCCTGCGTGGTCAGCTTGTCGGCGTACAGCTTGCGCGTGCCGGGGTGATGGCCGATGCGCTTGTACATCAGGGGCTGCGTCAGCGAGGGGGTGTCCTGCTCGTTGTGGCCCAGCTTGCGGAAGCAGACGATGTCCACGACCACGTCGTGGCGGAACTGCAGGCGGTAGTCCAGCGCCAGCTTGGTGACGAACACCACGGCTTCGGGATCGTCGCCGTTGACGTGGAAGACCGGGGCTTCGATCATCTTGACCACGTCCGTGCAATACAGCGTCGAACGCGAGTCGCGCGGGTCGGAGGTGGTGAAGCCGATCTGGTTGTTGATGACGATGTGCAGCGTGCCGCCCGTGCCGTAGCCGCGGGTCTGCGCCAGGTTCAGCGTTTCCATGACCACGCCCTGGCCGGCGAATGCCGCGTCGCCGTGCACCAGCACCGGCAGCACTTGCTTGCCTTCGGCGTCGCCGCGGCGTTCCTGGCGGGCGCGGGCGCTGCCCTCGACCACCGGGTTGACGATTTCCAGGTGGGAGGGGTTGAAGGCCAGCGACAGGTGGACCGGGCCGCCGCGGGTGGACAGGTCGCTCGAGAAACCGTTGTGGTACTTCACGTCGCCGTCGGTCAGGCCTTCGGCGTGCTTGCCCTCGAATTCGGCGAACAGGTCGCCGGGCATCTTGCCCATGATGTTCACGAGCAGGTTCAGGCGGCCGCGGTGGGCCATGCCGACCACGATTTCCTGGACGCCGTTTTCACCGGCGTGGTTCACCACTTCGTCCATCGAGGCGATGAAGCTTTCGCCGCCTTCCAGCGAGAAGCGCTTCTGGCCGACGTACTTGGTGTGCAGGAAGCGCTCGAGGCCTTCGGACTCGGTCAGCTGCTGCAGGATGTGGCGCTTTTCTTCGGCCGTGTAGGTGGGCGCGCCCAGCGTGGCTTCCAGGCGTTCCTGGATCCAGCGCTTGGCGGCGGGGTCGGAGATGTGCGTGAATTCGGCACCGATGCTGCGGCAGTAGGTGTCGCGCAGCGCCTTCAGGATGTCGCGCAGCGTCATGGTGCTGGCGGTCGTGAAGTAGGTGTTGGTGGCCGAGTAGGTCTGGTCGAGGTCGGCTTCGGTCAGGCCGTAGAAGGCGGGATCGAGCTCGGGGATGGGCGGACGTTCCTGGCGCTTGAGCGGGTCCAGGTCGGCCCAGCGCGAACCCAGGGAGCGGTAGGCGGCGATCAGCGACTGAACGGAAACCTGCTTGCTGGCGACGCTGAGGTCGGGCTCGGCCGAGCGCTGCACGAAGGCGTTGGCGCGGGCGCGTTGAGCGAACGATTCGACGATGGGCGCGTGGGCCTGATCGCGGGTGGACTCCTGGCCGTCGGTGGCGGGAGCGTGCTGCAGCTGGTCGAAATATTCGCGCCAGTTGTCGGGCACCGAACCGGGGTTATCGAGGTAGGCTTCGTAAAGCTCCTCGACATACGGGGCATTACCCCCGAATAGATAAGACGTGGATAGAGATTCCAATTCCGAAGACATATCGCTTCACCTTTACGAGTGCTTCACTCGACACGATGCAGGAAAACCTTCCGCGACACGGGCTTCCCGGTTAGCGGATAGCAGGGGCAGAAGGCGCGTACAAGCCTTGAAAGCCGTATGCCCGAAAGTATAACCCTTTGAGTTTACGGGCGTCTGCCTGCGATTGCGTGCCGCAAAAGCGCATGGGGAATGGCTGCATGCGGTATTGGAATGTCCGGCGAACCCCTTCTATCGAGCCGTCTACGCGCCCTCAAAAACCGTCATTCCAAAATGCGGCGGCGCGTCATTTTTGATCGGACGCAAGGCGAGTGTTGCGTGTTCGCCGCGATCAGACCGGCAACTCGGTGGTGGACAGGATCTCTTTGAGCACGAAAAACGTGCGGATCTGGCGCACGCCGGGCAGTTTGATGATCTCGCCCGCGTGCAGTTTATTGAACCGTTCCAGGTCGCGGATGCGCAGCATCAGGAAGTAGTCGAACTCGCCGGCCACCAGGTGGCATTCCAGGCAGCCGCTGATGCCGCGCGCGGCGGCTTCGAAGTCGGTGAAGGATTCGGGCGTGGAGCGGTCCAGCACCACCCCCACGATGACCAGCGTGGCCATGTCGACCTCGGCCGGTTCGAGCAGCGCGACGGTCTTGCGGATGATGCCCTCGGCCTTGAGCTTTTCGACCCGGCGCAGACAGGCGGCCGGGCTGAGGTGCACGCGCGCGCTCAGTTCCAGGTTGGTGATCTGGGCGTCCTCCTGCAGCACGCGCAGGATCTGGCGGTCGATGCGGTCCAGGCCGGAAATGGCTGCCATTAATACGTCCCTAAAAATTAAATTTCGCCATTATTTTTATCTGCCAAATAATAAATCCATATCTGGATAATTACCTGTTTTAAAAAACGATAAATCAAAAAAATACGCAATTGACCAAATATTCGTGCGATTCCTATGATTTTTCCGTGCGAGCCATCCCGGCCGACACGTCCAGACCCCACAGGAGCCCGCATGGATCTGCAACGCTTTCCCCGTCATCGCCTGACCTTCGGCGATACCCCGATCGAAAAGCTCGACCGCCTGTCCGCGCACCTGGGCGGCAAGGTCGAGATCTACGCCAAGCGCGAGGACTGCAACAGCGGCCTGGCCTTCGGCGGCAACAAGCTGCGCAAGCTGGAGTACCTCATTCCGCAGGCCCTGGAACAGGGCTGCGACACGCTGGTCACGATAGGCGGCATCCAGTCCAACCACACCCGCATGGTCGCCGCGGTCGCGGCCAAGCTGGGACTGGGCTGCGTGCTGGTGCAGGAGAACTGGGTGGATTATTCGGATGCGGTGTATGACCGCGTCGGCAACATCATGATGAGCCGCCTGATGGGCGCCGACGTGCGCCTGGTGGACCAGGGCTTCGACATCGGCCTGCGCCCGAGCTGGGAGGAAGCGCTGGAAGAGGTGCGGCGGCGCGGCGGCAAGCCCTACGCCATTCCGGCCGGCGCCTCCGATCACGAACTGGGCGGCCTGGGTTATGTGGGCTTTGCCGAGGAAGTGCGGCGCCAGGAGGCCGAGCTGGGCTTCAAGTTCGACTACATCGTGGTCTGCGCCGTCACCGGCAGCACGCAGGCCGGCATGGTCGTGGGCTTCGCCGCCGACGGGCGCGCGGACCGCGTCATCGGCATCGACGCCTCGGCCACGCCGGACCAGACCCGCGCGCAGATCCTGCGCATCGCGCGGCGCACCGCCGACATGGTGGGGCTGGGCCGGGCCATCGAAGACCGCGACGTGGTGCTGGACACGCGCTACGCCTACCCCGCCTACGGCTTGCCCTCGGCCGAGACCAACGAGGCCATCCGCCTGTGCGCCCGGCTCGAAGGCATGATGACCGACCCGGTGTACGAGGGCAAATCGATGCAGGGCATGATGGACCTGGTGCGCCGCGGCGACATCCCCGCCGGCTCCCGCGTACTGTATGCGCACCTGGGAGGGGTGCCGGCGATCAACGCCTACAGCTTTCTGTACCGCAACGGATAAGAGCGCCTACGGCCCGCTGGGCTGGCCTTGCGGCGACCTGCGCTGAACGCCGGGCCCGCCCGGACTTGCCAGCCCGCCCCTTCCGCGCCCATGATGGCCATGGGCCCGCGCCCCGCCGGGAGTGTCCCCGAGCGGGGCGTTCTGTATCCGGCGCCGGCTTGACCGTCCAGATGATGTACATAATTTGTATACAAAACTGCGATTTCCGGCTATGGTGCCGGTCATCGCCGGTTCGCATTCCCACTCTTCGCCCGCCATGACTTACGACGCCACCCGCCCCTACCCACGCGACCTGATCGGCTACGGCCGCAACCCGCCGCATGCCGGCTGGCCGGGACAGGCTCGCATCGCCGTGCAGTTCGTGCTGAATTACGAGGAAGGCGGCGAGAACAGCGTGCTGCACGGCGACGCCGGTTCGGAACAGTTCCTGTCCGAGATGTTCAATCCCGCGAGCTATCCCGAGCGCCACCTCAGCATGGAAAGCATCTACGAGTACGGCTCGCGGGTCGGGGTGTGGCGCATCCTGCGCGAATTCGAAAAGCGGCAGTTGCCGCTGACCGTGTTCGGCGTCGGCATGGCCTTGCAGCGCCACCCCGAGGTGGCCAGCGCCTGCGTCGAGCTGGGCCATGAGATCGCCTGCCACGGCTGGCGCTGGATCCATTACCAGGACGTGGACGAAGCCACCGAGCGCGAACACATGCGCCTGGGCATGCAGGCCATCACGCAGCTGACCGGCACGCGCCCGCTGGGCTGGTACACCGGCCGCGACAGCCCGCGCACCCGCAGGCTGGTGGCCGACTACGGCGGCTTCGAGTACGACAGCGACTACTACGGCGACGACCTGCCCTTCTGGATGCTGGTGCGCAAGACCGACGGCGGCAGCGCGCCGCAGCTCATCGTGCCCTATACGCTGGACTGCAACGACATGCGCTTCGCGCTGCCGCAGGGCTTTTCGCACGCCGACCCGTTCCTGCAATACCTGAAAGACAGTTTCGACGCGCTCTACGCCGAAGGCGACGAGACGCCCAGGATGATGAGCATAGGCATGCACTGCCGGCTGCTGGGCCGCCCCGGACGCATCGTCGCGCTGCAGCGCTTCCTGGACCACATCGCCCGCCACGACCGCGTCTGGGTCTGCCGCCGGATCGACATCGCGCGCCACTGGAGAGCGGCGCATCCCTACACCCCTCAGCCCTGAACAGGACGGCCATGGCCCACACCCTAGCCCAACTCAATTCAGCCCCGCCCGCGGCCGCCGCCGCGATGCTCGAGGGCCTCTACGAACAAGCCCCCTGGATCGCCGAAAGCGCGCTGCGCTCGCGTCCGTTCCGCTCGCTGGCCGAGCTGCGCCAGCGCATGCGACAGGCGGTCGACGAGGCCGACGCCGAAACGCGCCTGGCGCTGGTGCGCGCCCATCCCGAGCCTGCGCACCTGCCCGAACCCGGCGCCGCCTACCGCGAGCGCTTCGGCTTTCCCTTCGTGCTGGCCCCGCAGGGCCCGCGCGGCACGGATCTGACGCGCCAGGAAATCGCCGACGAATTCGCGCGCCGCGAGGGCAACCCGCCCGAGGTCGAGCTGCAGGAGGCGCTGCACCAGTTGCACCGCGTCGCCGAGATCCGCCTGCAGGACCGCTTCGCCGAGGCGCCGGCCATCGGCAACGACATCTGGGACTGGGGCGAACGGCTCGCCGCGCACAGCGATCCGGGCTATGCGGAAAAAGGCCAGCTGACCGTCACCTACCTGACCGACGCGCACCGCGCCTGCGCCGGGCTGCTGTCGCAATGGATGCGCGACTGCGGCTTCGACGAGGTCGGCATCGACGCCGTCGGCAACGTGGTGGGCCGCTACCTGGCCGACCGCGCCGACGCGCCCACGCTGATGACCGGCAGCCACTACGACACGGTGCGCAACGCCGGCAAGTACGACGGCCGCCTGGGCATCTTCGTGCCCATGGCCTGCGTGCGCGAACTGAGCCGCGCCGGCCGGCGCCTGCCCTATCACCTGGAAGTGATCGGTTTCGCCGAAGAGGAAGGCCAGCGCTACCGCGCCACCTTCCTGGGCTCGGGCGCGCTGATCGGCGGTTTTCGCGAGGAATGGCTGGCGCAGCAGGACGCCGACGGCGTCAGCATGCGCGAGGCCATGGCGCGCGCCGGCCTGCGCCCCGAGGACATCCCGGCGCTGCGCCGCGATCCGGCGCGCTACCTGGGCTTCGTCGAAATCCATATCGAACAGGGTCCCGTGCTCTACGAGATGGGGCTGCCGCTGGCCGTGGTCACGTCCATCAACGGCTGCCTGCGCTACCAGGTCCAGGTTTCGGGCCTGGCCTGCCACGCCGGCACCACGCCGATGGACCGGCGCCGCGACGCCGCCGCCGCGGCCGCCGAGATGGTGCTGTACGTGGAGCGGCGCGCCGCGCTCGACGGCGATTCGGTCGGCACAGTAGGCATGCTGGAAGTGCCCGGCGGCTCGATCAACGTGGTGCCCGGCGAGTGCCGCTTCAGCCTCGACCTGCGCGCGCCCAGCGACGCGCAGCGCGATGCGCTGGCCCGCGACGTGCTGGCCGAGCTGGAAGCCGTGTGCCGCCGCCGCGGCCTGCGCTACGCGCTGGAGGAAACCATGCGCGCCGCCGCCGCCCCCAGCGATCCCGCCTGGCAGCAGCGCTGGGAACGGGCCGTGGACGCGCTCGGGCTGCCGGTGCACCGCATGCCCAGCGGCGCCGGCCACGACGCCATGAAGCTGCACGAAATCATGCCGCAGGCCATGCTGTTCGTGCGCGGCCAGAATGCCGGCATCAGCCACAACCCGCGCGAATCCACCACCAGCGACGACATCCAGCTCGCCGCGCAGGCCATGCTCAACCTGCTCGACAACCTCGCCCACGAAACACCATGACCGCCATGACCGACTACGCCCGACTCGACGCCTGGATCGACGCCCACTTCGACGAAGAGGTCCGCTTCCTGCAGGAGCTGGTGCGCGTGCCCACCGACACGCCGCCCGGCAACAACGCCCCGCACGCCGAGCGCACCGCCGAGCTGCTGCAAGGCTTCGGCCTGCAGGCCGAGGCCCATCCGGTGCCGGCCGCTCAGGTCCGCGACTACGGGCTGCAATCCATCACCAACCTGATCGTGCGGCGCGAATACGGCGCCGGCGGGCCGCGCATCGCGCTCAACGCCCACGGCGACGTGGTGCCGCCCGGCGAGGGCTGGCGCCACGATCCCTACGGCGGCGAAATCGAGGACGGCTGCCTCTACGGCCGCGCCGCCGCCGTCAGCAAGAGCGACTTCGCCAGCTACACCTTCGCGCTGCGCGCGCTCGAGGCCGTGGCCCGTCCCGGCCGCGGCGCGGTCGAACTGCACTTCACCTACGACGAGGAATTCGGCGGCCTGCTGGGGCCCGGCTGGCTGCTGTCGCAGGGGCTGACCCGGCCCGACCTGCTGATCGCGGCGGGCTTCAGCTACGAGGTCGTGACCGCGCACAACGGCTGTTTGCAGATGGAAGTGACCGTGCACGGCAAGATGGCCCACGCCGCCGTTCCCGGCACCGGCGTGGACGCGCTGCAGGCCGCCGTCGCGATACTGGGCGCGCTGTACGCGCAGAATGCGCGCTACCGCGAGATCCGCTCGCAGGTGCCCGGCATCACCCACCCCTACCTGAACATCGGCCGCATCGAAGGCGGCACCAACACCAACGTGGTGCCCGGCAAGGTGGTGTTCAAGCTGGACCGGCGCATGATCCCCGAGGAAAACGCCGCCGAAGTCGAGGCCGACATCCGCCGCATCATCGCCGAGGCCGCCGCCGCCCAGCCCGGCATCACGGTGGAGATCCGGCGCCTGCTGCTGGCCAACGCCATGCGCCCCCTGCCCGGCAATCAGCCGCTGGTGCAGGCCATCCAGAAACACGGGCAGGAACTGTTCGGCGAACCGATACCGGCCATGGGCACGCCGCTCTACACCGACGTGCGCCTGTATGCCGAAGCCGGCGTCCCCGGCGTGATCTACGGCGCGGGGCCGAGAACCGTGCTGGAATCGCACGCCAAGCGCAACGACGAGCGCGTCGCGCTGGAGGATCTGCGGCGCGCCACCAAGGTGATCGCGCGCACGCTGTGCGATTTGCTGGGAGAGTGATAGGTTCCGCGCGCTTGATATTCGTTTTCTTGTTTTAAGGCATCTCGCGCTGCACCCATCCTACGACACCATGCCGTAGGATGGGTGCAGCGCGGCAAACCCTCGGCAAAAACGCCACCGCCGACCGCGCGGAACCCATCGGTCGGCGCCTACGCCAACCTCAACACCCTGCGCCAGAACAACACCGCCACTAGCACGAACACCGCCAGTCCCAGGTAGGACGCGATGTGCTCGAAACCCGCGCCGGCAATCGCCAGCGGGGCCTCGGTGCCGGCCGCGCCGATGACGGCGGCCATCAGCACGCCGACCAGGCTTTCGCCCACGATCAGGCCGGAGGCGATCAGCACGCCACGGCGGTTGGCCGCGTCGGCGAACTGCTCGTAGGGCTGGCCGGCCGCGGCGGCGCGGCGGCGCAGCGCGCGCTCGAGCAGCCAGGCGAGGACCGCGCCGGCCACGATGGGCGCGGCCACGGTCGGCGGCAGGTAGATGCCGATGCCGACCGCCAGCACCGGCATGCGGGCCACGCGGCAGGTGCGCTTGAGCACCTGGTCCACCAGGATCAGGCCCAGGCCGACCAGCATGCCGATGACGATCATGGTCCAATTGAGCTGGTGCGTGAAGATGCCGCGGGCGATGGCCAGCATCAGCGTGGCCTGGGGCGCCGACAGGGCCTGCGCCGGGTCCATGCCTTCGCGCGGCATGGAATCGGCGAAACCGTAGGCGTTGTACAGCAGCTCCAGCACCGGCGAAATCACCGCCGCGCCGGCCACGCAGCCGATCAGCAGGGCCACCTGCTGGCGCCACGGGGTCGCGCCCACCAGCCAGCCGGTCTTCAGGTCCTGCAGGTTGTCGTTGGAGATCGAGGCCACGGCCACCACCGCCGAGGTGCTGAAGATCGACAGCGCGATCGCCATCTGCACGCCGTTCTCGGCGCCCAGCAGCTCGCCGCCCAAGGTCAGCATCAGCAGCGACACCAGCACGATGGCCACGATGCCCACGCCCGAGATCGGGCTGGTCGACGACCCCACCAGGCCGGCCATGTAGCCGCAGGCGGCCGCCACCAGGAAGCCGAACACGAAGGCGAACAGCACGGCGTAGGCCACCAGCTTCCAGATCGCGCCGGCCGACAGCGGCGCGCCCGACAGGAACACCTGGAAGGTCACGACCAGCACCACCACCAGCGCCAGCGTCACCACCGAGATCCAGCCCGCCGACAGGTCGCGCTCGGTGCGCGGGGCGCGGCCGGCGCGGGCCGCGCCGGCCTTGGTCAGGGCCGCGAACGAGGCTTTCACGCCGCGCGCCATCGGCATGAACAGCGTGGCCAGCGTCCAGATGGCGCCCACGCCGATCACGCCGGCGCCGATGAAGCGCACCTGCGTGGCCCACAGGCCGTTGGCGTATTGCGCGATCGTCTGGCCGGCGGGCATGTCGCCCATCGCGCTCAGGATCGGCACCGCGATGCCCCACGAAATGACCAGCCCGGTCAGCATGGCCAGGCCGGCGACGATGCCGATGAGGTAGCCGGCGCCCAGCAGCGCCAGCGAAAAGCCCATGGGCAGGCGGAACACCGCCCCGCCCAGCGAGAACCAGCCGCTGACGCTGTCGCCCAGCACCCGCAGGCCGCTGGCCGCGAAGCTGACGGCGGCGGCGGCCAGGCCGCCGGCCACGATGTCGCCCATGCCGGTGGCGGTCCTGGCCGGCGCCTGCCCGGCGTCGGCCGCCTCGTCCTGGCTGCGCTCGGCGCTGCCCACGCGCAGGATCTCGGCCGCCGCCACGCCTTCGGGGTACGGCAGGTCGCTCTGCACCACCATCACGTGGCGCAGCGGAATCGTGAACATGACGCCCAGCATCCCGCCGGCGGCGCAGATGCCCAGCGTCTGCCAGAACGGAAAGCCCTGCCAGTGGCCCATCATGACGAGCGCCGGCAGGATGAAGATGATCGAGGACAGGGTGCCGGCCGCCGAGGCCTGGGTCTGCACCATGTTGTTCTCGAGGATATTGGCGTCCTTGAACAGGCGCAGCACGGACATCGAAATCACCGCCGCCGGGATGGCCGACGAGAACGTCAGGCCCACCTTCAGCCCCAGAAACACGTTGGAGGCGGTAAAAATGATGGTGATCAGGGCGCCCAGCAGGATGCCGCGGAACGTCAGCTCCGGCAGCGTGACCTCTGCGGGGACGCTGTTGGGTTGGGTCATGGAAATCTTCCTTAATTTCTAGCCGCGAATTCTAGCGCCTCGCAGGCATCGGTCCGGGAAGGTGGCGATCGGGCGAATCGGCGGCATAAGCTGCTGCAGGCAGCCCACCCTGCAAAAGATTATGCTGAAACCGCGGGAATTGCGTCGGAATTTCAATCACCCATGCCAGGGGTTGGGGTCTAGCATGAACATTAAACCAGGAGACAACACCACCATGCGCGACGCCAGTTCCCTGCGTTCGGGGCAGGACCCGGACCACGATATCGACCCCGACGAAACCGCCGAATGGCGCGACGCCCTGCAGTCGCTGGCGCAGGCCGAAGGCCCCGTGCGCGCGGCCTACGTGCTGGACAATCTGCTGGGCCATGCCGCCACGCTGGGCCTGCGCGCCCGGCGCCAGACGCGCACGGCCTACCTGAACACCATCCCCGCCGACCAGGAACCGGCGTTTCCGGGCAATCTGGCCGTCGAAGAGCGCATCGCCCGCATCAACCGCTGGAACGCGCTGGCGATGGTGGTGCGCGCCAACCAGGCGCACGGCGAGCTGGGCGGGCACATCGCCAGCTACGCCTCGGCCGCCGACCTGTTCGAGGTGGGCTTCAATCATTTCTTCCGCGCGCGCACGCCGCAGGGACCGGGCGACCTGGTCTACATGCAGCCGCACTCGGCGCCCGGCGTGTACGCCCGCGCCTACCTGGAAGGTTTTCTGAGCGAGGACGACCTGGCGCATTTCCGCCAGGAAATCACCGCCACCGGACGCGGCCTGCGCGGCCTGTCTTCCTACCCGCACCCGTGGCTGATGCCCGATTTCTGGCAGTTTCCCACCGGCTCGATGGGGATCGGCCCGATCAACGCGATCTACCAGGCGCGCTTCATGCGCTATCTCGAACACCGCTCGCTGATGCCCGGCGGCGACCGCAAGGTCTGGGGCATTTTCGGCGACGGCGAAATGGACGAGCCCGAATCCATCGCCGCGCTGACGCTGGCCGCGCGCGAAAAGCTCGACAACCTGGTGTTCGTGGTCAATTGCAACCTGCAGCGCCTCGACGGCCCGGTGCGCGGCAACGGCCGCATCATCGACGAGCTGGAAACGCTGTACGCCGGCGCCGGCTGGAACGTCATCAAGCTGGTCTGGGGCAGCGACTGGGACGCGCTGCTGCGCCGCGACACCGGCGGCGCGCTGGCGCGCGCGTTCTCCAATACCGTGGACGGTCAGTTCCAGACCTTCGCCGCCAACGACGGCGCCTTCAACCGCGCCCATTTCTTCAACCAGAATCCCGAGCTGGCCGCGCTGGTGGCCGACTGGACCGACGAAGCCATCGACCGCCTGCACCGCGGCGGCCACGACATGGTGAAGATCTACGCCGCCTATCACCGCGCGGCGAACCACCGCGGCCAGCCCACCGTCATCCTGGCGCAGACCAAGAAGGGCTTCGGCATGGGCGCGGCCGGCCAGGGCAAGATGACCACCCACCAGCAGAAGAAGCTGGACGACGAGGCCCTGCTGGCCTTCCGCGACCGCTTCGCGCTGCCGATCTCCGACGCCGACTGCCTGGCGCTGAAGTTCTACCGCCCCGCCGAGGACAGCGCCGAACTGCGCCACCTGCAGGCGCGCCGCGAGGCGCTGGGCGGGCACCTGCCGCGGCGCGGCACGCAGGCGCCGCGCCTCGCGCCGCCGGCCGCCGAGCAATGGGCGCGCTTCGCGCTGGCCGCCGACGGCAAGGAAATGTCTTCCACCATGGCCATCGTGCGCATGCTGACCGCGCTGCTCAAGGACGCCACCGTGGGCCCGCGCATCGTGCCCATCGTCGCCGACGAGGCCCGCACCTTCGGCATGGCCAACCTGTTCCGGCAGATCGGCATCTATTCGGCGCAGGGCCAGCTGTACGAGCCCGAGGACATCGGCTCGGTGCTGTACTACCGCGAGGCCCGCGACGGCCAGATCCTGGAAGAAGGCATTACCGAGGCCGGCGCGATTTCCTCCTGGACCGCCGCCGGCACCAGCTACTCGGTCAACGGCCTGCCGATGCTGCCGTTCTATATCTACTACTCGATGTTCGGCTTCCAGCGCATCGGCGACCTGATCTGGGCGGCCGCCGACCAGCGCACGCGCGGCTTCCTGGTCGGCGCCACGTCGGGGCGCACCACGCTGGGCGGCGAAGGCCTGCAGCACCAGGACGGCTCCAGCCACATCATGGCGGCGGCGGTGCCCAACTGCCGCGCCTACGATCCGGCCTATGCCTACGAGGTCGCCGTGATCGTCGAGCACGGCATGCGCCGCATGCTCGACGAGCAGCACGACGAGTTCTACTACCTGACCGTCACCAACGAGAACCTGGCGCAGCCCGACATGCCCTCGGACCCGCAGGCGCGCGAGGGCATTCTGCGCGGCATGTACCGCCTGCGTCCGGCCCGCGGCCAGGCCCAGGTGCGCCTGCTGGGCGCCGGCCCCATGCTGCGCGAGGCCGAAATGGCCGCCGAGCGGCTGCTGGCCGACCACGGCGTGGACGCCGAAGTCTGGAGCGTGACCAGCTTTTCCGAACTGGCCCGCGCCGGCCGCCAGGCCGAGCGCGCCCGCGTGCTGGGCCTGGAATCCGGCGCGGCCGCCGACTGGGTGCAAGCCTGCCTGGGTGGCAGCGACGCGCCGGTCGTCGCTGCCACCGACTACGTGCGCGCCGTGCCCGAACAGATCCGCGCCTGGGTGCCCGCGCCCTATCGCACGCTGGGCACCGACGGCTTCGGCCGCAGCGACACCCGCGCCCAGCTGCGCGATTTCTTCGAAGTCAGCGCCGACTGGATCGTGCTCTACGCCCTCGACAGCCTGGGCCGGCAGGACGACGCCCAGGCCGTGCGCGCCCGGCTGAACGCGGCGGGCCGCCAGACCCCGCCCTGGGAGCTGTAACGGCCGCAAGACGGGCGGACGAGGCGCCTCGCCGTCAACGTTCGCTGCACCGCAACAACCAAGTCGCCCCGCTTTCTGTTGAAATACGGGTGTTCCCAAGCATTGCCAAACCAATACGGCGGGCCGCGAGCCCGCTTTTTGCAGTCCGTTTTCTCTTCCGTTTTACGCCTCTAAGGCTTGTACCCATGGACGAAACTCTCACCAAACTGGCGCTGGACTACCACGCCTACCCCACCCCCGGCAAAATCTCGGTCACCCCGACCAAGACGCTGGCCAACCAGGACGACCTGTCCCTGGCCTATTCCCCCGGCGTGGCGGCCGCGTGCATGGCCATCTTCGACCAGGGCGACGACGCCGCGTCCAAGTACACCTCGCGCGGCAACCTGGTGGGCGTGATCACCAACGGCACGGCCGTGCTGGGCCTGGGCAATATCGGCCCGCTGGCCGCCAAGCCGGTCATGGAAGGCAAGGGCTGCCTGTTCAAGAAGTTCGCCGGCATCGACGTGTTCGACATCGAACTGGCCGAAAACGACCCCGACAAGCTGGTCGACATCATCGCGGCGCTCGAACCCACGCTGGGCGGCGTCAACCTCGAGGACATCAAGGCGCCCGAGTGCTTCTACATCGAGAAGAAGCTGCGCGAGCGCATGAAGATCCCCGTCTTCCACGACGACCAGCACGGCACCGCCATCATCTCGTCGGCCGCCATCCTCAACGGCCTGAAGGTCGTGGGCAAGGATCTCGGCTCGGTCAAGCTCGCCTGCTCGGGCGCCGGCGCCGCCGCCATCGCCTGCCTGGACCTGCTGGTCAACCTGGGCGTCAAGCGCGAGAACATCTACGTGGTGGACTCCCGCGGCGTGATCTGGGAAGGCCGCGACGAGAACATGGAGGCCAACAAGAAGCGCTACGCGCAGAAGACCGACGCGCGCACGCTGGCCGACGTGGTCAACGGCGCCGACGTGTTCCTGGGCTGCTCGACCGCCGGCGTGCTGACCGCCGACATGGTCAAGACCATGGCCGCCAGCCCGCTGATCCTGGCGCTGGCCAACCCGGAACCGGAAATCCGTCCGGAAGTCGCCAAGGCCGCGCGCCCCGACTGCATCATCGCCACCGGCCGTTCGGACTACCCGAACCAGGTCAACAACGTGCTGTGCTTCCCCTTCATCTTCCGCGGCGCCATGGACGCCGGCGCCTCGCGCATCACGGAAGAAATGAAGCTGGCCTGCGTCAAGGCCATCGCCGAACTGGCCCAGGCCGAGCAGAACGACGAAGTGGCCCGCGCCTACGCCGGCCAGGAGCTGTCGTTCGGCCCCGACTACATCATTCCCAAGCCCTTCGACCCGCGCCTGATCGTCCAGATCGCGCCGGCCGTGGCCCAGGCCGCCGCCGACTCGGGCGTGGCCGCCCGTCCCATCGAGGACATCGAGGCCTACCGCCAGAAGCTGATGGGCTTCGTCTACCACTCCGGCCAGCTGATGCGTCCGCTGTTCGCCCAGGCCAAGAAGGCGCCCAAGCGCGTCATCTACGCCGACGGCGAAGACGAGCGCGTGCTGCGCGCGGTGCAGACCGTCAGCGACGAGAAGCTGGCCTTCCCGATCCTGGTCGGCCGCCCCTCCGTCATCGAGATGCGCATCAAGAAGTTCGGCCTGCGCCTGCTCGCCGGCAAGGACTTCGAGATCGTCGATCCCGAAGACGACAGCCGCTTCAACGAAACCTGGAACGCGTACTACCAGCTCAAGGGCCGCGAAGGCGTGACCCCGGCCATCGCCAAGGCGATGATCCGCAAGCACAACACGCTGATCGGCGCGATGCTGCTGCGCCGCGGCGACGCCGACGCGCTGCTGTGCGGCGTGGCCAGCAAGTACGACAACCAGCTCAAGTACGTGGACGAGATCATCGGCCGGAAGGAAGGCCAGACCTACGCCGCCCTGAACGTGCTGATGCTGCCCGACCAGACGCTGTTCGTCACCGACACGCACGTCAACGAAAACCCGACGGCCGAAGAAGTGGCGAACATCACGATCCAGGCCGCCGACGAGATGGTGCGCTTCGGCGTGGTGCCCAAGATCGCGCTGCTGTCGCACTCCAACTTCGGCAGCCGCGCGACCGACTCCTCGCGCAAGATGGCGCAGGCCAACCAGCTGGTGCGCGACCGCGCCCCCGACCTGGAAGTCGACGGCGAAATGCACGCCGACGCCGCCCTGTCGGAGAAGATCCGCATGCTGGCCTACCCGGACAGCACGTTGAAGGGCCGCGCCAACCTGCTGGTCATGCCCAACCTGGACACCGGCAACATCACGTACAACATGCTGAAGATGACCGGCAGCAACGGCATCGCCATGGGTCCGATCCTGCTGGGCGCGGCGCGCCCGGTGCACATCCTGACCACCAGCGCCACCGTGCGCCGCATCGTCAACATGACGGCGCTGGCCGTGGTGGACGCGCAGCAGGAAGCCGCCGAGGCCGCCAAGAAGCGCCGTTGATTCCCGACGGCCGCTAAGGCAAGGGGCGCCCGCCGTTCGCGGCGGCGCCCTTTTTCTTTGCAGGCGGCCAGGCCATCGCGCTGGCCCGCCTGCCTGTGCTGATGGTAAAACCGGTGTTGCCCTTGCTTATGGAGTCAACATGCTGGCCGATGCCCTGTATGCCTGGTTTCACTACCTGGCGATTTTCCTGCTCGTGGTGGTCCTGACGGCCGAAGCGGTGCTGCTGCGTCCCGAGCTCACCGTCAATGGCCTCAAGCGCCTGGTCATCTACGACCGCCTCTATCTGGCCAGCGCCGTGGTCGTGCTCATCACCGGCGTGCTGCGCCTGACGCTGGGCATCAAGGGCGCCGCCTTTTACATGGCCAATCCCTGGTTCCACGCCAAGATCACGCTGTTCGTCATCATCGCGCTGTGTTCGATCCCGCCCACCATGACCTTCCTGCGCTGGGCCAGGCAGTCGCGCCAGCAGCCGGAATTCCTGCCGGCGGCGGCCGACATCAAGCGCGCCCGCCGCTGGGTCATGATCGAATCGCACCTGTTCATCTTCCTGCCGCTGTTCGCCGTGCTGATGGCGCGCGGCATCGGCGCGTAGGACGCGCGCCGCCGCTCAGGGGCAGGACGCCCTGCTCTGCTGCGGCTCCTGGTCGCCCACGGTGATGGTGGCGAAATGGAAAACGCCCACCGCGTCGTTCTTCACCACCTCCACGACCTCGCCGGCCAGCGTCTGCATCACCGACATGCCCTCGGGTACGTCGGCCGCGCCATCGCGCTGCGCGGCCTGGCCGTTCCAGGGGCTCAACACCAGCACGCCCGGAAACGGCTCGCGCCGGTCGCCGCGGCCGCGCCGCGTCGTCTTGACCCGGGTGCCGGCGGCATAGCTCATCCCGCCCAGGCGCGCCGCGCAGGCCAGTTCCGCGTCGTCGACCCGCAGCAGGCGCCGCGCTTCGTCCAGGTATAGCGTGGGCTCGCTCAGGGGCAGTCCGTAAATGCGCAGCGCCACCGGATTCTTGACCTCGATGCGCCAGCGGTCGGGATCGCGCGAGCCATCGGTGTAGACCGAACCGTCCGAGCCATAGACCACCGAACCCGGCGCAAGCGCCAGGTCCCCGGCCCGGTTGCCCGGACCCAGCACGCACTTATCCAGCGCCTTCATGGCGCCGTCGGGCGCCACGTCGAACTCGATATCCTGGGTGGCGTCGCATCGCCAGCCCAGCACCGTCTGGCTGCCCTCGCCGCGCAGGATGACGTTGCGCGGATGGCGGCCCAGCAAGGCGTAGGTCTCGCGGTCGTAGTCGGAATCCAGGTAGCGGCGCGCGCTCGTGGCCTGAACGCCATACATGGCCACCGGCCGCGGGAACTGCGCTTCGAGATAGGTTTCCAGCTGCGCTTCGTCCTGCAGCTCCAGGCGCGTGCCGGCCGGCATGGCGACGCCGCCCACCGTGGTCTCCTGCTGCAAGGTCACCTTGCGCGCGGCCTGGGCGCGCGCGCTTTCCTTCTCCACCTGCCAGATCGCCATCTGGACCCAGGCATAGAAAGCGAAAGGTACGGCCAGCACCGCGAATATCAGGGTAGAGGTCTTCCAGTACCTGCGCACCGTGCGGCGCGCGCCCGCGCTGGCGACCAGGACCAGCGCCCAGCCGAGCAGCACGAGGCCGGCAAGAAAACCGAGGGAAACAAAGATATAGAAGCCGGCGGAAGGCAGTGCGATCGGAATCATGGGCAGGATGATATTCGCCTACGGGCGCCTGCCCGCCGCGCGGGCCGGCCCGGCAACAAAAAACCGCCCGAAGGCGGTTTATCGTTCAAGCCGGAAAGCGTATCAACGCTTGTCCATCGGGGGCACGTCGCGCGTGACCGAACCGGTGAACAGCTGGCGCGGACGGCCGATCTTGTAGTCGGGATCGGACAGCATTTCGTTCCACTGGGCGATCCAGCCCACCGTGCGGGCCAGCGCGAAGATGGCCGTGAACAGCGAGGTCGGGATGCCGATGGCGCGCTGCACGATGCCCGAGTAGAAGTCGACGTTCGGGTACAGCTTGCGCTGCACGAAGTACGGATCTTCCAGGGCGATGCGTTCCAGTTCCATGGCCAGCTTGAACAGCGGGTCGTTTTCCAGGCCCAGGGCCGAGAGCACTTCCTTGCAGGTTTCCTGCATCAGCTTGGCGCGCGGGTCGTAGTTCTTGTAGACGCGGTGGCCAAAGCCCATCAGGCGCACGCCCGAGTTCTTGTCCTTGACCTTCTCCATGAACTCGCCGACCTTGGCGATGCCGCCGTTGGCTTGCAGGTCTTCCAGCATCTGCAGGCAGGCTTCGTTGGCGCCGCCGTGGGCCGGACCCCACAGGCAGGCCACGCCGGCCGAGATGGCGGCGAAGGGGTTGGTCCCCGACGAACCGCACAGGCGCACGGTCGAGGTGGAGGCGTTCTGTTCGTGGTCGGCGTGCAGGATGAAGATGCGGTCCAGCGCGCGCTCGACCACTTCATTGACCTTGTACTCTTCGCACGGGGTGGCGAACATCATGCGCAGGAAGTTGCCCGTGTAGGACAGGTCGTTCTGCGGGTAGATGAAGGGCTGGCCTTGCGAGTACTTGTAGGCCATCGCGACCAGCGTCGGCATCTTGGCGATCAGGCGGATGGCCGAGATGTGGCGGTGCTGCGGGTTCGTGATGTCGGTGGAGTCGTGGTAGAACGCCGACAGCGCGCCGACCAGGCCCGTCAGGACGGCCATCGGATGCGCGTCGCGGCGGAAGCCGCGCAGGAAGAAATGCAGCTGCTCGTTGACCATCGTGTGATGGGTCACCTGCGAGTCGAAATCGGCCTTCTGGTCCTTGTTGGGCAGTTCGCCGTTCAGGATCAGGTAGCAGATGTCCATGAAGTCGCAGTTCACGGCCAGCTGTTCGATGGGGTAGCCGCGGTACAGCAGTTCGCCCTTGTCGCCGTCGATGTACGTGATGCCCGATTCGCAGGCGGCGGTGGACATGAAGCCCGGGTCAAACGTGAACATGCCCGTCTGGCCGTAAAGCTTGCGGATGTCGATCACATCCGGACCGACCGTGCCCTTGTACACAGGGAACTCGATGGGGGCGCTGCCATCCGAAAAGGATAGCGTGGCTTTTTTGTCAGACAGGTTCATGCTTTTTTCCTCTCAATTAATCAGAGCGCGCGCATCTGGCCAATAATGCTCCGCAGCCTGGGCGTGTCCAGCTCGCCTTCCAGCTCTTTGCGGGCCAGCAGCAGGTCGAGCAGATCGTTGTCTCCCAGCTCGAACAACTGCGTCAATGCGGCTACGTCATCATCGGTCAGCTCGGCCTCGTGGGCATCGAGATACCGGGTGATGATCAAGTCGTTTTCGAGCAGACCACGGCGTGCCCGCCAACGCAGACGCGCCCGCTGTAGTTCAGTAAGCCTGCTCATCATTACACCTTAATAAAAAGTCCTGCGCCGGGCCCGCCAGGCAGGCTGGCCGTCCCCGTTTTACAGGGGACATGGCCCGGCATTACATACAGACCGTAAACACTAGACCGTGCGACGGACCAGCAGTTCCTTGATCTTGCCGATCGCCTTGGTCGGGTTCAGGCCCTTGGGGCAGACGTCGACACAGTTCATGATGGTGTGGCAGCGGAACAGGCGGTACGGATCGTCCAGGTTGTCCAGGCGCGAGCCGGTGGCTTCGTCGCGGCTGTCGGCGATGAAGCGGTAGGCTTGCAGCAGGCCGGCCGGGCCGACGAACTTGTCCGGATTCCACCAGAACGACGGGCAGGAAGTGGAACAGCACGCGCACAGGATGCACTCGTACAGGCCGTCGAGCTCTTCGCGGGCCTCGGGCGACTGCAGGCGCTCTTTTTCGGGCGGCGGCGTGTCGTTGATGAGGTACGGGCGGATCGAGTGGTACTGGTTGAAGAAGTGCGTCATGTCCACGATCAGGTCGCGGATCACGGGCAGGCCCGGCAGCGGACGCAGGACGATGGGTTCCTTCAGTTCGCGCAGGTTGGTGATGCAGGCCAGGCCGTTCTTGCCGTTGATGTTCATGGCGTCCGAACCGCACACGCCTTCACGGCACGAGCGGCGCAGGGCCAGGCTGTCATCCACGTCGTTCTTGATGCGCACCAGCGCATCGAGCAGCATCTTGTCGGTGGGCTGGAGTTCGACTTCCAGCTTCTGCATGTAAGGGCGCTCGTCCTTGTCCGGATCGTAGCGGTAGATTTCGAACTTGACGATTCTCTTGGTGCTCATAATAGGCTCTATCCGGACTTAGAAGGTACGTGCCTTGGGCGGGAAGGACTCGACCGTCAGCGGCTTCATCTGCACGGGCTTGTACTCCAGGCGGCTGCCTTCGGAGTACCACAGCGTGTGTTTGAGCCAGTTCTCGTCGTCGCGGTTCGGGTGGTCATCCAGCGCGTGGGCGCCGCGGCTTTCGGTGCGGTTGGCCGCCGACTTGATCGTGGCGCGGGCCACTTCGGTCATGTTGGCGATTTCCAGCGCTTCGACGCGCGCGGTGTTGAACACCTTGGACTTGTCCTTGAAGTAGATGTCCTGGGCCTGCTTGGCCAGGTCTTCGATCTGCTCGACGCCTTCGTTGAGCAGGTCCAGCGTGCGGAACACGCCGCAGTGGCGCTGCATCGAGAAGCGGATGGCGTTGCCGATGTCCTGGGGCTTCTCGCCCGAGGTGCGCGATTCGAGGCGGTTGATGCGGTCCAGCGAGAACTCGACGGCCTGCTGCGGCACCGGCTGGTGCGAGTGCTGGCGCTCGGGGTGCGAATTCACGATGTGGTTGCCGGTGGCGCGGCCGAACACGATCAGGTCGAGCAGCGAGTTGGTGCCCAGGCGGTTGGCGCCGTGCACCGACACCGCGGCGCATTCGCCGATGGCGTACAGGCCGTTGACGATCTTGTTCTCGCCGTTTTCGCGCGTCAGCACCTGGCCGTGGTAGTTGGCCGGGATGCCGCCCATCTGGTAGTGGATGGTCGGGACGACGGGGATCGGTTCCTTGATCGGGTCGACGTTGCCGAACTTGATGGCGATTTCGCGGATCGAGGGCAGGCGCTTGTTGATCACGTCGGCGCCCAGGTGGTCGAGCTTCAGGACCACGTAGCTGCCGTCCGGACCGCAGCCGCGGCCTTCCTTGATTTCCTGGTCCATCGAGCGCGAGACGAAGTCGCGCGGGGCCAGGTCCTTCAGCGTGGGCGCATAGCGCTCCATGAAGCGCTCGCCATCCTTGTTCAGCAGGATGCCGCCTTCGCCGCGCACGCCTTCGGTGATCAGCACGCCGGCGCCGGCCACGCCGGTCGGGTGGAATTGCCAGAATTCCATGTCCTGCAGCGGGATGCCCGCGCGGGCGGCCATGCCCAGGCCGTCACCGGTATTGATGAAGGCGTTGGTGGAAGCGGCCCAGATGCGGCCGGCGCCGCCGGTGGCCAGCACCGTGGTCTTGGCTTCCAGGATGTAGATTTCGCCCGTTTCCATTTCGAGGGCGGTCACGCCCACGACGTCGCCGGCCTCGTTGCGCAGCAGGTCCAGCGCCATCCATTCGACGAAGAACTGGGTGCGCGCGGCGACGTTGCGCTGGTAGAGGGTGTGCAGCAGCGCGTGGCCGGTGCGGTCGGCCGCGGCACAGGCGCGCTGGACCGGCTTCTCGCCGAAGTTGGCGGTGTGGCCGCCGAACGGGCGCTGGTAGATCGTGCCGTCGGGGTTGCGGTCGAAGGGCATGCCGAAGTGCTCGAGCTCGTACACGGCGTTCGGGGCTTCGCGGCACATGAATTCGATGGCATCCTGGTCGCCCAGCCAGTCCGACCCCTTGACGGTGTCGTACATGTGCCAGTACCAGTTGTCTTCGCTCATGTTGCCCAGCGAGGCGCTCACGCCGCCCTGGGCGGCAACCGTGTGCGAACGCGTGGGGAACACTTTGGACAGCACCGCAACGGACAGGCCCGCTTGGGACAGTTGCAGCGAACAACGCATGCCGGCTCCACCGGCACCGACGACCACCACATCAAACTGGCGGCGCGGCAGGGATTTCAGGACAGAGACCACGGCTTAAATGCTCCAGAGGATTTGCGCAAAGTAAACGACCGAACCGACCAGCCAGAGGATCGTCAGCACTTGCAGCAGCAGGCGCAGGCCCGCCGACTTGACGTAGTCCATCCAGATGTCGCGCACGCCAATCCAGGCGTGCCAGGCCAGCGCAACGAATGCCAGGGTGGCCAGGATCTGGCCGACCGGAAGAACGCCCACGTAGAAATTGAACAGCGCGGTCCAGTGTTCGTACGTGAAGGCCGGCATCATCAGGATGCCGATGAGCAGCACCAGCGTGTACACGGCCATGATGACCGCGGTGACGCGCTGAATGATGAAATCCATGACGCCGTAATGGGCGCCCACGACCAGACGCTTGGGTCCGTAGTTTTTGACGTCGGCCATTACAGCACTCCGAACAGTTTGAGGGCGAACACGAGGGTCAGCGCGAGGCTCACCCCGAAAACCACGCCGGCGCTCTTCTTGGCCGACAGCTTGTCGATGCCGAGATGCAGGTCCAGCAGCAGGTAGCGGATACCGGCGCAGAAGTGGTGCAGATAACCCCAGACGAGGACCAGGAACACGAGCTTGACTATCGGGTTGCCGGCGTACACGGCCACGGCGGCGAACGTCTGCGGCGCGGCCACGCTGGCCGCGAACAGCGGCAGGATGACCAAGGGAAGACAGAGGAACAGCAGCGCGCCGCTGACGCGGTGCAGGATGGACAGTTTGCCGGCCAGGGGCAGGCGATAGCTGGCGAGTTGCGCAATGCCAATATTGCGAAACTGCGGACGTGGCTTGGCAGCGGTGTCGGACATGACGGCCTCGGTGTTTCGGAACTAGGGAATCGTTACGGCAAGAACGCCGTGCCCATTTCGAGCCCCTTGCGGGGACCCTGGCGGGAAATCACGGTATTTTCGCCCAGAGACAGGGTTGGTATCAAATCGTAGTCAAAAAGCTCATCAATTCAAACTATTGCGGTAATGGTATCGATCGGTCAAGTACAAGCCCCGACGTATTTCCATGGGGCGGTCACCGTAGGTGTAGGACACCCGATCCACCTGCAACAACGGCGTCCCGGCGGGGACATTAAGCAGCGCACAGACCTCGGCCGGCGCGACGACCGCGCGCAGCTTCTCGTCCGCGCGCACCATGCTCACGCCGAATTCGGATTCGAACAGACCATAGAGCGGCGCCTTGTTGGCGGTCAGCAGTTCCAGGGTCAGTCCGCGGAAAATGGAACCCGGCAGCCAGATGTCGTCGACCACGGTGGGCGCATGCCCCAGGGACAACAGGCGGCGGATCATCACGACGGTTTCGCCGGCGCGCAGGTCCAGGGCGCGCGCGATCTCGGCCGGCGCCCGCAGGCGGCGGCATTCGAGGATGCGGCTTTCGGCGCGGCCGGCCTCGGTCTCGTCGTCGGGGGCCAGGCGCAGGAAGCGGTAGCGCACGCGCGCTTCGTGGTGGGTGGCGACGAAGGTGCCCTTGCCCTGGCGGCGCAGCAGCATGTGCTCGGCGGCCAGTTCGTCGACCGCCTTGCGCACCGTGCCCTGGCTCACCTGGAAACGGGCGGCGAGGTCGATCTCGCTGGGGATGAGCTCGCCCGGCTTCCATTCGCCGCGTTCGAGGCTCTGGACCAGCAGGTCCTTGATCTGGCGGTACAGCGGACTGAAAGCGGCCCCCTCGCCCGCCGGACGGGCGGCGCGATTGCGTAGGGAGGTTTCGGGCCGGGACTCTGCCATGGATCTTTTTGGTTGTGTCATGTTTATCCGGAGAATGGGAAGGCGGCGCAAGGGACGCGAACCCATCCGCAATGCGCTGCCGCCGCGCGCTGTCGGTGCAGCGTGCCGGCTCGATACAGGCGCGTGGCCCGTCGAGGCTGCGGCGCATTCGAATAAACGCTCTATTGTGGCATATCGCGGCTGGCGCTGTCCAACGTCTTATGTCTTATATAAGATAGAAGAGCAATTGACGCATACGTAAAATCAATCTAGGATTCAGCGCTATCCGGGCGCCAGGTCGCGCGCTGCGCGCGCGCCGGTTTCAACGGCCCAGCGATTACACTGATTGGTGAGATTTTTTTCTCGCCAAACCATTACGGAGAACGTCCATGTCCAAGCCTGCCTTGCGTGTCGCCGTCACCGGCGCCGCCGGCCAAATCGGTTACGCACTGCTATTCCGCATCGCCTCGGGCGAAATGCTGGGTAAAGATCAACCCGTCATCCTGCAACTGCTGGAAATCCCCGACGAGAAGGCGCAAAAGGCCCTGAAGGGCGTCATCATGGAACTGGATGACTGCGCCTTCCCGCTGCTGCAGGAAGTCACCGCCCACAGCGACCCGCGCACCGCCTTCAAGGACGCCGACGTGGCCCTGCTGGTCGGCGCCCGCCCGCGCGGCCCCGGCATGGAGCGCAAGGACCTGCTGTCGGTCAACGCCCAGATCTTCACGGCGCAGGGCAAGGCCCTGAACGACGTGGCCAGCCGCAATGTCAAGGTGCTGGTCGTGGGCAACCCCGCCAACACCAACGCCTACATCGCCATGAAGTCGGCGCCGGACCTGCCCGCCAAGAACTTCACCGCCATGCTGCGCCTGGACCACAACCGCGCTCTGTCGCAACTGGCCGCCAAGTCCGGCAAGGCCGTGGCCGACATCGAGAAGCTGGTCGTGTGGGGCAACCACTCGCCCACCATGTACCCCGACTACCGCTTCGCCACCGTCGGCGGCGAATCGCTGGCCAAGCTGATCAACGACGACGCCTGGAACCGCGACACGTTCATCCCCACCGTGGGCAAGCGCGGCGCCGCCATCATCGAAGCCCGCGGCCTGTCCTCGGCCGCCTCGGCCGCCAACGCCGCCATCGACCACGTCCGTGACTGGGTCCTGGGCAGCAACGGCAAGTGGGTCACGATGGGCATCCCGTCGGACGGCTCCTACGGCATCCCCGAAGGCATCATCTACGGCGTGCCGGTCACGACCGAAAACGGCGAATACAAGCGCGTCGAAGGCCTGGAAATCGACGCCTTCTCGCGCGAGCGCCTGGACTTCACGCTGAAAGAGCTCCTCGAAGAGCGCGACGGCGTCAAGGACCTGCTGAAGTAAGCAGCGCAGGATGAAAGGATTGGGCCCGTTTTCGGGCCCAATTCCTAGCTGCCCGCGCATGCGCGGCATAAACCTGTCCCTTTGCCCGCGCGAAGGGGACAGCTTTATGTTCCGGGCCCGCAGCCCGCTTCCCCATCGTGCCATCCGGGGCTTCCAAGAACATCCGGGCCTCATATACATACCCATACGGAGACCACCCATGTCCAAACCCGAATCCGCCGGCGCCCTCTTCCGCCGCGCGCTCGCCGAAGAAAGCCCGCTGCAGATCATCGGCGCCATCAACGCCAACCACGCGCTGCTGGCCAAGCGCGCCGGCTACCGCGCCATCTACCTGTCGGGCGGCGGCGTGGCGGCCGGCTCGCTGGGCCTGCCCGACCTGGGCATCAACACGATGGACGACGTCCTGACCGACGTGCGCCGCATCACCGACGTCTGCGACGTGCCGCTGCTGGTGGACATCGACACCGGCTTCGGCCCGTCGGCGTTCAACATCGCCCGCACCGTCAAGAGCCTGATCAAGTTCGGCGCCGCCGCCTGCCACATCGAGGACCAGGTCGGCGCCAAGCGCTGCGGCCACCGTCCGGGCAAGGAAATCGTCTCGACCGAGGAAATGGCCGACCGCGTCAAGGCCGCGGCCGACGCCCGCACCGACAGCGACTTCTACCTCATCGCCCGCACCGACGCGATCGCCTCGCACGGCGTGGACGCCGCGATCGAGCGCGCGCTGGCCTGCGTGGAAGCCGGCGCCGACGCCATCTTCGCCGAGGCCGCCTACGACCTGCCCACCTACGACCGCTTCGTCAAGGCCGTCAAGGTGCCGGTGCTGGCCAACATCACCGAATTCGGCAAGACCCCGCTGTTCTCGGTTGAAGAGCTCAAGAGCGTGGGCGTGGGCATGGTGCTCTACCCGCTGTCGGCCTTCCGCGCCATGAACAAGGCCGCCGAAGCCGTCTACACCGCCATCCGCCGCGACGGCCACCAGAAGAACGTGGTCGACCTGATGCAGACGCGCGAGGAACTGTACGACCGCATCGGCTACCACGAATTCGAATCGAAACTGGACGCGCTGTTCCAGAAGGGCAAGGCCTGACGATAACCGGCGCCGCGGCCACGGCCCGGCGCCATGCAAACCCACCCATTGCATCGACCCCCGCGAAAGGAAAGGAGTAGAGACATGAGCATGGCTCCCAAGAAGCAGGAAGCGAAGACCGACGCCAAGCCGGAAGAAAAGGCCGGCTTCAAACCCAAGAAGTCGGTGGCGCTGTCCGGCGTGGTCGCCGGCAACACCGCGCTGTGTACGGTCGGCCGAAGCGGCAACGACCTGCACTACCGTGGCTATGACATCCTGGACCTGGCCGACGCCAGCGAGTTCGAGGAAGTCGCCCACCTGCTCGTGCACGGCAAGCTGCCCAACAAGGCCGAACTGAAGGCCTACAAGGAAAAGCTGCGCAGCCTGCGCGGCCTGCCCGCCCAGCTGCAAGCCGCGCTGGAAGCCCTGCCCGCCGCCAGCCACCCCATGGACGTGATGCGCACCGCCGTGTCGGTGCTGGGCTGCGTGCTGCCCGAGAAGGACGACCACAACATCCCCGGCGCGCGCGACATCGCCGACCGCCTGATGGCCAACCTGGGCTCGGCGCTGCTGTACTGGTACCACTACAGCCACAACGGCCGCATCATCGACGTGCAGACCGACGACGACAGCATCGGCGGCCACTTCCTGCACCTGCTGCACGGCGAGAAGCCCAGCGAGGACTGGGTCAAGGCCATGCACATCTCGCTGAACCTGTACGCCGAGCATGAGTTCAACGCGTCCACGTTCACCTCGCGCGTCATCGCCGGCACCGGCTCGGACATGTACTCGGCCATCACCGGCGCCATCGGCGCGCTGCGCGGTCCCAAGCACGGCGGCGCCAACGAAGTCGCCTTCGAAGTGCAGAAGCGCTACGAGACCCCGGACGAGGCCGAGGCCGACATCCGCCGCCGCGTCGAAGCCAAGGAAGTCGTGATCGGCTTCGGCCACCCGGTCTACACCGTGTCCGACCCGCGCAACAAGGTCATCAAGGACGTGGCCAAGAAGCTGTCCAAGAAGGCCGGCAGCACCAAGATGTTCGACATCGCCGAGCGCCTGGAAACCGTGATGTGGGACATCAAGAAGATGTTCCCCAACCTGGACTGGTTCTCGGCCGTCAGCTACCACATGATGGGCGTGCCCACCGCCATGTTCACCCCGCTGTTCGTCATCGCGCGCACCGCGGGCTGGTCGGCCCACATCATCGAACAGCGCATCGACAACAAGATCATCCGCCCCACCGCCAACTACGTGGGTCCGGAAGATCAGAAGTTCGTGCCGATCGAAAAGCGCAAGTAAGGCGACCCATGGGCCCGCGCATGAAACCGGCAGCGCCGCGCGGGCCCCGGGCCTCCTGTACTCACTCAGGAGAGGTTCCGACATGTCTGCCCCGATATCCAACGTGCGTCCCGATCCCGACCAGGTCCTGGTCGACATCGCCGACTACGTACTGAACTACGAAATCAACAGCGGCCTGGCCTACGAGACCGCCCGCAACTGCCTCATCGACACCCTGGGCTGCGGCCTGGAAGCGCTGGAATATCCGGCGTGCAGAAAGCTGCTGGGCCCGATCGTGCCCGGCACCGCCGTTCCCCACGGCGCCAAGGTCCCCGGCACCCAGTTCCAGCTCGACCCGGTCCAGGCCGCGTTCAACATCGGCGCGATGATCCGCTGGCTGGACTTCAACGACACCTGGCTGGCCGCCGAATGGGGCCACCCGTCCGACAACCTGGGCGGCATCCTGGCCACCGCCGACTGGCTCTCGCGCACCGCCGTGGCCGCCGGCAAGCCGCCGCTGTCCATGCGCGACGTGCTGACCGGCATGATCAAGGCGCATGAAATCCAGGGCTGCATCGCGCTGGAGAATTCCTTCAACAAGGTCGGCCTGGACCACGTGGTGCTGGTGAAGGTCGCTTCCACCGCCGTGGTGGCGCAGATGCTGGGCCTGAGCCGCGACGAAGTGATCAACGCCGTCTCGCTGGCCTGGGTCGACGGACAAAGCCTGCGCACCTACCGGCACGCGCCCAACACCGGCAGCCGCAAGAGCTGGGCCGCCGGCGACGCCACCAGCCGCGCGGTGCGCCTGGCCCTGATCGCCCGCACCGGCGAAATGGGCTATCCCTCGGTGCTGACGGCTCCCACCTGGGGCTTCTACGACGTGCTGTTCAAGGGCCAGCCGCTGCGCTTCCAGCGCCCCTACGGCAGCTACGTCATGGAAAACGTGCTGTTCAAGATCTCGTTCCCGGCCGAATTCCATGCGCAGACCGCCGTCGAATGCGCCATGGACATCCATCGCCGGCTCGCCGCGGCGGGCAAGCGTCCCGAGGACATCGCGAAGATCACGATCCGCACGCACGAGGCGTGCATCCGCATCATCGACAAGAAAGGCCCGCTCGCCAATCCGGCCGACCGCGACCACTGCATCCAGTACATGGTGGCCGTGCCCATCCTGTTCGGGCGCCTGACCGCGGCCGACTACGAGGACTCGGTGGCCCGCGATCCGCGCATCGACGCGCTGCGCGACCGCATCGTCTGCGTCGAGGACCCGGCCTACACCCGCGACTACCACGATCCCGACAAGCGCTCCATCGCCAACGCGCTGACGGTGGAATTCAATGACGGCGCCCGCCTGGACGAAGTGGTCTGCGAATATCCCATCGGCCACAAGCGCCGCCGCGCCGAAGGCATCCCGCTGCTGGAGGAAAAATTCCGCACCAACCTGGCGCGCATGTTCCCGCCGCGCCAGCAGGCGCGCATCCTGCAGGCCTCGCTGGACCAGGGCGCGCTGGAGGCCATGCCGGTGCACGAGTACGTGGATCTGTATGTGATCTGAACCTTGATCCGAAGGCTGGCCGCGGGCCCGCGCGAACGCGGGCCTGCCGTGGCCGCGCAGCTTACAATGCGGCTTTCCTCGGACGGATCGCGCCATGGCCATGCTTTGGGTCAAGACCTTTCACATAGTCTTCATCGCCTCCTGGTTCGCCGGCTTGTTCTACCTGCCGCGCATCTACGTGAACCTGGCGCAACAATCGGACCCCACCGTCCAGGCCACGCTGCTGGGCATGGCGCGCCGCCTGTACCGCTTCACCAGCATCCTCGCCGTGGTCGCCGTGCTGCTCGGCCTGTGGCTGTACATCGGCTACGGCATCGGCATGGGGCCCGGCAACGGCTGGATGCACGCCAAGCTCTTTTTCGTCCTGCTCGTGATCGGCTACCATCACGCCTGTGGCTCGATGCTGCGCAAATTCGAACGGGGCGAAAACACCCGTACGCACAAGTTCTATCGCTGGTTCAACGAAGTTCCCGTCTTGCTGCTCTTGGTGGTGGTGGCGCTGGTCGTCGTCAAACCCTTCTGATTCCCCCTACCTCTGCATTCGCCAGGATTCGTATGTCCTCAGATGACCAGGACCGTCCGCGCAAGACGCTGACCATCAAGAAAACCGCGCGCGACGCGCACGCCGAAGACAGCCGCAAGCGCACCCGCAGCGGCGCCCGCGCCCGGCTGGTGGCGCAGAACGAACGCGCCCGCGAAGCCGCCGAGCGGCAGAAGAATCCGGCGCCCGCGCCACGGTCCAAGCAGGACGAGGCCGGCGGCCCGGCACGCAAGCGCGCCGGCGGTCCGCGCCGCGCCCCGCGCGAACGCGACGACCAGTACATCGCCCCGGCCACGCCGGCCGGGCGCTTTTACGACCCGTTCGAGGACGACGCCCCGCCGCCCGGCTACCTGGAGCAATCCGAGCCCGACGACGCGCCGCAGCGCCACGAACCCGCCGTCGAAGTCCGCCCCCGCCGCCCGCGCGAACCGCGCCAGGCCGAGGTGTTCCCGGTCTTCGCGCCCTGCCCCCAGGGGCTGGAAGAAGCGCTGACGGCGGAAATGCAGGCGCTGGGCTTCGACGACGCCCGCATCGGCCGGGCCGGCTGCTCGTTCAGCGCAGACTGGTCGGGCGTGCAGCGCGCCAACCTGTATTCGCGCCTGGCGACCCGCATCCTGGTGCAGGTCGCGCACGCCGAGATCTCGCACGAGGACGACATCCTGGACCTGGCGCGCGATACGCCCTGGGAACGCTGGTTCGGCGCCGAGCAGACGCTGCGCGTGGACACCTCGGCCATCAAGAGCCCGGTGCAAAGCCTGCAATACTGCAACCTGCGCGCCAAGGACGGCATCTGCGACCGCCTGCGCGAACGCGAAGGCGAACGTCCCAGCATCGACACGGTGCGCCCGGACGCGCGCGTGCACCTGTTCCTGACCGGCCACACCGCCACGTTGTACCTGGACACGTCCGGCGAATCCCTGTTCAAGCGCGGCTGGCGCCTGGACAAGGGCGAGGCGCCGCTGCGCGAGAACCTGGCCGCCGGCATGCTGGCGCTGGCGGGCTGGGACCCGGCCGCGCCGCTGCTCGACCCGTTCTGCGGCTCCGGCACCATTCTCATCGAGGGCGCCTGGATCGCCCTGGGCGTGCCGCCGGGCATCTCGCGTCCCTTCGGCTTCGAGCGCCTGCGCGGCCACGATCCCTACCGCTGGCGCGACCTCAAGGAAGACGCCCGCTCGCGCATCCTGCCGCAACTGGAAGCGCCGCTGGTCGGCTACGACCTGGACCCGCAAGCCATCGAGTTTGCCCGTAACAACGCCGAGCGCGCCTGGCTGACGGCGGACTCGATCCGCTTCGAAGTCGGCGACGCCCGCCACATCACGGCGCCCGCCGACCACGGCTGGATCGTCACTAACCCGCCCTACGGCGAACGCATGGGGACGGAACAGGACCCGGACCTGTGGCGCGACTGGGCGGCCTGCCTGAAGCGCAACTTCGCCGGCTGGCAGCTGCACGCCATCACCAGCGACCTGACCCTGCCCAACCAGATGCGCCTCAAGCCCAAGCGTCGGGTGCCGCTGCACAACGGCTCGCTGGACTGCCGACTGTTCGGCTTCGAACTGGTCGCGGCCGGCTATCGGGACGCCTGAATCCCCTCGCCTGCCTGTCAACGCGCAGCAACATAGTGCATCTATCTTTGCTTATGGTGCTGCGCCGTGCCGTTTTGGTGCATCATCGGACGGTGGTGTTGCCGATATGCACCAGCCTCTTGCACAAGTTCAGGGTTAACCCCTATAATTCGGGTTATCCCTAGTAGCGAAACAACTGTGCAAGCCCGTGGAGGCTAACGTGATCAACCCGAACAACACCATCCGCCTGACCGACGAACTCGAGCGCCAACTGATGCTCCAGGCTATTGAAGAACAATTCCGTCCGCACCCGATGCGGGCGCTGGCCGCCGGCCTGCGTAAGCTGGCCCACGGCGTCCGTGCCCTGGCCGGCAAGACGAGCGCCAAAGACGCGCACTCCGCCGCCTGAGCATGGCCCGGGCCGCAAGGCCCCGACGATTTTCCCCTTGGGGGCTGCACAGCCCCTTTTAAGACCCGCCCTTACCGGCGGGTTTTTTTTCGCCGCGGCGCAGACTAGGCCGCGTAGCGGCGCGGCGTGACCGTCGCGACGCGCGAGGCGGGACCGCGGCGCAGCCAGTCGCGCCCGGCAGCGTGTACTCGCTGGCGGGCGGCGCCGTCCAGATCGTCTGCGCATCGATCGCATGGCGCGAATTGCGGCCATGATGCGGTCATCTGGTCCGAAATGCGGCCAATCGCGCCGCGCCGCTTTTGTGCTTGCGCGCGTACTGAATTAGAATAATCGGTTACGCCCGGCCTTGCGCCGGAACCACATCTGCTGGTTGGAGAGGACGCCATGTCGCCAGACGCCCTGTTCCAATTGGGGATCGTCTCAGTCCGTCTGAACACCTCCCTAACGGAAACCCCGGAAAACCCGGAAACCCCGGAAACCCCAGATAGCCGGGAATATTCCCGCGCTCGCCTGGCCGTCGGCCGTGGCCGGCCTCATCCCGAGCACTTCCCGAGCATCTAGCCCGGATACCGAGGGCCGCTTTTGCTGCCCGCCCCGCGCCCGCCCGGCCGCAAGCCGGACAGGTTCCGTCATTGCGCGCGCCCCGCCGGGCCTGCGCTTACGTACAAGGGACATCGTGATCCAGACGCCCTACTACCTCATCGACAGCTCGCGCCTCATGGAGAACATGCGGCGCATCGACCACGTGCGCCGGCATTCCGGCGCCAAGGTGCTGCTCGCCCTCAAATGCTTCGCCACCTGGTCGGTATTCGACCTGATGCGCGAATACATGGACGGCACCACGTCCTCGTCGCTGTACGAAGTGCGGCTGGGCCGCGAGAAGTTCGGCGGCGAGACCCATGCCTACAGCGTGGCCTACGCCGACCATGAAATCGACGAAGTGGTCTCGTACGCCGACAAGATCATTTTCAACAGCCTGGGCCAGCTGGAACGCTACGGCGCGCGCGCGGCCGGGCTGCCGGTGGGCCTGCGCCTGAACCCGGGCGTGAGCAGTTCGGGCTTCGACCTGGCCGACCCGGCGCGCCCGTTCAGCCGCCTGGGCGAAAGCGATCCGGCGCGCATCGCGGCCGTGCTGGACCGCGTCAGCGGCTTCATGATCCACAACAACTGCGAGAACCGCGATTTCGCGCGCTTCGACGCCTTGCTGGGCGAGGTCGAGGCGCGCTACGGCGAGCTGCTGGCGCGGGTGCAATGGGTGAGCCTGGGCGGCGGCATCCATTTCACCGGCGAAGGCTATGCGCTGGACGATTTCTGCGCGCGCCTGCGCGCCTTCTCCGAGAAGTACGGGGTGCAGGTCTACCTGGAGCCCGGCGAGGCCGCCATCACCGACAGCGCCAGCCTGGAAGTGACGGTGCTGGACACTTCGTACAACGGCAAGCAGCTGGCCGTGGTGGACGCCTCCATCGAGGCCCACATGCTGGACCTGCTGATCTACCGCCTGCAGGCGCGCGTGGAGCCCGATGCCGGGCCGCACCGCTGCCTGGTCTACGGCAAGTCCTGCCTGGCCGGCGACATCTTTGGCGAATTCGATTTCCCGCAGCCGCTGGCCGTGGGACAGCGGCTGTCGATCCGCGACGCCGCCGGCTACACCATGGTCAAGAAAAACTGGTTCAACGGCCTGACCATGCCCGCCATCGTCGTGCGCGACCTGGATGGCACCGAACGCGTGGTGCGCCAGTTCGGCTACCGCGATTACGTCGACAGTCTGTCCTGAGCGTCCGGCCAGGCCATCCACAACAAGGAGTTGTCCAGATGAAGCCCAATATCCTCATCATCGGCGCTGGCGGCGTGGCGCACGTGGTCGCGCACAAGTGCGCCCAGCACAACGACCGCCTGGGCGAAATCCACATCGCCTCGCGCACCCTGGAAAAATGCCAGGCCATCCTGGAGTCCGTGCACGCCAAGGGCAGCCTGCGCCAGCCCGGCCTGCTGCGCGCGCACCGCCTGGACGCGATGGACATCGGCGCCACCGAAGCGCTGATCAGGAAGACCGCCGCCCGCATCGTCATCAACGTGGGCTCGGCCTTTCTCAACATGTCGGTGCTGGAGGCCTGCCTGCGCACCGGCGCCGCCTACCTCGACACGGCCATCCACGAACAGCCCGACCAGGTCTGCGAAGCGCCCCCCTGGTACGCCAACCACGAATGGAAGCGGCGCGAGGCCTGCCAGGCCGCCGGCGTCACCGCCATCCTGGGCGCGGGCTTCGACCCCGGCGTGGTCAACGCCTATGCGCGCCTGGCCTGCGACGACTACTTCGACCGCGTCGAGTCGATCGACATCGTGGACATCAACGCGGGCAGGCACGGCCGCTACTTCGCCACCAACTTCGATCCCGAGGTGAACTTCCGCGAATTCACCGGCACGGTCTGGTCCTGGCAGGGCGGCCAGTGGACCTCCGCCCAGATGTTCCAGTACCGCAAGGAATGGGACCTGCCGGTGGTGGGCCGCCAGACCGCCTACCTGACCGGCCACGACGAGCTGCATTCGCTCTCGCAGCATCTGGACGTGCCCGACATCCGCTTCTGGATGGGCTTCGGCGAGCACTACATCAACGTGTTCACCGTGCTGAAGAACCTGGGCATGCTGTCCGAGAAGCCGGTGCGCACGGCCGAGGGCCTGGAAGTGGTGCCCTTGAAGGTGCTCAAGGCCGTGCTGCCCGACCCGGCCTCGCTCGCGCCCACCTATACCGGCAAGACCTGCATCGGCAATCTGGTGCGCGGCGAAAAGGACGGCAAGGCGCACGAGATCTTCATCTACAACGTCTGCGACCACGAGGAAAGCTATCGCGAGATCGGCAGCCAGGCCATCTCCTATACGGCGGGCGTGCCCGCGGCGGCGGCCGCCCTGCTGATCGCCGACGGCACCTGGGACGTGCGCCGCATGGCCAACATCGAGCAGTTGCCGCCCCGCCCCTTCCTGTCGCTGCTGGCCGCCATGGGCCTGGAGACCCGGGTGCGCGAGGACGGCCGCGACCTGCCGCTGTCGACGCTGGAAGATTCGGTCGACGCCTAGGGCCTGTTCACACTAAAAGGATCCACGCACAGGCCGGAATGCCGGCGCCGGCATTCCGGGCATAATACGCGTCCATGACCGACGCCCATCTCGACCAGACCCCCAATCGGCTGCGCCGATTCGCCTGCATGATGTACGAAGCCGTGCTGCTGTTCGGCGTGGTGTTCCTGGCCGGCTACCTGATGGACACGCTGACCCAGAGCCGGAACGCGCTGGACCTGCGCAGCGCCCGCCAGGCCTGGCTGTTCGTCGCGATCGGCGCCTATTTCGTGCTGTGCTGGCGCCGCCGCGGCCAGACGCTGCCCATGAAGACCTGGAACATCCGCCTGGTCGAGCAGGACGGCAGCATTCCGTCCACCCCCCGCCTGATCCTGCGCTACGTCCTGGCCTGGCCGCTGGTGCTGGCCGGCGCCGGCCTGGTCTGGGCGGCCGCCCAGGCCACCGGCTGGCCGTCGATGGACATGTTCATCGTGGCCGCGCCCTTCACCATCTTCATCTGGTCGTGGTTCGATCCCGACGGCCAGTTCCTGCATGACCGCATCCTGGGCACGCGGCTGCGCAACGCGCCGCCGCACAAAAAGGCGCGCTAGCGTCACAACAGCGTCATAAAGGTTTCACGGTCCCGTCATCGCGGGGTGGTTTCATTGCCATGAACAACCACAGCCCTTGGGGACGCGACCGTGAACGACATCCAGCCTGCACACTGGCGCACCCTCTGGATCTCCGATATTCACTTGGGCACCGCCGGGTGCAAGGCGGAGTTCCTGCTGGACTTCCTGGACCACAACGATTCCGACACGCTGTACCTGGTGGGCGACATCGTCGACGGCTGGCAGCTGCGCAAGCACTGGCACTGGCCGCGCGCCCACAACGACGTGATCCAGCGCATCCTGCGCAAGGCGCGCAACGGCACCCGGGTGGTGTTCATTCCCGGCAACCATGACGAGTTCGCGCGCGAATTCGCCGGCTACGCCTTCGGCGACATCGAAATCCTCGACGAGGACGTGCACGTCACCGCCAAGGGCCTGCAGCTGCTGGTGCTGCATGGCGACCAGTTCGACGGGGTGGTCCAGCACAGCCGCTGGCTGGCCCACCTGGGCGACGGCCTCTACCAGCTGGCGCTGTGGGTCAACCATCACTTCAACCGGCTGCGCCACCGGCTGGGGCTGCATTACTGGTCACTGTCCCAATACCTCAAGCACAAGGTCAAGAACGCCGTGTCGTTCATCACCGACTTCGAGGAAGCGCTGGCGGGCGAGGCCCGCCGCCGCGGCCTGGACGGCGTGGTCTGCGGCCACATCCACAAGGCCGAGCTGCGCGACGTGAACGGCATACTCTATTGCAACGATGGAGACTGGGTCGAAAGCCTGTCGGCCCTGGGCGAAACCCACGAAGGCCAGCTCCAGCTGCTGGACTGGGCCGCCATGCAGGCCGAACGGCGCACCCAGCCCGGCCCCCGCCAGCGCTCGCTGACCCTGCCCGCCCTGCCTTCGGCGCTGCGCCGCCAAAGCAAACACCCGTGATAACCCTTATGCGTCCCCGTTACGCAACGGGGATGTTGCAGTTCACGGCCCTCTAGGTCATGCTTGCACCTGGGGCGACGGGCGATCTGACCCGTTCACGCTGCAACATGCTCACAACATAGGGCCATGAACGACCAATATCAGGCGCTCTACCAAACATTCCGCTGGCTGGTACCCACCCAGTTCAACATCGCGGAAGCGTGCTGCCACCGCTGGGCATCCAGCAGTCCGGATGCGCGGCGCATCGCCATCTACTACGAAGACGAATCCGGCAACCGCGAGGTCTGGACCTATGCGCGCCTGGCGGAAGCCGCCAACCAGCTGGCCAACGGCCTGATCAAGATGGGCGTGGGCCGCGGCGACCGGGTCGGTGTGGTTTTGGGGCAACGTCCCGAGACCGTGGTGGCGCACATGGCCATCTACAGCGTCGGCGCCGTGGTCCTGCCCTTATCCGCCCTGTTCGGCCCGGAAGCCCTGGAGAGCCGCCTGCGCGACGCCGAGGCCCGCGTCGCGATCGTGGACTACGCCTCCAGCGCCAACCTGCTGTCCATCAGCGACGACTGTCCCGCGCTGCAGCAGATCATCGGCATCGGCTTCGCCGACGAACGCGTGCTGCCCTGGCGCAGCCTGCTGGCCCGCCAGCCCAGCGAATTCAAGGCCGTCCCGACCCGCTCCTCCGACCCGGCCATCCTGCTCTATACCTCCGGCACCACCGGCGCGCCCAAGGGCGCGCTATTGCCGCACAGCGTGCTGATCGGCAACCTGCCGGGCTTCGTGGCCTCGCAGGACTGGTTCCCCAAGCCCGGCGACGTCTTCTGGTCACCCGCAGACTGGGCCTGGACCGGCGGCATGATGGACGCGCTGCTGCCCACGCTCTACTTCGGCCACGCCATCGTCGGCACGCGCGGGCGCTTTTCCGTCGAGCGCGCGTTCGAGCTGATGGAGCGCTACCAGGTCACCAACACCTTCCTCTTCCCCACCGCCCTCAAGATGATGATGAAGGCCGTGCCCGAGCCGCGCAACCGCTACCAGCTGGCGCTGCGCTCGGTCATGAGCGCCGGCGAAAGCGTGGGCGAAAGCGTGTTCGAATGGTGCCGCTCGGCGCTGGGCGTGACGCCCAACGAGATGTTCGGCCAGACCGAAATGAACTACGTGGTGGGCAACAGCCACAAGCGCTGGCCCGCCAAGCCCGGCAGCATGGGCCGCCCCTATCCCGGCCACAACGTCGCCGTGCTGGACGACGAAGGCAAGCCGGTGGCCCCCGGCGGCACCGGCGAGATCGCCGTCAACCGGCTCGACATCCACGGCTACCCCGACCCGGTGATGTTCCTGGGCTACTGGCGCAACGAAGCCGCCACCCAGGCCAAGTTCAAGGGCGACTGGTGCCTGACCGGCGACCTGGCCACCGTGGATGCCGACGGCTACCTCTGGTATGCCGGCCGCGCCGACGACGTCTTCAAGTCCGCCGGCTACCGCATCGGTCCCGGGGAAATCGAAAGCTGCCTGGTCGGGCATCCGGCCGTGGCCAACGCGGCGGTGGTGCCCAAGCCCGACCCCGAGCGCGGCGCGCTGGTGAAGGCCTATGTGGTCCTGACCCCGGAATTCGCCCAGCGCGAGCGCGGCGAACTCGTCGAAAGCCTGCAGGAACACGTGCGCGAGCGCCTGGCCCCCTACGAATATCCGAAGGAGATCGAGTTCGTCGACGAGCTGCCCATGACCACCACCGGTAAAATCCAACGTCGCATCCTGCGCCAGCGCGAAGAAGACCTCGCGCGCCTGGCCGCAGCCACGACAGACGCGCCGCCGGCCTCCAAGGCCTGAGGCCGCACAGGAGACCCCAGGCATGCCCATCTACCAGCTCGACGACCTGATTCCGCGCATCGACGCGGCCGCCTACGTGGCCGACAGCGCCGACATCATCGGCAATGTGACCCTGGAGGCCGGCGTCAGCATCTGGTCGAACGTCTCGATCCGCGGCGACAACGACGCCATTCTGATCCGCCAGGGCACCAATATCCAGGAAGGCAGCGTGCTGCACGTGGACGCCGGCTGCCCCATGACCATCGGCCCCAACGTCACCGTGGGCCACCAGGCCATGCTGCACGGCTGCACCATCCACGAAGGCGCGCTGGTCGGCATGCAGGCCATCGTGCTGAACAACGCGGTCATCGGCCGCAACTGCCTGATCGGCGCCGGCGCCATCATTCCCGAGGACCGCGTCATCCCCGACAACTCCCTGGTCATCGGGATCGGCAAGATCGTGCGCGAGCTCTCCGACGAGGAAATCGCCAATCTGCACAAGAACACCGCCCACTACGTGGCGCGGGGCCAACACTACAAGACGGCCTTGAAGCGGATCGGCTGAGGCCCGCCCGCGGCGCCCCTGCCCCTGCCGGCAACAGGGGAATTTGGCCGGTCCGATCGGCTAACATTCCCCCATGACCGATCAGCTTAAAAAATACCTTACCGAAGACCGTAGCGGCCGCATCCAGGCCGTGCGCCTGGAAGCGACCTGGAAGGCCGTGCAGGCCAACCACGACTACCCGCCCGCCATCACCAACCTGCTCGGCGAGCTGGTGGCCGCGTCCACGCTGCTGGCCGCCAACATCAAGTTCGACGGCTCCCTGGTGCTGCAGATCCAGGGCGACGGCCCCATCGCCCTGCTGGTGGTGGAATGCCGCCACGACCTGAGCCTGCGCGCCACCGTCAAGATACGCGAAGGCCACGAGGTCCCCGCCGAAGGCGATATGCAAAGCCTGCTGAATCCCGGCGGCAACGGCCGTTTCATCGTGGTGCTGGACCCGCAGCGCAAGCTGCCCGGCCAGCAGGCCTACCAGGGCGTCGTGCCGCTGGAAGGCGAGACCGTGGCCGAAGCGCTGCAGCACTACATGAAAGCCTCCGAACAGCTGGACACCCGGCTGTGGCTGGCGGCCGACGCCGAACACGCCGCGGGCATGCTCATCCAGCGCCTGCCGCACAACGGCGGCACGGACGCGCCGGTCCTGACCGACCAGGACGCCGCCGAAACCTGGGACCGCATCTGCGCCCTGGCCGGCACCCTCAAGCGCGACGAACTGCTGGCCACCGAAATCGATACCCTGGTGCATCGCCTGTTCTGGGAAGAGACCCTGGTGGGCTTCGACCCGCTGGAGGTGCGCTGGCACTGCCCCTGCACCCGGGAACGCGTGGCCAACATGCTGCGCTCGCTGGGCGAGGCCGAGATCCAGGACATCCTGGCCGAACGCGGCGAGGTGGACGTGTCCTGCGATTTCTGCGGCAAGCCTTACAAGTTCGACGCGGTCGATTGCGCCGCCCTGTTCTCGCCCAACCAGCCGGCCGCGGGCGACACGCCCCCCACCGTGCACTGAGCCACCCCTCGGATAGTCCGCATCGACAGGCGGTCATGCCGGCGCCAGACTGCGCTGCCATGACCGCCTTTTTCATTGTCCCGCCCCGCCGCCCGCAGCGCGGCGCCGCCGCCGTCGAGTTCGCCGTCGCGGCGGCCATCGTGCTGCTGCTGGGCCTGCTGGCCATCGAGGCCGCCCACTGGCAGGGCGCGCGCCAGCTGGCCCACCTGGCGCTGATGGAAGCCGCGCGCGCCGGCGCCACCGCGCACGGCGATCCGGCGCGCATGCGCGCGGCCTTCCTGCAGGCCCTGCCGCCGCGCCCGGGCCGGGCCGACCTCGCGGCCATCGCCGGCGCGCATCCGTGGCGCATCGAAGTGCTGCTGCCCGACGCGCAATCGTTTCGCGAACATGCCCGGCCCGGCCTGCGCGCCGGCCCCGGGCTGCGCGCCATCGACAACGACTACCAGGACCTGCAGCACGCGCGCCGCCCGCCGCGCCCGGGCGGCCAGAGCATCTTCCAGGCCAATACGCTGCGACTGCGCCTGACCTATCTGCACCGGCCGCTGCTGCCGCCCGTGCGCGGCCTGCTGGCGCTGCTGAGCCGCGGCCGCGCCGGCTATGCCGGCAATGCGCTGCGCGCAGGCCTGCTGCCCATCCGGGTCGAACTGGAAACGGAAATGCACTCGCACCCGGCGGACTGGGCGCGCGGCGCGCCACCGCCCGCCGGCATCGTGTACGGCGAATGCCGCAGGCTGCGCTGCGGCTGAACGGAAACGCGAATGGGGAATGGAGCGCCGCGCCTGCGGCGGCCCCTCAGTGGCGCGCCGGCGCCGGATTGGCGGGCTTGGGCGCCTGGGCGCTGGCGCGCGCGGGCGTGCCGGCGGCGGGTTTGGCAGGCTTGGCCGGCGCCGCGGCCGGTTCGGCCGCCAGCGAGGCGCCGCCTGCCGGCGGCTGGGTGTTCTGGGGCAGGATGTGCACAAAGACCTCGCCCTCGCGCATCATGCCCAGCTCGCCGCGGGCGCGCTCCTCGATGGCGCCGGAGCCGCCCTCCAGGTCGCGCACTTCGGCTTCGAGCGCGGCATTGCGCGCGCGCAGGCCTTCGTTGGTCTCGCGCTGCTCCGCCACCTGGCGTTGCAGATCCCAGACCTTGAACCAGCCTCCCTTGCCCAGCCACAGCGGGTATTGGATCAGGCCTAGCAGCACGAACAGCACCAGGAACAACAGGCGCATACGCGAGAACCCTCAGCAGTCGCGGCGTTTGCGCGGCCCGGGTTGCGGGCCGCGTTTTTCATCAACGCAGGTTGTAGAAGGCTTCCAGGCCGGGATACGACGCCACTTCGGCCAGTTCTTCCTCGATGCGCAGCAGCTGGTTGTACTTGGCCATGCGGTCCGAACGCGACAGCGAGCCGGTCTTGATCTGCATGGCGTTGGTGGCCACGGCGATGTCGGCGATGGTGGAATCCTCGGTTTCGCCCGAACGGTGCGACACGACGGCGGTGTAGCCGGCGCGTTTGGCCATTTCGATGGCGGCGAAGGTTTCGGTCAGCGTGCCGATCTGGTTGATCTTGATGAGGATCGAGTTGGCCACGCCCTTCTGGATGCCTTCGCGCAGGATCTTGGTGTTGGTGACGAACAGGTCGTCGCCCACCAGCTGCACCTTCTTGCCGAGCTGGTCGGTCAGCAGCTTCCAGCCTTCCCAGTCGTTTTCGGCCATGCCGTCTTCGATCGAGATGATCGGGTATTTGTCGCACCAGGTCGCCAGCAGGTTGGCGAATTCCTGCGAGGACAGCGAAATGCCGCCTTCGCCGGCCAGCGTGTACTTGCCGTCGCGGTAGAACTCGGAGCTGGCGCAGTCCAGGCCCAGGGCGATCTGCGAACCCGGCTCGTAGCCGGCTTCGGTGATGGCCTTCAGGATCAGCTGGATCGCGGCTTCGTGGCTGGCCACGTTGGGCGCGAAACCGCCCTCGTCGCCCACCGCCGTGGACATGCCCTGGCCGTGGATCAGCTTCTTGAGCATGTGGAAGACTTCGGCGCCCCAGCGCAGGGCTTCACGGAAGCTGCCGGCGCCCACCGGCAGGATCATCAGTTCCTGCAGGTCGAGGGTGTTGTTGGCGTGCGCGCCGCCGTTGATGACGTTCATCATCGGCACGGGCATGCTCATGGGGCCGCTGCCGCCGAAATAGCGGTACAGCGACAGGCCGGATTCGTCGGCCGCCGCGCGGGCCACGGCCATGGAAGCGGCCAGGATGGCGTTGGCGCCCAGGCGTTCCTTGGATTCGGTGCCGTCCAGCTCGATCAGGGTGCGATCGACGAAGGTCTGTTCCTGGGCGTCCAGGCCCATCAGGGCTTCCGAGATTTCCGTATTCAGATTCTCGACGGCGCGCAGCACGCCCTTGCCCAGGTAGCGGCTCTTGTCGCCGTCGCGCAGTTCGATGGCTTCGCGCGCGCCGGTGGAGGCGCCCGACGGCACGGCCGCGCGGCCCATGGCGCCGGATTCCAGCAGCACATCGCATTCCACGGTGGGGTTGCCGCGCGAATCCAGAATCTCGCGGCCGATGATGTCGACGATTGCACTCATGACTTTACATTCCCTGAACGATAAACATATTCATGACGGCCGCGCCTTCGCGGGCATTGCGGGCGCGGCGGTACTGCCAGGAGTCGTAGAAGGCCTGGGCCGCGGCCAGGGAGGGAAACTCCATGACGACGGTGCGGCCAGGCTTACGGCCCTCGAGGTGCTTGGACTCGCCGCCGCGCACCAGAACCTTTGCATCGTACGCGCGCATGGCGAGCGTGGACAGACGCTTGTAGTCCTCGTATTGCGCGGGCTTGGTCACTGTGACGTCGGCGATGAGGTAAGCACTCATGGGGTTCCTTCAGGACAGTTGCGTTGGTTTCGGTGTGACGCCGGATGCGGCGACGCCGCCAGTGTCGCGCAAGGCGGCCTGGCGACGCATATCCGATGCTAATTGGTTGTATCCGAAAGCAGCGCCGCCGTACAGGGCGGCGCCGCTACGCGGGGCCGCGGTCCCGGAGATCCGCACGCGGAACTCGAGACCGCAGCCGCGCATTACGCTTCCTGGCCGCGGCGAGCCTTCTGCTCGATGGCGGCGCGGATATAGCTGGAGAACAAGGGGTGGCCGTCGCGCGGCGTGGACGTGAACTCCGGGTGGAACTGCACGCCCACGAACCACGGGTGGTTGGGCAGTTCCATCATTTCGGGCAGGTTCTCGGTGGGCGTGCGCGCGCTGATCACCATGCCGGCCTCTTCGAGGCGGGGCACGTAGACGTTGTTGACTTCGTAGCGGTGGCGGTGGCGCTCGTTGACTTCGTCGCCGTAGATGGCCTGCGCGCGGGTGCCCGGCTTGATCGGCACGCGCTGCGCGCCCTTGCGCATGGTGCCGCCCAGGTCGGATGAGTGGTCGCGCTTTTCGACCTTGCCTTCGCGGTCCATCCATTCGGTGATCAGGGCCACCACCGGATGCGGGGCGGACGGATCGAACTCGGTGCTGTTGGCGCCGCCCAGGCCGGCGACGTGGCGGGCGAACTCGATGACGGCCAGCTGCATGCCCAGGCAGATGCCCAGGTAGGGAACGCCGTTTTCACGGGCGTAGCGGATGGCGGCGATCTTGCCCTCGGTGCCGCGCTTGCCGAAGCCGCCCGGCACCAGGATGGCGTCCAGGTGCTTGAGCTGGTCGGTGCCGCGGGTCTCGATGTCTTCGGAATCGATGTACTCGATGTTGATCTTCGAGCGCGTGTGGATGCCGGCGTGGACCAGGGCCTCGGTCAGCGACTTGTACGATTCGGTCAGGTCGACGTACTTGCCGACCATGCCGATGGTGAGCTCGTGCTGGGGGTTTTCCAGCGCTTCGACCAGGTTGTCCCACATGGACAGGTCGGCCGGCGGCGGGGTCAGGCCCAGCGCTTCGCAGACGATGTTGTCCACGCCCTGCTTGTGCAGCATGGCCGGAATCTTGTAGATCGAATCGGCGTCCCACACCGACACCACCGCGTCCAGCGGCACGTTGGAGAACATCGAGATCTTGGCGCGCTCGTCGTCCGGGATGCGGCGGTCGGCGCGGCACAGCAGCGCGTTCGGGTAGATGCCGATTTCGCGCAGCTTCTGCACCGAATGCTGGGTGGGCTTGGTCTTGAGTTCGCCGGCCGAGGCGATGAACGGCACCAGCGTCAGGTGCACGAAGGCCGCGTTGTTGCGGCCCATGCGCAGGCTCATCTGGCGCGCGGCTTCCAGGAACGGCAGGGACTCGATGTCGCCCACGGTGCCGCCGATCTCGACGATGGCGACGTCGGTGTTGCCGTTCCAGGCGGCTTCGGCGCCACGGGCGATGAAGTCCTGGATTTCGTTGGTGATGTGGGGAATGACCTGCACGGTCTTGCCCAGATAGTCGCCGCGGCGCTCTTTGCGCAGCACGGATTCATAGATCTGGCCGGTGGTGAAGTTGTTCACCTTGTGCATGCGAGCGGAAATGAAGCGCTCGTAGTGGCCCAGGTCCAGGTCGGTCTCGGCGCCGTCTTCGGTGACGAAAACCTCGCCATGCTGGAACGGGCTCATGGTGCCCGGGTCGACGTTGATGTACGGATCGAGCTTCAGCATGGTGACTTGCAGGCCACGCGACTCGAGGATGGCGGCAAGCGACGCGGCGGCGATGCCCTTGCCCAGGGAAGACACCACACCGCCGGTGACAAATACGTATTTGGTCATCGTAATGAGCACCCGGGACGAACGGGCGCGTGCGGGAAATTTGGATTATAGCCGGGAGGCGGAACTTGTTTGGGTTTTCCCTTAGCGAACAGGCGTAACATTTGGCAGCACTCCCGCGCTGTCGCGCGTGTGCTGCGTCCCTGTTTTATCGCGACCCGGCGCGCCGCCGGGCCGCGGCCGTTCAGATCGCCGCCGTGCGGCGTTCCAGCCAGGCCAGCGCCTCGCCCTGGACCAGCGGCGACAGGCGGTCGTACACCGTGCGGTGATAGTCGTTGAGCCAGGCGATCTCGTCGGGGCGCATCAGCGAGGGCTCGATGCAGCGCGTGTCGATCGGGCACAGCGTCAACGTCTCGAAGCACAGGAACTCGCCCAGCTCGGAAGTCAGCCAGGCGCGGTTGGCCACCAGGTTCTCGATGCGCACGCCCCAGCGCCCCGGGCGGTAGATGCCGGGTTCGTTGGAGGTGATCATGCCCGGCTCCATCGCCGTGTGCGGACCCGGCGCGGCGCGGTACGAAATGACCTGCGGCCCTTCGTGCACGTTCAGGAAATAGCCCACGCCATGTCCCGTGCCGTGGCCGTACTCGGCTCCGCCTTCCCAGATCGGCGCGCGCGCGATGGCGTCGAGCATGGGCGACGGCGTGCCGCGCGGAAACGAAGCGCGCGACAGCGCGATCATGCCCTTGAGCACCAGCGTGAAATCGACCTTCTGGTCGGCGCTGGGCTCGCCCACCGCGACCACGCGGGTGATGTCGGTGGTGCCGCCCAGGTACTGGCCGCCCGAATCGATCAGCAAGAGCCCGTCGCCTTCGATCACGGCGTGCGACTCGGGCGTGGCGCGGTAATGCGGCATCGCGCCGTTGGCGTTGAATCCGGCGATGGTGGCGAAGCTCGGGCAGACGTAGCCGGGCCGGCGCGCGCGGGCCGCGGTGATCTGCTCGTCTATGGTCAGTTCGGTGATGGTCTGCCCGCCCTGCGCGCCTTCGAACCAGGCGAAGAATTCGCACAGCGCCGCGCCGTCCTGCGCCATGGCCTGGCGCACCTGGGCCAGTTCGGCGTCGGTCTTGCGCGATTTCAGCAGCGTCGACGGATTGATGGCCTCGACCCGCGGCACGGCCGGGTCCATCGCATGGAACACGCCGCAGGTCACGCGCGCCGGATCGATCAGGAGTTTCTGGTCCAGTTCCAGCGAGGCCAGCGCATCGGCCGCCTGGGCGTAGTCGGCCACCTCCACGCCGTCGCGCGCCAGCAGCGCGCGCAGGGCGGCGTCGATCTTGCCCTCGGCCACGAACAGCGTGGCGTGGTCCAGGCCGACCAGCGCATGGCCGACGAACACCGGGTTGTAGTCCACGTCCGCGCCGCGCAGGTTGAAGAGCCAGGCGATGTCATCCAGCGTGCACAGGAAATGCACGTCCGCGCCGTGTGCGCGCATGGCTTCGCGCACCTGCGCGAGCTTGTCGGCGCGCGTGACGCAGGCCTCGGGCGCCACGTGGTCGTAGATCGGCGCGGTCGGCAGGCCGGCGCGGCCGGGCCAGATCTCGTCGAGCAGGTCCAGCCGGATCTCCAGCGCGGCGCCGCAAGACGCCGCGGCCGCCGACAGCGCGCGGAACGCGCCCAGCCCCAGTACCTGGCCGTCCACCCCGATCACGTCGCCCGGGCCGGTGTTGGCGGCCAGCCAGTCGACGTGGCCGGGCGTGGACGCCAGCGCGATCTTCATCAGCTGCACGCAGGTCCCGGCCAGCTGCGCCTCGGCCTGCACCCAGTAGCGGCTGTCGACCCACAGGCCGGCGAAATCGGCGGTGACCACCAGCGTGCCGACGGACCCCGTGAAACCGGACAACCAGCGCCGCCCCTGCCAGCGCTCCGGAAGATACTCGGACAGATGCGGGTCCGAAGACGGGACGATATAGGCGGACAGGCCGCGGCGGCTCATGGCCTGCCGCAATTGGGCGATACGGGCGTCGGTGCTTGGCATGGAATCCTCGAAGGCTGTGGGCCCTAGCGCAACATGAAGGACATGGCCGCCAGGCTGTTGAGCGTGCGGATGGCGGACTGCATGCTGTCGGTAGTGAACCGCAGGGTCGCGCCATCGACCCGCTCCAGGCTGGGCCACATGCAGAACAGGTCGGCCAGGGCGGCGCTTTGCGTCTGCAACCGGCATTCTATAGGGGCGGGAATGCGGAAAGGAACGGCCTTGCCGGCGCCGCCCGCCTTCAGTTTGCGCACCGCGGTCTCGGCGGCCGCGGCGATCGCGCGGCGCGAGGCGGCCGGCGACAGGGTCACGCCGCTGCCCTGGCCATGCGCCGTCTTGGTCTGCACCCATTCGGCGCCGGGGAAGAGATCGCGGGTTTCCTCGATGAACACGTCGTCGCCCGAACCCAGGATCACCGGCACGCCCATCTCCCCGGCCAGCGCGCCGTACAGGCCGGCCTCGCCCAGCTCCATGCCGTTGATGAACACGCGCGCGAAGGCGAAGCTGTTGATGGTGTGGGCCAGGATGCCGCGGCCCTGCGAGCGCGAGTGGTAGCCGATCATGACGACGGCGTCGCAGCCCTCTTCCAGCCCGCCCATCATGCCCAGGTAGCGCGGCTTGCCCAGCACCAGGCGGGCGCGCTCGTCCAGGCCGTCGGGCAACAGGTTGCGGAACCCGCCATGCGAATCGTTGACCAGGATTTCTTCCGCGCCTCCGGCGATCGCCCCCAGCACGGCCGCGTTGGCCTCGGCGGTCATCCAGGCGCGGGCGCGCTCGTATTCGCCGTTGCCGGCGCGGACCTGCTCGGAATGGAAGACGCCGGCGACGCCTTCGATATCGGTGGAGATGAGGATCTTCATGGGGAGTGCCTTGGGTGGAGGTTCAGAATTCCGTGTCGGCCAGCCACTGGCGCCAGTGCGGCGCGGCCTCGCGGATGGCCGCGCGCCGATGGCCGTCGCGGCCGGTCACGGCCTCGGCGCGCCACAGCGCGGCGATGATGGCCTGCTCGCAGGCCTCGGCGGCCGCCTCGAACAGCGGATCGATGCGCGCCTCGTGCAGCATGGCGAGCGCGGGCATGGGCCGGTCGGGCCGCTGCGGCACGGTGTAGGCGGTGGAAAACGCCAGCGCGATGTCGCCGCTGCCGTGGCCGAACACCGAGCCGGTGCGCGCCAGGCCCGCGCCCGCGCGCAGCGACAGGCGGCGCAACTGGCGCGAATCCAGCGGCGCGTCGGTGGCCAGCAGCAGGATGATGGAGCCTTTCTCCGGCGCGATGGCGGCGTTCTCCGCCACGCCCGCCTGCCCGCCGGCGACTTGCTGGACCAGCCGGCGGCCGAACGGCCGGCCGGCCACGGTCAGGTTGGGCAGCCGGCCGAAGTTCGCCAGCACCAGCGCGCCCACCGTATAGGCCCGCTCTCCTTCGATGGCGGCCACTCGCGACGCCGAACCGATGCCGCCCTTGAAGGAAAAACAGGACATGCCCCGGCCGGCGCCCACGGCGCCCTGCTCGAAGCGCTTGCCGGCCGCGGCCAGCGCCTGCGCGTAGTGCGCTTCCTGCACCGCCAGCGCCTGGATGTCGTTCAGGTAGCCGTCGTTGCACTCGAAGACCAGCGGATTGACGGTGGCCATGCCGCGCCCGATCTCGGGGTTGGCGGCCACGGCGGCGCGGATCTGGGCATTGGCCACGGTGCCCACGCCGAAGGTGTTGGTCAGGCCGATCGGGGTTTCCAGCACGCCCAGTTCCTGCACCTGGACCAGGCCCGTGCTCTTGCCGAAACCGTTCAGCACGGTCGCGGCCGCGGGCGTCTTGTCCAGATAGGGATCGCCGCCGTGCGCACGCACCACGGTCACGCCGGTCTGCAGCGCGCCTTCCGACAGCGTGCAGTGGCCGACGGTCACGTCGCCCACGTCGCAGATCGAATCCAGCGGACCCGCGGGCAGGCGCCCGATGCGGGGAATTTCCAGCACTTGTTTTTCCATGCTTGCTGCGTGTCGCCACGCTCCAGAATGCAAAACACCGCCGGTCTTCGCCGCCGGCGCGCGCCAGCGCGCGCGTTGCGCGACGAAGAACGGCGGCGAAGGATTACTTGCGGTCGATCTTGGGATCGAGCGCGTCGCGCAGGCCGTCGCCCAGCAGGTTGAACGCCAGCACGGTCAGGAAGATCGCCAGGGCCGGGAAGATCGCCACGTGCGGCGCGATCACCATGTCGGCGCGGGCCTCGTTGAGCATCGCGCCCCACTCGGGCGTGGGCGGCTGCGCGCCCATGCCCAGGAAGGACAGGCTGGCGGCGGTGATGATCGAGGTGCCGATGCGCATCGTGCCGTACACCACGATCGGCGAGATCGTGCCGGGCAGGATGTGGCGCATGATGATGGTCCAGTCGGACGCGCCCACGCTCTTGACGGCTTCGACGTAGGTCATCTGCTTGATCGACAGCGTGTTGCCGCGCACCAGGCGGGCGAAGGCCGGCACGCTGAACACCGCCACGGCGACGATCACGTTGACCATGCTGGAGCCCAGGATGGCGACCACGCCGATGGCCAGCAGCATGCCGGGGAACGCCAGCAGCACGTCGGAGATGCGCATGGTGATGCGCTCCCACCAGCCCTGGTAGTAGCCGGCCATCAGGCCCATGAAGGTGCCGACGACGGCGCCCATGGCGACCGACAGGAAGCCAGCGGCCAGCGAGATGCGCGCGCCCATGATGATGCGGCTGAAGATGTCGCGGCCCAGCGAGTCCACGCCCATCCAGTGCGCGGCCGAGGGCCCGGCGTTGAGCGCGTCGTAGTCGAAGTAGTTTTCCGCGTCGAACGGCACGATCCACGGCGCGAAGACCGCGACGGCGACCAGCAGCAGGACGAAGATGCCGGCGCCGACGGCGAGCTTCTGCTTCTTGAACTTGCGCCAGAACTCGGTGGCGGGGGTGCGCACGTCGTTCTTGGGCGCGGCGGCGAGGGTCGCGGCGGGGGTGGTATTGCTCATGGCCGCCTCACTTGTAACGGATGCTGGGATTGATGACGCCGTAGAGCACGTCGACAATCAGGTTGATCAGGATGAATTCCAGCGAAAACAGCAGCACCAGGCCCTGGATCACCGGATAGTCGCGCTGGGTCACGGCGTCCACCAGCAGGCGGCCGAGGCCGGGCCAGTTGAACACGGTCTCGACCACGATGGAGCCGCCCAGCAGGAAGCCGAACTGCAGGCCCATCATGGTGACCACCGGGATCAGCGCGTTGCGCAGCGCATGCTTGATGACCACGCGCTTCTCGGTCAGGCCCTTGGCGCGGGCGGTGCGCACGAAGTCTTCCTGGATGACTTCCACGAAGGAGGCGCGGGTGAAGCGGGCCATCACCGCGGCGACGGCGGCGCCCAGCGTGATGGACGGCAGTATGTAGTGTTGCCAGGTGGAGGCGCCCACGGTCGGCAGCCAGCCGAGCTTGACCGAGAAGATCTCCATCAGCATCATGCCCAGCGCGAACGCGGGGAACGAGATGCCCGACACCGCCAGCGTCATGCCGAGGCGGTCGGGCCAGCGGTTGCGCCACACGGCGGACACGATCCCGATGACCATGCCGAACGCCACCGACCAGACCATGCTGGCGATGGTGAGCCACAGTGTGGGCATGAAGCGGTCCGCGATTTCCGTCGACACCGGGCGCTTGGTGCGCAGCGAGGTGCCGAGGTCGCCTTGCAGCATGTGGCTGAAGTAGCGCACGAACTGCTGCGGCAGGGGCAGGTCCAGCCCGAGCTCCTGGCGCACGAGTTCGACGGTCGCCTGGTCGGCGTCCTGGCCGGCGGCCAGTCGAGCCGGATCGCCCGGAAGCATGTGCACGAACAGGAACACGACCACGGCCACCAGTAGCAGCGTGGGGATCATGCCCAAAAGACGTTTGACGATGTAGGTCAGCATTGAAATTCCTGCGACATCGGCGGGGACACCGCGTCCCCGCCGTATGCGGCCTTACTGTGGGGCCTGGCGGCCCCGGGGGTTGCTGCTAGGGTTACTGCTTCAGGTCGATGTCGCCGAACCAGAACGAGGTGTCCGGCTCCACGTACACGCCCGACAGGTTCTTGGACTTGACGTACAGGTTGCTGGCGGTCACCAGGAAGGCCCACGGAGCGTCCTTCCAGATGGTTTCCTGGACGTTCTTGTAGATTTCCGCCTTCTTGGCGCGATCCGTCGTGGCCAGGGCCTGCTGGATGCCTTCGTCGACCGACTTGTTCGAGTAGTACGACACGTTGTTGAGCACCGGCGGGAACGCGGCGGTGGTCAGCAGCGGACGCAGGCCCCAGTCGGCCTCGCCGGTCGAGGACGACCAGCCGGCGTAGTACATGCGGACCTTGGCGTCTTCGGGCTTCTGCACCTGCTGCACGCGCTGCACGCGCTGGCCGGATTCCAGCACCTCGACCGAGACCTTGATACCGACCTGGGCCAGCTGCTGCTGCAGGAACTGCACGACCTTCACCGAGGTGCCGTCGTTATAGGCGGACCACAGCGTGCTTTCGAAGCCGTTGGGGTAGCCGGCTTCGGCCAGCAGGGCCTTGGCCTTCTTGATGTCGTACGGCCACGGACCCGTCTTGTGGGCGAAGTCCACGCCGGCCGGCACCACGCCGTCGACCACGCTGGCGTAGCCCGAGAAAGCGACCTTGGCCAGGGCTTCCTTGTTGATGGCGTAGTTGATGGCTTCACGCACCTTGACGTTGTCGAACGGCTTTTGCTGCGTGTTCATGGCGATGTAGCGGGCCATGATCGAGTTCTTGTTGTCGACCACGTCCAGCTTGTCGTTCTTCTTCAGCACGGCGGCCTGCTCGTAGGGCACCGGGAAGGCGAACTGCGCCTCGCCCGTCTGCACCACGGCGGCGCGGGTGTTGTTGTCGGTGACGGTGCGGAACGTCAGGGTGTCGATCTTGGGATAGCCCTTCTTCCAGTAGCCGTCAAACTTCTTGACCTTCAGGTATTCGGCCGGTTTCCATTCGACGAATTCGAACGGGCCGGTGCCCACCGGGTGGAAGCCGATTTCCTTGCCGTACTTGGCCAGGGCGGCCGGCGAGATCATCATGGCGGCCGGATGGGCCAGCGCGTTGATGAAGGCCGAGAACGGCTTCTTCAGCGTGATCTTGACGGTCATCGGATCGACCACTTCGGTCTTTTCGATGACGCTGAACTGGATGTAGCGCGACAGGCGGTTGTCCGGGTTGGACGGACGGTCGAAGTTGACCTTGACGGCTTCGGCGTTGAAATCGGTGCCGTCATGGAACTTCACGCCGGGACGCAGCTTGAAGGTGTAGACCAGGCCGTCTTCGCTGACCGAGTAGTCGGTGGCCAGCACTTTCTGGATCTTCAGGTCCTTGTCGAACTCGAACAGGCCCTCGTAATAGGCCTTGCCGGCAGCCTGGTTCAGCGTGCTGTTGGTGTTGTACGGATCGAGCGTTTCCAGCGCAATCTGGACGGCGAACGTCACGTCCTTCGAGGCGTGCGCCAGCGGCGCGCTGAGCATGCCGAAGGCCACGGCGGCGGCGGCCATCAGCTTGGTGGGGCGCAGAACTTTCATCATTGCAACTCCTGGTTCCGTGAGGAATTAGGGGGTTTGGTGGAAGAAAAACAAGTACGGCAAAGACTCAATACGCTCCGCCGACCGCATGGCGGGCGACGAAGTGATCCGTTCCGACCTGCACCAGCGGCTGCACCACCGGCTCGTCGCCCAGTTTGCGGATCGGGCTTGGGATTTCATCGGACAGCAACGCGCGCTTGAGGTGGCGGCGCGCCGGATCGGCGATCGGCACGGCCGACATCAGCTTCTTGGTGTACGGGTGCTGCGGGTTCTCGAAAATGGCGCGGCGCGGGCCGATCTCGACGATCTGGCCCAGGTACATCACCGCCACGCGGTGGCTGACGCGTTCGACCACGGCCATGTCGTGCGAGATGAACAGGAACGAAATGCCCATGTCGCGCTGCAGGTCGATCAGCAGGTTCACGATCTGCGCCTGGATCGAGACGTCCAGCGCCGACACGGATTCGTCGGCGATCACCACCTTGGGGTTCAGGGCCAGGGCGCGCGCGATGCAGATGCGCTGGCGCTGGCCGCCGGAGAATTCGTGCGGATAGCGCTGCGCCATCTCGGCCGGCAGGCCGACGCGCTCCAGCAGCTCGGCCACGCGGCGTTCGGCGTCGCGGCCCTTTGCCACGCCATGCACCAGCAGCGGCTCCATGATGGAGAAGCCCACGGTCACGCGCGGGTCGAGCGAGGCGAACGGGTCCTGGAACACGAACTGGATGTCGCGGCGCAGGGACTGCAGCTCGTTGTTCTTCAGGCGCACGATGTCGCGCCCGCCGAAGCGGATCTCGCCGCCCTGGCTGTCGACCAGGCGCAGCAGCGAGCGGCCGGTGGTGGACTTGCCGCAGCCCGACTCGCCCACCAGCGACAGGGTTTCGCCGGGGTACAGGTCGAAGCTGACGCGCTCCACGGCGTGCACGCGGCGCTGCACGCGGCTCAGGATGCCGCCGCGCAGGTCGAAGCGGGTGACCAGGTCGCGCACGCTCAGGATGGGCTCGCGCTTGGCCTCGCCGGCCTGCGGCGCGCTGACGGCGGGCGCTTCCTCGGGCTGGGCCTGGCCGTCGACCTGCAGCAGCGGGAAACGCGCCGGCAGGTCGGTGCCCTGCATGGCGCCCAGCTTCGGCACGGCCGACAGCAGCGCCTTGGTATAGCGGTGCTGGGGCGCGGCGAACACCCGGTCGGACGGGCCTTCCTCGACCTTGTCGCCGCGGTACATGACCAGCACGCGGTCGGCCACTTCGGCGACCACGCCCATGTCGTGGGTGATGAACACCACGCCCATGTGCATTTCTTCCTGGAGCTGGCGGATCAGCTGCAGGATCTGCGCCTGGATGGTGACGTCCAGCGCGGTGGTGGGTTCGTCGGCGATCAGCAGCGCCGGCTTGCAGGCCAGCGCCATCGCGATCATGACGCGCTGGCGCATGCCGCCCGAGAGCTGGTGCGGGTAGCGGTCCAGCACCGACCTGGCTTCCGGGATGCGCACCTGCTCCAGCATGCGCAGGGCTTCGGCGCGGGCCGAGGCCGCGTCCTTGCCCTGGTGCTGGCGGATCGATTCGGCGATCTGGTCGCCGGCCGTGAACACCGGGTTCAGCGAGGTCATCGGCTCCTGGAAAATCATGGCCATGTCCGCGCCGCGCACATTGCGCATGACGCGCTGGCTGGAGCCGGCCAGGTCGATCACGGAGCCGTTGCGCCGGCGCAGCGCCATGCTGCCCTGGGCGATGCGTCCGCCGCCGTGCTCGACCAGCCGCATGAGCGCCAGCGACGTCACCGACTTGCCCGAACCCGATTCGCCCACGATGGCCAGGGTTTCGCCCCGGTCCACATGGAACGACAGATTGCGCACGGCTTCGACCGTGCGCTCGGAACCCACGAAGCGCACCGTCAGGTCGTCGACCTGGACCACGCGGTTATCCGGCAGCGCCAGGCTGTTTGCGCGATCAACCATCTTTTTTGATTCCCCAAATACTGAAAAAATGAACCTGCCGCCGCTTATCGATAGATCGCGGTGACCGGCTTTTCGCCGACCCGGGCGTAGCCCCGGTACATGCCTTCCGTGTTGAACGGCAGGGCCACGTTGCCCTGCGCGTCCACGGCCACCAGGCCGCCCTTGCCGCCGATGGTGGGCAGCTTTTCATGCACGACGCGGTCCGCCGCCGCTTCCAGCGTGGCGCCGCAGTACTCCATCTGCGCCGCCACGTCATAGGCGGCGACCATGCGGATAAACATCTCGCCGGTGCCCGTGGTGGACACCGCGCAGGTCTTGTTGCTGGCGTAGGTGCCGGCGCCGATCAGCGGCGCGTCGCCGACGCGGCCGACCTGCTTGTTGGTGATGCCGCCGGTGGACGTGGCCGCCGCCAGGTTGCCCTGGGCGTCCACCGCCACCGCGCCCACCGTGCCGAATTTCTTGTCGGCGTCCAGCGGGTCGGCCGGCGCGGGCTGGCCGCGCGCGACCAGGGCCTGGCCGTCGTGGTCCAGCACCGCCGCTTCCGGCGTCTCGCGCTGCACGCGCAGCAGCTGCTCGCGGCGGGCTTCGGTGGAGAAGTACGACGGATCGACCAGCTCCAGGCCCTCTTCCTTGGCGTAGGCTTCGGCGCCCTCGCCCACGAAGAACACGTGCTTGCTGTTTTCCATGACCTTGCGCGCGGCGAACACCGGGTTGCGCACGCGGTGCACGCCGGCGATGGCGCCCGAGCGCAGCGTGGCGCCGTCCATGATGGCGGCGTCCAGCTCATGGGTGCCGGCGCTGGTGAACACGGCGCCGTGGCCGGCGTTGAACAGCGGGCAGTCTTCCAGCAGGCGGACCGCTTCGGTCACGGCGTCCAGCGCGCTGCCGCCCTGGGCCAGCACCGCCTGGCCGGCGGCCAGGATGGATTCCAGCGCGTCGAGGTATTCCTGTTCTTTCTCCGGCGACATGGCCGCGCGGGACATCGCGCCGGCGCCGCCGTGGATCGCGATCACGGGTTGAATCATCGTTTACCTACTCCATGGATGAGCCACGGCATGACGGACTGGGTCACCCCAGCGGCGGCCGCGACGGAATTCTTGGCCCGATAGGCCACCGCCGCCGACAGGGCTTCGATCAGCCCGAGCGCGGCGGTTTCGGAATTGGGACTGAGCTGGCGCGCGGAATACGCGTACAACACCACGGAGGCCGTGGGCGCCAGCGGCGACGTGGGCTTGTCGGTCAGCACCAGCACCGGCACGCCGGCCTGGCGGGCCGCGCCGGCCAGGGTCACGGTGTCGGCCAGGTAGCGCGGAAAGCCGATGGCGATCACCAGGTCCTGGGAAGTCATGCGCGACATCTGGCGCGCCGCGTGCGAAACGCCGCCGGGTCCGGCCAGCGATTCGACCGAATGCAGGTGCATGCACAGGCCGCGCTGCAGCAGCCCCGCCAGGAAACCGCTGGCGCCGAAACCGATGATGAACACGCGTTCGGCCGCCAGGATGGCCTGCACCGCCTGCTCGCAGGCGGCCGCGTCCAGCGACTGCAGGTTGCGCTGCGCGTTGCGCACGTCCTCTTCCAGCGTGGCGGCGAAGATCTGCACGGCGCTGGCCGAATGGGCCAGCTCGGTGCGCAGCTTTTCGACCGGCTCCAGCGCGGCCTCGAAGCCGCGCGCCAGTTCGGCGCGGAATTGCGGATAGCCCGGCAGGTCCAGGGCGCGCGCGAAACGGTTCGCCGTGGCCACGGACACCCCGACCGCCGCGGCGAATTCGTCGATGGTCATGGTGGCGACCCGGAACTGGTGCGCCAGCACGTAGTCGGCCATCTTGTGCTGGGTGCGGCTCAACGCGGGCTGGGCCCGGGCGATCCGATCAGCGATCGTGAGTGCGGCCTTGGTCATCGGGAAAGCGGGGGGAATGTGTAGCGGAGATCTATGTAAATCTGTTTACATGCAAATTTTAGATAAGAAAATAGATTTTCATACTAGGGGTATACCCGCGTAAAAATGTAACGGAGCGGCCTGAAAAGCGGCGCCGGCATGCGGTACCCTATCCGCCCCTCCCTCTCCTGCCGCACGCCCCCATGCCCGTCTGGACCTGCAAACCGCACGCCGCCCTGACCACCGCCGAGCTCTACGCCATCCTGCGCCTGCGCTCCGAAATCTTCGTGGTGGAACAGAACTGCGTCTTCCTCGACATGGACGGCAAGGACCTGAACGGCGCGACCGAACACCTGATGGCCTGGCAGGACGGCGCGCTGCTGGCCTATTGCCGCCTGCTGGAACCGGCCCTGAACGACGGCCGCGCCGTCATCGGCCGCGTGATCACCGCGCCGGCCGCGCGCGGCGCCGGCCTGGGCCACGAACTGATGCGCCGCGCCAAGGCCGAGGTCGAACGCCTGTGGCCCGGCCAGCCGGTGTACCTGGGCGCGCAGGCGCGGCTGCGCGGGTACTACGGCGGACACGGGTTCGTGGCGGTCACCGAGGAATATATGGAGGATGGCATCCCGCATGTGGGGATGTTGTTGGAAGCGGGCGGGGCTTGATCGAAGGACGGCTCCAGCCGCCCGTCCTTTCCGCAAAAAACAAAAACGCCCCTCGCGGGGCGTCGAAAGACTCGGCCGGTCAACGGCCCGGCATCACACGCCGGACACGTCGAGCTTGGCCTGGGTCTTGGACTGGATTTCGTCGGCCGTCACGCCCGGAGCCAGTTCCAGCAGCTTCAGGCCGTTTTCGGTGACTTCCATCACGCCCAGGTCGGTGATGATCAGGTCGACCACGCCCACGCCCGTCAGGGGCAGCGTGCATTCGGGCAGCAGCTTGATGTCCTCGGTGCCGTCCTTCTTCTTGGCCACGTGCTCCATCAGGACCACGACGCGGCCCACGCCGGCCACCAGGTCCATGGCGCCGCCCATGCCCTTGACCATCTTGCCCGGGATCATCCAGTTCGCCAGGTCGCCCTTTTCGGAGACCTGCATGGCGCCGAGGATGGCCAGGTTGATTTTGCCGCCGCGGATCATCGCGAACGAATCGGCCGAGGAGAAGATCGAAGAGCCCGGCAGCGTCGTCACCGTCTGCTTGCCGGCGTTGATGAGGTCGGCGTCGACCTCGTCGTCGGTGGGGAACGGGCCGATGCCCAGCAGGCCGTTCTCGGATTGCAGCCACACTTCCACGCCCTTGGGCACGTGGTTGGCCACCAGGGTCGGCAAGCCGATGCCCAGGTTCACGTAAAAACCGTCTTGCAGTTCGCGCGCGGCGCGAGCCGCCATTTCATCGCGGGACCATGCCATGTCTGTTCTCCTTAGGCCGGGCGAGTGGTGCGTTGTTCGATGCGCTTTTCGGGCGTGGCGTTGAGCACGATCCGTTGCACATAGATGCCGGGCAGATGGATCTGGTCGGGGTCCAGGCTGCCGGTGTCAACGATTTTCTCGACCTCGACCACGGTCAGCTTGCCGGCCATGGCGACGTTGGGGTTGAAGTTGCGCGCGGTCTTGCGGAACACCAGGTTGCCGCTACGGTCGGCGATGTAGGCCTTGACCAGCGACACGTCCGGCACCAGCGAACGCTCCATCACGTACTGATGGCCGTCGAATTCGCGGATTTCCTTGCCGTCGGCGACGATGGTGCCCACGCCGGTGCGGGTGAAGAAGGCCGGGATGCCGGCGCCGCCGGCGCGCAGCTTCTCGGCCAGCGTGCCCTGCGGCGTGAATTCGAGTTCGAGCTCGCCCGACAGGTACTGGCGTTCGAATTCCTTGTTCTCGCCCACGTACGAGGCGATCATCTTGCGCACCTGCCGCGTGTTGAGCAGCTGGCCGAGGCCGAAGCCGTCGACGCCCGCGTTATTGCTCACGCAGGTGAGATCCTTGACGCCCGAATCGCGCAACGCGGCGATCAGCGCCTCCGGAATGCCGCAAAGGCCGAAACCGCCGACGGCAATCATCTGGCCGTCCTTGACGATGCCTGCCAGCGCCTCCTGCGCGCTTGCATAAACCTTGTCCATCGCTCCAACTCCTAGTTAAGGTAAAACCGTAGAGAGCCCGTCCCGCGCCGCAACGGACCCTGTTTTTCCTGTTGCTATTGTGCTTTGCGTTCGATTTTACCGGCATGACCGGCCGGCGCCATCGCCATTTTGCCGCAGTCGCGGCGCGTCCCTCAGGCGGCCGGCGTGAACATGGCGCCCAGTTGCGCCAGCACCTGCTGCGGCCACGGGGCGGACACGTTGGCCACGTAGTCCATCCAGACTAGCACGTTGCGCCCGCGCGCATAGGGGCCGCTCGGGTCGCCGGCCTTCTCCAGGGTCAGCTCGAATTCGGCGCTGGAACGGCCGATGCGCGTGACCGTGTGCTTGACGAGCACGTCCGCGGGATAGGTGAAGGAACGCAGGAAATCGCAGGATGCGTGAGCCAGGATCAGGCCCGTCTCTGAGGGCAGCTTGAAGCCGGCGCCATAGAGGATCTGCATCCGCGCCTCTTCCATGAGCCGAAAATACAGCGTGTTGTTGAGATGGTTCAAAGCGTCGGAATCGCCCCAACGCAAAGGCAATTCCGTCTGGTGGGTATCGCCCACCGCAAGAATCCGTGCAGACAGATTGTCCGGGTTCACCAATAACTCCTGATGGCTGAATGAAATACGAAGGCAGGCATGGCTCCGCCTGCAATACAATCGCCGATAATACTTCCAGCCAAATATGGAATACATACGGGGAGCTTTGCAAATGTCTGAACGCGAGTCGATGGAATATGACGTGGTCGTGGTCGGCGGTGGACCCGCCGGCCTGGCCACTGCTATCCGTCTGAAGCAGTTGGCCGCTGAAAAGAACCAGGAGATCGGCGTCTGCGTACTTGAAAAAGGCGCTGAACTCGGCGCGCACATCCTGTCCGGCGCCGTCATGGACCCGCTGGCGCTGACCGAGCTGATCCCCGACTGGAAAGAAAAAGGCGCGCCGCTGAACGTGCCCGTCACGCAGGACAAGTTCCTGTTCCTGTCGGAGAACGGCGCGCGCGCGACCCCCAACTGGCTGCTGCCGCCCTGTTTCCACAACGAAGGCAATTACATCGTGCGCCTCGGCGACGTGGTGAAATGGCTGGGCGAACAGGCCGAGGCGCTGGGCGTGGACATCTTCCCCGGCTTCGCCGCGGTGGAAGTCCTGTATGACGACAAGGGCGCGGTGCGCGGCGTGGCCACGGGCGACATGGGCGTGGCGCGCGACGGCAGCCACACCGACCACTACCAGCCCGGCATGGAGCTGCATGCCCGCTACACAGTGTTCGCCGAAGGCGCGCGCGGCCAGCTCGGCCGCCAGCTGATCGAACGCTACAAGCTCGACGAAGGCCGCAACCCGCAGTCCTACGGCATCGGCATCAAGGAAATGTGGGAAGTCGATCCGGCCCAGTCCAAGCCGGGCCTGGTCATCCACACGGCCGGCTGGCCGCTGGATTCCGACACCTACGGCGGCTCGTTCCTCTACCACCTGGACAACAACCTGGTGGCCGTCGGCATGATCGTGGGCCTGGACTACGCCAACCCGTGGCTGTCGCCGTTCGACGAATTCCAGCGCTACAAGACGCACCCGGCCATCCGCGGCACCTTCGAAGGCGGCAAGCGCATCGCCTACGGCGCGCGCGCCATCACGGCCGGCGGCCTGCTGGCGCTGCCCAAGCTGACCTTCCCGGGCGGCGTGCTGGTCGGCTGCGAAGCGGGCTTCCTCAACGCCTCGCGCATCAAGGGCAGCCACGCCGCCATCAAGTCCGGCAAGCTGGCCGCCGAAGCGGCCTTCGACGCCCTGGTCGCGGATCGCCGCCAGGACGAGCTGTCCGCCTATCCGCAGGCCTTCGAAGCCTCGTGGCTGCACGCCGAGCTGAACAAGGCGCGCAACTTCAAGCAGTGGTTCAAGAAGGGCCGCACGATCGCCACGCTGATGACCGGCATCGAGCAGCTGGTGTTCAAGGGCAAGATGCCCTGGACCCTGCGCCACAACAAGCCCGATCACGCCTGCCTGCAGCCGGCCTCGCAATGCGCGCGCATCGACTATCCCAAGCCGGACGGCAAGCTCACCTTCGACAAGCTCAGTTCGGTGTTCATCTCGAACACCAACCACGAAGAGAACGAGCCCATCCACCTGACGCTGAAGGACCCCACCGTTCCGGTGCGGATCAACCTGGCCAAGTACGGCGGGCCCGAAGCGCGCTACTGTCCCGCGGGCGTCTATGAGTTCGTCAAGGACGACCACGGCGAGGACCGCTTGCAGATCAACGCGCAGAACTGTGTGCACTGCAAGACCTGCGACATCAAGGACCCGACCCAGAACATCGTCTGGGTGGCGCCGCAAGGCGGCGAAGGTCCGGTCTACAGCGGCATGTAAGCGGCGCCGCCCCGCGGGGCGGCGCGCAATGGCGCGAATCCCATGACCGAACGCGTGCTGCTCATCGGCTGCGGCGACCTGGGCCTGCGGGTCGCCCGGCGCTTCCTGGCGCGCGGCGACGAGGTCCATGCCCTGCGCCGCCATCCGCCGGCCGACGGCCCTTCGGGCATCCGCTGGCTGCGCGGCGACATCGCCGCGCCCGGCGGAATCGGCGCGCTGCCGCAAGGCGTCACGCGCCTGATCCACCTGCCTGCGCCCGGCGCGCGCGACGCCGCGGCCTATCGCGGCGTATTCATCGACGGCCTGGCGCGGGTGCTGGACGCGCTGGACGCCTCGCGGCTGGCGCGGATCGTGTTCGTGTCCTCCAGCGCCGTCTATGGCGAGCACGACGGCGACTGGGTCACCGAAGACACGCCCCCTGCTCCCCTGGGCGAGAATGGCCGCATATTGCTGCAGGCCGAGGCCGCGCTGGCGGCGCGCGGCCTGCCCGCCACGGCGCTGCGGCTGGCGGGCCTGTACGGCCCGGGCCGGCTGCAGCTGATCGAACGCCTGCGCAGCGGCGCGGCCGGCGCGCCGCGCCAGCCCGAACACTGGGCCAACCGCATCCATATCGACGACGCCGCCGCGGCCGTGGCGCATCTGGCGCTGCTGCCCGAGGCCGCGCCGGTGTACATCGGCTGCGACGACACGCCGCTGCCCCTGCATACGCTGTACGCCGAGCTGGCCAGGCTGGCCGGCGCGCCCGCGCCGCGCACCGCGCCCGCCCCGGCCAACGTCGGCAGCAAGAAACTCAGCAACGCCCGTCTGCGCGCCAGCGGCTTCACGCTGCAGTGGCCCGACTCGCGCCTGGGCTACGCCGCGCTGCTGGCCGAGGCCCGGCCGCCGCAGGCATAGTTCGCCGCGCGCCGAAGCGTGGGCCGCGCACGCGCCGGATACTGGCGCCATCCCGACACTGCCAAGGACCACACCCCATGATCGCCGTGATATTCGAAGTCGAGCCGGCCGACGGCAACCCCGAGCCCTATCTGGCCATCGCCGCGGGACTGGTCGAGGAACTGCGGGCCGTCGACGGCTTTATTTCCGTCGAACGCTTCCAGAGCCTGAGTCAGCCGGGCAAGCTGCTGTCGCTATCGTTCTGGCGCGATGAAGACGCCGTGCGGCGCTGGCGCTCGCTGGAATCGCACCGCCGCGCGCAGGAAGCCGGGCGCGGCGGCGTGTTCGCCGGCTACCGGCTGCGGGTCGCACAGGTGCTGCGCGACTACGGCATGCACGAGCGCGAACAGGCCCCGGCCGACAGCCGCGAACGGCACGGCTGAGGCTGCGCCCGCGGCCTCAGGCCAGGTGCCGCGCCACGGCCTGGACCACCCGGCGCACGTCGTCGGCGGACACGTCCAGGTGCGTGACCAGGCGCGTCGGGCCGCCATAGACGGCGCGCATCAGAATGCCCTCGGCGCCTAGCGCGGCGGTCAGCGCCTCGCAGCGCGCGGGCTCGAATTCGGCGAACACCATGTTGGTGTCCTGGCTCAGCACCCTGACGCCGGCGATGCCGCGCAAGCCCTCGGCCAACAGGCGCGCATTGGAATGGTCTTCGGCCAGGCGCTCGACGTTGTGTTCCAGCGCGTACAGGCAGGCCGCGGCCAGTACGCCGGCCTGGCGCAGGCCGCCGCCCAGCATCTTGCGCCAGCGGTGGGCGCGCGCGATCAGTTCGGCGCTGCCCGCCAGGACCGAGCCCACCGGCGCGCCCAGGCCCTTGGAAAAACAGATCGACACCGTATCGAAGGGTTGGCACAGCTGCGCCAACGGCAGGCCGCTGGCCACGGACGCGTTGAACACGCGCGCGCCGTCCAGATGCGTGGCCAGGCCGTGGCGGCGCGCCCAGTCGGTGGCGGCCTGCACGTAGGCGGCCGGGATCAGCTTGCCGTGGAAGGTGTTCTCCAGCGCCAGCAAACGGGTGCGCGCGAAGTGCGCGTCGTCGGCCGGCTTGAGCGCCGCCGCCAGTTTTTCCAGCGGCAGCGTGCCGTCTTCGGCGTGCTCGATCGGCTGCGGCTGGATGCTGCCCAGCACGGCCGCCCCGCCCCCTTCGTACTTGTAGGTATGGGCCAGCTGGCCCACCAGGTATTCGTCGCCGCGCCCGCAATGCGCCATCAGCGCGCCCAGGTTGCTCTGCGTGCCGGACGGGAAGAACAGGCCCGCCTCCTTGCCGGCGCGCGCGGCCACCGCTTCCTGCAGCCGGATCACGGTGGGATCGTCGCCCATCACGTCATCGCCCAGCGGCGCGGCGACCATGGCCTGCAGCATGGCCGCCGAGGGTCGGGTGACGGTGTCGCTGCGCAGATCGATCATGATTAGTCCTCGATAAATGGGATGGGGAGTCCGGTCAGTCGGCGCGCTGGGCCGGCGCGGCGCGGCTCACCACCCAGATGCCGGCCAGGATCAGCGCCATGCCGCCCAGTTCCACGGCAGTGGGCCGCTCGGACAGCAGCAGCCAGGCCAGCAGCATGGCCACCACCGGCACGCCCAGGCTGGACAGGCCGGCGATGGAGGCCGGCACCCGGCGCACGACCTGCAGCCACAGCAGCCAGCCCGCGGCGGTGGCGATCAGCACGATATAGACCATGCCGGCCCAGAGCTGCCAGCCCCATTGCGCCGGCATCTGCGGCATGAGCCAGGCCACCGGCACCATCACCAGGCCGCCGAACAGCATCTGCCACGCGGTGAACGTCATCACGTCCGGCGCGTGACGCTCGAACATGCGCTTGGACAGCACGGTGCCCACGCCCCAGCTCAGGCCGCTGCCCAGCCCCAGCAGCACCGGCCGGATGTCGCCCAGGCCGTTCCAGGGCTCGACGAAGCACACCAGGCCGACGGCGGCCAGGCCGATGCCCAGCGCGTGCGTGGCGGTGGGCCGTTCGCGCAGCAGCCACCATGCGAACAGGATCACCCAGAACGGCATGGTGTAGGCCATGAGCGAGACCTTGCCGACCCCGCCCGTCACCAGCGCGGTCTGCACGAAGCCCTGGAAGCCCGCGGTCTGGGTCAGGCCGATCAGCAGCGTCAGCTTCCACGGCGGCATGGCCAGCGGCCGGCGGGTCGCGATGGCCAGCGCGAACAGCACCAGGCTGCCCGATACGTAGCGCAGCGCGACGAAATCGAACGGGCCGATGTAGGGCACGATCAGCTTCATCGCGATCCAGCTACCCGCCCAGACCAGGATGGTGCTGAGCATCAGGGCCAGCCCTGCGCGATCGAAACTGCTGCGGCTCACGTCTTCGACTCCGTGTTGTTCGAGAAAAAAAGAAGGCGCCCGTGCCGGAAAGAGCACGGGCGCCTCACATTATGCGCCTGTCGCGCAGCGCGCGGCCGGACGGCGCCGGCCGGGCCCGCTCACAGCGGCTTGGACAGCTGTTCCAGGATGGCGGGGTTCTCCAGCGTGGAGACGTCCTGCGTGACTTCCTCGCCCTTGGCGACCACGCGCAGCAGGCGGCGCATGATCTTGCCCGAACGCGTCTTGGGCAGGTTGTCGCCGAAGCGGATGTCCTTGGGCTTGGCGATGGGGCCGATTTCCCTGGCCACCCAGTCGCGCAGCGTCTTGGCGATGGCCTGCGCCTCGTCGCCTTCGGGGCGGGCGCGCTTGAGCACCACGAAGGCCACCACGGCCTCGCCCGTCGTATCGTCCGGACGGCCCACCACCGCGGCCTCGGCCACCATTTCGTGGGCCACCAGGGCCGATTCGACTTCCATCGTGCCCAGGCGGTGGCCGGAGACGTTCAGCACGTCGTCGATGCGGCCCATGATCCAGAAATAGCCGTCAGCGTCGCGCTGCGCGCCGTCGCCGGCCAGGTAGTAGCCGCGAAGCTCGGACGGGAAATAGCTTTTCTTGAAGCGCTCCGGGTCGCCCCAGATGTTGCGGATCATGGCCGGCCACGGACGCTTGACCACCAGGAAGCCGCCGTTGCCCTGCTCGACGTCGGCGCCGGTCTCGTCGACGATGGCCGCCGCGATGCCAGGCAGAGGCAAGGTGCAGGAACCCGGCTTGGTCGGCGTGGCGCCGGGCAGCGGGGTGATCATGTGCCCGCCGGTCTCGGTCTGCCACCAGGTGTCCACGATGGGGCAACGCTCGCGGCCCACGTTCTTGTGATACCACATCCAGGCTTCGGGGTTGATGGGCTCGCCCACCGTGCCGATGATGCGCAGGCTGTCGAGATCGTAGTTGCCGGGATGCGCTTCGGGCGTGGCCTCGGCCGCCTTGATCAGCGAGCGGATCGCCGTGGGCGCGGTGTAGAAGGTGTTGACCTTGTGGCGCGCGATCATGTCCCAGAAGCGGCCGGCGTTCGGGTAGGTGGGCACGCCCTCGAACACCACCTGCGTCAGGCCGGCGGCCAGCGGGCCGTAGGTGATGTAGGTGTGGCCGGTGACCCAGCCCACGTCGGCCGTGCACCAGTAGACGTCGTCCTTGCGCGCGTCGAAGGTCCACTTCACGGTCAGCAGCGCCCACAGCAGGTAGCCCGCCGACGAGTGCTGCACGCCCTTGGGCTTGCCGGTGGAGCCGGAGGTGTAGAGGATGAACAGCGGGTGCTCGGCGTTGACCGGCACCGGTTCGCAGGTGTCGGCCTGGCCGGCCTCCACGTCATGCATCCAGAGGTCGCGGCCTTCGTTCCACTGCACCTTGCCGCCGGTGCGGCGGTACACGATGACCTTGGAGACGGCTTCGCAGCCGCCCATGGCGAAGGCTTCCTCGACCGCCGGCTTGAGCGGGATGGTCTTGCCGCCGCGCACCTGCTCGTCGGCCGTGATGACCAGCGTGGCGCCCACGTCCACGATGCGCTCCTGCAGGCTCTTGGCCGAGAAGCCGCCGAACACCACCGAGTGCGTCACGCCCAGGCGCGCGCAGGCCTGCATGGCGACCACGGCTTCGATCGACATCGGCATGTAGATGATGGCGCGGTCGCCCTTCTTGTAGCCCAGCGCGGCGATGCCGTTGGCGAAGCGGCACACGCGCGCCAGCAGTTCGCGGTACGTGATCTTGTCGACCTTGCCGTCGTCGGATTCGAAGATGATGGCGGTCTTGTCGGCGTTGCCGTTGGTGAGGTGCACGTCCAGGCAGTTGGCCGAAACGTTGAGTTCGCCGTCGCCGAACCAGCGGTAGAACGGCGCGTCGGATTCGTCGAGGACCTGCGTGAAGGGCTTGGTCCATTGCAGGTTGTCGCGCGCCTGGCCGGCCCAGAAGCCGTCGAAATCGTTCTCGACCTGGGCGCACAGCGCGTTGTAGGCGTCCATGCTGGGAATCGCGGCGCCCTGCGCCGCGCGCTCGGGCGGCGGGAATACGCGGGTTTCCACCAGTACGGACTCAATAGCGTTCGACATGATTTTTGTCTCCAATCGGTGATTCTGTTGTTTGTGCCGCTTTTTCAGACCTACCTGCAACCGTATCGCCACGCTCTTACGGGCACCTTACGCAAAATGCGGGCCGGAGTCCGCGTGCGCAGGCGCCTGGAGCGCCGGGATCGCAGGGCATAGGCCTGGCGGCCCGCACAAGCCATTGGCGCATCGGCGCCGCATGGCGGCGGCGCCGCTGGGCAGACCATAAGGATAGCAGCCGCGGCGGCGCTTTCGCGAGTCAGGCGCCCCGCCGCGCCAGGCCGCTGCGCACGTCCACGCGCGCCAGCAGGATGAGGCCGCCGACGAAGAACAGGCCGGTCACCAGGATCGCCAGGCGATGGTTGCCGTGCGTGGCCCAGGTCACCAGGCCATAGGTCAGCGGACCGATCACGGCGGCGAGCTGCACCGCGAAGGTCCACAGCGAATAGAACTCTGCCAGCCGGCCCGCGGGCGCGAGCGCGCCCGTCATGGCCCGGCCCGCGCTCTGGGTCGTGCCCATGCACAGCCCGGCCAGCGTGGCGGCCACCCAGAACACCGGCGCGGTCACGGCGGCGTAGGCCACCAGCACCATCGCGATCCAGCCGGCCAGCGTGATGGCCAGCGCCGGCTTGTGGCCGATGCGGTCCTGCACGTAGCCGAACGAGAACGCGCCCGCCGCCGCGCCGATGTTCACGGTGAACACCAGCAGCATGATCTGGGGCGTGGTGAAGCCCATGACTTCCGAGGCGTAGACGGCCGCCAGCGTGATCACCACCGAGATGCCGGCCTGGTAGCAGGCGATGCACATCAGCAGCCGGCGGAACTCGGGAAAGTGCTGTCCGGTCTCGCGCCAGGCGTAGGCCAGGCGCTTGAGCATGTGCAGCGCCTGGGTCTGGCCGGGCTGCGGCCGGGCGCGCTCGCGCAGCATGAAAAAAGACGGCAGCGCCGCCAGCGCGAACACCGTACAGGTGACGACGACGACCCAGGGCACGAATTGCTCGGCGCCCGCGCCGCGCGCCTCGGCCTGCGTCACGACCAGCAGCGACAGGCCCAGCGTCAGCATGCCGCCGAAATAGCCGAAGCTCCAGCCCCAGCCCGAGACCCGCCCTAGCGCCGAGGGCCTGGCGAGTTCGGGCAGGAAGGCCGCGACCACCGACTCGCCCACGCAATAGCAGTAGTTGGAGACGACGATGGCGGCCAGCGCCAGCCAGACATCGCCCGGACCCGCCTGGGTCAGCATCAGCGTGGCCGCGACGCAGCCCACCGTGCTCGCGTAGAGCAGGCGGCGCTTGCCGGCGCGCGCGTCGGCGCGGGCGCCCAGGCTGGGCATGGTCAGCATGATGAGCAGATAGGACAGCGACAGCGCCGCGGTCCATGCCAGCGTGGCCCACGGGGCGCGCCCGCCCACCACGCCGACGAAATAAGTGCTGAACACCGCCGTGAGGATCACGGTGGTGTAGCCGGAATTGGCGAAGTCGTACATGGCCCAGGCCCAGACTTCGCGCCTGGCCACGCCGGGGTTCAGGGGACTGTCGTCGCCTGCCCCGGCGTTTTTCGCGCAAGCGCCGGACGGCGCCTGCGGCGGCATGCCATCGCTCATAGGGCAGCCTTCGTGCTGCGCACTCCGGTATTCGCCATTGGGGCGGCCCGGCGGCTCATAGGCCCAGCGCGGCGATGCCTGCCTGAGCGATCAGCACGTCCTCGCTCGATTTCACGCCGGACACGCCGACCGCGCCGACCACGTGGCCATCGGCCACGACCGGCACGCCGCCTTCGAGCAGGCCGTCGAGCGAAGGGGCCGACAGGAACGAGTAGCGGCCGTTGTTGATCATCTCTTCGTAGACGCGCGACTCGCGGCGGCCGAGCGCCGCGGTCTTGGCCTTGGCCGGAGCGATGTGCGCCGAGATCGGAGCCGCGCCGTCCAGGCGCAGCATGCCCAGCAGGTGGCCGCCGTCATCGACCACGGAGATCGTGACGGCCCACTTGTTCTGCAGGGCGTGTGCTTCGGCCGCGGCCAGGATCTTCTTGACGTCTTCGGCGCTCAGCACGGGCTTGGTATTCATTGCAGCGACTCCTTTATCTGTTCCAGGGCGGTTGGATCTTCTATGGTGGTCAGATCTCCGGGATCGCGTCCTTCGCATACCGCGACGATCGCGCGGCGCAGGACCTTGCCGGAGCGGGTCTTGGGCAACGCGCCCACGAACCTGATCCTGGCGGGTCGGGCCACCGCTCCCAGCTGATCTTCCACCAGCCGCATGATATCGCCTTCCAGCTGCTTTGCCGCCTCCGGCGTCTCGGCGCCGGCGGGATTCTTGAGCACGGCGAAGGCCATCGCCACCTGCCCCTTGAGCGAGTCGGCCACGCCCACCACCGCGCATTCGGCGATGGCGCTGTGGCTGTTGACCGATTCCTCGATCTCGCGCGTACCCAGCCGGTGGCCGGCCACGTTGATCACGTCGTCGGTGCGGCCCAGGATGAACCAGTAGCCGTCGGCGTCGACCAGGCCCCAGTCGAAGGTCGAATACACCTGGCGACCCGGGATGGACGTGAAGTAGGTCTGCACGAAGCGTTCGTCGTCGCCCCAGATGGTGGACATGGCGCCGGGCGGCAGCGGCGGCACGATGGCCACCACGCCCTTCTGGTCGGGCCCGAGGTCCTCGCCGGTGGATTCGCTGACGATGCGCGCGTCGAAACCGTACACCGGGAACGACGGGCTGCCATAGCGGGTGGGCACCTTTTCCACGCCCGGCTGCGCCGACAGGATGGGCCAGCCCGACTCCGTCTGCCAGTAATTGTCGATGATGGGCTTGCCCAGGCCGCTGGAGATCCATTGCGCCGTGGGCTCGTCCAGCGGTTCGCCCGCCAGGTAGACCGCGCGCAGCGAGGACAGGTCGTGGCGCTTGAGCAGTTCGGGGTCCTGGCGCTTGAGCACGCGCACCGCGGTCGGGGCCGAGAACAGCGTGTTGACGCCGAACTGCTCGACCAGCTTCCACAGGATCGCGCCGTCCGGACGCACCGGCGTGCCTTCGTACAGCACCGTGGCCTGCCCGCCGATCAGCGGGCCGTAGACGATATAGGAATGGCCCACCACCCAGCCGATGTCGCTGGTGCAGAAGAAGGTGTCGCCGGCCTTGCCGTTGAACAGGTATTCCATGGACGAGGCCAGCGCCACGGCGTAGCCGCCGGTGTCGCGCTGCACGCCCTTGGGCCTGCCGGTCGTGCCGGAGGTGTAGAGGATATAGCTGGGCTCGGACGACTCCAGCCATTCGACCGGCACCCGCGCGCCCTGGTGGCGCTGGCGCAGCGTGGCGTAGTCCAGGTCGCGCCCGGCCACCGGCTCGAACGGCGCCAGGCCGCGGTCGAACACCACGACCGAGGCCGGCGGCGACTTGGCCAGGGCCAGCGCGCGGTCCAGCAGCGGCTTGTACGGCACCACTTTGCCGGCGCGCGAACCGCCGTCGGTGCAGACCACCACCTTGGGCGCCGCATCGTCGATGCGCTGCGCCAGGTTGACCGAGGCGAAACCGCCGAACACCACCGAATGCACCGCGCCGATACGGGCACAGGCCAGCATGGTGAACACGGCTTCCGGCACCATCGGCATGTAAAGCAGCACCCGGTCGCCCCGCCCCACGCCCAGTTCCTTGAGCATGGCGGCGGCCGCGTTGACCTCGTCATAGACCTCCTGGCGGGTATAGACGCGCTCGCGGTCCACTTCCGTGGAGACCCAGATCAGGGCCGGCTTATCGGCCTGGGTCGGCAGCCAGCGGTCGACCGCGTTGTAGCAGAGATTGGTGCGTCCGCCCGTGAACCACTTGGCGAACGGCGGGCGCGAAAAGTCCAGCACGGACTCGAACGGCGTCTCCCAATGCACGCGGTCGGCCTGTTCGCGCCAGAACGCGTCGCGGTCATGTACCGAGCGGTAATGGAAATCCCGGGTTTTTTGCATTTATGTCTCCTGTTATCTTTCTTCCGCCTTTGGGCTGATTGCTTTTTTCTGGAATCTTTCAGCCACATTTTGGTAGGCGAACCTTGCACGAGGCTTGCCGCAAGTCAAAACATTCTGCCCGACGTCCACGCTGCATGGACATTAAAGTCCTTAAAGTGACACAAACGTCACAAACCGGACTTGAAAGTTTGGTAGAATCCCCGCAAAGTTGTACAAAAATGTTGATTTTGCTGACATCTTGGCCAGATTCACGGTGATCGCCGTGTTTTCTGCCGTCATCAGCGGATCTTCCCCAGGCGAATGCATCGACACTCCACACGCGCGCGACTGAATTCATCCCCGGGCCAAGCAAGCCGCGGTCTGCCTCGCAGTCTGCAATTGCTGGCGCTGGCGGCGTGCGTGGTTCTGGCCGGCTGTGCCGGCACAAGTCAAAAGTCTACCGCCTATACGTCGGAAATCGATCCCTACGAATCCGGCGCGCTGACCGCCAGCTACGACCCCATCGGCATGCTGGTGGCGCAGAAATTCAAGCGCGAGCGCCAGAAGCCCCACACCGGCGTCGACAGCGACAACGCCATGGTCAGCGAAGCGCTGAACTACCTCGGCATCCGCTACCGCTTCGGCGGCAGTTCTCCCGACACCGGTTTCGATTGCAGCGGCCTGGTCACCTACACGGCCGAACGCTCGCTGGGCCTGAAACTGCCGCGCAACGCCGCCGAAATGGCGCGCCAGGGCACCGTCATCGACAAGAGCGAACTGAAGGCCGGCGACCTGGTCTTCTTCAACACGCTGGGCCGCCGCTATTCGCACGTCGGCATCTATCTTGGCGACGACCGCTTCGTGCACTCGCCCAGTTCCGGCGGCGTGGTCCGCGTCGAGAACATGACCATGACCTACTGGGCCAAGCGCTATAACGGCGCCCGCCGCCTGGACAACAGCCTGATCGCCTCGGCCCGCGCGGCCAACTGATCCGCCCGCCCCCCCCCGGATAACGCATAAGCAAAACGCCGCCGGACTGCGAAGTCCGGCGGCGTTTTGCCTTGATCTTGCGGCCTGCCGGCAGCGGGTCTACCCAGCTTGCCCCGGCGGCAGGACCTGCCTAGTGCACCGTGCCTGCGTGCGCGCACAGGCCGCATTGCTGCAGCGCCTGCTGCATGCTGCATACCGAGCGGCGACAAGCGACGACCCGGATGCCGCCGCGTTGCGCCGCGTTGCGGAAGGTCTTCATGACGTTGTGGCCGAGGAAGTCGGTCAGCAGGATGACGAGCTGGGTGCCCGAGGGCAGCTGCAAGGTTTTTTTCTGGTGCGAAGGATCGCGCCCGCTGATGTGGTGCGTGATCGAAATGTTGTGCCCCTTGAGTAGGTCGGGAATGTTGCCGAGGCGGTCGGCGCCCACTATCACTGCACTGAGTCCTGCGGTCATGATGAACCTCGCTGGGTCGTTGAGACTGGTAGTAATGATAATGATTCCCATTTTTTAGTCAACCCAAATGAGATCGGTTCTTATTTAATTATTTTTATGAGCCCCTGAACGGGGATAGCGAGATCCCCGGATCGACAAAAAAAATGGCGCCCGAAGGCGCCGTGCGGGTGGCCCGCGAAGGCATGCCAAGCCTACTTGGGGCTTCCCTGCACGGCTTCGGTCACCACCGCGCGGGTCAAGGACGGCGCCAGCATTTCCAGGAACGTGTAGACGTAGTCCCGCAGGAACACGCCCGCTTTGACGCCCACACGGGTGGTATGCGTGCCGAACAGGTGGCCCACGGCCAGCCCGACCAGGTTGGAATCGCGCCGCGGGTCGTAGGCCACGCCGGCGATGATGCCTATGCCCAATCCTACGTCGACGTACGTCTTGATCACGTCGGCGTCGATGGCTTCCAGGACGATGTCCGGGTGTATGCCCTGGTTGGCGAAGATCTCGTCTATGGTGGTACGGCCGGTGAAGGCGCGGTCATAGGTGACGATGGGATATTCGGCCAGCTGCGCCAGCGTCAGCCGCTTGGCGGCGCTGGAGGTCAGTTCGGCCAGGGGATGGTCCGGGCGCACAACCACCGTGTGCTCCCAGGCGTAGACCGGCAGCGTGGCCAGGCCGGGCGTCAGGGCCAGCGATTCGGTGGCCAGCGCCAGGTCGGCCTGCTCGTGCAGCACCATTTCCGCCAGCTGGGCGGGGCTGCCTTCGGCCAGCGACAGGTGGACCTTGGGGAATTGCTTGCGAAACGCCGGAATGACCCTGGGCAGCAGGTAGCGCGCCTGGGTGTGGGTGCAGGCGATGACCAGGCCGCCCTCGTCGCGGCGCGCGAACTCGTCGCTGACCTTCTTGAGGTTGTCCACTTCCCGCATGATGCGGTCGATGACCTGCGACACCGCCAGGCCGGGCTTGGTCAGCCCCTTGATGCGTTTTCCGTGGCGTTCGAAGATCTTGATGCCGAGTTCGTCCTCGAACTCGATGATCGCCTTGGATACCCCCGGCTGCGAGGTATAGAGCATCCGGGCGGCTTCGGTGAGGTTGAAGTCGCGCCGGATGGTTTCCCGCACGAAACGAAATTGCTGCAGGTTCATGAATTGGCCCCTGTTAGACGGGCCAATTATAAGTAATAAGGACGCCTTGCTATATGACTTATTTGTATATGCTTAGGCGCAAGGCGTCCCGCTTTCAGCGCATCGTGATCGTGGTGTTCACGCTCTTGGCATGGGCCGACCAGCGCGCGGTGACGGTCTTGGTCTGCGTCCAGAACTGCACCGCCTGCTTGCCATTGGGACCCAGGTCGCCCAGCTTGGAGGCGCGCGAGCCGGTGAAGCTGAACCAGGCCACCGGCACCGGGATCGGCACGTTGATGCCGACCTGGCCAACGTCGATGTTGTTCTGGAAGTAGCGGGCCGCGCCGCCGTCCTGGGTGAACAGCGCCACGCCGTTGCCATTGGGGTTGCGGTTGATGAACTCCACCGCTTCTTCGAGGGTTTCAACGCCCACCACGCACAGGACCGGGCCGAAGATTTCTTCGGTGTAGATGGTCATGTTCTCGGTGACGCCTTCGAAGATGGTCGGGCCCACGAAGTTGCCCTGCTCGAAGCCGGCCACCTTCAGTTCGCGGCCGTCGAGCAGCAGCTTGGCGCCTTCGTCCACGCCCTTCTGGATCAGGCTTTCGACGCGCTTCTTGGCGTTGGGCGAGACCAGCGGGCCGAGGTCGGCGGCGCGGTCGGTGCCGGCGTTGACCTTGAGCTTCTTGGCGCGCTCGACGAAGTCGGGCAGCCAGTTGCGCGCTTCTCCGACCAGCACGGCCACGGACGAGGCCATGCAGCGCTGGCCGGCCGCGCCGAAGGCGGCGCCCAGCAGCTGGTTCAGCGCGACTTCGGGATCGGCGTCGGGCAGCACCACGCAGTGGTTCTTGGCGCCCATCATGGACTGGCAGCGCTTGCCGGCGGCCGAGGCGCGGTTGTAGATCTCGGTGCCCACGCGGGTCGAGCCGATGAACGAGACCGCCTTGATGTCGGGATGCTCGCACAGGCCGTTGGCGATGTCGGGGCCGCCATGCACGACGTTGAGCACGCCCGGCGGCAGGCCGGCTTCCAGCGCCAGCTGGGCCAGGAACAGCGAGGACGTCGGGTCCTGCTCGGAGGGCTTGAGCACGAAGGTGTTGCCGCAAGCCACGGCGATCGGGAACATGAAGCACGGCAGCATCACCGGGAAGTTGAACGCGGTGATGCCCGCGCACACGCCCAGCGGCTGGATCAGGGTGTAGACGTCGATGCCGGTGGCGGCGTTCTCGGCGTATTCGCCCAATTGCAGGTTGGCGATGGAACAAGCATGTTCGACCACTTCCAGGCCGCGGCCGACTTCGCCCTCGGCGTCCGGCAGGGTCTTGCCGTGCTCGCGGGTGATCATCTCGGCCAGCTTGCCGGTGTTGGCGCGCAGCAGCTCCTGGAACTTCAGCATGACGCGCATGCGCAAGCCCTGCCCGCTGTTGCGCCAGGTCTTGAAGGCCTCCTTGGCGTTGGAGACGGCCAGGTCCAGTTCCTCGCGGGTGGCGAAGGGAACCTTGGCGACGACCTCCTGGGTAGCGGGATTGATCACGTCTCGCCATTCGGTGGTTTTGGACTGCACTAGCTTGCCGCCGATCAATAGCGGAACGCGCGGGACTTCACTCATTTGATGCTCCTCACACTGCCTAGTCGATGCGGAGCGGACTCCGCGTTCATGGATTCAGCGGACGCCGCAGGGGCGGCGCCCGCATTGCCTTATTTCTTCACCAGCGGGCACGTGGAATCGGACAGGGGCTGGAAGGCCTCGGCGGCCGGGATGGTGGCCACCAGCTTGGAATAGTCCCAGCCGCCCTTGGATTCCGCGGGCTTCTTCACTTCGTACAGGTACATATCGTGGATCACGCGGCCATCGGGACGGATCGAGGCATTGCGCATGATCGGGTCCTTGATGGGCAGCTCGCGCATCTTGTCGGCCACCACCTTGCCGTCGGTGCTGCCGGTAGCCGCCACCGCGCGCAGGTAGTGCAGCACGCTGGAATACACGCCGGCCTGGGTCATGGTGGGCTTGAGGCCGCGGAAGGCCTTTTCGAAGCGTCCGGACCATTGGCGGGTGTTGTCGTCGTAGTCCCAGTAGAAGCCGTCGACGTACGACAGCCCCTGGGCGTTCTCCAGGCCCAGCGCCCGCAGGTCGGACAGGAAGATCAGCAGCGACACCAGGCGCTGGCCGCCCGCCACGATGCCGAATTCGCGCGCCTGCTTGACGGCGTTGACGGTGTCCTGGCCGCCGTTGGCCAGCGCCACCACCTGCGCCTTGGAGCTTTGCGCCTGCAGCAGGTAGGAAGCGAAGTCGGGCGCGTTCAGCGGATGCCGCACGCTGCCGGCGACCGTGCCGCCCAGGGCCTGCACGGCCTTGGCGGTGTCGGCTTCCAGCGAGTGGCCGAAGGCGTAGTCCACGGTGATGAAGAACCAGGACTTGCCGCCCGCGCGCACCGTGGCCTTGGCGCCGCCGGCCGATTGCGAATAGGTGTCGAACATCCAGTGGAAGCCGACCGGCGAGCATTCCTTGTTGGTCAGGGCCGTGGTGGCCGGGCCGGAGAACATCACGACCTTGTTCTTTTCGCGCGCGATGCCCTGCACCGCCAGCGCCACGGCGGAGTTGGTCAGGTCGGCGATGGCGGTGACGCCGTCGCGGTCGAACCATTCGCGCGCCTTGGCCGCGCCCACGTCCGCCTTGTTCTGGTTGTCCGCGGACACCAGCTCGATCTTCATGCCCTTGCACTCCGCGGCCAGGCAATCGTCGATCGCCAACTGGGCCGCAGCCACCGATCCCGCGCCCCCCATGGCGGCGTAGGTGCCCGACATATCGGTCAGAATCCCGATCTTCACCGGCGGCTTATCCGCCGCATGGGCCTGGGCGACCAGGGCGGCGCCCAGACACAGCCCTGCGGCCAGCCCGCGTGCGTGCAATTTCATGGATTTGTCTCCTGAGTTTTATGCGTTGTTGCGCCGTCTTTGCGGCCTGCGGCCCCGGGGTTTCCCCCTGGACCTGCCAACCCAGTGTAGATGTGTGAAAATCAACAAGCAAGGCCAGAAATGCACATTCCTTGTGCATGAATGAACAATAGGATGGATGCCCGCCGCCGCCATGGCGGCGCGGGCGCGGAGCGCCGGATCGTGCTTGATTGGGACAGTCTGCGGTATTTCCTGGAAGTGGCCCGCACGCAGCGGGTCAGCGCGGCCGCGCGCAAGCTCGGGGTCGAACACACCACGGTGTCGCGGCGCATCCGCGCGCTGGAGGCGGAGCTGGACACGCTGCTGTTCGAGAAATCGCGCAGCGCCGGCTTCATGCTGACCGACGACGGCCAGCGCCTCTTCGTCCACGCCGAACAGATGGAAAGCGCGGTGCACTCCGCGCGCGAGAACCTGTCGGGCATCGGCCAGGCGCTGTCCGGGCATCTGCGCATCGGCGCCACCGAGGGCTTCGGCAGCTATGTGCTGACGCCGCTGGCCGCCGACTTCCAGCGGCGCTATCCGCACATCACGCTGGACATCCTGCCGGTGCCGCGCTTCGTCAGCCTGTCCAAGCGCGAGGCCGACCTGGCCATCACCATCGAACGCCCGCAGCGCGGCCCTTACGTATGCAGCAAGCTGTGCGACTACACGCTGCGCCTGTATGGCACGCCGGGCTACCTGGCCCGGCACCCGCCGATCACGTCGCGCGCGGACCTGGCCGGCCATTCCTTCATCGGCTATGTGGACGAGCTGCTGTTCAGCGAACGCCTGCGTTATCTGGAAGACCTGCTGCCGGCCAGCAAGGTGGTGCTGCGCAGCACCAGCGTGGTGGCGCAATACCACGCCACGCTGCAGGGCCAGTCGCTGGCGATCCTGCCCTGCTTCATCGCCGCGCAGGACCCGCGGCTCAAGCCGGTGCTGGAGGACGAGGTGGCCATCACCCGCTCGTTCTGGATGTACTGCCACGAAGACCTGCGCAAGCTCAAGCGCGTGACGGTCTTGTGGGAGTTCATCCGCAGGTCGATATTGAAGAACGCCGACCTGCTGGCCGGCCGCCGCGGCACCATGAAATACCTGCCGTGACGGCCGGGCTCAGGCGTTGTTGCGCGGCGCCTTCACGCGCAGGCGGCGCATCAGCAGGAACACCGTCAACAGGGCCACCACGCCGTGGATGGCCCACACGCCCACGCCGAAGCTGAGCTTGCCGCCCGAGATCCAGGCGCGCGACAGGTTGATCAGGTTCATATAGAGCAGGCCCACCAGGCCCGCGATGAGCAGGTCGCCCGAGCGGCCCAGGCGCGGGTTGACCGCCCCGAGCGGAATCGCCAGCAGCGCCAGGTTCAGCGCCGCCAGCGGCAGCGAGATGCGCCACATGACCTGCGACCAGCTGCTGTCGGTGTTGTCTTCCATGAGCTGCATGGTGGTGCGCGCCTTGGACGAGCGCTCGGCGGCGGCGCGGGCCTCGGCCACCGGATCGGCGCCCGCCTTGCTTTCCAGGCGCAGCCCGTATTTCTCGAAGTGCACCAGGCGCAGTTCCGGCGTGCCCGGCTTGAGATCGTAGCGGTGGCCTTCGCCCAGCACCAGGAAGCGGTCGCCGTTGGGCTGCGTTTCGCTGTGCGCGCTGCTGGCGGTCAGGACGCTCAGCCATTCGGGACCGGTTTCGCGCGCGAACACGGTGCCGAGCTCGTCGCTGGCGTCGAGCGGATCTTCGGCGAAGAACACGCGGCTGCCGCCGGAGGATTCGGCGAACTGGCCGGCCGTGACCTTGGCCAGGTCGGAGCGCTGCTCGAAGCGTTCGTGGTATTCGCCGATCTGGCGATAGGCCCACGGCGCGGCCACCAGCGTCAGCCCGGCCACCGCCAGCGCCACCGGAATGGCCACGCGCAGCACGGGCTTGAGCCAGTCGGCCAGCGACAGGCCGCTGGCGAACCACACCACCATTTCGGATTCGCGGTACTTGCGCGTGACCGTGGTCAGGACCGCGATGAAGACGGAGACCGCGAGCACAGTCGGCAGGGCCGTGATGGTCGACAGCGCGGCCAGCACCAGCACCACGTCGGCCCCGATGTTGCCTCCCGCGGCTTCGCCGAGCAGGCGCACGAGCAACACGCTGAGCCACACGACGAGCAGAGTGGAGAAGACAACGACAGCGTGACTGGTGATCTCGCTGACGACCGATCGTTTGAATAGAGACATGGGAGAATATGCGGGATAATCGACCGCATCATACACAGACGTACACGGGAAACCCTCATGGAATTTAGCACACAGACCACTGCTTCCCTGCACCAGGTGAAAACCGCCGCCCTGGCCGTCGGCGTCTATGCGGAAGGCGTGCTGAGCCCGGCCGCCGACCTCATCGACCGCGCCTCCAACGGCGCCGTGCGCGCGGTGGTCAAGGCCGAGTTCCGCGGCCGCGCCGGCTCGACCCTGACGCTGCGCAACCTGCCCGGCGTGACCGCGCAGCGCGTGGTGCTGGTGGGCCTGGGCAAGCAGGAGGAATACTCGGCCCGCGCCCACGCCTCGGCCGAGCAGGCCTTCGCCGCGGCCTGCGTGGCCGCCCAGCTCGCCGAAGGCGTGTCCACGCTGGTCGCCAACCCCATCGCCGACGTGGCCGTCGCGGCCCGCGCGCGCAGCGCCGCCATCGCCGCCGGCAACGCCACCTATCATTACGACGCGAGCTTCGGCAAGCCCGACCGCGACGCCCGTCCCAAGCTCAAGAAGATCGTGCAGGTCGTCGAGCGCGCCGACGCCGCCCAGGCCCAGAAAGGCCTGCGCGAAGGCGCCGCCATCGCCAACGGCATGGAACTGACGCGCACGCTGGGCAACCTGCCCGGCAATATCTGCACCCCCACCTACCTGGGCGAAACCGCCAAGCGCCTGGCGCGCGAATTCAAGTCGCTCAAGGTCGAAGTGCTGGACAAGAAGCAGGTCGAGGCGCTGGGCATGGGCTCGTTCCTGTCGGTGGCGCGCGGCTCCGACGAGGCGCTGCGCTTCATCGTGCTGCGCCACGCCGGCAGCAAGACCGCCAAGAAGACCGCGAAGAACGCCCCCGGCCCCATCGTGCTGGTCGGCAAGGGCATCACCTTCGACGCCGGCGGCATCTCGCTCAAGCCCGCCGCCACCATGGACGAAATGAAGTACGACATGTGCGGCGCCGCCAGCGTACTGGGCTCGTTCCGCGCCCTGGCCGAGCTGGAGCTGCCGCTGGACGTGGTCGGCCTGATCCCGGCCTGCGAAAACCTGCCCAGCGGCAAGGCCAACAAGCCGGGCGACGTGGTCACCAGCATGTCCGGCCTGACCATCGAAATCCTCAACACCGACGCCGAAGGCCGCCTGGTGCTGTGCGACGCGCTGACCTACGCCGAGCGCTTCAAGCCCTCGGCCGTCATCGACATCGCCACCCTCACCGGCGCCTGCGTGGTCGCCCTGGGCAACGTCAACAGCGGCCTGTTCTCGAAGGACGACGCGCTGGCCGAGGCGCTGGCCGCCGCCGGCCGCGCCTCGCTGGACACGGCCTGGCGCATGCCCATGGACGAGGCCTACCAGGAACAGCTGAAGTCCAACTTCGCCGACCTGGCCAACATTGGCGGCCCCCCGGCCGGCGCGGTCACGGCGGCCTGCTTCCTGTCGCGCTTCGCCACGGCCTATCCGTGGGCGCACCTGGACATCGCCGGCACCGCCTGGCGCGGCGGCAAGGACAAGGGCGCCACCGGCCGCCCCGTGCCGCTGCTGATGCAGTACCTGCTGGACCAGGCTTGAAGCGCCTGCGACGGTATCCGGCATGACGCGCATCGATTTCGCCTTCGGCGCGCCGGACCGCCTGCGCATGGCCTGCCAGGTCGTGCGCAAGCGCTACCTGGCAGGCCAGCGGCTGGTGGTGTACTGTAAAGACGGCAGCCGCCTGGCCGCGTTCGACCGCATGCTGTGGGCGTTCGACGACACGTCTTTCGTGCCGCACGTGCTGGCCAACGACCCGCTGGCGGCCGACACCCCGGTGGTGCTGACGGCGGGCGATCCGCAGCAGGCCGCGGCGGCCGCGGGCCAAGGCGAACAGCCGCCCCCCGCCTGGCTGCTGAACCTGGACAACGACTGCCCGCCCGGCTTCGAGGCCTTCGAAAGGCTGCTCGAAATCGTCTCCGACGACCCCGAGGACAAGCAGGCCGCGCGCCAGCGCTGGCGCGCCTACCAGGGCGCCGGCCATACGCCGCACAGCCACGACCTCAGCCGCCAGTCCGCCGGCGGCTGAACCGGCAGCCGGCGCTCCGCGCGCCGCCGCCCCATCGATTTTCGGGAGCCAACATGCCCTCTCGCCGCTACGACCCCGGCATCCCCACCCTGACCCAGCGGGCCGAACCCGCGCTACCCCCGGGCGCGGACGACGCCGACGAGGCGTTTCCGGTGCTGACCGAAGTGGCGCAGCCCGCGCCGGCCAGATCCGTCCCCCTGCCCGACCCGGCGGTGCTCAGCGCCCGCCTGCAGGCCGAGGTGGAACAGCTCATGCAGCAGGCGCTGGCCGACGCCGTCGAACAGATCCAGGCCCGCATGGACGCCGAGCTGCCCGTCATCGTGGCCCGCGTGCTGCGCGACGTGCGCCCGGGTTGATCCGCCTGGAACCTTCGCCCGGCGTCTGGTCTAATTCCTGACGAAACTGGATTCTTCAGGGAACTGTAAGGTATCCTTCGCATCTAATTCCAGGCAATCGTCATTTCGCCGCACACAGGAGTTCTCCATGAACGAATATCGTCCGTCCCCTTTTAACCGTTCCGGCGCGCTGGCCGGCGCGCCGGGCGAGGTCGCGCGCAACAAGGTCCTGCGCAACACCTATTGGCTCCTGGCGCTGTCGCTCATCCCCACCGTGCTGGGCGCCGCCGTGGGCCTGTACACCGGCATCAACACCGTCATGGGCGCCAGCCCCGGCCTGTCCGCGATCGTGTTCCTGGTGGGCGCGTTCGGGATGATGTTCGCCATCGAGAAAAACAAGAACAACTCGCTGGGCGTCGCCCTGCTGCTGGCCTTCACCTTCTTCATGGGCATCATGCTGTCGCGCCTGCTCGGCTTCGTGCTGGGCATGGGCAACGGCGCCCAGCTGGTCATGACGGCCTTCGGCGGCACGGCCGTCGTGTTCGGCACCATGGCCACGCTGGCCACCACCATCAAGCGCGATCTCTCGGGGCTGCAGAAGTTCCTGTTCATCGGCGCGGTGGTGATCCTGGTGGCGGCCCTGGCCAACATCTTCCTGCAGCTGCCGGCGCTGATGCTGACCATCTCGGTCCTGGCCATCGTGATCTTCTCGGCCTTCATGCTGGTGGACCTGCAGCGCGTGGTCAACGGCGGCGAAACCAACTACGTGTCCGCCACGCTGGCGATCTACCTGGACGTGTACAACGTCTTCTCCAACCTGCTGATGCTGCTGGGCATCTTCGGCGGTAACCGCGAGTAATCGCCGTCCGCCTGCCAGTCCAAAGGGCCTACATTTCCATGTAGGCCCTTTTTTCATTCGGGAAACCCGCGCCATGCCGAACCGCCGCCGCTTCATCCAGACCGCCGCCGGCGCCGCCCTGCTCGGCCCGTCCTGGACCGCCCGCGCGCTCAGCCGGCAGGCGCCCATGCTGACGCGCGCCATCCCCGCCACCGGCGAGGCGCTGCCGGTGATAGGGCTGGGCACGGCCGACACCTTCAACGTTCCGCCCGGCGACGCCGCCGCCCTGGCGCCGCTGGCCCAGGTGCTGGACACGCTGCTGCAGGCGGGCGGCTCGCTGATCGACACGGCCCCGAGCTACGGCCACGCCGAAGCCGTGACCGGCGCGCTGCTGGCCCGCAACGGCGGCCTGTGGTCGCAGGCCTTCCTGGCCACCAAGATCAGCACGCAGGGGCACGAGTCGGCCATGCGCCAGCTGCGCCAGTCGCAAAAGGCGCTGGGCAGCGACAAGCTGGACCTGGTCCAGGTGCACAACCTGATAGACACCGCCAACCAGCTGGCGCTGCTGCGCGACCTCAAACGCCAGGGCGTGATCCGCTATTTCGGCATCACGCATTACGCCGACCATGCGCATGACGAACTGACCGCGCTGGTCGAGCGCGAGCGGCCCGACTTCGTGCAGGTCAACCTGTCGGTGGGCGCGCGCAACGCCGAAAAGCGCCTGCTGCCGGCCTGCCAGGCGCGGGGCGTGGCGGTGCTGGTGAACCGGCCGTTCCAGGACGGGGCGCTGTTTCGCCAGGTGCGCGGCATGGCGCTGCCGCCGCTGGCCGCGGAGCTGGGCTGCACCTCCTGGGCGCAGCTGTTCCTGAAATTCATCATCGGCCATCCCGCCGTGACGGCGGTGATCCCCGCCACCTCCAAGCCGGCCAACATGGCGGACAACGCCCGCGCGGGGTTCGGCCAGCAGCCCGACGCCGCGCTGCGCGAACGCATCGCCGCCCTGCTGGCCTGACGGCATGGCGCCCCCAGCCACCCTGCGGGGCCGAGCGGCGCTGGCGCTGGGCATACGCGAGGACGAACTGGGCCCGGCGGCCTGCGGCTTTGCCTTTTTCTTCTTCCTGTTCTGCGGCTATTTCATGCTGCGCCCGATCCGCGAAACCATGGGCATACAGGCCGGCGTGGACCAGCTGCAATGGCTGTTCACCGCCACCTTCGTGGCCATGCTGGCGGTGGCGCCGCTGTTCGGCTGGCTGTCGGCGCGGGTGCCGCGCGCCACATTGGTGAGCTGGGTCTACGCCGTGTTCGCCCTGGCCATGGCGGGCTTCGGCGCGGTGCTGCACCTGCTGCCCGGCAGCGCCTGGGCCGCGCGCGTGTTCTACGTGTGGCTGTCTGTGTTCAACCTGTTCGTGGTCTCCATCGCCTGGAGCCTGATGGCCGACGTGTTCCGCATGGAATCGGCCAAGCGCCTGTTCGCCCTGATCGCCGCCGGCGCCAGCGCGGGCGGGCTGTGCGGCCCGCTGCTGGGCGGGCTGCTGGCCGGCGCGCTGGGCCCGGCCGGCCTGTTGCTGCTGTCGGCGCTGCTGCTGGCGGCGACGCTGCCGCTCAAGGCCCGGCTGCTGCGCTGGCGCGCCGCCGACCGCCAGGAGACGGCCAATGACGACATGCGGCGTCCCATCGAAGGCTCGATCCTGGCCGGCCTGTCGGGCGTGTTCCGCTCGCGCTACCTGATGGGAATCTCGCTGCTGGTGATCCTGCTGGCCACGCTCAACACCTTTCTCTACATGGAGCAGGCGCGGCTGGTGGCCGACGCCTTTCCCGACACGGCGCAGCGCATCCGGGTCTTCAGCATGCTGGATTTCGCGGTCCAGTCGCTTTCGCTGCTGTCGCAGGTGTTCGTCACCGGGCGCGTGGCCGCGCGGCTGGGGCTGCGCTTCCTGCTGGCCGCGGTGCCGCTGGCGATGGCGGCCGGGTTCCTGGTCCTGGCGGCGTATCCGGTCTTCGGCGTGCTGGCGGCGGTCATGATCGCGCGCCGCGTGGGCGAATACGCGCTCATCCGGCCCGGGCGCGAAATGCTGTTCACCACGGTCCCGCCCGAGGACAAGTACAAGACCAAGAACGTGATCGACACGGTGGTCTACCGCGCCGGCGACGCGGCCAGCGGCTGGGTCAAGGCGGGCGTGGACATGCTGGGCCACGGCGCGGCCCTGGTCGCGCTGCTGGGCGCCGCCTTCGCGCTGGGCGCGGCGGCCGTGGGTTACGCGCTGGGGCGGCGCGCCGACGGCAATTAGGTTTTACTGAACATGCATATCATTGGCCCAAACGGATTCCGGGGGCCGCCGCCGCACAATGGCAGCGCTTTCAATGCCTCGGGAACCGCCATGAACCGCAACGCCATCGCCTGTCTTGCCGCCCTGTCGCTTTGCCTGGCCGCGCCTGCCGCGCTGGCCGACTACCCGGAACGCGCGATCACGCTGATCGTGCCGGCCGCCGCCGGCGGCAACGCCGACATCACCGCCCGCCTCATCGGGCAGGAAATGAGCCGCCAGCTGGGCCAGCCGGTGGTGGTGGAGAACCGCGTCGGCGCGGGCGGGCGCATCGGCACCCAGGCCGTGGTGCGCGCCGCGCCCGACGGCTACACCATCGGCTACGCCCACGTGGGCACGCTGGTGCTGCACCGCTACCTGTTCAAGCAGCAGCTGTACGACCTGGACCGCGACATCGCGCCCATCGGCCTGGTGGCCGAAACGCCCAACGTCATCGTGGTGAACGCGGCCTCGCCCTATCGCGACCTGAAGGGTTTCATCGAAGCCAGCCGCGCCCAGCCGCAGCGCCTGACCATGACCTCGGCCGACCCCGGCACCACCAGCGAGGTCGGCGTCAAGCTGTTCATCGCCCAGACCGGCGCCGAGGTGCGCCAGATTCCGTACAAGGCCACGGCCGCGCAGCTGTCCGACCTGCTGGGCGGCCACGTGGATTCGATGATGGAAAACCTGCCGCCGCTGATCGGCAACCTGAAGGACGGCCGCCTGCGCGCGCTGGCCGTCACCACGCGCGGACGCGCCGCCTCCAACCCCGACGTGCCCACCGTGGCCGAGCAGGGCTACCCCGACTACGAGCAGTCGGCCTGGAGCGCGCTGGTCGCGCCGGCCGGCACGCCGCCCGCCGTCATCGCCCGGCTCAACGAGGCCATGAACCAGGCGCTGCGCTCGGACAATGTCAGCAAGGAATTGCGCAGCCGCTCCCAGGAACCGCTGGGCGGCACGCCGCAGGACGTACAGACCCAGATTCGCAAGGAGCTGCCCAAATGGGAAGGCATCATCAAGGCCGCCGGCACCACGCTGGATTGAGCCAGGCAGGAGCGCGCGCATGGCCACGGTAAGCCGCGAGGATTTTTCCTGCGCCGCCGCCACCAACGAATCGGCCTACCGCCGGGTCACGGTGCCGGTGCTCAGGATCGACGCCGGCCCCGGGCCGGCCGTCGCGCTGATGGCCGGCGTGCACGGCGACGAATGGGAAGGCCAGGCGGCCATCCTGGACCTGTGGCACAGCCTGCCCGGCATGCTCCAGCGCGGCACGGTCTACCTGCTGCCGGCGGCCAATGTCGAGGCCTCGCTGGCCGGCACCCGGCTCTCGCCTTCCGACGGCGGCAACCTGAACCGTGCTTTCCTGGGCGCGCCGGCGCGCGGCTACACCGAAAGCGTGGCCGCCGCGCTGGAGGCCCGGCTGCTGCCGCGCATCCAGGCGCTGGTGGACGTGCACAGTGGCGGCGCCTCGCTGCGCTACCTGCCTTCGTCGGTGATCACCCGGTACGGCGAGGACGCCTACGATCCGCGCCTGGCGGACCTGGCGCGCGCCTTCGGGCTGCCGCAATGCGTGTTCTTCCGCGGCGTCGAAGCCGGGTCCATGCCGGCCGCCGCCAGCCGCCACGGCGTGCTGCGCCTGAGCGCGGAGATCGGCGGCGGCCGCGAAACCAGCGCCGCCCTGGTCGAACGCTGCCGCGACGGGCTGCTGGGCTGCCTGACCGAGCTGGGCCTGCTGCCCGGCCGCCCGCTGCCGCGCAACCCTGAGGTCCGGCTCTACGACCTGGACGCGCCGGCCGCCACGCTGCGCGCGCGCGAAGCGGGCGTGTTCGTCCCCGGCGTGGAGCTGGGGCAGGCGGTCACGGCGCGCCAGCGCATCGGCCAGCTGATAGAACCCGCCCGCCCCGAGCTTGCGCCGCGCGCGCTGGTCAGCCCGCAAAGCGGCACCGTGGTGTGCCTGCGCGCCATCGCCCGCAGCGGCGAGGGCGACTGCCTGTTCCAGATCGCGCCCGCCCTTCCCCTGGATACGCTTCCTTCGAGGTACTGAAGAACCATGCAGATGAACCCCAGATTGTCCGGCCTGCGTTGCATCCGCTGCGAACGCCTGTGGCCCGTCGCCGACTATCCCGAAGGCTGCCCCGGCTGCCTGGAGGCCGGCCACCCCGCCTCGCTGGAATGCCGCTACGAGCCCGGCGGGGATGCGGCCATGCCGCTGCCGGTGCTGGACCCGGTGACGCTGGGCGAAGGCGCCACGCCCTGCCTGGCCGCGCCGGCGCTGGCGCAGGCCGAGGGCGTCGGCCGGATGTGGCTCAAGTGCGAAAGCGCCAATCCCACCGGCAGCCACAAGGACCGCATGGCGGCCCAGCTGGTCTCGCGCGCGCGCCTGGCCGGCGCCACCCGCGTGGCGGCGGCCTCCAGCGGCAACGCCGGCGTATCGCTGGCCGCCTATTGCGCCGCGGCGCGCCTGGAGGCCGACATCGCCATCACGCGCGACTGCCCGCCGCTGCAGCGCGACGCCATGCAGCGCTTCGGCGCGCGCCTGCGCGCCTTCGACGACAGCCTGAGCCGCTGGCCCTATGTCGCGGACCTGTGCCGCGACCACGGCGCGTTCGCCGGCACCAACTATCTGAATCCGCCGGTGGGCACCCATGCCTATGGCGTGGAAGGCTACAAGCCCATCGCGCTGGAGATCTTCGAAGCCTGCGGCGTGCCCACCGATATCGTGGTGCCCACCGCGCGCGGCGACCTGCTGTGGGGCATTTACCTGGGCTGGCAGCATCTGCGGGAAAGCGGCCGCATCGACCGCCTGCCCCGCATGCACGCGGTCGAGCCCTATGCCCGGCTGTCGCGGGCGCGCGCCACGGGCGATGCGCGCGGCAACTGGGAGGGCGTGACGGACCAGTACTCGATCGCCGGCAGCACCAGCACGCTGCAGTCGCTGGAAGCGCTGGCGCGCTCGGGCGGCTCGCCCGTGGAAGTGTCCGACGCCGCCGCGGCGCAGGCGCAGCAGCGCCTGGAGCGCACCGGGCTGGCCACCGAACTGTCGTCGGCCGCGGCGCTGGCGGCGGTGTCGCGGCTGCGGCGGTCGGGGCTGCTGGACGCGGAATCGTCGGTCGTGCTGGTGTTGACTTCGGATGGGCGGCGGGGGTGATGGGTTTCGCGCGTTTGATGTTCGTGTTCTTGCTCAGGGGTTCTTCGCGCTGCACCCATCCTACGTTTGGAATGTAGGATGGGTGCAGCGCGAGCCCCCCGACCCAAGCAACCAGGGGCCAAACGCGCGAAACCCATCACCCCGCCCGAAACCTAAACCCCATACCGCTCCACCAGCGGCGCCAAGGCCGCGCGCAAACAGGTCGCCCAGAACTTTCCCGCCTCCGACAAGGGGCGGCTGCCGTGCAGGATCATGTGGCATTCGAAATGCACGGACGCGGCCAGCGGCCGGTGCCCCAGGCCGGCCGCTTCCATGCCGAGCGCGGTCGCCGGATTGGCGATGCCCACGCCGTGGCCGGCCAGCGCCAGCTGGCACACGGTGCTGGAATACGGCGTTTCGATCGCCACCTTCAGATGCTGCCCGGCCTGCGCCAGCAAGGCGTCCAGGCGCTTGCGCGAACCGTCCTCGGCGTTGAGCGCGATCACGTCGGCGCCGGCCAGGTGCGAGAACTCCACGCACTCCAGCCGCGCCAGCGGATGGTTGCGCGGAAAGACCGCCACGGCCCGCAGGCTGGCGAGCCGGTGGCCGCGCAGGCCTTCCAGTTCGGACTCGTCGGCCACGGCGGCCAGGTCCAGCTCGCCCGACACCACCATGTCGCGCAAGGTGTTGGAATCCCGGATCTGCAGGTACAGCGCGGTGTCCGGATAGCGGGCGCGAAAGCGCGCGATGGTGTCGCTGATGATGGCGCCGCTGTAGGCGTGGATGCAGCCCACGCGCAGCCGCGGCTGCGCGGCGCCGCGGATCGCGCGGATCTTGCGGCCCAGGCTCTCCAGGCCGACGTTCAGGCGCCGGATTTCCTCGTACAGCAGCGTCGCCTCGGGGGTGCGCTGCATGCGCTGGCGCACGCGCTCGAACAGGCGCAGCTCGATGCTGGCTTCCAGCGCGGCCAGGGTCGCGCTGACGGTGGCCGGCGACACGTCCAGCCGCCGGGCGGCGGCGGTCACGCTTTCCGTCTCGTAGACGGTGCGGAAGGTCTCGACCTGTTTGAGCGTGAAGGTCATGGCGCTCAGATGCGCTGCAGGTCCAGCAGCACGCGGCGCGTGGACAAAGGCCGGCCGGCGAGGATTTCGGCCAGGCGTTCGCGCAGGTCGCGGCGCAGGGCCGGCTCGATCGCCGGATCGTCGAAATCGGGCGGCGCCTCGTCAACGCCATAGCCGGTCTCGCGCAGCAGCGTCCATTCGAAGCGGCGCAGCGCGCCGGCCGCGCGCGTGCCGCCCGAAAGCTGCTGCAGGGCGAAATCGTAGGCGTCGAACAGCAGGGGGTGGGCGTCTTCGCGCGGCAGCAGCCGCAGCAGCAGCTCGTTCATGTACCAGGCCGACATCAGCGCGGTGCCGGTCAGCGGCCGGATGCCGGCGATCTCGGCGCGCGTGAGCGTCTTGACCTCGCCGTTGCCGGTCCAGGACAGCAGCAGCGGCTGGAACGCGGACAGCACGGGCCGCAGCACGGAATACGGGCGCTTGGCGCCCTTGGCGACCATGGCCACACAGCCGTGGTCGCGCGAGAAAGTCTGAACGATGAGGGACGTCTCACGCCACGCGGTGGCGTGCAGCATATAGCCGGGTCGGTCCTGGACGCGAGGCGCCCTTCTACTCATAGCCCAGGTCGCGCAGCGCACCCTCGCGGTCGGACCAGCCCTTGCGCACCTTGATGTAGACCTCCAGGTGCACCGGCTTGTCCAGCAGCTTGGCGATGTCCTGCCGCGCCTCCGTAGCGATGCGCTTCATGTGCATGCCGCCCGCGCCCAGCAGGATGGGCTTGTGGCTGTCGCGCTCGACCACCACACAGGCGGCGATGCGCGCGCCCTTGTCGTTCTCTTCCCATTGCTCGATCACGACCGTACAGCCGTAGGGCAGTTCGTCGCCCACCAGGCGGAAGATCTTCTCGCGCACCAGCTCGGCGGCGATGAAGCGCATGGGCCGGTCGGTCAGCGTGTCCTCTTCGAACATCGGCTCGCCTTCGGGCAGGCGCGCGGCGATTTCCTGCAGCAGCTGGTCGAGCTGCTGGTTCCTGGTGGCGCTGACCGGCACGACCGCGCCGAACGGATGCAGCGCCATGATCTTGGAGACGAAGGCGAACAGATCGTCGCGGTTCTTGAGCGCGTCGATCTTGGAGATGGCCAGGATGGTGCGCTCCGGCGCGGGCAAGAGCGGCAGCAGCTTGGCGTCGCCCTCGGACCACTTGCCCGCCTCGACCACGTGCACCACCACGTCCACGTCGGCCAGCGCCTGCGTGACCACGCGGTTCATCATGCGGTTCATGGCGCCGCCGTGGCGCGTCTGGAAGCCCGGCGTGTCGACGAACACGAACTGTTCGTGCTCGCGCGTCAGCACCCCGTGGATGCGGTGGCGCGTGGTCTGCGCCTTGCGCGAGACGATCGAAATCTTCGAGCCGATCAGGGCGTTGGTCAGCGTGGATTTGCCGACGTTGGGACGGCCGACGATGGCAACGAAGCCGGTACGGAAAGGGGTATCGCTCATTTAGTCTCTTGAGCCACTGCCACCGGCAGCGACAATTGCGCGGTCTTGCGCGCCTTGCCCGACTTGCGGGCAGCCTTGGAAGCCGGGCTGACGGCCAACGCGGCCTCCAGCGCCACTTTGGCCGCCGACTGCTCGGCCGCGCGGCGGCTGGCGCCCGCGGCCATGACCTTGATCTCCAGCGCCGGGATGGCGCATTCGACCTCGAACTGCTGGCTGTGGGCCGCGCCGTGCGTGGCCACCACCGTGTACTGCGGCAGCGCCAGCTTGCGGCCCTGCAGGAATTCCTGCAGCAGCGTCTTGGCGTCCTTGCCCAGGGTCTTGGGATCGACCGAGGCCAGCACCGGCTGGTACTGGCGCACGATCACGCGGCGCGCGGCGTCGAAGCCGGCGTCCAGGAACACGGCGCCGAACAGCGCCTCGACCGTGTCGGCCAGGATCGAGGGGCGGCGGAAACCGCCGCTCTTGAGTTCGCCCTCGCCCAGGCGCAGGTATTGCGACAGCTCCAGCCGCTGGGCGATGTCGGCCAGCGAGGCCTGCTTGACCAGGTTGGCCCGCAGGCGCGAGAGGTCGCCCTCGTCGATCTTGGAATAGCGCTCGAACAGCATCGCGGCGACGACGAAGTTCAGCACGGAATCCCCGAGGAATTCCAGGCGCTCGTTATGGCGCGAACCGTGACTGCGATGCGTCAGCGCCTGTTCGAGCAATGCCGGATCACCGAAGTGGTGCTCCAGGCGGTTTTCTAGCGTGGCTAGCGACATAATCAGTTGAACCGGCCGATGCGGCTGAGGTCGCTGAAATTCATCCAGATGAAGAACGCGCGTCCGACGATATTGGATTCGGGTACGAAGCCCCAGTATCGGCTGTCCGCGCTGTTGTCCCGATTATCGCCCATAGCGAAAAATTGGCCTTCGGGTACTTTGCAGCGTACCCCATTGCGGCTGTATTGGCAGTTCTGACGGTTGGGAAATTGCCACATCGGCCCGTATTCCTGCGGTTTGCCTTCATCCAGCAGGATCTGGTGCTCAACTTCGCCCAACTTCTCTTTATATTGCGCAATATACGAGACACGGTCGGGTTCGAAATAATCCCCGTCGCGCACGTGCGGCACCAGTTCGCCGTTGATATACAGTTTTTTGTCCAGGTAGGCGATCTCGTCGCCCGGCAGGCCGACCACGCGCTTGATGTAATCGACGTCCGGGTCCACGGGATAGCGGAACACGAACACGTCGCCGCGCTTGGGCTCGCCCACCTCGATCACCTTCTTGTCGATGACCGGCAGGCGCAGGCCATAGCTGAACTTGTTCACCAGGATCAGGTCGCCCGATTGCAGCGTGGGCAGCATGGAGCCCGACGGGATGCGAAACGGCTCGACCACGAACGAGCGCAGCAGGAACACGAACAGAATCACGGGGAAGAAGCTGACCGCGTACTCCACCCACCACGGCACGCGGCGCGCCGCGTCGCCGGCCTCGCGGCGCAGGCGCTCGGCTTCCTGGGCGTCTCCGACCAGGGCCGCGTCGTATTGCGCCATCGCCGCCTGGGCCCGGCGTTCCCGGCCCCGCCGCAGCACCGCCAGATCGAGCACCCAGATAATGCCGGTCACCACCAGCAATACAAACAGGATCAGGGCAAAGTTCCAACTCATCAGCTAACCGCCTTCTTTTGGTTCTATTTGTCTTCCACCTGCAGGATGGCGAGGAACGCCTCCTGCGGGATTTCCACGCTACCCACCTGCTTCATGCGCTTCTTGCCGGCCTTCTGCTTTTCCAGCAGTTTCTTCTTGCGCGAAATGTCGCCGCCGTAGCACTTGGCCAGCACGTTCTTGCGCAGGGCCTTCACGTTTTCGCGCGCGATGATTTCGGCGCCGATGGCGGCCTGGATCACGATGTCGAACATCTGGCGCGGGATCAGCCCGCGCATCCGGGTCACCACGTCGCGGCCGCGGTGGCGCGCGTTGCTGCGGTGGACGATCATGGCCAGCGCGTCGACGCGGTCGTTGTTGATCAGCAGGTCCACGCGCACCACGTCGGCCGAGCGGTATTCCTGGAACTCGTAGTCCATCGAGGCGTAGCCGCGCGAGACCGACTTCAGCTTGTCGAAGAAGTCCAGCACGATCTCGGCCAGCGGGATCTCGTAGACCAGGTGCACCTGGCGGCCGTGGTAGCTCATGTTGATCTGCACGCCGCGCTTGTTATTGCACAGCGTCATGACCGGACCGACGTAGTCCTGCGGCATGAACAGCGTGACCTTGACGATGGGCTCGCGGATGTCGGCGATCTTGCCGATCTCCGGCATGCGCGACGGGCTTTCGACCGTGATGATGGAGCCGTCGCGCTGCTCGACCTCGTACACCACGGACGGCGCCGTGGTGATGATGTCCATGTCGAACTCGCGCTCCAGGCGCTCCTGCACGATTTCCATGTGCAGGAGGCCCAGGAAGCCGCAGCGGAAACCGAAGCCCAGCGCCTGCGAGACTTCCGGCTCGAACATGAGCGCCGCGTCGTTGAGCTTGAGCTTTTCCAGCGAGTCGCGCAGCTGGTCGTACTCGGAGCTTTCCACCGGGTACAGGCCGGCGAACACCTGCGGCTTGACTTCCTTGAAGCCCGGCAGCGGCGCGGCGGCCGGCTTGCCGGCCAGCGTGATGGTGTCGCCCACCTTGGCGTCGGCAAGCTGCTTGATGCCGGCGATGACGAAACCCACTTCGCCGGCCGACAGGTGCGGGCGCTGCTGCGACTTGGGCGTGAACACGCCGGTCTGCTCGCAAAGGTGGGTGGCGCCGGAGGCCATCAGCAGGATCTTGTCCTTGGGCTTGAGCACGCCGTTGATGATGCGCACCAGCATCACCACGCCCACGTAGTTGTCGAACCACGAGTCGATGATGAGCGCCTGCAGCGGCGCGTCGGGATCGCCCTGGGGCGCCGGCACGCGGGCGACGATGGCCTCGAGGATTTCGTCGATGCCCATGCCGGTCTTGGCGCTGGCCAGCACGGCCTGCGAGGCGTCGATGCCGATCACGTCCTCGACTTCCTGGCGCGCGCCTTCGGGATCGGCCTGGGGCAGGTCCATCTTGTTGAGCACCGGCACGACTTCCACGCCCAGCTCGATGGCGGTGTAGCAGTTGGCCACGGTCTGGGCCTCGACGCCCTGCGAGGCGTCGACCACCAGCAGCGCGCCTTCGCAGGCCGACAGCGAGCGGCTGACTTCGTAGGAGAAGTCCACGTGCCCCGGGGTATCGATCAGGTTCAGGTTGTAGACCTTGCCGTCCTGCGCCTTGTAGTGCAGGGCGGCCGTCTGCGCCTTGATGGTGATGCCGCGCTCGCGCTCGATTTCCATCGAGTCGAGCACCTGCGCCGACATTTCGCGGTCCGCCAATCCGCCGCAGCGCTGGATCAGGCGATCGGCCAGGGTCGATTTGCCATGATCGATGTGGGCAATGATGGAGAAGTTGCGGATATGCTGCATGCTTGAAGTTATAAGGGGACGGAACACTCGGCACAAGGCCGGAAGACACCGCCGCCGGAGTACGCACGGCTGACGAGAGGGGTGCCTGTGGGCATAGCCCGGGCAAAACGAGGGGGCGCCATGCGCCCCCTCTTGCGGCAACCAGCCATTTTAGCCGGTCTTGAACCATTTTTTTGCCGCCAGGCCCGCGACGGCAAAAAACGCCCCTTTTCAGGGGCGTCGCCGTAAAGCATCACTTGCTGGCGGGAACCGCCACCCATTGGGTCTGGTCGCCGCGGCGCACCAGCAGGCCGGCCGCCCTGCCCTTGTCGAGCTTGGAGACCAGTTCGCCGAACTGCTTGGCGCTGGTGACGTCGGTGTCGTTCAGGGCCAGCACGATGTCGCCTTCCTGCAGGCCGGCCTTGGCGGCCGCGCCCTCGGCGATCTTGACCTGGACGCCGCCCTTGATGCGCAGCTTCTTCTGCACGTCGGCCGGCACGTCGGCCACGCCCAGGCCCAGCGCGTTGGTGGCCTCGGGCACGGGCGCCGCGCCCTGCTTGCCGGCGGCCGGGCTCTTCTCGGTCGGGATCTCGCCCACCTTGACGGTCAGCGTCACGGTCTTGCCCTTGCGCCACACCTGCATGTCGGCGCGGGTGCCCGGCTTGGTTTCGCCGACGATGCGCGGCAGGTCGGACCAGCGCTTGATGGGTTCGTTGTTGAACTTCAGGATCACGTCGCCCGGCTGCACGCCGGCCTGCTCGGCCGGGCCTTCGGGCTCGACGCTGCTGACCAGCGCGCCTTCGGCCTTGGGCAGGCCGATGGCCTCGGCCACGTCCTTGCCGACTTCGCCGATCTGCACGCCGACGCGTCCGCGCGTGACCTTGCCGGTGGTGCGCAGCTGGTCGACGACGCGCATGGCCTCGTCGATGGGGATGGCCAGCGAAATGCCCATGAAGCCGCCGCTGCGCGAAATGATCTGGGAATTGATGCCCACCACCTCGCCTTCCAGGTTGATCAGCGGGCCGCCCGAGTTGCCGGGGTTGACCGCCACGTCCGTCTGGATGAAGGGCAGGTATTCGCCGGTGTCGCGGCCGATGGCGCTGACGATGCCCGAGGTCACGGTGGAATCCAGGCCGAACGGCGAGCCGATCGCCAGCACCCACTGGCCCTTCTTGAGCTTCTTGGGATCGCCGATGACCAGCGGCGTCATGTCCTTGGCCTCGATCTTGATCAGGGCCACGTCGGTGCGCTCGTCGGTGCCGATGACCTTGGCCTTGAATTCGCGGCCGTCGGTCAGGGTGACGTAGATGTCGGTGGCGTCCACGACCACGTGGTTGTTGGTCAGGATGTAGCCGTCTTCGGAAATGAAGAAGCCCGAGCCCACGCCGCGCGGCACGGTGCGCTCTTCGGGCTGGGGCTGGGGACGCTGGCGCGGCGACGGCGGCGCGCCCGGCGGCTGGAATTCGGGGCCGAAGAACCAGCGGAACAGCTCGTAGGGGTCGTTGCCGCCGCCCGGTCCCATGCCGCGCACCGGCACGGTGGCCGTGGTGCGGATGTTCACGACCGCGGGGTCGGCCTTTTCGACGATGCTGGTGAAATCAGGCAAAGCGACCGTCGGCGCCTGGGCCAGCGCCGCCGGCGCCTGGCCGACGGACATCACCACGCCCAGCGCGGCGGCCGCCAGAAAGCGTCGGAAATACCCGTTCGACACTGTCATTGCATTCATAGACTTCTCCGAAATTGCTGCTTGCCGCCCCGGATCAGCGGGACCCGGCGGCGGGCACGTATTCTGTGGACTCGGCCAGCTGTTCCAGCGTGGCCACGGGCACCTCGCCCACGGCCGTCAGCCAGAAATCGGCGATGCGCGTGCCATATACGGTAATCGAACCGCGCTGCGCCGCGCCATGGGGCGGACGGTGTCCGCGCTGGCTGTCGTAGGGCTCGATGAACACGGAAATGGCCGCCAACCCGTCAGACAATACCATCTGGCTGACCGTGGCGCCGCGGCCCATGGCCCGGGTCACCTGCATGACGGTCTTGAAGCCCTTGGGGGCCGGAATGCGCCAGCCCTGGGCGGCCAGGTCCACCGGCTTCATGGCGGCTTCCATCACCTTCCAGTCGCGCGTGCTCCAGCGGGAAGTCAGCAGCTGGGGATCGACCTCGGCGCCCAGGCGCAGCGAGGTAAAGGCCACCTGTTCGACCACGCCGCGCGCGGCGTTCAGGGTCTGGGCCTTGAGCAGCAGATTGGTCTCGACGTCGGCGCACAGCCGGTAGCCGTAGCGCAGCTTGTCCAGCGGCTCTATGGTGATCAGGCGGCACTCGCGGCCGGCGACGCGATAGAGCTTGGGCTCGGTGCGGATCGTGTAGTTCTCGGACAGGCCGGCGGCCTCGCCCAGCAGCAGGCCGGGGAAGCGGTCGCCGCGGCGGCGCTCCAGCAGCACCGTCTTGCGCTCGGGGATCAGGCACTGCACGTCGTCGTTGTGGCGCAGGTATTCGCGCGGCTGGCCGTCGAGGATCTCGAGGCGCTCGCGCTCGCCGGTGCCGTCCAGGACGTGCACCAGGCGCGAGGACTGCATGGTCTCGCCCTGCTGATACATGAACACGCCGGCGTAGTCCTGCTTGCGGGCCGCCTGCTGGATGCTGGTGAGCAGCTGCACCACGTCCTCGGCGGGCGGCGCGGGCCGGCTCCTGCGCCGCCAGGAAAACGGTGAACAGCGTTACGGCAAGCCAGGCGGCGCGATGGGCCTGCAAGGTAGCGGTTCGTCCCAGACCCAGCACCGGCCAGCGCGATGGAATCACCAACGCCATCAGCGCCCCGCTCCCATCTCGAACGACACCTGCCGCACGGCGCTGGGGCCGGCCATCTGGCGATGCGCCTCGAGGTAGTCGCGCAGGCCGGAATCGTCCGCGGCCGAGGCCGACGACGGCGCGCTGGCGTCGGCCAGCACCCGCACTTCCCCGCCGGATTCGCCGGTCAGGTAGGGCTGGGCCACCCAGGCGACGGTCGCCACGGCCGCCACCACCGCCAGGCCGGACAGGCCCACGCGCAAAGGCGAGCGGCGCCGAGGCGCCGCGACAATGGGCAATTCCGCGTCCAGGGCGCGCGCCAGCCGGGCCTGGAAGGCCGAACTGGGGGTCAGCGCCAGGTCGGCGTTGCGCAGGGAATCACCGATCAAGTGATAGGTGTCCCAGGTCTGGCGTCCCTCGCGGGACAACAAGCCGGGAAAAATATCGTCGGATTCCTCTCCGTCCATCCAGGCGGAGAGCGACTCCTCCCAGGAGGACTCGGATATCTCGACGGATTTGGCTGCTGTTTGCATGACTGCCACTCCTTACCAGCGACGCTCGTCATCGGTGCCTAGCAATGGGCGCAACTTGGTGGCGATGGCTTCACGCGCACGAAAAATGCGGGAGCGCACCGTACCGATCGGGCAGTCCATGCTCTGGGCGATGTCTTCGTAACTCATACCTTCGATTTCACGCAGGACGATTGCGGTGCGCAACTCTTCAGGCAATTCCTCGATGGCCGCGTTCACCGTTTCGGCGATTTCGCGGCTGGCGACCATGGATTCCGGCGTGCTTATATCGGTTAGGTTGTCGGTTTCGTTAAAAGTTTCACCGTCTTCCGTTTCTATCGCATTGGGCGCGCTCGGACGCCGGCCCTGGGAGGCCAGCCAGTTGCGCGCGGTGTTGATCGCGATGCGATACAGCCAGGTGTAGAAGGCGCTCTCCCCCCGGAACTGGGGCAGGGCGCGGTAGGCCTTGATGAAGGCTTCCTGGGCCACGTCTTCGATTTCCGCGGGGTCGCGGATCATCCGGGCCAGCAGGCGGAGGATCTTGCGCTGGTACTTGAGCACCAGCAGGTCGAAGGCTTTCTTGTCGCCCCGCTGGACGCGCGCGACAAGCTCGGCGTCGACTTCGCGCTCGCTCATGACGCCTCCTGGGGGCCGGCCGCCGGCGGCGTGCGCCGCGCCGTGCCCGTCAGCAGGCACAGGCGCCGCCAGGACTCGGGTCGCAGCGTCCGCTGCCAGACGGTGAGGGTGATGGTGCTAGGGGTAAAGGCGGTACTCCCGGTGGGCAAAGGCTGCAAGGTGAGCGTGAGCCAGCGCGGGCCGCGCCGCCGGTCCAGCAGACTTGCGTCGCGCCAGCCCTGCGGCAGCCGCAGCTGCCAATGCCCTGCCCCGGCCGCCGTACGTAACGCGGATACCGGGGACGGGCCGCTCCGTGCCGAGTGTAACAGCCCGCCGAGCCCGAGCAGCAGCGCAAGCGCCGCCCCCGCGAGCGCGGCCGGGCCATGCCAGGAGGCGGCCGTCAGCGCGCTGCCCGCGGCCAGGGCCAGCGCCAGGCCGTAAACCGCCTGGACGCTGCCCGGACGCACGACGGGCACGCGAAACGACCAGCGCTCCCCGACCGGGCCTGCCAAATCAGACCCGGCGAACGGCCATCGAGCCGTTGGTGCCGCCGAAGCCGAACGAGTTGGACAGGCCCACGTCGATCTTCATCTGCCGCGCTTCGTTGGCGCAGTAATCCAGATCGCATTCCGGATCCTGATTGAAGATGTTGATCGTCGGGGGCGAGACCTGGTTGTAGACGGCCAGCGTGGTGAACACCGCCTCGATGCCGCCGGCCGCGCCGAGCAGGTGCCCGGTCATGGACTTGGTCGAGTTGACCACCAGCTTCTTGGCGTGGTCGCCGAAGGCCAGCTTCAGCGCGTCGGTCTCGTTCTTGTCGCCCAGCGGCGTGGAGGTGCCGTGCGCGTTGACGTACTGGACGTCTTCGAGGTTGACGCCGCCGTTGCGCAGCGCGTTGACGATGCCGCGGCGCGGGCCGTCCTTGTCCGGCGCCGTGATGTGGTGCGCGTCGGAGCTCATGCCGTAGCCCACGAATTCGCCGTAGATGCGCGCGCCGCGCTTCTTGGCGTGTTCGTATTCTTCCAGCACCAGCACGCCGGCGCCCTCGCCCAGCACGAATCCGTCGCGGTCGCGATCCCAGGGACGCGAAGCCGTCTGAGGATCGTCGTTGCGGGTCGACAGGGCGCGCATGGCGGCGAAACCGCCAATGCCCAGCGGCGACACGGTCGACTCGGCGCCGCCGGCCAGCATGACGTCGGCATCGCCGTACTCGATCAGGCGGGCGGCATCGCCGATGCAGTGCAGGCCGGTGGTGCAGGCCGACACGACGGCGTAGCTCGGGCCCTTCATGCCGTAGGCGATAGACAGGTGGCCGGAGATCAGGTTGATCAGCGAACCCGGCACGAAGAACGGCGAAATGCGGCGCGGGCCCTTGGACAGGTATTCGACCTGGGTTTCTTCGATGCGCGGCAGGCCGCCGATACCCGAGCCGACGATCACGCCGATGCGTTCGGCGTTGGCTTCGGTGACTTCCAGGCCGCTGTCGCGCCAGGCCTGCATCCCGGCAGCCAGGCCGTAATGGATGAAGGTATCCATCTGGCGGGCTTCCTTGGCCGAGATATAGGCGCTGATGTCGAAGTCTTTGACTTCGCCGGCGATATGGGTGGTGATGGCCGAGGGATCGAAACGGGTGATGCGGCTGATGCCAGAACGTCCGTTGACGATATTGTCCCAAGCCGTGGTCACGTCGTTCCCCACGGGGGAAACGATACCCAGGCCGGTGATGACGACACGTCGCTTCACGGATGACTCCTCAAACAGACAAAAGAAAGGCGGTTTTCGGGATGCGCTGCGCTTGCGGTACACACAAAAGCGGGTCAGGCGTTTTCACGCCCTTCCCGCATGCGCACCGCAAAGGCAACTCCTGAAACCGCCCCGATTTTCCGGCTGGCCCCGAAGTCCGTCCTCGGACCGCCGGAAGGGAGTAAGCCCAGCTTACTGCTTGCCGTGCGAATTGATGTAGTCAATCGCTTGTTGCACGGTCGTGATCTTTTCGGCCTCTTCGTCGGGGATCTCGGTCTCGAATTCGTCTTCGAGCGCCATGACCAGTTCGACCATGTCGAGCGAATCGGCACCGAGGTCGTCAAGGAAGGAGGATTCGTTCTTGATCTCGGCTTCGTTGACGCCAAGTTGTTCAGCGACGATCTTCTTGACGCGCTGTTCGATGCTTTCCATGCAGATCTCCAATTGGGAAAAATCCCGCGAATTATAGCCAAGCGCGGAGTTTTGCGACGCCTGGCCGTGACAAAAATAACACCGCGCACTTGATCTGTCGCCGGGAATGGCGCAGGAAACCCGTGTGCGGCGTTTCCGGTTGAACCGCGCATCGCCCCGTGCGGAGCGGCCTGCGCGCGGTTCGTGATTTATTGCATGTACATCCCGCCGTTGACGTGCAGGGTGGTGCCGGTAATGTAACCCGCCTGCGGCCCGGACAAAAATGCCACCGCGTGCGCGATGTCCTCGGGCGCTCCCAGGCGGCCCAGCGGAATCTGCTGCAGCAAAGCCGCGGTCTGATTTTCGCCAAGGGCGCGCGTCATGTCGGTATCGATGAAGCCGGGGGCCACGCAGTTGACCGTGATGTTGCGGCTGCCCAGTTCGCGCGCCAGGGCGCGCGACATGCCGGCCACGCCGGCCTTGGCGGCCGCGTAGTTGGCCTGGCCGGGGTTGCCGCTGGAGCCGACCACCGAGGTCACGTTGATGATGCGTCCCCAGCGGGCCTTCATCATGCTGCGCAGCACCGCGCGCGACAGGCGGAACACCGACGCCAGGTTGGTGTCGATGACGGCCGACCAGTCTTCGTCCTTCATGCGCATCGCCAGCGTATCACGCGTGATGCCGGCGTTATTGACGAGGATGTGCGGGCCGCCGCCTTCCTTGCCCAGCGCGTCGATGAGCGCGTCGCAGGCCGCCGCGTCGGTCACGTCCAGCACCACGCCGCGTCCGCCCGAGGGGGCCAGCGCTTCGGTGATGGCGGCCGCGCCCGATTCGGAGGTGGCGGTGCCGACGACGGTGGCGCCGCGCGCGGCCAGTTCCAGCGCGATGGCGCGGCCGATGCCGCGCGTGGCGCCGGTCACCAGCGCGATCTTGCCTTGCAGTTCGATCGAGGGGTTGTCCATGTTCATTGGTTTCCGTTGACGGCGGCCAGCGCGGCTTCGAGGGAAGCCGGATCGGTGATGGCCATGCCCGTGAGTTCGGGATCGATGCGCTTGGTCAGGCCGGCGAGCACCTTGCCGGGGCCGCATTCGATCACGTGCGTGACGCCTTGCGCCTTCATCGCGCGCAGGGTTTCGACCCAGCGCACAGGATGCCATGCCTGGCGCACCAGCGCATCGCGGATAGCCCCAGGATCGGCCGGGGAAGCCACGTCGACGTTGTTGATGACCTGGATCTGCGGGGCCGACACCGTCACGCCGGCCAGCGCGCCGGCCAGCACCTCGGCGGCGGGCTTGAGCAGGCTGGAGTGGAACGGCGCGGACACCGGCAGCAGCAGCGCGCGCTTGGCGCCCGCGGCCTTGGCCTGTTCGCAGGCGCGTTCGACGGCGGCCTTGTGGCCGGCGATCACGACCTGGGCGGGCGCGTTGAAGTTCACGGCCTCGACCACTTCGCCCTGCGCGGCGGCGGCGCAGGCGGCGCGCACGGCGTCGTCGTCCAGGCCCAGGATGGCGGCCATGGCGCCGGTGCCGACCGGCACGGCGGCCTGCATGGCGTCGGCGCGCACGCGCACCAGGCGGACGGCGTCTTCGAGCGCGAGCGAACCGGCCGCGGTCAGCGCGGCGTACTCGCCCAGGCTATGGCCGGCGACCACGTCCGGCTTGCGGCCGCCCGCGGCGCACCAGGCCGCGTACAGCGCGGCGCCGGCGGTCAGCATCGCGGGCTGGGTGTTGGTGGTGAGGTTGAGCTGCTCGGCCGGGCCTTGCGCGATCAGCGCGCCCAGGTCCTGGCCCAGGGCCTGCGACGCGCGCGCCACCGTATCGGCGACCGCGGAAACGCCCGACCAGGCGTCCAGCATGCCGACAGCTTGAGAACCCTGACCAGGAAAGACAAAAGCGATTTTCATGGTTGACCGTTAGGATGAGATTCAGTGTCTGTGAGGAATGTCGGGTGCGCCTGCCCGGCGGCCGCGGCGCGCGCCGCCTGCCGCCCGGCCCGCCCCTACATGCGGGCCAGTACCGAGCCCCAGGTGAACCCGCCGCCCACGCCCTGCATCAGGACCAGCTGGCCCGGCTTGACGCGGCCGTCGCGGCGCGCGGCGTCCAGGGCCAGCGGCACGCTGGCTGCGGAAGTGTTGGCGTGGCTGTCGACGGTGATGACGACCTTCTCGACCGGCACGGACAGCTTGCGCGCCAGGAAATTCAGGATGCGCACGTTGGCCTGGTGCGGGATCATCCAGTCCACGTCGGCGACGTCCACGCCGGCTTCGGCGCAGGTGTCGCGCGCGGAGCGGTCCAGCACGGTGACGGCCTGCTTGAACACGGCCTGGCCGTCCATGCGCAGGAACGGATCGCCGGTCACGTCGCCATAGGCCACGTTGCCCGCCGCGTTCAGGATCTTGCTCTGGCTGCCGTCGGCATGCAGCTGCGCGGCCATGATGCCGGGCTTGTCGGAAGCCTTCAGCACCACGGCGCCGGCGCCGTCGCCGAAAAGCACGCAGGTGCTGCGGTCGTTCCAGTCCAGGATGCGCGAGAACACTTCGGCGCCGATGACCAGCGCGCAGCGCGCGCGGCCGGCGCGGATGAAGCTGTCGGCGGTGGTCAGCGCGTAGACGAAGCCGCTGCACACGGCCTGCACGTCGAACGCCGCCGAGCCTTTGGAGCCGAGGTTGGCCTGCACGATGCAGGCGGTGCTCGGGAACACGAAGTCGGGCGTCGAAGTGGCCAGGATGATGAGGTCGATGTCGGAGGCGTCCACGCCCGCGTCGGCCAGCGCGCGGCGCGAGGCCTCGGTCGCCAGCTGGCTGGTGGTGACGCCGCGCTCGGCCAGATGGCGCTGCCGGATGCCAGTGCGCTCGACGATCCATTCGTCGGAGGTGGCGATGTTGCGCGTCGCCAGTTCCGCAGCCAGCTCGTCATTCGAAACCACGCGTTCCGGCAGGAAGCTGCCGGTGCCCGCGATCACGGAATATTTCATTGCGGTATCCATCAAGCGGTGTCCCCAGCCACGTCTTGCGGCGGCGCCGTAGCGGCATCGCCGGATTGAACGCGCTTGGTAATCTGAGCGACCGTCTCGGCGGTGCGCTCCAGCAGTTTACTCACTACGGCTTCGCGGGCTCGCTGCAAGGCGAATCCGTAGGCGTAGACGTCGGCGGAGCCGTGGCTCTTGATGACCACGCCGCGCAGGCCCAGCAGCGCGGCGCCGTTGTAGCGCCGGTTGTCGACGCGGGTGCGCAGGCGGTTGAGCACCGGCTTGGCCACCGCGCCGGCCAGCAGCGTGATCAGGTTGCGTTTGAACTCTTCGCGTATGACGCTGGAGAGCATCTTGGCCAGGCCTTCGACGGACTTGAGCACGACGTTGCCGACGAAGCCGTCGCAGACGACCACGTCGACCGTGCCCTTGAAGATGTCGTTGCCTTCCACGTTGCCGTAGAAGTTCAGCGGGCTGCCGCGCAGCAGTTCGGCGGCTTCCTTGACGACTTCGTTGCCCTTGATGACTTCTTCGCCGATGTTGAGCAGGCCCACCGAAGGCCGCTCGCGATGGTCGACCGCCTGCGACAGCGCGGCGCCCATGATGGCGAATTGCAGAAGGTGCTCGGCCGTACAGTCCACGTTCGCACCCAGGTCCAGCACCGTGGTGGCGCGGCCCGTCTGGTTCGGAATGGACGTGGCGATGGCCGGGCGGTCTATGCCGTCCAGCGTTTTGAGCACGTAGCGTGAAATGGCCATCCACGCGCCGGTATTGCCTGCGGAGACGCAGGCGTCGGCGCGCCCGTCCTTGACGGACTGGGCGGCCAGGCGCATGGAGGAGTCTTTTTTGCGGCGCAGGGCGACCTCGACCGGGTCGTCCATGGTGACGACTTCGGAAGCCGCCACGATCTCAAGACGATCGCGCGCCACGCCGCGGTGCTCGGAGAGCGCCGCTTCGATAGCGTCGGGAAGCCCGACCAGCAACAGCCGGGTATCCGGAAATTGCCGGGCGAACTCGATCGCAGCCGGAATCGTGACGGGCAGACCGAAGTCTCCGCCCATACAGTCTATGGCGATGCGTATCACGGGTGCCAGGTATCAGCGCTCAGCCGAAATGGTCCGAGTACGAGTTCGGCCCGGGGGCCTTATTCGTCGGCCTTGGTCTTCAGGACCTTGCGGCCGCGGTAGAAGCCGTTGGGGCTGATGTGGTGACGCAGATGCGCTTCGCCCGTGGTGGGCTCGATCGCGGTCGGCGGGTTCACCAGAAAATCGTGCGAGCGGTGCATACCGCGCTTGGACGGGGACTTCTTGTTTTGTTGAACGGCCATGATGACTCCTAGAAACGGGGCGCATTGTACGCGATGCGGCCCGATGTTGATCTCAATCTTTGTGCTTCAGTTGTTCCAGCACCGCAAACGGCGACGGACGCTTGACGGCGGGCTCCTCGGGAGCAGCCTCGCCGGCATTGGCCTGCGCGCCCGGGCATACATCATGCTTGGGCACATACGGAACGCTCAGAATGAGCTCATCTTCGATCTGGGCCAGCAGATCGAAATGATGTGAACCCACCACCCTTTCAGGCAGGTTGGACACAAAACCTTTTCCTTCTTCGTCCTCGTCGTCCTCGTCCTCGCCGGCGTAGCCTCCGGAGTGTTCTCCAGAGCCAGAACCGTCATCGAGTTCGTCTTCGGACTTGACCAGCTGCAGCACGACTTCGCTGTCGACCGGGTAGGCGAACGGCGCGTTGCACCGCTGGCACACGACCAGCGGATTCGCCCGCACATGAAGATGCAAGAGCGGCTGCCCGGCAAGAAGGCCGGACTTGCTCACTTCTCCGCGCACGGACCAGTGCGCCAGGCCCGCCTCGCCCGCGGGCTGCTCGGGCAGCCCGTCGACCAATCGCGTAAGCCTCGCCAGCGGCACGCTGCCTTGCGCTTCCTTGCCCAGACGGGCAAAAGCAAACGCGTCGATGCTTTTTGCATTCACGCCAGTATCAGTCACTTCGGTGTTCCTGCAAAAATGCCGCAAAACGTTAGATAATACTGTGACTTACGTATCAGCGTCAAATATCGTATGCCCTTGAAGCCTGACCTCATCCTCGCCTCCAGCTCGCGCTACCGCAAAGAATTGTTGTCCCGCCTGTGCATGCCGTTCACCGCCATTTCGCCCGATGTGGACGAAACGCCACACGCCGGCGAAACGCCCGAAGCGCTGGCCCTGCGCCTGTCCGTGGCCAAGGCCATGGCGGTGGCGGCGAAGCACCCCGGCTGCATCGTCATCGGTTCCGACCAGGTGGCCACCGTGGACGGGCAGCCCATCGGCAAGCCGGGCGACCTCCCGCGCGCGATGGCGCAATTGCAGGCGCTGTCGGGCCGGGAGGTGGAATTCCACAGCGCGCTGGCCGTCACCGACGGCCGCCGGGTGGAAAAGGCCGACGTCGTCACGCGCTGCCGCTTCCGCCAGCTGAGCGACGTGGCGATCGTGGCCTATCTGCGCGCCGAAGAGCCCTACGATACCGCAGGCAGCGCCAAGGCGGAAAGCCTGGGTATCGCACTGATGGAAAGCATCCAGAGCGACGACCCCACCGCCATCATCGGCCTGCCGCTGATCGCGCTGACTAGCATGCTGATGCGCTTCGGGCTAAATCCGCTGGACGCGCCCGGAGTGCCCGGAGCGCCCGCATGAGCGGCGCGCTGCACCTGATTCCCGTGGGCCTGGGCGAGGCCCCGCCCGAGCGCTGGCTGCCCGCCGAAGTGCGCGCCCTGGCCGGGCGGCTCGACACCTACATCGCCGAGAACGCCAAGACCGCGCGCGCCTTCCTCAAGCTGATCGGCACGGTCCGGCCGCTGCAGGAAATCACCGTCCACACGCTGAACGACCGGGTGGACGCCGCGCAGATCAAGGCCTGGCTGGCGCCCATCGCCGGCGGCGCCGAGATCGGCCTGGTCTCCGAGGCCGGCTGCCCCGCCGTGGCGGACCCGGGCGCCAAGGTGGTGGAGGCCGCCCACCGGCAGGGCCTGACCGTCAGGCCCTGGGTCGGTCCGTCCTCCATCCTGCTGGCCCTGATGGCCAGCGGACTGGACGGCCAGCGCTTCGCGTTCCACGGCTACGCGCCGGTCGACCCCGCCGAGCGCGCCAGGCAGCTGCGCGCCTGGGAGCAGCATTCGGCCCGGCACAACCAGACCCAGCTGCTGATCGAGACGCCCTACCGCAACGCCGCCATGTTCGCCACGCTGCTGGCCAGCCTGAAGGGCGATACCCGGCTGTGCGTGGCCCGCTCGGTCACCACCGCCGACGAATGGATCCAGACCCGCAGCGTGGCCGACTGGAAACAGCAGCCGGCGCCGCAGCTGGACAAGCTGCCCACCCTGTTCCTCTACCTGGCCCGCTGAGCCATGCTGCGCCCCGCTCTTGCGCTGCTGGCCGCCGCGGCCCTGGCCGGATGCGCCGCGCGCGGCCCCGCCGGCCTGGAACTGGACACCTCCGTCACGGCGGTCGGCCAGGCCAGCCGGGTGCGCGCCGTGGTGCTGCACTACACCTCGGTCGACGACGCCCGCTCGCTGCAGCTGCTGTCGCGCGGCAAGGTCAGCGCCCACTACCTCGTGACCGAGTCCGGCCGCACCTACCGCCTGGTCGATGAAAACCGGGCGGCCTGGCACGCCGGCGCCAGCGCCTGGTACGGCAACATCGCCATGAACAGCACCTCGATCGGCATCGAGATCGTGAATCCCGGCTGGACCGACGGTCCCGACGGCAAGCCGCTATGGCACCCCTACGGCGAACGCCAGCTGCGCGCGCTGACCGTGCTGCTGCGCGACGTCATCCAGCGCCACGGCATCGCGCCCGAGAACGTGGTGGGCCATAGCGACATCGCGCCGCAGCGCAAGGTCGATCCGGGACCGCTCTTTCCATGGAAGACGCTGGCCGAGGCCGGCATCGGGCGCTGGTACGACGAGGCCGGCGCGGCCGCGCACCTGGCCCGGCTGCAGGCGCAGGGCGTTCCCGACGTGGCGTGGTTCCAGCAGCAGCTGCAGCGCCTGGGCTACGCCTGCCCGCAGGACGGCGTGCTGGACAAGGCCACCATCAACACGCTGGCGGCGTTCCAGATGCATTACCGGCCGGCGCTGTACGACGGGCAGCCGGACGCCGAGACGGCGGCCATCATGCTGGCGATGTTGTGAGGCGGCCTTCGCCGCCCGATGGGTTTCGCGCGTTCGATATCTGCGTTTTTGTTCAGGGGGTCTCGCGCTGCACCCATCCTACGATTCCGGATTGCCGTACGATTCCTCGCCGTACGGTTTCCGACCGTCGTAGGATGGGTGCAGCGCGAGATTCTCCAGGCAAGAACACGAGCATCGAACGCGCGAAACCCGTCAGGCATTCCGCCGCCACCGCTCCACCACCCGCCATCCCAGCAGCAGCGCCAGCACGGCCGCATAGATCAGCGGCGCTTCGAAGTCGTTCTTGCCCGCCTTGTGCCACCAGTAGTGCAGGATGGCCAGCAGCCCGATGGCATAGACGGCGCGATGCAGGCTTTGCCAGCGCTTGCCCAGCCGGCGCATGGCCCACTGGGTGGACGTGGCCGCCAGCGCGGTCATCAGCACGAAGGCCGCGAATCCCACCGTGATGAAGGGCCGTTCGCCGATGTCGCGCAGCATGGCCGCGGGGTCGAAGCCGCGGTCCCACCAGACCCAGGCCATGAAATGCATGGCGCCATAGAAGAACGCGAACAGCCCGCACATGCGCCGCAGCCGCACCAGGGCCGGCTGGCCGGTCAGCCGGCGCAGCGGCGTGATGGCCAGCGTGACCAGCAGGCACACCAGCGTCCAGGTGCCGGAAGAGCGGGTCAGGAATTCGACCGGATTGGCGGTCAGGCCGTCGTTGGCGCCCAGCCAGAACCAGCGCAGGAACGGCGCCAGCCCCAGCAGGAATAGCACGGGCTTGAAGCGCCCGACGGTCTTGGCGGAAAGCTGCGTCCTGCGCGGCGGCGCCTGCGAAATGCCTGCTTCCATGCGCGCCTCAGTAATTGGCCTTCAGGTCCATGCCCTGGTAGAGCGAGGCGACCTGCTCGCCGTAGCCGTTGAACATCAGGGTCTTGCGCTTGGGCGAGAACAGGCCGTCCTCGCCGATGCGGCGCTCGGTCGCCTGGCTCCAGCGCGGGTGCGGGACGTTGGGATTCACGTTGGCGTAGAAGCCGTATTCCTGCGGCGCGGCCTTCATCCACGAGGAGACGGGCGGTTTTTCGACCAGGCGGATCTTGACCAGGGACTTGGCCGACTTGAAGCCGTATTTCCACGGCACCGCCAGCCTGACCGGCGCGCCGTTCTGGCCCGGCAGCAGCTTGCCGTAGACGCCGAAGACCAGCATGGACAGCGGATTCATCGCCTCGTCGATGCGCAGCCCCTCGACATAGGGCCAGTCCAGCACCCCGCTGCGCACGCCGCGCATGTTCTCGCGCTGGACCACGGTCACGAACTCCACGTACTTGGCGTTGCCGGTGGGCTCGACCTGCTTGAGCAGCTCGGCCAGCGAATAGCCCATCCACGGGATGACCATGGACCAGCCCTCGACGCAGCGCAGCCGGTAGACCCGCTCTTCCATGGGCGCCAGCTTGAGCAGTTCCTCGATGGAGAAGGTGCGCGGCTTGCCAACCTCGCCCTCGACGCTGACGGTCCAGGGGCGCGTCTGGAGTTTGCCGGCGTTGGCGGCGGGATCGCTCTTGTCCAGGCCGAATTCGTAGAAGTTGTTGTACGACGTGATGTCGGACAAGGGGGTCTGCTTGTCCATCACGCTGAAGGCCGGGTTGGGCTTGCCCGGCAACGCGCCGGCATCCTGCGCGAACGCGCTGCGCGCCGCCCAGCCCGGCAGCCCTGCCGCGGCGGCCACCAGCCCGGCCCGCAGCATCAGCTCGCGGCGCGAGCGCCACACGGCCTCGGGGGTGATCTCGGAGGAAAGAATATCGTCGGGCTTGCGTATCAGCATCATGGTCTCCGTATGGCGGCGCCTCGCATAACCCATGGACGGCACAGGACCCCATGATATTCCGCGGCGCTGGCGGTATTTGGTTATAGACCCGCGCGCCGCCCGGACGTTCCGCGTCCGGTATTGCTGCGTTACTGCGCGGCCGCCGTACGGGCCAGCAGCCACTCGCGCACGCCGGGCACGCTGTCGAGCACCGCCTGGGGGCCGCAACCCTCAAGCTCCTTCAGGGTGTGCGCGCCATAAGTGACGCCCAGCCCATGCACGCCGGCGTTGGCCGCCATCTGCAGGTCGTGCGAGGTGTCGCCGATCATCACCACGCGCTCGGGCGCCACGTCCAACTCCTGCATCAATTCGTGCAGCATCGCCGGGTGCGGCTTGCTGAAGGTTTCGTCGGCGGTGCGGGTGGCGTCGAACAGCGGGCCCAGGCCGGTGGCGGCCAGGGCGCGGGTCAGGCCGACGCGGCTCTTGCCGGTGGCCACCGCCAGGCGCACGTTGTGCCCGGCCAGTTCGGTCAGCAGTTCGCGCACGCCGTCGAACAGGCGCAGTTCCGGGTCGCGCAGCAGGTAATGGGTGCGGTAGCGCTCCAGGAAGCGCGGCAGCATGGCCTGGGTCAGTTCGGGCACCGCCCGCCGCAGCGCGCTTTCCAGGGACAGGCCGATCACCCAGCTGGCGTCGGAAGCCGACGGCACCGCCAGTTCCAGGTCGCGGCAGGCGCCCTGGATGGCGGCCACGATGCTGTGCGTGGAATCCATCAGGGTGCCATCCCAGTCAAACACGACCAGCGAATACGACATATCAGGCAGACTCCAGTTGTTTCAGTATTTTCAGGCAGGCCGGGGGCAGCTCGGCCGTCAGCGTCAGCGGCTCGCCCGTGACGGGGTGGTTCAGGGTCAGCTGGTGGGCGTGCAGGAACATCCGGCCGAAGCCCAGGCGCGCGAAGTGCGCCCGCACTTCGTCGTGGCCGTATTTGTCGTCGCCCACGATGGGAAAGCCGCTGGCCGCCAGGTGCACCCGGATCTGGTGGGTGCGCCCGGTGCGCAATTCTGCGTCGACCAGGCTGTAATCGCCGAAACGGCGCTTGAGGGTGACGATGGTGTGGGCCGACTGGCCGTCCGGGTCCACCTTGACGCGGCGTTCGCCCGACTGCGTGGTCCACTTGGAAAGGCCCAGCTTGATGTGCTGGCGGTCGTTGACCCAATCGCCCTCGACCAGGGCCAGGTAGTGCTTGTCCCCTTTTCCTTCGCGCAGCATGGCATGCAGCGCCAGCAGCGCGCTGCGCTTCTTGGCTACCATGAGCAGCCCGGAGGTCTCGCGGTCCAGCCGGTGCACCAGTTCCAGGAACTTGGCGTCGGGCCGCGCGGCGCGCAGCTGCTCGATCACGCCGAAGGACACACCGCTGCCGCCGTGGACCGCCACGCCGGCGGGCTTGTCCACCACCAGCAGGGAGTCGTCCTCGAACACCACCGGGAACTCGGCGCCGGGCACCGGGCGCGGCGCGCCCGGGTCGGGCAGGCGCAGCGGCGGGATGCGGACCATGTCGCCTTCGGCCACGCGGTAATCGGCCGAGATACGTCCCTTGTTTACCCGCACCTCGCCGCCCCGGATGGCTTTATAGATATGCGTCTTGGGCACGCCCTTGCACAGCCGCACCAGGTAGTTGTCCAGGCGCTGGCCGGCATGCTCGGCGCCCACCTCGACCATGCGGACGGCGGGAGCGGCTTTAGAGGGGGAGACGGGGGAGGAAGTTTCTTTGCGCATTGCGGAAAGCGACATATAATCGGGACAGCCTGAAGGGGCTGAACTAGCCGCCTGACGTAGAGATGCAAAGTGCGCAACTCCGTCGAGCGCGTGGGCCGCCATTGTACTGCCTGCTCATTTCAGCCTCTGGGTCTCTTGGTCGCCGGCGCAACCGCGCCCTGCGGAACAGTGGTGTGGCATTCATTTTGCCCGCTGTCCCAGCAGGTCCGTTGCATGCCGCAAGCGGCTCTGAAGCACTGCAAGAATCGTCGCATATTTAAAGCACCAGTTGCGTGCCGGCAACCACTCCTGCCGCAACTGCCGTTCACAGCAATCTTTCCGTCAAACCACATTCAGTGAAGCTGACCCTCCTGCTGACAGAACCCCGTGCCCCACGGCACGACGTGCCCGCCTGACCCGCGGCGGATACGCCTGGGCGCCGCCCAGGTACGGTCCGCATTCTTTCTTGCCCGCTTCAGTCCGCAGCCCGAGTGACCCGAGGTCACGCGCCGATATCGGCGCGTCATGACAACGGAGAACCCCTCTCATGAAGCGCATGCTGTTCAATGCGACGCACCAGGAAGAATTACGCGTCGCTATCGTCGATGGGCAGAAACTCATCGACCTCGACATCGAGACTGCCGGCCGCGAACAACGCAAAGGCAATATCTACAAAGGTGTCATTACCCGGATCGAACCCGGCCTCGAAGCCTGCTTCGTCAACTACGGTGAAGACCGTCACGGTTTCCTGCCCTTCAAGGAAGTGGCCCGCAGCTACTTCAAGGAAGGCGTGGACGTGCGCAGCGCCCGCATCCAGGACGCCCTGCGCGAAGGCCAGGAACTGATCGTCCAGGTCGAGAAGGAAGAGCGCGGCAACAAGGGCGCGGCCCTGACCACGTTCATCTCGCTGGCCGGCCGCTACCTGGTCCTGATGCCCAACAACCCCCGCGGCGGCGGCGTTTCGCGCCGCGTCGAGGGCGAGGACCGCCAGGAACTGCGCGACACCATGGAGCAGCTCGAACTGCCCCAGGGCATGAGCATCATCGCCCGCACCGCCGGCATCGGCCGCAGCGTCGAAGAACTCCAGTGGGACTTGTCCTACCTGTTGCAGCTCTGGACCGCCATCGACGGCGCCGCGCGCGACAACTCCGCGCCCATCCTGATCTACCTCGAGTCCAGCCTGGTCATCCGGGCCATCCGCGACTACTTCTCCCCCGAAATCGGCGAAATCCTCATCGATACCGACGAGATCGCCGACCAGGCCACCGCCTTCATGAGCGTGGTGATGCCTGACAACGTCCAGCGCGTCAAACGCTACCGCGACGACATCCCGCTGTTCTCCCGCTTCCAGATCGAACACCAGATCGAGACGGCGTACTCGCGCACGGTGCAGCTGCCCTCGGGCGGCGCCATCGTCATCGACCACACCGAGGCGCTGGTGTCGGTGGACGTCAACTCGGCCCGCTCCACCCGCGGCGCCGACATCGAGGAAACCGCGCTGCGCACCAACTCGGAAGCGGCCGACGAAGTGGCCCGCCAGCTGCGCCTGCGCGACCTGGGCGGCCTGATCGTCATCGACTTCATCGACATGGAGGACAGCAAGAACCAGCGCGCCGTCGAACAGCGCCTGCGCGACGCGCTCCATTTCGACCGCGCCCGCGTCCAGATGGGCAAGATTTCGCGCTTCGGCCTGATGGAACTGTCGCGCCAGCGCCTGCGCCCGGCCCTGAACGAAGGCTCGCACATCACCTGCCCGCGCTGCAACGGCACCGGCGTGATCCGCGACGCGGAATCCAGCGCCCTGCACGTGCTGCGCCTGCTGCAGGAAGAGGCCATGAAGGAAAACACCGCCGCCGTGCACGCGCAAGTGCCGGTGGACGTGGCCACCTACCTGCTGAACGAAAAGCGCGCCGACATCACCAAGATGGAAGCCCGCCTCAAGGTCAACCTGTTGCTGATCCCCAACAAGCACCTGGAGACCCCGCACCACCACATCGAGCGCCTGCGCCACGACGATCCGCGCCTGGAAGAGCTCAAGACCAGCTTCGAGCTGGTGGAGGCCCCGGCCACGGACGCCCCCTGGCAGCCGCGCGAGCACGAAGTCAAGTCGCGTCCGGAAGCGCTGGTCAAGGGCATCACGCCCTCGCAGCCCGCTCCCGTTTCGACCCCGGCTCCGGCGCCCGCCGCTGCCGCGCCCGCTCCCGCCGGCGGCGGCCTGGGCGGCCTGTTCAAGCGCCTGGTCGGCTGGCTGACCGGCAACGCCGAAACCGCCAAGCCCGCCCCCGCCGTCCAGGAAGACAGCGCCAAGCGCGCCGCCTCCGGCCGCGGCAAGGGCCGCTCGGCCCATGACGGCCAGGAACGCCGCGGCGAGCGCCACGGTTCGGACCGCAACCGCAACCGCCGCAATGAAGCGCGCGGCGAAGGCGCCGAGGGCGGCGAAGGCGGCCGTCACCACGTGCGCGGCGGCCGTCGCGCCGAGGGCGAGCGCCAGGAACGCGGCGAGCGCCACCAGCGCAACGAAGCCCGCGCCGAGCGCGACACCCAGGCCACGCAGGCGGCCCTGGCCTCCAGCCGCCCCGAGCAGGCCGACCAGGCCGCCGGTGAAGACGCCGGCGCCGGCCGCAACCGCCGTCGCGGCCGCGGCCGCAACCGCCGCGAGGAAGGCCAGTCCGACGCCCCGATGAGCGAACAGGAAAGCATGGTCGCCGCGCTGGCCCAGACGGTCGCCACCGCCCTGCCCGACACCCGCCAGCCCGCGGCCCAGGCCGTCCAGGCCGCCGAGGAAGCCGCCGCCGACGCCACGGCCGAGCAGGCCGCTGACGCGGCGCCGGCCGCCGAAGGCGCCGAAGGCGCGGCCGATCCGGAGCGCAAGCGCCGCCGCCGCCGCAGCCGTCGCGGCCGCCGCAGCCAGGAAGAAGCTGGCGTGAGCGCCGGCGACGAGCAGCTCGAGGAAGGCGCCGACGAGGAAGCCGGCGAACAGCCGCAAGCCGCCGCCGTCGAATCCGCCGTCGAGTCCGAACCGGCCGCCCAGCCGGCTCCGGCGCAGGTCCAGGCGCAAGCCCCGGTCGCCGAAGCCGCTGCCGAGGTAAGCACCGAGGTGACCGCTGAAGCGACCACGGAAGTGACCGCCGAAGCGACCACGGAAGTCGCCGCCGAAGTCGCCGCCCCCGCGCCCGCCGAAACCGCCCCGCAAGCCGAGGAACCGGTCCAGGCCACGCAACCGGTGACGGTGCAGCCCGCCAGCGTGGTGTCCGCGCCCGCGGCGCCCGCCGCGCCCGAGGAAGCCGCCGCCGTCGAACCGGTGGTCGCGGCAGCCCCGGCCCCGGCCGAAGCCGCCCCGGCGGCGGCAGCCGGCGCGCAGCAGCCCATCGTGGTGCCGGCCTCGGCGCCGTCGGCCAAGGCCCAGGCCCTGCATGAAGTGGTCAACGCCGCCGGCCTGCAATGGATCGAGACCGACCCGGACCGCCACGCCCAGACGCAGCTGCGCATCGCGGCCGCGCACAAGCCGGTCCGCCTGGGCCGCGAGCGCAAGCCGGTCGCGCCCGTGTCCAACGAACCGCTGGTCCAGGTCGAGACGCGCCACTAAGCCGTCCGGCTCCCAGCCAAACGCCCCGGAGATTCAAGTTTCCGGGGCGTTTTCATTTGGCGTGCCGCTCAGTCTTCCCCTGGCGCGCTGTCAGGCAGGTTCAGGGCCAGCGCGGCCTCTTCCACGAAGGCTTCGGCCAGGGCCGAGTGCGGCATGTGGCGCGCCCACAGAATGCCCATGCGGCGCAGCGGCGCGCGTCCGGGCAGCGGCACGCGCTTGACGCGCCGGCTGTCGAGCCAGTCCGGCGCCCAGTCGGGCACCAGCGACACGCCCAGCCCTTCCGAGACCATGCAGGCGATGCCCATCAGGCCGTCGACCTCCAGGCGCTCGCGCGGGGCGATGCCGTGCTGGCGCAGGTACTGGTCGGCCAGCCGGCCGCCCCAGACATTGCGGTCGTAGCGGATGAAGGGCTGGGTCCGCATCAGTTCGTGGGCGTCGTCGCTGGCGGTGTCCGGCGGCGCCAGCACCACCAGCGGCTCCTCGGTGACCAGCCGCCACGCGTAGCCCTTGGACAGGTTGAACTGCGGCTTGACGATGAAGGCGGCGTCCAGGTCGCCGTTGACCACCCGGTGGTACAGGTGCTTGGAGGTGCCCGGCTCCATGAACACGGCCAGTTTCGGCATGCGCCGGTACAGGCGCGCCAGCACGATGGGCATGGTGCCGGTCAGGGCCGAGGCCGACACGCCCAGGCGCAATTCGCCCAGCGGCGCGTCGTCGCCGGCGCTGGCGCGCAGGTCGCGCACCTCGCGCAGCACGGCGCGGGCCCGCTCCAGCGCCTTCAGGCCCGCCTCGGTCGCCTTGACGCTGCGGCCCACGCGCTTGATCAGCGTCGCGCCCAGCTCCTCCTCCAGCGTGCGCACGCGCGCGGCGATGGCGGCCGGGGTCAAGTCCAGGCGCCGCGCCGCCTCGGCCAGCGAGCCGCTTTCGACCACCGTCACAAAGCTCTGCACATATCGCGTATCCACGGTCTCCCCCTTTTTCCGGCCGCCGGTTTGCGTTACGGCAAACCATAACAATTTTATGGATTGAAGCAATTAAACAGCAGATGTTCATGGGCCGGATCGGTGCCAGAATCAGGTGTTGCTGGCGCGCCGCCGCGGCGCGCCATTCCCGAACCCCGACTACGAGTACAGACCATGACGACCCAAGCCCGCATTCCCGGCGTTTTCTCTCCGGTCCTGACGCCGTTCGACGAACGCTACCGGCCGGCCCTGGGCCGCTATGTGAAGCACTGCCGCTGGTTGCGCGAGCAATCGGTCGGGCTGGCGATTTTCGGCACCAATTCGGAGGCGAACTCGCTGTCGCTGGCGGAAAAACACGAGCTGCTGGACACGCTGCTGGATGCCGGCGTGGAGCCGCAGGCCCTGATGCCCGGCACCGGCGCCTGCGCCCTGCCCGACGCGGTCGAGCTGACCCGGCACGCGGTGCGCAGCGGCAGCATGGGCGTGCTGGTGCTGCCGCCCTTCTACTACAAGGGCGTGAGCGACGAGGGCCTGTTCCGCTATTACGCCGAGCTGATCGAGGGCGTGGGCGACGACAGGCTGCGCATGTACCTGTACCACATCCCGCCCGTGAGCCAGGTGCCGCTGAGCCTGGACCTGATCGACCGCCTGCTGGCGCGTTATCCGGGCATCGTCGCCGGCGTGAAGGACAGCGGCGGCGACTGGAACAACACCGCGGCCATGATCGAGCGCTTCGCGCCGCGCGGCTTCCAGGTCTATGCGGGCAGCGAGGCCTTTCTGCTGCAGACCCTGCGCGCCGGCGGCGTGGGCTGCATCACGGCCACCGGCAACGTCAATCCCGGCCCCATCGTGGCGCTGCAGCAGCGCTGGCAGGAGGCCGACGCCGACGCGCGCCAGGCCGGGCTGAACGCCACCCGCAACGTGTTCCAGCAATTCCCCATGATTCCCGCCATGAAGGCCGCCATCGCCTGGAAATCCGGCGACGGCGCCTGGGCCACGGTGCGCCCGCCCCTGGTGGAGCTGAACGCCGGCCAGGCCGCGGCGCTGCGCGCCGCCCTGGACGAAAACGGCTTCGACATGCCGGGCGCCGCCGCGCTGGCCGACGCCTGAACGCCGGCCGCGGGCGATTCCCGCCGGATCGCCCGCCCGTTCAGCTGACCACGCCGATGTTCCAGGGCACGAACTCGTGGTCGCCCAGCCCCAGCAGCTCGCTCTTGCTGCGCGCGCCCGAGGCCACCCGCAGGATCTCCTCGAAGATGCGCTGGCCCATCTCTTGCATGCTGGCCGCGCCGTCCAGGATTTCGCCGCAATTGACGTCCATGTCTTCGGTTAGCCGTTCATACATCGGCGTGTTGGTGGCCAGCTTGATGGACGGCACGGGCTTGGCGCCGAACATCGAACCGCGGCCGGTGGTGAAGCAGATCATGTTGGCCCCGCCCGCGATCTGGCCGGTGGCCGAGACCGGATCGAATCCCGGCGTGTCCATGAACACCATGCCCGGCTCGCGCACCGGCTCGGCGTAGCGGTACACCTCCATCAGGCCGGTGGTGCCGCCCTTCATCGAGGAGCCCAGCGATTTCTCGAAGATGTTGGCCAGCCCGCCCATCTGGTTGCCGGGGCTGACCTTGCCGTTGATCTGCACGTCGCGCCCCGGCGAGTATTCCTCCTTCCACCAGCGGATGCGCTGCACCAGTTTCTCGCCGACTTCGCGGCTGCGCGCGCGCGAGGTCAGCGTGTGCTCCACGCCATAGATCTCCGGCGTTTCGGACAGGATGGCGGTGCCGCCGTGGCGCACCAGGATGTCCATGGCCGCGCCCAGCGCCGGGTTGGCGGTGATCGACGAAAACCCGTCCGATCCGCCGCACTGCAGGCCCACCTTCAGGTGGCGCGCCGGCACCGGCCGGCGCTCGACCGCGTTGGCCTCGGGCAGCATGGCCCGCACCGCGGCCACGCCGGCCTCGATGGTTTTGCGGGTGCCGCCGGTCTCCTGCATGATGAAGGTCTTCAGGCGCGCGCCCGCCTCCAGCCCCTGGTCCTTGAGCAGCGCGTCGAGCTGGTTGCGCTCGCAGCCCAGGCCCACGATCAGCACGGCCGCGAAGTTGGCGTGGCAGGCATAGCCGCCCATCGTGCGCCTGAGCAGGTCCATGGGCTCGCCCGACATCTCCATGCCGCAGCCCATGCCGTGGCTCAGCGCCACCACGCCGTCCACGTTCGGATAGGCCGCCATCAGCTCGGGCGTGAAGGCCTCGGCGATGCGATGCACCACCGTGGCCGAGCAGTTGACCGTCGCCATCACCCCGATGAAGTTGCGCGTGGCCACCTGGCCGTTGGCGCGCACGATGCCCTGGAAGGTCGCCTGTTCGGACTCCGGCAGCACCGGTGTGGGCACGTAGTCGCGCGCGTGCGCGTAGTCGCGGTCGAACTCCTGGAACGCCATGTTGTGGGCATGCACGTAGGTGCCGGCCGAGATGTCGGCCGCGGCGAAGCCGATGCAGACGTTGTACTTGAGAATGGGCTCGCCGGCGCGCAGGTCGCGCGCCGCGATCTTGTGCCCGGCCGGAATCTGGCTGCGGCTGACGATGCCCTCGGAGGGCACGGCCATGCCAATGGCGATGGGCACGCGCGCCACCACGATGTTGTCGCCGGAGTGCAGCCGTATCACCGGCCCCGCGGCGCGCTTTTCATTCATTTCTATCATGTCGTCGTCTCGGATGGAGGAAGGTTGCAGGCGGCTATTCCGGCTTGATGCCGATGTCGCGGATCACCACGGACCAGCGCGGCAGTTCCCCGCCCACGAAGCGGCTGAAGGCCTCGGCGTCGCTGCCCACCACGGTGAAGCCCTGTTCGCTCAGCCGGGCCTGCGTGTCGCCCTGGTCCAGCGCGGCGCGGATGGATTGCGACAGCCTGTCGACCACGGGCCGCGGCGTGGCGGCCGGCGCGAACACGCCGTACCAGGTCGAGACCTCGAAGTCCTTGAAGCCGGACTCGGCCAGCGTCGGGATGCCGGGGGCCTTGGGATCGCGTTTCAGGCTGGTGATGGCCAGCGGGCGCAGCTTGCCCGAGGCGATATGGGGCAGCGCCACGGGCAGGTTGGCGAACATGTACGGCACGTGCCCGCCCAGCACGTCGGCGATGGCCGCCGATTCGCCCTTGTACGGCACGTGGGTCACCTTGGCGCCCACCATGTGCGCGTACAGCTCGCCGGCGATGTGCTGCGGGCCGCCCTGGCCGGACGAGGCGTAGCTGACCGCCGCGTCGCCGCGCTTGCGGATGTAGTCGGCCAGTTCCTGCGCCGTGCCGACGTCGACCAGGGCCGGATTGACCACCAGGATCAGGGGCATGGTCACCACCTGCGACACCGGCGCGAAGTCTTTCTCGGGCTTGAACGGCAGCGTCGGAAACAGCGAGGGCGCGACCACCATGGTGGACTGCGAACCCAGGAACAGCGAATAGCCGTCGGCCGGCGAACGCGCCACGTTGTCGGCGGCGATGGTGCCGGTGGCGCCGGCGCGGTTCTCCACCACCACCTGCTGCCCGAGGTTCTCGGCCATTTTGGCGCCGATCAGGCGCGCCACGATGTCGGCGCCGCCGCCGGGCGCGAAGCCCACCACCATCCGCAAGGGCTTGCTGGGAAACGCCTCGGCCAGCGCGGCGCCCGAGGCGCCCAGCAGCGCCGCGGCCAGGCCGACGACGCCGAGCCCGCGCGCCATCCGGCGCGCGGTCGTACAGGGTTTTTTCATGGTTTTGTCTCCGTTGGCCGCCCGCGTCGAGGCGGGCGATGCCAGGCCATTGTGGCCATCGCACCCCATCGGTACAAGCATCTGGATGCGCCTTCAAAGCACAATATTTTTATGGTTTCAGCGCCGCGCGCAGGCAAAAAAAAATCCACCCGGCCGGGTGGATTTTTCGAGAAGCGCTTACCGCTCAGAACTGGTAGGTGTAGGTCAGCTGCACCACGTCCAGGCCCGGGTTCGGGCGCTTGATGCTGGCGTTCGAGAAGTGCGAATAGCGCAGGCCGATGCGGTTGTTCGGCGTCAGCAGGAAGCCCAGGCCGACGTGGTCGCCGAACTGGAAGGCCGTGCTGATGTTCTCGTCGGCGAAGCGGGTGCTGGAAAACAGCGTGGCGCCGATGCCGGCTTCGATGTAGAAGCGTTCGCCGGTCCACCAGCGGAACATCGGGATGGCGTTGAACTGCCACACGTGGCCCGGCGAGCGCGAGCCGTCGGCCCACCAGTACGAGGCGCCGAATTCCGGCGTCAGGTCCAGGCGGCCCCAGTTGCCGCCGAACTGGTGGGTCCAGACCGAAGGCGTTTCGTAGTTGAGGGTCAGGCGCTGGTAATGGTCTCCAATGCCGTAATGCATGCTCACTCCGCCCTGGGTGCCTTCGGACGATTGAGCATTCGCGAAGGTCGCGGTGGCCGCCAGGGCCAGTCCGGCCAGGCCTGCAAGCATCTTGTTCTTGGTGGACTGCATTGGAATAACTCCGTCTATTTCAACTCTAGGTTGCAACATAGCAAAAACCAGACCAAACCGTGTAATTTTTGTCGCTCGGCGGCAACATCGCGAATGGAAAACACTGTTCCGCAAAAACGGCTAGCCGCTCAGCAAGCGGCGTGCCCGTCCTGAATGCAAAAAGCCGCCGGCGCCCTGGGGCGCCGGCGGCATCTGGCTTGAGCGCTCGCGCGCTTCAGGCGGTGACCACGTCGGCCGGCTGGTTGGTCAGCAGCGCCAGCAGGCGCGCGATTTCCTCGCGCAGCTGGCGGCGGTCCACGACCATGTCGATGGCGCCCTTCTGCAGCAGGAATTCGGCGCGCTGGAAGCCTTCCGGCAGTTTTTCGCGCACGGTCTGCTCGATCACGCGCGGGCCGGCAAAGCCGATCAGCGCCTTGGGTTCGGCGATGACCACGTCGCCCATGAAGGCGAAACTGGCCGACACGCCGCCCATGGTGGGGTCGGTCAGCACGCTGATGAAGGGCAGCCCGGCCGCCGACAGGCGGGTCAGCATGGCGTTGGTCTTGGCCATTTGCATCAGCGACAGCAGGCTTTCCTGCATGCGCGCGCCGCCCGAGGCGGCCACGCAGATGAAGGAGGTCTTGTTGTCCAGGGCGGCCTGGGCGCCGCGCGCGAAGCGCTCGCCCACCACCGAGCCCATCGAGCCTCCCATGAATTCGAATTCGAAGCAGGCCAGCGTCGCCGGCACGCCGCGGATCGAGCCGCTCATGACCACCAGCGCGTCGCTTTCGCCGGTCTGCTTGACCGCTTCCTGGAGGCGCTCGGGATACTTGCGCGTGTCCTTGAACTTCAGCGAGTCGACCGAACGCGTGGTCTGGCCGATCTCGACCCGGCCTTCCACGTCGAGCAGCGAATCGATGCGGGCGCGGGCCCCGATGCGCATGTGATGGTCGCACTTGGGGCAGACGTGCAGGTTGGCCGCCAGGTCTTCGCTGTACAGCACCGACTCGCACGACGGGCATTTCACCCATAGGCCTTCGGGAACGCGGCGGGCGCCGCTGTCGCTGGTTTTATTGATGCGAGGAGGCAGGAGTTTTTCGATCCAGCTCATTGATTTTTCATCCCGTATGAGGTCGCGCCCGCGCTGTCAGGCCGACGCGTTTGCTCGTTTCACTTGATCCAGCGCCTGCCGGATCGTGCGCAGCCAGCCGCTGGCGGCGGCGACGGCGGCATCGTTCTTTTGCGCAGCCGGGGCATCCGCCGCCGCCTGCTCCATGGTTTCTATCAGTTTGCTGCCGATGACCACCGCGTCGGCGGCGCGCGCCACGCGCTGGGCGCTCTCGGCGTCGCGGATGCCGAAGCCCACGCCGACCGGGATGTCGCGCACGTGGCGGCGGATCAGGGCCACGCGCTCGGCCACGTCATCGGTGTTGAGCGAGCCGGCGCCGGTCACGCCCTTGAGCGACACGTAATAGACGTAGCCGCGGGCCACCTGGGCCACGGCCTTGATGCGTTCCTCGGTGGAGGTGGGCGCCAGCAGGAAGATCGGCGCGATGCCCTGCTGCCCCAGCGTGGCGGCGAACTCCACCACTTCCTCGGGCGGATAGTCCACCACCAGCACGCCGTCCACGCCGGCGCGGGCGGCGTCCTGCGCGAAGCGGTCCTGGCCCATGCGTTCGATCGGGTTGGCGTAGCCCATCAGCACCACCGGGGTGTCGGCGTCGCGCTGGCGGAACTCGGCCACCATTTCCAGCACGCGGGCCAGGCCCACGCCCTGCGCGATGGCACGGTCGGCGGCGCGCTGGATGACGGGGCCGTCGGCCATGGGGTCCGAGAACGGCACGCCCAGCTCGATGACGTCGGCGCCGGCCTCGACCAGCGCGTGCATCAGGGGCACCGTGGCCGCCGGCGAGGGATCGCCCGCGGCGATGTACGGGATCAGCGCCGCGGCGCGGCCGGATTCGGCGGTGCGCGCGAAGGCGGCGGCGATGCGGTCGTTGCGAGTTGCCATGGTCGGAACCCTTACAGCTCGATACCGGCCTTCTCGGCGACGGTATGCATGTCTTTGTCGCCACGGCCCGACAAATTGACCAGGATGACGGCGTCACGGCCCAGCGTGGGCGCCATTTTCACCGCCTGGGCGATGGCGTGCGAGGACTCCAGCGCCGGCATGATGCCTTCGATCCGGCAGCAGTCGTGGAAAGCCTTGAGGGCCTCGTCGTCGGTGATGCCCACGTATTCGGCGCGGCCGGAGTCCTTCAGCCAGGCATGCTCGGGGCCGACGCCGGGATAGTCCAGGCCGGCCGAGACGGAATGGGTTTCCTGCACCTGGCCGTCTGCGTCCTGCATGACGTAGGTGCGGTTGCCGTGCAGCACGCCCACGTGGCCGGCCGCCAGCGAGGCGGCGTGGCGCCCGGTGTCCATGCCCTCGCCGGCCGCCTCGACGCCGATCAGGCGCACGTTTTCGTACGGGATGTAGGGATGGAAGATGCCCATGGCGTTGGAGCCGCCGCCCACCGCCGCCACGACGTAGTCGGGCTGGCGGCCGATGGCTTCGGGCATCTGGGTCAGGCATTCGTTGCCGATCACGGTCTGGAAATCGCGCACCATGCGGGGGTACGGGTCGGGCCCGGCCACCGTGCCGATGATGTAGAACGTGTTCTCGATGTTGGTGACCCAGTCGCGCATGGCTTCGTTGAGCGCGTCCTTGAGGGTGCGCGAGCCCGACGTGACCGGCACCACCGTGGCGCCCAGCAGCTTCATGCGGTAGACGTTGGAGGCCTGGCGGCGCACGTCTTCGCTGCCCATGTAGACCACGCATTCCATGCCGTAGCGGGCCGCCACCGTGGCGGTGGCCACGCCGTGCTGGCCGGCGCCGGTCTCGGCGATGACGCGCGGCTTGCCCATGCGCTTGGCCAGCAGGGCCTGGCCGATGCAGTTGTTCACCTTGTGGGCGCCGGTGTGGTTCAGGTCTTCGCGCTTGAACCAGATCTGGGCGCCGCCCAGCTGTTCGGACCAGCGGCGGGCATGGTAGACCGGGCTGGGCCGGCCGACGAAATGCTTGAGTTCATAATTGAACTCTTCCAGGAAGGCGGGGTCGACACGATAACGGTCGTAGGCCGCGCGCAGCTCGTCGAGCGCGTGCATCAGCGTTTCCGCCACGAAAACGCCGCCGTAGGGGCCGAAATGGCCCTGGGCATCCGGAAAGTCGTAAGGTTTCAACTAGCATCTCCCCCGGCATCGCGGCAGGCCATTACCGGCCGCAAATCCAGTTTGCAACCCGGCATTTTACCTGACGCGGCAGCCGCCCGGGCGCGGCCGCGCCCGGGCCTGGAAACCGCCGCGGCGGCGTCAGAGCGACTGCCCGAGGCGGCGCAGGAAGGTTTCGCAGGACGCGAGCTGGTCCAGCGCCACGTATTCGTCGGGCTTGTGGGCCTGTTCGATGTGGCCGGGGCCGCAGACCACCGTCGGGATGCCGATGCCCTGGAACAGGCCGGCCTCGGTGCCGTAGGCCACCTTGCGCGTGGCGCGGTCTTCGGTCAGGGCGCGCACCAGCTGGGTGATGGCGGCCTCTTCCGAGGCTTCCAGCGCCGGGGCGGCCGCGCCGGTCTCGATCTCGATGCTGGCGCCCTCGAACTCGGCCTTCATGCGCGGCAGCAGTTCCTCGCGCACGTACTTCTCGACCTCGGCCTGGATGGCGTCCGGCTGCATGCCCGGCAGGTTGCGGAATTCATAGCTGAACTCGCAGGATTCGGGAATGGTGTTGACCGCGATGCCGCCCTGGATCTGGTTGGTGGTCATGGTGGAGAACGGCACGTCGTAGAACTGGTCGTACGGACCCTGGGCCTTGAAGCTGTCGGCCAGGTCGCGGATGCGGCAGATCAGGCGGGCGGCGTATTCGATGGCGTTACAGCCGCGCGGGGTCAGCGACGAGTGCGCCGCCTTGCCGTGCACCTTGCAGCGAAACAGGTTGATGCCCTTGTGCGCCACCACCACCTGCATGCCGGTGGGCTCGCCCACCACGCAGCCTTCCGGCCGGATGCCGCGGTCGTGCAGGTCGGCCAGCATGTAGGGCGCGCCCGCGCAGCCGACTTCCTCGTCATAGGAAAAGGCCAGGTGGATCGGCTTCTTGCGCGGCATGGCCAGGAATTCCGGCACCAGCGCCAGCGAGCCGGCGATGAAGCCCTTCATGTCGCAGGCGCCGCGGCCATACAGCAGGCCGTCCTTTTCCACCAGCTTGAACGGATCGGTGCTCCAGTCCTGGCCGTCGACCGGCACCACGTCGGTGTGGCCCGACAGCACGATGCCGCCCTGCTGGCCGCCGTCCTGCGCCGGCAGGGTGGCGAACAGGTTGGCCTTGGTGCGCTCCGGATTGTGCGCCAGCCACGCGTCGACGCCCTGGCCCTTGAGCCAATCGCGGACGGTTTCGATCAGGGCAAGATTGGAATTGCGGCTGGTGGTGTCGAAACCGACCAGCGTTTCCAGCCAGGTGCGCGCGTTCATGTCACTACTCTCGTGGGGGAAAAAGAGAAGTGTAAAGCCAGCCGGCGCGCGCGTCTCGGCCCCCCGTCCGGAGGCGCCGGCCGGACAGGGCACTAGAATGTCGCCCGGAATCAGCAAACATCCCCCTGAGGAGACATCGTGCAGCACAAGGCAGTTCCCACGCGCAACATCGTGGCGGCGGTAATCGGCAACGCCCTGGAATGGTATGACTTCCTGGTGTTCGCCTTCATGACGCCGATCATATCGAAGCTCTTTTTCCCCACCGACCCGAGCGTGCCCGGCAGCGAGCTCAACGCCATCCTGATGACCACGGCCATTTTCGGCGTCGGTTTCTTCATGCGTCCGGTGGGCGGCATCATCCTGGGCCTGTACGGCGACAAAAAGGGCCGCAAGGCGGCCATGGTGCTGGTCACCTCGCTGATGGCCGTGTCCATCGCGCTGATCACCGTCGCCCCCACCTACCATGCCGCCGGCATCCTGGCGCCGATCTTCATCCTGATCGCGCGCCTGCTGCAGGGCTTCTCGGCGGGCGGCGAGTTCGGCACGTCTACGGCGCTGCTGATCGAAATGGCGCCCAACGGCCGCCGCGGCTTCTACGGCTCGTGGCAGATGGCCGGCCAGATGCTGGCGCTGCTGATCGGCGCGGCCTGCGGCACGCTCATCACCGAGTTCTTCACGCCCGAGCAGATCGCCGACTGGGCCTGGCGCCTGCCCTTCGCCTTCGGCCTGGTCATCGTGCCGATCGCCATCTATATCCGCCGCAACGTCGACGAAACCGACGCCTTCAAGCAGATCAAGGAAGAAGAGCGCCAGGCCGCCGCGCGCGGCGACGTGCAGCGCCTGACCCTGGGCCAGATGCTGAAGACGCATACCCGCGAAACCCTGATCGGCGTGGGCCTGGTGGTGACCGCCACGGTTTCCATCTACATCACCTTCACCTACCTGGTGACCTACTCCACCCAGATCCTGAAACTGCCGCTGAACCAGACCTTCCTGGTGCAGATGGCGGGCGCGGCGCTGATGGTGCTGCTCACGCCGTTCATGGGCGCCTGGTCCGACCGCGTCGGCCGCCGTCCCATCGTGCTCGGCTCGCTGATCGGCTACCTGCTGGTGCTGTATCCGCTGTACCACTGGCTGTCGGACGCGCCCTCGATCGCGCGCCTGCTGACCGTGCAGGTGGTGGTCTGCCTGTTCGTGTCGGCCTTCTTCGGCGTGTTCAGCACGGTCATGGCCGAGCTGTTCCCGGCGCGCGTGCGTTCGGTGGGCCTGTCGCTGGCCTATAACGTGGCCGTGATGATCTTCGGCGGCTTCGCCCAGTTCATCGTGACCTGGCTGATCAAGACCACCGGCTCGCCGATGGCGCCGGCCTACTACGTCATGTTCGGCGTGGCCCTGGGCCTGGTCGCCGCGTTCTACATGCGCGAACGCGCCCACGACGCGCTCGACCACTGAAGCGGCCCCGCCAGCCCGCGGCGTCGCGCGCCGCGGGCCGCTAGCGGCGCACGGCCGAGGACACCCCGGGCACTTCGGCCAGCGCGTCCAGCGCGCGCGACAGCGATTCCCCGCCGCGCACCTCCACCGTGAACACCATATGGGCCAGCGACTGCCGGCTCTGCGTGTTCACGCCCACCACGTTCAGGCGCAGGCGGGCGAAGACTTCGGACAGGTCGCGCAGCAGGCCGGAACGGTCGTGCGCGCGCACGCTGATGTCCACCGGATAGAAGGTGTCGGAGGTCTCGCCCCACGCCACTTCGATGACGCGCTCGGGCTCGCGCGCGGCCAGGGCCTGGTAGCTGTGGCAGTCGCAGCGGTGGATGGACACGCCGCGCCCGCGCGTGACGAAGCCGGCGATGGCGTCCGGCGGCGCCGGGCGGCAGCAGCGCGCAAGCTGGGTCAGCAGCGATCCCACGCCCACCACCAGCACCCCGCTCTTGCCGCTTTTCTCGGCGCTGCCCGCGCTGGCGTGGCGCAATGCGGCGGGCTGCGGCTCGGCCGCGGGCGCAGGCTGCTGGAACAGCGTGTCGATCTGGCGCAGGCTGAACTCTTCCTTGGCAGCCGCCACGTACAGGTCGTCGGCGCGGGCGAAGCCCAGGTTCTGCGCCAACTGTTCGAGGTTGACGGCGGTCTTGCCCAGCCGCTGCAGTTCCTTTTCGACCAGCGCCTGGCCCTGGGTGATGCGCTGCTGCAGCTCGATGGCGTTGAACCACATCCGCACCTTGGCGCGGGCGCGCGGGCTGGCCAGGAACCCCAGCTGGGGATTGAGCCAGTCGCGCGACGGGCCGCCGGACTTGGCGGAAATGATTTCCACGGTCTGGCCGGTGGACAGCCGCGTCTGCAGCGGCACCATCTGCCCGTCCACCCGCGCGCCGCGGCAGCGATGGCCCAGGTCGGTGTGCAGGTGATAGGCGAAATCCACCGGCGTGGCCCCGGCGGGCAGTTCGATCACGCGGGCCTGCGGCGTCAACACGTAGATGCGCTCGTCGGTATGCGCGGGCGCCGCCGCCGCGTGGCGGCCCTTGCCCGAGGCGGGCTTGGCCGCCGGCGCGGCCGGCTCGCCGCCCTCGACGTCGGCGTTCCAGGCCAGCAGTTGGCGCATCCACGCCAGCTGGCGGTCGTATTCGCTGGAGGCCGCCACCTGGCCGCCCTTGGCGCCGGCTTCTTTGTAGCGCCAGTGCGCGGCCATGCCGTATTCGGCGAACTGGTGCATCTCGCGGGTGCGGATCTGCACCTCGAACGGGCGGCCGTCGTCATCGGCCACCACCGTGTGCAGCGAGCGGTAGCCGTTGGGCTTGGGCCGCGAAATGTAGTCGTCGAACTCCTCGGAGATCGGCGTCCACATCTCGTGCACCATGCCCAGCGCCGTATAACAGGCGCGCACGTCGTCGACGATGATGCGCAGCGCGCGCAGGTCGTACATCTGGGAAAAGTCCAGGCGCTTGATGCGCATCTTGTTCCAGATGCTGTAGATGTGCTTGGGCCGGCCGCTGACCTCGGCCTGCACGCCGCTCTTGGCCAGCGCCGCCTGCAGGCGCTCGATGGCGCCGGCGATGAAGGCCTCGCGCTCGACCCGCTTTTCTTCGAGCAGGCGGGCGATCTGCTTGTACTTCTCCGGCTCCAGGAAGCGGAACGCCAGGTCTTCCATTTCCCACTTGATCTGCCAGATGCCCAGGCGGTTGGCCAGCGGCGCGTACAGGTCGAGGGTTTCACGCGCGAACGCGGTCGAGCACGGCGTTTTGCTTTCCGCGTGCCAGCGCAGCGAACGCAGCCTGGAGGCCAGCCGCATCAACACGATGCGCAGGTCGGCCGCCATGGCCAGCAGCATCTTGCGCTGCATCTCTTTCTGCGAGCCGCTCTCGGCCGCCGCGTCGCTGGCCTGGCGGGCCACCACGCCCAGCCGCAGCAAGGCCCAGGCGCCCTGCACCAGCCGCGCGACCTCGGCGCCGAAGGCGGCCGCGATCGGATCGTTGCGCAGGGACGGCGCGGGCGCCATCAGGTCCGTGGGCAAGGCGGCCAGCAAGGCCGCCGCGCGGGTCGCGGCGTCGGTCTGCAGCGCCGCCAGCACCCGCACCACGCCGGCGCCGTGGCCGGCCAGGGGCTCGCCGGTCAGCGCGTGCTGGCCTTCGAAGCGCGGTTCGGCCCAGGCCACGGCCCGGTCGAGCAGGGCCAGGCCGTCGGCGTCCAGGCCGGCTCCCGCCTCCTTGCGCCAGGCGGCGTCGAAAGGCGTAGGCGCGTCGGATACGGGCGGGGCGGACATGACGGACATGGGTGATAGAGGTTGATATTCCGACACTCTACACTAGGGTTTGCAGACACTGGAAAACGCCGCCGCGCGCGGCATATGGAAGGAACCCGAACTCATGTTGCGCTGGCTGAAGGGACGCGGCGCCCGCCCCTCCGCGGTCGCCGAAATGCAGGCCCGCATCGCGCCGGATCTATGGCGCGAGGTGCTCGACGCCCACCCGTTCCTGGCGGTATTGAACGCCGACGAATCGGCCCAGCTGCTGGCGCGCTCGGCGTGGCTGCTGGCCAGCAAGAACATCAACGGCGCGCAGGGGCTGGAGGTGTCCGACTTCATGCGCCTGTCGATCGCGGCCCAGGCCAGCCTGCCCATCCTGAACCTGGCGCCGGAACTGTACGAGGGCTGGGACGAGATCATCGTGTATCCGGCGGGCTTTCGCATTCCCCGCTCGCGCCAGGACGAGGACGGCGTGGTGCACGAATACATCGAGGACGCGGCCGGCGAGGCCTGGGAAGGCGGGCCGCTGGTCCTGTCCTGGGAAGACACGCAGCTCTCGGATGGCGGCTTCAACGTGGTCATCCACGAATTCGCCCACAAGCTGGACCTGCGCTCGGGTTTCGCCGACGGCATGCCGTCGCTGGCGGCCCACCCCGAACTGCAGCCGCGCGCCTGGCGCCGCGTGCTGGACGACAGCCTGGACCGCTTCATCGCCGCCCTGGACGCGGTGGAAGCCGCCATCCCGCCGCACGTCGATCCCGAAAGCGAGGAAGCCGACGCCTGGTACGCCCGCTTGCCGATGGACCCGTATGCCGCCACCGACGAGGCCGAATTCTTCGCCGTCAGCTCCGAGCATTTCTTCGTCGACCCCTACCCCATGCAGCAGGCGCTGCCGCAATGGTATGCGCTGCTGAAGGCCTACTATAGGCAGGACCCACTGGAACGCTACGCATGAAACAGCTGCTGATCGTGTGGCATTCGCGCACCGGCGCGGCCCGGCAGATGGCCGAGGCGGCCGCCCGCGGCGCGCGGTCCGCCGCCGCCGAAATGGCGCAGCAGAACGATCTGCGCGTCGCGCTGCGGCGGGCGGCCGACGTGCAGGCCGACGAGCTGCTGGCCAGCGACGGCTATCTGTTCTGCGCCCCCGAGAACCTGGCGGGCCTGAGCGGCGAAATGAAGGAGTTCTTCGACCGCAACTACTACGCGGTGCTGGACCGGATACAGGGGCTGCCCTATGCCTGCGCGATCAGCGCCGGCAGCGACGGCTCGGGCGCCGCCCGCCAGGCCGAACGCATCTGCACCGGCTGGCGGCTCAACCCCGTGGCGCCGCCGCTCATCGTCAACATGGGCGCGCAGACGGCGCAGCAGATCCTCGCGCCCAAGACGGTGGCGCCGGCGGAACTGGCGAAATGCGAGGAACTGGGGGGATTGCTGGCGGGGACGCTGTTGTTATGAGTGGGGGGGTGTTGGGGGTGTTGGGGGTGTTGGACGTAGGATGGGTGTAGCGCGCGGATGCGTGCGCAAAAACTCAACCGCCGAACGCGCGTAACCCATCAGCCGGCGCAAGCCGGCATTTTTTCGTGCCAAGAAAAACGGCGGCTTGCGCCGCCTGATGGGTTTCGCGCGCTTGATGGCGGAGCGCTTGGCTCGGGCATCCGCGCGCTGCACCCATCCTACGGCGCCTACAGCGCCGCCGTGACGACGATCTCGACCTTGTAGTCGGGGTTGGCCAGGCGGGCTTCGACCGTGGCGCGGGGGGGCGAATTGCCCGCGGCGACCCAGGCGTCCCAGGCCTTGTTCATGCCGTCGAATTCCTTCATGTTGGCCACGTAGATCTGGGCCATCAGGATCTTGGTCTTGTCGGTGCCGGCCTCGGCCAGCAGGCGGTCGATGGTGGCCAGCACCTGGGCGGTCTGGCCGGTGATGTCCAGCGTCGCATCGTCGGGCACCTGGCCGGCCAGGTACGCGACGCCGTTGTACACGGCCATGTCCGACAGGCGCTTGTCGACGTTGAAGCGCTTGATGCTGCTCATGAATATTCCCCTAGGAAGTGGTTGGGTCAAAAAACTAGGCGGGAGGCAACTGGAACACCTGCCGCAGATAAGCCAGGTAGGCCGGATCGTCGCACATGGTCTTTTCCGGCGCGTCGGACACCTTGGCCACGGGCTGGCCGTTGCAGCGGACCATCTTCATGACGATCTGCAGGGGCTCGTGGCCCAGGTCGTTGGTCAGGTTGGTGCCGATTCCGAAGGACACCTTGCAGCGGCCCGAGAACTGGCGGGCCAGCTCGATGGCGCGCGGGAAGGTCAGCGAATCCGAGAACACCAGCGTCTTGGCGCGCGGGTCCACGCGGTTCTTGCGGTAGTGTTCGAGCAGGCGCTCGCCCCAGACGAAGGGGTCGCCCGAGTCGTGGCGCGCGCCGTCGAACAGCTTGCAGAAATACATGTCGAAATCGCGCAGGAAGGCATCCATGCCGTAGACGTCGGACAGCGCGATGCCCAGGTCGCCGCGGTATTCCTTGGCCCAGACCTCCAGCGCGAACACCTGCGAATCGCGCAGCCGCGGGCCCAGCGCCTGGCAGGCCTGCAGGTATTCATGGCCCATGGTGCCCAGCGGCAGGACCTCGTGCTGCTTGGCCAGCAGCACGTTGCTGGTGCCGGCGAAATGCTGCCCCATCTGCGCCTTCATGGTGGACACGATTTCCTCGTGCCAGACCTTGGAGAAGCGGCGGCGCGTGCCGTATTCGGCCACGCGGAAGTCCGCCAGCGCGGGATCGTCCAGCACCAGGTGCATCTTGGACTGCAGGCGCTTGCGGCCCTCTTCCCAGTTGGGATTCTTGCGCGTGTTGCGGAAATAGACCTCGTTGACGATGGCCAGCACCGGGATCTCGAACAGGATGGTGTGCAGCCACGGGCCCTTGACCTCGATGCTGATTTCGCCGGGCGCCTCGCCCTCGCCGATGAAGATGCAGCGCTCGGGCATGTGGAACAGGCCGAGGAAATCAACGAAGTCGCTTTTGATAAAGCGCAAGCCGCCGAGATATTTAAGTTCGTCTTCGGTGAACCGGAGCTGGCACAGCTGGTGCACTTCCTCGCGGATTTCGTCCAGATAGGGACGCAGGTCGACCCCTGGCGTGCGGCATTTGTAACGGTACTCGACCTGGGCAGCCGGAAAGTGGTGCAGAACCACCTGCATCATGCTGAATTTATACAGGTCGGTGTCGAGCAGCGAGGTGATTATCATGATTGCGCGTTTCGTTTCGCGACACCATAGCATAGAGCGCGCGGGGCAAGGGCCCATGGGCCACGATGTCAATACGGGTATTACCGGCACACCGGCACGGCATTGGGTAAAATCGACGCAACAAGACACAAAGCCGCCGAATCCCGGAGTTCCTTAATGACCCACGTTGTCACCGAAAACTGTATCAAGTGCAAGTACACCGACTGCGTAGACGTCTGCCCGGTGGACTGTTTTCGCGAGGGTCCGAACTTCCTGGTGATCGATCCCGACGAATGCATCGATTGCGCCGTCTGCATCCCCGAGTGCCCGGCCAATGCGATCTACGCCGAAGAAGACGTGCCGCAGGACCAACTGAACTTCATCGCCCTGAATGCCGAGCTCTCTCCCGAGTTCGCCAGCATCAGCCGTGCCAAGAAGCCCTTGCCCGACGCCGACGACTGGAACGGCAAAGAGGACAAGCTGCAATACCTGGAAAGATGAATCCGCGAGCGCCGGCCGCCTGACGGCCGGCATCGCGCGATGCCCCGATGACCGACGACTCCAAATACACGCGCCAGACAGTCACCCACGTCCACACCTGGGTGCCGGAAAAACTCTTCTCCGTACGCGTGACGCGCGACGACGCGTTTACGTTCCAGCCCGGCCAGTTCGCCCGTGTCGGCCTGCCCGAGGCCGACGCGCCCGACAGCGCGCCCACGCTGTGGCGCGCCTATTCCATGGTCTCGGCGCCGCATGAGCCCTGGCTGGAGTTCTATTCCATCGTGGTGCCCGAAGGGCTGTTCAGCCCGCGCATGGCGCGGCTGCAGCCCGGCGATTCGCTGTACGTCGAAAAAGCGCCCTACGGCTTCCTGACCCTGGAGCGCTTCGCCCCGGGTGGCGACCTGTGGCTGGTGGCCTCGGGCACCGGGCTGTCGGCCTATCTGTCCATCCTGCGCGACCCGGCCGCCTGGCGCGCCTATCGCCGCATCATCCTGGTCCACGGCGTGCGCACCGCGGCCGAGCTGGCCTATCGCGAAGAAATCGAGTCCTGGCGCAAGCAGCCCGCGCTGGCCGAGATGTTCGCGGCGGACCCGCACAAGCTCGTCTACCTGCCCATCGCCACGCGCGAGGCGCTGCCCGGCATGCCCCGGGAGCGCCTCACCACGCTGATCGCCGATGGCCGCCTGGAGCAGCTGGCCGGCCAGCCGCTGGACCCCGAGAACGCCAAGATCATGCTCTGCGGCAATCCGGACATGCTGGCCGACGCCCGCAAGCTGCTGGGCGAGCGCGGCTTCAAGCCGGGCCGCCGCGGCATCCCCGGCAACCTGGCGGTGGAAAACTACTGGTAAGCCCGGGCGTAGTGCATAACTCCGCCAAACGGCCCAGCCACCGCGTCCCCGCACGGCCCTACACTGGTGCATAACCGCTATTGGGTCGTTTTTTAGCAACATATTTGCTTTTTTTGTCGGTGTTTCTTCAGGCTATCTGGAAATATCGTTAATCCCCGGGGCAATAATCGGGGCACACGCACGACCCAGAAGGACCTTTTCAAATGCTGTATCAATTGCACGAAATGCAGCGCGCCTTCCTGACTCCGTTTGCTGCATTTACGGACGCCGGCTCTCAACTGTTTTCCAGCCCATACAGCCCTCTCGCCTACACCCCGATTTCCCGCCAGATGGCGGCCGGGTACGAGCTGATGACCCGGATCGGCAAGGAATACCAGAAACCGGCCTGGAACCTGCCCACCACCGAGATCGACGGCAAGACCGTCCGCGTCACCGAATCCGTGGCGATGGACAAGCCGTTCTGCCGCCTGGTGCACTTCCACCGCGACGTCCGCCACGCGCGCCCGGACGATCCGACCATCCTGCTGGTGGCCCCGCTCTCGGGCCACCACGCCACGCTGCTGCGCGACACCGTGCGCGCCCTGCTGCCGGCCCATGACATCTACGTCACCGACTGGATCGACGCCCGCATGGTGCCGCTGTCGGCAGGCCCGTTCCACCTGAACGACTATGTGCGCTACGTGCAGGACTTCATCCGCCACCTGGGCCCGGACGTGCACGTCATGTCCGTGTGCCAGCCCACGGTGCCGGTGCTGGCCGCCGTTTCGCTGATGGCCTCGGCCAACGACCCCTGCCAGCCGCGCAGCATGGTGATGATGGGCGGTCCCATCGACCCGCGCCAGTCGCCCACGCAGGTCAACCGCCTGGCCACCACCAAGCCTTACTCGTGGTTCGAGAACCAGGTCATCCATCCGGTGCCGCCGCGGTATCCGGGCGCCGGCCGCAAGGTCTACCCCGGCTTCCTGCAGCACGCGGGCTTCATGGCCATGAACCCGGACCGCCACATGAAGTCGCACTACGACTTCTACCTGGACCTGCTGCGCGGCGACGACAGCGACGCCGAGGCGCACCGCCGCTTCTACGACGAATACAACGCCGTGCTGGACATGCCGGCCGAGTTCTACCTGGACACGATCCGCATGGTGTTCCAGGAATTCCAGCTGCCCAACGGCACCTGGGAGGTCGACGGCAAGCCGGTGCGCCCCGCCGACATCAAGAAGGTCGCGCTCTTCACCATCGAGGGCGAGCTGGACGACATTTCCGGCCAGGGCCAGACGCGCGCCGCCATCAAGCTGTGCAAGAACATCCCGGCCGAGCGCAAGATGCATTACACCGCGCCGAACTGCGGCCACTACGGGATTTTCTCGGGCCGCCGCTGGCGCGAAATGATCTGTCCTAAAATCGCCGAATTCATCCGGCAATCGTGATTGCAGGATGAATCCGACCTCGGTCGGATTCATCCCGCGTCCTTTCTTCCTCATGTCCTGTTGTTCCCTTGCAGACCGCATCGATGCCTTGCTGCCTCAGACGCAATGCACCAAATGCGGCTACGACGGCTGTCGGCCGTATGCCGAGGCCATCGCCGACGGCGCCGCCCCGATCAACCGCTGCCCGCCGGGCGGCGATGAAGGCATCGCCGCGCTGGCCGGCCTGCTCGGCGTGCCCGCGCTGCCGCTGGACGCGACGCGCGGCGAGCCCGGCCCCCTGCTGGTCGCCCGCATCGACGAAGCCCACTGCATAGGCTGTACGCTGTGCATCCAGGCCTGTCCGGTCGACGCCATCGTGGGCGCCAACAAGCAGATGCACACCGTGCTTGCCGACTGGTGCACCGGCTGCGACCTGTGCGTGGCGCCCTGTCCTGTAGACTGCATCGAAATGACGCCGGCCGGCCGCCCGTGGACCGCAGAGGACGCCGCGCTCGGGCGCGAACGCCATCGCCGCCATCTGGCGCGCATGGCGCGCCTGGCCGCCGACAACGCGCGCCTGATGGCGCCCGAGGTCCCTGAAACGCCCGCCTCCGCCCCCGCCGACGCCGGCAACGAGGAGCGCAAGCGTTCCGCCATCGAATCCGCGCTGGCACGCGCCCGCGCCCGCCGCAACGCCACGCCATGAACGCCGCCAAACGCCAGGAAATCTTCGCGCGCCTGCAGGCCGCCAATCCCCACCCGACCACCGAGCTGGAATACGAGACGCCGTTCCAGCTGCTGATCGCCGTGCTGCTGTCGGCGCAGGCCACCGACAAGTCGGTCAACATCGCGACGCGCAAGTTCTTCCCCGAGCACGGCACGCCCGAAGGCCTGCTGGCGCTGGGCGAGGAAGGCCTGGCGGACTACATCAAGACCATCGGGCTCTACCGCACCAAGGCCAAGAACGCCATCGCCACCTGCAGAATCCTGCTGGAGCAGCACGGCGGCGAAGTGCCGCAGACGCGCGAGGCGCTCGAAGCCTTGCCCGGCGTGGGCCGCAAGACCGCCAACGTGGTGCTCAACACCGCGTTCGGCCAGCCCACGATGGCCGTGGACACGCACATCTTCCGCGTCTCCAACCGCACCGGCATCGCGCCCGGCAAGAACGTGCTGGAAGTCGAGCGCAAGCTCGAAAAATTCGTGCCGCGCGAATACATGCAGGACGCGCACCATTGGCTGATTCTGCTGGGCCGCTACGTGTGCGTGGCGCGCAAGCCCAAATGCCCCCAGTGCGGCATTTCCGACCTCTGCGAATTCAAGCAGAAGACCCCGGCCTGAGCGGCGCGCGCCGCCGCGAAACCGGGTTTTCCCTCGTTCAGAAGAATGTGACGCGTTGACGTTCGTCAATGCGTATTTGCTGCAATGCATTTCCCTTGCAGCACTGTCATCTCCCTCTGCTGCGCATGCATTGTCGGCCTGCCGACAATTGCCCTTTCCGCACTGCAAAACCTATGACAAACCCTCATGGAATTTTGATAAATAGGTGCGCATACTCGCCGGCAACTCACCGGAAAACTGCGCTACATCGGCAGTCTTCCGACCCTGCGGGGACCCGCCGCGATAACGGCGGGTGCAGACCAATAAATACAACGCTGGTGCAGCGAACATGGACGACACGATCCTGGAGACAAAAGGCCTCACGAAGGAATTCCGCGGTTTCGTCGCGGTCAATGGGGTCGATTTGCGTATCAAGCGCGGCGAGATTCATGCCTTGATCGGGCCTAACGGCGCGGGCAAGACCACATGCTTCAACCTGCTCACCAAGTTCCTGGCTCCCACGTCGGGAACCATCAAGTTCAACGGTATCGACATCACCGGCGAACGCCCCGCGCAGATCGCGCGCCGCGGCATCATCCGTTCGTTCCAGATCTCGGCGGTGTTTCCCCACCTCACCGTGCTGGAAAACGTGCGTATCGGATTGCAGCGCAAGACCGGTCTGTCTTTTCATTTCTGGAAAAGCGACAAGCAGCTGGCCTCGCTGAACGAGCCGGCGCGCGCGCTGCTCGAACAGGTCGACCTCGCCGCCTTCGCCGACGAGACCACCGTGAACCTGCCGTACGGCCGCAAGCGCGCGCTCGAGATCGCCACCACGCTGGCGATGGAACCCGAGCTGATGCTGCTGGACGAGCCGACGCAGGGCATGGGCCACGAGGACGTGGACCGCGTCACCCAGCTGATCAAGCGGGTCAGCGCCGGCCGCACCATACTCATGGTGGAGCACAACATGAACGTCGTGTCCTCCATCGCCGACACCATCACCGTGCTGGCGCGCGGCTCCGTACTGGCGGAAGGATCCTACGCCGAAGTCTCCCGCCATCCGGCAGTGATGCAGGCCTACATGGGCACCACCGAGGGCGAACTTCAAGGAGCACACGCATGAGCACCCCGGCACTGGAAATTTCGGGCCTGCAGGCCTGGTACGGGGAATCGCATATCCTGCACGGCGTGGATATGCGCGTCGGACAGGGCGAAGTGGTCACGCTGCTGGGACGCAACGGCGCCGGCCGCACCACCACGCTGCGCGCCATCCTGGGCCTGACCGGCTCGCGCAAGGGCTCGGTGCGCATCCACGGCACCGAGGCCATCGACCTGCCGACCTACAAGATCGCCCATCTCGGCGTCGGCTACTGCCCCGAGGAACGCGGCATCTTCGCCAGCCTGTCGTGCGAAGAGAACCTGCTGCTGCCTCCGGTGGTCGGTTCGCTGGGCGGCGGCATGTCGCTGGCCGAAATCTACGACATGTTCCCCAACCTCCAGGAACGCCGCAACTCGCCCGGCACCCGGCTGTCGGGGGGCGAACAGCAGATGCTGGCGGTCGCGCGCATCCTGCGCACCGGCGCCAACCTGCTGCTGCTCGACGAGATCTCCGAAGGCCTCGCGCCCGTCATCGTGCAGGCGCTGGCGCGCATGATCACGGCGCTCAAGCAGCGCGGCTACACCATCGTCATGGTGGAACAGAACTTCCGCTTCGCAGCGCCGCTGGCCGACCGCTTCTACGTCATGGAGCACGGCCAGATCGTCGAACACTTCGAAGCCACCGAACTTTCAGAAAAACAGGACACGCTCAACGAACTGCTGGGCGTGTAAGCACACCTGTCATCCGCCGGACCCCCGGCAACACTACACCGTAGGAAAAAAAGAGGAGTCATCCCATGAAGCTGCACACCATCACTGCTGCACTGGCCATGGCTGGCCTGGGATTTGCCGGGGCTACCGTCCACGCGCAGGGTATCTCCGACGATGTCATCCGCGTCGGCTTCATCACTGACATGTCCGGCGTGTATTCGGACATCGACGGCAAGGCCGGCCTGGAGGCCGTGCGCATGGCGATCGAAGACGCCGGCGGCGCCATCAACGGCAAGAAGATCGAAGTCGTGTCGGCCGACCACCAGAACAAGGCCGACGTGGCCTCGGCGCGCGTGCGCGAATGGTTCGACGAGCAGAAGGTGGACGTCATCATCGCCGGCACCAACTCGTCGACCAGCCTGGCCATGGCCGGCGTGGCCGCCGAAAAGAAAAAGCCCTTCATGGCCATCGGCGCGGGCGCCTCGGACCTGACCAACGCCCAGTGCTCGCCCTACACCGTGCACTATGCCTACGACACCGTGGCGCTGGCGCGCGGCACCGGTTCGGCCGTGGTGAAGGACGGCGGCAAGAGCTGGTTCTTCCTGACCGCCGACTACGCCTTCGGCCATGCGCTCGAACGCGACACGATTGCCGTGGTCAAGGCCGCCGGCGGCGAGGTCAAGGGCCAGGTACGCGCGCCGCTGGGCGCGTCGGACTTCTCGTCCTTCCTGCTGCAGGCGCAGGCCTCCAAGGCGCAGATCCTGGGCCTGGCCAATGCCGGCGGCGACACCATCAACTCGATCAAGGCCGCCAACGAATTCGGCGTGACCAAGACCATGAAGATGGCCGGCCTGCTGGTCTTCATCAACGACGTGCACGCGCTGGGCCTGCAGGCCACGCAGGGCATGTACCTGACCGACGGCTGGTACTGGGATCAATCCGACGCCTCGCGCGCCTGGTCCAAGAAGTTCGAGGCCAAGGTCGGCCGCAAGCCTTCCATGCTGCAGGCCGGCGACTACTCCGCGCTCAGCTTCTACCTGAATGCGGTCAAGGCCACCGGCACCGACGACGGCGACGCCGTCATGAAGTGGATGAAGTCGAACAAGGTCAACGACTTCTTCGCCCAGGGCGGCTATGTGCGCGAAGACGGCCGCATGATCCACGACATGTACCTGATGCAGGTCAAGACCCCGGCCGAATCCAAGGGTCCGTGGGACTACTACAAGGTCGTGGCGACGCTGCCGGGCGACGAGGTCTACACCAAGCTGTCCGAGTCCACCTGCAAGCTGGTCAAGAAGTAAACCGGCTCCCGTGTCCCGATGCTGCCCGGCCACCCGCCGGGCAGTTTCCCGAATCGCCCGCCTCTATCCGTAAGCGCAGGATTTTTACAAGATGACTGACATTTTCGGCATCCCCATACAGGCCTTGTTCGGCCAGTTGTTGCTAGGCCTGGTCAACGGCTCCTTCTACGCCATGCTTTCGCTCGGGCTGGCGGTCATTTTCGGGCTGCTGAACGTCATCAACTTCGCGCACGGCGCGCTCTACATGCTGGGCGCGTTCGTCGCCTGGATGGGCCTGTCCTACTTCGGACTGAACTACTGGATCATGCTGGTCCTGGCGCCGCTGATCGTGGGCGCGTTCGGGATCATCATCGAGAAGCTGCTGCTCAAGCACCTGTACAAGCTCGACCACCTCTACGGGCTGCTGCTGACCTTCGGGCTGACGCTGCTCATCGAGGGCCTGTTCCGCAGCTTCTACGGGGTGTCGGGCCAGCCCTATCCCACGCCCGACGCGCTGCGCGGCGCGACCAACCTGGGCTTCATGATCCTGCCGAACTACCGCGGCTGGGTCGTGGCGGCCTCGGTCGTGGTGTGCCTGGCCACCTGGTTCGTGATCGAACGCACCCGCCTGGGCGCGCTGCTGCGCGCCGGCACCGAGAATCCCAAGCTGGTCGAGTCCTTCGGCGTGAACGTGCCGCGCATGATCACGCTGACCTACGGCTTCGGCGTGGCGCTGGCGGGCTTCGCCGGCGTGCTGGCCGCGCCGGTCCTGCAGATTTCCCCGCTGATGGGCTCCAACCTCATCATCGTCGTGTTCGCGGTCGTCGTGATCGGAGGCATGGGGTCCATCCTGGGCGCCATCGTCACCGGGCTGGGCCTGGGCGTCATAGAAGGCCTGACCAAGGTGTTCTGGCCCGAAGCCTCCAGCACGGTCGTCTTCATCATCATGGCCATTGTTCTGTTGATCCGCCCGGCCGGGCTGTTCGGAAAAGAGAAATGAATCGTCAATTCCTGGGCTATGCGGCAGTGGCCATCGTGGTGGCCATTCTTCCCTTCGTCGGGGTGTATCCGATCTTCGCCATGAAGGTCATGTGCTACGCCCTCTTCGCCTGCGCGTTCAACCTGCTGCTGGGCTTCACCGGGCTGCTGTCCTTCGGCCACGCCGCCTTCCTGGGCAGCGCGGCCTACGCCGCCGGACACGCGCTGAAGGTCTGGGGCTTTCCCACCGAGATCGGCCTGCTGTTCGGCGTGGCCGTCGCGGCGCTGCTGGGCCTGGCCATGGGCGCGCTGGCGATCCGCCGCAGCGGCATCTACTTCGCCATGATCACGCTGGCGCTGGCGCAGATGGTGTTCTTCTTCTTCCTGCAGGCGCACTTCACCGGCGGCGAAGACGGCCTGCAGGGCGTGCCGCGCGGCACCCTGCTGGGACTGGTGGACCTGTCCGAAGACCTGAACCTGTACTACGTGGTGATGGGCGTGTTCGCGCTGGGCTTCTTCATCATCTGGCGCACCGTGCACTCGCCGTTCGGCCAGGTGCTGCAGGCCCTGCGCGAGAACGAGCCGCGCGCGGTCTCGCTCGGCTACGACGTCGACCGCTTCAAGCTGCTGGCCTTCGTGCTGTCGGCCGCCATCGCCGGACTGGCCGGCGCCACCAAGACCCTGGTGTTCGTGTCCGCCACGCTGTCCGACGCCACCTGGCAGATGTCGGGCCTGGTGATCCTGATGACGCTGATCGGTGGCCTGGGCACCCTGACCGGCCCCGTGCTGGGCGCCTTCATCGTGGTGCTGCTCGAAAACAAGGTGGGCGACTTCGGCCAGATGCTGGCGCGCGCCACCGGCATGGACTGGTTCCTGCGCCTGGGCGAATCGGTCACCATCGTGATCGGCCTGATCTTCGTGATCTGCGTGCTGGCGTTCCGCCGCGGCATCGTGGGCGAGATCGGCGCCTTCATGCAGCGCCGGCGCGCCGCCCGCGCCTGACACGCCAGACCGGTGATTGCCGCAAGGGGCCGCGACAGCGGCCCCTTCGTCGTTCGGGCCGCGGCGGCCCCGCCGGTGCTGCGCCTTACAATGGCGCAAACCACTCGACAGGTGCCTGACCATGCGCAACTTGCACGTCGCCTCCGCCCTTTTCGCCGTGGCGTTGGCCGCGGCCGTTCCCCCGGCCGCCAGCGCGGCCCAGCCCGCGCCCGCCGCGCCCGTCTGTGAAGTCGACCGTCCCGTGCGCTTCAGCGGCCTGAACTGGGAATCCAACCTGGTGCTGGCCGGCATCGAACGCTATGTGCTGGAACACGGCTACGGCTGCAAGACCCAGGTGGAAATCGGCGAGACCCTGCCCATGCTGGCCGCGCTGCAGCGCGGCGACGTGGACGTCACGCCCGAAGTCTGGCCAGGGCAGATCGAAGGCGCATGGAAAAAGGCGCTGGCCAGCGGGCGCGTGCTCGGCGTGGGCCACGTGTACGACGCCGGCGAAGGCTGGTACGTGCCGCGCTACACCGTGGAGCGCCATCCCGACCTGAAGTCGGCTTCCGATCTGGCGCGCTTCAAGCAGGTCTTCGCCGATCCCGAGGACCCGGGCCGCGGCCGCATCTACGGCTGCCCGGCGGGCTGGGCCTGCGGCACGCTCAACGGCAACCTGCTGCGCGCCCTCGGCCTGGAAAAGGATTACTCGCTGTTCGCGCCCGGCTCGGGCGCCGCGCAGAAAGCCGCCATCGTCTCGGCCTACAAGCGCAAGCGCGACATCGTCTTCTACTACTGGACCCCGACCTCGCTGGTCGGCGCGCTGGACCTGGTCAAGCTGGAGCTGCCGCCCTTCGACCAGGAGGCCTATACCTGCATGACCGATCCCAAGTGCGAACACCCCGTGGCCACGGAATTCAAGCCCAACCCGGTGGTCACCGGCCTGAACGCCGAGTTCGCGCGGCAGGCGCCGCAGCTGGCCGCCTTCTTCGCCAGGCTGGCCGTGCCGGACGACGCCATCGACGCCACCCTGGGCTGGCTCGAAAACGAAGGCAAGGAACCCGAAGACGCTGCCCGCTACTTCCTCAAGCAGTACGGCGCCGTCTGGCGGCAGTGGATGCCGGCCGACGCGGCCGCCCGCGTGGAGGCGGCGCTGGCGCGGGAATGAGGCGCACGGCCCGGGCTCATGTATCCTGACGTTTCGGCGCGGCCGCCCTCGACGCGGCCCACACGCCACCCCATACGAACGAAGGAAGACAACCATGGACGCCCTGTACTGGCACGACGGTCGCTGGACCACTGAAAACCCCAAACTGCTCGGCCCCGCCGACCACGCCTTCTGGATGGCCAGCATGGTCTTCGACGGCGCGCGCGCCTTTCGCGGCCTGACGCCCGACCTGGACCTGCACTGCCAGCGCGTGGTGCGCTCGGCCGAGAAAATGCTGATGAAGCCGCAGCTCGGCTGGGAAGAGATCCAGTCGCTGTGCCTGCAGGCCGTGGCCAAGTTCCCCGAGGGCACCGAGCTCTACATCAAGCCGATGTTCTATTGCGCCGACGGTTTCCTGCTGCCCGACGCGGACAAGACGCAGTTCGTGCTGCACGTGTTCAAGGTGCCCATGCCCGGCGACCAGGGCTTTTCGGCCTGCTTCTCCAGCTACGCGCGCTCCTGGCCCAATATGGCGCCCACCGACGCCAAGGCCTCCTGCCTCTATCCGAACGGCCAGCGCGCCATCCGCGAGGCCGCCGAAAAAGGCTTCGACAACGCGATCATGCTCGACGGCGCGGGCAACATCGCCGAGTTCGCCACCAGCAACCTGTGGATCGCCAAGGACGGCGTGGTGTCCACGCCGGTCGACAACGGCACCTTCCTGAACGGCATCACGCGCCGCCGCGTGCTGGCCCTGCTCCAGGCCGACGGCGTCGAGGTCCAGGAACGCAGCCTGACCCGCGCCGACATCGAGCAAGCCGACGAAGTGTTCTCGTCCGGCAACTACGGCAAGGTGGTGCACGTCAACCGCGTCGAAGACCGCAAGCTGGAATACGGCCCCATGGCCCGCCGCGCGCACAAGCTGTACATGGACTACGCGGAAAGCACGCGCGCCAGATAGGTCGCCCTCTTCCCCAAAGCTGCCCGCCCCGTGCGGGCAGCGTCGTTCTCAGGAGTCCTCATGCAGACCCGACGTGATTTTCTCCGCAGCGGCGCCTCGCTGGCCGGCGCCGGCAGCGCGCTGGCCTTGCTGCCCGCCTCCATCCGCCGCGCGCTCGCGATTCCGGCCGCGCGCCGCACGGGCACGATCCGCGACGTGGAGCACATCGTGATCTTCATGCAGGAGAACCGCTCGTTCGACCATTACTTCGGCGCCCTGGCCGGCGTGCGCGGGTTCGGCGACCGCTTCCCCGCACCGGCGCCCGACAGCCCCGACGCGCGCCACCGCACCGTCTGGGCGCAATACAACGACAGGCCCGAGGAAGGCGCGCCGCGCACCGTGCTGCCGTTTCACCTGGATACCCGCGAGGCCTTCGAGACCATGCGCGTGGCCAGCACGCCGCATACCTGGTCCAACGCCCAGGACGCCTGGGACGCCGGCCGCATGGGCAACTGGCCGGCGGCCAAGAAAAACCATTCGATGGCGTACTTCACGGAGGACGACATGCCCTTCCAGTACGCCATGGCGCGCGCCTTCACCGTGTGCGACGCCTATCACTGCTCGTTCACCGGCGGCACCAACACCAACCGGCTGTTCCTGTGGACCGGCACCAACGACGGCCTGGGACGCGGCAACGGCCCGGCGCTGGGCAATCTCTACAACAAGCTGTCGGGCGGCGATCCGGCCGGCGGCTACACCTGGACCACCTATCCCGAACGGCTGGAGGCCGCCGGCGTCAGCTGGCGCATCTACCAGGACATGGCGGACAACTATTCGCTCAACCCCATGGCCGGCTTCAAGGCCTACCGCGACGCCTACCACGGCGCGCCCGGCTCTCAGCCCGCGCTGAAAGAGAAGGCGCTGACCACCCGCGGCCTGGACCTGCTGCGCCAGGACGTGCAGGACGGCAGGCTGCCGCAGGTGTCGTGGATCTGCGCGACCAAGGCCGGCTCGGAGCATCCCAGCCCGTCCAGCCCGGCGCAGGGCGCGGACTACACCGCCCGCGTGCTGGACGCGCTGACGGCCAACCCGGAGGTCTGGAGCAAGACCGTCCTGCTGCTGATGTTCGACGAGAACGACGGCTTCTTCGACCACGCGCCGCCGCCCGCGCCGCCCTCGCGCGATGCCGCCGGCGCGCTGGCCGGCGCGTCCACGGTCGATACGAAGGGCGAATACCACGAGATCGTCACCGGCCTCGAAAAGGACGACACGGCGGCCCATCTGCATGGGGTGTACGGGCTGGGGCCGCGCGTGCCCATGTACGTGCTGTCGCCCTGGACCAAGGGCGGCTGGGTCAATTCGCAGGTGTTCGACCACACCTCCGTGCTGCGCTTCGTCGAGCAGCGGTTCGGCGTGGCCGAGCCCAATATTTCGCCGTGGCGGCGCGCGGTCTGCGGCGACTTGACTTCGATTTTCGACTTCGCCGCGCCCGACGACGCCGACCTGCTGCGCGGCCTGCCGCCCACGGCCGAGCGCGCCGGGCTGGCCCGCGCGCTGCCGCAGACCGTCGTCCCGGCGGCTCCGCTGCGCCCCGACGTGGCCCGGCAGCCGGCCGGCACGCGCCCGTCGCGCCCCCTGCCCTATGCGCTGCAGGTCCACGCGCAGGCGCGGGACGGACGCATCGCGCTGCGCTTCGAGAACACCGGCCGGGCCGGCGCCGTGTTCCATGTGTACGACCGCCTCGACCTGCAACGCGGTCCGCGCCGCTATACCGTCGAGGCCGGCAAGTCCCTGCAGGACGCATGGCCGGCCTGGGTCGACGGCGCCCGCTACGACCTGTGGGTGCTCGGCCCCAACGGATTCCACCGGCATTGCTGCGGACGCCTGGACACGGCGGCCCAGCCGCCGCTGGAGGTCACGGCCGATCACGCAGGGCCGGGCGCGCCGCTACGCCTGACCGTGAGCAACCCCGGCCCGCAAACCCGCGCGTTCCGCGTGGAGGCCAACGCCTACGGTTATCCGGCGCAGGCCGCCACGGCGCTGGCCGCGGACGAGGCCATCAGCCTGTCCTGGGACATGGCGCGCAGCGCGGGCTGGTACGACGTGACGGTGCGCGACGAAAGCGATCCGGCCTACGTCCGACGGCTGGCCGGGCGCATCGAAACCGGCGCGCCCTCCACCTCCGATCCCGCGATGGGCGGCGAGCCGGTATTGCGCTGGACGCCGGCGGCATGAAGTGTCCGTCGTCAGGTTTTTCCTGCAACGCCGCCGCGATCACTGACTATCGACGAGCCTGCTGCGCTTGACCATCGCCAGAATGGTTTCCGTCAACTCGTCCCGCGCCTGCGCTTCACTGAGGTCTCCGGCCACCGCCGCCTGAGACAGCGCCTCCGCCGCGCCCAACATCGCCCACAGGCTTGCCGGCGAAACGCTCCGCGGCCCGGCAAAGGGTTCAAGGATTTTCTGGCACTTCTCGATGAACGCCTGCTGGTACTGGCGCTTGACGGCCGCCAATTCCGGCGAGCCGCTGAGGGCGGCCAGCACCTCCGGAATTTCACGGCCCTGGGTCAGCACGCAATCGACGTAGCTGCCGGCGATGACGCTGGCCTTGTCCTTCAACGTAGGCTTGCTGGCGGCGATGGCCGCGTCGATCACGGCCGTCTGACGCACATCGAAATCCTGGTAGAGCGCTGCCAGCAGTCCATTGCGGGTGCCGAAGTGGTCATAGACAACGGGCTTGGTGACACCCGCAACATCGGCCAGCCGTCCCAGAGTCAAGGCATCCGTGCCTTCGGCCCGGATCAACTGCCATGAAACATCGAGAAGCTGGCGCAGCCGCTCGTCCCTGGACAGGCGGCGACGGGGGGAGTCCTTGGAGGGAACAGGTTTTTTCAGGGGGCTTGACATCGCTATATACCAAAGGTAACTTACCATCCGTAAGTTACTTTCAGTATATTGGATCGCGGCCCGGCAGGCAACCGGGTGGCGTCCACAACCGGACCATGACCATGACCTCCAATACGCTTTCACTTCCACAGCCCGCCAGCCGCAAGGCATGGCTGGGGCTTCTGACCGTTCTCGCCCTGGTGTTGCTGGTGGCGATGGACGGCTCCGTCCTGTACCTCGCCATGCCGCGCATGACGGCCGCCATCTTGCCGACGGCGGACCAGGCGCTGTGGATTCTGGACATTTACGGCTTTGTTGTCGGCTCTCTGCTCATCGCCTTCGGCAACATCGGCGACCGCTATGGACGGTTGAAGCTGATGATGACGGGGGCCGTGATCTTCGGGCTGGGATCTCTGGGCGCGGCGCACTCCACGACGCCCGCCAGCATGATCGGCTTTCGCGCGCTGATGGGACTGGGCGGCGCCACGCTGCTGCCGTCGGGGCTGGCCATCGTCAGCGCCTTGTTCCCCGACCCACGGCAGCGGGCGCAGGCCATCGGAATCTTTGCGGCCACATTCGCGGCGGGATTTGCCATCGGGCCGATCATCGGCGGGCTGCTGCTGCAACGCTTCGACTGGGGCGTGGTGTTCCTGATCAACGTGCCGGTGGTGCTGGCCTTCCTGCTGGTCGCGCCAGCGCTGCTGCGCGAAGTGCGCACCACCACCTCCGGCCGCATTGACGTGCCGAGCCTGTTGCTGTCCTTCGCAGGAATCCTGCTGTTCACCTACTCGATCAAGAGCGCGGCGGCCGCGGGCTTTACACCGGTGCAGTCCGTCGCAGGAATCGCGGGGCTGCTTGCCCTGGCGGCCTTCCTGGGCCGACAGACGAAGATCGCTTTTCCGCTGCTGGACCTGAGCTTGTTCAAGGACCGGATTTTCTCGATCGCCATCCTGACCGGGCTGTTGTCGCTGGTGGTCTGGTCGGCGGCAGGCTATCTGTCTGGCATCTATCTGCAGTCGGTGCTGGGCCATGAGGTCTTCACGGCGGCGCTGATGGCCTTGCCGGGCGCGGTGGTGCTTACGGCCACCTGCGTGGGAACCAGCCGCATCGTCGAGCGCATCGGGCGCAAGGCCGCCTTGGTGGGCACGCATTTCCTGATTGGCCTGGGCGTGTTCCTGCTGCTGTTCACCACGACCGAGGCCGGAGTCATCGCGTTCGTGGCTTCGACGGTGATTGCGGGTGTGGGCTATGGCCTGTCGTTCAGCCTCGTCGCCGAAATCGCCGTGTCGGCGGTGCCGAGCGAGCGCGCCGGGGCGGCAGGCTCCATCGCGGAAACCAGCAACGAGATCGGCAATGCCTTGGGCATCACCTTGCTGGGTTCATTGGCGGCGCTGGTGTTCCGGCTGTCCGGCCCGGGCGTGGCGGGAACATTGAACGAGACCTTGGGCCATCCCGGGATCACAGAAGCTGCCGCGATGCAGGCCAGGGAAGCCTTTCTCTCGGGGCTGCATCTGGCAGTCGGCGTGGGGGGCCTGCTGATGCTGCTGGTCGGACTGGCGGCCTGGGTGTGGTTGCCGCGCAAATTGCCGGAATAGAAGATAAACGCCGGGCTGGGCCCGGCGCTTTCGTGAGCGGCAAGACGAGGACGGAAAGCGTCAGCCTTCCTCGCCGCCCTTGCCCAGGCCCAGGTAGCTCTCGATGACCTTGGGGTCTCCGGCCAGCTCGCGCGCCGGACCGTGCAGGATGACTTCGCCGGTTTCCAGCACGTAGCCGTAGTCGGCCACCTGCAGCGCCGCGCGCGCGTTCTGCTCGACCAGCAGGATGGCCACGCCGGTTTCGCGCAGGCGCGCGATGATGTGGAAGATCTCGCGCACGATGCGCGGGGCCAGGCCCAGGCTGGGCTCGTCGAGCATCAGCAGGTTGGGCTTGGCCATCAGCGCGCGGCCCACCGCCAGCATCTGGCGTTCGCCGCCGGACAGCGTGCCGGCCTGCTGCGTGCGCCGCTCGCGCAGCCGCGGGAACAGGTCGAAGACCTCGTTCAAGGTATCGCGCCAGCCGCTTTCGCGGCTGCGGTAGCGGCGAAAGCCGCCCAGCAGCAGGTTGTCTTCCACCGACATGGTGCCGAACAGCTCGCGGCGCTCGGGCACCAGCGACATGCCGGCGGCCACGCGGCGCTCGACCTGCCAGCCCGACACGTCGGCGCCGGCGTACTGCACCGCGCCGGCCGCATGGCCGGTGTGGGGCAGCGAGCCCATAATGGCGTTGAGCATGGTGGACTTGCCGGCGCCGTTGGCGCCGATCACCGTGACGATGCTGCCGGCCGGCACCGTGAGCGAGGCGCCCACCAGCGCGCCGACCTTGCCGTAGCGGGCCGACAGCTGGCTGACTTCGAGGACGGGGGATTGCGTCGCGCTCATCACACGCCTCCTGCCGACACGGGCTTGGCCTGGTCCGACTCGGGCAGGTCGTCGTCGATCCCGCCCAGGTAGGCTTCCAGCACCGCAGGGTTCTTTTGCACGTCGGCCGGCACGCCTTCGGCCAGCTTGGTGCCGAAATCCATCACCACGAGGTGGTTGGTCAGGCGCATCACAAAATCCATATCGTGTTCGACGAGCAGAATGCTCATTCCCTCGGCGCGCAGCTGCTCCAGCACGCGGGCCAGGTCTTGCTTTTCCTTGTAGCGCAGGCCGGCGGCGGGTTCGTCCAGCAGCAGCAGCACCGGATCGGCGGCCAGGGCGCGCGCGATTTCGAGGATGCGTTGCTGGCCCAGCGCCAGGTTGCCCGCCTGCTCGTACAGGTATTCGCCCAGGCCGACGCGCTTGAGCTGTTCGGCGGCCTCGTGCAGCAGCTGGGCTTCGCGCGCGCGGTCCGAATGCAGCGCGCCGGCCAGCACGCCCACGTCGGAGCGCAGGTGCGCGCCCAGCGCCACGTTTTCCAGCACCGTCATGCCCGGCAGCAGCTGCACGTGCTGGAAGGTCCGGCCCACGCCCAGCTTGGCGATCTCGCGCGCCGAGCGGTTGTCGATGCGCTGGCCCATGAACGTGACCTTGCCGCGCGTGACCGGCAGCACGCCGCTGATCAGGTTGAACGTGGTGCTCTTGCCGGCGCCGTTCGGGCCGATCAGGCCCATGATCTCGCCGGAGCTGACCTTGAACGAAATATCGTTGACCGCGACCAGGCCGCCGAACTCCTTGCGGATGGCGTCGACTTCCAGCACCACCTGCCCGGCCTGCGGGCGCACCCGCGTCGGCAGGGCCGGCGCCTGCGCCGGCGGCGCCAGGTTGCGGCGCGAACCGTCGGCGCCGGTGAGGCTGTCCCACCAGCCGGCCAGGATCGGCCACAGGCCGTTGCGCGCGTATTGCAGCATCAGGATCAGCAGCACGCCGAAGACGATCATCTCGAAGTTGGCGTTGGTGTCCAGCAGCTTGGGCAGGAGGTTCTGCAGCTGGTCCTTCAGCACCAGGATGACGCTGGAGCCCAGCAGCGCGCCCCAGACGTAGCCCGCGCCGCCGACCACGGCCATGAACAGGTATTCGATGCCGTAGTTGATGCCGAAGGGGCTGGGACTGACCGCGCGCTGCATGTGGGCGTAGAGCCAGCCCGACACGCAGGCCAGCAGCGCGGCCCAGACGAAGATCACGATCTTGTAGGCGGCGGTGTTGACGCCCATGGACTCGGCCATGCCGGCCCCGCTCTTGAGCGCGCGGATGGCGCGGCCCGGGCGCGAGTTCAGCAGGTTGCGGGTGGCCCACAGCGCCAGCAGCACGAATATCCAGATCAGGTAATAGATATGGCGGCCGCTGGCCAGCGAGATGCCGAAAATGCTGATGGGCTCGATGCCGGCGATGCCGTCATGCTTGCCCAGCCAGTCGATGTTGCCGAACAGGAAATACAGCGACAGGCCCCAGGCGATGGTGCCCAGCGGCAGGTAGTGGCCCGACAGGCGCAGCGTGATGGCGCCCAGCAGATAGGCGACCACGGCGGTCAGGATCAGCCCGGCCGGCAGCGCCAGCCACGGCGACAGCTCGTACTGCGTGGTCAGGTAGGCGGTGGTGTAGGCGCCCAGGCCCACGAACGCCGCCTGGCCGAACGAGGTCAGGCCGCCGACGCCGGTCAGCAGCACCAGCCCCAGCACCACCAGGCTGGCCAGCCCGATGTAGTTCAGTTGCGTGACCCAGAATTCGGGCGTGGCCGACACCAGCGGCAGGCCCGCCAGGACGACGATGAAAACGGCAAGCAGGATACGGTTCATGACGCTTATTCCTCTTCGTCCGCGTGATGGGTGCTGAACGAACGCCAGACCAGAACCGGGATAATCAGGGTGAAGACGATCACTTCCTTGTAGGCGCTGGCCCAGAAGGAAGAGAAGGATTCCAGCACGCCCACCAGCAGCGAGCCCGCGGCCGCCACCGGATAGCTGGCGAGGCCGCCGATGATGGCGCCCACGAAGCCCTTCAGGCCGATCAGGAAGCCCGTGTCGTAATAGACGGTGGTGATGGGCGCGATCAGCATGCCGGACATCGCGCCGATAGCCACGGCCAGCGTGAAGGTCAGGCTGCCGGACATGGTGGTGCTGATGCCGACCAGGCGGGCGCCGCGGCGGTTGACCGCCGTGGCGCGCAGCGCGCGGCCGTAGAGCGTCTTGCCGAAGAACAGCCACAGTCCCACGATCAGGATCGCGCAGGTCGCGACCACGAACAGGCTTTGCGCGGACCACGTGGCGAAGCCCAGGTCGACCTGCCCGCTGACGAATGCCGGGGTGCGCCAGCCTTCGGCGCCGAAGAACACCAGCGCCAGGCCGGTCAGCGCGAAGTGCACGGCCACGGAAACGATCAGCAGCACCAGCACGGTGGCTTCGGCCAGCGGCTGGTAGACGATGCGGTAGACCATCGGGCCCATCGGGATCACCAGCAGCAGCGTCAGCAGCATGTTCAGCCACAGCGAGTTGCCGGCGGCGGTGTAGGTCAGCGTCAGCCAAAGCAGCGCCAGCGGCAGGACCACGCAGGTCGCCACGGTCCTGGGCAGGCCGGCGGCGCTGCGGGTGCGCAGCGCGCGCAGCAGTTCGAGCACCAGGCAGACGGCGCCCAGCAGGGGCAGCAGGTACGCGGTGCCGGGCACCTTGCCGTCGACCAGCATGGCCAGGGTCAGGGCGCCGAACGCCACGAACTCGCCCTGGGGTATGAAAATGACGCGCGTGACGGCGAAGACCAGCACCAGGGCCATGCCCAGCAGGGCATAGATGGCGCCGTTGACCACTCCGTCTTGCAGCAGGATCAGCGCAATTGAGGAATCCATCTAACAACTACCTTTGGGTTCTGGGCGTTCCGCGGCATCCGGGACGCCGATACGACACACCGGCCGGAAAGGCCGGTGTGTGGCATTGCGCGGGGGCCGCGGGCGGCCCCCGTGGATCGGGCGATCCAGGGATTTACAGATCGGGCTGGTACACCCACTTGCCGCCCTGCACCTTGACGATGACGCGCGAACGCTCGTCAAAGCCGGCGTGGTCGGTCGGCGACATGTTGAACACGCCCTGCGAGGCGGCCAGGTCCTTCACGCCTTCCAGCGCGTCGCGCATGGCGGCGCGGAACTCCGGCGTGCCCGGCTTGGCGCCCGACTTCAGGGCCGTCGGCAGGGCCGCCACCACCAGCTGGCCGGCGTCCCACATGTGGCCGCCGAAGGTGTTGGTGGAACCGGCGCCGTTGGCCTTCTCGTAGGCTTCGACGTAGGCCAGGGCCGACTTCTTGACCGGGTTGCTGTCCGGCAGCTGCGCCGCCACCAGCAGCGGGCCGGCCGGCAGCAGCATGCCGTCGCAGTCCTTGCCGCAGACGCGCAGCACGTCGTTGTTGGCCGCGCCGTGGGTCTGGTAGATGGTGCCGCCGTAGTTGCGGGCCTTCAGTTCTTTTTGCGGCAGCGCCGAGGGCGTGCCGGCGCCGGCGATCAGGATGGCGTCGGGCTTGGCGCTGACCAGCTTGAGCACCTGGCCGGTGACGCTGGTGTCGGTGCGGCCGTATTTCTCGATGGCGACGATCTCGATGCCCTTGGCCTTGGCGGCCTTCTGCATCACGTCCAGCCAGCCGTCGCCGTAGGCGTCGGCAAAGCCGATGAAGCCCAGGGTCTTGACCTTGGACTTGGCCATCGCGTCGGCCAGGGCGCCGGCCATCAGCGCGTCGTTCTGCGGGGTCTTGAAGACCCAGCGGCGCTTCTCGTCCACGGGCTCGACGATCTTGGCGCTGGCGGCCACGCTGATCATCGGGACCTTGGCTTCGGCGGCCACGTCGACCATGGCCAGCGAGCCCGGCGTGACCGAGGTGCCGATCAGCACGTCGACCTTGTCGTCGGAAGCCAGCTTGCGCGAGTTCTTGACGGCTTGCGTCGTGTCGGTGGCGTCGTCGAGGACGATCCACTCGATCTTCTGGCCGGCCACTTCCTTGGGCAAGAGCGCCACGGTGTTGCGCTCGGGGATGCCCAGCGACGCGGCCGGGCCGGTGCTGGCGACCGTCACGCCTACCTTGACCTGCGCGCTCGCCAGCAGCGGCAGCGTCAGGGCGAGAGCGGCAGCCGCCGCGGACAAGCCGAAGTGCTTGCGCATATTTTTGTCTCCTGTGGTGGCTTGCGAGCGCCTCGGTCGAGGCTGGTGCGAGCCTAGTTAAAGTTATACAGAAAAAAATATTATAGGGTTAAAACAGTATCAGATGACTACGCGCAAATCCGGTAAATCCCTGATGTGCTACAAGAAGCGCTTTCAGCAAACGCATTCGTTAATGGCGAACTTGTACTAGAAAAGCCCGCGGCGCGTCAGTTGGGGGATTCCCTTGGACCATGCCCGGGCTTCAGCGCTCCAGCATCGGCCAGACCCGCTCCACCCGCCACGCCACCCAGCCGGCCACCAGCGCCTTGGCCACGTCGCCCGGCAGGAACACCGCCACGGCCAGCGCCGCCTTGGCCAGTTCCATCTTGGCCACCACCGCCAGCCACGGCACGCCGAACGCATACACCACCAGAATGCCGCCGACCACGCAGGCCAGCACGTAGGCCGCCGCCTGCGCGGCGCCGCGGGCTCGCGCGGCCAGGCGCCGGGCCAGCCAGCCGGTCACGCAGGCGCCGGCCACCAGGCCCACCAGGAAGCCGCCGGTCGGCCCGAAGAACGCGCCCAGCCCGCCGCGCCCGCCCGGCAGCACCGGCAGGCCGATGGCCGCCAGCGCCAGATACAGCAGGCACGCCAGCGCGCCGCGCAACGGCCCCAGCATCGCGCCGGCCAGCATCGCGCCCAGCGTCTGCAAGGTGATCGGCACCGGAATGGCCGGCAGCGGGATGGGCGGGATCAGGCTGAGGACGACAATCAGCGCCGCGAACAGCGCGATCAGCACGGTGTTGCTGGATTTCATGGTGGTTCCTTGCTGGTGGATAAGGTCAGGCGCTGCGCGCGTCGATGGCCTCGGCGACTTCCTGGGCCCGTTTCAGGGTCAGCACGATCAGCGGCACGATCAGCGCGACAGGGTTGGCGCCCAGGCCGCGCGCGGCCTGGGCTTCGCGGATTTCCTGGAAATTGCGCCAGATCTCGGGCACGAAGCGCAAGGCCAGCGCCAGCGCCAGCGCGACCTTGCCGGCGTCGACCAGTCCGACGCGCTGCAGCGGCATCAATGCTTTTTCGCAGACGGCGATCAGGTCCGACGTGCACGTCGCCAGCGTGACGGCCAGCGCCAGGCCCACCAGCGCGCCCACGCGCAGCAGCACCGCCAGCGCCGCCTCCCCGCCCTGGAACCACGCGGTGAAGCCGCCCACCGCCGCGAGCACCCAGACCAGCCCCCGCACCTGCCGCCAGACCGCGGCCGCCGCCACGCCGGTGGACCAGACCAGCACGGCCGCCGCCAGGCAGGCCAGCGCCAGCCAGCGCGGATCGCGCAGCAGGAACAGCCCCGCCCCCGCAAGCACCAGCGCCGCCAGCTTGAAACCGGCCGGCAGCCGGTGCAGCGCGGTGGCGCCGGGCACGTACAGCGGCTCCATCATGCGCAGTGCTCCCGATACCAGCGCAGCGCGGCGGCCGGCGCGTCGTCGGCCGCGATATTGCCGTCGCGCACGACCAGCACCCGGTCGAAATCCTCCAGCAGCTCCAGATCGTGGCTGACCACGATGGCGTCGTGCGGCAGCGCGCCGATGGCGTCGCGCACCCGGTTGCGGTTGCGCAGGTCCAGCTGGGTGGTGGGCTCGTCGAACACGATCAGGGCCGGCTCCATGACCAGCACCGCCGCCAGCGCCACCAGCTGGCGCTCGCCGCCGGACAGGGTGTGGCTGGTCCGGTCGGCCAGGTGCCCCACGCCCAGGCTGTCCAGCTGGGCCTCGATGCGAGCCTCGCGCTGGCGCCGGTCCGGCGCCAGCTGCTTCAGACCGAAGGCCAGGTCCTCGCGCACGATGGGAAATACGATCTGATTCTCGGGATTCTGGAACACGAACCCGACCTGCCGGCGCACCGCCTTCAGGTCGTGGCGGGTGTCCAGCCCGCCCACCCGCACGCTGCCCGCCGAGGGCAGCACCAGCCCGTTGACCAGTCGCGCCAGCGTGCTCTTGCCGGCGCCGTTGGGGCCGACGATGCCGATGCGGCGTTCGGCCAGCGTCGCGCTCACCCCGCGCAGCACTTCGGCCCGGGGCGTGGAAACAACCGCCTGGTCAAACTCGATTAACATGGGGCGGGATTATGCCCGAACCATTTCGGGCATCGGGACTCCAAGAGCTCATATGGACAAAGTACGCAAATCCGACGCCGAATGGCGCGCCCAGCTTTCCCCGGAAGAATACGTTGTCACCCGTGAAAAGGGTACCGAACGCGCGTTCACGGGGCGTTACTGGAATACGTTCACGCACGGCATCTACCGCTGCGTGGGCTGTGGCACGCCGCTGTTCGCGTCCGACACCAAATTCGACGCCGGCTGTGGCTGGCCCAGCTACTTCCAGCCGCTGGATCCGGCAAACGTGCGCGAAGAGCGCGACACCAGCCACGGCATGGTGCGCACCGAAGTGCTGTGCAACGTCTGCGACTCGCACCTGGGCCACGTCTTTCCCGACGGCCCCGAGCCCACCGGCCTGCGCTATTGCATCAATTCCCTGTCAATGACGTTCGAACCCGTAGACGACTGAATGAAGAAGTTCCTGTTCGACCTGTTTCCGCTGTTCCTTTTCTTCATCGCCTACCGGTACACGGACATCTTCATCGCCACCGGCGTGGCCATGGCCGCCGCAGTCGTCCAGATCGTCTGGCTCAAGGCCACCGGCCGCGCCACCGAGGCCATGCACTGGATCAACCTCACGGTCATCCTGGTGTTCGGCGGCGCCACGATCTGGCTGCACAGCGACGTCTTCATCAAATGGAAGCCCACGGTGCTGTACTGGCTGTTCGGCGGCGCGCTGCTGTTTGCGCGCCTGTTCTTCGGCCGCAACCTGATCCGCCGCCTGATGGAAAAGCAGATCCAGCTGCCCGACGCGGCCTGGGAGCGGCTGAACCTGGTGTGGGCCGCCTTCTTCCTGATCGCCGGCGCGCTCAATCTCTACGTGGCGTTTTCCGGCCAGTTCACGGAGTCGCAGTGGGTCAGCTTCAAGGCCTTCGGCCTGATGGGCCTGATGGTGGTTTTCGTGATCGGGCAGTCGATCTGGCTGGGCAAGCACATCCAGTCCGACGAACAGACGCCCTCCGGCCCCGACTCCCCGGCCGGCAAGCCCTGAACCGCCCTGCTCCGTCCGGCGCCCCGCGCGCCGGCGTCCATACTTCCTCAGCCATGTCAGACACCACCGACCGCATCGCCCTGATCCGGGAACGGCTCGCCGTCCTGGAACCCGCCAGCCTGGAAATCATCGACGACTCCCATTTGCACGCCGGACACGAAGGCAGTAAAAACGGCGCCGGCCACTATCGCGTGATCATCGTAGCGCCTTGCTTCGCGGGGCTCTCGCCGGTCGCGCGGCATCGGCTGGTGTATCATCATTTGCAAGATTTGATCCCTTATCCGATTCATGCGCTTGCGCTAGATGCCCAGGCTCCCAAATAGAAAGCAAAGGATATTCATGAAACGCATCGTCATGCTGGCTGCGGCCTGCGTCATCGCCGTGCCGGCTATTGCCCAGAACGTGGCCACCGTCAATGGCAAGGCCATTTCGCAAAAGAGCCTGGATCAATTCGTCAAGCTGCTGGTCAGCCAGGGCGCGACCGATTCGCCGCAACTGCGCGAACAGGTCAAGCAGGAAATGATCAACCGCCAGATCTTCGTGCAGGCCGCCGAATCCAGCGGCATCGCCAAGCAGGCCGACGTCCAGACCGAGATCGAACTGGCCCGCCAGGGCATCCTGGTCCGCGCTCTGATGGCCGACTACCTGGCCAAGCATCCGGTCTCGGAAGCCAAGGTCAACGCCGAATACGAGAAGATCAAGAAGGAACAGGCCGGCAAGATGGAATACAAGGTCCGTCACATCCTCGTCGAAGACGAGAAGACGGCCAATGACCTGCTGGCCCAGATCAAGAGCAACAAGAGCAAGTTCAACGACCTGGCCAAGAAGAACTCCAAGGACCCCGGCAGCGCCGAAAAGGGCGGCGACCTGGGTTGGGCGCCCCCGACCAACTACGTCCAGCCGTTCGCGCAGGCCGTGACCCAGCTGAAGAAGGGCGAACTGGTCGACAAGCCGGTGCAGACCCAGTTCGGCTGGCACATCATCATGGTCGACGACACCCGCCCGGTGGAATTCCCGCCGCTGGACCAGGTGCGCACCCAACTGGAAGAAATGCTGCGCCAGCAAACCCTGGCCGACTACCAGAAGGAACTGCGCGAAAAGGCCAAGATCCAGTAGGATGGGTGGAGCGCGAGAGATTCTGCGCAAGCACTCGACCGCTCAACGCGCGTAACCCATCAGCCGGCGAAAGCCGGCTTTTTTTCGTGCCCAGAAAAGCGGCGGCTGGCGCCGCCTGATGGGTTTCGCGCGTACAGCGGTGGCGTTCTTGTCCGGATCTTGCCGCGCCACACCCATCCTACGATCGGCGCAACGAACGCAGGATAGGCGCTCAGACGCCCAGCAACGCCTTCAACCCATCCTCATCCAGCACCGCCACGCCCAGTTCCTGGGCCTTGGCGAGCTTGCTGCCGGCGTCCTCGCCGGCCACCACGTAGGCGGTCTTCTTGGACACGGAGCCGCTGACCTTGCCGCCGGCGGCCTGGATATGCATGGAGGCCTCTTCGCGCGTCCAGTTGGGCAGGGTGCCGGTCAGCACGAAAGTCTTGCCGGCCAGCGTGGTGCCTTGCGGCGCGGCCTCGGCCACGGGGTTCACGCCCTGGGCCTTCAACTGCCCGATCACGTCGCGGTTGTGCTGCTCGGCGAAGAAATGGCGGATCGAGGCCGCCACCACCGGGCCCACGTCGGGCACGGCGGACAGGGCTTCCTCATCGGCGTCCATGATGGCGTCGATGCTGCCAAAATGGCGCGCCACGTCGCGCGCCGTGGTTTCGCCCACGTGGCGAATGCCCAGCGCGAACAGCAGGCGCGACAGGCTCGGGGTGCGCGCCTTTTCGATGGCGGCGACCAGGTTGTCGGCGGACTTCTGGCCCATGCGGTCCAGCCCCACCAGTTCGAGCGGCCGCAGGCTGTACAGGTCGGCCAGGGTCTTGACCCGGCCGCTGTCGACCAGCTGGTCCACCAGTTTCTCGCCCAGGCCCTCGATGTCCAGCGCCTTGCGGCTGGCGGCGTGCCACAGGGTCTGCTTGCGCTGGGCGCCGCAGAACAGGCCGCCGGTGCAGCGCGCGATGGTCTCGCCTTCCAGGCGTTCGATGGCCGAGCCGCAGACCGGGCAGGCCGTGGGCATGGCGAATTCGCGGGCGTCGTCCGGGCGCTTGTCGAGCACCGGTCCCAGCACCTCGGGTATCACGTCGCCCGCGCGGCGCACGATGACCGTGTCGCCGATGCGCACGTCCTTGCGGCGGATTTCGTCTTCGTTGTGCAGCGTGGCGTTGGTGACGGTCACGCCGCCGACGAACACGGGCTTGAGGCGGGCGACCGGCGTGATGGCGCCGGTGCGGCCGACCTGGACCTCGATGTCCAGCAGCGTGGTGGTGGCTTCTTCGGCGGCGAACTTGTGCGCCAGCGCGAAGCGCGGCGCGCGCGCCACGAAGCCCAGCACTTTCTGCGCCGGCAGCGAATCGACCTTGTAGACCACGCCGTCGATGTCGTAGGGCAGCTCGGCGCGCAGCGCGCCGACCTTGGCGTAGAAGGCCATCAGGCCCTCCGCGCCGGTGGCGCGGTGGTTGTGCTTCACGTTGACCGGCAACCCCAGCGAGGCCAGCCAGTCCAGCATGGCGCCGTGGGACTTCTCGGGCAGCTGCGAGGTCTCGGCGGCGCCGGCCGAGGCCTCGGCGAACAGGCCGCCCTGCGAGCCCGGCAGGCCATGCACCTCGCCCCAGCCGTAAGCGAAAAAGCGCAGCGGGCGCTTGGCGGTGATGCGCGGATCGAGCTGGCGCAGGCTGCCGGCGGCCGCGTTGCGCGGGTTGACGAATACTTTCTCGTCGCGCCTGGCCTGGGCTTCGTTGAGTTTGACGAAATCGGCGCGGTTCATCAGCACCTCGCCGCGCACTTCCAGCACTTTCGGGGCGGGGCCCTTGAGCTGCAGCGGGATCGCCTTGATGGTGCGGATGTTGGAGGTGACGTCCTCGCCGGTCTGGCCGTCGCCGCGGGTGGCGGCCTGCACCAGGCGGCCGTCCTCGTAGCGCAGGCTGATGGCCAGCCCGTCGAGCTTGAGTTCGCAGAAATAATCGGCCTGCTGCGCCGGGCCGAGCAGGCCGGCGCCGCGCAGCGTGTCGGTCACGCGGCGGTCGAAGGCCAGCACGTCTTCCTCGTCGAAGGCATTGCCCAGCGACAGCATGGGCACCGCGTGGCGCACGGCGCCGAAGGCCGACACCGGCGCGGCCCCGACCCGCTGGGTGGGCGACTCGGGCGTGACCAGTTCGGGATGCTCGGCCTCCAGGGCCTGCAGTTCGCGCATCAGCCCGTCGTACTCGGCATCCGAGATGGAGGGCTCGTCGTAGACGTAGTAGCGGACGTTGTGCTGTTCGATTTCTGCGCGCAGGCGCGCGGCGGCCTGCGCCGCGCTTTCACCGGAAGAGCCTGTCTTCATTCAAGCAAAGACCCGTTGGGCGCGTTCGCTGCCGGCGGGCAGGCCCGCCTGTTCCAGCTGGCCGAACAGCACCTGCAGCCGTTCGTCGATGACCGTCTCGGAACCCTCGGCCAGCGGCTTGCCCTGGTCGTCGACCAGTTCGGCGCGCAGGCGCGCGGCCAGGTCGCGGCCCACGTCGACCATGCGGCCGAAGGCGCGGCTGTCGGCCGGGCTGCAGGGCACGTCGAGCAGCAGGTACAGGCGTTCGATGCCGCCCATGCCCGCGTCGAAGGCGGCGCCGTCGGCGCGCGCCAGCGTGAAGCGGGCCACGCCGTTCTCGGCCGGCCAGGCCAGGCGGTTGCCGTCCGGCACGAAGCCGATCTCGCGCGCCACGGCCAGCACTTCGGCGGCCGGCTGGGCCGTGCCCAGCAGCAGGGTCAGGCCGACCTGGGTGTCCAGCGCGGCGCAGGTATCGTCCAGGCGGGCGCCCTGCTCCAGCACGGCCTGCTGGTCGGGGCCTTCGATGGTGGCGTCGAAGCGTTCGGCCATGTCCTGGGCGCGGGCCCAGGCCTGCGACCACTCGATGGCCGTCAGCGGACCGCTGCGGTTGGCCAGCAGCACGGCCAGCTGCATCGAGGCATAGGATTCGTCGGCGTGGATGTGCGCGCGGTGGCGGCGCTGGTCGGTCTCGGCGAACACGCGCATGGGCTTGCGGCCCACGTGGCGCAGGCTCTGCATGTAGGGCAGCAGCTCGGCGCCGCGCACCGGTTCGGCGAAGTTGATTTCGATCACGACCTCGCAGGCGGGGTCCGGCTCGACCGTGTCGTCGGCGTCCGTGCCCGGATCGACCGGGGCCGGCTGGCCGGGCTGGGCGCGCGCGGGCTCGCCGCCCATGCCGGGTTCACGCCGCGCCGCGGCCGCGCCGCCCGCGGCGGCTCCCGCCCCCAGCAGGGGGTCCTGCTCGGAGGCCGGGAAATGGGTCTGCATCCTGCGCCGCACGCGCCGGTCCTGCCACCAGTTGAATCCCAGCACCAGCAGTATCAGCAGGACGCCCAGGGCAATCAGCCCGATCTGCAAATCACTCATGTATCAATCCCGCGCCGAAACGCCCGGCGCCCTTCTTAGTATTGGTTTATGCCGCTTCGGAGGCCATCATCTGGACGGCCGAATCTATATCTACCGCAACGATACGCGAAACCCCCTGCTCTTGCATGGTTACACCGATCAGTTGCTTGGCCATCTGCATCGCAATCTTGTTGTGCGAGATGAACAGGAACTGGGTCTGCTCGCTCATGTTGGCGACCAGGTTCGCGTAGCGCTCCGTGTTGGCGTCGTCCAGCGGCGCGTCCACCTCGTCCAGCAGGCAGAACGGCGCGGGGTTGAGCTTGAACAGCGCGAACACCAGGGCGGTCGCGGTCAGGGCCTTTTCACCGCCGGACAGCAGGTGGATGGTGCTGTTGCGCTTGCCCGGAGGCTGGGCCATGACCTGCACGCCGGCGTCGAGGATTTCCTCGCCCGTCATGGTCAGCCTGGCCTCGCCGCCGCCGAACAGCTTGGGGAAGAGCTCGCCGAAGTGGCCGTTGACGACGTTGAAGGTTTCCTGCAGCAGCTCGCGGGTCTCGCGGTCGATCTTGCGGATGGCGTCCTCGAGGGTCTCGATGGCGGTCATCAGGTCCTGGTGCTGCGAATCCAGAAAGCCCTTGCGCTCGCGCGAGGTGTTGAGTTCGTCCAGCGCGGCCAGGTTGACCGAGCCCAGCGACTCGATCTGGCGCGAGATGCGGCCGACTTCCGACTGCAGCCAGCTGGCGCGGCGCCATTCGTCGGGCTGGTTGGCCAGTTCCTGGGCCAGGGCCTCGCGGTCGACTTCGCGCGCGTTGAGCTGCTCGGTGAACTGTTCTTCGGCCAGGCGGGCGGCCTGTTCCTGCAGCTGCAATTCCATGATGCGGGCGCGCCGCGGTTCCAGGGTCTGCTCCTGCTGCATGCGCTCTTCGTCGGCGCCGCGCAGCAGGGCCGCGAGGTTTTCGAGCTCCTGGCGCGCGCGCGACAGCGCTTCCTCGCGCTCGGCGCGCACTTCCAGGGCGTCCTGCAGGCCGGCCTGGGACGCCGAGGCGTCCAGTTCGGCCAGGTCGTCCTGCAATTGTTCCAGTTCGACGCTGGCGCGCTGGCTCTGGTCGGCGGCCAGCTGCTGGTTGCGCTGCAGCTCGGTGATGCGGACCTGGATGCTGCGTTCGGCGAATTCGGCTTCCTGGGCGGCGCGTTCCAGCTCGCGCAGGGCGTTGCGGGCGGCCTCGGCCTGGGCGGCCAGGGTCTCGCCGTCCATTTCGGCGTCGGCAAAGCGGGATTGGTGCTCGGCCAGTTCCTCGTCCAGCGTCTCGAAGCGCGCTTCGGCCTCTTCGCGGGTGGCGCGCAGGTCTTCTTCCTGGACCTTGATTTCCTCCAGGTCCTGGCGCAGGCGCGAGGCGCGCTCGCCCGACTGTTCGGCCTGCTGCTGCAGGCGCGAATGTTCGAGCTGGATGTCGTGGACCCGGCGGGTGACCTCGGCGACCCGCTGGCGCGCCGGCGCGATGGCCTGCGACACCTGCTGCCAGCCGGCCTCGGCGCGGGCCACCGCGGCGCGCGCCTGGTCGGCGATGAGCTGCTGGGCCTTGATCTCGCGCTGCAGGTTTTCGATTTCCTGCTGGCGGGCCAGCAGGCCGGCCTGTTCGGAGTCCGGCGCGTAGAAGCGCACGCTGTGCGCGTCGACCAGGTGGCCGGCCTTGACCACGCAGGCGCTGCCGGCCGGCAGGCTGGCGCGCATGGCCAGGGCCTGGGTCAGGTCGGGGGCCGTGTAGACGCCGCCCAGCCACTCGTTGAGCAGCGTGCGCAGGTCGGGATCGGTGATGCGCAGCAGGCTGGCCAGCGGGGTCAGCCCGGCCGGGGCCGGCGGCGTGGGCGCGGCCACGGGCAATTGATAGAACGCCAGGCGCGCCGGCGGCGCGTCCTCGGCGAAGGCGTGGGCCCAGTCCAGGCTGCGCACTTCCATGGAGGCCATGCGTTCGCGCAGGGCGGCCTCCAGGGCGGTTTCCCAACCCGGCTCGACGTGCAGCTTCTGCCACAGGCGCGCCAGGCCGGCCAGTTCGTGCTTTGCCAGCCAGGGCTCCAGCGCCCCCTGCTTCTGCACGTCTTCCTGCAGCTTGACCAGCGCCGACAGGCGGGCCTCCAGGCGCGCCAGGTTCTGCGCCTCGGTCTGGGCGGCGGCCTGGGCGCGGCTGCGCTCGGCGTCGGCTTCCGGCACCCGGCCTTCCAGGGCGGCCAGTTCCTGCTGGGCTTCCTCGAGCTGGTCCTCGCCGGCCAGGCGGTCGCCGGCCAGCTGTTCGAGGCGCACGGGGTCGGGGCTGTGCAGTTCGCGCAGTTCCTGCTGCAGGCGTTCGCGGCGCTGCTCCAGGGACTGCATCTGGCGGTCGGCGTCGCGCTGGGTCTGGGCGACCAGGGCCAGGTTCTGCTCGACCCGGGCCAGCGCGGCGCGCATCTCGTCGCGTCCGGAGGCGGCTTCGCGCACGCGCTGTTCGATGGCCGGCAGCGCGGCCTGGGCGTCCTCGGCCTTGGCGCGCGCCTCTTCGGTGCGGGCCGCGCCGGTCGCCAGGTCGTCCTCGGCCTGGGCGATCTGCTCGGTGCAGTGCTCGCGCTGGGCGGTCCATTCGCCGATCTGCTGCTGCAGCTGCTCGCGGCGCGCCTGCAGGCGGTTGCGCGAATCCACCACGTGGCGGATCTCGGCCTCCAGGCGGCTGACCTGGGCATTGGCTTCGTACAGCGCGCCCTGGGCCGTGTGGACCGCGTCGCTGGCCGCGTAATGGGCCTGGCGCCGCGACTCCAGCGCCGCCTCGCCCGCCCGCAGGCCGGCGATGGCGGCTTCCAGTTCGTTCTGGGCCTGCGCCATTTCCTGGGCCTTCCGGGCGCGCTCTTCGCGCGCCCCGGTTTCCTTCAGGAGCCATAGCGCGTGCTGCTTCTTTTCGCCGTCGGCCTGCAGCTCGCGGTAGCGCGTGGCCACTTCGGCCTGCGCCTCCAGCTTTTCGAGCTGGCTGTTGAGTTCGCGCAGGATGTCCTCGACCCGGGTCAGGTTCTCGCGGGTGTCGGACAGGCGGTTCTCGGTCTCGCGGCGGCGTTCCTTGTAGCGCGACACGCCGGCCGCCTCTTCGAGGAACACCCGCAGTTCTTCGGGGCGCGCCTCGATCAGGCGGTTGATCATGCCCTGGCCGATGATGGCGTAGCCGCGGGCGCCCAGGCCTGTGCCCAGGAAGATGTCGTGGATGTCGCGGCGGCGGACCTGCTGGTTATTGACGAAGTAGCTGCTGGTGCCGTCGCGGGTCAGGACGCGGCGCACGGCGATTTCGGCGTAGCTGCTCCATTGGCCGGCGGCGCGTCCTTCGCTGTTGTCGAACACCATTTCCACCGAGGCCCGGGCGGCCGGCTTGCGGTTGCCCGAGCCGTTGAAGATGACGTCCTGCATGGACTCGCCGCGCAGCTCCGAGGCCTTGGCCTCGCCCAGCACCCAGCGCACGGCGTCGATGATGTTCGACTTGCCGCAGCCATTGGGACCCACCACGCCCACCAGCTGGCTGGGCACGGGAATCACGGTGGGATCGACGAAAGACTTGAAGCCGGCGAGTTTGAGCTGAGTAAGACGCACAGTACGATGGGTGACGACGGAGGGGTTGAACCAAAGGCGTTAATGGACCTGGGGACCTGGACCTGCCGCGCAGATTGCAAACCGGCCCATTCAGGGCCGGCTCTCATATGGTCCGTATGATACCGCAGGCGCCCCCGGCCAGAACGTTAGCAACGGTCAACACGCGGGCAAACGCGCAATGGCCGCCGCCTGGCGTCCGGCTATACTCCCTGACACTTTTTGGCACGACACACAAAATTTTCACGCGGACCGGCCGGACTCCGGCCCAAGCACGGGGACATTCTTGAAACGTGGTTTCTATCTGGTCATGGCCGCGCAGGCCTTCTCATCATTGGCGGACAATGCGCTGTTCATCGCAGCCATCGCCTTGATACAGGAGCTGCACGGGCCCGACTGGCTGGCCCCCATGATGAAATGGTCGTTCGCGCTGGCGTATGTGGTGCTGGCCGCCTTCGTCGGGGCGCTGGCGGATTCCTTCCCCAAGGGCCGCGTGATGTTCTCCACCAATGCACTGAAGGTGGGCGGCTGCCTGCTGATGTTCTCCTACGCCAATATCGGCATTCCGCCCCACTACCAGACCTATCTCGTCTGTGTCGCCTACGGCATCGTGGGCATCGGCGCGGCGGCCTATTCCCCGGCCAAGTACGGCATCGTGACCGAAATGCTGCCCCCGGCCATGCTGGTCAAAGGCAATAGCTGGATCGAGGGCCTGACGGTCTTCTCCATCATCCTGGGCACCGTGCTGGGCGGCCTGCTGATTTCGTCTTCCGTCTCGACCGCCCTGCTCAGCCACTCGTTCATCGGCAGCCTGGTCCACACCCCGGCCGAGGCCGCGATCCTGGTCATCGCCTTCGTGTATCTGCTGGCGGCGCTGTGCAACCTGATGATTCCGCACACCCACGTGCGCTACCCGCCGCAGCAGAAGAACCCGGTCCGCCTGGTCCGCACCTTCTGGGGCTATGTCTGTGTGCTGTGGAAGGACAAGCTGGGCCAGATCTCGCTGGCGGTCACGACCCTGTTCTGGGGCGCCGGCGCCACGCTGCAGCTCATCGTCATCGAATGGGGCCGCAGCCACCTCGGATACCAGCTGGACAAGGCCTCGATGCTGATGGGCGTGGCCGCCCTGGGCACGGTGGTCGGCTCCATCCTGGCCGGCCGCATCCCGCTGCGCCGCGCGCTGGCCGTGCTGCCCGTCGGCGCCGCCATGGGCCTGGTGGTGCTGCTGATGCCGCTGGTGTATTCGCCCTGGAGCGTCTACCTGCTGCTGCTGATCACCGGCGGGCTGGCCGGCTTCTTCGTGGTGCCCATGAACGCGCTGCTGCAGCACCGCGGCCACGTGCTGCTGTCGGCCGGCCATTCGATCGCCGTGCAGAATTTCAACGAACAGCTCAACATCCTGCTCATGGTGGCGATGTACACCCTGCTGCTGTGGCTGCAACTGCCGATCAACCTGATCATCGTGATCTTCGGCACCGTGGTCACCGTGCTGATGGTGGTGTTCATGCGCTGGAGCAAGCGCAATCTGCAGGCCAACCCCGAACTGCATGAGCAGATCGGCCAGGAAGGCCACGGCCGCGCGCTGGATTCCTCGCACTGAATACGGACGCTGCAAAGAAAAACCGGGCTGGCGCCCGGTTTTTTTTCGTCTGCGCGGCCGGCGGCCTCAGTCCATGCGGGCCGCCAGCTTCAGGTCCTGCCAGGCGCGCGCCTTCTCGGCGGGGCTGCGCAGCAGATAGGCCGGGTGGTAGCTGACCACGACCGGGATCTGCTGGCCGTCCTCGGTCTTCAGTTGATGGATGCGGCCGCGCAGGCTGCCGATGGTGGCGTCCGTGCCCAGCAGCGTCTGGGCCGCGAAACGGCCCAGCACCAGGATGCGCTGCGGCTTGAGCAGCGCGATCTGCCGCATCAGGTACGGGCTGCAGGCGGCGATTTCCTCGGGCTTGGGATTGCGGTTACCGGGCGGGCGGCACTTGATCACGTTCGTGATGAAGACGTCGCGCTCGCGGCTCATGGACACGGCCGACAGCATGGCGTCGAGCAACTGGCCCGAGCGGCCCACGAAGGGCTGCCCCTGCCGGTCCTCCTGCTCGCCCGGCGCTTCGCCCACCACCAGCCAGCGCGTGGGCTGGCCGCCGTGGCCGAACACCGCGTTGCGGCGCCCCTTGCACAGGCCGCAGGCCTCGCAGGCCACGACCTGTTCGCGCATTTCGTCCAGGCTGGCGTTGCGGACGGCCTCGGCCACCGGAATCGGCGCCGGCGGCGGCGCTTCCTCGGCCACCTTGGGCGCCGGGCGCGGCGGCGGGCCTCTGCGGTTCAGGATGGAAGCCGGAATGCCCGGACGCCCGGTCGCGGGCGGCGCCGCGGGTTCGGCCGCGGCCGGGCGGGCCGGCGCCGGCGCGCTTGCGGGCGCGGCGGGCGCTTCGGCCGGCAAAACCGGTTTGGAAACAGGGACTTGGGGCTGGGGCGCGGGCTGCTCGGCGGCCGGCGTCGGGCGCAGCCACAAACGTTCCATGCCGATCTCGCGCAGCCAGAAGCGCTGCAGCGGGTTGACGCTGGGCGGCCGGGGCGCGACGGGCGGCATCATGCGGCCGCTCCCGCCGCCGCAACGCGCTTCTGCATGACCAGGGCGTCTTCGCGTCCGCCCTTCTCGGCCGGATAGTAGCCGCGGCGCACGCCGATCTGCAGGTAGCCGTGACGCTTGTAGAAAGAAACGGCCGATGCATTGGAGGGGCGCACTTCCAGCAGCACGCCTTCGAGTCCGTGTTCGCGCGCCTGCTGCTCGCACCAGTCCAGCAGCAGGCCGCCCAGGCCCTGGCGGTGCAGCGCCTTGTCCACCGCGATCACCAGCAGATGCGCCACGTCGGGCGCGTGCATGACGATGCAGAACCCCGCCAGCCGGCCTTCGCGGCGCAGCACCCAGGCGCCGTAGCCGGCCGCCAGCGCGTCGGCGAAATTGCCGCGGGTCCAGGGAAAGGCCTGCACGTGCGCCTCCAGCGCCACCACCTCGTCCAGGTCGGCGTCGGTCATGGGCTGCGGCACCCAGGGCGCCAGCGCGGGCCGGGCCTTGGGATTGCCGCCCTCGCCGCGCAGGCGTTCGGCGGTGGTGAAAGCCACCTTGTCGCGCACGTAGAGCGGCGCGGCCAGTTCCGGGGCCACGGCCTCGCCGCGCAGCCAGCCCTGGCGCGCCAGGCGCGCCACGCTGGCCGCCTCGGGCCGCTGCGCGCCGGCGGCGCGGCGCCAGTCCGCGGGCGCCGCCATGTCGGCCGCGTAGGCGTCCCAGGCGTCGCCGGCCAGCACCGCGTTCAGCGGACGGCCCGCGCGCGCCGACCAGCCGGGCAGATGATGTTCGGTCCAGGGCGCGACCTCGGCCGCCGCGATCAGCAGCGGCGCCTGCAGGGTATCCCAGCCGGTTTCGCCGTCGGTCCCCTCCAGCCGCCGGTACACGGCCAGATAGACTTCATTCATGCGGGCGTCCAGCGCCACCACGATGGCGTCGGCAGGGGTCGCGTCCACCTGGGCGGCGACCGCCATATGAGAGACAATGGGTAACACCGGAATGCCCAGCCCCAGCCCCATGCCCTGGGCCACGCCGCAGGCCACGCGCAGCCCCGTGAAGCCGCCCGGCCCCTGGCCGAAGGCCACCGCATGCAGGGCGTCCGGGGCCAGCCCGCTGGCCGCGAGCAGCTCGCTGGCCATGGGCAAAAGCCGTTCCGCGTGCTCCTGGGAGCCCTCGTGCTCCCTGACGCTGACCTCCACCCGGCCGTCGGCCGCGCGCAAGAGGGCCACGCCGCAGCGGGACGAAGAGGTTTCCAGGGCCAGCAGGTTTAGTTCCATAGATGCAGATTGTACGAAATACGGCGGCTCCGCCCCCGGTTATTAGGGGGATTTCAACCATGGATCGCAATGTGTAATATCTTGTGAACGCCCACTAGCCGCTGGTTCTTGCCACTGTTACATTTCCGGCCATGAATACGCAAAACACCACCCCCACCCGAAAAATCCTCGTCGTCGACGATGATCCGCGCTTGCGCGATCTGCTGCGCCGGTATTTGTCCGAGCAGGGATTCAACGTTTTCGTTGCCGAAGACGCGAAAGAGATGGGCAAGCTCTGGCAACGCGAGCATTTCGACCTGCTCGTGCTGGACCTGATGCTGCCCGGTGAGGATGGCCTGTCCATCTGCCGCCGGCTGCGCGGTGGCCATGACAATACCCCCATCATCATGCTGACGGCCAAGGCGGAAGAGATCGACCGCATCGTCGGCCTGGAGATGGGCGCGGACGATTACCTGTCCAAGCCGTTCAACCCCCGGGAACTGCTCGCGCGGATCAATGCGATCCTGCGCCGCCGCGGCACCGAGGAACACCCCGGCGCCCCCAGCCAGGAGAACGAATCCATCGCGTTCGGCCCCTATGTGCTGAACCTGTCGACCCGCACGCTCACGCGCAACGGCGAACAAGTCCCCATCACCACGGGCGAATTCTCGGTGCTCAAGGTGTTTGCGCGCCACCCGAAGATCCCGCTGTCGCGCGACAAGCTCATGGAGCTGGCCCGTGGCCGCGAATACGAAGCCTTCGACCGCAGCCTCGACGTCCAGATCTCGCGCCTGCGCAAGCTGATCGAACCGAATCCGTCCAAGCCCGTATTCATCCAGACCGTCTGGGGCCTGGGATACGTGTTCGTGCCGGACGGTGGCAGCTGACCGGCTCGCCCGCCCCGGGCAGGAGCGCAGCCTCGTGCCCCGCTTGCGCAGAACCTTCAGGAACCTGACTTCACGTTTGCGGCTCGGCTTGTTCGGCCGCACGTTCCTGTTGCTCGCCGCGCTGATGCTCGTCAGCCTGGGCGCGTGGCTACAAGTCTTCTTCAGCATGGAGCTGGGACCGCGCGCCAATCAAATGGCGCAGCGGGTGATCACGGCCGTCAATATCACGCGCACCGCGCTGATCTATTCCCATAACGACGAGCGCAGCAAGCTGCTGCTGGACCTGGCCACCAACGAAGGCATCCAGGTCTATCCGCGCGAGGTCACGGACTTCGCCGAAGCCCTGCCCGACGACGACTACTGGCAGCGCGTGGCCCAGCACATCCGCACGCGCTTCGGCCCCGAGACGCAGATCGCCTGGGGCGTGAACCAGGTGCCCGGCTTCTGGGTCAGCTTCCAGATAGAGAAAGACCTGTACTGGCTGGTGTTCGAGCGCGAGCAGATCGGCCTGACGGGCGGGATCGAATGGCTGGGCTGGGGCGCCACGGCGCTGCTGCTGTCTCTGGTGGGAGCCGCGGTCAGCGTGGGCTTCGTCAACCGGCCGCTGTCGCGGCTGGCGCGCGCCGCCCAGGTGCTTTCGCGCGGCGAGACGCCGGCCGCCCTGCCCGAGCAGGGGCCGCTGGAAATCCGCGACCTGAACGCTTCCTTCAACCGCATGGCCAAGGATCTCAGACAGGCGGAAGCCGACCGGGAACTGATGCTGGCGGGGATTTCGCACGACCTGCGCACGCCGCTGGCGCGCATGCGGCTGGAGATCGAGCTGAGCGGCGTGTCCGAGGACGCCCGTCAGGCCATCGACGAAGACCTGGGCCAGATCGACCACAGTATCGGACAGCTGATGGAGTACGCGCGCCCGGCCGGCACGCTGCCGCAGCTGGCCACCGACATTTCCGCCGTGCTGGCCGAACTCTACGAGCGCGAACGCAGCCATACCGCGTCGCTGGGCGGCGAACTGGACGCCTCGCTGGAGCCGGGCCTGCGGGCCCGCATCACGGCGCTGGATCTCAAGCGTATCGTCAGCAACCTGATCGAGAACGCCCGCCGCTACGGCCGCTCGCCCGACGGCATGGCCCATCTGACCATGACGCTGCAGGCCGACGGCGCCATGATCGCGATCGAGGTGTCCGACCGCGGCCCCGGCATCGCCCCCGAGGACGTCGACCGCCTGCTGCGGCCGTTCTCGCGCGGCGAGGCGGCGCGCACCGGCGTCAGCGGCGCCGGCCTGGGCCTGGCCATCGTCGAGCGCCTGCTCAAGCATGTGGGCGGCTCGTTGCGCATGCTCGCCCGCGAGGGCGGCGGCCTGACCGCCCGGATAGAGTTGCCCAAAGCCAAGTTTAGGAATTATCAATTAGACAACGACAATCCATAGCGTAGAATTTGGGGTTTGAGGCAGTGCCTTAATTTCACCGACAAACTGGGAGTAAACATGAAAACTGTTGGCGACAAACTCGAGCCCTTCAAGGTCACCGGCGTCAAGCCCGGCTTCAACCAACACGAAGAAAACGGCGTGTCGGCATTCGAAGACATCACCGAAAGCTCGTTCCCCGGCAAGTGGAAGGTGATCTACTTCTACCCGAAAGACTTCACGTTTGTTTGCCCGACCGAAATCGTCGGCTTCAACAAGCTGGCCAAGGATTTCGAAGACCGCGACGCCGTTCTGCTGGGCGGCTCCACCGACAACGAATTCGTCAAGCTGGCATGGCGCCGTGAGCACCCGGACCTGAACAAGCTGGGTCACTACCAATTCGGCGACACCACCGGCGCCCTGATCGACCAGCTGGGCGTGCGTGAAAAGGGCGCTGGCGTTGCCCTGCGCGCCACGTTCATCGTCGACCCGGACAACACGATCCAGCACGTTTCGGTGAACAACCTGAACGTCGGCCGTAACCCCGAAGAAGTCCTGCGTCTGCTCGACGGCCTGCAAACCGACGAGCTGTGCCCGTGCAACCGCTCGGTTGGCGGCGCCACGCTGTAATTTCCAGCCCGGCCCGGGATCTGCCCAGCAGGTCCCGCGCTGGGCTTTAACTGCGCTAGATGATAGGTAAAAACTATGGAATTTCTCGCCACCATTAAGGATCAACTGCCGGATTGGGCCAAGGACATCCGCCTGAATCTGGACGCCGTGATCGCCCGTTCGACCCTGGCGCCCGAAGACGCCGTCGGCGCCGCCCTGTCGGCCGCCTTCGCCGCGCGCAGCCCGGCGCTGGTCGAAGCCTTCAAGAGCGGCCTGTCGGAAACCGACGCCAACGCCGCGCTGACCGCTTCGTCCCTGATGGGCATGAACAACACCTGGTATCCCTACGTGGAAATGACCGGCGACGCCCAGTTGAAGAGCCTGCCCGCGCAGCTGCGCATGAACGCCTACGCCACCCACGGCGGCGTCGAGAAAAAGCGCTTCGAGCTGTTCGCGCTGGCCGCCTCCATCATCGGCAAGTGCCATTTCTGCGTGGCTTCGCACTACGAGAACCTGAAGAACGACGGCCTGTCGGTCGAACAGATGCGCGACGTCGGCCGCATCGCCGCAGTCGTCAACGCCGCCGCCCTGGCGCTGGCGGCCCAAGGCAAGGCCTAAGGCCCGCGGGCGGCTCCCCCGCCGCCCGGTACTCCCTGCGCAGCCTGGCCCCCTCCGGGGTCAGGCTCGCGCCAGCAGCGCGACGACCGTCGCCGCGATCCCTTCCTTCCTGCCCAGATAGCCCAGGCCTTCGTTGGTCTTGGCCTTGATGTTGACTTCGGTTTCCGCCAGCCCGGTGTCGGCGGCGATGTTCTTCACCATGGCCGGCGCATGCGGGCCGATCTTGGGCGCCTGCGCGTGCAGCGTGGCGTCGATGTTGACCGGCGTCCAGCCTGCCTTGCGCACCCGCGCCATCGCCTCGCGCAGCAGCACGCGGCTGTCGGCGCCCTTGAAGGCCGGGTCGGTGTCGGGAAAGTGGCGGCCGATGTCGCCCAGGCCGGCCGCGCCCAGCAGCGCGTCGGTGATGGCGTGCAGCAGCACGTCGGCATCGGAATGGCCCAGCAGGCCGTGCGTGTGGGGAATCGTGACGCCGCCGATGATCAGCGGACGGCCCTCGACCAGGGCGTGCACGTCAAAGCCCTGCCCGACGCGAAAGGGAATGCTCATAGCCATTTTTCCATCAGTTCGAAATCATCCGGCCAGGTCACCTTGAAGTTGCGCAAGGCGCCCGGCACGAGCAGCGGCGCATAGCCGGCCGCCTCGATCGCGGAGGCCTCGTCGGTGACGGCGGCGCCGCTTACCGAGGCCGCCGTCAGCGCATCGCGCAGCACGCCGGCGCGGAACATCTGCGGGGTCTGCGCCAGCCACAGGCCGTTGCGGTCCAGCGTGCGCTCCACGCGCGCGTCGCCGGACTTGACCGTGTCCGCCACCGGCAGCGCCAGCAGCCCGCCCACCGGATCGGCCAGGCAGGCGTCGATGAGCCGGGCCAGCGCGGCCGCCGGCAGCCCGGGGCGCGCGGCGTCATGCACCAGCACCCAGGTGTCGTCGGCGACGCCGCTGTCGGCCAGCGCGCCGGCCACGGTGTCGGCGCGCGTCGCGCCGCCGCAGGCCCGCCACACGGTGCGGGGCAGCCCGGCCAGCGCCGCGTCCACCCAGCCGTCGCCCGGCGTCACGGCCACGCGCACCTGGGAAATGCGGTCGTCGGCCAGCAGCGCGGACACCGCGTGGCGCAGCATGGGCTGGCCGGACAAGGGGCGATATTGCTTGGGCACGGCTTCGTGTCCGGGCCGGCTGGCGCGGGCGCCGACGCCGGCGGCAGGCACGATTGCGATGATGGAGGCAGACATGGTGCGGTGATTTTATAATCTTCCGCTTGATGCCTGCTGCCAGCCTGATGCCCTCCCCCACTCTCGTCGCCCCCGTCCCCGCCACGGCTCCCACCCTGTCCGCGCTCAAGCCCGGCGCGCGCTACGCGCAACCGCGCCCGCCCGGTTCCGGCGACGCCTGGCTGCTGGCCGACCTGGCGCGCCAGGCCGCGGCGCCGCTGGTCATCCTGACCGCCGAGCCGGTCGAGGCCCAGCGCCTGGCCGAAGAGATCCAGCTGTTCGCGCCCGAACTGCGCGTGCGCCAGCTGCCCGACTGGGAAACCCTGCCCTACGACGCGTTCTCGCCGCACCAGGACCTGATCTCGGAACGCCTGCACACGCTGCACGCGCTGATGACCAAATCGGTGGACGTGCTGACGGTGCCGATCACCACCGCGCTGTACCGGCTGGCGCCGCCCGCGTTCCTGGCGGCCTACACCTTTTCCTTCAGGCAGAAGGACAAACTCAACGAAGCCGCGCTGCGCGCGCAGCTGACGCTGGCCAACTACAACCACGTCACGCAGGTGACGGCGCCCGGCGAATTCTGCCTGCGCGGCGGCCTGATCGACCTGTTCCCCATGGGATCGGCGGTGCCCTACCGCCTGGACCTGTTCGACGACGAAATCGAGACCATCCGCAGCTTCGACGTGGACACGCAGCGCAGCCTGTACCCGGTGCGCGAGGTGCAGCTGCTGCCGGGACGCGAATTCCCGATGGACGACGAGGCGCGCACGCGTTTTCGCGCGCGCTTTCGCGAAGTGTTCGAGGGCGATCCCTCGCGCGCGCTGCCGTACAAGGACATCGGCAACGGCATTCCGTTCGCCGGCGTCGAGTACTACCTGCCGCTGTTCTTCGAGGACACGGCCACGCTGTTCGACTACCTGACCGAAGGCACCGTCACGGTCACCGTCGGCGATATCGACGACGCCATCCAGCGCTTCAACCAGGACACCGCCAGCCGCTACGGCTTTCTGAAAAGCGACCGCGAACGCCCGGTGCTGCCGCCTTCGGCGCTGTTCCTGGACAACGAGGCGCTTTACGCCGGCCTGAAGGCCTTCCGCCGGCTGGCGCTCAGCTCCGGCCAGCCGCATCCGGATTTCCGCGCCGCCCCCGACGTCAGCGTGGCGCGGCGCTCGGACGACCCCATCGCCAAGCTGCGCGCGCTGGTGGCGGGCAGCCAGACGCGCGTGCTGCTGTGCGCGGACTCCGCCGGCCGGCGCGAGACGCTGGTGCAGATGCTGAACGAATTCGGCCTCACCCCGGACGCGCAGCCCGACGCCATCGAGGCCTTCCTGGCCTCGGACGCGCATTTCGGCATCGTCGCCGCGCCGCTGTCCACGGGCTTCCAGCTGCCCCAGGCCAACCTGGCCTTCCTGACCGAGAACGACCTCTACCCGGGCCTGGCGGCCACGGGCCGGCGCGGCAAGCGCGACCAGGAGCGCGCCAGCAACGTCGAGGCGATGGTGCGCGACCTGTCCGAACTGCGCGAGGGCGACCCGGTGGTCCACGCGCAGCACGGCATCGGCCGCTACCACGGCCTGGTCAACATGGACATGGGCGAAGGCGGGATGGAGTTCCTCCACCTCGAATACGCCAGCGGCAGCACGCTGTACGTGCCGGTCTCGCAGCTGCACGTGATCGCGCGCTACAGCGGCGCCGACCCCGAGGCCGCGCCGCTGCACCAGCTGGGCTCGGGCCAATGGGACAAGGCGCGCCGCAAGGCCGCCAAGCAGGTGCGCGACACCGCCGCCGAGCTGCTGGCGCTCTACGCCCAGCGCGCCGCGCGCGAAGGCTACGCCTTCAACCTGCCGCTCAACGACTACCAGGCCTTCGCCGAAGGCTTCGGCTTCGAGGAGACCGCCGACCAGGCCGCCGCCATCGAGGCCGTCATCGCCGACATGACCTCCGGACGCCCCATGGACCGGCTGGTGTGCGGCGACGTGGGCTTCGGCAAGACCGAGGTGGCGCTGCGCGCCGCCTTCCTGGCCGTGGCCAACGGCAAGCAGGTCGCCCTGCTCTGTCCCACCACGCTGCTGGCCGAGCAGCACGCGCAGACCTTCTCCGACCGCTTCGCCGACTGGCCGGTGCGGGTGGTCGAGCTGTCGCGCTTCCGCTCGGCCAAGGAAGTGTCGGCCGCCATCGAGGGCATCAACGACGGGCGCGTGGACATCGTCATCGGCACCCACAAGATCCTGTCCAAGGACGTGAAGTTCAAGCGCCTGGGCCTGGTCATCATCGACGAGGAGCACCGTTTCGGCGTGCGCCAGAAAGAGGCGCTGAAGGCGCTGCGCGCCGAGGTCGACGTGCTGACCCTGACGGCCACGCCGATTCCGCGCACCCTGGGCATGTCGCTGGAAGGCATACGCGATTTCTCGGTCATCGCCACCGCGCCGCAGAAACGCCTGGCCATCAAGACCTTCGTGCGCCGCGAGGACGGCAGCACGCTGCGCGAGGCGCTGCTGCGCGAGCTCAAGCGCGGCGGCCAGTGCTATTTCCTGCACAACGAGGTCGAGACCATCCACAACCGCCGCGCCCGCCTCGAAGAACTGGTGCCCGAGGCCCGCATCGCCGTGGCCCACGGCCAGATGCCCGAGCGCGAGCTGGAACAGGTGATGAAGGGCTTCTACCAGCAGCGCTACAACGTGCTGCTGTGCACCACCATCATCGAGACCGGCATCGACGTGCCCAGCGCCAACACCATCGTGATCCACCGGGCCGACCGCTTCGGCCTGGCCCAGCTGCACCAGCTGCGCGGACGGGTCGGGCGCTCGCACCACCAGGCCTACGCCTATCTGCTGACGCCCGGCGAAGACGCCATCACCAGCAACGCCAAGAAGCGGCTGGAAGCGATCCAGGCGATGGAGGAACTGGGCTCGGGCTTCTACCTGGCCATGCACGACCTCGAAATCCGCGGCACCGGCGAGGTGCTGGGCGACTCGCAGTCGGGCAATATCCAGGAGGTGGGCTTCTCCATGTACAACGAGATGCTCAACGAGGCCGTGCGCGCGCTGCGCGCCGGCGAAGAACCCGACCTGGAAGCGCCCTTCAACCTGGCCTGCGAGGTCAACCTGCACGCGCCGGCGCTGCTGCCCTCGGACTATTGCGCCGACGTGCACGCGCGCCTGGGCATCTACAAGCGCCTGGCGCACGCCGCGGGCGAGGACGACCTGATCCACATCCAGGAAGAGCTGATCGACCGCTTCGGCAAGCTGCCCGAAGCCGCGCAGACCCTGCTGGCCACGCATCGCCTGCGCCTGGCGGCGCAGCCGCTGGGCGTGGTCAAGATCGACGCCAGCGAAACCCAGGCGCTGCTGCAGTTCGGCGCCAAGACCTCGGTCGACCCGGCCAGGATCATCGAGCTGGTCCAGCGCCAGCGCCACATCAAACTGGCGGGACAGGATAAATTACGGGTCGAGATCAAGGCCGCGCAGGTGCCGGCCCGCGTCGACGCCGTGCGCGCCGTGCTGCGCGCCCTGAAGTAACCGTAGCCATCACCCGAACCCCATGACCACCCACCACCTAGTCGTCCAATCCCCCGCCCTGAGCGCCGAACACGCGGAACAGCTCGCGGCCCTGGCCCAGGCGCAGGGCATCGCGCGCATCAGCGCCACCGCCGCCCGCCTGCTCGACGTGCAGCACGACGAGTCCACCCGCGCCGAGGTCGTGGCGTGGGCCGAGGGCCGCGGCATCGACACCGCCTTCCTGCCCGCCGGGCTGAAGCTGTCGGACTGCAAGGTGCTGGCCATGGACATGGACTCCACGCTGATCAACATCGAATGCATCGACGAGATCGCGGGCGTGGTCGGCGTGAAAGACAAGGTCTCGGAAATCACCGAGGCCGCGATGCGCGGCGAGATCAAGGACTTCGCCGAAAGCCTGCGGCGCCGCGTCGCCCTGCTCGAGGGCGTGCCGGCCGAGGCGCTGGACCAGGTCTACGCGGAAAAGCTGCGCCTGAACCCCGGCGCGGAACGCCTCATCTCCACGGCCCAGGCCGCCGGCATCAAGGTGCTGCTGGTCTCGGGCGGCTTCACCTTCTTCACCGACCGCCTGCGCGAACGCCTCAAGCTCGACAGCGCGCACGCCAACACGCTGGAGATCGACAACGGCGTGCTGACCGGCAAGGTGCTGGGCGACATCCTCGACGCCGACGCCAAGGCCATGCACCTGCGCGAATTCGCGCGCCGCCATGGCGCCGCCCAGGAACAGATCATCGCCATGGGCGACGGCGCCAACGACCTGAAGATGCTGGCCGCGGCCGGTTTTCCGGTGGCCTACCACGCCAAGCCGCTGGTGCGCCAGCAGACGCGTTATGCGCTCAACGTGTCGGGGCTGGACGGGGTGTTGAGCTGGTTCGAGGGGTAATGAAATAAAGCCGGCTGATGGGTTGCGCGCGTTGCGCACCGGCGTTCTTGTCCGCCGATTGCCGCGCTACACCCATCCTACGATACCGGTTCGCGATGAACGTCGACCGAACCGATCCGCTCGAGCGCGCGAAACCCATCGGGCGGCGCCAGCCGCCGCCTTTCGCGGCAGGCGCCTCCCCTTCTCCCGTCAATACCGCACACGCAGCGACAGCAACGCCGCACGCCCGCCGCCCAGCGCCGCATAGTGCGCGGCATAGGCCTTGGTGTAATACGTCTCGTCGAAGATGTTCATCACGTTCAGCTGGGCCGACACGTTCGGGTTGAATTCATACGACGCCATCGCGTCGAAGCGCCAGTACGAGGGCACCCAGCGCGCCTTGGGCGTGCCGTCGGGGTTCTTGCTCGAATCCGAGTTGCCGTACACCTTGTCCACGTAGTAGGCGCCGCCGCCCACCGTCAGCTTGGGCAGCACCTTGTAGGTGGTCCACAGGCTGAAGGCGTTGCGCGGGGTGTTGGGCAGGTCCTGGCCCACGGCGCCGCTGTTGAAGGCGCCCTTGGTCATTTCGCTGTCCATGAATGTGTAGCCGCCGAACACGTTCCAGCGCGGCGTGATGCTGCCGGAGAAGCCCAGTTCGATGCCGCGCACCTTGGCCTCGCCGATCTGCTCGGTCTCGGTGGCCGACACGGCCACGCTGGTGTTCTTGCGGATGTCCTGGAAGGCGGCCGCCGACAGCGTCAGGCGGTCGTCGAACACGTCCCACTTGGTGCCCAGTTCCACCGTGCGGCTCTTTTCGGGCTCCAGCGACTCGCTCACGGCCGACGCGGCGTCGCTGATGGCGCCGGCGGCGATGGCCGACGGCGTCGAGGAGGTGCCGTAGGTGGCGTAGATCGTGCCGTTGGGCAGGGGCTTGTAGGCCAGGCCGATCTGGTAGTTGAAGAGGTTGTCCTCGCGGCTGGTGCTGTAGAACGCGGGCGTGCCGGCCGGGTCGTTGCGGCCGCGGGCGATGTTGCTGCCGCTGGTGCGGTAGTTGTCCCAGCGCAGCCCCAGGCTGGCCTGCCACTGCTCGTTGAACTTGATGGTGTCGAAGCCGTAGAGCGCGATGGTGTCGGTGTTGTAGCGGGCCGGATTGTTGTTGCGGGTCAGGCGGCCCGTGTAATCGGTGTGCGGGTCCGGGTCCCACAGCGAGGCGCACACCACCGACAGGCCGGTGCAGGTCGCGCTGGTCGGCACGCCCGACTGGGTGTAGCCGTCTTTGTCCTGCTTGATGTTGCTGTATTCGAAGCCGAGGTCGAAGCTGTGCTTGAGGCTGCCGGTCTCGAATTCGCCGGTCAGGTCGGTCTGGCTGGCGAAGGTCTTGGTGACGTAATAGCCCGACTTGAGCGCGCGGTACACCAGGCCGTTGGGCACGTTGCCCTTGCTGTCGTCCGGGTTGGTGGCGGCGAAGTCGGTGGTGCCGCGGCCGTAGCGCAGCACGCTGCGCAGTTGCAGCTTGTCGGAGAAATCGTGCTGGAAGTCGGCCGTGGCGACGTCGTCGCGCGTCTTCATGAAGTCGCGGCCGGTCAGGCCGTAGAAGCTCTTGCGGCTCACGCCCATGGTCTCCGTCACCGGCTGGCCCGTCTTCGGGTCATACGGGATGGAGTAATCCGGCATGCTGTCGTCTTGATAGTGGTAGTAGCTCAGCGTGATGCGGGTCGGCGTGCCCACGCCCAGCGTCAGCGACGGGGCCACGCCCCAGCGCTCGAAGTCCACCGCGTCGTCGCGTCCCGGCACGTCGCCCTTGTTGCCCATCACGTTCAGGCGGAAGGCGGCTTTTTCGTCCAGGCGCCAGTTGCTGTCGATGGTGGCGCGGTAGTTGTTGTCCGTGCCGAGCTGGATCGTGCCTTCGGTGAAGTCGGTGGCCCGCGGGGTCTTGCTGACCATGTTGATGCTGCCGCCGGCGCCGCCGCGGCCGGAGTACACCGAGTCCGGGCCCTTGATGATTTCCACTTCTTCCAGGTTGAAGGTGTCGCGCACCTGCGTGCTGGAGTCGCGGATGCCGTCCAGGAAGATGCTGCCGGCCGAGTTCTGGCCGCGGATGATGGGCAGGTCGCCGCCCGGACGGCCGCCTTCGCCGGCGCCGAAGGTGATGCCCGGCGAGTTGCGCAGCACGTCCTGGAGGGTCGACGCCGACTGGTCCTGGATCACCTGCTTGGGCACGACCTGCACGGTGCGCGGGGTGTCCAGCAGCGGCGCGGTCATCTTCGGCGACGACACGGTCGTGGTCTGGTACGACGAGCCCTCTCCTTCCACGCGCACCGGCGCAAGCTGCGTCACGCCGTCGGCGGACTGGGCGGCGGCGTGGGGGCTGACGAACAGCGCGGGAACGGCGATGGCGGCGGCCAGCGAGGTGGCGAGCGTATTCAGCGAATACGAGTCTTGGGGCTTCAAACCAGCTTCTCCAGTGTGAATAGCAACGATTCTTGTTTTTTAAACGTTTGCGATTCTGAACCCACTGGCTGAATGGAACCTGAACATTTCCACCAAACGGTCATGAAAGATGAAAATACAACACCTTTTGCCGTCCCAAGGCCTTCCAGAGCCTCCAGGATCGGCTCAGGGCGCGCCGCGGCCGGTGGTTGGCACCTATCCATGTCCGCATAAAAAAACGCCCCAAAGGGGCGTTTTTCAGAAAACGGATCCGGGCTTCAGGTGCGCAGGCGCGGATGCCGCTTGAACAGATACCGGTAGACGAAACCCGGATAACCCAGCACCAGGTACAGGCTGAGCGTGATGGCGTAGAACTCCCAGGTCTGCGAGAACCGGTTGCCCAGCGCGGATTCGAACGCGAAGCCCAGCGCGCCGACGACGAGGTAGAACACCAGCACCTCGATCAGGCGGACCCAGAGCGGCTTGACCGCCGCCGCCCCGCCCCGCTTCCAGGGCATGACGGCGAACACCCGCTCGGTCAGGAACGGCAGGTTGGCGCTGACCAGGGCCAGCGCGATCAACAGCCATACCGCCAGGGTCTGGTTCATGCCCGGCCGCCCTCTTACATGTTCAGCGAGCTGCGGATGGCCTGCACGCACAGCGCCATCAGGCCGCCTGGCAGCACGCCCAGCACCAGGATCAGCGCGCCGTTGACCGACAGCACGCCGCGCTGGCCGCAGGTGGCGGCGATGGGCGCGGCGTCGGCCGCCGGCTCGTCGAAGTACACCACCTTGACCACGCGCAGGTAGTAGAACGCGCCGATCAGCGAGAACAGCACCGCGATCACGGCCAGCGTGACGTGGCCGGCGCTGATCAGCGCCTGCAGCACGGCCAGCTTGGCGTAGAAGCCCACCAGCGGCGGGATGCCGGCCAGCGAGAACATCAGCAGCAGCACGATGGCGGCGTGCCACGGGCTGCGGCGGTTCAGGCCCTTCAGGTCGTCGATCTGCTCGCACTCGAAACCCTGGCGCGACAGCAGCAGGATGATGCCGAAGCTGGCCAGCGTGGTCAGCACGTAGGTCAGCATGTAGAAGAGCGAGGCGCCGTAGGCGGCCGAAGCCAGGTCCGGCTTGCCGGCGACCGAACCCGACATCAGGCCCAGCAGCACGAAGCCCATGTGCGAGATGGTCGAATAGGCCAGCATGCGCTTGAAGTTGGTCTGCGCGATGGCGGTCAGGTTGCCGATGGCCAGCGACAGCACCGCCAGGATCATCAGCATGGGCTGCCAGTCGGCGGCCAGGCCGTGCAGGCCATCGACCAGCAGGCGCAGCGTGATGGCGAAGGCGGCCAGCTTGGGCGCGGCGCCCAGGATCAGCGTGACGGCGGTCGGCGAACCCTGGTAGACGTCAGGCACCCACATGTGGAACGGCACGGCGCCGAGCTTGAACGCCAGGCCCGAAACCAGGAACACGATGCCGAACACCAGCGCCAGGTTCTCGGCCTTGCCGGCGGCGATGACCTTGGCCACTTCGGCCAGGTCCAGGTGGCCGGTGGCGCCGTAGACCATGGACATGCCGTAGAGCAGGAAGCCCGAGGCCAGCGCGCCCAGCACGAAGTACTTCATGGCGGCTTCGGTGGCCGTGACGTTGTCGCGGCGCAGGGCGATCAGCGCGTACAGCGCCAGCGACATCAGCTCCAGGCCCAGGTAGATGGAGATCAGGTTCCCGGAGGAGATCATGACCATCTGGCCCAGCAGCGCGAACAGCGTCAGCACGTAGAGCTCGCCGCCGCGCATCATGTCGCGCACCTGCGCGTACAGGCGGCCATACACCAGGGTCACGGCGACCGCGATGTAGGACGCGATCTTCAGCAGGTGCGACAGCTCGTCGGTGACGTACAGGCCGTTGAAGGTCGACCCGGTCACGCCGTTGCTCCATTGCAGCGCCGACACGACGGTCAGCACTCCCAAGGCCAGCATGGTCAGCAGGAACGTCGGCTTGCGCTCGGGGTGATTGCTGACCGCGTCGATGAGCAGGATAGCCAGGCCGAAAACCAGCAAGAGGATTTCCGGTGTCGCCAGGGCGAAATCGATTTGGGATTGCATCATTGTCTTGTCTTACAGTTTCGAGACGGCAACGTGTTGCAGCAGGGCCTCCACCGAAACGTGCATCACGTCGGTGAAGGGCTTGGGATAGATCCCCATGTACAACACGGCGATCGCCATCACGCCAAGAATCACGAACTCGCGGCGGTTGATATCGGTCAGCTCGCGCACATGGTCGTTGGCGACGTCGCCCAGGACCACGCGCTTGACCATCCACAGCGAATACGAGGCGCCCAGGATCAGGGCGGTCGCCGCCAGCAGGCCGATCCAGAAGTTGTGCTCGACCGCGCCCATGATGACCATGAATTCGCCGACGAAACCGCTGGTGGCGGGCAGGCCGCTGTTGGCCATCGAGAACAGGATGAAGAACGTGGCGAAGCGCGGCATCACGTTGACCACGCCGCCGTAGTCGGCGATCTGGCGCGAGTGCATGCGGTCGTAGAGCACGCCGATGCACATGAACATGGCGCCCGACACGAAACCGTGGGAGATCATCTGCACGATGGCGCCTTCGACGCCGGCCGTGTTGAAGATGAAGAAGCCCAGCGTCACGAAGCCCATGTGGGCGACCGACGAATAGGCCACCAGCTTCTTCATGTCGTCCTGCACGATGGCGACCAGGCCGATGTAGATCACGGCGATCAGCGACAGCGTGATCATCAGGCCGGCCAGGCTGTGCGAGGCGTCAGGGGCGATCGGCAGCGAGAAGCGCAGGAAACCGTAGGCGCCCAGCTTCAGCATGATCGCGGCCAGCACGATGGAGCCGCCCGTGGGCGCCTCGACGTGGGCGTCCGGCAGCCAGGTGTGGACCGGCCACATCGGCACCTTGACGGCGAAGGCCGCCAGCAGCGCCACGAAGATCAGGATCTGCGGGGTGTAGCCCAGCTTGGTCTGCTGCCAGGTCAGGATGTCGAACGAGCCGCCCGAGGCGTTCCACAGGTAGATGAACGCGATCAGGGTCAGCAGCGAGCCCATCAGCGTGTACAGGAAGAACTTGAACGCCGCGTACACGCGGTTCGGGCCGCCCCAGACGCCGATGATGATGTACATCGGGATCAGCGTGGCTTCGAAGAACACGTAGAACAGCATGCCGTCGACCGCCGCGAACACGCCCACCATCAGACCCGACAGGATCAGGAAGGCGGCCATGTACTGGGCGACGCGGCTGGTGATGACTTCCCAGCCGGCCAGCACCACGATGATGGTGATGAAGGCGGTCAGGAGCACGAACCACATCGAGATGCCGTCGATGCCCAGGTGGTAGTTGACGTTGAAGGCCTCGATCCAGGAGGTCTTCTCCACGAACTGCATGGCGGCCGTGGAGGAGTCGAACCCGGTGTAGAGCGGAATCGTGACCAGGAAACCCGCGATCGAGCCGATCAGCGACAGGCCGCGCGTCAGGCCGGGGCGGTCGTCACGGCCAACCGCCAGCACCAGCAGGCCGAATACGATCGGAACAAAGATCGCAAGCGTGAGCCAGGGAAAAGTGTTGGATGCCATCTCGCTTGCCATCATTGGGGAATCAGCACAAAGAAAGTCACCAGCGCCATGATGCCGATGATCATCGCGAACGCGTAGTGATAGATGAAGCCGGACTGCAGGTGGCGGCTGATCGCTGCCACCCAGCCCACCACACGGGCGCTGCCGTTGATCAGCAGGCCGTCGATGATGCCGCGGTCGCCGGTCTGCCACAGGCCACGGCCCAGGCAGCGCGCGCCGCGGGCGATGATCTGTTCATTGATCCAGTCGACGTAGTACTTGTTTTCGAGCAGCTTGTTGATGCCCGACAGGCTGGACTGGATCTTGGCCGGAACCTTGGGATTGATCAGGTAGCAGTACCAGGCGATGACCGCGCCGGCCACGACCAGCCAGAACGGAACCGTCTGGAAGGCGTGCAGGCCGAAGGCCACCCAGCCGTGCCATTCTTCATGCAGCTCGTGCATGGCGGGATGCTGCGGCAGGACCTTGATGACGCCGTCGAAGAACTTGCCGAACAGCATCGGGTCGACCACCCAGGCGCCGATCAGCACCGACGGGATCGCCAGCAGCACCAGCGGCAGCGTGACCACCCAGGGCGACTCATGCGGCTTGCCGCCGTGGTGGCCGTGGTCGTCGTGGCCGTGCGCATCGTGGCCGTGGCCGTGGTCGGAGGTGTCGAAGCGTTCCTTGCCGTGGAAGACCAGGAAGTACACGCGGAACGAGTACAGCGAAGTCACGAACACGCCGATCAGCGTGGCGTAGTAGGCGAAGTTCGCGCCCCACACGTTGGCGGCGCCGGCCGCCTCGATGATGTGTTCCTTCGAGTAGAAGCCCGAGAAGAACGGGGTGCCGACCAGGGCCAGCGTGCCCAGCAGGAAGGTGATCCAGGTGATGGGCATGTACTTGCGCAGGCCGCCCATGTTGCGGATGTCCTGGTCGTGGTGCATGCCGATGATGACCGAGCCCGCGCCCAGGAACAGCAGCGCCTTGAAGAAGGCGTGGGTCATCAGGTGGAAGATCGCCACCGAGTAGGCCGAGGCGCCCAGCGCGACGGTCATGTAGCCCAGCTGCGACAGCGTGGAGTAGGCCACCACGCGCTTGATGTCGTTCTGGATGATGCCCAGGATGCCCAGGAACAGCGCGCCGATGGCGCCGATCACGATGATGAAGGACAGCGCGGTGTCGGACAGCTCGAACAGCGGCGAGAAGCGCGCGACCATGAAGATGCCGGCCGTCACCATGGTGGCGGCGTGGATCAGCGCGGAGATCGGGGTCGGGCCTTCCATCGAGTCGGGCAGCCAGGCGTGCAGCGGAACCTGAGCCGATTTACCCATGGCGCCGATGAACAGGCAGATGCAGGCCACGGTCAGCAGCATCCAGTCGGAACCGGGCAGCGTCAGGGCGGCCAGCTTGTCGGCCTGGGCGAACACTTCGGCGTACTGCATGGTGCCGGCGTAGGCGAACAGCAGGCCGATGCCCAGCACGAAGCCGAAGTCGCCGACGCGGTTGATCAGGAACGCCTTCATGTTGGCGAAGATCGCCGTCGGGCGCGTGTACCAGAAGCCGATCAGCAGGTAGGACACCAGGCCCACCGCCTCCCAGCCGAAGAACAGCTGCACCATGTTGTTCGACATCACCAGCATCAGCATGGAGAACGTGAACAGCGAGATGTACGAGAAGAAGCGCTGGTAGCCGGGATCGTCGGCCATGTAGCCGATGGTGTAGATGTGCACCATCAGCGACACGGAGGTGACCACGACCATCATCATGGCCGACAGCGGATCGATCAGGAAGCCGATTTCCAGCTTGGTCTGGCCGATCAGGCTCCAGGTGTAGACCGCGCCGTCGAAGCGCAGGCCGTTGAGCACGTCGTTCAGCACCACCACCGAACCGATGGTGGAGACGAGCACGCCCAGGATGGTGATCACGTGCGAAGCGCGGCGGCCGATGGGACGGCCCAGGAAGCCGGTGCCGAAGAGGCCCGCGAGAATCGCTCCGGCCAGCGGGGCCAGCGCGATGAGCAAGTAGAGATTGGGTGAGCTAGACATTTTCTTCCAATACCCCGTCAGCCCTTCAGGCGATCGAGTTCGTCAACGTTGATCGTGTTCAGGTTGCGGAACAGCAGCACCAGGATGGCCAGGCCGATCGCCGCTTCGGCGGCGGCCACGGTCAGGATGAAGAACACGAACACCTGGCCGGCGGTGTCGCCGAACCAGCTGGAGAACGCCACGAAGTTCATGTTGACGGCCAGCAGCACGAGCTCGATGGACATCAGCAGGATGATCAGGTTGCGGCGGTTCAGGAAGATGCCGAAGATCCCGATGGCGAACAGCACCGCCCCCAGGATCAGGTAATGGGCCAGCGTCAGCGTCATTTTTGTTCTCCTTGGGGCGCGGCGGCGGACGAGGCACCGATCTGCGACTGGGCGCGTTCGCTCTGGGGCTGCATGCTCACCAGGCGGAAACGGTCCTTGGCGCGCACGCGCACGGCGGCGACGGGGTCGTTGTACTTGACGTCGCGGCGGCGGCGCAGGGTCAGCGCGATGGCGGCGACCATGCCGACCAGCAGCAGCGCGGCGCCGACTTCAACGGCGTAGATGTACTGGGTGTACATGGCCTCGCCCAGCGCGCGGGCGTTGTTGTAGTCGCCGGCGACCGGGGCCTGCGGGCCCGCGCCGTACCAGGTCGAGCCCAGCACGAAGGACATCTCGAGCACCAGCACCAGGCCGATCACCAGCCCCAGGGGCAGGTAGGTCTTCATGCCCTGGCGCAGCGCATCCATGCGGATGTCCAGCATCATCACGACGAAGAGGAAGAGCACCATCACGGCGCCCACGTACACCAGCACCAGCAGCAGCGCGAGGAACTCGGCGCCGAGCAGCATCCACAGCATGGCCGCGTTGGCGAACGCCAGGATCAGGTGCAGGACGGCGGTGACCGGGCTGCGCGCGGTGATCACGCGGAAGGCCGCGATCACCAGCACGGCGGCCAGTATGTAAAACAGGACAGTGGTAAAAGTCATGGATCAGACCCTGGGCTTCAACGATAGGGAGCGTCTTCGGCCCGGCGTTGGGCGATTTCGGCTTCGTAGCGGTCGCCCACGGCGAGCAGCATGTCTTTGGTGAAATACAGGTCGCCGCGCTTTTCGCCGTGGTATTCGTGGATATGCGTTTCCACGATGGAGTCCACCGGGCAGCTTTCCTCACAGAAGCCGCAGAAAATGCACTTGGTGAGGTCGATGTCGTAGCGCGTGGTGCGGCGGGTGCCGTCGTCGCGCTGGTCCGACTCGATGGTGATCGCCAGGGCCGGGCACACGGCTTCGCACAGCTTGCACGCGATGCAGCGCTCTTCCCCGTTGGGGTAGCGGCGCAGCGCGTGCAGGCCACGGAAACGCGCCGACGCGGGCGTCTTTTCCTGGGGGTAGCGCAAGGTCACCTTGCGCTTGAAGAAATACTTGCCCGTCAGGCGCATGCCCTTGAGCAATTCGGTCAGCATCAGGCTGCCGAAGAAATCCTTGATCGCTTCCATATCCTGCCTCTGCCTGGCGGCTTAGCGCCAAATGTTCCAGGGCGTCTGCATCCAGATCGCCACCAAGACCAGCCACACGCCGGTCAGCGGGATGAAGATTTTCCAACCCAAACGCATGATCTGGTCGTAGCGGTAGCGCGGGAAAGTCGCGCGGAACCACACGAACAACGAGACCACGACGAACGTCTTGATACCCAGCCAGATCCAACCCGGAATCCAGGTCAGCGGCGCGATGTCGATCGGGGAGGCCCAGCCGCCCAGGAACATGATCGAGGCCATGCAGGACAGCAGGATCATGTTGGCGTATTCGCCCAGGAAGAACAGCGCGAACGCCATGCCCGAATATTCGACCATGTGGCCGGCCACGATTTCGGATTCGCCTTCGACCACGTCGAACGGGTGGCGGTTGGTTTCGGCCACGGCCGAAATCACGTAGACCACGAACAGCGGCAACAGCGGCAGCCAGTTCCAGGACAGGAACGTCAGGCCCTTGTCGGCGAACCAGCCGCGGTTCTGCACGTGCACGATTTCCGACATGTTGAGGCTGCCCGAGACCAGCAGCACCGTCACCAGCACGAAGCCGATGGCCAGTTCGTACGACAGCATCTGCGCCGAGGCGCGCAGCGCGCCCAGGAACGCGTACTTGGAGTTCGACGCCCAGCCGGCGACGATCACGCCGTACACGCCGATGGACGTGATGGCCATGATGTACAGCAGGCCGGCGTTGACGTTGGCCAGCACCACGTCGGGACCGAACGGCACCACCGCCCAGGCGGCCAGGGCCGGCATCAGCGTGACCACCGGGGCCACGACGAACAGCACCTTGTTGGCCTGCGACGGAACCACCACTTCCTTGGTCAGCAGCTTGAACACGTCGGCGAACGGCTGCAGCAGCCCCTTGATGCCGACGCGGTTCGGACCCATGCGCACGTGCATGGCGCCGATCATCTTGCGTTCCCAGTACGTGAGGTAGGCCACGCACAGGATGATGGGCACCGCGATGATCACAATCTTGATGAGGGTCCAGAGGACCATCCAGACCGTCGGGCCCAGCAATGCCGTACCCTGGCTCTCAAGAACATTAAGCCATTCCATCAGGCACGCTCCACGCTGATTTGACCGAATGCGCCACCCAGGGCCGCGGTGTTTTCAAAGGCAGCCGAAATGCGCACGGCGCGGTCGGCCACGGCATCGTCCTGCACGGTTTCGAGTTCGACGGCGCCCTGCCCGCCCGACACGCGCACCTTGGCCCCGGCCGTCAGGCCCAGGCTGGTGAGCGTGCGGCCGTTCATGGCGGCGGCCGGCTTCTTCGAGGCCGGAGCCGCCTGCAGCGGCTCGGAACGGCGCACCATGGCGTCGCTGCGGTAGATCGGCACGTCGGCGACGCGCTCCAGGCCGGCTGCCGCCTGGCCCAGGCCCAGCGGCGCCTTGATGTCGTTGGACAGGCGGCCTTCGACGCCGCCGGCCAGCACGGCGTCGCGCACGGACTCGGAGGTCTCGTCGTCGAAGCCGGCCAGGTGCAGCACGTTGCCCAGCACCCGCAGGACCTTCCAGCCCGGACGGGTCTGGCCGAACGGCGCGACCGTGCCCTTGAAGCTCTGGGCCAGGCCTTGCGCGTTGACGAAGGTGCCCGAGGTTTCGGTGAAGGGCGAGACCGGCAGCATGACGTCGGCCCATTCGGCGGCGGCCGAACGGTAAGGCGTCAGGGCCACGGCGAACTGCGCGCCGCGCAGCGCGGCCAGCGCCTGCTGGCCGTTGTCGGCGTCGAGCAGCGGCTCGGCGTGCAGCACCACGTAGGCCTTGAGCGGCTCGGCCAGCATGGCGGCGGCGTTCTTGCCGCCCTTGCCCGGAATCGCGCCGGCCAGGTAGCCGCCGACGGTGTTGCCGCCGGAGGTCAGGAAGCCGAACTTGCCGCCGGCCAGGTCGGCCACGGCGCGGCCGTTGGCCGCCAGGGTCGAGGCCTGCGGGCTGGCCACGGCCAGGTTGCCCATCAGGACCGCGGTGTTGGAACCGGACGCCAGGCTGGCGGCGATGGCCTTCGCATTGTCGCCCGGGACGACCGAGGCGAACTCGGCCGGCACGGCCTGTTCCTTGGCCTGGGCCAGCGCGACGGCCACTTCGGCCAGCGCGCGCGCCAGTTCGGACGGGGCCACGGTGACGCGGGCGGCGACCGGCATCAGCGGATCGTCGGCGGCGCTGTCGAGCATCAGGATCTGCGTGCCGCGCTTGGCGGCCTGGCGCAGGCGCTGCGCCATCAGCGGGTGGTCCTTGCGCAGGAACGAGCCCACGACCAGGACGCGGTCCAGGTTGTCGAGTTCGGCGATCGGCATGCCCAGCCACGGCGCGCCCGTCAGGGCGGCGTCGAAGGCCGCGTCGGTCTGGCGCAGGCGGAAGTCGATGTTTTCCGAACCCAGCGCGCGGACCAGGCGGCCCAGCAGCGCGTATTCTTCGGTGGTGGCGTATTCCGAGGCCAGCGCGCCGATCTGACCGGCGCCGAAGCTGTCGCGCACCCGCGACAGGCCCTGGGCCACGGCGGCCAGCGCGTCGGACCAGGAGGCTTCCTGCCACTTGCCGTCGGTGCCCTTGATCATCGGGGCCGACAGGCGGTCTTCGCTGTTCAGGCCTTCATACGAGAAGCGGTCGCGGTCGGAGATCCAGCATTCGTTGATGGCTTCGTCTTCGAACGGCACCACGCGCATGACGCGGTCGCCCTTGACCTGGATCACCAGGTTGGCGCCCAGGCTGTCGTGCGGGCTGACCGAACGGCGGCGCGCCAGCTCCCAGGTACGGGCGCTGTAGCGGAACGGCTTGGAGGTCAGCGCGCCCACCGGACAGATGTCGATCATGTTGCCGGAGAGCTCGGACTCGATCGAACGGCCGACGAAGGTCGTGATCTCGGAGTGCTCGCCGCGGTTGAGCATGCCCAGCTCCATGATGCCGGCGATTTCCTGGCCGAAGCGCACGCAGCGGGTGCAGTGGATGCAGCGGCTCATTTCCTCGGCGGAAACCAGCGGGCCCAGGTCCTTGTGGAAGACCACGCGCTTTTCCTCGTTGTAGCGCGAGGAGGAGGCGCCGTAGCCCACGGCCAGGTCCTGCAGCTGGCATTCGCCGCCCTGATCGCAGATCGGGCAGTCGAGCGGGTGATTGATGAGCAGGAATTCCATCACCGACTTCTGGGCGGCGCGCGCCTTTTCAGAGCAGGTGTGGACGACCATGCCGTTGGTTACGGGCGTGGCGCAGGCGGGCAGCGCCTTGGGCGCCTTTTCCACTTCAACCAGGCACATGCGGCAGTTGGCCGCGATGGACAGTTTCTTGTGGTAGCAGAAATGCGGCACGTAAAGCCCGATCTTCTGGGCGGCATGCATGACCATGCTGCCTTCGGGCACTTCGACCTTGTTGCCGTCGACGGTTAGTTCAACCATTGCTGTTCCTGAGACCTACAGATATTGCGGGACCACACAAGACTTGTGCTCGATGTGGTGCGCGAATTCGTCGCGAAAATGCTTGAGGAAGCCACGCACGGGCATGGCCGCGGCGTCGCCCAGGGCGCAGATGGTGCGGCCCATGATGTTGCCGGCCACGCTGTCGAGCAGGTCCAGGTCCTCCGGACGGCCCTGGCCGTTTTCGATGCGATGCACCATGCGGTAAAGCCAGCCGGTGCCTTCGCGGCACGGCGTGCACTGGCCGCAGCTTTCCTCGAAATAGAAATACGACAGGCGCATGAGCGACTTCACCATGCAGCGCGTCTCGTCCATGACGATCACCGCGCCCGAGCCCAGCATCGAGCCCGCCTTGGCGATGGAGTCATAGTCCATCGTGCATTCCATCATGATGTCGGCGGGCAGCACCGGGGCGCTGGAGCCGCCGGGAATCACGGCCTTGAGCTTCTTGCCGCCGCGCATGCCGCCGGCCAGTTCCAGCAGGGTCGAGAACGGGGTGCCCAGCGGGATCTCGTAGTTGCCGGGACGCTCGACGTCGCCGGTGATCGAGAACAGCTTGGTGCCGCCGTTGTTCGGCTTGCCGACTTCCAGGTAGGCCTGGCCGCCGTTGCGGATGATCCACGGCACGGCCGCGAACGTCTCGGTGTTGTTGATCGTGGTGGGCTTGCCGTACAGGCCGAAGCTGGCGGGGAACGGCGGCTTGAAGCGCGGCTGGCCCTTCTTGCCTTCCAGCGATTCCAGCAGCGCGGTTTCCTCGCCGCAGATGTAGGCGCCATAGCCGTGGAACGCATGCAGCTGGAAGCTGAAATCCGAACCCAGGATCTTGTCGCCCAGGAAGCCGGCGGCGCGCGCCTCCTCCAGCGCTTCCTCGAAGCGCTCGTAGACTTCGAAGATTTCGCCGTGGATGTAGTTGTAGCCCGCGCTGATGCCCATGGCGTAGGCGGCGATGGCCATGCCTTCGATCACGATGTGCGGGTTGAATCGCAGGATGTCGCGATCCTTGAACGTGCCCGGCTCGCCTTCGTCGGAGTTGCACACCAGGTACTTCTGGCCGGGGAAGGCGCGCGGCATGAAGCTCCACTTCAGGCCGGTCGGGAAGCCTGCGCCGCCGCGGCCGCGCAGGCCCGAGGCCTTGACTTCGGCGATCACGTCTTCCGGCTTCATGCCGGTGGTCAGGATCTTCTTGAGGGCTTCGTAGCCGCCGCGCTTGACGTAGTCGGCCAGGCGCCAGTTGGCGCCGTCGACGTCGGCCAGGATCTGCGGCTGGATGTGCCGGCCGTGCAGGCACATCGAGTTGGTCAGGTCGTTCAGCGGGTTGGGGTCCAGCCCCTGCGCAAACTGCTTGTACAGGTCGGGCGCGTTCATGCCGACTCTCCTTGCGCCTTGAGGGCCGCGACCAGCGCGTCCAGCTTCTCTTCGGTCATGCGCACGCACATATGCTTGTTGTTCACGATCAGCACCGGCGAATCGCCGCAAGCGCCCATGCACTCGCCTTCCACGAGCGTGAACTGGCCGTCGGCGGTGGTTTCTCGGTAGTCGACGCCCAGCTTGCGCTTGAGGTAGTCGCCGGCGCGTTCGCCGTCGCGCAAGGCACAGGGCAGGTTCGTGCAGACGGCGATCTTGTTCTTGCCGACGGGCTTGACGTCGAACATGTTGTAGAAAGTGGCGACTTCCTGGACCGCGATGGGCGGGACGCCGATGTAGTTGGCCACATCTTCGATGATTTCGGTAGCCAACCAGCCCTTCTCTTCTTGCGCGATGGCAAGCGAGGCCATGATGGCGGACTGCCGCTGGTCGGCCGGGAACTTGGCGAGTTCTCGGTCGATTTTCTGGTAGGCCTGTTCGGAAAGCAGCATAGTTTGAATCCGGGTTATGCGGGCGTGCTCGTGACTGTCTGGGCGGATCAGCGATCGATCTCGCCGAAAACGATGTCCTGCGTGCCAATGATGGTGACGGCGTCGGCGATCATGTGACCGCGAGACATTTCATCCAGCGATTGGAGGTGGGCAAAGCCCGGCGCCCGAATTTTCAGACGGTAGGGCTTGTTGGCGCCGTCGGACACCGCGTAGATGCCGAATTCGCCCTTGGGGTGTTCCACCGAGGCATACGCTTCACCGGGAGGAACGTGGAAGCCTTCAGTGAAGAGCTTGAAGTGATGGATCAGCTCTTCCATGTTGGTCTTCATGGCGGTGCGCTTGGGCGGGGCGATCTTGTGGTTCTCGATCATGACCGGGCCCGGATTGTTGCGCAGCCATTCCACGCACTGGCGGATGATGCGGTTGCTTTCACGCATTTCGGCGACGCGGACCAGGTAGCGGTCGTAGCAATCGCCGTTGACACCCACCGGGATGTCGAAATCGACCAGGTCGTAGACCTCGTAGGGCTGCATCTTGCGCAGGTCCCAGGCCACGCCCGAACCGCGCAGCATCGGGCCGGTGAAGCCCAGCGCCTTGGCGCGCTCGGGATCGACCACGCCGATGCCGACCAGGCGCTGCTTCCAGATGCGGTTGTCGGTCAGCAGCGTTTCGTACTCGTCCACGCAACCGGGGAAGCGGTTGGTGAAGTCTTCGATGAAGTCCAGCAGCGAACCCGAACGCGCGTCGTTCATGGCGCGCAGTTCCTTGTCGCCGCGGTACTTGCTGGTGGCGCCGTACTGCGGCATGGAATCCGGCAGGTCGCGGTAGACGCCGCCCGGACGGTAGTAGGCCGCGTGCATGCGCGCGCCCGAGACCGCTTCGTAGCAGTCCATCAGGTCTTCGCGCTCGCGGAAGGCGTACAGGAACACCGCCATGGCGCCCACGTCCAGGGCGTGCGAGCCCAGCGACATCAGGTGGTTCAGCAGGCGCGTGATTTCGTCGAACATCACGCGGATGTACTGGGCGCGCAGCGGCGCTTCGATGCCCAGCAGCTTCTCGATGGCCATGACGTAGGCGTGCTCGTTGCACATCATGGACACGTAGTCCAGGCGGTCCATGTAGGGCAGCGCCTGGATGTAGGTCTTGTGTTCGGCCAGTTTTTCGGTGGCGCGGTGCAGCAGGCCGATGTGCGGGTCGGCGCGCTGGATCACTTCGCCGTCGAGCTCGAGCACCAGGCGCAGCACGCCGTGCGCGGCCGGGTGCTGGGGACCGAAGTTGAGCGTGTAGTTCTTGATTTCTGCCATGATTTAACGCCCCAAGCCGTAGGAATCTTCGCGGACCACGCGCGGGGTGATCTCGCGCGGATCGATCGTGACCGGCTGGTAGATGACGCGGCGTTGTTCGGGGTCGTAGCGCATTTCGACGGTGCCGGACAACGGGAAGTCCTTGCGGAACGGGTGACCGATGAAGCCGTAGTCGGTAAGGATGCGGCGCAGGTCCGGGTGGCCTTCGAAGACGATGCCGTACAGGTCGAAGGCTTCGCGCTCGAACCAGCCCACGCCCGGCCAGCACTCGATCAGCGAGGCGACCACCGGGAACTCGTCGTCCTCGGCCCAGGTGCGCACCCGCAGGCGCCAGTTGTGCTCGATCGACAGCAGGTGCACGACGACGGCGAAGCGCGCGCGCTGGACCTTGGCGTTGGCTTCCTCGGGCATCTGGCGGGTGCCGTTGCCCCAGGTCAGGTAGTCGACGCCGCAGAGGTCGATACAGGTTTCAAAGCGCAGGCCGGCTTCGGTGCGCAGCTTGTTGCAGACCGAGAACCACTGCTGCGCGGGCACTTCGAGCGTCAGCTCGCCCAGCGCCTCGGTCAGCGCGATATCGGCGCCGAGGGTGGTCTGCAAATTGTTTTTCAGGGTTTCGAGCCTGGTCATCATCTTGTACGCTTAGGTGAACCGATACGCTGGTTTCGCGAGGCCGGCGGCGGGTTGCCGCCCGGCGGGCGAAGGCTCAGCGCGCAATCGTGTTGGTCAGGCGGATCTTGTTCTGCATTTGCAGCAAGCCGTAGACCAGCGCCTCGGCCGTAGGCGGACAGCCCGGCACGTAGACGTCTACCGGTACGATGCGATCGCAGCCACGGACCACCGAATACGAATAGTGGTAGTAGCCGCCGCCGTTGGCACAGGAGCCCATCGAGACCACCCAGCGCGGCTCGGGCATCTGGTCATAGACCTTGCGCAGCGCCGGCGCCATCTTGTTGCACAGCGTGCCGGCCACGATCATGAGATCGGACTGGCGCGGGCTGGGCCGGAAAATGATGCCGAACTGGTCCAGGTCGTAGCGGGCCGCGCCCGCGTGCATCATCTCAACCGCGCAGCAGGCCAGACCGAAGGTCATGGGCCACATGGAGCCGGTCTTCGCCCAGTTAAGGAACTTGTCGGCGCTGGTTGTGATGAACCCTTGCTTGAGAATGCCGTCTATAGCCATATTCGTCTCTGATAGCGTGCTGTACAGGAAGCCCGGGGCTTATTCCCAGTCCAGCGCGCCCTTTTTCCATTCATAGATGAAGCCGACGGTGAGCACGGCCAGGAAGACCATGACCGTCCAGAATCCGACGAGCCCGACCGTGCCCTGGGCGATGGCCCACGGGAACAGGAACGCAATTTCGAGGTCGAAAAGAATGAACAGGATCGCCACCAGGTAGTAGCGCACGTCAAACTTCATGCGGGCGTCTTCAAAAGCTTCGAAGCCGCACTCGTACGGCGAAAGCTTTTCGGCGTACGGACGCCGCGGACCAAGGAGGGAGCCGGCCGTCAGCAGCGCGAACCCGATGAGGGTGGCCACTACGATAAACAGCAGGACGGGGAAATACTGTTGCAGGTTCATTCAGGCGTCCGTCAAATGCGCAAACCTTAGGATTGTAGCATTCGCGGGGTTACTTCTGGCTGAACTCTGTAGCCTGAACAGCGGGTGAAAGACTGCATTTCTTCACCGGAACAATCGCGGCTTGCGCAGCGACCGGACAAGCTTACTACAAGCGCTTTGCGCGCCGTCGACAAGGCGGCGAAAAACAACGCCGGAACGAAAAAAAACCACTCCGGAGAGTGGTTTTCGTACGAACGGGCCGAAGCCCGTTCGCGCACTTTTTCAAATCCAGGCAGGGCTTGCGCCCTGCGTTGGATTAGAAGCGATGACGGATACCGACGCCGACGGCGGTCGACTTGACGTCGTCGATGAAGGCGTAGTTCTTGGCGTACGAACCGTAGGCGTACAGGTTGGTGCGCTTGGACAGGTCGTAGGTGTAGCCCAGCGAGAAGACGTTCATCTTGTCGTCGCCGCCCGTCAGCTTGTCGTTCGACGGGTCAACCATCTGCCACGAACCGAACAGCTTCGAAGCGCCGCCGATGGGGGCCGACAGACCGACCATGTACGAGTTGGCCTTGAAGCCGTCAGCGAAGATGTTGGTGCCCAGGGTGTCACCCGAGGTGATACCGTTGATGCCTTGGCCGCCGAACCAGCCGTCGGTCGTGCGAGCGTAGGCCAGCGAGAGCTTGACCACTTCGAAGTCGTACGAACCGCCGATGCCATACGAACGCGGGGTGGCGTCAACAGCAGCTTGGGACTGGTTGTTGCTGGCGTTCAGTTGGTCGTACGACAGAGCGACGTTCAGCGGGCCGTTGACATAGCGCAGGCCGGTGGTGATGCCGCGGACGTTGTCGGCGGTGCGGAAGCCGACGCGGTCGGCACCAGCGTTGTCATCAACGCTGAACGAGTAGCCAGCGCCGAACTGGAAGCCGCTGAAGGACGGGGTCTGGTACATGACCATGTTGTCCCAGCGAACCGTGTTCATGGCGCTCATGCCCATGCCGATGTTGGCTTGGCCGAAACCGGCGCCGAACGGATCGATCGAACCGAAGTACTTCGACGAGATGTTGGTCTGACGGCCGAAGTCCAGCTGACCCCAGCTGTCGGAGGCCAGACCGATCGTGGCTTGACGGCCGAACAGACGGCCACCTTGAGCCGACTTGCCGTTGCCCGAGTCAAAGCCCGATTCCAGTTGGAAAACAGCGCGCAGGCCGTCACCCAGATCTTCCGAACCACGCAGACCCCAGCGCGAACCGTTCTGCACGCCGTTGATCATGCCGATACGGCTGCCGTCGAAGCCGTCACCCTTGACCTTGTTGTAACCGATACCCGTGTCGATGATGCCGTACAGGGTGACAGACGTTTCTGCCTGGGCGACACCGGCAAAACCGGCGAGCAGGGCGGCAGCGAGCAGAGTCTTTTTCATTTAAGAAATCTCCGTTGATTTGAGTGACAAGAGCAGCAATCCAGCAAACCAGCCTGCCGCCCCCCTAACTCCGCGAAGGGAAGTTGACGCTATTGCATCAAAAATCAGGGGGGCTGGCTACGGCCGGCATCAGAAAAGTGCAGGTTTGCGACAGGCTTGTTGGGATATTGCAACATCACGGCAAGGCCTGGCCGATCGGCCTAGGGCTAACCCTGATGAAACTGACCAAGCCCCTATTCATGCGACTTTCAGCCCTGCCCCTAATTTTTTGAGGCATTTCGGAGCCCTGTTTTTGGCGCGAGCTACGTTGCCGCGCGGCCGCGATCCGGCGCGCCCGGCCGGAACAAACCTTTCAGCCGCGATCGGTTTGGCGGCTGCAATCCATATGCCGATCCGTTTCCGTCCCCCGGCTTTCAATAACATTGTTATCAATAAAAATCGCCGCTATGATCGAACGCATCGACAACCGGTTCCCGCGCCATGCCCTCCACTTCCCCCCGCAGCGGCCGTAGCGAAAGCCTGAACGCGCTGCGCCGCCAGCTCATCCTCGACGCCGCCCAGCGCGTGTTCGAACGCGACGGGCTGGAGAAGACCACGATCCGCGCCATCGCCAACGAGGCCGGCTGCACCACCGGCGCCATCTACCCCTGGTTCGCGGGCAAGGAAACCATTTACGGTGCGCTGCTGGAAGCCTCGCTGCAGCGCCTGCACGCCCACCTGAGCGAAGCCGCGGCCACGGGCGAGGCGCGCACGGCCGCGCGCCGGGCGATCCACGCCTTCTATGGCTACTACGCCGAGCGCCGCACCGATTTCTCCCTGGGCATGTACCTGTTCCAGGGCCTGGGCCCGCGCGGACTGGGCCGCGAGATGGACGAACGCCTCAACGCCCGGCTGCGGCAATGCGTGGACCTGCTGGGCTTGGCCCTGGCCCGCACCAAGTCCTGGGACGCCGCCGTGGTCGAGGTCGAACAGATGAATCTCTTCACTTACCTGATGGGCCTGCTCCTGCTGCAGCACACCCACCGCCTGAAATCCCTGGGCCAGCGCGCCGACGCGCTGCTGGACAGCTATTGCAACGCCCTGGAGCAACGATGACCGCAACCGACCTGGACACCCGCGCCGAGGCCCCGCTCATCAGCCTGGCCGACTTCCACATCCTGCTGGCCGACCAGCATCCGTTCTCCATGCTGCTCGGCATCGACGTGATCAGCATCGGCTACGGCACCGCGCGCGCCGTGCTGCCGGCGCGCGACGCCCACCAGCGGCTGGGCGGCATCGTGGCCGGTCCCATGCTGATGGGCCTGGCCGACCTGACCATGTATGCGGCGGTGGTGGGCGCCACCGGGCAGGCGCACGCCGTCACCGCCAGCCTGACCATCAATTTCCTGCGCAAGAGTCCCGCCGGCGCGATCTACGCCGACGCCCGCCTGCTCAAGGTCGGGCGGCTGTCGGCCGGCGAAGTGATACTGACGGGCGAAGGCTCGGACGAGCCCCTGGCCCATATCGTCAGCACCTGGTCGGTGCCCAGGCCATGAACCCGCCCGCCAGCCTGCGCGTCAGCATCGTCGGCATGGGCAGGACCGGCACGCGGGCCGCGCGCCGCCTGCTGGCGGCCGAACCGGACATCGCGCTGACCCTCTACGACATCGAGCCCGACCGCTGCGAGGATTTCCGCGGCAGCGCCACGCTGGCCACCTCCGCGCGCGAGGCCCTGGCCGAGTCCGACACCATCGTGCTGGCCCTGCCGCGCGAGCGCGAGATCGACCGCACCCTGGAACGCTTCAGCGACGGCCACGTCACCGCGCCGGTGGCCGGCAAGCTGATCGTGGACCTGGAGCCGCCCTCGGCCGAACGCGCGCGCCGGCTGGACCAGGCGATCGTGGAGGCCGGCGGGCGCTATATCTGCGCGCCGCTGCCCGGCGCCGCGGCCCCCGGCAGCGCCGAGGCCCGCCTGCTGCTGGCGCTGGCGTTCAGCGCCAGCGCTGCGCCGCCGCCACGCACAGCGCCAGCCAGCCGAAGCTGACCGCGAAGCCGGCGAATACGTCGCTGGCGAAATGGACCTGCAGCAGGATGCGGCTGAGCCCCACCGCCATGACCAGCGCCGCCATGATCGCGACCGCCGGCAGCCGCCAGGCCGGCGGCGCCAGCCGCCACACCAGGTAGCAGGCCGTGCCGTAGACCGCCATCGCCGCCGAGGCGTGGCCGCTGGGGAAACTCCAGCCCGACACGTTGATGTAGCCGTAGCCGTGCTCGGGGCGCACGCGCTCGAAGCTGTGCTTGAGCATCCAGTTGAGCGCGCCGCCCGCGGCGGTGGCGACCGCGCAGAACAGGGCCAGCCGCCACTGCCGGTTCCACAGCAGGCCCAGCGTCATCAGCACGCTCACCACTGTCAGGAAATTCCGGTCGCCCAGGTAGGTGAACCAGGACAGCAGCCAAAGCAGCCACATCGACATGGACAGGCTCAGGGCGCCGGCCAGCGCCTCGTCGAACGCCACCACGGCGCCCTGCTGCCCGACCGCGTAGGCGAAGACCAGGAACAGGGCGAACGAAGCGCCGGCGGCCGCCGCGAAACACGGCGCGCGGCCGCGGCACGGCAGCTGCTGCCAGCCGCGCGCGGCCAGCATCGCCGCCGCGCCGCTCAGAAGCGGCAGCGCGATGAACAATAGCAAGGCATGGGACGCGACCCACGCCGCATAGACGTTGGTCATTTGCAAGCGTCCATGAGGAAATTCACGCCGCCGGCCACGCTACAGCGCGACCAGCGTCTTGTCGACCGGTGCGAAAGCATGGGTCCCGGCGGCGTAGTCCCAACGCTCGACCCGGCAGCCGCCGTCGGCGTCGCGCTCGATCACGTTCACGGAATTGGGAATGCTGCCGCGCACGCGGTGCGAGCAGGCGGTGCCGGCCTGCACGATCCAGCCCCCGCCCCCGGCCTCGGGGCGCAGCGGCAGCACATAAGGCAGATGGATGTGGCCGCCCAGCACCAGGTCCACCCCGGCCTCGCCCCAGGCCTGCAGCGCGCGCTCGCGCCCGATCAGCAGGTTGGACAGGTCGGACTCGACCTTGGCGCGCACCGGATGGTGCGCCACCACCACCCGCAGCTGGCCCGGCCGGGCCTGGCGCAGGCGCTGGGCCACGCGGGCGATCTGGCCGCCGGAGATTTCGCCGTCCTTGTGGCGGCGCGGGCGCGTCGTGTTCAGGCCGATGGCCAGCAGGCCGTCGCTTTCGAAGACCGGTTCGAGCACCGCGCCCAGGGCGCGCTTGTAGTTGCCGTAGGGGTTGAGCGCGCGCGCCAACACGTTGAAAAGCGGGATGTCATGGTTGCCCGGCACGGCCAGCACCGGCAGCGACAGGCGCTCGATGAACTTGCGGGCGGCGGCGAACTGGCCGCGCCGCGCGCGCTGCGTGATGTCGCCGCTCAGCACCACCAGGTCGGGCGCAAGGCTGCGGGCCAGGTCCAGCACGGCCTCGACGACCGGCTTGCGTTCAGTGCCGAAGTGCGTATCGGAAAGATGCAGGATGCGCGTCATGAACGGTCCAGGTATTGCGGGTCCGTGGGCACCACCAGCGGCAACCGCTCGGGGGCCACCTTGAATTCCAGCGGCGTGTCCATCCAGGAGATCTCGCCGTCCATCGCCACCTTGACCCGCCGCCGTCCGCGCACGCCCACCGACAGCCGGTCGAAGGCGAAGTTGACGACGTGCTCGGCGTCGCCCAGCCGGCTGGCCAGGCCGCGCAGCAGCAGGCCGTACAGCGCCAGGGTGCCGACCGGCCGCGCCGCCATGGCGATCAGGCGTCCGCGTTCGAGTTCCTCGGCCGGAATCCCGATGTGTTCGAGCTGCAGCGGATTGTTGCCGACCACCAGGGTGGGAGAGCGCAGGCTGCGCGCCTTGCCCTCGTAGTCCAGCGTCAGGCTCAGCTGGCGCGGCGCGCGCAGCAGCGTGACCATGCCGGACCACAGGGCCACCAGCCGGCTGCGGCCGTACTTCTGCTTGTAGGCTTCGCGGTCTTCGAGCAGTTGCGGATACAGGCCCAGGCTGGCGTTGACCAGGAACAGCCGGCCGTTGAGCAGGCCGACCTGCACCGGCTGGATCCGGCCTTGCAGGAACCCGCGCAGCGCCGTTTCCGTATCCTGGGAAATGCCGTAGCTGCGGCCGAAGTAATTGAAGGTGCCCTGGGGCAGGATGCCGAAGGGCACGCCCTGGCCCAGCACGGCGCCGGCCACGGCGCTGAGCGTGCCGTCGCCGCCGGCGGCGATCACCACGCCCTGCTCCTGCTGGGCGCGCCGCAGCGCCTCGCGGGCCTGTTCGGTCAAACGGGACGGGTCCTGCACGGGCATCAGTTCGTAGCGCCGTCCGGCCGCATCGAGCATGCCGCGGATGGTGTCCTGCAGCGCTTGCGCGTCGCCGCGCCCCGATCCGGTATTGAGGACGATGAAGAGCGGCTCTTGTCCCGTCAGGGACCGGGCCCCCGCCGCGGGGCTCTGCTGGGATGGCGTCATGGGTAAAACATACCCCATGCCGGCGACGCGCCGCAACAAAGCCCCTGGCCGATCAGCGGCCGATCGCGTAGGCCTGCATGAGGCGCGGCGTGGCGGCCGCGTGCAGCAGGCCGTCGGCGTCGCGCGAGGCGGCCGTCAGGCGCCCCACCGACCATTGCGGCACCTCTTCGATCCGGTGGCCGCGCTGGCGCAGCGCCTCGATCACCTCGGCGCCGAAACCGGCCTCCAGCGCCAGGTGCCCCGGCTTGCGGTCGCGCGGATAGAAGGAAGTGGGGAAATGCATGGTGTGCGACATGGGCAGGTCGATCGCTTCCTGCAGGTTCAGCCCGTGGTGGACGTGGCGCAGGAAGAACAGCAGCTGCCATTGCTCCTGCTGGTCGCCGCCGGGCGTGCCGAAGGCCAGGTAAGGCTTGCCTTCGCGCAGCGCCAGCGAGGGCGTGAGCGTGGTGCGCGGCCGCTTGCCCGGGGCCAGCGTGCCCGGCAGCCCCTCTTCCAGCCAGAACATCTGGGCGCGCGTGTTCAGGCCGAAGCCCAGTTCGGGAATGACCGGCGAGGACTGAAACCAGCCGCCCGACGGCGTGGCCGAGATCATGTTGCCCCAGCGGTCGATCACGTCCACGTGCGTGGTGTCGCCGCGCCTGGCCGAGGCGCGCATGTCGGCCAGCGTGGGCTCGTTGGTGGCGCTGCCGGGCGCCGTGACCGGCGACAGGCGCGCGAGCGTCTCCATGACGCGCGCCACCTGCGCCTCGTAGCCCGGCACGATGCCGGGCAGCAGTTCGTGCGAGGCCGCGGCGCCGATCAGCGCGCGGCGTTCGTCGTTGTAGGCGTCCGACAGCAGATGCGCCAGCGGCACGTCGACGAATGCCGGATCGCCGTAATACGCCTCGCGGTCGGCGAAGGCCAGCTTCATGGCCTCGGTCAGCCGGTGCACGAACTCGGCGCTGTTCGGCCCGGCGGCGCCCAGATCCATGTGCTTGAGCAGCGCCAGGGTCTGCAGGAACACCGGTCCCTGGCTCCAGGCGCCGGCCTTGGCCACGGTATAGCCGTGGTAATCGTAGGTGACCGGCGTGTCGTAGCCGGCCGACCAGCCCGCCAGGTCGTCGGCCGTGATGACGCCGCGATGCGGCACGCCGCTCTCGTCCATGACCTCGTTGCCGCGCGCGTAGCGGTCGATCGCCTCGGCCACGAAGCCGCGGTAGAACGCGTCGCGCGCCGCCTCGATCTGCCGGTCGCGGTCTCCGCCCGCGCTTTCGGCCTGCTGCAGCACCCGGGTCCAGGTGCGGGCCAGCGCCGGGTTGCGGAACAGCTTGCGGGCCTGCGGCACCTGGCCGCCCGGCACGTAGACCTGGGCCGTGGTCGGCCAGTGGGTCTCGAAAAAGTCCTTGAGCCCGGCGATGGTGTTGGCGATGCGCGGCATCAGCGCGTGGCCGTGCTCGGCGTAATAAATGGCCGGTTCCAGCACGTCGCGCACGCGCATGGTGCCGTGGTCCCGCAGCAGCTGCATCCAGGCGTCGAACGCGCCCGGAATGACCGTGGCCAGCAGGCCGTTGCCGGGAATCAGCGCCAGGCCTTCGGCGCGGTAGCGCTCCAGCGTGGCCGCCGCCGGCGTGGCGCCCTGCCCGCACAGCACCTCGACGCGGCCGGTGCGGGCCGAATAGAACACGGCGGGCACTTCGCCGGCCGGCCCCACCAGGTGGGGCTCGACCACCTGCAGCACGAAGGCCGAGGCGACGCAGGCGTCGAACGCATTGCCGCCGCGTTCCAGCAGCGACATGCCGGCCGCGCTGGCCAGCCAGTGCGTAGACGTGACGACACCGAAGGTGCCGAGGATTTCCGGACGCGTGGTGAACATGGGGGCACCTGGGCTGATTTACTTTTTGGCGAGGCTCACGCCCTTCAGGCGGATCAGGCCATCGGGATACGGCACGAAGCCATCGAGCTTCTTCTGCACGCCGAAGGTCCACGGCAGGTAGAAGAGGTAGACGATGGGACGCTGGTCCTGCATGGCGGCCAGCACCTGGTCATACAGGGCGCGGCGCTTGGCCTCGTCGGATTCGGCGCGGGCGTCGTTGAGCAGCTTGTCCACGGCGGGATCGCAGAACTTGCCGTCGTTCAGGTTGCCCTTGCAGCTCACGTACTGATGGATGTTGCCGCTGGGATCGACCCGGCCGGACCAGCCGCTCTGGCCCACTTCGAAGTCGCCGCGCGCCAGCGAAGACTGCAGCGACGCGAATTCCACCGGGCGCAGCGTGATATCGAAACCCGCTTCGGCGCCCATGGCCTGCACCAGCTCGAACACCTGCTGCATGGTGGTGTTGTTGCCGTAGGTGATCTCGAACTTGACGCGGTCGTAGCCGGCCTGCTTGAGCAGCGCCTGGGCCTTCTGCGGGTCGCGGCCCTTGTGCTCGAAGGCCCTGTCGTAGGCGAAGCTGGCGGGCGGGAACGGCTGGTAGGCGGGCTGGAACATGCCTTCGCCGACCACCTGGTTGAGCACGTCGCGGTCGATCGCGAGGTCCAGCGCCTGGCGCACGCGCTTGTCCTTGGCCAGCGGGTTGTCGGCGCGCGCGCCGTTGCCCAGGTTGACCGAGATCGCCTGGAAGCCCAGGCCGGTGACCGGCGCGAGCCGCAGGTTCTTGTCGTCCTTCACCGCCTTGGCGTCGCTGGGCGCGACGCGCTCGATGATGTCCAGGTCGCCGGCGCGCAGGTTGTTCAGGCGCACCGTGGTGTCGGGAATCGGCGTGTAGACCAGACGGTCGAAGTGATAGTTGGCCGCGTCCCAGTGCTTGGGAAATTTCTCCAGCACGATGCGGTCGTTCTGCACGCGCTCCTTGAACTGGTACGGACCGGAGCACACCGGCTTGCCGCCCGGGTCCTTGTCGAAGCTGGCCGGCGACATCATCATGCCGGCGCGGTCCGACAGCTGCGACAACAGCGACGCGTCGGGCTCGGACAGCTTGAGCACCACGGTCCCGGCGTCCGGCGCCTCGACGCTGGCGACCGTGGCCAGCTCGCTCTTGCGGTTGCTGTCGGGCTGGGTGCGGGCGCGGTCCAGGTTGGCCTTGACCGCGGCGGCGTCTATCGGCGTGCCGTCATGGAACACGGCGTCCGTGCGCAGCTTGAAGGTCAGGGTCTTGCCGTCGTCGGCCACCGTCCAGGACTGCGCGAGCTGCGGCACGATCTTCAGGTCCGGCGTGATGTCCACCAGCTTGTCGCACAGCGAGGCGAACACGATGCGGCCGACGAAGGTGCGGGCGCGCACCGGATCGAGCACGTCCGGGTCGTCCTGCAGGCCGATACGCAGGGTGGACTGGGCCTGGGCCCATCCGCTGGCCAGCATTCCGGCCATGGCCATGGCGAGGCAAAGTTTACGCATGCTTGTCTCCGTCTATATAGGGTTCGATTCTGCGCCAGGCGCGCGGGGATTGTATAGAGCGGCGGACGCCCCTCACGCCCGGGGCGCCGGCGGCGGCCGCCATGCGGACGCTTCAGGGAATCCGGCAGGGCGCGGCGAAGTCCACGCAGGCCTGGACCTGCTCGCGCAGGCTGGCCACCAGCGGACGCGCGTCGTCGCGCCGGTATTGAAACGCGTAGGGCAAGGCCGCCAGCGCCGGCTCGCAGTCCAGCACGCGCAGGCTGCCTTCGTCCTGCAGCTTGCGGGCCCAATGGCTGGGCAGCAGCCCCACGCCGGTGCCTTCGATCAGCAGGCCGACCACCGCCCCCCAGTTGTTGCAGCACAGGCGTTCGCCGCCGGCGTCGCGGCCGGCGAGCCAGTCGTCGATGATGCGCGTGGTGCCGGCCCCGGCCGGCAGCGTGACCAGCGGCAGGCGCGCCAGCAGTTCGGGCGACATGCGCGTGGCGCCGTCGAGCGCGGCCGGCGCCGCGGTCCAGCAGAATTCGGCCTGGCCGATGGGCGCGGAGGCGATGCCGGGCCGCGACGAACGGCCGGCGATCACGGCGAAATCCAGTTCGCCGTCGGCCACGCGCTGCTCCAGCACCTGGCCGATGTCCACATAGGGTTCGAGCACCAGCTCCGGGTAGGCGCTGCGCACGCCCCGGATCAGGCGCGGCAGCCAGGTCAGCGCGCTCAGTTCGCCCACGCCGAAGCGGCAGCGTCCGCGCAGGCCCGGGCTTTGCGCCAGCGAGGCGCGCACCCGCTCGGCCGCGGCCAGCAGTTCGCCGGCCTGCGGCAACAGGCGCTGGCCGGCGTCGGTCAGCACCGCCTTGTGGCCGCTGCGGTCGAACAGCGGCTGGCCCAGCGCCTGTTCGAGTTCGGCGATGCGCTTGGACAGCGACGACACCGACAGATGCAGGCGCTCGGCCGCCACGGCGAAACTTGCGCAGGTGGCGGCCCAGTAGAAGGCTTCGAGTTGCTTGAGGGTCATGCCCGGATTGTAGAGGCGCGCAGCGCCCGGGCGACCCGTGGAATCACGCGGTTTTGGGCGTCAGCAGGTGCGCGGAGAACCGGAGGGTGTCGATGGCGGCGCGGAGCATGCGCTCGACGCGCGGCCACATATCGCCCTTGAGGCGATCGGACCAACAGATGCTGTCGAACACCCCGTCGACCAGGGCGTGCAGGTACAGATTGGACAGGCGCACATCCAACGCGCGCGGCAGGTCCTCGCGCCTGACGGCGGCGCGCAGCAGTTTCTCCGAGGTGCGCAGCGCATGGCGCTCCCACAGGTCGCGGCGGCGCAGCAGCGGCGCGTTCTCGTCGCTGCGCTCGCATTTCAGGTACAGGATTTCCAGCACGCGCTGCACCGATCCTTCCTGCGCGTAGATCTGGATGTACTGCCGCATGGAGGCGTAAAGCGATTCCAGGGCCTCGCCCTCGGTCGACACCTGGGTGAGCGGCGCCGCCTCGCCGAGCGCGCGGTCGCACATGGCGATACAGACGTCGATCTTGTTCTTGTAGTGGCCGTAGACGGCGCCCCGGGACACGCCCGCGTGGTCGGCAATGTCGCTCATGGTGGTGGCGGCCACCCCTTTGGACAGGAACACGTGCTCGGCCGCATCCAGGATGCGGTCGCGGGTGCGTTGGGACTCTTCTTTCGTCTTGCGGGCCATGCGGGGACCTCCTTCTCAAAAAACGGGGTGCAAAAAAAAGGCGGCCTCGAAGCCGCCTTTTTGGACACTGTGAACATGTGTGAAGCGAAGAGCATACTTCCGAACAAAATAATTAATCAAGCGTGACGGATTAAATGATAGACTCGCTTCCCCACCCGGGAAAGTTGGCGCCTTTCCCCACGTAAGCCCCGCCGCGGGCCCATCAAGACAATTTCAAAAATGAAGCAAAAAGTCTCCCTACGCACGCTCGCCCTATCTTCCGTATTAATTCTTATTACCGGGTGCTCGAAGCCCGAAACCCCGCAAGCCGCCGACGCCCCGGCCGAGATCGGCGTCATCGTCGCCCGGGCCACGCCCACCAGCGTCGCCACCGAACTGCCGGGCCGCCTGGAGCCCTACCGCGAAGCGGAAGTGCGCGCGCGCGTGGCCGGCATCGTGACCGCCCGCCTGTACGAGGAAGGCCAGGACGTGGCGCGCGGCGCCGCGCTGTTCCAGATCGATCCCGAGCCGCTGCAGGCCGCCTACGACTCCGAAGCCGCGAACCTGGCGCGCGCCCAGGCCAACCTGTCCGCCGCCGCCGACAAGCTGCGGCGCTACGCCGACCTGGTGTCGGACCGCGCCATCAGCGAACGCGACCACGCCGAAAGCGTGGCGCAGGAACGGCAGGCCCGCGCCGAAGTCGCCCTGGCCCGCGCCAACCTGCAAAGCGCCAGGCTCAAGCTGGACTATGCGCGCGTCACTTCGCCCATCGACGGCCGCGCGCGGCGCGCGCTGGTGACCGAGGGCGCGCTGGTGGGCGAAGGCCAGGCCACGCCGCTGACGGTGGTGCAGCAGATCGACCCCATCTACGTGAACTTCGCGCAGCCGGCCGCCGAGGTGATGCAGCTGCAGAAGCAGATCCGCGCGGGCGCGCTGGAGGGCGTGGCGCCGGAACAGGTGCGGGTGCGGCTGCTGCTGCCCGACGGCACCGAGTACGGCCGCGGCGGCGCGCTGTCCTTCGCCGACCTGGCGGTGGACCCGGGCACGGACAACGTCACGATGCGGGCCTTGTTCGAAAACCCGAACCGCGAACTGCTGCCCGGCATGTACGTGCGGGTGCGGCTGGAACAGGCGATCAACCGCGACACCTACCTGGTGCCGCGCAACGCCCTGCTGCGCAGCGCCGACGGCGCGCACGTGCTGGCCGCCGGGCCGGACGGGGAACTGCAGAAAATCGCCGTCACCGCGCAACGGCTGCAAGGCCCGAACTGGGTCGTCACGCAGGGACTGGCGGGCGGCGAGCGCATCGTCGTCGAGAACGCCGCGCAGCTGGCGGCGGGACAGAAAATCAAGCCGGTGGAACGGGCAGCCGCGCCCGCATCCGGCCACCAAGGATAAACCGCAATGGCGCGTTTTTTCATCGATCGCCCCGTCTTCGCCTGGGTGATCTCGCTGCTCATCGTGCTGGTCGGCATCCTGTCGATCCGCGCGCTGCCCGTGGCGCAATATCCCGACATCGCACCGCCGGTGGTCAACGTCGGCGCAAGCTATCCCGGCGCCTCGGCCAAGGTGGTCGAAGAGGCCGTCACCGCCATCATCGAACGCGAGATGAACGGCGCCCCGGGGCTGATGTACACCTCGTCCAGCAGCGACTCGACGGGCTGGGCCAGCATCAACCTGACCTTCAAGCAGGGCACCAATCCGGACCTGGCGGCCGTGGAAGTGCAGAACCGCCTGAAGGCGGTGGAGCCGCGCCTGCCCGAATCCGTGCGCCGCGACGGCGTGCGCGTGGAGAAGGCGGCCGACAACATCCAGCTGGTGGTGTCGCTGAAGTCGGACGGCAGCCTGGACGACATGCAGCTTGGCGAGCTGGCCGCCTCCAACGTGCTGCAGGCGCTGCGCCGCGTGGAAGGCGTGGGCAAGGTGCAGGCCTTCGGCGCGGAGGCCGCCATGCGCATCTGGCCGGACCCGGCCAAGCTGACGGCCATGTCCCTGACGCCGGGCGACATCGTCTCGGCCCTGCGCAGCCACAACGCGCGCGTCACCATCGGCGAGCTGGGCAACCAGGCCGTGCCCAAGGACGCGCCGCTGAACGCCAGCATCGTCGCCGGCGAATCCCTGCGCACGCCCGAGCAGTTCGGCAACATTCCGCTGCGCGCGCAGCCGGACGGCGCCACCCTGCGCCTGAAGGACGTGGCCCGGGTGGAGCTGGGCGGCACCGACTATATGTACCTGTCGCGCGTGAACGGCATGACGGGCACCGGCCTGGGCATCAAGCTGGCCCCGGGCTCGAACGCCGTGGACACCACCCGGCGCATCCGCGCGACCATGGAGGAGCTGGCCCAGTACTTCCCGCCGGGCGTGACCTGGGACATTCCCTACGAGACCTCCACCTTCGTCGAGATCTCCATCAGCAAGGTGCTGATGACCCTGCTGGAAGCCGTGGCGCTGGTGTTCTGCGTGATGTACCTGTTCATGCAGAACCTGCGCGCCACGCTGATCCCGACGCTGGTCGTGCCGGTGGCCCTGCTGGGCACCCTGGGCGTGATGCTGGGGCTGGGCTATTCCATCAACGTGCTGACGATGTTCGGCATGGTGCTGGCCATCGGCATCCTGGTGGACGACGCCATCGTGGTGGTGGAAAACGTCGAGCGCATCATGGCCGAAGAGGGACTGCCGCCGCGCGCGGCCACGGTGAAGGCCATGGGCCAGATCAGCGGCGCCATCGTGGGCATCACGGTGGTACTGGTGTCGGTGTTCGTGCCCATGGCGTTCTTCGACGGCGCGGTGGGCAATATCTACCGCCAGTTCGCCGTGACGCTGGCCGTTTCGATCGCCTTCTCGGCGTTCCTGGCCCTGTCGCTGACGCCGGCGCTGTGCGCCAGCCTGCTCAAGCCCATCGCCGCCGGCCATCACGACAAGCGCGGCTTCTTCGGCTGGTTCAACCGGGCCTTCGCGCGCCTGACCGCGCGCTACACGGCAAAGGTGTCCGGCGTGCTGGCGCGCCCCGTGCGCTTCGGCCTGGCCTACCTGGCGGTGATCGCCGCGGCGGCGCTGCTGTTCGCGCGGCTGCCCTCCTCCTTCCTGCCGGACGAGGACCAGGGCAGCTTCATGGCCATGGTCATCCTGCCCCAGGGGTCGCCGCAGGCCGAAACCATGGCGATGGTGAAAGAGGTCGAGCGCTACATGATGGAGAACGAACCCGTCGAGTACGTGTATTCGGTCAACGGCTTCAGCAACTACGGCAGCGGGCCCAACTCGGCCATGTTCTTCGTCACGCTGAAGGACTGGAAGGAGCGCGGCGCCGCCGACCTGCACGTGAACGCCGTGGTGGACCGCATCAACGACGCCTTCGCCGACCGCAAGAACGTCATGGTGCACGCGCTGAACGCCCCGCCGCTGCCGGACCTGGGCTCCACGTCGGGATTCGACTTCCGCCTGCAGGACCGCGGCGGCCTGGGCTACGAGGCGCTGACCCGGGCCCGCCGGCAGTTGCTGGCGGCCGCGTCCGAGCATCCCGCGCTCGCGGAGGTCGTCTTCGCCGGCCAGGAAGAGGCGCCGCAGCTGGAGCTGCGCATCGACCGCGACAAGGCCCAGGCCATGGGCGTGCCGATGGACGAGATCAACACCGCGCTGGCGGTGATGTACGGGTCGGACTACATCGGCGACTTCATGCTCAACGGCCAGGTGCGGCGCGTGACCGTGCAGGCCGACGGCCGGAGCCGCGTCGACATGGACGACGTGTCGCGCCTGCACGTGCGCAACGTGCAGGGCCAGATGGTGCCCCTGTCGGCCTTCGCCACGCTGAAATGGTCGATGGGACCGCCGCAGCTAGAGCGCTACAACGGCTTTCCTTCCTTCACCATCAACGGCGCTGCCGCGCCCGGGCACAGCAGCGGCGAGGCCATGCGCGCCATGGAGGCGCTGGCGGCCGAGCTGCCGCGCGGCATCGGCTTCGACTGGTCGGGACAGTCGTATGAAGAAAGGCTGTCCGGCAACCAGGCGCCCATGCTGTTCGCGCTGTCGGTGCTGGTCGTGTTCCTGGCGCTGGCCGCGCTGTACGAAAGCTGGTCCATCCCGCTGGCGGTGATCCTGGTGGTGCCGCTGGGCGTGATCGGCGCGCTGCTGGGCGTGACGCTGCGCGGCATGCCCAACGACATCTACTTCAAGGTCGGCCTCATCGCCACGATCGGGCTGTCGGCCAAGAACGCGATCCTGATCGTCGAAGTGGCCAAGGACCTGGTGCGCGACGGCCAGGGCATCGTGTCCGCTACCCTGGAGGCGGCGCGGCTGCGCCTGCGGCCCATCGTGATGACCTCGCTGGCCTTCGGCGTGGGCGTGCTGCCGCTGGCGCTGGCCACCGGCGCGGCGTCGGGCGCCCAGGCCGCCATCGGCACGGGCGTGCTGGGCGGCATCGTCACCGCCACGGTGCTGGCCATCTTCCTGGTGCCGCTTTTCTTTCTCATCGTGGGCCGCGCGCTCGGCATGCGCGTGCGCCCCGCGCGTCCGCAAGGCCGCGAACCGCTGGAGACCTCGCCATGAAGGCTATGGCAACACCCCTGCTTGCGCTGGCCCTGGCCGGCTGCTCGCTGGCCCCTGTGTATGAACGTCCGGCCGCGCCGGTCCCCGACGCCTACGGCGCGCCCGCCGCCGACGGACAGGCCGCCATGCCGCAGGACTGGCGCGCCTATTTCAACGACCCGGCGCTGCAGGCCTGGATCGACGCCGCTTTGCGCAACAACCGCAACCTGCGGGTGGCGGCGCTGCGCATCCAGGAAGCCCGCGCGCTGTACGGCGTGCAGCAGGCCGACCGCCTGCCCGCCATCGACGGCGCGGCCGAGTTCAGCCGCGGACGCGCCGTCGAACCGGGCCAGCCGCGCATGCCGGTGGCGGACCGCTATCGCGCCGCCGTCGGCATCGCCGCGTTCGAGCTGGATTTCTTCGGCCGCGTGAAAAGCCTGAGCGACGCCGCGCTGTCGCGCTACCTGGCCAGCGAGGAAGCGCACCGCGCCGCCACGCTGTCGCTGGTGTCGGAAACGGCCACGGCCTACTTCAACCAGCGTTCGCTGGCCGAGCAGCTGCGCCTGACCGACAGCACGCTGGCGCTGCGCGAGGCGACGCTCAGGCTCACCCAGCGCCGCTACGACGCCGGGCTGGAAACCGCGGTGGGCCTGCGCACCGCGCAGATGCTGGTGGAATCCTCGCGCGCCACGCATGCCGAGCTGAGCCGGGAATACCGCCAGGCCGTGCACACCCTGGGCCTGCTGGCGGGCGACTTCACCCTGCCGCCGGACACCGACGCCGTCACGCTGGAAAGCCAGAGCCTGACGCCGCTGGCCGCCGGCCTGCCCTCGGCCCTGTTGGTCCGGCGCCCGGACCTGCGCCAGGCCGAGGACATGCTGCGGGCCGCCAATGCGGACATCGGCGCGGCGCGCGCGGCGTTCTTTCCGTCCGTGCAGCTGACGACCGACATCGGCACCACGGCCGGCAGCTTCTCGGACCTGTTCGGCGCGGGCACGGGCGCCTGGACCTTCGCGCCCAGGCTGACGCTGCCCATTTTCAACGCCGGACGCAACAGCGCCAACCTGTCGCTGGCCGAGGCGCGCAAGGACATCGCGGTGGCGCAGTACGAAGGCAGCATCCAGCAGGCCTTTCGCGAAGTGGCCGACGCGCTTTCCGCGCGCGACACGCTGCGCGCCCAGATCGATGCGCAGCGCAAGGTCCGCGACGCCGACCGCGACCGCCAGCGCCTGACCGAAAGGCGCTACGAGCGCGGCGTGGCCAGTTATCTGGAAATGCTGGAGGCGCAGCGCAGCCTGTTCGAGTCCGAGCAGGAATTCATCCGGCTGCAGCAGCGCCGGCTGGTCAATGCGGTAGCGCTCTACAAGGCGCTGGGCGGCTGGGAGCCGCCCGGCTCATGAGGGCTTATCCGGCCTTGTCGATGCGGTAGGCGCAGCGGCGCGCGCCCGTGAGGATGTGCTCCTCGCGCCTGACCCGGAACTCGTCTCCGAGCACCTTGTGGAAGAGTTCCAGTTCGCTGCGGCAAAAGCCCATGCAGGTTTTCGCCGCGGAACAGATCGGGCAATGGTTCTCGATGAAGAGGAAGTCCGGACCGTCCTTGCGCAGCTCGGCCATATAGCCTTCGGCGCAGCGGACTTCCACCAGCCGCTCCAGGCGCTCCTTCAGACTGCGCGCGCCCTGCATGGCCTGGCGATAGCCGTTGAGCATGGCCGCTTCGCGCGCCGCGATCAGCTTTTCGACGCCCTCTTCGCCGAACACCTGGCGGATGGCACCGATCATCTGCACCGTCATTTCGGCGTGCGTGTCCGGAAAGCGGCCGTGCCCGGCATCGGTCAGGAACCAGATCTGCGTGGGCCGTCCGCGGCCGGCGCTATGGCTTTCGCAATCCACCAGTCCTTCCGCGTGCAGGCGCGCCATCTGCTGGCGCACCGCCTCGGCCGTCACGTCCAGGGCCTTGGCGATGACGGTCACGGATTGCGGGCCGCGCGTCTTCAAGGTCATGAGCACGCGGTCCGCGGGTTGGTGCTCCCAGACGACGGGGCGGGACGGGCTGTCAGACATGAATGTGGATTCTCCGGATGTTTGCCTGGGATGTTCGGCTATGGTGCCACGAACCGCGGCCGCCGGTCAGCCGGCGTCCGGCGCCTCCCATCCGCCGCCTAGCGCCTTGTACAGCGCGATCAGCCGGGTATAGGACTCGGTTTCGGCCACGGCCACGGCGTCCTGGGCGCGCAAAAGCGTACGCTGCGCGTCCAGCACCGTCAAATACGGCGCACTGCCTTCGCGGTAGCGCAGTTGCGCCAGCTCCGCCGCCCGGCCGCTGTGCGCGGCCGCCTGCACCAGGCTGCCCAGGCGCTGCTGGGTCTGGCCGTATTCGGTCAGCGCCGATTCCAGTTCCTCGACCGCGCGCAGCACGGTCTGCTCGTAGCCGGCGGTGGCGCCGTCGGCCCGCGCCACCGCGCCGCGCTTGCGCGCCAGCGCCGTGGGCAGGTGGAACGCGGGCCAGTCGGCGCCGGCGGCCACGCTGAACGCGCGGCTGGACGACGAGCCGAAGTCCGCCCCGCGCAGAGCGACGAAGCCGAGGAAGCCGCCCAGGTCGATGCGCGGATACAGCTCCGCGGTGGCCACGCCCACGTCCGCGTTGGCGGCCGCCATGCCGCGCTCGGCCGCCAGCACGTCGGGACGGCGCGACAGCAAGGCGCTCACGTCGCCGATCGGCAGGCGCACGTTGAGCGGAGCCAGGGGCTTGCCCGCCTCCAGCTCGCCCAGCTCCACCGGGCGCAGCGCCGCCAGCACCGCGATCCGGTACAACGCCAGCCGGCGCGCCGCGATCTGCACCGGCACGCTGGCCTGCACGGTTTCCAGTTCGGCCCGCGCGCTGGCCAGGTCGCCCTCGTCGCCGCGCCCGGCCGTCACCATCGCCTGGATCACGCGCAGGCTGTCGCGCTGGCTCGCCAGATTGGCGCGCGCCACCGCCAGCCGCTGTTCCGCGCCGCGCAGCTCGAAGTAATTGCGCGCCACCTCGGCGGCCACGACGATGCGGGTCTGGGCCAGGTCGGCGGCCTGCTGCTCGCTGCGCGCCGCCGCGCCCTCGGCCGCCCGGCGCAGGCGTCCGAAAAGGTCCAGCTCCCAGGTGGCGTCGAAGCCGACCCGGTAGCTTTCGGCCAGATTGCGCCGTCCGGCAGGCCCGGGGTTGGCCTGCGACAGACTGCGTTCGTAGCCCCCGCCCAGAGTCACGGCGGGCAGCCGGTCCAGTTCGCGCTCGTCCAGCACCGCGCGCGATTCGGCCAGCCGCGCCTGCGCCTGGCGGATGTCCAGGTTGCGCTCCAGCGCCAGCGCGATCAGCCGGTCCAGCTGCGGGTCCTGCAACTGCTTCCACCAGTCGCGCTGCACCCGGTCGGTGGAGAACAGGGCCTGCTCGGGGCTGGCCAGGGTGACGGGATCGGGCCTGGGCGCCCGGTAGTCGGGCCCCACGGCGCAGCCCGCGGCGGCCAGCGCCGCCAGCAGCGCGACGGCGCCGCGGCGCAGCCGTGTGCGGAGAGGAAAATCCGGGGTCGAGTGTTTCATGATGATTCCTTCGGTCAGGCCGCGGCGTCCTCGGCCTGCGCCAGCGCCAGTTCCCGCGCGCGCGGCGTATCGCTCGCCGCCCGGTGGTCGCGGGCGAACACGGTGTAGACGGTGGGCAGCACGAACAGCGTGAAGAGCGTGCCCACCAGCAGGCCCACCACGATGACCAGGCCCAGGCTGTAGCGGCTGTGCGCGCCCGCGCCGGTGGCGAACAGCAGCGGGATCAGCCCCATCACCATGGCGGCGGTCGTCATCAGGATCGGGCGCAGGCGGATGCGCGCGGCCTGCTCCATGGCGGCGCGCCGGTCCAGCCCGTGGCTGACCTGTATCTCGTTGGCGAACTCCACCATCAGGATGCCGTGCTTGCTGATCAGGCCGATCAGCGTCACCAGCCCGATCTGGGTATAGATGTTCACCGTGGCCATGCCCAGCGCCAGCGGAATCAGCGCGCCGCAGATGGACATGGGCACGCTCACCAGGATGATGAAGGGGTCACGCAGGCTTTCGTATTGCGCCGCCAGCACCAGGTAGATCACGATGATGGCGAAGATGAAGGTGATCATCAGCGCCGCGCCTTCCTGGCTGAACTGGCGCGCGTCGGACTGCCAGTCGTAGCTGAAGCCGGCCGGCAGCGCCTGCGCCTGGCGGGTCAGGAACTGCACCGCGTCGCCCATGGTCACGCCCGGCATGGGGATGGCCTGGAAGGTGGCGGCGTTGAGCTGGTTGAACTGGGTCAGCTTGTTGGGCTCGACGCCCATGGACACGCTCACGAGGTTCGACAGGGGCACCTGCGCGCCGCTGGCGCTCTTGACGTAGTAGCGGGCCAGCGATTCGGGCGAAATACGCTGGGCTCGCAGGCTCTGCGGAATCACGTCATACGATCGCCCGTCCATGCCGAAGCGGTTGACGTAGTTCTCGCCCACCAGCACGGCCAGGGTATCGCCGATGGCTTTCATGGTGACGCCCAGGCTGTTGGCCTTGGCCCGGTCCACCTTCAGGCGCACGACGGGGTTGTTGTAGTCCAGGTCGCTGTCTACCACCATGAAGAGGCCGCTTTCCCGCGCCGCCTGCTTGAGCGCTTCCATGGCCTCGTAGACCACCGGGTAGTCGGCGGCGCTCATCAGCACCATCTGCACCGGCAGCCCGCCGGTCGATCCCGGCAGCGATGGCAGCTGGAAAGCGAAAATATTGCTGCCTTCGACCTGGTTGGCCATGGATTGCATGTCGGCCTGAATCTCGTCGGCCGAGCGCCTGCGCTGCTCCCACGGTACGAAATCCACGCCGCCGATGCTGTTGGACACACCGTCGGAGCCGTTGATGAGCCAGCGCCCGTTCTGTTCGGGCAGGGTCTTCATCACGTCGTCCCACTTCTTGCCGAACTTCTCCACGTAGTCGATGTTGGCGTGCTGCGGCGACTTGATCGCGGTGAGCACGGTGGACTGGTCTTCCACCGGCGCCAGCTCGCGCTGGGCCGCGTTGTACAGGAACGGCAGGCTGATCAGCACCGCCACCGCGACCAGCCCGGTGACCCAGCGGTGATGCAGCGACACGTCCAGCAGCCGGCCGTAGGCCGCGCCCAGCCAGCCGAAGAAATGCTCGGCGCGGCGCGCCATCCAGTTTTCCGAGACGCGACTGTCCAGCAGGAACGAACTCATCACCGGCGACAGCGTCAGCGCGATGACTCCGGAGACCACCACCGCCCCGGCCAGCGTGAAGGCGAACTCCTTGAAGAGCGAGCCGGTCAGCCCGCCCATCAGGCCGATGGGCGCGTACACCGCGGCCAGCGTGATCGTCATGGCGATCACCGGCCCGGCCACCTCGCGCGCGCCGATCAGCGCGGCGCGCACCGGCGACTTGCCCTCTTCGATGTGGCGGTGCACGTTTTCCACCACCACGATGGCGTCGTCCACCACCAGGCCGATGGCCAGCACCATCGCCAGCAGGGTCAGCAGGTTCACGCTGAAGCCGAACAGGGCCATGATGGCCGCTCCGCCCAGCATGGAAAGCGGGATCGTCACCACCGGGATCAGCACCGCCCGCAAGGAGCCCAGGCACAGGAAGATCACGGCCACCACGATGACCACGGCCTCCAGCAGCGTGCGCACCACGCCGTCGATCGAGGCGCTGATGAAGCGCGCCAGCTCGAACGGCACCTGCACGCTGGTTCCCGGCGGCAGGTTCTGCTTGATGCCGGGCAGCAGTTCGTTCAGGCGCTCGACGATGACCAGCGGATTGCCCACCGGCGTGGCGTTCAGCCCGAAGTACACGGCCGGCTCGCCGTCCATCAGGCCGCTGGAATCCGAGGACGCCGCCCCCAGCTCGACCGTGGCCACGTCGCCCAGCCGCACGATGGCGTCGCCGTCGTGCTTGACGACCATGTCGCGGAACTCGGCCACGTTGACCAGGTCGGTGTTGACCTGGATGTTGGACACCACGTACAGGCCCTTGGCCTGGCCCGGCGCGGCCTGCACGTTGTTCTGGCGCAGCGCGTCGGCCAGCTCGCCGGCGGAGATGCCGCGCGCGGCCATGCGGAACGGGTCCAGCCACACGCGCATGGCCAGCTTCTGGCCGCCGTACAGCTCCACGCTGGCCACGCCGTCGATCGAGGAAAGCTGCGGCTGCACCACGCGCGACAGATAGTCGGTCAGCGCGGCCAGCGACAGGGTCGAACTGGAGAAGCCCACATAGGCCACGGCGGTCGCCTCGCCCGAGGACTTCACCAGCACCGGGTCGTAGGCGTCCTGCGGCAGCCGGTACTTGACCTCGTTGACCTTGGCCATCACTTCGGTCATGGCCTTGTTCGAATCGGCGTTGAGCTTCATGCGCACCGTGATGACGCTGCGCCCCTGGGTCGAGGACGAGGACAGGTAGTCGATGCCCTCGACGGTGGCCACCGACTGCGCGATGGGCTGGGTCACGAAGCCCTGCATCAGGTCGGGCGAGGCGCCCGGATACTGCGTCGTGATGGTGATGGTGGTGCTTTCGGTCAGCGGATACTGCCGCACCGGCAGCCCGCTCAGGGCCTTGATGCCCAGCAGCAGGATCAGGGTGCTGACCACCAGGGCCAGCACCGGCCGGCGCACGAAGAGATCGGTGAATTTCATGTCGGTCTCCGCGCCGTCACCGAGCCTGCGCCACGGCCCGCGGCGCGCCGTCCAGCGCCACCGTGTCGTCGGGGCTGACGGCCACCGCGGCGCCGTTGTGCAGCCGCAATTGGCCCGAGGTCACCACCCGGTCGCCGGGCCGCAGGCCCTCGGTCACGACCACCCGGCCGCGCACGCGCTCGGCGGTCCTGACATAGGCCTGCCTGACGGTCGGCGGGGCCGACTCCTGCCCGGCCTCGGGCGGGGTCAGCACATAGACCGAATCGCCGTAGGCGCTGTAGCTGATGGCGGTTTCCGGCACGGTAATCACGCCGGGACGGGCGGGCAGGCCGACTTCGCCATGCGCGAACATCCCGGCCGCCAGCGCGCCGTCGGCGTTGGGCAGCGTCGCCTGGATGCGCACGGTGCGCGAACCCGGGTCCACCTGCGGCTCGACAGTGGTGACCTTGCCGGTGAACTCGCGCCCGGCATGGGCGTCGACCGTCAGCGTCACCGGCTGGCCCACCTGCAACGCCCCCAGCGCCTGTTCGGGCAGCGTGATGTTGGCGTACATGACGGACGCGTCGGTCAGCGACACCAGCGGATCGCCGGCCCGCAGGAACTGCCCCAGGTGCACCCGGCGCACGCCGAGCACGCCGTCGAACGGCGCCTTGATGTGCTTTTGCTCGATCAGCGCCTGCACCCGCCTGATATCGGCGGCCGTCTGGTCGTAGTCGGCCTGGGCCTGGTCCAGCTGCTCGCGCGTGGCCGCCTGCTGCGGCAGCAGGCGGCGGGTGCGTTCCAGCTGCGCCCGCGCATTGCGGGCCTGGGCCTGCAGCCGCGCCAGTTCGCCCTGCTCGGGCGCGTCGTTGAGCTGCGCCAGCAGCTGGCCGGCCCGCACCCGCTCGCCCGGCGAGAACAGGATGCGGGCCAGGCGGCCGTCGACCTCGGCGGCCACCTGCACCTGGCGCGTGGCCTCCAGCGACCCGATGCCGCCCAGCGTCACCGGGAAATCCGCCTGCTGCGCCGCCGCCACCGCCACCTTGACCGGCGCCATGCTCCAGCCGCCGTTCTGCTTCGCGCCGCCATACTTCCAGTACAGCCCCGCGCCGGCCAGCGCCACCGCCAGCACCACGGCGCCCGCCTTCCACGTTCCAGAATTCGATCTCATGCCCGTCTCGTTATTTATCAAAGACACGGCTTTGAATAATCCTTGAAATCGTAGATTTCGTCAAAGAAGAAAACGCAAAACCCTACATAGCGTCGGCCTATTGCTGATGAACGGGGATGGCCCGGCGAAAAAAAACCGCCGGAAAAATCCGGCGGCGATGGATGGTGCGGCGGCGCGCGCTAGCGGACCATGTGCAGATAATGGCGGTGCCGTTCGTACTGGTCGAGGATGTCGCCGATCACGGCATCCCGGCTCCAGCCCATGATGTCGTAGTCCTGCCCGCCTTCGCGCAGGTGGACTTCGGCGCGGAAGTACTTGCGTTCGTCTTCGTCGGCCGCCTCTTCCGGCGTCAGGCTGGGCCGCACGAAGGCCTCGGGGCGCACCGCGTACCAGAAGTCCAGGTAATCGCCATGCGAGACCTCCAGCGTGACGGCGCCTTCGTTCTCGTCGTCGCGCACGGCCACGGCGTAGCCCTGGCGGCGCAGTTCGTCGGCCACGTCTTCCAGCGCCGGGCGCACCACGTCGGCGATGAAGCGCAGCACGTGGGCGCGGCGCGGCATCATGACCATGTTGCGCAGGCGCCGCTCCCAGGACTGGCCGCCGCGGGCCGGACGCGACAGGGTCAGCGACTGGTAGCGGATGCCGCGCTTGGTGGCATCCAGCTTGAGCGCCTTGAACAGCCCCCACAGGGACAGCAGCAGGATGATGGAGAACGGCAGCGCGCTGGCGATGGTGGCCGTCTGCAGCGCGGTCAGCCCGTCGGCCAGCAGCAGCGCGATGGCCACCGCGCCCATCAGCAGCGACCAGAAAATCCGCTGCCACACGGGCGTGCGGTCCGAACCGCCGGAAGCCAGCAGGTCCACCACCAGCGCGCCGGAGTCGGCCGACGTCACGAAGAACACGGCCACCATCGCGATGGCGATGACCGACAGCACGCTGCTCCAGGGCAGCTGGTCGAGGAACGCGAACAGCGCCAGCGACGAATCGGCCTGCACGACCTCGGCGAAGCCCTGCACCTTGTCGACCAGGATCATGTGGATGGCGGTATCGCCGAACACCGTCATCCAGAACAGGGTGAAGCCGGCCGGCACCAGCAGCACGCCGGTCACGAATTCGCGGATGGTGCGTCCGCGCGAGATGCGCGCGATGAACAGGCCCACGAAGGGCGACCAGGCGATCCACCAGCCCCAGTAGAACAGGGTCCAGCCGCCGATCCAGTCGGTGGGTTCGTAGGCGTACAGGTTGAAGGTCTTGTTGACGATGTCGGACAGGTAGGCGCCGGTGTTCTGCACGAAGGTCTGCAGCAGGAACACGGTGGGACCGGCGACCAGCACGAACAGCAGCAACACCGCCGCCAGCGCCAGGTTGGTTTCGGACAGGATGCGGATGCCCTTGTCCAGGCCGCTGGCCACCGACAGGGTCGCCAGGCCACAGGTGATGATGATGAGGACGATCTGGGTGGGCACGCCCACCGAGATGCCGAACAGCTGGTTCAGGCCGCTGTTGATCTGCGCCACGCCCAGGCCCAGCGAGGTCGCCACGCCCAGCACCGTGCCGATGATGGCGAAGATGTCGACGGCATGGCCGATCGGCCCGTGGATGCGGTTGCCGATCAGCGGATAGAGCGCCGAGCGCAGGGTCAGCGGCAGCCCGTGGCGATAGCTGAAGAACGCCAGGATCAGCGCCACCACCGCGTACACGGCCCAGGCGTGCAGGCCCCAGTGGAAGAAGGTGATGTTCATGGCTTCGCGCGCGGCCGCGACCGTGCCGCCCTCGCCCACCGGCGGCGACATGAAGTGCATGACCGGCTCGGCCACGCCGAAGAACATCAGGCCGATGCCCATGCCCGCCGAGAACAGCATGGCGAACCAGGTGAAGTTGCGGTAGTCGGGCTCGCTGTGGTCGGGGCCCAGCTTGATGTCGCCGTAGCGGCTGACCGCCAGGAACACCACGGCCAGCAGAATGATGGCCACCACCAGTATGTAGAACCAGCTGGCGTTGCCCAGTATCCAGCTTTGCACGGACCCGAACAGGCTTTGCGCGGCCTTGGGCGCGAGTATCGCGAAGCCCACAAGCAGCAGCGTGAACAGGGCCGCGGGAAAGAACACGGGTCGGTTTATGGTGGATGGCCGGGTTTCTGAAGTCATGCAGCAGATCCTTGCGGCGAGGGTGGGAAAATCCGGCGCGCGCCCCCCTCAGTCCGGCTGCGCGCCGCAAGTATTACTATCACGGCCAAGCGCCGTCTGCCAAACTCGATCCCAATGCAGGCGGCCAGCCGGAGAGCCCTCATGATCGACCATCTGGACCACCTGGTCCTGACCTGCACCGACCCGGAAGCCACAGTGGATTTCTACACCCGTATCCTGGGCATGCGCCTGGAAACTTTCGGGGAAGGCCGGCAGGCGTTGCGTTTCGGCAACCAGAAGATCAACCTGCACGTGCGCGGCCGCGAGTTCGAACCCAAGGCCCATCTGCCGGTGCCGGGCGCGCTGGACCTGTGCTTCATCGCCGATCGCCCGCTGGATGAAGTCATCGAGCGGCTGCGCCAGGCCGGCGCCGCCATCATCGAAGGCCCGGTGCCGCGCACCGGGGCCACCGGCAAGATCCGCTCGGTGTACCTGCGCGACCCCGACCTGAACCTGATCGAGATTTCCGAGCTGCTGCCCTAGGGCTGCTCCGCCTGCGGCGGGCCGGATTCGCCGAACACCACGCGGCGGAAGAATCCGGCCAGCACGGCCTCGGTCATCTCCGGGGTGACGGCCTGCGGATCGAAGGCATAGCTGAACTGCATGCCGTCCGACAGGGCCAGCAGGCCCAGCGCCAGCTGTTCGGCCGGCAGCGGCAAAGGCGTGCCGACGCGGGCCGAAAACTGGCGGATGTATTCGGTGGTGGCCTCGCGCAGCTCGCGCATACAGGTCGCGAAACCGACGCGGAACTCCGGATCGCGGGCGGCCTGCAGCTTGGCTTCCATCCACAGCAGGAAGCAATCGTTCTCGCGGTAGTGCGTGGAGTAATACTCCAGCACCCGCGCCTCCATCTGCGCACGCGACTCGCCGTCCTCGAAGATGGCGCGCATGTCGGCCATCACGCTTTCGTGGTCGCGCTTGAGCAGCTGCAGGAAGAGCTCGGACTTGCTGGAGAAATTGGAATAGAACGCCCCGCGCGTGTACCCCGCCTGCTCGGCGATGTCCTCGACGCTGGCGGCCACGAACCCCTTGGCAAGAAAAATCGATTGCGCAGCGTCGAGCAGACGCTGCCGCGTCTGGTCACGGCTTTGCTCTCGCGTAAGACGGACTTTTGACATGGCGGCAAGTTTAGCATCGGACGCAGTTTCGGATTCACCATTGAATCCAGATACATTGATGTATTAGAATCCAGGCCGTATCGGCCGGTAGCGGCCGCCTGTTTCTCCGCGCCGCGAGGTGTTCCGTGAATTGCCCTGGCCCAGGCCTGCGCCGTGCCGCCCCCGGCGCGGCGTCCTCTTCCCCGAGTACCCATTTGCTGCGGTTGCCCGCCGCCGCGCTGCTGGCGCTTGCGCTTGCCGGCTGCGGACGCGAGCCGGCGCCCGCGCCGGCGCCGCGCCCGGTCGTCGCCATGCCGGCCCAGGCCGACGAACGCCTGCCGGCCTGGACCCTGCCCGGCGAAGTCCAGGCGCGCTACAGCACGCCGCTGTCGTTTCGCGTGGGCGGCAAGATCGTCGAACGCGCGGTCAGGCTGGGCGACGCGGTCGAACCCGGCCAGGTCGTGGCCAGGCTCGATCCCGCCGACGCCAGCAAGAACGCGGCCAGCGCCCGCGCCCAATTGACCGCCGCCCAGCACCAGCTGGACTATGCGCGCCGGCAGCTCGACCGCGACCGCGCCCAGGCGCGCGAAAACCTGATCGCCACGACCCAACTGGAACAGACCCGCAACGCCTACGCCGCGGCGCTGGCGCAGCGCGACCAGGCCGCGCAGCAGGCGGGGCTGGCGGCCGACCAGCTCGAATACACGACGCTGCGGGCCGACCATGCCGGCGTCATCACCGCCGAGCAGGCCGACACCGGCCAGAACGTGGCCGCCGGCCAACCGGTGTACAGCCTGGCCTGGTCCGGCGACATCGACGCCATCTGCGACGTGCCGGAAAGCGTGCTGGCGGGCCTGGAGATCGGCCAGCAGGCCAGCGTCACGCTCGGCCCCCTGCCCGGCCGCAGCTTTGCCGCCGTGCTGCGCGAAATATCGCCGGCCGCCGATCCGCGCAGCCGCACCTATCGCGCCAAGCTCACGCTGCAGGCGCCCACCCCGGACGTGCGCCTGGGCATGACGGCCAATATCCGTTTCGACAACCCGGCCGGCGACGGGCCGCCCACGTATACGCTGCCGGCCACCGCGCTGTTCCATGACGGCCCCGCGCCCGCGGTGTGGATCGTCAGGCAGGGCGAAGACACGCTGGAGCTGCGCCGCGTCGAGGTGCTGCGCTTCGACGCGCGCACCGTGACCCTGGCCGGCGGCCTGCAGGCCGGCGAACGCGTGGTGTGGCAAGGCGTGCATACCGTGTCCGCCGGCGAAAAAGTACGCCCGGTGGCGCCGCTGCATCCCGAGGACCACGCCTCATGAGCGCGCCGGGCCACGAGGAAGGCCGCTTCAACCTCTCGGCCTGGGCGCTGCGCCACCAGCCGCTGGTGATATTCATCATCACGCTGGTGACGCTGTTCGGCGTGCTGTCCTACTCCCGGCTGGCGCAATCGGAAGACCCGCCCTTCACGTTCCGGGTCATGGTGATCAAGACGATGTGGCCCGGCGCCACCGCCCGCCAGGTGCAGGAACAGGTCACCGACCGCATCGCCAGAAAACTGCAGGAAGCCGCCAACACCGACTTCCTGCGCAGCTATTCGCGGCCCGGCGAGTCGCTGATCTTCTACACCATGAAGGACTCGGCGCCGGCCGGCACCGTGGCCGACCAGTGGTATCAGATCCGCAAGAAGGTCGGGGATATTTCGGCCACGCTGCCGCCCGGCGTACAGGGCCCCTTCTTCAACGACGAATTCGGCGACGTCTACACCAACATCTACACCCTGCAGGGCGACGGCTTCACGCCCGCGCAGCTGCGCGACTACGCCGACAAGCTGCGCACGGTGCTGCTGCGCGTGCCCGGCGTGGCCAAGGTGGATTACTTCGGCGAGCAGCCCGAACACATCTACATCGAGATCTCCAACACCCGGCTGAGCCGGCTGGGCGTGTCGCCGCAGCAGATCGCGCAGGCCATCAACAGCCAGAACGCCGTCACCGCCGCCGGCACCCTGACCACCGCCGACGACCGCGTCTTCGTGCGCCCCACCGGCCAGTACGACAGCCCGCAGGCCCTGGCCGACACGCTGATCCGCATCGACGGCAAGTCGCTGCGGCTGGGCGACATCGCCACCATCCGCCGCGGCTACGACGACCCGCCCGTGGAGCAGATGCGCCTGGGCGGACGCCTGGCGCTGGGCATCGGCATCACCATGCAGCCCGGCCAGGACGTGGTCCACCTGGGCCGCGCGCTGAGCGCCAGGTTCGGCGAGCTGCAGGCGCAGCTGCCGGCGGGCCTGACCCTGAAGGAAGTCTCCAGCATGCCGCGGGCGGTGTCGCATTCGGTCGACGAATTCCTGCGCTCGGTGGCCGAAGCGGTCGCCATCGTGCTGATCGTGAGCCTGGTCTCGCTGGGGCTGCGCACCGGCATGGTGGTGGTGATCTCGATTCCGGTGGTGCTGGCCGTCACGGCGCTCTTCATGGAGATGTTCGGCATCGGCCTGCACAAGGTGTCGCTGGGCACGCTGGTGCTGGCCCTGGGCCTGCTGGTGGACGACGCCATCATCGCCGTCGAGATGATGGCGGTGAAACTGGAACAGGGCTGGAGCCGCGCGCGCGCGGCCGCGTTCGCCTACACCAGCACCGCCTTTCCCATGCTGACCGGCACGCTGGTGACGGTGGCGGGCTTTCTGCCGATCGCGCTGGCCAAGTCCAGCACCGGCGAATACACCCGCTCCATCTTCCAGGTCTCGGCCATCGCGCTGATCGTCTCGTGGTTCGCCGCCGTGGTGCTGATTCCGCTGCTGGGCTATCGCCTGCTGCCCGAGCGCAAGCGCGAAGCCCACCTGCCCGAGGACCACGAACACGACATCTACGACACCGGCTTTTACCGGCGGCTGCGGCGCTGGGTCGCCTGGTGCGTGGAGCGCCGCTACCTGGTGCTGGGCGGCACGGTCGCGGCCTTCGCGCTGGCGATGGCCGGCTTCGGGCTGGTGCCGCAGCAGTTCTTCCCCAGCTCCGACCGCAGCGAACTGCTGGTGGACCTGCGCCTGCAGGAAGGCGCCTCGTTCGACGCCACGCTGCGCCAGGTGGAACGGCTGGAACAGGCGTTGCAGGGCCGTCCCGAGATCGAGCATTCGGTCAGCTACGTCGGCGCCGGCGCGCCGCGCTTCTACCTGCCGCTGGACCAGCAGCTGGCCACGCCCAACTTCGCCCAGCTGGTCATCACCACCCATTCGGTGGAAGACCGCGAAAAGCTGGCGCAATGGCTGCAGCCCATGCTGCGCGAAAAATTCCCGGCCATCCGCAGCCGCCTGTCGCGGCTGGAGAACGGGCCGCCGGTGGGTTTCCAGGTGCAGTTCCGCGTCAGCGGCGACCAGATCGCCGACGTGCGCGCGGTGGCCGAGCAGGTGGCCGCCGAAGTCCGCGCCGACGCGCGCTCGACCAATGTGCAGTTCGATTGGGACGAACCCTCCGAGCGCTCGGTGCGCTTCGAGATCGACCAGCAGAAGGCGCGCGAACTGGGCGTGAGCTCCAGCGACATTTCCGACTTCCTCGCCATGACGCTGTCGGGCTACGCGGTGACGCAATACCGCGAACGCGACAAGCTGATCACCGTCAGCCTGCGCGCGCCGCGCGACGAACGGGTCGACCCCGCGCGCCTGGCCACGCTGGCCATGCCCACGCCCAACGGCCCGGTGCCGCTGGGCAGCCTGGGCCAGGTGCGCTACGACCTGGAATACGGCGTCATCTGGGAACGCGACCGCCAGCCCACCATCACGGTGCAGGCCGACGTGCTGGGCGACGCCCAGGGCATCGACGTCACCCGCGCCATCGACGCCCGGCTCGACAAGTTGCGCGCCGGCCTGCCGGTGGGCTACCGCATCGAAGTGGGCGGGCCGGTGGAGGAAAGCGGCAAGGGCCAGTCGTCCATCAACGCGCAGATGCCGCTGATGGCGGTGGCCGTGCTGACGCTGCTGATGGTGCAGCTGCAGAGTTTCGCGCGGGTGCTCATGGTGGTGCTGACCGCCCCGCTCGGGCTGATCGGCGTGGTCGCCGCGCTGCTGCTGTTCGGCAAGCCGTTCGGCTTCGTCGCCATGCTGGGCGTGATCGCCATGTTCGGCATCATCATGCGCAACTCGGTCATCCTGGTGGACCAGATCGAACAGGACATCGCCGCCGGCCACAAGCGCGTGGACGCCATCGTCGGCGCCACGGTGCGGCGCTTCCGGCCCATCACGCTGACGGCCGCGGCCGCCGTGCTGGCGCTGATCCCGCTGTTGCGCAGCAACTTCTTCGGCCCGATGGCCACCGCCCTCATGGGCGGCATCACCAGCGCCACGGTGCTGACCCTGTTCTTCCTGCCGGCGCTGTATGCGGCCTGGTTCCGCGTGCGCCGCGACGAGCGCGACGAACCCGCGGGCGTGCCGCCCGGCGCCAACGCCGGCGATACCGTGGAGCGCGGAGCATGACGATGCCACGAACCCCGATCCGTCCCGCCGTCCTGGCGCTGCTGCTGGCCCTGGGCGGCTGCGCCTTCGCGCCCGACGGCAAGCCGCCGGCCGTGACGCAGCCCGCGCAATACGGCGTGGCCCCCACGCCGGCCGCCGGCGCCACGGCCCAGGGCGTGGCGCAGCGCTTCGAACACGGCGCGCGGCCGGTGCCCGAATGGTGGAAGCGCTACGGCTCCGCGGCGCTGGACGCGCTGGTGCAGGAAGGCCTGGCCAACAGTCCCGACCTGGCCGCGGCCGAGCGCAACCTGGCCGGCGCGCGCGAACAGCTGCGCGGCCAGGTCAATTCGTCGCTGATGCCGGCCGTGGACGCCGGCGCCGACGCCACGCGCCGGCGCGCGCTCACCATGCCCAACCTGCCGGAGCCCACGGCCCGCTACAACGTCTTCACCGGCCAGGTGCAGGCCCGCTACGACCTGGACCTGTTCGGCGCGGCGCGCTTCGCCAACCTGTCGCTGACGGCGCAGTTCGCGCAGCAGGCGTTCCGGCTCGAATCCGCGCGGCGCGCACTGGCCGGCAATATCGTCACCGGCGCCATCTCCGCCTCGGCGCTAGCGCAGCGCGTGGCCTTGAACGAAAAGCAGGCGCTGCTGGCGCGGCAGGTGGCGCGCGATACGCAACGCCGCTACGAGCTGGGCGCGGCCTCGCAGAACGACGCGCTCGACGCCGACCAGGACGCCGCCGCGCTGGAAGCCGCGCTGCCGATGCTGCGGGCGCGCTGGCACGCCACACGCCATGCGCTGGCCGTGCTGCTGGGCCGCAACCCCGACCAGGCGCCGCCCGACCTGGATTTCGACAGCCTGGCCGTGCCGCAGCAGGTGCCGGTGGTGGTGCCGTCCGAACTGCTGGCCTCGCGCCCGGACATTCTGCTGGCCGACGCCGTGGTGCAGGCCGCCGCGGCCGACGTGGGCGCGGCCACCGCGCAGCTCTTTCCCAGCCTGTCGCTGTCGGCCTCCATGGGCCAGGCCGGCTTCAACTGGCCCGCGGCCATGTCGGGCGCCGGCGCGATCTGGGCCGTGGGCGCCTCGCTCACGCAGCCGCTGTTCCACGGCGGCGCGCTGCTGGCCGAACGCGATGCGGCCAAGGAGCGCTACCAGGCCTCGCTGCTGCAATACCGGCAGACGGTGCTGATGGCGTTCCGGGACGTGGCCGACACGCTGTCGCGGCTGGAGGGCGGCGGCCAGGCGCTGGCTTCGGCCGAAGCCTCGCGGCAGGCGGCCGGACAGTCCTACCGCAACACGGCCAGCCGCGTGCGGCTGGGCGCGCTGCCGCCCTACACCGAATACGCGGCCGAGCAGCATTACGTCGCCGCCCGGCTGCGCGAACTCGATTACGCCGAGGCGCGCCTGACCGAAACGGCGGCGCTGTTCCAGGCCATGGGCTCGCCAGCGAGCCCCGCGCCGGTCAGCGCTTCCCCAGCAGCCGCTTCACCAGGCTGACCGCGCCCAGCACCACGGCCCCGGCCGCCATGCCGAACAAGGCGTTGAGCAGGGTCGAGACCAGCGCCGCGGCCACGCCGCCGCCCACCGCGGAAGCGGCGTGTTCGATCGCGGCCGACACCGGCGCGATGCCATGGGTCAGGATGGCGCCGCCGACCATGAACATGGCCGCCGTGCCCACCACCGACAGCGTCTTCATCAGATAGGGCGCGGCCCCGACGATGCGCCGGCCCAGCCAGGCCAGGGCCTGCGAGGACTTGCGGCTGAGGTACAGGCCCAGGTCGTCGAGCTTGACGATGCCGGCGACCAGGCCGTAGACACCCACCGTCATGGCGATGGCGATGATGGACAGCACCAGCACCTGGCGCGTGAAGTCGGCGTCGGCCACCGCGCCCAGGCTGATGACGATGATTTCCGCCGACAGGATGAAGTCGGTGCGCACCGCGCCCTTGATCTTGTCGCGCTCGAACGCCACCATGTCGACCGCCTGGTCCTGCAGGGCCTCGGCCCGGGCCGCATGGTTGCCTTCGGGCGAATCGCCGTGCGGCAGGTATTTGTGGGCCAGCTTCTCCACGCCCTCGTAGCACAGGAACGCGCCGCCCAGCATCAGCAGCGGCGTGATCGCCCAGGGCGCGAAGGCGCTGATGAGCAGCGCCGCCGGAACCAGGATCAGCTTGTTGACGAACGAGCCCTTGGCGACCGCCCAGACCACCGACAGTTCGCGGTCCACCGGCACCCCGGTGACCTGCTGCGCGTTCAAGGCCAGGTCGTCGCCCAGCACGCCGGCGGTTTTCTTGGCCGCCACCTTGGTCATGACGGAGACGTCATCCAGGATGGTGGCGATATCGTCGAACAACGCGAAGAAACTGCTTCCGGCCATCGGCAGACCCCTGTCCTCGTAAGGTTTTCCGAGTGTACAGGCGGCGCACCGCCGCGCGTATGGCCGTTTTCATTCCTTTTGTGTCCGGATCGGCATGGCCGGACGGCCCGCCGCCGCCTACTCTGTAGGTTTTCCGTCCCGGGAGATTGCCATGCTCGCCCTGCGCCCCACCTGCGAACACTGCGACGCCGCGCTGCCGCCGGCCTCCACCCAGGCCCGGATATGCAGCTTCGAATGCACGTTCTGCGCCGATTGCGCCGAAGGCCTGCTGGGCAACGTCTGCCCCAATTGCGGCGGCGGCTTCGCCCCCCGGCCGGTGCGGCCGGCCAGCGACCGCAAGGGCGGCAACTACCTGGGCCGGTATCCGGCCAGCCAGGAACGCCGGCACCGGCCGGTGGATCTTGCGGCGCATGAGGCCCTGCGCCGCAGCCTGGAAGGCGTTGCGCCCGAGGAGCGCTAGCGCGTTTCGATGCGGGCTCACCTGCCGCGTCGTCAGCCTGACGCCTGCCCGCCACAGCACGCGCCGCCGTCGCCGGAACCGTTCTCGAACAGGATGTTGTTTTCGAGGTGGATGTGCGCCATCAGGTCTTCCTTGAAGGCGCGGATGCCGAGGTACAGCGCGCGCCAGGTGTTGCACGCGGCGCGCGGCAAGGTCGCGTTGTTGGTCAGGGCCAGCAGGCGTTCCAGCGCCACGCCGTGGTCGTCGTGCTCCATGCGCATGACGCGGATCGGCATGGTGGCCATGGCGCCGTGGCCGCGGGCCAGCATCGGGAACAGCACCTGTTCCTCTTTCTGCATATGGCTTTCGAGTTCCTGCTGCATGACGCGCAGGTGGTCGGCCAGGCCGGCGGGGCAGTCGGGGCTGTCGGCGTGCACCTGCTCGACCTTCAGCGCCAGCCGCATCAGTTCGGGCAGCTGGCGGCGATGAACCTCGTGATAGCGCTGCACGATGTGGTCGATCAGGTCGGCCGGCGTGGCCAGGCCCCAGTCCGTTTCGGTGGACGGGTTCCTGGCCAGTTCGGCCAGGCGTGCTTCGATCTGCGCCACGTCCAGCGAACGCTGGGCGGCGGCCTCGGCCAGGCTTTTCTTGCCGCCGCAGCAGAAGTCCAGCTCATACTCGTGAAAGACCTGGGTGGCGCCAGGAATGCTGCGGGCCAATTGCCCCAGGGATTGCTCAACCAAGCTCATCGTATTCTCCAGTGTGCGTAACGGGTAACTGGAATAGAGCGAAATCCGTGCCAGGAAAAACTTGTTATTTATCAATTGCCTGCAATTTAATGGGTGAATATCACCCTATCGATTCTGGGTAATAATCACCCTCGGCGGTAGAATTCACCCCATGCAAAACCTCCTGCTCGCCGACCTGGTCGTAGACCTGCCTCCCGCCATCCGCTTGCAGCGGCTGGTCTCCAGCCTGCGCACGCATTTCCGCTGCGGCGCGGTGGCGCTGCTGCAACTGGAAGAAGACCACCTGCGCCCGGTCGCGGTCGACGGGCTGACCCAGGACGCGCTGGGGCGCCGCTTCGCGGTGCAGCAGCACCCGCGGCTGGCCGCCATCCTGGCGCGGCGCGGGGTCACCTGTTTCCACCACGACAGCACCCTGCCCGATCCCTACGACGGCCTGATCAACGGCATGGCCGGCGAACCGCTGCCGGTGCACGACTGCATGGGCACCAGCCTGCACACCGAGGGCCGGCCCTGGGGCGTGCTGACGCTGGACGCGCTGGAGGTGGGCACCTTCGACGCCGAGGCCCAGGCCGACCTGCGCGACTACATCGTGCTGCTGGAAGCGGCGCTGCGCACCACCCGGCTGGAAGCCGAGATCCGCGCGCTGCGCGTGGCGCGCGGCGCCGAACCGGCTGACAGCGCCGCGCTCGACGGCAACGAGATCCTGGGGCAGAGCGAATCCATCGGCCGGCTGCTGCACGAGATCGAAGTGGTGGCCGATTCCGAGCTGCCCATCCTGCTGCTGGGCGAGACCGGCGTGGGCAAGGAGCTGTTCGCGCACCGCGTGCACCGCCTCTCGCGCCGCCGCGACAAGCCGCTGGTCCACGTGAACTGCGCCGCGCTGCCCGAATCGCTGGCCGAGAGCGAACTGTTCGGTCACGCCAAGGGCGCCTTCTCCGGCGCGGTCACCGACCGCCCCGGCCGCTTCGAGGCCGCCAACGGCGGCACATTGTTCCTGGACGAAGTGGGCGAACTGCCGCTGCTGGTGCAGGCCAAGCTGCTGCGCACCCTGCAGAACGGCGAAATCCAGCGCCTGGGCGACGACCGCCCGCGCCGGGTGGACGTGCGCATCGTGGCCGCCACCAACCGCAGCCTGCGCGACCTGGTGCAGGCGGGCGATTTCCGCGCCGACCTCTATCACCGCCTGTCGGTCTACCCGATCCCGATCCCGCCGCTGCGCGACCGCGGCAACGACGTGCTGCTGCTGGCCGGCCGCTACCTGGAACTGGACCGCGCGCGCCTGGGCCTGCGCAGCCTGAGGCTGTCGGCCGAGGCCGAGGAAGTGATGCGCCGCTACCGCTGGCCGGGCAACGTGCGCGAGCTGGAGCACGTCATCAGCCGCGCGGCCATCAAGGCCGTCAGCCACGGCGCCAGCCGCAATGAAATCGTGACGCTGGGCGCCAAGCTGCTGGACCTGGCCGACGGCGACATGCCCTCGCCGCCGCCGGAAGACGACGCGGATTCCGACGCGCACGCCGCCGGCGTGACGCAGCCGCTGCGCGCCGCCGTCGACGCCTGCCAGCGCCAGGCGATCCGCCGCGCGCTGCAGGCGCACCAGGGCAACTGGGCCAACGCCGCGCGCGCGCTGGAGGTGGACCCGAGCAACCTGCACAAGCTGGCGCGGCGTATCGGGTTGAAGGGGTGAGGGTCTGAGGCGGCCCCTGCCGCCATCTACCCGCCCATCCCCGTGCTATCCAGAATCGCCTCGCGGAACTCCGTCATCAACGGCGACCAGGTGGTGTCGTGGCGCGAAATCAGCGCGATGTGGCGCTGCAGGGGCCGGCCCAGCGCGACCGGCAGCACCGCGATGCTGCGCTCGGCGTCCAGCGCGCTTTGCGGCGCGACCGCCAGCAGGTCCGAGCCGGCCAGGAGCGCGAGCGTGCCTTTGGAGAAATGCTCCACCTCGAGCGCGGCCGTCGGCAGGCCCAGGCCGGCTTCGGCATAGCGCGCGTCCAGCGCCTTGCGCGCGATGGAGCTGGAAGCCGGCAGTATCCAGCGCTGTCCCTGCAGATCGCGCAGCGACAATTTGCGGCGCGCGGCCAGGGGATGCTTGCGGCTGGCCGCCACGCACAACTGGTCCTCGATGATGGGCTCCTGCAGCAGCGCCGCCGGCGCGGGCGCATAGACCGGCGTCACCGCCAGGTCCAGCCGGCCGCTGGCCACCTGTTCGTTCAGGTCGTCGGACAGGCCCTGGGTCAGCTCGATGCGCAGGGCCGGACGGCGCGGCAGCAGCAGGCGCAGCGCCGGCATCACGAAGCTGTCCACCGTGGCGCCGGTCGCGCCCACGCGCAGCAGTCCGGCCGCGCCCACCCGCAACTCCATCGCGTGCCTGACCGCGTCGCGATACTCGGCCCACAGCTTGCGCGCGTGCTCCAGGAACACCAGGCCCGCCGAGGTCAGGCGCAGGCCGCGCCCGCCGCGGTCCAGCAGCGCCAGGCCGGTGTCGGCCTCCAGGCGCTGCAGCGACTTGGACAGCGCCGGCTGGCTGATGTCGCAGGCCGCCGCGGCGCGGCCCAGGTTGCCGTGTTCCACGGCCGCCAGGAAGTATTCGATGTCACGCAGCGACAGGTTCATGAATATTATTTATGGAAATTCATACCTTCAGGAATATTACGCCAAGCGCCCCGACCTAGAATTTCCGTCGTAACCGACAAAAAACAGAGGGTGCAGCGCGTGGCAAACAAGCCCAACATCGTACTGATCGTGGCCGACAACCTGGGATGGGGAGAACTGGGCTGCTATGGCGGCGGCGCCCTGCGCGGCGCGCCCACGCCGCACATCGACCATCTCGCCGCCGAAGGCCTGCTGCTGCAGAACTTCAACGTGGAAAGCGACTGCGTGCCGACCCGCTCCGCGCTGATGAGCGGCCGCCATCCGATCCGCACCGGCTGCCTGCAATCGGTGCCTCCCGGGCTGCCGCAGGGGCTGGCGCGCGACGAAATCACGCTGGCGCAGCAGCTGTCGGCGCAGGGCTACGCCACCGCGCACTACGGCAAATGGCACCTGGGCGACATCCCCGGCCGCTACCCCAGCGACCGCGGCTTCGACGAGTGGTACGGCATTCCGCGCACCACCGACGAGAGCCAGTTCACGTCCTCGATCGGTTTCGATCCCGCGGTCGCCGACATCCCGCACATCATGCAGGGGCAGGCCGGCTCGCCCTCGGAGAACGTGAAGGTCTACGACCTGGACACGCGCCGCGGCATCGACGCCGAACTGGTCGAGCGCTCCATCGGCTTCATGCGCAGGCACGCGCAGGCCGCGCGCCCCTTCTTCCTGTACCTGCCGCTGGTGCACCTGCATTTCCCCACCCTGCCGCACCCGGATTTCGCCGGACGCACCGGGGCCGGCGACTTCGCCGACTCCATGGTGGAAATGGACCACCGCGTGGGCCAGATTTCGCAGGCGGTGGACGAGCTGGGCCTGCGCGACGATACCGTCTTCATCTTCTGCAGCGACAACGGCCCCGAGTTCCGCAAGCCGTACCGCGGCACCGCCGGCCCCTGGACCGGCACCTACCATACCGCCATGGAAGGCAGCCTGCGCGTGCCCTTCATCATCCGCTGGCCCGGCAAGGTCGAGCCGGGCCGGGTCTCCAACGAGATCGTGCACGTTACCGACCTGTACACCACGCTGTCGCGCATCGGCGGCGCGCCGATTCCGCAGGACCGGCCCATCGACGGCGTGGACCAGACCGACTTCTTCACCGGCGCCAGCCCGGCCTCGGCGCGCGAGGGCTTTCTGTTCTACATCAAGAACGACCTGCGCGCGGTCAAGTGGCGCGACTGGAAACTGCATTTCTACTGGGAGCCGGAGGTCAACGAAGGCAAGGGCAAGCTGGAGTCGCCCTATCTGTTCAACCTGAAGCAGGACCCCAAGGAAGAGAGCGACATCCTCATCTTCAACACCTGGGTGCTCGGCCCCATTCTGAAAATGGTGCAGGCGTTCAACCAGTCGTGCCTCGCCCACCCGAACACGCCGCCCGGCAAGCCGGACCCCAGTTGAAGGCCCGGGTGGAACCGCCAACACAACACAAGAAAAAGCATCAGGGGAATACCATGAAGTTCGTCATCCGTTGCGGCGCGCTGCTGTTCGGCGCCGCGGCCTTCGCCGCCGCCGGCGCGGCGCAGGCCGGGCTGGACTGGCCCGCCAGGCAGATCACCTGGGTCGTGGGCTTCGTGCCCGGCGGCACCGCCGACGTCCTGACCCGCATCGCCGCCCAGGAACTGGCGCGGCAAAGCGGGCTGAACGTGATCGTGGAAAACCGCCCGGGCGCGGCCGGCGCCATCGCGCTGCAGTTGGTGGCGCGCAGCAAGCCGGAAGACGGCTATCTGCTGACCGTGCCGGGGCCGCTGGTCTACCCCACGCCGCAGCCGCGGATCGGCCATGAACTGTCGCCCGTCATCCTGATGGCCGAAGGCCCCATGGTCATCGTCGGACCGGCCAAGAACGCGCGCGCCACGCTGCAGGACGTGCTGGCCGACGCCAGGCGCCGGCCCGAAGCGTGGAGCTACGGCAGCTCGGGCAACGGCACTTCGCAGAACCTGGCCGGCGAACTGCTGAACCAGTATGCCGGCACGCGCATGGTGCACGTGCCCTACAAGGGCGGCGGACAGGCGGTGTCGGACGTGGCCGGCGGCCAGATTCCGCTGGCGATACTGGGCTCGGCCCCCGTCATGCCACAGATCAAGGCCGGCGCGCTCAAGGCCTACGCGGTCACCACGCCGTACCGCCTCAAGAGCCTGCCCGACGTGCCCACGGTGGAGGAAACCGGCTTCAAGGGCTACGCCGCCACGCAATGGTTCTCGGTCGCCGCCGCCAACAGCATCCCGGCGGCGCAGCTGGAACAGGTGAACGCGGCGCTGCGTGCCGCCATCGCCACCCCGGAATTCAAGGCCGCCGTCGACAACGCCGGCATGATCGCCGGCGGCGGCTCGCCGGCCGACCTGCAGAAGTTCATCGAGGCCGACGACGCCAAGTGGAAGAAGCTGCTCGACAGCGGCGCGGTCAAGCTGCAGAACTGAAGCAGGCGCTTCAGCTCATGTAGACGCCGCCGTTGATCGCGTAGTTCGCGCCGGTGACGAAAGCGGCCTCGTCCGAGGCCAGCCACGCGCACAGCCCGGCCAGGTCCTGGGCGGTGCCCAGGCGGCCGACCGGCACGCTTTCGACGATGCGGTCCAGCAGCGCCGGCGGGAAGGCCTTGACCGTATCGTCGGCGATGAAGCCCGGCGACACCAGGTTGACGGTCACGCCGCGCGCGGCCACTTCCTGCGCCAGCGAGCGCGTGAAGCCGATGACCGCGCCCTTGGCCGTAGCGTAGTTGATCTGGCCGATCTGGCCTTTCTCGGCCGCCACCGAACCGATGTTGATGATGCGGCCCCAGCCGCGGTCGGCCATGCTGTCGACCACCTGCTTGGTGCTGTTGAACAGCGTGTCCAGGTTGCTGCGCAGCACCGCCGACCAGTCGGCGTGGCTCATCTGGCGGAAACGCATGTCCAGCATGGCGCCGGCGTTGTTGACCAGCACGTCGATCTCGCCGACCTCGCGCCGCACCTTGGCGAAGGCCGCCTCGGTCGAGGCCCAGTCGGTGGCGTCGCCCTCGGAGGCGATGAAGTCGTAGCCCAGCGACTTCTGTTCCTTCAGCCAGTGATCCTTGCGCGTGGAGCGCGGGCCGCAGCCCGCCACCACACGGTGTCCCGCAAGGTGCAGCGCCTGGCAGATCGCGGTGCCGGTGTGGCCCATTCCGCTGGTGACATAAGCAATGCGCAAAGCCATGACAAGTCCTCAGGAAGTTTGACCCACTAGCGGGAACAGGCCGAACGCCAGCGCGGCGGCCAGCATCACCAGGCAGACCATGGTGGCCCACTTCAGCGAATAGCGCTGGTGGTCGCCGAAGTCGACGCCGGCCAGGCCCACCAGCAGGTAGGTGGAAGGAACCAGGGGGCTGAGCAGGTGCACGGGCTGGCCGACCAGCGAGGCGCGCGCCATCTCGACCGCGGAAATTCCGTAGCCCTGCGCCGCTTCGCTCAGGATCGGCAGCACGCCGAAGTAGAAAGCGTCGTTGGACATGAAGAAGGTGAAGGGCAGGCTCACCAGCGCGGTGATGCCGGCCAGGTACGGCCCCATCGCGTCCGGGATCACCGCCAGCAGGCTGCGCGACATGGCCTCGACCATGCCGGTGCCCGACAGGATGCCGGTGAAGATGCCGGCCGCGAAGATCAGCGACACCACCGACAGCACGTTGCCGGCGTGCTGCGTCACGCGGCGGCGCTGCTCGGCCAGGTCCGGATAATTGATGACCAGCGCGATCGCGAAGGCGATCATGAACAGCACCGGCAGCGGCAGCACGCCCAGGACCAGGCTCACCATCAGCGCCAGCGTCAGGCCGGCGTTCACCCACAGCAGGCGCGGACGGCGCAGGTCGTGGTCGACCTCGATCTCGGGCAGCGTCTTGGGACCGTCCTCGTCGTAGCCCGCGTGCAGCGACGCGCCCTCGGGCAGCGACAGCACGCCCAGGCGGCGGCGTTCGCGCAGCCCCAGGCAGAACGCCAGGACCAGGATGGCGACGATGGCCACGCCCATCACCGGCACCAGCGGCACGAAGATGTCGCCGGCGTCCACGTGCAGCGCGCTGGCCGCGCGCGCCGTGGGCCCGCCCCAGGGCGTCAGGTTCATGACGCCGCTGGCCAGCATGGCCAGGCAGGTCATGGCCAATGCGTTCATTTTCAGACGCCGGTACAGCGGCAGCATCGAGGCCACCACGATCATGTAGGTGGTCGAGCCGTCGCCGTCCAGCGAGATCACCAGCGCCAGCACGGTCGTGCCCACCACGATCTTCAGCGGATCGCCCTTCACCGCGCGCAGGATGCGGCCCACGATGGGGTCGAACAGGCCGGCGTCGATCATGACGCCGAAGTACAGGATGGCGAACATCAGCATCACGCCGGTCGGCGCGATCTTGCGGATGCCGTCCAGCATCATCTTGTCTATGCCCGCCCCGAAGCCGCCCAGCAAGGCAAAAAGAATGGGAACAAGAATGAGCGCCACCAGGGGCGACAGGCGCTTGGTCATGATCAGCGTCATGAACGTGATCACCATGCCGAAGCCAAGCAGGGTCAATAGCATGAGGGTTATCTCCGACTCGTCGTTGTTATGCGAGGCAGCCTCCGGCGGGGGAAGCTGGACCGCAAGACTAGAAACTAAAGCTGTCGACAACCTGTCTTTTTCGTGGCGGACGCTGGTCCGTCCCCCTGAATCTCCGTGCGACAATTCCCGCCATGCGCATACTGGTGATCGAAGACGACGAGGACCTGGCCGACGCCATCGTGCGCCGGCTGCGCCGGCTCGGCCATGCGGTCGACAGCCAGAACGACGGCCTGAGCGCCGACGGCGTGCTGCAATACGAGACCTTCGACCTGGTCATCCTGGACATCGGCCTGCCGCGCATGTCGGGCTTCGACATCCTGCTGCGCCTGCGCGACCGGGGCAGCAAGACGCCGGTGCTGGCGCTGACCGCGCGCATCGACATCGAAGACCGGGTCCACGCCCTGGATACCGGCGCCGACGACTACCTCGCCAAGCCCTTCGATTTCCGCGAGCTGGAGGCGCGCTGCCGCGCCCTCTTGCGCCGGCCCGCGGCCCAGGCCGCGGGCGTGCTGCGCTTCGGCGAACTGGCCATCGACAGCGCGGCGCGCCAGGTCACGCTGGGCGGACGGCGCATCGAACTGCCCAAGCGCGAATACAGCCTGCTGGAGATCCTGCTGGCCGGCATGAACCGCAGCGTCAGCAAGGCCGAAATCGCCAGCAAGCTGTTCGCCTTCGACGACGACGCCGCCCCCAACGCCATCGAGGTCTACATCGCCCGCCTGCGCCGCAAGCTCGAAGGCACGCCGCTGCGCATCGAAACGCAGCGCGGCACCGGCTACCTGCTGACGGCGGTCGGCGAGGCGGCCGACGATTCCGAGTAGCCCGTGCCGCAGCGCCGAATCTCCGTCCGCCGCCGCATGCTGGCCACGCTGCTGGCGCTGTTCGCGGCCGCCCTGGCCGCGCTCTACCTGCTGGTGCGCGGCTACGCCTACCAGACCGCCGACACCACCTACGACCAGTTGCTGCGCGCCTCGGTGCTGTCGATCGCCGACAGCCTGCAGCTGGTGCAGGGCGAATGGCGCATGGACATGCCCTACGCGTCGCTGGCGCTGCTGGAGCAGGCGCCGCGCGACCGCGTGTTCTACCGCGTCACCGCCGGCGGCGGCGAACTGGTCTCGGGCTACGCCGACCTGCCCTCGCCGCCCGCGCGCGCCGAGGCCGCGCCGGCCGACACGCCGCGCCTGTTCGAGGCCCGCTACCAGGACGAGCCGGTGCGCGTGGCCTGGATGGAGCGCAAGATCGCCGGCCCGCGCGACGCAGAAACCGCCGTCATCGAAGTCGCCCAGACGCGCGAGGCGCGCAACGCGCTGGCCGCCGGCATACTGTGGCAGGGCACGCTGGCCCTGATCGGCTTTGCCGCCGCGGCGCTGGCGCTGGCCTACTGGGGCCTGCAGCGCTCGCTCTCGCCGATCCAGCGCATCGAGCGCGAACTGGCCGCGCGCGGCGCCTCCGAACTGCATCCCATCGATGCGCCCGTGCCGCAGGAGCTCGACACCCTGGTGCATGCGCTGGACGGCTTCATGGCGCGCCTGTCGGAAAACCTGGACACGCTGCGCCTGTTCATCGCCGAGGCCGCGCACCAGCTGCGCACGCCGCTGGCCGCGCTGCACGCCCAGATGGAAGTGGCGCTGGACGAGGAAGACCCGGCCGAGCAGCGCCGCAGCCTGCTGGCGGTGCTGCGCAACGCCGAGAAACTCTCGCGCCTGGTCAACCAGCTGCTGTCCGACGCCAGCGTGATCCACCGCAGCAACGTCAGGCAGTTCCAGCCGGTGGACCTGGCCGAACTGCTCGGCCAGGCGGTGTATGACACGGTGCCGCAGGCCGACCCGCAGCCCGACGTGCGGCTGCGCCTGCCCGACGCCGGCGACGCGCATCCGCCGGTCGTGCCGGGCGACAGCCTGATGCTGCGCGAAGCCTTCAAGAATCTGATCGACAACGCGCTGCGCCACGGCGCCAACGAAGAAGGCCACATCGAAGTGCGGCTGGAGCGCGCGGACGCGGGCTGGCGCGTCGCCGTGTCGGACCGCGGCCCCGGCATACCGCCGGCGCTGGCCCACGCGGCGTTCGAGCGCTTCACCCGCGGCCCCAATCCGCGCTCGTCCGGCGCCGGCCTGGGGCTGTCCATCGTCAAGCGCGTGGTCGAGATCCACCAGGGCCGGCTGGTCCTGAGCAACCGGGTGGACGGCGGACTGGAAGCCGCAATCACGCTGCCGGGGACGGCCCATGAAAAGTAGGCTCATCGCCGCCTGGCGCGGACTCGCCATCGCCGCCGCCGTGCTGCTGCCGCTGGCCGGCCAGGCCGCCGAAACCAGCGGCGACGGGCTGACGCTGGGGCCGGCCGACAGCCGCAACGTGCTGGTGGTGCATGCCTCCAACAGCGTGCAGGTGTTTCGCGGCGTGCTGGAGGATTTCAGCCGGCTCAATCCCTCCGTGCGGCTGGAATACACCGAGATCTCCACGCAGGACCTGTACGCGCAGGCCGTGGCGCGCGCGTGGCAGGCGCCCGGCGCGCGCACCGGCCCGGACATCGTCATCAGCAGCGCCATGGACCTGCAGACCAAGCTGGTCAACGACGGCTACGCGTTGCCCCATGTGTCGCCGCAGACGCAGTCGCTGCCGCGCTGGGCGAACTGGCGCGACGAGGTCTTCAGCATCGGCACCGATCCCATCGTGATGGTCTACAACACCGACAGGCTGCCGGCCGCGCGCGCGCCGCGCACGCGGCGCGAACTGCTGTCGCTGCTGCAGGCGCCGGACCAGCCGCTGGCCGGCAGCATCTCGACCTATGACGTGCAGGGCAGCGGCATCGGCTATCTGGCCGCCACGCAGGACACGCGCCTGGACAGCATGGCCGGCGCGCTGCTGGCCGCGTTCGGACGCAACCGCGTCGCCATGCACGCGTCCACCGAACATGCGCTGGATCAGCTCGAGCGCGGCCAGACCACGCTGGCCTACAACCTGCTGGAATCCTATACGCGCCACCGCATCGCGCGCGGCGCGCCGCTGGCCATCGTGTACCCGCAGGACTACACGCTGATGCTGTCGCGCTCGGCCATCATCCCGCGCCAGGCGCCGCGTCCCGATCTCGGCGCGCAATTCCTGGACTACCTGCTGTCGCCGCGCGGCCAGCAGATGGTGCAGGAGCAATCCGGCATGCGGCCGGTGAACGCCTCGGTCATCGCCGCCGCCGGCGTGCGCCCGGTGGGCCTGGGCGTGGGCCTGCTGGTGTACCTGGACCCGCTGAAGAAAAAACACTTCCTGGACCTGTGGCGTGCGGCGGTCCAGGCGCCGGCCGCCGGTCCCGCGGGCGCGCCGGCGACGGGCGGCCCGGGCCCCGGCGGCGCGCTTGATTGAAACGCTCCGGTACGGCCGCACCAGATCGATGATTCTCATCCGAAGCGCGCATTTGCGAGGATAATTTGCAAAAGCGGCAGCGGCTGCCATGCCTGCCTGAACCAGAGTCGGAGGCGTCAAATGGCCGAACACATGCTTGCGGTCCGGCGAGCCATCGAGGCCGTCAGCCACCTTACCGATCCCGATCCGCCTTGGCAGGACATACTCACTACCGCGCGCGACATGGTGGGCGCCGACAGCAGCGCGCTGCTGGTGTTCGACAGGCGCAACAACCTGGTGAACCTGTATTCGCACGGCTGTCCCGAGGGCTGCACCGCGGACTACCAGCAGCACTACTACCGCCACGACGTGCTCGAAAAGGATGCGCGCCTGTCGCCGGCCGGCACGTGGCTGGACACCGCCAACCTCCACCAGCGCGGACAGCTGCATCGCACCGAATACTACGCGGACTTCATGGTCAAGCACCGCATGGCGCAGATCGTGTCGCTGGTGGTCGAATCGAACGCCACCATGCACGCGGGCATCGGCTTCCAGCGTTCGACGATCGACGACAAGACCTATGAACGCGTCCAGCAAGGCGCCTACGCGCATTATTTCCGCATGCTGCGCGGCCTGCTGGCGCAACGCGAGCAAGCGCTGGCCATCGGCTGGCGCTCCATCGAGAGCGCATTCGGCGACGTCGGCGAAGCGGTCCTGCTCATGACCAACAACGGCCTGGTGGCCAGGATGTCGCCGCTGGCCGCGCGCTACCTGGACGACGGACACGGCTGGAACGTGAACGGCGGGCGCCTGCGCCATGCCGATGGAAAGATGCAGGCGCAGCTCGACGCCTGCCGCGCGGCCGTCGTGCGCGATGGACGCACGCATTCGCTGGCCTCGTCCACCGGCTGGGGCGAGCTGTGCTGGATCGACGTCAGCGTGGCGCCGGAAGCGCTCAACCTGGTCGGCGAGCACATGCTGCTGGTGCGCATGCGGCGCAAAAGCGCCTTCGCGCCGCCCGACATCGACCGGCTGGTATCCGTGTTCGCCATCACGCATGCCGAAGCCGCCGTGCTGGCCGGACTGGCCGCCGGCCACAGCGTCGAAGAGATCGCCACGCTGCGCCAGGCCTCGGTGCTGACCGTGCGCAAACAGGTGGCGTCGCTGCTGAGCAAGATGGAATGCAGCCGCCAGTCCGAACTGGTGCGGCTCGCCTCCCTGCTGTAGGCCGCGCCCGGCCGCGTACTCCATTTTGGGTATGCGGCCGCATCGGTATGCGACCTACGATGGACTCGAAAGCATGAAGCCGGATGCATGTAACCGGTCGCGCGGCTGCCCTTGCCGAGACTGCCTTCCCGCAAGCCCCGAGGACACCGGTCCCAACGCCGCGCTCACTCTTGCCATCGAGGAGCACCTCATGAAAACCGCCCTATTCTTCCGTGTCGCCGTCCCGGCCGCCCTGGCGGCCGCCGCGCTGCTGTCCGGTACGGCAAGCGCGCAATCGGCCGCGGCCTCGCCCGACGACAATTCCACCGTCACCCGCGAGGACGTCATGCGCGACCTGGCCGCCTGGAAGCAGGCCGGACTGGAAAACAGCTGGAGCGGCGACAGCACGCCTGACGTCTACAGCCCGCAATACCGCGCCAGCTACCGGCAATACATGGACACGGTGAAGCCCGCCGCCGCGCCCCCGGTCCGCGCACAGTGAACCCGGTCCGCAGCCGGCGCGCCGCCTTCGGTCAGAACGTCACCTTGACCGACGGCGCGCTGCGCTGCGCCTCGCCGTGGAATACCGCTTCGATATTGTTGCCGTCCGGGTCCAGCACGAAGGCCCCGTAATAGCCCGGGTGATAGTTGCGCGGTCCCGGCGCGCCGTTGTCCTTGCCGCCGTTTGCCAGCGCCGCCTGGTAGAAGGCATCCACCATGGCCTGGTCCCGCGCCTGGAACGCCAGATGGTGGCGGCCCGTCAATTGCCCCAGCGCGGCCTTGCTGTCGGCCGTGGACACGAACAGCTCGTCGGCCCAGAAATAGTCCTCGCCGGCGCCGCCCAGCGGCACCTTCAGCACGTCGAACACCGCCTCATAGAAGCGCCTGCTGGCGGCCAGGTCGCGCACCACCAGCTGGATGTGGTCGATCAGCCGGCCGCGATGGATTTCGTGCGTCTGCATGGGAGCTCCCGTGGGAAGAGTGTGGATTTCGACTATAGCGCCGGCCGCCGCCGGGGCCTTTGTTGCATCGCTGCATAATTTGCCATAATTGTTCACAAATTGCGATTTTTCGAGCAGAATCGCGGTTGCGCGACACCGCGCGCCACCTAGCCCGAGGAACCGCCCCATGAGCACCGCAAGCCGCTTGCTGGAAGACTCGTATCGCCGGACTGACCGCGCCATGCTGCCGCTCCTGTGGCTGCTGTTCATCGTAGGGCTGGGCATGGCGCCGCTCTACAACCGCTGGGGCGAAGCCACCACCGCGGGGCTGCTGGCGGCGGGTATACCCACGCTGCTGATCCTCTGGCGTCCCGGCCGCCTCTCCACCCGCCTGGCCGTGGCCTGTGGCCTGATGGTGCTGGCCGCGCTGCACATCCACCTCGCATCCGGCCAGACGGAAGTGCACTTCGGCATTTTCGTGCTGCTGTCGCTGCTGCTGGCCTATCGCGACTGGCGCACCATCCTGTGCGCGGCGCTGGTGATCGCCGTGCATCACCTGTCCTTCAATTACCTGCAGCAATGGGGATACGGCACGCTCTGTTTCACCGAGCCCAGCCTGGGCATGGTGCTGCTGCATGCGGCCTATGTGGTGGTGCAGGCCGCGGCGCTGGGATGGCTGGCCTGGAAAATGGAGCGCGCCGCCGTCGCCGCCGAAGAACTGGCGCGGCTCAGCGCGCACATCGGACGCGAACCCGGCATGTTCGACCTGCGCTTCGGCGGGCTGAGCATGGCCAGCGGCCTGGGCCGCAGCTTCAAGACCACCATGGACGCCGTGCATCGCACCATGAGCGAAGTGCGCTCCACCGCGTCGGCCCTGTCGGCCGCCTCGCACCACATGATGCAGGACAATCTGCAGCTGGACGAACGCGCGCGCACCCAGGCCGAATCGCTGGCGCGCACCGCAACCTCTATGCATGCGCTGGCCGCCAACGTCCATGACAACGCGCAGCGCGCCCAGCAGGCCGGCCAGCTCAGCGAGCAGGCGCGGCAGATCGGCGGACAGGGCAGCGCCGCGGTGGCCGGCGTGGCGGCCGTGATGGGCGAGATCCAGCAGGAATCGCAGAAGATCTCCGAGATCACCGGCCTGATCGACAGCATCGCGTTCCAGACCAACATCCTGGCGTTGAACGCGGCGGTGGAAGCGGCCCGCGCGGGCGAAAGCGGACGCGGCTTCGCGGTGGTGGCCAGCGAAGTCCGCGCGCTGGCCCAGCGCAGCGCCGGCGCGGCGCGCGAGATCCGCGGCCTGATCGACGGCTCGCTGGAGAAAACCAGCAACGGGTTCCGCCAGGCCGACGCCGCCGCCGGCGTGATCCGCGAGGTCGTCTCCAGCATCGACCGCGTCGCCGGCATCGTCGCCGAGATCGGCGAGGCCGGCCGCGCCCAGAGCGCCGGCATCGAAGAAGTCAACCAGGCGGTCGACAAGATGGACGAGCTGACCCGCCAGACCGCAGCCCGCGTGGCCCAGGCCGCCAGCGCGTCGACGGCGCTGCAATCGCAGGCCGCGCATCTGCTGCAGGCCGTGGGCGTGTTCCGCCTGCAGGACGACGGCCCTTCCGCCGAAGCGCCGCGCCTGCGCGCGCAGGCGGCGCCCGGCCATCCGCCGGCGCCGGCGCTGGCCGGCGCGTGACGGGACTTATTGCGCCTTGATGCCGGCCTGCTCGATCACGGCCTTCCAGCCCTCGGATTCCTTGCGCACCCATTCGCGGGCCTGCGCCTGGCCGGCGTAAGGCTGGCGTATGCCCAGGCTCGCCATGCTGCGCTGGAATTCCGGCATGGCATAGACCTGCGCCAGGGTCTTTTCCCAGATCCGCACGATCGGCTCGGGCGTGCCCTTGGGCGCCATCACCAGGAAACCGAAGGCCACGTCGTAGTTCTTCAGGCCGGCCACGCCGGACTGCGCCACCGTCGGCACCTCGGGCAGGTCGGCGTCGCGTTGCCCGCCCGACACGGCCAGGGCCTGCAGCTTGCCCGCCTTGACGTGCGGCAGAATGCCGGGCGTGGCGAGAAAGGCGGCCTGTATCTGGTCGCCCAGCAGCGCGTTGACGGCCGGGGCGTTGCCGCGGTAAGGCACGTGCGCGGCCGGTATGCCGACGGCCAGGCGCAGCTTTTCGAAGGCCAGGTTGCCCGGGCTGCCGTAGCCGGCGGAGGCGTAGCTGATGGGATGCGACCTGGCGTAGCTGAGGAACTCGTCCAGGGAAGCGACGCCCAGTTCGGGCCGCACCGCCAGGGCCATGCCGAAGCTGCCGGCCAGGCTCACCGGTTCCAGCCGGGCGGTGACGTCGCGCTCCAGGTCCTTGAAGATAAAGCGATTGACCGTCATCAGCGTGTCCAGGGTCATCAGCAGTGTGTAGCCGTCGGCAGCGGCCTGGGCCACGGACTGGGCGCCGATGTTGCCGGACGCGCCCGAGCGGTTCTCGACCACCACGGTCTGCCCCAGCAGTTGTCCGGCATGCTGCGCGATGGCCCGGGCCTCCAGGTCCAGCGGTCCGGCGGGCGGAAAATTGACGACCAGGCGTATGGGGCGCGTGGGGTAGTCCGACGGCGCGGCGGCCGCGGCGCCTCCCAGCAACATCGCGGTACAGAACAGCAGCATGGGCTTGATCATGGTTGTCTCCTGCCTGGATGTCAGGCGATGGCGGTGGGGTGCGGGCTGGTTTCGGCGTGGCGGATCATGCTGCGCGCAAGCGTCATCAGCAGCTCGCCGCGCAGCGCGGCGGCGGCCGGATCGCTCCACAGGTTGCGCAGTTCGTGAGGGTCTTCCTGCAGGTCGTAGAGTTCGCCCCAGTCCGCGTCCGCGTACACGCTGAGGCGGTGGCGCGGCGTCTGCAGCGTGCGCATGCGGGTGCGGCCCGCAAAGCCGAACATGGTGCGCTGGCCCTCTTCTTCGATCAGCGCAGCGTCGCGCACCGCCGTCGCCGCGCCGGACATCAGCGGCAGCAGCGACTGGCCCTGCATGCCGTTGTAGGCGGGCAGGCCGGCGCGGGCCAGCACCGTGGCCGCGATGTCGGCGGTCGAGCACAGCGCCTGGCTGCGCGGCGCGGCCGGCGCGGCCTGCGGGTCGCGCCAGATGAAAGGCGTGCGGATCAGGCTCTGGTAATGGACCGGCCCCTTGAGCAGCAACTGGTGATCGCCCAGGTAATCGCCGTGGTCGCTGGTGAAGATGACCACGGTGTTCCGGTCCAGCCCGGTCTGGCGCAAGGCCTGCATGACCCGGCCGATGGTGGCGTCGATATGGCTGATGGAGCCGTAGTTCAGCGCAATAGCCTCGCGCGCCTCGCGCTCGGTGCAGGCGAAGATCGCCGGCGTGTGCTTGACCGCCTGGTTGCGGTCGCGCTGCTCATGCAGCCACGCCACGTGCGGCGGCGGACGGTGGCCGGGCGCGGCGCAGGCATGGAAGGACGCCGGCAGCTCCACGTCTTCGGGACGGTACATGTCCCAGTACTTGCCGTGAGGCGTGAACGGATGGTGCGGATCGGGAAACGAACACTGGATGAAAAACGGCTTGCCGCCCGCGGCATGCTCGCGCAGCAAGGCGATGGTCTGGTCGCCGATATAGGCGTTGGTGGAGCACTCCTCTGGCACGCGGGTACGCCAGGCCTGGTGATGCCGGGTCAGCTCGAACTCCGGCGCGGGCAAGGCGTGCTCGGGCCCCCACAGGCGCCGCGCCTCGGGATGCTCTTGCGCCAGCCAGCGCTCGTAATGGCCCCAGACCTGGTCGCCGTGGTCCACCGCCAGCGCCACGCGCCCGAAACCGTAGAACGGCGTATCCAGGTCGTGGGCCGGATCGGTGCGCCACAGCGGCCCCCACTCCTGGTCGTAGTCGCCGGGTTCCGCGGTCCAGGCTTCGCCCTGCGTGCCGTCGCCGCCGGCCGGCGGCCAGGCGGGGCCGTTGCCCGTCATGTTCTGCAAATGCGCCTTGCCGACCAGCGCGGTGGCGTAGCCCGCGCCGCGCAGGCGTTCGACGAAGGTGGTGGCGCGCTGCGATAGCGGGATGCCGTTGTGGCGCACGCCGTGCACTGAAGGCATGCGGCCTGTCATCAGCGTGGCGCGGTTGGGCATGCAGATCGGCGAGGCCACGTAGAAGCGGTCGGCGGACCACCCCTGCGCCGCCAGCGCGTCCAGTTCCGGCGTGCGCACTATGGCGTTGCCATAGCTGCCCAGATGATCGGCGCGCTGCTGATCCGTGATGAATAGCAGGAAATTCGGCTGCATCGTGTCTCCTCGCCGCCGGGTCGATGCCGGCATGGCTCTGTTGTGCGGCCATTATGTGCAGGGCAGACATGAATTGATAATGAATTAATATTACTGAGCCATAACCACAGACTCATGTCTGAAAAGACGACGGACACGCATGGACTGGACCCACCGCATCCGCCTGCGCCACCTGGCCATCCTGGTGCGCCTGTGCGAGAGCCGTAACCTGAGCCAGGTTGCGTCCGAACTCAACATCACCCAGCCGGCGCTGTCGAAATGGCTGCGCAGCCTGGAAGAAGACATCGGCCTGCCGCTGTTCGAGCGGCATGCGCGCGGCATCGAACCCACGCTGTACGGACTGGAACTGCGCACCCACGCGCGTGAAATCCTGGGTAAGCTGGGCCGCGCCCAGGACACCATGGCGCAACTGGCCCACGGCGCCACCGGCACGCTGGCCGTGGGCGTCACGCCCAATATCGCGCCGGTGCTGCTGCCGCCCGGCATCCGGCGCTTCCGCGAACGCTATCCAAAGGTGCTGCTGCGCCTGGCGGAAAACACGCTGGACCACCTGCTTCCGCTGATGCAGGAAGGCTCCTACGACGTGCTGGTGGGACGCCTGGAGCAGCACTCGCTGCCGCGCAATCTGCACTACGAAGAGCTTTACGACGAGCCCATCTGCCTGGCCGTGGGCGGCAGCCACCCGCTGGCCGGCAAGCGCTCGGTCACCTGGCGCGACGTGCAGGCGCATCCCTGGATCGTGCCCGGCCCCTCCACCCCGATGCGCATGCGGATGGACTATGAACTGGCCCTGGCCGGGCAGCCCGCGCCCTGGCAGCAGGTCGAGTCCTCGTCGGTTCTCGTCAACCTCTCGCTATTGGCGGATTCGGACCTGGTGATGCCGATCTCGGAACGGCTGGCGCGCCATTTCGCCAGGCAGAACATGATCCAGGTGCTGCCGCTGGCGATGCGCAGCCGCGGCATCACCGGCATGGTGTGGCGCGACGCGGCGCTGGCGTCGGAACATGCTGCCTACTTCATGGAGTGCCTGCGGCTGTCGCGCTGACCCGGCGCTACCCGTTCACGTAGAACATCAGTTTGGCCAGGATCACGATGGCCACCATGTGGCAGAACACGCTGCGGTGTATGCGCCGCTGCCGCTCGGGCGTGAGCCGCTTGCGCCGGGCCATCGTCAGCGCCGTCACCACATGCGCCAGCACGCTCAAGGCCAGCAGGATCTTCAGGCCGAACAGGATGCCGAAGGGCGACGAGCCGGCGCTGGCGAGCGCGCCCCGGTACTGCCAGGCCAGGCCCAGGCCGGCCAGGTAAAGCACCAGCACCGCCCACGGAACCACCGAGCGCACGCGCGGGCCGAGCTGGCTGCCCAATGCCTTGCGCACCTCGGCGGGCAGGCGCTTGTGCACGGGTTCCAGGAACAGCACCTCGAAGGTCACCGTGCCGACGAACACGAAAGCGGCCAGCAGATGCAGGACGAGCAGCAAGGGATAGGTATTCATGGCTGGGAGCTCCTGCAAACGATTGTCTCACCCCGCCGCCCCACCGATGGATGAGCTAAATCAAAGCGGCCCGAGCCAGTCAGGGTTCGGCCCCGGCCACCGCCAGCAGTTCGCGCAGGCGCTGCGCGTCGGCCTGCATGCTGCCGCCAAACGGCGAGACCAGCGAGACCGGCCTGAGCCGCCCCCGGTGGAGCAGCGCGCAACGATCGACCAGCCCCAGCAGTTCGTCGGGGTCGTCGCTGACGCACAGCAGCGCCGCGCCGCTGCGGACCACGGCCTGCCGGCAGCAGTCGGCGAGCTGGCGGCGCGCGGCCGGCTCCATTGCGTTGAAGGGCCGGTCCAGCATCAGCAGGTCGGGAGCCAGGGCCAGCGCGCGCGCCAGGGCCGCGCGCTGCGCCAGGGCGCGGGGCAGTTCGGCGGCCGGCGACTCCATCGCCGCGTCCAGGCCGACGCGGCGCAGCCAGTACGCCGACACGCTGCGGGCCTCCGGCTCCGGCAATCCCGACGCCCGCAACGGCAGCGCCACGTTCTCCAGCGCGTGGCGCCAGAGCAGCAGCCGCGGCTCCTTGAACATCAGCAGCGGATGCCGGAAGCCATTGCGCAGCACGCCGCCGCTGGGACGCGCCAGGCCGGCGGCAAGGCGCAGCAGGCTGGTCTTGCCCGCGCCGCGCGGGCCGATCAGGCCCAGCCGCTCGCCCGGCCGCAGGCGCAGGTCCACGTCGTGCAGCACGTGGCGGGCGCCGTAGCCCAGCGAAACGGATTGCATTTCAAGCATGGCGGGGCTGCTCCAGCAAGGGTTCCAGCCGGCGCCGCAGCGGCCGCAGGCAGGCGAATTCCAGCGCCGCCGCCAGCCCCAGGATCAACAGCGCCCAGGCGATCAGCTCGGCGCTGGCGAAGGCGCCGCGGGCATTGGCCAGCGCGTGGCCCACCCCGCTCTCGGCGCCCAGCGCTTCGGCCATGACCACCAGCCGCGCGCCGGTGCTGGCTGCGCCGATCAGCGCGGCCAACAGCACGGGCCGGAGCACCGGCAGGTACAGGTGGCGCAGGCTGCGCCACATTCCATAGCGGTAGACGCGCGTCATTTCGACCAGCTTGCAATCCACCGCCTGCACGCCCTGGACGGTATGGGAGTACATGCCCGGCGCCATGATCAGCGCGGTGATGACGATCACCATGGGCGAGCCGCGGCCGAACCACAGCGCGGCCAGCACCACCGCCACCACCGGCGGCAAGGCGGTCAACAGCCAGCGCAGCGGCTCGATCAGCCCCCGCAGCCGGCCGCTGTGCCCGGCCAGCATGCCCAGCGCGAAGCCGACGGATGCGCCGGCCAGCACGCCCGCGCCGATGCGCATCAGGCAGACGCCGGCATTGGCGTAGAACTGCGGGCTGTGCAGCAATGGGCCGATGGCGCGCAAGGCCTGCCAGGGCGTGGCCAGCACTTGCGGGCCGAGCTGGCGCGCCGCCAGGTGCCAGGCCAGCACCAGTAGCAGCACGCCGGCCGCGCACCAGGCCGGCGAGATCCGCACCGGGGCCGCACGGGCTGGCAAAAGCAGGGCGCCGGAAAGGTTGGCGCAAGCGTGGCGGCGCGCGAAAGAGTCTGTCATTGAATTCCTGGATATCACACGAGAATGATTTACATAAAAATCTTCTCATTCACGCCGAAACACCCAGAATGACGATTATCAATGCCGAACCGGCGGCATGGCGTCCAGTTCGGCCGCGCGGCCCAATGACGATTGTCATCGGCGGCCGGCCGGCCGCGCCGGACAATGGCTGCGCGCCCACTACCCTGCCTGGTTCCGCCATGCCCCAGACCGCCCCCGCATCCGCTCCGAACTTCATCGCCGAATCCGACATCCAGCAGATGGTGCACCGCTTTTATGCCTTGGTGCGCCAGGACGAAATACTGGGGCCGATATTCAACTCCCGCGTGGCCGACTGGGATCACCACCTGGAGATGCTGTGCGATTTCTGGTCGTCGGTGCTGCTGGGCACGGGCCGCTTCAAGGGCGCGCCGGTGCAGGCGCACGTGCGCATACCGGACTTGTCCTGGCCCTTGTTCCAGCGCTGGCTGGGGCTGTTCCACGGCGTCACCGCCAGCCTCGGGCATCCGCTGCTGCAGGAACAGGCCGACATCATGGCCGAAGGCATCGCCGCCAAGCTCTGGAGCGTGTGGCAGACGCGGCACAGCCTGCCCAGCCTGCCCGACGTGCTGCCGGAAGGCGTGCGGCCCTACTCACAAAGTCCGATATTCACCCCCGACAATCTGCCCGCCGCGCTGCGCACCGCGCATACGGTCAAGGAAGGCACATGGGGATTGCTGCTGGTGCATGCGGGCGTGCTGCGCTATACGCTTGACGACCCGCCGCATACCGAGGTGGTGCTGACCAGCGGCCAGCAGGTGGTGATCGAGCCGCAGGTGCGGCACCACGTGGCGTTCGAGCTGCCGGGCAGCTTCCAGATCACGTTCTGCCGGGCCGAGGCGTAGCCGCCTCGTCCGGCGCTTTCACGTGCTTCTTACTGTGCTTCTTACTTCTTGCGGGCGGCGCCCTGCTCCACCACCATGTCCAGCACGTACACCTGGGACGGCGCGTCGGCCGGCGGGTTCTTCCAGTCGTAGCGCTTGACGCGCAGCACGGTGCGCATGCCGTCCTGGTGCTCATAACCCTCGATCGACTGGTACAGCGGGCGCCATTCGTCGGTCGTGGGCTGCGCGACGCCGGCCTCGTTGTAGCGGCGCTCGCGCACCATCAGGCACTGGTAGCCGGGAATCAGCGGATGGCTGCACGCCGTTTTCTTCGGGGCGACTTCCAGGAACATGATTTCGCCGGCGCTGCCGTAGCGCGTTTCCGGCGTGGGCTCGCCGACGAACTTCAGGACGCTGCCGTCCTTGGCCACCAGCTCCAGGGCGGGCTCGGCGCTGTCGCCGCCGAGCGTGGCGCGCAGCTCGCCCTTCAGGCGCAGGCCGAGTTCGGCGTCCAGCTTCATCAGGGCCGGTTCGCAGGCCTTCATGGTGGAGGCCAGGTTGTCGATGCGCAGCACGCCGTTCTTGTAGGCGTAGCCGCCGAACTGGGTGTTGCAGCCGCCGCGCACGCTCATCTTGTCGTCGCTGAACTCCAGGCGCAGCGGACGGCCGATGCCTTCCTGCAGCGCGGCTATCGGCTTGCCCGAGGCGTCGACGGCGGAAGCCAGGCGCCAGTAGTAGGCGGGCAGGGTCACTTGGCTGGAGGCGGAGGTGGCGGCGTTGGTAGGCATGGAGGATTCTTCGCGAGGGGACGATGCCGGGGCGCAAGCTTGGAGCAGCGCGGCGCATACGGACGCAAGGAGAATGGTTTTTTTCATGGTTCGGTCCTTTGAGCCGGATGGCACGGGTGAAAAGCGGCATTCTACGTCCGGGGTATGGACGAATCGGACCGAAGGGCGGGTAGGCCGTTTCAAAATCTTGCAAGCCGTTCCGGCTTCCCCCGCGCGGCCGGCCCGCCGCGTTTACACATAGACACGATACCCGCAAAATCCTGCATTTCTTGCCAAAAAGCCGCTAACGGCGCGCTGACCACCCCTATCTTCCGGATTTTGCTGTCCGCCGGACGCGCCGGCGGACCGTCTTGCGGAATATCCGCTTTCCCGCATGCGTCCATCGAAAGCATGCCCCGCACGCCACGGCATGCCCTCAGACCAACCTGGCGCGCCGGCCCCGGCGCGCATCGGAATACAGCGGAAACAACCATGAAGTCGATCAGAAAGTTCGCCTGCGGCGTGGCCGCCCTGGCCTGCCTGGCGGGCCCCGCCGCCTGGGCGGCGCAGGACCTCAATGTGTACGGACCGGGCGGCCCCGCCCCGGCCATGAAGGAAGCGGCCGCCGCCTTCGGCAAGCAGCACGGCCTGCGCGTGACGGTCACCGCCGGCCCCACGCCGGCCTGGGCCGAACAGGCCAAACAGGACGCCGACGTGATCTACAGCGGCGCGGAAAACATGATGAGCGGCTTCGCCACGGCGCTGCCCGGCGTGTTCGACCTGCGCGAGGCCCGCCCGCTGTACCTGCGTCCCGCCGCCATCCTGGTGCGTCCCGGCAACCCCAAGGGCATCGGCGGCTTCAAGGACCTGCTCAAGCCGGGCGTCAAGGTCATGGCGGTCTCGGGCGCCGGGCAGACCGGGCTGTGGGAGGACGTGGCCGGCCGGCTGGGCGACATCGAAAGCGTGCGGGCGCTGCGCGCCAACCTGATCCTGCCGGAAGCGGGCAACAGCGCCCAGGCCCGCAAGCAATGGACCGAGGACCAGAGCATCGACGCCTGGCTGATCTGGAACATCTGGCAGGTGTCGAATCCCGATCTGGCCAGCATGGTCGAGGTGGAAGAGCCGTACCGCATCTATCGCGACGCCGGCGCGGTCGTGACCCGCAAGGGCAAGGCCAATCCCCAGGCCCAGGCCTTCGTCGATTTCCTCGAAGCGCCCGAAGGCAAGGCCATCTTCCGCAAGTGGGGCTGGAAGACGGACTGACCGGGCCCGCCCGCCTCAGCCTTCGGCTTCGGGCGGGTGGCTCAGCGACCAGATCGCGTCGAACAACGTGCGCTGCAAGGCGGCGAATTCCTCGCTTTCGATGATGAGCCCGTAGTTCTCGCGCCGCGACGACACCAGCGCGACGCGGTGGTCGTAGATCAGCGCGGTCATTGAGAGCGTCATGTGTTCCGGCGCGAAGCGCAGTTCGCGCAGCTCGTCCACGCTGGACGGCCAGATGTCGGCGGTGTCGCGGCTGCGCGAGCGCACGACCTTCATGTGGATGCCCAGGGCGATCCGCTCGGCGCGATAGACGTCGATCTCGTCCAGGCCGGGCGCGTCCTCCAGCTCGGACATGGAAAAGATCGCGCGCAGCTGCTTGGACTCGGCCGACAGCGAATCGCGCAGCACCGTGCGCACGCCCTCGGCGCCTTCGTAGAAGCGGATGTTGGGCTTGCCCTTGGCCTGGTTATAGAGCGAGCGCAGCTGCGGCATCATGTTTTCCAGCATCTGCCGGCGCGCCTGCGCCTGCTCCAGCAGCACGCTGGGATCGAGCGCGGTGACGAAGCGCCGGCTGCCGCGATCGTCCAGCGCGATCAGCCCGTGCTCCTGCAGACGCGTGACGGCGTCGTAGACCGTGGTGCGCGGCAGCCCCGCGCGCGTGGCGACCTCCGACACGGGCGCCTCCCCCAGCTCTATCGCGGCGCGATAGACCTTGAACAGATTGCCGCTGATGCCCAGGCGGGCGAGTTGATCTTCTACATCCATTGCGCCGGTTCGCTCGTTGTTGGTGAATGGCCAGAGCCACCTGCCGCAGTGTAACGAAGCGCTCTGCCATTCAATCTGTCGGAATAATCCGACTTAAAAAATTCAAGTCGGAGTTTTCCGACACTATATCGCTTTGTCCACTCAAATCACCGGAGCAGGAAACAGGGAAAACACCTAGTTTTACTAACTTATCATTAATAATCAATGAATTAAATAAACTTCCAAAGATAAAACCGGCACATGCGACATTGACGCATATACCCGACAAACTTACGATTCGTCGTCATGATTCCCGTAAAACGGGAAGCAAAAGAAATCGATGTCGGAAATTTCCGTCATCTTTGTCCGGACGCGTACACCCAGGGGAGTCACTCATGCGCCTATCCCGTAAAACCGCACTGGCCACGGTCAGCGCCCTTTTGCTGTGCGCCAGCGCAGCCCAGGCCCAATCCGACCGCAGCGTCCGGATCGGCATCTCGACCTTCCTGTCCGGCGCCGGCGCGGTGTTCGGGGTGCCGGCCCGCGACGCCGCCGAACTGGTGGCCGCCGACATCAACCGCCAGGGCGGCATCAAGGGCGCGCAGGTGAAGCTGACGTTCTTCGACGAGAACCAGGGCGTGGACAACACGGTTATCGAGTACAAGCGCCTGGTCGAATCGAACCAGGTCGACGCCATGGTGATCGGGCTGTCCAGCTCGACCTGCCTGGCGGTGGCGCCGGTGGCCGAGCAGCTCAAGATGCCGACCCTGCTGTGGGACTGCGGCACCGCGCGGCTGTTCGAGGAACAGCGCTACGACCACGTGTACCGCACCGCCGACTACACGCCCTCGAACAACGTGGCCGCCGCGCTCTACCTGCTCAAGGACATGCCGCAGGTCAAGACCATCGCCGGCATCAACCAGGATTACGCCTTCGGCCGCGACAACTGGGCCGCGTTCAAGGAGGCGGTGCAGGCGCTGCGGCCGGACGTGAAGTTCGTGGCCGAGCTGTTCCCCAAGCTGGGCACGGCCGACTATTCGACCGAAATCTCGCGCCTGTCGGCGCTGCGCCCCGACGTCGTCTTCACCACGCTGTGGGGCGGCGACATGAACACCTTCGTCAAGCAGTCGTCCTCGCGCGCGCTGTTCCGCACCAGCCGCCTGGTGGCGCCCAACGGGCAGAGCTCGCTGGAGCAATTGGGCAAGACCTTCCCGGCCAACGCGATCGTGGGCATGCGCGGCGACAGCTGGGCGTTCAACCCGGCCATGCGCGACAACGCGCAGCACCGCAAGTTCGTGGAAGACTTCCGCGCCAAGACGCGCGCCTATCCCAGCTTCCCCGCCTACCATATGGCCCAGGCCCTGTCGGCCGTGCGCCAGGCGCTGGAACAGCGCTGGGACGGCCAGCCCGCCACGCTCAAGACCGCGCTGCTGCAAGGCTGGGACGGCCTGCAGCTGGACGACTACACCGGCAAGCTGGCCATCCGCGCGGACCACCAGGCCATGGAAGGCCAGCTCTACGGCGTCAGCCAGCCGGCCGAGGGCCAGCCGTTCCTGACGCTGTCGCGGCTGGCGCTGATTCCGCCCGAGCTGGTCTCGCCGCCGGTGGGCGAAAAGACCGACGACTGGCTGCGCACGCTCAAGCCGTCGCTGCTCGAACAGATCTCCATCCCGGCTGAATAACGGCGGCGACCATGCAGCAAACCCTATTGTTGGCGCTCCTGGACGGGCTGGCGCAGGCGTCGGTCTCGTTCATGGTCGCGGTGGGGCTGAGCCTGATCTTCGGCATCATGCGCATCCTCAACATCGCCCATGGCAGCTTCTACGCGCTGGGCGCCTATACGGCCGCGGCGCTCGGCCTGTGGCTGGCCGGCCCCGACGGCGGCGCCTGGACCTATCCCGCGCTGCTCGCGGCCGCGCTGGTGGTCGGGCTGGCCCTGGGCCCGGTAATCGAGCGCGTGCTGCTGCGGCGCGTCTACGGCAAGGAACCCTCGCTGCAGATCCTCATCACCTTCGGCATTTTCATGATGCTGGAGGACGCGCAGAAGCTGCTGTTCGGCGTGGAGCCCATCTTCGCCGACGCGCCGCTGGCGCGCCTGGGCATGCTGGAGATCGGCGGCATCTACTACACCGTCTACCAGCTCGTGCTGCTGCCGGCCGCGGCGGTGGCGGTGATGGCGGGCCTGACCTGGTTCTTTTCGTACACGCGCCAGGGCAAGCTCATCACCGCCGTGATCGAGGACTACGAGGTCGCCTGCACGCTGGGCGTGAACGCCAGGCGCGTTTACCTGCTGACCTTCACGCTGGGCGCCATGCTGGCGGCGCTGGGCGGCGCGCTGGCCTCGCCCACCACTTCGCTGGTGCCGGGCATCGGCGCGGACACCATCGTGCTGTCCTTCGCCATCGTGGCCGCGGCCGGGCTGGGCCATTTCCAGGGCGCGGCGGTGACCGCGCTCATCATCGGGCTGGGCCAGGCGCTGTGCGTGCACCTGTACAGCGAAATCGCATCGGTCGTCCCCTACGTGGTGATGACGCTAATCCTGCTGGTCCGGCCCTACGGGCTGTTCGGCCGCGCGCAGGTGAAGAGGGTTTGAATCATGCAATTTTCTCTACGCGACAAGGCGCCCGTGCTGCTGGCCGCGGCCATCCTGCTGGCCGCGCCCGCGATGGCGCCCGGACTGCGCGCCATCCTGTTCATGGCGGTCGCCGAGGCGGTGGTGGCGCTGGGCATCCTGGTGCTGCTGCGCGCCGGCCAGATCTCCTACGGCCACGCGCTGTACTTCGCCGCCGGCGCCTATGCGGTGGCGTTCGGATCGCGCTGGCTGGGTCCGGAACTGCTGCTCACGCTGCCTTTCGCCGTGGCGTGCAGCGCGCTGCTGGGCGCGGCGCTGGGCGCCATCCTGGTGCGCTACCGCGACATCTTCTTCGCCATGCTGAACCTGGCTTTCTCGATGGTGGGCTTCACGCTGCTGCTCAAGCTCTATGACCTGACCGGCGGCAGCGACGGCCTGACCGTCGCGCAGCACCGCTACGCCGGCCTGGCGCTGCCGGCCGACGACTACGGCCCGGCCACGTATGCGCTCGCGGTGGCGCTGCTGGCGCTGGCGCTGCTCGCCACCTCGCGCTATCTGGCCTCGCCCCAGGGCCAGGCGCTGTCGGCGCTGAAAACCAACGAGACCCGCCTGGAATACCTGGGGGTGTCGGGCCGCGCCGTGCTCTACCGCGCCTACGTCGCCTCGGCGGCGCTGGCCGGCCTGGGCGGCGCGCTGGCGGCGCTGGGCACCGGCCACGTCACGCCCGAACTGGGCTACTGGACCAAGTCCGCCGAATTCGTGTTCATCGCGGTGCTGGGCGGCGTGGGGCACGTGGCCGGCGCGCTGGCCGGCGCGGTGGGCTTCGAACTGCTGCGCAGCTACGCCAGCGCCGCGGCCGCCAACGCCTGGCAGCTCATCATGGGCGCCGTGCTCATACTCATCGTGCTGTTCGCGCCGCAAGGCCTGTGCGGCCTGGTCAGGAAAGCGGGCGCGGCCCGCGCCGCCAAGGAGGCCTCGGCATGAGCGCGCCCATCCTGCAGGCCCGCGGCCTGCACATCGAATTCGGCGGGGTCAAGGCCGCCAACGGCGTGGACCTGACGCTGCACGCGGGCGAACTGGCCTCCATCATCGGCCCCAACGGCTCGGGCAAGACCACCTTCCTGAACCTGTGCACGGGCTATGTGCGGGCCTCGGCCGGCAGCGTGCAGTTCGACGGCGTGGAACTGACGCGGCTGCCGCCGCGCCGGATCGCCCGGCTGGGCATCGCGCGCGCCTTCCAGCTGCCGCAGCTCTTCACCGAACAGACGGTCGAACAGAACCTGCTGCTCGCCATCGCCGCGCGCCGCGGCTTCTGGCGGCTGTCGCCGCTGTCCACCCCCGAGGCGCGCGACGAAGCCGCGGCGCTGCTGCGCCTGTTTCACCTGCAAGGCCACAGCAAGCGCGAGATCGGCTCGCTGCCCGAAGGCGTGCGCAAGCTCATCGACATCGCCGTGGCGCTGGCGCTCAAGCCGCGCCTGCTGCTGATGGACGAGCCGACCAGCGGCGTCAGTTCACAGGAGAAATTCGCCATCATGGACATGCTCATACCCGTGCTGCGCGACCAGGGCATCACCGCCCTGCTGGTCGAGCACGACATGGAACTGGTCGAACGCTACATGGACCGCGTGGTGTTCTGGAACGCCGGCCAGGTGGCGGCGGTCGGCACGCCGGCCGACATCCTCCAGCGCGAGGACGTGCTGCGCGACGTGGTGGGAGCGATGTGATGCTGCATATCGACCGACTCACCGCCCGCATCGAAGGCGCCGCCGTCCTTCGCGAAGTCGGCCTGGATCTGTCCGCCGGCGAAACGCTGGCCCTGATCGGACGCAACGGCGCGGGCAAGACCTCGCTGCTGCGCGCCATCATGGGCGTGCTGCGCGCCGACGGCGGCACGCTGCGCTTCGACGGACAGGACCTGCGCGCCATGGACGCGCACCGGCGCGCCGGCCTGGGCATCGGCTACGCGCCCGAGGAACGCCGCCTGATCGGCAAATTCTCGGTACTGGAGAACATCATGGTGCCGGCCTGGGCCTGCGGCCTGCCCGCGCGCGCGGTGCGCCAGCGGCTCGACCTGATCTACGCCGTGGCCCCCGAGCTGCCCGCGCTGAGCGCGCGCGCCGGCGGCCTGCTGTCGGGCGGCCAGCAGAAGATGGTGGCGCTGGGCCGCGCGCTGATGGCCGGCCACCGGCTGGTGCTGCTGGACGAACCGTTCCAGGGCCTGGCCCCGGCGCTGGCGCTGCGCTATGCGGACAGCCTGCGCACGCTGCGCCGCCAGCAGCCCGAGCTGGCCATCATCATCACCGAATCCAACCCCAAGTTGCTCGACGCCATGGCCGATCGCACCCTGTCGATCGAACGGGGCGCCATTTCCGCGGCAGACGCCGCCAGACAGACCCACTAAGGAGTCCCTATGCATTTGCGAGCCGCGGTGATCCAGACCGCATCGGTTCCCTTCGACAGCGCCGCCACCACCAAGAAGGTGGTCAAGCTCATCCTGGAGGCTGCCGCGCAGGGCGCGCGCCTGCAGGTGTTCCCCGAGGCCCTGCTGTCGGCCTATCCCAAGGGCGCCGACTTCGGCGCGCGCGTGGGCGGACGCCTGCCGCGCGGACGCGATGAGTTCCTGCGCTACTACGACAGCGCCATCGACGTGCCCGGCCCCGAGACCGAACAGATCGCCGAGGCCGCGCGCGAAGCCGGCTCGTACGTGGTCATCGGCGTGATCGAGCGCGACGGCGGCACGCTGTACTGCACGGTGCTATTCTTCTCGCCCGAGGGCGAACTGCTGGGCAAGCACCGCAAGCTCATGCCCACGGCGATGGAGCGGCTGGTCTGGGGCTACGGCGACGGCTCCACCCTGCCCGTGTTCGACACGCCCTTCGGCAAGCTGGGCTCGGTGATCTGCTGGGAAAACTACATGCCGCTGCTGCGCATGGCGATGTACGGCAAGGGCATCCAGCTCTACTGCATGCCCACGGCCGACGACAAGGATTCGTGGCTGGCCACCGCCCGCCACATCGCGCTGGAAGGCCGCTGCTTCGTGCTGACCGCCTGCCAGTACCTGACCCGCGCCGACTTCCCGGAGGACTACGACGCGATCCAGGGCAACGCGCCCGACACCGTGCTGATGCGCGGCGGCAGCGCCATCGTCAGCCCGCTGGGCGAGGTCCTGGCCGGACCGGACTATGAGGGAGAGTGCATCCTGACCGCCGACCTGGACCTGGACGACATTGCGCGCGGCAAGTTCGATTTCGACGTGGTGGGCCACTATGCGCGGCCGGACATCTTCCAGCTGGTGGTCGACGAATCGCCGACGCCGCCGGTCGTGCTCAAGCGCTGACCGGCGGGCGCGACGTCGGGCGCCCGCGGGCGCCCGGTGCGATCAGCCGATCACGCGGAAGCGTTCGGCGTCGTCCATGAACGGCTTCTCGCCGAAGCCGTTCTCATTGGAGCCGAACGGCATCTGCGCGCGCAGCTTCCAGTAGGCCGGGATATTCCACAGGCTCGCCACGGCGGCGTCGATCAGCGGGTTGTAGTGCTGCAGGCTGGCGCCAACGCCGGCGTTGGCCAGGGCGGTCCAGACCGACAGCTGCGCCATGCCGCCGGCCTGTTCGGACCAGACGGGGAAGTTATCGGCGTACAGCGCGAACTTCTCCTGCAGGCTGCGCACCACGTCCTGGTCCTCGAAGAACAGCACGGTGCCCACGCCGGCGGCGAAGCTCTTGAGCTTGGCCTCGGTCTTGTCGAACCCTTCGGCCGGGGCGACCTTGCGCACTTCCTCGATGGCGATGTCCCACAGTTTTTCGCTTTCCGCGCCGAACAGGATCACCGCGCGCGAGCTCTGCGAGTTGAACGAGGACGGGCTGTGCTTGATCGCTTCCTGGATCAGCGTCGCCAGTTCATCCTTGGGCATCGACAGATTGCGGCCCAGCGAATATTGGGTGCGGCGCTTCTTCAGCGCTTCGAGGTAAGCATTGCTCATGACGATATGACCTTCCGACTGGTAGATAGAGAAACGTGCATGAGGAATTCTACGGCCGGCGATGGCGTAAAGCGCCGATGCGGCCGCGTTTCCGGCCGGAACAAACCGTTCCACTCATGCGCCAAATCTTCCGGCATCGCGGATGCGCCCATGCATTACAGGCCGGCCTGAAGCCTGCCGAGCCCATCAGGGCTTACCCCTATTACCCGTCTGCCGCCAAAAAACTATCGTATTCGAGAATTATCAGATAAGAGAATTCTCGGTTCCGACAAAATGACAGCAGAGCCCCTATACGATTACGCCGTGATCGGCGCCGGCATCGCCGGCGCCTCGGTCGCCTACCGTCTCAGCGCCACGGCCTCGGTCGCCGTGTTGGAACGCGAGCCCCAGCCGGGCTATCACTCCACCGGCCGCTCGGCGGCCATGTTCATGGAAACCTACGGCACCGCGCAGATCAAGGCGCTCACGCGGGCCAGCCGCGCCTTCTACGAAAACCCGCCGCCGGGCTTCAGCGACACGCCGCTGCTGCATCCGCGCGGCGTGCTGTACGTGGCGACGCCCGAACAGGAAGGCCTGCTGCACCAGGTGTATGAAGACTTCCGCAGCCAGTCGCCCAACGTGAGGCTGATCGACGCCGGGCAGGCGCTCGCCCGCGTGCCCTGCCTGCGCGCCGAACAGCTTTGCGGCGCCATCGAGGAGCCGGACGCCCGCGACATCGACGTGCACGCCCTGCACCAGGGATTCCTGCGCGCCATGACGCGCCAGGGCGCGGCGCTGCTCAACCGCGCCGAAGTGGTGGCCGCGGTCCACGCCGACGACGCCTGGACGCTGACGCTGGCCGACGGCCGCCAAGTGCGCGCGCGCGCCGTGGTCAACGCCGCCGGCGCCTGGGCCGACCAGGCCGCCGCCCTGTGCGGCGCGCGCCAGGTCGGGCTGCAGCCGTGCCGCCGCACCGCCTTCACCTTCTCCGGCCCGCAGGACGTGGATTTTTCGCGCTGGCCCGCGGTGGTCGGCGTCGACGAAAGCTATTACTTCAAGCCCGACGCCGGCCAGCTGCTGGGCTCGCCCGCCAACGCCGATCCGGTCGAGGCGCACGACGTGGTGCCCGAAGAACTGGACGTGGCCACCGGCATCTACCGGATCGAGTCCGCGACCTCGCTCACCATCCGCCGCCCCCGGCACACCTGGGCCGGGCTGCGCTCCTTCGTGCGCGACGGCGACTTCGTGGTGGGCTGGGACCCTGAGGCGCCGGCGTTTTTCTGGCTGGCGGCGCAAGGCGGCTATGGCATCCAGACCGCGGCGGCGACCTCGGAGCTGGCCGCCGCGCTGCTCATGCGCCAGCCGCTGCCGGCCCATCTGCACATGCACGGGGTGGACGCCGCCGCCGTGCGTCCCGCGCGCCTGCGCTGATTGTTCATCGACCCCCAACTCTCTCTTTACGCGGAGCGGCAGCATGAGAATATTTTCCGGGTCCCTCGCGACCGAGACCAACACCTTCTCTCCCATTCCCACCGGGCTGTCCGCCTACCGCGCGCGCGGCTACTACCCCGCCGGCCAGCATCCCGACCGCATGCAGATGTTCTCCGGCCCGCTGTGGGCCGCGCGCCAGCGCGCGCAGGGCAAGGACTGGACCCTGATCGAAGGCATGACGGCCGGCGCCACGCCGGCCGGCATCACCACCCGCCATGCCTACGAAACCCTGCGCGACGAACTGCTGGACGACCTGCGCCGCGCCGGCAAGGTCGACATCGCGCTGTTCGGCCTGCACGGCGCCATGGTGGCCGACGGCTACGACGACTGCGAGGGCGACCTGCTGCGCCGCGCGCGCGAGATCGTGGGACCCGATACCGTGATCGGCGCCGAGCTCGACCCGCATTGCCACCTGACCGCGACCATGACGGACAGCGCGGACTTCCTGGTCTGTTTCAAGGAATATCCCCACACCGACATCCTGGAGCGCGCCTACGACCTGGTGGACCTGTGCGTGGCGCGCGCCGAAGGCCGCATCCGCCCCACGCGCGCCGTGTACGACTGCGAGATGATCTCCATCATGCACACCAGCCGCGAGCCGATGCGCGGCTTCGTGGACCGCCTGCTGGCCATGGAAGGCAAGGACGGCGTGCTGTCGGTGTCCATCGCGCATGGCTTTCCGTGGGGCGACACGCCCGACATGGGCTCCAAGGTGCTGGTCTACACCGACGGCGACCAGGCCGGCGCCGACGCGCTCGCGCGCGCGCTGGGCGCAGAGATCATCGGTTTTCGCGACCAGCTCGCGCCGCCCTACCCGGGCGCCGACGACGCGCTGGACCAGGCGCTGGCGCTGGACGATTTCCCGGTGGTGCTGGCGGACTCCGCCGACAACGCCGGCGGCGGCGCGCCCAGCGACGCCACCTTCATCCTGGAACGCGTGCTGGCGCGCGGCATCCGCGACGTGGCCACGGGTCCGTTCTGGGACCCGGTGGCCGTGCAGCTCTGCTTCGAGGCCGGCGTGGGCGCGCAGATCAAGCTGCGCATCGGCGGCAAGGTCGCGCCGGTCTCGGGCCGGCCGCTGGACCTGGACTGCGAAATCCTGGCGCTGCAGCGCGACGCCGTCATGACCGGCCTGGCCGGCACGCCGGCCCTGCTGGGCGACACCGCCATCGTGCGCAGCCAGGGCGTGACGCTGGCCCTGACCACCAATCGCACCCAGGCCATGGGCACCGACCTGTTCACGCAGTTCGGCGTGGACCTGGCGGCCATGAAACTCATCATCGTGAAATCGTCGCAGCACTTCTACGCCTCGTACTCGAAGGTGGGCCGCCACGTCATCTACGTGGAGACGCCGGGCGCCATCACGCAGGACTACAACGCGTTGCCGTTCGTCAAGCGCAAGCTGCCGAAATGGCCGTTCACGGCGTGAAGCGCCATCCACCGCCGCCCGCCACGGGCGCCGCAAGACCAAGGGGAAAACAATGATCCGACGTATCAGTTTGCTGGGCGCAGCCGCCCTGCTGGCCATCGGCGCCGCCGCCGGCGCGGCCGCGCAGACCAAGACCCTGCGCCTGGTGCCGCACGCGGACCTCAAGACGCCGGACCCGCTGTTCAATACCGCCTACATCACGCGCAACCACGGCTACATGGTGTTCGACACCCTGTTCTCGCAGGACGGCAAGGGCCAGGTGCAGCCGCAGATGGTGGACACCTGGACCGTGTCGGAGGACGGCAGGTCCTGGCGCTTCACGCTGCGCCCGGGCCTGAAGTTCAACGACGGCACGCCGGTCAAGGCCGAGGACTGCGTGGCCTCGATCCAGCGCTGGGCCAAGAAGGACACGCTGGGCCAGGCCATGATGGCCGCCGGCGCCGAGCTTGCCGCCACCGGCGACAACAGCTTCACGCTGACCTTGAAACAGCCCTTCGGCCTGGTGCTGGACGCCCTGTCCAAGCCTTCCGGCATGCCGCCCTTCATCATGCCCAAGCGCCTGGCGATGACGGACCCCAACACCCAGGTCACCGAAATGGTCGGCTCCGGCCCGTTCCTGTTCAAGCGCGACGAATGGGTGCCGGGCAACAAGGTGGTGTACGTCAAGAACCCCGCCTACGTGCCGCGCGCCGAGCCGGCCGACGGCCTGGCCGGCGGCAAGCAGGTCAAGGTGGACCGGGTCGAATGGGTCTACATCCCCGACGGCAACACCGCCACGGCGGCGCTGATGAACGGCGAGGTCGACATGATCGAGCAGACCACGCCGGACTTCCTGCCGGTGCTGGAAAGCAATCCGGACATCACGCTGAACACCTCGGTGTCCTCGCAGGGCATGGTCGTGCTCAACTCGCTGCATCCGCCCTTCGACAAGCCGCAGGCGCGCCAGGCCCTCTACTACCTGGTCAGCCAGAAGGAAATGCTGTCGGCCATGGGCTACCCCGAGAAGTACCGGGTCGACTATTGCGCCACGCTCTATGTCTGCGGCTCGCCCCTGGCCACCGACGCCGGCGCCGCGCCCTACGCCAAGCGCGACCCGGAACGCGCCAAACAGCTGCTGCAGGAGGCCGGCTACAAGGGCGAAAAGGTCGTGGTGCTGTATCCGACCGACCACATCAGCGCGCCGGCCGTCATGGTCCTGGCGCAGAACATGAAGAAGGCTGGCATCAACGTGGACCTGCAATCCATGGACTGGGCCTCGCTGGCCGCGCGCCGCCTGAAGAAAGACCCGCCCGCGCAAGGCGGCTGGAACATCTTCCTGACCTGGGGCGGCTATTACGACGCCAGCACGCCGGTGACCAACCCCTGGCTGTCCGCGGCCTGCGGCAACAGCCTGCCGGGCTGGCCCTGCGACAAGGAGCTGGACGCGCTGCGCACGCAATGGATCCGCGAAACCGACGCGGCCAAGCGCAAGCAGATCGCCGCGCAGCTGCAGGCGCGCGCCTACCAGACGGTGCCGTACGTCATGTGGGGCGAATTCAAGCCGGTCTCCGCGTTTCGCGGGCTGCAGCACACCGAGCTGCTCAAGACCGGCATCCCGGTGATGTGGAACATCGAAAAACCGTAAGGCAGACGCCGGGCGCGGCTTGCGCCCGGCCGCAAGCCGGGGGGAAAACAGCGTGAAATTCATACTGCGCCGCGTCGCGGCCGTCATTCCCGTCATGGCCGTGGTCGCGGTCGTGGTGTTCCTGCTGATCCACCTGTCGCCGGGCGACCCGGCGGCCGTCATCGCCGGCGACAACGCCACCGCCGACGACGTGGAGAAGATCCGCCAGAACCTGGGCCTGGACAAGCCGCTGCTGCAGCAGTTCGGCATCTGGGTCGCGCACATCGCCAGCGGCGACCTGGGCACCTCCATCGCCACGCAGATGCCGGTCTCGGAACTGATCGGCCAGCGCATGGGCCCCACCCTGTCCATCGCCGCCTTCACCATGCTGTTCGCCGTGGTCGCGGCGATACCGCTGGGCGTGCTGGCGGCCTGGAACGCCGGACGCTCGCTGGACCGGCTGGTCATGGTGGGCGCGGTCTGCGCGTTCTCGGTGCCGGTGTTCCTGATCGGCTACAGCCTGGTCTACGGTTTCTCCATCAAGCTGGGCTGGCTGCCGGTGCAGGGCTACAAGCCGCTGTCGGCCGGCCTGGCGCCCTATCTGCGCCACCTGGTGCTGCCCTGCCTGTCGCTGGGCCTGGTGTATATGGCGCTGCTCACGCGCATGACGCGCGCCACCATGCTGGAGGCGCTGTCCGAGGACTACATCCGCACCGCCCGGGCCAAGGGCCTGTCGGCCGGCCCCATCGTATGGCATGCCTTGAAGAACGCCGCCAACCCCATCGTCACCACCATCGGCGTGGGCGTGGCGCTGCTGATCGGCGGCGTGGTGGTCACGGAGACCGTGTTCGCCATTCCCGGCCTGGGCCGCCTGACCATAGACGCGGTGCTGCGCCACGACTATCCGGTCATCCAGGGCGTGCTGCTGGTGGCCTCGGGCATCTACGTGCTGATCAACCTGCTGGTCGACCTGAGCTACCGGCTCTTCGATCCGCGCATCCGCTACTGACGGGGAAACGCATGACTACCGCAACCCTGCCGCTGCCCGCCAGGCGTACGCGCCTGCGCCGCGCACTGAAATCGCTGCGCCGCCACCCGATGCTGTATGCCGGCGGCGCCATCCTGCTGCTCCTGGCCGCGGTCGCGCTGGCCGCGCCGTGGCTGGCCACGGTCGATCCGCAGGACATCAATCCGATGGCGCGCATGAAGCCGCCCTCGTCCGAGCACTACTTCGGCACCGACGCCCTGGGCCGCGACGTCTACTCGCGCACGCTCTGGGGCGCGCGCGTGTCCCTGGTGGTCGGCCTGGTGGTGGCGGCGGTCGCCACCGCGGGCGGCGTCGCGCTGGGCATGGCGGCCGGCTATTTCCGCCGCCTGGACGCCGTCATCATGCGCATCATGGACGGCCTGATGGCCATTCCCGGCGTGCTGCTGGCGATCGCGCTGATGGCCACGCTCAAGGGCGGCCTGGGCACCGTGATCGTCGCCATCGTGATCCCGGAAGTGCCGCGCGTCGTGCGCCTGGTGCGCGCGCTGGTGCTGACGATACGCGAGCAGCCCTACATCGAGGCCGCGGTGTCCTGCGGCACACGCGTGCCGGCCATCCTGCTGCGCCACGTCCTGCCCAACCTGTTCGCGCCGTTGATGGTGCAGGCCACCTTCATCGCGGCCTCGGCAATCCTGACGGAGGCCGTGCTGAGCTTCCTGGGCGTGGGCATCCCGCCGCAGATACCGAGCTGGGGCAACATCATGGCCGAGGGTCGCAACTTCGTGGCCGTGGCCTTCCACATCATCCTGTATCCCGGCCTGTTCCTGGGCGTGGCCGTGCTGGCCGTCAACCTGGTGGGCGACGGACTGCGCGACATGCTCGATCCGCGCCTGGCCAAAAAGCTGTAGGAGCGTCCATGCAAACCCGACCCGTCCTGAGCGTGCGCGACCTCACCACCTGTTTCGACGGCGACGAGACCACGGTGGTCGCCGTCGACGGCCTGTCGTTCGACCTGATGCCCGGCGAAACCCTGGGCCTGGTGGGCGAATCCGGCTGCGGCAAGAGCGTGACCTCGCTGTCCATCATGCGTCTGCTGCGCGCCCCCGGCCGCAATGCCGGCGGACGCATCGAGTTCGACGGCCAGGACCTGCTGGCCCTGCCCGAGAAGGCCATGCGCGCGATCCGCGGCAACCGGATCTCGATGATCTTCCAGGAGCCGATGACGTCCCTGAACCCGGTGTTCACCATCGGCCGCCAGATCAGCGAATCGCTGATGCTGCACCAGGGCCTGTCGCGCCGCGACGCCCTGGCCCAGGCCGAAAAACTGCTGGACCTGGTGCAGATCGCCGACCCCGCGCGCCGCGCGCGCGAGTACCCCTATCAGTTGTCCGGCGGCATGCGCCAACGCGCCATGATCGCGATGGCGCTGGCCTGCCAGCCCAAGGTGCTGATCGCCGACGAACCCACCACCGCGCTGGACGTCACCATCCAGGCGCAGATCCTGCACCTGCTGCGCGACATCCAGGCGCGCCTGGGGACCGCCATCGTGCTGATCACGCACGACCTGGGCGTCGTGGCGCAGATGTGCCAGCGCGTCATCGTCATGTACGCCGGCCGCAAGGTCGAGGAAGGCGGCGTGGACGACGTGCTGGACCGCCCGCAGCATCCCTATACCCGGGCGCTGATCCGATCGCTGCCCGATTTCGTCGACGGCCAGGGCCACGACGCCCGGCTGGCCGAGCTGCCGGGCATCGTGCCCGTGATGACGCCGGCCTCGCGCGGCTGCGCCTTCGCCGCGCGCTGCCCCGAGGCGCAGCCGCGCTGCCGCGACGCCGCCCCGCCCGCCGTGGACGCCGGCAGCCGCCACCGCGTCTGGTGCTGGGCGCGCGCCGAAGGACTGGCCGCCGCGCCCGCGACCGGCGCCCTGACCGCGTGAGAGCCGCCATGAACCTGCACGATATCCCCCTCGCGCCCGCCGCGTCCGCCATGTCCGCATCCGCCGCGCCCATGCTGGAAGTCGTCGACCTCAAGAAGCACTTTCCGGTGGACGGCGGCAAGGTGCTGCGCGCCGTCGACGGCGTGTCGCTGTCGGTGCCGCGCGGCCAGACGCTGAGCCTGGTCGGCGAATCCGGCTGCGGCAAATCCACCACCGGCAAATGCCTGATCCGGCTGGCCGAACCCACCGCCGGCCGCATCCTGCTCGAAGGCCAGGACCTGGCGGCGATGAACGGCCGCCAGCTGCGCGCCATGCGCCAGCGGGTGCAATTCATCTTCCAGGCCCCGTTTTCGTCCATGAATCCGCGCATGCGGGTGCGCGACATCATCGGCGAGCCGCTGCGCAACTTCGGCCACGGCCGCGCCGCGATCCGCGAGCGCGTGGCCCAGCTGCTGGCCCGCGTCAGCCTGCGCCCCGACGCCGCCGACCGCTACCCGCACGAATTCTCCGGCGGGCAGCGCCAGCGCATCGTGATCGCGCGCGCGCTGGCGCTGGACCCCGGGCTGATCGTGTGCGACGAGCCGGTGTCGGCGCTGGACGTCTCGGTCCAGGCCCAGGTCATCAACCTGCTGATGGACCTGCAACGCGACCTCGGCCTGACTTACGTGTTCATTTCGCACGACCTGAGCGTGGTGCGCCACATCAGCCACCAGGTGGCCGTGATGTACCTGGGCCGCATCGTCGAAAGCGGCCCGCGCGACGCCATCTTCGGGCGCCCGGCCCATCCCTATACCCGCGCCCTGCTGGCCGCGGTGCCGTCCGCCCGCCGCGGCGAGCGCACGCCGGTCGAGGTGCTCAGGGGCGAAATCCCCAGCCCCCTGTCGCCGCCCTCGGGCTGCGCGTTCCGCAGCCGCTGCCCCATGGCCCGGCCGCGCTGCGCCGAAGAAACCCCGCTGCCGCGCCACGTCGCCCCCGGGCAGCAGGTCGCCTGCCACTTTGCCTAGCCGGAGATACGCATGTCCCAGCCCGACGCCACCCCGTTCGATTACATTCTTGCCGGCGGCACCGTCATCGACGGCGCCAACACCCCTGGCCGCCGCGCCGACGTGGGCGTGCGCGGCGACCGCATCGCCGCCGTCGGCGACCTGGCCGGCCATGCCGCCGCACGCCGCATCGACGTCGCCGGCAAGGTGGTGGCGCCCGGCTTCATCGACTCCCATACGCACGACGACAACTACCTGCTCAAGCGCCGCGACATGACGCCCAAGATTTCGCAGGGCGTCACCACCGTGGTCACCGGCAATTGCGGCATCAGCCTGGCGCCGCTGGCGCACGCCAATCCGCCCGCGCCGCTGGACCTGCTGGACGAAGGCGGCTCCTATCGCTACGAACGCTTCCGCGACTACCTCGACGCGCTGCGCGCCGCGCCCGCCGCCGTCAACGCCGCCTGCATGGTGGGCCACTCCACGCTGCGCGCCGCCGTCATGCCCGAGCTGCAGCGCGAGGCCACGCCCGCCGAGATCGAGGCCATGCAGGCGCTGGCCGACGAAGCCCTGGCCAGCGGCGCCATCGGCATCTCCACCGGCGCGTTCTACCCGCCCGCCGCCTGCGCCAGCACCGAGGAGATCATCGAAGTCTGCCGGCCGCTGGCCGCGCGCGGCGGCGTCTACGCCACCCACATGCGCGACGAAGGCGAGCACATCGTCGCGGCGCTGGAAGAAACCTTCCGCATCGGCCGCGAACTGGGCGTGCCCGTCGTGATCTCGCACCACAAGGTCATGGGCAAGCCCAACTTCGGCCGCTCCCGCGAAACCCTGGCCCTGATCGAGGCCGCCATGGCCGGCCAGGACGTCTCGCTGGACGCCTATCCCTACGTGGCCGGCTCCACCATGCTCAAGCAGGACCGCGTGCTGCTCGCCGGCCGCTCCCTCATCACCTGGTGCAAGCCCTGCCCCGAACTGAGCGGGCGCGACCTGGACGAGATCGCCGCCGAACGCGGCAAGTCCAAGTACGACGTGGTACCCGAACTGCAGCCGGCCGGCGCCATCTACTTCATGATGGACGAGCCCGACGTCCAGCGCATCCTGGCCTTCGGCCCCACCATGATCGGCTCGGACGGCCTGCCCCACGACGAGCGCCCGCACCCGCGGCTGTGGGGCACCTTCCCGCGCGTGCTGGGGCACTACTCGCGCGACCTGGGCCTGTTCCCGCTGGAGACGGCCGTCTGGAAGATGACCGGCCTGACCGCCGCCCGCTTCGGCCTGGCCGGACGCGGCCAGGTGCGGCCCGGCTACTACGCCGACCTGACGGTCTTCGACCCGGCCACCGTGGCCGACTCCGCCACCTTCGAGCGGCCCACCGAGAGCGCCGCCGGCATCCATTCGGTCTACGTCAACGGCGCGCCGGTCTGGCAGGACCAGGCCTTTACCGGCCTGCACGCCGGGCGCGTGCTGAACCGGGCCGCCTGAACCGGGCACAACCTTTACAATCCGGCAAACGCGGCGGGGCTTGCGGGCCCCAGCCCCAGCCCTCAACCCTTGATGCCAGACCGCTACATGGCCCTACCCGGCAAGACCGTTCCGCCCGAAATCGTGGGCAAGGAAGAAATGGGCGCTCGCCTGCGGGCCGAGCGCAAGGCAAGAAAACTGACCTTGCAGGAAGTCTCCCGCGCCAGCGGCATCGCGGTGTCCACGCTTTCCAAGGCCGAGCTGGGGCAGATCGCCCTGAGCTACGAGAAATTCGGCGCGCTGGCCCGCGCGCTGGACGTCGACATGACCCGGCTGTTCATGCTGGGCGACGCCTCCCAGGCCGCCGTCGCGCCGACCTACGTCAAGAACAAGCTCGGCGACGCCTGCGACTACGTCACGGAGAACTACCACTACCGCCTGCTGATGGGCGAATACCCGGGCAAGAAAATGACGCCCATGGTCGCCCTCATCGACTCGCGCAAAGTGGTCGAGTTCGAGGACTACATCCGGCATCCCGGCCAGGAATTCGCCGTGGTGCTGTCGGGCAAGGTCCGCATCCAGTTCGAGAACGGCGACAGCGTCGTGCTCGCCAAGCACGAAACCGCCTATTTCGACAGCAGCATCGGCCACGTCTACCTGTCGCTGAGCAAAAAGCCGGCCGAAGTGCTGGCGGTCTGCAGCGACACCGACGAAGTGCCCTCGCGGCTGAAACCCGCCTGACTCGCGCACCTGGCGCCGATACCGCAACGACGATCACGACAAGCAGCAATGCGCATCACCCCTACACTGACTCTTTGCGCGGCCCTGGCGGCCGGCAACCCCGCCCTCGCACAACCCGTGCTGCGCGACATCGGCGCCATGCTTTCCGGCGCCAAAAGCGGCAGCGCCATCGCCCGCAGCGACCGCGGACTGCTGCTGGAAACGCGCCACTGCATCGACGGCCAGGCGCCCGTCGCCGCGCAGCTGCGCGGCCAGCTCGGCGTGGCGCACGAGGCTGCCCTGCTCGACCTGTTCCAGCGCATCCTGTGCGCCCGCTCCGACGACGGCATGGGCAAACTCTCCATCGCCCGCTACGGCGAGGACGCGGCCGACTCGTTCGGCACCGGCATGACGTTCTACTCCGGCAGCAAGGAACTGGGCGAATGGCCCATCGAGATCGAAAGCCACAGCCCGCGCGACGAGGCCTATATCTCCATGCTGGGCCTGACGCCGAACAGTCCCATCAGCGGCGTCTCGCTATGGCAGACCCCGTCGCCCGGCCGCGTGCGCGTCTGGTTCGCGCCGTTCCTGCACAGGCCTTCGGACGCCATGACCTACGACTTCGAACTGCGCGGCGAGCGCTGGGTCTGGGTCGCGGCGGTCTCCTCCTCGCGCATATTGGGCTAGCGTCCGCCGCCGGCATCAGACTGTCATATAAGCCGGCGATACTGGCTCCGCAATGCGCGCAACTCCCCGGCATCCCCGGGGAAAGGCCCGGATATCCCTGGATATCCCTGGATATCCATATGAAAGGTAATTCGTTGCCGCGCCTTGCCGGCCGGCCTACGATGCCTGCCATACCCCGGGCCAGACGCCCGTACCAAGGTTCCACGAAGGTTCCAATATGCAACGCCTGATATCCCCGATCCTGAGCCGCCGTCCGGCGCTGCTCGCCGGCCCCCGCAGCGCGCGCCGCTATGACGCCGTCGTGTCCCTGCAGGCCTACCGCGAAGCCCGCCAGCTGCGCGAATCCGCCCAACGCATCCTCGCCGTATCCGCGCGCTACATGCTGCCGGGCGCCTGAGCGCCTTATAGAAAGCCGGCCGCGCGGAACATGCGCTCGTAGATCTCGCGCAGCGTCGCCTCCTTGCGCTTGTTGTACGCCATCACCTGCATCGCGCCCACGGCCGCGGACTGCTTGGCCCGCGCATACAGGTCGCGGTCCGCCGGATTGGCGCGCAGCCAGTCGCGGAACATCCGGTGCCGGATATTCTCCGGACAATCGGGCCCGAACACATGCAGGTTCGCCGCCGGCGCCTCCAGCCGCAGCGCGCGGTGCTGATGCCAGGACGGCTCGCGCAGCGCCAGCACATAGCCGATCGCCTCCAGCGGCCCCACGTAGTCTTCCTCCCGCGCCGGATCGGCCACGGTCAGGTCGATGTCGATCACCGGCTTGGCCGCCAGCCCCGGCACCGCCGTGGACCCCATATGCTCCACGTCCAGCGCCACCGGCCCCAGCGCCTCGCGTATCGCCGCGGCCAGCGCCTCGTAGCGGGCCGGCCATCGGAAATCGTAGGGCACGACTTCCACCGGCGCCGGCGCCGGCCGGCCTCGGACCCAGGGGTCTTCGTCCGGGTCCGGTTCGTGGTGTTTCATGATTTCTTCGGGTGTCGCCATGCGATATATCCTACTGCGGCGAACGACGGCCTCGTCTCGATTACACGCGCCCAGGCAAGCCGACGGATAATGGGCTGATCGAATCGTTCAACCGCCGGCTGCGTGATGAATTCCTTAAGGAGCGCATTGGGGCAACTACCTGCTCGCGAAGATCAAGGCCGCGACACGATGAAGTCGCTTCCCAGCTCCGCCAGGTCGCGGCACCCGAGCAACCCCAGGTTGCGGTCGATTTCGGTTCCCAAAATGTCGATGATGCGCGCCACGCCGGCCTGTCCGGCCACGGACGCGCCGTAGAGAAAGGGGCGGCCCAGGAACACCATGCGCGCGCCCAGCGCGATGGCCTTGAGGACGTCGGCGCCGCGGCGAAAACCGCCGTCGACCATCACCGGGAAATTCGGGCCCACCGCGGCGACGACCTCGGGCAAGGCGTCCAGGGCGCCCTGCGCGCCGTCGAGCTGGCGTCCGCCGTGGTTGGAGACGATGACGCCGTCCAGGCCCATTTGTTCCGCCAGCCGTGCGTCGCCGGGATGGGCGACGCCCTTGAGGACGATGCGGCCCGGCCAGATGTCGCGCATCCAGGCCAGGTGCGACCAGTCCAGCCGGTCGCGGCCGCCGCGCAGGCCGCCCTTGGGTTCTTCGGTGATGCGGTAGCCGCGCGTATCGGCGACCACGTTGCAGAAGCGCGGCACCTGCCGGTCCGAAAGCAGGGTGCGGAGAAACACGTTGGCGGACCAGCGGGGATGGCGCAGCCCGTCCCAGAGCAGGCCGCCGCTGAACTTGAACGGAATGGTGAAGCCGTTGCGCTGGTTGTTCTCGCGGTTCGCGCCCACGGGCGTGTCGATGGTGACGACCAGCACGTCGACCTCGTTGGCCCGCAGGCGCCGCAGCAGCGGTTCGATGACGTCCTTGTCGCCGGGGATGTAGCCCTGGTACCAGAAATCGGCATCGGCCTGGCGCACGGTTTCCATGGCCAGCGTGGAAAGACCGCTGAGCACGAACGGAATTTTCGCCTCTGACGCGGCCTTGGCCAGGTCCCATTCGCAGCGATGGCGGCACATGGCGGTCATGCCCATGGGCGCGATCCCGAAAGGATGCCGGTATTGCCTTCCCCAGAGTTCCACGGCCTGCGTGCGCTGCGCGACGCCGACCAGGCCGCGCGGACGGAACTGGACCGAACGGAACGCCTCGCGGTTGGCTTGCAGCGTCAGGCAGTCTTCGGTGCCGCCGTTGACGTAGCCGAACACCGCGTGCGGCAGGACCGCCTTGGCCGCACGCTCGTAGTCGCCTATCGACAGGAGTTTCTTTGAGTTCATTGGAGTTGGATGTTCGCTTCGGTGACTTTGGCTTTCCAGAAATCCCGTTCGGCACGCACGCGCTGGGTGAAATCGGCGGAAGAGGTGCCGGTGATCACAAAGCCGAGGGACTCCATTCTTTCCTTGAATTCCGGGGTCTTCTTGACTTCGGCAATGCCCGCTTCCAGCTTCTTGAGCACATCGGGAGGCAGTTTCGCCGGTCCCATCACGCCCGTCCAGCCTCCAACGTCCACGCCCTTGAAGCCGCTTTCTTCCATCGTGGGGACGTTGGGCAGCATGGCGTTGCGTTGCTTGGAGGTGATGCCCAGCGCCCGCACCTTGTCGCTCTTGGCGAGCCCGATGGCCGCGTCGGTCTGGGCGAACACGAAACTGACCTGCCCCGCCATGACGTCATTGAGCGCCGGGGCATTCCCCTTGTAGGGAACGTGCAGCATGGGCGCGTTGGCGGACCGGGAAAACAGTTCGCCCGCAAGATGGTTGGTGCCGCCCAGGCCCGAGGAACCGTAGCTGACGGCCGTCGGGTTCTGCTTGGCGAATTCCACCAGTTCCTTGAGATTCGCCGCCTTGATCTGAGGCCCGGCGAGCAGAACCAGGGCGTAGTCGACCAGATCGGATACCGCGGTGAAGTCCTGCGTGACGTCGTAGCGGAAGCTGGGCTGCGTGAGCGGCGCGATGGCCGTCACCGGGGACACCATGATCCCCAGCGTATAGCCATCCGAAGGCGCGCGCGCCAGGGCCGTCAAGGCGACGATGCCGCTGGCGCCCGTGCGGTTCTCGACCACCACGGGCTGGTTCCACAGCTTGCTCAGGCCGAAGGCGAGCTGGCGCGCTATCAGGTCCGTGGGCCCCCCGGCGGCGTAGGGCACCAGAAAGGTCACCTGCTTGGCGGGGTAGGCGGCGGCCGCCTCGTCCTTGGCATGCGCGGGCACGCCCGTCATGCCGGCCGTGACGATGGCCAGGGCCAATGCCGCCTTGATGGCGGAACGCCGATTTGCTTTCATATTTGTCTCCTGTTTTTATCTTTTCGTTCCACGCTTGCCGCCTTTGTATCAAAGGCGGCGCAACGGATCCGTTCTCAGTCGATGGTGATGTTCGCGGCCTGGACCGTCTTGCCCCACATATCCCGCTCCTGCAGGATGAAGCGCTGGAACTCGTCCGGCTGCATGGCGCGGGGCGCTACGCCCATGTCCGCGAAGCGTTGGATCACTGCGGGAGCGGCCAGCGCCTGCACCATCGCCTGATGCAGCTTTCCGATGACTTCCTTGGGCGTGCCCGCCGGCGCCACCATGCCGTTCCAGGCCGACACGTCGAAGCCGGGGATGGTCTCGGCGATGGCGGGCACCTCGGGCGTCATCGGGGAACGCTGGGCGGTCGTGACCGCAATGGCCTTGAGCTTGCCCGCCTTTACATGCGGAAGCGCGGAGATCATCGTGTCGAAGCTCAGCTCGCATACTCCCGCGATGGTGTCCGTGATCGCGGGCGCGCTGCCCTTGTAGGGCACGTGCGTCATCTGGATCTGCGCGCGGTTGCAGAACAATTCGCCCGCCATGTGGGTGGAATTGCCGGTGCCTGAGGTGGCGAAGTTGAGCTTGCCCGGGCGCGCTTTGGCGTATGCGATGAATTCCGGCAGCGAGTTGACCTGCAGGCTGGGATGCACCACCAGCATGATGGGCCCTTCCTGCAGAAAGCCGATGGGCGAAAAACTGCTTGCGAGGTCATAGCCGGGCTTCTTGTACAGCCAGCTGTTGATCGGGTGAGCCGTGGTGAGAATACCGATCGTGTAGCCATCGTTGTCCGACCGCGCCAAGGCCTCGAGCCCCAGGTTTCCGCCGGCGCCGGGGCGGTTTTCCACCACGAAGGTCTGCCCCAGCGCGCGGCCCATGCCTTCGGCCGCCAGCCGAGCCGCGATGTCGGTGGACCCGCCGGGCGTGAAAGGCACGATGACCCGGACGGGCCGGCTTGGCCAGTCGCCGGAGGCGAAGGCCCGCGGGGCGAAGGCGCCGGCCAGCGCCGCGGCTGAGAGTTGTTTGAGCACGGTACGTCGAGTTTCACGCATGTATCCAGTCTCCTTGTATTTGGACCTTTGCCGTCCAGATATGCAGAGCCATCGTCGCCTGGCTCTGCCACTCGGCCACACAAACAAAGGTAATTCACTAGACGAAATTAATTAATCATCCATTGAAAGTTTTATTTCTTTATTGTAATTTTGGCATGCATCATCATTCAATTTGGAGAAGAACGCAAGTGCCTATCCATCAAGGAACCCGTCCCGAGACCTCCCCTGAACTGATCAAAGCGTTCGAGGGCCTTGCCACCAGCACCATCGGTAATGTGCTCGACGACCTCGGTATCGGCAGCATCGGCCTGAACCTCGGGCCGGTCGCGCCGGGAATGCGATTCGTCGGCGCCGCGCTCACCGTCAAGGAAGTGACGGGCGCGAAGAACGCCTACCTGCCCTCCGAGTTCGGGCTGGGCGCCGTCGTCGACATGTGCCGGCCCCTGGATGTCGTCGTGATCGACAACGGCGGCCAGCAGGTGTCCACCTGGGGCGGGGTGGCTTCAGTAGCGGCCGTGCAGAACGGCGTCGTGGGGCTGGTGGTGGACGGCGGCGTGCGCGATGCCGACGAGATCATCGAACTGGGGTTCCCGGTGTTCTCGCGCCACGTCGTGCCGCTGTCGGGCAAGACGCGGGTCAAGGTCATCGAGATCAATACCACGGTGAAGATCGATGGCATGCCCGTACATCCGGGCGATATCATCATCGGGGACTCCAGCGGCCTGGTGGTGGTGCCGCGCGATCGGGCGGCGGAGGTGGCGCAGCGCGCAAGCGAACTCGAACACCAGGACAGGCTGGCCAGCGACGAAATCCGGGCGGGACTTTCGTTCACGGAAGCGCTGCGCAAGTACGCTAAACTCTGATCCGCAGCTTGGCCGGAGCGCGTCAGCGGCTGGACTCCAGCCTACGCGTGCCCCGCCTTGTAGACCAGACTATGCCGAGACCACGTAAAAATCCTGCATCTTCCACCGCCGCCGGGACGGCCGCACTGACCGATAGCGCCAAGGGGAGCGGGCCGCTGGCCGGCACCCTGTTGCGCGGACTGGCCCTGCTGGACACCCTGATCGCCGCAAGCCACCCGATGACGCTCGCGGAACTGGCCTCCGACGTCAAACTGGATCTAAGCACCACGTTGCGCCTGTTGAGAACGCTGGAAGACGCCAAGCGCGTCCTGCGCATCGGCGACGGCAAATACTATCTGGCCTCGCCTTCCACGCTGCGTCCCCTGGGGTTGAAGCACCCGCTGGAAGAACTGCGCCGCCAGGCCGATCCGCTGGTGCGCGGCCTCGCGAACAAGGTGAACCAGTCGGTCGTGCTGGTAGCCTATATCGGCGGCGAGCGGGTCGTGGTCGATGTGATGCAGGCGGGCACTTCGCTCAATCCGTATTACTCGACCTGGCTGCATGGCCCCATGCATGCCTCCGGTCCGGGCAAGGCCTTGCTGCTCGCATCCGATCCGGCCAGGCGCGAGGCGCTGCTGGGCAAGCCTCCCTATGCGGCGCGGACCAGCAAGACCCTCACGACGAAGGCGGCGCTGGACGCGGATCTCAAACGGGCCGCGGAGAACGGCTACGTGCTGGTGCGCGACGAGTTCTACGATGGCCTGAGCGCCATTGCGGCCAATTATTATTCCTGGGACAAGACCGCGCTTGGCTGCCTGGCGATCACGGCCTATTCCGAAAGCTTCGACGACGAGACCGTCGCGTTCGTCGCCAGGGAACTGCTGGCCTGCACCCGCCTGATGCCGCTCCAGGTGCCCGCTCTGCAGCAGATCGCGCAACTGTCCGGCCGTTGACCGCGGCCGGACGGCGCCATCGCGGTCAGTCCTGAGGCTGGATGCCCGCGGCCGCGGCAACACGCTTCCAGCGCTCGTTCTGGGCGATGATGAATCGGCGGAACTCTTCCGGCGAAGATGGCGAGGGCTGCACGCCGGAGGCGGCGAAGTTCTGCTTGATCTCATCGGATGCGAGAATCTTCACCAGGGCCGCATTCAGCTTCTCGACGATCTCCCTGGGCGTTCCCGCCGGCGCGAGCAGGCCCTGCCACGACGAAGCCTCGAATCCCGGTATGCCTTCCTCGCTCACCGTGGGCAACTGCGGCGCGGCGTCGGAACGCTTGTCGGCGGTGAGCGCCAGCGCCTTGACCTTGCCGGCCTTGACCAGCGCGCCCATGGTGGAATAGGGATCGATCATGAAACCGATCTGTCCGCCCAGCATCGCCTCGATCGCGGGGCTCGTGCCCTTGAAGGGGACATGGGTCATCTTCACGCCCAATTGCGCGTTGAAGGCTTCGGTGATCAGCTGGTACGAACTGCCGGACGTGCCATAGAACATGTCGCCTTGAGGGCGCGCCTTGAGGTAGGCCGCGAGCTCCTGGATGCTGTCGGCCGGCACCGCCTTGCCCACGACGACGACCAGCGGCTGCTTGGCCACCAGGCCGATGTGTTCGTAGCTCTTGACCGGGTCGTACCGGATCTGCCGGTACATCACGGGGTTCGTGCCCAGCGGGGCGATGCCCGCCACCAGCAGGGTATAGCCGTCGGGCTCCGCCTTGGCGGCCGCTTCGCGGCCCTATCATGCCGCTGGCCCCGGGCCGGTTCTCCACGATGACGGGCTGCCCGAGCTCGGCGCCGAGATGGTTGGCGATCGTGCGCCCCATCACGTCGGTGATGCCGCCCGCGGCGAACGGGACGATGATGCGGATGGCGCGCTGTGGATAATCCGCCGCATGCGCAGCGGTCGCCATCGCGGCCGCCGAGAACAGGAAAAGGCTGCCGATCAGTTTCTTCATCTTCTTGTCTCCTTCAGTGGATGGGGAACTGCTCACCGCGCGGCGACCGGCTTCAGGCGGACGTGTACGCCGTCTTGATGACGGTATAGAAGTCCACCGCATACTGGCCCTGTTCGCGCGGCCCGTAAGAGGAAGCCTTGCGTCCGCCGAACGGCAAGTGGTAGTCCAGACCGCTGGTTGCCTGGTTGACCTTGACGATGCCGGCCTGGGCCTGCCGCTTGAATTGGGACGCGTGGCGCAGGCTGGTGGTGCAGATGCCGGCGGCGAGGCCGAATTCCGTGTCGTTGGCGAGATGGAGCGCTTCCTCGAAATCGCGGGCCCGCGTGACGGAGGCGACGGGGCCGAAGATCTCTTCGCGGGCGATCCGCATGGATGGGTCGACCTCGCTGAACAGGGCGGGCTGCAGGTAGAAGCCCGGCGTGTCCCGTTCCAGGCGCTCCCCGCCCCAGACCAGGCGGGCGCCTTCCTTGCGGCCGATGTCGATGTACGACAGGTCGACGTCGAGCTGCTTGCGGTCCACGACCGGACCGATATGCGAGTCGGCCCGCAAGGCATGGCCGATCCTGAGCGTTTCCAGCCGCCTGGCGACGCCCTGCACGAAACGGTCGTGGATGCCCTCTGTCACGATGAAGCGGGACGATGCCGTGCAGCGCTGGCCCGTGCTGAAGAACGCGCCCTGCACGGCGCATTCCACCGCGACGTCGAGGTCCGCGTCGTCCAGGATGACCAGCGGATTCTTGCCGCCCATCTCCAATTGCATGCGTTTCATGGACGGGCCGGCCACGCAGTCGGCCGCGATGCGGCGGCCCGTGGGAACCGAACCGGTAAAGCTGATCGCGTCGACCTCGGGATGCGAGCACAACACGCTGCCGATCTGGCTTCCGGGGCCCATCACCAGATTGAGCACGCCATCCGGCAAGCCGGCGCGGTGCAGGATGTCCACGAGCGCCCAGGCCGAGGCCGGCACCAGATCCGCCGGCTTGAACACCACGGTATTGCCATAGGCCAGCGCCGGCGCGATCTTCCAGGCGGGGATGGCGATGGGGAAATTCCAAGGCGAGATCACGCCCACCACGCCCAGGGGCTCCCGGGTGACTTCGGTGTCGCTACCCGGCTGCAGGCCGGGCAGGCGGTCACCGCGTATACGCAGCGCCTCGCCCGCCATGAAGAACAGCACGCTCGCCGCGCGCGCCACCTCGCCTATGCCCTCGGGCAGCGTCTTGCCCTCCTCGCTGGAAAGCAGGCGCCCCAACTCCTCCCTGCGCGACTGCAGCTCATGGGCCGCGCGAGCGAGGATGTCGTGGCGCAGCTGCGGGGAACTGCCAGACCATGCCGGGAAGGCGGCGCGCGCCGCCTCCACGGCATGTTGCGCGTCGGCCGCGCCGCCGCGCGCGTACAGGCCGACGATCTCCCGCGTGTCCGATGGGTTGACGTTCTGCGTGACGTCGGCCGCATCGCACCATTCGCCTCCGATCAGGTTGCGATGCGCCGCTTTTGCTGTATCCATGGCGGTGTTCTCCGTGCTTGGGTTCAGGCGCGGCCGCGGCCGGCGGCCAGTGCGGATTCGCGCACCTGCGAGAGCGTGAAAGCGGGGCTGATGGCCTCCGGGTCGATCACGCAATGCAGAATGGCGGGCTGGCCGCAGGCCAGCGCGCGCTCGAAGGCGGGGGCGAAATCCTCCGTTTTCTCGACGCGCTCTCCGTGCCCGCCGAAGGCGCGGGCATAGGCGGCGAAGTCGGGGTTGCGCAGCGCCGTGGCGCTGATGCGGCCGGGATACTCTCGTTCCTGGTGCATGCGTATCGTCCCGTACATGCCGTTGTCCACCACGATGACGATGATCGGCAGCCCGTATTGCACGGCCGTCGCGAACTCCTGGCCGTTCATCAGGAAACAGCCGTCCCCGGCGAACGCGACCACGGTCTTGTGCGGGAACACGCGTTTTGCGCCCACTGCGGCCGGAACGCCATAGCCCATCGAACCGGAGGTCGGCGCCAGCTGGGTGCCGAATGCGTCGAAGCGGTAGAAGCGGTGAATCCAGGTGGCATAGTTGCCGGCGCCGTTGCATACGATGGCGTCCTGCGGCAGCACCTTGTTGAGATGCTCTATCACCCTGGACATCTGCAACGCGCCCGGAGTCGCCACTGGCTCGGTGCTGCGCCATGTCTCGTAGATGGTGCGCAGCCTGGCGGCATATTCCGCGCGGGATTTCGAGGCCGGCAGCGGCTTGGCGGCCAGCGCCTCGACAAATGCCGAGGGAGTCGCGCAGATGCCGAGCGTGGGCGCGTAGACGCGGCCAAGCTCGGCGGCATCGGGGAAGACGTGGATGAGCTTTTGCCTCGGAACGGGAATGTCGAGCAGGGTATAGCCCTGGCTGGGCGTCTCGGACATCCGGCTGCCGACCAGGAGAATGAGATCGGCCTGCTTGACCTGTTCGACCAGGGCCGGATTGGGCCCGAAGCCGAGATCGCCGACGAATGATTCGTTGCTGGTTGGAAAAAGCATCTGGCGGCGCAGCGAAACGGTCACCGGCAGGCGCGAGTCGCGCGCCCACTGCGCGAAACGGCTTACCGCCTCGGCGGTCCAGCGGGTGCCGCCGAGCACCACCAGGGGCCGGCTGGCCTGGGCCAGGAGCGCCAGCGCGGCGGCCACCTGCCCGGCGCCGGGATAGGCTTGCGTTTCCTGGGCCGGCTGCGCATCCGCGCATTCGACCCGGTCGACGAGCATGTCCTCGGGCAGCGCGACCAGAACCGGCCCGGGCCGGCCCGACATGGCCGTGTGGACCGCACGCGACACGATCTCTGGTATGCGGCGGGCGTCGTCGATCTCGGTGGCCCACTTCGCGAAATGGCTGAATGCGGCGCGGTAGTCCAGCTCCTGGAGCGCACCGCGCTCGCGCACGCCGCGTTCTATCTGGCCGACGAAAACCAGCACGGGAGTGGAATCGTGCGAAGCGATATGGATTCCAGGCGTCGCGTTCGCGGCTCCCGGCCCCCGCGTCACGAAGCAGGCGGCGGGCCGGCCGGTCAGCTTGCCATGCGCCTCGGCCATCATCATGGCGCCGCCTTCCTGGCGGCATACCGTCACGTTGATGTCGGCATCGTGCAATGCGTCCAGCACCGCAAGATAGCTTTCGCCCGGAACGCAGAAGACGTGTTCGATTCCGTGGATGCGAAGCTGGTCGACCAGGATCTGGCCGCCGGTGCGGGGCCGCGACATCGGGACGGGGGCTGTATGCGTTGCGCTCATTGCTTCTCGGATGGTTGCGTAGATGGAGAGGGTGAATATTCGGTTTTCATCATAATAATGAAAGTAAAATTTCACAAGCAGCAAAATTTATTTTGATAAATAATGCGCGTACCGGCGTCGCATGCAAAGTGCCGCCTTGTCGCACAAAGGAAATGGAGGAGACGATGGACCTCGGTATTTCAGGAAAGAGAGCGTTGGTGTGCGCTGCCAGCAAGGGATTGGGCTACGCCTGCGCCCAGGCCTTGGCGCGGGCCGGCGTGCATCTGGTGATCGTGGCGCGCAACGAGCCCCCGCTCCAGGCCGCGGCCGGGCATCTGAGATCGTTGGGGCCGGTAAGCGTGGAGGCCGTCGCCGCCGACATCACGACCCCGGAAGGGCGCGCGGACGCGCTTGCAGCCGCCGCCCGGCTACCCGACGGCGCACGGGGGGAATTCGACATACTCGTGACGAACGCGGGAGGCCCGCCCGCGGGCGATTTCCGTGATTGGGACGACGCGGCCTGGCACCGCGCGCTCGACGCCAACATGCTCACCCCGATCGCGCTGATGCGCGAGACGCTGGATGGCATGATGTCGCGCGGCTGGGGGCGGATCTGCAATATCACCAGCACGGCGGTAAAGGCCCCCAGCCCTTATCTGGGCCTGTCCAACGGGGCGCGCAGCGGCCTTACCGGCTTTGTGGCGGGGCTGGCGCGCCAGGTCGCGGGCAGCGGCGTCACCATCAACAACCTCTTGCCCGGCACGTTCGATACGGACCGGCTCAGGTCCAATCTGGCCGCGGGCGCCGCTCAGGCGGCGATGGAACTGGAGGCCTACATCGCCAAGCGCCTGGACGCCATTCCCGCGCGGCGCTTTGGACACGCGGAGGAATTCGGGGCCGCCTGCGCCTTTCTTTGCAGCCGGCAGGCCGCCTACATTACGGCGCAGAATCTGCTGATTGACGGCGGCGCCTATCCCGGCACCCTGTAACCCCTTCATCGAACAAGAGGAAAATCCATGACTTCAGCCATCGTCATGCGCACCACCGGAGGCCCGGATGTCCTGCAGTGGGAACCCATCGAAGTCGCCGAGCCGCAGGCGCATGAAGTGCTGCTGCGCCATACCGCCGTCGGCGTGAACTATCACGACGCGTATGTGCGCTCGGGTCTTTACAAGACCCTGGCCCTGCCGGGTATTCCGGGCATCGAGGCGGCCGGCGTCGTCGTAGCGGCCGGAAGGGACGTACGGGATTTCAAGCCGGGTGACCGCGTCGCCTATGTCACCCGGCAATATGGCGCCTATTCCGAACGGCGCGCCATCGCCGCGGATCTCCTGGTGCCGCTGCCGGACGGCGTGTCCGACATCACGGCCGCGTCTTCGTTGCTCAAGGGCCTGACCGCGCAGATGCTGGTCCAGCGCGTGTATGCCGTCCAGGAAGGCGATTGGGTGCTGGTGCATGCGGCGGCGGGCGGGGTCGGGACGCTGCTGTGCCAATGGGCGCGGCACCTGGGAGCCAATGTGATCGGCACGGTGGGCTCCGCGGAGAAGGTGCCGCTGGCGCTGGCGGCCGGCTGCCATTCGGTGGTGCGCTACCGCGACGAGGACTTCGTGGCGCGCGTGCGCGAGATCACCGGGAACGCCGGCGTCCAGGTCGCGTACGACGCGGTGGGCAAGGACACGTTCTTCGGCTCGATGGAATGCCTGGCGCCCTTCGGGCATCTCGCGAACTACGGCCAGGCGTCGGGCGCCGTGCCCGCCTTCGAAGTGTCGATGCTCTTTCCGAAATCCAATTCGCTTTCCCGCCCCAGTGTCTTCCAGCACGTGCGAACGCCCGCGCTGCTGCGCGATGCTGCCCGGCGCTACTTTGCCGCGTGCCAGGAAGGCGCCCTGGACATTCCGGAAAGCCAGGAACTGCCGCTGCGCGATGCGGCCCGGGCGCACGCCATGTTGGAGGACCGCTCCCGCCTCAGGCCGCTGGTGTTGCGCGTGGACGGAAACTGAGCGGCGAGGGGCGGCCTGCGCCGGCGGCTGTCAGGAGGAGGATCGGTCGCGGCAGTGCGGCGCGCATCGTGGAAGGCGAAGTGCGATGAGCTTTCGCCATCTTCTGGATGCTTGGCATGCGTGGGGATTGCCTGGGACCGTTGCCTGCGAAAACTTGATTTTCTGCAGTCAATGGATCTAGGCCCTATCCTGCAACCCGTTGAAATTGAACGTTATTGATTATATGAGTTCAACGGATTCCAAATGCTTGGTGCCGACGGCGAGACTCGAACTCGCACAGCTTTCGCCACTACCCCCTCAAGATAGCGTGTCTACCAATTTCACCACGTCGGCTGGGGTTTTCAGAAAATCTTAACTTCCTGGAAAGTCGAGCATTCTACCACGCAAATTGCGATTCGGGGGAAACGGCCGGTTCTTTGTCGTCCGGCCCGCTCCCGCCGAGCAGCAACAATTCTAGTTGATCTGCAGGTTCGTCGCCTTGACGACTTCGTCCCATTTGCGCGTTTCGCTTTCCATGAAGGCCTTGAACGCCTGCGGCGTGTTGGGCGGCGGGGGCATCAGGAAGCCGTTGTTCTGGTAGCTGGCCGCCAGCGCGGGGTCGGATGCCAGGGCCTTGTTGATGGCGGTATTGACCTTCTGCACGATGTCCGCCGGGGTGCCGGCGGGCGCGAATACGCCGAACCAGGCCGCCACGTCGAAGCCGGCCACGCCGGACTCGGCGATGGTGGGGATTTCGGGCGCGAACGGCACGCGGCTGCCGGTGGTGACGGCCAGGCCGGTGAGCTTGCCGGCGCGCACGTGCGGCAGCAGCGGCGGCAGGTTGTCGAAGATGGAATCGACCTGTCCGCCCAGCAGGTCGGCCACGGCCGGGCCGCTGCCGCGATACGGCACGTGCAGGATGTCGATGCCGGTCTTCATCTTGAAGAGCTCGCAGCCCAGGTGCGCGGACGAGCCGTTGCCGGGCGAGGCGCAGGTCAGCTTGCCGGGATGCTTTTTGGCGTAATCGATGTATTCCTGCACGGTCTTGACGGGCACGGCGGCGTTGACGGCCAGGATGTTGGGCACCACGTTCAGCAGCGCGACGGCGTCCAGGTCCTTGAGCGCGTCGAACGACATCTTGGAGTACAGGGACTGGTTGATGGCGGTCGAGATGGACCCCACGAACAAGGTGTAGCCGTCGGCGGGCGCGCGCACCACCGACTCGGCGCCGATGTTGCTGTTGGCGCCAGGCTTGTTCTCGACCACGAAAGTCTGGCCGAACTCCTTGCCCAGCACGTCGGCGATCATGCGGGCGCTGATGTCGGTGGTGCCGCCGGGGGCATAGCCCACGACCAGCCGCACCGGCTTGGACGGATAGGCATCGGCCTGGGCGTGGGCCGGCGCCGACGCGAAGCAGGCGAGCGCCGCCGCGGCGGCGGCCAGTCTGGTATGGATCTTCTTCATGTTTCCTCCTGTCGAAAGCGGATCGGCGCGCCCCGGGCGGGCGCGGCCGTTTTTATCGTTGTGGGGGCTGGCGGCGGCCTATGCCGGGCTGGCTGGCCGTATCGGCGCGATCAGATCCGGCGTGACATCGGCCAGGCTGCTGCAGCCCAGCAGCGCCAGGTCGGTCGAGATTTCGCTGCGGAAAATCGCGGCCACCTTGCGGATGCCGGCCTGGCCGCCGACCGCCGCCCCGAAAAGCTGCGGCCTGCCGGTGAACACCATGCGCGCGCCCAGGGCCACCGCCTTGAGCACGTCCGAGCCGCGGCGGAATCCGCCGTCGACCATGACCGGAAATCCGGGCGGCACCGCCGCCACGATCTCGGGCAGCGCCTGCAGCGGCGAAATGCAGCCGTCCAGCTGGCGGCCGCCGTGGTTGGAGACGATGACGCCGTCGGCGCCGGCCGCGCAGGCCTGGCGCGCGTCGTCGGGATGCATCACGCCCTTGAGCACCAGCTTGCCCGGCCAGTTCTCGCGAATCCAGCGGATGTGCTCCCACGACAGCTTGTCGCGTTCGCCGCGAAAGCCGTTGGGCGGGTCCTGCGTGATGGGCGGGCCGATCTCCTCGTAAAGATTCGAGAAGCGCGGCACGCCGCTGCCCAGCAGCGTGCGCATGAAGACGTTCAGGCTCCAGCGCGGATGCCGCAGGCCGTCGAGCACCACGCTGGCGCTCATCTTGAAAGGCACGGTGAAGGCCAGGCGCTGCAGGTTCTCGCGGTTCGCGCCTACGCAGGTGTCGATGGTGACCACCAGCACCGGGATCTCGGCCTGGCGCAGGCGGTCCAACAGCCTGCCGATGCGTTCGGTGTTGCCCGGCAGATAGGCCTGGTACCAGCAGCGCTTGCCCGTGGCCTGCTGCAGGCGTTCCAGCGGCACGCTGGAAGCGCCGCTGATGATGAACGGAATCTCGGCGTGCTGCGCGGCCTGCGCCAGCGCCAGGTCGCACTCGTGCATGACGATGGCGGAGAATCCGGTGGGCGCGAAACCCACCGGCATGGCGTAGGTCTGGCCGTAGAGTTCGACCTTGCTGTTGCGCTGGTCCACTACGCGCAGCCCCCGCGGCCGGAACCCGACGTCGCCCAGGGCGCGCACCGACTCGGCCAGCGAAGCGCCGTCCTCGGTGCCGCCGCAGACGTAGCCTTCGACGCAGCGCGGCATGATGCGCCGCGCCTCGCGCTCGAAGTCGCGCACCGACAGGCAGCGGTCCAGCCGGCTCATGCTACCGCCGGCTCGCCGGCCTGTACGCCCAGCGCCTGCAGACAGGCCGCCAGCGAGCGGTCCTGCGTGTCCTGGTAGAGCGCCAGCTCGTCCAGCACCGGCGCGCCCAGCGCCTGCTCGAAAGCGGCCTGGCTGGCGTTCTGCGCGTATTCGGTCTGGCCCTTGTCGCCCAGGTTCGACTGGAAGATGCCGGCGGCGCTGACCGGCAGGAAGTCTTCGTACACCAGCGGCTCGTAGCGGATGTAGCCCTGCTCGATCAGCGCTTGCGCGTCGGCGCTGGCCGGCGCGCCGGTCTTGCCGGTCAGGTAGTAGCGGAAATACGCCAGGCCCTGGGCATGCAGTTCCGAGTAGTCGTCCGGAAACGCGGCGAAGCAGTCCTGCAGGTTCTGCATGTAGGCGGCGGCATTGCTTTCGTTGGTCGCGCCCGGATTGCGGCTGCGCGCCAGGTCCAGCAGGTGGTCGTACAGCGCGCGGCCCTTGCGCGTGAGCGCGACGCCGCGCTGTTCGATCTCGCCGAAGCGGGCCGTATGGCTGCCGGGCGCGGCGCGGCCGTCGGCGCCGATGAAGCTGACGGCTTCCTCCAGCGCCTTGAAGCTGGTCTGGCGCAGCAGGATCGGGCACTTGCGCGGCGGCGGGCCTTCGATCACGGCCTTGGCGGCCACGCCGCGGCGCGGCATCTCGGCCTGGGCTTCGTCGATGTCCAGCGTGCGCGGCGTCAGGTGGTTGATGTGCGGACCCTTGAAGGCCACCACGTCGGCGATCAGGCGGTGCTGGCCATGCAGCTCCTGGTAGTCCTGCAGGCTGACGGTGGCTTCGCCGTGCCAGCGGAACGTGTGCAGGGCTTCGGCCACGAATTCCCGGGCGCAGGCCTCGTCCAGGCCGCCCTCGGCTTCGAAGCGCGCGGCCAGTTCCAGCGCCCGCGGGGTGAAGATGCGGCGCGCCGCCAGGATGCGTGCGGCCTTCTCGCGCAGCGCGGCGTCGTCGATCAGTTCCAGGCGCAGCAGCGAGGTGAAGACGCGGAACGGGCTGGCCTGCAGCGCCTGCTCGTGGGTGGCGCGAAACGCGGTGGAGTGCACCGGCACGCCGGCCGGCGACAGGTCGTAATAGCCCACGGGCTGCATGCCCATCACGGCGAACACGCGGCGCATATTGGACAGCTCTTCGGCCGTGCCCACGCGGATGGCGCCATGGCGCTCGATGTCCAGGCGCTCGATCTCGCCCGTGCGCGCCAGCTGTGCGGCCAGTTCGGGCTGCTCGGCCAGGGTCTTGGCGTTGACCTGGGCGACCAGGTCCAGCAGCGTGTCATACAGGGGCACTTCCGACTTGTACATGTCGGACATGGCGCGGGAGAACCAGGCGCGGATCTGGTCGGGGCTGACGAAATTCTGATTCATGGCGGGCTTGGCGCATCGGTAGACAAGGCCCGCATGAAATCATGCCGCGCCGCCGCAATCAAATGAAAAAATTCGGCTTAATCAGTCCATTTTTTCATGGACGGCGCGCGGCTTCCTGCTCGACCCAGGCGACGAACTGCTTGATCTTCGGCACCTCGGCCGAATGCTCGGAATAGGCGACGAAATACGCGCCGTCGCTGGGCTGCACGTAGCCCCACGGGATCACCAGCTTGCCGGCCTGCAGCTCTTCCTCGGCCAGCAGGCGCGGGGTCAGCGCGATGCCGCAGCCGCTTTCGGCGGCGCGCACGCACATGTAGAAAGTGTCGAAGCGCGGCCCGTGGTAGCTGCGGTCGGACTGGAACTGCTGGTGCGAGAAATAGTCGTGCCAGGCCTCGGGCCGCGAGGCGCACTGGATCAGTTCCTGCGCGCTCAGCGCTTCCAGGCTGTCGACCCGGTCGCCCGGCAGGAAGCCGGGCGCGCAGACCGGCACCACTTCGGCCTCGAACAATTCGCGGCACTGGGCGCCGGGCAAGGTGCCGTGGCCGAAGAAGAACGAAATGTCGATCTTGGCCTGCATCAGGTCGAACGGCCGGGTCTCGCTGCGGACCTTGACCTGGATGTCCGGATGCGCGGCCATGAAGCGCTTGAGGCGCGGGATCAGCCAGCGCGCGCCGAAGGTCGGCTGGGTGCCGATGGTGAGAACCTGCGTCTCGCTGCCGTAGGTCAGGATGTAGCGCGAGGACATGTCCACCTGGTTCAGGATGGCCCGGACCTCGGACTGGTACAGCGCGCCCGCCGGCGTCAACTGCAGGCGCCGCCGCACCCGCAGGAACAGCGGGTTGCGCAGCAGCGCCTCGAGTTGCGCGATCTGTTTGCTGATCGCGCTCTGGGTCATGTGCAGTTCCTCGGCGGCGCGCGTGAAGCTCATGTGCCGCGCCACCGCCTCGAAACACTGCAGCGCCATCATCGATGGCATCAAACGCTTTTCCATGGAGGCCGATCCGAAAATACCTGTGCCGGCGGCCCGCGCGCGTCCACGCCGGCCGCCGTCCGCCCGCATTATCGCAGGCCGTTCCAGCGCGCCCATGACGTTCCAGCGCGCCCATGAAAAAGGCCGGCTTGCGCCGGCCCCGTGGACTGCTGTGGCTTACTTCGCCGGCGTTTCGGCCGGCTTGTCGCCGGCGGCCGGAGCCGGCGCGGCGGGCGCGGGGGTGGCCGGAGCCGCCGGCACCGACGGCACCGAGGCGTCGGGCTTGGCCGGGGCGGCGGGCACCGAGGCGGCGCCCGGCACGGACGAGGCCGGAGCCGACGAACCCGGCACCTGGGGCACCGAACGGTCGGCCGGGTAGCTTTGCATCACGCCCGAATCGACGCCGGGAGCGGCCGAGCCCTGGTGGCTGAAGTAGGCCAGGCCGGCGGTGGACGCGAAGAACACGACGGCGGCCCACTTGGTCGCGCGCGACAGGAAGTTCGCGGCGCCGGTGGCGCCGAACAGGCTGCCGGCCGAGCCGCTGCCGAAGGCGGACCCCATGTCGGCGCCTTTGCCCTGCTGCAGCAGGACCAGGACGATGATAGCCAGCGCCGAGATCACTTGGACGGCCAGCAGAAGTTTGAACGTGATGGGCATTACAGACTCCGGAGCGGAAACTTAGATGGCGGCGATACGCAAAAATTCTTCGGCCACGAGCGACGCGCCGCCGACCAGGGCCCCGTCGATATCAGTCATGGCGAACAGACTGGCGGCGTTGGCAGCTTTGACGCTGCCGCCGTACAACACTTGCACCTGCTCCGCGCCCAGCGCGCGCAGCGAGGCGCGGATGGCGCCGTGGACTTCCTGGGCCTGCTCGGGGCTGGCGCTGCGGCCCGTGCCGATGGCCCAGACCGGTTCATAGGCCAGCACCATGCGCGACACGGCGTCGGCGCCCAGGGCCAGCACCGGCTTGAGCTGGCGCTCGATCACGGCCAGGGTATTGCCGGCGTCGCGGTCGGCCAGCGATTCGCCGACGCAGACCACCGGCGTCAGGCCGGCGGCCAGGGCGGCCTGGGCCTTGGCGGCCACCGCTTCGTCGGTTTCACCGTGCAGCACGCGGCGCTCGGAATGGCCGGCCAGCGCCCAGCGGCAGCCGAATTCCTTCAGCATGGGGCCGGACACCTCGCCGGTATAGGCGCCCTTTTCGTGCGCGCTGACATCCTGCGCCCCCCAGGACACACTGCTTCCAGTCAGGGCCGATGCGGCTTGCGCCAGGTACGGAAACGGCACGCAGACGCCGATTTCGCAGTGGCTCGCAGCATCCGCGGCGCGCAGCTCGGTCAGCAACGCAGCGTTCTCGGCCAGGTTACCGTGCATCTTCCAGTTGCCCAGCACGAGGCGGGCGCGGTTTTCGACTGAAGTCATGGCGTAGTGTCTAGAGAGGATGCGGGCGGCGAAAAGCGCCCACGGGCCTGCCTGGAAATAATTCCAGGCGAAACCCGTGATTGTATCCTGTTGCGGGGCGCTACGCCGAGAGGCCCCGCGATTCTTACATCGTCAGAATGATTTTGCCGATGTTTTCGCCGCTTTCCATCATGGCGTGGGCCCGGGCGGCCTCGGCCAGCGGGAAGGTCGCGTGCACGATGGGCTTAATGTCCCCTTTTTCCAGCAGCGGCCAGGCGCGTTCGCGCAGCGCGCGAGCGATGGCGCCCTTGAAGGCGACCGGCCGCGGACGCAGGGTCGAACCGGTGATGGTCAGGCGGCGGCGCATGACCTGGGCCGTGTCCACCTCGGCGCGGGCCCCGCCCAGCTGGGCGATGATGACGATGCGCCCATCGTCGGCCAGGCACTGCATGTCGCGGGCGATGTAGTCGCCGGCCACCATGTCCAGGATCACGTCCACGCCGCGCCCGCCATTGGCCTCCAGCACTTCCTTGACGAAGTCCTGGGTCTTGTAGTTGATCCCCAGCGTGGCGCCCAGGGCTTCCACGGCGCGGGCGCGCTCGTCGCTGCCGACCGTGGCGTAGACCTTGTGGCCCAGCGCGCGGGCAAGCTGGATCGCCGTGGTGCCGATGCCGCTGGCGCCGCCATGCACCAGCAGGCTCTCGCCCTCGGACAGCCGGCCGCGGTCGAACACGTTGCTCCAGACCGTGAAATAGGTTTCCGGCAGGCCCGCGGCCTCGATATCGGACAGGCCCTTGGGGATGGGCAGGCATTGCGCCGCGGGCGCGACGCAGTATTCCGCGTAGCCGCCGCCGGCCACCAGCGCGCAGACGCGGTCGCCCACGGCCAGGCCGCTGCCGGCGACGTCGCCGCCGACGATCTCGCCGGCCACTTCCAGGCCGGGCAGGTCGGAGGCGCCGGGAGGCGGCGCGTAGTTGCCCTTGCGCTGGAACACGTCCGGGCGGTTGACCCCGGCCGCGCTGACCTTGATCAGGACTTCACCCGCGCCGGCTTGCGGCGTGGGACGCTCCACGGGGACCAGGACCTCGGGGCCGCCCGGGCGGGAGATTTCTACGGCGTGCATCGCGTGCCTCCTTCCTTTGCATCAAATGGATTATTATTGCGCCCTTTGCTGCGGATCGCGTCCGCCTCGGCCCGATTGTTTGCCAGATGGTCGAATCGCCGCAAGATTTGCCGCACAATGCGCGGCAAAGCCCCCCGGAAGCGTGGCAGAGTGGTCGATTGCACCGGTCTTGAAAACCGGCAACGGGCAACCGTTCGTGAGTTCGAATCTCACCGCTTCCGCCAACACAGGAAATCAAGCCCTTGCGTGCGCAAGGGCTTTTTTTCGTCCCCGCGCGGCATCCGCGGCGCCGGCCCGGTTCGCCGGAACGCGCCGCAAGGCGTAGTATGAGGATAGCTGTCGCTGTTCACGCTCCTGCGGAGGGCTCCCGGACCGGCGCGCCCTCCCCCACTCCAGGGAGGTTGTCATGTACAAGCACATACTCATCCCCATCGACGGCTCCGCGCTGTCCTTCTCCGGACTGGAGCAAGGACTGGGCATGGCCCGCGCGCTGGGCGCGCAAGTCACGGTGCTGACGGTCTACAGCCCCTTCCATACCATTTCCATGGAAGCCGTGCAGCTGCAGGGCGTGCGCACGGAGTACGAGCGCCACGCGCGCGACCTGGCCCAGTCGTACCTGTCGCAGGCCGCGGCCAAGGCGCAGGCCGCCGGCGTGGCCTGCACGACCGAAATGCGCGAGAGCAACAGCCCCTACCAGGCCATCATCGACCTGGCGATGACCCAGGGCTGCGACCTGATCGCCATGTCCTCGCGCGGCCACGGCGCCATGGCCGCCATGCTGCTGGGCAGCGAGACGCAGAAGGTGCTGGCGCACTCCACGCTGCCGGTGCTGGTGTATCGCTGAGGCCTGTCAGGCCGCCGCCCGGAAGGTCTTGGGAATCCCGGCGGCGGCCACGCCGCTGCGCAGGCTTTCCTGCGGCAGCGCCTCGGCCAGCAGGGGACGCGCGGCCAATAGCCGCGGCAGGTCGATGCCGGTGCCATAGCCCATGCTTTCCAGCATGAACACCAGGTCCTCGGTGACGATGTTGCCTGACGCGCCGGGCGCGAATGGGCAGCCGCCCAGCCCGCCCAGGCAGGCGTCGAAGCTGCGGATGCCTTCGTTCAGGCCGGCCAGCGCATTGGCCAGCCCCAGCCCCATCGTGTCGTGCAGGTGCAGCTTGGTCAGGCGCGCGCCCACGGCGTCCTGGGCGGCGCGCACCGCGTCGCGGACCTGGGCGGGATGGGCGTAGCCCACCGTGTCGGCCAGGGCGATCTCGTCGGCGCCGGCGCGGGCCGCGGCCGCCGCCACCCGGGCCACCCGCGGCAGCGGCACCGCGCCTTCCAGCGAGCAGCCGAAGGCGGTGGCCACGGCCGCGTCGATGCGCATGGGCCGGCCCTGGGCGCGGACCCAGTCGACGATGGCCGCCAGCGCCTCCAGCTGCGCGTCGGTGCTCTTGCCCACGTTGGCGCGACTGTGCGTGTCGCTGACCGAGACGGGAAACGACAGCACGTGCGCGCCGGCCTCGTAGGCGGCGATGGCGCCCTTGAGGTTGCAGGCCAGCGCACAGACCGTCAGCCCCTCCACCTTGAGCGCTTCGGGCAGGATGGCGCCGGTGTCGGCCATCTGCGGCACCAGCCGCGGCGACACGAAACTGCCCACCTCGATCTCGCGCAGCCCGGCCTCGGCCAACTGCCTTATCCAGCGCAGCTTGTCGGCGGCGGACATCATGCCCCTGGCCATCTGCAGCCCGTCGCGCGGGCCCACTTCGCAAAGCCTGACTTCCTGGTTCATATGCGGCGTCCTGTGGTCTGAAGCGGGCTTATTGCTGCACCACGATGCCCGCGCTCTTGATGGTCTCGCGCGCCTTGCCGATGTCCGACTGGATCAGCGCGGCGAACTGCTCGGTGGAAACCGGATCGGTCTCCAGCCCCTGCGAGGCCAGCGCCTCCTGCACGTCCTTGCGCGCCAGCAGCTTGTTGAAATCGCTGTTCAGGCGGGACACCACGGCCTTGGGCGTCTTGGCCGGAGCCAGCACGCCGTAGTAGGTGACCACGCTGAAGCCCTTGTAGCCCAGCTCGGCGACGGTGGGCACGTCCGGCAGCGCGGGATTGCGCTTGGGCGAGGTCACGGCCAGCGCGCGCACCTTGCCGGACTTGATCAGCGTCGCGGCCGACGAGATCGAGGAGCCCGCGAACTGCAGGTGGCCGCCCATCAGGTCCGCCAGCGCGGGCGCCGAACCCTTGTATGGCACGTGCTGCATCTTGAAGCCGGCCTCGTGCTGCAGCATCTCCATGGCGATGTGCACGCCGCCGCCCGTGCCGGAGGTGCCGTACGAGATCTTGTTGGGCTCTTTCTTGGCGGCCTCGATCACTTCGGGCAGGGTCTTGTACGGCGAGCCGTCGGCCACCAGCAGCACCATGGGCGTGGTGGCCACCAGCGCCACCGGGGCCAGGTCCTTGACCGGGTCGTACGACACCTTCATCAGCAGCGGTATCAGCGTGACGTTGTCGGACTGGCCTATCACCAGGTCGTAGCCCTGGGCGGGCGAGCGCGCCGCCTCGGCCAGGCCCAGCGCCGTGCCCGCGCCCGGCTTGTTTTCCGGGATGACGGCCCAGCCGTTGAGTTCATGCAGCTTGGTGCTCATCAGGCGGCCGATATAGTCGGTGCCGCCGCCGGGCGTGGACGGAATAATGATGCGGATGGGCTTGTTGGGGTAGTCCTGCGCGTGCGCCGTGCACGCGGCGGCCAGGGCGGCCACCGCCAGAAGTTTGCGGATCATCTCGGGTGTCTCCTCTTCGATGGAAGTCTTGGCGGTCTGTCGCCGCCTCGACGGGGTTCGGGCGCCGGCGTCCCCTCAGGCGATGACGCCGGCCGAGCGCAAGGCGTCGATGCGCTCGGCATCCCAGCCCAGGCCCCGCAGGATGGCTTGCGTGTCGCCGCCCCGGTGGGGCGGGTCGCAGCGCTTGCCGGCCTTGCGGCCGTCGAATTCGATCGGCAGGGCCGCCGCGTCGATCTCGCCGCCGTCCGGCAGCCGCGTCTTCAGCAGCGCGCCGCCGGCGTTGAGGTGCGCGTCCTGCAGCAGGTCGTGCGGCTGGCGGATCGGACCGTAGGACAGGTTGGCCGCCTCCAGCGCGGCGCACAGCGCATCCGTCTTCCAGGTCTTCAGGATCTCGGCCACGCCCGGCACCAGCCACGGCCGCGCGGCCTCGCGGTCGACGGCGGTGGCCAGCCGCGGATCGGCGGCCCATTCCGGCGGCAGGAAGGTCTGCGCGAAGTTGCGCCATTGCGCATCGCCGACCACCGCCACGAACACCCGGCCGTCGGCCGTATCGAAGATGTCGTATACCCCCCAGGGCGGCCGCCGCTCGGCGCCCATGGGCCTGGGCGCCGATCCGGTCAACTGGTACTGGGCGATGAACTGCGCCACCAGCAGCAGGTTGTTCTCGAACAGGCCCGAGCGCACGTGCCGGCCGCGCCCCGTCAGATGGCGGTCGTGCAGGGCCGCCAGCGCGCCCACCACGCCGAACGTTCCGCCTAGGATGTCGTTGACCGACGCCGCCACGCGCTGCGGCGTATCGGCGCCCCCGTTGATATAGGCCAGCCCGCCCATCATCTGCACCACTTCGTCGAGCGCGGTGCGGTGTTTGTAGGGGCCGGACAGAAAGCCCTTGAGCGATACGTAGATCAGCTTCGGGTTCGCGGCCGACAGCGATTCGTAGTCCAGCCCGTACTGGGCCAGGCTGCCGTCGCGGAAGTTCTCCACCAGCATGTCGGCCTGCAGCGCCAGCTCGCGCACCACCGCCTGCCCCTGCGGCGCCTTCAGGTCGATGGCCAGGCTTTGCTTGTTGCGGTTGAACACCGGGAAATAGCCGCTGCCCGAACCCTTGAGGCGGCGCGTGCGGTCGCCTTCGATGGGCTCGACCTTGATGACTTCGGCGCCCAGGTCGGCCAGCGCCAGGCCGGCCGCCGGCCCCATGATCATGTGGGACAGCTCCAGCACCTTGATGCCGCGCAAGGGCAATTCGTCGTTGTCCATGAAGGGTGAAGCCGGTGCTGCGCTCATCGATGTTTCCTCTGGCCCGCGTTGGATGAACCGGCGCGGCCCGCTCCGGAAACCGGGCCGGCCGCCGCCGCAATGCATCCATGATCGCCGCCGCGGGCGCGTCGCGGGTAGCGGTCTTTCAGCACCGGGGCATTCTCGTTTCGGAACGTCCGGGTTAGCCCCAGTGAGGCGTCATGCGCCGGCGGCGGGCAGCACGCCCAGGTGCGCCAGCAGCGTGCGCGCCGCCGGCGCCAGCGCGTCCGGGTCGCGCACGGCGATGCACAAGGGCGTGCTGGACCAGGGACCGGTCAGGCGGATGAAACGGATGTCCAGGTGCGCGTGGCGCGCCTTCAGGTACAGCGGCACCACCGCCACGCCCATGCCGCGGGCAACCAGCGTGCAGATGGTCTCGTGCGCGCTGACGCGGGCGCTGATGCGCCGCGTCACGCCGGCCTCGCGGGCGGCCTGCTCGAATACGCTGCTGATGCCGTTGTCGCGGTTCAGCTCGATCTGCTCATAGGGCAGCAGCTGCGCATAGTCCAGCGTTTCGCGCTCGGCCAGCAGATGCTGCCCCGGCACCACCGCCGCCAGCTCGCAATGGCCGCAGGGATAGACCTGCAGGCCCTCGTGGCCGAAGTCCGAGCCCGCCGCCACGTCGGCCTGCCCTTCCAGCACGGCGCGAAACGCGGCCTGCGTGGTGTCCTCCTGCAGCAGGATGTCGATCTGCGGATGCGCGCGGCGAAACGACTGGATCTGCTCCGGCAGCTCGCCGGACAGCGCCGCCACGCTGACCGCCAGCCTGACGCGCCCGCGCACGCCGGTCGCGAATCCCGCCATTTCGCGGTGCATGCGCTCCATGTCCTGCAGCAGGCGCCGCACGTGCGCGGCCAGCGCATCGCCGGCCGGCGTGGGCTGCACGCCCTTGACGCCGCGTTCCAGCAACAGCACGCCGAATGCCTCTTCCATTTCCGACATGCGCTTGCTGACCGCCGAAGGCACGATGTTCTCGCGGGCGGCGGCGCGCGCCAGGCTGCCTTCCTGCAGGGCGGACAGGAACAGGCGCAGCGACACCAGATCTATGTCGCGCGGCGGCGGGATGAGGGGTGCGGCGGGTTTCATGGGCGCAAGTGTCCCGCGTTGTCCGCCGCAGCGGTCACGGGGGTTTCCCCGATAGCCGTGCCCGAAGGCATCCAGTCGAACGCCTCCAGCAGGCCCAGCACGCTGCGCCTCACCGCCGCCACCGCCGCGTCGCGCAATGCGTCGGCCCGCCATCCCATTTCGATGGCGTAGCCCGGCATGGCCTGCGGACAGGGCAGCATGCGCAGCCCCGTGGCCGCGGCCAGTCCGCGCGCGGCATGGGCGGGCAGGGTCGAGATGGAATCGCTGCCGCGCAACAGAAAGGCCAACGCGGCGAAATGCGTGGTCGACGCCAGCACCCGCCGCGCCAGCCCCAGGCCGTGCAGCACCTCGTCCACCACGCCGATGAAGCCGCCCGAGGACACCAGCACGTGCCGGCGGCGGATGAACTCGTCCACGGTCAGCGCCGCCTGTCCCGGCGCCAGGCTCGCCGGGTCCAGCAGACAGGCGTAGCCGCCCTGCCCGACCGTCACCCGCTGCAGGGCATGAGAAGCCAGGCCACCCGAAGCAATGACCAGATCGGCCTCGCGCGCCATCAGCATGTCGGCGGCCAGCCGGCTGTGGGTCTGCCGGAAGATGAGGCGCAGGCCCGGCGCGCTGGCGGCCAGCGCGCCGATCGCCTGCCGCCCCAGCGCGATCTCGAAGTCGTCGGACAGGCCCAGCGTCACCGACCGCCCGGCGAAATCCGCCGCCTCCGGGCGCGCCAGCGCCAGGCTCTGGCGGCACTTGTCCAGCGCCTCGCCGATGACCGGCCGCAGCTCGCGCGCCCGCAGGCTGGGCGCCAGGCCCCGGCCGGTGCGCACGAACAGCGGGTCCGCATACAGCGTGCGCAGGCGCCCCAGCGCGGCGCTGACCGCCGACTGCGTCACGCCCAGGCGCAAGGCCGCGCGGCCGGCCCCGCCCTCGTCGTAGATCGCCTCGAAGACCTTCAGCAGGTTGAGGTCCGTCGATTCGATATCAATTCTGTTCATATCATTTATCTCCGGGCGGGATTGATTGATTTTAGGGCGGGCCGGACACTGTGCCGACCCTCCATCCACCCGCGAGACCCCCATGACCGCGAAAACCGTCGCCGCGCTGCAGATCGGCGCTTCCCCCGAAGGCAAGGCCCGCACGCTGGAACACATCCTGGCCTTCGAAACCGACATCGCCGCCAGCGGCGCCGCGCTGGTCGTCATGCCCGAAGCGCTGCTGGGCGGCTACCCCAAGGGCGAAATCTTCGGCACCCGCCTGGGCTACCGCCTGCCGGAAGGCCGCGAGGCCTATGCCCGCTATTACGAGAACGCCATCGATGTGCCCGGCCCGGAAACCGACGCGCTGGCCGCCCTGTCGCAGCGCACCGGCGCCAGCCTGGTCGTGGGCGTGATCGAACGCGGCGGCAGCACGCTGTACTGCACCGCGCTCTTCTTCGAGCCCGGCGCGGGCCTGGCCGCCAAGCACCGCAAGCTCATGCCGACGGGCACCGAGCGGCTGATCTGGGGCCAGGGCGACGGCTCCACCCTGCCCGTGGTCGACACGGCCGCCGGCCGCATCGGCGGCGCCATCTGCTGGGAAAACCACATGCCGCTGCTGCGCACCGCCATGTACGCCAAGGGCGTCGAAATCTGGTGCGCGCCCACGGTGGACGAACGCGACATCTGGCAATGCTCGATGCGCCACATCGCCCACGAAGGCCGCTGCTTCGTGGTCAGCGCCTGCCAGGTACAGCCCTCGCCCGCCGAACTCGGCCAGGACGTGCCGGGCTGGGAAGCCACCCGGCCGCTGATCAACGGCGGCTCGGTCATCGTCGGCCCGCTGGGCCAGGTGCTGGCCGGGCCGATGCACGGCGGGACGGGGCTGCTGACCGCGGAGGTCGATACCGAAGAGCTGGTGCGGGCCCGCTACGATTTCGACGTGGTGGGGCATTATGCGCGTCCCGACGTGTTTTCCCTGACCGTGGACGAACGGCCGCGCACGTCCGTGCGTTTCACCGAGTGATGGACGCCGCCGCCAATATCCCCATGCGCGGGATGGTATAGTCACGCCCGCTGCCGGCCCTCACCGGGCCGGCAACGCCCGAGTGGTGAAATTGGTAGACACAAGGGACTTGAATCAATTTGAGCCCTTTGGAGGAAACTCCAAAGGTGTAGCCCGTCAAACTCGGCGAATGCCCTGGACCCGTTCCGAGCCAACGCCGAGCCAAGCCCAGGCCGTATCGCCGGGGAAGGTGTAGAGAGCAGACGGCGGGCACCTAAGGCCGCAAGGCTAAGGTGAAGGCGTGCTCCAGACCACGAACAGCGCCCGCGCTGGCGGCGAAAGCCGAAGTGGTAAGAAAATCCCTCGGCCTCGCGGCCGTACCGGTTCGATTCCGGTCTCGGGCACCACCCATTCCCCGCGCATCGCCTGCGCCAGTCGCGCAGCGCTGCCGAAGAGTCCATTATTCTTGCGCCTCGCCTTTCCACCCTGTCCGGCCGCACCTTGACCGTCCCTGCCGTCTCTCCGCCCTTCATCGTCCTGGACGCCTGCGTTCTCATGTCCGGCATTCTCCGCCGCCTGCTGCTGCGGCTGGCCGAGGCGGGGGTGTTCGTGCCGGTCTGGACCGACCGCATCGGCGAGGAATGGCGCCGCAACGCCTCGCGTATCTGGGAGATCCCGCCCGAGGTCATGAGCGAGATGTGGGACGAGATGAATGCGCGTTTCCCGGCCGCCCGGGAGTTGGACACGGCGGTCTACGAGGCGTCGCTGCGCTACAGCGATCCCAAGGATTTCCACGTGATCGCGGCCGGACTGGCGCGGCGCGCGCGCTGCGGCCTGCAGCAGCCGCCGGTGGTGCAGGTGCTGACCTGGAACCTGAAGGATTTCAACCGTTCCGAACTGCGGCGCCAGGGGCTGGACGTCTACAACCCGGACCGCATGCTGGTGCAATGGTGGCAGACCGGCGCCGACCGTATCCGCGAAGCGGTGGCGCAGGTGCCGGCCGACTACGTCGCGCTGGGGCGCGAACCCGAGCCGCTGGCGGCCACCCTGCATCGCGAGCGGCTGTATGGCCTGAGGAATCTGCTGGCGCGCGAGGCGGGCTGAGCCGCCGCGCGGCCGCGCTCAGTGGTCGTGGTTACTGGCGGCGAAACCCGCCGCGTTCAGGACGTCGATCACTTCCTGGATGTGGTCCGGGCCGCGGGTCTGCAGCACGAAATCGACTTCGACGTTGCGCACCGGCAGCGAGGTGAAGGCGCGCTGGTGGTGGACCTCGGTGATGTTGGCCTGGGCGTCCGCGATGAGCTTGGTGGCGTGGGCCAGCGCGCCCGGCAGGTCGCGCAGGTCCACGCGGATGCGCGCCAGGCGTCCGGCGCGCACCATGCCGCGCTCGATCAGTTCGCCCAGCATCAGCGGGTCGATGTTGCCGCCGGTCAGCACCAGGCCGATGCGCTTGCCCTTGTAGCGGTCGCTGCCCGCTTCCTGCGCGTGCAGCAGCGCGGCCAGGCCGGCCGCGCCGGCGCCTTCGACCACGGATTTTTCGATCTCCAGCAGCACCACGATGGCGTGTTCGATATCGCTTTCGGACACCAGTTCGATGCGGTCGACCAGTTTGCTGACGATGGGCTGGGTCAGCGCGCCGGGCGATTTGACGGCGATGCCTTCGGCGATGGTGTACTGCCCCTGCGGCATGGAGACGCCGGTGACCGCGGCGTACATGGACGGGAAGCGTTCGGTCTGCACGCCGACGATCTCGATGCCGGGCTTGAGCGCCTTGGCCGCGGTGGCGACCCCGGATATCAGGCCGCCGCCGCCGATGGCGATGACCAGCATGTCGAGCTGCGGCTGGTCTTCCAGCATTTCCAGCGCCACGGTGCCCTGCCCCGAGATGACGGCCTCGTCGTCGTACGGATGGATCATGGTCAGCCCGCGCTCCCGGGCCAGCTCGTAGCCACGCGCCTTGGCGTCGTCGAAGGTGTCTCCCGCCAGCACCACCTCGGCGCCAAAGCGGCGCGTGTTGGCGATTTTCACAGTGGGCGTGAAGCGCGGCATCACGATCACCGCCGGCACGCCCATGCGCTGCGCGTGGTAGGCCACGCCCTGGGCGTGGTTGCCGGCGGACACGGCGATCACGCCGGCGGCGCGCTCGGCGTCCGACAGGGTCAGCATGCGGTTCAGCGCGCCGCGCTCCTTGAAGGAAGCCGTGAACTGCAGGTTCTCGAATTTCAGCCAGATCTCGGCGCCGAAAATATCGGACAGCGTGCGGGAAAGGGTAAACGGGGTCTTCAGCACCTGGCCGCGCAGGTTCTCGCGGGCGGTCTGAATGGAAGCGATATCGATCACGATGGGAAATCCTTAGCGCACCGGAAGGAAATTGAAGAGCAAGAGCCCCTGCGCATAGTTGATCCCGATGCGCCGCGCGTTCTCGCCCAGCAGGTTGGCGATCAGGTCCAACCGGCCGATGATGGCGCCGAATTCGCGCTCAAAGCTGAGGTTCGTGGCGTTCTGGGACATTTCGTTGGCCAGCAGCAGCGGTTCGCCCTGGTTGTCGCGGCGCGACGCCAGCAGCCAGGCGGCCGCTTCGACGTTCCGTGCGGCATTGTAGACCCGCTGCCCGTCCAGCGCGTCCATGGCGTACAAGCGGGTTTTCCCATTATGGGCCGCGATGATGGTGTCGGCCAGGCCGTAGATGAATGCGCCGACGCGGTCGCCGGTGTAGTTGGGGTCCAGCGACACCGCCAGGATCTGGATGTCGCGCAGGCCCTGCAGGTCGCGGGGCGGGATGCGGACTTCGATCGCGTGCTTGACCAGCGCCACCGCCTTGGCCTGGTCCGGGGCCCCGGTCTTGCGCCATTCGCGCGGGTTGCGGCGATACAGCTTGTCCAGCAGCACGTAGAGGCTGGCGAGGTTGTCGCGCACCTCCAGCGTGACGGTGCGGTTGAAGTCGGTCTGGCCGAACTGGTCGGCGGACATGTCCTCGCTCTTGGGCCCGCGCTGGCCGGGCGCGGGGTTCATACAGCCGGCCAGCAGCGCCGCGATCAGCCCCGCCGCGCCAGCGGATCTCAGCCATCCGGTCATGCCTTGCCCATCCGTTTCCCCCATGCGCTCTACCGGCCGCCGGCGGCATCGGCCCGGTCCGGCTCTTCGCGCAAGACTTTACAGGAAATCGGCGCGTCGTCGGCCGCGGCCGGCTACAGAATGAAAAACGGCGCCCCGAGGGGCGCCGTTCCTGGCTACCGGTCGCGCAGGCTTATTCGGCTTGCGGTTCCGATTGCGGGGCGGCTTCCGGAGCGGCAGCGGCCTGCTGCTGCTCGATGCCGCCGATGGCCTTGATCGACAGGCGCAGGCGGCCCTTGTCGTCGGCCTCGATGACCTTGACGCGGACCTGCTGGCCGACCTTCAGCACATCGTTGATGTTGGCGATGCGGTAGTTGGCGATCTCCGAGATGTGCAGCAGGCCGTCGCGGCCCGGCAGCACCTGCACGATGGCGCCGAAGTCCAGCAGGCGCAGCACCGAGCCTTCGTAGATCTGGCCCACTTCGACGTCGGCGGTCAGCTCGACGATGCGGCGCTGGGCTTCCTTGGCCTGCGCTTCGTCGACGCTGGCGATCACGATCGTGCCGTCGTCGGAGATGTCGATCTGCGTGCCGGTTTCTTCGGTCAGCGCGCGGATGGTGGCGCCGCCCTTGCCGATCACGTCGCGGATCTTCTCGGGGTTGATCTTGATGGTCAGCATGCGCGGGGCGAAAGCCGACAACTCGCCGCGCGAACCGTCCAGGGCTTCCTTCATCTTGCCCAGGATGTGCAGGCGGCCTTCGCGGGCCTGGGCCAGCGCCACCTGCATGATTTCCTTGGTGATGCCCTGGATCTTGATGTCCATCTGGAGCGCGGTGACGCCGTTCTCGGTGCCCGCGACCTTGAAGTCCATGTCGCCCAGGTGATCTTCGTCGCCCAGGATGTCGGTCAGCACGGCGAACTTGCCGCCGTCCAGGATCAGGCCCATGGCCACGCCGGCCACGTGATCCTTGACCGGCACGCCGGCGTCCATCATGGCCAGCGAGCCGCCGCAGACCGAAGCCATCGACGAGGAGCCGTTGGACTCGGTGATTTCCGACACGATGCGGATGGTGTACTGGAAGTCCTCGGGCGCCGGCAGCAGCGGGATCAGCGCGCGCTTGGCCAGGCGGCCGTGGCCGATTTCGCGGCGCTTGGGCACGCCGATGCGGCCCGTTTCGCCGGTGGCGAACGGAGGCATGTTGTAGTGCAGCATGAAGCGGTCGCGGTACTCGCCCATGAGCGCGTCGATGATCTGCTCATCCTGCTTGGTGCCCAGCGTGGCGACGACCAGCGCCTGGGTTTCGCCGCGGGTGAACAGCGCGCTGCCGTGCGCGCGGGGCAGCACGCCCAGGCGCACGCTGATCGGACGCACGGTGCGGGTGTCGCGGCCGTCGATGCGCGGCTCGCCGTTGAGGATCTGGCCGCGGACGATGGCCGATTCCAGCGAGAACAGGATGTTGTCGACGGTCACGGCGTCCGGGGCCGGCTCGCCCTTCTCGGCGGCGGCGGCGTTCAGCTTCTCCGACACGCTGGCGTAGACTTCGCGCAGCTGCGTGGTGCGGGCCTGCTTTTCGCGGATCTGGTAGGCGGCGCTCAGGCCTTCCTGGGCGGCGGCGGTGACGGCGGCGATCAGGGCCTCGTCCTTGGCCGGCGGCTGCCAGTCCCAATCGGGCTTGCCGGCTTCCTTGACCAGTTCGTGGATGGCGTTGATGACGGCCTGCATCTGCTCGTGGCCGTAGACCACGCCGCCCAGCATGATTTCTTCGGACAGCTCGCGGGCTTCCGATTCCACCATCAGCACGGCGTTCTCGGTGCCGGCGACGACCAGGTCCAGCTGCGACGACTTCAGCTGCGAGGCGGTCGGGTTGATGGCGTACTGGCCATCGATGTAGCCCACGCGGGCGGCGCCGATCGGGCCGTTGAACGGGATGCCCGAAATGGCCAGCGCGGCCGAGGCGCCGATCATGGCGGCGATGTCGGGATCGATTTCGGGATTGACCGACAGCGTGTGGATGACCACCTGGACTTCGTTGTAGAAGTCTTCGGGGAACAGCGGACGCAGGGGACGGTCGATCAGGCGCGAGGTCAGCGTTTCCTTCTCGGACGGCTTGCCTTCGCGCTTGAAGAAGCCGCCGGGAATGCGGCCGGCGGCGTAGGTCTTTTCGATGTAGTCGACGGTCAGCGGGAAGAACGTCTGGCCCGGCTTGGCCTTCTTGGAAGCCACGACAGTGGCCAGGACGACGGTGTCCTCGATCGACACCATCACGGCGCCAGAAGCCTGGCGGGCGATCTCGCCGGTTTCCAGGACGACCGTGTGCTGGCCGTACTGGAACGATTTTGTCACTTTATTGAACATGACGATTATTCCTTACAAATGAAAAACCGTGGCCGCCGCGACATGCGTCGCACCGACCACGGTTGCGTCATGGGGAGCCAGCCCCGTCGATCACTTGCGCAGACCGAGTTTTTCGATCAGTGCGCGGTACGAATCGGGATTGCGGCCCTTGAGGTAGTCGAGCAGCTTGCGGCGACGGCTGACCATGCGCAGCAGACCGCGGCGCGAGTGGTGATCCTTCATGTGTTCTTTGAAGTGACCGGTCAGCTCGTTGATACGGGCGGTGAGCAGAGCCACCTGGACTTCGGGGGAGCCGGTATCGCCTTGAGCGCGTTGGAATTGCGCAACGATATCGGATTTCTTGATGTCAGCAACAGACATTAATGACCTCTTCGGACATGCGACAGGGCCGAGGCGCCCTGACGTGGTTTGGAAAAAAATTTGTGCGAGCCTGGCTGTATTCGCTTTCTCACTGCTGCCAATGATGACTCAAACAGCGCCCTGAAACGTGCTCAGGCGAGCTTCGACGCCCGACTTTCGATGCACTTTCCGGTTGCTGTGGCCGGCACAAAGTACTTGCTTAAATACCTTGCTCAAATCAATACACTTGATAAAGCTCGATGATTATAGCCGATTCGCTAGAATTACCCCAATGCGCCGCCCGCCTCTCCCTTTCGGGCCCGGCTGGACGGCCGCGAACCGAGCTTCGCAGGAGATGAATATGTCCAAATACTACAAGATCGCCCGCGGCGCGCTGGCCGCCGCCGCGCTGGCCGGCCTGTCGGCCTGCGCCAACATGGCCCAGATACAGCCGGGCACCCCTTACGGCGAGGTCCTGACCCAGTTCGGCAACCCGAATTTCGAATGTCCGCAGGCCAACGGCGGGCGCCGCGTCATCTGGACGCAGCAGCCCATGGGCCAGTACGCCTGGGGCACCAACGTGGGCGCCGACGGCCGCGTGGACCGCGTGCTGCCGCTGCTGACGGACGCGCACTTCAAGGTGCTGGAACAGGGCGACTGGAGCCCCGACCGGGTGCGCTGCGAATTCGGCCCGCCGGCCCGCATCGAGGAAACCGGCCTGGGCGAAAAACGCGAGGTGGTGTGGTCGTACCGCTACAAAGAGAACGGTGTGTGGAACTCGCTCATGTACGTATACATGGGCCGCGACGGCAACAAGGTCACGCATTTCCACCCCGGCCCCGACCCCATGTACGACGAAGACCGCTTCATGTGGTGGTAGCGCCGGGCCCGGCCCAAAACAAAACCCGCCGGTTCGTCGGCGGGTTTTGTGTTTACGGGCGGGCGGCGGTCAGGAAGTATGGTTGCGGCGTTCCTGCGTCAGGCGGCGCGCCCGGTTCCAGCGCCAGGCCCAGGTGATCCAGCCCGACAGGCCGTAGAGCACGAACAGGCCGAACAGCACGACCGGGGGATCGCTGGAGACGAACACGAAGACCGCCACCACCAGCAGGATGCCCCAGAACGGCACGCTGCGGCCCAGCGCGAAGCTCTTGCCGCTGAAGAACGGCGCGTTCGACACCATGGTGATGCCGGCGTACATGGTCAGCGTGAACGCCACCCAGGCCATCAGGCTGTCGTGGATGGGCAGCTTGTTGTCCACCGCCAGCCAGACGAAGCCGGCCACCAGCGCGGCCGCGGCCGGGCTGGGCAGGCCCTGGAAATAGCGCTTGTCGACCACGGCGATATTGGTGTTGAAGCGCGCCAGGCGCAGCGCCGCGCCCGACACGTAGACGAAGGCGGCCAGCCAGCCCCAGCGGCCCAGGTCGTTCAGGATCCATTCGTACATCACCAGCGCCGGGGCCACGCCGAACGAGGTCATGTCGGACAGCGAGTCGTATTGCTCGCCGAAGGCCGACTGCGTGTTGGTCAGCCGCGCCACGCGGCCGTCCATGCCGTCCAGCACCATGGCGACGAATATGGCGATGGCGGCGACTTCGAAGCGATCGTTCATGGCCTGCACGACGGCGTAGAACCCCGCGAACAACGCCGCGGTGGTGAACGCGTTGGGCAGCAGGTAGATGCTTCGGTGGCGATTCTCGGAATCGCGCATGGAAAAATTGGGCATGGTCTCAATAACTTACAACGGACTTTCAAAGGTTAACCCATCTGGCCCCGCTTGCGGGCCGCCGCAAGCGGCGTGCCCGGCATTAGCCAGTCGAATACCCGAAAAAAAAGGCATGCCCCGCGGGCATGCCGTTTTGACCCTGATTGCGCGGGGAACGGGCCCCGCGCCGCAAAGGGATCAGTTCTTGGACTTGTCCACCAGCTTGTTGGCGGCGATCCAGGGCATCATGGCGCGCAGCTTGCCGCCCACCACTTCGATCTGCGATTCCGCGTTGATGCGGCGGCGCGAGGTCAGCGTCGGGGCGCCGGCGGCGTTTTCCAGGATGAACTTCTTGGCGTATTCGCCGGTCTGGATGTCCGTCAGGCACTGGCGCATGGCCTTGCGGGTCTCGTCGGTGACGATCTTCGGGCCGGTCTCGTATTCGCCGAATTCGGCGTTGTTCGAGATCGAGTAGTTCATGTTGGCGATGCCGCCTTCGTAGATCAGGTCGACGATCAGCTTCAGCTCGTGCAGGCACTCGAAGTAGGCCATTTCGGGCGCGTAGCCGGCTTCCACCAGCGTGTCGAAACCGGCCTTGATCAGTTCGACGGTGCCGCCGCACAGCACGGCCTGTTCGCCGAACAGGTCGGTTTCGGTTTCTTCGCGGAAGTTGGTTTCGATGATGCCGGCGCGGCCGCCGCCGTTGGCGCTGGCGTACGACAGGGCCACGTCGCGCGCGGCGCCCGACTTGTCCTGGTACACGGCCACCAGGTGCGGCACGCCGCCGCCCTGCTTGTAGGTGTTGCGCACGGTGTGGCCCGGAGCCTTCGGTGCGATCATGATGACGTCGATGTCTTCGCGCGGCACGACCTGGCCGTAGTGCACGTTGAAGCCGTGGGCGAAGGCCAGCGCGGCGCCGGCCTTGATGTTGGCGTGCACTTCCTTGTTGTAGACGGCGGCGATGTTCTCGTCGGGCAGCAGCATCATGACGATGTCGGCCGACTTGACGGCCTCGGCGACTTCCTTGACTTCCAGGCCGGCGTTGGCGGCCTTGTTCCACGAGGCGCCGCCCTTGCGCAGGCCGACCACGACCTTCACGCCCGAGTCATGCAGGTTCTGCGCGTGCGCATGGCCTTGCGAACCGTAGCCGATGATGGCGACGGTCTTGCCTTTGATGAGGGAGAGATCGCAGTCTTTGTCGTAGAAAACTTTCATGGTTGTGCTCCAGATTCCAGTATTTTGGATTTTTTCAGTTCAGATGTAGGGTGCGGCGGTCAAAGCTTCAGAATCCGTTCGCCGCGTCCGATGCCGGACACGCCGGTGCGCACGGTTTCCAGGATGGCACTGCGGTCCAGGGCCTCCAGGAAGGCCTGTACTTTTTCCTGCACCCCCGTCAGTTCGATGGTGTAGGACTTGTCGGTCACGTCGATGATGCGGCCGCGGAAGATGTCCGCCATGCGCTTCATTTCCTCGCGCTCCTTGCCGACGGCCCGCACTTTCACCAGCATCAGCTCGCGTTCGATGTGCGCGCCCTCGGTCAGATCGACGACCTTGACCACGTCCACCAGGCGGTTCAGGTGCTTGGTGATCTGCTCGATGATCTCGTCGGACCCGGTGGTCACGATGGTCATGCGCGACAGGGTGGCGTCCTCGGTGGGCGCCACGGTCAGGGTCTCGATGTTGTAGCCCCGCGCGGAAAACAGACCCACCACGCGCGACAGCGCGCCGGGTTCGTTTTCGAGGAGGACGGAAATCACATGCTTCATGGGTGGCCTCCTTACAGGTCTTCAGAGCCGAGCAGCATTTCGGTCAGCCCGCGGCCGGCCTTGACCATCGGCCACACGTTTTCGGTGCGGTCGGTGATGAAGTCCAGGAAGACCAGGCGGTCCTTGTGCTTCTTGAACGCTTCGCGCAGCGCCGGCTCGACGTCGGCCGGGCGCTCGATGCGCAGGCCCACGTGGCCATAGGCCTCGGCCACCTTGACGAAATCGGGCAGCGAATCCATGTAGGACTCGGAATAGCGCGAACCGTAGTCGATCTGCTGCCACTGCCGGACCATGCCCAGGAAGCGGTTGTTCAGGCAGACGATCTTCGGCGTCAGGCGGTACTGGTGGCAGGTCGACAGCTCCTGGATGTTCATCTGGATGGACGCCTCGCCGGTGATCACGGCCACGTCGCTGCCCGGATTGGCCATCTGCACGCCCATGGCATAGGGCAGGCCCACGCCCATGGTGCCCAGGCCGCCGGAATTGATCCAGCGGCGCGGCTTGTCGAACTTGTAGTACTGGGCCGCCCACATCTGGTGCTGGCCCACGTCGGAGGTGACGAAGGCGTCGCCGCCGGTCACTTCCCAGAGCTTTTCCACCACGAACTGCGGCTTGATGACCTCGTCCGAGTTGGCGTACTTCAGGCATTCCTTGCCGCGCCAGGCCTCGACCTGCTCCCACCATTTGGCGATGGAGGCGGGCTTGTGTTCGGCCGCGGCAATGTCGTACTGGGTGCTGAGATCGGCCAGCACGTCCTTCACGTTGCCCACGATCGGCACGTCCACGCGCACGCGCTTGGAGATCGACGAGGGGTCGATGTCGATGTGGATGATCTTGCGGGCGTTCTGCGCGAAGTGCTTGGGATTGCCGATCACGCGGTCGTCGAAGCGCGCGCCGATGGCCAGCAGCACGTCGCAGTGCTGCATCGCCATATTGGCTTCGTAGGTGCCGTGCATGCCGGGCATGCCCACGAACTGGCCGCTGCTGGCGGGATAGCCGCCCAGTCCCATCAGGGTGCTGGTGCACGGCGCGCCCAGCTGCGTGACGAGCTTGTTCAGTTCGGGAGCGGCGTCCGACAGGATCACGCCGCCGCCCGTGTAGATCATCGGGCGCTCGGCCGACAGCAGCATCTGCACGGCTTTCTTGATCTGCCCCTGGTGGCCCTTGTTGACGGGCGCGTAGGAGCGCATCGAGATTTCGCCCTTGGGCGGCGCGTACTTGCACTGCGCGACGGTGATGTCCTTGGGGATGTCCACCAGCACCGGGCCGGGACGGCCGGTGCGCGCGATGTAGAACGCGCGGCGCATGGTCTCGGCCAGGTCCTTGACGTCGCGCACCAGGAAATTGTGCTTGACGCAGGGGCGCGTGATGCCGACGGTGTCGCATTCCTGGAAGGCGTCTTCGCCGATGGCCGCAGTGGGCACCTGCCCGCTGATGATGACCATCGGGATGGAGTCCATGTAGGCGGTGGCGATGCCGGTGACGGCATTGGTCACGCCGGGGCCGCTGGTCACGATGCAGACGCCGACCTTTTGCGACGAGCGCGAATAGGCATCGGCGGCGTGCACGGCAGCCTGCTCGTGGCGCACCAGGATATGCTGGAATTTGTCTTGCTTGAAAATCGCGTCGTAGATGTAGAGCACCGCGCCGCCGGGGTAGCCGAAAACGTGTTCCACGCCTTCTTCGGCCAGGCAGCGCACGACGATATCGGCGCCATTCAGTTCCATGTTGTCATTCCTTTCAAAACCGGCCCTGCAAACCCTGTCTGCTGCCCGCCCGGATACGACGGCAACTGAACCCATACCGGCTGCGGCAACATGATCCGGCGCTTAGCGGCTCACGGAGCCACGCCACCCGGACACCCTGCCGACCCGGCACACGCTCGACAGAACGCAGTGCAAACGCCCCTGGGGGACGCTGGAGGTCGAAATGGAAGCCTTGGCAACACACGCTTGTGGCGCGGCCAACGGCAGGTGTAACTGCTGCGGGAGGGCTGGGAGGTGACCCTGGCCATCCGCCTCAACGCACCGGCTTCGGATAGCGGGCCGGCGCAAGTGGGGGAATTTACCGCGTTGCGTCAAAGGTGGCAAATCGGCGTTGCGTGGAAGTTTCGGTAACCATCCGACCCCGAAAAAATCCACAGTCTCTCTATACTTATCCCGTCGCCCAGAATCGAGCCCGCCCATGGATTTGCGCATCGCCAGCATCCGCCGCTTCCTCTACAGCCACTACTTCTTCGGCGGGGTGCGCCAGGGGGTGGGGATGCTGTTGCCCGTGCTGGTGGTGGGCGGCCTGTTCGGCAATTACACGACGGGCCTGGTGGCGACCTTCGGCGCGCAGTGCCTGGCCATCATCGACCAGCCCGGCGGCCCGCAGCGCCACCGCACCAACGAAATGCTGGGCGGCGCGGCGCTAGGCACCCTGACCGTGGTCATCACGGGGCTGGCGTCCAGCTATCCGGTGCTGATCTGGCTGGCGGTCATCGCGCAGTGCTTCGTCTATTCCATGTTCAGCGTGTTCGGCAAGCGCGGCGGGCTGATCGGCTTCGCCGGCCTGCTGCTGATGACGCTGACCATGCATACGCCGCTGCAGCCGCACGAGGTGCTGGCGCACGCCACGGCCACGCTGGGCGGCGCGCTGTTCTACCTGGTGTTCAGCCTGGGCTTTTCGCGCCTGTTCTGGCTGCGCGAAGAGCAGCAGGCCATGTCGGTGGCGCTGTTCGCCACCGCCGACTACGTCGCCGCCCGGGCCGCCTTCTACGACACCACGTCGGACCTGGACGAGGCCTACCGCGACCTGATCCAGCGCCAGTCCGTCATGACCGACAAGCACCAGGCCGCGCGCGACATGGTGCTGCGCGCCCTGCCCCGCGGCAAGGGCCTGGGCGACCGCCAGCGCGTGATGATCTGGAACATGTTCGTCGACATGCTGCTGCTCCTGGACACGCTGGTGGCCACGCACACCGACTACGCGGCGCTGCGCCGCGCGCTGGCCGGCAACGACTGCCTGATGTTCATGCGCGACGCGCTGGTGAAGATGTCGCTGGAGCTCAACCGCATCGCGCTGGACGTGTCGCGCGGACGCAAGGTGCAGTACCGCAGCAGCGCCAAGGCCGAGTTGCGCGCCATCGAGTACGAGATCGAACAGCTCAAGCAGCAGGGCCTGGGCGAGCGCGAGCCCGAGATGCTGGCGCTCATCATCCAGGTGCTGCGCCGCCTGCGCAATTCGGCGCGCATCGTCGACCGGCTCGCCGACCACACCGCCGCCTCGCCGGACGCCAAGCCCACCGACGTGCTACGCATCAACAAGTCGCTCACGCGCTTCATTTCGCGCCAGGAATTCCGCCTGGGGCTGCTGACCAGCAACCTGCGGCTGGACTCGCCGCACTTCCGCTACGCGCTGCGGGTCACGGCGGCGGCCGCGATCGCCATGACGCTGGCCAGCCGCTGGCTGTCGCCGGCGTTCTCGTCGCACAGCTACTGGATCATGCTGACCATCGTCATCATCATGAAGCCGGGCTTCGCGCTCACGCGCCAGCGCAACGGCTGGCGGCTGATGGGCACGCTGATAGGCTGCCTGGGCGCCCTGCTGCTGTTCCACCTGACCGACCAGCCCGAAATCCTGTTCGCCGTGCTGCTGGGCGCATGCATCATGGGCAACAGCCTGGTGCAGCTCAACTACATGGCCAGCGCCATCTTCAATACGCTGTTCGTGGTGCTGGTGTTCCACTTCGTCTCGCCGGGCACGGTGTCCATGGCGGTGATCGGCGAACGCGCGCTGGACACGCTGCTGGGCTGCGCGCTGGCGCTGGTCTGCAGCTATATCCTGCCCTGGTGGGAAGCGCGCTACCTGCGCCCGCTGGCCGCGGCGGCCACACGCGCCAACCGCGAATACCTGCTGGCGGGCCTGCGCTACGTCGAGGCGATGCAGGCCCACGGCGCCCCCGTGGGCGCGGCCGCCGGCGACACGCCCGCCGTGACCGACGCCGACCTGGCGTGGCGGCTGGGACGCAAGAACGTGCACATCGCGTTCAGCAATTTCGCCGAAGCCTTCTACCGGATGATGAGCGAGCCCAAGTCGCACCAGGTGAACGTGCCGGAGCTGAACAACCTGCTGATCCAGAACCACGTGCTGGCCTCGCAGATCACGGCGGCCATTCCCATCCTGGCCGCCCTGCCCGCCACGCCCGAGGCCGTGCAGCGGGCCTTGAACGGCGTGGCCGGGCTGCTGGACCAGAGCCGCGCCCAGCCGCCCGCCGACCTGCCCACCCAGTTCGACACCGAAGGCGAACAGGCCGCGCTGGTCTATCCCATCAAGCAGATACTGAAGGCCGCCCACATGATCCGCCAGGAACTGCAGGCGCTGGAAGATCCCGCCCACGCGCCGCAGATGGCGGTGGCGGCCTGAGCGCCGCCCCCCGTATTACGCCTTGCGCCGGAACACCAGCTTGTCCGCCGACGAAGCTGAAGCGTCATACGCATAGCCTTCCAGGTCGAAGCCCTGCAGGCCTTCCGGCTTGGAGACCTTGTGCAGGATGGCGTAGCGCGCCATCAGGCCGCGCGCGCGCTTGGCATGGAAGCTGATGACCTTCCAGGCGCCGTTTTTCCAGTCCTGGAACACGCACTGCACCACGCGCGCCTTCAGGGTCTTCAGGTCGACCGACTTGAAGTACTCCTCGGACGCCAGGTTGACCACCACCGGCGCCTTCTGGCCGGCCTGGCGTTCGTTGAGGTAGTCGGCGATGGCGCTGCCCCAGTATTCGTACAGGTTCTTGCCCTTGGGCGTCTGCAGGCGCGTGCCCATTTCCAGCCGGTACGGCTGCATCAGGTCCAGCGGACGCAGCACGCCATACAGGCCGCTCAGGATGGCGACGTGCTCCTGCGCCCAGTCCAGCTGCTTGGCCGAGAGGGTCGAGGCTTCCAGCCCTTCGTACACGTCGCCGTTGAAGGCCAGCACCGCCTGGCGCGAATTGGCCTGGGTGAAGCTGCGCTTCCAGTGGGCGTAGCGCTGCACGTTCAGCTCCGACAGCGCCGGACTCAGGCTCATGAGCTCGGCAATGTCCTCGGCCGACTTGGTCTTCAGCACCTTGATCAGGCCGGCGGCCTGGTCCACGAACAGCGGCTGGGTATGCGTCTCGATGTGCAGCGGCGAGTCGTAGTCCAGCTTCTTGGCGGGGGAAAGCAAAAACAGCATTGCGGGTTTCCTTTGTTCAGCGCGCCGTCCAGCCGCCATCGACCGAGACGGACGTTCCAGTGATTTGGGCCGCGGCGTCGGAGGCCAGGAACACGGCGGTGCCGCCCAGTTGTTCCGGCGTCACGAATTGCAGCGACGGCTGCTTTTCGCCCAGCAGTTCGCGCGCGGCGGCTTCCTGGTCGATGCCGTTCTTTTCGGCCAGCGCGGTGATCTGCTTTTCCACCAGCGGGGTGCGGACCCAGCCCGGGCAGATGGCGTTGGCGGTAATGCCCTGGCCGGCCGTCTCCAGCGCCGTGACCTTGGTGAAGCCCACCACGCCATGCTTGGCGGCCACGTAGGCCGACTTGTAGGCCGAGGCCACCAGGCCGTGCGCCGAAGCGATGTTGATGATGCGGCCGAAGCCCTGCTTCTTCATGTGCGGCAGCGCGGCGGCGGTGCCGTGGAACACGGCCGACAGGTTCAGCGCCAGGATGGCGTCCCATTTCTCGACCGGGAATTCCTCGATCGGCGCGGTGTGCTGGATGCCGGCGTTGTTGACCAGGATGTCGATGCGGCCCAGCTGGCGCACGGCGTTCTCGATCAGGCCGCGCACGGCCTCGCCCTTGGACAGGTCGGCGCCGTCGTAGATCACCTTCACGCCATGTTTTTCGGCCAGGCCGGCGCGGACTTTTTCGATCTCGGCCGCGTCGCCGAAACCATTCAGGACGATATCGGCGCCTTGCGCGGCGAAGGCCGTGGCGATGCCCAGGCCGATACCGCTGGTGGAACCGGTGACGAGGGCGACTTTTCCTTTGAACATGGACGTTCTCCTGTGATCTCGCATGGGGCGGAAAGCGAAGCAGGCGTCAAGTGTAGCTGCCCCGCATGTCGGCCATCATGCCATGCCCGCAAGACCGTCAGGGTCAAGCCGCGGAAGGCGGATCGCGCGGCGTGCCGGCCTCGTCGGCGGGCGGCTGGACGGCCGGCAGCTCGGCCATGCCGCCGCGGTTTTCCGGGATGCGCTCGAGCAGCTTGATCAGCACCGGCACCACGCCCATGGAGATGGCGACCACCACGGAAAGCACGTCGCGCTGTTCCAGGTCCACCAGATGGTTGTCCCAGGCTTCGTTGAAGATGGCGAAGCTGAATTCGCCGCCCTGCGCCAGCGCCACGGCGAACAGCAGCCGGTGGTAGCGCGGCAGCCCCAGAAAGCGCGCGAAGCCGTACAGCACCGCGCCCTTGACCAGCAGCAGCGCGGTGACCCCGACGACGATGAACAGCCAATGATGCTGCACCACTTTCAGGTTCACCGACATGCCGATGGCCACGAAAAACAGGCCCAGCAGCAAGCCCTTGAACGGGTCGATGGCCTTTTCCAGTTCGTCGCGGTAGCGCGACTCGGCCATCAGCACCCCCGCCAGGAACCCGCCCAGGCCGGCCGACAGCCCGGCATAGTCGAACAGCTGGGCGGCGCCCACCACCATCAGCAGCGCCGCGGCGGTGAACAGCTCGTTCAACTGCGCGCGCGCGGCCCAGCCCAGCAGACGCAAGTGGTGAGCCGCGGCGACCACGGCCACGGCGATCAGCGCCTCCTTGAACGACGGCGCCGAGCTTCCGTCCGATCCCATCAGGCCGGCCGCCACCAGCATCGGTATCGCCGCCATGTCCTGGAACAGCAGCACCCCCAGCGCCGACCGCCCCAGCGGCATCCGCGTCAGGCCGCGTTCCTCCAGCAGGCGCAGGGCCACCGCCGTGGACGACAGCGCCAGCGACAGGCCGCAAAGCACCGCCGCCTGCCAGCTCATCCCGGCCAGGTGCCGCAGCGCCGCGCCGAACACCACGCCCAGCAGCAGCCCGCAGACCAGCATCTGCAGCGAACCCAGGACGAACACCTCGTTGCGCATGGCCCACAGCCGCCTGGGCGACAGTTCCAGCCCGATGATGAACAGCATCATCACCACGCCCCACTGCGACACCCCGATCATGGTGTCCACGTTGGTCACCAGCTTCAGGCAGGACGGCCCCACCAGGATGCCGGCGATCAGGTAACCCGGAATGGCGCCCAGCCCCAGCTGCTGGGTGATGGGCACGCACAGCACGGCCGCAAGCAGGAGGATGAGGATCAGATCCATGGGCGCAAGGGAGCGGAAAGACCGGCGCGATGCGCCGGCGTTGCCGGGATTCTGGGCAAAGAACGGCGGCACCGGTAGTTAGTTAAAACCCCCGTGGCGGGCTTTTTTCAGCCCCCTTTACACAAACGAAAAAAATCCTGTAGAATTGCGGGCTTCGCTAGTTCGACGACGAAGATTCTTCCGACCAGGGATCTTTCGCCAGAAGCTGGATAGTGTGGATCGCAAGATCCGGCTTTCGCCGTCATCGGAACATCAATAGCGAAAAGGAGAGGTGGCAGAGTGGTCGAATGTACCTGACTCGAAATCAGGCGTACGGTATCCCCGTACCGTGGGTTCGAATCCCACCCTCTCCGCCAGTATTCAAAAAGGCCAATCCCTCGGGATTGGCCTTTTTTCTGTCGGTGACCCGGGCACCTCTCCCTATTGCTTCACCAGCTCCACGCGCCGGTTCCGGGCGCGGCCTTCCTCGGCGTCGTTGGACGCCACGGGCGCGAGCGATGCCACGCCCTTGGCCGACAGCCGGCCGGCGGGAATGCGGTAAGACTCGGCCAATGCCTTGGCCACGGCGTCCGCCCGCTTTTGCGACAGGTCCATGTTGCGCGCCAGGCTGCCCTGGTTGTCGGTATGGCCGACGATGTAGACCTTGAGCGCGGGATTGGCCTGCAGCAGCTTGCCCATTTCGTCCAGCGCGGCCTTGGAATCGGCCTTGACCTCGGCCTTGTCGGTATCGAAATACACGCCATAGACGGCGACCCTGCCGGACTCGGTCAGCGCTTTCTGCATGGCCGTCGCGTCGGGCAATTCGACCTGGCCCGTCTGCATGGCCTTGAGTTCGACCACCTGCAGGAACACCGGCGTGCGTTTGTTGGCTTCGTCCTGCATGACGTCCAGGAACGCATAGACGTCGCCCGACGGCGCCTGCTTCCTGGCAAGCATGGCGTAGTACTTGCCGCCAAAGACGGCGTCGCCGTGGCCGAGCGGGCTGACTTTGCCGCTGTTGAAGACGTAGGACTGGAAATCCCCGCCGCACTGCTCGTCGCCCTTGCACTCGAAGACGGTCTTGAAGCCGCCCGCCTGCAAGGTGTCCTGGTAATTGCGGTAGACCTCGAGCGCCGACTTGCCGCCGTCGATGCGATAGCCGATGCGCGTGACCTTGCCTTCGAGCGCCAGGGCCTTGGCCTCGGACTCCTTGGGGATGGCCCGGTCGGGCGCCAGCGCTTCGTCGTAATCCAGCTGTTTGTAGGCGTTGATCTGCGCGCCCGAGAAACGCCCCACCAGCGGGTGGTCCCTGGAGCCCGCCACGTCTGCCGCATGGCCCGGCAGCGCCGCCGCCATCAGTGCCGCGCCCAGCAGGGCGCAACGAACGCTACTTGCAACACATGCCATCGGGCCGGGCCTCCTTGCGCCGAAATCCTGGGTTGAAGACCCGCGTTTCCTCAGACCGGCGCCGTGGGCCGGGCCAGTTGGAACAGGTCCGAGGAGCGAGCATACCAGCCGCCCCCGTGCATGCGCGCGATCAGCCCCAGGGCCGGCGTATCCACGTGGCCGCGGGCGGCGTCGCGCACGTACGCGTCGTCGACGTGCGCCCCCAGCACGCGGCCGATCACCACGATCTGGCGCGGGCCGGTCACGACCGTGGCCTGGCTGACGCATTCCAACGACACCGGGCTGCCCTCGATCAGGGGCGGGCGCACGTGGATGGCCGGCCTGGCGGTCAGGCCGGCCGCCGCCAGTTCGTCCACCTCGGGCGGATAGTCGGCGCAGGTCTGGTTCATCTGCCGGACCAGGGACTCGGGCACCAGGTTCACGACGAACTCGCAGTTCTCGATGATGTTGGCGCCGGAGTCCTTGAACTCGCCGTTGGCATGGCGCATCAGCCCGATGGCCACCGTGGGCGGCTGGTGCCCCATGACGTTGAAAAAGCTGAAGGGCGCCGCGTTCACCACGCCCTTGCCGGAGATGGTGGTGAGCCACGCGATCGGACGCGGGGTGACGGTCGAGGTCAGCAGGTTGTAGACCGTCTGCGCCGGCAAGGCGCTGAAATCGAAATGCATGGGTCAGGCCTCCTGCCGGCCGTCGTCCAGCGCCGACACCGGACGCTTGGCGCGGGTGTCGACCTGCAGCTGGAAGACGTCGGGCCGCGCGTAGTGGCCGGCGACGTCGAAATCGAACTTGCCGCGCAGGATCTGGTTGGGGTCGATGTCCGCGTACAGAATCGTCTCGCCCGAGTAGTCCGGCCCGGCCAGCACTTCGCCCAGCGGGTCGATGATGGCGCTGCCGCCGCGCATCAGCACCGTGTCCGGCTTGTCGCCCAGCGCGCATTCGAAGTCGTCGGGATAGGCGTCGCGGCGCAGGTGCTGGCACGAGGTCAGCACGTAGCAACGCCCTTCCAGCGCGATGTGGCGCATGCTGGGAATCCAGGAGTCGCGGTCGTCGGCGGTGGGCGCGCAATACAGCGCCACGCCCTGGCCGTACATGTACATGCGCAGCATGGGCATGTAGTTTTCCCAGCAGATGACCGCGCCGATCTTGCCGTAGGGCGTGTCGAACACCGGCAGGGTCGAGCCGTCGCCGAACCCCCACACCAGGCGCTCGCCGGCCGTGGGCATGAGTTTGCGGTGCTTGCCCGCCAGGCCCTGCTGGCCGTTGAAGTACAGCACGGTGCAGTACAGCGTGCCGCCGTCGGCTTCGATGCAGCCCATGACCACGAAGCTGTCGGTATCGGCCGCGGCCTGCGCGATCAGCGCGACTTCCTCGCCGTCCAGGCGCACGGCCTGGCGGTGGTAGCTGGCGTAGGCGTCGCGGCCTTCGGGCTTGCGCATGCCTATCGGCGCGCCGAAGGAGTTGCCCTTGGGATAGCCGCCCAGGAACGCTTCGGGGAACACCTGCACCCGCGCGCCCTGCTCGGCCGCCTGGCGGATCAGCGCCGCCGCCTTGCGGGCGCAGGCGAGGCTGTCGGTGGGGATGGACGCCGCCTGAATGACGGCGGCCTTGAATCTGGGTTGCACGGACATGTCTCTTCTCTCTCTCAGTGCGTCGGGTCTTCGTCGATGGCCGTGGCGCGGGTGTTGGGCAGCAACAGGCTGCCGATGACGCCGACCACCGCCGTCACGGCGACCGGGTACATCAGGCCGCCGAAGATATTGCCGCTGGCCTGGGCCAGGTAGGTCGCGGTAAAGGGCACGATGCCGCCGAAGATGCCGGCGCCGATGTGGTACGGGAAGGATAGCGCCGTATAGCGGATGCGGGCCGGAAACAGCTCCACCAGGTAGGCCGCGACCGGGCCATAGACCATGGCGACCACGGCGGTCATCAGCACCAGGATCAGCACGATGACGGTGTTGTCGACTCGCGCCGGATCGGCGCGCTCGGGGTAGCCGGCGGCGGCCAGCGCGGCGGCGTAGCCGGCCCGGTCGAAGCCGTTGACGGTCTGGCCGCCCACGCTCATGGCGATCTCCTGGCCCGGCAGCGGCTCGGCGTACTCGAAGTTGATGCCCTTGGCGACCAGGAATTTCTTGGCCTGCACGCAGACTTTCTTGTGGTCGGCATGGCTGCCCACCATCGCCGCCTGCAATCCGAAGTCGCAGGCGCCGCCACCGACATCGGCATGCACGCGCACCGGCGTGGTCTGCATGGCCTGCGCCAGGGCGGGATTGCCGGCCTTGAGCAGCACGTCGAACATGGCGTGGTAGCCGATGGCGGCGATGAACAGGCCGGCCATCATGATCCACTTGCGGCCGATGCGGTCGGACAGCCAGCCGAACAGCACGAAGGTCGGCGCGCCGATGATGAAGCCGATCAGGATCAGCGTGTACACGCTGGTCTGGTCCAGCTGCACCGCCTGCTGCAGGAAGATCATGACGTAGAACTGGCCGGTGAAATAGGTCGCGCCCTGGCCGGCGGTGACGCCGACCAGCGCCAGCAGCACCAGGCGCAGGCTGGACCATTGGCCGAAGGTCTCCTTGACCGGATTCTTCGACAGGCGGTTCTGCTGCTTCATGCGCGTGAACACGGGCGACTCGTGCAGCCTGGCGCGCACATAGATGGAAATCGCCAGCATCACGATCGACAGAATGAACGGCAGGCGCCAGCCCCATTGGCGGAAGTCCTCGGCGCTCATCGCGGCCTGGGTGCACAGGATCACGACCAGCGACAGGATCAGCCCGGCCGACGAGGTGATCTGGATCCAGCCGGTCAACAGGCCGCGGCGCCGCGGCTCGCAATGCTCGGCCACATAGATCACCGCGCCGCCGTATTCGCCGCCCACGGCCAGGCCCTGCACCACGCGCAGCGTCAGCAGCAGTATCCACGACAGGTGGCCCGCCGATTCATAGGTGGGCAGGCAGCCGATCAGCACGGTCGCCCCGCCCATCATCACCACCGTGATCAGGAAGGTGTACTTGCGCCCGAGCCTGTCGCCGAGATAGCCGAACAGCACCGCGCCCAGCGGCCGGATGATGAAGCCCACCGCCAGCGCGCCCAGCGCCGCCAGCAGCGCCACGGTCGGATTGTCCTGCGGAAACAGCACCTGGCTCATGAAGACGGCCAGGGTTCCATAGATGAAAAAGTCGTACCACTCGAACAAGGTGCCGAGGGTCGATGCCACCACGACCTGGCGTTCCTCTTTGCGGCTGAGCGTCTGCGCGCCACCCGGATGCTGCATTGCAATATTCGCGTCCATGCCTGCTTTCCCGATCACTTAGATTGATACTGCTGTAGTCATTAACTATTATCAAATCTAAAGCCGGGACTAAAAAAGCTGGGGAAAACCCGGCACGCGGCCCCGGAAGGCCCCTGGCGCCGCTGCTACACTCCCGCCAGAAACAGAGGAGGCAGTCATGGCTAGGCCCGCCGGCAAGGTCGATGAAAACGCAGAAAAAGCGCCAGCCGCCGCGCGCAGAGGCATCCAGTCGATCGAAGTGGGGTTCCGCATCCTGGACCTGATCCGCAAGGCCGGCCGCCCGATCCCGTTGAAGGAAATCGCGCAGGCCTGTGAACTGACGGTGCCCAACGTCCATTACTACCTGGTGAGTTTCCAGAAGGTGGGCGTGGTGCAGCAGCACGCGGACACCGGCCATTACGGCCTGGGCCCTTATGCCTTGCGGCTGGGACTGGCGGCGCTGGAGCAGTTCGACGTCTTCACCACGGCCCGGCCGGTCATGGCCGAGGTGGCCGCGATCACCGGCCAGACGGTGTTCCTGGGCGTCTGGGGCAACAAGGGTCCGACCATCGTCTACCGGGTCGAGGGCAGCCGCAGCCGGCCGCTGCTGGAATTGCGCGTGGGCAGCGTGCTGCCGCTGCTGTCGTCGGCGCTGGGCCGCAACTTCCTGGCGCATCTGCCGCAAGCCAGCACGCGCGAGCTGCTGGAGCAGGAAATGGCCTCGTCGGTGCCCGAGGGCGCCGGCGGCGCGGCGGGCAGCTCGTACACGCTGCAGGACGTGCAGGCCATCCGCGACGAGGTGCTCAAGCACGGCCTGAGCCGCTGCCGCGACGCGCTGCTGCCGCATTTCACGTCGCTGTCGGCGCCCATTTTCGACATGCTGGGCGAAATGAAGGCCGCCATCACGCTGATGGGACCGGTCGGTTCCATCGACGACGATCTGCAGTCCGAGACCGCGCGCCTGCTCGGCGAGAAGGCGCGCTCGATCTCGGCCTCGGCCGGCTGGGCGGCCCCCGCCGGGGGCTGAGCGGCCCGCCCGCGGCCGCTCAGCCCTCGGCGACGAGCTTGGCGTCCTTGATGGTCCTGGCGTATTTCTGCTGTTCCTGCCGCATGAAATCGGCGAAGCGCTGCGCGCTGCCGCCGCCTTCTTCCGCGCCGATCTGCGCCAGCTTTTCCTGCACGTCGGGCATGGCCAGCACGCGGTCGATGTCCTGGTTCATGCGCTGGACCATGGGGCCCGGCATATTGCCCGGACCCACCATGCCGAACCAGATGCTGGCCTCGAATCCGGGATAGCCCTGCTCGGCCACGGTGGGCACGTCCGGATGGCTCTTGGAGCGGCGCTGCAGCGTCTGCGCCAGGCCGATCACCTTGCCGGACTGCAGCAGCGGCGTCGCGGTGGTCATGCCTTCGAAGCAGTACTGCACGTGGCCGCCCATCAGGTCGTTCATCAGCGGCGCGGAGCCCTTGTAGGGCACGTGCAGCACGTCGATGCCGGCGCGCGCCTTGAAGATCTCCAGCGCCAGGTGCTGGGCCGAGCCGCTGCCGGCCGAACCGAACACGATCTTGCCCGGCTGGGCGCGGCACAGCGCGACCAGTTCGGGCAGCGTCCTGGCCGGCTGCGAGGCGCCGCCGATCAGGATGGTGGGCGTCTTGCCCACCAGCGCGATGGGCGAGAAATCGCGCTCGACCGAATAGGCCAGCTTGGGCTGCAGCCCGGGCGCGATGCCGTGGCTGTTGACGTGCGCCATCATCAGCGTATTGCCGTCATTGGGCTGGCGGGCCACCTGCTCGGCGGCGATGACGCCGGCCGCGCCCGCGCGGTTTTCGACGATGACGGGCAGGTTCCACAGCACGCCCAGCTTCTGGCCCAGCAGGCGCGCCAGCACGTCGGTGCCGCCGCCGGCGGGAAACCCCACCACGATTTTCACCGGCCCCGACGGCATGTCCTGCGCCCGCGCCATCGCCGGCAGCATCAGCGCCGCGCCCAGCGCCGCGGCGCCGCTCATGAATTGCCTACGTTGCATTGCTGTCTCCTCGCGCGCCGGTCTTGCCGCCGGCGACTGATAGTCATGCGGCGCCGCGGGTCGCGACGCCGCCCGCGGCGCTCAGCGGCCGACGCGGGTCCACTTGCCGTAGCGCTCCACCATGCGCTCATCGAAGCCGAAGCCCAGGCCGGGCTCCTGGTGCAGGATCACGCGGCCGTTCTTGTGGCTCAATTGGCGGTCGACCAGCTTGCGGAAGTTCAGCACCTGGTCGTCCCAGAAGAATTCGACGTAGCGCGCGTTCGGCGTGGCGGCCACCAGCGGCGCGTGTACGTCGTGGAACCAGTGCGGGCAGACCACCACGCCGTAGCTGGCGGCGGTGGCGGCGATGCGCTTCCATTCGGTGATGCCGCCGCACACGGCGGCGTCGGTCTGGAGGATGCCCGCCGCGCCCTTGTCCAGCAGCTCCTTGTGATACCAGCGGCCGTAGCCGATTTCGGCGGTGGCGATGGGCAGGCGCGTCAGCCGCGCCAGCTTGGCGTGGCTATCGATGTCATCGGGGCCGAACGGCTCCTCGATGAAGTAGGGATCGTATTGCTCGAAGCGGCGGATGTACTGCATGGCCTGGGTCACGTCCTGCCAGGCGTTGTTGCAGTCCATCATCAGTTCGACGTCCGGCCCCACGGCTTCGCGCGCGGCCTTCAGGCGCGCCTCTTCCTCGGCCGGCGACAGGCGGCCGGTCTTCATCTTGACCGCGCGGAATCCCTTGTCCACGTAGCTGGCCATTTCCTCGCCCAGGTGCTGCGGCGTCTTGCCGTCGAGGTAGTAGCCGCCGCTGGCGTATGCCGGCACCGACTCCAGCTCGACCGCGCCCAGGTAGCGGTGCAGCGGCAGGCCGGCGGCCTTGGCGTTGAGGTCCCACAGCGCGATGTCCAGCGCGCTGAGCGCGCGCATCACCGTGCCCTGGCGCCCCTGCAGCAGCGCCTCCTGGTACATGGCCTGCCACAGCCCCTCGACGGCATGGGAATCCTTGCCCAGCAGCACCGGCGCGAGCAGGCTCTGCACCGCCGCCTCGAAAATGGCGCCGCCGGCGCTGCCCACGTAGCAGAAGCCTATGCCTTCGACGCCGTCGGAAGAGCGGACCTTCACCAGGCCATAGTGCCGCGACGACACGGTGCGGTTGGAAAACGAGGTGACTTTGTCCAGGGGCACCGCGGCGGCGCAGACGTCTATGGATTCGATGATGGGCACAACAGGCTCCTTTGGGGGGCTGAGAGGTTCGGCTGGCGCCGCCAGCGCGACGCCCTGCACGTATTCTTGCCGTGGCCAAAGAAAACAACAATTATCGTCACCCATCTTTAGAATATGGAAAAACCATCTTCCGCAGGGCTGCCGCCGCCATGGACTCGCGTTTTCTGCAAACCTACGTGCACGTCGTGGAACTCGGTTCCATCGCCCAGGCCGCGCGCCACCAGGGCCTGACGCCGGCCACCGTGCAGCAGCGGCTGCGGGCGCTCGAGGCCGACATGGGCAGTGCGCTCATCGCGCGCTCGGGCCGCACCGTCAAGCCCACGCCGGCCGGCTTGCGCATCCTCGAACGCGCCCGCGCCATCCTGCGCGACGTGCGCGACCTGCGCTCGGCGGCCTCGGACACCGAACTGCCCGCCGGCCCGCTCAGGCTGGGGGCCACGCCCACGGCGCTGACCGGCATCATGCCGCCGGTGCTGCGAACCTGGGTGGCGCGGCATCCGCAGATCGAGATCTACATAGAACCCGCCCCCACCACCCTGCTCTACAGCAAGGTGCTGTCCGGCGAACTGGACGGCGCGCTGCTGGTGCACCCCCTGTTTTCCATTCCCAAGACCTGCGCGTGGCGCGACCTGCGGCGCGAGCCGCTAGTGCTGGTGACCCCGGCCGGCATGAAAGTGCGCGACCCGCTGGCCGTGCTCGCGCGCGAGCCGTACATCCGCTACGACCGCAGCGTGGTGGGCGGCAAGATGGCCGAGGATTATCTGCGCGCGCGCAATCTGCGCCCGCACGTGCGCTTCGAGCTCGATGGCATCGATTCCATCGCGAGGCTGGTGTCGGAAGGGCTGGGCGTCGCGCTGCTGCCGGACTGGGCCAGCACGGGCGCGCCGGCCGCCGACGTCAGGCGCTGGCCGCTGCCGGCGCCCTGCCCGCTGCGCACCGTGGGCGCGATCTGGCCGCGCGCGGGCGTGCGTTCGGCCTTGATGCAGGCCTTCGTGGAACTGACCGAAACGCAGCTCGGGCTGGCCCGGGACTAGGCGTCGCGGCCGTCGCGCGCCACGACTGCGCCGCGCGACACCACCAGCCGGCGCGGCGCGCGCTGCGCCACGGCTTCGGCCACGCAGCTGGCGTCGACCAGCACCAGGTCGGCGCGCGCGCCCGGCGCCAGGCCGTAATCGGCGAAGCCGCAGGCGCGGGCCGCGGCGGCGGTCACGCAATCGAAGGCCCATTCGACCTCGTCGTCGCGGCGCAGGTCGTTGCGCAGCCCGATCAGCATGGCGCGCGCCAGCATGTCGGGACTGCCGTAAGGGGTCCAGGTGTCGCGGATGCCGTCATTGCCGCCGAAAAGCGTCACGCCGGCGTCGCGGCAGGCGCGCAGCGAAGGTACCGGACGCGAAGGCGGCGCGGTGGTCAGCAGCGCCACGTCCAGCGCGGCGAGCCGGCCCAGCAGGCCCTCGAGGCGCTTCGCGTCCACGCCGCCCAGGCAGAATGCGTGGCTGATGACGACCTTGCCGTTCATGCCCAGCGCCTGGGTGCGGTCCAGGATCAGTTCCAGCGTGAACGCGCCCAGTTCGCCCGGTTCGTGCAGATGGATGTCCACGGGCTTGCCATGCTTGTCGGCCAGGCCGAACAGCACGTCCAGCGAACGCGCGGGATCGCGGTCGATGGCCGAAGGGTCCAGTCCGCCCAGCACGTCGGCCCCGTTCGCCAGCGCCCGGTCCAGCAGCTCGGCGGTGCCGGGCCGCACCAGCAGGCCCGACTGGGGAAAAGCCACGGTCTGGATCTCGACGCGGTCGGCCAGTTCCTGGCGCGTGGCATGCACGCCGTCCAGGTGGCGCAGCCCGGCATCGGTATCGACGTCGACGTGGGTGCGGATGCGGGTCGCGCCTTCGCGCAGGAACGCCAGCGCCAGCGCGCGCGCATGGCTGGCGGCGTCATGGCCGGTGCTGGCGCGCCATTGCCGTTCGTTGTGGATGCGGTCGGTCAGCGCAGGCCCGACCTGGTTCACGTACCAGGGCGAGCCCCAGGTGGTCTTGTCCAGATGGGTATGGCCTTCGATCAGGCCGGGCAGCAGCAAGGCGCCGCCGCCGTCTTCCAAGGCCATGCCGGGCTCGGCTTCCAGCGCCGGGCCGATTTTCCGGATGCGCCCGCCGCGCACCAGCACATCCACCGGATCGCGACCGGCCCGGACGTTTTTCAATAAGAGGTCGGTCATGGAGGACGGCGCGCCGGCGGCTCAGACTTGAGGCGGTTCGATCCAGAAAAAGCGTTCGCCCTGGCGCACCATATCGGCCACGCCTTCGGCGCCGATACGGTAATCCGTGCCCATCAGCGTGGCGCCGCCATCCTCATGAATACGGATGATGGCCAGCGGGTCGTTCGCCATGGTGTACCAGTAGTAACCCGGCTTGAGATCGTGCAGGTCTGTGTTCATGCTTCGAGTATACAAACTTCCTCGCAACGTATTCAAAATGACACACATCCCTTGCGAGCCCCTGACATGATGACCACTAGGCGGCATACTGCAAGATGCCAGGCTCGGACCGCGCTCTCGCATGCGCCGGCTGGGCAAATGCCGCTGTGGCGCATGCCTTGATCGTGAGAGGAACCGCGAGTGTATGAAAAGGCAATCTCTTCAATTCAGCGAACCGCTTAAACAGGCTGTATTGAACGGCGATAAAGTACAGAGCCGGCGTATCTTGAAACCGCAGCCTACCAAACCGACTACCGTCTGGTATGCCGACGCGTCGGATTCCGGAAGATGGGTGGCCATGGGGCCGTCCGTGGATAATCCCGCCGAGCTGCGGAAAACTTCCAGCTGGGTCCGATGTCCGTACGGAAAATCGGGCGAAAGCATTCTCCTGACCGACGAGGCCGGCAATCCGTTCACGTCGGCCGTGATCGTGGGCGTGCGCATCCAGCGGCTGCAAAACCTGTCCGACGCCGACGCCCGGGCCGAAGGCATCCCGGCGCTCTACCAATCCTCGTCGCTATTGCCCGGGGTGCCGCTGCAGACCGCCTTCGCCCTGACCTGGTGCGAACGCTACGGCGCCCACGCCTGGGCCGCCAATCCCTGGGTCTGGGTGGTCGAATTCCGCTGCCAGCAGGCCTGACGGCCCCGGCAATGGCGCATTCCTGCAACACCCGCGCGTGAAATCGCCCGCCGATCGTGACCGCCTGTAACCGTGGCGCCCCACTACACCGCATTCCAGCCGATTTCAATCGATTTCATCATCCGTTTCACCATAGCGGGCGACGGCTGCTGCAGGGCAGCAAGGCGGGGAACGCGGGTTGGGGGACGGTTGCGGATTGTCGCGATTGAGGCCGGCTCGCTTACCAATGGCCGGCGAAAAAGCCGGAAAATAGGCTCAACGAATACTCAACTTTGCTGCGTCATGCAGCAGGCAGGTGCAACATGAAAAAATGGCTTATCGCTGGTGCCGGTGCTGCGGGTCTGCTGATCTCGAGCGCCGCCTTGGCCCGGGTGGACGTGGGCATTTCCATCGGCGTGCCCGGGGTGGTTTTCCCGGCGCCGGTCTACGTGGCGCCCCAGCCGGTGTACGTGCCGCCGCCGCCCCCGGTCTATTACCGTCCGGCGCCCGTGTACGTCGCGCCTCCGGTAGTCTATCCGGCGCCGGTCTATTATCGCGGCGGCCGCTACTACGACCGCGGCGGTTACTATCGCCACGGCGGCTACAAGCATCACCATCGCGGCCGCGGACACGACCGCGACTGATCGGACGCCAGCGCCGGAAATACCAAGGCCACTCTCGCGAGTGGCCTTTTTTTGCCGCGGAAATAGCCGCGGCGTTCGGGGCATGTCCGGTGCCCCCGGGGAACTGCCTTCAGGCCGCCGGGGCCTGCGCGGGTTTGGCCACCAGCGCGGGCGGCTGCTGCGGCGCCTGGCCGGTTTTGCCGTCGGCCCAGCGGGGCGATTCCTGGACGAGGTCGATCCATCGGCGCGGCGTACTCGACGCCCGCCACCAGCCATTATGCGGACGCATGAGCAAACTCCGGTTCACCGTTGAAACGCACGCCATTGATGCCCTGGAACAACTGCTGGCTCTGCTGCTCGGCCTCTTGCAGGTTGGCGAAAGGCGCCTGCCCCGGGACCGTCCAGCATTTTTCCGGCGCAGTGCCGCCGATGCGGCGAGTCCATATCTGCACGCGGTAGCCCTGTTCGTCTTCACGGGCCACGGAGCATCTCACACGAAAATCTCCAATCATTCTTGAAGTCATGGACAACTCCTTTTTATTTAAGTGAATGAAGCGTGTCGAACACATTGCGTATTGTGCCTCAACTATCCGGCCCTTTTATTGCAATACACAACTGTTCACATCAAAATCAGCCACCAGCGCCGCCAGGTTAATGTCCAGCGGCGACAGGAATATGTCCACATAATAAAAAAAAACGGAGCCCGCAGACTCCGCCTTTTTATCCTCCAAACGGTGGATGGACCTAAGGTTTCAAGACCGTCAGGCCGCCCATATAAGGCTGCAGGGCCTCGGGCACCAGCACGCTGCCGTCGGCCTGCTGGCAGTTTTCCAGCACCGCCACCAGCGTACGGCCCACCGCCAGGCCGGAACCGTTGAGCGTGTGCACGTATTCCGGCTTGCCCTGGGCGTTGCGGAAACGCGCCTGCATGCGGCGGGCCTGGAAGGTCTCGCAATTGGAGACCGAGGAAATCTCGCGCCAGGTGTTCTGGGCCGGCAGCCACACTTCCAGGTCGTAGGTCTTGGCCGCGCCGAAGCCCATGTCGCCGGTGCACAGCAGCATCACGCGGTACGGCAGGCCCAGCAGCTGCAGCACGCGCTCGGCGTGGCCGACCATCTCTTCGAGCGCCTCGTACGATTGGTCCGGATGCGTGATCTGCACCATTTCGACCTTGTCGAACTGGTGCTGGCGGATCATGCCGCGCGTATCGCGCCCGCCGCTGCCGGCTTCGGAACGGAAGCACGGCGTGTGGGCGGTGAGCTTGAGCGGCAGGTCGGCCGCGGCCTGGATGGTATCCCGCGCCACGCTGGTCAGCGTGATTTCGGAAGTGGAGATCAGGTACTGGTCTTCGCGCACATAGGGCTTGCCCTGTTCATCCTGTTTCGGATCGTCGTCGCCGCCGCCCTTGGACACGGCGAACATGTCGTCCTTGAACTTGGGCAGCTGGCCCGTGCCGTAAAGCGTCGAGGCGTTGACGATGTACGGCGTGTAGCACTCGGTGTAGCCGTGCGTGCCCGTTTGCAGGTCCAGCATGAACTGCGCCAGCGCGCGGTGCAGGCGCGCGATGGGGCCGCGCATGAACGAAAAACGGGCGCCCGACAGCTTGGCGGCCGTGTCGAAATCCAGCCCCAGCGGCCCGCCCACGGCGACGTGGTCGCGCGCCTCGAACGGCAGGGCCGGCGGATTGCCATCGGCGCCGGCCGGGCCGGGCAGCCAGCGCCGCACCTCGACGTTGTCGTCGGCCGACTCGCCTTGCGGCACGCTGGCGTGCGGCAGGTTGGGCACCGACATCAGCAGATCGTTGAGCGGCTGCTGCAGCGCGGCCAGTTCTTCTTCCAGCTGCTTCAGGCGCACCGGCACGGCCTGCGACTCGGCCATGACGGCGCTGGCGTCCTCGCCCTTGGCCTTGAGCTGGCCGATCTGCTTGGCCAGCGCGTTGCGGCGGGCTTGCAGGGATTCGGTTTCGGTCTGGACGGCCTTGCGGCGGGATTCCAGGTCGTTGAACCGTTCCGTGTCGAAGGACACGCCGCGGGTCTTGAGGCGGTCTACGACGGTTTGCAGGTCTTTGCGCAGCAGTATCGGGTCTAGCATGGTTTGGTCGGTGAGGTTGCGAGAGACAACGGGCGCGGCCCGTTAGCGTTTCCTGGCACGTTCCTGCGCGTCCAGCTCACGCAGGAATGCCAGCTTTTGCTGGATTTTAGCCTCCAGGCCGCGATCGGTCGGCCGATAGAAGGAGGGATTCAGTCCATCCGGGAAATATTGCTCGGCGGCGGCGTAGCCGTGGGGCTCGTCGTGCGCGTAGCGGTAGGCCTTGCCATGGCCCAGCTGCTTCATCAGCTTGGTGGGCGCGTTGCGCAGGTGGATGGGCACCGGCGCGCTGCCGTGCTCGGCGGCGAACTTGCGCGCCTGGTTGTAGGCGTTGTAGACGGCGTTGGACTTGGCCGCGCAGGCCATGTAGACCACCGCCTGCGCCAGCGCCAGCTCGCCTTCCGGCGAGCCCAGCCGCTCGTAGATGTCGGCGCCGTTGACGGCCAGGTCGGTGGCGCGCGGATCGGCCAGGCCGATGTCTTCGACCGCCATGCGCACCAGGCGGCGGGCCAGGTATTTCGGATCGGCGCCGCCGTCGATCATGCGGCAGAACCAGTACAGCGCGGCGTCCGGATTGGAGCCGCGCACCGATTTGTGCAGGGCGCTGATCTGGTCGTAGAACGCGTCACCGCCCTTGTCGAAGCGGCGCAGGTTCTGCGACAGCGAAATCTCCAGCCAGGCCGCGTCCACGCTGTCGCGGCCGGCCGACTGGGCGGATTCCGCCACCACTTCCACCGCGCTGATCAGGCGGCGCGCGTCGCCATCGGCCCAGGCCGCCAGCTGTTCGCGCGCGTCGGGCTCGATGCGGATGGTCTCGCCGGGCTCGCGGCCGTCGTTCAGCGCCTGCTCGGCGCGGTCGACCAGCAGTTGCAGTTCTTCGGCCGTCAGCGATTGCAGCACGTAGACGCGGGCGCGCGACAGCAGCGCCGAGTTGACCTCGAACGAGGGATTTTCCGTGGTGGCGCCGATGAAGGTGAACAGCCCGCTTTCCACATAGGGCAGGAAGGCGTCCTGCTGCGACTTGTTGAAGCGGTGCACCTCGTCGACGAACAGGATGGTGCGGCGGCCCTGGCCCTGCGCCACCTGCGCGACCGTGACCGCGTCGCGGATGTCCTTGACGCCGCCCAGCACCGCCGAGATGGCGATGAACTGCGCGTCGAAACCGTCGGCCATGAGGCGCGCCAGCGTGGTCTTGCCCACGCCGGGCGGCCCCCAGAAGATCATGGAGTGCGGGCGGCCGGATTCGAAAGCCACGCGCAGCGGCTTGTCCGGACCCAGCAGGTGCGACTGCCCCACCACGTCGGACAGGGTGCGCGGGCGCAGCCGTTCGGCCAGGGGCACATAGGGCCGATGCGCGGGATCGGCCGCAAAGAGATCATTGCTCATTGGCAGCAGATGGGGGGAGAAAGCGAATAATCAATCCAGCATTACACCATGCCGCGCCCTAGGCCAACTGCGGCGGCGCGAAGCGGCGGTTGGCCAGCGCCGGCAGCACCTTGCGCGCGTGCGCCAGGCGCTCGGGATCGATGTCGGCGTACACCAGCGCCGGCGCCTCGCCCGCGCGCGCCGTCACCACGCCCAGCGGGTCCACCACCATGCTGCAGCCGATGTTGCGCTCGCCGCATTCGCCGGTGGCGGCCACGTAGCAGGTGTTCTCCAGCGCGCGCGCCGTGACCAGCACTTCCCAGTGCTTTTCCTTCAAGGGGCCGCGCACCCAGGCGGCCGGCAGGACCAGCAGGTCGGCGCCGTCCAGCGCCAGGCGGCGCGCCAATTCGGGAAAGCGCACGTCGTAGCAGGTCATCAGGCCGACGCGCAGCCCGCCTATGTCGAGCAGGGGCGGGATCTCATCGCCGGCGGTGACGTTGGTGGATTCCTTCATGGTGAAGGCGTCGTACAGATGCAGCTTGCGGTACTGCGACAGGATGCGGCCGTCCTGCAGGGTGACCAGCGTATTCCAGACCCGCCCTTCTCCGGTCGGGACGTGCACGCACATCATGGTCGCCAGCGGCGATCCGCGGCTGGCCTCCAGCAGCTTGCCGATGAAGGGGCCGTCCAGCGGCTGCGCGGCCTTCAGGACGATCTGCGGATCGGTGATGTCGCGCGCCAGCACGCCCTCGGGCAGCACCAGCAGCCCGGCCCCGCCGGCGCGGGCGCGTTCCATCAGGTCGATGCAGACCTGCGCGTTTTCTTCCCAGACGCGGCTGACGGCGAACTGGCCCAAAGCGACTTTCAGCATGACGTTTCCTTTTCCTGAGACCGAGCGTTCGTTCCATTGTCGCGCCGCCGCGCACTACGGGAAACTCCTAGCTGCCGCTTGTAAATTTCTTTCAGGATAATGAAAAAAATCCGATTTGACGGTAAATATTTTCCAGGAAGCCGCCATGACGCCCTCCTCCTCCCCCGCCCCGCTGGACCCGAACGGCAAAGGCCTGGGCGCCTTCCCCGAATCCTGTGACGCCGCCGGCGTGGCCGGGCTGCAATGGAATCTGCTGCGCGAGGACGTCAGCCTGCCGGTGGCCGTGCTGTACGAATCGCGGGTGCGGCACAACCTGCAATGGATGCAGCGCTTCATGGAGGCCTACAAGGTCAAGCTGGCGCCGCACGGCAAGACCACCATGAGTCCGGCCTTGTTCCAGCGCCAGATCGACGGCGGCGCCTGGGGCATCACGCTGGCCACGGCGCCGCAGACGCTGGCCGCCTACCGCCACGGCATCCGCCGCGTGCTGATGGCCAACCAGCTGGTGGGCCGCGCCAACATGGCCATCATCGCGCGGCTCCTGCGCGATCCGTCCTTCACCTACTTCTGCATCGTGGACTCGCCCGCCAACGCCGCCCAGCTGGGCGCCTATTTCGGCGAGCAGGGCCTGGTGCTGCCGGTGCTGATCGAGCTGGGCCCGGCCGGCGGGCGCACCGGCGTGCGCGACGAGGCGCAGCTGCAGGCCGTGGCCGACGAGATCGCGCGCTGGCCCGGCCTGGCGCTGGCCGGCATCGAGGTCTACGAAGGCGTGCTGCAGGAAGAAAGCGCCATCCGCGCCTTCCTGCGCCGCGCCACCGGCGCGCTCGGCGAACTGGCGGCCGCCGGCCGGCTGCGCAGGAACGGTCCCGCCCTGATCTCGGGCGCGGGCTCGGCCTGGTTCGACGTGGTGGCCGAGGAATTCTCGCAGGTCGATATCGGCGCGCCGCTGGAAATCGTGCTGCGCCCCGGCTGCTACCTGTCGCACGACGTGGGCATCTACCGCTCGGCGGCCGAGCGCATCAACGCCAACAATCCGGTGGCCCGCGGCATGGAACCCGGCCTGCAGCCGGCGCTGCAGGTCTGGGCCTATGTGCAATCGCTGCCCGAACCGGGCCGCGCCATCGTCGCGCTGGGCAAGCGCGACGCCGCCTTCGACGCCGGCCTGCCCACGCCCGCCCAGCGCTACCGCCCCGGCGCGCAGGCCCCGGACGCCGCGCCCGCGCACTGGAAGCTGACCGCCATGATGGACCAGCACGCTTTCATGCAGATCGGCGCGGACGACGACATCCAGGTCGGCGACATGATCGCCTTCGACATATCCCACCCCTGCCTGACTTTCGACAAGTGGCGCCAGGTGCTGCTGGTCGACGAACACTACGGCGTCATCGACGTGGCCGCGACTTTCTTCTGACCTCCCGCCCCCCTCGCGGGGCAATCCCGATCCGCACGCGACATCCTGTTTTCTACCCTCTGGAGAGAGCATCATGAACTTCCGCACCTCCCCGCGAGGCGGCAGGCTCAATAGCCTGCTGCTGGCCGGCGCAATTGGTTTGACCGCATTGTCGTCCCCCGCCCTGAGTGCCGCGCCGGTCAAGGGAGGCACGATCTCGGTGGCCACCGTCGGCGAGCCGCCGACGCTGGACCCGATGACCAGCACGGCCGACCTGGTGGGCATCCTGACGCAGCATTTCTTCGAAACGCTGTACACCTTCGACGCCAAATGGAACCTGACGCCGCTGCTGGCCGACAAGATGCCCGAGGTGTCGCCCGACGGGCTGGTCTACACCATTCCCCTGCGCCAGGGCATCACTTTCCATGACGGCTCCAGGATGGATTCGGCCGACGTGACGGCCTCGCTCAAGCGCTGGACCGAAACCGCCACGCGCGGCAAGATGGCCGCCAAGATCATCAGCGCCATCGAGGCGCCGGACGCCAACACCGTCCGCATCACGCTCAAGCAGCCCTATGCGCCGCTGACCGCGCTGCTGGCGATGAACAACAGCGCCGCCATCATCATGCCCAAGGGCAAGATCGCGCCCGCCCTGACCGAGTTCGTCGGCACCGGCCCCTATCAGCTGAAGGCGCGCGTGCCCGACCAGTACATCCAGCTGGTCCGCTTCGAAGGCTACAAGCAGCGCGATGGCGAGCCCGACGGCTACGGCGGCGCGCGCAAGCAATACCTGGACGAAATCCGCTTCGTGCCGGTCAGCAACGCCAATACCCGCGTCGAAAGCGCGGTGGCCGGCCAGTTCGACTACGTCGACGCCCTGCCGGTGGAGTCGCTGCCCAAGCTCAAGAACGGCCGTTCCGATCCGGTCATGCTCAAGCCTTTCGGCTGGCCCCGGCTGGTGCTCAACACCAAGCAGGGCATCATGTCCAATCTGGCCGTGCGCCAGGCGGTGCAGCTCGCGCTGAACGAAGAGGACATGCTGTACGCCGCGTTCGGCAACAAGGATTTCTACAAGCTCAACGGCGACCTGTATCCCGAAGGCTTCCCGTGGGCCACCTCGCTGGGCGGCAAGGTCTACAACAAGGGCGACGCCGCCGCGGCCAAGAAGCTGGTGGACGGCGCGCAGGTGCAGGACCGCAAGATCCGCATCCTGACCAGCCAGCAGTACGAGTTCCACTACAAGATGGCGCTGGTGGCCGCCGAATACCTGAAGGCCGCCGGCTTCACGGTGGACATGCAGGTGGTGGACTGGGCCACGCTGACCCAGCGCCGCCAGGACCCGGCGCTGTGGGACATCTTCATTACCCACAGCCCGTTCCTGCCCGAGCCCGCGCTGATCGACTTCCCGTCCAAGGACGCGCCGGGCTGGTGGGACACGCCGCGCCGCAACCAGGTGCTGGACGCCTTCAATCAGGCCCGCACGCAGGAAGAACGCGTCAAGCGCTGGGCCGACGTGCAGCAGGCGGTGTATGACGAGGTGCCTTTCATCAAGGTCGGCGACTTCAATGCGCAGGCCGCGCGCTCGCCGTCGCTGCAAGGGACCCGGGCCGTGCCGTGGCCGTACTTCTGGAATGCGTGGAAGGCGGCGAAGTAATGGTTTGAGGGCGCGGGGGGCATGGCGGTTCGCGCCGCCCTCCACGTCCTTCGGCGTTCCAATTTTTTCGGGGCTTTCATCGTGTTGCGCTATCTCTTGAACCGGCTGGTCGGGCTGGTGGCCGTGATGTTCATCGTCGCGACCATCGTGTTCGTGATCATCCGCATCACGCCGGGCGATCCCGCCGCGGTGATGCTGGGCCCGCAGGCCAGCCAGCAGGACATCGCCGCGCTGCGCGCGCAGCTGGGGCTGGACCAGCCCATGGCGGTGCAGTACCTGTCGTGGCTGGGCAAGCTGGCCCAGGGCGACCTGGGCCAGTCCATCTTCATGAACAAGCCGGTGCTGGCGGCGCTGGCCGACCGCGCCGAACCCACGCTGCTGCTGACGCTGCTGTCGCTGCTGATCGCCAGCGCCATCGCGCTGCCGGTGGGGATACTGTCGGCGGTCAAGCGCGGCACCACGCTGGACCAGTCGGTGCTGTCGTTCTCGATGTTCACCTCCAGCGTGCCCAGCTTCTGGCTGGGGCTGCTGCTGATGCAGTTGTTCTCGGTGAAGCTGGGCTGGCTGCCGGTGGCCGGCTACGGCGGCCCGGACGCCTCGCTCGCCACGCGCATGTCGCACCTGATCCTGCCGGCGGTGGTGCTGGGCCTGGTGAACTCGGCGCTGATCACCCGCTTCATCCGCGCCAGCATGCTGGACGTGCTGCGCGACGACTACGTGCGCACCGCGCGCGCCAAGGGCCTGCCCGAGCGCAAGGTGATCCTCAAGCACGCCGTGCGCAACGCGCTGATCCCGATCCTGACGGTGCTGGGCCTGACCACCGCCTTGCTGATCAGCGGCGCGGTCGTGACCGAGACCGTGTTCGGCCTGCCCGGCGTGGGCAGCCTGGTGGTGTCGGCGGTGCTGCGCCGCGACTACCCCGTCATCCAGGGCGCGCTGCTGATCATCGCGGCCATCTACGTCCTGATCAATCTTTTCATCGACCTGCTGTACCTGCTGGTCGATCCTCGAGTGCGTTACTGATCTGATATGGCTATCGCAACTTCCCCGAATTCCGGCGCCGACCGCTGGCAGGTGCTGCGCCTGCTGGTGGCGCGCAAGACGGTGCTGGTGAGCCTGGTCGTCATCGCCGTGCTGGTGGCCGCGGCGCTGCTGGCGCCGTGGGTCAGCCCCTACGATCCGTTCAAGCTGTCCATCATGAACCGGCTGAAGGCGCCGGGCGCGGCGCACTGGTTCGGCACCGACGATTTCGGCCGCGACGTGTTCAGCCGCGTCATCTACGGCGGCCGGCTGTCGCTGATGGTGGGCTTTTCCGTGGTGATCGTCTCCAGCATCCTGGGCATCGCGCTGGGCCTGGCCGCCGGTTTCTTCCGTTCGGCCGACAAGTTCGTCTCGCGGCTGATCGACGCCATGATGGCCTTTCCCGACATCCTGCTGGCGATCTCGCTGGTGGCCGCGCTCGGCCCCTCGCTGATCAACGTGGTGATCGCGCTGGGCATCGTCTATACGCCGCGCCTGGCCCGCATCGTGCGCGCCTCGACGCTGGTGATCCGCGAGCTGCCTTTCGTGGAAGCGGCGCGCGCGCTGGGCGTGCCGACCTGGCGCATCGTCACGGTGCACGTGCTGCGTAACCTGGTCTCGCCGCTGCTGGTGCAGGGCACTTTCATTTTCGCCTACGCCATCCTGGCCGAAGCCGGGCTGTCGTTTCTCGGCGTGGGCGTATCGCCCGACATTCCGACCTGGGGCACCATGATCAACGCCGGCCAGCAGTACATGGGCTCGGCCGACTGGATCATGATCTTCCCCGGCATCGCCATCGTGCTGTCCGTGCTGTCGCTGCAACTGGTGGGCGACGGGCTGCGCGACGTCCTCGATCCGCGCCTGCGCAAGGAGCTGTAATCATGACCGCAAGCACCCGAGACATCGTGCTTTCCGTGGAAGGCCTGCAGACCTGGTTCCACAGCCGCGACGGCGTCGCCAAGTCGGTCGACGGCGTGACCTTCGACCTGGCCCGCGGCGAGACGCTGGCCATCGTCGGCGAGTCGGGCTCCGGCAAGTCCGTGACCAGTCTTTCCATCATGGGCCTGTTGCCCAAGCCGGCCGGCCGCATCGAAGGCGGGCGCATCCTGTTTCGCGACCGCCAGGGCGCGCAGCACGATCTGGCCCGCGCTTCGGCGGCGACGCTGCGCCGCATCCGCGGCGCGGAGATCGCGATGATCTTCCAGGAGCCCATGACCAGCCTGAATCCGCTGTACACGGTGGGCGACCAGATCGCCGAAGCCGTGCTGCAGCATGAAGGCGGCTCGTACGCCGCGGCGCTCAAGCGCGCCCGCGAAATGCTGGAGCGCGTCGAAATCCCGGCCGCCGACCGGCGCGTCAAGGAGTATCCGCACCAGATGTCGGGCGGCATGCGCCAGCGCGTGATGATCGCGCTGGCCCTGGCCTGCAATCCGGCGGTGCTGATCGCCGACGAGCCCACCACCGCGCTGGACGTGACCGTGCAGGCGCAGATCCTGGACCTTCTGCGCCGGCTGCAGGCCGAGATGAACATGAGCATCCTGTTCATCACGCACAACCTGGGCGTGGTGGCCGAGATCGCGCATCGCGTGGCCGTGATGTACGCGGGCCGCGTGGTCGAGGACGCGGACGTCTACGACCTGTTCGAAAAGCCCAGCCACCCCTACACCCGCGGTCTGCTGTCCTGCATTCCCACCGCCGCGCTGCTGGCCTCGGGCGAGCGCCTGCGCGCCATTCCCGGCAACGTGCCCAGCGTGCTGTCGCTGCCGCCGGGCTGCACGTTCGCGCCGCGCTGCCCGCTGGCCGCCGACGACTGTCTGGCGGCCGTGCCCGAACTCGTGCCGGTGCAGAACGACCACCGCGCGCGCTGCATCAAGGTGAACCCGATATGACGAACCGACCGGCTCCCGTACGCGCCGAAGCGCCGCTGGTGCAGATCCAGGACCTGAAGGTCCATTTCCCCACGTCGCAGGCGCGCCACGCGCCCATGGTGCGCGCGGTCGACGGCGTCAGCTTCGACGTGCCGCGCAACACCATCGTCGGCCTGGTCGGCGAATCCGGCTCGGGCAAGACCACCACGGGCCGCGCGCTGCTGCGCCTGTTCGCCCCCACCGCCGGCCGCATCCTGTTCGACGGCGAGGACATCACCACGCTTTCCGAAAAACAGATGCTGCCGTGGCGCCGCCGCATGCAGATCGTGTTCCAGGACCCGTACGCCAGCCTCAATCCGCGCATGACCGTGGCCGAGATCCTGGGCGAGGCGCTGGACACCCACAAGCTGGCGCAGCACCGCCGCGCCGCCCGCATCGGCGAACTGCTGGAGCGCGTGGGGCTGAACGCCGACCACGCCCGCCGCTATCCGCACGAGTTCTCCGGCGGCCAGCGCCAGCGCATCGGCATCGCCCGCGCGCTGGCGGTGGAGCCGGACTTCATCGTGGCCGACGAGCCGGTCTCGGCCCTGGACGTGTCGGTGCAGGCGCAGGTGCTGAACCTGCTGCAGGACCTGCAGCGCGACCTGGGCCTGACCATGCTGTTCGTGGCCCATGACCTGGCGGTGGTGGACTACCTGTGCGACGAGGTCGTGGTGATGTACCTGGGCCGCGTGATGGAGCGCGGCCCGACCCGCGAGGTCTACGCCAGCCCCCGCCATCCCTACACCCGCGCGCTGCTGTCGGCCGCGCCCGTGCCCGATCCGCGCGCCCCGCGTTCGCGTATCCTGCTCAAGGGCGACATTCCCAGCCCGGTCGATCCGCCCTCCGGCTGCGTGTTCCGCACGCGCTGCCCGCACGCGATCGAGGCCTGCGCGACGACCGCCGTCCAGACGATCAACGTGGGCCCCGGCCATTACGCGGCCTGTTCGCGCCTCGACGATCCCGAGCTGGCCCGGTAAACCAGGAATCTCCATGAACATCATCCGCGACATCGTCTTCCAGATACGCAGCCGGCGCGACGCACTGAGCGTGACCGAGCGCAAGGTGGCCGACGCCATCCTGGACGACATCATCTGGAGCGCCAGCGCCACCGTCGACCAGCTGGCGGCCAAGGCCGGCGTCAGCATCGCCACCATCTCGCGCTTCGCCCGCACCGTCGGCTGCGACGATACGCGCGACCTGAAGATGAAGCTGGCCCAGGCCAGCACGGTCGGCAGCCGCTTCCTGGACCCGAGCGCGCCGGCCGAGGAAAGCACGTTCTACGCGCGCATCTACGGCGACATCGAAAGCACGCTGCGCGCCCATCTGCCGGTCTTCACCGAGCCGCTGTTCGAGGCCGCCGCCGCCAGGCTGGACGGCGCGCGCATGATCTACGTATTCGGCATGGGCGGCGCCTCGGCCATGCTGGCGCAGGAAGTGCAATCGCGCCTGGTGCGGCTGGGCTATCCCATCGCGGTCTACAGCGACGCCGTGCTGCTGCGCATGGTGGCGGCCACGCTGGACGAGCGCGACGCGGTGCTGGTGCTGTCGGCTTCCGGCCTGACGCCGGAAATCGTGGGCGCGGCCCGCATCGTCAAGCAGTACCGCGCGCGCCTGGTGGCCATCACGGACGCCACCTCCGAGCTGGCCGCGCTGGCCGACGTGGTGCTGCCGATCCGCACCGACGAAACCGATTTCATCTACAAGCCCTCGGCCTCGCGCTACGCCATGATGCTGGCCATCGACCTGCTCTCGACCGAGCTGGCCATGCTGAACCAGGAAGAAAACCGCGAACGCCTGCGCCGCATCAAGCTGGTGCTGGACGAACACCGGGGTGGCCCCAACCGCCTGCCGCTGGGCGATTGAACGGAAACACGAGATGTACGACACCCTCATCGGCAATGTGCAGGTCCTGGACGGCACCGGCGGCGCCGCCTACCGGGCCAGCGTGGCCCTGGACGGCGGACGCATCGCCGCCATCGGCGACTTGCCCGGCGCGCAGGCGCGCCAGCGCATCGACGGCGCCGGCCTGGCGCTGGCGCCCGGCTTCATCGACGTGCACACGCACGACGACACCAACGTCATCCGCACGCCCGGCATGCTGCCCAAGCTGTCGCAGGGCGTGACCACCGTGGTGGTGGGCAACTGCGGCATCAGCGCCTCGCCCGTGACCCTGCGCGGCGAACCGCCGGACCCGATGAACCTGCTGGGCGGGCGCGAAGACTTCAGCTACCCCAGCTTCGCCGACTACACCCGCGCCATCGAGGCCGCCGGCCCCGCCGTCAACGTGGCGGCGCTGGTGGGCCATACCGCCCTGCGCAGCAACCACATGGACCGGCTCGACCGGCCCGCCACGCATGCCGAAATCCTGGCGATGCGCGCGCAATTGCGCGAGGCGCTGGCCCACGGCGCCATCGGCCTGAGCACCGGCCTGGCCTACGCTTCCGCCTTCGAGGCCGACACCGACGAAGTCAAGCTGCTGGCCGAGGCGCTGGACGAATTCGGCGCGCTCTACACCACCCACCTGCGCTCGGAATTCGCCACCATCCTGGAAGCCATGCAGGAGGCCTACGACATCGCGCGCCATGCGCGCGTGCCGGTGGTGGTGTCGCACCTGAAATGCGCCGGCGCCGGCAACTGGGGCCGCACGCGCGAAGTGCTGTCCTCGCTGGAGAACGCGGGACGGCTGCAGCACGTGGGCTGCGACTGCTATCCCTATTCGGCCAGCTCGTCCACGCTGGATCTGAAGCAGGTCACCGACGAGTTCGACATCGACATCACCTGGTCCGTGCCGCATCCCGAGCAGGCCCGCCGCAAGCTGGCCGCCATCGCCGCCGACTGGGGCGTGAGCCTGCTGGAGGCGGCCGCGCGGCTGCAGCCGGCCGGCGCCGTCTACCACAACATGCACGAGGACGACGTGCGCCGCGTGCTGTCGCACCGGCTCACCATGGTGGGATCGGACGGCCTGCCCAACGATCCCATGCCGCACCCGCGGCTGTGGGGCGCGTTTCCGCGCGTGCTGGGCCACTACAGCCGCGACGTGGGCCTGTTTCCGCTGGCCGAGGCGGTGCACAAGATGACCGGCCTGTCGGCGGCGCGCTTCGGCCTGGCCGAACGCGGCCTGCTGCGCGAGGGCTATCATGCCGATCTGGTGCTGTTCGATCCGGCCACGGTCATCGACCGCGCCACCTTCGACGCTCCGGTGCAGACCGCCGCCGGCATCGAGGCGGTGTGGGTCAACGGCGCGCTGTCGTACCGCCACGGCCAGCCCACCGGCGAGCGCGCCGGCCGCTGGCTGCCGCGCAACGGCGACCTGCGCAGGAATTTCGTTTAACCGCGCATCATCATTCCAAGGAGAAAGCCATGAGCAACGCTTCCACCGCCGACGACAACGGCATCAAGCGCTACGGAGTCGCCGGCGGCACCGGCCAGGGCGGCTCGCACATGCCGTTCGCCCGCGCGGTCGAGGCCGACGGCTGGCTGTACGTGTCCGGCCAGGTGCCGATGGAGCACGGCGAAGTCATCGAAGGCGGCATCGTCGCCCAGAGCCGCAAGGCCATCGAACAGGTGCTGGGCATCCTGCACGAAGCGGGCTACGGGCGCGAGCACGTGGTGCGCTGCGGCGTATGGCTGGACGACGCGCGCGACTTCGCCTCGTTCAACAAGGTGTTCAGGGAGTACTTCGGCGACCATCCGCCGGCCCGCGCCTGCGTGCAGTCGTCGCTGGTAGTCGACGCCAAGGTCGAGGTGGATTGCGTGGCGTACAAGCGCGCCGGCTGACGAAAGGTCGTGGGTCGTGGGGCGCCGCGCGCCGCTCACATCTTCACGACATCGACACCCTTCGGGGCGACGAATTCGAATTCCTTGGCGGAAAGCTGGGGATTGGCGGAAATGTTGGACAGGTCCACGCGCGTGGTCTGGCCGAAGGAATCCAGCAGTTCGACGCGCACCGGCAGGTTGTTCTTCATGCCGATATCCACGCGCGAGAACCCCGCGTCCGCGGTGCGCGGCTTGGCGCGCAGCCAGTCGACGCCGTCCTTGGACGGCAGCGCCGAGACGTCGAACGACTGTTCGAGCGAGCCCGAGCCGAACAGGATGGCCGCCGGCGAGGTGCCGATGGCGGCGTCGACCTTGCGCTCGGTCACCTGGGCCAGGTCGGGATCGAACTGCGACACCTTGCGGCCGTCGGACACCACCAGCTGCTCATAGGGCTTTTGCACGGCCCACTTGAACTTGCCGGGGCGCTGGAACGAGAACACGCCGGTCTGGGCCGGCTGCGTGCGGCCCTGGTTGTTCACGGTGTATTGCGAGAACGAACCGGTGGCGGACGAGACCGTGGCCACGAAGGCGCGCAGCTGTTCCTGCGCGCTGGCGGCCAGCGCCACGGCGGGCGCCAGGGTCAGGGCCGCCACGGCGGCCAGTCGGCGTAACGTCTTCATCAGGCTTCCTCACGGGCGGCCGCCGCGGGAACCAGGATCTCGCGATTGCCGTTGGATTGCATCGCCGACACCATACCCGATTGCTCCATCTGCTCCAGTAACCGCGCCGCACGGTTGTAACCAATCCGCAGGTGGCGCTGCACCAGCGAGATCGAGGCGCGGCGGTGCTTGAGCACCACTTCGCAGGCCTGGTCGTACATCGGATCGGATTCGGCGTCGCCGCCAATGCCGGTGACGCTGCTGGCGCCTTCGCCGTCGCCGTCCAGGCCGCCTTCGAGCAGGCCTTCGATGTAGTTGGGCTCGCCCTGCGACTTCAGGCTTTCGACCACGCGGTGGACTTCATCGTCGTTCACGAAGGCGCCGTGCACCCGCACCGGCAGGCCGGTGCCCGGCGGCATGTAGAGCATGTCGCCCTGGCCCAGCAGGGTTTCGGCACCCATCTGGTCGAGAATGGTGCGCGAGTCGATCTTGGACGAGACCTGAAAGGCGATGCGCGTGGGAATGTTGGCCTTGATCAGGCCGGTGATGACGTCCACGCTGGGGCGCTGGGTGGCCAGGATCAGGTGGATGCCGGCCGCGCGCGCCTTCTGCGCCAGGCGCGCGATCAGCTCTTCGATTTTCTTGCCCACGACCATCATCAGGTCGGCCAGCTCGTCGATGACCACCACGATGGTGGGCAGCGGCGACAGCGGCTCGGGCGCGTCCGGCGTCAGCGAGAACGGATTCGGGATCGGTTCCTCGCGCTTGATGGCTTCACGGATCTTGGTGTTGTAGCCCGCCAGGTTGCGCACGCCCATCTTGCTCATCAGGCGGTAGCGCTTTTCCATCTCGCCCACGCACCAGTTCAGCGCGTTCGACGCCTGGCGCATGTCGGTGACCACCGGCGCCAGCAGGTGCGGGATGCCTTCGTAGACGCTCATTTCGAGCATCTTCGGGTCGATCAGGATCAGCCGGGTGTGGGAGGCGTCGGCCTTGTACAGCAACGACAGGATCATGGCGTTGATCCCCACCGACTTGCCCGAACCGGTGGTGCCCGCCACCAGCAGGTGCGGCATCTTGGCCAGGTCGGCCACCACCGGGTTGCCGGCGATGTCCTTGCCCAGCGCCATCGTCACGACGGAATGGCTGGCGTGGTAGGTCTGCGACCCCAGGATCTCGGACAGGCGCACCATCTGGCGGCGCGGGTTCGGCAGTTCCAGGCCCATCAGGTTCTTGCCGGGGATGGTTTCCACCACGCGGATGCTGACCAGGCTCAGCGCGCGCGCCAGGTCCTTGGCCAGGTTGACGATCTGGCTGCCCTTGACGCCGGTGGCCGGTTCGATTTCGTAGCGCGTGATGACCGGGCCGGCCTGCGCCGCCACCACCGTGACGGACACGCCGAAGTCGGCCAGCTTCTTTTCGATCAGGCGCGAGGTGAATTCGATGGTTTCGGCCGACACGGTTTCCTGGTTGGCCAGCGGCGGGTCCAGCAGGCTGATGGCCGGCAGGTCGCCCTCGGCGCCGCCCGACGGGGCGAAGAACAGCGACTGCTGCTTTTCCTTTTCGACCCGTTCGGACTTGGGCACCACGGTGATGGCGGGCTCGATGCGCACCGGCTGCTCGTGGACCAGTTTTTCCTGCTTGGCCACCACCTGCTCGGTGCGCACGGCCTTGGCGACCTCGCCGACCTTGCGGTCCTGGCGCGCGGTGTAGGAATCGCGCACGCGGCGCAGCAGGCCTTCCAGCCAGGAACCCACGCGCTCGGCGACCGACAGCCACGAGAACGAGAAGAACAGGCTCAGGCCGATCGCCAGCATGACCAGGAAGGCCAGCGTGCTGCCGGTGAAGCCGATGCTGCGGCCGATCAGGTCGGCCAGGGTCTGGCCGATGACGCCGCCGGCGCCGCTGGCGTTTTCGGACGCCCCCGGCAGGCGCGTGCCGTGGCTGGCCAGGCGCAGGGCCTCCATGCCCAGCGAGCCGACCAGCAGCAGGAAGAATCCGATGCCCTCTTCCCAGTGGACGCGGGGCAGCACTTCCGGCTGCTTACCGTTCGTTACCTTGAGATGGCTGGCCAGGCGGCGGTAGCCCGCGCGCACGCGGTGCAGCAGCAACACCACCCACCACCAGGCGGAAAAACCGAACAGATAAAGCAGGATGTCGGCCAGATAGGCGCCCAGCGTGCCGCCACGGTTGTGGATGGCGCCGGCGGGGACGGAATGCGACCAGCCAGGATCGGACGGACTCCAGGTGGCGAGCACCAGGGTGAGCCAGGCCGCCAGGGCGGCGAACAGAATCCATCGGGCTTCGCGCAGCAACGCGGACAGACGCGTCTGCAGGGGCGAAGGCCCGTTACGGGTATTGCGCGAAGCGCGCGGAGAAGCAGTCGAGATACGCGGCATGCGGCTCATTATAATTGGGCGTCAACCTAAAGATACCTGCTAAAGATCCCGCCCATGTCCACTGCCACGCACGCTAAAGTTTTGATACTCGGTTCCGGCCCCGCCGGTTACACGGCGGCCGTCTATGCGGCACGCGCCAACCTGAACCCGGTACTTGTTACAGGCCTGGCCCAAGGCGGCCAGCTCATGACCACCACGGATGTGGACAACTGGCCGGCGGACGCCGACGGCGTGCAGGGTCCGGACCTGATGCAGCGCTTCCAGAAGCACGCCGAGCGCTTCAACACCGAGATGCTGTTCGACCACATCGCCAAGGTCGATCTCTCCAAGCGTCCCTTCACCCTGACGGGCGACACCGGCAAGGTCTACACCTGCGACGCCCTCATCATCGCCACCGGCGCGTCGGCCAAGTACCTGGGCCTGCCTTCCGAGCAGGCCTTCATGGGCCGCGGCGTGTCGGGCTGCGCCACCTGCGACGGCTTTTTCTACCGCAACCAGGACGTGGTCGTGGTGGGCGGCGGCAACACCGCCGTCGAAGAGGCGCTGTACCTGTCCAACATCTGCCGCAAGGTCACCCTGATCCACCGCCGCGACAAGTTCCGCGCCGAGCCCATCCTGGTCGACAAGCTCATGAGCAAGGTCGAGAACGGCAATATGGAACTGAAGCTGTTCCATACGCTGGAAGAAGTGCTGGGCGACGACGGCGGCGTCACCGGCGTGCGCGTGCGCCACGTCGAGACCGGCGCCACCGAGGACATGGCGGCCACCGGCGCGTTCATCGCCATCGGCCACCAGCCCAATACCGAGATCTTCCAGGGCCAGCTCGAAATGAAGGACGGCTACATCGTCACCAAGAGCGGCCTGTCCGGCATGGCCACGATGACCTCGGTGCCGGGCGTGTTCGCCGCCGGCGACGTGCAGGACCACGTCTACCGCCAGGCCATCACCAGCGCCGGCACCGGCTGCATGGCGGCCCTGGACGCACAGCGGTGGCTGGAGAATGCGGGGCAGTAAGGTCGGCCTGGCCGACCTCAAGCGCCTGAAGAAAGACCTCCAGGAAGAACGCGAGCGCGCCGCCCTGGCCCCGCCGCGCGCGGCGCCGGCCAAGGCCGAAGCCGCGCCCGAGGACGACCTGGCCGCGTTCCGGCGCACGCTCAAGTCGGTCACGCCGCTCAAGCCGTCGCAATCCGCGCGCGTGGCGCACAAGCCGCCGGCGCAGCCCGCCCCGGCATTGCGCCGCGCCAACGCGCTGGGCGAGACGCCCGCGCGCGCCGACGCCGGGGTCTCCGACGGCGGCGAAATCACCCACCTGCTGTCCGAAGGCGGCACCGCCTTCGTGCGCGGCGACGCCGCCCCCGACACCGCGCGCAACCTGCGCCGCGGCCAATGGCGCGCGGGCGCCGAACTGGACCTGCACGGCCTGCGCGTGGAACAGGCCCGCCACGCCCTGCTCTCGTTCCTGGACGAATGCCTGGAACACGGCATCCGCTGCGTGCGCGTGGTGCACGGCAAGGGCTACGGCTCGCAGGGGCTGGAGCCGGTGCTCAAGGACAAGGCGCGCACCTGGCTGGTGCAGAAGGCCGAAGTCATGGCGTTTTCCGAAGCGCCCGAACGCGAAGGCGGCGCCGGCGCGCTGCTGGTGCTGCTGCGCCAATCCGAAGGAGCCCGCAAATGAAGTGGCTGTACCTGGCCGTGGCCATCATCGCGGAAATCTTCGCGACCAGCGCGCTCAAGGCGTCCGACGGACTGACCCGGCTGACGCCCTCCATCGTCACCGTGGTCGGCTACCTGATCTCGTTCTATTTCCTGTCGCTCACGCTGCGCGTGATCCCGGTGGGCATCGCCTACGCCATCTGGTCCGGCGTGGGCATCGTGCTGATCTCCATCGCCGGCGCGGTGCTGTTCAAGCAGCACCTGGACGCGCCGGCCCTGATCGGCATCGGGCTCATCATCGCCGGCGTGGTGGTGATGAACGTGTTCTCCAAATCCGTCGCGCATTGAACGCCTCCGCGCACACGGCCCGGCGCCGGCTGCTGGCGGCCGGATTCTGCCTGGGCTGGCTGGGCGGCCTGCTTTCGCGCGCGGCTCTGGCGCAGGAGTTCAACCGGGCGGCTGAATTGAAGCGCTACCGGGCCTGGTTCCAGGCTTTCACGCAGGACATCGAGCGGCTGTCGGCCGCCCGCCGGCCGCTCAGCGACGCGCAGCTGGACGCGCTGTTCGCACGCACCGTGGTGCCGGGGTCGCGCGCGGCGGCGTTCATCCGGGGCACTTTCACGCAGCGCGGCGACGACGGCACGTACGTTGCCCGCTACGGCCCGCGCCGGGTCTTCATGGGCGTGCTGCAAAACGCCATCCCCGCCGGCCAGGGCGGCGTCTATCCCAAAACCGACCCCGCCCTGAAAGGCCCCGAGCTGACGGTCTGGTACATGCACGTGGACGCGGGCGACATGGCCAACACTTACCTGAAATCGCCCGAGAATTTCACCCCTTACCGGCTGCCGCCGGCCGGCACGCTGGAACGCAAGGCCTATCCCTTCCTGCTGATGGAATCGCGCGACGGGACGCTGCGCCTGGGCGGCGTCAGCAGCGAACTCTGGGGCCTCATCGTCCATCTGCACAATGCCGCGCTCTGACCGAACCGCCCTGGCCGCCTTGACGGCGCTGCTGCTGGCCCCGGGGCTGGCCCATGCCCTGTGCACGCCGCTGGCCGCGTCCGGCCATAAAGAGACGCTGGCGGCCGACGTCCGGCTCGACGAAACCAATACACTCCTCGGCCTGGACGGCTCGCGGATCAAGACCTGGCAGCCCCCGGCGGGCGTGGAAACCGGCGCGCGCGCCGTCCCCTACATCTGGGCCGAACGGGTGGACTGGTCGGTCTATGCCGCCGAACCCGGCGCGCGCATCGCGACCACGCTGCTGCGCTACGAACGCGGCGCCGACGGCGCCAGGCATCTGTGCGGCATCGCCCTGTACAACCCGCGCACCGTGGAAGAAGCGCTCGCCTCGCCCGCCGCCAGCCTGCCTGCGCCCGACCAGGAAATCCGCTATTACTACGACGAAACCAGCCGCCTGAGCGGCTACGAACAGCGCTGGCGCGCCTGGGACGGCAGCCGCAGCCAGTCCGAACGCCACTGCCTGCGCTACGACGAGCACGGCTGGCTGGCCGAACTGGGCAAGGGCTCGTGCAACGGTGCTCCGCGGCCCCAGGCCCGCTATGTGCACGACGCGGCGGGCCGTCTGCTGCGCACCCTGCTTTATCCGGAAGGCCGCGACCAGCCGCAGGAAGTGGTGGTATACGACGAGCAGGGCCGGCCCGCCCGGCGCTATCTGCGGCAGGACGGCGCCCTGCCGTACCGGGCCATGGAAACGGCCAATCCCGCGCTCATCGTGCCGGGCCCCGACTGGACGCCGCCCGCACTGGATTCGTATGGCTACGCCTGGTCCATCGTGCAGACGCGCGACGCGGACGACGCCAGCCTGTACGCGGCCGCCAGCGATCCCGCCGCCGTGCTCGCCAGCGGCACCAGCGGCGGCGACGGCCGCTTCACGCTGTCATCCGCCCAGGGCCGGCGCATCTGGGATGCAATCCGGCAGTCGCCCGGCCTGGTGCACTGGCTGTGGGCGCCGGGCCAGATCTACGCGCTGCTGCCCGCCATGCCGCAACGGGCGTGGGCGGCCTGCGCCGACCCGCGCAATCCCGACCCCGGCGCCTGCTAGGGATTCTCGCTCTGCGGCCGGGCCGCGCCCGGGCTGCGCAGGTAGTCCACCAGCGCCAGCGTGGCCCTGTCCGGCGCCGGCGTCAGCAGGGACACCACGATGATCGTCAGGAACGCCACCGGCGCGCCGAAGACGCCGGCGGCGATCGGCTGGATGCCCCACCACAGGTCCACCGGCTGCGTGCGCGACACGCCCAGCACCCATTCGCGCAGCCACGGATGCGTGTGCGTCATATAGGCGAAAGTCGCCGCCAGCCCCGCCGCCATGCCGAACGTCGCCCCCCATTTGTTGGCGCGCCGCCAGAACACGCCCATCACCAGGGCCGGGAAGAACGAGGAGGCGGCGAACGAGAACGCCGCCGACACCATGAAGAGAATGTCCGCCGGCTTGCGCGCCGCCACCCAGGCCGCGCCGAACGCCACCAGCAGCAGCAGGATCTTGGACACCATCACCCGGCGCGCGGCCGACATGCGCGGCGACACCATCCGATACCACATGTCGTGCGACAGCGAGTTGGACAGGGTCAGCAGCAGCCCGTCGGCCGTGGACAGCGCGGCGGCCAGCCCGCCCGCCGCCACCAGGCCCGAGATCACATAGGGCAGCCCGCCGATCTCCGGCATGGCCAGCACAACCACGTCCGCCCCCATGCTGATCTCGCTCAGCTGCACGATACCGTCGCGGTTGAGGTCGGTGACGTCCAGCAGGTTGCTGTCGACCGCGCTCCAGGCGTGCACCCAGTTGGGCAGGCTGAGGAAGCTGGAGCCCACCACCTGGGTATAGACCTCGTACTTCACCAGCAGCGCCAGCGCCGGCGCCATGAAATACAGCAGCAGGATGAACAGCAGCGACCAGCACACCGAACGGCGCGCCTCGATGATGGAGGGCGTGGTGTACGAGCGCATCAGGATATGCGGCATGCCGGCGGTGCCCAGCATCAGGCACAGCACCAGCGCCAGGAAATTCACGCGCATATTGCGCCGCTCTTCGGCGTCCTTGGCCGGAAAAGGCTCGGCATGCGGGGTGGGCGGCGCGGCGCGCGCCTCGAACGTGGCGCGCGCCTGCGACCACACCGTGCGCGCCTCTTCCACGCTGGCCGGGTAGCTGGCCAGTTCGCGCTCGGCCGAACGGATCTCGACCATCGGCGCCTCGCTCGCGTTCAGCTGGGCCAGCCGGCTGCGCAGCTTGTCCTTTTCCAGGGTCCAGGATTCCGGCAGGGCCGCCACGCGCCGCGCCATGTCGTCGGCATGCTGCTGCCACAGGCGCCGCACTTCGATCTCCGAGGGGTCGTTCTGCAGGTACACCTCTTTCTCGGTGACCTGCTGCAGCACCGCGCCGGCCGACAGCTGCGGCACCGGCATGTGGGTGTGCTTGACCGACAGCCATATCACCGGCACCAGGTAGGCGATGACCAGGATGATGTACTGGCCCACCTGCGTCCAGGTCACCGCGCGCATGCCGCCCAGGAAGGAGCACACCAGCATCCCGCCCAGCGCCACGAAAATGCCCAGCTCGAACGATATGCCGGTCATGCGCGTGGTGATGATGCCCACGCCGTAGATCTGCGCCACGAGATAGGTGAAGGAGCACAGGATCGCGCAGGCCACGCCGGCCATGCGCGGCATGTTGCCGCCGTAGCGCGCGCCCATGAAGTCGGGAATCGTGTACTGGCCGAAGCGCCTCAGATAGGGCGCCAGCAGCATCGCCACCAGCACGTAGCCGCCGGTCCAGCCCATGATGTAGGCCAGCCCGCCGTAGCCGGTCAGGTACAGCGTGCCGGCCACGCCGATGAAGGAAGCCACCGACATCCAGTCGGCCGCGGTGGCCATGCCGTTGTAGATGGCGGGCACGCGGCGCCCGGCCACGTAGTACTCCACCTGGTCGGAGGTGCGGCAGACGATGCCGATGCCCGCGTACAGGCTGACCGTCACCAGCAGGAACACGTAGCCGATCCAGTTGCGCGGCATGCCCAGGATCTCGGCCAGCGCCATCAGCAGGATCATCAGCGCGAAGCCGGCGGTGTACAGCACGTAGATACGCCGCAGGCGCAGGCGGAACTGCTGGGGCGTGTCGCCGCTGAAAAACGGCATCAGCGCTCCTCCCCGGCCTCGTCGGCGCGTTCATCGGCGCGATTCATAGTCCGGGCGTAGACGGCGATGATGACCAGATAGGCCAGCGGCGCGCCGTAGGCGGCCATCCAGAACGCGAAGGGCCAGTCCAGGAAGCCGAAGCTCAGGCTGCGGGCGAAATACGAGGGAACGAAGGTCAGCGCCGCCCAGATGGCGAGCAGCAGCAGAATCAGCCGCAGGTTGCGGCGCCAATAGGGAGTCGGTGCGGGATCAGGGTGTGAATGACGCGATTCCGGCATAACTAGGGTGAGCGGGGCTCCGCCTGAATGTCGCGAAAACGCGGCGCTTGAAAAGCCCCCTGCGGAAGCAATGCCGGCTTTTTATGCGACAACGGCTGGCACTACCAGGTGCCAGCCGTTGTGCGTTTTGCTTTTTTTCTGGGTACTGCTTACTTTTTTTATGTACCGGTGCCGCCGGTATTTGCCCATGCAGGGCTTTGTCTCCTCACCTGCATGGGATGAGATTCTGCACCAGTAGCGGGATTGTCACACTAGGGGAATGCCCTAAGAAGGAGCATTCATTTACATATTCGCTGCACCATATAAGTGCATTTCGATCGAAACATCCTAAATATTGGGATTTTTCGTTTTTACGTTTCATTTATCCCGCCCCGCCAAACCTATACCCCGTTTTTACCCCCCGCTGCGTAACCTGCCGGTGTCCTGATCGGCCCTGGCCGCGCCTGCCGGCGCGCGGGCCGTCCGCTTTCGGGAGAAAAACGTGGATGCCTTCTATATCGCCATTTTCGCCGTGCTGGCGGGGCTGACCTACGCCCTGCTGCGCTTCTGCCTGGCCCTGTCTTCGGGAGCACGGGCATGAACGCGCTTTATTGGCTGAGCGGCGTGACCGCCGCCCTGTTGTTCGTCTACCTGCTGGTGGCGCTGTTCAAACCGGAGAAATTCTGATGTCCGCCGAATTCATCGGATTGCTCGCCGCCTACCTGGCGGTCCTGCTGGCCGTCGCGCCGTTTCTGGGGCGGTATATCCGCGCGGCCATGGAAAACCCGCAGTCCCGGCTGACGGCCTGGGGCCGCCCGCTGGAACGCGGCATTTACCGGCTGGCCGGCATAGACCCCCAGGCCGAAATGGGCTGGCAGCGCTACGCCCTGGCCGTGCTGGCCTTCAACATCGTGGGAATCGCGGCGGTCTACGCCCTGCAGCGCCTGCAGGGCGTGCTGCCCCTGAACCCCGCCGGCCTGGGCGCGGTGGCGCCGGACTCGGCGCTGAACACCGCCATCAGCTTCGTCACCAACACCAACTGGCAGGGCTACGGCGGCGAGTCCACCATGAGCTACCTGACCCAGATGCTGGCGCTGACGGTGCAGAACTTCGTCTCGGCCGCGACCGGCATCGCCGTGCTGTTCGCTTTGGTGCGCGGCCTGGCGCGCCATTGCTCCACTACGGTGGGCAATTTCTGGGCCGACATGGTGCGTTGCACGCTGTACGTGCTGCTGCCGCTGTCGCTGGTGCTGGCGCTGGCGCTGGTCAGCCAGGGCGTGATCCAGAACTTCAGCGCCTACCAGGAAGTCCAGACCCTGGCCGGCCAGACCCAGACGCTGGCCATGGGCCCGGTGGCCTCGCAGGAATCGATCAAGCTGCTGGGCACCAACGGCGGCGGCTTCTTCAACGCCAACTCCTCGCATCCGTACGAAAACCCCACGGCGCTGGCGAACTTCCTGGAGATGCTGGCCATTCTGGCGATCCCGGCGGCGCTGTGCTTCTCGTTCGGCGAGATGGTGGGCAGCCGGCGCCAGGGCATCGCGATCCTGGCGGCCATGACGCTGCTGTTCGGCGCGTTCGCGCTGTCGGCCGGCTACTTCGAGCAGCAGCCCAATCCCATGGCCGCGCAGGCCGGCGCCTCGGTGTCCGGCGGCAACATGGAAGGCAAGGAAACCCGCTTCGGCATCGCCGTGACCTCGCTGTTTGCCACCGTCACCACGGCGGCCTCCTGCGGCGCGGTCAACGGCATGCACGATTCGTTCACCGCGATGGGCGGGCTCACGCCGATGCTGCTGATGCAGCTGGGCGAGGTGGTCTTCGGCGGCGTGGGTTCGGGCCTGTACGGCATGCTGGCCTGCGCCATCCTGGCCGTGTTCATCGCCGGGCTGATGATAGGCCGCAGTCCCGAATACCTGGGCAAGAAGATCGAGGCCCACGACATGAAGATGGTGTCCATCGTCATCTTGGCCACGCCGCTGCTGGTGCTGGGCGGCACGGCGCTGGCCGTGTCCGTCGCCGCCGGCCAGGCCGGCGTGCTGAACCCGGGCATCCACGGTTTTTCGGAAATCCTCTATGCCCTCAGCTCGGCGGCGAACAACAACGGCAGCGCCTTCGCCGGCCTGTCGGCCAACACGCCCTTCTACAACGTCCTGCTCGGCGCGGCCATGTGGTTCGGCCGCTTCGCCATCATCGTCGCGGTGCTGGCGCTGGCCGGCTCGCTGGCCGCCAAGCGCCGCCTGCCCGCCGGTCCGGCCAGCATGCCCACGACCGGTCCGCTGTTCGTGACCCTGCTGATCGGCGCGGTGCTGATGGTGGGCGCGCTGACCTACGTGCCCGCGCTGGCCTTGGGGCCGGTCGCCGAACACTTGATGCGGTAGCGCCGCATAACTGGAATATGAAAATGGCCAAGATTGAAACCTCCGCCTTCGGCGCCGCGGGCGGCGCCGCCCACGTCCCTGCCGCCGCCCCGCAGGAACGCGGCTTCGGACTGTGGTCGGGCGCGCTGGTCGCCCCCGCCCTGCTGGAAAGCCTGCGCAAGCTATCGCCGGCGGCGCAGTTGAAGAACCCCGTGATGTTCGTGGTCTACGCGGGCAGCATCCTGACGACCGTGCTGTGGGTCATGGCCCTGCGCGGCATGGCCGACGCGCCCGCCGGCTTCATCCTGGCGATCGCCGCGTGGCTGTGGTTCACCGTGCTGTTCGCCAATTTCGCCGAGGCCCTGGCCGAAGGCCGCGGCAAGCAGCAGGCCGCCGCCTTGCGCGGCCTGCGCACCACCGTGAACGCCCGCCTGCTCAAGGGCTGGCGCGAGGCCGACGCGCGCCACGCGCAGCCGGCCGAATGGCGCGGCCTGGCGGTCAGCCAGCCGTCCGGCCTGCTGCGCCGCGGCGACGTGGTGCTGGTCGAAGCGGGCGAGACCATACCCGGCGACGGCCAGGTGCTGGCCGGCGTCGCCTCGGTGGACGAAAGCGCCATCACCGGCGAATCCGCGCCGGTGATCCGCGAGTCCGGCGGCGACTTCTCCTCGGTCACCGGCGGCACGCGGGTGCTGTCTGACTGGATCTTCGTGCGCATCGAGGCCGACCCGGGCGAGAGCTTCCTGGACCGCATGATAGGCATGGTCGAAGGCGCCAAGCGCCAGAAGACGCCCAACGAACTGGCGCTCACCATCCTGCTGGTCGGCCTGACGGTGGTGTTCCTGCTGGTGGTGGCGACCCTGCTGCCGTTCTCGATCTACGCGGTCGACGCCGCCGGCGCGGGCGCCGCGGTCACCGTGACCGTGCTGGTGGCGCTGCTGGTCTGCCTGATCCCCACCACCATCGGCGGGCTGCTGTCGGCCATCGGCGTGGCCGGCATGAGCCGCATGATGGGCGCCAACGTCATCGCCACCTCGGGACGCGCGGTCGAGGCCGCCGGAGACGTGGACGTGCTGCTGCTGGACAAGACCGGCACCATCACCTTCGGCAACCGCCAGGCCTCGGCCTTCCTGCCCGCGCCCGGCGTGTCCGAACGCGAACTGGCCGACGCCGCGCGCCTGGCCTCGCTGGCCGACGAAACGCCCGAGGGCCGCAGCATCGTGGCCCTGGCCGACAAGCTCCTGCGCGCGCCGGCCGCGCCCATGGCGGGCGCGCAGTTCGTGCCCTTCAGCGCCCAGTCGCGCATGAGCGGCGTGGACGCCGGCGGCCGTAGCATCCGCAAGGGCGCGGTCGACGCCGTCCAGTCCTGGCTGGCGGCGCAGGACTCGGCGGTGCCGGCGCAGGCGCGCCAGCTGGCCGAGGACGTCGCGCGCCGCGGCAGCACGCCGCTGATGGTCAGCGACGGCAGCCGCGCGCTCGGCGTGGTCGAACTGAAGGACATCGTCAAGCCCGGCATCCAGTCGCGCTTCGCGGCGCTGCGCCGCATGGGGATCAAGACCGTCATGATCACCGGCGACAACAAGCTCACGGCGGCTTCCATCGCCGCCGAGGCCGGCGTCGACGACTTCCTGGCCGAGGCCACGCCCGAGGCCAAGCTCAAGCTGATCCGCACCTACCAGGCCGAAGGCCGGCTGGTGGCGATGACGGGCGACGGCACCAACGACGCACCCGCGCTGGCGCAGGCCGACGTGGCGGTGGCGATGAATTCGGGCACCCAGGCGGCCAAGGAGGCCGGCAACATGGTGGACCTGGACTCCAACCCCACCAAGCTGATCGAGATCGTGGAGATCGGCAAGCAGATGCTGATGACCCGCGGCGCGCTCACCACCTTCAGCGTGGCCAACGACGTGGCCAAGTACTTCGCCATCATTCCCGCCGCCTTCGCCGCCGTGTATCCGCAGCTGCAGGTGCTGAACGTGATGGGCCTGGCCACGCCGGCCTCGGCCATCCTGTCGGCCGTGATCTTCAATGCGCTGATCATCGTGGCGCTGATTCCGCTGGCGCTCAAGGGCGTGCGCTACCGCCCGCTGGGCGCGGCGACGCTGCTGCGCCGCAACCTGCTGATCTACGGCCTGGGCGGGCTGCTGGTGCCGTTCGCCGGCATCAAGCTGATCGACATGGTGCTGGCCGCGCTGGGCTGGGCCTAGGCCCGGGCTTATTCCAAGGAACCAATCATGAAATCCTCCGCTACCCTGCCGCGCCAAGCCGGCATCCTGCGCCCGGCGCTGGTCGTCTTCGCCGCGCTGTCGCTGGTGACCGGCCTGGCCTATCCGTTCCTGACCACCGGCATCGCCGCCGCCGTGTTTCCGCGCGAAGCGGCCGGCTCGCTCATCGAGCAGGACGGCCGCGTCGTCGGCTCCGAACTGATCGGCCAATCGTTCAGCGCGCCCGGCGACTTCTGGGGCCGGCCGTCGGCCACCGGGCCCGCGCCATACAACGGCGCCAACTCCGGCGGCTCGAACCTGGGGCCGCGCAATCCGGCGCTGGCCGAGGCCATCCAGGCGCGCATCGCCGCCTTGAAGGCGGCCGATCCCGACAACCCCGTGCCCGTGCCGGTGGACCTGGTCACCGCGTCCGGCAGCGGACTGGACCCGCACATCAGCCCGGCCGCGGCGGCCTACCAGGCCGCGCGCGTGGCGCGCGCCCGCCATCTGCCGCGCGCGCAGGTCGACGCGCTGATCCAGGCGCATACCGAAAAGCCCTGGCTGGGCGTGCTGGGCGAGCCCGCGGTCAACGTGCTGACGCTGAACCTGGCGCTGGACCGGCTGGCGCCGGCGCGCTGATGGCGCGGCGTATAGTATTGCCAGCCGTCACCCCATACTATTTTCATGGCTGATACCGCCGGCGCGCGTCCGGACCCCGACGCGCTCTTGAAGACGCTGGACGATGCCGCGCGCCAGGCGGCGCGCGGCCGGCTGCGCATCTACTTCGGGTCTTCGGCCGGCGTGGGCAAGACCTACGCCATGCTGGTGGCGGCCCGCGCCCAGGCCGCGCAGGGCGCGCACGTGCTGGCCGGCGTGGTCGAAACCCACGGCCGGCGCGAAACCGCGGCGCTGCTCGAAGGCCTGCCCGTCCTCCCGCTCAAGGAGACGCCGTACCGCGGCCACCTGCTGAAGGAATTCGACCTGGACGGCGCGCTCGCGCGGCGCCCGGACCTGGTGCTGGTGGACGAGCTGGCGCATTCGAACGCGCCCGGCTCGCGCCACGCCAAGCGCTGGCAGGACATCGAAGAACTGCTGACGGCCGGCATCGACGTCTGGACCACGCTGAACGTGCAGCACCTGGACAGCCAGAACATGGCGGTCGGCAGCATCACCGGGGTGCGGGTCTGGGAGACCGTGCCGGACGCGGTCTTCGATTCGGCCGACGAAGTGATCCTGGTCGACCTGTCGGCCGACGAGCTGCTGCGCCGCCTGAAAGAAGGCAAGGTCTACGTGCCCGAGCAGGCGCGCCACGCCACCCGCAACTTCTTCCGCAAGGGCAACCTGATCGCGCTGCGCGAGCTGGCGCTGCGCCGCACGGCCGACCACGTGGACGACGACGTCCAGGCCTACCGGCGCGACCGCGCCATCGAATCCGTATGGCGCACGCGCGAGGCCGTGGTCGCCTGCATCGGCCCGGACATCGACGCCGAGTACGTGATCCGCAGCGCCCACCAGCTGAGCCGGCAGCTGGACTGCGACCTGCACGTGGTCACCATCGACACGCCGCGCGCGGCCCCGCCGCCGCAGGCCGAACGCGAACGCATGCAGCGCAGCCTGGCCCTGGCGGATTCGCTGGGCGCGCGCAGCGAAACGCTGGCCGGCGACGACATGGTCGACGCGGTGGTGCGCTACGTGCGCCGCCACAACATCACCAAGGCCGTCATCGGCCGCACCCGCGCCGCCGGCCTGCAGCGCCTGCGCCTGTCGCTGTCGGCCGCGCTGACCAGCGCCCTCGCGCCGGGCTGGCTCTGGCGCCGCCACAGCTTCGCCGACATGCTGGCGGCCGGCTGCCCCGAGATCGATGTGATCCGCCTGGGCGCCCCGCCCCTGCCCGCCAGCGCCGCCTCGGTGCGCGACGCGCTGGCGCCGAAGGGGCGCGGCGACGAGCGCGGCGCGCGCCCGCTGGCCGGCTACGCCTGGGCGCTGTGCTATTGCGCCGGCGCCACCGCGCTGTCTGCGCTGGCCTTTCCCACCCTGCACCAGACCAACATCGTCATGCTGTTCCTGCTGGCGGTGGTGGCCGTGGCGCTGCGCCACGGCCGCGGGCCGGCGGCGCTAGCCTCGGTGGTCAGCGTGGGGCTGTTCGATTTCTTTTTCGTGCAGCCGCTGGCGTCCTTCGCCGTGTCGGACGTGCAGTACCTGCTGACCTTCGGCGTGCTGCTGTCGGTGGGCCTGCTGATCGGGCAGCTGACGGCCGGGCTGCGCCTGCAGGCGCAGGCCTCGGTCAAGCGCGAAGCCGACGCCCGCAGCCTTTACGAATTCGCGCGCGAACTCTCGTCGGCGCTGCTGCCCGAACAGATCGTCGCGCTGGCCGGCGCGTTCGTGCACGCCACCTTCGGCTCGCGCTGCGCGCTGTACATCCTGGGCATGGACGAGCGCCTGCAACTGGCCTCGCCGCCCGAGCCCGACATGCCGCCGCCGGAATCCGCCGTGGCCCTATGGGTCTACGACCACGGCCAGCCGGCCGGCGCGGGCACCGCCACGCTGGCGCACGGCGCGCTGCTGTACCTGCCGCTGAAAGCGCCCATGCGCATCCGCGGCGTGCTGGCGCTGGCGGCGGCGCGGCGCAGCCTGTTTTCCGACCCCGATTCGCGCCGCCAGATCGAAGCCTACGCCACCCTGATCGCCATCGCTCTCGAACGCCTGCATTACGTGGAGGTCGCGCAGCAGGCGCTGGTCAGCATGGAATCCGAGAAGCTGCGCAACTCGCTGCTGGCCGCGGTATCGCACGACCTGCGCACCCCGCTGACCAGCCTGGTCGGCATGACCGACACGCTGATGCGCCAGCAGGCGGCGCTGCCGCCCGACGTGCACGACACCATCCGCGCCATGCGCGACCAGGCCCAGCGCATGCACGCGCTGGTCGCCAACCTGCTGGACATGGCGCGGCTGCAGAACCGCGACACGCCGCTGCGGCTGGAATGGCAGTCCATCGAGGAACTGGTGGGCGCGGCGCTGGCCGCCATGCGCGAGCCGCTGGCCGCGCACCGGGTCGTCGTCGACAGCCTGTCGCAGCTGCCGCTGGTGGAATGCGACGGCGTGCTGATCGAGCGGGTGCTGTGCAACCTGCTGGAGAACGCGGCCAAGTACACGCCGCCCGGCAGCACGCTGCGCCTGTCGGCGGCGGCCGGCGACGGCGAGCTGCGCGTGGCCGTCTGCGACAACGGCCCCGGCGTGCCGCCGGGCGCCGAACGCCGCATCTTCGAGAAATTCACGCGCGGCGAACGCGAGTCCGCCACGCCCGGCGTGGGCCTGGGCCTGGCCGTCTGCGAGGCCATCGTCGCCGCCCACCGTGGCAGAATCTGGGTCGAGCACGCGCCGGGCCAGCAGGCCGGCGCGCAGTTCGTCTTCACGCTCCCGCTGGGCACGCCGCCCCCGATCCAACCCGAAACCGCCTGAGCGCCGCCCCGCATGTTCGATTACCAGCCGACCCTCCTGCTCATCGAGGATGACGCCCATATCCGGCGCTTCGTGCGCCAGGCCCTGGAAACCGAGGGCTGCGTCGTGCATGAGGCCGACACCGTCAGACGCGGCCTGATCGAGGCCGGCACCCGCCAGCCCGACGCGGTGGTGCTGGATCTGGGCCTGCCGGACGAGGACGGCATGACCCTGATCCGCGAACTGCGCGGCTGGACCGAGGTGCCGGTGCTGGTGCTGTCGGCGCGCAGCGCCGAGGCCGACAAGGTCGCCGCGCTGGATGCCGGCGCGGACGACTACCTGACCAAACCGTTCGGCGTCAGCGAACTGCTGGCGCGCCTGCGCGTGCTGCTGCGGCGCCACGCCCGCGGCGGCGCGGGCAATGCGGCGGAGATCGCGTTCGGCGACGTGCGCGTGGATTTCGCGCGCCGCGTGGTCGAGCGCGGCGGACGCCACGTGCACCTGACCGCGATGGAGTACCGGCTGCTGGCGGCGCTGCTGGCGCATCGCGGCAAGGTCATGACGCACCGCGAACTGCTGCGCGAGGTATGGGGGCCTTCGCACGTCGAAAGCAACCACTACCTGCGGATCTACATGGGCCACCTGCGCCAGAAGCTGGAGGCCGATCCCGCCCAGCCCGTCTATCTGCTGACCGAGATCGGCGTGGGCTACCGCTTCGCGGGCTGAAACGCGCGCCTGGCGTTGACGCCGCGTTTACGCGCGGCCGGCAAGTGTTGTCTCGGCCTTTATGCGGTTGATCCTATTGTTGCGGTCCCATCCAACAACAGGAGATTCCGATGCCCCGCCACTCACTCGCCGCGGCCGCGCTGCTGACCCTTGCCACCGCGCACGCCGGCCATGCGTGCGCCGCCGAAGCGCCGCCCGCCGCGCCCGCTTTTACGCTGACCGCGAACGTCACGCTGGCCAGCCAGTACCGTTATCGCGGTCTGATGCAGTCCAACAACAAGCCCGCCATCCAGGGCGGATTCGATGTGGTCCACGCCAGCGGCTTCTACCTCGGCAACTGGAACTCCAGCATCAGCTGGCTCAACGACGCCGACAGCCGCGTCTCCGCGCCCGTGGAAATGGATTTCTACGGAGGCTACAAAGCCAATCTGGCGCAGGACGTGCCCGTCGACCTGGGCGTCCTGCAGTACTACTACCCCGGCGATTACCCGTCGCACTACACCAGCCCCGATACCACCGAGCTGTACGCCGGCATCGGCTATGGTCCGCTCACGTTCAAGTACTCCATCGCCATGACCAACCTGTTCGGATTCGCCGACAGCAAGTACAGCCAGTACTTCGACCTGTCCGGCAATATCGATACCGGCATCTGGGGCCTGACGCTCAATGCCCACGTCGGCCGCCAACTGGTGCGCAACGTGGACGACGGCGCGTACACCGACTGGAAGCTGGGGCTGACGAAAGACTTCGGCCAGGGCCTGTCGGTGTCGCTGGCCTATCTGGACACCGACGCCGACCGCGCCGTCTACACCAACACGCGCGGGCGCGACATGGGCCGCGCCGCGGGCCTGCTGTCCGTGACCAAGACGTTCTGATCCGCCGCGGGCATTGACGCGTTTTTTACGCGTCCCGTTCGCATTTATCGGCAGCTTTTATGGCGCGCTTCCTATAGTGAAACCGTCATCAACCAACCGGATACCGAAGCGCCGCCAGCGGCGCGTCCATCCCGCCCCCGCCATGATCCCCAGACTGCAACCGCGCCGCCGCCCCCTGCCCGCCCCGCGCAACGACCGGGTCGCGCTGACCGTCACGATAGACACGCTCGACGCCCTCAATCTGCGCCTGGCCCTGCACCGCGCGCTGGGCGAGCGCATTGGCGTCTATGTGCTGTCGGTCGATGGCGCCGGCGCGCGCTGCGCGCTGCAGCTGCAATGCGGCCGCGGCCAGCTGGACGCGCTGATGCATGCGGTCATGTCCGGATTGCCGCGCGCGGAATTCGGCCCGGTGCTCGCCGCCCCCGCGTACACGGCGCGTTGAGCCATGGACATGCCGACCAAGACCGCCTTCGAGGGCATCTGGCTGCCCATGGTCACGCCGATGCGCGCCGGCCGCGTGGACCTGGACGCCGCGCAGGCGCTGGCGCGCTACTACCGTAACGCCGGCATGGCGGGCCTGGTGCTGTTCGGCTCCACGGGCGAAGGCAGCCTGTTGAGCCTGCCGGAGAAGATCGAGATGATCGAGGCGATCTCCAGCGACCCCCACGCGCTGCCGCTGGTGTTCGGCGCGGGCGGCGTGGACACGCGCGGGGTGGCCGCCGCGATCCGCCGCCTGGACAAGTACCGGCCCGCCGGCTATCTGGTGCCGCCGCCCTACTACCTGGGTCCGTCCCAGGCCGGCATCCTGTGGCATTACCGGCAGATCGCGTGGGCCACGCGGCAGCCCATCATCCTGTACAACATCCCCAAGCGCGCCGGCGTCGCGATGACGGTGGAGACCATGGAGGCGCTGGCGTCCCTGCCCGGCTTCAGCGCGGTCAAGGAATGCAATCCATCGGTGCTGGCGGCGCTGAATGCGCGCGGCGCGTTGCCGGCGCTGTGCGGCACGGAACCCGCGCTGCTGGACCACTTCCTGGCCGGCGGCCGCGGCGCCATCCCGGCCGCCGCGCATCTGTATCCCGAGCGCTACGTCGCAATCGCACAGCTGGCCCGCGACGGCGATGCCGAGGCCGCGCGCGAACTGTTCGAGCCGCTGCGCGGCCTGATCCGGCTGCTGTACGCCGAACCGAATCCGGCGCCGATCAAGCGCGCGCTCGCCATGCAGGGGCTGATCGCCGACGAATTGCGCCTGCCCATGACCAGCGCCAGCCGCGAACTGGGCGCACGCCTGCAACGGGCGATGGGCGCGCTGCACGCAAGCCCCGGCCGGCTGCAGACGGCCTGAACCGGGGCCCGGCTCAGGGCTGGCGCGGCGTGGTCAGCGCGATCAGCGCCACCATGATCAGCGCATAGGTAGGCACGCTGCGCATGTTGCGGAACATCATTTCGGTCAGGCTGTAGGCGCAATAGCCCAGGCAGAACAACAGGCCCATCTGGGCGCCGACGCGTATCACGCGGTCGTCGCTGGCCATCCTGCGCAGGAACACCGCCGCCGGCAGCAGGTAGAGGGTGAGGATGCTCGCCAGGCCCAGCAGCCCGTAGCCCGCCAGGGCCGCGAGCATGTCGTTATGCGGCTCGCCGAAGCCGTCGACGACCTCGCGCGTCACCACGCCCTGCTTCTCCAGCGCCAGCAGTTCGCTGCGGAACTGGTTCGGCCCCAGCCCCACCACCGGGCTTTTCTCGAACATCAGCAGCGAGGCTTCCCACAACTGCAGGCGGATGCCGAACGAGGTGTCGCGGTTGCTCGACGTGGTGAAACCATGCAGGTCGCTCTGGATCTCGTGCATGCGGCTGCTGAAGTTCCAGATGCCGACCGCCGAGACCGCCAGCGCCACGGCCAGCCCCAGCGCGCAGTACACCTTGTGGCGCCGCCGCCAGCCGCGCAGGCCCAGCAGGAACACCACGGCCAGGATGGGCAGCAGCATCCAGCTGCTGCGCGTCTCGGACACCCAGGTGCCCCACACGCTCAGCACGGCCACCAGCACCTTGGCGGCGGCTTCGGCGCGCGGCCAGCGCGTGGTCGCGCCCCAGCCTATGGACAGCAGCGACATCATGCCGAACAGCAGCGTCAGGTTGGCGAAGGCCACGGCGTTATAGCGCCCGCCGATCTCCGCCACGGTGGCGCGCTCCCACCAGGTCATGGTGACGATCAGCATGATCGAGCCGGCGAGCGCGCCGATGAGCAGGCTCCACTGGATCTGCCTGAGCCATTGCTGGGGCGCTCTCAGCAACAGCCACAGGACCGGCACCGCCAGCGCGAAGCGCAGCAGTTTCTCGAGTTCGGAGCCGCTCCACACGCCCCGCACAGCGGAGGTGATGAACATACAGGCCAGCGGCAGCAGCAGCGCCAGGGCGATCGGCCACAGGGCCTGGAAATCCATCGGTTCATAGCGCTTGATCGCATTGGCGGCGAGCGCCGCCAATGCGATCAGGCCGGTGAGATAAATAATGGCCGGCCCGCCCACGGGACTGGTCAACGCCAGCGCGGGAATCAGCAACACCAGCCAGGTGGCCAAGGAAACGTACAGTCGGGGCACAACAATCAACCTGGAAAAACGTAGCGGAACATCTGCGCCCTGCCGAGCATGCAGACAAAACCGCCCGCCATGACGGCGGGCGGATTTCGTCCAGGACTTGCTCGCAAGTGGCCTATCGAGGGTTACATGTTTTCGATCATGACCTGACCGAAGCCCGAGCACGACACCTGGGTCGCGCCTTCGAGCAGGCGGGCGAAGTCATACGTGACCTTCTTGGACAGGATGGATTTCTCCATGCTGGAGATGATCAGGTCGGCGGCTTCGGTCCAGCCCATGTGGCGCAGCATCATTTCGGCCGACAGGATTTCGGAACCGGGGTTCACGTAGTCCTTGCCCGCGTACTTCGGCGCGGTGCCGTGGGTGGCTTCGAACATGGCCACCGAATCGGACAGGTTGGCGCCCGGGGCGATGCCGATGCCGCCCACCTGCGCGGCCAGCGCGTCGGAGATGTAGTCGCCGTTGAGGTTGAGCGTGGCGATCACGTCGTATTCGGCCGGACGCAGCAGGATCTGCTGCAGGAAGGCGTCGGCGATCGAATCCTTGACGGTGATTTCGCGGCCCGTCTTGGGGTTCTTGAACTTGCACCACGGGCCGCCGTCGATGAGCTGCGCGCCGAATTCCTTCTGCGCCAGGGCATAGCCCCAGTCGCGGAACCCGCCCTCGGTGAACTTCATGATATTGCCCTTGTGCACCAGCGTGACCGAGCTGCGGTCGTTGTCGATGGCGTACTGCAGGGCCTTGCGCACCAGGCGCTCGGTGCCTTCGCGCGAGACCGGCTTGATGCCGATGGACGAGGTGTTCGGGAAACGGATCTTCTTGACGCCGAGCTTGGTCTGCAGGAACTGGATCAGTTCCTTGGCCTGCTCGCCTTCGGCCATGTATTCGATGCCGGCGTAGATGTCTTCGGAGTTCTCGCGGAAGATCACCATGTCGGTCTTTTCGGGCTCGCGCACCGGCGAGGGCACGCCCTTGAAATAGCGCACCGGGCGCAGGCAGACATACAGGTCCAGCTGTTGGCGCAGCGCCACGTTGAGCGAGCGGATGCCGCCGCCGACCGGGGTGGTCAGCGGGCCCTTGATGGACACCACATAGTCTTTGACGACATCCAGGGTTTCATCGGGCAGCCACACGTCCGGGCCGTAGACCTTGGTGGCCTTTTCGCCGGCATAGACTTCCATCCAGTGGATCTTGCGCTTGCCGCCATAGGCCTTCTGCACCGCCGCGTCGACGACCTTGATCATCACGGGGGTGATATCGGCGCCCGTGCCATCGCCCTCGATGTAGGGAACGATGGGCTGCTCGGGCACATTCAGCGAGAAATCGGCGTTGACCGTGATCTTCTGGCCGCCGGCGGGAACCTTGATATGTTGGTAGGACATGAATGCTCCATTTGCTCCGGGTGATTTTTCTGCACGCGCCGGCATCGGGAAGCGTCCGGCTCCCGGGGAAACCCGTCCTGGGGAACCGCACACCGGATGGCGGATAGCAACCCATTCTATATCGCAACGGGGCCGGCCGGCCCGGCGGGCCGCGCCGGGCGGTAAAATAATGCATCCTCAGCCCGCTTTCCGTCCCTTCCAGATGTTCAATCCCTCCCGCGACCAAGTCCGCGAATTCTTCATCGAAACCTGGCGCAAGCACCGCGCGGCCGAGGTGCTGACCCCGCTCGAGGCCATCGCGCTGGACTGGATCATCGAACATCCGGAATACCACGGCGACCTGGAAAGCCCCGACGCCATGACCGCGGAATACTCCGTGGAGAAGGGGCGCACCAACCCGTTTCTGCACCTGTCCATGCACCTGGCCATCGCCGAGCAGCTGTCCATCGACCATCCGCCGGGCATCCGCAACGCCTACCAGCAGCTGGTGGCGCGCAGCGACGCGCACCAGGCGGCGCACGAGATCATGGAATGCCTGGGCCAGGTGGTCTGGGAAGCCCAGCGGCTGGGCACGCCGCTGGACAGCGACACCTACATCGACCTGATCCGCCAGCGCGCGGGACGCTGAAAAAAACCCCGGTCATCGTGCCGGGGTTTTTTCTGGGTACCGCCTTTTTTTCGGACCTTTGCTTCGGGCCGTTATTTGCGCACGCCCAGGTCGCTGGGCAACGTGGACAGCCAGGCCGCGACGTTGGTGATGTCCTGGTCGGACAGCTGCGTGGCGAAGGCGCCCATGATCGGGTTCTTGCGCACGTTGGCCGTGGCCGCGCTGCCGGAGGCGCCGCGCTTGTAGGCCTTCAGGGCATGGGCCAGGTAGTCCGCGTGCTGCCCGGCTAGGGTCGGGTACGCCGGGTCCACGGCCGTCTTGGCGTCGGCGCCGTGGCAGGACGCGCAATTGAATTTGTCGAACACGGCCTTGCCGGCCGCCAGGTCCTGGGCCTGGGCCGCGGCGCCCGCCACGGCCAGGGTCGCGCCCGCGAGGGCAAGCATGGTGCGATTCATGTGTGCCCCTTATTTGAGATTCGAGTAATACGCGGCCAGGTCGGCGATGTCCTGGTCCGACAGGCTGCCGGCGATGGCGTCCATCGTGGGATGGCTGCGCGCGCCTTTCTTATACTCGTTGAGGGCGGTTTCGATGTATTTGGCGTTCTGGCCGGCAATCATCGGAACGTGGTAGAGCTCGGGAAACGTCGCCTTGTAGCCTTCGATTCCGTGGCAACCGATGCACATCGAGACCTTGTCGCGGGCGTTCTGTACATTACCGACCACGGCGGCGGCTTCCGCCGCGACGGCCTGGCCGGCGATCGCACAGGATGCCGCTGCGGCCAACAGGGATAGCTTGTACTTCAGAGAGGTTCGCAACTTCATTGGAGTGGCTCTTCTTCGTATGGCTAAGGACTAGGGCCTGCATGCAAGAAAGGCCCTCGGCAAACATGTTGCGGGTCGAACCCAAAGCAAAACCGCCTGATTGTACGATACTTGCTCAGGATTAATACCTTAATATGGTATTGACCATCATCAAAACCCGGATGCCATCGAACCATGTCCGCAGCTCAGCCCGCCACTTCCGCCACGCCTGACCGCTTCGACGGGACCGACAGTTATGTCGCCACCGATGACCTGAAACTCGCCGTCAACGCCGCGCTGATCCTGCAGCGCCCGCTCCTCATCAAGGGTGAACCCGGCACCGGCAAGACCATGCTTGCCGAAGAGGTCGCCCGCGCGCTGGGCCGGCCGCTGCTGCAATGGCACATCAAGTCCACCACCAAGGCGCACCAGGGCCTGTACGAATACGACGCCGTCTCGCGCCTGCGCGACTCGCAGCTGGGCGACGAGAAAGTCCGCGACATCCGCAACTACATCGTACAGGGCACGCTGTGGCAGGCCTTCCAGTCGCCGGAGCCGGCGGTGCTGCTCATCGACGAGATCGACAAGGCCGACATCGAATTCCCCAACGACCTGCTGCGCGAGCTGGACCGCATGGAATTCCATGTCTACGAAACGCGCGAGACCATCTCGGCGCGGCACCGCCCGCTGGTCATCATCACCTCCAACAACGAGAAGGACCTGCCCGACGCGTTCCTGCGGCGCTGCTTCTTCCACTACATCCGCTTCCCCGACCGCGAGACGATGCGCGACATCGTCGCCGTGCACTATCCCGACCTCAAGCAGGACGTGCTGCGCGCGGCGCTGGACACCTTCTTCGCGCTGCGCGAGGCGCCGGGCCTGAAGAAAAAGCCCTCCACCTCCGAACTGCTGGACTGGCTGCGCCTGCTGCTGGCCGAAGGCGCCAGCGCCGCCGAGATCGACGCGCACACCGCCACGGCGGTGCCGCTGATGGCCGGCGCCCTGCTCAAGAACGAGCAGGACGTGCATCTGCTGGAGCGCCTGGCGGCCATGACGCGCGGCGGCCAGCGCCGCTGATCCGGCGCACCATCCGTGGCGGTTCGCACATGCTGATCGACTTCTTCTACCACCTCAGGGCGCACAAGCTGCCCGTCTCGGTCAAGGAATACCTGACCCTGGTGGACGCCCTGCGCCACAACCTCATGGCGCCGACGCTGGACGATTTCTACTTCCTGGCGCGCGCCGCGCTGGTCAAGGACGAAGCGCTCTACGACCGCTACGACCAGGCTTTCGGCGCCTACTACCGCGGCATCGCGGCCGCCCTGCCGGCGGGCAAGGAAATCCCGCTGGACTGGCTCATCAAGCAGTTCGAGAAAAGCCTGACGCCGGAAGAAAAGGCCGCCATCGAAAAGCACGGCTGGGACAAGCTGATGGAGCTTTTCAAGGAGCGCATGGAAGAGCAGAAGGAACGCCATGCCGGCGGCAGCAAGTGGATCGGCACCGGCGGCACCTCGCCCTTCGGCAACGGCGGCTACCACCCGGAAGGTATCCGCGTGGGCGGCGCGTCGGCCGGCAACCGCACCGCGGTCAAGGTCTGGGACATGCGCCAGTTCAAGGACTACGACGACCAGGTCGAGCTGGGCACGCGCAACTTCAAGGTCGCGCTGCGCCGCCTGCGGCGCTTCGCGCGCCAGGGCGCCGACATGGAGCTGGACCTGGACGACACCATCGCCAGCACCGCGCGCAACGCCGGCCACCTGGACCTGCGCATGGTCCCGGAGCGCCACAACACGGTCAAGGTGCTGATGCTGCTGGACGTGGGCGGCAGCATGGACGACCATATCGCGCGCGTCGAGGAACTGTTCTCGGCGGCCCGCAGCGAGTTCCGCCACCTCGAGGTCTATTACTTCCACAACTGCCCGTACGAAAGCCTGTGGCAAAGCAACCGCCGGCGCCAGAGCGAACGCTTCGACACCTGGGACGTGCTGCGCAAGTACAACCCCGACTGGCGCCTGATCATCGTCGGCGACGCCACCATGAGCCCGTACGAAATCCTGCAGCCGGGCGGCTCGGTCGAGCACTACAACAAGGAACCCGGCGCCGAATGGCTGCGCCGCCTGCTGGAAGCCTGGCCCAAATCGGTCTGGCTCAATCCCGAGCCCACCGCGTCCTGGCAGTACCGCCAGTCCATCGCGCTGCTGCGCGACATCATGCAGGACCGCATGTACCCGGTCACCGTCGCCGGCCTGGAACAGGCCATGCGGGTGCTGTCGAAATAATGAATGCCGGCCGATGGGTTACGCGCGTTCGGCGATCTGTTTCTTATCGCGGATGTCTCGCGCTACACCCATCCTACGATCCGATCCATGAACGTAGGATGGGTGCAGCGCGAGACCCCCTTGAATAAGAACCTCGACATACAACGCGCGTAACCCATCGGCCCATTTCCCACCCCAAGCACCGGATCACCCATCCACCGGCCGTTCCGGCGTCTCCAGCACCAGCTGATAAAACGCCAGGTCCAGCCAGCGGCCGAACTTGAAGCCGGCCTCGCGGATGGTGCCTGCGTGCGTGAAGCCGAGCTTCTCGTGCAGCGCGATGCTGCCCTGGTTGGCCGCGTCGATGCCGCCGACCAGCACGTGCACCTGCTGGGCGCGCGCGCGTTCGATGAGTTCGCGCATCAGCGCAATGCCCAGGCCGCGGCCGCGAAAGCGGTTGTCGACGTACACGGAATGCTCGACCGAATACTTGTAGGCCGGCCAGGCGCGGAACGTGCCGTAGCTGGCGAACGCCATCAACTCGCCTTCGGCGTTTTCGTAGCCCACCACCGGAAAGCCGCCCTGCCGCTTGGCCTGGAACCAGCCCGCCATCGCCTCGCGCGGCCGCGGCTTGTAGTCGTACAGCGCGGTGGAGGTGGCGATGGCCTCGTTGAAAATGGCGAGGATCTGGTCGGCATGGCGCTCGTGCGTGCAATCGACCAGGATGGCGCCTTCGGGCGCGCGGATTGGGGCGGGCGTAGTCATGGCGCTGATTTTAGCGAGCCGGCCGCACCGATAGGAGATGCCCCCATACTGCGCACGCCGGCGACAAAAAAACCGGCGCAAGCGCCGGTTCAATGAACTTTGTTGCCGCTTCTGGCCACTCTCAGGCGGCGCGGCTCTCCACTGATCGGTCGGCCGGCGGCGTGCGCCGCAGGCCCGGGCACTTGCGCCACGACAGCTCGTCGGCGTCCATGTCCAGGTCGAACAGGTCGTTGGCCGCGGGCCAGGGGTGGCTGCGCGCCGCGGTGCCTTCCATCTCGAGCACGTGCCCGGCAAACCCCCTGGGCGAACCGCCGCACTCGGCAAAATATCGTTGCGTGTTCAAGTCCACCACGTAGGTGGTCATGTCGTGGGTCAGTATGGCCACGAATTGGCCGTCATCGCTGGCATAGGCGTACTGAAACTGCCCTTTGATTCCGTCGCCGCTCAGGGGGGTTCCGGTCAATTGGGACAGCGCACGCGTGACGATCTCGGTCAGCATGGGTCGTTCCTCCGAAAGATGCGCCGGCAGAATGCCGGCAGCGAAGGCGCGAACGACAAGCGCCGGCGCCGCGCGCAAGGGGCGGCGCCTGGCGTTGGACGGGAAGCCTGTAGGCGGCTATCGCGCATCCCGTCGGCGGACAGCTACTACGTGCTGAAAATCTTACACCCGCAGCCCGGACGCCTCAAATCAGGCGGCCGCCACCGGGGCGTCGCCGGGGTCCGTGTCACCATTTTCCCGCGCGCGCCAGTCCCGGCGGGCGATGCGGTAGAGCACGTGCTCGCGCAGCGGATGGCCCGGCGGCACGGCGGGATGGTCGAAGGGCGCCGCGTCCGCGCGCATCGCAAGGCGCTCCATCACGGCGCGCGAGCGCAGGTTGCCGGTGGCCGTGAACGCCACGATCTCGTCCAGCCCCACCTGCTCGAACCCCACCTTCAGCGCGGCCTGCGCCGCCTCGCAGGCGTAGCCCCTGCCCCAGTATGGCCGCGCCAGGCGCCAGCCGATCTCCACGCCGGGCGCGAACGGCAGCGCGGGAGCCAGCGGCTTGATGCCCACGAAGCCGATGAAGGGCGCGACGCCCGGCGCCTCGACCGCCCAGAACCCCCAGCCGTGCTCGTCGATGCCGGCGGCCAGGCGGTCGGCCAGCGCGTCGCTCTCGGGCCTGGCCAGCGGCAGCAGGTATCGGGTGACCTCGGGGTCCGCGTTCAGCGCCGCGAAAGGTTCGCGGTCGGCCGCAAGCCACTGCCGCAGCAGCAGGCGCGGCGTTTCGACGTCGATGGACAGGGACATGCGGGGTTTCCTTGAGTCTTGGGGGCCAGCGGCGCCCCTGGCCGGGCGCCCCTGGCCGGGCGCGCCTGAACCAATGCCAGCGTATACACTCCAACGGATTCTGCCATGCCTAAGGAATTATCTGCCATGCGCCTTTCCCTGTCGAAGCTGCCGCGTCCGCTGGGCGCGCTGCTGTTCACCTCCTTCCTGGCCTTTCAGGCCGGGGCCGCCAGCCTGCCGGCCGGCGTCTCGGAGGCCGCCTCGATCGAAGGCATCACCGAGTACCGCCTGGCCAACGGCCTGCGGGTGCTGCTGGTACCCGATGAATCCAAGCCCTCCACCACCGTCAACATGACTTATCTGGTGGGCTCGCGCAACGAGAACTACGGGCAGACGGGCATGGCCCACCTGCTGGAGCACATGCTGTTCAAAGGCACCTCGACCACGCGCAACGCGATGGGCGAGTTCTCGCGCCGCGGCCTGCAGGCCAACGGCTCGACCTCCAGCGACCGCACCAATTACTTCGCCAGCTTCGCCGCCAACCCCGACACGCTCAAGTGGTACCTGGGCTGGCAGGCCGACGCCATGGTCAATTCCCTGATCGCCAAGGAAGACCTGGATTCGGAAATGACCGTGGTCCGCAACGAGATGGAAAGCGGCGAGAACAGCCCTTTCCGCATCCTGATGCAGAAGATGCAGTCGGCGGCGTTCCAGTGGCACAGCTATGGCAAGACCACTATCGGCGCGCGCTCCGACGTTGAAAACGTCGACATCGGCCAGCTGCGCGCGTTCTACCACGAGTACTACCAGCCCGATAACGCGGTGCTGATCGTGGCCGGCAAGTTCGATCCGCAGACCACGCTGGCCGACATCGAGGCCACGCTGGGCAAGCTGCCCAAGCCCGATCGCAAGCTGCCGCCCGAATACACCGTCGAGCCCGCGCAGGACGGCGAACGCGCGGTGACGCTGCGCCGCGCCGGCGGCACGCCGCTGGTGGCCGCCATGTACCACATCCCCGCCGCCGGCAGCCCCGACTACGTGCCGCTGGACCTGGCCGCCACCATCCTGGCCGACACGCCTTCGGGCCGCCTGTACCACGCCCTGGTCCCGACCAAGCTGGCCTCGGGCGTGTTCGGCTTCACCATGGAGAACCTGGACCCGGGCCTGGCGATGTTCGCCGCCCAACTGACCCCGGGCAAGGACATGGACGCCGCGATGAAAGCGCTGACCGGCACGCTGGAATCGCTGGCCAAGAAGCCTTTCACCCAGCAGGAGCTGGACCGCGCCCGCAGCAAGTGGCTGACCGCCTGGGAACAGACGTACAGCGATCCCGAGCAGGTCGGGGTGGCGCTGTCCGAAGCCATCGCCGCCGGCGACTGGCGCCTCTTTTTCCTGCAGCGCGACCGCGCCCGCAAGGCCACGCTGACCGAAGTGCAGCAGGCCGCCACCGCCTACCTGGTCCAGAGCAACCGCATCGAAGGCCGCTACATCCCCACGGAAAAACCCGTGCGCGCCCCGCAGGCGCAGCGCGTGGACCTGACGGCCGTGTTCAAGGACTACAAGGGCGACCCGGACTTCAAGGCCGCCTCGGCCTTCGATCCCTCGCCCGAGAACATCGACAAGCTGACCCAGCGGCGCAAGCTCGATCTGCCCAACGGCCCGGTGCAGCTGGCGCTGCTGCCCAAGGCCACGCGCGGCAGCCGGGTGCAGGCGCAGATGCTGATCCAGTTCGGCAACGAAAAGGATCTGCGCGGCCAGCGCGTGAACGCCGACGCCACGGCCGACCTGCTGATGCGCGGCACGCCCAGGCTGTCGCGCCAGGACATCCAGGACCGCCTGGACGCGCTGCAGGCCGAGCTGGGCTTCAGCGGCAGCGGCACCACGCTCAAGGTCGCCATGTCGACCAAGGGCGAGAACCTGCCCGCGCTCACCGAACTCGCGCTGGACATCGTGCGCAACGCCAATTTCCCCCAAGAGCAGCTCGAGGAATACCAGCGCCAGCTCGAAACCTCGATCCGCAACGCCATGACCGAGCCCTCGGCCCTGGCCGGACGCGCCCTGGCGCGCCAGGACAACCCCTGGCCCGTCGACGACGTACGCTACGTGCCGACCTTCGATGAAGCGCTGGCCAGCGCGCAGGGCCTGTCCCGCGACGCCCTGGTCAAGTTCCATTCGCGCTTCTACGGCGCCGGCGACATCGAGTACGCGGCCGTCGGCGACTTCGAGCCCGCGGCCGTCGAGAAGGCGCTCAAGACCGGCCTGGCCGGCTGGAAGAAGGCGCCCGCCTACACCCGCGTGCCCAATCCGTACCGCGACATCGCCGCCAAGCAGTTCGAGATCGCCACGCCCGACAAGGCCAACGCCTTCTACATCTCGCGCATGCCGCTGAAGCTGCAGGACACGGACCCGGACTACGCCGCGCTGTACCTGGCCAACTACCTGTTCGGCGCCTCGGAAACCTCGCGCCTGTGGAACCGGGTGCGCGAGACCGAAGGCCTGTCCTACAACGTGCGCAGCTCGCTGTCGGTCTCGTCGTTCGAACCCACCGCCAGCTGGACCATGTACGCCATCTACGCGCCGCAGAACCGCGAACGGCTGGAAAAGGCGATCGGCGAAGAGCTGGCCCGGGTCCTGAAAGACGGCTTCACCGACAAGGAAATCGCCGACGGCAAGCACGCGCTGCTGAACTACCGCAACCTGGCCCGCGCCCAGGACGACATCCTGGCCAGCACCTGGCTGGACTACCTGCAGCGCGGCCGCACGTTCGCCTGGTCGGCCGAAATGGACCAGAAGATCTCCGCGCTCACGCCCGAGGCGGTCAACGCCGCCCTGCGCAAGTACCTGCGCGCCGACGGCTTCAGCACGGCGGTGGCCGGCGACTTCAAGAAGAACGCCGCCCCCTGATCCGTCCCCGCCTCCCGGCTTCCAACCCGCCGCCCGCCGGCGGGTTTTTTATTGCAGGCCCGCGCTGGAGCCGTCTGAATTCATGGCCACCATGCCACCCATGGGGGCAATCGATAAATAAAATCCGATTAGCCATGAATTTGAAAAGATGTTTTCAACTAATCAGGGTTTATCCCAGGTGGGATAACGCGCAAAATTCAGTCATCGGGAACAGACAACGAACCACGACGGAAGGCCGCCGGATTCGGTCCCCACCCAAAACGAATTGGAGGTCAACCATGAAAACCCTAGCCACCACCCTCCTGCTTTCCCTGGCCCTGGCCGGCGTCGGCGCCCAGGCTGCCGGCATCGAGCAGGCCAAGACCCGCGCCCAAGTGGCGACCGAACTGCAGGAAGCCAAGGCCAACGGCCAATACACCTTCGGTGAACTGGATTACCCGCCCGCCCGGCCGCAGGCCGCCAGCCTGAGTTCGGATCAGGTCCGGGCCGAGCTGCAGGAAGCCAAGTTCAACGGCCAGTACACGTTCGGTGAACTGGAATACCCGCCCGCCGCGAAGCCCGCTGCCGCCGGCCTCACGCGCGCCGAGGTCCAGGCCGAGCTGGCCCAGGCCAAGGCCAACGGCCAATACACGTTCGGCGAGCTGGAATACCCGCCGATCGCCCGGTGAGCTGCTTGCTGTGGCCCGACCGGCCTCAGGCGGCATCATGGCTTGAGGCCGGTATTTTTCGGCGACAGCGGCGCTTGAAGTAGCAGTAGAAGTAGCAGCAATAGAAGTTGAAGTAGCAGTAGCAGTAGCAGTAGCAGTACGAACCGCGGCGCAAGCCGCGGTTTTTTTCTTGCGCGCAAAGAAAAAGCCGCGACGGCTGTCGCGGCTTTTTGCGTTCCTGGCGCCTCGGGAGCGGCCTCAGCTGAAGAATTCCTTGACGCGGTCCGTCCAGGACTTGCTCTGCGGCGAATGGCGGTCGCCGCCGTCGTTGAGCGAGGCCTCGAACTGGCGCAGGATGTTCTTCTGGTCGTCGCTCAGGCGCACCGGCGTTTCCACCACGACATGGCAGTACAGGTCGCCCGGGTAGCTGCCGCGCACGCCGCGGATGCCCTTGCCGCGCAGGCGGAAGGTCTTGCCGGACTGGGTGCCTTCGGGGATGGAGATCTCGGCCTTGCCGCCCAGCGTCGGGACCTGGAGCTCTCCGCCCAGGGCCGCGGTGGTGAACGGGATGGTCAGTTCGCAGTGCAGGTCGTCGCCGTCGCGCTGGAAGATCTTGTGCTGCTTGATGTGGATTTCCACATACAGGTCGCCCGGAGGCCCGCCGTTGATGCCGGGTTCGCCATTGCCGCTGGAGCGGATGCGCATGCCGTCGTCGATGCCGGCCGGAATCTTGACCTGCAGGGTCTTGTTGCGGCGGATGCGGCCGACGCCGTCGCAGGCCTGGCAGGGATCGGTGATCTCCTTGCCGTTGCCGTGGCAGGTCGGGCAGGTCTGCTGGACGCTGAAAAAGCCCTGCTGCATGCGCACGGCGCCCGAGCCGCCGCAGGTGCGGCAGGTCTTGGGCGAGGTGCCGGGCTTGGCGCCCGAGCCGTGGCAGGTGTCGCAGTTTTCCCAGCTGGGCACGCGGATCTCGGTGTCGAAGCCGGCCGCGGCCTGCTCCAGCGTGATCTCCAGCGCGTACTTGAGGTCGGCGCCGCGATAGACCTGCGGACCGCCGCCGCGACGGCCGCCGCCGCCGCCGAAGATCTCGCCGAAAATATCGCCGAAGGCGTCGGCGAAACCGCCGCCCATGCCCCCGCCCATGCCGGCGGCGTTGGGGTCCACCCCCGCGTGGCCGTAGCGGTCGTAGGCGGCGCGTTTTTGTTCATCGCCCAGGACCTCGTAGGCTTCCTTGGCTTCCTTGAACTTCTCTTCGGCTTCTTTGCTGTCCGGATTGCGGTCCGGATGGTATTTCATGGCCAGCTTTCGATAGGCCTTCTTGAGTTCGTCGTCCGAGGCGTTCTTCGCCACGCCCAGAACGTCGTAATAGTCACGTTTTGCCATGATCCGTGGGCTCGAATCGAGCCTTCTTTTCAGTGCTACAGAATGAGTGCGCCCGGTAGCCGGATTTCTCCGGCTACCGGGCGGCAGAGGCAGGTCAGCGCCTGGCCATTATTGGTCGCGCTTGACTTCCTTGAAGTCGGCGTCGACCACGTTGTCGTCCACCGGCTTCGCGTTGTCAGCGGCCTGTTGCTGGCCGGCAGCCTGCTGCGCCTGCATGTCGGCGTACATCTTCTCGCCCAGCTTCTGCGAGGCCGTGGACAGGGCTTCCACCTTGGCGTCGATGGCGGCCTTGTCGCCGTCCTTCAGCGTGTCTTCCAGTTCCTTGATGGCGGCTTCGATGCCTTCCTTTTCGGAGGCTTCGAGCTTATCGCCATACTCGGTCAGCGACTTGCGGGTGGCGTGCACCAGCGCGTCGGCCTGGTTGCGCGCCTGGGCCAGTTCGGCGACGCGGTGATCTTCCTCGGCGTTGGCCTCGGCATCCTTGACCATGCGCTGGATCTCGTCTTCCGACAGACCCGAGTTGGCCTTGATGGTGATCTTGTTTTCCTTGCCGGTGCCCTTGTCCTTGGCCGACACGTGCAGGATGCCGTTGGCGTCGATGTCGAACGTGACTTCGATCTGCGGCATGCCGCGAGGCGACGGCGGGATTCCTTCGAGGTTGAACTCGCCCAGGGCCTTGTTGCCCGCGGCGATTTCACGCTCGCCCTGGAACACCTTGATCGTCACGGCCGGTTGGTTGTCGTCGGCGGTCGAGAAGGTCTGCGAGAACCGGGTCGGGATCGTCGTGTTCTTCTGGATCATCTTGGTCATCACGCCGCCCAGGGTTTCGATGCCCAGGGACAGGGGGGTGACGTCCAGCAGCAGCACGTCCTTGCGGTCGCCCGACAGCACGGAACCCTGGATCGCGGCGCCGGCGGCGACGGCTTCATCGGGGTTCACGTCCTTGCGCGGATCCTTGCCGAAGAATTCCTTCACCTTTTCCTGGACCTTGGGCATGCGGGTCATGCCGCCGACCAGGATCACGTCGTCGATGTCGGAAACCTTCACGCCGGCGTCCTTGATGGCCACGCGGCAGGGCTCGATCGTGCGTTCGATCAGTTCTTCGACCAGCGCTTCCAGCTTGGCGCGCGTGATCTTCAGGTTCAGGTGCTTCGGACCCGAGGCGTCGGCCGTGATGTACGGCAGGTTGATTTCGGTCTGCTGGGCCGAGGACAGCTCGATCTTGGCCTTTTCGGCGGCTTCCTTCAGGCGCTGCAGGGCCAGCACGTCCTTGGACAGGTCGACGCCCTGTTCCTTCTTGAACTCGCCGATGATGTAGTCGATGATGCGCTGGTCGAAGTCTTCGCCGCCCAGGAAGGTGTCGCCGTTGGTCGACAGCACTTCGAACTGCTTCTCGCCATCGACGTCGGCGATTTCGATGATGGACACGTCGAACGTGCCGCCGCCCAGGTCATAGACGGCGATCTTGCGGTCGCCCTTTTCGGTCTTGTCCAGGCCGAACGCCAGCGCGGCGGCGGTGGGTTCGTTGATGATGCGCTTGACGTCCAGGCCGGCGATGCGGCCGGCGTCCTTGGTGGCCTGGCGCTGGCTGTCGTTGAAGTACGCGGGCACGGTGATGACGGCCTCGGTCACTTCTTCGCCCAGGTAGTCCTCGGCGGTCTTCTTCATCTTGCGCAGCACGTCGGCCGACACTTGGGGAGGCGCCATCTTCTTGCCGCGCACTTCCACCCAGGCGTCGCCGTTGTCGGCCTTGACGATGGCGTAGGGCATCAGGTTGATGTCCTTCTGCACCGCCTTTTCTTCGAACTTGCGGCCGATCAGGCGCTTCACCGCGTACAGGGTGTTCTTGGGGTTGGTCACCGCCTGGCGCTTGGCCGGGGCGCCGACCAGCGTTTCGCCGTCGTCCATGTAGGCGACGATGGAGGGGGTGGTGCGCGCGCCTTCCGCGTTTTCGATGATTTTGACCTGCCCGCCGTCCATGACAGCCACGCAGCTGTTGGTCGTGCCCAGGTCAATGCCGATAATCTTGCTCATGGTGGGTTACCTTGATTGAATCTGTGTAAATAGGGGGAAACGTCTTGTCCCCACATAACTGGGGCTGCCCGTAAGGTTTTTCAAGACGCCGGGCCAGAATTTTCCGCGGCCGTTTCCTGCTGGCGCCGGATCGCCTCGGTGAACTGGGGCAGCCCGGGCCAGCCGGTGATGCGCCCCAGCCGCTTGCCGGCGCGATACAGCACAAAAGTGGGGACGCCATGCAGGGAAAAGCGCCGGCCCAGGGGTTCGTCGGCGTAGACGTCGGCCTCGAACCACGTCAGGCCCAGCCCCAGCAGGGTCTCCCGGTGCAGCAGCGCGGCCTGCTTGAACAGGTTGCAGTTGTAGCAATCCTGGCCCCACAGGAACACGCAGCGCAAATCCGTTCCCGGCGCCTCGATCACCGCCCGGTCGAATCCATCGGAGTCGACATGACGCATGCCGAACACCTGGAATACCTGGGCGGGGTCGAAGCGGGGATCGTTCATGGGATGCCTCAGCCCTGGCCGGCCGACACCACCACCAGCGCCGGGCGCAGCGTCCGGTCGGCGATGGAATAGCCTTTCTGCAGCAGCTGCACCACGGTATTGGCGGGCTGCTCGTTGGGAATGGATGAAATGGCCTGGTGCAGGTGCGGGTCGAACTTGTCGCCCTGCGCCGGCGCGATTTCCTTGAGCAGGTTGCGCTCGAAGGCGGCCGACAGCTGCTTGAGGGTGACTTCCACGCCTTCGCGCAGCGCCTCGACCGTCTGGTCGGGCTGGGCCAGGGCGGCTTCCAGGCTGTCTTTCACCGGGACCAGGCTTTCGGCGAACGACTCGATGCCGAACTTGCGCGCCTTGGACACGTCTTCCTGGGCGCGGCGGCGCATGTTCTCGACTTCGGCGTGCGCGCGCAGCACCTGGTCGCGCTGTTCATTGACGGTAGCCTGGGCGGCGTCCAGCTGGGCGCGCAACTCGTTCAGCTCGGCCTGCGCGGCGTCCTGTCCGGCGGGAGCCGCATCGGCGTTCTGGCCGATCTCGGGCGCCTGGTCCGCAGGCTCGTGGGGTGCCGTCATGGGGAATCCTCCAAAAAGAATGGCTTTCGCAGACATGAATGGGGGCCAATACCCCTATTTCAAGCCCGGGAAAACGAAATATTCCCCGACGCCTCCCCGCTATTTCTTGGGAGGCTGCGCCGGCGCGGCCGGATCGCTGGCCGGGAAACTCTCCTTGAGCGCGCGGTCCATGCGCTCTTCTTCATCGTCGGGCTCGGGGTTGACCGCAATGGGATCGCTGGCCGGAAAGGTCTCCGCAAGCGCCTCGTCGAGTTCGTGCTCGACCTGATCCTCGTCTACGGGAGTGCTAACCGTCCCCTTTTTTACCGTCTTGCCAGTCTTGGGATCATGGTGCATGCGCCTTCTCCTTCAAGTCGGTGGACTGCGTGAGCCATCCCTGCAAGTGCCGTTCCACCAGGCCGGCCAGCCCCGCGATCCAGGCCGGATCGTCGTTGAGCGCGGAAATGTAGCGGAAGCGCTTGCCGCCCGCCGCCATGAAGGCGTCGCGGCATTCCAGGCTGATCTCTTCCAGGGTTTCCAGACAGTCTGCCACAAAACCCGGGCACACCACATCGACCTCCGTCGTACCCGAGGCGGCCAGCGCCTTGAGGGTCGGTTCCGTATAGGGTTCGAGCCAGCGGGCCGAGCCGAAACGGCTCTGGAAAGTCACCTCGATCTGGGCGCGCGGCAGCGACAATCGCTGGCACAGCAGGCGCGCGGTTTCCATGCAGTCGCGGTAGTAAGGGTCGCCCAGCTCGATCGAATAGCGCGGCAGGCCGTGAAAGCTCATGACCAGCTTCTGGGGCTTGCCGTGCTCCTGCCAATAGCGTTCGATATGGCCGGCCAGCGCGTCCAGGTAGGCCGGCTCTTCGTGGAAGCGCTTGATGAAGCGCAGCTCCGGCTGGTCGCGCAGCCGGCCGGCATGCCGGGTTACCGCGTCCACCGCCGTGGCCGTGGTGCTGGCCGCGTATTGCGGATAGAGCGGAACGGTCAGGATGCGCTCGCAGCCCTGGGCGCGCAGGCGCGCGATGGCGTCCGGGATGGAAGGATTGCCGTAGCGCATGCCCAGCTCGACCACGGCGTCGACGCCCGCGGCCCGCAGGGCGGCGCGCACGCCGTCGGCCTGGCGCCGGCTGTACACCATCAGCGGCGAACCTTCCCGCAGCCAGACGCCGGCGTAGCGCGGCTCCAGCTTCTTGGGCCGCATGGTCAGCACCAGCCCGTGCAGTATCGGCTTCCAGAGGTAGCGGGGAATCTCGATCACGCGCGGATCGGACAGGAATTCACCCAGGTACTTGCGGATGTCCTTCCTGCCCGGCGTATCGGGCGTGCCCAGGTTCACCAGCAGCACGCCGACCCGCCCGGCCCCGCGCGGCGGCGGATCTTCGTCGAAGGGGTCGTCCTGCTCGGGCTCGGGCAGATACCGTTCAGGCCACAAGTATTTGAACAGGCGAAGAAACACAAACACTCCCCTTCCTCCGCAAGGAGGATGTCGTTTTGAATGGGCCTACTGGTTGTGGCTGAGGGCGTTGGACAACAGGCGCGCCGTGATGTCCACGATGGGAATGACGCGCTCGTACGCCATGCGGGTCGGGCCGATCACGCCCAGCGTGCCCACCACCTTGCCGTCGACCCCGTAGGGCGCGGTGATGACGGACACTTCCTCCATGGGCACCAGCTGCGAATCGCCGCCGATGTAGATCTGCACGCCCTGCGCGCGGCTGGAGACGTCCAGCAGCTGCAGCAGGTCGGTTTTTTTCTCGAACAGCGAGAACATCTTGCGCAGCCGGTCCATGTCGGAGGCGATGTCGGTCACGTCGAGCAGCTTGCGCTCGCCGGAGATCACCATGGCGTCGCCGTCCTCGGCCGCCTCGGCGCTGGCCTCGACGGCGGCCTGCATCAGGCGCGAAATGTCTTCGCGCAGCTGGGCCAGCTCGGTCGACAGGGTCTGGCGCACCACGTTGAAGGACTTGCCGGCGAAATGCATGTTGAAGAAATTGCCGGCTTCCAGCAATTCCGTCTCGGAGTAATCGCGCTGGACGAACAGGATGCGGTTCTGGACGTCGCCGTCGGGCGTGACGATGATGAGCAGCACGCGCTTGTCGGACAGGCGGATGAATTCGATCTGGCGGAACACCTGCGCACGCTTGGGCGTGAGCACCACCCCGGCGAACTGGGTGAGGTTCGACAGCAGCGCCGCCGCGGCGTTGACGGCGCGGGTGGGTTCGGCCGCCGCCAGCATCTCGCCCATGTTGTGGGGCTCGAGCTGGTAGGACTGCACCGCCAGCAGCGAATCGACGAACATGCGATAGCCCCGCGGCGTGGGCACGCGGCCGGCGGAGGTATGCGGGCTGTGGATCAGGCCCAGTTCTTCGAGGTCCGCCATGACGTTGCGGATCGTGGCCGGAGACAGATCGAATACTTTCGATAGCGTCCGCGAGCCGACTGGCTGCCCATCGGCGATATAGCGTTCGATCAACGCCTTCAGTAGGGCGCGTGCACGGTCATCCATAACAGGTATTTTAGGGAAACTTTTCCGATTGAGGCGATTTTTGTCCCGCAAGCCAATATGCGGCCCCATATAATCGGCTTAATAGCACATTCCGGGCGGATTTCGGCCCGCGCCCGCCCTTTCTGGATACGCAAGCAGCCATGCACTTTCCTACCGTCGCCCTGATCGGCAGATACCAGGACACCGGCCTGGACACACCGCTGAGAGCCCTCGCCCACGCGCTGGCGCAGGCCGGCCGGCATGTGCTCATCGACGCCGACACGGCGCGCAATACCGGGCTGACCGAATACCCCGTGGCCACGCTCGAGGAAATCGGCCAGACCGCCTCGCTGGCCGTCGTCATGGGCGGCGACGGCACCGTGCTGGGCGCGGGCCGCCACCTGGCGCCCTACGGCGTGCCGCTGATCGGCATCAACCACGGCCGCCTGGGCTTCATCACCGACATCGCGCTGCAGGACGCGCACGGCGCGCTGGCGCGCGTGCTCGAAGGCAGCTTCCAGATCGAGGAACGCACGCTGCTGCAAGGCAGCGTGTGGCGCGGCGACCAGCAGATGTATTCCGCCACCGCCCTGAACGACGTGGTTCTGAACCGCGCCGGGCGCGGCGGCATGATCGAGGTCCGGGTCGAACTCGACGGCGCATTCATGTACACGCAGCGCGCCGACGGCCTCATCATCGCCACCCCTACCGGCTCGACCGCCTACGCGCTGTCGGCCAACGGCCCCATCCTGCACCCCGGCATGAACGCCATGGTGCTGGTGCCCGTGGCCCCGCAGACGCTGTCGAACCGCCCCATCGTGATTCCCGACACGGGCGTGCTCAACATGACGCTCACGGCCATGGGCCGCGTGGAGGTCGGCGCCAGCGTGCATTTCGACATGCAGACCTGGTCCGACCTGCAGCCGGGCGACCGCATCGTCGTGCAGCGCGCCCCTTACGTCATCCGCTTCGTGCATCCGGAAGGCTACAGCTTCTTCTCCACGCTGCGCCGCAAGCTGCACTGGAACCTGATGCCCCAGGCCACCGACAACGTAGAGTAGTAAGCGCCCCGACATGCTGCGCACCCTGCACATCCGCGACTTCGTCATCGTCGAACAGACCGAGATCCATTTCGGCCCCGGCTTCACCGTCTTCTCCGGCGAGACCGGCGCAGGCAAGTCCATCCTGGTGGACGCGCTGGCGCTGGCGCTGGGCGAGCGCGGCGACGCCAGCATGCTGCGCGAAGGCGCGGCGCGCGCCGACATCACCGCCGTCTTCGACACGCCCAAGACGCTGCACGCCTGGCTCGAAGAACGCGAGATCGACGCCGACGACGAACTCGCCTTGCGCCGCGTGATCGACGCCCAGGGGCGCAGCCGCGCCTACATCAACGGCACGCCCGCCACCGTCGCGCAGTTGCGCGAACTGGGCGACAGCCTGGTCGACATCCACGGCCAGCACGCGCACCAGAGCCTGATGCGCGCCGACGCGCAGCGCGACCTGCTCGACGCCCACGGCGGCCATGGCGAGCTGCGCCAGGCCGTGTCGCAGGCCTGGAAGCAATGGCGCGCGCTGGCGCGCCAGCTGGAATCCGCCGAAAAAGACGCCGCCAGCCTGGCGACCGAACGCGACCGCCTGCAATGGCAGGTGGACGAACTCGACCAGCTGGCCCTCGGCCCGGACGAATGGGACGCGCTGCAGACCGAGCACACGCGCCTGTCGCACGCGCAATCGCTGCTCGACGGCGCCAGCCAGATTCTCGAAGCCCTGGACGGCGAAGGCGATTCGGCGCACCACCGGGTCACCCAGGCCAACCAGCGCATCCAGCAGATGCTGCGCCACGACCCCGGGCTGCAAGGGGTGTACGACGAACTCGAATCCGCGCGCATCGCGATCAGCGAGGCCGTCTCCGACCTGAACAACTACGTCAGCCGCGTCGATCTCGATCCGCAACGCCTTAGCGCCGTGGAAAGCCGCCTGGGCCTGGTGTTCGAGACCGCCCGCAAGTTCCGCACCGAGCCCGACGCCCTGTGCGAACTGCGCGAAAGCCTGCACGCCCAGCTCGCGGCCCTGCAGGCCGCCGGCGACGTCGAGGCGCTGCGGGCGCAAGCGCAGGCCGCCCAGGCCCAGTACGACGCCGCCGCCGCCAAGCTCACCACGGCCCGCCGCAAGACCGCCCGCGATCTCGGCAAGCTGGTCACCCAGGCCATGCAGACGCTGGCCATGCAGGGCGGCCGGTTCGAGCCCACGCTGGCGCCCGCCGCGCCCTCCGCCCACGGCAACGAGCAGGTCGAATTCCTGGTGGCCGGCCATGCCGGCACCACCCCGCGCGCCCTGGCCAAGGTGGCCTCGGGCGGCGAACTGTCGCGCATCTCGCTGGCGCTGTCGGTCATCGCCAGCCGCGCCGCGCGCGTGCCCACGCTGATCTTCGACGAAGTCGACAGCGGCGTGGGCGGCGCGGTCGCCGAAGTCGTGGGCAAGCTGCTGCGCGAACTCGGCGAACGCCACCAGGTGCTGTGCGTGACCCACCTGCCGCAGGTCGCGGCCTGCGCCAACAACCAGTTCCTGGTCAGCAAGGCCGAATCGCGCGGCACGACGCGCTCCAGCATCGAAGAGCTGGACCCGTCGGCCCGCGTCGAGGAAATCGCCCGGATGCTGGGCGGCATCAAGCTCACCGCCACCACGCGCGAACATGCGCGCGAGATGCTCCAGGGCTTCGGGCAGGCGCCGGCCTGACCCATCGGCAATACCGCCTGCAATAAAAAAACCCCTTCAATTTGAAGGGGTTTTGGAACTCACTGCCCCGCCGCGAGCGCAGCCACGGGCCGGAGGATCGGATCAGCGTCCTTTCAGGCAGCTGCCGCAGATGCCGTAAAGCACCATGGCGTGGCTTTCCAGGGCAAAGGCGTTGTCCTTGGCAATCTTCTGCTGGCGCTTTTCGATTTCCGGATCCGAGAACTCCACCACCTTGCCGCAATTCGTGCAGATCAGGTGATCGTGGTGATCGCCGTCGTTGAGTTCGAACACTGCCTTGCCGCTGTCGAACTGGCTGCGGGCAAGAATGCCGGCCTGCTCGAACTGCGTCAGCACGCGGTACACGGTGGCCAGGCCGATTTCGACGTTTTCGCCGATCAGGGCGCGATAGACGTCTTCGGCGCTGAGGTGCCGTTGGTCTGATTTGCGGAAAATATCAAGAATTTTCAGGCGCGGGAAAGTCGCCTTCAAACCCATGTTCTTCAATTCGCTTTGGTCGCTCATGGTGTAATCGCTCTCCGTCCGCGTTGGCATGGGCAAGGATGGGTTCACCGCGAGCCGGCTCACCGAATTCATGCCGCCACGCGGAACTATCCTTATGAAACCTTTATGATAACGGTTTTGTCTGCTTCCAAATAATAGGGGCGCGTAGTGTCCATGATTGCACGAATTCCCTCCCGTTCGCTGAAGACCGGCCTGGCCGTCGCCGCCCTGGCCGTCGCCCTGGCCGGATGCTCGGGCGACAAGTGGGGCTTCCCCTACAAGGCCCCCGTCCAGCAAGGAAACTGGATCACCCAGGAACAGGTCGCCCTGCTGCAGCCGGGCATGACGCGGGAACAGGTGCGCTTCGCGCTGGGCAGCCCGACGCTGACCAGCGTGCTGCACGCCAATCGCTGGGACTACCCCTACTACTTCAAGCCCGGCTACGGCGACGCCCAGGAGCGCAAGTTCACCGTCTGGTTCGAAAACGACCGCCTGGTCCGCTGGGAAGGCGACAAGCAGCCCGACCTGCAGCCCTACCAGATCAACACGCCCGACGCCGCCGCCGACGAGAAGGCGGAAAAGCGCCTGAGCGAGGACGAGGCCCGCCAGAAACAGGACGAAGCCGAGAGCCGGCGCGAGGCCGATGCGCCCGTCAGCCCGCTGAACCAATACCCCGGCCAGCCGGGCAACGCGCCCCAGCCGCTCAACTAATTCCAAGGACCCCGCCATGCGTATTGCAATTGCCGGCGCCAGCGGCCGTATGGGCCAGATGCTGATCGACGCCGTCCTGAACGCCCCCGACCTGGAGCTCACGGTCGCGCTCGACCGCGCCGGCTCGACCGCGCTGGGCCAGGACGCCGGCGCCACGCTGGGCAAGCAGACGGGCGTGGCCATCACCGACGACCTCGACGCGCTGGCCCAGGCCGACTGCCTGATCGACTTCACCCGTCCGGAAGGCACGCTCGAACACCTTCAGGCCTGCGTCAAGCACGGCGTCAAGGCCGTCATCGGCACCACCGGCTTCGACGACAATGGCCGCGCCGCGATCGAAGTCGCCGCGCAGAAGACCGGCATCGTGTTCGCGCCCAACATGAGCGTCGGCGTCAACGCCACGCTCAAGCTGCTCGACATGGCCGCCCGCATCCTGAACGCCGGCTACGACGTCGAAGTCTTCGAAGCCCACCACCGCAACAAGGTCGACGCGCCCTCCGGCACCGCCCTCAAGATGGGCGAGACCATCGCCTCGGCCTGGGACGTCGCGCTGCCCGACGTCGCCACCTGGAGCCGCCACGGCGACACCGGCGTGCGCAAGCCCGGCACCATCGGCTTTTCCGTGCTGCGCGGCGGCGACATCGTGGGCGATCACACCGTGTCCTTCTGCGGCGTCGGCGAACGCATCGAGATCACGCACCGTTCTTCCAGCCGCGCCACCTACGCCCAGGGCGCGCTGCGCGCGGCGCGCTTCCTCGAAGACAAGCACAACGGCCTGTACGACATGCAATCGGTGCTCGGCCTCTGAGCCCGCGCCCCAACAAAAATAGGACCTGCAAAGGTCCTTTTTTTCTGCCCGGAACCAGCCGGATCACACGACGACCGGCTCGGGCTCCAGCCGCACGCCGTAGCGCTCGAACACCGACTCCTGGATCGCGCGCGCCAGGGCCATGATATCGGCCGCGCCGGCGCCTCCCCGGTTGACCAGCACCAGGGCCTGGCGGTCGTGCACGCCGGCGGCGCCCAGCGCCCGCCCCTTCCACCCGCATTGGTCGATCAGCCAGCCCGCGGCCAGCTTGTAGCGGCCGTCCGGCTGCGCGTAGGACACCAGGCCCGCATGGCGTTCGGCCAGCGCGTCGCGCACGTCGGCCGGCACGATGGGATTCTTGAAAAAGCTGCCGGCGTTGCCGGTGACCGCCGGATCGGGCAGCTTGGCGCGGCGAATTTCGCACACCGCGTCGAAAATCGCGCGCGCCGTCGGCGCCTGCACCGCCAGCCGCGCATGGCGCTGCAGGTCGGGGTAGTTCAGCACCGGACGCCAGGGCCGCGGCAAGGCGAAACGCACGCTCACGATGATCCAGCGCCCCGGCTCGTCATGCTTGAACACGCTGTCGCGGTACGAAAACCGGCAAGCCGCCGCGTCCATGTCGACGTAGCGCGCCTCGCGCACGTCCCAGGCGGTCAGCCCGTGGAAACGCTCCTGCAGCTCGACGCCGTAGGCGCCGATGTTCTGCACCGGCGCCGCCCCCACGGTGCCGGGTATCAGCGCCAGATTCTCCAGCCCGTCCCAGCCCTGTTCGATGCAGGTCTGCACGAAGCCATGCCAGTTTTCACCGCCCGCCGCCTCGACCAGCCAGGCATCCGGCCCCGCCTGCAGCAGACGCACGCCCTTGAACCCGACCCGCGCCACCAGCCCCGACACCCGCTCGGGCAGCACCAGGTTGCTGCCGCCGCCCAGCACCAGCAGCGACGACGCCTGCCGCGCCAGGCGCGACAGCGCCGGCAGCTGGGCCGGATCGTCCAGCGTGACGAAGGCCTCGGCCCGCGACGCCAGGCCCAGCGTATTGAGCCGGGTGAGATCCTGGCTGACCGGAGACATGGAAATCGGCGCGACGGCGTCAGCGAAGGAATTTGACATGGGCACGACTGTGTATGCTATAGTTTCTGTCTTCGCTCATATTACTTGATTGAGTGTTTGATCTGGCTTTTGCCTGCCTTGTCTTATCCGCACCCCGTGCAGTGAACAAGACTGGACGGCACAGATCAAATGACAAGCTCAAAAAAATCATGTAGAATGCGCGCCTTCCGATCGATAACCAAGTTGATCGGAGTGAATAAGAAACCGGTTTCGGCATTGCAGAGCGTGATGGCACGAAACCCACGCGGGAGTAGCTCAGTTGGTAGAGCGCAACCTTGCCAAGGTTGAGGTCGCGAGTTCGAGACTCGTCTCCCGCTCCAGATTCCAGAAAAGGCCCAGACTTCGGTTTGGGCCTTTTTGCTTTTCCGCCCCGCCCGGCAAAGCGTCGTCCCAGGATTTGTTGTTGTATTCAAATTTAATAATATTGAATACAAATCCCTCATGGGAATCAATCATGCCCAAGACCACTACGACCATGACGGTCCGCCTTAGCGGCCCGCTTAGCGATTTCGTCGCCGCCAACGTCGGCGAGCATGGCGCTTATGAGAACGTCAGCGAATACGTGCGCGATCTGATCCGACGAGACAACGAGCGCGTGGAACAGGAGGCATCCGACCGCTTGAAAGCGGAACTGGCCCTTGCTTACGCCGCTCCCGAATCTTCGTACCTGCCGCTGTCAGCGGCCGAGGTGATCGCGCGCAACCGGGCCTGACAGCGTGGCGCAGACAAGGATACGAGTCCAAGAGGCCGCGGCCTACCGGCTCGACGAGATCTATCGATATACGCGGAACCGTTGGGGCACTCAGCAGGCCGACCGCTATATCACCGGCCTGTTCAAGGCTTTCGACGGAATCGAAACCCGCAAGACGCCATCGGGTCCCGTACCGGCCGAATTCGGCATAGACGGTTATTTTTTTCGCTACGAGCAACACTTCGCCTACTGGCGCCGGCTCTCCAACAACGATATCGGCATCGTGACGACACTCCACGAACGGATGCACCGGATCGACCGCCTTCGGGAAGATTTCGGCCTGTGAACGCGCGGTCCAGCCTCACTCCCCGCCCGCCCTCGCCTCCCCGCTCGCCATCGAAAACCCAAACGTATTGACTCCGCCCTCGCTGCGCACGAACACGTCGCCGCGGTGGATCGAGGCAATCGCCTTGACGATCGCCAGACCCAAACCGTGGTGCTTGCCGCTCTGGCTGCGCGCGGACTCGGCGCGGAAGAAGCGTTCGAACAGGCGCGGCAGGATCTGGGGATCTATCGGCGCGCCGCGGTTGGAGACTTCGACGTAAGCGTAGCCCTGCCGCTCGCGCATCGTCACGCCGATTTCGGTGCCGGGATCGGCATAGCAGGCCGCGTTCTCCAGCAGGTTGGCCAGCGCCCGGTGAAACAGCCTGCGGTCCACGCAGGCGCGGGCGTCGCCCTGCATAAGGACCGTCAGCTCCTTCTCGACGAACAGCGGCTCGACGTACTCCGCGGTCTTGGCGGCTTCTTCGCGCAGCGAGACTTCGCCCAGGTCCATCGCCATCCTGCCGACCTGCGCGTGCGACAGGAACAGCATGTCGTTGACGATGGAGGTCATGCGCTCCAGCTCCTCCATGTTGGACTGCAGCAGTTCCTTGAATTCCTGCCGGTCCTTGCCCACCGCCAGCCCGAGCTGCGTCTGTCCGATCAGGTTGGTCAGCGGCGTGCGCAGTTCGTGCGCCACATCGGCGTTGAAGCTCTCGAGCTGGCGCCAGGCCACCTCCTGCCGCTCCAGCACGCCATTGAAGGACACCGCCAGGTCCTTGATCTCGGCCGGCAGGCGGCGGATGTCCAGGCGCTGCCCGTTGTTGCCGGGCGCCAGCCCGTGCGCCTGGCCGCTCAACAGCCGCACCGGCGCCAGCCCCAGCCGCGCGATGCCGTAGCCCAGCAAGGCCACCAGCAGCACGCCGGCGATGGAGATGGCGATCAGCACGCTGGTGAAATCGCCCAGCGTCTTCATGTACGGCGTGGAATCCAGCGCGACGACCAGGCGCACCGAGGGGCGGTCGCCGGCCGGCCCGATGGTGGTGATGAGGACGTTCAGCGGACAGCAGCCCTTGTTGCCGGGCAGGACCGAAAAGCCGTCGGGCACGCGGCTCCACTCCACGCCCTCGGGTGCCGGGCCGCCGTAGCGGTAGCGCGGATCGTCGCTGATGATCCAGTGCTGCGCGTCCAGCCCGTCGTCCGGCGTCATGGCGCCGAGCCGGGAGACCAGCTTGGGCCACATCGCGGGCGACTCTCGCGACATCACCAGCGGGTCCAGGAATGCGTGGCGCAGCTCCAGCTCGTTTTCCATCTGCTGTTGCAGCGACATCTTGAGCGAGCCCTGCAGCAGCACCGCGCAGACAGAAACGATCAAGGCCACCGACAAGGCGAACATCAGCGCCAGGCGCGACGAAATCGAGGGGCTCATGAGGCGTCGGACGCAGTTTCGTCGCGGCTTTCCAGCAGGTAGCCCATGCCCCTGACGGTGTGCAGCAGCTTCTTTTCGTAGGGCGCGTCGACCTTGACGCGCAACCGCCGCATCGCCACTTCGACCACGTTGGCGTCGCTGTCGAAATTCATGTCCCAGACCTGTTCGGCGATCATCAGCTTGGACAGGATTTCGCCCTGATGGCGCGCCAGCAGACTGAGCAGCGCGAACTCCTTGGCCGTGAGATCCAGCCGCTGGCCGGCGCGGGTGGCGCGGCGCGCCATCATGTCGACCTGCAGGTCGTCGACCTGCAGCAGCGTCATGTCGACGCCGTTTCCGCCGCGGCGGCGCAGCAGCGCCTGGATGCGCGCCACCAGCTCGGTGAACGAGAACGGCTTGGGCAGGTAGTCGTCGGCGCCCTTGCGCAGGCCCTTGACGCGCTCGTCCACCGAGCCGCGGGCCGACAGCATCAGCACCGGCGTCTGCTTGCGCGCGCGCAGGCGCTCCAGGAAAGCATAGCCATCCTGGCCTGGCAGCATGACGTCCAGGACGATGCCGTCGTATTCGTGTTCCAGGGCCAGGAACAGGCCGTCGACGCCGTCGCCGGAGACGTCCACGGTGTAGCCCAGGCCGGTCAGCCCACGCTTGATGTACGAAGCCGTCTTGGGCTCGTCTTCCACTACCAGCAGGCGCATGGGTTTCCTTCGAGATTTGCTTTCGGTGCGCCGGCCGCCGTCACGGGGCGCCTCCTGAATTTATACCGCCGGCGCCGTCGGCAGCATGACTCGAACCTGACGCAATTGTCAGGAAACGGGCCGGTCAGCCTGCCGTCATGTTCGTGTCAGGCCTGGGTCACGCTGGGGTCAGCGGCCCTTGCATAGAGTGCGGAAACATGCACATCCGGCGGGAAATGCGGGCCCGAGATCCATGAAGATTCTGTACACCAACTACCACAAAGGCGACGGCGGCGGCCACACCACTTACCTGTCCACCCTCATCCGGCAGCTGGGCGGGCTGCACAACCTGACGCTTGCCGTGCCCGCGTCGAGCCGGCTTTACCGCGATTCCAGCCTGGCCGGCATGAGCCGCAAGGTGGCGGTGGAATACTCCAGCCGCATCTGGCGCACGCCCGCGCTGGTCGCCCGGCTGAAGGCGCTCATGGAGGCGGAGCGCTTTCACATCGTGCACGTCAACGGCCCGCTGGACCACCGCTGCGTGATGCTGGCGCGCATGCGCATGCGCGGGCCGCGCCCCCGCATCGTCTACACCAAGCACGACAACCATGAAATTTCCGGGCTGGGCGCGCGGCTGCGCGCCGGCCTGGGCACCGACCAGGTCATCGCGGTATGCGACGACACGGCGCGCAGGCTGCGCGCCTCGCCCTATGCGCGCTGCCCCATAAGCACCATCAAGAACGGCGTGGACACGGAATACTACCGGCCGCGCCCGCCCTCGGACTCCCCGGTATGGCCCATTCCGATCCGGGGCCGCCTGGTGATCGGCAGCAACGCCGGCACGGCGGACTACAAGAACTGGCTGCACATGGTGGAGGCGGTGGCGCTGCTGCCACGGCACCTGCGCGAACAGGCGCTGGTGGCGGTCGCCGGCCAGCCGCCCAGCGCCGCGCAGCTCGCGCGCATCCAGGAACTGGACATGATGGGCCAGGTGTACTACGCGGGGCTACTCACCGACGTGCGGCCTTTCGTGGCGGAGTTCGACCTGGGCTTCGTGCTGTCCAGCCGCATCGAGACCATCTCGTTCGCCTGCCGCGAAATGATGGCCATGGGCAAGCCGGTCATGGTGAGCCGCTACGCGGGCCTGCCCGAGAACATCGACGACGGCGTGAACGGCTGGTTAGTGAAGCCATCCTCGCCGCAGGACATCGCGCAATGCCTGACCCGCATTCTTGCGCAGCGGCCGCGGCTCGACGCCATGAGCCAGGAGGCCCGCGCCAAGAGCGTGGCCGAATTCGGCGTGCAGGGTTTCGTCGCACAGACACAGCAGTTGTACGCCGACCTGCTCGCCGCGCAGAACGTCCACCACGCAACCATCACATCACCACAAGGAGCAAAGTGACATGGACCAAAACCGCCTTCAACTCGCCGCACGCCTGCTGCTGGCCTTGCTTTTCCTGGTCGCGGGCATCAGGAAGGCCCTCGCCTTCGGCGGCACGGCGGGCTATTTCGCCAAGCTCGGCCTGCCGTTGCCCGAGCTTCTGGCGATCATGGTGATCCTGGTGGAAATCGGCGGGGCCGTCGCCGTGGCGCTGGGCTGGCGGCTGCGCGACGTGGCGCTGGCGATGGGCGCGTTCACGGTGCTCACGGCCTTCATCGGCCATCCGTTCTGGGCCGCGGAACCGGCGCAGTTCTCCGGCCAGCTGAACAGCTTCCTGAAGAACCTGGCGATCGCGGGCGGCTTTCTGCTGCTGGCCGCGCCGGCTTTCAGGCCGGCGCCGCGCCGATAGCGCCCCGTCAGGCCGCGGCGCCCGACAGCAAATGGGCGTCGTCGGCCACCGTGGGCCGCTGCTGGGCGTGGAAACCTTCGGTGTAGATCGCGTCCGGTTGCGCGCCCAGGCGCGTGGCCGCGGCCACGGCCGAGGCGACGAAGCCGGGACTGCCGGCGGCGAACACCGTGTGCCGCGACAGGTCCGCCGCCACCTCCGCCAGCACGTCCTGGACGTGGCCCGCGAGGCAGCCGTCGCGCTGCTCGCGGGTCAGCGCGATGCGGTAATCGAACTTGCGGTGACGGGCGCGCCACCACGCCAGCATGCCCAGCCCGTATACGTCGGCATGGGTGCGCGCCGACACCACCAGCATGACGCGCTGGCGAAAGCCGCGGCGCATGGCCGCTTCGGTCAGCGCCAGGATGGGCGCCAGCCCGGTGCCGGCGGCCAGGCACAGTATCGGCGCGTCCACGGCGGGATCGCCGATGAAAGTGCCGTAGGGACCGGCCAGCTTGATGTTGTCGCCCGGCATCAGCGTATCGTGCGCCCACACGCTGGTGGCGCCGCCGTCCCGGCGCGCGATCTGCAGCACCAGTTCGCCGTCGGGCCGCGGGGCGTTGGAGATCGAGTACGCGCGCGGCGCGACGCCCGCGCCGGGGTTGCCCAGCATCACGTACTGGCCGGGCCAGTAGCGCATGGGCTTGCCCAGCGGCCGCAGGCGCAGCTCCATGACGCGCGGGGCCAGCGGCCGTTTGTCGGTGACCACGAACAGCTGGTTTTCGCGCGGCGGAAACAGCTTGGGCCGCGCGTCGGCCGTGCCCCATTCGATCTCCAGCGCGTCGTCCAGCGGCTTGGCCATGCACATGAGGCCGTAGCCCTGGGCGCGCTCCTGCGGGGTCAAGGCCATGTCCAGCACGGTGCCCTGATCGAACGCGCCGGCGAGCACCTTGACCTTGCATTCGCCGCAGGCGCCGGCGCGGCAGTTGTTGGGCAAGGCGTAGCCCGCCCGCTCCAGCGCCGTCAGCACGGTGTCGCCGGGCAGGCATTCCACCGTCCGGCCGGAGGGTTGTATGGTGATGGTAGTCATGTCATGAGGTCAGAACACCGGGATGATGTCTTCCAGGTCCACGTCCGACACTTCCTGGCCGGTGATGCCGACTTCGGGGATGGCGGGGAACGGAATGTTGTAGCGGTCCAGCACGCCTTTCAGGTTGAGCATGGCGTTGCGCCAGTTCTCCAGCTTGGCCTCATGGGTGGGAATACCGAAGCCGGCCTCGCGCGCCACTTCCTCGGCCTCGCGCTGGTTGGCGATGAAGTCGGCCGGCAGGTCCCAGAACTCCATCGGCGGCTCGAACAGCACGGCCGACAGGAACAGATAGCCGGCGCGGATCTGCTTGGTCACCACCGCCTTGACGTCGTCCTTCAGGCCGGGATAGTCGCGCTCCATCACGGCCATACAGATGGCCATGTGGCGGCCCTCGTCGCGGCCGATGTTCTTGAAACCTTCCTTGAACACGGCTTCGCGCGAGTTTTCGTACATCTGCTTGAAGATCGTGGCGGCCGCGATCTCGCCCATCAGGAACGAACTGAACAGCACCGCGAGATCGTATTTCGGCACCGCCTTCTTGTAGCCCGTCCAGTAGCGCGAGCCGTTGAAGTACAGCCACTGCGCGTTCTTCTGCAGCCGCTTGCCGAGTTCGGTCTTGGGCGTGTAGGTGAGCGGGTCGGGATGCTCCAGCAGCCGCGTGATGGCCAGACCGCACATGATCTCGTGGTTCTGTTCGTCGCGCGTGACCGAGAAAAAACATTTGCGCACGACGTCCTCTTCATGGACCTCGTAGGTCTTGACCAGGGCCTCGGCGAATACCGGCGGCGCCGACGCGTCGAACACCGACAACAGCGTCCACCAATAGGCGATCGCCTCGCGTTCTTCCCAGCTGTAGCTTTCCAGGTCCAGGGTGTCCCAGGGCAGTTTCTCCGGGTCCCAGTTCTCTCGCAGGGATGCTTCCCAGACCTCCTGAAGTTTGCGGGTCTTGCAGACCCACGACAGCGGATAGACGTTGGGCTGCTCTATCGGCGGCGGCAGTTCCTGCGTGGCGGCATAACGTTGCTTTTCCATGGCTTTCCTCTCCTCCTTGATCGGATGGGCGTCGTGCGATCGCGAAGTGTCGCGACCCGATTAAGTGATACTGAATTTTTTGTTATCTACATTTTTCTGTATCACTTAATTCGAAGCAGAGTATGGGACCAGCCGCCCGGCCCTGTCATCAACACATGCGCAGAATCTTGATATGGATCAAGCTGAATGGGCCGTCGCCTGCGCGGCTGGCGTTTCCGGAAAAATTGGGTATACTTCCGCCTCGCTTGCCATAAGCCGCCGCCGGTCCCCGTGATCGCAGACGGTCCAGGCAACGATGCGGGAGTAGCTCAGTTGGTAGAGCGCAACCTTGCCAAGGTTGAGGTCGCGAGTTCGAGACTCGTCTCCCGCTCCAGATTTCGATTTCCGAAAACGCATGCGCGGTTTTTGGGAAATCCCGGTGAAAAGGGCCCTCGGGCCCTTTTTTTATCGCCCGGCCCATCCGCAACCACTCGCAGTGCCCCGGTCACGGACATGGGGTAACCTTCTGGTTGCACAAGTCAGAGGTGTTGGAAAGAACAATGGGTTTTGAAAAACTTGCCGACCTGCGAGAGCAGCTCCGGGCGCAAGCCCAGCAAGCGGCGCCAGCCCAACCGAAAGCCGCAGGCCAGTCGAAAAAGCGCGATGCCGCCAAGCAGCAACGCAATCCCGCCCGCAAGCAGGAGGCCAGGAAGCGCGAGCCGGTCGATCCCACGATCGAGGCGATCTGGCGCCTGCAGAAGCAGTTTCCGCTGGCCTTCCCCAAGAATCCCGCGCCCAAGGTGCCGCTCAAGGAGGGCATCCTGGCCGATGCCGCCCAACACCTCGAAGCGCTTTCCATGACGCAGGAACAGCTCAAGCTGGCCATCGCCGAATGGTGCAAAGGCAGCCGCTACTGGGCCTGCCTGACCGAAGACGCGCCGCGCATCGACCTGCAAGGCCAGCCCGTGGGCAAGGTGACCGCACAGCAGGCCGCCTACGCGCGCCGCCAGGCCAGCCGCCGCCCCGCCGGCAAGCCGCGCGCCAAGGCCGCGCCCGCGCCGAAGCCCGATGCGGCGGCCGACGCCGCGCCGCAGGCCGAGGCTGAAGCAGCGCCCGCGGCGGAAACGCACTGAATCCCGTTATTGGCACAAGTCCGAAATTCTGTGTATAATCGCTGTCTTTGGTGAACACGGCCTTTTTCTTGAAAAAGAAAAACGCACCAAAAACACATGCAGGGCATCGAATGCAATGCATATGCGGGAGTAGCTCAGTTGGTAGAGCGCAACCTTGCCAAGGTTGAGGTCGCGAGTTCGAGACTCGTCTCCCGCTCCAAATTATAAAAAGGAAGCAACGGCCTATACCGAGCTTCCTTTTTTCTTGAAATGCTGGCGCAATGGCAGAGTGGTTATGCAGCGGATTGCAAATCCGTGTACGTCGGTTCGATTCCGGCTTGCGCCTCCAGCAGCTTCTCCAGTCTCCCCCCTTTTCCGCTATTCTTGCCTGCTGACCATCGGCTGCGCGACGCACGCCATTGCGGCACGGGGAATATGGACCAATCGGTAAAAGACGCTCTCGCCCGCTGGCCCGACGTGCCCGCGGTGTACGGCTGGCTGTCGCTGGACGCCAGGGGCCGCTGGCGGCTGCATCCGCAGGGCCTGTCCGCGCAGGGCGGGCCGGGCGAATCCATTACCAACAGCCAGATCCTGGCGTTCATCAACCGCAATTACGAACATGACGAGGCCGGCCGCTGGTATTTCCAGAACGGCCCGCAGCGCGTGTACCTGCGCCTGGATGCCGCGCCCTACGTGTTGCGGCTCGACGATGAGGCCGGCGCCCTGGTCACCCACACGGACGCCGCGGTCGAGGCGGTGACCGGCTGGCGGCTGGACGATGCCGGCCGGCTTTACGCCATGACGCCGCTGGGCGCGGGCATCGTGCTGGACCGCGACCTGCCGGCGCTGCTGGAAAAGCTGGTCACCGGCGACGGCGCGCCGCTGCTGGAAGCGCTGGACGAGCTGGCGCCCGGCGGCGCGATCCAGGTCGCATGGCCCGGCGCCTATCCGGCCGCGCCGCTGGCGCCGGTCGCGCAGGCCGACGTCGCGCGGGAGCTGGGGTTCGATCCCGATCCCCGGCCGCCCGCGGCCTGAGCGGCGGCTCAGAACATGCCGTTGGCGTTGGCGGACCGCTCGGGGATGGGCTGGACCGCATCCCAGTGCTCGACGATCTTGCCCTGTTCCAGGCGGAAGATATCGATGATGGCGCTGCCGCGCGTGCCGGGTTCGCGCACCGCGTGCACATGCAGGATCACGTAGTCCCCGTCGGTGAAGGCGCGCTTGATCTCGCTTCGGGACTGCGGATACTTGTCGCGCAGAAAGGCGATGAACTTGCGAAAGCCGTCCGGCCCGTCTTCCGCGTTCGGGTTGTGCTGCACATAGCGGTCGCCCACATACTTCAGCGCCGCCTCGGCATCCTTCTGGTTCAGGCCCTTCTCGTAGAAGGCCAGCACCGCCGCCTTGTTGGCGGCTTCCTGTTCGGCCGAGGCATGGGCGGCCAATGGCGACAGCGCGGCGGCCAGCAGCGACGCGGCCGCGGCGCGCTTGAGAAACGACAGGGGCAAGGACATGGCAACTCCGGTGTTTGGGGACGACCGTTCCATTCTATGGGCCGCGCGCGGCGCTCAGCCGCGGCGGCTGCCGTACAGCGCGAATTTGCCGTCGCCCAGCAGCGCCAGCGCGGCGGCCGCCACGGTCAGGAAGACCGGGTATTCCCAGCCGCCGCCCGGATTGCCGGAGCTCCAGCCGTTGCCGAAATGCACGGTCGAGGCCACCAATAGCTGCACCGCGGCGATGGCGGCGATCCAGCGCGGCACCACGCCCAGGATCAGCAGCACGCCGGCGCCGATCTCGAAGAAGGTCACCGGATAGGCCAGCCAGCCGGCGAAGCCGATCTTGGCGAAGAACTGGGCCGTGCCGGGCAGCGTGAACACCAGCAGCTTGGTCAGGCCATGGGCCAGAAACATGGCGCCTAGCGCCAAGCGCAGCAGCAGCGCGGCATAAGGCGCGGTACGGGTATCAACCATTGCACTCTCCTGGAGCGATCATTCGGGAGCGCTATTCTTGCGATTCCAAAAACAATGATAAAGATGGAGAATCGCAAATTATTGTTCCTCGATAGGAAACAATCTTGGACACGCATACCGCCATGCAGACCTACGCCAAGGTGGTGGAACTGGGCTCGTTCGCGGCGGCGGCCGACAAGCTGGGCCTGGCCCGTTCCGTCGTCACGCGCCAGATCGCCTACCTGGAGCAGCGCTACGGCGTGCGGCTGCTGAACCGCACGACCCGCAAGCTCAGCATGACCGACGCCGGCCGCGCGTTCTACGAGCGCGTGCGCCCCATCCTGGCAGAAGTGGCGGACCTGGAGCAGTCGCTGCAGGCCGAGGGCCAGCGTCCCAGCGGCCGGCTGCGCGTCAGCGCGCCGGTGTCTTTCGGCATCCTGCACCTGGGCCCGGCCATCGCCGAATACCTGCAGCGCTATCCCGACGTGGTCATCGACCTGGACCTGAACGACCGCGTTGTCGACCTGGTGGAAGACGGCTTCGACGTGGCGGTGCGCATCGGCCCGCTGCTGGACTCTTCGCTGGTGGCGCGTCCGCTGGCGCCGCAGCAGCTGCTGGTGTGCGCGGCCCCGTCCTATCTGGCGCGCCACGGCACGCCGCAAAGCCCGGAAGAACTCAGGCAGCATCGCTGCCTGCACTACGCCTACGCCAGCACCGGCAACGAATGGCATTTCGAGAAGGACGGCGTGACCCACCTGGTGCGCGTGAACGCCGCGCTGCGCGCCAATAACGGCGACGTGCTGCGCACCGCGGCGCTGGCCGGGCACGGCATCATCCTGCAGCCCGACTTCCTGGTGGGCGAAGACGTGCGCGCCGGACGGCTGGTGGCGCTGCTGACCGACTACGCGCACACCCCGATCTCCATGTACGCGCTCTACCCGCACCGGCGCTTTCTGTCGCCCAAGGTGCGGTCCTTCGTCGAACACCTGGAAGCGCGCTACGGGGCGGCGCCCCCGCCCGCGCCGGGCCGGCGCGCCAGTCCCCGCCGCAGCCGGTAGAATCCTACCCATGACCGCCAAATCGCCCATCGAATACTTCCCCGCGCCGCGCCGTTCGCATTTCTGCAGCCAATGCGGCTCGCCCGTCAATCGCCGGGTGCCCGAGGGCGACAACCGCGAACGCGACATCTGCGACCACTGCGGGGCCATCCACTACCAGAACCCCCGCCTCGTGGTCGGCACCGTGCCGGTCTGGGAAAACCGCGTGCTGCTGTGCCGGCGCGCGATCGAGCCGCGCTACAACACCTGGACGCTGCCCGCCGGCTTCATGGAACTGGGCGAAAGCACGGCGCAGGGCGCCGCGCGCGAAACGCTGGAAGAAGCCGGCGCCCGCATCCAGCTGGGCGAGCTCTACACCGTCATCGACCTGCCGCAGATCGACCAGGTGCACGTGTTCTACCTGGCCCAGGCCCTGTCGCCCGACCTGGACCCCGGCCCCGAGAGCCTGGAAGCGCGCTACTACGAAGAATCCGAAATCCCCTGGGACGACCTGGCGTTCCGCACCGTGGCCACCACGCTGCGCCACTATTTCGAGGACCGCAAGTCCGGCGTGTTCTCGCCTCACCACTACACCCTAGAATCGCACCGTTGAAACTGCCCTGGCTCGCCGTCGATACGCCGTTCCCGCCTGCCGAGTTCGCGCTGACGGACCCCGACGGCCTGCTGGCCGCGGGCGCTGACCTGTCCATCCCGCGGCTGATCCAGGCTTACTCCAACGGCATCTTCCCGTGGTATTCGGAAGGCGAGCCCATTCTGTGGTGGAGCCCCGATCCGCGCATGGTGCTGGCGGTCAGGGATTTCGCGCCCTCGCACTCGCTGCGCAAGCTGCTGCGCAGGCTCGCGCGCGAGGAGGCCGCGGGCCAGGCCCGCGTGCAGGTGCGCGTGGACACCGCGTTCGAGCGGGTCATGGCCGCCTGCGCCGCGCCGCGCGACGGCCAGCCCGGCACCTGGATCACCGGCGCGATGCAGCAGGCCTACCGCGCCTGGCACGAGGCCGGCTACGTGCACAGCATCGAAACCTGGATCGATGGCGAACTGGCCGGCGGCCTGTATGGCATCAGCCTGGGCCGCATGTTCTTCGGCGAATCCATGTTCGCCCGCCGCCCCGACGCCTCCAAGGTGGCGCTGGCCTACCTGGTGCGCTACCTGGCCGCGCACGGCGTGCAGCGCATCGACTGCCAGCAGCAGACCCGCCACCTGGCGAGCCTGGGCGCGCGCCCGATCTCGCGCGTCGCGTTCCTGCAGCATGTGCGCGGCGCCACCGCGCAGCCCGGGCCGCCGTGGACGCGCGGCACGCTCGACAGTGCCGGACGCCTGCATCCGGACGGCGCCTGCGGACCGGGGAACGGCGTTACTATGTAGCCGTCCCGTCGCGGACTCGCCGCCGTCTTCCGGGATCGCCATGAGCCAGCTTAAAGAACTTCCCTTCTCGACCCTGCAGTTCTACGCAACCGCTCCCTACCCCTGCAGCTATCTGCCTGGCCGCCAGGCCCGCTCGCAGGTCGCCGCGCCCGGTCACCTGATCAACGCGGGCACGTACTCGCAGCTGGTGGAACAGGGCTTTCGCCGCAGCGGGCTGTTCACCTACCGCCCCCATTGCGACAACTGTCAGGCCTGCATTCCGGTGCGGGTGGACGCGGCCGGCTTCGCGCCCAACCGCAGCCAGCGCCGCGCCTGGCGCGCGCACCAGGACCTGCAGTCCTTCGTCGCCGAACTGGCCTGGTCGCCCGAGCACTACCGGCTCTATACGCGCTACCAGCAAGGCCGCCATCCCGGCGGCGGCATGGACGAGGACAGCCGCACCCAGTATGCGCAATTCCTGCTCACCAGCCGCGTCAATACCCGGCTGGTGGAATTCCGCAGCCCCGAGGGCGAGCTGGTCATGGTGTCCATCATCGACGTGCTGGACGACGGCCTGTCCTCGGTCTACACGTTCTACGACCCGGACCACCCCGGCAGTCTCGGCACCTACAGCATCCTGTGGCAGGTCGAGCAATGCCGCATCCTGAACCTGCCCTGGCTCTACCTGGGCTACTGGATCGCCGCCAGCCGCAAGATGTCCTACAAGTCGAATTTCCATCCCGCGCAGTTCCTGGTCGACGGCGCCTGGCGCGACCAGCCCGAACCGCCGGCCGCCTGATCCCGGCGGCGGGCGCAGGGCCGGCCGAATTCGCTCTACAATTCCGCCCCATGTCTATTCTCTTCCACGCCTATCCCCTGGCCCGCCCGGCGCTGTTCGCCATGGACGCGGAAACCGCCCACGAAGTCACTTTGTCGGGCCTGCAGCGCGCCTATGACTGCGGCGCCACGCGCAAGCTGCTGCACGCGCAGCCCAAGGCGCCGTGCACGCTGATGGGGATGCAGCTGGCCAACCCGATCGGGCTGGCCGCGGGGCTGGACAAGAACGGCGCCTATATCGACGCGCTCGGGAACCTGGGATTCGGCTTCATCGAAGTGGGCACGGTCACGCCGCGCGCCCAGCCCGGCAATCCCAAGCCGCGCATGTTCCGGCTGCCGCGCGCCAACGCGCTCATCAACCGGCTGGGCTTCAACAACCAGGGCCTGCCGGCCTTCCTGGCCAACGTGCAGCGCAGCACCTGGCGCACCCAGGGCGGCATCCTGGGCCTGAACATCGGCAAGAATGCCGACACCCCGATAGAACGCGCGGCCGACGACTACCTGATCGGCCTGGAAGGCGTGTATCCGCACGCGGACTACGTGACGGTCAATATCTCGTCGCCCAACACCAAGAACCTGCGCGCGCTGCAGGGCGGCGACGAACTGTCGGCGCTGCTGGCGCAGCTGGCCGACAAGCGCAAGGCGCTGGAAGACCGGCACCAGCGCCGCGTGCCGATGGCGGTGAAGATCGCCCCGGACCTCACGCAGGAACAGATCGACGCCATCGCCGACGCCCTGCCGCGCCACGGCATCGACGGCGTCATCGCCACCAACACCACGCTCTCGCGCGACGCGGTCGCCGGCCAGCCGCATGCCGAAGAAGCCGGCGGCCTGTCGGGCGCGCCGGTGCACGAACTGTCGCTGGCAGTCATCCGCCGGCTCAAGCAGCAATTGGGAAGCAGCCTGGCCATCATCGGGGTGGGCGGGGTGATGTCGGGCCGCCAGGCCCGCGAGAAGCTGGAAGCCGGCGCCGACGCGGTGCAGCTCTATACCGGCCTGATCTACCGCGGCCCGGCCCTGGTGGGCGAATGCGTGCGGGCCGTGGCCCGCTGACCGGGAAAAAAAAGGGGCCACCCATCGGGTGGCCCTAATTCCAGCTCTGCTCTGTCACTCAACAGTACTACATTACTGCGGTTTGCGCACTAGCGGTTTGCGCGCCGGTGCGCGCGCCAAAGGCTCAGGCGGCGCTGCGGCGGCTGCGGCTGGCGACCTTGTTGGCGGCCTCGGCAGCGTCGGTGGCGGCCTTGAACGTGGCGTTGGCGGCGGCGTTCAGGTTCGACTCGGCGACTTCGGCGGCCTGCTTGGCGGCCTTGCTCATCGAATCGTAGGCGCTGGTCGCGGTGGCCAGCGAGGACTTGATCAGGGCGACGGCGCTTTCGGAACCGGTCGGGGCGTTCTTGGAGAACTGGTCGACCACTTCGCTCAGCTGTTGCTGGCTTTCGGCGATCTGTTCTTCGGTCAGCTTGACCAGGCTGCCTTGCACGCCGGCGACGATGTCGTACACGTGCTTGGTGTAGGCCATGGCCTTTTCGGCGCCCGGCTGCAGCAGGCCCGAGGCGAAAGCAGCGGCTTCCTGCGGGTCCTTCAGTTCGGCGGCTTGCTGCGACTTCTGGGCGACTTCGTCCAGGGTGGCCTTGACGACCTTCAGGTTCAGCTCGACCAGCTTTTCGAAACCGGCGAACACAGCCGATTGAGCGGCCACGAGGGTGTTGATGTTGGCCTTTTGACGGTCCAGGACTTGTTGCGGAATGGCGCTCATAGAATGCTCCTTGGGAGGTAGCCGGGGGGCGATCCGGCAAATAAGGATTGGTTGTCTGCGACGAAGGGGTAAACGTGCGCGGAAACTGGTACTACAAGCTACCGCCGGCTCGTTTGATGCACTGCACAATTGCCATTCTAGGCTGGGAAAAAAACTTGTCAAGGAGTTTTTGTGCGGTGCAATAAATGATTGCACTTTCCCGGCGAGCCCCCGCGGACCGGCGTTTGATCCAAGACAAACAGCCCCCCGCTTGGGGAAAAACCGGACGTGACGGCGTATCAATTCTTTTCTACACTGCTTTCACGCCGCTGAAAAAAACATAATCGACAAGTCAGCCGGCAATAACTAAATCGCAGCAAGCAAAACCCTGCAACTGGAGACTCCATGACCCTCATTCCCCGCACGCTGTCGGCCCTGCTCGCCGCAAGCGCCATGCTCGCTGCCGGCGCAGCCCAGGCGGAATACCCGGATCGCCCCGTCAATATGGTGGTGCCTTTCGCCGCAGGCGGCCCGACGGACAACGTCGCGCGCTCGCTCGCCGAGGCCATGCGGACCGCGCTGGGCCAGACAGTCGTGGTCGAAAACAAGGGCGGCGCCGGCGGCACGATCGGCACCACCCAGGTGGCGCGCGCGCAGCCCGACGGCTATTCCGTCCTGCTGATGCACGCCGGTTTTTCGACGGCGCCGTCGCTGTACAAGAACCCCGGGTATGACCCCTACAAGAGCTTCGAGCCCATCGGCCTGGTGGTCGACGTGCCGATGACCATCATCGCGCGCTCGGACTTCCCGCCCAACAACATCCAGGAACTGGCCGACTACGTCAAAAAGAACAAGGACAAGGTCTCGCTCGCCAACGCCGGTATCGGCGCCGCCAGCCACCTGTGCGGCACCATGCTGGTCGAAGCGCTGGGCGTGCAGCTGCTGACCATCCCGTACAAGGGCACCGCGCCGGCCATGAACGACCTGCTGGGCAAGCAGGTGGACCTGCTCTGCGACCAGACCACCAACACCACGCAGCAGATCGACAGCGGCAAGGTCAAGGCCTACGCCGTCACCAGCCTGAAGCGCGTGCCCACGCTGCCCAAGCTGCCGACCATGGACGAGTCCGGCTACAAGGGCTTCGAAGTCGGCATCTGGCATGGCATGTGGGTGCCGAAGGGCACGCCCAAGCCGGTCGTGGACAAGCTGGTCAAGAGCCTGCAGGCCGGCCTGGCCGACCCCAAGTTCCAGGAACGCATGAAGCAGCTGGGCGCCACGGTCCTGACGGCCGAAGCCAACCCGCAGGCACTGGAAGCCAAGGTCAAGCAGCAGGTCCCGCAATGGGCCGAGCTGTTCAAGAAGGCCGGCGTCGAAGCGCAATAAGGCCGCCTCGCCCGCTCAGGCGGATGCAAAAAAGAAAAGCCCCGCGGGGCTTTTCTTTTTGGGCGCGGGACGATCAGCCCCTGAGCGCCTCGGCCGCCATGCCCAGCCCGTTGAAGCTGGCGGACACCGACGGCTCGTAGCCCAGCGCCTCGGAGATGCTGGCGGCGGTGTCCACCAGCGCCTTGATCCATTCGTCCTGCAGGCGTTCGGCCGGCGCCGAGATCGACAGCCCGGCCACCAGCTTGCCGGTGTCGTCGAATATGCCGGCGGCGATGCAGCGCACGCCCAGTTCGAGCTCTTCGTTGTCGCGCGCATAGCCGTGGCGGCGCACCAGCGCCAGCTCGCGCTCCAGGCGGTCCAGGTCGGTGATGCTGTTGCGCGTGTGGCCGGCCAGCCCGGTGCGCAGCGCGTAGGCGCGCACCAGGCGCGCATCGCCGGTGGACAGGAACAGCTTGCCGGTGGAGGTCAGGTGCAGCGGCGCGCGTCCGCCGATGGCGCGCACCACCTGCATGCCCGAGCGCTCGCTCCAGGCGCGGTCGATGTACACGATCTCGTCGCCCTGCTGCACCGACAGGTTGATGGTCTGCCCGGTCAGCTTGTGCAGCGAACGCATGGCGGAGATGGCCGCCTCGCGCACGTTCAGGCGCCCCTTGACCAGCGAACCCAGCTCCAGCAGGCGCATGCCCAGCTGGTACAGGCCGTTGTCGACCCGCTCGACGTACCGGCCGACCACCAGATCGTTGAGGATACGGTGCGCGGTGGACGCGTGCAGGCCCGTGGTGGCGGACAATTCCTTGAGCGTCACGGGGTCCGGCTGCGCGGCCAGGGCGTCGAGCAGGCGCATGGCGCGCTCGATCACCTGGATGGCGATGGGATGGGCGGAAGCGCCTTCGGTTTCGGCGTCCAGGGGATTGCGGGAGGGCGAAAGACGGGCCATGGGATGATGTGGGTCTGCGCCGCAGGCGAACTGCTTGCGGCGACGCAACAAACATTTCTATCCCGTATTGTGAAATTTACCAGCCTGTTTGGCAATGGATTTTTCGTAAATAAAACGGGGCCGCACCTTATCCGCCTGCCGGCCATCAGACGCCGGCCGGCGCTTCCAGCTTGCCGCCCAGGCGCAGGACCTCGGCCCGCAGGAAGGCCAGGGCCTCGGCCGCGCCCTCGGGCTCGCCCTTCACGCCCAGCTCGATATGCGGGGCGCCGCCGGTCTCGCCGACGCTGGGCAGGCTGAAGGCGCGCACGCCCGGCCAGCGCGTTTCCACGCTGACCATGGCCGGCGTGATGCGCGACTCCGGCATGCCGAACACCAGGAAGGAATGCTCGGCGTGGACGCGCACATGCTGCAGCGCACGATAACGGGTGTCCAGCGTCCATTCCAGCATCGGCCAGGCCATGACGGGAAAGCCGGGCACGAAGGTATGGTCGCGGATGAAGAAGCCCGGAATCCGGTTGTAGGGGTTGGGCACGATCTCGCAGCCCTGCGGGAACACGCCCATCTGCAGGCGCTGCTGGTTCTCGGGTGCGCTCATGTCGGCCGTGCCCTGCCCTTTGGCGGCCAGCTCGGCGGTGCGCTGGGCGATGGCCTGCTCGGCCTCGGGATGCAGCGCCAGCGGCAGGTCCAGCGCGGCGGCCGCTGCCTGCCGGGTGTGGTCGTCCGGCGTGCCGCCGATGCCGCCGCAGGAGAACACCACGTCGCCCGAGGCGAAGCTGCGGCGGTACGCCGCCGTCAGCGTGTCGCGGTCGTCGGGCAGGATCTCGGTCCAGCCCAGCTGCATGCCGCGCGCGCCCAGCAGCTCGACGACTTTGGAAAAATGCTTGTCCTGACGGCGGCCCGAGAGGATTTCATCCCCCACGATGATGAGGCCGATGCGGCGGGCGGCGGGTTCTGCGGCCATGTACGGTTCCAGAGTGGTGAGAAGAATGACGCCTCAGGCGTCGATGACGCGGTCCTGGCGCAGGCGCTTGAGCGCCTCCAGTCCGTAGTGCGCGTAGACCAGGGCCGAGAACACCGGCAGGATGATCCACGCCGGCGGCAACAGGTTCAGCAGCGAGCAGATCAGCCCGATGGTCCAGAAGCCGCCGTTGTTGCGTTCCAGGATGAGCTTGCGCTCGGCCGGGCTGGCATGTTCGACGATGGCGTCCACGCGCATCATGCGCGAAAACGCGAAGGCCCACCAGAAGATGGACAGCACCACCGCCATCGGCGGCACCAGCCACAGCGGCAAGGTCAGCGTCCAGCCCACGGCGAAGGCGACCGACACCCACACCGCGTTCCAGACGCTGACCGCGGTGGAAAACTTGCCCTGCCGGCTGACCGACGCGTACTCGCGCTGGCCCACGTGGCGCAGCACCAGCGGCATGACGAAGACGGCGGCGATGGCCAGCCCCAGGATGCCCGAGACCGGCAGCAGGATGGCCGCGGCGATGACCGGGATCAGATAGATCTTGAGCGAGAACAGGCCGACGGCGACCAGCCATTCGTCGACCCGGTTGACCACGTCCCAGTGCGAGACCTCGGCGCGCAGCCAATCGGTCAGCGGCGTCCAGAACAGCCACAGCAGCAGGAAGGCGCCCACCAGCGCGATCAGGAAAGGCAGCAGGACCGCGAACAGCATCGTCGGGTGGCATTGCGACACCAGCGCGCGCTTGAACGCCTGGCCCACGTTGGCCGCGCCCGCGCCGGCGCTGGAAAGACGGTCCTGCTCGGGCGTGGGGGAATCGGTGCGCATAACGGTCATGGCGTGGACAAAGAGGCGGTGGACATCCCGGGTATGATAGTCAAACACGCCTCGATCTGCCCACATGTCTCTACTCGTACCCGATACCGATCAGGCCGCGCTGCGGGCGCGCCTGGCCTCGTCGCCCGACACCTGGCTGGTCGCCTGTTTCTGCGCGGCCTGGTGCGATACCTGCGAACAGTACAAGCCCAAGCTGCAGGCGCTGGCCCAGGCCATGCCGCAACACGTCTTCGCATGGATAGACATCGAAGACCACGCGGAGCTGCTGGGCGAGGAAGACGTGGAGAACTTCCCCACGCTGCTGGTGCAGATCGGCCCGCGCGTGGTGTTCTACGGACCCATGCTGCCGCACATCGGCCATCTCGAGCGCCTGCTCGAAAGCCTGGACGAAAACAGCGCGACGGTGCAGACGGCGCTGCCCGACCTGCCGCGGCTGCTGGCCGCCTGAAGCGCCCGTCCATAAAAAAACCGCAAGGCCTCGCATCGAGGGCTTGCGGTTTTTTCATGGGTGGACTCAGGGCTTGCGGCTGCCGCCCAGCAGCACGGCGAGCTGCCGCTTGGGCGCCGACGGGTTGCTCTTGGGCGCGGCGGGCGCTTCGGCCGGCGCCGACGGCGCCGAGGGCTCGTAGGGCTTGAGGAAGAAATCGTCCACCGGCTGGCGCGGCGCGCCGGCGTAGCTGGAGCGGCGATCGCCCGAACGGCCGCGTTCGCCGCGGCCTTCGCGCGAGGACGAGCCGCCGCGGCGGTCGTCGCTGCGGCGGTGGCTGCGCGCCACCAGGTCGGCCGGCACGTCCAGCGTGCCGCGCGGCACTTCGCGCTTGATCAGCTTTTCGATGTCGAGCAGGAAGCGTTCTTCGTCGGGCGTGAACAGCGCGATGGCCTCGCCCGAGGCGCCGGCGCGGCCGGTGCGGCCGATGCGGTGCACGTAGTCTTCGGCGTTGTACGGCAGGTCGTAGTTGATGACGCAGGGCACGCCGGCCACGTCCAGGCCGCGCGCGGCCACGTCGGTGGCCACCAGCACTTCCAGCTCGCCGGCCTTGAAGGCTTCCAGCGCCTTCATGCGGTCGGCCTGGGTCTTGTCGCCGTGGATCGATTCGGCCTTGACGCCGTCGCGCTCCAGCTCGCGCGCCAGGCGCGCGGTGCCGATCTTGGTGTTCGAGAACACGATGACCTGCTTCAGTCCGCGCGACTTCACCAGATGCACGACGGCGGCGCGCTTGGCGTCGCTGGGCATCTTGTAGGCGATCTGCGTGATCGTCGCGGCGGTGGCGTTGCGCGCGGCGACTTCGATTTCGACCGGATGGTTCAGGTAGGAACGGCCGAGCTTGCGGATCTCGTTGCTGAACGTGGCGGAGAACAGCAGGCCCTGGCGCTGCGCGGGCAGCAGCCGGATGATGCGTTCGAGGTCGGGCAGAAAGCCCATGTCCAGCATGCGGTCGGCTTCGTCCAGCACCAGGATGCCGACCTGGCTGAGATTCACGTTCTTCTGCTCGACGTGGTCGAGCAGGCGGCCCGGCGTGGCCACCAGCACTTCGCAGCCGCGGCGCAGGGCTTCTTTCTGCGGCCCGATGTCCACGCCGCCGAACACCACCGCGCTGCGCAGCGGCGTCTGCTTGCTGTAGCGCTTGACGCTTTCGTACACCTGGTCCGCGAGTTCGCGCGTGGGCGTGAGGATCAGCGCGCGCACCGGATGGCGCGCGGGCGATGCGCTGGTGTTGGCCAGCGGCATGAGGCGGTGCAGGATGGGCAGCGTGAAGGCCGCCGTCTTGCCTGTGCCGGTCTGCGCCGCGCCCATGACGTCGCGCCCTTCCACCACTACGGGGATGGCCTGGGCCTGGATGGGCGTGGGAGTCGTGTAGCCGGTTTCGGCGATGGACTGCAACAGCAGGGGATGCAGCCCGAAGTCGGCGAACGTCGGCGCGGGCGCTTCGGAGGCGGGTGCTACGGGTTGAGTGGATTCAGTCATCAGGGTTAGGCAGATACCGGGACCAATGAAAAAGAACAAAACGAGAGTGCTGCACGCACTGCCCTGCATATGCATCGGGACAGCCTGAACACGCGCCATGTGAGTCCTGCCCTTGCAGGCCAGGCGGCGCGTTCTGGATTCGATACCTATGAGGGCAGTACCAGGCCCGGATTGCTGTGTATCGGCTGATTTTAGCGCAGCCGGATTACGCCGCCGTCAAACCGGCTTTCGAAAGCCGTTACAAGGCCCCTGCGCGGCCGGATGCAAGCGTCCGGCAGGCAGGCCGGAAGCGTCCACCTGATGGACGCCCGGAACGGAACGGCCGTCAACCCGCCAGCCAGCGCAGGCCCCACAGGGCCAGCATGCCAACGATGATGACCAGCACCGCGCTGCGGGTGCGCAGGAACACCAGCACCGCCAGCACGCCGGCCACCAGTTTGTAGTCGAACACCGGGCCCAGCCCGGCCTTCCAGGGCAGCAGATCGGGCACGATGATGGCGGTCAGGGCGGCCGCGGGCGCGTAACGCAGCGCCCGCCGCACGCCTTCGGGCAGCGGGATGTAGTCGCCGAACAGCATGAAGCCGGCGCGGGTCAGCACGCTGCACAGCGCCAGCAGCAGGATGGCGGAATAGACGTAGATCTCGGAAGGCCAGAGGGTCATGCGCGGCCCTTGAAGAAGCGTTCCGCCCAGATGCCGGCGACCACGCCGGCCACGACGGCGGCCGCCAGGCCCAGGCGCAGCGGCAGCGCCTGGCCGACCCAGGCGACCACGCCGGCGGCCAGCATGGAGACCAGCATGGGACGCGAGTTGGCCAGCGGCACCGTGATCGCCAGCAGCGCCAGCACCGCCGCGAAGTCCAGCGACCAGGCGGCGGGCACCATCGTGCCCAGGTAGATGCCGATGATGGAAGACCCCTGCCACACGAACCAGCCCGGCGTGATGACGCCGATGAAGTACCAGAGCTGCTCGCGCGTGCCGCGCTCGGCGGCGTCGCCATAGCGCGGCATGAACAGCACGAAGCCCATGTCGGTGGTGAAATAGCCCAGGCCCAGCCGCTTGGGCCAGGAAAGATGGCGGAAATAAGGCTGCAGGGCCGCGCCGAAGATCAGGAACCGCAGGTTGACCACGCAGCCGGCGGCGAAGATCAGCCACAGTGGCGCGCCGGTGGCGATCAGCGGCAGCGAGGTCAGCTGGGCCGAGCCCGCGTACAGCAGCAGCGTCATGGCCAGCGCCATGGATTCGGTCAGGCCGGATTTGACCATCGCCACGCCGGTGACCAGGCCCCAGGTGGCCGTGGCGATCAGGGCCGGCACGATGGCGTGGACGCCGGCACGGAAGGCGGTGACGCGTTCCCGCCGGTGCACGGCCGGGTCTTCGGTTTCGGAAAGCGCAGATTCAGAGGACAACGGCAGCCCCCTGGCGATTCGGACAGGACGACATGGAAACTCTAAGGAAAGGAACGCACGACAACCCGTTCGCCCGCCGGCGGCACAATGCGCTGGCGGCGCCGCGCCAGGGCGCGGAATAGGCGCGTATTGTACCCTCGCTGCTTGATACAATATGCGCCTCTATAGAGGAGCAGACGGGAAGCAGACCCGGGGAGAAGACCATGTCGATGGCAGACCGCGACGGATTCATCTGGTATGACGGCAAACTCGTCCCGTGGCGGGACGCAACCACGCACGTCCTGACCCATTCCCTGCACTACGGCCTGTCGGTATTCGAAGGCGTGCGCGCCTACCGCTCCGAGATCGGCACCGCCATCTTCCGCCTCGAAGACCACACCAACCGTCTGTTCAACTCGGCGCACATCTACCAGATCCCCATGCCTTTCGATCGCGACACAATCAATGAGGCCCAGCGGACGGTGGTGCGCGAAAACCAGCTCGAATCCGGCTATCTGCGCCCCCTGGTGTTCTACGGTCCGGAAAAAATGGGCGTGTCCCCCAAGGGCGCGCGCGTGCACGTGGCCATCGCCGCCTGGCCCTGGGGCGCCTACCTGGGCGAAGAAGCCCTGTCGCAGGGCATCCGGGTCAAGGTGTCGTCCTATGCGCGCCAGCACGTGAACGTCACCATGCCGCGCGCCAAGGTGGCCACCACCTACGCCAATTCCATCCTCGCCAACACCGAGGCCCTGCAGGACGGCTACGACGAAGCCCTGCTGCTGGATACCGAGGGTTTCGTGGCCGAGGGTTCGGGCGAGAATCTTTTCATCGTCAAGGACGGCGTGCTCTGCGAGCCCGAGATCGCCTCCGCCCTGACCGGCATCACCCGCAGCACCATCCACGCGCTGGCGGCCGACTTCGGCCTGCGCGTGGTCACCAAGCGCCTGACCCGCGACGACGTCTACATTGCCGACGAGGCCTTTTTCACCGGCACCGCCGCCGAAGTCACGCCCATCCGCGAGGTGGACAACCGCCAGATCGGCTCCGGCCGGCGCGGCCCCATCACCGAACAGCTGCAGAAAGCGTTTTTTGACATGGTGAATGGACGCAACCCGAAGTACCATCACTGGCTGAGCAAAGTCTGATCCCAGCGGCCCGGCCCGCGATCGGGCCGCGCCATCGCCACAACCTGCCGTTTACCGGTTTTTTTATTCAGGAATATCCATGACCGCTGCTGCCCCGGCCGCCGTCCCCCACTCCCACGAAGTCATCGAAGTCGGCGCCGAAGACCTGCCCGTTTTCTGCCCCGGCCCCAAGGCGCCGCTCTGGAGCATGCACCCGCGCGTCTTCCTGGACGTGGCCCGCACCGGTTCGGCCAGCTGCGCCTATTGCGGCGCCCAGTACCGCCTGAAGCCCGGCACCGTGCTGCACGGCCACGGGCACTGAGCCGGCCTTACAACGCATACCCGTTTCCGTCACCATGTTCGCCACGCCCGAAGAAGCAGAACACGCGTTCTACGAAGCCCTGGAACAGGCGGACAGCGTTCGCCTGATGCAGATCTGGGCCGACGACGAAGAGGTCGTCTGCATCCATCCGGGAGGCCTGCGCATCGTCGGGCACTCGGCGGTGCAGGAGTCGTGGCAGCAGGTGCTGGCCAACGGCCCCCTGCACATCCGCCCGCTGCGCCCGCTGGTCATGCAAAGCATGATGTGCGCGGTGCACGTGCTGGTCGAACAGGTGGCGATGCGCACCCGGGAAGGCACGCAATTCGCCAATTGCTACGCCACCAACATCTACCACAAGGGCCCCACGGGCTGGCGCATGGTCATGCACCACGCTTCGCCGGCGCCCACGGAAGCCGGGGTGCTCGACCTGCACGACGTACCCGACATGCTGCATTGACCGGGGTGGATTTCTCGTTGGCCGCTGCTCGCCTGGATACAACACCCTGCCCCGTTCCTTCCTGGCTGCCCGGAGGCGATAGCCAGACGGTCTATGCCGCCCTGTTCGCGCAGTACCACCGCATCGCCTTCGTGCGCGAGCGGGTCGATACGCCCGACACCGACTTCGTCGATTTCGACTGGACCGGCCCGGGGCTGTTTCCGCACAAGGCCGCCGACGGCGCGCCGGTCAGCGGCCAGCGTCCGGTGGCCAACGGCAAGACCGCCGCGGCCAGGTGGATGACCGAAGCCGACTGGCAATCCCTGCCGCACAACCCCGACACCCCCGCCCTGATCCTGTTCCACGGCCTGGAAGGCGGCAGCAGCAGCCGCTACGCGCAGTCCATCGCGCACCATTTCCGCGCGCGCGGCTGGATCGTGGTGATCGCGCACTTCCGCGGCTGCTCGGGCGTGCCGAACCGCCTGGCGCGGGCCTATTACTCGGGCGATTCGGCCGAGGTGGGCTTCATGCTGGAGACCGTGCGCCAGCGCATCCCGCACGCGCGCTGGCATGCCGTGGGCGTCTCGCTGGGCGGCAACGCGCTGCTGAAATACCTGGGGGAGCACCACGAGGAAACCCGCTGGCTGAACGCCTGCGCGGGCGTCTCGGCGCCGCTGGACCTGGTGGCCTGCGGCAAGACCCTGTCCACGGGCGTCTTCAACCGCCGCGTCTATACCGCGCATTTCCTGAAGACGCTCAAGCACAAGGTGCTGGAGAAGGCGCACCGCTTTCCGGGCGCCGTCGACGTCATGCGCATCGCGCACGCGCACGACCTGCGCGAATTCGACGACACCTACACGGCGCCCATGCATGGTTTTCGCAACGCGCTCGATTACTGGACGCGCGCCTCCAGCAAGCCCTGGCTGCCGAAGATCGCCGTGCCCACGCTAGTGCTCAATGCGCGCAACGACCCCTTCATCCCGGCCGCCTCGCTGCCCACGCCGCAGGACTGCTCGCCTTCCATCCTGCTGCACCAACCTACGGACGGCGGGCACGCGGGCTTTCCCACGGGCAGCTTCCCGGCCCACCTGAACTGGCTGCCGCAGCGGCTGGGGCGCTTTTTCGAAACCGGGCTGTAGGGTTCAGCCCGACTTGAAGCGCTCCAGCAGCTGGCGTTCCTCGGCCAGCTTGTCCTTGACTTCCTTGATCTGCACGTCGATCTGCGACTGCTCATAGAAATCGTTGGACATGCCGCGCGCCTGCTGCAGCTGCGATTCGGCGGCGGCGAACGCGCCGGTCATGACATAGAAGCGCGCCAGGTCGCGGCGCGCCTGCACGGGCTTGCCGTTGCGCTCCTCGCTTTGCGCCAGCATCTGGTAGAGGCTGGGCTCGTCGTCGCCCCAGACCTTGATTTTGGCCCGCAGGTAGTCCTGCGCCTCGGCGTGGCGGCCCACGCTTTGCAGCGCCTGGGCGTAGGCGATGCCGAGCGCGCGCTGGTCGGGCCAGCGCTTGGTGGCGGCCTGGGCCAGTTCCAGCGCCTTGGGGTAGGTCTTGCGCGCCAGCGCCACGTCGATGCCGAGCTTGGCCAGCTGGGGCGAGTTGCGTCCGTCCGCGGCGGCCAGTTCCAGGTTGCGTTCGGCTTCGGCCAGGTTGTTGCGCTGGAAGGCCTGCAGCGCCAGGCCGTAGTAGGCGGCCGAGCGGCGCACGCCGGACAGCGCCTGCGCCTCGTCCTGGAGCTGCTGGGCGGCCGAACGCAGGCTGACGGCGTCGCGCCCCTGCACCACCCGCATCTTGGCGCGCAAGTACCAGAAATCGTCGCTGTCGATATGGCGCGAGGCCGGCATGCCGCGCACGCGGTTCTGGATGTCCGACATGCGCTCGATGGACAGCGGGTGGGTGCTGGCCCAGGAGCCGCCGCCGGCGCCTTCGTTCAGGCGCGAGGCGTTCATCAGGCGCGCGAACATCTGCGACATGCCGCTGGCGTCGTAACCGGCCTTGGTCAGCATCTGGACCCCGGCGCGGTCGGCCTCGCGCTCGGCGTCGCGCGAGAAGCCCAGCTGGCGGTTGATGGCCGCGGCCTGGCCGAACGCGGCCACGCCCACCGCCAGGTTGCCGCCGCCGCCGGCCAGGGCGGCCAGCAGCGCCCCGGCCAGGCTGGCCAGCATCACCATGCCGTTCTGGTTCTGCTGCGTCATGCCGCGCGCGATGTGACGCTGCACGACGTGGCCGATTTCGTGCGCCAGCACCGCCGCCAGTTCGGATTCGCTGGCCGAGGACACGATCAGGCCGGTATTGACGCCGATGTACCCGCCGGGCATGGCGAAGGCGTTGATCTCGGGGTCGCGCACGCCGAACATTTCCACCTCGGGCACGGCGCCCGACGCGTAGGACGCGAGCTTGCGCCCCATGGTGGTGAGGTACTGGCTGAGTTCGGGGTCGTCGATATAGGTGGGGTCGCGCCGCCCCTGGGCCATGATGGCCTGGCCCAGGCTGCGCTCCAGCATGGGCGAGAGTTCGGCCGCCGAGGCCGCGCCCATCGAGGGCAGCCCCATCGGCTGCGCCCAGGCGGTTGCCGGCAGCCCCGGCACGGCCAGCGCCGCACAGAGGCCGAAAATTGCGCCTCGTTTCGCAATCGAGCAAATGGATGGCATTTTCCTGCGGTTCATAAGCCTATGATAGCGATGAGATTAAAATGTTTCATCGACTCCCCAACGAGGTCTCAATGCGTCCTGTCCGTAAAGCCGTTTTCCCCGTCGCTGGCATGGGCACGCGCTTCCTGCCCGCCACCAAGGCGATGCCCAAGGAAATGCTGCCCGTGGTCGACAAGCCGCTCATCCAATATGCCGTCGAAGAGGCCGTCGCCGCCGGCATCACCGACCTGATTTTCGTGACAGGACGCAACAAGCGCGCAATCGAAGACCACTTCGATTCCGCCCCCGAGCTTGAATCCGACCTGGAAAGCAAGGGCAAGCACGAGCTCCTGGCCATGGTGCGCGGCATTCTACCCGCGCACGTCAACTGTCTGTACATCCGCCAGTCGGCCCCGCTCGGGCTGGGCCACGCCGTGCTGTCGGCCGCCCCGGCCGTGGGCGACGAGCCCTTCGCCGTGCTGCTGGCCGACGACCTGATCGACTCCGACACGCCGGCCCTGAAGCAGCTGGTGGACGTGGCCGTGGCGCAGAACGCCAGCGTGCTGGGCGTGCAGGACGTGCCCCGCGCCGACACCCGCAAGTACGGCATCGTGGCCACCCGCGAGGGCGAGTCCCGCGCCGACGGCCGCACCGAGCGCGTCACGCACATCGTTGAAAAGCCCGATCCCGAAGTCGCCCCGTCCACGCTGGCGGTGGTGGGCCGCTACGTGCTGGAAGCCGCCATCTTCGATCATCTGCGCTCCACCAAGATGGGCGCCGGCAACGAAATCCAGCTCACCGACGGCATCGCCTCGATGATGCGCGAACGCGCCGTGTACGCGCACCGCTACGACGGCGTGCGCTACGACTGCGGCAGCAAGGCCGGCATGTTCCAGGCCACCGTGGCGCTGGGCAAGAAGTACCACGGCCTCGAACCGGAATGAACCCGCGCTAGGCGGCTAGGCCGACAGCGCGCGGCTCTTGGCCCGCGCGCGGGCCTGGGCGTCGCGGTCGGCCTTGCGCAGGCGCCCCTTGGCCGACAGCCGCATCAAGGTTCCCAGGGCCACCATCAGGCCGATCACCTCGACCAGCGCGGCGGGAATCCACATCGTCAGCCCGCCGATGGTCTGGTCGGTCTGGGCCGACATCGCGATGGCGCGGCCGCACAGCTCGAACAAAGGGTAGATATCGCTTTCCGTGAAGGCGATGACCGCGCCCGCCACCATCTGCGGCAGCATCGTCAGCACCGGCGAAATGACCCGGCCGCCGGGCGTCATGGCCGCCGGCGGCGCGGGCCGGCGGTCGAGGATCAGGTTCCAGTACATGAAGCCGCTGATCACCACCGACCAGTTCATCAGGCGGTACAGGCGCCAGTCCAGCATGGAATAGAACTGCACCGACGGGATCAGCCAGACCAGCACCAGGAACACGAACAGCGACGGCACGAAGATCTTGTTGGTCAGCACCGCCACCGTGGCGCGGCCCGCGCCGGTGCGCAGGAAGTCCCGCAGCCGCAGCCGCCACGCCATGGGCAGGCCCGCACGCATGACCTGCCCCGGGAAAGCCGCCATCACCAGCAGCGGCCCCAGATGGTGCAGCACCAGGTGCTGGATGCGGTGGATGAAGAACATGCGCTCGGCGTAGTAGTCCAGCCGGGTATGCATGGACAGGTACAGCAGCACCAGGCCCGCCCAGAACAGGATCTTGCGCGCGCCGGTCACGCGATGGACGCGCTGGCCGCGCACGAACAGCGCGATGGCGACCGCAAAGGAAGCCACCAGCGTGGGAGAGAACTCCCAGGGTACGAGCCATTCGAGACTATCCATGCAAACCGTCCGGAAAACTGCGGGGATGACGAGGACCGGCGCCAGGCGCCGCATCCCGTCGATTGTAGCTGCGGAGCTCAGAAACGGTGGGAGATGCCGGCGCCGCACCGGATGGTGTGGGAATGGGCCGGATCGAACTGTTCTTCCAGGGTGTAGTTCGAGGCATAGCCCGCAAACGCATAAAGCGTGGTCCGCCGCGACAGGCCGTAGGTATAGCCCAGCGTGGCCACCTGCGCGTTGCGCGCCCGGGCGCCGTCGTCCCAGCGCCAATCCGGATGCGCCAGCGACCATTGCAGCAGCAGCGTGCCCGGCCCGGCCGGCACGCTGGCGCCGATCAGCCAGGCGTCGACCGTGCCGCCGCGCGCGAACGCCGGCGGCCCCAGGCCGTCCGGGCCGCCCCCGTCCAGCCCGGCATAGCCGTTGCGCTGGCGAGACCAGGCCACGGACAGCCTCAGCACCTCGAAGTCGTAAGCCGCGCCGAGCTGCACGGCCTGCGGACGGCCGCCGGCCTCGGGGCCGTCGGCCAGCCGCAGCTGGTCCCAGGTGGCGACCGCCAGCAGCGGCCCCTGCTCGTACTTCAGGCCGGCGCTGACGGCCCGGTTGTTCGCCGCGGTGCGGAAGCGATCCTGGCCGTCGGCGTCGAAGGAATAGCCGAGGCCGGCCTGGAAACCGCTCCACGTCGGCGAAAGATAATTCACCATATTGTCGAGCTGGTAGTTGTCCGAAGCCTTGAAGGTGGCGCCCATGCCCATTTCCTTCCAGGAAGCGATTTCCAGCGCGCTGCCGTACAGCTGGCCCACCGGGTGCTGGCGGCCCAACCGCAGCTCGCCATAGTCGTCGCTGGCCAGCCCGACCCAGGCGGCGTAGTCGAACAATTTGCCGTCGCCGTCGGCCCGCCGGCCCGAGGACGGGTCGAAGCCGCTTTCCAGCTGGAAGCGCGACCGCCAGCCGCCGCCCAGCTCTTCGGCGCCCATCAGCCCCCACAGGGAGTCGGTGAGCCCGCCGTCGAGCAGGCCGGCGCGGCTGCCCTTGCCCGAGGTGCTGGTGACGGCCAAGCCGGCGTCCACCACCCCGTACAGGAGCACGCCGCTCGCCGCGTCCGCGGCCTGCGCCCAGGGCGCCAGAACCGCGCCGGCCAGGGCCAGCGCGCCCATGCAGAAGCTTTTCATGCCGGTCTCCCGATACGGCCACGGACGCCCGCGGCTATTGCCAGCCATGACGGCGCACCCAGATCGTTTTCAGCAGCTGCGTCAGGACGCAGTAGCTGAGCAGGATACCCGCGAGCCAGGGGAAATAGCGCCACGGCAGCGCCTGCAGCTGGAAATACCCGGCCAGCGGCGAGAACGGCAGCAGCAGCCCCACGCCCACGACCGCCAGCGTCATCGCCGCCAGCGGCCAGGCGGGACGGCTTTGCAGGAACGGAATCTTGCGCGTGCGGATCATGTGCACCACCAGCGTCTGCGACAGCAGGCCTTCGACGAACCAGCCCGACTGGAACAGCGTCTGGTGCTCGGGCGCGTTGGCCTGGAACACGTACCACATGAGGGCGTACGTGGCGATGTCGAAAATGGAGCTGATCGGGCCGAAGAAGACCATGAACCGCCCCAGGCCGTCGGGGTCCCATTGCTGGGGCCGCCGCAGCAGTTCCGCGTCCACGTTGTCGAACGGGATCGCGGCCTGGGAGATGTCGTAGATCAGGTTCTGCAGCAGCAGGTGGATGGGCAGCATGGGCAAAAACGGCAGAAAGGCGCTGGCCACCAATACCGAAAACACGTTGCCGAAATTCGAGCTGGCCGTCATCTTCAGGTACTTGAGCATGTTGCAGAAGGTCTTGCGGCCTTCGATGATGCCGTCCTCCAGCACCATCAGGCTTTTCTCCAGCAGGATGATGTCGGCGGCCTCTTTCGAGATGTCGACCGCCGAGTCCACCGAGATCCCCACGTCGGCCGCGCGCAGCGCCGGCGCGTCGTTGATGCCGTCGCCCATGAAGCCCACGGTGCAGCCCTGCGCCCGCAGGCTGCGCACGATTCTTTCCTTGTGCGCCGGCGTCAGGCGGGCGAACACGTTGGCCTCGCGCACGGCGGCGGCCAGCTGGCGCTCGTCCATCTCTTCGATCTCGGCGCCCAGGTAGACCTTGCGCACCGTGAAATCGACCTCCCGGCAGACCTTCTGCGTGACCAGCTCCACGTCGCCGGTCAGCACCTTCACTTCGACGCCGGACTCGCGCAGCGCCGCCAGCGCGGGCGCGGTGGACTCCTTGGGCGGGTCCAGGAACGCGATGTAGCCCACCAGCACCAGGTCGGACTCGTCGGCCACGCCGTAGGCGCGGCCGGCCGGCGGCATTTCCTTCACGCCCACGGCGATGACGCGCAGACCGTCGCGGTTCAGCGCCGCCGTCACGCGGCGGATGTCCTGCCGGCGCGCCTCGGTCAGCGGATGCGTCTCGCCGCCCACGCGCAGGCGGGTGCAGGCGGCCAGCACTTCCTCCAGCGCGCCCTTGCAGATCAGCTCGTGGTGGTCGCGGCCGTTCTCGGTTTCGTTGACCACGACCGACATGCGGCGGCGCGCGAAGTCGAAGGGGATCTCGTCGACCTTGCGGTACTTCGCGGCCAGCTCCAGGCTGCGCTCGACTTCGGCGTGCTGCAGCACGGCCACGTCCAGCAGGTTCTTCAGCCCGGTCTGGTAGTAGCTGTTGAGATAGGCGTAGGCCAGCACCTCGTCGCAGCTCGCGCCGTAGACGTCGATGTGCCGCTCCAGCACGATGCGGTCCTGGGTCAGGGTGCCGGTCTTGTCGGTGCACAGCACGTTCATCGCGCCCAGGTTCTGAATGGCGTCCAGGCGCTTGACCACCACTTTGCGCCGCGACATGCGCAGCGCGCCCTTGGCCAGCGTGGCCGTGACGATCATGGGCAGCATTTCGGGGGTCAGCCCCACGGCGATGGCCAGCGCGAACAGCAGCGCCTCCAGCCAGTCGCCCTTGGTGAAGCCGTTGATCAGCATGACGATGGGCGCCATCACCAGCATGAAGCGGATCAGCACCCAGCTCACCCGGTTGATGCCTTGCTGGAACTGGGTGGGCTCGCGGCTGGCCTGCGTCACACGTCCGGCGAGCTGGCCGAAATAGGTGCGCGCGCCGGTGGCCACCACCAGGGCCAGGCCGGAGCCGCTGACCACGTTGGTGCCCATGAACGCCATGTTTTCCAGCTCCAGCGCGGCGGCGGCCGGGGTGCGCTGGCAAGCGTGCTTCTCGACCGGCAGGGATTCGCCCGTCAGCGCGGCCTGGGCCACGAACAGGTCCTTGGCCGCCAGGATGCGGCAGTCGGCCGGAATCATGTCGCCGGCCGACAGCAGCACCACGTCGCCCGGCGCCAGGTCGGCCAGGGGCACTTCCGCCTGGCGCGGCCCGCCGGCCTGCGCGCCGCCGAACTGGCGCGGCGCCGGGCCGGCATCGCTGCGCAGCACCGTGGCGGTGTTCTGCACCATGGCCTTGAGCGCCTCGGCCGCGCGGTTGGAGCGCCGCTCCTGCACGAAGCGCAGCACGGTGGAGATCAGCACCATGGAGCCGATGATGAGGGCCGCGGTCCACGATTGTTCGGCCGGCGCGGCCATGCGCACGTCGGTCAGCCACGACAGCACGGCCAGCGCCGTCAGCAGCAGGTTGAACGGATTGCGGTAGGACAGCCACAGATGGGCATGCCAGGACAGCGGCTTTTCGTGGTCGACCTCGTTGGCGCCGTGGCGCTCGCGCGCGGCGCGGGCCTGGGCTTCGCTCAGCCCCGCCCGGCTGCTGCCGTAGCGGGCGAACAGGGCGTCGTCGTCCAGCCGCGCCAGCGCCAGCATCTGGCGGTTGGCGCGGCGGCCGGCTTCGACCGACGCGGCGGCGTCGCCGGCCCGCAACGGCATGGGCGTGCGGCGGAAATGGCGCGCGACATGGCGCAGGCCGGCCGCCGACGAAAAGAAGGAATGGAGGAACTTGAACATTGGAGTGCTCCGGTTTTTCTGGTGTTGTCGGAGACACTGACGCTTCCGCCCGCGGCTGCGCGCGGCCGGCCGCGGGCCACGGCCTGCGGGGGGCAGGTCGTCGTTCCGCTTACGGGCGTGCGCAGACGCCGGGGCGATGTTGCCGGTGTCCGGATCGCGTCGTAGATGCGCCGGGTGCGGAAAACGGAAGAAAGGCTGGCGAAGGAATCCGGGGCGGCGCCAGCGGCTCACGTGGCGTGGGCCAGGCCGGGGATCCTGGGCTGCGGGCTCCGTACGGACCGGAACGGCTGTCCGATCGTCGGCTCGCAGCGAGAAGACGGGTCAGACAGGCATGCCGGTGCCGCGCACTGCACGGCGCAATCGAGATTCAGGGTCTAAGGCACTGGGCATGGATCTCTCCTGGTTTGGGCCGGACGGCTCAGGCCATCGCGGCCTGCGCGCCGAAATGCACGCGGCGCACGGCGGGGTTGGCGCTCAGGCGGCGGGCCTGCGACATCAGCTCGCCGCGCAGCTCGGGGGGGCAATTGACCGTGATGCAGGCCGATGCCGTATCGGGGTCGTGGCCCGGTTCGATCTGGACTTGCGAGACGGCCAGGCCGGCGGCGCTGAAGTCCAGATAGATCTGCTTGCGCAGGGCGCCCAGTTCGCCGCGCGGACAAATGACGGTCAGGCGCGAAGTGCCGCGGCGGCGGCTCAGGGCGGCGGCACGGTCCACGCCGGCGCGGCGCAGGAACAAGTCGAAGAAACGCATAACGACCTCCATTGCAGGAACGGGGAGCGTGATCGCGAATACGCGCGCAGGCCTGCGCGGCGCTGGAAGCACGGCACGAAACAGGCGTGCGCGTACGCGGGCGCTGCGGCTAGCGGCGGTTCTGGCGGTTGGTACGCCGGTGTATACGTTGGGGAGGTTCCCGGTAAGCCTGATGCGACCGGGAAGACCGCAACCTGTTCAACAGGCTGCGGCAGACGGAGTTCTGCGTGGACCTGTCAGACAGCGGCGTCGATGCAAGATCGACAACTTTCGCCGGAATCGGTATTCACGAAGATTGCTCCTGGGATGGATAACGCTCGAGATTTTAGCCGGGTTTCCACTTATGGACAAGGGTTATCCACAGAAAAAATGCCCGGCATCCATGCTTGCTTCCTTTTTCAGTGGAGCTCGGTCAGCGGCCCCTGCATGCGGTAAAAGCTCAGATCGGCGGCGGTGAAGCAGGCCTGCGAACGGCCGCGGATGAAATCGTCGATATGCACGACGGTGGCGCCATCCGCTTCCTGCCAGGAGATCGCGTAAACGCCATCGCTGACCTCCTGCCACTGGCATTGCGCCTCGCCGCTGGCGCCGGCGTAGGCGCCCGAGACGATGGCGTAGCGGATCGTCTTGCCGTCTTCCGAATAGATGTTGTGCGCAGACAGACCGTCGTAGTCGACACGAAAGCTGCGTCCGGCGAACAACGGACGGGAGGGGGTAGTGGTGCTCATGGCTTCGATCAGAGAGGCAGAGGCGCGTGGGCCGACACCAGGTTCTTGGCAATGCGCTCAGGCCGCTTCGGTTTCCAGTGCGGGGTAGTCGGTCAGGCCGCACTCGCCGCCGCCGAACAGTGTTTCGCGGTCATGCATGTTCAGCGGCGCGCCGGTGCGCAGGCGCTCGGGCAGGTCGGGGTTGGCGACAAAAGGCCGGCCAAAGCCGATCAGGTCGGCCCAGCCCTGCTCCAGGGCCTGGCGGGCGCGCTCGGCCGTGTAGCCGCCGGCATAGATCATGGCGCCGGGGAAGGCCTGACGCAGGCGCTGCTTGAAGTCCACCGGCATGAGCGGTGCGTCTTCCCAGTCGGCCTCGGCAATGTGGATATAGCCCACGCCCATGCCGGCCAGCAGCCGGGCCGCTCCCAGGTAAGTGGTTTCAGGGTCGGCGTCCACACAGCCATTGAGCGTGGTCAGCGGCGCCAGGCGAATGCCGACGCGGCCGGCGCCGCCCGTGCCCTCGATCAGCGCCTGGGTCACTTCGCCCAGGAAGCGCAGGCGGTTTTCCAGCGCGCCGCCATACTCGTCGGTGCGGTCGTTGGCGTTGGAGTCGATGAACTGGTTGACCAGGTAGCCGTTGGCCGCATGCAGCTCCACGCCGTCGAAACCGGCTTCCATGGCGTTGCGCGCGGCCTGGCGGTAGTCGGCCACGATGGCGTGGATCCCGTCGACGCTGAGCGCGCGCGGCATGGACGCCTGGGCGAAGCCGGGCTTGCCGTCGGCCTCGGCCACGAACACATTCACGCCCTGGGCCTGGATGGCCGAGGAAGACACGGGCGACTGGCCATTCAACAGGCTGCTGTGGCTCAAGCGGCCCACGTGCCAGAGCTGAGCAAAGATGCGGCCGCCGGCGGCGTGCACGGCTTCGGTCACCAGGCGCCAGCCTGCTATCTGCTCCGGCGTATGGATGCCGGGCGTCCAGGCATAGCCCTTGCCCAGCGGCGAGATCCAGGTGCCTTCGCTGACGATGAGGCCGGCGCTGGCGCGCTGGGCGTAGTACTCAGCCATCAGGGCGTTGGGCACGTCGCCGGGCTGGCTGGCGCGCGAACGCGTCATCGGGGGCATGACGATGCGGTTGGGCAGGTCGAGGCCGCCCATCGAATATGGCTTGAACAAGGGGTCTTGGATATCAGGCATTGCAAATCTCCTCGGCCGGCGCAGTCACCTTGGCCGCTGAACGATGAAAAACAGGCAGCACGTGCTCGGCGATCTCATGGAAGGTCTCGTCGAGCCAGAGTCGCCATTTCAAGCGCTCCTTAGTCCCACACCGGCGCCAGGCCCTCGGGGCTGACTTCGCGGCCGTTGCGCTCCAGGGAGGCGATCAGGGCCATGTCTTCGGCGTCCAGTTTGAAGTCGCGCGCCAGCAGGTTGCTGGCCAGGTTCTCGCGCTTGGTCGAGGACGGAATCACGGCATAGCCCAGTTGCAGCGCCCAGGCCAGCGCCACCTGCGCCACCGTGGCGTTGTGCTTGGCGGCGATGCCGGCCAGCACCGGGTCTTTGAGCACCTTGCCGTAGGCCAGGGTCATGTAGGAGGTGACCCGGATGCCCTGCTCCTTCAGGAAAGCCGTCAGCTTGCGGCCTTGCAGGTAGGGGCTGAGCTCGATCTGGTTGGTCGCGATCTCGCCCTCGCCCACGGCGGCGATGGCCTGGCGGGTCAGCTCGATATTGAAGTTGGAGATGCCGATCTGGCGGGTCAGGCCCCGGGCCTTGGCATCGGCCAGGGCTTCCATGTACTCGGACAACTCCACGCCATTGCCGGGCGCGGGCCAGTGGATCAGGGTCAGGTCCACATAGTCGGTGCGCAGCTTCTTGAGGCTGTCCTGCAGGCTGGGAACCAGCCTGGCCTTGCTGTAGTTCTCGACCCAGATCTTGGTGGTCACGAAGAGGTCCGTGCGCTGCACGCCGCTTTCGGCGATGGCCTGGCCGACTTCGGCCTCGTTGCCGTAGATCTGCGCCGTATCGACGGCGCGGTAACCCACGTCCAGGGCGTTGCGGACCGAGTCGATCACGACTTGGCCGTTCAGGCGGAAGGTGCCGACGCCGAAGGAAGGAATATTGCTCATGGAAGGACTCCTGGGATGATGTGAAAGGCGGGGTGGTTTCCCGATAGGCTGAAGTTTGCGCTTTTCATATTTGCCAATTAAGCCCCTTATCGAACAAATTCTTTTGAAATAAAGTTAAATATCGGAGCAAAAAAAAGCCAGTCGAACGACTGGCCTCAGGTTCGCGGCGCCCGCGCCCGCCATGAACTTTCAGGCGCTGGCCAGCTGCCGGGAGGCGGCGCGGCGGTCCAGCCGCCCCGACAGCACGGTCAGGCCCAGGGCGCCCAGCGTCACCAGCGCTGCAACCCAGGGGGTATGGGCCAGGCCCAGGTGGCTGACGACCTGGGCGCCGGCCCAGGAACCGCCGGCCACGCCGAGATTGAAGGCGGAGATATTGAAGCCGGTGGCCACGTCGGTGGCCTCGGGCGCCACTTCTTCCGCCAGGCGCACCACATAGACCTGCAGGCCGGGCACGTTGCCGAAGGCCACGGCTCCCCAGGCCAGCACGGTCAGCAGCATCAGCGGCTTGCTGGGCGCGGTGAAGGTCAACACCAGCAGCACGGCGGCCAGTAGCGCAAAGATGAGCTTGAGCGCCACCACCGGACCCTTGCGGTCGGCCAGGCGGCCGCCCCAGAAATTGCCGACGGCCACCGAAACGCCGTAGGCCAGCAACACCAGGCTCACCATGTTGGGACTGAAGCCGGTGATGTCTTCCAGAATCGGCGCCAGGAAGGTGAAGGCGATCAGCGAACCGCCGTAGCCCACGGCCGTCATGGCATAGACCAGCAGCAGGCGCGGCTGCAGCAGCACGCGCAGTTGGCGGCTGAGCGGCGCCGGTTGGGCATGCGCGATATTGCGCGGCACCAGGGCCCATGCGCCGATCATCGCCACCAAGCCAAAGGCCGCGACGACCAGGAAGGTAGTGCGCCAGCCGAAATGCTGGCCGATGAACGTACCCAGCGGAATCCCGGTGACAAATGCCACGGTCATGCCGCTGAACATGGTCGCGATCGCGCTGGCGCCCTTCTCGCGCGGCACCAGGCTGGTGGCGACGATGGTGCCCACCGAGAAGAACACGCCATGGGCCAGGCCGGTGAGCAGGCGGGCCACGATCAGCGTTTCGTAGCCGGGCGCCAGCCAGGCCACCAGATTCCCCGCGGTGAACAAGGCCATGAGGCCGACCAGCAACAGCTTGCGCGGCACGCGGCCGGTCAGCGCCGTCAGAACGGGCGCGCCGATGGCCACGCCCAGCGCATACAGGCTGACCAGCAGACCGGCCGAAGGCAGGGAAACGCTCAGATCGGAGGCGATGGTCGGAATCAATCCGACGATGACGAATTCGGTGGTCCCGATGGCAAAGGCCGCCAGGGTGAGGGCAAGCAGGGCGAGAGGCCTGGCTGCGATCCAGTGATATTTTTCAATGGCTTGCAGTGTCCTCGTTTAATATTTGCGGATTAAGCCCGATATCAAACAAATTCTTTTGAATTAAATTCAATAATGAAGACCACCCTCGATGAGTTGCAGGCTTTTGTGGCGGTCGTGGACACGGGCTCCATCACCGCCGCCTCGGAGCTGCTGGGCCTTACGATCTCGGCCACCAGCCGCACGCTGGCCAGGCTGGAAGAAAAGCTTCAGACCACGCTGCTACGCCGCACCACGCGCCGTCTGGAACTGACCGAGGAAGGCGCCAGCTTTTTGCAGAGCGCCCGCGCCATCATCGCCTCGGTCGACGAAGCCGAGGAACAGATGGCCGCGCGCCGCATGCGCCCGGCCGGGCGGCTGCGTGTCGATGCGGCCACTCCTTTCATGCTGCATGTGCTGGTGCCGCTGATAGCCGGTTTTCGCGAGCGCTATCCGCAGGTGGAACTGGAAATGAACTCCAACGAAGGCATCATCGACCTGATCGAAAAACGCACCGACGTGGCCTTTCGCATCGGCGTCCTCAAGGACTCCACGCTGCACGCCCGCCCCGTGGGCAGCAGCCAGGTGCGCGTTCTGGCCAGTCCGGCCTACCTCAAGCGCCACGGCACGCCCACCGGCACGGAACAGCTGGCCCGGCATTCGCTGCTGGGCTTCACCCAGCCCGAATCGCTCAATGACTGGCCGCTGCGCGGCCCGGCCGGCGACACCCTGCGCATCCAGCCGACGATAGCCTCCTCCAGCGGCGAAACCCTGCGCCACATGGCCCTGGCAGGCCTGGGCGTCGTCTGCCTGTCGGACTTCATGACGCGCGAAGACCGCAAGAGCGGCAAGCTGGTGCAGTTGTTTGCCGCCGAGACACTGGACGTGCGCCAATCCATCAACGCGGTCTACTACCGCAATACCGCGCTGGCGGCGCGCATCACCTGCTTCGTGGACTATGTCATGGAGACCCTGGGCCAGCGGCCATTCACGGCTTGAAAAAGGGGCGGCGCGGACGGTTTGCGCGCCGCCCGCCATCAGGCGTAGAAATGCCAGCCCAGGTAGGCCGCGAAGGCCAGGTACAGGCCGCCCACCGCCGACAGCGCCGGCACGCTCATGGCCGCGCGCTGGAAGCGCAGCCACAGCAGGCCGATCGACAGCATGGTGAACAGGCCGGCCACCAGCAGCGGCGCATCCAGCAGCCAGGGCGTCATGAAGATGCCCAGCGCGCTGGGTATGGTGGCCTGGATCATCATGGCGCCCGAGATGTTGGCCAGCGCCAGGCGCTCCTTGCCCTGCCGTACCCAGATGAGCGCATTCATGATTTCGGGCAGTTCGGTCGCCACCGGCGCCAGCAGCAGGGCCGCGACGTGGGGCGAGGCGCCCATCGCCACGCCCAGCGCCTCGATCTGGTTCACGAACACGTGCGAGGCGCCCGCGATCACCACCAGCGCCAGCACCGTCTGCACGATCGCCCAGGACAGCGACGGGTCCTCGTCGCGCGGGCGCAGCTTGAGCGGCTCCAGGTCTTCGCTGTCCAGGCTTTCCTCGTCGTTGCTGAGTTCGCGCTTGACATAGAGGGCGTAGGTGGCCAGGAACAGGATGCCCAGCCACGGTTTCCAGGCGAACGCCAGCAGGCCCAGGCCGACCTTGAACACGAATATCCCCATGAACCAGGCCTGGTCGCGGGCCAGCCTGCGCTGGTCCGCATTGATACAGTCGGCCTGGCTCACGCGGCCGCGGCGCGCGCGCCACAGCGCCAGGCCGACCACGGCATAGGCCAGCGTGGCCAGCACCAGCGGCCCGCCCATGGCGGCGCCGACGCCGATGTCCTTTTGCTCGGGGGTGTCGCCGAAGACCACGGCCATGAAGGTGACCGCGCTCTCGGGCAAGGCCGTGCCGAACGCCGCGAGCACGGTGCCCGTGGCGGTGGCGCCGAGCTGGAAGCGGTGGCCGACCCACTCGACGCCGTTGACGAAGAATTCGCAGGCGAAGTAGATCACTGCCGCAGACAGGAAGAACAGGAACAGGGTGAGGAACATATAGACGCAGCCGGACGAGCAGAAACCATTGGCGCGACATCGCGGCTCGCCCGGCCAGGGGTGAACGCAATGCGGCCAAAGGTCTCGCCTGGCTGATCCATGCGGCGGGCGCGCCGCCGAGCATGGAAACCGCTAACGCCATGGAGTTCTAGCGGCTGCTCCGCAGCGCTGAACCACCAAGTCTGTTGACGCTAGCTCCTTTGAGGGGGCAAAGGATGGCTACTCCCCAATGACAGAGCGGCGATTGTAGCAGCCCGTGCCGATCCGTCCAGTCATTTCGGCATGACCGCGCGGGGTGTCGTGTTTGCGGTATGGCAGGTAAAGTAAACGCCATCCCCAACCCTTGCCGGGGCTTGCGCCCCCGCCCGCCATGAGCCTGCCTCCCGACGATATCGCCCCCTTCGCCGCCCGCCGCCAGCGCCTGATGGAACAGATGCGCGCCGCGGGAGGCGGTATCGCCGTCCTGGCGACCGCGCCCGAGGCCGTGCGCAACCGCGACGCCGAATATCCGTACCGGCACGACAGCGATTTCTTCTACCTCACCGGCTTCACCGAGCCGGACGCGTGGCTGGTCCTGATCGCCGGCGCGTCCGACCGCGCCCTGCTGTTCTGCCGGCCGCGCAACGCCGAACACGAAATCTGGGAAGGCAAGCGCTTCGGCCCCGAGGCCGCCGCGGCGCATTTCGGCTTCGACGACGCCCATCCCGTCGACGCGCTGGACGAGCTGATGCCCACGCTGCTGCTCGACCACCCTACCCTGTACGCCCCGCTGGCGGGCGACAAGCGCACCGACGGGCGGCTGCACCGCTGGCTGGCGGCGGCGCGCGAGGCCGGCCGCGGCGGCCACGCGCCGCCCGCGCGCCAGCAGGACATCCGGCCGGTGCTGGCCGAGATGCGGCTGGTCAAGGACGCCTCGGAGATCGCGGCGATGCGCCGCGCGGCCAAGATCTCGGCCGGCGCCCACGCGCGCGCCATGCGCGTGTGCCGCCCCGGCATGCACGAATACGAACTCGAAGCCGAACTGCTCTACGAATTCCGCCGCCACGGCGCGCAGTCGGTGGCCTACAACAGCATCGTGGCCGCCGGCGCCAACGCCTGCGTGCTGCACTATCCGGCCGGCGAGGCCGTGCTGCGCGACGGCGACCTGGTCCTGATCGACGCCGGCTGCGAGGTGGACAGCTACGCCAGCGACATCACCCGCACGTTTCCGGTCAACGGCCACTACAGCGGCCCGCAGCGCGCGCTGTACGACCTGACGGTGGCGGCCCAGGAGGCCGCCGCCCAGGCCACCGCGCCCGGGCGCGGCTTCAACGACGCCCACCAGGCGGCGCTGCGCGTGCTGGCGCAGGGCATGCTGGACCTGAAACTGCTGAAAGGCTCGCTCGACGGCGTGCTGGAATCCGGCGACTACAGCCGGTTCTACATGCACCGCACCGGCCACTGGCTGGGCCTGGACGTGCACGACGTGGGCGACTACCGCCAGCCCGGCCCCGCCCAGGGCGCCGAGCGTCCATGGCGCAGGCTGGAGGCCGGGATGATGCTGACCATAGAACCCGGCATCTACGTGCGGCCGGCCGGCGACGTGCCCGAGGCCTACTGGAACATCGGCATCCGCACCGAGGACGACGCGCTGGTCACCGACGAGGGCTGCGAGATCATCACGCGGGGCGTGCCGGTGCAGGCCGGCGAGATCGAGGCGCTGATGCGGGAATAGCGGGCGCTAGAACACGTAGCCGTCCAGCCAGCCCATCGCCACCCAGGTATAGACCACCACCATCGCGATCGCGCCCATCGACGCGATCGCGCCGACCAGGCAGGCCAGTAGGGCCACCAGCACCGGCCCCCAGGCCGTGTTGCTGGGCCGGCCCAGGCCGGGGTTGTAGAGGCGGTCGAATTTCTCGTCCGGCATCAGCGAGAACACCGCGCTTTCGATGAACCCGTCGATCATCGGAATGAACAGCAGGAAGAAGGCGGGGTTGTCGTACCAGACCGGATAGAAACGCAGCGCGCAAAAGCCGCTGACCAGCGCCAGCGCGGTCACCACCCAGGCGTGGCGCCGGCCCAGATACCACCAGTGCGCGCCCATCCAGCCGAAGAAACAGGCCAGCAGGCCCACGGCGACCTTGCCGCGGGGACGGCGGGCGGATGCTGTAGACAACGGGGAGGATTGCGCCTGGGCCTGCGTCATGTCGATCAACCGGTAAGGGGAACGCCGGCGCCTGGGCGCGCCGGCTCTGCGTGCGATTGTAGTGGACGGTTAAAATCCGCGGATGACCTCATCCGCCTTCGACATTGCGATACTCGGCGCCGGCCCGGTGGGCCGGGTGCTGGCCCTGATGTTGGCGCGCGTGGCGCCGGACCCGGCCCGCATCGCCCTGCTCGCGGGCAACGCGCCCGCCCCGGCCGCGGCGGCCGCTGCGCCGGCCGCGGACCCGCGGGTGCTGGCCATGAACCACGGCAGCCGCGTGCTGCTGGAATCGCTGCAGGCCTGGCCCGAACGCTCGGCCGACATCCGCAACATCCATGTGTCGCAGCGCGGGCGGCTGGGCCGCACCCTGATCCAGAACACCGATTTCGGCGTGCCCCAGCTGGGCAGCGTGGTCGCTTACGCCGGGCTGTACGCGAAACTGGACGAGCGCGTGGCCGACAGCGGCGTGACCGTGCTGTCCGGGCCGCCCGCCCGGATCGACCGCCAGGACGGCGACGGCGTGCGCATCCGGCAGGGCGAGACCGAACTGCTGTGCCAGGTCGCCGTGCAATCCGACGGCGCGGGCGCTTCCGACCTGCGCCGCGACTACGGCCAGCACGCCGTGCTGACCAGCGCGCAGGCCACGCTGCCGCGCCGCGGCTGGGCCTGGGAACGCTTCACCGCGGAGGGTCCGCTGGCCCTGCTGCCCCATCCGCAGACGCCGGACGCCTATTCGGTGGTCTGGTGCTGCGCGCCGGAACGCGCCGCCGAACTCGCCGCGCTGGACAACGCCGCGTTTTCGCAAGCCCTGTCCGCGGCCTTCGGCGACCGCCTCGGCCGCCTGTCGAGCCAGGCGCCGCGCCACGTCTTCCCGCTGGCGCTGAGCGCGCGCCGCGCGCAGGTCCACGGCCGCGTGGCGGCCATCGGCAACGCCGCCCAGACCCTGCACCCGGTCGCCGGCCAGGGCCTGAACCTGGGGCTGCGCGACGCCGCCCGCCTGGCCCAGACGCTGGGCGGCTGGCTGGCCCATCCCCAGGGCAGCCCGGCCGCGGCCCTGACCGAGTTCGCCCGCGCCCGCCACGTGGACCGCGCCATCACCGCCGGCCTGACCGACCTGATGCCGCGGGTCTTCGCCACCGGCCTGGCGCCGGTCGAGCACGCCTGCGGCCTGGCCCTGCTGGCGCTGGACCTGGCCTCGCCGCTGCGCGCGCCGCTGGCCCAGCATCTGCTGCAGGGGTTCCGCGCCTGAGTCCTCTCGACCCGTCCCCCGTCGGGGCGGCTCGGTTTGCTTTGGTCGTCCATCGTTACCAGCCGTTTGCCGGCCGGAAAAATGAGGGCGCGATCGAGCCGGTTAAAATGTGAGCATGCGCATAGGCCAATGGTCCCTTCCCAACAACGTTCTGGTCGCGCCCATGGCGGGCGTGACGGACCGTCCTTTCCGCCAGCTCTGCAAGAAGCTGGGGGCCGGCTACGCCGTCTCGGAAATGGCCGCCAGCAACCCGAAGCTGTGGGATAGCGTCAAGACCTCACGCCGCCTGAACCACGACGGCGAAATCGCCCCGGTCTCGGTGCAGATCGCCGGCGCCGATCCCGCCATGATGGCGGAGGCGGCGGTGTTCAACGCGAATAAAGGGGCCCGGATCATCGACATCAACATGGGCTGCCCGGTCAAGAAGGTCTGCAACGTCGCCTCCGGGTCGGCGCTGCTGCGCCACGAAGACCTGGTGGCCCGGATTCTCGATGCCGTGGTGTCGGCTTGCGCGCCGCTGGGCGTGCCGGTCACGCTCAAGACCCGCACCGGCTGGGACCGGGAGAACCGCAACGCCTTGCGCATCGCGAAAATGGCGCAGGAGGCCGGCATCGCCGCCCTCACCCTGCACGGCCGCACGCGCGCCGACCTCTATACGGGCGAGGCGGAATATGACACCATCCGGGCCGTCAAGGCGGAGCTGGACATCCCCGTGGTCGCCAACGGGGATATCGATACTCCTGAAAAAGCCAGGCGCGTCCTGGATTACACTGGCGCCGATGCGGTCATGATCGGCCGGGCGGCCCAGGGCCGTCCGTGGATTTTCCGCGAAATCGACCACTACCTGCGCACGGGCGAAACACTGGCCCCTCCCTCATACGGGGAAATGCGCGAGCTGTTGCTCGAACATCTCGACGACCACTACCGGTTCTATGGCGAGCACACCGGCGTACGCACGGCGCGCAAGCACATCGGCTGGTATCTGGACGGCCTGCCGGGAGCGGATTCGTTCTGCGCCCGCATGAATCTGATCGACAATACCCGAGACCAGTGGCGGGCGGTGTCGGACTGGTTCGACCTCATCTCGCGCGACGGCGGGCCTCATCCGGCGCCGATCGCAGAAGCCCTGCTGGCGGCATAACCGCCTCAACACCACCAACATAAAAATATCTGTACTCAAATGAGCAAGAAAGATGTCCTGGAAGAATGCGTGCGCGCCAGCCTGGAGCGCTATTTCGAAGACTTGGGCGAATCCGAGCCCCACGACATGTGGGACATGGTGATGCGTTGCGTCGAACGCCCGGTGCTCGAAGTGGCGCTGGAGCGCTCGGGCGGCAACCAGTCGCGCGCATCCGAAATGCTGGGCATCACCCGCAACACGCTGCGCAAGAAGCTGCTGGCGCACAATATTCAGGTATAGCTTTCCCGCGCGGGAGAGGCGCCGCGGCGCGCCGCCCGCTCCTTCAAGATTTCCCATCTGACCAGAACGAGAAAGGCGTCCCGCCCCACTCCCGTCCCTCACCATGAAAATCGAAACCGCCCTGCTTTCGGTGTCCGACAAGACCGGCATCGTTGAATTTGCCCGCGCGCTGGCCGCGCGCGGCGTGCGCCTGCTGTCGACCGGCGGCACCGCCAAGCTGCTGGCCGACTCCGGCCTGACCGTCACCGAAGTGGCCGCCCACACCGGCTCGCCCGAGATCCTGGACGGCCGCGTCAAGACGCTGCATCCCAAGATCCACGGCGGCCTGCTGGCGCGCCGCGACAGCGCCGAGCACATGGACACCATCAAGGCGGCGGGCATCGATCGCATCGACATGCTGGTGGTCAACCTGTATCCGTTCCGCGAAACCGTGGCCAAGCCGGACTGCACCTTCGCCGACGCGGTCGAGAACATCGACATCGGCGGCCCGGCCATGCTGCGCGCGGCGGCCAAGAACCACGGCACCGAAGCCGGCGGCGTGACGGTGGTGATCGACCCGGTCGACTACTCGCGCGTGCTGGCCGAAATGGACCAGGGCGGCGCCACCTCCTACGGCCTGCGCCTGGCGCTGGCCGCCAAGGTCTACGCCCACACCGCCGCCTACGACGGCGCCATCGCCGCCTACCTCAGCAGCCTGGCCGACGCCGAGCCCAAGCAGGACGCCGTGCCGGCGCGCAACGAATGGCCGGGCACGCTGACGCTGCAGGTCAAGCAGGAGCAGGCGCTGCGCTACGGCGAGAACCCCCACCAGACCGCCGCCTTCTACGTCGACGCACAGCGTCCGGCCGGCCTGCTGGGCAACTACCGCCAGCTGCAGGGCAAGGAACTCTCGTACAACAACATCGCCGACGCCGACGCCGCCTGGGAATGCTCGCGCAGCTTCGAGGCCCCGGCCTGCGTCATCGTCAAGCACGCCAACCCCTGCGGCGTGGCGGTCGCGGCCGACACGCTGGGCGCGTACCAGCAGGCCTTCAAGACCGACCCCACCTCGGCCTTCGGCGGCATCATCGCCTTCAACCGCCCGGTCGACGCGGCCACGGCCGAAGCCGTCAGCTCGCAGTTCCTGGAAGTGCTGCTGGCGCCGGCCTATGACGGCGCCGCGCTGGCCATCCTGGCGGCCAAGAAGAACGTGCGCGTGCTGGAAGTGCCGATGGGCACGGGCCAGAACGCCTTCGACGTCAAGCGCGTGGGCGGCGGCTGGCTGGTGCAGAGCCCGGACGCCTACAACGTGCCGCGCGACGCGCTCAAGGTAGTCACCAAGCGCCAACCCACCGAGCAGGAAATGAACGACCTGGCCTTCGCCTGGAAGGTCGCCAAGTACGTCAAGTCCAACGCCATCGTGTTTGTCGGCGGCGGCATGACGCTGGGCGTGGGCGCCGGACAGATGAGCCGCATCGACTCGGCCCGCATCGCCTCGATCAAGGCGGAAAACGCCGGCCTGACCCTGAAGGGCTCGGCCGTGGCCTCGGACGCCTTCTTCCCCTTCCGCGACGGCCTGGACGTGGTGGTGGCGGCGGGCGCGACCTGCGTGATCCAGCCCGGCGGCAGCGTGCGCGACGACGAAGTGATCGCGGCGGCCGACGAGCACGGCATCGCCATGGTGCTGACCGGCACCCGCCACTTCCGCCACTGATGCGCGTCCTCGGCATCGATCCCGGCCTGCGCCGCACCGGCTTCGGTGTGATCGATGCCGACGGCTCGCGGCTGCGCTACGTCGCCAGCGGGACCATCGTGGTCCCGCCGGCGCTGTCCCTGCCCGAACGTCTCAAGGTCATCCTGGACAATCTGCGCGAGGTCGCGCGCGACACGCGGCCCGACGTGGCCGCGCTGGAAATCATCTTCCTCAACACCAACCCGGCCTCCACCCTGCTGCTGGGCCAGGCGCGCGGCGCGGCCCTGTGCGCGCTGGCCGACAGCTCGCTGGCGGTGCACGAATACACCGCGCTGCAGATCAAGAAAGCCGTGGTCGGCACCGGCCGCGCCGCCAAGGAGCAGGTGCAGATGATGGTGCAGCACCTGCTGGCGCTGGACGGCGCGCCCTCGCCCGACTCGGCCGACGCGCTGGCCTGCGCGATCTGCCACGCCCACGTCGGCCCCCTCCAGGACAAGCTCGACCGCCTGGGCGGCGCCCTGCACATGGGCGGCAAGACCCGCATCCGCAACGGCCGCCTGCTGGGCTAGGGCCTGTGCGTGGCTCCTTTTAGTGTGAACAGGCCCTAGCGCCCAGCGTATAGAATCCCCGCATTCGCCGCGCATCGCGCGCGGTTCCACTCTTGCCAGGCCTGCCATCACCATGATCGGACGCATCACCGGAACCCTGATCGAAAAACTTCCGCCCACCATCTGCGTGGACGTGGGCGGTCTGGGCTATGACATCGACGTGCCCATGAGCACGCTGTACGCCCTGCCGGACAACGGCGCGCGCGTCACGCTCTACACCCACCTGACCGTGCGCGAGGACGCCCACATCCTGTACGGCTTCGCCACCGCCGGCGAACGCAGCGCGTTCCGCGAACTCATCAAGGTCAGCGGCATCGGCGCGCGCACCGCGCTGGCGGTCCTGTCGGGGCTGTCGGTGGCCGACCTGGCCCAGGCCATCACCCTGCAGGAATCCGGACGCCTGACCCGCGTGCCCGGCATCGGCAAGAAAACCGCCGAACGCCTGCTGCTGGAAATGCGCGGCAAGCTCGGCGCCGACATCGGCGCGACCCCGCACGCCGCGCCCGACAGCCAGTCGGACATCCTGAACGCGCTGCTGGCGCTGGGCTACTCCGAGAAGGAATCGCTGTCGGCGCTGAAGACCCTGCCAGAAGGCGTGGGCGTGTCCGACGGGATCAAGCAGGCGCTCAAGGCATTGGTGCGCTGAGCGGGGCCCGCCGCGAAAGACCGCGGTTTGCGCCGCCCGTCACAGATACCGCGGCGCGACGGCTTCCAGGCCGGTCGGCACCACGTGCAGCTCGGGCGCTATCGGCCCGCCGCAGACGTTGTCGCGGCGCAGGGAGTCCAGGTTGTCGCGCGACATCAGCGGCGTGCCGGGCAGGCATTCGAACAGCATGGCCTGCATGCGGCCCACGCCCATCGGCATGTTGAGCACCGGCCGCGGATGGCCGCTCCAGGCGGCGCACAGGCGCGCGATCTCGCCCAGCGTATAGACCTGCGGGCCGCCCAGTTCATAGGTCTTGCCGCGGGCGCCGGGGTCGCGCAGCGCCGCCATCAGCGCGGCCACCACGTCGCCCACGTACACCGGCTGCATGCGCACGTGGGCGCCGGCCAGCGGCAGCACCGGCAGCCAGCGCGCCAGCCGGGCGAACATATTGGTGAACTGGTCGTCGGGGCCGAACACGACGGAGGGACGGAAGATGGTCCAGCCGCCTTCGCGCCAGCCGGCGAATTCCTGCTTGATGGCGGCCTCGCCATCGCCCTTGGAGCGCTGGTACATGCTGTCGCCCTGCGGGTCGGCGCCCAGCGCGCTGACGTGCAGCAGGCGCGGCACGCCCTGGCGGCGGCAGGCCTGCGCGATGCGCTGCGGCAGCAGCACGTGCGCCCGCGCGAAGTCCGAGCCATAGGGCCGGCCTGAATTGCCATGCAGGATGCCCACCAGGTTGACGACCGCGTCGCAGCCGCGCGCCAGCGCGTCCAGCGTGGCGTCGTCGTGGACGTCGCGTTCGAGCAGGGTGACGGTGGGGAAGATCTGCAGATCGCGCCCACGGCTGAAACGGCGGGTGGGCACGATGATTTGTTGCGGCTGCGCGCTGAGCCGCGCGATCAGGTGGCGACCGATGAAACCGGTGCCGCCAATGACAAGAATACGCATGCGCAGCCCCTGTTCGTCAGGATTCAGCCCCGATTCTGCCCTGCACGGGCGACAACCGCAAGCGCGCATCGGCGGCCGGCCGCGCCGGCCGCCGCCGGCGTGCGTCAGCCCGCCAGCAGTCTGGCGTAGGCCGGGAGATCGACGTTGCCGCCGCTGATGATCACCCCGACCCGGGCGCCGCGCACCGGCACCACGTTCTGCATCACCGCGGACGCGCCCAGGCAGCCGGTGGGCTCGACCACCATCTTCATGCGTTCCGCGAAGAATTTCATGGTGGCGACCAGCTGCTCGTCGGTCACCGTGACGATGTCGCGCACGTGCTTCTGGATCAGCGGGAAGGTCAGATTGCCCAGGTGCGTGGTGGCGGCGCCGTCGGCCAGGGTCTTGGGCGCCGGAATGCGGACGACTTCACCCTTGCGCAGGGACTGCTGGCCGTCGTTGCCGGCCTCGGGCTCGACCCCGTAGACCAGGCAGCGCGGGCTCAGCGCGTAGGCGGACAAGGCCGAGCCGGCCAGCAGCCCGCCGCCGCCCAGGCAGACGAACAGATAGTCCAGCTCGCCCACGTCCTCGAACAGCTCCTTGGCCGCGGTGCCCTGGCCGGCGATGACATCGGCGTGGTCGTAGGGCGGGATCAGCGTGGCGCCGGTCTCGGCCTGGATGCGGCGCGCGATGGCCTCGCGGTCCTCGGTGTAGCGGTCGTAGGTGACGATCTTGCCGCCGTAGCCCTCGGTGGCGGCGCGCTTGGCCGCCGGCGCGTCCAGCGGCATGATGATGGTGGCCTGCACGCCCTGCAGCCTGGAGGCCAGCGCGATGGCCTGGGCATGGTTGCCCGACGAGAACGTGACCACGCCCGCGGCCCGCTGTTCGGGCGTCAGGCGCGCGATCGCGTTGTAGCCGCCGCGGAACTTGAAGGCGCCCATGCGCTGGAAGTTCTCGCACTTGAAGAACAGCGAGGCGCCGCTGATCGCGTCGGCGGTGGCCGAGGTCAGCACCGGCGTGCGGTGCGCGTTGCCGGCCAGGCGCTCGCTGGCGCGCGCGACGTCGTCGTAAGAGGGCAATTCGGGCTGCATGGGGAATCGGTCCTTGAAGGGAAACGGAACCCCAGGATGATAAACCCGCCGCCGCCCCTCGGGCGCGGGCGGGCCTATTTGCCGAACAGGTCGCCCGATCCGCTGGCGCTGCCGGCCGGCGGGGTCAGCCCCAGGTGGCGCCAGGTCGTCAGCGTGGCCGTGCGTCCGCGCGGCGTGCGCTGCAGGTAGCCGTGCTGGATCAGGTAGGGTTCGATCACGTCCTCGATGGTGTCGCGCTCTTCGCCGATGGCCGCGGCCAGGCTGTCCACGCCCACGGGGCCGCCGTCGAACTTGTGGACGATGGCTTCGAGCAGCTTGCGGTCCATCAGGTCCAGCCCCTGCGGGTCGACTTCCAGCATGGCCAGCGCGCGGCCGGCCACGTCCGCGTCGATGATGCCGCCGGCCTTGACCTCGGCGTAGTCGCGCACGCGGCGCAGCAGCCGGTTGGCGATGCGCGGCGTGCCGCGGGCGCGGCGCGCCACCTCGGCCGCGCCTTCCGGCGTGATGCCGGCGTTGAGCAGGCCGGCGCTGCGCGTGACGATGCGGCCCAGGTCGGCGGCGTCGTAGAACTCCAGCCGCGAGACGATGCCGAAGCGGTCGCGCAGCGGATTGGTCAGCATGCCGGCGCGCGTGGTCGCGCCCACCAGCGTGAAGGGCTGCAGGTCCAGCTTGACGCTGCGCGCGGCCGGCCCTTCGCCGATCAGGATGTCGATCTGGAAGTCCTCCAGCGCCGGATAGAGGATTTCCTCGACCACGGGCGACAGGCGGTGGATCTCGTCGATGAAGAGGACGTCGTTCTTTTCGAGATTGGTCAGCAGCGCGGCCAGGTCGCCCGGGCGCTCCAGCACCGGGCCGGAGGTCTGGCGCAGCTGCACGCCCATTTCATGGGCGATGATGTGGGCCAGCGTGGTCTTGCCCAGGCCCGGCGGGCCGAACAGCAGCACGTGGTCCAGCGCCTCGCCGCGCTTTCTGGCGGCGGCGATGAAGATTTCGAGCTGTTCGCGGGCGCGCTGCTGCCCCACGTACTCGTCCAGGGCCTTGGGCCGCAGCGCGCGTTCGATCGACTCCTCGTTGGGAGATACCGGCTGCGGCGCCACGATACGGGGGGCGTCGGGGCGGGAGGAAAGCGAATCGGACTGGATGGCCATGGTGCGGAAACGGCAAAGGACGAAGCAGGATGCATCGTACCGTAACCCTAGGCGGTTTCCGACAGGGGCAGCCGCACCCGCACGCACAGGCCGCCGGAATCGGCCGCGCGCAGCTCCAGTGAGCCGCCGTGGGCGCGCGCGATGGCCTCGGCCAGGGCCAGGCCCAGCCCGACGCTGCCGGTGCGCGTGCGCGCGTCGTCGAGCCGGCTGAACGGGCGCAGCGCCTCGCGGCGGCGCTCCGGCGCGATGCCGGCGCCGTGGTCCGCCACGTCCAGCACCGCGTAGCGCCCTTCGCGGCTCAGCGTCACGTCGACCGGCGGCGCGCCGTGGTTCAGGGCGTTGCCGATCAGGTTGTCCAGCAGCCGGCCCAGCGCCACCGCGTCGGCCTGCACCACCAGCGCCGCGTCGTCGTCGGCGCCGTTGCGCAGGCGGATGTCGGTGCCCGCCCCCTGCCAGGCGCCCACGCGCTCGATCAGCCAGTCGCCCAGCACCATCGAGGCGTAGCGGTAGGCGGCCGGGTCGGTTCCGCGCACGAAGCCGATGAACTGGTCGACCATGTGCTGCATGTCCTGCAGGTCGGCGCGCAGGCCTTCCTTGAGCTTGGAATCGTCGGCCAGCTCGATGCGCAGCCACATCCGCGACAGCGGCCCCTTGAGGTCGTGCGGCAGGCCGGACAGCAGCGTGCGGCGCACCGAATCGGATTCGGCCAGCGCGTCCAGCATGGCGTTGAAGCGCTCGCCCAGCACCCGCGTCTCGTGCGGCCCCGAGGGGTCGACCCGCTGCGGCTGCCCCGCGGCCAGCCGGTCGGCGGCGTCGGCCAGCCGCGTGATCGGGCGCGTGATGTGCCAGGAAAAACCCACGGCCAGGAGCAGCAGCAGGCCCAGCCCGCCCAGCCAGGCGGCGATGAAGGGCGTGGTCACGGGCGGGTCGAGCCGGTCCAGCGGGATCACCAGCCACTCGCGCAGACGCGGCACGTCCTCGGTGTTGGAATTGGGGGCCAGCGAAATGAAGATTTCCGGCGTGGGCCCGCGCGACAGGGCCACGCGCGTGCCGTCGTTGAGCCGCTCGTTGAGCTGCTGCACCAGCCCGCGCAGGTCCTGGCGGATGTCGTCCGGCTCGGGCTTGTGGCGCCGCCTGAACTCCTGCTCCGCGCGGCGTTCTTCGCGGTCGTCGTCGCGCACTTCGGGCGGCGGCGGCGCCGGCGGGCCGTGCAGCTGCGGATCGGCCGACGGCGGCGTGGGCGCGGGCTTGGGCGGCGGCTTGGCGCGGCGGCCGTTGAAACGCTGCAGCTTGGCTTCCGCCGGCAGCACGCGCGACCACAGGCGCCACTGGTTCTGCGAGGCCGTGCGCACGAAATCGGCGCGTTCGTCGGCCGGCACCTGCGACACGGCGGCCCGCAGCGTGCGGATGGTGGTGACGATGTAGCCGATCGCCACCTCTTCCATGAACTTGTGGCGGAAGTAGGACACCGTCACCAGCGTGGCCGCCTGCGTCAGCAGCACCGCGCCCAGGATCAGCAGGATCAGCCTCGCCCGTAGCGAGCGCGGCATCAGGAAACCGGGAGAAAAGCGCATCGGGACGGGGCTCTAGGGCGAAAACCGGTAGCCGATGCCCCAGACCGTCTGGATCCAGCGCGGCTGCTTGGGATCGTCCTCGATCACGCGGCGCAGGCGCAGGATGGCGATGTCGATGGCGCGGTCGTTGCGTTCGCCGGCGTCGTCGTCGCGCGCCAGGGCCAGCAGGCGTTCGCGCGACAAGGGCTTGCCGGCATTGCGCACCAGCGCTTCGAGCAGGTTGATCTCGCCGCCCGTCAGCTTGACCACGGTGCCGTCGCGCGAGAGCTGGCGCGTGGACGGATCGAACAGGAACGGGCCGAACGAGACCGGCGCGTCCTTGGTCAGGGCGGACGGGCCGCGCTTGCGGCGCAGCACGGCCTCGATGCGGGCCAGCAGTTCGCGCGGATCGAAAGGCTTGCCGACGTAATCGTCGGCGCCGGCCTCCAGGCCGATGATGCGGTCCACCGCCTCGTCGCGGGCGGTCAGCAGGATGACGGGGATGTCCTCGCCCTGTTCGCGCAGGCGGCGACAGGCGTCGGCGCCGTCGCCGCCGGGCAGCATGCGGTCGAGCACCAGCAGGTCGGGCGCGTAACGGGTGATGCGGGCCGACAGGTCGGTGGCGTCGGGCGCCAGCAGCGTGTCGTAGCCGTGCCGGTTCAGGTAGTCGGCAAGCAGCTGCCGCAGGGCCGGATCGTCGTCGACGACCAGCAGCTTGGTGTGGGGATTGTCCATGGATGCCATAGTGGGGCGCGGCGCGTCGGGCCGCAAGAGGCAGGAAATCAACTGAAATATACCTGTTGCACGATGTAGAACGCCGTTTCCGGCGCTTTTATCGGAAGCCGATCGAGGCGATAAAATGAATCCTGCCCAGCCGCGGACAGCCCATGAACGTTCACAGCATCCGCGGCGCTCCCTTTCTACACTGGTTCCTATGCCCGCCCCTGCATTCTTCCGGCGAAACTGGCTGCTGCGCGCAATCCTGGCCGCAGCCGCGCTGGGCCCGCTGCCGGCCGCTGCCGGCAGCGCGGCGGACGCCCTGCTGCCCGCGTCCGGCACGCCGGCCGGCTGGGTGCGCGGCATCGGCGCGCTGGCGCCGGTCCAGACCATCCCCGTGCGTCCCGCGCCCGCCATCGGCGCGCGCGCGGTGCCGCTGGACCCCTCCCCCTGCGATCTGCAGACCCTGGAACCCGCCATCGACACCCGCGTGCACGGCGGCGGCGACGGCCAGACGCCGGAACTGAGCATTCCCGGCACCGGGGCCGAGCTGTCGGGCGACGTCCGGCCGCCGGCGGTCGACTGCCGCGCCCTCACCGCCCCCGAGGAGCCCGCGCCCGACTACTCCTTCGCGCTGGAGGAAGGCGACATTCCCGTGGTGGTGATCTCGGGTGTGGCGCGCCCGTCCCGGCCCTGGTTCGCCTCGGTCAGCGGCCAGGACGGCCTGCGCTATGGCGGCAGCCGCAACTGGGTCTACCGCAACACGGCCGGCCCCTCCATCGCAGTCGGCAACGTCACCGCCGCCGCCCCGGCCTGGGGCAGCGGCGCCCCCGTGGGCGGGCTGCAGATCTCGAACTGGGCCGGGACGGGCCCCACCATCGCCGAAGGCGCCTTCGGCTATTCCTCGTCCGTGGGCCTGCTCAACAACATGGACCCGGCGGCGCGCTCGGGCGCCGTCGACTACGGGGCCTCGGCAGGCAGCGGCAGCGTGCGCTACGGCCTCACGCCGGCCCTCACCCTGGAAGGCCAGATGCAGAGTGCGCCTTCGCTCACCACCCGCGGCATGGGCACCACCTACGCCGCCGGCGAATACGGCACCTTCCAGGCCGGGGCCACGCAAAGCTCGTTCGACGCGGTCAACGCCTGGCGCTACCGCTTCGGCTACAACGTGGAGGTGGCCAACCTGGTCCACCTGGGCTATACGGCCGAACAGGTGGGCGCGGGTTTCGGCGACCTGTCCATGTATGCCGACGGCGCGGCCGCCACGGGCCAGACCCGCAACACGCTGTCGGCGGGCGTCCCCATTTCGGGCTGGGGCACCTTCAGCGGCACCTATTCGGGCCTGCGCGAAGGCTCGACCCAGGCCGAACAGCGCGTCGGGCTGTCGCACAGCATGTTCGTGGCGCCCAAGGTCCAGCTGGCCGTCGGCGCCGACCGCGACATCCTGTCGGGCGACTACGAGTGGCGCGCCAACCTCAGCATGCCGGTCGACACCTTCATGCGCGGCACCTGGCTGAACTGGTAGCGGACGGAAATCTCCCTGGCGCGACGGGCCGCGGGATTTGGGGCTTAAAATCCCTGCCATGATGCTTCCGGCCTACCCCCATGTCTGACGCGCGCGCCCTCAGCGTATTGCAGCGCGTTTTCGGTTACGAATCCTTCCGCGGCGACCAGCAAGCCATTGTCGATCAGGTGATCGGCGGCGGCGACGCGCTGGTGCTCATGCCCACCGGCGGCGGCAAATCGCTCTGCTACCAGGTGCCCTCGCTGGTGCGCGAAGGCACCGGCATCGTGGTGTCGCCGCTCATCGCCCTGATGCAGGACCAGGTCGACGCCCTGACCGAACTGGGCGTGCGCGCCGCCTACCTGAACTCCACCCAGGAATGGCGCGTGGCCCGCGAGGTCGAACAGGCCTTCCTGGCCGGCGAGCTGGATCTGCTCTACGTGGCGCCCGAACGCCTGCTGACCGACCGCTGCCTGCAATTGCTGGAACGCGGCCGCATCGCGCTGTTCGCCATCGACGAGGCCCACTGCGTGTCCCAATGGGGCCACGACTTCCGGCCGGAATACCTGGGCCTGTCGATGCTGCACGAGCGCTGGCCCGACGTGCCGCGCATCGCGCTTACCGCGACCGCCACCGACGCCACCCGCCGCGAAATCGCGCAGCGCCTGTCGCTGGACGAGGCGCGCCACTTCGTCGCCAGCTTCGACCGCCCCAACATCCGCTACCGCATCGTCGAGAAAAACGAGGTACGCAAGCAGCTGCTGGACCTGATCCGCACCGAACACGAAGGCGAATCGGGCGTGGTCTACTGCCTGTCGCGCGCGCGGGTGGAAGAGACCGCCGAATTCCTGTGCAACCAGGGCGTGGACGCCATGCCCTACCACGCCGGGCTCAGCGCACAGGTGCGCGCGGCCAACCAGGCGCGCTTCCTGCGCGAGGACGGCGTGGTCATGGTGGCCACCATCGCCTTCGGCATGGGCATCGACAAGCCCGACGTGCGCTTCGTCGCGCACATCGACCTGCCCAAGTCCGTGGAAGGCTATTACCAGGAAACCGGCCGCGCCGGCCGCGACGGCCTGCCCGCCACCGCCTGGCTGGCCTACGGCCTGCAGGACGTGGTGCAGCAGCGCCGCATGATCGACGAATCGCCCGGCGACGACGCCTACCGCCGGCGCCTGGGCCAGCAGCTCGACGCCATGCTGGGGCTGTGCGAAACCGTGGAATGCCGGCGCGTGCGGCTGCTGGCCTACTTCGGCCAGCAGATCACGGCCTGCGGCAACTGCGACGTCTGCCTCGACCCGCCCCAGGCCTGGGACGGCACCATCGCGGCGCAGAAAGTGCTGTCGGCCGTCTACCGGCTATGGAAGGAACGCGGCCAGCGCTACGGCGCCGGCCACATCATCGACATCCTGCGCGGCAAGGTCACCGACCGCACCAGGCAGCACGGCCATGAAACCCTGAGCGTCTTCGGCGTGGGCGCCGACCTCAGCGACACCGCATGGCGCGGCGTGCTGCGCCAGCTGCTGGCGCAGGGCCTGCTGACCGTGGACAACGAAGGCTACGGCACGCTGGCCCTGACCGAAGGCAGCCGCGCCGTGCTCAAGGGCGAGCGCCAGCTGATGCTGCGCCGCGAATCGGAAAAGAAACCGCGCTCGGGCAAGACCGGCAGCGGCCGCCCCAAGGCCGCCGCCATCGACCTGCCGCCCGAACTGCAGCCCGTCTTCGAAGCCTTGCGCGCCTGGCGCGGCGAAGTGGCCAAGAGCCACGGCGTGCCGGCCTACGTCATCTTCCACGACGCCACGCTGCGCGAAATCGCGCTGGCCCAGCCCGACTCCATGGACGCGCTGAGCCACATCAGCGGCGTGGGCGCGCGCAAGCTGGAAGCCTACGGCGAGGAAATCCTGCAGCGGGTGTCCAGGCCGATCGTTTGATGAGGGTGTGGTTGGCGGGGGGCCGTAGGATGGGTGCAGCGCGAGAATTCTTAAGCAAGAACTCAGCTGTCGAGCGCGCGTAACCCATCAGGCGGCGCAAGCCGCCGCTTTTCGAGGCAAGAGACAAATGCCGGCTTGCGCCGGCCGATGGGTTCCGCGCGCTGGAGGCCCGCGTCCTTTTCCAAATCCCCTCGCGCTGCACCCATCCTACGCAAGCATCACGGCCGGCATCACCGTCGGCATCACGGCCGGCATCACCGTCGACATCACGGCCAGCATCCCAGTCGGCATCCCGGCCCGCATCAAATCGGCATCACGGCCGCCCCCACCCCTCACGCCGGCGGCGGCAGCAGCGGCACCGGCGGGCGTTCCTTGCCGAACACCGAGCGGTAGGCCAGGATGTTGAACACCAGCACCACCGGCACGCCCACGACCGCGCCGGCCAGGACCAGCCGCATCGAGCCCAGCGCGCCCGCGCCGTCCCAGATCGTCATGTCGTCCAGGATCAGATAGGGGAACAGGCTGTAGGCCAGGCCGCTCAGCATCAGCAGGAACAGGGCCACGCACAGCACGAAGGGCAGCCAGCTGAAACGGTCCGCCTTGCCGGGCAGCCGCGCCAGCAGCATTTCGGCCGCGACGAAGCCGGCCAGCATCAGCACCCAGACCGTGGCGGCCACGCTCAGGTGGGCGATGTTGCTCCATTTGTAGAAGATGCCGGCGTTGGCCAGCCCCAGCGTCACCGCGATCGACACCATGCCCACCGCCGTCCAGCGGATGGCGTGGCGCGCCCAGTTGGCCGCGCGCCGCTGCAGGTCGCCGTCGACCCGCATGACCAGCCAGGCCGCGCCCAGCAGGATATAGGCCGCCACCGCGCACAGGCCCACGAACACCGAGAACCAGCCGTAGCCGGCGTCGGACTGGTAGCCGGTGGCGATGCGGCCCAGCAGCATGCCCTGGCCGAAGGCGGTGATGAGCGAGCCGGCCCAGAAGCCGAAGATCCAGCGCGGCTTCATTTCGTTGCGCGCGCGGATGCGGAATTCGAACGCCACGCTGCGCAGCACCACGCCCAGCACCATGCAGGTGAGCGGCCCGTAGAGCTTGCCCAGCACCGCGCCCCAGGCGAACGGAAAGGCCGAGGCGAACAGCCCCATGCCCAGCAGCAGCCAGAACTCGTTGGCGTCGCGCCACGGACTCAGCAGGCTCATCATGCGGCCGCGCTCGTGCTCGGGCGCGAGCTGCAGCAGGATGCCCACGCCCAGGTCGAAGCCATCGAGCACCATGCCCGCGGCGATCACCACGAACAGCAGCGCCATGAACGCCAGCGGCATCCAGAACGAGGGGTCGTCGGGATTGAGGCCTTGCGAAGCGGCCAGCATGGCGATCATGGCGCACCTCCGGCCAGCTTGCGCACCGGCACCACGCCGTAGCGCGCCGCGTGAAACAGCATGCCGGCGAATGCGGCCAGCAGCACGGCGTACAACACGCCGTAGCCGATCAGGCCGTACAGCACGGTGTTGGACGAAACCGAACCCAGCACTTCCGATTGGGTGACGGTGCCGTTGACCACGAAGGGCTGCAGCCCGATCACCGACACCCACCAGCCCGCCACCACGGCGATGCCGCCCGAGAACATCATGCCGCACACCACCCGCTGCCACCAGCGCGGCAGCGTGGACAGGTCCAGCCCGCGCCGGAACGTCCACAGAAAGGTCACGCAGGCCACGGCCAGCATCAAGAGGCCCAGCCCGGCCGCCACGCGCAGCGACAGGAAGGTGAGCGCGACCGGCGGCAGCATGCCCGAATACTTGTCCAGCCCCTGGTAGGTGCCGTCAGGATTGCGGTGCAGCCACATCCCGCCCGCATTGCGCACGGTCACGTCGGCCAGGTTGCGATGGTTGCGGGCGTCGGGCCAGCCGAACAGCACCAGCTCCGGCTCGGCGCCGCTTTCCCAGTAGCCGGCCGCCGCGGCCGCCTTGGCCGGCTGCAGCTTGGCGACCAGCTGGCCGGCGCCGGTCGCGACCGGGATCTGCAGGAAGGCGGCTACCAGCGCGACCACCAGCGCGGTCTTGAACGCGTTGCGCTCGCCGTCGCCCAGCGGGCGGCGCAGCGCCTGCAAGGCGGTCACGCCCATCATCAGGAACGAGGCGGCCAGCGCCGCGCCCACCGCCACCACGGCCATGCGCCACCCCACCGAGGGGTTCAGCACCACGGCCACCCAGTCGTAGACCTGGTAGCGGCCGTCGACCAGCAGCGCGCCGTCGGGCGTCTGCATCCAGGATTGCAGGGCCAGCACCCAGAACACCGCCACCAGCTGCCCCACCGCCACCATCAGCACGGCCATCGTGTGCGCGCCGTCGGACACGCGCCGCTGGCCGAACAGCATCACGCCCAGGAAACACGATTTCAGGATGAACACGGAAAGAATGCCGTAGCCGAGCAAGGGGCCGGCCACGTTGCCGACCTTGTCCATCAGCCCGGCCCACAGGCTGCCCAGCTGGATCAGCACGGGCACGCTGGCCGCCAGCGTCAGCACGAAGGCGAGCGCGAAGATGCGCACCCAGAAGCGGTAGGCGGCCGTCCAGCCGGGCAGGCCGGACCAGCGCGCCCGGACCTTGAAAAACAGCAGCACCCAGGCGAGCGCCAGGGAAACAGCCAGGAACAGCGCCAGGAAACTCAGGCTGGCCACGAACTGCGCGCGGGCCAGGGATAAGGTGGATATGTCCATGATGGGCCGTAGTGTAGAGCCAGTTACAAGACTGTGGGGACAGTTTGAAACCGGTTGCGCCAGCCCTGAAAAGGGATCTGCGGCGGAACATGGCAAAATTGACGCTTTGTCGCCGCTTTTTCCTATTCTTTCAAGAATGACCTCCGCCACGACGCCGACCCCCGCCGCCTCAAACTTCCTGCTGAACATCGTCCAGGACGATCTCGACGCCAACCGCTACGCTGGCAAGCGTTGGGCCGGCAAGCCTGGCCCGGCGGCGCAGCAACAGCAGGGCGGCCTGGATCCGGCCCGCATCCGCACGCGCTTTCCGCCGGAGCCCAACGGCTACCTGCACATCGGCCACGCCAAGAGCATCTGCGTGAACTTCGGGCTGGCGCGCGACTTCGGCGGCGTCTGCCACCTGCGCTTCGACGACACCAATCCCGAAAAGGAAGACCAGGAATACGTCGACGCCATCATCGAGGCCGTGCACTGGCTGGGCTTCGACTGGAAGGCCGACGGCAACGACAACCTGTATTTCGCGAGCGACTACTTCGGCTACATGTACGAGTTCGCCGAAGCGCTGATCGAGGCCGGCCATGCCTACGTCGACGAACAGAGCGCCGAGGAGATCCGCGCCAACCGCGGCACGCTGACCGAGCCCGGCGTCAACTCGCCCTGGCGCGACCGCCCGGCCGCGGAATCGCTGGCCCTGCTGCGCGAAATGCGCGATGGCAAGCATCCCGACGGCAGCCTGGTGCTGCGCGCGAAGATCAACATGGCTTCGCCCAACATCAACCTGCGCGACCCGGTCATGTACCGCGTGCGCCACGCCACCCACCACCGCACCGGCGACCAGTGGTGCATCTATCCGATGTACAGCTGGGCGCATCCGGTCGAAGACGCGCTCGAAGGCATCACGCACAGCGTCTGCACGCTGGAGTTCGAAGACCAGCGTCCGTTCTACGACTGGATCCTGGAACGCCTGGCCGAGCTGGGCAAGCTGGCCCGCCCGCTGCCGCACCAGTATGAATTCGCGCGCCTGAATCTCAGCTACGTCGTCACCAGCAAGCGCAAGCTGCTGCAGCTGGTGCGCGAAGGCTACGTGGACGGCTGGGACGACCCGCGCATGCCCACTATCTTCGGCCTGCGCCGCCGCGGCTACACGCCGTCGTCGATCCGCCTGTTCTGCGACCGCACCGCGGTTTCCAAGTCCGACTCGCGCATCGACTACAGCCTGCTCGAACAGGCCGTGCGCGACGACCTGGACCCGGTGGCCGCCCGTTCGGTGGCGGTGCTGGACCCGATCAAGCTGGTCCTCACCAACTATCCGGAAGGCCAGAGCGAGATCTGTACCGCGCCGCGCAACCCGCACGATCCGCAGGCCGGCCAGCGCGAGTTCCCGCTGTCGCGCGAGCTCTGGATCGAACGCGACGATTTCCGCGAGGAAGCCCCCAAGAAGTACTTCCGCCTGTTCCCGGGCAACACCGTGCGCCTGAAGTACGGCTACGTGGTGCGTTGCACCGGCTTCGTCAAGAACGAAGCGGGCGAGGTCGTCGAGGTCCATGCCGAGTACCTGCCCGACACCAAGAGCGGCACGCCGGGCGCCGACAGCGTCAAGGTCAAGGGCAACATCACCTGGGTCAGCGCGGCCCACGCGGTGCCCGCCCAGATCCACCTGTACGACCGGCTGTTCGCCGACCCGCGTCCCGACGCCGGCGACAAGGACTTCCTGACCTGCCTGAACCCGAATTCCAAGCAGACCGTCACGGCCTGGCTGGAACCGGGCACCGTGGCCTCGCCGGGCGCGACCTGGCAGTTCGAGCGCCTGGGCTACTTCGTGGCCGACGCCAAGGATTCCACGCCCGAGGCGCCGGTGCTCAACCGGATCGTGACCCTGCGCGACTCCTGGGCCCAGGGCTGAGGCGCCCCGGATCCGCACTGTCCGCGAAAGGCGCCGCAAGGCGCCTTTTCCTTGCCCGCTCCCCCTGCGGAAACACTCCCCTGGGACGTACGGCGGGTTATCATGCCCGACATCCCGCAGCCGGCCGCGCGCCTGCCGTTTCAGACGCCCGGACCGCCAGCAGCCACGACCAAGATGAACACTGAATCCCTAGCCCTGGACTTCAAAAGCGCCACTCTGTATGCGATCAGGGTGGTTCTGCACAGCGCCGATCCCGAACGCCTGGAAGCCGCCCTGGCCAAGCGCATGACGGACGCCGGCAGCTTCTTCGAGAACGAACCGGTGGTCATCGACGCCAGCCGCGTCGAAGAGACCATCGACTGGACCGCCCTGCTGGCGGCGCTGCGGGGCCATAACCTGCCCCCCATCGGCGTCGTGGCCGAAGGCGCCAACCTGGAGGCCGCCCGCGCCGCCGGGCTGACCCCGGTGGAGCTGTCCACGCCCGCGGCCCGTCCGGCCCCGGTCATCGACACCGCGCCGCCCAACGACGTCGCCACGCCCGTGCCTTCGGTGCCGGCCGCCGCCATCGAAACCGCGCCCGCGCCGGCCGAACCGGCCGCGGCCAAGCCCGACAGCGAGCCCCTGCCCGAGCGCGAAGCCAGCGGCGCCACCGCGGCCGCCAGCCCCACGCCCGCCGTGCCGCATTCGTCGTCGGCGCTGGTCATCACCCGGCCCCTGCGTTCCGGCCAGCGCGTCTATGCGCGGCACACCGACCTGGTGGTGATCGGCATGGTGAGCCAGGGCGCCGAAGTCATCGCCGACGGCAACGTGCACGTCTACGGCCCCCTGCGCGGCAAGGCCATGGCCGGCGCGCGCGGCGACACGTCGGCGCGCGTCTTCACCACGCATCTGGATGCCGAGCTGCTGGCCGTGGCCGGCGTCTACCGGGTGGTCGAGGACAAGCTGGACCGCAGCCTGCAGAACCAGCCGGCGCTGGTGCGGCTGGACGGCGACACGCTGCGCATCGAGGCCTTGAAGGCGTGAGCCGCGCGGGCCTGGAACCGGCGCCGGCATTGCGACTGCGCAACTTTCAACACATCCTGTAAGAAGCCTTACAAAGGCTTTTTGCTTTACGATAACGCGATTTATTCGAACATAAGGGTTTGATCGTCATGACACGCATTGTTGTGGTGACTTCCGGCAAAGGCGGCGTGGGCAAGACCACGACCAGCGCCAGTTTTTCTGCGGGACTCGCGATGCGGGGCCACAAAACCGCGGTCATCGACTTCGACGTCGGCCTGCGCAACCTCGACCTGATCATGGGCTGCGAGCGCCGCGTGGTGTACGACTTCGTCAATGTGATCCAGGGCGAAGCCACGCTCAACCAGGCGCTCATCAAGGACAAGCAGCTCGAGAACCTGTTCATCCTGCCGGCCTCGCAAACGCGCGACAAGGACGCGCTGACGCAGGAAGGCGTGGAAAAGGTCATCAACGACCTCAAGGGCATGGGCTTCGAGTACATCGTCTGCGACTCGCCCGCCGGCATCGAGACGGGCGCGCTGATGGCCGCCTACTTCGCCGACGACGCGCTGGTCGTGACCAACCCGGAAGTCTCGTCCGTGCGCGACTCCGACCGCATCCTGGGCATCCTGTCGGCCAAGTCCAAGCGCGCGGTCGAGGGCGACGAGCCGGTCAAGGAATACCTGCTGCTGACGCGCTACAGCCCCAAGCGCGTGGTCGACGGCGAAATGCTGTCGCTGACCGATATCGAAGACATCCTGCGCATCAAGCTGATCGGCGTCATCCCCGAATCGGAATCGGTGCTGCAGGCGTCGAACCAGGGCCTGCCGGCCATCCACCTGAAAGACTCCGACGTCTCCGAAGCCTACAAGGACGTCGTGGCCCGTTACCTTGGCGAAGACAAGGCCCTGCGCTTTACCGATTATGAAAAGCCCGGTTTCCTGAAACGCCTGTTCGGAGGCAAGTAAGCAATGTCCTTCCTGTCGTTTCTACTCGGTCAAAAGAAGACCTCCGCTTCCGTCGCCAAGGAGCGGTTGCAGATCATTCTGGCCCACGAGCGCGGCCGCGGCGACTCGCCCGACTACCTGCCGCAGCTGCAGCAGGAACTGATCGCCGTCATCTCGAAATACGTGAAGATCAACCCCAACGACATCAAGGTGCACCTGGAACGCCAGGACACGCTGGAAGTGCTGGAGGTGAAGATCGAAATGCCGCAGAACGAAACCTGAGACCGCCCCCGCGCGGCCACAAAAAACGCCCGGCGATGCCGGGCGTTTTGCATGGGGCGGGCCGCGCTTAGCGCCGCTTGCCGACCTGATCGCCGATCACGCCGCCGATCGCCGCTCCGCCCACCGTACCGAGGACGCCGCCGTTGGTGATCACGGCGCCAGCCACGCCGCCCAACGCAGCGCCGCCGACGGCGCTTTTCTGGCGATGGCTCATGCCGTCCCAGGAAGAGCAGCCGGCCATGGCGGCGGTCATCGCCAGCGCGACACAGATTTTGGAGAGAGATGCGATTTTCATGGTGTAGTTCCTATTCTCATACCCGGGACCGCGCCTATGAAACAGGACGCGAGCACGCGGTTCCCTTGCGGGTTTGGAACCTTCAGGATCGCAAAATATTCTTGCGCTGGCTGTTAGGTTTGCCCATGAATTGTGTCAAAGGGCGAGAGAATCTTTGCATCCCCCGGGGACTGTGTTGCAGGCGGCCGGCGCTATTTGACCAGACGTAACACCTCGCGGAAGCGCGGGTGCTCGCAAGTGCGCATCCACTCGAAAATCGCCATTTCCGACGTGACGATTTCAGCGCCGTGGGCGCGCGCGCGGCGCAGCGCGGCGTGATGGTCGGACGGCTTGCGCGAACCCGCGGCATCGCTGACCAGGGCCGCGTGATAGCCCAGGTCGAGCAGGCCGATCACGGTCTGCAGCACGCAGATGTGCGCCTCGCAACCCGCCACCAGCACCGTCTTGCGTCCCGCCGGCAGCCAGGCCTCGAAACCGGGTTCGAGCGCCGAAGAGAAATGCATTTTCTGGAAAGTGGTCTGCACCTGCGCGCGCAGCGGCTCGACCGTCGCGCCCAGCATCTTGGCGTGATGCTCGGTGGCGGCCACCGGCACGTCCAGCAGCCGCGCGGCCTGCGCCAGCTTGTGCGCGGCGTCGAGCACGGCCTGGCCTTCGTGGATCACCGGCATCAGCCGTCCCTGCATGTCGACGATCAGCAAGGTGGAATCGGCGGCGGAAAGCAGCATGGTCTGGACTCCTGAAGGAAGGCGCCGGGTTGCGGTTGCGGGCGTGATGGTGATTGTAGGATGGGTGCAGCGCGCGGACACGTGGACAAGAATTCCGGTATCCAGCGCGCGTAACCCATCGGCCGGCGAAAGCCGGCATTCGTCTCTTGCCACGAAAGGCGGCGGCTGGCGCCGCCTGATGGGTTACGCGCGCTCGATACCTGGGTTCTTGCTTAAGGATTCTCGCGCTGCACCCATCCTACTTCAAGGCCTTGTACCGCAGGCGCTTGGGCTTGGCGCCCTCTTCGCCCAGGCGGCGCTTCTTGTCCGCTTCGTATTCCTGGTAGTTGCCGTCGAAGAACACCACTTGCGAATCGCCTTCGAAAGCCAGGATGTGAGTGGCGATACGGTCCAGGAACCAGCGGTCGTGGCTGATCACCATGACGCTGCCGGGGAACTCCAGCAACGCGTCTTCCAGCGCGCGCAGCGTTTCGACGTCGAGGTCGTTGGACGGTTCGTCAAGCAACAGCACGTTGCCGCCGGCGATCAGCGTCTTGGCCATGTGCAGGCGGCCGCGTTCGCCGCCGGACAGCTGGCCCACCAGCTTGTTCTGGTCGCCGCCCTTGAAGTTGAAGCGGCCCAGGTAGGCGCGCGAGGACATCTCGAACTTGCCCACCGTCAGCAGGTCGGCGCCGTCGGCCACGGCGTCGAACACGGTCTTCTTGTCTTCCAGCGCGTCGCGCGACTGGTCCACGTAGGCCAGCTTCACGGTCTGGCCGATCTTGACCTCGCCCGAGTCCGGCTGCTCGCGGCCGGCGATCATGCGGAACAGCGTCGACTTGCCGGCGCCGTTGGCGCCGATGATGCCGACGATGGCGCCCGGCGGCACCTTGAAGCTGAGGTTGTCGATCAGCAGGCGGTCGCCGTAGGCCTTGCTGACGTTATTGAATTCGATGACCTCGTTGCCCAGGCGCTCGCCCACGGGAATGAAGATTTCCTGGGTTTCGTTGCGTTTCTGGTATTCGTAGGACGACAGTTCCTCGAAGCGGGCCAGACGCGCCTTGGCCTTGGCCTGGCGGCCCTTGGGGTTCTGGCGCACCCATTCCAGTTCTTTCTTGATGGTCTTCTGGCGCGCGGATTCCGAGGCCTCTTCCTGCTTGAGGCGGTCTTCCTTCTGCTCCAGCCACGAGCTGTAGTTGCCCTTCCAGGGAATGCCGTGGCCGCGGTCCAGTTCGAGGATCCATTCGGCCGCGTTGTCCAGGAAGTAGCGGTCGTGGGTCACGCCCACCACGGTGCCCGGGAACTTGTGCAGGAACTGCTCCAGCCATTCCACGCTTTCGGCGTCCAGGTGGTTGGTGGGCTCGTCCAGCAGCAGCATGTCGGGCTTGGACAGCAGCAGGCGGCACAGCGCGACGCGGCGCTTCTCGCCGCCCGACAGGTTGCCGATCACGGCGTCCCAGGGCGGCAGGCGCAGCGCGTCGGCGGCGATTTCCATCTGGTGCTCGATGTCGTCGGCGCCGCTGGAGGCCGCGGCGGCGATGATGGCTTCGAGCTCGGCCTGTTCGGCGGCCAGCGCGTCGAAATCGGCGTCCGGCTCGGCATAGGCGGCATAGACCTCGTCGAGGCGCTTCTTGGCGGTGACGACGGCGCCCAGGCCTTCCTCGACCGCCTGGCGCACGGTGTGCTCGGGGTTCAACTGCGGTTCCTGCGGCAGGTAGCCGATGTTCAGGCCCGGCATGGGGATGGCTTCGCCCTCGATTTCCTTATCGACGCCGGCCATGATCTTCAGCAGCGTCGACTTGCCCGAGCCGTTCAGGCCCAGCACGCCGATCTTGGCGCCAGGAAAAAACGAAAGCGAGATGTCGCGCAGGATCTGCCGCTTGGGCGGCACGATCTTGCCGACGCGGTTCATGGTGTAGACGTATTGGGCCATGGGCTCGTATCGGAGATATAGCTGATAAACCGCTGATTGTAGGCCGGAACCCCGGCCCGCGGGCGCGCGCGCCGTCAGGCCGCGCGGGGCTGCTGCGCCGCGCGGCCGACGCGCATCTGCGCCAGCGTCACGCCGGCCAGCGCCATCGCGCCGCCGACGATGTGGAACACGTGCGGCTTTTCGTCCAGGAACAGCGCGGCGATGGCGACCGTGGCCACCGGCATCACGTTCAGGAAGATGCTGGCGCGGTTCGGCCCCAGGTGCTTGACGCCCTGCATCCACAGGAAAGGCGCGAACAGCGACGGAAACAGCGCGGCGTACAGCACCAGCGGCAGGTTCTCGCCGTTGAGCGGCGAGGCCGGCGCCAGCAGGAAGGCCGGCAGCTGGAACAGCACGCCGAAGCCGACCTGCACGTACAGCGACTGCCACGGCCCCACGGGCAGCGCCCAGCGGCGCAGCAGCACGCCGTACAGCGCGTACGCCAGCGCGCCTATGCCCATCAGCACGTCGCCGCGATTGGCGCCCACCGCCAGCAGGCGGGCCGGATCGCCCTCGCCGATCAGCAGCGCCAGGCCGGCCAGCGACAGCAGGCCGCCCAGCATCGCCATCGCCGAAGGCCGCTCGCGCAGCACCACCGCCACCACGGCGATGGTCATCAGCGGAATCATGGCGGTGATGATGCCCATGTTGGTGGCCGTGGTGCTGGCGGCCGCCACATAGGCCAGGCCCTGGTACAGCGCCATGCCCAGCCCGCCCAGCACCGCGAACTTCAGCAGGTTGGGCCGGATCTGGCGGCGCTGCGCCCATACGCCGGGCAGCGCGAACGGGGTCAGGATCACGCCGGCCAGCGCCCAGCGGTAGAACCCGATGGCGGCGGGCGCGATCACGCCGGCGGCCATCTTGGTCACGATCATGTTGACCGACCAGATCAGGGCCGCCAGCAGGGGAAACAGCAGATAACGGGCGGGCGGGTGCGCGGCGGCGGGGGTGGGCATGGCGGGGACATCGAAACAGAACGGGAGCGAGCAAGTGTAGGACGTGTCTGACTCGATGTATATAATGAAAAACAGACAAATCCTGCGAAGTTCCGACATGCCGTCCGCCGATTCCGCGCCGCAGCTTGCCGGCCACCTGCCCTATCCGCTGGCCTGCCGCATCCTGCATTTCACGCCCCGTTCGCGCATGCGCCGCCATGCCTCGCCATGGGCGGAACTGAATTTCGCGATCTCCGGCATCATGGAAATCGGCATAGGCGGCGTCAGCTACCTGTCTCCGCCGCAGTACGCCATCTGGATACCGCCGCACGTCGAACACTGCTGCCAGAACCAGGACGAAGTGCATTACGCCTGCATCGACATTCCGGCGGCGGCATGCGCCGGCCTGCCCGAACAGCCCTGCACGCTGGAGATCAGTCCGGTGATGCGGGCGATTCTGGCCGACTTCGAACGGCGGGCGGTCACCTATCCGGATACGCCCGAAGACCGGCGGATGGCGCAGATCGTCATCGACCAGGCGCGCCAGGCGCGCGCCTACGCCAGCTATCTGCCGTCCACCGGCGACCCGCTGCTCGCGCCCATCCTGGCGGCGCTGCAGCGGCATCCGGGCGACAAGCGCGGCGCCGCGCACTGGGCCGCCAGCGCCGGCGTCACGGAGCGCACGCTGCTGCGCCGCTGCCAGCAGCACCTGGGCATGTCCTTCAACGAATGGCGCCAGCGGCTGCGGGTCGTGAGCGCGCTGGGCCTGCTGGACGCGGGCAGATCGGTCCAGTCGGTGGCGCATGAGCTGGGCTACAGCACGCCGTCGGCCTTCATCGCCATGTTCCAGCGGCTGACCGGCACGTCGCCCGACAGCGCGCGCCGCCGCGACGTCCTGCCCTGACCCGGGAAAATCGCGTCGGCCAAGCGTCGGATGCAAGCGCGGGCCGATCGCGAGACAATACGGTTTACTTTCGTATTGCCGTGCCGTCGCGGCTTCATCGCGCCCAGGAACCTCTCATGTCCGCCTCCGCCACTCCCCCAGCTTCCCTGACCCATTTCAACGCCGCCGAACTGGACATGCTGGCCAAGACCGCCGACGCCCTGAGTGCCTATCTGGGCAAGCCGGTGCTGGCCGAGGTGGTGCTGGGCGACGAAGGCACCGAATGGGTCACCTATGGCGTGCCCGTGGACGAGAACGCCAAGCCCGACGACGAGCAGACCCACGTCCAGCTCGGCGGCCCCGGCGCGCGTCTGCTGGGCAACCGCGGCGGGCTGCCGCCGTCCGACGACGATAGCTACGATTGCCTGTATCTCTGGGCCATCGAAATCTCGCTCAACGAAGGCGAGCGCTTCGTCAAGCTCGACCAGGACGGCGAAGAATCCGCCTGGTCCGACAGCCTGGAAGACGTGCTGCCGTTCGCGCTCACCGAAGAGCCCATGCCGGAAGATCCGGACGAAGACGACGATGAAGACGACGAAGACGAGGACGAGGGCGAAGAAGCGGACGGCGACGCCCGCCGCCACTGACCGCCCCGCGCGGATCACACCGTGACCCGCCCCTCCTGCACCGCGTGACAGGCCACCACTGACACGCCCGAGGCCAGCGCGGCCGGCGCTTCGCGCTTGCAGCGGTCATTGGCGTGCGGGCAGCGAGGATGGAACGTGCAGCCCGACGGCGGATTGAGCGGATTCGGCACCTCGCCCGCCACCGCCGTGCGCGGCTTGCCCGCGCCGTTGATGTCGGGAATGGCCTGCAGCAGCATCCGCGTGTACGGATGCCGCGGCCGCGCGAACAGCTCGTCGCGCGGCGCCACTTCCACCATGCGACCCAGGTACATCACTCCCACCCGGTCGGCCACGTGGTGCACCACCGCCAGGTTGTGGGAAATGAACAGATAGGTCAGCCCCAGCTCGCGCTGCAGGTCCTTCATCAGGTTCAGCACCTGGGCCTGCACCGACACGTCGAGCGCCGAGGTCGGCTCGTCACACACCAGGAATTCCGGATTGACCGCCAGCGCCCGCGCAATCGAGATGCGCTGGCGCTGGCCGCCCGAGAACTGGTGCGGATAGCGTCCCTGGTCCGCCGGGTCCAGACCGACCTGCCGCAGCAGCTCGCCGACGCGGGCGCTGCGCTCGGCGGGCGTCATCCGCGTATGGGTCAGCATGGGCTCGGCGATGATGCGTCCGACCCGCCAGCGCGGATTCAGGCTGGCATAGGGGTCCTGGAAAATCATCTGCAGGCGCTTGCGCAGCGCCCGTCCGCCCGGCTCCGACATGCGCGACAGGGGCTGGCCGTCGAAGCGGATGTCGCCGCGCGTCAGCTCGTACAGGCCGACCAGCATGCGCGCCACGGTCGACTTGCCGCAGCCCGATTCGCCCACCAGCGCCAGGGTCTCGCCGCGCGCGATCTCGAACGACACGCCGTCCACGGCGCGCAGCATCACCTGCGGCTTGCGCGCCAGCTTGCGTTCCAGCCAGGGCGGCGACACGTCGAACCAGCGGGCCGCGTCCTTGACTTCAACCAGGGGGGTGCTCATGCGGACTCCTTAGTATTTCTTTTGCCGCCGGGCCGCCCCAAGGCAAAAGCGCCCCCTTGGGGGGCAGCAAGCCCGCTCGGCGGGCGCGGCGTGGGGGCATCGTCATGGAGCCAGCAGGCCGCTTGTGAAGTGCCTGCGGGCATGAGTTCGGGCCGGTCGCGCTCGCAGCGCGGCAGGCGCTGCCCGCAACGCGGATTGAAGGCGCAGCCGGGCGGAATCGCGTTCAGCCGCGGCATGCTGCCGTCGATCTGCACCAGCCTGTCGGCATGCGCGTCCAGTGTGGGAATGGAGCCCATCAGCCCCGCCGTGTAAGGATGGCGCGGCTTGTGGATGACGTCGGCCACCGGGCCGATCTCGGCCACGCGCCCGGCGTACATCACCGCCACGCGGTCGGCGGTTTCGGCGATCACGCCCATGTCGTGCGTGATCAGCATCACCGCCGTGCCGTGCTCTCGGCACAGGCGCTTGAGCAGTTCGATGATCTGCGCCTGGATCGATACGTCCAGCGCCGTGGTCGGCTCGTCGGCCACCACCAGCTTGGGCTCGGCCGCCAGAGCCAGCGCGATCACCACGCGCTGGCGCATGCCGCCCGAGAACTGGTGCGGATAGTGGTCGATGCGCTCGCGCGCCGCCGGAATGCCGGTGGCCGCCAGCAGCTCGACGGCGCGGTTGCGCGCCTGCGACCAGCTCATGTCCAGATGCGTGACGATGGTCTCGGCCAGCTGCCGGCCCACCGTGTACAGCGGATTGAGCGAGGTCAGCGGGTCCTGGAACACCGCGCCGATTTCGCGGCCGCGCACGCGGCGCATCTGCTCGTCGGGCAGGTTGTCGATGCGGCGGCCGGCCAGCAGGATCTCGCCCGCGGCCACGCGCCCCGGCGGCTCCAGCAGCCCGATGATGGACGCGCCGGTCAGCGACTTGCCGGCCCCGGACTCGCCCACCACGCCCAGCACTTCGCCTTCCTGGATGGAGAACGACACGTCGTCCAGCGCGCGCAGCGTGCCGCGGCGGGTGGGAAATTCCACCCGCAGGTTGCGGACTTCAAGTAAAGCGCTCATGCGCGACACCTCAATTCAGTTTGGGGTTGAGCGCGTCGCGCAGCCAGTCGCCCAGCAGATTGACGGACAACACCAGCAGCACCAGCGCCGCGCCCGGGAAAATGGTGATCCACCACTCTCCGGAAAACAGGAAGTCATTGCCGATGCGGATCAGCGTGCCCAGCGAAGGCGCCGTCGGCGGCACTCCCACGCCCAGGAACGACAGCGTCGCCTCGGTGATGATGGCGGTGGCCAGGTGCACGGTGGCCAGCACCAGCACCGGCCCCAGCACGTTGGGCAGCACGTGGCGGAACATGATGACCGGCGAGGCCACGCCGATGACCCGCGCCGCCTGCACGTATTCGCGGTTCTTCTCCACCAGCGTGGAGCCGCGCACCGTGCGCGCGTATTGCGGCCAGCCGGCCAGCGCGATCGAGCCGATCAGCACGGGAAAGGCGATCAGCTCGTGCATTTCGCGCGGCACGGCGGCACGCGCCACGCCGTCGATCAGCAGCGCGATCAGGATGGCGGGAAACGACAGCTGCACGTCGGCCACGCGCATGATGAAGGCGTCGATCCGCCCGCCCGCGTATCCCGACACCAGGCCCAGCACGATGCCGATCAGCATGGACAGCAGCACCGAGGCCAGCCCGATCAGCAGCGACACGCGCGTGCCGTACAGAATGGCCGAAAACAGGTCGCGCCCCTGGCTGTCCGTGCCCAGTAGATAAGTGGACTGCCCGTTGGCCTCCCAGACCGGCGGCAGCAGCGCGTCCAGCAGCTCCACCTTGGTCAGGTCGAAGGGGTTGTGCGGCGCCACCCAGCCGGCCCCGAAGGAACAGACGAGCAGCAGCGCCAGCAGCACGGTGGCGGCGATGGCCACGGGAGCCCGGCGCCAGGCCCAGGCGATGTCGCTGTCCCACCAGCGTTTGAGTACGGCGCGCATCAGTGAGCCCCCCCGCGTGTCAGCCCGGAGCGCAGGCGCGGGTCCACGACGAAATACAGAAGATCGACGACCAGGTTGATGACCACGAACACCAGCGCGATCAGGCACAGGTACGCGGCCATGACCGGCACGTCGGCGAATTGCACCGCCTGGATGAACAGCAGGCCCATGCCCGGCCACTGGAACACCGTCTCGGTCACGATGGCGAAGGCGATGATGCCGCCGAGCTGCAGGCCGGTGATGGTGATGACCGGCACCATCGTGTTCTTCAGCGCGTGGCCGAAGTGGATGGCGCGGCGCTTCAGGCCGCGGGCGCGCGCGAACTTGATGTAGTCCGAACGCAGCACCTCCAGCATTTCGGAGCGCACCAGCCGCAGCACCAGCGTCATCTGGAACAGCGACAGCGTGATGGACGGCAGGATCAGGTGCTTCCACCCCGTGACGGTGAACAGCCCCGACGTCCACCAGCCGATGCCGACGGTATCGCCGCGCCCGTAGCTGGGCAGCCAGCCCAGTTGCACGGAAAACACCAGGATCAGCAGGATGCCGATCAGGAAGGTCGGCAGCGACACCCCCAACAGCGAGCCGGCCAGCAGCAGCTGCGACAGCAGGCTGTTGCGCTTGAGCGCGGTGTAGACGCCCAGCGGCACGCCCAGCAGCAGCGCCAGCAGCGCGGCCACGACGGACAGCTCCAGCGTGGCCGGCAGGCGCGACTTCAGCAGCGCGGATACGGGTTCGCTCTGGCGCAGGGAGATGCCGAAATTGCCCTGCACGGCGTTGGCCACGAAGTGGCCGAACTGGACGATGGCCGGCTCGTTCAGGCCCAGGCGTTCACGCAGTGCCATGCGTTCGGCGTCGGTGGCGTCCTGCCCCAGCATGATGGTGACGGGATCGCCGACGTATTGGAAAAGCACGAATGCCAGCAGCGCGACGGTGAGCATCACCGCCACGGCCTGCAGCAGGCGGCGCAGTATGAAAGCAAACATAGGAGAAAAGGCGAATTGGCGGAGCCCCGGGAGGGCCCCGCCCTGGATTAGGGTCTTTCAACCCTGGACGGGATCAGTCGACCTTGACCCAGTCGGCGACCAGACGGTTGTCGGCGCGGTGCACCACCGTCACGTTCTTGCGCATGGCCCAGGGAATGACCTGGTCGTGCAGCGGGATGTGGCCGAAGTCCTTGGCGTGCCCTTCCAGCACCTTGATGATGTCGGCGTCGCGCTTGGCCGGATCGGTCTCGGTCTTGATCCGGTCGATGATGGCGTCCAGTTCCTTGTTGCTGTAGTTGCCCAGGTTGTACATGCCGTCCGCGCCTTCGCCCTTGGTGCGGATCAGGTTCTGCAGCGTGTACATGGCGTCGAAGGTGGGCACGCCCCAGCCGAACAGGTAGGCGCTGGTGTCGTACGACTGCACCTTGGGGAAGTAGGTGGCGCGCGGCATGGCGTTCATGGTGGCCTTCACGCCCACCTTGGCCCACATGCCGATGACGGCCTGGCAGATGGCCTCGTCGTTGATGTAGCGGTTGTTGGGGCAGTCCAGCGTGAAGTTGAGCGTGCCGTCGTAGCCGGCTTCCTTGAGCAGCGCGCGCGCCTTGTCGGCGTCGTAGGGCACGCGCTTGTGCAGCGACTCGGCCCAGCCGTGCACCTGCGGCGCGATCATGGTGCCGGTGGGCGCGGACAGGCCGCGCATCACGGCGCGCTTGATCGCGTCCACGTCGATGGCGCGGTACAGCGCCTCGCGCACGCGCACGTCCTGGAACGGGTTCTTGCCCTTGATGGTGGAGTACTGCAGCTCGGGACGCTTCTGGTCCAGGCCCAGGTAGATGGTGCGGTATTCGTTGCCCTCGACCACCTTGGCCGACTGGCGCAGGCGGTCCAGGTCCTGGGCCGCCGGGTCCAGCACGAAGTCGATCTCGCCCGACAGCAGCGCCGCGGTGCGGGTGGCGTTCTGCTTGATCGGCGTGAACACGACTTCGGTCACGTTGCCGACCTTGCCGGCCTTGTTCCACCAGTCCTTGTTCTCCTCGAACACGGTGCGCACGTCCACTTCGCGCGACTTCAGCTTGTACGGGCCGGTGCCGTTGGTATTGCGCGCGCCGTAGGTTTCTTCCTTGTTGACGAAGTCCTGCGGCTTGGCGATGTTGTGCTTCTCGGCCCAGGCCTTGTTCATGATGAACACATTGGTCAGCTGGCGCAGCAGCACGGGATTGGGCGCCGAGGTCTCCACCTCGACCGTCAGGTCGTCGACCTTGCGCGCTTCCTTGATGCCGGTGGTGTAGGCCTTGTAGTTCGAGGTCGGGGCCATCGCGCGGTGGATCGAGAACACCACGTCGTCGGCGGTGAAGGCGGCGCCGTCGTGGAACTTCACGTTCGGGCGCAGCTTGAAGCGGTACAGCGTGGGCGAGACCTGCTGCCATTCGGTGGCCAGGCGCGGGGTCAGCTTGAAGGACTTGTCGTAGTCCACCAGCGGTTCGTAGATATAGCTGTTGGCGGCGATCGTCATGCCTTCGTTCTGCGAGTGCGGGTCGAAGGTGAGGATGTCGCCCTGGGCGGCCCAGCGGAAGGTTTTGGCCTGCCCGATCGAGGGCGCGGCCACGGCGGCTGCGGCGATCGCGATAGCAATCAAAGTGCGGCGCATAGGATCAACTCCTGACAGTAGTCTGAATACCGGCGCGATATTGCCTACCCGCGGAACCCCCGTCAATTCAGGGTTTATGCGTACCGGAACAGGTTTTCTCAGAGAGAAAACTATTAGGGACGCATATGCTTGTAACAAAAAAATCGGACGAACGCTGTTCGGTTTCGCGCCGCCCTATTCCTCTTCCGCGATCGGCAGTTCCAGCGGCACGTGCTCGGTCATCAGCACTTCCAGCATCTCGATCAGCTGCGCGGCCTTTGCCTCGCCGAAGGGCGCCAGCACCGCCTTCTGGTGCTGCATGGCCTGCTCGCACAGCGAGGCAATCAGGTTCGATCCCTTGGCCGTGATGCGCACGCGCGTCTGGCGCCGGTCCGCCCGCACGCCGTTGCGCGCCACCAGACCTTCGGCCTCCATGCGCTGCACCACCTTGCTCAGCGTGGGCTGTTTGGTGATGGCCAGCACCGCCAGCGAGCCTATGGTTTCGCCCTCGCTGCCCTGCAGGCTGGCCAGCACCCGCCACTGGGTCACCGACAGGCCGGCCGCCCTGACCTGCAGGTGGAACTCCGCCGAAATGCGCTGGCTGGCCTGCGCCAGCAGATAGGCGAGGTAGCCGTCGACGAAACGGGGAGCGCCGCGCGCCGCCGTGGAAGTGTCCCGCTGCTTCTGCAATTCCATGCTGTTCTGCTCCGATGTCCGCGCCCGGGCGCATGCTGTTGCGCAACACAGGGTATACCCGGAATCGCAACCCGTTTTTGCACTCTGACGGGGCGCGCGGCGTGCCCCAAACTAGTGATCAACGAGTATATACATCCTTGTTTTATTGCGATATTTTTTTCTTTCCATGAAATTTCATCTTTTTTGTTGACAGCTAAAACGTTGACTCCTAAAGTATTTTTTAGATGAATTTTCCATGACGTGGCGATGCTGCGCAGCAGCAACGGCTGAGGACCCGACGACCGGGCCCGCAAGGAGTTCCTGATGGCAGAAAGGTCTTTCAAGAAAGAAGTCCAGCAACTGCGAATCGGCGCGGGCGAAGAGTTCCGCGGCGAGGGAATTCTTGCGGTCACCAAGGCCCTGCTGCAATCCGGCGTGGGCTACGTCGCCGGCTACCAGGGTTCGCCGATCTCGCACCTGATGGACGTGCTGGCCGACGCCAACGACATCCTGCAGGAACTCGGCGTGCACTTCGAGGCCAGCGCCTCGGAAGCCACCGCGGCCGCCACGCTGGCGGCCTCGGTCATGTATCCGATCCGCGGCGCGGTCACCTGGAAATCCACCGTGGGCACCAACGTCGCCTCCGACGCGCTGGCCAACCTGGCCTCGGGCGGCGTCACCGGCGGCGCGCTGGTGATCGTGGGCGAGGACTACGGCGAAGGCTCGTCCATCATGCAGGAACGCTCGCACGCGTTCGCCATGAAATCCCAGATCTGGCTGCTGGACCCGCGTCCCAACCTGGAAAGCATGGTCAAGGCGGTCGAGGACGGGTTCGAATTGTCCGAGGCCAGCAAGACGCCGGTGATGCTGCAGCTGCGCATCCGCGGCTGCCACGTGCATGGCCGCTTCATCGCCAAGGAAAACAAGCGTCCTGCGTTTTCGCTGGCCCAGGCGCTGGAAAGCCCCGAGCGCGACACCAGCCGCATCGTGCTGCCGCCGGCCTCGTTCCTGCACGAGCAGGAAAAGATCAAGGAGCGCTGGCCCGCCGCCATCCGCTACATCAAGGAACACAGGCTCAACGAGTTCTTCGACGGCGAGCAGGACGACGTGGGCCTGATCCTGCAGGGCGGCCTCTACAACGGCGTCATCCGCGCGCTGCAGCTGCTGGGCCTGGCCGACCATTTCGGAAACAGCCGCATTCCGCTGTACGTCATGAACGTGACCTATCCCGTGATCGAGGACGAGGTCGTCGAGTTCTGCCGGGGCAAGCGCGCCGTGCTGCTGCTGGAAGAAGGCCAGCCCGACTATATCGAGCAGAACCTGCACGCGGTGCTGCGCCGCGCCGGCGTCCAGACGCGGCTGTCCGGCAAGGACGTGCTGCCCATGGCCGGCGAGTACACCACCCAGGTCATGCGCGACGGTCTGCGCGAATTCCTCAAGCGCAACCGCCCGCAATCGCTGCAGACGCACCCTGCCGTGGCGGCCGACGCCCAGGCCGCCGAACGCCAGCTCGAAATCACCGAACTGGCGCGGCCCAGGCCGGCCCGGCCGGCCGAGCAGCCCATCACCTTCCACAAGCACGTCGAAGGCCTGGCGGCGGTGGTGCCGCCGCGGCCGGCGGGCTTCTGTACCGGCTGTCCGGAGCGGCCGATCTTCTCGGCGCTGACCCTGGCACAGGAGAAGCTGGGCCAGCACCACATTTCGTGCGACATCGGCTGCCACCTGTTCTCCATCCTGCCGCCCTTCAACCTGGGCGCCACCACCATGGGCTACGGCCTGGGCGCCTCCAGCGCAGCGGCGTTCAACGTGCCGGCGGCCAAGCGGCCCATTTCCATCATGGGCGACGGCGGCTTCTGGCACAACGGGCTGGCCTCGGGCATCGGCAACGCGGTGTTCAACAAGTACGACGGCGTGATCGTCATCGTCGACAACTACTACTCCTCGGCCACCGGCGGCCAGGACATCCTGTCCTCGCGCGCCGACAACCCGGACCGCTCGACCAACAACCCCATCGACGAGGCCGTGCGCGGCGTCGGCGTGAAATGGGTGCGCACGCTGGACCGCACCTACGACGTGGCCAAGGTGCGCGCCACCCTCGAAGAGGCGCTGACCACCGACGTCAAGGGCCCCAAGGTCATCATCGCGCAGTCCGAATGCATGCTGAACAAGCAGCGCCGCGTCAAGCCGCTGTTCAACCAGGCGGTGAAGGCGGGCAAGCGCGCGGTCAAGGAACGCTTCGGCGTGGACCCGGACGTCTGCACCGGCGACCACGCCTGTATCCGCCTGTCGGGCTGTCCGTCGCTGACGGTCAAGGACAGCGGCGATCCGCTCAAGGAAGATCCGGTCGCGCACGTCGAAAGCAGCTGCGTGGGCTGCGGCAACTGCGGCGAAGTGGCCCATGCCGCGGTGCTGTGCCCGTCGTTCTACCGCGCCGACATCGTCCACAACCCGACCGGCCGGGACCGCTTCATGGCGCGCATGCGCGGCGCCGTGATCGGCTTTCTGCAACGGCGCCGCGCCGCGCGCCTGACCCACGACGCCCTTTGAGGAACTCTGCTCCATGAACGCGGCCGCTATGCAGCAAGCCAATCCGATCAAGATCGCCATCCTGGCCATGGGCGGCCAGGGCGGCGGCGTGCTGGCCGACTGGATCGTCGACATGGCCGAGCACGCCGGCTGGTGGGCCCAGACCACTTCGGTGCCCGGCGTGGCCCAGCGCACCGGCGCCACCATCTATTACGTGGAGCTGATGCCCGAGGCCGAAGTGCGGCGCGCCGGCAGGCAGCCGGCGCTGGCGCTGATGCCCACGCCTGGCGACGTGGACCTGGTGGTGGCGGCCGAGCTGATGGAAGGCGGGCGCGCGATCCAGCGCGGCCTGGTCACGCCCGAGCGCACGGTGCTGCTGGCCTCGTCGCACCGCAGCTACGCCGTCAGCGAAAAATCCGCGCCCGGCAACGGCATCGCCGATCCCAACAAAGTGCTGGAAGCCGGTCGCGCGGCGGCCCGTCGCTTTCTCTGCTTCGACCTGCAGGACCTGGCCGACCGGGCCGGCAGCGTCATCAGCGCCAGCCTGTTCGGCGCGGTGGCGGGCAGCGGCGCGCTGCCGTTCGCACGCGACGATTTCGAGGCCACGGTGCGGCGCGCCGGCCTGGGCGTGGAGGCCAGCCTGCGCGCCTTCGCGCTGGGTTTCGAAGCAGCCGACCAGGCCCCCGCGCAGCCCGCCGCCATCGACCTGGAACGGCCGCTGCCGGCGCTGCCCGAGACCGCCGCCAGCCCGCGCGCTCAGGCCCTGCTGGACGCCATCAAGCGCGATTTCCCCGCCTGTGCGCAGCCCATGCTGGTGGCCGGCGTGCGCCGCCAGATCGAGTTCCAGGACCTGGCCTACGCCGGCGACTATCTGCGCCACATGAAAGCCATCCGCGACCTGGACGCCGCGCACGGCGGCGACGCGCGCCAGTGGGCGCTGACCTGCGCGGCGGCGCGCTACGTGGCCACGGCCATGGCCTACGACGACGTGATCCGCGTCGCCGACCTGAAAACCCGCGGCACGCGCTTCGAGCGCGTGCGCCAGGAAGTGGGCGCGCGTCCGGACCAGCTGGTCTACACCACCGAATTCATGCACCCGCGGCTGGAGGAAATCTGCGGCACGCTGCCGGCCGGGCTGGGCCGCTGGCTGGAGGGCTCCAAGGCCTTCGGCGGTTTCGTCGCGCGCCGTCTGGGCCGCGGGCGCCGCATGCAGAGCAGCACGCTGGGCGGCTTCCTGATGCTGTACGCGCTGGCCGGCATGCGGCGGTTCCGCCGCGGCACGCTGCGCCACCAGACCGAGGCCGCGGGCCTGCGGCAATGGCTGGACCTGATCGCCAGGCTGGCGCCGCGCGACTACGCGCTGGCCGTCGAAACCGTCAACTGCCGCCGCCTGGTCAAGGGCTATAGCGACACCCACGTGCGCGGCGGCGGCAAGTACCGCCAGCTCATCGCCGCCGCCGAACGGCTGGCCGGCCAGCCCAACGCCGCGGCGACGCTGCGCGAACTGCGCGACACCGCCCTGGCCCACGAAAAATGCGAGCCCATGGAGCGCCAGCTGGCCGAAAAGCTGGCGGCCTGAGCGACGGACCGCCGCCAGCGCGGCGGCCCCGGCGAATCCGCACAAAGAGAGAGACAGACGCCGTGCAAACATTGAAACTCATCGTTCGCGAAGTCCGCCAGGAATCGCCCTTGATCCGCTCTTTCCGGCTGGCCCGCGAAGACGGCGGACCGCTGCCCGCCTTCGGGCCGGGCGCGCATCTGAAGGTGTCGGTGCCGGGCCAGCGCGAGCCGCGCTGCTACTCGCTGGTGCAGCTCGCGCCCGACGCCGGCCGCTACGCCCAGCCCCTCGAATACCGCCTGGGCGTGCGCCTCGAAGAAGCCAGCCAGGGCGGTTCGCGCTACATGCACGCGCTGTCCGAGGGCGACCTGGTCACGGCCGAAGGCCCGCGCAACGACTTTCCACTACACGAAGCGCCCGCCGGCGACGAACCCGTGCTGCTGATCGCAGGCGGCATCGGCATCACGCCCATCGCCTCCATGGCCGCCGCGCTCAAGTCCGCCGGCCGCGCCTTCCATCTGCACTATTGCGGCCGCAGCCGCGGCCAGCTGGCCTTCCTGCCCGAGCTGCAGGCGCTGGCCGGCGCCGACCTGAGCCTGCACGCCGACGACGAGCCCGACTGCTGCTTCGACCTGCGCGCGCTGCTGGATTCGGCCTCGCCGCGCCAGCACCTGTACGTGTGCGGCCCCAAGGGCCTGATCGACGCCGTCATCCACGAAGCTCGCGCCCGCCACTGGCCCGACGCCCACATCCATTTCGAACTGTTCACCACGGCCGCGCCGCAGGCCGGCGACCAGGCTTTCGAGGTCGAGCTGCGCCAGTCCGGCCAGGTGCTGACCATCCCCGCGGACAAGACCATCATCGAGGTCATGGAGGAAGCCGGCTGCGATCCGATGTACGACTGCAAGCGCGGCGAATGCGGGGTCTGCCAGGCCACGGTGCTGGAGGGCGAGCCCGACCACCGCGACTACTACCTCTCGGACACCGAGAAGGCCAGCGGCAAGATCATCCAGATCTGCATCTCGCGCGCGAAATCCGCGCGCCTGGTGCTGGATCTGTAGGCACGACGCAAGGAAGCGCCATCATGAGCAAATACCGCGACAACCCCGACGCCATCCGCGCCCTGCTGCGCGAGACCGAAGTGCACAAGGACCTGTTCGTCGACCAGGAACTGTTCGAGCTGGAAATGGAGCGCCTGTACGCCAACACCTGGGTCTACGTGGGCCACGACAGCCAGGTGCCGAACCCGGGCGACTACATCACCACCACGGTGGGCGACCAGCCGGTGGTGATGGTGCGCCACAGCGACCGCAGCGTGCGCGTGCTGCACAACCGCTGCCCGCACAAGGGCACGATGGTCGCCGGCGACGCCTGCGGCAACACCGGCAAGTTCTTCCGCTGCCCCTATCACGCCTGGACCTTCAAGACCGACGGCAGCCTGCTGTCCATCCCGCTCAAGAAAGGCTACGAAAACACCGGCCTGGAGCACTGCGAGGCCAGCAAGGGCATGGCCGCCGTGCAGGACGTGCGCAACCACCGCGGCTTCGTGTTCTGCCGCCTCAATCCGCAGGGCCAGTCGTTCGAGGAATTCTTCGGCGATTCGCTGTCGACCCTGGACAACATGGTCGACCGCTCGCCCGAAGGCCGGCTGGAAGTCGCCGGCGGCGTGATGCGCTACATGCACCGCTGCAACTGGAAGATGCTGGTCGATAACCAGACCGACACCTGCCACCCGATGGTGGCGCACGAATCGTCGGCGGGCACCGCGGTCAAGGTCTGGGAGCAGGCGCCCGCCGGCACGCCCAAGCCCATGGCCGTGGAACTGTTCGCGCCGTTCATCTCGCCCTACGAGTTCTTCGAGAACATGGGCATACGCGTATGGGAAAACGGCCACGGCCACACCGGCGTGGCCGACTCCATCCACGCTTCCTATTCCGGCATTCCGGGCTACTGGGACGCCATGGTGGCGGCCTACGGCGAGGAACGCGCCGGCCAGATCCTGGGCGACGTGCGCCACAACACCGTGTACTTCCCCAACATCATGGTCAAGGGCCCGATCCAGACGCTGCGCGTGTTCAAGCCGATCGCGGCCGACCGGACGCTGGTGGAGTCCTGGACCTTCCGCCTGGTGGGCGCGCCCGACCTGCTGCTGGAGCGCACCCTCATGTACAACCGGCTGATCAACGCGCCGACCTCGGTGGTCGGCCATGACGACCTGGAAATGTACGAGCGCGCGCAGGACGGCCTGCATTCGCGCGCGCGCGAATGGGTGAACGTCGGCCGGCTCTACTCGCCCGACGAGACCGGCCGCAAGAACGTCACCACCAACGGCACCAACGAATGGCAGATGCGCAACCAGTACCGCGCATGGGGCCGCTATATGACCGCAACGGAGCCGGTATGAGCGCGAGCGACCGTGAACTGATCGATTTCGTCTACGCCGAGGCGCGCATGCTGGACGAGCAGCGCTTCGAGGAATGGCTGGACCTGTACACCGAGGACGGCCGCTACTGGATGCCGCTGGCCCACGGCCAGACCGACCCCAGGCTGCACGCCTCGCTGATGTACGAAGACAAGCTGCTCTTGCGCGTACGCGTGCAACGGCTGGCCGGCCAGCGCACCTACTCGCAGCAGCCCAGGAGCCGCTGCCACCACCTGCTGCAGGCGCCCACCGTCGAGCACGACCACCCCGAAGCCGCGCCGGCCGAAGGCCGCCACGTGGTGCGCACCGCCTTTCATTACGTGGAGACCCGGCTCGACACGCAGACGCTGTACGCCGGCTGGGCCACCCACCACCTGGTGGAGCAGGACGGCGGCCTGCGCATCCTGCTCAAGCGCGTGGACCTCGTCAACTGCGACGCGGCCTTCGGCAATATCCAACTGTTCATGTAGGAGCGGCTCGTGAACACCACGGTCCATCAGGCACTGCTCGACACCGCCGCGCGCCACGGCGCCCGGCCCTTTCTGTGCATACTGCCGGAGACGGCGCAGGCCTATGGCGTCGGCGCCGGCGAGCTGAGCTACGCCCAGGCCGCCAGCGCCGTCGAGACGCTGCGCGCGGCCTACGCCCGCGCCGGCTACGGCCACGGCCACCGCGCCGGGCTGCTGCTGGAGAACCGCCCCGCGTTCTTCCTGCACTGGTTCGCGCTGAACGCGCTGGGCGTGTCGGTGGTGCCGATCAACCCGGACCTGCGCGCCGCGGAGCTCGAATACCTGACGGGGCACTCCGAGATTGCGCTGGCGGTGGCCCTGCCCGAACGCCACGACGACCTGATCGCGGCCGCCCGGCGCGCCGGCCGCGAGCTGCGCGTGATGGGCCCGGACGACGCGCCCCCGCCCGCGCCCTTTGGCGCGCCGCTGGCAGGCAGCGAGCCGGATGTCCTGACCGAATGCGCCCTGCTCTACACGTCCGGCACCACCGGCCGCCCCAAGGGCTGCATCCTGCCCAACCGCTACTTCCTGCATGCCGGCGGCTGGTATGCGCGCATCGGCGGCCTGGCCGCCCTGCGGCCCGGCGAGGAACGCATGCTGACGCCGCTGCCGCTGGTGCACATGAACGCGATGGCGTATTCGGCCATGGCCATGCTGCTGACCGGCGGCTGCCTGATCCCGCTGGACCGCTTCCATCCCAGCACCTGGTGGGACAGCGTGCGCGAATCGCGCGCCACGGTGCTGCACTACCTGGGCGTCATGCCCGCCATCCTGATGAAGGCCGAGGCGTCGCCGCGCGATCTGCAGCCCGCCATCCGCTTCGGCTTCGGCGCCGGCGTGGACCGCAAGCTGCACCAGCCTTTCGAGGCGCGCTTCGGCTTTCCGCTGCTGGAGGCCTGGGCCATGACCGAGACCGGCGCGGGCGCCGTCATCATCGCCAACCGCGAGCCGCGTCACATCGGCAGCAGCTGCTTCGGCCGCGAGGAAGACGACGTGCAGGTGCGCATCGTCGACGACGCCGGCGCCGAGGCCGCCATCGACGAGCCCGGCGAGCTGCTGGTGCGCCATGCCGGCGACGACCCGCGCTACGGCTTTTTCGCCGGCTACCTGAAGGACGAGGCCGCCACGGCCCAGGCCTGGGAAGGCGGCTGGTTCCGTACCGGCGACATCGTGCGCCGCGAGGCCGACGGCGCGCTGCGCTTCGTGGACCGCAAGAAGAACGTGATCCGCAGAAGCGGCGAGAACATCTCGGCCGTGGAAGTCGAAAGCGTGCTGATGCAGCATCCGCTGGTCAAGGCGGTGGCGGTGGCCGCCGTGCCCGACACCGTGCGCGGCGACGAGGTGCTGGCCTGCGTGGTGCCCGAGACCCAGCCCGCCTCCGACGCCGAGCTGGCCGAGGCCGCGCGCAGCATCGTGCAATGGAGCCTGGAACAGCTGGCGTACTACAAGGCGCCGGGCTATGTGGCCTTCGTGGACGCCCTGCCGCTCACCACCACCAACAAGATCCAGCGCGGCGAGATGAAGGCGCTGGCGCCCACCCTGCCCGGCACGGCCCGCTGCGTGGATACCTGCTCGATGAAGAAACGGCCCGCCGCGCAGCCGCAGGAGCCGCTTCGATGAGCGCGCGCCTGGGCTATGACGGCGTGGTGGCGGCCCTGCCCGTCACCATCCCGTACGAACGCTATTCCACCCATGCCGCCCACTGGTGGCTGGGACGCGCGCTGGGCGCGCTGATCCGCCAGGCCGGCATCGCCAAGGCCGAGGTGGACGGGCTTTGCGTGTCCAGCTTCACGCTGGCGCCCGACACCGCGGTCGGCCTGGTGCAGCATCTGGGCATGAGCCCGCGCTGGCTGGACCACATCCCCATGGGCGGGGCCAGCGGCGTGGCGGCCCTGCGCCGCGCCGCCCGCGCCGTGCAGGCCGGCGACGCCGGCATCGTGGCCTGCCTGGCGGGCGACACCAACCACGTGGACTCGTTTCGCAACACGGTCAGCCAGTTCTCGCGCTTCGCGCAGGACGCGGTGTATCCGTACGGCGCGGGCGGCCCCAACGCCAGCTTCGCGCTGCTGACGGCCAACTACATGCGCGCCACCGGCGCCACGCGCGCCGATTTCGGCAAGCTGTGCGTGGCGCAGCGCGACAACGCGCTGCGCTTTCCGCACGCGCTGATGAAAAAGCCGCTGACGCTGGCCCAGTACCTGGACGCGCGCGTCATCACCGATCCCATCCACCTGTTCGACTGCGTCATGCCCTGCGCCGGCGCCGACGCCTTCCTGGTCATGAGCGAGGACCGGGCGCGCGCCCTGGGCCTGCCGCATGTGCGCATCCTTTCCACCATCGAGCGCCACAACGCCTGGATCGAAGATCCCATCCAGACGCGCGGCGGCTGGACCATGGACGTGGACGAACTGTACGGACAGGCCGGCGTCGCGCCGGCCGACATGGATTTCCTGCAGGCCTACGACGACTACCCGGTCATCAACATGATGCAGATCGAAGACCTGGGCTTCTGCGAAAAAGGCGCGGCGCCGGACTTCGTGCGCCGCCACAGCTTCACCGTGGACGGCAGCTTTCCCTTCAATACCAACGGCGGGCAGCTGTCGGTGGGCCAGGCCGGCGCGGCCGGCGGCTACCTGGGGCTGGTCGAGGCCCTGCGCCAGCTGACCGGCACGGCCGGCGGCACGCAGGTGGCCGACGCGCGCCTGGGCATGGTCAGCGGCTTCGGCATGATCAATTACGACCGCGGGCTGTGCACCGCCGCGGCCATCCTGGCAAGGAGCGAGGCATGACGGAACCGCTGGCCAGGCCGCCCCGCAAGAATCCCGTCGCGCGCACGCGCCAGCCGACGCTGCCGCCCGGCTCGCGCAGCCGCGCCGCGCTCGGGCTGACCGCGGCCGCCGCCGAAGGCCGCTTCGAACTGCAGACCTGCGCCGACTGCGGGACGGTGCAGTACCCGCCGCGCGAGGTCTGCGGCCATTGCCTGTCCGAACGCCTGCCGTGGCTTGCGGTCGATCCCGCCGGCGTGCTGCTGGCGAGCACCGTCCTGCACCACAGCAACGACCTGTATTTCCGCGAGCGCCTGCCCTGGCGCGTGGGCACGGTGCGCATGGCCGCCGGCCCCTCGGTGGTGGCCCACGTGCACCAGGATTGCGCCGACGGCGACCGCGTGCGGCTGGCGCTCAAGCTCGACCGCAGCGGCCAGGCCGTGATGATCGCCCTGCCCGAAAGGAACACGCCCAACATGGAAGACGACAAGACCCTGCGCGAGACCTCGTGCGATCCGAAGTTCCGCCGCGCGCTCGTCACCGACGGCAAGTCGGCGGTGGGCCAGGCCGTGGCGCGCGCCCTGCTCGATGCCGGCAGCCCCATGGTGTTCCTGGGCGATCCGCAGCCCTGGCGCCGCGACGCCGCGTTCGACGCGCTGGCGTCCGACCCGCGGGTGCAGGCGGTGGACCTGAACGTGACCGATACCGACTCGGTCGAGCGCGTGGCCGCGTCGATCGGCGGCAAGGTGGAGATCTTGGTGAACACCGCCGACCTGGAACGCGAAGGCGGCCTGCTCGGGCGCAAGGACGTGAACACCGCGCGCGACGCCATGGACGTGAACGTGCTGGGACTGATGCGCCTGGCCCAGGGCTTCGGCCCGGCGCTGTGCGGCCGCGCGGCCGACGGCGTGAACAACGCCGCGGCCTGGGTCAATGTGCTGTCGATCTATGCCCACATGAACCTGCCCTCGCGCGGCATGTGGTCGGCGTCCAAGGCGGCCGCGCTGTCGCTGGCGCAGTGCCTGCGCGCCGAAATGCGCGGCGCGGGCGTGCGGGTGGTGAACGTGTTCCCCGGGCCGGTGGACCACGAATGGGAGCAGCGCACGCCGCCGCCGCGCGTGGCGCCGGCCGCGCTGGCCGCCGCCATCGTGCGCGCCCTGAAGGAAGGCACCGAGGACGTCTACGTCGGCGACGTGGCGCAGGAGTTCCGCGCGCGCCTGGCGCAGAACCCCAAGGGACTGGAGCGGGAACTGGGGGCCTGAGGCCGCCGCCCCGACGATACGAACGACAGGAGCAAACAGTGAGCCAACCCATACTCGCCCAATTCATGGCCGAACTGGTTTCGGGCCGCATCCGCGTGGTGGACCTGACCGAGACGCTGACGCCGGAATTTCCCACCATCGTGCTGCCGCCGGAATTCGGCCAGGCCTGGCCCTTCCGCATCGAAGAGATCTCGCGCTATGACGAGCGCGGCCCGGGCTGGTACTGGAATAACTTCTCTTGCTCGGAGCACACCGGCACGCACTTCGACGCGCCGGTGCACTGGATCACCGGCAAGGACCAGCCCGACAATACCGTCGACACCATTCCGATCGAGGCCTTCATCGCCAACGCCTGCGTCATCGACTGCTCGGCCGAGGCCCGCGACAATCCGGACTTCCTGCTGACCGTCGACTTCGTGCAGCGGTGGGAGGAGCGCCACGGCCGCATACCCGCGCGCTCCTGGGTGCTGATGCGCACCGACTGGTCCAAGCGCGCCAAGCCGGCCGAATACCTCAACATGCAGGACGACGGCGCGCACTCGCCCGGCCCGGACGCCGAGGTCGTGCCCTGGCTCATCAAGGAGCGCGACGTGCACGGTTTCGGCACCGAATCGGTGGGCACCGACGCCGGCCAGGCCCAGCACCTGGACCCGCCCTATCCCTGCCATTACTACATGCACGGCAATAACCGCTACGGCCTGCAGTGCCTGACCAATCTGGACCAGCTGCCCCCCACCGGCGCGGTGATCTTCTCGGCGCCGCTCAAGATCCGCAGCGGCTCGGGCAGCCCCTTGCGCGTGCTGGCGCTGGCGCCCAAGGCCTGAACGACGACAAGAAAAGGGGGAAACCATGACGCAAAACCACGTCGCGCTGGTGACCGGCGGCAGCGCCGGCATCGGCGCCGAAATCTGCCGCAGCATGCTGGAGGCCGGCTACGAGGTCGTCTCCATGGCGCGCCGCGCCGCCGACTTCAGCCATCCGCGCCTGCACAACATCCAGGTCGACCTGCTGGACGCCGAGGCCACCGCGCAGGCCGGGGCCGAGGCCGCGGCCCGGTTTCCGATCAGCCACGTGATCCACAACGCCGGCGTGATCTGGCCCAACCTGCTGCCGCAGGTCACCCAGGAAGAACTGCACGGCCTGACCCAGATCCACCTGGGCGCGGCCATCAGTCTGGTGCAGTCGGCCCTGCCCGGCATGCAGGAGCGCAGGTTCGGCCGCATCGTGCTGATGTCCTCGCGCGGCGCGCTGGGCTTGCCCACGCGCACCGCGTATTCGGCCACCAAGGCCGGCATGGTGGGCATGGCGCGCACCTGGTCGCTGGAGCTGGCGCCCCACGGCATCACGGTCAACGTGGTGGCGCCCGGCCCGATCCAGACGGACATGTTCTATGAAGTGATCGACCCCGGCAGCGAGCGCGAAAAGCAGCTGGCCGCCGGCATTCCGGTCAAGCGCCTGGGCCGCGCCGACGACGTGGCGCGCGCCGTGATGTTCTTCGCCGATCCGGCCAACAGCTTCGTCACCGGCCAGACCCTGTTCGTGTGCGGCGGCGCGAGCGTCAGCTCCATCACCATCTGAACCGCACGGGAGCCGCGCTTCGGGTTTTGACCGATAGGTAAGCGCGACGCCCGGGTCTACAGTGCAGAGCCTGCGCAACAGAAATTTTAAGTAACAAGCATTTTTCGCAGTTCCCGTTTTCTCCGTTTTCCAGCCGCACTCCCACCCTGCTCCCTATCCGGAGGTCTTGCCATGCTGTCGAAGAAAATCCCCCTGGCCGCCGCCGCTGCGGTCGCCGCGCTGTTCGCACTGCCCGCCCTGGCGCAGATGAAGGTCGGCGTCGTCACCTCGTCCACCGGCCCCACCGCGCTGGTCGGCATCCCGCAGAAGAACACCGTGCCGCTGCTGCCCAAGCAGATCGGCGGCCTGACGGTGGAATACATTTCGCTGGACGACGCCAGCGATTCCACCAACTCGGTCACGGCCTTCAAGAAGCTGATCTCGGAGCAGAACGTGGACGCGCTGATCGGCCCGTCGGGTTCGCCCAACGCCATGGGCGTGATCCAGTTCGCCGCCGAGGCCGGCGTGCCGATGCTGGCGCCGGTGGGCACGGCCGCCGTGGTGCTGCCCATGAACGAACAGAAGAAGTGGGTCTTCAAGACCACCCAGAACGACGACATCATCGCGCGCGCGCTGGTGGACCACATGGTCAAGTCCGGCATCAAGACGGTCGGCTTCATCGGCCTGAACGATCCGTATGGCGAGAACTGGTACAAGGTCTTCTCCGGGATGGCCGCCGAGAAGGGCCTGAAGATCACCGCCAACGAACGCTATCTGCGCTTCGACAGCTCGGTCACCGGGCAGGCCCTGAAGATCCTGGCCGCCAAGCCCGACGCGGTGCTGGTGGCCGCCCCCGGCGCGGCCAGCGTGCTGCCGCAGACCACGCTGTACGACCAGGGCTACAAGGGCAAGTTCTACCAGACCCACGGCGCGGCCCTGCCCGACTTCCTCAAGCTGGGCGGCAAGAAGGTCGAGGGCACGGTGCTGGCCGCCAGCCTGATGCTGGTGCTGCCGGAAATGCCGGACAGCAACCCCTCCAAGAAGGTCGCTTCCGACTACATCGCGGCCTACGAAAAGCTCAACGGCTCGCGTCCGGCCACCTTCGGCGCCAACGTATTCGACGCCGGCCTGCTGCTGCAGCAGGCCGTGCCGCTGGCCGAAAAAGCCGGCAAGCCGGGCACCAAGGAGTTCCGCAGCGCGCTGCGCGACGCGCTGGAACAGACCAAGGAGCTGGTCGGCACCCAGGGCGTCTACAACATGACGGCCGCCGACCATAGCGGGTTCGACGAGCGCGGGCGCGAGCTGATTACGGTGAAGGACGGGGCCTGGACTCTGGTGAAATAGGTCCCCCCCCGAAGCGCTGCGCGCTTCCCCCCCAGGGGGGCATGCCTGCGGACCGGCGGAGCCGGATCCGCGGCATCCCACTTAGGGGGGAGCCTCGTTGTATTTGCTGGAATTCTGCATGAATGCTCAGATTGCCCTGATACTCGGGCAGGATGGCATCACCAACGGCGCGATCTATGCGCTGCTGGCCTTGTCCATCCTGCTGGTGTTTACCGTTACCCGCGTGCTGTTCATCCCGCAGGGAGAGTTCGTGGCCTTCGGCGCGCTGACCATGGCCGCGCTGCAGGCCGGCAAGCCGGTGCTGCTGGTCTGGCTGCTGTTCGCCTTCGCGCTGGCCGAGGTCGGCGCCGACCTGCTGGCTCGGCGCAAGCGGCCGGGCCGCGGCCGCGGCGCGTGGCGCATGGCGGCCAAGCTGGCCTATCCGCTGGCGCTGGCCGCGCTGTTCTACAAGCTGCCGCTGGCGCAGCTCCCGATGGCCGCGCAGGCGCTGCTGACGCTGCTGCTGGTGGTGCCGATGGGGCCGCAGCTGTATCGCCTGTTCTACCAGCCGATCGCGTCGGCCTCGACGCTGGTGCTGCTGATCGTGTCCATCGCGGTGCACCTGGCGCTGGTCGGGCTGGGGCTGCTGGCCTTCGGCGCCGAGGGCGCGCGCACCGCGCCGTTCAGCGACGCCAGCCTGACGCTGGGACCGCTCAACGTCAACAGCCAGGCGCTGTGGGTGCTGGCGGTGTCGGCGCTGCTCATCGTGGTGCTCTACCAGTTCTTCGAACGCTCCATGTACGGCAAGGCGCTGCGCGCGGCCGCCTTCAACCGCCTGGGCGCGCGGCTCATGGGCATCTCGCCGATCTTCGCCGGCAAGGCCACGTTCTTCCTGGCCGCGCTGATCGGCACGGTGTCGGGCATTCTCATCGCCCCCATCACCACCATGTACTTCGATTCCGGCTTCATGGTGAGCCTCAAGGGCTTCGTGGGCGCCATCATCGGCGGCCTGGTGAGCTATCCGCTGGCGGCCGCCGGCGCGGTGCTGGTCGGGCTGATCGAGGCCTTCTCCTCGTTCTGGGCCAGCGCCTACAAAGAAATCATCGTGTTCACGCTGATCATCCCCGTGCTGCTCTGGCGCTCGCTGAAAAGCCATCACGTCGAGGAAGAAGACGAATGAATCCGCGCCACATCCTCTACGCATTCCTGGCGCTGCTGGCGTTGGCGCCGCTGGCCCTGCCGCCTTTCTACGTGACGCTGCTGAACTACATCGGCCTGTACGCGCTGGTGGCGCTGGGCCTGGTGCTGCTGACCGGCGTCGGCGGGCTGACCAGCTTCGGCCAGGCCGCCTTCGTGGGCGTGGGCGCCTACACCACGGCGCTGCTGACCACGCGCGCCGAGGCCCTGCCCGCCTGGCTGGCATGGCTGGGCGCCTCGCCCTGGCTGACCCTGCTGGCCGGGCTGGCGCTGACGCTGGCGGTGGCCTATCTGCTGGGCGCCATCACGCTCAAGCTGTCCGGCCACTTCCTGCCGCTGGGCACCATCGCCTGGGGCCTGTCGCTGTACTTCGTGTTCGGCTCGGTCGAAGGCCTGGGCGGCCACACCGGCATTCCCGACATTCCCGCCATCGAGCTGTTCGGCTGGACGCTGAACCAGGGCGACAACATCTATTACCTGATCTGGGCCTTCCTGCTGGTGGCGGTCTGGTCCACGCAGAACCTGCTGGATTCGCGCGAGGGCCGCGCCATCCGCGCGCTCAAGGGCGGGCGCGTAATGGCGGAATCCATGGGCGTGGACACGGCGCGCTCGCGCATGGTGATCTTCATCATCGCCGCGCTGCAGGCCTGCGCCTCGGGCTGGCTCTACGCGCACATGCAGCGCTTCGTCAATCCCAACCCCTTCGGCCTGCAGATGGGCATCGAATACCTGTTCATGACCGTCATCGGCGGCGCCGGACAGGTGTGGGGCGCGCTGGTCGGCGCGGGCGTGTTCACGGTGCTCAAGCAGTGGCTGCAGGACTGGATGCCCCGACTGCTGGGCCAGACCGGCAACTTCGAGGTGATCGTCTTCGGCTTCGGCATGGTGCTGCTGCTGCACCGCGCGCGCAGCGGCCTGTGGCCGGTGCTGGTGCGCTGCGTGCCGCTGAAGAAAAAGGTCCGCGAACTGGACATGAACGCCGAGCCGCTGCCGCGCAAGCCCATGCCGCCCCGCGGCGAAGTGGTGCTCAAGGCCGTGGACGTGACGCGCAAGTTCGGCGGCCTGGTGGCCAACAACGCCATGAACCTGGAAGTCCGCGCCGGCGAGATCCTGGCCCTGATCGGGCCCAACGGCGCCGGCAAAAGCACCATGTTCAACCAGATCTCCGGCGTGGACTCGCCGACCTCCGGCCAGGTCACGCTGCTGGGCCATGCCGTGGCCGGCGCCGGCGCGCGCCGGATCGCGCGGCTGGGCCTGTCGCGCACCTTCCAGCACGTGCGCCTGCTGGGCCGCATGAGCGTGCTGGAGAACGTCGCCATCGGCGCCCACCTGCGGGGCCACCGCGGCGTGCTGCCGGCGGCCTGGCGGCTGGACCGCGCCGAAGAGGCGCGCCTGCTGGCCGAGGCCGCGCGGCAGATCGAACGCGTCGGCCTGGGCCGCCACCTGCACGACGAAGCCGGCTCGCTGGCCCTGGGCCAGCAGCGCATCCTGGAAATCGCGCGGGCGCTGGCGTCCGATCCGTGCATCCTGCTGCTGGACGAACCCGCGGCCGGGCTGCGCTACCAGGAGAAATGCGAGCTCGCGGAACTGCTGAAGAAGCTGCGCGCCGAAGGCATGGCCATCCTGCTGGTCGAGCACGACATGGACTTCGTGATGGGCCTGGTGGACCGCGTGGTCGTCATGGACTTCGGCGAAAAGATCGCCGAGGGCCTGCCGGCCGAAGTGCAGCACAACCCCGCGGTGCTGGAAGCCTATCTGGGCGGAGTGGAATAGATGAGCGCGAAACTGCTGGAAGTGCGCGAGCTGCGCGTGGCCTACGACAAGGTCGAGGCCGTCTCGGGCGTGAGCCTGGAGGTGGGCGAAGGCCAGATCGTCACCGTGATCGGCCCCAATGGCGCGGGCAAGACCACGCTGCTGTCGGCCATCATGGGCGTGCTGCCCTCGGCCGGGGAGATCGTCTTCGGCGGCAAGCCGCAGCGGCATGCCGAGATCGAGGAGATGGTGGCCGCCGGCATGAACCTGGTGCCGGAAAAGCGCGAACTGTTCGCCGAGATGACCGTGGAGGACAACCTGATGCTGGGCGCGTTCCACCGCTGGCGCAGCGGACTGCGCGACCGCGACCAGACCCTGGGCGAAGTCTACGACCTGTTTCCGCGGCTGCAGGAGCGCCGCGCGCAGCTGGCCGGCACGCTGTCGGGCGGCGAACGCCAGATGCTGGCGGTGGGCCGCGCGCTGATGGCCAAGCCGCGGCTGCTGATGCTGGACGAACCCAGCCTGGGACTGGCGCCGCGCATCGTGCAGGAAGTGTTCCGCATCGTCGCGCGGCTGCGCGAGATGGGCGTGTCCATCCTGCTCATCGAACAGAACGCCCGGGCCGCGCTGAAAGTGGCGGATTATGCCTATGTGCTGGAGACCGGCGCGGTCACGCTGGCCGGGCCGGCCGCGCAGGTGGCGCAGGACCCGCGGGTGGTGGAGGTTTATCTGGGGCTGGGGCATGGGGCGACTTGATGTGTAATCGCCGCTCTATTGCGTACGCCACCTACGCCACCCCCCTGCGGCGATCCCGGCGGTATAGCGCATAGCCCAGCGGCCACATCGCCGCCACCATGAAGCGGGCGACGGGGTTGGTGAGCCGGTAGGCCTGGACCGCGGTGGGCACGCCGGAATGCTTCAGGTGCAGGCGAAATCGCGTGTAGCGCGCCGCCGCCATGATGAATTCGCGCGGGCGGTAGCGGAAGAATTCCAGGTGATGCTGCAGCATGTCCCAGGCCAGCAGGTACAGGCCCTGGGCGTTGTTGGCGGCGGATACCGCGGCCTGGCTCAGGCCGCCGGGCGTGTCGTGGTAGGTGCGCACGACGCGGTTGATGAAGCGGCTCAGGTAGCCGGCGCGCGCGATGGCCCACCACACCAGGCTTTCCGGCACGAAGCCGGCCACGTCCTCGGGAAAGGGATAGGCCCTGAGGATGTCGGTGCGCATGCAGCCGAATTTTTCGCCCTTGATGCGGTAGCGGAAATAGACGTCGACCGCGGTGCTGTCGAAAACGTCCTGCGGATAACGGTCGCCCACGACGCTGCCGTCGGGGCGCGCGCACAGGCCGGTGACGGCCACGTAGGAGTCGCGCCGCGCCGGCGGGATGCTTTCCCAGGCCTCTTTGAAGATGACCAGGGCGTCGGGCGGCATTTCGTCGTCGCTGTCCAGGGCGACGATGAGCTGGCCGCGCGCTTCGCGCACGCCGCGGTTGAAAGCGGTTTTCTTGTGCTGGTTGTTCTGCCAGAAATAACGGATCGGGAAATCTGCGCGCGCCTGCCAGTCCAGAATCGATTCGTGGGTATTGTCGGTGGAGCCGTCGTCCACCACCACCCATTCGAAACCCCGGAAAGTCTGCCGGGAAAGGGATTCATAGACCCGGTGCAGCGTTCCCGCCCTGTTGTAGGTGGGCGTTAGAACGGTAAAAAATGTTGGCGTGTCATTCATGCCCACTGTGCCCCTTTGCGATTTCGATCAACCGCTGCGGTCTTGGTATTTATATGTATTCGCCTGAAGTTTAGGGGATATGCCTGGGCGTACAGAGGCCGCGTCTTTCGAATTTGCAATCAAATCTGACAAAACCGGCCGGACTTGCCGCCGCCGCGGGCGCGCAAGGCTTGGGACGGCGCGCGCGAGTGGCGTAAACTCGGGCGGCCCAATTCGGAATGCCTATGGAAGCGTCGACTGTCCAGCTCAATGACATCGCCTTGTTCGTGGAGGTTGCCAAGCGCAAGAGCTTCAGCATGGCGGCGCGCGCGCTGAACATGCCGACCTCGACCTTGTCGCGTCGCATCAATGAACTGGAACGGGCCATCGGGCTGCGCCTGATCAACCGCAACACGCGGCGGCTGGACCTGACCGAGGCGGGCGCGGCCTACATGAGCCGCTGCCAGGGCCTGATCGACGAGGCCCGGCTGGCCCACGAGCAGCTGCAGATGCTGTCGGGGGGGCCGTCCGGCACGCTGCGCGTGTCCATGCCCTACAGCCTGGCGATCTGGCTGCTGCCGGAAACCATCAACGATTTCATGCAGCGCTATCCCGACGTGGAGTGCGAATTCGACCTGAGCATGCTGACCGCGTCGGACGCCCAGGGCACGCCGTTCGACGTGGTGCTGCGCTTCAGCAACGACCTGCACCCGCTGTCCATCATGGACTCCGGCAGCAACGCGGCGCAGAACGGCTCGGTGGCGAAGGAACTGGTCTCGCTGGACAACCACCTGTATGCGTCCGACCGCTATCTGGAGCGCTACGGCGAGCCCAAGACGCCGGGCGACCTGACGCAGCATCAATGCCTGCGCACCACCATCGACGACGCGCATTCGTACTGGACGCTGCGCCAGGGCGCGGTGACGGTGCGCGTGCCGGTGCGGGGGCACCTGGCGGCCAACAACATGAGCATCGCCGGCACGCTGGCGGGCCTGGACCTGGCGATCACGCGCATGCCGCACTGCCAGGCGCTGGAGCCCATCATCAAGCGCAATTCGCTCAGGCGCGTGCTGCCCGAATGGTCGGTCGACCCGATCTCCATCTATGTGGTGTATCCGTCCAGCATCCAGCCGGCCAAGACCCGCGCTTTCATGGATTTCATCCTGCCCAAGCTGGGACCGCCCCGCGACGACGCTTCGAAAGCCGGTTAGCCATCGGCTTCCGGCCAGACGATAAAAAACCCGCATGGCGCCAGGCCAGCGGGTTTTTTCGATCGAGGCCAGGCGGCTCGGCCTGGCGCGCGGCTTAGACGCGCTTGATCTTTTCCAGCATCTTGAAGACGCCCTTCGGCGACTTGACGAAGAGGCGCTTGAAAGCCTTGCCCAGGCAACGGCGTTCCAGGGTGTTGCGACGCACGCGTTTGCGTTCGGCCATGTTTATTCTCCTGATGAAGATTGTGCGGTAGGTAGTTTGGTACTACGGCAGTAAACGAGAACCGCACAACCGAGTACTCTGGGCTGGCGGAAAATTCGGGTAACTTGGTATTTTAGCCTGAAATTACCCGAACGCGCCAATCGGCGGAAAACCGGCGCTCAGCCGGCGGGCTGCTTCAAGCGGGCCAGCACCTCGGCGGCGCGCGGCAGGGGGTCGACCGCGCCGTAGCCCTGGGTGGACAGCGCCGCCGCGACGTTGGCGTAGCGCACGGCGTCTTCCCAGGCATCGCCCTGGCAGCGGCGCGCCAGCAGGCTGCCGGCGAAGCAGTCGCCGGCGCCGGTGGCGTCCACGGCCTGCACCCGCAGCGCCGGCATGGCGGTGCGCCGGGCGCCGTCGTCGATGATGGAGCCGTCCTTGCCCAGCTTGAGCACCACCACGCCCGCGGCGCCGCCGTCGCGGATCCAGTCCAGGGTGCGTTCGGGGTCGTCGTTGCCGGTCAGGTGCTGCATGTCGTCCATGCTGGGCAGGAACAGGTCGGCGGCGCGCATGGTCTCGCGCAGCACCGCGCGGGCGCGGTCCACCGGCCACAGGCGCAGCCGCAGGTTCGAGTCCAGGCTGACCTGCGCGCCGGCCGCGCGCGCCCGCTCGATGGCGGCGAATACGGTGTCGCAGGCGCTGGTGCTGATCGCCAGGCTGATGCCCGAGACGTGCAGGAAGCGCGCGCGTTCGACCAGCCCGCAGTCCAGGTCGGCCGGGGTCATGCGGCTGGCGGCGGAGTCGCGGCGCAGGTAGCTGAAGGCGTGTCCCTGGGGGCCGTGCTGCACGAAGTACAGGCCGGTGTGGGCCTCGCCGTCGACGCGCACGCCCGAGGTGTCCACGCCTTCGGCCTGCCAGAGATCCAGGAACTGCCGGCCGAAGGCGTCGTCGCCGACGCGGGTCAGGTAGGCGCAGCGCGCGCCCTGGCGCGCCGCGGCGATGACGGCGTTGGAGGTGTCGCCGCCGTAGCCCTGCAGGTATTGGCGCTGGTCCTTGTGGGTCTGGTTGAGCTCGACCAGGGGCTCGCCCAGCGCGACGATGTCGAAGTCAGCCATGGGCGGCCTCGCGGGTGCGGACGATCTGCGCCACCAGCGCGGCGGTGTCGCGGGCGGCGAAGGCCGCCTTGTCGTAGAGGTTGCTGCCGATGCCCACCAGCGCCGCGCCGGCGGCGAAGTACGCGCCCATGTTTTCCTCGGTCACGCCGCCGGTGGGGCACAGCGGCGTGTCCGGATAGACGGACTTGAGCGCGGCCAGGTGCCGGGGGCCGCCGGTGTCCGCCGGGAAGATCTTGACGATGTCGGCGCCGGCCCGGCGCGCCGCCAGCACTTCGCTGGGCGTGAAGGCGCCCAGCAGGCACAGCGCGTCGGCGGCGTGGGCCAGGTCGACGATGTCGGTGGCCAGCGCGGGCGAGACCAGGAAGTCGGCCCCCGCCACCAGCGCCTCGCGCGCCTGCTGCTCGTCCAGCACGGTGCCCACGCCCAGCTGCAGCGCGCTGCCGTGCTTGTCGCGCAGCGCCCGCAGCAGGTCGGTGACGTTGGGGATGGTCCAGGTCAGTTCCAGGGTGGTGCAGCCGGCGGCCACGGCCACTTCGGCCGCGTAGGCGGCGGCGGCCGCATCGGTGTAGCGCAACACGGGCACGACCCGCGCGGCCATCAGGGCGGCAAGTTTGGAGGCGGTAGGAGCGGTCATGGGATTCCTTGTGGAGGCGTCAGGCGCCGCCGGGCGATGCCGGCAGCACGGCCAGTTTGGCCGCGGCGGCGTCGCGCAGCCGCAGCAGGGGTTCGATATAGGCGGTTTGGGGATCTTCGCGCCGGCGGAACAGCAGCGTGCTGACGCTGACGCCGGCCACCGGACGGCCGGCGGCGTCGCACAGGGCCACGCCGTAGCAGACGATGCCGGCTTCGTTTTCCTCGTTGTCGGTGGCGTAGCCGCGCGCCGCGGTTTCTTGCAGCAGGGCGCGCAGCGCGGGCAGGCTGGTGGCGGTGCCGGGCATGCGCGCGGCCAGCGGCAGTTCGCGCAGCAGGCGCTCGCGCGAAGCCTCGTCCAGCGCTGCCAGGTAGGCCTTGCCGACCGCGCTGGAATGCAGCGCCACCGACGCGCCCACGCGCGAGGCCATGCGCACCGGGCCGGGGCTTTCGAGCTTGTCGATATAGGTCATTTCGCGCCCGGCCGGCACCGCCAGGTGCACGGTTTCGCCGGTGGCGTCGCGCAGGGCCTGCAGTTCGGGCGCCAGCGCGGCGCGCAGGTCGAACTGCGACCAGGCGCGGCTGGCCAGCGACATCAGGCGCGGCCCCAGCCGGTAGGCGCCGCCGGCGTCGGCCAGCATGCCCTGCTCGGCCAGCGCCGCGACGATGCGATAGACGGTGGGCCGGGGAAAGCCGCAGCTGCGCGCCAGGGCCGCGGCGGTGGGCGGCTGCGGCGCGTCGGCCACCGCCTGCAGCACCGTCATGAACTTGGCGAACGCCGCGGCGCCCGCGACCTTGGTTTCCGGCAAAGTGGGTCTCCAGCGTATGCGAATCATCCCAGGGCGCCAGGCTGACAAATTGCAAGGCCGATAGCGCGAATTTCGGACGAATCTGCGATACTGTTTATTTGTACAGCTAGTGATGCTTGAGTTGTCCATATTATGGACACACGCCTCACAATATAGTCAATTATTCCATATCGCCGCGTCCGGAACCAGCGACGGATCGTCGTTCGGGCCGGCCTCTTCCGTCAGGCTACGATACCGTCCATGAGCTCTCAAATTCGCATCGTTGGCGCCCGCCAGAACAATCTCAAGAACCTGGACCTGACCATCGCCACGGGCGAACTGGTCGTCGTGACCGGCGTATCGGGGTCCGGCAAGAGTTCGCTGGCCTTCGACACCCTGTACGCCGAGGGACAGCGCCGCTACGTGGAAACCTTTTCGCCCTATGCGCGCCAGTTCCTGGACCGCATGGACAAGCCCCAGGTGGACCGTATCGAGGGCATCCTGCCCGCCATCGCCATCGACCAGACCAACCCGGTGCGCAGCTCGCGCAGCACGGTCGGCACGATGACCGAACTGAACGACCACCTCAAGCTGCTGTTCGCGCGCGGCGCGCGGCTGTACTGCCGCGGCTGCGGCAAGGTGGTGCGGCGCGACACGCCGGACTCGATCTGCCACTCGCTGGCCGAGCGTGCCGCGGCCGCCGGCGACCCGCGGCTGGTGGTGACTTTCCCGATCGCCGTGCCGGCCAATTTCACCGAAGAGGAAGTGCGCGGCTTTCTGGAGCAGCAGGGCTACACCCGCGTGCACGCCGAAGAAAACGCCGAGCCGCGCGCGGCCGCCGCGGCCAAGGGCGCCAAGAAAGGCAAGAGCGCCAGGCCCGCCACCGAAGCGCGCCGCATCCTGCACGTGATCCAGGACCGCTTCCGCTACGCCAACACCGAGCGCGAACGCGTGATGGAGGCGCTGGACACCGCGCTGCGCATGGGCGCCGGCCACCTGGCCGTCTACGCCATGGACGCCGAAGGCGGCAACGCCCATGTGTGGAAGTACAGCGACCGCCTGCACTGCGCCGACTGCGACATCGAATACACCGACCCGCTGCCCAGCAGCTTCTCGTTCAACTCGCCATTGGGCGCGTGCGAGGCCTGCCGCGGGTTCGGCCGCGTGATCGGCATCGACTTCGGGCTGGTCATCCCGGACGAGAACAAGACCCTGCTGGAAGGCGCGATCAAGCCCTGGACCACGCCCTCGTACAAGGAATGCCAGGACGACCTGCAGAAATACGCGCCCAAGGCCGGCGTGCCGCTGGGCGTGCCCTGGAAAAAGATGAGCGAGGAGCACAAGCGCTGGGTGCTGTACGGCGCGCCCGACTGGAAGGGCGGCAACGACGCCTGGAAGCACCAGTGGTACGGGGTGCAGCGCTTCTTCGACTGGCTCGAAACGCGGGCTTACAAGATGCACGTGCGCGTGCTGCTGTCGAAGTACCGCAGCTACACGCCCTGCCCCACGTGCAACGGCGCGCGCCTCAAGCCCGACGCGCTGCTCTGGCGCCTGGGCACCAAGGAAGAAGCCGACACCGTGCTGCCGCCGCAGGAAGGCCGCTACCAGCGCTTCATGCCGGTCGGCGCCAACTGGAGCCGCGAGCAGCTCAACGGGCTGGGCGGGCTGTCCATCCATGACGTGATGCTGCTGCCCATCGAGCGGGTGCGGCTGTTCTTCGACACGCTGTCGTTTTCGGGCGCGCTGGACGCCGCCACCGACCTGCTCATGACCGAGGTGCGCGCGCGCCTGAAGTTCCTGTGCGACGTGGGCCTGGGCTACCTGACGCTGGACCGCCAGAGCCGCACGCTGTCGGGCGGCGAAGTGCAACGCATCAACCTGACCACGGCGCTGGGCACCTCGCTGGTGAACACGCTGTTCGTGCTGGACGAGCCGTCCATCGGCCTGCACCCGCGCGACATGCACCGCGTGGTCGAGGTCATGCACCGGCTGCGCAACGCCGGCAACACGCTGGTGGTGGTGGAGCACGACCCGCAGGTCATGGTGGCCGCCGACCGCATCATCGACATCGGCCCCGGCCCGGGCGAGCGCGGCGGACGCATCGTGTTCGACGGCACGCCGGCGCAGCTGCGCGCGGCCCCCACCCTGACTGGCGACTATCTCGGCGGACGCCAGCGCGTGGAAGCGCCGCGCCCCATGCCGGTGGCGGCCAACACCCCGCGCCTGCTGCTCGAAGGCGTGAGCGCGCACAACCTGAAGAATGTGTCGGTCGAACTGCCGCTGGGCCGCCTGGTCTGCGTGACCGGCGTGTCCGGCTCGGGCAAGTCCACGCTGGTGCAGGACGTGCTCTACCCCGCGCTGCTGAAGCAGAAGGGCCGGCCCTCGGAGGCCCCGGGCGCGTTCGAGCGCCTGCTGGGCGCCGAGCAGATCGCCGACGTGGTCATGGTGGACCAGACGCCCATCGGCAAGACCACCCGCTCCAACCCGGCCAGCTACGTGGGCGCGTTCGACGCGATCCGCAAGCTGTTCGCGCAGGCGCCGCTGGCGCGCGAGCGCGCCTATACCGCCGGCACCTTCAGCTTCAACGGCGGCGACGGCCGCTGCCCGACCTGCGGCGGCACCGGCTTCGAGCACGTGGAGATGCAGTTCCTGTCCGACGTGTACCTGCGCTGCCCCGATTGCGACGGCAAGCGTTTCCGCCCCGAAGTGCTGGAAGTGCGCGTCGAACACCTGGGCAAGAGCGCGTCCATCGACGAAGTGCTGGAGATGACGGTCAGCGAGGCGCTGGACTTCTTCAAGGGCCTGCGCGACGTGCAGACGGGCCTGGCGCCGCTGGCCGACGTGGGCCTGGAGTACGTGCGGCTGGGCCAGCCGGTGCCCACGTTGTCGGGCGGCGAGGCGCAGCGGCTCAAGCTCGCCGGCCACCTGGCCGAGGCCGCGCGCAGCGGCATCTCGACCGCCAAGGTGGCCAAGAAAGGCAGCCTGTTCCTGTTCGACGAACCCACCACCGGCCTGCACTTCGACGACGTGGCGCGCCTGATGCGCGCCTTCCGCAAGCTGCTGGCCGCCGGCCACACGCTGCTGGTCATCGAGCACAACCTGGACGTGATCCGCGCGGCCGACTGGCTGATCGACCTGGGCCCCGAAGGCGGCGACGCCGGCGGCCAGGTCGTGGGCACGGGCACGCCGCAGGACCTGATGGACAACCCGGCATCGCACACCGGCGCGGCGCTGCGCGACTATGAGGTCAGCATCCTGCCGGCCGACGTGGTGGTGAGCAGCGACGCCGACGCCCAGGAGGCCGAGCAGGCCGGCCTGACCGCGCGCATCGCCGAGCCCGGCGAAACCTACGCCGCGGACGTGGGCCGCCCGCTGCAGTCGCTGGTGCGCGAGCGCCGCCAGGCCAGCATGGCCATCGAGATCCGCAACGCGCGCGAGCACAACCTGAAGAACGTCAGCGTGGAAATCCCGCGCGACAAGTTCACGGTCATCACCGGCGTGTCCGGCTCGGGCAAGTCCACGCTGGCCTTCGACATCCTGTTCAACGAGGGCCAGCGCCGCTACCTGGAGTCGCTCAACGCCTACGCCCGCGCCATCGTGCAGCCGGCCGGCAAGCCGGACGTGGACGCCATCTTCGGCATTCCGCCCACGGTCGCCATCGAGCAGCGCACCAGCCGCGGCGGCCGCAAGTCCACCGTGGCCACGATGACCGAGATCCACCACTTCCTGCGCCTGCTGTACGTCAAGCTGGGCACGCAGTACTGCCCCGACTGCAACGTGGCGGTGGAGCCGCAGAACGCCGACCAGATCGTGGCGCGGCTGCTGCGCGAGCACAAGGGCGAGCACATCGGCCTGCTGTCGCCGCTGGTCACCGCGCGCAAGGGCTATTACACCGACCTGGCGAAGTGGGCCGGCTCCAAGGGCCACACGCACCTGCGCGTGGACGGCGAGTTCATCCCCGTGGCGCCCTGGCCGCGCCTGGACCGCTACAAGGAACACACCATCGAACTGCCGATCGCCGACGTGGTCGTGGACCCGGCCAACGAGGCCGAGCTGCGCGCGGCGGTCAAGAGCGCGCTGGAAAACGGCCAGGGCGTCATGTCGGTGGTCTGGCCGGTGAACAGGCTGCACGAGGCGCTGGACAGCGAACTGCAGCAGCAGCACTTCTCGGTCAAGCGCGCCTGCCCCTCGTGCGGCACCAGCTTCCCCGAGCCCGATCCGCGCCTGTTCTCGTACAACTCCAAGCATGGCTGGTGCACCGGCTGCTACGGCACCGGCCTGCAGCTGCAAGGCTTCGACGAAGCGCAGACCGGCGAGGAAACCGCCTGGAACGCCTGGTACGAGGGCGAGGCCAAGGTCTGCACCCAGTGCAACGGCGAGCGCCTGAACCGCGTGGCCCGCGCCGTGCGCTGGCGCGACAAGTCCATCGCCGAGCTGGCCGCGCTGCCGGTGTCGGACGCGCACACCTTCTTCACCGGACTGGTGGCGCGCGGCCGCGAAGGCGAGATCGCCCGCGACATCCTGACGGAAATCCGCGGCCGCCTGAACTTCATGCAGGAAGTGGGCCTGAACTACCTGGCGCTGGACCGCGCCGCGCCCACGCTGTCCGGCGGCGAGGCGCAGCGCATCCGCCTGGCCGCGCAGCTGGGCTCGAACCTGCAGGGCGTCTGCTACGTGCTGGACGAGCCCACCATCGGCCTGCACCCGCGCGACAACCGCATCCTGCTGGACGCGCTGGCGCGCCTGGAAGGCAACGGCAATACGCTGGTGGTGGTGGAGCACGACGACGACACCATCCGCCGCGCCTCGCACATCATCGACATCGGTCCGGGCGCGGGCATCCGCGGCGGCCGCGTGGTGGCGCAGGGCACGGCGCAAGACCTGGTGGACGCGCCCGAATCGGTCACCGGCCGCTATCTGGCCAAGCCGCTGGCGCACCCGCTGCAGGGCCGCCGCGCGGTCGAGGCCGACACGCCCATGATCTCGATCAGGGGCGCGCGCCTGCACAACCTGCGCAGCGTGGACGCGCGCATCCCGGTCGGGCGCCTGAGCGTGGTCACCGGCGTGTCCGGCTCGGGCAAGTCGACCCTGGCGCGCGAAGTGCTGCTGGACAACCTGATGCAGGCCGTGTCCAAGGGCAAGGCGCCCGCCTGGGCCGGCTGCGAAGAGATCACGGGCTGGCAGGCCATAGACCGCGTGCTGGAAGTGGACCAGACGCCCATCGGCAAGACGCCGCGCTCGTGCCCGGCCACCTACGTGGGCTTCTGGGACGACGTGCGCAAGCAGTTCGCCGACACGCGCGAAGCCCGCATGCGCGGCTGGACCGCGGCGCGTTTCTCGTTCAACACCGGCGACGGCCGCTGCCCGATCTGCGAAGGCCAGGGCATGCGCACCATCGAAATGAACTTCCTGCCCGACGTGAAGGTGCCGTGCGACGCCTGCAACGGCGCGCGCTTCAACAGCGACACGCTGGGCGTGCAGATGCGCGGCAAGAACGCCGGCGAGCTGCTGGCCATGGAAGTGGACGACGCCATCGGCTATTTCGCGGCGCACCCCAAGATCCACCGCCCCCTGCAGCTGATGCAGGACGTGGGCCTGGGCTACCTGACCCTGGGCCAGCCCTCGCCCACCCTGTCCGGCGGCGAAGCCCAGCGCATCAAGCTGGTGACCGAGCTGTCCAAGGCCAGGCTGACCGACGGCCTGATCAAGACCGGCCGCGCCTCGCGCATCCCGCACACGCTGTACGTGCTGGACGAGCCCACCGTCGGCCTGTCCATGGCCGACGTGGAAAAGCTGATCCACGTGCTGCATCGCCTGGTGGAAGCCGGCAACACGGTGGTGGTGATCGAGCACAACCTGGACGTGATCGCCGAAGCCGACTGGCTGCTGGACCTGGGCCCCGAAGGCGGCACCGGCGGCGGCAAGCTGGTGGCCGAAGGCTCGCCCGAGCACGTGATGACCCTGAGCGACCATTCCCACACGGGCCGGGTCCTGAAGGAATTCCTGGCGCATCAACAGCAGTAACCCGAGCAGTAAAAGCATGGAATGTCGTTTTGAAGACCGGCTGGCCGGCCGCGCGTTGCGATTCGAGGGCTACTGCGCCCGCATCGAGGCGCGCGCCGCCGCCGAGGTAGGGCCGGCGCTGGCCGCCATCGAGGCGGCGCGGCGCCAGGGCCGCTGGGTGGCGCTGCTGCTGGACTACGAACTGGGCGAATGGCTGCTGCCGGAAGCCGCGCAGGCCCCGCCCTCCGGCCCCTGGACTGCGCCGCGCGACGACGGCCAGGCGCGCCTGACCGCGCTGGTGTTCGAACGCGCCATCGACGAGGCGCCCTGGGACGCCTCGGACGCCGGCAGCCCCGCCGCGTCCATCAGCCTGCCCGCGCCGCGCATGACCGAGCCCGACTACGCGCGCCGGATCGAAGCGGTGCGCGAACTGATCGGCGCCGGCGAGCTGTACCAGCTGAATTTCACCCAACCGCTGGACCTGCGCCACCAGGGCGATCCCGCCACGCTGTACCGGCGCATCGCGGCGCGCAACCCGGTGGCGCACGGCGCTTTCATCCAGGACGGCGCGCGCACGGTGCTGTCGTTTTCGCCCGAGCTGTTCGTGCGCCGCGACGGCCCGCGCCTGACCACGCGGCCCATGAAGGGCACGGCCCCGCGCCACGCCGACCCGGCCGAGGACGAACGGCTCGGCCAGGCGCTGCTGGCCAGCGAAAAAAACCGCGCCGAGAACCTGATGATCGTGGACCTGCTGCGCAACGACCTGGGCCGGCTGGCCGAACCGGGCTCGGTGCGGGTGGACGCGCTGTTTTCGCTGGAACGCTATCCCACCGTCTGGACCATGACCTCCACCGTTTCCGCGCTGGCCCCGCGCGCCGGCCTGGAGGACGTGCTGCGCGCGCTGTTTCCCTGCGGCTCCATCACCGGCGCGCCCAAGGTCGCGGCCATGCGCCGCATCCGCCAGATGGAGGCGGCGCCGCGCGGCCTGTACTGCGGCAGCATCGGCTGGCTGGCCCCGGACGGCGATTTCTCGCTGAACGTGGCGATCCGCACCCTGGTGCTGCAGGCCGACGGCCGCGGCGTCTACAGCGTGGGCGGCGGCATCGTGCAGGATTCGGACCCCGCCGAGGAATGGCAGGAATGCCACTGGAAAGCCCGGATTTTGCGGGCCTGAACGCCCGGGACGGGCGCGGCGGTAGTAGGATAGAGCGCGGCCATCGGCCGCTCATGTGCACCAGGGGAGTCCCATGCAACCCGAACTGATCGAGACCATCCTGGTCGACGCCGAACGCCGCGTGCCGCTGCTGGCCCGCCATCTCGCCCGGCTCGAAGCCTCATGCCAGGCGCTGGGCTACGCCTGGGGCGGGCGCGCGGTCGAGGGCGACATCATGATCACCGCGCTGGGCCTGTCCACGCCGGGACCGCACCGCCTGCGCCTGCTGGTGGCGCGCGACGGCAGCCGCAGCATCCAGACCGCTCCCCTGCCCCCGCTGGCGCCCGCCCAGGAAGCCATGCTGGCGCCCGAGGCGCTGCGCGCCTCCGAACCGCTGCTGCGCTACAAGACCACCTACCGGCCCTGGTACACCAAGACCATAGAATGGCTGCCCTCGCATCCGCACATATTCGACCTGCTCTACCTGAACGAGCGCGGCGAGCTGTGCGAAGGCAGCCGCAGCAATGTCTACCTGCGGCTGGACGGCGACTGGTACACGCCGCCGGTGGACTGCGGCTGCCTGCCCGGCGTGCAGCGCGCCGAACTGCTGGACACGGGCCGCGTCGAAGAGCGCGTGCTGTCCCTGGCCGACTTGCACGCCGCCGAGGAAATCCGTCTGTCCAACGCCTTGCGCGGCTGGTTCCCGGTCACCCTGCGCAGCCGCTGAGGTCCGCGCCGCGCCTCAGTCGGCGAACTCGTCCACCACCACCTGCCGCAGCCATTGATTGGCCGGATCGCGGTGGTTGCGGGCGTGCCAGAACACGTTGATCACCGACTCCGGAATCTTCACCGGACAGGCCGCGGTGGCCAGGCCGAACGGCCCGCAGGCGCAGTCCGCGAAACGCCGCGGCACCACCGCGATCATGTCGGTGGCGGCCAGCACCGGCCCCACCGCCATGAAATGCGGCACCGTCAGGCGCACGCGCCGACGGATGCCGGCGCGCGCGATCACCTCGTCCACCACCCCGTGGCCGGTACCCTCCGACACGATGGCCACCTGTTCGGCCGCGCGGAACTGGCGGGCCGAAACCCCGGTGCGGGCCAGCGGATGGTCGCGCCGGAAGATGCACACATACGGCTGGCGAAACAGCAGCCGCTGGAAGAAACCGCTTTTCAGCGCAGGCAGAAAGCCCATGGCCAGGTCGATCCGGCCGCGCTCCATCTCGTCCTTCACGTCGATCGAGGTCGTGCGCACCGTGCGCACGGTCACGCCCGGCGCCGCGCGTTCCAGCGCGCGCATCAGCCTGGGCAGGAAGTAAGTCTCGCCCACGTCGTTCACGCCGATCACGAAGGCGCGTTCGCTATGGCCGGGATCGAAGGCCGCGCGCGCGTTCAGCGTGCTGTGCAGCGCGTCCAGGGCGTCGGCGATCGGCCGCGCCAGCGACTCGGCATAGGGCGTGGGCACCATGCCGCGCGAGGTCCGCAGGAACAGCTCGTCTCCCAGCAGCTTGCGCAACCGGCCCAGCGCGTTGCTGACCCCCGGCTGCGAAATGCCCAGGCTGTCGGCCACGGCCGCGACCCGGCCGTGCCTGCGCAGCTCGTTGAAGACGACCAGCAGATTCAGGTCCACGTCTTGCAGGTTCATGCGCTTGTCTCCACCAATATTGATTCTGGTGATTTATCTCATCAAGCAGATTCTATTTATTTATTTCGCGTGCTGCCCGATCATGCAGCAAACGCCTGCGCCCATGCCGCGCCGGCTCTGCCGGGCCGCACTGGCCCGCCGAACCAAGGAGACCCGCCATGCAGTCCTGTATGAGCACAACCGCCGCCGAAAGCCCGCTCGAATTCGTGCCGCCCTGGCAGGGCGACGGCTCCCACCGCATCCCCTTCGGCGTCTATACCGACGCCGCGCTGCACCAGCGCGAGATGGAGCGCTTCTTCTACCGTTCGCACTGGTGCTACGTGGGCCTGGAGGCCGAGATCCCGCGGCCGGGCGACTTCAAGCGCACCGCCGTGGGCGAACGCTCGGTCATCCTGCTGCGCGACAACGACGGCCAGGTGCGCGTGGTGGAGAACGTCTGCGCCCATCGCGGCGTGCAGTTCTGCCGCGAGCGCGCCGGCAACCGCAGCGAATTCGTCTGCCCCTACCACCAATGGAACTACGACCTGCAGGGCAACCTGATCGGCGTGCCGTTTCGCCGCGGCGTCAAGCAGGACGGCCGCGTCAACGGCGGCATGCCGCCGGACTTCAAGCCCGAGGAGCACGGCCTGACCAAGCTGGCCGTGGCCTGCCGCAACGGCGTGGTGTTCGCCTCCTTCGACCACGACGTGGAGCCGCTGGAGGACTACCTGGGGCCGGACATCCTGCACTACTTCGACCGCGTCTTCGACGGCCGCGAACTGGTGATCCACGGCTACAGCCGCCAGCGCATCCCGGGCAACTGGAAGCTGATGCAGGAGAACATCAAGGACCCCTATCATCCGGGGCTGCTGCACACCTGGTTCGTCACCTTCGGCCTGTGGCGGGCGGACAACCGCTCCGAACTGAAGATGGACGGCCATTTCCGCCACGCCGCCATGATCTCCACGCGCGGCCAGGGCGGCAAGGGCAGCGTGACCAGCGGCGTCTCCAGCTTCAAGGAGCAGATGTCGCTGAACGACGACCGCTTCCTGGACATCGTGCCCGAGCCGTGGTGGAACGGCCCCACCGCCGTGCTGATGACGCTGTTTCCCAGCGTCATCATCCAGCAGCAGGTCAATTCGCTGTCCACCCGCCACATCCAGCCGGTGGGCCACGACGCCTTCGATTTCGTCTGGACGCATTTCGGCTTCGCCGACGACAGCCCCGAGATGACGCGCCGCCGGCTGCGCCAGGCCAATCTGTTCGGCCCCGCGGGCTTCGTGTCGGCCGACGACGGCGAGGTCATCGAATTCTCGCAGGCCGGCTTCGAGCAGAAGCCCTGGCACCGCAGCGTGGCGGAGCTGGGCGGCAAGACGGCCGAGAACACCGACCACATGGTGACCGAGACGCTGATCCGCGGCATGTACGCGTACTGGCGCCGCGTCATGGAGGCCTGAGATGCTGGACTTTCCGCTCTATTACCAACTGACCTGCCTGTACAACGACTACGCCGCCGCGCTGGACGCCGAGGAATGGGAGAAGTGGCCCGATTTCTTCCTGGAGGAATGCGTCTACAAGGTGCTGCCGCGCGAGAACCACGAGCGCGGCTATCCGCTGGCGACCATGGCGTTCGAAAGCCGCGGCATGCTCAAGGACCGCATCTACGGCGCCACCGACACGATCTTCCACGATCCCTACTACCAGCGCCACGTGGTGGGCGCGCCGCGCGTGCTGTCGGTGCAGGGCGACCGCATCGAATCGGAAGCCAACTACGCCGTGTTCCGCACCAAGCCCAGCCAGCTGACCACGGTGTTCAACGTGGGCCGCTACCTGGACGTGGTGCGGCGCGGCCCCGACGGCCTGAAGTTCGAATCCAGGCTGTGCATCTTCGACAGCGAGCTGGTGCCGAATTCACTTATCTATCCCATCTGACAGGACGCCACAATGAGCATGCAATGGATCAAGGCCATCGCGCTGGCCGACGTGCCGCAGGAAGACGTGATCGCCGTGGAGGCCGGCGGGCGCGAGATCGCGCTGTACGGCGTGGACGGCGAGGTCTACGCCACCGACAACCTCTGTACGCACGGCAGTGCGCGGCTGTGCGACGGTTTCCTGACCGGGCACGAAATCGAGTGCCCGCTGCACCAGGGCCGCTTCGACGTGCGCGACGGCCGGGCGCTGTGCTCGCCGTTGCGCGACAACCTCGCGACCTATCCCGTCAGGATCGAGGACGGCGTAGTGTTCGTGGCGCTTTGAAGATCAGAGCGCGAGGCGCAAGGCCTCGTTGGCCGCGGCCATGCCCATCGCCGCGGTGACCGTCACGACCGAACCGTAGCCGGCGCAGGACAGCCCTTGCGGCGCCGGCGCCTGGCCGGCCGCGCCCATGTCGTCCTCGCCCTCGGTGGGACGGGTCCAGGCGTCGGGCAGGATGGCCGGCTGGTCGAACCACAAGGCGTGGATGCCCATCTTGGGCACGCGCTTCAGGGCGCGCCCATGCCGGTCGCTGGCGCGCGCGAACCCGTGCTCCCGGCGCAGCTTGTTGCGCAGCTTGGCGAGCAGCGCGTCGTTGACGGCCGCCGACAGGTCGCCGGCGCGCAAGGCCAGCGGATCGGTCTTGCCGCCGGCCCCGCCGCACAGCAGCATGGGCACGCCGAGCGCGCGCGCGTGCAGGATCATGGCGATCTTGGCGGCGGCCTGGTCGGTGCAGTCGACGATGACGCTGTAGGGGCCGGGCAGGACGTCGGCCACGTTGTCGGGCGAGACGAAGTCGTCGACGCGGGTGATGCGGCATTCGGGGTTGATGGCCAGTGCGCGTTCGGCCATGGCCTCGACCTTGGATTGTCCCAGGGTGGAGGTGAGCGCGTGGATCTGCCGGTTGACGTTGGATTCGGCGATGTGGTCGAGGTCGATCAGCGTGAGCGCGCCGACGCCGCAGCGCGCCAGGGCCTCGACGGTCCAGGAGCCGACGCCGCCCAACCCCGCCACCGCCACATGCGAGTTCTGGAGGCGGGCCGGGGCTTCGGGGCCATACAAACGCGACAGACTTCCGAAGCGGCGGGCCAGATCGGGGGGGGAATCCAGGGAGTTCATGGGGGAGGATTTTATAGTTGTCTGGGATTGGGGGTGGTCGTCGTTGGAGTTTGTACTTCTTTAGACGCCCGGCACGGCGGCGGCCCGGGGGGAGCGGGGCCACGATTGCGGTCCGGAGCCTTCGCTCCGGACTTCCCCTTCGTCAACCTCGTCCGCCTTCGGCTCCCTACGGTTTCCCTCGGGCTTATCGACGCCCCGCTCCCCCCGGGCCACCGCCGCACCGGGCTCCAGCGGCTGCAATTTACCGGTCGCTGGGGAGGACGGCTTGCTTGGCATTCTTCTCCCTGGCGGGATGGTGGTGGGAGATCTTTACAGGACGCCAAAGACGGCCGCGCGGGCGGCCTTCTTTGGCATATGGATGTCTTGGAATGCCATGATGACGCTGCGCGCATGCCGATGGTTCGGTCGCCGACGGCGAGGGTCAAGAACCAGCAGCGTCCGATGCAACCACATCATCCCCACCAAGCGCCTGATAAACAGTCACCTGATTCACCAGCCGGTTCAGCATGTTCTCGTCCCGCGCCACTTCCGCGATTCGGCGTTTTTCCTGCGCGTCCAGCCAGTCCTTGAGCGACACCGCCCCCGCCCGGTAACGGATTTCGTACAGGGATTCGGCCTGGCGCGCCGCCTGCAGCGACGCGTCGAGCTGTTCGGCCTGAAGCGCCAGCTGGGTGCGGTTGGACAGCGCGTTTTCGACGTCCGCCATCGCCTGGTAGAGCGACTGACGGAACGTGACCACGCGTTCCTCGTAGTCGGCCTGGGAGATCTTGATGTTGAGCTGCATCTGGTTCCATTGCAGGAACGGCAGCGTCAGGCCCGCGCCCAGGGTGCCTATCGGATTTTGCAGGAGGTTGGACAGCGTCGGGCTGGCGCTGCCCAAGGCGCCGGTCAGGGTCAAGGGGGGATAGAAGCTGGCGCGGATGGCGTCGGCGGTGGCCAGGGCCTGGCGCAGGCGGAGTTCGGCGGCGCGCAGGTCGGGGCGGCGGCCCAGCAGGTCGGCGGGGACGCCGGCGCGGGCCTCGGGCAGCGGGTACTGCGGCAGGCGGGCGGGGTTGGCCATGCTGCGGTCGGGGGGGCCGTCGAACAGGATCGCCAGCGCGTTCGCGTACTCGACCCGCGCCTGCACCAGCAGCGCGTGCGCGGCCTGCTGGCTGGCCACGGTCTGTTCGGCTTCGGCCAGCTCCAGCGCGGACGCGCCGCCGGCGGCGTATTGCGCGCGCACCAGGTCCTGGGTCTTGCGGGCGTAGGCGATGCTCTGTTCGCTGCTGGCGATGCGCTGGTTGATGAACGCGGTCTGCCAGTACAGCGTGGCGGTGGTGCCCACCAGCGACAGCGCCGCGCTCTGGCGGTCCTGCTCGGTCGCCTCGGCCGCCCATTGCGCGGCGTCGCGCTGGCGCGACAGCTTGCCCCACAGGTCGGCTTCGTAGCTGACGGTCAGCTCGGCCGCGTTGCTGCGCGTGGTCATGCGGTCCCCGCTCAGCGTGCGGGTGCGGGTGACGTTGGCGCTGCCGCCCAGCTGCGGCCACAGCTGAGTTTCGGACAGGCCCGCCTGGTATTGCGCCCGGCGCACGCGGATGGCGGCGGCGGCCAGGTCGTTGTTGCGCGCCAGCGCGCCCTCGACCAGACCGGTCAGCACCGGGTCGTTGAAATTGCGCCACCAGGCGCCGCCCTGGGACTGCGCCACGGTCCCGGCGCCGGGCGCCAGGCCGTCATGGGACCACGCCGCGGGCAGCCTGACCGCCGGCGTTTCGTAGTCGCTGCGCAGCAGGCTGCCGCAGCCGGCCAGCGCGAGCAGCAGCGCCAGGGCCGCGGGTTTGCGTAGGAAAGAAACCGCCATCGTCATCCTCATTCGCGCGCCAGGGCCTCAACGGGGTCCAGGCGCGCCGCATTGCGCGCCGGCAGATAGCCGAACAGCACGCCGATCAGCGTCGAGCAGGTGAACGCCGCCACCATCGCCGCCGTCGAATAGATCATCTGGAACGAGCCGCCCGTGGCCTTGGACACGAGCACGCCCAGGCCCAGCGACAGCAGGATGCCGATCGCCCCGCCGATCAGGCACACCAGCACCGCCTCGATCAGGAACTGCTGCATGATGTCGCTGCGCCGCGCGCCCACCGCCATGCGCACGCCGATCTCGCGGGTGCGCTCGGTGACCGACACCAGCATGATGTTCATGACGCCGATGCCGCCCACCATCAGCGAAATCAGCGCGATCATCGACACCAGCAGCGTCATGGTGGCCGTGGTGCGTTCGATGGTCTTGCGGATCGCGTCCGTGTTGAACACGAAGAAGTCCTTGGTCACGTGGCGCCGCGTCAGCAGGCGCACGATGGCCTGCTCGGCGGCGGCCGGCGGCGTGGCGTCGTTGACCCGTACCGTGATGCTCTTGAGATGCTGCTGGCCCAGCACCCGCGACAGCGCCGTGGTGTAGGGTATCCAGACGTTGAGCGTGTCGTTGCTGCCGAACACGGTGTCCTTCTTCTCGGTCACGCCGATCACGCGCGCCGGCATGGAGCCCAGGAACACCACCTGGCCGATCGGATCGGTGTGCGAGCCGAACAGCTTGCGGCGCGTGCCGTCGTCGATCACCACTTCCTGGGCGCGCCGCGTCACGCTGACGCCGTCGAAGAACTTGCCCTGCGCCAGCTTGATGGCGCGCACCCTGAAGTACTGTTCGCCCACGCCCTGGATGGAGCCGTTGACCGACACGTTGCGGTAGCGCAGCGTGCTGCTGGTGGAGACCTCCGGCGTCACGCTGTCCACATAGGACTCGCGCGCCAGCGCGTCGGCGTCGGCCGCCACCAGCGTGCGGATGTTGACCGCCTTCTCGTCGCCGAAGTCCTTGCCCGGGAAGATCTCCACGGTGTTGGTGCCGATCTCGCTGATGTCGTCCAGGATCTTGCGGCGCGAGCCCTCGCCCAGCGCGACCACCGAAACCACCGCCGCGATGCCGATGATGATGCCCAGCATGGTCAGCGACGTGCGCAGCCGGTGCGCGTTCATGGCCAGCAGCGCCATGCGCAGGGCTTCGCCGCAGCGGTCCAGATAGGCCTGCCACACGGGCCGCTGCGCCAGCGCCGGCGGCTCGTCGCGGGCGGCCTGCGGGCGCGCGGCGTCGGGATTGCGCCGGTCGGACACGATCTCGCCGTCGCTGATCTCGATGATGCGCTGGGCATGGCGCGCCACGTTCATGTCGTGGGTCACGATGATGATGGTGTGCCCCGCGGCGTTCAGCTCTTCCAGGATGCGCAGCACCTCCTGGCCGGTGTGCGTGTCCAGCGCGCCGGTCGGCTCGTCGGCCAGGATGATGTCGCCGCCGTTCATCAGCGCCCGCGCAATGCTGACGCGCTGCTGCTGGCCGCCGGACAGCTGGCCGGGACGATGCCCGGCGCGCTCGCCCAGCCCCAGGCGTTCCAGCAGCGTCTCGGCGCGCGCCAGGCGCGCCTCGCGCCGCTTGCCGGCATAGACGGCCGGCACTTCCACGTTGCCCAGCGCGCTCAGGTCCGAGAGCAGGTGATAGCGCTGGAAAATGAAGCCGAAGTGCTCGCGGCGCAGTTCGGCCAGTTCGTCCGGGTCCAGCGCCCCGGTGCTGCGCCCGCCCACCCGGTATTCGCCGCGGGTGGGCCGGTCCAGGCATCCCAGGATGTTCATGAGCGTGGACTTGCCCGAGCCGGATGCGCCGACGATGGCCACCATTTCGCCGGCCTCGATGGACAGGTCCACGTCCTTCAGCACGGCGATGGTCTGCTCGCCCGCGGGGAATTCGCGGCGCACGCCGGCCAGCTCGATGAGAGGACCGCTCATCTCAGGCCCCCGGGACGGCCGGGGCGGCTTCGGCCGACACCACGCGCTCGCCCACCTCCAGCCCCTCCAGCACCTGCGCCTGGACGTTGTTGTTCATGCCGATGCGGACCTGGCGCTCTTCCGTCTTGTTGTCCTTCAGCACCACGCGCACGACGTAGCGGCCGTCCTCGCCGCGCTTGCCCAGGGCCGAGGACGGCACCACCACGGTGTTCTTGGCCTCGCCCAGCACGATGAAGACCTGCGCCGTCATCGAGATGCGCAGCTTCTCGTCGGGATTGGGCACGTCGAACAGGCCGTTGTAGTAGACGGCGGCGCTGGTGGAATTGCCGTTGGACGAGCCGGTCAGCGACGAGGCCGCGTCTTCCTTCTGGATGGAGTCCGGCGCCGGCTCCACCGCGCGCAGCGTGGCGTGGTAGCGCTCGTCCGGCTCGCCGAGGATGGTGAAGTAGACCGGCAGGCCGGGCTTGACGCGGGTCACGTCGGCTTCCGAGATCTGGGCCTTGACCGTCATGGTGTCCACCTGCGCCACCTTGATGATGGTGGGCGCGCTCTGGATCGAGTTGACCGTCTGGCCCTCTTTGGTGACGACCGCCACCACCACGCCGTCGATGGGCGAGACGATGCGGGTGTAGCCCAGGTTGACCCGGGCCGTGTCCACCTGGATCTCGGCCTGCGCGATCTGGGCGTCCAGCGACGCGATCTCGGCGCGGGTCACGCCCAGCGTGGCCTCGGCGTTCTCGTAGGCTTCGCGCGAACTGGCGTCCGCGGCCAGCATCTGGCGCTGGCGGCGGAAGGCCAGCTCGGCCTGCTTCAGCATGGCGACCTTGGCGGCCCTTTCGGCGCGCCGCGTCTGCAGGGCGGCTTCGGCGTTGCGCAGTTCGTTCTGCTGGGTCAGGTCGTCGATCTCGGCCACCAGCTGCCCCTTCTTGACCCGGTCGCCCAGCGCCACCTTGAGGGATTTCAGCTGGCCGGAGACCTGGGCGCCCACGCTGACCCGCTCGATCGCGTCTATGGTGCCGCTGGCCAGCACGCTGTCTTCCATATTGGCGCGGGTCACTTCGGCCACCCCGAAGGTGGGCGGCGGCGGCGCCGAGAAAAATGCGGCCCGCACCGCGAAGCCGGCGAGCAGGACCAGGACGACGATCAGAAGGTTGCGTTTGAATTTGCTGCGGGACTTTTTCATTGAACCTGTCGGATGGGGCGCGGGACGGCGCCCGTGCCGGTATTGCGTTGCGAGCCGGGGACGGGCCCCGGCGCGATGTGTGCATCCTAAACGCATGGCCGGCCCAAACCATGGCCAATCTGTGTCGAAACCGTGAAAAACCGTAAAGCCGCAAGATGCGGCCGGACCAGTCTGATTGTTCCGTTGTGAGAACGATACAGCGTTCGGCTTCGGCGGATACTCATGCTGAATGCGCCCAGAAGCGCCGAACACGCCGGCATCTTGCACCATAAGCCCCGGAGTTTGCCTCTACATGATGCCTATCGTGAAACCCCTACACGCCACCGTTTGCGGCAGCGCAAAACAAGCTTGCCTCGACATTGGTAGACGTTGGGGACAGAATGGCTGCAGTTACGTCGTGGCCGTGTCCAGTTCCCCTAGATCCCCCTCTTCTTCCCCAGGTTCCCCGGAGTTTTCCGGGGCGGCGCTCTTGTGCGTGCTGGCCATGATGAATCACGTGGCGCTGACAGGGGGACGCATTACTGTCTCGCTGACGGCGCTGCAGATGGGGCTGTCCACCTTCAAGGTCGGCACGCTGGTCGCGGTCTTCGCCGTCCTGCCCATGCTGTTCTCGGTGCGCGCCGGGCGCTGGGTGGACCGGGTCGGCATCGTCCGCCCGCTGGTGCTGGGCACCTCGCTGGTCGCCGTCGGCACCCTGCTGCCCTTTGTCTTCCAGACGCAGCTGGCGCTGCTCATCGCCTCGTGCTGTATCGGCATCGGCTTCATGCTGCACCAGGTGGCCACCCAGGACCTGCTCGGCCATGCCGAACCCGCGCAGCGCCTGCGCAATTTCTCCTTCATGTCGCTGGCGCTGGCCGGTTCGGGCTTCTCCGGCCCGCTGATCGCCGGCCTGGCCATCGACCACCTGGGCACGCGCCTGGCCTTCGGGCTGCTGGCCCTGGGTCCGCTGCTGTCGGCGGGCGGGCTTTACATGCTGCGTCACCAATTGAAGGCGGCAGATGCGCTGCTTTCCGGCGCAAAAGAGGCCGAACGCCGCCGCGTCACCGAATTGCTGGCCGTGCCGGCGCTGCGCCGCATCCTGATGGTGAACACCATCTTGTCCGGCGCCTGGGACACCCATTTGTTCGTCGTGCCCATCTTCGGCGTGGCCATCGGCCTGTCGGCCACCACCATCGGGGTCATTCTTGCTTCGTTCGCGGCGGCAACTTTCGTCATCCGTCTGGTATTGCCCTTGATCCAGCGCCGGGTACGTTCCTGGACGCTGGTCCGCGCGGCCATGGCCACGGCCGCCATCGACTTCATGCTTTACCCGCTGTTCACCGACGTTACCGTGCTGATCGTGCTGTCTTTCATCCTGGGGCTGGCCCTGGGCTGTTGCCAGCCGAGCATGCTGTCTCTGCTGCACCAGCACTCGCCCCCGGGGCGCGCGGCCGAGGCCGTGGGCCTGCGCATGGCCTTGATCAACGGTTCCCAGGTTTCCCTGCCGTTGACCTTCGGCGCGCTCGGTGCGGTAATTGGCGTGGCCCCGCTGTTCTGGGCCTATTCGCTGGCGCTGATGGCCGGCGGCTGGGCCAATCGCAATCCCCCGATCGAATCCGACCGTAAGCCGTGAATACCCCATCCCCCATTCCCTCCGGCGCCAGCCTGCCGTTTCGCCTCTGGACCCCCGAAGAGCGGCAGGCCTCTCTGGACGAGGCCTTGCGCCACTGGCAGTCGGGCGAGGACGTATGGGTATATGGGTACGGATCGCTGATCTGGCGCCCCGACTTCGACTTCGTGGAGCGCCGGCTGGCCACGCTGCGCGGCCATCACCGGGCGCTGTGCCTGTGGTCGCGCGTCAACCGCGGCACGCCGGAATGCCCGGGCCTGGTGTTCGGCCTGGACCGGGGCGGCTCCTGCCGCGGCGTGGTCTACCGGCTGGCCGGCAGCCAGGTGCCCAATTACTTCCCGGCGCTCTGGGAGCGCGAAATGTCCACCGGCGCCTATCTGCCGCGCTGGATCAACTGCACCACCGACGGCGGCAACGTCCGGGCGCTGGTCTTCATCATGAACCGCGACAATCCGGCCTACATCCGGGCGCTGCCCGAACCGGAACTGCTGGCCATCGTGCGCCGCGCCGCCGGCCGCTACGGCCCCTGCACCGACTACGTGGTGCAGACCGCCCAGGCGCTGCGCGCCGCGGGCATCCACGATGCCCGCCTGGACGCCATCGCGCGCCGGCTCGAGCAGGAAGGGCACCCGTTGCCGGAAGGCGCCTGAAGCCGCCGCCGCGCCGCCGGACGGCGCTTGCCGGCGGCCTGAGCAGGGTCAATATAGGGACAGTCGCCCAAGCGGTATAAACTTCCTGTTATCAACGCTGACCCTTACTCCCATGTCCGTCTCTGATCTGCGTCAAAGCTACGAGAAGCATGTCCTGCTCGAAAGCCAGGCCCTGGCTTCGCCGTTCGCGCAATTCGCGCTCTGGTTCGACGAGGCCCTGGCCGCCAAGGTGCCCGAGCCCAACGCCATGACCCTGGCCACGGTGGACGCCCACGGCCAGCCCAGCGCGCGCATCGTGCTGGTCAAGGGATTCGACGAGCGCGGCTTCACCTTCTTCACCAACTACGAATCGCGCAAGGGCCTGGACCTGCAGGCCGAGCCGCGCGCCAGCCTGCTGTTTTTCTGGCAGCCGCTGGAGCGCCAGGTCCGCATCGAAGGCGTGGTCGAAAAAGTCCCCGCCGAGGAGTCGGACGCCTACTATCACAGCCGGCCCGCCGGCTCGCGCATCGGCGCCTGGGCCTCGCGCCAGAGCCAGCCGATCACCCGCGAAGAGCTGGAAGCCCGTGAACAGGAATTCCGCGAACGCTACGGCGACGCGCCGCCGCGCCCGCCGCACTGGGGCGGTTACCGCCTGAAGCCCACCGCCTTCGAATTCTGGCAGGGCCGGCCTTCGCGGCTGCACGACCGCCTGCGCTACGTCGCCGACGGCCCGGCCTGGAAGATCGAACGCCTGTCGCCCTGATGCCGGGCGCGCCCCCTATCCATGATTGCATGACCGCCTCCTCCCCTGATTTTGACGCTGCTTTTTTCCGCACCGCGCTGGGCCGCTACGCCACGGGCGTGACCGTCGTGACGACCGCCGGCCTGGACGGCGCGCCCATCGGGCTGACGGTGAGCTCTTTCAACTCCGTGTCGCTGGACCCGCCGCTGGTGCTGTGGAGCCTGTCGCGCGGCTCGTCCTCGCTGGCGGCCTTCGAGCAGTGCGAGCGCTATGTCGTCAACGTGCTGGGCGCCGAACAGATCGCGCTGGCGCGCCGCTTCGCCACCGGCAAGACCCCGGACCGCTACGCCGGGCTGCCGGTGCACCGCGCGCCCGGCGGCACGCCCATGCTGGACGGCCACTGCGCGGCCTGGTTCGAATGCCACAACCGCAGCCGCTACGTCGAAGGCGATCACATCATCATGGTGGGCGAGGTGGAGCGCTGCGGCCATAGCGCCGAGCCGCCGCTGGTCTTCCATGCCGGCGGCTTCGACCTGACGCCGGCCGGCGACCGCGCGGAAAAAAAGGGATAGCCCATGAGCGCAGATATCGATTGCGTCGTCATCGGCGCGGGCGTGGTGGGCCTGGCGATCGCGCGGGCGCTGGCCCGCACCGGGCGCGAAGTGCTGGTGGCCGAGGCCACCGAGGCCATCGGCACCGGCACCAGCTCGCGCAACTCCGAAGTCATCCACGCGGGCATCTACTATCCGGCGGGCAGCCTCAAGGCCCGCCTGTGCGTGCGCGGCAAGCACCTGCTGTACGCCTATTGCGCCGAACGCGGCGTGCCGCACAAGCGCCTGGGCAAGCTCATCGTCGCCGCGGACGCCGAACAGGCCGCGCAGCTGGAAAGCATCGCGCAGCGCGCCCGCGCCAACGGCGTGGACGACCTGCAGTTCCTGTCGGGCGAAGACGCCATGCGCCTGGAGCCGGCGCTGCAATGCGCGGCCGCGCTGTCCTCGCCGTCCACCGGCATCGTGGACAGCCACGCGCTGATGCTGTCGTACCAGGGCGACGCCGAGAACGCGGGCGCCCAGTGCGTGTTCCACACGCCGCTGGTGTCGGGCCGCGTGCGCCCCGAGGGCGGCTTCGAGCTGCAGTTCGGCGGCGACGAGGCCATGAGCCTGAGCTGCAATGTGCTGATCAATTCGGCCGGCCTGCATGCGCCGGCGCTGGCGCGCCGCATCGACGGCGTGCCGCCCGCCAGCATCCCGGCCGACTACCTGTGCAAGGGCAGCTATTTCACGCTGTCCGGCCGCGCGCCCTTTTCGCGCCTGATCTACCCGGTGCCGCAGCATGCCGGCCTGGGCGTGCACCTGACGCTGGACATGGGCGGGCAGGCCAAGTTCGGTCCCGACACCGAATGGATCGGCGTCGAGGACTACACGCTCGATCCGGCCCGCGCCGACGTGTTCTACGCGGCCGTGCGCAGCTACTGGCCGGCCCTGCCCGACGGCGCGCTGGCGCCCGGCTACACCGGCATCCGGCCCAAGATCTCCGGCCCGCACGAACCGGCGGCCGACTTCGTCGTCGCCGGCCCGGCCGCGCACGGCGTGCCCGGCCTGGTGAACCTGTTCGGCATCGAATCTCCCGGCCTGACGGCCAGCCTGGCCCTGGCCGAAGAAACCCTGGCCCGCCTGGCCGCCTGACCTCCACGACTTTCCATTCAGCCCTTTCTTACGCACATGCAGCACAACGACTACATCCTGACCCTGTCCTGCCCCGACCGCACGGGCATCGTGTACCGCGTCAGCGGCCTGTTGTTCGAATTGGGCTGCAACATCCTGGATTCGCAGCAGTTCGGCGACGAGGAAACCGGCCGCTTCTTCCTGCGCGTGCACTTCGACGCGCCGGCCGGCGTGGCCGCCGCCGACCTGCGCGCCCGCCTGGCGCCCATGTCCGAGGAATACGGCATGGAGCTGAAGCTGCACGACGCGCGCCGCAAGGAACGCCTGCTCATCATGGTCAGCAGGCAGGGCCACTGCCTGAACGACCTGCTGTTCCGCGTGCACAGCGGGCACCTGCACGCCGAAGTGGCGGCCATCGTGTCGAACCACAACGACTACGCCGGCCTGGCGGCCTCCTACGGCATCCCGTTCCACCACCTGCCGGTCACGCCCGACACCAAGGCCGAGCAGGAGCGCCAGGTGCTGGCCCTGGTCGAGCAGGAAAACATCGACCTGGTGGTGCTGGCCCGCTACATGCAGATCCTGTCGGAGGACATGTGCCGCGCGCTCAACGGCCGCGCCATCAACATCCACCACAGCTTCCTGCCCAGCTTCAAGGGCGCCCGCCCCTACCATCAGGCGCACGCCCGCGGCGTCAAGATCATCGGCGCCACCGCCCACTACGTGACCTCGGACCTGGACGAAGGCCCCATCATCGACCAGGACATCGAGCGCGTGGACCATACGATGACCGCCCAGGACCTGACCCAGGTCGGCAGCGACATCGAATCCCTGGTGCTGTCGCGCGCCGTGCGCAGCCACGTCGAACACCGCATCCTGCTGAACCGCAACAAGACGGTGGTGTTCCGCTAGGAATCCTGCCGCTCCCCCCGGGCCAGCGCCACGGCCGCCGCCGTGGCGCCGGCCACGTCCGGCCGCAGGTCGCCAAGCAGCCGCTGGTACAGGCCGACGCGGCGCACGATGTCCAGCGGCTGGCCCAGCAGGCCCGAGACCATCAGCCGCACGCCGTGCGCCTCGCAGGCCCGGCTCAGGCTTTCCAGCGCCTCGGCCCCGGTCGAGTCCACGTAGATCACGTTCTTCAGGTCCAGCACCAGCGCGCGCGCCGGCAAATGGTCCTCGAGCGACTCCACCAGCTTGGTCGCGCCGAAGAACACGGTGCCGTACAGCCGCCATACCGCCACCTGCGCCTCCAGCCCGGCCAGCGCCGGCTGCTCGGCCGGCGTCAGGCGTTCGGCGCGCGACAGGCTGGAAATGCGGTAGATGAAGGTCAGGCAGGCGGCGAAGATGCCGAACTGCACCGCCACCGTCAGGTCGAACACCACCGTCAGCAGGAACACCGACAGCAGCGTCACGCGGTAAGGCAGCCGGTAGGTCTTGAGGCGCGCGAATTCGCGCCACTCGCCCATGTTCCAGGCCACGAACATCAGGATGGCCGCCAGCGTGGCCAGCGGGATGGAAGACGCCAGCGGCGCGGCCACCAGGATCACCAGCAGCAGCACCACGGCGTGCGTCATGCCCGCGATCGGGCTGGTGGCGCCGCTTTTCACGTTGGTCACGGTGCGGGCGATGGTGCCGGTGGCCGGCATGCCGCCGAAGAACGGCGTGGCGAAGTTGGCGATGCCCTGCGCCATCAGTTCCTGGTTGGGGTCGTGGCGGTCGCCGATCATGCCGTCGGCCACCCGCGCGCACAGCAGCGATTCGATCGCGCCCAGCAGCGCCAGCGTGATCGTGGGCATCAGCAGGTAGCGGGCCGATTCCCAGCTGAACGCCGGCAGCGTGAAGTCCGGCAGCGCCGCCGGTATGCCGCCGAAGCGGCTGCCTATGGTCTCCACCGGCAGGCCGAACAGGGCCACCGCGGCCGTGGCCAGCACCAGCGCGACGATGGAGCCCGGCACCCGCGCCAGCGGCGCGGCCCTGGGTCCGCCCCATTTCGGCAGCCAGCGCTGCCAGGCCACGATGAGCGCCAGCGACGCCACCGCCACGCCCGCGGCCCAGGGATTGAAGGAGGACAGGTGGCTGCCCAGCGCGCCCAGGATGCCGAAGAAATCGCCCGGCATCTCGGGGATCGCCAGGCCCAGGAAGTCCTTGACCTGCGACAGCGCGATCAGCACCGCGATCCCGTTGGTGAAACCGATGATGACGGCCACCGGGATGAAGCGCACCAGCGTGCCCAGCCTGAGCAGCCCCATCACGAACAGCAGCACGCCGGACAGCGCAGTGGCGATGATGAGGTTGGCCACGCCGTACTGCTGCACGATGTCGTAGACGATGACGATGAACGCGCCCGCCGGCCCGCCGATCTGCACCCGGCTGCCGCCGAGCAGGGCGACCAGGAAGCCCGCGATGATGGAGGTGAACAGGCCCGCTTCCGGCTTGAGGCCCGAGCCGATGGCGAAGGCCATGGCCAGCGGCAGCGCGACCACGGCGACCGTGAGGCCGGCGCCCAGGTCCTGCACGAAACGGATGCGGTCGTAACCGCGCAACGCGCTCAAGAGGCGCGGACGAAACGAAAAGGGAAGATCCACGATCGACTCCGGAGAAGAAACCGAAAAGCCCTGGAACGGGTTTCAGTGCTTCGCCGGAGGGCCGCAGTGGCGCAGCCGGGTAATGAAACGCTTGCGGCGCGTCAGCGGCTGGATCGATCGGTAGGACATGGCCGGGTCAGTGTACCCCCAATGTCCCGGCCCCGGCATAGTGCCGCGCCACCAGTTCCAGGGCTTTTTCCTGCAGCGGCGTGCGCATGGCCTGCGGCCAGATCGCCTGGCTGACCGAGCGCGCGGCGTGCTCGAAGGCAATGAAGCGCGTGCCCGCCAGGCCGCTGCGCGACAGGCAGGCGGGCACGATGGACACGCCCAGCCCTTGCGAGACCAGCGAGGCCACGCTCAGCCAGTGCCGCACCTCGTGGCGGATCACGGGCATGAAGCCGGCCGATACGCACATGGCCAGCACCGTCTCGTAGTAGCTGGGCGAGGCCGCGCGGGCGAAGAACACGAAATCGTCCCCCGCCAGTTCGTCCAGCCGCAGCGATTCGCGGCCGGCCAGCCGGTGGTCCTGCGGCAGGCACACCACGAAAGGCTCGGCCACCAGGTCGCGCGCCTGCACGCCCGGCGGCAGGGGATTGGCGTGGATGAAGCCCAGGTCCTGCTCGCCGCGGCGCACCGCCTCGATCTGGTCGTGCGAGTTCAGCTCGGTCAGCACATGCTCGACGTCGGGCAGCTCGGCCCGCATCGCATTGAGCAGCGCGGGCAGGCCGCGGTACAGCATCGACCCCACGAAACCGATGCGCAGCCTGCCGCGCAGGCCGGCGTCCACCCGCTGCACCAGCGTGCGCACGTCCTCGGCCTGGCGCAGCAGGGTCTGGGCCTCGCGGTACAGCACCTGGCCGGCGTCGGTCAGTTCCACGTGGCGGCTGCTGCGGTTGAGCAGGCGCGCGCCGACGTTTTCCTCCAGCTGCCGGATGGCGTAGCTCAGCGGCGGCTGCGAGATGTGCAGTCGCACGGCGGCCCGGCTGAAATGGCGCTCTTCGGCCACGGCGATGAAATACCGCAGCAGGCGCGGGTCCAGATCCATGCGCGTTCCCTTTGATTTGCCTATCTATACTTTTTTTGGATTGTTCTAAATCAAAACAGTATTTGTATAGATTAATCCAGGCAAGCACCATGAGGCATCCCCCGTTTTGCGCAGGATGCCGCCATGGATGCCCCCGTCAAGACCGCCACGCCCGCCGCCACCCCGATTCCGGATGCGCGCGGCCTGAACCTGTTCCACGCCGACCCCTATGCCGCGGCGCTGTGCCGGCGCTACCTGCCGCCGGCGCTGCACGCGCACCTGCTGCCGCACCTGGAGCGGCTCGGCGAGCTGGCCGGCGGCCTGATGGACGAGCTGGCCGCCACGGCCGACAAGCATCCGCCCACGCTGTCGGTGCGCAGCCGCGCCGGCCAGGACGAATCCCGCATCGACAAGCACCCGGCCTATGTGGAACTGGAACGCCTGGCCTACAGCGAGTTCGGCCTGGCCGCGCTGTCGCACCGCGGCGGGGTGCTGGGCTGGCCCGAGCCCATGCCGGCCGCCGCCAAATACGCGCTGAGCCATTTGTTCGTGCAGGCCGAGTTCGGCCTGTGCTGCCCGGTCAGCATGACGGATTCGCTGGCCCGCACGCTGCGCAAGTTCGGCGACGCCGACCTGGTGGCGCGCGTGCTGCCGCAGGTGACGACGCAGGATTTCGACGCGCTGCGCCAGGGCGCCATGTTCATGACGGAGCAAGGCGCGGGTTCGGACGTCAGCGCCACGGAGGTCACGGCCGAACGGCAGGACGACGGCAGCTGGCGCCTGTCGGGCGACAAGTGGTTCTGCTCCAACCCCGACGCGGGCTACGCCATGGTGCTGGCCCGCAGCGAGCCGCAGCCCGGCCTGGAGGGGGTGTCGCTGTTCCTGCTGCCGCGCGACCTGCCCGGCGGCGGCCACAACCACTACCGCATCCTGCGCCTGAAGGACAAGCTGGGCACGCGCTCCATGGCCAGCGGCGAAATCCGCCTGGAAGGCGCCGTGGCCTGGCTGGTGGGCGAACGCGGCCGCGGCTTCAAGCAGATGGCCGACATGATCAACAACTCGCGCCTGTCCAACGGCATGCGCGCGGCCGGCCTGATGCGCCGCGCCGTCACCGAGGCGGTGTATTTCTCGCAGCACCGCCGCGCCTTCGGCAAGCGGCTCATCGACATGCCGCTGATGCAGCGCCAGCTGGTCAAGATGACGGTCTGGGCCGAACAGGCGCGCAGCGTCATGTTCCAGACCGCGCGCGCGCTGGCCGAGGCCGACCAGGGCGGCGGCGATCCGGCGCTGGCGCGCATCCTGACCCCGCTCATCAAGTTCCGCGCCTGCCGCGACGCCCGCAAAGTGACCGGCGACGCCATGGAGGTGCGCGGCGGCTGCGGCTATATCGAGGAGTGGACCGAACCGCGCCTGGTGCGCGACGCGCATCTGGGCTCGATCTGGGAAGGCACCAGCAACATCGTGGCGCTGGACGTGCTGCGCGCCATCACGCGCGAACAATCGCTGCCGGCGCTGCGCGCCCACATCGAGCGCCTGCTGGCCGAGGGCGCGCCCTGCCCGCCCGAACTGGCCGACATGCAGGCCCGCGCGCTGGAACAGACCTACGCGCTGGCCGAACACGCCGCGCGGGAAAACCGCGCCGAGCTGGCGCGCCAGGCCGCGTCGCTGCTGTACCACGCGGTGTCCCTGGCCGCGCTGCGCTGGGAAGCCGCGGACCCGCCGCTGGCCGCTCGCGCCAGGCTGGCCGACCAGGTGCTGCTGCATCGCCTGGGCCCGCGCGATCCCTACGCCATCCCGCCCGACGAAAGCGCCGCCTGCCGGGAAATCCTGCAATACGCGCTGTAAACCGACGCCGGCGGCACAGCCGGCGCGCATCCACCACTGGAGACAAACATGAACCGCTACTTCGCCCCCTTGCTGCTGGCCGCCGCCGCGGCCCTGCCCGCGGCGCCCGCGCTGGCGGCCGAGGCCTTCCCCACGGAACGCCCGGTCACCCTGGTCGTGCCCTTCCCGCCCGGCGGCCCCACCGACGCCCTGGCGCGCCGCCTGGCCGACAAGCTCAGGCAGCCGCTGAAGCAGAACGTCATCGTCGAGAACCGCAGCGGCGCGGGCGGCAATATCGGCTCGGAATACGTGGCCAACGCCAAGCCCGACGGCTACACGCTGCTGTTCGGCACTTCCGGGCCGCTGGCCATCAACGTCAGCCTGTACAAGAAGCAGGGCTACGATCCGCAGACCAGCTTCGCCCCCATCATCCGTATCGGCCACCTGCCCAACATCCTGGTGGTGAACCCGTCGGTGCCGGCCACCAACGTGCAGGAACTGATCGCCTACGCCAAGAAAAACCCGGACGCGCTGAGCTACGCCTCGTCGGGCAACGGCGCGTCCTCGCACCTGGCCGGCATTCTGTTCAACCGCATGGCCGGCACCCAGATCATGCACATTCCCTACAAGGGCACCGGCCCGGCGCTGAACGACCTGCTGGGCGGGCAGGTGTCCATGTCGTTCACCGACATCCTGACCGCGCTGCCCTACGTCAAGGCCGGCAAGCTGCGCGCCATCGGCCTGGCCAGCGCGCAACGTTCCGACGCCCTGCCCGACCTGCCCACGCTGTCCGAACAGGGCCTCAAGGGCTATGACGTCAGCGTGTTCTTCGGCATCGTCGCGCCCAAAAATACCCCGGCGCCGGTCGTGGAGACCCTGAACAAAGCCTTCCAGAGCGCGCTGGCCGACCCCGAGGTGGCCAACACGCTGCGCAGCCAGGGCATCGTCGAGGCGCAGGACAAGACGCCGCAAGGCCTGTCCGCCTTCATCACGGCCGAAGTGCCCAAGTGGCGCGACGTCATCGCCAGCGCCCACGTCTCCATCGACTGAAGGACTTTTCCATGGCAGCAACCCTCCCCAATGCCGGCGCCCTGGCCGGCTGCAAGGTCATCGACCTGTCGCGCGTGCTGGGCGGCCCCTATTGCACGCAGATCCTGGCCGACCACGGCGCCGATGTGCTCAAGATCGAGCCGCCCGGCGGCGACGAGACGCGCGGCTGGGGGCCGCCCTTCCTGGGCGCCACGGCCTCCTACTTCGTCGGCGTGAACCGCAACAAGGAAGGCATGACGCTGGACCTGTCGCAGCCTGCGGGCCAGGAGCTGCTGCGCCGGCTGCTGGCCGACGCCGACGTGCTGGTGGAGAACTTCAAGCCCGGCACGCTGGAGAAATGGGGCTTGGGATACGAGACGCTGAAACAGGAATTCCCCGCGCTGATCCATTGCCGGGTCAGCGGCTTCGGCGCCGACGGGCCACTGGGCGGCCTGCCGGGCTACGACGCCTGCGCCCAGGCCATGTGCGGGCTGATGAGCGTCAACGGCGAGGCCGACGGCGAAGCCACCCGCGTCGGCCTGCCGGTGGTGGACATGGTGACGGGCCTGAACGCGGCGGTGGCCATCCTGCTCGCGCTCAACGAGCGCGTGCGCAGCGGCCTGGGCCAGTTCCTCGATATCACGCTGTACGACTGCGCCCTGTCGCTGTTGCATCCGCACGCGCCCAACTACTTCTACAGCGGCAAGGTGCCGGCGCGCAGCGGCAACGCGCATCCCAACATCGCGCCCTACGAAACCCTGCCCACGGCCAGCGGCCCGATCTTCCTGGCGGTGGGCAACAACCGCCAGTTCGCGCTGCTGGCGCAGACGCTGGAAGCGCCCGCGCTGGCCGAAGACCCGCGCTACGCCGCCAACGCCGACCGCCTGCGGAACCGCCAGGCGCTGCGCGCCGACCTGTCGGCGCTGCTGGCCGGATTCGACGCCGCCGAACTGGCCGACCGCCTGCTGCGCAACGGCGTGCCCGCCGCCGCGGTGCTCACCGTGGACCAGGCGCTGGCGCACCCGCATACCCGGCATCGCGGCATGGTGCTGGAACAGGGCGACTACCGCGGGGTCGGCTCCCCGATCAAGCTGTCGCGCACGCCGGCGACGCTGCGGAGATTGCCGCCGGATCTCGGGGCCGAGGGAGCGCGGGGAGACGGGTCGTAGGAGGGGTGGAGCGCGAGAATCCTTGAGCAAGAACTCAGGTATCGAGCGCGCGCAACCCATCGGGCAGCGAAAGCCGCCGATTTTCGTGGCAAGCATAAAAAATGGCGGCTCGCGCCGCCCGATGGGTTACGCGCGCTCGGAATTCGAATTTTTATTCATATAGTCTCGCGCTACACCCATCCTACCCTCCCGACGCCACGCCTTCGCGCCGCGGGTCCGCCCCGCCCTGCAGCCCCTCGGGCCCGATCACGATGCCGTGGATGCCGCTGGGAAACTCGGTGATGCGCACGGGATGCCCCATGCGTTCGAGCTCGGGCGCCAGCGCCTCCAGCGGCGTGCCTTTTTCGAGTTCGGTGTCCTTGTTGCGGCTGCCCATGTTGGGCAGGTCGATGGCGGCCTGGATGTCCAGGCCCCAGTCCAGCACGCCCACCACCGTCTTGGCGACGTAATTGATGATGGCGCTGCCGCCGGGCGAGCCCACCAGCAGGTACGGCTTGCCGTCGCGCAGCACGATCATGGGCGCCATCGAGCTGCGCGGGCGCTTGCCGGGTTCGATGCGGTTGGCCACGAGCCGGCCTTCGGGGTCCTGGTAGGACGAGGAAAAGTCCGTCATCTCGTTGTTCAGCAGAAAGCCGCGCACGAAGATCTTGCTGCCGAATTCGCTTTCGATGGTGGTCGTCATGCTGAGCGCGTTGCCCTTGGCGTCGACCGCCACCAGATGGCTGGTGGACGGCAGCTCCAGCGCGTCGTCCTTGCCCAGCGACAGCAGCTTGCCTTCGGGGTCGCCGGGCAAGGCGACCTTCATGCTGCGGTCCGGCCGTATCAGCGCGCCGCGCGCGCGCAGGTAGGCGGGGTCCAGCAAGGCGTTCACGGGCACCTGCACGAAGGACGGGTCGGCCACGTAGAAATCGCGGTCGGCGAACGCCAGCCGGCCGGCCTCGGAGAAGTAATGCACCGCCTCCACGCTGCCCGGCGCGTAGCGGCCGATGGGGTATTGCTCGAGTTCGCCCAGCATCTGCAGCACGGCCAGCGGGCCGCTGCTGGGCGGCCCCATGCCGCACAGCCGATAGCCGCGATAGGCGCCGCAGACGGGATCGCGCTTGACGGCGCGGTAGGCGGCCAGGTCGGCCTCGGTGAGGTCGCCGGGCACGGCATGGCCCTGCACCGCGGCGACGATGTCGCGCGCGATCTCGCCCTGGTAGAACGCGTCCGCGCCCTGCTGCGCCACCGCGCGCAGCGTGCGCGCGAATTCGGGATTCTTCAGCATGTGCCCGACCGGCCAGGGCGAGCCGTCGGGCGCGTAGAAATAGGCCGCGGCGGCCTGCTGCCTGGGCAGTTCCTTGTTGCCCGCCAGCAGCTTGTGCAGGCGCGGCGATACGGCGAAGCCCTGCTCGGCCAGCCGGATCGCCGGCTGGAACAGCTCGGCCCAGGGCAGCACGCCGTGCTCCCGGTGCGCCAGTTCCAGGCCGCGCAGCAGGCCCGGCACGGCCACCGCCATGCCGTTGTTGACCGACTGCGCGAACGGCAGCGGCTTGCCCGCGGCGTCGAGGAAGCGGTCGCGGCGGGCGGCCGCGGGCGCGGTCTCGCGGCTGTCGTAGGTCTGGATGGCGCCGCCGCCGGCCGTATACAGCACCATGAAGGCGCCGCCGCCGATGCCGGACGATTGCGGCTCGACCAGGTTCAGCACCAGCTGGGCCGCGATGGCCGCGTCCACCGCGCTGCCGCCGCGGCGCAGCATCTCGTCGCCGGCGCGCGTGGCCAGCGGATTGGCCGAGGCCATCATGAAATGCTTTGCGCGGGCCAGCTGGCGCGCCTGCGTGCCGCTGGCGGCTTCGGGATTGAGGTCTTCGGCCGCCTGGGGCGTGCGCGCCCAGGCGGAGGACATGGCGGCCGGAAGGGCCAGGACGGCGGCCAGCAGGATCGCTGCGGCGGGACCGGGTGCGCGCATGGGAAGCTCCTTGGTTCGCCGGCATGGCGGCAGGCGTCCATCATAGCAACGCGCCGCGCCGCCGTATCCGGCATAGAATCCGGTTTTTCATCGACTTTCCCGCCCGTGCCATGCGCCTGCGCCACATCGAGATTTTCGAAGCGATCCGCCGCACCGGTTCGCTGACCGAGGCCGCCGCCGCGCTGCACATTTCGCAGCCCGCGGCCAGCAAGCTGCTGGCGCACGCCGAGGCCCAGCTGGGCTTCAAGCTGTTCGAACGCGTCAAGGGCCGGCTGGTGGCCACGCGCGAGGCCGAGATCCTCACCCCCGAGGTCGCGCGCCTGAACCAGGACCTCAACAGCGTGCGCCGGCTGGCCGCCAGCCTGCGCGACCGCCCCCACGGCCATCTGCGCCTGGGCTGCGCGCCCGCGCTGGGCCTGGGGCTGCTGCCCGGCGTGGTGCGCGACAGCCGCGACGCGCAGCCCGGCATCACCTTCGACATCCACACCCATCACAGCGCCGAGCTGGTGCAGGGCCTGCTCACGCGCGAACTGGACCTGGCCATCACCTTCGACACCAACGACTATCCCGGCCTGACCCGCATGGGCCTGGGCCACACCGAGCTGGTGCACCTGAGCCGCAAGCCCGGCCGCGGGCCGCTGCGGCTGGCCGAGCTGTCCGACATGGCGGGCAATACGCTGATCGTGCTGGACGCGTGCGACGCCTCCGGCGCGCTGCTGCAGATGGCGCTGGACGCGCAGGGCCTGGACCCGCAGGTCGCCATCCAGGTGCAGACCCATTACGTGGGCTGCGCGCTGGTGGACGCCGGCTGCGGCGACGCCATCGTGGACGCGATCACCGCGCAGGCCATGCTGCGCCCCGGCATGCACCTGCGCCGGCTGGACCCGCCGCTGCGCGTGCCCATCAGCATCATGGTGCGCAACCAGGACCCCTTGTCGGCGCTGCACCGCGACCTGATAGACCGGCTCAAGGCCGGCTGCGCCGCGCGCCTGGCCGCGCTCGACGATATCGCCTGACGCGGGCGGGCCGCGCGCAAAATGCAACGGGCGCCCGAAGGCGCCCGTGATTCATGCAGCCGGGGCGGACAGCGCCGCCCCGCGCGCCATCAGTCCAGCTTGATGTTCTGCTTCTTCACGACGTCCTTCGCCCAGTCGTACTGCTCTTTGATTTCCTTGGCGAATTCCTCGGGCGTGTTGCCCGACGGGGCCGAGCCCTGGTCGTCCAGCGCCTTGATGACCTTGGGGTCCTTCAGGGCCACCACGGCGGCGTCGCGCAGCTTGTTCACGACGTCCATCGGCGTGCCCTTGGGCGCCAGCAGGCCGTACCAGACCGGCTGGTTCAGCACCGGGAAGCCGGCGTCCTTGAAGGTCGGCACGTCCTTGATGGCGGCGATGCGGTCCGGCCACGCGATGGCCATGGCGCGCAGCTTGCCGGCCTGGATCTGCGGCATCGACGACGGCAGGTTGTCGAAGATGATTTCGATCTGGCCGCCGACGGCGTCAGCCACGGCCGGGCCCGAGCCCTTGTACGGCACGTGCACGATGTCCGTGCCGGTGGCCATCTTGAACGATTCGCCCATCAGGTGCAGCACGCCGCAGGTGCCCGAGCTGCCGTAGGAGTACTTGCCCGGGTTCTTCTTCAGCTCTTCCAGGAAGCCCTTGAAATCCTTGGCGGGGAACTTCGGGTTCACGGCCACCACGTTGGCGGTGTTGGCGAAGTTGGTGACCGGCTGGAAATCCTTGATCGGATCGTAGGGCAGGTCATTGGGGCGGCAGGCGGGGTTGACGGCCATCGTCGACACGGTGGCGATCGACAGCGTGTAGCCGTCGGCATCGGCGCGCGCGGCTTCCGAAGCGCCGATGGCGCCGCCGGCGCCGCCCTTGTTTTCCACGACCATGGGCTGGCCCAGTTCCTGGCTCATGCGCTGCGTCACCAGGCGCGCGATGATGTCGGTGGAACCGCCAGGCGCGAACGGAACGATGACGCGGATCGGCTTGCTCGGGTATGCGTCGGCGGCGTGGGCGGCTGAAACGCCGAGGGCGCCGGCGGCCAGAGCGATGGCCGCAGCCAGGGAGCGGACGTTGTTCATAGAAGTGTTTCCTCCAATAATGCGAGCCCGTATGTGAACGGGACCCTGCGTGATGTGCCCGCCTGTAGACGGGTCAGCCATTGACTTAGACGGCGCGCGGCTAGGGTGCTGGTCGAATCGCACTGCTTTTGTTGGTTGCTTGTGGCACACGCGGCCGCCAGAATGTCGGAGAATAGCAGCAAATGCTTACAGTCGCATAGCGCGCCGCGGCGCGCTTGACGCCCATCAAATCGTACTCGCCCATGTCGGTAGCCCTCCTGGTTTTCCCTGATTTCATGCTGGTTGCGCTAGGTTGGGCGCTGCGTCACAAACTCGGTTTTTCGCGCGAATTCTTTGCCGGAACGGAACGGCTGGTCTACTTCGTGCTGTTCCCCGCGCTGCTGTTCCAATCCATCATCCGCACGCCCATCACGGCCGGCAACGCCGCCATGCTGCTGCAGGCCACGGCCGCCGTCATCGGCTCGGGCGTGGCGCTGTCGTGGCTGGCCGGGCCGGTGCTGCGGCCCTCGTCGCTGGCGCTGGCCTCGTCGGCGCAATGCGGCTATCGCTTCAATACCTATATCGGCCTGGCGCTGTCGGCCAGCCTGGGCGGCACGCAGGGCCAGACCGTCATGGCGCTGATCGTGGGCTTCGCGGTGCCCATGGCCAACCTCGCCGCGGTCTACGGACTGGCGCGCCACAGCGGCGGCAGCCTGCTGCGCGAACTGGCGCGCAATCCGCTGCTGGTCTCCACCCTGCTGGGACTGGCCTGTAATCTGGCCGGGCTGCAACTGCCCGGCCCGGTGGACACGGTGCTGGCCAGGCTGGGCGCGGCCGCCATCGCGCTGGGCATCATCTGCGTGGGCGCCAGCCTGTCCTGGGAAGGCGGCAAGGGCTATGGCGCGCTGATCGGCTGGATGCTGTCGGTCAAGCTGCTGGCGCTGCCCGCGATTGCGTGGCTGGTAGCGCGCCTGCTGGGCCTGCCGCCGCTCGAAGCCCGCATGCTGCTGCTGTTCGCGGCGCTGCCCACGGCCTCCGCGGCCTACGTGCTGGCCATGCGCATGGGCGGCGACGGCCGCATGGTCGCGGTGCTGATTTCGCTGGGAACGCTGTTCTCGGCGCTGTCGATCCCGTTGTGGCTGATGCTCACAGGCTAGAAAAAAGCACGCCCCTGAACAGCCGCCCTCCCCCGACCCGGGTCGCGCGGATCCGGCTCCGCCGGTCCGCAGCGACGCCCCCCCGGGGGGGAAGCGCGCAGCGCTTCGGGGGGGGACCTATTTATTAGTCATAGCCGCCGGAACGACCCATTCCGCGAACTGCGCCTCGGTCAGATAACCCAGCGCCAGCGCCGACTCCTTCAAGGACAGGCCTTCCTTGTGGGCCTTCTTGGCGATCTGCGCGGCCTTGTCGTAGCCGATGTGCGGGTTGAGCGCCGTCACCAGCATCAGCGAACGGTCCACCAGTTCGGCGATGCGCTCGCGGTTGGGCTCGATGCCGGCCGCGCAATGCTGGTCGAAGCTGGCCATGCCGTCGGTCAGCAGGCGCACCGACTGCAGGAAGTTGTGGATCACCAGCGGCTTGTACACGTTGAGTTCGAAATTGCCGCTGGCCCCGCCGATGTTGATCGCCACGTCGTTGCCCATCACCTGCGCGGCCAGCATGGTGACGGCCTCGCACTGCGTGGGATTGACCTTGCCCGGCATGATGGAGCTGCCCGGCTCGTTCTCGGGAATGCTGATCTCGCCCAGGCCGGAACGCGGGCCGCTGGCCAGCCAGCGCACGTCGTTGGCGATCTTCATCAGGCCGGCCGCCAGCGCCTTGAGCGCGCCGTGCGCGAACAGCAGCGCTTCGTGCGAGGCCAGCGCCTGGAATTTGTTGGGGGCCGACACGAAGGCCGTGCCGGTGGCGTGCGCCAGTTCGGCGGCCACCTTGGCGCTGAACTGCGGATGCGCGTTCAGGCCGGTGCCGACCGCGGTGCCGCCGATGGCGAGCTGGTGCAGCCCCGGCAACGTGGCGCGGATCTGCTGCTCGGCCAGGTCGAGCTGGGCGACGTAGCCCGACAGTTCCTGGCCCAGGGTCAGCGGCGTGGCGTCCTGCAGGTGGGTGCGGCCGATCTTGACGATGTCGTAGAAGGCCGCGCTCTTGGCGGCCAGCGTGGCGCGCAAGGCCTTCAGCGCGGGCAGCAGGTGGTGCTCGACCTGCACGGCGGCCGCCACGTGCATGGCGGTGGGGAAGGTGTCGTTGGACGACTGCCCGCGGTTGACGTGGTCGTTGGGGTGGACCTTGCGCTCTTCGCCGCGCACGCCGCCCAGCAGCTCGGAGGCGCGGTTGGCCAGCACCTCGTTCATGTTCATGTTGCTCTGCGTGCCCGAGCCGGTCTGCCAGACCGACAGCGGGAATTCGTTGGGCCATTTGCCCGCGATCACCTCGTCGGCCGCGCGGACGATGCCGTCGGCGATCTTGGGATCGAGTTCGCCCAGGTCCGCGTTGACCTTGGCGGCCGCGCGCTTCAGGCGCGCCATGGCCTCGACCAGCGGGGCCGGCATTTTTTCGGTGGAAATCGCGAAGAAATGCAGCGAGCGCTGCGTCTGGGCGCCCCAGAGATGGTCTTCGGGCACCTCGATGGGGCCGAACGTGTCTTTTTCGATGCGGGTCTTCATGGCGCTTGCAACTCCGTGGCTACGTCGATCGCGGCCGGCTGCGGCGCGCCGGCCACGGGAAATTGAGAATGACAATCAATACTAGGTTAGCAGAAACCCGCATTCCTATAATTGCGCGTACCTTCGAGCTTTCTTCACTGTTTTTACCACTCGCCCCGCGCCATGTCCGCCCCTCTCTGCAGCCTGACCTTGCACCTGCCCTCCGAGGCCGCCACCGAGTCGCTGGCGCGCCAGCTCGCCCCCATGGTGTCCGGCCGCCAGGGCGGACCGGCGGGCGCCCATATCCACCTGCGCGGAGACCTCGGAGCCGGAAAAACGGCGTTCACACGGGCATTGTTGCGCGAATGCGGCATCACCGGCCGAATCAAAAGTCCGAGCTACGCCCTACTTGAATCCTATAAAGTTTCTAACTTATACTTCTATCACCTTGATTTTTATAGATTTAGTGATTCGCGCGAATGGTTGGACGCAGGATTCCGGGATTTGCTGCGTGACGACGCGGTCGTTTTGATCGAATGGCCTGAACGGGCGGAGGGTCTTTTACCCCCGCCCGACCTGCTGATTTCCCTGGCCTACGCCGGCGAGGGACGCGACGCCACCCTGACCGCGTACACCGCCCGAGGACAAACATGGTTGAACGCGATTGTCCCCCCGCCCCCAGCGGCGCCCTCCCCTCGGCAGGCGCCACCCGGCGCCGCCTGATCAGCGTCGCAGCCACCCTGCTCGTCCTGCCGGTCCTGCCGCGCCTGGCCCAGGCCGCGACCATCCTCGCCGTGCGGACCTGGCCGGCCGACGAATACACCCGGGTCACGCTCGAACTCGACAGCGAGCTCAAGGCCGAACAATTCACACTGGAAAACCCCCACCGCCTGGTGGTGGACATCGAAGGGCTGACCATCAGCGCCGCGCTGAACGACCTGATCTCCAAGGTGCGGCCGGACGATCCCTACATCCAGAGCCTGCGCGTGGCGCAGAACCGCCCCAACGTGGTGCGCCTGGTGTTCGACCTGAAGCAGCCCGTGGCGCCGCAGGTGTTCACCCTCAAGCCCGTGGCCGACTACCAGTACCGGCTGGTGCTGGACCTGTACCCGAAGATCGCCCAGGACCCGCTGATCGCCATCCTGAACAAGCAGAGCGGCCCCGACGTGGACGACCCGCTGGCGCGCATCCTCGAAGACATCCAGCGCAACCCGGTGACCCGCGCCGATCCGCCCGAACCGCCGCGCGTGCCGGGCCAGCAGCCCGCCGCGCCCCTGCCCTCCACGCCCAAGCCGCCGCCGGCCACCGCCAGCCGCGGCAAGCAGCGCATGCTGACCATCGCGCTGGACCCGGGCCACGGCGGCGAGGACCCCGGCGCCATCGGCCGCAGCGGCCTGCGCGAGAAAGACGTGGTGCTGCGCATCGCCCGGCGCCTGAAGGCGCTGATCGACAGCCAGCCCTACATGCGCGCCTACCTGACGCGCGACGACGATTATTTCGTGCCGCTGCACGTGCGCGTGCAGAAGGCGCGGCGGGTGCGCGCCGACCTGTTCATTTCGATCCACGCCGACGCCTGGGTCAAGCCCTCGGCCAACGGCTCCTCGGTGTTCGCGCTGTCGCAGCGCGGCGCCACCAGCGCCCAGGCGCGCTGGATGGCCGACAAGGAAAACGCGGCCGACCTGATCGGCGGCGTCAACCTGGGCGGCCACGACCGCCAGGTCGCCAAGGTGCTGCTGGACCTGTCCACCACCGCGCAGATCAACGATTCGCTCAAGGTCGGCAGCGCCTTCCTGGACGAAATCAAGAAGATCAACCGGCTGCACAAGAACAGCGTCGAACAGGCCGGCTTCGCGGTGCTGAAGGCGCCGGACATCCCCTCGGTGCTGGTCGAGACCGCCTTCATCAGCAACCCGCAGGAAGAAGCGCTGCTGCGCAGCGCCTCGCACCAGGACAAGCTGGCGCAGGCCATGATGACCGGCATCCAGCGGTATTTCACCGCCAACCCGCCGCTGGCGCGGCTGGGGGATGTGAGCTAGCTGCCCCGCCGGGCCTTGATCAGCTTGAACAGCCCGGCGCCCACCACCGGCACGATGGCCGCGGCCAGTCCGATCAGCACGATGGTGTTCAGGTGCTCGCGCACCAGCGGGATGTTGCCGAAGAAATAGCCCGCGGCCACCAGGCTCACCACCCACAGCAGCGCGCCCAGGATATTGAACATCTGGAAGCGCGCCAGCGACATGTCGGCCACGCCGGCCACGAAGGGCGCGAAGGTGCGCACGACCGGGATGAAGCGCGACATCACGATGGTCTTGCCGCCGTGCTTTTCATAGAACGCGTGCGTGCGCATCAGCGCGCCGCGGTCCAGGAAACGCAGGTTCATCGAGAACACTCGCGGCCCGATATAGCGGCCGATCGTGTAGTTGACGGTATTGCCGATGATGGCCGCGGCGATCAGCAGGGCCGCCATCAGGAAGGGATCGATGTGGCCGGTGGCGCCGAACGCCCCGGCGATGAAGAGCAGCGAATCCCCGGGCAGGAAGGGCAGGACCACCAGCCCCGTCTCCGCGAAGACGATCAGGAACAGCACCAGGTACACCCACACGCCGTATTGCTCGACCCAGACGCCCAGCGTTTGGTCGATGTGGAGCACCATATTGAAAAATTCGAGCATCAAGCCAACCTTGAGGTGGGAACGTGTCAGCGACTATAGCCCAGGCATCCATGACGCTAAAATCGTCCGCATAGCCATGCCAGAAATATCCAGCCACATGACCGACCGCCGTTCCATTCTTGCGCTTCCCGACCTGCTGATCAGCCAGATCGCTGCCGGCGAGGTCATCGAGCGGCCCGCTTCCGTGCTCAAGGAAATCCTCGAGAACGCGATCGACGCTGGCGGGCGCGCGATCGAAGTGCGGCTCGAAGGCGGCGGCATCCGCCGTATCGCCGTCACGGACGACGGCGGCGGCATCCCGCCCGAGGAACTGCCGCTGGCGCTGGCGCGCCACGCCACCAGCAAGATCCGCTCGCTCGACGAGCTGGAGTCGGTGGCTTCCATGGGGTTTCGCGGCGAGGCCCTGGCCTCGATCGCGTCGGTGGCGCAGGTAAGCATCATTTCCCGCACCCGCGACGGCGAGCACGCCTGGCAGATCGACGCCGGCAGCATGCAGGTCAGCCCCGCCTCGGGCCCGCCCGGCACCACGGTGGACGTGCGCCAGCTGTTCGACGCCGTGCCGGCCCGCCGCAAGTTCCTGCGTTCCGAGGCCACGGAGTTCGGCCATTGCGTCGACGCGATGGAGCGCATCGCGCTGGCGCACCCGCAGATCGCGTTCCGCCTGTTCCACCACGACCGCGCGCAGCGCCAATGGCTGCCGGCCGAGCCGCCGCAGCGCATCCGCGACGTGCTGGGCGCCGAGTTCGCCGAGCACGGCCTGCTGCTGTCGCACTCGGTGGGCAATGTCAGCCTGGCCGGCATGATCACCCGCCCCACCGCCGCGCGCGCCCGGGCCGACCGCCAGTACCTGTACGTCAACGGCCGCTACGTGCGCGACCGCACCGTCAGCCACGCGCTGCGCGCGGCCTACGCGGACGTGCTGCACGGCGACCGCCAGCCGGCCTACGTGCTGTTCCTGGACATCGATCCGGCCGCGGTCGACGTCAACGTCCACCCCGCCAAGCACGAGGTGCGCTTCCGCGACAGCGGCGCGGTGCATCGCTTCGTGTCCCATGCCGTCGGCCAGACGCTGGCGCAGACCGGCGGCTCGTCGGCGGTGACGCCAAACGAACCGGACGACGCCGGCTTCGAGACGCAGGCCGTTGCGCCACCGGCTTCGACCCCGGCCCCCGCGCCCCGTCCCACCGAGCCCGCCAGGCCGTCCCACGACGGCGGCGCCGCGGCATCCTACGGCCTGCGGCCCTCGCCCGCGCCGCAACGCCCGCACACCCAGGTCCCGTTCCGGCTGCACGCCGAGCCCGCCGGCATACCGGCGGCTGACTGGAAATCGCTCTACCGCCCGCTGGACGACGGCATGGCTCCCAAGGCCCAGACCCTGCGCGAGCCCGCTCCGGCAGCGGCGGCGCCGGCCGCGCCCCTGCCCGCCGACGAAGAGCATCCGCTGGGCATGGCGCTGGGGCAGCTGCACGGCATCTACATCCTGGCGCAGAACCGCCGCGGCATGGTGCTGGTGGACATGCACGCCGCCCACGAACGGGTGGTCTACGAACAGCTCAAGCAGGCCCTGGACGCGCGCAGCCTGCCGCGCCAGGACCTGCTGGTGCCGGTGGTGTTCCACGCCCAGGAAAAGGACGTGGCGCTGGTCGAGGAGTTCGAAGCGCAGCTCGATGAACTCGGCTTCGAACTGCGTCCGTCGGGCCCCACCTCGATCGCGGTGCGCAGCGTGCCGGCGCTGCTGGCGCGCGGCGACATCGAAACCCTGGCGCGCGCCGTGCTGCGCGACCTGGGCGCGGTGGGCGTGTCGCGCCTGCTGACCGAACAGCGCAACGAACTGCTGGCCACCATGGCCTGCCACGGCTCGGTGCGCGCCAACCGCAAGCTCACGCTCGAAGAAATGAACGCGCTGCTGCGCCAGATGGAAGCGACCGAACGCGCAGACCAGTGCAACCACGGCCGCCCGACCTGGGTGCAGTGGTCGGTGTCCGACCTGGACAAACTCTTCCTGCGCGGGCAATAGCCTTGTCTTCCACTTCCCTATCCCATCCGGCGCCGCCGGTGATCTGCCTGGCCGGCCCCACCGCGGCCGGCAAGAGCGCGTCTACGCTGGCGCTGGCGCGGCGCTGGCCGCTGGAAATCGTCAACGTGGACTCGGCCACCATCTATCGCGGCATGGACATCGGCACGGCCAAGCCCTCGCCGGCCGAACAGGCCTTGGTGCCGCAGCACCTGCTGGACATCCGCGATCCGGCCCAGTCGTACTCGGCGGCCGAGTTCGTGGCCGACGCGCTGCGCCTGATCGACGAGGTCCGCGCGCGCGGCCGCATTCCGCTTCTGGCCGGCGGCACCATGATGTACTACAAGGCCCTGCGCGACGGCCTGGACGACCTGCCCCAGGCCGATCCGGCGCTGCGCGCCGAACTCGAGGCGCGCGCGGCGCAGCAAGGCTGGCCGGCGCTGCATGCCGAACTGGCGCGGCTCGACCCGGCCACCGCGGCGCGGCTGGCGCCCAACGACAGCCAACGCATCCAGCGCGCGCTCGAGGTCTGCATGCTTTCGGGCCAGCCCATGTCCGCCCTGCTGCTGCGCGGCCAGCGCCAGCCCGATGAGGGCGCCCACCGCTATCTCACCATCAGCCTGGAACCCTCGGACCGCGCCGCGCTGCATGCGCGCATCGCGCAGCGCTTCGACGCCATGCTGGAACAGGGCCTGCTCGACGAGGTGCGCGGCCTGCACGCCAGGGCCGACCTGCATCCGGGCCTGCCTTCCGTGCGCTGCGTGGGATACCGCCAGATGTGGGCGCACCTGGACGGCGAGATCGACCTGGACGCCGCGCGCGAACAGGGCATCGCCGCCACGCGCCAGCTGGCCAAGCGCCAGATCACGTGGCTGCGCGCCCAACCCGGGCGTGTCATCGTGGACTGTCTGGCGGCCGACGCCGTGGCGCGGACCATAGACGCGGTGGCGGCCGTCCTGCCGCACTGACGATCGGCCGGGACGAAAAAAAACCGCAAGCCCCTCATCGGGCCTTGCGGTTTTCTTTCCGCGAAAGACGGCGGTCAGACGACGAAGGTCTGCGCCATGCCTTCCTGCTGCTCGACGATTTCGCCCAGCGTGCTGACGGTTTCGCCCTGCTCGCGCAGCGTGGCGGCGATGGCTTCGGCCTGGGCCGGGTCCACCACCAGCACCATGCCGATGCCGCAGTTGAATACGCGGTACATCTCGGTGTCTTCGACGCCGCCCTGCTGCTGCAGCCACTGGAACAGCTTGGGCATTTCCCAGTTGGCGCGGTGCAGCCTGGCCGACAGGCCGGGCTGCAGGATGCGCGGCACGTTGTCCAGCAGGCCACCGCCGGTGATGTGGGCCAGGCCCTTGATGGCGGCGCCGTGCTTGGCCAGCGCGGCCAGCACCTGCTTGACGTAGATGCGGGTCGGGGCCATGACCACGTCGGCCAGCGGCTGGCCGTGGAAATCGTCGTCGGGCTTGGCGTTGGCGCGTTCCAGGATCTTGCGCAGCAGCGAGTAGCCGTTGGAGTGCGCGCCGCTGGACGCCAGGCCCAGGACCACGTCGCCGGCCTTGATGGTCTTGCCGGTGATGATGGCCGATTTTTCGACCGCGCCCACGGCAAAGCCGGCCAGGTCGTACTCGCCGTCGGGGTACATGCCCGGCATTTCGGCGGTCTCGCCGCCGATCAGCGCGCAGCCCGACAGTTCGCAGCCCTTGGCGATACCGCCCACCACCGCCGCCGCCGTGTCCACCGAGAGCTTGCCGCAGCCGAAGTAATCCAGGAAGAACAGCGGCTCGGCGCCCTGCACCAGGATGTCGTTGACGCTCATGGCGACCAGGTCGATGCCCACGGTGTCGTGGCGGTTCCAGTCGAAAGCCAGGCGCAGCTTGGTGCCCACGCCGTCGGTGCCCGAGACCAGCACCGGCTCCTTGAAGGTCTTGGGCACTTCGAACAAGCCGCCGAAGCCGCCGATACCGGCCAGCACTCCGGCACGCATGGTGCGGGCCGCAAGCGGTTTGATACGGTCGACCAGGGCGTCGCCTGCGTCGATATCGACACCAGCGTCGCGGTAGGTCAGAGGGGCGGTAGGTTGATTCGTCATGTGAAATGCCGTGGGGTATGTAACAATTGCTGGGATTTGGGTGGAACGCCCTGCATTTTACGATGTTGCGGGCCCGGGCAGGGATAAGCCGCCCGGGGCGCCGGGAACGCGCGCCGGCAGGCCCTTTCCGGCCGGCGCGACACCGCTGCCCCAGGTGGTTTAAAGTGTAGGGTTCGCCGGACCCGTTTTTTGGCTTTTCGGCCCCGGTGACGCGCTACCCGGCCAGTCGCTCGCGGAAATCCCGCCATGTGGACCGCCCGCTTTCGCAAAAGCCTGATTGATAAGCTCTCATGAACCGCCAGCTGCTGCTCGACGTTCTTCCCGCGCCAGCGCCATCGCTGAACAACTATATTGCCGGCCCCAACGGCGAAGCGCTCGCCGCCGTGCGCGCGCTCGCGCCCGGCCGCGCCCTGTACATCTGGGGCGCCGCGGGCTGCGGCCGCAGCCACCTGCTGCGCGCCCTGACCGCGCGCCGCGACGCCGTCTACATCGACGCCCCCACCGGCGAAAACATGCTGCGCCGCCTGGCCGAGGCCGATTCCAAGTCGCCCATGCCCAAGTTCGTGGCCGTCGACGACGTGCACCGCATGGACGACAGCCGCCAGGCGGCGCTGTTCGCGCTGTACAACCGCTGGCGCGAATCCGCGGCCACCGGCCGCGCCTTCGCGCTGGCGCTGGCCGGCGACCGCGCTCCGCTGTCCATGCCGCTGCGCGAGGACCTGCGCACGCGCCTGGGCTGGGACCTGGTCTTCCGCCTCGATCCGCTTTCCGACGCCGACAAGCTGGCGGCCCTGTCGGCCAAGGCCGCCGAGCGCGGCATGCAGCTGGCGCCGGAAATCATCAACTGGATGCTCACGCACCACGAACGCGACATCCGCAAGCTGACGGCGCTGCTCGACGCGCTGGACCGCTATTCCCTGGCCACCGGCCGTCCCATCACCCTGCCCCTGCTGCGCGCCATGCTCGCAGACCCTGATTCGCAACCCAAATGACCTCCCGACGTCTCGCCCTGTTCGACCTGGATCACACCCTGTTGCCGCTCGACAGCGACTATCAATGGGCCGACTATCTGGCACGCACGGGCCGCGCGGGCGATCCCGACGCCGCCCGCCGCCGCAACGACGACCTGATGGACCGCTACAACCGCGGCGAACTCACCGCCGAACAGGCCGCCGAGTTCATGCTCGGGTTGCTGGCCGCGCACGCGCCCTACGACCTGGCCGCCTGGCACGAGTCCTTCATGAACGAGGTGATCCGCCCGTCCATGACGCCGGCGGCGCGCGAGCTGGTGCAATCGCACCTGGAAGCCGGCGACCTGTGCGCGGTCGTCACCGCCACCAACAGCTTCGTCACCGCGCCCATCGCGCGCGCCTTCGGCGTGCCCCACCTGGTGGCCACCGACGCGGAATACCTGCACGGGCGCTACACCGGCCGCATCCTCGGCATCCCCAGTTTCAAGGAAGGCAAGGTCCTGCGCGTCAACCACTGGCTGGCCGGCATGGACCTGGGACTTGCGGATTTCTCCGAATCGTTCTTCTATAGCGATTCGGTAAACGATGTTCCGCTGCTCGAGAAAGTCACCCGTCCGATCGCCGCCAATCCCAGCCCCACCCTGCGCAAGATCGCGCAGGAACGCGGCTGGCAAGTGATCGACTTGTTCGACCACATGGAAGATGCGAAGTCCTAAATGATCACAGAAACCATAAAAAAATTCGTCGGCCGACTGTTCGCGCCGGCTCCCCGGGGACCCCAGCGCATCGCACGCGACAAGCACGGCATCGACCGCCGCAACGTGTCGCGTCACGCCATCAAGGTCTGCGAGGTCCTGCGCCAGCACGGCTATGAGGCCTATATCGTCGGCGGCGCCGTGCGCGATCTGATCGTGGGCCTGGAACCCAAGGACTTCGACGTCGCCACCAACGCCACGCCCGAGCAGATCCGGCCGCTGTTTCGCCGCGCCCGCATCATCGGCCGCCGCTTCCAGCTGGTGCACGTGGTGTTCGGCCAGGAGATCATCGAGACCTCCACCTTCCGCGCGCCCGCCTCGGAAGACCAGGAGACCGACGAGCACGGCCGCATCCTGCGCGACAACGTGTTCGGCACCCAGGAAGAAGACGCCAAGCGCCGCGACTTCACCATGAACGCGCTGTACTACGACCCGCATACCGAGGAAGTCATCGACTACCACAACGGCGTGGCCGACCTGAAGAAGCGCCAGATCCGCATCATCGGCGATCCGGCCCGGCGCTACCGCGAAGACCCGGTGCGCATGCTGCGCGCGGTGCGCTTCGCCGCCAAGCTCAACGGCTCCATCGACCCGGCCACGCGCGAACCCATCGGCACGATGGCCGACCTGATCGAGAACGTGCCGGCCTCGCGCCTGTTCGACGAAATGCTCAAGCTGCTGACCTGCGGCCATGCCATGGACTGCCTGCGCCAGCTGCGCGCCGACGGCCTGCACAAAGGCCTGCTGCCGCTGCTGGACGTGGTGCTGGAGCAGCCCGGCGGCGAGCATTTCGTGGAACTGGCGCTGGAACGCACCGACGCGCGCGTGCGCGCGGGCAAGACCATCAGCCCCAGCTTCCTGTTCGCCGCGCTGCTGTGGCAGCAGGTGGACGTGCGCTGGAAGCAGCTGCGCGCCCAGGGCGAGCACACCATACCGGCGCTGTCGCAGGCGGCCGACTCGGTGCTCGACGAACAGACCGAGAAGCTCGCGATCCAGCGCCGCTTTTCCTCGGACATGCGCGAGATCTGGTTCATGCAGCCGCGCTTCGAGCGCCGCATGGGCAAGAGCATTTTCCGCATGATCGAGCAGCCGCGCTTCCGCGCGGCCTGCGACTTCCTGCAGCTGCGCGCCGCCGCCGGCGAGTTCGACAGCGTGCTGGCGCAATGGTGGATGGACCTGGCCAACGCCGACGACGTGGCCCGCGCCGAAATGATCGAAGAAGTCGCGCGCCAGCCGCGCGACGCCGGCGACGCCCCGGCCCCGCGCAAGCGCCGCCGCCCGCGCCGTTCCGGCCCGCGCAGCGCGCCCAGCGCCGGCTGACATGGCGACCGCCCCCGCGCGCGCCTACGTCGGCCTGGGCGCCAACCTGGGCGACGGCGCGGCCACGCTGCGCCAGGTGCTGGCCGAGCTGCGCGACACCGAAGGCGTGCTGGCGGTGACGGCTTCGCCGTTCTACCGCAGCGCGCCGGTGGAAGCGACCGGCCCGGACTTCGTCAACGCGGTCGCGGCGCTGGACACGCGCCTGGCCCCGCTGGCGCTGCTGGATGCGCTGCAGGCGCTGGAAAACCGCCACGGCCGCCAGCGCCCCTACAAGAACGCGCCGCGCACGCTGGACCTGGACCTGCTGCTGTACGGCGACACCGCCATGGCGCACGAGCGCCTGTCCCTGCCCCATCCCCGCATGCACCAGCGCGCCTTCGTGCTGCTGCCGCTGCGCGACCTGGCCCCCGACCTGACGCTGCAAGGCAGGCGCCTGGACGACTGGCTCGGCGAAATCCACGACCAGGCGATAGCGCGGGTTGCGTAGGATGGGTGCAGCGCGAGAATCCTTAAGCAAGAACGCATATCTCAACCGCGCGTAACCCATCAGGCGGCGCAAGCCGCCGATTTTCGTGGCAAGAGGCCAGTTCTTTTCACCAGGAGAATGCCGGCTTGCGCCGGCCGATGGGTTACGCGCGCTCGAGACTTGAGTTCTTATTCAGACAATCGCGCGCTACACCCTCACGCCTTCGGCGCAAAACGCATCATCGCCCGCTCCACGTCCTCGACCCGCGGCAGGCCCGCCTCGTTGCCCAGGTGCTGGATCTTGTGGGCGGACGCGGCGCGCGCGAAGGTGAAGTGTTCCGCCCAGGGCTGTTCGGGCCGGTTCAGATAGGACCAGACATAGGCGCCGTGGAACACGTCGCCCGCTCCCGAGGTGTCGACGATGCGCGCGGCGGGCACGTCCAGCGACGGTAGCGTGGCCACCGTGCCGCTCTCGTCGTACCAGAGCATGCCGCGTTCGCCCATCGTCACGGCGCCGATGCGGCAGCCGCGCGCCTTGAGCAGGTCCAGCATTTCCTGCGGCGACAGGCCGAGCTGTTCGCACATGCGCTCGGCGCAGACCGCCACGTCGATGTAGCGCAGCAGTTCATCGGTGTTCTCGCGCACGCCGCCGCCGTCCAGCGAGGTCAGCACGCCCGCCTCGCGGCAGGCGCGCGCGTAGTGCAGCGCGGCATCGGGCTGGTGGCCGTCCAGGTGCAGGGCGCGGTAGCCGCCGATGTCCAGGCGCGGAAAATCGTTCAGGTATTCCGTGTCGCGGGCGCGCACGATGGCCCGCTTGCCGCCGTTGGGCATGATGAACGACAGCGACGAGCGCCGCACCTGGCGCGCGTGCACCGACACGCCATGCGCCGCCGCCATGTCGCTGTACATGTGGCCCAGCCAGTCGGGCGCCAGCGTGCAGATCAGGTCGGGCGGCATGCCCAGGCGCGCGCAGGCGAACGCGGCCGTGACGGCGTTGCCGCCGAAGGACACGGCGTAGTCGCGCGCCACGCTCTTCTCGTCGCCGCTGGGCCAATGGTCGGCCAGCACGGTGACGTCGATGTAGGTATGTCCGATGAAGAGCGCTTCTCGCATGGGGCCGCCGGAAAGAGCTGCCGGCTAGGCGCCGGATTCCCCCGCCTGCGCCAGCACCACCCGGGCGCGCGCGACGACGGGGGCGTCGACCATCCTGCCGTCCAGCATGAAGGTGCCGGCCGCGGTATCGCGGTGCGCGGCGACGACGCGGCGCGCCCAGTCCAGCTCATCGGGCGCCGGCACGAAGGCCGCATGAATGATGCCGACCTGCGTCGGATGAATGCACAGCATGCCGCCGAACCCCATCTGCTGTGCGCGGCCGGCGGCCTGGGCCAGCCCGGCCTGGTCCTGCACGCCGGGGAACACGCCGTCCAGCGCCGGCGCCAGGCCGGCGGCGCGGGTGTGCAGCAGCACCTGCACGCGCGCCTGGTCCAGCACCGCCGCGGCGCCCGGCGTGTCGGGCGCCAGCCCCAGGTCCAGCCCGTAGTCCAGGCTGCCGAAGGCCAGCCGCGCCACGCCGGGCGTGGCCGCGACCTCGGCGGCGTTGAGTATGCCCTGGGCGGTTTCCAGCAGCGGGATCACCGGCAGCCCGGTCTGGGCCACGTGGCGCACCTGCGCCAGGCTTTCGGCCTTGGGCAGCAGGATGCCGGCCACGCCGGCCTTGCCCCGGCAGGCCTTGAGATCGTCGTCGTGCCAGGGCGTGGAGGCGTCGTTGATCCGCACCCACAGCCGCACGCCCGGATGCGTGCCCAGGAAATCGCACAGCGCTTCGCGGGCCGCGTCCTTGGCCAGGTGCTCGACCGCGTCTTCCAGGTCGACGATGACGGTATCGGCGCCTGCGGCCAGCGCCTTGGGAATGCGCTCGGCCCGCGAGGCGGGCACGAACAGCGCGCTACGGACGACAGGATGGGTCACACGACCTCCGAGGCATGGAATTGCGCCACTTGTTCGGGCGCGTATCCCAAGGATGCTAGCACCGCATCCGTGTTTTGGCCTACCGCCGGCACGGCGTCCATGCGCGGCGCGAACGCGCTGCTGCTGGCCGGCGGCAGCAGCGCCGGCAGCTCGCCGGCCGGGCTGTCGACGCGGCTCCAGCGCGCGCGCGCCTGCAACTGCGGATGGGCCCAGACGCCGGCCATGTCGTTGACGCGGGCGTTGGCGATCTGCGCGTCCTCCAGCCGCTGGGTCACCTGCTCGATGGACAGGTCGGCGAAGGCCGCCACGATCAGCGCGCGCAGGTCCGCGCGGTTCGCGGTGCGCAGCGAATTCGAGGTAAAGCGCGGGTCTTCCGCCAATTCGGCCTGGCGCAGCACCTGGGCGCAGAACACGCGCCATTCGCGGTCGTTCTGCACGCCCAGCATGATGGTGGCGCCGCCGCCCACCGGGAACGGCCCGTAGGGATAGATCGAGGCGTGCGAGGCGCCGGCGCGCACCGGCGGCGAGCCGCCCTCGAATGCGTAGTACATCGGGAAGCCCATCCACTCGACCATGCTCTCCAGCATGGACACGTCCAGGCGGCTGCCCAGGCCGGTCTTCTGGCGCAGCAGCAGCGCATTCAGGATGGCCGAATAGGCATACATGCCGGCGGCGATGTCGGCGATGGAGCTGCCCGCCTTGACCGGATCTTCCTGGGTGCCGGTCACCGACAGGAAACCGCTTTCGCTCTGGATCAGCAGGTCGTAGGCCTTCTTGTCCTGGTAGGGGCCGCCCTCGCCGTAGCCGGAGATGTCGCAGACGATCAGGCGCGGATACTTCCGGTGCAGGGTTTCGAACGACAGCCCCAGGCGCGCGGCCGCGCCGGGCGCGAGGTTCTGCACCAGCACGTCGGCCGAGGCCAGCAGGCGCTCCATGATGCCGCCGGCTTCCTCGCGCTTGAGATCCAGCGTCAGGCTTTCCTTGGAGCGGTTGGTCCAGACGAAGTGCGAGGACAGGCCGCGCACGCGTTCGTCGTAGCCGCGCGCGAAGTCGCCGCTGCCGGGGCGCTCGATCTTGATCACGCGCGCGCCCATGTCCGCCAGCTGGCGGGTGCAGAAAGGCGCGGCGATGGCGTGTTCCAGGCTGACGACGGTGATGCCGTCCAGCGGACGGGGAGCCTGATTGCTCATTCGGAAAACCTCAGTTCGGCTTGGTGGGCCAGGGTGCCGTCCTGCTCGGCCCAGAGCTGGGCCACGCCCGGCTCGGTCAAGCGGCCGGCCGCCTGGAAGGGCCTGGGCGCGATCAGCGGGCGCAGGCCGCGGTACGAAAGATGGGTCAAGCGCGCCTTGGGATGGGCGCGCACGAAGGCCGCGACCATTTCCGTGGCGATGAGCGGGCCGTGCACGACCAGGCCCGGATAGCCTTCCGTGCCGGTCACGTAGGGATGGTCGTAATGGATGCGGTGGCCGTTGAAGGTCACCGCCGAATAGCGGAACAGCAGCACCGAGGACGGCTCGACCGTGTCGCGCCATTGCGCCTCGGGCGCCGGCTCGCTGCCCGCCAGCTTGGGCGGCGTGGGCTGGCGGTAGACGATGTCCTGCTCTTCGTGGATGGCGATCTCGCCGGCCTGGTGGTAGTCGTGGCTCACCGTCACGAACAGCAGCGCGCCGGTGCGGCCGGTCTTTTCCTTGACGTCGATGACGCGCGACACGCGCTCGGCCGGCACGCCGACCTTCAGCGGCTGGCGGAATTCCACGCGCCCGCCGGCCCACATGCGGTTGCGGTCGTGGGCCGGCGGCAGAAAGCCGCCGCGCGCCGGATGTCCATCCGTCCCCAATCCGTCCATGCCTACCGTGCTGATGAAGAACGCCCATTGCCACAGCGGCGGCAAGGCCTCGCCCTGGCCCGGCGCGGGCGCGCCCAGGGTGGCCGCGATGCGCGCGGCGTGGCCGGGGTCCATGGCGTCCGCCATGCGTTCGCCGCTGCCGATCCAGGCGGTCGGATCATTAGTCGTCATTCCCATGTCCTCTGGTGGGTTTTTTCACAGCCTGAAGCATGCCCGCAAGCCGTTCCCGTTGTGAATTCGTTTTTCCTCAAGGCGGGGTTTGCGGCGCCTGAATCGGCCCCGCCCGCCGTAATATATGGCCCATGCACTTCGACCTCGCCGACCTCCGCCTGTTCATCCACATCGCCGAATCCCCCAGCCTGACCCAGGCCGCCAAGCGGGCGCACCTGTCCCTGGCGGCGGTCAGCGTGCGGATCAAGGCGCTTGAAAACCAGCTGAACACGCGGCTGCTATACCGCGACAGCCGCGGCGTGGAGATCACGCCCGCCGGCCAGAAGCTGCTGCAGCACGCCCGGGTCATCATGCGCCAGGTCGACCACCTGAAGCACGACTTCCAGGAACAGGCCGACGGCGACGCGGGCCACATCCGCATCTTCGCCAATACCACGGCGGTCACCGAGTTCATGCCGGACATCCTGGCGCAATTCCTGTCGGTCCACCCCGGGGTTACGGTGGACCTGCAGGAACGGCTGACGCGCGACATCGTGCGCGGCGTGCTCGACGGCACCACCGACCTGGGCATCGTGGCCGGGCCGGTCGACGCGCCCGAACTGCAGACCATCCACTTCAGCACCGACCGGCTGGTGGTGGTGGTGCCCAACGGCCATCCCCTGCAGGATCAGGAAAGAATCAAGCTGGTCGACGCCGTGCGCTACCCGTTCGTGACCATGCACGAAGGCTCCACGCTGGTGGCGTTCCTGCGCGACCAGCTCGAACGGGTCGGGCAGCGCCTGCCGCAGCGCATCCAGCTCTACAGCTTCGATTCGATCTGCCGGATGGTGCAGGCGGGCGTGGGCATCGGCGTCATCCCCGATTCCGCCGCGCGCCGTTACGGCGCGGACATGAAGCTGCGCGTGCTGGAGCTGGACGAGCCCTGGGTCGTGCGCGAGCGCAAGCTGCTGGTGCGCGACATCGACGCCCTGCCCGGCTGCGCGCGCGAACTGATCGAGCAGATCCAGGCGCCGCGCGCGGCCTGAAGGCCGCGCCGGCGGCGCATCAGGCCAGCGCCTCCAGCACGGCCAGCTGTTCGGCGGTGTCGCCCAGCAGCTGGTCCACCATCGTCAGGCGCTTGAAGTAGTCGCCCACCTCCAGCTCGTCCGTCATGCCCATGCCGCCGTGCAGCTGCACCGCCATCTGCGCCACCTGGCGGCCGGCGCGCGCGGCCTCCAGCTTGGCCGAGGCGATCATGCGCCGGCGCTGCGCGGCGTCGGGCTCGGTCAGGGCCGCCACCGCCACGTAGGCCATGGACAGGGCCAGTTCCTTGGCCACCAGCATCTCGGCCAGGCGGTGCTGCAGGGCCTGGAACGAGGCCAGCGGCTGGCCGAACTGCTTGCGGGTCTTCAGGTAATCGACCGTGATCTCCAGCAGCCGCTCCATGGCGCCCGCCGCATGGGCGCACAAGGCCGCCGTGCCCCATTGCAGCGCCAGCGCCAGGGCCTGCTGCGCCGCCTCGCCGCGCGCCAGCAGGGCCTCGGACGGCACCCGCACGCCATCCATATCAAGCCGGGCGCAGCGCGCGCCGTCCAGCGTGGGCGTGTCCGTGACGCGCACCCCGCCGGCATCGGCCGGCGCCGCCAGCAGCAGCGGCGTTCCGTCGGCGGCGCGCGCGCTCACCAGCCAGGCCGAGGCGGCCGCGCCGTGCCAGACCAGGTGCTTGGCGCCGTCCAGCCGCCAGCCGTCGGCGGCCTCGACAGCGCGGCAGTCCTGCGGATCGGTGTCGTAGCGGCGGCCCGGCTCCTGGTAGGCCACGCTGACGATGGCCTCGCCCGCCGCGATCGGCGGCAGCCAGCGCGCCTGCGCCGCCTCGCCGCAGGCCGCGATCAGCGCCGCGCCCATGACGGCGCTGGGGATGACAGGTTCGGACACCAGCCCGCGCCCCAGCTCCAGGTGCACCGGCAGCAGGCTGGCCGGCACTTCGCCGAAGCCGCCGAAATCCTGGGAAATGTTCAGGCCCAGCACGCCCAGCTCGGCCAGCGCGCCCCAGGCCTGCGGATCCAGCGCGCCGGCGGCCTGCCGGGCGCGGCGCTGGGGAAAGGTCCATGCCTGGTCCACCAGGCGGCGCAGGCTGTCGGCCAGCATGCGCTGTTCTTCGGTATAGATGAAGTCCATGCGTCGCGTTCCTCTAGAGGCCCAGCACCTGGCGGGCGATGATGCCTTTCTGCACCTCGGTGGTGCCGCCGTAGATGGAAGTCTTGCGCATGTCGGCATAGCCCGCGCCCGCCGCCGCGGCCATCTCGGGACCGGGGCCGTGATATTCCGATTCGGCGATCATCCAGTCCGGGTCGTAGGGCCAGGCGTCCGGCCCCGCCACTTCCATTTGCAGCATGGCCAGGTCCTGCTGGATTTCGGAGCCGCGTATCTTCAGCACCGAGGCCTCCGGGCCGGGCGAGCCGTCGTTGCTGGAGGCGACCCGCAGCAGCAGCATCTCCAGCGCCATGATGTCCACCTCGATGCGCGAGATGCGGTCGCGCATGCGGCTGTCCGACAGCAGCGGACGTCCATGGGAGCGGGCGTTTTCCGCCATGCGCTTGAGCACGCCCAGTTCCCGGTGGCAGTGGCCCAGCCCGGCGATGCCGGTGCGCTCATGGCCCAGCAGGTATTTGGCGTAGGTCCAGCCCTGGTTCTCCTCGCCCACCAGGTTGGCCGCGGGCACGCGCACGTTCTCCAGCCACACTTCGTTGACGTCGTGGCCGCCGTCCAGCGTGCGGATCGGCCGCACGGTGACGCCCGGGGAGCCCATGTCCAGCAGCAGCATGGAAATGCCGCGCTGCGCGCGCGCCTCGGGATCGGTGCGCACCAGGCAGAACATCCAGTCCGCATACTGCGCCAGCGTGGTCCAGGTCTTCTGGCCGTTGACCACGTAATCGTCGCCGTCGCGCACGGCGCGCGTCTTCAGCGAGGCCAGGTCGGAGCCCGAACCCGGCTCCGAATAGCCCTGGCACCACCAGTCCTCGACTCGGGGGATGCGCGGCAGGAAGCGGGCCTGCAGCGCGGGGCTGCCGTACTTCATCAGCACCGGACCGATCATCGACAGCCCGAACGGCAGCAGGCGCGGCGCCCCCGCCTTGAAGCACTCCACCTCGAAAATCAGGCGCTGCAAGGCGTTCCAGCCGGTGCCGCCGTGTTCGACGGGCCAGCTCGGCGCGCCCCAGCCCTGGTCGGCCAGGATGTTGTGCCAGCGCACGTAATCGTCGCGTTCCAGCCGTTGGTGCCGCAGCACCTTGTCGCGGATGTCCGCCGGCAGCTTGGCCTCGGCGAAGGCGCGCACCTCCTCGCGGAATCGACGCTCTTGCGGCGTCCAGGTCAGGTTCATGGTCTACCTCCTTTGCCGCTATCTAGCCACGGCCCGGCCACGGCGGCAATCTGCCTGTGCCGAAGCCCGGCTTCGGGCGGGACGTAGGGCGGCGGACTCTACGGGCCGGCAAAAGCCCAGCTTCAGCAATGAAGAATGGCCCTGCGCCGCGCCTGTGCCGACACTATGGGCCTGTCCACACCAGAAGAGTCCCATCGCATCATGACCGTTGCCGATATCCCGGAAACCGCGCCCCAGGGCGCCGAGGCGCAATACCGCCAGGCGCTGGACCAGGGCCGCTTCCTCATCCAGCGCTGCGCCGGCTGCGAGCGCGCCGTGTTCTATCCCCGCATGATCTGCCCGCATTGCGGCGCGGGCGCGCTGGACTGGGTCGCGCCCGACGGGCGCGGCACCGTCTACGCCACCACCGTGGTGCGGCGCAAGCCCGAAGCCGGCGGCGACTACAACGTGGCCCTGGTGGACCTGCAGGAAGGCGTCCGGATGATGAGCCGGGTGGAGGGCGTGGCGCCCGAGGCCGTGCGGATCGGCATGGCGGTGCGCGCCCAGGTGGCGCAGCAGGACGGGCGCGGCCTGGTGGTGTTCGTACCCGCATCCACTGCCAATCGGGAGGCGCAATGACACTCGACGATCTGCGCGGCGCCGTGGCGGTGGCCGGCGTGGGCCACGCCGGCCTGGGACAGGCGAACGGCTTCACCGAAATGGAAATCCTGGTGCAGGCCGCGCAGCGCGCGGTGGCCGACGCCGGGCTCTCGATGCGCGACATCGACGGCATCTGCACCGCCAGCGTGGCCGCGCCGATGTGGGCCATGCCCGTCATCGAGCACCTGGGCATCCGGCCCAGCTTCATCGACAGCACCATGCTGGGCGGCTCCAGCTTCGTCGCGCACCTGCTGCCGGCGCTGCACGCGCTGGCCTCGGGCCAGTGCAACGCGGTGCTGGTCTGCTACGGCAGCACCCAGCGCACGTCCACGCTGAGCCGCGCCGAGATCGGCCGGGTCCGCAAGCAGTTCGACCCGCAGCCCTACGAGACGCCCTACGACCCGCTCAGCCCGCTGTCTTCCTATGCGCTGGCCGCCTCGCGCCACATGCACCAGTACGGCACGCGCCGCGAGCACCTGGCGCAGGTGGCGCTGGCGGCCAACCAATGGGCGCAGCTGAATCCGGAGGCGCAGCTGCGCGAGCCGGCCACGCTGGAGCAGATCCTGGCCGCGCGCATGGTGTCCGACCCCTTGAGCGTGCGCGACTGCTGCCTGGTGACCGACGGCGCCGGCGCCTACGTGCTGGTGCGCGCCGACCGCGCGCGCGACCTGCCGCGCCCGCCGGTCTACGTGCTGGGCAACGCCACGGCGGTCTGGAACCGCCAGATCTCGTCCATGGAGGACCTGACGGTCACGGCCGCCACCGAATCGGGCCGGCGCGCCTTCGAGATGGCGCGGCTTGCGCCGGCCGACATCGACGTGGTCGAGCTCTACGACGCCTTCACCATCAACACCCTGCTGTTCCTGGAAGACCTGGGCTTCTGCGCCAAGGGGGAAAGCAAGGACTTCATCGCCGACGGCGCCATCGCCCCGGGCGGGCGGCTGCCGGTGAACACCAACGGCGGCGGGCTGTGCTGCGTGCATCCCGGCATGTACGGCGTGTTCATCATGATCGAGGCGGTGCGGCAGCTGCGCGGCGAATGCGGCGCGCGCCAGGTCGGCGGCGCGCAGCTGGCGCTGGTGCATGGCAACGGCGGCACGCTGTCGAGCCAGTCCACCGCCATCCTCGGCACCCAGGCCACGCTTTGAACGAAACGATACGTCCCATGCCGCAGACTTCTCCCCGCACCCGCATCCACCAATTGCTGGCGCAGCAGGCGAGCCGCCAGCCCGACGCCGTCCTGCTGTACGAGGAAGGCGGAGGCATCCTGAGCTACGCGCAATGCTGGCGGCGCGTGCAGGACGTCGCCGCCTGGCTGGCGCGCGAGGGCGTGCGGCCCGGCCACCGCGTCATGGTCGTGGGCGAAAACTGCAGCGCCATGATCGCGGCCCTGTTCGGCTGCAGCCTGGCCGGCGCCTGGCCGGTGGGCGTGAACGCCCGGCTGTCGGCGCGCGAGATCGACGCCATCGGCCGGCACGCGCAGCCGGAACTGACGCTCTACACCAGCGGCATCTCCCCCGCCGCGCGCGACCATGCCGACGCCGCTGGCGCCGATCAGGCCGATCCTGAAGTCTGGGGCCCCGGCATCCGGGCGCGGCGGGCCGCCGCGCCCACCGAGCCGGAGACGGGCGAGCAGGCCGAGGCCGTGGCCACCCTGATCTACACGTCCGGCACCACCGGCGCACCCAAGGGCGTCATGGTGCCGCACCGGGGCCTGCTGCACTTCGCCCGGGTGTCGGCGGCCTCGCGCCGCCTGAGTCCGCAGGACATCGGCTACGCGGCGCTGCCCATGTCGCATATCTTCGGCATCGCCACGGTGCTGATGGCCACCGTGCAGGCCGGCGCCAGCCTGGTGCTGCGCAGCCGCTTCGATCCCGAGGACGCGTTCCGCGCGCTCGCCACCCCGGGCATCAGCATCCTGCAGGGCGTGCCCACCATGTTCAGCCGCATGCTGGCCGCGGCCCCACCCAAGGCCGCGCTGCGCGCGCCCGCGCTGCGCTACGTGTACACCGGCGGCGCGGCGCTGGACCCGACCCAGAAGCGCGACGTGGAACGCTATTTCGGCGTGCCCATGCACCACGGCTACGGCATCACCGAGTACGCCGGCTCCATGTTCATCACGCCGATCGACGCGCCGCGCGCCGACTGCTCCGCCGGCTACGCCGTCGACGGCGTGGAGCTGCGCATCGGCACGCCCGACAGCGGCGCGCCCCAGCCCGGCGAACGCGGCGACATCCTGATCCGCGGCCCCGGCGTGATGCTGGGCTACTACCGCAACCCGGCGCAGACGGCCCAGGCGCTGCTGCCCGGCGGCTGGCTGCATACCGGCGACATCGGCTATGTGGACGCCGACGGCGCGCTGTTCATCTCCGGGCGCTCCAAGGACCTGATCATCCGCTCCGGCTTCAACGTCTATCCGCTGGAAGTCGAGTCCGTGATCAACGCCTTTCCCGGCGTGCGCCTATCCGCCGTGGTGGGCCGCGCCACTGCCGACCACAACGAGGAAGTCATCGCCTTCGTCGAACCGCTGCCGGGCGCGACGCTCGACCTGCGGCTGCTGGCGCTGCACCTGCAGAACCAGCTGGCGCCGTACAAGCGGCCGGCGCAGATCATTCCGATCGACACGATTCCCACCACAGTCAGCGGCAAGATCCTGAAGCAGCCGCTGAGAGAACGGCTGGCGTAAGGCGGGCGCTACGCCACGCGGCACGACCGGCCACGCACACAAGGAGACATGAGCATGCGCATCAAGACCTTGTTCGCCGCGGCCGCCGCCGCGGCGACGATCGCCACCGGCCAGGCGGCCTGGGCCCAGTCCGCCTATCCCGACCGCCCTATCCGCCTGCTGGTGGGCTATTCCCCCGGCGGCCCCGTCGACACCACGGCGCGCGTGTTCGCCAAGTACCTGGGCGACAAGCTGGGCCAGCCCGTGGTGGTGGAGAACCGCGCCGGCGCCAGCGGCATGATCGCCTCGGACGCGACCGCCAAGGCGGCGCCGGACGGCTACATGCTGGGCTTCGCCGCCAGCCCCACGCTCACCATGTCGCCGCTGGTCCAGCGCAGCACGCTGTTCGACCCGCGCAAGGACTTCACGCTGATCGGTCTGGTGGTGGACTACGCCAACGTGCTGCTGATCGGCCCGCAGATCCCGGCCAAAAACGTGGGCGAACTGGTGAGCTATGCGCGCTCGCATCCGGACGCGGTCTCGTTCGGGTCGGCCGGCATCGGCGCCTCCAACCACCTGTCGGCCGAGCTGCTGAAATCGCAGGCCCAGGCGCCGATGCTGCACGTGCCCTATCGCGGCAATTCGCCCGCCATGATGGATGTGGTCAGCGGCAAGGTGACCTTCATGTTCGACATCACCAGCACCGCCATTCCGTTCATCAAGAGCGGCAAGGCGCGCGCGCTGGCGGTCACCTCGCGCACGCGCAACCCCGAGCTGCCGGACGTGCCCACGATGATGGAGGCCGGCATGAAGGACTACGAAGTGGTCGGCTGGTACGCGCTGGTCGGGCCGCGGAAACTGCCCGAGGCCGTATCCGGGCGGCTGACGCGCGCGCTGGCCGAGGTATCCGCCGATCCCGCGTTCCGCCAGGCCATGACCGACGGCGGCTACACCATCAACAACGGCGATTCCAAGGCATTGCAGGCTCGCATCGACCGCGAGTACGCCTTGTGGTCCGACGTGATCAAGACCGCCAACATTCAAGCAAACTAGATGACGAATCCCTCCTCGCTGCATGCCCAAACCCGTTTGCCGGTCATCGGCGCGCCGATGTTCCTGGTCTCCGGCCCCGAGCTGGTGATCGCGCAATGCGCCGCCGGCATCGTCGGAACGTTTCCGTCGCTCAACGCCCGGCCCCAGGAACAGCTGCACGCCTGGATCAGCCGCATCGAGGACGGGCTGGCCGCGCGGCGCCGCGCGGACCCGTCGGCCAGGGTGGCGCCGTACGGCGTGAACCTGATCGTCCATCCCAGCAATGCGCGCTGGGAAGGCGATCTGGCGATCTGCGCCGAGCGCAGGGTGCCGCTGGTGATCACGTCGCTGCATCCGCCCGAGGCCGTGGTGCGCGCCATGCACGCGCACGGCGGGCTGGTGTTCCACGACGTGACCACGGTGCGCCATGCCAAGCGCGCGCTGGCCGCCGGCGTGGACGGCCTGATCCTGGTGGCCGCCGGCGCCGGCGGCCATGCCGGCCAGGTCAACCCGATCGCGCTGGTCAACGAGATCCGCGCCTTCTACGACGGCCCGCTGGCGCTGTCGGGCTGCATCAGCCACGGCAAGGACATCCTGGCCGCGCAGGTGATGGGCTGCGATTTCGCCTACATGGGAACGCGCTTCATCGCCACGCAGGAATCGCTGGCCGGCGACGCCTACCGCGAGATGGTGCTGCAGGCGCAGGCCGCCGACGTGGTCTACACGCCGTATTTTTCCGGAGTGCCGGCGAACTACCTGGCGGCCAGCATCCGGGCCACGGGTCTGGACCCGGCCGCGCTGGCGGGGGTAGGCACGGACCGCGAGCCGAACCTGGACAAGAGCTCACGGCCCAAGGCCTGGAAGGACGTGTGGAGCGCGGGCCAGGGAGTCGGCGCGGCGCAGGAGATTCTGCCGGTGGAGACGCTGGTGGATCAGCTGGCGGCGGAGTACCGGGAGGCCTTGCTGCGGGTTGGCGCGCCTACGCCTGCGCCGCCCGCTGCAGATGCTCGATGAAGCGCTCCGCGAAACTGGGCAGGTCGCGGCCGCGCTGGCGGCATAGCAGGCGGTCGCGCAGCGCCCAGGGGTCCTCCAGCCGGAGCACGTGCAGCGCGTCCGCGCGGCTGTAGCGCGCGACGCAGGCGCGCGGCACCACGGCGATGCCGGCGCCGGCTTCGACCATGCGGCACACCGCCTCGAAGCTGCCCACGTGCACGCGCTGGCACAGGCGTTTGCCCAGGCCGCTGGCGATGTCTTCGAGAAAGCTCTGGATGGCGCTGTTGGGATGGATGCCGACGAACTGGTAGTTGTCCACCAGGTCCACGAAATGCGCCGACGCCTGCGCGGCCAGCGGATGGTCCAGCGCCGTCACCACGGTGAGCTCGTCGCGGAACAGCGGCGTGACGTCCAGCCCTTCGACGTCGATATTGCCGGCCACCAGGCCCAGGTCGCCGGCGCCCGCGCGGATCGCGATGACGATGTCGCCCGAGATCTTCTCTTCCAGCTCCACGTCCACGTCCGGGTTCTCGGCCAGGAACGTGGAGAGCGCGTCGGCCAGGAAGGAATTGGTGGCGGTGGTGTTGGCCAGCAGGCGCAGACGCCCTTTGAGGCCGCTTGCGTAGGGCTGCAGGTCGGCGTTCAGGCATTCGAGCTGGCGGAAGATGGCGTTGGCGTGCTTGAGCAGCACTTCGCCGGCCGGGGTCAGCGCCACGCCCGTGGCCATGCGCACCAGCAGCCGGGCCTTGAAGGCTTCTTCCATGTTCTTGACCCGGGCGCTGGCGGCGGGCAGGGACAGGAAGGTGCGCTCGGCCGCGCGGGTCAGGTTGAGGGTCTCGCCTACGTTCAGAAACAAACGCAGGTCGGTCAGGTCATGTCTCATGTTCCACCACGCAGAAGGGGGGCATTTCTAATTTTGAATTCTGCGAATGCCGTCACGAATCTACCATGGGCCATGCCCGCAAACCAGAAGGGATGATGCGGAACTGTTTTCACATGGCACAGGAGTCAGCTTCAATGAGCGGTATCGTTTCCGGCAAGGTGGTGATCGTTACCGGCGCGGGCGGCGGCATCGGCCGCAGCATCGCGCTGGCCATGGCGCAGGCCGGCGCCAAGGTGGTCGTCAACGACATCGGCGTATCGCTGACGGGCGAAGGCGGCACGGAAGGTCCGGCGCAGGCGGTGGTCAGGGAGATCGTGGCGGCCGGCGGCCAGGCGGTGGCCAACACCGACAGCGTCGCCGCCTACGACAGCGCCAGCCGCTGCGTGCAGACCGCGATCGACGCGTACGGACGCATCGACGCGGTGGTCAACAACGCCGGCAACCTGCGCGACCGCGTCTTCCACAAGATGAGCGAAGAGGAATGGCGCCAGGTGCTGGACGTGCACCTGAACGGCTCGTTCTACATGAGCCGCGCCGCCGCCCCCTATTTCCGCGAACAGGAGTCCGGCGCGCTGGTGCACATGACGTCCACCTCCGGCCTGATCGGCAACTTCGGCCAGGCGAATTACGCGGCGGCCAAGCTCGGCATCGTCGCGCTGTCGAAGTCCATCGCGCTGGACATGGCGCGCTACAACGTGCGCTCGAACTGCATCGCGCCGTTCGCCTGGAGCCGCATGACCAGCTCGATTCCCGCCGAAACCGACGCGGAGAAGGCGCGCGTCGAGAAGCTCAAGAAAATGGAGGCCGGCAAGGTCGCGCCGCTGGCGGTCTACCTGGCCAGCGACGCGGCCCGCGAAGTCACGGCGCAGATCTTCGCGGTGCGCGCCAACGAGATCATGCTGATGAGCCAGCCGCGGCCGCTGCGCAGCGTGCACCACGGCGAGGGCTGGACGCCCGAACTGATCGCCGAAATCGCCGTGCCTGCGATGCGCAAGCACTTCTATGCGTTGGAGCGTTCGCCCGACGTGATCGACTGGGACCCCATCTGAGGCCGCCATGCCCCTGGACTATGCAACCGTGAAGAACTGGCGCTTCGACGAAGTGCGCCAGCGCTACGACGAGAAAGACGCCATGCTTTATGCGCTGGGCATCGGCCTGGGGCAGGACCCCGAGGACGCCGGCCAGCTGCGCTACGTCTACGAACAGGGCCTGCAGGCCTTTCCCACCATGAGCGTGGTGCTGGGCTATCCCGGCTTCTGGGTGCAGGACCCGCGCGCCGGCATCGACTGGGTCAAGGTGGTGCACGGCGAGCAGCGCCTGACGCTGCACGCGCCGCTGCCGGCCAGCGGCGTGGTCGTCGGCAGGAGCCGCAACACCCACGTGATCGACAAGGGCGCGGACAAGGGCGCGCTCATCGTCACCGAACGCACGCTGCACGGCGAGGACGGCGCCTGCCTGGCGACCTTGCAGCAAAGCACTTTCTGCCGCGGCGACGGCGGCTTCGGCCAGGGCGACGCCGGCCCGCCGCCGCTTCCGGCCGCCCCGGACGGCGATCCGGACCTGCGCTGCGAGCTGCGCATCGCGCCCAACGCCGCGCTGCTGTATCGCCTGAACGCCGACCGCAATCCGTTGCATGCCGATCCGGAAGTGGCGCGCCGCGCCGGCTATCCGCGCCCCATCCTGCACGGGCTGTGCACCTACGGCATGGCGGCGCACGCCATCGTCAGGAGCTGCTGCGACTACGACGCCTCGCGCCTGCTCAGCCTGAACACGCGCTTCTCGGCGCCGGTCTATCCCGGCGAGACCCTGCAGTGCGACATCTGGCGCATGCCGGACGGGCAGATCCGCTTCCTGGCCCGCGCCCGCGAGCGCGACGTGGTGGTGCTGAGCAACGGCACCGCGGAGCTGCGGCCATGACGCGCGCTCCCGCCCTGGACGGCATCCGCGTGCTGGACCTTTCGCGCATCCTGGCCGGCCCCTGGTGCACGCAGAACCTGGCCGACCTGGGCGCCGACGTCATCAAGGTCGAGCGTCCGCGCGTGGGCGACGACACCCGCGCCTGGGGCCCGCCGTTCCTGAAGGATGGCGAGGGCCGCGACACCGAGGAATCCGCCTATTACCTCAGCGCCAACCGCAACAAGCGCTCGATCGAGGCCGACATGGCCACGCCCGCGGGCGCGGCGCTGATCCGCGAGCTGGCGACGGCCAGCGACATCCTGGTCGAGAATTTCAAGGTGGGCGGGCTGGCCAAGTACGGCCTGGACTACGCCAGCCTCAGGGAAATCAACCCGCGCCTGATCTATTGCTCGGTCACCGGCTTCGGCCAGGACGGCCCGTATGCCGGCCGTCCCGGCTATGACTTCATGATCCAGGGCCTGGGCGGCCTGATGAGCATCACCGGAGAACGCGACGACCTGCCCGGCGGCGGGCCGCAAAAGGCCGGCGTGGCGGTGACCGACATCATCACCGGCATGTACGCCACGGTGGCGATACTGGCCGCGCTCAACGAGCGCCATCGCAGCGGCCTGGGCCAGCACCTGGACATCGCGCTGTTCGACAGCCACGTGGCGATGCTGGCCAACCAGAACTCCAATTACTTCAACTCCGGCGTGGCGCCATCGCGCGCCGGCAACGCGCACCAGAACGTGGTGCCCTACCAGGTGTTCGCCGCCAGCGACGGCCACCTGATCGTGGCCACCGGCAATGAATCGCAGTACCGCGCGTATTGCGCCGCCATCGGCGCGGCGGAACTGGGCGACGATCCGCGTTTCGCCACCAACCGATTGCGCATCGCCAACCGCGAGCTGCTGGTCGGCATGCTGGCCGCGATCATGCGCCAGGGACGGCGCGACGAGTGGATCGCGAAACTGGAAGCCGCGGGCGTGCCCTGCGGCCCCATCAACGACATCGCGCAGGCTTTCGCGCATCCGCAGGCCGAGGCGCGGCAGCTGCGCCGCGACCTGCCGCATCCCGCGGGCGGACAGGCGGCCGTGACGGCCAGCCCGCTGCGCCTGTCGGAAACCCCGGTGCGGTACCGCAATGCGCCGCCGCTGCTGGGCGAACACACCGAGGAAGTGCTGCGCGACGTCCTGGGCAAATCGCCGCGGGACATCGCCGCATACCGCGCCGGGTTGAAGGCCCCGTAATTACGCCACGGCGACCGGGATCTTGCCGATCCGGGCCTGCCATTCCTTCGGTCCCGTCGTGTGGACCGAGGTGCCCTGGGCGTCGACCGCCACCGTCACCGGCATGTCCTTCACGTCGAACTCGTAGATGGCTTCCATGCCCAGGTCGGCGAAGCCCAGCACCTTGGCGCCGCGGATGGCCTTGGACACCAGGTAGGCCGCGCCGCCCACGGCCATCAGGTAGGCCGAGCCGTGCTTCTTGATGGCGTCGATGGCGACCGGGCCGCGCTCGGACTTGCCGATCATGGCGATCAGGCCGGTCTGCTCCAGCATCATGCCGGTGAACTTGTCCATGCGGGTGGCGGTGGTGGGGCCGGCCGGGCCGACCACTTCGTCGCGCACCGGATCGACCGGGCCGACGTAGTAGATGACGCGGTTGGTGAAGTCCACCGGCAGCGGCTCGCCCTTGGCCAGCATGTCCTGGATGCGCTTGTGCGCGGCGTCGCGGCCGGTCAGCATCTTGCCCGACAGCAGCAGGGTCTGGCCCGGCTTCCAGCTGGCCACTTCTTCCTTGGTCAGCGTGTTCAGATCCACCTGCCTGGACTTGTTGTAGTCGGGCGCCCAGTGCACTTCCGGCCATTCCGACAGGGCCGGCGGGTCGAGGCGCGCCGGGCCGGAGCCGTCCAGCTCGAAATGCGCGTGGCGGGTGGCGGCGCAGTTCGGGATCATGGCGACGGGCTTGGAGGCCGCGTGCGTGGGGAAGGTGTTGATCTTGACGTCCAGCACCGTGGTCAGGCCGCCCAGGCCCTGGGCGCCGATGCCCAGCGCGTTGACCTTTTCGTACAGCTCGATGCGCAGCTCTTCCAGCTTGCTCTGCGGGCCGCGCGCCAGCAGCTCGTACATGTCGATGTCTTCCATCAGCGACTGCTTGGCCATCAGCATGGCTTTTTCGGCCGTGCCGCCGACGCCGATGCCCAGCATGCCCGGCGGGCACCAGCCGGCGCCCATGGTCGGGACCGTCTTGAGCACCCAGTCCACCAGCGAGTCGCTGGGGTTGAGCATGGCGAACTTGGACTTGTTCTCGGAGCCGCCGCCCTTGGAGGCCAGCTGCACGTCGACCTTGTCGCCAGGGACCAGTTCGACGTGCAGGATACAGGGCGTGTTGTCGCGGGTGTTCTTGCGCGTGAAGAGCGGGTCTTCCAGCACGGAGGCGCGCAGCGGATTGTCCGGGTTCAGGTAGCCGCGGCGCACGCCTTCGTCGCACAGTTCCTGCAGGGTGCGCTTGGTGTCGAAGCGCACGTCCATGCCGACCTTCAGGAATACGTTGACGATGCCGGTGTCCTGGCACAGCGGACGCTTGCCTTCGGCGCACATGCGCGAGTTGGTCAGGATCTGGGCCATCGCGTCGCGCGCGGCCGGGCTTTCCTCGCGCTCGTAGGCGCGGGCCAGATGGCGGATGTAGTCCACCGGATGGTAGTAGCTGATGAACTGGATCCCGTCGGCGATCGACTGGATGAAGTCTTCTTCTTTGATGATGACGGACATGGCTATATACGATCTAAAGAAATAACGAAAAGAACGCGCGGCCAGCTGGAGCAGTCAGACACGCGAAATAGAAAGCTTTTTTGCCGCCGGGCCGCCCCAAGGCAAAAAACGCCCCCTCGGGGGGCAGCAAGCGCGCGATAGCGTGCGCGGCGTGGGGGCTCATTTCCCCTGCCAGACCGGCTTGCGCTTTTCGGCGAAAGCGGTGGCGCCCTCTTTCGCGTCGGCCGACGTGAAGATGTGGGCGGCCAGCGGACGCTGGCGGTCGAACATTTCTTCCTGCGTCCAGTCGCCGGACTGCGACACGATGCTCTTGGCGGTCTGCACCGACAAGGGCCCGTTCTCGACGATGGTGCGGGCCAGCTCCAGCGCGCCGGCCAGGGCGCCGCCCGGCTCGGTCAGGCGGTTCACCAGGCCGAAGGCGTGGGCGCGCTCGGCCGTGAACATGTCGCCGGTCAGGATGACCTCCATGGCGATATGGTACGGCAGGCGGCGCGGCAGGCGCAGCATGCCGCCGGCGCCGGCCACCAGGCCGCGCTTGACTTCAGGCAGACCGAACTTGGCGTTGTTGGCGGCCACGATCAGGTCCGAGGCCAGGGTCAGCTCGCAGCCGCCGGCCAGTGCGTAGCCTTCGACCGCGGCGATCAGCGGCTTCTTGGGCGGGCGTTCGGCCAGACCGCCGAAACCGCGGCCGTCCACGTAGGGGCGCTGGCCGGTGGCGGCGAAGGCCTTGAGGTCCATGCCCGAACAGAACGTGCCCCCGGCGCCGGTCAGGATGCCGATGCGGATGTCGTCGCTGCCGTCGAGCTGGTCCAGCGCCGCGGCCAGGGCCTGCGCGGTTTCCAGGTTGATGGCGTTCTTGGCCTCGGGACGGTTGATCGTGATGATCTGGATGCCGTCGGTGACTTCTACCTTGATCAGGTCGGACATGAGGGGCTGCTCCTTTTTCGGGATTCCGAGGAATCGGGTTCCTGGCTTTTATATAAGACTTGGCTCAACCCGGAATCATACGACCATTGGTTGCCCCCTGCTTCCGGCCCCCGCGCGGGCAGGAATGTAACCGTCCATGCGCCGCCCGCCGGCGGGCCGGCCCGGCGCCAGTTAAAATGCCAGGTTTCCCACGCCCAGGGCAGGCCTTGCCCGGCGGCCGAATTCCAAGAATCCTATGCTCACCTTTCAGCAAATCATCCTTACGCTCCAGGAATACTGGGACAAGCAGGGTTGCGCCCTGCTGCAACCCTACGACATGGAAGTCGGCGCCGGCACCTCGCACACCGCCACGTTCCTGCGCGCGATCGGCCCGGAGCCCTGGCGCGCCGCCTACGTGCAGCCCTCGCGCCGTCCCAAGGACGGGCGCTACGGCGAAAACCCCAACCGCCTGCAGCACTATTACCAATACCAGGTCGTGCTGAAGCCGGCGCCGCCCGAAATCCTGGATCTGTACATCGGTTCGCTCAAGGCGCTGGGCATCGACCCCGCGCAGCACGACATCCGCTTCGTCGAGGACGACTGGGAAAACCCCACGCTGGGCGCCTGGGGCCTGGGCTGGGAAGTCTGGCTCAACGGCATGGAAGTCACGCAATTCACGTACTTCCAGCAGGTGGGCGGCCTGGACTGCACCCCGACCACCGGTGAAATCACCTACGGCCTGGAACGCCTGGCCATGTACCTGCAGGACGTGCAAAGCGTGTACGACCTGGTCTGGACCGAAGGCGCCAACGGCAACCGCGTGCTGTACCGCGACGTGTTCCACCAGAACGAGGTGGAGCAGTCCACCTACAACTTCGAGCATTCCTCGGCCGAGATGCTGTTCGCGCACTTCAACGACTACGAAGCCGAGGCCAAGCGCCTAATGGACGTGCCGCTGGCGCTGCCGGCCTACGAGGCCGCGCTGAAAGCCGCCCACACCTTCAACATGCTGGACGCGCGCGGCGCGATCAGCGTGACCGAACGCGCCGCCTACATCGGCCGCATCCGCAACCTGTCGCGCGCCGTCGCACAGGCCTATTACGATTCCCGCGAACGACTGGGCTTTCCCATGCTGGGCCGCGACAAGGCCGCCGGGGAGGCAGCATAAATGACGACGAACATCCGCCCGCTGCTGGTCGAACTGCTGACCGAAGAACTTCCACCCAAGGCCCTGCAAAAGCTGGGCCAGGCCTTTGCCGAAGGCGTGCGCGCCACGCTCGAACGCCACGGCCTGCTGGCCGAGGGCTGCGCCGCGACCGCCTACGCCACGCCGCGCCGCCTGGCCGTGCATCTGTCGGCCGTGCTGGCGCAGGCGCCCGACCAGCCCTACGCCGAAAAACTGATGCCGGTGAAGATCGGCCTGGCCGAAGACGGCAGCGCCACGCCCGCGCTGCAGAAGAAGCTGGCCGCCAAGGGCCTGGAGCACCTGGACGTCGCCAAGCTGGAACGCGAGTCCGACGGCAAGCAGGACTACCTGGTGGCCCGCGGCACGGCCCCCGGCGCGCAGCTGGCCGCCGGCCTGCAGGAAGGCCTGGACGCCGCCATCGACGGCCTGCCCATCCCCAAGGTCATGCGCTACCAGCTGGCCGACGGGGTCACCACCGTCAAGTTCGTGCGCCCGGCGCACGGGCTGGTGGCGCTGTTCGGCGCCGACGTGGTGCCGGTGTCGGCGCTGGGCCTGGCGGCCGGCCGCGAAACGCTGGGCCACCGCTTCATGAGCGCCGGCCCCGTTTCCTTTACCGACGCCGACGCCTACGCCGCCACGCTGGCCGAGCGCGGCAACGTGGTGGCCTCGTTCGAAGGCCGCCGCGACGACATCGCGCGCCAGCTGCAGGACCACGCCGCCCGCCTGTCCGCCACCCTGGGCGACGACCCGGAAGTGGCGGCGCTGCTGGACGAAGTCACAGCGCTGGTCGAGCAGCCCACGGTCTACGTCGGCCAGTTCGAGGAACAGTTCCTGCAAGTGCCGCAGGAATGCCTGATCCTGACCATGCGGCTGAACCAGAAATACTTCCCGCTGTTCGATCCGGCCACCGGCCGCCTGACCCACCGTTTCCTGATCGTGAGCAATATGCGCACGGACGATCCGGTGAACATCATCGAAGGCAACCAGCGCGTGGTGCGCCCGCGCCTGGCCGACGCGCAGTTCTTCTTTGAAACCGACCGCAAGACGCCGCTGGCCGCGCGCGTCGAGCAGCTGGGCTCCATCGTCTACCACAACAAGCTGGGCACCCAGCTCGAACGCGTCGAGCGCGTGCGCGCCATCGCCCGCGGCGTGGCCGAAAAGCTGGGCGGCGACGTCGCCGCCGCCGACCGCGCCGCCCTGCTGGCCAAGGCCGACCTGGGCTCCAACATGGTGGGCGAATTCCCCGAGCTGCAGGGCGTCATGGGCGCGTACTACGCGGCGGGCGACGGCGAGCCCGACAGCGTGGTGCAGGCCCTGCGCAACCAGTACCGCAACCGCTACGACACGCCCGTCACGCAGGAGTCGCTGACCGCCGCCGTGCTGTTCATCGCCGAACGCGTGGAAACCCTGGTCGGCATCTGGGCCATCGGCCTGGCCCCCACCGGCGAGCGCGATCCGTTCGGCCTGCGCCGCGCGGCGCTCGGCCTGATCAGCGCGTTCGAGCAGCTGGCCGCGGGCGGCTGGCTGAAGATCAGCGAAGACGGTCCGCTGTCGCTGGACGGCCTGCTGGAACTGGCCGCCGGCACCTTCCCGGCCGGCAAGATCCCGGCCGGCACGCTGGCCGAGGTGCGCGCCTTCATCTACGAACGCTATCGCAACCAGCTCATCAACGACTTCGACCGCAACGCGGTGGAAGCCGTGATCGCCCTGACCCCGCCGCTGCACCAGGCCGCCGAGCGCGTGCGCGCCGCCGCCGCGTTCGCGCAGCTGCCCGAGGCCGCCAGCCTGGCGGCCGCCAACAAGCGCATCGGCAACCTGCTGAAGAAGGCCGAAGGCGAGATCGGCGCGGTCGACGCGGCCGCGCTGGCCGAGCCCGCCGAGAAAGCGCTGGCCGCCGCCGTGTCGGCGCTGCGCCCGCAGGCCGAGGCGCAGCTGGCCGCCGGCGACTTCGCCGGCAGCCTCAGCACGCTGGCGCAGGTGCGCGAGCCGGTGGACGCCTTTTTCGCCGACGTCATGGTCATGGCCGAAGACCCGGCCGTGCGCGCCAACCGGCTGGCCCTGCTGGCGCAGCTGCATGGCCTGATGAACCAGGTGGCAGACATTTCCAGGCTCGCACAGTGAAACTCATCATCCTCGACCGCGACGGCGTCATCAACCAGGACAGCGATGCGTTCGTCAAGAATCCCGACGAATGGATCGCCCTGCCCGGCAGCCTGCAGGCCATCGCCCGGCTGAACCAGGCCGGCTGGCGAGTGGTGGTCGCCACCAACCAGTCCGGGCTGGCGCGCGGCCTGTTCGACATGGACACGCTGACCGCCATCCACGCCAAGCTGCGCCGCGAACTGGCCGCCGTGGGCGGCGCCATCGACGCCATCTTCATGTGCCCGCACGGCCCCGACGACAACTGCAGCTGCCGCAAGCCGCGGCCGGGCATGTTCGAGCAGATCGGGCACCGCTACGACGTGGACCTGGCCGGCGTGCCGGCGGTGGGCGACTCGCTGCGCGACCTGCAGGCCTCGTCGGCGGCCGGCTGCTCGCCGTGGCTGGTGCTGACCGGCAACGGCAGGAAGGCGCTGGCCAAGGGCGGCCTGCCCGAGAACACGCGGGTGTGCGACGACCTGTCGGCCGTGGTCGACGCCCTGCTGCAGGACGCCTGACCCGATGGCCTGGCTCCGTTCGCTGCTGTACGCCCTGTTCCTGGCCGTCACGGTCATCCCCTACGCCTTCGCCTGCATCCTGTGGGCGCCGCTGCCGCTGCACTGGCGCTACAGGCTGACGGTGGGCTGGCCGCGCCTGGCCATCTGGGGCGCGCGCTTTTTCTGCGGCATCCGCTGGCAGGTCAAGGGCTGGGAAAACCTGCCCGACGGCCCGGCGGTGCTGCTGTCCAAGCACCAGTCCGCCTGGGAAACGCTGTTTTTCCCGGCCTATATGCCGCGCGAGGTCTGCTTCGTCTACAAGAAAGAACTGCACATGGTGCCGTTCTTCGGCTGGGGCCTGGCGCTGTTGCGCATGATCGCCATCGACCGCGCCAAGGGGCGCGACGCCTTCGAACAGGTGGTCAGGCAGGGCCAGACCCGCCTGGACGAAGGCCGCTGGCCGCTGCTGTTCCCGGAGGGCACCCGGGTCGCGCCCGGCAAGGTCGGCCGCTACAAGATGGGCGGCGCGCTGCTGGCCTCGCGCACCGGCGCCGTGGTCATCCCGGTGGCGCACAACGCCGGCGAATGCTGGCGGCGCAACGCCTTCGTAAAGCGTCCGGGTATGGTCACCCTGTCGATCGGACCCGCGATAGAATCCCAGGGACTCTCCCCCGAAGAACTGAACCAGAAGGTTCAGGACTGGATCGAAGGGGAAATGCGGCGTCTCAATCCTGAAAGGTATGTCCAGCCCTGACCAGCTAGAGCTCCTGTTCGACGTGCAGCCGCAAGGCGCGCCCGAAGGCGCCTCGCGGCCGCCCGCCGGACCCGCCGCGTCCGCGCCCAGGCCGGTCCCGCCCAAACCGCTCCACCCCGGCGCCTCGCAGCCTTCCACTGCCGCCGGCGAGCCGCTGCTGACGCTGTCTCCCAACGCCGCCTCGCGCGTGCCCACGCCCTGCCCCGATCCGCTGCCGCCCGGCGCGCGCTGGCGCGAAGTCGCGACCGAGCAGCAGCCCATCGGCTTCGTGCTGCTGCGCTCGCGCCGCCGCAGCATCGGCTTCGTGGTCACGGACGACGGCTTGCGCGTCACCGCCCCCAACTGGGTCACGCTGGGGCAGGTCGACGACGCCGTGCGCGAAAAATCCCGTTGGATCCTCACCAAGCTGCGCGAATGGCATTCCCGCAAGCAGCAGCTGGCCATGGCGCACACCCGCTGGCAGCCCGGCGGCGAACTGCCCTACCTGGGCAAGCGCATCGTCATCGGCGTGGGCGGCGACAGCCGCCAGGCCTATCTGTCGGGCGACGCCGAGGCCCCCGAGGACGGCGACACGCTGTGGCTGGCGCTGCCTTCGTCGGCCGATCAGGGCCGCATCCGCGACGCCGCCCAGGCCTGGCTGCAGCAGCGGGCCGGCGCCTGGTTCGGCGCGCGCCTGGCCCATTTCCTGCAAATCAGCGGGCTGAAGATCCGCCGCTGGCGCCTGTCCTCGGCCGCCACGCGCTGGGGCTCGTGCACCAGCGACGGCAACATCATGCTCAACTGGCGCTTGATTCATTTCGCGCCCGCCATCATCGATTACGTCATCGCGCACGAACTTGCCCATCTGCGCGAAATGAACCACAGTCAGGACTTCTGGCGCGAAGTGGGACAGATCCTGCCCGGCTTCGAAGACGCCAAGAAGATCCTGCGGCGCCACGATCCCGCGTCCCTCCCTCAGTTCTGAGGCGGCGCGCCTCTCCACCGTACAAGGAATATCTCCATGCGTATGCTCCACACCATGCTGCGAGTCGGCAACCTCGACAAATCCATCGACTTCTACACCAACGTGCTCGGCATGCGCGTGCTGCGCCGCAAGGACTATCCCGACGGCAAGTTCACGCTGGCCTTCGTGGGTTATCAAGACGAGTCCGAAGGCGCGGTCATCGAACTGACCCACAACTGGGACACCGACAAATACGACCTGGGCACCGGCTACGGCCACATCGCCCTGGAAGTGGACAACGCCTACGAGGCCTGTGAAAAGGTCAAGCAGAAAGGCGGCAAGGTCACGCGCGAGGCCGGCCCCATGAAGCACGGCAAGACCGTCATCGCCTTCGTCGAGGACCCTGACGGCTACAAGATCGAGTTCATCGAGAAGAAAGGCCGCGAAGACTGAGCGCCAAGAGGCCCGCCCATGATCCACCCCATCCTGAAAATGGGCGACCCGCGCCTGCTGCGCGTGGCCGCGCCCGTGGAACGCTTCGACACGCCCGAGCTGCACGCGCTGATCGACGACATGTTCGAGACCATGGCCGCCGCGCAGGGGGTGGGCCTGGCCGCGCCGCAGATCGGCATGGACCTGCAGCTGGTGATCTTCGGTTTCGACCGCAACGAGCGCTATCCCGACGCGCCCGCGGTGCCGCAGACCATCCTGTGCAATCCCGTCATCACGCCGCTGTCCGACGAGCGCGAGGACGGCTGGGAAGGCTGCCTGTCGGTGCCGGGCCTGCGCGGCCTGGTGCCGCGCTACCGCCGCATCCTCTACCGCGGACGCGACCCCTACGGCCAGCTCATCGAACGCGAGGCCGAAGGCTTCCACGCCCGCGTGGTGCAGCACGAATGCGACCACCTGATCGGCCGCCTGTACCCGTCGCGCATCGAGGATTTCTCGAAGTTCGGATTCACCGAGATCCTGTTTCCGGGCATGGACCCGAAGCAGGACGATTGACGCCGTCCGGCGGCGTCAATTCCTCCGGCGCGAAATCATCCACCTGCAACACCCGCGACACCACGGTCTCGGCCTCCTCGATCTGAGCGGCCTGGGTATCCGTGATGGCGCCGCGCCGGTGCGCCTCGCGCCAGTCGCGCACGCCGGACTGGCGCAGCCGGTCGCGTAGCGGCTGCACCGCGTCGGCCAGCGCGAAGGCGCGCGTCAGCAGGCTTACCGGATCGTCGCCGGCCTGTGCGCCACCCGGCTCGCGCTGCAGGTCGGCGGCCAGCCGCGCATGGGTCGGCGAAGGCCTGAGCAGCAGTTCGGCGCATTCGCGCGTCAGCGCGTCGCCCGGCCCGCGCGCCAGGCGCAGCGGCAGGATGGCCGCGCGCAGGCCCCAGGCCAGCGCGCGCCCGGGCAGGTTGCGCAGCACCTGGTCCATGCTTTTCTCGATGCTTGCATAGCCCTGCTCCAGGCACCAGTGCACCAGGGGCAGGTCGTCGTGCTTGCGGCCCTCGTCCTCCCAGCGCTTGAGCACCGCGGACTGCAGGTACAGCTCCGACAGGATGTCGCCCAGCCGGGCCGAGATCATCTCGCGGCGCTTGAGCGCGCCGCCCAGCTGCGCCAGCGTGGCGTCGGCCAGCAGGGCGAAGCCCGCGGCGTAGCGGCCCAGCCGGCGGTAATGCCCGGCCGTGGGGCCGGAGACCGGCGCGGGCGCCAGCACCCCGCCGGTCCAGGCGCGGCCGATCGCGCGCAGGGCGTTGCGCGCCGCATGGCGCAGGTGGCGCCAGAACACGTCGTGGAACACGGCGATGCCGCGCTCCTCGTCGGGATTGGCCAGCGCCAGCATTTCCGGCATCAGGTAGGGATGGGCGCGGATCGCGCCCTGGCCGAAGATGATCAGGTTGCGCGTCAGGATATTCGCGCCCTCGACCGTGATGGCGATGGGCACGGCGCGGTACAGCGCGCCCAGGTAGTTGCCGGGGCCGTCCATGACGGCGCGGCCCGCGTGGATGTCCATCGCGTCGTTGACCGAGCCGCGCATGCGTTCGGTGGCGTGGTACTTCATGATGCCCGACACCACCGCCGGCTTGACGTCCTGGTTCAGCGCGGCGCAGGTCAGGCGCCTCGCGGCCTCCACCAGATAGGCGTTGCCCGCCAGGGCGGCCAGCCGCTCCTGCACGCCTTCGAACTTGCCCACGGGGATGCCGAACTGCTCGCGCACGCGCGCGTACATGCCGGTGGTGTGCGCGCACATGACGGCGGCGGCGGCCGACAGCGACGGCAGCGAAATGCCGCGCCCCGCGGCCAGCGCGCTCATCAGCATCTGCCAGCCGTGGCCGGCGCGCCCCGCCCCGCCGATCAGCGCGTCCAGCGGCACGAACACGTCGCGCCCGCGGTTGGGGCCGTTCTGGAACACCTGCATGGCCGGCAGATGGCGGCGGCCGATCTCCACGCCGGGCGCGTCGGTGGGCACCAGCGCCACCGAAATGCCGATGTCCTCGGGGCCGCCCAGGATGCCTTCCGGGTCCGACATCTTGAACGCCAGGCCCAGCACGGTGGCCACCGGCCCCAGCGTGATGTAGCGCTTGCGCCAGTTCAGCCGGATGCCGACGAGTTCGCGCCCGTCCACCACCTGCCTGCAGACCACGCCCGTGTCCACCATCGAGGCCGCGTCCGAGCCGGCCTCCGGACTGGTGAGGCCGAAGCACGGCACTTCGGTGCCGTCGGCCAGGCGCGGCAGCCAGTAGTCGCGCTGTTCCGGGGTGCCGAACTGCAGCAGCAGTTCGCCCGGCCCCAGCGAGTTGGGCACCATGACGGTCACGCCGGCGGTGATGGAATAGGCCGAGATCCGCCGCACCACCTCGGAATGCGCATAGGGGGAGAAACCCAGGCCGCCGTAGCGGCGCGGGATGATCATGCCGAAAAAGCGTTCGGACTTGAGAAAGGCCCAGACCTCGGGCGGCAGGTCGCGCCGCGTCCAGGTGATGTCCCATTCGTCCAGCATGGCGCACAGCCGGGCCACCGGGCCGTCGATGAAGCGCTGTTCATCCGGGGTGAGCGCGGCGGCGGGGACGTCCAGCAGCTTGCGCCAGTCGGGGTTGCCGGTGAAGAGGTCCGCGTCCCACCAGGTGTCGCCGGCCTCGATGGCTTCGCGCTCGGTGGCCGACATCGGCGGCAGCGCCTTGCGCGCCCAGCGGTACGCGGGTTCCGAAATGCGGCGTCGGCGCCAGGCATTGAAATCCATGAGCGGTCCTCGCAGTGACGGGTTGCTCCCCTTGGGGCCAAAGTACCAGAATTGCAGCCCTCGGACCAATCCTAGCCCTGTCGGGATGCGACAATGGGCGGCGCAACGAATCGCTATCCGGGCAACTTCCGCATGCTGAACAAACTCTGGCTGGGCTTTTTTCTTACCGCGGCAGCGGCGGCGCTGTACCGCTGGCTGATCGCCGGCGAACCCGAAGTGTTCCACCTGATGGTGACCAGCCTGTTCGACATGGCGCGCGTGTCGGTGGAGGTGATGGTGCTGCTGTTCGGCACCCTGACCCTGTGGCTGGGCTTTCTGCGCATCGCCGAGGGCGCCGGGCTGGTGGAAAAGCTGGCGCATCTGCTGGGGCCGCTGTTCGCGCGCCTGATGCCGGAAGTGCCGCGCAACCATCCCGCCATCGGCCTGATCACGCTGAACTTCGCGGCCAACGGCCTGGGGCTGGACAACGCCGCCACGCCCATCGGGCTGCGCGCCATGCGCGAGCTGCAGTCGCTCAACCCCACGCCCGAGACCGCCAGCAACGCGCAGATCCTGTTCCTGGTGCTCAACGCCTCGTCGCTGACCCTGCTGCCGGTCACGCTGTTCATGTTCCGCGCGCAGCAGGGCGCGGCCGACCCGACCCTGGTGTTCCTGCCCATCCTGCTGGCCACCAGCGCCTCGACGCTGGCCGGCTTTCTGGCGGTGGCGGCCTGCCAGCGCCTGCGCCTGGCCGACCCGGTCGTCATGCTGTGGCTGGGCGGCGCGGCGCTGCTGATGGGCGGCTTCATGGCGCTGTTGGCGGGCATGTCGGCCGCCGCCATCGCGTCGCTGTCCTCGCTGCTGGGCAACCTGACCCTGTTCGGCATCCTGCTGGCGTTCCTGATCGCGGGCGCCTGGAAGAAGGTGCCGGTCTACGAAGCCTTCATCGAAGGCGCCAAGGAAGGCTTCGACATCGCCAAGACCCTGTTGCCGTATCTGGTGGCCATGCTGTGCGCGGTGGGCGTGCTGCGCGCCTCCGGCGCGCTGGATTTCCTGCTCGACAGCATCCGCTGGCTGGCGCAGTCGGCCGGCTGGGACACGCGCTTCGTGGACGCCCTGCCCACGGCCCTGGTCAAGCCGTTCTCGGGCAGCGCGGCCCGCGCCATGATGCTGGAGACCATGACGCATTTCGGGGTGGACAGCTTCCCGGCGCTGCTGTCGGCGGTGGTCCAGGGCAGCACCGAGACCACCTTCTACGTGCTGGCGGTGTACTTCGGCTCGGTGGGCATCCTGCGCGCGCGCCACGCCGTGGGCTGCGCGCTGGTCGCCGACCTGGCCGGCGTGCTGGCGGCCATCGGCGTGTGCTACTGGTTCTTCGGCTGAGGCCGCCGCGGCCTCAGTCCACCAGCAGGATCTTCATGCCGTTGGTGCCGCCGCTGTCGCGGTAGAAATCGCCCTTGGTCAGGATCACCCAGTCGCCGGTCTGCACCAGGTTGCGGCGGCGCAGCTCGTCGATGGCGGCATTGCTGAGATCGGCCGGATCGTAGTCGGACGGCGAGAACGGGATGGTGTAGACGCCGCGGAACATCGCCACGCGGTTCTGCGTAACGCTGTGCGGGCTGTAGCAGTAGATCGGCACGCCCGAGCGGATGCGCGACATGATCAGCGGCGTGTGCCCGCTTTCGGTCAGCGAGATGATGGCCTTGACGCCCGGGAAATGGTTGGCCGCGTACATGGCGGCCAGCGCGATGGTCTCGTCGCAGCGCGAGAAGGTCTCGCCCAGGCGATGGTGCGACTTGGTCGAGGTGGGGTGTTTTTCGGCGCCCAGGCAGACGCGCGCCATGGCCTGCACCGTCTCGACCGGATACTGCCCCGAGGCGCTTTCGGCCGACAGCATGACGGCGTCGGTGTAGTCCAGCACCGCGTTGGCCACGTCGGACACCTCGGCCCGCGTCGGCATGGGGCTGGAGATCATGGACTCCATCATCTGCGTGGCCGTGATGACGACCTTGTTCAGCGTGCGCGCGTGCTGGATGATGCGTTTCTGGATGCCGACCAGCTCGGCGTCGCCCACTTCCACGCCCAGGTCGCCGCGCGCCACCATCACGCCGTCGCTGGCGCGGATCAGCGAGTCCAGCGCCTCGTCGTCGGCCACGGCCTCGGCGCGCTCGATCTTGGCGATGATCCAGGCTTGGCTGCCGGCCGCCGCCAGCAGCGTGCGGGCCTCTTCGATATCGCTGCCATAGCGCGGAAACGACACCGCCACGTAGTCCAGCTCCATCTCGGCGGCGAGCTTGATGTCGACGCGGTCCTTGTCGGTCAGGCTGGGCGCGGACAGGCCGCCGCCGCGCCGGTTGATGCCCTTGTTGTTCGACAGCGGGCCGCCCACGGTCACGGTGGTGTGGACCTCGTCGCCCTCGACCCGGTCGACCACCAGCACCACGCGCCCGTCATCGAGCAGCAGCTCGTCGCCCACCCGGCAGTCCTGCACCAGCTCCGGATAATCGATGCCCACGATGCTGGCGGTGCCGGCCTCCTTGGGATGCGCGCGCGACAGCGTGAAAGGCTGGCCCACCTGCAGCTGCACCTGCTTGTCGATGAAGCGCGCGATGCGGATCTTGGGCCCTTGCAGATCGCCCATGATGGCCACGAAGCGGCCCTGGCTGGCGGCGATCTCGCGCACCAGCCGGGCGCGTGCGCGGTGGTCGTCCGCGCTGCCGTGCGAGAAGTTGAGACGGGCGACGTCCAGCCCGGCGCGGATCATGGCTTCGATGCGTTCCGGCGTCGAAGTCGAGGGTCCCAGGGTGGCGACAATTTTGGTGCGGCGCAGTACGGGCATGACGGTCCACTCTCGCTAAAACGACAAAAGCGTTATGGTACGCCGGCTGCGCGCGCGCAGGTATCATGGTGATCAGACAACCCCAACAGACCCGTCCGAACCCGTGAAAATCGTCATCGCCCCCGACTCTTTCAAAGAAAGCGTTTCCGCGCCCGACGCGGCCGCGGCCATCGCGCGCGGCGTCAAGCTCGCCTTCCCCGGCGCCCATACCGTTTGCATCCCCATGGCCGACGGCGGCGAAGGCACGGTCGAGGCCGTGCTCGCGGCCACCGGCGGCCAGGCCCGCCAGCAGACGGTGAACGATGCGCTGGGCTACAAGGTGGACGCGGACTGGGGCCTGCTGGCGGACGGCACGGCGGTGATCGAAATGGCCGCCGCCGCCGGCCTGGAACTGATTCCGCCCGCGCGGCGCGACCCGATGCGCGCCAGCAGCCACGGCGTGGGCGAGCTGATGCTGGCCGCCATGGACGCCGGCGCCAGCCGCATCATCCTGGGCCTGGGCGGATCGGCCACCAACGACGCCGGCGCCGGCATGCTGACCGCGCTGGGCGTGCGGCTGCTCGACGCCGACGGCCGCACTCTGCCGCCGGGCGGCGGCGCGCTCGGCAGGCTGGCCAGCATCGACGCCCGCGGCCTGGACCCGCGCCTGGCGCAGATCCGGATCGACATCGCTTCGGACGTGGACAACCCGCTATGCGGCCCGCAGGGCGCCTCGCACGTGTTCGGCCCGCAGAAAGGCGCCACGCCGGAACAGGTGGAAATCCTCGACCGGATGCTGGCGAACTTCGCCGACGTGTGCGCGCGCCATCTGGCGGCGGACCACCGCGACAACCCCGGCGCCGGCGCGGCCGGCGGCCTGGGTTTCGCGGCCAAGGCGTTCCTGAACGCCCGCTTCCGTCCGGGCGTGGAGATCGTGGCGGAACTGGGCGGCCTGGCCGCAGCGGTCGAAGGCGCCGCGCTGGTCTTCACCGGAGAAGGCCGCATGGACGCGCAGACCCTGCGCGGCAAGACGCCCGCCGGCGTAGCCCGGATCGCGCAGCGCGCCGGCGTGCCGGTGGTGGCGCTGGCCGGCTCGCTGGGCGCCGGCTACGAAGGCCTGCACGCGGCCGGCATCAGCGCCGCGTTCAGCCTGGCGCCCGGCCCCATCACGCTGCAACTGGCGCTGACGGACGCGGAAAAACTGCTGACCGAGCGCGCGCGCGACGTCATGCAACTGTGGATGGCGGCGCAGAAACGGATGTTGTAGAAGGACGCGCGTGACGCGAAACCGCCTCACGCCGCCTGCAACACCCCCGCCTCGACCAGCGCGTCCGACAGGCGGATGTAGCGGTCCACCGAGATATCCTCGGCGCGGGCGGTGGGCGCGATGTCCAGCGCTTCCCATGGCACTTGCGCGGCCCAGTCGGCCAGCACCCGGCGCAGCATCTTGCGGCGTTGCGAGAACGCGCGCGCGACCACGGTTTCAAAAGCGCGTTCGCTGACCGGGCGCAGGCGCTCGGCCGGCAGCGGCACCATGCGCACGATCGCCGACACCACCTTGGGCGGCGGGTCGAAGGCCTCGGGCGGCACGTCGAACAGCTTGTGCATGCGGTAGCGCGACTGCAGCATCACCGACAGCCGGCTGAAGTCGCCCGAGCCCGGCTGCGCCACCATGCGGTCGATCACTTCGCGCTGCAGCATGAAATGCTGGTCGCGCACGTGGTCGGCCCAGGTCATCAGATGGAACAGCAAGGGGCTGGAGATGTTGTAGGGCAAATTGCCCACGACGCGCAGCGCGCCGCCGAACTGGGAAAAATCCACCGTCAGGGCGTCCGCCTCGACCACGGTCAAGCGGCCGGGTTCGAACTGCTTGCGCAGGCGGGCCGCCAGGTCGCGGTCGATCTCGACCGCGGTCAGGTGGTCCAGGCGTTCCAGCAGCGGCCGGGTCAGCGCCGACAGGCCCGGACCGATTTCGACCACGGTATCGCCGCGGGCGGGAGCCACCGCCCGGACGATGGACTCGACCACGCTTTCGTCGGTCAGGAAGTTCTGGCCGAAACGCTTGCGCGCCTGGTGCTGAGACATGTAAGGCCCGTAATGCGTTTAGCGGTTGTTCTGCTGGATCTGCTGCTGCTTTTCCAGGCGGTTGTCGATATACGCCTGCGCGCGCAGCTGCTCCAGCCAGTCTTCGAATGCGGGCTGGGCGCGGCGCTCGAACAGCACCTGGCGCGCCTTCATCCGCGCCACTTCGTCGGACGCGTCATGCTGGCGGCGCTCTTCGACCTGGATCAGGTGCCAGCCGAAAGGCGATTGGATCGGCGGGCTGATCTCGCCCGGCTGCAGCGCGTTCATGGCGGCCTCGAACGGCGGCACGGTTTCGCCCGGGTTCAGCCAGCCCAGCTCGCCGCCCTGCGGAGCGGTCGCGTCCTGCGAGTACTGGCGAGCCATGTCCTCGAACTTGGCGCTGCCGCTCACCAGGCGCTGGCGCACCTGTTCCAGGCGCTGGCGGGCCTGCTCGTCGCTCATGACGGTGGAGGTCTTGATCAGGATGTGGCGGGCGCGGGTCTGCACCACTTCGACCGGCCCCTGCTGCGCCGGCTGCGGGCGCGCGGCGGGCGCCGGCGCGGGAGCGGGCGCCGGGGCGCGGGCCGTGCGGGCCGGCGCCGGCTGGGCCGAGCCGCGGTCCATCACCTTGATGATGTGGAAACCGTTGCCGCTCTGGATCAGGCCGCTGACCTGGCCTTTCTGCAGATTGCTGATGGCCTGCACGAACAGGTCGGGCCAGCCGTCCAGCGGACGCACGCCCATGACGCCGCCCTGCAGCGCTTCGGGGCCGTCCGAGGACGCCGCGGCCAGGCTGGCGAAGTCGTCGCCGCGCTTGGCCCGCGCCAGCAGGCCTTCGGCCTTCTTGCGCAGCACCGCCAGCTGCTCGGGCGAGGAGCCTTCCGGCACCCGCACCAGGATCTGGGCCAGCGCGTAAAGCATCGGGCCGGCAGGCGCCTGCGCCTGCTCGGGCGCGGGTTGCGGCTGCGCCTGGGGCTGCTGCGCCGCGGGCGCCGCGCCGAAGGCCGGATTGCGCCGCTGGTCCTTCAGGAAGGCGTCGACTTCCGCGTCGGAAATCACGATGGTCGAGTCCACCGCGCGCTGGCGCAGGCGGTCGGAGCGGATCTCTTCGCGCAGCGACTTGCGATAGGCGTCCCAGGTGATGCCGGATTTCTCGATCTCCTGGCGCAACTGCGCCACGGTGATCTTGTTGCGCGCGGAGATGGCCTCCACGGCCTTGTCGACCTGGGCGTCGTCCACGCGGATGCCCATGCGGTCGGCCTCGTGGCGCTGCACGCGCTCCATGATGAGACGCTGCAGCACCTGGTGCTGCAGGGTCTGGTCGTCGGGCACCTGGATGCCGCGCGCCTTCAGCTCGCCGCTGATGCGCAGGGACGCCTCGCGCAGCTCGCGCAGCGTGATCACGTCCTTGTCGACCACCGCGGCGATGCCGTCGACGAACTGCTCGCGCGGCGCCGCGGGAGCGGCGTTCTTCTGCGCGGCCGCTGTCTTCGCGCCGTTCTGTGCGGAGGCGGGCTTGGCGCCGTTGTTCGTGCCCTTGCCGTTCTGCTCGGCCGCATACGCGGCAGGCAAGCCGGCGCAGACGGCCAGCAGCAGTGCATTGCGGGAGAGGCGGCGCAAAGAGTGCAACCTACGCATCATTCATACCTTTCAAATGTGGTCCCGGTGGGTACAGGCGGCGTAATGCGCGAGTAGCCGGGGATGCTTCTGTTCAGCAGGTTCATCGGGTCGGTTCCCAGGGAACCCAGGCCGGTCAGCTCCAGCTGCAGGAACACTGCGGAGTTGGTGTCCGTGGATGACACGGCGTAGCGCTGGTAGACCACGCGGCCCACCCAGCAGCAATCCCCCTTGTACTCCAGGCCGGCGATGGCCTGCGTCACGCGGGGAGACTCGGTGGTGTTGGCGACCGTGCTGGAGGGACCGGAGCGCAAGGAGTAGTCGACCCGGCCCACGCCGTACCAGCGTTTGCTGAACGGCCACTGGAACGCCAGGCTGACCTGGTTCTGGCCCTGCGGCTGGTAGGCGACGCCCTGCTGGGGATCGCGCTGGTAGCGGTAGGACAGCGCCACGGTGGTCAGGCGCTGCGGCGACCAGCGCGCGCTCACCAGGCCGCGCGACCAGTTGTTGTCGTACGGGTTGTACTGGGCCGCGACCTCGGTCGTCAGCGTATCGGTCAGGGCGGCGCTGGCGCCCACCAGGAAGTCCGAACGCACGTTCTCGCGCGGCGTCTCGCCGGGCAGCGTCACCTTCTGGTCGGCGAAATACAGGCGCTGCGCCACGGCCAGCGACAGGCGCTCGAAACCAGTGTTGGCGTCCAGCCAGCGCGTGGTCAGCGCCGCGGTCAGCTGGTTGGCGTTGGCAATGCGATCCCAACCGCCGGTATAGATGTTTTCCTCGAAGGCCTGTGAGAAGCTGAAGTCGGCCAGCGAGGTATCGTAGACGGGTATCTTGGACTGGTCTCGATACGGCACGTACAGGTAGTACAGCCGCGGCTCCAGCGTCTGGGTCGAGGCCTTGCCGAACAGCGTGGTGTCGCGCTCGAAGATCAGGCCAGTGTCCAGCGACATGATGGGCACTGTACGTGACTGCGAGCGCGGATATCCAAACGAGGTGTTCTCGTTGACGCTATCGCCACGGTTCAAGCCCAGCCAGTCGCGGCCGTACCAACTGGTCTGATACTGCGTGTAGTTCACGCCCGCTTTGGGCACGATGAACCAGCCCGGCTTGACGATCGGGTATGACACCGTCGGATAGCTCTGCAGCCGGTCGCCCTGCGGGCCCTGGCGCACGCCGCCGACCTTGGGAATGCTGAAACGCACGGCGGTCGAGGTCCAGTCGACGTCGAAACCGCCCCAGTCGTAGCGCGCGCCGCGCAGGTACAGCTCGGGCACCTTGTCGTACGGCGGCACCAGCGGCGCTTCGGGATCCTGCAGCGTCTGGTACTTGTAGACCTGGGCGTATGCACTCCAGTAAGTGGAAGCCCAGCCCACCCGCGCGCGCTGCGGCAGATAGGTGGTGGACGCCTGGTTCAGCCCCAGCTGGGAAATATCGCGGAAGTAATCGTCGTCCGATACCTTGGCAATGTCCCAATCCGTGTAGAAACCGTGGGAGAACTGCTGCTGGTGGCGCCACCAGTACATCCACCGGTCGTCGCCGGTGACGTTGTCGTTGGGCAAATAGGTACCGTCCAGGGTGCCCGCGTAGCTGGGTCCCAGATAGCGGAACTCGCCGCCCAGCTGCAGCCCGCGCTTGGAGAAATAGCGCGGCTGGATGGTCATGTCATAGTTGGGCGCCAGGTTCAGGTAGTACGGCAGCGAAATGTCGATGCCGCCCTGGCTGGTGGTGCCGTAGGTCGGCATCAGAAAACCCGACTTGCGCTCTTTCTTGACCGGGAAGGTCATGTAGGGCGAGGCCAGAATCGGGAAATCCTTGAAATACAGCACGCCGTTGCGCGCCACGCCTTCGTTCTCGTCGAAATCCACGTCGACGGTCTTGGCCTTGATGTACCAGGACGGCGTCTCGCAGGCGCAGCCGCTGTAGGTCACCGTATGCAGCCGCATCTGCGACTTGCTGAAAATGTCCGCGTGCTCGGCGACCGCGAAGCCGCCGGTGGCGCCCATCCAGAAATTCGGCTTTTCGACCTCGCCCGAATACTTGTCCACGTTGAACTTGGCGTTCGGCCCGGTCACCAGGGTGCCGTCGCGCATCATGCGCGCGCTGCCCTGGACGTCGACTTCGCCCGTGTCCTTGCGGTAATTGATGCGGTCGCCCTTGATCACGCCGTCGATGCGGCGCACCTGCGCGTTGCCCGACAGGGTCAGGTCCGACTCGGGATCGCCCTCGATCGTGTCCGCTTCCATGAAGGCCGGGATGTCGTCGTCCGGCAGCCGGTGCATCCGCAGCCCGGGCGATGTACGCAGCACCGGCGCCTGCGTGGCCGACGTGGCGGCGGGAACGGCGCCCTGGCTGCCCTGAGCCTGGACGGCCCCGGCGGCCATGCCGACAGCGGAGAGGATCAACCAGCGAACCTTGCGCACGAGTGTAAACAGCCCTTTTCGACGATGGGGAAACCCGACACCGGCACCCACGAAGGGCCAATGCTAACGGAAACGAGCCGGTATTATAGAGAAGCCGCGCCACAGGCCCAGCCCCGGTTGCTCACGGCATGCCGCCCGCGCGCGCACGAAACACTTCTGCAATATTGCCTTTCTGATACGGATCTTTCTTGAAAAACGATCACGACCCCCGCCTGGAGCTGATCCGCAATTGGCTGGGCAGCCTGCCCGCCGCCCTGAATCTCGCCGTGGACACGCTGCGCCCGGCCTCGGCCGACGCCAGCTTCCGGCGCTACTTCAGGCTGGACGCCGGCGAGCGCACCCTGATAGTAATGGACGCCCCGCCCGAGCACGAAGATTCCCGCCCGTTCCTGCACGTGGGCCAGCTGCTGGCCGACGCCGGCCTGAACGTGCCCGCGGTGCTGGAAAAGAACCTGGACCTCGGCCTGATGCTGCTGACCGACCTGGGCGAGCAGACCTACTACCAGCGCATCCAGGCCGGACTGACCGACGCCCAGCTCCAGACGCTGTACCGCGAGGCCCTGGCCGCGCTGGTCCAGCTGCAGCAGGCCTCCACCGCCGGCCTGGGCGTCTACGACACGGCGCGCCTGGCCGAAGAACTGAAGCTGTTTCCCGAATGGTACGTAGGCCGGCACCACGGCGTCACGCTGGACGACAAGACCGCCAACGCGCTGGACAAGATCTTCGCGCTGCTCTCGGCCAGCAACGGCGGCCAGGCCCGCGTGCTGGTGCACCGCGATTACCACTCGCCCAACCTGATGGTCTGTGACCAGCCGCAGTACGGCCCCAATCCCGGCATCATCGACTTCCAGGACGCGCTGGCCGGCCCCATCACCTATGACCTGGCCTCGCTGGTCACCGACGCCCGCACCACCTGGGAAGAACCCCAGCAGCTGGACTGGGCCATCCGTTACTGGGAAATGGCGCGCAAGGCCGGCCTGCCGGTGGACGCCGACTTCGCCGAGTTCCACCGCGCCTACGAATGGATGAGCCTGCAGCGCAACCTGCGCATCCTGGGCGTGTTCGCGCGCCTGAACCATCGCGACGGCAAGGCGCACTACCTGGCCCACATGCCCCGCGTGAACGGCTACGTGCGCCAGGTCGCCCAGCGCTACGGCGTGTTCACGCCGCTGCTGCGCCTGCTGGACCAGCTGGACGACCGCCAGGTCACCGTCGGATACACCTTCTGATGCGGGCCATGATACTTGCGGCCGGCCGCGGCGAGCGCATGCGCCCGCTGACCGACCGCCTGCCCAAGCCGCTGCTGTCCGTGGGCGGCCAGCCGCTGATCGTCTGGCACCTGCGGCGGCTGGCCGCCGCCGGCATCCGCGACGTGGTCATCAACCATGCCTGGCTCGGCCACGAAATCGAACGCGCCCTGGGCGACGGCGGCGCCCTGGGCGTGCGCATCCGCTATTCGGCCGAGGCCAGCGCCCTGGAAACCGCCGGCGGCATCGCCCAGGCGCTGCCGCTGCTGGGCGACGCGCCCTTCCTGGTCATCAACGGCGACGTCTGGTGCGACTGGGACCCGGCCCGGGCGCCCGGCCTGGCCCGCGAGCTGCCGGCGGGCGGCGCCTGGCTGCTGCTGGCGGACAACCCCGTGCAGCACCCGGCCGGCGATTTCCATCTGGCGGCCGACGGCCGCGTCCATGCCCAGGGGGAACCGCGTTTGACCTTCGCCGGCATCGGCGTCTACCATCCTTCGTTATTCGCGGACATCGCCGCGGGCACGGCGGCGCCGCTGGCGCCGCTGCTCAGGCAGGCCATGGCCCGCGGCCTGGTGCGCGGCGCCCGCCACGACGGCCGCTGGACCGACGTCGGCACGCCGCAGCGGCTGGCCGACCTGGACGCCGAACTGGCCGGTACGGTCCGCTGATGTCCACATATTTCACAATATCAACGTGCGCAACCAGGATTGTCCGCGCACCCAACCGCCCGGGCTGACGGGGTATTCTTCTGCGTTTTGCCGCGCGCAAGGCGCGGGCAAAACCTCAGTCGGCACTCGCACAGCGGGCAATCACTACAGGAAGTTTTCTAGGAAATGGGGATGTTCGGAAGATCGCAACGGGCCGTGTTCAAGCCCTCCGTATACCAGCCGGGCCAACGCACGCGCCGCATGCCGCGCTGGCTGGTGCTGCTGCTGGTAGGCATAGCCCTGGGCGCGGGCGGCGTGCTCTTCCTGCAGACCAACTACGGCCCGCAACGGCTGACCGTCGAGCAATCCGAGCAGCTGCACAGCGAACTGAGCGCGGCCAACCTCGAGCGCCAGCGCCTGCAAAGCCAGCTCGAAGAAGCCACGCAGCAGCGCGACGCCAACAAGTCCACCCATGAAAAGCTGACCACCGACCTGGCCGCGGCCCGCAGCAAGATCGAAACCCTGAACAAGGAGCTGGTCCTGTTCCAGGACGCCATGCCCGCCGACCCGCGCGGCGGCAACCTCGGCATCCGCTCGGCCACCTTCAAGCGCGCCCCCGGCCTGCTCGACTTCCAGGTCCTGGTCATGCGCGAAGACCGCCAGGGCGCTCCGTTCCAGGGCACGCTGACCTTCTCCATTCAGGGCACCTACCCCAACGGCCGTTCCGCCACCATCACGCCCGAAGGCGCTCCGGTGAACGTGGACCGCTACGACTACGCGATGGGCCAGCTCAAGCTGCCCGACGGCTTCACCTCCAAGGTCGTGACGCTGCGCGTCGTGGACGCCGCGCAGAAGCAGCACGCGATGCGCATCTACTACGTGCGCAACTGAACCGGCTCCGGCCACCGCCGAAACCCGCCCGACCGACGGCGGGTTTTTTTTTCGCTCAGGCCCCGTGCGCCTTCGGCGCGGTCGCGCCCAGTTGCGCGGCGGCCTCGTCCATGAACTGCGCCATGCGCACGTCCAGCTCGGTCACCCCGCCGGCATCGTGGGTGGTCAGGATCACGTCCACCCGGTTATAGACGTTGGTCCATTCGGGATGATGGTTCAGCTTCTCCGCGAACATCGCCACGCGTGCCATGAAGCCGAACGCGGCGTTGAAACTGGCGAAGCGAAAGCGCTTCTCGATGGCGTCTCGCATCGCCACCGCCTGCCAGCCGGACAGCGCGGCGACCGCGGTATCGGTGCCTATACGGGCGGGAGGAAACATGCTCATGACGGACTCCTGAAAAAACAAAGGGCGGCCCCGCGCAACGCGCCGGCCGCCCGAAACACAGGAACAGGGGCCTAGGCCCGCATTACTGCTTCACTGCGTAAAGGTAGATTTCGACGCGCCGGTTCAGCGCGCGGCCTTCGGCGGTCGCATTGTCGCCGATCGGATCGTTGGGCCCGCGCCCTTCCACCGACAGCCGGCTGGCGGCCACGCCCTGCTTGCTCAGGTAGTCCGTCACGCTCTTGGCCCGGTTGACCGACAGGGTCTGGTTGTGAGCCAGCGAACCGGTGCTGTCGGTATGGCCGACCACCTTCGCCCGCAGTTCGGCATGCTGGTTGAGCGAGCGCGCCACGCTGTCCAGCACGGGCAGCAGGGCGGGCTTGAGCTGCGTCTTGTCGGTATCGAACGACACGCCGCTGGGAATATTGACCTTCAGGCTGCCGTCGGGCATTTCCACCACGTCGATCCCGAGCGAGGACGCGCCCGAATTCTGCACGTCTTCCTTGACGACCTTCCAGTTATAGCCGACCAGCCCGCCCGCCACCGCGCCGATGCCGGCGCCGATGGCCGCACCCTTGCCGTGCCCGATCAGCGCGCCTATGCCCGCGCCGATCGCCGCCCCGGCGCCCGTGCCCACGGCCGTATTGGTCTGCTGTTGCGTGGCGCATCCCGCCAGCAAGGCCCCAGATGCCGCAACAATTGCGATACGGTTGAATATTGTTCTTGAACGCATGGCAACCTCCACTTAGCCCATCGGTATGCCGGATCATTCCGGCCTGCCCATGCTAGCAAGCGCCACTGCGACAACAGGCAACATTTTGTATTGCCCGGCAGGACCGGTCACCCGGCGCTGAAACCGGCCAGCCACGGCAGCGCCGCCTCCAGCCGCGGCGACTCCAGCTCGGGCCGCGCCGCCCCTTCGGGCAAGGCCAGCCCCGCCCGGTTGTGCCAGTACGTGCGCAGCCCCACCTGGCGCGTGCCGAACATGTCGTAGCCCGAACCGGCGATGAAGGCCGCCTGCGCCGGCGCGGCCTGCAGACGCGACAGCGCCAGCGCATAAGGGCGCGGGTCAGGCTTGTAATAGCCGGCCTCCTCCGAGGTCACCACCACGTCCCAATCCACGCCCAGCAAGGCAGCGGCGCGCCGCCCCAGCCGGTTCGAGCAGTTGGTCACCACGCCCAGCCGGCAATGCGGACGCAACGCCGCCAACAACTCGCGCGCTCCGTCCCAGACCGGCAGGCCGTCCCATTGCGCCTCCAGCGCCGCCGCGGCCGAGGCCGGCAGGCCCACGGCGGCCGCAGCCTCCTCCACCAGCTGCTCATAGGGCCGATAGGCGCCGCAGCCATAAGTGATGCGCAAATATTCCGCGCGCCAGGCCCGGCCGGCGGATTCCGAGCCCGCGGCCCGGTTCCAGACCGTCCACGAATCGAGCAAGGCGGTCAGCAGGTCGAACAGCACCACACGGGGATAGGCGGATGGATGGGACATGTGGCGCGCTCTCCATAAAAGACAGAGGCCCACTATAAATATCGCCGCGCGCTCCATGGTGAACCGCGGGTTTAGCCACGATTAAGCCGCAGCTTAATGCGGCTCAGACGCCCCGCACGATTTCGTAAAACTGCGGGTCGGGCTCGCCGTCGAAAATGCTTCGCCCCAGCATGCGCAGTTCCGCCTGCGTCGGACTGTGATGCATGTCCATGAACGTCTTCTTGCTCGCATGCTCGATCAACCCGACGTACTGCCCCGCGCTGACCGGCTCCAGCAGCGTGCGCCGCACAAACCCCGGAAAGCTCGACAGCCGCCGGTTGGACTCGTCGAACCACGCAAGAAAGGCCTCCTCCTTGCCTTTCTTGATTTCCGGAAAGTAAATCAAATTGACGAACACGATGCCTCCCGATGTGCCGCGCGGACCGTTGCAACCCATGGTATCGACATGGACAGCCCGGAATCCTTGACTCCCATCAACCGCGCGGAATGCCGGGCCATGGGAAAACCCGGATAGGTTCACGGCGCGTCGCAGCCCGCCTCCAGCCATTGCCGCTCGAAGGCATGGCGGTTGTCCTGCAAGCCCTGCCTGGCCAACTCCCGCTGGGAGCGCGACATGGAACCCGGCGGCACCACCCGGTTGGCTTCATTGCCGGGATTGTTGCGCGCCTGCTCGATCTTGCGCTGCAAGGCCTTGCAATGCTTCTGCGCTCCCTCGTCCTGCGCCTGAAAGATAGAACCCGTGTCCCGCGACGACGGGGCAGGCGTCGGCTGCGCATGCACAAACGGCAAGAACGCCAGCAGCGCCAACGCGCCGGAGAAGTGATGAAGAAAACTCATAAAACCAACCAATGGACCCCGAGGACCGCGAAGCACCATGCACCGCCTGCAGGTGCCGCCGACCAGGCGACGAGGAGAGAATGGGAAGCCGTTACCCTCTTTCAGTATCGATGTTTCGGCATTGATCTCTATCAATTCTGGCGGACCGGGACTTGTTGCTTGCTGGCCGGATTCCCCGTACGCCAAAACCCGCTGCGCCCCGCCACCTGTCGGCGACAGGGTCGAATTTGGCACATTTTCGGGATCGGGAGGACGGACGGCGATGGATGCGAGAGAAATAGGACGCAGTCGGTCTCTACTACATGCCAGCCGCTGATCTACGCTTCGCAAGACGCTTGGTATCCGGGTTCATTGGGTGGCTCCAACATGAGGTGGATTCAGTATCTGCAGCAGGGTTTCATAGAAGTAGAGAGCCAACGCTACGATCTCATGCACATGCATGGCCCCGTCTTGGAGCTTGCCATCGCAGCAACGCCGCGCTATCGGGCCTTGCTGTTGCGTATCCAAGTGGAATTCACCTCGCATTGCGTATCGTTCGGGCCTAAAGCAGGCCAGGCCCTCGATTTCGACGTCCTCGGCCAGGACCGCCGAATTCTCGACCATCGAAACGTAGCTCGCGCCTTTTGCTTCGATCGCTACCGCTGGTCGCTGTCCCTGCCCGACCTGATCCGCACCATCGAGCGCCACGACTGCAACTTCACCGGTCAGGGAAACTGGCTGGTTATCCGGGCCATCGACGATCAGGGCCGGGAGGTGGACTATGAGATTTACTTCCGCCTGCGCCGCCTGGGCGAGCACACACTGCGCATGGTGGTCGAAAGCGCCTACGTTCGCGCACCCGGTTCACCTGGTCCGGGCATTCCCCATGCACGCAAAGGCCGGATACGGTTTCAGGTGATGGCCGCCAAGATCGCCCGCGGAGAGCCGCTGCGCGACCCGGGCCGCAATCGGCGTTGATTCGCAAGCCAGAAAAGGTGAGGCCCCGTAGAACGGGGCCTCATGTGTCGCGGGCGCTCTTTGAAATACCAGCACGGCTGGATCCTGTTGCCAGGAGGCAGATAGACGCCTTCTCAGGCCCCGGTTCATCTATCTGTGAACAAATTACCCATTTCTGGGCAAGAAATCAACCCTGGCGGTGCCGAAGAACACGCGCCGGAAATGAAATCGGGCACCCCAACTGGGGTGCCCGATCTCGAATCTTGGTGGTGGGCTGTGAGTGGCTCGAACACTCGACCTACGGATTAAGAGTCCGCTGCTCTACCAACTGAGCTAACAGCCCTTGCAATCCACACAACCCCGAAGCTCGTTCAGCGATGCGTGCAGTGCGAAGAAGAAAGATTATATGCAGCTTTTTTGGTTTGTGCAAGTCAGCTGCAAAAAAATCTGGCGACTCGCGCGTCAGGCTGCGTAGCCGCCGTCGACCGCCAGGCTGGCGCCGGTGACGTAGCGGCCGTCGGGGCCGGCCAGGAAGGAGACCATGCCGGCGATGTCGCGGGTTTCGCCGTAGTGCGGCAGGGACAGGGTGGCGATCAGGGCGTCGGCGCGTTCGCCGTTGGCGGGATTCATGTCGGTGTCGATCGGGCCGGGGTGCACGACGTTGGCGGTGATGCCGCGCGCGCCCAGGTCGCGGGCCAGGCCCTGGGTCAGGCCGACCAGCGCGGCCTTGCTGGCGGCGTACAGCGCCACGCCGGGGCGGCCGGCGCGCTCCACCAGGCAGCTGCCGATGTTGATGATGCGGCCGTTGTCGGGCATGGACGCCTGGGCCGCCTGGATCGCGACGAACGGCGCGCGGACGTTGATGTCCATGGTGCGCTCGTAGTCGTCCAGGCTGGCTTCGCCGATGACGCCCGCCAGGAAGACGCCGGCGTTGTTGACCAGCACGTCGATCGGGCCGAGTTCGGCGATGGCGCGTTCGACGGCCTGCTTGACGGCGGCGGCGTCGGCGGCATCGGCCTGGATGGCACGCACGCGGCGGCCGTCGGCGGACAGTTCCTGGGCCAGCGCCTGCGCGGCGGCGGCCGAGGAGGCGCTGACGTAGGTGAAGGCCACGTCGGCGCCGTCGGCGGCGAGGCGGCGCACGATGGCGGCGCCGATTCCGCGGCTGCCGCCGGTGACGAAGGCGATTTTTCCAGTGAGCTTGTGCATGACGGGATCCATATTTGTAGTGATCGGTACAAATATCTTCGCCGAACGGATGACCGGGCGTCAATGATTTTTTTATCGACCGACACAAAATTCACGCCGCGGGTAAAATCCCGGCCATGGCAGAACGTGGGCGTCCTCGTAACTTCGACCGGGCCCAGGCCTTGCGCAAGGCCATGGATGTGTTCTGGTCGAAGGGATATGAAGCGGCATCGCTGACCGATCTGACGGAAGCGATGGGCATCAACTCGCCCAGTCTTTATGGCGCTTTCGGCTCGAAGGAAAGCCTGTTCCGCGAAGCGGTGGAGCTGTACCGCGAGACCGAGGGCGGCGCGGGCCGGCGCGCGCTGCAGGACGCGCCGACGGCGCGCGCGGCCATCGAGGCCATGCTGCTGGCCTCGGCCGAGCGCTTCACCGCGCCGGGCCATCCGCACGGATGCATGATCGTGCTGGGCGCGCCCGCGGGCTGCGTGAACCACGCCAGCGTGGGCGATTTCCTGAGCGACAGCCGCCGCGAGATGCAAGGCCGCATCCTGGCGCGCCTGCAGGCCGGCGCCGCCGCGGGCGAACTGCCGCCCGACGCGGATCTGAAGGCCCTGGCCGCGTTCTACACCACGGTGCTGCACGGCATGTCGATCCAGGCGCGCGACGGCGCGAGCCGCAAGACCTTGCAGGCGGTGGCGCGTCAGGCCATGTGCGCCTGGGACGCGCTGACCGCGACGCCCGCCTGAGTCTCCTTCTCCGTTATTTCTTGCCCGGCGCCGGCGCCTTGGGCGGCTTGCGCATCTGTTCCAGCAGCGGGCCGCAGGCGTTTTCTTCGTTGGCGCTGGGCGCGATCAGGGCCAGCAGGCCGGCCGCCGGCGTCAGCAGCACCCCCAGGGCCACCATGCCGGCGCCGCGCGCGGCCAGCGGCAGCGCGTGCACGCCCACGTCCGGCGAACCGAAGGTGCCCTTGACATACAGCGGCGAACGCAGCGAGAAGATGCGAAACCCCTTGCTGTCCGGCGTGACGTCCATGTTCAGCGTTTCGTTCTTGAAGTCGGCCGTGCCGGTGATGCTGATCAAGGCGTTTTCGGTGTCGAACACGAACACGCGCGGAGTCATGACGCCGTTCTTCATGGCCAGGTCGGCGGCGCCGCAATTGATCTTCACTTCGTCGTCGCCGAACAGCTTGGAGACGACGTAGTTGGCGACGTTCAGCCCGGCGATCTCCATCAGGCTGCGGCTGATGACGCCGTCGTTGACCAGCATCTTGACGTCGCCGGTGGCCGAGCCCAGCAGCGCGGCGACCGAGTTGCCGGTGCCGCTCACCGCCATGTCGCCGTTCAGTTCGCCCAATGTCTTCTGCATGGCGGGCGTGGCGGGAAAGAGCTGCTTGAGCCGCAGGCGGCGCGCATGCAGTTCCACGCGGCCGGTCAGGGGCGCGCCGGCGCCGTCGAGGCGGACCGTGGAATTGATGCTGCCGCCGGCCATGCCGAAGCGCAGCGGGTCCAGCGTGAGCTTGCCGTCCTGCAGGATCACGTGGACGCTGAGGTCGGACAGCGGCAGCTTGCTGTCGTGCACGATGCGGCCGGCCTCCAGCGCCACGTCGGCGTCCATGTCGCGCCAGCGGTCGGTGCGAAAAGCCTGGGTGGGCAGGACCTTGCCGCCCTTGGGCTTGGCCGGCGCGTCCTTGGATTTGTCGGTTTCGGCGCCGGCGACCTTGCCCGAAGGCACGCCGATCAGCGGCCCCAGGTCGGCCATGCGCAATTGCCTGGACGACAGCTTGCCGGTCAGCTTGGGCCGCGGCGCGCCCAGGGCGAAAGCGATGTCGCCGTGCAGGTCGCTGTTGCCGACCTTGCCGTTGAAGCCCTTGTAGTCGAACACCGCGCCGCCCGGGTTGCGCAGCTTGGCGACCAGGTGGCCGTCGGTCGAGTACGGCGGCGTGTCGGGCAGGGTGACGCCGGTAAGCGGGTACAGCTGGGCCATGGAGGCGCCCGACAGCTTGAGCCGCAGGTCCAGCGCGCCCAGGTTGGCGGGGTCGGTCAGGGTGCCGGCCACGGCAGCGCGGGTGCCGCCTATGGTCACGTCGGCCTGCACCGGGAAGGGCTGCTTGTCGTCCTGCAGCGCCAGCATGCCGCCGACCTTGCCTTCGCCCTTGGTGGCCAGGCCCTTGTACTTGCCCGCCACCTTCCAGCCGAAGACGTAGTCGCGCGGCGCGGCCTTGGCGTCCGCTTCCTGCTTGTCCGGCTCGCCGGCGAAAGCCGCGCCGGCCACGTCGGCGAACGGCACGGGCTTGCCCAGGGGGTCCACCTGCACGGTCAGGTCGGCCTTGAGGATTTCGTCGACCAGGCCGACGCGGCCCTTGTCGAAACCGATTTCGTTGATGTCCAGCACCCAGGGCGAGGGTTCGCCGGTCTCGGGCAGGGTGAATTCCCAGTTGGCGCGGCCGTCGGCCAGCCGTTCCAGGTCGGCGGCGGGCTCGGTCAGCTGGATGCGGCGGATGACCACGCGCTGGCGCAGCAGCGGCAGCGGCGCCAGGCTGAATTCGCCGCGCTTGAGGGTGGCGAACTGCGGCGCCTTGGCCCAGGGCGCGTTGCCCACCGAGATGTCGTTGGCGATGATGCGCGGCCACGGCACCCAGGCACGCCAGCCGCCTTCGTCGGGCTGGCGCTCCCACTTGACGGCGAGATCGCCGTTGATGGCGAAGGGGCGTCCGATCGCGGCGCTGACCCGTTCGTTGATCATGGGCCGGGCGCGGTTCCAGTCGAAAGTGGCGATCCCTACCGCGAGTATCGCCACGAGGAGCCCCGCTGCCCCTACAATCCCGATCGCTATTTTTCTTGAGCGCGTCATGGTCTTGATCCTTGCCGTTGCGGCCGGCCTACCGCTGCCGGCTTACGCTGCCCTTTAAGGGTAGCGCGCCCGGCAGCGCCCTTCGGGCCTACCGGCCCCATAATGTATGCGGATCTTTCCATGGCGAAACGCCCCCGCGGCGACGCAAGTCGCGTCTCGTCCGGCGTTTGCGCAGCAGGAAGCGTGCCGGCGGGCGAAGCGGGCGGTTACAAAATGAAGTCATGCCGCATACCCGCGGCGGGTGAATTTTTGGCGTCGGCATGGTTCAAATGTCCCAACCCTGGCGCCGTCCGGCCCCGCACGCCGTTTGGCTGATTAACCTGGAGGCCCGATGCGGCATTCGACCTTGATTTTCGTGGCGGCGGCGTTCGCGCTGCTGACGCTCAGCCGCCTGGCGCTGGCCGCGTGGCAGTACCGGCGCGTGCGCAACGCCCGGGGCCTGCTGCCGCTGCTGCTGGGCGGGCTGCGCATCGACGCGCACCAGATCGCGGTGCTGGCGGCGCTGCCGGCGGTGCTGTCGCCGCTGCTGGGTCATATACCACTGGCCGCCACGCTGGCCGGGTACTGGTATCTGGTCGCGTTCGTGCTGCTGGCCTTCCTGGAGGTGGCCACGCCGCCCTTCATCCTGGAATACGATTCGCGCCCCAACCGCCTGTTCGTCGAATACCTGAAGCACCCGCGCGAGGTCTCCGGCATGCTGTGGCGCGGCTACAAGACGGCGCTGCTGGGCGGGCTGGCCGCGCTGGCGCTGATCGGCTGGGCCGCTTACGGATTGTTCGGCCACGCCCGGCCGGACGCGCCGCTGACCTGGTGGCAGATGCCGCTGGCCAGCCTGGCGATCCTGGCGCTGGTGATCCTGGCCATCCGCGGCACCCTGGGCCACCGCCCGATCAACCCGTCCTCGGTGGCCTATTGCTCGGACGGCATGCTCAATACGCTGGCGCTGAATTCGCTCTACAACGTCTTCTATGCGGTCTACAGCATGAAGAACGAGAAGTCGGCCTCGGCCGTCTACGGCAACATGGACGACGACGAGATGCACCGGCTGGTGCTGGCGCAGGCCGGCCTGCCCCATCCTCCGGCCAACACCGACTATCCCAGCCTGCACCGCCAGCCCGCCAGCCGGCAGACCGCGCGCCCGCTCAACCTGGTGATCATCCTGGAGGAAAGCCTGGGCGCGCAGTACAGCGCCGCGCTGGGTGGGGCCAACCTGACGCCGGAGCTGGACGCGCTGGCGCGCGAGGCCTGGGCCTTCACCCGGGCCTACGCCACCGGCACGCGCTCGGTGCGCGGGCTGGAAGCGGTGACGACCGGCTTCCTGCCCACGCCGGCGCAGGCCGTGCTGAAGCTGCCGCGCTCGCAGCGCGGCTTCTTCTCGCTGGCCGACCTGCTGGGACGCCACGGCTACCATTCGCGCTTCATCTATGGCGGCGAATCGCACTTCGACAACATGAAGGGCTTTTTCCTGGGCAACGGCTTCCGGGAGATCGTGGACCGCGCCGACTTCGTCGAACCCGCGTTCGTGGGCACCTGGGGCGCCTCGGACGAGGACATGTTCAACCAGCTGGACCGGCTGCTGCGCGCCGACGCGGACCGGCCCACCTTCACGCTGGCCTTCAGCGTATCCAACCATTCGCCCTGGGAGTACCCGGCCGGACGCATCCAGACCGACGGCAACCCCGCCACGGTGGAAAACACGGTGCGTTATGCGGACTGGGCGCTGGGCCGCTTCTTCGAACGCGCCAAGGCCGCGCCCTACTGGGAAAACACCGTGTTCCTGATCGCCGCCGACCACGATTCGCGGGTCTTCGGCGCCAGCCTGGTGCCGGTGCGGCACTTTCACATCCCGGCCGTGATCCTGGGCGCCGGCATCGAAGCGCGCCGCGACGACCGCCTGATCAGCCAGGTCGACCTGCCGCCGACCCTGCTGTCGCTGATCGGCGTGGACACCGAACATCCGATGATCGGCCACGACCTGACCCGGAGTTCTCCCGGCCGGGCCATCATGCAGTACGACAACACCTATGGCTACCTGAAGGAAAACGAGCTGCTGGTGATGGCGCCCAACAAGACGCCGGTGCAGTACCGCTACACCGCGCCCGAAGACTACGCGCCCGTGGCGCTTGACCCCGCCCTGGCCCGCGAGGCGCTGGCGCATGCGCTGTGGCCGAGCTGGGCTTACCGGGAAGGCCGCTATTGCCTGCCCGGCGCCGTCGTACCCGGACCGGCCCCCTGAGCCGCTAGGCCGGCCGCTTGAACGCCTTGCGCGCCCGTTCGCTGGCCGCGTGGCAATGGCAGCCGGGGCTGTGGTCGTTCACCATGCCCACGGACTGCATGAACGCATAGACCGTGGTGGGCCCCACGAACTTCCAGCCCAGCTTCTTCAAGGCCTTGGACAGCGCATCCGATTGCGCCGAGGTGGATGCGCCATAGGTGGACGGCGCGCCGGGCGGAGCTTCGAAGCGCCACAGGTAGGCGCCCAGCGAGCCTTCGCGCTCGATCATTTCCAGCGCCCGGGCGGCGTTGTTGATCACGGCTTCGATCTTGCCGCGATGGCGCACGATGCCGGGATCGGCCAGCAGCGCCTGCACTTCCTTTTCGCCGAAGCGCGCCACCCTGGCCGGATCGAAACCGGCGAAACCGCGGCGGAACGCCTCGCGCTTGGCCAGGATGGTGCGCCAGCTCAGCCCGGACTGGAAACCCTCCAGGCAGAGCTGTTCGAACAGCGCGCGGTCGTCGGCTTCGGGGCGGCCCCATTCGGTGTCATGGTAGGCCATGTATTCGGCCGAGGTGTCGACCCAGCCGCAACGGGCCAGGCCGTCGGGGAATTCGGTTTTGGCGTTCAATTCGGGCTCCTGCGTTCGGCCTCAGATGCTACCGCAGCGGGCGCGAAAAAACCGTGGCGGGCGGGGCGCCTCTCCAGCTAATATTTGCACCCCGCCCGGGTTTTCGCCCCACTCGCGCCATGTCCCTGCTCGACTCCTCCCTCATCACCTTCGTCTCCCCCGCCGTCCTGGCCGGCGACGACCCGGCCGCCAATCCGTGCCTGGACTGCGGCGCATGCTGCGCGCATTTCCGGGTTTCGTTCTATTGCGGCGAACTCGCCGGCGAGAGCGGCGGCCAGGTCCCTGTCGAGCTGGTGACCCAGATGAGCCCGCTACGCGCCTGCATGAAAGGCACCGAAACCGGCGGCGGCCGCTGCATCGCGCTGCGCGGCGAACTGGGCCAGCCCGGCATCCATTGCGCCATCTACGAAAACCGCCCCACGCCGTGCCGGGAATTCGACATCTGGATGCCCGACGGCTCGCCCAATCCGGACTGCCAGCGGCTGCGGCTGGCGATCGGCCTGGCGCCGGTGCCGCCGCGCCCGGACGCCGAGAACGACCCGCAAGGGCCGATGCACCCCAACCAGCCGGCCGCGGCCTGAGCGCCCGTCTTTACCCGCGCCCGGCCAGGTAGCGGGTGGGCGTGGCGCCGAACGCCGCGCGGAAGCTGCCGATGAACGCGCTGGTGCTTTCGTATCCCACCGCCAGTCCGGCCTCGGTGACCGAACCGCCGCGGCACAGCAATTCCAGCGCGCGCAGCAGGCGGGCCCGTTGCCGCCACTGCCCCAGCGTGACGCCGGTTTCATGGCGGAAGCGCCGCATCAGGGTGCGCGAAGACATATTGAGCCGCTGAGCCCATTCGTCGATACCGGCGGTGTCGTCCGGGGTGTCGAGCAGCGTATGGGCCAGTTCCTGCAGGCGCGGATCGGTCGGCATGGGCAGCGGCACGGGTTCGTGCTCGCGCTGCCTCAGTTCTTCCAGCAGCACGTCGAACAGCTGCGCCTGGTAGGCCGGCGGCACCGCTTGCGCGTCGGGCCCGGTGAAGCGGTCGATCAGGGCCTCGACCAGCCTGGACGACGGCCACGACCGGCAGACCGGCGGCAGGCGCCCGCAGGCGTCGCGCCGCACGTACAGGAACGATCCGCGCGCCTCGCCGAACCAGCGCGCGCCATGCTGCACGTCGGGCGGAATCCAGCCCAGGCTGCCCGGCATCACCGTCCAGACCTCGGCGCCGGCCTGCACCACCACCAGGCCGGCGTGCACCAGCACCAGCATGCCCTCTTCATGGACGTGCTCGGGCACGGCGATGCCTTTGGATTCGCGCGGGCCATGGACGTTGAACGGCGTCAGCAATACGTCCGGCAAGGAAGGAACGGTGGCGACGTGGAGCATGGTTGGCAGGTTTGAGCTACAGGTTGACGGTTTCCGGCGAGCGGGAGTTTTTGAAAATGTACATCATTCTCATCAACGACTCCCGACCGAGATATTCCCATGGACCACACACCGTTGCGCCATGCCGGCATCAAAGCCACTTTCCCCCGGATGAAAATCCTGGACATTTTCCACCAGTACGCCGGCCTGCACCTGAGCGCGGCCGACGTCTACCGCTACCTGATTTCCGACCGCAGCAACATCGGCCTGGCCACGGTTTATCGCGTGATTACGCAACTTGAAGCCGTCGGCCTGCTCAAACGGACTCAGCTCGACACGCACACCACCGTGTACGAGCTCAACGACAAGGGGCATCACGACCACCTGGTCTGCACGCATTGCGGCCGCATCCTGGAGTCCAGCGACCCCGCCATGGCGCAGCTGGTCAGAAAGATCGCCAAGCGCAGCGGCTTCCTGCTGGATTCCTACAGCCTGGTGCTGTACGGCGCCTGCGGCTGCCGGCGCGATGCCCCCACCCCACTACATGGAGCCTTCGAATGAATCCAGAACAGTTTCGCTTCCACGACCTATCCCGCTTTCCCATCGTCACCTCGAAGCACGCCGGCGCGCCGGCCGGCTATTCGGCCGACTGGATACGCGAGATGGAATTGCTGGTGGACAATCCCCGCCCCTTCGTCATGGTGGTGCCCGACATGCAGCACGAAGCCGGCCAGGACGACCGCAAGGCCATGATCGAATGGCAGACCGTGAACATGCCGCGCCTGAAGGCCCGCTGCCGGGCGTTCATCGCGGTGGAAAGCAACGCCGAGATGCTGGGCAAGCTGCGCCAGCGCAGCGAGAAAATGACGCGCGCTTTCGGCCTGCCGTTCCTGGCGGTCGCGACCCGGGACCAGGCCACGCAGTGCGCGCGCGAACTGCTCGGCCAGAGCGGGCCGGGCGGCTTCATCGTGGACTGACCGCCCGCCGTCTCAATCGAGCGAGATGTTGTTGGCGCGGATGACCTTGCCCCAGCGCGCCGCTTCGGCGCGCGCCAGCGTATTGAAGGCCTCGGGCGAGCCCAGCAGGGGTTCGAAGCCGAAGTCCGTGAAACGCTTGACCACCGCCGGAGAAGTCAGCGCCGCGTTCAAGGCCAGATTCAGCCGCGCGACGACGTCCTGCGGCAGGCCCGCCGGGCCGAGCAGTCCCTGGAACGCGAAGACTTCGGCGTCCGGCACGCCCAGTTCCGCCAGCGTGGGCACGTTGGGCAGCAGCGGGGAACGCGCCTTGGAGCCGATGGCCAGCGGCCTGACCTTGCCCGCCTTGATGATCGAGCCGCCCGACGCGAGGTCCAGGAACATCACCGGCACCCGGCCGCCCAGCAGGTCCTGGATGGCCGGGGCGGCGCCCCGGTAGGGCACGTGAGTCATGCGGGTGCCGGTCTGGCGCTGCAGCAGCTCCATGGCCAGGCGGTGCGACGATCCATGTCCGGGCGACGCGTAGTCCAGCTTGCCCGGGGCTTCTTTCGCGATGGCCAGGAAAGCCTTGAAGTCCTTTGCCGGAAACTCCGGGCTGGCCACCAGCACCAGCGGAAACTTGCCGATGGCGCCGATATAGGTGAAGTCGTTTTCCGGACTGAAAGACAGCTTCTTGAACAGGTGCTCGTTGAAGGCCAACACGCCGCTGCCCGTGGACATGATGGTGTAGCCGTCGGGCTTGGCGTGGGACACGTATTCCGCGGCAATATTGGTTGCGCCTCCGGGCCGGTTCTCCACGATGATCTGCTGGCCCAGCATGGGCCGCATGGCCTCGGCCAGCGTGCGCGCCAGGGTGTCTGAGCCGCCGCCGGCGGAGTACGGCACCACCCACTTGATGACCTGGTTGGGATAGGTGCCCTGTGCGCGGGCCAGCGGGGCGGCGGCCATGGCCGTGACCGCGAGCGCTTCAAGAAAGTGGCGTCGGTTCAAGTCTGTCTCCTTGGCTAGTGCGGCCAACATGCGCGGGAGACTCGACCTGGCCGGTCGTCCGTCGGCGCGCCGCGATACTGGCTCGCGCCCATTCTGCAGAAAATCCCATGCCAATAAGTCCTGTTGGCATAGGACAGGATTTCCCGCGATGGCCGACGGCGTTTCGAAGCCTACGAATAGCTCAACCAGTCGCTGCCGTCCGCGAGCACCGACTCGACGGCGCCCATCATCCCCAGGAAAGGATGCGCCTCTCCCTCCCTGGTCTTGCACAGGGACAAATCGGAATGCGCGCAGTTCAGCAGAAACTGCGGGGCGCCTGCCATGGTAGGCACGCGCAGCAGCAAGGGGCCTTGTTCCAGCCACTTGCGGCCGAAGGCGCGGGTGACGCCGAGGTCGTGCGGCCAGAAACGCGGCGGCTCGGGACTGGCGATGCAGCGCGCCGGGACCTGCACTTCGAGCAGGCGATAGCCGCGCGGAAGTTCGTCGGGACGTCGAACCTCGACCAGGGCCAGGCGCGCGAGCAACGCGGCGACGGGAGACGCATCCAGCACGATGACCGGCGCGCCGGCGTGGGTCCAACGGCTCGCCAGGGGCGCCGTGCCGATCAGCGCGTCGCGGTTGCTCAAGCGCCAAAGTGTCGTCATATCAAGCTGCCTTCGTCGATCATGATCAGCCAACGTTCGAGCAAATCCGCTTCTCTCGCGGTGCGCGCCGAGTCCAGCGGCGCGCGGCCTTGCAGGCGGACCTTGGGCTGGTCCAGCCAGGCGCGGGCCGCGTCCCTATCGCCAAAGACCAACTCGGCCAGCCAGACGACGCGCAAGCCCCGGTACAGCGCGACGACATACTCGCGACTCATCGCGGCGGGCCCGGGTTGGGGCAACAGCCGCGCCAGGCGTTCCGGCGTGAGGCTGTCCTGGAGGGCGTCGAGCAGCGCCGGCCCGATGGCGACGGACCTGGGCGAGCTGACATAGCCCAGCGACGCCCGGATGCGCTGGTTGAGCCGGACGCGCGCGCCCTGCCCGGCATCGTCCTTATTGAACGGCCACCGGGGATGGAGGGGGGCTCGCCGCGCTGACTGCTGGATGAGATGCCGCCTCGAAAGCGGCGTTGACTTCCCCGCCATCGATACTGACTGTTCCGCCATTGATCAGACCCTCCAGGTAGGCGCGCGCGGCTTGCTGCTGGCGCTGGGTGCGCAACGCGGCGCGCAGTTGATCTTCCACTTGCGCCAGAGGTTGCGCCTGCGCTTCGCGGACGTCCACGACTTTGACGATGTGGATGCCGCCGGGCAGCTGGATCGGATCGCTGACCTCGCCCTCGGCCATTTTCTGCACGACTTCGCGCAGGCCCGGGATCAACTGCTGCAGCGCCATTTCGCCGCTGTCCCCGCCTTTTTCCGCGGTGGTCTTGTCTTGCGAGTACTCGCGCGCCAGGGCGGCGAAATCCGCTTTCTCGGCGCGGGCGCGCTTGACCAGATCGGCGGCCTGCTTGCTGGCGCGCGCCACGGCCTGCCCGTCGGTATACGGCGCGGCCAGGTAGATCTGGCTGATGCGATAGCGCGCCGGCACGGTCAGACGCGCCTTGTTCTGATCGTAGGCGGCCTGCAGTTCCTGCCGGGAAGGGTAGTCCGCGGGCGGTTCGCTGACAGAGTCCAGATAGGTTCGCAGCACGACCTGGTCGCGGGTCAGTTCCAGCGCGCGGCGAATCTCCGGGCGGCTGGCCCACCCCTGGTTGCCGGCTTGCGCGATCAGGGCCTTTTCGGCCAGGCGCGCGCGCAGCCACTGGTCCAGCGAGGCCCGGTCCGCCTGCAGCTGCGTCCGTTGCTCGATGGTCAGGCCGCGCAGGACGTCCTCGATGTCGGCCCGCGAGATCGAGACCTCGCCCAGCGTGGCGACAGGCTTGTCCGCAGGCGTCGCGGTCTGCCTGGCCGCCGGCGTCCCGTCGGCGCTGGCCTGCGCGGGTGCGGCGGCTTTTTCCGACGTTTTGGCCTGGGCTTCGCTCTTGTCGCCGCAGGCGCCCAGCAAGACCACGCTCAAACCCGCTGCCGCCACCGCGCGCAAGATATTGCATTCGTTCATAAACGTTCTCGAAAAGGACTGATCACGATCACGCGACGGCTTCCTGCGCCGCGTGGCTGGCCGCTCCCCCCTCTTCTTGCGCCGCGGCCCCGGCCGCCTCCGGCGGCTGCCCGCCCTCCTGCCGAACATACTGGCGCAGGAACATCAAGAACTCCTGCAGCAGGCGGTCCCACAGTTCGATCATGGCGCGCAGGTGGTTCTGGCTGACGCCGCCGGCGACGACCACGTCCATTTCCAGCACCAGGAAGGAGCCGCCCTGCACCGTCAGGCACGCAAAACGCTTGCCCACGTTCCATGAACCCACCAGGTCGTCGGGCAGTTCGCCCTGTACGTGCAGCGCACACCTGAACGTGTAGTCGACGAATTCGCCCTCCTTCGGCCCGGGGTTACCGAAACGCACGGAAAATCCCGCCCCTTGGCTGGCGCTCAGCAACTGCACCGGGCCGTTCTGATCGGAACGGCTCACTCGCAGGCCGGCGTCTTGCAGCAGCTCGGTCAGGCTGTCGGCCGTGACGGTCTGAATGAGAGAAGTGCTGTCAGTCATTGTGTGTTGCTTCCATGTAAGAAAAATGAAAACTCAATCCGCGGGCCTGGATTCCGCGGCGGCCGGCGGCTGGCGCGCGTCTCTAATGAACTGCGCGTCGTACAGCTTGTCGCCATAGGCCTGGGCCTGCTCGTCGAACAGGACTCGCGCCTTGCCGGCAAAGGGCTGCCGTATCTTCAGCATGTCGCCCGTGCCGAACGACTCGTAGGCCGCCAGCAGTTCTTTGCCGGCGGCATACATATCGGCGTTCTTGCTTTCGCACATCGTCAGCAGGCCTTCGCTTGCTTTGAGCGCGGTTTCGAGGCTGTTGCGCCTGGCCTCGCTGGCGCGCGCCATGCCCAGCAATTCGTCGTAGGCGCCGCGCACCTGGGCGGCATGCGCCTGGCTGGCGGCGACCTGTTCCCGGGCAGCTTCGCGCACCTGGTCCAACTTGCCGGCTTCGGTCTGCGCCGCCTCCAGCTTTTGCTGCAGTTGCTTGCCTTGGCCGCGCAGTTGCTCGATCTCTTTTTGCGCGGCGTCGCGTTGCGCTTCGGCCGTGCTTTTGGCGGCGTTGAGCTGGGCGCGTTCGCTTTGCAGCTGTTGCAGTTGTTGCGTGACGCTGCGCAGCTCGGTGCGCAGGCGCTCTTCCATGCTTTGCGCCTGGGCCGTCACGGGCGCGCCCAGGACCGCCGCGAGCGCGAGCCCCAATGCCGCCAGGCGGCCCGGCGCCTGCATGCGGGTACGAACTGAAGTTCTCATGTTTGCCTTTCCCATCAGAAGCGCGCGTTGATTTCCGCTTGCACGATGTCGACCGCGTACGGCGCGCCGTAGACTTCCTTGGAACTGGTCCAGCGCACCAGGCCGTAGACGTTGTCGTCAAAGGCGTAACCGCCGCCCAGGAAGTAGCCGCGCGCATTGGTGCCGCCCAGATGGAACGTGGAATCGTTGTAGCCGTCCGGCATGGCGTCGGGTTGGATGTACTTGTAGCCCGCGAACACCATCCAGTCGCCTTTGTTGCGCAAGTCCAGGCCGCGGCCCAACGCCGCCTGCAGCATCCAGGCATTGGGGCCGCTTTCTATCGACGCGCCGTTCGCGCCCGCGCGATTGTTGACGATGTTTCCGACACCGCCGGCGCGGCTGCGCATCTCGCCTTCGTCGTAGGCCAGGTTGCGCACGTAGTTGCCGTGCAGACGCAGGCCCAGACCGTCGAAAGCCTCGGTATCCCAGATGAGGTTCATATCGAGCAGGTTGAACTTCGAGGCCAGGCCGACGTATTGGTATTGGTCGTTGGCGGCGTTGGTCGGGTCCCCGGGAATGGCGGGAATCAGGTTGCGCAGCAGGAAGGCGGTGTTGCCTTGCTGCATGAAGGCCGGGCGCGACCAATCGGTATCGCAGACCGCGTAGTCGGTGCGGCAAGGCGACGACCGCTGACCGGAGATATTGTCAAAGCGGTAATACGCCAGGGAGCCGGTCAGCGTGTTGCGTTTATTGATTTCCCACTTGGCGCCGACCTGCGCGCCAAACAGCCACTTGTTCTCGGTCTCGCCTTCGCTCCAGCTGCTGTCGGACCACTTGCCGAAGGTCTGTTCCAGGGCAAATGCGCCCAGGGTGCCGAACATCGTGACCGGACGGTCGGCCAGGGCTTGCTTGAACACGGCCGAAACGCCGTCGAAGTTCAAGTCGTTCGAATACAGCATGTCGGTCGACAGGAAGGGGTTGGCGGCCCGGCCCGCCGTCATGTTGACCCACTCCCTGGGGCGATATGCGATGTACATCTGGTCCAGCCACACGTCTTTTTTGCTCATGCCGCCGCCCAGCGTCTGGGTGGTGGACACGGGGCTGTCATCGCTGCCCGAAGCCAGGCGCACGCCGGCCAGCCATTGATCCGAGATCTGGGCCTTGACGCCGAGGCGCGCGCGGACGCGCAGCATATTGCGACGATCCTGGCGGGTGTTGGTGTACGGGAAATCCAGCGAGTAATCCTGGCCGTTGGCGGTGATGCGGATCGGGCCGTTGTTGTTCCACGCGTTGAAGTTGATGATGTTGTCGGCGTTGTACGAGTCGTACAGGCGCGACTCGTAGCGCGCCCGCACGTCGCCTTCGACCGTGATGCGGGAGACCCAGTCGGGAAAGGTATTGGGCTGGGCCCAGTTCTCGGCCTTGGCCTGGACCATGACCTCTTGCTTGACCTCGTCGCGGATGCTGGCGCGCACGGACTCGGGGATGTAGGGCACGCGCACGTCGCCCGGCTGGGCGATAGCGGCGCCCGCCGCGCCGATCTGGGCCGTCTGCGCCGTCTGGGTCTTTTGGGCCTGGGCGGCTTCGGCCTCGGCCTGCCTGACCAGGGCGTCGGCCTGCTCCTGCTTGAGCACGCCCTGCTCGACCAGCATGCGGATCAGGTTGATCGTGGCGTTGGAGGAGGTCTGCGCCTGCGCGGCGCCAGGGTTCGCGCCCATCACCATAGCGACGGCCAATGCAACGGCCAATCGTGTGGATTCAAATTTCATCTTCAAACTCCGAATCTAGGAATCACGTTCAGGACAATGCGGTCAGGATGGGCGGCGGCCCGACAAGGACGCGCGGATGGGCATGCTGACCGAGGCTGGCGGACGTTCGCCCACGGAGGGCACGGCGCGCAGCGCGGCTATCACTTTTTCGTCGATCTCGGCATCGCCGCTGGAACGGGTCAGCTCGACGCGCAGGATCTGCCCGGCCTGGTTCAGCCAGATGTCGACGTTCATGCGGAAAATCAGATTGCGAGTCCGATCGTCCTCGCGCAGGATCTTCTGCAGGGCGTAGGCCATGTACTGGCTGTAAGTGGCGTTGCCGGCGCGGCCGCCGCCAGAGCCCGACATGCCGCGCCCTTGGCCCGCGCCGATATTGAAGGCGTCGCTGCCCGCCTGCGAATCGGCGTCCATCTGCATGGGGTCGGCCAGATCGTCCGACGGCGAAGGCGGCGCGTTGTCCTCGGGCTTGGGCGCTTCTTCCATCGGCTCGGGCTCGGGCTGCGGTTCCGGCTCGACCACTTCTTCCGGCTTTGTCTCGGGCTCGGGCGGCGGCTGTTCGGGTTCCGGAGGCGGCGGCGGAGGCGGCGGCAGCGGAATGATCGCGGGCACCTGCGGCGCCTGTCGCTTCACGCCCGCCATATCGTTGGCCCATTGCCAGGCGAAATAGCCCAGCGCGGCCAGCACCGCCACGATCCCCACGCCCTTGGCGATGCGGACCGCCCGGCGCTTGCCCTTGCGTTCGGCTGGATCAGGAAAGTTCGACGACATGTTGCGCGCTCTAAGGGGTCGGCTTGCCGGTTACCAGGCCAACCTGGGAGAGTTCGAGACGGCGCAGCAGATCCAGTACCTCGACCACTTTCTGGTACTGCACGACGGCGTCGCCGCGCACGATGATCGGAAAGTCCGGATTCAGCGCCTTCTCGGTGCGCAGACGGTCTTCCAGCTCCTGCAGGGTCACCGGATAGGCGTCCAGGAACACCTGGCCGGCCTCGTTGATGGAAATGGCCTTGGTCTTGGGCTGGGCCAGCGACACCGTGCTGCTGGCCTTGGGCAGCTTGACCTGGATGCCGGAGATCTGGGCGGTGGCGGTCAGGATGAACATGACCAGCACCACCATAAGCACGTCGACCAGCGGCGTGATGTTGATGCCGTCGACGGGCGCGCCGTCATCGTCATCGCTCGTGGACACGGATGCCATGTCGAATCTCCTTAAGCAGCGCGAGCGATTTCGGCGACCTGGCTTTCGCCATGCACCTCGGCCAGGCGGGTCACGAACTCATCGACGAACACGCGCATGTCGGCGCCCACGTCCTTGTTGCGACCCTGCAGCCGGTTGTAGCCAAACAGCGCCGGGATCGCGACGAACAGCCCCATGGCGGTAGCCAGCAGCGCGGCCGCCATGCCCGGCGCGATGGCGTTGATGTTCACGTCGCCCGCCATGGCGGTGCCCAGGAACACCACCATGATCCCCAGCACCGTGCCCAGCAGGCCGATGTACGGGCCGCCGGCGATGGCGTTGGACAGCACCCCCATGCGGCGGCCCAGCGTCTGCGCTTCTCTGGTGCGAACGGCGTCCATGGAAGCGCGGATGGCTTCTATGGTGGCGCCGGAGATCGACGAGGTGTCGGCGCCCTGCGCACGGCGCACCCGCAGTTCGTTGACGGCGACTTCGTACAGACGCCACAGCGGAGCCTCGCCCAAGGCGCCCTTCAGCGCAGCGTCGTCCATCAGCATCTCAAGACGGTTGCCGACCTTGGAGAAAGCCTGGCGAAACCGGGCATTGCCTTCTTCCACGCGCGCAACCTTGCGGTTCTTGGAGATCATGACCACCCACGACTGGATCATCATGAAGACCAGCACGGCGATCACGATCCAGGCGTCCAGCGGGACGGCATTGAGCAGATAGCCCAGGCCGCCAAAGCCGAAGCCCGATTGCTCTTCGTCGGCGCCGTAGGCCACCAGGCGCGACTCGGCGCCCTGGGCCAACGCGTCGGCCCTGATGACCGCCGCCGGACGCGCGATCTTGGAGATGCGGATTTCGTCGATGGCCCCGATGAAAGGCGTGTAAACCACGGCAGGCGCTACAGGCGCGGCGGCTTGCGCGTCAGCGGCGGGAACAGCCGTCGCCGCATCGCCTTCGGCGGGCGCGGCAGCAGGAACCGCCGCCGCGGCCCCGGGCACGTTGCCGCCGATCGCGGCGACCGTGTTCAGCGCGGGCAGGCTGACGCCCAGGGTGGCGGCGGGCTGCCCGTTGACGTACAGCACGACCTGCCTGCCATCGGCGGTCACGGCCAGGTGTTGCCAGGCGGCCGGCGACAGCGGTTGGCCGGGTTGCGAGCGCTGGCCGCTGACCTCGACAAAGGGCACGCCATTGTCCAAGCCGATCAGCAGCGAATTGCCGCCATCGCGACGGGCATAGACGAGCTGCGTGCCGGCGGGCTGGTCGGCGCGCACCCAGGCGCTGAAAGTGAAGGCGCCGGCGGAAGGCAGCGCCATCGAGGGACTGGCGGGCAGCATCAGCGGCGCGCCGCCGGAGAACTGCGCGGCCCGACCGATCACGCCGTCCACCAGGCCGTTCGGCGCGGTCTGCGCGTGGTTGCTGTAGGCGGTGGCATCGCGCGGCGGCGCGTCGGGCGCGCCGTTGAAGTGGTACACCAGCGTGTAGTTGGGGTCGAAAGCCAACTGGCCGTTGGAAGTCGCCGGCGCCTGCTGGTTGCCGTAGTACATCCAGATATCCTGGCGCTGCGCGCCCACGACCTCCGGAATGTCGACCCAGACCAGCGCCATGCCCAAGAGCGGATCGAAGCTTTCGATCTGATGGTTCAGCACGGTCTTGTCGTCGCTGGCGACAAAGCGCAGGTCCGAGCCGTTTTCATTGACGCCGTCAAAGGCGAAGTTGCCGGTGTGCAGGCGCACCAGCAGCGGCACGCGGCCCACGTTGTCATTGATGGCGCCGGCCTGCGCCGTCGTATCCACCGAGATCTGCTTGCGAAAGTTCCAATCCGCCTGCCACCAAGCCTTGGCGGTCAGCGGGAACGCGCTGACGACCAGGGTCAGCATCAGAAAGAGTAAGCGTTGCATGGTAGTCGTGCTCCGGAAGGCCTTCATCCGTATGGGTTAATAGGTGGCGCGCAGATTGAAGTTGAGGCGCGAATCGTTTTTCTTGGTGACGTCGCCGTCGCGCAGGGCATAGCCCCAGCTAAGGCCGCCGTACAGCCAGTCGAAAACCTGTATGCGGGTACCCAGGCCGACGCTGGCCAGGCCAAAGGAATGCTGTTGCTCGGGCAGCGGATCGCGCAGGCGCAGGAATGCCCAATCGGCGAAAGCGAAGAAGCGCCATTCATTCACGAGCGGGCCGGTCCAGCGCGACAGCGATGGCGTGCGCAATTCAAGCGACGCCATCAGGCCTTCATCGGCCGCGCGTTCCGCGGCCAGGTAGCCCCGCACGCTGGTCGCGCCGCCAGCCGAGAACTGCTCGTTGGACACCAGCGCGCCCGACGCCAGCTGGAAGCCGCCGCGCGCAAACAGCTGCCAATCGCGGCCAAAGTTCTGGGTGTGGGTCAGATCGCCGCGCAACAGCGCGAAGCTGGGGCTGGCCATGTAGCGCTTGTAGTCGAAGTCTTCTTCGCTGCTGCCCACGCCGAACATGCTGCGCGAGGCCGCGACCAGGCTCATGCTGACCGAGCTCTGCGCAATCTCCGTATAGCGATAGCCGTCGTACGACAGCGTGAACGGCAGATACTTGAGCGGCACGCGATCGCGATCATCGCCGAAACGGATCTGCTCGTCGAAATCCTTGTAGTCCAGGCCGAAGGAGAAACTGTTGTACCAATTGCCCAACGGCTCCATGCTGTAGGTCGCCATCGCGCCAAACGAGTGGCCGCGGCCCAGCACATTGGTGCCCCCGATGGTGGCCACGTCGCTGTCGGACTTGTAGCCCGCGAATTGCAGGCTCCAGCGGTCGGACAGGGGCATGGAGTACGAGCCCGACCAAACCCGGGCGTTGGACGGTTCCTGGGGCGCGGTGAAAAAGGTCAGCGAGAATGCATGGCCGCGCTGCCACAGGTTGTCATGGCCGAGCGTGAACATGGCGCGCAGCTTCTCGGTGTCGGCGCTGTAATCGTTGTTCAGGCCCGCGCTGGCGCTCCAGGGGCTTTTGTCTTCGACCTTGAGGTCGACGTCCATGGTGCCGGGGAACTTGCCCTCCCGCACCAGCGGCATGACCTGGCGGCTGGACGTACGGTTGAGCGCCGTCAGCTCGACCTGCGCCTTATTGAAGTTGGGCACCTCGCCTTCCTGCAGCGCCGGCACCTCTTCGCGGATCTCCAGCGGCGAATAGTGCTGCGCGCCCACCACGCGCAAACGCCCCACCTTGGTCTCGGTCACCTGCAGAATCACGACCCCGCCCGTCACCTGCTGCTCGGGCAGGTCGACGTACACGGATTGATAACCTTTCTGGTGATAGCTGTCTTGCAAAGCATTACGGGCCGACTCGATGTCGGACATCGTGCGTTCAGGCCCGAGGAATGGGTAGACGGCTTTTTCGATATCGGTCGCGTTGAGCACCGAGTTGCCGCGCACGATGTATTCGCTGATGTTGACGCGGCGCTCGTCCGTTTGCCGGGAAGGCGGCGCGGCAGCCTCGTCTGCGCCATCCTGGGCGTGGGCGCCGGGCTGCATGCCCAGCGCCAGCAATGCCGCGCCCAAGACCTTGAACCACACGCCCTGTCCTGCGTTTTTCAACTGATGCATGGAACCGCACTCAATACCGGTTGGTTTAGGAATGGAGACAGCCGTGGCTCGGGCAGATACGCCAGCAAACCGGCTGTCATGCTCATTTACACATTCCTAGACGAACGGCGATCGTGCGGAGTGCTCGATGTCACAAAAACTTCATGCAGAAATCCGCGGAAGCGGGGCGCGCGCCTTGGCCGCGGCGCGTCCCCTGCCGCCGCGGCCTGACTCGCCATCCCGCATCGGGCTTACAAGCCCAGACTCCGCAACTCGTCCGGCGTCAGGCTCGACACGTCGCCTTGCGGATGGGAGCCGCGGGCCAGCACCTGGACCATGTGGTTGGGCGTATAGCGCTGCGCCTGCTGCCCGGCCGGAGGCACCGCGCTGGTGGGCTCGGTCGCCGGGGCGCCGCCCGAAAGCGGTTCATTGCCAAAGCCCAGGATCTGCACGCTGATGATCGACGGCAGGGCCTTCTGCGCGGCGGCGCGTGCACCCTGGGCCGCATCGGAGGCGGCCGTGGCCGCGTTCGAGGCCGCCGTGCTCGCGCTGGTGAGCGCGCCGACGTTGACCGCGGCGATCACCGGGATGCCGGTGGCCTCGCCCTGCGTCTGGATATTTTCCGCGTTGACCACGCGCAAGGCGGCCACGTTGACATCGCCGGAGACGCGAATACCCGCTTCGCCCGCGTCGACGGTGCCCAGCGGCGCGATCAGATCGATATCGCCCGGCGGAACCTCGGGGATCGGATTCAGCGTCGCGATACCTGCGCCGGTGCTGGGCGCCGTCGGCGACAGCGCGATGTTGCCGATGCTGTCGTACACGCGGCGCTGCGGGGTGTAGACCATGCTGGTCTTGCTGCCGCGACCGGCGTTGATGTCGCCCTGCGCCGACCAGGCCAGGATGCTGCCGCCAAAGGTCGTGAAGACGCGGCTCTGACCCATCAGGATACTGTCCATCGCATAGATGTTGATATTGCCGTCGCCCTGCGTGATCACGCCCGAACCCGGCCCCGGATTGAAGCCGCCGTCTATGCCGACCAGCGTGCGCCCGCCCGGCGTCATGAGGTTGATGTCGCCGCCGAAGTTGGTGTGGATGCCCGCGTCCAACACGTCATAGAACGACACGTTGTAGCCGGGGCTGCCCATGGCCTCCCACTGCGCCTTGGTGATGTATTTGGCGCCCGCGCGCGGACGTGACTGCCCGATGGGGTTGCTCACGTAGTCAGCGTTGAAGTAGATCGCGCTGCTGAACATGGTGAGGTCGCCTTCATGACTCAACGCCTTGCCCTGCGCGTCCTGCGCGGGGAAAAGCGTGGCGATGGCTTCGCGGCCACGCAGATAGCTGCCGGCGCGCTTGCCTCCGGCCTCGTTGTATTCGCGGCCGGACTCACGCAACTCGGCGTAGTAGACATTGCGCAGATAGGCGCGCTGCTGCTGCGCCGGCAGCGCGTCGAAGAAGGTCCGCGCGTCCATGGTCGCCGCATCGTAATGCAGGGCGAGACCGTTGGCGCCGCCAAAGCGCTCGCTCAACCAGTTCACCAGATGCAGCTGGCTCTCCCGCTGGAACTCGCGCGCCAGCGAACGGCTGCTGGCGGTACGCCCCTCGGCAAGCGCGGCCGCGCGCGCCGCATCCAGCTCGGCCTGCTTTTGCGTCAGGAAAGCCTCGGCGCCCGACGCGTCGCCGGTATAGCCAAACTCGTCTTGCAGCCATTGCTCCAGCTTCAGCGAGCCGCCGTAGACCGTCACGACTTTGCCCGGCTGGTCGGCCAGCGGCAGATCCAGCGCTGCCTGATTGGCCGGATTCAGATAGCGCTCGGCAAAGGCGTTCCAGTACACGCCCTCGCCCATGCCGGCCGACACCGAAATACCGGCGCCGCCGCTGCGATCCCCCGACGCGGCGCCGCCGCCGATCGGCCCCAGGCTCTTGATTTCACCCTTGTTGCCCAGGTAGACGTGACGGCCCGCCGACACTTCGAGCAGGCCGGGCCCCATGATGTAGAAGCTGCTGTCACGGACATCGCGGCCGGCCTCCACCACCGATATCTCGTCGGCATAGGCATGCGCGATCAGGTTGCCGCGCGTCGAAGCGTTACCCGCCTTGGCGGCGCCCACGGTGGCGTCTTTCTCGCCCAGCGTGGTGCCGGACCCGACAATATCCCGGCCGGCGTGGATCGACACCGGGATCGACGCCTCATAACGCCCTTGCTCGAAATCCGCCTGAAAACTGGGCAGCACAGCCTGGCCGACGCGCAAGCCGACGATATCGCCCCGCACCGCGTAATAGCGCGCCGGCGCACGCCCCGCGACCGCATCCGCGATGGTCGCGGGACTGCCAAAGGTGAACAGCGCAGCCGTATTCCGTCGTCCGCCATCGGGGTTCGGCGCGCCGCTGTACCCGATCGTGATCCAGTCGTTGTAGGGCTGCGATTCGGCAGCGGCGTTGGTGACCAACAGGGCGGACCCGCCCCAGGGGCCGCCGCCGGTCTCGGCCAGCTTGCCGACAAACCCGGGGCGGAAGGGGCTGGCCATGGCCAGCGGATCGGCCGTGGAGGCCGAGAGCACATAGCCCGCGCCCAGGATAGAGTCCTGCGCCAGCAATTGCAGTTCGCCCTTGCCGGTGGCGTTGACAAACTGTGCGCCCACCGGCGACGGCGCCAGTACGGTGCCGTGGCCATAGCGCAGGACCGGGCCCTGGATGGCGGCGGTCGCGCCGCTTGCGCTGGCGCCGTAGTACAGGCTGCCGTTGGCCGCAACCGCGCGCAGGATCGACGGATAGAACGAGCCGTCGCCGTTGGCCGACTGATTATGTCCCGCGCTGTCCCAACGCGCGTCTTCACTGCCCGCGATGTCATCCCAGGCCGAGGTCGGCGTAAGATTGCCGCCCGCGCTCAACAGATCGATCGCGGTGGCCGGCGTCCAAAGGGAGAACCAGCTCCAGCCGTCGCCGTCATGCGCCGCGCCCTGGTAGGTGAATGGCGTCGCGCTGAGCTGCATCGTGCGGCCCGGATCGGCCGCGCCGCCCAGCACCAGGTCGCCGCGCGTATCGATACGGACGGCCGAGTCGCCCAGCACCAGGATGGGGCCGCCGGCGGCCACACCGCCCGCGGCCGTATACACGTTGCCCAGGCGCGAGTCCATCTGGTCCCGCCCGCCGCCGTAGTTCACCTTCACGCCGCCGACAGTTCCGGCATGAATCGCCGTGGCGCCGCGCAGGTTGACGAAAGTGCCGTTAAGGTCGTATTCGTTGCGCCGCAATTGCGGGTTGGGGTTGAGCGCCCCGCCCAGGCGCAAGGTAAGATCGCCGCCGCCGGTCTGCACTAGCTCGCCGGCCGGCGTGATGCGGCCGGTGCCGGCCACGGCCAGGTGCAGGCCCTGGCTGCGTGGTGTATGCGCCCGCAGGTTCCAGCTCGAAGCGATGCCGCGCGCATCGATGATGCCGGCGTCGCCGCCCGCTTCCACGGTCAGATTGCCGCCGCCCAGCGTGCCGATGCCGGTAAAGCCCACGAGGAACGGATCGTTGTTGAACAAGCGTGAACCGAACGCGTCGTAGGTGCCTCTGGCATCGCCCGCCACATAGGTGCCGAAGTTGATCCACCACGAAGCCGGCGTGGCTTCGGGCCCGGTTCCGATGCTGCCCGTGCCCTGGCGCCATAACCAGCTGCCCACCGTGACCGTGGGAATCTGCTCGCGCGAGTTCCAGAACTTATAACCCGCAGGATCGCCGTAGTTCTCGTTGCCGCCGATCAGGTCGCCCTTGATATCGCCTTGCGCGCGCAGGAGCACGTTGCCGCCGCGCTCCGGATACCAGGCCGCGTACAGGCTTTGGGCGCCGCCATCGACCAGCGACTCGAAGCCCGCGCCTTCGGCGCGCAATATCGTGCCGTCGCTCAAGCGCCCCCGCGCCCGCTGATAGGCGTCGCCCATCGAGGCCGACGGCGTGCCCGCCGTATAGACGCCGTAAAGCGAGGTCATATTGAAATCGCCCCCGGACACCAGGTCCAGGTCGCCCGCGCCGGTGCGCAGCACGCTGAACAGCTGCTGGCGCGCGGGATGATAGGACGTGACCGTCTCCGGCGGGCCGCCGGCCGACCCGCTGACCATCTCTCCCATGCCGTAGACATTCAATTCATCGGGACTCGAACCGATCAGCCCGAACGCGATCAGCTCGTCGATCTGCGTCTGCGTGACAGGCTGGCCCGATACCGGCGGCGTGCTGAGCGCGACTCCCATCATGTCCATGAAGGCCTGGAACTGGCTCAGGTCGGCCCACGCAAAACCCGGAGCCTTCACATTGACCATCTCTCCCATGCCGTAGACATTCAGTTCGTCGGGAGTCGAACCGATGAGCCCGAACGCCACCAGCTCGTCGATCTGCGCCTGCGTGACGGGCTCGCCCGATACCGGCGGCGAGCTGAGCGCGACCCCCATCATGTCCATGAAGGCCTGGAACTGGCTCAGGTCGCCCCATACGTAAGAGGGCTTGCCGCCGGTGCCCGGGACCTCGGTGACCATGGCGCCCAGGCCGAAATGCGGATCCGCCAGGCGCAGCTGGGCCGTCGTGTTCGCCAGGGTCAGGCGCGTGTCCGCGGCCTGCAGGTCGGCGCCCGCCACCAGGCGCAGATCCCAGGACTGCGAGCCGGCCGGCAGCATCGGCGCCAGCGCAAGATTGCGGCCCTGCGTGCCATCGGCGCCGGTGGGCCGCAAGTTGACCATCTCGACGCCGCCTGGCAGCACCACGTCGGTCTCGGAAGGCACGAGCGCGCCCTTGGCCAGCGCCAGCGGCCGTGACAGCTTCATCGCCACCGGCAGCATGACGCCCTTGGGCCAGATGGTGGCGCCGATCTCCGCCTGCGCGGGCAGGCGGAGGCCCGCGGCCAGCTGCATGCCGGCGTCCAGCGTCAGCGGCGTTTGCACCACCGAGCCGGCGGGGTGAACGACGTTGCCCGAGGCATCCAGCACCGCCGAGGCCAGCACCGTGCCGGCGGGCAGCGTCAAGCGCTGCGCCAGCGGCATGGTGACGGGCAGACGCGTTCCCGCAGGCAGCGTCAGGCCGTCGACCGGCAAGTCATAGTTCAGGGTGCGGCCGCTGGCGAATTGCGTGCCCGCATCCAGCGTCGCCATGCCGCCGTGCGGGATGACGAGATCGCCGCCGAAGGGCATGCGGCCGGCGGGCAGGACCCAGCCGTTGTCGTCGTTCGTCACCCCCAGCCTGGTCGTATCGAAGCCATCGGTAATGCTGCCGAACAGCGTCAGATCGCCCTGGGCGCGCAGCACCAGCGCGCCGGCCTCGCCCGAACCGTAGACGCCGGTGCGCTGCGTACCCGGGTTGACGCTGGCATAGCGATAGCCCGAGAGATCGATATCGCCATCCACATGCAGATCCCCATGGGGATTGACCGCCGCGTTGCTGACGATCTCCACGCCGGGGCGCAGGTGGAACTGCTCGGTATAGCCGCGCAGCCCCGCGAGCTTGCCCTGCATCAGCGTGTCGTTGGCCAGGGCGTTGTTGATGAAGGCAATGCTGTCGGCATGTTTGGCGTCCAGGTAGGCCTGGTCTATGCGTTGATAGCTGCGGCCGTCGACAGAGGCGTCCGTGCCAACCGGCGCATCGTCATAGGAATGGAAGGCGTTGACGGCGATGGACCTGGCTCCGGTAATGACTACCGCGCCCCGGGCGTCGATGTCGACGTCGTTGCCGCTGGCGCCGCCCAGGCGCGGGGCATTCAAGGTCACCGTGCCGTAGTTCGCGCTTGCGCCATCCACGGCAAGGTCCATGCGCACACCGTCGGCCAATGTCAGACGGCCATTGCCCGAGTCGATCTCCACGATGGCGCGGTTGGGCGCCTCGATGACCTGGCCGTAGCTGTCGCGGCGCAATACGCTGGCGCTGGCGTCGAGCACGGCGCTGCCGGCAAGCGTCACGCCCTGGTTGGCGGCGAGGCGGATGCTGCCGGCGCGTTCTCCGCTGGCGTCGATCGTGCCGTTGACCGTCAGGCTGCCGTTATCGACCGAGATGTTGATCTCCCGGGCCTTGAGTTCGCTGCCGATGACAAGATCGCCCTGCTTGAGCTGGAAGCTGCGGCCGCCGAAGACTTCGCCTTCGGTCAGGCGCAAGTTCAGGCCGGAGAAATCCGCGATCCGCCCGGCTCGTACGTCGATGTAGCCTGCCGCATATGGCACGGGCGTGCCGCCCGCATCGTAATGGCCGGTGCTGCCGCCGCGTATCGTGCCGTTCAGGTCGGCCGTACCCGCCAGGGCGAGCACCGTCAGCCTGCCCGCGCGGTTCTGCTTCGCCGACAGGTCAATGGTCGACGCAGCTTGTTGCACGACACTGCCCTGACGGCTGTCGAGAACGACGTCGCCGCCCCAGCTGTACTTGCTGACGTCAAAGAAATGCAGTTCACGCCCGGCCAGGTCCAGCTGCGCGCCGTCTTCCAGCACCACATCCTGCTGCGCCGAGGCCGTGAATTTGCCGCTGGGCAGCAGCACGGCGGTATCCAGCGTCAGGCGCGTGCCGGCATCCAGGCCCAGCGTCGCGCCCAGCGCATTCGCCAGGGTCGCGTTGTCGGCCAGGGGCGACGCCGAACCGGCCGGCGCGGCAACCACGATCGCGCCGCCCGCCTTGATATTGTTGACCGATCCCGCCTGACCCGTGAGCAGCGGCGTGTTGAGACGCAGATTGCCGCCGCTGTAGGTCCAGGCCTTGGCCGCCTCGTCCCAGGCCCCCTGCGATTGATAGACCGACAGCGTGCCCTTATGGTTGGCGGTGATACGCTCGCTGGCGTTGAGGTCGACGCCGGCAAAGCCCAATGCCAGACGCTCATGCGTGCCCACGGTGTCGGGCTGGCTCAGCGGGCCGTAGCCGAACTCGATGGTCCGGGCATCGACCACAAAGCGGCCGCTGCCCGTGCCCGCGCCGCCCGCGATGACATTGCCGGCAGGCGTGGTCGCGCCGTTCCAGACCAGCGTGCCGGTCTCGATGCGGGCCACGTCGCCCGCGCCGCCATGCCCGTAGAAGGCTGGCGCGCCCAGCACCAGACGCTCGAGCGATGATTTGCCCGTCGCCTTGTCGATGGTGCTGAGGTCCACGCTGCCGTAGAAATTGACCGAGTCGCTTGCGGTAAGTATCAGGTTCTCCAGCGCCGGCGCGCCGGTGCTGATGTCGCCCCGCAACAGGCGCGACAGCACGTCCTGGTTCAGCGTGAGGCCGGCAGGCAGGACACCCGCGGCCTTGGCCTGCGCCAGCGTCGCGGTCGTGCCGATGTTGATGCCGCCCACGGCCAGCGTCAGGTTGCGCGTTCCGTAGCGTACCGACTCGCCCAGTTCCAGCGACTTGTTGGTCGCGGCGGTGATGCTGCCTTCCGAATACAGCATGGTATCGCCCGCGCAGCTTGCGCCCGCCGCGCAAGTGCCGATGTGCAGATAGCCCGCCCCGTTCATGCCGTAATCGTCAGCCGTCGGCGAGGTCAGGTTCAGCCAACCGTTGGTGACGGCCAGCACGCCGGCCTGTCCTGGTCGCAGCACATAACCGTCGTTCGAATCCCAGGCCGCCCTGCCCCGTCCCAGCGTATTGATGCCCGCGCCCTGCTCGATGGTCAGGCCTTGTTCCTTGTTGCTCACCACCAGGAAGACGGAGCCGGCTTCCAGCATGGCGCCCCGGCGCAGGATGAGCTCGCCGGTCGTGCCGCTGCCGAGGCCGACCTGCCAGGAATTTTCTGTGGAGAATCCGCTGGCGGTCTGCGTGACAAAGGTGGAGGTCGGCGCGCCGCCGATGCTGATGGTGGCCGCCTTCAAGTTGTTGAGCGTGCTGGCATGAACCGACGTGCCCGCAAAGCCTTCGGTGGGCGTGGCGCCGTCGGCCAGAATCTCGATGCGGCTGCCGTTCAGAACCGCGGCGCCGCCTCGCCCGTCCTTGGCGGGGGTGAAGTCCACCGTGCCGGCGGCGACATCCAGCCGGCTTCCCGGCGTGAGGTTCAGCTGCCGCGCATCGCGCTCGAGCTGCGGGCGCGGCGCGCCGTCGCGCAGCGCCCAATTCTGGCCGAACTGCGCGTAACTCGTCTCGTTGAAGTTCGAGTAGGTGCGCAGCGTGTCGGCCGGCGTCAACACCACCGAGGTGGTCTGCACGTCGGCAATGCCGGTGTTGGCGAAACCCAGGCGGGCGGCCGTGGTGTAGGACGCATTGCGCATGCGCCCGCCGCTGCCGAACGCGGCGTTGCCGACGGCCCGGCCATTCAACTCGACGCGGAAAGCGCCAGGCAGCAATGCATAGGTGGACGGCAACAAGGTATAGGTCCCGGCCGCCAGGCCCGGCACGCCGTCACCGACGGTGATCTGCCGGCCGATCATCGGATCGCCCGCGCCCTTCTCCGCCGCGATGGGCGCGGCGGCAGGCTGCGCGCCGGGCACGATGGCGTAGACCGGGTTGCTGGACAGCGACGGCAGCGTAAAGCCGCTGCCATCCCACTTCACCTGCATCAACGGATTCAGGCGCGCGTCGGTCGACCCGCCGCGCCCCGTCAAGAAGCCCGCGCCGGTCAGCTCGCCGCCGCCGGACAGATCGATCCGCGCGCCGGACTGGACCTCGATACTGTCGGCCGTTAGGCTCACATTGCCCAGCGCGCCGCCCAGGCCGGCATAGAAGGCATCCGCGCCCGCGTAGTTATAGGTCAGGCCGTCGACGGTGCCGCCATAAGGCATGAGCAGGCCCGCCGCGCTCACCGAAGTGATGCTGCCCGGACGCAGGGTGATCGTGCCCGGCGGTTGTTCGCCGCTCGCGGCGATGCCCAGTTCCAGGATACCCAGCGGCGCGCGCAGCACGCCGCTCTGTTCGATATTGGCCGAATACAGGCGCAACGTGCCGAAGGCCGAGTACGGCGTGGGCGGCGCGGCGCCGTCTCCGCTACGTTCGATACGCAGGCTGCGCGCGGCGTCGTAGCGGGTTTCATAGGAGCCCCACTGGTTGAACGCGCCGCGACGCCCGGCGATCACCTCGCCCAGGGCGCCGGTGGCCGGATAGATCTGGCTGGCCGCCAGCAACAGATCGCCTTCGGTCGTCAGGGACGTACGGTCGCCGACCGTATGCTTCAGGAACCGCAGATCGTTCCTGCTGCGCAGTTCCACCAGTTCGAATCCCTGGCGCGACACCAGTGCCTTGTCGCCCTGCATCGAATAGCCATAGGCGCCGAACGCAACCTTGTTGATGACATCCAGCACGCCGGCTTCCACGCGCAGCTGCGTGGCGTCGCCCAGTTCGACCATGCCGCCTTGGGTCGAGGTGGGTGCGTTCAGGGCCGGCATGATGTGCTGGTCCTTGCCCAGACGCGAGGCGCCCGCCAGGCGCACATAGGGCGCGGCCAGCGCGACGCGGCTGCCGGCGGAAGCGCCGTCGGTCAGCGCGAAGGCCGTGGCGGCCAGGTTCAGCCCCTGGCCGAGCGTCAGATCGACGCCGCCTTCCAGCGACAAGACGCCGTTGACCAACAAGGACAGGTTGTCGAAACCGCCTGCCTCGATGCGGTCGGCGCCTATGCGGCCATGGCCATAGACCAGCCCGGCATCGGCTTGGCCTGGCCGCAGATCGGCCGCCAGGCCTTCCGGCGTCTGTTCCCGCAGCAATTGAAACTCACGCGGCGCCAGCACGCGGTCTGCCGGTCTGCCCCCGATGCGGTAGTTGGGCGACTCCAGCGCCAGCGACAGCGTGCCGCCGGCCGCGCCCGCGCCGCCCGAGGCGGCCGTCATCTCTCCATCCAGATACAGGCCGTTGAAGCTGGCCAGATGGATCACGCCGCCGTCGGAGGCCACCCGCAACGCGCCCATTCCGTTCATATCCAGCGTCGTCGCCGCACCCGAGGCGTCCAGGCGCGCGCCCTCGCGGATGACGATGAAATTGTCGATGGCGTCGGCCTCGGTGGCGTACGCCCGGTACGCGCCGCCGATCTCGATGCGCCCGCCATCGAGCACCGTGCCGTAACGACGGCCTTGGCTATCCAGCGCGCTTTGAGCCAGGCCCGCAACATCCAACACCGCCTCGCGCCCGATCCACACCGAGCCGTCATGCCCCTTGAGACGCGTGACGTCCTGCGCGCCGGCGCCCAGGCCGTAGACGCCGATGCGTCCGCCCGCCGCGCGCAGCGTACCGTCGATGGTGATCTGGCCGTTGTTCCGCAAGACGATGCTTTTGCCCGGATCGACCTCGATGCGCGCGCCCTCGGCGATGACGAGCGGCGGCGCATCGGCGTTCTCCAACGTGCTGCGCGCGTTGCCGGCGGCCAGGGTCAGGCTTGCGCCGCCTCGCTGCGTCAGCGCGCCCCGCGTCGGGCTTTCGGTGAACAAAGGCGGCAGCCACATCGACAGCGCCGTCTGCGGATCGGCGCCGGTGGCGACGCCGCGCGCGACGGAGAAGTCGGCCTGCAAGACCGGCATGGTCACGCGCAGATCGGCGCCTTTGGCCACGGCCAGGCCATCGCCGCCCGTCACCGCGTAATGCGAGAACCCCTGCTGGAAAAGGCCGGCGTCCAGCAGCAGCAAGGGCTCGACCGCTACCGCGCGCGGCAGGCTCGCGCCCGCGCGGATCAAGGTCCCGGCCGAGAAGGTGACATCCGTGGGCGCGAGATTACCCGCCGGGATCACAACCGGCGTGGGCGCAAGCGGTATGCCATTGGCATGTATCGCGGCATCCACGACATAGTTGGTCGGGAAGTTCGCCGGGTTGACGATCCCTGTGATGACCGTACCCGCAGGCAACGTCGGCGGCACGTACCAGCTGCCGGTATAGCCCGCGACCCTCAGGGACTGGCCGTTCGACAGGTTAACGCTATAGGAGGCGTTTTCGCTGCTGGCCTTGGGCAGGGTCCAATCAGCTCCCACCGTCAGCCAGGTCGACGAATCGCTCGCGATCACTCTTGGCGCGCCGCCCACCGCCTCGCCGGGATTGGCGTGCGTGCGGATGGAGTGGTAGTCCAGGGGCAACACCGCGCCTTCGGCAATGGTGAAATCTTCGCTCGTGACCAGGTCCACCGGCGCGCTCTGGCCTGCCTGCAAGGCGCCGTCGGCGCCAGCCACCAGTCCGCCGATCACGACGGCGCTGCCATTTTGCAGGGTCAGCGTGCCACCGCCTTCGACGCCGTAACCGCGCAATTCGCCTTGCAGCGTCAGCCCTCCCTTGGCGGCGGTGGCCGCCGCGTAGGCATCGGCGGCCAGCGTGATGTCGCCGCCCTTGCCTCCGAGCAGACTGTCATCGCCCAGCAGCGCCGCGCCCGAGGACACATCCAACAGTGCGCGCTTGCCGACGGTGACGTCGCCGCTGCTGCGCGCGACGATGCGACCGCCGTCGATGTACGGCAGACCGCCGAGGTTGCCGTCGCCTTGCTGCAGATTGCTCCAGACGCCGCGCGCGTCCAGGGTCACGCCTTCGCCAATCGACACACGCGCCGTATAGCCCGCCGGCGCCGTCGTCGCCAATGGCAGGTCCTGCCAACCCGAGCTGACGTTGGGGTATTGCTCGACCATGTCGCCCAAGGTGATGGCGCCGCCGCGCGCGGTCAGGTCTGCATTGACGTCGACTTGCGTCGCATGCAGCGCGATCTCGCCTCCCGCCGCCACCTTGACCGCGCCGTCGACCTGCACGGCGCCGTTCGCGTAGGCGCGCAACTCGCCCAGTTCCAGACCATTGAGCCAGTCTGCGTTCAGTGTGATGCGCGCAGGGTCGGTTTGCGTCGATGCCGCCTCGGCGTCCTCCGAATCCCGCGGCATGCCCAGCACGATCTCGTCAGCCACCGCCCCCGGCGTATAACGCAGATTGCCCGAGGCCTCGTCATACACCGGCTGCCAGCTGCCCAGGATCAGGCCCGCGCGACGCGGCGCGGCCGTCTGGCTCTGCTGATAGCCGTCCAGGCGCGACTGCGGCGCGTTGATCTGCCGCACGCCCTGAAAAGCCTTGGCTTCCACATCGCCGTCCAGCGTGGCCTGGCGCGTGCCGATGATCAGGCGGCCCGCGTCGCGGCCCACCGTGTAGCCTTCCTCCCAGCGCTGCGCCTTGGCGATCAAGGGATTGAGGAAGGTGTCCGTGCGCCCCCAGCGCACGCTCTTGCGTTCATAGCCCGTGTACGAGGCGTCCTCGGGAAAGAGCAGATCGCCCGGCGCGCGATCCACGGTATAGAGACGGCCGTCGCCGCCGCGCAGCCAACTCTGGTTGAGATAGCCGCTTTGCACGTCCAGCGAGCCGCCCGAGAGGTTGATGCTCGAGCCCGCTCGCGTCGTCACCCCGCCGCCGGCAAAGTTGACCGTGCCGCCCTGCGCCATCCACTCGCCGATGGTATGGCCGGTGGTGCCCAGGTACCCGCCCACTTCCAGCAGGCCGCCTTGGGTATACCATCGGTCGGTTTCATAGCCGCCCGTACCGGCCGGAACCAGCACCAGGTAACGGCGGTCCACCCACACATTGGTGTTGTTCAGATTGCCGGACTCGCGATTGCCCGAGGCGTCGCGCTGCTCGTTGCCCTGAATGTTGATCTGGACGTTGTTCGAGGCCATCGCCACTTGCACGCCCACGGCGCCCGAGACGTCCACGGCCGCGCCGGCGTGGATCGTGGCGCTGCCTTCGGCGCTCACCGCCACCTGGCCGCCGGTAGCCAGCGTCAGACTGCCGTCGGTGAAATCCACGTTCTGGCCCGAGACGATCTCGATGCGGGACTGGTCCCGGCGGTCGGACTGTTTGGACAGATTATCGAAGGTGCCGCTGATGCCCCGCCGCTGCTGGTCCAGCGTGGCGGACGCTTCGATCAAGGCATTGCGCTGGCCATCGAAGGCGGACTGGCCATCGTCTTCGAGCAGGATGGCGGTAATGGAATCCTTGCCGAGCGTGACCTGGCCTTGCGCGTCGCCCGCGCTATTGAGCAAATGGATGGTGCCGCGCGCGTTGACCGAGGTCGTTGTCAGCGCCACGCCGTTCTGGCGCACGTCGTGGCCGGCAAGGGTGATGTCGCCTTCGCGGGCCTGGATGAGGCCGGTGTTCTGCACCAGGCCGCGCTGAATCGCCGGGTCGATGCGCGCGAGGTCGAGATTGGCGTCGGCCTTGGGCGCGATTTCATTGCCGCGCGTGGTCGAGTAGGTCGTGCCGCCATCGGTGCTGTTGGTGACCAGTCCTTTGCGGATCACGAAGCTGTCGCCCGCTGCCAACTGCGTCTGGCCCTTGCGGGTGCGGATGTCGCCGTCATTGCGCACTTCCTGGCCCATCAGCAGCACATAGCCGCCGCCCTGCGTCACGCTGGCGGGCTCATGGGTCTGAATCAATGCGCCCGCCTGCACCGAGACATTACCCAGGGCTTCGGTGAACGAGGCCGTGTTGGCGTCGGCGCCGTAGATGCCGCGGCTGAGGAACTGGTCGTTGCTGATTCTGGCCGCCGCCGCCACCAGGTTGCGCGCGTTGACCTGGCTGCTGCCGGTGAAAATCACGCCGTTCTGATTGACCACCATGACCGAGCCATCGGCGCGGATCGAACCCTGGATCTGGCTGGGCTTGGCCGAGGCCCCGACCACGCGGTTGAGCACCGCCCACTCCGACTGCGCGGTTCGCGCGCCGCTGCGGGCGGCCGCGTTGGCGTAAGTCGCCTGATCGAACACCACCTCGGTGTTGCGGCCGATGTTGAAAGTGTCCCAGTCCAGGATCGCCTTGGCCTGGGTCTGCTCGATGGTCACCGTGGTCTTGCCCTGGGCATTGCTGGCCACGGCGCGTTTGTCGGACACCCCGATCCAGGGCAGCGCCTGACCGTTGGCGTCCTTGTCCCACAAGCCGCCCTGCGTCAGGCCGTCGGGGGAGTCGCCGGCCTGCGCCGGGCGATTGCGCTCCTTCTGCCAGGCGGCTGTCTGGCGCGCCTGGGCCTGGGCGATGGCGCCCGCTTCGCCGGCCACGCGATTGAGGTTGTCGACCGAACGGCGCAGTTGCTGCGTCGCCTGGCGGCGCTGTTCGGCCGCCGTCTGCGCGCTCAGGCCCGGCGAGTTCTGGCGCAGGGTGCGCGTCTGCTTGGCGACGTCCGCGCCGACCCACCACGCGCCGGAAGCGTGTGCAACGGATGCGCTGCCCAGCGACAATGCGCTCAGCATGGCCAAGGCCGACAGCGACGCGGCCAGAGGGGTCAAGCGATAGCGAGCGGAAACAGCGGGGTGAGTCATGTGCGACGGTTCCAGGATCTAGCGTGAAAATGGCAGCATCGGGGCGGACGCTTTTCCACTAGACGTTCGACGCGCGAAACGCGGAAATACCAAGCCATGAATCTTTCATGACAGGCTTTTGTGACACTCAGCCGATCAGCACCAGCTCACCCACGCGGCGCAAACGGATGTGATGCGCCGTCCGCAGCAGCTCCAGGGCCTGGTCCAAGTCGCTTACCCGCACGCGCGCCGAGAACCGTCGATCGGCCAAGGCGTCGTCGACCAGCACCACCCTGCCCGGCCGATAGCGGTTGATCTCCTGCACCGCCTGATCCAGCGGCAGGTCATCGAACACCACCACCCCCTCGCGCCAGGCGGACGCCGACGCTGCCTTGGCCAACGGCGTCGCGGGGCCGACGCGTCTTTCGTCGTAAAAGGCTTCCTGTTGCGCCGCCAACGCCACCCTGCCGGCCGGATGCCGCAACTCGGCCGCGCCGCGCTGGCAGCGCACGCGCACGCGGCCGTCTTCCAGCTGGCGCATTTCGATATCGGCGTGGTCGAGCCTGACGCTGGCCACGCCCGCCACGATTTCACAAGCGGGCGCGGACACGGCGGCCTCGCCGCTGATCAGGTCGATGCGCGGCCTGGCGGCGGCGTCGTTCACGGTGATGCTGGTGCGCGTATTCAAGGTGACGCGCACCTGCCCCGGCAGCTCCAGCGAGCGTTGTTCCCCCGCGCCTGTACGGTAGTCGGCCCTGAACTCCGACCAGGATGGCCACAGCCCCCAGGGCGGGCTCACGGCCAGATACGCCGCGCCAGCGGCCACGGCGCCGCCCAGAAAGGCGCGGCGCCCGGCGCGCGCACCCGCGAAACCGTGGACCTTGCGCGCAGGCCGGGCCTGCGGAACGCGCCGCGCGGCGGTCTCGACGGCCTGCCATTCATGCGCGGCCTGCGACCAGGCGCGGGCGTGCCCGGCGCTTTGCGCGCACCAGGCCTTCAGGGATTCCAGATCGCGCGTGGTCGGCTGGCCGGTCTTGAGCAATACCGCCCACGCGCGCGCCTGACGCAGAACGTCATCGTCTGGAGCGTTGGGTTCGGTCGCCATGAAGGCCTTGTTCATCGTTCAAAAATAAGTGCTATCAACAGACCAGACGATTGACGGCGCAAAACCGGAACCGGTCATCGGGTTTTCTTCGGAACATCGCGAGCCTCCATGGCGGCCATGCAGGTTTGAGCGGCGGTCTGGATCTCGCGGCGCACCATGCGCGCCGAGATGCCCCAGCGGCGCGCCAGGCTTTCGGTATCTTCGCCGTGGACGCGATGTGCGATCAGCAAGGCGCTCTGGCGCGGCGGCATGTCCTGCAGCGCCCGCATCGCCGTGTCCAGGCGCTGGCGCGAAGCCAGGTCGCTATCCAGCCCCGGCTGCGCGCCGCGCGCCTGCTCGAACACGGCCTCGATCTCATCGTCGCCCAGCAGGCGGGCGTCGCTGCGGATGCGGTCGATCGCCACATTGACGGCGGTATTGACCAGATAGGCGTGCGGGTGGCGCACCTCGTCGAGATTGTCCTGCGACGCCAGGCGCACATAGGCTTCGTGCAACGCGTCCGAAGCCATGTCCGACGAGCCCCCGAGACGGTAGGCCACTTGCCGCCGCAAAGCGTCGTAACCCTGCGTGATCAGCTGCTGCAGGCGCTCCACCCCCTTCCTGCTCATCGCTGGCAGCCTCCCCACCGGGCGGCGGCCTGCGGCGACACCAGCAGGATCATGGGTTGCGCCAGGCCGGCCGGCGGCGGACGCAGGCGCGCCTGCGACAGGGCCTGGCGCACGACGGGCTCCAGCTCGGGCCGCGCCTGGACCCGCACGCGCAGGTCTTCGACGCGGCGATCCTTATTGATGGAGAAGCGCAATGCGATGCGTAGACGGTCGGCCTGCAAGCCAGGCTGCGCGCACAACACATGCAAGATGCTTTGCTGCAGGTATCCGTCGTAGGACAGCGCCAGCACATTGCCTCGATCCGGCGCGGGCGCCTCGGCCTCCAACGGCACGACCGTGACCACGCCCGAAGACACCGACTGCGCGCGCATCTGCGTGCCCTTCAACAAACGGCTCAAACCCTCGGTCCGGGCATAACGGCCGCGAACGGACGGGCTGCGTTTGCCGCGCACCTGCTCGGTGTCAAAGAAAATCGACAGCCCCGTGATTTCGCCATAACGCCGCAAGGCTTGCTCCAACGGCAGGGCCGGCAGATCGAACACGTGCGTCTCGGCCGACGCTTGCGCCCATGCCGACGCCCCGGCCGCCCACAGCATGACCGTCATCGTCAACAACCAGACCACGCGCATGGATGGCGGGAGCAGAGGAAAAAGGGGGATTGCCCAAGTGCTGGCATCGACAAAACAGGGGCGCGGAAAAAGGATGCAACATCTTGCAGCCGGAGCATGACATGAATCTTTCACGGCACGCCGCAGCAGGTAACACTACACTGTGTTCGCGCTCGGTAGCACTGAAGGAGCCGTCTCATGTCCGTTGCCCTTACGCCCAAATGGTTACTGCTGCTTGGCCTGGCCCTGCCCGTCGCGGCCGCCGCCCAGCAGGCCGCCTCTGCCCGAAAGCCCGCCGATTCCGCCTGTGTCGATGTCGAGGTCAATGGCTATCGCGCCCTGTCGTACGAGTGCCTCAACGCCCAGATCGCGCCTGCGCCGAACGCGCCGCGCGACAACCCCGCCCTGGCGTCCGAAGACATCGTCTCGCGCCCCGGCAACCAGATCGGCCAGTTCAATCGCGCGGCGACGTCCAATCGCATGGGCAACACCTTCGGCGCATCGGCCCGGCCGCAGCGCCCGTCCCGCCCCTGACGTTCAAAGAAAGCGGGATCTCAGGTCGGAAATTCCAGGTTCAGACGCAGCGCCATCGGCTGGCGCATATCGCGCGGCGGCGGCGCTGACAACGGCTGTGCCGTCAATATCCGGTGCAGGTCCGCATCGGCCTGCGCATCGCCCAGGCTCGCGAACTCCACGCGATACACCTTGCCGTCCGCCGCCACCCATACCCGCACCACCAGCGGCCCCGGCGGCGTCGACGAGCGACTGTTCAACAGGCGGTCCTGCATTTTTTCGTGCAGGCGCACCACGGCTTCGTTGTCGGGGTCGCTCAGCCAGGCCTGGAATTGGTTACTGGCCAACTGTGCATAGCTGATCCAATGTTGCGGCACGGTCTGCGCTTGAACCGACGGCGCCTGCGCCGCGATCAGCCCCAGCCCCAACAGCCCCTGCAACATCGCGCGCAGGCGGCGCCACCAGGCAATCACGCCCGGTCGGCGGGTCACGTCATGGGAAGTGGCACGGGGGCTGCGCATCTCGCTGAAGGCGACTGAAAAGAATGCGCGATTGTGACCGGCTGTTCTGACCGCGTGATGACGGCTCGAGGGGTCAAAGTGTTGCTGCAAATCCAGCCTAGACCGGCTGATGGCAAAGTTGGTGAACCTGCAAGCCTGAACGGACGAGACAAAGCCCCCCACGTTCCAAAGGCGGCCCATTTGCTTTGGAGCTGGCTTATCGCACAGACGTCGCCTGAGCGCTGGTCAGGTCAACCGATGCATCTTCAGCCAGTCCCTCAGAGCAGTTTATTCGTGTCTGCCACCCCTGCTCCGTGGCTTGAAAGCAGCCAGGACTTCTTCATCCAGACGAATCGTGGTAGGGGACTTACGCACGGCCGCAGTGCTTCCGACCGGCCGGCCACGACGCCGTGCCGAAATTTGCTCCGGCGTATGGACACGGGCGTGGCGACCTGCGACCGCCTGGTCCGCACTGCGCAATAGCGCGGCCTCGAACTCGGCCACTTCGGGATCAATCTTCTTGGGCATCGAGTTTCTCCTTTGCGTACACGATCAGTAGGCGGCCTTATGCTTTCGCAGGATCGGTTGCCTCACCAGATAGTCTGAACGTGGGGGTAACCACGAATCTTCATATCAGCAGAGATCAGAGGGGCCGAATGACGCCGCGCCGTGGCCACGATGATGCGGTCCGCCGGGTCCTTGTGAAACTCTCCGGGCAGCTGGACAGATTGGATCGAAATGCCGACATCCACCGGAACGAACCGGATTGCGCGCACCTGGGCGACCGTATCCAGCCAGGCCTCGGCCTCCATGGTCAAAGCCAGACGCCCGGCCTTGGCCAGCATCGCCACTTCCCAAGCGCTGATGGCCGAGACCAGGATTTCGCCATCCTGGGCCTCTGCCTCGATGGCGTCGCGCGCGGCGCGGCTAAGCTGCGGATCGCCCGCCGCCCACCAGATCAGCACATGGGTGTCCAATACGATCATTGCGCTGCCTCCCACACATCGTCGCCGACGGGAGACAAGGGATCGTCGAACCGCAAAACGGACCCGCGCAACACCTCCAGCGGATCCCGTTGCGGCGCCGCCCGATAGGGCCGGATTTCCAGCGCGGGCTTGCCGTGGTCGGTTACGACAATGGGCTCGCCCGTCGCTTCGACCTGCCGGAAAAGCTCCAGCGCCCGGGCCTTGAACTCGGTTTTCGACACATGCAGGGTCGACATGACGGCCTCCCATGGATGGATGATGCCGTTCATCTTATCAAAAATGACCATTGAAAATAGTCATTTCATGGATGACGGGCTCGGCTGCCGCTTTCGTTCACTACAGGCGAAAAAAAAGCACCGCGATTGCTCGCAAGTGCTTGATTCTCTTCTGCCTTCTTCTGCCTTCCTAAAAAAGGAAGGAGTGGTGGGTTGAGCGAGACTCGAACTCGCGACCAACGGATTAAAAGTCCGCTGCTCTACCGACTGAGCTATCAACCCGACCGAAGCCAGACATTATGGCGTGTTACGGGAAGTTTGTCAAAAAAATGATTCCCGACTTGCCGTGCTTACCTGGCCGCGACCACGGCGCCCTTGTACTTGGTCTCGATGAATTGCTTCACGGCCGGGCTGTGGTAGACGCTGACCAGCTTGGCGAATTCGGGACGGTCCTTGTCCTTTTCGCGCACCACCAGCACGTTGGCGTACGGCGAGTCGGGCGATTCCTGGGCGATGGCGTCCTTGGCCGGGTTCAGGCCGGCTTCCAGGGCGAAGTTGGTGTTCACGGCCGAGGCGTCGGTGTCGTCCAGCGAGCGCGGCAGCTGGGCGGCGTCCAGTTCGATGAAGCGCAGCTTCTTGGGGTTTTCGACCACGTCGATCGGGGTCGCTTTCAGGCCAACGTCGGGGCGCAGCTTGATCAGGCCGTTGGCCTGCAGCAGCAACAGGGCGCGGCCGCCGTTGGTGGGATCGTTGGGCAGCGCGAAGCGGGCGCCCTCCTTCAGCTCGGACAGCGATTTGATTTTCTTGCTGTAGATGCCGATGGGGAAGATCACGGTCTTGGCGATGCTGACCAGCTTGTAGCCGCGGTCGGCGTTGGCGTTGTCCAGGTAGGGCTGGTGCTGGTAGCTGTTGGCGTCGAGGTCGCCCGAGGCTAGGGCCACGTTGGGCTGCACGTAGTCGGAGAATTCGATGACTTCGATCTTCAGGCCCTGCTTGGCGGCTTCCTGCTTGACCACGTCGAAGATCTGGGCGTGCGGGCCGGCGGTCACGCCGATTTTCAGCGGCTTGTCCTGGGCCAGCGCGGGCTGGGCGAATACGGCGGCGCCCAGGGCGAACGCGGCCAGCGACTTCAAAACCTTGATGCTCATGTTGCGTGTATCCCGAATATCGGAAGTGGGGGGAAGAAAATCGCTCAGCGGTGCGAGATGCGGCGCACGTAGCGGTCGCCCAGGCTCTGCACCACCTGGACCAGCACGATCAGCACGATGACGACCGCGGCCATCACGTCGGACTGGAAACGCTGGTAGCCGTAGCGGATGGCCAGGTCGCCCAGGCCGCCGCCGCCGATGGCGCCGGCCATCGCGGAATAGCCGATCAGGCTGACGATGGTGACCACGGTGGCGGCCACCAGGCCGGGCAGGGATTCGGGCAGCAGCACCTTGAGGATGATCTGCATGGGCGAGGCGCCCATGGCGCGCGCCGCGGTGATCAGGCCCGGATCGACCTCGCGCATGGCGTTCTCGGCGATGCGGGCCATGAACGGGATGGCGGCGACCGACAGGGGCACGATGGCGGCGGTGGTGCCGATCGACGTCTGGGCCACGAAGCGCGTGAACGGGATGATGGCGACCATCAGGATGACGAAGGGCACCGAGCGCGTGGCGTTGATGATGGCGCCCAGCACGTGGTTGACGGACTGGTTTTCCAGCATGTTGCCGCGGGCCGTCACGGTCAGGACCACGCCCAGCGGAATGCCGACCACCACCGCGATGGCGCTGGCCACGCCCACCATCAGGAGGGTGTCAAGCAGCGACGTAATAAGCAGGTCGATCAGTTGCGGGCTCATGGGCGATTTCTTCTACGGAGATGTCACGGGCGGTCAGGGCGGCGATGGCGTCCTTGACCGCGGCGGGCGCGCCCTGGGCCAGCACGAACATCGTGCCCACGGCCACGCCCTGGATGTCTTCGACACGGGCCTGGATCAGGTCCACGTCGAGCGAATGCTGCTTGGTCAGGTCGGACAGGAACGACCCGGATGCGTCGTTGCCGGTCAGCGACAGGCGCAGCAGGCGCAGGGCCTGGTCCGGCTTGGCCGCGGCCAGCGTCTCGATGCGCTGCCTGACCGCCGCCAGCGTGGCGTCGGTCAGTTCGGAAGCGGTGGCGGCCGAGACCATGGCGCGGGTCACTTCATGGCGCGGCTGCGCGAACACTTCGCGCGTGCTGCCCATCTCGACCACTTCGCCCTGCGACAGCACGGCCACGCGGTCGCAGACTTCGCGCACCACTTCCATCTGGTGCGTGATCATGACCACGGTCACGCCGGTCTTGCGGTTGATGTCGCGCAGCAGGGCCAGGATGTTGTGCGTGGTTTCCGGGTCCAGCGCCGAGGTGGCCTCGTCGCTCAGCAGCACGTCGGGGTTGTTGGCCAGGGCGCGGGCGATGCCGACGCGCTGCTTCTGGCCGCCGCTGATCTGGCTGGGATAGCGGTCGCGCAGATGCTCCAGGCCGACCAGCGCCAGCAGGCGCTCGACGCGCGCCGGGATCTCGGCCTTGTCCACGCCGGCGATTTCCAGCGGCAGCGCCACGTTGCCGTACACCGTGCGGCGCGACAGCAGGTTGAAGCCCTGGAACACCATGCCGATGCGGCGGCGCTGGGCGCGCAGCTGCGCCTCGGACAGGCCGGTCAGGGGCTGGCCGCCGATGGCGATCGAACCTTCGTTGGGCCGCTCCAGCAGGTTGATGCACTGGACCAGCGTGCTTTTGCCGGCCCCGCTGGGGCCGATGATGCCGAAGACCTCGCCCTGCGCGATGTGCAGGTTGATGCCCCGCAGCGCCTGGAATTGTCCATGCGGCGTGGCATAGGTCTTGGATAGGTTCTCGATGTGAATCATGGCAAGCGATTTTGTATCTTCTCTCTTCTAAAGAGAACGACCGTTTTTTCCATTTTTTATAACTTTAAGTAATATAAAGGCCCGAATCCGCGCTTGCCGGCCCTGCGGCAAGTGTCCTTCATAAAGGCGGAAATGGGCAGCCGGGAAGGAATGTCCTCCTGACTGCCCATCTGCTTTCCGGACCGCCTCCGTGGAGGCGGGCCCCGCGATCAACGTGCGCGCGAGATGCGGACCTCGGCGCCGCGGCGCTTGACTTCCAGCCCCTCGGACGGGGAAATGCGCAGGCCTTCCAGACCCTTGATGTAGCTGGAGCCCTGCATCTGCATCACGCGGATCTTGTTGCGCATGACGACCGGATTGTGCACCGGCATGCCGAACATCCAGACCTCGTCGAGGATACGGGCCGAGTTGAACTCGCCCGTATGCTGCGCGGCCGGTCCCAGACAGAGCATGTGCCCCTCGCGGCCGAACACCGGGAACTGGCCGAAGTCGCAATCCATGGTCCAGGTGGTGCCGCCTTCGTAGCGGTGCCCGGTGTTCAGGTCCCACCAGGCCTCGCCCTTGGGCAGGTATACGCGGACCTGCTTGCCGGGCTCGGTCACGGGGGCCACCAGCAGCGCCGGGCCGAGCAAGTATTGCAGGTCCCAGTCGTGGGCATGGGGATCGTTGGGGAACGACATGGCCATGGAGCGCTGCACCGGCAGGCCGGTGCGCGCCGAATCCTCGATGGCGCCCAGCACGTAGGGCACCAGGCGGTAGCGCCATTGCAGCCAGGTCTTGGCGTGCCCCAGGATCTCTTCGCCGAAGTCCCAGGGCATCAGGCCTGCCACGCCCTGGAACGAGAAGTTGGACGAAAACACGCCGGCGGTCAGCCAGCGCAAATAGAGTTCGGGCGTCATGCCGGCGCGGTCGCGCGAGGCCGAGCCGATGCCGTGCACCTGCACCGGCACGCCGCTGGCGCCGATGGACAAGGCGGTGCGCAGGGTATGGCGCAGGCCTTCCCAGCTGTTCTCGACCTGCGGCCCGACCTGCCACGGCAGACGCTGCGCGGCCGGGAACAGGTCGGCGCTGGGCACCACGCCCTCGGGCGGGACCTTGAGGCCGGCGACCGCGTCGAACAGCGCGCGGCGCACCAGGAGCGGGTACATGCTGCGCAGCGCCGGGCCGGTTTCGCCGTTGCGGGCGCTCACGCCGTCGGGAATGGCGATCTGGGCGTCGCACGCGGGCGCGTCCAGGCCGTCTTCGACCAGCTGGCGATGGCGCTCCACCCACAGGTTGTAGATGTCGCGGTAGGTCAGGTCCAGCAGGCCGTAGGGCTGCCCCGAGGTGGCGGCGTTGCCGTCGAACACCTGGGCCGAGCCGTCGTCCCTGGTCAGCAGCCAGCCGCGGTCTTCCAGTTCCTCGAACAAGGGGCTGGTCTTGAGCACGCCGGGAAAACCGGAGGCCGCGACGTGCACGTTGTGCTTGTGGAAGAGCGCCAGCATCTGCTTGGCGTCCGGGAAGCGCTGGGCGTCCCATTCGAATACGGTCTTGTCCGCCTGGAAGCCCCAGGCCGCCGGCTGCGCCAGCGTCACGGCGTCGACCGGGATCTGGTTCTCGCGCATGCGCGCCACCAGCGCCACGGTCTCGGTCGGCATTTCGCCCGAGGCCTGCTGCAGCCACGCGCCCATCGCCCACAGCGAGGGCTGGCCGGCGCGGCCGGTCAGCGCGGTGTACTGGTTAAGGATTTCGCCCGGCTCGCCGACGAACAGGAACAGGTCGAGGACGGCGTCGTCCAGCGTCAGCACGTAGGCGGAATCGGCCGGCGCGACGCCGACCGAGTGCTCGACGCGGCGCATGGAATTCACATAGAGGCCCCAGCCGCGCGGACTCCAGGCCAGCGGCAGCGCGCGGTGCTCCGGATCGTCGGACACCACGGACTCTTCGCGGCGGTTCAGGTCTCCGGGAGTTTCGCCCAGGCCGTACACGCGCTCGTCGGCCTGCAGCGTGAAGCCGGCCGTCCAGACGGCGTCTTCGGCCTGGTCCAGCGCGTTGTGCCCGAACGCGGGCGTATGCGCGGAGACCTCGGATTCCAGCACGCGCTCTTCGTTGCGGTAGAGCGCCACGCGCACGGGGTTGGACAGCAGCTCCAGCACCACGTCGCCCTGGGCGATGCGCCAGCCGTCGCCGTCGTCGCGCGGGGCGACGGTGGCTTCACCCACCGCTTCCTGGCGCGCGAGCAGCATCTCCGCCACGGCGCGGGCGCGCGCAGTGGGCTTGTCATCGGTAAGGTGATTCGCCTCGCCGCAGCGCAGGCGGAACACACCAGGCGCATGCGCCTCGACTACCAGGTGCAATCCATCGCCCGCGTCGAAATCTATGCGACTGGGACGGGACGTCAGCAGCTCGACGGTATCGAGCTGGGTAGTATGGGCAAAGTCGAACTTGGGCGGCACAGAGCATCCCCCGGCTTAAGCCAAAAACCATCAAAAGACGCTATTTTGACGGATTTGGGCTTTGAAATAAACTCGGTCCCTCTTTTGGACGGCCATATCGTCCAAAAAAGGGGTCTAAAGCCCCCGGTCATCGCCCACGGGCGGAATGCCTGCCGGGCCCTCGACGCGCCGGGTGTGGCACCAATTCCGGCCCAATTGGCGTCAAATCCTGGCAATTCCAGCATTCTACGCCACCGTCCCCGTGCGCCCCGCCCTGCGTCCCGACTTTTTCAGCGCGGCGCCACCAGCCTGGCCAGGTCGGTCTCCAGCGGCGCGGGTTCGCCCTGCAGCCGGGCGCCGATCAAGTCGCCCATTAGCGCCGACCACGACAGCCCCCGCGAGGCATAGCCCACGGCCAGCCACAGGCCGGGCGCCTGGGGCAGTTCGCCCACCGCCGGCAGGCGGCCGGGCAGCACCGCCCGCCATCCCGCCCAGCCCGGCAGGCTGCCCGGCTCCAGGGCCTGGAACGCCGCGGGCACGCTGCCCAGCAGGCCCGCGGCCTTGTCCAGCGTGACGCGCTGGCCCTCGGCGCTCACCCGGGCCTCGGCGGCGCCATGCACATAAGTGCTGCCGGCCACGCAGCCCGCGCCGGTGTCCGGCAGCAGATAGCCTTCGCCGCCGACGATGCAGCGCGGTCCGCCCGCCAGCGCCGCGGCCGGCACCAGCGTGACCTCCCCGGCCAGCGCATGCATCTGCGCCAACCGCGGCAGCGGCTCCAGCAGTCCGCTGGCCGCCAGCACGCCCTGCGCCCCCGCCGCATTGGCCAGGATCACGGTATCGGCCTGCGCCAGTTCGGCGCCGGCTGCGTCCAGCACGCGCCAGCCCTGCCCGGCCCGCTCGACCCGCGCCGCCGCGCCGGGTTGGACCGTGACGCCGGGCGTGGCCAGCAGGGCTTCTATCAGCCGCCCGGGCTGCACCAGCATGCCCTGCGCGAAAAACACGCCGCCGCGCGCCAGCGGCAGGCCGGCCAGCTGGCTGGCCTCGTCGCGGTCGACCTGGCGCACCCATTGCGCCGGAAACGCCAGCGCCTCCAGGGTGCCGGCCATCGCCGCGGACCGGCCGGCGTCGCGTTCGAGCTGGACGGTGCCGCAGACCCGCGGGGCGGCGTCCCCCGCCAGGCCCAGCCAGCGCGCCTGCGCCCGCTGGCTGCCGGCGCGCGACAGGCGCGCCCGCGCATTGTCGTCGCGCGCCAGCACCGGGGTCAGCGCCGCGGCGACGTGCCCGGCATGCGCGGGCGCGCCCTGCGCGCGGCCGGCGTCGACCGCGGTCACGCGCCAGCCGCGCAGGCCCAGCGCCTGGGCGATGCCCGCGCCCGCCAGGCCGGCGCCCACCACCACGGCGTGGCGGTGGGCCACGGGACGCAGCCCGGCGGCCACCGCGCCTTCCCGCGCGGCCTCGCCCGCCGTCATATGCCATTTGCCGCCGTAGCCCGGGGCGCGGCGCACGTTGAAGCCCGCTTCCTGCAAGGCGCGGCGCAGCTCGCCGGTGCAGGCCCAGGTGGCCACCGTGGCGTCCGGCGCGGCCAGCGCCGCCAGATCGCGCAGCAGCGGCGGCGCCCACATGCGGGGATTGCGCTCGGGCGCGAAGCCGTCCAGGAAAAACGCGTCCACCCGCGCGCTCAACCGGGGCGCCAGCGCCTGCGCCTCGCCGAAGCCCAGCGTCAGCGTGACGGCCCCGCCTTCGAATTCCAGGCGGTGCAGTCCGGGCAGCAGCTCCGGCCAGCGGTCGGCGAGCTGCCGCCCCAGGCCGGCCAGCGGTTCGGGCGCGTAGCGCTCCAGCAGGGCCGCCAGGTCGGCGCGCGCAAAGGGGTGTCCTTCTATGGCGAGCACGTGCAGGGCGGCCGGACGCTGGGGGTCCTCGCGCCAGGCGCGCCACAGCGCCAGGAAATTCAGTCCCAGCCCGAAGCCGGTTTCACAGACCGTGAAGGCGCCGCGGCCGCGCCATCGCCCGGGCAGCCCGTTGCCGCGCAGGAACACGTGTTCGGCCTGCCCGAGCGCGCCGGAGGGCGAATGGTAGACGTCGCCATAGGCGGGGCTGAACAGCCTGCCTTCGGCGTCGAACTCGGCCACGGCGGGAATCAGGGGGGAATAGGTAACGGACATTGGGTGCGGCGGAAACAAACAGTATCGGGCCAAGCCCGGAAATTCGGGATAAACGCAAATTATCGGCGGACCGCGGTCCATACGTTGGGCGAAAGCCACGCGGCGGCGCGGTTTCGGGCCGCTTGCCACCGATTTGACTCATACATGGGCTTACACTCGATTCATGGATACTTACGATCAGCCCCGTTCGCTGGCCTCGCCCATCGACCTGTGCGCCGCGATCGACGCGGCCGTCACAGCCTCGCATGCCGGCGCCGCCATCCTGCAATCCTACGCGCATCACCGCAGCGACCTGGTGATCGACCGCAAGGCGCGCAACGATCTGGTATCCCAGGCGGACCGCGAGGCCGAAGCCGCCATCATCGAGCAACTGCAAGCCCGCACGCCCCAGTTCGGCATCGTCGCCGAGGAAACCGGGGGCAAGCCGCAGGGCGACGCCACCTGGTACATCGACCCGCTGGACGGCACCACCAATTTCCTGCACGGCATTCCGCACTACGCCGTGTCGATCGCGCTGGTGGCCCACGCCGGCACCGCGGTCTCGGCCACCGAAACGCTGGAACAGGACGCCCCCGTGGCCGGCGCGGTCTACGACCCGCAGCGCGAAGAGCTCTTCACCGCGGTCTACGGGCTGGGGGCCTGGCTCAACGGCCGGCGCATCCAGTGCTCGCGCACCCAGACCATCGAGGACGCGGTGCTGGCCACCGGCTTCCCGTTCCGCGACTTTTCATTCGCCGCGCAGTACATGCCCATGCTGCACGACGCCATCAACCGCTCGCGCGGCGTGCGCCGCATGGGCGCGGCCGCCCTGGACCTGGCCTGGACCGCCTGCGGCCGCTACGACGGCTATTGGGAAATGGGGCTGGCGCCCTGGGACGTGGCTGCGGGCACGCTCATCGTGCGCGAGGCCGGCGGCGCCTGCTCGGACATGCATCGGCAGGACCCCTGGCCCATCGGCGGGCGCGTCGTGGCCGGCAACCGCGCCGTCGAGCGCGCCCTGCACGAGATGATCGCGCCGCACCTCGGCGCCGCCGCCTAGGCGGCCTTGCCCGGGTCCGACGCCGGCGCATCGGGCCGCAGTTCGCGGCGCAGGATCTTGCCCACGTTGCTCTTGGGCAGTTCGTCGCGGAATTCCACGAAGCGCGGACGCTTGTAGCCGGTGAGCCGTTCGCGGCACCATTCCTGGATCTGGGCCTCGGTAAGAGACGGGTCCTTTTTCACCACGAACACCTTGACGGCCTCGCCGGAATGCTCGTCCGGCACGCCTATGGCCGCGCACTCCAGCACGCCCGGATGCTGCGCCACGGCGGCCTCGACTTCGTTCGGATAGACCTTGAAGCCCGACACCGCGATCATGTCCTTCTTGCGGTCGACGATGCGGGTATAGCCCTGCTCGTCCATGATGCCGATGTCGCCGGTGCGGAAATAGCCGTCGGCCGTCATGGACTGCCGGGTTTCCTCGGGCTTCTGCCAATACCCCAGCATGACCTGGGGACCGCGGATGCAGACTTCGCCGCGCTCGCCCAGCGGCACCTCGCGGCCCTCGTCGTCCAGGATGACCACGTCGGTCGACGGCAGCGGCAGGCCGATGGAGCCGGAGTACTCGGTCGCGTTGGTGGGATTGACGGTGGCCACCGGCGAGGTCTCGGACAGGCCGTAGCCTTCGACCAGCGGCCGGCCCGTGATTTTCAGCCAGCGCTCGGCCACCTGGCGCTGCACCGCCATGCCGCCGCCCAGCGTCAGGCGCAGCGCGGAGAAGTCCAGGCGGGCGAAATCCTCGTTGTGCGCCAGCGCGTTGAACAGCGTATTGACGCCCGGAAAAATGTTGATGGGCGTCTTGCGCCACGCATTGATCAGCGAAGGCTGGTCGCGCGGATTGATGATGAGCACGTTGCGCATGCCGGCGTACAGGCCATACAGCCCGCAGACCGTCATCGCGAACACATGGTAGAGCGGCAGCGCGCTGATGATGGTGAGCTGCTGGCCGGCGAGGTCGTGCACCACGGGCTGGGCCACGGCCTCGGTCTGCAGCACGTTGGCCGTCAGGTTGCGGTGCGACAGCATGGCGCCCTTGGGCACGCCGGTGGTGCCGCCGGTGTACTGCAGCACCGCCACGTCGTCCATGGACAGGACCGGCGGCTTGAAAGACAGCTTCGCGCCGTCGCTCAGCACCCGCGGCAGTTCGTGGGCGCCGTCGATGCGCCAGGCGGGCACCAGCTTCTTGATATGGCGGGCGACCAGGTTCACCAGCGGCGCCTTCAGGCCGCCGAGCAGGTCGCCGGGGCCGGTCACGACGATGTGCTTGAGCTGCCCGCGGTCGGTCACGCGCTCCAGCGTATGCGCGAAGTTCTCCAGGATGACGATGGCCGAGGCGCCGCTGTCGAGCAGCTGGCGCTGCAGTTCTTCGGCGGTGTAGAGGGGATTGACGTTGACCACGACCAGGCCGGCGCGCAGCGTGCCCAGCATGCTGACCAGATAGGCGGGCACGTTGGGCATCATCAGCGCCACGCGCGCGCCCTTGGGCAGGCCCAGGCTTTGCAGCCAGGCCGCGAATGCGCGGGCATGGGCGTCCAGTTGCGCGTACGTGATGTCGCTGCCCATCGCGGTGCACGCGATGCGGGAGGCATACTGTTCGCAGGCCCGGTCCAGCAGGTCGGTCAGAGAGGAATATCCTTCGGTCGAGATCTCCGCCGGAACGCCTTGCGGGTAATGGGCAAGCCACGGACGCGTCATGGTAGTTGTCTCCATTAAATCGATTTTTGATTGATGATAACCTTGTTGCGTTCCCATATTCCGCCCGAGTGCAATGCCATGAAACTGCTCGAACCCATCGTCGCGTGGCACCGCGATATTTCCACGATCCGGCGCGACATCCACGCCCACCCCGAACTGGCTTTCGAGGAGTTCCGCACGGCCGACGTGGTCGCCGCGAAACTGCAGGAATGGGGCATCGAAATCCATCGCGGGCTGGGCGGCACGGGCGTGGTCGGCATCATCCGCGGCAACCTGCCGGGCGAACGCGCCGTGGGCCTGCGCGCCGACATGGACGCGCTGCCCATGCAGGAGGTCAACACCTTCGCGCACGCCAGCAAGCACGAGGGCAAGATGCACGCCTGCGGCCACGACGGCCACACCGCCATGCTGCTGGCCGCGGCGCGCTACCTGTCGCAGCACCGCGACTACGCCGGCACCGTCTACGTGATCTTCCAGCCGGCCGAGGAAGGCGGCGGCGGCGCCAAGCGCATGATCGACGACGGCCTGTTCACGCGCTTCCCCATGGAAGCCGTGTTCGGCATGCATAACTGGCCCGGCATGAAGCCCGGCCAGTTCGGCCTGACCCCCGGCCCCATCATGGCTTCCAGCAACGAGTTCTCCATCGTCGTCAAGGGCAAGGGCTCGCACGCCGGCATGCCCAACCTGGGCATAGACCCGGTCATGGCGGCCGTGCAGCTGGCCCAGTCGCTGCAGACCATCATCACGCGCAACCGCAATCCGCTGGACGCCGCGGTGCTCAGCATCACCCAGATCCATGCCGGCAGCGCCGACAACGTGGTGCCCAACCATGCCGAATTGCGCGGCACCGTGCGCACGTTCACGCTGGAGACGCTGGACCTGATCGAACGCCGTATGGAAGAGATCGCGCGCCATACCTGCGCGGCCATGGACTGCGAAATGGAATTCACATTCCAGCGCAACTATCCGCCCACCATCAACCACCCCGCCGAGGCCGAATTCTGTGCCGAGGTGCTGCGCGACATCGTCGGCGAGGACAACGTCAACGACCACGTGCAGCCGACCATGGGCGCGGAAGACTTCGCCTTCATGCTGCAGGAGCTGCCGGGCTGCTATGTCTGGATCGGCAACGGCACCGGCGAGCACCGCGACAGCGGCCACGGCCTGGGCCCGTGCATGCTGCACAACGGCAGCTACGATTTCAACGACGAGCTGCTGCCGCTGGGCGGCACCTACTGGGTCCAGCTGGCGCTCAAGCGCCTGACCAAGGCCTAGTTCCGTTACACCGTTTCGGGCGCGCCGACCGCCAGGCACATCGCCAGGAAACGTTCGGCCGCCCGCGCCGCCGCGTCCGCGTGCGGTACCAGGATGCTCAGGGTCCGCGTCAGCGGCCGCGGCAACAGGCGCAGGGCCGCCAGCGCCCCGTCCTCGTGGCGCATCGACATGACCGACACGAAGCCCACGCCCAGGCCCGCGCGCACCGCCTGCTTCACGCCTTCCACCCCGGCCAGTTCCAGGCCCACCGACGGCGCCAGCCCGGCGTCCGAAAACGCGCGCTCCACCAGCCGGCGCACGCCCGAACCGGGTTCGCGCATGACCAGCGCCGAAGCGGCCAGGTCGCGCAGGGTCACCGCCCCCTTGCCCGCCAGCGCGTGGTCCGCCCGCACGATGGCCACCACTTCGTCCTGCCGCCAGGCGTGCACCGCCGTGTCCGCCGGCAGGCCCGTCGGCACGTCGCCCTCGATGAAGGCCAGGTCCAGGGCCGGCAGGCGCTCGACGATTTCGCGGGTGTTGCCGTCGGACAGATGCAGGCTGACCGAGGGAAAGGCGCGGCGGAAGTCCGCCACCAGGCTGGGCAACAGATAACTGGCCGGCGTGGTGCTGGCGCCCAGGCGCAGGGCGCCGGTTTCCAGGCCGCGCCAGGATTCGCGCACGGCCTGCGCCTGGCGGTACACCTGGCGTAGTTGCCGGGCCTGTTCGGCCAGGCGCTCGCCGGCCTCGGTCAGGACGATGCCATGCCCGCTCCGGCGGTACAGGGGCTCGCCGAACCATTCCTGCAACATGCGCAGCTGGCCCGACACCGCGGGCTGGGACAGGTTCAGCACCAGGGCGGCGCGGCTGATGTTGCCGGTATCGGCCACCGAGGCGAAGGTAAGCAGCTGGTCCGGAGTCATGGCGGGCTAATTATCAGTTCATCCGATATTACATATTCAAAATAACAATTTTTCAAATAACAGGCCAGCCCCTAATATTTCGTCTAGTTATTTAGATATGTACCAGGTCCAACCATGAGCAATTCCTCCAGCACCGCCGCCGCCCCCCTGCCCGCCACGCCGCCGGTGTCCGCGGCCGCCGCGGCCACGCCCTGGCGCGACAAGCTCAACGGCGTGCTGTTCGTCGGCCTGATGTCGGCCGCGGTCATGCAGCTGGCCGACCTGCCCGCCATCCGCCAGCTGGGCTTTTCGCCCCTGGTGGTGGGCATCGTCTGCGGCATGCTGTATGGCAACTTCCTGCGCGGCACCATGCCGGCCGACTGGGGCGTGGGCGTCAATTTCACCGCCCGCCGCCTGCTGCGCATCGCCGTGGCCTTCTACGGCCTGAACATCAGCATCCAGCAGATCGCGGCCGTCGGCCTGCCGGGGCTGGCCGTTTCGGTGGCGGTGGTGCTGAGCACCCTGCTGATCGGCACCGTGGCCGGCCAGCGCCTGCTGGGCCTGGACCGCGACACCGCCATGCTGACCGCCGCCGGCAGCGCCATCTGCGGCGCCGCCGCCGTGCTGGCCTTCGAGCCCACGCTGCGGGCCGCGCCGCACAAGAGCGCGGTGGCCGTCGCCACGGTGGTGCTGTTCGGCACGCTGTCCATGTTCCTGTACCCGGTGTTCTACCACGCGGGCTGGCTGAGCTTTGACACCCAGGCGCTGGGCATCTATATCGGCGGCACCATCCACGAAGTGGCGCAGGTCGTCGGCGCGGCCAGCAACGTCGACCCCGCCACCACCGAAGTCGCCACCATCGTCAAGATGACGCGCGTCGCCCTGCTGGTGCCGGTCCTGCTGGTGCTGGGCATGTACCTGCGCAGCGCGGCCTCGCACGCCGGCGGCCAGGCCAAGGGCGCCAAGCTGCCGATCCCCTGGTTCGCGGTCGGCTTCCTGGTGCTGGCCATCGTCAATTCGCTGAACATCATTCCCGCCGACATCGTGGCCGCCATCCGCCGCCTGGACGTGTTCGCGCTGACCATGGCCATGACGGCGCTCGGCATCGAAACCCGCTTCGCCCAGATCCGCAAGGCCGGCCCGCGCGTGATGGCGCTGGGCCTGATCCTGTACGTGTGGCTGCTGGCCGGCGGCTACGCCATCGTCAAGCTGGCCTACTGATGCGCGCCCGCCGCGGCTGCTTGCCGCGGCGGGCCTTGCGCACGCACGCGGCAGTCGCATTTTTCCTGCATAATCGGCTGGTTCTCTTGCAGCGGAGTCAGCCGCATGGCCTCCAGCCACAAAACCCCTACCACGACCTTGCCCGCCGACCGCGACGCGGTGTTGCGCGTCATGCCGATGCCGGCGGACGCCAATATCCACGGGGACGTTTTCGGCGGCTGGATCATGTCGCAGGTCGACATCGCCGGCTCCATCCCCGCCGCGCGGCGCGCCGCCGGACGCGTGGCCACCGTGGCGGTCAACGCCTTCCAGTTCAAGCAGCCCGTGTTCGTGGGCGACCTGCTCAGCTTCTACGCCTCCATCATCAAAACCGGCACCACCTCGATCACGGTGTCGGTCGAGGTCTACGCGGAACGCCAGCGCCTGGACGCCGAGATCGTCAAGGTCACCGAAGCCACGCTGACCTACGTCGCCACCGACGAAGCGCGGCGCGGCCGCCCCCTCCCCACCCTTTGAGCCGTAACGCATGACGCAGTCCGCCGCCGCGCAGAAACCGCCCGCGACGCCCCGCCGCCTCGACCCGGAAGACGCCCAGCACGCCCTGGCCGAAGTGCAGGAGCGCCTGCGCCGCCAGCAGCTGGTCGCCGACCTCGTGCATCGCCAGGAAGAAGGCGACTCGAAGGCCTCGCTGGTCGAAGACCTGGTCCACCGCCAGCACGAAGCCGAACTCAAGACGCTGCTGGACGGGCTGCATCCGGCCGACATCGCCTTCATCCTCGAATCGCTGCCCAAGGACGAGCGCCAGGCGATCTGGGCGCTGGTCAGCCCGGAGCACGACGCCGACGTGCTGCTGGAAGTCGAAGACTGGGTGCGCGAATCGCTGATCGAAGCGATGGACCGCCAGGACCTGGTGGCCGCCACCGGCAGCATGGACGCCGACGAGCTGGCCGACCTGGCGCCCGACCTGCCGCCGGACGTGGTGGCCGAAGTCCAGAAGGGCCTGACCGAAGAAGAACGCGCGCAGCTGCTGGAAGCCATGGGCTATCCGGAAGACAGCGTGGGCGCGATCATGGACTTCGAAATGGTCCGCGTGCGCGAGGACGTGACGCTGGAGGTCGTGCTGCGCTACCTGCGCCGCCTGCACGAGCTGCCGGACCACACCGACCAGATCTTCGTGGTCGACCGCCAGGACAAGCTGCAAGGCATCCTGCCGCTGTCGCGCCTGCTGGTCAGCGAGCCCGAGACCGAGGTGCGCGCGGTCATGAACTCGGATTTCCTGACGCTGAATCCGCTGGATTCCGACGCCGACGCCGCCGGCGCGTTCGAACGCTACGATCTGGTGTCCGCCCCCGTGATGGACGACCAGGGCCGGCTGATCGGCCGCGTCACCATCGCCGACGTGGTGGACGTGATGCGCGAGGACTCCCAGGAACAGGCGCTGTCGCGCGCCGGTCTGCAGGAAGAAGACATCTTCGCGCCGGTCGCCACCGCCTTGCGCAACCGCGCGCCGTGGCTGCTGTTCAATCTCTGTACCGCGGCTACGGCTTCGTTCGTGGCCTCGCAGTTCGAAGGCACGGTCAGCCAGATCGTCATCCTGGCCTTCCTGATGTCCATCGTGGCCGGCATCGGCGGCAACTCCGGCAACCAGACCATGACGCTCATCATCCGGGCGCTGGCCATGGGCCGCATCACCGGACGCAACCTGTGGCAGCTGGTCAAGCGCGAGCTCTTCGTGACCCTGCTGGTGGGGCTGTGCGGCAGCGTGGTGGCCGCGCTGTTCGCCTGGGCGATCTCGCACTCGGTGTCGATCGCGCTGGTGATGATGGCCGCCATGATCTGCAACATGCTGGTCGGCGCCTCGGTCGGCGTGCTGGTGCCGATGGTGCGCGCGCGCTTCGGCAAGGACCCGGCGATGGGCTCCTCGGTGCTGCTGACCTTCGCCACCGACTCGCTGGGCTTTTTCATCTTCCTCGGCCTGGCGACCATCTTCCTCCTGTAGCCTGCCTGCAACACATTGCGGCGCCCGTCCTCCTGGCTCTCCCAGGGGGACGGCATTCTTGACAGCTAGCTGACAGGGATAGCGGCGGTCATTCCATTACAGTAATGGGATTGTCATATCCATCCCATCAGCGCCCGCAATGACCGCCAGACTCCGGGCAGCGCTCCTCTGTCTGCTGCTCTCCTTCTTCGCCTCCGCCGCCCAAGCCTGTGACAGCATGCCCTCGTGGGCGCAATCGGCCTGCAACCGCCTGGACCAGATCTGGTCGGAAGGCGGCAACGATCTCTACCTGACCGGCTATTCGTGGCATAACCGCGCCACCTACAGCAAAGAGAAGATCGACAGCTTCAACGAACTGGCCTGGGGCGGCGGCTACGGGCGCAGCATCTACGACGAAGACGGCGACTGGCAGGGCCTGTACGCCATGGCCTTCCTGGATTCGCACAGCAAGATCGAGCCCATCGCCGGCTACGGCTTCCTGAAGATCGGCCAGGTCAGCGAGAACTTCCGCCTGGGCGCGGGCTATACCGTGTTCCTGACGGCGCGCAGCGACATCATGAGCTACGTGCCTTTCCCCGGCATCCTGCCGCTGGTGAGCGCGGGCTACAAGGACGCCATGCTTTACGCGACCTACATCCCGGGCTCCAGCGGCGCGGGCAACGTGCTGTTCATGTTCGGCCGCTGGCAGTTCTGAAGCGCTCAGTACGTGCCGGGGTAGCCGCCGCCGTCGATGAGGATGTTCTGCGCCGTCATGTAGCCCGCGTGGGCCGAACAGACGTAGGCGCATAGCGCGCCCAGCTCCTCGGGCTGGCCGTAGCGGCCCGCCGGGTTCGAGCGCCCGCGCTCGTCCCACAACTGCTCGAAGGTCTTGCCGCCGGACTGCTCGAGCATGCCCTGGATGTGCCTGACCTGCGCATCGGTGGCGAAGGCGCCGGGCAGCAGGTTGTTAATGGTGACGTTGTGCCTGACGGTCTGCCGGGCCAGCCCGCCCACGAAGCCGATCAGCCCCGAACGCGCGCCGTTGGACAGGCCCAGTTCGGCGTGCGGCGCCTTGACGCTGCGCGAGACGATGTTGACGATGCGGCCGAAGCGCCGTTCGATCATCCCGTCCACCACGCGCCGGATCATGTCGATCGGCCCCAGCATCATGGCGTCCAGCGCCGCCATCCAGTCCTCGTGCGACCAGTCGCGGAAGTCGCCCGGCAGCGGCCCGTCGGCGTTGTTGATCAGGATGTCGGGCCGCGGACAGGCGGCGATGGCGGCGTCGCGGCCCTGCGGCAGGGTCAGGTCGGCCGACACCCAGCCCACGCCCACGCCGGTCTCGCGCGAAATCTCGGCGGCGGCCTGCTCCAGCGTCGCCGGATTGCGCGCGGCGATCGTGACCGCCACGCCTTCGCGCGCCAGCTGCAGGGCGCAGGCCCGGCCCATGCCGCGGCTGCCGCCGAATACCAGTGCCGTCTTGCCGCTGATGCCCAGATCCATGCCTGTCTCCTTCAACCCATCCACTGGCTGACCGGCGCCGCGGCGTCCTGCAGCGGCTGGGCCACCACGTCGATCAGCGCCGGACCGTCATGCTCCATGGCCGCCTTGATGGCCGCGTCCAGCTTGGCCGGGTCCTCGACGCGCCATGCCTTCACCCCGTAGGCCTCGGCGATGCGCGCGTGGTCGGTGCGATCGAAGTCCACGCTGTAGTAGCGTTTGTCGTAGCCGGCTTTCTGGCTGGCCTTGATCCAGCCGTAGACCGAGTTCGAGAACACTACCATCAAAAGCGGCGCCTTGTGCCGCACGATGGTCTCCAGCTCGCCCACGGTGAAGCCGAAGCTGCCGTCTCCCATCACCGACACGCACTTGGATTGCGGCCGGCCCACCCAGGCGCCGAGCGCGGCCGACATGGAAAAGCCCAGCGCGCCGTGCGCGCGGTTGGTGATGAAGTGGCGCCCCGGGCGCGACACGTCGTAATAGGCCGAGAAATACGGGCAAGGCGTGCCGGGATCGGCGCACACCACGGCGTCGTCGGGCAGCAGGCGGTTGAGCGATTGCACCACGCGCTCGGGGCGGATGGGCGTGTCCAGGCTGCCGGCCAGCGGCTCCAGCTGGGCGCGGCGCGCCGCCTTGGCGCGGCCGGCCAGCACCGCGCCGTCGACCGCGTCGGCGGGGCGATGGGCCAGGCGCTCGGCCACTTCGGCGCCCAGCGCCTCCAGCGCCAGCCTGGCGTCGCCCACCATGCCGACTTCGGTCAGGTAGTTGGCGCCGATCACCATCGGGTCGATGTCGATGTGCAGGATGGGCACGTCGCGGTTGGGGAAGCGCCAGTGCTCGGTCGAGGTCGAACCGGCGCGGCAGCCCACGAACAGCACCGCGTCGGCGGCCGCGACCACTTCGCGCGTCGCCATCACGCCGCCGTTCGAGCCCACCACGCCCGCGTTCAGCGGATGCGTGTCGGCCAGGCTGCCCTGCCCGCTCACCGTCACGCAGACCGCCGCCTTGAGCGCCTCGGCCAACTGCTGCAGGGCGGCGCTGGCGCCGGCGATCACCACGCCGCCGCCGCAGATGATGACCGGCGAACGCGCGCCGACCAGCCGCTGCGCCGCGCGCGCCACGTCGGCCGGGTCCGGCGCGCAGCGCATCGCCGGGTAGCTGCCGTGCTCGGGCTGGACCCAGATGTCGGAGGCGTCCACCTGCTGCTTCATCACGTCGTACGGGAAGCACAGGTGGGCCGCGCCCGGCTTGCCGGTCGTCATCGCGCGAAACGCCGCCCGCACCATGCCGGGGATCTGGTCGGCGCGGTCGATCGTGCGGTTCCATTTCGTCAGCGGGCGGTACAGCGCCTCCTGGTCGAGCTCGGTCAGCGGGTACTTGCCGCGCGAGCCCACCGCCACGTCGGAGGTGATGCCCAGCACCGGCACGGACGATTCATTGGCCTCCACCAGGCCCGGCAGCAGATAGGTCGCGCCGCCGCCGCTGGGGCCTTCGCACACGCCGACCTTGCCGGTCACGCGGGCATAGGCGTCGGCCATGTAGCCGGCGCTGCGCTCGTCGCGCGTCAGGATGTGGCGCATGCCGTGGTCCAGGCGGTACAGCGCGTCGTAGAACGGCAGGCTGGTGTCGCCGCACAGGCCGAAAATATGCTTGACGCCGTTGTGCTGCAGCATCCGCACCATTGCTTCGGCGCCGGTCAGGTTTTCCATGTCGTCTCCAGTGTTGTGGCTCGCGCGGCGGCCGGGCATGCCGGCCGCGCGCCGTTCAGTTGTCCAGGTTGATCTTGCTGCTCTTGATGAAGGCGCTCCAGCGCTCGTATTCCGACTTCACGTAGGCGTCCAGCGCCGGGCCGTCGGAGGCCACGATCTCGAAGCCTGCCTCGGTCACTTTCTTCCTGATCGCGGGATCGGCCAGCACGGCCTGGAACGCCGCGGTCAGTTTTTTCACCGTGGCCTCGGGCGTGCCCTTGGGCGCGAACATGCCGCTCCACGAATAGGCGACGAAACCGGGAAAGCCGGACTCGGCCACCGTCGGCACGTTGGGCAGGTCGGGCAGGCGCTTGTCGCCGGCCACGGCCAGCGGCTTGATCTTGCCGGCCTGGATCTGCCCGCGCAGCGCCGCGAAGCTCAGCCAGGTCATGCTGGCCTGCCCGCCCACCACGGCCTGGATGGCCGGCCCGCCGCCGCCGTACGGCACATGCAGCAGCTCGACCTTGGACAGGCGCTTGAGCTCTTCGGGCGCCAGGTGATTCAGCGACCCGACGCCGGTGGAGGCGTAGTTGAACTTGTTGGGCGGCTGCTTGGCCGCCGCCGCCAGGAACTCCTTGAGCGTCTTGCCCGGCACGCTCGGGTTGGCCCCGATCACCAGCGGGAAGCGCACCGTCTGCGAGATCGCGACGAAGTCCTTGAAGGTGTCGTACGGCAGCTTGGGCTTTACGGCGGGATTGATGCCGTGGTTGTCGAAGCTGACCAGCAGCGTATTGCCGTCGGGCTCGGCGCGCGCCACGAAGGCGGTGGCGATCTGGCTGGCCGCGCCCGGGCGGTTCTCGACCACCACCGGACGCCCGCCCAGTTCCTCGGACAGGCGCGGCTGCAGGATGCGGGCCAGGATGTCGGTGCTGCCTCCCGGCGGATAGGGCACGACCATCACCAGCGGCCGCTCTTCCGCCCAGGCGGGCGCCGCGCCCAGGCCGCCCCCTGCGGCGGCCAGCACGCATAACGCCGCCAGTCCGCGTTTCAAGCTGTGGTTCATTGCTTTTCCCCTGCTGATATGGTGTTGGCCGGCGTTGGCGATGCGGGTTCGGCCTGGTCCCGCATGTAGATCGTGGAAAAACCGGTGCGGATGACGTCGGTGATCTGGTCCAGCCGGCGGCCGATGTGCGCGCTCATCAGCCCCGGCAGCGCCTCGATGTCGCGGCGCTCCAGCGCCTCGACGATGCGCAGGTGCTCGCCCTGGGTATGGCCGCGGCGGCCCTGCTGCATGTCGATCCAGCGCACGAAATGGATGCGCGCGTTGACGCTTTCCAGCGCCCGCACGAATTCCTCGTTGCGCGAATAGCGCGCCAGCGTCAGGTGGAAGGCTTCGTCCAGTTCCAGCAGGCGCGTGGCCTCGCTGTCCTCGGGCACGTCGCGCGAACGCTCGACGAAGGCCCGCAGGCCGGCCAGCTCTTCGTCGCTGGCGCGCTCGCAGGCGGCGCGCACGATGCCGGCCTCCAGCACCGCGCGGTACTCGTACAGGCTGTGGATCTGCTTGGCGTCGAGCAGGCGCGCGATGAAGCCCCGGTTCACCGAGCGCGTCAGGAAACCCTCGACCATCAGCTGGTTCAGCACCTCGCGCAGCGGCGTGCGGCTGACGTTCAGCCGGCGCGCCAGCTCCACCTCGTTGATGCGCTCGCCAGGCTTGAACTCGAACCGCACGGCCATCGCCTTGACGGCGCCGTACAGTTCGGCCTGGGCCGCCTGCGTGCGGGCGGCGGGACGGATCGGGTTGGGAGTGGGCATGGCGCCGCCGGATTGCGTGGTCGGATTAAGTGCATACTAAAGTGCATACACTTTGGGCGGCAATGCGGGTTTGTCCCGGGGCGGGACGTGAACGACCTACGGTATTACAGCCCCGTATCCAGCGCGTAATGGGCGCCGTCGCGGTTTTCCAGGGTAAGGGAGCACAGCACCGGCCGGGCGGCCGACTCGTCGGGCCGCACGTGGATGCGCAGGTTGGCCAGCGGCACGTCCCAGCCTTCGCCGGCCGGCTCCGCGACGACGTCGGCGACCTGCGCCAGGCGCTCGGCTACCGCGCGCGCGTCGGCGGCGCGGGCGTCGATGCGCAGCAGGCTGCGCGCGCCGTTGGGATGCGCCATCAGGTCGGGCTGCCACACGCATTCCGGCGTCAGGTGGCGGCAGAAATACATGCGGATGCCGGGCAGCGGCTGCTCGGCGAAACGCACGGTATGGAAACGGGCCTGGACTTCCTCGCCGTCCAGCATGGCCGCGCGGGTCAGTTCCTGGACCGGATTGACGGCGAACCCTGCGGCCCGCAGGCGTTCGTAGGTGGCCTCGGCGTCGTAGGTGCGGAACACCAGCGCCTCCAGCCCGAAGGGCGAGTCGGCGATCTCCTTGCGCGCCGGCGGCGCGCCGGGCGGCCAGCCCAGGAGTTCGACGTAAGCGCCTTCCAGCACGATCAGGCGGTTGCACGACCCCAGGTTGTGCACCGACTTGTCGCTCAGGCGAAAGCCCTGGCGCTCGAAATGCGGCGCCAACGCATCCAGCCGGTCACGCACCATGACCACTGCGTGATCGAATTCGGTACGGCCGACGGGATGCAGCATGGTCAGGTCTCCGGGTTCAGACGAGCTTGCCGTGGCACTGCTTGTACTTCTTGCCGCTGCCGCAGGGGCACGGGTCGTTGCGGCCGACCTTGGGCACCACGTTGCGCACCGGCTGGGCGCCGCCCTCGGAATCCTGCTGGGCCAGCGCTTCGTCGTAGTCGGAATGATGGTACTGCACATTCTGCACGTGCGACTGGGCGGCTTCGGCCTCGGCCTGGTCGACCTGCTCCTGCGACTGCACGCGCACCGTCATCAGCACGCGCACCACGTCGTCGCGGATGCGGTCCAGCATGCCCGAGAACAGTTCGAAGGCTTCGCGCTTGTATTCCTGCTTGGGGTTCTTCTGCGCGTAGCCGCGCAGGTGGATGCCCTGGCGCAGGTAGTCCAGCGCCGACAGGTGCTCGCGCCAGTGCGTATCGATGGCCTGCAGCATGATGGAGCGCTCGAACTGCGACCACGATTCCTGGCCGACCTGGTCGACCTTGGCCTGGTAGGCATCGCGCGCGGCGGCCACCACGCGTTCGCGCAGGTCGTCGTCGGTGAGGTTGGCCTCTTTTTCCAGCATTTCCACCAGCGGAAGCTGGACGTGCCAATCGGCTTCCAGCGCCTTTTGCAGCGCCGGCACGTCCCACTGCTCTTCCACCGATTCCGGCGGCACGTGGACGTTGAACATCTCGATCACGGCGGCGTCGCGCAGGTTCTGCACGGTCTCGCCCACGCTCGCGGCCTCCAGCACGTCGTTGCGCTGCGAGTACAGCACCTTGCGCTGGTCGTTGGCCACGTCGTCGTATTCGAGCAGCTGCTTGCGGATGTCGAAGTTGCGGCCTTCGACCTTGCGCTGCGCGGTCTCGATCGAACGCGTCACCATGCCGGCCTCGATGGGCTCGCCTTCCGGCAGCTTGAGGCGTTCCATGATGGCGCGCACCCGGTCGCCGGCGAAGATGCGCATCAGCGAATCTTCCAGCGACAGGTAGAAGCGCGAGGAACCGGGGTCGCCCTGGCGGCCGGCGCGGCCGCGCAGCTGGTTGTCGATACGGCGCGATTCGTGGCGCTCGGTACCGATGATGCGCAGGCCGCCGGCGGCCTTGACCTGCTCGTTCAGCGGCTTCCATTCGGCGCGCACCTTTTCGATGCGGGCCTGCTTTTCTTCCTCGGACAGCGATTCGTCGGCGCGGATCAGGTCGACCTGCTTGTCGACGCTGCCGCCCAGCACGATGTCGGTGCCGCGGCCGGCCATGTTGGTGGCGATGGTGATGTGGCCCGGCTTGCCGGCCTCGGCGACGATCTCGGCTTCGCGCGCGTGCTGCTTGGCGTTGAGCACCTCGTGGGGCAGCTTGGCCTTTTTCAGCAGGCCCGACAGCAGCTCGGAGTTCTCGATGCTGGTGGTGCCCACCAGCACCGGCTGGCCGCGCTCGTGGCAGTCGCGGATGTCGTTGAGGATGGCGTTGTACTTTTCCTGGTCGGTCTTGAAGACCTGGTCGTTCTGGTCCTTGCGGACCATGGGCTTGTTGGTCGGGATGATGACCGTTTCGAGCCCGTAGATTTCCTGGAATTCGTACGCTTCCGTGTCGGCCGTGCCGGTCATGCCGGACAGCTTTTCGTACATGCGGAAGTAGTTCTGGAACGTGATCGAGGCCAGCGTCTGGTTCTCGTGCTGGATCTTCACGCCTTCCTTGGCCTCGACCGCCTGGTGCAGGCCGTCGGACCAGCGGCGGCCGACCATCAGGCGGCCGGTGAATTCGTCGACGATGACCACTTCGCCGTCCTGCACCACGTACTGCTGGTCGCGGAAGAACAGCGTGTTGGCGCGCAGCGCCACCATCAGGTGATGCATCAGCGCGATGTGGCGCGGGTCGTACAGCGATTCGCCTTCGGGCAGGATGCCCAGGCGGGCCAGGATGCCCTCGGCGTTCTCGTGCCCGGCTTCGGACAGGTAGACCTGCTGGCTCTTTTCGTCGACCCAGTAGTCGCCTTCGGGTTCCGGTTCCTGCGGCTTGGGTTCGCCGGCCATGCGCTTGAGCAGCGGCGGCACCGCGTTCATGCGGATGTAGAGCTCGGTGTGGTCCTCGGCCTGGCCGGAGATGATCAGCGGGGTGCGGGCCTCGTCGATCAGGATCGAGTCCACCTCGTCGACGATGGCGTAGAACAGGCCGCGCTGGCGGCGGTCCTCAACACGGTATTCCATGTTGTCGCGCAGGTAGTCGAAGCCGAACTCGTTATTGGTGCCGTACGTGATGTCGGCGGCGTAGGCGGCCTTCTTTTCCTCGTTGGGCTGCTGCGGCACCACCACGCCCGTGCTCATCCCCAGGAAGCGGTACAGCCGGCCCATCCATTCGGCGTCGCGGCGGGCCAGGTAGTCGTTCACCGTGACCACGTGCACGCCCTTGCCGGCGATCGCGTTCAGGTAGACCGGCAGGGTCGCCATCAGCGTCTTGCCTTCGCCCGTGCGCATTTCGGCGATCTTGCCGTTGTGCAGGGCGATGCCGCCCAGCATCTGCACGTCGAAATGGCGCATGCCGAACACCCGCTTGCCCGCCTCGCGCACCACGGCGAAGGCCTCGGGCAGCAGCTCGTCCAGGGACGTGCCCTGGGCGTGGCGGGAACGGAACTCCTCGGTTTTGGCCGCCAGCTCCGCATCGGAGAGCGCGGAGATCTTGGACTCGAGCCCATTGATCTGGGTTACCAGCTTGCGATACTGCTTAAGCAGCCGGTCGTTGCGACTGCCTATGAGTTTTTTGAGCAGAGAAACCATGCGTATGTCGGCCGCACGGGACACGCCGCCCTGTCGCCAGGGATGGGCAGCGTCGCCCGTGACTTGATGTTATTGGTTGAGCGGGGGTCCGCTGGGAAACGAACCAGTTTAACGCACCTGAAGCGCAATAGCCTGGATCTATCAACACCAGGGTAGCACTGTCGGGCAGTTTGACCGGCCAGAGTGCCGCCAGTTCAGCGGCAGTTCAGCGCGAGGCGTGGGCCACGGCGGGCGGCGCGTTCTGCTGCGGTCCCAGGAACAGGCGCGGGTCCAGCGGCTGGCCCGCCAGGCGCACTTCGAAGTGCAGGTGCGGGCCGGTGGAGCGTCCCGAGCTGCCGACGCGGGCCACGGGCTGGCCGCGGTCGACCAGCTGGCCCTGCTTGACCAGCAGCGAAGAGGCGTGGGCGTAGCGGGTGATCAGGCCGTCGCCGTGGTCGATCTCGACCATGTTGCCGTAGCCCGGATGGTATTTGGATTCCAGCACCACGCCGCCGGAGGCGGCCAGGATGGGCGTGCCCGAGGGCGCGGCGAAGTCCAGGCCCTCGTGCATGGCGCTGCGGCCGGTCACCGGGTTGCGGCGCCAGCCGTAGGAGGAGCTGAGGTAGGGATAGTCGGTGATCGGCATGGCCGTCGGCATGCGGGCCTGGTCGGCCGAGCGGCGGGTCAGCGCCGCGTCCAGCAGCTTGAGGTTATCGGTCTGCTGGGACAATCTGGCCTGGATCTCGTCGAGCTGGCGCCCGAGGGCTTCGGCCGACGCGGCGCTGGGCGGCGGGTGGTCGGTGAAGAGGTCGTCCATGACCTCGGTGGCCTCGGGCTGGATCAGCGCTTCCGGCTGGGCCACGGCCAGCTGCTTGGCGAGTTCGGGATCGGTGTAGGCCACGCCGGCGACCTTGGCCACGCGCTGGCCCAGGCCGTCGATGCTGACCAGCTTGGCCTGCAGCGCCCCCACCTTGGCCGCCAGCAGGTTCATGTTGCCGCGCAGGAAATCGGCGTCGCGCCCCGGCTGGCTGGCCAGGGGCCAGCCCACGGTGTGTACGGCCGGCGATACCGGAGTAAGGTATCGTTGTAGCGCGGCGCCGCAGATGGCGGCCGTGATCAAGGCGAGCCCCAGGAACAGCGCGAGGTGGCCGCCGCCCAGGGTGAAATGCCCGTCCTTCCCGTCACGGGCGTGCATAATCACGATTTTCAAGGTTTGCTTCCTAATTCATAGAGCCGGCATGAATAGACCCACTTCATACCGCCAACGTTCCAGTTCCAGCCGGCGCGAGGACAATACCGCCCTGGGATGGCTGGGTCATGACATGCGGGGCGCCGGCGTCCTGGCGACCGCCCGCAAGCACTTGCAAATCCAGTACGCGGTGGCGGCGGTTCTGCCCGCCCCGCTAGGCGCCGTCTGCCAGGTGGGCAAGCTGGAAAACCAGTGCCTGCACCTGGTGGTGCCGAGTGCCGCTCATGCGGCCAAGATGCGTCAGCTGGCCCCGCGCATCGCGCGGACTCTGGCCGACCAAGGCTGGAACCTTAACGAAATCGCCGTCAAGGTACAAGCGGGTTTGCCCACGCCCGGCGCCCGCCAGCCCCGCCCCCCGAAGGAAGCGCAACCGCTGGGCGCAACCGCGCTGGGCGCCTTCGAAACGCTGCAAGGCAAGCTGCGTCCCGGACCGCTGGCCGACGCGGTCGCCAAACTGCTCAGGCACCACAAGAGTAGCTGAACCCGCCCCGCTTGTGCGGCCACAGCCGCGCCCCGAAACCAAGCGAAACCAAGTTCTCGGACGGAGCCATACTATGGTTTGCCACCGGTTTACGCCCTAAGCGCGAGAGGATGACGCCCCCCATCGTCCAAGGGGAGCCATCGCATTGAATTGGTGCTACCTAGAGCAAGCCGGGACACCGCCAGATCCGGCTCCGCCGGTCTGCAGGTGTCGCCCCCCTGGGGGGGGCGCGTAAGCGCGTAGGGGGGAATCCGTACCGGGGGGAGAATCCTACGCCAGCTTCCACTCGTGGCGGAACGCCTGGGGCGCCTCCGCCTGCGATTCGTAGCTGATCAGTTCCCAGGCATCGCGCTGGGCCAGCAGCGCGCGCGCCAGCTGGTTGTTCAGGCCGTGGCCAGACTTGCACGCCACGTAGCGCGCAACCAGGGGCTTGCCCAGCAGGTACAGGTCGCCGATGGCGTCCAGGATCTTGTGCTTGACGAACTCGTCGTCGTAGCGCAGGCCGTCGCTGTTGAGCACGCGGTACTCGTCCATCACGATGGCGTTGTCCAGGCTGCCGCCGCGGGCCAGGCCCATCGAGCGCAGGGCCTCGACCTCGTTGACGAAACCGAAGGTGCGCGCGCGGGCGATCTCGCGCACGTAGGAATGGGTGGCGAAATCGATCTCGGCGAAATTGGCCGTGGAGTCGATCGCGGGGTGGCGGAAGTCGATGGAAAACGCGAGCGCGAAGCCTTCGTGCGGCTCCAGGCGCGCCCACTTCTCGTTGCGGCCTTCGCCTTCGCGCACTTCCACGGGCTTGAGCACGCGGATGAACTGCTTGGGCGCGTTCTGTTCGACGATGCCGGCCGAGCGCAGCAGGTAGACGAAGGTCGCCGCGCTGCCGTCCATGATGGGGACTTCTTCCGCGGTCAGGTCGACGTGCAGGTTGTCGATGCCGAGTCCGGCCAGGGCGGACATCAGGTGTTCGACGGTGGAGACGCGGACGTTGCCCTGCTGCAGCACGGACGCCATGCGCGTGTCGCCCACGCCGGACGCCTGGGCAGGCAGGTCCACGACCTCGGGCAGATCGACCCGATGGAAAACGATACCGGTGTTGGGTTGTGCCGGGCGCAAGGTGAGCTCGACCCGCCGTCCGGAGTGGACGCCGACGCCTGTCGTGCGGACGAGATTCTGAATGCTGCGCTGTCGGAACATGAGACTTGGGTGATTTGAGCCAGAAAGCCGGCAAGATAACCAATAGATTGCCGGCGTAACTGACGTATTGTAACGCTGTCCGATCCCTGGCGCCATCAGGCGTCCGGACCGACCTATACCTCCGTCCCCTTATTTATGCCGTGCAAGGGAGACACGGACCGCTCCGCCTCCGGCCCGCCCGAGGGGACAGGCGGGCCGGAGATGAGGGAGTGCGCTTTAGAGCCCGGAATGGGCTCTTTGGTTCAATCCGCCTGCTTGCGCAGGAACGCCGGGATGTCGAAATGATCCATGCCCGAGCTTTCCAGCGCGCGCACCTGGGCCGAAGCCTGGCTGCGCGGGTTGCGCATGACCGAGGGCATGTCCAGGTTGCGGTAGTCGCCTTGACCGGCCGGCATCGCGCCCATGGGCATGTTGTCGGTACCGGTGCGCAGCACCTCGGCGGTGTTCTGCACGAGCTGCGGACGCGATTGCGCACGGCCCAGGCCGGTCGCGACCACGGTCACGCGCAGGGTTTCGCCCATGGATTCGTCGTAGGCGGTGCCGAAGATCACGGTGGCGTCGTCCGAAGCGTAGCTGCGGATCGTTTCCATGATTTCGCGCGTTTCGCGCATCTTCAGCGAGCGGCTGGCGGTGATGTTGACCAGCACGCCGCGCGCGCCGTTCAGATCCACGCCTTCGAGCAGCGGGCAGGCAATGGCCTGCTCGGCGGCGACCCGGGCGCGGTCCGCGCCGGAAGCCGACGCCGTGCCCATCATGGCCTGGCCCTGCTCGCCCATGATCGTCTTGACGTCTTCGAAGTCGACGTTGACGTTGCCTTCGACGTTGATGATTTCGGCGATACCCGCGCAAGCGTTGTGCAGGATGTCGTCGGCCGAACGGAAGCAGTCTTCCTGCGTCGCGTCCTCGTCCATCAGTTCATAGAGGTTCTCGTTGAGCACCACGATGAGCGAATGCACGTGCTTGGCCAGTTCGGCGATGCCGTCCTCGGCCATCTTCAGGCGCTTGTTGCCTTCGAAGGTGAAAGGCTTGGTGACCACGCCCACGGTCAGGATGCCCAGTTCCTTGGCCACTTCGGCCACGACCGGACCGGCGCCGGTGCCGGTGCCGCCGCCCATGCCGGCGGTGATGAAGACCATGTGCGCGCCGTTCAGGGCGGCACGGATCTCTTCGCGCGCGGTTTCGGCCGAGGCACGGCCCTGCTCGGGCTTGGCGCCCGCGCCCAGGCCGGTGCGGCCCAGACGGATCTGCACCGGGGCGTTGGTCGCCGCCAGCGCCTGCGCATCGGTGTTGGCGCAGATGAAATCCACGCCGTGCACGCCGTTGCGAATCATGTGCGCGACGGCATTGCCGCCCGCACCGCCCACACCAACGACCTTGATAACGGTCCCTTTGGTGGTGTTTTCAAGCATCTCAAAGTTCATCATGATGACTCCCTCACAAGTCCGATTTTGCAAATCACAAAAATTCCCCAACAACCTATTTTTTGTGAATCGCCTCAAACACGTCGCCGGCGTCGCCCGCGGCGGGTTTGAAGCGCCTCCCCTCTTCTGGCCCAGCCTGCGATACCGCCAGCCGACCGGACCAAGGAGCAGGCCCCAACCTGCCCCCCTCAACCTAGTTCATGAACCATTCCTTCATGCGCGCCAGCAGGCTCTTGAAGTTGCCGGTCTGGGCGGCGACCTTGCGGCCGCGCACCCGCTGCATGCGCGCTTCCTGCAACAGCCCCATCACCGTCGAGAAGCGCGGATTGCGCATCACGTCGGCCAGGCTGCCTTCGTATTCGGGCACCGCCACGCGCACCGGCTTGAGGAACACGTCCTCGGCCAGCTCGACCATGCCGGGCAATTGCGCCGAGCCGCCGGTCAGCACCACGCCGGAAGCCAGCAGGTCCTCGTAGCCGGAGTCGCGCACCACCTGCTGCACCAGGGTGAACAGTTCTTCGACGCGCGGCTCGATCACCGCGCCCAGCGCCTGGCGCTTGACCTGGCGCGGGCCGCGGTCGCCCAGGCCGGGAACCTCCACGGACTCGTCGGGACTGGCCAGCACCTGCTTGGCCACGCCGTAGCGCAGCTTGATTTCCTCGGCATCGGGCGTGGGCGTGCGCAGCATGGCCGCGATGTCGTTGGTGATCTGGTCGCCGGCGATGGGCAGCACGGCGGTGTGGCGGATCGCGCCGCCGGTGAAGATGGCCACGTCGGTGGTGCCGCCGCCGATGTCCACCAGCACGACGCCCAGCTCCTTTTCGTCGGCCGTCAGCACGGCCAGGCTGGAGGCCAGCGGCTGCAGGATCAGGTCCTGCACTTCCAGGCCGCAGCGGCGCACGCACTTGACGATATTCTGGGCGGCGCTGACCGCGCCCGTCACGATGTGCACGCGCACTTCCAGGCGCAGGCCGCTCATGCCGATGGGCTCGCGGATGTCTTCCTGGCCGTCGACGATGAATTCCTGCGTCAGCACGTGCAGCACCTGCTGGTCGGTCGGGATGTTCACCGCCTTGGCGGTCTCGATGACGCGGGCGACGTCGGTGGCGGTGACTTCCTTGTCCTTCACGGCGACCATGCCGCTGGAATTGAAGCTGCGGATATGGCTGCCGGCAATGCCGGTGTAGACGTCGCGAATCTTGCAATCTGCCATCAGCTCGGCTTCTTCAAGCGCGCGCTGGATGGAATTCACAGTGGTCTCGATATTGACGACCACGCCCTTGCGCATGCCGCGCGACTCGTGCTGGCCGAGGCCCAGCACTTCGAATCGCCCTTCAGGCAAAATTTCAGCCACCACAGCCACCACCTTGCTGGTGCCGATATCGAGGGCGACGATAAGGTCCTTGATGTCACGGGTCATGGCGTTAGCGTTTCTTCGGAGGTTTCGGTGTGGATTTGGTTTTGGTTTCCGACGCCGGCAACGGAGCCAGCGCCAGTGCGAAACCATTGGGATAGCGCAAGTCGGCCTGCGTCACGGTGCGCCCTTCCAGGCGCCCCGCCACGTCGGGCCAGGCTTGCACGAAGCGTTGAATTCGGGCGGCGAAGGGCAAGGCGCCGGGCAGGCCGTGCGGGTCCGGCGCGTCGGCGCCCGGATCGCGGCCCAGGTCCAGCAGCATGCCGTTGGACAGCACCACGCGCCAGGCGTAGCGCGGGCTCAGCTCCAGCTGCTTGACGTGCATGTCCAGCGGGGCGAACCAGCGCGCCAGCTCGGCGTAGCGCTGCACCACCAGCGACTCGGTGCCCTCGGGCCCGACGAACTGCGGCAGCACGACGTCGTCGTCCACCTCGCCCGTGTTGGCCGTGAAGGCCTCGCCCCAGGTGTTGATCATCTGGTTCTCGTTCCACAGCGCCAGCGGCTGCTGCTCCTCGATCCGCACGCGCAGCACGTTGGGCCAGATGCGGCGCACGGTGGCATGCCGCACCCAGGGCACCGATTCGAAGATCTCGCGCGCGTCGTCCAGGTCCACCGTGAAGAAGTTGCCCTTGAAGCGGCCGGCGATCGCGGCTCGCACCGCCCCCGGCGACACGTAGTGCAGCTCGGTGTCCGGCATCGATTCCAGCTCGATGGCCGACAGCGTGAAGTACGGGCGCTGCGCTACCCACACCACGCCCGCGACGAGCATGGCGCAGACCGCCAGCACGGCTAGCGTGTTGGCGATCAGGTTGGTAGTTCGGGCGTCGTTCCACACAGAATGTCCAGGTCAAGCGTTGCGAGCGGGGCTGCGCACTTTGCACGCGGCCTCGGCCAGGATCGCCACGCACAGTTCGGCATAGCTGATGCCCACGGCCTTGGCGGCCATGGGGACGAGTGAATGGCTGGTCATGCCGGGCGAGGTGTTCATTTCGAGCAGCCACGGCCGGTTGTCGCGGTCGAGGATGAAGTCCGCGCGGCCCCAGCCTTCGCAGCCCAGCGCCCGGTAGGCCTTGACGGCGATGGCCGCGACTTCCTCGGCGACCTCGGCGGGCAGGGTCGCGGGGCAGAAGTACTGCGTGTCGTCCGAGAAGTACTTGTGCTCGTAGTCGTAGTTGCCGCCGGGCGCGGCGATCTCGATCACCGGCAGCGCGCGCGCCGTCTTGCCCGAACCCAGCACCGCCACGGTCAGCTCGCGGCCGGTGATGAACTGCTCGGCCAGCACCTCGCTGTCGAAGCGCGCGGCCGCGGCATAGGCTTCCTTCATGTCGGAATAGCCCACCACCTTGGTGATGCCGACCGTCGAACCTTCGTGCGGCGGCTTGATGATGAGCGGCAGGTTCAGGCGGTCGGGCACCAGGCGCAGCTCGGTATCGGCGTCCAGCACTTCGAATTCGGGGGTGGGCAGGCCTTGCTGCAGCCACACGCGCTTGGTCATGGTCTTGTCCATGGCCAGCGCGGAAGCCAGCGGACCGCTGCCGGTGTAGGGAATGCCCAGCAGTTCCAAAGCGCCCTGGATGGAGCCGTCCTCGCCGTAGCGGCCGTGCAGCGCGATGAAGACGCGTTCGAACCCTTCGGCCGCCAGTTCGGCCAGGCTGCGTTCGCCGGTGTCGAAAAGGTGCGCGTCCACGCCGGCGCTCAGCAGCGCCTGGTGCACGCCGGCGCCCGACATCAGGGACACCTCGCGCTCGGCGGAGCGTCCGCCGTACAACACGCCCACTTTGCCGAATTGCTTGTTCATGCCAGCTCTCCTACCTGGGCGGGGACCTTGCTGATCGAACCCGCTCCCATGACGATCACCACGTCGCCGTCGCGCACGAAGTCCAGCACCGCCTGCGGCAGTTCGGCCACGTCCTCGACGAACAGGGGCTCGACCTTGCCGGCCACGCGCAGCGCGCGCGACAGGGCGCGGCCGTCGGCGGCCACCAGCGGCGGCTCGCCCGCGGCGTAGACCTCGGTCAGCAGCACGGCGTCGGCCGAGCCGAGCACGCGCACGAAATCCTCGAAGCAGTCGCGCGTGCGGGTGTAGCGGTGCGGCTGGAACGCCAGCACGATGCGGCGGTCCGGCCACGCGCCGCGCGCCGCGGCCAGCGTGGCGGCCATTTCCACCGGATGGTGGCCGTAGTCGTCGATCAGCGTGAAGCTGCCGCCGCCGTGGGCGGCGGGCACCGCGAATTCGCCGCTCTGCGTGAAACGGCGGCCGACGCCCTTGAACGAGGCCAGCGCCTCGCGGATGGCTTCGTCGGAGACGCCCAGCTCGGTCGCCACGGCGATCGCCGCCAGCGCGTTGCGCACGTTGTGCAGGCCCGGCAGGTTCAGCTCCACTTCCAGCGGGGGCAGCAGCGTGTCGAGGTGGGTGCGCTGCACGTTGAAGCGCATGCGCGTGCCTTCGGCCTGCACCTCGTAGGCGCGCACCATCGCTTCCTCGGCCAGGCCGTAGGTGGTGATGGGGCGCGACACGAACGGCATGATCTCGCGCACGTTGGCGTCGTCCAGGCACAGCACCGCGCTGCCATAGAACGGCAGGCGCTGCGTGAATTCGATGAAGGCGCTTTTGAGGCGCGCCACGTCGTGGCCGTAGGTGTCCATGTGATCGGCATCGATATTGGTCACGATGGCCATCACGGGCAGCAGGTTCAGGAACGAGGCGTCGGATTCGTCGGCCTCGACCACGATGTAGTCGCCCTGCCCCAGCCGCGCATTGGCGCCGGCGGAATTCAGCCGGCCGCCGATCACGAAGGTGGGGTCCAGGTCGCCGGCGGCCAGGATGCTGGCCACCAGGCTGGTGGTGGTGGTCTTGCCGTGGGTGCCGGCCACCGCGATGCCGCGCTTCAGGCGCATCAGCTCGGCCAGCATGATGGCGCGCGGCACCACCGGGATGCGCGCGGCGCGCGCCGCGATCACTTCGGGGTTGTCGCCGGCCACCGCGGTGGAGGTCACGATGGCGCCGGCGCCGGTGACGTTGCTGGCCACGTGGCCGATGGCGATCTTCACGCCCAGCTCGGCCAGGCGGCGAGTCACGGCCGACTCGTGCAGGTCGGAGCCGCTGATGGTGTAGCCCAGGTTGAGCAGCACTTCGGCAATGCCGCTCATGCCCGAGCCGCCGATGCCTACGAAATGGATATGTTGGATTCTGTGCTTCATGATGCGCGCCCCGCTGCTTGTTCACATGCGTCGGCGATATGCGCCGCCGCCTCGGGGCGCGCATGCGCGCGGGCCCGTTCTGCGACGGCTTGGAGTTCTTGTCGGTTGCGCTGGCCCAGCCACTGCGCCAGCCACTCGGGCGTCAAGGCGGTCTGCGGCTGCAGCCAGGCGGCCTGCGCGTCGCTCAGGAAGCGCGCGTTGGCGGTCTGGTGGTCGTCGATGGCATGCGGGAACGGCACGAACAGCGCCGCCACGCCCGCCGCCGCCACTTCGGACACCGTCATGGCGCCGGCGCGGCAGATCAGCAGGTCGGCCTGGCCCAGCGCGCCCGCCATGTCGTCGATGAAAGCGCGGCAGTCGGCCGCCACGCCCGCCTGGGCGTAGGCCTGCTGCAGCGCGGGCAGATGCTGTTCGCCGGCCTGGTGGACGACTTCCGGCCGCCGGTCCTGCGGCAGCAGCGCCAAGGCCTGCGGCAGCGTGGTGTTCAGCGCCTGGGCGCCCAGGCTGCCGCCCACCACCAGCAGGCGCAGCGCGCCGCTGCGGCCGGCGTAGCGCGCGGCCGGATCGGGCAGCGCGCACAGGTCGGCGCGCACCGGGTTGCCCAGGGCCTCGCCCTTGGACAGCACGCCGGGGAAGCCGCTGAGCACGCGGCGCGCCATGCGGGCCAGCCACTTGTTGGCGGTGCCGGCCACGGCGTTCTGCTCGTGCACCACCAGCGGCGTGCCGCGCAGCGCCGCGATCACGCCGCCGGGAAAGGCCACGTAGCCGCCCATGCCCAGCACCACGTCGGGGCGCACCTCGGACAGGCGCGACCAGGCCTGCGCGAACGCGCGCACCAGCAGGAACGGCAGCTTCAGCAGCGCCGCCGCCCCCTTGCCGCGCACGCCGGCAAAGCGCAGCGGCACCAGCTCGATGCCGCGCGGCGGCACCAGCCGGCCTTCCATCTTGTCGGGATTGCCCAGCCACAGCACGCGCCAGCCGCGCGCGCGCAGCACGTCGGCCACGGCCAGGCCGGGCATGATGTGCCCGCCGGTGCCGCCGGCCATGATGAGGATGGTGCGCGCGGCCGTCATACCCGTCCTCCGCGCATCATGATGCGGTTTTCCACGTCGACCCGTATCAGCATGGCCAGCGCGCACAGGTTCATCACCACGCCGGAACCGCCGTAGCTCATCAGCGGCAGGGTCAGGCCCTTGGTGGGCAGCAGGCCCAGGCACACGCCCATGTTGATGAAGGCCTGCACGCCGATCCACATCGCCACGCCGTGCGCCACCAGGCCCGCGAAAGTGCGTTCCATGGCGATGGCCTGACGGCCGATGTCGAAGCCGCGGTACACGATGATGGCGAACAGGATGATCACCAGCATCACGCCGGCAAAGCCCAGCTCCTCGCCCACCACGGCCATCAGGAAGTCGGTGTGCGCCTCGGGCAGGTAGTGCAGTTTTTCGACGCTGGCGCCCAGGCCCACGCCCAGCCATTCGCCGCGGCCCAGCGCGATCAGCGAATGCGACAGCTGGTAGGCGCTGCCGTAGGCGTTGTCTTCGTTCCAGGGGTCCAGGTAGGCGAACAGGCGCGCGCGGCGCCACGGCGACAGCCAGATGAGCATCAGGAAGGTGCCGACCAGCACCGCCAGCAGGCTGCTGAAGTACTTGCCGTTGATGCCGCCCAGGAACAGGATGCCGATGGCGATGGCCACGATCACCATGAACGCGCCCAGGTCGGGCTCCAGCAGCAGCAGCATGCCCACGCCGCCCAGCGCGACCGCCATGGGCATGAAGCCGCGCGCGAACGCCTGCATGTGTTCCTGTTTGCGCACCGTATAGTCGGCGGCGTAGAGCAGCGCGGCCAGCTTCATCAGTTCGGAAGGCTGGAAGTTCAGCGGACCCAGCGGAATCCAGCGGTGCGCGCCGTTGACTTCGCGGCCGATGCCGGGAATCAGCACGGCGACCAGCAGCACGATCGCCACCCCGAACAGCGGCACCGCCAGGCGCTGCCAGACGCGGATGGGGATGGCCAGGACCACGGCCCCGCCGATCAGGCCGGCGGTGACGAACAGGCCGTGGCGGATCACGAAATAGTAGCGGCCATAGGAGGCGTAGCGCGGGCCGTCGGCCAGCGCGATCGACGCCGAATACACCATCAGCAGGCCGAGCAGCAGCAGCGTCGAGGCCGCGATGACCAGCGGCAGATCGAAGTTGCGCATCTTGGTACGGCCGGGCCGTACGGCGTTGACGCTGGCGGTGAGATCGGCGATCAGGCTCATGCGATCTCTCCACGGTCGCGGGCCAGGTCCTCGACCTCTTCCACGAACACCTGCCCGCGATGCGGGTAGTTGCGGAACATGTCCAGGCTGGCGCAGGCCGGCGACAGCAGCACGGCGTCGCCGGGCTGCGCCAGTTCGGCGGCGCCGCGCACGGCGTCGCGCAGGGTCTCGACGGTCACGCAGTTCACGCCGGTGGCGGCCAGCACCCGGGCGATCTCGGGCGCGTCCACGCCGATCAGCATCACGGCGCGCGCGTGGCGCGAGACCACCGGAATCAGCGGCGAAAAGTCCTGGCCCTTGCCCTGCCCGCCGGCGATCAGCACCACCTGCTGGCCCAGGCCTTCCAGCGCGGCCACGGTGGCGCCCACGTTGGTGCCCTTGCTGTCGTTGATGTAGTCCACGCCGCCGATGGTGCGCACGAACGCGGCGCGATGCGGCTCGCCCGCGTAGTCGCGCAGCGCGCGCAGCATCGGGCCCCAGCCCAGGTCCAGGCAGCGCGCGAGCTGCAGGGCGGCCAGCGCGTTCAAGGCGTTATGGATGCCGCGGATGCGCAGGGCGTCGACCGGCATCAGCCGGCTCATGCGGCCCTTGGCGCGCACCGGCTCGGGCGCGTCCTTCTTGCGGCGCGTGGGCGGCGCGGGTTCGTCGAAATCGTTGGGCTCGCAGGCGGTCAGCCAGGCCACGCCCTGGCCCAGCTCCAGGCCCATGTCGCCGACCAGCTCCGGCACGTCGCGGCCGAAGGTGCGCACGTTCATGGCGTCGAGCGCCGGCACCATGTCGATGGTGTACGGATCTTCGCGGTTGACGATGGCCACCCGGGCCATCTTCAGCAGGCGCGCCTTGGCGGCCGCGTAGGCCTGCATATCGCCATGCCAGTCCAGGTGGTCCTGCGTGACGTTCAGCACCACGGCCGCGTCGGCCTTGAGCGAGCGCGTGGTTTCCATCTGGAAGCTCGACAGCTCCAGCACCCAGACCTGCGGCAGCGCATCGGCGTCCAGCGCCGTCATCAGCGCGGCCAGCGCCGCCGGGCTGATGTTGCCCGCGGCCACGACCGACAGGCCGCCGGCCTCGATCAGCTGGCGCGTCAGCGCGGTGACGGTGGTCTTGCCGTTGGTGCCGGTCACGGCCAGCAGGCGCGGACGGTATTCGCGCGTCTCGGCCAGTTCGGCCAGCGCGCGCGCGAACAGTTCGATCTCGCCGACGATCTCGATGCCGCGGGCCTCGGCCTCGCGCAGCAGGTCGGCGGCCGGGGCCTGCGTCGGCGCCAGGCCGGGACTGAGCACCACCTGGTCCACGCCGTCGAGCAGCGCGGTGTCGAAAGACCCGTCGCAGCCCAGGCGGTATTCCACTTCGGCCTGCGCCAGCGCGGCGCGCAGCGAGGCCAGTCCGCCCGGTTCGGCGCGCGTGTCGGCCACGCGCAGGCGGGCGCCCTGGCGGGCGCACCAGCTTGCGGCAGCCGCGCCCGTCTCGCCCAATCCGAGGATCAGGACGAGCGGCGCGCCGTCACGGGAGGTTTCCATCGTATTCATCGCAACTTCAAGGTAGAGAGGCCAATCAGCACCAGCATCATGCTGATGATCCAGAAACGCACGACCACCTGGGTTTCTTTCCAGCCGCCCACTTCGAAGTGATGATGCAGCGGAGCCATGCGGAATATGCGTCGACCTGTTCCATAACGTCGCTTCGTGTACTTGAACCAGGTCACCTGCAGCATCACCGAAAGCGTCTCGACCACGAACACGCCGCCCATGATGAACAGCACGATTTCCTGGCGCACGATCACGGCGATGGTGCCCAGCGCGCCGCCCAGCGCGAGCGCGCCGACGTCGCCCATGAAGACCTGCGCCGGATACGCGTTGAACCACAAAAACGCCAGGCCGGCGCCGCCGATCGCGGCGCACAGCACCATCAGCTCGGCCGCCCCGGGGATGTAGGGAAACAGCAGGTACTTGGAATAGTCGACCCGTCCGACCACGTAGGCGAAGATGCCCAGCGCGCTGCCCACCATGACGGTGGGCATGATGGCCAGGCCGTCCAGGCCGTCGGTCAGGTTCACGGCGTTGCTGGTGCCGACGATGACCGCCCAGGTCAGCGCCACGAAGCCCAGCACGCCCAGCGGATAGCTCACGGTCTTGAAGAACGGCACGATCAGGTCGGCGCGCGTGGGCAGCGACATGGTGAAGCCGCTGCCGACCCAGGCCTTGAACAGCGGCCACAGTTCGGTATTGGCCGGCGCCGACACCGCGAACGCCAGATACACGGCGGCCACCATGCCGATGGTGGCCTGCCAGAAGAACTTCTGCCGCGCCGGCATGCCTTCCGGATCGCGATAGACCACCTTGCGGTAATCGTCCATCCAGCCGATCCAGCCGAAACCAAAGGTCACCAACAACACCACCCACACGAAGCGGTTGGTCCAGTCCGCCCACAGCAAGGTGCTGATGGCGATGGAAATCAGGATCAGCACGCCGCCCATGGTGGGGGTGCCGGTCTTGACCAGGTGCGACTCCGGGCCATAGGAGCGCACGGCCTGGCCGATCTTCATTTCGGTCAGCTTGCGGATCACGCGCGGGCCGGCCACCAGGCCGATCAGCAGCGCCGTCGCGCAGGCCAGCACCGCGCGCATGGTGATGTATTCGAACACCCCCAGCGCGCGCACGTCATCCGAAAGCAAGCGGGCGATTTCAAGCAGCATCGTGCTCTCCCTGCCCCTTGGCCGTCATCCCTTCATTCGTCGAAAAAGCCGTCACTACCCGCTCCATGCGCATAAAGCGCGATCCCTTTACCAATACGCAGGACGGGCGCAAGCCGCGCAACGCGGCAACGACTTCGTCTACCGATGCGCAGGCGTGCGCGCCCACACCGAATGCGGCCGCTGCCGCCCGGCTGGCTTCGCCTAGCGTGATGAGCGCGTCGAGCCCATGCTCGCGCGCGTAATTGCCCACCTCTTCATGCATGGCGGGGCCGTTGTCCCCGACTTCGCCCATGTCGCCCAGGACCAGGACGCGCGTGCCGTCGACGCGCGCCAGCACTTCGATGGCCACGCGAACCGAGTCGGGGTTCGCATTGTAGGTGTCGTCGATGAGCAACGTTCCGTCACTCAATTTTTTGCGCTGCATGCGGCCGGCCACCGGGCTGAAACCCGCCAGCGCGCGCACCGCGGCGTCCAGCGGCGCCCCCGCCGCGATGGCGCTGGCGATGGCCGCCAGCGCATTGCGCAGGTTGTGCAGGCCGGGCACCGGCAACGCCAGGTCGGCCGTGCCGACCGGCGTCACCACGCGGCAGCGCGTGGCGTCGACGTCGGCCAGGATCTGCTCGGCGTACACGTCCAGGCCGGGCTGCAGACCGAAGCGCAGCACGCGGCGCGGCTCGGCCAGCGCATCCCAGACCGTCGAATACGGCTCGTCGCCCGGATAGACGGCCACGCCGTCGTCGGGCAGCGCGGCGATGGCCGCGCCGTTCTCGTGCGCCACCGCTTCCACGCTGTGCATGAATTCCTGGTGCTCGCGCTGGGCGTTGGTCACCAGCGCCACCGTGGGCGCGGCCAGCGCCGCCAGCTGGGCGATTTCGCCGGGGTGGTTCATGCCCAGCTCGAACACCGCGGCGCGATGGCCGGGACGCAGGCGCAGCAGCGTCAGCGGCACGCCGATGTCGTTGTTCAGGTTGCCGGCGGTGGCCAGGCGGCCTTCCGCGCCGCGCCACTCGGCCAGCATGGCCGAAATCATTTCCTTGGTGGTGGTCTTGCCGTTGCTGCCCGTCACGGCGATGACCGGCAGCGAGAATTGCGCGCGCCAGGCCGCGCCGATGCGCATCAGCGCCACGCGGGTATCGCCCAGCACCAGCTGCGGCAGGCGCGCGCCGGCGACCGGATGCGCCACCACGGCCGCGCAGGCGCCGCGCGCCTCGGCCTGGTCCAGGTAATCGTGCGCGTCGAAATTCTCGCCCACCAGCGCCACGAACAGCTCGCCGGCGTCGATGCGCCGCGTGTCGGTGGACACGCCCTTGACCTGCGGCAGCAGCATCGCCAGGCGCGCCCATTCGCGGTCGTCGAACGGCAGCTTCTCGCCGCCGATGTCCTGGTAGGTCTCGTGGCCCTTGCCGGCCAGCAGCACCACGTCCTCGGGCGCCGAGGCCCAGATGGTCTGCATGATGGCGCGCGCGCGATCGACCTGCACCACGGCATGCGCGGACTCGGGAATGCCGGCCAGGATCTGCCGGACGATGTCTTCGGGCGATTCGCGGCGCGGATTGTCGCTGGACACCACCACGTGGTCGGCCAGCTCGGCCGCGATCCGGCCCATCTCGGGACGCTTGCCCGGATCGCGCTCGCCGCCGCAGCCGAACAGGCAGACCAGGCGGCCCGAGCGCGCGGCGGCGACGGCGCGCAGCGCGGACAGCGCCCGCGACAGCGCGTCGGGCGTATGGGCGTAATCCACCACCACCAGCGGGCCGCGGCCGGTGCCGGCCTGGGCGCCGTTCGAGCCCAGCGGTTCCACGGTCTGCAGGCGGCCGTCCACCGGATCGGTGGCGGCCAGCTCGCGGGCGATCTGCGCGAACGGCAGGCCCAGCTGATACAGCACGCCCGCCACCAGCAGCAGGTTGGAAACGTTGTGCGCGCCCAGCAGGCGCGTGACGATCTGGGCCTCGCCATGCGGCGACACCAGCGTGAAGATCTGGCCCTGGGCGGTCGCCTGCAGGTCGCGCGCGCGCATCCGGGCGGGAACCTCCGGCGCATCGCTCAGGCTGTAGCCCATCGCCAGTTCCGCGGGCAGGCTGGCGATCAGGCGCCGGCCGGCCTCGTCGTCCGCGTTGATCACGGCGGCGGTCAGGCCAGGCCACGTGAACAGGCGCGCCTTGGCCGCTTCGTAGCGCTCCATGGTGCCGTGGTAATCGAGATGGTCGCGCGTCAGGTTGGTGTACGCCGCCAACGCCACGCGCACGCCGTCCATGCGGCCCTGCTCGATGCCGATGGACGAGGCCTCCATGGCCACCGCCTTGGCCCCGGCGTCGCGCATGGCGGCCAGGGTGCGGTGCACGGTCAGCACGTCGGGGGTGGTCAGCTCGCCGCCCAGCGTCTGCCCGTCGGGCAGCACCGCGCCCAGCGTGCCGATGGTGCCGCAGGGCTTGTCGTTGCGGCTGAGCGCATGGGCGATCCATTGCACCGAAGACGTCTTGCCGTTGGTGCCCGTCACGGCCACCACCGCGAGCGCGGCCGACGGCCGGCCGTACCAGGTGTCGCCCAGCTCGCCCAGCAGGGCGCGCAGGCCGGTCACCGGCAGCATCTGCGCCTGCCCGGCCGCGGCCTCGATGGCCGCGCTGGCGGGCGCTTCGAACAGGACCGCGCTGGCGCCCAGCGCCAATGCCTTATCTATATAGAGGCGTCCATCGCTGGACAGGCCCGGGCAGGCGACGAACACGTCGCCCGGCTCGATATCGCGGGAGTCCAGCTTGAGGTGCGCGGTCAGCGAGACGCGCGCATGCAACCACGCCACGATCTCGGCGACCGTGGCGGCGGGGGAAGTAGAGAGGAAGCCTTTGGCGCTCATCTGCCTGGCTCCTTGAGACCAGCAACAATTGTGGATTCGAAGGGCGCGTCCGGACGCACCCCCATCAGCCGCAGGCCGCCTCCCACGATCTGGGAGAACACCGGCGCGGCGATCGCGCCGCCGTAATAGCCGCCGACGGTCGGTTCGTCGATGGACACGGCCACGACGATCTTGGGATCGGACACCGGCGCGAAGCCCACGTACGAACTGCGGTAGCGCTGCTTGCTGTACTTGCCATCGACGATCTTGCGCGCGGTGCCGCTCTTGCCGGCCACGCGGTAGCCCTGCACCTGCGCGGCCTTGGTGCCTTCGGGACCGGCGGCGGCCTCGAGCATGCCGCGCACCAGCGCGGTGGTCTTGGGCGTATAGATCTTGACGCTGGTGGGATCGCTGTCGCGCTTGACCAGCGTGAGCGAGACCATGTCGCCGTTGCGCGCGAAGACGGTATAGGCGCGCGCCACCTGCAGCAGCGACACCGACAGGCCGTAGCCGTAGGCCATGGTGGCCTTTTCGATCAGGCGCCAGCGGTCCCAGGGACGCAGGCGGCCGGGCGCGGCGCCGGGGAATCCCACCTGGGGGGCCTGGCCCAGGCCCAGTTCGGTGAAGCGGTCCCACATCTCGCGGGATTCCAGCTTCTCGGAGATCATGGTCATGCCGATATTGCTGGACTTGCGCAGCACGCCGGCCACGTCCAGCGTGCCGTTGCGGCTCACGTCGCTGATCGTGCTGCCCTGGTACTGGAAGCGGCCATTGCCGGTCTCGAACAGGGTCTTGGTGCTGATGCGGCCCAGGTCCAGCGCCAGCGCGGCGGTGAACGGCTTCATGATGGACCCGGGCTCGAAGGTATCGGTGATCGCCTGGTTGCGCAGGTTGGCGCCGTGGAAGGTTTCGCGCTTATTGGGATCGAAGGTCGGCACGTTGGCCAGCGCCAGGATCTCGCCGGTATGCACGTCCACGACCACGGCGGTCGCGCCCTTGGCCTGGTGCTTGTCCATGGCGTCTTTCAGGGCCTTGAACACCAGGTACTGCAGGCGGGTGTCGATGGACAGGCGCAAGTCGCGGCCGTCGACCGGCAGGGTCACGGCCTGCACGTCCTCGATGACGCGGCCCAGCCGGTCCTTGATCACGCGGCGGCTGCCCGGGCGGCCGGAGAGCTGCTGGTTGAACGTGAGTTCGACGCCTTCCTGGCCCTGGTCCTCGACGCTGTTGAAGCCCACCACGTGGGCCATCACGTCGCCGTCCGGATAGTAGCGGCGGGTTTCGGGCTGCTGGTGTATGCCGGGCAGGCCCAGCTGCTTGATCTGGTCGGCCACGTCCATGGCGACCTGGCGCTTCAGGTAGACGAAGTTCTTGTCCTCGTCGACCAGGCGGCGGCGCAGGTCGGCCACCGGCATCTCCAGCAGCTTGGCCAGCGAGTCGAGTTGCGCCGCCGTGGCCTGCTTGGCGTCCTCGGGAATCGCCCAGATGGCGCGCGCCGGCACGCTGGAGGCCAGCACCGCGCCGTTGCGGTCCAGGATCTTGCCGCGCGTGGCGGGCAGGGTCAGCGTGCGCTCGTAGCGGCGCTCGCCCTGCTGCTGCAGGAATTCGGTGGACAGCCCCTGCAGGAACAGGGCGCGGCCGGCCAGCACGACGAACCCGCCGAACAGCAGGATCAGCACCAGGCGCGCGCGCCAGGTGGGCAATTGCCCGCGCAGCACGGGGTTGTCGAAGAAGGGCACCCGCTTCATTGGGCACCTCCGGCGGTGGAGACGGGCGCCTGGTTCAGATAGAGCGTGCGGTCCGGAACGATGGAGATCATCTTCAGGCCCTCACGCGCGATGGCATCCACCCGCGCGTTGCGGGCGAGTTCGGCGCGCGCCAGCTGCAGGCGCCGCCAGTTGGTTTCCAGGTCGCGCGCCTGGGCCTGATCGCGCCCCAGCTCGATGAAGAGCTGGCGCGACTGATACCGGCTGGTGACCAGGGAAATGGCCGACAGCATCAGCAAAGCCGCAACGATCAGGTTGACGCGACCCATCAGCGGCGCCCTCCCTTGCCGCCGCGCCGCGGCGGCGGAGCCAGATCGCTGCCCGGCAGGGAGCCGATCTTGACGAACGCGGCGCCGCCCTCTGCGGGCAGCGGGGTTTCCGTGCGTTCGGCCACGCGCAGGATGGCGGAGCGGGCGCGCGCGTTGCCCGAGACTTCGTCGTCCTCGGCCACCACGCGGCCCAGGGAACGCAGCACCGGCTGGGGCATTTCGCTTTCACGCAGCGGCAGGCGCGCATGCGCGGCAGCCGGACGAGCCGCCGCCGCGATGCACTGCTTGACCATACGGTCTTCGAGCGAATGAAAGCTGATCACCGCCAATCTCCCCCCCGGAGCCAGCAGGTCTAGAGCTGCCGCGAGGGTGCGCGCGAGCTCTTCGAGTTCCCGATTGATGTAAATCCGTAAAGCTTGAAAGGTGCGTGTGGCCGGATGCTGCCCCTTTTCGCGCGTGCGGACGGCGCCGGCGACGCACTCGGCAAGCTCGAGCGTGGTGCGCAGCGGCCTTGTTGCGCGGCGAGCAGCAATCGCCTTTGCAACCTGAAAAGCAAACCGTTCTTCGCCATAATCCGCTATGACCTCCCGCATCTCATCCACACTGGCTTGCGCCAGCCAATCCGCCACCGTGGGACCACGAGTGGTGTCCATCCGCATGTCGAGCGGGCCGTCTCGCATGAACGAGAAACCGCGCTCGGCATCGTCGATCTGAGGCGACGAAACGCCCAGATCCAGCATCACGCCATCGACCTTGCCGATGCCGCGCTGCTGCAATTCTTCGGCCATGGTGGCGAAGCCGCCATGCACCACGGTGACCCTCGGGTCCGCTGCCGCCAATACATTGGCGACGGCGATCGCCTCCGGGTCCTTGTCGAACACCACCAGCCGCGCGTCCGGGCCGAGACGGCCGAGCAGCTCGCGGCTGTGCCCGCCGCGGCCGAAAGTGCCGTCGACGAAGACACCGCTTTGCGCCCGCGTAGCCGCAGCCGGCCCGCCTTGCTCTTGCGACCGTGCCGCGCCCTTGCCGCCGAAGCCGGCCAGCAGTAACGCGTCCACCGTCGGCTCCAGCAAGACGGGCCGATGTTCGAATTCCATAACTTTTTCAGAACGAAAACTGATTCAACACATCCGGCATACCCTTGGCCAGGTCCTCAGCCTCGCGGCTGGCCAGGGTAGCGGCGTCCCACAGCTCGAAGTGCGCGCCCAATCCGAGCAGCATCACATCGCGCGTCATACCGGAAGCGTTGCGCAGTTCAGGCGCGATCAGGACCCGGCCCGAGCCGTCCAGTTCCACGTCCTGAGCGTTGCCCAGCAACAGCCGCTGCAACGCGCGGGCCGACATGGGAAACGCGGCGATCTGCTCGCGCTTCTTTTCCCACTCGGGCCGCGGGTAGACCAGCAGACAGCCGTCGGGGTGGCGAGTCAGGGTCAGCCGGCCATCGGCCTGCGACATGAGCGCGTCACGATGCCGGGTCGGAATCGAGATCCGTCCCTTGGCATCCAGCGTGAGCGCGCTGCTTCCCTGAAACACCACTTTTACCCCACTTAATTGCACAATTTCCTACTATTTCCCACTCTACGGTATGGGAAAGGGGCGGTCAAGGGAGAGGTTGCAATTTTTTCAATCACAACAAGGACTTAGGCCAATATGTAAATCCGCAAAAACAAAAACCTCCCAATAAATCAGGAGGTTGCGGCACTATCTAAAAGTCCTTCTTCAGAAGTAGCGGCTAACAATGGCTTTGCATTGTTTTACGATCGGTCCTTCGCTCCTATTGGCGAGGCTTCCCACCGCCTGCGGCGTCCGGGGCCGCCCGAAAAATGGCGCAGCCCGGTCCGCCCGGCGCCGGGACGGCCGCGCATTCGAGAATGAGTTGCAAGACGGGTCTATAGGCCGGATTCTGTACACCAGGTTGCCCTGGCGGACGATCATTCCTCTGCGCGGACCATTGCTGGGCCGCTGTAGCCATCTACCCGCATGCTCGGACGGAGCCGCCCTTCGCGGCCCGAAGGCCGCACGCATGCCTATTTGATGTTGCTCCGGATAGAGGTTGCCGCGTTTCACCCTGCGATGCCGCCGCCCGTTGCCGGACGGCGCGATACGGAGATGGCCGTACCTGTGCGCGCGCCGCGCGCCCGCCCCGCAGACTCGTCTCTGTGGCCCTGTTCCTCAACCGCGCCCGAGGACGCGGCCGGACGGCCGTTAGCCGTTATCCTGCCCTGTGGAGTCCGGACCTTCCTCGATGGATTCGCATCCACCGCGATCGCCCGACCCGTCTTGCGGTTCGTATTCTAGTACAGGTGGCGGCTCCGTCCCCCAAGGCCCGCGCCACCGCCGACGCCCGCGCGGGTTCCTGCGACAATACGCCTTGATTCGCACAGACGCAGACGCTGCTCCATTACATGGCACTCGCTACTCTCATCACCCTTACCGACATCCAGCTCGCCTACGGCCACCATCCGCTGCTGGACCACGCCGATTTCGCCATCCAGGCCGGCGAGCGCATCGGCCTGATCGGCCGCAACGGCGCCGGCAAGTCGTCCCTGCTGAGGCTGCTGGACGGCCGCACCCTGCCCGACGACGGCGACATCGCCCGCAGCTCGGGCCTGCGCGTGGCCACCGTCGAGCAGGAGCCCGAGCTCGACGAGAACGCCACGGTCTTCGACGTGGTCTGCAATGTGGAAGGCGACCACGAAGACTGGCAGCGCCCTTCGCGCGTGCGCGCCGTGATCGAAAAGCTCGGCCTGCCCGCCGACGCGCAGATCGCCGGCCTGTCCGGCGGCACGCGCAAGCGCGTCGCGCTGGCCCGCGCGCTGGTCGACGAACCCGATCTGCTGCTGCTCGACGAACCCACCAACCATCTCGACTTCGACGGCATCGCCTGGCTGGAAGACATGCTGCGCGGCTGGAAGGGCGCCGCGGTCATCATCACCCACGACCGCCGCTTCCTGGACGCCATCGCCACCCGCATCGTCGAACTGGACCGCGGCCGGCTGCTGAGCTTTCCCGGCAATTTCTCGCAATGGCAGGAACGCAAGGCCCAGTGGCTGGAGTCCGAACGGCTGGAGCAGGCCCGCTTCGACAAGCTGCTGGCCCAGGAGGAAGTCTGGATACGCAAGGGCGTGGAGGCGCGCCGCACCCGCAACGAAGGCCGCGTGCGCCGCCTGGAGCGCCTGCGCGTCGAACGCGCCGAACGCCGCGAGCGCGTGGGCAACGTGTCACTGGCGCTGGCCGAGGGCCAGCGTTCCGGCAAGCTGGTCGCCGAACTCGAGCACGTCAGCAAGGCCTTCGGCGACAAAGTCGTGGTGGACGATTACTCCACCACCATCCTGCGCGGCGACCGCATCGGCATCATCGGCCCCAACGGCGCCGGCAAGACCACGCTGCTCAAGCTGATCCTGGGCGAAATGCAGCCCGACAGCGGCGCCACCCGCATGGGCACCAACGTCTCGGTCGCCTACTTCGATCAGATGCGCGCGCAGCTGGACGAGAACGCCACGCTGGTCGACATCATCAGCCCGGGCAGCGAATGGGTCGAAATCGGCGGCGCCCGCAAGCACGTCATGAGCTACCTGGGCGATTTCCTGTTCTCGCCGGCGCGCGCCGGCTCGCCGGTGCGCAGCCTGTCGGGCGGCGAACGCGCGCGGCTGCTGCTGGCCCGCCTGTTCGCGCGGCCCGCCAACGTGCTGGTGCTGGACGAGCCCACCAACGATCTCGACATCGAAACGCTGGAGCTGCTCGAAGAGCTGCTGCAGGAATACGCAGGCACCGTGCTGCTGGTCAGCCACGACCGCGCCTTCCTGAACAACGTGGTCACCCAGACCATCGCCTACGAAGGCCATGGCCGCTGGCGCGACTACGTCGGCGGCTACGACGAATGGCTCGCGCAGCGGCCCGCGCCGGCCGCGCCCGCCGAGGAGGCCGCGCCCGCCGCCAGGCCGGCCGACGACGGCGCGGCGCGCGCCAAGGCCGCGCGTCCCAAGCCGGCGCGCGCCGCCAAGATGAACTCGTGGGAACTGCGTGAACTGGAAGGCCTGCCCGACGCCATCGCGGCGCTGGAAGCGCAGCAGGCCGAACTGGCCGGCAAGCTGGCCGACGGCAGCCTGTACCGCGACGCGCCGGCCGAGGTCGAACGCATCAACAGCGAATTGGCCAAGCTGGAAAGCGAGCTCGAAGAACGCTTCGCGCGCTGGGAACTACTGGAAGCGCGGCGCGAAAGCTCGCTGTGATCCGACGCGCCATATCTATATAGCGCACCTGCGAAGGGCTGCCCGCGAGGCAGCCCTTTTTCCGTCTCAGACGTGGGCGCGCCAGGCCAGCGCCTCGCCCGCGGCCAGCGGCACCAGCGTGGTGTCGCCGAAAGGCAGGTCCTCGGGCACCGTGTAGGCTTCGCGCACCAGCGTCAGCGTGCCGGTGTTGCGCGGCAGGCCGTAGAAGTCCGGGCCGTGGAAGCTGGCGAAGCCTTCCAGCTTGTCCAGCTTGCCAGCCGCGTCGAACGCGGTCGCGTACAGCTCCATCGCGTGCAGCGCCGTGTAGCAGCCGGCGCAGCCGCAGGCATGTTCCTTCAGGCCGCGCGCATGCGGCGCGCTGTCGGTGCCCAGGAAAAAGCGCGGGCTGCCGCTGGTGGCGGCCTCGACCAGCGCCTGGCGATGCGTTTCGCGCTTGAGGATCGGCAGGCAGTACCAGTGCGGACGCACGCCGCCCTGGAAGATCGCGTTGCGGTTGTACAGCATGTGCTGCGGCGTGATGGTCGCGGCGATCGGCCCTTCGGCGTCGCGCACGTAATGCGCGCCCTCTTTGGTGGTGATGTGCTCGAACACGACCTTCAGCGCCGGAAAGGCGCGGCGCAGCGGCAGCATCACGCGCTCGACGAACACCGCTTCGCGGTCGAACACGTCGATCGACGGGTCCGTCACTTCGCCATGCACCAGCAGCGGCATGCCGCATTTTTCCAGCGCCTCGAGCGCCTTGGTGCATTTGCCCAGCAGATCGGTCACGCCCGCGTCCGAGTTGGTCGTGGCGCCGGCGGGGTACAGCTTGACCGCATAGACCTGGCCCGACTCGTGCGCGCGGAAGATCTCCTCGGCCGAGGTGTTGTCGGTCAGGTAGAGCGTCATCAGCGGCGTGAACGCGGCGGGATTGCCGCCCGCCTTGGCCAGCGCCTCCAGGATGCGGCCGCGATAGGCCAGCGCCTGTTCGGTGTTGGTCACCGGCGGACGCAGGTTCGGCATGATGATGGCGCGCGCGAACTGCCGCGCGGTGTCGGCCACCACCGCCTCCAGCGCCGCGCCGTCGCGCAGGTGCAGGTGCCAGTCGTCCGGCCGGGTGATGGTGAGCTGGGTCGTGTTTTGCGTGGACATGGAAAGCTTCTTAGTCTGCCAGCGGCATGCCCCGTTCGGCCAGCGCGCAGAACATCGCGCTGCCCAGGGGAATGACGGCGTCGTTGAAATCGAAATGCGAGTTGTGCAGCACGCAGCCGGAATCGGCTCCGCCCTGCCCCAGCCGGAAATAGGCGCCCGGCTTGCTCTGCAACATGAAAGAGAAATCCTCGGAGCCCATGGACGGCACCAGGTCGCGCACCACGTTCTCCTTGCCTATCATTTCGGTGGCGATGTCGGCCACCAGGTTCGCGTGCTGCGGCGTGTTCAAGGTGGCGGGATAGATCCGTTCGTAGATCACTTCGGCCGTGCCGCCGAACGCGCCGGCGATGGCCGAGACCAGCTCGCGCATGCGCGTCTCCACCATTTCCTGCACCGACTTGCGGAACGTGCGCACGGTGCCCACCATCTTCGCTTCGCGCGGAATCACGCTCATCGCGCCGGGATGGCCGGCCTGCAGCGAGCCGATGGACACCACCGCCGAATCCAGCGGATTCACGTTGCGCGACACGATGGTTTGCAAGGCCGTGATGATCTGTCCCGCGATGGTGACGGGGTCGATGGTCTGATACGGATGCGCGCCGTGGCCGCCGCGTCCGGTTATCTGGATCTCGAAGCGGTCGGCCGCGGCCATCATCGGTCCGGGATTGATGCCCACCGTGCCCGGCTTCAGGCCGGGCCAGTTGTGCAGCGCGTAGATCGCGTCGCACGGAAAGGTATCGAACAGGCCGTCTTCCAGCATGGCGCGCGCGCCGCCGCGCCCTTCTTCCGCAGGCTGGAAAATCAGCACCGCGGTGCCGTCGAAATTGCGCGTCTGCGCCAGATACTTGGCCGCGCCGATCAGGATGGCCGTGTGGCCGTCGTGGCCACAGCCGTGCATCAGGCCGGGCTTGGTCGACTTGTGGCCGAAGTCGTTGTCTTCCGTCATCGGCAGCGCGTCCATGTCGGCGCGCAGCCCTATCATGCGCCCGCTGTCGCAGCGCTTGCCGCGGATCACGCCCACCACGCCGGTCTTGCCGATGCCACGGTGCACCTCGATCCCCAGCGCCTCCAGCGCGCCCGCGACAATCCCGGACGTCCGCACTTCCTCGAAACCCAGCTCGGGATGCGCGTGCAAATCGCGCCGCAGCGCCGTCAATTCGTCATGAAACAGCCGAATCGATTCCAACGGAGAACGTGCGTACATAGGAGGTTACAGAAAGACGATAGAGTAGGAAGAATCTGTGCATTTTAGTTGCTACAGAGGATAAATGCCTTTGTCTTTAGGGTAGAGACACGTTATGCTCCGGCCGCAGGACAATTTTTCCAACAGCCAGAGAAGGAGCGCCGCATTATGGCCACAACCTCCAAACCCGCGACCGCGCGCAAGCCGAACGCTGCATTCATGAAGCCCCTGACCCCCAGCGCCGAATTGGCTGCTGTCATCGGCTCGGAAGCCGTGCCGCGTACCGAGGTCACCAAGAAGATCTGGGAATACATCAAGAAGCACAACCTGCAAGATGCCAGCAACAAGCGCAACATCAACGCCGATGCCAAGCTGCGCCCGATCTTCGGCAAGGATCAGGTCACGATGTTCGAACTGACCAAACTGGTCAACGCACATCTGAAGTAAGCAGGCAAAGGGCGTACCCCGTACGTCCCTGCCTCCAGCTCGCCTCGACGCCCTGGCTCCAGTGCCGGGCGAGCCTCCCGACCCACGCCTGGCGCCTTCCTCCGCCTGCGGCAGCCATGCCGGCAGCGCAGCGACTCCCCTACCTCCACACTTCCTCTCCAAGCCTTCGCGCCTGAGCGCTGCTTGCGGCCGTCCAATGGAAAAGGCCGGCATATGCCGGCCTTTGCCTGGGTCTGCGCGAATCAGGCGTACGTGGTGGGCGCAGAGCCTTCCAGCAGCGCCAGCCAGCCCTTGATGAGGCGATACAGCACCCACACCACGGTGGCGGCCAGGCCGATCCAGCCGATGAAAATAAGCGTGGCGATCGCGCTGATGGCAAGCCACAGCAAGGCCCACCAGAAGGTGCGCAGCAGCCAGTCGAAGTGGGAGGCGTACACGGTGCCCGCGGCGTCGGAGCGCTTGACGTACATCAGCACGACGGCGGCCAGCGTGGCGATGCCCAGAAATCCACTCGTCAGAAAGCCCAGCGCGTACAGGCCGTAGGCCACGTGGGTCAGCGTGCGCAGATCTAAAGTCGTACCGGGCACGGGGGTCTGGGGATCACTCACGATAACGCTCCAACGAATTGACTCGGTCAATCTTACCGCACAAAGTCGACCCGCCCACGGCCGTTGTTATTTCGGCACATTCAATGCTGGCGCGGCTTGCAGCCTGATCGCAGGTTTGCGCAAGACAAAGAAAAACCCCACAGCGCGAGCTGTGGGGTTTCGGGATTGGCGCCTGACAATGACCTACTTTCACGGACGTCCGTCCACTATCATCGGCGCAAAGGCGTTTCACTGTCCTGTTCGGGATGGGAAGGAGTGGGACCACCTCGCTATGGTTGTCAGGCATAGCTGTTCGAACGCCTGCCCATGCTGGCAAACGCTCCGATTCTGGAGCCGGCCCTGCCGGCGCGCGCCTGGAGACTTGCTCGACAAGCGCCCGCGGAGGGCTCTCATAAAAAACAAAACCCCACAGGATTTACCTGTGGGGTTTTGAGGAATAAAAGCCTGACGATGACCTACTTTCACAGACGTCCGTCCACTATCATCGGCGCAAAGTCGTTTCACTGTCCTGTTCGGGATGGGAAGGAGTGGGACCAACTCGCTATGGTCGTCAGGCGTAACTGGTTGAGCGGCTGCGGCTAGCGCAACAGCTCCAATCTGGGAAGAAACACAACGCGTGGCGATCAGAGTCGAGCTCGATGATCGCGCACGATGGGGTGTGATGTTGGCTGGCTGCCGACGGTGCAGCCAGATTTTGTATTGAACGACACTTGGAACGCTATAACCAGGTCAATAACCATCAGTGTTATAGGATCAAGCCTCACGGGCAATTAGTATCGGTTAGCTTAACGCATTACTGCGCTTCCACACCCGACCTATCAACGTCCTGGTCTCGAACGACCCTTCAGGGGGATCAAGTCCCCGGGATACCTAATCTTCAGACGAGTTTCCCGCTTAGATGCCTTCAGCGGTTATCTCTTCCGTACTTAGCTACCCGGCAATGCCATTGGCATGACAACCGGTACACCAGAGGTACGTCCACTCCGGTCCTCTCGTACTAGGAGCAGGCTCCGTCAAGTATCCAACGCCCACGGCAGATAGGGACCAAACTGTCTCACGACGTTTTAAACCCAGCTCACGTACCTCTTTAAATGGCGAACAGCCATACCCTTGGGACCGGCTACAGCCCCAGGATGAGATGAGCCGACATCGAGGTGCCAAACACCGCCGTCGATATGAACTCTTGGGCGGTATCAGCCTGTTATCCCCAGAGTACCTTTTATCCGTTGAGCGATGGCCCTTCCATTCAGAACCACCGGATCACTATGTCCTGCTTTCGCACCTGTTCGACTTGTCAGTCTCACAGTCAAGCACGCTTATGCCATTGCACTATCAGCACGATTTCCGACCGTACCTAGCGTACCTTCGAACTCCTCCGTTACACTTTGGGAGGAGACCGCCCCAGTCAAACTGCCCACCATGCACTGTCCCCGATCCGGATAACGGACCAAGGTTAGAACCGCAAACAAACCAGGGTGGTATTTCAAGGATGGCTCCACGTAATCTGGCGACTACGCTTCAAAGCCTCCCACCTATCCTACACAGGCCGGTTCACAGATCAATGCAAAGCTACAGTAAAGGTTCATGGGGTCTTTCCGTCTAGCCGCGGGTAGATTGCATCATCACAAACACTTCAACTTCGCTGAGTCTCAGGAGGAGACAGTGTGGCCATCGTTACGCCATTCGTGCAGGTCGGAACTTACCCGACAAGGAATTTCGCTACCTTAGGACCGTTATAGTTACGGCCGCCGTTTACCGGGGCTTCGATCAAGAGCTTGCACCCCATCACTTAACCTTCCGGCACCGGGCAGGCGTCACACCCTATACGTCGACTTTCGTCTTTGCAGAGTGCTGTGTTTTTAATAAACAGTCGCAGCCACCGATTCTCTGCGACCCCATCATGCTAAGCGCGCAGGCGCTTCACACTACCGGGGTATACCTTCTCCCGAAGTTACGGTATCAATTTGCCGAGTTCCTTCTCCTGAGTTCTCTCAAGCGCCTTGGAATATTCATCCCGTCCACCTGTGTCGGTTTGCGGTACGGTCTCGTACAGCTGAAGCTTAGAGGCTTTTCTTGGAACCACTTCCAATCACTTCGCAAGCAATGCTCGCTCGTGCCGTACCCTTGATTTACGCGCCCGGATTTGCCTAAGCGCCATCTTCGATACGTCAACAGGGACATCCAACACCCTGATGATCTTCCGCAATCCGTCCCCCCATCGCACTGTACGACGGTGCTGGAATATTAACCAGCTTCCCATCAGCTACGCATCTCTGCCTCGCCTTAGGGGCCGACTCACCCTGCGCCGATGAACGTTGCGCAGGAAACCTTGGACTTACGGCGAGAGGGCTTTTCACCCTCTTTATCGCTACTCATGTCAGCATTCGCACTTCTGATACCTCCAGCAGCCTTTACAAGCCACCTTCGCAGGCTTACAGAACGCTCTCCTACCGCGTGCACTAAAAGTGCACACCCGCAGCTTCGGTTTATCGCTTAGCCCCGTTACATCTTCCGCGCAGGACGACTCGATCAGTGAGCTATTACGCTTTCTTTAAAGGATGGCTGCTTCTAAGCCAACCTCCTGACTGTCTATGCCTTCCCACTTCGTTTCCCACTTAGCGATAATTTGGGACCTTAGCTGGCGGTCTGGGTTGTTTCCCTCTTGAGTCCGGACGTTAGCACCCGGTGCTCTGTCTCCCAAGCTGTACTTGCGGGTATTCGGAGTTTGCCATAGTTTGGTAAGTCGCCATGACCCCCTAGCTATAACAGTGCTCTACCCCCCGCAGTAATACTTGAGGCACTACCTAAATAGTTTTCGGAGAGAACCAGCTATTTCCAGATTTGTTTAGCCTTTCACCCCTATCCACAGCTCATCCCCTAATTTTTCAACATTAGTGGGTTCGGTCCTCCAGCACGTGTTACCGTGCCTTCAACCTGGCCATGGATAGATCATCTGGTTTCGGGTCTACACCCAGCGACTGAATCGCCCTGTTCGGACTCGCTTTCGCTACGGCTTCCCTATTCGGTTAACCTCGCCACTGAATGTAAGTCGCTGACCCATTATACAAAAGGTACGCAGTCACCCCACAAGGAGGCTCCTACTGTTTGTATGCATACGGTTTCAGGATCTATTTCACTCCCCTTCCGGGGTTCTTTTCGCCTTTCCCTCACGGTACTGGTTCACTATCGGTCGATCACGAGTATTTAGCCTTGGAGGATGGTCCCCCCATCTTCAAACAGGATTTCACGTGTCCCGCCCTACTTTTCTTACGCTTAGTTCCACACTCAGAATTTCGTCTACAGGGCTATCACCTGCTACGGCCGGGCTTTCCATCCCGTTCGACTATCCTGAATGCTAAAACGTAAAGGCTTTTCCGATTTCGCTCGCCACTACTTTCGGAATCTCGGTTGATTTCTTTTCCTCGAGCTACTGAGATGTTTCAGTTCACCCGGTTCGCCTCCACTGGCCTATGTATTCAGCCAGGGATACTGCTTGCGCAGTGGGTTTCCCCATTCGGACATCTGCGGATCAAAGCTTGTTTGCCAGCTCCCCGCAGCTTTTCGCAGGCTACTACGTCCTTCATCGCCTGTGATCGCCAAGGCATCCACCATATGCACTTAGTCGCTTGATCCTATAACGCTGTAGGCTATAGGACCTGAGTATTCGCGTTTGTGCCGTTCATAAGTTTCAAAGCAGTCTGAGGTTTGCACCCCAGTCTTGAGAACTTGGAACAAAATTAATGCAATCACAACCCGTACCCATCTTCATCAGCAATGCTGATTACTCGATGAGCACATTTCGTTGTGCTTCTTCCAGATTGTTAAAGAACGAATATAGCTGTTGGGTAAAACCCAACTCATAACATCGTGGAGCACGACACTATGAGTTGGCCTCTACGCTGCACCCAGGATCCTAAGAACCGGTGGTGGAGGTGAACGGGATCGAACCGATGACATCCTGCTTGCAAAGCAGGCGCTCTCCCAGCTGAGCTACACCCCCATATCCTGCCTGGCAGAATACTTGGTGGGTCTGGTTGGATTCGAACCAACGACCCCCGCCTTATCAAGACGGTGCTCTAACCGACTGAGCTACAGACCCAAAACCTTTTCGGATCAGCAGTCAGGTGGCTGAAGACCCAGGGAAGATTCCCTCGACCCAAGCCTACAACCGATCCCAGCTATATATCAAACAACCGATAAGAGTGGACGCTTAACACGAGCACTAAGCTCTGAAAGGAGGTGATCCAGCCGCACCTTCCGATACGGCTACCTTGTTACGACTTCACCCCAGTCATGAATCCTACCGTGGTAATCGCCCTCCTTGCGGTTAGGCTAACTACTTCTGGTAAAACCCACTCCCATGGTGTGACGGGCGGTGTGTACAAGACCCGGGAACGTATTCACCGCGACATGCTGATCCGCGATTACTAGCGATTCCGACTTCACGCAGTCGAGTTGCAGACTGCGATCCGGACTACGATCGGGTTTCTGGGATTAGCTCCCCCTCGCGGGTTGGCGACCCTCTGTCCCGACCATTGTATGACGTGTGAAGCCCTACCCATAAGGGCCATGAGGACTTGACGTCATCCCCACCTTCCTCCGGTTTGTCACCGGCAGTCTCATTAGAGTGCCCTTTCGTAGCAACTAATGACAAGGGTTGCGCTCGTTGCGGGACTTAACCCAACATCTCACGACACGAGCTGACGACAGCCATGCAGCACCTGTGTTCCGGTTCTCTTGCGAGCACTGCCAAATCTCTTCGGCATTCCAGACATGTCAAGGGTAGGTAAGGTTTTTCGCGTTGCATCGAATTAATCCACATCATCCACCGCTTGTGCGGGTCCCCGTCAATTCCTTTGAGTTTTAATCTTGCGACCGTACTCCCCAGGCGGTCAACTTCACGCGTTAGCTGCGCTACCAAGGTCCGAAGACCCCAACAGCTAGTTGACATCGTTTAGGGCGTGGACTACCAGGGTATCTAATCCTGTTTGCTCCCCACGCTTTCGTGCATGAGCGTCAGTGTTATCCCAGGAGGCTGCCTTCGCCATCGGTGTTCCTCCGCATATCTACGCATTTCACTGCTACACGCGGAATTCCACCTCCCTCTGACACACTCTAGCCCGGTAGTTAAAAATGCAGTTCCAAAGTTAAGCTCTGGGATTTCACATCTTTCTTTCCGAACCGCCTGCGCACGCTTTACGCCCAGTAATTCCGATTAACGCTTGCACCCTACGTATTACCGCGGCTGCTGGCACGTAGTTAGCCGGTGCTTATTCTGCAGGTACCGTCAGTTTCGCGGGGTATTAGCCCGCGACGTTTCTTTCCTGCCAAAAGTGCTTTACAACCCGAAGGCCTTCATCGCACACGCGGGATGGCTGGATCAGGGTTTCCCCCATTGTCCAAAATTCCCCACTGCTGCCTCCCGTAGGAGTCTGGGCCGTGTCTCAGTCCCAGTGTGGCTGGTCGTCCTCTCAAACCAGCTACGGATCGTCGCCTTGGTAGGCCGTTACCCCACCAACTAGCTAATCCGATATCGGCCGCTCCAATAGTGCAAGGTCCGAAGATCCCCTGCTTTCCCCCGTAGGGCGTATGCGGTATTAGCTACGCTTTCGCGTAGTTATCCCCCGCTACTGGGCACGTTCCGATACATTACTCACCCGTTCGCCACTCGCCACCAGACCGAAGTCCGTGCTGCCGTTCGACTTGCATGTGTAAGGCATCCCGCTAGCGTTCAATCTGAGCCAGGATCAAACTCTTCAGTTCAATCTCTGTGTTTATTTCGTATTTCCTTGATTCCGAAGAACCGAGTCATACGTCGCTGCTCAAAGGAAGTGAGGTTATTCTTAGACTTGACATTGACGTTTTCATCTAAGGTACTTCACTTCTAGTGAGCACTTGATTTCTTGTGCTTGTGACCAGATTTAAAACCTGACCACTGCGCACTCGCATCAAGCGCCCACACTTATCGGTTGTTCAATTGTTAAAGAGCGGTACTGCTAAATTCTTTACTGCCTGCCTCTCAGCAACTTCGCTTTCTCGCCGGTCGCTGTGTCAGCAGAGAAACGAGATTATGAAGAAGTTTTTATCGCTTGTCAAGTCAGCGTCGCTTATCGCTTTGCTTTCCTGCCGCGGCCTCTTCAGCCCCTTTCCTCTTTAGCAGCTATCGAAACACCAGGGAAAACCCTGATTTTTCGATAACAGCCAAGTCAGAAACTATAACACGTTTTTTGCAGTTCATGCAACCGGCTTCTGCCTAATTTGCATACTATCCCGCAACGAGCATAGTCTCACACTAGAAGACAAAACCCCACAGGCTCACCTGTGGGGTTTTGCGCAATAAAAGCCTGACGATGACCTACTTTCACAGACGTCCGTCCACTATCATCGGCGCAAAGTCGTTTCACTGTCCTGTTCGGGATGGGAAGGAGTGGGACCAACTCGCTATGGTCGTCAGGCGTAACTGGTTGAGCGGCTGCGGCTAGGCGCAACAGCTCCAATCTGGGAAGAAACACAACGCGTGGCGATCAGAGTCGAGCTCGATGATCGCGCACGATGGGATGCGATGTTGGCTGGCTGCCGACGGTGCAGCCAGATTTTGTATTGAACGACACTTGGAACGCTATAACCAGGTCATAACCATCAGTGTTATAGGATCAAGCCTCACGGGCAATTAGTATCGGTTAGCTTAACGCATTACTGCGCTTCCACACCCGACCTATCAACGTCCTGGTCTCGAACGACCCTTCAGGGGGATCAAGTCCCCGGGATACCTAATCTTCAGACGAGTTTCCCGCTTAGATGCCTTCAGCGGTTATCTCTTCCGTACTTAGCTACCCGGCAATGCCATTGGCATGACAACCGGTACACCAGAGGTACGTCCACTCCGGTCCTCTCGTACTAGGAGCAGGCTCCGTCAAGTATCCAACGCCCACGGCAGATAGGGACCAAACTGTCTCACGACGTTTTAAACCCAGCTCACGTACCTCTTTAAATGGCGAACAGCCATACCCTTGGGACCGGCTACAGCCCCAGGATGAGATGAGCCGACATCGAGGTGCCAAACACCGCCGTCGATATGAACTCTTGGGCGGTATCAGCCTGTTATCCCCAGAGTACCTTTTATCCGTTGAGCGATGGCCCTTCCATTCAGAACCACCGGATCACTATGTCCTGCTTTCGCACCTGTTCGACTTGTCAGTCTCACAGTCAAGCACGCTTATGCCATTGCACTATCAGCACGATTTCCGACCGTACCTAGCGTACCTTCGAACTCCTCCGTTACACTTTGGGAGGAGACCGCCCCAGTCAAACTGCCCACCATGCACTGTCCCCGATCCGGATAACGGACCAAGGTTAGAACCGCAAACAAACCAGGGTGGTATTTCAAGGATGGCTCCACGTAATCTGGCGACTACGCTTCAAAGCCTCCCACCTATCCTACACAGGCCGGTTCACAGATCAATGCAAAGCTACAGTAAAGGTTCATGGGGTCTTTCCGTCTAGCCGCGGGTAGATTGCATCATCACAAACACTTCAACTTCGCTGAGTCTCAGGAGGAGACAGTGTGGCCATCGTTACGCCATTCGTGCAGGTCGGAACTTACCCGACAAGGAATTTCGCTACCTTAGGACCGTTATAGTTACGGCCGCCGTTTACCGGGGCTTCGATCAAGAGCTTGCACCCCATCACTTAACCTTCCGGCACCGGGCAGGCGTCACACCCTATACGTCGACTTTCGTCTTTGCAGAGTGCTGTGTTTTTAATAAACAGTCGCAGCCACCGATTCTCTGCGACCCCATCATGCTAAGCGCGCAGGCGCTTCACACTACCGGGGTATACCTTCTCCCGAAGTTACGGTATCAATTTGCCGAGTTCCTTCTCCTGAGTTCTCTCAAGCGCCTTGGAATATTCATCCCGTCCACCTGTGTCGGTTTGCGGTACGGTCTCGTACAGCTGAAGCTTAGAGGCTTTTCTTGGAACCACTTCCAATCACTTCGCAAGCAATGCTCGCTCGTGCCGTACCCTTGATTTACGCGCCCGGATTTGCCTAAGCGCCATCTTCGATACGTCAACAGGGACATCCAACACCCTGATGATCTTCCGCAATCCGTCCCCCCATCGCACTGTACGACGGTGCTGGAATATTAACCAGCTTCCCATCAGCTACGCATCTCTGCCTCGCCTTAGGGGCCGACTCACCCTGCGCCGATGAACGTTGCGCAGGAAACCTTGGACTTACGGCGAGAGGGCTTTTCACCCTCTTTATCGCTACTCATGTCAGCATTCGCACTTCTGATACCTCCAGCAGCCTTTACAAGCCACCTTCGCAGGCTTACAGAACGCTCTCCTACCGCGTGCACTAAAAGTGCACACCCGCAGCTTCGGTTTATCGCTTAGCCCCGTTACATCTTCCGCGCAGGACGACTCGATCAGTGAGCTATTACGCTTTCTTTAAAGGATGGCTGCTTCTAAGCCAACCTCCTGACTGTCTATGCCTTCCCACTTCGTTTCCCACTTAGCGATAATTTGGGACCTTAGCTGGCGGTCTGGGTTGTTTCCCTCTTGAGTCCGGACGTTAGCACCCGGTGCTCTGTCTCCCAAGCTGTACTTGCGGGTATTCGGAGTTTGCCATAGTTTGGTAAGTCGCCATGACCCCCTAGCTATAACAGTGCTCTACCCCCCGCAGTAATACTTGAGGCACTACCTAAATAGTTTTCGGAGAGAACCAGCTATTTCCAGATTTGTTTAGCCTTTCACCCCTATCCACAGCTCATCCCCTAATTTTTCAACATTAGTGGGTTCGGTCCTCCAGCACGTGTTACCGTGCCTTCAACCTGGCCATGGATAGATCATCTGGTTTCGGGTCTACACCCAGCGACTGAATCGCCCTGTTCGGACTCGCTTTCGCTACGGCTTCCCTATTCGGTTAACCTCGCCACTGAATGTAAGTCGCTGACCCATTATACAAAAGGTACGCAGTCACCCCACAAGGAGGCTCCTACTGTTTGTATGCATACGGTTTCAGGATCTATTTCACTCCCCTTCCGGGGTTCTTTTCGCCTTTCCCTCACGGTACTGGTTCACTATCGGTCGATCACGAGTATTTAGCCTTGGAGGATGGTCCCCCCATCTTCAAACAGGATTTCACGTGTCCCGCCCTACTTTTCTTACGCTTAGTTCCACACTCAGAATTTCGTCTACAGGGCTATCACCTGCTACGGCCGGGCTTTCCATCCCGTTCGACTATCCTGAATGCTAAAACGTAAAGGCTTTTCCGATTTCGCTCGCCACTACTTTCGGAATCTCGGTTGATTTCTTTTCCTCGAGCTACTGAGATGTTTCAGTTCACCCGGTTCGCCTCCACTGGCCTATGTATTCAGCCAGGGATACTGCTTGCGCAGTGGGTTTCCCCATTCGGACATCTGCGGATCAAAGCTTGTTTGCCAGCTCCCCGCAGCTTTTCGCAGGCTACTACGTCCTTCATCGCCTGTGATCGCCAAGGCATCCACCATATGCACTTAGTCGCTTGATCCTATAACGCTGTAGGCTATAGGACCTGAGTATTCGCGTTTGTGCCGTTCATAAGTTTCAAAGCAGTCTGAGGTTATTCACCCCAGTCTTGAGAACTTGGAACAAAATTAATGCAATCACAACCCGTACCCATCTTCATCAGCAAACGCCGATTACTCGATGAGCACATTTCGTTGTGCTTCTTCCAGATTGTTAAAGAACAAAATATAGCTGTTGGGTAAAACCCAACTGATAAGGCTGCAAGCAGCGCTATCAGTTAGCTTCTACGCTGGACTGGATAAACCCGATCCCAGCTACATCAAACAACCGATAAGAGTGGACGCTTAACACGAGCACTAAGCTCTGAAAGGAGGTGATCCAGCCGCACCTTCCGATACGGCTACCTTGTTACGACTTCACCCCAGTCATGAATCCTACCGTGGTAATCGCCCTCCTTGCGGTTAGGCTAACTACTTCTGGTAAAACCCACTCCCATGGTGTGACGGGCGGTGTGTACAAGACCCGGGAACGTATTCACCGCGACATGCTGATCCGCGATTACTAGCGATTCCGACTTCACGCAGTCGAGTTGCAGACTGCGATCCGGACTACGATCGGGTTTCTGGGATTAGCTCCCCCTCGCGGGTTGGCGACCCTCTGTCCCGACCATTGTATGACGTGTGAAGCCCTACCCATAAGGGCCATGAGGACTTGACGTCATCCCCACCTTCCTCCGGTTTGTCACCGGCAGTCTCATTAGAGTGCCCTTTCGTAGCAACTAATGACAAGGGTTGCGCTCGTTGCGGGACTTAACCCAACATCTCACGACACGAGCTGACGACAGCCATGCAGCACCTGTGTTCCGGTTCTCTTGCGAGCACTGCCAAATCTCTTCGGCATTCCAGACATGTCAAGGGTAGGTAAGGTTTTTCGCGTTGCATCGAATTAATCCACATCATCCACCGCTTGTGCGGGTCCCCGTCAATTCCTTTGAGTTTTAATCTTGCGACCGTACTCCCCAGGCGGTCAACTTCACGCGTTAGCTGCGCTACCAAGGTCCGAAGACCCCAACAGCTAGTTGACATCGTTTAGGGCGTGGACTACCAGGGTATCTAATCCTGTTTGCTCCCCACGCTTTCGTGCATGAGCGTCAGTGTTATCCCAGGAGGCTGCCTTCGCCATCGGTGTTCCTCCGCATATCTACGCATTTCACTGCTACACGCGGAATTCCACCTCCCTCTGACACACTCTAGCCCGGTAGTTAAAAATGCAGTTCCAAAGTTAAGCTCTGGGATTTCACATCTTTCTTTCCGAACCGCCTGCGCACGCTTTACGCCCAGTAATTCCGATTAACGCTTGCACCCTACGTATTACCGCGGCTGCTGGCACGTAGTTAGCCGGTGCTTATTCTGCAGGTACCGTCAGTTTCGCGGGGTATTAGCCCGCGACGTTTCTTTCCTGCCAAAAGTGCTTTACAACCCGAAGGCCTTCATCGCACACGCGGGATGGCTGGATCAGGGTTTCCCCCATTGTCCAAAATTCCCCACTGCTGCCTCCCGTAGGAGTCTGGGCCGTGTCTCAGTCCCAGTGTGGCTGGTCGTCCTCTCAAACCAGCTACGGATCGTCGCCTTGGTAGGCCGTTACCCCACCAACTAGCTAATCCGATATCGGCCGCTCCAATAGTGCAAGGTCCGAAGATCCCCTGCTTTCCCCCGTAGGGCGTATGCGGTATTAGCTACGCTTTCGCGTAGTTATCCCCCGCTACTGGGCACGTTCCGATACATTACTCACCCGTTCGCCACTCGCCACCAGACCGAAGTCCGTGCTGCCGTTCGACTTGCATGTGTAAGGCATCCCGCTAGCGTTCAATCTGAGCCAGGATCAAACTCTTCAGTTCAATCTCTGTGTTTATTTCGTATTTCCTTGATTCCGAAGAACCGAGTCATACGTCGCTGCTCAAAGGAAGTGAGGTTATTCTTAGACTTGACATTGACGTTTTCATCTAAGGTACTTCACTTCTAGTGAGCACTTGATTTCTTGTGCTTGTGACCAGATTTAAAACCTGACCACTGCGCACTCGCATCAAGCGCCCACACTTATCGGTTGTTCAATTGTTAAAGAGCGGTACTGCTGTATTACTTACCAGCTATCGAAACATCAGGGTTAACCCTAAGTTTTCGGCAACTGCCAAGCCTGAAACTATAACACAGCTTTTGCAGATTTTGCAACTGGCTTCTGCCTAATTTGCATCCTATCTTGCAAAACCGCTAAACGCTTACCTGATCGTCTCGCGGCGGTCCTTTGGGGCTATCGCCCTGCCGGACCGGCTTTACTGCTTGCTTCGCTGCCCGAAAAACTGTTTGAACTGCGAAGGAGCGAGACTATAGCACAGAATTTAAACGTGTGTCGCCAGCATGACACTCTTTTTTCAGAAAAATGAATTTTTTAGGGGACGCACTCGGTCCGCCAGCCCTTCCCCTCTATATAGAGGGGGACGAAAAGCAAAGCCCGGGCGCTAGATGCGCAGCTCCGTCGTTTCCTTGATCTGCTGGAGCGCGAAGAAGGAACGCATGTCCACCACCGCCGGATGGCGCATGAGGGTATCCATGGCGAAGCGCGAGAAGTGCGCCAGGTCCGCCACCTGGATGCGCAACAGATAGTCCATGTCCCCGGACATGGCGTAGCACTCGACGACTTCCGGCCACAGCTGCACGTCGCGCGCGAAGTCGCTCATGGGCGCGTGGCTGGAGCCGCTGTGCTTGTTCAGGCGGATGTTCACGTAGGCCAGCAAGCCCAAGCCGACTTTTTCGGCGTCGATCAGCGCCACGTACTTCTTGATGAAGCCCTGCTCCTCGAGCCTGCGGACCCGGCGCAGGCAAGGGCTGGGCGATAGCGAAACGCGGTCGGCCAGTTCCTGGTTGCTCAGGCGTCCGTCGCGCTGCAACTCCGCCAAAATCCTTAGATCTGTCCTATCGAGCTCAATGCCAGACATTTTTAGCCCCCAACTTTCCAATCACGGCAATATTATTGCTCAGAGTACTGGCTTTTGAGCCATATTTGCAATTGTCTGCCTGCCGTTCCTTCCTACAATCTCCCTCTAGACTTGAATCAACAGGTCATCCTTAAAACGATGCAAGGGAGCAGACTTATGAGCAGCGCTTTCCAACCCTGGGACAACCCGATGGGCACCGCCGGGTTCGAATTCATTGAATATGCGGCGCCGGACCCCGTCGCGCTGCGCAAGGTGTTCGAGCTGCTGGGCTTCAAGGCCATCGCCCGCCACCGCCACAAGGACGTGACGCTGTACCGCCAGGGCGGCGTGAACTTCCTGATCAATGCCGAGCCGGATTCGTTCGCCCAGCGTTTCGCCCGCCTGCACGGCCCCTCGATCTGTGCAATCGGCTTTCGCGTGCAGGACGCCAACGCGGCCTACAAGCGGGCGCTGGAGCTGGGCGCCTGGGGCTTCGATTCGCACAGCGGCCCGATGGAACTGAACATTCCCGCCATCAAGGGCATCGGCGATTCGCTGATCTACCTGGTGGACCGCTGGAACGGCAAGGAAGGCCACGGCGGCATCGGCGACATCAGCATCTATGACGTGGACTTCGTGCCGGTGGACCCGGCCAACGCGCAGGCGGACCTGAACCATCGCGGCGCCGGCCTGACGCTGGTGGATCACCTGACGCACAACGTGCACAAGGGCCGCATGGCCGAGTGGGCGGAGTTCTACGAGCGCCTCTTCAATTTCCGCGAAGTGCGTTATTTCGACATCGAGGGCAAGGTGACGGGCGTGAAGTCCAAGGCCATGACCTCGCCCTGCGGCAATATCCGCATTCCGATCAACGAGGAAGGCACCGACGAGAAGGGCCAGATCCAGGAGTACCTGGACCTGTACCGCGGCGAAGGCATCCAGCACATCGCCATGGCCACGGAAGACATCTACGGCACCATCGAGGCGCTGCGCGCCAATGGCGTGGTGTTCCTGGACACGCCGGATACCTATTACGAGCTGCTCGACCGCCGCCTGCCCAACCACGGCGAGGACGTGGCGCGCCTGCAGAAGAACCGCATCCTGCTCGACGGCGCCCCCGGCGGCGGCCTGCTGCTGCAGATCTTCACCGAGAACCAGATCGGCCCGATCTTCTTCGAGATCATCCAGCGCAAGGGCAACGACGGTTTCGGCGAAGGCAACTTCAAGGCCTTGTTCGAATCGATCGAGCTCGACCAGATGCGCCGCGGCGTGGTCAAGTCGGTGGACTGAACGCCGACGCCGCCAATACCGTCCTTCCCCGGCTCGGCGTGGCGCGCAAGCGCCCTCGCCGGCCTTCAGACCTCACCATCGCGGTGAGGTTTTTTTGCGTGGCCGACTTATTTTTTCAGCCGGCCCTGGAACTGCTTGCGAAACTTGGCGACCTTGGGCGCGATCACGAACTGGCAATAGCCTTGTTCGGGATGCAGGGCGAAATAGTCGCGATGGTAGTCTTCGGCCGGCCAGAAAGTGGCCGGCGCCAGCAGGCGCGTGACGATGGGCGCGTCGTAGACCTTCTGCGCTTCGACCTCGGCGATGACGGCCTCGGCCTGCTCGCGCTGTGCCTCGTCCTGCCAGAAGATGGCGGATTCGTATTGCGGGCCGACGTCGTTGCCCTGGCGGCCCGGGGTGGTCGGATCGTGGGTCGCGAAGAACACGCGCAGCAGGTCGCTGTAGGACAGCTCGGCCGGATCGAACTCGATGCGCGCGACCTCGATGTGGCCGGTGGTCTTGCCGCATACCTGCTCGTAGCTGGGATGATCCACGTGGCCGCCGCTGTAGCCGGGCAGCACGCTCTTGACGCCGCGCAGGTCGGTAAACACCGCTTCGACGCACCAGAAGCAGCCGCCACCGAGGACGGCGACCTCGTTGCCGGGAGAGGGTTGTTCTGCCATGACGATTCCTTTTCCTTGAGACTTACGGCTTGGCCGGCGCCAGCGACAGTATCCATTGCGCAAGCAGGCGGGCGTCTTCCTGGCTGACCTGGGTCTGGGCGGGCATGGGCACGGCGCCCCAGGCGCCGCGGCCGCCGCCGCGGATCTTGCCCGCCAGGTAGTCCACCATGGCGTCGCCCTGCCCCGCATAACGTTCGGCCACGCTCTTCAGAGGCGGGCCGACCCGCTTGGCCTCGACCTGGTGACAGGCCATGCAGGCCTTGCTCTTGGCCAGGTCCAGACCGGTAGTCTGGGCCTGCGCCGCGCCCGCGCCCAACGCGCAGGCGACGGCCAACAACAGATTACTCTTCAAATGCATCGGTTACGGCCCCACGGCTCGCGGTGCTGGCGAGCTTGCCGAACTTGGCAAGCACACCGCGTGTATAACGCGGCTTGGGCTGGACCCAGGCCTGGCGACGAGCCGCCATTTCTTCGTCGCTGATATTGAGCTGCAGCAGCAGCTTGTGGGCATCGATGGTAACCGAATCGCCCTCGCGGATCAGCGCGATCGGACCGCCGACGAAGGCCTCGGGCGCGACGTGCCCCACGACCATGCCCCAGGTGCCGCCGGAAAAGCGCCCGTCGGTGATGAGGCCCACGGTTTCGCCCAGGCCCTGGCCGACCAGCGCCGAGGTGGGCGCCAGCATTTCGCGCATGCCCGGGCCGCCCTTGGGACCTTCGTAGCGGATGACCACGATGTCGCCGTCGCGGATCTGGCGCGCCATGATGGCCGCCATGGCCTCGTCCTCGGAATCGAAGACGCGCGCCGGCCCGGTGATGGCCGGGTTCTTGAGGCCGGTGATCTTGGCCACGCAGCCCTCGGGCGACAGGTTGCCCTTGAGGATGGCCAGGTGTCCCTGCGGATAGAGCGCGCGGTCCAGCGGCATGATGACGTCCTGGTCGGCGCGCGGCGCGTCGGGCACGTCGGCCAGGGTCTCGGCCACGGTCTTGCCGGTGATGGTGATGCAATCGCCATGCAGCAGGCCGGCGTTGAGCAGCAGCTTCATGACCTGCGGGATGCCGCCGGCGCGATGCAGGTCGGTCGCGACGTACTTGCCCGAAGGCTTGAGATCGCACAGCACCGGGACGCGCTTGCGGATGCGCTCGAAGTCGTCGATGGTCCACGGCACTTCGGCGGCGTGGGCGATCGCGAGGAAGTGCAGCACGGCATTGGTGGAGCCGCCGGTGGCCATGATGACGGACACGGCGTTCTCGATGGACTCGCGCGTGATGATGTCGCGCGGACGCAGCCCGCGCCTGACGGCCTCGACCAGCACGCGCGCCGATTCCGCGGCCGAGGCGACTTTTTCCTCGTCCTCGTTGGCCATGGTGCTGGAGTACGGCAGGCTCATGCCCATGGCTTCGAAGGCCGAGCTCATGGTGTTGGCGGTGTACATGCCGCCACAGGAGCCGGAGCCGGGGATGGCGCATTTCTCGATCTGCTTGAAGTCGGCTTCGGGCATGCGGCCCATGGTGTATTCGCCCACGGCCTCGAAGACGGACACGATGGTGAGGTCGTTGCCCTTGTAATGGCCCGGCTTGATGGTGCCGCCATAGACGTAGATGCCGGGCACGTTGGTGCGCGCCAGCGCGATCATGCCGCCCGGCATGTTCTTGTCGCAGCCGCCGATCACGACCACGCCGTCCATCCACTGCCCCTGCGCCGCCGTCTCGATGCAGTCGGCGATGACTTCGCGCGAAACCAGCGAGTACTTCATGCCCTCGGTGCCCATGGACATGCCGTCGGAGATGGTGGGCGTGCCGAACACCTGGGGATTGGCGCTGGAGGCCCGGATGGCGTTGATGGCGGCGTCGGCCAGGCGCTGCAGGCCGCTATTGCACGGCGTGATGGTGGAATGGCCGTTGGCCACGCCGATCATGGGATTGGCGAAATCCGATTCCTGATAACCGAGCGCGTAGTACATGGCGCGATTGGGCGCGCGCGCGACGCCTTCGGTGATGTGGCGGGAACGTTCGTTATGCGGCATGGTCTGTGTCTCCTGTCGGCCGCCGGGCGCGGAGCAGGTGGCCGCGCCCCGGGAAAGCTGGCTCGCTGGCTCGCGAATCTTCAGGGCTCGCCGGTTATTATCATTCAACTTCATTGTGTCGGGCAGAACATGCTGCAATATCCGAAATTCGACCCCGTGGCCCTGCAGATCGGACCGCTGGCCATCCACTGGTACGGGCTGATGTACCTGCTGGGCTTCGCATTGGTGTACCTGCTGGGCCGCCGGCGCATCACCAGCGGCCACACCACCACGCTGAACGTGCGCGATCTGGAAGACCTGATTTTCTATAGCGTGCTGGGCGTGGTGCTGGGCGGGCGGCTGGGCTATGTGCTGTTCTACAAGCCCTCTTACTACCTGTCCAACCCGCTCGAAGTGCTGTACCTGTGGCAGGGCGGCATGTCGTTTCACGGCGGCCTGATCGGCGTGATCCTGGTGATGCTGCTCTTCGCGCGCAAGAAGAAGCTGCCGTTTTTCGCGATCAGCGACTTCATCGCGCCGCTGATTCCGCTGGGGCTGGGGTTCGGCCGCCTGGGCAATTTCATCAACGGCGAACTGTGGGGCCGGCCCACCGACGTGCCCTGGGCCATGGTGTTTCCGGGCAGCGGCGACGGCCTGGCGCGCCATCCGTCGCAGCTCTATGAGCTGGGCCTGGAAGGCATCGTGCTGTTCGTGCTGCTGTGGTGGTTTTCGAGCAAGCCGCGGCCGCTGGGCCAGGTGAGCGCGCTGTTCCTGATGGGCTACGGAACGTTCCGCTTCCTGGTGGAGTTCACCCGCGAGCCGGATAATTTCCTGGGCCTGCTCGCGGGCGGGCTGAGCATGGGACAGTGGCTGTCCGTGCCGATGGTCGCCCTGGGCGCCATCATGTTCAGCCTTACTGCAAAACGATCGTCCCGTTGACGGCGATGCTGACCGTGACGTCTCCCGCTTCCAGCGGGACGTCCGGGCTGTAGCCGGCCGAAGCATCCTTGGCCATGGCCGCCCCCATCATGCGGGGCATGGGCATCGGCCCGCCGGAGCCGCCCAGCTCGAGCTTGCTGAGGCGGTAGCCGGAAAATCCGAAAGCATTGGACGCCGCCAGCGCGCGCTCCTTGAAGGCCTGCGCGGCTTCCTTGAGCAGCTTGCGCTCTTCGGCTTCGCGCGCCTCGCGCGACAGCAGGAAGCCGATATTGGAGATGGCGGTCTTGTCGGACAGCTTGGAAGCCAGCGCGGCGGCGGCCGCGAAATCCTTGGATTCGAGCACGACTTCGCCGTGGCCGCGCCAGGATGCGATCTTGCCCTTGTTATTGGTGTTGGGCCAGACGTTGTAGCTGCCGGTGCGCACTTCCACGCCCTTGACGTCACGCGCGCGCTTGACCACGTCGTCCAGCGCGGCGCTCAGCTTCTTGCCGGCGGCCGGCTGGTCCGGCGCGTCGACTTCGGCCGACAGGGTGATGCGCACGGTGTCCTGCTTGACCTCGGAAGATGCCGTGGCCTGCAAGGACAGCTCGGGCGCTCGGCTGGCGGGCGCTTCCGTGGCGGCGGGCGCCTGGGCCTGCGCATGAGCCGGTTGCACGGCGGCGAGCGCAGCCACGGCTGCGCACGCCGCACCCAATTTGGTCAGCGAAAAAACAGGGTGTTTGAACATGGACGAGTCCTAGGAGAGAGGACGATGGAGAGGGGTGGGGCGCCCGGCGCGGACCTGCGCCGATGGCAGGCCCGCTGGGATAGATGCCCCGCCTGTGCCGTCAAGGCCGGCATCTCGAACCCTGAGGTTCAAGGTGGTCGCGTTCCGTAGAGCATCGGGTTCGTCTGCGAGAGACGATCACTCCAGCTCTGCACTCCCGCAACCAATATGCCATAAGACATAGGTTCAGAGAATGTATGGCCTAGTCACGAACACGGCAGGGACAAACTGAAAAATCTGGACTGCAGCGTTGATGGCTGCAGCTGGCGAATGCTAGAGCAGCTTTTCCTGACCCGACAAGGCGTCATCGAGCACTGCATTCATGTCCTCGATTCTACGCTTGAAGTCGCCGACCGCCAAACCGCCCAGGGGACCATCGGGCGCTTTCATCGCAAGCAGTTCGCCCGCGATCTGCAGCGCGGCCATCACGGCGATGCGCTCGTTGCTGGAGACCTTGCCAGTGCCTTGAATGCGCAGCATGAGCTGGTCGACGTGGCGCACGGCGGCGACCAGCGTGGGCTTTTCTTCGGCCGAGCACGCCAGGGAATAGTCGCGCCCCAGTATCGTTACATCTACGCGTTCCATCAGTGTTGCTCTCCAGACGGCGCGCCCGGCAGACGGGCCAGCACGGCGTCGATGCGCTCGCGGGCCGTCGCGGCGGCCACGCGCAAGCGCTGTAGTTCGGTGTCGCGGTTCTGCAGGCTGCCCTGCAGTTCGGTTTCCCTGGCGGAGAAACGCGATTCGAGCGATTGGCGCTCGGCGGTCTCGCGGGCCAGTTGTTCGCGCAGCGCGGCCTCGGCCTGCTGGGCCTGCTCGAGCATGGCGGTGACGGCGCCGTCGTGTTCCTGAAGCTTGCTTTGCAGCGTGACGATCTCGGCCTCGCGCTCGGCGGCGCGCTGCTTCAGCACGCGCTGCTCAGCTTCGGATTCGTTAAGACGGGCGCGCAACGCGTCACGCTCTGCGTGGAGTTGGCGGGTGCGTTGCACCAGTTGCCCGATGCGGGCAGCGAGTTGGTCTAGATCTTGCAGCATGGGCGCTATCGTAAACCATCCTGGGTTGGACGGGGCCTCTTCACGCAAGGTGAGAAACCCGGCAATATTCAGTAGGAATTACGTCTGAAATTTCGGGATGCGACCTTACCCGATTCCAGCCGGAAAAAGAAACCCTCGAATCCGGCGCGCGGAAAGAATCCCTCATCTGGCCGATCCGGCTTTCGCATTTCTTTCTATAAACTTTCACTTAGCTTTCAAAAAGCCCTCAAACCTCCCCGCTCGTTACAACTGAGGTTCGGGAGTACCCGAATTTTAGGGAAAACCCCAGGCTTTCACCGAACTTACAGGGTTTGCAGCGTGGCAGGCGTCCATTACCATTCGCCCTTCCAAGAAACCACGCCGTCGCTTTCAAAAGAATAAATGGCACCCTGAAGTGCCTTTTTTGTGCCTGTCACCCGCCTTTCGCGAAGCCGTCGGGCCACAAACTTTTTTTCTCTACATGCTGTAAACAGGAGCCAAGCAATCATGCAGCTACGCAATCGACAGGACTTCTGGTCGGGGGTGATGTTCATCGTCCTCGGACTGGGATTCGCCTGGCAGGCCAGCAGCTACCAAATGGGTACTGCCGCACGGATGGGCCCAGGGTATTTTCCTTTCTGGCTAGGTATTGTTCTGGCACTGTTGGGCGCCATCGTGCTGCTCGGCTCGCTGTCCAAGAAAGCCCATGAAACGCACGTCGACAAGTTCGACTGGCGCATCGTCTTCCTGGTGGTCGGATCGGTCGTGCTCTACGGCTTCATCCTCAAACTGCTGGGCATCTACATTTCGGTATTCATCCTGGTTGTGGTCAGCAGCCTGGCCAGCCACGAGTTCAACCTGAAGGTCGCCGTCGCCAACGGCATCTTCCTGGTGATCTTCTCGTATCTGGCGTTCGTCAAGGGGCTGGGGCTGATTTTCCCGCTGTGGCCGTCCTTCCTGGGCATGAATTAAGGAGTAATCGGCCATGGAACTGTTGGATCACCTGATGCTGGGTTTCGGCGTGGCGTTCACGCCCGAAAACCTCGCCTACGCCCTGCTGGGCTGCATTCTGGGCACGCTGATCGGCGTGCTGCCGGGCATCGGCCCGGTCCCGACCATCGCGATGCTGCTGCCGATCACGTACGTGCTGCCGCCGATCGCCGGTCTCATCATGCTTGCGGGCATTTACTACGGCGCCCAGTACGGCGGCTCCACGACGGCCATTCTGGTGGCGCTGCCAGGGGAGACATCCGCGGTGGTGACCGTGCTGGACGGGCACCAGATGGCACGCAACGGCCGCGCAGGCGCGGCCCTGGCGATCGCCGCCCTGGGTTCGTTCTTCGCCGGCTGCGTGGCCACCCTGCTGCTGGCCGCGTTCGCGCCCCCGCTGGCTGAAGTCGCGTTCAAGTTCGGCCCCGCCGAGTACTTCTCGCTGATGTGCCTGGGCCTGGTCGGCGCCGTGGTGCTGGCTTCGGGTTCGCTGCCCAAGGCCATCTGCATGATCCTGCTGGGCCTGCTGCTGGGCATGGTGGGCACCGACGTGAACTCGGGCGTGGCCCGCTACGACTTCGGCATCCCCGAACTGCAGGACGGCATCGACTTCGCCATCGTGGCCATGGGCGTGTTCGGCTTCGCCGAAATCATGACCAACCTCGAGCAGAAGGAAAACCGCGTCGACATCACCGACAAGATCGGCACGCTGTACCCGAACCTGCAGGAATTCAAGGAAGCCGCTCCCGCCGTCGTGCGCGGCACGGCCCTGGGTTCGGCGCTGGGTATCCTGCCGGGCGGTGGCGCGGTGCTGTCGTCGTTCGCTTCCTACACGCTGGAAAAGAAGATCTCCAAGAATCCGGAGCGCTTCGGCAAGGGTCACCCGGCCGGCCTGGCCGGTCCGGAATCGGCCAACAACGCCGCCGCCCAGACCTCGTTCATCCCGCTGCTGACCCTGGGTATCCCGGGCAACGCCGTGATGGCGCTGATGGTCGGCGCGATGACCATCCACAACATCCAGCCCGGCCCGCAAGTCATGACGAGCCACCCGGAGCTGTTCTGGGGCCTGATCGCCTCGATGTGGATCGGCAACCTGATGCTGGTGGTGCTGAACCTGCCGCTGATCGGCCTGTGGGTCAAGCTGCTCAAGGTGCCCTACCGCATCCTGTTCCCGGCGATTCTGGTGTTCTGCACGATCGGTGTGTACTCGTTGAACTACAACACCTTCGACATCTTCACCACCGCCATCTTCGGCATCATCGGCTACGTGTGGTCCAAGCTGAAGTGCGAAGGCGCCCCGCTGCTGCTGGGCCTGGTGCTGGGCCCCATGATGGAAGAGAACTTCCGTCGCGCCCTGCTGCTGTCGCGCGGCGACTTCAGCACCTTCGTGACGCGTCCGCTGTCGGCCTCGCTGCTGGCTGTGGCCGTGTTCCTGGTGGTGCTGGTGGCCCTGCCGGCCATCCGCAAGAAGCGCGAAGAGACCTTCGTCGAAGAAGACTGATCCCGGCGCGCCGCCCCGCGGCGCACGCCAGCCAAGATCCCCGGCCCCGGCCGGGGATTTTTTTTGCCTTTCCGGCAGTCCCAGGACGCGACCAATCGATACTGCACAATACAAATTGTTCCGCCGCGCCGATCTCCTACGTTAAGCTACGGGTTTACCCCATGCGGCATTCGAGATGAATTTCGACTGGAACAACCCCTACCCCGGCACGCGCCGGCCGGTGTACGCCAGCAATATGGTCGCGGCCTCGCAGCCGCTGGCGGCCCAGGCCGGCCTGCGTATCCTGGCCCGCGGCGGCAACGCGGTCGACGCCGCCATCGCGGCGGCGGCCACGCAGGCCCTGACCGAGCCGGCCGCCAACGGACTGGGATCGGACTGCTGCGCGATCGTCTGGGACGGTTCCAGGCTGCACGGGCTGAACGCATCGGGCGCGGCGCCCGCGGCCTGGAACCTGGATTATTTCCGGCGCAAGCACCAGGGGCGGATTCCCGCGCGCGGCTGGGACAGCGTCACGGTGCCGGGCTGCGTGGCGGGCTGGGCCGCCCTGCACGAGAAGCTGGGCCGCATGTCCTTCGCCGACGTGCTCGAACCGGCCATCGAATACGCCGAACGCGGCTACGCCGTCTCCGCGGCCGTCCAGCGGAAATGGGCGGCCCAGGCCGACGAACTGCAGCCGCAGCCGGGATACGCCGAGCACTTCCTGCCCCGCGGCCGCCCGCCTCAGGTCGGAGAGCACTTCGTGCTGCAGGGGGCCGCGGCCACGCTCAAGCGCATCGCCGCCAGCGGCGGACGCGATTTCTACGAAGGGGAAACGGCACACAAGCTGGTCGCGCATGCCCAGGCGCACGACGCCGTGCTGACCCTGGCCGACCTGCGCGACTACGCGCCCCAATGGACCTGCCCCGTCAGCCAGACGTACCGCGGCCATACGCTGCATCAGCTGGCCCCCGGCGGCCAGGGCATCGCCGCCCTGCTCGCGCTGGGCATGCTGCAGCATTTCGACGTGGCCGCCCGCCCCGTCGACCATCCCGACACGCAGCACCTGCTGATCGAGGCCATGAAGCTGGCCCAGGCCGACGCCGCCGCGCGTCGCCCGGGCATGACGCCCGAAGACCTGCTCCAGGCCGGGCACCTGGCCGAGCGCGCGCGGCTGATCGATCCGGCCCATGCCCGGCGCGGCGCGGGCGGCAACGCGCCGCATGCGGACGCGATCTGCCTGAGCGCCGTCGACCGCAACGGCATGATGGTGAGCCTGGCCCAGTCGAACCACATGGGATTCGGCTCGGGCGTGGTGGTGCCCGGCACCGGCGTCAGCCTGCAGAACGGCGGCCACGGGTTCAGCGCCGATGCCGGCCATCCGGACGCGGTGGCCGGCGGCAAGCGGCCGGCGCACGCCGCCCTGCCGGCTTTCCTGATGCGCGACGGCGCGCCCGTGATGAGCTTCGGCGTCGTGGGCGGCGACATGCAGCCCCAGGGGCAGGTGCAGGCGCTGGTGCGCATGCTGGACTACGGCCAGCAGCCGCAGGCCGCCTGCGACGCGCCGCGCTGGAGATGGCGCCACGGCCAGACGCTGGACGTGGAAGCGGGCCTGGCGCCGTCCGTGGCGCAGGGCCTGCTGGCGCGGGGCCACGCGTTGCTGGCCGCGCAAGACCCGGGGCAGGATTTCGGGTCGGGCCAATTCATCTGGCGGCTGGGCGATCCTGCCGTCGATGGCTATGTCGGCGCCAGCGACGGCAGGCGCGATGGGCTCGCCGCCGGCTTTTGATTGCGTTAAGGTTACTGTCCTCAGACTGACCTTACCCTCATAGAGCGGAGTCCTGCATGGCAACGATCGGTACCAAGAGCTACGACGCGGCGGTAGCCCAGAAAGTCACTTTCCTCGGATTGGGCGTGATGGGCCTGCCCATGGCCGGCCATCTGGCCCGCGCGGGCCATGACGTCACCGTCTACAACCGCACGCCGGCCAAGGCCCAGGCCTGGGTGGCCGAATTCGGCGGCAAGAGCGCGGCCACGCCGCGCGAAGCCGTCGCCGGCGCGCAGATCGTGTTCGCCTGCGTCGGCAACGACGACGACTTGCGCAGCGTGGTGCTGGGGCCGGACGGCGCGTTCGCGGGCATGGCGCCGGGCGCGGTGTTCGTGGACCACACCACGGCCTCGGCCGACGTGGCGCGCGAACTCTATGCGCAGGCCAAGGAGCTGGGCCTGAACTTCATCGACGCCCCGGTGTCCGGCGGACAGGCGGGCGCGGTCAACGGCGTGCTGACCATCATGTGCGGCGGCGAGCCGGCCGTGTTCGACGCGATCAAGCCGGTGGCGCAGTGCTTCGGCCGCGCCGTCACGCTGGTGGGCCCTCCGGGAGCCGGCCAGCTGGCCAAGATGGTCAACCAGATCTGCATCGCCGGTGTGGTGCAGGGGCTGTCGGAAGCCATTGCGTTCGGCCAGGCCGCCGACCTGGACATGAAGCTGGTGCTGGACGTGATCAGCAAGGGCGCGGCGCAAAGCTGGCAGATGGAGAACCGCGGCGGCACCATGGTCGACGACAAGTTCGATTTCGGCTTCGCGGTGGACTGGATGCGCAAGGACCTCGGGCTGGTGCTGGCGGAGGCGCGCCACAACGGCGCCCGCCTGCCGCTGACGGCCCTGGTGGACCAGTTCTACGGCGACGTCCAGAAGATGGGCGGAGGCCGCTGGGACACGTCCAGCCTGATCAAGCGCCTGCGCGACTGAACGCCGCAGTCAAGCAAAAAGGCGAGCCCTGGGGCTCGCCTTTTTTTGGCCCGACGACCGGGCTTATGCAGCGATGCCGACCGGCGCCGCGTCGGCCAGCAGCGCGTCGATGCGCTGTTTGGCCTGCGCCACGCCTTCCAGCGCCGCGACTTCGCCCATGGCCATGCCCTCGGCGGCGATGAAGGTCACGTCGTCCATGCCCAGGAAGCCCAGCATCTGGCGCAGGTAAGGCGTGAGCGTATCGGCGGGTGTGCCTTCGGCCTTGCCGCCGCGGGCGGTCAGCACCAGCACCTCTTTGCCCTTGACCAGGCCTTCCGGCACGCCTTCGGACGTATAGCGGAAGGTGACGCCGGCGCGGGCGACGTAATCCAGGTAGGTCTTGAACTGCGCGGGCAGGCTGAAGTTGTAGACGGGCACGGCGAAGACGATGCAGTCGGCTTCCATCAGTTCGGCGATCAGGGCATCGCCCAGTTCGACGATGCGGTGCTGCTCGGCCGTGCGGGCGTCGGACGGCGTGAACAGCGCGCCGACGGTGGCGCCGTCGAAATACGGCAGGGGCTGGGCGCCGATGTCGCGGATCTTGACCGCCGCGGCGGGGTTGGCGGACTTGATGCGCGCAATCAGGTGATCGGCCAATTGCTTGCTGTTGGAACGATCGCCGAGAATCGAGGAAAGGATAACCAGGGTCTTCATTGCAAATATCTCCAGTGGGCGGGCGGGCCTGTCGCGGTCTTGGCTCGGGCAGGCGCCGAATGCATGGCCTCACTGTAACTGGGCTGATTGCACATATAAATGGGGTTATGATGAACTGTTCGTTCCAAGTGCAGAACAATCATGCAAGACCTCAATGATCTCTATTATTTTTCCCAGGTCGTCGAGCAAGGCGGTTTCAGCGCCGCGGCGCGGGCACTGGACATCCCCAAATCCCGCCTGTCGCGCCGGATCTCCCACCTGGAGGAAAGCCTGGGCGTACGCCTGCTGCAACGCACGACGCGGCGTCTGCGACTGACTTCGGCCGGCGAGCGCTATCTGCACTATTGCCGCGAAATGGCGGCTTCGGCGCGCGCGGCCGACGAGGCCATGCGCCAGCTGCAGTCCGAGCCCAGCGGGCCTGTGATCGTCAGTTGCCCGGTTTCCATCGCCCAGGACGTGCTGGCGCCGCTGTTGCCGGAATTCCTGGACGCCTGGCCGGCGATATCGGTGCAGCTGCTGGTGACCAACCGCCGCGTGGACCTGATACGCGAGGGCGTGGACCTGGCGCTGCGGGTGCGCACCAAGCTGGATACTGATGCGGAACTGGTGGTGCGCCACTTCGGCACCGGACGCGGCACGCTGGTCGCCAGCCCGGGCTACCTGCAGCGTCACGGCACGCCCGACAGCCCGCAGGACCTGGCCACCCACACCACGCTGAGCTTCAGCGACCCGCAGCACGAGGTGCGCTGGCCGCTGCGCAACGACAAGGGCGAAGAGGTGAGCATCGAGCTCAAGCCGCAGTTGTCCTGCAACGACTTCATCGTGCTGACCGAGGCGGCGGTGCGCGGCCGCGGCATCGCGCTGCTGCCGTCGATCGCCACGCATGAAGAGCTGCGCCGCGGCCAGCTGGTGCAGGTGCTGCCGCAATGGCAGTCGCCCGAAGGTATCGTCCACTGTATCTACCCGTCGCGCCGCGGCATGATGCCCGCGGTGCGCGCGCTGCTCGATTTCCTGTCCGAGCGCCTGCCTTCCATGTACCAGCGGCTGGAAAAGGCGCCGACCGCGGCGGCTCAGTAGCCCCGCTCGCGCTCCACCACGCCGCTGATGGCCTCGCCGCGCCGCAGCTGCGCGACCTTGGCCGCGATCTGGGCGATGCTTTCGTCGCGCAGCGTGCGCGCCGCGATATGCGGCGTGACGTGCACGCGCGCATCGCGCCAGAAGGGATGGTCGCGCGGCAGCGGCTCGGTGTGGAACACGTCCAGCGTGGCGCCGGCGATCTCGCCCTCTTCCAGCATCTGCACCAGGTCGTCCTCGACCAGGTGCTCGCCGCGGCCGACGTTGACCAGATGGGCGCCGGGCAGCAGCCGCGACAGCGTGTCCCGATTGAGGATGCCGGCCGTATCCGGCGTGAGCGGCAGGACGTTGACCAGGAAGCGCGTGCGCGCCAGGAACGCCGGCAGCGCGTCCATGCCCGCATAGGATTCGACGCCCGGGATGTCGCGCGGCGAACGCGACCAGCCCGCCACCGGATAGCCGAAGCCGGCCAGCGTCTGCGCCACGCGCAGGCCCACCTGGCCCAGCCCCAGCACGCCCACCGGCCAGTCGGCCGGCCGGCTGCCTTCGCCCGGCTCCCAGTGCTGGCGCGCCTGGGCGCGGTCGAAGGCTTCGAAATCGCGCGAGACGCGCAGCAGCGCGTACAACGCATACTCGGCCATCTGCAGCGCCATGCCCGCGTCTTCGAGGCGCACGATGCGCACGTGCGGCGGGATCTCGGGCATTTTCAGCAGGGCGTCGACGCCCGCCCCCAGGTTGAACAGCGTGGTCAGGCCGGTCTCGTGCCTAAACAGTTCGGCCGGCGGACGCCACACCAGCGCGACGTCGGCGCCCGACGGCGGGCCCTCGGGGTTCCATACCGAAATGCGGCAGCCGGGCATGGCGGCCTCCAGCAGGGGCACCCAGGCGTCGGGATCGTGGTGGGGACAGGCGAACAGGATGTGCATGGCGGCTTTCGTATGCGGAACTCAGGAACCCCCAAGCATGAGGGATGCCGCCCGACAAATCAAACGGCCCGGCGAAAGCGCCGGGCCGATCGGGATCGCGCCGTTCAGGCCGCCTGCGGCACTTCGGGCTTGCCGCGGCCCTTGCCGCGGCCGCGGCGCAGGAAGGCCCACACCTGCAGCGCGATCAGCAAGGCGCTGGCCGCGATGAACCAGGCGCTGATCGGACGCTCGATGAACACGCCCAGATCTCCGCGCGACAGCAGCAGCGCGCGGCGGAAATTCTCTTCCACCATCGGCCCGAGCACGAAGCCCAGCAGGATGGGCGCGACCGAGAATTCCAGCGTCATCAGGATGGCGCCGATCACGCCGAAGGCCAGTACCTCCCAGATCTGGAAGAGGCTGTTCTGCGTGCTGAACACCCCCACCGCGATGAAGAACAGCGCGGACGGGAACAGATAGCGGTAAGGCACCTGCAGCAGTTTCACCCACACGCCGATCAACGGCACGTTCAGCACCATCAGCAGCACGTTGCCGACCCAGAAGCTGGCGATCAGGCCCCAGAAGATGTCCGGATGTTCGGTGATCAGCTGCGGGCCGGGCTGGATGCCCTGGATCAGCAGCGCGCCCAGGATCAGCGCCATCACCGCGTCGCCCGGAATGCCCAGGCTCATCGTCGGGATGAAGTCGACCTGCGTCTTGGAGTGCGACGAGGCTTCGGGCGAGGCCACGCCGGCGATCATGCCGGTGCCGAATTTTTCCGGCGTCTTGGAGATCTTGCGTTCCAGCGCGTAGGACACGAAGGTGGTGATCGTCGGGCCGGTGCCCGGCATGGCGCCGAACAGCGTGCCCACCGTGGTGCCGCGGACCATGGGCCAGAAGGCGGTCTTGAGCTCCTGGCGGCTGGGCCGCATGTCCTTCAGGCGCAGCTTGGCGCCGCTGCCGATGATGCTCATGCGGTTGACGCTCATGAGGAAGTCGGCCACGCCAAACAGGCCCATCGAGATCGCCACCAGCTCCAGGCCGTCGGACAGGTCCAGCAGGCCGAACGAAAAGCGGATGGTGCCGGTGTTGACGTCGGTGCCCACCACGCCGCACATCAGGCCGAACAGGGTCATCGCCACGCCCTTCAGCGGCGAGCCGCGCGACATGGTCGCGCCGGCCAGCAGCCCCAGCAGCATGATCGAGAAGATCTCGGTCGGGCCGAACTTGAACGCCACCTCCACCAGCAGCGGCGAGGCGAAGATCATGACGATGATGCCTACCGAGGCGGCGAAGAACGAGCAGATCATGGTGATGCCCAGCGCCGTTCCTCCCTTGCCCTGCTTGGTCAGCGGATAGCCGTCCAGGCAGGTCACCGCATGCGGCGGATGCGAAGGCAGGTTGAGCAGGATCGCGCCGATGGCGCCGCCGTATTGCGAGCCGTAGAAAATCCCGGCCAGCATCAGGATGGCGGGCACCGGATGCATCACATAGGTCAGCGGCAGCAGGATCGAAATGGCCGACAGCGCGCCCATGCCGGGCAGCACGCCGATGAGGTTGCCCACCAGCACGCCGAAGAACGACCACATCAGGTTATGCCACTGGAACGCGACGCCGAAGCCGTACCAGAGGTCCATCAAGGATTGGGAGATCATGGCGCTTCAACCCCAGCGAAACAGCGGCATCTGCAGTTGCAGCGCCCACCAGAAAACGACGACCGCGATCGCGACCATGGCGATCGACAGCAGGAACGCCTGTTTGACCGTGTTCTTGCGGTCGCCCAGCGCGGATATGAACACGATGGCGAAGGTCGCCGGCAGCAGGCCGCCGTAGTGGCCGAGCAGCAGAAATGCCAGGATGCCCAGCAGGATGCAGGCGCCGCCACGCAGGTCCGGCAGGCCGTGGGCGTGGCCCTCGCCCGGCGCGGCGCCGCCGCCCTCGCCGGAACGCGCCGACAGCGCGATCAGCACGCCGGTCAGCGCCAGCAGTCCGCCCAGCGCCGCCGGAAAGAATCCGGGGCCCATGTGGCTGAGCGTGCCGACGTGATAGTCGGTGCCGCCGTATATGGCGCCCAGGCCGATGAGGACCATCAGCGCGCCGCCGTAATAGTCCTTTCTGTTGATGGTTTTTTGCACGTCTTCCTCCTTCCTCACAGGCCTTTGCAGCCCTGAATGCGCCGCCCGGAACGGACGCCGCGGCCGCTTGCGACAGGCCGGAGGGCAGATTACGGAAGGAAGCTGCGGATTCGCTTTCTGTGCGCTGTCGCCTTGCTGAATCCAGGGGTAATCCCTGAGCGGCGGGCGTGTCGCATGCGTAAGCGACGGTGACGGCGCGCTATTGCTCGCCCTTGAGTTCGACGTCGGCCGGGCGCGGATACTGCGAGACCGTGGAGGCGATCGGCAGCCACAGCACGGAAGCCAGGCCGACGCCGCCCTGCGCGTTGGGCTCGCCGTCGCGCAGTTCGATGTCGCCGTCGTTGCGGCGCGCGTAGGCGCGCGCGATCGCCAGCCCCAGGCCCGAGCCCGAGGAGGCGACCGGCTTGTCGGTGCCGACCCGCTCGAAGCGCGCAAAGGCGCGCTGGCGCAGCACCGGGTCCAGCCCGGGGCCGTTGTCGGACACGGCGACCTCGGCGCGGCCGTCCTGGCGGCAGACCGATACGGTGATGCGCGCGCCGGGGGGCGTGTAATGGATGGCGTTATGGACCAGGTTGGACAGGGCCTCGTGCAGCTCGGCCTCGTTGCCCGAGACCGGCACGGGGGTTTCCTGCCCTTCTTCGGCGCCGGCCGGCACCCAGCCCAGGTCCTGCTGTTTCTCGTGCGCCAGCGGCAGGTACTGCAGCACCACCTCGCGCGACACGGCGTTGAGGTCCAGCAATTGGCGCGGCAGCGGATCGGCCTGGTTGGCGTGCGCCAGCGACAGCAGCTGTTCGGTCAGGCGGCGGGTGCGGCCCAGCTGGTCGACGATGGCGCGCAGGCCCTCCTGCGCGCGCGCCGGATCGCGCTCGCGCAGCGCATACTGCGCCTGCGTCAGCATGATGGCCAGCGGCGTGCGCAACTGGTGGGAGGCGTCGGCCAGGAAGTGCGACTGCTCGTCCAGCACCCGGCGGTAGCGCGCGATATGGTGGTTGACGGCGTCGACCAGCGGGCTGACCTCGCTGGGCACGCGCGAGGCGTCCAGCGGCGTCAGGTCGTCGGGCCGGCGCCCCCGGATATCGTTGCGCAGCCGGCGCAGCGGCTTCAGGGCCCACGACACGCCCCACCACACCAGCAGCGCCACCAGGGCCAGCATGCGCGTGTCGCGCAGGATTTCCTGGCGGCGCGCGCGGTTCTCGGCCTCGATGCGCTTGCCGGTGCTTTCGGCCACCACCACCAGCACCTGCCGGTGCTGCCCCTTGTAGTAGAGATCGCGCACCACCGCAACGACCCGCACCGGGTCGTTGCGGTAGACGCTGTCGTAGAAGACCGGCTGGCCGTTGGAGCGCGGCCAGCTCGGCGGACGCGGCATTTCGGGCATGCCCAGCAAGGTCTTGCCCTGGTCCTGCGGCACCGGCGAGCCGTCCGGCAGCGGCGGGTCCATTTCTTCGATGCGGAAATACTTGCGCAGGCCGGCGCGCGATTCCAGCATGACCTGCGCATAGAGCGGCGTGGCCACCTGCAGCCTGCCCTCGGGCGTGAATTCCAGGCTGCTTTCGAGCACGCGCGCCGGCTCGACCAGCGCGCTGTCGTAGGCTTCGTTGGTGATTTCAGCCAGCGTGCGGTAGTCGTTCAGGCTGTCGACGACCAGCAGCACCACCACGCCCGGCAGCAGCAGGATGATGAGCAGCGCACGGATGCCGACGCGCGGCAACTTCATCTAGGCCGACTCGCTGGCGACGCTTTCCAGCATGTACCCCAGCCCGCGGACCGTGACGATGCGCACGTCGCTGCCGGCCAGCTTCTTGCGCAGCCGGTGCAGCACGACCTCGATGGCGTCGGGGTTGGCTTCGCTGTCGTGGGTGAAGACCTTGCCGAACAGCTGCGACTTGTCCACCGGGTAGCCGCTGCGGGTCAGCAGGGCCGCCAGCGCGGCGTGTTCGCGCGGGGTGAGAAACAGCAGCGAGCCGTCCAGCGTGAAGGCGCGGCTTTCGCTGTCGTAGGACAGCGAGCCGCACTGCAGCCGCGGATGCTGGCGGCCGCGGCTGCGGCGCACCAGGGCGGTGAGGCGGGCTTCCAGTTCTTCGAGGGCGAAGGGCTTGGTCAGGAAATCGTCGGCGCCCAGGTTCAGGCCGCGCACGCGGTCCTGCAGCGCGCCCTGCGCGGTCAAGAGCAGCACCGGCGTGCGGTCGTCGCGGTTGCGCATCTCGCGCAGGACCACCAGCCCGTGCTTGTCGGGCAGGCGCAGGTCCATGACGATGGCGTCGTACTCCGTGCCGGCCATGAAGGCTTCGGCCGTCCGGGCATCGGCCGCGTGGTCGGGCACGAACCCGCTCTGGGCGAGCGCGCGCATCAACCAGGACGCCATGTCCCGTTCGTCTTCAACCAACAATATGCGCATGACCGTCCGTTCCTTCGGGCAAATTCTCAGCCGCACGTTGTCCGTGCACCCGCTGGCGCAAGTAGCGGGTTTCGTGGTGACGCCGAAAGAGGATCGCCGACAACTCGTTCAACGCCTGGGTATAGACGTCGCGCTTGAACTCGATCACGGCATCCAGCGGAACCCAGTACTGGCTCCAGCGCCAGGCGTCGAATTCCGGATGCTGCGTCGCGCGCAGGCAAACGTCGCTGTCACGGCCGACCAGGCGCAACAAGAACCAAATCTGCTTTTGTCCTTTATAGTGGCCGCGCCACTCACGCCGGACGAAGTGATCGGGCACGTTATAACGTAACCAATCGCGTGTACGCCCCAAAATGCGGACATGCTCGGGCTTCAGGCCCACCTCTTCATGGAGCTCGCGATACATGGCCTGCACCGGGCTTTCGCCGTACTTGATGCCGCCCTGGGGGAACTGCCATGCATGTTCCCTGATACGCTTGCCCCAAAAGACCTCGTTTTTGGTGTTGACGAGAATGATGCCGACATTGGGGCGGTAGCCTTCGCGGTCAAGCATGGGCCACCCCCACCGAATTCAATACAATTACGGACGATTATACGTATCTGCTGCCACCTTTAAACATGCGCGCATCCAACTACCACATCAACACCCTCAAAGAAGCCCCTTCGGAAGCCGAAGTCGCCAGCCACCAACTGATGACCCGGGCCGGCATGATCCGCAAGCTCGCGGGCGGCATCTACACCTACATGCCCCTGGGGCTGAAGATCATCCGCAAGGTCGAGGCCATCGTCCGCGAGGAAATGAACGCCGCGGGCGCCATCGAGCTGCTGATGCCGGTGGTCCAGCCCGCCGAGCTCTGGCAGGAGTCGGGCCGCTGGGAGCAGTACGGCGCGGAACTGCTGCGCATCAAGGACCGGCACCAGCGCGATTTCGTGCTGCAGCCCACGTCCGAAGAGGTGATCACGGATATCGCGCGCAACGAGATCCACAGCTACCGCCAGCTGCCGCTGAACTTCTATCACATCCAAACCAAGTTCCGCGACGAGCGCCGTCCGCGCTTCGGCCTGATGCGCGGCCGCGAATTCACCATGAAGGACGCCTACTCGTTCGACCGCGACGAGGCCGGCGCCCAGCGCAGCTACGACATCATGTTCAACGCCTACATGCGCATCTTCGGCCGACTGGGCCTGGAATTCCGCGCGGTGGCGGCCGACACGGGCTCGATCGGCGGTTCGCGCAGCCATGAATTCCAGGTCATCGCCGAAACCGGCGAGGACCTGCTGGTCTACAACGCCGAGTCCGACTACGCCGCCAATATCGAGCTGGCCGAGGCGCCCGCGCTGTACGCCACGCGCGCCGAGCCGGCCGAGGCCATGGCCGAAGTGCCCACCCCGGGCGCGGCCAAGTGCGAAGACGTCGCCCGCCTGCTGGACATGCCGCTGGAGCGCACGATCAAGTCCATCGTGCTGGCCACCGACGGCGAAAAAGGCGCCGACATCTGGCTGCTGCTGCTGCGCGGCGACCATGAGCTCAACGAGATCAAGGCCGGCAAGCTGCCGGGCCTGGCGGGCTTCCGCTTCGCCACGGAAAGCGAGATCGTCGAGGCTTTCGGCTGCAAGCCCGGCTACCTGGGCCCGGTCAAGACCGCGCGCCCGGTGCACGTCGTCGCCGACCGCACCGTGGCCAACATGGCCGACTTCGTCTGCGGCGCGAACAAGGAAGATTTCCACATCCGCGGCGTGAACTGGGGCCGCGACCTGCCCGAGCCCGAGCTGGTCGCCGACCTGCGCAACGTCGTCGCCGGCGATCCCTCGCCCGACGGCAAGGGCACGCTGTCGATCCAGCGCGGCATCGAAGTGGGCCACGTTTTCTACCTGGGCAAGAAGTACTCCGAAGCGCTCAAGGCCACCTTCCTGGACGAGACCGGCAAGCCGGCGGTGCTGGAGATGGGCTGCTACGGCATCGGCGTCACCCGCATCGTGGGCGCGGCCATCGAACAGAACCACGACGCCCGCGGCATCATCTGGCCGCGCGCCATCGCGCCCTTCGAAGTCGTGATCTGCCCGGTGGGCTGGGGCAAAAGTGAAACCGTGCGTGACACCGCCCAGAAGCTCTATGAATCGCTGCTGGCGCGCGGCGTGGACGTCATCCTGGACGACCGCGACGCCCGCCCCGGCGTGATGTTCGCCGAATGGGAATTGATCGGCGCGCCGCTGCGTGTAACAGTTGGAGAACGCGGCCTGAACGATGGTGTGTTGGAATTGCAGGCCCGTCGGGAAACCGAAGCCGCCAAGATTCCGGTAGAGTCCGCGCTCGAGGCCGTGCTGAGCAAGCTCGACACCCTTTAACCTTATAGTAACTACGGGCTTATCGGCCCCGTCCGACATCTGCCTATCCGTACCGTGACCGCCCCGAAGTTCCCCGAATCCATCCTGCAGGTCCGCGTCTACTACGAAGACACGGACGCGGGCGGGGTGGTTTTCTATGCCAACTACCTGAAATTCCTGGAGCGCGCACGCACCGAGTGGCTGCGCGACCTGGGAGTCAACCAGTCCGCCCTGGCGGCCAGCGAGCAACGGCTTTTCGTCGTCCACTCCCTGGACATGTCCTACCGCAAACCGGCCAGGCTGGACGACCTGCTTACCATACGCAGCCGGATCACACGACTGGGCCGCGCTTCGATACACTTCGCGCAGCGCGCCGAGCGTGACGGGGAACTGCTTGCCGAAGGCAATATCCAAGTCTGCTGCGTCGATGCCATCCACATGCGGCCGGCGGAACTGCCGGCCGACGTTCGCGCCAAACTGAAATTCATTCAGGAATAACCATGCAAGTCACCAACGACATGTCGTTGCTTACCCTGATCACCGACGCCAGCGTGCCGGTCCAGCTGATCATGCTGTTGCTGCTGGGCATTTCGATCATGTCCTGGACCTACATCTTCGCCAAGCGCCTGGCCATCAAGCGCGCCCATGCGCAGACCCGCCGTTTCGAAGACGATTTCTGGTCCGGCGGCGACCTGTCCATGCTGCAGCAGGCCGTGGCCTCGCGCCGCGACGAACAGGGCGCGCTGGCCCGCATCTTCGATGCCGGCATGACCGAATTCCTGAAGGCCCGCCGCGGCAACGCCACGGGCGACGCCATCGCCCTGCTCGACGGCCCGCGCCGCGCCATGCGTGCGGCCTACCAGCGCGAAATGGACTCGCTGGAATCGCACCTCAACTTCCTGGCCTCGGCCGGCTCGGTTTCGCCGTACATCGGCCTGCTGGGCACGGTCTGGGGCATCATGCACGCCTTCATCGGCCTGTCGAACATGCAGCAGGCCACGCTGGCCTCGGTGGCCCCCGGCATCGCGGAAGCCCTGATCGCGACCGCCATCGGCCTGTTCGCCGCCATTCCGGCCGTGGTCGCCTACAACCGCTTCACCAACGACATCGACCGCATCTCGATCCGCTTCGACAGCTTCGTCGATGAATTCCTGAACATTCTGCAACGGCAGGTACGCTAATGCCCTCGGTAAGCTCGCGCGGCCGGGCCGGCCGCCGCATGAAGGCCGACATCAACGTCGTGCCCTACATCGACGTCATGCTGGTGCTGCTGGTCATCTTCATGGTGACCGCGCCCCTCATCACGCCCGGCCTGATCCAGTTGCCCTCGGTCGGCGCCGCCTCCGAGGTGCCGGTCAAGCCGCTGGAAGTCCAGATTTCGGAAGACGGCAAGCTCGCCCTGCGCATGCGCGAACCCGGCGCGACGCCGCAGGACATCGCGCGTCCCGAACTGGTGGCGCAAGTGCGCTCGCGCATTACGGCTGAAACCCCGGTGGTCATCGCCGCCGACGGCAAGGTGCCGTACGAGACGGTAGTGAAGGTCATGGACGAATTGCGCACCAACGGCATCACCCGCCTGGGTCTGCTGGTGGACCAATCCGCCGGCCAGAACCAGCCCGCCCCCGCGAAGAAACGCTAACGCGACGCCTTCGGCCGGCGCCGAAGGCATGCAACGCCCATGACGCCACCCATTATCCGACACCGCAGCGGCCCCCCGGCCCCCCCGCCCCACCACGACAACCGCAAGGCATTGCTGCTGGCCGTGGCGGTGCACGTGCTGCTGCTGATCGTGCTGATCTTCGGCGTGAGCTGGCGCTCGGAGAACCCCGGCCCCGTGCAGGTGGAACTCTGGGCCGACGGCAATTCGCCCGACTCGCCGCCGCCCACGCCCGAACCCGAACCGACCAAGCCCGAACCCAAGCCGCAGCCCAAGCCCGAGCCTGAAGAAGCGCCCGAGCCGCCGCCTCCGCCGCCCCCGCCGCCTCCACCCGAGCCGGAACCCCAGGTTCAGCCCAAGACCGAGGAGGTCGACCCCGAAATCGCGCTCCAGGAAGCCAAGAAGAAGCGCGAGGAAGAGGAAAAGGCGCGCCAGGCCGCCGAAGCCGCCAAGGAAAAGGCGCGCCTCGAGGAAGAGCGCAAGCAGGCCGAACTGAAAGAGAAGAAGCGCCTGGAGCAGGAACGCCAGGCCGCCGAGAAGGCTGCCGCCGAAAAAGCCGCGGCCGAGAAGGCCGCCGCCGAGAAAAAGGCCAAGGAAGAAGCCGCCAAGAAGGCCGCCGCCGAAAAGGCCGCTGCCGAGAAGGCGGCTGCCGAAAAGAAGGCGGCCGAGGAAAAAGCGGCCGCCGAGAAGAAGGCTGCCGCCGAAAAGGCTGCTGCCGAAAAGGCCGCAGCCGAGAAAAAGGCCGCCGCCGAGAAGAAGGCCAAGGAAGAAGCCGCCAAGAAGGCGGCCGCCGACAAGGCCCTCCGGGAGGCGTTCCGCAACGACGCCCTGGGCGCCGCCGGCATCCCCGGCGGCACGGCCGACCGCAACCAGGCAGGCGGCGGGCGCGACAGCGGCTACGGCGCCAAGGTGCGCGCCTGCGTGCAGCCCGGGGTGGCCTATCCGCCCCCGCCGCGCAGCGGATCGGAAAATCCCACGGCACAATACCGGGTACAGTTAGGTTCCGACGGGAAGGTCAACGGCGTAACGTTGACCCGGTCTTCGGGCATTGCAGGCTTCGACCGCGCGGTCGAAACCGGCATCCGCCGTTGCAACCCCTTCCCCAAGCCTTCCACGGGCCGCTACGAACCCATTATTGACGTTGTGTACAGAATGTATGATTGACAGGAGATTGACGAATATGACTCCCGCTTATAGCCGACGAGTACCCCAGCTCGCTCTCTGGCGATCGTATGGACTCGGGCTGCTGATGCTGGCGCTGGCCTGCCTGATGGCCATGCGACCCGCCCAGGCCCAGTTGCGCGTCGATATCTCGGGGACCGGCGCCACCCAGTACCCTGTGGCCATCGCCGATTTCGCCGTCGACGACACCCACGGACGCGCGCTGGCCGAAGTCATCCGCGCCGACCTGACCCGCACCGGCCAGTTCCGCCTCATCAACGCCGCCGGTTCCGGCCTGAACGTCGACTCCCCCATCTCGCACGACGACTGGCGCGCCAAGGGCGCCGACTTCATCGCCTACGGCAGCATCTCGCGCGGGGCCGACGGCCGCTACGACGTCCGCTACCGCCTGGCCGACACGGTCAAGAAGGGCCAGCTCGACGGTGTCGCGTTCTCGGGCACCGAGCAGGAACTGCGCCGCGTCGCCCACCAGATCGCCGACCGCATTTACGAGAAGATCACCGGCGTTCGCGGCGTGTTCTCGACCCGTATCGCCTACGTGCTGAAGAAGGGCACCACCTACGAACTGCAGGTGGCCGATGCCGACGGCCAGAACCCGCAGGTGGCCCTGCGCTCGCGCGAGCCCATCATCTCGCCGTCCTGGTCGCCCGATGGCTCCAAGCTGGCCTACGTAAGCTTCGAATCCGGCAAACCTGTCGTGTACGTGCACAATCTGGCTTCCAGCGCGCGCGTTCCCGTCGCCAACTTCAAAGGTAACAATAGTGCACCCGGCTGGTCGCCCGACGGCTCCAAGCTCGCGGTGGCTCTGACCCGCGATGGTTTGTCGCAAATTTACATCGTTAATGCGTCCGACGGCTCCAATCCGACCCGTGTGACGCGTTCTCCCGGCATCGACACCGAACCGCGCTTTACGCCGGACGGGGCATCCATTATCTTTACGAGTGACCGCAGCGGCGGGCCGCAGATCTACCAGACCGGCTCGAGTGGCGGCGAAGCCCGCCGCCTCACGTTTAATGGTGGTTACAACATCTCACCCCGAATTTCCCCCGACGGATCGACGCTGCTGTACGTTGCGAAACGCGACGGCGCGTTTCGTATCGCGTCGTTGAACCTGTCCTCAGGTGCCGAGACTTTGCTGACCGATGGTCGTGACGATCAGTCCCCTAGCTTCGCGCCTAATGGAATGCAAGTGCTTTACGCCGCCGTTCAAAACGGTCGTAGCGTGCTTGCAGGTGTCTCGAGCGATGGCCGCGTACGGCAGACGCTATCGGTACTGAACGGGGAAATACGTGAACCGACTTGGGGCCCATTTACCCGATAACACGTGTGACTCTCTTTGCAAAGGAACTATCATGAAGTCGCGCATTGCCAAAAGCCTAACCATCGCCGCTCTGGCTGCCGCCCTGGCAGCCTGCAGCTCCGTCCCTCTCGACGATAAAGCGGGTCAGGGCGGAGGCGCTGGCCAAGGATCGTCGTCGAGCTCCGGCGAAATCCTTGATCCCTTCAACCCCCAAAGCATCCTGGCGCAACAGCGCTCGGTGTACTTTGACTTCGACAGCTACACGGTGTCGGACCAGTACCGCGGTTTGGTCGAAACCCACGCGAAGTACCTGGCCTCGCACCCGCAGCAAAACATCAAGATCGAAGGCAACACCGACGAACGCGGCGGTTCCGAGTACAACCTGGCCCTGGGCCAGCGCCGTGCCGACGCCGTGCGCCGCATGATGACCCTGCTGGGCGTCAGCGACAACCAGATCGAAACCATCAGCTTCGGTAAGGAAAAGCCGAAGGCGACCGGTACGTCGGAAGCCGATTTTGCGGAAAACCGCCGTGCCGATATCGTCTATCGCCGCTAAACTTTCCGTATAGTCGAGTGTCCTACCACGCGTCGGGACGGTCAGCCGGCCGTCCCGACGTTTGTTTTTATACCCGGGAATTTTCATGCGCGATAACGTTCTGTCCCTGCGTCCCCTTATTGTGGCCACCGGCCTGGTGCTTGCCGCCCTGACGGCGCCGGCCCACGCTTTTTCCGACGATGAGGCCCGTCGGGCTATCCTGGATCTGCGCAAGCAGGTTCAGCAGCAGAACGAGCAGAACCAGCGCGCCAAGCTGCAGCTTGCCGACCAGATCCAGTCCCTGCAGCAGGAAATCGCCCAACTGCGCGACCAGCTCGAACTGGTGTCGCGCCAGCAGCCCAGCGCGCGCCCGGGCGGCGCCGCCGGCAGCACCAACCCGCCGGGCGCCAATGCCGGCGACCCGCAGGAACAGGCCGCCTATGACGGCGCCATCGACCTCTTCCGCAAGGGCCAGTACAAGGACGCCTCCGAGTCGTTCGCCGCGTTCACCGCGCTCTACCCCTCCAGCCAGCTCGCGCCCAGCGCCCAGTTCTACCTGGGCAGCAGCCGCTACGCGCTGAAGGACTTCAAGGGCGCCATCGAACAGCTCAACGCCATGGTCGAAAAATCCCCCGACAACGCGCGCGCCCCCGATGCGCTGCTGGTCATCGCCGGCAGCCAGATCGAGCTGAACAACCGCGCCGGCGCCAAGACGACGCTGCAGCGCATCGTGCGCGACTACCCCACCACGCCGGCCGCCGGCACCGCCAAGAGCCGCCTGCAGCTGCTCCAGTAATGGCGGTTGCCGCCTACCGGCATATCCTGCGCCGCCGCGCGGGGCTGATCGCCCTGCTGCTGGCGGCGATTTTCATGGCGCTGCTGGCCGATTTCACCTTGGGCCCTTCCGGCCTGCCGTGGCGCGACCTGTGGCAGACGCTGACCGCGCCCGCCGCCGCCGATCCCACCACCCGCGTCATCGTCTGGGACATCCGCCTGCCCTCGGCCCTGCTGGCCGCCCTGGTGGGCATGGCGCTGGGCCTGGCGGGCGCCGAGATGCAGACCATCCTGAACAACCCGCTGGCCAGCCCGTTCACGCTGGGCGTGTCTTCGGCGGCCGCCTTCGGGGCCTCGCTGGCCATCGTGCTGCAGCTGGGCGTGCCGGGCATCCCCGACGGCTGGCTGGTGGCCGGCAACGCGTTTCTGTTCGCGCTGCTGGCCGCGCTGCTGCTGGACGCGGTGACCCGTTGGGGCGGCATGAATACGTCGACTGTGGTGCTGTTCGGCATCGCCATGCTGTTCACCTTCAACGCGCTGGTTTCGCTGGTGCAGTTCATGGCCAGCGCCGAAGCCCTGCAGAACCTGGTGTTCTGGACCCTGGGCAGCCTGGCGCGCCCGGGCTGGGCCGCGGTGGCCGTGCTGGCGGCCGCCGTTGCGCTGGCCCTGCCGCTGGCCATGCGCCAGTCCTGGAAGCTGACCGCCTTGCGACTGGGCGAAGACCGCGCCGCCAGCTTCGGCGTGGACGTGCGCCGCGTGCGCGTCGCGGCGCTGGCGCGCGTCAGCCTGCTGTCGTCGCTGGCCGTCGCCTTCGTCGGCACGATAGGCTTCATCGGGCTGGTGGCGCCCCATATCGCGCGCCGGCTGTTCGGCGAAGATCACCGCTATTACCTGCCCGGCAGCGCGCTGGTGGGCGCGGTGATCCTGTCGCTGGCCTCGATCGCGTCCAAGAACCTCGTGCCCGGCGTGATCGTGCCGGTGGGCATCGTGACCGCGCTGGTCGGCATCCCCTTCTTCGTGGCGGTGGTCCTGCGCCGGCAACTGCCATGAGCCCGCAACTCGCCATCGAAGGGCTCTGCGCCGGCTACGGGCGCGGCGACGTGCTGCACGGGCTGGGCCTGCCGGCGCTGGCCGCCGGCGAAGTCACCGCCCTGCTCGGCCCCAACGGCAGCGGCAAGTCCACGCTGCTCAAGGCGCTGGCCGGCCTGGTCCGGACCCGCGCCGGCAGCGCCCGGCTGGGCGAACAGGACCTGATCCGGCTGAACTTCGGCGAACGCGCGCGCCACGTGGTCTATCTGCCGCAGAGCCTGCCCGCTGCGGTGCACCTGCGGGTGCTGGAATCGGTGCTGGTGGCGGCGCGGGCCAGCGGCGGCGACGCCGCGGCGGCCGATGCCCGCAGCGTCGAGCGGCTGCTCGAACGGCTGGGCATCGCCCATCTGGCGCTGCACTACCTGGATGCGCTGTCCGGCGGGCAGAAACAGCTGGTCGGCCTGGCGCAGGCGCTGGTGCGCCATCCGCGCGTGCTGCTGCTGGACGAACCGCTGTCGGCGCTGGACCTGAACTACCAGTTCCACGTGATGCGCCTGCTCAGGCAGGAAACGCGCGAGCACGGCCTCATCAGCCTGATCGTGCTGCACGACCTGAACGCGGCCCTGCAGCACGCGGACCGCGCGGTCATGATCCACGGCGGACGGCTGCACGCGGCGGGCGCCCCCGCCGAAGTCATCACGCCGGCCTCGCTGGCGGCGGTGTATGGGGTGCAGGGGCGCGTCGAAACCTGCTCGCGCGGCTTGCGGCAGGTGCTGATAGACGGGCTGGAGGCGCGCCCGCGCTAAGGACGGCTCAGGCGCGCTGCGCCACGTCGGCGACCGGCGCGCCGGTCATGTCCGCCAATTGCCGCGGCGTCAGGTTGAACACGGCATGAGGATGGCCGGCGGCGGCCCACAGGCTTTCGTAGTTGAACAGGTCCGCGTCCAGCAGCATCACCGGCTTGACCGTGTGGCCGATGGGGCAGACGCCGCCGATGGCATAGCCGGTCATGTCGCGCACGAACTTGGCGTCGGCCTTGGCCAGTTCGCCGACCTGCGCGGCCACCTTGGCCTCGTCGACCCGGTTCACGCCGCTGGCGATCACCAGCACCGGCGCATCGTCGGCGGCGCGGCGGAAGATGATGGACTTGGCGATCTGCGCCACTTCGCAGCCCAGCCCGGCCGCCGCTTCGGCCGAGGTCTTGCCGGTCTGCGGCAGCACCACGACGGGCTTGTCGTGCCCCAGGTCCAGCAGCAGCTGGGCGACGCGGCGAGCGGATTCGGGCAGGGCGGCGAGGGACTCGGGGGACATCGTGGCGGGCTCCGTTTCAGGCGATGCCGGCGCTGGGATAGGCCGGCGCAACGGAAAACGAGTTTATCAGCGCCGGCCCGCGATGGCTGGGGAGCTAGAATGCGCACCTGGCTTTTGCACAAGACTCCCATGCGTTCCGAACCCGTCCTGCCCCTGCAAACCGCGCCGATCGGCGGCTATGCCATGTCCTACACCGAGTATGGCAGCGGCGCGCCGCTGGTGCTGGTGCATGGCTCCCTGTCCGACAGCCGCTACTGGAAGTCGCAGATGGCGCCGCTGGGGCGGTCGTTCCGCGTGCTGGCGGTATGCCTGCGCCGCTACTGGCCGGAAGCCTGGGACGGCGCGGGCGACGGCTTTTCGATCGAGCAGCACGCCAGCGACGTGCTGGAATTCATCGACGCCGTGGCCGGCGGCCCGGCCCATCTGGTGGGCCATTCCCGCGGCGGGCGCGTGGCGCTGGAAGCGGCGCTGCGCCGTCCCGACGCGCTGCGCAGCCTGACCCTGGCCGATCCCGGCCTGCCGCTGCCCGGCGCGGACGACCACCGCGGCGGTTTCCGGCTGCGCGCGCTGGAGCTCATCCGCGCCGGCGAAACCGAAGCCGGCCTGGCGCTGTTCGTCGATACCGTGACCGGCCCCAACACCTGGCAGCGCATGGTGCCCTGGTTCAAGGAGATGGTGCGCGACAACGTCGGCACGCTGTTCGGCCAGGCGCGCGAGACGCCCGCCGCGCTGACGCCGCAGCAGATCGGCTCCCTGAAAATGCCCACGCTGCTGATCGGCGGCGCGTTGAGCCCCGCCCCCTACCCCGCCGTGCTCGACGCGCTGGCGCAATGGCTGCCGCACGCGCACCGGGTGACCATCGCCGGCTCCTCGCACGGCATGAACCTGGGCAATCCGCGCGCCTTCAACGGCGCCATCGAGGAATTCATCGGCGGCTGATCAGGGCTCGACCGAAGGCGTGTGCTTGAGCCGCCGCAGCACGAAGGTGGAGCGGCTGTGGCGCACGCCGCGCAGCTTGTACAGGCGCTTGCGCAGAAAGGACTCGTAGCCCTCGGTGCCCGCCACCGCCACCTTGATCAGGTAGTCGTACTCGCCGGTCACGAGAAAGGCCTCGACCACTTCCGGCAGGCGCGTGATTTCCTCGCCGAAGCGCGCCAGCGTGTCGTCGTCGTGGTGCTCCAGCGTGACCTCGATCATGACGGTATCGGGCAGGCCCAGCGCCTTCTGGTTCAACAGCGCGGCGTAGCCCTCGATCACCCCGGCCTCTTCCAGCGCCTTCACGCGGTTCCAGCACGGCGTGGGCGACAGCCCCACCTGCTCGGCCAGCTTCAGGTTGGTGAGCCGCCCGTCGGCGCGCAGCGCGCGCAGGATCTTGCGGTCGGTTTCGTCGATTTTGGGCATGGCGGACACGATGACAGGCACTCCAGGAGAAAATCTCTCTGAATATCAATTCTAGAGGATAGATATTTTCCTATATCCGCCAATCAGGCGTGAATCAGGAAACCTATTTTTCGCTACCCGCCGTAGACTTTCCTGCAAGACGGCCGCCTACCCCGGCCGTCGGATTTCGGCGCGCTCGCTGCGGCACAACCCGGCGCGCGCGCCGGCAGTTCCAACGCATCATGCCGCGCGCCGATCCGCGCGGCGGGAAATCATGTCCTTCGCAGCAGCAGCACCCGCAAGATCCGGCCTGGGCCTGTCCGGCACCGCCATGCTTCTTACCGCCCCGGCGCTATTCGCCTCCAACATGGTCGCGGCCCGCTGGGCCCACGACGCCAGCCTCCCCCCTGTGTTTCTCGCCTTCGGCCGCTGGCTGATCGCCCTGCTGATCCTGCTGCCGCTGGCCGCGCCGGCGCTGCGCGCGCACCGCCAGACGCTGCGCCGCAGCCTGCCGTCGCTGCTGCCGCTAGCGGTGCTGGGCATGGGCGTGGCGGTGGCGCCGCAGTACATCGGCGCCCAGACCACCAGCGCCACCAATATCGCGCTGATTTTCTCGTGCAGCCCCATTCTGGTGGCCCTGCTGGAAGCGGCGATCTGGCGCAAGCCTTTGTCGGCCCTGCGCGCCGCGGGCCTGGCGCTGGCGCTGGGCGGCGTGCTGACGGTGCTGTCGCGCGGCGATGCGCAGGCGCTGGCGCGCCTGGCTTTCGGCCAGGGCGACCTGTGGGTGCTGCTGGCCGCCACCGGCTGGGCGCTCTATACGGTGCTGCAGAAGCGGTTGAGCCTGCCGGCGGCGGTGCCCGACAGCGCGCGCCTGGCGACGCTGATGCTGGGTGGCGTGCTGGCGCTGGCGCCGTTCGCGGCGATCGAGGCGGCCAGCGGCGCCGTGCCGCCATGGACCGATCCGCGGCTGGCGGCGACGCTGCTGTTCCTGGCCGTGGTGCCCAGCCTGGGCGCCTACTACGTATACGGCCGGCTGATCAGCCAGGCCGGCCCGGCCACGGCCGGACTGGCCATGTTCCTGGTGCCGGTGTATGCGGCGCTGCTGGCCTGGCCGCTATTGGGCGAGGCGCCGCAGCTGTTCCACGCCTACGGCTTCGTGATGATTCTGTTCGGCGTGCGACTGGCCTCGACGCGCCGGCGCGCGGCCGCGACGGGCGCGGCCGCCGCGGCGGCCTGAGCCGCCTCAGCGGCCCGTGCCCTGGGCCGCAATCACTTCCTGCGCCACCTGGCGCGGGGCCTCGGCGTAATGCTTGAACTCCATGGAGTAGGTCGCCCTGCCCTGGGTAAGCGAACGCAGCGAGGTCGAATAGCCGAACATCTCGGCCAGCGGCACTTCGGCGCGCACCAGCTTGCCGCCGCCGCCGGCGATGTCCTCCATGCCCTGGACCATGCCGCGGCGCGAGGACAGGTCGCCCATGACGTTGCCGGTGTAATCGTCGGGCGTTTCCACCTCGACCTGCATCATGGGTTCCAGCAGCACCGGGTCGGCCCGGCGCATGCCTTCCTTGAACGCCATCGAGCCGGCCATGCGGAACGCGTTCTCGTTCGAATCCACGTCGTGGTAGGAACCGAAGAACAGCGTCACCTTCACGTCCACCACGGGATAGCCGGCCAGCACGCCGGCGTTGAGCGCCTCGCGCACGCCCTTGTCCACCGCCGGGATGAACTCGCGCGGCACCACGCCGCCCTTGATCGCGTCGACGAACTCATAACCCTTGCCGGGTTCCTGCGGTTCGAGCTTCAGCACCACGTGGCCGTACTGGCCGCGCCCGCCGGACTGCTTGACGAACTTGCCCTCGACCTCGGCACAGGTCTTGCGTATGGTTTCGCGGTAGGCCACCTGCGGCTTGCCCACCGTGGCCTCGACGCCGAACTCGCGCTTCATGCGGTCCACCAGGATTTCCAGGTGCAGCTCGCCCATGCCCGAGATGATGGTCTGGCCCGACTCCTCGTCGGTGCGCACGCGGAAGGACGGGTCTTCCTGCGCCAGGCGGCCCAGCGCGATGCCCATTTTTTCCTGGTCGGCCTTGGTCTTGGGCTCGACCGCCTGCGATATCACCGGCTCCGGGAAGACCATGCGTTCCAGGATGATGACGTGCGCCGGATCGGTCAGCGTGTCGCCGGTGGTGACGTCCTTGATCCCCACCGCCGCGGCGATGTCGCCGGCATAGACCTCGGTGATTTCGCGGCGCTCGTTGGCGTGCATCTGCAGGATGCGGCCCAGCCTTTCCTTTTTGCCCTTGACCGGGTTCAACACCGAGTCGCCCGACTTCACCACGCCCGAATACACGCGGAAGAACACCAGCTGGCCGACGAAGGGATCGGTCATGATCTTGAAGGCCAGGGCCGAGAACGGCTCGTTGTCGGCGGGATGGCGCTCGATCTCGCGGTCGCGCTCGTCATGGCCCTTGATGGCCGGCACGTCGACCGGCGACGGCAGGTAGTCGAGCACCGCGTCCAGCATGGCCTGCACGCCCTTGTTCTTGAACGCGCTGCCGCACAGCATGGGCACGATCTCGTTGGCCACCGTGCGCTGGCGCAGGCCCTGCTTGATCTCTTCCTCGGTCAGCGGCTCGCCCGCCAGGTATTTCTCCAGCAGCGCCTCGTTGGCTTCGGCGGCCTTCTCGACCATCTTGTCGTGCCATTCCTGGGCCTGCGCCTGCATCGCGGCCGGGATGTCCTGGTATTCGAAACGCACGCCCTGGCTGGCCTCGTCCCAGATGATGGCCTTCATCTTGACCAGGTCGATCACGCCTTCGAAATGGTCTTCGGCGCCCACCGGCAGCTGGATCGGCACGGCGTCGCCCTTGAGGCGCTCGGCGATCTGGCGCTGCACGCGCAGGAAGTCCGCGCCCACGCGGTCCATCTTGTTGACGAAGGCCAGCCGCGGCACCTTGTACTTGTTGGCCTGGCGCCAGACGGTCTCGGATTGCGGCTGCACGCCGCCGACCGCGTCATACACCATGACCGCGCCGTCCAGCACGCGCATGGAGCGCTCGACCTCGATGGTGAAGTCCACGTGGCCGGGCGTGTCGATGATGTTGATGCGGTGCTCGGGATAGTTGCCGGCCATGCCTTTCCAGAAGGCGGTGGTGGCGGCCGAGGTGATCGTGATGCCGCGCTCCTGCTCCTGCTCCATCCAGTCCATCACCGCGGCGCCATCGTGCACCTCGCCGATCTTGTGGGTGATGCCGGTATAGAAGAGGATGCGCTCGGTGGTCGTCGTTTTGCCCGCGTCGATGTGGGCGCTGATGCCGATGTTGCGGTATAGCTCGATACGCGTCTTGCGAGTCATGGCCTCTTCCTTTGAAGTCGCCAGGCAAAGACGGCAGGCCCGACCGGGCCTTGCCGCGGCGGGCGCGAGGCCGCGTGAAGGACTGCGTAGTGGCGAGGCCGCGCCCGCGCTGATGCATGAATATTACGCCCGCCGCCGCAAGATACAAAGACGCGCGCGGCCCGCTTGCGCGCCGCGCCGGGCGCAAAAAAACCCCTCGCTGCGGAGGGGTTCGGGGCGACCTGCGCGGAAGGACTTACTTCTTGTCTTCCTTGACGCGGTAGACCAGCACGGCGGTGCTGGCCAGCGACAGCACCTTGGCCGTGACGCTGCCCAGCAGCAGGCGCGACAGACCGCTGCGGCCGTGGCTGCCGATGAAGATCAGGTCGCAGCCGGCGTCGGCGGCGGCCTGCACGATGCCGTCGGCCACATTGAAGTTGGACACGGCGCGCGCCTCGGACTTCACGCCGGCGGTGTCGGCGCGGTCGGTGATCTGCTTGAGGTACTTGTCGGCCTGTTCGGCCGAGGCCTTTTCGTAGTCTTCGTCGGTGATGGCATAGGCCGCGGCCATGCCGTCGAAGCCGATGGTGGCCGCGAACGGCTGCGTGACGTACAGCGCGACGACTTCAGCGCCTACGGAACGCGCAAAACAAATACCCGCGTTGGCGGCTTGCGCCGACAGCGGCGAGCCGTCGGTGGGAATCAGGATCTTCTTGAACATCTGCCTGCTCCTGTTTGAGAGGAGTCTCCATGCTACCGGAAACCCGCTACGCGTACATCAATGTGAACCCGATGTGCTTGATGCGCGTCAAGCGCGGCCTCAGCCCAGTTGCTGCGCGGCGGCGAACAGGTTGGTGCAGCGGGTGCCGGTGCGGCAATACGCCAGTACCGGACCGGGCAGCGTGCGCAGCAGTTCGGCGAAGCGCTGGACGTCGGCGGCGGTCATGGCGCTGCCCACCACGGGCTGGTATTCGATCTGCAGGCCGGCGGCCTGCGCGGCCTTGGACACGTCGGCGGCGGTGGGCTGGTCGGGGCCGCCTTCGAAATCGGGACGGTTGATGATGACGCTCTTGTAGCCGGCGGCGGCGACGTCCGCCATGTCGTCCGGGCCGAGCTGCGGGGCGACGGCGAAATTCTGGGTCAGGGGTTTGATGGGTGCGGACATGACGATTCCTTATATGGCTTGGTAATGAGGGCTTTTTATATTATTGAATGCCCGCGCCGGTTTGCGCGAAGATTTTTTCCAGGTCCGCCCAGATTCCCCGGTGATCGGCGATGGTGACCGAAAAACGCAGCATGCTGGAGGGCGCCTGCGACGGCGAGAACAGCGTGCCCGGCGCCAGCAGCATGCCGTGGTCGGCCGCCACCCGCGCCAGCTCCTCGCTGTCGCGGCCGCAATCGGCCCAGACGAACATGCCCGCATTCGGTTCGTGATGCACCGTCATTCCCAGCTTGAGCAGGCCCTTCAGGCAGCGCTGGCGGGCCTCGTCCACGCGCGCGCGCACCCGTTCGATATGGCGCCGGTACTGCCCTTCCATCAGCACCCGGTGCACGACCCGTTCGCCCAGTTCGGGCGAGGTCAGGCCGGCCAGCATCTTCAGGTCGGCCAGCTTCTGCAGGATGTCGGGATTGGCCGCCAGATAGCCCACGCGCAGGCTGGCCGCCAGCATCTTGGAATAGCCGCCCACCAGGATCACGCGTTTCAGGCGGTCCAGCACCGCCAGCTTCATGGCCCCGCCGGGATGCAGTTCGCCGTAGGTGTCGTCTTCGACCACCATGAAATCGTGGCGCTCGGCGATGCGCAGGATGTCGTAGGCCGCCCCGGCCGACAGGGTATGGCCGGTGGGGTTGTGCACCGCGCTGTTGACGATGAAGAGCTTGGGCTTGTGCTGCGCGGCCAGCTGTTCGAGCAGCGCGATGTCGGGGCCGTCGGGGCCGCGCGGCACGCCGATGGGGCGCGCGCCGAAGGCCGCCAGGCGGCCGAAAATGACGAACCAGGCCGGGTCTTCGACCAGCACGGTGTCGCCCGGCTTGACCAGGTGCCGCGCGATCAGATCCAGGCCGTGCGTGACGCCGTTGGTCGTGAGCAGGTTCAGCTCCGGATGCGCCGGCACGCCGTCGTTCTGCAGCGAGGCGGCGATCTGCTGGCGCAGCGGCGCGAAGCCCTGGGGATGACCGTAGCTGACCAGGTGGCCGCGCACCGAGCGCCCGACCGCGCGCACCGCGCCGGCCACCATTTCGGGATCCAGCCAGTCCGGCGGCAGCAGGCCCGCGCCGCCCGGCATGCCGAGCGCGGCGGTTTCGCGGAACATGCTGCGCAGCAGCCAGGCCACGTCGATGCGCGCCGGCGGCGCCAGCGAAGCGGCGGACGGCGCCGTGGCGGAGGCCGCCAGCGGGCCGCTGCGCGCCCGCACGAAAAACCCCGCGCCCCGGCGCGACTGCACCAGGCCACGCGCCACCAGCCGGTCGTAGGCTTCCACCACCGTAAAGCGGCTGACGCCGGACTGTTCGGCCATCTTGCGGATGGACGGCAGCCGGGTGCCGGGCCGCAGGCCCTGCTCGTCGATGCGGCGGGCCAGGCCGTCGGCCAGCTGCGTCACCAGGGTGGCGTCGGCCTGGCGCACCGGCTGCCAGGGCGGGGAGGATGAGAGCGCGGGGGCAACTGTCATGGAGATTTCACCAGGCCAGTGATTAAAGTGATATGCCAAAGTGTACCGGTACTGTACCGATGACTATGCGTAGAGTGGCAGCAATCACGAAAACCTGCAACTGGTGGCGCCCATGACCCGTCCTGCGTTCTATCCCTCCTCCCCGGCCGCCGCCAAGGCGGCCGGCCCCGTCTGGGAGGGCTACGCCTATGGCTTCCTGGGCGTGCTGGTCTTTTCCCTGACGCTGCCCATGACGCGGCTGGCCGTGGCCGAACTGGACCCGCTGCTGATCGGGCTGGGCCGGGCGCTGGTGGCGGCGGTGCCGGCCGTGGCGCTGCTGTGGCTGACGCGCGCGCGGCGGCCGAACCGCGAGGAATGGCCCGGCGTGATCCTGGCCGCGCTGGGCATCGTGGTGGGCTGGCCGCTGGCCTCCTCCTTCGCCATGCAGACCGTGCCTTCGTCGCACGGCGCAGTGTTCAACGGCCTGCTGCCGCTGTCGACGGCGGCCTTCGCGGCGCTGCGCAGCGGCGAGCGCCCGTCGCCGGCATTCTGGGCCTGGGCCCTGCTGGGCGCCGCGCTGGTCACCGCCTACGCCCTGCGCCAGGGCCACGGCACGCTGTCGCTGGGCGATCTGTGGCTGCTGGTGGCGGTGGTGCTGGGCGGCATGGGCTATGCCGAAGGCGCGCGGGCCTCGCGCACGCTGGGCGGCGGGCGCACAATATGCTGGGCGCTGGTGATCAGCGCCCCGGTCGTGGCGGCCCCCGTAGGCTGGATGGCCGCGCAGGCCAGCTGGCCCAGCTCGTCGGTCGTGCTGGCCTGCGCCTACCTGGCGTTCGGCTCGATGTTCCTGGGATTCTTCGCCTGGTATCGCGGCCTGGCCGTGGGCGGGATCGCCCGCGTGGGACAAGTTCAGTTGCTGCAGCCCTTTCTTACGGTGGTGGCCGCGGCAGCGTTGTTTGACGAATCCGTGGAAACGGCGACCTTCTTCTTCGCCGCCGCCGTGATCGTCGTGATCGCCGGCGGACGCCGCGCCATAGTCAGGACCCCTAAATGAATCTGCTCCCTTCCCAATGGGCCGACGTGCCCCTGATGTCGCTGTCCCTGCTCGGTCCGCTGGCCATGTTCGCGCTGGTCAGCTCGATCACGCCCGGCCCCAACAACGTGATGCTGGCGTCCTCGGGCCTGAACTTCGGCTTTCGCCGCAGCATGCCGCACCTGCTGGGCGTGAACCTCGGCTTCACGCTGATGATCTTCCTGGTGGGCGTCGGGCTGGGCTCGGTGTTCCAGCAGATGCCGCAGCTGTACACCGTGCTGAAGTACGTGGGCGCGGCCTACCTGCTGTACCTGGCCTGGAAGATCGCCAATTCGGGCGCCATGGAGGACGGCGAGGTGCGCGGCAAGCCCTTCACGTTCCTGCAGGCCGCGGCCTTCCAGTGGGTCAACCCCAAGGCATGGGTGATGGCCGTGGGCGTGGTGGCCACCTACACGCCGCAGAACAGCTTTTTCGCCAACCTGGTCATCGCCACGCTGGTCTGCGGCATCGTCAATCTGCCCAGCATCGGCATCTGGGTCACCTTCGGCACGGCGCTGCGCCGCGTGCTGCACCGGCCCTGGGCGATCCGCGCCTTCAACATCAGCATGGCGCTGCTGCTGGTGGCCTCGCTGTATCCGGTGGCCCTCGAACTGGTGCACTGACCCTGCCGGACTAGGCCCGCAAAGCCACCACCACGGCCGGCGTGACCAGCACGTTGAACAGGCCCGCCATCACCATGACCAGGCCGGCCACCGCGCCCTCGTCGGCCGCCAGTTCGCGGGCCTTGGCGGTGCCCGCGCCGTGGGCGCCCATGCCGAACAGCGCGCCGCGCGCCAGGGCCGAGCGCAGCGGCAGCCAGCGGCGCATCAGCTGGCCGATGGCCGCGCCGAACACGCCGGTCACGATCACGAACACCGCGGTCAGGTCGGGCATGCCGCCCACGTGTGTGGACACTTCCACGGCGAAAGGCGTGGCCACCGAACGCGGCAGCAGGCTCAGCCGGAGGTCGGGCGGCAGGTCCAGCAGGCTGCCCAGCAACCACGCGCTGGCGCCGGCCACCAGGCTGCCGACCGCGACGCCGGCGGCCAGCACCGGCCAGTAGCGGCGGATCAGCGCGCGCTGCTGGTAGAGCGGCAGCGCGAACGCCACGATCACCGGGCCCAGCATCGCCATCAGCCAGTGCGAGCCGGCCATGTAGTCGCGATAGCCGGTGTGCAGCGCGATCGCCAGCGCCAGCAGCAGGGCCGGCGCCACCACCAGCGTCGAGGTGCACCAATAGGCGTAGCGGCGGTAGAACAGCCGGGCGCCGGCGTAGGCCAGCACCGTCGCCGCCGGCCAGAACAGCAGATTGAAATCAACCGGCATGGCGGTTCATCCAGCGGTAGCAGAGGTCTATGGTCAGCGCCGTGCCCGCCATCACCAGCACGGTGCCCAGCACGATGACGGCCAGCAGCTTCAGCCCCAGCAGCCCGAGGAATTCGCGGTGGTCCAGCAGCGACATGACGGCGGGAACGAAGAACAGCAGCATTTCGCCCAGCAGCCAGCTGGCGCCGCGGTGCACGCTGCGCACCGGCAGGCGGCGCGTGGCCAGCAGGAGCAGCACGATGGCCATGCCGATGACCGCGCCCGGTATGGGCAGCCCCAGCCACCCGGCGAGCGCCTGGCCCAGCCAGGAAAACAGGACGATCAGGCAGATTTGCAGGACGCGGCTGCGGCGCAGGGCGCTGCGCGCGAGGATGGAATAACGGGACAAAAACATCGGCAGGACTTCCAGCGGCATACCTATGTTTTACGCCGGCGCGCGCCATAGATAAAATGAATTCATTGAATCCACCGTATTCCAATCAGGCATAACCATGGAACTGCGCCCCCTGCGCGCGCTGGTCGAGGTGGTCCGCCGGGGCGGTTTTTCCCAGGCGGCCAAGGCCGTCTACGCCACCCAGCCCACCGTCAGCAAGGCGGTGCGCCAGCTCGAGGACGAGCTGGGCATGCCGTTGCTGGACCGCCACGCCCAGCCGCCGCGGCTGACGGCGGCCGGCGAAATCGTCTACCGCCGCGCGCAGGCCATGCTGGCCCAGCGCGACGACCTGTACGCGGAGCTGGACGAACTGAAGGGCCTCAAGCGCGGCGTGCTGCGGCTGGGCCTGCCGCCGCTGGGCAGCAGCACGCTGTTCGCGCCGCTTTTCGCGCGCTTTCGCAGCCGCTATCCGCAGGTGGAAATCAGCCTGGTGGAACACGGCAGCCGGCGTCTGGAGGAAATGGTGATGGCCGGCGAAATCGAGCTGGCGGCCTCGCTCAAGCCGGTGCCCGAGCATTTCGAATGGCAGCCCGTGGCGCGCGAGCCGCTGGTGGCGCTGATGCCCGCCGACCATCCCAGCGCGGGCGCCGCGTCGGTCAGCCTGCGCGAGCTGCGGGACTCGCCTTTCATCCTGTTCGAGACCGGCTTCGCACTCAACCGCATCCTGCATGACGCCTGCCAGCGCGCCGGCTTCGCCCCCACGATCGCGGCGCGCAGCAGCCAGGTGGATTTCATCGTGGCGCTGGTGGCGGCCGGCCTGGGCGTGGCCTTTCTGCCGCGCCTGAAGGCGCGCGAGGAACTGCATGCCGGCGTGGCCCGCGTGCCGCTGCGCGACGCTGGCACGGACTGGGAAATGGTGCTGGTCTGGCGCCGCGGCGGCTATCTGTCGCACGCCGCCCAGGCCTGGCTGGCGCTGACCCGCTAGTATGCTGATGCCGGAACCCCGCCGCCCTGCCCGGGTCATATCGTTCATGCCCGCACTATCCCGCCCCGCCCTGCGCCGACTGCTGGCCGCCGCCCTGCTCACGGGCGCCGGCGTGGTGGGCTGCACCCAGCTCGACTCCTGGCAACGCCAGACGATTTTCTCGCCCCAGGCCGAACCCCAGACCTGGTGGCGCGAGCCGGCCGCCGGCACCCAGGTATATGACCTGCCGCTGGCCGGCGGCGATCACGTGCGCGCCTGGTACTGGCAGAGCCCGCGGGCCGACGCCCCCACCGTGCTGTACCTGCACGGCGCGCGCTGGAACCTGAACGGCAGCGCCTTTCGCATCGAGGGCTGGACGCGCATGGGCTATTCCGTACTGGCCATCGACTACCGCGGCTTCGGGGCCTCGACCGCGTTGCTGCCTTCCGAGCGCACCGCCCAGGAAGACGCCATCGCGGGTCTCAAGGAATTGGCCCGGCTGCAGCCGGACCCGGCGCGCCGCTTCATCTATGGCCACAGTCTGGGCGGCGCGATCGCCATCGACCTGGCCGCGCGTCCGGAACAGCCGGACTTCGCCGGCCTGATCGTGGAATCCAGCTTCACCAGCATCGGCGCGATGCTGGCCACGCTGCGCTGGGGCAAGATGCCGGGCGCCGGCCTGCTGGTCACCCAGCCCTTCGATTCGGTGGAGAAACTGGCCAGCCTGCACACGCCCATGCTGTTCATGCACGGCACCGCCGACCGCGTCGTGCCGCATACGATGAGCGACGAGCTCTACGCCGCCGCGCGCAACGTGGCGCCGGACCTCAAGCGCCTGGTGAAGATCGAAGGCGCCTCGCATTCGGGCGCCTTCCGCAGCGGCGCGCAGTACGAAACCGCCGTCGGCAGTTTCATGCGCGACGCCAGCCGCGCCTACCGCGGCCGCGCGGGCTGAAGCCGCGCCGGCGCGCTTACGCGCAGGGCGTCTGGCGCGCGACCGCGACCGGCTCGTTGCGGCTCAGCCATTTCATGACGTAGGGACGCGAGCGGTCGTAGGCCAGGTTGTACAGAAAGCCGTACGGCAGATAGAACAGCACCAGCGCGATATCGAGCACGAAGGCCTGCCACAGGCTGATGCTCAGCCACCAGGCGGCCAGCGGGATCACGATCAGGATCAGGCCGATCTCGAAGCCGCAGGCGTGCAGCACCCGGACCCTCAGGTTGCGGGTCCAGCCGTAGTGGTTCTCAACTCGGTCGAATCCAGCGTTGTAGATCATGTTCCAGACCAGCGCGATCCAGGCGATCACGGCCGTCAGCACGCCCATCTCGAACAGGGATTTGCCCATGGCCCAGGCGGCCGCCGGCGCGCACAGGCCGATGGCCAGGACTTCGAACAGAAAGGCGTGGAAAAAGCGTTCTTTGAGGGATTTCTTGGCTTGCGTCATGACCCACCTGAGGTCGGTTACTACTGAACGGAACGGATTTTCCACGATATTTCCGGTACGATAAAGATGGTTTTCATCGGAAAAACCGATATCTATTTTGCCGGACATCCCATGCGCCATTCACTGGAATCCCTGGCCGCTTTCGCCCAGGTCGCCTCGGAAGGCACGTTTTCCGCCGCGGCCCGCAAGCTGGGCAAAAGCCAGAGCACCATCAGCGAAACCATTGCCAACCTGGAGGTGGACCTGAACGTGGCCCTGTTCGACCGCAGCCAGCGCCAGCCCACCCTGACCGAGGCCGGCCAGGTGCTGCTGGGGCAGGCCTTGCAGGTGCTGGCCGCCAACGATCGCCTGAACCGCAGCGCCAGCCAGCTGGCCGAGGGCCTGGAGCCCCGGCTCACCCTGGTGCTGTCCGATACGTTCCAGTCGGAAACCTTCGAGACCATGCTCAGCCAGATCGACCAGCGCTATCCGGCGCTGCGCTTCGAATGCCTGATCGCGGAATACGAGGACGTGGTGGCCCTGGTGCAGCAGGGGCGCGCGCACCTGGGCCTGATGGCCGCGCAGGATACCTATCCGCCCGACGTGGCCCACGCCACGCTGGCGGAACTGTCGGAGATCGTGCTGTGCGTGGGACGCAACCATCCGCTGGCCAAGCTGCCCAGCGTCACCGAAGACCAGCTGAAGTCCGAGCGCGCGCTGCGCCTGAGCACCTTCGAGCTGGGCGACAAGGACACCGAGCCGGCCTATTCGACCTGGTCGGCGCCGGGTTATCTGATGCTTCTGGAAATGGCCAGCCGGGGTTTCGGCTGGACCGAGCTGCCGCGCTGGATGATCCAGCGGTTCGGGCAGGACCAGCTGACCGAGCTGAAGGCGCCGGGCTGGCCGCGCCACATCCGGGTCGATGCGGTCTGGTCGCGGCGCCGGGCGCTGGGGCCGGCCGGGGCGTGGCTGCTGCAGAGCCTGACTAGTGGGTAGGTTTTTTCTTTGTGGGGCGTGATGGGTTTCGCGCGCTCGATATTCGTGTTCTTGCCAAGGAATTTGCGCGCTGCACCCATCCTACGAGTTGCATCGTAGGATGGGTGCAGCGCGAGATTTTCCAGCTAAAAGCCCGAGTATCGAGCGCGCGAAACCCATCACGCCCCAGCCGGCAACCGCGAAATATGCACGCCGTTGACGTTGAGCCAATCACCCAGCTTGGGGCTGGCCAGCACGTCGAATTCGGCGCGGCGCTGGCGCGACATGGCGCAGCCGTCCTGGCTGGCCGCGGCCGGATGGCACATCAGCAGGTCGCAGTCGCGCGCGTTGAACAGCCAGTTCTGTAGCAGGCCGGCGTAGTGCCGCTTGCCGCCTTCGAAGCCGTAGACGCCCAGCAGCCGGCGATTGGTGCGCAGGCCGTCGGCGCGCGCCTCGCGCGCCAGCGCGGCCGCGCCCAGCGCGCCGATGATGCGGGCCTTAAACGCTTCACGCAGCGGGATGCCGCTTTGCATGCCGGGCGCGGTCTGACGCAGCCACGGCCGGTTCTCGCCATAGCGGCGCTTGAGCAGCAGCAACAGGCGCGCGCGGATGCCCGGCAGCTGGTGCACGTGCTGATGGCCGTCGACGTAATCGGGCGCGCGGCCAGTGGCGGCCTCGAAGGCGTCGAACTGGCGCTGCAGGCGGGCGTCGATCCAGGCGGCGTCCAGGCGTCCGGCGTAGGCGTTGAGGATCAGGCGGCCCAGCGCGGGCAGCGCTTCGGCGTTCGGATCGAGTTGTTCGGTGAAGTTCACGTGCAGGCCGACGTCCACGTCCAGCGGCGCGAGCCGCCGCACGTGGGCGGCGAACGACGGCCCTTGCGACAGGCAGCTGACCGCGCTCAGGCGGCCCATGCCGGCCAGTTCGATCATGCCTTCATCGATATCGGCATTCATGCCAAAATCGTCCCCGCAGACCACGATACGTTTGCTCATCGCAATACCCCTTACTTCCATTTCGCCACGCTTTCCATGCGCGCCCTGCTGCAACAAGTAAGCACCTTCATTGCCGTCGGATGCGCCGCCGCCTCCACCCATTGGGCTGTCGCCGTGGGCTGCGTGGAGGCCTTCGGGATGCCGCCGCTGGCCGCCAACCTGATCGGCTGGCTGATCGCCTTCGTGGTTTCCTTCCTGGGCCACTATCGTCTGACGTTCCGACATTCGACTATTCCCTGGACAGTAGCAGCGCGCCGTTTCTTTCTCGTGTCAGCCGCCGGCTTCGCCATCAACGAAGCCGCTTACGCGTGGCTGCTGCACAGCACGGCCATCCGCTACGATGTCCTGCTCGCCCTGATACTGGCCGGGCTTGCCGTCGCGACCTTTATTGCAGGCCGGCTCTGGGCATTCCGCCACAGACCCGCTGCCTGAGGGCCGCGTCCACTTCCACCCGCCACATCATGTACTTCGCGCTGGTGACCGCGGGCGCCAGGCCTTGCAGCGGTAGATAGGCCTGATTGTCCGAGGCGGTGCCCCATACCCAGTAGCGCGCTCCATCCGGCGCGCGGCACAGCCGCTGGTTGAATTCGGCCGCGCCAAGCAATACCTGCTCGCCGGTCTGCGGATCGAACTTGGCGGCGTCGTACAGTTCCTTGCGCCAGTTGTCGCGCACCGGCACCTCGGGGTTGAGCCAGTCGTCCACCACCCACATCGGCCGCGGCGCCCGGGCGTACAAGGCCAGGTCGAACGGATAGGAGTGCAGGGACACGAAGGTGTCGCCCGGCCTGGCCTGCTCGCGCACCACCTTGGCCAGCGGGCTGGCGCTGCCGCGCGCATTGTGCGCGGCGATGCCCACCGCGATCACGCAGATGCCGGCGGCCACGGCCGCGCTCAGGCGGACCAGACGCTGCGTGACGGGCTCGGTCTCGCGGCGCCAGGCCGCCAGGATGGCTTCCGACAGCAAAAAGGCCAGCGGCGCCAGCACCGGCAGCACGTAGCCCACCAGCTTGGAATGCGGCAGCGAGAAAAACACGATCACGACGCCCAGCCACAACAGCGCGAAGCGCCTCAGGTCGCGCGCCGGGCCGTCGGCCCAGAACGACTTGCGCAGGATGGCGCCGCCCCACAAGGACCAGGGCAGGCTCAGCCCGGCGACCACCGGCAGATAGAACCAGAATGGCTGGGCGTTGTTGAAGCCGCCGGCGGCGAAGCGCTGGAAATGCTGGTAGACGAAGAAGTAATCGTAGAAGCCGGGATAGCGCAGCTGCATCAGCACGAACCACGGCGCGGCCAGCGCGATGAAAAGCAGTATCGACGGCGGCCACAACAGCACGGCCAGGCCGCGCCAGTACCGCCTCCACGTCAGCCAGAGAAACAGGATCGCGCCCGGCAGCACCACGCCGATCAGGCCCTTGGCCAGCACCGCCAGCGCCGCCAGCGCGGCGGCGGCCAGCGACATCCGGCGCCAGGCCTGGCCGCGCTCGGCGCGCAGCACCGCGTCGGCCGCGGCCAGCAGGCATAGCGCGATCATGCCGGCGACCAGCATGTCCAGGTTGGCGAACTGCGCCCCGCCGTAGAAGAACGGCATGGTGGCGAGGATCAGCACGGTCAGCGTGGCGGCCGCCGCGTCGCGGTAGCGGCGCACGAAACCGTACAGCGCCGCCGCCGTGGCCCAGGCCGCCAGCCAGGACGGCACCCGCGCCGCCCACGGATGCACGCCGAAGACGGAAAAGGACAGCTCGGTCAGCCAGTAATAGAGCGGCGGCTTGTGGAAGTACGGCATGCCGTCCAGCAGCGGCACGGCATGCGAGCCGCTGCGCAGCATGTCCCAGGCGACGCCGGCGTAGCGGCCTTCGTCGGGCAGCGTCAGGGGCCTGAGCCAGGCCAGCCACGCCAGCCAGGCGCCGACGGCGAGCAGGAAGCGTCCTGCCGGCGGGGTCCAGTTGGAACGCCCCGGTTGCGTCATGGCGGACATGTCAGTGCGGGTCCTGGTCCGGATGGCAGGTGCGGCCCTGGCGGCGGCGCACCACGAACAAGGGGCGGCCCTTGACCTCGTCGAAGATGCGGGCGACGTACTCGCCCACCACGCCCAGGGAAATGAGGTTCACGCCGGCGAAGAACAGCACGGCGGTGACGATGGTGGTCCAGCCCGATACCGGATTGCCGGACAGCAGGTAGTCGGCCACGAGATAGGCCGCGTAGGCCAGCGCCATCAGGGCGAACGCCACGCCCACCAGGCTCACCAGGCGCAGCGGCCAGGTGGTGAAGGCGGTAAGCCCGTCCAGCGCCAGGCGGAACAGGCGCATGCCGCTGAAGCGGCTGTCGCCGTGCATGCGTTCGTCGGGCGTATAGACCAGCGCCTCGCCCTTGAAGCCGACCCAGGCGTACAGGCCCTTCATGAAGCGCGTGCGTTCGGGCAGCGCGTTGAGCGCGTCCACCACGCTACGGTCCATCAGCCGGAAATCGCCGGCATGCGGCGGCACGTCCACGCCGCGCGCGCCGCTGAGCAGCTTGTAGAACCAGCGCGCGCCGCAGCGCTTGAGCCAGGATTCGTCGGCGCGGCTTTCGCGCACGGCATAGACCATTTCGGCGCCAGCGGCCCAGCGCGCCAGCATCTGCTCGATCAGGGCCGGCGGATGCTGCAGGTCGGCGTCCATGCAGATCACCACATTGCCGGCGGCGGCCTCGAGGCCGGCGCTGAGCGCGGCTTCCTTGCCGAAATTGCGCGACAGCTGCACGTAGCGAAAGCCGGCGTGCTCGGTCCATTGCGCCATCAGCGCCTCGGTGCCGTCGGTGCTGCCGTCGTCGGCCACGATCACTTCCCAGCTGGAGCACAGCGCCGTGAGGCGGCTGCGCAGCAGGGGCAGCAGCACCCGCAGGTTGTCGCATTCATTCAGGCAGGGGATGACGCAGGTCACGCAGGTGTCGTACGGCACGTTGGCCGCCTGCGTCGACCAGAACGCTTCCACGGGAAACGATTTGGCCAGCACCTGGGCGGCTATGGGATCGGACCGGAATTGGATATGCATGGAATGCTGAACTCGGATTGCAGGACACTATGGCGGGCAGTATGCGCAGGGGCTCGTCGAATTTTCATGAAATGCCGCAAGCAAAGCGGGGACAGGTTGGCATCGCTACAATGCGCCCGATTCCAGTTTTTCCCGTTAGTCATGCAATACCGAGTCAGGCCCATGCTTGCCGGCGACGTGGACGGCATCCTCGCCGCCCAGACCCTGGCCTATCCCGATTTCCTGCTGGAGAGCGCGGCGTTCTTCCTCAACCGCCTGGCGCTCGCGCCTGCCCACTGCTGGGTCGCGCGCGCCGAAGGCGGCGACCTCCTGGGCTATCTGATCTCCTATCCCTGGGACGCGGGCCTGCCGCCGGCCCTCGACGTCGCGCTGACAGCGCTGCCGTCGAAGGCCGATCACTGGTTCCTGCATGATTGCGCGGTCGTGCCGCAGGCCCAGGGCCTGGGAGTCGGCCAGGCGCTGCTGCGCGCCGCCGCGGCGGCCGCCGGGCAGGCTGGCCTGCGCCGGGCCAGCCTGGTATCGCTGGAATCGGCGACCGGCTATTGGCGGCGCCACGGCTACGCGCCCATGGACGTCGCAGCGGCCGGCCTGGCCGAAAAGCTTGCCGGCTACGGCCCGCAAGCGCTTTACATGTCCCGCGCGCTGCCGCTGTAGCGCCGCTTCCGTCCCCCCATGTACAACGTTGCCGCCGCGGACGTAACATAAGCCGCACGTGTGTGAGGCGGCAGGGTTCCCGAAGCCGGAAATCTAACTGCGCCCCGACAGGGCGCAAAGGTATCTATGATCTCGCTTTCGCCCGTTCAATCCCTCCTGGCCTGCTGCCTGGTGCTCGTCGTCGGACGGGTGCTCACCACCCGCATCGGGTTTCTTGCCCGCTACAGCATTCCCGATCCCATCGTGGGCGGCCTGCTTTTCGCGGTGATCGCCTACCTGCTGTCGACCTGGGGCGGAATCTCCGTCTCGCTCGAAACCAGCATCAAACCCACCCTGCTGCTGCTGTTCTTCGGCTGCATCGGCCTGACCGCCAACCTCAAGCTGCTGGCCAAGGGCGGCCCCAGGCTGATCGCGTTCCTGCTGGCCCTGATCCCGTTCCTGGTCCTGCAGAACGCCGTGGGACTGGGCATGGCTTGGCTGCTGGACATGCATCCGCTGATGGGCCTGCTGGGCGGCACCATCACGCTGGTGGGCGGGCACGGCACGGGCGCGGCCTACGCCACGCGCTTCGCCGACTTCAACAACATCCAGGACGTGATGGCGCTGGCCATGACCTCGGCCACGCTGGGCCTGGTGCTGGGCGGCGTGGTGGGCGGCCCGGTCGCGGAATGGATCATGCGGCGCCACAAGCTGGCCGGCAGCCTGGACCACGCGCCCGGCGACAAGCATGACGCCCCCGACCTGACCGAAGACCAGGGCCCGACCACCGCCGGCTCCTTCATCGTGTCGCTGACGGCCGCCTTCGTCGCGCTGGTGGTGGGCGGCTATCTGGCCGCGCTGGTCGAGGACGCCCCGGTCAGCCTGCCCAATTTCCTGTGGTGCCTGGCCACGGGCGTGGTGATCCGCAACGGCGGCGAGCGCCTGGGACTGAAACTGGACGACCGCGTCACCGACATCATCGGCACCATCTCGCTGTCGCTGTTCCTGGGCATGACCATGATGACGCTGGACCTGTCCAGCGTGGCGCGCCTGGCCGGCCCGCTGGCCCTGATGCTGGTGGTGCAGACGGCGTTCTGCGCGCTGTACGCGGCCTGGGTGGTGTTCCGCCTGCTCAAGCGCGACTACGAAGCGGCCGTCATGTCGGCCGCCTTCTGCGGCTTCTCGCTGGGCGCCACCGCCACCGCCATCGCCAATATGCAGGCGCTCACGCGCCGCCACGGCCCCGCGCCGGAGTCCTTCATCGTGGTGCCGGTCACCGGCGCGTTCCTGGTCGACATCCTCAACGTGATCGTGCTGACCTCGCTGATCTCCTTGCCGTTCGTGGGAGGGATGTAAGCATGTTCAAACGTCTCATCCTCGTATTGCTGTGCCTGACGCTGGCCGCCTGCGGCCGCGCGCCGGACGCCGACGCGCTGCGCGGCGACGTCGAGCGCAGCCTGAACGCCGCCTATGGCGAAGGGCTGTTCCGGATCGCCGAACTCAAGCGCATGGGATCGGCCGTCGACAACGGCGCGCCCGCCGGCGAAACCCGCCGCGTGGTCTATTACGACGTCGCGCTGGACCTGGCCCGCGACGTCTCGCTGGGCGCCTGGGACCAGCCGGGCGCGGCCTCGCTGGTCACGCTGCTGGGCGCGGGTCCGCGCAGCATCAGCGGCGTGAAATCCGGCGGCAACCAGGCCGGCGACCGCATCGTGGCGCACGCCAGCGCGATCTACCGGCAGGACGGCCAGGACTGGAAGCTGGTGACGCCGGCCGGCTTCAAGGCGGCCCAGGCCCCCAGCCTGGACACCGGCGCGCCGCCGCCGGTCACGCGCCAGCTGCTCGACTCGCTGGACCAGATCACCCATTCCGTCGCCTACACCGGCTCCAGCACCGCCCAGCACGTGGTGCAGCAGGAACTGGAACGCTCGGTGGCGCGCATCAACGGCCGGCTGGCCCGCATGCAGCAGGGCTATCCGCTGGCCGGCGGCCCCGACCGCGGCGAATACGTGGCGTTCGCGCGCGCGCTGCGCGACGTGGCCCGCTCGCGGCAGGTCCGCGTCGCCCCGCTCATCACCGGCGGCGGCGCCGAGAACATCGCGCTGCTGCGCAGCGGCGACGCGGTGGTCGGACTGGCCCAGGCCGATACGGCGCGGCTGGCCTATGACGGCAAGGGCCCGTTCGCGGCCCAGGGGCCGTTCACCGGCCTGCGGGCGCTGGGCAGCCTGTATCCGGAACTGGTCCACATCGTGGTGCGCGACGACGCCTCGGTGCGCGGCGTGCGCGACCTGAAGGGCAAGACCGTCGCGCTGGGTCCGGAGGGCTCGGCCGTGCGGGCCACGCTGGAGGCGGTACTGGCCGCGCACGGGCTGCAGGCCGGACGCGACTACCAGGTCGCAGACACCCCGTTCGCGGCCTCGCTACCGGCGCTGAATTCCGGCTCGGTCGACGCCGCCGCCCAGGTGATCGGCGTGCCGGCCACGCCGCTGCGCGACGCGCTGACCCAGGCCCGGCTGAAGCTGCTGCCGCTCGATCCCGCCGCCATCAAGGCGCTGACGGCGGCCGACAGTTCGCTGATGCCGCTGGACATCGTCGCCGGCACCTATCCCAACCAGGTCGAAGCGATCCCCACCGTCGGCATGGCCGCCCTGCTGCTCACCACCGCGGACCTGACCCGCGACGAAGCCCTGGTGATCGTGCGCGCCGTCTATTCGACCGGACAGGACCTGCTGGCCGCGGGATCGACCCAGGGCAGCCAGGTCTCCATCGCCACCGCGCGGCGCGGACTGACCGTGCCGCTGCACGACGGCGCCCAGGAGGGCCTGACGGAACTGGAGAAGGCCAAGCCGCGATGAGGCCGTTGCGCTTATGATGGCGCTCCTCATCAGGAAACCCCATGAATAAATTCGATCTGCAGAAAAACCAGGCCTTGAAACTGGCCGGCCAGCTCAAGCAGGCCGGCACGCCGGACCGCTACGGCAGCGCCTCGAACGCGCCCGACCGGCGCGAGCAGCGCAAGCTGGACCAGGCCGCCGGCCTGGTGCCGTTCCCGCTGAAGCTGTCGCAGGCCGACGCCGACCGGCTGCGCGCCGCGGCCGCCGAGCGCGGCGTGTCCACCAACGAGATCGTGGCCGAGGCGCTGCGCAAGGCGCTGGGCGCGTAAAGCGATGCACATCTGGGTCGATGCGGACGCGTGCCCCGCGGTCATCAAGGACATTCTGTTCCGCGCCGCGCAACGCTGGCAGCGGCCGCTGACCCTGGTGGCCAACCAGCCGCTGCGCACCCCGCCCTCGCCGCTGATCCGCGCCGTGCAGGTGCCGCGTGGCTTCGACGTGGCCGACGCGCACATCGCCGAACGCGCCGCGCCCGGCGACCTGGTGATCACCGGCGACATCCCGCTGGCCGCGCAAGTCCTGGAAAAAGGCGCGATGGCGCTGAACCCGCGCGGGGAACGCTATACGCCCGACACCATCCGCGAACGGCTGGCGCTGCGCGACATGATGGAAGAACTGCGCGCCGGCGGCGTGGACACCGGCGGCCCCGCCTCGTTCAGCCACGCCGACCGCAAGGCCTTCGCCAACCAGCTCGACGCCCTGCTGTCGCGCGCGGCGCGCCAGCTCAATAAAACGTGATGTACGCCTTGTAGATAATGGTGCCCAGCGCCGTCACCAGGCCCAGCCCCATCAGCCCCATGCCGATATTGCGGTCACGCAGCCCGAAGCCCACCAGCATGAGGGCCACGGCCGTGACGATGATGATGATCATGGTATTGGTATTCGCGAACATCGCCATCTCCAGTTTGCGCGGGTTTATTGTGGATGTGTCCCCGCGGTATCCATCATAGACAGCTGGCAGGCCGCGCGGCTCAATCGGCGCGCGCGGGGTTGTGCAATATCAACACCCGGCCAAACATAGGCGAAAAACAAAAAAGCCAACCGCAAGGGTTGGCTATTTTTGCTGCGTCGTTTTACCTTGGACGCCGACAACGGCCGGCTGGTGGCCTGGCGTTGTCTCTCAAGGGTCTTTGGTGGGTAGTACTGGGTTCGAACCAGTGACCCCTGCCGTGTGAAGGCAGTGCTCTACCACTGAGCTAACCACCCCGAAAGAGGCGAAATATTAGCACGTTTTTTTGAACGTGTGCAAGTCACCCCGAAAAACTTCATGCGGCCGGCGCCGGCGCGTCCAGTTTACGCCAGATGCATTCGCCGCCCACGGCCTTGTCCAGCGCGGCCAGATAGGCTTCGTGCTCGGCCAGGTCTTCGTCGCTGGCCTTGATCACCGGCAGGCCGGAGGCGTCGAACCTGCCCAGCACCAGGCCGTCGGCGCCCGCCGAGCCGCCCTCTTCGACGTCGATCAGCAGCGCGTCCTGGCCGCGCGTCATGGCCAGCCAGACTTCCGCCAGCAGCTGCGAGTCGAGCAAGGCGCCGTGCAGCGTGCGGTGGGCGTTGGAAATGCCGAAACGGTCGCACAGCGCATCCAGCGAGTTGCGCTTGCCGGGGAACAGCGAACGTGCGTGCAGCAGCGAGTCGGTGACCGTCTCGCAGAAATCGCTGATCGGGCCGCGGCCGGTCCTGGCCAGTTCGGCGTTGAAGAATTTCACGTCGAACGCGGCGTTGTGCGCGATCAGCTCGGCGCCCTGGATGAACTGCACGAATTCATCGGCGATGTCGGCAAAGCGCGGCTTGTCGGACAGGAATTCGGTGGTCAGGCCGTGCACCGCCAGCGCCTCGGGGTCGCTGTCGCGGTCCGGGTTCAGGTAGATGTGCAGGTTGTTGCCCGTGGCCATCCGGTTGACCAGCTCCACGCAGCCGATTTCGACGATGCGGTGGCCCTGGGCGGGATCCAGTCCCGTGGTTTCGGTGTCAAAGATGATCTGGCGCATAAAACTATTCCGACGCTTGGGCGGGCGCGGCCGGCGGCGTATGCGGGGACGGAACGGAATCCGCGGAATGCGCTGCGCTGCCGGCCTGGCCGGGTTTCTTGCGTGCGGTGGCGATGAGCGTGTAGGCCACCGGCACGACGAACAAGGTCAGTAGTGTACCCAGCATCAGCCCGCCCACCAGGACCCAGCCGATCTGCTGGCGCGATTCCGCGCCCGCGCCCGAGGACAGCGCCAGCGGCACGGTGCCCAGCACCATGGCGCCGGTGGTCATCAGGATGGGGCGCAGCCGCAGCACGCTGGCCTCGATGACGGCCTCGAACAGTTCCCTGCCCTCGTCGCGCAGCTGGTTGGTGAATTCGACGATCAGGATGCCGTGCTTGGTGATCAGCCCGACCAGGGTGATCAGGCCGATCTGGCTGTAGATGGACAGGGTGCCGCCGGTCAGCCACAGCGCCAGCAGCGCGCCGGTCATAGACAGCGGCACCGACAGCATGATGATGAACGGGTTGCGCCAGCTCTCGAACTGCGCGGCCAGCACCAGGTAGATGAAGGCCAGCGCCATGGCGAAGACCAGATAGATGCTGCCCGAGGAGTCGCGGAACTCGCGCGACTGGCCGTCGAGGTCGGTGACGATGGTGTTGGGCAGCACGTCGCGCGCCACCTGGTGCATGTGCGCCAGCACCTCGCCCAGCGCGTAGCCCGGCGCCACGGCGCCGTCGATCTTGACCGCGCGCAGCCGGTTGAAGTGGTTCAGCGACTGCGGCGAAACGCCTTCGTGCACGCCCAGCAGGTTGTCCAGCTGCACCATGCTGCCGTCGCGCGCGCGCACGTAGATGCCGGAAATGTCGGTGGGATTGGCGCGGTCGCGCGGCGTGACCTGGACGATGACGTCGTACTGCTCGCCCTCGTCCTTGTAGCGGGTCACCTGGCGTCCGCCCAGCATGGATTCCAGCGTGCGCCCCACCGTGTCCACGTTGGCGCCCACGTCGGCCATCTTGTCTCGGTCCACGCGCACGCGCAGCTCGGGCGTGTTCAGGCGCAGGTCGGTGTCCAGGTTGATGAGGCCGGGATACTTGCGCAGCTCGGCCATGAATACGTCGGTCAGGCGCGCCAGCTCCACGTACGAGGCCTGGCTCATGATGATGAACTGCACCGGCTTGGAACGCGCGGACTGGCCCAGCGACGGCGGATTGGTGGGGAACGCCCGCACGCCCGGCAGCGAGGCGAACAGCGGTTGCAGCTCCTGGGTGATGGCCTGCTGCCGGCGGCCGCGCTCTTCCCAGGGCTTGAGGCGCAGGATGGCGGTGCCGTCGGTCACGGTGGGAAAGCCCACGGTCACCTGGCTGCCGCTGGCCTCCGGGATATCGGCGTAGAACTTTTCGATGCCCAGCATGCTTTCCAGCGTGTAGTTCAGCGTGGCGCCCTCGGGCGAGCTGACGATGCCGAACACCACGCCGCGGTCCTCGACGGGGGCCAGTTCGCTCTTGACCACCTTGAACAGCACGCCGCTGGCGGCCGCCACCGCCAGGCCCACCGCCACCACGATCCAGCGATGGCGCAGCGAGGCCGCCAGCACCCGCCGGTAGCCATTGCTCAGGGCGTCGAGCCAGCCTTCGATCAGGTTGTACCAGCGGCTGTGGCTGCTCTGGTGGCGCAGCAGCACCGAACACATCATCGGGGTGAGCGTCAGCGCCACGAAGCCGGACACCAGCACCGCGCCGGCCAGCGCCAGCGCGAATTCGATGAACAGCCGCCCGGTGCGGCCCGTGGCGAACGCCAGCGGCGCGTACACGGTGACCAGCGTCATCGTCATCGCCACCACCGCGAAGCCGATCTCGCGCGAGCCGCGCAGCGCGGCCTCCTTGCGCGGCATGCCGTCCTCGATGTGGCGGAAGATGTTCTCCAGCACCACGATGGCGTCATCCACCACCAGGCCGATGGCCAGCACCATCGCCAGCAGGGTCAGCGTATTGATGGAAAAGCCGAACAGGTACATGAGCGCGCAGGCGCCCACCAGCGATACCGGGATGGTGACGATGGGAATGATGCTGGCGCGCAGGTTGCGCAGGAAGAAGAAGATCACCAGCACCACCAGCACGATGGCCTCGCCGATGGTGTTGAACACCGAGTCGATCGAGCGTTCGATGAACACCGACGAGTCGTAGGCGATGTTCAGCCGCATCCCCGCCGGCAGGTTCTCGTTCAGGCGCTCGACCTCCTCGCGGGCCGCCTTGGACAGCTCCAGCGGGTTGGCGGTGGACTGCCGCGTCAGGCCGATGTTGATCGCCGGCTTGCCGTTGAAGCGCGACAGGATGCGGTCGTTGGCCGCGGCGATTTCCACCTTGGACACGTCGCGCAGGCGCACGGGATAGCCCTTGACGTTGGCGACGATCACGTCCTCGAACTGCGCCGGCGTCTGCAGGTCGGTCGAGGACACGACCGAGAATTCGCGCGCCCGGGACTCGATGCGCCCGGCCGGGATTTCCACGTTCTGGCTGCGCAGCGCCGCCTCCACGTCCTGCACGGTCAGGCCGTAGGCGGCAAGCTTGTCGCGGTCCACGTAGATGCGCATGGACGGCAGGCGCTCGCCGAACACGCGCACTTCCGCCGCCCCCGGCAGCACCGACAGCCGGGTCTTGATGTAGCGGTTGATGTAGTCGGAAGTCTGGATCGCCGAGTACGTGCCGGACTCCACCGCGATGTAGATGATGGGCTGGGAGTCCGCCTCGACCTTGCCGATGATGGGCTCGTCGATCTCGTCGGGCAGGAAGCGGCGGGCGCGCGAGACCTTGTCACGCACTTCGGCCGCGGCCGCGTCGGGATCGCGCGACAGGTTGAACTTGATGTTGATGAGGCTGCGTTCGGAGCGGCTGCGCGAAGTCATTACGTCCACGCCCTCGATGCCGGCGAGCTGGTCCTCCAGCGGCTTGGTCACCTGGGATTCGATCACCTCGGGCGAGGCGCCCTTGTAGGTGGTGTCCACCGAGACGATGGGCTCGTCGATCTTCGGATATTCGCGCACGGTCAGGCGCGAATACGAGATCAGGCCGATCAGCACGATGATCAGCGACAGGACCGACGCGAATACCGGCCGCTTGATACAGGTTTCCGAGATACGCATTGCGCCACCGCCCAAAAGAGAAAAAGGCCGGCTTCAGGCGCCGTTGCCCAGCACGGTCACGGCCGCGCCGTCCGTCACCCGCTGCAGGCCCGAGACCACCAGCTGGTCGCCCGCGGCCACGCCGGTCAGGATCTCCACGCGGCCTTCGCGGCGCTCGCCGATGGTGACCTCGCGCCGCTCGGCCACGCCGTCCCTGACCCGGTAAACGTACTGCGTCTCGCCCGAGGGCGAAAGCGCGGCTTCCGGCGCCACCAGCGCCTTGTCCTGGCTGAACAGCAGCTGCACGCGGGCGAACATGCCCGGGCGCAGCACCGCGTCCTTGTTGGCGACGGTGGCGCGCAGCAGGATCGAACGGCCGCCGGCGTCGACCAGCGGGCTGACGGCGTAGACCATGCCCTGGCGCTCCTGGCCCGGCAGCGCGTCCAGGCGCAGGGTCAGCTGCTGGCCCACGCCCACCTTGCTCAAATACATTTCGGGCACGCGGAAATCCACCTTGAGCGGGTCGATCGCCTCCAGCGGCGCCAGGTCCTGGCCCTGGTTCACGTAGTCGCCCACCGACACGCTGCGCAGGCCCACAATGCCGCCGAACGGCGCGCTGATCGTCATTTTGTCCAGCCGCGCCTGCGCCAGCGCCACGGCCGCTTCCTGCACCTTCAGGTTGCTGGCGGCCTCGTCGCGCGCCTGCTGGCTGACGAAGCCCTTGCCCTGCAGCTCCACCGAGCGCCGGAAATGGCTTTGCGCCAGCGTGAGATTGGCCCGCGCCTGGGCCAGCTCGGCCCGCGGCACCGAATCGTCCAGGCGGATCAGCACCTCGCCCTGCCTGACCGGCTGGCCTTCCTTGAAGCCGATGGACTGGATGCGGCCGGCGACTTCCGGGCGCAGCACCACCGATTCGTCGGACCGCAGGCTGCCCACGGCCGACAGGCCGCGCGCGAACGGGATTTCCTTGACGGCGGCCACCTCGACCCGCACCGGCGCGGCAGGCGCGACGGGAGCCTGGGCGGCGGCCTGGACGGCGGGCGGCGCAGGCGCGAGCCAGCGCGGCACCAGCACGCCGAGCGCCGCTCCCGCAGCCAATCCCGCCGCTACGGCGGCCAGCAATACTGCTTTTTTCATGCGCGAATGTGGCGGTCGCGCGGCGCGGGCCGGGCGCCGCAGGAAGGGAGAATGAGGGTTGGCACTTTAGCACCCGGATTTACATACTGGAACAATCCAGAAGCCGGATGAAAGAACTAAATTCGCCCGATGAAGCGATTTAAGGGTATATCCCAATGCCCTGCGGGCCGGCGCCCGGGCGTTCAGGCGCGGCGGGCCGCTTCCACGCCCTGGTTGGCGAGCTGGTCGGCGCGTTCGTTGCCCGGGTCGCCGGCGTGTCCGCGGACCCAGCGCCAGGACACGGTATGGCGGCCCACCTGCTCGTCCAGCAGCTGCCACAGTTCGGCGTTCTTGACCGGTTTTTTGTCGGCCGTCATCCAGCCGCGCCGCTTCCAGTTGGCCAGCCACTCGGTCATGCCCTTCATGACGTACTGCGAATCGGTGTGGATGGTGACCGCGCAGGGGCGCTTGAGCGCGCGCAGCCCCTGGATGACCGCCAGCAGCTCCATGCGGTTGTTGGTGGTCTGGAGTTCGCCGCCGTGCAGGGTTTTTTCGTGGCTGCCGGCGCGCATCAGCACGCCCCAGCCGCCCGGCCCCGGATTGCCCTTGCAGGCGCCGTCGGTCCACATTTCCACTTTCTGTTCGTTCGCTTTGCTGTCCTGCATGGTGCTGCCCGGAGTTCCTTCGTGCTTGATTCGTTGCCGGCCGGCCGCTCAGGAGCGGTCGTAGCCGTCGTCCGCCTGGCGGTTGACCACCACCGACGCGGCCCGCGCGCGCTTGGGCTTGGTCTTCCAGGCGGGGCCTATGATACGCATGCCGGCCACGCGCTTGACGGCGGACACCAGATAGACGGCCCCGCCCACGCTCCACCAGCGCGCGCCGGCGGACTCCAGGAAAGCCCAGCGCTGCAGCCATTTTTCGCTGCGGCAGGCCGGCGCATAGCAGCCGAAATGGCTTTGCTCGACCTCCAGCGACAGCAGCTTGAACCAGTCTTTCAGGCGCGGCAGCGACACCTGCGACGAGGGCGGCTGCGGCAGCCACGGCTCCATGCCCGGCATGCGCGTGCGCGCCCCCCACATGCTCCAGGGATTGAAGCCCGAGATCACCACGCGCCCTTCCGGCACCAGCACGCGCTCGACCTCGCGCAGCACGTTGTGGGGTTCCTGCGTGCATTCGAAGGCGTGCGGCAGGATCAGCAGGTCCACGCTCTGCGATTCGAACGGCAGGGCTTCGGGCTGGGCGATCACCACCCGCGACTGCCAGCCGGCCGCGCTCTCGGCCGAGGGCGCCTCGGTGCCCACGTATCCCTTGAACGGCATGCGGTTGGCGCCCAGCAGGTTCATGTCGGCCAGGCCGACCTGCCAGGCGTAATATCCGAATACGTCCGCGACAGCCGCGTCGAACTGCGCCCGCTCCCAGGCCAGAACGTATTGTCCCGGCGGCGTCTGGAACCATTCGGCCAGTTCTACAATCGGCGGAGTATCTTCTTCTGCCACGTTCTATCCTTCGAATCCCATGCAAGCCCTGACCGCCTCCGACGGCGGCCGCGAGCGCAACGCCGCGGTCTTGCCGCTACCCGCTTTCACCGACAACTACATCTGGGCGATCGTGCGCGACGGCCAGGCCGCCGTGGTCGATCCGGGCGAGGCCGGCCCGGTGCTGCGGCTGCTCGAGCAGCAAGGCTTGAGACTGCGCGCCATTCTACTCACGCACCACCACGGCGACCACGTCGGCGGCGTATCCGAATTGTCCCGCATCGAAGGCCTTACCGTATATGGCCCGGCGCAAGAACGCCTGCCGCGCTGCGACGTGCCGCTGGCGCAGGGCGACCGCGTGCTGATACCCGAACTGGACCTGGACCTGGCCGTGCTGGATGTGCCCGGCCACACGGCCGGCCACATCGCCTACACCGGCCGGGCGGCCGGCGTGGAGCCGGTTCTTTTCTGCGGCGACACCCTGTTTGCCGGCGGCTGTGGCCGGCTGTTCGAAGGCACCCCCGCGCAAATGCTTGATTCCTTGGAAAAATTTTCTGTTTTACCGGCGGATACACAGGTTTTTTGCGCACACGAGTACACTCTAGCGAACTTGCGCTGGGCGTCGGCAGTCGTACCGGCCAACCGCAACCTGCAGCAATGGCATCAGCGGGCCCGGCAATTAAGAGCAGCAGGCCTTCCCACGCTTCCGTCGACCATCGGTCAGGAACGCGCGACGAACCCGTTTTTGCGCACGCAACAACCCGAGGTCGTCCGCGCCGCAGAGCGCTGGGCCGGCCACAGCCTTGCCACGCCGGTAGAGGTATTTGCCTCCCTTCGCGAATGGAAGAACGAATTCAAGTGACAGCCCGATGAATCTATCCCGACTCCTTCTGCCGCTGATGCTGGCAGTCCTCGCCGGTTGCGCAGGAACCAAATCCCCCGATAGCAAGAATCTCACCACCAATTCCCAAGGGCGCTACATCGCCCGCGACACTTCCCGGACGGTGGACCTCACCAATCCTCCCGCCGACGCCTGGGACCGCATCCGCCGCGGTTTCGCCATCCCCAACCTGAACACCGACCTCTCGCAGCAGTGGACCGACTACTACGCGGCCCACCCCGAGTCGGTGCAGCGCATGGCGGAACGCGCCGGCAAGTACCTGTATTTCATCGTCGACGAGATCAACCGCCGCGGCCTGCCCACCGAGCTGGCGCTGCTGCCCTTCGTCGAAAGCGCCTACAACCCCACCGCGCTGTCGCGCTCGCAGGCCTCGGGCCTGTGGCAGTTCGTGCCGGCCACCGGCCAGCATTTCAACCTCAAGCAGGACTGGTGGCGCGACGAGCGGCGCGACCCCATCGCCTCGACCAACGCGGCGCTGGACTACCTGGAAAAACTGTTCGAAATGCAGGGCGACTGGTATCTGGCCCTGGCCTCGTATAACTGGGGCGAAGGCTCGGTGCAGCGCGCCATGGCCAAGAACGAGGCCGCCGGCCTGCGCACCGACTACCTGTCGCTGAGCATGCCCGACGAGACCCGCAACTACGTGCCCAAGCTGCAGGCCATCAAGAACATCATCGCCGACCCGCAGCGCTATGCGGTGGCCCTGCCGCCGGTGGGCAACACGCCCTACTTCGTGACGGTGCAGAAGAACAGCGACATCGACCTCGAAATCGCCGCCAAGCTGGCCGAAATGCCGCTGGACGAATTCAAGGCGCTCAACCCTTCGTTCAACCGTCCGCTGATCCGCGGCGACCACGGCCCCACCCTGCTGCTGCCGGCCGACCGCGTCGAAATCTTCAACGCCAACCTGACCAACTACAAGGGCGACCTGAGCGCCTGGAAGGTCTACCACACGCGCCGCGGCGAATCCTACGCCTCGATCGCCAAGCGTTTCGGCGTGACCGAAAGCCGGCTGCGCCAGATCAACGACATCGGTTCGCGCCAGAAATCCGCTTCCGGCCAGTCCCTGCTGGTGCCGGGCGACAGCGCCGGCAACGTGCAGCTGGCCTCGCTGGCGCCGCCGGTGCTGGACGCGGCGCCCGCCGCCGAGAAGGCCCCGGCCACGCGCGGCCGCGCCCAGCAGGCGCCCGCCGCGCGCGTGGCAAGCGCCCGCGTCGCCAGCGCCCGACCCAACGTGCGCACCCACAAGGTGCGCCAGGGCGACACGCTGTACTCGCTGGCCAAGCAATACGGCACCTCGATCGACGCGCTGCGCGCGCTGAACAACCTCAAGGGCAGCGCGCTGAAGGTCGGCACGCCGCTGCGGGTCCCCGGCACCAACGCGCGGGGCTGAGCGCAACGGCACGGCAAAAGGGCGCACCCCGACGGGCGCGCCCTTTTCTTTTTAATGGAGGGGCCGCCAAACTCTTTAAAATAGGCGGTCTCCAGAAGGGAAAAAATCAAAGGATAGAAATATGGGCTTTCTCGCCGGCAAGCGCATCCTGGTCACCGGGGTGCTTTCCAACCGCTCCATCGCCTACGGCATCGCGCGCGCCTGTCACCAGCAAGGCGCCGAACTGGCGTTCACCTACGTGGGCGACCGCTTCAAGGACCGCGTGAGCGAATTCGCCGCCGAATTCGGCAGCAAGATCGTGCTGCCCTGCGACGTGGCCGAGGACAGCCAGATCGAAGCCGCCTTCGCCGAACTCGGCCAGCACTGGGACGGCCTGGACGGCCTGGTGCATTCCATCGGCTTCGCCCCGCGCGAAGCCATCGCCGGCAACTTCCTCGACGGCCTGTCGCGCGAAGCCTTCCGCGTGGCGCACGACATCTCGGCCTACAGCTTCCCCGCCATGGCCAAGGCCGCCCTGCCGCTCATGGAAGGCCGCAACGGCTCGGTGCTGACGCTGACCTACCTGGGCGCCGAGCGCGTGGTTCCCAACTACAACACCATGGGCCTGGCCAAGGCTTCGCTCGAAGCCAGCGTACGCTACCTGGCCACGGCGCTGGGCCCGCGCGGCATCCGCGCCAACGGCATTTCCGCCGGCCCGATCAAGACGCTGGCCGCCAGCGGCATCAAGGACTTCTCGGCCATCCTGAAGTTCGTCGAGGCCCAGGCGCCCCTGCGCCGCAACATCACCATCGAAGACGTGGGCAACGTCGCCGCCTTCATGCTGTCGGACCTGGCCGCCGGCGTGACGGGCGAAATCACCCACGTGGACGGCGGCTTCTCCACCGTCGTCCCGGGCATGGAAGACTGAAACCGGCGGCGCGTCCGGCCGCTCAGGCCGGACGCACCACCAGCGTCGAGACCTGCACGTCCACCGCGGTCATGAGTTTGTGGACCGGGCATTTCTCGGCCACCGCCAGCAGCTCGTCGATCTGCGCATCGGACAGCTCGCCATGCAGCGTCAGCTTGGCGGTCAGGCGGTAGATCCCCTTGCGCTCTTCGCTGTCGTCGCGCACCACCTCCACGCCCACCGATTCCAGCGGCAGCCCCTTGCGCTGCGAATACACCATCAGGGTCAGCGCCTTGCAGCCGCCCAGCGCAGTATCGAAGTAATCGTGCGGATCGGGGCCCTCGCCCTGCGGCTGCGGCATCGCCAGCGGAAGCTCATGGCCTTCGGCCGTGGCGGTGAACTGCAGGGTATTGGGCGCGTTCTGGCGCAAGCGGATGCTGCTCATGGGTGAAGTCTCCTGGCTGGGGTTCGGTGGATGGCCGCCGCGGCGGCCCCAATCGACGTTGTAACACCAGGCGGCGCTGCGCCACACCTGACTGGACGCTGAACTTCCTGATGCGGACACGGTCGGATATTTCTATCCGGAATACACCTATAGGGGGCCGCATGAGCGCCAGACAACTCCTCGATCAACTGCTGCAGTCCGGGCAAGGCCTGCTTTCCGACACCACCAGCCGCGTGCAGAACGCCACGGGCGGCAAGGGCTCGTCCTTCCTGACCGGCCTGGGCGGCGGCGCGCTCGGCGCGGGCGCGCTGGGGCTGCTACTGGGTAGCAAGAAGGCCCGCAAGATCGGCGGCAAGGTCGCCATGTACGGCGGCATGGCGGCGCTGGGCGCGCTGGCCTACCGCGCCTATGGCGACTGGCAGCGCAGCCAGGCCGGCGGCGCAGCTGCCCCCGCCCCCCAGACGCTGGACCGCCTGCCCGCCCCGCAGGCCGAGCAGCACAGCACCGCCGTGCTCACCGCCATGATCGGCGCGGCCAAGGCCGACGGCCACATCGGCCCGGAAGAACGCGCCCTGCTCGAAACCGAGCTGGCCAAGCTGTCCTCCGACGCGCAGGACCGGCAATGGCTGGAAACCGAACTCTCGCGTCCGCTGGACCCGGCCACCGTGGCCCGGTCGGCCCAGACCCCCGAAATGGCCGCCGAAATGTACCTGGCCAGCCTGCTGGTGGTGGACGAGGAAAGCTATATGGAGCGCGCCTACCTGGACGAACTGGCGCGCCAGCTCAAGCTGCAGCCCGGCCTCAAGGAACAGCTGGAGCAGCACGCCCGGACGGCGGCCGCCTAGTCCGCGCGCAGCCCGATCGCGGCGGTCAGCGCGCCGTAGCGCCGCATGTCCGCGGCGATCATGTCCTGGAACTCGCGCGGCGTGCTGGTGGCGGGCGTGAAGCCCTGTTCGCGCAGCGCCGCCTGCATGGCCGGGCGCTGCACGATCTGCGCCACCGCCGCATTCAGCTTGGCCACCACCGCGGGCGGCGTGGCCGCCGGCGCCAGCAGCCCATGCCACTGGTCCAGCGCGTAGCCCTGCACGCCCTGCTCCGCGACCGTGGGCACGGTCGGCATCAGCGGCGAGCGCGCCGGCGACGTGACGGCCAGGGCCCGCAGCTTGCCGGCCGCGATCAGCGGGGCCGCGCTGGACGCGGTGACCACGCCCATTGCGACCTGGCCCGCCGTGACGTCGGTCAGCGCCGGCCCGCAGCCCTTGTAGGGCACGTGCTGCAACGACGCGCCGGCCGCGCGCGCCAGCATCTCGCCGGCCAGGTGCTGCGGCGTGCCGTTGCCGCAGGACGCGAACGGCAGCGGCTGGCCGGCGCGGGCGGCGGCCAGCGCGTCGTCCAGGCCGCGCAGGCCGGAATGCGCCGGCGCCACGAAAACCGAAGGCACGAAGGCCACGTTGATGACGGCCGCGAAGTCACGCGCCGGATCGAAACCCAGATGGCGGTAGACCCCGGGGTTGATGGCGAAGGAACTGTTGACCATCAGCAGCGTATAGCCATCGGGCGGCGACTCGGCCACGACGCGCGCGCCGATATTGCCGCTGGCGCCGGGGCGGTTTTCCACCACCACCGGCTGGCCCAGCGTCTCCTGCAGCTCGGCGCCGATGCGGCGCGCCAGCAGGTCGGTGCCGCCGCCGGGCGGAAAGGTCACGACGATGGTGATGGGATGGGCAGGATAGGCGGCGTCCTTGGGCGCTTCGCCGGACGGCGGGTTGCCGCAGGCGGCCAGCGACAGGACGAGCATCGGCGCCAGGGCGCGCAGCAGGCGTTTCATCTTGCGGACCGGTTGATTGCGAGGCTCAGGCGTCCAGGCCGATGTCCAGCACCTTGGCGCTGTGCGTGATCCAGCCCACGGCGATCTGGTCCACGCCGGTGGCGGCCACCGCCGCCGCGGTTTCGGGCGTGATGCGGCCCGAGGCCTCGGTGATGGCGCGGCCGCGCGCCATGGCGACGGCGCGGCGCAGGTCGTCCAGGCTCATGTTGTCCAGCAGCACCACGTCCACGCCCAGCGAAAGCGCCACTTCCAGCTGCTCCAGCGTGTCCACTTCCAGCTCGATCTTCACCATGTGGCCGACGCCGGCGCGGGCGCGCTCGACCGCGATGGCGACGCCCCCGGCCAGGGCGATGTGGTTGTCCTTGATCAGCACCGCGTCGTCCAGGCCGTGGCGATGGTTGCTGCCGCCGCCCACGCGCACCGCGTACTTCTGCACCGCGCGCAGGCCCGGCATGGTCTTGCGCGTGCAGGTCACGCGCGCGCCGTAGCCCGCGATGGCGCGCGCGATCGAGGCCGTGGCGCTGGCCACGCCGCTCAGGTGGCAAAGAAAATTCAGCGCCACGCGCTCGGCGCTCAGCATGGCGCGGGCGTTGCCGCGGATGCGCGCGATTTCCGTGCCGGGCCGCAGGTCCGCGCCGTCGCGTTGGGACACCGCGAATTCGATGCCCGGGTCCATCGCGCGAAACGCCAGGCGCGCCAGGTCCAGCCCGGCCAGCACGCCGTCCTGGCGCGCCACCAGCCGGGTCTCGGCGATGGCGTCGGCCGGCACAATGGCGTCGGTGGTCAGGTCGCCCGCCCGGCCCAGGTCTTCGAGCAGCGCCGCGCGCACCAGCGGCTCCAGCATGACTTCCGGCAAGGGGGGAACGGCCAGTCGGGAGACGGTCGATGAGGCTGCGGCTTTAATGCTCATTTTGAGTATTTTGAGAGTAAAAAAAGGCGCGCAACGATTGCGCAACACTTATGCTAAGACCGAGCATAAACCGTGTCAAGCCTCAGAGCGCGCGCGACAGCGGCAGTTTGCTGCCGGCGATGGCGCGTTCGATCAGCACGTCGCGCCGGAAGCGGAACAGCTTGGCGGGCCGCCCTGCCGTGCCGGTGGCCATCTCGCCGGTTTCCTCGACCAGCGCCTGCTGCTCGATCAGGCGGCGGAAATTCTGCTTGTGCAGGCCGCGTCCGGCCAGGGCCTCCACCGCCAGCTGCAGCTGCAACAGGGTGAACTGTTCGGGCATCAGTTCGAACACCACCGGCCGGTACTTGATCTTGGCGCGCAGCCGCGCGATGCCGGTGGCCAGGATGCGGCGGTGATCGTGGCGCATGGGCTCGCCCGGCACCACGTCGCCGCTGCCGCTGCCGCGGCCGCGCCGCGCCGCCTCGGGCACCAGCCCGGCCTCGAACAGCAGTTCGTAGCGCTGCAGCACCATGTCTTCGTTCCAGGACGCGCCATCCAGCCCGAACGTGACCGCCGCGCGCTGGCGGCGGCGCTTGCGCAGGGCCGCGTCGGCGCTGTCCTCGCACCAGGCGGCCAGCCGCGGCACGATCAGTTCCTCGACCAGCGCGGGCGTGCCGGCGCGCCGGTCCTCCCACGGAAAATAGCGATACCAGTCCTGCCAGCCCACCTGCGCCACGCCGGTCTCGCCGGCCTCGCGCGTCAGGCCCAGGTAGCTCACCGACATGACGCGCGCGCCCGATTCGTCGGAACGGTCGCCGTCGGCGAAGGTATAGAGCTGCTCCACATAGCCCAGCGGATGATGGGTCTGCGCTTCGACCCAGGCGCGCAGGCCGGCCTGCAGCGAACGGTGCGACAGTTCGAACGGCCCGGCCGGCAACGCGCGCGCATCCTCGGTCGTCAGCACCCGCGGCTCGCCGTTGGTGACGGCGACCAGCACGGCGACGAGTTCTGCATGAAGGGAGCGTTCGGCGGATTCGGTCAAAGTAGGCGTGTGGAAAAGAGTGAAGCCCGGTGTCCGGGCGGCGCGGCAAATTATAAGGTTCGGGCGCTGCAACAGCCCCTTGCAAACGTGACAGCCTGACGCGCCACGGCGGCGCCGCGCGGGCCTAAGATGGATGTGGAATCAGGCGCGCCGCCATCCCGGGGCGCCCGCAAGCGGAGCAATCATCATGTTGAAAACTGCCCCAGATCCCAACCTCGCCAAACCCGCCGAAGCCGAGAAACCGGTCCCCGCCGATCCGCGCAAAGGCACTGAAATCATGCCCATGCCCGACGAACGCAACCCGCTGGTCGCCGGCATGCCGCGGCGCGGACGCGCCATCGTGGAGCCCGGCGAACCCGGCATCATCACGCCCGAGGACGACCTGCTCGACACCTCGTACGAACAGCGCAAGGGCTGAGCCCGTCAGGATGGCGAGATGATACCCGGGTCGCGAAAGCGCTGCGCCAGGATCTCGACGAACGCCTCGGTCACCGTCGATACCGCCGTCTGCGCCGGATAGGCCATGCACACGCGGACCGGCAGGCGCGGCGTGAACGGACGTATCGCCAGCCGGTCGGCGAACACCGCCGCAATGTACGGGTTGACCACGCCCAGCCCGTGGCCGGCGGCCGCCAGCGCGCAGATGGTCGAGGAATACGTGGTCTCGATCTCCGAGGCCGGCTGCACGCGGTGGGCCTGCATCGCGCCGCGCAACTGCAGGTAGACGTCGTCGTCCGCGTTCAGCACCAGCAGCCTGCGCGCGTTCAGGTCCAGGATGTCGATGCCGTCCTGCGCGGCCAGCGCGTGGTCCGGGCGCATCACGCAGACCGCCTCGCTCTCGTGCAGCACGTGCAGGTCCAGCAGCGCGCCGTCCAGCGGCGCCGCCGTCACCACCACGTCGTAAGTGCCGTGCAGCAGCCCCTCGCGCAGGTACTGGCTGCCCATGGTCTGCATATTGATGTGGACCTCGGGATAGCGCTGCGCGAACGCCTCGACCGCGCCGGGCAGCACGCCCAGGCCCAGCGCCGGCGTGCAGGCCAGCCGCAGCACGCCGCTGCCGCTGCGCCGCATGGCGGCCAGGCGGTCCTCGATGCGTTCCAGGCCCACGAAATGGCGCTTGACCGTATCGAACAGGTCCTTGGCCTCGCGCGTGGGCCGCAGGCGGCCGCGCTCCATGTCGAACAGCTTCAGGCCGCTGGCCTGCTGCACCTGGCCCAGCAGGCGGCTGATGGACGGCTGCGTGGTGCGCAGCATCTGCGCCGCGCCGGTGGTGGTGCCGGCCAGCATCACCGCGTGGAAGGCTTCGATCTGGCGGAAATTCAGCGGTCGGCTCATGGGCGGCATAGAGTATGGCAATTCTGCATAGCCTATGCGTAAAAAAGAATTTTTTCAAATACATGCAGCCTCCTACACTGGGCTTCCCAGGGCGCCGGCAGACGCGCCCGCGATCCCAACTTTCCAGGGGAAGCCCCATGAATCCCAGCCGCTACTGGCGCAAGCTCGTTCAAACACTGTGCCTGGCCAGCGCCGCCGCCGCGCCGCTGGCCGCGCAGGCCCAGGCCAACTATCCCGACCACCCGATCCGCATCATCGTGCCGTTCACCGCGGGCGGCAGCTCCGACATCCAGGGCCGGCTGCTGGCCGAGCACCTGGGCAAGCTCTATGGACAGTCCGTGGTGGTGGAGAACCGGCCCGGCGCCGGCGGGCACATCGGCGGCAAGTTCGTGGCCGACTCCGGCCCGGACGGCTACACCCTGCTGCTGGGCTCCATCGGCCTGCACGCCACCTACGGCGTCTACAAAAGCCTCAACTACCGCCCGGCGCAGGACCTGAAGCTCATCACCGTCGTGGCCGAAATGCCGCACGTGGTGGTGGCCAACCCCTCGCTGCAGGCCAATACCCTGGCCGAACTGACCGCGCTGGCGCGCGCCCAGCCGGAGACGCTGCACTTCGGTTCGGCGGGCGTGGGCTCGTCGGTGCACATGGTCGGCGAACTCTACAAAATGGCCGCGCAGGCGCCCATCGTGCACATTCCGTACCGCGGCAGCTCCGCCGCCACCAATGACCTGCTGGGCGGCCAGATCCAGCTGCTCTTCGAGAACGTGCCCACCACCATCGGCTATATCGAGGCCAAGAAGCTCAAGGCCCTGGCCATCACGGGCGCGACGCGCTCGCCCGCCCTGCCCGACGTGCCCACGGCCGCCGAAGCCGGCCTGCCCGGCCTGACGGTGACCTCGTGGACCACGCTGGCCGCCAGCAAGGACGTGCCCGACGCCCTCATCGAAAAAATCAGCGCGGACCTGCGCCGCGTCTACGCCGACCCGGCCTTCCGCGCCGGCCTGGAACGCCTGGGCATGACGCCGGTGGGCAACAGCCCGGCCGAAGCGCGCGAGTTCGTCGAACGCGAGCGCGCCCGCTGGAACAAAGTCATCGAAACCGAACACATCACCGCCGGCTGAGCGCCGCACCCTTGATTCTCATGAACCGCATGCTTGCCACGTCCACCGCCTGCCGCCGCCTGGGCGCCACGCCGCACCACCATTTCTTCGGCTACTACAACAAAACCGTCTGGCACCGAGACGGCCGCTATCTGCTGGCCAATCGCACCGCCTTCAAGGACGCCCGGCTCACGCCCGAACTGAGCGCCGAAGTGGGCTACTTCGACCTGCACGACGGCGACCGCTACCATGCCGTGGGGACCACCACGGCATGGAACTGGCAGATGGGCTGCCAGCTGCAATGGCTAGACGGCCTGGCCGAACCGCAGCTGATCTACAACTGCCGCAGCGGCGACGACAGCGGCGTGTATCCCGGCTTCCGCTCGGCCATCCACAACCTCGCCACCGGCCAGACGCGCATCCTGCCGCTACCCATCTACGTGGCCGCGCCCGACAGCCGCTACGCGCTTTGCGTGGACTACCGCCGGCTCTACATCACGCACCAGACCATCGGCTACAGCGAACACGCGCCCGGCCCGGTGGCCAATGCGCCGGCCGACGACGGCATCCGCCGCCTCGACCTGGACAGCGGCGAGCATCGGCTGCTGGTCAGCTACGCCGACCTGCGCAACTTCCATCCGCGCGCTTCGATGGCGCGCGCCATCCACTGGGTCAGCCACATCGAGGTCAACCCGTCCTCCACCCGCATCCTGTTCCTGCACCGCTGGACCGAACGCGTCGAGGACGAGACCTGCTTTCTGCACCGGCTGATCACCATGAACGCCGACGGCAGCGACATGCGCCTGCTGGAATGCTCCGACCATCCGCTGCCGCAGCTGGCCGACGACTTCGACCCCACCGCGGTCGGCACCTTCGACTACGAAAAGTCCGAATACCAGATCTCGCATCCGCTGTGGCGCGACGACCGCAGCATCATCGTCTGGGGCCCGCACGCCGGCAGCATCCACTACCACCTCTACGAGGACGCGCCCGACGGCCGCGTCGAGGTCGTGGGCGACGGCGTGCTGACCGAGAACGGCCACATGACCTTCTCGCCGGTGAACCCGCGCTGGCTGCTCAGCGACACCTATCCCGACTCGCGCACCCACGAGCGCGTGCTGTTCCTCTACGACATGCACAGCGGCCAGCGCCACGCCCTGGGCAGCTTCTACGCCGATCCCGCGCTGTCCAAGGAAAACCGCTGCGACCTGCATCCCCGCTGGAGCCGCGACGGCACCCAGGTCTGCATCGACTCCGTGCATGAAGGCGAACGCCAGATGTACGTGCTGGACGTCGCTCCCATCGTCGGCCAGTCTCTCCAAACGATGTAATCCCACCGGCCCGCTACTCGCGGGCCGAGCCTCCCGCCAGAATGTGAACGCGGCATCTGGAATTCATCCATCCGTCACCCCGGTGTCATGCGCAGCTTCTAACCTCGCTGCCGCAATCCTGACAAATAACTTAGCGAATTGTTCGCTACTCTATTGAGGTTGGAATGTCCTACTTGACCGACAAACTGCGCGCCCCCCACCGTGAAGCCCAGGGAGAAGTCACGGTTCCGGGCCAGATGCTGGAAGACATCGTCGCCGCGAACCCGGAACGCCGCACATTGTTGAAGAACAGCTTCGGCCTGTCGATGCTGTCGGTATTCGGCGCCTCCTCGCTGCTGACGGCCTGTGGCGGCGATGACGATGACGACGACGCGCCCTCCAACGGCGGCGACGGCGGCGGCGACACCGGCGAAGGCACCACGCCCACCCCGACGCCGGAACCGGAGCCGGCCGGCCCCGACTACTCCGTCACGTTCAAGCCCCTGGAAGACAAGATCGTCGCCGACACCGTCACGGTGCCCGAAGGCTACGTGGCCGAGGTGCTGTACTCGGCCGGCGACAAGTGCGTGATCGGTTCGGTCGGCTACACCGGCATTCCGCAGTCCTACCCCGCCACCGAAACCCAGTCCGGCGGCCAGCACGATGGCATGCACTTCTACCCGCTCGAAGGCGTGGACCCCAACCAGGGCGGCCTGCTGGTGGTGAACCACGAAGCCCTCGACGACGCCACCCTGGACCAGAGCGTCGAAGGCCTGAAGACCCGGCTGTCGAACGTCGGCGTATCCGTCGTCGAAATCGCCCGCGCCGCCGACGGCAAGTGGTCGGTCAAGACCGACTCGCGCTACAACAAGCGCTACACCGGCAACACGGTCTACAACGTCAGCGGCCCGGCCAAATCGGTGGTCGGTGCCACCGTCGTCGGCACCCTGAACAACTGCTCCAGCGGCAACACGCCGTGGGGCACGTACCTGACCTGTGAAGAAACGCTGAACAACTACCACTACAAGTCCGGCGACGCCGGCCAGCCGGCCGACGAAGGCTATGGCTGGGTGGTGGAAATCGATCCGCAGAATCCCGGCTCGACCGCCGTCAAGCGCACCGCCATGGGCCGCTTCAGCCACGAGAACACGGCCTACATGCTGGACGAGAACAACCGCGTCGCGTTCTACATGGGCGACGACACCACGCCCGGCTGCATCTACAAGTTCGTGCCCAGCAAGCCCTACGACCCGGCCAACCGCGCCAACAACATGAACCTGCTCGACGAAGGCACGCTGTACGCCGCGCGCTTCAACGACGACGGCAGCGGCAACTGGGTCGAGCTGACCGTGGGCAAGAACAACCTCACGACCGGCGCCACCGATCCGGGCAACTTCACCCAGGTCGCCAGCGGCACCGTCATCACCGGCACGCTGGTCGACTTCAACACGCAGGCCGACGTGCTGGTCAAGACCCAGGCCGCCGCCCGCGTGGCCGGCGCCACGCTGATGGACCGCCCCGAGTGGATCACGGTCGGCGTGGACAAGACCGTGTACTGCACGCTGACCAACAACAGCCGCCGCCAGCGCACCAGCGCCGCCAACCCGCGCGTGAACAACTCGCACGGCCAGATCATTCGCTGGCACGAGCGCGGCGATTCGCCGCTGGCGACGACCTTCGAATGGGACCTGCTGCTGCTGGCCGGCCGCGACCCCGCCGACGGCGCGGCGCCCAACCTGACCGGCAACGTCAACGGCGACACCTTCTCCAGCCCGGACGGCATCCGCGTCGACCCCAAGGGCCGCCTGTGGGTGCAGACCGACGCCGGCACCGGCACGTCGACCACCGATTTCTTCGGCAACAACTCGATGTACTACATCGACCAGCAGACCGGCGAATCCAAGCGTTTCCTGGTCGGCCCGCTGGGCTGCGAAATCACCGGCATCGCCTACACGCCCGACCTGACGACGTTCTTCATCAACATCCAGCACCCCAACGCCAGCTGGAACACGCTGCGCGCCGGCGGCGGCGACGCCCGCTCGGCCACGATCGTCGTGCGCCGCACCGACGGTAAACCTGTCGGCGCTTGAGCCAGGGCGCGCCCGGTCCTCGCGGGCCGGGCGCGCCGGGCATGTGCAGTCCGGGCTATCATGGCCCATGGCCCAGCGGAGCCCGACTGCCATGCCCTACCCGCACACCTACTTCATGGACCGGCTGAGCGACGACGAACTGCGGTCCCTGTTCGGCCGGCGCGAGGATTTCTTTCTCGAAAACGTGGCGGACATGGATGCCACCCTGCGCCTCGCGCAGGACGCGATCGCCCAGGCCGGACTGACCAGCCGGGTGCTGTACGAACCCGCCAATCCTTTCTACAACCTGCGCTACGAGGCCATCGGCGCCATTCCATTGCTCGGCCCGCTGTTCCTGACGGCATTGAGCGCGGCCCGGCTGTTTCGCCCGGGCGCGGACGTGACGCTCAAGCAAACGGCCGCGCAGGCTTTCAGCGTGAGTTATTCCCGCAAAACGCTTGCCTGACTTCGTAGGCGCGCGTGCCCCACATCCAAACAAAAAGCCCCTGATCTCATCGAGATCAGGGGCTTTTATGAATTCCTGGCGGACAGAGGGGGATTCGAACCCCCGATACGCTATTCACGTATACACGCTTTCCAGGCGTGCGCCTTCAACCACTCGGCCACCTGTCCTATCTGCGTCTTGCGCGGGCGGCATTCGCCGCTGCGAAAAATGCGAATCCGCGATTCTAGCAGATTGCGCGCGGGCGCGGCAAGGGCTGCAAAAATAGGGGACGCCGTAGCGTTCCCCCTCGTTGCGCTTCGGCCTCTATGTGGCGGCGGGCGGGTCCTGTTCGCGGTAGGAGCTGACGGTGCCGTCGGTCTCGGTCTCTTCCAGGCGCACGCGAAAGCCCCACAGGCGCGCCAGGTGCTTCATGACCTGTTCGGCGTCCTCGCCGGCCAGCGGGCGGCCGCGGGTCTTGAGGTGGCGCAGGACCAGGGAGCGGTCGGAGTCGCGGTTGAAGCGCACCACCTGGATGTCCGGCACCTGGTTGTCGCGGTTGTGCTGCGCGGCGAGCAGGCGGCGGATGTCGCGGTAGCCTTCGTCGTCGTGGATGGCGGCGACTTCGAGCTTGGGGTTGGCCTGGTGGTCGGAGATGGCGAAGAAGCGGAACTCGCGGATCAGGCGCGGCGACAGGTACTGGGAGATGAAGGACTCGTCCTTGAAGTTGCGCATGGCGAAGTCCAGCGTCTTCAGCCAGTCGCCGCCGGCGATGTCCGGGAACCACTGGCGGTCTTCGGGCGTGGGCGCTTCGCAGATGCGGCGGATGTCCGACATCATGGCGAAGCCCAGCGCGTACGGGTTGATGCCGCCGTAGCCGCGTTCGTCGAAGCCGCGCTGGCTGACGACATTGGTGTGGCTTTGCAGGAACTCCATCATGAAGCCGTCGTTGACCAGGCCTTTTTCATGCAGCCGGTTGAGGATGGTGTAGTGCCAGAACGTGGCCCAGCCCTCGTTCATGACCTTGGTCTGGGTCTGCGGGTAGAAGTACTGGGCGATCTTGCGCACGATGCGCACCAGTTCCTTCTGCCAGGGCGCGAGCTTGGGCGAGTACTTCTCGATGAAGTACAGCAGGTTCTCCTCGGGCTCGGGCGGGAACACCGAGGCCTCGACGCGGGTGTCCTTTTCGTCCTCGAGCCGCGGCAGGGTGCGCCAGAGGTCGTTGTACTGCAGGCGGGCGTGCTCGGCGCGCTCGGCCTGGCGCGCGGCCTCTTCCTTGTAGGAGATCGGGGTGGGACGCTTGTAGCGGTCCACGCCGTGGTGCGAGAGCGCGTGGCACGAGTCCAGCACCGCCTCCACGGCGTCGATGCCGTAGCGGTCCTCGCAGGACATCACGTACTTGCGGGCGAAGACCAGGTAATCCAGCACGCCGTCGGCGTCGGTCCACTGGCGGAACAGGTAATTGCCCTTGAAGAAGGAGTTGTGCCCGTAGCAGGCGTGCGCGATCACCAGCGCCTGCATCGTCATGGAGTTCTCTTCCATGAGGTACGAGATGCAGGGGTTGGAGTTGATGACGATCTCGTAGGCCAGGCCCTGCATGCCGCGACGGTAGAACTGCTCGTTGCGGATGAACTCCTTGCCGTATGACCAGTGCGGATAGCCGATGGGCAGCCCGGCCGAGGCATAGGCGTCCAGCATCTGCTCCGAGGTGATCACCTCGATCTGGTTCGGATAGGTGTCCAGGCCGTATTCGGCGGCGACCTTGGAGATCGCCTCGTCATAGGACTGGATCAGTTCGAACGTCCATTCGGAACCTTGGGAGATCGGCCGGGCGCCGCCGGCGGTCTCCGGCTCCACGAGTGCTCCGACGTGGGTGTTCATGCGGTCTCCTTCTTGAACAGATCATGGAACACAGGAAAGATTTCGCTGCGTTCGCAGATGCGCCGCATCACGAAATGCGGCTCCAGTTTCTGTTCGTATTCGGCCCACAGGCTGCTCTTGCGCGCCTCCTGCGAGTCGGGCACTTCGATGTAGGCGAAGTAACGGGTGGCCGGCAGCAGGTGCTCGGCCAAAAAGCGCGCGCTCTTGCCCGCGTCGGCGCCGAACGAGTCGCCGTCGCTGGCCTGCGCCGCATAGACGTTCCAGGACCCCGGCGGATAGCGCTTTTCGAGGATGTCGCGCATCAGCTCCAGCGCGGACAGCACGATGGTGCCGCCGCTCTTGGGGTCGTAGAAAAAGGTCTGCTCGTCCACTTCCTCGGCGTTGTCGGTGTGGCGGATGAAAACCAGGTCCACGTGCTCGTACTTGCGCGACAGGAACAGATAGAGCAGCGAGAAGAAGCGCTTGGCCAGGTCTTTCTTGCCTTCGTCCATGGAGCCCGACACGTCCATCAGGCAGAACATGACGGCGCGCGCCATGGGGATGGCGACCGACACCCGGTTGCGGTAGCGCAGGTCCAGGTCGTCGAGGAACGGCACGCGCGCCAGGCGCTCGCGACAGTCCTCGACTTCCTGTTCGAGCACCTGGATTTCGGCGGCGGAGGCGCCCGCCTCGCGCGCCTTGGCCAGGCGTTCTTCGGCGTCCTCGAGGTCGGCACGGGCCTTGACGCCGAGCGCGACGCGCCGCGCCAGCGAGGACTTGAGCGTGCGGCTGATGCTCAGCATGCTGGGCGAGCCGGTGGTGGTGTAGCCCGCGCGCTGCCACTTCTTCTGGCTGACCTCGCCCAGCTGCGTGCGCGCCATGTGGGGCAGCTCCAGGTCCTCGAAGAACAGGTTGAGGAACTCGGCCCGCGACAGGCTGAAGGTGAACTGGTCCACCGATTCGCCTTCGCCCGGCTCGGAGCCGCCCTCGCCCTGCCCGCCCTGCGGCCGGTCGAAGGTGTCGCCCTTGGCGAACTCGCGGTTGCCGGGGTGCACGATCTCGCGGTCGCCGCCCGTGCCGTGCCGGAAGGTCGGCTCGGAGATGTCGCGGGCGGGCAGGTTGATTTCACCGCCCTGGTCCATGTCCTGGATCGAGCGGTCGCGGATCATCCCGTGCACCGCCTTGCGGATCTGGTCCTTGTAGCGCCGGAGAAAACGCTCCCGGTTGACGGCGCTTTTATTGCGCCCGTTGAGACGGCGATCGATCAGTGAATTCATGATTCACCTCGCTCAGGAGGACTTCCTCACACGGAGATACCACTCGCACAGCAGCCTGACCTGCTTTTCCGTGTAGCCCTTTTCCACCATGCGATCGACGAAGCTCTGGTGTTTCGACTTGTCCTCGGCCGAGGCCTTGGCGTTGAACGAAATCACCGGCAGCAGGTCTTCGGTGTTCGAGAACATCTTCTTCTCGATCACTTCGCGCAGCTTCTCATAGCTGGTCCAGGTGGGGTTGCGGCCGTTGTTGTTGGCGCGCGCCCGCAGCACGAAGTTGACGATCTCGTTGCGGAAGTCCTTGGGGTTGGCGATGCCCGCCGGCTTTTCGATCTTTTCCAGTTCGTCGTTGAGCGCGCTGCGGTCGAAGCTTTCGCCGGTTTCCGGGTCGCGGAATTCCTCGTCCTGGATCCAGCAGTCGGCGAAGGTCACGTAGCGGTCGAAGATGTTCTGGCCGTACTCGGAGTACGACTCCAGGTAGGCGGTCTGGATCTCCTTGCCGATGAATTCCGCATAGCGCGGCGCCAGGTAACCCTTGATGAATTCAAGGTAGCGCCGGCGGATTTCGTCGGGATAGTCCTCGCGGCCGATGCGCTGCTCCAGCACGTACATCAGGTGCACCGGGTTGGCGGCCACTTCGGTCTGGTCGTAGTTGAAGACGCTGGACAGGATCTTGTAGGCGAAACGCGTGGAGACGCCGGCCATGCCTTCGTCGGTGCCCGCGTAGTCCTTGTATTCCTGCAAGGCCTTGGCCTTCGGGTCCACGTCCTTCAGGCTTTCGCCGTCATAGACGCGCAGCTTCGAGTAGATGCTGGAGTTCTCGGGTTCCTTCAGGCGCGTCAGCACCGAGAACTGCGCCATCATGTCCAGCGTTCCCGGGGCGCACGGCGCCGAGTACAGCGAACTGTGCTGCAGCAGCTTCTCGTAGATGCGGACCTCTTCCGACACCTGCAGGCAGTACGGCACCTTGACGATGTAGATACGGTCGAGGAACGCCTCGTTGTGCTTGTTGTTGCGGAAGGTCTGCCATTCCGATTCGTTCGAGTGGGCCAGGATCATGCCGTTGAACGGGATCGCGGAGAAGCCTTCGGTGCCCTTGAAGTTGCCTTCCTGGGTGGCCGTGAGCAAGGGGTGCAGCATCTTGATCGGGGCCTTGAACATCTCCACGAACTCGAGCAGGCCCTGGTTGGCCAGGCACAGGCCGCCGGAATAGCTGTAGGCGTCCGGGTCGTCCTGCGAATGGCGGTCGAGCTTGCGGATGTCGACCTTGCCGACCAGCGAGGAGATGTCCTGGTTGTTCTCGTCGCCCGGCTCGGTCTTGGCGATGGCGGTCTGGCGCAGCACCGACGGATTCAGGCGCACCACCCGGAACTGCGAGATGTCGCCGTCGTATTCCTTCAGGCGCTTGACGGCCCACGGCGACATGATGCCGGTCAGGTAGCGGCGCGGAATGCCGTATTCCTTTTCCAGCATGTCGCCGAACCGTTCCGGATGGAACAGGCCCAGCGGCGATTCGTTGACCGGCGAGCCCTTCAAGGCATAGATGGGATAGGTCTCCATCAAGGCCTTGAGCCGCTCCGCGATGGACGACTTGCCGCCGCCCACGGGCCCCAGCAGATACAGGATTTGCTTGCGCTCCTCCAGTCCCTGGGCCGCGTGCTTGAAGAACGCAACGATCTGCCCGATCACGTCCTCCATGCCGTAGAACTCCTGGAACGCCGGATAGCGCCGGATGGTCCGGTTGGAAAACAAACGGGAAAGACGTGGGTCGTTACGCGTATCCACGATCTCGGGTTCGCCGATCGCGGCCAGCATGCGCTCAGCGGGACTGGCGTACGCCATGGGATCGCGTTTCGCGAGATTCAGGTACTCCTCGAGGGAGAGTTCTGATTCCTGCTCTTTTGCATACTGCGACTTGAAGCCTTCGACGATGTTTTGCACGGAAACCTCCTACAACACGCGAAAAATCCAATACGTCCCTACGTGTCCCCATTGTGCCTCAGCGCTCGCGCATTACTAGACAATCTCGCGATATGCATTGTTGGCCGGAAGGTATGTTGCTTTCGCCACACATCAACCATGAGCACGATCAGGCCCTTTCCGTTTAGGCTGCACCCTTCGGACACAAGTTCCGTCAGGGATTGCAACTTACGTGAAGAATGTTCGCTCATTCGCTGTCAGCATATCGCCGTATGCGCGCACGATAAGCGCGCCTGCAATGAAATGCTCGGCAATGATTTGAAGGGAAGAGCGATATCCCGAGGATTCTTATGATTCGGGCCAAACCCGATGCGCCCGCTATGCGATGGCAGCGGACGGTCTGAACGGCGCGTGGCGTCTTCGTTCAGCAGCGTGCCGCTCCGGTCGTGAAAAAGCGCCGATAACGCGGCACGGGAATCCGTGGTGACGAGGGCATGTGGCACTGAGCGGTTTAAGCCTTCAGGACGTATCGCCTAGTCATGTGCCTATGCTATAGCCAATTGAAGGTTTTGTGGCAATTCATTTTGCGCAATGCCCAAAATAGTCCGTATCTTGGCATGCGCGGCGGCGCGCATCGGCGGCACGAAACATGCGGATAAAAGCTCGCGAATTTGGCGTCATCGCATCGCGCGCGCGGCGTTGCGCGGCTGGCAGCCGCACATGCCGAGTGCTAGCAGCCCTTGCGCCAGTGCGGTTTATGGGCCTCAGGACAGCGCGGGCAATTCCACGCGCTGCATGAGCTGGCGCCACGTTTCGGCGACCCGGGCGCGCACGCGCAGGTCCGCGCCCACCCGTTCGGCGTCGATGAATTCGTAGCGACGGGCGGCTTCCAGGTGCTCCAGCATCGGCAGCCGCACCATGCCGGCGGCATCGCCCAGCAGCACCGGCGCCATGTACAGCAGCAGTTCGTCGACGCAGTCTGCCGCGACCAGCGCGCCGCTCAGGCCGGCGCCGGCCTCCACGTGCACTTCGTTGATCTGCTCGGCCGCCAGCCAGCGCATCATCGCCGGCAGGTCCACCCGGTCCGGCGTCGCGCCGGGCAGCGGCACGACGCGCGCGTTCATGGCATGCAGCCGCGCGGCCTTGGCCGCGTCGTCGCGGGCGGTGAAGACGATGACTTCGGCGCCGTCGAAAAGCCTGGCGTGCTCGGGGATCTCGAAGCGGCCGTCGACCACCGCCTTGCGCGGCTGGCGCGGCGTATCCACGCCGCGCACGTTCAGCTGCGGGTCGTCCTTCAGCACGGTGCCCATGCCGGTCAGCACCACGCAGCTGCGCGCGCGCCAGCGATGGCCGTCGGCGCGGGCGTCCGCGCCGGTGATCCATTGCGATACGCCGTTATGCAGGGCGCTGCGGCCGTCCAGCGAGGCCGCCATTTTCATCCACACCCAGGGCAGCCCGCGGCTCATGCGGGAAATGAAGCCCGCGTTGACCGCCAGCGCTTCTTCCCGGCACACGCCGGTGGTGACCGCAATGCCGGCCTCGCGCAGCCGCGCCAGGCCCTGCCCGTTGACCAGCGGATTCGGATCGCCCAGCGCCGCCACCACGCGCGCCGGACGCGCCGCCAGCACCGCGTCCACGCACGGCGGCGTGCGGCCGTAATGGCTGCAGGGTTCCAGCGTCACGTACAGCGTGGCGCCGGCCACCGACTCGCCGCGCGCCTGCGCGTCGCGCAGGGCGCAGACTTCGGCATGGGGACCGCCGGGGGGCTGGGTCGCGCCTTCGCCCAGCACGCGCCCGTCGCGCACGATCACGCAGCCGACCCGGGGGTTGGGCGCGGTGGAGTACATGACGGTGCGCGCCAGGTCCAGCGCGCGTCGCATCCAGAAAACGTCGTCGGGGTCGCTCGGGGTCATCATGCCCAGGATTGTATGCCGCGCCGGCCGCCTGCGACGGGGCCGCCAGTGAATGTCCGTTTTGGGCCGATAGGCGTCTTTCGCGGCGCGCCGGCGGCGCCGGGATTGCAGTAAAACTGTCGCTACACCCCTTTTTATTCCATTGCCTGGAGCCGGTCCATGAAACAAGCGCTGATCGTCATCGACGTACAAGAATCTTTCCGGCTGCGTCCGTTTTGGGACGAAACGGAATATCCGGCGTTCCTCGGGCAGATCCAGTCCCTGATCGACGCCGCCGTCGCCCGCGACATGCCGGTGCTGCAGGTGTTCCACACCAGCGCCGCCAACGACCCGGCCAACCCGTTCTCGCTGGCTTCCGGCCACGTGCGCACGCTGAAGGAGCTGCACCTCGCCCCCTCCGCCGTGTTCCACAAGACCGTGCATTCCTCGCTCTACGCGGTCGACGCCGACGGCGCCAGCCTGCACGACTGGCTGCGCGAGCACGGCATCGAGGGCGTCATCGTCTGCGGCATCCGCACCGAGCAGTGCTGCGAAACCACGGCCCGCCACGCCAGCGACGCCGGTTTCAAGGTCGTATTCCCGACCGACGCCACGCTGACTTTCGCCATGCAGAGCCCGTCCGGCAAGAACTACACGCCGGCCGAGATCCGCGACCGCACCGAACTGGTGCTGCAGGGGCGCTTCGCCCGCATCGCGCGGGCCGCCGACGCGCTGGCGGGCTAGGAGCCGCGCATGGTGCCGGTGTATTTCGTGCTGTCGCAAGGCGTCGTCCTGCTGGACGTGGCCGGCCCGGCCGAAGCGTTCCGCGTGGCCAACAAACTCTGCCCCGGCGCGTTCGAACTGCATTTCTGCGGCCCGTCGCGCGAGGTCGAGAGCGGCCTGCCCGGCCTGCACCTGGCCCAGGTCAAGCCGCTGCCGGCAGCCTTGCCGGCGCACGCGCTGGTCATCGTATCGGGCGTGGTGGGCCAGCCCACGCGCCTGGACGAGCCGCAGGCCCGCGCCATCATCGAGTGGCTCGCGCAGCGCCACCCGGCCGACGGCTTCACGCTGATGACCGTGTGCGCGGGCGCGCTGTTCGCGGCCCGCGCCGGACTGACGCGGCAGCGCGAATGCACCACGCACCACAGCTGCCTGCAGCAGCTGGCGGCCATAGACCCGAGCGCGCGGCTGCACGACAACCGCATCTTCGTCGAGGACGGCAAACTGGTCAGCAGCGCCGGCATTACCGCCGGCATCGACCTGGCGCTGCACATGGTGTCGCGCCATTGCGGGCCGCGGGTGGCCAGCGAGGTGGCGCGCGACATGGTGGTCTACCAGCGGCGCGCCGGCACCGATTCGGCGCTGTCGCCCTGGCTGGACCACCGCAGCCACCTGCATCCGGGCGTGCACCGGGTGCAGGACGCCGTGATCCGCGATCCGGCGGCGCCGTGGTCGGCGCAATCGCTGGCCGACCACGCGCATACCAGCGTGCGCCATCTGACCCGTTTGTTCCGCGAGCACGCGGGCTGCACGCCGATGGACTATCTCTACCAGATACGCGTGGCGCTGGCGCGCGACCTGCTGCGCGACACCCGGCTGGACCTGGAGCGCGTGGCCGAAAAATCGGGTTTTGGCTCGGCCCAGCACATGCGGCGGGTCTGGCGCAAGTTCCAGCCGCTCACCCCCAGCCTGGCGCGCGCGGCGGCCGAACACTGACGGGACGGGGCGCTTAGTCCTTGCGCAGCTTGCCCGGCAGCAGCGGGCCCTGCATCTCGCGGATGGCCTCGACGAATTCGCCGATATCCTCGAAGCTCTTGTAGACCGAGGCGAAGCGCACGTAGGCCACCTTGTCGAGCTTGCGCAGCTCGTTCATGACCAGTTCGCCGATCTGCTCGGTGGGCACCTCGCGCAGCCCGCTGGCCAGCAGCTGCTCTTCGATGCGGGCGACCGCGGCGTCCACGTCTTCGGTGCTGACCGGCCGCTTGCGCAGCGCCAGGCTCAGGCTGGCGCGCAGCTTGCCGGGATCGTAATCGCTGCGGCTGCCGTTGCGCTTGACGACCGAAGGCATGGCGAGCTCCACCCGTTCATACGTGGTGAACCGCTTGTCGCAGGACAGGCAGCGGCGGCGACGCCGGATGGCGTCGCCCTCTTCGGAGACCCGGCTGTCGACGACCTGCGTTTCGGCATTGCCGCAAAATGGACACCGCATGTGTGATCCCTAAAGGCGCTGGAGGCAATAGTTAAGCATATTGTAACGGCGACCCGCAGCCATCCATACAGGCCAGGCCGCAAGGCCGGGGCCCGCAAAAAAAGCGAAGGGACGGCGCCTTGCGGGACCGTCCCTTAGCCAGGCCAGTGCGGGCGCGCGGCCCGCAGGCGGGCTTACTTCTTGCCGTAGACCGGCAGGCGCGCGGTCAGTTCATTGACGCGGGCGCGCACGGCGGCGATGTTGGCCTCGTCGCGCGGGTTGTCCAGCACGTCGGCGATCAGGTTGGCGGTCAGCTCGGCTTCCGCTTCCTTGAAGCCGCGGGTGGTCATGGCCGGCGTGCCCAGGCGGATGCCGCTGGTCACGAAGGGCTTTTCCGGGTCGTTCGGGATGGCGTTCTTGTTGACCGTGATGTGGGCCTGGCCCAGCACGGCTTCGGCTTCCTTGCCGGTGATGCCCTTGGAGCGCAGGTCCACCAGCATCACGTGGCTTTCGGTGCGGCCGGAAACGATGCGCAGGCCGCGCTTGACCAGCGTGTCGGCCAGGACCTTGGCGTTCTTGACGACCTGCTCGGCGTAGGTCTTGAACTCGGGTTCCAGCGCTTCCTTGAAGGCCACGGCCTTGCCGGCGATGACGTGCATCAGCGGGCCGCCCTGGATGCCGGGGAAGATCGCCGAGTTGATGATCTTTTCGTACTCGGCCTTCATCATGATGACGCCGCCGCGCGGGCCGCGCAGCGACTTGTGCGTGGTCGAGGTGACGAAGTCGGCGTGCGGCACCGGGTTGGGGTAGACGCCGCCGGCGACCAGGCCGGCGTAGTGGGCGATGTCGACCATGAACAGCGCGCCGTTGTCGTGGGCGATGCGGGCCATGCGCTCGAAATCGATGTGCAGGGCGTAGGCCGAGGCGCCGGCGACGATCAGCTTGGGCTTGTGCTCCTTGGCCAGCTGCTCGACCTGGGCGTAGTTCAGGACTTCGTTTTCGTCCAGGCCGTACGAGATGAAGTTGTACAGCTTGCCCGAGGCGTTGACGGAAGCGCCGTGGGTCAGGTGGCCGCCTTCGGCCAGGCTCATGCCCAGCACGGTGTCGCCCGGCTTGAGGACGGCCATGTACACGCCCTGGTTGGCCTGCGAGCCCGAGTTGGGCTGCACGTTGGCGGCTTCGGCGCCGAAGATCTGCTTCAGGCGGTCGATGGCCAGCTGTTCGACCACGTCCACGTACTCGCAACCGCCGTAGTAGCGCTTGCCCGGGTAGCCTTCGGCGTACTTGTTCGTGAACTGCGTGCCCTGGGCTTCCATGACGGCCGGGCTGGCGTAGTTTTCCGAAGCGATCAGCTCGATGTGCTGCTCCTGGCGCACGTCTTCCTTCTGGATGGCGGCCCAAACGTCCGGGTCAGCCTTGGACAGGGTGAGGTTGCGGTCAAACATGACGGGGGGTTCCTGAGACGGTAAGAAAGAGAGGAAAACGGCGTCGGACGGGGTAAACCCGGACAATGGCGGATAGTTTACCGCGTCGGGCCGGGCAAATTGCCGCCAAAATGCGCGCAACCCGGGCAAAAATGCCGCGACGGGCGCGAAAACCACGGCATCGCGGCGCGTACGGCAAAACGCCTCAAGCCGGCTTGAGGAACTTTCATGCAAGCCGGCAAGAAAAAAAGGGCCGCATAAAGCGGCCCCTTTCCGGCGGCGCGGCCTCAGGAGGCCGAGGTGGCGCCGATCTGCTTGGGCGCAAGCCTGGGGTTGAGCGTGTAGGTGCCGGTCAGCGAGGCCTTGGCCAGCACGTGGTTCTGCATGGCGCGCAGCGCGTCCTCGCCGGTGAACGAACCCTGCAGGTTCAGGGTCGGCACGTCCAGCGCGTACAGGGTGAACACGTAGCGGTGCACCAGCGCGTCGTTCCAGGGCGGGCACGGGCCGTCATAGCCGAAATAATCCCCGCTCATGTCGTGGTCATTGGCGAACCACGAGGAATACGAGTTGATGCCCTGGCGCGTGTCCATGGGCGCCAGCGGGCCGCCCTTGCCGCGCGGCGTGATGCCGTTGGAGAAGGCCCCTTCGTCGATTTCGCGCATGTCGGCGGCCAGGTCCACCAGCACCCAGTGGAAGAAGTCCACGCGCGGCAGGTCGGCCGGCACTTCGCGGCCTTCCTGGTTGACGTCGTCGGGACTGGAGGGGACGTCGGGATCGTGGCAGATCAGGGCGAACGACTGCGTACCCGCCGGGACGTCGTCCCAGGAAAACTGCGGGTTGTAGTTGTCTGCCAGCGCGACGTGCGATTGCGCATCGATCTTGCCGAAAGCGTAGCGCTCCGGAATCGACTCGTGATCGGAAAAGGACAAACTCGAGAGTTCCATGTCGTGCTCCTAGATTTGCCGCAAAGGCCCCACAGCCCCTGCCCGTACGCTCACAGGGTATCAAATCCTGATTGTCACGGCTTCAAATTAACACGCGCGAACTTGCGCTTGCCCACCTGGACCACGTAAGACCCCGCGGGCAATTGCAACGATTTGTCTTCCACGCGGTCGCCGTTGACGCGCACGCCGCCCTGCTCCACGTTGCGCTGCGCCTCCGAGCCGGACGCCACCAGGCCGGCTTCGCGCAGCAGCTTGAGTATGCCCACCGGCGCACCGCCGATGTTCACTTCGGGGATGTCGTCGGGAATGGCGCCGTCGCGGAAGCGGGCCTCGAACGTGGCCAGGGCCTCTTCGGCGGCCTTGGCCGAGTGGAAGCGCGTGATGATTTCCTGGGCCAGCATGACCTTGGCGTCGCGCGGGTTGCGCCCGCCGTCGATTTCCTGCTTGAGCGCGGCGATCGCGTCCAGCGACAGGAACGACAGCAGCTCGAAGTAGCGCCACATCAGCGTGTCGGAAATCGACATGAGCTTGCCGAACATGGAGTCGGGCGACTCCGAAATGCCGATGTAGTTGCCCTTGGACTTGGACATCTTCTCGACGCCGTCGGTGCCCACCAGCAGCGGCATCGTCAGGATGCACTGGGGCTCCTGGCCATATTCCTTTTGCAGCTCGCGGCCGACCAGCAGGTTGAACTTCTGATCGGTGCCCCCCAGCTCCAGATCGGACTTCAGCGCCACCGAGTCATAGCCCTGCATCAGCGGATACAGGAATTCGTGCACCGAGATCGGCACGCCGTTCTTGAAGCGCTTGGTGAAGTCCTCGCGCTCCATCATGCGCGCCACGGTGTAGCGCGAGGCCAGCTGGATCATGCCGCGCGCGCCCAGCGGATCGCACCACTCGGAGTTGTAGCGGATCTCGGTGCGCGCCGGGTCCAGCACCAGGCTGGCCTGGGCGTAATAGGTCTGGGCGTTGGCCTCGATCTGCTCGCGGGTCAGCGGCGGGCGGGTGTTGTTGCGGCCGCTGGGGTCGCCGATGGTCGAGGTGAAATCGCCGATCAGGAAGATGACGTTGTGCCCCATGTCCTGCAGCTGGCGCATCTTGTTCAGCACCACCGTGTGGCCCAGGTGGATGTCGGGCGCGGTGGGGTCCAGCCCCAGCTTGATGCGCAGCGGCACGCCGGTGGCGCGGCTGCGGGCCAGCTTGCGGACGAACTCGGATTCGACCAGGAGTTCGTCGCAGCCACGCTGGGCTATACGCAGATCGGCTTCGACTTCGGGAGTGATGGGGGCTTCTGAGGATGACATGGCAGGGGGACTGACGCGGCTTTGGCCGACAAAAAGGTGTAAAAAGTGACGAAAACTATCGAAAATTCTAGCCGAATCGGCTAGGATACCGCCCTAATCATACGCAATTGCCAGCTATACGCAGTTGCGGCCGCTTTACCCCGGTTTTTTCCGTTTCACTCACCCGTTGTTCACAAGATGCGCCTCGCGCCTGCCCTTGCCCCGGAAACCGTGGCGCGCGAGGGTATGTCCGCATACGCACCCTGCGAGCTCCTGCCACCTGAGAGGGTAACTTCACGATGACTCGTGGCCTCCACGAACTGGCGAGTAGCATCAAGCGCAAAGTTGCTGCCCTGTTTGCGCCCGTAGAACCCAAGCCGCACCGCTCGGGACTTTTCCGTCGCACTCTTCTCGTCACCGCACTCGGCCTGTTTGCCGGCGCCGCCGCCCTCGGCATGGTGCAGCAACCCGACCGCACCGAACTCCCCCCGTCGCGCATCATCCGCAGCGTCCTGCCGCTAAGCGCCGAGCAGGTCGAAGTCAGCGCCCCCAGCGCCGCGCCCTACATCAGCGAGACCCGCATCCGCCCGGGCGACACGCTGTCGGCCGTGCTGCAGCGCCTGGACCTGGACGCGCCCAACCTGCAGGCCTTCCTGACCCACGACGCCAGCGCCCGCAGCATCTACAAGCTGTACCCCGGCCGCTCCGTGCAGGCCGCGACCGACGAAGACGGCAAGCTGCTCTGGCTGCGCTATATCCACACCCCCGGCAACGAGGCCGACGGCCAGATCGTCACGCGCCTGCTGCATGTGGCGCCGTCGGGCGACAGCTACAAGGCCGAGGAAGTCACCGAAAACACCGAGCGCCAGACCCGCGTGGCCGTGGGCACGATCCGCTCCTCGCTGTTCGGCGCCACCGACGAGGCCGGCATCCCGGATTCGGTCACCATGCAGATGGCCGACATCCTCAGCGCCAAGATCGACTTCCTGCGCGACCTGCGCCAGGGCGACCAGTTCCGCGTGGTCTACGAAGTGCGCTCGCACGACGGGCGCTACGCCGGCGCCGGCCGCGTGCTGGCGCTGGAATTCATCAACGGCGGCAAGACCTACAGCGCCGTCTGGTTCAGCCCCGACGACAAGAGCGGCTCGTACTACGACTTCGACGGCACCAGCCTGCGCGGCGCCTTCCTGCGCACCGCGCTGAAGTTCAGCCGCATCAGCTCCACCTTCGGCATGCGCATGCACCCCATCCACAAGACCTGGACGGGACACAAGGGCGTCGACTACGCGGCGCCGTCCGGCACCCCGATCCACTCCACCGCCGACGGCACGGTCGAATTCGCCGGCTGGCAGAACGGCTACGGCAACGTGGTCATCGTCAAGCACCACGGCAAGTACTCGACGCTGTACGCGCACCAGAGCCGCATCGCCCAGGGCATCACCAAGGGCGCGAAGATCTCGCAAGGCCAGTTGCTGGGCTACGTCGGCTCCACCGGCTGGGCCACCGGCCCGCACCTGCACTACGAGTTCCGCGTGGCCAACCAGCCGGTCGACCCGCTGGCCGTGGACCTGCCCGTGGCGCGCAGCCTGGAACCCGCCGAAGTGCGCGCGTTCAACCAGGCTGTGGCCCCGTACAAGCAGCAGATCCAGCTGCTGACCCAGTTCCAGCAGACTCTGCCCGACGCGCTGACCAACGTGGCCAGCCGCTAGGCAAGACGTCACCCCGAAGGCGGCCCCGCACGATCACTGCGCGGCCGCTTTTTTTATTGCGAGAGGCCATCCCGTGACTTCCCGAGTCTCCAAGGATTCCAGGCTCTACATCGGCTTGATGTCGGGCACCAGCGTCGACGGCGTCGACGGCGTGCTGGCGCGCCTGGGCGGCGGGCAGCCGCCCCAGGTGCTGGCCAGCGCCAGCCTGCCCATGCCGGCCGGCCTGCGCCAGGAACTGCTGGCGCTGAACCAGCCCGGCGAGGACGAACTGGCGCGTGGCGCGCTGGCCGCCAATGCGCTGGCCCGCCTGTATGCCCAGGCCGTGGCCGCGCTGCTGCAGGACGCCGCGGTGGCGGCGCAGGACGTGGCGGCCATCGGCGCCCACGGCCAGACGGTGCGGCACCGCCCCGACCGCGGCTATACCGTGCAGCTCAACGCGCCCGCCCTGCTGGCCGAACTGACCGGCATCGATGTGGTGGCCGACTTCCGCAGCCGCGACGTGGCCGCCGGCGGCCAGGGCGCGCCGCTGGTGCCGCCCTTTCACGCGGCCGTCTTCGGCGCCGCCCACGGCCGCGCCGTGCTCAACCTGGGCGGCATCGCCAACGTGACGCTGCTCGCGCCCGGCCAGCCCCCGCGCGGCTTCGACACCGGCCCGGCCAACGTGCTGCTCGACGGCTGGTGCCAGCGCCACCTGGGCGCGCCGTTCGACGCCGACGGCCGCTGGGCCGCCACCGGCCGGGTGCTGGCGCCGCTGCTGGAACAGCTGATCGCCGGCGAGCCCTGGTTCGCCCTGCCGCCGCCCAAGTCCACCGGCCGCGACCTGTTCAACATGCAATGGCTGGACAGCCGGCTGGCGGCCTACGACGGCCCCAGCCCGGCGCCGCAGGACGTGCAGGCCACGCTGGAGCGGCTGACGGCGCGCAGCGTGGCCAACGCCATCGACGCCGCCGCGCCCGGCACCCAGGAGGTGTACGTCTGCGGCGGCGGCGCGCGCAATCCGGGGCTGATGCGCGAGCTGGCGTACTGCCTGCAGCGGCCGGTGCAGGCCACCGACGCGCTGGGCGTGCCGGCGCAGGAAGTCGAGGCGCTGGCGTTTGCGTGGCTGGCGCAGGCGTTCCTGGAGCGGCGGCCGGCGGGCATGCCCGCGGTCACGGGAGCGCGGGGGGAGCGTATTCTGGGGGGGCTTTATCCGGCTGAGGCGGGATGGAAAGGGGGGCTGTGGGCTGGCTGATGGGTTTCGCGCGTTCGAGGTTCTCTTTCTTGCCTATGGTTTCTCGCGCTACACCCATCCTACGGTAGGCGCGTAGGATGGGTGTAGCGCGAGATATTTTGAACAAGAACGAGAACCTCGAACGCGCGAAACCCATCACACCCCTCACACGCAAAAAAGCCCTTCGGCATGCCGAAGGGCTTTTCTTGGCGACTCGGAACCGGCGGTTTACACCGAGAACGAGGAACCGCAGCCGCAGGTGGTGCTGGCGTTGGGATTGCGGATGACGAACTGCGCGCCTTCCAGGTCTTCCTTGTAGTCGATTTCGGCGCCGACCAGGTACTGGAAGCTCATCGGATCGACCAGCAGCTGCACGCCAGCCTTGTCCAGCACGGTGTCGTCTTCGTTGACGACTTCATCGAAGGTGAAGCCGTACTGGAAGCCCGAACAGCCGCCGCCCTGCACGAATACGCGCAGCTTGAGCTCGGGATTGCCCTCTTCGGCCAACAGATCCTTCACTTTGGCCGCGGCCGAGTCGGTAAAGAGCAAGGGAGCAGGCGGGGCGGCCTGCAGGTCGACGGTTTCGGTCACTGCATTCATGGTTCACTCCTGGCCGGTTCGGCCATATTTCGGTGAGCGGCCTCGCCGCCCGTATGTTGTCACTATAGCGCACGCTTTGCGCAGACTCAAAGTTCCAGCTTGACGTTGCGCGACGCGCGCACGGTTTCGCCTTCCAGCACGCTGACGGTCACGCTTTCGGGGACAAAGCCCTCTGGCAGCGCCAGCACGCCCTGGCTGCGCTGGTACTGGTCGAACTGCAGGGCCAGCGAAGCCGCGGCGGTGCTTTCGCCGGTATTGGTCACCGGGCCGGATTCGGCCTTGACCTGCAGCGGCGCCAGCTCGACGGTGACCGTCTCGCCCTGGAGGGTGCCGGTGGCCTGGAACCGCAAGGCCCCGGCGAACGGCGTACCGCCATTGCGGCCGCTGCGCATGAGCAGGACCTTGTAGCGCAGGCCGCCGCCGCCGCGGTCGATCTGCACGCCGCGGATGTCGACGGCGCCTTCGGGGCCCGGCGGCAGCAGCTGCTCATAGAACGCCAGCTGGTCGCGCACCCGGCCGACTTCGGCCTGGACGGCGCGCAGCTCGGTTTCGAGTTCCTGGCGCGCGGCGCGCTCGATGACCAGTTCGCCGTCGGCGGCGTCGAGCTGCCCCTGGACGTAGCGCAGCTGCGTGGCCTGCTGGCGCATGGACTCTTCCTGGGCCTCGGCCTGGCGGGCGCTGATGACGACGGCGTCCTGCGGCCGGTAGAGCTGGCGGGCGTAGAAATAGCCCGCGGAGCCGCCCAGCAGCACGCCCGCCAGCAGGCCCGCGAACACGCGCAGCAGCCCGCCGGCCGGGCGGGTCTGGGGCGTTGCGTTGGGGTCTGGAGGCATGAAGGACGGCGGCCCGCGGCCGGGCCGCGGACCTTGTTTACGTCAGGGCAGGATGGCGACCTGGTCCAGGCCGGTGGATTCGGGCACGCCGAACATCAGGTTCATGTTCTGCACCGCCTGGCCGGCGGCGCCCTTGACCAGGTTGTCCTGCACCACCAGCACGATGAGCTGGTCGCCGTTGCCGGGACGGCTGAGCGCGATGCGCAGGTTGTTGGACGCGCGCACCGAGCGCGTCTCGGGCAGGCTGCCGGCCGGCATCACGTCGACGAAGGGCTCGTTCGCGTAGCGTTCTTCGAACAGCGCCTGGAAGTCGGTGTCGCGGGCCTCGGGCAGGATGCGCGCGTAGATCGTGGAGAACATGCCGCGGATCATCGGCACCAGGTGGGGCACGAAGGTCAGGCCGACCTTGCCGCCGGCGATCTTTTCCAGCTGGGCGACGATTTCGGGGTGGTGGCGATGGCCGGCCACGCCATAGGCCTTGAAGTTGTCGGAAGCCTCCGAGAACAGCGAACCCACTTCGGCCTTGCGGCCGGCGCCCGACACGCCCGACTTGCAGTCGGCGATCAGGGTCTGCGCGTCGACCAGCTTCTTGCCGCCTTCGAGCAGCGGCGCCAGGCCGAGCAGCACGGTGGTGGGATAGCAGCCCGGGTTGCCGATGACGCGCGCCTTGGCGATGGCTTCGCGGTTCAGTTCGACCAGGCCGTACTGCGATTCGGCCAGGATGTCGGGGCAGGTATGAGGAATCTTGTACCAGCGTTCGAAGGTGGGGATGTCCTGCAGGCGGAAGTCCGCGGCCAGGTCGATGACCCGGGTGCCGGCGGCGATCAGTTCCTGGGCCTGGGCCATGGCCACGCCGTGCGGCGTCGCGAAGAACACCACGTCGCAATCGGTCAGCGTGGCCTTTTCCGGCGCCGAGAAGGCGATGTTCACGCGGCCGCGCAGGTTCGGATACATGTCGGCGACAGGCAGCCCGTCTTCCTTGCGGGACGTGATGGCGGTCAGTTCCACGTTGGGGTGCTGCGACAGCAAGCGCAGCAGCTCGACGCCGGTATAGCCGGTGCCGCCGACGATGCCGACCTTGATGCGGGTGTTCGATGCTTGGGCCATGGTAAGTGCTCTTCGAAGAACGAGGATAGATTGTATCGCTCGGGACAGCGGCGTTGCGGCACAGCGGCCGGGATGGCGCCGCAACACCAGGTTCGGACCGCGGCCGAGGCGCGGAGTTCCGCGCCGGCCCGCGGCGGCCATATGAAAAAAGCCCGCCGAAGCGGGCTTTTGGTGCAGAGCGCCTTAGCGCTTGCTGAACTGCTTGCGACGGCGCGCCTTGCGGAAGCCGACCTTCTTGCGTTCGACTTCGCGGGCATCGCGGGTCACGAAGCCGGCTTGCGACAGCGCGGACTTCAGGGTGGCGTCGTAGTCGATCAGGGCACGCGTGATGCCGTGACGGACTGCGCCGGCCTGGCCGGTTTCACCGCCGCCGTGCACGTTGACCTTGATGTCGAACGATTCCAGGTGGCCGGTCAGTTCCAGCGGCTGGCGCACGATCATGCGGCCGGTTTCGCGAGCGAAGAACTCGTCGACGGGCTTGCCGTTGACGACGATCTTGCCCGTGCCCTTCTTGATGAAAACGCGAGCCACCGAGGTTTTGCGACGGCCGGTTCCGTAGTTCCAGTTACCGATCATGGCGTTTCCTTAGATATCCAGCGTCTTGGGCTGCTGGGCGGTGTGCGGGTGCTCGGCACCGGCGTACACCTTCAGTTTCTTGATCATGGCGTAGCCCAGAGGACCCTTGGGCAGCATGCCCTTGACAGCCTTCTGGATGGCGCGGCCGGGGAAACGCTCTTGGAGCTTCTCGAAGTTCGTTTCACGGATACCGCCCGGGTACGTGGTGTGGCGGAAGTACTTCTTGTCCTTCGCCTTGCTACCCGTAACGACGATATCGGCAGCGTTGATGATGACGATGTAGTCACCGGTATCAACGTGCGGCGTGAATTCAGGTTTGTGCTTGCCACGCAGACGACGTGCGACTTCGCTGGCCACACGACCGAGGACTTTGCCCTTGGCGTCGATCACAAACCAGTCACGTTGGACTTCATGCGGCTTGGCCACAAAGGTCTTCATGATGGTTCCTAGTAAAAATTTTCTCTGGCTGGACCATCCAACCAGGTTTTTTCCCCAACTAAGCCGAATTGCCGGAAAAAAACCGGCGACTCCAGCCCATATCGGCGTCTGCCTAAGCGTTATTACCCGCCCGTGCTTCTGGCCAAAATGAGGGAAAGCCAACGATTCTAGCACAGTTGCTCAAAAAATGGGCAACCCCGTGCGCACACGGAAGAATCCGGCAGGAGGGACGCATCCCCCCTGCCCCGTATCAGCCGCCGAGATAGGCTTCCAGCACGCGGGGATGGCCCAGCAGTTCGCGGCCGGTGCCGGTCAGCGCCATGGCGCCGTTTTCCAGCACGTAGCCCTGCTGCGCGATCTTGAGCGCCTGGCGCACGTTCTGCTCCACCAGGAACAGGGTCAGGCCGTCGGCGTTGATGGCGCGCAGCGAGCGGAAGATTTCCTGGACCACGATGGGCGCCAGGCCCATGGACGGTTCGTCCAGCAGCAGCAGGCGCGGCTTGGCCATCAGGGCGCGGCCGATCGCCAGCATCTGCTGTTCGCCGCCGGACAGGTTGCCGGCGATTCCCGTGATCCGCTCCTTCAGGCGCGGGAACAGGTTGAACACGTATTCCAGGTCGTCGCCGACGTTCTTCAGGCCGCGGCGGTAGGCGCCCAGCTCCAGGTTTTCCAGCACCGTCATGGTGGTGAGGATGGCGCGGCCTTCGGGCACCTGCACGATGCCGCGCGCCACCAGCTGGTGCGGCGCCAGGTTGGTGATGTCCTCGCCTTCGAACGTGATGCGGCCGCGCGCCTTGGGCAGCAGGCCCGACAGCGCCAGCAGCGTGGTCGATTTGCCGGCGCCGTTGGCGCCGACCAGCGCGGTGATTTCCTTGGCGTTCAGATCCAGGTCTATGCCGCGGACAGCTTCGATGTGGCCGTAATTGACCTCGAGCCCGCGGACTTCCAGCATTGCGCTCATTTCGCGCCCTCCGCCAGTTCGGTGTCGTCGTCGTCTTCGCGGCCCAGGTAGGCCTCGATGACCTGCTCATTGTTGCGGATTTCCTCGGGACCGCCGCAGGCGATGATCTTGCCGAAGTTCAGCACCGCGATGCGTTCGCACAGGCCCATGACGAAGCGCATGTCGTGCTCGATCATGAGGATGGTGTAGCCGCGGTCGCGGATCGCCAGGATCTCGCGCATGAGTTCGGCGCGCTCGCCGGTGTTCATGCCGGCCACGGGCTCGTCCAGCAGCAGCAGCTTGGGCTCGGTGGCCAGCGCGCGCGCCAGCTCCAGGCGGCGCTGTTCGCCGTAGGACAGGTTGTCCGCCAGGTCGTTGGCCTTGTGGTCCAGGCGCATCCAGGTCAGCAGTTCGTGGGCGCGCTCGCGGGCGCGCTGCTCGGCCTCGCGGTAACCCGGCAGGCCCAGCAGCAGGCCGGGAAAGCCGTAGTTCATGTGGCGGTAGGCGCCCACCACCACGTTCTCCAGCAGCGTCATCTCCTTGAAGAGACGGATGTTCTGGAAGGTGCGGGCGATGCCCATGCGCGTGATGCTGTGCGGCTTCTTGCGCAGCACGCTCTCGCCCTGGAAGGTGATGGCGCCGCCGCTGGGCGGCAGCAGGCCGGTGATCAGGTTGAACACCGTGGTCTTGCCGGCGCCGTTGGGGCCGATCAGGCCGAAGATGGCGCCTTCGGGCACCGACAGGCTGACGTCATGCAGCACGTGCAGGCCGCCGAAGTTCTTGGAGACGGAGGAGAGCTCAAGCATGGCGCTTGCCTCCTTGACGCATCCAGCGCTTGAAGCGCGCCGGATCCCAGATGCCTTGCGGCAGGAACAGCACTATCACCACCAGAATCACTCCGTTGAGGACCAGGCGGAAATCCGCGAATCCGCGCAGCAGTTCGGGCAGCACCGTGATGATGAAGCTGCCCAGCACGGGGCCGGTCAGGCCGCCGATGCCGCCCAGGATGGCCATGGTCAGGATTTCCACGCCACGGTCGAAGCCGTATTCGTTGGGGCCGATGAAGAAGGTCAGGTGGGCGTTGAGCGCACCGGCCAGACCCGCGATCACGGCGCCGGCCACGAAGGCCAGCATCTTGTTGGCGCGCACGTCGATGCCCATCAGGCCGGCGGCGGTTTCGTCGCCGCGGATGGCGTCGAAGGCGCGGCCGACCTTGGAGGCGCGCACGCGCCACAGCACCAGCAGCACGATGACGACCGCCAGCAGCACGTGCCACCACTGCGTCAGCTGCGGAATGCCGTTAAGGCCCAGGGCGCCGCCGGTGATGGATTCGGTGTTCAGCACCGTCACGCGCACCACTTCGCCGAAGCCCAGCGTGGCCATCGCGAGATAGACCCCGGACAGGCGCAGGGTGGGCAGGCCGATCAGGGCCGCCACCAGCGCGGGCGCGGCCATGCCGCCGGCCAGCGCGACCGTGAACGGCGCGTCGTAGTTCATGGTGAGCAGCGCGGCGGTGTACGCCCCGATGCCCATGAAGGCGGCGTTGGCCATGGCCAGCATGCCGCAGGCCAGGGTCAGCCAGATGGAGAGGGCCAACAATGCGTTGGTGCCCAGCGTGAGCACCAGGTTGCCATAGATGGCCCAGAAGTTTTCGAATCCGCTCATACTCAAGCCTTGCGTTGAACCACTTTGCCGAACAGACCTTGCGGGCGCACCAGCAGGATCAGGAACAGCAGGCCGAAAGCCACCGCGTCGCGCATGGTGGAGCCGATGTAAGCCACCGACAGCACCTCGGCGAAGCCCAGGAAAAGACCGCCCAGCATGGCGCCGCGTATGTCGCCCATGCCCCCCAGGATGATGACCGCGATGCCCTTGTGCAGCATCGGCTGGCCCATCAGCGGGAACAGCGCGTTCGAGTACAGGCCGATCAGCACGCCGGCCACCCCGCCCAGCGCGGCGGCGGCGAACGAGGTGGTGACGAACAGGCGTTCGACGTTGATGCCCAGCAGCCAGGCGGCCTTGGGCGATTCGGCGATGGCGCGCAGCGCGCGGCCGAACTGGGTGCGGCGCATGACGAACATCAGCACCGCCATCAGCGCGAACGACAGGAAGATGATGCCCAGCTCGATCACCGTCAGGTGCAGGCCGGCGATTTCGATCACCTCTTCCGGCACGGTGCCGTGCGGGAAGCGCAGGTTGCTGGCGCCGAAGATGCCCTGGGCGCCGTTGTTCAGGATGATGCCCACGCCGATGGTGGCGATCATGGGGATCAGGTGAGGCGCGTTGCGCTTGCGCAGCGGCTTGAGCACCAGGTAGTCGATGATGACGCCGGTGAAGCCGGCGACGAAGAAGGCGACCATCAGCGCGGCCCACAGGGGCAGGCTGAAGTGCTGGACCACGGTCAGCGCGGCGTAGGCGCCGACCATGAACACGGCGCCATGCGCCAGGTTGATCACCCCGAGCACGCCGAAGACCAGCGTGAAGCCCAGCGCGAACAGCGCATACACGCAGCCCAGCGACAAGGCGTTGACGAATTGTTGTTCCAACATGATGGGACGTTCCAAATCAAAAAATAAGGCCCCCGCGGGGCGGCCCTTTGTATAAAAGGCGTCCACGCGACGTCCTCTGCGTGGGCCGGCTGCCCCTGCTCCAGGGACGCACTTTCATCCGGGGACCCGGGCCCGCACGCCGCTCCCCTGGCGTGGACTTTCCGCCCCCTGAGGGGGTCTTCGTCCTGAACGGGCCCTTGCGATCAAAAAACGCCTTGTGGACGGCCGCGGCCGTCCACAAGGCACATCCCCCGCGCGGGGATGCGTGTCAGCTTACTTCTCGATGACGTACTTGCCGTCCTTGGTCACGCTGACGATGGGAGCCTGGTCGGCGTCGTAGCCGGCGGGCTTGCCGGCCCGGTCCTTGGCCTGGCGGAACTTGAACGGGCCGGTGGCGCCGGTCCAGGTCACCGACGGCAGGGCGTCGCGCACGGCGGCGCGGTCCTTGGCCAGTTCGCCGCTGATCTTGACGTTCTTCAGGGCCTGGGCGGCGATGTACATGGCGTCGTACGACTGGGCCGCGAACTGGTCGGGCGCGCCGTTGAACTTGGCCTTGTAGGCGTCGATGAACTTGACGTTCTCGGGGGCCTTGTTCTCGATCGACCACGGGCTGCCGATCCACAGATTGTTCGACGCGCCGCCGGGGGCCAGGTCGAAGATCTTGACCGAGTTCATGCCGTTGCCGCCGATGACCGGCACGTTCAGGCCGAGCTGGCGGGCCTGGACCATGATCGGGGCGCCTTCGGCCAGCAGCGCGGACAGCACGATGGCGTCAGGGTTGGTGCCCTTGATCTTGGTCAGCTGGGCCTTGAAGTCCACGTCGCCCTTGGCGAAGGTTTCGGTGGTGGTGACCGGGATCTTCTGGTCTTCCAGGGCCTTCTTGAAGTTGTCGTAGCCGCTCTTGGTGAAGACGTCGTCGTTGCCGTAGAGGACGGCGACGTTCTTCAGGCCGGTCTTGGCCTTGACGGTGGAGATGGTGGCCGGCAGCACGTCGGCTTCGGTGACCGAGTTGCGGAACACGTAGTTGCCGATGGAGGTGATGCCGTCGGCGGTGTTGGAGGTGCCGAAGACCACGGTCTTGGCGGCCTGGGCGATCGGGTCGGCGGCCTGGGCCGAGTTCGACAGGGTGGGACCGAAGACCATCAGGACGTTGTCCTTGAAGATCAGCTTCTTGAAGACGTTGATCGCTTCTTCTTTCTTGCCCTGCTCGTCTTCGATCACGAGCACGATCTTGTTGCCGTTGATCCCGCCCGCGGCGTTGATTTCATCGGCGGCGAGCTGGAAGCCGTTGCGGATCGACACGCCGTACTGGGCGGCGCCGCCGGACAGGGCTTCGGCCACGCCGATCTTGATGTCGGCAGCATAGGCGGCCGGAACGACACCGGCGGCGATCAGCGCGGCCAGCAGCTTCTTGGTCTTGGATTGCATGGTTGGTACCACCTTAAAGTCTGTCTCGGAATATTGGTAATCCGGGCTGATGTAATCCTGCCGGATTGACGTCGGATGCCGCCTAAAGGCGCCATGTTTGCGCGTCAAGACCCGGGATATTACTCCTTTGTATCAGGCCGAAACTCGAATGCCATTCAACAAAAGCCTACAAACCGCCCATTTTTTTGTAAAAAATGCGAGGTTACTAGCAAAAACCCTAACGCTTGCCGAACGCCATTCAGCGTCGGCGGGCGCCCTATATTCTGCCCGATAGCGCCACGCCCAGGTACTGGCCGTAGGCACTTTCGGTCAGGCGGAACCACGGCATCTCGCTGTCGCGAAAGCCCATGTAACTATCGTGCATCGCCTGGAACCTGGGGTCTTTGGCGCCTAAATCCTTGTAGACCTGCTGCGTGGTCTCGAACGCCACGTCCATGATGGAGCGCGGAAATGCGCGGATTTGCGCGCCGTTGGCGGCCAGCTGCGCCAGCGCGGCGGGGTTGCGCGCGTCGTAGCGGGCGGTGGCGGCGGCGTGCGCGGCCCGCGCGGCGGCTTCGAGCAGCGCCTGGTAATGCTTGGGCAGCGCGTTCCAGGCCTCTTCGTTGACGTACAGCGAGAGCTGCTCGCCGCCGGCCCACCAGCCGGGTGCGTAGTAATACTTGGCAACTTTATTCAGGCCCAGCTTTTCGTCGTCGTAGGCGCCGGCGCCCGCCACGGCCTGCAGTCCGTTCTTTTCGAAGGCCTCGGCCAGCCCGCCCGGCGCCGGCTGCTGCGGCGCCACGCCCATGCGCTCGAGCACCATGCCGGCCAGGCCGCCGACCTGCATTTTCAGGTCCTTGAGGTCGCCGGGACGCTTGATTTCCTTGGCGAACCAGCCGCCCATCTGGGCGCCGGTGTTGCCCAGCGGGAAGTTGATGATCTTCTCGGGCTTGAACAGCTCGCGGGTCAGGCGCAGGCCCTCGCCTTCGCTCATCCAGGCGTTCATCTGGCGCGCGTTCAACCCGAAGGGCACGGCGGCGTCGAAGCAGAATACGGGGTTCTTGGCGTAATAGGCGCGCGACGAGACGTGGCCGCATTCCACCTTTTTGGTGGACACGGCGTCCATCACGTCCGGCGCGGCCACGACCTCGCCTTCGAGAAAGTGGCGGATATTGAATTTGCCGGCGGTGGCCTCGGAGACGTACTTGCAGAAGCGTTCGCCGGTGTCGATGCGCAGGTCCAGGGCCTTGGGAAACCCCGACGCCAGGCGCCAGCTGACGGACGGCATGTCCTGGGCGAACGCGGGCGCGCTGATGGCGGCACCGCTTGCGACCGCGCCCAAGCCGGCGCGCTTCAAGAACGAACGTCGTTGCATCTCTTTGCTCCTTTACAGCGACACCTGGGACATCGAGCGATACCCGCCGGATATTACACGCCGAGATGGGGACAGAAAGGAAGGCCTGTTCCGGTAAGGGATTGCAAAGAACAGGCGGCAAAGCAGTTGCGGCGGCGCTCAGATCCCGGCGATGGCCATTTCCTCGATCAGGATCGAGCCGGTGGTCTTGGTGCCGCGCGAAATGGCGTCCGCGCCCACAGCGACGATCTGCTTGAACATGTCGGCCAGGTTGCCCGCGATGGTGACTTCCTGCACCGCGTGCTGGATCTGGCCGTTTTCCACCCAGTAACCGAAGGCGCCGCGCGAGTAGTCGCCGGTCACGTAGTTGACGCCCTGGCCGATGAGTTCGGTCACCAGGAAGCCCGTGCCCATCTTCTTGAGCATGGCCTCGAAGTCGTCGCCGCGCCGGGTGCGCGTGGAGCTGAACACCAGGTTGTGCGAACCGCCGGCGTTGCCGGTGGTGGCCATGCCCAGCTTGCGGGCGGTGTAGGACGACAGGAAGTAGCCTTCCAACACGCCGGCCGACACCACGTTGCGCCGGCGCGTGCGCACGCCTTCGTCGTCGAAGGGCGAGCTGCCCATGGCGCCGCGGACGTGCGGGTCTTCGGTCAGGTTGATGTGCTCGGGAAAGATGGGCTTGCCCAGCGCATCCACCAGGAAGCTGGCCTTGCGGTACAGCGCGCCGCCATTGGCGGCCTGGGTCAGCGCGCCGACCAGGCCCAGCGCCAGCGGCGCCTCGAACAGGACGGGAAACTTTCCGGTGCGGATGCGGCGGGCCGACAGGCGCGACAGCGTGCGCTCGGCGGCGTAGCGGCCGACGGCCTCGGGCGAGGCCAGCTTGGCCGGGTCGCGCTCGGACGAATACCAGTAGTCGCGCTGCATGCCGTTGCCGCGGCCGGCGATGGGCGCCACCGACAGGCTGTGGCGCGAGTACGGATAGCCGCCCAGGAAGCCGCGGGTGTTGCCCATGACGAACTGGCCTTCGTAGGTGCCCACGGTGGCGCCGTCGGTGTTGGTGATGCGGGCGTCGACCTCGCGGGCCGCGCGCTCGGCGCGCAGCGCCAGTTCGGCCGCCTCTTCGGTCGACACGCTCCAGGCGTGGTGCAGGTCCAGGTCGGGGAATTCGGTGGCAAGCTGGTCGGCGTCGGGCAGGCCGGCGGCCGGGTCGGCGGCGGTATGGCGGGCGATGTGCCACGCGGCTTCCACCGTCTGGCGCAGCGCCGCTTCGGAAAAGTCGGAAGTCGAGGCCGAACCGCGGCTCTGGCCGGCGTAGACCGTGAGGTCCAGCGAACGGTCGCGGGTCTGCTCCACGGTTTCGATGTCGTTCTTGCGCACGGAAACCGACAGGCCCAGGCTTTCCGAGACTTCCGCCGCGGCGTCCGACGCGCCGATCTGGCGCGCGTAGGCGAGGGTTTGTTCGACGAGTTCGGAAAAACGCGCGTGATTCGCCGCCAGCGGCAAGGATGAGGAAGTTTTAACCATTGCTGTCCAATTTGCAGAGACGGTTATCATAGCCAAGTCTGTCATTGCGCAGTTTTCCATGAATTCCCACCCCGCAGAAGAATCCGCCGCCGACGGCTACGACGAGAACGGCTACGACCGCCCCAGCAAATCCCAGATCAAGCGCGAAATGCACGCCTTGCTGGACCTGGGCAAGCAGCTGATCGAACTGTCGCCCGAGCGCCTCAAGCAATTGCCCCTCGAAGAACGCCTCTACGAGGCGATCCGCATGGCCCAGCGCACCACCGGCCGCGAAGGCAAGCGCCGCCAGGTGCACTTCGTGGGCAAGCTGATGCGCGACGCGCCGGCCGACGAAATCCGCGCCCAGCTCGACATCTGGGAAAACGGCTCGCGCGAGGAAACCGCCGCCATGCACCGGCTGGAAACCCTGCGCGACCGCCTGCTCGACGACGACGACGCCCTGACCCGCCTGCTGAACAACAATCCGCAGGCCGACGCGCAACAGCTGCGCGCCCTGATCCGCGCCGCGCGCAAGGAGCGGCTGGCCAACGCCTCGCTGCTGCAGGGCCAGGAACCGCAGAAAAAGCACTACCGCGCACTGTTCCAGGCGCTCAAGACCCTTACCCCCTGATCCCCCCGCCGCCGTCCATGAACGCTCCGACCGACCTGCTCGATTGCATCGAGATCGAAACCGCCCCCAACCCCACGCATGCCGTGATCTGGCTGCACGGCCTGGGCGCCGACGGCAACGACTTCGCGCCCATCGTGCCGGAACTGGACCTGCCGGCCGGCGCCGCCGTGCGCTTCGTGTTCCCCAACGCGCCGGTGCAGCGCGTGACCATCAACAACGGCATGGCGATGCGGTCGTGGTACGACATCCTGGTCATGGACCTGGTGCGCGTCGAGGACGGCCGCGGCATCCGCGCCTCCGAAGCCGCGATCCGCAAGCTGATCGCGCGCGAGAACGCCCGCGGCATCCCGACCTCCAAGATCGTGCTGGCCGGCTTCTCGCAAGGCTGCGCCATGACCCTGCACACCGGCCTGCGCCTGCCCGAGAAGCTGGCGGGCATGATGGGCCTGTCGGGCTACCTGCCCCTCATCGACACGGCCGAGGCCGAGCGCGACGGCGCCAACCGGGACACCCCGATTTTCCTGGCCCACGGCCAGTACGACCCGGTCGTGCCGCTGGCCCGCGCCCAGGCTTCGCTGGCCGAACTGCAGCGCCTGGGCTACGACGTGCGCTGGCACACCTACCCCATGCCGCACTCGGTCTGCGCCGAGGAAGTGCGGGATATTTCGGGGTTCTTGAAGGAAGTGCTGGCGTAGGATGGGTGCAGCGCGAGTGTTCTTGGGCAAGAACCCAAATATCGAGCGCGCGTAACCCATCAGGCGGCCCCGGCCGCCGCCTTTCGTGGCCAGCGGCAAACGCCGGCGCCCTCCCATTCTGTATACCAACTGCAATTCAACCCTGAATTTTTCAGGGCTTCTCCCCGCTCGTCCATAGAGAGAAACCACAACACCAAAAGGGCTTGTCGCCTGTTTGTATTGAATATAGTATTCGATCCAAGCCGTATCGGCCCGAGCTTGCAGGTGTTCGGGCTTTCCTGTTGTTGCAGTCGATCCATTCCCTTGGCCGTGTGTTGCGCCGGGTAGCGGCGTGGCATTCAAGACGCAGGAGAAAGTCCCGTGAAATCCTTGCCATCGCCCCGACTGGCGGGCGCGGCGCTGTTCGCGCTGCTCGCCCCCCTGGCCGCCCAGGCCGAAGCCCTCAATCCCCCCGTGAAGGTGCGCTACGAAGAGGTGGTGCGTTCCATCCTCTACGTGCCCAAGTACGTGGCCCTGTCGCAGGGCTACTTCAAGGACGCCGGCCTGGAGGTCTCCATGAAGACCTCGCAGGGCACGGACAAGGGCATGACCGCCCTGCTCTCGGGCAGCGCCGACATCGTGCTGATCGGTCCGGAAGCCTCCATCTACGTGCAGAACAGCGAATCGCCGGTCAAGCCGCGGATCTTCGCCGGGCTGACCGCCACCGACGGCTTCTTCCTGCTGTCGCGCAAGCCGGTGGAGAAGTTCGACTGGTCCATGCTCAAGGGCAAGGAGATCATCGGTTTCCGGCCCGGCTCGAATCCGCTGGTGTTCCTGGAGACGGCGCTGCGCAAGCATGGCGTGGACCCGCAGAAGGACGTCAAGCTGCTGAACAACATCGGCATTCCGGCGCGCGCCGGGGCCTGGATGGCGGGCCAGGGCGAGTACGGCATTTTCCTGGAGCCGGAGGCCGGGGAACTGGTGCGCAATGGCAAGGGTTATATCGTGGCCTCGGTCGGCCATGAAGTGGGCCAGGTGGACTACACCGTGTTCACCGCCACCGACAAATACATCCGCGACAACCCCAAGGTGATACAGGCCTGGACCGACGTGGTAGCGCGCGCCGAGAAATACGTCCAGGACACGCCGGCCGCCGCCCTGACGCCGCAGATCATGAGCTTTTTCCCCGGCATGGACCAGGCCGCGGTGACCGAGGCGATCGAGCGCTACAAGAAGTACCAGATCTGGAAGCGCACGCCGCTGGTGACGGCCGAGGCCATGAACCAGCTTCAGGACATGCTGGTCGCCAGCGCGGTCATGAAGGACGGCGCGCGCGTCAAGTACGAGGACGTGGTGGTGACCGACTTTGCAAGGAAGGCGCAATGATGGGAGCCGTCGTCCACAACCTGAAACCCGGCGCGGCCACCGCGAAGATCGAGCTGCGCGATGTCTGTCTGTCGTACTTCACGCAGGAAGGCGAAACCGAGGCGCTGTCGAACGTGTCGTTCACGCTGGCCGCTGGCGAGTTCGTCAGCCTGATCGGGCAGAGCGGCTGCGGCAAGAGCACCCTGCTGTCGCTGATCGCCGGGCTGATCCCGCCCACCTCCGGCTCGGTGGCGATAGACGGCCAGGCCGTGACCAAGCCCAATCCGCGCATCGGCTACATGCTGCAGCAGGACTATCTGTTCGAGTGGCGCACCATCCTCGACAACGTCATGCTCGGCGCCGAGATCCAAGGCCGGCGCGACGCGCGCAGCGAAGCGCGCGCCGTGCACCTGCTGGAGAAATGCGGGCTGGGCGCGTTCCTGTCGCACACGCCGCGCCAGCTGTCGGGCGGCATGCGCCAGCGCGCCGCGCTGGCCCGCACGCTGGTCACCGAGCCCGACGTGATCCTGCTGGACGAGCCCTTCTCCGCGCTGGATTCGCAGACCCGGCTGGCGATCTCCGACGAAGTGGTGGACATCCTGCGCCGCGAAGGCAAGACGGTGGTGCTGGTCACCCACGACATCGGCGAGGCCATCGCGATGACCGACCGCGTCATCGTGCTGTCGCGCCGGCCCGGGCGGCTCAAGAGCCAGTACCGCATCCATTACGAAGGCCAGACGCGGCCGACGCCGTTCCAGGCGCGCTCGCGTCCGGAATTCAACGCCTACTTCAAACAGCTCTGGGACGAGCTGGACGTCCACGTGGAGGGTTGACCCATGAACGCCCCCGTCGCCAATACCGTGCCGCTGCGCGCCGTGCGCGCGCCCAGCGAGAAATACCTGGACTACCTGCGGCGCGACCGCGCGCGCCGCCGCCACATCCGCGTGGCGCAGGTCCTGCTGCTGGCGCTGTTCCTGTGCGCCTGGGAGATCCTGCCGCGCATGCACGTGCTCAACCCCATGCTGACCAGCTATCCCAGCGCGCTGTGGCCCACCTTCATCGAACTGTGGAACAACGGCAACCTGGGCAAGCACATCCTGACCACGCTGTCGGCCACGCTGGTGGGCTTCGGCCTGAGCATGCTGATCGGCATCGCGGTGGCGGCGGCGCTGTGGTGGTCGGACTTCCTGTACAAGGTGCTCGACCCGTTCCTGGTGGTGGCCAACGCCATGCCCAAGATCGCGTTCGTGCCGATCTTCTACCTGTGGCTGGGCTCGGACTACGCGGTGTACGGCATGGCCGTGGCGATCGCGGTGTTCGTGACCATCATGGTGGTCTACGCGGGCTTTCGCGGCATCGACCTGAACAAGGTCAAGCTCGCCCACACCTTCGGCGCCAGCCGCTGGCAGGTGCTGACCAAGGTGGTGCTGCCCGGCAGCGTGCCCACGCTGATCGCGGCCGTGAAGATGAACATCGGCCTGGCGCTGGTGGGCGTGATCGTGGGCGAATTCCAGTCGGCCGATTCGGGGCTGGGCTTTCTCATCATGAACGGCAGCCAGATCTTCAAGCTGAATATCGTCATGACCGCGATCGCCGTGCTGGCCGTGATCTCCAGCCTGATGTACCTGGCCGTCTACCGCATCGAAGCCGCCATCGCGCGGCGCTACGGATAAGGAGCCGACATGGAATTCCCGCAGTGGGTGCGCGACCGCGTGGTGGCCCGCCAGGGCTGCCTGCATCCCTACGACGAGCTGCCGGCCTCGCGCCTGGCCGTGGTGGTGATCGACATGCAGCAGTACTTCACGCTGCCCGGCTACCAGGGCGAATGCGCGCCCGCGCGCGAAATCATCGGCCCCATCAACCGCCTGTGCGAAGCGGTCCGCGCCGCCGGCGGCACCATCGTCTGGGTGCAGACCGCGTCCGACAACGCCGATTCGTTCTGGTCGCACCACCACGGCGTGATGCTGACGCCCGAACGCAGCGCCAGGCGCCTGCAGACGCTGCGCCGCGACTCGCCCGGCTTCGCGCTGCACCCGGACCTGCGCGCCCACGACTCGGACCTGCGGGTGGTCAAGCGCTTCTACAGCGCCATGGCGCCGGGATCTTCCGAGCTGGAACCGCTGCTGCGCGGGCGCGGCGTGGACACCCTGCTGATCGCCGGCACCGTCACCAACGTATGCTGCGAATCCACCGGGCGCGACGCGATGATGCGCGACTTCCGCAGCATCATGATCGACGACGCGCTGGCGGCGGTGACGCCGGCCGAGCACGAGCACGCGCTGCATGGCTGGATCATGTTCTTCGGCGACGTGCTGTCGGTGGACGAGGCAACCGACAGGCTCAGGCCAGGTTGAGCCAGACCCGGCGCATGGTCGGGTCCTCGGGGTCCGCGTCGTTGGTGAAGCCCAGGCTGGTCATCAGCGCCAGCATGGGCCGGTTGCTGGAAAGCACCAGGCCGTCGATGTATTCCAGGCCCTGTTCGCGGGCGGCGTCGATCAGGGCCGTCATGAGCTGACGGCCCAGGCCGCGGCGCTGCCAGTCGTCGCCGATCACCAGCGCGTACTCGGCGCCGCGCCCGTCGGGGTTGCGCAGGTAGTGCGCAAAGCCCACCAGCACCTCCCGCGGATGGCCGCGGTTGGCCGGGTTGGGCACTTGCGTGGCGGCCACCAGCGCCAGTTCGCGGTGGTAATCGACCTGGGTATAGCGCGACAGCATGCGCGGCGTCAGCTCGCGCATCATGGACACGAAACGCATGTATCGCGAACGCTCGGACAGGCCGCGGATGAACTCCTGCAGCGGCTCGGCGTCCTCGGGCCGGATCGGCCGCAGCACCCAGGGGATGCCGTCGTCGAAGCGGCGCACCTGCACCAGCCGCGCCGGATACGGGTGGATCGCCATATGCGGATAGCCCTCGGCCTGGGGCGAACCGCAACCGGGCTTTTCGGTCAGCGTCATGCGCAGGCCGCCGGCGCGCAGATGGGTTTCGCCGGCGTACAGCGGATCGATGTCCAGGGTTTCGATGTCGGGCAGTTCCGAGACCATTTCGGATACCAGCACCAGCGCCTGCTGCAGCGCCTCGGCCGCCATATGGCCGATGCGCGGCGCCAGCACCCGGCGCCAGAGCCGGCTGCGCTCGATCAGCTGGCGCGCCAGGAAGCCGTTGAGCGGCGGCAGGTCCACGCCGCGGTCCGACTGCGACAGCGCCGCGTCCGGCCCGCCCGCGCCGAAACGGATGACCGGACCGAACTGCGGATCGCGCCGCACGCGGATCGCCATCGGACGCGATTCGGGCTCGGCCGCCATGATGTCCATGGGCATGTCGCGCAGCGGCACGTAGAACAGCGCCAGCAGCGTGCGGATCTCGGAGCTGGTGAGTTCGCGCCGGCCGTCGGCGCGCACCCGCGCCAGCACCTCGCGCGCGGTGATCAGGTCGGGCACGTGGCTGGCCGGCTCCGGCGGCTGCGTCTGCAGCAGCAGCTGCTGGTTGTAGTGGTGAGTCGCCAGCACGCCGAAGGCGTCCGCGGCCGACTCCGGCGTGCGGAACGCCGGGGTGCCGGCGTCGTCCAGCATGCGCCGCAGCGGCCGCATGCCGGCGTCGCCCATGAAGCACGTCACCACCGGTTTCTTGGCCTTGGGCGCGATCTGCGCCAGTTCGCGCGCCACCGCCTGCATGTCGGCCAGCGCGTCGGGCGCCAGCAGCACCAGCACGCCGTCCACGCCGCTGTCGTCCAGCACCGCGTCCAGCATGGCGCGGATGCGCTCCGGCGTCAGCGGGGTGAAGGTGATGACGGGGTTTCTGGTGGCCGCGTCCGGCTCCAGCATGGCGGCCAGCGCGCGCTGGGTCGCGGGCGCGAACTCGGCGCGCAGCACCGCGGCCTCGGGGCCGATCAGGTCCATGGCCAGCTGGGGCGGGCCGCTGCCGTTGGAGATCAGCGCCACGCGCCGGCCCTTGGGACGGCGCGTGTAGCCCAGCACCTTGACCGCCGAGAACAGCTGCACGAAGTAGCGCACCCGCACCGCGCCCGCGCGGCGCAGGGCGGCGTCGAAAATGGCGTCGCCGCCGTCGGCGTCGGAACGGCCCGCCTTGAGCACGATCACCGGCTTGATCGAGGCGGCCGCGCGCAGCGTGCTCATGAATTCGCGGGCCGGGCCCACGTCTTCCAGATAGAGCACGATGCTGTCGGTGCGCGGGTCGCTGGCCAGATAGTCCAGCACCTTGGGCAGGCCGACCACGGCCTCGTCGCCCAGCGACACGACGGTGGAAAAACCGATGTGCACGTCCTCGGCCCAGTCCATGACCGCGGCCATGATGGAGCGCGACTGCGCCGCGAGCGCCACGCGGCCGGCGCGCGCCAGCACCGGATGCTGGCTGAGATTGAAGCCGGCGTGGGGACGCTGCGCGCCGAAGGAGCGCGGGCCCAGCAGCTCGCAGCGGTTTTCCTCGGCCCAGGCGCGGCACAGCGCCAGCGTGCCGCGCGGATAGGGATCGGGCAGCTCGTGCGGCAGCAGGATCACCGAGCGCGGCGCCAGCGGCGACAGGCGCCGCAGCGTCTCCGGCAGCACGGCCGGCGATACGCAAACCAGGGCCAGATCGGGCCGCTCGCCCGCCGCCAGGCCCTGCAGGGCCGCCGGCAGCTCGGGCGCGGCGCCCGGTTCGCACGCCACCACCGTGGTCCTGGCCTTGAGCGCGGCCGACAGCGAAGCGGCCGCCGGCAGGGGCCGGTCGGCAACGATCACCAGCGAACTGGGCTCGAACATCGGGGCGAGAGCGTGTCGCAGCATAGGGTTCGCGGGCCGGGGCCCAGGGCCTAATCTAAAATACCGTTCATCGTAACAAGACCAGCCCGCCTTGCGCTTGACCCGGGCCAAGCCTGACGCCGTATTGTGGCGCCGCAGCCGCTATCATTGCCATCTATGACTTCCAACGCCTCTTCCCCCATTCGCACCCGTTTCGCGCCCTCGCCCACGGGTTTCCTGCACCTGGGCGGCGCCCGCACGGCGCTGTTCTCCTGGGCCTTCGCGCGCCATCACAAGGGCACCTTCGTGCTGCGCATCGAAGACACGGACGTCGAGCGCTCCACGCCGGAGGCGGTGCAGGCCATCCTGGACAGCATGGAGTGGCTGGGCATGCAGCCCGACGAAGGCCCGTTCTACCAGATGCAGCGCATGGACCGCTACCGCGAAGTGGTCGCGCAGATGCTGGCCGCCGGCACCGCCTACCACTGCTACAGCACGCCCGAGGAAGTGGAAGCCATGCGCGAGGCCGCCCGCGCGCGCGGCGACAAGCCGCGCTACGACGGCACCTGGCGTCCGGAACCCGGCAAGACGCTGCCCGCCATCCCCGAGGGCCGCAAGCCGGTCGTGCGCTTCAAGAACCCGCAGCAAGGCGCCACCTCCTGGAACGACATGGTCAAGGGCACCATCAGCTTCGACAATGCCGAGCTGGACGACCTGATCATCGCGCGCCCGGACGGCACGCCCACCTATAACTTCTGCGTGGTGGTCGACGACTGGGACATGGGCATCACCCACGTGCTGCGCGGCGACGACCACGTCAACAACACCCCGCGCCAGATCAACATCCTGCGCGCGCTGGGGGCCACGCTGCCCGAATACGGCCACGTGCCCATGATCCTGGGCCCGGACGGCGAAAAGCTGTCCAAGCGCCACGGCGCGGTCAACGTGATGGAGTACGACAACGAGGGTTACCTGCCCGAGGCGATGGTCAACTACCTGGCGCGCCTGGGCTGGAGCCACGGCGACGACGAACTGTTCAGCCGCGAGCAGCTGGTGTCGTGGTTCGACGCCAAACACCTGTCCAAGTCGGCCTCGCAGTGGGACCCGAAGAAGCTGAACTGGGTCAACGCCCACTACATCAAGCAGATGGACAACGCCGAACTGGCCGAGCGCGTCGCCCCGCGCGTGGCGAACCGCGGCGGCCATCCGGAGAAGATCGACCTGCCGGGCGTCATGGGCCTGCTCAAGGACCGCGCCGAAACCCTGGAACAGCTGGCCGACGGCGCGATGCTGTTCTGCGCCGAATTCAAGGGCGCGCCGGCCGAACTCGCCGAACAGCACCTGACCGCCGCCGCGCGCGAAGCGCTGGCCGACTTCGCCGCCCGCGCCCAGGACATCGACTGGACCCGCGAGGCCCTGTCGGCGCTGATCAAGGCCGTGCTGGCCGACCGCGGCATGAAGATGCCGCAACTCGCCATCCCGCTGCGCGTGGCCGTCACCGGCCAGACGCAGACGCCGGCCGTGGACGCGGTGCTTGCGCTGCTGGGCAAGCAGGCGGTGTTGAAGCGGCTGGCGGGGATCTGATCGGTTTTTGATTTCGCCGCCTGATGGGTTTCGCGCGGTCGGCGTTGGATTATTTGCGCTGATGGTGCCGCGCTGCACCCATCCTACGATGGCAAGACCGTAGGATGGGTGCAGCGCGAGCGCCTCAACGCAAGAACTCCAATATCGAACGCGCGAAACCCATCAGGCCGCCACGGCCGTCCGCCCCCGCAGCGCCCGCGCGAACCCCATCCCCAGAATCGGCAGCAACAGCGCCGAACCGCCGAACAGGGCGGCCGCGCCCACGCGGTCGAGCAAGGCGCCGGCCAGCGCCACGCCGGCCGCCTGCCCCATGAACAGGCAGGACGCGAACCAGGCCACCGCCGTGCCGCGGGCCGACGGCACCATCTGGGTGGCGTTGGTCTGCAAGGTGGCGTGCAGCAGGTAATAGCCGAAGCCGGCCAGCGCGCTGGCCAGCAGGCTCCAGGCCCAGACCGGACCCAGCAGATAGGACAGGAACGCCACGCCCAGGACCAGGCCGCCGGCGATGGCCAGGCCGCGTTCGCCCAGGCGCTTGAGTAGCGGGCCGGCCACCACCGTGTAGGCCAGGCCGCCCACGGCGTAGACCGCCACCAGCGCGCCGGCGGCGGTCAGCGAAATGCCGAAACGTTCATGCAGATAGGCCGGCGCGAAGGCCAGCACGCCGAAGACCAGCAGGCCTTCGATGAAGACGGTGGCCAGCACCACGCGCGCCCACGGCGTGCCCAGCACCAGCCGCGCCTGCGCCACGAAGCTCAGCCGCGCCGCGCCCGGATCGACGCGGCCCAGGCCGGCGGCGCGCTGGCGGCGCACTTCCGCCAGCAGCAGCAGGCCCACTATCAGATAGCCGCAGACCAGCGCCGCGAAGGCCCAGCGCCAGCCCACCGTATCGGCGAAGAGCCCGCTGACCAGCTGGCCGGCCGACATGCCCAGGATGGTGCCGGTCAGAAAGCGCGCCAGGGTCGCCTGGCGGCGCTCGTAAGGCACGTTGTCGCCGATCCAGGCCATGGACAGCGGCACGATGCCGGCCCCGGCCGCGCCGGACAGCACGCGGAAGAACACCAGCACGTCCAGCGAGCGCGCCATCACGGCGCCTGCGCTGCCCAGCGCGCAGGCCAGGGTCGCCACGCTGACGACCCGGTACTTGCCGTAGCGGTCGCCCAGCGGGCCGAAGAACATCTGCAGCACGCCGTAGGCCACCGCGAACGCGGTCACGGCGCGCGCGGCCTGGCCGGTGGTGGTGTCGAATTCCGCCGCCAGCTGCGGCAGCATGGGATCGCAGATACGGAACGCGCTGGCGCTGACGAAGGCGGCCAGCGCAAGCAGCGCGATGGCGCGTGTTTCGGAAGATGGGGCGGACATGGATCGGCGGCGCTGCGGCAAAAGGCGAAGATCGCACCTTACCGCAGCCGGGCCGGCTTGGCGAAGACGCCGGGCGCCGTGTCCGCCTGGCGTGCCTTGCGATGCCTCAGTACGGCAGGCGGTAGCCCGCCGGCATGCGGCGCGCGGTCACGACCTGGCCGCCGGCCTTGATTTCGCGCAGCGTCAGCTTCGCCTGCTCGACGCGCTCGATGCGATAGCGGTTCAGGTAGATCGGGTCCTTGGTGTCCACGTCCTCGCCGTTGGACCGCGTGGTCTGCATGGTGTAGACGCCGTCGGCCACGCTCCAGCAGCCCGTCTCGCGCAGGGCCGGACGCGTCTTGCGGCCGATCTTCAACTGGGTTTCGTACGACATGGTGCCGTCGGCCGACAGCACCGTCAGCGCCCGGAATTCGCCGCTGACGTCGCGCGGGCGCGAATTCGACAGCCAGGTTCCGATCATGGGATCGCCGCTTTTTGCGGGGGTGCAAACCACCGGTTTCGAGGCCTGCGCCGGCTGGGCCTCGGCGATGGCGGCGGGCTTCCTGGCGGCGCAGCCCGCCAGGATCAGGACGGCGCAAGCGACGCCGGCCGAACGCAAATACACACTGCTCATGACTTCCTCAACACGTCTGTCGACGCGCCGCGCCGATCACACCGGCGCCACCCTCGCGCAGCAAACACTCCGCACTCTAAAGAGCCGTCAGGCAAGAATCAACGCCGATCCGCGCCTAGTGCAATTGCGCAACAGTGCGGCCGGCGGCAAGCCGGTTTTAGCGCCGGAATCCGCAAAAATGCGTTGGTTTCAAACGACACCGCGGCCGCTGCGGCGCGCTTTCGCGCGCAGCATTTCCTCCATGCGCGCGGCCGCCGGAGACAGGCTGCGCCCGGCCAGCCGGGTAATGCCCAATTCGCGTTCGATGCGCGGACGCGCCAGCGGCACGAACGCCAGTTCGGGCGAATCCGGCGGCACGCCCAGCCGGGCCAGCACCGTCACGCCCACGCCGCGCTCCAGCATGGCCAGCAGCGACATCATGTTGGACACGAACACCTGCCGGTCCAGCATGAAGGCCGCCTGCGGATAGCCGGCAAGCTGGCGATGCGCGATGGTGCCTACCAGCGGCAGGTCGGCGATCTCGCGCCAGGTCACCGACTTGCGCCCGGCCAGCGGGTGGCCGCGGTGGCACACCAGCCCGAAGGCGTCGCGCAGCAAGGGCTCGAACGCCAGCCGGCGGTCGCGCGACACCGGGCTGCACACGCCCAGTTCGGCCTCGCCGGCCAGCACCATGCGCTCGACCCCTTCGGAGTTGTCATCGAACAGGCGCAGCGCCACCGCTGGATAGCGCTCGCGGTAGGCGGCCACCAGCTCGGGCAGCCAGTGCGTGGCCACGGTGGCGACCGAGGCCATGGCCAGCGTGCCCGCGCCGCTGGTGGCCAGCCCGGCGAGCGCGCCAGCCACGCGGTCGTGGTGTTCCACCAGTTCGCGCGCCAGCGGCAGGCAGTCCTGGCCGAAGCGCGTCAGCGTGCCGCGGTTGCCGTGCTCGAACAGCGGCTGGCCCAGGCGCTGCTCCATTTCGCGGATGGACAGCGACAGCGCCGGCTGCGAGCGGAACGCGCGGGCGGCCGCGGCGCGGAAGCTGCCCAGTTCGGCCACCAGCAGGAAATGCCGGTAGTGCGTGATCGACAGGTCGGGCAGCGAGGGCATGGTTCAGCGGCGGGGATGCAATTTGGAAATCTTATCAAAGCATAGGAAAAATAAAGTTTTCTCATCACCAGCCGGCACTTAACATGGCCGCAAGATGAATACCGCAGCCCTCTCCCCCTTACTCTCGGACACCGGCGCAGACCCGCTGGACTTCAGCCTCATCGACCGGCTGCCGGCGCACGAGGCCGGCCGCGGCCGGCTGGTGATCGGCGCGCGGCCCGGCGACGCCCGGCCCGGCCTGCTGTTCGTGCCGGGCGCCTATCACGGCGCCTGGTGCTACGCGCACTACCTGGCCTATTTCGCCGCCGCCGGCCTGGGCTGCGCCGCGCTGGACCTGCGCGGCCACGGCGCGCTGGCGCAGGACGCGGCGTTCGCGTCCGCCACCATCGCCGACCTGGGCCAGGACGTGGCCGACGCGCTCGATGCGCTGGCCGGGTCCTGGGTGGTGGTGGGCCACAGCATGGGCGCGCTGCCGGCGCTGCTGGCCGCGCGCCGGCGCGCGGTGGCCGGCGTGGTGCTGCTGGCGCCCTCGCCGCCCGGCGACCTGCCCGGCGCGCTGGCCCTGCCGCCGGTGCCGCCGGCCGCGCCGCGCCCGGCGCCGCAGGCCGCCGAGATCCGCGCCCGCTTCCTGGCGACGGCGCCGGACCGCGACGTCGACGCCGTGATCCGGCGCCTGTGCGCTGAAAGCCCCGAAGTGCTCAATGACCGCTATCTGCTGCGCGTGGCGATCGGCGACGCTCCCTTCGGCGCGCCCGGCCTGTGCCTGGAAGCCGGGCTGGACACCCACGACCGGCATCCGCCCGGCCAGGACCTCGCCATCGCGCGGCGCTATGGCTTTTCGCACGCGGTGCTTGCCGGCCAGCCGCACTGCATGATGTACGCGGACGACTGGCAGACCAGCGCCCGCGCCATCCTGCAATGGCACCGCGCGCAATTCGGCTGATTCCTTCGGCCCATGACGACAACGGCAGCGCCCACACGCGCAAGCTCATAAACAGGAGACCCCCATGTCCATTTCCCGACTCCTACGCCCGGCGCTGATCGGCGCCGGCCTGCTGCTGGCCTCGGCGGCGCAGGCCGCCGGCTGGCCCGAGAAGACCGTCACCCTCATCGTGCCGTCGGCCGCCGGCGGCGCGGCCGACCTCACCGCGCGCACCTTCGCCCAGTTCCTGGGCGAGCGCACCGGCCAGACCGTGGTCGTCGAGGATCGTCCCGGCGCCGGCGGCATCGTCGGCACCAATGCCGCGCGCAACGCCGCGCCCGACGGCTACACCTTCCTGCTGTCGACCAATTCCACCCACGCCGCCAACCAGTACCTGTACAAGAACCTGCCCTACGACGCGCAAAAGGATTTCAGCCAGGTCGGCCTGCTGGGCACTTTCGGCACCGTGGGCGTGGTGGCGCCGGGCGCGCCGTACCGCAGCGTGCCCGAGCTGGTGGACTACGCCAGGAAGCATCCGGGCGAAGTGTTCTTCGGTTACTACAGTTCGTCGTCGCAGGTGCCGTCCGAACTGTTCAAGCAGCGCGCCGGCATCGAGATCACCGGCGCGGCCTACAAGAACATCACGCAGATCATCACCGACCTGCGCGGCAAGCAGATCGGCTTCGCCTTCGTCGACTACCTGACCGCGATGGGCCAGATCGACGGCAAGGGCCTGATCCCCATCGCCGTCACCGGCGCGCAGGCGCAGCCGGCCTGGCCCGAGGTGCCGACCATGGCTTCCTACTATCCGGATTTCGTGGTGGCCGGCTGGCTCGGCCTGTCCGCCCCCAAGGGCACGCCGCCGGACATCGTGGAACGGATGAACGCCCACCTGCAGGCCGCCGTGCGGGACCCGGCCACTTCGGACAAGCTGCGCGCGCTCGGCCTGACGCCGGAATCGATGGACGTGGCGCGCTTCGACGCCTTCGTGAAGGAAGACGCCCAGCGCTGGAAGGAATGGATCCGCATCTCCGGCATCCAGCCGCAATAAAGCCGCCGCCCTCTATATCTATCTATATAGAGTAGAGGGCGGCGCCGCTACAGCGGCAGGCGCTGCTCGTGCTTGATCTCGCGCAGCGCCACGATGGTGCGCGTCTGGCGGATGCCGGGCATGTTGAACAGGAAGCGGTGCAGGAAGCGGTCGTAGGCCTCGGGGCTTTCCACCAGGATCTTCAGCAGGAAATCCGAATCCCCCGTGACCGCATAGCATTCCAGGATCTCGGGCGCGTCGCGCACCGAGCGCTCGAAGTTCTCGACCGTATTGGCGGAATGCCGCTCCAGGCTGATCTGCGCGAACATGCAGCCCAGCCCGACCTTGCTGCGGTCCACCTGGGCGCTGTAGCCCTGGATCACCCCGCTGGCCTCCATCGCCTTGACCCGCCGCCACACCGGCGCGGCCGACAGGCCGACCTTTTCCGACAATTGCTGCGCCGAGGCCCGGCCATCCTCCTGCAAGGCCTTGAGTATGCCGATATCGGTCTTGTCCATGCGTTGTCTCCTGGTTTTATATAAACGAAATGTTTATTTCGAATTATAGGGATAGCACGATCCGATAACGCAATGAATCGGCTCCCGGGCGAACCTATCATAGTGCCGAAAACCAGGAGTATTCACTATGGACGGTACCCCCGCCGCCGAACCCGAGCTGGACCTCGACTACCAGTTGGCCGACAACCTCACCCGCAGCGCCGGCCGCATCTTCCTGACCGGCACGCAGGCGCTGGTGCGCATCATGCTCACCCAGCGCCGGCTCGACCGCGAGCGCGGCCTGAACACGGCCGGTTTCGTCTCGGGCTACCGCGGCTCGCCGCTGGGCGGCGTGGACATGGCGATGTGGAAAGCCAAGAAAGCGCTGGACGACAACCAGATCAGCTTCCTGCCCGGCATCAACGAAGACATGGCGGCCACCGCCGTCATGGGCACGCAGCAGGCCGGGATGCGCGCCGACCGCAAGGTCGATGGCGTGTTCGCGATGTGGTACGGCAAGGGCCCGGGGGTGGACCGCGCCGGCGACGCGCTGCACCACGGCAACGCCGCGGGCGCCTCGCGCAACGGCGGCGTGCTGGTGGTGGTGGGCGACGACCACACCGCCGTCTCGTCCTCGATCCCGCACGCCAGCGAGGCCTCGCTGATCGGCTGGCAGATGCCCATCGTGCATCCCGCCTCGATCGACGAATACGAAACCTTCGCGCTGTGGGGCTGGGCCCTGTCGCGCCATTCGGGGACCTGGGTCGCGTTCAAGGCGGTGTCCGAGACCATCGAGAGCGGCCACTCCTTCACGCCGGCGCAGCCGGTCTCGTACGATATGCCGGCCGACCCGGACCTGCCGCCCGAATCGCTGGAATATTCGGCGCGCGATTTCCTGTCGCTGGCCGTCGAAACGCGCATGAACCTGCGCATGCGGGCGGTGGCCGCGTTCGCGCGCCGCCACAGCATCGACCGCCTGGTCTGCGCGGCGCCCAAGGCCGCCGTCGGCATCGTCACGGTGGGCAAGGCGCACCTGGACACCATGGAGGCGCTGTCGCGCCTGGGCGTGGACACCGTCACCGCCAACGCGCCGGTGCGCATCTACAAGCCCGGCCTGACCTGGCCGCTGGACGCGGAGCGCCTGCTGGCGTTCGCGCGCGGCCTCTCGCACATCCTGGTGGTCGAGGAAAAAGGCGCGGTGGTCGAAAGCCAGATCAAGGACCTGCTGTTCAATCTGCCGGACCGCCCCACGGTCATCGGCAAGAAGGGCTTCGACGGCGAACCCATGGTGCCCTCGGCCGGCCAGCTGCGCCCCTCGCTGCTGGCGCGCCCGCTGGCCGGCTGGCTCAGCCGCGCGGCCGGCCTGCCGCTGGCCGCGGACCTGGCCGCCTTCGAATGCCAGGCGCCGCTGTCCAACGACGCCGACGGCATGCGCCGCCGCCCCTATTTCTGTTCGGGCTGTCCGCACAGCACCTCGACCAAGGTGCCCGAAGGCAGCCAGGCGCTGTCCGGCGTGGGCTGCCACTACATGGCCGCCTGGATGGACCGCGACACCGGCGGCCTGACCCAGATGGGCGGCGAAGGCGTGGACTGGATCGGCCTGTCGCGCTACACCGAGATGCCGCACATCTTCCAGAACATGGGAGAAGGCACCTATTACCACTCGGGCTATCTGGCGATCCGCCAGGCCGTGGCCGCGCGCGCCAACATCACCTACAAGATCCTCTTCAACGACGCGGTGGCGATGACCGGCGGCCAGCCCGTCGACGGCCCGATCTCGGTGCCGCAGATCTGCCAGCAGCTGCGCGGCGAGAACGTGGCCCGCATCGTCGTCACCAGCGACGAGCCGGAAAAGTACCAGGGCGTGGACGTGGGGCCCGGCATCAAGGTGCACCACCGCCGCGAACTCGACGCGCTGCAGCGCGAACTGCGCGAGATCCCCGGCGTGACCGTGCTGATCCACGACCAGACCTGCGCCGCCGAAAAGCGCCGCCGCCGCAAGAAGAACCAGTTCCCCGATCCGGCGCGCCGCCTGCTGATCAACAGCGCGGTCTGCGAAGGCTGCGGCGACTGCGGCGTGCAGTCGAACTGCCTGTCGGTGGTGCCGCTGGAGACGCCCTACGGCCGCAAGCGCGCCATCGACCAGTCCAGCTGCAACAAGGATTACTCGTGCGTGGAGGGCTTCTGCCCCAGCTTCGTCTCGGTCATGGGCGGCAAGCCCAGAAAGAGCGCCGCGCCCAAGGCCGACCAGGACCGCCTGCAACAGCTGATCGCGCAACTGCCGCTGCCGGCCGTGCCGGCGCTGGAGCAGCCCTACCGCCTGCTGGTGGCCGGCATGGGCGGCACCGGCGTCATCACCATCGGCGCCATCGTGTCGATGGCGGCGCACCTGGAAGGCCTGTCGGCCGCCGTGCTGGACCTGACCGGGCTGGCGCAGAAAGGCGGCACGGTGGTCAGCCATATCCGGCTGGCCCCGGCGGGCGCGCCCGCCGGCCCGGTGCGCCTGGACTGGCAGCAGGCCGATGCCGCGATCCTGTGCGACCCGGTGGCCTCGGTGGCGCCGGATTCGCTGGGCGCGCTGCGCCGCGGCCACACCAAGGTCACCGTCAACACCTATGTGGCGCCGGTGTCCGAGTTCACGCGCAATCCGGACGTCGCCATGCGGCCCGAGGCGCTGCTGGCCAAGATCCGCCACGCGGCCGGCGAGGCCTGCACCGCCGAGATCGACGCGCACGCCGCCGCGCTGGCGCTGTTCGGCGACAGCATCCTGTCCAATATGTTCATGCTGGGCTATGCCTGGCAGCGCGGCGGCGTGCCGCTGTCGCAGGCCGCCATCTACCGCGCCATCGAACTGAACGGCGTGGCCGTGGCCGCCAACCGCGCCGCGTTCGACAACGGCCGCCTGGCCGCGCACCAGCCCGACGCGCTGGAAGGCGCGCTGCGCCCGCGCGCCCAGGTGGTGCAGCTGCACATGCCCGAGACCTTCGAGCGCGCCGTGGCGCGGCGCATCGAGGACCTGACCGCCTACCAGAACGCCGCCTACGCGCGCGAGTTCCAGGCGACGGTGGAGGCGGTGGCCGCGCGCGAGCGCGAACTGGCGCCCGACGCCCGCAGCCCGCGCCTGGCGCTGGCGGTGGCGCGCGGCCTGTTCAAGCTCATGGCCTACAAGGACGAGTACGAAGTCGCGCGGCTCTACACCGCCCCGGCCTTCCAGGCGCAGCTCGACAGCCAGTTCGAGGGCGACTACAGCCTGCGCTTTCACATGGCGCCGCCGATCTTCGCCCGCAAGGACCCGCGCACCGGCGTGCCGCGCAAGGTCACGCTGGGCCCGCGCACCATGACCGCGCTCAAGGCGCTGGCGCGCCTGAAGGGCTTGCGCGGCACCTGGTTCGATCCGTTCGGCCGCACTGCCGAACGCAGGATGGAACGGGCGCTGATCGGCGAGTACCGCCAGACCGTGCAGCAGCTGCTTGCGGGCCTGAACCGGGACAATATCGGCCAAGCGGCTACAATCGCCGCCCTTGCGGAAACCATACGCGGGTACGGCCACGTGAAGGCGGCAAGCGTCGAAAAGTATCGGACCGAGTTAAGCCGGTTGATGCAAAGCTATACGGCGCCTGCCCCGCACGACATGCCCCTGCGCAAGACCGCATAAACGCTTGCTTTCAGCCGCAGCTTCCTGGGCGCGCCTTGCTGGGCGCGCCCAGTGCATTTGGTAACAACTTTTGTGAACCCCGTCTTATCTTCTTCTTGTCGCTGTCGCACTCGATCACTAGAATTAGTGTCCATCGAGGGATGCTACACTACATATTGTGGTCGCTTATGCGCTGATTCCCTTCAGCCACGCCATTTGGACTAGGCGTCCAAGCGTCGCGATTCCCCTCAAAAAGACCCGATTTCGTACCGGACATGACCCCGTCATGTCGTCATCTACGCGCTTTTCGCACAGGAGCTTCCATGCAGACTACGATCGCCTCTGTGACCCGGCCCACGGCCGTGCCGCCCTCGCAAACCGACTCCCCCGCCGCCGACAACGGGCAATGGGCCAGCTATAACCTGATCCGCCGCAATGGCTCGGTGGTCGGGTTCGAACCCAACAAGATCGCCATCGCCATGACCAAGGCCTTCCTGGCGGTCAACGGCGGCCAGGGCGCCGCGTCCGCGCGCGTGCGCGAACTGGTGGAATCGCTGACCTCGCAGGTCGTCAACGCGCTGGTGCGCAACCGCCCCGGCGGCGGCACCTTCCACATCGAAGACGTGCAAGACCAGGTCGAACTGGCGCTGATGCGCTCGGGCCAGCATGACGTCGCCCGCTCCTACGTGCTGTACCGCGAAAAGCGCACCCAGGAACGCGCCGCTGCCGCCGCCGCCGAAGGCCAGGAAAAGGCCGCCGCCGCGCCGCAGGAACACGCGCTGAACGTGACCGACGCCGGCGTGCGCCGTCCGCTGAACCTGGCCGAACTGCGCGCCACCATCGTCGCCGCCGGCGAAGGCCTGGCCGAATTCATCGACACCGAAGCGATCCTGAAGGAAACGGTCAAGAACCTGTATGACGGCATCCCCGTCGACGAAGTGTTCAAGTCCGCCATCCTGTCGGCGCGCGCGCTGGTCGAAAAAGACCCGGCCTACAGCCAGGTCACCGCGCGCCTGCTGCTGCACACGATCCGCAAGGAAGTGCTGGGCGAAGAAGTCTCGCAGGACGGCATGAGCACCCGCTACGCCGAATACTTCCCCACCTTCATCGCCCGCGGCATCGAAGGCGGCCTGCTGTCGCCCGAACTGGCCAGCTTCGACCTGGCCAAGCTGGGTCAGGCCCTGAACGCCAAGCGCGACCTGCAGTTCAGCTACCTGGGCCTGCAGACGCTGTACGACCGCTACTTCCTGCACATCCGCGGCACCCGCATCGAACTGCCGCAGGTGTTCTTCATGCGCGTGGCCATGGGCCTGGCGCTGCGCGAGACCGACCGCGAAGCGCGCGCCATCGAGTTCTACGAGATCCTGTCCTCGTTCGACTTCATGAGCTCGACGCCGACGCTGTTCAACTCGGGCACCCTGCACTCGCAACTGTCGTCGTGCTACCTGACCACCGTCTCCGACGACCTGGAAGGCATCTACGACGCCATCAAGGAAAACGCGCTGCTGGCCAAGTACGCCGGCGGCCTGGGCAACGACTGGACCCCGGTGCGCGCGCTGCGCAGCCACATCAAGGGCACCAACGGCGAAAGCCAGGGCGTGGTGCCGTTCCTGAAGGTCGTCAACGACACCGCGGTCGCGGTGAACCAGGGCGGCAAGCGCAAGGGCGCCGTCTGCACCTACCTGGAAACGTGGCACCTGGACATCGAGGAATTCCTCGAACTGCGCAAGAACACCGGCGACGAACGCCGCCGCACCCACGACATGAACACGGCGAACTGGATTCCCGACCTGTTCATGAAGCGCGTCATGGAAAACGGCGAATGGACCCTGTTCTCGCCGTCGGACTGCCCTGACCTGCACGACAAGGTCGGCCAGGAATTCGAGCGCGCCTACCTGGGCTACGAAGCCCGCGTCGCCAGCGGCGAACTGAAGCTCTTCAAGAAGATGCCGGCCGTCTCGCTGTGGCGCAAGATGCTGTCGATGCTGTTCGAAACCGGCCACCCGTGGATCACCTTCAAGGATCCGTGCAACATCCGTTCGCCGCAGCAGCACGTGGGCGTGGTCCACAGCTCGAACCTGTGCACCGAGATCACGCTGAACACCAACGAATCCGAAATCGCGGTGTGCAACCTGGGTTCGGTGAACCTGGTCGCGCACATGAAGCCGGCCGCCGGCGGCGGTTTCGAACTCGACCACGAGAAGATCAAGCGCACGGTGCGCATCGCCATGCGCATGCTCGACAACGTGATCGACATCAACTATTACGCCGTCGACAAGGCCCGCAACTCGAACGCGCGCCATCGTCCGGTGGGCATGGGCATCATGGGCTTCCAGGACTGCCTGCAGATGATGCGCGTGCCTTACGCTTCGCAGGCCGCCGTCGAATTCGCCGACACCTCGATGGAAGCCGTGTGCTATCACGCGTACTGGGCTTCGAGCCTGCTGGCCGAAGAACGCGGCCGCTATCAATCGTATGAAGGCTCGCTGTGGTCGCGCGGCATCCTGCCGCAAGACACGTTGAAGATGCTGCGCGATGAGCGCGGCGGTCACGTCGACGTCGATGAGTCGAGCACGCTCGATTGGGATGCGTTGCGCGCGCGCATCAAAGAACACGGCATGCGCAACTCCAATTGCATCGCAATCGCCCCAACCGCGACTATTTCCAATATCATTGGTGTATCTGCGTGCATCGAACCCACTTTCCAGAACTTGTACGTCAAATCGAATCTCTCCGGCGAGTTCACGGTCGTTAACGATTACCTCGTGCGTGACCTGAAGAAACTCGGTCTCTGGGACGAAGTCATGGTCGCCGACCTCAAGTACTTCGACGGCAGCCTGTCCCGCATCGATCGCGTACCTTCCGAACTCCGCGAACTCTACGCCACCGCGTTCGAAGTCGAACCGAGCTGGCTGGTGGAATGCGCTTCGCGTCGCCAGAAGTGGATCGATCAGGCCCAGTCGCTGAACATCTACATGGCCGGCGCTTCGGGCAAGAAGCTGGACGACACCTACAAGCTGGCCTGGAAGCGTGGCCTGAAGACGACCTACTACCTGCGCACCCTGGGCGCCACCAGCGCCGAGAAGTCCACGGGTCGCGGCGGCGAACTGAACGCCGTCAGCGCGGGAGTCCAATCCACGGCGCCTGCCGTGGCTGCCGCAACTGTTTTGCCGGAACCCGAAGTTCTCGGGGCGGTTTGCACCATGCGGCCGGGCGACCCCGGCTTCGAAGAGTGCGAAGCCTGCCAATAACCGCCTCCGGAGAATGAATCATGATTAATTGGGAAGACGACAACATCGCCACGCAACCTGCGCAATCGCCCGCCCCCGCGGCGGGCGGCCAGGCCGAGCCCGCCGTGCGGGCCGCGACCGGCGTGTTCGGCGACGCCGCCCTGCCCACGCCTGCCGCGCCTGAACACGCGGCCGGCCTGGCGGTCAGCGGCTCCGCCACCTCGCAACGCGTGAAGGTTGCCGACAAGCGCGTCATCAACGGCCAGACGGACGTCAACCAGCTCGTGCCCTTCAAGTACAAGTGGGCATGGGAGAAGTACCTGGCCACTTGCGCCAACCACTGGATGCCGCAAGAGATCAACATGTCGCGCGACATCGCCCTCTGGAAGAACCCGAACGGGCTCACCGAGGACGAGCGCCGCATCGTCAAGCGCAACCTGGGCTTCTTCGTCACGGCCGACTCGCTGGCCGCGAACAACATCGTGCTGGGCACCTACCGCCACATCACGGCGCCCGAGTGCCGCCAGTTCCTGCTGCGCCAGGCGTTCGAGGAAGCGATCCACACGCACGCCTATCAATACATCGTCGAAAGCCTGGACCTGGACGAGGCGGAGATCTTCAACGCCTACAACGAAGTCCCGTCCATCCGCGCCAAGGACGAATTCCTGATCCCGTTCATCGACGCGATCGCGGACCCCAACTTCAAGACGGGCACTCCCGAAGCCGACCAGACGCTGCTGAAGTCGCTGATCGTCTTCGCCTGCCTGATGGAAGGCCTGTTCTTCTACGTTGGCTTCACGCAGATCCTGGCGCTGGGCCGCCAGAACAAGATGACCGGCGCGGCCGAGCAGTACATGTACATCCTTCGCGATGAATCCATGCACTGCAACTTCGGCATCGACCTCATCAACACCATCAAGCTGGAAAATCCGCATCTGTGGACGCCGGAATTCCGCGAAGAAATCCGAGAACTCTTCCGCAAAGCGGTCGAACTCGAATACGCTTACGCCGAAGACACGATGCCGCGCGGCGTGCTGGGCCTGAATGCACCCATGTTCAAGTCCTACCTGCGCTTCATCGCCAACCGCCGTTGCCAGCAAATCGGTATCGAGCCGCTGTTCCCGCAGGAAGAGAATCCCTTCCCGTGGATGGCGGAAATGATCGACCTTAAAAAGGAACGCAACTTTTTTGAAACTCGCGTGATCGAATACCAAACCGGTGGCACGCTGAGCTGGGAGTAAGGCAGTACGCCATCGGGCCCGGCGCGGGCACGCCCCTGAACCAGGGGCGTCGCGTTCGCGACAGGCTCGATGATGCGCTCTCTGGTCAGGGTGTTCCGGAATCGTTTTCGAACACGTAGAACAAGCGGTCGGGGCCCGTGATCGGGCTGCCGGCCGGCGCCATTTGAAATGGCTCGCGCCAAAGGAGCGGGGGCCATATCAAATGGCTGTGCCGAATTCATTAGCGCAAACCGTAGTAGCTGTTGCTCGCACAGGACAGCGGCATGCGCCGATGAATAGCCCGGGCACGGTCCGCCGAAGGGTGGGTCGGGGCACGGGTTTAAGTTCTGGGACCCCTGAACCTAAGGAGCATGACCATGGCAACAGCCAAGAAAGCCGTAAAGAAAGCGGTGAAAAAGCCCGCCGCCAAGAAGGCAGTAGCTAAGAAGGCCGCCCCGGCCAAGAAAGCTGCCGTCAAGAAGGTAGCCGTCAAGAAAGTCGCCGCCAAGAAACCGGCAGTGAAGAAGGTTGCCGCCAAGAAGCCGGCAGTCAAGAAGGTTGCCGCCAAGAAGGCCGTCGCCAAGAAAGCGGTAGCCAAGAAGGCCGTCGCCAAGAAGGCGGTTGCCAAGAAAGCCGTCGCCAAGAAGGCAGTAGCCAAGAAGGTCGTCGCCAAGAAAGCGGTAGCCAAGAAGGCCGTCGCCAAGAAGGCGCCTGCCAAGAAGGCCGTCGCCAAGAAAGCGGTAGCCAAGAAGGTCGTCGCCAAGAAGGCGGTTGCCAAGAAGGCCGTCGCCAAGAAGGCGCCTGCCAAGAAGGCCGTTGCCAAGAAAGCGGTAGCCAAGAAGGCCGTCGCCAAGAAGGCGGTTGCCAAGAAGGCCCCCGCCGCCAAGAAGGCTCCCGCTGCCGCCAAGCCTGCTGCTGCCAAGAAGCCGGCCGCTGCCAAGAAGCCTGCCGCGAAGAAAGCCGCTCCGAAGAAGCCCGTAACGCCGCCGTCCACGGCTGCCGCCCCGGGCGCGAAGACCGCGCTGAACCCCGCCGCGTCGTGGCCGTTCCCGACCGGTGGCCGTCCCTAATCAGGACGGTTCGAAGCCCTAGCTTCGCCAGAAGCCGCCCGGCCCATGCCGGGCGGCTTTTTTGTCGCGAGGCCGTCTGCACCGGCCGCATGGAGGGGTTTTTTTCACGGTGGCGCGTGCGACAATTGACTCCTCTTTTTCAGGGTGAACGTGTCCATGCTCGGTGAAATCTTCCGTTTCCTTCTCGAAATCCTGTTCACGCTGTTCGGCGCGGCGCTGATCGCCCGCGCATGGATGCACGCCATACGGCTGCATCCCTTCAATCCCCTGGCCCGCGCGGTCTACCAGGCCACCAACTGGCTGGTGTCGCCGCTGCGCAAGATCATTCCCGCCGGCAACAAGATCGACTGGACCAGCCTGGTCGCCGTGTGGCTGTCGGCGCTGGTCTACCTGGTGCTGATCTGGCTGGTGGCCATCGGCGCGCTGATTCCCGCCGAGCTGCTGCCCGCGGCCATGGGCTCGGCGCTGATCCTGGCGGCCAAATGGGCGCTCAACCTGGTGGTCTGGCTGACGCTGATCCAGGCGGTGCTGTCGTGGGTCAATCCGATGGCGCCCATGATGCCGCTGCTGCAGGCGCTGACCGACCCGCTGCTCAACCCCATCCGCCGCGTGCTGCCGCGCACCTCGATCGACTTCTCGCCGCTGGTGCTGCTGGTGGCCGCGCAGATCCTGCTGATGATCCTGGCCCGCCTGAGCTACGGCATGATGGGCATCTAGCTACACCGGAATCGCGCTGTAGATCTCGACCAGCTTCTTACGGTCGATCTTGTGGTTGTTCGACATGGGTAGCGCCGCGCAGGCCACCAGTTCTGACGGCACCATATAAGGCGGCAGGCGCTGCGCCAGCCGCGCCTTCCAGTCATCCAGGGCCTGCGGCGCCAGCAGGCTCGCCGGCTGGTCCGCCGGCGCCACGCCGGCCACGAAGCCGATCAGGCGCACCGCCGTGCCGTCGGGCCGGCGCAGCACCGCGCAGGCGCCGCCCTCCACGCCCGGCAGGCCGTGCAGCGCCTCGTCGATCTCGGCCAGTTCGATGCGGTAGCCGTTCAGCTTGATCTGGTCGTCCATGCGGCCGCGGCAGAACAGCAGCCCCTCCTCCCCCATCTGCCCCAGGTCGCCGGTGCGAAACGCCCGCCGGCCGTCGGCATAGGTGTAGAGCTTGGCCTGGTTCAGGTCGGCGCGGTTCAGATAGCCGCGCATGACGTGGTCGCCCACGATGCAGATCTCGCCGCCCTCGTCGACCAGCAGCACGCTGTCCGGCTTGGCGCGGCCCACCGGCAGCGGGTCGTGCGCGGCCAGCACGGCGTCGGTGACTTCGATCCACGTGGTGGCCACGGTAGCCTCGGTCGGGCCGTAGGTGTTCAGGATGACCGCGTCGGGAAAGCGCTGGCGCAGCTTGCGCGCCAGCGCCGCCGGCAGCGGCTCGCCGCAGAACAGGAAGGTGCGCAGCGTGGGCAGCGCGGCCGGCGAGAAATCGCGGTTGGCCAGCTGCTGGTGCGCGAAGGACGGCGTCGACACCCAGACCGTCACGCCATGCGCGGCCAGCCGCGGCACCCAGGCGGCGGCCTGCGCGATCTGCTCGCGCGCGTTCAGCACGCAGCTGCCGCCCGAGGCCAGGGTGGCGAACACCTCGTACATCGACAGGTCGAAGCTGAACGGCGCCTGGTTCATGAACACCGGCGCCTCGCCCAGGCCGAAGCTGCCCAGCATCCAGTCGCCCAGCAGCCCCACGCTTTCGCGGCCGATCTGCACGCCCTTCGGATCGCCCGTGCTGCCCGAGGTGAACATGACGTAGGCCAGGCCGCGCTCCTGCAGCATGGCGCCCTCGTGCGGCGCGAACGTGCCGGCGGCCGCGTCGTAGACGGCGCCGGGGCGCACGATCTCGACGATGCGGCGCAGGCGCTCGGCGGGATAGATGGTGTCGACCGGCACGAACGGCGCGCCGATGGACAGCGCCCCGACCATGGCGACGAAGAACGACGCCTCCTTGTGGCCGTATATCGCCACCGGCACGTCCGGCCCCAGCCCGTGGCGGCGCGCCTGCCCGGCCCAGGCGGCCGCTTCGTCGCGCAGCTGCGCCCAGCTCAGGCTGCGGTCGGCGCCGGCGACGGCGAGCGCCTCGGGCGCGAGTTCGGAATCCGCGAAACGGAAGGATTTCAGGTCGAAACGCATGCCGATGCTCCCGGCGTCAAATAGGGCTGCGGCCGCTGAACACGTAGAGCGCCAGCGCCGCCAGGACCAGGGTCAGCACGCGCCCGAGCAGGCGCATGAGCGGGCGCGCCAGCGCGGCCTGCAATGCAGGGCGGGTGCGCGCGGCGTTGACCAGCAGGTTGTGGCCCACCGAATAGGCGCCGAACATCAAGCCGCTGACGATGTAATGCAGCGACAGGCCGTTCCACACGCCCATGGCCAGCAGGGTCGCGAAGATGCCGATGTTCTGCGCGGCCAGGCGGTGGCGCGAGAAGTACGCGGTCTTGCTCAGCGCCTTGTAGATGGGCATGAAGACCACGTCGCGCAGCCATTCCGACAGGCTGATGTGCCAGCGCCGCCAGAAGTCCTGCGGATTCAGCGTCGCCAGCGGATTGCGGAAGTTGATGGGCAGCGTGAAGCCGAACAGCATGCCGATGCCGATCGCCATGGTCGAGTAGCCGGCGAAATCGAAAAACAGGTAGGCGCTGTACAGCGAGGCATTGAGCGCCACGCCGGTCAGCGAATAGTCGTGCGCGTCCAGCGTCGCCAGGCCGTAGCGCCAGATCAGCTCGGCCAGGCCGAACTTCTGGATCACGCCCAGCATGATCAGCTCCAGCCCGGCCAGCCAGGTGTTGAGGTTCACGCCTTCGTAGCCGCGCTTCAGATCCGCCTGGAAATTGCGCCAGCGGTACATGGGGCCGGCCAGCAGCGCGAGCGGGAAGAACAGGTAGATGAAGTAGTCCAGCGGCGAGACGCGCTCGTTGCGCTGCGCGAACAGCAGCACGTCGATGGCGCGGAAGGTCGCGAACGACAGGCCCAGCATGGCGCCCAGGTGCGACACGCCGGTCTTCACCAGCAGCAGCGGCGCCATCGTCACGATCACGCCCAGCCAGGTCGGGATGTAGCCGCGCCGCACTGCCCACAGCGCGCCGCCGGCGATGGCCATCAGCGCGATGGGCTGGTAGGGGCGCGCCCAGAACACCGCCATCCAGACGCCCAGGCAGACCACGCCGATGATGTGCCGGTAGCCGATGCGCATCGGCATGCCGAAGAAGCGGTACGCCAACAGGCCCAGGCCGCCGCACAGGGCGCCGCCGAAAAAACTCAGGCTTGCGAACAATTCCATGCCGGGCTCAGAACTGTTGGTATTGGAATTCGACCTTGATCGGTCCGCCGCTGCCCGTGGTGGGCTGCGCCTGCAGCACGAACACCAGGATCACCCCGAGATACAGGCACAGGTGCCACAGGAAGCGCCGCCCCCATGCGGCGGCGGCCTTGCGGGTTTCCTGCCCTTGCGCGGGATCGCCCGCCTTGGGCCTGGCCCAGTGGAACAATTTGTTCATCGGGAAAAGTACTCCGCAATGCCCTGGTCGGCCAGCGCCCAGCCGAGCTCGGCCAGGTGCATGTCGTCGCGCAGCATGCCCGGCTCGAAGGGGATGCTGTAGAGGTCCAGGCAGCCCATCTGGTAGCGCGCGCACATGCCGGTGATGGCGGCCACCACCGGATCGAAGCGCTCGACGTCCAGGATGAGCTTGGGATTGAACGGCTGGATGACGAAATAGGCGTGGACCTTGCGCTTCTGCAGCAAGGCCATGACGCGCGACAGGTCGCCCAGTTCGGCCCGGGTGATGGGATCGACGTCGGCGAACTCGTTGCGGGCCGGCGAATACAGGGGCGCCAGGTACTGCTGGTAATAATCGTCGCGCACGTCGTAGGGATTGTGGCCGCCCAGCTTGCGCTCGACTTCGCGGGCCTGGTGCGTGATCCGGCTCCACTGGCCCGCGTCCAGGCGCGCCGCCGACGGCCAGGCCACGTAGCGGTGCGCCGGCACCGACAGCTTGCTGCGCGGACGGTCGGGCGCCGGCTCCTTGCGCGCCTGCCACCACAGCGCCAGCTTGTCCTTGAGCTCGGCGACCTGGCCGTTGGCGATCAGCCAGAGCAGGCCCCAGTTGGCGTTGTCGGTGATCCAGTTCTGCATCTGCTCGCGCGTGCTGGGGCGGTCCCACAGGCGGTCCCAGACCGGGCCGGTCACGTGCTCGGCGAAGGCGCTGCGCGGCAGCTGGCCGCCCGAGGCGAACCAGGCCGGCGACAGCATGATCGCCAGCCGCGTGTTGGGCGTGAGCGAATCCGCCACCGACTCCAGCACGCTGACGATGCCGTAGGACTGGAACATGGCGTGGCCATAGGCCAGCGTGGGCACCTTCAGCTCTTGCGGGAAAAAGCGGTAGGGCACGAAGCGCAGGTCATGGCTGGACAATTCCGACGAGCCCAGCACGACCAGCGTGCCGTCGCTCAGGGCGTTGCCCAGGCGCTCCAGGTTGACGTGCTGCGTGCCCCAGTCCGGCCCCAGGTTGGGCAGGTAGTTGCTTCTGCCGGCCGCGACCGCGGCCTGCTGCGTGGGGACCACCATGCGGCTGAGCAGCTCGTCGGCGCCCCAATAGGCGCCGATGGCCAGCGCCACCGCCGTCGCGGCGGCCGCGACGTGCGAACAGAAGCGCGAATTACGCAGTATGGGCAGCGACATAGCCGGCAAGCGTGCGGAGCGACTGTAGATGCTCCGCGATCTCGGGAGCCGGGATGCTGCAACCGTACTCCGACTCGACCGCCAGCGTGATGTCGACGGCGGCCAGCGAGTCGACCAGGCCGCTGGCGATCAGCTGCGTGTCGGGAGTGACTTTCTTCATGACGATCGACTCGACGATCTCGCCGATCCTGGTGTGGAGTTCTTGCTCGGAATGCATGGTTCGTGCAGCGTTGCGTTGCCTTGTGGGCGAACGTCCCCTGCCCTGGGATAGAGGACGATGAGATTACTGAGGAAATGCTGAAACCGAACTGAAATTCCAGCCCGCCATGAACGACGCCGCGAAGCAGATGGTTACATGATGTACGCGCGGCGGCGTCGATCGCAGGCGCAATCATGTCACTACGCCGGCCGGACCGCCATTGAACTTTTGCGGTAGGCGGGCGCTTGCGGGTAAGTCCCGAGACGCCGCGTTGCGGCGCCGCGACAGGCCGAAAAAAAGCCCGCTTGCGCGGGCTTGGTGCCGGGATGGCGGCAATTTACATCGGCGTGACGCGGGTGGGGCCGGAGCCGCTGATCACCTGGACGCGCTGGCCCACGCTGATGGGCACGTCCGCTTCCTGGGCGACCACGCGGGTTTCGCCATTGTCCAGGCGCACGGTGATTTCGTAGCCGGAGCTCTTGCCGACGCGGTTTTCAACGGCGTTGCCCGCCAGCGCGCCCAGGATGACGCCGCCGACGGTGGCGATGGTGCGGCCGGTGCCGCCGCCGATGGCGTTGCCCGCCACGCCGCCGAGCGCGCCGCCGGCAACCATGCCGACGCCGCTGGACTTGTCGTCCTGGATCACGATGGGGCGCACGCCGGTGACGGTACCGGTGCGCACGATCTGTTCGCGCTGCGCCTGGTCATAGCTGTAGACGCCGCTGGAAGCGCTGCGGTTGGCGCAGCCGCCCAGCACGGCCAGCGAGGTGACGACGGCGGCGATGGCGAGCCAGCGGCCGGTGCGCGGCGCGGCCAGGGTAATGGATTTGCTTTGGTTCATTTGGACTCCTCGATCGGCAAGGCCGACGACTATTCGATCATACTCTGCCCGCGAGGGACGGTTCACGCTGCTGCAACATACTGAAACTCAAGGCCAGAAGCTGCAAACAGCGCAGCCCGCGCGGCGGCCGTCCCGACGATGATTCGACCTGGCCCGCGCCGCCGGGTTCCCGGCCGCTCAGGCCGGCAGGCGGATGCCGTAGGTGGCGTGCAGCACCGCGTCGATCTCGGCGCGCGACGGCGCATGGTTCTGCGGCCCGCGCGAAGCGATCTTGATGGCGCCCATGACGTTGCCCAGGCGGCAGCTGTCTTGCCAGCTCGAGCCGCTGGTCAGGCCGTACAGCAGGCCGCCGCGCTGCGCGTCGCCGCAGCCGGTGGGGTCCACCACGGCGGCGGCGCGCACCGGCTCGATCTCGATGGTCTTGCCTTCGGTCAGCAGCGTGGCGCCTTCGCCGCCGCGCGTCACCACCACGGCCTGCAGCGAGCGGGCGATATCGGCCATGCTGCGGCCGGTGCGCTGCTCCACCACGCCGGCCTCGTAATCGTTGACGGCCAGCGCCTGCGCCAGTCCGAGCATGCGCTCCAGGTCGGCGCCGTCGAACAGCGGCATGGCCTGGCCCAGGTCGAAAATGAACGGGATGCCGCGCTTGTTCAGGCGCTCGGCGTGGGCGAACATGCCCTCCTTGGCGTCGGGCGCGACGATGGCCCAGGCCGCGTCGGCGTCGCTCAGGTCGTTGTCGGCCGAGTGCGACATGGCGCCCGGGTGGAAGGCCGCGATCTGGTTGTCGTCCAGGTCGGTGGTGATGAAGCATTGCGCCGTGAAGGTGCCGGGCACGACCTTCACGCGGCTGACGTCGATGCCCAGGCCGGACAGGCGCTCCAGGTATTCGCCGGCGTCCTCGCCCACGGTGGCCACCGGCACCGGCTTGCCGCCCAGCAGCTGCATGTTGTAGGCGATATTGCCCGAGCAGCCGCCGTATTCCTTGCGCATGCTGGGCACCAGGAACGACACGCTCAGGGATTGCACGCGGTCGGCCAGGATGTGTTCCTTGAAGCGTCCTTCGAACACCGCGATGGTGTCGAACGCCATCGAACCGCAGACCAGAACGGGGGTCGCCATGCTTGTCATCCTTTAAGGAAAGAATTTATCGATTTGGTAGCCATTGACCTGCACGCCGGTCACTTCAATGGGTACGGAGACTTTCATCTCGCCGGCCGGCGCGAACGGGCCGCGCAGCTGCTCGGGAGTCAGGTAGTTTTCGGGCATCAGCACGCGGCGCACGACCACCGTGTCCGACAGGTCGGTCAGGTCCAGCACCAGCGCCGGCCAGTGCTGCGGCTTGTCGTAGCGGTTGCGCAGCACCAGGCGCAGCACCAGCCGGGTGCGCCCGTCGTCGATGGCGGCGGCGCCGGCCGGCGGCTGCAGCGACGACGACGAAATCGCGATGCGCTCGATGCGGCGCGCGTAGCCCACGGTGCATTGGGGCGGCCGGCACACGCTTTCCAGCACCGGCCGCAAGGCCGGCACGGCGTTGGCGATGTCGCTGCGATACACGTACAGCAACTGGAAAGCCAGCGCGATCAGGCCGGCCAGGCAGGCCGCGCCCCACAGCTTGCCGATCAGGCTGCGGCGGTCCTCGCGGTCCTGGTCCAGGAACTCGGGCGGCGCGCGGCCCACGTCGGTGGCGCTGGAATAACGCGTGCGCGTGTCGCCCAGCACCGGCTCGCGCGGATCGTCGTAGTCCTCGCGTTGGTCCTGCGCGTATTCGTCTTCGTCCTCGTACTCGTCGTCGCGCGCTTCGTCGCGCACGTCCACGTGCCGGCTGCGGCCGTCCGGATCGGCATACGGGCCGATCATGGGTTCGGCGCGCCGGCGGATGTCGTCGCGGCCGCGCAGCACGGCGGGCGACGGCGCGGGGGCAGGCGGCGGCTCGGGCGCGACGGCAGGAATGTGCGGCTCGTCTTCCCAGGGAGGGATTTCCGCGGGAGCGGCGACGGGAGCGGCCGGCGGCGTCAGCACCGGCGCGGCGTTGGCATGCGCGGGCGGCACGGACGGCGCCGCGGGCGGCGGCGCGACGGGCGGTGCGCCCGCCTCCGGCAGCAGGCAGGCGCGGCCGTCGAACACGGTCGCGCAGGCTCCGCAGCGCACCAGGCCGTTGCGCACCCGAAGCTGGTCGGGCACCACCTTGAAGGAGGTGCCGCACTGCGGGCAGCGGGTGGTCAGTGCCATGGCGCGGTCACGCGGCGCGGGCGCTCAGGCCTTGCGGCCGTGCAGGCAGACCCAGCCGTCGCGGGCGCGCCAGACCGACATGGCGATCCAGGGCGCGTACGCGGCGGCGACTTCCTCGGCCTGGCGCTCGAGCACGCCCGACAGCACCAGATGGCCGCCGGCGGCAACGCGCCCGGCCAGCATGGGAGCCAGCACCTTGAGCGGATTGGACAGGATGTTGGCCACCACCACGCCGAACGTGCCTTCGGGCAGCGCGTCGGGCAGCATGGCCTGGAGTTCGACCTGGTTGACCCCGGCGTTGAAGGCCGTGCTCTGCACGGCCTGGGCGTCGATGTCGACCGCCAGGGTCGGACCCGCGCCCAGCTTGCGCGCGGCGATGGCCAGGATGCCCGAGCCGCAGCCGTAGTCCAGCAGCGTGGCGCCCTGCGGCATGTCGGCTTCCAGCCAGGCCAGGCACAGGTGCGTGGTCGGATGGCTGCCGGTGCCGAAGGCCAGGCCGGGATCGAGCTCGATGTGGATCGCGCCGTCCTGCACCGGCGCGTCCGGCTCGAAACCGGGCACGTCGGGATTGTCGCGATGCCAGCTGGGCACGATCCACAGGCGTTCGGCGATGTGGATGGGGCCGAATTGCGACTGCGTCAGGCGCACCCAGTCCGCGTCGGGGACTTCGCGCAGGCTCCAGCCGGCGAACAGCGCCGGGTCGAGCTCGCCGGCCTCGGCGGCCTCGGCCATGATCTGGGCCGGATCGGCGCCATCGGGCAACAGCGCGACGACGCGGTTGCGGTCCCAGGCCTGGACGTCGGGCTCGGTGCCCGGCTCGCCGAACAAGGGGCGCTCGTCATCGGTGCCCAGGTCGGCGTCTTCGACCGACACCGACAGCACGCCCGCTTCGAGCAGCGCATCGGACAGGGCCTCGGCCTGAGCCTCCAGGCAATGGAGCACGAGTTCACGCATGATAGTTCTTCCATCTGGCCGACGGGCCGCGGCGCATGCCGCGGCCCGTCGGCCCTATCGCTTTGGAGCGGCTCCGCAGAGACGGGTTCCTTGGCGCAAAAAGGGGCCGTGAGGCCCCAGAATCGTTGGTCAGGGACGCTGCGCCAACTTGTTTTCCAGGTAGTGGATGCTGGTGCCGCCTTCGATGAAGCGGGCGTCCTGCAACAGTTCGCGATGCAGCGGGATGTTGGTGGAGATGCCTTCCACCACCATTTCCGACAGCGCGATGCGCATGCGCGCCAGCGCCTGGTCGCGCGTATCGCCGTAGGTAATGACCTTGGCGATCATCGAATCATAGTTCGGCGGCACGAAATAGCCGTTGAACGCGTGCGAATCGATGCGCACGCCCGGGCCGCCCGGCGTATGCCAGTTGGTGATGCGCCCCGGGCTGGGCACGAAGCGGAACGGATCTTCGGCGTTGATGCGGCATTCGATGGCGTGGCCCTTGAACGAAATGTCGCGCTGGCGCAGCGTGAACTTCTCGCCGGCGGCGATCAGGATCTGCTGCTGGACCAGGTCCACGCCGGTGATCAGCTCGGTGACCGGGTGCTCGACCTGGATGCGGGTGTTCATTTCGATGAAATAGAACTCGCCGTTTTCGTACAGGAACTCGAACGTGCCGGCGCCGCGGTAGCCCATCTTGCGGCAGGCGTCGGCGCAGCGGTCGCCGATGCGCTCGATCAGGCGGCGCGCGATACCCGGCGCGGGCGCTTCTTCGATGACCTTCTGGTGGCGGCGCTGCATGGAGCAGTCGCGCTCGCCCAGCCACACGGCGTTGCGTCCGCCGTCGGCCAGCACCTGGATTTCCACATGGCGCGGGTTCTCGAGGAACTTCTCCATATAGACTTCCGGGTTGTTGAACGCGGCGCCCGCTTCCGAACGCGTCATGGTGACGGCGTTGAGCAGCGCGGCCTCGGTGTACACCACGCGCATGCCGCGGCCACCGCCGCCGCCGGCGGCCTTGATGATGACCGGATAGCCGACTTCACGCGCAACGCGCAGGATTTCCTGCGGATCGTCGGGCAACGCGCCTTCCGAGCCCGGCACCACCGGCACGCCGGCTTCGATCATGGCGCGCTTGGCGCTGACCTTGTCGCCCATCAGGCGGATGGTGTCGGGACGCGGGCCGATGAACACGAAGCCGCTTTTCTCGACGCGGTCGGCGAAATCGGCGTTCTCGGACAGGAAACCGTAGCCGGGGTGGATGGCCTCGGAATCCGTGACTTCGGCGGCCGAGATGATGGCCGGCATGTTCAGGTAGCTTTCGCGCGACGGCGCGGGCCCGATGCACACGGATTCATCGGCCAGGCGCACGTACTTGGCTTCGCGGTCGGCCTCGGAGTGCACGACCACGGTCTTGATGCCCAGCTCGCGACAAGCGCGCTGAATGCGCAGGGCGATTTCGCCCCGGTTGGCGATCAGGATTTTTTCGAACATGTTCAGCTATCAGCCAATGACGAACAGGGGTTGGCCGTACTCGACGGGCTCACCGTTCTCGACCAGGATTTCTTTGATGACGCCGGACTTGTCGGCCTCGATTTCATTGAGCAGCTTCATGGCTTCAATGATGCACAGCGGGTCGCCTTCCTTGACGGTGGCGCCCACGTCCACGAACGGCGCGGCGCCCGGGTTCGGCGCGCGGTAGAAGGTGCCGACCATGGGGGCCTTGACCACGTGGCCCTGGATGACCGGGGCGGCCTCGGCGGCGGGAGCGGCCGGGGCGGCGGGCTGCTGGGCCACGGGCGCGGCGGGCACGCCCGCTTCCGGCTGGTGGTAGGCGACCGGCTGCAAGGTTTGCGAGAACTTGACGATCCTTACCTTGCCTTCGCCTTCGGTGATTTCCAGCTCGGCGATGCCCGATTCAGCCACCAGGTCGATCAGGGTTTTGAGTTTTCGAAGGTCCATAGAAGCTGCTTCCCGAGATAGTGTCGGCAACGTCCCTGCATCGGGCGCGCGCCGTAAAGATATGTAGTTGCTGTGAGTTGGTGCGAGATCAGTGCCGCACTGCGTAACGCAGCGCCGCCTCGTAGCCGTCCGCGCCGAGGCCGCTGATGAGGCCTACCGCCAGATCGGACAGATAAGAGTGATGCCTGAACGGCTCTCGCTTATACAGATTGGACAAATGTACTTCAATAAATGGGATCGCGACCCCGGCCAGCGCATCGCGGATCGCAACGCTGGTATGCGTATAGGCCGCCGCATTGATGATGATGAAGTCAGTGCCGTCCTGCCGGGCCGCCTGGATACGGTCGACCAGCGCGCCTTCGTGGTTGCCTTGCCACGCTGTCAGCGTGGCGCCCAATTCGCCTGCCAGCAGTTCCAGTCCCTCATTGATCTGGGCCAGCGTGAGGCTGCCGTAGATATGAGGTTCCCGGGTGCCGAGCAGGTTCAGGTTCGGGCCATGCAATACCAGTATGTTTTGCGCCATGCGCTTGACCAAGAGTGGTTTGCCAATTGTTGGCAAAACAGTCGATAAACCAGCTTTTTACGCCAATTCCTACTATTTGTCCAACAGACTTACGCCTTTAAACCAGATAAAGTCTTGTCCAGATCGTCTGGCTGGATTTCACCCAATATCTTCCGGTTAATACTGCCATCTGCATTGAAAACAATAGTAAAAGGCAGGCCTCCGGCGGGATTTCCCAGCTTGCGGAGTGTATCTATCGCACCCGCGCCGATTACCCACAAGGGGTAGGAAACCTGCACTTTCTCGACGAATTTCTGAATGTTCGCGGCGGAATCGACACCGATACCGACAAAGCGGATATCCGGGTATTTTTTCTGCAGCGCGTCCAGTTCCGGCATCTCGCGCACACAGGGCGCGCACCAGGTCGCCCAGAAATTGACCACGATGGGCTGGCCCTTCCAGCCGGCCAGCGAATGGGACGCCCCCGCCAGGTCGGGCAGCTGCAGCTGCATCAGGTCGGCTATCGGGTCGCCGCCGCCGGCAGGCCCAGCCGCGGGCGCCGGCGCCTTGCGTCCCATGAACGTATAGCCGCCAGCGACAGCGGCCGCGATGGCCACGCCGGCGGACAGGAGTAGACGTCGATTCATGGCGCGATCATAACCGTTTGCGCCTTTTCTTGTCGCTGCGCACGCGCAAGGCCGCGGCAGGCGCCGGGTCGCTATATATACAATGCAGGGCAGGAGAGTTTTCAATGCACCTGCACATACTAGGCATCTGCGGTACGTTCATGGGCGGCCTGGCGCTGATCGCGCGCGCGGCCGGCCACAAGGTCACCGGTTGCGATGCGGGCGTGTACCCGCCCATGAGCACGCAACTGGCCGAACAAGGCATCGAGCTGATCGAAGGCTTCGGCCCCGAACAAATGGCGCTCAAACCCGATCTGTACGTGATCGGCAACGTGGTCAGCCGCGGCAATCCGCTGATGGAGGCCATACTGGAGTCGGGCGCGCGCTACGTGTCGGGCCCGCAATGGCTGGGCGACAACATCCTGCCCGGCGCGCACGTGCTGGCCGTGGCCGGCACCCACGGCAAGACCACCACCAGCTCCATGTTGGCCTGGGTGCTGGAGGCCGCCGGCCTGGCGCCCAACTTCCTGATCGGCGGCATGGCGCAGGACCTGCAGGTATCGGCCCGCTACGATCCGGCCCGCCGGCCCTTCGTGATCGAGGCGGACGAGTACGACACCGCGTTCTTCGACAAGCGCTCCAAGTTCGTCCATTACCGTCCGCGCACGGCCATCCTGAACAATCTCGAATACGATCACGCCGACATCTTCCCGGATCTGGCCGCGATCGAAACCCAATTCCATCATCTGGTGCGCACCATTCCCGGCTCCGGGCGCATCGTGCGGCCCACGCACTGCGAGGCGCTGGACCGCGTCATTGCGCGCGGATGCTGGTCGGAAACCGTCACGTTCGGTGCCGATGGCGCCTGGCAGGCGGGCGCGCCGGACGCGGACGGCGCCTTCGAGGTGCTGCGCGCCGGCGAGCCGGCGGGCACGGTGCGCTGGAACCTCGGCGGCGAGCACAACCGGATGAACGCGCTGGCCGCACTGGCCGCCGCCGAACACGTGGGCGTGCCGGTGGCGCAGGGCATCGAGGCCCTCACCCGCTTTGCCGGCGTGAAGCGCCGCATGGAGCTGCGCGGCACGGTCAACGGCATCAAGGTCTACGACGATTTCGCGCACCACCCCACCGCCATCGCCACCACCATCGAGGGGCTGCGCCGCCAGGTCGGCGCGGCGCGCATCCTGGCGGTGCTGGAGCCGCGCTCGAACACCATGAAGCTGGGCACCATGGCGGCGCGCCTGCCCGAGGCCTTGGCCGACGCCGACCTGGTGTTCTGCTTCGGCGCCCATTCGGGCAAGCACGCGCTGGGCTGGAATCCCGCGGAAGTATTGGCGCCCCTGGGCGAGCGGGCTTCGAGCTACGATGACCTCGGAGCGCTGGTGGCCGCGGTGGCCGCCGCCGCCCGTCCGGGCGACCAGGTGCTGGTGATGAGCAACGGCGGCTTCGGCGGCGTGCACGGCAAGCTGCTGGACGCCCTGCAGGCGCGCCCCTGATCCAGACCCCAAGGCAAAGGCGAGACATGATTCTCTATCTGCACGGTTTCCGTTCCTCGCCGACCTCATTCAAGGCCCGGATGATGGCCGACGCCATGGCCGCGCGCGGCCTGTCGGCGGCCTGGGCCTGCCCGCAGCTGCCGCCCAGCCCCAAAGAGGCCGTGGAACTGGCGCTGGACATCGCCCGGCGCCAGCTCGAAGGCGCGGCGTGCGCGCGGGCGCTGACCGTGATCGGCTCGTCGCTGGGCGGCTACTACGCCACCTGGCTGGCCGAGCAGCTGGGCTGCAAGGCCGTGCTGCTCAACCCCGCCGTCGAGGCCGCGCGCGACCTGGCCACTCAGGTCGGCGAACACCGCATGTATCATTCCGACGCGCCGTTCACCTTCCTGCCCGGCTACGTGGACGAGCTCGCTGCGATCCGCGTCGCCCGCGTCACCCAGCCCGACCGCTACTTCCTGGTCGCGGCCACCGGCGACGAGGTGCTGGACTGGCGCGAAATGCGCGACCGGTACGCGGGCTGCCGCCAGCGCATCGTGCAAGGCAGCGACCACGGGCTGTCCGATTTCGAGCGCTGGATGCCGGAGGTGCTTGAATTCGCCCTTGGCGACGAGCAGGTTCGCCCCCAATAATCAGTTTCAAACATCAACACCCTATCTATATAGCTGCGCAAGGCGGCGCGTGCGCGCCGCCCAGGACGATTCCCACCATGTATGTGTTTTACGAAGACGACGGCAGCTTCAAGGCCGGCAATATCCTGTCGGAGACCGACGCCAGCCTGCAGGTGGAGTCGGAATCCGGCAAGCGCAGCAAGATCAAGCGCGCCAACACGCTGTTCACCTTCGCCGCGCCGGAACCGGCCGCGCTGATGAGCCAGGCGGCGGCGGCCGCCGAGGCGCTGGACCTGCAGTTCCTGTGGGAATGCGCGCCGCAGGAAGAATTCGACGCCCCGGCCCTGGCCGCCGACTACTTCGGCCACGCGCCCACGCCGGTCGAACAGGCCGCCCTGCTGATGCGCCTGCACGGCGCGCCGGCCTATTTCCACCGCCGCGGCAAGGGCCGCTACCGCCCCGCCCCGCCCGACATCCTCGCCGCCGCGCTGGCCGCGCTGGAGAAAAAGCAGCGCCAGGCCGAACAGCAGCAGCAATGGGTGGACGAAATGGCCGCCGGGCGCCTGCCCGAACCGATCGCGCAGGCCGCCGAGTCCCTGCTGATCCGCCCCGACAAGAACTCCCAGCAATGGAAGGCCCTGGACGCCGCCTGCGCCAAGCTGGGCAAGAGCCCCGACCGCCTGCTGCTGGAGCTGGGCGCCTGGCCGCATGCGCTGGCGCTGCACAAGCGCCGCTTCCTGGCCACCAACTTCCCGCGCGGCGTGGGCTTTCCGGAGCTGGAACTGCCGCCGATCGACCGCGATCTGCCGCTGTCCGACGCCGTGGCCTATTCGGTGGACGACGTCACCACCACCGAAATCGACGACGCGCTGTCGGTCAGCACCCTGCCCGACGGCCGCGTGCGCGTCGGCGTGCACGTGGCCGCCCCCGGCCTGAGCGTGACGCGCGACAGCGACTTCGACAAGCTGGCGCGGGCGCGCCTGTCCACGGTCTACATGCCGGGCGACAAGATCCCGATGCAGCCGGACAACGTGATCCAGGCGTTTTCGCTGGACGCCGGGCGCGAGGCGCCGGTGCTGTCGCTGTACGTGGTGGCCAACCCCGAGACCGGCGAGATCATCGAGTCGGAGACGCGCCTGGAGCGCCTGGTGGTGCGCGAGAACCTGCGCCACAACATGCTCGACGCCCACGTCACGGAGGCCAGCCTGGCCGATCCCTCGGCCGAACTGCCCTACGGCGACTGGCTGCGCCCGCTGTGGAAGCTGGCGCAGGCGCTGTGCGCGCAGCGCGAGAACGTGCGCGGCAAGCCCGAGAACAATTCGCGCGTGGAATACAGCTTCTACCTGGACGGCGATCCCGACGATCCCGACACCCCGGTGCGGCTGGTGCCGCGCCAGCGCAACGCGCCGCTGGACCGGATGGTGGCCGAGTACATGATTCTGGCGAACAACCTGTGGGGCGGGCTGCTGCACCAGCACGGCGTGCCGGGCATCTACCGCTCGCAGCAGGCCGGGCGCGTGCGCATGAGCACGCAGGCGCTGCCGCACGAAGCCATCGGGGTGCCGCAATACGCGTGGAGCACCTCGCCGCTGCGCCGCTACGTGGACCTGGTGAACCAATGGCAGCTGATCGCGGCGGTGGAGCATGGCGTGTCGGCGCGCCTGGTGGCGCCGTTCAAGCCGCGCGACGCCGATCTGTTCGCCATCATCGGCGCGTTCGACGCGCAATACGCCGCGTGGGCGGAATTCCAGAGCGCGATGGAGCGCTACTGGTGCCTGCGCTGGCTGAAGCAGCACAACGTGACGCGCACGGTGGCCCACGTGCTGCGGGAGGACCTGGTGCGCTTCGCCAATGCGCCGCTGGTGACGCGGGTCGGCGGGATGCCGGAGCTGGAACGGGGGACTGCCGTGGAGCTGGATATCCTGGGGATGGATGAGTTGTCGCTGGAGCTGGATTGCCGGTATGTGGGGGTTGTCAGTCCTGCTGTCGGCGGGGAGTCGTAAGGCGGGTTTGTTTGTCCTGACGGCCGTGGCCTCTTCTTCGTAGGCCGCTCGTCGGCGCGGGCGGCCCCGGGCGCCCCGGTGCCCGCGGGAGCGGGAGTCGCTCTACAATGCGTGCGTGCAACGTCTTGCTGACCACCCCTCTCCGCTGAGCCGTTACCTGCGGTGGCTGGGCGCCCCTGCCCAGCAGCACCTGCGCATCGGCATCGCGATCTCGCTGCTGCTGCACGCCGGCGCGCTGGCGTGGCGCTTCGGCGCGCCGGCGCCCTCGCGCCCGCCGGCCACCAGCCTGGAGATCGTGCTGCTCAACGCCCGCAGCGAAACCCCGCCGGACACGCCGCGCGCGCAGGCCCAGCAGCAGATGAGCGGCGGCGGCAACGCCGAGCGCGGCATGTCGACCACGCCGCTGCCGCGCACCGGCGAATCGGCCGAGACCATCGTGCTGGAGGCCATGCGCCGCCGCCAGGTGCAGCTCGAGGCCGAGCAGACCCGCCTGATGACCCAGTTGCGTTCGGCCGACAAGGCCGGCGCCGAGCGCCAGGCCGTCAATCCCTGGCCGGACGGCGCCGACCTCGGCCGCGACGCCGAGGACCAGGCCAGCCTGGTGCAGAACGCCCAGGTGGCGGCCCTGGCGGCCCGCGTCCAGCAGTACAGCGCCGAACCGCGCAAGCAGTTCGTGGCGCCGTCGGCCGAGGCCTCGCGCTACGCCGCCTACCTGGACGCCTGGCGCACCCGGATCGAAACCGTCGGCACCCAGCACTACCCGGACGAGGCGCGCGGCCGCATCTACGGCTCGCTGCGGATCACGGTGTCGGTGCGCGCCGACGGCAGCATCGCCGACGTCGAGATCGACCAGCCCTCGCCGCACGCCGTGCTGAACCAGGCCGCCCGCCGCATCGTGCAGCTGGCCGCGCCCTTCCCGCCCTTCCCGCCCGACGTCGCCCGCGACACCGACGTGCTGGTCATCACCCGGACCTGGCATTTCGTCAACGACACCCTGGAAACCGAAGCCCCATGACCGAGGCGTCCCCTCTTGCCCGATATGCCGTCATCGGCAACCCCATTGCGCACAGCCGCTCGCCTCAGATCCACGCCATGTTTGCCCGCCAGACCGGCAAGCCGCTGCGCTATGACCGGCTGCTGGCGCCGGTGGACGGTTTCGCCGAGGCGGTGGCGGCCTTCGTGGCCGACGGCGGGGTCGGCCTGAACGTCACGGTGCCCTTCAAGCTGGACGCCTACGCCCTGGCCGCGGGCCGGCTGTCGGCCCGCGCCCGGCTGGCCGGGGCGGTCAACACCCTGTCCTGGCGCGACGGCGCCTGGCACGGCTGTAACACCGATGGGGTCGGCCTGGTCGCCGACCTGATGCGCCTGGGCGTGCGCCTGAATGGCGCCGGCGTGCTGCTGGTAGGCGCCGGCGGCGCGGCCCGCGGCGTGCTGCAGCCGCTGGCGCAGGCCGGCTGCGCCCGCATCCACATCGTCAACCGCACCGCCGCGCGCGCCCAGGCGCTGGCCGACGCCTGGCGCGAAAGCGGGGTATCGCCCGAGACCCGGGTCAGCGCCGGCGGCCTGGCCGACGCCGCCGCCCCCGGCGGCTGGAACCTGGTCATCAACGCCACCGCCAGCGGCCTGCAGGACGCCGCCCCCGACCTGCCCGCGGGCCTGTACGCCCCCGGCGCGGCCGCCTACGACATGATGTACGGCGCGCGGCCCACGGCCTTCATGCGCCAGGCCGAGGCCGACGGCGCCGCGCTCACGGCCGACGGCCTGGGCATGCTGGTCGGCCAGGCGGCCGAGAGCTACTTCATCTGGCACGGCCTGCGGCCCGACCCCGCGCCGGTCCTCGCGGCGTTGCGCGCGGACCTCGCGGCCGGCCAGTGAGCGGCATGGCGACGCGCAAGGGCCGCTCCTGGTTCCGCATCGTCACCGGCGCGCTGATGGCGCTGGGGTGCGCCATCCTGCTCTACCAGTTCTGGCTGTTCGCCCAGGTCGTCTGGTACAACTACCGCGACCCGGGCAGCAGCGCCATCATGCGCGAAGAACTGTCGCGCCTGCGCGAGACCAATCCGGCCCTGGAGCTGAAGTACGAGTGGGTGCCGTACGACAAGATCAACCGCAACCTCAAGCGCGCGGTGGTGGCCTCCGAGGACTCAAATTTCACCGAGCACGACGGCGTCGAATGGGACGCCATCCGCAAGGCCTGGGAATACAACCAGAAGCAGCAGGAAGCCGGGCGCAGCAAGATGCGCGGCGGCTCCACCATCACCCAGCAGCTGGCCAAGAACCTGTTCCTGTCGAGTTCGCGCAGCTATATCCGCAAGGGCCAGGAACTGGTCCTGACCTACATGATCGAACACGTCATGAGCAAGGAGCGGATACTGGAACTGTATCTGAACGTGGCGGAATGGGGCGTGGGCGTGTTCGGCGCCGAGGCCGCCGCCCGGCACTATTTCAACACCTCGGCCGCCGGCCTGGGCGCCAGCCAGTCGGCCCGGCTGGCGGCCATGCTGCCCAACCCCCGCTTCTATGACAGCCACCGCAATTCCCGCTACCTGAACTCCCGGGTCGGCGTCCTGACCCGCCGCATGCGCATGGTCGACATTCCCTGATACAGGCGCCGTCGGCCGGGACCCTCCGGGCCCGGACCGGGACGGCAGGATTTGTTAAGCTTTCACGTTTACGCGCTCCCTCTTTCCTACATGCGTACCGCACGTCGCTACCTGGCCCGCGAGATCTATCGCTCTTGCGCAGTGGTCCTTATGGCCCTGCTGGGCCTTTTCACGTTCTTCGCGCTGGTGGACGACCTGGACAACGTGGGCGACAAGTTCTCCATGATGGCCCTGCTCTACATGCAGGCGCTGGCCATTCCCACCCGCTTGTACGACCTGCTGCCCATCGGCCTGCTGATCGGCGCCATCCTGGCGCTGGCGGGGCTGGCGCAGCGCAACGAGCTGGTGATCCTGCGGGTCTCGGGCGTCAGCGGCATGAAGCTGCTGCGCATGCTGTGGATCGTCACGATCCCGCTGATGATAGGCGCCGGCCTGCTGTCCGAATACGTCACCCCCTGGGCCGAAATCAAGTCCGGCGAGGCCAACCTGATGTTCCGCGGCAAGGCCGGCGGCGACCGCCTCAAGAGCGGCTACTGGTTCAAGGAACCCACCGCCAACGGCGGCACCCGCATCATCAATATCGGCGAACTGCGCGGCGACGGCCAGGTCAACGCCGTGACGCTCTACGAGTTCAAGAAGGACCTGACGCTGTCGGCCCTGTCGACCGCGCCCACCGGCGTCTTCTCGCACGGCGACCTGGTGCTCAAGGATGTGTCCGAAACTCGGCTGGACGACAACGCCGCCGAAGCGCTGGCCGACGCGCGCCCGCCCAAGCAGCCGCCGGCCACCGTGGTGAAGGTGCCCGAGCGCACGGTGGACACCACGCTCAGCGCCGAACGCCTGATCGCGCGGGTGCTGACACCGGAACGCATGTCCATCGTGACGCTGCTGGACTATGTGGAGTATCTCCGCAACAACCAATTGCAATATGGTCGCCAGGTCGTCGCCCTATGGCGCAAACTGGCATATCCGTTCACCTTGCTCGTCATGATCACGATCGCGGCGCCCATCGGCCTGATGCAGACCCGCCGCGGCGGCGTGGGGGCCAAGGTGTTCGTGGGCATTCTGCTCGGCGTCGCCTTCTTCATGGTCAACCAGCTGGCGTTGAACGTGGGCATGCTGGGCAAATGGCCGCCCTGGCTCACCGCGCTGGGGCCGAACCTGGGCGCGGTGATCCTGGCGCTGGGAGCCATGAGCTACATGGAATACCGCCACACCATCACTCGCGTCATCCAACAACGCTGGCCCTGGAGTAAAAGTCCCGCATGAACGGCAGTATCTGGATGATCGGCGACGTGCAAGGTTGCTGCTCGCCGCTGGATCGCTTGCTGTCCCATCCCGACGTGGTCGGCGATCCGCAATCGCGCTTCTGGTTCGCCGGAGACCTGGTCAACCGCGGCCCCCAGTCGCTGGAGACGCTACGGCGCATCATCGACCTGGGCGACCGCGCCACCTCGGTGCTGGGCAATCACGACCTGCACCTGCTGGCCACCGCGGCCGGCGTGCGCAAGCCCTCGAAGTCGGACACGCTCGAAGCGATACTGCGGGCGCCGGACGCCGACGACCTGATCAACTGGCTGCGCTTCCGTCCGCTGGCGCATTTCGAGCAGAACCATCTGCTGGTGCACGCGGGCACCCTGGCCAAATGGGACGTCGCCAAGACCCTGGCCCTGGCCGGCGAGGTCCAGGACGCGCTGCGCGGGCCGAACTGGCAGAAGGCGCTGCAGAAGATGTACGGCAACGAGCCGGCCACCTGGAAGGAAGACCACAAGGGCGGCAAGCGCATGCGCGTCATCATCAATGCGCTCACGCGCATCCGCCTGTGCACGCCCAACGGCCACATGGAATTCGCCACCAAGGTGACGCCGGGCGCCTGGCCCGCGGGGCTGGTGCCGTGGTTCGACGTGCCCAACCGCGCCACCCGCGACGTCACGACGGTGTTCGGCCACTGGTCGACGCTGGGGCTGCTGCTGCGGCCGGACGCGATCTGCCTGGATACCGGGTGCGTGTGGGGCGGGTCGCTGACGGCGCTGCGCCTGCAGGACCGCAAACTGGTGCAGGTGAAATGCTCGCAGTTCCAGGACCCGTTGTCTGAATGAGGGTTTGGGGCGATGGGTTCCGCGCGCTTGACGGTGGGGTTCTTGCGTCGAATTTCTCGCGCTGCACCCATCCTACGGTCGAGCCGTGGTTCGCAGCGTAGGATGGGTGCAGCGCGAGAATCCTTAAGCAAGAACTCAACCATCGAGCGCGCGGAACCCATCGCCCCCCTTCACAACACCCGCGAAATCGCGTCCCTGGCCTGGTGCGACAGCTCCAGCCGCGTCGGCAGGCTGCCGTCCGGATGCCGCGCCGGCAGCGGCGGCAGGAACACCACTTCCACGGCCAGTCCGCTAACCCCCAGCACCCGCCACAGATTGGCCACCAGCGATTCCTCGCCGACGAAGGCGGCGTAGCCGCTGCGCTTGCCATGCTGCAGGAAACGCAGCGCGACCGGCTGGATTTCCACGGCGGCGGCGCGCGCCGGCTCGAACAGGCTGGCGTGGAACGGCAGCAGCTCGAAGCCTTCGCTGGTGGTGCCTTCCGGGAACAGGCCGACCGCGTCGCCCTGCTTGAAGCGCGCCTGCATGGCCTCGCCCATCGCGTGCACCGCGTGGCGCTGGCCGCGCTCGATGAACAGGGTGCCGGCGCCGGCCACCAGCCAGCCTATGACGGGCCAGCTGCGGATCTCGCTCTTGGCGACGAAGGACGTGGCGCGCGCCGAATTCAGCACGAAGATGTCGATCCAGGACACATGGTTGGCCACCAGCAGCACCGGCCCGGTCAGGCGCGGCTCGCCCTTGATGATGACCTGCAGGCCGCAGAACGCCATCAGGCAGCGCGACCAGTGGCGGTTGAGCCAGGCGCGCGAGCGGATTCCGAGCAGCGGATACGCCAGGCCCACGCAGAGCAGGCCGAGAACGATCCAGGGCAGCACGAGGACCAGCCTTAGGACAAAGCGCAACAGCTTCAAACCGGAGTCTCCCAGGCCAGGCTGCCACCCACGACGGTGGCGCGTACTCGGCCGGGCAGCATCATACCCGCGAACGGGGTCTGGCCGCTGCGGCTGTGCAGCGCGCCGGGCGCGACCATCCATTCGGCTTCCAGGTCGGCCAGGCACAGGTCGGCCTGCGCGCCCACGCCCAGCTGGCCGACGGGCGCCGCCTGCGGCGCAATCGCGGCCAGCACGGCGGCCGGGCCGCTGGTGACGCGCGCCAGCGCGTCGGCCACGGGCCGGCGGGCGTCGCGCGCCCACTTCAGGGCCAGCGACAGCAGCAGCTCCAGCCCGGTGGCGCCGGGCTCGGACAGCGGAAAGGGCATGGCCTTGGCGCGCGCCTCGACCGGCGCATGGTCCGAACACAGCGCATCGACCAGGCCTTCGGCCAGCGCGGCCTGGATCGCCTGGCGGTCGCGCTGGCCGCGCAGCGGCGGCGACAGGTGGAAGCGGGTGTCGAAAAAGCCGATGTCGACGTCGCACAGATGCAGGCTGTTGGCCGACACGTCGGCCGTGACCGGCAGGCCTTCGCGCTTCGCGGCGCGCAGCAGTTCGATGCCGGCCGCGGTGGACAGGCGCGTCAGGTGCACGCGCGCGCCGGTGGCGCGCTGCAATTCGAAGATGGTGTGCAGGGCCAGCGTCTCGGCCTGCGGCGGCAGGCCGTGCAGGCCCAGGCGTTCGGCATAGGCGCCGGCGGCGGCCGCCGCGCCGCGGGACAGCCACGGGTCTTGCGGCCGCAGCCACAAGGCCAGGCCCAGGCCGCTGGCATAGCGCATCGCGCCCCACAGCACGCGGGTGTCGGCAATGCCATGCTCGCCCTGGGCGCAGGCCAGGCAGCCCGCCCGGCCCAGCAGATCCATTTCGGCCAGCGTTTCGCCGGCCAGTCCCACCGTCATCGCGCCCAGCGGGCGCACCCGGCACTGGCCGGGCTGCGCCTGCCGCAGCAGCGCCTCGGCCTTGCCCGGCTCGTCCAGCGGCGCCGCGGCGTCGGGCGGCAGCACCAGCGTGGTGACGCCGCCGGCCAGGGCCGCGCGCAGTTCGGTCGGCGCGAAGGCCGCCGCGCCGGGCTGCGCGACCCGCGCGCACAGATCGACCAGGCCCGGCAGCACCGCCAGCCCCGCCGCGTCCAGCCGGCGGTCGGCCTGGAAGCCGTCGGGCGCGCGGCCCACCGCCGCGACGCGGCCGTCCGCGAGGTAGAGATCGTGCAATCCGTCGACGCCGTTGGCCGGGTCGATCAGGCGGCCGTTGGCGATGTGCAGCCTCATGGCGCGTCTGCGGCCAGCATGGCCAGGGCCGCCACGCGCAGCTGCTGCGTGAGTGCGGCCAGGCGCGCCTGCGTGGGAGCCAGGCTGGCCGCGACGTCGGCGTCGACCTCGACGCCCGGCGTCAGCGCGCCCGCGGGCAGCAGCAAGGCGTCGGCGCGGGCCCCGGCCAGGATGGCGGGCGTCAGGCCAAAGGATTGTTCGTATTCGCGGGCCGAGGGCAGCAGCGCGCCGCTGATCCGTTCCACGTCCAGCGGCAGGATGACGATGACGTCGGCGTCCAGGCCTTCGCGCAGCGAGGCGCAGGCGCGCACGCCCAGTTGAGCCAGGCCTTCGGGCTGCAGGGTGCCCGGGCCTGCCGCGCTTACCTGCGCCACGCCCAGCGTGGTCATGGCGTGGATGGCCGAACGCGCCACGCGCGAGTGACGCAGGTCGCCCACCAGCGTCACGGAAAGATTCGCCAGGTCCTGGCGGGCTTCGCGCATCGCCTGCAGCAGCGCCAGCGCCGGCAACGGATCGGCGTGGCCGCCGTCGCCGGCGTTGATGACGCGCACGCCGGGCGCGGCATGGGCGGCGGCGCAATGCGCCGCGCCGCTGGCGGCGTGGCGCAGCACCAGCAGGCCCGGCTCCAGGGCGGCGGCCACGTCCGCCAGCGTCTCGCCGGCGTCGGCGGCCAGCGCCACCGGGCGCAGGCCCAGGCTTGCGGCCGCGGCCGAGTACGCGTCGCGCTCGGTCGCGGCGTCGTCCGGCAGGCACAGATAGGCCGGCTGCGCGCGCACGGCGGGTGGAGCCGCGAGCGCCATGTCGAGCAGGCGCTCGACGTGGCGGCGGGGCAGGCCTTCCGTGGTCAGCAGGTGTATCGGTTCGCCGCGGCGATCGAGTTGCGGATTGAGCATAGGCGGGGCGGTTCGCGGGCCTCAGGCCGCCGGCAAGGCATCCAGGTAGCGTTGCAGGATAACAGCCGCCGCCATCGCGTCATCGGCGGCGTTGGTGCCCAGCAGGCGCTGCGCCTCCATGCTGGAGCCGCGTTCGTCGACCAGTTCGACGGCCACGCCGAAGCGGCCGTGCAACTGGTTGGCGAAGCGGCGGCAGCGCGCGGTGGCCGGCTGTTCGCCGCCGTCGGCGTCCAGCGCCAGCCCGACGATCACGCGGCGCGGCTGCCATTCCTGCAGCAGCGCCGCGATGCGGCCGAAGCGCGCCTCGCGGACTTCGCTGAAGATGATTTCCAGCGGCCGCGCGTGGCGCGTCAGCGTATTGCCGATGGCGATGCCGATTTTCTTCTCGCCGAAATCGAAGGCAAGCAGGGTCTCTTCAGGCATGGCCCGCGTCGCCCGCCAGCATCACCGGATCGATGCCCAGCAGCTTCAGCGCGGCCGGGTAGCGGTCCTCGGGCGGCACGTCGAAGATGATGCTGTCGTCGGCGCCCACGCTGAGCCAGGCGTTCTGGGCCATCTCGCTTTCGAGCTGGCCCGCGCCCCAGCCGGCATAGCCGAGCGTGACCAGCATGCGCGCCGGCCCGTTGCCCTCGGCCACCGCCTGCAGCACGTCGCGCGAGGTGGTCAGCGCCATGCCGCCCAGCTTGATGCTGGAGCTGTAGTCGCCGGCCGGCGCGTGCAGCACGAAGCCGCGGTCGGTCTGCACCGGCCCGCCGAAGTAAACCAGCGAGTCCTTCACGGGGCCGATTTCGAGCGTCAGGTCGATGCGCTCGAACAGGGTGCCCAGCGTCAGGTCGGTGGGCCGGTTTATGACCAGGCCCAGCGCGCCACGTTCCGTGTGTTCGCAGACATAGATGACCGAGCCCGCCAGGCTGCCTTCGACCATGCCCGGCATGGCGATCAGGAACTGGTTGGCGAAATTGGCCGCCTGCGTCGTAGTGTCGTCTTGGTGCTTTTCCGTCATGGCAACCCCTTCGTGGGTAGTCTGAGAGAACCGAGGGACCGGCCGCGCAAACGCATCCTGGCCGTCCCGTGGTCGCGAGGGATGGGGCTTGATCCCATCTTACGAGCCTTGGCGGAAGTTGTCGGCAGTGCCGCGTCAGATTTCCATCAGTTCGAAGTCCTCTTTGCGCGCGCCGCATTCGGGACAGACCCAGTTCGGCGGCACGTCTTCCCAGCGGGTGCCGGGAGCAATACCCTCGTCGGGCAGGCCGGCTTCTTCATCGTAGACCCAGCCGCAAATCAAACACATCCATGTACGCATAGTTCTCTCTTACATCAAATCCCGGCCCGCGCCCCGGCGGCGGGGCAAAGGTGAGGGGCTTCCATTAGAATGGGGACAATCTTACCGAAACCCAATAGGGCTTCCCCTGATTCATCGTAAATGAGTCCGGATAGCCATACTCAAGCGCTGTGCACGTGGCCCCCGTTACTCCCCCTCTCGTTCTGGTCTTCGGTCCGCTCGATCCCTCGGGCTCCGATGGTTTGCCGGCGGACGCCGTCACCTGCGCCGCCCTCGGCTGCCACGGCCTGGCGGCCGTGACCGCCCTCACCGTGCGGGATACCGCCGGTATCGAAGAAATCCATCCCGTTTCGCCCGACCTGCTCGACGACCAGGCGCGCTGCCTGCTCGAAGACATGCCGGTGCAGGCCATCAAGGTGGGCGGACTATACACTGCCGAAACGGCCAGCGTAGCCGCGCAGGTCGCGGCCGACTACAGCCAGGTGCCGCTGGTGCTGCACCTGGGCCAGCGCGCCCAGCCGCCGGCCAACGCCGCCGACGAGGACGAAGCCGACGATCTGCTGGCCGCCACGCTGGAGCTGGTGCTGCCGCAGACCGACCTGCTGGTCATCGAGCACCTGCGCCTGGCGCAATGGCACGCCGACGGCGACATCGATATCGGGGACGCACCTTCGCCCATGCACGCCCTGGTGGCCGCCGGCGCCCAATGGGTGCTGGTGCTGGGCAGCCCGCAGCGTCCCGGCCATTACGCCAACATGCTGCTGGGCCCCAACGGCCAGACCGCCACCCTGCCCTGGCAGGCGCCGCCCGACCGCAACGGCGACGCCGGCGGCGTGGCCGCCACCGCGATCGCGGCCATGCTGGCCCGCGGCCTGGACATGCCGGAGGCCGTACGCCAGGGCCTGGCGCATGCCGACAGCGCGATCGCCGCCAGTTTCCTGCCCGGCATGGGCCGGCGCATACCCAACCGGATTCCTCCCCAATGAAAGCGCTGCGTTTCCCCGCCGGCCTGTACGGCGTGACCCCCGAATGGGACGACACCGACCGCCTGCTGCGGGCGGTCCGCCAGGCCGCCGAAGGCGGCATGCGCTCGCTGCAGCTGCGCCGCAAGAACGTGCCCGACGCGGTGCGCGCCGAACAGGCGCGCGCGCTGGCGCCGCTGTGCCGCGAGCTGGGCCTGGTGTTCCTCATCAATGACGACTGGCGTCTGGCGCTGGAAGTCGGCGCCGATGGCGCCCACGTGGGCCGCGACGACGACAGCCTGGCGCGCATCCGCGCCGAGGCCGGTCCCGACCTGATCCTGGGCGGCTCCAGCTACGACGACCTGGACCGCGCCCAGGCCCTGCTCGACGCCGGCGCCGACTACATCGCCTTCGGCGCCATGTTCCCCTCCACCGTCAAGCCGGACACGGTGCGCGCGCCGCTCTCGGTGCTGGCCGCGGCGCGCCAGCTGGCCGACCAGCGCGACGCGCCCCGCCCCGCGGTCGTCGCCATTGGCGGCATCACGCCCGACAACGCCGCGCTGGTGGCGCAGTCCGGCGCCGACGCCATCGCCGTCATCACCGGCCTTTTCGAAGCGCCCAGCATCCGCGCCGCCGCCGCGGCCTGCGCGGCGCCCTATTCCGCCAACCCCAATCGCAAGCCTTGAACGCCATGTCCAGTAACGCCCAGCTTTTCGAACGCGCCTGCCGCAGCATCCCCGGCGGCGTCAACTCGCCCGTGCGCGCCTTCCGTTCCGTGGGCGGCACGCCGCGCTTCATCAAGCGCGCGCAAGGCCCTTACGTGTGGGACGCCGAAGACCGCCAGTACATCGACTACGTGGGCTCGTGGGGCCCGGCCATCCTGGGCCACTCGCATCCCGAGGTGGTGCGCGCGGTGCAGGAAGCGGCCGTCGACGGCCTGTCGTTCGGCGCGCCCACCGAAGCGGAAATCGAGCTGGCCGAAGTTTTGATCTCGCGCCTGCCCTCGCTGGAGCAGGTGCGCCTGGTCAGCTCGGGCACCGAGGCCACCATGACCGCCATCCGGCTGGCGCGCGGCGCCACCGGCCGCGCCAAGATCGTGAAATTCGAAGGCTGCTACCACGGCCACTCGGACAGCCTGCTGGTCAAGGCCGGCTCGGGCCTGCTGACCTTCGGCAACCCCAGCTCGGCCGGCGTGCCGCCCGAATTCGTCTCGCACACGCTGACCCTGGAATACAACAATCTGGACGCGGTGCGCGAGGCCTTCGCAAAGCATGGTGCCGACATCGCCTGCATCATCGTCGAGCCGGTCGCCGGCAACATGAACCTGATCAAGCCGGCCCCGGGCTTTCTGGAAGGCCTGCGCGAAGTCTGCACGCAGCACGGCGCGCTGCTGATCTTCGACGAGGTGATGACCGGTTTCCGCGTCGGCCCGCAGGGCGTGCAGGGCCTGACCGGCGTGCAGCCCGACCTCACCACGCTGGCCAAGGTGATCGGCGGCGGCATGCCGGTGGGCGCCTTCGGCGGGCGCGCCGAGATCATGAAGCACATCGCCCCGCTGGGCGGGGTCTACCAGGCCGGCACGCTGTCGGGCAACCCGGTGGCCGTGGCCGCCGGCCTGGCCACGCTGCGCCTGATCGCGGCGCCGGGCTTCTACGAGCAGCTGTCGGCCCAGACCGCCAAGCTGGCCCAGGGCCTGCAGGAACGCGCGCGCGCCGCCGGCGTGCCGTTTTCCGCGGATTCGGTGGGCGGCATGTTCGGCCTCTACTTCAGCGACCAGGTGCCCGCCTCGTTCGCCCAGGTCTCGGCCTGCGACACGGCGGCGTTCAACCGCTTCTTCCACGCCATGCTGGAGCAGGGCGTGCATTTCGCGCCCTCGGCGTTCGAGGCCGGTTTCGTCTCGGCCACGCACGACGACGCCGTGATCCAGTCCACGCTGGACATCGCGGAAAAGGTCTTCGCCTCGCTGTGAGCCGGGCGCCCGCTCAGGGCGCCTTGTAGTGCTCGTACAGGGCCGTGACGTCGCGCACGTAGGCCTGGGTCTCGGCATAGGGCGGCACGGCGTCGTAGCGGCGCACCGCGCCCTCGCCCGCGTTGTAGGCCGCCAGCGCCAGGTCCAGCCGGCCCGGATACTGGTCCAGCAGGCGGCGCAGGTGGCGCGAGCCCGCCTTCACGTTGGTAGCGGGGTCCACCAGCGCCGTCTCCACGTCGTCCACCGTCAGCAGCGTGGCCGCCGTCGCCGGCATCAGCTGCATCAGGCCGAGCGCGCCCTTGGGCGAACGCGCGTCGCTGCGGAAACCCGATTCGATGGCGATGACCGCCGTCAGCAGCGCCCGGTCCACTCCCGAATCCTGGGCCGCGCGCGCGATCAGCGTGTCGTGCGCGCTGGCCCCCTTGCCTTCCCAGTACGCCGCGCGCGAAGCCGGCGCCAGCGGCGCCTGGCGCGCGCCGTCGCCGGGCTGGGGTTCGCAGGTCACGCACAGCGGCTTGCCGGCGCTGCGCCAGCCGGCGCGGACCTGGGCCCGCTTGTAGTGCTTGGCGTAGCCGTTGGGCACCTTCATGGCCCGCCAGACGCCATAGGGATCTTTGTAACGATAGACCTCGGCCGCCTGGACCGGGGCGGCGGGCGCCAACGCCAGCGGCCCGCCGATGACGCACGCCAGCGCCGCGATGCCGCCGGCGCGCGCCAGGCGGGCGCGCAGGGCCGGTAGAAAGGGGCGGAGGGGGCTGCGCATGGGGTCGGGCTCCGGATGCGTGGGCGAGCTCATATGCTGCTGCAGACCGCCGGTTTTGTCGCTCCTACCTACGTCCTAATCCTGCGCTAGAATATGTCTTAATATTTCGCATCATTACCAAATGAAGAACTTGGCCGCCAGTGCCAAGCGGAGAGGCTGAAATGGACGCAACAAACACGCTCCGGCTGGCGCTGGACGCCAGTACCCGGGTCCTGACGGCAAGCTACATGCCGCCGACTCGTCCGGAGCCGGCCGACGTCCCGGAGACGCCCGATCTTCCGGCCGCCGATGCGCCCCGCTTCCCCGCCGATCTGCCCACCTGGGACACGCTGAGCGCCGCCGTCACGGCGCAGGGCTGGAACGCCGAAGCGCTCGACGCCCACGCCGTCCAGGCCTTCATCGAGCAATGCCGCCAGGCCCAGGACGGCGTCGAGGGCGCGGTCGGCATGGTCGTGGACGGCAGTTTCGAACTCGAACTCGACCCCGCCCGCATGTCGGCGCTGCTCACCCTGCACGCCCCCAAGGGCGGCAAGCCCGTGGCGCTGGCCGACGTGCGCCAGGCGCTGGCCGACCAGGGCATCGTCCATGGCGTGCTGGAAGAGGAACTGGCCGCGGCGCTGGAGCGCGGCGCCCCCGGAACCGTGGAGGTCGCGCGCGGCACCCCGCCCGTGCGCGGCACGCCCACCCGCTTCGAAAGCCTGCTGGACCGCCTGAAACCGCGCGGCGAGGACATCGACGAACTGGCCCAGGTCGATTACCGCGACCTGGGCAATCTGCTGCTGGTCACCCCGGGCACGCCGCTGATGCGGCGCGTGCCGCCCCTGCCCGGCGTGGACGGCACCGACGTGCTGGGCCAGCCGGTGCTGCCCGACGAAATGCCCGACACGCCCTTCGCCAAGGAGCTGGCCGGCGTCGAGGTCGATCCCGAGGACCCGCTGCTGCTGCGCGCCACCGTCTCGGGCACGCCCACCCTGGTCAGCCACGGCGTGCAGGTCAATCCGGTGGTGGAAGTCGACGCCGTCGACCTATCCACCGGCAACATCAATTTCGAGGGCTCGCTGCAGGTGCGCGGCGACATCAGCGCCACCATGGAGGTGCGCGTGACCGGCGACGTGGTCGTCAACGGCACGATGGAGGCCGCGCTGGTGGAAGCTGGCGGCAGCGTCACGGTCAAGGGCGGCATCATCGGCACGGCCGAGGCGCTGCAGAACGCCGCCGCCGCGGCGCGCACCGCCCGCATCATCTGCGGCGGCGAGGTGCGCGCCCGCTTCATCACCAACGCCATCGTCAGCGCCGGCCGCAACGTGGAGGTCGAGCGCGAGATCCGCCAAAGCAGCATCGCCGCCGGCGGCAGCATCAACGTCGGCCCGCCCAACACGCAGCAGACCGCCATCGTGGGCGGCCAGACACGCGCGCTGACCGGCGTGCGCGCCGGCACCATCGGCGCGCCTTCGGGCATTCCGACGCTGGTGCAGGCCGGCCTGGACCCGCACGCCGACATCAAGCGTTCGGCGCTGAACCGCAAGCGCCAGCAGATGAACGAGGAAAAGGCCAAGCTCGAAAAGCTGCTGACCTTTCTGCAGGCCAATCCGCAGCGCGCCCCGGCCGACGTGGCCGAGCGCGCGCGCAACACGCACCTCAAGCTCGGCCAGGACCTGGCCGAACTGGAAGCCGAAGAGGCCCAGCTGGCGCGCGAATTGCAGCCGCTGCAGACCGCCACCATCGTCGCGGCGCGGCGCTTTTGCAGCGGCGTGACGATTCAGCTGGGCAACAAGATGCAGGAATTCCTGGAAGACCAGATCGGCGGCAAGGCCGGCCTGGAGGAAGGCCAGATCGTCATCCGCTGACGCCGTCCTGCGGCGCCAGTTCCTGGAACCAGGCGCGCGGCGAAATGCCGCGGTCCGGCCCCAGGATGGAGAATCCCCCGTCCACCGGCAGGTCCACGCCCGTCATCCATGACGCCGCGTCGGAACAGGCGAAACAGACCGCCGCCGCGACCTCCTCGCCCGAACCGACCCGGCCCAGCGGATGGAAATGCGCGCCCACGGCGTCGGCCGTCTCGCGCGAGCCGCCCGACAACTGCTGCACCGACGGCGACCAGGTCCAGGCCGGCGACACCGCCAGCACCCGCACGCCGGCCGGCGCCAGTTCCACCGCGAAATTCTTGGTGATCTGCAGCAGCGCCGCCTTGGAGGCCGGATACAGCGCGCGCCCGGCCGCGCCGAACTTGCCGCCCGTGCTGCCCAGGTTCACCACCACGCCGCCGCGCGGCAGCAGCGGCGCGGCCAGCTGCGTGAAGATGGCCGCCGACACCAGGTTGGTGTCCAGCGTGCGGTGCCACTCCTCGCGGCTGGAGGCCAGCCCGCGGTCCGCATACTGGCAGGCGTTGTTGACCAGGATGTCCAGCCGCCCGAAGCGCGCCAGCGCGGCGTCTATGCAGCGCCGTATCTGGCTGTCCTGGCCGATGTCGGTCTCGCAGTACAGCGCCCGTTCGCCCAGCTCGCGCTCCAGCGCCCGGCCGGCCTCGGCATTGCGCCCGACCAGCACCACGTTGGCGCCGGCCGCGGCCAGGCCGCGCGCGATGTCCGCGCCCAGCCCCTGGGTGCTGCCAGTCACGATGGCGGTCCTGCCCGCCACGCCTGGAAAACCCGTGTAGTCCATGATTCTTCCTTATCCAGGCGGCGCGGCCGCCCAGCGCAGCGCGTCCGCCACCGTGCCGATCCGCGCGATCAGGCGCATGCTGGCCAGCGAGGCCTGGTGCGCCGCCGGGTCGGCCGCGGCGCAGGCGTCCTGCGCCACCATGACGTCGAAACCGATGTCGGCCGCATGCCGCACCGTGCCCTCGACCACCGAATGCGTGGCCACGCCCGCCACCACCAGCCGGCGCGCGCCCAGCAGCCGCAGCGTTTCTTCCAGCGGCGTGCCGTAGAAGGCGCTGATGCGGGTGTGCTTGACCACGAATTCGCGCGCGCTGCCGGCCAGCGGCTGCAGGCCCTCGTAGAACTCGCTGCCCCATTGCCCGTCGGGCACCGCGCCGATCGCCGCCACGTTGCGGAAGATGGCGCAATTGGGCAGCAGGTCGGCGTAGTCGGGCCGGAACGCGATGCGCACGTGCACGATGGGCAGGCCGGCGGCCCGCGCGCCGGCGAGCAGCGCCGCCGCGCCTTCCAGCACGCGCCGCCGCGTGTCGCCGTCGGCGTCCAGCCCGACGCGGATCTTGCCGGCCGGATGCAGCACGTCGTTCTGGTAGTGCAGCGCCAGCACCGCGGTATCGGCCGCCGTCACACGAAGCCCTCGAACACGTCGTGCACGTCCTCGCAATTGACCAGGTCCACGCGCTTCATGCGGATGCGCCAGCTGTCGCCCTCGGCGGCCAGCTTGTGCGTGTAGCGTCCGGCCAGCTGGCGCGGCTGGCGCTTGCGCCATTCGGTCATCTGAAAAACGGAATGCACCACCAGGTTGCCGCCGGCGTCCACGCCCTCGACCTGCACCCCGCCCACCAGCCGCACGCTGCGCGTGGGCGGCTGCTGCGACCAGTTGCGCGGATGCTCCAGCCGGCGCACGCGCACGTCGCGCAGCATGCGGTCCTCCCAGAACAGCGAAATGTGGTCGTAGGGGCTTTGCTGGCCGGGCACGCGCGGCATCCAGTACATGCCGTCGTCCGTCCACAGCGCCTGCCATTCGGCGTAGCGGCGCTCGTCCAGCAGGCGCGCCTCGCGGTACAGGAACTGCGCGATCCGGTGATAGGCGTCGGCCGGGACCTCGGCCGGCGCCAGGCCGTCGGTGGCGACGTCGAAATCCAGGTCTAGCAACATGCTCGGTCTCCCTCGGCGGCCGCGGCGGTGGTGGTGGCGCCGGCTTGCATATAAGTCTTCCAGGCGTGGAACTGATTGCGCATCGGCAGCTCGCTGGTGCCGTTGACCGACACCATGCCGTCGGGGTCGCTGCGGTCGGTGCCGTGGTAGCGGTGCATGCTGACCCACTCGCCGCCGCGCGTGGCGTTGCCTTCCTGGCAGCGGTTGTACAGCTCGATGTCGTCCGGCATCACGTTCGACGAGGGCGAGTTGATGACGTTGGCGTACAGCATGGCGCGCTTGAACACGCCGTCCGGCGCGCCCTTGCAGCGGAAGGTCTGGATCTCGATCATGGTCCGGTCCACCGCGATGGGCCGGATCACGCGGAACTGCTGGAACACGGTGTGGGGCGAGCCGCTGCCGTAGATCACGGTGTTGTGGCGGTTCATGCCCAGGATCTCGCGCGCCCGCGCCTCGCCATAGGCGGCCGTCAGGGTTTCGAAATGCGCGCGCGACACCGGATCGCGCTCGGCCGCGCCGGGGTTGAAGATGCCTTCCATGTAGCCGTGGCCGTTGGCGTAGGCGCGCAGCTCCAGCTTTTCCCAGAATTCATAAGGCTCGCCGTTGCCGTCCATGATGTGCAGCTCCAGCGGCATCTCGCCCAGCTCCTTGGCCTCGTCGCGCGCGGCGGCATAGGACGACTCGTGCGTGACGCGGGCGTGCATGGTGTCGTGCAGGTTCTCGTAGAACACCTTCCAGTTCGAGCGCTGCATGACGCGGAAAATGCCGCCGGCGACCTCCACCTCGCCCACCGGCGAGCGGTCGCAGAGGTTGTCGATGGACGAGCGCACGCCGCCCAGGAATTCCTCCAGCCCCGGCCCCTCGGCCGACTGGCTGGCGAACACGAAGCCGCGGTAGCTTTCCACCCGCGCCAGCCGGCGCATCGAGAACGCGGGATCGGCCGGGTCGTAGGCCGTGCCCTCCAGGCCCTGCTTGAGCGGCACGCCCAGGTGGCTGCCGTCCAGCTTGAAGGTCCAGGCATGGTAGGGACAGCGGAAGAACTTGCCGGCGCAGCCGTCGCCGTCCGCCACCACCTTGGCGCCCTTGTGCGGGCAGCGGTTGTACAGCACGTGCACGCGGCCGTCGGCGGCGCGCACCATCAGCACGTCCTGGTCGCCCACGCGGGTGGTGTGATAGTCGCCGGTCCTGGGCACCTGGCTTTCATGGCCCACGTAGATCCAGGCGCGGCCGTAGATGCGCTGCATCTCCAGGTCGAAAATGGCCGGGTCGGTGTAGACCGCGCGATGCACGCTGTCGCCGCGCACCAGGGCGGCCAGTTGCGCTTCGGTGTATGACATGCCTTCCTCCTATTTACCCGCGCTTTCCTGCCAGCGCGCCATCAGCGTGTTCGACGGCAGCGTCTCGTCGAGCAGCTTGGCCGCCGTCTCGCGGCCGGCGGTGGGCAGGCCCTTGGGGTCCAGCAGCCCCACCTGCACCATCACGCTGGCCTGGTCCCAATAGATGTGCTCGTGGTAGAGCTTGTCGCCGCGGAACTTGACGATGGCCACCAGCGGGATTTCCACGTACTTGCCGGTGGGCTTCACGCCCGGCAGCAGCCAGTCGATCTCGGTGGTGTGGGTGAAGCAGAACAGCAGCTCGTCCACGATCTGCGTGGCGCCCACCGTGCGCGACAGCGGCACCAGGCGGGTGTCGGGCGGGTTGTTGTTGACGAAGTGATGCTGGTAGAAGCGGCTCAGCTCCTTGTAGCCCACGCCGCCGGTCATGGTGGGGATATGGTTCACATAGGGCTCGGCCACCATCGTGGCCATGGTGGCCGCCACGTCGCGCGTGCCGAATTCGTATTCGCAATGCTTGTCCCACAGGTGCGAATAATCGAACTCCGGCCCGATGGCGCGCTGCAGCGCGGCCATGCTGCGCTGGTGCGCCATCAGCGCCGAGGGCTTGTCGTAGTGCTCGCCGCCGGTGCGCGCGAAGGCGTGGTCCACGCCCGGGTAGACGTACAGCTCCACGCCGGGCTTGCCGCCCAGCGCCTCCAGGATGCGCTGGCGCGCCGGCGGCGGGCAATAGCCGTCCTGCTCGGCGATGTGCAGCACCAGCCGGCCGCGCAGCCCGGCGGCCTCGTCCAGGCTCTGTTCGATGCCCACGCCGTAATAGCCCACCGCCACGTCCACGTCGAGCCTGCACGCCGCCAGATAGGCCAGCTTGCCGCCCAGGCAGTAGCCCAGCACGCCCACGCCGCCCCGCTGCTCGGGCAGATCGCGCAGCGCGGCGACGGACGAACCGATGTCGCGCAGGCCCAGTTCCACGTCGAAGCCCTGGTACAGCTCGAAGGCGCGCGGCATGTCGGCCGGGCCGTCGGTCAGCTGGATGCCGGGCTGCTGGCGCCAGAACAGGTCGGGCACCAGCACCACGTAGCCTTCCTCGGCCAGCAGCTGCGCGGCGCGGCGCATGAAGTCGTTCACCCCGAAGATCTCCTGGCACAGCACCAGGCCCGGGCCGTGCCCGCAGGCCGGCACCGCCAGATAGGCGCCGAAGGATTTGCCGTCGTGCGAGGCGACCGTCACGTCGCGCGTGGTAATGCTGGGGGTCATGCGTGTCTCCTGGTTGCGGGCATCCGCCCTACTTCATCCGGCAGGAAGCGGCGAACGGGTCGTGGTACTGGGTCAGCACCGTGCCCGACAGTTTGTTGGACAGCTTGCCGCCCGCGCCCGCCTCGACGATGCGCAGGTAGTAGTTCTGTATCGGATAGTGGTTGGTGTTGAACTTGAAATCGCCGCGCACCGACTTGAAGTCCGCGCGCCGCAAGGCCGGGCGCAGCGCGTCGGCGCCGAGCTTGCCGCCGGTCTGGCGCACCGCGCTGTCGAGCAGCATGGCCGCGTCGTAACCCTGCGAGGCGTAGAGCGTGGGGCTGCGCTTGTAGGTCTTGGTGAAATCCTCGACGAACTTGCGGTTGGCGGGGTTGTCCAGTTCGGCGGCCCACTGGGCCGTGTTGCGCAGGCCCTCGATGGGCGCGCCGACCGCGGCGATGGTGTCCTCGTCGCCCGAGAAGCCCGGCGCCAGCAGCGCGATCTCCTTGCCCAGGCCCGCGCCGTTGAACTGCTTGATGAAATTCACGCCCATGCCGCCGGGCAGGAAGAAGAACACCGCGTCCGGCTTGCTGGCGCGCAGCCGAGTGATTTCCACGCCGTAGTCCAGCTGGCCGAGCTGGGTGTAGATCTCTTCGGACAGGCCGCCCTTGTACAGCCGCTTGAAGCCGTTGAGCGACTCGCGCCCGCCGGGATAGTCCGGCGCGATCAGCGCCACGCGCTTGTAGCCCTGGTCGGCGGCGTACTTGCCCATCGCGGCCGGGATGTCCTCGTTCTGCCAGGCCACGGCGAAGAAATTGGGGTTGCAGCCTGCGCCGGCGTAGTTTTCCGGACCGGTGTTGGTGCTCAGGTAGATCGTGCCCGACTGCAGGATGGCGGGCATCACCGGCAGCAGCACGTTCGAGAACACGATGCCGGTCATCACGTCGACGCGGTCACGCTTGAGCAGGCGCTCCACCGCCTGGCGCCCGGTGTCGGCCTTCTGCTGGTCGTCGGCCACCACCACTTCCGCCTGCAGCCCGCCCAGCTTGCCGCCCGTATGCTGCAGCGCCAGATTGAAGCCGTCGCGGATCTCGTTGCCCAGCGCCGCGCCCGGCCCGGACAGCGTGGTCAGCAGGCCGATCTTGATCTGGTCGGCCGCCGACGCATGCGCCGCGGCGGCCATACAGGCCAGCGCCGCCAGCGCGCGCCGGCGCCATAGGTTTCGATTCATGAGCCACCCCGTTTTCCCCGCCGGCCGCGCCGGCGCAACGCTGACAGAAGCCGTCTGCCACGGTCCACCCTGCCGTCCTGCCAGCTTAGGCCGGCGGGCCGGGCGGCTCTATCCGATTCCTGTCAGCCTTATCCGGGATTCACTTAATTCCACGCGCGCGCGCTTTACATTACCCTGGCCGCAGATACGGGAGGGTTCCCGTGCCGGAGGCATGCATGCATGGCTGGTCCCGATCCACGCTGGCGCCCCTGTTGCAGCGGCGCGTCTTCAGCTCCACGCAGCAGGACGAGACGCGCACGCTCGTGTCCGAAGCGCTGAAGGAGCACCGCCTGACCTGGAAAGGCGGACGCGTGGACGCGCAGCTCAACCGCGCCCGCTTCGGCTCGCTGACCGTCTGTACGCTGCGCTACGGCGCCGAAGTCCACATCGAACCCGACCGCCTCCAGGACTTCATGCTGGTGCAGGTGCCGCTGCGCGGCCGCGCCTGCATCGAATGCGGCGCCGACCGCGTCGACGCCGGCCCCGACTGCGCCGCCGTCATCGCCCCCAACCGCCCGCTGCGCCTGCACTGGGAAGCCGGCTGCGAACAGCTGCTGCTCAAGATTCCGCGCGGCAAGCTCGAAGCCATCGGCCTGCGCGCCTTCGGCGAAGCCGCCGCCGGCCCGCTGGACTTCGCCCCCGCGCTGCGCCTGGACACGCCCGTAGGGGCCGCCTGGTGCAGCATGGTCGCAAGCCTGATCCATCTGCTGCCCACGCTGGACGACGGCGCGCCGCGCCCGCCCGCGGCGTGGCTGGAACACCTGGAAGACACCCTGATGCTGCACCTGCTCTACAACCAGCCCAACAGCTGGCAGGCGCGCGCCGGCCTGGCCTCGGCGGTCCCCCGCCGCCTGGCCCTGGCCGAGTCCTACATGCGCGAGCACCTGTCCGCCCCCCTGACCCTGATGGACATCGCCCGCCACGCCGGCGCCAGCGCCAGCGCGCTGACGCGGCTGTTCCAGGAACACCGCGACACCACCCCCATGAACGCGCTGCGCGCGCTGCGGCTGGACACGGCCAGGCAGAAACTGAAATCCGACGCCGGCGCCAGCGTCACCGAAGTGGCGCTGGGCGTGGGCTTCGGGCACCTGGGCCGGTTTTCGGAGTATTACCGGGAGCGGTTCGGGGAATTGCCGCGGGAGACGCGGCGGGTTTGAATGCCAGGGTCGGATGCCGGGGCTGGATGCCGGCTTCGCCGGCCGATGGGTTACGCGCGCTTGGCGATTGAATTCTTGCCTAGTCCTTGGCGCGCTGCACCCATCCTACGGCCCAACGTTCCGTACACCACCGGTTCAACGAATCCGCGCCGCAAGACGCCTGCAAGCCCCATGAGGCCGCCCGCGCGGCCGACATGGGGCGGACCCCGCAAGATCTTCGCAACACAGCCGCCCGCGAACAGAATGCCAAGCACCCCACCCGTTCCCGGCGAACGCCACATTAGGGCCGATGCAGCACGGCGTGGTGGGGCCCCGGGGTGCGCGGGGCGTCGATAAGCCCGAGGGAATCTGAAGGAACCGCCGAAGGCGGTGACGAAGATGACGAAGGGGTAGTCCGGAGCGAAGGCTCCGGACCGCAATCGTGGCCCCGCGCACCCCGGGGCCCCACCGCGACGGGCGTCTCAAGAACCGGAGGCCAGCCCCGCGCGACGGGCGTTTATAGAAGCGCCCATCAAGCCGGCACCACCGCCGTCACCTCGATCTCGACCTTGGCCCGGTCCTCGACCAGATCGGCCACCTCCACCGCCGTCATCGCCGGAAAGTGCCGGCCGATGTACTCCCGGTAATGCTTGCCGATGGCGGGATAGGCCGCCACATACTCGTCCTTGTCCGTCACGTACCACGTCATGCGGACGATATGCTCGGGCTTCGCGCCGCCCTCGGCCAGGATCGCGACGATGTTCGCCAGCGTCTGGCGCACCTGCTCCGCCAGGTCGTCCGACTCGAACTGCTGCTGGCCATTCCACCCCACCTGTCCGCCCACGAAAACGAGCTTGCTGCCCACCTGCATCTCGGTGAGCACACCATTCGAATAGCCCCGGGGCGCCATCCAATCCGGCGGTTGCAGAATCTTCATAACGTCATCCTATTATCAAAAAAACAAACTACAGGGCGGTCCCCGCCGCTCAGGCGGCGGGAACCAGGTAGGCCTGCATCCGCTCGCGCAAGTCCGCAGGCAGCGGCATGGACTTCATCGTCCGCAAATCCACCGTCACGATCGTCAGCGTCGCCGCCAGCCGCAGCTGGCCGTCCGGGCCTTCGAACTTCACCAGCACCTTGAACGACGCCCCCCCGATGCGCTGCACCTCCAGCACCTGGCGCAGGCGCTCGTGCCAGCGGCTCGGCGCGCTGAAATCGCACTGCACCGACGCCGTCGGCGTGCCGATGTGGCGCTCCACGTGCAGCGCATGAAACGGCAGCCCCATCCCCTTGTCGAACCACTCCTCGACGAAATCGTTGATCATCTCGAAATAGCGCGGATAGAACACGATGCCCGCCGGATCGCAGTGGCGGAAACGCACCTCTACCTGGCTGATGAACGGAGCTGCCATGATGTTTCCTTCCGGCCTGTTCAAGCCATCTTGCGCAGCGCGAAACGCTGCAGCTTGCCGGTCTCGGTGCGCGGCAGCGCATCCACGTACTCGATGGCGCGCGGATACTTGTAAGGCGTGATGGTGGCCTTGACGAACTGCTGCAGCGCCGTGGTGAGCTCGCCGCCGGCCTCGTAGCCCGGCTTGAGCACCACGAAAGCCTTGACCACCTGGCCGCGTTCGTCGTCCGGCGCGCCCACCACCCCGCACTCGGCCACGGCCTCGTGGCGCAGCAGCGCGTCCTCCACCTCGGGGCCGGCGATGTTGTAGCCGGCCGAGACGATCATGTCGTCATTGCGCGCCTGATAGAACAGATAGCCGTCGTCATCCTGCACGAAGGTATCGCCCGGCAGGTTCCAGCCGTCCTGCACGAAGCGCAGCTGGCGCTCGTCGGCCAGGTAGCGACAGCCGGTGGGACCCTTGATCGCCAGCCGGCCCACCGTACCGTTGGGCACCGGCTGCATCTTGTCGTCCACGATGCGCGCCACATAGCCCGGCACCACGCGGCCGATGGCGCCGCGGCGCACCGACTCGGGCGGGCTGGACACGAACACGTGGATCATTTCCGTGCCGCCGATGCCGTCGATCATCTCGATGCCGGTGGCCTCTTTCCACAGCTGGCGGGTGGCGTCGGGCAACGCCTCGCCGGCCGACACGCTCTTCTTCAGCGAGGAAATATCGAACTTGCCCGCCAGCGCGGACATCTGCCGGTAGAAGGTCGGCGCGGTGAACACGATGGTGGCGCGGAAATCCTGAATCAATTGCAGCAGGCTTTCCGGCGTCAGCTTCTCGGCCAGCACGGCGCTGGCGCCTGCCCGCAGCGGGAAGCACAGCAGCCCGCCCAGGCCGAAGGTGAAGGCCAGGGGCGGCGTGCCGCAGAAAATGTCGTCCGGGCCCGGCTTGATGACGTGCTTGGGAAACAGGTCGCACATCGCCAGCACGTCGCGGTGAAAGTGCATGCAGCCCTTGGGCGCGCCCGTGGTGCCGCTGGTGAAGGCGATCAGGCAGACGTCGTCGGCGGCCGTGTCGCAGGCCTGGAAGGCGTCGTCCGGCTTGCCCGCGGCCAGCGCGTCCAGCGCGTCGGGCGCGGCATCGTTGAAATACATGACCCGCGACAGCGCCGGGCAATGGTGCTCGTGGCCGGGCTGCACGCAGAATTCGGCCTCGTCCTTCAGGCGCACGTCGCACAGCACCGCCTGCACCTGCGCCTTGTCGATGATCTGCTTGAGCTCCTTGGCGCGCAGCAGCGGCATCGTCGGCACGGTGACCAGGCCCGCCTTGATCGCGGCCAGCCAGGACGCCGCCATCATGGGGTTGTTCGGCCCGCGCAGCAGCACGCGGTTGCCGGGCACCAGCCCCATGTCCTCGACCAGCACGCGGGCGATGCGGTTGCTCAGCGCGGCCAGCTCGCGGTAGGTCATGGCGGCCGGCTTGCCGTCCTGGCGCCAGCGCAGCGCCACGCGTTCGCCATGCCCGCGGCCCACCATCGCGTCCACCAGCTCGACGGCGCAATTGAAGCGTTTGGGATAGGCCACGTCGGGACCGTCGAGCAGGAACTCGGGCCATTGTTCGGCCGGGGGCAGGTTGTCCCGGGCGAAAGTGTCGATGTGGGCGGATGCTTCCATGGAATTCCCCTTGGCGGAGCCGGTCGGCATTTTTAGGTTTTCAGCAGTTCGCGGGCGATGATCAACTTCTGCACTTCGGTGGCGCCTTCGTAGATGCGCAGCGCTCTGATTTCCCGATACAACTTCTCCACCGGCATGCCCGACACCACGCCGGCGCCGCCGAACATCTGCAGCGCGCGGTCGATGACGGTCTGGGCCGATTCGGTGGCGGTCATCTTGGCCATGGCCGCTTCGCGCGTGGTGCGCTGCTTCTGCACGTCGCGCATCCAGGCCGCGCGGTACGTCAGCAACGCCGAGGCGTCGATGGCGGCCGCCATGTCGCCCAGCGCCGCCTGGGTCAGCTGCAGGTCGGCCAGGGTCTGGCCGAACATGCGGCGCGAGCGCGCCCGCGTCAGGGCCTCGTCCAGCGCCCGGCGCGCAAAACCCAGCGCGGCCGCGGCCACCGAGGCGCGGAAGATGTCCAGCGTCATCATGGCCAGCTTGAAGCCCTGGCCCGCGTCGCCCAGGCGCTGCGAGGCCGGGATGCGGCAGTTGTCGAACGTGATGGTGGCCAGCGGATGCGGGGCGATCAGTTCGATGCGCTCGCTGATCTCGAAGCCGGGCGTGCCGGCGTCCACCACGAAGGCGCTGATGCCGCGCGCCCCGGGCGCTTCGCCGGTGCGCGCGAACACGCAATAGAAATCGGCGATGCCGCCGTTGGAGATCCAGGTCTTGGTGCCGTTGAGCACGTAGTGGTCGCCGTCCTGGCGGGCCTCGCAGGCCAGCGCGGCCACGTCCGAGCCGGCCTCGGGCTCCGACAGCGCGAAGGCGGCGATGGCCTCGCCGCGCGCCACGCGCGGCAGGTAGCGCTGGCGCACTTCCTCGGAGCCCATCAGCGAAATCGCGCCGCTGCCCAGGCCCTGCATGGCGAAGGCGAAGTCCGCCAGCCCTTCGTGGCGGGCGAAGGTCTCGCGCAGGATGCAGACCGCGCGCGAATCCACCTCGGGCAGCGCCCCGCCCCAGGCCCCGCCGGGACCGGCCGCCACGGCGTAGCGCAGCCAGCCGGCCTGGCCCATGGCCCGCACCAGCTTTTTGCATGCGCCGTCGGCGTCATGGTGATCCACGTCCCCCAGGGAGGCCTCGCACCAGGCGTCGGCCTCGCGCGCCAGCTTGCGGTGCGCATCGTCGAAAAACGGCCAGTCCAGCCAGCTTGCGTCGCGCATGATCAATTCCCTTCGAATACCGGCTTCTGCTTGGCCACGAAAGCCTCGTAGGCGCGGTGGAAATCGCGCGTCTGCATGCAGATGGCCTGGGCCTCGGCTTCGGCCTCGATCGCCTCGTCCACGCCCATGTTCCATTCCTGGTGCAGCAGCTTCTTGGTCACGCCGTGGGCGAATGTCGGGCCCGCGGCCAGCTGCGCGGCCAGCGCCTGCGCGGCCTCGGCCAGCGCGCCGGGCTCGTGCAGCGCGTTGAAAAATCCCCAGCTGGCGCCCTCTTCCGCGGTCATGGCGCGGCCGGTGTACAGCAGTTCCGACGCGCGGCCCTGGCCGATCATGCGCGGCAGCAGCGTGCAGGCGCCCATGTCGGCGCCGGCCAGGCCGACCCGCGTGAACAGGAAGGCGGTGCGCGCCGCCGGCGTGCCCAGGCGCATGTCGGCGGCCAGCGCGACCATGGCGCCGGCGCCGGCGCAGACGCCGTCGACCGCGGCCACGATGGGCTGCGGGCAGGCGCGCATGGCCTTGACCAGATCGCCCGTCATGCGCGTGAAGTCCAGCAGCTCGGGCATGGACATTCTGGTCAGCGGGCCGATGATTTCATGCACGTCGCCGCCCGAGCAGAAGTTGCCGCCCGCGCCCGTCACCACGACCACCTTGATGTCGGTGGCGTACACCAGCGAACGGAACAGGTCGCGCAGCTCGGCGTAGGAGTCGAACGTCAGCGGGTTCTTGCGCTCCGGGCGGTTGAGGGTGATCGAGCCGATCTTGCCGTCGGCCGACACCTGCCACAGGAACGTCCTGGCCTGGTAGCCGGCCATCGGACGCTTGTGGTGCTTCATGGTGTGCTCTTCGGGCTGGGTGCTCATGGTGTCTCCATTCAGGGTTGTTCGGTGGACGCGACGCCGGCCTCAGCCGGTCATCACCTCGCCGCCGTCGACGGCGATGGCCTGGCCATTGATCGAGGCCGAGGCCGGCAGCGCCAGCCAGGCGACCGTCTCGGCCACTTCCTCGGGCTGCACCAGGCGGCCCTGCGGGTTGCGTTCGGCCAGCTTGGCGCGGGCGGCTTCGGGGCTCATGCCGGTCTTGTCGACGATGTTCGACACCGCCCCGCGCACGATGTCGGTTTCGGTGTAGCCGGGGCAGACCGCGTTGACCGTCACGCCCTTCTGCGCGGTTTCCAGCGCCAGCGAGCGGGTCAGCCCGACCACGCCATGCTTGGCCGCGCAATACGCGCTGACGTAGCCGTAGCCGATCAGGCCGGCGGTGCTGGCCACGTTGATGACCCTCCCCCATTTCTCTTTCAGCATCCCCGGCAGGGCCGTCTGGATACAGTGGAATGTGCCGGTCAGGTTGACGGCAATCATGGAATTCCACAAGGCCGCGTCGGTCCGGTCGAAGCGTTCGCTGACCGCCTGGCCGGCGTTGTTCACCAGCACCAGGACCGGCCCGAATTCGGCCTCGGCCTGGGCGAAGGCCGCGCGCACCGAGGCCTCGTCGGCGATGTCGGCGCTGACGGCCTGCACCTGGCCCATGCGGGCCAGGCCGTCGGCCGCGGCCTCCAGCGCCGCGCCGTCGCGGCCCAGCAGCGTGACGCGGGCGCCGCGCGCCAGCAGCGCGCGGGCGCAGGCCAGCCCGATGCCGCGGGCCCCGCCCGTCACCAGGGCGTGGCGCCCGGCCAGGGGAAGCGGAGTTGCGTTCATTTGATGTCCAGTTGCGCCATGGCGGCGGCGCGTTCGAAATTGGTCTCCAGCTGGCGCTTGCCGGCGAAATACTGGCTCGGCCAGCCTACGTCACGGTAGCCCACCCGCGCCGCTTCGCGCAGCGTCCAGGAGGCGTCGGCCAGATGGGGCCGCGCGAGCGCGCAGAGGTCGGCGCGCCCCGAGGCGATGATGGCGTTGGCGTGGTCGGCCTCGAAGATCGCGCCCACCGCGATGGTGGGAATGCCGGCCTCGTTGCGCACGCGGTCGGCGAACGGAGTCTGGAACATGCGGCCGTAGACCGGCTTTTCTTCCTTGCTGACCTGACCGGAGGAGCAGTCGATCATGTCGGCGCCGGCGGCCTTGAAGTGGCGCGCGATCTCCACCGCGTCGTCGGGCGTGATGCCGCCCTCGACCCAGTCGCTGGCGGAGATCCGCACCGACATGGGCTTGTTCTCGGGCCAGACGGCGCGCACGGCGTGGAACACCTCCAGCGGGAAGCGCAGGCGGTTTTCCAGGCTGCCGCCGTATTCGTCCTCGCGGTGGTTGGTCAGCGGCGAGATGAAGCTCGACAGCAGGTAGCCGTGGGCGCAATGCAGCTCCAGCCAGTCGAAGCCGGCCTGCTCGGCGCGCCGCGCCGCGGCCACGAAGTTGTCGCGCACCTCGTCCATGTCGGCGCGCGTCATGGCGCGCGGCGTCTGCGACACGCCTTCGATGTACGGCAGCGCGGAAGCCGAAACCAGCGGCCAGTTGCCCTCGGGCAGCGGATGGTCGATCTTCTGCCAGCCCAGTTGGGTGGAACCCTTGCGCCCGGCGTGGCCCAGCTGCATGCCGATGCGGGCGTCGCTGTTGGCGTGCACGAAGCCGACGATGCGGGCGAACGCGTCGCGCTGCGCGTCGTTCCACAGGCCGGGGCAGCCCGGGGTGATGCGGGCGTCGGGCGAGACGCAGGTCATCTCCACCATCACCAGGCCGGCGCCGCCCATGGCGCGCGCGCCCAGGTGCACCAGGTGGAAGTCGCCCGGCACGCCGTCGGTGCAGGAATACATGGCCATGGGCGAGACCAGGATGCGGTTCTTGAGCCGCACCCCGCGCACCGTGTACGGGGTGAGCATGGGCAGGGCCGGACGCTGCCCCGGGGCCGGGGCGGCGCCCGCGTGCTCGGCGATCCAGCGCTCGAACCCTTCGAGCCAGGCCGGATCGCGCATGCGCAGGTTTTCGTGCGAGATGCGCTGCGAGCGGGTCAGCAGCGAATAGGCGAACTGTTCGGGCTCCAGGTCGGCGTAGCGGGCGACGTTCTCGAACCATTCGGTGGAGTTGCGCGCGGCGTTCTGGATCTTCAGCACCTCGACGCTGCGCACTTCCTCGTAGTGCTTCAGGCCGGTCTCCAGGCTGCCTTCGGCGCCGCTCAGGCAGCGCGCCAGCTCGATCGCGTCTTCCAGCGCCAGCTTGGTGCCGGAGCCGATCGAGAAGTGGGCGGTATGGGCGGCGTCGCCCATCAGCACCACCGGCACGCGGCGCTGGCCGCGGGCGGTCTGCAGGCTGTTCCAGTGGACCCAGGTGTTGCAGATGACGCGCGGGAAGCGGATCCAGATGGCCGAGCCGCGCAGGTGGGTGGCGTTGCTGACCAGCCGGTTGCCGTCGAGCCACGGGGCGAACAGTTTTTCGCAGTAGGCGATGCCTTCTTCCTGGCTCATCTGTTCGATGCCGGCGGCCTGCCAGGTCTCCTCGGGCGTCTCCACGATGAAGGTGGACATGCCGTTTTCGTAGCGGTAGGCGTGGGCCTGGAACCAGCCGTGCTCGGTCTGGACGAAGGCGAAGGTGAAGGCGTCGAACACTTTCTTGGTGCCCAGCCAGACGAAGCGGCAGCGGCGCTGGTCGATGTCCGGGTGGAAGGTGTCGGCGTAACGGGTGCGGATGTTGCTGTTGATGCCGTCGGAGGCGATGACGAGGTCGGCGTCGTATTCGCGGGCGATGGCCTGGTCGTCCTGCACGAAGCTCTCGAATACCAGCTTGACGCCTACGTCTTCGCAGCGGGCCTGCAGGATGTTGAGCAGTTTCTTGCGGCCGATGCCGATGAAGCCATGGCCGCTGCTGCGCATGCTGCGGCCCTTGAAGTGGATGTCGATGTCGTCCCAGTGGTTGAAGGCGTCGCCGATGGTCTGGGCGGAAACGGGGTCGGCGTCACGGAGGTTCTGCATGGTGGCGTCGGAGAACACCACGCCCCAGCCGAAGGTGTCATACGGTCGGTTGCGTTCGATCACGGTGACTTCGTTCTCGGGGTTCTGCAGTTTCATGAGCAGACCGAAATACAAACCGGCGGGGCCGCCGCCTATGCAGACTATCTTCATTGCCGTATGCGCTCCGTGATGTGCGACGGATGTCTCTGTGTTCCGCGGTCGCGGAAATTTAAACCTTGATAGTTTAGGCTTGAAATATATACCTGATGGTGGGGGTGTGCAAATGGGGAAAGTATCTAGATTGTCCTTGGCTTGGGCGGTATTAAATGGGGACGCATTTTGTGGCGGGGGGTGCGGTGCTTTTTCTTGCTTGGGCCGCCCGTCGGGGCGGGCGCTGCTGCGCCTGGGATTGCGACGAGATTTGCAGGGTCGCCGTTTTCGGCCGCGCGGGCGGCCGAAAACGGCATATGCCTATGTTTGTGGCGGGCGGGGGTTCGCTTGCGCGCTTGCGCAGAGGTGCTTGCTAATGGATCTTCGGTTTTTGTCGGGGGGGTGATGGGCGGCGCGCGGTTGCCCGCCGCTTTGACGCTTGCCTTTTAGGACCTGCTTCGCAGCCAGTCTTCCAGGTCGTCGGCGGGCAGCGGCGGAGAGAACAGGAAGCCCTGGCCGGCGGCGCAGCCTTGTTCGATCAGGAAGCGGCGCTGTTCCTCGTTTTCCACGCCTTCGGCCACCACGGGCAGGCTCAGGCTTTCGCCGATGCGGATGACGGCGCTGGTCAGGGCGCGGGCGGCGTCGTCGCTTTCCAGGCCCTGGACGAAGCTGCGGTCCAGTTTGAGTTCGTCCACGATCAGGCGGCGCAGGTGGCCCAGGCTGGAATAGCCGGTGCCGAAGTCGTCCATGGACAGGCGCACGCCCAGGCGGTGCAGTTCGGCGATGGTGCGCAGCGTGCCGGCGGTGGCGTCCAGCACCACGCTTTCGGTGATTTCCAGCATCAGGTCCGCGGGGGCCAGGCCGAACTCCGTCAGGGTCAGCTCTATCATGCGCGGCAGGTTGAGGTTGTGGAAGTTGGTCGCCGACAGGTTCACCGACACCGACGGGACCTGCAGGCCCTTGCCGCGCCAGATCGCCAGTTGCGAGCAGGCCTCGCGCAGGGCCCAGTCGCCCAGGTCGCCGATCAGGCCGCATTCCTCGGCCAGGGGCACGAAGCGCGCGGGGGAGATGTCGCCCAGGTTCGGGTGGCGCCAGCGGGCCAGCGCCTCCACCCCGTAGAGCGCGCCGTTTTTCAGGCCGACCTGGGGCTGGTAGTGCAGGCGCAGCGCCTTTTCTTCGAGCGCGTCGCGCAGGGCCGCTTCCAGCGCCAGGCGTTCCTGGGCCTGGCGGTTCATTTCGGCGCTGAAGAAGGAGATGCGGTTGCGTCCGGCCGTCTTGGCCTGGTACATCGCCATGTCGGCATGGCGCAGCAGCGTGTCCATGTCGCGGCCGTTCTCGGGGAACACGCTGATGCCGATGCTGACCGACGGGTTCAGCGTGATGCCGCCGACCGAGAACGGCTGGGCCAGCGTCACCAGCACCTGTTCGGCGGCGGCGGTCAGGCGGCCGTGCTCGAAGTCGGGCATCAGCATCACGAACTCGTCGCCGGACAGCCTGCCGACGATGTCGCTGGGGCGCACCAGCCGGCGCAGGCGCTGGGCCACGTCGCGCAGCAGCGCGTCGCCCACCGGGTGGCCGAGCGTGTCGTTGACCTGTTTGAAGCGGTCCAGGTCCAGGAACAGCACCGCCACGCGCTTGCGTTCCGGTTCGGCGCGCGCGATGGCCTGTTCGGACTGCGCCAGCAGCAGGTTGCGGTTGGGCAGGCCGGTCAGTTCGTCGTAGAACGCCAGTTGGCGGATGCGGGCGCGGGCCTCTTCGCGTTCCAGCGCGAGCGCGCACAGGTAGACGCATACGTCCACCAGCCGGTGGTGGAAATCGTCGGGCAGGCGGCGTTCGCGGAAATAGAAGGCGAAGGTGCCGATCACGCGGCCGTCGCTGGACTTGATGGGCGAGGACCAGCAGGCCTTGATGTCCTCGGGCAGCGGCAGGTCGCGGTAGCCGTCCCACAGCGGATCGGTGGAGATGTCCGGCACGATGACCGGCCGGCCGAGAAAGGCCGCGGTGCCGCAGGCGCCGGCCTGCGGGCCGATGGCCGCGCCGTCGAGCGCGTCGGTGTAGGCGGCCGGCAGGCTGGGCGCGGCCAGCGGACGCAGCAGGCCGCCCTCGTCCACGCGCAGCACGCAGGCCACCAGCTCCGGGGCCAGGCGCTCGACCTCGCGGCACACCATGTTCATGACCTCGACCACGGAGGCCTCGTTCACCATGGCCTGCAGCACGCGGCGCTGCAGCACCTCGTGCACCTTGGTGGGCGTGATGTCGGTCAGCACGTCGACGATATTGACCAGCGCGCCGCGGTCGTCGAATACGGAGTTGGCCATCACCGACACCCACATCGGCCGCCCTACCCGGTCGTAGACCAGCACGTCCTTGTGGTAGCCGTCGCGGCAGGCGATGCGGCGCGCCAGCTCTTCGCGCGTGCCGCCGTCCTGGCGTCCGCCCGACAGCAGCTCGCCCAGCTCCTGGGCCACCGCGTCGCCGCGGGAGAACCCCAGCATGCGCTTGAAGCCGTCGTTGACATACACGATGCGGCCGTCGCGGCCCGACACGGCGACGGCGTTGCCGGTCTCGTTGATGCCCAGCAGCAGCAGGCGGATCTCTTCCTGGCGCTCGGCGTCGGCGATGGAGCGCCGCGAAATGACGGAAATCCGGGCGACCTCGCCGTCCTGGCCGGGGATCGGCAGGTAGGTGGCCTCGATCCACAGGAAACCGCCCTGCTTGCAGCGGTAGCGGCAGGTGCCCGAGAAGTGCCGGCCGCCCAGCAGGCGCGCCCAGATCTGTTCGCCGCCGACGATGCCCTTGCCCTCGTCCATGCTGTCGCACAGCATGTCGTGGCGCAGGCCGGGGACTTCGGCGCGGTCATGGCCCACCGCGGCGAGGAAGTTTTCGTTCGCGTTCAGCAGGGCGCCGGCCGGATCGAAATCGAACAGCAGCAGCGCCCGATCCATCGAAGTCAGGTAATGGTCCGTGCTCCAGGCGGCGCCTCGCTGCTGCTCTCGGGAAACGCCTGGATTGGATTCAAGCATAAGGGGCTCCATGCCGGATAGCGGCTGATCCGGTTTCATTCAACGCTTGGGAAAACCCAGCGCGACACGGTCGCGCCCGTCCTGCTTGGCCAGGTACAGGGCCTGGTCCGCGCGGCTCAACGTCTCCGAAAAAGTCTCTCCCAACTGGTGGTAGGCCATGCCTATGCTGATGGTCAGCCGCAGCATGCCGTCGCCGGCGGCGATGCTCAAGGCCCGCACCGCGCCGACCAGCCGGTCCATGACGCGCTGGGCCGCCTCGGCCTGGGTGTTGGGCAGCAGCACCAGGAACTCCTCGCCGCCCCAGCGGCCGCACAGGTCGTATTCGCGCAGGTTCTTGCACAGCACCCCGGCCAGCTCGACCAGCGCGCGGTCGCCGGTTTCGTGGCCGTAGCGGTCGTTGACCGACTTGAAGTGGTCCACGTCCAGCATCGCCACCACGAAGCTCTCGCCGCCGCGCGACGCGCGCTGCACCTCCTGCTTGATCATGTCCATCAGCGCGCGCCGGTTCAGCAGGCCCGTCAGCGGATCGCGGTTGGAGGTCTCCAGGAGCGCGACGTTGAGGTCGCGCATCATGCTCTGGTAGTGATCGGAGATCCGCGCGATGCGGGTAAGCCTGCGCAACTGCCGGTCGAAGCGGTCGCACAGGCCCAGTTCGCGCTCGTGCGCCATGCTCTGGTAGGCGTCGGACAGCTGCGTCACGCGCTCGATGCGCGCCATCTGCTCGGCCGTATGCCGCCACAGCGCCTCCAACGCCTCGCGCAGCGGATGGCCCGCGTAGGCGGGGTCGGCCAGCAGCTCGGCGATATGTTGGTCCAGCAGGGCGGCGTTGGGTTTCATTGGCGGCCGACGACGGAAAAGGGAAAGGTGCAGTCTTCCTTGAATTCTTCGGCCAGCTCGCCCACGCGTTCGTTGCGCATGTCGTAATACCAGGTCACGCTGACCTCGCGGCCCTTGCCGTGCGCCGCCTCCAGCAGGTCGAAGATGTCCATGACGGACTTGATGCTGCTGGTGTTCAGGTACAGCAGTTCCAGCTCCAGCTTCAGCGGCGCCGTGCCGCCTTGCAGGTAGGCCTCGACCCATTCGATGACCGGGCCGAACAGCTCGAAGGAATTCTCGGGATAGGAGTCGCCGCGCATCGACAGCACGCCGGCGGCGGCATCCGTATCGATGGCGGGCGTGGACTGGGTCCCCGGAATGTTGAGGTCTTTCATGCGTTACTCCGAAAATATGGCTGGGGCGCTCGCGCTTTCAAATCACGACGCTCAGGCTGAAGAAGGCCTGCCCCGCGCCCGCGGCGGGCGTCAGGCTGGCTTGCAGCGGCGCGCCGGCGCGGCGGGCGATGTCGATCAGTCCCAGCCCCGCGCCCGAGGCGACGCCCTGGGCGCGCGGCTTGTGCAGCTGCTGCTTGTATTCGGCCTTCAGCGCCGGCTTGTCCAGCGCCGCCAGTTCCTGGATGCGCGCGACCAGCTGCTGGCCGTCCTCGTCCCTGACCAGGTTGCCGGCCGACACCACGTAGCGGCTGTCGTCGCGCCGGCCGATCACGACGGTGGCCGACGCATCGCCGTCGCCGCGCAGGGCGGCGTACTGGCGGATGTTCTGGATCATCTCGATGTAGACCGAGAACACGTCCATGGCCTCGGCCGGCCGGGCGTGCTCGGCGTTCAGGTAGTTCTTGAGCGCATTGCCGATTTCTTCGATCAGGCTGCGGGAAATCGGTCCGTTGAAGCACAGCAAGGTGCGATTCTGGTTGAATCGTTCGCCCAATGCGTAGAGATCGGAGGCATTCATGAGGGTTACGCCCTGATTACGATTATTCGAAACGGAACGACAGCAAGGTGATGTCGTCCCGCTGCGGCAGTCCGCCCTGGTACTCGGCCAGCGCCTGGGTGAAGGCGGCCGCCTGTTCGCTCAACGGCAGGCGCGCATGCCGCTTGAGCATGGCGGCGAAGCGCGTGTTGCCGAAACCGAAGCCATGCTCGCCTCCGGCCTGGTCCAGGAACCCGTCCGTGGCGAGGTAATAGGTCCAGCCGGGCTCCAGTTTCAATTCGACGTTCTCGTAGACGGCGCTGCGCTTGTCGCCCAGCGCGCGCCTGCCGCCGGGCACTTCCTGCAGCGCCTCGCCGTTGCTTGCGTACAGGCTGATCTTGGCGCCCGCGTAGCGCAGCCGGCCAGCGTGGCGGTCAATATATACCAGCCCGGCATCGGTATTGGTGGCCAGCGCCCGCGGCAGTTGCGCGTCCGCAAGCATGGCGCGGATCGCGCCGTCGGTGCGGCCCAGGATGGCCGCCGGATCGGCCGGTCCGGCCTCGGTGATGGCCAGGTCGATGGCCGCGCGCGCCAGCATGGTCATCAGCGCGCCGGGCACGCCGTGGCCGGCGCAGTCCATGATGCCCAGCAGGCAGTTGGCGCCGTCGGAGCGGAACACGTAGAAGTCGCCGCCGACCACGTCGCGCGGCTTCCAAAGCACGAAATGGTGCGCGCCCAGCGACTGCGTCATCTGGCGGTCCGGCAGGATGGCGCGCTGGATCAGGCTGGCGTAGTCGATGGAGTCGTCGATCTTCTTGTGGGCCGCGGCCATGGCGCGGTTGGCGTCCTCCAGCTCGGAGGTGCGTTCGCGCACCTTGGTCTCCAGCTCGGCCGTGTGCTGGCGCACCTTGTCGGCCATCACGCCGAAGGCGCGGCTGAGGTCGCCGATCTCGTCCTGCCCGCCCGGCGGCAGGCGCACGTCGTAGCTGCCGTCGGCGATGGCCCGCGCCGACTGCTGCAGGCGGCGCAGCGGGCGCAGCATCAGCCGCTCGATGGCGTAGCCGAAGCACAGCAGCATGGCCGCGAACAGCACCACCAGGCCGATCGCCGCCGGCCATACCCAGTCCGTGTTCAGCACGCGCGCCGCGCCCAGGTCCACCATGGTCAGCACGTGCCAGTGCAGTTCCGGCATGTAGGCCACCGACACCAGCTGGCGCACGCCGCCCATCGTCACCCAGGCCGACTGCACCGACTGCGGATCGGCCTGGGCGGCCTGCATGGCCGCGGCCAGCCGCTCGCGCCCGCCCTTGCCGTCGATCAGGTTGAACACCTTGCCGCGGCCCTGGTCGGCGCCGCCGGCGCCCGAGTTGTAGGCGATCAGCGAGGCGTCCATGTGCGCCTGGATCGCGCCGTCGGCATCGACGATGATGGGCGTGACGCCGGGCTGGCCGCTGTGCACGAACTCGCGCAGGAAGCCGCCGACGTCCAGCGCCGAGCCGGTCAGGCCCATGACCCGGTCGCCATCGCGCACCTGCACGTTGATCCACACCTTGGTGGTCTGCAGCTTCAGGTCCGGGTTGACGTTGATGTTGTATTTGGCTGGCGACTTCAGCGTCAGGTAGAACCAGCCGTCGTCGGCCGCGGTCTGGCTGAGCGTGTAGCGCGGCGTCTCGGACAGCGGCTGGTCGTCGTTGAAGTAGTAATTGCCGGAAGCGGCGCTGGCGATGAAATAGGCCCGGCCCAGCAGGTCGCGGCGGTAGCCGTCGGCTTCGCGGAAGAACAGTTCGCGCGCGGCCGGATCGCTTTCGTGGCGCAGCCAGCGGCGCGTCACTTCGCTGTCGGCCAGCCGCAGCGACAGCGCCAGCTCGCGCGAGATCGGGGCCAGCACGCGCTGGCGGCTCAACTGCGTGAAATTATCGGCGTAGGCCCGTCCGAAGTATTCCCGGACCCCGTCCAGCACCTGCCAGCCGATCAAGGCCGCCGGCGCCAGCGCGACCACACAGGCCAGCAACAGCGCCATCAACGATTTTTTGCGCAAACCCCATTTCGCCATGCGAAGTCTTCCTGACAGCTCGAATAAGACGCGATGTGCGTAAAAAGGGGACGCGAGCTTTGCCGCAGCCAAAAAACGGCCATTTGCCGCGCGATCGCCCCGCCTTCCGGTTGCGGGCGCACCACGCGGCTTGCCCGGCGCGACAAGTGTAGATAACAGTAGATGTAAATGAAACAGTCGAAAACGAGTGTAAGCATTCACGGCGGAGGAAGTTTCAAATTTGCAATATAAATACTGATTTATTGCAATTTATATCAATCCAAATCCGCCGGGCATCATGCCACTGCAGCTTTCCCGCTACACGCCCAGATAGCGCTCCCACAGCCCGCGGTCGGCGTCCAGGGCCTGCGAGTCGCCGGTCCACACCACCTTGCCGCGCTCCAGGATCACGTGACGGTCGGCCAGGCTCAGCAGTCTTTCGACATATTTGTCGATGACCAGGATGGTCTGCCCCGCCTGGCGCAGCCGCGCCAGGCAGTTCCAGATCTCCTCGCGGATCTTGGGCGCCAGGCCTTCGGTGGCCTCGTCCAGGATCAGCAGCCGGGGATTGGTCACCAGCGCCCGCCCGATGGCCAGCATCTGCTGCTCGCCGCCGGAGAGCTGGTTGCCCATGTTGCGCGCGCGCTCCTGCAGGCGCGGAAACAGCTCGAATACGCGCTCGGGGGTCCAGGGCTCGCCGATGTCGGGGTTGCGCCCGGCCGTGAAGGCGGTCAGGTGCTCGCGCACGGTCAGGTTGGGAAAGCACTGGCGCCCTTCCGGCACGATGGCCATGCCGGTCCGCGCGATGCGGTCCGGGCTCCAGCCGCTGATGTCCTGCCCGGCGAAATGGATGCTGCCGCCACGCACCGGCAGCTGGCCGAACAGGGTGCGCAGCAGCGTGGTCTTGCCCATGCCGTTGCGGCCCAGCAGCGTCACCACCTGGCCCGCGCCGATCTGCAGGTCCACGCCGAACAGCACCTGGCTGGCGCCGTAGCCGCTTTTGGCCGCTTCGATGGTCAGCATCACACGGTCTCCTCGTCGCCCAGGTAGGCTTGGCGCACCTCGGGATTGGCGCGGATTTCGTCCGGCGCGCCGGTCGCGATGACGCGGCCATACACCAGCACCGACAGGCGGTCGGCCAGGCGGAACACCGCCTGCATATCGTGTTCGACCAGCAGCATGGCGGCGCGCCCGCGCAGGGATTCGATCAGTTCGGTCAGGCGCACGGTCTCGTCCGGCCCCATGCCGGCCATGGGCTCGTCCAGCAGCAGCACGCTCGGCCTTGCGGCCAGCGCCAGCGCGAACTCGACCTTGCGCTGTTCGCCGTGCGGCAGCGTGCCGGCCGGGCGCGCCAGCAGGCTGGCGTCGATGGCGCACTCGCGCGCCAGTTCGCGCGCCTGCTCGTACAGCGCGGCCTCGGCCGCGCGCGCCTTCCAGAAGCGGAAGCTGGAGCCCGCGTGCGCCTGCACCGCCAGCACCAGGTTGTCCAGCACGCTGGACTGCTTGAAGATATTGGTGATCTGGTAGGAGCGCGACAGGCCGGCGGACACGCGCTGGTGCGCGTTCATGCCGGTGACGTCGCGCCCGCCCACGAGCAGCGTGCCCGAATCGGCCGCCAGCGTGCCCGACAGCAGATGGATCAGCGTGGACTTGCCGGCGCCGTTGGGCCCGATCAGGGCGTGGATCTCGCCGGGACGGAGCGTCAACGAGACGTTGTCGGTGGCCACCAGCGCGCCGAAGCGGCGCACCAGCGACGTGGCCTGCAGGGCCGGGGTTGCGGACGCGTTCATGATCCCACCTTGCCGGATTGCGCGGCGGCGCGGCCGCCGAAGAGCGGGCCGAACAGGCCGACCAGGCCGCGCGGGGCGCCGAACACCACGCACAGCAGCAGCACGCCCAGCGGCAGGTGCCAGTATTCCGTCCACAGCCGCAGCACTTCCTCCAGGGTCAGCATCACCACCGCGCCCGCCACGCCGCCATAGCGCAGGCCGATGCCGCCGACCAGCACCATGATCAGCAGGTTGGCGGACTGGGTCCAGTGCATCAGGCTGGGCGAGATGAAAAGGTTGTGGTTGGCCAGCAGCGCGCCGGCCAGCCCGGCCACCGCGCCGCTGAGCGTGAAGGCGGTCAGCTTGAGACGGTAGACCGGATAGCCCATGGACTCCATGCGCGATTCGTTCTCGCGTATGCCTTGCAGCGCCGTACCGAAGCGCGAGGCCACCACGCGTCCGAACACCCACATGATCAGCGCGAACAGCGCCAGCACCAGGTAATAGAAACTGACGTCATTGGCCAGGTCGATGCCGGGCAGGCTGGAATAGCCCGGCAGGTTGAGGCCGTCCTCGCCGCCGTACTGGCGCAGCGAGATGAAGATGTAGAACAGCATCTGCGCGAAGGCCAGCGTGATCATGATGAAGTACACGCCGCGCGTGCGCAGCGAGATCGCGCCGGTGATGCAGGCCAGCACCGCGGCCAGCAGCATGGCGACGGGCCAGGCGACCAGCGCCGAGGTCACGCCCGACATGGCCAGGATGCCCACCGCGTAGGCGCCGGCGCCGAAGAACGCCGCGTGGCCCAGCGCCACCATGCCGCCATAGCCCAGGATCAGGTTCAGGCTGGTGGCGGCCAGGGCGTAGATCAGCACGCGCCGCACGAAGGAAATGTAGAAGTCCAGGCCCAGGGCCGGCGCGACCAGCGGAAACACCGCGAGCGCGGCCAGCAGGACCACGGTCCAGACGATCGATCTCATGCTCAACCCCGCGCCGGAAACAGGCCCGACGGCCGGAACACCAGCACCGCCGCCATCAATACGTAAATGGCGATGGCCGCCAGCGTCGGTCCGACGCTGGAAGCCACGGCCGGCGAAAAGACCTGGCGCAGCAGCATGGGCAGAAAGGCGCGCCCCGCCGTGTCGACCATGCCCACCAGCAGCGCGCCGACGAAGGCGCCGCGGATCGAGCCGATGCCGCCGATGACGATGCACACCAGCACCAGGATCAGGATTTCCTCGCCCATGCCCACCTGCACCGAGGTGATCGGGCCCAGCAGCGCGCCGGCCACGGCGGCCAGCATGGCGCCCAGCGCGAACACGCCCAGGAACAGCAGCGGCACCCGCACGCCCATCAGCGTGGCCATCTGGCGGTTGGACGCGCCGGCGCGCACCAGGACGCCGGCGCGGGTGCGCGTGACGAACCAGTACAGGCCCGCGGCCGCGGCCACGCCGAACACGATGATCATCAGGCGGTAGGCCGGATACAGCAGGTCGGGCAGCAGCCGCACCGGCCCGGACAGGGCGGCCGGCATGTTCAGCATGACCGGGGCCGGGCCCCAGATCATCTTGACCAGGTCATTGGCGATGAGAATGACGGCATAGGTGCCCAGCACCTGGGCCAGGTGGTCGCGCAGCGCCAGGCGTCGGATGAGCACGAGTTCCAGCACCACGCCGACCAGGCCGGTGGCGACGGCCGCCACCAGGACGGCGGCGGTGAATGAACCCGTGCGCTGCATGGTCTCGGCCGCCACGTAGGCGCCGGCCATGTAGAGCGAGCCGTGAGCCAGATTCATGATGTCCATGATGCCGAACACCAGGGTCAGCCCGGCCGCGATCAAAAACAACATCAACCCAAACTGCAGACCGTTCAGCAATTGCTCGACGATCAGCGTAAACGTCATGAAATTTCCTCTGGAGAGCCCACCCCCGAAGCGCTGCGCGCTTCCCCCTCAAGGGGGCGTCGCGACGGACCGGCAAAGCCGGCTCCGTGCGACCCCGCACCGTACAACCGCAACGTCCTATAGCTTGCAGTCGCCTACGTACACGTCCTGGTACTTGTCGAACACCTTGCCCACCAGCTTGTTGGTGACGCGGCCGCTGCCGTCCTTCTCGACGACGCGCAGGTAATAGGCCTGGATCGGGTAGTGGTTCTTGCCGTAGGTGTAGCTGCCGCGCACCGAGGGATAGTCGGCCTTCTCCAGCGCCTTGATGATGGCGGCGCGGTCCGAGGCCTTGCCGCCGGCCTGCTTGACGGCGGCGTCCATGGCCATGATCACGTCGTAGGACTGGGCGGCGTAGACCGAGGGATAGCGGCCGTTGTATTCCTTGCGGAAGGCCTCGACGAAGGCCTTGTTCTGCGGCACGTCGAGGTCATGCGCCCATTGCGCGGTGTTGTACATGCCCAGCATGGGATCGCCCACCGCCTGGATCACGTCCTCGTCGGCGGAAAAGCCCGGGCCGATCAGCTTGACGCTTTGCGACAGGCCGGTCGAGACGAACTGCTTGACGAAGTTGATGCCCATGCCGCCGGGCAGGAAGATGTAGACGGCGTCGGGCTTGGCCGCGCGGATCTGCGCCAGTTCGGCGGCGTAGTCGATCTGGCCGAGCTTGGTGTAGACCTCGTCGCCCGGCGGCGTCTTGTAGCCGCGCTTGAAGCCGGCCAGCGCGTCCTTGCCCGCCGGATAGTCGGGGGCCATGATGAACATCTTCTTGAAGCCGCGGTCCGCGGCGACCTTGCCGGCCGCCTCGTGGAAGGCGTCGTTCTGGTAGGAGGTGCCGAACCAGTAGGCGTTGCACTGCGAGCCGGCGAACTGGCTGGGGCCGGGATTGTTCGACAGGTAGGGCACCTTGGCCGCGAACAGCGCCGGGCCCACGGCCAGCGCCACGTTCGAGCCGATGGGGCCGGTGAAGAAATCGATCTTTTCGCGCTGGATGTAGCGCGTGACCAGCTGGCGCGCCTGATCGGGGTTGCCGCCCATGTCGGTCTGCAGGAATTCGGCGGGCTGTCCGCCCAGCTTGCCGCCGAGCTGCTTGATGGCCAGGTTGAAACCGTCGCGGGCTTCGGCGCCCAGGGCCGAGAACGGGCCGGAGATGTCGTTGGCGATGCCGACCTTGATGGTGTCGGCGCCGGCCAGCGCCGGCGCCAGGGCCGCGGCGGCCAGAAGGGAAGTGATCAAACGCATGGTGGTGTGCTCCGTGCGCGAGCCGCGCAGAGGTTGTTCTTCTTCAGGGTGCGATGCGAAAGACTTCTGTGCCCGGCCTGCCGGCGTTTTGCGCCGTCTCCGGGGCTACCCCGATCCCCCGTCGTTGCACGGGGGAAAGCTGGCGTGGTTCATAGTTTAGGTTTAAAGTATCCCCCAAAACAAGTCTAGGGTTTTTACCAACGGGTTCACGAACGGCGACCGCCATGGCCACCCTCTACCGCAATTATGACCGCGCCGCGCTGGACGTCCAGTACAACGCTCGCGCGACAGTACCCGACATCCAGCCCATACTCAAGCAATACGCCGAGGACAGCGCGCTGGCGCGGCGCACGCTGGACTGCGTGCTGGACGTGTCCTATGGCGAGCATGCCGACGAATCGCTGGACATCTTCCCGGCCGCCGGCGGCGCGCGCGGCGCGCCGGTGTTCGTATACATCCACGGCGGCTACTGGCGCCTGCTGTCCAAGAGCGATTCCAGCAACATGGCGCCGGCCTTCACCCGCGCCGGCGCGGTGGTGGTGGCGGTGAACTATTCGCTGGCGCCGGCCGTCACGCTCGACCGCATCGTGGACCAGAACCGGCGCGCGCTGGCCTGGGTCCACCGCCATATCGCCGAATACGGCGGCGACCCGGCGCGCATCCACATCTGCGGCAGTTCGGCCGGCGGGCATCTGGTGGGCGCGCTGCTGGCCGGCGGCTGGCATGCCGGCTACGAGGTCCCGCCCGACGTGATCCGCGGCGCGGCGCCGCTGTCGGGCCTGTTCGACCTGCGTCCGCTGGTGCACACCCATATCAATGAGTGGATGCGCATGAGCGAGGCCGACGCCATCCGCAACAGCCCCGCCCTGCAGCTGCCGCAAACGGGCTGCCCGCTGCTGGTGAGCTACGGCGAAACCGAGACCGACGAGTTCAAGCGCCAGTCCGACGACTATCTCGCCGCCTGGCGCGAACGCGGGTTCCCCGGCCGTTATGTGCCGATGCCCGGCACCAACCATTACGACATCGTGCTCAGTCTGAACGATCCCAACAGCCCGCTGACCCGCGCCATCTTCGAGCAGATGGGTCTGGCAACCGTCCGGTAATCCGCCATGATCAACGCCCCCGACCTGGAATCCCGCGCCGCGCCGGACGACCACCATGCGCTGCGCCTGTGGCTGCGCATGCTGACCTGCGCCAATCTCGTCGAAAGCGAGATCCGCAGCCGCCTGCGCACCGAGTTCGACACCACGCTGCCGCGCTTCGACCTGATGGCGCAGCTGCAGCGCGCGCCCAAGGGCATGAAGATGGGCGAGTTGTCGCGCCACATGATGGTCACCAACGGCAATATCACCGGCATCACGGACCAGCTCGAAAAAGAAGGGCTGGTGGTGCGCACCAAGGTCGAATCCGACCGCCGCAGCTCGCTCATCAAGCTGACGCCGCTGGGCAGGAAGAGCTTCGCGCGCATGGCGCGCGCCCATGAATCCTGGGTCAAGTCCATGTTCGGCGACCTGCCCGAGTCCACCCGCAATGCGCTGTTTCAGGCCTTGGGCGAACTCAAGTTGCAGGTGGTCGCCACCCGCTCGGCGGCGGCCAAGAACTGAGCCGATGGAGGGCCGCCGATAGGCGCATAATTGCCGCCATGATTCCGGTTTCCCTCCCTGGCGGTAATTTCTACGTGCTGATGGCGGTCTCGCTGGCCTGCCTGTCCACGCTGCTGACCTGGCTGGCCGTGCTGGCGACCACGCGCAGCGCGCGCCGCTGGCTAGGCGGCCATCGCCGCACCGGCGCCACGCTGCTGGCGCTGCTGGCCGTCATCGGCTCGATTTTTCCCTATCAGCAATTCAGTATCTGGTTCGCGGCCCAGCGCGACGCGCAGGCCGACGCCGGCCGCAAGACCGTGCTGGCCCAGGCCACGCGGCTGGCCGGCGTGGAGATGCCGGCCGGCACCGAGCTGCGCCTGGCCACGCCCGGCGACCTGGGCTCGTTCGACCGCGCCGTCTTTCCCGAGACGCAGCCGGCCTCGATCCTGGGTATCAGCGCCACGCGCCTGTTCCGCTACCCGGCCAACGCCAGGCAGCCCGAGACGCTGTCGGCGGAGATCGCCCGGGACCAGGCGCTGGACGGCTGGCTGTGCGCGCACGGCCACCGCGTCGAGTTCGCGCTGCACGACGGCAATCCGCATTTCGCCAGCTGCCACCTGGCCATCGGCAACACCCTCGGCCAGCAGCCCGTGCCCCCGGGCGCCTGGCTCAAGGCGCTCGACGCCGCCGCGCCGAACTCGCCGCGCTGGCTGCTGCGCACCGAGGGCAGCGGCGCGCTGGAAGTCGCCGCCCTGCCGCTGCTCAAGGTCGACATGCAGCTCGACGGCCAGCGCCGCATGCTGGATTTCGAGGGCCTGCTGGCGCGCGAAACCGCGCTGGGCGACATGACCTATCCCGCCGGCACGCGGGTGCTGGCCGCGCGCGCCGGCCTGCCCGGCGCGCGGCCGGGTGACCTGCTGTTCTCCCCTTCGCGCGGGCGCTCGGCGCGGCGCGCCGGCGGCGAGGACGTGCCCGCCGGCCAATCGGTGCTGCAGGCGCCGGACGGCGCCGTGCGCAGCGTGCTCAGCAACCGGGAAGCGGGCGTTCTGGACGTTGCGGCGATGCGGATGGGGCCTTGATGGGGAGGTGTGGGCGGCTGGCGGCGCCTGATGGGTTTCGCGCGCTCGATATCGGGGTTCTTGCTCGAGGGACCTCGCGCTGCACCCATCCTACGAACCGACCGATGATCGTAGGATGGGTGCAGCGCGAGATCCTTTAAACAGGAACGCGACCATCGAGCGCGCGAAACCCATCGGGCGCCCCAAAGCGGTGGGATAATACAAAGCTTTCCCTCGTACGCCGCCTCGCCTGGCGGCGATTCCGTCCTGCTCATTCATGAGACGAAGTCATGGCCGTTAACCTGCAGATCCCCTCCGAGTCCGAAATTTTCCCTGTTGCCGGCGTAGAAATCGGCGTCGCCGAGGCTGGCATCCGCAAGGCCAACCGGCGCGACCTGACGGTGTTCCGCCTGGCCGAAGGCACCAGCGTCGCGGGCGTGTTCACGCGCAACCGCTTCTGCGCCGCCCCGGTGCAGGTCTGCCAGGCCCACCTGGCCGCCGGCGGCCCCATCAGCGCGCTGGTCATCAACACCGGCAACGCCAACGCCGGCACCGGCGCCGAAGGCCTCAAGAAAGCGCAGGACACCTGCGCCGCCCTGGGCCAGCTGCTGGGCGTGCCCGCCGCCCAGATCCTGCCGTTCTCCACCGGCGTCATCCTCGAACCGCTGCCGCTGGACCGCCTGGTCGCCGGCCTGCCCCGCGCCATCGCCGACCTCGGCCCGGACCACTGGTCCAGCGCCGCCCACGGCATCATGACGACCGACACGCTGCCGAAGATCTACTCGGCCCGCGTGCAGATCGAAGGCAAGACCGTCACCTTCACCGGCATCAGCAAGGGCGCCGGCATGATCCGCCCCAACATGGCCACCATGCTGAGCTTCCTGGCCACCGACGCCGGCATCGCCCAGCCGCTGCTGGCCAGGCTGGCCGGCGAGATCGCCGACGCCTCGTTCAACCGCATCACGGTCGACGGCGACACCTCCACCAATGACTCCTTCATCATCGCCGCCACCGGCAAGTCCGGCGTCGAGATCCTCAGCGAGTCCGACGCCGCCTACGCGGCCGTGCGCGAGGCCCTGACCGCCGCCGCGCTGGACCTGGCCACCAAGATCGTGCGCGACGCCGAAGGCGCCACCAAGTTCATGACCATCCGCGTCGAAGAAGCCGGCAGCACCGAAGAGGCGCTGAAGGTGGCCTACGCGGTGGCGCACTCCCCGCTGGTCAAGACCGCCTTCTTCGCGTCGGACCCCAACCTGGGCCGCATCCTGGCCGCGGTGGGCTACGCCGGCATCGACGACCTGGACGTGTCCGGCATCCGCCTGTGGCTGGATGACGTGCTGGTGGCCAAGGACGGCGGCCGCAATCCCGACTACCAGGAGGCCGACGGTCAGCGCGTCATGAAGCAGGCCGAGATCCAGGTGCGCATCGCGCTGGGCCGCGGCCAGGTGAGCGACACGGTCTATACCTGCGATTTCTCGCACGAGTACGTGTCGATCAACGCCGACTACCGTTCCTGAACCCCGCACTTTCCGGACCGCAGCCGTGACCGCAAACGAGTTCTCGACCCTCATCCAGCGCGCCGAGCGCGTGCTGGCCCAGCTGGAAGCCTGGCTTCCCCCCGCCCCGCCCGAAATCGACTGGACCGCCCACGCGTTCCGCTGGCGCAAGCGCGGCTCGCGCGGCTGGCTGGACGCCGTGCGCCACGTGGCGCGCATCGACCTGGAAGACCTGCAGCACATCGAGCGCCAGAAGGCCATCATCGACCGCAACACCCAGCAGTTCATCGCCGGCAAGCCCGCCAACAACGTGCTCATGACGGGCGCGCGCGGCACCGGCAAGAGCTCGCTGGTCAAGGCCATGCTGGCCGCCTACGGCGAGCGCGGCCTGCGCCTGATCGAAGTGGACAAGTCCGACCTGGGCGACCTGGCCGACATCGTCGAACTGGTGGCCGCCCGGCCCGAACGCTTCATCGTGTTCTGCGACGACCTCTCCTTCGAGGAAGGCGAGGCCGGCTACAAGGCGCTGAAGTCGGTGCTGGACGGCTCGGTTTCGGCCTCGGGCGACAACGTGCTCATCTACGCCACCTCCAACCGGCGCCACCTGATGCCGGAATACATGAGCGAGAACCTGGCGGCCAAGCACCAGCCCGACGGCGAGATCCACCCCGGCGAGACGGTCGAGGAAAAGATCTCGCTGTCCGAGCGCTTCGGGCTGTGGCTGTCGTTCTACCCCTTCAAGCAGGACGACTACCTCGACATCGTCTACCACTGGCTGCGCGAACTGGGCTGTCCCGAAGCGCAGATCGAGCCCTCGCGCACCGAGGCCCTGCAGTGGACCATCGAACGCGGCTCGCGCTCGGGCCGCGTGGCCTATCAATTCGCGCGCGACTGGGCGGCCCGGCATGTCTGAAAAAATCGTCGACGTCGCCGCCGGCCTGATCCTGCGTCCGGACGGCAAACTGCTGCTGGGCCAGCGTCCCGAAGGCAAGCCCTGGGCCGGCTGGTGGGAACTGCCGGGCGGCAAGCTCGAACCCGGCGAGACCGTGCTCGAAGCCCTGGCCCGCGAGCTGCACGAAGAGATCGGCATCCGCGTCACGCAGTCGCGCCCCTGGGTCACCTACGTGCACGCCTATCCGCATACGACCGTGCGCCTGGCCTTCTGCCACGTCACGGGCTGGGAAGGCGAGCCGCGCGGCCTGGAGAACCAGCGCCTGGAATGGGTGGACCCGGCCGAGGCCGGCGCGGTCGGCGACCTGCTGCCCGCCACGCTGCCGCCGCTGCGCTGGCTGCAGCTGCCCACCGCTTACGCCATCAGCGGCATCGGCTCGCGCGCCGGCGTGCCCGCGTTTCTCGGCCGCCTGGAGGCGGCGCTGGCGCGCGGCGTGAAGCTGGTGCAGCTGCGCGAGCCGCAATGGCCGGACGGCGTGGGCGCCAGCTCGCTGCATGAGGTGCTGCAAAGCGTGCTCAAGCGCTGCCGCGCCGCCGGCGCGCGCGTGCTGGTCAACAGCGTGCATCCCGCGGCCTGGTGGAAGGAAGCCGACGGCGTGCACCTGCGCGCCGCCGACGCGGCCCGCCTGCACGCCCGCCCCGCCCTGCCCGCCGGCGCGCTGGTGGGCGTATCCGCCCACGACAACGCCGAAGTCGTGCATGCGCGCGAACTCGGCGCGGACTTCGCCGTGCTCGGGCCGGTCCTGGAAACCGCCTCGCATCCGGGCGCGCCCACGCTGGGCTGGGAAGGCTTCGTCGCCGGCAACCGCGACGCCGGCATCCCGGTCTTCGCGCTGGGCGGCCAGTCCGCCGCCACGCTGTCGGCGGCGCTGCGCCATGGCGCGCACGGCATCGCCGGGATACGCGGCCTGCTCTGATTCGCGTTCCAGAAACGCCGTGCGCGCGGCCGCGCCGCGCACGGCGTCAATCGATCCTGTAATCCATCCAGGACGCGACCATCTCCCGCAGGCCGCCGCCGTCCTCGAAAGACTCGCGCCCGCCCTCGGCCTTGTTGCGCCCCAGCTCCAGGATGTACATATAGTCGGCCACCTCCGCGCAGCGCCGCACGTTCTGGTCCACCAGCACCACCGTCATCCCCTCGTCGGCGAACCCGCGGATCAAGCCGTAGATCTCCTTGGAAATCTTGGGCGCCAGCATCGCCGTGGGCTCGTCCAGCAGGATCACCGAAGGCTCGATCAGCAGGGCCCGCCCGAACTCCACGAAACGCTGCTGACCGCCGCTCATGCTCGACACGGGATCGTTGCGCTTCTGCGCCAGGATCGGAAAGCGGTCATAGACCGAATCGATCCGCTGGCGCACCCGCGCCTTGTCGCGCCGGAACGGCCAGCAACCCAGCAGCAGGTTGTCGTGCACCGACAGGTCCCCGAACAGGCTGCGGTGCTGCGGCACGAACGCCACGCCGTGGCCGGCGCGTTCATGCGAGGGCTGCGCGCTGATGTCCTGTCCGCGCAGCACGATGCGGCCCGTGCGCGGCGGCAGAAAGCCGAACAGCGTCTTGAGCACCGTGGACTTGCCCGCGCCGTTGGGTCCGATCACGCCCGTGACCTTGCCCGCGCGCGCCTGCACGTTGATGCGGTTCAGGATCGTGATGTCGCCGTGATAGGCGACCGTCACGTCCTCCAGCGCGATGATAGGCGTGCTCATGTCAGGCTCCCAGATAGGCTTCGACGACCCGCGGATCGGTGCGCACGCGGTCCGCGTCGCCCTCGCACAGGATCGCGCCTTCGTTCATCACGATGATGTGGTGCGACAGCTGGTAGATCGACGTCAGGTCGTGCGACACCAGCACCACCGAGCAGTCATGCTCGGTCGGCAGCTCGCGGATCACCGAAATCAGCAGCTCGGCCAGCGCCGGGTTCACGCCCGCGAACGGCTCGTCCAGCAGCACGACCTTGGGCCGCGCCACCATGATGCGCGCCAGTTCCACCAGCTTCTGCTGCCCGCCGGACAGCTCCTCGGCATAGTTGTGCCGCAGCCGGTGCAGCTCCACCTTGTGCAGCCAGTACTCCGACAGCGCATAGCGCTCGTCGGCGCTGCGGCCGGCCTGCTGCTGCGCCACGTCCAGGTTGTCCAGCAGGCTGAGCTGGCGGAAGATGCGCGGCACCTGGAAGGTGCGCCCGACTCCCAGCCTCGCCACCTCGTGGATCTGGCGGCCGGCGATGTCCCGGCCCTCCAGTTCGATACGGCCTTCGTCCGGCGTGTAGATGCCGTTGATACAGTTGAGCAAGGTGGTCTTGCCCGACCCGTTCATGCCGATGACGCCCAGGATGGAGCCGAGCGGCACGTGCAGGTCCACCCCTTGCAGGGCCACCAGGCCGCCGAAGCGCTTTTTCAGATTCGTGACTTTCAACATGTACGGCTCCCGTTCAGCGCAGCGCCTGGCGGCCGAACAGGCCGCTGGGCTTGACGAAGATCATCGCCACCATCAGCGCGAAGCCGCAGATGGTCGCGATGGACGGGTTGAAGAACACCACCGACACCTGCTCCGTGATGCCGTACAGCAGCGCGCCCACCAGCGCCCCCACCGGATGGCCCAGGCCGCCCAGCACGATGACGATGAAGCCGATCAGCGTGTAGTCGTTGCCCATGAAGGGCGAGAACGCCGGGAACACCATCGCCACCAGCACGCCGCTGGCCGCGGCCAGGCCCACGCCCAGGCCGAAGGCCACGCCGGACAGGCGCTCGGCGTTGATGCCCACGATGCGCACCGCGTCGCGGTTCATGATGATGGCGCGCAGCGCCTTGCCCACCTGGCTGCGGTACAGGAACACGGTCAGGCCGCCGATGATGGCCAGCGCGATGACCAGCGCCAGCAGGCGCACGGTGGGAATCAGCACCGGCCCGAACTTCAGGAACACCGGATCGATCTCGTACGGCAGCGAACGCGCGTCGGCGTCGAAGGCCAGCAACATCAGCGCGCCCAGCATGATGGACACGCCGAACATCAGCAGCAGCGAGCTGATCTCGGGATCGTCCGCCTTGTTCAGCCGCGGGATCAGCACGAAGTACAGCAGGTAGCCCGCCAGGAAGAAGGCGGCGAAGGCCAGCGGCAGCGCCAGCAGCGGATTGATGCCGGCGTACTCCATCAGGTAGTAGGCGAAATAGGCGCCCAGCACCAGGAATTCGCCGTGCGCGAAGTTCACCACGCGCAGCACGCCGAACACCACGTTCAGGCCCACGCCGATCAGGCCGTAGATGGCCCCCAGGATCAGGCCGTTCATCAGGCCCTGGATTATCAGTCCGGTCATGGCGGCCTCCTCAGGCGATGTAGCGGCGCAGTTGCGGCTTGCGCTTGATCAGGCTGCCGACGATGCCGCGCGGCAGGAACAGCATCAGCAGCACGATGATCAGGCCCAGCAGCAGCAGGTTCACCACCGGGAATTTCTGCCAGATCATGTGGTCGATGCCCAGCAGCGCCAGGGTGCCGACCACCGGCCCGAGGATGGTGCCGAAGCCGCCGGCCATGGCGTAGATGATGCTCTTGGCCGTGATCAGCACGTGGAAGGCGTACTCCGGGTCCACCACGTTCGTGTACCAGGCCTCGATGCCGCCGGCCAGGGCCGGAAACAGCGCCGCCAGCAGCCAGGCCTTCAGCCGCGTATTGGGAACGTGGATGCCGACGCAGGCGGCGGCGCCGTCGTCGTCGCGGATCGCCTTGAGCGCGCGGCCCAGGCGCGAGGCCGACAGCCACGTCACGGTGGCCAGCGTGGCGCCCATGACGATCAGCATGGCGTAGTAGCTGTGCGAGGGATTGTTGGCGTTGGACAGGATGATGCCCATGCTGCCGCCGGTGAAGGACTGCGGCAGGTTGGAGATGACCAGCTTGACGATGGTGGCCAGCGCCAGGCTGACGATGCCGAAGTACACCCCGCGCAGGCGCAGCGTGGGCGCCAGCAGCAGCGCGATCGCCAGGCCCACGCCGCCGGCCGCCAGCAGCGAGGGCAGGATCGGCCAGCCCAGGATCTTGTAGCAGATGCCGGTGGCGTACGAGCCCACCCCGTAGAACACCACATAGCCGAAAGGCAGGTAGCCGGTGAAGCCCACGCAGATGTTCATGGCGCTGGCCATGGTGATCCACAGCATCAGGTAGAACGCGAACGAGATGTTCGAGGTCGCCAGCGGGATCGCGGCCAGGATGGCGGTCAGCGCGACAAAGACGGTGATTGCGATGCGGGTGCGCAATCGCACCGCGCGCTGATCCTGCGCGCGATGCGAAGCCGCGCCCGCCGCCAGGGCGGGACTGCTGCTCATGGTGTCTTCCTCCGGGCCTGTCCGGGGTGGACGGCCGATTTCTTTGGAGGAGATTATGGCCTACACAACCATAACTTTAGGTTAAGTATTAACCCTGATTTTCGGCCGGAAAGGCCTCCGCCAGCACCTGGCGCAGCCCCTTGATGAACTCCACGGCGATCGCCGAGGGCTCGCGGCCGCTGGCGTAGACGGCCGAGATGTTCAGCGGGATGCGCTCGGCCAGCGGCACGATCACCACGTCGGGCATGGTGTTCTGCATGACGGTGAATTCGTCCACGATGGCGATGCCCACGCCGGCGTTGACCAGGGCGCAGGCCAGCTGGCTCCAGGGCACGTCCGCGCACATATTGCACGGCAGCCCGGCCTGCTCGAACGCCCCCAGCACCAGCATGCCAAAGGGCATGCGCGTGCCCACCACGATGTGCGGATGCGGGGAAAGGTCGGCCAGGCTGACCAGGCTGCGCCCGGCCAGCGGGTGCGATTTCGGGATCGCCGCCACCATGCGCCCCACGTGCAGCAGCTCGGACGTCAGGAAAGGATGATCCGCCTGCATGACCACCAGCCCCAGCTCCGCCTCGCCCTGCAGCACCTCGGTGATCAGGCTGGGCAGCGCGCTGGTGTTCAGCCGCAGCAGCAGCTCGGGATGGCGCTGTTGGAAACGCGCCACGGCGCGCGGCACCAGGAACTGCGCCAGGCTGGGGATGGAAGCCAGCCGCAGCACGCCGGTGCCGTGCTCGGACAGCGCGTCGGCCAGATCGTTGACGCGCTGCATCATGCGCTGGGTCTTTTCGATCTCCTCAAACAGGCTGTGCACCTGCGGCGTCGGCCGCAGCCGCCCGCGCACCCGCTCGAACAGCGTGAGCCCCAGGGATTTCTCGGTCTGCGCCAGCATCCGGCTGACCGCCGGCTGCGAAATGTTCAACAGGCGCGCAGCGCCGCTGATCGACCCGGCCATCACGATGGCCCAAAGCATTTCGGTCTGCCGGTAGTTCAATTTATTCAAGGCGTGCACTCCATGCCTATTTGTTATACGCTTTCTCGGGTGTTGGGCAATTATTGCCCAACACCGGGCCTGGCGCTCAAGCTGCGCGGGAGACAGGGCCCACGTCCAAAAACGATAGGAGACAACCCATGTTCGCGAAATCCTGGCTGTTCCGCTTACCGGCCGTGGCCCTGGCCCTGGCCGCCCTGACGCCCTCCCTCGCCGCCGCCCAGACCTCGGACAAGATCCGGGTGGGCATGACCGTGTCGTCCACCGGCAGCTTCGCGCTGGCCTCGCAATCCGGCGTGCGCGGCGTGGAGCTGTGGGTCGACGACGTCAACCGCCGTGGCGGCATCGAACTCAACGGCAAGAAATACCCGGTAGAACTGGTCAAGCTGGACGACCGCAGCGACAAGCAGATGGTGACCCGTGTTTACGAACGCCTGATTGTCGATGAAAAAGTCGATCTGGTGTTCGCGCCCTTCGGCTCCACGCTGACGGCCGCGGCCGCCACCGTGACCGAACGCCTGGGCAAGTACATGATGGTCTGGTCGGCCGCCAGCGACGATCTCTACAAGCAGGGCTTCAAGAACATGGTGTCCGGCACGCAGATGCCGGTCTCGGCCATGCTGCGCGCCAACATGGAGCTGGCCGCCAGACAGGGCGTGAAGAAGGTGGCGCTGCTGTATTCGGACGAACCGTTTCCCGCCGGCCTGGCCGAAGGCGGCCGCGAACAGGCAACCAAGAACGGCATGGAGGTGGTGCTGTTCGAGAAGTATCCCAAGGGCCAGAAGGATTTCAGCACCATCCTGCAGAAGGCCCGCGCGGCCGGCGCCGAGGCGCTGGTGCCGACCTCGTACGAAGGCGACCTCATCAGCATGACGCGCCAGATGAAGCAGCTGGACATCAACTTCCCGTATGTCTTCATGGTCTATGCATCCACGCCGCAGTTCCAGGCCATCGGCGCGGACGCCAACTACATCTACAGCCACACCAACTACCATCCCGCCATCAACTGGAACGTCAACGCCGGCATGACGCGCGAGCAGTTCGCCGCCGCCTATGACCGCAAGTTCCCCAAGGCCGAGTTCCCGCCCGACTTCCAGACCGCGCTGGCCTACGGCGCGGGCGCGCTGACCGAGGAAATCGTGAAGAAGGCCGGCGGCACCGACGCCGCCGCGCTCAAGAAGGCCTCGCTGGACCTGTCCGGCAAGCTCACCGTCATGGCCGGTCCGTACGCCATCGACGACACGGGCAAGCAGCTCCTGATGCCCTTCCCCGTGGTGCAGCTGCTGCCCGGCAAGGGCATGGTGCCGGTGTGGCCGGCGGACGTCGCCACGCAGAAGCCGGTTTACCCGGCTCCTGACTGGAAGGCGAGGTAGGAGGCCCCCCCCCTACGCGCTTACGCGCGCCCCCCCAGGGGGGCGACACCTGCAGACCGGCGGAGCCGGATCTGGCGGTGTCCCCGCTTGGGGGGGCCAGTTGCAAGTTGGGGCAGGAACATTTTTTTGCCGGGGGGCACGGTGGTGCGTGCCGCTCGTCCATCTTCTGAGGAAAACATGTCTGACATCGCATTTGCCACGCTGGGCGAACTGGCGCGCGGGCTGGCCGTGGGCCGCTATAGCTCGGTGGAACTGGCGCGGCTTTACCTGGACCGCATCGACCGCGCCAATCCGGCGCTGGGCGCCTACGTCAGCGTCGACCGCGAAGGCGCGCTCAAGCTGGCTGAGGCCGCCGACGCGCGGCGCCGCGCGGGCTACGGGCTGCTCGGTCCGCTGGACGGCCTGCCCGTGGCCGTGAAAGACCTGTGCGACATCGAAGGCCAGGTCACCACGGCCGGCTCGCAGGCGTGGACGCAGCGCCGCAGCGCGGTCACCGCCACGGCGGTGACGCGGCTGGTCGACGCCGGCATGGTGGTGCTGGGCAAGACGCACATGGTGGAGTTCGCCTTCGGCGGCTGGGGCACGAATCCCGTGATGGGCACGCCGCGCAATCCCTGGGACCTGGCCCGCGCCCGCATACCCGGCGGCTCGTCCAGCGGCTCGGGCGTGGCGGTGGCCGCGGGCCTGGCGCCGGCCGCGCTGGGCTCCGACACCGGCGGCTCGGTGCGGATTCCGGCTGCGCTCAATGGCATCACCGGCCTGAAGACCACGCGCGGACTCATCAGCCTGCACGGCTCGGTGGCGCTGTCGCACACGCTGGACTCCATCGGCCCGCTCACGCGCGACACGCGCGATGCGCTGCTGTTGACCCAGGCCCTGTCCGGCCCCGATCCGCGCGATCCCGTGACGCAGGCCGTGCCGGCCTTCCGCTTCCATGAACCGGCCGCGGGCGCGCAGCCGCTGCGCGGCGTGCGCATCGCGCTCATGCCGCCGGCGCAATATCCGATCGCGGTGGACGCGGCCGTGCAAGGCGCCCTGGACGACGCGCGGCGCGTGCTGGCGGGCCTGGGCGCGGACCTGGTCGAGGCGCCCTTCCCCTTCGATTTCCACGACATGATGCTGCGCAACGGCCAGATCATCGCCGCCGAAGCCTATGCGCAGCATCGCGACTACATCGAGGACGGGAACCTGCCCCTGGGCCCTCACGTGCGCTCGCGGGTGCTGGCGGGCAAGCACGTGAGCGCCGCCGACTACATCCGCGCGCTGCAGGCCCACGCCGCCGCCTGCCAGGACTGGCGCAACTGGATGCGCGATTACGACGCGCTGCTGGCGCCCTGCCTGCCCTTCGCCGCCTGCCCGCTGGAGGAAGTGGACGAGGCCGCCACGCCGCTGGCGGCCTTCACCCGGCCCGGCAACTACGTCAACGCCTCGGGCCTGGCGCTGCCCGCGGGATTCACCGCGGACGGTCTGCCCATCGGCGTGCAGCTGCTGGGCAAGCCCGGCGGGGAAGGCGCGCTGGGCCGCATCGGCATGGCGTTCCAGGCGCAGACCGACTGGCACCTGCGCCGGCCCGGCCTCGCCGCGATCGGGCTGTAGCCGCCGTTGCCGCGCTAGTCGGCCGCGGGCGCGGCATCCCGCGCCTGGGCGACGGTCGGCTGCGGCTCCCAGCCGCCGCCCAGCGCCACGATCAGGTTGACGCTGGCGGCCAGGCGGTTGCCCAGCAGACTCAGCGCGTTGCGCTCGCTGCCCAGCGCGGTGGCGTCCACCACGGCCACGCTGAGGTAATCCACCAGGCCCGCCTGGTATTGATTCTGTATCAGCCGCAGCGATTCGCGCGCCGCTTCCAGCGCGCGGCGCTGCACGGCCTGCTCCTGCTCCATGACGCGCAGCTGGATCAGATAATCCTCGACCTCGCGCAGGCCGGTCAGCGCCGTCTGCCGGTAGGCCGCGGCCTGGGCGTCGTAGGATGCGCGGGCCTGTTCGACCTGCGCCTGGCGCGCGCCGCCGTCGAAGATGGTCAGCGCCAGCGCCGGTCCCAGCGACCAGAAGCGCGCCGGCGCGGTCAGCAGCTCGGCGAACTGGCCGTTGCGAAATCCCCCGTCGGCCGACAGCGTCAGCGTGGGGAACCAGGCGGCCTGCGCCACGCCGATCTGGGCGTTGGCGGCCGCGGCGCGGCGTTCCGCCGCCGCCACGTCGGGGCGGCGCTCCAGCAGTTCGGACGGCAGGCCCACCGGGATCTGCGGCAGGCGCAGCGTGAACACGGCCGGCGCCAGGCTGAACTGCGACGGCGCCTGGCCCATGAGCACGGCGATGGCGTGCTCGAGCTGGCCGCGCTGCCAGTCCAGGTCGATGGACTGCGCGCGCGTGCTTTCCAACTGCGTGCGCGCCACGGCCACGTCGGCCTGGCCGGCCACGCCCACGGCATAGCGGTTCTGGGTCAGCTGCAGCGATTTCTCGTAGGCCGCCACGGTGGCGTCGAGCAGGCGTTTCTGTTCGTCCAGCACCCGCAGCTGCAGGTAGGACTGCACCAGCGCGGCCTGCGCGCTCAGGCGCGTGGCGCCCAGGTCGGCCAGGCTGGCCGCGGCGCTGGCTTCCGAGGATTCGACGCTGCGCCGCACCCGCCCCCACAGGTCCGCCTCCCAACTGACGCTGCCGGTCAGCGAATACTGGTTGGACACGTTGCCGCCGGAGGCGGAGGTCGCGCCGCCCTGCCCGCCGCCGCTGCCCGAGCGGCTCATGCCGGCGCCCGCGCCCACGGTCGGGAAGAAGCCGGCGCGCGCGCCGCGCACCAGCCCCAGCGCCTGCCGGTAGTTGGCCTCGGCCTGCGCGATGGTCTGGTTCGACGCGTTCAGGCGCGCGACCAGATCGTCCAGCACGGGATCGTCGTAGACCCGCCACCACTGGCCGCGCTCGGCCTCGTCGCGCGGACGGGCGGGCTTCCAGCCGTCGACCTGGACCTGGCCTTCCTTGTAGGCCGCGCCCACGTCCAGCGCCGGACGCTGGTAGTCGGGACCGACGGCACAGGCGCCCAGCAGCGCGCACAGCGCGGCCGCGGCGGCGCCGCGGGGAAGAAGGCGATTCACGGACAGCTTGGCGTTGCGCATCATGTTTGTTCTATGGAGGCGGCCGATCCATCGCGGCGGGCGCGTCCGCGCGCGGCCCACAGGCGGAAACGGTCCAGGTAAAGATAGACCACGGGCGTGGTGTACAGCGTGAGGATCTGGCTCAGCACCAGGCCGCCGACGATGGTGATGCCCAGCGGCTGGCGCATCTCGACGCCGGCGCCGGTGGCCAGCACCAGCGGCAGCGCGCCGAAGATGGCGGCCATGGTCGTCATCATGATGGGGCGAAAGCGCGTCAGACAGGCCTGGAAGATCGCGTCGCGCGGGCTCATGCCCTGGCTGCGTTCCGCCTCCAGCGCGAAGTCCACCATCATGATGGCGTTCTTCTTGACGATGCCGATCAGCAGGAAGACCCCGATCAGCGCGATCAGCGTGAAGTCGTAACGCAGCAGCAGCAGGGCCAGCAGCGCGCCCAGCCCGGCCGACGGCAGCGTGGACAGAATGGTCAGCGGATGCACGAAGCTCTCGTACAGAATGCCCAGCACGATGTACATGGTGACCAGCGCCGCCAGGATCAGCCAGGGCTGCTGCGCCAGCGTCTGCTGCAGGGCCGCGGCGGTGCCCTGGAAGCCCGCCTGGATCTGATCCGACGGTAGGCCGATGCGCGCGACCGCCGCGTCGATGGCCGCGGTCGCCTGGCCCAGCGAAACGCCCGGCGCCAGGCTGAACGAAATGGTGTCGGCCACGAACAGCCCCTGGTGCTGCACGCTGAGCGGCGCGTTGGTGTTCTCCAGCCGGGTGAAGGCCGACAGCGGCACGCGCGCGCCGGCCGCCGTGATCACCTCGACCTGCCTGAGCGATTCGATGTCCTGCGCGAACTTGGGGTCCACGCCCAGCACCACGTGGTACTGGTTCAGCGGCCCGTACATCACCGAGACCTGGCGCTGGCTGAACGAGTTGTTCAGCACCGTGGAGATGGCGGACATGCTGACGCCCAGCCGGGTCGCCGCGTCGCGGTCTATCACCAGGTCGATCTGGCGGCCCTTGTCCTCCACGTCGGCGTCCACGTCGGTGATTTCGGGAATCCTGGCCATGGCCTGCTGCACCCTGGGCATCCAGGTGCGCAGCAATTGCAGGTCGCCCGACATCAGCGTGTAGTCGTACGAACCCTGGCTCTGGCGTCCGCCGATGCGGATGTCCTGCTGCGACACCAGGAACATGCGCGCGCCCGGCATGTTCTGCAGCTTGCCGCGCAGCCGGTTGATGACCACGTCGGCCGAGACCTTGCGCTCCTCCAGCGGCTTGAGCTGGATCTGCATGAAGCTGCTGTTGCTGCCGCCGCGCCCGCCGGCGTAGCCGGTCATGCTCTGCACCGCCGGATCGGCCAGCACCACCTTGCGCAGCGCTTCCAGCTTGGGCACGGTGGCCTGGAACGAGGTGCCCTGGTCGACCCGGAAAAAGCCCAGCAGCTGGCCGGTGTCCTGCTGCGGGAAGAAGCCCTTGGGTACCACCGTGTACAGGTAGACGTTCAGCCCCACCGCGATGGCCAGGGTCAGCATCATCAGGCGGCCGTGCGCCAGCGCCCAGCCGAGCGTACGGCGATAGCCGCCGAGCATGGCCTCGAAGCCGCGCTCGGCCCAGCGCGCCAGCCTGCCGGGCGGACGCGGCTCGCGCGGTTCGTTTTGCAGCAGGCGCGCGCACATCATCGGCGTGAGGGTCAGCGACACCACCAGCGACACCAGGATGGCGGCCGACAGCGTCACGGCGAACTCGCGGAAAAAGCGCCCGACCACGCCGCCCATCAGCAGGATGGGTATGAACACCGCCACCAGCGACAGGCTCATCGACAGCACCGTGAAGCCGACCTCGCGCGAGCCGCGCAGCGCCGCGCGCATGGGCGACATGCCGCGCTCGACGTGGCGCATGATGTTCTCCAGCACCACGATGGCGTCGTCGACCACGAAGCCGGTGGCCACGATCAGCGCCATCAGCGAAATCGTGTTGAGGGTGAAGCCGCTGAGATACATGATGCAGAAGGTGCCGATCAGCGACACCGGCACCGCCACGCTGGGGATCAGGGCCGCGCGCCAGCGCCGCAGGAACAGCAGCACCACCAGCACCACCAGGCCCACCGCGATGATCAGCGTCAATTCGGCCTCGTGCAGCGAGGCGCGGATGCTGGGCGTGCGGTCCTGCGCCACGGACATGTTGGCGTCGGCCGGCATCAGGGCCTGCAGCACCGGCAGCTGGGCGCGCACCGCGTCCACCGTCTCCATGATGTTGGCGTCGGCCTGGCGCCGCACGATCATCAGGATGGCCTTGCTGTGGTTGTAGAAGCCGGTCTGGTACAGGTCCTCGACCGAGTCCTCCACCTTGGCCACGTCCGACACGCGCACCGGCGCGCCGTCGCGCCAGGCCACGATCAGCGGCCGGTACTGCTCGGCGCGGCTGAGCTGGTCGCTGGCCATGATCTGCCAGTGGTAGCGGTCGTTCTCCAGCACGCCCTTGGGCCGGTTGGCGTTGGCGTTGGCCAGGGCCGCGCGCAATTCGTCGAGCGACACGCCGCGGTTGGCCAGCGCCCCCGGCAGCACCGTGACGCGCACCGCCGGCAGCGAACTGCCGCCCACCGTCACCTCGCCCACGCCCTCCACCTGCGACAGCTTCTGCGCCACGATGGTCGAGGCGATGTCGTAGAGCTGCCCCTGGCTGAGCGTGTCCGAGGTCAGCGCCAGCGTCATGATGGGCGCGTCCGAGGGATTGGACTTGTGGTACGTGGGATTGCTGCGCAGACCGGTCGGCAGCAGCGAGCGCGCCGCGTTGATGGCGGCCTGCACGTCGCGGGCCGCGCCGTTGATGTCGCGCGAGAGATCGAACTGCAGCGTGATGCGGGTGGAGCCCTGCGAGCTGCGGGAGGTCATCTCGGTGACGCCGGCGATGCTGCCCAGCGAGCGTTCCAGCGGCGTGGCCACGCTGGAGGCCATGGTCTCGGGACTGGCCCCGGGCAGGCTGGCCGACACCGAGATGGTGGGGATGTCCACCTGCGGCAGCGGCGCCACCGGCAGCAGGAAGTAGCACAGCAGGCCCGCCAGCACGACCGCCAGGCTCAGCAGCGTGGTCGCCACCGGCCGGACGATGAAGGGCGCCGACAGGATCACGACGCATCCTCCGCCGCGGCGGCGCGCGCCCCGCGCCAGCGGCGCGACATGCGGTCGAACATCAGGTAGATCACCGGCGTGGTGAAGAGCGTCAGCACCTGCGACAGCAGCAGCCCGCCCACCATCACCAGGCCCAGCGGCTGGCGCAGCTCGGCGCCGGTGCCGGTGCCGGACGACAGCATCAGCGGCAACGCGCCGAACAGCGCGGCCAGCGTGGTCATCAGGATCGGACGGAAGCGCAGCAGCGCCGCCTCATGGATGGCCGCCAGCGGGGTCAGCCCGCGCTTGCGCTCGGCGTCCAGCGCGAAGTCGATCATCATGATGGCGTTTTTCTTCACGATGCCGATCAGCAGGATGATGCCGATGATCCCGATCATGTCGAGCTCGGTGCCGCTGATGAGCAGCGCCAGCAGCGCCCCGACCCCGGCCGACGGCAGGGTCGACAGGATGGTGATGGGATGGATGTAGCTTTCGTACAGCACGCCCAGCACGATGTACATGGTGACCACCGCGGCCAGGATCAGCCACAGCGTGCTCGACAGCGAATTCTGGAACGCCAGCGCCGCGCCCTGGAAGCGCGTCTCGACGCCGGTGGGCATGCCGATGTCGGCCTCGGCCGCGGTAATGGCCTCGACCGCGCCGGACAGCGAGGCGCCCGGCGCCAGGTTGAACGACACCGTCACCATGGGGAACTGGTCCAGCCGGTTCACGGCCAGCACCGTGCGCCCTTCGGTGATGCGCGCCACCGACGACAGCGGCACCTGCCCGCCCGAGGCGGTGGGCACGCGGATCTGCCCCAGCGAGGACGGCGTCGTCTGGAACTGCGGCTGCACTTCCAGCACCACGCGGTACTGGTTGGACTGCGTGAAGATCGTGGAGATCAGGCGCTGGCCGAAGGCGTTGTACAGCGCCTCGTCGATCACGGCGGCCGTGATGCCCAGGCGCGAGGCCGCGTCGCGGTCGATCTCGACCCAGGCCTGCAGGCCTTCGTCCTGCAGGTCGTCGGTCACGTCCTTGAGTTCGGGCACCTGGCGCAGGCGCTCGACCAGCCTGGGTGTCCATTCGCTCAGCACCTTCAGGTCCGGATTGGACAGCGTCATCTGGTACTGCGTGCGACTGACCCGGTCTTCGATGGTCAGGTCCTGCACCGGCTGCATATAGACCGTGAGACCGTCCTGCGCGGCCAGCGCCCGGTCCAGGCGCGCCATCACCGTGCGCAGGTCGCCGTCGCGCTCGGCATGCGGCTTGAGCGCGATCTGCAGGCGTCCGGCGCTGAGCGTGGCGTTGCTGCCGTCCACGCCGATGAAGGAGGACACGGCCTGCACGTCGGGATCTTCCAGCACCAGGCGCGCGGCGGCCTGCTGGCGCTCGGCCATGGCCTTGAACGAAATCGACTGCGGCGCCTGGGTGATGGCCTGGATCAGGCCGGTGTCCTGCTGCGGGAAAAAGCCCTTGGGTATCGCCAGGTACAGCAGCACCGTCAGCGCGAAGGTCGCCAGCGCCACCAGCAGCGTCAGCGGCTGGTGCCGCAGCACGACCTGCAGCCAGCGGTCGTAGCCGGCGATGACGCGGTCGATGAAGGCGCCCGTGGCGCGATGGAAGCGCCCGTGCTTCTGCGCCGACTCGGCGCGCAGCAGGCGCGCGCACATCATGGGCGTCAGGCTCAGCGACACCACCAGCGAGATCAGGATGGACACGGCCAGCGTGATCGCGAACTCGCGGAACAGCCGTCCCACCACCTCGGTCATGAAGAGCAGCGGGATCAGCACCGCGATCAGCGAGAACGTCAGCGATATCAGCGTGAAGCCGATCTGCGCCGCGCCCTTGAGCGCGGCCTGCAGCGGCGTCTCGCCCTCTTCGAGATGGCGGGCGATGTTCTCGATCATGACGATGGCGTCGTCCACCACGAAGCCGGTGGCGATGGTCAGCGCCATCAGGGTCAAGTTGTTGACCGAGAATCCGGCCAGGTACATGACGCCGAAGGTGCCGACCAGCGACAGCGGCACCACCACGCTGGGAATCAGCGTGGCCGTGAGGCTGCGCAGGAACACGAAGGTCACCATGACCACCAGCGCCACCGCCAGCAGCATTTCGAACTGCACGTCGGCGACCGAGTCGCGGATGGTCTGGGTGCGGTCGGACACCACGCTCACGTCCAGCGTGGCCGGCAGGGCAGCCCGCAGCTGCGGCAGCAGCGCCTGGATGCGGTCGACCACCTCGATCACGTTGGCGCCCGGCTGGCGCTGGATGTTCAGCAGGATGGCGGGCTTGTCGCCGGCCCAGGCCGCCTGCCGCACGTCTTCGGCGCCCTCGACCGCGCGCGCCACGTCCGACAGGCGCAGCGGCGCGTTGTTCTGGTAGGCGATGATCAGGTCGTTGTAGTCGGTGGGCGTCTTGAGCTGGTCGTTGGCGTTGATGGTGGTCGAGCGCAGCGGACCGTCCAGGTTGCCCTTGGGCTGGTTCACGTTGGCGCCGACGATGGCCGTGCGCAGGTCCGACAGCGACAGCCCGTTGGCCGCCAGCGCCTGCGGATTGACCTGCACCCGCACCGCGGGCCGCTGCCCGCCCGCCACGCTGACCAGGCCCACGCCGGAGATCTGCGACAGCTTCTGCGCGACCCGCGTGTCGACCAGGTCGCGCACCTGCGGCAGCGGCATGGTGGGCGAGGTGATCGCCAGGGTCAGCACCGCCGCGTCGGCCGGGTTGACCTTGTTGTAGGTCGGCGGCACCGGCAGGTCGCCGGGCAGCAGGTTGGAGGCGGCGTTGATGGCCGCCTGCACTTCCTGCTCGGCCACGTCCAGCGGCAGGGTGAGATTGAATTGCAGCGTGATGACCGAGGCGCCGCCCGAACTGGTCGACGACATCTGGTTCAGGCCCGGCATCTGCCCGAACTGCCGCTCCAATGGCGAGGTGACCAGCGAGGTCATCACGTCGGGGCTGGCGCCGGGGTACAGCGTCACCACCTGTATGGTCGGATAGTCCACTTCCGGCAGGGCCGAGACGGGCAGCAGCCGGTAGGCGATGAAGCCGGCGATCAGGATGGCCACCATCGACAGCGTGGTGGCCACCGGACGCAGGATGAACAGGCGCGACGGACTCACGGCGTTTCCCGGTCTATTTCGACGGCGGCGTGGTGCCGGCCGGCGCGCCCGCGCCCAGCGACTTGTCGCGCGGGACCGGAATCACGCCGGCGTCGCCCACCACTTCCACCTTGGCGCCGGCGCGCAGGCGGTCGGTGCCTTCGACCACCACCCGGTCGCCGGGCTGCAGGCCCTCGTTGACCGCCACCATGCCGTTGTTGATCGCGCCCAGCTTCACCTGGCGCACCAGCACCGTGTTGTCCTGCTGCACCAGGAATACGAAGGCGCCGGCCGAACCCTGCTGGATGGCGGCGGTGGGCACGGCGGTGACGTCCTTGCGCGTCAGCACGTGCAGCCGCACGTTGACGAACTGGTTGGGAAACAGCGCGTCGTCGGTGTTGTCGAAGCGGGCCTTGAGCTTGAGGGTGCCGGTGGTCACGTCGATCTGGTTGTCCAGGGTTTCCAGCTGGCCCGTGGCGATGCGGCGGGTGTCGGCGCGGTCGTAGGCGTCCACGGCCAGCTTGCGGCCGGCGGCGAGTTCGGCGCGCACCTCGGGCAGCTGGGTCTCGGGCAGCGTGAACACCACGGAAATCGGCTGGGTCTGGGTGATCACCACCAGCCCGTTGGTGTCCGAGCTGGACACCAGATTGCCGCGGTCCACCTGGCGCAGGCCCAGACGGCCGTCGATGGGCGCGGTGATGCGCGCGTAGTCCAGCTGCAGCCGGGCGTTGTCGACGTTGGCCTGGTCGCTCTTGACTGTGCCCTCGTACTGCCGCACCAGCGCCGCCTGCGTGTCGACCTGCTGCTTGGCGATGGAATCCTGCTTGTACAGGGCCTGGTAGCGCTGCAGGTCGCGGCGCGCGTTCTCCAGCTGCGCCAGGTTCTGCATCTGCGTGCCGCGCGCCTGGTCCAGCGCCACCTGGAAGGCGCGCGGGTCCACCTGCGCCAGCAGGTCGCCGGCCTTCACGCGCTGGCCTTCCTGGAAGGCCACCTCGACCAGCTCGCCGCTGACCCGGCTGCGCACGGTGACCGTGTTGTAGGCCGTCACCGTGCCCAGCGACTTCAGAAAAATGTCGATGTCCTGCCGGACGGCGGTGGCGATGCGCACCGGCACCGCCATGTTCGCCATTGCCGCCCCGGGCGGACGGCCCCCGCCCGCCGGCTTGGCCGCCGGCCGCAGCAGCAGCCAGGCGATGCCGGCCCCGGCAAGCAGCAACAGCGCCAGCACGGCCAGGCGGCGGCGGGACCTATGGGCGGGCGGAGAAACGGGACGGCTTTCAGGCATGTACGTTGCAGACGCGGGCAGGGAAAGCCGTATTGTCTACTAGACCATCGCGTAGTCCAGCACCGGGAGCGGCGGTTGAAACTCCCCGCAACAGGTAATGGGGGGGGGGGTGGGTGGGTCCCTCCTGCGTACTGGGGGGCTACGTGGGTCCTGCGCAGGAGGGGTGTAGCGCGAGAATTCTTGGGCAGGAACTCAATTGCCCATCGCGCGACACCCATCGGCCGGCGGCAGCCGGGTGTTTGTCTCTTGCCACGAAAAGCGGCGGCTGGCGCCGCCTGATGGGTGTCGCGCGCTGGAGAGCCGGGTTCTTGCTCAGATGCGCTCGCGCTTTACCCATCCTACGAGTTGCACAACGTCATCTGGAACCCCACGTCGCGGGCCACCTGCTGGGGCTTGAATTCGCCGTCCTGCGTGGAAAAACGTATCCAGATCATGTACTTATTGGCGCTGATCTCGGGAAATACGCCGTGGGCGGGGTCCACCCACACGCGCAGCAGCTGGAACTGCTTGCCGCCCAGCATCTGCTGGTAGGCGCCCTGCTCGGCCACGATGTCGGTCTTGCGGCCGGATTCGCGCAGCAGGCGCAGCGCCAGGGTCAGGCCGTCGTAGAGGGGAATGAAGGGCGCGATCCAGGATTGCAGGTCGGCGCAGCGGGCCGACTCGGGCTTGTTCTGCCAGGCGAAATACGAAGGCATGTCGACCTGCGTGGCGTTGCCGGGCATGGAAAGCCGACCGCGCAGGCTGGTGAGCCATTCGTTCTCGCGCAGGGGCTGGCCGGTCTTGCCGGGCACGGCCAGCGCGCCGGTGACCTTTTCCATTTCGCGCAGCATGGATTCCAACGCGTCCTGCGCCACGCCGGGATGGTCGCGCAGGCCGACCAGCGCCAGGCGCTGGCGTTCCAGGTCCTGCAGCAAGGCGCCCTTGACGTCGGTGCGTTCGCAGGCGTCGAGCAGATCGAACAAGGCGGTGACGGCGACCTGGTGCAGTCGTGAATCCCCCTCGCGTGCAAAGAAGAACAACCTGTCGAACAGGAATTCCAGCCGCAGATAAGCGCGGATACGCTCGTTGAAGGGATATTCGTAAACAATCACGCTTTTTTACAGGCCCATCTGTGGTTGGCCGGCAGGCCAATGTTATTCAGGGGTGCCGGCCTGGCCCAGGGCTTGCCGGTCTGTCGTGCCCGCCAGCGCCAGCCAGCGGTCGTGCAGGGTCTTCGCCTGCGCGCGCAGTTGTTCGGGCGTGGTGGCGCCATCGTTGACGATGACGTCGTCGGCGGCTTCCAGCCGGCTTGCGCGCGCAGCCTGTGCTGCCATGATACGCCTGATGGCTGGCTCCGTCAGCCCGCTGCGCGCGCGCACGCGGGCCACCTGCGTCTCGGGATCGCAATCCACCACGCAGATGCGATCCAGGCGCGCGCGCCAGCGCGGCAGCGACTCCACCAGCAAGGGCACGACGAAGACCAGATACGATCCGGCGGCCGCGGCGGCCTGGCGTTCGGTCTCCTGGCCGATGGCCGGATGCATGATGGCTTCCAGCCGCAGCCGCACCTGCGGATCGGAGAACGCCTGCTCGCGCATCCATGCGCGGTCCAGCGCGCCGTCGGCCGTCAGCGCCCGCGGGCCGAATTCGCGTTCGATCGCCGGCATGGCCGCGCCCTGCGGCGCGGTCAGCGTATGCGCGATCTCGTCGGTATCGACCACCGACGCGCCCCACTGCGCAAGCATGTCCGCCACGCGGGTCTTGCCCGATCCGATACCGCCAGTCAATCCTATCTTGTACATGCCGCTCGTCCCATCGTGTCGCGTACTAGCCCAGCCATTGCCACAGCCCCTGCGGCCCGCCCGCCAGCAGCGTCACGATGCCGGCCAGCGCCAGATAAGGGCCGAAGGGCAGCGGCTGTCCGCGGCTGGCGCGTCCACTCAGCGTCAGCGCGCCGCCGATCAGCACGCCCAGCAGCGACGCGCCCAGCAGCAGCATCGGCAGGGTCTCGATGCCGAACCATGCGCCCAGGGCGGCCAGCAGCTTGAAGTCGCCGTGGCCCATGCCTTCGCGCCCGGTCAGCAGGCGGAATATATGAAAGATAACCCACAGGAACACATAGCCCGCGACCGCGCCGGCCACCGCCATCTGCACGCTGGTGTAGGCGTCGAACAGATTGGCCAGCAGGCCCGCCCACAGCAGCGGCTGCGTCAGCGCATCGGGCAGCAGCGTCGATTCGAAATCGATCCAGGCCAGCGCCACCAGCGTGGCCGACAGGCCCATCGCGCACAGCGCCAGCGGCGTGGCGCCGAAGCGCCAGGCGCAGGCGGCGAACAGCGCGCAGGTCAGCAGTTCGATGGCCGGGTAGCGCCAGCCTATCGCGGTTCCGCAGGCGGCGCAGCGTCCGCGCAGCAGCAGCCAGCCCAGCAGCGGCGCACGGCGCCAGCCCGTCACCGGCGCGGCGCAGGCCGGGCAGTGCGACGCCGGCGACCACAGGCCGTAGCGGCTTTCGGTGCGCGCCTGGCCGGCCGCCTCCTGGCAGTGCGCCTGCCACTCCTGCTCCATCATGCGCGGCAGCCGGTGCGTCAGCAGCGTCAGCCAGTTGCCCACGGCCAGGCCCGCCAGCGCCGCCAGGACGATGAACAGGCCCGGGGGCAGGTCGAAGACGTAGCGCATCGCCGTCATCCGATGCGCGCGCCGGCGGCGTGCGCGATCGGGCCCGGGACGCGATGTAGAACCGGCCGGCGGCGGCCATGTCGTAATTTGTGCATAAAGTGCGGAATACACCCAGGAGCGGCTAGGGCAACGTATCGAATCTTCGCATAAGTGCGTAAAATCGGAGACAGACTCAATTCACGGATAAGCTGCCATGACCGCGCGCGTCGACAACATTGTTACCCGCTCCCGCAAACTAAGCGTCATGGGGCTGCTGCTGGCGGGCACCGCCATAGGCGCGGCGGGCTGCGCCCAGCAGAAGACCGAGGGCTATTACGACCCGCCCGCGGAAAGCACCGTGACCGACGCGCAGTACCAGGGCTCCGGCGCCGGCTACCGCACCGTGATCCGCGCGCCTTCGCAGGTGCAGATCGCGCTCAAGCCGGATGCCCGCAAGCCGCAGAACCAGGCCCAGCAAGCGGCCGCGGCAGGCGCGGAAACCACCGAAGACGGCCAGACCGTACCCGAGCACGCCGAGGGCGGCGGCAGTAGCGCGGGCGCAGCGACCGCCGCGCCCGCGCCCGCGCCGGCGCCCAATGCCGCCGCGCACAGCCTGGTGCCGCAACCCCAGACCTACATGGGCACGCTGCCGTGCTTCTCGCCCGTCATGCAGTGCACGGCGCAGCGCGTGACGCTGACGCTGGCGCCCAACGGCCGCTGGCGCGGCCGCACCGCCTACCTGGAGAACGATCCCCAGAAGGGCCAGCCGGTGGCCGAACAAGGCTGCTGGGACGCCACCGACGAACGCCCGCCGCGCGTCATCCTGATGGACGGCCAGGGCAACGCCCGCGTCGAGTTCGTGGTGGCCGCCAACAACGTGCTGCGCGTGCGCTCCATCGCCGGCCAGACGCCGAACCTGAACTACAACCTGACCCGCCAGCCGGACCTGGACCCCATCGACGAGCTGGCCAAGGCCGCCGCGCCCAAGTGCCCCTGAGCACCGCGCGCGCTTGAATCCATGCCTGGCACCGGGCCCGGCGAACGCCTCGTTCGCCGGGCCCGATGTTTTTGGGCGCGCAGGCATCATGGCTTGGCCGGCGCGTATCGGGGCGAGGGCTGTTCATGCAGGGTGACGGCCCCGCCGTGCGGATCGCCCTCCGGCATGAGCGGCACGGGCGAGGCGCCCGAACGCCGGTGGGCGCACAGCCGGCAGGCCTGTTGCATGGCGTTGCGGGCGCGGAGCTTGGTGAAGATGCGGGCGCGATGGGCTTCGACGGTGCGCAGCGAAATGCCCAGGTCGATGGCGATGACCTTGTTCGGGCTGCCCGCCGCCACGTAGGCGACGATCTGGCGTTCGCGCGGCGTCAGGGTGGCGAGGACGTCGTCCAGGTCGGGGCGGGGCTGCATGGGGCTTGTCTCCTGCAAAGTAGATTTGCATCGAGTCTGCCCCGCCGCGCCAGCCGCCGGAAGCTGGCAATTCTGTCAGGGTGGACATAAACGCCCCCCCTGCCCGGGCCTCAGGCCGTGTAGACCAGTTCCAGATTGTCGATCAGGCGGGTGGCGCCGAGTTTGGCGGCGGCCAGCGCCACCACCGGCTCGCCGGCCTGCAGGTCGGCGGCTTCGGGGCGCTTCAGGTCGCGCTGGCGGCGCAGCGCCACGTAGTCCACCTGCCAGCCGCGCCGGGTCAGGCCGTCGATGGCTTCGCGCTCCAGCGCGGCGGCGTCGCGCTCGCCCTGGGCCAGGCGCTGGCCCAGCTGCTGCAGGGCGGCGTACAGGGCCGGCGCCTCGGCGCGGTCGGCCTCGCTCAGGTAGCGGTTGCGCGAGGACAGCGCCAGGCCGTCCTCGGCGCGCACGGTTTCGTGCGCCAGCACTTCCACCGGCAGCTGGAACTGGCGGCACATGTTGCGCACCACCATGAGCTGCTGGTAGTCCTTCTTGCCGAACACGGCCACGCGCGGCTGCACGCAGGAAAACAGCTTCAGCACCACGGTGCTCACGCCCGCGAAGAAGCCGGGACGGAATTCGCCTTCGAGGATGTCGCCGAGGTCGTCGGGCGGCTGCACGCGGAAATTCTGCGGCTCGGGATACATTTCACGCTCGTTGGGCGCGAACAGCACGTAGACGTCGCGCTCGCGTTCGAGCTTCTCGATGTCGGCGGCCAGCGTGCGCGGATACTGGTCGAAGTCTTCGTTGGGACCGAACTGCAGGCGGTTGACGAAGATGCTGGCCACCACCGGATCGCCATGCTGGCGCGCGAGCTTCATCAGCGCCAGGTGGCCTTCGTGCAGGTTGCCCATGGTGGGCACGAACGATACGCGGTTCTGTCCGCGCAGGTGGTCGCGCAATTCCTGGATGGTGTGTACGACTTTCAAGGGGAGTCTCCGGAAGTAGGAACGCGCAGCCCGGCCTCAGGCCGCGACCGCCGCCACGCTGGTATAGGCCAGGCGCACGTAGATGGGCGCGTAGGGTTCCGCCTGCGTGATCTCGAGCAGGGATTCGCGGGCCAGTTCCAGCATGGCGATGAAATGCACCACGACCACCGCCGCGGGCGCGCCTTCGCGGATACGCTCCATGAAGAGGTCGCCGAACTCCATGAAGCGCACGTCGTTCAGGCGCCGCAGGATGTGCGTCATGTGGTCGCGCACCGACAGCTGTTCGCGCGTGATGTGGTGGTGCTGGTTCAGCTTGGCCCGCTTCATGATGTCGGCCCAGGCCGCGCGCAGGTCGTCCACGCTGACTTCGGGCAGCATGCGCTCGACGCTCAGGTCGGCCACCGCCTGGCTGCTGACGAAGTCGCGGCCGAGCTGCGGCATACGGTCGAGCTTCTGGGCCGCCAGCTTCATCTGCTCGTATTCGAGCAGGCGGCGCACCAGTTCGGCGCGCGGGTCCTCGGGCTCTTCGCCGGTGTCGGTCTTCTTGACCGGCAGCAGCATGCGCGACTTGATCTCGATGAGCATCGCCGCCATCAGCAGGTATTCGGCGGCCAGCTCCAGGTTGTGGATGCGGATCTGCTCGACGTACGAGAGGTATTGCCGCGTGACATCCGCCATCGGGATGTCCAGCACGTTGAAGTTCTGCTTGCGGATCAGGTAGAGCAGCAGGTCCAGCGGCCCTTCGAACGCCTCCAGGAAGACCTCCAGCGCATCCGGCGGGATGTACAGGTCGGTCGGCATCTGGAACAGCGGCTCGCCGTACAGGCGCGCGAACGCCACGCTGTCTACCGTGTCGGGGGTGCTGTCGACGGGCGGTTCCACTAGCGCGGCCAGGGCGTCGCCCGGGAAAGCGTTCTGGGCCATGGTTGCCGCAAGGGGCTCAGTCGGCCTGGTATACGTACGGCTTCTGCGGCACGCGGCCGGCGCGGAAGGCCTCCAGCAGCTCCGGGTCCTGCGGTTTGTCCCAAAGACGGGCGCGGCCCTCGCGCTGGCGCTCTTCGGTGCCGGGATGCGACTGCTTGTAGTCTTTCAGGAAACGGGTGATCTCGGATTCGTAGTTGGTCGCCATGACGCCAATTTCAGTGGGTTTCGGATGAGGGGAGTTTACTTCACGACGGCCCCTCCCCCGGCGTTACAATCTGGAGGCCCCCTACGTATCCTCGCCCATGTCCGCAGAATCCGCCGCCGCCGCCCATCCCGCTCCCTCACTCACCCCGGAAGCGATGCGCGCGGCACGCATGATTCCCTTCATCGTCGGCTGCGCGCTGTTCATGCAGATGCTGGACGCCACGGTGGTCGCCACGGCCCTGCCGGCGATGGCGCGGGCCCTGGGCTCGACCCCGGTGCGGCTGAACGTGGCCATCACCTCCTACCTGCTGTCGGTGGCCGTGTTCGTGCCCGTCAGCGGCTGGGCGGCCGACCGCTACGGCGCGCGGCGCGTGTTCGTGGCGGCCATCGGCCTGTTCACCCTGAGCTCCGTGGCCTGCGCCCTGTCGCAGGACCTGCCGCAGCTGGTGGCGGCCCGCGTCGTCCAGGGCATGGCCGGCGCGATGATGGTGCCGGTGGGGCGCATCATCCTGCTGCGCACCGTGCCCAAGCAGGACTTGCTCAAGGCCATGTCCTTCCTGTCCATCCCCGCCCTGCTGGGGCCGGTGATCGGGCCGCCGCTGGGCGGCTTCATGGTCACCTATATGTCGTGGCACTGGATCTTCCTGATCAACATTCCCATCGGCATCCTGGGCATTTTCCTGGTGCTGCGCTACGTGGAGGAAATCCGCGTGGAAGGCGCGCCGCGCCTGGACTGGCCGGGCTTTCTGCTCAGCGCCATCTGCCTGGCGACGCTGGTCAGCGGCTTCGAGGCGATCGGCCGCGACGTGATGCCACTGCCCATGCTGCTGGGCCTGATCGCCACCGGCCTGGCCTGCGGCCTGCTCTACGGCTGGCACGCGCGCCGGGCGCCCCATCCCATCATCGATCTGTCCCTGATGCGGATACCGACCTTCGCCATCGCCACCCTGGGCGGCAACCTGTGCCGCTTCGCCGTGGGCGCCACGCCGTTCCTGCTGGCCATGCTGCTGCAGGTGGGCTTCGGCCTGTCGCCGTTCTCGGCCGGGCTGATCACCTTCGCCAGCGCCGCCGGCGCGCTGCTGATGAAGTTCGTCGCCACCCCCATCGTGCAGCACTTCGGATTTCGTCGGGTATTGACCGTCAACGCGCTGCTGACCGGCATTTTCATCGTGGTCTGCGGCGCCTTCACGCCCGCCACGCCGGTCTGGCTGATGATCGCCGTGCTGCTGGTGGGCGGGTTTTTCCGCTCGCTGCAGTTCACGGGGGTAAATACGCTAACCTATGCCGACATTCCCCCGACCCAGATGAGCCGCGCCAGCAGTTTCGCCGCCATGGCGCAGCAGCTCGGCATCAGCCTGGGCGTGGGCGTGGCGGCGGTCACGCTGAACATCAGCATGGCCCTGCGCGGCGCCGAGACGCTGGCGATACGGGACGTGGTCGCGGGCTTCATCGTCATCGGCGTGCTGTGCATGGCCTCGGTCTTCTCATTTGGACGCCTCGACCCGCTGGCCGGGGCTCACCTGAACGGCGCAAAGAATCGTGACGACGAATGAATTTGTCCTGGCCCTGGACCAGGGAACCACCAGCTCCCGGGCCATCGTGTTCGACCGCGAAGGCGTGGTGCGCGGCGTAGGCCAGCGCGAATTCCGCCAGCATTATCCCCGTCCGGGCTGGGTCGAGCACGACGCCGGCGAAATCTGGCAGAGCCAGCTGGACGTGGCCCGCGAGGCCTTGCGCAACGCCGGCGCGGCCGCGGCCGACATCGCCGCCCTCGGCATCACCAACCAGCGCGAAACCACGCTGATCTGGGAGCGCGCCACCGGCCGGCCGCTGGCCCGCGCCATCGTCTGGCAGGACCGCCGCACCGCGCCCATGTGCGACCAGCTGCGCCAGGACGGCCACGCCGATTTCCTGCAATCGCGCACCGGCCTGGTGGTGGACGCCTATTTCTCGGGCACCAAGCTGGCCTGGCTGCTGGACCACGTGCCCGGCGCGCGCCAGCTCGCCGAGCGCGGCGAACTGGCCTTCGGCACCGTCGACACCTGGCTGGTGTGGCAGCTGACCGGCGGCGCGGTCCACAGCACCGACCCCAGCAACGCCTCGCGCACCATGCTGTTCGACCTGCATACCCAGGACTGGAGCGACGACATCCTGGCGCTGCTCAAGATCCCGCGCAGCGTGCTGCCACGGATCGCCCCCAGCAGCGCCGTGGTGGGCGACACCCTGCCCGAATGGCTGGGCGGCGCCATCCCCATCGCCGGCGTGGCGGGCGACCAGCAGGCCGCCACCTTCGGCCAGGCCTGCTACAGGCCGGGCATGGCCAAGAACACCTACGGCACCGGCTGCTTCATGCTGATGAACGTGGGCGGGCAGCCCGTGCAGTCGCGCAACAACCTGCTGTCGACCGTGGGCTGGGGCCTGCCGCGCGACGGCGGCGGCTGGCAGCCCACCTACATGCTCGAAGGCGGCGTGTTCGTGGCCGGCGCGGCGGTGCAGTGGCTGCGCGACGGCCTGGGCATCATCCAGCGCTCCGAGGAGATCGAGGCGCTGGCCGCCAGCGTGTCCAGCACGGACGACGTCTTCATGGTGCCGGCCTTCGCCGGCCTGGGCGCGCCGCATTGGGACCCCTACGCGCGCGGCACCCTGGTGGGCCTGACTCGCGGCACCACCCGCGCCCACATCGCGCGCGCCACCCTCGAATCCATCGCCCTGCAAAGCGCCGAACTGCTGACCTGCATGAACGCCGATAGCGGCATCGCCCTGACCGAGCTGCGCGTCGACGGCGGCGCGGCCCGCAACGACCTGCTGATGCAGATGCAGGCCGACCTGCTGGGCGTGCCGGTCGTGCGCCCCCGCGTGCCCGAATCCACCGCGCTGGGCGCGGCCGGCCTGGCCGGCCTGGCCGTGGGCTTCTGGTCCGGCCAGGACGAATTCGCGTCCAAGTGGCAGGCCGAACGCACGTTCGAACCGAGCTGGCCCGCGTCCGTGCGCGAAGCGCGGATGGCGCGCTGGCGGCAGGCGGTGGAGCTGTCCAAGGGTTGGTCCAACAGCGCCGGACCAGGCTGATCGTGGGCGGGCGTAGGATGGGTGCAGCGCGAGAGCCCTTAAGCAAGAACTCAAATATCGAACGCGCGTAACCCATCAGGCGGCGCCAGCCGCCGCTTTTCGTGGCAAGAGACAAAGCCGGCTCTCGCTTCGTGGCAAGAAATAAAGCCGGCTCTCGCCGGCCGATGGGTTACGCGCGTTCGGCGTCCGGCTTCTTACCCCGCCGGTGCCGCGCTGCACCCATCCTACGTCCCCACGCCCCCCGTCCACCAGCCGGACACCCAAAATCCCTGATTTGTCCGCCCCCCGCGACATTTAGTACTATCGTTTTCATTAATTCTATATACGCACAAATGTTCGTATCTAGAACATAACGATTTTTCTGGCCAGGCGCACAGGAAGGCACACCCGGAAGAGACGGCAATCCCTGGTTCCGCGCGTGCCCGCCGCAAGCCCGGCGAGTCAGCCCGAGCGAACCATCATGGATACTCCCCTCAAAAATCTCGCCATCGTCGGCGCAGGCGCCATGGGCAGCGGCATCGCGGCCCTGTTCGCCTCGAAGGGACTGAACATCGTCCTCATCGACCCGGTCGAAGGCGCGCTGGAGCGCGCGCTCAAGACGATAGACCGCCAACTGAACGTCTACGCGCCCGGCCGGGTCCAGGAAACCATGCAGCGCATCCAGTTGTCGCCCGGCCTGGAAGCGGCCTGCAACAGCGACCTGGTGATCGAGGCCGTACCCGAAAACCTCGAGCTCAAGCGCGACCTGTTCGCCCGGCTCGACGCGCTGTGCCCGGCGCACACCCTTTTCGCCACCAATACCTCCGGCCTGTCCATCAACGCCATCGCCACCGCCGTGCTGCGGCGCGACCGCTTCGTGGGCACGCACTTCTTCACCCCCGCCGACGTGATTCCGCTGGTGGAGGTGGTGCGCAACGACGCCACGTCGGACGAGACGGTGGCGCGCGTCATGGCCACGCTGCGCCACGCCGGCAAGCGGCCGGTGCTGGTGCGCCAGGACATTCCCGGCTTCATCGCCAACCGCATCCAGCACGCGCTGGCGCGCGAAGCCATTTCGCTGCTGGAAAAAGGCGTCGCCAGCGCGGAGGACATCGACGAAGTGGTCAAGTGGAGCCTGGGCATCCGGCTTGCGCTGTCCGGCCCGCTGGAGCAGCGCGACATGAACGGCATCGACGTGCATTACGCCATCGCCAGCTACCTCTACAAGGATCTCGACAACCGCACCGAGCCCTCGGCGCTTTTGAAGAGCAAGGTCGAAAGCGGGCAGATCGGCGCCAAGAGCGGCCAGGGTTTCTACACCTGGAGCCCGGAGCGCCGCGAACGCGTGCTGCGCGAGAAGAGCGCGGCGCTCGGAGAACTGGCCGCCTGGCTCAACGCCCGGGCCGACGACGCCTGAGGCCGGCGCATACCCATTACTACATAAGGCGCGGAGCCTGCCGCTACCGCGCCGTCGGGCCCCAAGGCCCCGCCACGCAAAGAAAACCGATCACAGAAAACCAGCCTTACCGGAGTTCGTTGGAGGCACCATGAATAAACTGGCTTCATTTTTCACGGAGCTGATGCGCAAGTATCTGCCCGATCCCTTTGTCTTCGCCATCGCGCTGACCCTGCTTACCGTACTGCTGGCCATGGGGGTCGAAGGCAAGGGCCTGGGCGACATCACCCGCGCCTGGGGCAACGGCTTCTGGAGCCTGCTGGCCTTCACCACCCAGATGGCGGTGATCCTGGCGATGGGCTATGTGCTGGCCACCGCCCCGCTGACCGACCGCATGCTCAACCGCATCGTCAGCCACGTGCACAAGCCGCACACCGCCATCATCGTGGCGACGCTGGTCGGCGGCATCGGCAGCTACCTGAACTGGGGCTTCGGCCTGGTCATCGGCGGCATCGTCGCCAAGAAGCTGGCCTTGAAGGTCAAGGGCGTGCACTACCCGCTGATCATCGCCGCCGCGTACAGCGGCTTCACCATGTACGGCCTGGGCCTGTCGGCCAGCATCCCGGTGCTGGTGGCCACGCCCAACCATCCCACCGCCAAGCAGATGGGCACCATCCCGCTGTCGGAAACGATTTTCTCGATGCCCATGCTGATCACCAGCCTGGTCATCATCGTCACGCTGCCGCTGCTCAACGCCTGGCTGCATCCGAAAAAGGGCGAGAAGGTCATCGAGGTCGATCCCGCGATCGACCGCGACACCACCGCCGCCAACGCCGCCGAAGACCTGCTGGAAAAGGGCACGCTGGCCTCGCGCCTGAACAACAGCCGCCTGCTGAGCCTGCTGATCGGCGCGCTGGGCGTGGCCTACGTGGTGTTCCACTTCATGGACGGCGGCTCGCTGGACCTGAACCTGATCAACTTCATCATCCTGTTCCTGGGCATCATCCTGCTGGGCACGCCGGCCGCCTACGTGGCCAAGCTGACCGAAGGCATCAAGACGATTTCCGGCATCATCCTGCAATACCCGTTCTACGCCGGCATCATGGCCATCATGGCCGCCTCGGGGCTGGTCACCACGATTTCCGCGGTCTTCGTCGACGTGGCCACGCCCGAGACGCTGCCGTTCTGGGGCCTGATCAGTTCTTTCGTCATCAACTTCTTCGCGCCGTCGGCCGGCGGCCACTGGGTCATCCAGGGTCCGTTCATGATCGACGCCGCCAAGGAAATCGGCAGCGCCCTGAACCAGACCACCATGGCCGTCATGCTGGGCAACGCCTGGAACGACCTGGTGCAGCCCTTCTGGATTCTGCCGGCGCTGGCGCTGTCCAAGCTGAAACTGCGCGATGTTATGGGCTATACCGTCATCATGATGCTGTGGGTCGGCGTGATCCACATCACGGCCGTCCTCCTCTGGGGCTATCTGACCCATTGAGCCACACGCACTCTTCCGGAACGGAGTTGATATGAGCAAACCTACCGCGTATCTCGTGACCGGCGGCAGCGCCGGGATCGGGGCGGCCATCATCCGCATGCTGCTCGATGCCGGCCACAAGGTCGTCAACATCGACTACAAGCTGCCCGAGAATCCGCCCGCCGGGCTGGTGTCGTACCAGGCCGACCTGACCGACGAAGCGCGCACCAAGGCGGTGGCCAAGGAAGTGACCGACGCCTACGACATCGTCGGGCTGGTGAACAACGCGGGCGCGACGCGCCCGGGCTCGGCCGACACCGCCACGCTGGCGGACCTGGACTATGTGGTCAACCTGCACCTGCGCACGGCGCTGATCCTGGTGCAGGCGGTGCTGCCGGCCATGCGCGCGGCCGGCTTCGGGCGCATCGTCAACATGGCCTCGCGCGCGGCGCTGGGCAAGCCCGACCGCGTGGTCTATTCGGCCACCAAGGCGGGCCTGCTGGGCCTGACGCGCACGCTGGCCATGGAGCTGGGCGGCGACGGCATCACGGTCAACGCCATCGGCCCCGGCCCCATCGCCACCGAACTGTTCACCAAGAGCAATCCCGCCGGCGCCCCGCAGACCGAGCGCATCATCAAGAGCATCGTGGTCAAGCGCCTGGGCACGCCCGAAGACGTGGCGCGCGCGGCGATGTTCTTCCTGTCGCCGGACAACGGCTTCGTCACCGGCCAGACGCTGTACGTCTGCGGCGGCACGACGCTGGGCGTCGCGCCCGTCTGAGGCCCGCCATGCGCACGCCGTCCTTCCTCCCGTCCTGCCTGCGCCGCCTAGCGGCGCAGCAGGGCGTGGTTGATCTGGTCGGCGGCGCGGCGCAGCGGCGGCAGGAACGCCGCCAGCATTTCCTGGCGCGAATAGCGGTTGGCATGGCCGCTGACGTTCATCGCGGCGATCACGCGGCCGCTGCGGTCCATGATGGGCACGGCCACCGATTGCAGGCCCGGCTCCAGTTCCTGCGCCACGCAGGCGTAGCCGTCGGCGCGCACGCCGGCCAGCACGCGCTTGAGCGCGTCGATGCCGGTGATGGTGTGCGGCGTATAGGTCCGGATCTGGCTCATCGCCAGCACCCGGTCCAGCTCCGGTTCCGTCAGGCCGGCCAGCAGCACGCGGCCCATGGACGTGACCCAGGCGGGCAGGCGGCTACCCACCGCCAGGTTGATGGTCATCACCTTGTGGGTGGACAGGCGCAGGATATAGACGATGTCCGCGCCCTCCAGCACCGACACGGAGCAGGATTCGCGGGTCTCTTCGGCCACCTCTTCCATGTAGGGCAGCGCCAGGTTCCACAGCGGCGTGCCGGACAGGTAGGCGTAGCCCAGCTCCAGGATGCGCGGGGTGAGCGAGAACTTGCGGTCGTCCACGGTCACGTAGCCCAGGTGCTCCAGCGTCAGCAGGATGCGGCGCGCGCCGGCGCGCGTCAGGCCGGTCACCGCCGCCACCTCGGACAGCGTCATCTGCGAACGCTCGGGGCCGAAGGCCCGGATCACGGACAGGCCGCGCGCAAAGGATTGAACGTAGCTGTCGCTGGGTTGCTGGGTGATTTGCTCGGCCATCCGTCTACCGCGAAGAGAAACGTTGCCCTGGTCGGCAACCCTGTACCGGGGCGGCGCAGCATTGCCATCCCCCATGAAATCAATGTTCTTCTGAAGAACGAAAGTTCTAATTGAGAACAAATTATGACACGCCACCTTATGAGCGAACACCATGATCTCTAAACTCGTTGCAAGCGCTGCGGACGCCCTCGCCGACGTCCCCGACGGCGCCACCGTCATGATCGGCGGCTTCGGCACCGCCGGCCAGCCCATGGAACTGATCGACGCGCTGCTCGAACAGGGCGCCAAGGATCTGGTCATCATCAACAACAACGCGGGCAACGGCACCACCGGCCTGGCCGCCCTCCTGGGCGCGAACCGCGTGCGCAAAATCATCTGCTCGTTCCCGCGCCAGGTGGACTCGCAGATCTTCGACGGCCTGTACCGCAGCGGCAAGATCGAGCTGGAACTGGTGCCGCAGGGCAACCTGGCCGAGCGCATCCGCGCCGCCGGCGCCGGCATCGGCGCGTTCTTCTCGCCCACCGGCTACGGCACCCCGCTGGCCGACGGCAAGGAAACCCGGGAAATCAACGGCCGCCAGTATGTGCTGGAATATCCGCTGCATGCCGACTACGCGCTCATCAAGGCCGAGCGCGGCGACCGCTGGGGCAACCTGGTGTACCGCAAGACGGCCCGCAACTTCGGCCCCATCATGGCCAGCGCCGCGCGCGTGGCCGTGGCCCAGGTGCGCGAAGTGGTGGAACTGGGCGAACTGGACCCCGAAACCGTCGTGACCCCCGGCATCTTCGTCAAGCGCGTCGTGCAGATCGATGCCCGCCCCGCCCCCAAGGAGCAGCAATGAGCACCAAACTGACCCGCGACCAGATCGCCGCCCGCGTCGCCCGGGACATCCCCGAAGGCGCCTACGTCAACCTCGGCATCGGCCTGCCCACGCTGGTGGCCAACCACCTGCCGGCCGACCGCGAAGTCATCCTGCACACCGAGAACGGCATGCTGGGCATGGGCCCCGCGCCGGCCAAGGGCGAGGAAGACTATGACCTGATCAACGCCGGCAAGCAGCCCGTGACCGAGCTGCCCGGCTGCTCCTTCTTCCACCACGCCGACTCGTTCGCGATGATGCGCGGCGGCCACCTGGACATCTGCGTGCTGGGCGCCTTCCAGGTGTCGCAGCACGGCGACCTGGCCAACTGGCACACCGGCGCGCCCGACGCCATCCCCGCCGTGGGCGGCGCGATGGACCTGGCCATCGGCGCCAAGGACGTGTTCGTGATGATGGAGCTGCAGACCCGCGACGGCCAGAGCAAGCTGGTCGAAGCCTGCACCTATCCGCTGACCGGCGTGCGCTGCGTGTCGCGCGTCTACACCGACGTGGCGGTGTTCGACATCGGCGCCGACGGCGTGACCGTCACCGACATGTTCGGCGGCACCACCGCCGACGAGCTGCTGCGCCTGACCGGCCTGCCGCTGAAGTTTTCCAACTGAGTTTCGAAGCGCCGCCTCGGTCCCGCCGGGGCGGATTTTTTTACGGAGAGAATCATCATGCTGTTCATGGTCCAAATGCAGGTCAATCTTCCCGTCGACATGCCGGCCGAGCGCGCCGACAAGCTCAAGGCCGACGAAAAGGCGCTGGCGCAGCAGCTGCAGCGCGACGGCAAGTGGAAGAACCTCTGGCGCGTGGCCGGCCGCTACGCCAACGTCAGCATCTTCGACGTCGAAAGCAATGACGAGCTGCACACGCTGCTGTCGTCGCTGCCGCTGTTCCCCTACATGGACATCCAGGTGACGGCGCTGGCGCGCCATCCCTCGGCGATCTGAACGGAGGCGTCCATGCCGTACATCATCGAAACCTTCGACAAGCCCGGCCACCTGGAGGTGCGCAAGCAGCACCGCGCCGCCCACCTGGAATTCCTGGACGCCAACAAGCGGCTGCTGCTGGCCTGCGGCGCCAAGCTGCATGACGACGGCACGGACGCCGGCGGCGGCCTGTACGTGGTCGACCTGGACAGCCGCGAAGCCGCGCAGCAATTCATCGACGCCGATCCGTTCTCCAAGGCCGACCTGTTCGAACGCGTGACCATCACGCGCTGGCGCAAGGCCTACGTCGACGGCGCCTGCTATCTGTAATTGAAGGAAACCCACATGTCTTACGCCGATCTCAGCCAGGCCCGGCTGTACTACGTCATCGATGGCCCCGCCGACGCGCCGGTGCTCGTGCTCTCCAATTCGCTGGGCACCTGCGCCGACATGTGGGCCCGCCAGATCCCCGAACTGAGCAAGCATTTCCGCGTGCTGCGCTACGACACCCGCGGCCACGGCAAATCCTCGGTCCCCGAAGGCGAATACAGCTTCGAGCAACTGGGCAACGACGTCGCCGAACTGCTGGCGCACCTGGGCATCAAGCGCGCGCACTTCTGCGGCCTGTCGATGGGCGGCCCCACCGGCCTGTGGCTGGCGCTGGCGCGCCCCGAACTGGTGGACCGGCTGATCCTGTGCAACACCGCCGCGCGCATCGGCTCGGCCGAAGGCTGGAGCGCCCGCATCGCCGCGGTCACCGAACAGAAGCTGGAGAACATGGCGCCGACGCTGGTCGAGCGCTGGCTCACCGACGGCTACCGCGCCGCCGAGCCGGGCCTGACCCAGGTGCTGGTCGACATGCTGCGCCGCACGCCGGACGCCGGCTATTGCGGCAACTGCGCCGCGCTGCGCGACGCGGACTTCCGCGAACAGGTGGCCTCCATCTCTGCGCCCACGCTGGTCATCAGCAGCACGCACGACCTGGCCGCCACGCCCGCCCAGGGCCAGGAACTGGCCGCCGCCATCCCGGGCGCGCGCTATCTCGAATTGAACACCTCCCACATCTCCAACTGGGAGCAACCGGAAGCCTTCACCCGCGCGGTGCTCGACTTCCTGACGGAGTAACCCGCATGCAGCGCTGGAAACAGCGGCCCGAAGGCTCCAACTGGGGCGACTTCGGGCCCGACGACCAACTCGGCCGCCTGAATCTCATCACCGAAGAACAGGTCCTCAAGGGCGCGCGCGAAATCCGCGCCGGCAAGACCTTCTGCCTGTCGCTGCCGCTGGACCTGCCGGGCGGCAACGTGCTCAACCCGCGGCGCCATCCGCCGCAGCTCAGCCCCACCCGCCTGGCGGACACGCCGTACCTGAATTTTCCGCTGCGCAACGTCAACCCGGACGCCGTGGACGTGCTGAGCGACGACCAGGTGCTGCTGTCCATGCAGTACTCCACCCAGTGGGACGCGCTGGCCCACGTCGGCGCGCTGTTCGACGCCGACGGCGACGGCAAGCCGGAACTGCGCTACTACAACGGCTACCAGGCCGGCGTGGACGTGATCGGCCCGGCCGACGGCGACCACACCGGCTGCGGCTGCAACAGCGGCGGCCCCTCGGCGGCGCTGAAGCTGGGCGTGGAAAACCTGGCCCAGAAAGGCATGCAGGGCCGCGGCGTGCTGGTGGACCTGCTGCGCCACTACGGCCCCGGGCGCACGCTGATCGGCCACGCGGAACTGATCCGCGCGCTCGAGGCCGACGGCATCGAGATCGAGGCCGGCGACATGCTGGTGCTGCGCACCGGCTACGCCGAAGCGGTCGTCGCCATGAACGGCAAGCCCGACGCCGAAGTGCTGCATGGCTACGGCGCCGCGCTGGACGGCACCGACGCGGCGCTGCTGCAATGGATCACCGACAGCGGCATCGCCGCCATCTGCGCCGACAACTACGCGGTCGAGGCCTACCCGGCCCGCGAAAAAAGCGGGCCGCGCGCCATGCTCCCGCTGCACCACCACTGCCTGTTCAAGCTGGGCCTGCCCCTGGCGGAGCTGTGGTACCTGAAGGAGCTGGCCGACTGGCTGCACGCCAACGGCCGCCACCGCTTCATGCTGACGGCGCCGCCGCTGCGCCTGCCGCACGCCATCGGTTCGCCGGTGACGCCGGTCGCGACGGTGTAGGCCGAGGCGCCGAGCCGCGGCGCTAGCCCTTCAGGCAGGTGCTCATGAAGGCCTTGCGCTTGTCGCCGGTGAGCTTCTGCTCGCCGGCTTTCGCATTGCAGTCCGTCATCTTCTGCTGCTGCGGCGTGAGCTGCTTGGCCGGCGCGGTCTCGCCCTTCAGGCAGCTGCTCATGTAGGCCTTGCGCTCGTCGCCCTTCTTGCCTTCGGCGGACTTGTTGCAGTCCGTCATGCGCTGCTGCTGCGGCGTGGGGGTCTTGGCGGGCGTGGTCGCGGCCGGCGTCTGGGCCCAGGACGCGCCGGCGAAACAGGCGGACAACAGGATGGCAGAAGCAAACTGGCTGGTACGGGAAAGCATGGTTCCTCCCTTGGGCGTCCGCGCGCCTCGGGGTCAGGCGCGACGCGGACCGCTCGATCCGCCGGCCCAATCGCCGGCCCGGTCATCATCGAACAAACCGGACGCCGCCGCAAGATCCCGGAAAGTCAAGAATCGCCAAGGCGGCGATTCATACCTTTGCCCTGTTGTGTCCGCGCCCGGAAAGGTGTGAGATAGGCGCAATCCGTCCCGGCCGCACAGGAGAGCGCCATGAAATCCGTACTCGTGTCCTGCGCACTGCTCGCCGGCCTGCCTCTTGCGGCCGGCGCGCAGGATCTCGTCTATGGCGTCACGCTGGGCAACGTCCAGGCGGTGCGCGACGTCAGCCAGAACCTCTCGGCCATCACCGGCCTGCTGGCCAACCAGTCCGACCGCGCCATCGACGGCGTCTGGCTGACCTTCGTGCTGTACGACGAGCAGGGCCGCGAAGTGGGCCGCCTGCGCAACGATGTGCCCGGCCCGCTTGCGCCCGGTCAGATCAAGCCGATCCGGGCGGTCACGCCGCTGCGGTTCGCCCGCGTCACGGCGCTGGACGTAGACGCCCGCTAGCCGGCCAGCCCGCCGCCAAAAACCCTGATTTCATCAGGGTTTAGCGGCCGTGGCGCGGGTCCAGGTGTGGGAAAATCACGGCTGTCGACTCGATAAAAGGGGCTTCCAACGAAGCCCCTTGTCGCGTATGTCGGCGCAACGAGGAAGAAAAGATCATGTTTCCAAAAAGACTCTCTGAAGGCTATCAATCATTCCTGAAAGGCCGTTTCCACTCGGAACGCAGCCGATACCAGAAACTGGCCGAAATTGGGCAAAGCCCGGAAATCCTGATCATCGGGTGTTGCGACTCCCGCGTCTCGCCCGAAGTCATCTTCGACGCCGGCCCCGGCGAAATGTTCGTGATCCGCAACGTCGCCAACCTGGTGCCGCCCTGCGACCCCGACACCGAATCCTCCTACCACGGCACCAGCGCCGCCATCGAATTCGCCGTCAACGGCCTGAACGTCAAGCACATCGTGGTGCTGGGCCACGCCTCCTGTGGCGGCATCCGCTCCTTCTTCGACGGCGCCAAGCCGCTGTCCAAGGGCGATTTCATCGGCAAGTGGATGTCGCAGATCGAGCCCGTGGCCGAACGCCTCGGCCCGGCCACCGGCGACCGCCAGGCCAACCTCAAGCGCCTGGAGCTGGCCACGGTCGAGCACAGCCTGGAGAATCTGATGACGTTCCCGTCCATCCGCCGCCGCGTGCAGAAGGGCGAGCTGGAGCTGCACGGCACCTACTTCGGCGTGGCCACCGGCGTGCTGTTCCTGCGCGATCCCAAGACGGGCGAATTCAATCCCTGCCTGGAAACCGGCATCGTCGAATGAGCCGCGGCCCCGGAGCGCCGGGGCGTTTCCTGCTACATTGGACTTGTGACCCGCTGAACCGGCCCGCCCGCGGACCGGCCACGACAGGGAGCCTCGCATGGACATTGCAGCGATCCCCGCCATTGCCCGCGTCGCCGCGCCCTACCCGGCGCGCGTGCCGCTGATCGACGAGACCCGGCCCGCCTGGGCGACGCCTCGGGCGGCTGAAGCGGCTGAAAGCCCACCCGCCCCGCAGCCTGCGCGCAGCCGCGACCAGGCGCCGCCCGCCCCCATCGCCGGCATGGCGCCGCGCCCCGACCCGGACCTGCTGCGCGACCAGTACGCCGAGGCGCGCATGCGCCGCGCCATCGCCGACTACGCCGCCGCGCCTGCCGAGGCGGCGGCCCGGGCCAACGACTGGGGCACCATAGAAGGCCTGGCGCCCTTGCAGCCCTACCGCCTGGCCATGGGCAACCCGCAGGTGCAGGAATGGCAGGCCGCCGCGGCCGTCAAGGCCATGGGCGCGGCCGTGCCCAAGGTCGCCAGCATCGGCGCCACGGAAAACGCCACCGACCAGGCGCGCTACCGTCCGGGCTTCGCGCCTCAGCCTTGGTCTTAGTGGAAGAACTCGGCGATCATCGTCGCGCCCAGGAAGGTGCCGGCGTTGGCGGCCAGGGACACCACCACGATCTTCCAGCCCAGCTTGCGGAAGGCCGGCAGGTCCTTGAGGATGGACAGCCCGGCCATCGCCAGGATCACGGTCGTGAAAGGCAGGAAATTCACCTTGCCGACCATCGCGATGATCTGGTCGGAGTACGGCAGCACGCCGGGACAGCCCGCCGTCATGGCGATCACCGACAGCACGAACACGGCCGGCAGCTTGGGCACCACGCGCAGCACCAGGTCGGTAATGACGACCAGCAGCACGATGATGGCCATGCCCGGCAGGGCGTCGGCGAACGGCACGCCATAGCCCAGGCGGTTGCCCACCAGCGCGAACAGGCCGCACACGATGTAGGCCGTCAGGCGGTCGCCGAAGCCCAGCTTGGCGCCGTGGACCGGCGCGTCTTCGGACACGCCGTCCTCGATGGCCGACGGCGCCTTGCCGCGCGAAAAGCGGCCCAGCACCGGCTCCAGCTTGCCGTACAGGAAGATGGTGGTCGGCAGCGAGATGAACAGCGTGAAGTACACGCCCACCACCGTGGTCAGCAGGTTGGCGGCGGCCGCCAGCGCGGCCACCTGGTGCGCCATCTCGGGGGTCTGCTGCGAGGCGATCGCGCCCACGCCCGCGGCCATCATGCTGCCCGAGCCCACGCCGGCGCCCATGGCGAGCGAACGCGGGTCGAAGATATTCAGGCTGGTGATGAAACCGGCCATCAGCGCCACGAACAGCGCGCCGATCACCGTGCCGGTGATGTACTCGGCCATCACGCCGCGCCCTTCGGGCGAGTTCATGCCGTAGCGCTCGCCGATGATGGCCAGGCTGGGCTCACGGCCCACCGAGAAGGTGGCGCCGATCGCCTCGCGCTTGATGCCCAGCAGCAGCGCCAGCGGCAGGCCCACGGCCATGGTGCCGAAGAAATGCCCGAACTCCTGGAACACCAGGGCCCAGCCGGCTTCGCGCACCTGCGGCAGCGCGCCGCCGACCATCAGGCCCAGCTTGGCCAGGAACGGCAGCAGCGCATATTGCAGATAGCCGCTGATGCGGGTCTGCATGGCGGTGTCGACGCCGGCGGCGGCGGGCAGGCGCTGGCCGAAGGCCGCCACGATCGCGCCGATGAAGATGGCCCACAGCATCGGCTGCAGGATGATCTTGCCCGGGCCCACCGTGAACGTCAGGCTGCCGATCGCTTCGGCAATCACCACCACCAGCAAGATGGCGGCAAGCATGCGGATGCGGCTGGAAAGCGGCATGGTGGGCGCGGCCAGGCTGGCGCTGGCTAGAGACATCGGATTCCCCTGGTGAACGTGAATGGGTCGCGGCGACGGTTGGCCGGACCGCAGGCGCCGGCGTTGCGCGCGGCAGGGCCGATTTTCGCCCCGGGGCTGGCATGCAACCATGACAGGACAAGCGTCCAAGCGTTGCGTAAAATGCAACGCATATGCTTTTCCAGGGAAAATTTTGCATGATCCCGGATAAAGCAAGGGTAAACCCTAGCATCGACCTGTGGACCTGCCGCCGCACTTCCCGCCGCCATGGACGAAAAACTGGACGCCCGACGCACCCATTACTTCATGCAGGTCATGAGCCGGGGTTCCGTGCGCGGCGCCGCCGAGGCGCTGGACATGGACCCCTCGGCGGTCAGCCGCGCCATCGCCGCCCTGGAGCGCGACTGCGGCATGACGCTGTTCGAACGCCGCGGCCGCGGCGTGGTGCCCACCGACGCCGGCCACATCCTGGCGCGCTACGTCAAGCGCCAGCAGAACATCCAGGAGAGCTTTTTCTCCGAGATCGACAGCCTGCGCAACGCCGAGCGCGGCCATATCGACCTGGTGCTGGGCGAAGGCTTCGTCGAGCTGATGTTCGACCAGGTGCTGCCCGGCTACTGGCGCAGCCATCCGGAAGTCACGCTGGACATCGACGTGGCCCGCACCTCCGAGATCGTGCAGCGCATCGTCGACGACCGCGCCTATATCGGCCTGGTGTTCCAGCCGCCCAACGACGCCCGGCTGCGCGCCCATTACGCGCGCCCCGAGCCGATCCGCGCCATCGTGCGCCAGGACCATCCGCTGGCCCGCCTGCGCCGCCCCCTGCTGCTGACCGACCTGGCCGAGTATCCCGGGGCCGCGATGCAGGAAGGCTTCGGCGTGCGCCAGCACATCCAGGCCGCCGAGATCAGCGAGCAGGTGCGGCTGCGCAACGTGCTGACCACCTCCTCGTTCAAGGCGCTGTGGCAGTTCGCCGCCGCCGGCATCGGCTATGCCCTGACCCCGCCCATCGCGGTCACGGCCGACATGCGCGCCCGGCGCCTGGCCAGCCTGCCGCTGGCCAACCCCATCCTCAACCAGGGCAGCCTGCAGGTGCTGAGCCGCGCCGGCCGTCACATTTCCCCGGCCGCGCGCGAACTGCTGGAGCACATCGTGCGCGGCATCGGCGCGTCGCCGTCGGTCGAATAAGGCGCAGGCAGGTTGCTTGCGCAGGGTCAAATGCGTGCTGCGGGGAGTCTTTGGTGTGGAGCGGGAGGGGGCTACGATGCGGGAGGCGGGGTGGCCGATGGGTTGCGCGCGCTCGATATCCGGTTTTTTGCGCAAGGATTCTCGCGCTGCACCCATCCTACGAAGGCCCGGTCGCGCGCGCAACCCATCGCCTTGCCGCGACATTACCTTATTACCACAATGACTTAGACGGCCCCGGCGGCTGCCTGCTACGGTTATGAACCCCTCGCGCCTTGCGCCGACCGAAGACTTCAAGGGCAGTGACATGTACGTGTATGACCCCGTCGACCAGCAGCTCGTCGAGCAGCGCGTCGCGCAGTTCGCCGACCAGACGCGCCGCTTTCTCGACGGCCAGCTCACCGAAGACGAATTCCGCGTTCTGCGCCTGCAGAACGGGCTGTACATCCAGCGCCACGCGCCCATGCTGCGCGTGGCCATCCCGTACGGCATGCTGGCCTCGCGCCAGCTGCGCACGCTGGCCCACATCGCGCGCAAGTGGGACCGCGGCTACGGCCATTTCAGCACGCGCCAGAACATCCAGTTCAACTGGCCCAGGCTGGAGCACGTGCCCGACATCCTGGCCGAACTGGCCACGGTGCAGATGCACGCCATCCAGACCAGCGGCAACTGCATCCGCAACACCACCACCGATCACTTCGCCGGCGTCGCGCCCGACGAGCTGGTCGATCCGCTGGTCTGGTGCGAAATCATCCGCCAGTGGTCCACGCTGCACCCCGAATTCGCCTTTCTGCCGCGCAAGTTCAAGATCGCGGTCAGCGGCGCGGTGCAGGACCGGGCGGCCGTCGGCGTGCACGACATCGGCCTGCAGGCGGTCGAGCGCGACGGCAAGCTGGGCTTTCGCGTCTGGATCGGCGGCGGCCTGGGCCGCACGCCCATCGTCGGCAAGCTGATCAATCCCTTCGTCGAATGGCAGGACCTGCTGACCTACCTGCAGGCGGCGCTGCGCGTCTACAACCTGCACGGCCGCCGCGACAACAAGTACAAGGCGCGCATCAAGATCCTGGTGAAGGACCTGACTCCCGAGGTCTACGCCCAGCAGGTCGATGAACAGTGGCAGCTGATCAAGGGCGGGCCGGACACCATCACGCAGGAATTCGTCGACACCATCAAGTCGCGTTTCGTGTGGCCGCAGTACGACGCCGCCGCCGCGCAGGAACCCGACGACACCGCCGCGCAGGCGGCCGCCGACCCGCGCTTCGCCCGCTGGCTGCGCACCAACGTGCATCCGCACAAAGTGGCCGGCTACGCCGCCGTCACCGTGTCGCTGAAGGCCACCGGCGTGCCGCCGGGCGACGTCACCGCCGACCAGATGGACGCGGTGGCCGACCTGGCCGACGACTACGGCTTCGGCGAGCTGCGCGTCTCGCACGAGCAGAACCTGATCCTGGCCGACGTGCGCCGCGCGCGCCTGCACGATCTGTGGAAGGCGCTGGAGGCGCTCAACCTGGCCACGCCCAACATCGGCCTGCTGACCAACATCATCGCCTGTCCGGGCGGGGATTTCTGCGCGCTGGCCAATGCCGTGTCGATCCCCGTGGCCGAAGCGATCCAGCGCCGCTTCGACGATCTGGACTACCTGTTCGAGATCGGCGAGCTGGACCTGAACATTTCGGGCTGCATCAACTCCTGCGGCCACCATCACGTGGGGCATATCGGCATCCTCGGCGTCGACAAGGCCGGCGAGGAGTGGTACCAGGTCACCATAGGCGGACGCCAGAACGGCGCGGCCAAGCCGCTGCCCGACATCGAATCCACGCGCGGCGGCGGCGCCGCGATCGGCCGCATCATCGGCCCGTCTTTCGCGCGCGACCAGGTCGCCGGCGTGGTCGACCGCCTGATACGCACCTACCTGGGCCTGCGCGACAGCGAGGCGGAACGCTTCATCGACGTGGTCGACCGCGTCGGGATCGAGCCGTTCAAGCAGGACGTGTATTCGGACCCCGCCTTCGCCAAACCCGCGCCCATCGAGCAACCCGCCCATGTCTGAGATCTACGCCCACGACGCTCCCGGCCCGCACCTGATCCGCGACGGCCGGCTGGAGGCCGACACGTCCCGCCCGTTCGTGCCCGAACCCGAGGTGGCCGCCGAAGGCCAGGTGCCCGGCGACGAGCCGGGCTGGATCGTGCCGCTGGCGGTCTGGAAGACCTCGCGCGCCACGCTGCGCCGCCACCGCCACCCGGTCGCGATCCTGCTGGAGCCGGACGCCGACCTGCGCGAGCTGGCCGATGCCGACGGCGTGCTGGACCCCGCCGGCATCGCCTTCATTGCGGTGGACTTTCCGGTCTACACCGACGGCCGCGGCTATTCGCTGGCGCAATTGCTGCGCACCCGCTATCGCTGGCAGGGCGAGCTGCGCGCGGTCGGCGACGTGATGATCGACACCATCCACTACCAGGCGCGGGTCGGCTTCGACAGCTTCCTGGTCAAGCCCGGCCACGATCCGCACAAGGCGCTGGAGGCCTTCCGGACGTTCACCGTGCATTACCAGAAGACCTACCGCGTGCCCGAGCCGGCGCTCGCCTAGAACATCGGCACGGGCGCCAGCTGCGCGCGGATCAGGTCGGCGATGCTGCGCTGGCGCTGCGCCTGCATGCGGTCGATGAGGCTGGACACGCTGACCGCCAGGCGCGGATAGCCGCCGGCGTCGCATAGCGCCACGCCCACGCCCAGCACGCCGGGCACCGCCGAGTTGCCCACCACCGACCAGCCGCGGCCGCGGGTGTTCTCCACCAGGCGGCGCATCTGCGCCACCGTCATGCCGCCGTAGGCGCGCAGCGCCCGTTCGTTCTGCGCCATCACTTCCTCGGCCTCGTCCGGCGGCAGCGCCGCCAGCAGCGCCAGCCCGGCCGCCCCCACGCCCAGCGGCTGGCGATGCCCCACCGTCACGGCCAGCACCTGCACGGGGTAGTTCCCGACCTCGCGGTGCAGGCACAGCGAATCGCTGCCCGCCCGGCAGATCAGGAATACCGAATCGCCGCTCACGTCGCTGATCTGGCGCAGCACCGGCCGCAGGCCGCGCACCGCCTGCGCATGGGGATCGCCCGCCATCATCACGCCCAGCTCGGCCACGCGCCAGCGCGGCGCCTCCGATTCGCGCAGCGCATAGCCCTCTTCCACCAGCACGTCCAGGTAGCGATAGACAGTGGAGCGCTGCATGCCGGCGGCGCGCGCGATGTCGACCACGTGCATGCCCGCCGCCCCGGCCTGGCGCAGCACGCCCAGCACGCGCAGGCCGCGGCGCAGCACGCGCGGGCCCGAGCCTTCCGATTCCGGTTCCGTTTTGTTCAATTTTTGGACAAGTTGCGTTGATGGGGACCCTATCAAAGCCCATTATGGGGCGGGACAGGCAAAGAACTGTCCAAATTCTAGACAACACAGGACGGAGACAACAATGAAGATTTTCAGCAAGCGGTGGGCCGCGGCGGCTGCCCTGACTACGATGTTCGCGGCCCCCGCCCTGGCGGGCCAGTATCCCGAACGCCCGGTGACGCTGGTGGTCGGCTATGCCGCCGGCGGCGCCACCGACATCGTCGCGCGCCTGGTGGCCAAATCTCTGGCCGAGGAGCTGGGCCAGCCCTTCGTGATCGAGAACAAGACCGGCGCCAACAGCAACATCGGCGCGGAAATCGTCTCGCGCGCCGCGCCGGACGGCTACATGCTGTACGTGGGCTCCATCGCCAACACCATCAACCGCACGCTCTACAGCCAGCTGAACTACGATTTCGTCAAGGGATTCGAGCCCATCGGCCTGTTGGCCACCATCCCCAACGTCCTGGTGGTCAACCCCAAGATGCCGGTCAAGACGGTGCAGGAATACATCGCCTACGCCAAGTCCAATCCCGGCAAGCTGAGCTGCGCGTCCTCGGGCACCGGCTCGTCCATCCATCTGTCCTGCGAACTGTTCAAGATGAAGACGGGCGCCGACATCCTGCACGTGCCCTACCGCGGCAGCGGCCCGGCGGTGGCCGATCTGCTGGGCGGCCAGGTGGACTCCATGTTCGACAACCTGCCCTCGTCGCTGCCCCACGTGCAGGCCGGCAAGCTGCGCCCCATCGGCGTGACGTCGCCGCAGCGCCTGGACTCGCTGCCCGATACGCCCACGCTGGCCGAATCCGGCCTGCCCGGCTTCGACGTGGAATCCTGGTTCGGCCTGGTCGCGCCCGCGGGCACGCCCAAGCCGGTCATCGACCGCCTCAACCAGGCGCTGAACAAGGCGCTGGCCGGCCAGGCGCTGCAGGCCTCTTACAAGCAGTCGGGCTTCTACGCGCCGCAGCCCCCCAATACGCCCGAATCGTTCGGCAAGAAGATCGCCAGCGAAATCGACAAGTGGGGCGCCGTCATCAAGAGCGCCGACATCAAGGCCAACTAGGCCCCATCAAGACCAAGGAGCACAGGTGTACCCGATCGATTTCTTCTTCCGCGCCGCCGAACGCCATCCGGACCGCATCGCGCTGGACGGCCCCGAGGGCCAGGCGACGTATGCCCGGCTGGCCGCCGAAGTGCGCGCCCTGGCGGCCGCGCTGCAGGAGCTGGACCCGGCGCCGCAGACCCGCGTGGCGATCTGCGCCGGCAATTCCGCGCGGCACATTCTGGCGCTGCTGGCCGTGCTGGCCAGCGGCAAGGTCTGGGTGCCGCTGAACTACCGCAGCACCGAGCGCGAGATCGGGCGCATCCTGGAGGCCACCGAGCCGTCCATCGTGATCGTGGACGGCGTGGGCGCGCCCCTAGCGCCCGAGGCCCAGGGCCGCCATCGCATCCACCTGGAAGACGGCTCGGCGCCGCTGGCCCTGGACGCCCTGCTGGCCAGCAACGCCGGACGCACGCCGGTGCGGCACGCGCTGCCGCGCGACGCCACCCAGGCCATCAAGTTCACCGGCGGCACCACCGGGCTGCCCAAGGGCGTGATGCAGCCGTACCACGCCTGGAACGCCGGCATCGTCAACCAGATCGCCAGCTGGGAACTGACCGAGGACGACCGCTACGTCGTGGCCGCCCCCGTCACGCACGGCACCGGCACCTACCTGCTGCCGGTCCTGGCCCAGGGCGGCACCCATCTGCTGCTCGACACCGTCACCCCGGCCAGCATCACCGCCGCCTTCCGCGAACGCGGCGGCACGCTGTGCTTCATGCCGCCCACGCTGATTTACATGATCATGGCGCAGCCGGGCGTCTCGCGCGCGGACTTTCCGCGCCTGCGCAACCTGATCTATGGCGGCGCGCCCATGCCCGTCGAAAAGATCGACAAGGCGCGCGCCTTCTTCGGCCCGGTGCTGGGCACCACCTACGGCCAGACCGAAGCGCCGCAGATCGTCACCGTGCTGCGCCCCGCCGACCTCGAAGCGCCGGAGAACCGCGCCTCGGTCGGGCGCGTCACCTGGCTGAGCGACGTGGCCATCATGGGACCGGACGGCGCGCTGCTGCCGCGCGGCGAAATCGGCGAAGTCGTGGTGCAGGGCGACCTGATGATGTCCGGCTACTGGCGCCTGCCGGAAAAGACCGCCGAGACCATCGTCGACGGCTGGCTGCATACCGGCGACACCGGCCTGATCGACGCGCGCGGCTACCTGTTCCTGAAAGACCGCCTGCGCGACGTGATCATCACCGGCGGCTTCAACATCTATCCCGTGGACGTCGAGAATGCGCTGTCGGCGCATCCCGCCGTGTACGAATGCTCGGTCTTCGGCCTGCCCGACGACAAATGGGGCGAGGCCGTGCACGCCGCCGTCCAGTTCCATCCCGGGGCGCAGGCCAGCGCCGACGAGCTCAAGGCGCACGTGCGCGGCCTGCTCGGGCCGGTGGCCACGCCCAAGCAGTTCCATATCCATGACAGCCTGCCGCGTTCCAACGTGGGCAAGGTATTGAAGAACGCCGTGCGCGACGCGGCCCTCAAGGAGACAGCATGAAAACGCCCGAAACCCGCCTGTGCGCGCATCATCTCACCGGCATGTCCTACCGCGACGTCGATCTGGTCGAGGACCTGATCGGCAAGAAAACCTTCACCGAAGTCATGATCATGCAGATCCTGGGCCGCGAGGCGCGCCCGGTGGACCTGCGCATCGTCGACGCGGTGCTGGTCACGCTGATGGAACACGGCCTGACGCCCAGCGCCATCACCACGCGCCTGATCTACATGAGCGCGCCGGAAAACCTGCAGGGCGCCGTGGCCTCCGGGCTGATGGCGGTGGGCAGCCAGTTCGTCGGCACCATGGAGAACTGCTCGCGCCTGCTGGACCGCATCCGCCAGGCCGCCGACGGCGAGGCCGAGGCGCTGGCCATCGCGCGCGAATTCCGCGAGTCGCGCCGCCCCCTGCCGGGCTTCGGCCACCATCTGCACAAGCCGGACGATCCGCGCTCGATCAAGCTGCTGGCGCTGGCCGAGGCCGAGCCGGATCTGCCGGGAGACTCGCTCAAGGCGCTGCGCCTGCTGGCCTCGGCCATCGACGCCACCTACGGCAAGCACATCACCATCAACGCCACCGGCGCGGTGGCCGCGCTGCTGAGCGAGATCGGCGTGCCCACCGACCTGATGCGCGGCTTCGCCGTGATCTCGCGCGCCGCCGGCCTGGTGTCGCACGTGGCCGAGGAACAGCAAAGCCCCTCGGGCCGCTATATCTGGGAAACCATCGACCACGCCATTCCGTACGTGGGCGCGGGCAAGTCGCACCAGCAGGGCGGGGAACAGTCATGACCGCCGTCAACGACACCCGCCTGGCGGGCAAGATCGTGCTGGTGGCCGGCGCCGGCGCCTCGGCCGCCGGCTGGAGCATCGGCAAGGCCAGCTGCGTGACCATGGCGCGCCAGGGGGCCTCCATCGTCGCGCTGGACGCCAGCATGGAAGCGGCCGAAGACGCGGCCCACGAAGTCGAACTGGCCGGCGGCAGCGCCCTGCCCGTGCAGGCCGACGTCGCCGATCCGGACGCGATGCAGGCCGCGGTGGACGCGGCGCTGCGCCGCTATGGCCGCATCGACGTGCTGCAGGCCAACGCCGGCATCGGCAAGGTCGGCGGCCCCGAGGACATCTCGCTGCAGGACTGGGACCGCATCCAGCAGGTCAACGTGACCAGCCTGCTCATCGCCACGCGGCTGCTGGCCCCGCTGATGCGCGGGCAAGGCGGCGGCGCCATCGTCACTGTCTCGTCGGTGGCCGGCATCCGCTACACGGGCTATCCGCACCTGGCGTACAGCGTGACCAAGGCGGCCGTGATCCACTTCGCCCGCATGGCCGCGCAACAATACGCCGCCGACCGCATCCGCGTGAACACCGTGATTCCGGGCCTGATCGACACGCCGCGCGTGGCGAAGAATGTGGCGCGCATGTTCGACGCCGACGCCAAGGCCGCCAGCGCGGCGCGCGACAAGCAGGTCCCGATGGGGCGCATGGGCACGCCGTGGGAAGTGGCCAATGCCGTCGCGTTCCTGGCGTCGGATGAAGCGTCCTACATCACCGGCACGGAACTGGTCGTGGACGGCGGGCTTACCGGCAAGTACGTGTAAACGGCGGGCTTACCAGGAGGTCGAATAGGCGCCGGGGAACTGCCGGGCGACGAAGGCCTTCACCTCGTCCGACTGGTAGGCCTTGATGAAGCGCGCGACGCGCGGGTCATTCCTGTTGTCCTCGCGGGCCGCGATCACCACCGCGGCGAAGGGCGCGTCCTTGCTTTCCAGGGCCAGCGCGTCCTTGGCCGGCGACAGGCCGGCCGGGATCGCGTAGGCCGAATTCACCGCGGCCGCGTCCACGTCCGACAGCGAGTGCGGCAGTTGCGCGGCCTCGATCTCGATGAACTTCAGCTTCTTCGGATTCTGCTCCACGTCGAACAGCGAAGCCGTCACGGTCACGCCGTCCTTGAGCGTGATCAGCTTGGCGGCGGCCAGCACCAGCAGGGCGCGCGCGCCGTTGGTGGGATCGTTCGGGATGGCCACCTTGCCGCCCTGCGGCAGCTCGTCCAGCGACTTCAGGCGCTTGGAATAGATGCCCATCTGCTGCACCACGGCGGTCGCCACCGGCACCAGCTTGTAGCCGCGCGCCTTGTTCTGCGAATCCAGGAAGGGCTTGTGCTGGTAGATGTTGAGGTCCAGCTCCTTGGCGTCCAGCGCGGCGTTCGGCTGGATGAAATCGCTGAACTCCACCAGCTTGACCTTCAGCCCGTCCTTGGCCGCCACGCGCTGCGCGACCTCGCCGATCTGCGCGTGCGGGCCGACGGTCACGCCCACCGTCAGTTCGGCGTCCTGCGCCATGGCCTGGGTGCCGGCAAAGCCCGCCAGGGCGGTGAAAACGGCCAGGAAATGGCGTAGGCGCATACGAGTCTCGCAAAGTCGGTAGGAAAGACCCCGCATTCTAGTGAGCGGGCTTCAAAACCGGAAGCGATGAATATTCATATTGATATGCGAATTACGATATAAAGCCGCGCGCCATGACAAGCCGGCGGCATCCGGACACAATACGGGCTTGCTTTCATTCATCGCGATCCCATGTCCGCCACCACAGAACTCCACCCCCACGCGCGCGCCCTGCTCTCCGACCACTACGCCGCTGTGGACGCCGACCTACCCGCCCTGCTGGACCTGCTGTTCGCCCGCAGCGCCGGCGAAGACTGGCACAAGGCCGGCACCTTCAAGCACCACCTGCTGGGCGTCTACCGCACGCTGGCGCTGTGGAACCAGCCGCGCGAAGTGCGCCTGCTGGGCCTGTTCCACAGCGTCTACGGCAATGAATACGTGGACCTCACCCTGTTCGACCGCGAGCGCGAGCGCAGCACGCTGCGCGAGGCGCTGGGCGCCGAGGCCGAGGAATGGGTGAGCCTGTTCTGCGCCATGCCGCGCACGAAGTTCGTGCAGGCCATCCTGCAAGGCCAGGGCGCGGGCCCGGACGGGCTGAAGCTCGAAGGCGCGGACGGCCAGGTCTATGCGCTCACGCCGCGCCAGGTCGCCGCTTTCATCGTCGTGTCGGCCGCCGACATCGGCGAGCAATGGCACAGCTGGCAGGACGAGATCTTCGCCGGCTATCCGCAGCAGCAGCGCCGCGACCTGAAGACGAACTGGGCCGCCTCGATGTGGCCCGGTCCGCTCAAGCCGCCGTCGAACATCCTGTCCATGCTGTCGCACCTGCTGGCGCCCTTGTCGCGCATGCCCGCCGACACCGGCATTCCGGTCCCGCCCGCGTTCGACGGCTGCCGCGCCACCCTCAGCCCGCGCGACGAAGCCGCCGCCAGCGCGCTGTACTGGCAGGTCGTGACCCGCATGCACCCGATGACCGAAATGGACAGCGCGCGCCACTTGCTGGAAGCCGCCGTGGCGCACAATCCCTGGGTGGGCGAGCCGCGCCTGCTGCTCGCGCAGCTGGCCTTGACCGCGGGCGACTTCGACGCCGCGCAGGCGCATGCCGCCGCCGGCCTCGCGGCCCTGCAGGCCTGGGGCACGGCCTGGGACAAGCGCATCGAATGGGCCGGATGGATGGCCTGGGCGCGCATCGAACTGCAAAATGCCAGGGCCCGGCAATGGCCGGAGAACCTGGCGGCGCTGAACGGATTGGGCCTGGTCCAGTAGGACCTACTTCATGCCTTCCCAGTGGGGGCCGGGCACGGCGATATCGAAGAGTTCCAGCACGCGCGCCACGGTGTGATCCACCATTTCCTCGATGGACGCGGGGCGGTGATAGAAGGCCGGCAGCGGCGGAAAGACGATGCCGCCCATTTCCGTGACGGCCGTCATGTTGCGCAGGTGCGCCAGGTTGAACGGGGTTTCACGCACCATCAGCACCAGGCGCCGCCGCTCTTTGAGCGTGACGTCGGCGGCGCGCGTGATGAGATTGTCCGACAGGCCGTGGGCCACGGCCGCCAGCGTGCGCATCGAACAGGGCACGATCACCATGCCGGCGGTCTGGAACGCGCCACTGGCCAGCGTGGCGCCCACGTCGCGCACGCTGTGCACGTGGTCGGCCAGGGCGTAGACGTCGTGGCGGCTGACGTCCAGCTCGTGCTTGATGTTGAGCACGCCGGACGCCGACACCACCAGATGCGTCTCCACGTCGTCCACGCCGCGCAGCGCCTGCAGCATGCGCACCGCGTAGAGCGCCCCGGTGGCGCCCGTGATGCCGATGACCAGCCGCCGCACGGGCTTGCTCAGGCCATTGCGCCGGATTGCTCCAGCAGGGTCTTCAGTTCGCCGGACTCGTTCATCTCATTCATGATGTCCGAGCCGCCGACGAATTCGCCGCCCACGTACAGCTGCGGAATGGTGGGCCAGCTGGAGAATTCCTTGATGCCCTGGCGGACTTCCTCGTCCTCCAGCACGTTGACCGTGACCAGCTTCTTCACGCCACAGCTCTTCAGGATCTGGATGGCCTTGCCGGAAAAGCCGCATTGCGGAAACTGGGCGGTGCCCTTCATGAACAGCACGACGGGGTGCTGGGTCACGGTTTCGCGGATGAATTCTTGAACGTCGCTCATGGTGGTCTCTTGGACAGGCGTAGGGGAATACGTCAATTATAGGTACAGCGGGAAAAATCGCCCGGATACCCCGGGAGCGGCCCGGGGTATCGTTCAGGCGGGGAGCCGGCCGCCGGAGATGCGCTCGATGCCGGCCAGGTCGCGCCGGCTGTGCACGGCCTCGAATCCGGCGGCGGCCAGCATGTCGCGCACCGCCTGCGCCTGGTCCCAGCCATGCTCCAGCCACAGCGAGCCGCCGCGCTTCAGGTGGCGCCGCGCGCCCTGCACGATGCGGGACAGGTCCTGCAGGCCGCCGGCGCCGTCGGTCAGCGCGCCGCGCGGCTCGAAGCGCACGTCGCCCTGCTCCAGGTGCGGATCGTTGCTGGCCACGTACGGCGGGTTGGACACGATCAGGTCGAAACCCTCGCCCGCCGGCACCGCCTCGTACCAGCTGCCCTCGACCAGTCGGACCGAGGCCGCCAGGTCCCAGGCGTTGCCCGCCGCCACCGCCAGCGCGGCCGCGCTGACGTCCGAAGCCATCACGCGCGCGTCGCGGCGCGCCAGCGCGATCGAAATCGCGATCGCGCCGCTGCCCGTGCCCAGGTCCAGCACCGCCGGCGCGGACAGGCCGGCCAGGCATTCCAGCGCGGTTTCCACCAGCACCTCGGTGTCCGGGCGCGGAATCAGCACGTCCGGCGTGACCCGCAGGCGGTGGCCCATGAACTCGCGATGGCCCACCAGATAGGCCATGGGCTCGCCGGCCAGGCGGCGTTGCGCCAGCGCCTCGTAGGCGGCCGCGACTTCCGGCGCGAGCGCATCGGTGTCATGCGCCAGCAGCCAGGCGCGCGGCTTGCCCAGCACGTGCTCGAGCAGCATGCGCACCTCCAGCCGCGGCAGGCGCGCATCGAGCAGCAGGGTCTTGAGCTGCGGCGGCGTCATGGCGCGGCTCCGGTCAGAGATCGTCGCCCAGCGCCGCCAGCTGCTCGGCCTGGTGTTCGGCGATCAGCGCGCCGGTCAGTTCCTCCAGATCGCCTTCCATGATCTGCTGCAGCTTGTACAGCGTCAGGTTGATGCGGTGGTCGGTCACGCGGCCCTGCGGATAGTTATAGGTGCGGATGCGTTCGGAGCGGTCGCCCGAGCCGATCAGGCTCTTGCGCTCGGCCGCCTCCTTGCTCTGCCGCTCGCGGACTTCCTTGTCCTTCAGGCGCGCGGCCAGCACCTGCATGGCCTTGTCCTTGTTGCGGTGCTGCGAGCGGTCGTCCTGGCACTCGACCACCAGGCCGGTAGGCAGGTGGGTGATGCGCACGGCCGAATCGGTCTTGTTGATGTGCTGCCCGCCCGCGCCGCTGGCGCGGAAGGTGTCGATGCGCAGGTCGTTCGGGTTGATGACGATGTCCGACATCTCGTCGGCTTCCGCCATGATCGCCACGGTGCAGGCTGACGTGTGGATGCGGCCTTGCGCCTCCGTGGCGGGAACGCGCTGCACCCGGTGCGCGCCGGATTCGAACTTCAGGCGGCCGTAGGCGCCGTCGCCGTCGATACGCGCGATCACTTCCTTGTAGCCGCCCAGTTCGGACGGGCTTTCGGACATCAGCTCCACGCGCCAGCCGCGCTGCTCGGCGTAGCGCGTGTACATGCGCAGCAGGTCGCCCGAGAACAGCGCGCTCTCGTCGCCGCCCGTGCCCGCGCGGATTTCCAGGAACACGCTGCGGCCGTCGTTGGGGTCGCGCGGCAGCAGCAGCACCTGCAGCGCCGCTTCCAGCTCCTCCAGCCTGGCGCGGCCGGACTTCAGTTCGTCCTCGGCCATGGCTTTCAGGTCCGGGTCCGCCAGCATCTCCTGGGCGGCCGCCAGGTCCTCCTCGGTGCGCGTGAAGGCGGTGAACGCCTCGACCACGGGCTCCAGTTCGGCGCGTTCGCGCGAGAGCTTGCGGAAGCGCTCCATGTCGGAGGCGGTTTCCGGTTCGGCGAGCATGGCGTCGACCTCGATGAGGCGGTGGCACAGATGCTCCAGCCGGCTGCGCATGGAAGATTTCATGGGGAATGACCAAAAAGAAAAGCAGGACAGCGGGCGCCCAGAAACGGAACGCCCGCCAGAGAGGGCGGGACGTGGGACAGCGTCGCTAACGGCGCGAGTCGCGGCCGGGGAACAGGCGCGGCATCCAGGCAAGCAGCTGCTTGCGGTCCTCGCCTTCGCTGCGGTTCAGGGCCGCCAGCGGGCCGTGCAGGTATTTCTGCGTCAGGCCGTGGGCCAGCTGCTCGAGCACGGCCTCGGGCGATTCGCCCCGCGCCAGCAGCTTGCGGGCGCGCTCCAGCTCGGCGCTGCGGACGTCCTCGGCGGCCTGGTGCAGGTCGCGGATGACAGGCACCACTTCGCGCGACTGCATCCAGTGCATGAAGCCCTGGACGCGGGTTTCGATGATGGCTTCGGCCTGCACCACGGCGGCGCGGCGCGCGTCCGTGCCGGTCTGGACCAGCCGGCCCAGGTCATCCACCGAATACAGATAGACGTCGTCCAGGCGGCCGACTTCGGGCTCGATATCGCGCGGCACGGCCAGGTCTATCATGACCATCGGCCGGTGGCGGCGCAGCCGGGTGGCCCGTTCCACCATCCCCAGGCCGAGGATGGGCAGGGAGCTCGCAGTACAGGACACGATGACGTCGAATTCGGACAGCCGGTCCGTCAGGTCGGACAGCTTCATCGTGCTGGCGGAAAACCGGTTGGCCAGGATTTCGGCGCGCTCGGCGGTGCGATTGGCCACCACCATGCTGCGCGGACGCTGCGCGGCGAAGTGCGTGGCGCACAGTTCGATCATTTCGCCCGCGCCGATGAACAACGTGCGGGCCTGGTCCAGATTGCCGAACACGCGCTCGGCCAGGCGCACCGCGGCGGCGGCCATGGACACCGACTGCGCGCCGATGGCGGTCTGCGACCGCACTTCCTTGGCCACGGAGAAGGTGCGCTGGAACATCTGGTGCAGCAGCGTGCCCAGGGCGCCGGCCTCGCCGGCGGCGCGCACCGCGTCCTTCATCTGGCCCACGATCTGGGTCTCGCCCAGCACCATCGAATCCAGCCCGCTGGCCACGCGGAAAGCATGGCGCACGGCGTCGTCCTGGTGGTGGCGGTACAGGTGCGGACGCAGCGTGCCGGCGTCCAGGCGGTTGTGCTCGGCCAGCCAGGCCGGCAGTTGATCGGCCACGTGGCCGTCGGCCGCGCAATAGATCTCGGTCCGGTTACAGGTCGACAGGATCGCGGCTTCGCGCACCGAACCGCCGAACGCCGAACGCAGCCCTTCCAACGCGGGCTTCACCAGATCGACGGGCATGGACACGCGTTCGCGGACCGAAACCGGCGCGGACGTGTGATTCAGACCGAAGGCAAGGACTGCTACCGACATGAGGGAAGGACGGCCAAGCCATCCGCGGGTAAGTTAAGAACTGCCGCCGGCAAGCGTCGCAACGGGCGGGGGATACAGGCACGTGCGCTGCGGCAGACCGCTAGCGATTATACTCCTGCGGGTTATCCCCAGGCCAGCCCGCGGCTTCCGCGGGCCGCAGCAACGGCCAACGTCTCCGCCAAACAACAGCGGCGGCCCGGACCGCCGGCCATTCGCGCCTCCAGGCGGACAATATCCAGGGATTTTCCTGCCGGCTGGCACAAGTCCAAAAAATTGTGTATAGTTGCGGACTTCGTTGGCCTGGTAGCTCAGTCGGTAGAGCAGAGGATTGAAAATCCTTGTGTCGGTGGTTCGATTCCGCCCCAGGCCACCAGAATTCCAGAATCCCCGCCTTGAGCGGGGATTTTTTATGCCTTTTCGATTTGCGCCGTTTTCTGGCCCTTCGCATTTTTCGGGTGGCATCCAGATTGGTATCCAAACTGGCATCTACGACCACCGCACCGGGGCAGGCACTCCCCTCTAGCCAGGCACTGGCTCTACAATCCCAGTTATGGGACCCGCCAATACGCTTCGTTTCGCTCTGCGCGACCGCATCAATGGCGTTGATGTGGGGCCGAAGCACGTCCCTCTGAGCCTTCTGGGCGAATTCCAGAAGGACGTCAGCGATTTTTTGCAAGGCTCGTCCCGGGACGTCAACCCTGCCGAGGTGCTGGTATCCGTAGACGAAGGATCGCTGGTCCTGGTGGCGACCGGACTACTGGGCGCCTCGACGCTATGGTCCGACGTGGCCCGATTGTCCGACCCCACCTCGCAGGAGGCGATCGATCCCAAGCGGGCGGCGGTCGTCGAGCGCTGGCAAATCCAGGCTCGCACCAACCCACAGCGGATTTACCGACTTGAAGATGCGGCCAGCCGCCCCCTGGCGACGGTCAACGCCCGATCAAACTTCAGACGGCCGGTCGACACCTGGGTTACGGTCGAAAAATATCTGCACGGCAAAGTCGTCGACTGGGGCGGCAAGACCAAGGCAAACGTCCACCTGGTGCTGGAAGACGGCAAATCCCTGGTGGTGGCCGCCACCCAGCAACTCCTGGCCCAGGAAAGCGAAAATCGCCTCTACCGACCAGCGTTACTGCACGTGACAGCGGAAGAAAACCTGCGTACCGGCGAGCTGCGCAACCTGAATCTGCGCTCGTTCGAGGCGCACCACCCGGCCTATGACGAGGACGAATTCCAGCAGATGGTGCGTAAAGGCACTGCGGCATGGGCCGACGTACCCGATGCGGCCCAATGGGTCGAGTCGCTGCGCGGCGAGGGCGTATGACGGTGGAAGTGCTGCTGGACACCAGCTACCTGATATCCCTGGTCGACGCCAGACGACCCAACCATCAAACCGCCACCAAGTACTTCCGGCAGATGCTCGACGAATCGATGCCGATGTACTTTTCTGCCATCGTTGCCGCGGAGTTCGGCGTCAAGCAGCCGATCACCGACTTGCCCCTGCCAAAGTTCCGCCACTTGCCGTTCAACATCCCACATGGGCAACGTGCCGCCCAACTATGGAACGCGCTGGGTCCACGCGACGACAAGACTACCCGCCCCGTAGCGCGCGACGACATAAAACTGATCGCCCAAGCCTGCCACGAACGCATCCCGTTCCTCCTGACCGAGGACGCCTCGTCCCTGCATAAGTATTGCAAGCGGCTACGCGATACCGGAGCTTGCCAGGTACGCACCATCCTGTTGTCGGCTGGCTACGACCCCGGCGCTTTCCGGCTGGACGGCCAGCAAGGTCTGGACTTGGGCGACCAGATCTGAATAGCAGCGCCCCCTCCCCTTATTGACGCTTCCGGGATATCGTAAGAGGCGCCTGCGCCTTGCGCGGCCCCGCCGTTCTCCTCGACCGCTCTCATCCGCCGGAACCGCGACATGCGCGCCTATGCCAAGACGCTTTTCAGCCTGATCGCATTGTGGATGGTGGCCCTGGGCTGCGCTTACGGGCAGGACAAGCCCGCGCCGGCCGCCCAGCCGGCGCCCGCTTCCGCCGCGGCGATCCAAGTGGCGGACATTCCCTTGCGCGCCGATACCGATCACCGCTATGCCGAAGGCGTGATCGAGAACGTCACGGCCAGCGATCCCGCCGACAGGCTCGCGCCCCGGCTCGAGGCGATCGCCCGCTCCAGCGACGAGAAACTCCACCAGTTCCAGCCCGCCCAGCTGCGCACCCTGCCCGTGATGCGGCTGGAAAGCCTGGAACGGCACTGGATGTTCGATGCCCGCCGCTTCGATCGCTGGCAGGCCGACATGCAGCGCGCGACCGCGGCATACGCCGCCGAGGCCGCCGAGCTGGCGCGGCGCAGCGACGCCTGGCAGGCCATCCGCAATTCGCCCGGCGCGGCGCGCCTGCCGCCGGCGCTGATGACCAGCGTGGACGCGGTCATCGCGCAACTGGCGCAGGCCGAAGCCGCGCTGTCCGGCCCGCTGGCCCGCCAGATCGCGCTGAGCCAGCGCGGCGCCGCCGTCGAAAGCCGGATCATGGCGGGACAGCGCGAAGTCGCCAGCGCCATCGACGATATCGACGCGCGCCTGCTGCAGCTCGACGCCGCGCCGCTATGGCGCGTCGCCGACCAGCCCGTAGCCCCCGGCCAGGCGCTGGCGCTGCTGCGCACCGGCCTGGAACTGGAGCTGCGCTTCGCGCGCGAGTACGCCGCGGCCGACACCAGCAACCAGCTCGCCCTGCATGTGCTGCAGGCCGTGCTGCTGCCGTTGCTGCTCTGGCTGGCGTGGCGCAGCCGCGCCGCGATCCGCGCGCAGGAGATGAGCGTAACGGCCGCCCGGGTGCTGGGCCGCCCGCTGTCCGCATGGCTGCTGCTGGCCATGATGGGCGTGCTGCTGCTGGAGGCGGACGCGCCGCTCATCGTCCAGCAGGTGGCGCTGCTGCTGGCGGTGGTGCCGGTGCTGCGGCTGCTCCCGCCGGCCACGCGCCAGCAGCTCGGCCTGTGGCCCTACGCCATTACCGGCCTGTACCTGATCGAACGGCTGGGCGTGCTGTTCCTGGTCAGCGAGACCTGGTATCGGCTCCACAGCCTGGTGCTGACCCTGCTGGCGCTGGCGGCCTCGCTCTGGCTGCTGGCGCGCGCGCGCCGCGCCCCCGACGCCCAGGCGCCGGGCCGCCTGCGCAAGGCCTTGCACGCCATCGCCTGGGGCGCCACGGCGCTGCTGGCCATTTCCGCGATCGCCAACATCGTCGGCAACCTGTCGCTGGCCGAAATGCTGACCAGCGCGGTGGTCAGCAGCGGCTATTTCGGCCTCATGCTGTATGCCGGCGTCACCATCATCGTCACGCTGCTGCAATTGCTGCTGGCCCGCCCAGGCGTGTCGCGCTTCCGGATCGCGCGCGAGCACGCCCCGCCCCTGGTGCAGCTCCTGATCCGGCTGGTGACGGTCGGCGCGATCATCGGCTGGGCCGTCTACACCATGGACCGCTTCCGCATCCTGCGCGCGGTCTACGGCATCGTGACGCAAACGCTGTCGTACACGCTGGTGGTCGGCAACATCACGATCAGCCTGGGCAATATCCTGGTGTTCGTCGTCTCGGTGCTGATCGCGTTCTGGGCCGCGCGCACGGTGCGCCTGCTGCTGCACGACGAACTGCTCAACCGCATGCCGCTGCCGCGCGGGGTGGGCAACAGCGTGGCCTCGCTGAGCTATTACTCGGTGCTGCTGCTGGGCCTGGCGGTGGCGCTGTCGGCGGCCGGCGTCAAGGCCAGCCAGCTCGCCATCGTGCTCGGCGCCCTGGGCGTGGGCATCGGCTTCGGCCTGCAGAACGTGGTCAACAACTTCGTCTCGGGCCTGATCCTGATGTTCGAGCGCCCCATCCAGCCGGGCGACGCCGTGGACATCGGCGGCACCTCGGGCGAAGTGCGCGACATCGGCATGCGCGCCACCCGCATCCGGACCTTCGACGGCGCCGACGTGGTGGTGCCCAACGGCACCCTGCTCTCGGAAAAGCTGACCAACTGGACCATGCTGGACCGCAACCGCCGCATCGACATCAACCTGGGCCTGGCCTACGGCACGGACCCCGCCCGCGCCCTCGAACTGCTCACCGAGGCCGCCCGCGCCACGCCCGGCGTCTCGGTGCAGCCGGCGCCGCTGGCGCTCTTCATGGGCTTCGGCCAGAGCACCCTGGACTTCAGCCTGCGCGCCTGGACGCCCGACTTCGACCGTTCCCTGGTGGTGCGCAGCGACCTGCTGTCGCGCATGTACGCCGCGCTGACCCAGGCCGGCATCGAGATCCCCTACCCCCAGACCGACCTGCACCTGCGCAGCATCTCCGAGGCCGCCGGCGCCACGCTGGCCCAGGCCCGCCATCCCGCTTCCGGACCCGAACAGCCGCCCGGCCCCGCCTGAGGCGGATTTTGTGTATAGTTGCGGACTTCGTTGGCCTGGTAGCTCAGTCGGTAGAGCAGAGGATTGAAAATCCTTGTGTCGGTGGTTCGATTCCGCCCCAGGCCACCAGAATTCCAGAATCCCCGCCTTGCGCGGGGATTTTTGCTTTGGCCTGTCGGGTTTCTGACGGTGCGCCGGGACACGGAATGCGCCGCTGCTCGTGACGCAAACTTACTGGCTCAGGGTATTCAGCCGCTCCATGATGAGGCCGGCGCGCTCCGGCTCGGCAATAAGGCCTGGCAAAACATTGGCAAAGTCGGGATTCTTGAGCAGCCGCGCGAATGCGGCGCCCACTGCCTGGCGCAACTCGGCGGGCGCGGCGGCCATTTCTGCGGCCAGCTCCTCACGCCCATCGATGATGTTCAACACATCTTCCAGATCATGGCTATTCATGAGGTCGCCGCCTCCTCGGCCAGCGAAAGCTTCCAGCTTGGTGGCGACAAAGGCCACGGCGCTTATCAGCCGGATCGTGAAGCCCCGTCCCAGGTCCGTGGCGACGGCGGTCTCGACCGCGTAGGGGTACCAGCGATTGGAAAAACCCAGAATCTCGGGCTGAACGGGCATAAGGTCGAAAAGCACGCCAGAATCCTTGTGTACCCATCGGCAAATGACGTCGCTGCTCACATCGCGTGCAAATCCGCGCGCCGCCACGGACTCTTCGAAGCGATGAAACATGGCGCGATCAGCCTGTAGCACCGCGTCCACGTCTCGCGTGGCGCGTACGGGATCGGCCAATGGGTCCGTGATCAGCAAGCCTGCTACGGCGCCTCCGACGAATACGACTTGCTCGCGCAGGTCGCCCAGCGCTTCGGCAATGCTGCGCAAGTGGGGCAGGTTAGGATCATCTGCTCGCATCGACATCTCCTGCGTCAAGACGCATCAGTTCGGCCTGCATCAGTTTGGCCGCAAGTGCACGCTCGCGGGCGCGCCCCGTGCGCAAGGCATCCAACAACGCCAGCAGGCGGTGCAGGGCCGGGTCCGCAAGCGCAGCCTGCGGTGCTGTGCGGTAGAGCGGCGAAAGCGTGGGGCCTTTGGATGTGCCCTTGGGGTGTGCCCAGACGGGGGCCTCGCCTGGCGCCGCCGTCAACTGGCTGGCCAGAGGTTCGGCGCCGAAGGCCGTCGGTACTCCACGCTTGACCGGCCCAGGTATGGCGGGCCATACGTAGCGCACGCCATGCAGGACAAACTCCAGAAGGTTGGCCCGGATCGGTGACCATTGGCCGCGTGCCGGCGCCACGGCCAGGCCCGACGCCACGGCGCGCTGCACACTCGCGTGGGTTTCCGAGGCGCTCATGGACAGCGCAGCGCCCAGCGCGGCATAGGTCCAGCGCTGCGGCGGATGGGCGGCCACCTTCAGCAACACGAGCAGGTCCTGGGGTTTTAGTTCCATTTCAGAGCAATATTCGCTATTCGCGAATTACGAATATCGCCGATGAAGCGATTTTATGCAAGCGCTATCCCTAGGAAAAGATTACAAAAAAGTAATCCCCACGTAACCCCCGCGCCATCATCGCGCCGTCACACTGGAAATTCTGCGTAATCAGGGAGCGGCACCGCTCCGGGACTCGAGGGACAGGCATGGACCATCGGCATCATTCGCAGCACTCCCCCCAGCACAGCGCGCACCACCAGGCGACGCCTCCAGCGCCGGCGCCGGCCGAGACGCCGCCCGGCACGATCTACACCTGTCCCATGCATCCGGAGATCCGCCAGGATCATCCGGGCAACTGTCCCAAGTGCGGCATGACGCTGGAGCCGCTGATTCCGCTGGAGGCGGAGGACGATGGCGAGCTGCGGGATTTCCAGCGGCGCTTCTGGTGGACGCTGCCGCTGACGGTGGCGGTCACGGTGCTGGCGATGTTCGGCCACCGGCTGGGCTGGTTCGACATGGCGACGCAGTCCTGGCTGGAACTGGTGCTCTCCTTGCCGGTGGTGCTGTGGACGGGCTGGCCGTTCTTCGTGCGGGCCTGGCAGTCGATCGCGCGGCGCAGCCCGAATATGTGGACGCTGATCGGCCTGGGCACGGCGGCGGCCTTTGTCTATAGCGTCGTCGCCACGCTGGCGCCCGGCGTTTTCCCCGATTCGTTCATGTCCATGGGCCGGGTGGCGGTGTATTTCGAGGCCGCGGTGGTGATTATTTCGCTGACCATGCTGGGGCAGATCCTGGAACTGAAGGCCCGTTCGCAGACCTCGGCGGCGATCAAGTCGCTGCTGGGCCTGGCGCCCAAGACGGCGCGGCGCATCAACGCCGACGGCAGCGAAGAGGACGTGCCGCTTGCGCACGTGCACGTGGGCGACCTGCTGCGGGTGCGTCCGGGCGAGAAGATTCCGGTGGACGGCGTCGTCACCGAGGGCGGCAGCGCGGTGGACGAGTCCATGCTGACCGGCGAGCCGATTCCGGTCAGCAAGCGCGCCGGCGACGCGCTGATCGGGGCCACGCTGAACACCAGCGGCACGCTGGTGATGCGCTCGGAGAAAGTGGGTTCGGCCACCATGCTGGCCCAGATCGTGCAGATGGTCGCGTCCGCCCAGCGCTCCAAGGCGCCGATGCAGCGCATGGCCGACGTGGTGGCCGGCAAGTTCGTGGTGCTGGTGGTGCTGGTGGCGCTGGCCACGCTGCTGGCCTGGGGCCTGTTCGGGCCGGAGCCGAGCTGGGTGTTCGGCCTGATCAACGCCGTGGCGGTGCTGATCATCGCCTGCCCTTGCGCGCTGGGGCTGGCCACGCCCATGTCGGTGATGGTGGCCACTGGGCGCGCGGCCACGCAGGGCGTGCTGTTTCGCGACGCCGGCGCGATCGAGAAGATGCGCGAGGTGGACACGCTGATCGTGGACAAGACCGGCACGCTGACCGAAGGCCGGCCGGCTTTCGATGTCGCGATCGCGGCGCAGGGCTATACGCCGGAGGAGGTGCTGCGGCTGGCGGCCAGCCTGGACCAGGGCAGCGAACACCCGCTGGCCGACGCCATCGTCAGCGCGGCGCGCGAGCAGGGCCTGGCGCTGGCCCCGGCGGCGGATTTCGACTCCGCCAGCGGCATCGGCGTGCGCGGCACGGTGCAAGGCAGGCGCCTGGCGCTGGGCAACACGGCGCTGATGGAACAGGAAGGCGTGCCGGTGGCCGCGCTCCAGGCCGACGGCGAACGCCTGCGCGGCGAAGGGGCCAGCATCATGCACCTGGCGGTGGAGGGGCGCTTCGCCGGCATCCTGGCCGTGACCGACCCGATCAAGCCCAGCACTCATGAGGCCATCCGGAGCCTGCACGACAGCGGCCTGCGCATCGTGATGGCCACCGGCGACGGGCTGACCACCGCACAGGCGGTCGGCGCGGCGCTAGGCATCGACGAGGTGCATGGCGAGGTCAAGCCGTCGGACAAGCTGGCCCTGGTGGAAAAGCTGCAGCAGGACGGCCACGTGGTGGCGATGGCCGGCGACGGCATCAACGACGCCCCGGCGCTGGCGCGCGCCGACGTCGGCGTGGCCATGGGCACGGGCACCGACGTGGCCATGAACAGCGGCCAGGTCACGCTGATCAAGGGCGATCTGCGCGGCATCGCGGTGTCGCGCCAGATTTCCATCGACACCGTGCGCAACATGCGGCAGAACCTGATGTTCGCCTTCGTCTACAACGGCATCGGCGTGCCGATAGCGGCGGGCCTGCTGTACCCGTTCACGGGATGGCTGCTGTCGCCGATGCTCGCGGCGCTGGCCATGAGCCTGAGTTCGGCCTCGGTGATCTTCAACGCGCTGCGGCTGCGCGGCGCCAGGTAAAAAACGGCCGCCGCTTACGCGCGCAAGCGCGCCAGCGTGGCCGCCACCAGCCGGTCGCAGTCGTCGCCGTCGAACTCGAACAGGCTTTTTTCGGTGGCGTCGATATCGTGCGACAGCGCTTCGCGCAGCAGCGCGTTGGCGCGGAAGTGGCGGCTGCGCACGGTGGCCTCGGGAATGCCCAGGCTGCGCGCCGTTTCCTCCACGGACAGTTCCTCGACGGCGCGCAGCACGAACACGGTCCGGTACGCGACCGGCAGCGCGTCCAGGCGCGCCTCCAGCAAGGCGCGCAGCTGCGCGCGCGCCGCCGCGTGGTAGGGCGGATCGAAGTCGTTGATCGTCATCGCGTCAGCCTCGTCTTCGATGTCGTCGGCCATGGGGCACAGCGCCTCGCGGCGTCCGCGCTTGCGCAGGCGGCCATAGCACTCGTTCAGGACCAGCCGCGACAGCCAGGTGAAAAGCGAGGCGTCGCCGCGGAACCGCGCGATCGAGCGGTACGCGGCCAGGTACGCTTCCTGCAAGGCCTCTTCGGCGTCGGCGTCGTTGCGCAGGGTGGCGCGCGCCAGGCGGTACAGCCGCCGGTTGTGGCGGCGCATCATCAGTTCGAACGCGGCGGCCTCGCCCGCCGCGATGCGGCGCGCGAGCGCCAGGTCGTTCTCTTCGGCCAGCACTGCGGCCGGCGCCGCCACGGTGTTCATGCGTTCAACCTCCGCCTCGTCATTGCGCGACCAGGGTCGCCTGCATGGTCGGATGGAACAGGCAGACATAGGCGATGCTGCCCGTCTCGTCGACAGTGTAGGTCCAGGACGCGCCGGCGGCGATGGCCCCCGAATCGAAGGCCTTCGACTGCGCGGTGGCGGTGTGCGGCACCAGGTCCTTGTTGACCCAGGTCACCCGGTCTCCGCGCCGCACCGCCAGCGTGGCCGGGACGAACCGCATGCCTTCCATGGTCACGACGTGTTCGGCCGCCGATCCGTCCGCGGCGCGCGCCGGCGCGCCGGCCAGCAGCAGGCCCGCGCAGAGCGCGGCGGCGCCGGCGCGCCGCCACACTGCGGGCAGGTTCGCCCTAGCCACCGGCGAGCCTCTTCTGCAACTGGCGGGCATGCTCCAGGTGCGCGATGAACGCGGGCCGCACCTGGACCAGCAGGGCCTTGAGCTCGGCGTTGTGTGCGCCCGGGATCAGGGTGCCGTCCAGGGCCTGGATGACCGCCTCGTGATAGGCCACTTCGTGGTCGACGTAGGCCTTATCGAACGCCGCGCCCTTCAGGCCCTTGAGCTTGGCCAGGTTCTCGTCGCCGCCTTTCTGCAGGCTGGCGCTGGTAGGGTTGGCCTCGGGCGTGACCTTGAGCTTCTGCACCAGTTCGCCGGCCGATTTGTTCACCGCCGTATGGTCGGTGACCATCAGCGCGGCGAACTCGCGGACTTCCTTGGCGTCGGATTTCTGCTGCGCCAGCTTGCCGGCGTCCACGTCCACCTGGTTGGCCACCACGACGATGGCCGCGATCTGCGGGTCGGTCGGGCCGTTGCCGTGCGCGAACGCGCTGGCGCCGGCCAGGACCAGGGCACAGAACCATGTAGTCTGAATCGCTTTCATTTCACCCCCCAAGACGATGGATGCAGGCGTGGCGGCGCGCCGGAATGGCGCGAAACGCGCTTGCATATGGGGTTGGATGTCGCGAGCGAGCGCCGCGTTCCGGCCTCAGCCGATCGGGACCGTCATCCCGTATTTGGCCCGGTTCATCACCACCAGGGTGGAGAAGCGCTTGACGTTGGGGTTGCCCCAGAAATGGCGCTGGGCGAAGGCCTCGTATTCGTCCATGTCGCGCATGGTGAGGGTGAGCACGAAATCGACGTCCCCGGTGACCGACAGGCATTGCATGATTTCCGACGCCCCCAGCATGGCGCGCTTGAAATGGTCCAGCTTGTCGGCGCGCTCGCTCTCCAGCGTGACCAGCACCACCATCATGATTCCGCGTCCGACGGCGGCCGGGTCGACCACGGACACGTCGCCCATGACCACGCCGGTCTCGCGCAGCCGCTTCATCCGGCGCAGGCAGGACGCCGGCGACAGGTTCACGCGCTGCGCGACCTCCTGGCTGGTGCGCTGGTTGTCTTCCTGCAGGCTTTGCAGGATCTGGAGATCGAAATCGTCTAGTTCCATAAAGGTCTCGGAACGTGTTGAAAGCGGGCGGGACGGGCCCGCCGTCGATTCTAAGCCGAGCCGCGCCGCAATCCGCCCCCATTTCGACGGGAAACCTCATTGCGACGCCTCCGGATGCAGGAATTAATCAGCCGGCTTGCTTACACTTGGAGCCCTCCGTCCGCGCCGCGGGCGGGCCGCTCCCTCGTATCATGCCGTCACTCCAGCTTTTCCTGCTATTTCTCGCCGCCGACGCGGCGCTCAAGCTCACGCCCGGCCCCGACATGGCGCTGACCCTCACGCGGGGGATGACGCAGGGGTTCCGGCCCGCCTTCCACAGCGTGCTGGGCAACGTCGCCGCCGGGCTCATCCAGGTGCCGGCGGTGGTGCTGGGGCTGGCTTCGGTGCTGCGGGCCTTTCCTTCCCTGTTCGTCGGGATCAAGGCCGCCGGCGGCCTGTACCTGGGCTATCTGGGCGTCAAGGCCATCGTGCGCTGCGCCCGCTCGGCCGAGGTGTCGCTGGCGGCGCGCCCGGGCGATGCGCGCGACGCGTTCTGGCAGGGCTTCATGACCAATCTGCTGAACCCCAAGGTGCTGCTTTTCATGATCGCGTTCCTGCCGCAGTTCACCAGTCCGGAAAACGGGCCGGTCTGGATACAGATGCTGGTGCTGGGCATCACCATGAAGGCGCTCAGCCTGCCCTATGGCAGCGGCTTCGCCTACGGCGCCTCGCGCATCCGCGGCTGGGTCGGCCGCAATCCGTGGTTCCTGCGCACGCAGCAAGGCCTGCTGGGAGCCATCATGCTGGCCCTGGCGCTGTACGTGCTGTATTCCACCACCGCAACCCTGCCCTGATCCGCCCGCGCCGCCTTTTTCCATGACCACCGCAACCTTGAACACCGGCCGCAACGCCTCCCCGTCCACCCTGCTGCCCACCCTCTCGCTGATCGGCGCGATGGCGTCGCTGTGCATCGGCACGTCCTTCGCCAAGTCGCTTTTCCCCCTGGTGGGCGCGCAGGGCACCACCGCCTACCGGATCGCCATCGGCGCGCTGATCCTGCTGGCGTTCTGGCGGCCGTGGCGCTTTCCGCTCACGCGCCGCGACGCCGGCAAGATCGCGCTGTACGGCGTGACGCTGGCCTGCCTGAACCTGCTGTTCTACATGGCGCTGCGCACGCTGCCGCTGGGCGTGGCGATCGCCATCGAATTCACCGGGCCGCTGACCCTGGCCGTGGCGCTGTCGCGGCGCGCCATCGACTTCGTCTGGATCGCCTGCGCGGCCGCCGGCCTGGTGCTGCTGATTCCCACGGGCCAGTCGGTGCACGACCTGGACCCCGTCGGCATCGCCTACGCGCTGGGCGCGGCGGTGTGCTGGGCGCTGTACATCATCTTCGGCAAGATGGCCGGCAACGTGCACGGCGGGCAGGCGACCTCGCTGGGCCTGACGGCGGCCGCGCTGGTGGCGCTGCCCATCGGCGCCGTGCATGCCGGCGCGGCCCTGCTCGACCCCAAGCTGATCCTGGCCGGCATCGCCGTCGGCATCCTGTCCAGCGCCCTGCCCTATTCGCTGGAAATGGTGGCGCTCAAGCGCCTGCCGCAAAAGACCTTCGGCGTGCTGCTCAGCATGGAGCCGGCCATGGGCGCGCTGGCCGGCGTGGTGGTGCTCAACGAGCACCCGGACAAGACGCAATGGCTGGCCATCGGCGGCATCATCGTGGCCTCGGCCGGCTGCGCGGCCACGGCCCGCCGCCAGAACGCGCGCCGGCGCCAAACCGGGTCTTAGCCGAAACCCACTTCCCGCTGGGGCGGCCGCAGCGGGTCGAAGTCTTCCCAATGGTTATTGCGCCAGCGGCCGTTGGCGTGTTCGACGTCGGCGCCGCCGGCGTCGCGCAGCACGCGGCAGGCCAGCAGCTCACGTTGCGGGCGCGCGCGCACCGCCACCATGACGCCGGCCTGGCGGATCTCGGCGTGCGCATCGGGATTGAAATAGCCGTGCTGGGTGCTGCCGTGGCCGGTCACCCACAGCGCGCCGAAAAGCGAGCCGAGATAGGCGCCCACGCCCGCGGCCGCCAGGATCAGCGGCGTGGAGTCGCTCAGCTCCGACATCACGAAGCCGCCGAACACCGCGAACCCCGCCCCCATGCCGCCGGCGCCCAGAAAGGCGCCCATGTCGGCGCGGCCCGCGTCCGGGTCCGAACGGCGGTCGCCGCCCAGCGGATAGCGGCCATGCTCGCCGGCCGGATTGACATAGAAGATGTTGACGTCCCAGTCTGGGAAACCGTTGGCGGACAGGCGCGCGGCCGCGGCCTGGGCCGCTTCGAAGCCCTCGAAGCGGGCAGCTACGATCAGAGACATGATAGGCTCCTCGCCCGGGCGCGCCGGGCAGGATCGACATGGCTTCATCGTACGCTTGCGCCGCCGGCGCGCACGCCGCCGTTACACCTTGCGCCGCCTGTTACGCATGCCGCGCCGCGCGCGTCAGGCGCGCGCGGCCGCCAGCCAGCGCAGGCCGGAGGACGTGGCGCCGGCCGGGCGGTATTCGCAGCCGATCCAGCCGTCGTAGCCCAGCTCGCGCAGCACCCCGAACACCCAGCCGTAGTCCAGTTCGCCGCGGTCCGGCTCCTGGCGCAGCGGCACGCCGGCGATCTGCAGATGGCCGACCCGCCCGGTGGGCAGGTACTGGCGCAGCCGGGCGGTGACGTCGCCTTCGACGATCTGGCAGTGGTAGAGGTCCATCTGCACTTTCAGGTTGGTCGCGTTGACGGCCTGGACCACGGCGTGCGCGTCTTCCTGGCGGTTCAGGAAATAACCGGGGATGTCGCGCGTGTTGATGGGTTCGATCAGCACGTTGACGCCGGCCGAACGCGCCTGGCGCGCGGCCCAGTCCAGGTTCTCCCGATAGCAGTCCAGCATGGCCTCGCGCGATGCGCCCTGCGGCGCCAGGCCCGCCATCACGTGCACGTTGGGGCAGGCCAGCGTCGTGGCGTAGGACAGGGCCAGCTCGATCCCGGCCTGGAACTCGTCCCGGCGTCCGGGCAAGGCGGCCAGGCCGCGCTCGCCGCGCCCGGCCACGCCCGGCGGCGCGTTGAACAGCACCTGGGCGACGCCGGCCGCGTCGATGCGTTCGCGCACCAGCGCGGCCGGCGCCTCGTACGGGAACATGCATTCCACCCCCGCGAAGCCGTCGGCCGCGGCGGCCTCATAGCGGTCCAGGAACGCGAGTTCCGGATACAGCATCGAGAGATTGGCGGCGAACTTCAGCATGGCGGACTCCGGACCGGGCGGCATGGCTGGAAAATAGCACAACGGCTGCCTCAGTATGTCATCCGCACGCCCAGCAGCACGCTGCGTCCGGGCAGCGGCGCCACCGAGGAAATGAAGGACGCATGGTTATAGGCCAGGCGGTTCAGCAGATTGGTGCCGCGCAGGTAGACCTCGTAACCCGCGCCGCCGTACTGGCCGCGGTAGGCCACCACCGCATTGACCATGTTGTAGCCGGGCGTGCTGTCTTCATAGGCCGCGATGTCCTTCTGCGCGAACACGCGCGCGTACTCCACGCCGCCCGACCACGGCCCCCATTTGACGTTGCCGCGCACGCCGGCGCGGGCCGCCGGAATCCGCGGCAGGTTGCCCTCGCCGCCGGTCAGCTTGCCGCGCACGTAGTCGCCGAACACGGCGGCCGAGAACACCGGGGTGAACTGGTGGCGCAGCTCGCCTTCCACGCCGGTGAATTCGGCGTCGCGCTGGGCGTACTCGATCAGGCGGAAGTCCTCGTAGCGGTCCAGCGTGTCGGCATAGATGTAGTTCTTCACCCGGTTGTGGAACACGCTGGCCGAGAACGTGGTGTCGCCGGTGTGCTTGCGCAGGGTCAGGTCGATGTTGTGCGAGGTCTCGCGGCCCAGGTCCGGGTTGCCCAGTTCATAGGTGTTGGTGGCCAGGTGCACGCCGTCGGCATAAAGCTCCTGCGCGCTGGGCAGGCGCTGCGAGCGCGACAGCGACAGCGCCAGCGAGTACTGCGGCGCGAAGTCCCAGATGGCCGCGGCCGAGAACGAGGTGCCCGACAGGCTGCTGCGGGGGTTGCCGTCCGCCGGCGAAATGCGCTGCCAGTCCTGGCGCGCGCCCAGCTCGAAACGCCAGTCGTTCAACTGGTATTCCTCCAGCACGAACAGGCCGTAGGAACGGGTCGTGCTGCGCGGCAGGAACGCCTCTTCGCCGTCGGCGCTGAAATCGCTGTAGGCGTTCTGCAACCCGACCACGCCGCGCCAGCCCGCCACCGGCTTGTGCTGCAGTTCCAGGCGCAGGTCGTAGCCCTTGTTCTTGAAGCGGGTGCCAACCTCGCCGCCTTCGATCTCGTCGTGCTGGTAGTCGGTCAGGCCGCCGCGCAGGCGGATTTTTTCAAAGCCCGCGAACGGATCCTGGTATTCGGCGCGCAGGTCCAGGCGGTTGCTGCGCAGCTTCACGTAGGGCACGTCGCCGTGCTCATGCTCGTGATCGTGATCGTGGCCGTCCTCCTCCTCGCCGTGATCATGGCCGCCGCAATGCAGGTGCGTGCCATGCGGGTGGCAGCCTTCGTATTCGTGGTTGTGCCCGGGCAGCCCATACTTGCTTTCCAGGTGCGTGAAAGCCAGGCCGACATAGCCGCGCGGCGTGATCCACGACATGCCGACCGAGCCCTGCGAGGATTCGCTGTACGAGCCTTCCAGCTTGCCGCCGGGCCAGTCCGGCACGTCGTAGTCACTGCTGCGCCGCTTCAGGCCCTCGACCCGCACGGCGAAATTGTCGGCTCCGGCCGTGATGCCGACCGCGCCCGACCGTTCGCGCGTGCCGGTGGCGCCGCGCAGCTCGGCCTCGGCTTCGACGCCGCGCTCGGGCACCGCGGTGGGGACTTTCTTGTCCACCACGTTGACCACCCCGCCGATGGCGCCGCCGCCATACAGCAGCGTGGCCGGGCCGCGCAGCACTTCGATGCGCTCGGCCAGCAGCGGCTCGACCGTCACGGCGTGGTCGGGAGAGATACTGGACGCGTCCATCACTTCGGAACCGTCGGACAGGACCTTCACGCGCGGCGCGGTCTGGCCGCGGATCACCGGACGGCTGGCGCCGGCCCCGAACGTGTCGCTATTGACCCCGGGCAGGTTTTTCAGGGTCTCGCCCAGCGTCCCGGTGCGCTGCTCGGTCAGCTCGCCGCCTTCCAGCACCGAGGCCGGCAGCGTGGTGCTGTTCAGGTCCAGGCCCAGCGGATTGGCCGACACCGTAATGGGCGCCAGCGTCGCCGCGCCCTCTTCCTGCGCCTGGGCCGCCGGCGCGGCCAGCATCAGCGCGCAGGCCAGCGGCGCCAGCCTGCCGCGAAACTCCCGTCCATGTTCCCGCCCTTGCTTTTTGCCACGCATGATGATCCTCTAAATGTTATATCATTACAAATGAGAATCGAATGATATAACATCTCAATCACTGCGGACAAAAAAAAGGCGCCCCCCGGCCTTGCGGGACGCCCTTTTGCGGCAAGCCGGCGCGCTCAGCCCGCCTTGAATTCCTTGTTCCAGAATTCCAGGATGTCGGCCTTCTTTTCGGTCAGGCCCTTCAGGTCGTAGGCGTGCAGCAGCTTGACCTCGGCGTCCGAGAAGCCCACGCGCTTGAGCGGCTCGGGCAGCGTGGCGTTGGTGACGGTGGGCGCATAGCCCATCTTCTCGGCGAACGCGATCTGGCCCTGCGGATCGAGCATGGCGTTCAGGTATGCCCAGGCCGCGTCCTTGTTGCGGCTGTTCTTGGCCACGGCGGCCTCGAACGCCACCGGCACCGAACCTTCCTTCGGGATCACGAAACCCAGCGGCAGGCCACTGTCGCGCCATTGCAGCGCGCGCGCCTTCCACATGCAGGCAATCGCAATCTCGCCCGACTTGAAGGCCGCCGCCACCGCCTCGTTGGACGGATAGATCCGCGGCGCGTTGGGCTTGAGCTTGGCCAGGAAGCGCTTGCCGCCTTCGAAGCTCTTGGTGTCGCCGCCCGCGCCCAGGCCGACGAACACGGCGTTGTACAGGTACAGGATGTCCGAGAAGCCCACCTGCCCCTTCCATTTCGGGTCCAGCAGCACCTCCAGCGAATCCGGCGGAGTAGGGAATTTTTCGGTGTTGTAGACCAGCGTCATCGCGCTGAAGATGTGCGGGATAGAATACGGCGTTTTCAACGCGCCGATGGCGTGCGCCAGGTTGGGCAGCTTGGCGGTGTCCAGCGGCGCCAGCGCGCCCGAACGCTCGGCGTCGTACATGTCCACTTCGCCCAGCAGCGCCACGTCCATGCTGCCGCGGCGCGAATTCTTTTCGGCGCGCAGCTTGGTCACGCGGCCCACGGCGTTGCCGGTGTCGTACACCACGTTCACGCCGTCCTTGCCGACGATGGGATTGATGATTTGCTGCAGCAGGTTCTGGTAGTCGCCGCCCCAGGTCCCCACGACGATTTCCTTGCCTGCGGCTTGCGCCATGCCCGGCACCCAGCCCAGGGCGGGAGCCAGCGCCAGGCCGGAGGCCGTCTTGATGAAGCCACGGCGAGTCAGGTTTTTGTCTTGCATAACGACCTCGTATCGAAGAGAACTGACGGTTTACTGCGAAAAATCAGGCAAGCATCTCCACCGGCGCGGCGGGCGCCCAGGCCCGGATCGCCTCGGCGTCGATGTCGCGGGCGATGACGATGATGGCGTCGCGCGCGTCGGGTTGGCGCGTCAGGCGCTGCGGCGCGCTGAAGGTGGCGCCGACCGACTGGATCAGGATGGGCTCGGCGCAGTCGCTGACCCGCACCACGGCCTTGACGCGCAGCAGGCGCTCGCCGCAAAAGCCGGCCAGGTCGTCCAGCCATTCCGAAAAGTCCGTCCAGCTGATGCCGGCGCGGGCGCGCGCCGCCATGACGCGGATGCGCGGATGCGCCGCCGCCGCGCCGCCGGCGGCCAGCATGTGCGCGGCCAGCGCGGCCAGATCGGCCGTGCCCTGCGCAGGCGCGAACGCCGCCGCCACGGCGCGCTCGCGGTCCGGCTCGGCGATGACCGCGGCCAGCGGATTGAGCGCGGCGGCGCGCGCCGCGCGTTGGGCAAGGGCCGCCGCGGGCAGCAGATCGGTCTTGGTCAGCACGATGCGATGGGCCGCGCCGAACTGCGCCATGGCCTCGTCCATTTCGGCCAGCGCATCGGGATCGCGTCCGCAGTCGTCGGTGCAGACCACTGTCAGCCGCAGGCCGCGCCTGGCCAGCTCCGGATCGGCCAGCGACGCGATCACCGGCCCGGGGCGCGACAGGCCGCTGCACTCCAGGATGACGCGCTTGAGCGGCCCGGCGCCGGACGGGCGCGGCGCGTCCAGCAGCGCGCTCAGCGTATGGACCAGGTCGCTGCGCAGCGAGCAGCAGACGCAGCCGTTGGCCAGCAGGGTCATCGGCACGCTGTCGCTGTCGTTGGCGACGATGGCCCCGTCCACGCCGACCTCGCCCGCCTCGTTGACGATCACGCCGGTATCGGCCGCGCCGGTGCGCAGGTAGTCCACCAGCAGCGTGGTCTTGCCGCTGCCCAGGAACCCGCAAAGCAGGAACAGATCGACCGCCATGTCAGGGCGCCGCCTGTCCGTCGTCGCACGGCGAACCGGCGGGCGAGCCGCCCAAGGGCGGACGTTCGCCGTCCGGATCGCCCGCCCAGCTGTCGCGCACCATGTCGCGCACGTCGGCCAGCAGTTCGGCCGTGTCGTACACCACGCCGGACTTGATCGTGGTCTCCAGGCAGCGCTGCCATTCGACCTGCGCGGTCTCGTCGTTCAGGCGCATGGCGCCGGTGCCGAACAGCAGCTTGAAGTCGGTCAGCGGATTCTGGTTGTGGATCAGCAGGTCGGCGCGCTTCTGCACGTCGATGGAGCCGGTGTCGTCGTCGATGCCCAGCAGCGCCGCGCTCTGCGAGGTGGCGGCGCGCAGCACTTCGATGGGATGAAAGCCCGCTTCCTGCAGCAGTTCCAGTTCGCGGATGAAGCCGAAGCCGTAGATCTGGTAGATGAAGCCCGAGTCGCTGCCGGCGCACACGCGCCCGCCCTGGTTCTTGTACTCGTTGATGAACTGCATCCACAGGCGGTAGTTCTGCTTCCACTCGATCTCGTTGGTGGTGCTCCAGCGGTACCAGTAGGCGCCGTGCCCGCCGCGCTGCGGCTGGAAGTATTTCCACACCGCCTTCCAGGTGTACTGGTCGTGCCAGTCGGCGCGGCGCGCGCGCATCAGGTCGCGGTTGGCGTCGTAGATGTTGAAGGTGGGCACGAAGGTGTGGCCCAGTTCCAGGAAACTGTCCATGACCTCGCGCCATTTTGCCGAACCCGGCTGGGCGGCCTGCATGAAGGTCTGCCCGGCGGCGGCGAAGCGGTAGTACTCGTCGCTGTAGTTGTAGTCGGTGGGAAACGACTGCACCACGCGGTCCTCGAACAAGGCCTCGGGCAGGCCGTAGTAGTGCTCGGAACTGGTCAGGCCCCAGCGCGCCGACTTCAGCGCGTTGACGCGGGTGACGGCCATCTGCGCATGGTGGCAGCCCGAGCGCAGGCCCAGCTGCGCCGCCTCGTCCAGCGCGGCCTGCATGATGGCCGGCGGCGCGCCGAAGAACTTGATGCCGTCGGCGCCGCGCGCGGCCAGCTTGCGCACCCACTCGCGCCCCTGCTCAGGCGTGTGGATGGTCTTGACCCGGTCGTTGACCGCGGGGAACACCGAATGCACGATCATGCGCGGCGCGGCGATCTTGTTGGCCGCCGACAGCTCGCGCTGCTCCAGCGTCCAGCCCAGCCCGCCCATGGCGCCCATTTCCCGCACCGTGGTCACGCCGTGCGCCAGCCACAGCCGGTAGATGTAGTCGGCCGGCGGCACGATGCCGCTCATGGCGTGGTACGGCGTGCCGATGTGCGCGTGCGCATCCACGAAACCCGGCGTGACGAACTTGCCGTGGCAGTCGATCTCGTGGTCGCCCGGGCCGGGACGCCGCTTGGGGTCGATGGGTTTGTGCGGCGTGCCCACGTTGACCAGCGCCGTGATCCGCTCGTTCTCGATCACGATGTCCACCGGGCCCCAGGGCGGCGCGCCGGTGCCGTCGATCACGGTGGCGCCGCGCAGGATCAGGCGCGGAAACGGGCCCAGCCCGCGGTCGCGCGGCGCCGGCGCCGAAGGCGGATGCCAGCCCTTGGCGGCGTTGACGTCGCGCGACTCTTCGCCGACTTCGGATTGCAGTTGCGTGGGATCGCTCATGGCGCCTATGCCCCCAGTCCGTCGTGTTCGATGACGCCGCCCTTCATGATGAGCGCGAGGTGTTCGCCCTGGCCCAGCAGGCAGGAAAGGTCGCGGTACGGATTGCCGTCGACCAGCAGCACGTCGGCCAGCGCGCCGGCCTGGATGCGCCCCAGCTGCCCCACTTGGTTGAGCACCTCGGCGGCGGTGGTGGTGGCGGACTGGATCACTTCCTGCGGCGTCAGCACCTCGGCGCGGATGCGGAACTCGTCGCTCTGCAGGCGCTGCGACGGCCCCAGCAGGTCCGAGCCGAAGCCGATTTTCACGCCGGCCTTCTTGTAGATTTCCAGCGAATGCAGGCCCGCGGTGCGCACGGTGGCGATCTTGGCCACCGAGTCCGGCGGCAGGCCGTAGTCGGCGCCCTCGTTGGCCAGCGCTTCGTAGGTGACCAGCGTGGGCACGACGAAGGCGCCGCGCTCGGCCATGTAGCGCGCCACCCGTTCGTCGACCAGGTTGCCGTGCTCGATGGTGCGCACGCCGTTGCGCACGGCGCGCTCGATGGCGTCGGCCGTGTAGGAGTGCGCCATCACATAGGTCTGGCGGCCGGCCGCCTCCTCGACGATCACGCGGATTTCATCTTCCGAATAGCCGTAGGACGCGATCGGGTCGGTCGGCGAGGCCACGCCGCCGGAGGCCATCATCTTGATCTGGTCGGCGCCCATCTGCAGTTCCTGGCGCACCGCCTTGCGCACATCGTCGATGCCGTCGGCCACGCGGCCGATGTCGCCGGCGCGGAAGCAGCAGCCGCAGAAGCTCATGGGGCGCAGATGGTCGGAGCGCGGCCGCGGGTCGCCGTGGCCGCCGGTCTGGCTGATGGCGCGGCCCGAGATGAACAGGCGCGGCCCCTGGACCGTGCCTTCGTTGACGGCGCACTTCAGGCCCCAGCCCGCGCCGCCCGCGTCGCGCACGGTGGTGAAGCCGCGGCGCAGCATCGCGGCCATGATGGGCACGGCGCGCATCATCACCAGCGCGTCGGGCAGCACGCCCTGGGCGCTGAGGTTGAGCTGCGTGGCCATCACGTGCGCGTGCAGGTCGATCAGCCCCGGCATGAGCGTGCGGCCGGCGGCGTCGATCACGCGCGCCGACGCCGCCGCGATCGGCCGGTCGGAGACTTCCTTGATGACGCCGTCCTCGACCAGCACGTGCTGGCCTTCCAGCAATTCCGCCTGCAAGGGATCGAGCAGGTTCGCGTTCTTGAACAGTACAGAAGCCATGAGGAATTCCTTGTGTGGCGCCGGACTCAGGACGCCATGGTCTTGAGGTAGCGGCGATGGATCAGCCAGTTGGAAATCAGGGCGATGACGAGGGTGCCGCAGACCAGCACCACGGCCAGCGCGGCGCCGAACGGCCAGTTCGAGGCCTTGGTGATCTGGTCGTACAGCGCCGGCGCCATCATGGTCAGGCCGGAGCCGCCCAGCAGCACCGGCGTGGCATAGGCGTTCATGCACAGGATGAACACCAGCATGGTGCCGGCCGCCACGCCGGGCGCGGCGATCGGCAGCACGATGCGGCGCAGCGTGGTGAAAAAGCTGGCGCCCACGTTGCGCGCGGCCTCTTCCACCGACAGGTCCATGCCTTCGAGCACGCTTTGCAGCGTCAGGATCAGGTACGGCATGACCACGGCGGTGGTGCCGATCACCACGGCCGTGGGCGTGTACATCATGGTCAGCGGCCCGTCGATCAGGCCCATTGCCTGCAGCACGGCGTTCACCACCCCGGCGTTGCCCAGCGCCACCATCCAGCCGGCGGCGCGCACCACGTTGCCCACCATCAGCGGAAACACCAGCAGGATCACGAACAGGCTCTTGTAGCGGCTTTGCGTGCGCGCCAGGAAATACGCCACCGGAAAGCCCAGCACCAGCGCCAGCACGGTGCACAGCCCGGCGATGCCCAGCGTCGTCAGGAATACGTCGCGGTAGTAGGGGTCGCCGAAGAACTTGGCGTAGTTGTCGAAGGTGAAGGCGGACTGCATCAGCTCCGCGGGATCGAAACGGTTGAAGCTGTAGCGCGCCAGCTGCAGGATGGGCACCATGATGATGGCCAGCACCACCAGCGAGGCCGGAAACGCCAGCCCCGGCCCCAGCCAGCCCCGGCGGGGCCCGTTCTGCGTCGCGGTCGTCATGGCGGCTCCTATTGCGTGAACGCCACGCAGTCGTCCGGCTCGAAGCACGCGTAGACGCGCTCGCCGGCCGCCGGCTGCGCCTGGCGCGCGCCGGCGTTGACGACCTGGCTGAGCATGCGCTCGCCGCCTTCCAGCTGCACCCGCACCTCCAGCACCGAACCCAGGTACAGCGAGGACTCGACCACGCCCGCCAGTGCGTTGCCGCCGGCCGGCTGCGCGCGCAGGCTCACGCGCTCGGGGCGCACGCCCAGGTGCGTGGCGCCGGCGCCGCCGGGAGCCGCGATGCGCTGGCCGGCGTCGGTCTGGAAGACGTTGCCGGCTTCGCCGCGCCCCTTGAACACATTCATCTTGCCCAGGAAATCGGCCACGAACAGATTGGCCGGCCGCTCGTACAGCGTGTCCGGCGAGCCGACCTGCTGCACGATGCCGTCGTGCATGATGGCCATGCGGTCGGCGATCGCCAGCGCCTCTTCCTGGTCGTGCGTGACGAATACCGTGGTCAGGCCCAGGCGCTGCTGCAGCGCGCGGATCTCCTCGCGCACTTCCACGCGCAGCTTGGCGTCCAGGTTGGACAAGGGCTCGTCGAGCAGGAACACCTTGGGCTCGATGGCCAGCGCGCGCGCGATCGCGACGCGCTGCTGCTGCCCGCCGGAGAGCTGGCGCGGATAACGCTCGCGCAGCTCGCTCATGCGCACCATGTCCAGCACGCGCCTGATCCTGGCGTCGCGGTCGGCCTTGGGAACCTTGTGCATCTCCAGCCCGAAGGCCACGTTCTCGGCCACCGTCATGTGCGGAAACAGCGCATAGCGCTGGAACACCATGCCCGTGTCGCGCTTGTGCACCGGCAGGCGCGTCACGTCGGTGTCGCCGATGCGGATGCGTCCGGCCGTGGGCGCGATGAAGCCGGCGATCATGCGCAGCGTGGTGGTCTTGCCGCAGCCGCTGGGGCCCAGGAACGCCACCAGTTCGCCGTCGCCGATCTCCAGCGAGAAATCGGATACCGCCACCGCCTGCCCGAACTGCTTGCGGATGTTTTCGATAGAGACCTTCGCCATCTTCTATACCACCTGACTGAGTTTCACGTAGCGGTCGGTCACTAGCATGATGATGCCCAACAGCAGAATCTGCACCGAGGCCACCGCGGCGATGGTCGGGTCCAGGTTGAATTCGAGGTACTGCATGATCGCGATCGGCAAGGTGGTGCGGCCGGGGCCGACCAACGACAGCGACAGCTCCAGGTTCTCGAACGACACCACGAAGCTGAACAGCGCCGCGGCCACGATGGACGGGCGCAGCATGGGCAGCGTGACCCGCATGAACGCGACCGGCGCGCTGGCGCCCAGGTTGCGCGCGGCCTCTTCGATGGAGCCGTCCAGGCCAGCCATGCCGGCCGTGACCAGCCGGACCGTCCACGGAATGGTGAGGCAGATGTGCGCGATCACCAGCCCGCCGAAGGTGCCGATGATGTCCTGGTCCAGCGCTTCTTCGGCGCGCAGATAGAACAGGTAGATGCCCACGCCGGCCACGATGCCGGGAATCAGCAGCGGCGACAGCAGCAGGGTGTTGATGCTCTTGCTGCCGCTGAAGCGGTAGCGCGCGATGCCGACCGCGGCCAGCACGCCCAGGGCCACGCCGATGGCGGCCGCCACCAGCGAGACCTGCAGGCTGAAGATGAAGCCGTTGGCGAAAGCCGGGTTTTCCCAGGCCTTCACGTACCAGGACAGCGTATAGCCCGACGGCGGGAAGTAGAGAATGGCGTCCTTGAAGAAGCTCAGCCAGACCACCAGCACGATGGGGCTGAGCATGAACGCGTACATGAGCACGACGAAGACGCGATGCAACCACGTCGCCCACGGAATCACCCGCAGGGTCCGGTCCCGGACGGCCGTGGCGGCCGAGTTCAAAGGAGGCGCGTTATGCAAATCCCTGGTTCCTTGTCAGCAGCAGCCGGCTAGTATCCTGGGTAGAAACCTGCGGTATCTACGGTTAACCAGAGCATATCGACGGGTTGCTGCGCGGCTCAACTAGGGATAACCCATTATTGCGAGCCTCTTGCATGCGCGCGGCGGCGCGCCCGCCGCGCGCGGGTGCAACCCGACGCCGGAAATGGCGGCAGCAGGTGCAACCCAGGTTCCCGTGCCTAGTGCGCGCGGCCGGCGATCTCGCCCACCACGCGGACCCGCGCCCGGACGGCGTTGCCCGGCAGGTAGGCCAGCGGAATGTCTTCCTGTTCGATCACGCTGATCGTGGCGGGGTCCGCGCCGGCGGCCACGGCGCGCTCGACCGCGATGCCGCGCGCGCGCTCCAGCAGTTCCTCGCGGCCCAGGTTGGTGAAGATCTGGTCGACCTCGCCCGAGACCTGCGCGATGGCCGCGCCCACTGCGTTGGCCACGGCGTGGTTCTCGACGCGCACCACTTCGGAAAAGCCCGCGACCCGATCCGGGATCAGCACCGAGCCGCCGCCCACCGCGATCAGCGGCACCTCGCGCGCGTCGCTTTTCATGCGGTCGCAGGCTTCGGAAATGGCGTCGTGCATGCGCGCCAGCGCGCCGCGCACCATCGCCGGGTCCAGATGCGCCACGCGGGAACGGTCGCCGATGTCCGCCAGGCCCGCGGCAACCGCGATGTCGGTGCAGGTGAGCTGCGTGCCGCCGAACACCAGCGCCTCTTCGAGCAGGCGGTGGCCGACGCTGACCGGGCCGACCCGCAGCGTCTGCGGGTCCACCAGCGTGCCGCCGCCCACGCCGATGGACAGCAGGTCGGGCATGCGGAACGCGGTGCGCACCCCGCCCACTTCCACCATGTTGTTGGCCTGGCGCGGAAAGCCGTTGTGCACATAACCCACGTCGGCCGTGGTGCCGCCCACGTCGCAGACCACGGCGTCGTTGATGGAGGCCAGGAACACGGCCCCGCGCATGGAGTTGGTGGGGCCGGACGCGAAGGAATGCACGGGAAAATCGCGCGCGTTCTCGGCCAGCGTGACCGTGCCGTCGTTCTGCGTCAGAAAGAGCGGCGCGCGGATGCCGCTGTCGGCAAGCGCCTGCACGAAGGCGTCGGTGGTCTTGTGCGCCAGGTCGATCAGCGTGGCGTTCAACAGCGCCACGTTCTCGCGGCCCAGCAGGCCGATGCGGCCCAGCTGGTGCGAATAGGTGATGCGGCAATCGGGATGCTCCTGCAGCAGGATCTCGCCGGCGCGCAGTTCGGCCGCGCCGATCAGCGGCGAGAACACGCCGCTGACCGCCACCGTGGAAATGCCCGAGGCGCGGATGGCGCGCGCGGCGTCGCGCACCGCGCGTTCGTCCAGCGGCATCAGTTCGCGGCCGTCGAATTCATGGCCGCCCTGCACCAGGTAGGTGCCGCCGTTGACCTTCTGCGCGAGGTCCTCCGGCCAGTCGCAGAACGGCAGCAGCGAGGCAGCGGCCGGCAGGCACACGCGCAGCGCGGCGGCCGGCTCCAGGTCGCGCCGCTGCACCACGGCGTTGGTGAAATGGGTGGTGCCTATCATCACCGCGTCGGGCTCGCCGGCCTGCGGGCAGGCCTGGATCAGCGCGGCCAGCGCGCGCCGCACGCCGCTGGTGACGTCAGCGGTGGTGGGCGACTTGACCGCGCCCAGCACCTTGTTGTCCTGCACGAATACGGCGTCCGTGTTGGTGCCGCCTACGTCTATGCCTATGTGTTTCATGTGAGGGCTCTATGCGAAGACCGAGCGATAGTCGAAGTCGAAACCGAAGGCGCGCGGACCGACCAGCTCCAGGCCGCGCGGCGTGGTGAAAACGGCAGGCGCGGGCAGCGCCAGCACGCTCACGCGCTGGCCGAAGCGCAGCACGTCGGTGCCGATGCCGTCGCCGCTGACCGAGTCCAGCACGCAGATCAGGTCGGGCGTCATGACCTCGGGCACGCCGTCTCGCTCGCCCACCGAGAATTCGTTCTGGAAGTGCAGCGTGTAGCGCGAGCCGCGGTCCTCGCCCAGCCCTTCCAGCACCGCGCGGCCGCGCAGAAAGCCGGCCGTGGTGCGGCGTTCCACGTCGATGACCTTGCCGCTGAACATGCGCTTGCCGGCCGTCTCCTGCAGCACGGCGCCGATCACGTCGGCATGCTGGCGGCGCGCGCGCAGCACCACTTCGCCCAGGCGGATGGCCTTGCTGACGGTGTAGAGAATGCCGTGGTCCTTGACCTCGCTGCCGCGGCGCGGCGTCTTGCAGGTCGCCGCCGTGGAGCCCATTTCGACCACCACCTTGCGGCTCAGGCGCTCGACCCAGGTGGCCGAGGCCGCGCGGGTGACGATGACTTCGTTGTCGCGGATGTCGGCCACCGCCAGCGGATACATGGGCAAGTCGTTGGCGGCGAAGCTCGTCATCTGGGCTTCGGGATAGGCCCGGCCCATGCTGTCGGCGTCGACCACCGGCAGGCCGGTCAGGGCCGCCACCATGAAGGGCTGCAGGCCGTTGCCGCCGCCGATCTCCAAGGCCATCACGGCGCGAAAGCGCGCGCCGCAATACTCCTCCATCATGCGCACCGGCTTGACCGCGAAATGCGGATCGGCCAGGCGTTCCTGACCGACCAGCGGCGCGCCCATGCCCGACACCACCGCCACGCGGTCTTCGTCTTCCAGGTACATGGGGTCCAGCAGCGAAACGCTGTAGCCCTTCTTGTACAGCTGGCGCATGTTCAACAGTTTCTGGTAGGGATCGCCGCCGCCGCCGGTGCCCAGAATCCAGGCGCCCACGGCCAGGGCTTCCATCTCTTCGGCGGAAACGACGCGCGTTCCGGTGTTCGTGCTTGCGGCTACAGATAGCATGGTTCGATGAAGTCAGAAGTGAGCCGGAATGGGAAACAAACCTTACTTCGCTGCGAATACGGCGGGCAAATTGAATATGCGCATGTCTCGCATAGACCCAAATCATGCGCCTGCATGTGTTGAACCTATGTGCCGCATTCTTCGTATTTATTTGCCGTGGCCTGATGCATCTGCAAATATCGGGCCACGGCCTCCGGCACCGACCGGCAAGCGATATACAAGGGGAAACACCAATGCGGCAACGCCTCAGCACCTTTCTTCTGGCAGCGACCATCGCCTGCGCGCCGATGGCCTCGCATGCGTTCGAAACCTCCAACGGCAAGCGCATCCTCGTCATCGGAGGCCAGCAGGCCGTCTCCGTGATGGACCCGGCGCAGAAATACGACCTGTCCATCCGCACCATCCAGCAGGCCACCTACGACGCGCTGCTCAAGTACGAAGGCGATCCGCCCGAACTCAAGCCCTGGCTCGCGACCTCGTGGTCGTCCAACGCCGACGCCTCGGAATGGACCTTCAAGCTCGACCCGCGCGCCCGCTTCCAGAACGGCGACCCCGTCGACGCCGCCGCCGTGAAGGCCTCGTTCGAGCGCACGCTCAAGCTGAACAAGGGACCGGCCTGGATGTACGCGGACTTCCTCAAGCCCGAGAACATCGTGGTGGACGACCCGCAGACCATCCGCTTCAAGCTCACGCGCCCCTACGCCGCGTTCCTGGGTCTGATGCCGTGGTGGTACATCGTCAACGTCAAGCAGGCGATGGAACACGAACAGAACGGCGACTACGGCCAGCAATGGCTGACCGAACACACGGCCGGCTCCGGCCCGTTCCGCGTCAAGCGCGTGGAGCCGAACTCCCTGTACGAGCTGGAAACCTGGAACGACTACTGGAAGGGCTGGTCGCAGCCCGAGAAGGCGCGCCTGGGCGGCATCATCTACCGCGTCATCACCGAGAACTCCAGCCGCCGCGCGGCGCTGGCGCGCGGCGAGATCGACATCGCCGCCAGCCTCTCGCCCGAGGACATCGACCAGCTCTCTTCGGTCAAGGGCGTGAAGATCGGACGCAAGCCCGGCATGGGCGGATTCGGCCTGAAGTTCAACACCCAGGGCAAGTACATGTCGGACCTGAACCTGCGCCGCGCGCTGGCCTACGCGTTCGACTACGAATCGCTGCTGAAGATCTACAACGGCAAGGCGCGCCTGATGGAAAGCCCGTTCTCGCCGTCGGTGCAGGGATACATGGCGATGCCGGAGATGCCGCGCCGCGACATGGAGCGCGCGCGCCAGTACCTGGCCAAATCGAAATGGCCGCAGGGCGGCATCGAACTGGAATACGTGTACGTGCAGGGCCTGGAGGAAGAACGCCAGATGGGCCTGCTGCTGATCGACAACCTCAAGCCGCTGGGCATCGGCGTGCGCATGGTGCCGCTGACCTGGCCCAACATGGTGGCGCGCGGCGCCAAGGCCGATACCTCGCCCGACATCTTCGCCTCGTTCACCTCGGTCATGTCGATCGATCCCGATTCGGTCGCCTACATGTACCACAAGGGTTCCTGGGGCCAGTACTACGGCACGCACTTCCTGAACGATCCGGAACTGTTCGCGCTGATCGAACGCGCCCGCACGCTGTCCGCCTGGTCCGAGCGCAAGCCGCTGTACGAAGACATCCAGCGCCGCATCGTGGCCGCCCAGCCCGAGATCTTCGGCATGATCCGCGACCGCACCACGGCCTCGCGCGATTACGTGCAGGGCCTGGTGGACTCGCCGATCCGCATGGCCAGCGAATTCGACCTGTATCCGCTGTACATCGGCCGCTAGCATGCTGCGCTTCATCGTCAAACGCTCGGCGTTCATGCTGTTGATGCTGGCCGGCCTGCTGGCCATCACCTTCACCATCTCGCATGTCGCGCCGGGCGACCCGGCCCGCCTGGCGGCTGGCCCCAACGCCACCGATGCCATGGTGCAGACCATCCGTGAGGAATACGGCATGGACCGCCCGGTGCTGGCGCAGTTCGCCACCTACCTCGGCGGCGTGGTGCAGGGCGACCTGGGGCGCTCCATCACCACCACCCGGCCGGTGTTCCAGGACCTGCTGCGCTTTTTCCCGGCCACGCTGGAACTGGTGTGCTTCTCCATCCTGCTGGCCATCGTGGGCGGCGTGCTGCTGGGCACCGTGGCCGCGGCCACGCAGAACCGCTGGCCCGACCACCTCATCCGCCTGCTGTCGACCTCGGGCGTGGCCTTTCCGATGTTCTCGCTGGGGCTGCTGCTGAAATACGTGTTCGCGCAGCACCTGGAATGGCTGCCGCTGGGCGGCAGGCTGGACATGCTGGCCTTTCCGCCCGACACCATCACCGGCTTCTACACCGTGGACAGCCTGCTGCATGGCGACGTCGAGACCTTCGCCTCGGCCCTGGGCTACATGATCCTGCCGGCGCTGGCGCTGGCGTTTCCGGCGCTGGCGTCCATCATCCGCGTCAACCGCGCCGAGATGCTGGAAGTGCTGCGCCAGGACTACATCGTGGCGGCGCGCGCGCACGGCGTGGCGCCGTGGCGCGTGATCGCCAAGTACGCCCTGCGCAACGCCATGCTGCCGACCCTGGCCATGATAGGCCTGCGCTTCGGCTGGATGCTGGGCGGCACCGTGCTGATCGAATCGGTGTTCGACTGGCCCGGCATCGGGCTGTACGCGGTGCAGGCCACGATGAACTCGGACTTCCAGCCCATCATGGGCGTCACGCTGGTGCTGGGCGCGAGCTTCATGCTGATCAACTTCGTCATCGACATCGTCTACGGCGCGCTGGACCCGCGCGTCCGCCATCAGGGCTGAGCCTCATGTCCACCACCACCGCCATTTCCCCGCCGCAGCCGCAACCGGCCCGCCACGGGCTGTCGCGCCAGCTGCGGCTGTACGCCGCCACCTTCGCGCGCAACAAGTCCGCGATGCTGGGGCTGGCCATCGTCGTCGGCTTCCTGCTGGTGGCGCTGTTCGCGCCCTGGCTGGCGCCCTATCCGGAAGACGCGGCCGGCTCCGTCAAGCTGGCGCAGAAGCTGCTGCCGCCCAGCCCGGCGCACTGGTTCGGCACCGACGAAATGGGCAACGACATCCTGTCGCGTGTGCTGCTGGGCGCGCGCACTTCGCTGCAGATCGGGCTGACCATCACCGGCATCGCCGTGCTGATCGGCGTGCCGCTGGGCGTGATCGCCGGCTACTTCGGCGGCCGCGTGCAGGAGCTGATCATGCGCGTCACCGACATCTTCCTGTCGGTGCCGGGGCTGGTGCTGGCCATCGCCATCGTGGGCGCGCTGGGGCCGGGCATCCTGAACGCCATGATCGCGCTGTCGCTGGTGTGGTGGCCGGGCTATGTGCGGCTGGTCCAGGCCAAGACGCTGTCGCTCAAGGGCGAGGTCTACATCGACGCCGCCCGCATGATGGGCGCCGGGCCGCTGCGCATCGTGTTCGTGCACATCCTGCCCAACTGCGTCTCGCCCATCGTCATCAAGGCGTCCATGGACATGGGCATGGCGATTCTCAGCGCGGCCAGCCTGGGCTTTCTGGGCCTGGGCGCGCAGCCGCCCTCGCCGGAGTGGGGCGCGATGATTTCCGTGGGACGCAACTATTTGCCGCAATGGTGGTGGTATTCGGCCTTTCCTGGCCTGGCCATCTACCTCACGGTGCTGGGCTTCAACCTGATCGGCGACGGCCTGCGCGACGTGCTCGATCCCAAGCAGCGGAGCTGACACCATGACGGCTCCCCTGCTGGAATTCGACGACTTCCGCCTGCATTTCGACACCTTCGACGGCTGCTACCAGGCGCTCGACGGCGTCACGCTCAGCATCGCCCCGGGCGAAAGCCTGGGCATCGTGGGCGAAACCGGCTGCGGCAAGTCGGTCACCGCCAAGAGCGTGCTGGGGCTGGTGCCCAGTCCGCCGGCGCGCGTGGCCGGCGGCGACCTGCGCTACCGCGGGCAGAGCCTGCTGGGCCTGGACGAAGCCGCCATGCGCAGGATACGCGGCGTGGAGATCGCGATGATCTTCCAGGACCCCATGACGTACCTGAATCCGCTGTTCACCATCGGCGACCAGATGTCGGCCGTGATCGCCGCGCACGACGCCGCCAAGCCGCGCGCGCAACGCCGCAGCGCGCGCCAGCGCCGGCAACTGGCCGCGGACATGCTGGCGCGCGTGCACCTGCCCAATCCGGACACGCAGCTGGCCCGCTATCCGCACCAGCTGTCCGGCGGCCAGCGCCAGCGGGTGCTGATCGCCATGGCGCTGTCCGGCTCGCCGTCGCTGCTGATCGCCGACGAGCCCACCACGGCGCTGGACGTCACCATCCAGGCGCAGATCCTGGACCTGCTGGACGAACTGCGGCGCGACCTGGGCCTGGCCATCCTGCTGATCTCCCACGACCTGGGCGTGATCTCGCGCGTGTGCGACCGCGTCGCGGTGATGTATGCCGGCACCGTGGTCGAAACCGCGCCGGTCGCCAGCCTGTTCGACGATCCGCGCCATCCCTACACCCGCGGCCTGCTGGCGTCCGTGCCGCATCCGCGCAAGCCGGCGCAGATGCTGGCTGGCATCCCCGGCACCGTGCCCAACCTGCTGCATCCGCCGGCCGGCTGCCGTTTCCAGGCGCGCTGCAGCGCGGCCGTGCCCGCCTGTAGCCAACAGCGGCCGGCCACGGTTTCCCTAGCCCCTCAACACAGCGCCGCCTGCCTGCTGCTGGCCCGGCGCCCGGCCCACGAGCCCGATGCCCATGCTGCTTGAACTGCGCTCCGTCTCCCGAGAATTCCGCATGAACGACGGCCGCAGCCTGCACGCCGTCAGCGACGTGAGCTTCGGCATCGAACCCGGCCAGGCGCTGGGGCTGGTGGGCGAGTCCGGCTGCGGCAAGTCCACGCTGGGCCGCCTGTGCGCGCGGGCGCTGGACCCCACCAGCGGCAGCGTGCACTTCGACGGCCGCGACGTGACCCGGCTGAGCCCGCGCGACCTGCGCGCGTTGCGCCGCTCGGTGCAGTTCATTTTCCAGGACCCGCATTCCGCGCTGAATCCGCGCATGACGATTCTGCGCAGCGTGTCCGAGCCGCTGATCCTGCACACCGACCTGCGCGGCGCGCGCCTGCGCGCGCAGGCGGCCGAACTGATGGAGATGGTCGGCCTGCCGGCCCAGTTCCTGAGCCGCTATCCGCACGAGCTGTCCGGCGGCCAGAAGCAGCGCGTCTGCATCGCGCGCGCCATCGCGCTCAAGCCCAGGCTGCTGGTGCTGGACGAACCCACTTCGGCGCTCGACGTATCGGTGCAGGCGCAGATCCTGAGCTTCCTGAAAGAGCTGCAGGCGCGCTTCAACCTTTCCTATCTGTTCATCTCGCACAATCTGGCCGTGATCCGCGCCCTGTGCCCGCGCGTGGCGGTCATGTACCTGGGCCGCATCGTCGAACAAGGCCCCACCGAAGAAGTGTTCGTCCAGCCCCGCCATCCCTATGCCGAGGCGCTGATCGACGCCATCCCCGTGCCGGAGGGCCGCCAGCCCGAGCGGCGCATCACGCTGCAGGGCGACATTCCCTCGCCCATCGACCTGCCGCGCGGCTGCGCCTTCGCTTCGCGCTGCGGCAAGGCCATCGCGGGCCGCTGCGACGCCGCGCAGCCCGGCCTGTACGCCACCGGGGCGGCGCACGAGGCGCGCTGCCACCTGTATGCGCCGGCGCCCTGACACCGAAGCCGGACCGGGAATGGTAAAACTGCACGCTGATACGAGTCGCCCGGCATGACCGCTCTCCTGGACAAATTCGCCAATCAGCTGGACTGGAACCTGCTGCGCACCTTCATGGTGATCGTGCAGGAGCGCAGCATCACGCTGGCCGCGCACCGCCTGTCGGTGACCCAGCCCTCGGTCAGCGCCGCGCTGCGCCGGCTGGAGGAGCGCCTGGAACGTCGCCTGATCGAACGCGGCGGCGCTGCCGCCTTCCAGCCCACCGCCGCCGGCGAGGTGCTGTACCGGCACTGCGCCGATATCTACGGCATCGTCACGGCGCTGCCCAAGGCGCTGGACGCCGCCCACGGCGTGGTGCAGGGCATCGTCACGCTGCACCTGAGCGGACATATCCATTGGCCGGAACTGCCGGCCCTGATCGCCGGCTACCGCCAGCAATATCCGCTGGTGCGCTTTCGCGTCAAGCGCGGAACCTGCGCCGACATCCTCGGCCAGCTCGCCCAGAAGCACGCCACGCTGGGCGTGGTGTCGGCGCGCGACGCGCGCCCGGTGCTGGTGCAGCGCAAGCTGTTCGACCAGGAAATGGGCCACTATATGGGCCACGGCGCGGTCCACGGCGCCGATGATCCGCACGCCGCGCCGGTGATCGGCTTCGAGGACGAGCAGACCGGCTCGCCGCTGGCCGCGCTGTCCGTGCACCGCATACGCGCCGGCCTGGAAGGCCCCACCGTGGCCGAGGCGCCGGACTGCGAATCGCTGGCCGCGCTGGTGCGCGCCGGCGCCGGCATCGGCGCGCTGCCCAGGCGCTATGCCGCGCAGGACCCCGGCATGGCCGAACTGCCGCTGCCGCCCATCGTCCTGCCGGTCTACCTGGCCCGCCACGAACAGGCCGGCCTCAGCCCCGCCGACCAGCGTTTCCTACAGTACCTGGAAAGCCAGGGCTGCCTGCCCGCGCAACCCTGAGCCGCGCGGCGCGCGCCTAGCGGTTATCATCGACGCTGCCCCGCCGACTCGTGTGCGGCTCATTCCCAGGCGCTGCGCATCCATGTCGTTTCCCCGACTTCCCTCCCCGCCCACGCTGACCGATACGGTCGCCAAGCAGCTGCGCGCCGAGATCGACACGGGCCGCCTGCCGCCCGGCGCCAAACTGCCGCCCGAGACCACGCTGGCGCAGCAGTTCGGCGTCAGCCGCACCGTCATCCGCGAAGCCGTGTCCCGGCTGCGCCAGGACGGCGTGGTCGAGGCGCGCCAGGGCAGCGGCGTGTACGTCACCGCCGCCACCGGCAACCGCCCCCTGCGCATCGACGCGGCCGAGCTGTCCTCGATCGAGGCGGTGCTGCATATCGTGGACCTGCGCCGCGCGCTGGAAACCGAAATCGCCGCGCAGGCCGCCGCCATGCGCAAGAAGCAGGACATGGCCGACATCGACGCGGCGCTGGCCGCGATCTCGCAGGCGGTCGCGGACGGCGGCGACGGCGTGAAGGAAGACGTGGCGTTTCACCGCAGCATCGCGCGCGCCACCGGCAACCCGTACTTCCTGACCACGCTGGCCTTCGTCAGCCAGTTCCTCGAAGCCGCCACCCGCGTCACGCGCGGCAACGAGGCGCGCCACGCCAACCTCATGCGCGACGTGCTGCAGGAACACGCCGCCATCGTCGAAGCCATACGCAACAAGGACGTCGACGGCGCGCGCGAAGCGGCCCGCATCCATATGGTGAACGCAGCCAGGCGGCTGCGGCAGGCGCATCGTTAGGCAAACGCCTTGGCGAATGCCTTGATGAAAAAATCCCGTGTACCGAAGTTCCCCGACTTCAGCGCAATGCTGATGTCCCCTTGCGCGGCGGGCGCATAGCCCGCGCACCACGGCACGCCCGGGTCGATCTGTTCGCCGATGGCGATCTGCTCCAGGCCCAGCGCCTGCACCACCGCGCCCGAGGTCTCGCCGCCGGCCACGATCAGCTGTCGCACGCCGCGTTCGACCAGTCCGGCCGCGATGCGCGCCAGCGCCGCCTCGACCAGCGCGCCGGCGCGTTCGGCGCCCAGCGCGCCCTGGGCCTGGCGCACCTGCTCGGGCTGCGCGGTGGAATAGATCAGCACCGGTCCGTCGGCCAGCCGCGGCGCGGCCCACGCCAGCGCCTCGCCGGCCACGTCGTCGCCGGCCGCCAGCCGCAGCGGGTCCAGCGCCAGCGCCGGCCGCCCGCTTTCGATGAAGGCCGCGACCTGCCCGTTGGTGGCGGCCGAGCAGCTGCCGGCCAGCACCGCCTGCGGCCCCGGCACGCGCGCCAGTGCGGCGCGCCCGCCGGGCGCCAAACCCCAGTTGGCCGGCAGGCCGATCGCCACGCCCGAGCCGGCGGTCACCAGCGGCATGCCGCGCAGCGCCGGGCCCAGGGCCAGCAGGTCGGCGTTGCCGACCGCATCGACGATGGCGATCCCGACGCCCTCGGATGCCAGCTCGCGCATGCGCGCGCCGATCGCGTCGCTGCCGCGCGCCACCACGGCATAGTCGATCAGCCCGACCTTGCGCGAGGTCTGCGCCGACAGCACGCGCACCAGGTTGGGATCGGTCATGGGCGTGAGCGGATGATGCTGCATGCCCGATTCGTTCAGCAGCACGTCGCCGGCGAACAGATAGCCCTTGAACACCGTGCGCCCGTTGTCCGGAAAGGCCGGCGTGGCGATGGTGAAATCCGTGCCCAGGCGCGCCATGAGGGCGTCGATGACCGGACCGATATTGCCCCGCGGCGTGCTGTCGAAGGTGGAGCAGTACTTGAAATAGATCTGCTCGGCGCCCTGCGCCTGCAGCCAGTCCAGCGCCGCCAGCGACTGCGCCACGGCCTCGTCGGCGGGCAGGGTGCGGGTTTTCAGCGCCACCACCACCGCGTCGGCGTCGCCGCGCAGCGGCGCGCCCGGCACGCCGATGGTCTGCACCGCGCGCATGCCGGCGCGCACCAGATTGTTGGCCAGGTCCGTGGCCCCCGTGAAATCGTCGGCGATGCAACCCAGTTTGAGGCTCATTTCGGCTCCGGCAGGAGGATTCCCGGAAAAATCTTGATCACGGCGCTGTCGTCCTCGCGGCCATGCCCGGCCGACGAGGCCTGCATGAACATCTGGTGCGCGGTCGCCGCCAGCGGCAGCGGAAACTTGCTGTGGCGCGCAGTGTCCAGCACCAGGCCCAGGTCCTTCACGAAGATGTCCACCGCCGACAGCGGCGTGTAGTCGCCGGCCAGGACGTGGGCCATGCGGTTCTCGAACATCCAGCTGTTGCCGGCGCTGTGGGTGATGACTTCGTACAGCGCGTCGGCGTCCACCCCTTCGCGCAGGCCCAGCGCCATGGCCTCCGCGGCGACCGCGATATGCACGCCGGCCAGCAGCTGGTTGATGATCTTGACCTTGCTGCCCGCCCCCGCCCGGTCGCCCAGGCGATACACCTTGCCGGCCATCGATTCCAGCACGCCGCCGCAGGCCTCGTAGGCGGCCGGCCGGGCGGCGGTCATCATGGTCATTTCGCCCGCGGCGGCACGGGCCGCGCCGCCGGAGATGGGCGCGTCCACGTACAGCACGCCCAGCCCGGCCAGGCGCGCCTCCTGCGCGACCGACCAGTTCGGGTCCACGGTGGAGCACATCACGAACACGGCGCCCGGGCGCAGCGCGGCGGCGATGCCGCCGTCGCCGTACAGCACCGCCTCGGTCTGCTGTGCGTTGACGACCACGCTGATCACGATGTCGCAGGCCTGCGCCATCTCGGCCAGCGAGGCGCAGGCCACGCCGCCCTCGGCCGCGTAGGCCTCGGCCACGCCGGGCCGGATGTCGTAGGCATGCACCTCGTGGCCGGCGCGGCGCAGGCTTTGCGCGATGCCCGCGCCCATGGCGCCCAGGCCGATCACGCCGACGCGGCGCGGAGTAGTCTGCGGATGGTTCATGGTATGGAGATCCAGAAAGCCCGGCGTTCAGCGCGGCAGGTCGTCGGCCAGGTAGGCGCGGATGATTTCGGCGAAATCGCGCTCGCCCTGCAGCCCCAGCGCGGCCGCGCGCGTCGTGTCCCAGCGTCCGGGCCAGCTGCCGACGATGCGCTCGACCCGTTCGTCCGCCTGCCAGGCGATGCGGTCGGCGACCTCGTCGCCGGCCACCTCGCGCAGCGCCTGCTGCATGTCGCCGGCGGTGACGGACACGCCCGGCAGGTTGATCGGCCGGCGGTCGGCCACTGCCGCGGCCGGCAGCTCGCAGCCGGCGATCAGCGCCTGGATCGCGCCGCGCGGCGACAGCAGCCACAGCCGGGTATCGGGGCCGACCGGACAGACCGCCGCCTCGCCGTTGAGCGGTTCGCGGATCATGCCGCTGGCGAACGACGAGGCCGCCGCGTTCGGACGGCCCGGGCGCACGCTGATGGTCGGCAGGCGCAACACGCGGCCATCGACGTAGCCGCGCCGCGTGTAGTCGGCCAGCAGCAGCTCGGCAATCGCCTTTTGCGTGCCGTAGGACGACTGGGGATTGAGCGCGGTGTCGTCGCGCACCGTCTCGGGCAAGTCGCCACCGTACACCGCCACCGAACTGGTGAAGATCACGCGCGGGCGATGGCCGAGCTGGCGGCAGGTTTCGAGCAGCGCGCGCGAGGCGTCCAGGTTGATCCGCATCCCCAGGTCGAAGTCGGTCTCGGCCTGGCCGCTGACGATGGCGGCCAGGTGGAAGATGACGCGGGTATCGGCGTCGATGGCCTGGCGCAGCACGGCCGGATCGGCGATGTCGCCGACCAGCGACCGCATGCGCGGATCGGCGCAGGCGCCCGCCTCGGCCACGTCCAGCAGATCGATCCGGCCGATGGGCTGGGGCGCGCCGCCATCCAGCGCCAGCGCGCCCCGTTCCAGCAGTTTGCGAGCCAGCCGCTGGCCCAGAAAGCCCGCGCCGCCAGTAATCAGTATTTTCATGATGAGTGCCCAGTGCCGCAAAGATAGGGTCGCGCCCAGCGCAGGCCGGCGGAGGTGCCGGCCTTGGGGCGGTATTCGCAGCCGATCCAGCCGGCGTAGCCCAGCGCGTCGATGCGCTCGAACAGATAAGGGTAGTTCAGCTCGCCCAGGTCTGGCTCGTGGCGGTCCGGCACGCCCGCGATCTGGATGTGGCCGATGCCCGCCATGTCGCGCTGCAGCTTCATGGCGATGTCGCCTTCCACGATCTGGCAGTGGTAGATATCGAACTGCACCTTGAGGTTGTCGGCACCGACTTCGGCGCAGATGGCCTGGGCCTCGTCCTGGCGGTTGAGGAAAAAGCCCGGCATGTCGCGCGGGTTGATGGGTTCTATCACCACGGTGATGCCGGCCGGCGCCGCCGCCAGCGCAGCCCGCGCCAGGTTCTCCAGATAGGCCTGGCGATGCGCCTCGCGGTCCTGGTCCGGGCGGATCAGGCCGGCCATCACGTGCAGCCGGCGGCAGCCCAGCGCGGCCGCATATTCCAGCGCCCGGTCCAGGCCGCGGCGGAATTCGTCCTCGCGGCCGGGCAGCGAGGCGATGCCCCGCTCGCCGGCTTCCCAATCGCCGGGCGGCGCATTGAACAAGGCCTGCGTCAGGCCGTGATCGGCCAGCCGCGCCTTGAGGTCGGCCGCCGCGAATTCGTAGGGAAACAGGAACTCCACGCCGGCAAATCCATCGTCCGCCGCCGCCTTGAAACGGTCCAGGAACGGGTGCTCGGCATACATCATGCTCAGGTTGGCGGCCAGGCGCGGCATGGCGGCTCCTAGTAGCGCGCGCCGAAGACGGCGCGCAGTTCTTCGATGGCCTCGGCGCTCAGCGGCTGCGGGCGCGGATCGCTCATCAGCCACAGCCTGGCCGTTTCTTCCAGTTCTTCCAGCGCATGAGAGGCGTGCGACACGGAGCGCTCCCACACCACCGGCCCCAGCCGCTCGAACAAGGCCCCGCGCACCTGCGCCGCCACGGCCGCGACCTCGGCCGCGGCCTGCGCATCGCCCGGACGGCGATAGCCGATCAGCGGAATCCGCCCCACCTTCATGACCTGGTAAGGCGTGATGGGCGGCAGCACTTCGTCGGTCCGCCACACGCCGGCCAGGGTCAGGGCCACCAGGTGGGTGGAATGCGTATGGACCACGCCGCGCGACTGCGGGCTGGCGCGGTAAATGCCCTGGTGCAGCGCCAGGGTCTTGGAAGGCTTGGCGCCCGACACCCAGTTGCCGGCCGCGTCCACCTTGGCCAGCTGCGCCGGGTCCAGCCGGCCCAGGCAGGCGTCGGTGGGCGTGATCAGCCAGCCGTCGTCGAGCCGCGCGCTGATGTTGCCGGCCGCCCCGACCGTGTAGCCGCGGTCGTACAGGCTGGCGCCTACCGTGCAGATTTCTTCGCGGATGCGGGCTTCTTCGGACATGGGAAACAGCGCTGGAAGTAATCGGGTCATCATACAACTTTGACGATTCCCCACACCTAGGGCTAACCCGTTGGCGGCGGCCGTTCCCGCGCCCACCGATCCAGCGCCAGGGCCATCAGGCATGTCAGCGTGGGGTACAGCATGCTCAGGTTGCGCATTTCCGCCGGCGAGCAGAACAGCAGGAAGAGCGGCAGATTGATCCACAGGGCCAGGCGCGCGTGCCGGCGCAGCGCCGGCGGCAGACGCTCCCAGCCGGCGGCCGCCACGCCGGCCAGCGCCAGCGCGCTCACGATGCCGAAGCCGCGCGGCAGCAGCACGCCGTAGGTGCTTTCCGTCAGCAGCCAGTTGCCCGGATTGACGTAAAAGCGCAGGGTATGCAACAGCTGATAACTGACGGTTCCCCCCGGATTGCCGGCATAACGCAAGCGCAGCGCCAGGTATACGCAGCCGCTTATCGCCAGCATGCCCATCACCAGCGCGCCGGCCTGCCAGCGCGGCAGCCCGCGGCGCAACAGCGGATAGAGCGAGAGCGCGAAAAAGAAAAAGGCTTCCTTGTTCCAGGCCGCCACGCCGGTCAATACCAGCAGCCCGAGCATGCGCAGCGGCCGGCGGCGATCCGCGCCCAGCGCCAGCAGCACCGCGCCCATCATGAACAGCAGTTCGAAGAAGTCGTAGAAATAGCCGCCCCCGGTCAGGAAGAACGGCAGCAGCAGCGCGACGGCGGCCGGCGCCAGGGTCGCGCCCATCCGGTCGGCGCCGGCCCGCAGACATACGCGCCGCATGACGAAAAGCGCGGCCACCAGCGCGAGAAAGGCCAGGTAATAGACGAGGTGATAGCGCAGCGCGACCGCGGGGATCAGCGATTCCGAGGCCGGATAGCGCATCGCCAGGCCCCAGCGGCTGTCGACCCGCTCCGGCCGCGCCAGGCGCGCGGAGATGCGCGCCACCATCGCCGGCGGCAGCAGCGCCTGGATGCCGTTGGCCAGCGCGGGCACGAATTGCCGGTACACATAGGGACGGTGGGCCGTGCCCTCCACCATGTGCGCCAGGCTCAGGGCCGGATTGCCGTCATTGAGCCGCCACTTGGTGTAGAAGCCGTTGAACGCCGCGGCCGCGACCACCACATAGGCGCAGCACAGGAGGAACCGGCGCAAGCCCGGACGCTCGAAGGCGAACATTCGCGCCAGCGCAGTCATGTTCATGCTCCCAGCAACAGGATGGCCGCCGCCGCCCAGGCCAGCACCGCCAGGCGGATCTGGCCGTCGGCCAGCAGATCGCGGCCCGGCTCCTGGCCCGCGCCTTCCCGGTACAGCAGGTACAGGTAACGGAACACCCCGAAGGTGACGATGGGCAGGGTGGCGATGAGATGGTCGGTGCCGTGCAGCGCCGCGACCTCCGGGTCCACGGTGTACAGCCCGTAGGCCAGCAGGCTGGCGCAGGCGGTAATGGCGACCAGCGCATCCAGCAGCTGGGCGCTGTAGTCTTGCAGCACGCTGCGCGCGCCTTCGGCGCGCACGGCGATTTCGGCGCGGCGTTTGGCGAACCCCAGGAACAGGGTCAGCATGAAACTGCACAGCAGCATCCAGCGCGAGGGCGCGACGCCCACCGCATACGTGCCGCAGGCCAGCCGCAGCATGAAGCCGGCTGAAATACAGAAAACGTCCACCAGCACGTGATGCTTCAGGCTCAGGCTGTAGGCGACGTTGAGCAGCAAATAGACCGCCACGGCCAGCGCCACCGCCCACTGTCCCGTGCCCAGCGGAATGGCCAGGGCGCCCCAGGCCAGCAGCAGCATCAGCGCGCGCGCCTCGCGCAGCCCGACCCGGCCGGCCGGGATGGGACGATGGCGCTTTACGGGATGCGCGGCGTCGGCGCCGCGGTCGTGGTAGTCGTTCAGCACGTAGGCCGCGCTGGACGCCAGGCAGAACGCCACGAAGCCCACGCACACGGCAAACACCAGGCGGGGATCGGCCCAGCCGTTGCTGAAGATCAGCCCGATCAGCACGAAGCCGTTCTTCAGCCATTGCTGCGGACGCAGCAGCGTGATGACGGCGCTCATGGAAGCGCCCGCGGGAAGGACTGCGGTGGTAGGGTCATGCGGCTGGCGCGACGGAATCCGTCCGTTGAAGTGCCGCAGACTATGCCAGCGAAAGCACGGCGTCCGGGACGCCGCCGCGCTTTATCAGACTCATGCCCGCCGCGGCGGGCGGCGCCGGCTTACGACGCGTCAGCCTTGAAGGCGCCCTCTTCCTCCAGCACCTGATTGGCGGCCTTGAAGGCGTCCAGGCCCGCCGGAATGCCGCAGTACACGGTGGCCTGCAGCAGGATCTCCTTGATCTCCTCGACCGTCACGCCGTTGTTGAGCGCGCCCTTGACGTGCAGCTTGATTTCGGCCGGACGGTTCAGCGCCGTCAGCATGGCCAGGTTCAGCATGCTGCGGGTCTTTTTCTCCAGGCCGGGCCGGCCCCAGGTGTAGCCCCAGCACCACTCGGTGGTGATGTGCTGGAACGCCATCATGAACTCGTTGGCCCGGGCCATCGAGCCGTCCACGTATTCGCTGCCCAGCACCTCGCGGCGCAGTTCCAGGCCCTGGTCGAACAGGGCCTGGGTTTCGGATTTGATGTCTGCCATGGTTGCTCCTTTGATGTTGCCGACACTCGGTGAGCAACATTCTTGACCATGGCGGACCGGCGCGCAATCATGGCCGGCCCCGCGGCTGGGCCGGCTTCGCGCCTCAGTCGTAGCGGAAGGTGGCGGTCAGCATGGCCGAGCGGCCCGGCGCCACGTAGCTGAACAGGCCCACGTGCGAGGCTTCGTATATGGTCTCGTCGGTCAGGTTGTTCAGGTTGAGCTGCAGGCTGAAGTTGCGGTTGAACTGGTAGGACGCCATCGCGTCGTAGCGCCAGTACGAGGGCAGCTGGTAGACGTTGGCGTCGTCCACGTAGCGCTTGCCGGTATAGGTGGCGCCGGCGCCCACCGTCAGCTCGGGCATGAGGCGGTAGGTGCTCCACAGGCTGGCGCTCTGGCGCGCAATGAACTTCATCTGGTTGCCGCTGTAGTCCGTGCCGCCGCTCTGGTAGCTGGTGACCTTGGGGTCCATGTAGCTGTAACCCGCCCACACCTGCCATTTCGGCGTGATGGCGCCGGCCGCGCCCAGTTCGATGCCGCGCACGCGGTTGCTGCCCGACAGCGTCACGTCGCCGGTGATCGGGTCGGCGCTGCGCGCGTCGGTCTTGCGGGTCTCGAACACCGCCGCCGTCAGCGACAGGCGCTCGTCGAACACGTCCCACTTGGTGCCCACTTCGATGCTGCGGCTCTTTTCCGGCGCCAGTTGCGCCGTGTCCGCGGTCAGGCGGCCGCCGGCCGCGCCGTCGGCGCCGCCCGACTGGGCCGCGGTTTCGCCGGACGGGTTGGACGAAGTGCCGTAGGACACGTAGATGCTGCCATTGGGCGCGGGCTTGTAAACCAGGCCCAACTGGTAGTTCCACATATTGTCGGTGCGCTGCGCGTCGCCGCTGGTGACGCGGTAGTTGTCATAGCGCAGGCCGACGTTGGCCTCCCATTGCTCGCTGAACTTCATCGTGTCGAACAGGTAGGCCGCGCGGGTGATGGTTTCGGCGGCGTCGTACCTGGGGCCCCAGCTCAGGCTGCCGGTATAGGCCTGGTGCGGGTTCGGGTGGTAGAGATCGTCGATCAGGGCCTTGTCGAAGCCGCCGCGGGGCACGCCGTCGCGCTTGATGATCTTCTCGTTGCTGTATTCCAGGCCGGCCGCATAGCTGTGGCGCACGCCGCCGGCGAGGAATTCGCCGAACAGGTCGGTCTGGTTGATGAAGGACCGGTTGGTCTGGTTCAGCGTGCGCAGCGCCTTGGTCATCTGCACGCCCGGCGCCTCGGTGGAGCACGGCGCCACGCCATAGGCCGGATTGGGCCGCCCGCCCGTACGCGCCGCGCAGTTGTCGAACGAGGGGCGCGTCATGGCGTATTCGTTGCTGGACTGGGTGTAGCGCGTGCCGTTGCGCAGCTTCAGGCTGTCGCTGAACTTGTGCTCCACCATCAGGGTGCCCATGTCGGCCTGGTTCTTGCGGTAGTCGCGCCCGACCAGCCCGTAGTAGTTGTCGCGGTCCACGTCGGGCGGCGTCACGCGCCCGGGGCGCGATTCGTTCTTGAACGGGATGCCCAGGTCGGGCGTGTCGTCGTTCTGCAGGTGGTAGTAGCTGAGCGTGACCTGGGTCGGCGTGCCCAGGCCCCAGGTGAACGACGGCGCCACGCCCCAGCGGTCGGTCTCGACGTGGTCGCGGCCCGGGATGTCGCCGCCCTGCTTCATGAAGTTCAGGCGGAACGCCGAACTCTCGCCCAGCCCCCAGTTGGCGTCGCCGGTCAGGCGCCAGTTCTTGTCGGTGCCGACGCCGACCGTGCCTTCGACGAAGTCTTCCAGCTTGGGCGTCTTGCTGACCAGGTTGATGCTGCCGCCGGTCGAACCGCGCCCGCTGTAGGCCGAGCTGGGGCCCTTCAGGATCTCGACCGATTCCAGGTTGAAGGTCTCGTGCGAGAAGCGGCCCAGGTCGCGCATGCCGTCGACCATCATGTCGGTGCTGGCCTCGTAGCCGCGCACGAAGGGCCGGTCGCCGGCGGGCGTGCCGCCCTCGCCCGCGCCGAAAGTGATGCCGGGCGCGGTGCGCAGCACGTCCATCAGCGACGAGGCGGCGCGGTCCCGCATCAGCTGCTCGGTGATCACGGTCACCGAGCGCGGCGTGTCCAGCAGGGGCGCCGTCATCTTGGGAGACGAGGCGACGTTCGCCTCGTAGCCGTCGCTGACCGCCTGGCCCTGCACCTGCACGGGCGACAGTTCCGGCACCGCTCCCGGCGCCAGGCTGCCCTGCGCCAGGACCAGGCCCGGCGACATCAGGGCGCCGCAGACCGCGGCGTAGATCGTGGAATTCGTAGACGAAATGCTGCCGCCGGCCTTGGCGCCGGCCGTCAAACTCTCTGCTTTGCTCATTGGACTCTTTCGGAAACCGCCCCGCGGCGGGTGCGCTATGGATGCGCTCTTGGTTTTATAAGAAGGCCAATGATATTCATTACCATTATTGCATTCAACTATTTGTCAGGCTTTATTCAGAAATTCGTCATTTTTGTCGAATTTTCTGGCCGATTAACAACACCAAGGGATAGGCTAGGATGCGAAAACGCGGGCCGTTGCCCGGAAGGAGAGTTCCATGCCGCCCATCCGCCATTTGCTGCGCGCCGCCCTGCTGGCCGCGCTTTTGCCCTGCGCGGCGCAGGCCGAGACGGTCATGCTGCAGGCGCAGCAGGCGACGGCGAGCGCCGATCCGGCCACCTCGGCCCGCACGGTGGAAATCACGCTGAAGCCGGAAAGCGCCAAGGCGCTGGCCGACTTCACCCGCGCGCGCGTCGGCCAGCGCATCCAGCTGCGCGCCGACGGCGTGGTGCTGTCGTCGGCCACCCTCATGGCCCCGCTGGAAAGCGACAACCTGCGCATCGTCGCGGGCGAACATGGCTTCGAAGGCAAGTCCGCCGAAGATATCGCCCAACGCATCATGAAGGCCGGCGGGCTGACGATAGGCGACGAAAACCGGTAGCGGCGCGCCTCAGGGCTGGGACGCGCGCAGCGCCAGCGTGGCGGTCAGCGCGGTCCGTCCCGGGCGGGACGCCACCTCCAGCCTGCCGCCCACGCGCTCGATACGGGTGTGCATGCTGCGCATGCCCACGCTGATACCGGCCCGCAGCACCGCCGCCACGTCGAAACCGGCGCCGTCGTCCTCGATCAGCAGCTCCAGGCTGTCGGATTCGGGCTGGCGCAGCGCCAGCTCGACGCGGCGCGCGCGGCTGTGCTTGAGCACGTTCACCAGCGATTCCTCGACCAGCCGGGTCAGCGCCATGCACTGCAAGGCGCTGGGCGGCGTGCGCCACTGCGCCGGGACCGCCCAGCTCGCGCGGATCTCCAGTTCGTCGAAAAGCTGCATGAAACGGTGGCGCAGCGGCGCGATCCACTCGCGCGGGGTGGCCGGCACCTTCACGCCCGCGCTCGATCCGCTGTCTATGGTCTGGCGCAGGTCGTCGCGCAGCAGCTTGAGCATGGACAGGAACTGCTGGCTCTGCACCGGCTGGCTGGCCTGCTCCACCGCGGCCATCATGCGCACCAGCGAACCGCCCAGGCCGTCGTGCAGGTCGTGGGCGATCTGCAGGCGGTCCTGCAGGCGCGCATTGGCCAGCGCCAGCGCGTGCTCGCGCTCCAGCGTCGTGGCCAGCTCGGTGCGCGCCTGCGCGATGCCCACGGCCAGATCCTGGCTGAAGCGTTCGATGCGGCGCACGTTGCGCGCGTGGCGCAGCCCCAGCACGGCCGATATGCACAGCGTGACCACCACGCTGGTGAACGGCGTATACGCGGTGTCGCTGGCGATGAGCTTGAGGATGCGCAGCAGGTCATGGACGCTGACGGCCAGGAACACCAGCAGGCAGGCCGCCAGCATGAGGTTTTCGGGCCGCCGGGTGCGCCAGGCGTGGAACGGGAACTGCAGGCAGTTCGCGAAAAAAATGGCGGACGCGGTCAGCACCGCGGCCAGCCGGATCTCGGGCAGCTGCGCCCGCGGCGCCAGGGCCACCGCCGCCAGCAGCGCCGCGGACAGTATCCACAAGGCCTTTTCGGTGCGCGGCAGCGATTGCTCGCCGAAGCGCCACGTGAAAATGCAGAAGCACGCCACGTACAGCACCAGCACCATGGCGTTGGCGCGCGCCGCCCCGATGCTGTCGGCAAATGGCCAGGGGCTGGTGACCAGCACGTTGGCGATGAACAGCACCCAGAACAGCGCCATCAGCGCATACCAGCCAAAGGCGCGCTGCTCGCGGCGCATCAGCCAGATGCAGAAGCACAGCCCGCCCAGGACGGCCGACACGATCAGGTTGAGCATGAACAGCGTGCGGTTGCGCCACCGCAGGTCCTCGTAGCGCCGCAGCAGCGGGCCGGGCTCTCCGAGGTAGACCGGCCCCAGGCCGGGCGTCTGCTCGGCCACGCCCACCACCCGCAGCCACAGCGTGTTCACGCCATCGCGCATCAGCGCCTCGGGGATGAGCCAGTAGCGCGGCATGTTCCAGCTGCGCGACAGGGGCTCGCTCAGCTGCGGATCGCTCCAGATGCGCGCATCGTTGACGTAGACTTCGCCAGCCATGACCACCGATTCGAGCACCAGCGCCACCGGCCCGGCGCGCCCGTCCGGGCACTGCGCCCGCCAGTCGATGCGATACCAGGCCGTACCGCTGTAGCCGGGCCAGCGCGCGGTCCAGTCATCGGGCAGCGTCACCGGCCGCCATGCGTCCGGCCCGGGACGGCCGCCCTCGGCATCGCCCTGCGCCGATTGGATCGACAGCACCTGGGCCGTGCATTCCGCCTGCGCCCATACCGGGGAAAAAGCCAGCGCCAGCCACAAGACCGCCAGCCGGATCGCCAGCCTCAATCGAGCAGCCCCCGCGACCGCGCGGCGTGGATCGCCCGGGTGCGCGAGGAAACGGCGAGCTTGCGGTAGATGTGCTTGACGTGGCATTCGACGGTGTAGCGCGACAGGTGCAGTTCCTCGGCGATTTCGCGGTTTCCCAGCCCCTCGGATACTAGGCGAAGAATCTGGTTTTCGCGAGGACTGAGCGTCTCGCCGGCGGCCGCGCCTGCCGGCTCCGCCGGCCTGGGGCGCAATTCCTCGATGATGCGGCGCGCGACGAAGGGGTCGATGGGCGCGCCGCCGCGCAGCACGCTGCGGATCGACAGCGACACTTCCAGGTCGTCGCGCTCCTTGAGCACATAGCCGGTGGCCCCGGCCCGCAGCGCCGCCAGGATCGCGTCCTCGGTGCTCCAGGCCGAAATGACCAGTATCGCCAGCCCCGGATCGGCCGCGTGCATTTCCGCGATCAGTTCGGTGCCGTTGCCGTCGGGCAGGCCCAGGTCCACCAGCGCCAGGGCCACGGGCTGCGTGGCCAGGCAGGCGCGCGCCTCGGCCAGCGTGGCGGCGAACACCAGCGCCTCGGGCGCATACCCGAGCTGCAGCAGCAGGCCTTCGAGCCGGCGGCAGATCAGGGGTTCGTCCTCCACCAGCAGCACCGGGGCAGGCAGGGTCGACTCGGAAGCAAGCATGGCGACGGTCATGAGAAAGGCGCGGGCGGCATTGCCCACGCCGAACTATGACGCAGTCGCAGCCGGCCGGGTATCCCTGGAAATTGGTATTCGCAGGGAATATAAAGCAAATGCCGGCGCGCGCCTTCAGGCGATGCCCGAAGCCGGCAGGCGCGCCGGCAGCTGGTCGGCGGGACGGCTCCTGATCATGTCGGTCAGTTCGCGCCGCCGGGCCGCGTAGCCGGGATCGTCGAACAGGTTGTCCATCTCGTCCGGATCTTCGGCCAGGCAGTACATCTCGCCCGCGCCGCTATCCAGTTCCAGCGTCAGCTTCCAGTCGCGGGTGCGGGCCGTGCGCAGCTTCAGTTCGACCCCGCAGCGCGAGGCCGCCACGTCCCATTCGCTGAGCGCGAACGCGCGGCCGGCATCCCGGCCTTCGAGCAGCGGACGCAGGCTGCGCCCGTGCACCGGCCCCAGGGCCGAGGCGCCGCCGTAGTCGTACAGGGTGGCGGCCAGGTCCAGCGTCGACACCGGATCGGCCACCTGCCGGCCGGCCTCGATGCCCGGACCGCTGGCCACCATGGCCACGCGCAGCAGGCCCTCGTACGGCATCGGCCCTTTCAGCATCAGCCCGTGGTCGCCCAGCCACTCGCCGTGGTCGGACGTGAAGATCACGATGGTGTCCCGGTCCAGCCCGTACTCGGCCAGCGCTTTCATGACGCGCCCGACCTGGTGGTCCACCAGCGAAATCATGCCGTAGTAGTTGGCGGTGATGCGCCGCAGCGCCGCTTCGGACGGCGTCGGCATGCGCGAGAAGTTCTGGCGCAGCGCCTGCACCTCGGCATTGCCCATGGGCTTGCTTTCCATGCTGGCCCGGTGCCACCACGGCCGGCGGTCGTAGTCGGTGCTGCGATGGCGCGGCAGATCGACCTCGTCGGGATGATGCAGGCGCGACCAGGGCTCGGGGCAATCGAAAGGATGGTGCGGATCGGGAAACGAGGCCCACAGGCAGAACGGCCGCTCCTGGCCATGCCGGCGCAGGTATTCGATGGTCCGGTCGCCGATCCAGGCCGAGTTGTGCCAGGCCGCCGGCAGCGCCGAATTGAAGGTCTGCGGCGCACCGCTGGGCGGCCCCAGGTCCTTCTGGTAGAGCTGGTTGCGCAGTTCCCCCAGCCCGTCGCCGTAGTGCCAGCGCGAATGGTGCAGGCCGCCGGGCAGCGGCGTGGGCAGCCAGTAGTTGTGGCCCTCGACCACCAGCTCCACGTGCTCGAAACCCATGTACGGCCCGTTCCAGCCCGGCCCCAGGGCCGCCTCGCTGTACTGGCACTCCGGACGCCCCGTGGCCTCGAAGGTGTGGTGAGTGGAGAAATGCGCCTTGCCGATGAAGCCCGTGTCGTAGCCCGCGGCGGCCAGGCTGCCGGCAAAGCCGGCCTCGCCGGTGCGCAGGTCCAGGTCGATGCCGTTGTCGCACACCCCGTGCGTCAGCGGCAGCAGGCCCGTCAGCATGGACGCGCGCGACGGCTGGCAGACCACGTTGGGCGTGATGCAGGCCGAGAAGTGCGTGCCGTTGCGCGCCAGCAGGTCGATGTGCGGCGTCTTGACCCGCCGTCCGGCGTAGCCCAGGCAGTCGCCGCGATGCTGGTCGGTGGTGATGAGCAGGATATTGGGACGTTTCATGGCTGGTTTCATGGCTGTCTGGCGGCTGCGGTCTTGATGTCGGCGAGCATGGGAGCGAAAACACGGGTGTCGCGGGCGATGCGCTGGCGCAGGCCCTCGGCGCCTTCGTCGCTCACGATCATGCCCTGGGCCTGCATCTTGTCGCGCAGCTCGGGGCTCTTGAGCGCGGCGGCCACCGCCTTGCCCAGCGCCTCGACCACCGGCGCCGGCGTCCTGGCCGGCGCGAACAGGCCGAACCAGCTATAGAAGGTGTAGCCCGGCACGGCCTCCTCGATCATCGGCAAATCGGGCGCGCCCGCGATGGGCGCCGTGCCGGCGTTGGCCAGCCCGCGCACCTTGCCCGCCCGGACCTGCGGCAACGCCGTGCTGGCCACGATGAACATCAGATCGACCTGGCTGCCCATCACCCCCACGAAGCCCTGCGGCGCGGCCTTGTACGGCACGTGCTTGAGCGATATGCCGGCATCGTGCTCGAACAGCGCCATGGCCAGATGATGCGTCGAGCCCAGCCCGCCGCTGGCGTAGGTGATCGTGTCCGGGCGCGCCCGCGCCTGGTCCAGCAGCTCGCGCAGCGAGCCGAACGGCGCCGAGGGCGAGGCCACCAGCACGTACTGCAAGGTGGCCAGCGTGGCGATGGGCGCGAAATCCTCCGTCCGGTACGGCGCCTCCTCCATCAGATAAGGCGCCGCGGTAAACGAAGCGTCCAGGCCCAGCAGCAGCGTATAACCGTCGGGCCTGGCCCGCGCCACGGCCTGCGAGCCGATGATGCCCGCGACCCCGGCCCGGTTCTCGACGATCACCGGCACCTCCAGCCGCCTGGCCAGCTCCGCGGCCACCAGCCGGCCCGCCACGTCCGCGCCGCCGCCGGGCACGGAGGGCACGATGAGCGTGATCGGCCGGTCGGGGTAGGCCGCGGCGGCGGCCAGCGGAATCGCCAGGCACAGCATGGCCAGCGGCGCGCGTATGAACTTCAGCATGATCGTCTCCTTCCCGCCGCGCGCCTCGTCGGCGGGCGCGCTGGTCATGACGATCATGGAACAGCGGCACATTCCGGTCCAATGATATATTTTGGCCTTTCCATATCAATGTTGATATGTAGATGCAGCCCGCCGACGACTCCCCCGCCCTGCCGCCCGTCTGGTATCTGCGCGGGCGGCTGCGGCTGCGCCACCTGCACCTGATGCGGGTGCTGGACGAAGTGCACAACGTCGGCCTGGCGGCCCGGCGCCTGGCCACCACCCAGCCGGCCGTATCGCGCATGATCGCCGAACTCGAAGACATGCTCGGCGCGCGCCTGTTCGACCGCACGCCCAAAGGCACCTTCCCCACGCGCCACGGCGAATCGCTGATCCGCCATGCGCGCTGGGTGCTGGGCGACCTGGAACGCATGAGCGGCGAATGGTCCGGCGCGCCGGACCTGGACGTCGAGACCATCAGCATCGGCGTCAACTCCACCGCCGCCGCCTTCCTCGTGCCGCGCGCGCTGCTGCGGTTCAAGCAGCAGGCCGCCAACGTCAACGTGCTGGTGCGCGAAGGCTCGCTCGAAGCGCTGGCCCCGGAGCTGTACACCCGCAAGCTCGACCTGCTGGTCGCCAGGCTGGGCGAGGCCGTGCGCAAATCCGACCTCGCCAGCCAGGTGCTGTATGAAGAGCCGATGTGCGTCTGCGCGCGCGCCGGCCATCCGCTGGCCGGCGAACCGGGCGTGCCGTGGCAGCGGCTGGCCGCCTACCCATGGATCATGCCGCCGCGCGGCAGCCCGGTGCGCATCGGCCTGGACATGCTGCTGCAACGCCATGGCGTCTATCCCTACGCCCGGATCGAATCGGCGTCCGCGCTGAACAACACCATCCTGATGAACAGCAGCGACACCCTGTCGCTCATGCCGCGCTGCGTGGCCCGCCACCTGGCCCGCGGCCAGGGCCTGGCCATCCTGGACATCGACCTGCCGCCCGTCTTCGGCCCCATCGGCCTGGTCCGCCATTGCAGCCTGGACCTGTCGCCGCACATGCGGGGGCTGATCGAATGCCTGCAAGCGGTGGCGGCGACCGCCCCGGAGCAGGACCCCGCGCCACAGCCTTGAACCCCACGGAACAGCCGGCTACAGATCCAGCACCAACAGGGCCGATTTGGCGCCCGAGCAGCACGGAAGAAACTGGTCGTTGGCCGCCTTTTCTTCGTCGGTCAGATAGACATCTCGATGGTCCGGTTCGCCATCGAGCACCCGGGTCAGGCAGGTGCCGCACACGCCCTGGGAACATGACATGGCGATCTCGATGCCGTGGCGCGCGAGTGCCGCCACAACGGTCTCACCGGCATTCACCTCGATAATCCGGCCGCTGCTGGCCAGTTTTACTTTGAACGCACGGCTTTGCCCTCCGGCGTTTTCGAGAGAGGCGCTAAAACGCTCGCTGTGCACATTTGCCGGTAGCCATCCGGACTGCTCGGCCTGCGCCAGCGCGGCGTCGCAGAAACGCCCCGGCCCGCAAACATAAACATGACTTCCAGGATCAGGATTCGAGAGCGCCTCCGCAAAATCGATGCGCGCGCCGCCGGATTGGCTGAAGTAGAGCTTGACCTTGTCTTTCATGTCGGGTTTCGCCAGCCGCGGCAGGAATGCGGCGCATGCGGGACTGCGCGCGCAATAATGTATTTCGAATGAAAGACCATTCGCGGCCAACTGTTCCGCCATCGAAAGCAGCGGCGTTATGCCTATGCCGCCGGCAAGCAGCACGGAGTGCCCTGCCTCGTCCGCCAGCGCAAAGCGATTCCTGGGCCTGCTGATTTCGACAGTATCCCCCTCGTCAAGCGCGTGCATCGCGATCGAGCCGCCTCGCGAATGCCGATCCCGCAGCACGGCGATGCGATAACGCTGCGCTTCCTGCGGCGAATTGCACAGGGAATACTGCCGGATGACCCGATCCGGAAGATGCACGTCGATATGCGATCCCGCAGAAAATTCCGGCAGTTTTTCATCGCCCATCGCCGCCAATTCGAATGCGACGATGTCGGCGGCCACCAGAGACTTCGAGACGACTCTGACTTTCATTTGATTATCCTCCCCCTCTCGCTAGAACACGTGCCGCATGCCGATGACGACACCGGTCTGAGATGCACCCTTGCCGGGAGGCGCCGGCCCGCCGCTACTCAGGGAATAATTGGCGGCGGAACTATTGGCGATGTGGCCCAATTGCGCATAGACCGCGCTGCGTGTCGAAAACTCATATGTCGCGCGCAGCGTACTGAGCGTGGCTCGCGTATCGTGATCGCTATTGATTATCCGGTATGCCCCGCCGTCGACGGCGAATGCCGGGGTGAACTGGTAGCGGGCGGTCAAGTAATAGATATTCGAACGCACTTCGACACCGCCTGCCGAATCCGATGTCATGCGGCGCCCCAGCCAGCCGGTCGTGATCTTAAAGCCGTATACGTTGATCCAGCCGTTCAATTGGATCAATCTGTCTTTGTCCGAACTGCTGGTAAACGGAGTCGGCGCGACGCCATCGAAAAAGTTCGCGGCAGCGCCCGGGCCGCCACGCTGTTGTTCATAAGAAGCGCCCCCACCAAACCACTCCGTGTCGTATCGGAGCAGCGCGGACCACTCCTGACAGCGGTGAAAATCGCCGGTTTCCGCTCCCGCACAGGTGCCTTGTCCGGGGGTGTTTCCGGTTCCGGCCGAGTCACGCCCTCCCAGCGAGTATGTCGCGCCGACGGTCCATGTGTCGAACTTTCCAAAATAGGAAATGGTGTTGTCGACCCGGTCGTTCGGAATATTGGGACTGAGAGAGCCCAGGCTGTAAATCGAAGGGCCCATGACATCGCCGTCTAACAGGGAGATATAGGTCATCGAATACTGGCGGCCTAAACTGAGCGTCCCATAAGGCGATTTGATGCCTACCCACACCTGGCGCCCGAACAGACGGCTGCCTTGTCCGGACGTTCCATTATTCGCATTGAAGCCGCTTTCCGCCGTGAAAACGGCCTGGTAGCCGCCCCCCAGATCTTCGGCGCCGCGCAAACCCCAGCGCGACGGAAAGGAACCGGTGATTGCCGGCATCCGCAGACGGCTGCCTCCGGAAACACCGGACAGATACTCCACGCCGGAATCTATGAGTCCGTATAGCGTCAGAGAGTTTTTGGCAAGAGCGGAAAAAGAACTCAAACACACTATCGCGCAAATCAGAAGCAAATTAGTTCTTTTTACAGACCTTTCCATGATCTACTCCAGTCATGTCAAGTTTGAGAGTGCTACGCTGATTTTTCTTGGGCGCAGGAATGCCTGGGCTCTCGAGGAGCCGGGATTCCTGCTCAGGCTGCGGGAGGCGTTGCGCCTGTCGTGTGCTCCGATGCGGCGTTTCGCCGAATTGTGCTGGCGACGCCCATCATCCTGATGATGACGATATTGGCCAGAGCGAGCGCGGCAAGCACCGACAGCATCTCGGTCACGCCCCATCCGCCCGCATACAGCCAGCCCAGGATGAGCGGACCCATCGATGCGCCGATGCGCGCCGCGCCAGAAGCCCAGCCCACTCCGGTCGAACGAACCGAAACGGGATAAAGCAGCGCCGTGAATGCATAGAGAACGCCGACGCCGGCCGCAATGAAGAACCCGACCAGGATTGCAGATACCGCGACCGGCCAGAACGCCGGCGCCAAGACTCCCATGAAAAAGACGCTGCAGGTTCCACCGCCGTAGATCAGCATCAGCGTCAGCCAGAACCGCCCGCGAAACCGATCGGCGAGATATCCTCCAACGATGAATCCGACAAGCCCCCCGACATTGTTCAGCGAGAGCACGAGCGACGCGGACGACATGTCCATTCCGGACTGGCGCATCAGACCCGGGGTCCATACGAGCGTGCCGATGAGAACGATGTAGCTCAGGAAAAACGCAATCCAGCAAAGCATCGTGACCCAGGCAAGATTTCCACGAAACAACTCGCGTACCGATGCCTTGACCTGGCCGGCCGCGCTGTCGTCGGTGAAAAACCGGGTTTCCCCGGCATCGATTTCGCCGGGAGCCAGCCGCTCGAGTATTCGACGAATCGCCGCCGCGGGATATCGCTGCGCGATGGCGAACGCGACCGACTCCGGAATACGCCACGCCGTCAGCAGCGTTACCGCCAGCGATAGCGCGCCGCCAGCCCAGAAGACCGATCGCCAACCCAGCTCCGGCATCATGGCCGCCCCCATCATGCCGACCACGATGCCTCCGACTGGCACTCCCGAACAGACGATCGATGCGACTGTGGAACGGTAGCGGCGCGGCGAATACTCTATCGAGAGCGCGATGAAACACGGCATCGCGCCTCCGACGCCGAGGCCCGTCAGTATGCGCAGGACGACAAGCTCCAGATGAGAGCCGGCCATCGCGGTGCCTATCATCGTGGCGCTCAGCAATAGGCCGCAAAAAATCAATACGAGACGACGGCCTACCCGGTCGGCATAGTTCCCGAGCGTGAGGGCACCCACCAGCGCGCCCCACTGCGAAGCCGACAAAAGCGCCCCCAATGCGCTGGGCGGCAAGTTCATATCCTCCACGACGGCGGGCACCGCGACGCTCATGATTTGCGAGTCAAACCCGTCGATCAACGACATGAAAAAGCATAAGATCAGCACTTCTATCTGGAACGTGCTGAATCGGCGGTCTATCAAAGCGCTGACGTTCATAAGCTGTCTCCCCTCGTTGTGTTTGGCTTGGTTTGGTTTTTCATCGAATCTAGTTGCTTCCTTCAATACCCGTTTCCAAGGCAGGCTCCGTGACAACCTTCAAGAGAAACCTCACCATCAGGCATATGCGGCTTCTGGAAACGCTTAACAGAACATTGAGCATCGTTCGCTGCGCCGAGGAACTGAACACCTCGCAATCCGCGGTATCCAGGGGTTTACGGGAACTCGAAGAACTGCTCGGAGCCAGGCTGTTTGATCGCAACACCAGGAACCTCAGTCCTACGATTGTGGGACGACAGATGATCCGGCATGCCGATCTGATTCTTAACCAGCTGGATCGGGCGGAAGCCGATTTCTACGCATTGGTCAGCGGCAAGGGAGAACGGCTGGACGTCGGTCTGATGGGCGCGGTCTCTCCACGACTGTTATCTACCGCCATCGGGCTGATGGAACGTAAAGCGCCGAACGTCACGATCTGCTTTCATAGCAACTTCGCCCAAGACCTCGTGGCGGATCTGCTTCACAACCGCTGCGATTTGATTGTTTCGCACTTCGACATCGAACGATTCGACAAGCATGACGAAATCTCCGTGAATGTGCTGTACTCGGAGCGAGTGACGATCGCCAGTTCGTTCACCCATCCCCTGGTCGGGAAAGACCGTGTCACATGGCGCGACCTCGTCAGCCAGCGCTGGGTACTGGTGCCGGCGCAAACCTCGACGCGGCGCGTGATCGAACATCAGTTGTTGACTCACGGCGCGCCGCGCACCCTGGTCGTCGTCGAAACGCTCGAAATCCATCTCCTGCTGGAACTGGTAAGAACCAACGGCATGCTTACGGCATTGCCCGTTCACTTCGTGCACTGGCTCCAGCATGACTTGAAACTGATACGTTCGCTGCCGTTGGCCGACGACTTGCCTTCGTGGCCAATATGCTCAGCCACGCTGGCGTCGCGCGAACCGACAATCGCGACCGTGCTTTTTCTCGAGTGTCTGCAGGAAGCCGGCGTTCAGGAACAGTTGCAGATCAACGCCAGCTGAGCGGGATTCAGAACCCTTGCCGGGGGGGCAGCCCATCGTAGCGCCAAGTCTTCGAGGCTTGGCCCTCAGCGATGGCATGAAGTTCCCGTTCGAAAACTCGGCGCATTCGCACCACGCCGACGTCGGTGCGTCCGAGTATTTCCTTGCTGCGGTCCGCAATCGCCATCTGGCCGGTTTGGGCCACGATGTCTTCGATAACGAGCAGCAAGGGATGGTCGAGCACATCATTGAACGTCAGCTTGCCATCGAGAATGTCTTGCCCCACCTCGCGAGGCTCGCGTTCGGCGGCGACACGCTGCTGGAACTTGTTCCACATCTCGTGATAGGCAGCCATTTCGTCCGGAGCCACGCTGGCGTGCTGTGTCATGAAGAGAATGTGGTTTTCGTCGTCCGTCGGAACGAGCGTCAAATAGGAATCTCGCCATCCGCCGATGGCCTTCAGATCGTCGAATGTCGGAATGATGATGCGCATCGTGTTGGGCATCAGATAGAGCGTTGTGCGCAGATCGCTTCCTGGCGATTGCGTTTCGCGCACCATGCCGAAATCCGTCTCATAAGCTTTGGTCTGAGGAAGCTCGATCTCTCGCCCCAGGTTGCGGTGCGATCCACTGTGGCTATGGACGAACGCGATGTGCACTTCATCTATCTGGTTTTCATAGGTTTGAAACCAATTACAGGGGAAGTGGTGTACTGAGTTTTCGATGACGCCGCCATCGCCGAAGTGGGGAAATGGCGGAAACTCGGGCTCCGCCCCTTCACCGAAGTACGCATAGATGACGCCCATGTGCTCGCGCGTCGGCCAGGCGTCAATATTCGCCGCGGCGCATGGACCACTAGGTTGTTCGCCGGGACGCTCTACGCACTCGCCTGCGCCGTTATAGGCCCAGCCATGGTAGTAACACTGAATCGAATCTCCGCGCACCCATCCGGTCGACAACTGGGTTTGACGATGCGCACAACGGTAGCCAACCACGTGCGCGGCGCCTCCTTCACCGCGATACAGCGTAAACCGTTCACCGAGGATGTGGATCGGCTTGACTTCGCCGTTCTTCAGATCTCTCGAAAGATGCACCGGCTGCCAGTACTTTCGAAGCATCACGCCTCCAGGCGTTCCGGGTCCCGCCGAGGCGAAGTCCGTGACGTTGGATTTCTTCACTCCATTCGCTTGGTCCACGATTGTCTCCTTGTTTGTTGTTCGTGCATGTGCGGCCATCTTAGGCAGGACCAAAGCGATGAGGAAACGATGTTTTCTCAAGGATTATTGACCTATCTGATATGAAACGCGGCGCGCCAGCGATACGTTCGCAGGCTTGCATCCGAGCGACGCCTGGATCGTCATTGGGAAACCCGATCTCCACAATCCTGCGGAGATTGCCCGGCTTGGACACGATGTGCTTTGTCATTTTTGAAATTGACACACCGTCTTGCCGCCACCCCAAAACAAAAAAGACCCGATAGCCAGGCGGCTAAGGGGTCTTCCTTCGGGAATGACCATCAAAAGATGGTCGGGGCGAGAGGATTCGAACCTCCGACTCCTGCGTCCCGAACGCAGTACTCTACCAGGCTGAGCTACGCCCCGATTTACTACCTACTACTTTCAGCTTCGCCGTGCTCAGTACGGCTGGGCTGTCCTGCCTTTCTCTCGGTCCCGATACCGCTGAATTTGTTCAGCGATCTCTGTTTACCGCGAAAGCGCAGAATTCTAACAGAGATTTTTGAAAAGGGGAAATGGGATAGTCGGAAAGTGCTTTTTTGGCCAGTTCGGCCTCGGCGATTGCGGCCTGGCGGGCGTGTTCCAGGGCGTCGGTCGCCTGGATGGCGGCGGCCACGGCGGCGAAGTCGGCGTCACCGGTCTTGATGGCGTCGCGGATCAGTTGCTGCTGTTCGGGCGTGCCGACTTCCATTACGCGGATCAGCGGCAGCGTGGGCTTGCCCTCGCGCAGGTCGTCGCCCACGTTCTTGCCCAGCGCGGCGGCGTCACCGCTGTAGTCCAGCACGTCGTCGACCAGCTGGAAGGCGGTGCCGACATGGCGGCCGTAGGCCGCCGCGGCGGCTTCCTGCTCGGGCGTGGCGCCGGCCAGCACGGCGCCGACCTGGGCGGCGGCCTCGAACAGCTTGGCGGTCTTGTAGCGCACGACCTGCAGATAGCGCTCCTGCGAGACGTCGGGGTCGTGCACGTTGAGCAGCTGCAGCACCTCGCCTTCGGCGATGACGGTGGTGGCCTCGGACAGGATGCTCATGACGCGCATCGAGTCGGCCTCGACCATCATTTCGAAGGAACGGGAATACAGATAGTCGCCCACCAGCACGCTGGCGGCGTTGCCGAACACCGCGTTGGCGGTTTCGCGGCCGCGGCGCAGGTCGGATTCGTCGACCACGTCGTCGTGCAGCAGGGTGGCGGTATGGATGAATTCCACCACCGCGGCCAGCAGCTGGTGATGCGTCCCTTCATAGCCCAGCGCGCGGGCCACCATCAGCACCATGGCCGGCCGCATGCGCTTGCCGCCGGCGCCGATGATGTAGTCGCCGATGGTGCGGATCAGGACCACGTCGGAGTTCAGCCGCTCGCGGATAACCGCATCGACGGCTTTCATATCGTCAGCAATGGGGGCAATGAGCGCGGGGAGATTCAAGACGTATCCGGAGTGTGAAACGAGCCGTAGGGTGTACGCGTGACGGCTCTTACCGCTGGACCGCCGGACCAGGCCGGGGGATTCGACCAGCGATTATACGGGGAGTAACGTGCGCGGGCGCGCGCCGGGCCGCCGCCGGCCGGCCGGGCGGAACTCTGGGACCGAAGGCGCAAGGCCTGGCGATGCCGCATGAAGCCTGTACGCCACACCTAAGCCCTTACCCTGCAAGCGCTTTTTGACTTTCCGCGCATCTCGGGCTAATATCCTCGATTCGGTCAGCAATGGCCGAATTACGTCGGTTTCATTTATGCCGAGTGATTTGTGCCAGATGCACGTGGTGCTCCTGCAATCCGGAGCACGGCAGGCAGGCACAGCGCGCAGCCCGCCCAGCAGGGCCGGCCAGGCAAATGGACCTTTTTACCTATTTAAGGAACACCCCATGTACGCGGTCGTAAAAACCGGTGGCAAGCAGTATCGCGTTGCCGCTGGCGAAAAACTCAAGATAGAACAGATACCGGCTGACATTGGGCAAGAAATCACCCTGGACCAAGTGCTGTCCGTGGGCGAAGGCGACCAGCTGAAAGTTGGCACGCCCCTCGTCTCCGGCGCCGTGGTCAAGGCAACGGTTCTTGCGCAAGGCCGCCACGACAAGGTCAAGATCTTCAAGATGCGCCGTCGCAAGCACTACCAGAAGCGTCAGGGCCACCGTCAGAACTACACCGAAATCCGCATCGAAGCCATCACGGCTTAAGTAGCGACTCGGTACCACTTAGCAGGAGCTAAACATGGCACAGAAAAAGGGCGGCGGCTCTACGCGAAACGGACGCGACTCAGAATCGAAGCGTCTGGGCGTCAAGGCATTCGGCGGTGAATTGATCCCCGCCGGTTCGATCATCGTGCGTCAGCGCGGCACCCGCTTCCACGCTGGCGTGAACGTCGGCATGGGCAAGGACCACACCCTGTTCGCGCTGGTCGACGGCAAGGTTCAATTCGGCTTCAAGGGCGCGTTGAACAAGCAGACCGTTTCGATCGTCGCCGCCGAGTAATCGGCAAGAGCACGGTCAGCAACGCGGTCCGCCGCGTTCGGCAAAGCCCTGTCGCATGCGGCAGGGCTTTTTTGTTTCAAGGCAGCAGCCGGGACGTCCCGCCCTGCCCTCACTTTTCATACGCACGGACACCATGAAATTCGTAGACGAAGCCACCATCGAGGTCGTCGCCGGCAAAGGCGGCAATGGCGTGGCGAGCTTTCGCCGCGAAAAGTTCATCCCCAAGGGCGGCCCGGACGGCGGCGACGGCGGTCGCGGCGGCTCCATCTACGCGGTGGCCGACCGCAACATCAATACGCTGATCGATTTCCGCTACGCCCGCCTGCACCGCGCCAAGAACGGCGAAAACGGCCGCGGCTCGGACCAGTACGGCGCGGCCGCGCCCGACATCACGCTGCGCGTGCCGGTCGGCACCGTCATCCATGACGCGGAAACCGGCGAAGTCCTGTTCGACCTGAACCAGCACGACCAGAAGGTGGTGCTGGCCGCCGGCGGCCAGGGCGGCATGGGCAACATCCATTTCAAGTCCAGCGTGAACCGCGCGCCGCGCCAGTGGACGCCGGGCAAGGAAGGCGAGCACCGCTACCTGCGCATGGAGCTGAAGGTGCTGGCCGACGTGGGCCTGCTCGGCCTGCCCAACGCCGGCAAGTCCACCCTGATCACCCGCATCTCCAACGCCAAGCCGAAGATCGCGGACTACCCGTTCACCACGCTGCACCCCAACCTGGGCGTGGTGCGCACCTCGCCGTCGCGCAGTTTCGTCGTGGCCGACATTCCCGGCCTGATCGAAGGCGCCTCCGAGGGCGCCGGCCTGGGCCACCTGTTCCTGCGCCACCTGGCGCGCACCCGTGTGCTGCTGCACCTGGTGGACGTGTCCACGCCCGATCCCGATGCGGACCCGGTCGAACAGGCCGTCACCGATGCCCGCGCCATCGTCGAGGAGCTGCGCCGCTACGATCCCGAGCTGGCCGCCAAGCCGCGCTGGCTGGTGCTGAACAAGCTGGACATGGTGGCCGACCCCGAGGACACCAAGCGCCGCTTCCTGGAGCTGTACGGCTGGAAGGGCCCGGTGTTCGGCATCTCCGGCCTGTCCGGCGAGGGCACGCAGGACCTGATCTACGCGCTGCAGGATTACCTGGACGCCGAGCGTGAAAAGGAACAGTTGGCGCAGGACCAGGCCGATGGCAGCTATGTGGCGCCGGACCCCCGCTTCGACGACAAGCGCTCGGACGCCGACCCGCGTTCCACGCCGCGCAGCGGCGACGAATAAGCCATAATCGCAGTCCTTACGATTACGCCTTTTTTCCGCGCCGCAGCCCGCCGCCATCATGTCTGCCGAATCACCCGCAGTTTCCGTCGTCTCACAAGCCCAGCGCCTCGTCGCCAAAGTCGGCTCGTCGCTGGTCACCAACGAAGGCCGCGGCCTGGACCGCGCCGCCGTGGCCCACTGGGCCGCGCAGATCGCCGCCCTGCACAAGCAGGGCAAGCAGGTCGTGCTGGTCTCCAGCGGCGCCATCGCGGAAGGCATGGCGCGCCTGGGCTGGCGCAAGCGCCCGTCGGTGATGCATGAGCTGCAGGCCGCCGCCGCCGTGGGCCAGATGGGGCTGTGCCAGGCCTACGAGGCCGCGTTCGCCGAATTCGGCCTGCGCACCGCGCAGATCCTGCTGACCCACGAAGACCTGGCCGACCGCCACCGCTACCTGAACGCGCGCAGCACGCTGTTCGCGCTGCTGCGCCTGGGCGTGGTGCCCATCGTGAACGAAAACGACACGGTGGTCACCGATGAAATCCGGCTGGGCGACAACGACACGCTGGGCGCGCTGGTCACGAACCTGATCGAAGCCGACACGCTGATCATCCTGACGGACCAGCGCGGCCTGTACGATTCCGACCCCCGCAAGAATCCCGACGCCAAGTTCATGGCGCACGCCCAGGCCGGCGATCCGGCGCTGGAAGCCATGGCCGGCGGCGCCGGCAGCGGCATCGGCACCGGCGGCATGCTGACCAAGGTGCTGGCGGCCAAGCGCGCCGCCCACAGCGGCGCGCACACGGTGATTGCGTCCGGCCGCGAGCGTAACGTGCTCACGCGGCTGGCCGAAGGCGAATGCATAGGCAGCGAACTGCGCGCCGTGCTGCCGGTGTGGTCGGCGCGCAAGCAATGGCTGGCCGACCACCTGCGCCTGCGCGGCCGCGTGGTGCTGGACGACGGCGCCGTGCGGGCGCTGCTGCGCGAAGGCAAGAGCCTGCTGCCCATCGGCGTGACCGACGTGGAAGGCGAGTTCGGCCGCGGCGACGTGGTGGCCTGCGTGGACAGCCAGGGACATGAATGCGCACGCGGGCTGATCAATTATTCGTCGGCCGATACGCGGCGCATCCTGCGCCAGCCTTCGTCTCAGATTGCACGCATTCTGGGCAGCATGACCGAACCGGAACTCATGCACCGGGACAACCTGGTGGTGCTGTAGCGGCAAGGCGCTAACTGCCGTCGGGCAGCAGCATATAGCCCCAGCCGCGCACCGCGAGCACCGGAAATTCCACATTGAGGCGGCGCGCCTTGGCGCGCAGCCGCGACACCAGCACGTCCACCCGCCGCATGCCGACCTGCGAGCCGCGCACTTCCTCGGGCAGCAGCGCTTCGCGAGGCAACCTGTGGCCGGGCGCGTTCAGCAGGCGGACGAGAAACGCACATTCAGCCGCAGTCAGGGGCACGCGCTGGCCGGCAGGCCCGGCCAGCGCGCCGGCCTGCAGGTCGACGCGCCACGGCGAGCCGCCCCGGCGCCCGCGCCGGCACAGGCTGCGCAGCAAGGCATCCCATTCCGGCCCGGGCATGCCGGCTTCGACGCAGACGTCCACGCCGGCATCCAGCGCCGCGATGCGCCGCTCGACCGTGACGCCGCCGCGCACCCGCCAGACCAGCGCCGCCGCCGGCACCGCGCGGCCCAGCGAAACCACGCGCTCGGCCACGTCCGGCCAACTGCCCTGCAACACCAGCACATCGACCATCTGGGCCTGCAGGCCGTCCAGTAGCGCCGCCAGGGAATCAAACGCGCAAACCGTCCAATGGAACGTGCGCAACATTGCGACCAGATCGCGAGCCGCACCATCGCTTGCGAGTACGAAAACGCTGCCTCGTTGCTGCATGCCGTCCTCCTGCCCATCAATACGTTTATCACTTAGGTAATATTTATAACTACCAACGTAAACTAACGCCACGCTTCAATCGCTTTGTGAAGACATTCTCGGACCGGCTGAAGCATGCGCGTCTTTTGCGTGGCCACACGCAGAAAACGCTCGCCCGTATGGCGCGCCTTTCGCAAAGCGCCATCGGCAGCTATGAGAGCGGACTGCGGCATTCCAGCCGTTCTTCGCGCAAGCTGGCGCAGGTGCTGAAGGTCGAAGCCGAATGGCTGGAGACCGGCAAGGGCCCGATGGAACTGCCCATGGACGGGTACGACCTGAGCGACACGCTACCGGTCACCGGCGTGGCGGAAGGTCCGCCGCGCGCCAGCGGCCGGCATCGTCCGCATGCGCCCTGGCCGTTCTTCAATATATCGCCAGCCCAGGTGGAATCGCTCACATCCGACGAACGCATCGGACTGGAAGCCATTGCGCAGACCTATATCGAACAGGTCCTGCGCATCCGCCGCAACGCCAAGCCGCGCGGCCGCAAGAGCGGCTGACGATCGGGGCCGTATCGTGGTCCTATTTCAAACGAAAAAAAGCCCGCCGTAGCGGGCTTTCGTGCGCGAGCCGATCAGGGCTTGGCGGCCGGCGTCGTGCTGGTGGCGGGCACCGCGGCGTCGCCGCGGATCTTGGCGGCGATTTCCGAAGCGGCCTTGGCCGAGGGCACGCCGAAGGCCAGCACGCCGCGGTTCAGCGGTTCGCCGATCAGCGGAGCGGCGACCAGTTCGCGGTCGATCACCAGCGCCAGCATGTTGCCGACGTTCTTGGAGCTGACGTCGTTGAGCTTGCGCGCGCCGGCTTCGGAGAAGCGCAGGCCCACGAAGTTCTGGCCCTGGCGGTCGACCAGCGCGGCGGCGTCGGTCAGGTCGGCGCGCGTGAGCACGGGCACTTCCTGCATGTAGAGCTTGCCGTCGGGCAGGCTGATTTCACGCAGGCCCGCGCCGGGCTGCTTGTGGGCCAGGTAGAAGTCCACGCTGGCGGCGGTGGCGGGCGTGGTCGATTGCTGGCCGGCCGCGGGCGCGGTGGCGCCGGTGTCGGAGGTCTTGGTCGGGGCGGTCTTGCAACCCGCTAGCGCCAACGTCACGACAACCAGGGCGGGCGCCAATTTGCGTAAGGTAAGTTGCATGCTCGATTCCTTCTCAAGTGGACTAAGACCAGGTCGCGGCGCGCGCCCGGCACGTCTGAAAAGTGTACCGAACCTGAATCGGCGTGTCGCCGCAGTCTGATTCCAATTGTAAAGCGGTAATACCAGCCTGCTCGCCGGCCGCGCACGCCGCGATTCGTCGGAATCGCCCGCCAGCATCTATACTCCGCTTTCGTGCAGGGGTACTCGCCGCGGCTTAAACGCCGCGACGTGTTGAGAGAGTCCCTTCGTACCAGTACGGATAATGCCGATGCTGGGAGCCGTATTTCCGTCCGCCCGCGCGCGGCGGAAATTCCTTCCCGATCGGCTCCAACCACTCGCTTGGAGCTTTCCATGAACGCAAATCCCAAATTCCTGGCCGCCACCGCAGAAGTGGACGCGGCCGCCGTCGCGCCGCTGCCCAAATCGCGCAAGGTGTACGAAACCGGTTCGCGGCCCGACATCCGCGTGCCGTTTCGCGAGATCGAACAGGCCGACACGCCGACCATGTTCGGCGGCGAGAAGAACCCGCCGCTCACGGTCTATGACTGCAGCGGCCCCTATACCGACCCGAACGTGCGCATCGACATCCGCCGCGGCCTGCCCGAAGTGCGCCGCGCCTGGATCGAGGAACGCGGCGACACCGAGGTGCTGGCCGGCCCCACCAGCGACTACGGCAAGGCGCGCCTGGCCGATCCCAAGCTGACGGCCATGCGCTTCGACCTGCAGCGCCCGCCGCGCCGCGCCAAGGCCGGCGCCAACGTGACCCAGATGCACTATGCGCGCCGCGGCATCGTCACGCCGGAAATGGAATATGTGGCGATCCGCGAAAGCCTGCGCCGCGAGCAATACCTGCAGTCGCTGCGCGACAGCGGCCCCGACGGCGAGAAGATGGTCAAGCGCCTGCTGCGCCAGCATCCCGGCCAATCGTTCGGCGCCTCGATTCCCGCGGCCATCACGCCCGAGTTCGTGCGCGACGAGATCGCGCGCGGCCGCGCCATCATTCCGGCCAACATCAACCACCCCGAAATCGAGCCGATGGCCATCGGCCGCAATTTCCTGGTGAAGATCAACGCCAACATCGGCAACTCCGCGGTCAGCTCCGGCATTGGCGAGGAAGTCGAGAAAATGACCTGGGCGATCCGCTGGGGCGGCGACACGGTCATGGACCTGTCCACCGGCAAGCACATCCACGAAACGCGCGAATGGATCATCCGCAACTCGCCCGTGCCCATCGGCACCGTGCCGATCTACCAGGCGCTGGAGAAGGTCGACGGCAAGGCGGAGGAACTGACCTGGGATATCTTCCGCGACACCCTGATCGAACAGGCCGAGCAAGGCGTGGACTACTTCACCATCCACGCCGGCGTGCGCCTGCCGTTCATCCCCATGACCGCCGACCGCATGACCGGCATCGTCTCGCGCGGCGGCTCCATCATGGCGAAGTGGTGCCTGGCCCATCACAAGGAAAGCTTCCTCTACGAGCGCTTCGAGGAAATCTGCGAAATCATGAAGGCCTACGACGTCAGCTTCTCGCTGGGCGACGGCCTGCGTCCCGGCTCGGGCTACGACGCCAACGACGAAGCGCAATTCGCCGAACTCAAGACCCTGGGCGAGCTGACCCAGGTGGCCTGGAAGCACGACGTGCAGGTCATGATCGAAGGCCCCGGCCACGTGCCGATGCAGATGATCAAGGAAAACATGGAGCTGCAGCTGGAGCACTGCCACGAGGCGCCGTTCTACACGCTGGGCCCCCTGACCACCGACATCGCCCCCGGCTACGACCACATCACCTCCGGCATCGGCGCGGCGCTGATCGGCTGGTACGGCACGGCGATGCTCTGTTACGTCACGCCGAAGGAGCACCTGGGCCTGCCGAACAAGAAGGACGTGAAGGACGGCATCATCACCTACAAAATCGCCGCCCATGCCGCCGACCTGGCCAAGGGCCACCCCGGCGCCGCGATCCGCGACAACGCCCTGTCCAAGGCGCGCTTCGAGTTCCGCTGGGACGACCAGTTCAACCTGGGCCTGGACCCCGACACCGCCAAGGAGTTCCACGACGAGACCCTGCCCAAGGACTCGATGAAAGTCGCGCACTTCTGCTCCATGTGCGGCCCGCACTTCTGCAGCATGAAGATCACGCAGGACGTGCGCGATTACGCCGCGGCGCAGGGCGTGAGCGAGAAGGACGCGCTGCAGAAGGGGATGCAGGAGAAGTCGGTGGAGTTCGTGAAGAAGGGAGCCGAGGTTTATCACCGGCAGTGACAGGCGGCGCGTAACCCATCGGCCGGCGAGAGCCGGCTGTTTGTCTCTTGCTACGAAAAACGGCGGCTGGCGCCGCCTGATGGGTTACGCGCGTTTGAGATATGAGTTCTTGCTCAAGGACTCTCGCGCTGCACCCCTCCTACAGCAACTTCCCGGGATTCATGATCCCGGCCGGATCCAGCACCGCCTTGATCTGGCGCATCAAGCGCAACTCCAGCGGGTCCTTGCTATGCAGGAAATGCGCTCGCTTGAGCTGCCCGATTCCGTGCTCGGCCGAAATACTCCCGCCGTAGCGATTCACCTCGTCCAGCACGGCGTCCGTGATCGCCTCTCCATGCACCGCCACCCAGTCGCGGTCGGCGCCGGCCGGCCGCGACAGGTTGTAGTGCAGGTTGCCGTCGCCGAAATGGCCGAAGATGAACGGACGGATGTCCGGGAACAGCGCCCGCACCCGCGCCTCGGCCGACTCCATGAATTCCGGGATGCGTTCGATGGGCAGCGACACATCGTGCTTGAGGTGCGGACCGTCGGCGCGCTGCGCTTCTGATATCTCTTCGCGCAGCTTCCACAGCGCCTGCAGCTGCGCCAGCGACGCCGACACCGCCGCGTCCAGGCACAGCCCGCGCTCCAGCGCGGCGCCGATCACGTGCTCCAGCAGATTCGTCAGGGCCGCCTCGTCGGCGGTATCGGCCAGTTCCACCAGCACGTAGCCCGGGTAGCGCTGCGCGAAAGGCTCCTGCACGCCTTCGGCGTGCGCCAGCACCAGGTCCAGGCAATCACCCGAAAAGTACTCGAAGGCCTGCAGGCGCGCGCCGCACTGCTCGAACAGGATCTCGAACAGCTGCAGGGCCTGCGCCGGCGACTCCACCGCTGCCAGCACCACCGAGCGCACGTCGGTGCGCGGGAACAGGCGCAGCGCCACCGCCGTGATCACGCCCAGCGTGCCTTCCGAGCCGATCAGCAGCTGCTTGAGGTCGTAGCCGGTATTGTCCTTGCGCAGCGTGCGCAAGCCGTGGAAGATTTCGCCGGTGGGCAGCACCGCTTCCAGGCCCAGCACCAGTTCGCGCGCCATGCCGTAGCGCACCACGTTCACGCCGCCGGCGTTGGTGGCCACGTTGCCGCCGATCTGGCTGGAATCCTCCGCCGCCAGGCTGAGCGGCAGCAGGCGGCCGGCTTCCTGGGCCGCGCGGCGCAGGTTGCCGAGGATGGCGCCGGCTTCCGCCACCATCGTGTTGGCCACGGTGTCGATGGCGCGCACGGCGTTCATGCGGTCCAGGCTGAGCACCACGTTGGCCGCGCCCGCGTCCGGCGTGGCGCCGCCGCACAGCCCGGTGTTGCCGCCGCGCGGCACCACCGGCACGCCGGCCTGCTGGCACAGCGCCAGGCAGGTCGCGACTTCTTCGGTGCTGCGCGGGCGCACCACGGCCTGGGCCTGGCCCTTGTAGAGGCCGCGCCAGTCGGAAAGCCAGGGCGCGATGTCGGCCTCGGCGGTGAGAACGGTGTCGGGGCCCAGGGCCTGGACCAGGCGTTGCGTGAAGTCGGTTGCGCTCATGATGTCTGCCTTGCGGCCGGAAAGAAGAGTTCGAGGTTCAGGCGGCTGGCCGCCTGCTGCAAATGCCGGGTGGCCGCCAGCCGGGCGCGCTCGGCGTCGCCGGCGCTGATGGCCTCGAACACGGCCACGTGCTCCTGGTGCACGGCCGCGGTCAGGCCGGCCTGGCGGCGGCTGTTGCTGCGCGCGGTGCTGACGGCAAGGCGCAGCTGCAGGTTGAGGTACTGCAGCAGATCCTGGTAGTAGCGGTTGTGGGTGGCCGCGGCGATCGCGACGTGGAACGCGATGTCGTGCTCGACGCCCTGCTCCGGGTCGTCCAGATGCTGCTGCAGCGCGGCCAGTGCCTGCCCCATGGCCGCCAGGTCCGCGGCGTTGCGGCGCAGCGCCGCCAGCGCGGCCGCGCCGCCTTCCAGTTCCATGCGCAGTTCGTACACGCTGGCCAATTGTTCGCGGTCGGCGATGCCAGCCGACACCTGAAAGCCCTGCGCGCCGGTGCGCGACACCACCACGCTGCCCGAGCCCTGGCGGCTCTGGATCAGGCCCTGGGCGCGCAGGCGCTCGGTGGCCTCGCGGATGACGGCGGCGCTGACGCCGTACTGCTGCGCCAGGACGCGCCCGGGCGGCAGCTTGGCGCCCACGGGATGGGCGCCCTCGGCGATGTCGCCCGCGATCCGGCGGGCGACCTGTTCGGTCAGGGTCAGGCTCTTGCTCAGCATGGGGCGATTATAGACAGACTTTTCAGGTTATCTGATAACTTTATTGAAAACGATGCCCGCATGCCGGTGCGGCGTTTCAGGCCACCGCGCGCGCGCCGTCCGGCAGCACGCCGCCATCGGCCGCGCCCAGCTCGCCGCCGCCGGCCACCGCGCAGCAGCGTCCGCCGCGCGCCTTGGCGCGATACAGCGCGGCGTCGGCGGAATCCAGCGCCGCCTGCGGGCTGCGGTTGGCCCCCGACACGATGGAGATGCCGATGGACAGGCCCACGCTGACGCGGGTGCCGTCGGCCAGCGTGATCGGCTGCGAGACGTCGTGCAGCAGGTGCTCGCCCAGCCGCAGCGCGGCGGTGGCGTCGATGCCGGTCACCAGCACGATGAATTCGTCGCCGCCGATGCGCGCGGCCATGTCGTCGACCCGCAGCATGGCGCGCATGCGCTGGCCGATGGTCATGAGCACCTGGTCGCCCGCGGCATGGCCGTAGGTGTCGTTGATGAGCTTGAAGTCGTCCATGTCCATGTACAGCAGCGCCGCCGAGCTGTCCTGGCTGCGCGCGCTGGCGCAGACGCGTTCGAGCGCGGCCTGCAGGCCGGCGCGGTTGGCCAGGCCGGTCAGCGCGTCCTGGCTGGCGCGGCGTTCGCTGTCGCGCTCGGCCAGCATGGTCGACACCAGGATGCGGTTGAGCCGGTGCGACGCGATGCTCATGCTGACCAGGTAGAACGGGATCTGGATGAACACGATGGCGGTGACGTATTCGCCCGTGAACAGCGCGCCCAGGCACATCGGCCCCAGGCTGAGGAAGATCATGGCGCCGACCAGCCGCGGCGCGCCGTAGTTGCGAAAGCAGATGCCGCCGGCCATGGCGCCGCAGGACACCCCGGCCAGCGTGGCGGCCAGCCAGTCGCCGTTGAGGAAGGTGACGAAGACGCCGTAGCCCACGCTGAAGGCCCACAGCAGGGCCAGCAGGATGTAGATGTCGGTATGGGTGTTGCCGCCGCGGGGCGCGGCCTTCAGCGCGGAGCGCAGCACGGTCACCCGGACCACGGCCAGCAGGACTTCCATCGCCAGCCAGGACAGGTACAGCGGCTCGGGACGCCGCCAGGCGACCACGCCCGAGATCATCAGGGTGTTGATGACGCCGCCGGCGAAGATCGGCAGCGTGCCGAACAGGCTGGCGATCAGCGCCGCGCGGATGTCCGCCGGCGTATCGTGCCCGGAATGCGTGAGCCAGCGCGTCAGGCGCCATCTGGGCAAGCTGAACTTCAGTGCAGTATCCACGCTGTCACGTCCCTGGCCACGTCCATCCGGGTTCAGATGGGCAGGCTGGCGTTATAGCAGGTCTGTGACGCCTTTAATATTGTCCGCGGGTTCAATACCCGGGCCGGTTCAGCGCCCGCGATGGCCGCAGACGGCGCACTCCGGATCGCGCTGCACGTTGACGCTACGCCATTGCATGGTGCGCACGTCCAGCCACAGCAGCCGCCCCGACAGGCTCTCGCCCACGCCGGACAGCAGCTTGAGGGCCTCCGCGGCCTGCATGCTGCCGATGATGCCCACCACCGGCGCGAACACGCCCATGGTGGCGCAATTGGCCTCTTCGACGTCGTCGGCTTCGGGAAACAGGCAGTGGTAGCAGGGCGCGTCGTCGTCGCGCAGGTCGTAGACGCTGACCTGGCCGTCGAAGCGGATCGCGGCCCCGGACACCAGCGGCTTGCGGTGCTGGACGCAGGCGCGGTTGATGGCGTGGCGGGTGGTGAAGTTGTCGGTGCAGTCCAGCACCAGGTCGGCCTGCGCGACCGCGTCCGACAGGGCCTGGCCCGCGAGCCGCTCGACGCGGGCGTGGACCCGCGTCTGCGGATTGAAGGCCGCCAGCATGTCGCGCCCGGACTCGGCCTTGCGGCGGCCGACGCTGGCGTTGGTGTGCAGGATCTGGCGCTGCAGGTTGCTGAGCTCGACGACGTCGTCGTCGGCCAGGGTGATGTCGCCCACGCCGGCGGTGGCCAGGTAGAGCGCGGCAGGCGAACCCAGTCCGCCCGCCCCCACGATGAGCACACGCGCCGCCAGCAGTTTTTCCTGCCCTTCTATGCCCAGCTCGTCGAGCAGGATGTGGCGGGCGTAGCGCAGCAGTTGCTCGTCGTTCATTTGGTCTTGACGGGCTCGACTCCGGTCGGCGTGATCGTCATGCGCTGGGCGGCGCCCACGCCGGGCTTGGAATCGGCCTTGGCCTGGGCGCGGGCCGAGCCCTTCTGCACCGGCTTGCCGGCCAGCAGGTTCAGCGCCTGCTGCAGCTGGAAGTCGTCCTTGCCGCCGAATTCGAACACCTTGGCCGGCACGTCGACGTTGTCCTGGTCGGCGTTGGATTTCACTTCGTTGGCCGTCTGCTGGTTCGACAGGTGGCGCTGCAGGTCGGCTTCGCGCGGCAGGCGGAACAGGTCGCCGTCGGCGGTGTCGGCCACGACGTAGTCGGGCTCGATGCCGGTGGCCTGGATCGAGCGGCCGCTGGGCGTGAAGTAGCGCGAGGTGGTGAGCTTGACCGCGGTGGTTTCCGACAGCGGCAGGATCACCTGCACCGAGCCCTTGCCGAAGCTGCGGTTGCCCAGGACCTTGGCGCGCTTGTGGTCCTGCAGCGCGCCGGCCACGATCTCGGAAGCCGAGGCCGAACCGACGTTGACCAGCACCACCATCGGCACCTTCTTGGTCCAGGCCGGCAGGCCGGCCAGGTAGTTGCTTTCGCCGCGGGCGTACTCGGACGGGGTGGCCAGGTACTTGTGGCGCGCGTCGGGCGTGCGGCCGTCGGTGGACACCACCAGCGCATCGGGCGGCAGGAAGGCGCCGGCCACGCCGATGGCGCTGGTCAGCAGGCCGCCCGGGTCGTTGCGCAGGTCCAGCACCAGGCCCTTGGGAGCTTCCTTGGCGCCCAGGTCCTTGAGCTGCTTGGCCAGGTCCGCGCCGGTCTTTTCCTGGAACTGGGCGATGCGCACGTAGCCCACGCCGTTGTCCAGCATCTTGCTGCGCACGCTGCGCACCTTGATGATGTCGCGCACGATCTTCAGCACGATGGGCTGCGGACGGTCGGCGCGCATGATGGTCAGCGTGATCGGCGACTTGGGCGCGCCGCGCATCAGCTTGACCGCGTCGTTGAGCGTCATGCCCTTGGTGGGCGTGTCGTCGATCTTGATGATGAGGTCGCCGGCCATCACGCCGGCGCGCGCGGCGGGCGTGTCCTCGATGGGCGAGATCACCTTGACGAAGCCGTCCTCGGCGCCGACCTCGATGCCCAGCCCGCCGAACTCGCCCTGCGTGGCCGTCTGCATTTCGCGGAACGCGTCGGCATCCAGGTAGGCGGAGTGGGGGTCCAGGTTCGACACCATGCCGGAGATGGCATTGTCGATCAGGGTCTTGTCGTCGACGGCCTCGACGTAGTTGTTCTTGATGGCGGCAAATACGTTGCTCAGTTGCCTGAGCTCGTCCAGAGGCAGGGGACTGCCGCGCTGCGCGACTGCCGTCACGCCCACGCTGAGCAACACACCAGCCACCGCACCGATGGCAATCAGACCGAAACCGCGAAACTTACGAGTGCCCATGCACACTTCCCGAATTGTGTTTTCGCCGATGGGTTGGGGTTTGGTAGGGTTTGAAATTTACCAACGGTTTTCTACCAACGACACATAATTGCCAACGACACGCATTTGCCGACGGCGCTTACTGCGCCAGCCACTGGGCTGGATCGACAGGCGCGCCGCGATGGCGAATTTCAAAGTATAGGCCGGATTCCACTTGGCCGCCGGTTGCGCCGACCGTGGCGATCGTGTCGCCACCCGTCACCGAATCTCCCACCCGCTTGAGCAGGCTTTGGTTGTAAGCATAGACGGTCAGGTACTGCTGCCCATGATCCACAATGATGAGGTTGCCGAAACCGCGCAGCCAATCGGCGTAGACCACGGTGCCGGGCGCCACCACCTTGACCGGCGTGCCCTCGGGCGCGCGCAGCACCACGCCGCGCCAGACGCCGCCGTCGGGGCGGTCGACCCCGAAGCGGCCCTGCACCTGGCCGCGCACCGGCATGGCCAGGCCGCGGCGCAGGCCGTTGCCGCCGCCCAGCGGCGCGGCGCGCGCCGTCTGCTGCGCGGACTCGCTGCGGGTTGGAGCGGGTTTCTCGGGCGCGGGTTCCGCTTTCTGCGGCGCCGGCTCGGGTTTTTCCACGGGCGGCGCCGGCGGCACGATCACGCGGGATTCGCGCTGTTCGGCCGGACGCAGGCCGGCGGCGTCCGGATCGGCCAGGGCCACCGGGCCGCGGTTCTGGCGCGAGGCCGCCTCGACCTGCTCGCGGGCCTGGGCCGCTTCACGGGCGTCGCGGGCGTCGCGTTCGCGCCGCGCCTTGTCGGCGGCGGCCAGGCGGTCCGCCTCGGCTTTCTTGCGGGCCTGTTCGGCCTCGGCCTGCTTGCGGGCGGCTTCGGCGGCCGCGCGGCGCGCTTCCTCGGCCCGGCGGGCCTCTTCGGCCTTTCTGCGGGCTTCTTCGGCCTTGCGCGCCTCTTCGATCTGGCGGGCGATGGCCGCGTCCAGGTCGATGATCAGGCGCGACAGGCGCTGGTCGTCGCGGCCCAGTTTGTTGGCCTCGGCGCGCTGGGCGGCGATCTGGCCTTCCAGCTGAGCCAGCAGCGTGGCGCGCTCTTTCTGCTGCGCGACCAGCGCGGTTTTCTGTTCGGAGGTCTCGGCCACGACCTTTTCGATCTCGGCGCGCCGGGCGTCGGCGCGCCCCTGCAGCGCGGCCAGGCGGTCGATGTCGGCCCTCAGGGCCTGCACCGCGGCGGCGCGGGCGCGCGAGACGTAATCCAGGTAGCCCAGGTTGCGTCCCAGCACCTGGGGATCGTCGCCGGACAGCAGCGCGGTCCAGGGCGACAGGCCGCTGGTGTACTGCGTGCGCAGCTGCTCGGCCAGTTCGGTGCGGCGCTTGGCCAGCACGGCCTGCTGGGCGTCGATCTGCTGTTCCAGGCCGGCCAGGTCGGACTGGGCCTGGCGGTTGGCCTCGGCCAGTTCGCGCAGGCGCAGGTTGATCCGGGAAATGGCCGACTCGGACTGCTTGAGCGCGTCGGCCGCTTCCTTGCGGGCGGCCTCGCGGTCGTCGATTTCCTTCTGCAGGTTTTCGATGCGGTCGCGCAGGGCGGCCTGCTGCCTTTCGGCATCGGACTGACGGCCGGCAAGGTCGTCGGTTGCGGCGCCGGCCGGCAACGCCCCTCCGGCCAGCATGACCGCCAACAACAACCCCGCCGCGCGACACATGGAAATATCAGTCCTTCTGTGGATATCAGCCCTTCTTGGCCTTGCCCTGGGCGGCCACGGCCGCCATGGCAGCCTCGATCTCGGCCGCATCGCCCAGATAATAGTGGCGGATGGGCTTCAGGTCATCATCCAATTCATACACCAGCGGCTGCCCGGTGGGGATGTTGAGGTTGACGATGTCGTCGTCCGACACATTGTCCAGATGCTTGATCAGGGCGCGCAGGCTGTTGCCGTGGGCGGCGATGAGCACCTTGCGGCCGGCGCGGATGGCCGGGGCGATGGATTCGTTCCAGAACGGCAGCACGCGGGCCACGGTGTCCTTCAGGCACTCGGTGGCCGGCAGCTGGTCGGCCGGGATGCGCGCGTAGCGGCTGTCGAAGCGCGGGTGGCGTTCGTCGTCCAGCGACAGCGGTTCCGGGGCGATGGCGTAGGCGCGGCGCCAGATCAGCACTTGCTCGTCGCCGTACTTGGCCGCGGTTTCGGACTTGTTCAGGCCCTGCAGCGCGCCGTAGTGGCGTTCGTTCAGGCGCCAGTTCACGCCCACGGGGGTGTACATGGCGTCCATGGCGTCCAGGGCGATCCACAGGGTGCGGATGGCGCGCTTGAGCACCGAGGTGTAGGCCAGGTCGAAGGTGTAGCCCTCTTTCTTGAGGAGCTCGCCGGCCTTGCGGGCCTGCTCGCGGCCGGTATCGGTCAGGTCCACGTCGGTCCAGCCGGTGAAGCGGTTTTCCAGGTTCCACTGGCTTTCGCCGTGGCGCATCAGGACAAGTTTATGCATGGTTAGGCGCGCGTTTATCGCGGGTTAAAGTTAGGAAATGGTCTGGGAATGCGCTCATTTTATAATTGAGTGATTTTGCCCTTGATTTGGCCCTGGCGCACCCCGATTTCGGTCCGGCTCGCCCAGGGTTCGCCAATACCAGGCTAGCCGCCGCTCTTCAGGATGCCCCGTGGACCTTCTGCAATTCTTGCTCGATAAAAACAACATCTTCATTGTCGCCGTCGCCGTGGTTTCCGGCGTGATGCTGGTCATTCCGGCCCTGCGCCGCGGCCGCGCCGGCTCGGCCGTCAGCACGGGCGAAGCCATCCAGATGGTCAACCAGCGCCAGGCCGTGTGGGTCGACGTGCGCCCCGCCGAGCAGTTCCAGGCCGGCCACATCGCCCAGGCACGAAACGTGCCGGCCGCCGAGCTGGAGCAGAAGGCAGCCTCTCTACCCAAGAACAAGCCTCTGGTGGTAGTTTGCGACAACGGCCGGGATTCGGCCCGCGCCGCCGCCAAGCTGCGCGCGCAGGGCTACACCGACGTGGTGCCGCTGGAAGGCGGCATGCGCGCCTGGGCCGCCGCCAGCCTGCCCGTCACCCGCAAGGGTTGAATCCCAGGGCTGCGCCCCCATCTGCCCATACTTGTATCCACAGCACAGGAGCGCCCATGAAAAAAGTCGTCATGTACAGCAAGGACTATTGCCCGTTTTGCGCGCGCGCCAAGTCGCTGCTGGAACAACGTGGCGTGACCGACCTGGAACTGATCCAGATCGACCGTGACCCGGCCCAGCGCGACGTCATGATCCAGCGCACCGGCCGGCGCACCGTGCCGCAGATTTTCATCGGCGATACCTATGTCGGCGGTTGCGACGACCTGATGGCGCTGGACCGCGCAGGCGGCTTGGCTCCCCTGCTGGCCGGCTGAACCCGCTCCCTTTTTGCCCCTCCCACCAACGGAAACACTCATGGCTGATCAAGACCAAAACACCCAGCAAGAAGGCAGCAACGACGCGCCCTCGTTCAATCTGCAGCGCGTCTACCTGAAAGACCTTTCGCTGGAAATGCCGAACGCGCCTCACGTCTTCCTGGAGCAAGAAGCGCCCCAGGTCGAAGTGAGCATCACCGTGGGCGGGCAGCGCCTGGCCGAGACCGTGTTCGAGACCACGGTCACCGTGACCGTCACCACCCGCGTCAACGAAAAGGTCGTGTACCTGGTCGAAGGCACGCAGGCCGGCATCTTCGAGGCCGCCAACATCCCCGAAGAGCAGCTCGACCCGCTGCTGGGCATCGTCTGCCCGACCATGCTGTACCCGTACCTGCGCGCCAACATCGCCGACGCGATCACCCGCACCTCGATGCCGCCGCTGCACCTGACCGAAGTCAACTTCCAGGCCCTGTACGAGCAGCGCCTGGCCGAACTGCAGCAACAGCAGAACGCGGCCAACGGCAATGGCAACGGCGGCGACTCGGGCATCATCCTGCCCCCCGGCGCGACCCGCCAGTAAGCAAGCCGCCCCATGAAGCCCACCCCGCGCCTGCGCGTCGCCGTCCTGGGTGCGGGAAGCTGGGGCACCGCGCTGGCGGCGGCCGCCAGCCGCCGCCACGCCACCGTGCTCTGGGCGCGCGACGCCGCCCAGGCGGCCGACATGGCCGCCACGCATGAAAATGCGCGCTACCTGCCTGGCGTTCCCCTGCCCCAGGCCCTGACCATTTCCTCCGATCTCGACGCCACCCTGCGCAGCCTGCAGGACGACGGCGCGCAAGCCCTCATCGTGCTGGGCGTGCCCGTGGCCGGGCTGACCGCGCTGTGCGGCGAGCTGTCGCGCCGACTGCCCGCGCTGGGATTGCAGGACACCCCCATCGTCTGGACGTGCAAGGGCTTCGAAGCCGACACGGTCAGGCTGCCCCACGAAATCATGCGCGAGGCCCTGCCCGGCGCCGTCGGCGGCGCCCTGTCCGGCCCCTCGTTCGCGCGCGAAGTCGCGCAGGGCCTGCCCGTGGCGCTCACCGTCGCCAGCGACAGCCCGGCGCTGCGCGCGGCCACCATCGCCGCCTTCCACGGCGCGGCGCTGCGCGTCTACGCCAGCACCGACCTGGTCGGCGTGGAAGTGGGCGGCGCGCTGAAGAACGTCATCGCCGTGGCCTGCGGCATCTGCGACGGCCTGGCCCTGGGCACCAATGCGCGCGCCGCGCTGATCACCCGCGGCCTGGCCGAGATGACCCGCTTCGGCGTCGCGCTGGGCGCGCAGGCCGAGACCTTCGCCGGCCTGACCGGCCTGGGCGACCTGGTGCTGACCGCCACCGGCGAACTCTCGCGCAACCGCCGCGTCGGCCTGGAAATCGGCGCCGGCCGCAAGCTGGCCGACATCCTGGCCAGCGGCATCACCGCCGAAGGCGTGCGCTGCGCGCGCGCGGCCCTGGAGCGGGCGCGCGCCATCCAGGTCGAACTTCCGATCACCGAGGCCGTCTGCGCCGTGCTGTTCGACGGCGTGGCCCCCATGACGGCGGTCTCCGCCCTGCTCGCCCGCGACGCCCGCTACGAAAGCGGCGCGGGCCTGCCGGACGAATCGCCCAGCTGACCCACGACCCGACATCCCATACACCGAGGAGACACGCTACATGACGCAAACCCGCAAGTTCCGGGTCGGCCAGCTGCTACGCGGCCTGTGCCTGAGCCTGGCCGCCATCCTGCCGGCCGCCGCCCACGCCGACTGGCCCGACCGCCCCATCCATATGGTCGTGCCGTTCCCGCCCGGGTCCTCGCCCGACCTGCTGGCGCGCACGATTTCGGAGCCGCTGTCCCAGGCCCTGGGCCAGCCCATCGTGATCGACAACAAGCCGGGCGCCGGCGGCAACATCGGCACCCGCGTGGTGGCCCAGTCCAAGCCCGACGGCTACACGCTGCTCTACACGATCAACGGCCCGCTGGTCACCGCGCCCACGCTCTACAAGAAAACCCTGGGCTACGACCCGCTGCGCGACCTGGCGCCGGTGTCCCTGGTGGGCACCAGCCCCAACGTGCTGGTCGTGCCCGCCGGCCTGCAGGTCGACAACGTCAAGGACTTCGTCGCGCTGGTCAAGCAGCGCGGCAATTCGCTGAACTACGGCTCCGTGGGTCCGGGCAGCTCGGCCCACCTGGCGATGGAGATGTTCAAGGAAAGCGCCGGCGTCGACCTGGCGCACATCCCCTATTCGGGCTTCCCGCAGGTCATCACCGCCATCATCGGCGGCGACGTGCAGGCCGGCTTCATGGTGCCCGCCATCGCCGTGCCCCAGGCGCGCGACGGCAAGGTCAAGCTGCTGGCCGTGACCAGCCTGCAGCCCAGCGACGCGCTGCCGGGCGTGCCGACCATGGCGTCCCAGGGCTATCCGGATTTCGAGGCGATTTCGTGGAACGCCGTGCTGGTCCCGGCCGGCACGCCCACCCCGATCATCGAACGGCTCAACAGCGAACTGGCCCGCATCATCGACAGCGAAGCCGTGCGCAAGCAGCTGGCGCTGCAGTACTTCACGCCGGCGCCGTCCACCCCCGAAGCCCTGACCGCGCGGATCAAGAATGAAAAGGCGCGGTGGGACCAGGTCATCGAAAAGCTGAAGCTGTCGCTGGATTGAGCGGATGGCGGGGACGCGCGGATCGTAGGATGGGTGCAGCGCGCGGCTTTCTGGGCAAGGATCTGGTTGTCCAGCGCGCGTAACCCATCGGCCGGCGAGAGCCGGCTTTGTCTCTTGCCACGAAAAACGGCGGCTGGCGCCGCCTGATGGGTTACGCGCGTTCGATATTTGAGTTCTTGCTTGAGGGCTCTCGCGCTGCACCCAGCCTACACCCCCCCTTCATACCCCTGCTGGCGCCAGGCCTCGAACACCGTGACGGCCACCGCGTTGGACAGGTTGAGGCTGCGCTGGCCGGCGCGCATGGGCAGGCGCAGGCGCTGCTGGGGCGGGAACAGCGCCTGGTGCGCTTCCGAAAGGCCGGCGGTTTCGCGGCCGAACACGAACACATCGCCCGGCTTGAAGCCGACGTCGGCCACGCTGCGCTGCGCATGCGTGGTCAGCGCGTAGATGCTGGACGGGGCGGCGCCGGTGTCGGCCAGGGCCTCTTCCAGGCTGTCGTGCACCCGGACCGGCTGCCATTCGTGGTAATCCAGCCCCGCGCGGCGCATGCGGGCGTCATCCAGTTCGAAGCCCAGCGGGCGCACCAGGTGCAGCTGCGCGCCGGTATTGGCGCACAGGCGGATGGCGTTGCCGGTATTGGGCGGGATCTCGGGGCAGACCAGGATGACGTGAAACATGGCGGATGAAGCGGATGGCCGGGATGCCGGCATTGTCGCCGATTTGCCGGCCCCCCGACGCTACGGCGTGCGCGCCGCCACCAGCAGCATCACCTCGGCCGCGCCGGCGGCCAGCAGCGCGGCGGCCGCGGCGTCGGCCGTGCTGCCCGTGGTCATGACGTCGTCCACCACGGCCACGTGCCGGCCTTGCACGCCGCCTGCGCAGGCGAACACGCCCACCGCGCCGCGACGCCGGGCCTGGCGGCTCCTGCCGGTCTGGCGCGGCGTTTCGCGCCGCCGCAGCAATACGCCGTGCGCCAGGGACAGGTCCAGTTCCGCGGCCAGCCCGCGGGCGATCTCGGCGGCGGGATTCATGCCGCGCCGCAGGAGCGAGGCCCGTCCCGCCGGCACCGGCAATAGCAGGGCGCCGGCAGGCAGGCGGCCGTCGCGCGCGACGGCGGCGGCGATCAGCCGCGCCAGCACCGGCGCCATGCTGAGCCGGAGCTGGACCTTGAGCATCCGGACCAGGGCGTCGGCGGGCGGCTCGTAGTCGAAGGCCGCCACGGTGCGCGCGAAGGCCCGGGGCGTGCCCAGGCAGGCGGCGCAGCAGGGCGCGCCAGGCCGTAGCCGCAGCGCGCAACGCGGGCAGCGCGGCGGCGCGTCCGGCGCCACGTAGAGGATGTCGGCCTCGCAGCCGGCGCAAAGTCTGGCCCCGGCCACCCGCGCGCCGCACAGCGGGCAGTCGCAGCCGATCCGGGACAGCAGGCGCCGCCCCATGCCGCGTAGGGACAATCGGGGCCCGCGGCCAGGATGCGTAATAATGGATGCCATTCCTCATGAAACCATGATCCGCCGCGCCCGCAGGGCGCAGGCGCGACCGAAATGTCCCTGCCCGAACCCGCAACGCTACCCACCCTGCCCATCGTCAGCGCCGACGTGCCCAGGCAGTTCGCCCGCCGCGGCGATCTTGCCGAGGCCCAGTTCCTGTACGGCGAAATCGCCCGCCGCATGCTCGGCCGCCTGCAATACATCCGCCTGCAGCCGCAGGCCATGCTGGACGCGGGCTGCGGCGCCGGCGACAACCTGCCCCTGCTGCGCGAACGCTATCCCGAGGCCGCCTACACCGGGCTGGACAATTGCGGCCCGCTGCTGGACGAGGCCCGCAGGCGCCACGCGCCGGCCGGCCTGACGGCCTGGATCGGCAAGCTGGCGCGCCGCGGCCCGCCCGCCCCGGCCTTCGTGCAGGCCGACCTGGCGGCCACGGGGCTGGCGCCCGAATCGCTGGAGCTGGTGTGGTCCAACCTGGCCATGCACTGGCACCGCGCGCCGCACGCCGTGCTGGCGGAATGGCGGCGCATCCTGAAGGTGGGCGGGCTGGCCATGTTTTCCTGTCTGGGACCGGCCACGCTGCGGGAGCTGCGCCAGGCGCTGGACGACGCCGGGCTGCGCACGGCCACGCCGTCCTTCGTGGACATGCACGATTTCGGCGATCTGCTGGTGGAAAACGGCTTTGCCGACCCGGTGATGGACCAGGAGATCCTGACCCTGACCTACCGCAGTCCCGAAAAACTGCTGCAGGACGTGCGCGCGCTGGGCGGCAACCCCGCCGAAGGCCGGCGCGGCGGGCTGGTGGGCCGGGACTGGCGCGACCGGCTGTGCGCCGCGCTGGAGGCGCAACGGCGCCCGGACGGCGTGATCGCGCTAAGCATCGAAGTGGCCTATGGCCACGCCTGGCGCGCCGCCGCGCACCGCACGACGGCGGGCGAGACCCGCCTGTCGGTCAGCGCGATCGGCGGGCGCCAGCGCGGCAACCCCTGAAGCGGGGTTGCGCGGCAGGCTAGTGCAGACGGTCCGGCATGGGCACGCTGACCCCGGGCTCGGAGGCCGGCAGGGCCTGCATGGGCTCGGACGTGGCCCGGATACGGCGGCGCAGCACCGCGGTGGGCTCGGCCGGCGCCTGGGCGCCGGCGGCCACGCCGCGCCAGGCGTTGGACATGGCCTCGACCAGCAGCGGCAGGTCGCGCAGGCGGTGGAACTGGCTGCGCAGCCAGCGCGAATCGTTGCCGCTGCGCATGGACTCGTCGCGCAACGTGGCGATCATGTCGCCCGTGCCCAGCTCTTCGGCCACCGGCATCAGGCGCTGGAACAGCACCCGCAGATGGTCCATCAGGCGCAGGCGCTGGCCGTCCGGCGTGACGTAGCTGCCCTGCAGGCCGAAACGGCAGGCCTGAAAGTGGTTGCTGCGGTAGGACAGCCAGGCGTTGTCGCTGGGATCGTCCTCGCGCATCAGCAGCACCGCCAGGGCCTGGGCGAAGGCCGCGATCTGGCAGGCGCGCTCGACCGTCAGCGGGGTATCGCAGACGCGGATCTCGACCGTGCCGAACTCCGGCTTGGGGCGGATGTCCCAGTACAGGTCCTTGATGCTCTCGGCCAGGCCGTAGGCGCGCAGCTGCGCCAGATGGGCCTCGAACTGATACCAGTCCTTGACCTCGGGCGGCATGTGGCCGGCCAGCGGGAAGCTGTTGACCGCGTTCAGGCGCGAGCAGGCGAACAGCGTGTCCACGCCCTCGCAGTACGGCGACGAGGCCGACAGCGCGATGAAGTGAGGCACGTAGGGCGACAGGCGGCGCAGCAGCTTGATGGAGTCGTCGCCGTTTCGGACGCCCAGGTGGATGTGCTGGCCGAAGACAGTAAATTGACGCGCCAGGTAACCATACATTTCGGCCAGGTACTGGAAGCGCGGCGTGTCGGAAATGGAGCGCTCCTGCCAGCGCATGAAGGGATGGGCGCCGCCGCCCGCAACGGACACACCGACGGCGTCGGCCGCCTCGACAAGCGCATCGCGCATCTCGCGCATCTCGGCCAGCAGGCCCATCGGGTGCTCGTGCACCGACGAATTCAATTCGATCATCGAGCGCGTGATTTCCGGTTTGACGCGGTCGGCGATGGGGTGGTTGGCCATCTGGGCCAGCAGCTCGTCAGAGGCTGCGGTAAGGTCAAAACTGCGGGGGTCGATCAGTTGCAGCTCGAGCTCGATGCCCAGGGTGTTGGGGGCCGACGAAATGAACGGAATCTGTTCCATCTCGGACTCCTTTGAATGTTTGATGAGGGAGTGCGCCGTTCGACCTTGAAGCCCGGCAACTTCCCGGGGGGCACTAGACGGCAGCTTGTGCTTGCATGATAGCCGCTACTTTGTGGCAAAACGAAGGAAAATCGTGACATTTATGTGCAACATCAGGAAACCTTCGGTTTTTCCCTGCGAGAGAAAGTGAGCGAGCGCTTACCGCATAGAAATGGCGCGGGTTTCCGGCCTGCGGTGCTCGCCAGGCCAGTCTGGACGGGGCTTCGGAGGATGAGAGGGATAACCCTATATAGGGTTATCCCCAATAAATTTGAGGCCTGCCGGGCTACTTGCGCCAGAAGATCGGCGTGAACAGCACCAGCACGGTCAGCAGCTCGAGGCGGCCGATCAGCATGGCGAAGGTGCAGACCCAGATCTGGAAGTCGGACAGCACCGCGAAATTGCCCATGGGGCCGACCGGGCCCAGGCCGGGACCGGTGTTGTTGATGCTGGCGAACACGGCCGAGAACGCCGTGATCGGGTCCAGGCCCGACAGCAGCAGGAGGCTGGTGAACACGGCGATGGACAGGCCGTAGAACAGCATGAAGGCCAGCACCGAGGACATGGTGCGGGCTTCGACCGCCCTGCCGTTGATCCGCACCGGGCTGACCGCGTGCGGGTGCAGCATGGTCACCAGTTCGTTGCGGGCCTGCTTGACCAGCAGGATGGCGCGGATGATCTTGATGCCGCCCCCGGTGGACCCGGCCGAGGTGGCCACGCCCGACAGCAGCAGCATCGTCAGCGGCGCGAACAGCGGCCACTGCGCGAAATCGGTGTTGGCGTAGCCGGTCGTGGTGGCCATGGAGATGGTGTTGAACATCCCGTAGCGCAGCGCCTGCAGCGGATCGGCATAGACGCCTTTCCAGAAAATGAAGACGGAGATGACCAGCCCCGTCCCCAGCACCAGGACCAGGTACGGAATCGCCTGGGGGCAGATCACATAGGCCCGCAGGCTGCGCTGGCGCAAGGCGTTGAAATGGGTGGCGAAGTTGATGCCGGCGATCAGCATGAACACCATCGCCACCATTTCCACGGCCACCGAATCGAAATGGGCGAAGCCGTCGTCCCAGGTGGAGAAGCCGCCCAGCCCCATGGTCGTGGCCATGTGGCACCAGGCCTCGAACCACGACAGGCCAACCGCGCGGTAGGCCAGGAAGCACAGGATGGAGAAGGCGAAATACACGGCGTACAGCGCCTTGGCCGTGCTGGCGATACGCGGCGTCAGCCGTTCGTCCTTCATCGGCCCCGGCGTTTCGGCCCGCACCACCTGGTGGCCGCCCACGCCGAGCAGCGGCAGGATGGCCACGGCCAGCACCAGGATGCCCATGCCGCCCACCCAGATCAGGGTGGCGCGCCACAGGTTGATGGAGGCCGGCAGTGCATCCAGGTTGGACAGGACCGTGGCGCCGGTGGTGGTCAGGCCCGACATGGCCTCGAAATAGGCGCCGGTGAACGACAGCGGCAGCCCCGCGCCATGAAAGTAGAGCAGCAGCGGAATGGCCGCCAGCAGCGGCAGGCCGGCCCAGACCGCCGACACCAGCACGAAGCCGTCGCGCGCGCGCAGCTCGCAGCGGGCGCGGCGGGTCAGCACCGCCAGGCCGCCGCCGATGCCCACCGAGATCAGGAATCCGTCCAGGAAAGCGTCGCGCGCCGCGTCGCCGCCCACATAGGCCACGCCCAGCGGGATCAGCATGGTGAGCGCGAACATCACCATCGTCAGGCCCAGGATGTAGAGGGTCGCCAGGACGCGCTTCATGGATCAGAAGAACGACGCCGAGACTTGGAACAGCTTTTCGACGCGCGGCATCTGCCGGCGCGAGGGCACGAAGACGATGACGTGGTCGTCCGATTCGATTTCGGTATCCGCATCGGGCAGGATGATCTCGTCGCCGCGCACCAGCGCGCCGATGCTGGCGCCCTTGGGCAGGCTGATCTGACCCACCTTGCGCCCGACCACCTTGGAATTGGAGCGGTCGCCGTGGGCGATGGCTTCCAGCGCCTCGGCCACGCCCTGGCGCAGGCGGTGCACCGCGGCCACGTCGCCGCGGCGCACGTGGCGCAGCAGCTCGCTCATGGTGGCCTGGGACGGCGATACCGCGATGTCGATATGGCTGCCCTGCATCAGCTCGCCATAGGCCTGGCGGTTGATCAGCGCGATCACCTTGCGCGCGCCCAGGCGCTTGGCCAGCAGCGAGGACATGATGTTGTCCTCGTCGTCGCTGGTGAGCGCCAGCCAGGTGTCCATGTCCTCGATGCTTTCGCGTTCCAGCAGGGCCTCGTCGGTGCCGCTGCCGTGCAGGACCAGCACGCTGTCGGGCAGCTGCGTGGCCAGGTACTCGCAGCGCTTGAGGTCGCGCTCGATGATGCGCACGCTGTATTGCTCCTCGGCCAGCTCGCGCGCCAGGCGCAGGCCGATATTGCCGCCGCCGGCGATCATCACCCGGCGCACGTCGCGCTCGGCTTCGCGCAGCTGGCGCACCGCCCGGCGCGCGTCGCGCGAGTCCACCACCAGCACCACTTCGTCGCCCGGGGCGATGACGGTGCCGCTGCCGGCGCGCAGCGGCCGTCCGCCGCGCAGCACATCGATGACGCGGGCCTTCACGTCGGGCCAGACGTCGCGCAGCCGATCCACCGGCGAATGCGCCATCGGGCTGCCGTGCCCGACCCGCACCGTCACGACGCTGACGCGGCCTTCGGCGAATTCCACCACCTGCAGGGCTTCGGGGAACTCGATCAGGCTGTGCAGGTAGGTGGTGACGCTGCGCTCGGGACTGATGAGCGCGTCGATACAGAAGCCCTCTTCGCTCATGAGCTCGGGATGCTCGGCGAACTCCACCGAGCGGATCCGGGCGATGCGGCGGGGGATGTTGAACAGCTGGCGCGCGATCTTGCAGGCCACCATATTGGCCGTGTCGGAGGCCGCACAGGCGATCAGCAGGTCGGTGTCGGCGGCGCCGGCGGCTTCCAGCACCGACACCTGCGAGCCGTCGCCATGGACCACGCGCAGGTCGAAGTGTTCTTGCAGGTACTGAAGCTGGGCGGGATCGGAATCGACGACCGTGATGTCGTTCTCTTCGGACACCAGGTTCTCGGCCACGCTGGTTCCCACGCGGCCAGCGCCCATGATCAGGATCTTCATGTGCTCCGCTTGCGGGCGGACTCGATGCCCAATTGCTTGAGCTTGCGGTAGAGGTGGGTGCGCTCCAGGCCGGTGCGCTCCGACACCCGGGTCATGCTGTGGCTTTCGCGGACCAGGTGGTATTCGAAGTAGATGCGCTCGAATTCGTCGCGCGCCTCGCGCAGCGGCTGGTCCAGCGAGATGCTGCCCAGCTGGCCGTTGGAGGTGGCCGGGATCTCGTTGGCCGGCGCGGCGGCGGCCAGGGCGGGGGGATCGAGTTCGTCTTCGAGCGCCACGGCGGGGCTGGCGGCCGCCGGATGCGCGGCCACGGGCGCCGGATGCGGCGCGCGTCCGCGCGCCAGGCCGGCGGCCACGGTTTTCAGCAGGCGCTGCAGCGTGATGGGTTTTTCGAGGAAATCCATGGCGCCGATGCGCGTGGCCTCGACCGCCGTGTCGATGGTGGCATGGCCGCTCATCATGATGACGGGCATGTCCAGCAGGCCTTGCGAGCCCCATTCCTTGAGCAGGCTGACGCCGTCGGTGTCGGGCATCCAGATGTCCAGCAGCACCAGGTCGGGACGCATGCGCAGCCTTGCCGCGCGCGCCTGCGCGGCGTTCTCAGCCAGCTCGACCGTGTGTCCTTCGTCGTAAAGGATCTCCGACAAAAGCTCGCGAATACCGACTTCGTCGTCAACCACCAGAATTCTGGCCATAAAGCATCCACCTATTGCGTAGCCGCATTATCCTTTTCTTGCGCGGTCGCGTCCATAGTATCGGCCTCGGAAGCCAGCCGGGTCAACAATATGGAGATCCGCGCGCCCCCGTCCTTGCGGTTGGCAAGGTCGATGCGCCCGCCGTGTTCTTCCACGATCTTGCGCACGATGGCCAATCCTAACCCAGTCCCGTGGGACTTGGTGGTGACGTACGGCTCGAACGCGCGCTGCATCACCTGGGGCGGGAAGCCCGGCCCGGTGTCGGCCACGGTGAACCGGAGCGCCTTCTGGTCGGCCCGATCGGGCTGTTCGCTGCGCATGAGTTGCGTGGTGACGCTGACCCGCCCCTGCCCGCCCTGCTCGGCGATGGCGTCGCGGGCGTTGGACAGCAGGTTGTGGATCACCTGGCGCAGCTGGGTCGGATCGCCCTCGATGGCCGGCAGGTCGGCCCCCAGCGTCACGTCCAGGTTCAGCGCCTTTTCGCCATGCCGCGGCGAGCCGCCGTCGGGCTCCCAGCCGTACAGCGACAGCACATCGGCCACCAGCGCGTTGAAATCGATCCGCTGCATCACGGCCGGCGGCGTGCGGGCGTATTCGCGGAAGTCGTCCACCATCTGCTTGAGCGAGGCCACCTGGTTGACGATGGTGTTGGTGGAGCGCTCGACGATCTGGGCCTCGGCCGGGGGCAGCTTGCCTTCGAGTTTCATGGCCAGGCGCTCGGCCGACAGCTGGATCGGGGTCAGCGGGTTCTTGATCTCGTGCGCCAGCCGCCGCGCCACCTCGCCCCAGGCCACCGTGCGGTTGGCCGATATCACTTCGGTGATGTCGTCGAACACCACCAGGTAGCCGTTGCCGCGCCCGTCCACCTTCAGGTGGGTGCCGCGCGCCAGCAGGGTCAGGGGCTGCGGCGCGGCCGACGCGCCGCCCTGCACCGGGCTGATCTCGAACTGCTGCTGCCAGTGCTGGCGCTCGGAGCCCACCGCCGCATGCGCGGAAAACGCCTGGCGCACGATATTGGCGAATTCCAGCATGCCGTCGGCCGTCTCCAGCGGGCGGCCGATGACCGAGCGCAGGTCGGCGCCCAGGATGGTCTGGGCGCCCTGGTTGACGGTGGTGACCCGGAACGATTCGTCGAACACCAGCACCCCGGAGGACAGGTTCGACAGCACGCTTTCCAGGTAGACGTTGGAGCGTTCGAGCTGCTGGCGGTTGCTCTCGACCATGCGGCGCGCCTCGTCGAGCTGGCGCGTCATGGCGTTGAAGGAACGGGTCAGCTGGCCCACTTCGTCGCGCTCCGGCGGCTCGGGCAGCGGACGGTAGTCGCCCACCCCCACCGCCTGCGTGCCGCCGGCCAGGCTGAGCAGCGGGCGCACCAACCGCTTGGACAGCGACAGCGCCACCGCGATGGCGCCAAACGCCGCCAGCAGCAGCGCCAGGGTCAGCGTGATGCCGTACAGCTTGCGCAGGCCCAGCCGCGACAGCGCCAGTTCCTGGTAGTCGCGAAAGCCCTGCTGCACCTGGTTGGCGTTGTGCGCGATCTGCTCCGGCACGGGCTGCAGCAGCTGCAGCCAGCGCGGTTCGGAAGCCGTGCCCAGCAGGTTGTCGTAGCGGTCCGGGCCGGTCAGCGGGATCACCACGCGCAGGTGCAGCCCGCCTTCGGCGCCGGGCGTCATGGGATCGTCGGCCTCGGCCGCGGAGTAGCCGCGCGCCAGCCGCAGCTGGTTCATGACGGTGGACGGCGGCATGGCCGGCAGCAGCTGGCCGTACTGGCTGGTGGAAAACGCCACCATGCGCCCGCTGCCGGTGAACACCATCGCTTCCTGCACGCCGTTGGCCTCGCGCAGCCGGGTCAGGGTCAGCGCCACCGCGCTGTCGCTGCTGCGGTTGAGCTCCATCGCCATGGAGCGGGCGCGCGCATCCAGGTCGGCCAGCAGCGAATCCAGCGCCGCCCGGCCCAGGTTCAGGCCGGCTTCCAGCGCGGTGTCCACGCGCACGTTGAACCAGGATTCGATGGAGCGCGACATGAACTGCACCGACACGGTGTAGATCAGGGCGCCGGGCACCACGCCGATCAGGGCGAACGCCAGGGCGAAGCGCGCCGTCAGCCGCGCGCCGAACTGGCGCCGGCGGATCTGCCGGGCCAGCCGCACGGTCAGCGCCACCACCCAGACGAAGAGCGCCAGCGCGAAAATCCCGTTCAGCACCAGCAGCGTGTCGTAATAGCGCGCGAAGCGCGAGGCATTGCCGGTAGACCAGGCCAGCAACCCCAGCAGGGCCAGGCCGCTCACCGCGCCGATCATCAGGGCCAGCCGAAGCAACAGCCTCATGAGGGGTTTTTCTCCTTGTCGCTCAGCACGAACGAGAAGTCGGTCCAGGGCGTGGTCTGCACCCAGGAGCTGCTATTTAGTGCATTGACCTGGAACGGCCGCGGCAGCATGGAGGTGTCCAGGCGCAGCCGCAGCTGGCCGCCGTAGAGCACGTCGGCGTCGAACTCGGCGGCGTCGGCCACAGGCCAGTTGCGCACGTGCCGGACCACGCTCATGGCCTCGTCCAGCGAGGCCACCGGGAACGACAGTTCGCCCACGCCGGCGCGCCACTGCCGGGTCAGCGCGTTATACACGATGCGCCAGGTCCGGGAGGTGTCCACCAGGGACTTGTCGAACCACCACCAGCGCTCGCGCGTGATGGTGAGATCGGCCGTGAAATACAGCGGCACGCCGCGCTGGGCGGCGTCGCGCAACTGGTCGTTCAGTCCGAATTCGATGTCCGCGTCGATCTCGAGCTTGCCGTCGCGCACCATCGGGCGCACCTGTGTGACCTTGGGTTCGGCCCCATGGGCCGCTCCGCCCGGCACGAGCGAAAGCAAGGCAGATGCCAGCAACAACCCAAGAAATACGCGCGAGATAATGGACATACGACACCGAGACTACGTCATGCCCCTATTCTTGGCGATTCAGGACTGCTTGGCAAACAAGGCATAGAAAAAACCGTCGCGCTGCGCCGCGGGTGTTGCATCGAGCGCAACTGGCAGCAGCTGGCCGGGCGCATCGAGCCGGATCGCCTCGGGATGGCGCTGCGCGAACTCCAGCGCCTGGCGCACGCCCTCCAGCGGGAACACCGAACACGTTACATAGAGCAACCGGCCGCCGGGCGCCACGGTGCGCCACAGGGCGTCCAGGATCCTGGCCTGCAGCGCGGCCGTGCGGCGCACGTCGTTCTCGCGCCGCAGCCAGCGGATGTCGGGATGGCGGCGCGCGATGCCAGAGGCCGTGCACGGCACGTCCGCCAGCACCGCCTCGAACGGCTCGCCGTCCCACCAGCTGTCCAGGTCGGCGGCGTCGGCCGCCTTCAGCCGCACGTGGCCGCCGGTCAGGCCGAGACGGTCCAGGTTCTGCTGCACGCGGGCCAGTCGCCCGGCGTCGGCGTCCAGCGCCAGAAGGTCGATGTCGGCCAGCTCCAGCAGGTGCGCGGTCTTGCCGCCCGGCGCCGAGCAGGCGTCCAGCACCCGCATGCCGTCGGCCGGCGCCAGCAGTTCGGCCGCCAGCTGCGCGCCGGCGTCCTGCACCGACCACCAGCCCTCGGCGAATCCGGGCAGCTGGGCCACGGGCCGCGGCGTGGACAGCGCCAGGCCGGACTGGCCCACCGGCTCGGCCTGCAGGCCCGCCGCCTCGAAGGCGGCCAGCACCTGCTCGCGGCTGGCCCGGCGGCGGTTCACGCGCAGGGTGAGAGGCGCCGGCACGTTGGCGCTGGCCAGGATCTCCTGCCATTGCTGCGGATAGGCCACGCGCAGCTGCTTCACCCACCAGCCCGGATGGTTCCATTCGGCCTCGGGGCTGTCGGCCACCGCGGCCTGGAGCGCGGCGCGTTCGCGCAGGAAGCGGCGCAGGCAGGCGTTGAGCATGCCCTTGTACGAGGCCAGCGCGCGCTTGCGCGCGGCGGCGGTCACCGCCTGGTCCACCACCGTATGGGGCGCGTAGACCGGCATGCCCGGCAAGGCCGCGGCCGCCTCGCCCTCTTCCTTTAGCAGGGTCAGGGACACCAGCAGCAGCGATTCGAACAGCACGCTGGGATAGCGCTGCACCAGTTCGCGCCCCACGGCGTCGGCCCAGCCCAGATAACGCATCGCATGGAACGACACCGCCTGCACGGCCGGGCGCAGCGACGATTCCACATCGGCCAGCGCGTCCGTCAGCGAGCGGCCGTCCAGCACGCTCTCGACCACCTCCGCGCTGGAAAGCAGGACGGCGGAAAGCGGGGGGGCCAGATTGGGGGAGTCGGGACGCGTGGACATAATGCAGATTCAGAAGACAAGACCGCTATGGTAGCCGGACCTGGACGGATCGCCGCCGCGGCGGCAAACTGTTTCCAGTTCCGGAGCCCCGCCATGACCCTAGCCACCCTGCTGCTCTTCATCGTGGCCTCGGCCGCCATCATCGTCACCCCCGGCCCCACCGTGCTGCTCGCCATGAGCAACGGCTCGCGCCACGGCGTGCGCGCGGCCTGCTGGGGCATGGGCGGCGCGGTGCTGGCCGATCTGGTCCTGATCGGGACCGTGGCCTCGGGCCTGGGCGTGGTGCTGGCCGCCTCCGAGGTCGCGTTCCAGTTCATCAAATGGGCGGGCGCGGCCTACCTGGCCTGGCTGGGCTGGAAAATGCTGCGCACCGACGCCGCCCCCATCATGCCGTCCGCCCAGCCCGACGCCGCCCACCCCGGCGGCCTGGCCCTGGGCTTGCGCAGCTTCGCGGTGGCCCTGACCAACCCCAAGGCGCTGCTCTTCATGTCCGCCTTCCTGCCGCAATTCATCAACCCCGCCGCGCCCCTGTTCGCCCAATACGCCATCCTGGCCGGCGTCATGGCGCTCATGAACATCGCAGTGATGCTGGCCTACGCCGTCCTCGGCGCGCAGATGGTGCGCGCCCTGCGCGGCACCGGCCTGCGCTGGCTGAATCGCATCTGCGGCGGGCTGCTGATCGGGCTGGCGGGGACGCTGGCGCTGTATCGGCGCAGCGGTCCCTGAGGCCCCTCCGGATCAAAATTAGGGGACAGATAAATCGCTTCCCCCGGCTATGCGGCCAGCATGTGCAAGCCGCTGCCCAGATGGGCGGCTCCGTCGATCTGCAATAGCTGGCCGGTCATCAGGTGGCCGGCCGGCGTGGCGAGAAAGGCAACCAGTTCGGCGACATCTTCGACGGGAGTGGCACGGCCCATCGGCGTGGCGGCGATCAGGCGGTCCAGCATGACCTGCGCGGCCTCGCCCGCCAGCCCTTCCGTGATCACCGCTCCCGGGCCGATGCAGTTCAGCGCGATATCGTCGGCGGCCCATTCCAGGGCCAGGGTGCGCGTCAGGCCCAGCACGCCGGCGCGCGCGGCGATCGAATGGGCGATACCCATGGAGCCGCGCTCCACGCCCGACAATGAAATATTGACGACCGCTCCCTTGCGCTTTCTGAGATACGGGTAGGCCGCCTTGGTGACGACGAAGACCGAGTTCAGGTTGGTGTCGATCACCGCATCCCAGCCCTTGCGGCTGATCTGCGTGGCCGGAGCGAAAAACTGGCCGCCGGCGTTGTTGACCAGCAGATCGATGCCCTGCCGCTCCCCCACCTCGGCGATCAGCGCCTCGATGGCCGCGGTGTCGCGGATGTTGGCGGTGGCGTAGCCGAAGCTGCCGGGCAGGCGCTCAGCCATCGCCGCCGTTTCGGCCAGCGGCTCTTCGCGCCGCCCGACGCCAAACACGTCCATGCCCAGTTCCAGCAAACGCAGGGCGATGCCGCGGCCGATGCCGGAGCCCGCGCCGGTCACCAGCGCGCTGCGGCCTGTCAACACCCCCGGCCGCATGACCTGGGTCGAATCCGTACAAGTGGAAGTATTCATCGTGCTCACCTGAAAGCAGGGGTTCAATTCAAGAGAGGGGCCGCAGCGCGCCGCCGATGGCAGGCGTGGGGCTGCGGGGGATGCGTTGGCCGTCGAACAGGGCGGGGAAAGCCGGCACGTGCTCGCCGCTGGCGAGCACGTGCGATACCGCACCCGGCCGCATTGCGCGGATGAGCGCCAGCGCTTCGGCGGGCGGCCGGACGTTGCCGGCCGGAATCTGCAGCTCGCGCATCTGCCTGAGCACCGCTTCGCGGGTCTGCGGCAGGGTCCAGGCCTCCACCTGAGCATCGAAATGCGCCGCCCGGCGTATGCGTTCCTTGATGGGGGCATCGTCGGCGCCGACCAGCGGGCGCAGACGCGCCCAATAACTGTCGAGTCCGCCCAGGATGTAGACGTGGCCGTCGGCGCAGCGGTAAATGCTGGACGGCGCGGAGGCGCGGTCGCGGTTGCCCATGGGCGGGTCCAGCGTCTCGCCTTCGCTCAGCGCCAGCGCCGCCGGCCCCAGCAGCATCGCCGAGGCCACCTCCATCATGGAAAGGTCTATCAGCCGTCCGCGGCCTTCCAGCACCGCCATCGCGCAAGCCAGTCCCGCGTACATGCCGCTGAACATATCCACCGGCCAGCCGGTGGACAGGCGCGGCGAACCGTCCTCGTCGCCGTTGAGCAGCGCGAACCCCGACTCGCACTGCGCAATGGTGTCCATGCAGATGCGGTCGTCGTGCTGGCCGTAGCCGGAGATGAGCACGACGGTCAGGCCCGGATGCCGGGCGCGCAGCGCCTCGCCCTGGAGACCGAGACGGGCCAGCGAGCCCGGAGCGAGATTGCAGATGAACGCATCGGCATGCGCCAGCAGCGCTTCCAGGGCCTGGCGCCCTTCGGGCGAGGCCAGGTCCAGCACCTCGCTGCGCTTTCCGGTGTTGAAGCTGCGCGCATAGAAGCTGCCGAAATCGTTGCCCGGCAAAGTCCGCACGCCATCGCCACGCGGCGACTCGATCTTCAGCACGTCGGCGCCGAAGTCGGCGAGATACTGAGCCGCAGTGGGGCCGGCGATGAATTGCGAGAGCTCGACGATGCGCTTGCCAGCCAGCGGCCTGGGGGTCGCGGGCTCAGACATGGAGCACCCGCTTCGCCTTGTGGATCGTGCGCGGCAGCGTGCCGTTCTCGACCACTTCGACGTGGAAGCGCACCTTCAGGCGGTCGCGCAACAGCCGCGCCAGCTGCTCGCTCAAATCGGCGCCCGCGCCGGGTTCGCGTTCGACCCGCAGCTTCACGCCGGTGAGGAACCCGGTTTTTGGGTCTTTCACGCTGTCATCGATGATGATGACGTACTCGTTGCTGACGCCGGCGAAGCTGCGCACCACGTCTTCGATGGCGGACGGAAAGAGGTTCACGCCGCGCACGATCAGCATGTCGTCGGCGCGGCCCAGCACGCCTCCCGGCAGGCGGGCGTGGGTGCGCCCGTCCGGCGCGGGGCGGCTGTCGCGCACCACGATGTCGCCGGTCCACCAGCGCACCAGCGGACATGCCTGTTTGTCGAGGTGGGTGAGCACCAGCACGCCGCGTTCGCCGTCGGCCACCGGCTCGTGCGTGTCCGGGTGCAGGACCTCGACGTAGATGAAATCTTCGGCCAGCGTGGGACCGAGCTGCGCCGCGGTATCCCAGCCGATGGGCTGGCATTCCAGCGCGCCGTAGCAATCGAACATCTTTGCGCCCCAGAGGCGTTCGATGCGTTCCCGCGTGCCGGCGACGCTAGCGCCGGGCTCGCCGCCGACGCAGACCATGCGCACCCGCGCTTCGCGCAGGTCGCGGCCCATGGATTGGGCCGTTTCGGCCATATGGGCCATGAAAGACGGCGTGCCGATGACGCAGTCCGTGCCATATTCGAAGATGGTTTCCACCTGGCGCTGCGTGTCTCCCGATGAAGCCGGGATCACGAGCGCGCCGACCCGTTGCGCGGCCAGCGTCGCCCCCAGGCCGCCCACGAACCAGGCGTAATTGAACATGCATTGGAAGACATCGCCGCGCCGCAGGCCCTGGCCATAGAGATATCTTGCGTAGAGTTCGGCCCAGCGGTCCACGTCATGCTGGGTCCAGAGCACGGGCGCGGGCTGGGCCGTGGTTCCCGAGGAAAAGTGCACCCGGACGGCCTCGCCGGGCCGGACGGCGGCCAGCGTGCCGAATGGCGGATCGGCGCGCAGGCCGTCGAGATAGTCGCGTTTGTGGGTGAAAGGCAGGCGCCTCAGGTCCGCCAGGGTCTTGAGGTCTTCGGGCACGAAGCCCATGTCCGCGAAGACCTTTCTGTAATGCGCGCTGCTGTCGGCCACGCGCCGCAATTGCCTGCGCAGGGCATCGAGCTGGAAACTTTCGATGCGGTCCCGCGACCAGGTTTCGACCTCATCCCAAATGGTATTGGAATAAGGGGGTTGCTCTTGCTGCTTCATCGTTGGAGTCCTTGAGTAGACCCCGCAGCGCATAGGCCGCGAGGGTGTGCGCGATATCGTCGATCGCCTCTTCGCTCTGCAGGCGCCGCTGGCTGTACCACACCGTGGCCCAGTTCAGCGCGCCGAAGAAAGGTTTACTCAACAGCCTGGCGGGAAGATCCACGAACGAACCGGCGCGGATGCCGTCGTCGATCACCTCGACGAACATCTGCTCGTAGTCATCGCGCATCTTCACCACGGACCGCAGCCGCTTGGCCGCCGCGGACGCTTCGAGCAGATGGCGCTCCAGCCCCTGGACCGCGACCTTCTGCATCGGAAGTTCCTTGAGCAGGATCTGGGTATGGCGCAGCGCCATGGCCGACAGCCGTTCGACCGCATCGCCGCCGCTGCGGGCGATGGGCTCGATCTGGTCGGTCAGGCGCGTCATCGCCGCCACCTGCACGTCAAAAAACAGGTCGGCCTTGCTCCGGTAATGGTGATAGATGCGGCCCTTGGTGGCGCCCAGGCGCTGGGCGACCGCATCGATGGAGGTGGCGGCGTAGCCGAACTCCATGAAGAGTTCGGCGGCCGCCTGCAGAATTTCCTCTCGCGACTCGCCGCCGCTCATCTCTGCCGGGTTCTGTTGTGCACTCACCATTACTACCTCGTGTCGGATTCGGGTCAATTAGTCAGCTCTTCCGCCTCCTTGCGAACCGCTCGCGACAGCACCAGCCGCTGGATTTCGGAAGAACCCTCGTAGATTTCAAGTATGCGCTGGTCGCGGTACAGCCGCTCTGCCACCGTTGGCTTGCAGTAGCCCAGCCCGCCCCAGATCTGGACGGTATTGTCCACCACCCGGTGCGAAACCTCCGAAGCGAACAGTTTGGTCATCGCGCCCAGGTTGGACACGTCGTCCCCCCGGTCATAGGCTTGCGCAGCCTGGTAGAGCATCATGCGGGCGGCGGAGATCTCGGTCGCCATGTCGGCCAGGCGAAAGCCGATGGCCTGGTTTTCGCCGATGGGCTGGCCAAAGGTCCGCCGCTCGACCGCGCGGGCGGCCGCCTCGCGGTAGCCGGCGAGCGCCACGCCCAGCGACTGGGCGGCAACCATGATGCGGCCGACGTTCAGCGTCTGGAGCGCCAGGCGCAGCGCGCGGTTGAGTTCGCCCACCCGGGCGCTTTCCGGCACCACGAGATCGAGCTTGAGGTTCGAAGTCTGGGTGCCGCGGATGCCCATCTTGTCCGACAGTTCGTCGATGACGGCGCCCTCCTGCTCCTTGTCGACCATGAAGGCGCTGATCCCGCGCCCGCCGGCCGCGGGATCGGTCTTGGCGAACACGACGTAGTAGCGCGAGGCGCCGCCATTGCCGATCCAGTATTTCTCGCCGCGCAGCCGCCAGCCGTCGCCTTCGCGCACGGCCGTGGCTTCGATGGCCGCGGCGTCTGAGCCCGCGATCCGCTCGGAAAGGGCGAAGCTGGTGGCGCGGCCCTCGGCCATTTCGCGCAGGTAGAAGGACTTTTGCTCGTCCGTGCCGGCCAGCAGCAGCGGGAAGGCGCCCAGCTGGTAGGCGCACATGATGGCCGCCGTCGACGCGCAGTGCGTGCCCAGCGCCTCCACCGCCGCCACCGTGGTGACGAGGTCGGCGCCCTGCCCGCCCCATTGGGTGGGCAGGAACAGGCCCGCGAACTTGTGCTCGACCAGCGCCGAGATGGTCTCCCAGGGGTAGCGCTGCTCGCGGTCCAGCTCGGGCGCCAGCGGCGCGAAGCGTTCGGCGCCCAATCGATGGGCCAGGGTTTGCCAGCGGGTGGCGGTATCGTCCAGCGTCGGATTCCAGATCACGGTCACTTCGAGTTCTCCAGTGTGGTCGCCATGGCTCGGGGCTGCTTGCGACGCGTCGTCAGCAGGCCCATGAGCCCTTGCGGGAAAAAGGCCAGAACAAGGATCAGCAGGCTGCCGAGCACGATCTTGTCGACATAGCCGCCGAATGAAAAAAACTTCTCCTGGATCAGCACCAGCGCCGTGGCGAGCAGCGGTCCGAGCAGCTGGCGGCGGCCGACAAGCACGACCGCGGTCAGCATCAGGATGAGGAAATAGGTCTCCAGGATGTCGGCGCTCACGTAGGCGCGCTGGTAGGCATAGAGCCAGCCCGCGCAGGCCGTGATCGGCGCGGAGAACAGGAATACCTGCAGGCGTACCTTGAGAGGATCGATGCCGTTCATGGTGGCCAGGCGCGGATTCAGGTGCACCATGAGCGCGGCCTGTCCCAGGCGGGAATGGCGGAAGCGGTCCACCAGATAGAGCGTGACCGCCAGCAGCGCGAACGCATAGGGCCAGAGCGCCTCGTCATTGCCCGCGGTCAGTGGCCAGGGGCCGATCGACAGATCCAGCGTCGGCAGGCCGCGGATGCCGTCCGAGCCTCCCAGGAATGCCCAGTTCGCGGCCAAGGTCACCGCCACCACCGAGACGGCGTACGTCACCAGCGAAAAGACGAATTCGCGCAGGCGCAGCGTGACCAGGCCGACAAGGGCGGCCAGGCCGAGCGCCACTGCGATGGACGCGGCCAGCGTCAGCCAGGCGCCCGCTCCGGTGCGGGTGGCGAGCAAGGCCGTCACATACGCGCCCGCGGCGAAGAAGACGGTGTGGCCGAGGCTGACCTCGCCCAGGTCGGAGACGATGACGTCCAGGCCATAGGCCATGACGGCCATGATCGCGATCAGCACGGCGGCGCTATAAAGGGCCTGGCTGCCGCCCAGCCAGGCGGGCAGGAAGAACACGACGGCGGCGCCCGGCAGCAGCGCGAGGCGGGAGACGGATAACGTGGCCATCAATGGACTCCTTTCATGGCGCCGGCGCTCAGGCCACCGGGGCGTAGCACCAGGACCGCGATCAGCACGGCGAACGCGGCGGCCGTCGCATAGGCGGGCGAGATCAACGCGCTGAACAGCGCGGTGAAAACGCCGAGCGCGACCCCGGCGGCATAGCTGCCGGTCACGCTCCCGATGCCTCCCAGCACCACCACCACGAAGGTGATGATCACCTCCTCGAAACCCATGGAGGTCAGGATGGGAGTGCGCGGCGCCACCAGGCCGGCCGCCAGCGCGACCGCCGCGCCTTCGAACGCGAACACGCCGTAATAGACCCGGCGCACGTTGATGCCCGCCAGCTGTGCGAGCTTGGGATCCTCGGCCACCATGCGGACCAGGCGGCCTGCGCGGCTGCCATCGAGCGCGCGCTTGAGCAGCAGGAACAGCAGGATGGCGGCCGCCACGATGGCCGCGTCCTGCCACGTCAGCCACAGCTCGCCGAATTCGATATCGTGCCGGGACCATGCGGTGTCCAGGATCTGGCCGGTCGATCCGAAGGCCAGCGACGCGGCCCCGTGCATCACGTAGCCGAAGCCCAGCGTCATGATCATGATCGACACCAGGTTCTGTTCGAAGGTGGCGCGCAGCATGATGCGCTGCATGAAAAGTCCGATCAGCGCGCCGGCGGCCATGGCCAGCGGCAAGGCCAGCAGATACGGCAGGCCGGCGGTGGTGGTGGCCCACCAGGTGACGAAGGCGCCCAGCATGTACATCTGGCCGTGGCCGAAGTTGACCAGCCGGGCCACGCCCAGCAACAGGGTCCAGCCGATGGCTATGAGGGCATAGGCATGGCCGAGGACCAGGCCATTGATCAGTTGTTGTAGCAGGCTCATGCCGTATGTGCTCCCAGATAGGCCTGCGCGATGCGCGGGTCCGCGCCGACTTCGGCGGCGGGCCCCTGCAGCACGAGCCTGCCGCGCTCGAGCAGCAGCAGGCGGTCGACCACCTGCAAGGCGGCGCGCACGTTCTGTTCGACCAGCAGGACGGCCAGGCCGGCGCTGGCCAGGGCGCGCAGGCTTTGCAGCACCTGCGTCACCAGCATGGGCGCCAGTCCGATGGAAGGTTCATCCAGCAACAACGCGCGCGGCCCCATCATGAGCGATCGGCCGATGCCCAGCATCTGCCGTTCGCCTCCCGACAGCTGTCCGCCGAGATGGTGGCGGCGCTCTTGCAAGCGCGGAAAAAGCGCATAGACGTCGTCGCGGCGGTAGTAGCGGCGCCCCGGCTCCTCCACCGGCGCGACGGCGGGAGTGAGATTCTCCTGGACGGTCATCTGCGAAAACACCAGCCGCGATTCCGGCACCAGCAGCAGGCCGGCGCGCACGCGCTCGTGCGTCGGCAGCCGGCCTACCGGCCTGCCCGACAGCGAGACCTCGCCGCTCACGGCGGGACGGCCGCGCGACCAGCCCAGCATCGCGTTGATGAGCGTCGATTTGCCCGCGCCATTGGCGCCGATAACGCCGACGATCTCGCCGGCACGGATATCCAGCTGGTCGAGCTGGAGCACCCGGTTGCCGGCGTACGAGACTTCCAGCCGGCGCGCGCTCAATACAGGGGTTGAGGAAGTCATTGCTCGCCTCCGAGGTAGGCCTGCAGCACGCGCGGATCGCGCTGGATCTCTGCCGGCGTCCCGCAGGCCAGCGGCCGGCCCAGGTTGAGCACGCAGATCCGGTCGGCGACCGACATGATCAGATCCATGTGATGTTCGATGACCACCAGGGCCACGCCCTCGGCCTTGAGCGAATGCAGCAAGGCGGTCAGCGCGGTCATGTCGGTGCCGCCCAGCCCGGCCGCCGGTTCGTCCAGCAGCAGCACCTCGGCGCCCGCGCCGTAGGCGAGCGCGATCGACAGCATGCGCTGCATGCCGTACGAGATCTCGTGGGGCCGCAGGCCATGGCTTTCCCGCGGCAGGCCGAACCGCTCCAGGCAATCGCCGGCCTGCTCGCGCAGCGCCTGCGCGTGGCGGCCCGCCGCCAGCGGACGCAAGATGCTGTTTCCGAGGCTGGCCGTGCCGCCAAGCGCCGCCACCATGTTGTCGCGCACCGTCAGCTGGTCGAAGAAGGCGTTCTGCTGAAACGCCCGCTTGATGCCCAGACGCGCCAGGCCGTGCGCCGGCACGCGGCTGATATCGCGTCCATGCAGATAAACGCTGCCACGCCGGGGAATCAGCGCCGACACCGCGTCGTAGCAGGAGCTCTTGCCGGCGCCGTTGGGGCCGATGATGCCCAGCAGCTCGCCTCGGCTGACTTCCCAGCTGACGTCCTCCAGGGCGACCAGGGCGCCGTAGCACACGCCCAGGCCCTGCACGCGCAAGGCGGCGGTCATGGCCGGCGATGTCATGGCTTGACCACGATCTTGCGGTTCTTGACCGTGAACAGGTAGTAGTGCGACTGCAGCTGGCCATTGGGGTCGAAGGTGATGTCGCCCATGAGCGTGCCCTTGAAGCTGCCGCCGCGGATGCGTTTGGCCACAGGCTCGCGGTCCAGCGTCTTGAGCTCGTTGGCCGCCAGGGCCCATACCTGCAGCGAGGTCGCGCCCAGCGCCATGAACTTGTCGGGCGTGAGCTTGAACATTTGCTGGGTCTTCGTTACGAACCGCTTGTTGGCGGGATTCGACGCGAAGGGCTCCACGTCGGGAAAATAGATGTCGGCGCCGATCAGGCCGTCCGACGCATCGCCGGCCACGTTGATGACGCTGGGCGCCACGGTGCCCACCGCGCTCACAAGCTGGCCCGGCAGCCGCGATTGACGGGCCTGGCGGATGATGGCGGGCATGCCCAGCCCTTCGTTCGCGTTGATGGCGACGGTAACGTCCGGCTTGGCCGCGCGCACGTTGGTCATGGCCACCCGGAAATCGGCCTGCGTGAAAGGAAATTTCTCCTCGGCCACTTTCTCGTAGGGGTGGCCGAGCGCCTTCAGGGCTTTTTCGATGGATTCCTGCGCGCCATTGCCATAGGCATCGTTCTCGGTCAGAAAAGCGACGCGCTTGGCGCCCGCCGTCCTGGCGATGTAATCGGCAATGATCGCTCCGTCCTGGGCGTTGGAGCTGTTCAGCCGGATGGCCAGGGGATTGCCTTCGCCGGAGAGTATCGGGTCCGCCTTGGATATCGCGGTGATGTCCAGAACGCCGGCGCGGGCGATCACCGGCTGCATCGCCAGCGTCACGGGGCTGTTCCAGCCCTCGATGATGACCGACACCCCCGCGCTGACCAGTTCCGTGGCCCGCGACACGCCGACGGCCGGCGTGGATTCGTCGTCGCGCGACACGATCTCGATCGGACGGCCGAGCACGCCGCCGTCTTCGTTGATCACCGCCGCCATGGCCTGGATGGCCTGCGTGACGTGCTGGCCCTGCGGACCCGCGCCGCCCGATAACGGGAAGATGACTCCCACCTTGATGGGCGCCGGAGCGGCTCCGGCAGGAACCGCCATCGTGGCTGCCAGCGCCAGCGGGAGCGCCATCTGCAACAACTGTTGTAACCGCTTCATGCCTGTCTCCTCGTCTTGTATCGCCGGTCTGCGCCGGCGCTGCGGCGGCCGAGGCCGCCCGTGCTGCGTGAAGGGGGACTGCGTGGTGCAACGGTCGACGGCGACTGTTTTCCGGGGCTGCGCCTGGTTGGAATCGCGTCTCGACGCAAACATACCATTCGGTATCTTTAAAGGTCAATCTCCGCCTTTTAATTTATTCATAGGCATTTTCCCTAGTAAAAATATCGACTTAACTTCTTCGTTGAAAAGATACCGCATGGTATGTATTATGGGTTCTCCCTTTTTGGCAAGGAGTCGATGGCATGAAGACAGAAGGCAGTAGCGCGCTCGTGACGGGCGGCGCGTCCGGGCTAGGCCTGGCAACGGCGCGGCGCCTTGCCGCCCAGGGTGTAAAGGTGGTGATCGCGGACCTGCCGGGGTCCGACGGCGAGCGCGTGGCCGGCGAGATCGGAGCGCGGTTCGCGCCCGCCGACGTCACCGCCGAAGCGGACGTGCAGGCGGCCTGCGAACTGGCGGCCACGCTCGGCCCCTTGCGTGTGCTGGTGCACTGCGCGGGCCGGGGCGGACCGGTGCGGCTGGTCGACAAAGAGGGAAATCCAGGATCGCTGGAGACCTATACGGACATCGTCCGCATCAACCTGATCGGAACATTCAACACGCTGCGGATCGCGGCCGCGCACATGGCCCGCAATGCGCCGGACGCCGAAGGCGAGCGCGGCGTCTGCATCCTGACGGCGTCGGTGGCGGCCTATGAAGGCCAGATCGGCCAGATCGGCTACGCCTCGTCCAAGGCCGGGGTCGTGGGGATGACCATCGTGGCGGCCCGCGACCTGGCCAGCAAGGCCATTCGCGTGTGCACGATCGCGCCCGGCATCTTCGACACCCCCATGCTGGCCCGCGTATCCGAAGACGCCCGCAAGACCCTTTCCGCATCGGTGCCTCATCCGGCGCGCCTGGGGACGCCGGCGGAATATGCGCTGCTGGCCGAACACATCATTGCCAATCCCATGCTCAACGGCGAAACCATCCGTCTGGACGGAGCCCTGCGCATGGCCCCGCGTTGACACGAACAGGAGACCGCCATGGAGCAGGACGAAGTATTGCTGGAAAGCAGCGAAGGCATATTGACGATCACCATCAACCGGCCCCAGGCCCGCAACGCCGTGACGCTGGCCGTGGCGCGCGCGATCGCGGCGGCCGTGGACGAACTGGATGCCCGCGACGATCTGCGCATCGGTATCCTGACGGGCGCCGGCGGATCGTTCTGCGCCGGGATGGACCTGAAAGGTTTCCTGCGCGGCGAGCGTCCCAGCATCGAGGGTCGCGGATTCGGCGGCCTGACCATGCGTCCGCCGAAAAAGCCGCTCATCGCCGCCGTAGAAGGCTACGCGCTGGCGGGCGGTTTCGAGCTGGTGCTGGCCTGCGATCTGGTGGTTGCCGCCGAAAATGCCCAGTTCGGCGTGCCCGAGGTCAAACGCGGCCTGGCCGCCACCGCGGGCGGCCTCGTGCGCCTGCCACGGCAACTGCCTTATCGGGTGGCCCTGGAACTGGCGCTCACCGGCGACATGTTCCCCGCAACGCGGGCGTTGGGCTATGGCCTGATCAATCAGGTCAGCGCCCCTGGCGAAGCGCTCCAGCGCGCCCGCGAGCTGGCGCGCCGCATCGTGGCCAACGGGCCCTTGGCGGTGGCGGCAAGCAAGCGCGTCATCGTGGAGTCGCAGGGCTGGCCGGCGGATGAAATCTGGCAACGCCAGACCGAACTGACCGAGCACGTCTTCACCTCGGCCGACGCGCGCGAAGGTTCGGCAGCGTTCGCCGAGAAGCGCGCCCCCATCTGGCAAGGGAGGTAGGACATGGCAAGCGACGCGCGTTTCGATGGGCCGGGGCCTGACGCCCATCATCAGGCGGGCCTGCTGGAAGGCCGGATTCTGTTGCAGCACTGCGACGACTGCGCCAGCGTGCGGTTTCCGCCTGCCCTGGTGTGCCGGGCTTGCGGCAGTCCGCGATTGACGTGGCGGGAATCGCCCGGACTGGGCGTGGTGTATTCGACGACGACCGTACGCGACCGCGCCGGCGATTACAACGTGGCGCTGGTCGAAGTGGAAGGCGGTGCCCGCATGATGACGCGCATCGAAGGCGCTTCCTCGCCCGCGATCGGCCTGCCTGTCCGCGCCCGCATCGTTTCCGGCGATGACGGCGCCTACGTCGTGTTCGACGCCGCAGGAGAACGCCCATGAGCGCCCGCCTGCGTGGCCGCTGCGCGATCGCGGGGATCGGCAACACCCGACGCTGGAATTCCCCCGATCGTTCGCCCTTCGACCAACTGCAGGAAGCGGCGGTCCTGGCGCTGGAGGATTGCGGACTGGGACCGCGCGACGTCGACGGCCTTTACTGCGCCATGTCCACGTCCGGGCTGCCCGTGCTCAACGTGGCCGAGCGCCTGGGCATCCGCCCGCGCCAGGCCGACGGCACCATGGTGGGCGGCGCATCGTTCCTGTTCCACCTGCAATCGGCCATGGCCGCGCTGGAAACAGGCCTTTGCGACGTGGCATTGATCTGCTACGGCTCGAATCAGCTGACGGCCGGCGGCAAGCTGGCCTCCATGCCCGATCCGCAGCCCTACGAAACGCCGTTCGCGCCGCGCTATCCGATTTCCAGCTATGCGCTCGCGGCCGCCCGGCACATGCACCAATACGGAACTACCCGCGAACAGCTGGCCGACGTGGCGGTGGCGGCCCGCCTGTGGGCGCAGCGCAATCCCGACGCCTACGCGCGCGGCGCGCTCACACGCGACGACGTGCTGGCCTCGCGCATGATCAGCGACCCGCTCAGCAAGGCGGACTGTTGCCTGGTAACCGACGGCGGCGCGGCCGTGGTGCTGGTCAGCGCGGAACGGGCGCGCGATCTGCGCCGGCCGCCCGTTTACATACTGGGAACGGGCGTGGCGGTCAGCCACCGCCAGATCTCGGCGATGCCGGATCTGTCCACCACCTGCGCGGTCGAGTCCGGACAGCGTGCGTACGCCATGGCCGGGCTGTCGGCGCGCGATATCGACCACGTGATGCTCTATGACGCCTTCACCATCAATACCATCCTGTTCCTGGAGGACCTGGGCTTCTGCGCCAAGGGCGAAGGCGGAAGCTTCGTCGCCGGCGGCGCGATCGCGCCCGGGGGCAGGCTGGCGGTGAATACCAATGGCGGCGGCCTCTCCTGCAATCATCCCGGCATGTATGGCCTGTTCACCCTGCTGGAGTCGGTGCAGCAACTGCGCGGCGAGGCGGGCGAACGGCAAGTGCCGGATGCCCGCGTCTCGCTGGCGCATGCCAACGGCGGCGTGCTGTCCAGCCAGGCCACGGCCATCCTCGGCACCGCCGACACCTTGTGAGGCCCGTATGCCCATCGATCCAGAAGCGCTGCTGGCCGCGCGCATTCCCGACTCCGTTCAGCAGTACGGCTGGCGCGACTGCGTGCTCTATGCGCTCGCGCTCGGCGCCGGCATGCATCCGGCCGACGAGGCGGATCTCGCCTTCGTCGACGAAACCCGCCTGAAGGTCCAGCCCACCCTGGTCAATGTGCTGGCCGATCCCGGCTTCTGGCTGCGCGACCTGCCGCTGGGCCTGGATTGGCGGCGCACGGTGCATGGCGAGCAGTCCATCCGGCTGCACCGGCCGCTCGCCGCCCAGGGGCGGGTCCGGAGCGCGACGCGCATCGTCGACCTGGCCGACAAGGGGCCAGGCAAAGGCGCCTTGCTGTACGCCGAGCGCGATCTATTCGACATGGAGGATGGCGCGTTGGTGGCCACCATGCAGCAGACCGTATTCTGCCGCGGCGATGGCGGCTTCGGCGGCGCGCCATCGGTGCGCCCGGCGCCTGCGCCCTTGCCCGAGCGCAAGCCCGATCAGCGCACCGAATGCCCGACCTCGCCGCAGGCAGCGCTCATCTACCGCCTTTCGGCCGACCTGAACCCGCTGCACATCGATCCCGCGGCCGCGCGCGCGGCTGGATTCGACCGTCCCATCCTGCACGGCATGGCAAGTTTCGGCGTGGCCGGGCATGGCCTGGTGCGCCTGTGCTGCGGCGGCGCGCCGGAACGGTTACGCGCCATGAGCGGCCGGTTTCGCGCGCCGGTCTATCCCGGCGAGACGCTGCGGCTGGACGTGTGGCAGGACGAACCCGGGCGGGCGCGCTTTTGCGCCGTGGTGGCCGAACGCGACGCGATAGCCATCGATAACGGCGCATTGGAATTCGGAGCAGGCCAATGACAGCGAGAAAAGTGCTGGTGGTGGGCGCCCTCGGGGTGGTGGGCCGGGCCGTCATGGAGCATATGGGGGGCAGGCCGGGCATACAGTGCGCGGGGCTGTCGCGCCGCACGGCCGACTTCGCGCCGGAAGCGACCTGGATTTCGGCGGACCTCCGGGACGCCGACGCGACGCGGCGGGCCCTGGCCGGCCACCGCGACACGACCCACCTGGTCTACGCCGCCCTGAATGAGCAGGCCGACCTGCTCAAAGGCTGGCGGGACCCGGACAATGTCGCCCTCAACACGCGGATGCTGGCCAACACGCTGTCGGCGCTGGACGGCGCGCCCCTCGCGCACGTAACCCTGTTGCAGGGGACCAAGGCATACGGCGTGCACAACGGCCAGATGAGGCACGTTCCGGCGCGCGAGCAGGACGCCGTGCGCGACCACGCGAACTTCTATTTCGACCAGCAGGACCTGGTGGCCGAACTGGCGCGGCGGCGGGGATTCGGCTGGACGATCTTCCGCCCCCAGATCGTGCTTGGGGTTGCCCTGGGCAGCGCCATGAATCCGGTCGCCACGCTGGGAGCGTACGCCGCGCTGTTGCGCGAGGCCGGGCAGCCGCTGGCCTACCCGGGACATCCGGAGCTGCTGACGGAGTGTACTGACGCGCGCCTGATCGCCCGGGCGGTCGAATGGGCCTGGGACGCGCCGCAGGCCTCGGGCGAAGCGTTCAATATCGCCAATGGCGACGTGATCGTCTGGCGCCAGCTGTTCGAACGCCTGGCGGAGTTCTTCGACATGCCGCTGGGAGAGCCGGTGCGCACCCGCATGCGCGAAGCCATGCCGGGCGAAGCCCGGGCGTGGCGCGGGATCGCGCGGCGCGAACGGCTGCGGGTGGAGGAACTTTCGGACCTTATCGGGCTGTCGTGGCAGTACGCCGATGCGACATGGTCGGCGCAACATCCGCTGCCGCTGCCCCCGCTCGTATCGACCATCAAGCTGCGCCAGGCGGGTTTCGGCGACTGCATCGATAGCGAGGAGGCGGTGCTCGATCATCTGCGCGCAATGCAGGCGCTGGGTTATCTGCCGCGCTGAACGGGGCGCAGCCGGGGCGCCCCGTCCCTGCGCCTACTGCACGGGCGGGATATTCAGTTTCTCGATGAGATCGCCCCAACGCCGGCTTTCGCGCAGGGTGATCTCCCGCAGCTCTTCCGGACTGCTGCTGCGCGGCTGATTGCCGATCTGCTGCATGGTCTTGACGAATTGTGGCGATGCCGTGATCTTGCGCAATGCGCCGTTCAGCTTTTCCACCACCGCGGGCGGCGTGCCGGCCGGCGCAAACACCGCGTACCAGGTTTCCCCGACGATCTCCGGATAGCCCAGTTCGGCGAACGTGGGCACGTCGGGCAACAACGGCTGGCGCTGCGGACTCAACACGGCGAGCGCCCGATACTGCCCCGCCCGCACATTCGGCACCGCGCTGGTGAGCGCCTCCACGTTGGAATCGACCACGCCGCCGATCATGTCCACGGTCGCCGGAGCGGCGCCCTTGTAGTGCACCTGGGTCACCTCCACGCCCATGCCGGTTGCGGCCAGCTCGCCCAGCAGGTGCACCATGCTGCCCAGCCCATTGGTGGCATTGTTGATCTTGCCGGGATGGGCCTTGGCGTAGGCGGCGTAATCGGCCACGGTCCGGGCCGGAAAGTCCTTCTTCACCACGAAGGCGAACGGCACCGTTGCAACGGCCGAGACCGGCGCGAAGTCGTCCAGCGTGTACGACATCTGCGTCATCAGGTGCGGCGTGACGGTGAAGGTGCTGCCGGACGACAGCAGCAAGGTGTAGCCGTCCTTGGGCGCGCGGGCCACGAAGGTGGCGCCGATCATGCTGGACGCGCCGGCCTTGTTGTTCACGACGAACGTTCCGCCCAGTTCCTCGCCCAGCTGCATGGCGAGCTGCCGGCCCACCACATCGCTGGTGCCCCCGGGCGGGAAAGGGATGACGAGCGTTACCGGTTTGTCGGGATAACCCGGGGCGGCGTGCGCCAGCGGCGCGAGGCTGGCCAGGACCGCGAGGGTCCAGGCCGGAATGCGAGCGAGCATTGCGGTCTCCGAATAAAAGCAATTGAAAGCCGGGCATCCCGCCCGGCGGAGTCAGACGGTGGCGACTGGCGTGACGGGCGAACCCACCGCGCCGGGCAGGCGCAGGGGCGGCGCGGTCAACAGGAAAGTGCTGCGCCCATGCTCGCGCAGCCATTGCGCCAGCTCGGCGAAGTACCAGAGCTCACCCAGATGCAGCCCCAGCTTGAACAGGCAGTGCGCATGCAAGGGCAGGCCCGGGTAGTGCTCGCCCTTGCCCGGCGTGGCCGGATACGCCTCTACCGCAAAGTTGTCGGCGCAGATCGCCACGATGCCGGAATCGGTAATCCATTGCAGCAACCGCTCATCCCGGCCGTCGAGCACGGCGCAGGAGCGCGCCAGGACTTCCCCGTCGGGCTGCTTGTTCATTTCGAGGACCAGGTCGGCGAAACCCGTATAAAGACAAAGAAAGTCGCCCGGCAACACCGTGACGCCCTCCAGGGCCGCCATGAGCTCGTCATAGCCGACCAGGGCGCGCTCGCGCCCGTAGCGGCGTTCCAGATCGACCATCACCCCCCGCCCCTGCACGCCTGCGGTCGCCATGCGCTCGATGCCGATGGCCTTGGCCCCCAGGCCGCTCTTGGCGTCGTCCGGACCGACCACCTCCAGGCCGCCCCGGTAGCCGTTGTAATAGACCTTTTCGGGAAGGCCGTCGCCATTGGCGTCGAACATCTGCCCGACATGGCCCAGTCCGTCCCATTGGGTCGAGTACTGCAGGAACATCAGCACCGCATCGTCGGAGACGACGTCGTTGAAGCAGGGACAGACCTGCGACAGGCGGTAGTTGTAGTTATAGCCATCGCCGCGCCTGTCGTAAGAGAACTGCGGTTCGCGGCGATGCTGGAACAAGGTGTTCCCGCCGGGATAGTCGAGCGGCAGACTGAGGCAGAAGGCCAAGCCTTCCTGAACCTCGCGAAATGCGCGCAAGCGGGTTTGCGGGGTCAGCAGATTCATGCGGCCGATTTGGTCGTCGGGGCCGAAATCGCCCCAATTCGACCCCTCCGGACGCTGCTTCCAACGTGGGGTATCCATATTTCCAGACATCCTTGCCATGGGTTGGTGAGCCGGTGAGTGAACCCTACGCGCGCCTGTCTCCTGCGTGGTCACTTTCTGGGTAGAACATACTATGCAGTATCTATATAAGTCAATGCGAGGGCATACCCTAGGAAATTACCCTTAATAAATAGGTATTTATAAGAATAAATGGACGCTATCATAAAGGTACCGATAGGTATCTTTAGGCTTGCCAGCGGCCGCTTCTGCCCAGGGCAGACGCCCGCTCGCGCGCACGGGCCGATCGGCGGCGCCGTTGCGCGCCCCTCAAATGCGCGCCTACGGCAATGCCGTATAATCACGCCCTACCCCTCGTCGCCTTCCCCGGCACGACGGTCTGTATCCCTGGGCGGCCGCAGCCAGGCGCCGCCCGACCTTCGAACGAGTCATGAAAAAAGCAGCCCCACCGGCACATGCCGCCCGGTGGCAGCCGTCGCGCATCAGCGAAGCACGCAGCCGCGTCGGCCTGCCCCAGGCGGATTTCGCGGAACTGCTGGGCGTCAGCGTGCGTACCCTGCAGGACTGGGAACAGGGCCGCCGCAACCCTTCGGGCGCGGCCAAGACCCTGTTGCGCGTCGCCATCCTGCACCCGGAAACACTGCGCGACCTGCCGCCCTGGCATGCGGACGACACGAACACTACGGTGAACTAGATTGGAAATTCAGGAAAAATCCCGGGCCGGCAAAGGCTCCGTCAACGCTGACGTCAAGGCGCCCGCGAACGAAACCGGCAAGCAACTGGGCGACGCGATCGCCGCGGCCGCCGCAGACGGCCGCGTGCCGCGCGTGGGGTTCGTGTCGCTCGGCTGCCCGAAAGCGCTGGTCGATTCCGAACGCATCCTGACCCAGCTGCGCACCGAAGGCTACCAGGTCACGCCCGACTACGATGACGCCGACGTGGTGGTGGTCAATACCTGCGGGTTCATCGACAGCGCCAAGGCGGAGTCGCTGGAAGCGATCGGCGAGGCGCTGGCCGAGAACGGCAAGGTCATCGTGACCGGCTGCCTGGGCGTGGAGGAATCGGTGATCCGCGACGTGCACCCCAGCGTGCTGGCGGTGACCGGGCCGCAACAGTACGAAGAGGTCGTGCGCGCCGTGCACGAGGCCGCGCCGCCCAGGAAGGACCACAACCCCTACCTGGACCTGGTGCCGCCGCAGGGCGTGAAGCTCACGCCGCGCCACTACGCCTATCTGAAGATTTCGGAAGGCTGCAACCACCGCTGCAGTTTCTGCATCATCCCATCGATGCGCGGCGACCTGGTCAGCCGGCCAGTGGGCGACGTACTCAACGAGGCCGAACGCCTGGTCAAGGCCGGCGTGAAGGAACTGCTGGTGATTTCGCAGGACACCAGCGCCTACGGCGTGGACGTGAAGTACCGCAGCGGCTTCTGGAACGGCCGCCCGGTGAAGACGCGCATGACCGAACTCTGTACGGCCTTGTCCGAGATGGGCGTGTGGACGCGCCTGCACTACGTCTATCCGTATCCGCACGTGGACGAGGTGATTCCGCTGATGGCCGAAGGCAAGATCCTGCCGTACCTGGACATCCCGTTCCAGCACGCCAGCCCGCGCATCCTCAAGGCCATGAAGCGCCCGGCCTTCGAAGACAAGACGCTGGCGCGCATCAAGCGCTGGCGCGAGATCTGCCCGGACCTGACGATCCGTTCGACCTTCATCGTCGGTTTCCCCGGGGAAACCGAAGAGGACTTCCAGTACCTGCTGGACTGGATGCAGGAAGCGCAGCTGGACCGCGTGGGCTGCTTCCAGTATTCACCGGTGGAAGGCGCGCCCGCCAACCAGTTGGCCGACCCGGTGCCCGACGAGGTCAAGCAGGAGCGCTGGGAGCGCTTCATGGAGCTGCAGCAGTCCATCTCGGCCGCCCGCCTGAAACGCAAGGTGGGCCGCGAGATCGACGTGCTGATCGACGAAGTGGACGAGGACGGCGCCGTGGGCCGCAGCGCCGGCGACGCGCCGGAGATCGACGGCTGCGTCTACGTGAGCGCCGAGCGCCCGCTGAAGGCGGGCGACATGGTGCGCGCGCGCGTCACCGATTCCGACGAATACGACCTCTGGGCCGACGCCCTCTGACGGCGCGCGCCGCCGCTCAACGCTTGGCCAGGAAGTCCGACATGTCGTCGGCATGCTCCTCTTCCACGGCCAGGATCTCTTCAAGAAGGCGGCGCGTGGTGGAGTCCTGCTCGCCGATGTACTCGATCATCTGGCGATAGCTGTCGATGGCGATGCGTTCGGCGATCAGGTTCTCCTTGATCATGTCCACCAGCGTAGAGCCTTCGACGTACTCGGAATGGCTGCGGTCGAGCAGGCCCTTGGGCGACAGGTTGGGCTCGCCGCCCAGCTGCACGATGCGTTCGCACAGCCGGTCGGCGTGTTCCTGTTCCTGCGTGGCGTGTTCGGCGAATTCGGCGGCGACGGGTTCGGCGTTCAGGCCGCGCGCCATGAAATAGTGGCGCTTGTAGCGCAGCACACAGACGATTTCGGTGGCCAGCGCCTCGTTGAGCAGCTTGAGCACGGTCTGCCGGTCGGCGCGGTAGGTGTCGGTGACGGCGCCGGATTCGATGTCCTGGCGGGCCTTGGCGCGTATGGCCTTGACGTCCATGTCGAACGGGCGGGTACGGGTTGCTTGTTCCATATCGTGGCTCCTCTTGGGTTAAGTGAAAGCGCTGCGACCTGGGGCTTCCAGTCGATCCGTAGCTCCCAGTCTACCGATCGTGGCGGAACATGCTGTGTCGAAACATTGCCCCTGGCCCCGAATACGGCGGCGGCCGGGATGCTTCGGGAACCTTGCGTAAACTATGGGCTTCCCGAAAACCCGTGACGCAATCTGTAACGGGACAGCGTCGCCCGAACCCTATGACTCTGAAGAACATTTGCGTGTATTGCGGCTCCAACCCCGGATCGCGGCCGGACTACATCGAGCAGGCCCGCGTGCTGGCCCGGGAGCTGGTCAAGCGCGATCTAGGGCTGGTGTACGGCGGATCGGTGGTCGGCATCATGGGCGTGGTGGCCAATGAAGTGCTGGCCGGCGGCGGCCGCGTGATCGGCGTGATCCCGGAACTGCTGCAGAAAAAGGAACAGGCGCACCGCGGCCTGACCGAGCTGCACCTGGTGCAGAGCATGCACGAGCGCAAGGCCATGATGATGGAGAAGGCCGATGGATTCATCGCGCTGCCCGGCGGCGCCGGCACGCTGGAAGAATTCTTCGAGGTCTGGACCTGGGCGCAGCTGAACATGCACCAGAAACCCTGCGGCCTGCTGAACACGGCGGGCTATTACGACGCGCTGGTCCGGTTCGTGGACCACGCCGTCGATGAGGAATTCATCCGCCCCCAGCATCGCGACATGCTGGTGGTGGAATCCGACCCCGCCCTGCTGCTGGACCGCTACGCCATCTACGAGCCGCCCAACGTCTCGAAGTGGTTCGACCCGGTCAAGGCCTGACGCCCCCATTCATGGAAGCTCTTGCGATGTCCCCCGCTACATTGCCCCCCGCCAGCACCGAATCCGTCTTGCGCGACTATTTCCACGCCAAGGACGAGAACCGCCCGCACTACATGGCGCGCGCGTTCGCGCCGGACGCGGTGCTGAAGATGGCGCTGCGCACGCAGGCCATCGCCTTTCCGCCGGAATCGCACGGCCTGGCGGCCATCGCCGACACGCTGGTGCGCAAGTTCGGCCAGACCTACGACAACGTCTACACCTTCTATCTGTCGCGGCCCAAGGCCGGCGCGCAGCTGCCGGGCTACCGCTGCGACTGGATCGTCGGCATGACCGAAAAGGCCAGCGGCAACGTGCGCGTGGGCTGTGGCCGCTATGACTGGGAATTCCAGCCGCAGCCCTACCGCGCCTCCAGCCTGGTCATCACCATCGAGACCATGGTGACGCTGCCCGCCGCCGACGCCGACGCGGTCTTCGGCTGGCTGCTGGCGCTGGACTATCCGTGGACCGACGCGGCCCGCGTCGTGGCCGGCGCCCCGCCGCTGGAAGCCCTGGCGCCGGTCGTGCACTACCTCCTCCACCCCGACGGCGTCTGACGCCGGCGCCGGACGCGCACTGGACCCTGCACTTGAAATACGACCTCGCCGCTTTCGACTTCGACGGAACCCTGGCCGACACCATGCCCTGGTTCAATTCCATCCTCAACACGGTGGCCGACAAATACGGCTTTCGCAAGATCGACGCCGCCGAGCGCGACCAGCTGCGCCACCGCGAGGCCGCCGAGATCCTGAAGTACCTCGGCATTCCGCTGTGGAAGCTGCCGGCCATCATGGCCCACGTGCGCACGCTGATGCAGGAGATCGACCCCAGCGTGCAGCTGTTCGACGGCATCCCGGACGCGCTGGCGCGGCTGAAGGCGGCCGGGCTGCGCCTGGCCGTGGTCAGCTCGAATTCCATCGAGAACGTGCGGCGCGTGCTGGGCGAGCAGACCGCTGCGCTGTTCGACGATTTCGAATGCGGCACTGACCTGTTCGGCAAGTCCGCCAAGATCGACCGCCTGCTCAGGCAGCACGGCACCGCGCCGGAACGCTTCCTGCTGGTGGGCGACGAAATGCGCGACATCGACGCCGCCCGCAAGGCGGGCGTGCGCGTCGGATCCGTCGCCTGGGGTTATAACCACGTCGAGGCGCTGCGCGAGCGCAGCCCCGACGAGCTGTTCCTGACTGTCGCCGACCTGCCCGCCACCCTGGCCTGAACCGGAGCCCATCGCCATGCATCTCGATCCCGCCCACCTGATTTCCGACGCCGCCGCCCTGAAGGACCTGTACGGCGAGCCCGGCGAGGCCTCGATCAAGAAGGAAGTGGATCACGTGCATCCGCACTACCGCGCCTTCATCGAAGCCGCGCCCTTCGCCATGGTGGCGACGGCCGGCCCCGGCGGGCTGGACGCCTCGCCGCGCGGCGACCCGGCCGGCTTCGTGGTGGTGGAGGACGAAAAGACGCTGTTGCTGCCGGACCGCCGCGGCAACAACCGCATCGACACGTTGCGCAACGTGCTGGCCGATCCGCGCATCGCCCTGCTGTTCCTGGTGCCGGGCGTGGGCGAGACGCTGAGGGTCAACGGCACCGCGCGCATCAGCGTGGAACCGGCCCTGCTCGCGCGCTTCGAGATGGACGGCAAGCTGCCGCGCTCGGTGCTGGTCATCGACGTGCAGACCGTGTTCTTCCAGTGCTCGCGCGCACTGCTGCGCTCGAAGCTGTGGGACCCGCAGACGCAGGTGCCGCGCAGCGCGCTGCCCAGCACCGGCCGCATCCTGGCCGACCTGTCGTCCGGCACCATCGACGGCGTGGCCTACGACCGCGAGCTGCCCGCGCGGGCGGCCAGCACCCTGTACTGAAACCCGGCAGGCTCCGCATGGCGCGCAATGTCGAGATCAAGGCCCGGGTGCCCAGCCTCGCGGCCATCGAACCGCTGGCGGCGGCGCTGTCGGGCCAGGAGCCCACGCATATCGCGCAGGACGACACCTTCTTTGCCTGCGCCCGGGGCCGGCTGAAGCTGCGCGCCTTTGCCGACGGCTCGGGCGAACTGATTTTCTACCGCCGCAACGACGAAACCGGGCCCAAGGAAAGCTTCTATATCATCACGCCGACCGCCGCGCCCGACGCGCTGCGCGAAACGCTGGCGCTGGCCTACGGCGCGATCGGCCGCGTGCGCAAGCAGCGCCTGCTGTACATCACCGGACGCACCCGCATCCACCTGGACCGGGTCGAAGGCCTGGGCGAATTCCTGGAATTGGAAGTGGTGCTGCGCGACGGCGAAACGGTGGAGGCCGGCATGCAGGAGGCCCGCAGCCTGATGCAGGCGCTGGGCGTGGCGCCCGAGCATCTGGTGTCCGGCGCCTATCTGGATCTGCTGGCCGGCCAGTCCTGACGGCCGGCCGCGGATTCAGGCGGGCTGCCAGCCGCGCACGAACACGTCCACGGGCTGGCGCTTGCCGCCCGCCTTCTGCAATTCGAGCAGACGCAGCACGCCGCGCCCGGTGGCGATGTCGACGCCGGCGGCGTCCGCGCGCAGCACGCTGCCGGGTTCGGCCGGGCACGTCTCGTCCAGCGCCTGGGCGCGCCACACTTTCACCGGATCGGCCAGGCCGGGCAGGCGGATGCTGGCGCCCGGCACCGGGTTGAAGGCGCGCACCCGGCGCGCCAGCAGTTCCGCCGGCTGGGCGCAGTCCAGCGCGGCCTCGGCCTTGTCGAGCTTGGCCGCGTAGGTGACGCCTTCATCGGGCTGCCTGCGCGGGGTCAGTGCGCCCCGCGCCAGCGCCGCGAGCGCGTCGACGATGGCCTCGCCGCCGGCCTGGGCCAGCGCGTCGTGCAGCTGCGCCGCATTGGTGTCGGCCGTGATCGGCACCACGCGCTCGAGCAGCATGTCGCCGGTGTCCAGGCCCTGGTCCATCTGCATGATGGTCACGCCGGTCTGCGCGTCGCCGGCCTCGATGGCGCGCTGGATGGGCGCGGCCCCGCGCCAGCGCGGCAGCAGGCTGGCGTGGATGTTCAGGCAGCCCAGGCGCGGCAGGTCCAGCACCCACTGCGGCAGGATCAGGCCATAGGCCGCCACCACCATCACGTCGGGCGCCGCTTCCTGCAACAGCGCGCGCGCCTGCGCGGCCTCGTCGGGATAGCGGCCGTCCAGGCGCAGGCTGCGCGGCTGCGCCACCTCGATGCCGGCGTCCAGCGCCGCCTGCTTGACGGGGCTGGGCGTGAGCTTCAGCCCGCGTCCGGCCGGACGGTCGGGCTGGGTCATGACCAGGGGAATTTCGTGGCCGGCGGCCCGCAAGGCGTCGAAGGCGATGCGGGCGAATTCCGGCGTGCCGGCAAAGACTAGGCGCATGGGATGGGAGATCGAGGAGAGGGAAAAAGCCTAAGCTCTCAGCGCTTCGCGCTCGGCTTTCTTGAGCTTCGTCTTGATGCGGTTCTGCTTGAGGTTGGACAGGTATTCGACGAACACCTTGCCTTCCAGGTGGTCGAGTTCGTGCTGCACGCAGACGGCCAGCAGGCCGTCGGCTTCGAACTCGAAGGGCTTGCCGTCGATGTCCAGAGCCTTGCAGCGGATGCGCGAGGCGCGCTCGACTTCGTCGTAGATGCCGGGCACCGACAGGCAGCCCTCTTCGTAGACTTTGTAGTCGTCGCTGCGCCAGGTGATCTCGGGGTTGATCAGGACCAGCAGCTGGTTGCTTTCCTCGGATACGTCGATCACCACGACGCGCTCGTGCACGTCGACCTGGGTTGCGGCCAGGCCCACCCCCGGCGCGTCGTACATGGTTTCGGCCATGTCGCGCACGAGCTGGCGGATGCGGTCATCGACCTCGGCGACCGGCTTGGCCTTTTTGTGCAGGCGCGGGTCCGGGTAGCGAAGAATAGGAAGTAAAGCCATTGAAAAGGGGGAGCCTGGTAATGATGCTGAGTAAGAGTTTAATTCATTAGAGTCTTGATTTCTAATAGTTTTCGTCTAATTTCAGGATTGGCGGGATTGCCGCGTCCCCGGTTGCCGGCGCCCCGCCGGCGCGCAATTCCGTCCACCCGGCGCGGCCGGCGCGCGCGCCCATGCGACACCGCATGCGACACTCACGCACCGAATCATCCTGCACGCGCCCGCGACATGCCGCTCACGCAATCTTCTTCCGAACTCGCCGCCTGGCTGCGGCTGTCCCTGGAGCCCGGCGTCGGTTCCGCCACCGCCTGCACGCTGCTCGGCGCGCTGGGCCTGCCCGAGCAGATCTACGCGCAGCGCGCCACGGCGCTGGCGCGTCATCTGCCCGAGGCGCTGGCGCGCCAGCTGGCCGCGCCGATGCCGGCCGCGATGGCCGCGCAGGTCGAGCAGGCGCTGGAATGGGCCGCCGCCCCCGGCCGCTACCTGGTGACGCTGGCGGACCCGACCTATCCGCAAAGCCTGCTCACCATCGCCGACCCGCCCATCCTGCTGTACGTGGCCGGCGACCCGGCGTTTCTGCAAGGGCCTTCGCTGGCCGTGGTGGGCGCGCGCAACGCCACGCCGGGCGGCTGCGACAATGCGCGCGCCTTCGCGCGCCACCTGGCCGCCCACGGCTGGCGCGTGGTCAGCGGGCTGGCGCTGGGCATCGACGGCGCGGCCCATGAGGGCGCGCTGGAGGCCGGCCCGGACGGCGCCGGCACGGTGGCCGTGATGGGCACCGGCATCGACCGCATTTATCCCGCGCGCCACCGCGAGCTGGCGCACCGCATCGCGGCGCACGGCGCGCTGGTGTCCGAGCTGCCGCTGGGCACCGGCGCGCAGCCGCAGCACTTTCCCAAGCGCAACCGCATCGTGGCGGGGCTGGCGCGCGGCGTGCTGGTGGTCGAGGCGGCCAGGCAGAGCGGCTCGCTGATCACCGCGCGGCTGGCCGGCGAAAGCGGGCGCGAGGTGTTCGCCATCCCCGGTTCGATCCATTCGCCGCTGTCGCGCGGCTGCCATGCGCTGATCCGCCAGGGCGCCAAGCTGGTGGAGACCGCCAGCGACATTACCGACGAACTCGGCGGCGGCCCCATGCCCGCGGCGCGCGGCACGCAGGCCGCGCCCGCCGCGCTGCCGGACCATCCCGTGCTGGACGCGCTGGGCTTCGATCCGCTGCACCTGGACGCCATACAGGCCCGCTGCGCGCTGTCCACCGGCGAGCTGCAGGCGCAACTGCTGGAACTGGAACTCCAGGGACGGATCGCCAGGCTGGACGACGGCCGATACCAGCGCCTGAAGTAGGCGCTAATATTGAACGGTCGCGCCGCCACACGGCGCCCATTGCACCCCGGAACAGGAACACACATGGCTTTGCCCTCCCGCGTAAAGATCGTCGAGGTGTCGCCCCGCGACGGCCTGCAGAACGAAAAGGAATTCGTGCCGACCGACATCAAGGTGGAACTGGTCGACCGGCTCAGCGCCGCCGGCTTTCCGAATGTGGAAGCCGCGTCCTTCGTGTCGCCCAAGTGGGTGCCGCAGATGGCCGACGGCGCCGACGTGATGGCCCGCATCCAGCGCCGCCCCGGCACCATCTATTCGGTGCTCACGCCCAACATGAAGGGTTTCGAGGGCGCGCGCGCCGCCGGCGCGGATGAAATCGTGATCTTCGGCGCGGCCAGCGAGGCCTTTTCGCAAAAGAACATCAACTGTTCCATCGCCGAATCCATCGCCCGTTTCGAACCCGTGGTGCAGGCCGCGCGCGAAGCCGGCATCCGCGTGCGCGGCAGCATCAGCTGCGCGCTGGGCTGCCCGTACCAGGGCGAGGTCCCGGTCGAGGCCGTGGTGGACGTGGTGCAGCGCTACCTGGCCATGCAGGTCGACGAGATCGACGTGGCCGACACCATCGGCGTGGGCACGCCCAAGCGCGTGCGCGAGGTGATGGCCGCCGTGACGCGGGTGGCCGATCCGGCGCGCGTCTCCGGCCATTTCCACGACACCTACGGCCAGGCGCTGGCCAACATCCTGGCGGCGCTGGAGACCGGCATTTCCATCTTCCACACGTCGGTGGCCGGCCTGGGAGGCTGCCCCTACGCCAAGGGCGCCACCGGCAACGTGGCCACCGAGGACGTGCTGTACATGCTGCGCGGCCTGGACATCGACACCGGCGTGGACTTCGACGCCGTGGTCGATATCGGGCAATGGATGTCGGCCCACCTGAACCGCAAGGGCTCCAGCCGGGCCGGCAACGCCATTGCCGCGAAACGGGCGGCATGAGCGCTTCGACCGGCGCACCCGCCCCCGAAGACCGCGCGGCGCTGCTGCGCGCGATCGGCCCGCTGCCGCTGTCGGGGCAGGCATGGCCGGACTGGGTGCGCATCCTGACCTGGGTGATCCTGGCCGTGCTGGGCGTGCAGGTGGTGACCACCGCCATCCGCGCGCCTTCGCAGCCCTACGACACGCTGCTGATGGTGGCGGTGGCGCTGTGCTTCCTGGGGCTGCTGTTCGTGTCCTGGCACATGCAGACCTCGATCACCACCATAGACGAACGCGGCCTGCGCCAGACCTGGTTCACACGCCGCGAAGTGGCCTGGGAGGACGTGCGCTACGCGCGCTTCGTGCCCATGGTGTTCTCCAAGCGCCTGGTGGTGTTCACGCATCGCGGGCGGCCGATGATCTTCCAGGGCGGCACGCGCGAACTGCGCGCCGCCTTCATGAAGATCGCCGAACTCTACCGCCATCCCGGCGCCTGAAGGCGCCGCGTCAGCGTATCGGCAGGGCGTACATCAGCCCGCCCTGCGTCCATTGCGCGTTCAGGCCGCGCTGGATCTTCAGGGGGCTGCCCTGGCCGACGTTGCGCTCGAAGCTCTCGCCGTAGTTGCCCACCTGCTTGATGATGTTGTATGCCCACCTCTCGTCCAGGCCCAGGTTCGCGCCGCTGCCGGGGGTCACGCCGAGGATGCGCTTGATGTTGGGGTTGGCGCTCTTGGCCTGCTCGTCCACGTTCGCGGACGTCACGCCGTATTCCTCGGCCTCGATCATGGCCGACAGCGACCAGCGCACCACGTTCAGCCAGGCATCGTCGCCCTGGCGCACGAACGGGCCCAGCGGCTCTTTCGAGATGATCTCGGGCAGCACGACGTAGTCGTCGGGATTCTGCAGCTTGGAGATGCGGATCGAGGCCAGGCCCGAGGCGTCGGTGCTGAAGACGTCGCAGCGGCCCGCCGCGAAGGCGTTGACCACCTCGTTGAAGGTTTCGATCACGACCGGCTTGTAGCTCACGTTATTGGCGCGCGCCCAGTCGGCCAGCGTGTTCTCGTTCGAGGTGCCGGTCTGCAGACAGACCGTGGCGCCGTTGATTTCCTTGGCGCTTTTCACGCCCAGCGACTTGGGCACCAGAAAACCCTGGCCGTCGTAGAAGTTGATGCCGGCGTGGATGATGCCCAGCGCGGTGTCGCGCTGCTGCGTCACGGTGGTGTTGCGGGTCAGCACGTCGACCTCGCCGGACTGCAGCGCGGTGAAGCGCTGCTGCGAGTTCAGCGGCACGACCTTGATCTTGTTGGCGTCGCCGAATACGGCCGCGGCGATGGCGCGGCACAGGTCCACGTCCAGCCCCTGCCACTTGCCCTGCGCGTCGGGCGCGGAAAACCCGGCGAAGCCGGTCGTCGTGCCGCAAGCCACCACGCCGCGCTGGCGCACCACGTCCAGCGTGGCCGCCTGCGCGCCTTGCGCGGCCGCCATCAGGAGCGCCGCGCCCATCAAACCTTTTGCTATCTTCATGAGTTGTTTCCTGTTGTTCTGACCTTGTCGCACGCCGATGCCGGCTGGCGTTGGCAGATGGGTTACGCGCGTTCGATGACGGGGTTCTTGCCCGGGCACGCTCGCGCTGCACCCATCCTACGGTCCGGTCATCGTAGGATGGGTGCAGCGCGAGCGTCCTTGACCAGGAACACGAATATCAAGCGCGCGTAACCCATCGGCCGGCGCCCGCCGGCAATCAACAAGCTTATAGGCATGAAGCCCGCGCGCCAAACAACCGGCGCTTATTTCGGTATGCCTCAGGCCGCCAGCGAGATCGAAACCGGCTCGTTGGCCTCGCAGGCCTGAAGCGCGCGGCCCAGCCGCTGCATGCCCTGCGCGATCTGGGTTTCGTTCATGGTGGCGAACGACATGCGCATGGCGTGCAGGTCGGCCTGGGCGGGATCGGCATAGAACGCCTTGCCCGGCACGTACACCACTTCGTGTTCGATGGCGTAGGGCAGCAGCCGGGTGGCGTCGACCTCGCCGGTCAGGCGCGCCCAGAAGAACATGCCGCCCTCGGGCTTGCTGAACGTGATCCGGCCGTCCAGTTCGCGGGCCAGGGATTCGGCCATGGCGTCGCAGCGCTGGCCGTAGGCGGCGCGGATGCGCGGCACGTGCTCGGCATAGCGGCCGTTGGCCAGGTACTGGGCCACGACTTCCTGTATCCAGGCCGAGGAAGCCATGTCGTCGGCGGCCTTGGCGCCGACGCAGCGGCGGCGGACCTCGGCCGGCGCGACCAGCCAGCCGATGCGCAGCGCCGGCGCCATGGTCTTGGACATGCTGGCCAGGTACACCGCCCAGTGGCGCGCCTCGCCTTCGGCCAGGGCCGCGATGGGCGGCACCGCCTCGCCGGCGAAACGCAGTTCGCTGTAGGGATCGTCCTCGACGATCAGGAAGCGGTGCTTGACCGCCAGCTCCAGCAGCCGCAGGCGGCGCTGGCGCGTCAGCGTGGCGCCGCAGGGATTGGAGAACGACGCGACGACGCAGACGATCTTGGGCTTGACCTGCGCGGCCAGCGCGTCCAGCGCGTCCACGTCGATGCCTTCGGGCCCGGACGGCACGGTGTGCACGGTGGCGCCGGTGTAGCGCAGCGCCTGGACGGAATTGGGGAAGGCGGGCGATTCGATGATGGCGTGGTCGCCCGGCTGCAGCATGACGCGGCTCAGCAGCGCCAGCGCCTGCTGCGAGCCGCCGGTCACGGCCAGCTCGGTGTCGGCGTCGCAGACCAGGCCGCGTTCGGCCGACAGGCGCGCCAGTTCATGGCGCAGGCTGGCCTGCCCGTCGATGTTGGAATACTGCAGGCAGGCGCCCAGGCGCGCCATGACCTGGGTCGAGGCGATGGTAAGACCCTCGATGTCGAACAGTTCCTGGGCCGGATAGCCGCCCGCCAGTGAAATGGTGCCGGGCCGCATGGCGTATGGCATCAGCGAACGGATCGGCGAGGCCGGCGGGTTGCAAAATGGCTGGGCAAAAGCGTATTCGGGCGCTGCGCTGGACATGGCGGAGGGACGGGGAAAGGGCTGAGGGGCCGTGCCGCAAGCGGCGCCGGAGGGCATAAAAGATTGAAATATAAACAAATATCTGCAAATTCTAAGCCTGCCGATTACGCAGGGTCAACGGCGCGGCCGGCCCCGTGGCGCAAGCCTCGCGCGCGGTCCTACACTATGAGGCGTTTCCGTTTCCGCAAGAGAGCTGCATGACCGCCGTAGACACCATGGCCGGGCGCCTGGCCCGTATCCAGCAACGCATCGCCGAGGCCTGCGCGCGCGCCGGCCGCCCGCCGGAAAGCGTGACGCTGCTGCCCGTCAGCAAGACTTTCGGCGTGGAAGCCATTCGCGAGGCCATGGCGCTGGGGCTGACGCGCTTCGGCGAAAACAAGACGCAGGAGATCCGGCAAAAAGCCGCCGCGCTGGCCGGCGAGGGCCTGCAATGGGTGCTGATCGGCCATCTGCAGACCAACAAGGCGCGCGACGCCGCGCGCGACGCGGCCGAGGTCCAGTCGCTGGACCGCGTGGAACTGGCCGAGGCCCTGCACCGCCGCCTGCAGAACGAGGGCCGGGTCCTGGACGTGCTGGTGCAGGTCAAGACGTCCTCCGAGCCCAGCAAGTACGGCATGGCGCCGGCCGACGTGCCGGCCTTTCTGCGGCGGATCGCGGCCGACTTCCCCACCCTGCGCGTGCAGGGGCTGATGACGCTGGCCGTGAACTCGCCGGACCCGGCCGAGGTGCGGGCCTGTTTCCGCGCCCTGCGCGAGCTGCGCGACCGCTTGCGCCAGGACCCTATCCCCGGCGTCGGCCTGGACCGGCTGTCGATGGGGATGAGCGGGGATTTCGAGCTGGCGATCGAGGAAGGCTCGACCGAGGTGCGCATCGGCACGGCCGTGTTCGGCGCCCGGACCTACCCCGATCCGCAGTGATCCGCGCCGGGCATGGGGTTTTTTTCCGGTTTGTTTGCGCAAGCGCAAGGCATAATGGCGGCGCAAGAAAAAGCGGCGTGAATTCGACGGCGACCAAGGCTGCGACCGCCGCGCTTTAGCCCTTCCGCACAAGGAGACACCCCATGCACAAGCCCATGAAGCGCCTGCTGGCGCTCGCCGCCCTGACCCTGGCCGCCGGCGCGGCCAGCGCCCAATCCTGGCCCACCCAGCCCGTGCGCTGGATCGTGCCCTACCCGGCCGGCGGCGGCACCGACGTCGTGGCCCGCACCGTCGCCAGCAGCCTGGAAAAGACGCTGGGCCAGACCATCGTGGTCGAGAACCGCCCGGGCGCCGCCACCATCATCGGCGCCACCGCCATCGCCCAGGCCGAACCGTCGGGCTACGTGGTCGGCACCGCCGACTCCGGCACCCTGGCCTTCAACTCGTCGCTGTACGCCAAGCTGTCCTACGATCCGGCCAAGTTCACCTATATCGGCGGCATCGCCAAGTTCCCGCTGCTGCTGGCGGTGAACGTCAATTCCCCGTACAAGACGGTGGACGAGGTGCTGGCGGCCGCCAAGAAGGAACCGGGCAAGCTGACGGCGGCGTCGGCCGGCGCGGGCTCGCCCCACCACCTGGCGCTGGAGCTGTTCAAGCAGCGCACCGGCGCCGACGTGCTGCACGTGCCCTACAAGGGCGCGGCCCCGGCCATCCAGGACCTGCTGGGCGGCCAGGTGGACCTGATGTTCATCGACCTGGCCGCCGGCCTGCCCAACGTCAAGGCCGGCAAGCTGCGCGTGCTGGCGGCCGCCACGCCGGAGCGCCTGCCGGTGCTGCCCGACACGCCGACCATGGCCGAGCAGGGCGTGGCCAATTTCGTCGCGTACGCCTGGCAAGGCCTGGTGGGCCCGGACGGCCTGCCGGCCGACGTGGTCAAGAAGCTCTCGGCCGACCTGGACGCCACGCTCAAGAGCCCGGCCGTGTCCCAGAAGATGCTGGACATGGGCGTCATCCCCATGCCGCTGTCGGCCCAGGAATTCAAGACCTACGCCGAGCAGGAGCGCAGCGCCTGGGCGGACGTGATCAAGAAGGCGGGCATCAAGCTCGAATAAGCCGGCTTTTCGCAGGCAATGAAAACGCGGCCCTTGCGGCCGCGTTTTTTACTTGGGCGCGGGCGCGCTCACCGGTCCGGCGGCGCGACCGTCATGCGCAGCGACGCCACGCACTTCCTGCCCTGTTCGATGGCCTGGCCGAAGGCCTCCGACGTGATGTCGGCGTGGCTGAACCAGCCCACCTTCCTGAGGCTGCGGTAGCGGTAGCGATAGTCCGACCCGGCCGGCGCGCCTTCCAGGTCCACGTCGATCCAGGGCGAACGCACGCGGCAGCGCAGCGCCGGCGCATCGATTGTGGCGCCGGTCAGCGTCACGTCATGGGACAGGACCTCCGGCGCGCCGAGATAGATGTCCGCCAGCTGGCCCGTGCGGCGATAGCGCGCGAAGAATTCCCAGTCCTCGGCCAGCGCGGACTGCGTGCGCACGTACCCGGCGCCGGCCCGTTCCAGCGCCTGCAGGTCCACCAGCGTGGCGTCGATGCGATAGACGGGCGGCATCACGAAGCCGCTGGCCGGACGGTGCAGGCTGCAATCGCGGTTTTCGGGGGCAAAGCTGCGGCACAGGACCTGGTCCATCGCCGTCGTGCCCGCTTGCCGGTCGCCCAGGCTCAATTGCACCGCCGCCATGCCGGCCAGATCCACCGAGGCGCGGACCTCGGCCTGCCCGTCCTGGAGGAAGCGCTCGCGGCGGGTGGCGGCGAAGCTGGGCATCGGCCGCTCCAGCGGAATGTCCTCGCGCCGCATGCGGCCCTGGGCGTCCATGACGAAGGCCCAACGCTGCTGGATGTCGGGCATGATGAAGTCGGGCACGAAGACCGGATTGGTCGGGTCCAGCCACCAGGTCTTGCCCTGCACGCGGGCCCGCACGACCGAGTGGTTGGGCGCCGCCATGCCCGGCAGCAGCACGCTCGGGGCCACCGCGCCGCGCACCACCAGGGCGGGCTCGGCCGCGATGCCGGCCGCGCGCAGCATGGCGGTCAGCAGCACGGTCAGGTCTTTGCAGTCGCCGTAGCCGCGGCGCTCGATCTCGTCCAGCGTGAACGGAATGAACCCGCGTTCGCTGCCGCGCCAGTCGGCCAGGTAGCGGTAGCGTTCGTGGATGTGGCGCATCAGGCCGGCCACGGCCTGCTGCGGCGTCTTGCCGCGCTGCGCCTGGACGGCCTGGGCGGCGGCCGGCGGCAGCGGCGCCGACAGGATCTCGTTGTAGCGCGCGGCGAACGGGCCGAAAAAATCCTGCAGCCCGGCGGCGCTGCCGATCTCCAGGCGCGGGGGCCGGCGCAGATAGCCGTTGTCGGATTCATTGACGTAGGCGTGGTAGTACGGCGTGGTTTTCAGCGCCACGGTGATGCGCCTGGCGTCGGGCGAGGCCTCGATGCGATAGTCGTCCATGGCCTCGGCGCGCCAGACCATCGGACGGCCGGCGCTGAACTCGGCCCGGAAGCGGTCCTGGCGCACCTGCGCCGGCGTCAGATTGAGCCGGTAATGGAATTGCGTGGCCTGCGCGATGCCGGCGGAACGTTCCCGCAGCGTGAAGACGATGGTGCTGCCCACCCGCAGATTGCGAAAGGCCAGCGAGGTCTGCTTGAACCGCAGAAAGCCCTGGTCCGGATTGGGCGCCATGCGGGTGTCGATCTGTTCGTCGGCCAGCGGCGCCGGCGGCTCGCCCGGCTGGATCAGTTCCGCGCGCAAGACTTCCAGGCTGTCGGTCTCCGGATAGCTGCGGTCGATGCGCGAGACCACGTCGCGCCCGGCCGGCGTCAGAATGGTGTACCGGTAGGTGCTGACGCACTCGGTGCTGTTGTCCTCGCCGAAGCGGCACTGGAGTTCGGCCTCGCCGGCCAGCGGCGCTTCGGACATGGGCTGCAGGGCGGCGCCGGCAGGCAGGCTGGCCGCGGCCGCCAGGGCGGCGGCGAGGATGGTGGTTCTGGAAGAAGCGGGCATGGCGCAATACGGGTGTCCGGACTCAATAATGAGAATCGATTTTATTTAAAAACGAATCTCAATATGAAGCCGGGCCGCGCCGCATTGCGCCACGTCAATGAACGCGCCCGGCGCAATGCCGCCGGGCGCGTGTGTCCGACTTACACCAGCACGCGCTCGATGCCGCCCGCGTTGGCGCGGCGGACGTAGTCCTCCATCCAGCTTTCGCCCAGGATGTGGCGCGCCATCTCGACCACGATGTAGTCGGCGTCCATGCCGGTGTCGCCCTGATAGCGCGACAGGCCCTGCAGGCACGACGGGCACGAGGTCAGCACCTTCACGTCGCCCGTGAAACCGTCGCTGCGCAGCGCGGCGTCGCCCTTGAGCAGTTCCTCCTGCTTGCGGAAGCGCACCTGCGTGGAGATGTCCGGCCGGGTGACGGCCAGCGTGCCGGATTCGCCGCAGCAGCGGTCGCTCTTGACCGCGCCCTCGCCCACCAGCGCGCGCACGGTCTTCATCGGCTCCTGCAGCTTCATGGGCGTGTGGCAGGGGTCGTGGTACATGTAGCGCACGCCCTTGGCGCCTTCGAGCTTGATGCCTTTTTCCAGCAGGTATTCGTGGATGTCGATCAGGCGGCAGCCGGGGAAGATCTTGTCGAACTCGTAGCCGGCCAGCTGGTCGTAGCAGGTGCCGCAGCTGACCACCACGGTCTTGATGTCCAGGTAGTTCAGCGTGTTGGCGACGCGGTGGAACAGCACCCGGTTATCGGTGATGATCTGCTCGGCCTTGTCGGTCATGCCGTTGCCGCGCTGAGGATAGCCGCAGCACAGGTAGCCCGGCGGCAGCACGGTCTGCACGCCCGCATGCCACAGCATGGCCTGGGTGGCCAGGCCGACCTGCGAGAACAGGCGCTCCGAGCCGCAGCCCGGGAAGTAGAACACCGCTTCCGTGTCGGCCGTGGTGGCCTTGGGGTCGCGGATGATGGGCACGTAGTTGGCGTCTTCGATGTCCAGCAGCTTGCGCGCGGCCTGCTTGGGCAGCCCGCCCGGCATCTTCTTGTTGACGAAGTGCACCACCTGCTCGCGCAGCGGCGGCTTGCCGACCGTGGCCGGCGGCGCCGACGTCTGCTTCTTGACCAGGCCCGAGAGCAGGTCGTGCGCGGCGCGCTGCACCTTGTAGCCCACGCCCACCATCGCCTTGCGGGTGGCGTTGATGGTGGCCGGGTCCTTGGCATTCAGGAAGAACATGGCGCTGGCCGTGCCGGGATTGAAGGACTTGCGGCCCATGCGCCGCAGCACGGCGCGCATGTTCATGGACACGTCGCCGAAGTCGATGTCCACCGGACAGGGGTTGTAGCACTTGTGGCAGACCGTGCAGTGGTCGGCCACGTCCTCGAATTCTTCCCAGTGCTTCAGGCTCACGCCGCGGCGGGTCTGCTCTTCGTACAGGAAGGCCTCCACCAGCAGCGAGGTCGCCAGGATCTTGTTGCGCGGCGAATAAAGCAGGTTGGCGCGCGGCACGTGCGTGGCGCACACCGGCTTGCACTTGCCGCAGCGCAGGCAGTCCTTGATGGATTCCGAGATCGCGCCGATGTCGCTTTGCTGCATGATGAGCGACTCGTGGCCCATCAGGTTGAAGCTGGGCGTCCAGGCGTGGCGCAGGTCGGCGCCGGGCATGAGCTTGCCGGCGTTGAAGTGGCCGTTGGGGTCCACGCGGCGCTTGTATTCCTGGAACGGCGCCAGTTCGGCGTCGGTCAGGAATTCGTACTTGGTCAGGCCGATGCCGTGCTCGCCGGAGATCACGCCGTCCAGGTCGCGGGCGATCTGCATGATGCGCTCGACGGCCTGATGGGCCTCCTGCAGCATCTCGTAGTCGTCCGAGTTGACGGGGATGTTGGTGTGCACGTTGCCGTCGCCGGCGTGCATGTGCAGCGCGACGAACACGCGGCTCTTGAGCACGCGGCCGTGGATGGCGATCAGCTCGTCGACGATCTTCTTGTAGGCCGCGCCCGAGTAGGTGCGCTGCAGCCCGGCCAGCACTTCGGCCTTCCAGGACACGCGGATGCTGCGGTCCTGCACCACGTCGAACAGGCGCGCGCCGGGCTGGGCCGCCACGCGGTCCGACAGCGTGGCCTGCAGTTCGCCCATGCCCAGGCCGTGCAGCTCGGGCAAGGCCTGCGCCAGCGGCATGTCCAGGTTGTCCAGCAGCCACTGCCAGCGGCGGCGCGCGCCGGCCAGCAGCTCCAGCGCCTGGCGGGTGCGTTCGGCCAGCGCCTCGGCGCGGGTGTCCGCGATGTCGGTCTCGCTGTCGTCGGCCTTGCCCACCGGCAGCGGCGTGCGCAGATAGGCCTCCAGCGCGCCCAGCAGCTTGAGCTTGTTGCGGGTCGAGAGCTCGATGTTGATGCGCTCGATGTGATCGGTGTATTCGCCCATGCGCGGCAGCGGGATCACCACGTCTTCGTTGATCTTGAAGGCGTTGGTGTGGCGCGCGATGGCGGCGGTGCGCGAGCGGTCCAGCCAGAACTTCTTGCGCGCTTCGGGGCTGACGGCCACGAAGCCCTCGCCGTGGCGGGTGTTGGCCAGGCGCACGACCTCGCTGGCCGCCGCGGCCACCGCGTCCTCGTCATCGCCGACGATGTCGCCGATCAGGACCATCTTGGGCAGCACGCCGCGCTTGCTCTTGGTGGCGTAGCCCACGGCGCGCAGGTAGCGTTCGTCCAGGTGCTCCAGGCCGGCCAGGATGGCGCCGCGCGCGCGGCCCTCGCCGTCCAGGTAGCCCTTGACCTCGACGATCGACGGGATCGCGTCGCGCGCCTGGCCGAAGAATTCCATGCAGACCGTGCGCGTGTGGCGCGGCATGCGGTGCAGCACCCAGCGCGCCGACGTGATCAGGCCGTCGCAGCCTTCTTTCTGGATGCCCGGCAGGCCGGCCAGGAACTTGTCGGTGACGTCCTTGCCCAGGCCTTCCTTGCGGAACACGCGGCCCTGGATCTCCAGCGTCTCGGTCTTGAGCAGGCGCTCGCCCGGCTTGCCGCGGCCGTCGAACCACTTGAGTTCGAAGCGGGCCACGTCCACGTCGTGGATCTTGCCCATGTTGTGGTCGAGGCGGCTGACTTCGAGCCAGTTGCCGTTGGGATCGACCATGCGCCACCAGGCCAGGTTGTCCAGCGCGGTGCCCCACAACACGGCTTTCTTGCCGCCGGCGTTCATGGCGATGTTGCCGCCCACGCACGAGGCCTCGGCCGAGGTCGGGTCGACGGCGAAGACGAAGCCCGCCGCCTCGGCGGCCTCGGAGACCCGCTTGGTCACCACGCCGGCCCCGGCATGGATGACCGCCACGGGCTCGGTGAGCCCGGGCAGGATACAGGACTCGACCTGGCCCAGCTTGTCGAATTTCTCGGTGTTGATGACGGCCGACTTCCAGGTCAGCGGAATCGCGCCGCCGGTATAGCCGGTGCCGCCGCCGCGCGGGATGATGGTCAGGCCCAGCTCGATACAGGCCGTGACCAGCGCCGCGACTTCGTCTTCCGAGTCCGGCGTCAGCACCACGAAGGGATACTCCACGCGCCAGTCGGTGGCGTCGGTGACGTGCGAGACCCGCGACAGGCCGTCGAACTTGATGTTGTCGCGCGCGGTGATGCGGCCCAGCGCCTTCTGCGCCTGCTTGCGCATCATGGCGGTCTGGTCGAACTCGCCCTCGAAGGCGGCGATGGCCGAACGGGCCCGCGCCAGCAGGCCGACGACCTTCTCGTCGCGGTGCGGGTCGTGGCCGGCCTCGGCGGGCACGTCGGGCTCGCGGCGGCGGTCGATCTCGGCCAGGCGGTGATGCAAGGCTTCGATGAGCTGCTTGCGGCGCTTGGGGTTGTCGAGCAGGTCGTCCTGCAGATAGGGATTGCGGCGCACCACCCAGATGTCGCCCAGCACCTCGTACAGCATGCGGGCCGAGCGTCCGGTGCGGCGTTCGCCGCGCAGGTCGGTCAACAGGCTCCAGGCATCGTCGCCCAGCAACCGGCCGACGATCTCGCGGTCGGAGAACGAGGTGTAGTTGTAGGGGATTTCGCGCAAGCGCGCGGGTGCTGCGGGCGGCATCGCCCCGTTCAAGATGTGGCTAGCGAGTGGGGCGTTCATGGCTGCAAGAGGGGCCCGTAAAAAAACATTTTATGCCATCGTTCATGTCTGTCCCTGAATACCCCCAGGAACGGGCATGGAACCGCGGAAAATCCGAAATAATGCGTCCCCTATTTATCGGGACGCCGGCGCTAGATCTGCCCCGGGAAAAACCACAGCAGGCTGGCCGTCATGACCAGGTAGCGCAGGAACTTGCCGATGGCCATGTAGAGCACGCAGGGCCAGAAGGGCAGCCGCAGCCATCCCGCCACCGCGCACAGCGGATCGCCCACCGCGGGCAGCCAGGACAGCAGCAGGGCCGGCGGGCCCATGCGGTGGATCCAGTCGTGGGCCCGCTCGTTCCAGCGCCCGCGCATGCGTCCGCTTTCGGTGGCGTCGGGGTGCGGATGGGGGTGTTTTTCCTTCCAGCGCTGCACGGCGCGCTCGGCGCCCAGCCCCATCGCGTAGCTGATGGCCCCGCCTATGGTGTTGCCCAGCGTGGCCACCAGCACGGCCGGCCAGAACATGTCGGGCGCGAGCTTGATATAGCCGAACACGGCCGGCTCGGAGCCCATCGGCAGCAGGGTCGCCGACACCAGCGAAACCGTGAAGATCGCGGACAGGCCGACCGAGGGCAGCGCCAGCACCCCCAGCATCCAGTGAACGGCGGACAACAGACTTTCTTCCATAGTGGGGCGAGTGTAGCCGCGCCCGGCCGTCTGCAATAATCTCCCCCACTTCCCTACTCTGCACGCTCCATGTCCACCGATTACCTGAAACGCATCCTGACTTCCAAGGTTTACGACGTCGCGGTCGAATCCCCGCTGGAGGCGGCCCCGCTGCTGTCGCAGCGGATTTCGAACACGGTCCTGCTCAAACGCGAAGATACCCAGGCGGTGTTCAGCTTCAAGCTGCGCGGGGCGTACAACAAGATGGCCAACCTGAGCCCGGCGGCGCGCAGCCGCGGCGTGATCGCCGCTTCCGCCGGCAACCACGCGCAAGGCGTGGCGCTGGCGGCCAGCCGGCTGGGCTGCCGGGCCGTCATCGTCATGCCCACCACCAGCCCGCAGGTGAAGATCGACGCGGTGCGCCGGCTGGGCGGCGAGGTGGTGCTGGCCGGCGAGAGCTTCTCCGACGCCTACGCGCACGCGCAGGTGCTGGAAAAAAAGGAAAAGCTGACCTTCGTCCATCCCTTCGACGATCCCGATGTCATCGCCGGCCAGGGCACGGTGGGCATGGAGATCCTGCGCCAGCATCCCGGCCCGATCGACGCCATCTTCGTGGCCATCGGCGGCGGCGGCCTGATCGCGGGCGTGGCGGCCTATATCAAGCAGCTGCGCCCGGAAATCAAGATCATCGGCGTGCAGACCGAAGACTCCGACGCCATGCTGCGCAGCGTGCGCGCGGGCCGGCGGGTGCAGTTGAACGACGTGGGGCTGTTTTCCGACGGCACGGCGGTGAAGATGGTGGGCGCGGAAACCTTCAAGCTCACGCGCCAGTACGTCGACGACTTCGTGGTGGTCAATACCGACGCGATCTGCGCGGCCATCAAGGACGTGTTCCAGGACACGCGCAGCGTGCTCGAGCCGGCCGGCGCGATGGCGGTGGCCGGCGCCAAGCAATACGCGGCCGAGCAGAACCTGAAGGGCAAGACCCTGGTGGCCATCGCCTGCGGGGCCAACATGAATTTCGACCGCCTGCGCTTCGTGTCCGAACGCGCCGAAGTGGGCGAAATGCGCGAAGCCATCTTCGCCGTCACCATGCCCGAGCAACGCGGCAGCTTCCGCCGCTTCTGCGAACTGGTGGGCGAGCGCAGCGTCACCGAGTTCAACTACCGCATCTCGGATTCGGACCGCGCGCACGTCTTCGTCGGCATCCAGGTGTCGTCGGCGGCCGAGCCGGACAAGATCGCGGCCAACTTCCGCCGCCACGGATTCGATACGCTGGACCTGACGCATGACGAAATGGCCAAGACCCACCTGCGCCACATGGTGGGCGGACGTTCGGCGCTGGCGCGCAACGAACTGCTGTACCGCTTCGAGTTCCCGGAACGCCCGGGCGCGCTGATGCGCTTTCTGAACGCGATGAATCCGGACTGGAACATCAGCCTGTTCCATTACCGCAACCAGGGCGCCGACTACGGCCGCATCCTGATCGGCATCCAGGTGCCGCCGGCCGACAAGAAGCAGTTCCGCAGCTTCGTGGCCGAACTCGGCTATCCACACTGGAACGAGACCGACAACCCGGCCTACAAGCTGTTCCTGTAGCGGGCGGCGCGCGCCTCGGCGCGGCGGCGAAAAAACGAGAGGGCCTCCTTGCGGAGGCCCTTCCCTTTCCTGCTCCAGATACGTCCAGCCCCAACCTGGGAGGGGGGTTCGCTGTCACTCGGCGGCCCGCGGAGACGGGCCGCGCATTCAGCAAGGTATCGGCCGGACGTACTGTCGCTCAGAAACGGTGGCGCACGCCCACCGCAACAGCGGTGTCGGTCGCATCGCGCTGGAACGCGTAGTTGTCGCCGTAGGAGGCGTACGCGTACAGGTTGGTGCGCTTGGAGAGGTCGTAGGTGTAGCCCAGGCTGTAGACGTTGAAGGTCGCGTCGTCGCCGGTCAGCCTGTCGTTGCTGGGGGTCGCGCGCTGCCACGAGCCGAACACGGCGTGGCGGCCCAGCGGCACGGTCGCGCCGATCATGTACGAGTTGGCGCGAAAGCCATCGGCCAGCTTGAACGTGCCCAGCTTCTCCATGCCGTCCGGCGTGGTGCCCATGTTCTGGCCCACGAACCAGCCGTCGCGGGTCTGGCCGAACGCGGCGGCCAGCTTCACGACTTCGAAGTCGTACGAACCGCCGACGATGTATTCCTGGATGCGCGCGGACGACTTGCCGCCGGCGCTGTCGTTGGACGGGTTGAAGCGGTCGTACGCGGCGGCCAGGTTCAGCGGGCCGTTGACGTACTGGATGCCGGCGGTCAGCACGCGGTTGTTGTTGCCGCTTTCGAAGCCGGTCTGCTTGCTGTCCGTGACCGTGTCATCGGCGCTGAACGAGTAGCCCACGCCAACCTTGAAGCCGCCCATGCTGGGGGTCTGGTACAGCACCATGTTGTCCAGGCGCATCGTGTTGGCGCTGCCGAACGTGGTGCCCATGTTGGCGGTGTTGTAGCTGATCGAGAACGGGTCGATCGAACCGAAGTACTTGGACGCCAGGTTGGTCTGGCGGCCGAATTCCAGACGGCCCCAGCTATCGCTGTCCAGGCCGACGGTGGCCTGGCGGCCCCAGAGGCGGCCGTTCTGCAGCGAGTTGCCGTTCATCGGGCCGAAGCCGCCTTCCAGCGTGAAGACGGCGCGCAGGCCGTCGCCCAGGTCTTCCGTGCCGCGCAGGCCGAAACGCGAGCCGCTGCTCACGCCCTGCACGCCGCCGAAGCGGCTTTGCGCATGGCCGTCGAACTTCACTCTTTCGTAGCCGACGCCGGCGTCGATCAAGCCGTACAGCGTCACGGAGTCGGCGGCCTGCGCTGCGCCGGCAAAGCCGGCCAGCAGCGTTGCGGCCAATAACGTCTTCTTCATATAAGTCCCCAATATGGCGAGATAAAGGCAAATCGCAAACCCACCACGCAAGCGGGCCGGAATTTGCGTGCCGCGGCAGGCCGCGGCGCATGCACTGAAGCTAGTGTCCTGCCTGCGCCAATTCGAAGTAACCCGGATTTCGAAGAACAACTTTCCATGGTTGGAATAATGGCCGGCGCCGCCGGTCAGGCGATTTCTGGAAACCGCCGCTAACGCACTGATATCAAATGTGAATCATTGCACGCATTCGGAAAACGACCGTCCTGGACATTGTTGGCGCGCCCAGGCCGGCCCACAACAGTTGTCGCGGCCGCCGTCCAATTCCGATGCGCGCGCGCAACACTATCGATACGCGCACGCCAAAGAAAAACCCCTCGGCCTGCATGCGCGAGGGGTTCTCGACGGCCTTGCGGCGCGAGCGGCTTACTTGCCTTGGGGCGGGTAATCCAGTTCGCCGAAGGTGTATTCGCCGCGCGCCTTGGCCTCGGCCAGTTCCTGGCGGACCTGCTCGCGGGTCTTGCCGGCCGATTGCGACACGGCGGCCTTGGGCGGGTAGTCCAGCTCGGCCGAGGTCACCTGGCCGGCGGCCTGGGCGGCTTGCAGTTCCTGTTGGACCTGCTCGCGCGACAGGCCGCTGCGCTCGGCGGCGGCAGGCGGGTAATCCAGTTCACCGAACGTGACCTGGCCGGCGGCCTTGGCGGCCTGCAGTTCCTGTTGGACTTGTTCACGCGTCTTGCCATCGGCGTGAGCGGCGGACATGCCTACCAGCGTGGCGGTAACCATAAGGGCGGTAGCTAGGGCTTTCATTGAGACGACTCCATCCTAAACCTTGCACACCGCAGGCGCCAGGCTGGCGCCGCGATATGACAATTTGATTGCTGGGAGGAAGTATCTGGCGATTGCGACCTAGTAAAAACCCTTAATTTGGCGAACATATTTTCATGAACGGGATAATTCCTGGCTATCGCCGGCCAAACCCGATCAATTTTTGCACAAGACTTGGAAAAACCGTTGTGCCGCAAGCCTGTCCGGCATTCAGCCACGCGCAAGCTACGTAACGGCGGCGGATTAAGCCATGCGCGCCCCGGACTTTTATCCCGCGCTGAATAGACATTCCTGCTGGCGGGACAATAATTACATTTATGATATGAATCTGCCAGAAATGGAATTTTGAATGACGAGGACCTATGGATATACAGCTTAACGACATCGCCCTGTTCGTCGAAGTCGCCAAGCGCAAGAACTTCAGCCACGCGGCCGAAGCCTTGAATATTCCAACCTCCACCCTCTCGCGCCGGGTCAGCGAACTGGAACGCAGCATCGGAATGCGGCTGCTCAACCGCAGCACCCGCAAGATCGACCTGACCGAAGCCGGCGCCGTCTATTTCGAGCGCTGCCGCCACATCGTGGAAGAGGCGCGCATCGCGCACGACCAGCTGCTGGACATGGCGGTGCAGCCCAAGGGCCGGCTGCGCATTTCCCTGCCCACCAGCCTGGCGCAGCTATTCCTGCCCGCCGTGATCCGCGAATTCCGCGAACAGCATCCGGACATCGAATGCGATTTCGATCTGAGCATGCGGCCGATCGATCCCATCAGCAATCCGTTCGACCTGGTGCTGCGCTTCGGCCAGCAGCCGGACTCCAGCCTGATATCGCGCAAGATCGTGCTGATGGCGCACCAGCTGTACGCCTCGCCCGACTACCTGGCCCGCCACGGCGAACCGCGCACGCCCGCCGATCTCGCCCACCACGAATGCCTGCGGCCCACCATGCGCGAGGACTCATCCTTCTGGATGCTGCATTCGGGCGACAAGGTGGAACGCGTGCAGGTGTCGGGGCGGCTGTCGGCCAACAACGTCGGCATGCTCGCCCGCCTGGCCAGCCAGGGCCTGGGCATCACGCCGCTGCTGGTGTTCGACGCCATGGAGCGCGCCATCCAGCAATCCAGCCTGGTGCGCGTGCTGCCCGACTGGAGCCTGACGCCGCTGCCGCTGTTCGCGCTGCTGCCCTCGCGCATGCTGCCGGCCAAGACCAAGGCGTTCCTGGACTTCATCCAGCCGCGGTTGCTGGATGCGTGATCAATCGTCCCCGTACTGACAGACCGTGAAAAGCGGCGTGCCGGTGGCGGCGACCTTGGCCGAGCCGCCCAGGCCGGGCAGGTCGATGATGGCCGCGGCCTCGACCACGTTGGCGCCCAGGCGCTGCAGCAGGTTGATGGCGGCCAGCATGGTGCCGCCGGTGGCGATCAGGTCGTCCACCAGCAGGACGCGCTGGCCGGTGCGCACCGCGTCCGTGTGCATTTCGACGGACGCGTTGCCGTACTCCAGCGAGTATTCCTCGGCCACCGTGCGAAACGGCAGCTTGCCCTTCTTGCGCACGGGCACGAAGCCCAGGTTCAGTTCATAGGCCAGCACGCTGCCCACGATGAACCCGCGCGCGTCGATCCCGGCCACCAGGTCCAGGCGCTGGCGCATGTAACGGTAGACGAAGAGATCGATCAGCACCCGGAATGCGCGCGGATCCTGCAGCACCGGCGTGATATCGCGAAAAACGACACCGGGTTGGGGCCAGTCTGGAACGCTGCGGATGGTGCGCCGGATGTACTCGGCGTAGTCGGTCTGCATGGAAGACGGCCCTGAAGAATTGAAGCAAGGCGAACTATAACCTCGCGGCCGCGCTTAAGCCAGGATGGCGTTCCGACCATGTTCATGCAGGCGGCCGGCGCGTAATCGGTAGCTTCGGTCGACCGCCCCCGGCGGCAAGGCCGCGTGGGTGGCGAGCACCACGGCGCGCCCGCGCACCGCGGCTCGCAGGTCCTGGAAGAACGCGGTTTCGGCGGCGGCGTCCAGGCCGGCGGTGGGCTCGTCCAGCACGATGACCGCGGCCGGCGACAGCAGCGCGCGCGCCAGGCACAGGCGGCGCGCCTGGCCTGCCGACAGCCGCGAACCGGTTTCGCCCGCCCAGGTGTCCAGCCCCTCGGGCAGGCCGCGCACGAAATCGCCCAGGCGCGCCGCGTCCAGCGCGCGCCACAGCGCGGCGTCGTCGGCCTGCGGATCGCCGATGAGCAGATTGGTGCGCAGCGTGCCCAGGAACACCGGCGCCTCCTGCGACAGCAAGGCGACGCGGCGGTGCCAGTCGGCCTGCGCGCAGGCGCGCGCGTCCACGCCGCCGAAACGCACCTGCCCGGCCTGCGGATCTTCCAGGCGCAGCAGCAGATGCAGCAGGGTCGATTTGCCGGCGCCGCTCGCCCCCAGGATGGCCACGCTTTCGCCCGGCGCCACGCGCAGGCTCACGTCTTCCAGCACCGCCGGCGCCGGCTCCCCGGGCGCGGCGGGATAGGCGAAGCGCACGCCGTCCAGCTCCAGCGCGCCGGTCTCGGGCAGGGCCTGCGGCGCATCGGGATCGAGCATGTCGGGCTGGCTTTGCGTCACCTCGCGGATGCGCGCCGCCGCCGACATCGCCGAGCCCATGCGCGAGACGCCGCGCATGATGGGACCGGCCACTTCGAAGATGCCGATGACCGCCAGCAGCAGGCCGGCCAGCACCGGACCGCTGATCCGTCCGGTGGCCAGCGTGTCCAGGCCGAACCAGAGCCAGGCCAGCACCGCCGCGCCGGCGGCGAACTGCAGGAAGAACTGGCCCCGGGCCGCGACCCGCGCCTGGCCGCCGCGCGCGGCCGCGCTGGCCTGGCACAGCCGCTCGAAGTGATCCGTGGTCTGCGCCTGCGCGTGCAGCGCCACCATGTCGGCATGCCCATCCACCGCGTCCAGCGTGGCCGCGCGCAGTCCGGCCGCGCTTTCCTGCGCCGCCGCGCCCGGCCGGCGCGCGGCCCGCAACAGCCACAGGGGCACCAGCACGCAGGCCGTCAACAGCGCCAGCGCGAACGCCAGCGCGGCGGCGGGCACCCAGCGCCCCAGCACCGCGGTCAGGATGGCGCCGCCCAGCAGCGCGGTGGCCAGCGGCGCCAGCACGAACAGGAATACCGTGTCCAGCGCGTCCACGTCGCCCGTCATGCGCGCCACCAGGTCGCCGTCGCGGTAGCGCGCCAGTTGCCGCGGCGTCAGCCGCGTGAGCGCCGCGAACACCACGGCGCGCAGGTCCGCCAGCAGGCGCAGCGTGGCGGCATGGCCGACGACGCGGTCGGCGTAGCGCGCCACGATGCGCAGGAACGACAGCGCGCGCACCAGCGCCGACGGCGCGAACAGATTGAACGCGGCGCCCGCGCCGGCCAGCGCGGCCCCGGTCAGGAACCATCCCGACACGCCCAGCAGGCCCACGCCCGCCGCCACCGTGGCCAGCGCGCAGAATAATGCGAGCAAAAGCCCGCTTTTTCGGCGGGCATACAGCGGCAGCAGCAGCAACAGGTTCTTCATGCGTCTTCCACTTTCGCGTCGGCCACGCGCAAGGTCCGGCCCAGCCGCGCCGCCACGGCCGGCGCATGCGTCGCCAGCAACAGGCTGCGGCCGGCCGAAAAGGCCAGAATCTCGTCCAGCACGCGCGCCTGCGTGTCCTCGTCCAGGTGCGCCGTGGGCTCGTCGAGCAGGATCAGGCCCGGATCGCGCAGGAACAGGCGCGCCAGCGCCACGCGCTGCGCCTGCCCGCCGGACAGCCCGTGGCCGCGCCCGCCCAGCCGCGTCTGCAGCCCTTGCGGCAGCGCCTCGGCGAATTCCAGCACGCAGGCGCGCCTGGCGGCTTCGCGCAGCTCGGCGTCGCTGGCGTCGGGCCGGCCCAGGCGGATGTTGTCGGCGATGGAGCCCGCCAGCAGCTGCGGCTTCTGCCCGATCAGCACCACGCGTTCGCGCAGGGCCGCCTCGCTCCATTCGGCCAGCGGCAGGCCGTCGATGCGGATGTCCCCTTCGGCCGGGCGCAGGCGCGCAAGCGCCTCCAGCAGCGTGGACTTGCCGATGCCGCTGGGCCCCATCAGCGCCACGTGCTCGCCCGGGGCCAGCGCCAGCGCGGCGCCGGACAGCACCGGGCGGCTGCGTCCCGGCGCCTGCACGCCCAGGCCCGCCACGGCCACCGCCGCGCCCGCGCCGCGCGATGCGGGCGCGGCGTGGACGCCGGTTTCGACGCGATCGCCGCTTCCGTCGTCCTGCGGCAGGCCGTCGAACAAGGCGGCGATCTGCGTGACCGCCGCCAGCGCCGTGGCGCGGTCGTGGTAGTGCGCCGCGAACTGGCGCAGCGGCGCATAGACCTCCGGCGCCATCAGCAGACAGAACAGGCCCGCCTGCAGGGTCAGCGGCGTCCAGCGCACGTCCAGAAAGCCCAGATAGGTCAGGCCGATATAGACCGCCACGCCGGCCACGCCCAGCGCGGCGAAGAACTCCAGCACCGCCGACGACAGGAAGGCGATGCGCAATACCGACATGGTGCGTTGGCGCAGGGCGTCGCTGGCCGCGGCCACCGAGGCGGCTTCGGCCTCGGCCCGGCCATACAGCTTCAGGGTCGACAGGCCGCGCAGGCGGTCGGCGAAAAAACCCGACAACCGCGCGAACGCGCGCAGGTGGCGGCGGCTGGCGCCCTGGGCGCCCCAGCCCACCAGGGCCATGAAAAGCGGAATCAGCGGCGCGGTGACCAGCAGCAGCAGCCCGGCGATCACGTCCACCGGCAGCAGCACCACGGAGAACGCCACCGGCAGCATGGCCGCCGCCGCCATGGCCGGCAGGTACTTGGCGAAATAGCCGTCGAGCGCCTCGACCTGGTCCACCACCGCGCTGGCCAGTTCGCCGGCGGCGCGGCCCCGGCTCCAGTGCGGCCCGAGGCGCAGCAGGCGCCGGAACAGCGACAGCCGCACGTGCAGCTTGATGCGTTCCGCGGCCTCGGCGCCGGCGCGCTCGCCCGCCCAGGCGATGGCCGCGCGGACCAGCATGAGCGCGGCGATGCCGAGAATGCCGCCGATCAGTTCGTGCCGGGGCGCCTGCCCGACGATGGCCGCGTCCAGCACGCTGGCCAGCAGCCAGGCCTGCGCCACCATCAGGATGCCGCCGACGAGCGGCGCGGCGCCCGCCAGTATCAGCGGCAGCCGGGCGGCCCTGGCAAGCGCCGCCAGCCACCGCGACTGTTCACGCGGCGGTTTGCCCAGCGTTGCGGAGGGATCGTGCTCGAGGGCGCTGGTGTCGCCCCTCACTCGTCGTCGCGGCCGGCGCGCGGGTCATGCGCATGGCCTTCGCGCAGTTCGAACCACATCGCGTTGAGGATGGCGAACGCGCACGCCAGGCCCAGGCCGAGTATCCACGAGAAATACCACATGGTGGAGGCTCCTAAGTCAGTATGAGTTGGGCGTGCCGCCGACCGATTCCTCGGTGACCTTGCCGCGCATGACGCGGTAGACCCAGGCGGTGTAGACGGTGACGATCGGCAGGAAGACGGCGACCGCGATGACCATGATCCACAGCGTCAAGTGGCTGGACGAGCCGTCCCAGACCGTAAGCCCGGCCTGCGGTCTGGTCGACGAGGGCATGATGAACGGGAACAGCGAAAAGCCCGCCGTCAGGATCACGCCGGTGATCGAGGTAGCCGAGGCCAGGAACGCCAGCATGTTGGCGCGCACGCTCAGCAGCAGCGCCGCCAGCACCGCTCCCGCCACGCCCAGCGCGGGCGCGATCCACATCAGCGGCCACTTGGCGTAATTGGCCATCCATGCCCCGTCCTGCACCGACACGGTCTTCTGCATGGGATTGGAAGGGGCCGCCACGTCGATGGCGCTGGTGATCACGTGGCCGCCGATGCCGCCGGCCACCCAGAAGCCGCCGACGATGAAAAGCGCGGCGGTCAGCAACGCGCACAGCCGGCCCCAGTTGCGGGCGCGCTCGGCCACCGCGCCCTCGGTGCGCCAGGCCAGCAGCACGGCGCCGTGCATGGCCAGCATCACCACGCTCAGCACGCCGGCCAGCAAGGCGAACGGCATGAACAGCTGATAGAAGTGGCCTTCGTAGATGGGCCGCAGCGTGACGGGGTCGAACGTGAACGGCACGCCCAGGATGATGTTGCCCATGGCCACGCCGAACACCAGCGAGGCCAGCACGCCCGAAAAGCACAGCACGGCGTCCCAGCGGCTGCGCCAGCGGGTGTCTTCCATCTTGCTGCGGTACTTGAAGCCCACGGGCCGCAGGATCAGCGCGATCAGCACCAGCATCATCGCCAGGTAGAACCCGGAGAACGAGGCCGCGTACAGCAGCGGCCACGCGGCGAAGATGGCGCCGCCCGCGGTGATGAGCCACACCTGGTTGCCTTCCCAGACGGGGCCGACCACGTTGATCACCACCCGGCGCTCCACGTCGGTCTTGGCGACCACCGGCAGCAGCGCGGCCACGCCGAGGTCGAAGCCGTCCATCACGGCGAAGCCGATGAGCAGCGCGCCCATCAGCACCCACCACACCACGCGCAGGGTGCCGTAGTCGAAGGGGATCAGATTTTCCATGATGCTCTCCTCAGGCGCGCACGGCGGCGTGGACGGGATCGGCGGCGCTGTCGGGCGCCGGCTGATCGGACTTCGGTCCGGCCTTGATGGCGTGCAGCATCACCTTGACGCCGATGATGGCCAGCACCGTGTACAGCACCAGGTAGATCGCCAGGGAGATGACCAGGTCCATGACGGTCAGGCCCGAGGCCGCGTAGTAGGTCGGCAGCACGCCTTCGATCACCCAGGGCTGGCGTCCGTACTCGGCCACGAACCAGCCGCTTTCGATGGCGATCCAGGGCAGCGGCAGGCTCCACAGCGCCACCTTGAGCAGGCCGCGGCGGCTGTCCAGGCGGCCGCGCGAGGCCAGCCAGAAGGCCACGGCGAAGAACACGATCAGGTACATGCCCACCGCCACCATGATGCGGAAGGTCCAGAACAGCGGCGCCACCGTGGGCACCGTGTCCACCGCGGCCTGCTTGATGTCGGCCTCGGTGACCTTGCTCATGTCGGGCTGGTAGCGCTTGACCAGCAGCGCGTAGCCCAGGTCGGGCCAGGTCCGGTCGAACACCATGCGCGCGTCCACGTCCTTGGGATTGGCGCGGATTTTCTGCAGCGCGTCGTACGCCACGATGCCGTCGCGGATGCGGTTCTCGGCGCGCAGGATCAGGTCGTCGATGCCCAGCAGCGGCGTGGTCAGCGAGCGCGTGCCGATGATGCCCATGACGTACGGGATCTCGATGGCGAAGTCGTTCTTGCGCTCTTCCTGGTTGGGCCAGGCCACCAGGTTGAAGGACGCGGGCGCCGGCTCGGTGTGCCACATGGACTCGATGGCCGCGATCTTCATCTTCTGGTGTTCGGTGGTGAGGTAGCCGCTTTCGTCGCCCAGCACCACGACCGACAGCGCCGAGGCCAGGCCGAAGCTGGCCGCGACCGCCATCGAGCGCTTGGCCAGGTCGATGTGGCGGCCCTTCAGCAGGTACCACGCGCTGATCGACATGACGAACATGGCGCCGGCCACGTAGCCCGCGCTGACCGTGTGCACGAACTTGGCCTGGGCCACCGGGTTGAGGATCACCGCGGCGAAGTCGGTCATCTCCATGCGCATGGTGTCGGGATTGAAGACCGCGCCCACCGGGTTCTGCATCCAGCCGTTGGCGATCAGGATCCACAGCGCCGAGAAGTTGGTGCCGAACGCCACCAGCCAGGTCACCACCAGGTGGCTGACCTTGGACATGCGGTTCCAGCCGAAGAAGAACAGGCCGACGAAGGTGGCTTCGAGGAAGAAGGCCATCAGCCCCTCGAGGGCCAGCGGCGCGCCGAAGATGTCGCCCACGTAGTGGCTGTAGTAGGACCAGTTCATGCCGAACTGGAATTCCATCACGACGCCGGTGGCCACGCCCAGCGCGAAGTTGATGCCGAACAGCGTGCCCCAGAACATGGTCATCTTTCGCCAGATGGGGCGGCCGGTCATGACGTACACGCTCTCCATGATGGCCAGGATGAAAGACAGGCCGAGCGTGAGGGGAACGAACAGGAAGTGGTAGAGGACGGTCGCGGCAAACTGGAATCGCGACAGGTTCACGACGTCGAGATCAATCATCGGGGCGCTCCCAAAGAGATGCCACGGCAACCGGCATGGTTCCCAGGCCGTCTGCGCCCAATGGTAAGGGCGTTGGATACAACTTCATAGGGGTTATCCATAAATTCAGGACAGATCACTTTCATTCCTTGCCGCGCAATTTGCCGGCGAAGCCCAGCACCTTCTGCACCTTGGAACCCAGTTTCATCAGGTTCTGCAGGGTTTCGGGAGGCAGGCGCTGGACCTCGTCGAACCATCCGGTGGAGAGCTCGATGAGCTCCAGCATCTCGGTCATGCGCTGTTGCGCGTAAGCCTCATCCGGCCCGGATGGCGGCTCCAGCAGGGTGTCCCGCAGCAGCGAGAGCGTGGGATCGATCTCGCGCTTGCGCTTTTCTTCCATCAGGGTGCGGAAGATCTCCCAGACGTCCTTGGGGGTTTCGAAGTAGTCGCGGCGGTCGCCCACCTGGTGGATGAGCTTGACCAGGCGCCAGGACTGCAGCTCTTTCAGGCCGAGGCTGACGTTGGAGCGCGAAAAGCCCAGCGCGTCGGCGATGTCGTCGGCGTTCAGGGGCTTGGGGGAGAGGAACAGCAGGGCGTAGATCTGGCCGACCGTGCGGTTCACGCCCCAGCGGCTGCCCATTTCCCCGAAATGCAGGATGAAGCGTTCGTTTTGCGGGGTGAGAGCCATGATCGATCCTGCGCCAGCGGTACGGAAGCGGCGAACCGGAAAAATCCAGTTACGTCACTTTCAGAAATTTCTGAAATTATCGAACAAACCATGCGAAAGCGCAAACCACACCGGCGGCATGGGGATGCACGCAAGCGGGACGGGCATCGACGGCGGACGAACGCAAGCAGCCCCCGCCTGGGCGGGGGCTGCTCGTGAAAACCGAAGAAAAAGCGGCTAGCCGGCCTGGACCGACACGGCGGCGGCCACCCGCTTGGCCTTGGCGCGCGCGGCCGCGACGTCGTCGGCCACGGCCAGGCCCACGCCCATGCGGCGCTTGACGAAGGATTCGGGCTTGCCGAAGAGGCGGATATCGGTGCCGGGCTCGGCCAGCGCCTCGGCCACGCCGTGGAACGACACGGCCGCGGCGTCGACGCCGCCGTAGATGACGCTGCTGGCGCCCGGCTGGCGCAGGCTGGTGTCCACCGGCAGCCCCAGCAGCGCGCGGGCGTGCAGTTCGAACTCGCTCTGGACCTGGGTGATCAGGGTGACCAGACCGGTGTCATGCGGGCGCGGGCTGACTTCCGAGAACCAGATCTGGTCGCCGGCGACGAACAGTTCCACCCCGAAGATGCCCAAACCGCCCAGGTTGGACGTGACGGCCAGCGCGATCTCGCGCGCGCGCTCCAGCGCCGCGGGCGACATCGGGTGCGGCTGCCAGCTTTCCACGTAGTCGCCGTCGACCTGCTTGTGGCCGATGGGCTCGCAGTAGCGGGTCTCGATCTGGCCGTCGGCGCCGCGGGCGCGCACGGTGAGCAGGGTGATTTCGTAGTCGAAGCGGATGAAGCCTTCGACGATGGCGCGCCCGCCCCCTACCCGGCCGCCCTCCTGGGCGTAGCGCCAGGCGTCGGCGATGTCGTCGGCGCTCTTGATCAGGGACTGGCCCTTGCCCGAGGACGACATGACCGGCTTGATGACGCAGGGATAGCCGATGCCGCCGTCGATGGCCTGGCGCAGCTCGGCCTCGGTGTCGACGAAGCGGTAGGGCGAGGTCGGCAGGCCCAGGGTTTCGGCCGCCAGGCGGCGGATGCCCTCGCGGTTCATGGTGAGCTGGGCGGCGCGGGCGGTCGGCGTCACCCGGGCCACGCCGGCCGCTTCCAGGTCGACCAGCAAATTGGTGGCAATGGCCTCGATTTCGGGGACAATAACGTGCGGCCGCTCCTGTTCGATGACTTTGCGCAAGGCCTGCGGGTCGGTCATCGAGACCACATGCGCCCGGTGCGCCACCTGGTGGCCCGGGGCGTCGGCATACCGATCCACCGCGATGACCTCCACGCCCAGCCGCTGCAGGGCGATGATGACCTCTTTGCCCAGCTCGCCCGCCCCGAGCAGCATGACGCGGGTGGCCAGGGGAGACAAAGGCGTGCCTAGAACGGGGCTGGGAAGGCTGGACATGGACGAACCTGCAGGAGAGTTTGGAAGCCGTTGAAAAGAGCCGCCAGGATGCCATACCCCCCTGCTCGGGGCAAACCCGCATACTGATATTAAAATCCGCCCATGACTGACCATCCCACCACTACGTCCGAGACCGCGCTGGCATCTGCGCGCAGAACGCTGCAAATCGAAAGCCAGGGGCTGCTGGACCTGTCGGCCCGGCTGGACGACAGCTTTGCGCAGGCGGTCGCCATGCTGCTGGCCTGTCGCGGCCGCGTGGTGGTGAGCGGCATCGGCAAGACCGGCCATATCGCCCGCAAGATCGCGGCGACGCTGGCCTCGACCGGCACGCCGGCCTTTTTCCTGCACGCGGCCGAGGCCGTGCACGGCGATCTCGGCATGATCACCCGCGACGACGTGATCATCGCGATTTCGTATTCGGGCAGCGGCCAGGAATTGCTGACCATCCTGCCGGTGGCCCGCCGCATGGGCGCGCGCCTGGTCGCGATCACGGGCAATCCGCGTTCGGAACTGGCCGAGCTGGCCGACGTGCACCTGGACGCCAGCGTGGCCCAGGAGGCGTGTCCGCTGAACCTCGCGCCCACGGCCAGCACCACCGCCGCGCTGGCCCTGGGCGACGCGCTGGCCGTGGCCTGCCTGGAGGCGCGCGGCTTCGGCCCGCAGGATTTCGCGCGCTCGCACCCCGGCGGCGCGCTGGGCCGCCGCCTGCTGACGCACGTGCGCGACGTGATGCGCCAGGGCAACGCCCTGCCCATCGTGCTGGCCGGCACGCCGGTGTCGCAGGCGCTCGAGGTCATGTCCGCCAAAGGCATGGGCATGACGGTCGTGACCGACGCGCAGCACCGCCCCCTGGGTATCTTCACCGACGGCGACCTGCGCCGCCTGATCGCGCGGCACGGCGACATCCGCAGCCTGACCGTGGAATCCGGCATGACGCGCTCGCCGCGCAGCATCAATCCCGACGCGCTGGCCGTCGAGGCCGCGCAGCAAATGGACGAACAACGGCTCAACCACATGCTGGTGCTGGATGCCGACGGCGCCCTGCTCGGCGCCCTGCACATGCATGATCTGATGGCCGCTAAAGTGGTATGACTATGACTCTTCCTGCTTCCGTGACTCACCCGGCCGACGCGCTGGTCCTCGCCCGCATCCCCGCCGCCGTGCGCGAACGCGCCGCCACCGTGCGCCTGATGGTGTTCGACGTGGACGGCGTGCTGACCGACGGCAGCCTCTATTACGGCGAAAGCGGCGAACTGCAGAAGCGCTTCAACGCGCTGGACGGCCACGGGCTGCGCCTGCTGATGGAAGGCGGGCTGACGGTGGCGCTGATGACCGGCCGCTCGGGCCCGATCGTGGCGCGCCGCGCCGCCGAACTGGGCATAGCCGAGGTGGTCCAGGGCGTGCGCGACAAGGGCGGCGCGCTGGCTGAACTTGCGCAGCGCTGCGGTGTCCAACTGAACCAGACCGGCTATATGGGCGATGACATCATCGACCTGCCGGCCATGCAGCGCGCGGGCTTCGCCGCCAGCGTGCCGAACGCCCCGGGCTACGTCAGCCAGGCCGCCCACTGGGTGTCCACGCAGGCCGGCGGCAACGGCGCGGTGCGCGAATGCTGCGACCTGCTGCTGGCGTCCCAGGGACGCCTGGGCGCATTCCTGGCGGCGCCGGGCCTGCTGGGTCCGGGCGCCATCCAATGACCGCCGCGACAACCGACACGCCCTTGCGGCGAACCCGATGAAAGAACGTTTTCCCTCTCTGATCGCCCTGTTCCTGCTGGTGGTGCTGGTCACCAGCTCCTGGTGGGCGGCCGATTACGCGCAGCGGGCCATCCCGGTGGACCCGCCGCGCCGCGTCACCCACGAGATGGACGCCTGGTCGCGCGATTTCGTCATGCTGCGCACCGATCCCAGCGGCCGGCCCATCAACCGGCTCGAAGGCCAGTACGCGGAACACTTCCCCGACGACGACTCCTATCACATCACCGCGCCGCGCGCGGTGGGCCAGCGCGAGACCAACCCCATCACGGTGGCCGTCTCCAAGACGGCCGTGATGGAGCAAGGCGGCAAGCGCATCGTCATGAACGGCGACGCGCACGTGCATCGCCAGCCCGACGCCAACAACGACATGCTGGACGTGCGCAGCCAGCAACTGATCATCCTGCCCGACGAGGACGTGGTCTATACCGACCTGCCGGCGGAGGTCCTCAAGGGCCGTTCGCGCATGAACGGCAAGGGCATGCGCTACAACAACAAAACGCGCCAGCTGCAGGTTTCGGCATCGACCGATGTGGAAATCGCCGGTTCCGAAGGCAAGCAGCAGCCCCGGAACGGCGTTCCCGCCAACAACACTGACCAGAAAAAACCATGACCGACCTCCGGATTCTCCTTGCCCCGACGACCCGCCTGATCGGCGCCGCCCTGCTGGCGGCCGCGGCGCTGGCGCCGGTCCACGCCGCGGAACAGGGTTCCAAATCGGCGCCTGCGGCCGAAGAGCCCAGCACGCTGATCCTGTCGGAGACCCTGCACTACGACGACGTGAAGAAGAAAAGCGTCTTCACGGGCAACGTCAGCCTGACGCGCGGGCTCATGACGCTGACCTCGGACGTGCTGGAGGTCAACGAGGACGCGAAGGGCAACCAGTTCGGCACGGCCACCGCCAACAAGGGCAAGGTCGTGACCATCCGCCAGGAGCGCCCCGAGACCTTCGAGCTCATCGAAGGCAAGGGCCTGCGCGCCGAGTACGACGGCTCCAAGAGCACGTTCGACCTGATCGGCCAGGCGGTCGTGATCCGCTACGTCTGTGGCAAACCCTTCGACACCATCCGCGGCGAACGGGTGCGCTACAACGAAAAGACCGGCACCTACGAAGCCCAGGGCGGCCCCAACTCGTCGGCCCCCGGCGGGCGGGTGCGTTCGGTCGCCGAGCCGCGCGCCAAGTCCGACGCCGCCATCGCGGAATGCCGCAAGCAGCAGGCCGCCAAGAAAGGGCGTTGAAGCGCCTCCCAGCCACACCATACGCAGCCACGATGAACCAACCCACAGTGCAGACTCCCGTGACCTCCGCCCCGACGGGCGTCAAGCAGGGCAGCCTGCGCGCAACCGGCTTGCGCAAAACCTATAACGGCCGCACGGTGGTGCAGGACGTCTCCCTGTCCGTCGTCAGCGGCGAAGTCGTCGGCCTGCTCGGCCCCAACGGCGCCGGCAAGACCACCAGCTTCTACATGATCGTGGGCCTGGTGCCCGCCGACGCCGGCCGCATCGAGATCGACGGCGCCGCCATCACGGCCATGCCCATCCACAAGCGCGCGCGCATGGGGCTGTCGTACCTGCCGCAGGACGCTTCGGTGTTCCGCCGCCTGACGGTGGAGCAGAACATCCGCGCGGTGCTCGAGCTTCAAACGGGGCCGGATGGGCGCGCGCTGTCCACGGCCAAGATCAACGAGCAGATGGAATCCCTGCTCGAAGAACTGCAGATCGGCCATATCCGCAGCAATGCGGCCATTTCGCTGTCGGGCGGCGAACGCCGCCGCGTCGAGATCGCGCGCGCGCTGGCCACCAGCCCGCGCTTCATCCTGCTGGACGAGCCCTTCGCCGGCGTCGACCCCATCGCCGTGATCGAGATCCAGCGCATCGTGCGCTTCCTGAAGGGGCGCGGCATCGGCGTGCTGATCACCGACCACAACGTGCGCGAGACGCTGGGCATCTGCGACCGCGCCTACATCATCAGCGAGGGCAAGGTGCTGACCGACGGCCATCCCGAGGAAATCGTGGGCGATCCCGCGGTGCGCCGCGTCTATCTGGGCGAACACTTCCGCATGTAACCGGCGGGTCCGGGAAGACCCTAGGCGGGCCGCCGGTACATCCTAGGGACTCAGCCATAAAAATGACATGTTATTGCGCTAGCTCAGCTTGTTTTATCGGCCCGAGTCTATACACTAGTACTAACCGAAACCGCTGAATTCAAGGAGAACGCCTAACGCACAAGCCGCGCATTTCTGCGCAATTTTTTTCCCTCTTTTAGAAGGAGAGCACACTATGAACCTGAGCATCTGCGGTCGTCACCTCGACGTCACCCCGGCCATCCGGGAATATGTCATGAACAAACTGGCGCGAGTGCTGCGGCATTTCGATCACGTCATCGATACCCAGGTCATGCTCTCGGTAGAGCCCCTGCGGCATAGAGCCGAAATCACCATGCGTCTGAGCGGTAAGGACATTCATTGTGAAGCTACCGATGAAAATCTCTATGCGGCCATAGATCTTCTGGCAGACAAGGTCGACCGTCAGGTCATCAAGCACAAGGACAAGGTACGAAGCCACACGGCCGAGTCAGTGAAGCGGCAAGCGGCGAACCTCTCGCCAACCCAGCAGTAACGCGCCTCACGACAGCTCGCCATGTGCGGCTAACGAAACAGCGATTCTCGAATCCTGCCTGAGTCCCGGTGTCCCGCTAGACCACGCGTCCAGCCGGGGCATCGGCAAACTTCCCCCTCCCCGCTTCACCCCCCCCAGCGTTTTTCCCCGTACCGGCCCGCCCGGCGCACCCGTTTTCCCGCCCGCCCCCCGAATTCCCCGTCCACGCCGTGGCGCACGGCGCAAGAATGCCCACAATCCGGCGCTTACGGTCTATGCTGTCGCTCTTGCCGTCCCACGGCGCGCCTTCGCAGGGGACGCGTCCAGAGGCCGATTATTGCACTGCGTCATATAACCATATAATGATCCGATGAATCATTTGTCGCGCATCCTTCCCGCCGGCAACGTCGTGCTCGATATGCTCGCCACGAGCAAGAAACGTGCGTTCGAACAAGCCGGCCTACTCTTCGAAAACAACCACGGCCTGGCGCGCGCGCTCGTCTTCGACAGCCTGTTCGCCCGCGAACGCCTGGGGTCCACCGCGCTGGGCCAGGGCGTGGCGGTGCCGCACGGCCGCGTGAAGGGCCTGGAGCAGGCGCTGGCGGCCTTCATCAGGCTGGCCCAGCCCATCGCCTTCGATGCGCCCGACGGCCAGCCGGTCTCGATGCTGCTCTGCCTGCTGGTGCCCGAAGCGGCCACGCAGCAGCACCTGGACATCCTGGCCGAACTGGCCCAGCTCATGTCCAACAAGGCATTGCGCGAGGCCCTGGCCACCGAAGCCGATCCGGCCGTCGTCCACAAGATGCTGACGACCGGGCAACTCTGATCCACTCGCGGACACGCTGCCATGCTCACGGTGCAGGAACTCGTCGACGACAACGCCGACAAAATCCCCTTTAACTGGATTTCGGGCCAGGGCGCGGCGGACCGCGCGATTCCCGACGACGGCATGTCGGCCGCCGACCTGGTCGGCCACCTGAACCTGATCCACCCGTCGCGCATTCAGGTCTTCGGCCAGGAAGAGCTGGCGTACTACACCCGCTTCGACCTGCGCCGGCGCATGCACCACATGGACGAGCTGCTGATCGGCGGCGTTCCGGCCATCCTGCTGGCCGACGGCCTGAGCCCGCCGCAGGACCTGATCGACCAGTGCGACCAGCACCAGGTGCCGCTGCTGTCCACGCCGGTCGCGGCCGCGCAGCTCATCGACCTGCTGCGCATCTACCTCGGCAAGAAGCTGGCGCCCACCACCACGGTCCACGGCGTGTTCCTGGACGTGCTCGGCCTGGGCGTGCTGATCACCGGCGAATCCGGCCTGGGCAAGAGCGAACTGGCGCTGGAACTGATCTCGCGCGGCCACGGCCTGGTGGCCGACGACGCGGTGGAGTTCTCGCGCACCGCGCCCAACATGATCGAAGGCCACTGCCCGCAGCTGCTGCAGAACCTGCTGGAAGTACGCGGCCTGGGCCTGCTGGACATCCGCACCATCTTCGGCGAGACCTCCGTGCGCCGCAAGATGCGCCTCAAGCTCATCGTGCACCTGGTGCGCGCCACCGCGCAGGACAAGTTCGAACGCCTGCCGCTGCAGGACATCACCCAGGACATGCTGGGCCTGCCGGTGCGCAAGGTGATGCTGCAGGTCGCCGCGGGCCGCAATCTGGCCGTGCTGGTCGAGGCCGCCGTGCGCAACACCATCCTCAAGCTGCGCGGCATCGACACGCTGGGCGAATTCATGGAACGCCAGGCGATGGCGATTCTGCAGAGCAGTAAATAGCGTGATGGGTTTCGCGCGCTCGATGTTGGCGTTCTTGTCCAAAGATTCTCGCGCTGCACCCATCCTGCGATGCAACTCGTAGGACAGGTGCAGCGCGAGATATTCGACATAAGAAATCAAGCGCCGGACGCGCGAAACCCATCAGGCAACGCCACCCCCTAATTCCGCGTAGACGCCGCGCGCGCCCGCTTGACCTCCAGCGGCGTCACGCCCCCGGCCTCGTTGCCCCAGCTATTGCGGATGTACGACACCAGCATGGCGACATCGCTGTCGTTCAGCAATTGCCCGAACGGCGGCATGCCGTGGGGCCGCGGGTTGGCCGCCGTGGCGGGCGCGTAGCCGCCGTCCAGCACCATGCGGATCGCGTTGACGGGCGACGGCGCGGTCACCGTGGGATTGCCGGCCAGCGCCGGCCAGGCCGTGCCGCTGCCTTGGCCTTCGGCCTGGTGGCATTGCACGCATTGCTGCTGGTAGAGCTTGCCGCCCAGTTCCATCGCCGCCGGCGACACCGGCGCCTTGGGCGGCTGCGCCGCGGCCGGCGCGGCCGGCAGCGACTTGAGGTAGACGCCGATGGCCAGCGCGTCGTCGTCGCTCAGGTGCTGCGTGCTGCCCAGCACCACTTCGGCCATCGGCCCGCTGACGCTGGAATGCCGCGACACGCCGGTCTTGAGCAGCATGGCGATGTCCTCGGCCGACCAGCGCCCCATGCCGGTCTGCATGTCATTCGTGAGCGGCGGCGCGTACCAGTCCAGCACCGGAATCACGCCGCCGCCCAGCGGCTGCTCCGAACGCAGCGCGCCCATGCTGTTGCGCGGCGTATGGCAGGCGGCGCAATGCCCCAGCCCTTCGACCAGATAGCGGCCGCGGTTCCATTGCAGCGACTGGCCGGCGTCGGGCTCCATCACCCCGGGCTTGAAGTACAGCGCGCGCCAGGCGGCCAGCAGGGCGCGCTGGTCGTACGGGAATTCGAGCTCGGGCGGCCGGTTCGCGCGGCTGACCGGCGGCACGCTGCGCAGGTAGGCGTACAAGGCGTCGGCGTCCGCGCGCGTGATGCGCGTGTACTCGGTGTACGGGAACGCGGGATAGAGCAGCGTGCCGTCGCGCGATTTGCCGTTGTGCAGCGCCTGCCAGAAATCGTCGGCCGTCCAGGCGCCGATGCCGGTCTGTTCGTCGGGCGTGATGTTGGGGCCGTACACCGTGCCGAACGGCGTCGGGATGGGCGTGCCGCCGGCCAGCGGCTGGCCGCCGCGGCTGGTGTGGCAGGCCATGCAGTTGCCGGCCTGCGCCAGGTAGCGGCCGCGCTCGACCAGCGTGGCCGCGTCCTGCGCGGCGGCCGCCGGGCCGGTGCTGGCGTCGTCGCGCGTGCCCGCCCAGTAAAGGCCGCCGGCCGCCACGACCAGCGCCAGCAACAGGACCCACAGGACTTTCTTCATGAGTTTCATCGCGGCTCCCTAGCGTTGCGCCTGGCTGCCGCATTCGGCCGGCAGGCGCAGCGAGCCCGCGGGCTCGGGAGCATAAGGTTCGACCACGGGCCGCGACGACAGCCACGCGGCCAGCGCGCCGATGTCGGCGGGGGTGAGCTTGGCGGCGACGTCGGCCATGCAGTCCGGCTCGGCGGCGCGGCGCAGGCCGTTCTTCCAGCCGCCGATCTGCGAGCCGATGTAGTCGCGCGGCAGGCCGAGCAGGCCCGGGATGGCCGGCAGCACGCCGCCCAGCGCGGCGCCGTGACAGGCCGCGCAGGCGGGCAGCCCGCGCGCCGCGTCGCCGTCGAGCGCCAGCTTGCGGCCGGCCTCCAGCGTGGCGGCGGACACTTCGGGGCGGGCCGGCGGCGGATACGGCACGTGCTGCCCGGCGAAATACGCCGCCATTTCACGCAGGTATTCGTCCGGCAACCCGGTGAGCAGGTGCGTCATGGGCCGATACTGGCGCCGGTCGTCGCGGAAATTCAGCAGCTGGTGGTACAGATAGTCCTGGGGCTTGCCGGCCAGGCGCGGATAGTAGCCGTCGGCGCCGGCGCGGCCCTGCTCGCCGTGGCAGGCCGTACAGGCCGCCACGCGCGCCGCCATGGTGTCCGGGCGCAGGGTCTCCTGGGCCTGGGCTGGCGTGGCCGCAAAAGCGGCGGCGAGGATCGGAATTGCCCAAAACCGCGGCAGTGAAACACTACGAAAGGAAATGAAGGCTAACATCTATGTCGAATTCCAATCCCCCCGAAGCGCATGACGGCGGGGCGCGTATGTGAAATCTGTCGATGAAGTCTGTCTGATGCCGGCCAACTTTACGCCACCGGCGCAAAAAAGGTACAGATCAGATTTCGAGTTTACGGCCATATCAGATGCCGCCTTGCCGCATCGCCCTGGAAAAGCGTGCCACAATCATGTCCATGTTGAAAGTCGTCCTAGTCACCGGCATCTCAGGCTCCGGCAAGTCCGTCGCCCTGCGCATGCTCGAGGATGCCAGCTATACCTGCGTCGACAACCTGCCGGTGCGGTTCCTGACCGAGTTCATCGCCAACGCCCGCGACGAGGGCCTGGAGCGCGTGGCCGTCGCCATCGACGTGCGCTCGCCCGGCGAACTGGCCGAGCTGCCGGACGTGGTCACCGCGCTGCGCGCCATGGGCACCAGCCTGCGCGTGGTCTTCCTGGACGCCAGCACCGCCACGCTGGTGCAGCGCTATTCCGAATCCCGCCGCCGCCATCCGCTCACCGACCGCCTGCAGCGCGGCGGCACCGCGCCCTCGCTGACCGACTGCATCGCGCTGGAGCGCGAACTGCTGGCCCCGCTGCGCGAACAGGAACACGTCATCGACACCTCGGACCTGACGCCGGGGCAACTGCGGGTCTGGATCCGCGACCTGATCCACGCCGACCGCGCGCCGCTGGTGCTGACGTTCGAATCCTTCGCCTACAAGCGCGGCGTGCCGCGCGACGCCGACCTGGTGTTCGACGTGCGCTGCCTGCCCAATCCCTATTACGACCGCAACCTGCGCCCCCTGACCGGCCGCGACGAACCCGTGGCCGCGTGGCTGGCAGGCTTCGACCAGGTCGGGCAGATGATCGACGACATCGCCGGTTTCCTGAACCGCTGGCTGCCGCAATACACGCAGGACACCCGCAACTACCTCACCGTCGCCATCGGCTGCACCGGCGGCCAGCACCGTTCGGTCTATGTGGTCGAGCAGCTGGCGCTGCGCTTCGCCGACCACGACCCGCTGCTGGTGCGCCACCGCACCCAACTGCCCGACGAATCCGCATGACCCTGTCCCGACCGCTGCGCCTGATCCTGACGCTGTTGCTGGCCTTCGCCGTGGCCGCCTGTTCCTCCACCGGCGGACGCAAGAAGGGCGGCTACTACAAGGACGACGGGCCGGACGCGAATCCGCCCTCGAACCTGGACCAGATCCCCGACGCGGTGCCCAAAATCGAACCCTACGCCAGCGGCGCGAACCGGCCCTACGTGGTGTTCGGCCAGCGCTACGTGCCGGACACCAGCGGCCAGCCCTATAAAAAGCGCGGCATCGCCTCGTGGTACGGCAAGAAGTTCCACGGCAATTCCACGTCCATCGGCGAAACCTACGACATGTACGCCATGACCGCCGCCCACACCACGCTGCCGCTGCCCAGCTACGCGCGCGTGACCAGCATGGTCAACGGCAAGACCGTCGTGGTCCGCGTCAATGACCGCGGCCCGTTCCATAGCGACCGCATCATGGACCTGTCCTACGCCGCCGCGCACAAGCTGGGCATCGTCGGCCCCGGCAGCGGGCAGGTGGTCGTCGAGGCCATCCCGCCCGACGAGATCCGGCGCCTGGCTTCGCAGGGCGCGCCGGCCGCCGCCCCGGAACCCGAATCCGCCACCGGCTCGATGCCGGTGCCCTCGCCCATCGCCGCCGCCCCCGCGCCGCTCACGGCCCAGCCGCTGACGGCGCCCTCGCCCGGCTCCGCGCCGGTGCGCCAGGCGCCGGCCGCGGGCCTGGGCAATGTCTATCTGCAGGTGGGCGCGTTCAGCCAGCCGGCCAACGCCCAATCGCTGGTCAGCCGCATCAACACGCAGCTGGGCACGGCCGGCGCGCCGCCGGCCCTGATGGAACAGTCGAACAATCTCTATCGGGTCAAGATCGGGCCCTACCCCGACCGCCAGAGCGCGCTGGACGCCGTGCAGCTGGTGTCCGAGCGCATCGGCATCCTGCCCAGCATCGCCGCGCAATAACCCGGCCGCAGCGCTACCAGGGCAGTTCCGCCTGCCCGTCGCAGACGCGGCGCGCGCGCGCATTGCGGCTGCGGTACAGGTTGCCCTCGTGCGCCAGCAGCGCCTGCTTGCGCGGCAAGCCGCCGCCGAAGCCGGTCAGCGAGGTATCCGCCCCGATCACGCGGTGGCACGGAATGATGATGCTGACCGGGTTGCGCCCGACCGCCCCGCCCACCGCCTGCGCCCCCTTGGGCCGGCCGACCCGGCGCGCCAGTTCGCCGTAGCTGGCCAGCACGCCGAACTCCAGATCGCACAGGGCCTGCCAGACCTGGTGCTGGAAAGCCGTGCCCACGGGGTCCAGCGGCACCTCGAATCCGCGGCGGCGGCTGGCGAACCACTCGTCCAGTTCGCGGCGGGCCTGCTCCAGGATGGGATCGGAATGCGTCAACAGCCAGCCCTCGGCCGAAGGCAGCAGGTCCTGGTCGGTGAACCAGGCGCCGCGCAGGCCCTTGGCGCTGGCGACCAGGCGCATGTCGCCCAGCGGCGTGGGGATGTCGCGGTAGGTGAGCCGTTCGCCGGAATCGGCGGGCCTGGACACCACGGTCGGGTACGTCATGGCTTATTCCGATGATTTCTTGCGGGCCAGCGCCCGGTTGTACAGCACGTCGCGCGGCAGGCCCGAGACCTTGGCCGCGACGCGGGCGGCGTCGCGCAGCGACAGCGATTCCAGCAGGGCGTCGAGCAGCGCGTCGGTGCGCGGGTCGGCCTCGTCCTGCTCGGGCTGTGTTTCGTCGGCGTGCACGATCAGCACGAATTCGCCCTGCTCGCGATGGGCGTCGGCGGCCAGCCAGGCCGCGCCCGCTTCCAGCGCGAAGGTGGCGATTTCCTCGAAGCGCTTGGTCAGTTCGCGCGCCACGGTCAGGCGGCGCTGCGGCCCGCAGACTTCCAGCAGGTCGGCCAGCGTCGCCGCGAGGCGGTGCGGCGACTCGAACATCACCACCGGCGCCGGCAGGGCGCACCAGGTGCGCAGCCAGCGCTGGCGCGCCGCCGCCTTGGACGGCGCGAATCCCGCGAAGGCGTAGGCCGGGTTTTCGTCCGTGGTGACGCCGCTGCCCATGAGCGCGGCGATCACGGCGCTGGGCCCCGGCACCGGCACCACCTTGAAGCCGGCCTCGCGCACGGCGCGCACGATGCGCGCGCCCGGATCGCTGACCGCCGGCGCGCCGGCGTCGGACACCAGGGCCACGCGCTGGCCCTGCTGCAGCCGCTCGCATATGGCCTGGGCCGCCGCGGCCTCGTTGTGGCGGTGGGCCGCCATGAGCGGCGTGGCCACGCCCCAGGCGTCCAGCAGCGTGCGGCTGGCGCGCGTGTCCTCGGCGGCGATCACGTCGGCGCGCTGCAAGGCATGCCAGGCGCGCAGGCCCAGGTCGCCCAGATTGCCGATCGGCGTGGCCACGACGTACAGCGTCGCGGCCGGCCAATGCTGCTCGGTCACGCGCTCGGCGACGCGCGACCAGGCATCGCCGGCGGACGCGGGTGAGACATTTGAATTCATTGCTGCCTACTGACACGGAAAACCATGTCAGTGTAGCCGCAGCCGCCCATGCCCCCGGAGCCTCCCATGAACGACGAGACCTTGCGCCTGGCCTGCGAACTGGCCCTGGCCGCGCGCCGCCGCGCCGCCAAACGCCGCCGGCGCGCGCCAAGCACGCCGGCCCCGCGCCCTTGTCCGCAACGCTCGCCCACCCAGCGCAGCGGCGACCGCCACGAGGCCGCCGCCCTGCGCCTGCTGCTGGCCCGCGGCCTGACGCTGCTGGCGCGCAACCTGCGCACCCCTGCCGGCGAGATCGACCTGGCCATGCGCGATGGCGACACGCTGGTGTTCGTCGAAGTCCGCGCGCGCAGGGCCGGCCGCTACGGCGGCGCCGCGGCCAGCATCGGGGCCGAAAAACAGGCCCGGCTGGCACGCGCCGCCGCCCAGTGGCTGCCCGAACTGGCGCGCCGCCACTGGCACGGCCGGCTGCCGCCGGCCCGCTTCGACGCCGTGGTCTTCGAGGCCGGCCGCGCCGAATGGCTGCGCGCGGCCTTCGCGCTGGACTGAGTCCGGGCCGTAACGCCGCGCCCGCCACGGTTACGCCTGGACAGAACGGCGGTACGGCACCGTGAGATAATCGCGGCCATGGACATGACCTCTCGAATGACGTCGCACTTTCGCGACGCCATGGCTGCCTACGAACAAAGCATGAACGTGCTGGCCGAACCGCTGGCGATAGCGGTGGACGTGCTGTTCGGCGCCCTGGCGAACAACGGCAAGATTCTGGCTTGCGGCAATGGCGGCTCGGCCGCCGACGCGCAGCACTTCATCGCCGAACTGGTGGGCCGCTTCGAGCGCGAGCGCCTGCCCCTGGCCGGCATCGCGCTCAATACCGACACCTCCATCCTGACCGCGGTGGGCAACGACTACGGCTTCGACGAGGTGTTCGAGCGCCAGGTCAACGCCTTCGGCCAGGCCGGCGACGTGCTGGTGGCGATCTCCACCAGCGGCAACTCTCCCAATGTGGTGCGCGCCATGGAGGCCGCCAGCGCCCGTGAAATGCACGTGCTCGCCCTGACCGGCAAGGGCGGCGGCGTCATGGGGGAACTCATCACGCCCATGGACGTCCATCTATGTGTTCCCAGCGATCGCACGATGCGCATCCAGGAAGTCCATATTCTGCTGCTGCACGCGCTGTGCGACGGCATAGACGCTCTTCTGCTTGGAGACACCGAATGATTTCTGACGTCCGTACCGCTGCCCGTCCGCTGATGCTCGCCGCGGCGCTGTCCACCGCCGCCCTGTCGCTGACGGCCTGCGCGCCGCTGATCGTGGGCGGCGCCGCCGCCACCACGGCGGTCGTCGTGACCGACCGCCGGACCTCCGGCGTCCAGCTCGAGGACCAGAACATCGCCTTCAAGGCGCAAAGCCAGATCTCGCAGAAGCTGGGCGAAACCGCCCGCGTCAACGCCATGGCCTACGGCGGCCACCTGCTGCTGACCGGTGACGTGCCCTCCGAAGAGGCCAAGAGCCAGGCCACCGCCATCGCCCAGGGCGTGGAAAACGTCAAACAGGTCGTCAACCAGCTGACGGTCGGCCCCATCGCCTCGTTCAGCGTGCGCTCCAACGACACCTGGCTGACCTCCAAGGTCAAGACCGCCCTGCTCAACACCAAGTACGTGCCGTCGGGCACCATCGCCGTCACCACCGACCACAGCGTCGTCTACCTGATGGGCAAGCTGACCCAGACCGAAGGTGAGTACGCAGCCAATGCCGCCGCCGACGTCGGCGGCGTGGCCAAGGTGGTTAAACTGTTTGAAACGATCAGCCGCGAGGAAGCGATCCGGCTGTCGAACAGCGGTTCCTCGTCCAACCCCACCACGGAATCCAAAGCGCCCATCGAAAGCGGCTCCGGCGCGCCCAGCGGCAACGCGGGCGGCACGGGCGGCGGCGTTGAGGTCATGCCCATCAAATGAAAAAAGCCATCGTAGCGCTCGCCGTCCTGGTGGCGGTCGGCATCGGCGCCTGGTTCGTGCTGCGGCCCACCCAGACCGCGCCCGACGTCACCTTCACGACCCTGGAAGGCAAGACCTTCTCCATGCAGGACCTGCGCGGCAAGGTCGTGCTGGTCAAGTTCTGGGCCACCAGCTGCGTGACCTGCGTGAAGCAGATGCCCGAGACCATCGCGGCCTACAAGCAGTACGCAGACCAGGGCTATGAGGCGGTCGCCGTCGCCATGGACTACGATCCGCCCAACTTCGTGCTGAATTTCGCCGAGACGCGCAAGCTGCCGTTCCCGGTGGCGCTGGACACCAAGGGCGACATCGCCCGCGCCTTCGGCGACATCCGCCTCACGCCCACCGCCTTCCTGATCGACAAGAAGGGCAACATCATCAAGCGCTACCTGGGCGAATACGACGTCGCCGAATTCCACGCCACGGTGGAAAAGGCGCTGGCGGGCTGAGCCCGCCCGCCGCGGTGGCGGCCTCAGAAGGCCGGCACCACCGCGCCCTTGTACTTGTCCTGGATGAACGTCTTGACTTCAGGCGTGTGCAGGGCGTCGACCAGCTTCTTGATGCCCGGCGCGTTCTTGTTGTCCTCGCGGGTCACCAGGATATTGGCGTAGGGCGAATCGGAACCCTCGATGAACAGCGCGTCCTTGGTCGGCACCAGGCCGGCTTCCAGCGCGTAATTGGTGTTGATCAGCGCCAGGTCCACGTCATCCAGCGAGCGCGGCAGCATCGCCGCTTCCAGTTCGCGGAACTTCAGCTTCTTGGGATTTTCGACCACGTCGGCCGCGGTCGCGAGGATGTTGGCGGGGTCCTTCAGCTTGATCAGGCCCTGCTTTTGCAGCAGCACCAGCGCGCGCCCGCCGTTGGACGGGTCGTTCGGGATGGCGACGCTGGCGCCGTCCTTCAGTTCGGCCAGGCTCTTGACCTTCTTGGAGTAGCCGCCGAAAGGCTCGACGTGCACCAGGGCCACCGGCACCAGATTGGCCTTGCGGTCCTTGTTGAACGAGTCCAGGTAGGGCTTGTGCTGGAAGAAGTTGGCGTCGAGCTGCTTGTCGGCCAGCTGCAGATTGGGCTGCACGTAGTCGCTGAAGACCTTGATGTCGAGCTCCACGCCTTCCTTGGCGAGCCTGGGTTTCACGACTTCGAGGATCTCGGCGTGCGGCACCTGGGTTGCGCCCACCACCACTTTTTCGGCGTGGGCCGCGTTGGCCGCCACCAGGAAGGCCGAGGCCAGCAGGGCCGAGCGGACAAGATTCAAACGCATGTGTTGCCTCTTATGTAGGAATTAAAAATTGGGGACAATTTGTCCGGCCAACATAGCCCGTGGGCCTGAGCGCCACAATTTACCTGAATGGCGGTTATTTGTCGGGCATATGAACATGGGTTTAAAGCATAAGAAACCTGTGGGTACTACAATCCGTCGTATGCTTGCGCTACCGCGTTCCGAACGCGTTTTTGTGCAGGCATTTTTTCTAATCTTTCATATATTTATTTTGCCGACTTAGCTGCCATGACCGACACCCCCGACCCTGCTGCCGTTTCGTCTCCTGCCGTCAAAGCTGCCGTACTGTCCGAAGCGCTGCCGTACATCCGACGATTCCACGGCAAGACCATCGTGGTCAAGTACGGCGGCAACGCCATGACGGAAGAGCGATTGCAGCGCAGCTTCGCGCACGACGTCGTGCTGCTGAAGCTGGTGGGCCTGAACCCGGTGGTGGTCCACGGCGGCGGTCCGCAGATCGACGACGCGCTGCGCCGCATCGGCAAGCAGGGCACCTTCATCCAGGGCATGCGCGTCACCGACGCCGAGACCATGGAAGTCGTGGAATGGGTGCTGGGCGGCCAGGTCCAGCAGGACATCGTCATGATGATCAACGAGGTCGGCGGCAAGGCCGTGGGCCTGACCGGCAAGGACGGCGGCCTGATCCAGGCCCGCAAGAAGCTGATGGACAACAAGGACAACCCGTCCGAACCCATCGACATCGGCTTCGTCGGCGACATCACCACGGTCGAGCCGGCCGTGGTCAAGGCCCTGCAGGACGACCAGTTCATCCCCGTCATCTCGCCCATCGGCTATGGCGAGGACGGCACGGCCTACAACATCAATGCCGACGTCGTCGCCGGCAAGATGGCCGAGGTGCTGGGCGCCGAAAAGCTGCTGATGCTGACCAACACCCCGGGCGTGCTGGACAAGGGCGGCAAGCTGCTGCGCAGCCTGTCGGCCCAGACCATCGACGAACTGTTCGCCGACGGCACGATTTCCGGTGGCATGCTGCCCAAGATCTCGTCGGCGCTGGACGCCGCCAAGAACGGCGTGAATTCCGTGCACATCGTCGACGGCCGCGTGCCGCACTGCCTGCTGCTGGAGATCCTGACGGATCAGGGCGTGGGCACGATGATCAGCTCGCATTGAGTTTCCCCCCCCCCGAAGCGCCGGGGGGCGCTTCCCCCCCAGGGGGGCGCCGCTGCGGACCGGCGGAGCCGGATCCGCGCGGCCTGGATCGTGGAGGAGTTGCCTGATTCGGGGCACTTGCGTTTTTGACGCCGGATTCGGGGCGCTGTCGTTTTTCGGAGGGTTTGATGCGGGTTCATCGTCAGTTGCTGCGGCCGGGGGTGCGGGTGCGCCGGTCGCGGCGCACGGGCGCGGATGCGTCCGAGCGGCTGTGGCTGTTCGATCTGGACAATACGCTGCACGATACTTCGCACGCGATTTTTCCGAAGATCGACCATGGCATGACCATGGCGGTGGCCGAGGCGCTGAGCGTGGACGTCGATACCGCCAACCGGGTGCGGTCGCTGTACTGGAAACGCTATGGCGCCACCATGATCGGCATGGTGCGGCACCACGGCGTGAACGCGCACGAGTTCCTGCACCGCAGCCATGACTTCGACGTCAATCCGCTGGTGCGGGCGGAAAAGGCGCTGGCGTACAAGCTGCGCCGGCTGCCGGGGCGCAAGGTGCTGCTGACCAACGCGCCGCTGCGCTACGCCCGCGCGGTGCTGGCGCGGCTGGGCATCCTGCGCCAGTTCGACAGCCTGTGGGCCATCGAGCACATGCGGCTGCACGGCGAGTTCCGGCCCAAGCCCTCGCCCGCCCTGCTGCGCTACGTGCTGGCGCGCGAAGGCGTGCCGGCGCGCCGCGCGGTGCTGGTGGAGGACACCCTGGCCAACCTGCGCGGCGCACGCAGCGCCGGCCTGCGCACCGTCCATGTGTATCACCCGGGCACGCCGTTCTCCCGCGGCCGCTCGCAGCGTCCGGCCTACGTGGACTTGCGGGTAAACTGCGTCAGTGATTTGCTGTTACGCCGACGCCCCCTGCGGTAGCGGCGCGCTCCTCCCTCCCCTCCACCGTCAGCCTGCGCGAGAGCAGACACTTCCATGGCGAGCAAACCCGGCGAGCGCAAGACCCAGATTCTGCAGACCCTGGCCGAGATGCTGGAGCAGCCGCACGCCTCCCGCATCACCACGGCCGCCCTGGCCGCGCGCCTGGAAGTCTCGGAGGCCGCGCTGTACCGGCACTTCGCCAGCAAGGCCCAGATGTTCGAAGGGCTGATCGAATTCATCGAGACCAGCATCTTCACGCTGGTCAACCAGATCGCCGCGGCCGAGCCGCAGGGCCTGGCCCAGGCGCACCAGACGGTCGCCATGCTGCTGACCTTCTCCGAGCGCAACAAGGGCATGACGCGGGTGCTTACGGGCGACGCCCTGGTGACCGAAGACAACCGCCTGCAGGAACGCATCAACCACATCAACGACCGCATCGAGGCTTCGCTCAAGCAGTCGCTGCGCATCGCGGTCAGCGACGGCGGCCTGCCGCCGCAGGCCAATGTGTCGGCGCACGCCAGCCTGCTGACGCACCTGGTGCTGGGCCGCTGGCTGCGCTATGCGCAGAGCGGCTGGCGTGTTGCGCCCACGCTGCACCTGGACGAACAGTTGCGCCTGGCGCTGGGGTAGACGCCTTGCCGCCGGCGGGGGCCGATGAGCATAATGCGCGAGGCAAGTTTTCCACAAGCGTGATTCGTAGTTCGATTGATCTCCATCAATACGGGTTTTCCTTAATGCCGTCACGATCATTCTGTAGCATCGACATGCCGAATTGAACAGGGCCCGAGCTCGCGGGGCGGCATGTCGTCAGTTTGACCTCAACCGGAGATGGATATGACCGCGCAAGCCGCCGCGCCTGCCACACAGGCGCCAAAGAAAACCAAAATCCCCATCGGATTGATCGCCGGCATCATCGCGCTGATAGGCGTGCTGATGCTGCCTCTGCCGGCCGACCTGCCGGTCGCGGGCCACCGGATGCTCGCCATCCTCGCGTTCGCCGTCGTGGTCTGGATCACCGAAGCCGTTTCCTACGAAGCCAGCGCGATCATGATCACCACGCTGATGGCTTTCCTGCTGGGAACGGCTCCGACGATCAAGGACCCCCAGGTGATGTACGGCACCTCGGCCGCGATCAGCATGGCGCTCAACGGCTTTTCCAACTCGGCGCTCGCGCTGGTCACGGGCGCGCTGTTCATCGCCGCGGCGATGACCTTCACCGGGCTGGACCGCCGCATCGCGCTGGTGACCCTGTCCCGGGTCGGCACCAGCACGCGCCGCATCCTGATCGGCTGCATCGCCGTGACCATCGTGCTCAGCCTGGTCGTGCCCAGCGCCACCGCGCGCAGCGCGGCCGTGGTGCCCATCATGATGGGCGTGATCGCGGCCTTCGGCGTGGACAAGCGCTCCAACATCGCCGCCGGCATCATGATCATCGTGGCCCAGGCCACCAGCATCTGGAACGTCGGCATCCAGACCGCCGCCGCGCAGAACCTGCTGACCGTCGGCTTCATGGAAAAAATGCTGGGCCAGCGCGTGGCCTGGTCGGACTGGCTGATCGCCGGCGCCCCCTGGTCGCTGATCATGTCGGCCGTGCTCATCATCATCGTGCTCAAGCTGCTGCCGCCGGAAAGCGACAGCATCGCGGGAGGCAAGGAAGCCGTCGAGAAATCGCTGCTCGAACTCGGCCCCATGACCGGCGCGCAAAAACGCCTGATGGCCGTGTCCATCCTGCTGCTGCTGTTCTGGTCGACCGAAGGCAAGCTGCACCGCTTCGACACCACCTCCACCACCTACTTCGGCCTGGTGCTGCTGCTGCTGCCGCGCTTCGGCGTGATGACCTGGAAAGACGTGCAATCGCGCATCCCATGGGGCACCGTGATCGTGTTCGGCGTCGGCATCAGCCTGGGCACCGCCCTGCTGACCACCCAGGCCGGCCAATGGCTGGGCAACCAGGTCGTGGCCCACACCGGCCTGGACCACCTGGGACCGCTGGCCATCTTCGCCATCCTGTCGGCCTTCCTGATCATCATCCACCTGGGCTTCGCCAGCGCCACCGCGCTGACCTCGGCGATGCTGCCCATCCTGATTTCGGTGCTGGCCACGCTGCCGGGCGACTTCAGCCGCCTGGGCATGACCATGCTGCTGGGCTTCATGGTGAGCTACGGCTTCATCCTGCCCATCAACGCGCCGCAGAACATGGTGTGCCTGGGCACGGAAACCTTCAACGCCAAGCAGTTCGCCAAGGTCGGCATCCTGGTCACCATCATCGGCTACGCGCTGATGATGCTGATGGGCGCGACCTACTGGCGCTGGCTGGGCTGGCTGTAAGGAGCGCGCATCATGAAAAAGCTCTCCATCGCCCAAGCCTATGAATACGGCCGCCGCGTGCTGATGGCGCAAGGCGTGCCCGAGGACATCGCCCGCGACGTGGCCGAACACCTGGTCGAATCCGACCGCGTGGGCTACGCCAGCCACGGCCTGTCCATCCTGACGAACTACCGCCGCGTGCTGTCCGAGGGCCTGGCCCGCCCCGACGGCCGCCCCGAACTGGTCAACGACCGCGGCGCCATGCTGGCCTACGACGGCCACAACGGCCTGGGCCAGTACGTCGGCAAAGTGGTCATCGAAAAAGCCATCGAGCGCACCCAGGAGCACGGCCAGTGCATCCTGACCCTGCGCCACAGCCACCACCTGGGCCGCATGGGCCACTTCGGTGAAATGGTGGCGGCCAAGGGCCTGATCCTGCTGGCCTTCACCAACGTGATCAACCGCGCCCCCACCGTGGCCCCCTTCGGCGGCGCGCAGGCCTGCCTGACCACCAATCCGCTGTGCTTCGCCGGCCCCCTGCCCGGAGGCCGCCCGCCCTTCATCGTGGACATGGCCACCAGCTCCATCGCCGTCAACAAGGCCCGCGTGCTGGCCGCCAAGGGCGAACCCGCCCCCGAAGGCGCGCTGATCGACGCCCAGGGCAACCCCACCACCGACCCCGGCGCACTCTTCACCGACCCGCCCGGCGCCCTGCTGCCCTTCGGCGGCCACAAGGGCTACGCCCTGGGCCTGGTGGCCGAACTGCTGGCCGGCGTCCTGTCCGGCGGCGGCACGATCCAGCCGGAACACCCCCGCAACGGCGTGGCCACGAACAACATGTTCGCGCTCCTGCTGGACCCGCAGGTGGACTTCAACACCGACTGGCGCTCCCTGGAAGTCGGCGCCTTCATCGACTACCTGCACGCCTGCAAGCCCCAACCCGGCGTCGAATCGGTGCAATATCCCGGCGAATACGAAGCCCGCAACCGCGCCATCAACGCGGACACCGTGGAATTCGACACCCGCATCTGGGAAGGCCTGACCAAACTGGCCGTGGACCTGGGCGTCCCCGAGGCACTGCCGCAAGAAGGCTGAGCAACGCCCCAGTCCCAGATCAGACCGTCAATTCAACCCCACCGCCGGATGGGTGGCGCTTGCGCCACCCATCACCACTCCCCCCCAAGCCCTTTTGGGGGGACCCCAAGCACCCTCCCCAGCGCATTCGCGCAAGCGCACCCGCCGCAAACGCCCAAAATGCGTATGCCACTTTAGGCCGCCCGGGCGGCCTAAAGTGGCGGGCACACCAAGACTCGACACTGAACCCTGCTCTAGCAGCGCGACAAGCCAAGACGACGGCAGCCCGTTGGCGTGGGCGGCGTGACTGCGAGCAACCTCGATGCGCCCGAGGGAATCTGAAGGAACCGCCGAAGGCGGTGACGAAGATGACGAAGGGGAAGTCCGAAGCGAACGCTTCGGACCGCAATCGCGGGCGCGAGCAGCCACGCCGCCCACGCCAACGGGCGACCTACGAAGAGGCCCCAAAGGTCAAAAAAACCTTAAGTCTTAGCCGACCGATGCCGACTGATACTCATCATGATGCCGAACGCAATCCCCATGGTGAACAAAGCCGTCCCCCCATAGCTCATGAACGGCAACGGCACTCCCACCACAGGCAGAATCCCCGTCACCATCCCCACGTTCACGAATACGTAGATGAACAGCATCATCGTCAACGCCCCCGCCAGCAGCCGCCCGAACTGAGACGACGCCCGCGCCGCGATCGTCAACCCGCGCGCCATCATCAAGCCGTACAGCACCAGCAGCGCAATCCCCCCGTACAGCCCGAACTCCTCCGCGTACACCGCGAAAATGAAGTCCGTCGTCCGTTCCGGGATGAAATCCAGATGCGTCTGCGTGCCCTTCATGTAGCCCTTGCCGTACACCCCGCCCGAGCCCACCGCGATCATCGACTGGATCGTGTGGAACCCCTTGCCCAGCGGATCGGAACTGGGATTGAGCAGCGTGCAGACTCGGTGCTTCTGGTAGTCGTGCAGCACCACCCAGTCCACGTCCGGCTCGCACAGCTGGTCCTCGTAATAGACCAGCGTGCCGATGGCCAGGATGCCGGCCAGCATCACCGGCACCAGCAGCTTGAACGACAGGCCCGCGAAATAGATCACGAAAAAGCCCGCGCCGAACACCAGCAGCGCCGTGCCCAGGTCGGGCTGCAGCACGATCAGGCCGAACGGCGCGGCCAGCATCGCCGCCGCGGCCAGGAAGTCGCGGATACGCACCGCGCCCTCATGGCGCTGGAAATACCAGGCCAGCATCATCGGCACCGCGATCTTCATCATTTCCGACGGCTGGATGCGGGTCACGCCCAGGTTCAGCCAGCGGGTCGCCCCCTTGCTGGTCTCGCCGAAAAACTCCACCCCCAATAGCAGCACCACCCCCACCACATAAAACGGCAGGGCCAGCTTCATCAGCCACTTCGGCGGAATCAGGGCCATGGTCCACATCGCGAAAAACGCGATGACGAAATTGCGCGACTGCTCGGCGAAGCGCCAGTCGGTGCCGCCCACCGCCGAATGCATGACGGTCAGGCCCAGCGCCGCGAACATCAGCAGGATCGCCAGCAGCGGCCAGTCGAAGGCGGTGAACACCCGAAGCAGAATGAGACCCAGGCGTTTCATCGTTGGCGCACCACGTCGGAGGCTATGGCTTCGACCGAAGCCAGGGGATCGGCGGGCTGCGGCTGCGGCCGCGGCTGCGCGACCTGGTCCTGGCGCTCCTTGGCCAGCCAGTAATCGAACACTTTGCGCGCGACCGGCGCGGCCACGCTGGCGCCCCAGCCGGCGTTCTCCACGATCAGCGCCACCGCGATGCGGGGGTGCTCCAGCGGCGCGAAGCCCATGAACAGGGCGTGGTCGCGCAGGCGCTCGTCGATCGCGCTGGCGCGGTAATGGCCGCCGCGCAGGCTGAACACCTGCGCGGTGCCGGTCTTGCCTGCCGCCTGGTAAGGCGTGTTGGCGAAGGCGCGCCGCGCCGTGCCCACGCGCACCACGTCGGCCATCGCGTTCTTGATGACGTCGACGTTGGCCTGCTTCAGGGGAATCCGGTAGTCGGGCGTCGATTCGGTCGGCTTGGCCACGCCGCTGCGCGGATCGCGCACCGCGTGCACCAGGTGCGGACGGCGGTACAGGCCGTTGTTGGCCAGCGTGGAGGTGCCCTGCGCCAGCTGCAGCAGCGTGAAGGCGTTGTAGCCCTGGCCGACCGCCACCGAAATCGTCTCGCCCGCGTACCAGCGCTGGCGCTCCTTGTCCTTGTAGGCCGAGCGCTTCCAGTCGGTCGAGGGCAGCACGCCGCGCTTCTCGCCTTCCAGGTCGATGCCGGTGATCTGGCCGAAACCGAACTGCTTGGTGAAATCGTGCAGCGCGTTCACCCCGATCTCGGGGCCCAGCGAATAGAAGTAGGTGTCGGACGACACCACGATGGCGCGGTGCATGTCGGTCATGCCGTAGGCCGCGCCGCCGGCGTTGCGGAACTTCTGGCCGCCGAACTCGAAGTAGCCCGGATCGGAGATGCGGTCGGTGGCCCGGCGCTTGCCCAGCTCCAGCGCCGCCAGGCCGACGAAGGGCTTGTAGGTCGAGCCGATGGGATAGGTGCCGTACAGCGGCCGGTTGATCAGCGGGTGGTCCGGCGATTCGTTCAGCATGCGCCAGTTGTCCACGTCGATGCCGTCGACGAACAGATTGGGATCGAAGGACGGCTGCGACACGAAGGCCAGCACCTCGCCGGTGTCGGGATCGAGCGCGACCAGCGCGCCGCGCTGCCCTTCGAACGCCTGTTCGGCCACTTTCTGCAGGCCCAGGTCGATCGACAGCATGATGTCGGAGCCGGGCACCGGGTCGATGCGGCGCAGCGTGCGCATGGGACGCCCGCCGGCGGTCACCTCGACCTCTTCCAGCCCGGTCTTGCCGTGCAGCTGTTCTTCCCAGGTCTTCTCGATGCCCTTTTTGCCGATGACGTCGGTGCCGCGGTAATTGCCCATCTGGCCGGTGCGGTCCAGCTCTTCGATGTCGCCCTCGGCGATGCGGCCGATATAGCCCACCACATGGGCCGCCGACACGCCTTGCGGATACTCGCGCACCCAGCGCGCGCGCAGTTCCACGCCCGGGAACTGGAAGGAATGCGCGGCGAACCAGGCGGCCTCGGTGTCGTTGAGATTGTTGCGCAGCTGCAGGCTGGCGTAGCGGCTGGACTCGGCGGCGCGGCGCTTGAAGCGCCGCTGGTCGGCCGGGCTGATGTACACGACCTCGGTCAGCCGCTCGAACAGCTCGTTCAGGTTGCCGGCCTGCGCCGGCACCACTTCCAGCGTATAGGTGCGGTAATTGCGCGCCAGCACTTCGCCGTTGCGGTCCAGGATTTCACCGCGGCGCGGCGGAATCGGCACGACCGCGATGCGGTTGCGGTCGGCGCGCTCGGACAGGCCCTCGTAGCGGTCCACCTGCAGATACCAGAAGCGCCCGACCAGCACCCCGAAACACGCCAGCGCGAACAGCCCGCCGACCCAGGCGCGCAGGCGGAACCGCTGCTTCTGCTGCTGGCCGGTTTTCTTGAATTCGAACATGACGCGGCGCCGCCCTCAGGCGGAGGACGATTCGGCGTCGTCGGCGCCGCGCTGCGGCAGGTGCAGAACCCAGCCCGCCAGGGGCCACAGGGCCGCGGTCAGCAGCACGCTGACGCCCCAGTCCCAGCCCGGCCATTTGCCGGCCAGCCAGGCGTGGATGATCTGCGTCAGCAGGCGCGCCAGGAAGAACACCGGCAGCATGTGCATCGCCTGGCTCCACAGGTCGAAGCGCTGCAGCCGGCGGTGCAGCACCACCGCGCCGTAGGCCACCAGCGTGTAGGACAGCGCGTGCTCGCCCAGCAGGCCGGCGTCGTGCACGTCCATCAGCAGGCCGAAGAAGAAGGCGGTGAACAGGCCCACCCGGCGCGGCTCGTGCACGCACCAGAAGGCGATGATCAGCAGCAGCACGTCGGGCGCGCCCTGCCACAGCCGCCACGGCAGCAGCGACACCAGCCACACCAGCAGCACCGTGCCCCAGACGAACAGGCCGTGCGCCGGACCGGACAGGCGGTCGGGCTCGACGTTGCTGGGCGTGCCCAGGCGGCGGGGCCGGGCCGCGGATTGATTAGTCCGATCCACCGGAATCGACCTCCTGACGGTTGGATTCGGCGCGGGCCACGTCCACCTGCAGCACCAGGAAGTGGCGATAGCGTTCGGGATGGGCCAGCGGTTCGCCCACGGCGCGCGCGAAGCCCGAGGCCGTATCGCGCTCGACCGAGGTCACCTTGGCCACCGGCAGGCCGGCCGGAAACAGGCCGCCCACGCCGCTGGTGACTATGGTATCGCCTTCCTTGATGTCGGCATTGGCCGCCAGGTAGCGGACCTCGATCTTGCCCGGCGAGTTGCCGCCGAAGGCGATCAGCCGCAGGCCGTTGCGCAGCAGCTGCACGGGAATGGAGACCTGCTCGTCGGTGACCAGCGCGGCCTCGGCCGTCATCGGCGTGACGCGCACGATCTGGCCGACCACGCCGCCTTCGTCGATCACCGGCATGCCCGGCGCCAGGCCGGCCTTGCTGCCCTTGTTGAAGACCAGGCGCTGGGTGAAGGCGTTGGTGGGTTCGTACATGACCTCGACCACCACGGCGGCCTGCGCCACGGTATCGGTCACGCCCAGCAGGCGGCGCAGCTGCGCGTTCTCGGCGGCCAGCTGGGCCGCGTGCGTGGCCACCTGGGCCAGTTCGATGCGCTGGCGCTGCAGGGCTTCGTTTTCACTGCGGATGAGATTGGCCGCGTTGACCCATTCGTTGACCTGTTCGACCAGGTCGCGCGGCGCCATGACGGCGCGCTGGAAGGGATACAGCGCCACGGACACCGCCCGGCGCGCCGGTTCCAGCATGCGCCACTGCGAATCCATGACGATCAGGGCCAGGGCAAGCAAGACCAGGACGACCAGCCGCACCTCCGCAGGAGGGCCGCGCCTGAATAGGGGGGGAGTCCCTTGTCGTTGCATGAATTTCAGCCCGGACGCCCGCGCCCATCGCTGCGGCAGCGGCCGGAGCCGCGAACCTGCGGGGCTCCGGGCTGGCGCGCGGAATTAGTCGTTGATGAAAATGGCGCCCAGCTTTTCAAGATGTTCCAGCGCCTCGCCGCAACCGCGCACGACGCAGGTGAGCGGATCGTCGGCCACCACCACGGGCAGGCCGGTTTCTTCCTGCAGCAGGCGGTCCAGGTCGCGCAGCAGCGCGCCGCCGCCGGTCAGGGCGATGCCCTTGTCGGTGATGTCGGCGCCCAGCTCGGGAGGCGTCTGTTCCAGCGCGATCTTCACGGCCGAAACGATCTGGTTGAGCGGGTCGGTCAGCGATTCCAGGATCTCGTTGGACGAGACCGTGAAGCTGCGCGGCACGCCTTCGGCCAGGTTGCGGCCCTTGACCTCGATTTCGCGGACTTCGGAGCCGGGGAAGGCCGAGCCGATTTCCTTCTTGATGAGTTCGGCGGTGGGCTCGCCGATCAGCATGCCGTAGTTGCGGCGGATGTAGTTGACGATGGCCTCGTCGAACTTGTCGCCGCCGACGCGCACCGAACCCTTGTAGACCATGCCGCCCAGCGAGATGACCGCCACTTCGGTGGTGCCGCCGCCGATGTCGACCACCATCGAGCCGCTGGCGTCGGAGACGGCCAGGCCGGCGCCGATGGCCGCGGCCATGGGTTCCTCGATCAGGAACACGTGCGAGGCGCCCGCGCCCAGCGCCGATTCGCGGATGGCGCGGCGCTCGACCTGGGTCGAACCGCAGGGCACGCAGACGATGATCCGGGGGCTGGGAGCCAGCATGTTGCGGGGATGCACCATGCGGATGAACTGCTTGAGCATCTGCTCGGTGACCGTGAAGTCGGCGATCACGCCGTCTTTCATGGGCCGGATGGCTTCGATGTTGCCGGGAACGCGGCCGAGCATCTGCTTGGCTTCGTGGCCGACGGCCTGGATGATCTTCTTGCCGTGCGGGCCGCCTTCATGACGGATCGCGACCACGGACGGCTCGTCGAGCACGATGCCCTTGCCGCGGACGTAGATCAGCGTATTGGCGGTACCGAGGTCGATCGCCATATCGCTGGAAAAATAACTGCGCAGGAATCCGAACATGGGAGCTCAGCTAACTCTGGGGGGGAATTGGGTACATGCCGCGGGGCGTAGGGCCCGGATGGGGACGGGTCCGCCTGTCTTCGCGACGATTAAACCGTGAATCATAACTTATAATTTCCGCGGAAATAGCGCATAAATGCAGGCTATTCAAGCTTTGTAACGGGTTCGGCATATGCATACTGGCCCGTCCCGCCCTTCGGCCTTCGCTTATCGATTTTGCACTCCCCATGGCGCTCAATGACACAGATGTGGCCCGCATTGCCCGGCTGGCCAGAATCGAACTGACTCCCGACCAGCGCACCCTCGCGCAAGCCGAGCTCAACGGCATCCTCCACCTGATCGAACGGCTCCAGTCGGTCGACACCCAGGGCGTCGAGCCGCTGGCCCACCCCCTGTCCGCCCATGAGGACATCGTGCTGCGCCTGCGTGAAGACGCCGTGACCGAAACCAGCTCGGAAGCCCGCCGCCAGGAACTGCTGGCCAACGCGCCCGACGCCCAGGACGGCCTGTTCCTGGTCCCCAAGGTCCTGGACTGAGACATGACGAAACCCGCACTGCACACCCAATTCAAGGGCATCGCCGGCCTGCGCGAGGCCCTCGCGCAACGCCAGGTCAGCGCCGTCGAGCTGGCCCAAAGCGCCCTGGCGGCGGCCGAAGCGGCCAGCGGCCTGAATAGCTTTTTACATATTGACGCCGAATTGACGCTGGCACAGGCCCGCGCCGCCGACGCCGCGCTGGCCGCCGGCTCGGCCGGCCCGCTGGCCGGCATCCCCATCGCCCACAAGGACGCGTTCGTCACCCGCGGCTGGCGCACCACCGCCGGCAGCAAGATGCTCGAAGGCTATGTCAGCCCCTTCGACGCCACCGTCGTGGAACGCCTGGCCCAGGCCGGCGCCGTGTCGCTGGGCAAGCTGAACTGCGACGAATTCGCCATGGGCTCGGGCAACGAGAACTCCGCCTACGGCGCGGTCAGGAACCCCTGGGACCACGCCGCCGTGCCCGGCGGCTCCTCGGGCGGCTCGGCCGCCGCCGTGGCGGCCCGCCTGGTGGCCGCGGCCACCGGCACCGACACCGGCGGCTCGGTGCGCCAGCCCGCCGCCCTGTGCGGCGTCAGCGGCATCAAGCCCACCTACGGCACGGTCTCGCGCTACGGCATGGTGGCCTTCGGCTCCAGCCTGGACCAGGCCGGCCCCCTGGCCGAAAGCGCCCGCGACCTGCTCGAACTGCTGGACGTCATCAGCGGCTTCGACCCGCGCGACGCCACCAGCCTGCAGCAGTGCGACGGCGCGGCCAACGAGCCCGGCCGGGTGCGGCGCGATTTCGACGCCGCCCAGGCCCGCTTCGACGCCGCCGGCAGCCAGCCGCTCAAGGGCCTGCGCATCGGCGTGCCCGAGGAATACTTCGGCGCCGGCCTGGCGCCGGACGTGGCCGCCGCGGTCGAGGCCGCGCTGGCCCGCTACGAAGAACTCGGCGCCGTGCGCGTGCCGGTGTCGCTGCCGCGTACCGAGCTGGCCATCCCCGCCTACTACGTGATCGCGCCGGCCGAAGCCTCCAGCAACCTGGCCCGCTACGACGGCGTGCGCTACGGCCATCGCGCCGCCCAGTACGGCGACCTGAACGAAATGATCAGCCGCTCGCGCGCCGAAGGCTTCGGCGACGAGGTCAAGCGCCGCATCCTGATCGGCACCTACGTGCTGTCCCACGGCTACTACGACGCCTACTACCTGCAGGCCCAGCGCCTGCGCCGCATGATCGCGCAGGACTTCCAGCGCGCCTTCGCCGGCCAGTGCGACGTCATCATGGGCCCGGTCACGCCCACCGTGGCCAAGAACATCGGCGACAACCGCGACGATCCCACCGCCGACTGGCTGGCCGACGTCTACACGCTGGGCGTCAGCCTGGCCGGCCTGCCCGCCATGTCCGTGCCCTGCGGCTTCGGGGGGCAGGACCAGCGCCGTCCGGTCGGCCTGCAGATCATCGGCAACTACTTCGACGAAGGCCGCCTCCTGGCCATCGCCGACCGCTACCAACAAGTCACCGGCTGGCACAAAGAAACGCCCGCTCAGCAGGACGCCTAATATGAACTGGGAAATCGTCATCGGCCTGGAAACGCACACCCAGCTTTCCACCGACTCCAAGATTTTTTCGGGCAGCAGCACCCAATTCGGCGCCGCGCCCAATACCCACGCCAACGAAGTCGACCTGGCGCTGCCGGGCAGCCTGCCGGTCATGAACCGCGGCGCGGCCGAACGCGCCATCCGCTTCGGCCTGGCGGTGGGCGCCACCATCGCGCCGCGCTCGGTGTTCGCGCGCAAGAACTACTTCTACCCCGACCTGCCCAAGGGCTACCAGATCAGCCAGTACGAACTGCCCGTGGTCGTGGGCGGTTCGCTGTCCTTCTTCGTCGGCGAGGAAGAAAAAACCGTCAACCTGACCCGCGCGCACCTGGAAGAAGACGCCGGCAAATCGCTGCATGACGACTTCCGCCTGGCCGACGGCTCGCCCGGCAGCGGCATCGACCTGAACCGCGCCGGCACGCCGCTGCTGGAAATCGTGACGGAACCCGAAATGCGCTCGGCCGCCGAGGCCGTGGCCTATGCCCGCGCCCTGCACAGCCTGGTCGTGTGGCTGGGCATCTGCGACGGCAACATGCAGGAAGGCTCGTTCCGCTGCGACGCCAACGTGTCGGTGCGGCCGGTGGGCCAGAAGGAATTCGGCACCCGCACCGAGATCAAGAACGTCAACTCGTTCCGCTTCCTGGAACGCGCCATCGCGTATGAAGCGCGCCGCCAGATCGAGCTGATCGAGGACGGCGGCACGGTGGTGCAGGAAACCCGCCTGTACGACGCCGACCGCGACGAGACGCGCAGCATGCGCAGCAAGGAAGACGCGCACGACTACCGCTACTTCCCCGACCCCGACCTGCCCCCGCTGGTGATCTCCAGCGCCTGGGTCGACGAAGTGCGCGCCGCCATGCCCGAACTGCCGGCCGCGCTGCGCGCCCGCTTCGAGTCCGACTACGGCCTGAGCGCCTACGACGCGGCCCAGCTCACCGCCAGCCGCGGCCTGGCCGCCTACTTCGAGGCGGTGGCGCAGGCCCTGCCGGCCGGCCAGGCCAAGCTGGCGGCCAACTGGATCATGGGCGAAGTGGCCGCGACGCTGAACAAGGAAGAAAAGGACATCGCCGACTCGCCCGTGCAGGCCCCGGCCCTGGCCGCCCTGATCGGCCGCATCATCGACGGCACCATCTCCAACAAGATGGCCCGCGAGGTGTTCGGCGCCATGTGGGCCGGCGAACACGGCGGCCAGCCCGACGCCATCATCGAGGCCCGCGGCCTGAAGCAGATCAGCGACACCGGCGCCATCGGCGCCATGATCGACGAGGTGCTGGCGGCCAACCCCGCCATCGTGGAAGAGTACCGGGCCGGCAAGCAGAAGGCCTTCAACTCGCTGGTCGGCCAGATCATGAAAGCCGCGCGCGGCAAGGCCAACCCGCAGCAGGTCAACGAACTGCTCAAGCAGAAGCTGGACAGCTGATGGATCACGGGCCGCGCAAGCGCCCGTACCAGACGAAACGAAGGGCCGCAGCATCTTGCTGCGGCCTTTTGTTTGGCGAAGAATTTCCGGATCGCCCCAGACCGGAGACGCCTTCATGGCCATTCCTTACGTCGCCATCCCGCAGGAAGAGCTAGCCAGTTGCCTGGACGACATGATTCAGGCTGCGCGAGACGGCGCGCGCGTCGTCATCACCCGCAACGGCCAGGCTCATGCGCAGATCTGCCAAGTCAATCCGCTGCTGACCGAAGAGGCGCACAACGCGATTGAAGAACTCAAGCGTTTCCCCAAGATCGAGATGGACGAAGCGACCTGGTGGCATATCATCAAAGGGGCGCCCGAATGAAACTCGTGCTCGACGCCTCAGTGGCCCTGAGCTGGCTGCAACTGCCAACCCAGCCTTTCAGTTCGGAAGCCATGACCATCCTGAGCCTCCTGCACAAAAATCCCGCGTACGTGCCGATGATATGGCCGCTGGAAGTCGCTCACGGGGCGTTGCGCGTGGAACGATCCAAGGCGGTGACGGAAAGCGCACTGGCCAGGTTCTCGGACTTGGTGCAAAGCGCGCCGGTCATCATCGAGTCGCGCCCCACGCAAGCCTGGCTCGCCAGCAGCGTGTCGATCGCAAGAGAACACCGGATCACGGTTTATGACGCCACTTATCTGGAACTCGCCATGTTCCACGGCGCGCCACTTGCCACCTTTGACAAGCGGCTGGCGCAGGCTGCCGGCACCTGCGGCGTATCCCTCGAGACGACGCTAGCCGACAAGCTCGAGGAGCCCACTGCTCACTATGGCATCCCGCCGGCAACCGATTACGTCGAAATCGGTTGCAGCGCCCTGCGCACCGGCTACACCCCGTACTTCGTCCGGTAGGCCAGCACCGCGTCGCGGTGTTCGGAAAACGATGCGTCGTCCTGCAGCAACGCCAGGATGTCGGCCAGCGAGGCGATGGCCACCACCGGGATGCCGTAGGTCTTGGACACGTCCTGCACGGCCGAGTGCGCCGACAGGGCGTCGTCCGGGCCGGCGCGTTCCATGCGGTCCATGGCGATCAGCACGGCCGCCGGTTGGGCGCCCGCGGCGCGGATGATTTCCACCGACTCGCGCACCGAAGTGCCCGCGGTGATCACGTCGTCGATGATGACGACCTTGCCCGCAAGCGGCGCGCCCACCAGGGTGCCGCCTTCGCCGTGGTCCTTGGCTTCCTTGCGGTTGTAGGCGAAGGGCACGCCGCTCTTGCCCTGCATGTCGGGGTGGCCGGCCAGCGCGACGGCGGTGGCGGTGGCCAGCGGAATGCCCTTGTAGGCCGGGCCGAACAGCATGTCGAAGGCCACGCCCGAATCCAGCAGCGCCTGCGCGTAGAACTGCGCCAGCTTGCCGACCGAACCGCCGTTGTTGAACAACCCCGCGTTAAAGAAATACGGACTGATACGACCCGACTTGACCTTGAAGCTGCCAAAGCGCAGCACGCCCTCGTTCAAGGCGAAGCGGACGAAGTCGAGAGCGGTGGCGGAGGATTGGGCGGCGGTCATGCGAGGGATCCGGTAGATGGCAAACCCCGGCATTTTATCCGTTGTCGGGGCTTTTCCCTGGCCTGAGCGCCGAGTCGGTTAAATTCCTGGCATTGCCCGGGCCTCGCGCCCCGCCTATAGGAGTTTCGCTTTGTTGCGCATTACCTCGATCAACCTCAACGGAATCCGGTCCGCCTTTCGCAAGGGCCTGCAACCCTGGATGGAAAAGCACGCCGCGGACGTGCTGTGCCTGCAGGAGATCAAGATTTCCCACGACGACCTGACCGAAGACCTGCGCCACCCGCCCGGCTATACCGGCCACTTCCACCATGCCGTGAAGAAAGGCTATAGCGGCGTCGGCATCTATCTGCGCAATGCCGCCGAACGCGTGCACACCGGCCTGGGATGCGAGGAATTCGACCCCGAGGGCCGCATCATCCGCGCCGACTGGAAGAACCTGTCCGTCATCAGCGCCTACCTGCCGTCCGGCTCCAGCGGCGACGAGCGGCAACAGGCCAAGTACCGGTTCCTGGACCGGTTCGGCCCCTGGATCGACGCCCTGATGCACGAGCACCGGACCACCGGCCGCGAGTTCATCATCTGCGGCGACTGGAACATCGCCCACAAGGAAATCGACCTGAAGAACTGGAAGGGCAACATGAAGAATTCGGGCTTCCTGCCCGAAGAGCGGGCCTGGCTGACCGACGTGTTCGACAAGCGCGGCTTCGTGGACGTGTTCCGCACCATCGACGACCGGCCCGACCAGTACACCTGGTGGAGCAACCGCGGCCAGGCCTGGGCCAAGAACGTCGGGTGGCGCATCGACTACCAGATCGCCACGCCGGGCATCGCGGCCCGCGCCCGCAGCGTCGCCATCTACAAGGACGAACGCTTCTCGGACCACGCGCCGCTGACGATCGACTACGACGCCACGCTCTGATGGCCGGCCCCGGCGCCGGATTGCCGCAGCGACTCGGCGGCCTCCCGGCGCAGCCATTGCAGGAAGACCCGCGCCCGCGGATCCTCGGCATACGGCCGGGGCGACAGCAGGAAATAGGCGGAGCCGTCGCGCACGAAGCCGCGCGGCGCCTCCAGGCGGCGGTCGCGCACGGCGTCGCAGGCCATCAGGGCTGACCCGATGGCCACGCCCAGCCCCGCGGCGGCGGCCTGCAGGCTCAGGTAGAAATGCTCATAGGCCGGCCCGGCGCGCCTGGGCGGCCTGCCGCCCGCGGCCTGGGACCACTGCCGCCAGGCTTGCGGCCGCGTCGCGCTGCCCAGCGCCGGCGCGCCGTCCCAGCCCTCGCCGGCGGCACCCAGCAGGCCCGGCCGGCATACCGGCCCGGTCCATTCCTCGCACACCCGCTCGGCATGCAGCGCGGCGTCCCATTCGAAATCATTGCGCCGCAGCGCCACGTCCACGCCCTGGGCCGCGAAATCCAGCGGACCGCCGGCCGCATACAGGTGCACCTGCACGGCCGGATGCAGGCGCTGGAAATCCGGCAGGCGCGGAATCAGCCACATCATGGCGATCGTGGGCTCGCAGGACAGCACCAGGGGCGCGTCCGCCGCCGGCTGGCGCAGCCTGGCCAGGCCCGTGGCGAGCTGCTCGAAAAGCGCGCGGGTCAGCTCGTGCAGCTGCCCGCCTCGATCAGTCAGGAAAACACCCCGGTTGCGCCGCTCGAACAAGCGCATTCCCAGGCTGTCCTCCAGCAGCCGGATCTGCCGGCTGACCGCGCCGTGGGTCACGTTCAGCTCTTCTGCGGCCTTGCCGAAGGCCTGGTGGCGGGCGGCGGCGTCGAAGACGCGCAGCGCGTTGAGCGGCGGGAGTTTCATGGCTATCGGTGAGTTTTTCTGACGTATATCCGGCATTAAAAATCGTTTTTCGGGCGTGCGCCAGCGCCGGACAATACCGGCTCCCTCTTGCTTGCGCTTCCCTTCCATGACCGAACTGATAGCCGTCGCCCTGATCACCGTTCTTGCCGTCATCAGCCCCGGGCCGGACTTCGCGATGGTGACCCGCTACAGCTATCTGTATGGCCGGCGCACCGGCCTGACCTGCGCCGCCGGCATTGCGTTGGCCGTGCAGGTGCACGTGTTCTACACCATGTTCGGCGTCAGCCTGCTGGCCCATTACGCCCGGCCCGTGCTGCAGGGCATCAAGCTGGCCGGCGCCTGTTATCTGATCTACATGGGCTGGAAGACGTTTTTCAACCGCACGCCGGTCGACCGCGACCTGTCGGCGCGCCCGGCCATCTCGGCCTGGCGGGCGCTTTACGACGGCTTTCTGACCAACGCCCTCAATCCCAAGACCACGCTGTTCGTGGTCAGCACCTACACCCAGCTGGTTTCGCCGGGCACGCCGCTGACCCGGCAATTCGGCTACGGACTGTTCATGTCGTTCGCGCACTGGGCGTGGTTCAGCGTCGTGGCATGGTCGGTTTCCTCGCCCGTACTGCGCCGCGCGCTGCTGGACCATCAGCGCACCGCGGACCGGGTGGTGGGGGCCGTGCTGATGGCCCTGGGCGGCGCGCTGGCGGTCGCGCAGGTCTGAACTGTTGCCTGCGTGTGACTTTTCTCAAATTAATAATGGGGACGCATTAAATCGGACTGTCCGCCTGATGAGGCTTCCAGGCATGGCTAATGGTCCGATTTGCGTGCGGCCCGGCCTGCCCGGCGCCGATTTCTCCCTGTGCAATTATTTGGGGACATATTGTTTTCCCCAGGAAATTCAACGGAATTCCACCGGACCAGGGAATTTTCCAGACGTGAGCCGCCCATTTCGACATTATGCGACCCCAATTACTGGGTCGCAAAAAATCGCTTTGATATCAATGTGATGCAGCATTTCACGGCTTTGCGCAGGGCAATAATTTAGCCCTACAATTCCGCACCATACGGGTGCGAACTTGCACCAAACCCGTGTCTATCGCGCCCCAATCCGGGGCCACCCCGCACCTATTCGAAGCACCCCCGAGGAGAACATGTTGAAAGTGCAGAGTCTGGACGACTTCCTGCGTGGCGTTGCCGCGCGCGACCCGCAACAACCTGAATTCATGCAAGCCGTCCAGGAGGTGATGCTGAGTCTGTGGCCTTTCATCGAGAAGCACCCGCACTACGCCGAGCACGCCCTGCTCGAGCGCCTGGTGGAGCCGGAACGCGTGATCCAGTTCCGCGTGTGCTGGACCGATGACCGCGGCCAGGCCCGGGTCAACCGCGCTTTCCGCATTCAGCACAACTCGGCCATCGGCCCGTTCAAGGGCGGCATGCGCTTCCACCCCTCGGTGAACCTGTCGATCCTGAAGTTCCTGGCTTTCGAACAGACCCTGAAGAACTCGCTGACCACGCTGCCCATGGGCGGCGGCAAGGGCGGTTCGGACTTCGACCCCAAGGGCAAGTCCGACGCCGAAGTCATGCGTTTCTGCCAGGCCCTGATGATCGAGCTGTACCGCCACCTGGGTCCGGACACCGACGTGCCGGCCGGCGATATCGGCGTGGGCGCGCGCGAAGTCGGCTTCATGGCCGGCATGATGAAAAAGCTGTCGAACTCGACCGCCAGCGTGTTCACCGGCAAGGGCCTGACCTTCGGCGGCAGCCTGATCCGCCCCGAAGCCACCGGCTACGGCACCGTCTATTTCGCCGAAGAAATGCTCAAGCGCGTCGGCCGTTCGTTCGACGGCCTGCGCGTCTCGGTGTCGGGCTCGGGCAACGTCGCCCAGTACGCCATCGAGAAGGCCATGGCGCTGGGCGCCAAGGTGGTCACCGTCTCCGACTCCAACGGCACCGTGGTCGACGAAGCCGGCTTCACCCATGAAAAGCTGGTCGCGCTGATGCACATCAAGAACGACCTGCGCGGCCGCCTGGACACCTACGCGCGCGAATTCGGCCTGCAATACGAAGCCGGCAAGCGTCCGTGGCACGTGCCGGTCGACGTGGCCCTGCCCTGCGCCACCCAGAACGAGCTGGAGCTGGACGACGCCAAGACGCTGATCAAGAACGGCGTGCTGTGCGTGGCCGAAGGCGCCAACATGCCGGCCACCCTGGAGGCCGCCAAGGCCTTCGTCGCGGCCCGCGTGCTGTACGCCCCGGGCAAGGCCAGCAACGCCGGCGGCGTGGCGGTATCGGGCCTGGAAATGGCCCAGAACTCGGCCCGCCTGTCCTGGACGCGCGAGGAAGTCGACACCCGCCTGCACGCCATCATGCGCGACATCCATGAAAACTGCGTGCGCCACGGCCACACCGAGCGCGAATACGTCAACTACCTGGACGGCGCGAACATCGCCGGTTTCGTGAAGGTGGCTGACGCTATGCGGCAGCAAGGCTTGTACTAGACCCCCCCCGAAGCGCCTTTGGCGCTTCCCCCCCAGGGGGGCGCCGCTACGGACCGGCGGAGCCGGATCCGTGCGGCCCCGCGCTCTTGGGGAGGGTTTGCCCCGTGGGGCGAGGGCGCGCGGCGCGCGCCTTAGTGCTCCTTAATGCTTCATCGTGCCGTGGTTCATGTTCATGCCGGGGTTGTGGGTGGCGGGTTTGACTTTGAATTGGACCGCGACTTCGCCGGCCTTTTCGAACTTGAGGGTGGCGGGCACGGTTGCGCCTTCGGCGAACGGCGCTTTCAGCTTGATGAACATGACGTGGTAGCCGCCCGGGCTGAGTTTGACCTCGGTGTCGGCGGGCAGGGCGATGCCGCCTTCGACCTGGCGCATCTTGGACACGCCGTTTTCGGTTTGCACCGTGTGCAGCTCGACGCGTTCGGCGGCGTCGGACGTGATCGACAGCAGGCGGTCCTCGGTCTTGGCGTCGTTGTCGATGTCCATATAGCCCGCGCCGTTGGACTGGCCCGGCGCCGAGGCGCGCACCCACAGGTCGTCGATCTCGATCTGGCCGACCTTGTAGTCCTTCGCCCAGGCCGTGCCGGCCGTGCACAGGCCCAGGGCGGCGATCACAGCGAACTTGCGGATGTTCATGACTAGTACTCCTAAGGGTTAACGCCGCGGGTCAACGCCTCCTGACCAGGCTGCGGGCGGCTGACAGAACCGAATCGGTCAGGGCTTCCATGGCTTCGGAGTTTACCCGCCAATGCTGCCAATACAGCGGCACATCCTCCCAGGCGCGCCCGCGCAGCAGCATCAGCTGACCTGCGTCAAGGTGCTCCTGCACCAGCGGCAGCGGATTCATGGTCCAGCCCAGCCCGCCCAGCGTGGCCTGCACGAAGGCGCGCGTCGACGGCACCCACCAGACCGGCGGCTGCCACGGCGCCGGATCGGCGATCTTGTGGGCGAAGCGGGCCTGCAGGGCGTCCTTGCGGTTGAACACCAGCACCGGCGCCTGCGCCAGCGTCTGCGCGTTGACCCCTTGCGAGAAATAGCGCTTGTGGAATGCCGGCGTGCAGGTCGCGACGTAGCGCATGCTGCCCAGCGCATGGATGCGGCAGCCCTGCACCGGCTCGGCCAGCGCGGTCACCGCGCCCAGCACCGAGCCGTTGCGCAGCAAGGCGGCGGTGTGGTCCTGGTCTTCGGACTGCATGTCCAGCGTGGCGCGGGTACGCGCCGAGAACTGCACCGCCGCGTCGACGAACCAGGTTTCCAGGCTGTCGTGGTTCACCGCCACGGGGATGCTGGCATAGGGCACGTCGTCGTCGGCCACGCCCAGCCGGCTGAGCGCGTCGTGCTCCAGGAGCGCAGTCTGCTCGGCCAGCCGCACCAGCACCTGGCCGTCGGCGGTGGCCGCCGCCGGCACCGTGCGCTGCACCAGCAGGCGGCCCATGCGGTCCTCCAGCGCCTTGATCCGCTGCGACACCGCCGACGGGGTGACGTTCAGCGACAGCGCGGCGCGCTCGAAGCTGCCTTCGCGCACCACCGCCGCCAGGGCCCTGAGGTTGCCGTGATCGAGTTTCATAGCATTAGCTTTGCTTAAGATAGTGAAGGAAAATTAGCTTTATTTCATCTATCCGACAAGGGAAAATGACGCATTGCCGGCACGCCCCGCCGCTGCCGGCGCCAAATCAAGCGCCGCCACAGGCGTAGCAGTCATAAGGTGTTTGCGTCATGTTCGCCACGTTGTCTTCCCCCCTCTTCTTCACTGCCTGGGCCAGCGGAACGGCCACCGGGCTGGGCCTGTTCGCCGTCGTGGGCGCGCAAAGCGCGTTCATCCTGCGCCAGGGGCTGATGCGGGCGCACCTGCTGAGCGTGGTCGCGATCTGCGCGCTGATCGACGCCGTCTTCATCTTCGCCAGCGTCTCCGGGCTGCAGGCCCTGACCACCTGGTTTCCGTGGCTGACGACCGCCGTGCTGTGGTTCGGCGTCGCCTTCCTGTCCTGGTACGCCCTGCAATCGGCGCGCCGCGCCTGGACCGCCAACGGCGGGCTGGCCGCCGCCCGCGACGTGGTGCCGTCGCGCCGCGCCGCCATGCTGGGCGCGCTGGGCTTTTCGCTGCTCAATCCGCACTTCTGGATGGACATGGTGGTGGTCGGCTCGCTGGCGCACGGCTTCGAGGACGCCCGCATGGCGTTCGCCGCCGGCGCGCTCACCGCCAGCCTGCTGTGGCTGGCCGTGCTCAGCATCGGCTCGCGCCTGTTCGCCCCGTTCTTCGCCAGCGCCTCGGCCTGGCGCGTGCTGGACGGCATCATCGCGGTGGTGATGGCGGCGCTGGCGGTGAGTCTGGCCCTCAAGGGCGTATGACGCGCAGCCCGGCAAGGGCGCCGTCCTTATAATCGGCCCCTTGCCAATCTTGCGTCGGGCGCAGCGCCGGCCCGCCAGACGATCATGCGCGGACCCTCCTCCAAAGACGTGCGCCTGCCGCCGCTGGCCGCCATCCAGGCGTTCGAAGCGGCCGCGCGGCTCGGCTCCTTCGAGCGCGCCAGCGAAGAACTCTTCGTCACGGCCAGCGCCATCGGCAAGCGCATCGCCATGCTCGAAGCGCTGCTGGACGTCTCGCTCTTCATACGCAGCCGCCGCGGGGCGACCCTGAGTTCGGCCGGGCAGGAATACCTGGAACAGGTCCGCACCGCGCTGGACCTGTTGTCGGACGCCTCGCTGCACAAGCGCGGCGAGCCCAAGCCCGAAACGCTGCGCGTGGTGTCCACGCCGACCTTCGCGCGCCAGGTCCTGATCCCCAGCCTGGCCGAGTTCACCGCCGCGCATCCCGACGTGGAGCTGGAGATCATGCTCTCCATCCCCTACCTGGAAATCATGCCGCCGAACGCGGATGTCTGGGTCCGCTTCGGCAGCAGCAAGTATCCGGGGCTGCACACGCGCCAACTCACCGCCGACCCGGTGTTCGCGGTCTGCACGCCCGGCTATCTCGACGCCCACGGTCCCTTCAGACAGCCCGCGGACCTGGCGCGGGCGCAGCTGCTGCGCTGTCCGATGGAGCCCTGGCGCCCCTGGCTGGACGCGGCCGGGCTGGACTGGCCCGAGCCGTCGCGCGGCGTGTGGCTGGTGGATCTGGGCATGACGCTGGAAGCCGCGCGCGCCGGCCAGGGCATCGCGCTTACGCGCCGCACCCTGGCCGCGCAGTGGCTGGACGAAGGCAGGCTGGTGCGCGTCTTCGACATCGAGATCCCCGGCGAATCCCAGTACTACCTCTGCACCGAAGCCTCGCGTCCGCTGACCCGCGCGCGGCAGGCGTTCTCCGACTGGCTGCACGACGTATGCCGGCGGGTATCGCAATGGCCGCGCGGCGCGCGGACCAGTCAGGAATAAATTTCCAGCAAGAGGCGGAACGATATTCCGCCTAAGGCGCCGCCGCCCTGGCCAGGCGCGCGCGGCGCCGTTTCCGGCGTCCTCGTCCACGCGTAGGTATTTACGCGCACAAGCCCCATCGCGTCAGATTCGCGTAAGTGATAGGGCAGACAGTCACACCCTTGCAACATAGAGCGCGCCGCAGCACCTACGCGCCGGCATTCGGTTTTCCACGCAGTCCTACCAATTACAACGGAGACATCCATGGATTTTCGTTTGAAGCTGCTTGCAGGAACCCTCGCATTTGCCGCAACGGCCGTCAGCCACGCCGCCGACCCCATCAAGATCGGCGTCGCCGGTCCCTACACCGGCGGGTCGTCATCCATGGGCGTGAGCATGCGCGACGGTGTGCGCCTGGCCATCGAAGAAATCAACAAGAACGGCGGAGTGCTGGGTCGGCAGCTGGTCGCGGTGGAACGCGACGACGAAGCCAAGAACGAACGCGGCGTGCAGATCGCGCAGGAGCTGATCAACAAGGAACAGGTGACCGCCACCGTCGGCTACATCAATACCGGCGTGGCGCTGGCCTCGCAGCGCTTCTACCAGGACGCCAAGATCCCGGTGTTCAACAACGTGGCCACCGGCAGCGTCATCACGCATCAGTTCCAGGCGCCCGAATACCCGGACAACTACGTGTTCCGCAACGCGGCGCACGACAGCATCCAGGCGCCCATGATCGTCGAAGAGGCGATCACCCGCCGCGGCTACAAGAAGGTCGCGATCCTGGCCGATTCCACCAACTACGGCCAGCTCGGCCGCGAAGACCTGGAGAAGGCGCTGGCCAGCAAGGGCATCAAGCCGGTGGCCGTGGAGAAGTTCAACATCAAGGACGTCGACATGACGGCCCAGCTGCTGAAGGCCAAGTCCGCCGGCGCCGAAGCCGTGCTGACCTATGGCATCGGACCCGAGCTGGCCCAGATCGCCAACGGCATGACCAAGCTGGGCTGGAAGGTGCCGATGATCGGCAGCTGGACCCTGTCGATGGCCAACTATATCGATAACTCGGGCGCCAACGGGGAAGGCGCGCGCATGCCGCAGACCTTCATCCAGGACCCGGACACGCCCAAGCGCAAGGCCTTCATCGACGCCTATCTGGCCAAGTTCAAGCCCAAGAACGACCGCATCGATTCCCCGGTGTCGGCGGCCCAGGGCTATGACTCGATCTTCCTGCTGGCGGCCGCGATCAAGCAGGCCAATTCCACCGACGGCCCCAAGGTCCGCGAAGCGCTGGAGAACCTGCAGACGCCGGTCGAAGGCGTGGTGATGACCTACAACAAGCCGTTCAGCCACGACAACCACGACGCGATCACCGCCAAGGAAGTGGTCATCGGCGAGGTCAAGAGCGGCCGCGTCGTCAAAGCCAACTAGCAACGCATCGCGGCGGCCGCGCCGCCATCCGCGCCCCGGCCGCCGGGGCGCGGGCCTCGTGCCGCCCGCAAGCCGCGTTCCGTCCCGCTACACCACACTGACACCATGATTCTTCTACAGCTTGTCTACAGCGGTATCGCGCTGGGCATGATCTATGCCGTCATCGCGTTCGGATACCAGCTCACCTTCGCCACCTCGGGCACCCTGAACTTCGGCCAGGGCGAAGCCCTCATGCTGGGCGCGCTCGTCGGCCTCACGCTGGTCGGACTGGGCGTGAACTACTGGGTGATGATTCCCATCGTCTGCATCTTCGGCTTCGCGCAGGGCGCGCTGGTCGAACGCGTGGGCGTGCGGCCCGCCATCAAGACCCGCTCCGAGTTCGGCTGGATCATGGCCACCATCGCGCTGGGCATCATCTTCAAGAACGTGGCCGAGAACATCTGGGGCCGCGACGACCTGCGTTTCCCTTCGCCCCTGCCGGAAGCGCCGATACAGGTGCTGGGCGCCAACGTCCTGCCGATGGAGCTGCTGGTGGTGTTCGGCGCGCTGGCCATGATGCTGCTGGTGGAGCTGTTCAACCGCAAGTCCATCTACGGCAAGGCCTTCGTCGCCACCTCGAACGACCGCGACGCCGCCGGCCTGATGGGCATCAACACCGGCATGGTCATCACGTTCTCGTACGCGCTGTCTTCGCTGACCGCCGCATTCGCCGGCGTGCTGGTGGCGCCGCTGACGCTGACCGGCGCCACCATGGGCGCGGTGCTGGGCCTGAAGGCCTTCGCGGTCGCCATCATCGGCGGCCTGTCCAGCGGCATGGGCGTGGTGGTGGGCGGACTCATCCTGGGCATCGCCGAGACGACCACCGGCTTCTATCTGTCGACGGGGTACAAGGACGTACCCGGACTGGTGCTGCTTCTGCTCGTGCTGACGTTCAAACCCGCCGGCCTGTTCGGCAAGACCGCGATCAAGAAGGTGTGACGATGAAACCCCTGCACCTCCTGCTTTCCATCGTGGCCGTGGCCTGCCTGGCCGCCGTGCCTCTGGGCGTCACCAACACGTACTACCTGCACCTGATCGAAACCATCATGATCTACGCGATCCTGCTGTTCGGGCTCGACATCGTGGTGGGCTATACCGGCCAGGTCTCGCTCGGCCATGCCGGCCTGTTCGGCATCGGCTCGTACGTGGCCGGCGCGCTGTTTTTCCATCTGCAGCTGCCGATCTGGGCCACGCTTCCGGCGGCCATCCTGATCGCGGCGGCCTTCGGCGCGGTGCTGGCGCTGCCCGCGCTGCGGGTCACGGGACCGTACCTGGCCATGGTCACGCTGGCGTTCGGCACCATCATCCAGATCCTGATCAACGAGATGACCTTCCTGACCGAAGGCCCGCTGGGCATCAAGATCCCGAAACCGTCGATCGCCGGGCACATCCTGACCAAGAGCGAGTACTTCTGGCTGGTGGCCGCGTTGCTGGTGCTGTCGCTGATCGTGGTGCACCGCATCCTGAAATCGCACCTGGGCCGCTCGTTCGAGGCCCTGCGCGACAGCCCGATCGCCTCGGACTGCATGGGCGTGTCGGTGTACCGGCACAAGGTGTTCGCCTTCGTCATCAGCGCCGGCTTCGCCGGGCTGGCGGGCGCGCTGTACTCGTACTCGGAACAGTACATTTCGCCCAACACCTACAACTTCGAGCTCACCATCCTGTTCCTGCTGGCCATCATCATGGGCGGGCGCAAGAGCCGCACGGGCGCGCTGCTGGGCGCCGCCATCATCGTGCTGCTGCCCAAGATGCTGGACGACATCGCCACCTTCCGCCTGATCGCGCTGGGCGTGGCGATCGTGGTCGCCATCGGCAGCGCGGTGGCCGTCTCCAAGGGCCGCGCCGAACCGCGCCGGGTGGCCGTGCCGGTGGCCGGCACCATCGTGCTGGCGATTTTTGCGTACTGGCTCGATGCCGTGACCGACTGGCGCCTGACGATCTTCGGCGCCATGATCCTGTTCGTCGTGTATTACCTGCCGGACGGCATCGTGGGTTTCGTGCGCAATCTGTTCTTCTCGGGACGCCGCAGCGCGCTGGCGGTCGAATCGGAGCTGGTCAGGACCCAGGACGCCGTGCCCGACGCCGCCCGCGGCAAGAACGAAACCCTGCTGGCGGCCAAGGGCGTGCTGATGCAGTTCGGCGGCCTGAAGGCGCTGAACCAGGTCGACCTGACCGTCAGGCGCGGCACCATCCACGGCCTGATCGGACCGAACGGCTCGGGCAAGAGCACCATGATGAACGTGCTGACGGGCATCTACGTGCCGACGGCCGGCGCGGTGGAATTCGCCGGCAAGTCGCTGGTGGGCCTGGCTCCGGCGGACATCGCCGAGGCGGGCATCGCGCGGACCTTCCAGAACGTGCAGCTGTTCGGCGAAATGACCGCGCTGGAGAACGTGCTGGTCGGCCTGCACCACACCTTTACCACCGGACTGGCCGGCATCGCGCTGCGCACGTCCCGATGGAAGGACGAGGAACGGCGCGCCCGCGCGCGCGCCATGGCGCTGCTGGAATTCGTCGGCCTGCAGTCCCTGGCCGGCGAAGAAGCCCGCAACCTGCCCTACGGCAAGCAGCGCCTGCTGGAGATCGCGCGCGCGCTGGCGCTGGACCCGCAGCTGCTGCTGCTCGACGAGCCCGCGGCCGGCCTGACCGCGCCCGACATCGTCGAACTGCTCGCCATCATCCGCAAGGTGCGCGACCACGGCCTCACGTTGATCCTCATCGAACATCACATGGACGTGGTGATGGGGGTCTGCGACACCGTGTCGGTCCTGGACTTCGGACAGAAGATCGCCGAGGGGCTGCCCAACGAAGTGCAAAGCGACGCCAAGGTCATCGAGGCGTATCTGGGCGGCGCGCCCGCCTGACGCCAGGGAGACGACAACATGCTATCGATCAAGAATCTGGAAGCGGGCTACGGCAAGGTGAAGGTGCTGCACGGCATCAGCATGGAGGTGCCCAAGGCCAAGGTGGTGACGCTGATCGGCTCGAACGGCGCCGGCAAGACGACCACCATGCGCGCGCTCTCGGGCATGATCCGCCCCGCCGCGGGCGAGGTCACGCTGGGCGGCAGGCGCATCGACGGGCTGGAGTCCCACCGCATCGCGCGGCTGGGGCTGGCGCACTCGCCCGAGGGCCGGCGCGTGTTCCCCACCCTGTCGGTGACCGACAACCTGCTGCTGGGCGCCTTTCCGCGCCTGAGCGGCAGCCGCCCCAAAGGCGACGTCCAGGCCGACCTGGGCCGCGCCATGGACCTGTTCCCGCGCCTGAAGGAACGCCGCACCCAGCTCGCCGGCACGCTGTCCGGCGGCGAGCAGCAGATGCTGGCCATGGCCCGCGCCGTGATGCTCAACCCCGAAGTGGTGCTGCTGGACGAACCGTCGATGGGGCTGGCGCCGATCCTGGTGGAAGAAGTATTCAGGATCATCGAGCGGCTCAAGAGCGAGGGCGTGACGATGCTGCTGGTGGAGCAATTCGCCGCCGCCGCGCTGAACGTCGCCGACTATGGTTACGTGCTGGAGAACGGGCGGATTTCGGTGCACGGCAGCGCCGACAAGCTCAAGCACGATCCGGCGGTGGTGGCGGCGTATCTGGGGGGATCGCATTAGGGAGGGCGGCAGATGGGTTGCGCGCGTTCGATGTCCGTAGGATGGGTGTAGCGCGAGACACTCAACATAAGAAACCCGCGGCCGAACGCGCGCAACCCATCAGGCGCCGCCCGTCCCATCCTCCGCCCCACGATCCGACCCATATCCTTTCAGCCCGTCCAGGTCCAGCACCCGCACCGCCCCGTACTCCACATTCAGCAGGCCGGCTTCTTCCAGCTTGCGCAGAGCCTGGTTGGCGCGCTGGCGCGATACCCGGGCCAGATAGCCGACCTCTTCCTGCGTAATCGTCAATCGCATCCCCATGCCGGGATACAGCAAGGGGTTGAACAGCTCGGCCAGGCAACGCGCCACGCGCGCGTCCGGGTCCAGCAGGCGGTCGTATTCGGCCTTGCCGATGAACTGCGCGACGCGCTCGTTCAACTGATGCAGCAGATAACGGTTGAAGGGAATGCTGGTGTCGAGCAGCCAGTCGAAGGTGGCCGCCGGCAGGCGCGCGACCACCGAGTCGCGCAGCGCGACGATGTCGTATTTGCGGATCTCGCGCTTGAGCAGCGAACCTTCGCCGATCCAGCCGCCGGCCGGCACGCCGGTCAGCGATGCGACCTTGCCTTCGGCATTGCCCACCGACACCTTGACCAGCCCCGCCAGCACGCCGATCCAAGCCTGTGCGAGTTCCCCTTTGCGCTCTATGATCGAGCCGGCGGCGGCCTGCTGCACGGTCAGGTCCCGCTCGACCCGCGATTGCTGGTCGCGGTCGAGCACGCGAAACCAGGCCGCGGCGAGTTGCAGGGAGTCGGCTAGCTGCATCGGGAATACCCTAAAAGGTCCTTGAATGTCGCGATGGTGACAGTTGGTAGCAACCCAACCTTATACCTTAAGTCCTGCCGTAAATCTAAAACCAACTGGTCAAGCGCCCATCGCCAGCGCCGCCCCGCGCGGCCCCGGCCCGTAGCGCCCAAACCGGAGGAGACAACGTGGCACATACACCGCCCGCATCCGCCCGGATGCCGGCGGCGTCGGATACTTTTCCGGCGCTGCTGTTCACGCATGCCAAGGTGCGCGGGTCGCGGCCCGCGATACGCGAAAAAGATCTGGGGATCTGGCAAACCGTTACGTGGTCGGAAGTGGCCGAGCACGTACGGCGCGTCGCCAATGGCCTGGCCGCCCTGGGCATCCAGCCCGGCATGCACGTGGCCGTGGTCGGCGAGAACCGGCCGCGCCTGTACATGGCCATGATGGCCACGCAGTCGCTGGGCGCGATCCCGGTGCCGCTCTACCAGGACGCCGTGGCCCAGGAAATGGTCTACGTGCTGCAGGACGCCGAGATCAGCGTCGCCGTGGTCGAGGACCAGGAACAGGTCGACAAGATGCTGGAGATCCGCGAACAGTGCCCCGCGCTCGGGCGCGTGGTGTTCGACGATCCGCGCGGCCTGCGCCACTACGCCGACGACATGCTGATGTCGTATGAAAAGCTGGAAGCGCTGGGCGACGAATACGCGGCCAGGCACCCCGGCTTTCTGGACGCCGCCATCGCCGCGGTGCAGCCGCAGGACCCCGCCGCCATGTTCTACACCTCGGGCACGACCGGCAAGCCCAAGGGCGTGGTGTTGACCCACCATGCGCTGATCGACCGTGCGCGCGCCGTCTCCGAACTGGAAAAACTGACCGACCAGGAAGACGTGCTGGCCTATCTGCCGCCGGCCTGGATCGGCCAGAACATGTTCTCGTACACGCAGCTGCTGGTCACCGGCTTCACCGTCAACCATCCCGAGTCGCCCGACACCGTGTCCATCGACATGCGCGACATCGGCCCCACCTATTACTTCGCGCCGCCGCGCGTGCTCGAAGGCCTGCTGACCCATGTGATGATCCGCATGGAAGACGCCGGCCTCATCAAGCGCAAGCTGTTCGCCAGCTGCATGAAGCTGGCGCGCCGCGTCGGCACCCGCATCCTGGACGGCGAATCCGTCGGCGCGTGGGACCGCCTGCGCTACGCGCTGGGCAATGTGCTGATCTACGGCCCGCTGCGCAACGCGCTGGGCATGAGCCGAGTGCGCGTGGCGTACACGGCGGGCGAGGCCATCGGCCCCGACCTGTTCGTGTTCTACCGCTCGATCGGCATCAACCTGAAGCAGCTGTATGGTTCCACCGAGACCTCGGTGTTCGTCTGCGTGCAGCCCGACGGCCACGTGCGCGACGACACCGTCGGCCCGCCGGTCGACGGCGTGGAGATCCGCGTGGCCGAGAACGGCGAGATCCTGGTCAAGAGCCCCGGCCTCTTCAAGGAGTACTACCGCAACCCGGAAGCGACGGCCGAGGCCCGCAGCGCCGACGGCTGGTTCCATACCGGCGACGCCGGCTATCTGGACACCGACGGCCAGCTCAAGATCATCGACCGCGCCAAGGACGTGGGCAAGCTGGCCGACGGCAGCCTGTTCGCGCCCAAGTACATCGAGAACAAGCTCAAGTTCTTCCAGCACATCAAGGAGGCCGTGGCCTTCGGCGCCAACCGCGACGACGTCTGCGCCTTCATCAACATCGACCTGGAGGCCGTGGGCAACTGGGCCGAGCGCCGCGGCATGCCCTACGCGGGCTATACCGACCTGGCCTCCAAGGACGAGGTCTACCAGCTCATCGCCGACTGCGTGGAGCAGGTCAACGCGGATCTCGCCACCGATCCCAAGCTGTCGGCCTCGCAGATCAGCCGCTTCCTGATCCTGCACAAGGAGCTCGATCCCGACGACGACGAACTGACCCGCACGCGCAAGGTGCGCCGCGCCTTCATCGCGCAGAAGTACGGCGTGCTGATCGACGCGCTGTACGGCGGCAAGCAGTCGCAGTTCATCGAGACCGAAGTGAAATTCGAAGACGGACGCACCGGCAAGATTTCGGCGGACCTGAAGATCCGCCCGGTAAAGACGTTTCCCGCCATCACCGCCCGAGCCGCGTAGACCATGAGCCACAACGACCGCGACCAGCGTATCGGCGACGTCATGCTGGACATGCAGAACATTTCCCTGTCGTTCGGCGGCGTCAAGGCGCTGACCGACATTTCCTTCAACGTGCGCGAACACGAGATCCGCGCCATCATCGGCCCCAACGGCGCCGGCAAGAGCTCGATGCTCAACGTCATCAACGGCGTCTATACGCCGCAGGAAGGCGCCATCGCCTTCCGCGGCGAGCACTTCTCGCGCATGAATCCGCGCCGCGCCGCCGAAATGGGCATCGCGCGCACCTTTCAGAACCTGGCGCTGTTCAAGGGCATGAGCGTGCTGGACAACATCATGACCGGCCGCAACCTGCGCATGAAGTGCGGGCTGCTGGCGCAGGCCTTCCGCCTGGGCCGCGCCGAGCGCGAGGAAATCCAGCACCGCGAGTTCGTCGAGAACATCATCGACTTCCTGGAGATCCAGGCTTACCGCAAGACCCCGGTGGGCCGGCTGCCCTACGGCCTGCAAAAGCGCGTGGACCTGGGCCGCGCGCTGGCGATGGAGCCGCGCCTGCTGCTGCTGGACGAGCCCATGGCCGGCATGAACATCGAAGAAAAGCAGGACATGAGCCGCTTCATCCTCGACGTGAACGACGAATTCGGCACCACCATTGTGCTGATCGAGCACGACATGGGCGTGGTCATGGACATCTCCGACCGCGTGGTGGTGCTGGACTACGGCAAGAAGATCGGCGACGGCAAGCCGGACGAGGTCCGGGCAAACGAAGAAGTGGTCAAGGCCTATCTAGGCGTGTCGCACTGAGGCGGACAGACATGGGATTTTTTCTAGAGACCTTATTCGGCGGCCTGATGAGCGGCATGCTGTACGCGCTGATCGGCCTGGGCTTCGTGCTGATCTTCAAGGCTTCCGGCGTCTTCAACTTCGCGCAGGGCGCGATGGTGCTGGTGGCCGCGCTGTCCATGGCGCGTTTCTCGGAGTGGCTGCCGCAATGGCTGGGCTTCGACAACATGATCCTGGCCAACGTGCTGGCCTTCATCGTCAGCGCCGGCGTGATGTTCCTGCTGGCCGTGGCCATCGAACGCTACGTGCTGCGCCACCTGGTCAACCAGGAGGCCACCACCCTGCTCATGGCCACGCTGGGCATCAGCTACTTCCTGGACGGCCTGGGCCAGATCACCTTCGGCAGCTCGGTGTATTCCATCAACGTCGGCATGCCCAAGGACCCGCTGCTGATCCTGGACTCCGTGTTCGAGGGCGGCCTGCTGATCAACCTGGAAGACCTGACCGCGGCCGTGATCGCCGCCCTGCTGGTGGCGACGCTGGCGCTGTTCTTCCAGTACACCTCGACCGGCCGCGCACTGCGCGCGGTGGCCGACGATCACCAGGCGGCGCAATCCATCGGCATTCCGCTGAACCGCATCTGGGTCATCGTCTGGAGCGTGGCGGGCCTGGTGGCGCTGGTGGCCGGCGTGATCTGGGGCTCGAAGTTCGGCGTGCAGTTCACCCTTTCGACCGCGGCGCTGCGCGCGCTGCCGGTGGTGATCCTGGGCGGGCTGACCTCGGTGCCGGGCGCCATCCTGGGCGGCCTGATCATCGGCGTCGGAGAAAAACTGTCGGAGGTCTACCTGGGGTCGCTCGTGGGCGGCGGTATCGAAATCTGGTTCGCCTATGTGCTTGCGCTGGTGTTCCTGCTGTTCCGTCCGCAAGGGCTGTTCGGCGAGAAGATCATCGACCGGGTCTGAGGAATAAAACATGTTCTATCGCGAAAACGGCCAATTCAAGACCAGCTATCGCAGCGACCAGCAGATCTTCCCGATCCGCCAGGACCGCATCTTCATCTGGCTGCTGCTGGCGGCGGCCTTCATCGCCGTGCCGGCGCTGGCCAGCGACTACCTGCTGCGCGCCATCCTGATCCCGTTCCTGATCCTGGCGCTGGCCGCCGTGGGCCTGAACATCCTGGTGGGCTATTGCGGCCAGATCTCGCTGGGCACCGGCGCCTTCATGGCCGTCGGCGCCTATGCGGCGTGGAACTTCGGCGTGCGCTTTCCCGAGATCCCGCTGATCGTGCAGATCCTGCTGGGGGGCTTCTTCGCCACCATCGTCGGCGTGGTCTTCGGCATACCCAGCCTGCGCATCCGCGGCCTGTACCTGGCGGTGGCGACGCTGGCGGCGCAGTTCTTCGTGGACTGGGCGTTCCTGCGCATCCCGTTCTTCACCAACTACTCCTCGTCGGGCAACGTGTCGGTGCCGCCGCTGCACTTCTTCGGCCTGCCGGTGCAGAGCGCGCTGGAGAGGTATCTCTTCGTGCTGGCGCTGGTGGTGGTGTTCAGCCTGCTGGCCAAGAACCTGGTGCGCGGCGCCATCGGCCGCCAGTGGATGGCGATCCGCGACATGGACGTGGCGGCCTCGGTCATCGGCATCCGCCCCATGTACGCCAAGCTCACGGCGTTCGCGGTCAGCTCCTTCATCGTCGGCGTGGCCGGCGCGCTGTGGGGCTACATCCATCTGGGTTCGTGGGAACCGCTGGCCTTCGACCTGGGGCGTTCGTTCCAGCTGCTGTTCATGGTCATCATCGGCGGGCTGGGCTCGATCATCGGCAGCTTCTTCGGCGCCGCGTTCATCGTGCTGGTGCCGGTGGCGCTGACCAACGTGCCGCACATGCTGGGCCTGTCGCTGTCGGTGGACACCGCGGCGCACGTCGAGCACATGGTGTTCGGCGCGCTGATCGTGTTCTTCCTGATCGCGGAACCGCATGGACTGGCCCGCCTGTGGAGCATCGGCAAGGAAAAACTCCGCATCTGGCCCTTCCCCCACTAGCACATTGCTGTACTGAATACCCGGCTCAAGACCGGGCCAACCCCGGTGTCCCAGGGTTCATGGACCCAACACCACGCAGGAGGTAAATGGAGATGAAGCGTCTTAACCTGAAGTTGGCGGCAGCCCTGGTGGCCGCAGCCGGCGCCGTTGGCGCCGTGGCCACGCCGGCGATGGCGGCAGAAGAGCAGTTCGTTCCGCTGCTGGTGTATCGCACCGGATCCTTCGCCCCGCTGGGGATTCCCTGGGCGGACGGCAAGCTGGACTACCTGAAGCTGGTCAACGAACGCGACGGCGGCGTCAACGGCGTCAAGATCACGTACGAAGAGTGCGAAACCGCCTACGCCACCGACCGCGGCGTGGAGTGCTATGAACGCCTCAAGGGCAAGGGCACCGGCGCCTCGGGCTTCGATACCCAGTCCACCGGCATCACCTTCGCCGTCAGCGACAAGGCCATGGTCGACAAGGTGCCGGTCGAGACCATGGGCTACGGCCTGTCGCAGTCGGTCGACGGCAGCGTGTTCGAATGGAACTTCCCGCTGCTGGGCACGTACTGGACCGCGGCCGACGTGATGATCCAGGACATCGCCAAGAAAGAAGGCGGCATGGCCAAGCTCAAGGGCAAGAAGATCGCCCTGGTCTATCACGATTCGCCCTACGGCAAGGAGCCGATCCCGCTGCTGCAGAAGCGCGCGGCCAAGGAAGGCTTCGAGCTGCTGCTCTATCCCGTGACCGCCCCCGGCGTGGAACAGAAGTCCACCTGGCTGCAGATCCGCCAGGCGCGTCCGGCCTACGTGCTGCTGTGGAGCGCCGGCATCATGACGCCCACCGCCATCCGCGAAGCCCAGGCCAGCGGCTATCCGCGGGACAAGATGTACGCGATCTGGTGGGCCGGCTCCGAAGGCGACGTGAAGGACCTCGGCGACGTCGCCAAGGGCTACAACGCCATCACCATCCACAACAGCGGCGCCGACCACGACAAGGTCTACGACGACCTGAAGAAGTACGTCTACGACAAGGGCCAGGGCTCGGACAAGTCGGGCAACACCACGCTGGGCACCATCGCGCACACGCGCGGCATGATGATCTCGATGCTGCAGGTCGAGGCGATCCGCGCCGCGCAGGAAAAGTACGGCAAGGGCAAGGCGCTCACGCCGGAACAGGTGCGCTGGGGCTTCGAGAACCTCGACCTGACGCAGGAGAAGCTCGACAAGCTCGGCTTCGGCAAGATCATGCGCCCGGTCAAGACCTCTTGCGGCAACCACATGGGCGACGACTGGGCCCGCATCGTGCAGTGGGACGGCGCGAAGTTCAAGGTCGTCTCCGACTGGTACCAGTCCGACAAGTCCATCCTGGACCCGATGGTGAAGGAAGGCGCCGCGAAGTACGCCAAGGAAAAGAACATCACGCCCCGCGAGTGCAAGTAGACCCCCCCCGAAGCGCCGGCGGCGCTTCCCCCCCAGGGGGGCGCCGCTGGAGACCGGCAAAGCCGGATCTGCCGCGGCCCCGCTTGGGGGCGCCGGCTACATGCGGTGTCTGGCGTGCTTCGGGGAAGTTCTTTCTCTTTCTTTCGACTTTCGTATGAATCGATGGCCGGTCCTGGCGGGCCGACTTTCACCACGCAGCAGGAACGATCATGAACGCCACCAATATCGCCGCCGCTGACGCCCCAAAGGTGCTGCTCGACGTCAACGGCATCGAGGTGATCTACAACCACGTCATCCTGGTGCTCAAGGGCGTGTCCCTGCAGGTGCCGGAAGGCCGGATCGTGGCGCTGCTGGGCGCCAACGGCGCGGGCAAGACCACCACGCTGCGGGCGATCTCGAACCTGCTCAAGGGCGAGCGCGGCGACGTGACCAAGGGCTATATCCAGTACCGCGACCAGCGCATCGAAAAGCTGTCTCCGGCCGAGCTGGTCAAGCGCGGCGTGGTCCAGGTGATGGAAGGCCGCCACTGCTTCGCGCACCTGACCATCGAAGAGAACCTGCTGACCGGCGCCTATACGCGCAACATGGGGCGCGGCGACACCGCGGCGGCGCTGGACCGGGTCTACCAGTATTTTCCGCGCCTGAAGCAGCGCCGCGCCAGCCAGGCCGGCTACACCTCGGGCGGCGAGCAGCAGATGACCGCCATCGGCCGCGCGCTGATGGCCAATCCCAACATGATCCTGCTGGACGAGCCGTCCATGGGGCTGGCGCCGCAGATCGTGGAGGAGATCTTCGAGATCGTGCGCGACCTGAACCAGCGCGAGCGCGTCAGCTTCCTGCTGGCCGAGCAGAACACCAACATCGCGCTGCGCTACGCCGACTACGGCTACATCCTCGAAAACGGCCGCGTGATGATGGACGGCGCCGCCTCCGACCTGGCCGAGAACGAGGACGTCAAAGAGTTCTACCTGGGCATCTCCAGCGGCGAGCGCAAGAGTTTCCGGGACAACAAGTTCTACCGCCGCCGCAAACGCTGGCTGGCCTGATTCCTGACGCGGCGAAGCCGGCGCGGCCCGGCCCGCCGCCGGCAACGACACCGCAGTACGGCACACGAGAGGGTGCGATCCCATGTCCGAGTTTTTCGATGTTCTGGAAACCCGCCAGCCCGAGCAGCGCGAGCGCGATCTGATGGCCGCCCTGCCCGGCGCGATCGCCCGGGCCATGGCCCGGGCGCCGGCCATCGCCGAGCAATTGCGCGGCGTCGACCCCGCCACCATCACCTCGCGCGCCGCGCTGGCGCGCCTGCCGGTGCTGCGCAAGCACGAGCTGCTGGAACGCCAGCAGCACAGCCGCGGCGACGCGGCCGCGCCCGCCGGGCCGCGCAAGGCCTTCGGCGGCTTCTCCGCGATCGGCTGGGGCGAGGCGCTGCGCGTGTTCGCTTCGCCCGGCCCCATCTACGAACCGGAAAGCGCGCGCGCCGACTACTGGCGCTTCGCGCGCGCCCTGCACGCGGCGGGATTCCGCGCCGGCGAGCTGGCCTACAACTGTTTCTCCTATCACTTCACCCCCGCCGGCTCCATGATGGAAACCGCGGCGCACGCCGTCGGCTGCAGCGTGTTTCCCGGCGGCACCGGGCAGACCGAACAGCAGGTGCGCGCGATCCAGGATCTCGCGCCCACCGGCTACACCGGCACGCCCAGCTTTCTCAAGATCATCCTGGAGAAGGCCGACGAACTCGGCGTGAAGCTGGATTCGCTGCGCCGCGCGCTGGTCTCGGGCGAGGCCTTCCCGCCGTCGCTGCGCGACTGGCTGGCGGCGCGCGGCATCGAGGGCTACCAGGCCTACGGCAGCGCCGACCTGGGCATGGTGGCCTTCGAGACGCCGGCGCGCGAAGGCCTGGTGCTGGGCGAGGACATCATCGTCGAGATCGTGCGCCCCGGCACCGGCGAGCCGGTGCCCGACGGCGAAGTCGGCGAGGTCGTGGTCACCACGCTCAATCCCGACTACCCGCTGGTGCGCTTCGGCACCGGCGACCTGTCGGCCGTCATGCCGGGCCTGTCGCCCTGCGGGCGCACCAATACCCGCATCAAGGGCTGGATGGGCCGCGCCGACCAGACCACCAAGGTGCGCGGCATGTTCGTGCATCCGTCGCAGGTGGCCGACGTGGCGCGCCGCCATCCGGAAATCCTGCGCGCGCGGCTGGTGATCAGCGGCAACACCGGGTCCGACCGCATGGTGCTCAAGGTGGAATCGCAGGACCGCAGCGAGGAACTCGGCCAGCGCATCGCGGAATCGGTGCGCGACGTCACCAAGCTGCGCAGCGACGTGCAATGGGTGGACGTCGGCAGCCTGCCGAACGACGGCAAGGTCATCGACGACGTGCGCACCTACGAATAGGCGGCCAGCGCCATCACGCCCTTGGCCAGCATCGCCGCGGCCACCACGGCGGCGAACAGCGCGAAACCCTGCTGCAGGCGGCGCGGTGCGAAGCGGTCGGCGACCGCGCGCCCGGCCAGCATGCCCAGCACCGCGGCCGCCGTGAACGGCGCCGCGATCGCCCAGTCCAGGTGACCGCCCGCCGTCGCGGCCACTACGCCGCTGGCCGACACCAGCGCGATCACGCCCAGCGAGGTGGCCACGATGGCCTGCATCGGCAGGTCGGTCGCGCGGCGCAGCGCCGGCACGATCACGAAGCCCCCGCCCACGCCCAGCAGCCCCGACAGGAAACCGGCGATCACGCCCGTGCCGGTCAAGGCGCGCGCGCAGGGCGCGGTCCAGCGCAGCCGGCCGGTGCCGGCGTTGAGCTGGCACGGCGGCACGCGCGTCGCCTGCACGGCCGCCGCCGCGGCGCCGGCGCCCTGGCGCCACATGCGCCACGCCACCAGGCCCAGCACGCCTGCGAAAACAATGGACAGCGGCGCGTTCGGCAGGCGCCTCGCGGCCCAAAGCCCCAGCGGCGACACGATGATGCCGGTCAGCGCCATGAAGCCCGCCGCCCGGTAGCGCACCTGGCCCTTGCGCAGGCCCAGCACCGCGCCGAGCGCGGCCGACAGGCCCACGGCCAGCAGGGCGATGGGCGCGGCCTGCGCCAGTTGCAGATGCAGGCCGAAGACCAGCAGGGGCACGGCCATGATGGCCCCGCCCGCGCCGGTCAGCCCGAGTATCAGGCCCACGCAGCCGCCCAGCGCCGCGCTGGCCGCCCAGACTGTCGCGATCATGGACGCGCGCTCAGTTGCCGAACGGCCGGGCGAGCCATTCACGGCCCTTCAACATGCCGTTCCAGTAGATCCACGGCAGCATCCTGGCCTTGAGGAACCAGGCGCTCTTGCGCGGCACGGTCGGGTCCAGCGGGAAGGTCGGCAGCAGCTTGCCGCCGTAGCCGAATTCCGCCAGCACGACGCGGCCGCGCTCCACCGTCAGCGGGCAGGAGCCGTAGCCGTCGTAGGCCACCGGCATGGCGTGGCCTTCGCGCAGCGCCAGCAGGTTTTCGGCGACCGTGACGATCTGCTTGCGCGCGGCCGCCGCGGTCTTGGCGTTGGTCGTGCAGATGCCGTCGCCCAGCCCGAACACGTTGGCGTGGCGGACGTGGCGCAGCGTGGCCGGGTCGACCTCGCACCAGCCGGCGGCGTCGGCCAGCGGGCTGTTCTTCATGAAGGCATGCGGCGTCTGCGGCGGCACGGCGTGCAGCATGTCGAAAGACTTCTCCACGCGCGCCACCGCGCCGTCTTCGCCCTTTACGTCGAACCAGGCCTTGCGGGCGGCGCCGTCCACGGCCACCAGCGCCGAATTGAAGGCCAGCGCGATGCCGTAGCTTTCTACGTAACGCATCAGCGGCGGCACGAAGGTCGGCACGCCGAAAAGCGCGGCGCCGGCCAGGTCGAACTCGACCTCGATGCGGTCCAGCACGCCGCTGCGCCGCCAGTGGTCGCACGCCAGGTACATCGCTTTTTGCGGCGCGCCGGCGCATTTGATGGGCATGGCCGGCTGCGTGAAAAGCGCCTGCCCGCCCTTCAGGCCGCGCACCAGTTCCCAGGTGTAGGGCGCCAGGTCGTAGCGGTAGTTGGACGTGACGCCCTGCCGCCCCAGCGTCTCGGTCAGGCCGTCCACCTGTTCCCAGGCCAGGCGCAGGCCGGGGCAGACGATGAGCTGCTGGTAGGTCACGGCGCGGCCGTCGGCCAGCAGCACGCGGTCGGCCTCGGGTTCGAAGCCGGCCGCGGCGGCCTGCAGCCAGGTGGCGCGCGCCGGCATCACGTCGCGGGTCGCGCGCACGGTCTTGGCCACGTCGAAAGCGCCGCCGCCCACCAGGGTCCAGGCGGGCTGGTAATAGTGCTTGTCGCTGGGCTCGATGACCCCGATGCGCAGGTCCGGACGCCGGCGCAGCAGGCTGGCGGTCACGCCTATGCCTGCCGCGCCCCCGCCCACCACAAGCACGTCGAAATCTCGTTGGCTTTGCGTCATGGGCATGCTTGTCTCCATGCCGGTCTACCGGCTTTTGATTCTTTCAAGGATTGCAAATACCGCCATGCCGGCAAGCATGGCGGCCACGAACACCAGCGCCTCGCGCACGCCGGCCGACGCCGCCACCAGCGCGGGGCCCGGACAGAAGCCGGCCAGGCCCCAGCCCGCGCCGAACGCCAGGCTGCCCAGCGCCAGGCGCTTGTCGATGCGAGCGGCGGTCGGCCAGTGCTGCGGTTCGCCCGAAAGGCTGGCGCGACGGCGCCGCAGCACGGCGAAGCCGGCCGCCGTCACCAGCACCGCGCCGCCCATCACGAAGGCCAGCGACGGGTCCCAGGCGCCGGCGAGGTCCAGAAAACCCAGCACCTTGGCGGGGTTGGCCATGCCCGAGACGATCAGTCCCAGGCCGAACACCAGGCCCGATGCGAATGCGAACAAGGCGGCCATGTCAGCTGCCTCCCAGGTGGCGCAGGGCGTAGACGGTGACGAAGCCCGCCGCCATGAACAGCGCGGTCGCCGCCAGCGAACGCGGCGAGCCGCGAGATATGCCGCAGACGCCGTGGCCGCTGGTGCAGCCCGACGCATAGCGCGTGCCCAGGCCCACCAGCAGGCCGGCGGCGATCAGCCTGGCCGTGCCGGCTTCGACGGCGATGGCGGGCAGCGCCGCGCCCAGCCGGTACAGCCAGGGCGCGGCGAACAGGCCCGCCAGAAAGGCCAGCCGCCAGCTCCGGCCCGCGCCCGCGGGCCCCAGCAGTCCGCCCAGGATGCCGCTGATGCCGGCGATGCGGCCCGCGCCGCCCATCATCAGCACCGCGGCCGCGCCGATCAGCAGGCCGCCCAGGGCGGAGGCAACAGGAGTGAAGGCCGGCCAGTCCAGCGTCACTTGAGCGACTCCATGGCGCGCCCGCAATACAGGCTGGACAGGGTCTTCATGACCTGGCTGACCTCGAAGCTGGCCATCTGGTAGTACACATACTTGCCGACGCGCCGCGTCGCCACCAGCCCTTCGTCGCGCAGCACGCCCAGCTGCTGCGACAGCGTGGGCTGGCGGATGCCGGTCAGCGCCTCGAGTTCGCCGACGTTGCGTTCGTTCTGCACCAGCTGGCACAGCAGCAGCAGACGGTCTTCGTTGGCCAGCGCCTTGAGCAGCGCGCAGGCCTGGGATGCGGATTCGCGCAGGACGGCGACCTCGCATTCGGTCAGCACTTCGTTCATTTGATGAGCATCAATCTGCCTGGAGGATGTTGATCATTATATTGACCGATAGAATATTCAACAATATTATTGAAAAACATATATTGTTTTATGCACGCAGCAATGCGCTGCCAGGCGAGCGTCCATGCCCTCTCATATCCAAGGCTTTTTCGACCCCGTCACCGCCACCATCACCTACGTGGTCCATGAAACGGCCCCGGGCGGCGCCTGCGCCATCATCGACTCCGTGCTCGACTACGATCCCAAGTCGGGCCGCACCAGCACCGGCAGCGCCGACCGCGTGGCCGACTACGTGCGCCAGCACGGCCTGAAGACCGAATGGCTGCTGGAAACCCACGCCCACGCCGACCATCTTTCGGCCGCGCCCTATCTGCAGCGGCAGCTCGGCGGCGTCATCGCCATCGGGCAAAGCATCCGGACCGTACAGGGCGTGTTCAAGAAGATCTTCAACCTGGAGCCGGCGTTCCAGCTCGACGGCTCGCAGTTCGGCCACCTGTTCGCCGACGGCGAGACCTTCCGCATCGGCGCGCTGACGGCGCAGGCCATCCACGTACCGGGGCATACGCCGGCCGACATGGCCTACCTGATCGGCGACGCCGCCTTCGTGGGCGACACGCTGTTCATGCCCGACGTGGGCACCGCGCGCTGCGACTTCCCCGGCGGCGACGCCCATCAGCTGTACCGCTCCATCCAGCGCCTGCTGAGCCTGCCCGCCGAGACCAAGCTGTACATGTGCCACGACTACCCGCCCGCCGGCCGCGAAGCCGCCTGGCAGACCACAGTGGCCGAACAGCGCCGCGCCAACATCCATGTGCGCGACGGCATCGGCGAGGACGAGTTCGTGGCCATGCGCACGCGGCGCGACGCCACGCTTTCCATGCCCACCCTGATCCTGCCGGCCATCCAGGTCAACATCCGCGCCGGCCACTTCCCGCCGGCCGAAGACAACGGCGTGCGCTACCTGAAGATACCCGTCGACGCGCTCTGAACGGCGCGGGCTTGCGCGCCGGGCTTGCGTGCCCCGGACTTATCCCGCAAGATCGGCCGATCGCAGAAATGCCGACCGACGGACCGTCCATGTTTGCCGAAGCCGAAGCCGACCCCAGCCTCTCGAAAGAGGCATTCAAGCCGATGGAGGCGCGGCTGCGCGTCGCCCTGCTGAATGCGCAATACCAGCGTCTGGCCAAGGCCGACAAGACGCTGCTGGTGGTGGTGGCCGGCATCGACGGCGCCGGCAAGGGCGCCACCATCAACCTGCTCAACGAATGGATGGACCCGCGCCACATCAAGACGCTGGCCTACGGCCCGCGCGTCGGCGAGGAACTGGAACGTCCGCCGCTGTGGCGCTACTGGAACGATCTGCCGCCCAAGGGCAGCACCGGCATCGTGTTCGGCTCCTGGTACGCGCCGATGATCCTGGAGGCCATGCGCAAGCGGCCCGACCAGGACAGCATCGAGGCGCAGGCCGTCGCGATCCGGCGCTTCGAGGCGATGCTGGCCGCCGAAGGCGTGCAGATCGTGAAACTCTGGTTCCACCTGTCGGCCCAGGCCCAGAAGGCGCGCGCCAAGCGCCTGCTGGCCAGCCCCGAGACCTCGTGGCAGGTCAGCCCGGTCGACCTCAAGGTCTACAAGAAGTACGACCGCATCCGCAACGCCGGGCAGACGGTGCTGAACCATACCGACAGCGGCCATGCGCCCTGGGTCGTGATCCCCAGCGCCGACGAGCAGATGCGCACGGCGCGCACGGCCGAGGCGGTGCTGGCCGCCATGCGCCAGCGCGGCGTGCCGCGCATTCCGGCCAGCTTCGTGCCCCACTCGCGGCCGACGCGCGTGGCGGACCGGCTGGGCCAGCTGGACTATGACGCGCGCCTCGACAAGAGCGACTACGAGTCCGAACTCGGATTGCTGCAGGGCCGGCTGGCGCGCGCGGCGCGCTCGCGCAAGTTCCAGGAGCGTTCGCTGGTGCTGGTGTTCGAGGGGCAGGACGCCGCCGGCAAGGGCGGCGCCATCCGGCGCGTGACGCATGCGCTGGACGCCCGCCAGTTCGACATCACGCCCATCGCCGCGCCAGGCAGCGAAGCGCTGGCCCGCCCCTATCTGTGGCGGTTCTGGCGCCAGGTGCCGCGCCATGGGCGCATCGCCATCTTCGACCGGTCCTGGTACGGCCGCGTGCTGGTCGAACGCGTCGAGAAACTGACCCCGCCGGCCCAATGGCGCCGGGCCTACGCCGAGATCAACGACTTCGAAGGGCAGCTGGCCGCCAGCGGCGCGCTGGTGCTGAAGTTCTGGCTGGCGATCACGCCGGACGTGCAGCTGGAACGATTCAAGGAACGCGAGAAATCGCCGTTCAAGAATTTCAAGATCACCGCCGAGGACTGGCGCAACCGCGACAAATGGCAGGACTACGCGGCCGCGGCCAACGAAATGCTGGCCCGCACCGACGTGGCCCGCGCGCCCTGGCATGTGGTCTCGGCCAACGACAAGCGCTACGCTCGCGTGCAGGTGCTGCGGCACATCGTCGAAGCCCTGGAAACCCAGCTCTGAAATCCCGCCGGAGGGGCCCGCCATGAGTACCGTAGAGATCCGACCCATCGTCGCCGCCGACTTCGACGCCTGGCTGCCGCTGTGGAAGGGCTACCAGGACTTCTACCGCGTCGACATCGACGACGCCGTCACGCGCAACACCTGGGCGCGCCTGCTGGACGGCGCGCAGCCCATGCACGCCGCGCTGGCCTACGACAGCGGCCGCGCCATCGGACTGGTGCACTGGATCTTCCACCGCTCGACCTGGACCGCCGGCGACTACTGTTATCTGCAGGACCTGTACGTGGCCCCGGACGTGCGCGGCGCCGGCGCGGGCCGCAAGCTGATCGAACACGTCTACGCGCAGGCGGCCGCGGCCAATTGCGCGCGCGTATACTGGCTGACCCATGAAACCAACGCCACCGCCATCCAGTTGTACGACCGCATCGCCGACCGCTCCGGCTTCATTCAATACCGGAAAACGCTGACATGAGCGCACGTGATCCCAACTGTCCGCTGTGCCAGGAAGACGGCGGCGCGCTGCTGTGGCGCGGCCCGCACCTGCGCATCATCGAAGTCGCCGACCCGGATTATCCCGGCTTCACGCGGGTGGTCTGGAACGGCCACCTGGCCGAAATGACCAGCCTGTCCACGCATGGACGCGACCTGCTGATGCGGGCCGTGTACGTGGTGGAGGAAACGCAGCAATCGATACTGTCGCCCGACAAGGTCAACCTGGCCTCGCTGGGCAATATGGTGCCGCACCTGCATTGGCATGTGATCCCGCGCTGGCGCGGCGACCGCCACTTCCCCGACGCGATCTGGGCGCCGCCGCGCGTGGCGCAGGGCGCGGAATCCGAGGAATGGAAGGCGCGGCGCGCGGAACTGCAGGCCCTGCTGCCGCGCTACCGCAACCGGCTGGTCGAGGCGATGAACGCCCTGCTCTGGCACTAGCGCACTAGCGCGCGCCCAGTTCGGCCAGCCAGCGCGAGTAGGCCTGCTCGACCTGGCTGGCGGCGGTTTCCGCCGAGAACAACCCCTGCCCGCGTATCCAGTCTCTGCCTGCCCGGCCCATGCTCCGGCGCAGCCCGGGGTCGGCCAGCAGGCGCTCCAGCGCCGCCGCCAGCGCGGCCGGATCGCGCGGCGGCACCAGCAGGCCGGTCACGTCCGCCTGCATGGTTTCCGGCACCCCGCCCACGTTGCCGCCGATGACCGGCACGCCCATGGCCGCGGCCTCGATAAAGACGGTGCCCAGCGCCTCGCGCTGTGTGGGCAGCGCGAACACGTCGAAGGCCGCCATCACGTCGCCGATGTCGTCGCGCCGGCCCAGGAAATGCACGCGCGGCGCCAGCCCCAGCGAAGCCGCCTGCGCCTGCAGGCGCTCGAACAGCGGCATGCCGTCGCCCGCCAGCACCAGCCGGGCCTGCGGGAACGCGCCGGAAATGCGGTGGAAGGCCTCGATCAGGTCGGCGTGGCCCTTGTCCGCCCGCATCACGGCCACGCAGCCGATGACCAGGTCGTCCGCGGCCAAGCCCAGTTCGCGCCGGACGCAGACGCCCTGGCGCGCCTGCGGCAGCACCACCGGCGAATGGATGGTGGCGATGGACGCGGGCCGCGCGCCGCCGTCGAGCAGCTGCTTGCGCACATAGGCGCTGACCGCGATGACGCGATGCGCCAGCCAGGTGTAGGCATAGAGCGAATTGATGGGCTTGGCCAGATGCCGCGTGCGCACGATCAGCGGCGTGCCGGCCAGGCGCGCCGCGATCGCGGCCAGCACGGTGTCGCGCCGGCTGTGCGTATTGACCACGTCGAAGCCCCCGCGCCGCAGCAGGCGCCGCACCGACGCCACGCCCCGCAGGAAATTGTGCGGGCCGTCCATGGGCATCAGGTGCACCGTGAACCCCGCCATGCGCAGGCGGCGGCCCAGTTCCGCCTCGGGCTGGCACAGCGCCTCGAGATGGTGGCCGCGCTCGCGCATGGCGATCATTTCTTTGTAGATGCAGAACTCCTGCCCGCCGAACGAAGTGGCGGCTTCGGTATGCAGGATGCGCAGGCCCGCGGCGGGCCGGCGCGGCGTTTCGGCGGCGTTCAGCATGATGGGGAGGCGTCGTCCGTATCGCTCCAGCGGCGGCCCTGGTGCATCAGGTACGCGCCCAGGTAGGCGATGTCTTCGGGGTCCAGCGCGGCCGCACCCGTGGCGCAACATTCATGCGGGCACTCGGAGGCCTGCAGGCTGCCGTCCGCCCAGACGCGCGCCGCGCCCGTGCGGGAGAGGTCGAAACGCGCCCCGGCACGGGCCCAGGCCAGCAGGCGCGCGCTGGGCGCGAGCCTGTGGGTTCGGTAAACGCCGTGGGCGATGGGGCCGGCCGGCGCGGCGAGGGCGTCGCCGACATCTACCAGGCGGCTGGCGGCGCCGGGCCGGGCGGGGGTGTAGGTCAATACCGTAAGAGGAGATAAAGGCATGTACTGGCCGGCGTTGCCGGGACGGCTCGACCGAGGGGCGGATCGGAATTTCGGGAAAGGCCGATTGCGGGAATCGGCGGATGGTTATCGCGCGGTCATGCGCCTGGGCCAGACTCTAGTAGAGGATTTTCGGATACGGCAGGGGAATCGGTCCGAGACCGCGGGATAAAGATTGAATGCGAATCGCCCGTTTTTTGCTGAAAATCAGCGAAGATATCCGAAATAGAGCGCCATCGTTCATGTATTCAGGTAAAATTCAGGTTCTCGCTGCGTATATTATCAAAATGTAATCAAGGCCGTAAAAAGTGAATCGACCGGCTTCGTCCACCCCCAAATCCCCCTCCCTCTTCCAGGCCTTCCTGCAGTCCGAAGCGCTCGGCGGCTATGTCCTGATGCTGGCCGCGCTGGTCGCGCTGATCGTCGCCAACAGTCCGGCCGCGCCGTACTACTTCGGCGCGCTCGAAACCAAGTTCGGCTTCCAGGCCGGCCCGGTCGTGCTCAAGGAAAGCGTGCTGCACTGGATCAACGACGGCCTGATGGCGGTGTTCTTCCTGCTGGTCGGCCTTGAAATCAAGCGCGAGGTGCTGGACGGCCAGTTGCGCGGCGCGGCCCGCATCGTGCTGCCGGGCATCGCGGCGGTGGGCGGCATGGTGCTGCCGGCGCTGATTTACGTGCTGATCAACGCCGGCAGCCCCGAGACGCTGCGCGGCTGGGCCATCCCGGCAGCCACCGACATCGCCTTCGCGCTGGGCATCCTGGCGCTGCTGGGCAGCCGGGTGCCGACCTCGCTGAAGGTCTTCCTGACCGCGCTGGCCATTCTTGACGACCTGGGCGCCATCGTCATCATCGCGCTCTTCTATACGTCCACGCTCAATACCTTCGCGCTGGGCATGGCGGGCGCCCTGCTGGTCGTGCTGTTCTGCATGAACCGCATGGGCGTGCTGCGCCTGGCGCCTTATCTGCTGATCGGCGCGGTGCTGTGGTACTTCGTCCTGAAATCCGGCGTGCACGCCACGCTGGCCGGCGTGGCGCTGGCCCTGGCCATCCCGCTGCGCCCGCAGAACCAGGGCGATACCGGCGAGTATTCCCCGCTGCATGCGCTGGAACACGCGCTGCACAAGCCGGTGGCCCTGCTCATCGTGCCGGTGTTCGGCTTCGCCAACGCGGGCGTCTCCTTCGCCGGCCTGGGGCTGGCCACGCTGGCGCAGCCGGTGCCGCTGGGCGTGGCGCTGGGCCTGTTCCTGGGCAAGCAGCTGGGCGTGTTCGGCTTTGCCTGGCTGGCCATCAAGAGCGGCCTCGCCACCCTGCCGCGCCACGCCACCTACACCCAGCTCTACGGCGTCGCGCTGCTGTGCGGCATCGGCTTCACCATGAGCCTGTTCATCGGCGCCCTGGCCTTCACCGACCCGGCCGCCGTGGACGCCACCAAGATCGGCGTGCTGACGGGCTCGCTGGCCTCGGCCATCGTGGGGTTCGTGCTGCTGCGCGCCGGCGGCCGCGCCGAAACGCCATGACGACGGGCGGGCGGCGCTAAAGTAGACGGTAGACGGGATCAGCCGCCACGACCCCGAGGAGCCGCCATGAAACCGCCCGCCATCACCCTGCAACGCGTCTACGAAGGCACCGGACCGCAAGGCAGCTACCGCGCGCTGGTGGACCGCGTGTGGCCGCGCGGGCTGCGCCGCGACGACCTGGGGCTGGACGAATGGGCCCGCGACCTCGCGCCCACCACCGAACTGCGCAAGTGGTTCAACCACGTCGAGGAACGCTGGGACGAGTTCCGCCGCAAATACCTGGCCGAGCTGGCCGCGCCCGAGCAGCAGGCCCGCCTGGAAGCCCTGCTGCAGGCCGCCGGCAAGCGGCCGCTGACCTTGCTCTATGGCGCCCACGACGCCGAGCACAACCAGGCCGTGGTGCTGCGCGACGCGCTGCTGGATTACGCCCGACGGCACGGCAAGCGCCACGCCTGAGGCCCGCCTCGGGGCGCGCCGGTCTTTGGTACCCTAGCCTCCTTTGGCCGGGCAGCCTGCCCACCCGCCTCGAGGAATCCCCATGTCTTTCAGCTCCGACGCCTGGGCGCGCAACGCCGCGCTTTACGAAAAAACGCGCGACATGCCGTTCAACCGCGAACTGGCCAGCGGCCAGCTCGACGAGAGCGCGTTCAAGCACTACATGATCCAGGACGCGCACTATCTGGTGGCGTTCGGACGCGCGCTGGCCATCGCCGCCGCCAAGGCCGACGACGCCGACGGCGTGGTGCAGTTCGCCGAAGCCGCCCGCGGCGCGGTGGTCGCCGAACGCTCGCTGCACGAAGGTTTCATGAAGCAGTACGGCATCGACGCCGCCACCTTCGAAGCCACGCCGCTGACGCCGGCCAGCCACCACTACACCAGCTTCCTGATCGCCACCGCCTGGAGCGCGCCGTACCCGGTGGCGCTGGCCGCCCTGCTGCCGTGCTTCTGGATCTACGCCGAGATCGGCCGCGAGATCCACGCGCGCGCCGCCCGGCCCAATCCCTACGCCGCCTGGATCGACACCTACGCGAGCGACGAATTCCATGCGCTGGTGCGGGCCGTGATCGCCTCGGTGGATCGCGCCGCGGAATCGGCCTCGGCGCAGACGCTGGCGGCGATGCACCAGGCCTACACGCACGCGGCCCAGCTGGAATGGATGTTCTGGGACTCGGCCTATCGCCAGGCCGGCTGGCCGGCCTGAGGCGCGGCCGCGCCCTGTGCCAAAATCGCGCCCATGCCGACCGACAACCGCCTGATTCCCGCCGCCCTCGCCGCCCAGACGGCGCAACTTCCCGCCGCCTGGCTGGCGGCCTTTTCCGACCGGCCGGTGGCCGACGCGCTGGCCGCGGTGACCGCCCACGTGGAAAAACGCCTGGCCGAAGGCGCCACCGTCTATCCCGCCACGCCGTTTCGCGCCCTGCACGGCCTGGCGCCCTCGGACGTGCGCGTGGTGATCCTGGGCCAGGACCCCTACCACGGCCCCGGCCAGGCCCAGGGCCTGGCCTTCTCGGTGCCGGACGACTGCAAGCGCCCGCCCAGCCTGCGCAACATCTTCAACGAAATCGCGCTGGAGTACCCGGGATCTCGCGTGCCGGCCGGCAACGACCTGAGCTGCTGGGCCGAACAGGGCGTGCTGCTGCTGAACACGGCGCTGACCGTGGAAGACGGCCAGCCCGCCTCCCACGCCCGGCGCGGCTGGGAAACCGTGACCGACGCGCTGATCGCCCTGGTGGCGCGCGATCCCTCCCCCAAGGTTTTCATGTTGTGGGGCGCCCACGCCCAGGCCAAGCAGGCCCTGCTGCCGGCCGACAGCGGCCACCTGGTCCTGATGGCCAACCACCCCTCGCCGCTGTCGGCCAGAAGGCCGCCCGTGCCCTTCCTGGGCTGCGGCCATTTTCTGAAAACCAACGAATGGCTGGCCAACCAAGGGAAAAACCCTATTGATTGGGAGCTGGACAAAAAAATAATTCCCTTGCAAGGCGAATTCGGGTTATGATCGCCGCACTGCACAAAACGAGTTCGGCATTTACCGCCTTGATTTAGCGGAAGTTTTCGCAGTTCGCCGGGCAACCGCCCCGGCCCCATGCCGAACTATCATCGATTCCTGACCCCTTTCCTTTCGCCCTGCGTTCCAGTCAGTACACGAGAACGCGCCACGCGCATGGTTGATCCGGTCGGCACGATGCTCCATCAACCGTCGCCTGGATCCGGCCGCCTAATCCCCTGGCCCGACCAAGCATTGCGTCGCATTGATTGCGGCAAGGGAAAGTAATGTCTTTCGAAAACCTGGGTCTCGCTCCCGCCCTGTTGTCGGCCGTCCAAGAAGCTGGCTTCACCACCCCCACCGCCGTCCAGGCCGCCGCCATCCCGCAGGCGCTGGCCGGCCATGACCTGATGGTGTCCTCGCAGACGGGCAGCGGCAAGACCGCCGCCTTCATGCTGCCGGCCCTGCACCGCATCGCCCAGCACCCCGCCAACAAGGGCGTAGGCGTGCAGGTGCTGGTGCTGACCCCGACCCGCGAGCTGGCCCTGCAGGTCACCGACGCCACCGCCACCTACGGCCGCAAGCTGGCCGACCTGCGCACCGCCACCGTCGTCGGCGGCATGCCCTACGGCGCGCAGCTGAAGGCGCTGTCGCGCCGCGTGGACGTGCTGGTCGCCACCCCGGGCCGCCTGATCGACCACCTGAACTCGGGCCGCGTCAAGCTGAACACCGTGCACACGCTGGTGCTGGACGAAGCCGACCGCATGCTGGACATGGGCTTCATCGAAGACATCGAGACCATCGTCGGCCGCCTGCCCGAAGGCCGCCAGACGCTGCTGTTCTCGGCCACGCTGGACGGCACCGTCGCCAAGCTGGCCGCGCGCATGATGCGCGAGCCGCAACGCATCGAGATCGCCGGCCACAAGGAAAAGCACACCAACATCACGCAAAGCCTGCTGTACGCCGACGACGCCAGCCACAAGATGCAGTTGCTGGACCACGTGCTGCGCGACGCCTCGCTGGACCAGGCCATCGTCTTCACCTCCACCAAGCGCGGCGCCGACGATCTGGCCGACCACCTGGCCGACCAGGGCTTCGCCGCCGCCGCCCTGCACGGCGACATGAACCAGCGCCAGCGCACCCGCACCCTGTCGCAGCTGCAGCGCGGCCAGCTGCGCATCCTGGTGGCCACCGACGTGGCCGCCCGCGGCATCGACGTGCAGGGCATCAGCCACGCCGTCAACTTCGACCTGCCGATGCAGGCCGAGGACTACGTGCACCGCATCGGCCGCACCGGCCGCGCCGGCCGCAACGGCCTGGCGTTCACGCTGGCCACGCATTCCGAGCGCCACAAGGTCCGCCGCATCGAGCACTACATCGGCCAGTCGATCACGCCCGAAGTGATCGCCGGCCTGGAGCCCAAGCGCACCCCGCGTCCGTCCACCGGCGGCCCGCGCGGCGACAAACCGTTCGGCAAGCGTCCCGGCGGCGGCTACCAGGGCCATCGCGAAGGCCGTTCCTTCGGCGGCCCGCGCGGCGAGTTCAAGCCGCGTGAAGGCGGCTACCAAGGCCACCGCGACAGCGCCCCGCGCGAGGGCGGCTACCAGGGCAATCGTCCGTTCGGCGACCGTCCGGCGCGTTCCTTCGGCGACCGCCCCAGCTTCGGCGATCGTCCGCAGCGCGACGGCGGCTACCAGGGCAACCGCTCCTGGGGCGACCGTCCCCAGCGCGAGGGCGGTTTCCGCGGCGGCGAGCGCGAGGCGCGCGGCTACAACGATCGTCCCAGCTACGGCGACCGTCCGCAGCGCGATCCGCGTCCGTTCAGCGAGCGCGGCCCGCGCGAAGGCGGTTTCCGCGGCGGCGACCGCGATTCACGCCACAGCTACAACGACCGCGCCAGCTTCGGCGACCGCCCGCAACGCGAAGGCGGCTTCCGCGGCGGCGACCGTCCGGAAGGCGGTTTCCGCGGCAAGCCCTCGTTCGACAAGCGCCCCGGCGGCCCCAAGCGCTTCGACCGCCGCGGCTGATCCGACGGCCTGAGCCACGCAAACCCCGCGCTCCGGTAACGGACGCGGGGTTTTCTTAAAATGGCGGCCTGCCCCCCGCCTCATCCGATCATGCAACGCTCCGCCCCCGCCAATCTCCCCACCCTGTCGCCCACCGCCCTCGAACATTCCGAGGCCGCGGCCGCCCATCTGCGCGATGCCATCGCGGCCCATGGCGGCTGGCTGCCGTTCGACCGCTGGATGGCGCAGGCGCTGTACGCGCCGGGACTGGGCTATTACGCGGCAGGCAACGTCAAGCTGGCCGAAGCGGATGCCTCTGCCGCCACGCCGGCGGGCGACTTCGTCACGGCCCCACAGCTGACGCCGCTGTTCGCCCGCACGCTGGCGCGTCAGGCCGCCGAGGTGCTGCGCCAGACCGGCGCCGACGCCGTGCTGGAGTTCGGCGCCGGCACCGGCGCGCTGGCCGAAGGCGTGCTGCGCGAGCTGGATGCGCTGGGGCTGGCGCAGACCCGCTACCTGATCCTGGAAGTGTCGGCCGACCTGCGCGCGCGCCAGGCCGAAAGACTGGCGCCGTTCGGCGACCGCGTGCAGTGGCTGGACGCGCTGCCCGAGGCCTTTGCCGGCTGCGTGCTGGCCAACGAAGTGCTGGACGCGATGCCGGTCTCGCTCTTTCGCTGGAGCGACGACGGCGCCGCCGTGCTGGAACGCGGCGTGGCGGTCGACGATGCGCAGGGCTTCGTCTGGGAAGACCGGCCGGCGCCGCCGGCGCTGGCCGCCGCCGTGGCCGACCGCATGCCGCCGCTGCCGGGCTACGTTTCCGAGATCAATCTGCAGGCCGAAGCCTGGATCGCCGCGATGGGCCGCTGGCTCGAACGCGGCGCGGCGCTGCTGGTGGACTACGGTTTTCCGCAAGGCGAGTACTACCACCCGCAACGCGCCGGCGGCACGCTCATGTGCCATCTGCGCCATCACGCGCACGGCGATCCCTTTACCGCCCCCGGCCTGCAGGACATCACCGCGCACGTCGATTTCACCGCGATGGCCGACGCGGCGCAGGCCGCCGGCCTGCAGGTCCTGGGCTATACCTCGCAGGCCCGCTTCCTCATGAACGCCGGGCTGATGGAGCTGCTCGCGCAGCTCGATCCGGCCGACGTGCAGAACTACGCCAAGACCGTCGCGCCCGTGCAGAAGCTGCTGTCCGAAGCGGAGATGGGCGAACTGTTCAAGGTGCTGGCGGTGGGGCGCGGCATCGCGCAGCCGCTGGCCGGCTTCGCGCGCGGCGACCGGCTGGGCAAGCTATAGCGGCGCGGCGCCCGCGCGCAGCTGCTGCAGGCGCGCGGCGCGCACCCCTTCCTTGATGCGCGCCGGATCGCCGGCGCTGGCCCGCGCGATCGCGCCCGCATCCACGCCACGCACCGCTTCCACGCGCGCGCGCCACGCCTGCCGGTCCACCGGACGCAACACCGCCGCCGTCTCCAGCAGATCGGCGAAACGCTGCGGCTTGCGCAGCGCGTCGGCGCGTTCCATCAAGGCCAGCTGCGCGTCGGCGGCGTCGGCCGCCTGCTGCGCCGCGTCCAGCCCGGCCAGCACCTCGGGCAGCAGGCGCGCGTAGTCGTTGCACTCGGTGGGCACGCGCAGCCGGCGGCCCAGCGCCTCGCGTTCCGGCGTCAGGCGGCACAGCAGCGCATAGCGGCCGGGCAGCGGCAGGCCCAGTCCGGCCGCGCGGTCCACGTCGGCGGCCGTGACGTCCACCTCCTGCAGCTCCGGCATCACCCGGGCCAGCGCGCCGCAATCGCGCAGCACGCCCAGCATGCGCGACGGCGTGGACGCCATGAGCCCGCGCGACAGTTCCTTCCAGACGCGTTCGGGCACCAGCGCGTCGGCCTCGCCGGCCTGGACCATGCGCCGGCACAGCTCCAGGGTCTCGGGCGCGATGGTGAAATCGCCGAAGCGCGCGGCAAAGCGGCCCAGGCGCAGGATGCGCACCGGATCTTCCTCGAAGGCCTCGCCCACGTGGCGCAGCACGCGGGCGCGCACGTCGGCCACGCCGCCCAGCGGGTCGACCAGCTCGCCCTCGGGCGTCTGGGCAATGGCATTGACCGTCAGGTCGCGCCGGCGCAGGTCTTCCTCCAGCGTGACGTCGGAGCCGGTATAGAAGGTGAAGCCCTTGTAGCCGCGACCCGATTTGCGCTCGGTGCGCGCCAGCGCGTATTCCTCTTTGCTGCGCGGATGCAGGAACACGGGAAAATCGCCGCCCACCGGTATGAAGCCGCGCCGCGCCATGTCTTCCGGCGTGGCGCCCACCACGACCCAGTCGTGGTCGCCGGGCGGCAGGCCGAGCAGCGCGTCGCGCACCGCGCCGCCCACGATATAGACCCGCAGGCCCGCGATGGCGGGATCGCGGCTCATGGCAGCGCGGTGGTTTCGGCGCCCAGCGGCACGACGCTGCCCAGGCGCTCTTTCAGGGACTGGGGCTGGCCGCTGAACATGGCGGCGTAATAGACCGCGTTGGACATCACGTTCTTGACGTAGGTGCGCGTTTCCGTGAAGGGGATGGTCTCGGCGAAGATCGCGCCCTCGACCGGATGGGTGAAGGTCGAGCGCCAGTTGTGCGGGCGGCGCGGACCGGCGTTGTAGCCGGCGCTGGCCAGCATCTGCGAGCCGTCCAGGTCGCGCAGCACCATGTTCAGGTAGTTGGTGCCCAGCACGGTGTTGGTGTCGAAATCGTTGACGCTGTCGGGCGTGAAGTCGCTCATGCCGATCTTGCCCGCCACCCACTTGGCGGTGGCCGGCATCAGCTGCATCAGGCCGGAGGCGCCCACGTGCGAACGCGCGTCCATGATGAAGCGCGATTCCTGGCGGATCAGGCCGTAGACCCAGGCCGGGTCCAGCGCGATGGCGTTGGCCTTGGCGGTGACGCGGCCCTCGAAGGGCGCGATGAAGCGCTGGCTGAAATCGAATTCCTTCTCGGTGCGGTCGGACGTGTTGACCACCCGGTCGTAGATGTTCTCGGCCCGGGCCAGTTCGGCGGCGGCCAGCAGCTGGCGGTCGCTCATGCCACGCAGGCTGTAATTCCATTCCGGCACCGCCTCGGCGCGCCAGCCCAGGCGGAACAGCTGGACCGCGCGGCGCAGGCCCGGGTTGGCGCGGGCCTCGGCGATTTCCTGGTCGGTCACGGGCGCCGGACGCGGCGGCACGTTGATGCGCCGGCCCAGCTCCTCGGCCGCCAGCTGGCCGTAGAAGTCGAAGCGGTCCGCGATGCTGGCGTAGGCGGCCGCGGCCTGTTCCTTGTTGCCCAGCGCGGCCTGGCCGCGCGCCTTCCAGTACACCCACGAAGGGTCCGCCTGCTGCGCCGGCGGCATCTGGTCGATGGATTCGATGACCCACTTCCAGTCGATCTTGGGCTGGCGCAGGGCCGCGCGCACCTTCCAGGCGGCGTTGTATTCCGTCATGCGGATATGGCCGGCCTCGCGATACCAGTCGTCGGCGCGGCTGTCGAGCTTGAGCGCGGCGGTCAGCGCGTACTGGCTGCGGACCCAGGCCAGGTTCGACTTGGCCATCGCCTTGGACCACTCCCCGGACTTGGACCATTCGCGGCGCAGGTAGGAATCGGCCACGCTGACATCAGAGCGCGCCAGGCGGGCCAGCGCGATGGTCACCAGCTCTTTTTCGTTGCGGCCCACGGGCAGGCGGTCCTGGCGCGTCAGCCACCGCATCGGATCCTTCATGAGCTGATCGTAGGCTTTCAGGTCGCCGGGCTCGAAGATGTATTGCACGAACTTGCGCGCATCGGTCGTCTTGTTGGCCTCGATGGCGTCGCGCAGCTGCGGCTCGATCTCCTGCCAGCCGAGCACGCCGTCGGCCACCAGTTGGTCATACAGCGCCCAGCAGGCCGAGCCCGGCGCGAAGGCGCTGGTGGCCTGCGCGGCGGTGACGCGCTTGCCGGTCATGTGCTGGGCGTCCAGGATGGCGCATTCGATCTGGGCGTTGCTGTTTTTCACCGGCGCCAGCTTGCGCACGGTTTCGAAGTCGCCGCTGCGCGCGGCCGCAAGCAGCCAGTCGCCGCGCAGCCGGTCGGCCAGATAGGAATCCGGATTGCTGCTGACGAACTGCTGCAGCGCGGCGGTGGGCCTGCCGCTGGCCGGCGGCGTCCACAGCTGATAGCGCAGCAGCCAGTATTCGGGATACATGCCCAGCGGGTCGGACTTGGCCTGCGGCACCAGCGCGCCCAGGATGGACCACTGCTTGCGCTGCATGGCCTCGCGCGCGGCCACCACGGCGGCCAGCGCGGGCGTATCGTTGGTGGGCGGCAGGCCCGCCAGCACGGCGGGCGGCACGGAAATGACAGGCTGCGCGGCCTGGGCGGCGGCCTGCGGCTGGGCATTGATGGACGCGTTGCGCTGCTGCGCGTCCACCGGCGCACAGGCCGCGGTGAACAGCGCCAGGAGCGGCAGCCAGCGGCGCAGCCCGGCTCCGGCGACGGGGCCCGCGGCCTTGTGCGCGGATTTCTGATACCGTCCGGTTTGGAGAGTTTGTGTCATGCGCCGTCCCTCATTCGACCGCCAAAGCCGCCGCCACTTCCGCCATCTTTGTCCATTCCTGTCACTACCACCGCATGAGTACGCAAAATATTCCAGAGAATACCGCAGTCCAGCTACGCGCGCGATTGCGGAAAATGCGCGCCGAACTGCCTGAAAACCAGCGCGGCCGCGGCGCCCTGCTGATGCGCGCGCGGCTGTTCACCTGGCTGAACGCGGCGCGCGACGAAGCGGTCCGCGCCGGCCGCGCCGCGCCGGCCACCGTGGCCGCGTTCTGGCCCATGGCCGACGAGCCCGACCTGCGCCCCCTGCTGCAGCAATGGGCCGACGGCGGCGTGGCCGTGGCGCTGCCGGTGGTGCGCGAACGCAATGCGCCGCTCGCCTTCCTGCCCTGGACGCCCGAGGCCGAACTGCGCGCGGGCCCCTACGGCATCCAGGAACCGGTGCACGGCGCCGAATTGCTGCCCGACGTGGTGCTGGTGCCCACCCTGGGCTACACCGCCCAAGGCGACCGCCTGGGCTACGGCGGCGGCTACTACGACCGCAGCCTGGCCGCGCTGCGCGACCGCGGCCACCCGTTCATCGCCATCGGCATCGCCTGGAGCTGCGGCGCGCTGGACGCCGGCTACGCGCCGGCCGCGCATGACTTCCCGCTGGACGCGGTCCTGACCGAGGACGGCTGGGTGCCCGCCGCGCCGCTGGAGCAAGGCGGCGCCGGCGGCACCACGCTGCACAGCTACCGCCTGAGCTGACGCCGCCGCGACAGCCTGCGGTTTGCACCAAAACGGTGCAAACCGTAACGCGCGCCGGAACGCCCCGCAATACAATGAATGCGGCATGGCTTTTCCCGGTTCCGATCATGACCTATTGCGTCGCGGCCCGTCTCGATTCCGGCCTGGTGTTCCTTTCCGACTCCCGCACCAATGCGGGCGTCGACCAGATCAGCGTCTTTCGCAAGATGACGGTTTTCGAGCGCGCCGGCGATCGCGTCATGACGCTGATGACTTCCGGCAACCTGGCGGTCAGCCAGGCCGTGCTGAACGCGCTCACGCGCCCTCGCCCCGAAGGCTGCGAAACGCTCTGGAGCGCGCCCGACATGTTCGAGGCCGCCTGCGTGGTCGGCGCGGCGGTGCGCGAGGTCTACCGCCACGAAGCCGCCGCCCTGCACGAGCAGCATGTCGACTTCAACGTCAGCCTGATCTTCGGCGGCCAAATCGGCGCCGAGCGCTGCCGGCTGTTCCAGGTGTACTCGGCCGGCAACTTCATCGAGGCCGGCCAGGAATGTCCGTACTTCCAGATCGGCGAGGCCAAGTATGGCAAGCCCATCCTGGACCGGGTGCTGCGCCCCGACACCTCGCTGGACGAAGCCGCCAAGTGCGCGCTGATCTCCATGGACTCCACGCTGCGCTCCAACATCTCGGTCGGCCTGCCGCTGGATCTGCTGGTCTACGGCGCCGATACGCTGCGGGTCACGCATTTCGCCTGCATCGACGAGAACAATGAATACTTCCGCATGATCCGCGGCAGCTGGGGCGAGCGCCTGCGCCAGGTCTTCGCCGAAATCCCCGCTCCGCTGTGGACCAGCCCCGAGGCCCCGACCTCGCTGGTGCCGCCCAGCCGCGTGCACCAGCCGCTGCGCGCCGAACCGGCCGGCGAAACGGGCGCAAGCCACCCCGCGCCGCAGTCGCTCGCCGAAGACCCGGGCAAGAAGCAGGCGGGCTAGCGTCGGGCCATCGAATCTGGCCGCTCGCCCTCGTTGCCGGGATTCAGTCCGATACAGGGGTGTCGAGGCGCCCGGCTTCTTGCACCGGAGCGCGCAGGGGACTACATTTCCGTCAACGCATATGCCCGTCATGTGCCCACCTTCCGAGGCCCGCCGCAATGAATTGCGGCGGGCTTTCGTGTTTTGGTCCGGGCCGCTCCATGCGTGACATTTCCATGCACTGAAGGGTAAGCAACCGGCTCCCGCGCAATACACTGCGCTATACCGTCAGGAATGTGCAGCGATACAGCCAACTGCGGACCGCCACGGGCCGATTGCTCAACCATATCCGGCAGATCGGCGGGCACGTGGTCTACAGCGGCGAACGCAAGACGGCCAGCACCTCGCGGCACCAGTCCGCAGAACGCTTCAAACACCAGCTGCTACGCATTGTCCGACGTGCGGACCGCTTCTTCTCGGCGCGGCAGGCCACCTTCATGCTCCTGGTCGACGAGCAACAAGCCGGCGGCAGTTGGCGCGAAATGAACGTGGAGCTCTGCACGCTGGCAATGTTCGAAGATGCCGCCCACCGATGCAGAACCCTGATCGAGCCGCTGATCCAAGGCGAGAGCCATCTTTTCCAGACGCTGCAGTGCGCGGACTGGATCTGCGGTCTGGTGGGCCGCCTGTGCGCGTATGAGGTGGCGTCCAGCCAGTACCGGGACTGGGAGATATTCCACCGCTACTTTTACGATCGGCTGCAGGCGGTCGCGCTGCCCTGCAGCGGCCTGGAACGATGCGAACGGCCGGCGATGCCCGCAGGTAGCCAGCCTTCCGTATAAACCCTCCTTTCCAGCTACCGAAACCCGGCTTGCAGAACCGCGAATTCTCATCCGGGCGCGGGTGCGCCACACTGGCCATGGCCCGTCATGCTTTGCCCTGGGGGCCCCCGATAAAACCACGAGGAGCGAGACATGCCCCCTATTTTCATGCGCGCGGCCCGACGCGCCGCCTGGCCGGTCCTGGCCCTTTCGTGCCTGGCGGCCGGCAATGCGGCCGCGCAAGGCGCCTATCCCAACCATCCGATTTCGCTGGTCGTGCCCTTCGCCGCGGGCGGACCCACCGACGTAGTCGCGCGCAGCCTGGGCGCATCCATGGCCAAGACGCTGGGCCAGAGCATCGTCATCGAGAACCGCACGGGCGCCGGCGGCACGCTGGCCTCGCAGCACGTGGCGCGCGCCGCGCCCGACGGCTACACCTTCCTGATCCATCACAACGGCATGGCCACCGCGCCGGCGCTGTACCGCAAGCTGTCGTTCAATCCGCTGACCGACTTCGCCTATGTCGGCCAGGTGGCCGACGTGCCCATGACGCTGCTGGGCCGCAAAGACCTGCCGGCCGACGGCATGCCGGCCTTCATCAAGTACGCGCGCGAGAACGGCAACAAGATCAACCTGGCCAATGCCGGCCTGGGCGCCGTGTCGCAGCTTTGCGGCATGCTGCTGCAGGAATCGCTGGGCGTGCAGTTCACCACCGTGCCCTACGCCGGCACCGCGCCGGCGATGACCGCGCTGCTGGGCGGCCAGGTCGACGTGCTGTGCGACCAGACCACGCAGACCATTCCGCAGATCAAGGCCGACCGCGTGAAGCTGTACGGCGTCACCACGCTGGAACGCATCAAGACGCTGCCCGATGCGCCGACCTTGCAGGAAAGCGGCCTGAAGGGCTTCGAGGTCAAGGTGTGGCACGGCGTCTACGCGCCCAAGGGCACGCCGCCCGAGGCCATCGCCAAGTTCAACGCGGCCCTGCGCGCCGCGCTCAAGGACCCGGCCTTCACGCAAAAGATGGCCGAGCTGGGCGCCGAGATCGTGCCGGAATCCAAGCAGACGCCCGAAGGCCTGCAGACCTGGCTCAAGAGCGAGGTCGACAAGTGGGGCGGCGTGATCCGCAAGGCGGGGGTATACGCCGACTGAAGCACGGCGGGCAGCGGCGGTTGCCGGTGCCCGTTCATGAATATATATTGCCGTGCATGAGTACGAACGACGTAAAAAGCGCCCGGCGGGTGCTGGACATCCTGCAGTTCTTCGCCGCCACCCAGGCGCCCGCCACCCTGTCGCAGATTTCGGCGGGGCTGGGCATACCCAAATCCAGCTGCCTGGCCCTGCTCGACACGCTGGAAGGCGATGGCTATGCGCACCAGACCGCGGGGCGCTATTACCTGACCCGGCGCTGGCTGAACGAAGCCAGCACGGTGGCCGAACATGACCAGCTGACCACGCGCATCCGGCCCACGCTGGAAGCGCTGCGCGACGAGCTGGGCGAGACGCTGATCCTGGCGCAGCGCGCCGGCGATCACGTGGTCTACCTGGACGTCGTCGAACCCGAACGCATCGTGCGGTTCACGGCCAAGGCCGGCCAGCGCAAGCCGCTGCACGCCTCGGCCTCCGGACGCGCCCTGCTGGGCGCCATGGCGCCCGCCGAGCGCGAGGCGCTGGCTGCGCGCCTGAGCCTGGACCGCTACACCAGCCAGACCGTCAAGACCCACAAGCAGCTGCTGCGCCTGATCGCGTCCGAGGCCGAGCGCGGCTGGCACGTGAACCTGGCGGAACACCAGGCCGACACGCTGTCGGTCGCCGCCCCCCTGATGCTGTACGGCACGGTGCTGGCGCTGGTCGTGGGCGCGCCGCTGGACCGGTCGGCGGCCAAGGCCGACGCCATCGGCCAGACCCTGCTGGCCGCCAGCCGCCAGCTGGCCCAGCGCATCGACACCCCCGCCCCGCTCGCCCGGTAGGGCTTTTCCCCTGCCGCTGCCCGCGCCCGGTTCCCGGGCGCGGTTTCCCCCCTTTCCTTCCCCGGATTCCCGCGGCCGCCCGCCAGGCCCGCGGCGACGCCATGCGGGTTTACGCCTAGGCCCGGGCGTTGCCGGCACGCGTTCATGACTATAAACTTTTGTTCAAGAGTAAGAACGCCGACGGAATCCCTCTGTTGCGGCGACTCCGGAACCGGGCTGGCGCCCGGCGCTCTCCCCCAGAAGGAAGAAACATGGCTGGCCTCTATTACGAACAGTTTTCCGTCGGACAGGCTTTCGATCATGCCTGGACCCGCACCCTGACCGAGATGGACAACGTGCTGTTCAGCTCGCTGACGATGAATGTGCAGCCGCTGCACCTGGACGCGCATTTCGCCGCGAAGACCGAATTCGGCAAGCCGCTGGTCAACAGCCTGTTCACGCTGGGCCTGCTGATCGGCATGACGGTCAACGACACCACGCTGGGCACCACGGTGGCCAACCTCGGCATGACCGACGTGAATTTCCCCAAGCCGGTCTTCGCCGGCGACACGCTGCACGTGCGCACCCGCGTGCTCTCCATGCGCGAGAGCCGCTCGCGCCCGGACGCGGGCATCGTCGAGTTCGAGCACACCGCCCTGAACCACCGCGACGAAGTGGTCGCCACCTGCAAGCGCTCGGCCCTGATGCGCAAGCAGCCCTAGGAGGCTCGCCATGACCCGATCCCTGCTCTTCGTGCCCGGCGATTCCGCGCGCAAATTCGAGCATGCCGCCGCCAGCGCGGCCGACGCGCTGATCCTGGACCTGGAGGATTCCGTCGCGCCGGACCAGAAAGCCGAAGCCCGCGCCCAGGTGCGCGCCATGCTGGAACGCGGCGCGGCCGGCAAGTCCCTGTGGGTGCGGATCAACGCGCTGGACAGCGGCGCGGCGCTGGCCGACCTGGCGGCCGTGATGCCGGCCGCTCCCTGCGGCATCGTGCTGCCCAAGTGCCGCAGCCGCGAAGACATGCGCCAGCTTGCGCACTACCTGGACGCGTTCGAGGCGGCCGCGGGCGCCGCCGCCGGCGCCACCCGCATCCTGGCCATCGTCACCGAAACCGCGCAGTCGCTGTTCGGGCTGCACGATTACCGCGACGCCACCGCCCGCCTGTGGGGCCTGTCCTGGGGCGGGGAAGACCTGGCCGCCGACGTGGGCGCGCTGCGCAACCGCGATGCCGGCCGCTATACCGAACCGTTCCGGCTGGCGCGCTCGCTGTGTCTGATGGCCGCGGCCGCCGCCGGCGTGCGCGCCATCGACACGGTCTGCGTGGACCTGGACGCGCCTGACGTGCTGGCCGACGAGTCCCGCGAGGCTTTCCGCGACGGCTTCGTCGGCAAGATGGCGATCCATCCGCGCCACGTCGACGCCGTCAACGCCGCGCTGACGCCCGACGCGCAGCAGCTGCAATGGGCGCGGGCCGTGATCGATGCGTTCGCGCAGCATCCCGGCGCGGGCACGCTGCGGCTGGACGGCAAGATGATCGACCGGCCGCACCTGCGCCTGGCGCGCCGCCTGCTGGGGGAGGACTGAGCATGCCCGGACCGCTGCACGGCATACGCGTCATCGACATGACCAGCGTGGGCATGGGGCCCATGGCCACCCAGATGCTCGGCGACATGGGCGCGGACGTGATCAAGATCGAGTCCGCCGAAGGCGACGTGTTCCGCCACGTCACGCCGCAGCGCCATGCCGCCATGAGCCACGCCCACCTCAACCTCAACCGCAACAAGCGCAGCGCGGTGATCGACGTCAAGACCGCCGAGGGCCGCGCGCAGCTGGACGCGCTGATCGGCGGGGCCGACGTGTTCATCTCCAACATGCGCGCGCCCGCCATGCGCCGCCTGGGCCTGGACTACGCGACGCTGGCGGCGCGCTTTCCCGAGCTGGTGTATTGCGCCTGCTACGGCTATTCGGAAGCCGGCCCGTACGCCGGACGGGCCGCCATCGACGACACCATCCAGGCGGCCTCGGGCATGGCCTGGCTGCAAGGCGGCGCGGGCGCCGGCGCGCCCTGCTACGTCAATTCGGTGGTCGCCGACAAGGTGGTGGCCCTGTACGTGGCCAACGCCGTGACCAGCGCGCTGCTGGCGCGCGAACGCGGCGCCGGCGGCCAGGCGGTCGAGGTGCCGATGTTCGAATGCATGGTGGCCTTCCTGGCGCCGGAACATCTGGCCGGCCTGACCTTCGTGCCGCCCGAGGGCCCGGCGGGCTATACGCGCCTGCTCAACGAATACCGCCGCCCGTTCCGCACGCGCGACGGCTACATGAGCGTGGTGCCCTACACCACCCCGCAATGGCAGCGCTTTTTCGACCTGACCGGCCATCCCGAGATGGCGCAGGACCCGCGCTACCAGACCCTCAACAGCCGCAGCCGCCATTTCCCGGAGCTGTACCGCTACGTGGAGACGGTGCTGGCCGAACGCAGCACCGGGCAATGGACCGAACTGCTGGCCAGCGCCGACATCCCCTTCGCGCCGGTCAACGGCTTCGAGGAGCTGCTGGCCGACCCCCATCTCAAGGCCACCGGCTTCTGGCACGAATCGGAGCATCCCACAGAAGGACGCCTGATCCAGGCCGGCCTGCCCGTCAGGTTCAGCCGCACGCCGGGCGAGATCCGCCGGCATCCGCCTGGGCTGGGCGAACACACCGACGAGATCCTGGCGCTGGCGCGCGCCGGCCAAGCTCGCTGACCCGCACAAAGAAACAGAGGAGACAACCATGCACAACCCGATCCGAGCCGCCCTCGCGGCGGCCGCGCTCTGCGTGCCCGCGCTGGCCGCCGCCGGCGGCTACCCGCAGGCCGACAAGCCCATACGCTTCATCGTCGGTTTTCCGGCCGGCAGCACCATCGACAACGTCTCGCGCGTGGTGGTCGACGACATCCGCGCCCGCACCGGCGCGCAGATCGTCGTCGAGAACAAGCCGGGCGCCCTGGGCGTGCTGGGCGTGGACGCCGTGGCCCGGGCCGCGCCCGACGGCTACACCATGATGCCCAGCTCCAGCGCCACCAGTTCCTCGGGCCCCTACCTGTCCAAGGCGTTCCAGCGCTATGACGCGATCAAGGACTTCACCCAGGTGGGCCGGGTGGTCCGGTTCGACGTGGTGATCGTCACGCGCGCCAGCGGCTCGTACGGCGACGCGCGCCAGCTGGTGGCGGCGGCCAGGCAGAAGCCGCAGTCGGTGACCAGCGGCTACGGCTCGGGCACCGGCCAGGTGGTCGCGGCCGCCTTCAGCCGCGCCGCCGGCGCCGAGGTGCTGGGCGTGCCCTACAAGGGCCAGCCCGCCGCCGTGACCGACCTGCTGGGCGGGCGCATCGACTTCGTGGCGGCCGACCTGGGCGCGGTGCTGCCGCAGATCCGCGCGCAGAACCTGAACGCCGTGGCGCTGGTCTCCAGCAAGCGCTCGACGATTCTGCCCGCGGTGCCCACGGCCGGCGAGCTGGGCATGGGCAGCCTGGACCTGACCGGCTGGATCGGCGTGGCCGGCCCGGCCGGCCTGGCGCCCGAGGCGGCCAAGTGGTGGGCCGACCAGTTGAGCGCGACGATGCGCGATGCCGCCGTCCAGGAACGGCTGCGCGCGATGGGCATGGAGCCGGACCTGACGGTCGGCGAGCCTTTGCAGCAATTCGTCCGGTCGCAGTATGAAGCCTGGGGCGAGCAGATCCGCCAGGCGGGGATTCAGCCGGAATAGGCGGCCCGGGGGGCCGATGGGCTACGCGCGTTCGATATTCGTGTTCTTGCCCAAGCGTTCTCGCGCTGCGCCCATCCTACGGTGGTGAGGCCGTAGGATGGGTGCAGCGCGAGATATTCGACACAAGAAATCAAGGCTCGAGCGCGCGGAACCCATCAGGCGCCCAAAGCCCCCGCCCTCATCCCTGCAGCGACAATTCCCGCCACACCGCCATCGGCGCTTCGGCGTGGTTCAGGGTGTAGAAATGCAGGCCCGGCGCGCCGTTGTCCAGCAGCGTCTGGCACAGCTCGGTCACCACGTCCACGCCGAAGGCGCGGATGGAGGCCTTGTCGTCGCCGAACTCCGCCAGGCGCAGGCGGATCCAGCGCGGCACTTCCGCGCCGCACATTTCCGAAAAGCGCAGCAGCTGCGTGTGGTTCGTGATGGGCATGATGCCCGGCACGATGGGCACGTCCACGCCCTTGGCCTGGGCCCGGTCGACGAAGTCGAAGTAGGCGTCGGCGTTGAAGAAGTACTGCGTGATGGCGGCATTGGCGCCGGCCCGCACCTTGCGCACGAAATGGTCCAGGTCGGCCGAGGGGTTGGCCGCCTGCGGATGCATTTCGGGATAGGCCGCCACTTCGATGTGGAACCAGTCGCCGGTCTCCTCGCGGATGAACGTCACCAGTTCGTTGGCGTAGCGCAGTTCGCCCGCATCGCCGCCCATGCCCGAGGGCAGGTCGCCGCGCAGGGCGACCACGCGCCGCACGCCTTCGCTCTTGTAGGCCTGGAGGATGTCCCGCAGGTCCTGGCGCGAGGCGCCGACGCACGACAGGTGCGGCGCCGCATCGCAGCCCAGGTTGCGCAGCGTGCGCACGGCGTCCGCCGTGCCCGCACGCGTGGAGCCGCCCGCGCCGAACGTCACGCTGACGTACTTGGGCTGGATGGCCAGCATCTGCTTGGCCGCGCGCACCAGCCGTTCTTGGCCGGCCAGGTCGCGCGGGGGGAAAAATTCCAGACTGAAAGCAGGAGAAATCGAATCGGACATATCAGCAGTTATCTATAAGCACTACGCGTCCCGCATGAACCGGGTGCGCCCCACCGGGATGCCGCGGAGCCGGCTTCGCCGGTCCGCCGGCATGCCCCCTTGAGGGGGAGCGCGCAGCGCTCGGGGGTGGGATCGACTCTAGGGGATCAGTTTGGTAAGCAGGCCCGAGATGATGCTGTACAGGATCGCACCGCCCACGGCCCACCAGAACCCGTTGACCTGGAAGCCCTTCAGCACGGAGCCGACGAACCAGAACAACAAGGCGTTGATGACGATGAGGAAGAGGCCCAGCGTGACGATCGTGATGGGCAGCGTCAGCAGCACCAGCACCGGCTTGACCAGCATGTTGACCAGGCCCAGCACCAGCGCGGCGATGAGTGCAGAACCGAAGCTGGCCACGGTGATGCCGGGCAGCAGATAGGCAACCGCCAGCAGGGCCACCGCGTTCAGGATCCAGACGAGTATCAATGCCATGTTCGACCTCCTGTGTTGGGTCCGCCGGCCTCGCGGCCGCAATGCGGTCGCGAGGCCGGCGGACCGGTAAGCCCGCGCCGACATGGCGCGGTACTTCCCCCTATTTTGCTACAACCCTCAATAACGGTAGTGGTTGGGCTTGTACGGGCCTTCGACCGGCACGCTGATGTAGTCGGCCTGTTCCTGGCGCAGGGTGGTGAGCTTCACGCCCAGCTTCTTCAGGTGCAGGCGCGCGACCTTCTCGTCCAGGTGCTTGGGCAGCACGTAGACTTCGCCCGACTTGTAGGCCTCGTTGCGCGTGTACAGCTCGATCTGGGCGATCGTCTGGTTGGCGAACGACGAGGACATCACGAACGACGGGTGGCCGGTGGCGCAACCCAGGTTCACCAGGCGGCCCTGGGCCAGCAGGATGATGCGCTTGCCGTCCGGGAAGATGACGTGGTCGACCTGCGGCTTGATCTCTTCCCACTTGCAGTCGGCCAGGCTGGCGACGTCGATTTCGTTGTCGAAGTGGCCGATGTTGCACACGATGGCCTGGTCCTTCATGGCGTTCATGTGCTCGCGCGTGATGACGTGGTAGTTGCCCGTGGCGGTGACGAAGATGTCGCCGTGCGCGGCGGCCTCTTCCATGGTCACGACCTTGAAGCCTTCCATGGCGGCCTGCAGGGCGCAGATCGGGTCGATCTCGGTGACCCAGACCTGGGCGCGCAGCGCGGCCAGCGCCTGGGCGCAGCCCTTGCCCACGTCGCCGTAGCCGGCCACCACCGCGATCTTGCCCGCGACCATCACGTCGGTGGCGCGCTTGATGCCGTCGACCAGCGATTCGCGGCAGCCGTACAGGTTGTCGAACTTGGACTTGGTGACCGAGTCGTTGACGTTGATGGCGGCGAAGGCCAGTTCGCCCTTCTGCGACATCTGGTAGAGGCGATGCACGCCGGTGGTGGTTTCCTCGGTCACGCCCTTGATCTGGGCCAGGCGCGTCGAATACCACTTGGGATCGCGTTGCAGCGTTTCCTTGATGGCGGCGAACAGGATGCGCTCTTCGTCGCTGCCCGGGTTGGCCAGCACCGAGATGTCCTTCTCGGCCTTGGTGCCCAGGTGCAGCATCAAGGTGGCGTCGCCGCCGTCGTCCAGGATCATGTTGGCGTGCTGGCCGTTGGGCCATTCGAAGATCTTGTGGGTGTACTGCCAGTACTCTTCCAGCGTCTCGCCCTTGACGGCGAAGACCGGCGTGCCCGAGGCCGCGATGGCGGCGGCGGCGTGGTCCTGCGTGGAGAAGATGTTGCACGAGGCCCAGCGCACTTCGGCGCCCAGGGCCACCAGCGTTTCGATCAGCACGCCGGTCTGGATGGTCATGTGCAGGCTGCCGGCGATGCGGGCGCCCTTGAGCGGCTGCTGGGCCGCGAATTCCTCGCGGATGGCCATCAGGCCGGGCATTTCGGTTTCGGCGATGGCCAGCTCGCGGCGGCCCCAGCCGGCCAGCGACAGGTCGGCGACGATGTAGTCGGAGAAGGATTTGTCAGTCACAGCGTTCATGGTGTGTAGGCTCCACGTGAAATACGAACGGCGCGCAAGATGGCCGGACAACGCGAATACACCACGACAGTCGAGTGCCCGCCTTTTCCGCCATATGCGACAAAGGTGAGCGCCGTTGCTGCAGCGCCGCGCCGAGGGCGCGCCGCTTGAACAAGGATTCCTGAGCCTGGCGACCGCTGGGTCGTCGCAACGCTCCTCAGGATTGCCGAGCATTGTACCCGGGAACCGTGCCGCGGGCAGCAGGCGCGGGGCCACGGACGCTTATTGCCGCGCCGGCCGGCCGGCGTTCTCCGGCATGCTGAACAGGTGCGCGCCGCGGGCGGTGCCGTCCAGCGGCACCAGCGCGGCCAGCAGGTCCGAGGCCACCGCGTCCCAGCTGCGGGTCAGCGCGTGCTCGCGCACCGCGTGGCGGTCCAGCGACAGCGCCGCGCGGCAGGCGTGGCCGAGGTCCTCGTCGAGCACGCCGGTCACCCCCTGCGCCACCACCGCCAGCGGCGCCTCGCTGCGAAACGCGGCCACCGGCGTGCCGCAGGCCATGGCCTCCAGCATGACCAGGCCAAAGGTGTCGGTCAGGCTGGGAAACACGAACACGTCGGCGCCGCCATACAGCGCCGGCAGCGCGGGGTCCTGCTGCATGCCCATGAAGACCGCGCCGGGAAAGCGCTTTTTCAGGCGCGCCTCGTCCGGACCGGCGCCGACCACCACCTTGCTGCCCGGCAGGTCCAGGTCCAGGAAGGCGTCCAGATTCTTCTCGCGCGCCACGCGCCCGACGCTCAGGAATACGGGCCGGGGCAGGCCTTCGAACGCCGCGCCGGCGCCGGGCCGGAACTTGCGCGGGTCCACCCCGCGCGACCAGATCCGCAGATTGGCCAGCCCCCGCCGCGCCAGCACGTCGCGCACCGTGGGCGTGGGCACCAGCACGCGCTGCGAGGGCCGGTGGAACCAGCGCAGGTAGCGCCACGGCAAGGCCGCCGGAATGCCCATGCGCGCCTGCAGATAGTCGGGGAACATGGTGTGGAAGGAGGTGGTGAAGCGCCAGCCCCGCGCCAGCGCCAGCCGGCGCGCCGCCAGGCCCAGCGGCCCTTCGGTGGCGATGTGCAGCGCGTCGGGCACGGTCTCGCCCAGGATGCGGCGCAGTTGCCGGCCGGGTTGCAGGCACAGGCGCAGGTCCGGCTCAGATGGCGCGGGCACCGTGCGGCTGCCCTGGGGATTCACCACGATCAGCTCGTGGCCCCATTCGCTCAGGATCTGCTGCATGGTCGTCCAGGTGCGGACGACGCCATTGACTTGCGGATGCCAGGCATCCGTGACCAGGACGATGCGCATGATGGAGCCGGTGGCGGGGGCCGGAAATGGATGACAAGCGCGATTTAGCCCGCTCCATGTGACACGCCCAAGACGGCCTTTGCGGCCGCGCAACGCCCGGCTAGTTATTGCGGCGCGGATAGCCCTGCGCCTTGATGCGCACCCAGACCTCGCGTTTTTCTTCCTCGGTCATGAAGACCCAGTTGGCGACTTCCATGGCCGTGCGGCCGCAGCCGCGGCAGATTTCGTCGAACAGCGTGGAGCACACCGCCACGCAGGGCGAATCGGTGGCTTTGAAGGCGCGTTGCGCGTCTTCGGCGGCGGGCAGCTCGGAGAGGTCGACGGTGTAGCGATTCATGGGCCGAAGGTTAACATCCACGGTGCGTCCCTTTTTGGATGGCCCTACTCCGCGTCCAGGCTTGCCCCCGTGGGCTAAGGGGCCGGATCGCCGTCCCATCCGAAGAACGCCCGCACCTGCGCCATCAGCGCCTCGGGGCACTCCTCCGCCAGGTAGTGCGCCCCCGGCAGCGGGCCGCCCGACACGTCGTCGGCCACCGCGCGCCACAGGCCCAGCACGTCGAAATTCCTGCCCACCGCGCCGCGCTCGCCCCACAGCACCCGCAGCGGCTGGGTCAGGCGCTCGCCGGCCTTGCGGCCAGCGCGGTCATGCTCCAGGTCCAGGGTGGCCGAGGCCCGGTAGTCCTCGCAGATGCCGGTGGCCCAGCCCGGCAGCCGCGCGGCGCGCTCGTACTCGGCCATCGCCTCCTTGGAGAAATGCGCCAGCCCGCCGGGCCGCCCGCCCATGACCGAACGCAGGTAGAAAACGGGGTCGCGCTCGATCATGGTTTCCGGCAGCGGCGCCGGCTGGATCAGCCAGAACCAGTGGAAATAGGCCTGGGCGAAAGCGCGCGTCGTGCCTTCGTACATGTCCAGGGTCGGCGCGATGTCCAGCAGCATCATGCGCTGGACCGCCGCGGCATGGTCCAGCGCCAGTCGGTGCGCCACGCGCGCGCCGCGATCGTGCGCCAGCACCTCGAAGCGCGCATGGCCCAGCGCCTGCATCAGCCCCGCCATGTCGGCCGCCATTGCGCGCTTGGAATGCGCGGCGTGGCCGGCGCTGGCGGGCGGCTTGTCGCTGTCGCCATAGCCGCGCAGGTCCGCCGCCACGCAGGTGCGGTGCCGCGTCAGCTCGGGCCACACGCGGTGCCAGATGGCATGGGTCTGCGGATGGCCGTGAAGCAGCAGCAGCGGCGGCCCCGAGCCGTCGATGCGCGCGGCGATGCGCACGCCGTCGACGGCGATGCGGCGGATGGGTAGGTCGAAGAAATCGGTCATGGGTCTGCCTCACTCTGCGCGGCCAGCGTCCAGGCGGTCGCGCACCCGGCGCGCCACGTCTTTCATCCATGGATGACGCGCCCAATGTCCGGCCTCGAAACGCTGCACTTCGTCCAGCCGCTGCAGCGAGGCGCCCACCATGTCCAGGCCCTGAGCGTACATCCGGCGATGGCGTTCGGGCAGCGTGAAACCGGCGGTCCAGCCGTCGGCGGCGCTGACGCGGCCGGCCGCCACGTCGATGCTCACGCGGTTGGCGGCCGTATCGGATACCCGGGCCAGCAGCGCATCGACCTCGGCTGGCGCCAGGCTGACCAGCAGCAAGCCGTTGTTGACCGCGTTGAAGTAGAAAATTTCGCCGAAGCTCGGCGCAATCACCGCGCGGATGCCGAACTGCTGCAAACCCCACACGGCATGCTCCCGGCTGGAGCCGCAGCCGAAGTTCGGCCCCGCCACCAGAATGCGCGCGCCGGCGTAGGCCGGCTGGTTCAGCACGAAACCGGGCCGCGGCGCGCCGTCGGCGTCGAAGCGCAGGTCATACAGCAGCCCCCGCTCCAGGCCCGACTTGTCGATGATGCGCAGGAACTGCTTGGGCATGATCTGGTCGGTGTCCAGATTGGAAAAAGGCAGGGGCGCGGCCACGCCTTCGATCATCGGGTTCATTCATTTCTCCCATTCGCGCACGTCGACGATGCGGCCGGCCAGCGCGGCGGCGGCGGCCATGGCCGGGCTCATCAGGTGGGTGCGCCCCGCCCGGCCCTGCCTGCCTTCGAAATTCCGGTTGGTGGTGGAGGCGCAGCGCTCGCCCGGGCTCAGCACGTCGTCGTTCATGGCCAGGCACATGGAGCAGCCCGGCTGGCGCCACTCGAAGCCCGCCTCGATCAATTGCGCGGCCACGCCCTCGGCCTCGGCCTGGGCGCGCACCGCGCCCGAGCCCGGCACCACCATGGCCCGCACGCCGGCCGCGACCTTGCGCCCGCGCACCACGCTGGCCGCGGCGCGCAGATCCTCGATGCGGCCGTTGGTGCAGGAGCCGATGAACACCCGGTCTATCGGCAGGCCCGCGATGGGCGCGCCCGGCGTCAGGCCGATGTAGTCCATGGCCTTCTCCAGCGCCAGGCGGGCGAGCGCGTCGGGCTCGGCTTGCGGGTCGGGCACGACGCCGTCGATCGGCACGGCCTGGTCCGGGCTGGTGCCCCAGGTGACGAAGGGCGCGATGGTTGCGGCGTCCAGCACGTGCTCCACGTCGAAGACGGCGTCGGCGTCCGATCGCAATCCGGCCCAGCTGGCGCGCGCCTGCGCCAAAATGTCGCCCCGCAGCTGCGGCGCGTGCGCGGCGACATAGGCGTCGGTGGTGGCGTCCGGCGCGATCAGCGCGGCGCGCGCGCCGGCCTCGACCGTCATGTTGCACAGGGTCATGCGGGCCTCGGCCGACAGCGCGTCTATCGCCTCGCCGCAGAACTCCACGGCATGGCCGCGCGCGCCCTGCGCGCCGATGCGATGCACCACGCAGATGACCAGGTCCTTGGCCGTGACGCCGCGGCCCAGCGTGCCGTCGATGCGGATGCGCATGTTGCGCGCCACTCGGTACACCAGGGTCTGCGTGGCCAGGATGTGCTCGACTTCCGAGGTTCCGATGCCGAAGCCCAGCGCGCCCAGCGCGCCGTAGGTGGTGGTGTGGCTGTCGCCGCACAGCACCACCATGCCCGGCAACACCATGCCGTGCTCGGGCGCGATCACGTGCTCGATGCCCTGCAGCGGATCGGTGGTGTCGAACAGCGCGATCTGCTGCGCATCGCAATTGCGCTTGAGGTTGCCCGCCTGGCGCGAGGACGCCTCGTCGGCGATGACGCGCAGCGCCGGCGCGACCGGATGGGTGGGGATGACGTGGTCCACCACCGCCATCTGCTGCCCGGGGCGCAGCACCGCGCGCCCGCGCGCGGCCAGGCCGCTGAAGGCCTGCGGGCTGGTGTATTCGTTCATGATGTGCAGATCGACGTACAGCAGCACGTGCTCGTCGTCGATCCGGGCCACCTCATGGCTGGCCACCAGTTTGTCGTACAGCGTCATGCCGGGCATGTCTTGCATCCTTGAATCAGTTGGCCTTGATGCCGGCTTGCTTGACGATGCCGGCCCAGCGCGTCATTTCTTCGTCCACCATCGCGTCCGTCCTGGCGGGCGTGGAGATCAGCGGATCGAAGCCTTCCTTGCCCATGCGCTGCGCCAGCTCGGGCGAACGCAGCGCCTGCTCCAGCTTGGCGTTGAGCGTGTCTATTACCGCCTGCGGCGTATTGGCGGGCGCGCTGATGACGAACCAGGTATTGAATTCGTAGCCGGGCAGGCCCGATTCCGCGATGGTGGGCACGTCCGGCAACAGCGGCGAGCGCCGCGTGCCGGTCACGCCCAGCGCGCGCAGCTTCTTGCCGTCGACTTGCGGCTTGGCCGCGGACAGCACCGGGAAACTCATCTGCACCTGGCCGCTGATGGTGTCGAGCATGGCCGGACCGCCGCCCTTGTACGGCACGTGCAGGATCTGCGTCTGCGAGACGGACTTGAACAGTTCCGCGGCCATGTGGAAGGTGCTGCCGGTGCCCGCGGAACCGAAGCTCAGATCGTTGGCCGGCCGCGCCCGCACGTAGGACAGCAGCTCGCCGACGGTGGCCACCGGCAGGCCGTTGGTCACCGTCAGCACGTGCTGGGAGGTTCCCACCGTGCCCACCGAGCGCAGGTCTTTCTTCGTGTCGAACGGCATGCTCTGGAACAGCGCCGGGTTGATGGCCAGCGACATGGTGTTGATCGCCAGCGTGTAGCCGTCGGGCTGGGCCCGCGCCACGGCGGCCATGCCGATATTGCCGGAAGCGCCGGCGCGGTTTTCCACCACCACGCTCTGCCCCAGCGCGCGGCCCCAGGCGTCGGAGATCAGGCGGGCGGCGATGTCCACGCTGCCGCCCGGCGCGAACGGCACGATGAGCGTGACGGCGCGTTCGGGAAACGCGCCGGCGGCGGCCGCCGCCTGGGTCCAACAGGATGCGACGGCAAGGGCCGCGCACAAGGCGCCGGCCGCGGTGTTGATCTTCATTCCTGGTCTCCTTGTGTGGCCGCGATAGGCGGCTCTGTATGGGCGAGTCCAGTGTATAGGCCTGTTGGATTCTTATAATTAATAATCCGAATAAAGCTTTATTAAATATGATTTATAAATAAGCCCATGGACGCCCTATCGGACCTCGCTTTTTTCTCGCTGGTGGTCAAGCACGGCAACCTGTCCGCGGCCGCGCGCGAACTGGGCCTGACGCCGCCGGCGGTCAGCACGCGGCTGGCCAAGCTGGAACAGCGCCTGGGCGTGCGGCTGCTGAACCGCACCACGCGCCGCGTCAGCGTCACGCAGGAAGGCGAGCTGTACCTGGCCGAGGGCGGACGCATCCTGGCCGACCTCGAAGCCCTGGAACGCTCGGTGTCCAGCGCCCGCGCGCAGCCCCAGGGCCTGCTGCGGCTGAACGCCACCTTCGGCTTCGGACGCGCCCACATCGTGCCGGCCGTGTCCGACTTCGCGCGCCAGTACCCCGAGGTGGAAGTGCAGATGCGCCTGACCGACAGGCCGCTGAACCTGATCGAGGAAGGCTTCGACGTGGCGGTGCGTTTCGGCGACCTGCCGGACGCGCGCCTGACCGCGCGCAAGATCGCCTCGAACCGGCGCCTGCTCTGCGCCTCGCCGCGCTATCTGGAGACCTATGGCGAACCGCGCGCCCCGGGCGACCTGCAGCGCCACCGCTGCATCGTGGTGCGCGAAAACGACGTGGCCTACGGCACCTGGCGGCTGGAATCGGGCCTGCGCGCGGAGACCGTCAAGGTGCGCGGCCCGGTCAGCTCCAACGACGGCCAGAGCGCCCTGGAATGGGCGCTGGACGGGCACGGCATTGTCATGCGCTCCGAGTGGGAGACGGCCGCGCACCTGCGCGCCGGCCGCCTGCGCGTGGTGCTGCCCGACTGGCGCACGCCGCCGGCCGACATCCACGCCTTGTATCCGGAACGCCTGAACCTGCCGGCCAAGACCCTGGCCTTCGTCGAATTCCTGGCGCAGCGCTTCGCCCGCCACCTGCGGGCGCCGGGCTCGGACGGCGCGGTGTGGTGAGCGCCAACGAAAACGCCCGAAAGCCGGACCTGGGTCCAGCTTCCGGGCGCTTCTTTGGCCTGGAAGGCTGAGGCTTACATCGCCTTCTTCAGTTCCGGCACCTTGTCCGTGGCTTCCCACGAGAATTCCGGTTCGGAACGGCCGAAGTGGCCGTAGGCGGCGGTCTTGGCGTAGATCGGGCGCAGCAGGTCCAGCATGTTGACGATGCCCTTCGGACGCAGGTCGAAGTGCTCGCGCACCAGCTTGGCGATCTGGTCGTCGGGGATGACGCCGGTGCCTTCGGTGTAGACGGTGATGTTGATGGGCTCGGCCACGCCGATGGCGTAGCTGACCTGCACCTGGCACTGGCGCGCCAGGCCGGCGGCCACGATGTTCTTGGCCACGTAGCGCGCGGCGTAGGCAGCCGAGCGGTCGACCTTGGACGGGTCCTTGCCCGAGAACGCGCCGCCGCCGTGCGGGCACGCGCCGCCGTAGGTGTCGACGATGATCTTGCGGCCGGTCAGGCCGCAATCGCCTTGCGGGCCGCCGATGACGAAGCGGCCGGTCGGGTTGACCAGGAATTTGGTCTTGGGCGTGATCAGGCCTTCGGGGAAGCTGGGCTTGATGATGTCTTCGATCACGGCCTCGCGGATGGTTTCCTGCGAGACTTCGGGCGCGTGCTGGGTCGACAGCACCACGGTATCGACTTCGGCCGGGCGGCCGTCGATATAGCGGAACGTGACCTGCGACTTGGCGTCCGGGCGCAGCCACGGCAGGCGGCCGTCCTTGCGCAGTTCGCTCTGGCGCTGCACCAGGCGGTGCGCGTACCAGATCGGGGCCGGCATCAGGTCGGGCGTTTCGTCGCACGCGTAGCCGAACATCAGGCCCTGGTCGCCGGCGCCCTGGTTCAGGTAGTCCTCGGAGCTGCGGTCCACGCCCTGGGCGATGTCGGGCGATTGCTTGTCGTAGGCGACCAGCACCGCGCAGCCCTTGTAGTCGATGCCGTAGTCGGTGTTGTCGTAGCCGATGCGGCGGATCGTGTCGCGCGCGACCTGGATGTAGTCGACGTTGGCAGTCGTGGTGATCTCGCCGGCCAGCACCACCAGGCCCGTATTGCACAGCGTTTCGGCTGCGACGCGCGCGTTGGGGTCCTGCGTGAAGATGGCGTCGAGAATCGAGTCGGAGATCTGGTCGGCAACCTTGTCGGGATGCCCTTCAGAGACGGATTCGGAGGTAAAGAGAAAGTCGTTGTTGGCCACAGATGCGTCCTTACGTGTCCGGCCTGGCCGGCGCATAGGTTCACGAGGCGCGTAGCACCCCGGATCGCATGCCTGGGGGCATGCATGACTGATCTGGGCGCGACGCTTTAGCGGATTTGGCAAAGGACTCGCGCATGCGCTGCCCCCTGCCGTCGCCCCGCAAGTTGTCGGTTAACTCGGCGACTGCGCTATTTTAAGCGAAAATGCCGTTCTGCTGCTCGCGCCGGGGCGCCCGCCCGTGCTCCGGCCCCGGGCGCGCCCCTGCCCGCTCCATCCCATTGCCGCATGCTGCTCTTCCTGTTCAGACTATTCGCCGCCCTTCCTCTTCCCGTTGCGCACGCGCTGGGGCGCCTGGCCGGACGCGCGATCTACGCCTGGCCCGGGAAGTACCGGCGCCGGCTGCAGGCCAACGCGGCCCAGGCCGGCTATCCCTCGCCGGCCTTCGCGCGCCGCGCCGCCGGCGAGATCGGCGCCATGATCCTGGAAAGCCCGCGGGTCTGGTTCCGCAACGAGGACAGCCTCGCCAAGGTGGTGTCGGACGACAACGCGGTGGTCGACGCGGCCCGCGCCGAGAACCGCGGCATCCTCTTCCTGACGCCGCACCTGGGCTGCTTCGAGATCACCGCCCGCTACCTGGCGCGCCAGATGCCCATGACGGTCATGTTCCGCCCGCCGCGCAAGGACATCCTGGCTCCCTTGCTGGAAACCGCGCGCAACAGCTCGGCCGTCAACGCGGTGCCGGCCACCATGCAGGGCGTGCGCGAGTTCGTGCGCGCGCTGCGCCGCGGGGAGTCCGTGGGCATGCTGCCCGACCAGGCGCCCAGCGTGGGCGACGGCGTGTGGGCGCCGTTCTTCGGACGCATGGCCTACACCATGACGCTGCCCGGCAAGCTGGCCACGCAGACCGGCGTTTCCATCATCCTGACCGCTGGCGAACGGCTGCCCAAGGGCCGGGGCTGGCGCATCCACTACGTGCGCGTGCCCGAACCGCTGCCGGCCGATCCCCAGGCCCAGGCCGCGCTGCTCAACGCCGCCATGGAAACGCTGATCCGCCGCTGCCCCGAGCAATACCTCTGGAGCTACAACCGCTACAAGACGCCGCGCGGGGCGCCGCCGGCGCCGGACTCCACGGCGGGTTGAATCCCGCCGCGCCCCCCCGCCCGTTTCCCTGCTGATACTTATGACTGATTTCAAAACGCGCGCGCTGGTCTCCCTGATGAAATGGTTCGGCCGCGCCAAACCGTCGACCCGGCTGCGTATCGGCGCCTGCCTGGGCTGGCTGGCGCCGCGCCTGGCCAAGTCGCGCGCGCGCATCGTCCGGCGCAATCTGGAACTGTGCTTTCCCGACCAGCCCGAAGCGGTGCGCGAGCGCTGGCTGGCCGAACACTTCCGCGCGCTGGCGCAATCCATCGTCGACCGCGGCGTGCTCTGGTACGGCACGCCGGAGGCCATCAAGGAAATGGTGACGGAAACCGGCAGCGAGCGCATCAACGCCCTGACGGCCGAAGGCCGCTCGGTCATCCTGCTGGCCCCGCACTTCATCGCGCTCGACGCCGCCGCCACCCGGCTCACCATGGAGGTGCCCAGCGGCGCCACCATGTACACCCCGCAAAGCGATCCGCACATCGACGCGGTGGTGGCCGCGGGCCGCGCCCGCTTCAACGAGGTCTTTCTGGTCAGCCGCAAGGACGGCGTGCGCGAGCTGCTGCGCCACCTGCGCGCGCCGCGCCCGGTCTACTACCTGCCCGACATGGACTTCGGCCGCCAGGGCTCGGTGTTCGTGCCGTTTTTCGGCGTGCCGGCCGCCACCCTGCTGGCCACCGCGCAACTGGCCAAGAAGTGGAACGCCGCGGTCATGCCCATCGTGGGCTTCTGGAATCCGCAAACCGGCCGCTATCACATCGACGTGCTGCCGCCGCTGGCCGACTTCCCGGGCGAGGACTCGCTGGAGGAGGCCACCGCCCGCCTGAACCGCGAACTCGAATCGTGGGTGCGCCGCTGCCCCAGCCAGTACTACTGGGTCCACCGCCGTTTCAAGACGCGCCCGCCGGGCGAGCCCAAGCTCTACTGAGCCCGGCCGCGCGGCCCGCGCCCCGATAATGGGCGATAATCCGGTGATGAACTGGAACTTCACCAAAATGCATGGCGCGGGCAACGATTTCGTCGTGCTCGACGGCGTGCGCCAAACCATCGAAATGACGCCGGAGCGCGCGCGCGCCCTGGGCGACCGGCATTTCGGCATCGGCGCCGACCAGATCCTGCTGGTCGAGCCGGCCACCCGGCCCGACGCCGATTTCCGCTACCGGATTTTCAATTCCGACGGCAGCGAAGTCGAACACTGCGGCAACGGCGCGCGCTGCTTCGTGCGTTTCGTGCACGAGCAGGGCCTGTCCGACCGCAATCCGCTGCGCGCCGAAATCGCCACCGGCATCCTGGTCCTGGACGAAGGCGACGACGAGCAGGTCACGGTCGACATGGGCAGCACCCGCTTCGATCCGGCCGCCCTGCCCTTCGACACCGCCGGCCTGGCCTCGCGCCCCGAGGGCGAGGACACGCTGTGGCAGCTGGAACTCGACGCGCCCGCCGGCCTGCCGCGCGGCGTCTGGCTTTCGGCGGTGGCGATCTCCAATCCGCACGCCGTGCAGGTCGTGGAAAACGTGGACACCGCGCCCGTCGCCATCCTCGGCCCGCTGATCGAGACCCATCCGCGCTTTGCGCGCCGCGTCAACGCCGGCTTCATGCAGGTGCTGGACCGCGGCAATATCCGCCTGCGCGTGTTCGAACGCGGCGCGGGCGAAACCCTGGCCTGCGGCACCGGCGCCTGCGCCGCCGTCGCCGCCGGCATCCGCCGCGGCCTGCTCGATTCCCCGGTGCGCGTGCAGACGCGCGGCGGCACGCTGACCGTCGCCTGGAACGGCGAACAGCTGCGCATGACCGGCCCGGCGCAATCCGTCTACACGGGGCAGGTCGACATCGACAAGCTCGTTTTCTCCATGGGGCTGAACCGATAAGCCATGACTGATACCGCTCTCACCGCCCAGGACATCGCCGTCTTCCTGCAGGACAACCCGGGCTTTTTCGACGAACACGCCGACGTCTTCGCCACGCTGCAAGTGCCCCATCCGCACGGCTCGCGCGCGATTTCGCTGGGCGAACGCCAGATCATGACGCTGCGCGAGCGCAACCGCGAACTGGAATGGCGCCTCAACGAGCTGGTTCGCAACGCCACCGCCAACGAAACCATCGGCACGCACGTGGCCAAGTGGTGCAGCCGCATGCTGTCCGAATGCGACCCGCAGCGCGTGCCGGGCGAGATCGCGCTGGGCCTGGCCGAACAGTTCGACCTGAACCACGTGGCGCTGCGCCTGTGGGACCTGTCGGAGCTGCCCCCGACCGGCTATGGCGAGCCCGTCTCGCAGGACGTGCGCACCTTCACCGACAGCCTCAAGACGCCGTACTGTGGCAACGACACCGGCTTCGAAGCCGCCGGCTGGCTGGACGCCAAGCCCCAGTCGCTGGCGCTGGTGCCGCTGCGCCTGGAAGCCGACGGCCCGGCCGTCGGCCTGCTGGTGCTGGGCTCGGACGACCCCGCCCGCTTCACGCCGGAAATGGGCACCACCTTCCTGGAGTCCATCGCCCAGCTGGCCTCGGCCGCGCTGCACCGCCTGAATCCGGCCAGTCCCAAGGCCTAGCATGGCAGAGGCCGCCCACGACACCGCCCCGGCGCCCCTGCCCGACGCGATGGGCGCCTGGCTGCAGCATCTGGCGGCCAACCGCCGCTATTCGCCCCATACGCTGGACGGCTACCGCCGCGAACTGCACTTCCTGCGCGCCCTGGCCGACAAGGCCGGGCTGCCGCTGGAGCAGGTCGGCAACGGCCACATCCGCCAGTTCGTGGCGCGCCTGCACGCCGAGGGCCGCGGCCCGCGCAGCCTGGCGCGCACGCTGGCGGCCTGGCGCGGCTTCTATCAATGGTGGGCGCCGGCGGCCGGGCTGGCCGGCAATCCGGTGGCGGGCGTGCGCGCGCCCAAGGCCCCGCGCGGCCTGCCCAAGGCCTTGTCGGTGGAACAGACCCAGGCGCTGCTGGACCGCGCCCCCGCGCAGGTGGCGACCGAGCCCGCCGCGCTGCGCGACCAGGCCATGTTCGAACTGCTTTATTCCAGCGGCCTGCGGCTGTCGGAGCTGGTCGGGCTGGACCTGCGCTACGAACGCGCCGACGGCTATGAATCGCGCGGCTGGCTGAACCTGGACGAAGCCGAGGTCGTGGTGCTGGGCAAGGGCGGCAAGCGCCGCTCCGTGCCGGTCGGCCACGCGGCCCTGGAAGCCTTGCGCAAATGGATCGCGGCGCGCCCGCAGCTCGCGCCCTTCAGCGCGCCGCCGGCCGACGCCGCCGCCCTGTTCCTGGGCGCGCGCGGACGCCGCATCTCGCCGCGCGTGGTGCAGCTGCAGCTGGCGCGCGTGGCGCAAGCGGCCGGCGTGCCCACCCACGTGCATCCGCACGTGCTGCGCCACAGCTTCGCCAGCCACGTGCTGCAATCCGCGCAGGACCTGCGCGCCGTGCAGGAAATGCTAGGCCACGCCAACATCTCCACCACCCAGGTCTACACCCGGCTGGACTTCCAGCATCTGGCCCGCGCCTACGACCAGGCCCATCCGCGCGCCGGCCGCAAGTCCTGACCTAGCCGCCCGCGGCCAGCGCGCCGCCCAGCAGCATCACCCCCAGCAACAGCACGGCAAGCGCCGCCAGCGCCTGCACGCCGTAGCGCAGGCGCGCCGCGCCCGCGCCCGAAAGCCGGCGCCCCAGGCGGTCGGCCGCGCCGCCGGCCGCCACGGCCAGCATGGCCAGCGCCGCGACGGTCAGGCCCGTGCCCGCGCCCATCGCCAGCGCCGAGGCCACGCCGGCCAGGAAAAAGCCCTGAGACAAGGCGAACACCAGCACGATCAGCGCGCCGCTGCAGGGCCGCAGGCCCACGGCCAGCACCGCCGACACGGCGCGCCGACGGTCCAGCGGGCCGGCCACGCTTGCCGCCTCGGGCGCATGCGCGTGCCCGCAGCCGCAATCGTGTGCGTGCGCGTGGACGTGCGCGGAAGTGGCGGCGCGCGCGCGCAGCGGACGGATCGCCCTGGCCCAGACCAGCCAGGCGCCCAGCGCCGTCACCAGCGCATACGAGGCCAGTTCCAGCCAGCGCGTAGCCGCGTTCATCAGCGCGGCCGTGGCGTTGAACGCCAGCGCCAGCACCGCCACCATCGCGATCGCCACCAGCGCCTGCACCAGCGCGGACACCAGCGCCAGCAGCGCGCCGTTGCGGGCGGTCTGGCGGTTCGCCAGCACATAGGAGGAGATCACCGCCTTGCCATGCCCCGGCCCCAGCGCGTGGAACACGCCGTAGGCGAACGACAGCCCGACCAGGGCCCAGGCCGCGCCGCCGTCCTGCTGCCAGGCGCGCACCGCGCCCGTCAGCTGGCGATAGAAATGCGATTGCCAGACGGCGACCTGGCCAAAGACGCCCGACAGCCAGCCCGGCCCGCCCGCGCCGCCGCTTTCCGGCACGCCGAACGGATGCGCGCCCTGCGCCGCCGCCGCGCTCCATCCCAGCCACAGCAGCAGCGCGGCCGCGGCTACAGGCAGCGCACCTCGATGCGATGCGTGAGCCCCTTGGTGATGGCGAAGAGTTCGTCGGGCAACGCGTCCGGGTCGGCCGGTATCGCGGCCAGTTGCTGCAGGGTTTTCCAATCCAGTTCCTTGGGCTTGCGGTACGCCGACGTACAGGACGCGCCTTGCGGGCCGCCAAGCGCGACCGCGTCCTTGGCGTCGAAGGCGTAGGCGACAAAGTAGGTCGGGTCGTAGATGTCCACTTGCGCGCCTGCCGCGCCCGGCGCCGCCGGCTCGGCCAGGGGCAGCGTGAAGGACAGGCTCAGCCGCCCGGTCTTGGGGTTCCAATCGACGCGCGCGTCCTGCGGCGCGCCGAAGGCCAGGCTCTTGCCGTCCACCGTGACGCGGGTGAAGTAGTGCGTGACGGGTTCGCCCAGCGCCTTCATCCAATCCTGCGCCATGCCCCGCAGGACATCCGGCGCCAGCGCGCCGTTGCGGTCCTTCTTCAGGCCTTGCGTGGCGTAGGCGCCGAACATCTCGTCGAACAGCCATACCTGCCGCAGCGCCGTGATGCGCCGCCCGGCGTCGATCTCGACGGCCGCGCGGGCGTCTATCCACATATGCGGATGCGCGCCGGCGTCGCCGGCGGCCAGCAAGGACGCGGCGGCGCTCAGGACCGCAAGGCCGCGGCGAGCTGGCGTGCGTTCCATTCGAACATCTCCAGATAAGTAGCGCCGGGCTGGCCGGCCTTGGACAGCGCATCGGAATACAGCGTGCCGCCCACCCTGGCGCCGGTTTCGCGCGCGATCTGCTCGACCAGCCTGGGGCTGCTGATATTTTCCACGAACACCGCCGGCACGCGCTCGCGCCTGACCTGCCCTATGATGCGCGCCACCTCGGCCGCCGAAGGCTCGGCGTCGGTGGACACGCCCATCGCGGCAATGAAGTCCACCCCGTAGGCGTCGCCGAAATAGCCGAAGGCGTCGTGCGAGGTCACGACCTTGCGGCGCTCGGCCGGGATCGCGGCGAAGGTCTTGCGGGTCTCGGCGTCCAGCGCCTGCAGGCGCGCGATGTAGGCCTGCGCGCGCTGGCGGTAGGCCGGGGCGCGCGCCGGGTCGGCGGCGGCCAGGCCTTCGGCCACGTTACGGGCGTAGATCACGCCGTTGGACAGGTCCTGCCAGGCGTGCGGGTCCAGGTCGCCGTGATGGTGGTCGTGATCGTGGCCGGCGTCGTCGTCATGATCGTGGCCGTGGTCGTGATCGTGGTCGTGATCGTGTTCTTCCCGCGGCCCGGCGAACTTGCGCGGGGCCACGCCCTGCGAGGCCACCACGGTCAGGCCGGAAAAGCCCGCGGACTTCGCCAGGCGCGGCATCCAGGTCTCGAAATCCAGGCCGTTGACGAACAGCACGCGGGCGGCGGACAGCTGCTTCGCATCGCTGGGCGTGGGCTCGTACTCGTGCGCGTCGCCATCGGGGCCGACCAGCGTGGCCACGCTGACGTCGTCGCCGCCCACCTCGCGCACGATGTCGCCCAGGATGGAAAAACTGGCCACCGCCCGCAGCGGCGCATCGGCGGGCGCGGCGCCGGACGCAGCCGCAAGAGAGAAACCAGCCGCGGCCAGCAGCGCGCGGAAAACGGAACCCATGTCGAATCTCCTTTTGAATCAGGCCGGCCGCATGCGGCGCGGGGTGCGCAGCAGCCCGCCTTGCGGGCCGCCCACGACGGAAAACAGATAACCGGCGCCGGCGGCCAGGATGATGGCGGGCGAGGCCGGCACGTCGAAGTGGTACGACACGAGCAGCCCGGCCACCGACGCCGCCACGCCCAGGCCCGCGGCCAGCCCGATCTGGCCGACCGCGGAACGGACCCAGAACCGCGCCGCGGCGGCGGGCAGCATCATGATCCCGACCACCATCAAGGTGCCCAGCACCTGGAACCCCGCCACCAGGTTCACCACCACCAGCACCAGAAAGCCCATGTGGACGCGGCTGCCCGCGCCGCCGGCGGCGCGCAGGAAGCCCGGGTCCAGGCATTCGGCCACCAGCAGCCGGTAGATCGCGGCCAGCGCCAGCAGGGTCGCGCTGGCCACCGCCGTCACCAGCAGCAGCGCCGCGTCGTCCAGGCCCAGCAGCGTGCCGAACAGCACGTGCAGCAGATCCATGTTGGAGCCGCGCAGCGACACCAGCAGCACGCCCAGCCCCAGCGAGATCAGGTAGAACGCGGCGAAGCTGGCGTCCTCGCGCAGCGGCGTGAGCCTGGCCACGAGGCCCGCGAGCAGGGCCACGGCCAGGCCCGTCGCGATGCCGCCCAGCATCATCGCGCCCAGCGACAGGCCCGACAGCAGAAAGCCCGCCGCCACGCCGGGCAGGATGGCGTGCGACATCGCATCGCCCATCAGGCTCATGCGCCGCAGCACCAGGAACACGCCGAGCGGCGCCGCACCCAGCGACAGCGCGCAGGCGCCGGCCAGCGCCCGCCGCATGAAGCCGTAGTCCAGGAAGGGCGACACCACCCATTGCGCCAGGCTCATGCCGCGAACTCCGCGCGCCAGGCGCGCGCCGCCCGCAGATGCGCGTCGTCGAGCGCGCCGGCGGTATCGCCCCAGGCCACCACCGAGCCGGAAAGCAGCAGGCATTCGGGAAAGTGATCGCGCACCAGGTCCAGGTCGTGCAGCACCGCGATCACGGTCCGGCCCTGGCCGTGCAGGCCGCAAAGCAAGGCCATCAGTTCGTCGGCCGTATGGCTGTCGACGGCGGCGAAGGGCTCGTCCAGCAGCAGCACCGGCGCGTCCTGCACCAGCATGCGCGCAAACAGCGCGCGCTGCATCTGGCCGCCGGACAGCGCGCCCACGGCGCGCCCGGCCGCGTCGGCCAGGCCCACCGTTTCCAGCGCGGCCATGCAGCGCTCCAGTTCCTCGCCCGCGACGCGGCGCCATCCGCCCACGCGGCGCCACGCGCCCATGGCCGCCAGTTCCAGCACCGTGGCGGGAAACGAGCGGTCCAGCTCGGCGGCCTGCGGCAGCCACGCCAGCCCGGCGCGGCCGGCGCCGGTCACGCGCACGCTGCCACTCATGGGGCGCAGCACGCCCATGATGCCTTTGATCAGCGTGGACTTGCCGGCGCCGTTGGGCCCCACCACGGCGGTCATGCCGCCGGCCGCGAAACGTCCCGACACCGACTTCAGCGCGGCATGGCCATGCCAGCCGAAAGAGGCGTTGTCGAGCTCGATGGCGATGGGCGCGCTCATCGCGGCCACCAGTCCAGCGCCCAGCCGGTCAGGGCCCACAAGACCACGGCCACGGCCAGCGCGATCGCCATGCGGCGCCAGGCGGAGACGAGAAAAGCGGAGCGCGCGGGCGGCGCGGCGCCGGGCCGCGCGGGCAGCAGCGTGAAATGCGACATCGGAGATCGGGCAATGGGATCGAAGATTTTATTATGTTATATCATAACTAAAATCTTGATTGACCGGGTTTCGCCCGCATCTGGGTGTTTTCTGCTACCTTCCAGGCATCTCGCGCGCGTCGCGCGCGTCAGCCATACACATGAAGCCAGCCATGCCCGCAACGCCCCGCTCTCCCCGCAGCGACACCGTGGACGCCCAGCTCGGCGTCGCCGAGACGCTGTGCGAGCAGCGCGGACGCCGCCTCACCCCCATCCGCCGCAAGGTGCTGGAGCTGCTGCTGCGCCATGGCCGCAGCCTGAAGGCCTACGAATTGCTGGACGCCATGCGCGCGGTGCACCCCGGCGCCGCGCCGCCCACGGTCTACCGCGCGCTCGACTTCCTGATGGACGAGGGCCTGATCCACCGCCTGGACGCGGTCAACGCCTGGAGCGCCTGCCATGACGCCGGCGGCGCCCCGCACGACCTGCTGGTGGTCTGTACCGGCTGCGGCGCGGTCGCCGAAGTGTCCGACCCGGCCATGAGCCGGCAGCTGGCCGAACGCGTCGCCCAGACCGGCTATGCCCTGGCCACGCACGAAACCGAAATCCGCGCGCTGTGCCCGCAATGCCAGAAAAAGCAGCCCGCCGAGGCCGCCGGCCACCATCACCACCAGCACTGAATCGCGCCGCCGCGCCTCGCTTCATCCCTGCGGCCTCATGCTTTTGGCGTAGCGCCGCGCCGGCCTGCTCGGCCATGCGGACCGATCCGCTCTTGAAATCCGGAAAACCGTCCCAAAATAGGGTTATCGCCGGGCACGCGACGGCGTACGGCCGCGATCCGGGAGGCCGCGGGCCAAGGGTTGACCCTGGGTTTGCCCCCTGCCCCCGACTGTGCTGTAATCCTGCGTCCGGCCGCTGTCGGCGGCCTTTGCAGCCCGTGGCAAACACGCCTTTCGGCCAGGATCGGAAACTCCGGTCCACAGGGCAGGGCAATCGCCGGAATCACACCTTCCGGAATTGCAGTCCCGGCGCCGAGAGTTCCGTTTAACGCCTTGACTTCACGCTAGCAGCTTCGCCATGAATACCCCGCGCAGTTTGGACAAAATGGTTCCCGTCACCATCCTCACCGGCTTTCTCGGTGCGGGCAAGACCACCCTGCTCAAACGCATCCTGACCGAATATCATGGCCGCCGCGTCGCGGTCATCGAAAACGAATTCGGGCCGGAAAGCATCGACAACGACCTGCTGGTGCAGGACAGCAACGAGGAAATCATCGAGCTGTCCAACGGCTGCGTCTGCTGCACGGTGCGCGGCGACCTGATGCGCACGCTGGGCGAACTGCGCGCCAAGCGCGAAGCCGGCGAACTGAATTTCGAACGCGTCATCATCGAAACGACCGGCATGGCCAATCCCGGCCCCGTCTGCCAGACGTTCTTCATGGATGACGACATCGCCGAGTACTACCGCCTGGACGCGGTGATCACCGTGGTCGACGCCAAGCACGGCATGGCCACCCTCGACGAACAGCCCGAGGCCCAGAAGCAGGTCGGTTTCGCCGACCGCATCCTGGTCTCCAAGAAAGACCTGGTCAACGAAGTCGACTACGAAGCGCTGCGCCACCGCCTGGTTCACATGAACCCGCGCGCGCCGATCACCCCCGTCAACTTCGGCGACGCCGACCTGAAGTCCATCATCGACATCAGCGGCTTCAACCTGAATTCCATTCTGGACATCGACCCGGAATTCCTGGCCGATGAGCACCCCGACGCCGCCCATTCCCATGGGCACGATCACGACCACGGCCACGATCATGGCCACGATCACGATCATGACCACGAAGGCGAATGCGGGGCGCACTGCAATCATGCCCACCATCACCACCACCAGCACGACGATGAAATCGGCGCGTTCGTGTTCCGCTCCAACAAGCCGTTCGATCCCGCCCGGCTCGAGGAATTCCTGGGTGGCGTGGTGCAGGTCTATGGTCCCGACCTGATGCGCTACAAGGGCATCCTGTACATGAAGGGCATCAACCGCCGCATGTTGTTCCAGGGTGTGCACATGATGATGGGCGCCGAACCCGGCAAGCCGTGGACCGCGGCCGAGAAACCGTCCACCAAGATGGTGTTCATCGGACGCAAGCTGCCCCAGGAGATTTTTACCCGGGGCTTGGAGCAGTGCCTGGCGGGGTAATCCCCCTTCCTGACGTGACGCGATGCGACGAAGGCAGTACTGTGAGGTACGAATAGCGTAGGCAACAAGTAACGGACGGGGAATGGACGCCCGCGCCAGGATCGATTCATAGTGGAGTGTTTTCATGGCTACCAAGGCAGCAACCAAGAAACCAAGCAAGTCGACGAGCGATACGGCGATTGATCTGCCCAGCGAAAAAGAATTGCTGGCCATGCCCGAGTCCGACTATATGAACGACCGCCAGCTGGCGTTCTTCAAGGAACGGCTCAAACAACTCGAACAGGACATCCTGGCCAACGCCGGCGAAACCACCGAGCACCTGCGTGAAACGCAGTTCGTGCCCGACCCCGCCGACCGCGCCACGATCGAAGAAGAACACGCCCTCGAGCTGCGCACCCGCGACCGCGAGCGCAAGCTGCTGAAGAAGGTGCAACAGTCCATCGCCCGCATCGACAGCGGCGAATACGGCTGGTGTGAAGAAACCGGCGAACCCATCGGCATTCCGCGCCTGCTGGCCCGCCCCACGGCCACCCTGTCGCTGGAAGCCCAGGAGCGCCGCGAAATGCGCCAGAAGCTGTACGGCGACTGATCCGTCCCGTATTCGCCCCGTCCCGAAAAGGCTATGCTGGTTTTCCGGCATGGCCTTTTTTCTCGTCTTGATTTTTACGCGGCCGCCCCCAGCTAATCCCTTCATAGGAAGGAACGCATGGAACAATTTCACGCCACCACCATCGTGTGCGTGCGCCGCGGCAACCGCGTCGCACTGGGCGGCGATGGCCAGGTCACCCTGGGCAACATCGTCATCAAGGGCACGGCCCGCAAGATCCGCCGCCTGTACCACGACAAGATTCTTGCCGGTTTCGCCGGCGCCACGGCCGACGCATTCACGCTGCAGGAACGCTTCGAGGCCAAGCTCGAAAAACACCAGGGCAACCTGATGCGCGCCGCGGTCGAACTGACCCGCGACTGGCGCACCGACCGCGTGCTGCGCCGGCTCGAAGCCATGCTGATCGTGGCCGACGCCGAGCACACCCTGGTGCTGACCGGCAACGGCGACGTGCTCGAACCCGAACACGGCCTGGCCGCCATCGGTTCCGGCGGCGCCTACGCCCAATCGGCGGCGCTGGCCCTGCTGCGCAACACCGAGCTGCCGCCCGAGACCATCGTCAAGCAGTCGCTGGAAATCGCCGGCGACCTCTGCATCTACACCAACCAGAACCACGTCATCGAAACGCTGGGCGAGTAACCCGCGGCGCCCAGCCGCCGCCCAGCCTGCTCTCGCATCAAGGATTCGCCCTCATGTCCGCATCCAACATGACGCCCGGAGAGATCGTCTCCGAACTCGACAAGTACATCGTCGGCCAGAACCGCGCCAAGCGCGCCGTGGCCGTGGCGCTGCGCAACCGCTGGCGCCGCCAGCAGGTCGCCGAACCCCTGCGCCATGAAATCCACCCGAAGAACATCCTCATGATCGGCCCCACCGGCGTGGGCAAGACCGAAATCGCGCGCCGCCTGGCCAAGCTGGCCAACGCGCCCTTCATCAAGATCGAAGCCACCAAGTTCACCGAAGTGGGCTACGTGGGCCGCGACGTCGACACCATCATCCGCGACCTCACCGAATACTCGATCAAGCAGACCCGCGAACTGGAAATGCGCCGCGTGCGCACCCAGGCCGAGGACGCCGCCGAAGACCGCATCCTCGACGCCCTGGTGCCGCCGGCGCGCGGCGCCTCCGGCGAACCCGAGCGCGGCGAGGACAACAGCGCCCGCCAGACCTTCAGGAAGCGCCTGCGCGAAGGCAAGATCGACGATCTCGAAATCGAGATCGAAGTGGCCCAGGCCGTGCCGCAGATGGACGTCATGACGCCTCCCGGCATGGAAGAAATGGCCGAGCAGCTGCGCGGCATGTTCGCCGGCATGGCCCGCGACAAGAAAAAGCCCAAGAAAATGAAGGTGCGCGAAGCCTTCAAGCTGATCGTCGACGAAGAAGCCGCCAAGCGCGTCAACGAGGAAGACCTGCGCACCGTGGCGATCAACAACGTCGAACAGAACGGCATCGTATTCCTGGACGAAATCGACAAGATCGCCGCGCGCCAGGAATCCGGCGGCGCCGACGTGTCGCGCCAGGGCGTGCAGCGCGACCTGCTGCCGCTGGTCGAAGGCACCACGGTCAACACGCGCTACGGCATGGTGCGCACCGACCACATCCTGTTCATCGCCTCCGGCGCGTTCCACCTGTCGCGCCCGTCCGACCTGATCCCCGAGCTGCAGGGCCGCTTCCCGATCCGCGTCGAACTGGAATCGCTGACCGCCGAAGACTTCGTGCGCATCCTGTCCGACACGGACGCCTCGCTGACCAAGCAGTACAAGGCCCTCATGGCCACCGAGGACCTGGAGCTGGAGTTCACCGAAGACGGCGTGCGCCGCCTGGCGGAACTGGCCTTCGAGGTCAACGAAACCACCGAGAACATCGGCGCCCGCCGCCTGTACACGGTGATGGAGAAGCTGCTCGAGGAACTGTCGTTCGACGCCACGTCCAGCCAGGACAAGCACGTCAAGATCGACGCCGCCTACGTCAACGCGCAACTGGCCGAAGCCGCCAGCAGCCAGGACCTGGCCCGCTACGTGCTGTAAGCCCTGCCCTGTCCGGCAGCAAAACGCCGTCCACCGCTGCCGCGGCGGGCGGCGTTTTTACATGGATACTAGTTGGTGATCGCCGTGACGACGTACTTGCCGCCCTGGCGCGTGGCGGTGAAACGCACCTTGTCGCCCGCCTTGATCTTGGCCAGCAGCGCCGGATCGGCCTCGTAGACCAGCGTCATCGCGGGCAGGTCCAGTTCCTTGATGGCGTCGTGCTTGATGGTGACCTTGCCCGCGGCCGGGTCCACGCGCCGCACTTCGCCGCTGGCGTCGGCCTGCTGGGCGAATGCCAGCGGCGTGGCTGCCGCCACGATGGCGATCGAAGCGGCCACGGTCAGCGGGGTTGCGTACTTGCGGTCAAAAGCCATGCAGATATCCTCCAATTACGGCGAACCCGGGCGACAGCAGCTTGGGCCTTCCGAACGGTTCGCAATGCTAGGATAACGCCCCTTTTGCGACGGTCATCCCGCAGGAACGCAACAATTCTGACCATTGATTGCTCCTACACCATCCGGGGCTCGTTCAGCCCTGGATAGATACGAAGTTCACACCATTCGTCACTCTTACAGGAAAGCCATGGCCAACCGCCTATCAGTGATTGCCACCCGCACCGGCGACGACGGCTCTACCGGCCTGGGAGACGGTACGCGCACACCCAAAGATGCGCCCCGTATCGCCGCGCTGGGCGACGTGGACGAGCTGAACAGTGCTATCGGTCTGCTGCTGACCGAATCACTACCCAACGAAGTGGCGGCGGACCTGTCCGCCGTCCAACACGATTTGTTCGATATGGGCGCAGAACTCTGCATTCCCGGCCACACCGCACTAACCGACGCGCAAGTCGCCCGGCTCGACGCGCGCCTTGTCCACTACAATGGCAATTTGCCACCGCTGCGCGAATTCATCCTGCCCGGCGGCTCGCGCGGCGCTGCGCAGGCGCACATCGTGCGTACCATCTGCCGACGCGCGGAACGCGCGGTCGTGGCGCTGGCCAGGACCGAACCGGTCAACCCGCCGGTCAGACAGTATCTGAACCGCTTGTCGGATTTGATGTTCGTACTGGCGCGTTGCATCAACCGCGCACAGAGAACCGATGATGTGTTCTGGGCTAGCCCCAATGCACGTAAGGCCACGTAACTCCTGAGATTAAATGCTAGACAGTGCGGCAATAATTCAAGGAGGCAGGTTTTGTAACGTTTTCAATTTGCCGCACAGTCTGTTTCATTTGCTAGGTTGTGCGAAGGCACTTGCGGCATAATTGTGAGTTAATCAGCGCGTTTGCGTGCACGCTCCACGCTCAAGGACTATATAAGAATGAGTATTATTGTTACCGGCGGAGCAGGTTTCATCGGCTCCAATTTCGTTCTCGACTGGTTCCAGCAAAGCAATGAACCCGTCGTGACGTTGGACAAGCTCACCTATGCGGGCAATCCCGAAAACCTTGCTTCGCTCAAAGACAACGCCGCTCACAAGCTGGTGCAAGGCGACATCGGCGACTTTGAACTGGTAAGCCGCCTTCTTGCAGAACACAAACCCCGTGCAGTTCTCAATTTCGCCGCCGAATCTCATGTGGATCGCTCGATCCACGGCCCCGGCGAATTCATCCAGACCAACATCGTGGGCACCTTCCACTTGCTGGAAGCCGTGCGGGCGTATTGGAATGGCCTGCCTGAAGATGAACGCGCCGCATTCCGCTTTCTGCATGTGTCCACCGATGAAGTTTACGGCTCTCTGGAAAAAGACGATCCGGCCTTCAGCGAAACCAACCGCTACGAGCCTAATAGCCCGTATTCGGCCAGCAAGGCCGCCAGCGACCACTTGGTGCGCGCCTATCACCACACCTATGGCTTGCCGGTGCTGACCACCAACTGCTCGAACAACTACGGCCCCTATCACTTTCCCGAGAAGCTGATTCCGCTAGTCATCCACAACGCATTGGCGGGCAAACCGTTGCCGATCTATGGCGACGGGCAGCAAATCCGCGACTGGCTGTATGTGAAGGACCACTGCTCTGCGATTCGCCGCGTGCTTGCCGATGGACAACTGGGCGAAACATACAACGTGGGCGGTTGGAACGAAAAGGCGAACCTGGATGTGGTGCACACCCTCTGCGCTTTGCTGGACGAACTCAGCCCCCGGGCCGATGGCCAACCATACAAGAACCAGATAACGTTTGTGAAGGACCGGCCGGGTCACGATCAGCGCTACGCCATCGACGCCTCTCGTCTGGAACGGGAGCTGGGCTGGAAGCCCGCTGAAACCTTCGAAACCGGCATACGTAAGACCGTCGAGTGGTATCTCGCGAACCAGGAATGGGTCGCCAACATCACCAGCGGCGCATATCGGGATTGGGTCAATACCCAGTACGACGCCTGAATGCGAGAACGACTCGCGCTCTACCTGGGGCGTGAGCCCCTCGCGGTCAAAAACGCTATTCCAATGCAACGCCAGTACTACCCCGCAGTGCGTCGATCGATTGCCTTCCCTCCTCGCCAAGTTCTTTCCTGGATGGCTCGATGAGCAACAACGTCGCCATTCTGCTCTGCACGTATCAAGGCGGACGGTACCTTGCGGAACAACTCGCGTCGTTCCACGCGCAATCGCATACCCAATGGAAGGTCTGGGCCTCGGATGACGGCTCCAGTGACAACACCCTCGAGCTGTTGCAATCCCATCAGCAAGCATGGGGTGCGGACCGCTTGGCGATTTTCCCGGGACCACGCAAAGGCTTCGCCGCCAATTTCATGTCCCTGGTATGCCGTGATGAGGTGGCTGCTGACTACTACGCAATGTCCGATCAGGATGATATCTGGCATGCCGATAAGCTCGAACGCGCCGTCCGATGGTTGGAGACGGTGCCGCAGGGCGTTCCTGCGCTGTATTGCACCCGTACCGAACTCGTCGACGACAATGGCGGCAAAATCGGATATTCCCCCCTGTTCACACGCCCCCCGTCGTTTGCCAATGCCATGGTGCAAAACGTCGCCGGTGGTAATACGATGGTTTTCAACGACGCTGCCCGCCACTTGTTGAAAGCTGCAGGCGCTGACGTACAAGTGGTGGCTCACGACTGGTGGGTCTATGTCGTGGTAAGCGCCTGCGGTGGCAAGGTTTTTTACGATCCGACGCCATCATTGCGTTATCGGCAGCACGCGGAAAATCTCATCGGCGCCAATGCCGGTATCGGCGCGCGGCTGGCGCGTATCAGCAAATTATTTCAAGGCCATTTGAAAACCTGGATCGATCAGCACATTATCGCGATGCAGCCGATTCTTCCGCGCTTATCGCCTGACAATCTTTCCCTATTCAATCGATTTACGTCAGCACGCCAACGGAGCATCATCCCCAGAATTTTTGGAATATGGCGCAGCGGAATTTATCGACAGACCCGCCTAGGCAATCTCGGCCTGTTGATAGCAGCGATATTTAATCGAATATAAGGCGATCATGAAAATCCTTCTTCTTGGCAAAAACGGACAGGTCGGCACCGAACTGCAGCGTACCTTACTTGCGCTGGGTACGCTGATAGCGCTGGATCGCAGCACAGCAGACCTTGAAAAGCCCGCAATGTTGCGCACGGTGCTGGAAACACATTCGCCTGACGTGATCGTGAATGCGGCTGCCTATACCGCCGTCGACAAAGCTGAAACCAATCGCGAAGCCGCTCAGGCCGTCAATGCCGAGTCGGTGGCCGTCATTGCCGATTATGCGAAGGCGCACGACGCCCTGTTAGTCCACTATTCCACGGACTACGTCTTCGACGGCTTCAAGGCTTCGCCCTATGAACCCGCTGACGCCACCCATCCGTTGAGCGTCTATGGCGCGACCAAGCGCCAGGGCGAGGAAGCGATCGTGGCCAGCGGCTGCCGATTCCTGGTGTTTCGCACCAGCTGGGTCTTCTCCGCACACGGCAGCAATTTCGTGAAAACGATTCTGCGCCTGGCGAAGGAGCGCGAAGCGCTGAACATCGTCGCCGACCAGCACGGCGCCCCCACCTCCGCCGAGTTGATCGCGGACGTCACCGCTCTGGCCATTGCCGGTCATCGGCAAGGGTTGTGCAAGAGCGGCATCTATCACCTGACTGCTGCCGGCCACACTACCTGGCATGGCCTGGCCTGCCACATCGTGGCCCGCGCCGCTGCAAACGGGGTGGTCCTGAAAGCCGCGGTAGAACGTATCTCGCCAATTCCCACGGAAGCGTATCCGCTGCCCGCCCCCCGTCCGAAAAACTCCCGCCTGGACACAGCCGCGCTTAGCGACGCACTGTTGCTCCAGTTTCCCGACTGGACCGTCCACGTGAACCGCACCGTGGATCAATTGACTACCTTGGAGCATTCCGCATGAAACGCAAAGGCATTATTCTCGCCGGAGGCTCCGGCACCCGGCTGCATCCAGCGACGTTGGCGATCAGCAAGCAATTGCTGCCTGTCTTCGACAAGCCCATGATCTATTACCCGCTCAGCACGCTCATGCTGGCCGGCATTCAGGACATCCTGATCATCTCCACTCCGCAGGACACCCCACGCTTCCAGCAGTTGCTGGGCACGGGCGAACAATGGGGCCTCAATCTGCAGTACGCGATCCAGCCGTCGCCGGACGGTCTGGCACAGGCGTTCATCATTGGAGAATCGTTCGTGGGCAATTCACCCTCGGCACTGGTTCTGGGCGACAACATCTACTACGGACATGATTTCGCCAGCCTGCTGAGCAATGCCAACAAGCGAACCACCGGCGCCAGCGTATTCGCCTACCACGTGCACGATCCGGAACGTTATGGCGTTGCCGAATTCGATGCCAACGGCAAGGTGCTATCGCTGGAAGAAAAGCCGACCGAACCGAAATCCAACTACGCCGTAACGGGCCTGTATTTCTACGACCAGCAGGTCGTGGACATTGCCAAACAGATCAAACCCTCGCCCCGCGGCGAACTGGAAATCACCGACGTCAACCGCGCCTATCTCGAACAGGGCAATCTGTCTGTCGAAATCATGGGCCGCGGCTATGCGTGGCTGGATACCGGCACGCACGAGTCTCTGCTCGAGGCCAGTCAGTTCATCTCCACGCTGGAGAACCGCCAAGGCTTGAAGGTCGCATGTCCCGAAGAGATCGCCTACCGCCAGCAATGGATTTCGGGCGATCAGCTCCAGGCCCTGGCCGCGCCTCTGGCCAAGAATAACTACGGCAAGTACCTACAACGTCTTTTGACTGAAAAGGTGTATTGATGAAAGCCACGCCGCTAGCCATCCCCGAGGTCGTGTTGTTCGAGCCAAAGGTGTTCGGCGACGATCGGGGATTTTTCTTCGAAAGCTTCAATAGCAAGGTGTTTACGCAAGCGATCGGACACGAAGTCACGTTCGTCCAGGACAACCATTCCAAGTCGGTGCGTGGCGTACTGCGTGGCATCCATTATCAGATCCAGCAGGCGCAAGGCAAGCTGGTACGCGTCACACAAGGCACTGTGTTTGACGTCGCAGTAGATCTGCGCCAATCGTCACCCACCTTTGGTCAATGGGTCGGTGCCGAACTCAGCGCCGAGAACAAGCATCAACTGTGGGTCCCGCCTGGCTTCGGACACGGTTTCGTCGTACTTAGCGACACCGCCGAGTTTCTGTATAAGACGACCGACTATTACGCGCCGGAGCACGAACGTTGCATTATCTGGAATGACCCCACGCTGGCCATCGATTGGCGAATCCAGGGCACCCCTCAATTGTCAGCCAAAGACAAACAGGGCCAGCCGTTGTCCGAAGCGAACGTCTACCCGTAAGGTCCCGAGAACGAATGAATTCCTTGAATTCGACGGATGCCGTAAAAGCCGCGGTAATCATTCCGACCAAAAACCCCGGTGAGATCTTTCGCCGCGTGTTGCCTATGGTGTGCGCGCAAAAGACGGCATTTCCATTTGACGTGCTTGTCATCGACTCTGGTTCGAAGGATGGAACCGTCGAATATGTGCGCAGCTACCCGGACAAGCGAGTGCGTCTGCATGAAATCGCACCGACGGAGTTCGGCCATGGCAAGACGCGCAATCTGGGTGTGTCTCTCTCCAGCGGCGAGTTTGCCGTGCTCATCACGCACGACGCGCTGCCCGCTGACGAACATTGGCTGCAAGCCATGGTGACGGCAGCAGAAGCGGACCCGCAAATCGCGGGCGTATTCGGCCGGCACCTTGCGTATCCCGACGCCAGCCCCTACACCAAGCGCGATCTGGAACAGCATTTCATCAATTTCACGGTCGAGCCCGTGGTGTGGATTCATGATCGCACACAGTACGACAATGATGCGGGGCTGCGGCAACGCCTGCATTTCTTTTCGGACAACAATGCGTTGATTCGTCGCAGTGTATGGGAAAAACTGCCCTACCCCGACGTAGACTTCGCCGAGGATCAGATCTGGGCAGAAGAAGCGCTCAAGGCTGGGTGGAAGAAGGCGTACGCGCATGACGGCGCCGTCTATCACTCACACGACTTTGAGAACATCGAAAAACTGCAGCGCAGTTTCGACGAGTCCTATGCGTTGTACCGATTGTTTGGCTACGTGCTCACGCCCGGGCTCAAACACATGGTGCTCTCCTGGCTGGCGCAAACGCGCAACGACTGGCGGTATGCACGTGCGACCGGGATGTGGCGCTCACACTTTTCGCTGACGCTGAATACGCCAGTGCACAATTTGATGCGATCGATCGGCCATTACCTCGGCTCGCGTGCGGAACACTTGCCAACGCGTGTACGCCACTGGATGTCCCGAGACCGGCGCATGCTGCGAGGTCTGCCCACCTCAAGGAAAAAATAGACAGCGATGAATATCCACACCTTTGCGCGCCGCGCCCGTACAGCAATCCGTTATGGCAGGGACAACGGCCCGATTGCCCTGCTGCGGCTCGTCAAACAAATGGCGCTGAAGCAGCCGATCTTCGCCAAAACCGACATCGTCAATGGTTATGGCTTTGTGCGTGAACAAAAAATTGGTTCTCCCATTGGCCTGCGAGACGTGGATGCACAGACTGTCAACTGGTTCATTCCCCCAGTGGGCCGTGGCTCGGGCGGCCACCTGAACATCTTCCGCTTCGTCCGTTTCCTCGAGCAGCAAGGCTTCGAATGCCGCATCATCGTGTCAGGTGACTTTCCCGGCCTGACCGGCGATATCGTTGAAAACGAAATCCGTACCTGGTTCTTTCCGCTCAAGGCACGAGCGTATGTAGGCAGCAAGAATGCGCCCGCGGCTCATATCACGATCGCAACGGCCTGGCAGACCGCCTATGACGTGCGGAATTTCCAGTCCACAATTCACAAGTGCTATTTCGTTCAGGACTTTGAACCGTGGTTCTACGCGAGCGGTTCCGCCGCCAGCTTTGCCGAAGAGACATACCGTTTTGGTTTTGTCGGCATCACGGCGGGCAACTGGCTGGCGGAGGTGCTGAACAAGCAGTATGGAATGACGACTCACGCATTGAGCTTTTCGTATGATCGTGAGCTGTATCGCCCATTGCCGCGAAAAGATCCGGAGAGGCGTCGTGTTTTCTTCTATGCACGCCCCAATACCCCTCGCCGCTCGTTCGAACTAGGAATGTTGGTGCTGGACGAAGTGGCGCGTCGCCTGCCCGGCACAACGATCGCCTTTGCAGGCGCCGATCTGTCCAATTTCGAGATCCCGTTCGAACATAAGGACCACGGGATCATGGACCTGGATCAATTACCCGAGCTCTATAGCCAATGTGATGTGGCGTTGGTGCTGTCCTTCTCCAATCTGTCGCTGCTGCCGCTGGAACTAATGGCTTGCGGTGTGCCGGTGGTGAGCAACCGCGCGCCGTATACCGAATGGTTGTTGACGGATGAGAACTCGAGACTCGAAGCGCCTACGCTGACCGCCTTGGCCGATGCCATCTGCCACCTGCTTACGCACCCCGCCGACGCGGAAAAGCTGCGGCAGGCCGGAATGGCCACAGCCCACGGAACCGACTGGGAGGTCGAAGGACGCAAGCTGGGCGCCGCACTACGCTCCCTGGACACCGCTGCCAACGCTTCCCCTGCCACGGCTCAGCAAACCTCGGGAACACAATGAGCTCACTACAGAACATGCACTGCGTCGTTCTCGGCGCTGGAGGCTTCCTCGGCACCAACCTGTGCCGCGCGCTGGCTCCGCAGGTGGCGTCCTTGAGAGCATTTAGCCGCCGTCAATCGTTTCCCAGCGCGTTGCAGGGTATCGAATGGATGCCTGGAGATTTTGCCGATCCGACCAGCATCGCATCTGCTATTTCCGGCCGCGACACGGTATTCCATCTAGTCAACGCCACCACCCCAGCCAGCGCGAACATCGATAAATTGGCGGACCTTCAGGCCAACGTCGCCAGTACGTTGCGTCTATTGGAAGCGTGCCGCGAAGAAGGCGTCAAGCGCGTTATTTTCGTCTCCTCCGGCGGCACGATCTACGGCGTACCCGAGGTGGTGCCCACGCCCGAGACCGCACCGACCTCCCCTATTACCGCCTACGGCATCTCCAAGCTGTCCATCGAGAAATACTTGGGGTTATTCGAATATCTGCACGAACTGGAGTACCGCGTACTTCGCGTGGCCAACCCCTTCGGCCCGTATCAGATCGCACTGAAGAATCAGGGAGTCATCGCCGCATTCATGCGCCAATGCATCGCCGGCCATCCCATCCATCTATGGGGCGACGGCACTAGCGTGCGCGACTACATCTACGTGGATGATGTGGTGGAGGCGTTGTGCCTGTCCGCCACCCATGAAGGCCCTTCGCGGATCTTCAATATCGGCAGTGGAGAAGGCCGCAGTTTGTTGCAGATCATCGAAGCCATCGAAGCCGAATCGGGAAAATCGCTGGCCGTCAAAGTATCGCCCAGCCGCAGTGTCGATATTCCCAAGAGCATTCTGGACACGCGGCTGGCGCGTGAAGAGCTGGGATGGGCGCCTAAAATCCCGTTCGAGACCGGAATACACCGAACCTGGCAGTGGCTGCTGGCACAAGAAGACTGCGTGGGACTCTGAAATGAAAAAACTGCTTCGTGCCGCGAAACGCGCACGGATACTGGTGAAGCAACAAGGCGGCATTTCTGCCGCGGCTGGAACCTTTCTGCGAGTTCTGCGAAGTGAAGGTTGGCAGGGCGTGCGGGCACGGCTGTCCACGCCCTCGCCAGCCATTACTCCAGCGCCTGTAGGTCATGCCTGGAATCGCCCTGCTGACGAGGACGATTACGCCTTTGAATTGCCCTTCGACCATCCCGCATCTCGCGATGGCCGGCGTGCGTGCGCCATTGTGCATGCCTTTTACCCCGAGCTCTGCCCCGACGTGCGGCGCTACCTTGAAAACGTGCCCGGTCAGCTGGACGTGTACATATCAACAACCAGCGACCAAAAGCGTGATGAAATCCAGCGAGTCTTCGACGGGTACGACAAGGGCAGCGTCGAAATCCGGGTTTTCGAGAACCGGGGGCGCGACATCGCACCGAAACTGGTGGGCTTTCGTGACGTCTACGATCGCTATGAGCTGGCACTCAGCCTGCACACCAAAAAATCGCCCCACGCGGGCGCCGCGCTCGAAGGCTGGCGCGACTATCTCTACGAACACTTGCTGGGTTCGCCGGAGATCGTGCAATCAATTTTCCAACTGCTCGCTCGCGATCGGGTAGGCATGGTGTTTCCCCAGCATTTTTTTTTCCTGCGGGACATCCTGGGATGGGGCGCGAATTTCGCGATCTGCCGCAGCCTGCTGGCGCGCATGAACATCACAATCGACGAGAACGTCATGCTCGAGTGTCCGTCCGGGTCCATGTTCTGGTGCCGCACCGACGCTCTGGCAAAACTGCTGGACCAGAATCTGCAATTCAGCGACTTCGACGATGAAGCCGGACAGATCGACGGCACACTGGCGCACGCTATTGAACGCGCGTTTCTATATGCGGTCGAAGCAAATGGATATGCCTGGGCCAAAGTGGGATTGCGCGACCGCTATCCGCTACCTGATACGCTGATCCCGGTACACGAGCCCGAAGACATCGAACGCGGAATGCCACTAGTTTTCCGTCCCTTATTGAACTCGGCTGAGCCGGGAACTTTGTAAGTTCGTCACCATGCTGCGTTAAGCTGCGGTGATCCAGCGTCTGGACACAACGCTTACTTTTTGTTCAAGAAATGGCTAACACTTCTATATCGGGGGCATTGGGCGATCTTTCCTCCGCTCTGCACCGATCTACCTTGATTGCCACCCTCGGTTGGCAAGACGTCCGCCAACGCTACCGCCGCTCCGCGCTGGGTCCGTTCTGGCTAACCATCAGCATGGGGGTGATGATCGGCACGATCGGCCTGGTCTTCGGTCAGATCTTCAAATCGCCCATGGAAGAGTTCCTTCCCTTCCTGGCCGCGGGGCTTATCCTTTGGACGTTCATATCTTCCGTCATCACCGAGGGCTGTTCGAGCTTCATCGCCGCCGAAGCGGTGATCAAGCAGCTGCCGATTCCCTTGTCCGTGCACGTATTCCGGCAGCTGTGGCGCAACCTGATCATCCTGGCGCACAACATCGTTATCTTTCCGCTGGTGATGCTTGCCGTGGGCAAAGCACCTAGCATGAATATGTTTCTTGCGGTTCCTGGTTTATTGCTCGTTCTGTTGAATCTGATATGGCTCTGCATCTTTCTGGGCATTATCTGCACTCGCTTTCGCGATATTCCGCAAATTATTTCAAGCCTGCTCCAGGTAATTTTCTACCTGACCCCCATCATGTGGCTTCCCAGCCTGCTGCCTCAACGTGCCGGCACGTATATGCTGGACCTGAACCCCTTCTTCCATTTTCTTGAAATCGTTCGTGGCCCGTTACTAGGGCAGTTACCGTCAATGGAAAATTGGCTTGTCACCATTGGTATCGCCGTTGTGGGCTGGATTGCGACCATCCTGCTGTTCGCGCGTTATCGGCGCCGCATTGCGTATTGGCTGTAACCAATCAACAAGTTAGGTATCACGAACTATGGCTTCCATTGTTTTCGACAAGGTCTGTGTCGATTTCCCTATATATAGCGCCAACGCCCGCTCGTTGAAGAAGCGGCTGTTCCAGGTCGCCACAGGCGGCCAGATCGGCACCGATGCCGCCGGGCGCCTGAACGTGCGCGCCCTTGATGATCTGTCCTTTACCTTCAAAGATGGTGACCGGGTCGGGTTGCTTGGCCATAACGGCGCAGGCAAGAGTACCCTGCTGCGGCTGCTGAGCGGAGTTTATGAGCCTTCCAGCGGCCATGCCCAGATCAAGGGTGAGATCGGTTCGCTGATTGATATCGGTTTCGGCATCGACGGCGAGGCCACTGGCCGGGAGAACATTTACCTGCGCGGTGCGCTATTGGGCCTGACCCGACCGCAGATTCAAAGCAAACTCGAAGAAATAATCAGCTTCTCGGAACTGGGCGATTTCATCGACATGCCCGTGCGCACCTATTCCGCCGGGATGCATCTTCGTTTGGCATTCGCAGTATCCACAGTCATCCGACCCGAGATCCTATTGATGGATGAATGGCTATCGGTCGGTGATGAGAGCTTTAAGGGGCGCGCTGAAACACGCCTGACCGAGCTAGTCGCCTCGACCAATATCCTCGTGATTGCCAGCCATTCCCGTGAACTAGTTTGTCACACCTGCAACCGCGTCATCTGGCTTGAGCACGGTAGGATAAAAATGGATGGCCCGGCGGCTGAGGTAACTGCCGCGTACTTTGGGCCACACGCCAACCAATAACAGCCAGGTCCAAGGCTGGGTGTCGGCAGGTAGAGACACCTTCCCAATATTCGGGTAGTCGGGGGCGCTGGCTATGAAGCGAGCCAAGCCATGCGTCCCATTCAATTAGCCCTGTGCGGCACATTCGACCGGCTATCCTATGGCGACACCGCCGCGTCGCTTGTCGTTGAAGCCGCGCTACGGAAAAGATTGGCAGACCTTACTCTGGTGCGTTACTCGGCCGGTGCCCGCAGCGCCAGCAGTTGGCCTTACGATGTTCGCCCCTTCGAAGAATTCGAGCACGACTTGCCAGGACTGACAGGAGTATTGATCGGCAATCTCGAACCGCTGAACCTATCCTCCCCATCCTGTAGTTCGCCTCCCGCAGGCGGCATTCATGAATCCGCGGGCAGTTGGCTTGCGCCGGCCTTGGCGGCATCGACCGCCGGCCTTCCCGTCTGTTGGAACAGCGCCGCCATCCGCGACATTCCCGAATGGGCGCGTCCATTGCTGACGTTCGCGCTATCTCTAAGCCGCTATGTTTCCGCGCGTGACGAAAATGTAGTCGCGGCTATCCGCAACGCCGGCTTTTGCGGCGATTCTCCCATCGTGCCGTCCGTACTGTTCGATATTCCCCAGCTGATTGCGGCCAGAACCGTGGGCGCCCCTCTACCCGAGGCGATTCAGAAACTGCTGCCGGCGGGCAACGCCAACGGTGACTATGTCGTGATTCAGGATCATGATCTTGTCCAACCCATGCGGGCCACGCTGGAACACGCTTTGACACAGCGCGGTATCACGTCCGTCTTTCTGTCATTGCTCGATGTGACGACGGGTGCTGAGCCCGCCGCCCGTCCGTCCATGCCTGCACCTGACCCTGTGAACACAGCAACCCTGATCGGTCATAGCGCCGGCGTTGTCGCGCTCGACGAAAGCTTGGTCACGACCGCGCTCGCGTATGGACTGCCCGTGTTGCTGCCCCCCGTCACGCGAAACGTGGCGGGACTATTCGCGGCGGACGAAGTCGTGACGGGCACGCCGGACGATCCCGTGCCTAGCGCTTTCCTGGACCGGTTGGGGACCTACGTCCTGTGCGCCAGAGCGCGAAACGCCACCAGCATTCTGGATGTCCACTGGAACAAGCTCGCGGCACAGTTCAGCCAGCTTCCCCCTACCGCTCAAATCGCCACTCCCTCGTCTTATCTCGCCTGGAACCGCCTCCTCAGAACTACTCAAGAACTGGTCCATCTTGGCACTACCGTGTCATCCTCCCCCTCATCGACGCATACTCCCGAAACCGAAAGGCAGCTCAGGACAGAGCTGGAACAGGCTCATGCCAATTTGGTTGAAGCGCGGGCCAAACATCAGTTGGAGGCAGATCTACATCAAACGTGGCGAACGATTGCCGAGCAACAACGAGCGGAAACGGAGGACGGCCGTCGACACCTCCAGGATATGAAGCACAGCTACGACGCGGCACGCCATGCCCTGGCCGCCGAGAACTCCGACCTACAAGACGAAATTCGCCGTCTTCGGTCATCACTGTCGTGGCGTTTGACGGGACCCTTGCGCTCGGCAAAGGACGCTTGGTCTACACGCCGACGGTAGCCTTTCGCCGTTGTCAATGCTGTCAGTATATCGCCGATGCCAATTGCCAGATTTTAGCGAGAATCACTGTTGGCGTTTTTTTGAACTAAAATGCTTACTAACATAAGTATATTTCCGCTTGAAATGAAGCCACGCATCCCAGCCATAACTCGCGCGCATAATTAAAATGAATATACCTATTACATACAATATCGCGATATCTGGCACTTTCGACGTCGAAAATTACGGCGACTTAATGTTCCCGATTATTGCGGAGTACGAATTATCTCGACGCCTGGGTAGCATACGCCTGACCAGATATTCGTATCTTGAGAAGGTTTCCCACAGCTGGCCCTACGATGTCACACCACTCAGCAAGCTAAATGTTGAATTACCAAATCATGACGGCTTGTTGATTGGAGGTGGACATCTAATCCGCTTCGACAAAGGGGTGGCTAAAGGTTATTACCCATCTGATGGTGAGACTCACCACCCGACGGGATATTGGCTCACTCCAGGCCTCGCCGCTGCAAATTTGGGGATACCCGTTTTCTGGAACGGACCCAGCGCATCACTGGACACACCGGCATGGGGAGCACCGTTACTGCGTGCCGCATTATCCATGAGTGAATATGTGGCTGTTCGCGATGAACAAACTGCTATGGAAATACGCCGCATTGGATATTCTGGGCAATGTTCGATTATTCCCGATACGGTGTTCGGATTGCCTGACCTACTCTCGCTTGACGAGGCCCGCATGCGCGCAGCTCCGTTACTAGAGCAAGCAGGTATTACCGGGCCGTATATCGTTGTGCAGGCCAAATCGGAATTAGCTGGCATTGCAAAAGCGCTAGCCGCGCACCCAGGCACGCAAGGCCTACAAATTCTTGTCCTGACTATCGGCCCGATCCTGGGTGAACACCCTTCTCTTATTACAGATGCCGTCCCCGAGACGAAAAGCCTGAATTTCTGGCCTACTCCACTAGATATAGCTGCGCTGATAGCTGCCAGCTCAGGCACCGTGGCGATCAGCCTGCACTTAACGATTACCTCGCTGTGTTATGGACTTCCCATACTACGCTACTCCCGAACCCGCCTGACCAAATATGAGTTCATTGAAGCGTCGAAGAATGTTTTCCTGTATGACAGTGGCGATCAGCCCTTACCTGAAGATTACATCGCGCACTTGACCGTTCGAAGGCCATGCATTATCGCCCAGCAAGCCCGCAGCGCACTAGATGCGCATTGGAAACATATCGCGCGCTCTCTAGCTGCCGGCAAACTGTCCGAATCAAAGCAAAATCGTCCGGATTTTTTCAAAATCTGGAATATCGCCATGTTACAAACAGAGGCGTTGGCGGAAAAGTTTGCGCGGCTTACATTGGCTGCGCAGGCTGAAACAACAACATTAAAAGAATCAATGGCGCAGCAGGAACAGGCATTAAATGTGCTCATGCAGGATCGTGAAGTAGAACGCAGAGCCCATGAACTGCTGATCGAACAACAAGCCCAGCTTGAAGCCCGAATTTCCGACGATACACGCCATCACCAACAGACGCTAAGCAACCACATCGCTGAGATACAAGAATACAAAACCAAAATCGCCACATTAACCGAAGAGCTCGAAACCTTGAAGCAGTCGCTGGCGAACGTACAGGACGACCATAAAATTATGCAGGGGGGCATTCGATGCAAAGGCTCGCGAACTGAGTGAGATCCAGTAGCAACTGGACCAGATGTATCAACTGGCTGTCAGGCGCTATGCCCGCATCTAAAGCATGCTGCACTCGAGATCCGGGCGTCTGCCATTGTCACTGCGCAGCGGTACGACGCCGGCGCGCGGCACATCCGGATTAACCGTTCAACGATACGATGTTTTGATGGCATCCGACAACGCCACGCGCGCCGGAAACTCTATTCTTGTTTAGAATATTTGACACGGTCTAAACAAACGACGCGACGTGATCGGCCTGCTGGCGGAAGGCGGGGCAGGTTGAGTTCGCTCACCTGACTACGTATACAATAGGAGTAACCCGAAAAAAAGCATTACACGGCCATCTTCGGTCTATCTCGGTAATAAATTAGCGAAATGAAAAATGCTTGTGTCCGAGATAGCTGGTGAAAACTGGCGCCACAACACCGGCGGCATGAGCAATATCATGTGAGTAGCGGTTCACCCCCAATAAAGGAAGTATATATACAGCCAATCCCATACTAATCAACCAAGTTTGCAGCACTGCGAACGTGTTCACGAGAATAAAATACCATACCGATTTGCTTGTGGACTGCACACTCTCTCTAAATACGAATGCTTTCGCCAACAAGTAAGCAACCACCATCCCGGTAATATAGGCAAGGATGACTGCCACAGAAAAATCTACCCATCGATTGTAAATAATTCGCGACCCAAAATTTGCGGCTGCGGCGACTCCACCAGTCACGACGAACATTGTGAACTGTCTATTCATGAATGTTTTCATGGTTATTGCTTCAGCACTCTACGAGCCAAATTTCTCCCATAGCCAATGCTTTCTGAAATACCACGATCTTCCGGGTAATAATATGATGTATCTGCTGCCCATAGCCCTTGAACCGGCAGTTTTGCATCCGGCACATCATCCAGATAGCCCGGCTCGCAAATCGGCTGCGCATAGCGGTAGCGACTGGCCCGCATATCTACGAAGTCACTGTCCGACAGAGTCGGATTTATTTTCTGCACATACCGTTTCACCTTGTCCAGAAATGCCTTATCCGGCTCAGCATACTTGGGATTTTCGCCCGGCATGTAAAACGGTACATACACGACGTGCTCGCTCAAGGGCCGCAAATTGGAGTACTCCACCAGTCCGGGAATATCCATCTCCGGATCATTAATATTAAGCCAGAAGTTCTCTGTCAGAGCCTGCTTCAGCTTGACGATGACGCACACCACGGCAATGTTCTTCTTATTGTTGAACTTGTCCAGAATAGGTTGAGGCAAGTCCGGCATCAGGCGTGCGACATAGGGCAACGGTACCGTGCTCACGACCTTGTCGAACGCATGCATTTCGCCGCCAGCTACCACACCTCGCACCTGACCGCTCTCGATCACCACCTTGCTAACCGGAGACTTCAAGCGTATCTCTCCGCCATGTTTGCGAATGGCGTCAGCCAAGCCTTGTAGCAGGGTAGACGAACCTCCTTCCAGGTAGCCCAGTTTCTCCTTGAAGAAGCTATACCTCGATCGCCCAATGCGGCGAATGCGGCTCCAGATCCATGCGGCGGACAAGTTATCCGTGTAATCGTAGAATTTGTAATCAAACAGCCTGCGCCACAGGACTTCGTAGGCTTCCTTGCCGACCCATCGTCGAATCCATCCGGTGGCTTCAACGCGATCCAGGGGCTTCCAGTCATTGCGCTTGACAGACAGAAAGGCATGGATGCCGTAACGCACTTTGGCGATGAAGCTCAGCCCCTTGAACTTCAAGAGCGCAACAGGATTGCCCCATGGCTGCAATCTGTCCTGATACCAATACCCCATTTTGGTTTCTACCCAGCGCATTTTTTCCGCCAAGCCCAGCTCCTGCAGCACTTGGAGGAATGCGGTGTCCGACGTGCAGTGGAAGTGATAGTAGCGTTCGATGTCCAGACCATTGAAATCGAACGTCGCAGTCATACCGCCGACTCGATCGTCCGCTTCGAATATCACCGGCTGATGGCCATCCAGCGCCAGCTGGTATGCAACCGCCAGACCCATCGGCCCGGCGCCGAGAACAGCAATCCTTTGCCCCATCGTCAAAACTCCAGAATCACTTTGCTGTACACAGGATCGTGAAACGTCTCATCGATCGCCTTGGCGAAAGGGGTAGGCGTCACATTGAATAAGGCGGGCCAGTCGATAACCTCAAATTCATCGTGGGCCACCAATGCCTTGAGCTGGGCCGCCGTGAACGGCGGGTCGCTGTCGAACAGTGCGTAGGTTTTCAGCAGCAGATAGAACAAGCCGTACGGGATTTTCAGCAGCTTCGCCTTCGCGCCCGTCGAGGCCTTGATCGCACGGATGATATCGATGTAGTCGATTTTCTCCAGGCCGGTAATGTTGAACACCTGACCATTGATGCGGGACTCGATGCAACTGACGATGATGCTGGCGAAATCTCCGGCATATAGCGGCTGGCGCATGAATTTTCCGTCCCCTGGAATCGGAAATACCGGCACGCGCTGCATGAAGCGCGACAACCATCCCAGATGCTTGCGATCGAACCAGCCAAACATCAACGTGGGCCGCAGCACCACGCAGTTGATTCCGCTTTCCAGAACGATACGCTCCTGATCCTTCTTGGTATTGGTGTAGAAATCGTCGGCTACCGATTCCACGACGGACGAGCTGATGTGGACGGTATAAGGGACGTCATAGCGCTTGATCGCCGCCAGCAGAATTTCGGTCGACGTGATGTTGTTCCGGATGAACGGCTCCAGGTTCGGATCACCGATCTGCGCCTGTAGCATCACGACGGTATCAGCCCCTTCCACATGCTTTTCCCATTCTCCCCGTTCCGCTAAATCCGCATACTCGATGATCAAATCAGGGTGAAACGAGCGCAGCACCTCCAAGTTGGCTCGATGCTTGTCCAGAACGACGATATTTGTGTAGCCCTTGCGCTTGAGCTGAGCTACCATATTCTGGCCGACCAAACCGGCACCGCCCGGGATAAGGATCTTTCTTTGACTTTCGCTCATAGTTTCTAAATTATCTATCCAGGCGCAGTGCCACAGCGGACCACTCGCCAAAGCCTGTGCCCGCATCCGTAAGCGTGATTTCGTACTCTTGCGCAGGCCAAGCCAAGCGATCGAATTCGAGCCGGATCCAACCCTCGGTCGAGGGCAACATCACTGGCGCAGTCGCTTCTTTTCCGATCAGAAGAAATTGCGAGCGCGCATAGGGACCGGAACGGTATAGAACCGACTCGCCCGATTTGACTTTCAAATGCAGCGTACCGGTGTCGGAGTCTCCTTGAACATTGCTGCCTATCACCTGCAATCCCTTGAAGCTTGACCTCTCGTAGTCGGATCCGGTCCAACCGCCATTGGCCAAGACCGCGCTAATACCAATGTCCTGTCCGTCAGGCATGGAGGCGTTCGCGGTTGAAGCCTTCAGACTAGGCAGTGGCGAGGTCAGTCTTGCTGTGCAACCCGCTCCCACCACCTGTACGGCTTCGAGGCCCACAGCTCCTGCTTTCGCGAGGTACCCTTCAAAACGGTGCAAAGTATCGCCACTTTGTCGGAACAAGAGCGGCGGACTTGAAATCAGAGCGTACCCTATCCGCCTGCCATTGCTATCGCTCAACCAAGCCCCCTGACCGTTAACGACCGCCGTGCCGCGTACCCACCCGCTTATCCGATCGTAGTCTCCTGCCGCAAGTTCGAACACATAGTCGACCCGCGCTTGGCACTCGCCCACCGTGCCCACCTCGGCAGGCGTACCCAGCCTTGCGCGAACTCCGCGCAAGGCGGGTGAATCGAAGATTGACAATTCGGCCTGCGCTGCGCGAGCGGCTATCCCTTCTACATGCCCGATGAACGGATAAACGAGGCCAATCCTATTGTCATCCTTGGCACCCATGGCCAGCGCTAACGCAGCCAGCTTTCTTTCCGACTCGGCAACAAGCGGTCCGGACAGATCTCGTCCCTGAACAAGCCCGACGTAGGCATGCAGCGCAAGTAACGGTAATAAGTATGCGAACGCCCGCCCCTTGATTCGCGCTTTCAGACTATCGGTCAATAGAACAAAGAAAGCCGCCCATGCCATGATGGCTGGCGTGCTGTAGCGGCTGGAAAGAATCTGTTCGGGCCCGAACTGCAGGCGTCCAATGGCTGTCGCAAGCGCAGTACCTCCAATGAATATCAAATAACTTAAGAGCGCAAGCCGCAAGCCTGCTTGCCGTGCGCGGCAGGCCGCGGCAATACCCCAGATGACAGATGTCGCGACCAGCAGCGTCCCTGCGCCGATCGCGATCTGAAGTTTGTGGCTACTCTTGTGCATCAGATAGAAAAATGGGCTGCCGAGATAAGCCAGCACATTGCGTGCTATATCCATCGGATGTGCGAGCAGAATGACCAGTATCGAATCGTGGCTCGCAGAATTGGGCGACACATAGTTATAAAAGTAGAGCAAGCTGCCGCCAACTGTCAGGACCAGCAATACCAGAATCCGTGACAAGGACATGCGCAACAGTACCGCGTACAACACCATCAAAGGCAAGACGATGACACCATTGACCATCGTCCCCATGGAAGCCAGACCGAACAGGCAGGCGAGCACATACGTACCTCGCACAGCCTGGGGCTCTTCCGAGCGATACAAGGCGGTCAGCGCGCACAGTGGCAACAGTTGTGCCAAAAAGAACTGGCTTTGAAACCCCCAGGTGAAGTTTTCGCTTTGGCACCAGGAGAACACCCACCCCATCAGGAAAAGACTGATGCACCAGCGGGAGAGCCGCAAGCCCGGACCCGGCATCGACCACGCAAGCACGCGGCAAAAAACCAGGCCGGCAAGGCCTGCCAGCACATAATTCATGACCACCAGGAAAACGCCCGCCCCCCCAAACCAACTTATATCCAACCAGAACAACACCCTAGACCAGAATATCCGGTGTTCGTTGTGCTGCATCCACCAGGCCGACCAATCTCCCTGAGTGACAGCCATGTAGAAGTCCAGGTATCCGTCCCACATGTCCCAGTAAGGCACAGGCGAATACATGCGTATCCCGCTCACCACGGCGAAGGCTACTGTGAACGCTGTCGCCACGAAAAATGCCGCCAGGATGCATCTTTCGCCTAGACGCATGCTTATTGTGTTGTCGGAGTGGAGGGGGGACTCACGCGATGATGCTGAGTAGAACATGGCCGCTCAGATATCCATCTTGTTGAACACGAATCGTGGCAAATGGCGGATAACTAGCATGATCAGCGCCCATTTGCCGGGCGCATAGATAACGGGCGCTCCGCGCGCCATGCCCTTGACGATCACGGCCGCCACATCCTCGACGCGGGCCATGGATCCGCCTTTGCCTGCCTGCCGCATTGATGCTGTCATGGGCGTCTCGGTAGGGCCTGGTTTGATCAGAACGACCTTCACGGGGCTCGCCGCAAAGCGATGCTGCAGCCCCTGCGCGTACCGCGTAACCAGGCCTTTTGCAGCACCGTAAACGTAATTTGACCTTCTGCCGCGGTCACCTGCAACCGAGCCGATCAGGGCCAGCGTACCCAATTGAGCCTTCTCCATGGTCAATGCGAAGGCTTCCGCAAATAAGACCGGCGACGTCGCATTGATTTCCAGAGCTTTGACGGTTTCGGTAGGATTCAATTCGCATGCACGCTGATCGGGAAGCGAACCATGCGCAATCAGCACGCGATGCACAGGGCGCGTTGCGGTCAATTCAGACACTAATGCGCCAACGGCCTCAGGATCTGCGAAATCCGAAAAATGGCGAACGATGATCTCCGAGCCCGGGCTGCGGACTCTGAGGTCGGCCGCCACCCGCTCGGTCTTGGCCAAATCACGGCCCACCAGCGTCAGTTCAATTGCTTCGTCCTTTACCCACAGCCGCGCACAGTGTTCGGCAATGGCGGACGTGGCGCCGACGACAACGACCCGCGTCAGGTTTCCATGCATTCTCAGCTTCCTATCAAGCGGCGCGAGAGCGCCGAACTGATTCCCGGATCGCGATAGGCCAGGAACTCTGGCAAGCGGGGGTAACCCACTTCGAACAGCTCGCGAGGCATACGCGCGTCTTTCGCCGGATAAATGCGCCCCCCTGCAGACCGCACGACCTCGTCCAGGCGCATCAACAACCGGTGGGTCGCGCTGCCACGGTTGGGAAAGTCGAGAGCAAGCGTTATGCCGGGTTGCGGAAAACTCAACATGCCGGATGCCTGCCTATCGCCGAAGGTCTTCAACACGGCCAGAAAGGATCCCTGTCCAGAGCGAGAGATCACATTGAGCATCTCCTTGACGGCGTCCTTGCCCACATTTCGTGGCACCACGCTCTGGTATTGAAAAAAGCCCTTGGGACCGTACATCCGATTCCATTCCAGCAGATTGTCCAAGGGATAGAAAAACGGTTGGTAATGATCAAGTCCCCTGGTCGCCTTCATCCGGTTCATGTGGAAATATAGGAAATTGAAGGGTTTGAGAGACAAGCGATTCACCAGGGACATGGGAGGCACGATCGGCATAGTTCGGGGAACGCGAGCCGGCATCGGCAATTGCCCAGCATCAGCGTGGTTAGCGCGCATGAAAACGCCCCGACCTTTCGGCGACATGCAGTCGATCCAGGAGACCGTATATTCCCAGTCGGCCTCGGAGGCATCGGCCAACTCACAGAACTCATCCACACCGGCGTAAGGCAAGGTTTCCGTCGACAACCAGGGCCCATGACATCGACGCAACTGCAACTCCGCCTGAACAATTACGCCAGTCAGACCCAATCCGCCGACAGTCGCGGCAAACCAGGGCGCTTGTTGACGCGGTCCACAATCAAGCACATCTCCGTTTGTCCGGATCAACCGCAAGGACAGTACGTTGTCGCCGAAGGAGCCCATGACATGGTGATTCTTGCCATGCACATCGTTGGCAATGGCACCGCCGACCGTAACGATCTGCGTACCAGGTGTGACCGGAAGCGCCCAGCCGCGGGGAATGGCCAACCGCTGAATGTCCCGCAGCAGAACACCCGCCTCGCATACCAATCGGCCGGTGTCGCTATCGAATGAGATGAAACGATTCAGCCCGGAAGTGCGCCACAGCGTACCTCCAGGATTCAGGCACACGTCGCCATAGCTGCGTCCCATGCCATAAGCAAGGCCAGGCAGCCTACAGGCTTGCATATGAGCCTGAACATCCGGCAGTTCGGACAGCGCCAGGACTTCGTGATCGTCACTGGTGAGCCGCCCCCAGGAGGAGACCGCTACCATGGCCACGGAGCGGATGCTCCCATTAACACCGCACCAAAAATAACCCCGGCGACAAGACTCGCGCGGTCCTTGACTGCAAAAATCACGGGGTCATCGTGCATTTCACCGCGGTGAGCACGTATCCATACCCAACTGATCCAGAACAGCATGACCGGCACACCTACCCAGGCAAGCTCGGGCGTATGGTAGAGGCGCAGCACACTTTCATTGTTGAAATACAACGCCAGCACCACGACAGCGGCAAAACCCGAATTCACGCCTAGCACCTGGATCAGCGGTGCATCAGTAGTAACGTAGGCGCGCCCGTGCGCCCTGTTCTTGCCGCGTAAAAGTTGGAGTTGCAATTCGGCGTATCGCTTCACGAACGCCAGCGAAAGAAACAGAAAACCGGAAAACGCTAACAACCAAAACGACAGCTCGAGATCGGACGCCGCAGCTCCGGCAACGATGCGCATCGTATATAGAACCGCCAGCGTCAGACAGTCAAGCAGCATCAAACGCTTCAAACCCCAGGAATAGGCGCATGTCACGAAAAAATAGATGCTCAGTGCAACAAGGAAATGGCCGCCCACGAATGTTCCGATTGCCAAGCTGAGCAGCAACAGCAAGGGCGCAGCTATCACGCCTTTCCACACTGGCAAGGCACCAGAAGCAAACGGCCGCCTGGACTTGCGCGGATGTTGCCGATCGCTATCCAGGTCCGTCAGATCATTGGCGATATAGACCGAGGAGGCGCACAAACTGAACGATAGGAACGCTAGTGCCAAGGCCTGCCAGATACCGACATCGGAAAAATGATGAGAGGCGAACAAGGGCACGAAAAGCAGGATGTTCTTCAGCCATTGGTGAATGCGCAGCGCCCGGCGCCAGACAGCCAGTTCGGCCACGGGCGTCTTGAACTCCCGCTCGACTTCACAGAGGGAAGATGCCAACTGCGCCAAACCTTTGGGTGCTTCCACCACCACGGCGCGACGCGCCGCTTGCCAGACGTGCAGGTCTGCAGATGAATTCCCGGCGTAATCAAAGCCTCGTTCGCCGAAACGCCGCTGCAATGCAGCAGCCTTGTTCGTGCCCGCCAGATTTATTTCGCCGTCGCTGGCCATGACGATATCGAACAGTTCAAGATGCTCGGCGATCGCACAGGCCTGCACCTTGTCAGACGCGGTGCACAACACCAGCATGCGGCCCGCCTGGCGCTCGCCACGCAGCCAGTCTATTAGCTCCTTGTTATACGGCAGCAAGCTGGCATCCATATCCGCGCGCTGGGCTAGATGATGCTTCAGTATCGCTTTGCCTCGAGCCAGCCACATCGGTATACGCAAGGCGTCCAAAGGGTGTTCACGAACCGCTTTCAATGCGGCCTCATGCAACATGTCCGTGCGGATCAACGTACCGTCGAGGTCAACAACAAGCGGAATTGCAGTCAAGCGGGCACCTTCAAAATAGAAAATGGGCCAGCCGGCCGCGCATACGCGTCACGATCCGACCGGGCGTTAAATAAAACGACCAGCCAAAACAAAAGCACGCCATTTTAGCGCGCTCACAGATAACTAAACAAAACGGAAAGTAATGGGGTATCTGGCGAGCCAGGAGGAGGGAACTGCCGCCGCCTGACCTATCGCCGATACTTGAAAGCTTTAATTAACCCCGGCCGCATGCGCCTGCTCGTCGGCATGGTACGAAGAACGCACCATCGCGCCCACCGCCGCGTGGGAGAACCCCATCGCGTAGGCTTCGCGCTCGAACATGGCGAAGGTGTCGGGATGCGCGTAGCGCAGCACCGGCAGGTGGTGTTCGGACGGCTGCAGGTACTGGCCGATGGTCAGCATGTCCACGCCGTGCGCGCGCATGTCGCGCATCACCTGCAGGATTTCCTCGTCGGTCTCGCCCAGGCCCAGCATCAGGCCGGATTTGGTCGGGACTTCGGGATGCAGCTTCTTGAACTCGGCCAGCAGCTTCAGCGAGTGCATGTAGTCCGACCCCGGACGCGCCTGCTTGTACAGGCGCGGCACGGTTTCCAGGTTGTGGTTCATCACGTCCGGCGGGCCGGCGTTGAGAATGGTGAGCGCGCGGTCCAGGCGGCCGCGGAAGTCCGGCACCAGCACCTCGATGCGGGTGGTGGGCGACAGTTCGCGGATGTGGGTGATGCAGTCGACGAAGTGGCCGGCGCCGCCGTCGCGCAGGTCGTCGCGGTCGACCGAGGTGATCACGACGTAGTTCAGCTTCATCGCGGCGATGGTGCGCGCGAGGTTTTCAGGTTCCTTGGTGTCCAGCGGGTCCGGACGGCCGTGGCCCACGTCACAGAACGGGCAGCGGCGCGTGCACTTGTCGCCCATGATCATGAAGGTGGCCGTGCCCTTGCCGAAGCACTCGCCGATGTTGGGGCAGGAGGCTTCTTCGCAGACCGTGTGCAGGTTGTGTTCGCGCAGGATGCGCTTGATGTCGTAGAAACGCGAACCGGGCGCGGCGGCCTTCACGCGGATCCACTCGGGCTTCTTCAGGCGTTCGGCCGGAACGATCTTGATGGGAATGCGCGCCGTCTTGGCCTGCGATTTCTGCTTTTGCGTCGGATCGTAGGCCGCGTCCGCAGGCGTGGCGGCGGATTCGTTCGAAGGAACAGGAGACTCGGCGAGCGTGGACATTGGACACCTTCACGGCCGGCGCGCGAACGGGCCGGCTTTGGGACAAAAATGGCATTTTACCCCTGGCGGCCGGAAACGCCCCCGAAGCGGACCGATCCCAGGACGGACGGCCCGCCTCGCGGCCGGCTCGCCTGGGTTATCGTCACGCCTGACGAATCCCGGTTTTCCCCATGGCCAGCCTGCTCCCGCCCCGCCCCATCGCCCTGATCGCACCGCGCCTGGACGCCGCCCCGGCCGCCCGCGCCATGCAGGCCTGCGCCGAAGCGCTGGCGCCCGCCGGCTACTATCTGGCCGCCGCGCCCTGGCAGGACCCGGCGGCGCTGGCCATGCTGGACGCGCTGCGCCCGGCGGCCGCGCTGGTCATCGGCCCACTGGACGACCCCGGCCTGCGGGCCGCGGTGGCCGCGCTGGAGATCCCGCTGGTCGAGACCTGGAGCGCCTCGGCGCAGCCGCCCGACGGCGCTGTCGTGGTGAACAACGAGGAAGCGGGACGCCGGGCCGCGCGGCACTTCGCGGCCAAACGCTACGCGCGGGTGGCCTGCGTCAGCGCCGACTGCCCCTGGGAACGCGCGCGGCGCGCCGGCTTCATCGGCAGCGCCGCCGCGCTGGGGCTGGAACTGGTGGCCGACATCGTGCAGCCCGAGGTGCAGCACCTGAACGACGGCCGCATGGCCTTTCTGCGCCTGCTGGCCACCAACACCATCTTCGACGCGGTGTTCTGCAGCTCCGACCTGCTGGCCGCGGCCGCCGTATCGGAAGCGCATAACCGCGACCTGCACGTGCCGCAGGACCTGGCGGTGCTGGGCTTCAGCGACGACGGCAGCGCGGCCCAATGGGCGCAAGGCCTGACCACCCTGGCCGTGGACGCCGCCGACCTGGGCCGGCGCGCCGCCCGGTTCCTGCTCGACCGCCTGCAGGGCGAACGCGGCGCCGGCGAACGGGAAACGATCGAGGCCGTATTCGAGGAGCGGTTGAGCACGTAACGGGGCTACACGCCCTCGTACAACGCCGGGAATCCGCTGGCCTGCAGCATGGCGTTGGCTTCCCGCAGAAAGGCGGGGGTGGCGGTTTCGGGCACGCGGACCAGCCATTGCACGGCCTCTTCCTTGCGTCCGCGCAACAGCAGCAGGCGTCCCAGGTGGAACATGCCGCGGAAATCGCCGCCTTCGGCGCAGCGCTGGTAGCAGTCGAAGGCGCGTTCCATGTCCTGGGCGATCACGTCGCCCGCTTCGTAGTAGCGCCCGACCATGCCGATGGATTTGACGTGGCCGGCCTGCGCCGCCTGCTGGTACAGCGCCAGCGCGGCGGCGGAATTCTGTGCCACGCCGCCGCGGCCGCTGCGCAGCATGTGGGCGTAGTTGTACATGCCCCAGTCCAGCCCGCGATCGGCGGCCAGCCGGAACCAGTAGGCCGCCACGGTATCATCCGGCGCCACGCCCCAGCCGTTCTCGTAGCAGCGCCCGACCATGTTGATGGCCATGGGGTGGTCGGCGTTGGCGGCGCGCTTGAACCACGCCAGGCCGGCCGCCTGGTCGCGTTCGACGCCGGCGCCGTCGAGCAGCATCTGCCCGTAGATGGCCTGGGCCTCGGCCAGGCCCAGCTCGGCGGCCGCGCCGATCCAGGCGGCGTACTCCTCGGGCGGGCCCTGTTCGCGCAGGCGGGCCAGTTGCTCGGGCGTGGTGGCGGCGACGTCGGCCGCGCTGTAGGTCTTCATGCCGTTTCCCTCGCGCGCCGCCAGGCCTGCTGCAGATTGCGCGCCAGCGCGTCGCCGGCCTCGGTGGGCGCGCAGCGCACGCCGCAGCTGGCCATGTCGACGGTGCGCAGGCCCTGGTAGCCGCAGGGATTGATGCCCAGGAAAGGCGCCAGGTCCATTGCGACGTTGAGCGACACGCCGTGATAGGCGCGGCCGTTGCGGATCTTGATGCCGAGCGCGGCGATCTTGGCCAGCTCGCCGCCGCCGTCCGGGTCGGGCACGTATACCCCCGGGGCGCCCGGCTTGCGACAGGCGTGCGCCACGCCCAGATCGGACAGCGTGTCGATGACCGCGCCTTCCAGCAGGTTCACGTATTCCTTGACGTACATGTCGGCGCGGCGCAGGTCGAACAGCGCGTACGCCATCACCTGGCCGGGGCCGTGGTAGGTGACCTGCCCGCCGCGGTCGCAGCGCACGACGGGGATGTTGCCGGGGTTGAGCACATGCTGCGGCAGCCCGGCCTGGCCCAGGGTGTAGACCGGCGCGTGTTCGCACAGCCAGATCTCATCGGGCGTATCGGCGCCGCGCAGGTTGGTATAGGCCTGCATCTCCTGCCAGGTCGACAGGTAATCCGCCGGCCGCGCGAGCCACTTGATCACGACACGCCTTGCTTCAGAGAACGATGGACACCATGGGATGGCCGTGCAGGGCGCGGTAGAGCGCGTCCAGCTGCTCGCGCGAGGTCGCGCGCACGGTGAAGGTCAGCCCCATGTAGTTGCCGCCCTTGCTGGGCCGCATTTCCACCGTCGCGGCGTCGAAGCCGGGGTCGAACTGCAGGACGACTTCGGTCAGCGTCTGCGCGAAATCGGGATGCTGCTTGCCCATCACCTTGATGGGAAAGTCGCTGGGATATTCGATGAGGGACTCTTCGGGCGGGATATGCATGATCTACCTTTTAACCTTGAGCCGGGCAGCGCGCCGGCAAGGCCGCCGGCGCGGCCCCGCCGGGGCCGCCCGATGCCGCAGGCCCGAAGGCCTTGAAGCCTAGAGCGCGGCGATGCGGGCATCATAACCCGCGCGCAGTTGCTCAAAAACGGGGCCGGGCTTACCCGCGCCCACCGGTTTGCCGTCCAGCGAGACGATGGCCAGCACTTCCTTGGTGGCCGAAGACAGCATCAGTTCGTCGGCCTGCTCGACCTCCTGGCGCGAGATGCGGCGCGATTCGAACGGGATGCCCGCCTCCGCCGCCAGCTCGCCCATCAGGCCGTAGCGGATGCCTTCCAGGATCAGGTTGTTCTTGGGCGGGGCCAGCAGCTTGCCGCCGGAAACCACCCAGATGTTGGTGGACGAGCCTTCGGTCAGGTAGCCGTCGCGGAACTGCAGCACCTCGTCGACCTGCGCGTCGACAGCCTGCTGCTTGGCCAGCACGTTGCCCAGGAGCGAGACCGACTTGATCTCGCAGTGCAGCCAGCGCTCGTCGGGGATGCTGATGGCGGACAGGCCCTGGTCGCGCTGCGCGGCGGCCGGCGGCGACCAGGCCGACACCATGCCGAAGACGGTGGGCGTCACGGGAACCGACGGGAACTGGTGGTCCCGCTTGGCCACGCCGCGCGTCACCTGCAGATAGACGATGCAGGTTTCCAGCTCGGTGCGCGCCAGCAGTTGCTGGATCAGGTCGATCCAGCCGGCGCGGTCGAAGGGCTGGGCGATGCGCAGCGCCGCCAGGCTGCGGTCCAGGCGGTCGAGATGCTCGGCCATGCGGAACGCATTGCCCTGGTACACGGGCACGACTTCGTAGATGCCGTCGCCGAAAATAAAGCCGCGGTCGAGGACGGAGATCTTGGCCTCGTCCACCCGCAGGAACTCACCGTTGAGATACACCTGGCTATCGCCCGGCACGCCCGGAATCATGACGCACTCCTGAGAATCGAAGGATAGGGGCGCACCGGCAGGTCCGCCCCGGGAATGAAGACGGGCGTTTCATCACGAAACGCCCGTCGCTAGCTTACACCCACGGGGCGCGCGGCCGCGCCCCCGGCCGTTCTGTTATTCGAACCAGCGCTTGACCGTATCGACCATGCGGCCGAAGAAGCCCGCGCGTTCGACCGCGTCCTGCACCACCAGCGGCTCGCTGCGCAGCACCTTGCCGTCCAGCGTGAACTGCAGGGTGCCGACCTGCTGGCCCTTGGCCAGCGGGGCGATCAGCGGGTCGGTGCGCTGCGCCACCGGCTTGAGCTCGCCGGCCTTGCCGCGCGGCACCGCGATCGACACCGGGTTGGGCGGACCCAGCTTGACGTTCTCGGCCACGCCTTCCCAGACGCGCGCGTCGATGCCCGGCTGGCTCTTGTCGAACAGCTTCACGGTGTCGAAATTCTGGAAGCTCCAGTTCAGCAGCTTCAGGCTTTCCTCGGCGCGCGTGGCTTCGCTGTCGGTGCCCACCACCACCACCAGGATGCGGCGGTCGCCGCGCATCGCGGTCGACACCAGGCAGTAGCCGGCCGATTCGGTATGGCCGGTCTTCATGCCGTCCACCGAGGGATCGGCCCACAGCAGGCGGTTGCGGTTGGGCTGGGTGATCTTGTTGTAGGTGAAGCTTTTCTGCTTGTAGTAGTGGAAGTAGTCCGGGTGATCGGTGATCAGGCGCGACGACAGGATCGCCAGGTCGCGCGCCGAGGTCATGTGCTGCGGATCGGGCAGGCCGGTGGCGTTCATGAAGTGCGTGTTGCGCATGCCCAGGCGCTCGGCCTCCTGGTTCATGAGCGAGGCGAACGCGCCTTCGCTGCCGCCGACCGCTTCGGCCAGGGCCACCGAGGCGTCGTTGCCGGACTGCACGATCATGCCCTGGTTCAGTTCGTCCACGGTGACCGGCTTGCGCGGCTCGATGAACATGCGCGAACCGCCGGTGCGCCACGCGTGCTCGGAAACCGGCACGGTCTGCTCCAGCGTCAGGCGCTTTTCCTCGAGCGCGTTGAAGACGACGTAGGCCGTCATGATCTTGGTCAGCGAGGCCGGCTCGACCTTCATGTCCGGGTTGGAGGCCGCCAGGGTCTGGCCGCTGTTCACGTCCATCACGATCCAGGCCTTGGCCGCGATCGTGGGCGCCGGCACCGCCGACACTTCGCCCACCGGCACCACGCCCGAAGCCGAGGGCGCGGGAGCGGCCGCGCCTGTGGCCGGCGCCGCGGCGGCGGGCGCCTGCTGTTGCTGCGACCAGGCCGGCATCGAGGCCGCGAGCATCGCCGACAACACCGCGCCGCTAAGCAGGCGGCGGGTAAAGACTGCGGGGGAGTGAACGGGGTGGGGCAAATTCTTCATCGGCAACGTGGGTCCAGGATTGACGCCCGCCGGCGCGGGTCAGGTGGCTGACAATTATAGGCAGACGCTAAGACCCGTTCAGCCCGGGCAGGGTTCCCGCCGCCGCGAAAACATGCAACTTGATGCAACCCGTTCAGTCTAGGGAGACCTTCAGTCGCGCTTGCACCAGTTGGCGCAGCACCAGCAATTTTCCGTGGAAGAAATGCGAGGCGCCCGGCACCACGACCACCGGAATGGAGCGCGGGCGCGCCCAGTCCATGGCCTCGGACAGCGGCACGACTTCGTCCTCTTCGCCATGCACCATCAGCGTGTCGTCCGGCACCTGCACCTCGTGCGACTGGAAGCGGTTGACCGCGGGCCCCATCAGCATCAGCGCCGACGGCAGCACCGCGTCGCCCTGCTCGGCCAGCGCGGCATAGGTCTGCGCGGCGACGGCGGTGCCGAACGAAAAGCCGGCCAGCACCCACGGCGCCTGCGCCAGCTCCGGATGCAGTTCGCGCATCTGCGCGACCACGGCCAGCATGTCCTGGGTCTCGCCGACGGACTTGTCGAACTCGCCCTCGGACAGCCCGACGCCGCGGAAATTCGGGCGCACCGCCACCAGGCCGTGCTGCACGCAGGCGCGCGACACGGTCGTGACGACCTTGTTCTCGCGCGCTCCGCCCTGCAGCGGATGCGGATGCAGCACCAGCGCCCAGCCGCGCGGCGCGCCGGCGGGCCAGTCTACGGCGCAATCGATGCGGCCTGCGGGGCCGTTGAATGCGTGGGTTTCAGTGCGTGCGGACATGGCGAAACTCGTAAAGCGGAAAGAAGAGGAGGATGTTAACCGCCCGCCTTGGGCGCGGGCTTCAGGGTCGCAGCCAGCCATTGCGCCAGCTGGTCGGCGGCGTCATTGCTGGCCTGGCGCAAGGCGGCCACGCCGCCGGCGGCGTCCTGCGTGGGCGCGTCGGCCCGCGCCACGATGCGCTTCTGGCCCAGCACCGTCCGGCCCTGCACCAGCACGGCCTGCAGCAGGATGCGCCCCTCGCTGGCGCTGCCGTCGGCCGCGAACACCTGCTCGAACTGCGACAGGAACACCTGCAGCTGCGGCGTCTGCAGGCTGACGCGTTCGTTGAGCACCGGCCCCTGGCGCGACAGGCGCTCGGCGATGCGCTGGCGCAGCAGCTCGGTGGGCGACGAGGCCCAGCGGTAGGTGGCATAGGCCTTGGGCGCGGCGCTGTCGCCCACGCGCCAGATCACGCTGGTATCGGACAGGCTGGGCACGGCCTGGAACGTCATCGCGATCGGCTCGCGCGACGGCAGCGCCGGCACCGGCGCGGCGTCCAGGCCCAGGTCGAACACCGTGGGCGGCGCCGGCACGCGGCCAAAGCCACAGCCCGCCAGGACCAGGGTCAGGATGAAAACGGCGCTACGCATCTTGATCATGGGCTATCTCCCGAAACCGGCAAAGCCAGCCTCGCCGGGTCCGGGCTCGCGGGGCGCCGGGCCGAACAATAAGGACTGCGGCGTGTTGTCCACACGGCGCAGGGTCATGGCCGCGCCGCGCGCGGCCTCGTTGACGCTGGCCGCCATGCCGGTGATGGCCGGCAGGGTTTCGCCATCCAGCCGCGCGGCGGCCAGGGCGATGTCGTTGAGGCTGCTGGTGGCGACCGACAAGGCGCCGCCGGGCGCCGTCAGGCGCGCCAGCGACTGGCGCGCCTGCAGCGCCAGGCCGCCGACTTCGCGCGCGGCGTGATCGGCCTGGCGCGAGGTGGCGTTCAGCGATTCCATGAGCGGCCCCAGCTTGGCCATCGCCGGGCCGAGGCCGCTGCTGGCCTCTTTCAGCGATTGCGTGAGGTCGGTGACGTTCTGCAGGCTGGCGGTCAGCGCCTGCACGTTCTGTTCGCTCAGGATGCGGCGCATCTGCTCGGAGACCTGCTCCACGTTCGAGATGAGCTGGTCTCCGCGCTGCCCGAGGCGCTCGAGAAAGCCCGGCCGCAGCGGGATGGCGGCCGGATGCAGCGCCGAGGATTCCAGCCGCTTGCTCGAAGTGCCGTCGTCGCGCAGCTCGATGTTGGACATGCCGGTCACGCCCTGCACGCCCAGTTCGGCCCAGGTCGATTCGGTGATCGGCGTGTTCGGCGCGATGCCGATGCGGATGCGCACCTGCCCCGGCTTGTCCGGGTTCAGCGCCAGCGACTGCACCTTGCCCACGGGCACGCCCTGGTAGCGCACGGTGGACTGCGGATTCAGGCCGCTGACGGCGGTGGCGGAGATGATTTCGTATGGTTGCAGCTGGGTCCGGTCGCGGCCGATCCAGATGGCCGCCAGCGCAGCGGCGGCCAGCAAGACCAGCGTAAAGATACCGGCCATGAGCGCATGACTACGGTTTTCCATGATGCAATCCCTTCGGCGCCATGTCTCCCAGCGCGCGCAGGCCGCGCTCGCCCAGGAAGAACGTATGAATGAACGGGTGATCGACCTTCAGGACTTCCTGCACGGTGTCGTTCACGATCACCCGCTTGTCGGCGAGCACGGCCACGCGCGTGGCCAGGGCCAGCAGCGTATCCAGGTCGTGCGTCACCATGACCACGGTAAAGCCCAGCTGCCGGTGCAGGTTGCGCACCAGGTCCACGAACTCGTCGGAACGCAGCGGGTCCAGGCCGGCCGTGGGCTCGTCCAGGAACAGCAATTCCGGGTCCAGGGACAGCGCGCGCGCCAGCGCCACGCGCTTGACCATGCCGCCGGACAGGTCGGAGGGCCGCTTGTCGGCATCGCGCGAGGACAGGCCCACCATCGCCAGCCGGCACATGACGACGTCGCGCACCAGGTCTTCGGGCACCGTGCGCAGCTCGCGCAGCGGCAAGGCGATGTTGTCGTACACGGACAGCGCCGAGAACAGCGCCCCGGCCTGGAACAGCATGCCCCAGCGGTACGACAGGCTGCGGCGCTCGGCCGGACTCAGCTCGGACAGCGAGTGCCCCAGCACCTTGATCGAGCCGGCCGCCGGCTGCTCCAGCCCGATGATCTGGCGCAGCAGCACGGTCTTGCCGGTGCCCGATCCGCCCACCAGCACCTGGATCTCGCCGGGAAACACCGTGAGGTCCAGGTTGTCGTGCACCACGTGGTCGCCGAAGGCGGTGCGCAGGCCGCGCACCGTGATGACGGGCTCGACGGTGACGTCGTCTTGCACGAACAGCCGGTGCTGGGCGACGCTGTCCATCAGATGCCCACCGAACTGAAGGCCACGGCGTACAGCGCGTCCAGCAGGATCACGCCGGTGATGGACGTGACCACCGAAGTCGTGGTGCCGCGCCCCAGGCTTTCCGTGTTGGGCTGGATGCACAGCCCGAAGTGGCATGCGATCAGCGCGATCAGCATGCCGAAGGTCACGCCCTTCATGATGCCGATCCAGTAATTGGTCAGCGAAATGGCGTCCGGCAGCGACTGCAGGAACCATTGCGCCGACACGCCCAGCTGCACCTGCGCGGCCAGCATGCCGCCCAGGATGGCCATCGCGTCGGTCCACAGCACCAGCAGCGGCATGGTCACGGCCAGCGCGATCACGCGCGGCAGGATCAGGCGCTGCCCGTGCGAAATGCCCATGACCAGCATCGCGTCGAGCTCCTGCGTCACCCGCATGACGCCGATCTGCGCCGTGATCGCCGAGCCCGACCGGCCCGCGACCAGGATGGCGGCCAGCACCGGCCCGAGCTCGCGCACGATGGACACGCCCAGCAGGCGCACGATGAAGCGGTCGGCCCCGATCATCTGCAGCTGCTGCGCCGACAGATAGGACAGGACCACGCCGATCAGAAAGCCCACCAGCGCCGTGATGCCCAGCGCCTGCGCGCCGGTCCGGTAGATCTGCGCCGAGATCTCGCGCCAGGGCCCGAGCCGCGGGCGGCGCAGCAGCCCGCCCAGGTCCAGCACCAGCTGCCCCAGCATGGTCAGCAGCGCGCGGCCGTTGGCGGCCGCCTTGAATACCGCGTCCCCCACCGCGCGCAGCCAGGCCCAGGGATCGCCCTTGGGCGCGGCCTGCGGCGTGCCGCCCTTGTTCATGGCCAGCGCGTTGAACACGTCCTGCGGCCCCGGCGACCAGCGCACGCGCTCGGGCAGCTTTTCGCCCCAGGCCTGCCAGATCAGCAGCGCGCCGATGGTGTCCAGCCGGCTGATGCGGTGCAGGTCCCAGCGCGCGCCATCGCGGGCCGCCTGCGCCAGGGCCTGGCGGCGGCGCTCCACCTCGCCGGGTTCTGCGAGCGCCAGCACGCTCCAGTCGCCGGCCACATGGCAGACGCCCCCTTCATGGCGCAGGGGCGTGGCGACGGTTGCGGACGAAACGGAATGCGGCATGCAGGGAGCTTACCAATGCAAAATGTATCGTTAATGATATACGCAGGCGCGTGCCGACCGCGAGCGCGGGCTTGCGTGCCCTACAATCGCCGCCATGTCCGCTCAAGCCCGAACCATCGATCTGCCCGCGCCCGATGACCTGGCCCGGGAACTGGCCACGCGCCTGCCCGCGTTTCAAGACGTCTCCTGGACCGGCAGCACCGGATCGACCAACGCCGACCTGCTGGCCCGCGCCCGCGCGGGCGCGGGCGGCAAGCCCTGGCTGCTGGGCACGCACCTGCAGGAGACCGGACGCGGCCGCGCGGGCCGCCCCTGGCAGAACCGCTCGGGGGCCAATCTCATGTTCTCCTGCGCCTTCGACGTGCACCTGCCCGCCGCGCAACTGCCCGCGCTGTCGCCGCTGGCCGGCGTGGCCGCGTGCGAGGCCCTGCGCGCCGTGGCCGGCCCGGAATCGGCGGGACTGTGCATGAAATGGCCCAACGACGTGCAGTGGCACGACGCCAAGCTCGCCGGCGTGCTGGTCGAGACCACCCGCAATCCGGGCGGGCCGGACGCCGGCTACACCGTGGTCATCGGCATGGGGGTGAACCTGCGCGACGCGGAGCGCCTGTCGGCCGAACTCGGGCGCGACGTCGCCGACTGGAGCCAGGTGCAGGGGCGCGCCGCCAGCGCCGCCGACCTGGTCTGCGCCAGCGCCACGGCGTGGCACGAAGCGGTCCGGGAGCTGCAGCGCGCGGGCTTCGGCGCATTCAGGCAGCGTTTCGGCCAGGTGGACGCTTTGGCCGGCCGCAAGGTCAACGTCCTGGACAAGGGCGCTATCCTTCTTAGCGGCACCGCCTGCGGCGTGGACGACCACGGCCGCCTGCTGGTGCAAACGCCCGAGGGCGCCCAGCCGATCCTGGTCGGCGAAATCTCGATCCGACGCCAAGCATGATTATTCTCATCGACTCCGGCAACAGCCGTCTCAAGGTAGGCTGGCTGGACGCCGCCAACGCCGACGCGCCGCGCGAACCGGCGGCGGTCGCCTTCGAGGGCGTGGACCTGGACGCCCTGGATCGCTGGCTGGCCGCGCTGCCGCGCCGCCCGCAGCGCGCGATAGGCGTGAACGTCGCCGGCGAGGCCCGCGGCAAGGCCATCGCCGCCATCCTCGAAAAACACGGCTGCGGCATGACCTGGTCGCCCTCCCAGGCCGCGACGCTGGGCCTGGTCAACGGCTACCGCAAGCCCACGCAGCTGGGCGCCGACCGCTGGGCGTCGCTGCTGGGCGTGCTGTCGCGCCTGCCGCAAGACCACCCGCCTTTCGTGCTGGCCAGCTTCGGCACCGCCACCACCATCGACACCGTGGGCCCCGACAACGTCTTCGCCGGCGGCCTGATCCTGCCCGGTCCCGCCATGATGCGCAACGCCCTGGCGCACGGCACCGCCAACCTGCCGGTGGCCAACGGCCAGGTCGTGGCCTACCCCGCCGACACGCACGAAGCCATCGCCTCGGGTATCGCCGCGGCGCAGGCCGGCGCGGTCGTGCGCCAATGGCTGGCCGGACGCCAGCGCTACGGCCAGACGCCGCAGATCTTTGCCGCCGGCGGCGGCTGGCCCGAAGTCCACCAGGAAATCGAACGCCTGCTGGCCGACGCGGGCGGCGCATTCGGCGCGACGCCCGTGCCGGTCTACCTGGATCATCCCGTGCTGGACGGGCTGGCCGCGATCGCGCGCGCCAACCCGCCGGCCGCCGACTGAGAGGCCTGCATGCGCGTGCTTTTCGTACTCATCCTGCTGGCGAACCTGGGCGTCTACGCGCTCGGCCAGGGCTGGCTGGGCATGCGCCCCGAGGACGAAGGACGCGACACCCGCCGTTTCAGCCAGGAACTGAACCCCGGCGCGGTCAAGCTGGTTCCCCGCAGCGGGTCCTAGTCCAGCCAGGACGCCAAGGCGTCCAGCGTGCGCCCGGTCGCGCCCGCGTGCGCGCCGAACCAGGCCCGCGCCGCCTCGCCGCCGCGCCGCCGCCGCGCCTCGTCGGCCAGCAGCGCCATCGCGGCGTCCACCGCCTGCGCCGCATCCGGCGCGCGCTGCGCCGCGCCCGCCTCGATGGCGTCCTCGGCCGCCTGCTTGAAATTGAACGTATGCGGCCCGACGATGACCGGCACCCCGGCCGCGCAGGCCTCGATCAGGTTCTGCCCGCCCAGCGGCGCGAAGCTGCCCGCCACGATCGCGACGTCCGAGGCCGCGTAGTAGAAAGCCATTTCGCCCAGCGTATCGCCCAGCAGCACCGTGGTGTCCGCGCCGGGCTCCGCGCCCGCCGAACGCCGCGCATACGCCAGGCCGGCCTCGTCCAGCAGGCGCGCGGCCTCGTCGAAACGCTGGGGATGGCGCGGAATCAGCAGAAACAGGGGCGCATCATGCGTCCCTGATACTTTGACATGGCGCTTGATGGCCTCGATGAAGGCGCCGTCCTCGCCCTCGCGCGTGCTGGCAACGGCCACCACGGGCCGGCCCAGGCGCTGGCGCCAGGCCTGGCCGGCCTGCACCTGCGTCGGCGGCAGCGCCAGGTCGAACTTCAGGTTGCCGGTCACCACGGGCTGCCGGGCGCCGGCCTGCGCCAGCCGCGCGGCGTCCTCGGCGGTCTGGGCCAGCACCGCGTCCAGCCCGGCCAGGGCCTCGCGCATCACGCCGCCCATCCGGCCCGCCTGGCGCAACGAAGAAGCCGAGAACCGCGCGCTGACCAGCCCCATCGGCACGCCCGCCGCGCGCGCCGCGGCCAGCAGATTGGGCCACACCTCGCGCTCTATCAGCAGGCCGCAGCGCGGCCTGCTGGCCGCCATGAAACGGCGGGTCGCCCCCGGAAAATCGTACGGCAGCCACGCCTGGCGCAACTGCCCGCGGCCGATGGCGTCCTGGAACAGCCGCGCGCCCTCGGCCCGTCCGGTGGCCGTCACGTGGGTCAGCAGCACCGGCAGGCCGCGGTCCAGCAGCGCCTGCAACAGCGGCTGCGCGGCCCGGGTCTCGCCCAGGCTCACGGCGTGCACCCACACCGGCGCCGCCTGGGAATCGGAAGAGGAAGCGGCCGGCAGCCGGCCGAACCGCTGCGGCGAAAAGATCTCCCACTGGCCGCCGGCGCGCCGGGCGCGATGGCCCATCCACAGCCAGATCAGCGGCGACAGGGCCCGAAGCGCCAGTGTGTAGACGCCGCGGTTCATGTCACTGGGCCGCCAGCGCCTGCTCCACCGACGCCATCACGGCCTCGCGCGACGGCGACGCGCCGCGGTCGCCCAGGCTGGCGGTGTAGTTCGACCCGACCAGCGGCGTGCGCACCGGGGTCGAGGCCCGGTAGATGCCGATGGTGGGACGGCCCAGCGCGGCCGACAGATGGGTCAGGCCGCTGTCCAGGCCCACCATCAGGCGCGAGCCGGCCAGCAGCCGGGCCACCGAGGTCAGATCCATGCGCGGCAGCACTTCCGCCCCGTCCATGCCGGCGATCAGCAGCCTGGCGCGTTCGGCCTCCTGCTCGTTGCCGCAGAGCAGGCGCAGCGTGCATCCCGCGTCGCGCAGGCGGCGGAACACCGCGCGCCAATCGTCCTCGGGCCAGAGTTTGTCGTCGCGGCTGGCCGACGGCATGATGACCGCGTAGCCGTGATCCGTATCCACGTGATGCAGGCGCGGCGGCTCGGCCTGGCCCTGGTCCGCCCCCGCCTCGTCCTCGCGGGCCTGGGCGGCCTGGCGCGAAAACGCCTGCAGCCCGAAATCGGGCTGGCCGGCGTACTGGTAGCCGAACGTCAGCGAGGCCAGCTTGCGCTGGCGGATGACCGCCGGCTGCCAGAATTCCACCCGATGGCGCACGTTATAGAACAGCGACGCCAGCGGCTCGCGCGCCGAACGCCAGTCCAGCCCGTGGCGCACCCCGCGGGTCTGGCGCACCAGCCAGGCCGATTTCAACAGCGCCTGCATGTCCAGCACCACGTCGTACTGCTTGGCCCGCAGCCGCTCTTTCAGGGCGTGCCGCTCGGCCCGCACCTGGGGCGACCACCAGGCCTTGCGCCAGCGCCGGTGCGCCACCTTGATGACCTCATTGACCGCCGGATGCCAGGCGGGAATCTCCGCGAAGGCCTCCTCCGCTACCCAGTCGATCTCGGCGTCAGGAACGTGCCGGGCTATATCGGTGATAGCCGGCAGCATGTGGACGAGGTCGCCCAGGGACGAGGTGCGGACGATGAGGATTCGTGTGGGCATGAGCAAAGATGGTGATTGGCAGCGCCCTCGATGAGGACGGGCACCGTTCAACGCAGCCCGAACTTTACAACAACATTGCGCATTCCTGCGATCCGTCACGAGCCGGCCGGGCTCTTCGTCGCACCAAAGAAAGACAGCCGGATTTGTACGGCAACTTCGTCACTGACGTTTCTTTTTTTTCAGAATCATCCATTTCGGCATGCGAAACAGCACCAACCGACGATAAAGCACGACATAAGTGGTGGAGAACACCGCCGTAAAGAACATCAGCAAATAGGGTTGCTGCCAGAACAGAACGGCCGGGATGACGGCTAGCGACGATAGCAACCACAAATAGGGAGACGTCATGGCATTGCGTTGTGTCTGGTGGCGCATCTCGCGCGACCCGATGGCCCATCTCACCAGGCGCTTGTAGATCAGCATATGCAGGTGTACGCCATCCGGCGCGCCCGGCGAACGCCCTCGAAGCCATTTTTTTCGGTAAATGGAAAACAGGGTTTCAAATACCGGATAAATGCACAACAAGAGCGGAAACCAAGCCGACACTTCCGGATGCCGCGCCAGCATCAGCACCGACAGCTCGCCAATTATGAAGCCGAGGAAATAGGCTCCGCCATCACCCAGGAAGATATGTCCGTGCGGATAATTCCAGACCAGAAATCCGACAATGCCTCCCAGCGTGCTCAGCGCCACGATCAGCAAAAACCGATCGCCCAGATAAAATGATACATAGGCAAACCCAGCCAGTATCATTGCCGAAACGACGGCAGCCAATCCATTATAGCCGTCGATAATATTTATCGCATTGGCGGCGCCGCCGATAGCTACCGACGTAAAAACCAGGGAAACGACTGAAAACTGCAACAGCCAATCTATCCCGATAATGTCCACGCGAGTTACTGCTGCGCCCAACAAATAATAGGCAGCCGCCCCAGAAAATATTGCCAGGCCCAACCGCACGAGCACTCGAATCTGTTTGGTCAGATCCTCGGCAAACCCGCCGAGAAATGCGGGCATTGATGCTGCCAGCAATAGCACCATATCTGGCAGTACATCAGGCTCACGCACCGCTACCAGCGCACAGGTTACGCCGCTGGCCACCAGCAGCGACAGCCCACCTACCCTCGGCACTGGGGCGACATGATACTTCTGGACTCCCTCCAAATCATGATCAGCCGTGAGGCCATCATGCCAAGAGCGGTAGCGCACAATCAACAAGGTGGAGATCAGCGATACCAGGAACGCTACGAGGACGTACAACATGGAAAAGGGAAGCTGGAAGGAGAACTAGCAGGATTGTAGCGTCAGACGAAGATAAACAATGCAATTAAATAGGACAGTTCTGCAAGAAAATGGCAACGGCGCTTGCAAAATAAAAAGGGGCACTGCCGGCACCCGACAACCGGGTAAACTCGCGCATCTGAATTGCAACCACAAATGGTCCTTCCGCGCCGCGCCACCTCGGGATAGCCATCCAAGTACTAAGACGTATTCTCAGAATTATGAGACCTGTAGACACCGCCGCACCCGCAAATTTGCCGCAATTGCCTGAATGGCAGGCTTATGCCAAAGCCGTTCAAAACGCGTCTTTCTGTACTAATGAACTCCGTTTGATTGAGGCTGCAGGTCTTACGGTCGACCTAAGCGCCCATATTACGTCACCGGCCATGCGAGCAGCAGGAAACGAACTCCTCAGTTCCCGCGGCTTCGAACAAGCCCGTACGGCGCTGTTGGCCGGCGAACATGTCAACCGGACTGAAGACCGCGCCGCCTGGCATACGATGCTTCGCGCATCCAGGCCGATCGAGGCCGTGGCGCGCGAATGCCGGCGCGTACGCGATTTCGTGGCACAGGCAGATAGCGAAGGCAAGTGGCAATCCGTGATCCACATCGGAATCGGCGGCAGCGATTGGGGTGTCCGACTGGTCACCGACGCCTGCGGCGGCAACAGCGCACGACGAGCCCTGAGATTCGTCGCCAATATCGACGGACATGCCCTGGAGGACGCCATCCTGGGGCTGGATCCTAAGAACACCTTGGTCATTGTCACATCCAAGTCGTTCACCACCACGGAAACCCTGGCCAATCTGCGACGTGCGGTCCGCTGGCTCGAACAGGCCGGAATCGAGCGTCCTTATGAACAGGTGGTCGCCATCACCGCGCGGCCGGCCGCGGCGCAGGCCATGGGTATACGCATCGATCAGATTTTCGAGTTCTGGGACTGGGTCGGCGGGCGCTACTCGCTCTGGTCGGCTGTCGGCCTGCCGGTCGCCATGGCTGTGGGCATTGACGTCGTCGAAGACATACGCGCTGGCGCCTCCGCCATGGATGTCCACTTCGCCGAAGCCCCCATTTCCGAGAACGCACCCGCCCAACTTGCGCTGGCGGGCGTGGCCAACCGCAGCCTCCTTGGTTACGGTTCGCTCAGCATCGCCGCTTACGACGCACGCCTGCAGTTTCTGGCTCCTTATTTGCAGCAACTCGACATGGAGTCTTTGGGTAAATCCGTGGATCTGGCAGGGCGGCCCGTCGGGGTTCCGACCGGTCCAGCCGTTTGGGGCATGCCGGGCACCGACGGTCAGCACACCTTTTTCCAATGGCTGCACCAAGGCACGGACGGCGCGGCGGTGGATTTCATCATGTGCCGCGAGGCGGATCACCAATGGACCGAAGAGCACGCCATGCTGCTGGCCAATTGCCTTGCCCAGCGCCAGACGCTCCTGCAAGGCACCTCGTTCGATGCCGATCGTGCCGCCCTCTTGGAACAGGGCTTACCGCAAGACAAAGCCGAATGGCTGGCGCGACATCGCAAGCACCCGGGCGGCAGGCCATCCACATTGATCGTGTTGCCCCGCCTCACCCCTCATGCGTTGGGCGCGCTGCTGGCACTCTACGAACACAAGATTTTCGTGCAGGCGCTGATCTGGGGAATCAATCCTTTTGACCAGTGGGGAGTCGAAGCCGGCAAGAAAATGGCCACCGGAATCCTCCAGGAATTGCACGGGAAGGAACAGAACGCGGCTCACGACCTCTCTACCCGACATTGGATCACGGCCTTGGCTCGGAATCCCTGACGCAGCAATTTCCTCGCCGTGCCAGTCTCCAAGATAGCAGGAGCGATAGCCAAGCGGACAGTTTGGCAGGACAATGGGTATACAACTGCTACAAGGAGACAGCCATGCGCATTGCAGATGCCCAGTGGATTCCTTCTACCCAGCACCAGACCTGGGATGCGTTGACGGACCCGGTCGTGTTGCAGAAATGCATACCCGGCTGCGTGGAGGTGGTCCGGCTCAGTCCGACCGAGTATGCGTTCAAGCTGCGCGCCAAGGTCGCGGGGATCGACACCGATTACGACGGCGAGATCCTGATGTCCGACGTGGACCCGCACAACAGCTGTACCCTGGCTTTCGAGGGCAAGGGCCGCGCCGCCTGCCTGGCCATCGGGACCGCGCAGATCAATCTCAGCGCCAAGGACCACGGCACGCGGCTGGCCTATACCGTGGCCTGCATGGCCGGCGGCAAGCTGGCCGAGTGCGGCGAGAGCGTGCTGCTCAAAGGCTGCGACAAGATCATCCAGAAGTTCTTCGCCGCCTTCATCGACCATATGGCGAGCCAGCCCCGGCTCGCGCCGCCGCCCCCGCCGCCCGAGCCGGAACCGCGCGGGCTGTCGAATTCGCGCTGGTCGTGGATCATGGTGCTGCTGGTCATCGCGGTGTTCCTGGGCTACCACACGTTCTACAAGTAAAAACCCTGACGCGCCGGTGATATGCTCTGCGGCATGACGATGCCGCCCGATACACCCCCTGCTCCCCCCGCCCATACGCGACGCGATCTCTTGATGGGGATGGCGGGGGTGTCCGCCACCGTCGTCCTGGCCGCGCTGGATTCCACCATCATCAGCACCACCCTGCCGCGCGTGGCGGAGGCGCTCAACGGCATGGCGCTCTATGCCTGGGTGGGCACGGGTTATCTGCTGACCACGGCGGCCTCGATCCTGGTCTTCGGGCGCCTGGGCGATATGTTCGGGCGCAAGCCCCTGATGCTGCTGTCGGTGCTCATCATCGCGCTGGGCTCGATCGCCTGTGGCCTGGCGCAGAACATGATGCAGCTGATCGTGTTCCGCTCGCTGCAGGGCATAGGCGGGGGGATGATGATCGCCACGGCCTTCGCCGCGCCGGCCGACCTGTTTCCCGACGCCAAGCAGCGGGTGCGCTGGATGGCGCTGGTGTCGGCGGCTTTCGCCATGGCCAGCGGCATCGGTCCGGTGCTGGGCGGGGCCGCGACGCAGGCGCTGGGCTGGCGGGCGGCCTTCTTCATTGCGCCAATCGCCGCCGCGGGCGCTTTTTTCCTGGTGGCGCGCTACTTTCCCCGGATCCGGCCCGTGCACGACGCCAGCCGCAAGATCGACTGGCTGGGCGCGGTCCTGCTCTGCATCGCCGTGGGCGCGCCGCTGGCAGCGCTGGAGCTTGCGTTCGCCAGCGGCGACCATGCTCAGCCCATGCTGGGCGCGGCGCTGGCCCTGGCGGGCGCGGCGGCCATCGCCATACTCATCCCCATCGAGCGCCGCGTGCGCTCGCCGATTTTTCCGCTGCGCGTGCTGGCCGCGAGCCAGTCGCGCCTGCTGAACGTGGCGGCGATGATGGTGGGCGCGGTGATGTTCGTGCTGATTTTCTACAGCCCGCTGCTGCTGCAGCAGGTGCTGAGCTACACGCCCAGCCAGGCCGGGCTGCTGCTGACGCCGCTGGTGGCCGCGATTTCGGTCGGCAGCATCATCAACGGGCGGCTTTTTCCCAAGCAGTCGGAGCCGCAGCGCCTGATGGTGTTCGGCGGCGGCCTGCTGGCGGCCGGTTCGCTGATGGTGCTGCTGATCTCCCCGGGCACCTCGGCCTGGTGGATCCTGGCGGCGTTTTTTGTCAACGGCTGCGCCCTGGGGTTCCTGCTTCCGAACCTGACCCTGTTCATGCAGATGCTGAGCGAGCGGCGCGACGTCGGCGTGGCCTCGGCGCTGGTGCAGACCACGCGCGCCATCGGCAGCGCGCTGGGCACGGCGGTGGTGGGGATCATTATTTCGCACAGCACGGTACTAAACGGAGTGCGCGCCGGGCTGGTCCTGTGTATCGTGCTGTCGCTGACCTGCGCCTTGCTGGCGCACCGGGTCAAGATGAAGAACCTGGCCTCCAACCGGAAGTGAAACGCGGCGGTCAACCCGCCCGGAACCGAACATGCGTCAACGCGATCTGCTGGACCTGCTGCTGCTGGCCGCCGTCTGGGGCGGCTCCTTTCTGTTCATGCGCGTGGCCGTCGCCGACTTCGGGCCGGTGGCGCTGATCGAGCTGCGCGTGGGACTGGCCGCGCTGGTGCTGCTGCCGGCGGCCATATGGCGCGGCAAGCTGGCGGTGATCGCGCGGCACTGGAAGGCGCTGCTGATGGTGGGCATCCTGAACGCCGCCGTGCCGTTCCTGCTGTATGCCTACGCCGCCCAGTCGCTGGGCGCGGGTTTCCTGTCCGTCGCCAACGCGGTGACGCCGGTCTGGGGCGCGGTCATCGGCTGGCTGTGGCTGAAGGACAGGCTGGCCTGGACCCGTTCGCTCGGCCTGATGATAGGCGTGGCCGGCATCGTGGTGCTGGTGTGGGACAAGCTGGACTTCGGCCAGGGCGGCACCGGCCCCGCCGTGCTGGCCGCCGTGTCGGCGCCGGTGTTCTACGGCATCGCGGCCAACTGGACCAAGCGTTTCCTGAGCGGCGTGGACCCGCTGGCCAACGCGACCGGCAGCATGGTGGGCGCGTCGCTGGCGCTGCTGCCGCTGGCGATCGCGTTCTGGCCTTCGACCCCGGCTTCGCCGCAGGCGTGGATCTCCACGATCCTGCTGGCGGTGGTCTGCACCGGCGCGGCCTACATCATCTTCTTCCGCCTGATCGCCAACGTCGGCCCGACCGGCGCGGTGAGCGTCACGTTCCTGGTGCCGGTGTTCGGCGTGGTGTGGGGCGCCTGGCTGCTGGGCGAGCGCATCACGCCGTCGATCGCCGCCGGCGCGGCGATCATCCTGGTCGGCACCGCGCTGGCGCTGGACCTGTTCAAGCGGCGCCGCTGAACGCGCCGGCTCAGTATTTGTCGGACGTGCCTGTCAACGCCACGCCGATGCGCAGCAGCGTGTAGGAAACCGCGTCGACCCAGCGCCGCAGCCAGCCGCGGCGCTGGTAGTCCAGCGGCCGGATGAAGCGCCCGCCTTCGCGGATGGCGGCTTCGAGCCGTTCCTGCAGGTCCCAGGCGAACGGCTGGTCGTCGACCACCACGTTGGCCTCGCGCGCCAGCAGCAGGCTGAAGGGGTCCAGGTTGGACGAGCCCACGGTGGCCACGTTGTCGATGACGGCGACCTTGGCGTGCAGGTAGCTGGGCATGTACTCGTAGATCTCGATGCCGTCGCGCAGCAGCTGGTCGTACAGCGAGCGCGTGGCGTGGTATTGCATGCGGTATTCGATCTTGCCCTGCAGCAGCAGGCGCACGCGCACGCCGCGGGCGGCGGCCTTGGCCAGCGCGCGGCGGAACTGGCGTCCCGGAAAGAAGTATGCGTTGGCGATCAGGATGTCGCGGCGCGCCTGCGAGATGCCATACAGGTAGGCGCGCTCGAAGGTCTGACGAAAGCGCAGGTTATCGCGCAGCACCAGCGCGGCGCGCAGATGGCCGCGCGGCGCGGCCGAGGCGTGGCGCGGCTTGAGCAGCCGCATGCGGTTCCAGTCGCGCGGATGGCGGCGCAGCCGCGCCCAGTTCAGCCTGACCCACAGCAGCTCCTGCGCATAGGCGGCAGCGGTCACGAGCGGCCCCTGCACCTGCACCGCGAAATCGTAGCGCGGCCCGGTGAGGCCGTCGGTGGGGTCCCTGTCGTCGTAGTCGTCGATGATGTTGATGCCGCCGATGAAGGCGATCTGCCCGTCGACCACGGTGACCTTGCGATGCAGGCGCCGCAGCCGGCTGCGCGACGGGATGTAGCGCGCGAACCAGCGCGGCTCGGGGCGGAAGACGCGGCATTGCGCGCCAGCGTTGGTCAGCCGGGTGCGCAGCAGGTCGACGTTCTCGGCGCTGCCGAAGCCGTCGAGCACGACGCGCACCTTGACGCCGCGCCGGGCCGCCGCCTCCAGACAGTCCAGCACGCGCGCGCCGGTGCGGTCGGGCATGAAGATGTAGGTTTCCAGGTGCACGCTGACCTGGGCCGCGTCGATGGCCGCGCACAGCGCCGGGAAAAAGTCGGAACCGTTCTGCAGCAACCGGATGTCGTTGCCCAGCGTCCAGTCCAGCTGGGACTGCTCGGCCCTCACGGCAGCTCTAGCTCCGCCAGCAGGGGGGAATGGTCGGAAAGGCGCGCCCACTCCCGGCCGCGCAGCACGCGCGCGCTGCGCACGGCGAATCCGCGCTGGTAGATGCGGTCCAGGCGGAACCACGGGAACACGGCGGGAAACGTGCGCGGCGGCGGCAGCAGCAGGCGCGAGCTGCCGTCCATGCCCAGCTGGTTGGTGCGCTCCATGACGGAGATGCCGCCGTTGGGCAGGCCGCGCAGCGCGTTGCTCAGGCGCTTGACCGAATCGCGCAGGCGCGGCAGTTCGCCGCCGTGGCTGCGCGGGGCATGCGAGAACACTTCGTACAGGCCCAGCTGCTGCACGAACAGGGGCGCCAGGCGGTCGCCCCAGTCATTGAAATCGCCCGCGATCAGGATGGGTTCGCCGTCCGGCACCATGCGCCGGATGCGCTCGGTCAGCGCCAGGATCTGGCGGCTGCGGCTGCCGGCGAACAGGCCCAGATGCACGACGAAGCAATGCACCGCGCGCCCGTCGAGCTCGATACGCGCATGCAGCAGGCCGCGCTGTTCGAGCCGATGGTCCGAGATGTCCTGGTTCTCGTGGTCGAGGATGGGAAAGCGCGACAACAGCGCGTTGCCGTGGTCGGTCTCGTGGCGGACGGCGTTGCGCCCGTAGGCCACGTCCAGCCGCAAGGCCGCGGCCAGCGATTCGTGCTGCGCGTCGAGCAGCGATTTCTGTTCGTTGCGGCCCTGGACTTCCTGCAGGAAAACCAGGTCGGGACGCAGGCCGTAGAGACCCAGGCGCAGTTCATTCAGCGAGTCGCGCCGGCCCAGCGCCGAGCGGCCCTTGTGGATGTTGTAGCTGACGACACGGATGAGCGACATGGAAGCGATGGCGCCTTTCAAAACAGAAAAACCGCCGACTCAGACGGCGTCTGCCAGATTACTCCAATTCAAACCGATGCAAACGTCAAAAACCTGCGCCTTCAAGACCCGCCCTGCGCAAGCACGCAATGCCACTCAAGCGGGGCCGCCGGGAGCCGGCTTTGCCGGTCCCGCGCGGCGCCCCCCCTGGGGGGAAGCGCCGCAGGCGCTCCGGGGGGGGGGTCACCTCAAGCGGATATGCAGTTCGCGCAGCTGCTTCTCGTCGACCTCCGAGGGCGCCTGCGTCAGCAGGCACTGCGCGCGCTGGGTCTTGGGGAAGGCGATCACGTCGCGAATCGATTCGGCGCCGGTCATCATGGTGACGATGCGGTCCAGGCCGAAGGCGATGCCGCCATGCGGCGGCGCGCCGTACTGCAGCGCGTCGAGCAGGAAGCCGAACTTCTCGCGGGCTTCTTCCGGGCCGATCTTGAGCGCGCGGAACACCTTGCTCTGCACTTCCTCGCGGTGGATACGGACCGAGCCGCCGCCGATTTCCCAACCGTTGAGCACCATGTCGTAGGCCTTGGCGTAGGCCTTGCTGGGATCGGATTCGAGGAAGTCCTCGTGGCCGTCCTTGGGGCTGGTGAAGGGATGGTGGGCGGCGGTGTAGCGGCCGTCTTCCTCGTCGTATTCGAACATCGGGAAGTCGACCACCCACAGCGGCTTCCAGCCGCCGGTGGACAGGCCGGCCTTCTTGCCGAATTCGCTGTGGCCGATCTTCACGCGCAGCGCGCCGATGGCGTCGTTGACGATCTTCTCGCGGTCGGCGCCGAAGAAGATGATGTCGCCGTCCTGCGCGCCGGTGCGCTTGACCAGTTCGGCCAGCGCGGCGTCGTGCAGGTTCTTGACGATGGGCGACTGCATGCCGTCGCGGCCCTTGGCCACGTCGTTGACCTTGATGTAGGCCAGGCCCTTGGCGCCGTAGATGCCGACGAACTGGGTGTAGCCGTCGATTTCGCTGCGCGACATTTCGGCGCCGCCCGGCACGCGCAGGGCGACCACGCGGCTGCCCGGCGCGGCCGCGGCGGCGGCGAAGACCTTGAAGTCCACGTCGCGCATGACGTCGGTCATGTCGGTGAATTCCAGGTTCACGCGCAGGTCCGGCTTGTCCGAGCCGTAGCGGCGCATGGCTTCGGTCCAGGGCATGATCGGGAACGGGGTGGGCAGGTCCACGTCCTGCACCACCTTGAACACGTGGCGGATCATGCTTTCGAAGATTTCACGGATCTCGACTTCGTTCAGGAACGAGGTTTCGCAGTCTATCTGGGTGAATTCGGGCTGGCGGTCGGCGCGCAGGTCTTCGTCGCGGAAGCACTTGGTGATCTGGTAGTAGCGGTCGAAGCCCGAGACCATCAGCATCTGTTTGAACAGCTGCGGCGACTGCGGCAGCGCGAAGAAGTGGCCGGCGTTCACGCGCGAGGGCACCAGGTAGTCGCGCGCGCCTTCGGGCGTGCTCTTGGTCAGCATCGGGGTTTCGATGTCGATGAAGCCGAGCTGGTCCAGGAACTTGCGCACTTCGATGGAGACGCGGTAGCGCAGCATCAGGTTGCGCTGCATCTGCGGGCGGCGCAGGTCCAGCACGCGGTGCGTCAGGCGGGTGGTTTCCGACAGGTTGTCGTCGTCGAGCTGGAACGGCGGCGTGACCGAGGCGTTCAGGATTTCGACTTCCTTGCAGAGCACTTCGATTTCGCCCGAGGCCAGCTCGGCGTTGGCGGTGCCCGCCGGACGCTCGCGCACCAGGCCGGTGACGCGGATGCAGAATTCGTTGCGCAGGCGCTCGGCGGTGGCGAAGGCGGCGTTGTCCGGATCGAACACGATCTGGGCCAGGCCGGCGCGGTCGCGCAGGTCGATGAAGATGACCCCGCCGTGGTCGCGGCGGCGGTTCACCCAGCCGTACAGGGTGACAGTCTGGCCGAGATGGTCACGGCAAACCTGGCCGGTGTAGCAGGTACGCATGCGGGATGACTCCGTTTATGTGCTTGGTAGTAGCGTAAGGGTTACGAATCGGCGCGGGGCGGATCGGATTCGCCGGGCGCCGGGACGGGCGCGGCCGGCCGGCCCGCAGGCCCGGAGGCCTGGACCGGGGCGACCACGCCCATGGAAACGATGTACTTCAGGGCCGCGTCCACGCTCATCTGCAGGTCGATGGTATCGGCGCGCGGCATCATCAGGAAAAAGCCCGAGGTCGGGTTCGGCGTCGTGGGCACGTAGACGCTGATGTGATCTCCGGGCAGGTTGTCGGCGACTTCGCCGCCCGGCGTGCCGGTGACGAAGGCGATGGTCCAGCTGCCGACCCGGGGATACTGCACCAGCACCGCGCGGCGAAACGCCTGCCCGTTCGGCGCGAGCACGGTATCGCTGACCTGCTTGACCGAGTTGTAGATGGACCGCACCAGCGGTATGCGGCCCAGCAGGCTTTCCCACTGGTCCACCATGGTGCGGCCGATCAGGTTGGCCGCGAATATGCCCGTCAGCAGCACCACCACCACGACCAGGACGAAGCGGAAGCCGGGGATGTCGATGCCGAACAGGGATTCGGACGACAGGAAGCCGGGCACGAACCCTTCGAGGGTGGCGACCAGCAGCCCCAGCACCCACACCGTGATGACCAGGGGAACCCAGATCAGCAGGCCGGTGATGAAGTACTTCTTGATGACGCGCATACGCATCGCGCGCGCTCTAGGAGGCGGGACTGCCGGCGGCGGGCGCGGCGGGCGCGGGCGCGGCCGGGGCGGCTGCCGCCGGCGCGGCGCCCGCGGCCGGAGCCGGCGCGCCGGCCGGCGCGCTGCCGTTGCCGCGGAAGTCCGTGACATACCAGCCGGAGCCCTTGAGCTGGAATCCAGCCGCGGTCACCTGCTTGGAAAACGTGCTCTGGCCGCACTCGGGGCAAACCGAAAGCGGCGCATCGGAAATCTTCTGCAAGACGTCTTTGGCATGGCCGCAGGCGCTGCATTTGTAAGCGTAGATGGGCATCAAGGGGCTCCCAGGCGCGGGCCCGGCAAATCAAAAACCGCCTGGCGCCGGACGCAAGGTCCGGGTTCGGACCGGGTGGAAAACCTGATCCGGGCCAAAGCGGCGGGTGGGCGAGGCCGGAAAAAACGGGGAAAGTCTTGAATTTTAGCGGTTTTTCTTGAACCGCCGGTGTCCGTCCCCGCCGGCACGTGCCGGCGGGCCTTCCCGAAGCGCCGTCTCAGACCGGAAGCAGGAACATCACGGCCGCCACCAGGGTCGGCGCCAGGGCCGACAGGAACAGCCGGCCGGACGAAATGCTGCCGTCCGGGAAGTGGTTTTTCAGGATGGCGAAGCCGGCCGGATTGGGCGCGTTGGCGATGACGGTCAGGCCGCCGCCGGTGACCGCCCCGGCCACCAGCATGTAGCGCCAGGCCTCGCCGGTGCCCTCGACCAGCGAGCCCAGGTAGGTCAGCGCCGCATTGTCGGTGATGGCCGTGAGCGCGGTGGCGCCCCAGAACAGGACGAAAGGCTCCAGCCCGCCCAGCAGGTCCTGCAGCCACCATTTCTGCAGGCCGCCCAGCACCACCAGCCCGGCCAGGAAGAAGCCCACCATCAGGCCTTCCTTGATCATCAGGCGGCTCTGGTGCCGCTTGTAGGCTTCGGCAAAGCCGATGAACATCATCAGCAGGCCCAGGAAGATGGCCGGATGGTGGGCGCTGAGCACCACGGCGACGAGGAACGCGACGTGCACCAGCATGACCACCACGGGCACCGGCGGACGCTTGTCCGCGCCTTCCGGACCGTCCACGCCGCCGCCCGTGCCGACCGAGCGTTCCAGCAGCGCCTTGCGGCACAGCATCGTGAGCAGGGCGGCGTTCAGGCACACGGCGATCGCGGCGCGCCAGCCGAAATGCTGCATCATGAAGCTGGAATCCCAGCCGAAGGTGGAGGCCACCATCAGCACCGGCGGCGCGGCGTAGGAGGTCAGCACGCCGCCGATGGACACGTTGACGAACAGCACGCCCAGGGTCAGGTACTTGAAGCCGGCGCGCCCGCTGGTGCGGAAATAGGCGTCGCGCAGCAGGATGGCGGCCAGCGTCATGGCGGCCGGCTCGGTGATGAACGAGCCGCCCAGCGGCACCAGCGACATGACCACGAAGAACGTGGCCAGCTCGCGCGGCAGCGGCAGCACGCGCGCCACCAGGCGCACCAGCAGCCCCACCAGTTCCAGGATGGGCCGGCTGGCCGCCACCACCATGATGACGAACACGAACAGCGGCTCGGTGAAATTGCGCGTGTCCATGTACTCGATGGCGTGCGTCGGCCCAGCCAACGCCGCCATCGCCACGATCAGCACGAAGGCCCAGACGCCGAAGACGGCCTCGACCTCGGCGAACAGATGCCAGATGCCCGCATGCGGCCCGCCGCGGTGCGCCAGGCGCGCGAAGACGGGGACCGAGAAAGTATGAAGAACCGCCACGGCAAACAACAGGGTGGCGATGACTTCAAGTGTCTGGGGCATAAAGCGGCTTCCGGGTAAGAGGGTTCAACGCGCGTGCGCCCCGCCCGGCGGGACTTGCGCACAAGGGTCGCAATATAGCGCAAGGCCCCCCGCCCTGTAACGCCGGGTCAACACCGAGGCCGAGGCGCGCGCGCATGCCGGAACGGCAGCAGCCGCAGGTCCAGCGCCGCGGGGCCGGGCGCGTCCACGTCGATGATGGCCGCGCACAGCGGCTGGAAGGCCGCGCGGAAATGGTTCTTGGCCTTCACGCAAAGCAGGCGCACCTGATCGAGCGCGATGCCGTGCAGCGCGAAGAAACCCGGATCGTTGGCCGGCGCCACCGACTCGGTGACGATGACCCGCAGGTTCGGCCGGTCGCGCAGCGACAGCAGCGCGGTGCGTCCGCAGCTCGTGCGCACGCCGGTCTCCATCGGTCCGATGTTGCTGAATTCGCCATCCGTGTAGCGCTCGACCCGGAACGCGGCGCGCACCGGCGGACCGAAATCGGCGCTCACGCGCCCGCCCAGCGCCAGTTCGCACAGCCCGCCCAGGCCCGCTTCGTGCGCGAGCCGCACCGCGTCGGGGTCGGCGAAGCTGGCGAATACGCAAGGCAGCTCGATCCGCGCGTCGAGCAGCGCGCGAAACAGTTCCGGCGTGTCGCACACGCCTCCCGACAGCGGGTTGTCGCCCGGATCGGTGACGGCCACCAGGCCGCCGCCGGCGCGCGCCAGGGCCACGGCCTGCGCCAGCCCCTGTTGCGGCGTGGGCAGGCTGACCGCGAATTGCGGCGCCAGGCGCCGCATGGCCGCCATCAGGGTTGCGGCCGCGGCCTCGGCCTGCGCGCCATCGGCATCGCGGGCCCTGTCCGCCACCACCAGCACCGAGGCGCCGGTGTCGGCCGTGTCGGCGTAGGGAAAGCCGCCAAACACCGCGACCTCGGCCACGCCGCCCTGCGCCTGCGCGGCGGCGAGACCCTGCAGTTCGCGCATCGGACCGGCATCGGTGCGCATGTTGAAGCTGGACAGCAGCAGGTCCGGCCTGGCCAGCAGCACGCGCGGCGACAGCGCGCCGGCCTGCGTGCGGACCAGCATGTCCAGCACGCGCCCTGCAGCCTCGCGCATGTCGATATGGGGATAGGTCTTGTATCCGCTGGCGCAATCCAGCAGGCCGTCCAGGGCGGGAGACAGGTTGGCGTGCAGGTCGAAGCTCGCGCCCAGGGGCACGCCGGGCAGCAGGGCGCGCACCGCGCGCACGAAGTCCAGGTCGGGCGCCTGCCGCCGGTCGGTGATGGCCGCGCCATGCAGCGACAGGTACACCGCGTCCCAGCCCTCGCCCGCCGCCAGGTCGGCCAGCACGTCGTCCATGAAGGCGCGGTGCACGGCGTCCTCGATGGGTCCGCCGGGCAAGGCGGAAGCGCAGCGCAGGACGACGACCTCCCAGTCGGGATGCGCGCGGGCGAATTCCGCCACTTCGCCCAATTCGGTGGCCGTGCCGGCGGCCGCGGCCAGCGCGTCGCCGCCCTTGCGCCACTCGCGCCGTTCAAAGTCCGCCATGACGCAGGGAACCGGACAGAAGGCGTTGCCTTCGTACCAGAAACGCGCCACCGCCAGCCGTTTTTTCGTGCCCTTGCCCATGCGTGTCCCCTGCCCTGCCTATTCCGGACGGATGCCCGTACCCTCGATCAGCACGCGGTATTTCTCGCGTTCGGCCTCCAGGTGCCGGGCCAGCGCCTGCGGCGGGCCGCCCATCGGCTGCGCGGCCAGCGCGGCCAGCCGTTGGCGCGTGGCGGGCGCGTCCAGCACCCGCTGGGCGGCGGCGTTGAGCTTGTCGACGACCGGCTGCGGCGTGCCGGCGGGCGCCATGATGACGAACCATGAGGTCAGGTCGAAGCCCGGCAGCGCCTGCGCGATGGCCGCCACCTCCGGCGCCGCCGGCACCGGCCGGGCCGAGGTCACGCCCAGGGCCACCAGCTTGCCGGCCTTGATCAGCGGCAGGGCGGTGGGCAGGTTGTCGGCCGACAGGTCGATCTGCCCGCCCAGCAGGTCGTTGTTGGCCTGGCTTGCGCCCTTGTACGGCACGTGGCGGATGTCCACCTTGCCCATGCGCTTGACCATCTCCAGCGCCAGATGGCCCGAGCTGCCCACGCCCGGCGAACCCCAGTTCAGGCGGCCGGGCTCGGCGCGCGCGGTGCGCAGCAGGTCGTCCATGTTCCTCAGGCCGGAACCCGGATGCGTCAGCACCACGTTGGGCACCTGCGCCACGTAAGCGACCGGCGCGAAATCCCTGGCGGGGTCGTAGCCGATCTGCTTGTAGACGTAGGCGTTGATGATCTGCGTGCCGGGCGTGCCCAGCAGCAGGGTGTAGCCATCGGCCGGCGCGCGCGCCACCTCGGCGGCGCCCAGGCTGCCGCCCGCGCCCGCCTTGTTGACCACCACCACGGACTGCCCGAGTTCGGCGCCCAGGCCCTCGGCCATCAGGCGGCCGAGCAGGTCGGTGGTGCCGCCGGCGGCGAACGGCACCACCAGCCGCAGCGGCTGGTCCGGCCAGGCCTGCGCCGGCCCCGCCGCGCCCAAGGCGGCGGCCGCCGCGATCCCCAAAGTCCAAACACGCAACAGACTGGAAAAGTTCATGACGCCCCCTTGAGCGAATTCGCCGATACGGCAATAAAACCGTTTGGTTTATTTTTCCAACAAATATACCATGTGTTTTATTTGACAAACCCTCTCGCCTACACCATGAGCCGCATCATCCATCGCAACGCCAGCCCCCTGCCCGTCGCCGTCAAGGGCGCGGGCTGTTTCATCGTCGACCAGACCGGCCGCCGCTATTTCGACGCCTCCGGCGGCGCGGCGGTCTCGTGCCTGGGACATGCGCATGCCGAAGTGCGGGCCGCGGCCGTCGCGCAGCTGGACGCGCTGGAGTATGCGCACACCAGCTTCTTCACCACGCCGGCGGCCGAGGAGCTGGCCGAGCTGCTGGCGGCCAACAGCCCGGCCGGCCTGGGCAACGCCTATTTCGTGTCGGGCGGGTCGGAAGCGGTCGAGACCGCCTTGAAGATGGCGCGCCAATACCACGTCGAGCGCGGCGAGCCGGGGCGCTACCGCTACATCGCCCGGCGCCAGAGCTATCACGGCAACACGCTGGCGGCCCTGTCGGTGGGCGGCAACGCCGGCCGGCGCGCGCTCTACCAGCCCGTGCTGATCGAGAGCCACCATGTCTCGCCCTGCTTCCCGCTGCACTACCGCGAGGCCGACGAAACCGACGAACAGTACGGCGACCGCCTGGCCGCCGAACTGGAGGCCGAGATCGTGCGGCTGGGCCCGGACACGGTGTCCGCCTTCATCGCCGAAACCGTGGTGGGCGCCACCGCCGGCACGGTCGCGCCGGTGCCCGGCTACTTCCGCAAGATCCGCCAGGTGTGCGACCGCCACGGCGTGCTGCTGGTCCTGGACGAGGTGATGTGCGGGCTGGGGCGCACCGGCAGCTACCACGCCTTCGAGCAGGAAGACGTGACGCCGGACCTGTTGACGCTGGCCAAGGGCCTGGGCGGCGGGTATCTGCCCATCGGCGCCGTGCTGGCGCACGACCGCGTCATCGGGGCCATCAACGCGGGCTCGGGCGCGTTCCAGCACGGCCATACCTATGTCGGCCATCCGGTGGCCTGCGCCGCCGCGCTGGCGGTGCAGCGCATCGTCTTGCGCGACGGCCTGGTGCAGCGCGTGGGCGAACTCGGCGCGCAGTTCGGCGCCATGCTGGGCGCGCGCCTGGGCGGCCATCCGCACGTGGCCGACATCCGCGGCCGCGGCATGTTCTGGAGCGTGGAGCTGGCCGAGGACCGCGCGAGCCTGCGTCCCTACGCGCCGCAGCGCCGCCTGCACGCACGCATCAAGACGCAGGCGCGCGAGTTCGGCCTGCTGTGCTATCCGGGCGCGGGCACCATAGACGGCACGCATGGCGACCATGTGCTGCTGGCCCCGCCCTACATCAGCACGGCCGACGAGCTGGCCTTCGCGGTGGACGCGCTGGCCCGCGCGATCGATCAGGCGCTGGCCGACGATACGCCATAATACGCGGCACCTTACCCGGAGCGCAGATGGATAAAGCCGCCATCGACAAACTGATCGAAGCCCAGTTTTCCACCCTGCCGCCCAGGCTGCGGCAGGCGGCCCGCTACGCGATCGATCATCCCAAGGACATCGCGCTGGAGTCGATGCGCGCCGCGGCCGGGCATGCCGGCGTGCAGGCCGGCGTCATGCTGCGCCTGGCGCGCCAGTTGGGTTTCGACACCTACGAGGCCTTCCGCCAGCCATACCGCGACTGGCTGGCCGCCGGCGGCGCCAGCTTCTCGGGCCGCGCCACCGCGCTGCGCAAGCGTCCGCAGCGCGACGCCGACGCCGGCCTGGTGGCCGACATCCTGGAGGCGGAAGTGCGCAACCTGGGCAGCAGCCTCGGCCCCGCCGCCCTGCCCGCGCTCAAGGCCGCGCACGGCGCGCTGGCCGGCGCGCGCCGCATCTACGTCATCGGCCTGCGCAGCCTGTATCCGGCCGCCTATCACTTCAGCTACGTCTGCGGCATGTTCCTGGACCGCGTCACGCTGCTCACCGGCGTGGGCGGCACGCTGGCCGACGAATTGCGCCGCATCGGCCCGCGCGACGCGCTGATCGCGTTCAGCCAGGCGCCCTATGCCCGGGCGGCGGTCGCGGCGGTGGAATTCGCGCGCGAGCGCGGCGCCGGCGTAGTGGCGGTCACCGACAGCGCGGTCTCGCCCATCGCCCCGGGCGCCAGGGCGCTGCTGCTGGTGGCCAGCGACACGCCCTCGCTGTTTCCTTCGGTGGTGCCGGCCCTGTCCATCGCGCAGACGCTGGCCGCCATGCTGGTCGCGCACAGCGGCAAGGAAAGCCTGCGCGAAATCGCCAACAGCGAGGCCCAGCTGCAGCGCTTCGGCGTGTACGCCGACAAGCCCTGAGGCGTCAGGCGATGGGCGCGGGCGGTTCCGCGCCCTGCTGCGCCGCCTTCATTTCCATCAGCAGGCTGTGCAGCATCTCGGTGGACAGCCCGTGCAGCACCAGCCGGTAGCCCGCGCGCAGCGTCGACATCGGCACCAGCGGATGGTTGTTGTTGACCAGGATCAGGTGCTGCGGCGCGCCCAGCAGCTTGGCCGCGTAGATGCCGATGGTCTCGTCCAGCTGCAGCGAATTGGCCGCGCGCCAAAAGTCGTTGTCGGTCAGCATCAGCTGGTACAGCGGCGTGAAGAGCTCGATGGCGCTTTGCAGGTCCAGGAAATTCAGCCGGCCTTGCGGCATGTCTTCGAGCAGCAGCCCGGGATCGTCGATCATCGAGAAATCCACCCGCTGCGGCGCATGCATCTCCACGCCGGCCTCGCGCAGCGCCTGGTTCAGGCGGATGACGAAGTTGAACAGGTTCAGGTCATGCTTGACGAAGAGCTCGTCCTTCAGGTCGTCGATATTGCGCGGCTCCAGCGGCGTGGTCGTGATGGGCACGGGCGAATTGGCGGCGATGAACGACAGGATCTGCGCGCCCAGGTGGAAATGGCGCAGGATCAGCCAGTTGGCCTCGGGCGACACGAAGCGCTTCAGGCCCCATGCCAGGATGCGGTGCAGCAGCTTCGAATGCGACCAGCGGCGCGGCAGGAAGGTCTTGATCACCTGGATCAGGATGATGCAGGCGCGCGCCAGCGGCCGCAGGAACGGCAGCAGGTACTGGCGCGAGGCGCAGCTCGAATCCGTGAGCCAGGCCTTCTTCACCTTGTCCGGCAGGGGCGTGCTGCGGTCCAGGTACAGCGCCAGCCACGGGCTGGGGTCGGCCGGATCGTGCGGCCTGGACAGGAATTCGGGTTCTTTGCTCATGACGCGTCGTCTTCCATCACGTGGTGGAACTGCATCAGGTACAGCGCGGCCGTGCGGCGCGCCGTGTCGACGATGCGCTGCCCGGCGCGGCCGTCCTCGTCGCAGTCCAGCGCCAGCTCCACCGCCGACAGCCAGCGCGCCAGGTGGTGTTCGTCGTTGTGGCCGTGGTATTCCAGGAAGCGGAAGGCGTCCGGCGGCAGCGCCAGGCTGGCCTTGAGCAGCGGCAGCAGCGCCGGCACGATGCGCTGGCCCGTGCCTTCGATGATGTAGATCGCGCCCAGCAGCCCGATGGGGTCGCGCGTGGCGGCCAGGCCGTGCAGGTAGGCGTTGAGCGCCTCGCCGCCCGGATTGCGGCGCAGCGCGTCGATGTCCTCGATGGCGCCGCCGGCCTTGCGGTAGTCGTTGAACAGGATCTGGAAGTCGTTCTGTTCCTCGCCGGCGTGCGTGTCGATCAGCGCGGCCAGGGGCGCGTACTGTCCGGAAAGCGAGGCCGCGCCTTCGCGCATCCACTTGCTGCCCTCGCGCACCTGAGGAATCCAGTTTTCCATCCAGTTCAGGTAGTCGGCCGTCCGGAACCGGCGCTCGCGCAGGCGCCGCACCACGGGCGTGCGCCACACGCGCGAACGATAGTCGTGCCAGATCGCGGCCAGTTCGGTCAGCAGCTGGCCCAGGCCTTGCGGCGCCCCGTCCGGATCGTGCGGCGGCGCGATCGCGGCGGCGTCGTCGCTGAGCGCGTCTTCGCGCGGCGCGGCCGCGGGCGCGCCGGCGGCCACGCTCGGGGCATGCACGGCTTCGGCCTCCAGCAGCATGTAGGCGGCCATGAAGCGGCCCGACTCCGGGATGTAGCAGAAGATCTGCTCGCCGGGCTTGATCTCGCGCGTTTCCAGGAACTCGGCCAGCATGATGAGGATGGACGCCGCGCCCGTGTTGCCGCGCCACGCCAGGTTGCTGAACCAGCGTTCGCGCGGGATCACCAGGCCGGCCTTCTCCATCAGGTCTTCCACCACCGGGATGAACTTCTCCGACGAGTAGTGGCACAGGAAGTGGTCCACCTGGTCGGGGTCCACCCAGCCGTCGCGCACCAGCTTGGCGTACTCGTGGATGCCGATGTCGAACAGGTGCGGCAGCAGGCGGATGTCCTGGCGCAGCGACAGCGCGCCGTCGGCCTCGGCCTCGTTCCATGAGGGATAGTCCAGGTGGCCGCGGGCGCGGTCGGCCGACAGCCCGAGCTGCATGCATACCGGGTAGTCGCCCGAGAACGAACGCTGGTGCACCCACTTCAGGCGCAGGCGCACGCCTTGCGAAGCGCCCGGCAAGGGCCGCCCGCCATTGCCCAGCAGCACCGCGCCCGCGCCGTCCGACAGCATCCAGCGCAGGAAGTGCGCGTCGAAGTCGGCGTCGTAGCCGCGCGCGGCGAAGCGCGAGCGCTTGAAGAGCCGCGACGGCAGCTCGCTGGCCACGGCCAGGGCGCTGGCATGTCCGCCCAGCTCCACGCCCTGGGCGGCCGTCTGGATGGCCGACACGCCCGCCGCGCAGATGCCGTGCACCGACAGCGTCTCCATCGGATGCGCGGCCAGTTCGCCTTGAATCATGTTGGCGAAGCCCGGCATCAGCGCGTCGCCGCCGGACGAGCCGCTGGCCAGCAGCGACACGGCGGACAGGTCGCTGTCGTGCCGCCGCAGGCAGTCGCGGATGGCGTTGGCCGCCAGTTGCGCGTTGGTGAACACCGTGGCGCCTTCGGGGTCGATCGCGTAGTGGCGCTGCTTGATGCCGTTCTCGGCTAGGATGCGGCTCTTGATGCGGCCGGACATGCGGTTCAGCGGCGCAATGTAGCGGTCCATGTCCTCGTTGGACACGGGCTCGCCCGGCATGAAATAGCCGGCGCTCTCCAGATAGACACGATGAAACGCGATGGGCATGGCAGGTCTCTAGTGAGAAATATCGGTGGCGGCGCTAGCGTATGTGCTCGGGCGCCATGTGCGAACGGCTGCGCAGCCGCGGCACGAAGACGGCCAGTACGAACACGCGCAGCATGTAGGGCGCAAGCCCGCGCTCGTTCAGCGCCGGGTTCACGCGGTCGCGGTAATGGTCGCGATGCAGCCGGCCCAGTTCGGACCAGTGCGCGCGTGAATGTTCGTGGTGGGCGGTGTGCAGGCCGATGTTGAACAGCAGCGGATTGACCAGCCCCTCGAAGTTGCGCGCGTAGTTCAGGCCGGCGACGGCGCGCGGGCCGCCGTCGGCATGCGCGTGCTGCAGGTAGTTGGTGGCCAGCAGCCAGTGCAGGCCGTGCAGCTGCGGAACGATGACGAACAGCAGCGCCTTCATGGGGTTGACGGCCAGCAGACCGCCCCACAGCCCCAGCCAGGCGCCGTACTGCGCCATGCAGTAGCGCCACGCCCCCGGGCTATGTCGGCGCAGGCGGCCCAGCCACGCGAAAAACAGCGGATACAGCACCCACACGGCCTGCAGCGGGTGGATGAGGTAGCCCCACAGATGGTTGGTGTCGCCGCCGAAGCGGTAGGTGCGCGCCACGTCGCGCGCGCCGTGGCGGTAGCGGTGGTGGTTGGCGACATGGGCGGGATAGAACACGAAGGTGGGATGGCCCTGCAGCAGCGTGATCCAGAAATCGGTGGCGCGGTTGGCCCGGCGTCCGCGCCACATGCGCAGGTGCGTATGGTTGTGGTGGATGACGCCGATGCCCAGCGTCAGGAACAGCATCAGCCCGTACAGCGGCCACCAGAATCCGTACGCCCATTGCCAGGCGGCCAGCGCAGGCAGCGCGGCCAGGTAGGCCAGGCTTTGCCAGTCGCGCCGGTTGCGCAGCGCCGGCAGCCGGCGCCGCCGCTTAAGCGCGCCCGCCAAGCGATTCTCGCTGCCGGAAGGCGTCCAGCTGGGGCGCGGCCGCCTCGGCCTTGAGCCGGGTGCGGAACAGGCGGTCCATGAAGGTGAACTGGAAGCCGTAATTGCCGTTGTAGCAGGCGTGGTGCAGATGATGGCGGCGGCTGGCAGCGAACCAGTGCGCATACGACACCCGCGGAAAGAAGTCGTAATTGGCGTGCCCGATGCAATTGAAGAACAGGCTGAACAGCGGCACCGAGGCCAGCGACCAGAAACTGAAATCGTGCAGCACCATGGGCAGCAGAATCACGTTGCCCAGCATCAGCGCTTCGACCGGATGGAAGCTGTAGGTAGAGAACGGCGTGGTCACGACCGAGCGGTGATGCGGCAGGTGGAAGCGGCGCAGCAGCCGCGTGTGCAGCAGGCGGTGATTGATCCAGAAGTGCACGTCGTTCCACACCACCAGCACCAGGATCTCGACCACGATCTGGCGCCAGCCGGCGTCCGGGTCCAGCCGCGCCCAGCCCAGCTGCACCAGGCCCCACGGGAAAATCATGCCGGTGCCGAACAGCAGGATGGACAGGCCGGACTGCGCGAACTCGCGGCGCAGCTGGCCCGGGCCGAGCGGACGCGGGTCCAGCGGGCGCCCGATGCCCAGCGCGGGCAGCAGATAATGCGTCAACAGCCAGGTGGCCGCGCCGAAAACCAGATAGATGCCGCCGAAGAACAGCAAGCCCGCCAGCATGACTTGCCAGGCGGACAGCGATTCGAAAGCCAGGGCCATGAACGTTTTGTTTCACCCGAGGAATGGCCGCATCATAAGCAATCCGTCAGCTTCCAGGCAGGATATTTATTACAAAATGAATCCAGGCGCCACAAAGCTCGCGAGCCGCCCTAGGCCGGGTACAGGCGGTTCAGTCCGGCGACCGCGCCCTCCATGCGGGCCGCCAGTTCCGCGCTTGCGCGCGGCATGGGCTGGCGCACCTCCGCGTTGAGCAGGCCGAGGCGTTCGAGCTGCGCCTTCACCGGGCCGGGATTGGGCTCGGCGAACGCCAGCCGGATCACCGGCGCCAGCGCATGGAAGAGCTTTCTGGCCTGGTCGAGCTGCTGCGTGCGCACGGCGCGGTACATGGCCACGAACAGGTCCGGCCGGATGTGGGCCGCCGCCGCGATCATGCCGGCCCCGCCCAGGCACAGCACGGACAGGGCCTGCAGGTCTTCGCCCGCCAGCACGGCCATATTGCCGTCGGCGATCAGCGCCACCGTCTTTTCCAGCGAGCCGCCGCAATCCTTGATCGCGGCGATGTTGGGATGCGCCGCCAGCCCCAGCAGGGTCGAGGTCTCCAGCGTCGCGCCGGTGCGATAGGGTATGTCGTACAGCACCAGGGGAAAGCGCGAGGCATCGGCCAGGCAGCGGAAATAGGCGGCCGCGCCCTCCTGCCCCGGACGCACGTAGTACGGCGCCGGCGCCAGGATGCCGGCCAGCGGCCGGGTGCCGAAGGCCGCCAGGCGCTGCAGCACGTGGCCCTGGTGGTTGCCGGCCAGGCCCATGATGACGGGCAGCCTGCCCGCCTCGGTCAGCACGGCGTCCAGCACCGCCAGCTGCTCGGCGTCGTCGAGCGCCGCGGCCTCGCCCGTGCTGCCGCAGACGACCAGCCCGTCCACGCCCGCGGCGGCATAGTGGCGCACCAGGCGGCGCAAGGCCCCGCCGTCGACGGCGCCGCCGGAAAACGGCGTGACCAGCGGCACCCAGACGCCCTGGATCGGAGATTGATGAGATTGCATGTGAACACTCCTTCGGTGTGAAACGGACCGTGGTTGGACCGTACAGAAGTGCTCGGGATATCAGAGGGGATGCGCGGACGGCGCCATGCGCCGCCAGGAGGCCGCTGTTCCGTCGCCCATCTGACGGAACAGCATGCTCCGGTCAGATGAGCGGCTGTTTTTTGGATTTCAGGCCGGCGCAAGCCAGCATCGCGCACAGGGCGCGAAGCGGGAAAGCGGATTGGTTGGCCTGAGGAATCATGAATCGGGAAATCGGTGCGCGGCGAGCGCGAAAGACGGCAAATCTACCGGCAGCCCGCCGCCCTGTCAACGGCGGCGGCGCCGCGGATCACGCCAGGCTGGCCAGGAATACCGCGCACAGGGCTTCCATGCCCTGGCGGTCGTCTTCGTCGAAACGGCCGGGCAGCGGGCTGTCCACGTCCCACACGCCGATCAGTTCGCCGCGGTGCACCAGCGGCACGACGACTTCGGAACGCGAGGCCGCGTCGCAGGCGATGTGCCCGGGAAACGCATGCACGTCCGGCACCACCTGCGTCCGGCGCTGGCTGGCGGCCGCGCCGCAGACGCCGCGGTTCAGCGGGATGCGCACGCAGGCCGGCTTGCCCTGGAACGGCCCCAGCACCAACTCGGCGCCGTCATAGAAATAAAAGCCCGCCCAGTTCAGGTCCGGCAGGGCCTGGTAGGCCAGCGCGCTCAGGTTGGCCGCATTGGCGATGCGGTCGTGTTCGCCCTCGAGCAGGGCGCGGGCCTGGGCAGCCAGCCCGGCGTACAGGGCGGCCTTGGAATCGGCTTGGATCGGGGCGGCTTCGAACATGGCGGAAATGTAACTGTACAGGCGATTATCGATGCAGGTGATTTTAGGGCCAGCCGCCATTATGGGGGCCGGGCTGCCGCCATGTGGGACAATGCTTTTCGCAAATTTCTCAACCGGGCCTCCCCAAGGGAAAAAAATGCCCGAACCTTCCTACCCTTCTTGATCAAGAAGCACTCCATGGACAAGCCTCTCGAACCTGCGTTTTCCTTTTCGGAACGCGCCCAGCAACTCACCAGCTCCGCCATCCGCGAGATTCTCAAGGTAACCGAGCGTCCCGAAGTCATTTCGTTCGCCGGCGGCCTGCCGGCGCCCGGCGGCTTTCCGGTAGAGGTAGTTCGCGCGGCATTCGACAAGGTACTGTCCACCAACGGCCGCGCCGCCCTGCAGTACGGCCCCACCGAAGGCTACGCGCCGCTGCGCCAATGGGTCGCCGACGACCTGAACAAGGCCGGCGCCAACGTCACGCCCGACCAGACCCTGATCGTGTCGGGCTCGCAGCAGGCGCTGGACCTGCTGGGCAAGGTGCTGATCGACCCGGGCAGCAAGGTGCTGGTCGAAGACCCCAGCTACCTGGGCGCGCTGCAGTCGTTCAGCCTGTACCAGCCCAAGTTCGTGCCGGTGCCCACCGACGAAGGCGGCCTGATCCCGGAAGCCATCACCCCTGAATTGGCCGCCGGCGCGCGCTTCCTGTACGCCCTGCCCAATTTCCAGAACCCCACCGGCCGCACGCTGAGCCTGGAGCGCCGCATCGCGCTGGTCAAGCGCGCCGCGGAACTGAACCTCACCATCGTCGAGGACGATCCCTACGGCGAACTGCGCTACGCCGGCGAGCCGCAACCCGGCCTGATCGCGCTGGCCGCCGAATACGGCGCCAACGTCGTGCGCCTGGGCACGTTCTCCAAGGTGCTGGCCCCCGGCCTGCGCCTGGGCTACATCGCCGCCGCGCGCCCGCTCATCGACAAACTGGTGCAGGCCAAGCAGGCCACCGACCTGCACACGCCCACGCTGACCCAGATGGCCGTGTACGAGATCGTCAAGGACGGCTTCCTGGAAGAGCACCTGCCCAACGTGCGCGAGATCTACCGCGTGCAGGGCCGCTGCATGCTGGACGCCATCGCGCGCGAGTTCCCGTCCACCGTCACCTGGACCAAGCCGGAAGGCGGCATGTTCATCTGGCTGACGCTGCCCGAGCACATCGACACCACCGCGCTGCTGCAAAAGGCCATCGCGCAGAACGTGGCCTTCGTGCCGGGCGCGCCGTTCTATTGCGGCGCCGGCAAATCCAACACGCTGCGCCTGAGCTTCGCCACGGTGCCGGAAGACAAGATCCGCACCGGCATCGCGATCCTCGGCAAGCTGCTGAAAGCGCTGTAAGTTTCCCCCCCCGAAGCGCCCTTGGCGCTTCCCCCCAGGGGGCGCCGCTACGGACCGGCGGAGCCGGATCCGTGCGGCCCCGATCTGGGAGCGCTTGTGGCGTGCGGTGAGGGTGCCTCGAATCGCTCGGGGTTCTGCTGGACAGGAAGCCGGCGCGCGGTTGTTTTATGCTGTCGGTTTTCCTTCCTCCGTTTCGCCGTGACAGTGAGCGCCCCCCAACAATCTCCCGTCGACCTCTCCGACATCGTCTTTACCGACTGGGTTGAACGCTGGCTGCCGAAATCGTGGCGGCCCTATGCCCGGCTTTGCCGGCTGGACCGGCCCATCGGCACCTGGCTGACCCTGTTGCCCGCCGTCGCCGCGCTGGTGCAGGCCGCGGGCGGGCTGCCCGATCTGCAGCGCCTGATCGTGTTTTCGCTGGGCGCGCTGCTGATGCGCGGCATCGGCTGCACGGTCAACGACATGTGCGACCGCAACTTCGACAAGCACGTCGAGCGCACGCGCTTCCGGCCGCTGACCAGCGGCCAGCTCACGATGAAGAACGCCGTCTGGTTCCTGCTCGGGCAGTTGCTGGTCTGCGGCTCGCTGCTGTTTTTCCTGAACGAAATGAGCCGCTGGCTGGCCCTGGCCGTGCTGCCCTTCGTCTTCATCTATCCGCTGTGCAAGCGCGTCACGTACTGGCCGCAGGTGGTGCTGGGCATCTGCTTCAACTGGGGCATGCTGATGGCCTGGTCCGACACGCAGAACCATGTGCCGCTGGCCGCCATCGCGATGTGGGCGGGCGCCGTGCTGTGGCAGGTGGGCTACGACAGCATCTACGCCTACGTGGACGTGCGCGACGACCGCAGCCTGGGCCTGCACTCCACCGCCATGCGCTTCGGCGACCAGGGCAAGCTCTGGATCGGCGGCTTCTACGCGGCCACCGTGGCGCTGTGGGCCTGGGGCGGCTACGCCATCGGCCTGTCGTGGGCCTATCAGGTCGGCATGGCGGCGGTGGCGGTGCACCTGGCCTGGCAGCTCAAGGTGTTCGACATCCAGCGTCCCGACCGCAATTTCATGCTGTTTCGCGCCAACCTCTGGCTGGGCGCGTTGCTGGTGGCCGCCGCGCTGGCGGGCACCCTGATCCGCTGAAACGCGCCGGTTCGGGCGCAGACGGCCGCCATTCCCCCTTGACGGAGATCCGCATGCCCGCTTTGCTCAAACCCCTGGTCCTGGCCGCTGCGGCCGCCGCCGCGCTCGGCGCCCTGCCGGCCCAGGCCGCCGACTGCTCCGCGGCGCGCGGCTGCGCCGCCAAGTTCTGCCATATCGAAAACGACATCGCCGCGGCCCAGGCGCAGAACAACACGCGGCGCGAAGCCGGGTTGCGCAAGGCCCTGGCCGAAGCCCGCGCCAGCTGCACCGACAGCCGGCTGCAGGACAGCCGCGAAGCCAAAGTCCGCGACAAGCAGGCCGAAGTGGCCGAGCGCGAAAGCGAACTCAAGGCGGCCCGCGCCAAGGGCAAGCAGGACAAGATCGACAAGGCCCAGCGCAAGCTGGACGAGGCCCGCGCCGAATACGACGCCGCCCTGGCGGAACTGAACCGCTGATCCCGTTCGTCCCACCTTCCCGCCCCGCCGCAAGGGGCGCGGCCTCCTATTGCGTCATCCAATGGAAACATCACCATTGATGGGGTTATTTGGTGAAATAGCACCCGATTAGCCAAGATTTTGGAAAAATGTTTTCAGGTAATAAGGGTTTATCCCAGGGGTGATTGCGCACAGAATGCAACTCATCGGGACACAGCAAGCGAACCCCCAGGCAATCAGGCCGGCGGTTCGGCTCCCAAGCTCAAGATCAACGGAGGTCTGCCATGAAAACCCTTGCTACCGCTTTGATGCTATCCATGTCCGTTCTGGCCGCCGGCGCCCAAGCCGCCGAAGCCGACCAAGGCGTCACGCGCGCCCAGGTCCAGGCCGAACTGCAACAAGCCAAGGCATCCGGCCAGTACACGTTCGGCGAAGAAGGCTATCCCGCCCCCATCGCCCAGACGTCCAGCCTGACCTCGCAACAGGTCCAGGCCGAACTGGCCCAGGCCAAGAACGCCGGCGAAGTGACTTTCGGCAACCTGGACTATCCGCCCGTCGCCGCCGCCGAAAAGACCACCACGCTGAGCCGCGCCCAGGTCCAGACCGAACTGGCGCAAGCCAAGGCGGAAGGCCTGGTCACCTTCGGCAACCTGGACTACCCGCCCCTGGGCAGCTGATCCCCTCCCACGGCCGCTTCCCCCCGCGGCCGCGAACAGCGCCCCAAAGCCCTCCGGCCCCGCCGGGGGGCTTTGTTTTTTGCCGATTCGACGTTTATTAATGTCAAATCGACTATTTTGTAAGCCGATTCGACTTTCTGCTCTCTACACATCGACAGCACGCGGGCATAGCATGAGGCCACTGCCTTCCCCTATCCACAGGAGTCCGCGCCATGTCCCTCGCATCATCGCCCCGTCCCATCCTGCTCCTGGGCGCCGGAAAGATCGGCTTCGCCATCGCCTTGATGCTCGAACGCAGCGGCGATTATCGCGTGCTGGTCGCCGACCAGGACCCCGCGCGGCTGCGGGCCGTGGCCGAACTCGGTTGCGAAACCCGGCAGATTTCGGATGACGACTCCGTGGCGCGCTGCATCGAAGGCCGCTACGCCGTCGTCAACGCACTGCCCTTCCATCGCGCCATCGCGGTGGCCGGCCTGTGCGCCAAAGCGGGCGTGCACTATTTCGACCTGACCGAGGACGTCGCCAGCACGCACGCCATCCAGTCGCTGGCCGCCGAGTCCCGCGGCGTGCTGATGCCGCAATGCGGCCTGGCCCCGGGCTTCATCGGCATCGTCGGCAACGCGCTGGCGCGCCGCTTCGACACCCTGCTGGACCTGCGCATGCGCGTCGGCGCCCTGCCGCGCTATCCCTCCAACGGCCTGCGCTACAACCTGACCTGGAGCACCGAAGGGCTGATCAACGAATACTGCAACCCGTGCGAGGCCATCGTCGACGGCCAGCTCACCAGCGTGCCCGCGCTGGAAGGCTACGAAACCTTCGCGCTCGACGGCGTGGAGTACGAAGCCTTCAACACCTCGGGCGGCCTGGGCACCCTGCCCGCCACCCTGCTGGGCCGCGCCCGCAACGTGGACTACAAGTCCGTGCGCTACCCCGGACACTGCGCCATCATGAAGCTGCTGCTCAACGATCTGCGCCTGCGCGACCGCCGCGACCTGCTCAAGGAGATCTTCGAAGCGGCCATCCCCACCACCGGCCAGGACGTGATCGTGATCCAGGCTTCGGCCTCGGGCCGGCGCGACGGCCGGCTGGAAGAAGAGTCCTACCCGGTGCGCATCTTCGGCGCGGACGTGGAAGGCCACCGCCTGAGCGCGATCCAGCTGTCCACGGCGGCGGGCATCTGCGCGGCGCTCGACCTGGTGGCCCAGGGCGTGCTGCCGCAGCGCGGTTTCGTGGGCCAGGAAGCGATCGACCTGGAGACCTTTGTGCACAACCGCTACGGCCGGGTGTATGCAGGCAAGCCCCTGGCGCTGGCCGGGGTCGCCCTCTGAGCGCGGCTTACTGCATGAACCAGCCGTGGCTCACGACGAATGACTGGCCGGTGAACGCGGCGCTCGGGAACGTGGAAAGAAACAGCACCGTCTGCGCGACGTCCTCGACGGTGGTGAAAACGCCATCGACGGTGCCGCCCAGCATGACGTCGCGCACCACCTCCTCCTCGGAAATGCCGAGTTCCTTCGCCTGCTCGGGAATCTGCTTGTCGACCAGCGGCGTTTTGACGAAACCGGGGCATATGACGTGCGAGCGCACGTTGTGCGGCGCGCCTTCCTTCGCCAGCACCCTGGCCAGGCCCAGCAGCGCGTGCTTGGCCGCGACGTAGGCCGATTTCAGGGGCGAGGCCTCGTGCGAATGCACCGAGCCCATATAGATCACGATGCCGCCCCGGTCGTCCTTGTACATGTGCTTGAGCGCGGCCTTCGTCGTCAGGAACGCGCCGTCGACGTGGATCGCCTGCATCTTCTTCCAGTCGGCGAAAGCGTAGTCCTGGATCGGATTGACGATCTGGATGCCGGCGTTCGAAACCAGGATATCGATCGAGCCGAATTCCTTGGCCACCTGATCGATGCCCCGGTTGACCGCGGCTTCATCGGTGACGTCCATCGCCACGCCCACGGCTTTGCCGCCGGCGCTGCGGATCGCCTGCGCGGCCGCATTCGCGCCGTCCACGTTCAGGTCTGCGATCGCGACCGCGCAGCCGGCCCGCGCCAGCGTCATGGCGATTTCCTTGCCGATGCCGCTGGCCGCGCCCGTGACGACGGCAACCTTGCCATTCAGATTGTTCATGATGCACTCCTTTGAAAAATGCCGATGATCCGGCGATGCCGCGGAAAGCCTTGAATCCAGTATATTCATCGCCTGATGAATTAATCAACGACAGGCGAGCGATGAAATTGTCTTTTCCAGATTCCTGCGATGGAACGAAGCGCGCGCGCGGACGGCCGGCCGTCAGGGAGACCGTGGACCCGGACACGCTGCTCCATACGGCGCAGCAGGTATTTGCGCGCCACGGCTACGAAGCGGCCAGCGTGCGCGAGATCGCACGCACGGCCGGCGTCGACGCGGCATTGATCGCGCATCGCTTCGGCTCCAAGCAGGAACTGTGGACGGCCATCATCGACCGGATCGCCCAACGGGCCGAGCCCATGGTCGAGGCCACGCGCAAGCTGGCCAGCGAGCCGATGGCCCCACGGGAACGGGTCGAGCGGGCGCTGGCGCTTTTCGTCGACCGGGTCATCGGCGAACCGGACCTCGGCCTGTTCTTTTCCACGGCGGCGCTGGAAGACGGGGAGCGGCTCGACCTGCTGGTCGAGCGCGTGATGCGGCCGTACTACCGCGTGCTCACGCCGCTGCTGGCCGCGGCGATGGACGCCGGCGAGATGGCGCGCCACGATCCCATGGTCATGTCGATGATGCTGCTCAATGGCATCACCAAGACGGTGTCGTACAGCCACCTGCTGGGCCGCTTTTCATCGCTGCCGCAACGGCCTCGCGCCTTCAGGAAATCGGTGCTCGGCATCGCGCTGTCGATGCTGGGGCGCTAGACCCTAGGCCCAGCCTTCCAGGCGCAGCGTGGCGCGCACCAGGCGCTGTTCTTCCTGCTCGATATCCGACAGGCTGCGGCGCACGCTGTCCACGTGGTCGGCGGCCGCCTTGCGCGCCTGCTCGGGCTGGCGCCCGGTGACGGCGTTGAACAGCCGCGCATGCTGGCGGTCGATCTGGCGCTTTTCCGGCTCTCGGTGATACAGGTTGTTCACGCAGGCGAATACCGAACCCAGCAGCAGGTCTGTCAGGGATTGCAGCGTATGCACCAGCACCGGGTTGTGCGAGGCCTCGCAGATAGCGAGGTGGAAGGCGTGGTCGAGGTGCGCGTGCGTCGTCATGTCGGTGGCCGCGTCCTGCGCCGCCACCATTTCGTCATAGCGCCGGCGGATCATGATGAAATCCGCCTCGGTGCCGCGTATGGCCGCCAGGCGCGCCGACTCCGCCTCCAGCAGCGAGCGCACCTCCAGCAGGTCGTAGAGCGTGCGCGGCTGCGAATTGAACAGGTGCATCAGCGGCCCGGCGTCCACCTTGGAGATCTGCGCCACGAACGATCCCTTGCCCTGCGAGGTATGGATGATCTCGCGCGCGCGCAGCAGCTTCAGCCCTTCGCGCAGGGCCGTGCGCGACACGCCCAGCTTTTCGGTCAGGCGGCGTTCCGAGGGCAGCGCCTGGCCGGCCTTGAGCACGCCGTCCAGGATCAGGCGCTCGATGCGCTCGGCCACCTCGTCCGCCACCTGGCGGGGTTTTGCTTCTGTTTCCGCGTACATGCGCTCTCCGTACCAGTGGTATGACCAAGCCCGCCCCCCATGGGAACCGGCCGATCATGCCTCTGTAAGTAGCTGATATAAAACCATAAAAAATCAAGGTCTGCCCAGGGCGACCAAAATAAACTGGTATGACCAGCGGGTTTTGATATGGACATCGCCGCTGGCGCGGACGATGATGTCGCGAAGAACCGCCCGGCGCGCGGCGCCGGCCAGCCTCACTTACCGTCAGAGAACCGCATGACTCAACGCATCCAGCACCACGGCCTGCAAGTGGCGGCCAATCTCAGCCAATTCATCGAACAGGAAGCGCTGCCCGGCACCGGCCTGGATGCCGATGCGTTCTGGCAGGGTTTCGCCGCCCTGGTGCAAGACCTGGCCCCCAAGAACCGCAAGCTGCTGGCCGAGCGCGACCGCCTGCAGGCCGAGCTCGACGCCTGGCACCGCGCCCATCCGGGCCCCATCGCCGACCCGGCCGCCTACCGCAAATTCCTCGAAGGCATCGGCTACCTGCTGCCGCAGCCGGCCAGCGTGCGCGCCAGCACCGACCGCGTCGACACCGAGATCTCGCAGCAGGCCGGCCCGCAGCTGGTGGTGCCCATGTCCAACCCGCGCTATGCGCTGAACGCCGCCAACGCGCGCTGGGGCAGCCTGTACGACGCCCTCTACGGCACCGACGCCATCCCCGCCACGCCGGGCGACACCGGCGGCGGCTACAACCCGCAGCGCGGCGCGGCCGTCATCGCGCGCGCCCGCGCCTTCCTGGACGGCGCCGCCCCGCTGGCCCAGGGCTCGCACGCCGACGCGCGCGGCTACAGCGTCGAAGGCGGCCAGCTGCGCGTGGCGCTGGCCGACGGCGCCACCGGCCTGAAGTCGCCCGCCCAGTTCGCCGGCTACCAGGGCCCGGCCTCCGCCCCCACGGCCATCCTGCTGGTCAACAACGGCCTGCATTTCGAGATCCAGATCGACCGCGCCCACGCCATCGGCAGCACCGACGCCGCCGGCGTGAAGGACGTGGTGGTCGAGGCCGCGCTGACCACCATCATGGACTGCGAGGACTCGGTCGCCGCCGTCGACGCGGACGACAAGGTGCAGATCTACCGCAACTGGCTCGGCCTGATGAAGGGCGACCTCACCGAGGAAGTCACCAAGGGCGGCAAGACCTTCACCCGCAAGCTGAACCCGGACCGCCAGTACACCCGCCCCGACGGCTCGCCGCTGACCCTGCACGGCCGCTCGCTCATGTTCGTGCGCAACGTCGGCCACCTGATGACCAACCCGGCCATCCTGGACCGCGACGGCCAGGAAATCCCCGAAGGCATCCTGGACGCGGTGGTCACCAGCCTGGCCGCCCTGGCCGACCGCGAGCGCAAGCTGAACTCGCGCACCGGCTCGGTCTACATCGTCAAGCCCAAGATGCACGGCCCGGCCGAGGCCGCGTTCGCCAGCGAGCTGTTCGACCGCGTCGAAGACCTGCTGAAGCTGCCGCGCAACACCCTGAAAATGGGCATCATGGACGAGGAGCGCCGCACCAGCATCAACCTCAAGGCCTGCATCGAGGCCGCCGCCAGCCGCGTGGCCTTCATCAACACCGGCTTCCTGGACCGCACCGGCGACGAAATGCACTCCAGCATGGAAGCCGGCCCGATGATGCGCAAGGGCGACATGAAGTCCACCGCCTGGATCGCCGCCTACGAACGCAACAACGTGCTGGTCGGCCTGGACGCCGGCCTGCGCGGCCGCGCCCAGATCGGCAAGGGCATGTGGGCCATGCCGGACATGATGGCCGCCATGCTGGAACAGAAGATCGCGCATCCCAAGGCCGGCGCCAACACCGCCTGGGTGCCCTCGCCCACGGCCGCCACGCTGCACGCGCTGCACTACCACCAGGTCGACGTGCAGGCGGTGCAGCAGGAACTGGAACGCACCAGCCTGGACAGCGTGCGCGACGAACTGCTGCAGGGCCTGCTGACCGTGCCGGTGGGCGACCCGTCCAAATGGTCGGCCGCCGACATCCAGCAGGAGCTGGACAACAACGTGCAGGGCATCCTGGGCTACGTGGTGCGCTGGATCGACCAGGGCGTGGGCTGCTCCAAGGTGCCCGACATCCATAACGTCGGCCTGATGGAAGACCGCGCCACGCTGCGCATCTCCAGCCAGCACATCGCCAACTGGCTGCGCCACGGCATCACCAACCGCGACCAGGTCATGGAAACCTTCAAGCGCATGGCCAAGGTGGTCGACGGCCAGAACGCCGGCGATCCGCTCTACCGCCCCATGGCCGGCCACTTCGACACCTCGCTGGCCTTCAAGGCGGCCTGCGCGCTGGTGTTCGAAGGCCTGACGCAGCCCAACGGCTACACCGAGCCGCTGCTGCACAAGTACCGCCTGGAGTTCAAGGCCGCCCAGGCCTGAGCGCCGCGATGCCAACAGGCCGGACAGCGCCGCTGTCCGGCCTTTTTTGTCGCCGGGGGGCAGCAAGCACGCGTAGCGTGCGCGGCGTGGGGGCTTTTTTTGTCTGCCGGAAAAAAAATCGGCGCCTTTTTCGCACGGTCGTGCTAAATTTGCCTCATGACCGCCAAAACCGAGAAAAGCGAACTGACCTTCGCGGCCATCGTCGACGCCGCGCTGGACATGGCCGCCGCGCAGGGCCTGGAAAGCCTGTCGCTGGGCCAGGTCGCCCGGCGCCTGGGCATCAGCAAGAGCGGCGTGTTCTCGCGCGTGGGCTCGCTCGAGGCCCTGCAGCAGGCGGTGTTGGACGAGTACGACCGGCGCTTCGTGGCCGCGGTCTTCACCCCCGCGATGGCCTACGCCCGCGGCCTGCCGCGGCTCAACGCCCTGGTGTCGCTGTGGATAGACCGCGCCAGCAACGTCGAAATGCTGACCGGCTGCATCTACGTGGCCGGGGCCTTCGAGTACGACGACGTCGAATCGCCGCTGCGCAGCGTGCTGGAGCACAATCTGCGGCGCTGGCGCGCGGCCATGGTCCGCACCGTGAACCAGGCGCTGGAAGCCGGCCACCTGCGCCCGGACACCGACCCCGAACAGCTGGTGTTCGAGGTCTACAGCCTGATGATCGGCCTGATGCACGACGCGCGCTTCCTGCGCGACCCCAAGGCCCACGACCGCGTGCGGGCCGCCTATGAACGCCTGATTTCCACCTACCGCAGCTTCAAGTACATCGGATAGCGCCGCCCGGACGCACCGGCGCGGCGCTTTGCTTACGCTCAATTTCGCACGGTCGTGCGAAACACTCGGGAGCCTTACATGTGGATATTGATCGCCCTCATCGCGCTGGCCGCCGGCCTGCGTCTCTGGCTGCTATGGCGCGCCCTGCTGCGGCAACTGCCCGACCGCCCCGAGCATCTGGTACTTTTCTAGATTGCCATGGCCGTCCCGTTCTATATTTTCGGTTCGCCCCTACCGAACGTCGTCATGCCGCGCTCCTGCCATCTATTGATCATCGACCCGCAGAACGACTTCTGCGACCTGCCTCCCGCCTACCTGCCCACCGATCCGCTGACGGGCGCCGCGCTTGCGCCGGCCCTGCCGGTCGCCGGCGCGCACCAGGACATGCTGCGGCTGGCGCGCTTCATCGACGCCGCCGCCCCCGCCCTGACCGCCATCACCGTCACGCTGGATTCCCACCACCGGCTCGATATCGCCCACCCGACGTTCTGGTGCACCGGCGACGGCCAGCCGGTGGCGCCGTTCACGCCGATCACCGCGGCCCAGGTGCGCGCCGGCGCGTTCCGCCCGCGCCATGCCGACGACCTGCCGCGCACCCTGTCCTACCTGGACGAACTGGAGGCGCGCGGCCGCTACACGCTGATGGTCTGGCCCGTGCACTGCGAGATCGGCACGTGGGGCCACAACGTGCATGCGGACGTGCGCGCCGCCTACAGCCGCTGGGAAGACGAGCGCCAGTTCATCGTGCGCAAGGTCCCCAAGGGCGTGAATCCCTGGACCGAGCACTACAGCGCGCTGATGGCCGAAGTGCCCGACGCCGACGATCCCCGCAGCCAGCTCAACCGCGGCCTGCTCGACGCGCTGGACCGCGCCGAGATCATCCTGGTCGCCGGCGAAGCCGGCAGCCACTGCGTCAAGGCCACCGTCGAACACCTGGCCGAGCACCTGCCCGGCCGCGAGCTGTCGCGGCTGGTGCTGTTGACCGACTGCATGAGCCCCGTGGCCGGCTTCGCCGACGCGCAGGCGGCGTTCCAGCAGCGCATGCGGGACCTGGGCGTGCAGCAGCGCACCAGCGTCGACATGGCGCGCGCCCTGCTTGTGGAGTAGGGGGTGGGCGGCGCCCGATGGGTTGCGCGCGTTCGAAATATGAGTTTTTGCTCAGAAAATCTCGCGCTACACCCATCCTACGGTCTCACCACCGTAGGATGGGTGTAGCGCGAGACATTCGGAATGAGAAACCAACCGGCAAGCGCGCGCAACCCATCGGGCGCCACAAACTAGACCGCGCCCTCGCATTGCACATACAACGCGCCGATCGCCTCGCACAGGGCGGCGGGCTGCTGGAACAGGCGCGACACCAGGATGCAGCCCTGCACCGTCGCGAACACCGCGCGGCCGGCCGCCTCGGGGGTGCCGGAAAACTTCATCGTGCCTTGCGCCGCGCCTTCGGCCAGCACGCGCGCCAGCCAGGCTTCGTGCGCCCGGAAGAAACCCTGCAAGGCGCCGCGCACCCGTTCCGGCAGGGAATTGACCTCGGCGGCCAGCATGCCGCCCAGGCACAGTTCGCCCGAACCGCAGGAACGCGATTCCATCAGCGACAGGTATTGGTCGAGCTGCGCCCGCGCGGGCTGCGCGGTGTCGATGCTGCGCACGGCGCCGAGCGCGCGCGCGCTGTAGGCTTCGACGGCTTCGTACAGCAGGTCGTCCTTGCCCGGAAAGTAATAGTGGATGCTGGACGTCTTCACGCCCACGTGCTCGGCCAGGTCGCGGTAACTGAAGCCGTTGCATCCGCGCGTGCGAATCAGCTTCTCGGCGTGGGCCAGTAGCAGTTCGCGAGTGGTGCTGGGGGTCGGAGTGTCCATGGCTGAATATTACCTACTAATAGGTCGATTCGTCATCGATGCGGCGGATTACGCCGCGGTAACGCCCGCGCGGGCCCCGGCGGGAAGATTCCCGCTTCCCGGGGCCCGCATGCGTCGGCATCACGCTCAGCCTTGCACGGGCGGATAGTCCAGCTCGCCGCTGTCGGTCAGGCCATGGGCGCGGGCGGCAGCCAGTTCCTGCTGCACCTGGGCGCGGGTCTTGTCGGCGCTGGCGGCGTAAGTCGTGGCGGCATAGCCTTCTTCGCCGAACTCCAGCTGGCCGGCGGCGCGGGCGGCGGCCAATTCCTGCTGCACCTGGGCGCGCGTCAGCGTGCTTTCGGTGTTCAGCGGCGGGGGATAGTCCAGCTCGCCGGCGTGGGCGGCGCCGATGAAGGAAGCGGACAGGATCAGGGCGGATACGAGGGTCTTCATGGTCGGGCTCCTAATGGATCGGTACGGCGATAGCGGTGTGAATGACGCTATCTATGTATAGATAGATGACGGGGAAAAAAACTCAGCCCTGCACCGGCGGGTAAGCCAGTTCGGCGCTGTCGGTCAGGCCTTGCGCGCGGGCGGCGGCCAGTTCCTGCTGCACCTGGGCGCGGGTCTTGTCGGCGCGGGCGGCGTAAGTCGTGGCGGCATAGCCTTCTTCGCCGAACGCGAGCTCGCCATTGGCGCGGGCGGCGGCCAGCTCCTGCTGCACCTGGGCGCGCGTCAGCGTGCTTTCCGTGTTCAGGGCGGGCGGATAGTCCAGTTCGCCGGCCTGGGCGGCGCCGATGAAGGAAGCGGACAGGATCAGGGCGGATACGAGGGTCTTCATGGTCAATCTCCGGATAAGGATGGTGTTGCTGTTCAAACAAACTATCTACTTATAGGTAGATAACTGGGTAAATAAAAAAAACGGACTACTGTATTTCTGGTTTCGACGGCGGCGGATTCGGTTGGTGTGCTGCGTCGATGGATGAATCTTATCTACTACTAGGTAGATAGCGCCAGCGGTTTTGTGAAACTGAATATTTCACACCCCCGCCAACAAACAAAAAGCCCGCGCCCCCAAGGGGACGCGGGCCTGTACCCGCCGTGAATTCACCCGGCTTAGAACGGAATATCGTCGTCCATGTCCGCCAGGTTGGCGCCGCTGCTGGCCGGGGCCGCCGCGGGGGCCGGGCGCTGCTGGGGCGCCGGGCGTTGCGCCGGGGCGCGCTGCTGGCGCGGGGCCTCGTCGAAGCCGCCGCCACCGCCGTAGCTGGCGCCGCCGCCGCTGCTGTCGTCGCGTCCGCCCAGCATCTGCATCTGGTCGGCGACGATTTCGGTGCTGTAGCGGTCGGCGCCGGTTTCCTTGTCCTGCCACTTGCGGGTCTTGAGGCGGCCTTCGATGTAGACCGAGCGGCCTTTTTTCAGATATTCGCCGGCGATTTCGGCCAGGCGGTTGTACATGACCACGCGGTGCCATTCCGTTTCTTCGCGGCGCTCGCCGGAAGCCTTGTCTTTCCAGGTGGAGGTGGTGGCAATGGACATATTGCAGATTGCCGCCCCGTCGGGGCTGTAGCGGACTTCCGGGTCGCGTCCCAGATTGCCCACGAGTATGACTTTGTTAACCGATGCCATGCCGTTGTCCCTCTGTTGTTGACAGCCTGCGCCTGTGCGTTGCCGCGGACGCGCCGGCAACAACATAAAAGCGATGTTGAAGACCGGCTTCATGAAACACGCCGGTCATCATTACGATGACCGGCGACGCCGGGTGAAGCCCTTGGATTGGTATGTATTATCGACGAAAAGAGTCCGGCGCGCCAAACGGAAATAGTGACAAAACCGTCCCCGTTGCTTCGGGATTTGCCCGCTGTTGGACGCCGTTCGGCGCGAGATCCGTGACTTTGCCGCCCACCAGGGTTTACGCCAGGGGCCGCAGCGCCCAGGTGACCGCCAGCCACAGCGCCGACAGCACGGCCGCGGCGATGAACACCGCGCTGGCCCCGGAATGCGCGGCCAGCCAGCCGCCCAGCGCGCCGCCGGCGAACAGGCCCGCGGCCTGGGCGGTGTTGTAGAAGCCCAGCGCCAGGCCCTTGTAGGCCTGCGGCGCCACCCGCGACACCAGCGAGGGCTGCAGGGCCTCCAGCACGTTGAACGCCACGAAAAAGCCCGTCAGCGCGATCGCCAGGGTATAGAAGCCGTGGCTGGCGGCCGGCAGCAGCGCGCACACCACGATCAGCCCCGCCACCGACGCGCGCAGCGCGCCGCGGTGGGCGCGGCGTTTTTCGGCGACGAACACCACGGGCACCATCAGCACGAAGGACACCAGGATCACCGGCAGATAGACCTTCCACAGGTCGCGCGCGTCCAGGCCGCCGGCCTGCGCCAGCAGCGCCGGCACCACCACGAACAGCGACACCTGGATCAGGTGCAGCACGAACACGCCGAAGTTCAGGCGCAGCAGGTCGCGGTGGGTCAGGACCTCGCGCGGCCTGGCCGCCTGCATGCTGCGGGCCTGCGTGCGCGGCACCACCGGCACGACGAAGCGCGCCACGGCCACACAGACGACGCCCAGGCAGGCGATGGTCCAGAACAGGCCCGACAGGCCCCACCAGCCCACCAGCACGGGCGAGAGCACCAGCGACACGGCGAAGGACAGGCCGATCGACCCGCCCACCATGGCCATGGCGCGCGTGCGCACCTCGTCGCGGGTGGCGTCCGCCAGCCAGGCGGTGACCGCCGCGGAGATCGCGCCGGCGCCCTGGATGGCGCGGCCGATGGTGATCCAGTAGACGTCCGGGGCCTGCGCGCAGACGACGCTGCCGATCACGAACAGCAGCAGGCCGAACAGGACCACCGGACGCCGCCCCCAGCGGTCGGACGCCAGGCCGAACGGGATCTGCATGAACGCCTGGGTCAGGCCGTACATGCCCAGCGCCAGGCCGACGCGGGCCGGGTCGTCGCCGCCCGGCATGCCGCTGGCGGCCACGGCGAACACGGGCAGCAACAGGAACAAGCCCAGCATCCGCGCGGCGAACAGGCCCGCCAGCGCCACGCTGGCGCGGCGCTCGGACGGGGTCAATTTCAGTTTTTTATCTGCCGGCATGCGGAAATTTCAACAATGACTGGGGCTATGCGCGCGCGTGGGAGTCATACGCTCACGGTCTGATTTGGCGGTGCGGCGCCGGCCCCGGGGCCTGCGAGGGCTGGAGGACTGCCCGGAACGCGAGGGGGGCCGGCGCGCTATAGTACCAAGTTGGCCTTTGAAACCGCTTAAGAGCCCGATGGACGCGATACGCATTCGGGGTGCCCGCACCCACAATCTCAAGAACGTCTCGCTGGACCTGCCGCGCCACAAACTGGTGGTCGTGACCGGCTTGTCCGGCTCGGGCAAGTCTTCCCTGGCGTTCGACACCCTGTACGCCGAGGGCCAGCGGCGCTACGTGGAGAGCCTGTCCGCCTACGCCCGCCAGTTCCTGCAGCTGATGGACAAGCCGGACGTGGACCTGATCGAGGGGTTGTCGCCGGCCATCTCGATCGAGCAGAAGGCCGCCGGGCACAACCCCCGCTCCACTGTCGGCACCATCACCGAAATCCACGACTACCTGCGCCTGCTGTACGCGCGGGTCGGCACGCCTTATTGCCCGGACCACGGCCTGCCGCTGCAGGCGCAAAGCGTCAGCCAGATGGTGGACGCGGCGCTGGCCTGGGCGCCCGAGACCCGGCTGGCGGTGCTGGCGCCGATCGCACGCGGCAAGAAAGGCAGTTTCGAGGACGAATGCGCCAGCCTGCAGGCGCAGGGCTATGTGCGCCTGCGCGTCGACGGCCAGATGATGGAAATCGACGGCATGGCGCCGCTGAAGAAGACCGAGAAGCACGATATCGACGTCGTCATCGACCGCCTGCGCATCCGGCCCGAAAGCAAGCAACGCCTGGCCGAGAGCTTTGAGACCGCCCTGCAGCTGGCCGACGGCCGCGCGCTGGCGCTGGACATGGACGGCGGGCGCGAACAGGTCTTCTCCAGCCGCTACGCCTGCCCGGTTTGCAGCCACAGCCTGCCCGAGCTGGAGCCGCGCCTGTTCAGCTTCAACAATCCCATGGGCGCCTGCCCCAGTTGCGACGGCATCGGCCAGGTCGGCTTCTTCGACCCCAAGCGCGTGGTCGCCTTCCCCGAACTGAGCCTGGCCGCCGGCGCCATCCGCGGCTGGGACCGCCGCAACGCGTTCACGCACTCGCTTTTGACCAGCCTGGCGGCGCACTACGAATTCGACATCGAAACGCCCTTCGAGGAGCTGCCCGAGGCGCTGCGCGACAAGGTGCTGTACGGCTCGGGCGACGAGGAAATCTCGTTTCTCTACCTCAACGAGAAAGGCCGCAGCACGGTCAAGCGCCACACGTTCGAGGGCGTGATCCCGAACCTGGAACGCCGCTGGCGCGAGACCGATTCGGCCACCGTGCGCGAGGAGCTGGGCAAGTACCGCAACATCAAGACCTGCCCGGACTGCGCCGGCTCGCGCCTGCGCCCCGAGGCGCGCAACGTGCTGATCGGCCAGGACCCGCGCGGCGGCGAGCGCCACGGCCAGGCCATCTACGAGGTCGAGGCCATGCCGCTGTCGACCTGCCTGGCGTGGTTCCGCGCGCTCAGCCTGACCGGCGCCAAGCAGGAGATCGCGCAGCGCATCGTGCGCGAGATCGAGGCGCGCCTGAGCTTTCTGAACAACGTGGGCCTGAACTACCTGTCGCTGGACCGCAGCGCCGACACCATCTCGGGCGGCGAGGCGCAGCGCATCCGCCTGGCCAGCCAGATCGGCTCGGGCCTGACCGGCGTGATGTACGTGCTGGACGAGCCCTCCATCGGCCTGCACCAGCGCGACAACGACCGCCTCATCGGCACCCTGCAGCACCTGCGCGACCTCGGCAACAGCGTCATCGTGGTCGAGCACGACGAGGACATGATCCGCATGGCCGACTGGGTCGTGGACATGGGCCCGGGCGCCGGCGAGCACGGCGGCGAAGTGGTGGCCCAGGGCGACCCCGACACGGTGCAGCGCGACCCGGCCTCGCTGACCGGCCAGTACCTCAGCGGCGCGCGCGCCATCGCGATTCCCGAGCGCCGCCCGGTCGGCGACGACCAGCCCTGGCTGGTGCTGTCGGGCGCCACCGGCAACAACCTGAAGAACGTGGACCTGCGCATCCCGGCGGGCCGCCTGGTCTGCGTGACCGGGGTTTCCGGATCGGGCAAGTCCACCCTGGTCAACGACACGCTGGCCGTCGCCGTCTCGCGCCAGCTGCACCACGCGCAAAGCGAGCCCGCCCCCTACGCCTCGATGCAGGGGCTGGAGAATTTCGACAAGATCATCAGCGTGGACCAGAGCCCCATCGGGCGCACGCCGCGCAGCAACCCGGCCACCTACACGGGCCTGTTCACGCCCATCCGCGAGCTTTTCGCCGGCGTGCCCGAGGCGCGCACCCGCGGCTACGATCCGGGGCGCTTCAGCTTCAACGTCAAGGGCGGGCGCTGCGAGGCCTGCCAGGGCGACGGCGTGGTCAAGGTAGAGATGCACTTCCTGCCGGACATGTACGTGCCCTGCGACGTCTGCCACGGCAAGCGCTACAACCGCGAGACGCTGGAGATCCGCTACCGCGGCCGCAACATCAGCGAGGTGCTGGACCTGACGGTGGAGCAGGCGCTCGAATACTTCGAGTCCGTGCCGGCCATCGCGCGCAAGCTGCACACGCTGATCGACGTGGGCCTGTCCTACATCCGGCTGGGCCAGAGCGCCACCACCCTGTCCGGCGGCGAGGCGCAGCGCGTGAAGCTGTCGCAAGAACTGTCGCGCCGCAGCACCGGCCGCACGCTGTACATCCTGGACGAGCCCACCACGGGCTTGCATTTCCGCGATATCGAGCTACTTTTGCAGGTGCTGAACCAGCTGGTCGACAGCGGCAACACGGTGCTCATCATCGAGCACAACCTGGACGTCATCAAGACGGCCGACTGGATCGTCGACATGGGCCCCGAGGGCGGCGACGGCGGCGGCCGCGTGGTCGCCCAGGGCACGCCCGAGGAGGTCGCCGCCACCGAGGCCAGCCACACCGGCCAGTACCTGGGCAAGCTGCTGCGCCGCACCGCGCAACAATCGTGACCACTCTCAACCCATAAGGGGACCCGCGGCATGTACACCCTGATCATCGCCAACAAGAACTACTCTTCCTGGTCCATGCGGCCGTGGATCGCGCTGCGCGCCGCCGGCATCCCCTTCGAAGAGCAGAAGCTCGCCTTGTTCTCCGAGGCGTTCGCGCAACGCCTGGGCGCGCTCACGCCGGCGGGCCTGGTGCCCGTGCTGCTGGACGGCGACTTCGCGGTCTGGGATTCGCTGGCCATCTGCGAGTACGCGGCGGAACGCCATCCCGAGGCGCAGCTGTGGCCGCAGGACGCGCGCGCCCGCGCGCGGGCGCGCTCGCTGTCCGCCCAGATGCACAGCGGCTTCGGCGCGCTGCGCCAGGCGCTGCCGATGAACATCGAAGCCCATCTGCCCGGCATCGACCTGCCCGAGGCCGCGCGCCAGGACATCGCCCGCATGCAGGCCCTCTGGCAGGACACCCGCGCCGAATTCGGCCGTGGCGGGCCGTTCCTGTTCGGCGCGTTCTCCATCGCCGACGCCTTTTTCGCGCCCGTGGTGTCGCGCTTCACCACCTACGGCATCGCAGCCGCCGGCCCGGTGCGCGACTACATGGACGCCGTGCTGGCCCTGCCCGCCATGCAGTCGTGGATGCAGGAAGCCCGCGCCGAAGCCACCTTCGTGCCCGAGGACGAGCCGTACCGCAAGCACCGGTGATGCGCCGTCACGACATCTCGAACAGGCGCCGGTGCTCCCGGATCGCGTAGCGATCCGTCATGCCGGCGATGTAGTCGGCGATGGCGCGGGGCTGCTGGTCCGGCGCCGGGCGGCGGTAGTCGGGCGGCAGCAGGCGCGGATCTTCCAGGAAGGCGACGAACAGTTCGCGCACGATGCGGCGCGCCTTGGTGGTCATGCGCAGCACGCGGTAGTGGCGGTACAGGTTGTCGAACAGGAATTTCTTCAGCTGATCGGCCTCGCGCCGGATTTCTTCGGAAAAGCTCGCCAGCGGCGGGGCGCGGCGCACGTCGTCGGCGCTGGCCGGCGCGTATTCGCGGATGCGCGCCAGCGAGGTGCGCGTCAGGTCGACGATCAGCGTGTTGATCATCCGCCGTATGGTTTCGGCCACCGCGCGGCGCGGCGCCAGGCCGGGATAGCGCAGCAGCACGTGGGCGTGGTGGCGCTCGAAGATCGACACCTCCTGCAGCTGCTCCAGCGTGATCAGGCCGGAACGCAGGCCGTCGTCGATGTCGTGGTTGTTGTAGGCGATCTCGTCGGCCAGATTGGCCAGCTGCGCTTCCAGCGAGGGCTGGGTGCGGTTGAGGAAGCGCTCGCCCACTTCGCCCAGCTGGCGCGCGTGGGCCGCCGAGCAATGCTTCAGGATGCCCTCGCGCGTTTCGAAGCACAGGTTCAGGCCGTTGAAGTCCGCATAGCGTTCCTCCAGCTCGTCCACCACGCGCAGGCTCTGCAGGTTGTGCTCGAAGCCGCCGGCCTCGGGCGCCAGTTCGCGCATGCAGGCGTTCAGCTCGTCCTGGCCGGCATGGCCGAAAGGCGTATGGCCCAGGTCGTGGGCCAACGAGATGGCTTCGGTCAGGTCTTCCGACAGGCCCAGGCTGCGGGCCAGGGTGCGCGCGATCTGCGCGACTTCCAGGCTGTGCGTCAGCCGGGTGCGGAACAGGTCGCCTTCGTGGTTGACGAAGACCTGGGTCTTGTACTCCAGGCGCCGGAAAGCGCCCGAATGCACGATGCGGTCGCGGTCGCGCTGGAATTCGGTTCGGTTTTCCGGCGGCGGCTCGGCATAGGTCCGTCCGCGCGATTGAGACGGGTGGGATGCATAGGAAGCCAGTTCTTTCATCTGCAACACCGCCCTCCTCGCGGTTATTGGGTGGTGCGGGCCAGCACGGCGCGCACGGCATCGTCGGGCGCCGCCTGGATGACGGCCGCGCCGATGCGGTTCATGAGCACGTAGCGGATCGAGCCGCCCTCGGTTTTCTTGTCCACCTGCATGAGTTCCAGCCACCGGTCCGCGCCCAGGTCCGGCGCCACGGCCGGGCAGCCGATGGCGGCCACCAGGGCGCGCACGCGGGCCACGTCGTCGCGGTCGAACCCGGCCACGTCGGCGGAAAGCTCGGCGGCCTGCACCATGCCGCAGCCCACCGCCTCGCCGTGCAGCCAGGCGCCGTAGCCCAGCCCCGATTCGATGGCGTGGCCGAAGGTGTGGCCCAGGTTCAGGATGGCGCGCAGCCCGGATTCGCGTTCGTCCTTGCCCACCACCTGCGCCTTCAGCTCGCAGGAGCGGCGGATGGCGTAGGCGATGGCGTCCGGGTCCAGCGCGCGCAGCTTCTGCACGTTTTCCTCGCACCAGGCCCAGAAGCCGGCGTCCAGGATCAGCCCGTACTTGATGACTTCGGCCAGGCCCGCCGATACCTCGCGCGCCGGCAGCGTGCCCAGCACGTCGGTGTCGATCTCGACGGCGATCGGCTGGTAGAAGGCGCCGATCATGTTCTTGCCCAGCGGATGGTTGACGGCGGTCTTGCCGCCGACCGAGGAGTCCACCTGGGCCAGCAGCGTCGTGGGCACCTGCAGGAAGCGCACGCCGCGCATGTAGACCGCGGCGGCAAAGCCGGTCATGTCGCCGATCACGCCGCCGCCCAGCGCCACCAGCACGCAGCGCCGGTCCAGGCGCTGCGCCAGCAGCGCGTCGAAGATCAGGTTCAGCGACTGCCAGTCCTTGTAGGCCTCGCCGTCGGGCAGCTCGATGCGCAGCACCCGCTTGCCGCTGCGGGCCAGCGCGGCTTCGGCGCGCTCGCCGTACAGGGCGGCCACGGTGGGATTGGTCACCACGGCGATGGCGGTGGCGTCGGCCGGAATGCACTGGTCCAGGGCGTCCAGGCGGCCCGGGCCGATATGGATGGGATAGCTCCCGCCCGGGGTTTCGACGTCGACTACGTTCATATGCGCTTCTCGAAGGCTTGCAGTTGGGGCAGCAGGGCCTTGACCAGGGTGTGGACGGGCATGGTGCCGGTTTCCACGACCATGTCGGCCACTTCTTTGTAAAGGGGTTCGCGCAGCGTCATCAGCTCGCGCAGGGTGCCGCGCGGGTCGGCGGTGGCCAGCAGCGGACGGTTGCGGTCGCGGCAGGTGCGGCGGAACAGTTCGTCCACGCTGGCCCGCAGATAGACCACGATGCCGCGCTCGTGCAGGCGCTGGCGGTTTTCCGCCGCCAGGATGGCGCCGCCGCCGGTGGCGAGAATAATGTTGCGCCGTTGGGTACACTCTTCCAAGGCGGCAGCTTCCCGGCGACGGAAACCGGCTTCGCCTTCGATTTCGAAGATTACCGGCACCCGCACGCCGCAACGCGCCTCGAGCTCATGATCCAGATCCACAAACTCGCGCCCCAGCGCACGCGCCAGGCCACGGCCGATGGTGGTCTTGCCCGCGCCCATCATGCCCACCAGGAAGACGGGCAGATCGTGCGGCAGCGACGCGGTCGCGCCTGCGCACTCCGCGGCACAAGGCGGATTTTCGGGCGTCTCGCCGGGGGACGCCGGGTCCGGGGCAGCCTCCGGACATGAGATAGCGGAAACGTTCATGCCGGCATTATCACATTGCCCGCAAGTTGCCCGCGCACCACACTGCACAATCTTGTTACAGAAACCGGTCCCCCGCGCTAAGCCCCGACCGGAGATACCCGTAAAATCGCCGCGATGAGCAAGCCCCAGAATTCCTCCAAGAAAGACAAGCCCTCGAAGAGCGGCTCCCCGATACTGCGATTCTTCGTCAAGACCGGCATCTTCTGTGCCGGCCTGTTCCTGTGCGGCGTGCTGCTGGCGGGAATGGCGCTGGCGCTGGCCTGGCCCAACCTGCCCGACCTGCACGCCATGACGGACTATCGCCCGCGGGTGCCGCTGCGCGTCTACACGGCGGACAAGGTGCTGATCGGCGAATTCGGCGAAGAGCGCCGCAACGTGCTGCGCTTCAACGAGATTCCCGACGTCATGAAATCCGCGGTGCTGGCCGCCGAGGACGACCGCTTCTACCAGCACGGCGGCATCGACTGGGCCGGCGTGGTGCGCGCGGGCCTGACCAACCTGATCAACATGTCGAAGACGCAGGGCGCCAGCACCATCACCATGCAGGTGGCGCGCAACTTCTACCTGACGTCGGAAAAGACCTACTCGCGCAAGTTCTACGAGCTGCTGCTGACCTTCAAGATCGAATCCGAGCTCAGCAAGGACCAGATCCTGGAGCTCTACATGAACCAGATCTACCTGGGCCACCGCGCCTACGGCTTCGCCGCCGCCTCGCGCACCTATTTCGGCAAGCCCCTGTCCGAGGTGACCCCGGCCGAGGCCGCCATGCTGGCCGGCATCCCCAAGGCGCCTTCGCGCTTCAACCCGATCGCCAACCGCCCCCGCGCCGAACTGCGCCAGCGCTACGTGCTGAGCCGCATGCATTCGCTGGGCTACCTGACCGAGCCTGAATACAAGCAGGCCCTGGCCCAGCCCATCGTCATGAAGTCGGCCGAAGGCACGCCGGCCGGCGGCTATTCCATCCACGGCGAATACGTGGCCGAGCTGGCGCGCCAGCTGCTGTACAACGTGTACCAGGACAACGTCTATTCGCGCGGCATCAATATCTACACCACGGTGCACTCCAAGGACCAGGAAGCCGCCTACCGCGCCGTGCGCGAAGGCGTGCTGCAATACACCCGCCGCGCGCCCTACCCCGGTCCCGAAGAGCAGCTCGAACTGCCGGCCGGCGTCGAAAACAACCCGCAGGCGCTGGACGATTTCCTGGACGGCGTGTTCGACAAGTTCAGCGACAGCGGCGACCTGCTGACCGCGGTGGTGCTGTCGGCCAGCCCCACCGAAGTGAAACTGGCGCGCAGCTCGCGCGAGATCATCACGGTCACCGACAAGAAGGTGCTGGGCGTGGTGGCGCGCGCGCTCAACGACAAGGCCAAGCCCGAGCAGCGCATCAAGCGCGGCTCGGTGGTCTATATCCGCAAGTTCGGCGACAACTGGGAAATCATCAACCTGCCTTCGGTGCAGGCGGCCTTCGTGGCGCTGGCGCCGCAGGACGGCGCCATCCGCGCCATGGTGGGCGGCTTCGATTTCTACCGCGGCAACTTCAACCGCGTGACCCAGGCCTGGCGCCAGCCCGGCTCGAACATCAAGCCGTTCATCTACGCCGCCTCGCTGGAGCGCGGCCTGACCCCGGGCACGCAGATCTCCGACCAGCCCTTCATGCTGACCGCCGAGCAGACCGGCTCCAAGGCCTGGAACCCGAAGAACTACGGCAACCAGTACGAGCCCATGCTGACCCTGCGCCAGGGCCTGTACAAATCCAAGAACATGGTGTCGATCCGTATCCTGCAGGCCATCGGCCCGCAATACGCGCAGGACTACCTGACCCGCTTCGGCTTCGACAAGGCCCGCCAGCCGGCCGTGCTGCCCCTGGCCCTGGGCGCGGGCTCGGTCACGCCGCTGCAGCTGGCCGGCGCGTTCTCGGTGTTCGCCAACGGCGGCTACCGCGTCACGCCCTACCTGATCGACCGCGTCACCGACAGCAGCGGCAAGGTCATCATGCAGGCCAAGCCGGTCGTGGCCGGCGACGAGCAGGCCCGCGCCATCGACCCGCGCACCGCCTGGGTCATGGACGACATCCTGCGCGGCGTGGCCACCTACGGCACCGCCGCCCGCGCCCGCGCGCTGCTCAAGCGCAGCGACATCGCCGGCAAGACCGGCACCACCAACGAATCCGTGGACGCCTGGTTCTCGGGCTACACCCCCTCGCTGGTCGCCACCGCGTGGCTGGGCTTCGACCAGCCCAAGTCGCTGGGCTCGCGCGAAACCGGCGGCGGCGTGGCCATGCCGATCTGGGTCGACTACATGCAGGACGTGCTCAAGGGCGTGCCCGAAGAGAAGCCGCGCCCCCGCCCCGATGGCCTGCTGGTGGAAAACGGCGAGTTCTATTTCTCCGAATTCCCGCCGGGCCAGGCCGTCGCGCGCCTGGGCCTGCCCGAGGCCGACACGCTGGGCGAGTTCCTCAACGGCCTGAACGGCAGCACCAACGAGGACACCCGCATCAAGGTCGCGCCGGGCGTCGGCTCCCAGAAGCCCGCCCCCTGGTCGCAACAGATCCAGTTCTGATCGCGCAAATGCAAAAACCGGCCCGAGGGGCCGGTTTTTTTTAAAGGATGGACCACAAGATCTGTGCCCGTAGGATGGGTGCAGCGCGAGACCGTCTACGCAAAAACTCGACCGTCGAACGCGCGGAACCCATCGGGCGGCGCCAGCCGCCCCCGCCGCGCAGGGGTTACCCGCCTACAGCCGTATCGTCACCGGCACGCCGGCAGCCGCGGAACAGATTTGCGACAAAGCATCCGGCAATTGCGGCCCGCCTCGAGTATCGTTCCAGTGCAGGCCGTCGTAACGGTAGTGGAAGCCGCCGCTGCGCGCGGCGACCCACAGCTCCTGCATGGCGGCCTGGCTGTTCACCACGACGTGGGTGTTGTCCTCGAAAACCATGGTCAGCACATTGCCGCTGCGGCTGGTTTCGACATCGACGTCGAGCGAAGCCGCCCAGTCATCGGCCTGGCTTTCGATGCTGTCCAGCACCTGGTCGATCAACGCAAGAAATTCGGTTTCGGTCATAATCGAGCCTGCAAGAATTACGGAGTTCCCAGTGTTCCAATTGGCATTCAGCCGCATGGCTCTTCGCATTGTAGCCACGCTCGTGACGACCGGCATGCTGGCGGCCTGCGGGTACAAGGGGCCGTTGTACATGCCGACTCCCGACGGCAAGCCGCCGCGCGACTCCCAGCCGCAACCCTCGGTGCCGATCCCGCCGGCGCCCCCCGTGCTATGACCGCCCGGTTTCCAGCGCAGCCGGAACTGGCGGGCCATCCGTACTTCCAGTTCCGCAACAACGTCCTCTACGCCGAGGACGTGCCGCTGGATCACCTGGCCGAGCGGCTGGGCACCCCGTTGTACGTTTATTCGCGCGCCGCGCTCAAGGCCGCCTGGCAGGCCTACCACAGCGCCGTCGGGCAGCGCCCGGTGCTGGTCTGCTACGGCATGAAGGCCAATTCCAACCTGGCCGTGCTCAAGGAATTCGCGCGCCTGGGCGCGGGCTTCGACATCGTCTCGGGCGGCGAGCTCAAGCGCGCCCTGGCGGTCGGCGCCGATCCGGCCCGCATCGTGTTTTCGGGCGTGGGCAAGCAGGCCTGGGAGATGCGCGACGCGCTGGCGGCCGGGGTCAAGTGCTTCAATGTCGAATCCGAGGCCGAGCTGCGCCTGCTGTCGCAGGTCGCCCAGGACATGGGCGCGCGCGCGCCGGTTTCGCTGCGGGTCAATCCCGACGTGGACGCGCAGACCCACCCGTACATCTCCACCGGCCTGAAAGAAAACAAGTTCGGCATCGCCATCGAATCGGCGCTGGCGGTGTATCGCAGCGCGCAGGCGCTGCCCGCGCTGGAAATCGTGGGCGTGGACTGCCATATCGGCTCGCAGCTGACCGAGATCGGCCCCTACCTGGACGCGCTGGACAAGCTGCTGGACCTGATCGACCGGCTGGCGCAGGCCGGCATCGCGATCCGGCACCTGGACCTGGGCGGCGGGCTGGGCATCCGCTACGCGGATGAAACTCCGCCCTCGCCGCGCGCCCTGCTCGACCCCGTCTTCGAACGCCTGCAGGCCCGCGGCCTGGGCCATCTGCACCTGGTGCTGGAGCCCGGCCGCTCGCTGGTCGGCAACGCCGGCGTGCTGCTGACGACGGTGCAATACCTGAAGCATGCCGAGGCGCGCAATTTCGCCATCGTCGACGCCGCCATGAACGACCTGCTGCGTCCGGCGCTGTACGACGCCTTCCACGGCGTGCGCCCGGTGCATCCGCGCGCCGGCGAGCCAACCCTCTACGACATCGTGGGCCCGGTCTGCGAAAGCGCCGACTGGCTGGCCAGGCAGCGCAAGCTCGCGATCGAGGCCGGCGACCTGCTGGCGGTGGAATCCGCCGGCGCCTACAGCATGGCCATGGCCAGCAACTACAACACCCGCCCGCGCGCGGCCGAGGTCATGGTCGACGGCGACCAGTACTACGTGGTGCGCCGGCGCGAAACGCTGGACGACCTGCTACGCGGAGAATCGACGCTGTAGGATGGGTGCAGCGCCAGAGTCCTTAAGCAAGAACCCCAACGTTCACCGCGCGGAACCCATCAGGCGGCGCAAGCCGCCGATTTTCGTGGCAGGCGCAAATGCCGGCACCCGTCAAAGCTCCCCGTACGAGTGCAGCCCCGACAGGAACATGTTCACCCCCAGGAACGCGAACCCGGTGATCAGCAGCCCCATCAGCGCCCAGTAGGCCGCCATGGTGCCGCGCAGGCCCTTGATCAGGCGCATGTGCAGCCAGGCCGCGTAGTTGAGCCAGACGATCAGCGCCCAGGTCTCCTTGGGGTCCCACTGCCAGTACGCGCCCCAGGCGTCGGCCGCCCACAGCGCGCCCAGGATGGTGGCGACGGTGAAGAACGCGAAGCCGATGGCGATGGCGCGATACATGATGTCGTCCAGCACCTCCAGCGACGGCAGCACCGCGGCGATGCGGCGGCGGCCCAGCAGGATGGCGCCCACGATCACCGCGCCCACGCCGAAATACAGCATCCAGGTGGCCGACAGGCCATCGGTGCGGAACACCATGGGCTCGGCCGCCAGCAGCACGCCCAGCACGAACAGCGGCGCCAGCTTGGCCCAGGACGTGGTCTGCCCGTGCTGCTTGACCAGGTAGGCGAAGCCCACCATGGCGGCCAGCGAGAACGTGCCGTAGCCGATGAAGTTGGCCGGCACGTGCAGCTTCATCCACCAGCTCTTCAAGGCCGGCACCAGCGGCTGGATCTGCCCGGCGTCGCGCGTGAACGAATACCACAGCAGGAACACGGCGGCCGAGGTCACCACCAGCAGCACGAAGCCGCCCAGCGCGCGCGTGGCGTACTTGCGTTCGTAATACAGGTAGAACAGCGCCGTGATCAGCGCGAACAGCACGAAGACTTCGTACAGGTTGCTGACCGGGATGTGGCCCAGGTCCGGGCCCATCAGGTGACCCTCGCGCCAGCGCACCAGCAGGCCGGTCACGCCGGCGAACACCGCGCCCCAGGTCAGGGCCGTGCCGAGCCAGGCGGCGGTGGGGCTGAACACCCCGATCCAGTAGCACACCGTGGCCAGCGCGAACAGCGCGCACATCCACAGAATGGCGGATTGCGAAGAGAACAGGTATTTCAGGAAGAACACCTGCTCGGCGCGGGCCAGGTCGTTGCCGTACAGCATCAGGGCCAGCCCGGCGGCGATGGCACAGGCCACCATCAGCCGGCGCAGCGGACGCCACAGCCAGCCCATCCAGGCCAGCACCGGCACCGTGCCGCACAGGATGATCTTCTCGTAGTAGTCCATCGCGCCGCTGTAGCGGGTCAGCGCGAAGGCCGCCCCCGCCGACAGCAGCAGGAAGAAGACGATGTCGGTCCAGTCGGGCCGGCCGCGCCGCGCGCGGCTGTCGCCGGTTTCGGACAGCTGGTCCTGCCAGAGCAGGTCCGGCGGCGTGGAATGGGTGGTGGTCGTCGTGGACATAGGGAACCTTAAGACCTCTTGTGGCGCAACAGCGCCTGCTTGAAGCGTTCGAACTCCTGGTTGAAGTCCAGTGTACGCTTCTGGGACGTCATGGCCGCCAGCACGCTGCTGCCGCCGTCTTGCGGCTTGATCCAGATCCAGATGCGGCGATCACGAATATAGAACATCGCGAACACGCCCAGCACCAGCAGCAGGCTGCCCAGGTACACCGTGTTCTTGCCGGGGGTGCGGCTGACCTGGAACACGCTGGCCTGCACGTGCTGGAAGTCCGCCAGCGACAGGAACACCGGCGCCGGATAAACAGTCAGGTCCGACAGCGCCGCCACCGCCAGGCGCGACCAGACCGCGGCCTGTTCGGCGTCGGGGCCGGAAGCCGCCACCGGCGGCAGGCCGGCGCGCTCGCGCTCGACGGCGCGCAGCTCGTTCATGCTGGCGCCGATCAGCCGTATCACCACGTCGGCCGCCCGCTCCAGGTCCTGGGCCGGCGTGTTGGCCTGCAGGAACGCCGCCACGGCCTGCAGGCCGCCCGAGGCGAAGGTGTCCAGCGCGCGTTCGGCGGCCGTCTGCAGCGGCTGGCGATCCGTGCCCGACGGGCTGTTGCGCTCGGCGAAGCGGCGCGCCGCCTCCTTGCGGGCGGCCGGATCGGCCAGCGTGGCGCGCAGGCGCATGAATTCGCCGATGGAACTGTCGGCGTCGGCGGGGATGCGCAGGTAGCGGAACGGCTCGGAGGCGTTGTTGCGCACCCCGGCCAGGAACACCGAAGCGCCGTCCAGTTCGACCGGCAGCATGTAATTCTGGAATTCGTGGGCCTGGCCGGCGTCGTCGATCAGCTTGTATTCGACGCTGGGACCGACGTTGCGCAGGTTTTCGTTCTTCTTGCCGGCGGCGCTGCCCGAGACCGAAGCCACATGCTCGGCGAAGCTCTGGTTCGCGCCCTTGGGCGTGCCGCCGGTCAGGTCCTCGACGTTGATCGGCCGCAGGGCCGTGATCTCGATGCCCATGCTGCGCGGGCCGGAAGCTGTGTGAGCGGTTACTTCGGATTTCTTGCCCACGGTGCCGTCCACCGCGAAAGGCGTGGCCTCGGCACCGACCAGCGGGTAGCCCTTCAGCACCACCGTGCTGCCGCCGTCGTCGAAGCTGGACTGGTAGACCGTCATGCCCTTGAAACGCAGCGGCTCGTTGACCTCGATGGTGGAATCGAAGGTCTTGCCGGTGTCGGGATCGGTCACCTCCACCTCGCTCGCGAAGCGGCTGGGCATGCCGGTCGAGTAGTAATCGACCACGAACTTCTTGAGCCTGAGCGAGAACGGCATGGGCTGCACCAGGGCGCCGTCGCCCACCATCACGACCGCGGTGCTGGCCTGGCTGCCCTCGGGCACCAGCACGCTGGCGCGAAAGCTCGGGTTGTTCACCGACAGGCGCCCGCTTTCGGGCACCTCGGAGATCAGCATGTTCTCGACGATGGGCTTTTTGCCGCCGAACATGACCTGCAGCCGCACCGGCAGTTCGCTGTCGAGCAGCCCGCCGATGCAGATGATGACCAGCGCCGAGTGCGCGAACACATAGCCCAGCCGGTTGGCGCTGCCCTTCTTGGCCGCCAGCAGCACGCCGTCCTGGTCCTGGCGTTCGCGCACCGCGTATCCCAGCCCGCCCAGCAGCTTCTTCAGGCCGGCCGCGGTCTGCGGCACGTCGGTGGCGGCGTCCGTTTCCACCCGGTGGGGGAAGGCGCGCAGGCTGCCGACGCGCACGTGCTCGCGAAACGAACGCGCGTCGCGCAGCATCTTGGGCGCGTTGCGGATCAGGCAGACCGAGGTCGACACGACCAGGAACGCCATGATCAGCAGGAACCACCAGCTGTTATAGACGTGCCAGATCGAGAACTTGTCGAACACTTCGAACCAGAACGGGCCGAACTGGTCGATGTAATTGCTGGACGCGCGGTTCTGCTGCAGCACCGTTCCCACCAGGCTCGCCACGCAGATGAACATCAGCAGGCTGACGGCAAAACGCATCGAGCCCAGCAATTCGAAGAAATCGCCGGGCAGGGTGCGCAGGGAGGGACGGGTATGTGTACGGGCTGAATTCATGAAAAAAGGGGGGCCGCGCTATCGGCTACCCCCCTCATAGACAGCGCGCGGCGGACTCAGGTTCCGTCGCGCTCGGTTGCAGGGCGCGGACCAGCCGCGCGCGTTGCGGGCAAGCGCCTATCGCAGACCGGCTGCGTAGTCCGAGACCGCCTTGATATCGGCATCCGACATGCGATCGGCAATGGCGAACATGATGTCGTTCTTGCGATCGCCGCTGCGGAACAGCTTCAGCTGCGCTTCGATATACATCGGGAACTGGCCCGACAGACGGGGGTATTGGGCGGGCATGCCCGCGCCATTGGCAGAATGGCACGCCGCGCACGCCGGAACGTTGCGTTCGGGCAAACCGCCGCGCCAGATTCTTTGACCCAGATCAACCAGGTTCTCATGACCGGCGGTGGCCGGCTCCTTGAGCGGCTGCTGCGCCAGGTAGAGCGCGATGTTCTGCATGTCGGCCGGCGTCAGGTTCTGCGCCATGGCCGTCATCGGGGTGGGATTGCCCTCGGGGCCGTTGCGCGTGGGCACCTTGGCGCCGGACTTGACCTGGAAGTCGGCCAGTTGCTTGGCGAGGTATTCGTGCGGCTGCGCGGCCAGGTTGGGGTTCGCCGGGATGGTGCTGTTGCCGGCCGCGCCATGACAGGACGCGCAGGAAATGATGCCTCTGGCGGCGTCCCCCTGCTCGAACAGCTGCCCGCCCTTGGCGGCATCTGGTTTGGCCGGGCCCGCAGCGCCTTCGGCGGCGAAACTCGTAGTAGATAAGGCGGAGGCGCCGAGCAACAGCCCGCTCGCAACCAACATCCGGGACAGCACACGCTTCATGAAGACCTCGACGAATCGCATCGATCAAGGCGCAAAAAGGCGCCCACGCCTACCCGCACACCCGGATATACCGTATCGAGCCAAAAAAGACGGCTCCGCGCACGGGGACCACTGTTGCAAACGCCGGATTATACAATAGGGCTTGAAACCAACCGCATCCGAAGCCATCCGTGTCCCTCCTACATCGCGCCTCCTTCTTCACTTCCGCGGCTCGCCTCGACCAGCTGCCGGCCGCCGGCGCCCCCGAGGTCTGCTTCGTCGGCCGCTCCAACGCCGGCAAGTCCACGGCCATCAACGTGCTGTGCAACCAGCGCCGTCTCGCGTTCTCCAGCAAGACGCCGGGCCGCACGCGCCTGATCAATATGTTCGGCCTGCCCGACCCGCTGGACCCCGAAGGCCAGATCGGCTTTCTCGTCGACCTGCCCGGCTACGGCTATGCGTCGGTGGCCCGCGACGAAAAGGAAAAATGGGCGGACATCCTGGGCGGCTATCTGCGCGACCGCGAATCGCTGGTCGGCATCGTGCTGCTGATCGACATCCGCCGCGGCGTCACCGAACTGGACCGGCGCCTGGCCAATTTCATCGCCCCCACCGGCCGGCCGGTGCTGGCGCTGCTGACCAAGGCCGACAAGCTGCCCTACGGCCAGCGCATGCGCACCGTGTTCGCGGTGCGCAAGGATCTGGCCGATATCGGCGCCCTGCACACCGTTCCCTTCTCGGCGCCCGAGCGCATCGGGCTGGAAGAGGCCGGCGCGCACATCGAAAACTGGATTTCACCGAAGGTCGTACCATGAACCCGCAGATCATCTCCCCCGAATTCCCGGTCTCCCGTCCGCGCCGCCTGCGCCGCGACGATTTCACGCGCCGCCTGGTCCGCGAGAACGCGCTGACGGTCAACGATCTGATCTATCCCGTGTTCGTGGCCGAAGGCTCGGGCCTGCAGCAGGCGGTGCCTTCGCTGCCCGGTGTGGTCCGCTATTCGCTGGACACGCTGCTGCCGGTGGCCGAGGAATGCGTGGCGCTGGGCATTCCCGTGCTGGCGCTGTTTCCCGCCATCGAGCCCTCGCTCAAGACGCCCGACGGCATCGAAGCCATCAATCCCGACGGCCTGATCCCGACCGTGGTGCGCGAGCTCAAGCGCCGCTTCCCCGAGCTGGGCGTGCTGTGCGACGTGGCGCTGGACCCGTACACCAGCCACGGCCAGGACGGGGTCATCGACGAAAACGGCTACGTGCTGAACGAGCCTACCGTCGAGATCCTGGTCAAGCAGGCGCTGGCCCAGGCCGACGCCGGCGTCGACATGGTCGCCCCCAGCGACATGATGGACGGCCGCATCGGCGCCGTGCGCCGCGCGCTCGAAGCCAACGGCCACATCCACACGCAGATCATGGCCTACTCGGCCAAGTACGCCAGCGCCTTCTACGGCCCGTTCCGCGACGCGGTGGGCTCGGCCAGCAACCTGGGCAAGTCCAACAAAATGGCCTACCAGATGGACCCGGGCAACCTGGACGAAGCGCTGCGCGAAGTGGCCGCCGACCTGCAGGAAGGCGCCGACATGGTCATGGTCAAGCCCGGCATGCCCTACCTGGACGTGCTGCGCCGCGTGAAGGACGCCTTCCGGGTGCCGACCTTCGCCTATCAGGTCAGCGGCGAATACGCCATGATCAAGGCCGCCTCGGCCAACGGCTGGCTCGACCACGACAAGGTCATGATGGAAGCGCTGCTGGCGTTCAAGCGCGCCGGCGCCGACGGCATCCTCACCTACTTCGCGATCGAAGCCGCGCGCCTGCTCAACAACGCGCGCTGACGCGCCGCAGGCCCAGCCAGGTTCCGCCCAGCACGCAGGCCAGCCCGGCCACGTGCGTGGGCGTGACGGCCTCGTCCAGGAACAGCGCCGCGAACAGCAGCCCGAAGATCGGCAGCCAGTTCACGAACAGCGCCGCGCGGCTGATGCCCAGCCGCGCGATGCCGGCGTTCCACACGATGTTGCTGACCCCCGAGGCGATGACCGCCGAGTACAGCAGCACCACCCACGGCCACCACGACATCAGCCACATCCCCGCGTCATAGGAGGCCGGCGTCAGCAGCGCATGCGCGACCAGCATGAGGCCGCCGGCGAGGTACATGTACCAGAGCATGCCCAGCGGGTCCATCATGCGCGACATGCGCTGGATCACCAGCCCGCCGCAGACGAAGACCAGCACCGCCACGAACACGATGGCGTCGCCCCAGCCGGTCAGCCCGAAGCGCCCGCCGCTGCCGGCCACCACCATGCCCACGCCCAGCAGCCCCAGCAGCGCGCCGGCGATGCGCGACGGCGTCAGCCGCTCGCGGTAGAACAGCGCGGCCAGCAGCGCCGACAGCAGCGGGCTGGTGGCCATGATGAGCGTGCCGTTGGCCGCCGAGGACAGGCGCAGCCCCGAGACCAGCGCCACCTGGTGCGCGTACACCACCAGGAATCCGGCCAGCGCGACCCAGACCAGTTCGGCGCGGCCCAGCCTGGGAATGCGGCCGCGGCGCGCCTTGATGATGAAGGTGACGGCGGCGAAGGCGATCACGATGCGCACGGCCGCCAGCGCCTGCACGTCCATGTGCTGCGTCAGGTATTTGATGGAGACGATGTTCAGGCCCCACGTGGCCATGACGAACATCAATTGAAGATAGATAAGACCGGTGCGGTCCTGGCTTGCATCAACTGTAGGGGACGTCACGGCGCCGGCCTGAAGGGGATGAGGGCGCCGCCCACGCGGCGCAGCGGACATGGTATCGCGCCCGGCGCGCGGACTCAATGCGCGCCGAGATAGGCCGCGCGCACGCCGGGGTCGCGCAGCAGCTCGGCGCCGCTGCCGCTCAACGTGATGCGCCCGGTTTCCAGCACATAGGCGCGGTCGGCCACGCCCAGCGCCTGGTTGGCCATCTGTTCGACCAGCACGATGGTCAGGCCGTCGTCGCGCAGCTTGCGGATGGCGGCGAAGATGTCCTGCACGATCAGCGGCGCCAGCCCCAGCGAGGGTTCGTCCAGGCACAGCAGGCGGGGCTCGCTCATCAGCGCGCGCGCCATCGCCAGCATCTGCTGCTCGCCGCCGGACAGCGTGCCGGCGAGCTGGTCGCGGCGTTCGCGCAGGCGCGGGAACAGCCGGTAGCCGCGCTCCACGCCCTCGGCCACCGCGGCCGGATCGCGGCGCCGCAGGTAGGCGCCCAGCGCCAGGTTGTCGTAGACCGTCTGGTCGGCGAACACGCCCCGCCCTTCCGGCGACAGCGCCAGGCCCAGGCCGACGCGCCGATGCGCCGGCACCGGCGTGATGTCGCGCCCGTCGAACGTGACCCGGCCGCCCTGCAGCGGCTCCAGCCCGGCCACGCCCTTGAGCAGCGTGCTCTTGCCCGCGCCGTTGGCGCCGATGATGGTCACGATCTCGCCGGCGCGTATCTCCAGCGATACGTCGCGCACGGCCTGGATGGCGCCATACGAAATCTGCACGGATTCTAGTTTCAGCATCGTCTTGCGGCCTGTCGATGAATGTGAGTCCGGGCTCAGGCCATGCCGGTCCCGAGGTAAGCCTCGATCACGCGCTTGTCGGCCTGCACCTGCGCCGGCACGCCTTCGGCGATCTTGATGCCGTAGTCCAGCACGATCACGTGGTCCGATATCGCCATCACCAGGTCCATGTGGTGCTCGACCATCAGCAGGGTGATGCCGCAGGAGGCGCCGACGCGCAGCAGCAGTTCGCCCAGTTCCGCCGTCTCCTGGGGATTCAGGCCCGCGGCCGGTTCGTCCAGCAGCAGCAGCGCCGGCTCGGTGGCCAGCGCGCGCGCCAGCTCCACGCGCCGCTGCAGGCCGTAAGGCAGGCTGCCCGCGGGCGTGTCGGCCAGATGCGCCAGGCCCACCATGCGCACCAGCCGCCCGGCGTGCTCGCGCGCGCGGCGCTCTTCGGCGCGCGCCCCGGGCAGGCCCAGCAGCGACGCCCAGAAACCGTTCTTCATGCGGCTGTGGCGGCCCAGCAGCACGTTGTCCAGCACCGACAGTTCGCCGAACAGGCGCAGGTTCTGGAAGCTGCGGCCGATGCCCAGCGCGCAGATGGCGTGCGGGCGCTCGCCGGCGATGTCGGCGCCGCGAAAGCGCACCACGCCCGCGTCGGGCTGCACCACGCCGCTGAGCATGTTGATGAGGGTGCTCTTGCCCGCGCCGTTGGGGCCGATCAGCGCATGCACGTGGCCGCGGCGCAGGCAGAAGGAAATATCCTGCGCCGGCTTCACGCCGCCATAGGCCTTGCACAGGTTCTCGACCACCAGCAGCAGCTCGTCCTGGCCCCCGGCGGGCGTGCGCTGCGCGGGCGCCGGCTCTCCCTCCTGCCGCGGCTGCGCGTCCGCCACGCGCCGCGCGCGCGGCGCGAACAGCCCCATGACGCCGCCGGGCATGAAGTACAGCGCGAACAGCAGCAGCGCGCCGTAGAAGAAATGCTGCACCGACGGCCAGCGCGCCAGCAGCGCGTCGATCACGGTCAGCGCGATCGCGCCGACCGCCGGCCCGGCCTTCGAGCCTGCGCCGCCGAACAGCACCAGCAGCAGGATGAAGATGGACAGGTTGAAGGTGATGAAGTCGGAATTGATGTACTGGTTCTGCTGGGCCACCAGCGCCCCCGCGATGCCGCAGGTCACGGCCGCCACCACGAAGGCGATGACCTTGGCGCGGTACACCCTGACCCCGACCGAGGACGAGGCGATCTCGTCGGCCTGCACCGAAAGCAGCGCGCGCCCGAAGCGTCCGTCCAGCACGTTGCGCAGCAGCAGCTGCGTAACCACGCACAGCGCCAGCGCGAACCACACCCATTGCTGGTTGGTGAACGCCTCGCCGCCCCAGGTCAGCGGCATGATGCCGAACAGGCCCGACGGTCCGCCGAACACGTCGACCCACTCGGTGACGATCTTCTCCACCACGATGCCGAACGCCAGCGTCACCATGGCCAGGTATGGGCCTTTCACGCGCAGCGACGGCAGCGCGATCAGCACGCCGAAGACGCCGGCCACCACGGGCGCGGCCGCCAGCGCCAGCCACGGATCGAGCTGCCAGCGCGAGGTCAGCAGCGCGGCCGTGTAGGCGCCCGCGGCGAACAGGCCCGCCTGGCCCAGCGACTTCTGGCCGGCATAGCCCACCAGCACGTTCACGCCGGCCGCGCACAGGTAGTACACGCAGGCCATGAAGACGATGCGCAGGTAGTAATCGTTGTCCACCAGCGCGGCGAACGCCGCCAGCGCCGCCGCCAGCGCCACCGCGATCAGGGTTTGGCCGTGCCGCTTCATACCTTCTCCACCAGCCGCTTGCCGAACAGGCCGGTGGGCCTGACCGCGAGCACCAGGATCACCAGCGCGAACACCGCGACCTCGCGCCACTGCGACTGCCACAGGTTCACGTACGACTCCAGGATGCCCAGCACGAAACCGCCCAGCACGCAGCCGCGCGGGTTGGACAGCCCCCCTATCATGGCGCCGGAAAACCCCTTCAGGCCGATGGCCAGGCCCATGAAGATCGACGCCGACGTGATGGGCGCGACCAGGAAACCCGCCAGCCCGGCCAGCGCCGAACTGGCGAAGAAGGCGCCGGTCATGATCGCGTTGACGTTGATGCCCATCAGGTTGGCCACCGCCGGGTTCGCCGCCACCGCCCGCATCGCCTTGCCCAGCACGGTGCGGTTCATGACGCGGTCGAACAGCAGCATGACGATGACGGCCACCGCCAGCAGCAGCAGTTCCTGGCTGCGCACGCCGGCGCCGAACACGCGGATCACCTCGTCGCCGAACGGCGCGGGCACGGTGACCGGCGCCGGCCCCCAGACCGCGAAGGCCGCGCTCTGCAGCAGGATGCCGAAGCCCAGCGTGCTCATGACCCAGGCCATTCCCGGGCGCGCGGCGAACGGCTTGACGCCGAACACGTACAGCAGCATGCCCAGCAGCCCCATCGCCGCCACCGCGGCCAGCCCGGCCAGCAGGTACTGCCAGCCGCTCAGGTCCAGCCCGGTGAACGCCGCCGTGGTGGCCGGCTTGCCGGCCAGCAGGAACAGCGCGCCCACGCCCACGAACGCGCCCACCGACACGAACTCTCCATGCCCGAAATTCAGCGTGCGGGTCGTGGTGTAGGTGATGCTGAAACCCAGCGCCACCAGCGCATACGCGCCTCCCACGGCCAGCCCGCTGACGAGCGCCTGCAGCAATGTCGCCAACATGAGGGCCTCGCAGCTACTTCGCGGCCATCGCCGTCACGTCGTCGGCATACGGCACCAGCTTGCCGTCCTGCCAGTGCGCCCACTTGTAGTCGCCCACCAGCAGCGCGTCGTGCACGGTGGCCGAGAACGGCTTCTCGTAGGTCTTCATGGCGCCCTCGTAAGTGCCCTGCAGGTTCTCCAGCGCCAGGCGCACCTTGTCGCCGTCGGTCGTGCCGGCCTGCTTGATCGCCATGGCGAGCAGGTTCATGCCGTCGTAGGCATGCGCCAGGAAGCCGAAGGCGGTGGGCGAAGTCATCTTGGCCGAAACCCGGTCATACAGCTTCTGCTGCGCGGGCGTGCGGTTGTCGGTGATGGTGCGCAGGAAGAAGGGCTTTTCCGACAGCGTCTTGCCGGCCGTGTCGTAGAACGCGATGTTGTCGGCCGCCCAGGACGTCAGCGTCAGCGGGAACCAGTTGATCTTCTCCATGCTGCGGAACACGTGCGCGATTGGCGTGCTCTGCGCCCAGATCACCACGGTGTCCACGCCCGCGGCCTTGAGCTTGTTGAGCTGCGAAGTCATGTCGGTGTCGGCCACGCCGAACTTCTCCACCGCCGCCGCCTTGATGCCCTGCGCCGCGCCGACCGCCTCCAGGTCCTTGAGCGCGCTCTGGCCATAGCCGGTGGTCTCGATCATGAAGCCCACGTTCTTGACCTTGGGATTCTTCTTCAGGTAGCCGATCACGCCCTCGACCTGCTCGCGGTCCACCATGCCGACGCGGAACATGTAGTTGTCGGCGCCCTCGCGCACCGGCTTGGTGATGTCGGTGCCCGACCCGATGGCGCCCATGACCGGAATCTTCTTCTGGTTCGGAATGTGCTTCCAGGCCAGCGCATTGCCCGAGTTGGTGGGGCCGACGATCGCCGCCACTTTCTCGTTGTCGATCAGGTCGGTCATGTTCTGGATCGACTTGGGCGGCTGCGACAGGTCGTCGCGCACCACCAGCACCACCTTGCGCCCCAGCAGGCCGCCGGCCGCGTTGATGTCGTCGATGGCGGTGCGCAGCCCCAGCACCGCGGCCTGCCCGCTCTGCGCCGAGGGCGAGGCCGACAGGTCGCCGTTGAAGCCGATCTTGATGTCCTGGGCCTGGGCCTGCGCGCCGATGGCCAGCGCGCACATCATGGCCGCCTTGGACAAGGTGGAGAAAATGCCTGTTGCCTTCATCGTTGTCTCCTGTGTTTTTTTCGGATGTGCCGCACTTCGATGATGCTTGTTCCCGTCCCCGCTATACCGCCAGATAGCCTCCGTCCACCGGCAGGGACACGCCCGTCACGTACTGCGCCATCGGCGAGGCCAGGAACACGACGGGACCGACCAGGTCCTCGGGCTGGCCCAGCCGTCCCAGCGGTATGCGCTGCATGAAGCCGGCCAGGCGGGCGGGATCGTCGCGCGTGTACTGCGTCATCGGCGTCTCGATGACGCCGGGCGCGATGGCGTTGACGCGGATGCCGTCGGGCGCGAGATCGCGCGCCATCGCCTGCGTCATCATCTTCACGCCGCCCTTGGACGGCGAGTACCCCAGCGTCGCGCCCACGCCGGCGAACGACGCGATCGAGCCGACATTGATGATGACGCCGCGGGTCGCGCGCAGCGCTTCCAGGAAGGCGTGGATCATGTTGAAGCTGCCGTTCAGGTTCACGTCCAGCACGCGCCGCCAGTTCTCGGCCGCGCGCGGGCTGTCCATGCCCTCGCGGATCAGGATGCCGGCGTTGTTGACCAGCACGTCGATCGGGCCCGCTTCGCGCCGGACCCGCGCCGCAACGGCCGCGCAGGCTTCCAGGTCCGTCACGTCCAGCGCATGGCTCCAGGCCTGGCCGCCGGCGGCGGCGATGTCCTCGGCCGTCTGCGCGGCGCTGTCGGCCCGCAGGTCGGTCGCCACCACGCGCGCGCCCGCGGCCGCCAGGCCCAGCGCCAATGCGCGTCCGTTGCCCTGCCCCGCTCCGGTGACCAGCGCGAGCCTGCCTTGCAGCAGGCCTGCTGGCGCGGCGCTCGCCGAACCGCCTTGCCGCGCCGCGCTCATGCCGTGGCCTGCGCAGGTGTGGCCGCCGCGGCCTTGGCGGCGGCGGCGATGCTCTGTCCGGCGATGTAGCCGAAGGTCAGGGCCGGCCCCAGCGTGATGCCCGCGCCGGGATAATTGCCGCCCATGATGCTGCAAGCGTCGTTGCCCACCGCGTACAGGCCGGCGATGACCTCGCCCTGCGCGTTCAGCGCGCGGCCCTCGCCGTCGACCTTCAGGCCGGCGAAGGTTCCGATGTCGCCGATCATGACCTTGATCGCGTAGAACGGCGCTTTCACTAGCGGCGCCACGCAGGGATTGGGGCCGTGCAGCGCATCGCCCTGGTAGCGGTTGTAGGCCATGCTGCCCTTGCCGAATTCGGGATCGCGCCCCAGCGCGGCCTCGCGGTTGAAGGCCTCGACCGTCTGGCGCAGGCTGCCGGCGTCGATGCCGGTCTTCTGCGCCAGTTCAGCCACCGTCGCGGCCCGCGTCAGGTAGCCGGTTTCCAGATAGCGCTTGATGGGCAGCGGAAACGGCGCGACGCTGCCCAGGCCGTACTTGCGCAGCGTCCGGTGGTCGCAGATCAGCCAGGCGCAGATCTCGTCCTGTCCCTGGCAGGCGCGTACCATCTGCTGCACGAAGTCATGGTACGAGCTGCCCTCGTTGACGAAGCGCCTGCCCTGGCGCGTCACGGCGATGACGCCCGGCTTGGCGCGGTCGATGAAATGCGGCATGTAGCCGGGGCTGCCGTCCTTGCGCGTGACCACGGACACCGGCACCCAGGCGGCGGCGTTGGGCAGCGCCGTGTTGACGCAGGCGCCCGCGCTCTCGGCCAGGCGCAGGCCGTCTCCGGTATTGCCGGCGGGCGACGGCGAATAATGCTCCGTGCCCGTGGGCGCATGCGCGTACAGCCGCTTGCGCCGCTCGATGTCGTACGGAAAGCCGCCGGCGGCCAGCACCACCGCGCGCGCGGCGCGCACCTGCACCGTGGCGCCGTCGCGCTGCACCACCGCGCCGCGCACGGCCCCGTCTTCGATGATGAGCGAGCGGGCCGGGGCGCGCAGCCACAGCGCAATGCCCAGCTTGAACGCGCTGGCGGCCAGCCGGCCCGCGAGCGCGTTGCCGTTGGTCAGCGTCATGCCGCGCCCATGTTTGGCCACGTCCAGGAAATGCCTGGTCAGGCGCCTGGCCACGTACCAGGCCGAGGCCGGCGAGCGCGTCGCGCGCATGAAGTGCACGATCTCCTTGCCCGAACCCAGCATCATGCCGAACACGGTCAGCTCGGGCAGCGCCGGCGCCAGGTCGCGGACGTGGGCGCCTAGCCTGCGGCCGTCGTAGGGCCGCGCCACCATCGAGCGGCCGCCCTGTTTGCCGCCCGGCGCTTCGGCGTGATAGTCGGGAAACACCAGCGGCATGTCGAACTGCACCTCGGTCTGCGAGGTGAAGAAGTCCACGGCCCGCGGCCCGTGCTCCAGGAATGCGTCCACGCGCTCGGCGTTGTAGCTGTCGCCGGCCTCGTGGCGCAGGTAGGCGCGCGCTTCGTCGGGGGTTTCGTGCATGCCCTGCGCCTTGGCCAGGGACGTGCCCGGAATCCAGAGCCAGCCGCCCGACCGCGCGGTGGAGCCGCCGAAGCGCGGCTCTTTTTCAACGATAAGGACCTTCAGGCCCGCCGTGGCCGCGGTGATCGCCGCCGACATACCGGACGCGCCCGACCCGACGACCAGCACGTCGCAGTCGTATTGACGAGTATCTTCCACGTTGTCTCCATACCCACTGGGTGGCCTTGTCCCGCCCTCGGGGCCGGGATGGCTTTGTTCTTGTAGCGACTGTAGATAAGTGATTTGATACTGTCAATAGGATTCGCTAGTTGCGAAAGTACTAACATAGGCGATCACGTTCGATAAAGAAAAATGACTGCCCACACCACCGCCGGCGCGCGCAGCGCCGCCCAACCCTCCGTCAAATCGCCGCGCAGGCGCGGCATCCAATCCATCGAAGTCGGCGGCAAGCTGCTGCTTGCGCTGCTGGAGCACTCGTCCTCGCTGCCGCTGGGCGCCCTGGCCAAGGCCGCCGGGATGTCGGGCGCCAACGCCCACGCCTACCTGGTGAGCTACGGCAACCTGGGCCTGGTCCGGCAGGACGCCAGCACCGGCGAATACGAGCTGGGCCCGCTGGCGCTGCAGCTCGGGCTGGCCGCGCTGCACCGGCTCGATCCCATCAAGATCGCCGTGCCCATGACGCGCGAGCTCGCCGAAAAAACCGGCCAGACCATCGCCATCGCGGTGCTGGGCAACCTGGGTCCGGTGATCGTGCACCTGCACGAGTCCAACTACCCGATCCACGTCAACATGCGCACCGGCACCGTGATGTCGCTGACCAACACCGCCACCGGCAAGGTGTTCGCGGCGCTGCTGCCGCCCAAGAAGATAGAAAGCCTGCTGCACGAGGACTTCCTGCGCCTGGGCGCGGTGCCGTCGCGGGCCAGGAGCGAGAAGTTCGAGCAGACCTTGAAAGAAGTGCGCCAGCGCGGCGTGGCGCGCGCGGTCGGCGACCCGATACCCGGCATCAACGGGCTGAGCGCGCCGGTGTTCGATTCCAACGGCAACGTGGTGCTCGTCATCACCGCGATCGGCGCGGCCGGGGTGTTCGACGCGCGCTGGAGCAGCCCGCTGGTGGCCGAGATCAGGCAGTGCGCCGACGCCATCTCGGCCGAACTGGGCTGGCAGAACCGCGACGCGCGCGCCTCGCGCCTGGGCTAGGCGCTTAGCGCATCAGCACCTTGTCCAGCGATTCGGTGAAGCGCCTGGCGTCCTGGAAGCCCACGACGCGGGCCTCGGGCAGCTCCTTGCCGCCGGGCTCGAAGAACATGATGCCGGGCGGGCCGAACAAGCGGAAGCGCTTGAGCAAGGCGCGGTCGTCGGCGTTGTTGGCCGTGACGTCGGCCTGCACCAGCACCATGCCGGCCATGCGCTGCGCGACGCCCGGATCGGTGAAGGTGAAGCGCTCCATTTCGCGGCAGGACACGCACCAGTCCGCGTAGAAATCCAGCATGACCGGCTGGCGGCTCTGCGCCAGCACGGCATCCAGTTCGGCGTTGTTGCGCACGCGGGTGAAGCGCACTTCGCCGCCGGCGTTCGCCGTGGCGACGGCCCCGTCGGCGCGCGCCGCCAGGTGCGACAGCGGCTGCAGCACGTCGCGCCCGCCGCTGGCCGCGCCCACCAGCCACGCGGCCGCGGCCAGCGCCAGCAGCAGGCCCACGCCCTTGCCGAACATGCGCGCCGCGCCCGCGCCCGCGGGCAGGGCGTCGAAGGCGCGCAGCATCACGGCGGAAACCGCCGCCAGGAAGGCCCAGCCCGTCATCTGCACCCAGGTGGGCACCACCGGGATCAGCATCCACCACGCGGTCGCCAGCAACAGCATGCCGAACAGCCGTTTCACGCCGTCCATCCACGGACCGGCCTTGGGCAGCAGCGCGCCCGAGGACGCGCCCACGATCAGCAGCGGCACGCCCATGCCCCAGGCCATCGCGAACAGCGCCGATCCGCCCAGCACCACGTCGCCGGTCTGCGAGATATACAGCAGCGCGCCGGCCAGCGGCGCGGCCACGCAGGGCCCGACGATGAGCGCCGACAAGGCGCCCATCAGCAGCGCGCCGGTGTAGCGGCCGCCGGGAATGCGCGAGGCGCGCTCGGACAGCCGCGCCTGGATGCCCGAAGGCATCTGGAAGGTGAACGCGTCGAACATGGCCAGCGCCAGCACCGCCAGCAGGATCGCGAAGAGGCTCAGTATCCACGGAGTCTGCAGCCAGGCCGCCAGGCCCGCGCCGCTCAGGCCCGCCGCCACACCCAGCGCGGTGTACACGACCGACATGCCCAGCACGTAGGTGGCCGCCAGCGCCAGCCCGCGCTTGCGGCTGGGCCTGGCCTGGGCCGAGCCGCCCACCACGATGGAGGACAGGATGGGAATCATGGGCAGCACGCAGGGCGTGAACGCCAGCAGCAGGCCCAGCACCAGGAACACGCCCGCGGTCTTGGCCCAGCCCAGTCCGCCCAGCGCGTCGGCCAGCCCGGTATCGCCGGCGTTGACCAGCGCGCCCAGGCCGCCCGACGCCGCGGACGAAGCGGCGGCCGGCGCGCCCGCCGGCCCGGCCAGCGCATAGCCGCCGGCCACCGGCGTGAGCTTGACGCTGCTGTCCATGGGCGGATAGCACAGGCCCGCGTCGGCGCAGCCCTGGCCGGTCAGGGTCAGCGTGAACGGCTGCCCGCCGGCCGCGATGGGCACGCGGATGACCACGTCTTCATGGAAGACCTCCATGTCCTTCTCGAAGGTCGGGTCGTACTTGACCTCGCCCTTCGGATAGACGGCCTCGCCCAGGGTGGCCGCGCCAATGGGGCTGATGGTGATGCCGAAGCGCTCGCGGTACATGTAGTAGCCGGGCGCGACCCGGTAGCGCATCTCCAGCGTGTCGGGCGCGGCCATGGCGGCGCTGAACACGAAGGCTTTTTCAGGGTCCAGGAACTCGGCCTCGGCGCGCGCCGCAGCCTGCCAGCCCAGCAACAGCAGCGCCGCCGCCAACAGGGCGAGGCAGCGCCCGAAGAAAGCGCGGACCGCGCGAAAGTCGCGCCGGGGCGCGCCGACCATACCGGCATGTTGCAACATCAGTCTCTCTTGTTCGGCGTGACGGCCGTCTGCTCGCGCACCCAGTCCAGATAAGGCGCGGCGCCGCCGATGACCGGCAGCACGATGATTTCGGGCACGTCGTACGGATGCATCTGCGCCAGGGCCTGCACAACGGCCTGGTGGCGCGCATAGGTGGTCTTGATGTGGATGGGGATCTCTTCAGCCCCTTCGACTTCTCCGTTCCACATGTAGATGGACAGGCCCGGCGCGCCAAGGTTCACGCAGGCGGCCAGGCCGTCTTCGACCAGGACGTGCGCGATCCGCTTGGCCAGGAGCAGGTCGGGCGCATTGCTGATGACCAGCACAACGTCGTCATCGCGCAACATGATGTCTCCTTGGAAAGCCCGTATGGGGCGTAACTCAGGGTATTTTATCGGTATTGCGGCCAACGCCCGGCTACCCACGCCCGCCGCGCCGCCATGCAACCCGCTACCACCGAGGCACGCATGTCCGACAACTGTCTGTTCTGCCGCATCGCCCGCCGCGAGATCCCCGCCCACATCGTGCACGAAGACGACCGCGTGCTGGCCTTTCTCGACATCCAGCCGGTGCGCCCCGGGCACACGCTCATCATCCCCAAGCAGCATTACCCCTATTACGAGGACATGCCGGCCGACCTGGCGGGCAACATCCTCAACCTGGGGCAGAAGCTCGGCCGCCACATGAAGCGCCTGTACGGCGTGGACCGCGTGGGCTTCGCCTTCACCGGCATCCACGTCGCGCATGCGCACGCGCACGTCATCCCGATGCACCATCCGCAGGACGTCACGTCCACGCAGTACATCGAACAGCAGGACCTGACCTTTCGAATGCCGCCGCAGGCCGCGCCGGACGCGCTGGCCGCGACCGCCGAGCAGCTGCGCGCCGAACTGCACGCCTCCTGAGGCGGCGCGCAAAAAACAAGGGCGGGTCCGAAGACCCGCCCTTGTCGCTTATCGAGCAGCCGGATTTACTCGGCGCTGTCCTCAGCGGCTTCATCGACTTCCGGACGGTCGACCAGCTCCATGAAAGCCATGGGAGCGTTGTCGCCTTGACGGAAGCCCATCTTCAGCACGCGGGTGTAGCCGCCGTTGCGGGCCGCGTAGCGCGGGCCGATTTCGGCGAACAGCTTCACCACGGCATCGCGGTCGCGCAGACGGGCGAAAGCCAGACGCTTGTTCGCGAGGGTGGGTTCTTTACCCAGCGTGATCAGGGGTTCGATGACGCGGCGCAATTCTTTCGCCTTCGGCAGCGTGGTCTTGATGGCTTCGTGGGTGATCAACGAAACGGCCATGTTGCGGAACATGGCAAGACGGTGACTGCTGGTGCGGTTGAGCTTACGCAAGCCATTACCGTGACGCATGATAAGTTTCCTTTGAATCTAAAGACGGCGTTTCCGCCATCGGGTTGCCGGCTCTTCTATCAACCTGCGATCAGGCTGCGGTCCGGTAGAAAACGGTGCATTTTACGACGGTTTCGCAGACCGGCCGGGATTTCCCCGGCCCGCCTGCAGGGGCCGCCCCTTGCGAGGGCGGACTCCCTTTCAGGACTTAGGGGCGCTCCAGGCCCAGCGGGGGCCAGTTTTCGAGCTTCATGCCCAGCGTCAGGCCGCGTGCGGCCAGCACTTCCTTGATTTCGTTGAGCGACTTGCGGCCCAGGTTCGGGGTCTTGAGCAGCTCGTTCTCGGTGCGCTGGATCAGGTCGCCGATGTAGTAGATGTTTTCGGCCTTCAGGCAGTTGGCCGAACGCACCGTCAGCTCCAGGTCGTCGACCGGGCGCAGCAGCACCGGGTCGATCTGCGGCGTGCCGCGGACCGGGGCTTCGTACGAGTCGCCGGCGCCTTCCAGGGCGGCGAAGACCGAGATCTGGTCCATCAGGATGCGGGCCGACTGGCGCACCGCTTCCTCGGGCGAGATCACGCCGTTGGTTTCGATGTCCAGGACCAGCTTGTCCAGGTCGGTGCGCTGTTCCACACGGGCGCTTTCGACCGCGTAGCTGACGCGGCGGACCGGGCTGAACGAAGCGTCCAGCACGATGCGGCCGATGGTGTGGGTGCGGTCTTCCGACAGCGCGCGCACGTTGCCCGGCACGTAGCCGCGGCCCTTTTCGACCTTGATCTGCATTTCCAGCTTGCCGGCGTCGGTCAGGTTGCAGATGGCGTGGCCGGGGTTGATGATCTCGACGTCGTGCGGCAGCTCGATGTCGCTGGCCAGCACGGTGCCGGCGCCGGTCTTGCGCAGGACCAGGGTGACTTCGTCACGGTTGTGCAGCTTGAAGACCACACCCTTCAGGTTCAGCAGGATGTCGACGACGTCTTCGCGAACGCCCGGGATGGTCGAATATTCGTGCACCACGCCGGTCATCTGCACTTCGGTCGGCGCGTAGCCGGTCATCGAAGACAGCAGGATGCGGCGCAGGGCGTTGCCCAGCGTGTGACCGTAGCCACGCTCGAACGGCTCCATCACGATCTTGGCATGGTGCGTGCCGACCGGTTCGACTTCAATGGAGCGCGGCTTCAGGAAACCTTGAGTGGACATTTACTGTGTTCCTTTTCAATACCCTCGGCTCGTTACACCGATAAGGCTGATGGACAGGGTGAAACGTGAAACAGGGCCGGCGCGAAGCGCGGGCCGATACTTACCGCAAAGCCCGCTCCGCCGAAAAGCGGAAAGCGGGCTGCTGCGGGACTTGCAAACGGGTCGCGGGACCAGTTCGCCGGCGCATTGCGAAGGTAGCGCCGGCAGGCCTGATTAACGCGAGTACAGTTCGACGACCATCGATTCGTTGATGTCGCGAGCGACGTCAGCGCGATCGGGAGCCGACTTGAACGTGCCGGTCATCTTGTTGGCGTCGACTTCGACCCACTGGGGCATGCCGATGCTGGCGGCCAGGTCGAGCGATTCCTTGATGCGGCCTTGCTTCTTGGCCTTTTCGCGGACCGAGACGACGTCACCGGCCTTGACCAGCATCGAGGCGATGTCGGCGGTGTGGCCGTTCAGTTCGATCGCGCGGTGGCTCACCAGCTGGCGAGCTTCGGCGCGGGTCGAGCCGAAGCCCATGCGGTAGACGACGTTGTCCAGGCGCGATTCGAGCAGCTGGATCAGCGTTTCGCCGGTGTTGCCGCGACGACGCTCGGCTTCGGCGAAGTACTTGCGGAATTGCTTTTCCAGCACGCCGTACATGCGCTTGAGCTTTTGCTTTTCGCGCAGCTGCAGGCCGTAGTCGGAAGTGCGGGCGCCCGAAGTGCGGCCGTGTTGGCCAGGCTTGGAATCCAGCTTGCACTTGGAATCCAGCGAGCGACGGGCGCTCTTCAGGAACAGGTCAGTACCCTCGCGGCGCGAGAGCTTGCATTTGGGTCCAGTATAACGTGCCATGTGGATTCCCTTTAGATACGACGACGCTTCGGCGGACGGCAGCCGTTGTGCGGAACGGGCGTGATGTCGGCGATGCTCGAAATCTTGATGCCCAGCGCGTTCAGAGCGCGGACCGACGATTCGCGGCCGGGGCCGGGGCCCTTGATACGCACTTCCAGCGTCTTGATGCCGTACTCCAGCGCGACGCGGCCGGCCGTTTCAGCGGCGACCTGCGCAGCGAACGGGGTCGACTTGCGCGAACCCTTGAAGCCAGCACCGCCCGACGTGGCCCACGACAGCGCGTTGCCCTGACGGTCGGTGATGGTGATGATGGTGTTGTTGAACGAAGCGTGAACGTGCGCGATGCCGTCCGAGACGTTCTTCTTGACCTTTTTGCGCACGCGCGAAGCGCCGCTGGTGGAAGCTTTCGCCATAATCCAGTTCCTCGATTATTTCTTCAGGGACGCAGCAGCACGACGCGGGCCCTTGCGGGTGCGGGCGTTGGTGCGAGTGCGCTGGCCGCGCACGGGCAGGCCGCGCTTGTGGCGCATGCCTCGGTAGGTTCCCAGGTCGATCAAACGCTTGATCGAGAGCTGCACTTCACGACGCAGGTCGCCTTCGACCGTGAACACGCCAACGTGTTCGCGAACGCGTTCCAGTTCAGCGTCGCTCAGATCCTTGACCTTTTTGTCAAACGGGACGTTTGCCGCTTCGCAAATCTTGCGAGCGCGCGTGCGACCGATGCCAAAAATGGCGGTCAGGCCGATCTCGGCGTGCTGATGCGGCGGAATGTTAATGCCAGCAATACGGGCCATGACTGTTCCTTGAATAAATCCGTTGCGTAGTCGCTAACCCGGGTTAGCCTTGACGCTGCTTGTGACGCGGGTCGGTGCAGATAACGCGCACCACGCCGTGACGTTTGATAACTTTGCAGTTGCGGCAGATCCGCTTAACCGATGCCATTACTTTCATGGTTGACTCCTAATTTTCCGTAATCCGGTTCCGCTCACTTGGAGCGGAAAACAATCCTGGCTCGCGTCAGGTCATAGGGCGTGAGCTCCACTGTGACCTTGTCACCCGGCAGGATCCGGATGTAATGCATACGCATCTTGCCGGAAATATGGCCCAACACCACGTGGCCGTTTTCGAGCTTGACGCGAAATGTCGCGTTCGGGAGGTTCTCCAGAACCTCACCTTGCATCTGAATGACGTCGTCCTTGGACATTCTCTTGCTTACCGCATCGGCAAACCCGGGCCCTTGAAGTTAGCCTTCTTGAGCAACGAGTCGTACTGGTGAGACATCATGTAGGCCTGGACCTGCGCCATGAAATCCATCGTCACCACCACAATAATCAACAGAGACGTACCACCGAAGTAGAACGGAACGTTCCAGCGCATCACCAAGAATTCCGGCAACAGGCACACCAACGTGATGTAGATGGCACCTGCGAGCGTCAAACGCATCAGGATCTTGTCGATGTAGCGCGCCGTTTGTTCGCCCGGACGGATGCCCGGAACGAACGCACCACTCTTCTTCAGGTTGTCCGCCGTTTCGCGGCTGTTGAACACCAGAGCCGTGTAGAAAAAGCAGAAGAAAATGATCGCGGCCGAATACAGCGTGATGTAGAGCGGTTGACGAGGCGACAGGGCCGCAGCCAGGTCGCTAAGCCAGCGCATGTTCTCGCTGCTGGAAAACCAGCTCGTGATCGTGGCCGGGAACAGAATGATCGACGATGCGAAGATCGGCGGAATCACCCCTGCCATGTTCAGCTTCAGCGGCAAATGCGAGCTTTGGCCACCGTAGATCTTGTTGCCGACCTGACGCTTGGCGTAGTTCACCGTGATCTTGCGCTGTCCGCGTTCGACGAACACCACAAAAGCGGTAACCAGCACCACCAGAGCCACGATGAACAGCGCCGACAGCACGGACATCGAGTTGGTGCGGACCAGGTCCAGCAATGCAGCCAGCGCCGCGGGCAGACCCGCAACGATACCTGCGAAGATCAGGATGGAAATCCCGTTGCCCAGACCGCGTTCCGTGATCTGTTCACCCAGCCACATGACGAACATGGTGCCGGTGACCAGGGTCACGACGGTCGTGAAGCGGAACAGCATGCCCGGATCGATCACCAGCCCCGGTTGGGACTCCAGCGCAACCGAAATGCCCACAGCCTGCACCAGCGCCAGCACCACGGTGCCGTAGCGGGTGTATTGGGTGATCTTCCGACGGCCGGATTCGCCCTCTTTCTTGAGGGCTTCCAGCGACGGCACCACCACAGACATCAGCTGCATGATGATGGATGCCGAAATGTACGGCATGATCCCCAGGGCAAAAATCGAGAAGCGCGAAAGCGCCCCGCCCGAGAACATGTTGAACAGGCCGAGGATCCCGCCCTGGTTCTGGCGGAACAGGTCCGCCAGCGCATCCGGGTTGATGCCCGGTACCGGGATGTGTGTACCCAACCGGTAAACCACCAGGGCGAGCACCAGGAAAACGAGACGGCGCTTCAGATCGCCGTAACGTCCTCCGGTTTTGCCCAATGCCTGCGCGTTAGCCACTCGTCACCTCGTGATCAGGCAAGCGAGCCGCCCGCGGCTTCGATGGCGGCGCGAGCGCCGGCCGTCGCGGTAATGCCCTTGAGCACGACCTTGCGCGAGAGTTCACCCGACTTGATGACCTTGGCGTAGCGAACCGCCTGACCGACCACGCCAGCGGCCTTCAGCACTTGCACGTCGATTTCGTCGACGGGCACGGCTTGCAGGTCCGACAGACGGACTTCGGCGTACAGGTGCTGGCCGAGCGGGGTGAAACCGCGCTTGGGCAGACGACGCTGCAGCGGCATTTGACCGCCTTCGAAGCCAACCTTATGGAAACCGCCCGAGCGCGACTTCTGACCCTTGTGGCCACGGCCGGCGGTCTTGCCCAGACCCGAACCGATGCCACGGCCGACGCGGCGCTTGGCGTGCTTGCTGCCCTCGGCGGGCTTCAGCGTATTGAGTTGCATATCCGACATGGTGATTCCTTAGGCTTCCGAGACGGAAACGAGATAATCCACCTTACGGATCATCCCACGCACCTCGGGCGTATCGACCAGCACGCGGCTGCTGTTGATACGGCCCAAGCCCAAACCGCGAACCGTATCACGGTGCGATTGCTTGGTACCGATCACCGAGCGCACGAGGGTCACTTTGATCTGCTTCTGAGCCATGATTTACCCCAGGATTTCTTCGACGGTCTTGCCGCGCTTGGCAGCAACATCCGCCGGGGTCAGGGAGGCGCGCAGGCCGTTCAACGTGGCGCGAACCATGTTGTAGGGGTTGCTCGAGCCCAGGCTCTTGGCAACCACGTTACGCACACCCATCACTTCGAAAATAGCGCGCATCGGGCCGCCGGCGATAACGCCGGTACCTTCAGCAGCGGGCGAAATCAGCACGGTGGCGGCGCCATGCTTGCCGACCACGGAGTGGTGCAGCGTGCCGTTCTTCAGGGCCACCTTGAACATGCCGCGACGGGCCTGTTCCATAGCCTTCTGAACGGACACCGGCACTTCGCGCGCCTTGCCCTTGCCCATGCCGATGCGGCCGTCGCCATCGCCGACCACGGTCAGCGCGGCAAAGCTCATGGTGCGACCACCCTTGACGACTTTGCTCACGCGGTTGACCGCGATCATTTTTTCGCGGAGGCCGTCATCGTTCTCTTTTTCCGCGGCGTTCTTGCCTTGTACTTTAGCCATTTGACAGATCCTCGCTTAGAACTTCAGGCCGGCTTCACGCGCGGCATCGGCCAGCGCCTTCACGCGGCCATGGTAACGAAAGCCCGAGCGATCGAAAGCAACCAGTTCGATACCGGCAGCCTTGGCCTTTTCGGCCACGCGCTTGCCGACCAGCGACGCAGCGGCCTTGTTGCCGCCCTGACCGGTTTGGCCGGCCAGTTGCGCGCGCACTTCGGCTTCGACCGTCGAGGCGCTGACCAGAACGCGATCGCCTTCCGGCGAAATGATGTTGGCGTAGATGTGCTGGTTCGAGCGGAAAATCGAGAGGCGATGAACGCGCAGCTCGCTGATCTTCCGGCGGGTCGGAACCGCACGACGCAAACGGGAAACTTTTTTGTCCATGATTCGTCCTTGCGTGCGCCGTTATTTCTTCTTGGTTTCTTTGATGACGACGCGTTCGTCCGAGTAACGCACGCCCTTGCCCTTGTAGGGTTCGGGTTCGCGGTACGCGCGGATTTCAGCGGCCACCTGACCGACGACTTGCTTGTTGGCGCCCTTGATGACGATTTCCGTCTGGGTGGGGCATTCGGCCTTGATACCGGCCGGCAACTGATGCACGACGTCGTGCGAGAAACCGAGCTGCAGCTTAACGGCGTCGCCTTGAACCGAGGCGCGGTAACCCACGCCAACCAGGTTCAGCCTGCGCTCGAATCCCTTGCTCACGCCGTTGACCATATTGGCCACCAGCGCGCGCACGGTGCCCGACATGGCGTTGGCGTGACGGGTCTCGTTGGCGGCGGCAAACGTGAGCTTGCCTTCGTCCAACGCGATCGTGACGTCGCCGGTCAGGGCTTGGGTCAGGGAACCCAGCGGGCCCTTGACGATGATCTGATCCTGCTGGATGTTGGCTTCAACACCCTTGGGCAGTTCGACCGGATACTTAGCGATACGTGACATTCGACTCTCCTTAGGCCACGTAGCAAAGCACTTCGCCGCCGACGCCGTTGGCGCGAGCCTTACGGTCGGTCATGACGCCGCGCGAGGTCGAAACGATGGCCACGCCCAGGCCGTTCATGACCTGAGGAATGCTGGTACGGCCCTTGTAGATACGCAGGCCCGGGCGCGAAACGCGCTCGATACGTTCGATGACCGGACGGCCGGCGTAGTACTTCAGGGTGATCTCGAGCTCAGGCTTGGCCTGGGTGCCCTTGACTTCAAAGCTGTCGATGTAGCCTTCGTCCTTCAGCACGGCGGCAATGGCCGCCTTCAGCTTCGAGGAGGGCATGCTCACCGTAACTTTGTCCACTTGCTGCGCATTGCGAATGCGGGTCAGCATATCGGCGATGGGATCGCTCATGCTCATATTGTTTCTCCTACCAGCTGGCCTTGGTGATGCCGGGGATTTCACCCTTCATCGCCATTTCACGCAGTTTGTGGCGCGTCAGGCCGAACTTGCGGAACACGCCGCGCGGACGACCGGTGACCACGCAACGGTTACGTTGACGCGTCGGGTTGGCATTGCGCGGCAGCTGTTGCAGCTTGAGCCGAGCTTGGTAACGTTCTTCGTCGGTCTTCGACTGGTCGTCGATGATCGCCTTCAACTCAGCGCGCTTGGCGGCGAACTTGTCAGCCAGCTTGGCGCGCTTGATGTCGCGATTGATGAGGGAAAGTTTAGCCACGTCATCAGCCCCTTAGTTACGGAACGGGAAGCTGAAGGCGGTCAGCAGCGCCTTGGCTTCTTCGTCGGTCTTGGCGGTGGTGGTGATGCTGATGTTCAGCCCACGCAGCGCGTCGATCTTGTCGTACTCGATTTCGGGGAAAATGATCTGCTCTTTCACCCCGATGTTGTAGTTGCCACGGCCGTCGAAAGCACGACCCGAGATGCCGCGGAAGTCGCGCACGCGGGGCAGCGCAACCGCCACCAGGCGATCCAGGAATTCGTACATACGCTGACCACGCAGCGTGACCATGCAACCGATCGGGTAGTTTTCGCGGATCTTGAACCCGGCGATAGCCTTCTTGGTCTTCGTCACGACGGGCTTCTGGCCGGCGATCTTGGTCAGGTCCGAGACGGCGTGCTCGATGACCTTCTTGTCAGCGACGGCTTCCGAGACACCCATGTTCAGGGTGATCTTGGTGATGCGCGGCACTTCCATCGCGCTCTTGTAGCCAAACTTGGCCTGCAGGTCGGCAGCGACCTTGCTCTTGTACAGATCTTGCAAACGAGACATGTCTATCGCCCCTTACGCCTTGGCGCCGACAACGGCACCATTGGAACGGAACACGCGGACCTTGCGACCTTCGACTTCCTGCACGCCGACGCGGTCGCCACGACCGGTCGCGGGGTTGAAGAGCGCCACATTCGAGATGTGGATCGGCATGGTCTTTTCGACGATTCCGCCCGGGTTGTTGGCCATCGGGTTGGCTTTCACGTGTTTCTTGACGACATTGACGCCTTCGACCAGCACGTGGTCGGCGCCAACGCGAGCCAGCACGGTACCGCGACGCTTCTTGTCGCGACCGGTCAGGACGATGACTTCGTCGCCTTTACGAATGTTGTTCATCGTAGGGCTCCTTACAGCACTTCCGGGGCCAGCGACACGATCTTCATGAACTTCTCGGTACGCAGTTCACGCGTCACGGGTCCGAAGATGCGGGTGCCGATGGGCTCCAGCTTGGCGTTGAGCAACACGGCGGCATTGCCACCGAAACGAATCAGCGAACCGTCCTTACGGCGCACGCCCTTGGCGGTACGAACCACCACGGCATTGTAAATTTCGCCTTTCTTGACGCGTCCGCGCGGAGCCGCATCTTTGACGCTCACCTTGATGATGTCGCCGATACCGGCATAACGGCGCTTGGAGCCACCGAGCACCTTAATGCACATGACATGACGCGCACCAGTGTTATCGGCCACATCCAGCGTGGTCTGCATTTGGATCATGATTTTTCCTGTTCCAACTTAACTGGAAATACGGTTTTCCCCCGGGGCTCTCCCCCTTAGGAACACTGCAATTCCTGCCAGTTTTGGTCCCGTCAGGTCAGCCGCCCTGCTTTTGTTGGCTGGCGCCTCGAGCTTTTCCGCTCCAAAGACCAGCAACTGGTGGCAACGCAACGACCCTGGGTTGAAATCCTGCGGGTAATTCCCCCAATCACCTGGGCTTAGACCTCTACGTAGACCTCTAAGCCAACAGACAATCTGGGAAAGCTGATAATTCTAGCCTGCTTATATTTTGAGCGCAAGCCCTTTGTTGACATAGAGAGCAAATACACGACAACGCCTGTGGACAACTCCGGACCGCAGGCCGTTTCTGCCCCGAATCAATCCGCCCCCGTTTTATTTCCGGCGCGCTTGCCGCCGTAATAGTTGCGTTCCCAGGCGTCGTGGTTGGCCTTGCCGCGGCGGATCTCGTCGGTGAACGGCGCCGCCGCCAGCACCAGGCGGTTGAGCCAGCGCACCGGCGCCCGGCAGGGCCGCTCGAAATCCACGAACAACACGGCGCGCAGGCCCTCGGTGTCGTTGTGCACCTGGTGCAGGTAGAGGTCGTCGAACACCACGGCCTCGCCTTCCTTCCAGTGGTAGCGCTCGCCGCCCACCTCGATCCAGCAGCGTTCGGCCGGCTCGGGCACGACCAGTCCCAGGTGCAGGCGCAGCACGCCGTTATAAGGTCCGGTATGCGGCGGAATCCGCTTGCCGGGCTCGAGTATGGAGAAAAAGGCGGTGCGCAGGCCCGGAATGCCCTGCAGGGCGCGCGCGGTCGCCGGGCAGCGTGCCAGGTTGCGCTCGGAACGCAGGCCGTAGCCCATGAAGACGAAGGTCTTCCATTGGTCGTCGGACGTGATCATGCCCACGTCGGGGGACAGCTCGTGGAAGGACGGCAGCTGCTGGCGTTCGGACAGCAGCCCGTTCAGTTCATCGCGGATGGCCGGCGCCTGGGCCTCCAGCGCGGCCAGCCAGGGGAACTGGTCGTTTCGGAAGATGGGCCGGTCCCCCACCAGCGACGCCTGGGCGATGCGCTGGCGCAGCCAGTCGATGAAACGGAAGAACACCCGGGAATAGAGGCTGGGCTTGCCGGACGGACGCGCATCGACGGGTTGCACAATAGGGAATCGGGTAGGCGGCCAAAGATGCCCCATTTTGGCCATGCCCGGGCGCGCGTGCAAGGTTTGCGGTCCGATTGGCTCCACGGCCCCGTCCGCCATTGGCCCTCCCCGCCATCCACAAGCTGGTTTAGACTGGAGCGGGCGACAGTGATCGCTATCCACTCCTATTTAGCAAGGGAAGACAGGCATGTATGAACAGTTGGCGCTGTATATCGACGGAGAATTCGTCGCCGGAGAGGGCAGGCGCACCCAGGACGTCATCAACCCGGCCACGCTGGAAGTTCTCGGCCAGTTGCCCCACGCCACCGAAGCGGACCTGGACCGGGCGCTAGCCGCCGCCCAGCGCGCGTTCGAGTCGTGGAAGAAATCCTCGCCCATGGACCGCTCGGCCATCCTGCGCAAGGTCGCGACGCTGTCGCGCGAACGCGCCAACGAGATCGGCCGCAACATGACGCTGGACCAGGGCAAGCCGCTGGCCGAGGCCGTGGGCGAAGTCACCTCCTGCGCCGAGCACGCCGACTGGCACGCCGAGGAATGCCGCCGCATCTACGGCCGCGTGGTGCCGCCGCGCAACCCCGACGTGCGCCAGATCGTCGTGCGCGAACCCATCGGCGTCTGCGCCGCGTTCACGCCCTGGAACTTCCCGTACAACCAGGCCATCCGCAAGATCGCCGCCGCCATCGGCGCCGGCTGCACGGTGGTGCTGAAAGGTCCCGAGGATTCCCCCAGCGCCGTCATGGCGATCGCCCGCATGTTCCACGACGCCGGCCTGCCCAAGGGCTGCCTGAACATCGTGTGGGGCGAACCCGCCAAGATCTCGGATTACCTGATCCGCTCGCCCATCGTGCGCAAGGTGTCGTTCACCGGCTCGGTGCCGGTGGGCAAGCAGCTCGCCGCGCTGGCCGGCGCGCACATGAAGCGCGTCACCATGGAACTGGGCGGCCACTCGCCGGTGCTGGTGTTCGACGACGCCGACATCGACCGCGCCGCCACCATGCTGGCCAAGTTCAAGATCCGCAACGCCGGCCAGGTCTGCGTATCGCCGACCCGCTTCTACGTGCAGAACGGCGCCTACGAGCAGTTCCTGGCGCGCTTCTCCGAAGTGCTGAAGAACATCAAGGTCGGCGACGGCCTTGAAACCGGCACCGACATGGGCCCGCTGGCGCACGAGCGCCGCGTCCCCGCCATGACCGCCTTCATCGACGACGCCAAGAAGCACGGCGGCAAGGTGGTGGTCGGCGGCGGCCCGCTGGACCGCAAGGGCTTCTTCTTCGCCCCCACGGTCGTGACCGAGCTGCCCGACGATTCCATGCTCATGACCGAAGAGCCCTTCGGCCCGGTCGCGCCCGTGGTCCGCTTCACCGACACCGATGAAGTGCTGCGCCGCGCCAACAGCCTGCCCTTCGGCCTGTCGTCCTACGTGTTCACCAACTCGCTGAAGACGGCCACCAAGGTCTCCAACGGCCTGGAAGCCGGCATGGTCAACATCAACCATTTCGGCAGCGCCCTGGCCGAGACGCCCTTCGGCGGCATCAAGGACAGCGGCATCGGCAGCGAAGGCGGCCTGGAAACGTTCGACGGCTACCTGGTGACCAAGTTCATCACCCACATCTGACCGCTACGCGGCCAGGATGTACTGACGGGCTCCCGCGGGAGCCCGTTTTTTCGTCCGGGCCGCCGGCGCATCAGCGGCGCAGGTCGCGCTGATACGAGGCGGGCGAGGCCCCCACCAGGCTCTTGAAGCGCTTGGAAAAATGGGCCTGGTCCGCGAAGCCCACGCTCAGGGCAACGTCGGCCGGCGCCTGGCCCGCGGCCAGCAGCCGCCTGGCGCGCTCGACCCGCACCTGCAGCTGGTAGGCGTGCATGGGCATGCCGACCTGGCTGCGGAACTGCCGCATCAGGTGGTAGGGGCTCAGCGCCACCTCCCGCGCGATCTCGGCCACCGACAAGGCCTGCGCGTGGCAATCCTCGATGAGCGCGCGGGCCCGCCGGATCTCGGGCCGGGCCTCCCGCGCCGGGCCGGCGGCCGCCGCGCCGCCATGGCGCGAGGCGAGCAGGCCCAGGGCCGCCAGCATCAGGCCGTCGCAGGCCAGGCGCGAATCGCCTTCGACCAGGGCGTCGTGGGCGCGCAGCATGGCGCGGAACACCGCGGGGTCCTGGACCACGCCCGACTGGAAGCCCACGGCCGCGGCCGCGCCCAGCGCCTGCGACATGGCGTCGGCCGGGACGTACAGCGCGCGATAGCGCAGCTCTGCTCCCGCGGCCCGGCGGCCGGTGTGCAGGTCGCCCGGATTGACCACCGATACCGATTGCGGCGCGGCGAGATAGGTGGCGCGCCCCCGCTGGAATTCCTTGGCCCCGCTTTCGATGAGGCCGAACATGAAGGTGTCGTGGGTATGCGGCCGGAAGCGGTGGCGCACGAAGCGCGCCGCGGTCGCCATGGCGCCGCAGGCGCCCTGCCGCCACACCCGCACGCCGTCGCGCAGGCCGCCGTAGAGGCCGTGGGCGGCGACAGCAGGATCAGACAAGACAGCCTCGCCGCCATCCATAAGATCGTAGGACCTGAAATCATTCGATGAGGTCATAGACGATGTCTTCCCATTCCGATCCCCATACCCGCCTGGCGCAGGCGGCCGTACTGCTGCCGGAAAGCTCGTATCCCGTGGCCCCGCCGCTGTACCAGACGGCCAGCTTCGCCACGGACGAGGCCGGCGTTTTCCTGGACATGGCGACGCGGCCCCTGCATCCGGGATTCTATACACGTTACGGCAACCCCACGACGCGCGCGTTCGAGTCCGCCGTGGCCGGGCTGGAAGGCGGCGAATGCGCGCTGGCCACCGCCTCCGGCATGGGCGCCATCACGGCGGCGCTGCTGGCCTTCGCCGGCCGCGGCGACCACGTGGTGGCGCAGCGCGTGCTGTACGGCGGCACCACCGGCCTGCTGCAGAACATCGCGCCGCAGCTCGGCATCGACGTGAGCTTCGTGGACCAGGCCGACGCCGACGGCTTCGCCGCCGCCGCGCGCCCCGAGACCCGCCTCTTCGTGCTGGAAAGCCCGTCCAATCCGATGCTGCGCCTGACGGACCTGGCGCGCATGTCGGACATCGCGCGCGCCCGCGGCATCACCACGCTGGTCGACAACACCATCGCCTCGCCTATCAACCAGCAGCCGCTGGCGCTGGGCATGGACCTGGTGATGCACAGCGCCACCAAGTACCTGTGCGGCCACGGCGACGCCTCGGCCGGCGTGCTGGTGGGCGACGAGCAGCGCATCAAGGCCGTGTGGGAAAAGGCCTATCTGCTGGGCGCGACGCTGGACCCCTTCGCCGCCTGGCTGGTGCTGCGCGGCCTGCGCACCCTGCCCATGCGCGTGGCGCGCCAGAACGAAACCGCGCTGGCCGTCGCCCGGCACCTGGCCGCGCACCCGGCGGTGTCGGCGGTGCACTATCCCGGCCTGGAAAGCCATCCGCAGCACGCGCTGGCGCGCGCGCAGATGAGCGGATACGGCGGCGTGCTGAGTTTCGAGGTGCCGGGCGGCATGGCGCAGGCCGAGCGCGTCGTGGGCGCGCTCACGCTGGCGCATCGCTCGGCCAGCTTCGGCTCGTTCTCGACCCTGGTGGTGCATCCGGCGGCCATGTGGGCGGGCATGATGACGCCGCAGCAGCTGGCGGAATCGGGGCTGCCGCCGGGACTGATCCGGCTCGGAGTGGGCTTCGAGAGCCACGCCGACATCATCGGCGACCTGGACGCGGCGCTGGCGGCGGCCGCGTCCTAGGAACGGGCGCGCAGTTCGCGCGCCGACATGCCGAAGCGCCGCTTGAACAGGCGGCTGAAATGCGCCGGATGCGAGAACCCGACCTGGTAGGCGAGTTCGGAAATCGCGCGATGGCGATGGCGCGGGTCCAGCAGCAGCGCGTGGCAGCGTTCCAGCCGCTGGTCGAAGATGAAGGACTCCGCCGACAGCCCGCCGGCGCGCAGGATGCGGTGCAGGTAGGCCACGGAGATGCCGCAGCCTTCGGCCACGCGCGCCGGCGACAGTTCGGGATCGGCCAGGTGCTGCCGGATGTAGGCCAGCACGCGCTGGCGGTGCGCCACCGTCACGCTGCTGTCCGACTCCGACGCATGGCCCTGCCCCGGCTGCACCAGGAACAGCACGATGAGGTCGATCAGGCGCTCGCCCAGTTCGGCGACCTCGGCGTCGGACCAGCCGTCCATGCCCTTGAACATGTGTTCCATGTAGCTGGCCAGCATGGCGCCTCGCGGCGAGCCGTCATCGATGCGCAGTTTGTGGAAGGCGCCGACACGCGAATCGCGCTGCGACAGCGCGCTGCGCGGAAACGAGATGCTCAGGCTGCGGTAGCCGCCGGCGCCCAGCGCCGTGGCCTGGTACGGCAGGCTCTGGTTCATCAGGTACACGCAGCCCGGCTCGACCTGGAATTCCCGCCCCTGCTGGCGCACCGCCAGCGGCCCGGCCAGCGGCAGGCCGAAGGTATAGAACTCCTGGTCCAGCCGCGAGACATTGCCGGCCGTGCGTTCGAGCTGCTGGCCCTGGTAGTGCAGGTCGTTGAACTGCAGGCTGGCGCGGCGCGCGTAGCGCAGGCGCCCGGCGAAATGGCCGGGCTTGCCGCCGTGGACCTCGAAGGGGCCGAAGGCGTCGGCCAGCGCCGCGCGCCATTGATCGCGCCGGTCCGCGCCGGCGCCGGCCGAAATGGCGAATTCCGTCTCCGACATGGCGCGGTCTCCTGGGATGCGAAGCGCAAATTGATCTTGCGTCTACAAGTTCTTGACTCAGCCTGCAGCAGGGCGGGCGGCGCATTGTGCGCGCGCCTGGCGCAAGTCTATATTCACCCGCATAAGCGTACAACAACCGCACAGAACGACCTGGACCCACCGGGAGGAGACTCATGGCGACCGCGCCCGCGCCGGCCTCGCGCTATCTGCGCTGCGAAGGCCGCGAACTGCATTACACCGAATGGGGCGCCCCCGACGCGCCGCCGCTGGTCATGTGGCATGGCCTGGCGCGCACCGGACGCGACTTCGACGAGCTGGCGCAGGCGCTGGCGCCCGACTACCGCATCATCTGCCCGGACACGATCGGCCGCGGCCTGTCGCAATGGAGCCCGGACCCGGTGGCCGAATACCGGCTGGACTTCTACGCGCGGCTGGCGCGCGCCCTGCTCGACGGGCTGGCGCTCGCCAGCGTGCGCTGGGTCGGCACGTCCATGGGCGGCGCCATCGGCATGCATGCCGCGGCCACCACCCTGCGCGACCGCATCTCGCGCCTGGTGGTCAACGACATCGGACCGGAGCTGCCGCGCGCCGCCGTCCAGCGCATCCTGGACTACGCCGGCGATCCGCCGGCCTTCGACACGGTCACCGAACTGGAGACCTGGCTGCGCGCCGCCTACAAGCCCTATGGCTGGCAGAGCGACGAGCAATGGCGCCGCATGGCCGAGACCTCGATGCGCCGCCTGCCGGACGGGCGCGTGACCGCGCACTACGACCCGGCCATCGTCGGCCAGTTCAGCCATCATCCCGACGACTACGACCGCTGGAGCGGCTACGACTCGCTGCGCATGCCGCTGCTGCTGCTGCGCGGGGCCGAGTCGGACCTGCTGCTGCCGGAAGTGGCCGAGGCCATGACGCGGCGCGGCCCGCGCGCGCAGCGCATCGATTTCCCCGATTGCGGGCACGCCCCCGCGCTCAACGTCGCCCCGCAGATCGAAGCCGTCCGCCAATTCCTCGCCGCACGTCACTGATAAACAGGAGTCCCCTATGAAACGCCTACTGCTCGCCGCGCTCGCCGGCCTGTGCATGAGTTCCGCGGCCGCGGCGAAGGATTTCGTCGTGGCCCACGTCTACGACAAGACCGGCCCGCTGGAGGCCTACGCCAAGCAGACCCAGGCCGGCCTGATGCTGGGCCTGGAGTACGCGACCCAGGGCAGCATGACGGTGGCCGGGCGCAAGATCCGCGTCATCGAGAAGGACAACCAGGGCAAGCCCGACGTGGCCCGCGCCCAGCTGGCCTCGGCCTATGCCGACGACAATGCCGACATCGCCGTGGGTCCCACGTCGTCCGGCGTGGCGCTGGCCATGCTGCCGATCGCCGAAGAGTACGAGAAGATCCTGCTGGTCGAGCCCGCCGTGGCGGACTCCATCACCGGCGACAAGTGGAACCGGTACATCTTCCGCACCGGCCGCAATTCCTCGCAGGACGCCATCGCCAACGCGGTCGCCTTCGACCAGGCCGGCACCTCCATCGCCATGCTCGCGCAGGACTACGCCTTCGGCCGCGACGGCGTCAAGGCGTTCAAGAGCGCCCTGAAGAACGCCAAGATCGTGCACGAGGAATATCTGCCGGCCAACGCCACCGATTTCACCGCCGGCGCGCAGCGCCTGTTCGATGCGCTGAAGGACCAGCCCGGGCGCAAGATCATCTTCATCCTGTGGGCCGGCGCCGGCAACCCGTTCAAGATCGCCGACCTCGACCCGCAGCGCTTCGGCATCGAGATCGCCACCGGCGGCAACACGCTGGCGGCCATGACGCCGCTGAAATCGCTGGTCGGCATGGAAGGCGCCACCTATTACTACTACGGCATACCCAAGAACCCGATCAACGACTGGCTGGTGGCCGAACACCAGAAGCGCTACGGGCAGCCGCCGGACTTCTTCACCGCCGGCGGCATGGCCTCGGGCATCGCGATCGCGACGGCGCTGGCCAGGACCAAGGGCGACTCCGACACCGACGCGCTGATCAAGGCCATGGAAGGCATGAGCTTCGACACGCCCAAGGGCAAGATGACATTCCGCCCCGAGGACCACCAGGCCATGCAGTCCATGTACCACTTCCGCATCAAGAACGATCCCTCGGTGCCGTGGGCGGTGCAGGACCTGGTCAGGGAAATCACGCCCGACCAGATGTCGGTGCCCATCCAGAACAAGCGCTGAGCCTGCGTCCGTCCATGCTGGAAACCCAATCGCTCACCATCCGTTTCGGCGGGCACGTGGCCGTCGACGAAGTCAGCTGCAGCTATGCGCCCGGCACGCTGACGGCCATCGTCGGCCCCAACGGCGCGGGCAAGACCACTTACTTCAATCTGATCTCCGGCCAGCTGCGCGCCAGCGCCGGCACGGTGCGCCTGAACGGGCGCGACCTCACCGCGCTGGGCGCGCCGGCGCGCATGCACGCGGGCCTGGGCCGGGCGTTCCAGCTGACCCAGCTGTTTCCGCGCCTGAGCGTGCACGAGAACGTGCGGCTGGCGCTGCAGTCACGCCAGCAAGGCATGGGCTGGCGCCAGATCCGTTTCTGGCGCACCTGGAGCGACGACCGCGCCCTGATCGAACGCGCCGACGCGCTGCTGGCGCGCACCCGCCTGTCGGCGCGCCGCGACCAGCCGGCCGCCGACCTGCCGCACGGCGACCAGCGCAAGCTGGAGATCGCGATGCTGGTCGCGCTCGATCCGCAGGTGTTCATGTTCGACGAGCCCACGGCCGGCATGAGCGTGGACGACGTGCCGGTGGTGCTGGAGCTGATCCGCGAAATCAAGAACGACGCAAGCAAGACCATCCTGCTGGTGGAGCACAAGATGGACGTGGTGCGCGAACTGGCCGACCGCATCGTGGTGCTGCACAACGGCCGCCTGATGGCCGACGGCGAGCCGGCCGAAGTCATCGCCTCGCCCATCGTGCAGCAGGCCTATCTGGGCGTGAGCCCCACGGAGAAGGCGGCATGACGCAAGCGCTGCTGGAATTGAAGGACGTGCACACGCACATCGGCGCCTACCACATCCTGCACGGCGTCGACCTGGCGGTGCCCGCCGCCGGCGTGACCATGCTGCTGGGACGCAACGGCGCGGGCAAGACCACCACGCTGCGCACGATCATGGGACTGTGGCGCGCCTCGCAAGGCCAGGTGCGCTTCGACGGCGCGCCGGTGGGCGGGCCCGGCACGCGCACCTCGCCGCCCGACATGGCGCGCCTGGGCATGGCCTACGTGCCCGAGAACATGGGCATCTTCGCCGACCTGTCGGTCAAGGAGAACATCCTGCTGGCGGCGCGCCAGGCGCGCAACGCCAGCCAGCTCGACAGCGCCCGGCTGGAATGGATCTTCGGTTTCTTCCCGGCGCTGAAGAAATTCTGGCTGCACCCGGCCGGCAAGCTGTCGGGCGGCCAGAAGCAGATGCTGGCGGTGGCGCGCGCCATCATCGAGCCGCGCCGGCTGCTGCTGGTCGACGAGCCCAGCAAGGGCCTGGCGCCCGCCATCGTGCGGAACATGATCGACGCCTTCATCGAACTGAAGCAGGCCTCCACCACCATCCTGCTGGTCGAGCAGAACTTCAACTTCGCCCGCCTCGTGGGCGATCACGTCGCCGTGATGGACAACGGCCGCGTGGTCCATGCCGGCAGCATGGCGCAGCTGGCCGAGGACGACGCATTGCAGACGCGCCTGCTGGGCCTGTCGCTGGGAAGCCACCAATGAGCACGCTGGAACTCGATACCCCCTTGCCGCGCGTGCGCGCGGACCTGCGCCCGGCGCTGCTGGTGCTGGCCCTGGCGGCGATCGCGCTGCCGCTGGTGGGCTCGCTGTCGACCTGGGTCACGCTGACCCTGGCCGGCCTGGCGATGGGCATGATCATCTTCATCGTGGCCTCCGGCATGACGCTGGTCTTCGGGCTGATGGACGTGCTGAACTTCGGCCACGGCCTGTTCATCGCCATCGGCGCGTACATGGCGGCCACGGTGCTGGGCGCCATGGCCGACTGGACCCAGTCAGGCAGCCTGTGGGTGAACCTGGCCGCGGTGCTGCCGGCCATGATCGTCGGCATGCTGGTGGCCGGCGCCGTCGGCCTGGCGTTCGAACGCGTCATCGTGCGCCCGGTGTACGGCCAGCATCTCAAGCAGATTCTGATCACGATGGGCGGCATGATCATCGGCGAAGAGATCATCAAGATGCTGTGGGGCCCGCAGACGATTTCGCTGCCGCTGCCCGAGGCCATGCGCGGCGCGTTCCTGCTGGGCGACGCCGCCATCGAGAAGTTCCGCATCGTGGCGCTGGTGGCCGGGCTGCTGGTGCTGGGCGGCATGCTGTGGCTGCTCAACCGCACCAAGCTCGGCCTGCTGATCCGCGCCGGGGTGGAAGACCGCGAGATGGTGGAAAGCCTGGGCTACCGCATCCGCCACCTGTTCGTGGGCGTGTTCGTCGCCGGCTCGATGCTGGCGGGGCTGGGCGGGGTGCTGTGGGGCATGTACCAGCAGTCGGTGGTGCCGCAGCTGGGCGCGCAGGTCAACGTGCTGATCTTCATCGTCATCATGATCGGCGGCCTCGGCTCGACCGTGGGCTGCCTGATCGGCGCGCTGCTGGTGGGCCTGATGGCCAACTACACGGGCTTTCTGATGCCCAAGGCCGCCCTGTTCTCGAACATCGCGCTGATGGTCGCCATCCTGCTGTGGCGCCCGCAGGGCGTGTATCCGGTCACGAACCGCTAGGAACCGACATGTCCGTACGCCTGCTTTCCGGCGACCCTCCCCGCAGCGCCGTGCTGACGCTGCTGCTGATCGCGATCGTGGCCGCGCTGGCGGCCGCGCCCTTTCTGTTTCCCGGCCCGAAGTCGCTGGCCGTGGCCGCCAAAATCCTGGTGTTCGTGATCCTGGTGGCCAGCTACGACCTGCTGCTGGGCTACACCGGCATCGTCAGTTTCGCGCACACCATGTTCTTCGGCATCGGCGCCTATGGCGTGGCCATCGCCAGCGTGCGCATGGAGCCCGGCTGGACCGCGATACTGGCCGGCACGGCCGCCGGCCTGGCGGTGTCGCTGGCCTTCGCGCTCTTGATCGGCCTGGCCAGCCTGCGGGTGCGCGCCATCTTCTACGCCATGATCACGCTGGCGGTGGCCGCCGCGTTCCAGACCCTGGTGTCGCAGCTGTCGCACCTGACCGGCGGCGAGGACGGCCTGAGCTTCAAGGTGCCGCAGATGCTGCGCCCGGCCTTCCGGCCGTTCTCCGAGCCGCTGTTCGGCGTGAACGTGGACGGCCGCATCATCACCTACTACCTGATCGCCGCGGTCTGCCTGGTGCTGTTCCTGCTGCTGCTGCGCATCGTGAACTCGCCCTTCGGCCGCGTGCTGCAGGCGATCCGCGAGAACCCCTTCCGCGCTGAAGCCATCGGCTACCGCACCGTGCTGTACCGCAGCCTGTCCAATCTCCTGGCGGCCGCCTTCGCCACGCTGGCCGGCGCCATGTACGCGCTCTGGCTGCGCTACAACGGCCCCGACGCCTCGCTGTCGTTCGAGATCATGCTCAATATCCTGCTGATGCTGGTGATCGGCGGCATGGGCACCATGTATGGCGCGGTGGTGGGCGCCAGCCTGTTCGTATTCGCCCAGAGCTATCTGCAGGACGGCCTGCACCACGTGCACGGCCTGGTCTCCGGCGTCGCGCCGCTGGCCCTGCTGTTCGAACCCGACCGCTGGCTGCTGTGGCTGGGCATCCTGTTCGTGGTGTCGGTGTATTACTTTCCCACCGGCATCGCGGGCCGGCTGCGCGAGATGGCCCACCGCTGAAAACAAGCCCCGCCACACTTCCGCACGGCGCAAAAAAAACGGCAAGGGTTTGATCCCTTGCCGTTTCATTATCGGAACGGCGAACCGTTCCGACAAACTGCTTTCACTTAGATGATACGTGCGGCTTCAACCAGACGCACCACGCGCCACGACTTCGAGCGCGAGATGGGACGGCCTTCAGCGATTTCAACCGTATCGCCTTCGTTGTACTGGTTCGATTCATCGTGCGCCTTGTACTTCGCGGAACGCATGATGATCTTGCCGAAGATGGGGTGCTTGACGCGGCGCTCGACGAGCACGACGACAGTCTTGTCCATCTTGTTGCTGACGACCTTGCCGACCAGCGTACGCTGGCGCTTGGCCACTTGGGTGTTTTGAGTTTCGCTCATCTTTATTTCCCTGCCTTCTCGGTCAGCAAGGTACGCACGCGCGCGATGTCGCGGCGCACGTTGCGCAGCTGGCTGGTGTTGGCAAGCTGCTGCGTGGCCTTCTGCATACGCAGACCGAATTGTGCCTTCAGCAGGCTTTCGAGCTCTTTGCCGAGCTCGGCGGCGTCTTTCGAACGGAGTTCGCTGGCTTTCATCTTAGTACTCCTTAAGCACCGATATGACGCGCGACGAACGTGGTCGAAATCGGCAGCTTGGCAGCGGCCAGGCGGAAAGCTTCACGCGCGAGCTCTTCGCTAACCCCTTCCATTTCGTAGAGCACCTTGCCGGGCTGGATTTCGGCGACCCAGTACTCCGGGTTGCCCTTACCGTTACCCATACGGACTTCGGCAGGCTTCTGCGAGATGGGCTTATCCGGGAAGATACGAATCCAGATACGGCCGCCACGCTTGATGTGACGATTGATGGCACGACGAGCGGCTTCGATCTGACGGGCGGTCAGACGGCCACGGCCGGTGGCCTTCAGACCGAATTCGCCGAACGACACGTTGGTGCCGCGGGTCGCCAGACCGGTGTTGCGGCCCTTCTGCTCTTTGCGATACTTTCTGCGAGAGGGTTGCAGCATGGTTATTCTCCTTCAGGCGCCGGAGCAGCGTCCGCCTTGCGGGGACCACGGCCACGACCACCCGGACGACCGGTGCGAGCACCGTCCGGACGATCACCGCGCGGAGCGCGGCGCGGACGACGTTCTTCTTCACGCGGGGCGGCGGTTTCCGGCGGCAGTTCGCCGTTGGCCAGCATGTCGCCCTTGTAGACCCAGACCTTGATGCCGATCACGCCGTACGTGGTGTGGGCTTCGGAGGTGCCGTAGTCGATGTTGGCCTTGAGCGTGTGCAGCGGCACACGGCCTTCGCGATACCACTCGGTGCGGGCAATTTCGATACCGTTCAGACGGCCCGAGCTCATGATCTTGATGCCTTGGGCACCCAGACGCATGGCGTTCTGCATCGCGCGCTTCATGGCGCGGCGGAACATGATGCGCTTCTCGAGCTGTTGCGAGATCGAGTCGGCGATCAGTTGAGCATCGGTTTCCGGCTTGCGGATTTCTTCGATGTTGACGTGCACGGGCACGCCCATCAGGCGCTGCAGATCAGCCTTCAGGCTTTCGATGTCTTCGCCGCGCTTGCCGATCACCACGCCCGGACGAGCCGAGTAGACGGTGATGCGGGCATTCTTGGCGGGACGCTCGATGATCACGCGACCGACGGAGGCGCTCTTGAGCTTCTTCTTCAGGTACTCGCGCACGCGGATGTCTTCGGCCAGCATCGAGCCGAAGGCCTTGTCGTCGGCGAACCAACGCGAGGACCAATTACGGGTGACCGCGAGACGGAACCCAGTGGGGTGAATTTTCTGACCCATCGTGACTCCTTAAGCTCCGACCTTGACCGTGATGTGGCAGGTCTGCTTCTCGATACGGTTGCCGCGGCCCTTGGCGCGAGCGGAGAAGCGCTTCATCGACTGGGCCTTGTCCACGAAAATCGTGGTGACCTTCAGTTCGTCGATATCGGCGCCGTCGTTGTGCTCGGCGTTGGCGATGGCGGACTCGACAGCCTTCTTCAGGATGGCGGCGGCCTTCTTCGGCGAGAAGGTGAGGATGTTCAACGCTTGCGCGACGGACTTGCCGCGGATCAGATCCGCAACCAGGCGCGTCTTTTGAGCGGAGATGTGAACCCCACGGATAATGGCAGTAGTTTCCATCGCTTACCTCTTCGCCTTCTTGTCCGCGGCGTGACCCTTGAACGTGCGGGTCAGCGCGAACTCGCCCAGCTTGTGACCGACCATGTTCTCGTTGATGTACACGGGAACATGTTGCTTGCCGTTGTGCACAGCGATCGTCAGACCGATGAACTCGGGCAGGATCGTCGAGCGACGCGACCAGGTCTTGATCGGCTTCTTGTCTTTGCCCGCGACGGCCGTGTCCACCTTCTTGATCAGGTGAGCATCGACAAACGGGCCTTTCTTGATCGAACGTGACATAGTGTTCGCCTCTTACTTGCGCTTGCGCCGTTGGACGATCATATTGTTCGTCCGCTTGTTGCGACGGGTCTTGTAACCCTTCGCCGGAGTGCCCCACGGGCTGACCGGTTCGCGTGCTTCACCGGTACGGCCTTCACCGCCACCGTGCGGGTGATCCACCGGGTTCATGGCGACGCCACGGACCGTCGGGCGGACACCGCGCCAACGCATTGCACCGGCCTTGCCGATCTGGCGCAGGCTGTGTTCTTCGTTACCGACTTCACCGATGGTGGCGCGGCACTCGATGTGCACACGGCGGACTTCACCCGAGCGCAGACGGACCTGAGCGTAGACGCCTTCACGGGCCAGCAGGACGGCGGAAGCGCCGGCCGAGCGGACCATCTGGGCACCCTTGCCAGGGATCATTTCGACGCAGTGAATGGTCGTACCCACCGGGATGTTGCGGATCGGCAGGGTGTTGCCGGCGCGGATCGGGGCTTCGATGCCCGAGACCAGCGTGGCGCCCACTTCCAGGCCGCGCGGAGCGATGATGTAGCGACGTTCGCCGTCGGCGTAGCACAGCAGAGCGATGTGCGCCGTACGGTTGGGGTCGTATTCCAGACGCTCGACCTTGGCCGGAATGCCATCCTTGTCGCGACGGAAGTCGACGACACGGTAGTGTTGCTTGTGACCGCCGCCACGATGGCGGACCGTGATGTGGCCGTTGTTGTTACGGCCCGAGCCACGGGTCTTCTTTTCCAGCAGCGGCGCGTAGGGCTCGCCCTTGTGCAGGTTCGGGCTGACGACCTTCACCATGCCACGGCGGCCAGCCGAAGTCGGCTTAACTTTTACGAGGGCCATTTACTTCACCTCCGCAAAGTCGATTTCCTGGCCGTCCTTGAGCGAGACGTAGGCCTTGCGCTCATTGCGGCGGCGGCCAACGAATCGGCCAAAGCGCTTGACTTTGCCCTTACGGTTGAGGACCTGCACGGACTCGACCTGCACCTTGAAGAGCAGTTCGACGGCAGCCTTGATTTCCGGCTTGGTAGCGTCAGCCACGACACGGAAAGCGACTTGCTGATTCTTCTCGGCAACGAAGGTGGCCTTTTCGGTCACGATCGGCGCCAGAATGACTTGCATCAAGCGTTCAGCGTTCATCCCAGCATCTCCTCGAGTTGAGCGATGGCCGGCTTGGTGATCAGCACTTTCTTGTAGTGGACCAGCGACAACGGATCGGCATAACGGGGCTCGACAACGGCAACGTGCGGCAGGTTGCGGGTGGCGAGGTAAACATTTTCATCGACGCTGTCGGTGATGATCAGGACCGAGTCCAGGCCCAGGCTCTTCAGCTTTGCAGCGGCGGCCTTGGTCTTGGGCGATTCCAGATCGAACGATTCGACGACGGCGATGCGGTCTTCGCGAGCCAGCTGCGACAGGATCGAGCGGATCCCGGCGCGGTACATCTTCTTGTTGACCTTCTGGCTGAAGTTCTCTTCGGGCGAGTTCGGGAAAGTCCGACCACCCCCACGCCACAGCGGCGACGAGGTCATACCGGCGCGAGCGCGGCCGGTACCCTTCTGGCGCCAGGGCTTCTTGGTGGTGTGCTTGACTTCGGCACGATCCTTCTGAGCGCGGTTGCCGGAACGGGCGTTGGCCTGGAAGGCCACCACGATCTGATGAATCAGGGCTTCGTTGAAGTCGCGGCCGAAGATCGTGTCGGGCGCGCTGAAAGTCGCGGCGGCCTGACCTTGGTCGTTCAGGAGCTTGAGATCCATTTACTTACGCTCCCTTCTTGGCCGGGGCCTTGATGGCCGGACGCACGACGATGTCGGCGCCAGCGTGGCCGGGGACGGCGCCCTTGACCAGCAGCAGGCCGCGCTCAGCGTCAACGCGAACGACGTCGAGGTTTTGAACGGTGCGGGTGACATCACCCAGGTGACCGGCCATGCGCTTACCCGGGAAGATACGGCCCGGATCTTGAGCTTGACCAATCGAGCCCGGGACGCGGTGCGAACGGGAGTTACCGTGCGACGCGCGCTGCGAACCGAAGTTGTGGCGCTTGATGGTACCGGCGAAGCCTTTACCGATGGTGGTGCCCGTGACGTCGACCTGTTGGCCGGCTTCGAACACCGATTCCACGGCGATCACGGCACCAGCCGCGAATTCGGCGGCGCGGGCGGGATCAAGGCGGAATTCTTTCAGGATGCTGCCGGCTTCAGCGCCGGCCTTGGCGTAGTGGCCCGTTTGCGGCTGAGCCACGCGCGAGGCACGACGAGTGCCATAAGCCACCTGGATCGCGGCGTAGCCGTCGGTTTCCAGCGACTTAACTTGGGTCACGCGGTTGTTCGACACGTCCAGCACGGTCACCGGAATGGATTCGCCATCCTCGGTGAAAATGCGGGTCATGCCGACCTTGCGACCCACCAGCCCCAGCCGGTGAGCGGCGGGCGTGGGTGTCGAATTCGACATCGTTTTCTCCATTCCCGACTGCGATTGGTCGGGGCTAATCAGGCAAAGGGTAACGGCCTCTGCCCTACGACTATGTTCAACCTGGTCAAAGGCACGATGGCTCTGAAAATCGAACCCGCCCGCCTTTTTTCCATAGCTGCTCTTGCCACAAAATGGCAAGCTTCGCATATTAGCACGTTTTTTTCAGGCAGCACAAGCACTTAGCGCGATTGGCCGTTGCGCGCCACAAACAAAAAAGCCGCATTCCGGGGAATGCGGCTTTTCTTTTTCCGGGCCTGCCGGCGAAGGTAGCAGGCTCGAAGGTCTTGCGGTCTTACTGCAGCGCGATTTCGACGTCGACGCCGGCCGGCAGGTCCAGACGCATCAGGGCGTCAACGGTCTTGTCGGTGGGATCCACGATGTCCATCAGGCGCTGATGGGTACGGATCTCGAACTGGTCGCGCGACGTCTTGTTCACGTGCGGCGAACGCAGGACGTCGTAGCGGCGGATGCGCGTGGGCAGCGGCACGGGGCCACGGACAACGGCGCCGGTACGCTTGGCGGTATCGACGATTTCCGCAGCGGACTGGTCGATCAGCTTGTAATCGAAAGCCTTCAGACGGATGCGGATCTTTTGGTTTTTCATGGCGTTTCCTAAAGAACGAAAGACGAAGGCGGCCGGGGAGGACTGAGCCGCCTTCGCTGATGGGTGCTACTTAGGCGATGATCTTGGCGACCACGCCGGCGCCGACGGTACGGCCGCCTTCACGGATGGCGAAACGCAGACCTTCTTCCATGGCGATCGGGGCCAGCAGCTTGACGGTCATCGTCACGTTGTCGCCCGGCAGAACCATTTCCTTGTCGGCCGGCAGGTCGATCGTGCCCGTCACGTCCGTCGTACGGAAGTAGAACTGGGGACGGTAGCCGTTGAAGAACGGGGTGTGGCGGCCGCCTTCTTCCTTGGACAGGATGTACACCTCGGAGGTGAATTCCGTGTGCGGGGTGATCGAGCCCGGCTTGGCCAGAACCTGGCCGCGCTGGACGTCTTCACGCTTGGTGCCGCGCAGCAGGATGCCGACGTTGTCGCCAGCCTGGCCCTGGTCCAGCAGCTTGCGGAACATTTCCACGCCCGTGCAGGTCGTCTTGACCGTCGGGGTGATGCCCACGATTTCGATTTCTTCGCCGACCTTGATCACGCCGCGTTCGATACGGCCGGTCACCACGGTGCCGCGACCCGAGATCGAGAACACGTCTTCGACCGGCATCAGGAACGAACCGTCAACCGCGCGCTCCGGCGTCGGGATGTACGAATCCAGCGCCTGGGCCAGCGACAGGATGGCCTGTTCGCCCAGTTCGCCCTTGTCGCCTTCCAGCGCCAGCTTGGCCGAACCCTTGATGATCGGGGTGTCGTCGCCCGGGAAGTCGTACTTCGACAGCAGTTCGCGCACTTCCATTTCGACCAGCTCGAGCAGCTCGGCGTCGTCGACCATGTCAGCCTTGTTCAGGAAGACGATGATGTAGGGCACGCCCACCTGGCGCGACAGCAGGATGTGTTCGCGGGTCTGCGGCATCGGGCCGTCAGCGGCCGACACCACCAGGATCGCGCCGTCCATTTGCGCCGCGCCCGTGATCATGTTCTTCACGTAGTCGGCGTGGCCCGGGCAGTCAACGTGCGCGTAGTGGCGCGTTTCCGTTTCGTACTCGACGTGGGCGGTGTTGATGGTGATGCCGCGAGCCTTTTCTTCAGGAGCCGCGTCGATCTGGTCGTAGCCGCGGGCTTCGCCGCCGAACTTGGTCGACAGAACGGTCGTGATGGCCGCCGTCAGGGTGGTCTTGCCGTGGTCGACGTGACCGATGGTGCCGACGTTCACGTGCGGCTTGGTGCGTTCAAACTTGCCTTTTGCCATGATCTCTATCCTTTGACTTTCAAGGAAATTTCGATATTTGCCGCGCCGCCTTGTGGGCGGACGCGGCGAGGGTTATTTACTTGGCCCGAGCGGCGATGACTTCGTCAGCGACGTTCTTGGGGGCCTCGGAGTAATGCTTGAATTCCATCGTGTACGTGGCACGACCTTGCGTCAGCGAACGCAGGTTCGTGGCGTAACCGAACATCTCGGCCAGCGGAACTTCGGCCTTGATGGTCTTGCCGCCGCCAACCATGTCGTCCATGCCCTGGACCATGCCGCGACGCGAGGACAGGTCGCCCATCACGGTGCCGGCGTAGTCTTCAGGCGTTTCGACTTCAACGGCCATCATCGGTTCCAGCAGCACAGGGCTGGCCTTGCGCATGCCTTCCTTGAACGCCATCGAGCCGGCCATCTTGAACGCGTTTTCGTTCGAGTCCACGTCGTGGTACGAACCGAAGAACAGCGTGACCTTGACGTCCACGACCGGGTAGCCGGCCAGGATGCCCGAAGGCAGCGTTTCCTGGATGCCCTTGTCCACCGCGGGGATGAACTCGCGCGGCACCACGCCGCCCTTGATGGCGTCCACGAACTCGTAGCCGCCGCCCGGCTCCAGCGGTTCGACCTTCAGGACCACGTGACCGTACTGGCCGCGACCGCCCGACTGCTTGACGAACTTGCCTTCGACTTCCTCGCAGGTCTTGCGGATGGTTTCGCGGTAGGCCACCTGGGGCTTGCCGACGTTCGCTTCCACGCCGAATTCGCGCTTCATGCGGTCGACCAGAATTTCCAGGTGCAGCTCGCCCATGCCGGAAATGATGGTCTGGCCGGATTCTTCGTCGCTGCGCACGCGGAACGACGGGTCTTCCTGCGCCAGGCGCGACAGCGCCAGGCCCATCTTTTCCTGGTCGGCCTTGGACTTGGGTTCCACGGCCTGCGAAATCACGGGCTCGGGGAACTCCATGCGCTCCAGCGTCACGTGCGAGTCGACGTCGCACAGCGTTTCGCCGGTGGTCACGTCCTTCAGGCCCACGACGGCGGCGATGTCGCCAGCCAGAACTTCCTTGATTTCCTCGCGGTTGTTCGCGTGCATCTGCAGGATGCGGCCGATACGTTCCTTCTTGCCCTTGACCGGGTTGTACACGGTGTCGCCCGACTTCAGGACGCCCGAGTACACGCGCACGAAGGTCAGCTGACCGACGAACGGGTCCGTCATCAGCTTGAACGCCAGGGCCGAGAACTTCTCGCCGTCGTCGGCTTGGCGCTTGACTTCGTTGCCGGCGTCATCGGTGCCTTCGACCGGCGGGATGTCCACGGGCGAGGGCAGGTAGTCGATGACGGCGTCGAGCATGCGCTGCACACCCTTGTTCTTGAAGGCGGTGCCGCACAGCATCGGCTGGATTTCGCCGGCGATGGTGCGCTGGCGGATGGCCAGGTTGATCTCGGCTTCTTCCAGCGCGCCGGTCTCGAGGTACTTGTTCATCAGTTCCTCGGACGATTCGGCGGCAGCCTCGACCAGCTTTTCGCGCCACTCTTCAGCGGTGCTCTGCAGCTCGGCCGGGATGTCTTCGTACTCGAACTTGATGCCCTGGCTGGCTTCGTCCCAGATGATCGCTTTCATCTTGACGAGGTCGATGACGCCCTTGAAGGTGTCTTCGGCGCCGATGGGGATCACCACGGGCACGGGGTTGGCGCGCAGGCGCGTCTTCAGCTGGTCATAGACCTTGAAGAAGTTGGCGCCGGTGCGGTCCATCTTGTTGACGAAGGCCAGACGCGGCACGCCGTACTTGTTGGCCTGACGCCACACGGTTTCGGACTGCGGCTGAACGCCGCCCACCGCGCAGTACACCATGCAGGCGCCGTCCAGGACGCGCATGGAACGCTCCACCTCGATGGTGAAGTCCACGTGCCCCGGGGTGTCGATGATGTTGATGCGGTGCTCGGGGTAGTTCTTAGCCATGCCACGCCAAAACGCCGTCGTAGCAGCCGACGTAATGGTGATGCCACGCTCTTGTTCTTGCTCCATCCAGTCCATGGTGGCTGCGCCATCATGCACTTCGCCAATCTTGTGATTGACGCCGGTGTAGAACAGGATACGTTCGGTCGTGGTGGTTTTCCCTGCATCGATGTGCGCAGAGATACCAATGTTGCGATAGCGCTCGATCGGGGTTTTGCGGGCCATGGTGGGTTAGTCCTTAAATTACCAGCGGAAATGGCTGAAGGCCTTGTTGGCCTCGGCCATCTTGTGCGTGTCTTCGCGCTTCTTCATCGCGGCGCCACGTCCTTCGGATGCGTCGATCAGTTCGCCAGCAAGGCGCAGATCCATCGACTTTTCGCCACGCTTCTTGGCGGCTTCACGGAGCCAACGCATAGCCAGGGCCAGGCGGCGCACGGGGCGCACTTCAACCGGCACTTGGTAGTTGGCACCGCCCACGCGGCGGCTCTTGACTTCGACGATCGGCTTGATGTTGTTGATCGCCAGGCTGAACACCTCGATCGGCTCCTTGCCGGTCTTGGTGGCGACTTGCTCGAGGGCGCCATAGACGATGCGCTCGGCGACGGCCTTCTTGCCGTCCAGCATGACGACGTTCATGAACTTGGCGAGCTCGACGCTGCCGAACTTGGGATCGGGCAGAATCTCGCGCTTGGGTACTTCGCGACGACGGGGCATTGTTGCTTCCTTGTGTCTGTTCAGTTGAACCGTGCTTCATTACACGGCCATGGCCGCCCAATGGGACGACCCCTTACGTGCCGCGCACCTTCCTGTATGCGGATGGCGCGGTTGCACTTCCCTGGTGACGGACTTCCGCCACTTCGGGGTACTACCGATTCGTTATCAGGCCTTCTTCGGGCGCTTGGCGCCGTACTTCGAGCGGGCTTGCTTACGATCCTTGACGCCTTGCAGGTCGAGGGAACCGCGCACGATGTGATAACGCACACCGGGCAAGTCCTTCACACGACCGCCACGCACCAGAACCACCGAGTGCTCTTGCAGGTTGTGGCCTTCGCCGCCGATGTACGAAATGACTTCGTAACCGTTGGTCAGACGCACTTTGGCAACCTTACGCAGAGCGGAGTTCGGCTTCTTGGGGGTGGTGGTGTACACGCGAGTGCACACGCCGCGGCGTTGCGGGCAGTTTTCGAGCGCGGGGCTCTTGCTTTTGATGATGCTGACTTCGCGCGGCTTGCGCACGAGTTGGCTAATGGTAGGCATGACCTTTGAAATCCCTTTTACGTACCACTGGTAAGTACTTTCGTACTAGTGTCCCGAGGCGGAGAGCCTCCGGAGCAGGCAGTTCGCGCAAAACCGCCTCAAACGTTCGAATACGTAAAAGAGCGGGCTTGCCAACAAACTGTGACAAAACGCACAAAACCGGATGCGGCAGGGAAGTCGCCGCGGGAGTACCAGCCCCCCGCCTGGCGGATCATGCTTGAATGGCTCGTGACGCACCTTCGCCCATGACCCGAACTTCCAAACCCCACCGCGTACAGATTTTGCGCGCGAGATAAAGCAGTTAGCCCTTTAGCATAACTGAGATTCGGGCGCACTGTCAAAGAAATTTGTAAACCCTGCCAGACGGCATGTTGCCGGCAGAAGACGGCCAGTTAAGCGCCGGTCATGAAAATTGGGGCCGCATAAACCGCAGATCCGGGTCGCGGGCCGCGCCGCCCGGTCCGGGTTTCCACGTATGCGGCGGCAGCGATCAGTGTAGCCCCGCGCGTGGGTTTGCGCCGGTTTTTTACTGGTCGGCGAACAGGTAGCCGCTGCCGTAGACGGTGCGGATCGGCAGGATCACGCCGGCCAGCTCGGCCTTGCGCCGCAGGCGGCTGACGATCACGTCGATGCTGCGCGAACCGCTGGCGCGCGCGCTGCCGCCTTCGACCTGCAGGCCTTCGCCCAGCTCGGTGCGCCCGACCGCCCTGCCCGCCACTTCCAGCAGCGAACGCACGACCAGGCGCTCGTTGGCCGACAGCGAAATGGTGGTGCCGCTGGGCGAGGCCAGGGTCCAGCCCTGGTCGCGCAGCTCCCACTGGCCGTTGCCGGGCGCTTCCGCCCCGGCTCCCGCGCGGCCGGGCGGCAGGCGGCGCGCCAGCGCCAGCAGGATGCAGGCCAGCTCGCGCGGGTCCTGCGGCTCGGGCAGGCAGGCGTCGGCGCCGCTTTGCAGGCAGCGCAGGCGGCCGTCCACCGACAGGTCGGCGCCCGTCACCACGATGCCCAGGGACGAGGAGCCATGCAGCCGCGCCACCAGGGCGTAGCCGATCTCGCCCAGCGCGCCCACGTCCAGGATCACGACGTCATAGGCGCCGCCGTTGAGCAATCCGAACAGCTCCAGGGACGTCGAACAGCCGCGCGCCGATATGCCGGCCTGCAGCAGCGCGGACACGGCCGCCCCGCGGGCCGCTTCGTCCGGCGACATCATAAGTACGCACAATTGATTCATGTTTGTTCCACTCAGCAATACGGTCGATTCCCTCCAGTGCCTCTGGTAGTGGGATGTTTGAGACAGTGTGGCGCGGTGTTGCGCAACAACTCCAGTCAAGATTCGTCAACTTTGCAATGTTTGACAGTTCTTGGCATAACGTAGCCAGCGGGGACACAGCCCGAGTTATCATTCGTTTACACGAATTCCCTTACCCTCTTGCAGTAGGGCGCCATAGCGCGCGCTTGCGTAGCAAACCTTCGCGAGAACACGTCTGATGAAAATCGCGTCGCTGGAAGATGACCTGGACCAAGCCCGCCGCATCCAGCAAGTCTTGACCACCGCCGGATACTCCTGCGCCAGCTACCAGCAAAGCCGGGATCTCCTGGCCGCACTGCGCACGGAGCATTTCGACCTGGTATTGCTGGACTGGCACCTGCCCGATATCGACGGCGACGACGTAGTGCGCTGGCTGCGCGCCAATATCGGCGCGCGCATTCCCGTTATCTTCCTGACCAACCGCTCCAGCGAGGACGACCTGGTCGAGGGCCTGCGCGCGGGCGCCGACGATTACATCGTCAAGCCGCTGCGCCCCCAGGAACTGCTGGCGCGCGTGGCCGCGCTGCTGCGCCGCAGCCAGATCTCCGAGCCCGTCCGCGAGGGCTTCGAGGTCGCCCGCTACCGCATCGAGCCGGGCGCGCGCACGATTTCCCTGGACGGCGCGCCGGTCGCGCTGGCTCCCAAGGAATTCGATCTGGCGCTGCTGTTTTTCCGCAATATCGGCCGCCTCATGTCGCGCGACGTGCTGGCCGAGTGCGTCTGGAACCGGGAGATCCCGGCCACCTCGCGCACGCTGGACACCCATTTGTCGAACATCCGGCAAAAGCTCCAGCTGCGCCCCGAGCACGGCGTGCGCCTGTCTTCCTCCTACGCGCTGGGCTACCGGCTGGAACTGACCAGCCCGGCCGAAGACACGCCCGCCCATCCACTGTAAGCGCCCCCGCGCGCACCCCTGGAGAACCGCTAGTCATGAGCCGCTGCCGCGCGCTTTCTTTGCTTGCCCTGATTTCCTGCCTGAGCATCCTGGCGCCGGCGCACAGCCAGCCGGCGGGCGCGCTCGGCGACGATTTCATCTATCGCGTGCGCCAGGGCGACACCCTCATCGACCTGGCCACCCGCTACACGCGCAACCAGGCCAACTGGGGCCCGCTGCAGAGCCTGAACCGCGTGGTGACGCCGGAATTGCTGCCCATCGGCCTGGAACTGCACATTCCGCTTTCCATGATTCCCGTGCGCCCGGCCAGCGCGCGCGTGGTGCACGTCAGCGGCCAGGCCGAGCTCGACGGCAAATCGCTGCGCGCCGGCGACGCGGTGGCCGAAGGCAGCACCGTGTCCACCGCCGCCAACGGCTTCGTCACGCTGGAACTGGCCGATGGCTCCAAGCTCACCCTGCCGGCCGGCGGCGCGGTCGAACTGACCCGCCTGCGCCAGTTCGAAGGCACGGCGCTGACCGATTCCATCGTCGAGGTGCGCCGTGGCGGCGTCGAGTCTTCGGTGGCGCCCGCCGGCGAAGGCGTGGGCCGCTTCGAGGTCCGCACGCCGGTGGCGGTGACCGGGGTGCGCGGCACGCGTTTCCGCGTGCAGAGCAGCGCGCAGGGCGTGCACAGCGAGGTGCTGGACGGCAGCGTCCGCCTACAGCCCCACGCCCCGGGCGCGCGCCCGGCCAGGCCGGTGGCCGTGGCCAAGGGTTATGGCGCGGCGGTCGGCGCCGACGGCACGGTCGCCGGCATGCGGGCCCTCCTCCCCGCGCCGCAGCTGGGCGAACCCGCGCGCGCCGGCGGCGGCGTATGGACCGCCCCGGTCTCGCCCGTGGCCGGCGCCCGCAGCTATCTGGTGCGGGTCTCGCGCGACGCCGAAGGCGCCCTGCCGGTATCGTCGGCCGACTTTCCCGACAACCAGGACATCCGCTTCTCCGCGCCCGGGCCGGGCACGTATTACGTATCGGTGCGGGCCGTGGACAACCTGGGCCTGAGCGGCAAGGACGCGGTCGCGACCTTCGAAGGCGCCAACCAGCTCATGACCGCCTACGGGCTGGGCGTGGCCAGCGGCACGGGCGGCTTCATCACGCTCACCGAGTACTAGCGCCGCAAGGAACCTCATGGCCGCCGCCGATCCGCAGGACCGGACCTCGCGCTCAGGGCTATGGCTGACGTTGGCGCTGGCGCTGCTGGCCGCGGTCCTGGGCTGGTTCAACGGACTCGGCCGGGTCGACCAGATCCTCTACGACCGCGCCGTCTCGGTGACGGGCCGCGGCGCCGATCCCGACATCCTGATCGTGGCGATCGACGACGCCAGCATCGACGCGCTGGGCCGCTGGCCCTGGCGGCGCGCGGTCCACGCGGCGCTGCTGGACCGGCTGCATGGCGCCCGCGCCGTGGGGCTGGACCTGATCTTCGGCGAAGCGGACGGGGTCTATTCGGACGACGACCGCTTCCTGGCCGACAGCATCCGGCGCAACGGCCGCACGGTGCTGCCTGTCGTGCTGAACCGGCTGGACCATCCCTCCGCCGTCAACGCTCCCATCGCGCCGCTGGCGCAGGCCGCCGCCGGCCTGGGCTTCATCAATGCGCGCATCGATTCCGACGGCGTGGTGCGCGCGGCCACGCTGGCCGCGCAGGTGAACGGCCGACGCTGGCAGCACCTGGCCCTGTCGATGCTGGAGGTCGGCGGCCAGGCGCAACAGGCGCAGCGGCTGCTGCGGCGCGCCGCGCCGGACGGCAGCATCCTGATTCCCTACGCCGGCCCCACCGCGCATGTGCGCACGGTGTCGTACCTGTCGGTGCTGCGCGGCGATATCCCGCCCGATGAACTGCGCGGCAAGTACGTGCTGGTGGGCGCCTGGGCCACCGGCCTGGGCGACGCCTATCCGACGCCCGTCTCGCATGACGTCAGCGGCATGTCGGGAGTGGAGATCATCGCCAACCTGCTGCACGCGGCGCGCGAGGACATCGCGTACGTGCAGCCGCCGGCCTGGTGGAGCGCGCTGTTCTCGGCGCTGCCGGTGATGCTGGCCTGCCTGGCCTTGTGGCGGCTGTCGCCCAAGCGCGCGCTGCTGGTCTGTGTCGGGCTGCTGGCCGGCATCCTGCTGGCGGCGCTGCTGTTTCTGGCCTATGGCCGCTTCTGGTTCGCGCCCTCGGCGGCGCTGCTGGGGGTGGCGCTGTGCTATCCCTTGTGGAGCTGGCGCAGCCAGGAAGCGGCGCTGCGCTACATGGACAATGAATTGCGCCGCCTGCAGCGCGAGTACCCGCCGGTGATGAACGAGGCGCGCGCCCAGGCCGCGGGGCCCAGCGCTTCGCTCGAAAGCCGCGTCGGCGAACTGCGCCGCGCGCTGGCGCGCGTGCGCAACCTGCGGCGCTTCCTGGCCGACGGCCTGGACGGCATGCCCGACGCCACGCTGGTGTTCGACCAGGACGGGCGCATGCAATTCCGCAACCGGGCCGCCGTCATGTACTTCCAGCGCCTGGGCATGCGGCCGCCGCGCGTGGGCCGCCCGGCCATCCACCTGCTGGAAAAGACCATCTCCGATCCCGCCACGCGCCAGCGCGTGGCCGAAGCGCTGAGCGGCCAGGGGCCGGCCGCCGCCGGCTCGCCGTGGAGCGCGGACCTGGAACTGCGCGACCATGCGGGACGCGATCTGATCCTGAAATGCGCGCCCATCCATACCGCCGAGGGCAACTTCGCCGGCACCGTCGCCACGCTGACCGACATCTCCCGCATCCGCCAGGCCGAACGCCAGCGCGAAGAGACGCTGCGCTTCATCTCGCACGACATGCGCGCGCCGCAGAGCTCCATCCTGGCGCTGGTGGAAATGAAGCAGGAAGGCGCAGCGCAGGGCGACCACGGCGCCACGCTGGACCGCATCGCCATGCTGGCGCGGCGCACGCTGCACCTGGTCGACGACTTCGTGCACCTGACGCGCGCCGAGTCCATGGTCATCAGCGCCGTGGAACTGGACCTGGCCAGCCTGCTGCAGGACGCCGCGGACGAATTCTGGGCCTCGGCGCAAAAGCGCGGCATCGCGCTGGAGTTGCGCCTGCCCTTGCCCGCGGCCTATGTGCGCGGCGACCAGACCCTGCTGATGCGCGCGCTGTGCAACCTGATCGACAACGCGATCAAGTACAGCCCCGCGCGGACCCGCATCGAGTGCGGCATAGACGAAGAGCCGGGCTTCTGGCGCGCCGCCATCCGCGACCAGGGCCAGGGCATCGCGGCCGAGGACCTGGCCCGGCTGTTCGAGCCGTTCTCGCGCGTCGGCGTCGACACCCGCGGCGACGTGGGCGGCGCGGGCCTGGGGCTGGCGTTCGTGCGCACCGTGGCCGAACGCCACGGCGGCTCGGTGGAAGTCAGCAGCGAGCCGGGCGCCGGCTCGGTCTTCACGCTGCGCCTGCCGATGGCGTAGCGCCTACTGGAAGGTGTGGGAGATCAGCGCCGGGCGGCCGGCCTTGACCTCCAGGGTCATGCGGTACGGCGGCAGGCCGGCATTGCGCAGCACCACCTGGTACTTGCCCGGAATCAGCCGCAGCTCCTTGACCGGCGGGCTGACGCCGCGCGCCACCCCATTGATCCACACCTCGCCCCACGGACGTATGTCGAGCCGCACCAGCACGGGCACGGGCTTGGGCTTGGGAGCCTCTTCGGCGGCGGCCGCCGCCGGCGCTTCGGGCTGCGCGGCCTCGGGCGCCGCCGCCGGCGGCGCGGGCGTGTCGGCCGGCGCCGGATTTTCCGCGGCCGCGGCATTGGCGCCGGCCGGCGCGGGCGGTTCGGACGGCTGGGGCGCGGGCGCAGGGCCCGGCGGGACGACCGGCGCGGGCGCCGGCTCCGGCGCGGCCTGCGGCAAGGGATGGACCGCGGGCGGATTCGGCTGCACCAGTTCGGAACGGGTGATCAGCGCGTTCTGCGCGCCGGGGCCGTACTGCTGCCACGCGTAGACGCCGGCGCCGATCAGGGCCGCGATGAGCAGCAGCCACAACAGCACGCGGCGACCGCGTGCGGGACGCTGCGAGGTGGCGGCGGCCGCAGCGGGCAGCGCCTGGGCCGCGGCCGCCTCGTTCGCTTCGGCCGGCGCGGGCGCGGCCTCGGGCTGCGCGGCCACGCCCAGCATCTCGGCCAGTTCGTCCAGCGTCTGCGGGCGGTCGGCCGGGGCCATCGACAGGCCGGCGTCGATCACCGACAGGAAATCCTGGCTGTACTTGGGCAGATCGAGGGAGACCAGCGGCTGGTAGGTGTCTTCCGCCCGGCGCTCGGGCGCCGGCGGCGGCCGGCGGCCGGTGACCAGCGCGTGCATGACGGCGCACAGCGCGTAGATGTCGCTCCAGGGGCCGCGCGGCCATTCCATTGAATCGGTATAGAGCTCGAACGGCGCGAAGCCGGCCGACGGACTGCGGGTGACGCGGCGCGAACGGGCCACGATGAGTTCGGGCACCAGGTGGGCCCGCGCGTTTTCGTCCATCCCCACCGTTTCCAGCGAGATGTCGCCGCAGATTTCGCCCTGCCCGTGCAGGGCGATCAGGGACGGCAGGAGGTCGGACAGGAGCCGTTTGATGCGCGCCTGGGGCACGCCGCCCGCGGTGCTGGCGGCGATGGCGCTCAAGGGGCGCAGCGCGAGCGGCGCGGCGCCGGAAAACGGGCCACGCGGCATCGGCAGGCCGGCGGTAGGAGACATGATCGAGAGCTGCGCCACGGCGCGAATACGGTATCAAAAGTGGATAGGGCGAATATTATCCAATCCGCCACACAAGGACATTGCGGAAAATGTCCGAGCGCATCAGGCTGTGGCACGATAGCGTATGGCATCAACTCCCTACCTCTTTGGAAGCCCATGAAAATTCGCGTTTTGAGTAGTCTGCTTGGCTTATCCGCCCTCCTGACGGGCTGTGCCGGTCTTACTTCCATGCAGCCGGAAGGTCCGCCGACCACCGAAGCGCTGGATCAATTGCAACAAGTGCGCGAGAAATACAGCGCGGGCCGCTACGGCGACGTGATCCGCACCGTGGCCACCTCGGACACCCTGGCGACTTCCACCAAGGCCGTGCGCATCGAAGCGTACAAGCTGCAGGCGTTCAGCTATTGCGTCAGCCGCTATCCGCAGCTCTGCCAGGACAGCTTCTCGCGCATTCTCGCGCTCGACCCCGCTTTCGTGCTGGCGCCCAACGAGGCCGGCCACCCGGTCTGGGGCCCGGCATTCCAGCGCGCCCAGGCGCAGGCCGCGAAGTAGGCCTGGCTCCGCTTCTTCAAGGCAAAAAAAAGGCCGCTGATAACAATCAGCGGCCTTTTTGCTGGCGGGAGGTCCCGCCAGTACCGGTTTACTGCTCGGCGTCGTCCGTGCCCAGGTCGGAAGCCGGCGTTTCCGTATCCGAGCCCACCGTGACCGGCGAGTCTTCGAACGGGTTGGCCAGCTGGCGGGCGGCTTCGCGTTCCGCGGCCTCCAGCGCTTCCTTGTCCTTGCGGGCATGGTGGTAGGCCAGGCCGGTGCCGGCCGGGATCAGGCGGCCGACGATGACGTTTTCCTTCAAGCCGCGCAGGTCGTCGCGCTTGCCCATGATGGCGGCTTCGGTCAGGACGCGGGTGGTTTCCTGGAACGAGGCGGCCGAGATGAACGAGTCGGTCGACAGCGACGCCTTGGTGATACCCAGCAGCACGTTCTCGTACGTGGCAGGACGCAGGTCCTGGGCCGTGACGCGATCATTCTCGTTGAGCAGCTCGGAGCGCTCGACCTGCTCGCCCGGGATGAACTCGGTATCGCCGGCGTCCACGATGTTCACGCGGCGCAGCATCTGGCGCACGATCACTTCGATGTGCTTGTCGTTGATCTTCACGCCCTGCAGACGGTAGACGTCCTGCACTTCGTCGACGATGTAGGTCGCCAGCTTCTCGATGCCTTGCAGGCGCAGGATGTCGTGGGGATCGGCCGGGCCGTCCACGATCATTTCGCCCTTGTTCACCACCTGGCCGTCGTGCACCAGCACCTGCTTTTCCTTCGGAATCAGGAACTCGTGGCTGACGCCTTCCAGGTCGGTGATGACCAGGCGCTGCTTGCCCTTGGTGTCCTTGCCGAACGAGACCGTGCCGGTGACGTCGGCCAGCATGCCGGCGTCCTTGGGCGAACGGGCTTCGAACAGCTCGGCCACGCGCGGCAGACCGCCGGTAATGTCGCGGGTCTTTTGCGATTCCTGCGGAATACGCGCCAGGACTTCACCCACGGCAACCTGCTGGCCGTCGCGCACCGTGATCAGCGCGCCCACCGGGAACGAGATGTTCACCGAGTGATCGGTGCCGGCGATCTTGACGTCTTCGCCGTTCTCGTTGACCAGCTTGATCTGCGGACGCATGACGATCTTGCCGCCACGGGTCTTGGGCGTGATCACGACCAGCGTGGACAGGCCGGTGACTTCGTCGACCTGCTTGGCCACGGTCACGCCTTCTTCGATGTTCTCGAAGCGCACGGCGCCGCCGTATTCCGACACGATCGGACGGGTCAGCGGGTCCCACGTCGCCAGGCGGGCGCCGGCCTTGACGGCCTCGCCATCGCCCACCAGCACGGTCGCGCCGTACGGGATCTTGTGGCGTTCGCGTTCGCGGCCGTTGTCGTCGAAGATCGCCAGTTCGCCGGAACGCGAGATGGCCACGCGTTCACCCTTGGCGTTGGTGACGTAGCGCATCGTGCTGGCAAAGCCGACGGTGCCGCTGGACTTGGTTTCGACCGCGCTGGCCAGGGCCGAACGCGAAGCCGCGCCACCGATGTGGAACGTACGCATCGTGAGCTGCGTGCCCGGTTCGCCGATGGACTGGGCGGCGATGACGCCGACCGCTTCGCCCTGGTTGACCGAGGTGCCGCGGCCGAGGTCGCGGCCGTAGCAGTGCGCGCACAGGCCGTGGCGCGTTTCGCAGGTCAGCGGGGTGCGGACCTTGACTTCGTCCACGCCGATGCGGTCGATGGTGTCGACCATGTCTTCGTCCAGCAGGGTGCCGGCGACGATGGCCGTTTCCTGCGTGTCCGGGTTGACGATGTCCACGGCCGCGACGCGGCCCAGGATACGGTCGCGCAGCGGTTCGATGACTTCGCCGCCTTCGACCAGGGCCTTCATGTTGTAGCCCTGCGACGTGCCGCAATCGTCCTCGGTGATCACCAGGTCCTGCGTCACGTCGACCAGACGGCGGGTCAGGTAACCCGAGTTCGCGGTCTTCAGCGCCGTGTCGGCCAGACCCTTACGCGCACCGTGAGTCGAGATGAAGTACTGAAGCACGTTCAGGCCTTCACGGAAGTTCGCGGTAATCGGCGTTTCGATAATCGAGCCGTCCGGCTTGGCCATCAGGCCGCGCATGCCGGCGAGCTGGCGGATCTGGGCGGCCGAACCGCGGGCGCCCGAGTCAGCCATCATGTAGATGGAGTTGAACGATTCCTGGCGCACTTCTTCGCCGTGACGGTTGATCACGGGCTCGGTGGCCAGTTGTTCCATCATCGCCTTGCCGACCTTGTCGCCGGCCTTGCCCCAGATGTCCACCACGTTGTTGTAGCGTTCCTGGGACGTGACCAGACCCGACGAGTACTGCTTGTCGATTTCCTTCACTTCGCGGCTGGCTTCGGCCAGGATGCCTTCCTTGGCGGTCGGGATCAGCATGTCGCCCATGGCGATGGAGATACCGCCGCGCGTGGCCAGGCGGAAGCCCGACTGCATCAGCTTGTCGGCGAAGATCACCGTGTCGCGCAGGCCGCAGCGGCGGAACGACTGGTTGATCAGGCGCGAGATTTCCTTCTTCTTCAGCGCCTTGTTCAGGACGGTGAAGGGCAGGCCCTTGGGCAGGATTTCCGACAGCAGCGCGCGGCCGACCGTGGTTTCGTGGCGGCGGATCACCGGCTGCCATTCACCGTTCTCGTCGCGCTCGTGCTCCTTCAGGCGCACGGTGATGCGCGACTGCAGCTCGACTTCGCCGTTGTCATAGGCGCGCTGGACTTCAGCGACGTCCATGAAGAAGATGCCTTCGCCCTTGCCGTTGATGCGCTCGCGGGTCGTGTAGTACAGACCCAGCACGATGTCCTGCGACGGCACGATCGACGGTTCGCCGTTGGCCGGGAACAGCACGTTGTTCGAGGCCAGCATCAGGGTGCGGGCTTCGAGCTGGGCTTCCAGCGACAGCGGCACGTGGACGGCCATCTGGTCGCCGTCGAAGTCGGCGTTGAACGCCGCGCAGACCAGCGGGTGCAGCTGGATGGCCTTGCCTTCGATCAGCACCGGCTCGAACGCCTGGATGCCCAGACGGTGCAGCGTGGGCGCACGGTTGAGCATGACCGGGTGTTCGCGGATGACTTCTTCCAGGATGTCCCAGACCACCGGTTCCTGGCTTTCCACCAGCTTCTTGGCGGCCTTGATGGTCGTGGCCAGGCCCATCATCTCCAGGCGGTTGAAGATGAACGGCTTGAACAGTTCCAGGGCCATCAGCTTGGGCAGGCCGCACTGGTGCAGCTTGAGCTGCGGACCCACCACGATGACCGAACGGCCCGAGTAGTCGACGCGCTTGCCCAGCAGGTTCTGACGGAAGCGGCCGCTCTTGCCCTTGATCATGTCGGCCAGCGACTTGAGCTGGCGCTTGTTGGCGCCGGTCATGGCCTTGCCGCGGCGGCCGTTGTCCAGCAGCGAGTCGACGGCTTCCTGCAGCATGCGCTTTTCGTTGCGCAGGATGATTTCCGGCGCCTTCAGCTCCAGCAGGCGCTTCAGACGGTTGTTGCGGTTGATGACGCGGCGGTACAGGTCGTTCAGGTCGGAGGTCGCGAAGCGGCCGCCGTCCAGCGGCACCAGCGGACGCAGGTCCGGCGGCAGCACGGGCAGCACTTCCATGACCATCCACTCGGCCTTGATGCCGGACTTCTGGAAGCCTTCCAGCACCTTCAGGCGCTTGGAGATCTTCTTGATCTTGGCTTCCGAGCTGGTGGCCTTCAGTTCGCCGCGCAGCGTTTCCACTTCGCGGTCGATGTCGATGGTGCGCAGCAGTTCGCGCACGGCCTCCGCGCCCATCAGGGCACGGAAGTCGTCGCCGTACTCTTCGGTCTTGGCGAGGAAATCGTCGTCCGACATGATCTGGCCGCGCTTGAGCGGCGTCATGCCGGGTTCGATCACGCACCAGGCTTCGAAGTACAGCACGCGTTCGATGTCGCGCAGGGTCATGTCGAGCACCATGCCCAGACGCGAGGGCAGGCTCTTCAGGAACCAGATGTGCGCGACCGGGCTGGCCAGCTCGATGTGGCCCATGCGTTCACGGCGGACCTTGGCGACGGTGACTTCCACGCCGCACTTCTCGCAGATCACGCCGCGGTGCTTCAGGCGCTTGTACTTGCCGCACAGGCACTCGTAGTCCTTGATCGGGCCGAAGATCTTGGAGCAGAACAGGCCGTCGCGCTCGGGCTTGAACGTACGGTAGTTGATGGTCTCGGGCTTGCGAACTTCGCCGTAAGACCACGAACGGATCTTCTCGGGCGAGGCGATGCCGATCTTGATGGCATCGAACTGCTCGTCTTGCGAGACTTGCTTAAAGAGGTCGAGTAGCGCTTTCATTAGTTACGCTCCAAATCCATGTCCAGGGCCAACGAGCGGATTTCCTTGACCAGCACGTTGAACGATTCCGGCATGCCGGCGTCGATGACGTGATCGCCCTTGACGATGTTTTCGTATACCTTGGTGCGGCCGGTGATGTCGTCGGACTTCACCGTCAGCATTTCCTGCAGGGTGTAGGCGGCGCCGTATGCTTCCAGCGCCCACACTTCCATTTCCCCGAAACGCTGGCCGCCGAACTGCGCCTTGCCGCCCAGCGGCTGCTGGGTAACCAAGGAGTACGGGCCGGTCGAACGCGCGTGCATCTTGTCGTCGACCAGGTGGTGCAGCTTCAGGTAGTGCATGTAGCCGACGGTCACGGGACGCTCGAACTGCTCGCCGGTGCGGCCGTCGAACAGCCACGCCTGCGTGCGCGACGGCGTCAGCGCCATGCGCTTGGCGACGTCGTCCGGATAGGCCAGTTCCAGCATCTTGGTGATTTCCTCTTCGGTCGCGCCGTCGAAGACGGGCGTCGCGAACGGCACGCCGTTCTTGAGGTTCTGGGCCATTTCCATGACTTCGTCGTCGGTCAGCTCGTCGATGCGCGCGCCGGTGCCGGTCGTGTTGTAGACCTTGTCCAGGTAGGCGCGGACGTTCTTGACCTGCGCGGTGCGCTCGTCGCGCAGCATGTCGGCGATGCGATGGCCCACGCCCTTGGCGGCCCAGCCCAGATGGACTTCCAGCACCTGGCCGACGTTCATCCGCGAGGGCACGCCCAGCGGGTTCAGAACGATGTCGGCCGGCGTGCCGTCAGCCATGTGCGGCATGTCTTCCACCGGGGTGATGCGCGAGACCACGCCCTTGTTGCCGTGGCGGCCGGCCATCTTGTCGCCGGGCTGCAGACGACGCTTGACGGCCAGGTAGACCTTGATCATCTTCAGCACGCCCGGGGGCAGCTCGTCGCCCTGCGTCAGCTTCTTGCGCTTCTCTTCGAAGGCCAGGTCGAACTGGTGGCGCTTCTGCTCGAGCGATTCCTTGGCCTGCTCCAGCACCACGGCGTGGGGCTCGTCGGCCAGGCGAATGTCGAACCACTGCCAGCGGTCCAGGTCGGCCAGGTAGGCCTTGGTGATCGTGGCGCCCTTGGCCAGCTTGCGCGGGCCGCCGTTGACGGTCTTGCCGACCAGCATCTTCTCGATACGGTCGAACTGGTCGTTCTCGACGATGCGCAGCTGGTCGTTCAGGTCCTGGCGATAGCGGCGCAGTTCATCGTCGATGATGGACTGGGCGCGCTTGTCGCGCACGATGCCTTCGCGGGTGAACACCTGCACGTCGATCACGGTGCCGGTCATGCCCGAGGGCACGCGCAGCGAGGTGTCCTTAACGTCGGAGGCCTTCTCGCCGAAGATGGCGCGCAGCAGCTTTTCTTCCGGCGTCAGCTGGGTCTCGCCCTTGGGCGTGACCTTGCCGACCAGCACGTCGTCGGCGCTGACTTCGGCGCCGATGTAGCAGATGCCGGAATCGTCCAGGCGGTTCAGCTGGGTTTCCGCCAGGTTGCTGATGTCGCGCGTGATTTCCTCGGGTCCGAGCTTGGTGTCGCGGGCCACGACCGTCAGTTCCTCGATGTGCACCGAGGTGTAGCGGTCATCGGCCACGACCTTTTCCGAGATCAGGATCGAGTCTTCGAAGTTGTAGCCGTTCCAGGGCATGAACGCGATCAGCATGTTCTGACCCAGGGCGAGTTCGCCCAGGTCGGTCGATGCGCCGTCGGCCAGCACGTCACCCTTGGCGACCCGGTCGCCGCGCTTGACGATGGGACGCTGGTTGATGTTGGTGTTCTGGTTGGAACGGGTGTACTTGATCAGGTTGTAGATGTCGACGCCGACTTCGCCGGCGACGTTTTCTTCATCGTTCACGCGGATCACGACACGCTCGGCGTCGACGTGGTCGACCAGGCCGCCGCGCAGCGCCTGCACGGTGGTGCCCGAGTCGACGGCCACGGTGCGCTCGATGCCCGTACCCACGACCGGCTTTTCCGGACGCAGGCAAGGCACGGCCTGACGCTGCATGTTGGCGCCCATCAGCGCGCGGTTCGCGTCGTCGTGCTCCAGGAACGGAATCAGCGAGGCGGCGACCGACACGATCTGCGACGGAGCCACGTCCATGTAGTGCACGTTGGCCGGCGCGGTCAGCATGGTTTCGCCGGCTTCACGGCAGGCGACCAGGTCGTCCACGAAGCGGCCTTCGTCGTCGAGCGCGGCGTTGGCCTGCGCGATGACGTAGTGGCTTTCCTCGATGGCCGACAGGTAATCGATCTGGTCGCTGACCTTGCCGTCGATGATCTTGCGGTAAGGCGTTTCCAGGAAGCCGTACTCGTTCAGGCGGGCGTACAGCGCCATGGAGTTGATCAGGCCGATGTTCGGGCCTTCCGGCGTTTCGATCGGGCAGACGCGGCCGTAGTGGGTCGGGTGCACGTCGCGGACTTCGAAGCCGGCGCGCTCGCGGGTCAGACCGCCCGGGCCCAGTGCGGAAACACGGCGCTTGTGCGTGATTTCCGACAGCGGGTTGGTCTGGTCCATGAACTGCGACAGCTGGCTCGAACCGAAGAACTCCTTGATGGCGGCCGAGATCGGCTTGGAGTTGATCAGGTCGTGCGGCATCAGGTTTTCCGTCTCGGCCTGGCCCAGACGTTCCTTGACGGCGCGCTCGACGCGCACCAGGCCGGCGCGGAACTGGTTCTCGGCCAGTTCGCCCACACAGCGCACGCGGCGGTTGCCCAGGTGATCGATGTCGTCGATCTGGCCACGGCCGTTACGCAGCTCGACCAGCACCTTGATGGTTTCGAGGATGTCCTCGTTGGTCAGCGTCATCGGACCGCTGGTGTCTTCGCCACGGCCCAGACGGCTGTTGACCTTCATGCGGCCCACGCGCGACAGGTCGTAGGTTTCTTCGCTGTAGAACAGGCGCTGGAACAGGGCCTCCACCGCTTCTTCGGTGGGCGGCTCGCCGGGACGCATCATGCGGTAGATGGCGACGCGCGCGGCCATCTGGTCGGCGGTCTCGTCGGTGCGCAGGGTCTGCGAGATATAGGGACCGCGGTCCAGGTCGTTCGTGTAGAGCGTCTGGATGTCGTGGACGTTGGCGGCGCGCAGCGCGCCCAGCACGCTTTCGGTGATCTCGTCGTTGGCGTTGGCGATGACTTCGCCGGTGTCCGGATCAACGATGTTCTTGGCCAGCACGCGGCCGTACAGGAAGTCTTCCGGCACGGAGATGCGCTGGATGCCGCCGGCAGCCAGGTCGCGCAGGTGCTTGGCGTTGATGCGCTTGTCCTTCTCGACGATGACCTTGCCGGAGCGGTCCGAGATGTCGAAGCGGGCCATTTCGCCCTTCCAGCGCTCGGGCACGAATTCCATCATCGCGCCTTCGCTCTTCAGTTCGAAGTTGTCGAAGTCGAAGAAGTTGGCCAGGATCGATTCCGGCGTCATGCCGATGGCCTTGCACAGGATCGTGACGGGCATCTTGCGGCGGCGGTCGACGCGGAAGAACAGGATGTCCTTGGGGTCGAACTCGAAGTCCAGCCACGAGCCGCGGTAGGGAATCACGCGGGCCGAGAACAGCAGCTTGCCGGAGCTGTGGGTCTTGCCGCGGTCGTGCTCGAAGAACACGCCGGGCGAGCGGTGCAGCTGCGACACGATGACGCGCTCGGTGCCGTTGATGACGAAGGAACCGGTGCTGGTCATGAGCGGAATCTCGCCCATGTAGACTTCCTGTTCCTTCACTTCCTTGACGGTGGGCTTGCTGACTTCGCGGTCAAGCAGCACCAGGCGGACCTTGGCTCGCAGGGGCGAGGCATAGGTCAGGCCACGTTGCTGACATTCCTTGACATCGAACACCGGTTCGCCGAGCACATAGCTCACGAACTCCAAGCGCGCCATACCGTTGTGACTAACGATCGGGAAAATCGACGAGAACGCCGCCTGCAAACCGTCGGCTACGCGTTCGGACGGGGCGGTATCCGCCTGCAGGAAAGTTAGGTAGGATTGAAGCTGAGTCGCCAGCAGGAAGGGAACGTTTTGAACGTCTTCACGCTTGGCGAAGCTTTTGCGGATGCGCTTTTTTTCGGTGTACGAGTAAGGCATGAGCACTCCGACTCGAGGTTGCATGGGCCGTCAACCACGGCCCCAGGTGATACGACTCCAGGAAACCCCCCTGCAAAGGGCATTCCCCCAGTAGGGGTTTCCTGGAAACGCAAAAGCCCGGGGACTGCAAACTGCGCTGTCCCCGGGCAAGTTGACGCAGGTCTTACTTGACTTCGACCTTGGCGCCAGCTTCTTCCAGCTTCTTCTTGGCGGCTTCGGCGTCAGCCTTGGCAACGCCTTCCTTGACGGGCTTCGGAGCGCCGTCGACCAGGTCCTTGGCTTCCTTCAGGCCCAGACCGGTCAGCTCGCGCACGGCCTTGATGACGGAAACCTTGTTGGCGCCGGCTTCAGCCAGGACAACGGTGAACTCGGTCTGCTCTTCAGCAGCGGCGGCGGCGCCACCAGCGGCGGGAGCAGCGACAGCGACAGCGGCGGCAGCAGCCGACACGCCGAACTTCTCTTCCATTTCCTTGATCAGCTCGGACAGTTCGAGCACGGTCATGCCAGCGATGGCGTCAAGGATTTCAGCTTTGTTAAGTGCCATTTTTAAGAACTCCAAATATTTTGGTAATGCCAGGGTTTGGGTGTCGCTCGGTCGTTCAGCGAATTCCGGGAAGGGCGGGGATTAAGCCGCAGCCTTCTGGTCGCGCACGGCGGCGAGGCCACGGGCGAACTTGGTCGGAACTTCGTTGAGCGTACGCACGAATTGCGCGATGGGGGCTTGCATGGTGCCCAGCAGTTTCGACAGCAACTCTTCGCGCGAGGGCATGGTGGCCAGGGCCTTCACGCCTTCTTGGTTCAACAGGCTGTTGGGCAGCGAGCCCGCCTTGATGACCAGCTTGTCATTGCTTTTCGCGAAACCTGCGAGGACCTTGGCCGCCGCGACCGGATCGGCGCTGATACCGTAGATCAGCGGACCGGTCAGTTGCTCGGCCAACGGCTCGAAAGCCGTGCCGGCAACGGCACGACGGGCCAGCGAGTTCTTCAGAACACGCAGATACACGCCCGATTCACGCGCAGTTTTGCGCAGTACGGTGACAGAGGCGACGTCCAGACCACGGTACTCGGCGATAACGATCGATTGAGCCTTGGCAACTTCAGCCGAGACTTCCTCGATCACCACCGCTTTCTCTTGACGATTGAGACTCACGGTTTGAACACTCCATCAAAAGACGCCTGGGGCGAATGCCTTGCGCGTCAACCGAATGCGGCGCCTGGTCGAGTTCTTCGGGTAAAGAAATCTTCCTGGGGACGCCGTCTACGCTGGATCCGAACTATGTGAGCTTCGGGATTAAGCGGGGTGGCCCGGTACGGCTTGAACCACCCTGCTCCAGCGGTCTTTGACAGCAGCATCCGGAGAACTCCGGATGCGGCCCAAAGTACGTTTACTACTGTCGGACTCAGGCCGACAGCGAGGCGATTTCCACGCGCGCACCGCCGCCCATCGTGGACGAGACGGCCAGCTTGCGCAGGTAAATGCCCTTGGCAGCAGCGGGACGAGCCTTTTGCAGGGCGTCGACCAGAGCGGCCAGGTTGGTTTGCAGCTGTTCCACGCCGAACGACGCGCGGCCGATCGTGGCGTGGATGATGCCGGCCTTGTCGGTGCGGTACTGAACCTGACCGGCCTTGGCGTTCTTGACGGCGGTGGCGACGTCGGGGGTCACGGTGCCGACCTTCGGGTTCGGCATCAGGCCACGGGGGCCCAGGATCTGACCCAGGGCGCCCACGACACGCATCGTGTCGGGCGAGGCGATGACCACGTCGAAGTCCATCTGACCGGCCTTGATCTGCTCGGCCAGGTCGTCCAGGCCGACGATGTCGGCGCCGGCGGCCTTGGCGGCTTCAGCCTTGTCGCCCTGGGCGAACACGGCCACGCGGACCGACTTGCCGGTGCCGGCGGGCAGCACGACCGAACCGCGGACCAGCTGGTCCGACTTCTTCGGGTCGATGCCGAGTTGCACGGCCACGTCGATGGATTCGTCGAACTTGGCGACGGCGGTTTCCTTGACCAGGGTCAGGGCTTCAGCGACCGGGTACAGCTTGGTGCGGTCGATCTTCTGCGCAATGGCGGCGGCGCGCTTGGACAGTTTTGCCATGATTAGATCCCCTCAACCGTGATGCCCATGCTGCGGGCGCTGCCAGCGATGGTGCGGACGGCGGCTTCCATGTCGGCAGCCGTCAGGTCCGGACTCTTGGTCTTGGCGATTTCTTCGGCTTGAGCGCGGGTCAGCGTGCCGACCTTGTCGGTATGCGGCTTGGCCGAACCCTTTTGCACGCCAGCGGCCTTCTTGATGAGGACCGTCGCGGGCGGGGTCTTCATGATGAAGGTGAAGCTCTTGTCCGCGAAGGCGGTGATCACCACCGGAATCGGCAGACCGGGCTCCATGCCCTGCGTCTTGGCGTTGAACGCCTTGCAGAATTCCATGATGTTCAGGCCGCGCTGACCCAGCGCCGGACCGATCGGGGGGGAGGGGTTAGCCTTACCAGCCGGCACTTGCAGCTTGATAAAGCCGACGATCTTCTTCGCCATGCTTTGCTCCTTGCGGGTTATATCGCTTCGCGCCGTTCAGGCCCGAAGCTCCCCGGGGGTTGAAATCAGGTCTTTTCGACCTGGCTGAAATCGAGCTCGACGGGGGTGGCGCGACCAAAAATGGTGACCGACACACGCACCTTGCTCTTTTCGTAGTTGACTTCTTCGACGTTGCCGTTGAAGTCCGCAAACGGACCTTCCTTGACCCGAACCATCTCGCCCACTTCGAACAGGATCTTGGGGCGGGGTTTCTCGACGCCCTCTTCCATCTGGGAGAGGATCTTTTCGACTTCCTTTTCGGAAATCGGGGTCGGACGATTGCCCGAGCCACCCAGAAAGCCGGTGACGCGGTTGGTGTTCTTGACCAGGTGCCACGTTTCGTCGGTCAGGTCCATTTCAACCAGGACATAACCGGGGAAAATGCGGCGCTCGGTGATCGACTTCTGACCGCCCTTGACCTCGACGACTTCCTCGGAGGGCACAAGAATGCGGCCAAACGACGTTTGCAGGCCTGCGCGCTCGATGCGCTCGTTCAGGGCCTTGTGTACGCTTTTTTCCATGCCGGAGTACACATGGACGACATACCAACGCTTACTCATTCGCCGTCCTTATTTCCAGCCCAACAACAGGCCGTAGAGAATCCATTCGATGCCCTTGTCGAGCACCCACATGAAAATGCCCATGATCGCCACGAACGCGAAAACGATGCCCGTCATCTGGGTCGTTTCCTTGCGCGTGGGCCACGAGACACGCTTGACTTCGTTGTAGGATTCGCTCGCGAAGCTCAGGGTGCGGCGGCCCGGCTCGCTGAACCACGCGATCACGGCGGCGATCACGAGGCCGGCGACGAACACGCCGATACGAGCAGGCATCGGCTGCGCGCTGAGCACGGAGAACCCGACGATGCCAGCAATAACGACAAGAACCGCCAGCCCGAGCTTGACCCGGTCGGCGGTACTGGTTACGGTTTCTACGCTGGTATTAGACATTTTGCGACGCGAGCCGCCGTGAATGCGTAACTCGCGATGATCTCCCGCGGGTTTATCCTGGCGGTGGCAGGGGCAGTAGGAATCGAACCTACAACCTTCGGTTTTGGAGACCGACGCTCTGCCAATTGAGCTATGCCCCTAAAACACTTGCATTAGTTCGCAGCCGCTCTTCACCGCTGCTTTCCGCGCCATATCAGCTCGCGGAACCATACATCATACTACTTTTACTGCAAGAATGGATAGAGGGATTGAAAAATCCGCTCTATCCACTCTGGAGACTGCTTAGGCGATGATCTTGGCGACCACGCCGGCGCCGACGGTACGGCCGCCTTCACGGATGGCGAAACGCAGGCCTTCTTCCATGGCGATCGGGGCCAGCAGCTTGACGGTCATCGTCACGTTGTCGCCCGGCAGAACCATTTCCTTGTCGGCCGGCAGGTCGATCGTGCCCGTCACGTCCGTCGTACGGAAGTAGAACTGGGGACGGTAGCCGTTGAAGAACGGGGTGTGGCGGCCGCCTTCTTCCTTGGACAGGATGTACACCTCGGAGGTGAATTCCGTGTGCGGGGTGATCGAGCCCGGCTTGGCCAGAACCTGGCCGCGCTGGACGTCTTCACGCTTGGTGCCGCGCAGCAGGATGCCGACGTTGTCGCCAGCCTGGCCCTGGTCCAGCAGCTTGCGGAACATTTCCACGCCCGTGCAGGTCGTCTTGACCGTCGGGGTGATGCCCACGATTTCGATTTCTTCGCCGACCTTGATCACGCCGCGTTCGATACGGCCGGTCACCACGGTGCCGCGACCCGAGATCGAGAACACGTCTTCGACCGGCATCAGGAACGAACCGTCAACCGCGCGCTCCGGCGTCGGGATGTACGAATCCAGCGCCTGGGCCAGCGACAGGATGGCCTGTTCGCCCAGTTCGCCCTTGTCGCCTTCCAGCGCCAGCTTGGCCGAACCCTTGATGATCGGGGTGTCGTCGCCCGGGAAGTCGTACTTCGACAGCAGTTCGCGCACTTCCATTTCGACCAGCTCGAGCAGCTCGGCGTCGTCGACCATGTCAGCCTTGTTCAGGAAGACGATGATGTAGGGCACGCCCACCTGGCGCGACAGCAGGATGTGTTCGCGGGTCTGCGGCATCGGGCCGTCAGCGGCCGACACCACCAGGATCGCGCCGTCCATTTGCGCCGCGCCCGTGATCATGTTCTTCACGTAGTCGGCGTGGCCCGGGCAGTCAACGTGCGCGTAGTGGCGCGTTTCCGTTTCGTACTCGACGTGGGCGGTGTTGATGGTGATGCCGCGAGCCTTTTCTTCAGGAGCCGCGTCGATCTGGTCGTAGCCGCGGGCTTCGCCGCCGAACTTGGTCGACAGAACGGTCGTGATGGCCGCCGTCAACGTCGTTTTGCCGTGGTCAACGTGACCAATCGTACCCACGTTCACGTGCGGCTTGGTACGTTCAAACTTGCCTTTTGCCATGGCTGACTCCTGACCTGGATTGCGCTTTTGACTAAAGCTGCGACTGAAGAAAAGAACTTAGGGAATTAGTGGTGCCCATGGCGCGGATCGAACGCGCGACCTCTCCCTTACCAAGGGAGTGCTCTACCACTGAGCCACATGGGCATATAAAGCTGGAGCGGGTGAAGGGAATCGAACCCTCGTCGTAAGCTTGGAAGGCTTCTGCTCTACCATTGAGCTACACCCGCGGCTATCCTTTCACCTTCTCTCTTCCCGAACCTCTTTCAATACAAAGCCTGGAAAACCGTGCCGCCTTTCTTGCAAAGGCGGCCAAGCATCCAGAACCTCACATTGTAAATCCAGGCCAACTGCGCCTGGATTCCTGTGTACTACTACACGAGGTACGGGTCTCTGGTGGAGGAGGTTGGATTCGAACCAACGTAGGCGCAAGGCCAACAGATTTACAGTCTGCCCCCTTTAACCACTCGGGCACTCCTCCAGAGGAGAATTCGAGATTATGAACACTTTCTAAATCGCTGTCAAACGATTCGGACGAAAAATATTCAGAACTCCGGTTCAGTCACCCCGCGTTTGCACGCAGAGGGGGGCAATCTTACAGATTTCCGTGAACCGCTGCACGGAAAAGTTCGGTGTATTGCGCGGCCGAGTAGTCCACCGGATTGGTGCCGGCCGAAGGGTCGGCGGCCGCCATGCGCCCGACGCGCTCGGCCTGGGCGTCATCGATGCCGATCTCGGCCAGCGTGTGCGCAATGCCGATGGCCTCGCGCAGCGCCAGCACCCAGTCCAGCACCGCGCCCGGCCGGGCCGGCAGGTCCAGGTAGCGCGCCAGCGCTTCCAGGCGCGGGGCCACGGCGTGCTGGTTGGCTTTCAGCACGTAGGGCATGAGGATGGCGTTGAGCAGGCCGTGGTGCGCGTCGTAGAGCGCGCCCAGCGGATGCGCCAGCGCGTGCATGGCGCCCAGCCCGCGCTGGAACGCGGTGGCGCCCATGCTGGAGGCCACCAGCATCTGCTGGCGCGCCTGCAGGTCGGCGCCGTCGGCCACCGCCTGCGGCAGGTATTCCTTGACCATGCGCATGCCTTCGAGCGCGATGCCCGTGGCCATCGGATGGAACACCGGCGAACAATAGGCCTCCAGGTTGTGCGACAGCGCGTCCATGCCGGTGGCGGCCGTGATCTTCGGCGGCAGGCCGACGGTGAGTTCAGGGTCCAGGATGACGATGGCCGGCAGCATGCGCGCATGGAAGATGATGCGCTTGACCTCGGCCGCCTCGTCGGTGATGACCGAGGCGCGTCCCACTTCCGAGCCGGTGCCCGCGGTGGTGGGCACCGCCACCACCGGCGCCATGCCGGCCACGTTCACCCGCAGGTAGTTGTCGCCCACGTCCTCGAAGTCCCACAGGGGCCGCTGCTGGCCCGCCATCAGCGCGATGGCCTTGGCCGCGTCCAGCGCCGACCCGCCGCCCATCGCGATCACGCCGTCATGGCCGCCCTGCCGGTACGCCGCCACGCCGTCGTCGACGTTGCGGCCCGTGGGGTTGCCCTTGATATCGTGGAACAGGCCGCATTGCAGGCCGGCTTCGCGGCACGCGGCCTGCGCCGCGGCCACCATCGGCAGCGCCGCCAGGCCGGGGTCGGTCACCAGCAGCGGGCGCGCCATGCCCAGTTCGCGGCATGCCTGCGGCAGTTCGCTGATGCGGCCGGGACCGGCCTTGATGGCGGTGGGGTAATTCCAGTTGACGCTAGGCACGCTCATGGTCGGCTTCCTGTGGATATCTGGTTAGAGGCTGCGCAGATGGAAGGATTTGGCCTGCGTGAGCTGTTCGTATCCGACCACGGACAGCGATACGCCGCGGCCCGAGTTCTTCACGCCGGTCCAGGCCAGCGCGGGGTCCAGGTAGTCGCAGCGGTTCATGAAGAACGTGCCCGTGCGGACCTGGCGGCCGATGCGCAGCGCGGCCTCCTGGTCCTGCGTGAACGCCGCGGCCGTCAGGCCGTAGGGGCTGTCGTTCATGAGCGCGATGGCCTGCTCGTCGCTGTCTACCGGCATGATGCCGACGACGGGGCCGAAGCATTCGTCGTTCATGACGCGCATGCCGTGGTCCACCTGCGTCAGCAGCGCCGGCGCGACGTAAGGCGAGTTTTTATTCGCGTTTTTAAAACGCGATGGATCTATCAGGTTTCTGGCGCCGGCCGCGACCGCGGCGTCGACGATCTCGCGGATCTCGTCGGCGGCGCGCTTGCGCACCACCGGCCCGAGCGTGGTCCCGTCCTGCAGCGGATCGCCCAGCACGTATTGCTCGGTCAGCGCCACGGCGCGCTCGACGAACTCATCGTAGCGCGGCCGCGCCACGTAGATGCGCTGGATGCCGCAGCAGGACTGGCCGGAATTGAAGTACGCGCCGTCGACCAGCGTCTCGACCGCGTGGCCGATGTCGGCGTCGTTGCGCACATAGGCCGGGTCGTTGCCGCCCAGCTCCAGGCCGACGCCGATGAAGCGCCCCGCCGCGCCCTCTTCCACGTTGTGTCCGCCGCGCACGGAGCCGGTGAAGGACACATAGCCGATTTCCGGCGCGCGGATCAGGCGCTGCGCGATCTCGTGGCTGGCGTGCAGGTACTGGAACACGCCCGCGGGCGCGCCGGCCTCGCGGAACGCGCGCTCGATGAATTCGGCGCACAGCGGCGTCTGATCCGAGTGCTTGAGGATGACGGCGTTGCCGGCCATCAGCGCCGGCACGATGCTGTTGACGGCGGTCAGCAGCGGATAATTCCACGGCGCGATCGTCAGCGCCACGCCGATGGGCTCGCGGCTGATGAAGCGCGTGAACCCGGGCTGCTCGGGAACTCGGATCGGGGCCAGCGCCTCGGCGGCGATGGCGATCATGTGACGCGCGCGCGACTCGAAGCCGGCCACCTCGCCTGGCGTGTAGCGCAGGGGCCGGCCCATTTGCACGGTGATGGCGCGCGCGATTTCGTCCCTGGCCGCGACGAAGCGGTCCACGGCGGCCGACACGATGCGCCCCCGCTCCTGCACGCCCAGCGCCGCCCAGCCCGGCTGCGCGCCCTGGGCGTCGGCCAGCGCACGCGCGATCTGCGCCTCGCTGGCATAGGGACGGCGGACGACCTCGCGCCCGTCGATCGGACTGATGGTGATGAGTTCCTGCGTCATGGCTGCCCTGTGCAAACGGTGTGGTCGATGGTCAGATGATTTCGAAGTAGCGCGCCAGTTCCCAGTCGGTCACGTGGCGCCGGAACTGCCTTTCTTCCCATTCGCGCGTGGCCACGTAGTGCTCGACGAAGGCGTCGCCGAACAGCCGGCGCGCGGCCTCGGATTCGCCCAGCCGCTGGGCCGCGTCCCACAGCGTGCTCGGCAGGCGCAGATGCGCGGGAAACTGCTGGGTATAGGCGTTGCCCTGCACCATGGGCTCGGGTTCGAGCCCCTGTTCGATGCCGTACAGGCCCGAGGCCAGCGCGGCCGACAGCGCCAGGTAGGGATTGGCGTCGGCCGAGCCGATGCGCACTTCGACGCGCTGCGACTTGTCGCTGCCGGGAATCAGCCGCAGCGCGGTGGTGCGGTTCTCCATGCCCCAGGTGGCGTCCAGCGGCGCCCAGTAGCCGGGCACCAGGCGCGAGTAGCTGTTGACGGTCTGCGCGTACAGGGCCATGAATTCCGGCAGGTAGCGCTGCACGCCGGCCATGAAGGAAGCCTGCGTCGCGCTCATGCAGTGCGGCCGCGACTCGTCGTGGAACGCCGAGCGCCCGGTCTTGCGGTCGCGCAGCGACAGGTGGATGTGGCCGCTCTGGCCGGGATGCTCGTGCGACCACTTCGCCATGAAGGTCGCCATCAGGCCATTCTGCTGCGCCAGCGCCTTGGTGAAGGTCTTGAACAGGAATGCCTTGTCGCCGGCGGCCGCGGCCTGGTCGACCGCGAGCGCGGCTTCCAGCACGCCCGGCCCGGTCTCGGTATGCAGGCCTTCGATGGGCATGTCCATGCGTTCGCACATGTCCAGCAGCTTGCGGTAGAAATCGCCCTCCACCGTGCTGCGCAGCACCGAGTAGCCGAAATTCCCGGGCGTCCAGTTCTCGAGGTTGCGGTAGTGCTTCGCGCGCACCGAGTGCGGGGTCTCGCGGAACATGAAGAACTCGTATTCCAGCGCGGCGTAGGCGTCGAAGCCCATGTCGGCGGCCCGGTCGATGACCCGGTGCAGCAGGCGCCGCGGGCAGATGGCGCCGGCCTCGCCTTCGAATTCCGCCAGGAACAACAGCATGTCCTCGCCGCCCGGCCCCTGCTCCAGCGGCAGCCTGCGGGCGCTTTGCGGGACGATCCGCAGCTTGGCGTCGGGATAGGCCGTATGCCAGCCGGTGTACTTGGTGTTGTCGTAGAGCTGGTCGTCGAGATCCCAGCCGAACACCACGTCGCAAAATGCGAGCCCGGAGCGCAGCGCCCCCAGGAATTTATCGCGGCGCAGGTACTTGCCCAGCATGACGCCGTCGACGTCGGACAGGCCGACCTTGATGTGCGAGAGCGCGCTGGCCTGCACCAGCCGCTCCGCGTCTTCCACCGTTGCTACCCCTAGTGCATGCATGCTTGTCCACCTTGCTGTGACTGTAGCGTTGCGTTGACCTGTCGGGCGGGCGGCGCGGCGTTCAGGTCGCGGCCGCCCCCAGCAGCCGCATCGCCTGGCGATGCAGCTGCGGCGTGGCGGCCGCGATCACGCGGCCCTGCGACTGGAGGCCGAGCGGCTGCCCGGACCAGTCGGTAATGACGCCGCCTGCCCCTTCGATCACGGGCATCAGCGCCAGATAGTCGTATGGCTGCAGGCCGGACTCGACCACCAGGTCGACGTGGCCGCTGGCCAGCAGCCCGTAGCTGTAGCAGTCGCCGCCGTAGCGGCGCATGCGCGCGGCCTGCGCCAGCGCGTCGAAGGCGGCCAGCTCGGCGCCGGCGAAGATGTCCGGCGAGGTCGCGTAGAGGATGGCCTCGCCCAGTTCGGTGCAGCCGCTGACGCGACAGGCGTGGCCGTTCAGGCTGGCGGGCTGGCCGGCCGCGCCGATCCAGCGTTCGTCCAGCGCGGGAATGTCGATCAGGCCCAGCACCGGCCTGCCGCGGTGCAGCAGCGCCAGCAGCGTGCCCCACAGCGGGTTGCCGGAAATAAAGGCGCGGGTGCCGTCTATGGGATCGAGCGACCAGACCAGCTCGGCCTCCATGTGCGATACGCCGAACTCCTCGCCCAGGATGCCGTGCTCCGGGTATTGCTCCGCGATGGCCGCGCGCAGGGCCGTCTCGACTTCGCGGTCGGCCTGGGTGACGGGGCTGGCGTCGGCCTTGGTGTCGACCGCCAGCGGATGGCGGAACCACTTGCGCGACAGCGGCCGCACGCGGTCGGCCAGCGTCTGGGCGAACGCGCGATAGGCGGCCAGCTGCGGCGCGGATAGCGGCAATGAGGTTTGCATCGGTGATGCCTCCAGACCGGCCGCGGGATCGGGCCCAGGCCAAAAAAAACCGTGCATACGAGGTTTTTCCAGTCTAGACACGTTGCCACAAATTTGCAAATATACTTAAAACTGCAACTCGCACCTGTCTTGCAGCCCCGCAGTCCGCATATGTAGCTCGCACCGTTGCCGTGTATTCCAACCGGAGTCCCATCATGCAATGTATGAAGAAGCTCAGCCTTGTGGTTGCAGTAATTTCCCTAGGTGCCATCGGCTCGCAGGCCCATGCCGGCGCCATCACCGTCTACACCGCGCTCGAGGAAGACGAGATCGCGGCCTACCTCAAGGCGGCCAACGCCGCCATGCCCGACCTGAAGGTCAACGTACTGCGCCTGTCCACCGGCGACCTGGGCGCGCGCCTGATCGCCGAGGCCTCCAACCCGCAGCAGGACGTGATCTGGGGCTTCGCGGTCAGCAATATGCTCGACCCGCGCCTGCAGAACCTGCTGGAACCCTATGCGGCCAAGGGCATGGACGCCCTGCCCGCCCGCTACAAGGGCGCCGACAACAAGTGGTTCGCCGCCACCGGCTACGTGGCGGCGTTCTGTGTCAACACCGACAGGCTGAAGTCCAAGAACCTGCCCATGCCCACGTCATGGGAAGACCTGACCAAGCCCGCCTACAAGGGCGAGATCGTGATCCCCAGCCCGGCCGCCTCCGGCACCGGCTATCTGCAGATCGCCGCCCTGCTGCAGGGCCTGGGCAAGGAAAAGGGCTGGGCCCTGCTCAAGGACCTGGACAAGAACGTGGCGCAGTACACGCCTTCCGGTTCGCGTCCCTGCAAGATGGCGCGCGCCGGCGAGTACGCGATCGGCGTGTCCTTCGCCTTTCCGGCCATGCAGTCCATCGAAGAGGGCTATCCCATCAAGATGGTGATCCCGTCCAAATGGGTGGGCTACGAGCTGGAGGCTTCGGGCCTGATGAAAACGGCCAAGAATCCCGCGGACGCCAAGCGCTTCCTGGACTGGACCCTGTCGCAGCAGGCCGGCGGCCTCTACAGCAAGTACAAGGAACTCGTCACCATCCCCGGCGCCGCCCCCAACAAGGCCGCCGAGGCCGCGGGCCTGCCCAAGGACCTGGGCACGGTGCTGTACCCCGTGGACTTCCAGAAGTCGGCGGCCGAGCGGGACGCCATCATCAAGACCTGGCAGGAAACCATCAAGCGTTGACGGCGGCGCGGCCGGCCGCCGCCGGCCGCGTCCCGTCCTGGAGACGCCCATGTACCTGGAATTGCGCGGGATACGCAAGACTTTCGACGGCTCGGTCGCGCTGCAGGACATCGACCTGTCGGTGGGCGAGCATGAATTCGTCTGCCTGCTCGGGCCCAGCGGCTGCGGCAAGACCACGCTGCTGCGCATCGTGGCCGGGCTGCTGCCGTTCGACCGCGGCGCCATCACGCTGGGCGGGCACGACCTGAGCGCGCTGCCGGCGCGCAAGCGCGGCTTCGGCATCGTGTTCCAGTCGTACTCGCTGTTTCCCAACATGACCGTGGCCGAGAACGTGGGCTACGGCCTGCGCATCCGCGGCGAAAGCCGCGAGCGCATCGCGTCGCGGGTGCGCGAACTGCTGGCGCTGATCAAGCTGCCCGAGCACGCCGAACGCTACCCGCACCAGCTCTCCGGCGGCCAGCAGCAGCGCGTGGCGCTGGCGCGCGCGCTGGCCGTGGACCCGGCGCTGATCCTGTTGGACGAACCGCTGTCGGCGCTGGACGCGCGCGTGCGCACCGATATGCGCGCCGAGATCCACGACGTGCAGCGGCGCCTGAAAATCCCGACCATCATGGTCACCCACGACCAGGAAGAAGCCTTGACGCTGGCCGACAAGATCGTCTGCATGAACGACGGGCGCATCGAGCAGGTCGGCTCGCCGGCCGACCTCTATCTGCGCCCGCGCACGCGTTTCGTGGCCAACTTCGTCGGCCTGAGCAACCTGCTGCCCACCGACTGGGTGCGCGAAGCCATGCCCGAGCTGCTGGCGAGCCGCCCCGAAGGCGCCAGCGAGCGCTATGAAGCCTGCCTGCGGCCCGAGAACCTGCGGGTGGCGGCCGACGAGCGCGGCGCCGGCCGCGTGCAGGACATGACGTTCATGGGCAACCTGACCCGCCTGCGCATCGCGTGGCGCGGACGCGAACTGGTGGTGGAGCAGCATGGCGCGGCCGGGCTGGCGCGCGGCGCGCCCGTGCGCCTGGACGCGGAGCCTGGCCAGTGCGCCTGGGTCAGCGTATGAGGGCGCTCCGATGAGCGCCGCCCACGCCGGCGCCGCGCTGGCCGCCCCCGCCGGCCGCGCGCCCTGGACGGCCGACCGCCTGCTGCTCTGGACCTGCGTCGGCATACCGATGGCGGGCCTGGCGCTGTTCTTCCTCTATCCGCTGGCGACCGTGGCCTGGAACAGCCTGGTCGAGAAAGACGGCTCCATCGGCCTGGGCAACTACGCCGAAGTCTTCGCCACGCGCGGCATCCTGACCGCCACGCTCAACAGCCTGGTCATGAGCTTCGCCACCACGGCGGTCAGCATCGTGCTGGGCTTCGCCATCGCCTATGGGCTGGACCGCAGCTGCATGCGCGGCAAGGCCATCGTGCGGGTGGCGCTGGTGCTGCCGCTGCTGGCTCCGTCGCTGGTGCAGGGCCTGGGCCTGATCTTCCTGCTGGGGCGCAACGGCCTGGTGCACCGCTGGACCGGCTGGGACATCGACATCTACGGCTTCTGGGGGCTGCTGATCTCCAACGTGTTCTATGCCCTGCCCCAGGCCGTGCTGATCCTGCAGGCGGCGCTGCGCAACATGGATGCGCGCTACTACGACGCGGCCGAAGTCATGGGCGCCTCCAGCGCGCGCCAGTTCTTCGACATCACCCTGCCCAACTGCAAGTTCGGCCTGCTGAGCGCGGCCTTCGTGGTGTTCGTCATCACCATCACCGATTTCGGCAACGCCGCGGTGATCGGCGGCAACTACCGCGTGCTGGCCACCGAGATCTACAGCCAGGTGTCCGGCCAGATGAACTTCGGCCTGGGATCGGTGGTGGGCATCCTGCTGCTGCTGCCTTCGCTGATATCGGTGCAGATAGAGCGCGTGGCCTCGCAGCGCCAGTTCGGCTCGGCCTCGCCCGGCGGCCTGAGGGTCGCGCCGCAGCCGGCGCGGGCGCGCGACGCCGCCTTCGGCGCCGCCGTGCTGCTGGCCGCCGGCGCCATCATCGTCACGGTGGCCACGGTGGTGTTCGCCAGTTTCATGCGGCTGTGGCCCTACCGCATGGAATGGACGCTGAAGCACTATGACATCACGGTCAGCGGCGGCTACGCGCCGCTGTGGACCTCGCTGTACCTGTCGCTGGCCGCCGCCGGCGGCGGGGTGCTGCTGCTGTTCTTCCTGAGCTTCGGCGTCTGCCGCATCCCGCGCGCCTGGGCCAAGCCGGTGTACATGCTGTCGGTGCTGCCGGTGGGGGTGCCGGGCCTGGTGCTGGGCCTGTCCTACATCTTCGCGTTCAACGCGCCCGGCACGCCGCTGTACGCGCTGTACGGCAGCGCGGCGCTGATCGCGCTGTGCAACTTCTACCACTACCATACGCAGGGGTTCCTGACGATGATGACCGGCATGCGGGCCGTGCCGCAGGCCCTGGAGGAAGCGGTCAGCTGCCTGGGCGGCGGCACCCTGCGGGTGCTGCGCGACGCGGTGCTGCCGCTGATCGGTCCGACGGTGCTGGGCGTCTTCTTTTTCCTGTTCATGCGCTCCATGGTCACGCTGTCGGCGGTGATCTTCCTGGTCACGCCTTCGGTCAGCGTGGCCCCGGTTTCGGTGCTGCGCCTGGACGAAGCCGGATTCGTCTCGCAGGCGGCGGCCTATTCAACGCTTATCATGCTGGTCGTTGGAGGTTCCCTGCTGGCCCTGCGCGCGCTGATTGCGTGGGCCGCGCGGCGGCGGGCATAGGGATAGAGAACTAGGAAACATCGGATATGTGGCAAGAAGAGCGGTATCAGAGAATCCGCGCCCTGCTGTCTTCATTGCAGCAGGTATCGACCGACCGCATCGTCGGCGAATTGGGGGTATCGCGGGAGACCGTCAGGCGCGACCTGCTGGAGCTGGAATCGATGGGCGAACTGCGCCGGGTGCATGGCGGCGCGGTGCCGGTGCACAGCGAGCCGCCCATCGCCGAACGCGTGCACACCCGCGTCAAGTACAAGCGCGCCATCGCGCGGGCGGCGGCCGGCCTGGTCTCCAGCGGCCAGACCCTGTTCCTGGACGCGGGCAGCACCACCAGCGTGCTGGCCGACGAACTGGCCAAGCTGTCGGGCCTGACCATCATCACCAACTCGTTCGACGTGGCCCTCAAGGTCGGCACCGCCGGCAGCGGCGCCAACCAGCTCATCATGCTGGGCGGCTCGGTCAGCGGCCCGGTCTGCGCCACCGCCGGCGACATCACGATCGCGGAAATCCACCGCTACCGCGCCGACCTGGCGCTGCTGTCGCCGGTGGGCGTGGACGCGGAGTTCGGCGCCACCAACTACGATCTGCGCGAAGCCGAAGTGGCGCGCGCCATGACCGCCAACGCCAAGCGGCTGGTGCTGCTGGCCGATTTCAGCAAGATCGGCCTGTGCAGCCGCGTGTCCTATTGCGGCGTGGACCGCATCGACCACCTGGTCACCAACACCAGCGCGCAGAAAAAACCGGCCTACGCCGCGCTGAAGGCGGCGGTCGGCGACGTCCTGGCCGTATAGGGCGCCGCCGCGCCGGCTTCAGTCCAGCGACACGCCGGCGGTCTTGACCATGCCGGCCCAATAGGCCGTGTCTTGCGCCAGGCGCGTCTTGAAGGCCTCGGGCTGGCTGCCCACCGCATTGCTGCCGCCGCCGTTGATCTTCGCGACCACCTCGGGCGACTTCATCGCCTGGCCCACCGCCTGCGCCAGGTAGGCGATGCGCTCGGGCGGGGTGCCGGCCGGCGCGAACAGCCCGTACCAGTCATCGGCCGTGATGCCCTCCATGCCGGACTGCTTGAGCGTGGGCGCGCCCTTGAAGCGGCCGATGCTGGTCTCGTGGCTCATCGCCAGCACGCGCAGCTTGCCCGCGGCCACCATGGGCTCGGCCGAGGCCGGAGACGTGATCAGCATGTCCACCGTGCCGCCCATCAGGTCGGTGATGGCGGGCGCGGCGCCGCGGTATGGCACGTGCACCAGCTGGACGTCGGCCTTCTTCGACACCAGCGCGCCCATCAGGTGGCTCATGGTGCCGTTGCCGGGCGTCGCGTAGGTGACCACGCCGGGCTGCTTGCGCGCGGCCTCCAGATAGTCTTTCAGGGACTGGTACGGGCTTTCGGTGCGCGTCACCAGCACCAGCGGCGCCGAGGTGATCTGGGAAATGGGCACGAAGTCCTTGATGGGGTCGAAGCCCACGTTCTTGTAGACGCGCGGATTGACCGCCATCACGCTGGTCTGCGACATCACCAGGGTGTAGCCGTCGGGCTTGGCGCGCGAGACCTGCGCGGTGCCGACGTTGCCGCCCGCGCCGGAGCGGTTTTCCACCACCACGCTCTGGCCCGTGATGGCCCCCAGCTCCTGCGCGATCAGGCGCGCCACGTTGTCATTGCCGCCGCCCGGCGGGAACGGCGAGACGATGGTGATGGCCTGCTTGGGATAGTCGGCCAGCGGCGCGGGCGCCTGGGCATGGGCGGCGCCGGCGCACAGCAGGCCGGCCACGGCCGCGGTTGCGCAAAAGTACGATGCGATCTGCTTCATTTGGATTTCCCCTGGTATTGGCGGCCGGATGCTCGGCCGTCCGTTGCATTTCGGTTCGCAATGAACCGCCCGCACCCCGGCGGCGTCAGCCGCGGGGCGTACTGTCTGGATGCATTTGCCGCGCCTCGCGGCGCGATAGGTCAGCCGGCCGGAAAGCGGTAGGCCGCGCGTTCTCGATCGTCGATCTGCCTGACCAGATTGGTTTCCCAGGCCAGGTACTGGCGCGCCGCGGCCTTGTTGCCGTCGTGACGGTCATGCACGAAAAACAGGTAGTCGATACAGTCCGCGTCGGCGGGCTCGTCAGGCGTGGACGCCAGCGCGATGCCCTGGGCGGACCAGCCGGCCGGCGTGCCGGTATTGGCGCTGACGTCGTCGACGCCCAGCGCCTTCAAGTCCTGCGCGGCCCAGGCGGCCAGCGCGGCGTCTTCGGCCAGCAGCACCACCGGGCGCGAGGCGTCCAGGCGCAGGCGGTCCAGGCGCGGGCGGATGGCCCAGCGCGCGCCGTCGATATGCCGGGCGCGATAGCGCATGCCCGGGCGGATATCCAGCAGCTGCGCGCCCTGCGCCATCGCCTCGGCCAGCGCGGCGTCGTCCAGCACGCGGATCTGCGGCGCGGGCGTCCTGTCCACACGCAACGCCAGACGGGCGCGCACGCCCTCTTTCAGCACGCTGGCGTCCCAGCCCATCTGCCGCAGCCAGCTGGCGATGACCGGCGCGCGCACGCCTTCGGCGTCGAACACGACGATGCGCGCGCCGCGCACGGCCACGTACTGGTCGGTGGCCTGGATCAGCTGGCCGCCGGGCGTGTGCTGCGCGCCGGGCAAAGAGCCCTGGGCGTATTCCTCGGCGCTGCGCACGTCGCACAGAAAGGTGCTGCGCGCCGCGTCGTCCAGCCAGGCCTGCACGTCGCCGGCGGACACCATGGGCACGCCGTGGCGCTCGGCCAGCGCGGCGGAACGCTGCGCCAGCGCCGGCAGGTCCTGCGGCGCGATGTCGTCGCCGTAGCGGCGCAGCGCGCCGTGTTCCAGCTGCAGGTCTTCGAGATACCAGCCCTGCGTGCCGTTTTCCAGCGCGTACACGGGATTGGGCACGCCCAGATTGATCAGCGTCTGGGCGCCGATGATGCTGCGCGTGCGGCCGGCGCAATTGACCACGATGGTGGTCTGCGGGCTTTTGGCCAGCGTGTGGGCGCGCAGCGCCAGCTCGCCGTTGGGGCAGCAGACGCCGCCCGGGATGCTCATCTTCTGGTATTCGGAATAGGGCCTGCCGTCCAGCACGATCAGGTCGTCGCCGCGGCGCTGGCGCTCGGCCAGCTCGCGCGCGCCGATGCGCGGGGTGTGGAAAACTTCTTCGGCCAGTTCGCCGAAGGTCTTGCTGGGCACGTTGACGCCGGCGAAGGCGGCGTAGCCGTCTTCGCGCCACTGCGCGATGCCGCCGGCCAGGCGGTGCACATTGGTGTAGCCCAGCGCGGCCAGCGCGCGCGCGGCGCGCAAGGCGGTGGCGTCGTCGCCGCCCTCGTCGTAGATCGCCATCCGCACGTCGCGCCGCGGCGCCAGGCGCACGACGTCCACTTCGAGCCGGCTGTAGGGCAGCGGCACGGCGTAGAACAGGTGGGACTCGCCGTACTGGCCGTGTTCGCGCACGTCCAGCAACGCGATTTCGCCGCCGTCATGCAGCCATTGCTTGAGCGTGTGCGTATCGACGTCGGCGACAGTATGGTCAGGGGTGGGATGCATCATCGGATTCAGAGGGAACGGGAAACGGAGGAAAGCGCGGACAGCGCATGTTCGAGATCGGCGATGAGGTCTTCGGGGTCTTCCAGGCCGATGTGCAGGCGCGCCATGACGCCGCGCTTTTCGGTGTCGGGCAGCGAACGGCAGCTCTCCAGCCGCACCGGGATCGCCAGGCTTTCGAATCCGCCCCACGACGCGCCGATGCCGAAAAGCCGCAGCCCGTCGAGCAGGCGTTCGACGTCCGCCTCGCCGAATCCGGCCGAAAACTCCACCGTCAGCAAGCCGTTGGCGCCGCTGCAGTCGCGCTTCCAGATGGCGTGGGAGGGATCGCCGGGCAGCGCCGGACAGAGCACGCGCGCCACTTCGGGGCGGCCCAGCAGCCAGTCCGCCACGCGCAGCGCGCTGCGCGCATGCTGGGCCATGCGCAGGGGCAGCGAACGCATGCCGCGCAGCACCAGGTACGCGTCGTCGGCGCCCACCGTCTGGCCGAAATCGATGGTGGCGCGCTCCAGGGCGCGCCAGGCGCGCGCATTGGTCACGACCGCGCCCATCATCACGTCGGCATGTCCGCCCAGGTATTTGGTGGCCGCGAGAATGGAGATGTCGGCGCCCAGCGCCAACGGCTGGCACAGCAGGCCGGAGGCCCAGGTGTTGTCCACAGCCAGCCAGCAGTCATGCCGGCGCGCCAGTTCGGCGAGCGCGGGCAGGTCCGGCATCTCGTAGGTCAGCGAACCGGGCGACTCGGCATAGATCATCCGCGTGTTGGGGCGGATGAGCGCCGCGATGCCGGCGCCGTCCGGCCGGTAGTACGTGTATTCGACGCCCAGCCGCGACAGGTGCTCGGCGCAGAAGCGGCGCACCGGCTCGTACACCGCATCGGTGAGCAGCACGTGGTCGCCGGCGCGCAGATAGGCGAGCAGCACGGTGGCGATGGCGGCCTGGCCGGTCGGATACAGATGGGCGCGGTGGCCGCCCTCCAGCTCGACCAGCGCATCCTCAAGCGCGTGGGTGCTGTCGGTGCCGCGCGCGCCATAGGACGGCAGGCGTTCCTGTTCGCGCCGGGCGCGCGTATCGCGCCAGGCCTGCACGCTGTCGAAGACATAGGTGCTGGCGCGCGTGACCGGCGTATTGACCCAGCCCCGGTGGGGACGCCCTGCGCGCAGCAGACGCGTCGCGGGCCGCAGCGGCTTGTCCATGCTCAGCGCCGCGTCTGCACGCCGATCGGCATGACTTTGCAGGTGCCCGCCTCCAGATCGAACGCCAGGCGTTCGTTCAGGGTCTCCAGCGCGCGGCCGTACATGTGCAGGTGGCGGATGACGCTGTCGCCCTGGATTTCCACGGCGTGGATGTCATCCGGCATCAGCGCGATGCCGGCGCCCGGCCCCACCACCACGGTGCCGGCCTGCTTCAGGCGGCCCACGCCGGGCGTCGCGCCGTCGTCCAGGCGGTCGTACACGTAGTTGTGTTCCACGCCTTCCACGGCCGCGATACAGGCCCAGGTCGTGTGGTTGTGGGGAACGATCTGCTTGCCCGGACGCATCACGTTCAGATAGAGCGCGTAGCTTTTGTCGGGGTCTTCGGCGATCAGGTAGCGCGCCTGGCGCTCGCCGTCCTCGGGCGCGGGATAGCGGTCGGCCGCCCACCAGTCGGTGTGGCCGGCCAGGCCGATCAGCTCGTCCAGCACCAGCTTGAGGCTGTCGCGGTTCAGCCCCTTATTTCCTACAGTTTTCTTAATATTTCCGATGGCGCCGTCTATGCCGGCCTGATGGGGATGCGGAGTGCTCACTTTGATTTTCCCTGTTGTCGGTCGTTATCAAAGCCAATGTATCCCCCGCGCCCGGCGTAAACAATTTAAATTGCCTTAATATTCCATTAGCGTTCCTAATATTTTTAGTCTGCCATGCGCAATCTGGACCTGGACTTGCTCCGCACCCTGACCGCCATCGCCCAGTACGAGACCTTCTCGCAGGCCGCCACCCGGCTGCACAAGACCCAGTCGGCCGTGACCCAGCAGATGCAGCGGCTGGAATCGGTCATCGGCCAGCCGCTGTTCGAAAAGCAGGGCCGCAACAAGGTGCTGTCCTCGCATGGCCGGCGCCTGGTGGCCTACGCGCGCCACATACTGGCCATCAACGACGAGGCGCTGCGCGCCCTGCAGGACGGGCCGCTGGAAGGCGACCTGCGCCTGGGCGCGCCGCTGGACGTGGCCGACACCATATTGCCCACCCTGCTGATGCACATCGCGCGCTCGGCGCCGCGCGTGAAACTGGAGATCCGCACCGATCGCAGCCCGTTCCTGATGGACGCGCTGCGCGCCGGCGAGCTGGACCTGACGATCTCGACCCGCTTCGACCAGGAGTTCGAAGGCGTGGCGCTGCGCAGTTCGCCCACGGTGTGGCTGGCCTGCGCCGACTATGTGCACGATATGCACGCCCCGGTGCCGCTGGTGCTGGCCGACGAGCCCAGCATCTTCCGCCGGCTGGCGCTCAATGCGCTGGAACAGGCGCAGGTGCGCTGGCACACCAACTACGTGGCGCCGAACCTGGTGGGGATCAAGGCCGCGCTGCGCGCGCGCCTGGGCGTGACGGCGCGCAGCGTGGAACTGCTGGGGCCGGAGATGCGGGTGCTGGGCGAGAAGGAAGGGCTGCCGCCGCTGCCGGACGTGACCTACTTCCTGTGGATAAGACGCGATCTGATCAACCCGCTGACGCGCCAGGTCTACGACATGCTCAAGACCCAGCTCGGCCTGGGCCGCGGGCTCCAGGCGGCCGATTCAGGCGTTCAGTAGCGGTCGAAGAAGCGCTGCAGCGCCTGCGGGTCGCGAGTGACGCACAGGCCCAGCATCAGCAGGATGCGCGCCTTCTGCGGGTTCAGGTCGCGCGCGGCGACGAAGCCCAGGGCGGCGTCGTCCAGTTCCACGTCGCGCGCCACCAGGCCGCTGCCGGTGCGGCTGGCGCGCACCACCGCGACGCCGCTGGCGGCGGCCCGCAGCAGGCCGTCGATGGCCAGGTCGGTGGCGTTGCCGTCGCCGACGCCGGCCAGCACGATGCCGTCGGCCGCGCCGGCCAGGAAATCGATCAGGTCGTCCTGCAGGTCGGCGTGGGCGTAGACGATGGCCACGCGCGGCCAGCCGGCGCGCTCCAGCAATGCGAGTGAAAACTCGCTTTCTGTGGTGTGCGCGGTGGTGTTGCGCGAATAGAACTGCGGCGCGCCGCCGTGCATGACGCCGGCGCGGCCGCGGTTCGGCGACGCGAACGCGCACAGGCCGGCGGCCGCGGTCTTCTGGATCTCGCGGGCGTAGTGCAGGTCCTCGTTCATGACCACCAGCGGTCCGCGGCCGCGGGCGTCGGGATGGCACGCCAGCGCCACAGCGTTATACAGATTGGCCGGGCCCTCGGCGCCCAGCGCGGTGGCCGGACGCATGGCGCCCACCAGCACGATGGGCTTGTCGTGGCGGATCACCAGGCTCAGGAAATACGCGGTTTCCTCCAGCGTGTCCGTGCCGTGCGTGATGACGATGCCGGCCACCGATGGGTCCTGGCACAGCGCGTCCACGCGCAGCGCCAGCGCGCGCCAGACCTCGTGCGTCATGTTCTGGCTGCCGACGTTGGCGACCTGTTCGGCGCGGATGTCGGCGATGGCGGCCAGCTGCGGCACGGCGGCCAGCAGCTCGCCCACGCCGACCGAGCCCGCCTTGTAGCCGGCGGTGGTGGCGTCGGGTTGGGCGCCGGCGATGGTGCCGCCCGTCGCCAGTACGGCGATGACAGGCAGCGCGCGCTCAGGCATCCACCACTCCGGACAGGCCCTGGCGTTCCAGCAGCGAATTCAGGTGCTCCCAGCCGTGGAAGTCGATGACGATCTGCCCTTTTTCCTTGGCGCCCACCTTGAGCGCGACGCGCGTGCCCAGGTGGTCGGACAGGGCTTCCTCCAGGCGCGTCAGGTCGCGCGAGGCGCCGTTGGTTTTCTTGCGCGGCGCGGCCGACGCGTCGGCGTCCTTGGCGGTCTTGGCGACCAGTTTTTCGGCTTCGCGCACCGACAGGCGGCGCGCAATGATGAGATTGGCCAGCTGGATCTGCGTGGCCGCGTCCACGGCCAGCAGCGCGCGCGCGTGGCCCATGTCCACGTCGCCGGCCAGCAGCATGGTCTGCACCGGGGCGGCCAGGTTGAGCAGGCGCAGCAGGTTGCTGGTGGCCGAACGCGAGCGGCCGATGGCCTGCGCGGCCTGTTCGTGCGTGAGGCCGAATTCGTCCAGGAGGCGGCGCACGCCCTGCGCCTCTTCGAGCGGGTTCAGGTCTTCGCGCTGGATGTTTTCGATCAGCGCCATGACGGCCGCGTTCTCGTCGGCCACTTCGCGCACCAGCACCGGCACTTCCTTCAGGCCGGCGATCTGGGCGGCGCGAAAACGGCGCTCGCCCGCGATGATTTCGTACTGGCCGGGCGCGGCCTCGCCCAGCGCGCGCACAAGTATGGGTTGCATGATGCCTTGTGTGCGGATCGATTCGGCCAGTTCGCCCAGGGCGCCCTCGTCCATGCGCGTGCGCGGCTGGTATTTGCCGGCGCGCATCTTGGAGACGGGCAAGGTGGACGGCGGACCCTCGGGCTTGGCCGCGGCCTTGCCGATGTTCTCGATGGCGGGCGCGTCCGCGCCGAGCAAGGCGTCCAGTCCGCGGCCCAATCCCTTGGGTTTCTTGGTGGCCATAGTTAAATCCTCTTTCCTTCTGTTTTTGTATCCCGAGCCAGGCTCAGGTGTCCGCGTGCTCGGCGGGCACGCGATACCAATACGCGTAACAGTCTTTGAAACCGTAGCGGCCGTACAAGGCGCGCGCGGCTGAATTTTCCGGCTCGGCCTGCAGATAGGCTGTCGTGGCGCCGCCGGCAGCGCCCAGAGCCAATAAGTGTTCCACCAGGGCGCCGGCATGGCCTTTGCGCCGCTCTGCGGGGTCGGTGACGATGTCGAACAGGCCGAGCAGATCGCCGTCGCGCACGGCCAGGCCGGCGGCGACGCCGCGCCCCGCCGCGTCCGTGGCAAGCACCGGCAGGATATCCACAGCCAGGCCCTGCAGGCGCCTGCGGTGTTCGTCGACGTGCTCGGGCAAGGCGCCGCGCATGGCGCCGACCGCCTGCGCGAAACGGTCTGCGGCGATCGTCTGGAACCGCAGCCCGCCCGTGGCGCCGTGCCCGGGCGCGAGCGGCATGCTCATGACCCGGGTCTCGCCGGTGTAAACATAACCGCGGGCCTCCAGGTCGGCATCGAGGGAAAAGTCGGGGCCGATGGAGGTCAGGCGCAGCACCATGGGCAGGCCATGGCGCGCGTACAACGATGAACAATACGCCAGCCGCTCATCCAGCGTACGTGTGGATAACCCCAGCACATTCACGCTGCGCATGCGCTTGGCCGGCGACTGCGCGAAACGCACCAGCCAGCCATCATAAAGCACCTGCGCGCCGACCGCCGTCGCGTTCAGCGCGGCCTCTTCGAGACGCACGCGCAGGCTGTCGCGCTCGCCGGCGCAAGGCGCGCGGCGGGCGATCGACGGAAGCGGAGCGATGCGCGCAGAGGCCGACATGGATATGGATTACTTCAAATCCCGTTTTACGCGCTCGATCATTTCGGCACCAAATGCAATGTAGGCCTGCGCGCCGCGTGACGCGCGGTCATAGATCACGCCGGGCATGCCGTAACTGGGTGCTTCGGCCAGGCGCACGTTGCGCGGCACGACCGTCTTGAAGACCTTGTCGCCGAAATGCGCCTCGAGTTGCGCGGACACTTGCTGTTGCAGCGTCATGCGCGGGTCGAACATCACGCGCAGCAGGCCGATGACGCGCAGGTCGTCGTTGATGTTGCGATGCACGCGCTTGATGGTGTTGACCAAGTCGGACAGGCCTTCGAGCGCGAAGTATTCGCACTGCATCGGAATGATGACGCCGTGGGCGGCGGCCAGGCCGTTCAGGGTCAGCAGCGAGAGCGTGGGCGGGCAGTCGATCAGCACGAAGTCGTACTGGCTGGAGACGGTGTCGATGGCGGCCTTGAGCTGGCGCTCGCGCTGTTCCATCTGCACCAGGTCGATCTCGGCGCCGGAAAGTTCGCGGTTGGCCGGCAGCACGTCGTAGCCGCCCGATTCGGAGCGCACGCGCGCCTGTTCGATGCCGGCTTCGCCGATCAGCACCTGGTACAGGTTCGATTCGAGCGAGTTCTTGTCGATGCCGCTGCCCATCGTGGCGTTGCCCTGAGGATCCAGGTCCACCAGCAGCACGCGTTGCTTGTGCGTGGCAAGGCCGGCCGCCAGGTTGATGGCGGTGGTCGTCTTGCCCACACCGCCCTTCTGGTTGGCAATGCAGAATACGCGGGCGGTCGTGCTGGGGGGTATGTTCTTCATAGGGTTCCTTGACTGCGGCGCATCCAGACCAGGCAGCGTTCCGCTTGCAGTTCCGGCACGGACAGCGGCTGTATGTGATCGACTTGCCATTGCCCGCGCGCATGCAACGCCTGGATTTCATCCTCGGGGTGCTTGCCCTTCATGGCGACGAGGGTACCATCGTTGCGCACGTGCCGACCTGCGAGCTGCGCAAAATCGTCCAGCGATGCGAAGGCGCGCGACGTGACAATGTTGCACTCGGCCGGCTCCAGCGTTTCGATGCGGGCGTGGCGCGCCTGCAGGTTGGGCAGGGCCAGCGCGCCGCTCATCTGGCGCACGAATGCGGTTTTCTTTTCGACGGCGTCCACGCAGGTCACGGACCAGTGCGGCCGCATGATGGCCAGGACGACGCCAGGCAGGCCTCCGCCCGAGCCGACGTCGTAGACCTTGGCCGGCGCGTCCGGACCGCCCAGCGCCTCGCTGAAGGGCGCCACGGCGGCCAGGCTGTCGAACAGGTGCTGCACCAGCATCTGCTGCGGATCGCGGATCGCGGTGAGGTTGTAGGTCCGGTTCCAGCGCTGCATCTGCGCCAGGTAGTCGAGCAGCCTGGCCCGGGCGGACGCGTCGGCGTCCAGCCCCAGCTGTTCGCACGCGCGCGCGAGCCGGCCGGCCATGTCAGCGGGCTGGTCTGCGCGGCCGGTCACGGAATGGCTTTCATGTACGCTGCGGTACTCGCCCTTGGGGCGCCCCACGGGGCTCATGCCGCTTGCTTGCGCGAGCCGTAATGCAGGCGCTTCAAGTGGATGAGGAGCAGCGAGATGGCGGCGGGCGTGACGCCCGAGATCCGCGCGGCCTGGCCGATGGTCTCGGGACGGTGCGCCTTGAGCTTCTGGCGGACTTCGAACGACAGGCTGGTCACGGCGTCGTAGTCCACGTCGGCGGGAATGGGCTGCTGCTCGTGCGCGATGTGCTTCTGGACCTCGTCCTGCTGGCGCGCGATGTAGCCGGCGTACTTGACCTGGATCTCGACCTGCTCGGCCAGCACCTCGTCGGCGACCACCCCGGGACCGGCGAGCAGCGTGCCGTCGGTATTGCGGGCGGCCATCAGCGCTTCGTAGGAAACGCCGGGGCGTTTCAGCAGGTCTGCAAGTGAGTACTCACGTTCAATCGCCTTGCCCAGCAGCGGCTCGGCGACCTCGGCCGGCAGCACGCGCGGATTGACCCACGAGGACTTGAGGCGTTCGACTTCGGCGGCCACCGCGTCGCGCTTGCGGTTGAAGGCGTCCCAGCGCACGTCGTTGACGATGCCGAGGCGGCGGCCGATTTCCGTCAGGCGCAAGTCGGCGTTGTCTTCACGCAGGCTCAGACGGTATTCCGCCCGCGACGTGAACATGCGGTAGGGCTCGGTCACGCCGCGCGTGACCAGGTCGTCCACCAGCACGCCCAGGTAGGCTTCGTCGCGGCGCGGCGTCCATTGCTCGCGCTCCAGCGACAGCAGCGCGGCATTGGTGCCGGCCAGCAGGCCCTGGGCCGCGGCTTCTTCATAACCGGTGGTGCCGTTGATCTGCCCGGCGAAGAACAGGCCGGCGATGGCCTTGGTCTCCAGCGTGCTCTTCAATCCACGTGGATCGAAGTAATCATATTCGATGGCGTAGCCGGGGCGCAGGATGTGCGCGTTCTCCAGTCCGGGCAGCGAGTGAATCAGTTCCAGCTGCACGTCGAACGGCAGGCTGGTCGACACTCCGTTCGGATACACCTCGTGCGTGTCCAGGCCCTCGGGCTCCAGGAACACCTGGTGCGACTGCTTGTCGGCGAAACGGTGGATTTTGTCCTCAATGGACGGGCAATAGCGCGGGCCCACGCCTTCGATCACGCCGCTATACATGGGCGAACGGTCCAGGCCGCCGCGGATGATGTCGTGCGTGCGAGCATTGGTGTGCGTGATCCAGCAAGGCAGCTGCCGCGGATGCATCGCCACATTGCCCAGGTACGAGAATACCGGGATCGGGTCCAGGTCGCCAGGCTGCTCTTCCAGGATGCCGTAGTTGATCGAGCGCCCGTCGATGCGCGGCGGCGTGCCCGTCTTGAGCCGGCCCTGCGGAAGCTTGAGCTCCTTCAGGCGCTGCCCCAGCGAAATAGCGGGAGGATCTCCCGCCCGGCCGCCCGAGTAGTTCTGCAGGCCCACGTGAATCAGGCCGTTGAGGAACGTGCCGGCAGTCAGCACCACGGTCTTGGCCCGGAACTTCAGGCCTACCTGCGTCACCGCGCCGACCACACGGTCGCCCTCCACCATCAAGTCTTCCACGGCCTGCTGGAACAGCCACAGATTGGGCTGGTTCTCCAGACGGCCACGGATAGCCTTGCGGTACAGCACGCGGTCGGCCTGGGCGCGAGTGGCTCGCACGGCCGGCCCCTTGGAGCTGTTCAGGATGCGGAACTGAATCCCCGACTCATCGGTCGCCAAAGCCATTGCGCCGCCCAGGGCGTCGACTTCTTTGACAAGGTGGCCCTTGCCGATCCCACCGATGGAGGGATTGCAAGACATTTGACCTAGGGTTTCGATGTTGTGCGTCAGCAGCAGCGTCTGTGCGCCGGTGCGCGCGGCAGCCAAAGCCGCCTCGGTGCCGGCGTGGCCGCCACCGACAACGATGACATCGAATGCGCGGGGATAGTCCATGATGGGGAGGTAAGAGAGCGTTCGGTGCTCATTATAGAGGCAGGGCTTCCATGTTTCACGTGAAACATGTTTCGCTGCAGCAACGAAGCGTCGCAGCTCCCTTCAGGCGTCGGCAATTGACAACGACAGGCATGCAGACCCGCACAATATGTCGGCACCTGCCGGTGTTTCGGATGCGTGTTCCACGTGGAACATCGGGATTCAGATGTCTAAAGGAAGGTCCGCGGTGCTTCGATGTTTCACGTGAAACACTATCTTGGAAGCCCATTGAGCTGAATCGATCAGTTTCAGGTTCGACACATAAGAACGCCGATCTCGATGTTTCACGTGAAACATCGTCTCCACAGCATTTGCCGTGTTTCACGTGAAACATAAGGCAGATGAGAACGTCAGCCCCTCATCGTTGTTTCACGTGAAACCACCAAGTTCCGATGAAACGAAGAAAAACTGATATTTTCACCCCTACCCTACCCCTACCCCTGAAAAATCAATTTTTTCCGAAGTATTCACCACACAATCAAGCAAAGGCAGACGACGCATTCGTGAACTGTTGTCCACGATCGCTCCGCTACACGTTATGAAAAACATTCCGGCAGAGTTCCATGCTGGCCGAGATCAGCAAAATTGACTCAATAAAACCGGCTTCGAGTTCATAACAAAGTTATCAACAAATCCAGCTGTCGTTGAATTACTGCGTGCCCGCGTTTCACGTGGAACAACTTTGGGGATAAGTCGGAATACAGACAGCCGCAAGGTGCGTTCCCACGCCTATTCGCCGCGCACCGGAGGCACCAGGCCAAATCCATGAAAATCCACAAATACGCAAGCTGCCCCCTATGAAAGCGGCGCGTGCAGTCCTTGGAAATGACAGCAAGAAAGCAGCAAAAAGCGCAGCGCCGAAAAGCCGCATAGCGCCCTGCATAACCGTGGAAAACTTTGTGGATAAGATGACGCCGCCGAACGGCCGCGCCGAAAAACTCACCGCCGGGCTGACATCGCCGGCCCACAAGATTTGATTTCCGAACTGGAATCGCCTGCCAAGTTCATCGCCTTGGCTTATCCCCAGTGTTATCCCATGCCGCAGCCATATTCCGGATCTATCGCATCCATAGAGCGCCGTCATCGGGAATCTTTGATGAAGCAAGTATCTTGCTCCTGCCCGGCTCGCCGCGCCATCATCCTTTTGGGTGAGTGCCGGATTATCCCCTGCGCGTTGTGGAAAACTCGCCTGCACGATTCAAGACAGAAAAATTAACCGCGCACGACAGCCAGCGGCCTGGCGTGGGCCATCTGCCATTGGGCATCCATGCCATCCGAAAGTTTTAGCGAGCTCCTGCTATCCCCATTTATATCCACAGGCGCGAACACCCGAATCGGGCTACCAAAGGCCTAATTCTGTGCATAACCGAGATGGGGATATCTTTGTGAACAACCGCCCGCCGGCGGGCCAAAAATCGGCCTTGGGGCGCCGGAAGAATATAGAGGCCTGTGCCCCGTTGGAGCGGGAAAATCCGCCCAAACCTGCGTATTTACTGGGGAAAATGCGCGTATTGAGGGCAGTCAGACCACCGTAGCGGTCCTTGCGCCATTGCCTGGGCAAGACCAGGAATGCGGTACGGAATTTGGGATAACTCTGCAAATCCTTGCGTCGGAGCAATGAAATGCTTCATTACTGCGCATGAAAATACTCATGCCCAAAAATAATTATCCACAAACTTATCCACGGCCCGAGAATATGTTAGTAGCTACTAACAAATGGCTGAAAACCCGAAACGGAAAATCGGCGGCGCCCGCATTGGACGACGCGGCCCAAATGAAACAACGCCCCAGACCTGAGGTCTTGGGGCGTTGTAGCCAGGCCAAGCCTGGCAGACGGGAAATTGGGATTTCCCGATTTAGAGCGGGCGAATTTCGGCCGCTTGAGGTCCTTTCGGACCATCCTTGACTTCGAATTCGACTTCCTGCCCTTCGTTCAGGCTGCGATAGCCGCGGCCCTGGATGGCGGAAAAGTGTGCGAAAACATCGGTGCCGCCGACGTCCGGAGTGATGAAACCGTAACCCTTGTCAGCGTTGAACCACTTAACTTTGCCCTTCTGAGCCATTTTTTCTAGCGTCCTGTAATTAACTCGAAATGCAATGAATCAAGGACGCCGTGAGAACTGAACGACCGGTTGTGACACCTGCGTTGCTGCTGCGTTCCCGCCTGCCGCCAGGCTGCAGAACGAGTCCGCGCGCTGCTTGAATCAACTGCCTGACCAGCATACTCACCGGACATTACAGACTCATATAGTTGTTTTCCCCAATGTCGTATTTTTCAGACTTGAAGCAATCCGGCTCAGGCGGAGCGCGCCTGACGCGGCGCCAGCAGGTGGTATAGCGGCCCCGTCACCAGCACCACGAACACCATCCGCGTCACGTGAAACGCGGTGACCACCGGCACGCCCAGCTGCAGCACCTTGGCGGTGATGGCCATTTCGGCGATGCCGCCCGGCGTGGTGCCCAGAATAAGGGTCGGGATCGGGGCCGCCGACCATAGCGACAACAGGGCGCCGAGGCCGAAGGCCAGGGCCAGCGCCAGAATGGTGAAGCCGGCCATCGCCGCGATGAAGCGCGGCGCGGCGCGGAAGAAATCGGGCCGGTAGCGGTCTCCCAGCGACCAGCCTATGAACAGCTGCCCGATCTTCGGCACATAGTCGGGCAGCGCCGACAGCTCGATGCTGGAGGCCGTCAGGATCATTGCCACCAGCATCGGCCCCAGCACCCAGGGATTGGGCAGGCGCAGCTTCATGAAGATGGCGCCGGCGACGCAGGTGAGCGCCACCAGCAAGGCCAGGCCGGCGCCATGCACCTCGCGCGGCCCGGGCACGGTGGGGTCCAGCCCGGCCACGCCCCACCACTGAAAAATGAACGGCACGGTCACCACTACCAGCAGCACGCGCACGCTGTGCGCCGTCGCCACGCGGTCGATGCGCGCGCCGTGGCGCTCGGCCAGGTTAGCCATCTCGCTGGCGCCGCCGATGGCCGCCGAGAACCAGGCCGTCTTGAAATCCACGTCGGTGTAGCGGCGCAGAATCGCCGTGCCCAGAAACGCCAACCCCAGCGCGAACAGCATGCCCACGACGATGGGGCCGGCGTTGTTGCCGATATGCCCGATCACCTGCGGCGTGAAGTACAGGCCCAGCGAGGTGCCGATCACCCACTGCCCGCCGTTGCGCGCGGGCCTGGGGCAGGCCGTGCCCAATCCGGCGATCCGCGTCGCGGCCGTCAACAGCAGCGCGCCCAGCATCCAGGGCAGCGGAATATGCGCCCATACGGCCAGCAACGCTCCGGCCAGCGCGATCACGAAACCGCCCAGCACCCTACCCGACATACTCTGCACCACGCCCCCTTCCATATCGCTGCGTTTCGAGAAAACGAATTATGAGTTAGTGGGATACTTACGAAAACTCTCTACGCTGGTAGCGTCCACTTCCTCGTCCACCATGATCCGATCCAAACTTCCTGACGTCGGCACCACCATCTTCACCGTGATGAGCCGCCTTGCCATCGAACACAAGGCCATCAACCTGGGCCAGGGCTTCCCAGACTTCGATCCCGATCCCGCCTTGTGCGAGCTGGTCTCCAAGGCCATGGCCGAGGGCCACAACCAATACCCCTACATGCCCGGCGTCGCGCCGCTGCGCGAAGCCATCGCCGCCAAGACGCTCGCATGCTATGGCCACGCGTACGATCCCGAAACCGAGATCACGGTGACCAGCGGCGCCACCGAGGCCTTGATGGCCACGGTGCTCGCCGCCGTGGGCAGCGGCGACGAAGTCGTGGTCATCGAGCCCTGCTACGACTCCTATCTGCCGGCGATCCGCCTGGCCGGCGGCACCGCGGTGCCGGTGCCGCTGCGCGCGCCGACCGCAGACGATCCCTACTACCGCATCGACTGGCAGCGAGTGCGCGACGCCATCACGTCCAAGACGCGCCTCTTGATGCTGAACTTCCCGCACAACCCCACCGGCGCCGTGCTGGACGACAGCGACCTCGACGCGCTCGAATCCATCGTGCGCGACACCGGCGTGCTGCTGGTTTCCGACGAGGTCTACGAACACATCGTGTTCGACGGCAGGCCGCATGCCAGCGTGGCGCGCCGCCCGCTGCTGGCCGAGCACGCCTTCGTGATCTCGTCCTTCGGCAAGACCTATCACACCACCGGCTGGAAGATAGGCTACTGCTGCGCGCCGCGCCAGCTCAGCGCCGAACTGCGCAAGGTGCACCAGTTCATGGTGTTCACGGTGCCCTCGCCCATGCAGTTCGCGCTGGCCGAATACATGCGCGACCCCAAGCCCTACCTGGATCTGCCGGCCTTCTACCAGGCCAAGCGCGACCGCCTGGCGCAAGGACTGGAAACGACCCGTTTCCGCCCGCTGCCCAGCCCCGGCACGTTCTTCCTGCTGGCCGATTACAGCGAGATTTCGCGCCAGAACGAGGCCGACTTCGCGCGCGACCTGACCGTCAATCACGGCGTCACCGTGATCCCGGTTTCGGCGTTCTACCGCCATCCCGACGCGCCCGAATCGAACCATCGCATCGTGCGTTTCTGTTTCGCGAAAAAGGACGAAACCCTGGACTCCGCGCTGCAGCGGCTGGCCCGGGTCTGACGGCAATTTCGACTGAATATGAGTAAAAGCTCATATTCATATTTTGCCGGTTTCGATGGATAAAAAAAGGGGCGCCGCGAGGCGCCCCATGCAGTTCCGGCGATGCCCCGGCGCATCCGCGCCGGCTTCGCATCAGGCCGGGTCGGCGGCAACCTTTCTTGCTGCGCGCAGCTTGCGCATGATTTGCGGCACGATCACGACGGCGGCAGCGCCTGCCCACAGGCCGATCGAGACCGGGCTGGCGAACAGCACGCCCACGTCGCCATCGGTGATCGACAGCGCGCGGCGCAGGTTCTGCTCCATCATGTCTCCCAGCACCACGCCCAGCACCAGCGGCGCCATCGGCACGCCGAATTTGCGCAGGAAGTAGCCCAGCGTCCCGATGCCGGCCACCAGCAGCAGGTCGAAGGTACCCGCGTTGATCGCGTACACGCCGATATAGCTGATGCACAGGATGCCCGGCACCATCAGCCAGCCCGGCACCGACAGCACCTTGGAGAACAGGCGCACCAGCGGCACGTTCATGATGAAGAGCAGCACGTTGGCGACGAACAGCGAAGCGATCAAACCCCACACCAGATCCGGCTTGGAATCGAACAGCACCGGGCCCGGCGTGATGTTGTAGAGGGTCAGCGCGCCCATCATCACCGCCGTGGTGCCCGAGCCGGGCACGCCCAGCGTCAGCATGGGCACGAAGGAGCCGATGGCCGAGGCCGTGGCGGCGGCCTCGGGCGCCACCAGGCCGCGCATGTCGCCCTTGCCGAACTTGGCGTTCGGGTCCTTGGCTTCGATGATGCGTTTTTCCTGCGAGTACGCCACGGCGGCGGCCACGCTGGCGCCGGCGCCCGGCAGCACGCCCACGCCGAAGCCCACGAAAGCGCTGCGCACCACGCTCCACCACGTGAAGACCAGCTCTTTCAGATTGAAGATCTTGCGGCCGCTGGGCTTGACCTCGACGCTGTGGCCGGCCATGACTTTCTCCAGCATCTCCAGCATTTCGGCCACCGCGAACAGCGCGATCACGACCACCACGAAGTCGATGCCGTCGGCCAGGTGCACCGACTCGAACGTATAGCGGTAGACGCCGGAGTTGGCGTCCACGCCCACCACCGAAATCGCCAGGCCGATCATCGCGGCCAGCACGCCCTTGACCGGCTGCTTGCCCAGCAGGCTGGTCAGGCAGCAGAACGCGAACACCATCAGCACGAAGTACTCGGCCGGGCCGAAGGCCAGCGCCCATTTGGCCAGCAGCGGCGCCAGCAGGATGATGCCGACCACCGACACGATGGCGCCGAAGAACGCCGACCACGCCGACAGCGACAAGGCCACGCTGGCCAGGCCCTGGCGCGCCAGCGGATAGCCGTCCAGCGTCGTCATGATGGCGCTGGCCTCGCCCGGCACGTTCAGCAGGATGGACGTGATGCGCCCGCCGTACTCCGCGCCCACGTACACCGCCGCCAGCAGGATCAGCGCGGTCTCGGGCGGCAGGTTCATGGCGAAGGCGATCGGTATCAGCATCGCCACGCCGTTGATCGGCCCCAGCCCGGGCAGCACGCCCACCATCGTCCCGAAGAACGAGCCGATGGCGGCCACCAGCAGGTTGGTCGCCGAGAAGGCGACGCCGAAGCCGATCGACAGATGATCAAGAATGGCGCTCATATCAGGTTCTCCAGCAGTCCGGCCGGCAGGACCACGTCCAGCACCTTGTCGAACAGCACGAAAAAGAAAATGCTCATGACCACGCCGCCAATGGCGCACTTGATCCAGCCGCCGCCGAACAGGCGGCCGACGAACACCGTCATGAGGGTGGTGGCGATCACGAAGCCCAGCCACTGGAACAGGAACGCATAGGCCGTGGCGAACACCACCATCAGCGCGATGCGGCCGTTGGCGCCCGGCGGATTCGCCTCCACCTGGTGGCCGCCCTTGTAGACCAGCCACAGGCCGCACAGGCCGATGATCAGCGCCAGCAGCAGCGGAAAGGCGCGCGGGCCGACGGGCTCATAGGCGAACGGGGCTTCGATGCCCCAGCCCGCGGCGGTCAGGAAGACGGCGAGCCCGAGCGCCGCCAATCCCAGTATTCGATCGTTCATGATCACTTTTCCGATGTAGTCGCATCACGCGGCGCAGCGCCTCCCGCCGCCGCGGCCGGACCGCGGCGGAAAGGAGCCCTGACGGGCGCGAACGGGGGAGTAAGGCCTGGCTTACTTCTTGATCAGGCCGAAGGAATCGGCCAGCTCGCCGTAGTGCCGGACACGCTCTTTCACGTAGGCGTCCAGCTCGGCGCCGGTCTTGTTGAACGGGAACAGGCCCTGCTGCTCGCGCAGTTTCGCGAACTCGGGCGAGTTGGTCGCCTTGTTGAAGGCGTCGACCCAGAACTGGTAGTCGGCGTCGGACACCTTCGGGCCCACGTAGAAGCCGCGGATGATCGGCCACACGATGTCATAGCCCTGTTCCTTGGCGGTGGGCACGGTGCCCAGCTTGCCCGGCAGGCGTTCGTCGTTGAACACCGCCAGCACGCGGATCGGAGCGCCGCCTTCCAGCATGGTGAAGGCTTCGGCCGCGTCGCCCATGTAGGCCTGGATATGGCCGCCGCGCAGCGCGGTGACGGCTTCGCCGCCGCCCTCGAAGGCCACGAAACGCATCTTCTTGAAGTCCACGCCCGCCGCCTTGGCGGTCAGCGCGGCCTTCATCCAGTCCTGGCTGCCCACGGTGCCGCCGGCGCCCAGCACGATCTTGGTCGGGTCCTGCTTGAACGCTTCCATCAGGCTCTTGAGATCGGTGTACGGCGAATCGTTGCGGACCACCGCCACGCCGTAGTCGGTGCCGATGCCGGCCAGCCAGCGCACGTCGTTGACGTTGTACTTGCCGAACTTGCCCTGCGCCAGGTTCAGGAGCGAACCGCCGGAGAAGGCCACGATGGTGCCCGGCTCGTTGGGATGCTGGGCCACGATGTTGTTGTAGGCCACCGCACCGATGCCGCCGGGCATGTAGACGATGCGCATGGCGCTCTTGAGCGCGCCGCTCTGCTTCAGGCCTTCGGTGGCCAGGCGGCAGGTCAGGTCGAAGCCGCCGCCGGGCTGGGCCGGGGCGATGCATTCCGGACGGCGGGGCTCTTCGGCCGCCTGCGCGGCTCCCAGGGACAGGGTGATCGCGCCAAGCGCCGCAAAGGCGGCCAGGCGCAGCTTCAGACTCGTCTGCATTTTTGCGTCTCCGAGATTTATAGGTCTAGGTGTGTCTGGAAGCCGCGCCGCCGATTCTGCACGGTGGCTGCCCCAGTGAACGCAACCGTACAAAATCGAACCTTTCCAACACCTTTCAAACTGGACCGATTTCTTGCCGCGGCGCAGCATCCGACGCCGATCCAAGGGTAAACACCAATGCCGCCCGCAGTCCGGGCAGCGGCGCGCGGTTCTCCAGCACCAATCGCGCGCCCAGGATTTCGGCGATGGTGCCGACGATGGCCAGGCCCAGGCCGGCGCCGGGCTTGTTCTTGCCGGCCGCGCCGCGGCGAAAGCGCACGCAGGCCCGCGCGATGTCGTCGGCGGACATGCCCGGGCCGCTGTCCTCGACCAGCAGGCGGGCCTGGACGGCGTCGGCCTGTATCCGCACCGTGACCTCCCCGGCCGGCGAGGTGTAGCGGATGGCGTTGTCCACCAGGTTGCTGACCGCTTCGCGCAGCAGCCAGTCGGCGCCGCGCACCATGACGGGCCGCTGCTCGGCCTCCAGGCCGATGTCCAGCTGGCGCAGGCGGGCGGTGGGCAGCAGGCCTCGGATGACGCCGTCGGCCAGGTCCACCAGGTCCACCGATTCGGGGACAAATCCCCCTTCGGCCAGGGAGGCGTCTTTTGCGCGCGCCAGGGCCAGCATCTGGTTGGTGGTGCGTACAGCCCTGTCCAGCCCCTCCTGCATCGCCAGAAGGGCTGTACGGACCTCCTGGGGGTCTGTTTCGCGCAGGGCATACGCCATCTGGGTCCGCAAAACCGATAGCGGCGTGCGCAACTGGTGCGATGCGTCGTCCAGGAACTGGCTCTGGACCCTCGCTTGGGCCGCAAAACGGGCCATGTGGAGGTTTACGGCCGCCACCAGGGGTAGGACCTCCCCCGGCATGTCGGACGCGCTGACGGGGCTTAAATCGTCCGCAGAACGCCCTTCGACCTCCTGCCGCAACCGGGCCAGGGGCCGCAAGGCCATGAAAACGCCCACGATGATCACCAGGACGCTGATCAGGATGACGGCCAGGTCCCGCTCCACGGAGCGCACCAGGGCCCGGTGCAGGAAGGCCTGGCGCGTGCCCAGCCCCTCCGCGACCTGCACTACTACCCGTCCCCCTTTGTTGTCGTACAGCGGCGGGTCCATGGGGCGGGCCAGCACCGCCACCCGCACCGGCGTGCCCTGGTAGGTGGCGTAGAAAAAGCGCGGCTCGCCCGAAACCAGCGGTTCGGCGGGCATCGGTAGGTCGGGATAGCCGATTTCGGCCAACCCGTCCTCGGTGGCCACGCGGTAGAACACGCTGCCATTGGCCGTCAGCTCGAAAAATTCCAGCATCAGGTATGGCTGCTCCATGGCTAATCCACCGCTGGCTGTGGATATGTTGTGGTCGATGGCGCGCAGCGCTCCGGCAAGCGATCGGTCGTAGGCCGTATCGACCTGGTTGCGCAGCTGCTGGTTGGACATCCAGAGCGCGCCCACCATCACCAGGACCAGGGTCGGAATCAGCCACCAGAGCAACTGGGTCTTCAGGGTGCGGTTGCGTTTCTGCCCGGTTTTTTTCGAACTACGGGTTGTCAACAGCGTTCTCCAGGCAATAGCCCATGCCCCGCATGGTCACGATCTGCACGCCGGTATCCGCCAATTTTTTGCGCAGCCGGTGCACCAGGACCTCGATGGCCTCCAGGTTGATGTCCGCGTCGTCGGTCAGGATGCGGTCCAGGATCTGCTGCTTGTTGATGGGTTCTCCGCTTTTCTGGATCAGCACGCGCAGCACCGCGTGTTCACGTGGGGATAACTGCAGGGCCTGTCCGTGGACCGTGAATTTTTGCGCGGCAGTTTCGAAAACCAGGTTTCCCAGAGTCAGCCGCGGATGTTCGCGCCCGCGGCTGCGCCGGATCAGCGCAATCAGGCGCGCTTCCAATTCTTCCACGACAAAGGGTTTCGGCAGGAAATCGTCCGCTCCCTGGTGGAGTGTCCCGATTTTTTCGGCCAGCGAATCGCGCGCGGTCAGGACCAGCACCGGCGTACGGTCGTCCCGCGCGCGGATCTTGGCCAGCAAAGTATGGCCATCCATGCCGGGAAGTCCCAGGTCCAGGATGACGGCGTCGAATTCCTCGACCGCCAGGCGTCGTTCGGCAATCAGTCCGTCATCGGCCCACTCGACGACGAAGCCGGCATGGCGGGCCAGGCTTCGTGAAAGCCAGCGGGCAAGTTCGGCTTCGTCTTCTATCAGCAGGATGCGCATGGACGGAGTCCGCGGGGGGATGGCTGGGCGGAATGGGAAGACATGTTTGGCTTTTCCTTTATTTCTCTTTATATAAAGACTAATGATTAATAAGGGCTGTGGATAACTACCTTAACCCTGAAAACCTCTTTTTTTTCATAGTCTTGCGGCCTTTTTTGGCTGTGCAAGAACTCTGTGTGGGAAAAAAGCTGAAGTTGGACAAGATTTTGGACCCGGTCCGAAACCCCTGCTTGTTCAACTTGCCTCCACAAAATGTGCACAACCGGCCGCCCTAGGAGTTATCCACAGCCCTGTTCCTGGGTGCGGACCGGGAAATGGGCACTTTTACCCCGAAAAACCGGCTTGTGCATCCCCGCTTTTTCGGCCTTCCAGACGCGTTTAAAGGCCCGCTAAGCGCCTATCGGAAACCGGGATTCGGGGCCTGGAACGCCCGCTTTCATTACAAGGGACTGAACAAAAAGTGAGCAGCTTTCGCCGTAAAATCCGAGCCATGGCGAAAGAAATCAGAATCAAGCATTCGGGCTGGGCGACCTGGCTGCGAGGCCGTCTGTTGGCCGACAACCTGCCCGCCACCGTCTGCGCGGCCGCCTTGATGGGCCTGCTGGGGGCGCTGGCCACCGTGGTGTTCCGGGAACTGCTGGGCTGGACGCAGGTATTGCTCGGCGGGGGCGACGCGCCCCACGGCATGGTGTCGCTGGCGCGGGGGCTGGACCCCTGGCAGCGGTTTCTGCTGCCCGCCGCCGGCGGCGCGGTGGCCGGCGTCATCCTGCAGCTGGCCGCGAGCCGCCTGCCCAAGCGCGGCGCGGCCGACTATATGGAAGCGATCTCGGTGGGCCGCGGCGTCATCGGTTTCCGCCAGACCATCGCGCGCAGTCTGTCGTCGATCTTTTCCATCAGTTCGGGCGCCTCGATCGGCCGCGAAGGCCCCATGGTGCAACTGGCGGCCATGCTGTCCTCGCTGAGCGGGCGCTACCTGGTGCTGCCGCCCCGGCATCTGCGGCTGTTGGTGGCCTGCGGCGCCACCGCGGGCATCACCTCCGCCTATAACGCGCCGATCGCCGGCGCGTTGTTCATTTCCGAAATCGTCTACGGCGCGATTTCCTCGGCCACGCTGGTGCCGCTGGTGGTCTCGTCGGTGGTGGCCAACATCGTGACGCGCCAGATCCTGCACTACGACGCGGTGTTCCATATGCCGCGCTTCGATTTCGTGTCGGGCTGGGAAGTCATCAATTATCTGGGCCTGGGCCTGATCGCCGGCCTGGCGGCGCCGCAGTTCCTGCGCTTCCTGGACGTGGCGCGGCGCGCCTTCGGCCGGCTGCCCTGGCCCTTGTGGGCCAGGATGGCCGCGGGCGGGCTGATCGTGGGCGCGCTTTCGGTGGTCAACCCCGAGGTCTGGGGCAATGGCTACAGCGTGGTCAACAGCATGCTGCACACGCAATGGGCATGGCAGGCGGTCGCCGCCATCCTGCTGCTGAAAACGCTGGCCACCGCCGCCAGCGTGGGGTCGGGCGCGGTGGGCGGCGTGTTCACCCCGACCCTGTTCGTGGGGGCGGCGCTCGGCGCCTTGTACGGCACCGGCCTGCAAGCCCTGTTTCCCGCGGGCGATCTTTCGGCCGTGTCCAGCTACGCCATCGTCGGCATGGGCGCGCTGCTGGCGGCCACCACCTATGCGCCCTTGATGTCCATCCTGATGATCTTCGAGATGACGTTGAGCTACGAAGTCATGCTGCCGCTCATGCTGGCCTGCGTCACGGCCTACGTGATCGCGCACCGGATCAGGCCGGATTCCGTGTACGCCAAGTCGCTGGCCAACAACCGGCGGGCGCGGCTCGCGGTCCCTGGAGAAAGGGCCGAAAGCAAGCCTGCCGCTTGATCGCGAGTAAATACTCGTATTCTGGCCGGGCGAAAAATACGAGTCCGGCCGCGGCCTTGCAGGCGGTCGCCGGCATTGCCGGCAATTTAGTTATAGAATTTATAACTAAACCGCTGCGCGCCCCATGAGGGCGCGCAGTCACAAGAAGAATGATCAGCAGTACCCACAGGAGCATCCATGGCACCCGGCAAGTCTGCCACGGCAGGTAGCGACGCGCCCAATCTCTGGCAGCAGTACGCCAGATTCCACGAGGCGTGCGTCGCCGTTCTGGACCGCATCGAGCAGCGCGCGGACCCGCATATTCCGCTGGCGCAAAACGAATGCGCGGAACTGAGAATCATGGCGCTCAACCTGGGCGCGCTGGGCCGCGTGCTGCATGGCAAGCGCGCCCGCGACATGCGCCAGCTCGCGGCGCGCCTGGACCGGGCGCTGGCCGGCTGCAACCAGCAAACCGTCGCGCCGGCCCTGGACAGCGAAACGCCCGAACGGGACCCGGCGGTGCTGGCAGGCTGATACCGCTATCGGTCAGTGCGTGCGCCGGCCGCAAGCCGGCGCAGCACGGCCGTGGCCGCCTTGAGCGCATACAGCACGAACAGGGCGCCCGTCAGGTCTCCGATGAACATCGCCACGAACCCGGTGGCCAGCGTTTCGCGTGCGCCATGCAGGAAAAACCAGGCGTGGTGGATGGCGGAATTCACCAGCGCGTAGCTGACCGCGCAGGCCAGCAGGCGTCCGGTGGTCAGATTGCCCAGGTCCGGCCGCAGCCGCAGCGCGCTCCGGGCCCAGAGATAGGCCAGATAGGGCGCCGCGGCTTCCATGATGCCACCGGCCACCGATTGCACGACGTCGTTCGGAAAATGGTAGAAAAAGTAGGCGGTCCAGGAACCGATCAGCACGCCCATCGCTCCCGGCAGCCCGAACAGCAGCGTGGCAACCAGCCGCACGCCGGCGGGCAGGTAGACCCAGTTCACGCCGCGCATGAATTCCAGATTGGTGAACACCCACTCGTTGATTGCCAGACTGGCGAGAAACAGGAAGGTCGTGGCCAGCACCCATTTTCCCTGCCTTAGAATGTCGCCCATAACCTAAGTATCTTTGCCCACTTTTCGTTGCCCGCCCTCGGTCGCCGCGTCATTATCCATGAAACAAAGAAAGAGGCCCGCCGACATCTACCTGCGCTTTCTGCGCCTGGCCGAAGCGCTGCGAGGCCTGCCCTCGCTGCCCACTCTGGACCCGGTGGAAGAACGCATCCTCACGCTGGTGGCGCGCGCCTCTCAGGAAGAGCGCCGCCTGTCGGTGCGCGACGTCATGGCCGTCGACAGCATAGGCTCGCCCGCGACCCTGCACGCGCGCCTGAAATCCATGCGCGAGAAAGGCTGGGTGCAGCTGGTCGACACCGAGGATGCCCGCCGCAAGCAGGTCGAACTCAGCCAGGCGGCGCTCAAGCATTTCGACCGGCTGTCGGAATGCCTGATGGAGGCGGCGCGCAAGCCGTAGCGGCGGCGTGGGGCTGCCGGTTTGCGGGTTGCCGATGGGGACTCGGCCGCTTTTGTTGGAATGGGTGTAAATGGGTATGTTGTTGGTTTCGTGATTCACGCTAGTTCTCTGTGAATCGTCCGAGAAATTGTCGACCTCATAGCCGAAATACTGTTTGAACATGGGTGGGTTATGACAAACGCACTGGCGCAAGTATTTATCCCACGACGAGATGTGATATGACCGGGAAAGACATCGAAAAACAGCATCACGCCACTTTCGAGGGCATTCGCCGTCTTGACGAGGCGGGTAACGAATATTGGTTGGCACGCGAATTGGCGCCGTTGTTGGAGTACCCGCAATGGCGCAATTTTCTCGCGGTGCTGGAAAAAGCCCGTGCTGCCTGCCGTACCAGCGGGCAGTTGGTGGCAGACCATTTTGCGGACTTGCGCAAAATGGTCGAGATTGGCTCCGGTGCCCACCGCGAGGTGGAAGACGTGCGCCTGTCGCGCTATGCCTGCTACCTGATCGTGCAGAATGGCGACCCGTCCAAGCCGGTCATCGCCAACGGTCAGACCTACTTTGCCCTGCAGACTCGCCGGCAAGAGCTGGCCGACGAGCGCCAGTTCGCTCAGCTGCCCGAGGACGACAAACGCTTGGCCATTCGCAACGAGTTGGCTGCGCACAACAAGTATCTTGCCGCTGCCGCGAAGGATGCTGGCGTGGACAGCCCGCTGGACTACGCCATCTTCCAGGACCACGGCTACAAAGGCCTGTATGGTGGCCTCGGCGCCAAGGACATCCATGCCCGCAAGGGCTTGAAGAAAAGCCAGAAGATCCTCGACCATATGGGCAGCACGGAGTTGGCGGCCAACCTGTTCCGCGCTACCCAGACGGAAGAAAAGCTGCGTCGAGACCAGGTGCAAGGCAAGGTGCAGGCCAACCAGACGCACTTCGACGTTGGCCGCAAGGTGCGTCAGACCATCCGAGAGTTGGGCGGTGCCATGCCGGAACGCCTGCCCGTGCCGGACAACAGCATCCAGCAAATCGAATCGGCGAAGAAAAAGCAGTTAAAGAAGCAAACAGACAAGTAAGACCGTGCCTGATCGGGTGTTCCCGCGCCCGAATCACTTCCCGATGCAGAAGGATTTATTGAATCGTATCTTGTTGATTATAAATAATATTTATTTATGTTCCTGGCGTGCTTGGACCTATTCTTGGACCCAAAGCTGATGTGTGTCTCTTGATGGATGTACATGGCGCTTCTTGGACGATCCATGCTCTGCCTGCGCTGATGAAGTGCGCTGGCCGACGCCTCTTGCCTTGCCGTCAACGCCCACTGACTACTGCTGGGCTATTTTCCTACCGTCTGTCGCAGAATGCCAAGAATGCTTTGATCTGTTCCAGCTCAAACAATACGGGTAGCGCGCAGTTCGGATTGTTTGCGGCGGCAGCGGTAATGCTGGGGTGAGATGGCGGCTCCTTTGGCCATGTGGCCGATACCGACAGGAGCCTTGCCATGTCACATCAACCTTCAGACATCATCACCCCGAAAGCCTTGTTGCTGGATGAGCGGCTGACGCCGCTGGAGCGCAATGCCTGGCTGACTTTCCGTGCGCTGGCCAGCAGCGACGGCACCGTGGTCCTCAGCTACGACGCGCTACGCAAATACCTGCCCAGCGCACCGGGCAGCAAGCAGGCGGCCCTTGAAACCGTGTCCAGGGCCGTGCTGTGCCTGCGGCTGTCCACATGGATTGCCCTGGTCGAATACCGCCGCAACCCCATGACCGGCTTCTCCATGGCCAGCCGTTATGCCGTGCGCAATCAACCGCTGAATTTCGTCGAAGCGTGCCTGGAAGACGACGATTACCTGCCGTTGCTCGAACGGGCACTCAGCCATAGCAGTGCGACGATTCGCCAGTTGGCTCGGTCCATCCTCGACGAGGCCTTGAGTCAGCCTGATGCGCTGGAGAGGTTGCCAGCTGCGGCGAGGGAACGCATCGAACAGCTGCGGGGCAATGACGATATGAATCACACCGGGTTTTGAGGAGGCTTCATTTCTTGAGAGAATGGAGCCATGAGCAAGAACAACAAGTTTTCCCCTGAGGTACGTGAACGCGCGGTGCGCCTGGTCCAGGAGCATCGTGATGAGTACCGGTCGCTGTGGGCGGCTGTCGAGTCTATTGCACCGAAGATCGGCTGCACACCGACGACCCTACTGGATTGGATTAAGCGATCGGAAGTCAACAACGGGACCCGCCCCGGCGTAACGACAGAAGAGCGCGAACGTCTCAAGGCGTTAGAGAAGGAGAACCGCGAATTGCGCCGAGCCAACGAGATTCTGAAGTCGGCGAGCGCTTTTTTCGCCCAGGCGGCGCTCGACCGCGAACTGAAGAAGTAAACGCCTATCTCGATCAACACCGGGATCGATACGGGGTCGAGCCGATCTGCAAGGTGTTGCAGGTCGCCCCGTCAGCCTACAGGCGCTACGCCGCCCGGTGTCGGCAGCCGCAGCTGCGTAGTCAGCGCGCCCAGAAGGACGAACAACTGCGCCCTCAGATCTATAGGGTCTGGGAGCAGAACTTTCGCGTCTACGGTGCTCGGAAGGTCTGGAAGCAGATGAATCGCGAGAGCATTCGCGTGGCACGATGTACGGTCGAACGCCTGATGGGCGACCTGGGCATTGAAGGGGTGCGTCGTGGCAAGCGGGTTCGCACGACGGTGCCCGATAGCGCAGCGGCTTGCCCGCAAGATCTGGTCCGACGCCAATTCGAGGCGGACCGTCCGAACCGGCTCTGGGTAGCGGATTTCACCTACGTTTCCACTTGGCAAGGATGGCTGTATGTGGCCTTTATTATCGACGCTTATGCCAAACGGATTGTCGGCTGGCGCGCCTCCAGCAGCATGACGACGGACTTCGTTTTGGATGCGCTTGAGCAAGCTGTGTACGACCGTCGCCCCAGTCAGGCAGACGGCCTTATTCATCATTCGGATCGCGGGTCGCAATACGTGTCCATTCGCTATTCCGAGCGCCTGGGTGAAGCCGGCATCAATCCGTCTGTCGGCAACACTGGAAGTGCATACGACAACGCGCTGGCCGAGACGATCAATGGTCTCTACAAAACGGAAGTGATTCACCGCAGGACACCCTGGAAAACCAAGGCCGCTGTGGAGCTCGCCACGTTGGAATGGGTGTCTTGGTTCAACCACCAACGCTTGCTAGGATCGATCGGCGACATCCCGCCGGCCGAGGCCGAAGCGCGTTACTATCGACAACTTGCAGCACCGGCTGCGGAACCTGTTTTACTTTAATCAAACAGCCTCCGCGATTCCCGGTGTGATTCAATAACCCTGATCCAGGCGATCCAAGTGGGTCAACGCCACCTGATTGTCGCGGTTCCATCACGAACAGGTCTGTCGAAGCCAGGGACGGCATTCCGAAGTCCGCACCCGCATCCACTGCAACAGTACGTACTGTAGAAAAAGAAGTATTAAAAGAAGTACATACGTACCCCTCACAATCCGAAGTGCAAGTATCCGGGTCAGATTTACCGATCCGCTTCCGGCAATTGCCGCAGGATCAGCAGCAAATCCTTATGGCGCGTCTCAGGGGCTTGGCGCTGGAACAACGCCAGGCTGTGCTGGCGGAATGGGACGCGCGCTGCGCCTCGGGTGGTGTGCATAACGCCATTGCCTACCTGTACGGGCTGATCAAGAAGGCGGTGAACGGGATGTTCAAGCTGTGGGCAGCACGCAAACCTGCTGCGCAGCAAGGGGCTGCAACAGCAGCCAGTGGATTGCAGGTTTTGCCGCCTTCAGCCTCTGCATTGTCTGATGTCCCAGCCGTCAAACCGGCCTCTCCTGACGTGGTGGAACAGTCCTTGGCGCAGATTCGGAAAATTCTGCAGCCGTCCGCAAAATCGGTTGGACAGATCATTGAGAGCATGGCGGGCAGTGGTGCGCTGCCCACTCGGCCCAAGGGGAATCCCATTGCAGGAGTGCCTGGATTGCTTGGCGCAACGTAAGCATGACCTTACACTGGATGTTAGGCTAGACCGCGTTGTCGTTGGTCTCTATCACGGGGAAGGTACCCCGCCATGCCCATGCACAATCCACCGTATCCCGGCGAGTCCCTGCGCGAGGATGTGTTGCCCGCTATTGGCCTGAGCATCACTGCCCTGGCCGAGCACCTGGGTTACTCCCGTGGCCAACTCTCCACTGTGTTGAATGGCCGTTCAGCCATTAGCGCTGATCTGGCCTATCGGCTGGAACTGTCGGGCTTGGGCAGTGCGAGCCAGTATCTGAATGAGCAGATCGCCTACGACCTGTGGCAGGCTCGGCAGCGGCCACATCCGCCGATCAAGCGTTTGCAGACACAGTGAAATCGGTGGATGAAATTCGCCAGCCCTTGGTAACAGAGGCTTGCTGCAGTGCCTGGCTCCGGTTATAGGGCCGTCACTGCCCGCCGCAGTGACGGCCCGGCGAACTGCAGCAACAATACGGGGTGGCGCGGTACCGCATTGATTGCTGCGCACGTGATGATGTCCCGACACACTGGCCTTGCAATGACCTGCCGGTGGGTATGAGAACACCGGAACCTTGGCGCGGGGCAGTAAGCGCCACATGGAGCGTTGCCATGCTTTCCATGCCGTTCCCATACGGTTGCCTAGATAGCGCAGGTTCCTGCAAGCGCTGATCCGGTTTGCCGGAAGGAACCATTCCAGGCACACCCCCAGGCTCGTTCGGTGTGCCGCCCTACCCACGGGCAGAGCCTTCTTCATCTTCGGCGTGGTTCATCCCGCCAATCTTGGTTGTCCAGTGCCAGTTGGCGCTTTGCCATGCACGGCGTTCATTGCCGGTCGTCCCGACTTGGCACGACATGCCTGCGCCTTTTTTCCATCACTCCACAGGAGGTATTCATCCCAGCACATCGCGTCGTCGTCCCTTGCAATTCCTCCGCCTGGTCTTCCTGCAGGAAGCGCGGCGGATGCCTCATTCGAGGCCACAGGTGAACTGAGCACCTGGCCCTTGCCCTACGGGGATCTCGCCTTGGCGAGTTGGCACAAACACTGACCCTTGTAGCTCAGCCCCAATAACCGACAACCGATGGAGGGATGCTCCTATGGACGACCTGACCTATACCCTGCGACAACTCTGCCTGCGCAACCGCGACGGCAGCCACGCCACCCAGGCCGACCGGCAGCGCTCGCTGAGCCTGGCCGCTCATCAATTGCGCGAAGCAGGCTTCCGCCAGATGCGTGCCACTTCGTTGAAGGGCAAGCATGTCGAAGCCCTGTTGCAACGCTGGCAAGCCGAAGGCCTGTCCGCCGGCACGCTGAAGAACCGTATGGCGCATCTGCGCTGGTGGGCCGAGAAGGTTGGCAAGGCAGGCATCTTGCCGGCAGACAACACCAAGCTGGGCATTCCCGAGCGGCGCTATGTGACCAATGAAAGCAAGGCCAAGGAGCTGGGGGATAGGTTGGACAGGATTAACGATCCTCATGTCCGCATGAGCCTGCGTTTGCAGGCTGCCTTCGGTTTGCGGCGGGAAGAGTCCATCAAGTTCCAGCCCCGCTATGCTGACCGTGGCGACCATATCGCCATCAAGGGATCATGGGCAAAAGGCGGGCGCGATCGGACGGTGCCAATCACGACGCCTGAACAGCGTGCGGTGCTGGATGAGGTTCATCGGCTGGCCGGGTCTGGCTCGCTGATCCTGGCACACAAAACTTACATCCAGCAGCGGAATCTCTACGATGGACAGTGCAAGGCGGCTGGGTTGAGTAACATGCATGGGCTGCGGCATCGGTATGCGCAGATGCGGTATGAGGTGCTGACGGGGTGGAAGGCACCGGTGGCGGGTGGCCTCAGTACGGTGCAATTGGATTCGTCCCAACGCCTGCTGGATCAGCAAGCCCGGCAACAGATCAGCCGAGAGCTGGGACATGAGCGTGCAACAATAACAGCGATCTACCTGGGAACGTGAGATTCCCATCAAGCCACCTCTTGCAACACCAGCTGTTCCCAGCAATTCGACGGATCAATCTTGTGAGCCACCCCTGGCGAGCACAAACAGATGCCGTTTGGCGCGTGTTGCCGCAACGTGTAGAAGACAACGTTCGGAAACCTCAGTGTCGTCTGTGACACCGACATCTTCGTCATGGCTGAACTGCTCGGCATACTGCCTGGCGCCGCGATAGCCAGCCAGGATGACGATGTCAAATTCCAGTCCCTTGACGCGATGCATGGTGGCCAGTCGAATACCCGGTTCCGCAGGATCATCCGTCGTGCCGTGGTCCAGCCTGAGACAAGCTATACCGCGTTGCCGCAAGGCCAGTGCCAATGCATCCAGATCTTCATTGGTACGGGCCGTGACGCAGATGCGCCTAGCCTCGATGTCATCGGCTTTGCCATGCTCAACTATGGACTGGATGTGCTCCACGTCCTGTTGCAAGGAAGCGGATGGAAGGACTTCCGGCAAGTCGCCGTGGGTCAATGACCGATAGCCGCGCAAGCTGTCGATGTTTCCATCCAGGTCGTCGATCTCGATACCTTCCAACTGCGCGCAGGCCCAACGTCGAATCTCATCGGTCGTTCGGTAATTGACCTTGAGGGTACGGCTGCGACCTCTTACCTCGATCCCCACCTGTCCAAGCGTCACCTTGTGGCGATAGATGCGCTGATGGGCATCGCCGACGATGAACAAATCATTCTCGGCCTTGGGCACGGCCGTGCGAATCAGGGTGTAGGCAGCGGCGCTGATGTCCTGCGCCTCATCCACCACCATGGCGCGAATGCCCAGTTGCGGCTTTTCCTGCAGTATCAGTTGGCAGGCCTCCCTGAAGGCGTCTTCCGGCTCGCGAAGGTTGGCCGCGTGCAATTGCGCCCGATATTCGGCAAACACCGGCCACAACGCCTTGCGCTGCAAACGGCCCAATTGCCCGCCACGTCCGATGCGACGGGCACGCATGTAATCCTCCGCCGTTTCGCAACCTTGGGGCAGGATCACGCGCTCGTACTCCGCCCTCAGGAAAGCGGCGCTGTAGGCAGCGCCTGCGGGCAGCGCGGACAAGGCGGCTTGCCAGAAGCCACGTCGCTGTTTCTCGTCATAGAGCAGCGCGTAGGGATAGCCGAAGCGGCGCAGCAGGCCTGACGCCCATTGATCCAAGTTGACCACCTGAATCTTGGCCAATTCTTGCGGTGAACACAGCAGAGACAGGTTGTGACGGATGTCTTCGGCCAGTGTGCGAGTAAAGGTGGTGAAGATGATCGGGCGTCCCGGAAGGTCTGCGTATTGCCTGGCCAACCACCTTGCCCTATGCATGGCCACCACCGTCTTGCCGGTGCCAGCACCGCCGGTGACCTTGACGGGGCCACTCTTGTTGCCTTCCACCAGTTTGCGTTGGCTCGGATGCAGGAACACACGCCAACGCTCCAGAGGAGCGGCCAGTAGAGCGTCCAGATCACTGTCATCGGTGAGCACAACAAAGTGGCGACGTGTGCTGTCGCGCGTCAACGCCGCGCCAAAATCTTTGGGGTCGACCGTTTCGGCGGGTGCCCGCTCGGCCAGTATCTTGTCCAGCGGCTCGCCGGCGGCAAACAGATACAGGGCCTCGAAGGCTTCATCCGGCAACTGCGCTTCGAGGGCCTCCAGGTCGGCTTCCGATACAGCCGCTCGCACGGCTGCCAGCCGTTCCTCCGGCACACCCAGCTTGCGGATCTCTCGGTCACGCAAATCCGCAAACAAGCCCTCGCTCGGGGAGGTTTCGGTTTGGGCTACCTCATTATTGGTCAGGGATTGCGTTTCCTGTACCGCATAAACTTGCAGGCTGCCCACGTCCGGGTGAATCGCGACGCGGTGGCGCCTGGCCCACTGATAAGCATCGTCATGGCGATCCACCCACAACAGGCAATACACATCGCCTGTTTCCGGTTTGAGGATGATGCCGCGCAGGTTGTCGTTGATGCGCACCGAGCGCATGTTGGCATCAGCAGCATCATTGATGCGCTCGTAGTTGATGCCGCTGGCCAGCGGGTTCTGGCGGAACTTGGCGACGAAGGTCAACACCGCCTGTTGGTTCTGGCGCGGAATCCTGGCGAACGACTTCAGAAAGTCGTCGGACATGGCAATCTTGGGTGCAAGGGCCATTTCAATGCTCCTTCAAGCGATCCAGAAGCGCCTGGACTGGCGCGTCTTTTGTCGCGATATAGATCGACCAGCCTTCTGCCTCGAAGCAGGAGGCATCGGCCTGGTCATCGGCCAGCAGCACGGCGATCTTCAGGCTGACCCAGGCCAGCTCTGCCTCCGCCAGTACCCGCCCGCGTCCGTCGATCAATTCGAAGCCGACTTCCGGCAGCGGCGCGCCTGCATGCGCCAATGCAAGCAACCATGCCTGCACATCCGGGCTGGCCAACTCCAGTGCCGTTTGCCAATGACTGTCGAATGTCTGTTCCGCCTGGCGCAGTACAGGGCTGGCCTGGAAACCAGGCAGGCCGGCCATCTCGTCATGGCCTGCCCAAAGATGGCGCAAGGGCAACAGCAGGTTCAGGCACTGCCAGAGATGGCGCCAGCGCCGTTGCAGTTCGGCCTCCGGTACATCGCCCGGTTGCCACTGCACCAGCACCACCGGCTCTGCGGACGATGCTGCCTGGCCGGTCATCCATTGCTGCAACTGCTCCGATGACAGACCCGCCAGCCATTGCACGGCAGCGCTCCAGCTGCGATGGCCCCAGCGGTGCCTGCTGGTGTCGGGCAGCAAGCCATAGTCGTCCAGCCGCCGGCGGAAGGCGCCTTGCTGGAAGTCTTTCAAGGCGGCGCCGTCGCCAGGTGGCGCCGACATGGCCGCACCCAGAACGCCGGCGAGACGGCGCAAGGCATCGTGCCGTTCCTGCGCCAGCCGACGATGCAGTTGCAGGAAAGGTGACAAGCGGTGGAAGGCGGCCAGCGAGGCAATCTCCTGGGCCTCGCATAGACGCATGACGACCTGATCGGCAGGCCCGAGCAACAATTCGTCCCAGGCTGTGGAATCCGGGACCGGTTCGGCACGCAGAGCCGCGTCAATGTCGTCCCAGGTCAGTGTCCAGACTGCGAACCGTCCGCTCTTGGCCACCGCCATGCGCTTGGCCAAGTCTTCGGCCACGATGTGCTTGTGATACTGCCAGCCATCCGTGAATACCGCGATCGGCACATCGTCCACGCCATCATCGGGCCAGAAAACGAAATCCGGTTTGCATGGCACGACGACACCTTCGCGCTCACCGAGTGCCACCTGCAATTCCAGACGCCAGCGGCGACTGCCTGCTTGGATCAGGTATCCATGCTTGCCGCCGACGAGCTTGTCCTTGAGCGTGAAAGTCACGCCAGCATGCTCGCGCCGCAGTGCCTCAAGGAATCGTTTCTCCAGCGTGCTTTCCAGCAAGCTGTTGTCCGTTTGCTGGGAAAGGTTGCTGACACGCTTCAGCGCTGCACGATGCTCCAGTATCTGTGCCAACAGCTTCTGCGCCACCGTGCGCGAGATGGCTTGGCGTTCATGGCTGTTGCGGTAGCGGTACATACACCGATAGCAGCCGTCGGCGGTATCGTCCTGATTGCAGGTGCAGGTGTTCAATGCAGTTGCCGCCTGACTGAATACTTCGAACAGCGGGGCTGGGTCGCGCATCAGTTCCTTCAAGTAGCCAGTGCCGCCCGGCACGCTGTCGTAGATCACCAGATAGGTTCGCGCCGACTCCGAGTCGGCCGCCATCCGTACGTCGGTCGCGATGCGCAGGTGCGCCACCGCCCCCTTGAAGCGTTTGCTCAGTCCCAGCTCCAGTGCGGAGATGAAGCTCAGCAAGGCTTCCTTGGATTCGGCAAATCCAACTTCGGGCAGGAACAGACGGATGCCTTCGCTGGCGAACTCCCGGTACAGGAAGATGCATTGCTGGGCGCTGGCCTCGGGCGTTTTGCGGCGTGAGCACCAGGGGGCATGGTTGCGATACAGCTCTTCGGCCTTGCGGCGACGCTGCAGCGTGCCGCACTCAGGGCAAATGGCGAAGCCCGGCCGGTTGAGTTCTTCGCCCGCGATGGTCATCGGCGTGGCATCCACCGTCTGCTCGCCGAAGTTCACCTCGCGGAATGTCACCCGGTCAAGGAATTCGAACCCGAATGGGAAACTGGGGTTGTCGATGGCGAACGCCTGGCGCACCGCTTCTGGCGGACTATCCACCAGCGCCTGGCGCACGTAGAAACCACGTGTGCGCTCGTCGGAGTCATCGGCGATCCGGCTTTCTCGGTCCAGCGTGCGTGCGAACACGGTGGTCAGGCGCAGCATTTCATGGACCCGCCCGGTGTCGCGCCACTGGCCATCGCCGCAACGTGGGCATTGGTGGTGCCTGTCGCCCGCCGACAAGGGCTCCGCGTAGGAGCACTGGCGGCACAGGCGCCAGGCCTCTGGTTTGACACGAGACACATCCACCTGGTTGATGACCACCCGGCGGCCTTCGGCATAGAAGGTGTTGTTGGGCGCCAGCTCGGTGATGGCGGTTGCGCCGGGGCGCTCGTATTCAAAGGTCATTGGCTCGGCAGGCGGTCCTTCCCGGCGGGTGTCGCGCACGATGATCGAGCGTAGCAGCACGCCTTGTTCGGGGAATGCATAGTTGGGCAGCAGGCCTTCGTCGGCAAAGACGTTCAGGGTGAGCTTGCCCTCAATGCCACCGATCAGGCGCGCCAACGCCGCACGTTCCTGGCGCAGGGTTTTCAGTTCTTCTTCCTGTTCCTCGCCGCGCACAGGAAGCTGCTCCAGCTTCTCCACTTCCTTGACGGTCTTCTCGCGCAGACGCTTGATCTGCGCCACGTCACGGGCGATACCCTGAAGCTTGCTGACGATCTTGAAGCTCAGGGAGCTTTCCTCGTCCTGCCGACCATTGACGAAACGTGCCAGCCACTGCCGGGTGGCTTCGGTCAGGATCTGCCCGCCATCCTGCTGGAACAGCGCCAGGAAGCGATCCAGCAAGCTGGCCCGGTGTGCCTCCACATACTCCAGCCAGGGGAAGGGAAAACGCGTCGTCGCACCGTTTTCCACTGCGCTGAGCACCATGCGGATCTCCTGCGGAATCGAGGCGTTACGACCCCGTTCGCGCACCCAGCAATCCAGCGTGAACGCCGTCAACTGGCGCTCCAGCACCGCCGAGGCATTGAGGAATACGCCCGGCGCCGGCACGCTGCCGGCGATCATTTCCCTGGGGTCGGCCCAGAAATACAGGTCGTGCGGTTTGCTGGCCGCCATGGTCAGCAACAAGGCATTGCCGGTGCTGCGTCCCGCGCGTCCCGCGCGCTGGATGTAGTTGGCTTGCTGTGGCGGCACGGAACACTGCAGCACTGCCGACAGATCGCCGATGTCGATACCCATCTCCAGCGTCGGCGTGGCCGAGAGCACATTGATGCTGCCAGGAGCCTGACTATCGGACTTGAAGCTGTGCTCCACCCGCTCACGCGTACCGCGTGGCAGCAGGCCAGTGTGTTCGTGGGCGACCACGCGCTGGATGTCCGCACGCAGATACAGGCTGCGATAATAGTCGGCATCCCCTTCCGCCAGCGCTTCCAGATGCCCTCGGCAGCCAGGGTGCCGACAAGGCTGCCCGGCGAGCGACACTTCAGCCCCGGTGCGCCACTCGCTGCGGCAGGTGTCGCAACGCCAGGCGCGACTGCCCAAGGAAACCAGAAAAGCGCCAGGCTCCAGCCCCCACACGCGAATCTCCGGCTTGCCGTCTGCCTGTTCAGCGCCGAGCAAACCCGCCTCGGCCAGCGCCTCGAATGCCAGCTGATACAGCGCCGGCAGCAAACTGTCAGCGCCGAGGGCCAACGCATGCAGCGGTTTCAGTGTCTTGAAGGCCCAGGCGCGATACCACTTGGCATGGCTGCCCAACACACCGACGCAGCGCTGGTAATCGACCAGGCTCACGAAGCGTGGCGGCCGCGGGCCAGACAGCATCTGGAACTGCACCGGATTGCGCTTGTAGACCCACGGCCGATTGCCGACCTGTGAATAGAAATGCAGTCGGGGTCGCCTCAGAAAACGGAAAATAAAGCACGCTAAGCCGGTTGCAGCCGTAAGCTTACCGTCAAGCGCACAGTTCATAACTAGAGACTTCTACTGCTAACTGTCGTTTAAATTCACTGGGTGGTAAGTTACCCAATGATTCATGGGATCGTTCCTCGTTGTAACTTAACATCCAAGCCCAACTGAGGTCTCGCACCTGCTCTAACGATGAGAACAAATGCGGGTCCAGAACTTCGGTGCGGTAACTGCGATTAAATCTCTCAATATAGGCATTTTGGTTCGGCTTGCCCGGCTCAATATAACAAATCTTGATGCCGTGTGCTTCACACTACTGCGTAAAGGTCAGCGATGTCATTTCACTACCGTTATCCACCCGAATCATTTTGGGCAGGCCTCTTTCTGCTTTAAGTTGCTCCACCCGAGTTCGATAGTTAAAATTTTAAGTTATTGATTTATAAAGGATCACGTTAAAAGCGCTCCATTACAAATTCACATATTCAACATCAGCGGTCGGTTTTTTGACCTTCAGGCTGGCCAACACTGCAGTTTGTTCCGCATCAATGGCTGAGATGCCGGTGATGGGTGTCTGACCATCGAACGTGACTTTATGCGTCTGAATCCGGCGCAATACCGACAGGGCTCGTTCGGGTGAGCACACGTCAGGAACAGGGTTCTGGTACAGGCGTGCACGCATGACACGTGCCAACACCAACGCAATAAAACAGATATAGGCATGTGCACGGATTCGATCCGGCAACCGGTGATAGACGGGCCCGATTTCGATATCTGACTTGAACATCTTGAAGCCGCGCTCAATATCGGCCAGGGACTTATAACGGGGAAGACCTCGTGATACAGTGGAATGCCTTCGGCCGTTTGTACCAACCCCAGCATGAGCAGGCGTGCAATAATAAAATCATCGGTGAAAATGCAATTAGCAAAACCTGACGTCTGGTTCTTATCTATACATTTACCTTAAAACTTAAAAGTCAGTGTCTTTTTTTCATCCTTGCTGCCCTACGTTCCTCACGAGCAGCATGCTTTAAAGCAGCCTGGGCAATTGCTACACAATAAGCAGGTAAACGTTGTTGGGCGTCGGGTTGCAATATCAGCCACCAAAGCCACCGTGCCGCGCTGTCCATCACTAAGCGTATCAAAAGGAGTCGATTCAGCATTTACCCAATCCAGCACCAGGCGGCGGTACTTTATGTCATAACGCAAGCCTTTGGCGCCTGATACCGCTTCCAGTCGCTCTAGTGACTTGGCTATTATCCAAGACTCCAAGCCCCTCATATCCAATGAAGCGGCCTCCCATGAGGTGTAACCATCCAGTCGAGAGTCTTGCTTCCCATAAATTTCATCTCTGATTTGCCTGGCTAGGCTTGGTGCTTATCTTGTACGGACATGTGACTCTCCTCCAGGTAATTTGGTGATATGGGTAGGAATGCGTCGACTCAGTGATCTTGAGCTTGGTATGCAAATGGTCAAAAGAGGTGGGTAATTGCAAGTTTTTCCGGATGGATACAGTGCAAGTGTTTAAAGCTTGAAAAGCATAAGCCAAAATAAATCCGTTGTTAAAAAGAACATTTTTATATCCAGATGGTATGGACGCCTCCCCCCGGCAACGGGGTGGCATGACAATGCAGAGGAAAACCCTGATTGCGGATCCTCGCTGTCACGACATCTTGGTGTCAAAGTAGTGGTTCTATGAATAGCCACAAGACAGGAGGATCCGACATGAAATATAGCGTATTCGGCATGGATATTGCCAAACAAATCATTCAACTTCACACCGTCAACCCAGAGACTGGCGAGGTCGAGCGCTACAAGCTCAAACGCAGCCAGGTGCTGGAGTTCTTCGTGCGGCGTGAGCCTGCGCTGATCGCTATCGAAGCCTGTGGCGGCGCCCACTGGTGGGCACGCAAACTGGTTGAGCAAGGTCACGATGTTCGCCTGCTGCATCCGAAAAGCGTGCGCCCCTTTGTGTTGCGCAACAAAACCGATGCCGCCGACGCCCGTGCGATCTGGACGGCAGTGCAGCAACCCGAAGCGCCCGAAGTCGCCATTAAGACCGAGGTGCAGCAAAGCGTACTGGCGCTGCACCGCATGCGCGCCCAGCTGATGAAGTTTCGCATCATGCAGACCAATGCGCTGCGTGGCTTGCTCTATGAGTTTGGCATCGTCTTGCCCGAGGGGCACACGGCCTTGCTCAAGGCGTTGCCCGATACGCTGGCCGCGCTCGATACACAACTGCCTGCCATCCTGCTCGATTGCCTGCACGAACAATGGGCGCGTGTGCAGCAGATGCAGGTTGAAATTGACCGCATTGAACGTCGTTTGGCATCTGTACTGCGTGACACCCCGCAATGCCAGCAGATTGCCGAGATACCCGGCGTGGGGCTGCTGACGGCCACGGCAGCGGTAGCCACCATGGGAGAAGCCGCGTCGTTCAAGTCCGGGCGCGAATTTGCCGCCTGGGCTGGACTGGTTCCCAGGCAGCGCGGCACCGGTGGCCAAGTGCGACAACTGGGGTTGTCCAAACGGGGGGACGTGTACTTGCGCACTTTACTCATGCACGGGGCGCGATCCATCGTAATACGTCACCGGAACGTGCCGTGGATAGCGGCGCTGTTGGCCCGGCGACCGTACAACGTGGCCGTGGCGGCGGTAGCCAACAAGCTGGCACGCACGATCTGGGCGGTGCTTGCCAAAGGCAAGCCCTATGATCGCGCTGCCTTCAGTGCTGTCGCGTAGGAATGGCAGATGAAGATGATTCGCATCGACAATATTTTTTAGGTTCTAAAGGTAGCTTCAAGGAGTGATGGCAATAGACACGTGATGGCAAAATAGGTCGGACCGACGCGAGGAAAACCCGATAGGGAAAATGAGCCCAAAGCTCGATGTTCAGATGAGGACCTCGTCGTAGCGGATTCCATCAGGGCCAGCAGGCTTATACCCTGCGCCAACAGGCCGGATATAAGACTGCATCCTCACCTTTATGCCAAATCGTCGAAATCAGCTTGACACTCCGGGAGGCGTCCATATAAGACTTACCCTAGGTATGGGGGTAAAAGAATTGACGCTCAGTAGGGCTGCAGTTATATTCTTTGTGCGATTAATGTAATTAATGTGCGATATGCGAACAAATTGATTTTCAAGCAAATTATATCGCTTTAGCATTAAACAAAATATTTACCCTTGGGGGAGCTCGAAATATGACGACTGAAATCAATACTTATGTCCGGTACCAGTTCAATGAATTTGGCATGGGACTGAAAAGAACGGAAGTGGAATTGCCTAAACCCACAGGAACCGAGGTTCTGGTGCGTGTGAATTATTGTGGTGTATGTCATAGTGATGTTCACATTTACGAGGGTTATTATGGTCTTGGGCAAGGCAAAAAATTATCGCTTGAAGAGCGTGGCATCAAGTTGCCTGTCACTTTGGGCCATGAAATTGTTGGCACGATTGAAGCAGCCGGCGATCAGGCTGGTGAAATTCAACCAGGAAAACAAATGCTGGTTTATCCGTGGATTGGATGTGGTGAGTGCTCTGTTTGTAAAAGAGGTGAAGAGAATCTTTGTACCAAGCCGGCTGCGTTAGGCGTGTTTAAACCGGGCGGTTATTCCCAGTATGTATTGGTGCCACATCCACGTTATTTAATGGACTTGGGTAATTTGAATCCTTCCCATGCTTCTTTGTTGGCATGTTCTGGGTTAACCACTTTTTCAGCCATTAAGAAAATAGGTGATGTTCATGATGATGAAGCCGTTGTTGTGATTGGTTGCGGTGGTTTAGGTTTGCTTGCCATTAGAACCTTGTCTTTACTTGGCGTGAAAAACATTGTTGGCCTGGATTTGTCCGAGCAAAAACGTGAGCTTGCCCTGAAAGTTGGTGCAACATCAGTCTTTGACTCTTCCCAAGAAAATGTAGTGGAAGCGGTGCTACAGGCAGGCAATGCCAATTGTGCAGCTGTTCTTGATTTTGTGGGTGGTGATGCGACAGTCCAAATGGGCCTTAACCTGGCCCGCAAAGGTGGCAAACTGATTATTGTTGGTTTGCATGGTGGAGAGCTGTCTTACCCCATTCCCTACATTATTACCAAAGCTATTTCAATTATTGGTTCTTACACGGGCTCATTGGGTGACCTGAAAGAACTGATTGAGTTTGCCAACAAACATGACTTAATCAATCTGCCTATTCAGATCAGGCCACTAGATGAAGCCAATGATGCCTTGAATCAGTTGACCCATGGGCAGGTTGAGGGGCGTCTGGTTTTGGAAAATTCATAGTTAAACGTTATTTTAAAGACCAGGACGGGTTTGGAGAGCAAACCCGCCTTGGGTGGATGTGAGATTAGAGAGCATGAATAATGAATAACATAGAATTATTTCTTCAAAAAATCAATCGAGTGATTACCTTGATTGGTGGAGCAGCGATTGCATTAATGATGATCCATGTGACAGCGGATATTGTAGCCAGATTTTTTATTAATAAGCCGTTGCCAGGAACCATCACGTTTGTTGCGCACTACTACATGATTATCGCGATTTTTTTGCCTTTGGCCTATACAGAGCAAACTAAAGCGGCTATATCCGTCGAGCTGATCTCTGGCTTTTTCTCGCCCAAAATGAATAAGGCCGTTGATATGTTCGGCAGCCTGTTTGTGTCGGTCACCGCATTTTTAATTGCCTATGTATCCTGGGGGGTTGCCTTGAAAAACCTGGCGTCCAAAACCTCGGTCATGCAAGGTGATTATACGATTCCTACCTGGCCAAGTTACTTTATCTTGTGCTTTGGGGCAGGCTTATTGGGTGTTTATTGTCTAGTGAAGTTTTTGCTTTTCGTAATGAATAAAGAAAATAACCAGATGATTGGGGAGCAAAAATGAGTGATATTGGCATCGGATTTTTAGGACTTGTTGTTTTATTTGTATTGTTACTGCTTAAAATGCCTATTGGCTTTACCCTGATAGCCGTTTCGTTTGTGGGTATTTGGGCAGTGGTTGGTGTTGATATTGCCATGTCTTCACTGGGTATCATCCCTTACAACTTTGCCGCTAACTGGACCCTCAGTTCAGTACCTTTGTTTCTGTTCCTGGGTTTTATCTGCTATCACACCAGCCTGACCCAAGGCATGTTCAAGGCTGCCAGAGCCTGGTTGGCAGGCGTGCCTGGCGGTTTGGCGATTGCCTCGATTTTTGGTTCGGCAGGCTTTGCCGCGGTTTCCGGATCTTCCATTGCCTGCTCTGCTGCTATGGGCCGGATCGCTATTCCGGAAATGTTACGCTACAAATATGATCCTAGCCTGGCAACCGGTACGGTTGCGGTTGCCGGTACCATTGGTGCCCTGATTCCCCCTTCAATTATCATGATTTTGTATGGGGTGATTGCGCAAACGTCCATTTCCCAATTGTTCCTGGGTGGTATTACGGCAGGTCTGATTACGATTGTCGCTTATGTCTTGGTTGTTTATGTCCGGGTGAAACTGAACCCTTCTTTAGCTCAGGACGTTAAGGAGGAAATTTCATTTAAGGATAAGGTAGTTGCCTTAAAGGATACCTGGCCTATTTTTCTGATCATGATAGGCATTTTTGGCGGTTTGTTTGGGGGCGTGTTTACCCCCAATGAGGCCGGTGCGATTGGTGCGTTTTTGGCTTGTGTGGTTGCTATTTTAAAACGGGCAATGACATGGACCGCTTTCAAGTCGGCTGCTTTGGAAACATTAGTGACCACCAGTGCTTTATTGATTATTGCGGTGGGTGCCAGCCTGCTTACCCGCTTTTTGGTTCTCTCAGGTACCGGTGACTTTATTGCTGACTTTATTATTGCCCTGGAAGCCAGTGATATGTTGGTCATGCTGGGTATTATCCTGATTTATTTGGTGCTGGGCATGTTTTTGGAGCCAGTGGGGGCTATGTTGTTGACCCTGCCGGTACTGTTACCCATTATCGAGACGACCTCATTTAGCTTGATCTGGTTCGGTGTGCTGCTTACCAAGATATTGGAAATCGGCATGATTACTCCACCCGTTGGCATGAACGTGTTTGTTGTAAAAAGTGTCGTTGGCGATGCAGTGACAACTTCACAAGTATTTAAAGGGATCCTGTGGTTTTTGGTGATAGACATGGCCATAGTGGGATTGTTTTTGATTTTTCCGGAAATCATCCTATATTTGCCTGAATGGGTATCGAATTAAAAAGCTTGTTTTGGAGATATAACAATGAATAAAGAAGTAACTGAATTCATCAAGGACAAGGCCTTGATTAATGGCCAGTGGCTTGAGGCAATTAGCGGGAAAAAATATCCGGTATTCAATCCTGCCACAAGCGAACAAATTGTGTTGGTACCTGACATGGGGCAGGCAGACACGAGGCTGGCGATTGAAAAGGCGGAACAGGCACAAAAACTGTGGGCCAAACAAACCGCCAAGCAACGTTCGATTATTTTAAAGCGCTGGGCTCAACTGGTTGAAACCCATCTTGACACACTGGCTACCATTTTAACCCTTGAGCAAGGCAAGAGTCTTGCCGAGGCAAAAGGTGAAGTTACCTCATCAATCAACTATATTGACTGGTTTGCCAACGAGGCGATGCGGATTAATGGGGATGTTTTACCACCTAGTGCCGAGGGTAATTTCGAGTTTGTTAAAAAGCGTGCGGTTGGCGTGGTAGCTGCCATTACACCCTGGAACTTTCCCAATTCGATGATTGCCAGAAAAGTCGCACCGGCTTTGGCAGCCGGGTGTTCTGTGGTCATCAAGCCTGCGGAAGACACGCCTTTGTCAGCGCTGGCCTTGGCCACCCTGGCTGAGCAAGCCGGGATTCCTGCAGGTGTGCTTAATGTCATTACCGCCAGTTCTGGTCAGGAAGTTGGGCAGGAACTGTGCGCCAACCCGATGGTTAGAAAGCTGTCATTTACGGGTTCTACCGAGGTTGGCAAGATTCTTGGCCGCCAGTGCGCAGATACGGTTAAAAAATTAAGTCTGGAATTGGGTGGTAACGCGCCGTTCATGGTTTTTGATGATGCAGACCTGGAGGCCGCTGTTCAGGGAGCCATTGCCATCAAGTTCTATAACTCGGGACAAACATGCATTTGTGCCAATCGTTTGCTGGTGCAGGATGGCATTTATGAGGCCTTTATCGCCAAGCTGCAAGAGGCCCTGAGTAAATTGCGTCTGGGAAATGGTTTGCAGCCTGATTCAACACATGGCCCTCTGATCAATGAAAAAGCCATCCAGAAAGTGGGCTCAATTGTGAGCAAAGCGGTGGAGCAAGGTGCGCGTCTTGTTCAGGGTGGTAGTCATCTTCCGGAAATTGGTAAACAGTTTTTCAACTTTACTATTCTGGCCGATGTCACACCCGAGATGGAGGTTTTCAAAACAGAGATCTTTGGTCCTGTGGCTGCCGTTTATCGCTTTAAATCGGAAGATGAGGCTATTCGCCTTGCCAATAGCACCAATTATGGCTTGGCCGCTTATGCCTACACGGAAGACAAAGGCCGAATTTTCCGTTTAAGCGACCAAATGGAATATGGCATGTTGGGCATCAATACCGCTCGTTTTGTGTCTGAAACTGTTCCTTTTGGCGGGGTTAAAGAGTCGGGAATCGGTCGCGAAGGTTCAGTACATGGTATTGATGAGTTTTTGGAAATGCACTATGTATGCATTAAAAATTAAGTAATGAAATCTTTTTGTGATTTATAACTAAGGTGGAGCATTTCATGTTTTCTATGAAGAAATTAACAGGTCTGGTTGGTGGCGCTCTTGTGGCTGCTTCTTTTGCAATGCCTGCTAAAGCAGATACGCTGCGTTTTGCGGTTGGGTTCCCTTCGGGTGCACCGATTGAAGCGGCGCAAAAGTATGCTGAAGCGGTAAAAGAGCTAACCAACAATAAGCATCGGGTTCGTATTTTTGAGCTTTCACTGCTCAGTCATGCTGAAATGAATGAGGGGATTAACAAGGGCCTGGCTGATGTCGGTTACTTATTAACCGCTTACAGCCCTTCAGACTATCCATTCTCAAATATGGGTGCCGATATGAGCATGTCGGTTGCGCTTAATGACAAGATTCCTGAGAAAGAAGGGATGGCTTATTCAGGGGCGATGCTTGAGTACATCATGCTCAATTGCCCTGAGTGCCAGGGAGAGTTCAAGAAAAACAATCAGGTTTATACAGGTGTGGTTTCAACACCCGTCTATACTATGTTTTGTAATGCGCCCGTGGATACGGTTGAAGAGCTGAAGGGTAAGCGTATTCGTATTTCTGGTGCGCCATGGGCACGTTGGGCACGTGAATTTGGTGCTCAGCCGGTTGCCTTGCCAATTGGTGAGGCTTACGAGGCACTAAGCCAAGGTGTGGTGGATTGTACATTTTTCTCGGCAACCGAATTGACCAACTTTAATTTGATTGAAGTGGTGAAAAATATTGTGACCGATGTGCCAGGTGGCTTGTATGCAGCAGGTGGTGCCGCTACTTTAAATAAAACCAAGTGGGACAAGTTTAGCGCGGCTGAAAAAGAGGCCTTGTTAAAAGCCGGCTCGGTCATGACGTCTGAAGTAACCTATCGTTATCAGAAACAAGCGATGGATGACCTGGAAAAAGCGCGTCAAAAAGGGATTAATGTCATGAAGGCTGATCCTGAGCTGTTGAAGAAGTCACATGAATTCATCAGTAAAGACCTTGCTTTCATTCCCGAGTTTTACGCGCAGGAATACAAGCTGGACGCTGCCCGATTGAAAGATTTGTCTGGCACTATGTCCCAGTTGGTTGAAAAATGGAGCGATATTCTTGCCAAGGCTGACATCAAGTCTGCTGAAGATTTGCAAAAATTATACTGGGATGAGGTTTATTCCAAAGTTAATGTAGAGCAATACGGCAACTAAGTCTTAACATGATTCATAGGGTGGCAAATGTCACCCTATGTTTTATATACATAGGAAAGTGTCTTTTGTCTAACCTTATAAAAACAGATAATTCTGACAAAGATTTTTTGACAACCTTTGCCAAGGGTTTAGAGGTTATTAAGTCATTTAATGATGAAACCCCCAGCTTAACAGTTACCGAGCTTGCGCAAAAGGTGGGTCTTAGCAGGGCGGCAGCAAGACGTTTTCTGCTAACTTTGTTCAAGCTGGGGTATTTACATCAAAATAATGGGCAATTTAGTTTAAGCGCTAAAATTCTTGATCTGGGATATTCATATCTGGCATCGCTGAATTTTATGGAGCGTGTGACACCCATTATTGAACAGGTTGCCCGTGACCTGAATGAGTCGTGCTCTGTCACTGTTCTGGAGGATAAGGATGTTGTCTATATAGGGCGTGCAAGTCGTAGCAGGCTTGTTTCCATGAGTCTTCAGATAGGAGCCCGTTTGCCTGCGTATGTAACTTCAACAGGGCGTGTTTTTTTGGCGGCTTTAAGCGATGAAGAGCTGGATATTTTTTTCAGGGATGAACTCTGTGAAAAATTAACGGAACATACCAAGACTGCAAAGCAAATAATAGCGGAAATCAAAAAAGTGCGTGTACAAGGCTATTGTCTGGTGAATCAAGAGCTGGAGCTGGGTATGTGTTCACTATCAGTACCCGTTTATAACCGCAGTAATCAAGTGATGCTGGCGTTAATTGTTAGCTGTAACCCCTGGTTGGTATCGCCTGAAGAAATGGTACAACGCTTCTTGCCTGTATTGAAAAATACCGCACAAAAAATAACTTTGGTATTACCTTAAATGCTTCGATTGTTCATAAACGCTAACTTCGGAGGTAAGCGGTTAGGCAATACACATTAAGTTTGAAGGATTGGATCAAGCTCATCACTGTCGCTGCCTGTTGGCCCGCGCGCACTGATTCGGCGAAGAACCAGTTTTTACGATTTTCCTCAAGGTGACAACTATCCTGCCAGATGAGGGGTCTTGGCCCATCGCGGGGTGCCCAGCTTGGAGTTCGCATCACATAAGCGATTAATCACCATCAGGAGCAGCAAAGCTTCACTTACCATTACTCCGAACTTGCTGGTACTTTCGTAAGCTTACCGTCAAGCGCACAGTTCATAACTAGAGACTTCTGCTGCTAACTGTCGTTTAAATTCACTGGGTGGTAAATTTCCCAGCGATTCATGGGGTCGTTCCTCGTTATAACTTAACATCCAAGCCCAACTGAGTTCCCGCACCTGAGACAACGAGGAGAATAAATGCGGGTCCAAGACTTCTGTGCGATAGCTACGATTAAATCGTTCGATATAGGCATTTTGGTTCGGTTTGCCTGGCTCAATATAACAAATCTTGATGTCATGTGCTTCACACCACTGCGTAAAGGCAAGCGATGTCATTTCACTGCCATTGTCCACGCGAATCATTTTAGGAAGCCCTCTTTCCGCTTTAAGCTGCTCCAGGGTTCTCACCACTCTGGCAGCGGGCAGTGAGGTATCAATCACGATATCCAAAGCTTCCCTGACGCCTTCGTCAATGATATTGAGCACTCGGAAACGCGTGCCGTTGTAAAGTGCATCACTCATAAAATCAAAGGACCAACTGTAATTTGATTCAGCGGGAACCGCCAACGGAGCCGGCTCCCGCTCTGGTAACCGTTTTTTAGTGCGCCGTTTTTGATTCAAATTCATTGCACAATAAATACGCCACACCCGCTTAAAATTCCATAACTTACCATCCAGCCTCAATCGATAAAAACATTTCCAAAAGCCCCAGCGAGACCGTGTTGGATCCTGCACGATCGCATTGAGCGCATCAATGACGGGTTGATCCCGTTCAAGGCGATGCTGACTTGGGTCAGGCCGGTACCAACTGCGACGAGACAGGCGTGTCAAACGACATGCTCTGGCAATGGAGAGCGAACCCTGTTGGACCAGGTGCAGGGCTGCCTCTCGTCGTCGCTCCGGCGTTAAAGCTTTCCCAGCAAATCCTTGATGGCCGCGTTTTCTGAAGCCAACTCCGCGTACATTTTTTTAAGCTGGGCATTTTCTGCCTCGATGTCGCGCATCCGCTTTAAGTCAGACGCCTCCAAGCCGCCGTATTTGCTTTTCCACTGATAATAGGTTGCACTGCTAATACCGTGTTCCCGGCAAATGTCGCTCACTTTGGCGCCTTGCTCTGCTAACTTCAAAATAGCCACAATCTGGGTTTGCAGTAAATTTAGATCGTTTCATGATTTCCTCCATCAGGGTGATGATGGCAGAAATCTCTACTTTTGGCATGTGCCTTTTTTAGGTAAGTCTACGCAGCGGTCGTAGCGGCCTGAACTTGCCCGCGCCGATCTTGGCGCTGCTGCGCCAGAGGTAATCGCCGGTGAGGTTGATGTGCTCCCAACCGAGCGGCGACAGGTACTGCAACAGCGCGTCATCAACGGCATGGCCGTTGCCACGCAGCGCGTGCGCAGCCCGTTCCAGATAGACCGTGTTCCACAACACGACGGCAGCCGTTACCAGATTGAGGCCGCTAGCCCGGTAGCGCTGCTGCTCGAAACTGCGGTCGCGGATTTCACCCAGGCGGTTGAAAAACACTGCCCTGGCCAGCGCATTGCGCGCCTCGCCCTTGTTCAGACCGGCATGCACGCGGCGGCGCAGTTCCACGCTTTGCAGCCAGTCCAGGATGAACAGCGTGCGCTCGATGCGGCCCAGCTCGCGGAGCGCCACGGCCAGGCCGTTCTGGCGTGGGTAGCTGCCGAGCTTTCGGAGCATCAGGGAGGCCGTCACCGTGCCCTGCTTGATCGAGGTGGCCAGCCGCAGGATTTCGTCCCAATGGGCGCGGACGTGCTTGATGTTGAGCGTGCCGCCGATCATGGGTTTCAGCGCGTCATAGGCGGCGTCGCCCTTCGGGATGTAGAGCTTGGTGTCGCCCAGGTCGCGGATGCGCGGCGCGAAGCGGAAGCCCAGGAGGTGCATCAGGGCGAAGACGTGATCGGTGAAGCCCGCCGTGTCGGTGTAATGCTCCTCGATCCGCAAGTCGGACTCGTGGTACAGCAGGCCGTCGAGCACGTAGGTCGAATCGCGCACGCCGACGTTCACGACCTTGGTGTGAAATGGCGCGTACTGGTCAGAAATGTGGGTGTAGAACGTCCGCCCTGGGCTGCTCCCGTATTTCGGGTTGATGTGGCCGGTGCTCTCGGCCTTGCTGCCGGTGCGGAAGTTCTGGCCGTCCGACGATGAGGTGGTGCCGTCGCCCCAGTGCTCGGCGAAGGGATGGCGGAACTGTGCGTTGACCAGATCGGCCAGCGCCGCCCCGTAGGTTTCGTCGCGGATGTGCCAGGCTTGCAGCCAAGCCAGCTTGGCGTAGGTCGTGCCGGGGCAAGACTCCGCCATCTTGGTCAGGCCCAGGTTGATCGCGTCGGCGAGGATCGTGGTCAGCAACAGGTTCTTGTCTTTGGCCGGGTCGCCCGATTTCAGATGCGCGAAATGCCGAGTGAAGCCCGTCCATTCGTCCACCTCCAGCAGCAGTTCGGTGATCTTGACGTGCGGCAGGATCATTGCCGTCTGGTCGATCAGCGCTTGGGCGGTGTCGGGTACCGCCGCGTCGAGCGGCGTGATCTTCAAGCCTGACTCGGTGATGATGGCGTCCGGCAGCTCGTTGGCCGTCGCTATACGGTTGACGGTGGCAAGCTGTGTTTCCAGCAGCGTCAGCCGGTCGTTCAGGTACCGGTTGCAGTCGGTGGCCACGGCCAGCGGCAATTCGCTGGCCTGCTTGAGGCTGGCGAATTTCGCGGGCGGCACCAGGTAGTCCTCGAAGTCCTTGAACTGGCGCGACCCCTGCACCCAGATGTCGCCGGAACGCAACGCGTTCTTCATCTCCGACAGCGCGCACAGTTCGTAGTAGCGCCGGTCGATGCCGGTGTCGGTCATGACCAGCTTCTGCCAGCGCGGCTTGATGAACTCGGTCGGCGCGTCGGCGGGCACCTTGCGGGCGTTGTCGCTGTTCATGCCGCGCAGCACCTCGATGGCGTCGAGCACGTCCTTCGCGGCGGGAGCGGCCCGCAGCTTGAGCACGGCAAGGAATTCCGGCGCGTAGCGGCGCAGCGTGGCGTAGCTTTCGCCGATGCGGTGCAGGAAATCGAAGTCCTCGGGCTGCGCAAGCTTCTGCGCTTCGGTGACGCTCTCGGCGAAGGCATCCCAGGACATGACGGCCTCGATGGCGGCGAACGGATCGCGGCCCGCCTGCTTGGCCTCGATCAGCGCCTGGCCGATGCGGCCGAACAGCCGCACCTTGGCGTTGATCGCCTTGCCGGACGCCTGGAATTGCTGCTGATGCTTGTTCTTGGCGGCGTTGAACAGCTTGCCCAGGATGCGGTCGTGCAGGTCGATGATTTCGTCGGTGACGGTGGCCATGCCCTCGATGGCAAGCGCCACCAGGGTGGCATAGCGTCGCTGCGCCTCGAACTTGGCCAGGTCGGCGGGCGTCATCTGGCCACCCTCACGGGCGATCTTGAGCAGGCGGTTCTGGTGCACCGACCGCTCGATGCCAGAAGGCAGGTCGAGCGCCTGCCACGCTTTGAGGCGTTCGATGTGTTCCAGCATGTGCCGCGAATTCGGTTTGACGGGCGATTGGCGCAGCCAGGCCAGCCAGGTCGTTTTGCCGTTGTCCCGACGCTTGAGCAGATCGTCGAGGCGGCGGCGATGCGCGTCCGACAGCGGTTCGGCCAAGGCATCGTAGATGCGCCGGTTGGCGCGGGTGATTGCTTCGGCGCTCGCCCGCTCGACGGCGTTGAGGGCAGGCAGAATGACCGACTGCTGTCGCAGGTGCTCGATCAAGGTGCTGGCCAGCACGATGCCCTTGTCGGTCTGCAAGGCCATCTCGGTCAGCAACTGGACGGCCTGCCGGTAGTGGCCCATGGTAAAGGGCTGGAAGCCGAACACCGTTTGCAGTTCGACCAGGTGCTCGCGCCGGGTCTGCTCCCGCTGCCCGTATTCGTCCCAGCTTTCGACGCTGACCTTGAGCTGGTCGGCGACCAGTTTCAACAAGGGCGGAAACGGCGGCTCATCGACGCCCAGGATGACACCAGGAAAGCGCAGGTAACAGAGCTGCACGGCGAAGCCCAGCCGGTTGGCCGGGCCGCGCCGCTGCCGGATGATGGAGAGGTCGGTTTCGCTGAACGTGTAGTGACGGATCAACTCATCCTTGGTGTCCGGCAACGCCAGCAGGCTTTCGCGCTCGGCGGCGGACAGGATTGAACGACGTGGCATATTTACTGATCCGTTCTCAAGTATTGATACAGGGTTTCGCGACTGATTCCGAATTCACGAGCCAGCTTGGTCTTTTGCTCGCCAGCCTCGACACGTTGGCGCAGTTCGGCAATACGCTCAGACGACAGGGATTTCTTCCTGCCACGGTAGGCCCCGCGCTGCTTGGCGAGCGCGATGCCCTCGCGCTGCCGCTCGCGGATCAAGGCGCGTTCGAACTCGGCGAACGCGCCCATTACCGACAGCATCAGGTTCGCCATCGGCGAGTCCTCGCCGGTGAAGGTCAAATGCTCCTTAAGGAACTCGATGCGTACGCCGCGCTGGGTGAGGCCCTGCACCAGGCGGCGCAGGTCGTCGAGGTTGCGCGCCAGACGATCCATGCTGTGCACCACGACCGTGTCGCCTTCGCGCACGAAGGCGAGCAGCCGTTCCAGTTCGGGCCGCCGTGTGTCCTTGCCCGACGCCTTGTCGGTGAACACTTTATCCACCTGGATCTGTTCTAGCTGCCGTTCTGGGTTCTGGTCGAAGCTGCTGACGCGGACGTAACCGATGCGCTGACCGTGCAAGGTATCCTCCTGAGGGAAATGTGTCAGGAAGAAATCTATGACCCTTGACGGCGTATGTCAATCAATTCGGAAGGCAACTCTATTCTGACGATTTAGCGCCGGATGGTCTGACGCCAAGTTAGGGTATGCCTCAATCTGACGGTAGCGAGTCGCAGGCGTTCGGATCGGCATCGGTTTCGTTCCCTGTCTTGGCACGCGCTTCGAAGCGTTGATAACACTCCAACCCGCAGAAGTGCTCGACGTATTCCGCGCCTTCCGGGGTGAAGGCGGCATCGAGCGGGATTTCCTTGCAGCACACGCAGCAACTGGTGGTGGTCGAGTCACTTGCATTCATGGTGGCACCCCTCCATTGACTGACGAAGACGGCGAATGCCGCCGCCGGCATTGGCTTCGCGAACAGGAAGCCTTGTCCTGTGTCGCAGTCCGCTTGTCGCAATAGATCAAGACTCGCCGATGTTTCCACGCCTTCAGCCACCACATCCATGCCCAGCCCGTGCGCAAGCTGAATCACGGTGTGCACGATGGTTTGGTCGCGGCGGTCGTTGGCGAGCCCGGCGACAAACGATTGGTCGATCTTGAGCGTGCTGATTGGGCAGCACTTCAGATGTTGCAGACAGGAATACCCCGTCCCGAAGTCATCGGCGGCGAAGCGCACACCGATCTGCCGCAAGGCGTCCAGGGCGGGGAAGATCGCCGGATCACCAAACGCGACCGATTCGGTCAGCTCGATTTCGAGATACTCGGCGGGCAACTCGGCATCAGCCAGCACGCCCTTTACCCACCCGTCGAAGTCCGGTCCCACTTGGCTCGCCGAAACATTGACGGCCAGCCGGAACGGTCGCCATGCCAGCATTCGCCAGTCACGCATCTGGCGGCAGGCTTCGCCCAGCACCCAAGCGCCGATTTCAGGCATCAGGCCGGACGATTCGACCACGGGCAGGAACTGGCCCGGTGGCAATAGTCCAAGCGTCGGATGACGCCAGCGCAACAGGGCTTCCGCGCCGACAATCCCACCACTGCGCAGATCGACGACGGGCTGGTAGTGCAGTTCAAGCTGCCCGCGCTCGACCGCTTGGGCCAGTTCCGGCGTCGTCCATCCATCCGGCCGGAAAGCGCTCATTCTCTTTCCCTGAATGCCCGCAACGCCCGCGACAGGGACAGAAGGAACAGGCCGGTCAAACCGAGCGCCGCGATGACCCAATGCTCGCCGAGGAAAGCACCGGCGGTTGTGCCGGCCAGCACGACAGCGAGGATGGGCAGGTGGCAGGGGCAAGTCAGCACAGCCAGTCCGCCCCACAGGTAGCCGGTGATCGGTTTGTGCGTCTCGGACGGCAAGCGCTCGGGGTTGTTCATGGCAGACTCTCCGCGTGCTGTGCCGGCTCGGTCGGCAGGGTGGCCAACTGCACTTCCAGATCGGCCAACGCTTCGCGCCGACGCTCGACGAACTGACGCAGCAGGGCAAGCTGCGCGGCCGCTTCGTCGCCGTCCGCCGCATCCAGCGCCCGGCACAGCCGCGCCAGCGCGTCGAGGCCGATGCCCGCCTCGAAGGCCGCCCGCACGAAGCACAGCCGTTGCAAGGCGGCGTCATCGAACAAGCCGTAGCCGCCTGGTGTGCACGCCACCGGGCGCAGCAATCCGCGCAGCAGGTAGTCGCGCACGATATGCACGCTCACCCCGGCATCAAGAGCCAGCCGGGACACCGTGTAGGCGTTCATTGAACACCTCCTTTTTCTCACCCGGCGCAGCAGGAAAGCTGCTTCACATCCTTGTTGAAGGTCTGCGCCGCGAGCTTCAACCCCTCGACCATCGTCAGGTAGGGGAACAACTGGTCGGCCAGTTCCTGCACCGTCATGCGGTTGCGAATGGCCAGAGCCGCCGTCTGGATCAGTTCACCCGCTTCCGGCGCGACCGCCTGTACGCCGATCAGCCGATGGCTGCCTTCCTCGATAACCAACTTGATGAAGCCGCGTGTGTCGAAGTTGGCGAGCGCACGCGGCACGTTGTCCAAGGTCAAGGTGCGGCTGTCGGTCTCGATCCCGTCGTGGTGGGCTTCCGCCTCGCTGTAGCCCACGGTCGCCACTTGCGGATCGGTGAACACCACGGCCGGCATTGCGGTCAGGTCGAGCGCCGCATCGCCGCCGGTCATGTTGATCGCGGCACGGGTGCCGGCCGCTGCCGCCACATAGACGAACTGCGGCTGGTCGGTGCAGTCGCCGGCCGCGTAGATGTTCGGGTTGCTCGTGCGCATGCCTTGGTCGATGGCGATGGCACCTTGCGCATTGACAGTGACCCCCGCTGCGTCCAGCGCGAGGCTGCGCGTGTTCGGTGTCCGACCGGTGGCAACCAGCAGTTTGTCGGCGCGCAATTCACCGTGCGTGGTGGTCAGCACGAATTCACCGTCCATATGGGCGACCTGGCTGGCTTGCGTGTGCTCCAGCACCTCGATGCCCTCGGCACGGAAAGCGGCTGTCACCGCCTCGCCGATGGCCGGGTCTTCACGGAAGAACAAGGTATTGCGCGCCAGGACCGTGACCTTGCTGCCCAGCCGGGCAAAGGCTTGCGCCAGCTCCAGCGCCACCACCGACGAGCCGATTACGGCAAGGCGTTCGGGAATGGTGTCGCTCGCCAGGGCCTCGGTGGAAGTCCAGTAGGGTGACTCTTTCAAGCCCGGAATCGGCGGGACCGCCGGGCTGGCACCCGTGGCGACCAGGCAGCGGTCGAACATCACGACGCGCTCGCCACCCTCGTTCAAACGGACGGTAAGGCTCTGGTCGTCCTTGAAGCGCGCCTCACCGAGCACAACGGTGATGGCCGGATTACCGCCCAGGATGCCTTCGTACTTGGCGTGCCGCAGTTCGTCGACGCGGGCCTGCTGCTGGGCCAGCAGCTTACTGCGGTCAATCGTAGGCACAGTTGCCGCAATACCGCCATCGAACGGGCTTTCCCGGCGCAGATGGGCGATGTGGGCGGCGCGGATCATGATCTTGGACGGCACACAGCCGACATTGACGCAGGTGCCGCCGATGGTGCCGCGCTCGATCAGCGTGACCTGCGCGCCTTGCTCGACGGCTTTCAGCGCCGCCGCCATCGCGGCTCCACCGCTGCCAATGACCGCTACCTGCACCGGGGGCTCGTTGCCACTGTGCTTTTCGGCGGCGGCCATCCATCCCCGCACCTTGTCGAGCAGTCCGACGCGGTTGTCCGCCAGTGGCGCATCGGCTAGCGTTGCCTTGTAGCCCAGTCCGGCCACGGCGGCAGTCAGCGCGTCCGGCGATGTGCCCGGCACGATGGCGAGTTGCGCTGTGCCCTTCGGATAGGACACCAGCGCCGACTGCACGCCTGGCACTTTTTCCAGCGCTTCCTTGACGTGCGCCGCGCACGAGTCGCAAGTCATGCCGGTGATTTTTAGATGGGTCATGCAACAGATCCTTTATCGTTTGTGGCGCCAGACAATGACGTCCGTTGTGCTGCGGTGCCGTTTTCAGTGACTCACTGCTTGACGCTGGACGGATAGCCCGCGTCTGCGGTTGCCTTGGTCAGCTTCTGCACGCTGGTCTTGGCATCGTCGAAGGTGACGACCGCTTGGCGTGTCTCGAAAGTCACGTCAACTTTGCTGACGCCTTCGACCTTGGAAATCGCCTTCTTGACAGTGATCGGGCAGGCGGAGCAGGTCATGCCCGGTACGGACAGCGTGACGGTCTGGGTGGCGGCCCAGACGGGGGCAACAACGGCGGCGAGGGCGAGGGAGGCAAACAGTTTCTTCATGGTGAACTCCGATCAGTAGAAAAATGGCATGACGTAGGGAAATCCGAGCGCGACCAGAACCAGCGCGGCCACGATCCAGAAAATGAGCTTGTAAGTAGCTCGCACTTGGGGAATCGCGCAGACCTCACCCGGTTTGCAGGCCGCTGCCTGCCGGTAGATGCGCCGCCAGGCGAAGAACAACGCCACCAGCGCCACGCCGATAAAGATGGGGCGATAGGGTTCCAACACCGCCAAGTTGCCGATCCAAGCGCCGCTGAACCCCAAGGCGATCAGAACCAACGGCCCGAGGCAGCAAGCCGAGGCGAGGATGGCGGCAAGCCCTCCAGTGAAGAGCGCGCCGCGCCCGGTTTTTGGTTCAGACATGCGCTTGTCCTTTCGAATTGAAATTGGATAGCGTAACCTTACTTCCGTACTCATGTACGGAGTCAAGCGATATGGAAAACAATTTGGAGAACCTGACCATTGGCGTTTTCGCCAAGGCGGCCGGGGTCAATGTGGAGACCATCCGTTTCTATCAGCGCAAGGGCTTGTTGCTGGAGCCTGACAAGCCCTATGGCAGCATCCGCCGCTATGGCGAGGCGGATGTAACGCGGGTGCGCTTCGTGAAATCAGCCCAGCGGCTGGGCTTCAGCCTGGATGAGATCGCCGAGCTGCTGCGGCTGGAGGATGGCACCCATTGCGAGGAAGCCAGCAGTCTGGCCGAGCACAAGCTCAAGGACGTGCGCGAGAAAATGGCTGACCTGGCGCGCATGGAGGCCGTGCTGTCTGAGTTGGTGTGCGCCTGCCATGCGCGAAGGGGGAACGTTTCCTGCCCGCTGATCGCGTCACTACAGGGTGGAGCAAGCTTGGCAGGTTCGGCTATGCCTTAGCGTGCTTTATTTTCCGTTTTCTGAGACGACCCCCAGTCCAGCGTCGCGCCAGGCCCCAAGCCGCTGCAGGGATTGCACGATGCCTCGCAGGAATACCGCCAGAGCATCCGCTGGCACGTCAGACAGCGGCTCCAGCGTGGCCTGCAGGCGTGGCAGCATCCACTGCACGGCCGATGTCAGTGCCTGCGGTGGCGGTTCCACGCTGGCGGTCCCGGTCACGGTCAGGCTGCGGCCGATATGGGCGTCCTGGCCGAACTCGGCATTCAGCACCCACGGCAGGATGCGACGCAAATCCTGCGGTAACTCGCTATTGGTTGGCAGCGACCCTTCGCTCATCAGCGTTTCAAAATCCCGCAGCCAATGCAGTTGCGGCGGCAGGAAGTTGGCCAGGTAATGGCCCTGCCCCATTGCTGGCAGCCAGTGGTCCTCGAAGGCTTGCGGCAGTTGAGCCAGCGTCAGCGGTTCCCCGGCCTGCTGCGCTGCGGCAATGACCTGGGCCACCGCCGGGCGCAAGTTCAGGCGCCAGGTCCGGGCCGCCAGGAACCCCGCACGGTGCGCCGCGTCCTGCACCGAATCGGAAAACGCGATCAGCTTCTTGTCCGGGTTGAAACGTGAACCGAACAGTTGCGCCAGCATCACCGCCGCCAGGCTGGCCGCCTGCGAACCGACGATGGACAGCGTCTTGTGCCCGCCGCAGTACGGGCAGTTATGATGGGAACGGGTATAGCGAGCGCCGTTGCGCGTGCCTTCGCGCAGGTTGGCGGTCACATCGACATCCACCAGCGCGACCGGGTCTTCAGCGCAGTCGCAGTGCGTCTGCCCCACCGCATGCAGCGTACCGCAGCGCGGGCAGACCTTCTTGTGCTCGAATAGCTTCGGGTCTGCGCTTTCGCCATGGGGGAACAGAAAGCGGGTGCTGACATCCTCGGCGAAGAAGGCACTGTAGAACTGCTGGATGTCCTGGTTGAATTGATTCGGGCTGGTCCTGGGCAAGGTGGTGCCCCAGCCGGTGGCGTGGCAGTCCCGGCAGTGGATCACCGGCAACCAGACCTGTGTCTGCTCGGCCTTGCCCAGATCGTCGTGATGGGTCAGTCGAGGCGGGTTGCCCAACGAAGCCACCATGCGGCGCAACTCGCGTAGCCAAAGCTCCACCTTGACTTGCAGGAAGAAGGTCACGTCCTGTTCGCCGCGCACCGCGTCGAGCGACACGCCACGAGGCTGGCGCGCATGCGCCACCAGCGCCAGCAGGCTGCCCAGCCACAGCAGTGGATAGCGCGCGTCGGCATGGGGTGGCAGGCGGCGCGCCAGTACCGCCAGCAGATCGTCCAGCGCCACGGCGCGTGGCCCTAGGCGCTCCATATCGCGCAACAGGTTCTGGAAGGCGAAGTGGCTTTTCAGCATCCCGCCCAAGCGACAGCGCCAGCCCGCATCGTTCACTTGCTCGGCGCTGCATGAGGTGCCGAACCACAGTGGCACCTGGGCCGCCAGCCAGGACGGCAAGTCGTCATGGCCTGCCGGATCCAGCACCGACACGGCGTCCGGCAGCGGAGATTGGGTGAACTCCACCACGGCATCCGCCAGATAGTCCGCCACCGGCTCGCGGTCTTCGGCGATCACGGCTTGGTCATCCAGCGTCTCGCCGAAGATCTGGCCGGCAAACGCCAGCAAATCCTGTTCGCCATCGCTGCCCAGCGTGGCCGAGGTGCCCACGCACACCAGTTGCCCCGGCGGCGTCTCCAGTCGGCCTTTGAGGCGGCGAATCAGGCAGGCCAGATCCGTACCCTGGGCACCGTCGAAGGTGTGCAACTCATCGACCACCAGATAGCGCAGCGTATCCGGTTGCTGCCGCGCCCACAGTGGCGCATCGGCGGCACGGATCAGCAGGAAATCCAGCATCTTGTAGTTGGTCAGCAGGATATCCGGCGGGTTTTCGCGCAGCGCGTTGCGGTCGGTGATGATCGAGAAGCCGCCATCGGCCAGTTGCTGCACGCGGGAGGATTCCTCGGCCGGGGCCTCGCCCACGTACAGGCCTGCGCGGATACCGGCCAGTGCGGGTGTGCGCAGGATCTCCTTGGCCAGGCGGCTGGCCTGATCCGAGGCCAGCGCGTTCATCGGGTACAGGATGATGGCCTTGATGCCCGACCGGCCCAGTTCCCGTTGTTCGCGGCAATGCTCCAGGATTGGATAGAGGAAGCACTCGGTCTTGCCCGAGCCGGTGCCGGTGGCCACCAGGGTCGATCGAGCCTGCTCTCCGGTCAGGCGTGCGAACGCCCGGCCCTGGTGGGCATGGGGGATGAAGCCCGGCGGCAGCCAGCCGAACGTGGGCTGGCCTCTATCGGCCTGCTTGCGGAACGGCAGCGGCAAGGTTAGGTACGGCCCCTTGAACACCCGGTCGCGGTCGGCCAGGAAGCGCTGGATCAGGCCGTCGAAGCCCGGCGTGGTGGCCGGGAAGGCCGCGCGCAGAAAGTCGGCCACTCCTTGGGTGATTTGCTGGGAAACGATTAGGGGTTGCATATCAAGGATCCCCCGCTTTGGGCGTCACATAAGCCTGATGCGGGTGTTTGGCGCTTTCCGGGTAACGGAAACGCAGCTCGCCGTCGCGCACCATCGGAATCAGATGTTTGTTACGCAAATATTGCCGACTCTTGCCCAGAAAGGTTGCAAGCTGATCCACCGTCAGCGGCTTCCAGTCGCACAGGCGGCAAATAGCGTCGCGCAGGGCGGCCTCCGTTGTGCGTCCTTTCAGGGTTGCAAGAAAGGTTGCAAGCTCGGGGGGCAAGGTTGCAAGCTCAAGGTTGCAAGCTTCGTCGGTTTGGGTGGCATGCTCGGCTGAGCGGCTGTGCAGGGTGTCGGCATGGGACGGAACATCCAGCGGCAGTTCAGTCTGGTCGGAAGGGACGCTTGCCTGGCGCTCGGAAGCCGCCAGGGTGTAGTAGGTGCGGCTGCCCGCTCCTTGCTTCTCCAACAGTCCCCGGTCGCGCAGCCGGCGCAGGACCAGGCTGGCCGCCAGCGTATCCAGTCCGCAAAAATCCCGGCAGGCCGTGTTATCCACCGCGCCCGTGGCGCGAACGTAGATCAACACCTTGGCTTCGTCGGCACTGACCGCCGCGCCGGCGAACCCCCGCAGCCAGGCATGGTCGTCCTCGGTCAGCAGGTTATGCAGGAATAGGGTGAGCCGGAACTCGTTGGCCTGCCGGTCGGAGTGAAATTCCGGCAAGGGCAAGCCCGCCTCGGCGGCCAGGCGTCGCATAGCGCGGATGCCGGTGCCTTTGGCTTCGGCCAGGTGCAGGTCGTGCAGCACGGCGGCAATGGCCGGGTTGCGCAGGCGCGACCCCGGCGTACCCAACTGCGCGGGCTCCTTGAGGGAATAGCCGACATTGCGGATTTCGATGCGGTTGCTGTAGCGGATGATCTGGGTCGGGCTATGCACGGTATAGCTGCGGTGCATGGCGGCATTGGCCAGTGCCTCGCGGATCACCTTGCGCGGCAGGATCGGCTCCTGCACGCTGTGCAATTGCCCTTCGGGCAGACGAAAGCCCTTGGGCAACTCGTCGATGATGCTGGCCTCGGCCTGCGGCAACGCCAGCAACAGCGGCTTGCGGATGTCGATGGACTGGAAGCGGTTTTCTGGGTCTTCCACCCATTCGTTGCCGGGCACGCGGATGTAGTCGATGCGTACCATGGGCAACAACCGGCGCAAGGCCAATGGCTTGCCGAACAGCACCATGCCGGCAAGCGTCGGCTGCAATCGACCGTCCACGCGGCGCAACGCGCCCAGGGCTTCGAGCAGGTCCTCGTCGCCGTAATCCAGCTCCTCAGCCTGGGGGTTGATGCGGGCACGTTCGCGCCGATAGGCGGCCACGGCGGCGGGGTCGAAGTCATCCAACCGGGCATCGGGCAGGATGCTGGAATCCGGTCCGTGCAACGGCTGGCTTTCGCCGCGCAGCACCCACAGGTCTTCATCCACGCAATGCTGGTCGCTGGAACCGATGCGGCGGTAGGCCCCGCGCGGCAAACCGGTAGCCTTGAGGTAGACCGGCTTCTGGGTGACATCGGCCTCGGGTACGTACACCACCAGCACTGTCTTGCCATCCACGGTCTCGGTCTGCATCTCCGGCCGCAGGGCGACGTTGAGCATGGACGCGCACTGGCTGGCCAGGTCGCGCTGCACCTTGTCAGGGTCGGGCAGGCCAGCGGCACGATACACCGTATCGCCCTTGTCGTTGACGAACCAGTCCGCGCCCAGCAGCAGATAACCGCCCTCCAGCCCAGGCTCATTGGCGAAGGCGATGACCGTCTGCATCACAGATTTGCCCAGCTCGCTGGCGCGCTTGGCCTCGATGCGGGTGGACTCATCGACCGAGTTGAGTTCTTCGAAGAGGTCGGTGGCGCTACGCATCAGCCTCCCCCATCAATTGTTCGGCATAACGCGCCACGATGTGGCCGAAATCTGGGAGATGGCCATCGGCATCGGGCCGCTTGTAACCTTCGCGCAGGCGGCGTAGTTCGTCAGTGCTGGCGTTCTCCAGAAAATCGTTGTCGAACACACCTTGAAGAACTGCTGCCCGGCGGTCGTTCAAGAACTCGATATCCAGCTTGAGCAAATCGCGCATGTAGGCGGCCTTTTCATTTTCCGGGAGGATTTGTCCGTCCAGCGTGTAACGAAATTGCCGCTCGCAATCAAGGTCTGTCGGGCTTATTGCACGCGCTTCGTCGAAGTTATTTCCCTTGCCATGGCCGCAATGCAAGGGCGTTCCTGGACTGGTTTCACGAATGCAAGAGGCATACAGGTTGTTATAGCGCAATGCCCTGTCGGGATAGTGCTCCTGCGGCTGGAAATGCTCGATGTGGCTGTTCGCCTGCTCGATGCTGCGGCCGCAATAGCAGCACACCCAGCCCTGCTCGCTCAGCAAGGCTTCTTGCAGTTGCGCCTTCTCCGGGTTCTGCAAATCGGCATAGGTCGGCTGCCAATCGTCATTGGCCTGTGCTTTCCATTGTTCGAAGCTCTCCGGCGCTTTCTGCTTCTGCACAAGCTTCATCGCCCGATCACCTCCTTGCGGCGGATCAGGGCGTCGGCACGGCCTAACTCGGGGATTTGCGGCGCAGATTCTTTCAGCTCATCCAGTAAGCGCTTGGCTTCGTTCAGTGGACCGTTTTCGATCTTCTCAAACAGTTGCTTCAGCTTTTCGTCCACTTTCAGGTTACGGGAGGATGCCCCCATGATTTCTTCCAGAACCTGGCTGGAATCCAGCCCATAGCTGACTTGCGGCTGGCTTGTGCCCCCCTCGCGCAACAGGATGATTTCTTCCGGTTGCAGTTCACCCAGTACCTGGGGCGAATGGCTAGAAGCAATGAATTGAACGCACGGAAATGCTGCCTTCAGTCCATTGACGATACGGCGCTGCCAGCGGGGATGTAGATGCACGTCCAGTTCATCGATCAGCACTACACCTGGCGTTTTGCGGATTACATCTTTACCCAGTTGCGGGTTGAGTAGGCAGATGCGCCGGGCAATATCCGCCACCAGGCAGATCACCGCGCGCTGGCCGTCGCTGAGGTGATCGAAGGAAATGGTTTTCTGCTCGTCACCTTCTGCCTGTTGCCAACTCACCAGCAAACTTTTCTGCTGCATGTCGTAGCGCAGATCGCCAATGCCTTCGATGGCAGCGGTCAAAGCGGTATTGACCAGTGCCAGTTCGTCATCGTCGATTTCATGGAAGCGCTTGCCGGTTTCGGACGAGCGTTGATAACGCTCCAGGCACTTGCCGATTACCCAATGCTGCAAAGCAGAGACATTAAAAGCCGCATCCCACCATTGTTGGTAGCCATCGTGGCGGGAGGATTTTTCCATGGCGGCCTTCATCACCTGACTGCGATCAGAAATCCACTGGCGGTTTGCGCGGTAGAAGGCAACCACCGGTAGGACTATATGTCCCTGCGTCGGCTGGCTATTCCCTCTGCCTTGAATGAGATCACGCAGTGGAGACCTTCCTTCAAAAGCAAGTTGTGCAACATCGCTCGCTTTTTTTACTGTGATGGTGAAGTCGTTTTCTACTGCACGCCCTTCGGTTTTTACCGTTACGGGAAACAGTGGCTCGAAGCGATAACGCCCCTCCACATACAAGGCACTGACATGCGCGTAGGCTGGCTCGCCCAAGGGTGAACTTGGAACATTCGGAATTCCCCACAGCAATCCAGCTACACCCTCGGCAATACCCTTGAGCAGGGAAGTCTTACCGCTGCCATTGATCCCAGCCACCACATTGAATGTGGCATTGAATTCCACGCGCAAATCCGTGTGGGCACGATAGTTCTGCAAATGGATCGAGGTCAGTTTCATGGTGTGCCTCATTCAGAAAGCGGTGATGACGCGAAATGCATCCATGCTACCCGGTAATCCGCTTCGCGATCCGCCAGGGTAAAGGGCGCGACGTAGCGGATGGTGCGGTCAATGGGGCCGCCGGTTTGGGTGGTGTCGGTGATGGGGCGTTCGATCACCGTGCCGTCGGGGACCTGGGGGTGCAGGGTGCCGTCGGGCATGCGCTTGGGCTGGATGTCTTCCCAGCCGAGGCGGCGCGGCTGGCGGATGCCGTCGGGGGTGATGACGGTGCATTCGGGGTCGCGGCGAGCGGCCTTGCGCGGCAGGCCAACGCCGACCAGGCCCTTGCTGGCGGTGAAGACGACGCGGCCGTTGGCATCAAACCAGGTGTCGCGCTCGTACTGGCGCATGACGGGGAACTGCACGCGGTAGATGGTGAGCAGTTCGTCCAGCGTGAGGCCCAGGGCCTGGGCGGCGAGGACGTCGATTTCAACCAGGGCCTGGCGCCGGGCATAGTCGCTGCGCAGGGCGTTGTGGCGCTGCCATTCAGGGATGAGATTGGCGAAGAAGTCCTGCGGCAGGCGCGGGTCGGCGCTGGCCCAGCGGTCTTGCTGGAATTCGGGTTGCCAGCAGGATTGCCAGAGGTCGGCGTAGTGGGTGGTGAGGCACGACAACGCAAGAGCCCTCAACCTAATGGCTGAACTATCAACGTATGGCAATTGCGTCCATGCCCCATAAAGCATGGCTTTTCCCGTTGCTTTGACAAAGAAATCACCGACAAGGCTAAACGTTATGCCAGCCGCTGTAACCAAATCCTGCTCATGCCTGATGACAGAGCATTGAACAGGATGAATATTCGCGACCCCTTTGGGGAAAATAGCTGGTATTAACGTTCTTTCGCCACTCTGAGAAAGCATGTTGCGGAAGAAGAGGCGGTAATACGCCGTCACCGGCTTTGCCTCGGCTTCCCCTTCCTCCACCCAACTGACGCGCGGCACGCGGCGGGCGTATTCGTCGGGGCTGCACGCGGGGCGGTAGTTGCTGCGTGGCAGGTAGTCGTCGGGCAGGGTTTCGAGGTCAAGTGTGTCGTAGGCTTTGTGGGTTTCGCAGACGGCTTTAGGGGTCTTGCTGAGCGGGTTGCCGACGTAGAAGTGCGGACCGGAGAGCACGAAGTCTTCGGGGCGGCTCACGAAGCCGGTTTCGCGGCGGATGGTGCCGTCCTTCTGCGCGCCGGTTTCGTGCCACATTTCCAGCGTGAAGTAGTCATCTTTCAGATCGCCCAGGCGGCGCGGGACGCGGGCGAATTTTTCCAGCACCGAAACCAGTTCGCGGCTGTGCACGGCGGGTAGGCGGGCCTGCAAGGGCGGCGTGCCGGGAGCGTCGTAGAGCTGGGCGAAGGTGGCGAGTACGCCTTCATTCACTTCCACCACGCGATTGCGGTGCCCAGTCAGATCCCAATGGTCTTCGTCATTTTTGATGCCCGGCGTTGCCCCTGCCCCGGAATGTTCCAGGCAAGCAAAGCTGGTCTGCGGATGCATAAGGTTGGCAATCGTCCGGAACCGAACTGTCTGCTCCATCCCATAGACGTTGATGCTGTATTTGACGCGGTTGCCAATTTCGGCAAATAGCTTCAGTTCGTTCTGGAACTGATAATGCGAGCGCAACCGCGCATACATCGCCGCCCGTAACTCCCCACCCTTCGGATCGTCATATGGCCCCTCCGGATGCAGCAGCGCCTGCACACCACCACCCACGCGCCACACCAGCGGCAGAAAGCATTTGTACAAATTACTTTGCTGGCCCTTGAGCAACGGATAGTTCTGCACCGCATTGAGAAACGCGCCCAACCCCTCGGTAGCCACACATTCGGCCAGGTAGTCGGCACGGGCTTGGGGCACGACGGCAAACACGGCCTCGCGCTGGTCGGCAGTCTGCTTGGCGCTGAGCTTGCGGATGGCAAAGCGCGGGTCGAAGTCCGACAGCAGGCTTTGCTCGTTCCATTCCACCTTGATCCACGGCGGGTTGCCCAGTACCACATCGAAACCGCCGCGCTGCTGGAAGATATCGGCGAATTCCAGCTCCCAGTGCAGGAAGCGCTGTTGCGCGGCCACCTGCCGGGACACTTGCAGTTGCGGCAGGATTTCGACCAGCGCTTCGATATCCACATGGCCGTAGCGGTCGCGCTCGGGGGTGAAGTCCAGCGTGGACTGGGGCATGGTTTCCGGGAACAGGTCGCTGCCGCCGGTGTTGGCGGCCAGGCTGGCGTTGCCCAGCAGCACGGTTTCCAGCACGAACCACCATTCCTCGCGGCTGGGCAGGTCGTCCGCCTTGTCCAGCGGCCAGAACCACAGGGCGCACCAGTAGTCCATCACCAGCTTCAGGCGGCGGTAGGGGCTGGCGTTCTTCTGCGCCTCGCTGAGCATTTCGCGCTGGAAGGTGGCGTCCTTCTGCGCGGTGGTGGTGGGCGCACGGTTGGCGTCGGTGCTGGGCCAGACGTGCAGCTCGTCGCTGGTGGCGCGGCGCACGCGGGCCAGTTCCTGGGCATGCTGCTGCCAGAGGGCTTCGGCGGCCTGGGCGATGGCCTGCACGCGGGTGATTTCGCTGCGTTCCAGCGGGGCGGTGAAGGTCTTGCGCCATTGCCTGAAGCGTTCGAAGGCGGCGGGTTCCAGTGCCTTGACCACCTTGTCGGTGACGGCGCCCATGCCCTCGGCGGGCAGCAGGAAGTGGAAGATATCGGTGGCGGAAGGTGTTTCCGAAAGCGCGAGGGCACGCGGCACGGCGCAGCGCCAGTCGCGCTCGGGCATGTCCTTCTCGCCCCGGCCGGGCGACAGTTGCGCAGTGCTGAAGACATCGCGCCGCGCGCCGACCAGGGAATTGCCGGCCACCAGTTGCAGGCCGAACCAGGGCACATGGCCGCCCTTGAAGATGGCGTTGAGCCACAGCGAGACTTCGGCCAGTTCCACGGCCACGGGGTTGAGATCGACGCCGAACACGTTGGTGTCGGCGATGTACATCTTGACCCGCTGTTTTTCCGCCGCGTAGTCATCGTGCGGGATGCTCCGGCCCAGTTCCTTCTGCTTGGCCTGCAAGTAGGCTTCGGCCAACTGGCTGACGGCTTCGTTCAGGAAGGCCGCGCTGCCCATGGCGGGCTCGCAGACGGTCAGGCGCAGGATGTCGTCGGCGGATTTGCCGGGCAGGATTTCGCGCAGGGCGTGCTCCACCAGGCAGCGGGTGAGGATTTCCGGGGTGTAGTAGCTGGCGGACTTTTCGCGCTCGCGCCCAGCCAGCCGGTAGATGAAGCTGCCTTTCTTGTGCAGGCGCGGCTCGCCGCCGAACAGGCGTTCAGCGTCGCTGTACTGGCCGATGGCGCTGGCTGGCACGAAATAGGCGGCTTCCAGCGGGTCGAGTTCGGCGTCCTTGCGCTTTTCGCGGGCGCTGGCGGGCGGGGTGTCGTCGTCCTCCGTGGCGTCGCTGTCATCGGGGAGCCCGCCTTCGTCATCTTCGGTGCGGCTAGCCTTTTGGGCCTTGGGGTCGCGGCGCACTTCATACAGGTCTTCTTCGGCGAAGAAGCCTCGGAAGGAGAGCAGCGCCTCGTACACGGCACCCAACTGGTTGATGCCAAGTGTGGCGTAGCTGATGCGGCCACGGCGGCCGTTCCTGCCGCTGCTGCCACGCGACAGGGACATCAGCTCGATGACGCGTTGCAGGACGTGGTTGCGCAGCTTGACGCTGTTCAGCAGCCGGGTGCGTTCCGGGTCGAACAGGTGGCCTTGCAGCGGGGCGATGGTGAAGCCACTGCCTTGCGCGATGTCACCCGGTGCCGGCTCAACGCCGGGGCCCAGTTCCTGCTGTCCGCTGCCGGCATCGCGGCGCGGGAAGCCCTGCCAGATCAGGCCGAACAGTTGTTGCAGGCTGTCATGGAAGTAGAAGCCGTTGCGGGCTTGGTCGGTGGTGAGCGGGGTCTGTTCCAGCTCACGCAGGTGTTCGACGCTGTAGCCCTTCAGATAGGCTTCTGCCTGGATCGGGGCGTAGCCCAGTTCAGGGCGGGCCTCGATGTAGAACAGGAACAGCAGCCGGTACATGTAGCGCAGGCTTTCGCGGCTGAGCTGGTCGGCCAGGTCGGTGTCGGTGCGATCAAAGAGCTTTTCCTTGCTGACTTCGCGCTTGTAGCGGATGGCCTCGTTGGCGATCAGTTCTATGCACTCGCGCAGGGCGTACTTGAGGTCGGTGGAGACCTCGAAGGCGTGTTTGTGGGAACTGTCGTCCAGGCTGTCGAGCAGGGCCGCGCCGCCTTCTGCGGGCAGAACGGATTGTTTGCCCAGTAGCGCCGCGAAGGCGCGCAGGCTGTGTTCGTCGCGCGGGCCGAACAGTTCCGGCAGGTCGAAGCGCAGCAGGGCCTTGCGGCCCCATTTGCTGCGTTCGATCAGCAGCCATTGTTCGTGGTGAACCAGTAGCACCCAGCGGGGCGGGGTGTCGTCGGCGAACAGGCGGCGGGAAAGGGTTTCCTCCCAGTCCGCGTGGTGACGGCCGGCTTTGGCGCCGTTGCCGTCACGCGGGGGCAGTTGCAGCGGCGCGGTGTCTTCGTCGCCCGGCAGGGCCAGCGCGGCGGCGATGGTCAGCAACGGGTGGCCCTTGGCGTCGCGGTACAGGGCCAGCAAGGGCAATTCGCCTTCGCGGCCGGCGTTGGCCAGGGTCAGGGCTTGAGGCTGCAATGCATAGCCGAGCGCGGCCAGCAGCGGCTGGGCCAGTTCGTGCAGCAGGCGCGCGCGTGCCTCTGGGCGTTTTTCGGCCAGGAAGCGCTCGCGGTCGCGGAAATAGCCGTTGGCACCGCTGGCGCTGCGCAGGCGGGCAACGGGGCTGCCCGCGCCCTGTTCCTTCCACTGCTCGAACAGCGGCTTGAGATCCTTGACCAGGATGTCGTCCAGGTAGTGCTGGCTGTAGAACTCGTTGGCGTTGATGAGGCCGTTGATGGTGAAGCTCATTGGGCCGCTCCTTGCGCCATGTCCTGTGGTGCTGCGTCCTGTTGGGAAACCAGGGCGGCAACCACGGTGAACTGGGCGCGGTCGTCCAGTTGCAGCGTGTCGCGCACCCATTGCTGGTACTGGCCGAACAAGTCGGCGGTGGCGCTTTCGCGCTGCTGGCGCTGGGCGGCGCGGACTTGTTCGATGCCGCCCTGCGCCAGTTCCAGTTCCATCTGCGCGAGGTGCTTGTCGCGCAGGGTGGCCAGCTTGGTCAGTTCCTGGTCCAGGCGCTGGCGGCAGTCGGCATCGAATGCCTGCTTGATGGGGCGCAGGTAGGCTTCGGCGGCGCGGATGACGGCAGGCAGGGCTTGCTGCCAGAGGCGGCTGTCGGGGGCATGGCCATCGTTGGCCGGGGCCGGGTTCTGGCCGCCATCCAGCCCGGTTCGGTGCAGGGTATCGGGCAGGCTCAGCACGGTCTGCACCTGGCCCCGCGCATCGAGCTGCACGCCCAGCCATTCGGCCAGCATGGCCTGGCCGCGCCGGTTGGGCACCTGGGCCAGCACGAGGATGATGGCTTCACCCGCTTGCAGACCTTGCGGTACGCGCAGCAGCGGGGCGCGCTGACGGCCGAAGGCCGCCATCAGCTTGTAGTCCAGCCATTGGGCGATGGGGTGCAGCGGCCAAAGATAGTGCAGTTGTGGCCAGTCGCTGCCGTCGCGGGACTGGGCGATGGCGGCCTCGACCGTGCGCTTGTCGGCGCAGAGGGCGAACGTATTGTCGGTGGGCCACATTTCCGGGGCGAGGTCGCGCTCCAGAATCTGCGCCAGGTCGCGCCCCGGCTGGAAGCTGAGGGTACGGGTGGCGTCGTCGGCCTGTACGGCGGGTTGCTGCTCGGGCTGGTGCTGCCGCAGCCAGCGCAGGCCGTCGCGGGCGTAGTGGTAGTGACCGGCGAACAGGCTGGGCAACGTAGCGGTAGGGGATGGCGTGGTGGAAGGCACCGGGTTGCCCACCGGTGGCGTCACGCTGTTGGCGGCGTCGCCCCAGAGCAGTTCGAAGGGATCGACGTCGCCGCCCGCCAGTTGCCGGGCGAACGCTTCGGCGGTGGTGTTGTCTTCGATGGCCTTGGCCACTTCCAAAGTTTCGGCGTCTTCGTCGTACAGGCCCATGAAGGCAGAGGGGTCGCCAATGTTCTTCGCGGCCTGTTCGTCCTTTTCGATCAGGATTTCCAGGTAGCGCAGGTCGCCACGGACACGCTCGTTATGCGGCTGGGTGTAGAGGTAGCCGATCTTGGGCGCTTGCGTCTGGCCATAGCGGTCCACACGGCCGTTGCGCTGCTGGAACACCATCAGCGACCAGGGGATGTCGAAGTGGATCAGCCGGTGCGACTGGTAGTGCAGGTTCAGGCCTTCGGAGGCCACGTCGGAGGCGATGAGCAGGCGCAGCGGCGAATGGCCGCGGCCGAAATCCTCGACCGTCTGCTGGATGTCCTGATCGGGCAACTGGCCGTGCAGGATGGCGACGGCGTCCGCCTTCAGGCCCAGCGCGGCCGGCAGGTGTTGTTGCAGGAATTTCAGGGTTTCGATGCGCTCGGTGAAGAGCACCAGGCGGTCATCGGCGGCACGGCCGTCCCAGCGCCAGTGCGGGTCGTCCTTGAGCTGGGCGATGAGATATTGCAGCTTGCTGAACTGTGCAGGCTCGATCTGTTGCACGAGGGCTTGCAGGTCGCGCAGCGAAGCCAGGTCGGGATGCGTTGCATCGCGGGCCTCCAGGCGACGGATGCGCTCTTTAAGCGTTTGCAGGCAGGCGGCGGGCGAGGAGAACAGGGCTTTTTCCAGCACGGTGCGGAACAGCATGGCGCCGTCGCGCGCGCCGCCGCCATCGCTGGCGAGCTCGAGTTCGGCCAGGGCATCGAAGGCGAGGTTCTCGGCGGCGCTGGCCTGGGCGGCCAGCCTGAAGACCCGGCGCTCGGGGAAATCCTGCTTCATCTGTTCGCGCACGTCGCTCTTGAAGCGGCGGATGAACAGGTGCTCCACGTCGCTGCGGCTGTAGTCGGCCCCAGGCGGCAGCACGGTGGGGTCGAGCATGCGCACCAGGCTGGCGAAGCTCTCCTTCTTGCCGTTGTGCGGCGTGGCGGTGAGCAGGATGAGCGCGTCGGAGCGTTGGGCCAAAAGTTCGGCCAGACGGTTGCTCTGGGTGCGATTGCCCTTGTAGGAGACGTTGTGGGCCTCGTCGATGATGATGAGATCCCACCACGCGCTTTCCAGGTAATGGCGGTATTCGCTGTCGCGCTTGAGCGTATCGACCGAGATGATGGTGCGGTCGTAGTAGCTGAAAGGGTTGTGGTTGGCTGGTATCTGGCGGCGGATGCGCTGGATGCCCGCCGAATCCAGGCGCGTCAGGGCGATGGTGAAGCGGTTCCAGAACTCCTGCTGGAACTGGCGCATCATGCTTTTGGTGGTGACCACAAGGATGCGCCGGGCACGGCCGCGGCGGATCAGCTCGGCGGTGAGGATGCCTGCTTCAAGGGTCTTGCCCAGGCCGACGGTATCGGCAATGAGCAGACGCGGGCGCAGTTGCTGTAGCACATGGTGGGCCGGATCGAGCTGGAAGGGCAAGGCATCCATCACGGCCTGATGCCCCAGCACCAAGGCATCGCCCTGCACGGCGGATTGGCGCAGGCGGGCTTCGATCGCCAGCCGTGCGGCCATGAATCCGGGAGAGTCGTCAAACACCAGCTCGGTCTGTGCCGGGTCGATCAGGGTGACGTCATCGAGCGCCGTCAGGAACAGGGCGTGGCGATTGCGCACGGTTTCCGACACCCCGATGCAGGAGAGCTGCCAGCCGCCCTGGGCGCATTGATCAGCATGCTGGACGAGCCATTCTTCGTCGCGAATCAGGGCGCGGGAACCGGGGGCGGGAGGCTGGGAAAGGGACATGGAGTTTCTACGCTACGCTCGGGTGGATGGAGGGGGGACTGGGAAGCAAGCCAACGGACACTTCATCACGCTGACGATTCCGACGGACGTCCATCCTGCGCAGGTACCTGCAACCCGTGCTTGCGGGCATATTCGATCACCAGCACCTCCACCATCGAGGCCACGGAGCGGTGTTCACGTTCCGCTGCGGCACGCAACAGTTGTTTGACGTTTGGCGACGTTCGAATGGAGAGCGTTTCAACCTTCAAGCGCGTCATTGCAAGGCCTTGGGATAAGTCATATTTACTTGCAAATGTACTGCACTTTGCATGGCACGGAAAGTGCCATGCGTTAAACACATGCGAATAGACGGTTGGGTAGCTTCTATTACGAAAGGGGGCAAGGGTAGTAAGCCGAAGGGGAATGGCAATCAAGGGTCAACGGCCCCACCCAAAAAGGGAAAAGGCCACCAGCGTCCTGGCCGGACTCACACCACCAAATTGGCCGACGGCGCCAACCCGTCGATGTAGTCCGACCACGCCTGCAACATCTCCCGCCGCTGCTCAGCGTATTCCGCCCGGTTGTAGACGCCGCGCACGCCGCCGATGGTGTGGTTCAGCGCTTTTTCCACCACATCCGAAGGCCAGCCCTGCTCGTGCAGCAATGTCGAGGCCGTGCGCCGTAGGTCATGGATGGTGAAGGCCGGGATCTCCTGCCCCTGCAATGACACCTTCAGCGCCTGGTTTAGCGCATTGTTGGCGAAGGGCTTGGCCAGGGTGCCACGCCCTGGCAGCACCCAGTTGCTACTGCTGGCCAGCGGCTTGAGTTCCTTGAACAGCGTCTGTGCCTGGGTGGACAGGTAGACGATGTGCGGCTTGCCGGTCTTGGAGTTCTCGACCGGGATGTGCCATTCGCCTTCGTCCAGATGCACGTCCTTCCACTGCGCCAGCATCAGCTCGGACTTGCGCACCAGGGTAATCAGGATCAACTGGAAGGCGATCTTGAACTGGCGGCGGATGTTGGAGGTCTGCATGGCGCGCAGGAACTGCCGGATCTCGTCCGGTGTCAGCGCCCGGTCGCGGGCGGCGGCGCGGTAGACGTGGCGCATCGGCAAGGCCATGACCGGGTTGGCCTGGATCAGGCCGCAGGTCAGCGCGTAGTCGAACATGCGCTTGAGCAGGCCGCGCACCTGGCCCGCGGCGGCGTCGAAGCCTTGCTCCTTCTTGCGCCAGATGACGCTGCGCACGTCCTCGGCGGTAATGTCCCGGACCGGCTTGCTGCCGATGTGAGGCAGGATGTCCTTTTCCAGGTAGCGGCGAGGCATGGTCACGTCCTTGCGGTCGCGCGACTGGATGTCCTTGAAGAAGCGTTCGGCGAAGTCGGCCACCGTGGCGTCTTCTGCGCCGGCCATCTTGGCCTGCTGCTTCTTCTTTGCAGGCGATTCGCCCATCGCTACTTGCTGGGCCGCCTCATCCCGTTTCAGGCGAGCGTTCTTCAGCGTTAGCGCAGGGTACTTGCCCAGCGTCAGCTTCTCGTACTTGCCGTTCAGCCGGTAGCGGTAACGCCAGACGACGCCCCCGGTTGGGAAGACTTCCACATACAGCCCGCGGTCGTCGGTGACCGTATAGGTTTTGTCCCTGGGCTTGAGTGCCTTGAGCGCGGTGTCGGTCAGTGCCATCTCATCCTCCGTATGTCCAAGCAGGGGGATGAGAGACAAAAACCCAGCTACTTGGAACCAAACTTGGACATAAAAGCGATTGGCTTCGACTGTATCACCGAATCACTCAGAAGACAAAAATCCCTTTATTTATGCGGCCTACAGCCGCATCAGCAGACTTCAGTGGACGTCCATGGACCCCACCTCACTTCCCAATACAAAAACTCGAAAAAATCTCCCCCAGCAGATCGTCGCTGGTGAATTTTCCGGTGATGCTGGACAGGCTGTCGTGCGCCAGGCGCAGTTCTTCGGCGAACAGGTCCAGCACGCGGTCGTCCTGTTGCGCGTGTTCGCCGGCCAGCGCCAGGTGTTCGGCGGCCGCCTGCAGCGCGTGCAGATGGCGTTCGCGCGCGAGCCAAGGGGATTCCGCCCCCGGGTTCCAGCCGGCGATCTGCAGCAGTTCGGCGCGCAGCGCGTCCAGGCCGATGCCGCGCTTGGCCGAGATGCCGAGTTCGCCGGGACCGGCGGCGAAGGGGGCGGCCAGCAGGTCGATCTTGTTGTAGACCTTGAGCACCGGCGTGCGCGGCGGCAGGCGCGCGGTGATCTGGGCGTCGAGCTGGTCGCCGGGCTGGGTGGCGTCCTGCAGATGCAGGATGACGTCGGCGCGTTCGATTTCCTGCCAGGTACGGGCGATGCCTATGCTTTCGACGGTGTCTTCGGTTTCGCGCAGGCCGGCGGTGTCGACGATGTGCAGCGGCACGCCGTCGATATGGATTTCCTGCACGACCTTGTCGCGGGTGGTGCCGGCGATGGGGGTCACGATGGCGATGTCGTCGCCGGCCAGCGCGTTGAGCAGGCTGGATTTGCCGACGTTGGGCTGGCCGGCGAACACGACGTGCAGGCCTTCGCGCAGGATGACGCCCTGGCGCGCCTGGGCGATCAGCGCGGCCAGGTCGGCGGCCAGGGCTTCCAGCGTCGGGCGCGCCTGGTATTTTTCGAGGAAGTCGATTTCCTCTTCGGGGAAGTCCAGCGTGGCCTCGACCAGCATGCGCAGATGCACGATGCGGTCGGACAGGTCGTTCACGCGCGCCGAGAATTCGCCCGACAGGGAGGCCATGGCGCCGCGCGCGGCGGCCACCGACGAGGCGTCGATCAGGTCGGCCACGGCCTCGGCCTGGGCCAGGTCCATGCGGTCGTTGAGAAAGGCGCGGCGCGTGAATTCGCCGGGCTCGGCCAGCCTCAGGCCCAGGTCGCGGCCGGCGGCCAGGCAGCTGTCGAGCACGCGGCGCAGCACGGCGGGCCCGCCGTGGCCTTGCAGTTCCAGCACGTCCTCGCCGGTGTAAGAGTGCGGCGCCCGGAAATAAATGGCGATGCCTTCGTCCAGCAGTTCGCCGGATTCGGTTTTGAAGGGCAGGTAGTGGGCGTGGCGCGGGGTCAGGTCGCGCTGGAACAGACGGCGCGCCAAGCCCGAGAGGTCCGCGCCCGAGACCCGTACGACGCCGATGCCGCCTCTTCCGGGGGCGGTGGCGATGGCGGCGATGGGGGCGTGGACGGACATATTTCAGGCGGGGCGGGGCAAGGACAATAAGGGAATATAACTGTTGCGCGGCGGCTTGTTTGCTGGTTAATGTGGCCCGGAGGTTCAAAACCCGAAACTACTCTGGGAGATCACTATGGCGTCTCGGTTTTCGCGTGTCTTGACCTGCGGCGCGGCCGCGGCGGTTCTGGCGTTGGGCACTCTCGGTTCGGCCATGGCCCGCGATCTGGTGATCGCCCTGAAGACCGAACCTTCCTCCATGGACCCGCAGTATCACGCGCTCACGCCGAATACGCAGATCTCCCAGACCATTTTCGACACGCTGGTGGCGACCGACGCGCAGCTCAAGCCGCGCCCCGCGCTGGCCGAGTCCTGGACCGTGGACGGCAAGGTGTGGACCTTCAAGCTGCGGCCCGGCGTGAAGTTCTCCGACGGCACGCCGTTCACCGCCGAAGACGTCGTCTTCACCTATGCGCGCGTGCCCAAGGTGCCCAACAGCCCGTCGCCCTTCACGCTGTACCTGGGCGCGGTGGAAAAGACCGAGGCGGTCGATCCGCATACCGTGCGCATCACCACCAAGGAAGTGGCGCCGAACCTGCTGGTCAATCTGGCGCAGCTGCCCATCATGTCCAAGAAGGCGGCCTCGGGGCCGGCGCCGGAGGGCAAGACCACCACCGAACTCAATAGCGGCGACGGCCTGATCGGCACCGGCCCGTACAAGTTCGTGTCGTGGAAACGCGGCGCCGAGTTCGTGCTGGCGCGCAACGACAATTACTGGGGCAAGAAGCCCGAATGGGATCGCGTGGTCTACCGCCCGATCAGCAATGCGGCCGCGCGCGTGGCGGCGCTGCTGGCCGGCGACGTGGACATGATCGAGGACCCCCCGACCGACGACCTGCCCAAGCTGAAGGCCGACAAGAAGCTCTACGTCGAGGAAACGCCGTCGGTGCGCGTGGTGTACGTCGCGCTGGACCAGTACGCCGAGCCGTCGCCCGGGGTGCAGGGCACCGACAAGAACCCCATGAAGGACAAGCGCGTGCGCGAGGCGCTGTCGCTGGCCATCAACCGCCAGGCGCTGGTCGAACGCGTGATGGGCGGGGTGGCGCTGCCGGCCGGCAACCTGTTGCCCTATCCCATGTTCGGATCGAGCAAGGAACATTCCAAGGCGCCCAAGGCCGACGTCGAGAAAGCCAAGGCGCTGCTCAAGGAAGCGGGCTATCCCGACGGTTTCTCTATCACGCTGGGCTCGCCTTCGGGGCGTTATGTGAACGACTCCAAGGTGGCGCAGGCGATCGCCTCGATGTGGACGCGCATCGGCGTCAAGACCAGCGTGGACGCGCTGACGCCCCCGGTGTTCTTCAAGAGCCGCGACAGCTACAAGTTCTCGGCCTACCTGGCGGGCTGGTCGGTGACCAGCGGCGAAATGTCCAACGCGCTGACGTCGCTGCTGGTGACGCGCAACCCGGAAGCGGGCCTGGGTACCACCAACCGCAGCCGCTATTCCAATCCGAAGATGGACGCGCTGGTCAAGGAGGCGTCGTCCACCATGGACGACGCCAAGCGCGCGCAGCTGCTGTCCGAGGCCGGCAACATCGCCATGGATGACTACGCCATGCTGCCCATCCATTTCGAGCTGTCGGTGTGGGCCATGAAGAACGACATCCGCTACCAGGGCCGGCCGGACCAGGTCACGCTGGCGCAATACGCGACCCTGAAGAAGTAGCGCGCCCGCGGATAACGCCACGTGCTGGCCACGATCGTAAGAAGGCTGCTGCAGACCATCGTCGTCATGTTCGTCATGTCGGCGCTGGTCTTCGCCGGCATATACATGGTGGGCGACCCGGTCTCGATGCTGGCCAGCCCGGAAGCCACCGAGGCGCAGCGCGCCGCGGTGCGAGCCTCGCTGGGCCTGGACCTGCCGTTGTGGCGGCAGTACCTGATCTTCATGGGCCAGGCGGTGCGCGGCGACTTCGGCAACAGTTTCCTGACCGGCGAGCCGGCCATGCGGCTGATCCTGGAGCGCATGCCGGCCACGGTGGAGCTGGCCTGTGTGGCCATGCTGATGTCGGTGCTGATCGGCGTGCCGCTGGGCATACGCGCCGGCCTCAGGCCGGAGGCGCCCGGATCGCGGGCCATCATGACGGGCTCGGTGCTGGGCTTTTCGCTGCCCAACTTCTGGGTGGGGCTGATGCTCATCATGGTGTTCGCCGTCATGCTGGGCTGGCTGCCGGCCGGCGGGCGCGGGCAGACCGTCAGCATCGGCGCCCTGCAGCTTAGCGTGCTGACTTTCGACGGCTGGCTCAGCCTGGCGCTGCCGGCCGCCACCATTGCGTTCGCCAAGTGCGCCATGATCATCCGCGTGACGCGCGCGGCCACGCGCGAGGCGCTGCCGATGGACTACATCAAGTTCGCGCGCGCCAAGGGACTGTCGGAAAAGCGAGTGCTGGGCGTGCATCTGCTCAAGAACATCCTGATTCCGGTGGTGACGGTCGCGGGCCTGGAGTTCGGGCAGGTGATGGCGTTCGCGGTGGTGACCGAGACGGTGTTTTCCTGGCCCGGCATGGGCAAGCTGCTGATCGATTCCATCATCAACCTGGACCGTCCGGTGGTGGTGGCCTACTTGCTGCTGATCGTGTTTTTCCTGGTCATGCTGAACCTGGTGGTGGACATCATCTATACGGTGCTGGACCCCCGCGTACGACTGGATAGCCGCCGATGACCACGCCCGTCTCCGCCCCCGCCGCCGCGACCGCGCAACCGGTCCGGGAACAGACGCCCTGGCGCCGCTTCCTGGGCGATTTCTTCGCCAGCAAGCTGGCCACGCTGGGCCTGGCGATGCTGGTGTTGATCGTGGGCGCCGCGCTGCTGGCGCCGTGGATCGCGCCGCAGAATCCGTACGACCTGGCGATGCTGGACATCATGGATTCCAAGCTCCCGCCGGGCAGCGAAAGCGGCGACGCCAGCATGCGCTACTGGCTGGGCACCGACGGCCAGGCGCGCGACCTGCTGTCGGCGATCCTGTACGGCATGCGCACCAGCCTGCTGGTGGCCACGGTGTCGGTGCTGGCCGCCTTCGGCATCGGCGCCACCGTGGGCCTGGTGGCGGCCTATTTCGGCGGCCGAATCGACGCCTTGCTGATGCGCATTGTGGATATCCAGTTGTCGTTTCCGGCCATCCTGGTGGCGCTGATGCTGCTGGCGATCCTGGGCAAGGGTGTGGACAAGGTGATCATCGCGCTCATCGTGGTGCAGTGGGCGTATTTCGCGCGCGCGGCGCGCGGCGCGGCGCTGGTCGAGCGCGGCAAGGAATACGTGGAGGCGGCGCGCTGCATGTCCTTGTCATGGGGACGGGTGCTGTTTCGCCACGTGCTGCCCAATTGCATGCCGCCCTTGATCGTGATCGCCACCATAGACCTGGCGCACGCCATCGCGCTGGAAGCCACGCTGTCGTTCCTGGGCGTGGGGGTGCCGGTGACCGAGCCGTCGCTGGGCATGCTGATCTACAACGGCTTCGAATACCTGCTGTCGGGCCAGTACTGGATCTCGTTCTTTCCCGGCATCGCGCTGGCGCTGGCCATCATCGCCATCAATCTGGTGGGCGATCACCTGCGCGACGTGCTCAACCCGCGCCACGCGAATTGAGGGGCGCCGCGATGCAGACCCAGCCTGTGGAAAACCCGTCCGCCGCGCCGCGCTCCATCCTGGAAGTGCGCGGGCTGAAGACGCATTTCTTCACGCGCGCCGGCGTGGTGAAGGCGGTCGACGGCGTGGACCTGCATCTGGCCGAAGGCGAGATCCTGGGGCTGGTGGGCGAGTCCGGCTCCGGCAAGAGCATTACCGGCTTTTCGCTGATGGGGCTGCTGGACCCGCCGGGCCGCATCGTCGACGGAGAGCTGAGGCTGAACGGGGAAGACCTGCGCGGCGCCACGCCGGCGCGCTGGCGGCAGCTGCGCGGCCAGGAGATCGCGATGATCTTCCAGGACCCGATGATGACGCTGAACCCGGTGCTGCGCGTGGACACGCAGATGATAGAGGCGGTGCAGGCGCACGGCCCGGCCACGCGCGAACAGGCGCGCCAGCGCGCCCTGCAGACGCTGGCGATGGTCGGCATTCCGTCTCCGCAGGAGCGGCTGCGCAGCTATCCGCACCAGTTGTCCGGCGGCATGCGCCAGCGCGTGGCGATCGCGATCGCGCTGCTGAATTCGCCGCGCCTGATCATCGCCGACGAGCCGACCACGGCCCTGGACGTGACCATACAGGGGCAGATCCTGTTCGAAGTGCAGAAGCTGTGCCGCGAGACCGGCACCGGCCTGATCTGGATCACGCATGACCTGGCGGTGGTGGCCGGGCTGGCCGACCGCGTGGCCGTGATGTACGCGGGCCGCGTGGTCGAAACCGGCAGCACCGAGGCCGTGATCAGCCATCCCATGCATCCCTACACGCATGGCCTGATCGCCTCGATTCCCACGCCGCAATCTCGCGGCAAGCCGCTGGTGCCGATTCCCGGCATGACGCCGTCGCTGCTCAACCTGCCGGCGGGCTGCGCGTTCCGGGGGCGCTGCCCGCGCGCCACCGACGCCTGTCTGGTCGAGCCGCAGCCCGTGGAAGTCCGTCCGGCGCAATGGGTGCGCTGCTGGCATGCAGGAGGCCCCGACATCCAATGAACGCCGCCGATTCCCGCCCCATCCTGTCCCTGCGCCAGGTCGAGCTGCGCTTCGTGCAGCGCGTGGACCTGGCCGGCCGCATCGCCAATCTGCTGGGCGCGGGCCTGAAGACGCAGGTCGTGCACGCGGTGGCCGGCGTGGACCTGGACGTGATGCCCGGCGAGGTCATCGGCATCGTGGGCGAGTCGGGCTGTGGAAAATCCACGCTGGGCCGCGTGGTCTGCGGCATCCTGCCGCCGACGGCCGGCGAGGTGCATTACCAGGGCAAGCCGGTGCAGGACCTGGCGGGCCCGGCGCGCAAGGCGTACGAGCTGGGCGTGCAGATGATTTTCCAGGACCCCTACGCCTCGCTGAATCCGCGCATGCGGGTGCGCGAGATCATCGGCGAGGCGCCGGTGGCGCACGGCCTGGTGCGCTCGCGCGACAAGGCCGAGTACGTGGCGGGGCTGATGCGCCAGGTGGGCCTGGACGCGAGTTTTGCACAGCGTTATCCCCATCAATTCTCGGGCGGCCAGAGGCAGCGCATAGGTATTGCGCGGGCGCTGGCGCTCAAGCCTTCGGTCATCGTGTGCGACGAGGCGGTCGCGGCGCTGGACGTATCGATCCAGGCCCAGGTGCTTAATCTGTTCGAACAATTGCGCGCCGACCTGGACCTGACCTATCTTTTCATCAGCCACAACCTGAGCGTGGTCAGCCATATTTCAGACCGCGTGGCTATCATGTACCTGGGCCGCGTGGTGGAGCTGGCGCCCACCGACACCGTTTTCCGGCGCGCCAACCATCCGTACACCCAGGCCCTGCTGAAAGAACTGCCGACGCTGCAGCCGGGGCGGCGCACGTACCAGCCGATCAAGGGCGAACTGCCTTCGCCGCTGGACCCGCCGAGCGGCTGCGCCTTCCATCCGCGCTGTCCGCACGCCATGCCGCGCTGCACCGCCGAGCGGCCGCTGCTGAAGGAAGTCGCGCCGGGCCAGCTCAGCGCCTGCCATTTGAACGACGCGGCCTAGAAAAAACGCCTATCCACACTCCTACCGTTTATCCACAGCCATGAAAACCATAGCCGAAATCGAACGCGTGCACGGCGAGCTGACCGCGCTGCGCCGCGATATCCACGCCCATCCCGAACTCGCCTTCCAGGAAACGCGCACCTCCACGCTGGTGGCCGAACGCCTGCGGGAGTGGGGGCTGGAAGTCCACACCGGGCTGGGGAAAACCGGCGTGGTGGGCGTGCTGCGCGCCGGCAGCGGCAAGAAAACCATCGGGCTGCGCGCCGACATGGACGCCCTGCCCATGCCCGAGCACAACCGCTTCGCGCACAAGTCCACCATCAGCGGGCGCATGCACGGCTGCGGCCATGACGGCCACACCACCATGCTGCTGGGCGCGGCGCAGTATCTGGCCAGGCATCGCGACTTCGACGGCACCATCGTGTTCATCTTCCAGCCGGCCGAGGAAGGCGGCAACGCCGGCGCGCGCGCCATGATGGAGGATGGCCTGTTCGACCGCTTTCCGTGCGACGCGGTGTTCGGCATCCACAACATGCCGGGCATGCCGGTCAACCAGTTCGGGTTCCGCGCCGGGCCGACCATGGCTTCCAGCAACCGCTGGGACATCGTCATCAAGGGCGTGGGCGGCCACGCGGCGCAGCCGCACGCCTCGGTCGATCCCATCGTGGTGGCGGCCGACATGGTGCATGCGCTGCAGACGGTGATCTCGCGCAGCAAGAATCCGCTGGACCAGGCGGTGCTGTCGATCACGCAGATCCACGCCGGCGACGCCTACAACGTGATTCCCGGCGAGGCCGTGCTGCGCGGCACCGTGCGCACCTATACGGTGGAGGCGCTGGACAAGATCGAATCCGATATGCGCCGCATCGCCACCACGCTGCCCCAGGTATACGGCGGCACGGGCGAACTGGACTTCGTGCGGGCCTATCCGCCGCTGGTGAACTGGGAAAAGGAAACGGCCTTCGCCGCCCAGGTGGCCGAAGACGTGTTCGGCGCCGACCAGGTGCTGCGGGACATGCCGCCCTTCATGGGCGCCGAGGACTTTTCCTTCTTCCTGGAGGCGGTGCCGGGCGCCTACCTGTTCCTGGGCAACGGCGACGGCGGGCACCGGCTGGAAACCTATCACGGCATGGGGCCGTGCCAGCTGCACAACCCGAATTACGACTTCAACGACGCCCTGCTGCCGGTGGGCGCGACTTACTGGGTGAAACTGGCTCAGACCTTCCTGGCCGCCCCCTGATATACGCAAGTCATTGATTTAAAAGGCGCGGAACCGTCGGGGTCCGCGCCTTTTTCCATGCGCGGGCCGGGTTGTGCACCGCCTGTCCACTGGCTTTCCACCGGCTATCCACCGGGATATCCCCTGGGTATCCACCGGCTATTCACCGCTTTTCCCGGGCTTGTCTCCAGGTTTATCCATAGGTTTATCCACAGGCCGGCACAGTCCCCTTTATGCCGGAGCGGCTTGAACAAAGGCCGAATAATTCGTTGGTGCCGGGCTGCCGGCTTTTCATAATGGATCGCTCCAATGCCGGCCCGGCCGGCGGCCCAACCGCAAGGAGCGACCCATGTCCCAGAGCAACGCGCTGCGCCTGCCCGAAGCGCAAACCGCGCCGCGTTACGCCGGCGCCCCCGCCCCCCAGGATTTCGAAATCCGCCCGCTGGCGCGCGCGATGGGCGCCGAAATCGTCGGCATCGACCTGTCGCAGGAACTCGACGCGGCCGATTTCGCCCGGGTGCACCGGGCCCATCTGGACCACCATCTGTTGGTGTTCCACGACCAGCGCATCACGCCGCAGCAGCACATCGATTTCAGCCGCCGCTTCGGCCGCCTGATGATCCACGTGCTGCACCAATTCCACCTGCCCGGACATCCGGAGATCCTGGTCGTGTCCAACATCGTGGAAAACGGCAAGCCGGTGGGCCTGGGCGACGCCGGCAAGTACTGGCATTCGGACATCTCGTACAAGGCGCTGCCCAGCCTGGGCTCGCTGCTGCATGCGCAGGAACTGCCGGCGCAGGGCGGCGACACGCTTTTCGCCAACATGCACCTGGCCTACGACACGCTGCCCGCCGCGCTGCGCGATGCCGTGCAAGGCAGGCGCGCCGTGCATTCCTACCTGGCCAAGTACGGGCAGCTGCAGAAGGAAGGCGCCTGGCGTCCCAACCTGAGCGCGCAGCAGCTGGCGCAGGTGCAGGAAGTCGTTCATCCCGTGGTGCGCACGCATCCCGAATCGGGCCGCCGCGCGCTATTCGTCAGCGAAGGCTTCACCACCCGCATCGAAGGCCTGCCCGAGGACGAGAGCCGCCAGATCCTGGACGAGCTGTTCGCCCACAGCATCCGGCCCGAACACATCTACCGCCACCAATGGCGGCCCCACGACCTGGTGTTCTGGGACAACCGCTCGCTGATCCACCTGGCCGCCGGCACGCCGGACCACCTGCGCCGCAAGCTGTACCGCACCACCATCGAAGGCGATACGCCGTTCTGAAAACCGGCGCCCGCGCCCGCCCCACGATTTATCCACAAGGAACGCCATGCATTTTTCTTCCAACCTGAGGGACCGCTTCATCCGCGCCGCCACCGGCGCGGGCCTTGCGCTGGCGCTGGCCGTGCTGGCGCTCGCCTCGCCGACGCCGGCGCTGGCCGAAGGCCGCATCCGTATCGCCGAGCAGTACGGCATCGTGTACCTGCTGCTCAACGTGGCCCGCGACCAGCAACTGATCGAGAAGCACGGCAAGGCCGAAGGCCTGGACATCTCGGTCGAATGGGCCAAGCTGTCCGGCGGCTCGGCGGTCAATGACGCGCTGCTGTCGGGGGCTGTGGATATCGCGGGGGCCGGCGTCGGGCCGCTTTTGACGATCTGGGACCGCACGCGCGGCAAGCAGAACGTCAAGGGCGTGGCCTCGCTGGGCAACTTTCCCTATTACCTGGTCAGCAACAATCCGGACGTGAAGACGATCGCGGATTTCACCGACAAGGACCGCATCGCCGTGCCCTCGGTGGGCGTCTCGGTGCAGTCGCGCGTGCTGCAGCTGGCCTCGGCCAAGCTGTGGGGCGATGCGCAGTACAACAAGCTGGACAAGCTGTCGGTGGCCCTGCCGCATCCGGACGCCGCGGCCGCCATCATCGCCGGCGGCACCGAGATCACGGCGCATTTCGGCAATCCGCCGTTCCAGGAACAGGAGCTGGCCGAAAACCCCAAGGCGCGCATCGTCCTCAAATCGTACGACGTGCTGGGCGGGCCCAGTTCCTCCACCGTGCTGTTCGCGACGGAAAAATTCCGCAAGGAAAATCCCAAGACCTACAAGGCGTTCCAGGCCGCCTTGCAGGAAGCGGCCGCCTTCGCCGCCGCCCATCCGGAACAGGCCGCCGACACCTACCTGCGCGTCACCGGCGCCAAGCTGGACCGCGGCTTTCTGATCGGGGTCATCAAGAATCCGGACGTGCAGTTCAAGCTGGCGCCGCAGAACACCTATGCACTGGCCGAGTTCATGCACAAGGTGGGCGCGATCAAGAACGCGCCGGCGAGCTGGCAGGATTATTTCTTCGACGATCCGCTCACGGCGCAAGGCAGCTGATATGGGCCTGACCGCCGCCACGCCTGTGGATAAGCCTGACAAGCCCGCGCCCCTGCTGCTTGTGGATAAGGTGTCGATCGAATACAAGACGCGCGATCGGCGGGTGCGCGCCACGCACCAGGCCAGTTTCTCGGTGCACGAGGGCGAGCGCACGATCCTGCTGGGGGCGTCGGGTTGCGGCAAGTCGACCCTGCTCAAGGCCATCGCGGGGTTCATCCCGCCCACCGAAGGGCGCATCGAGATCGACGGCCAGGCCGTGCGCGGCCCGGGGCCGGACCGCATCGTGGTGTTCCAGGAATTCGACCAGCTGCCGCCCTGGAAGACCCTACGCCAGAACGTCGCGTTCCCGCTGCTGGCCGCGCGCAGGCTGGGGCGGCGCGAAGCCGACGAACGCGCCATGCATTATCTGGAAAAAGTGGGCCTGTCCGCCTTCGCCGACGCCTATCCGCACACGCTGTCGGGCGGCATGAAGCAGCGCGTGGCCATCGCCCGCGCCCTGGCCATGCAGCCGCGCGTGCTGCTGATGGACGAACCCTTCGCCGCGCTGGACGCGCTCACGCGCCGGCGCATGCAGGAAGAGCTGATGGCGCTGTGGGAAGAGGTGCGGTTCACGCTGCTGTTCGTCACCCATTCCATCGAAGAGGCCCTGGTGCTGGGCAGCCGCATACTGTTGCTGTCGCCGCATCCGGGCCGGGTGCGGGCCGAGCTGAACGCGCATGCCTTCGGCCTGCACAGCCAGGGATCGGCGGCCTTCCAGGCGGCCGCCCGGCGCATCCACGACCTGTTGTTCGAGCCGGCGCCGCAGCCGGCCCAGCGGGCCGCGGCCTGAGGAGCAAGCATGAATCACGTCCATGCCGGGCCGGTCCCGATCCGGCCCGAGATCGAATACGCGTTGCCGCCGCTGCCGGCGCAGGCCGCGGAAACGCCGCTGCCCTGGCATGAACGCCTGTGGCAGCATGCCGGCCTGCGCAAGCTGGCCATCCTGGCGCTGCTGGCCGGCATCTGGGAGCTGGCCGCGCGCTATACCGACAACGAGCTGCTGCTGCCCGGCGCCCTGCAGACGGCGCGGGCCTTCGCGCAGGGCCTGGCCGGCGGCGAACTGCCGGCGCGCGCCGCGCAGTCGCTGCAGGTGCTGGTGCAGGGCTACGCGGCCGGCGTGGCCCTGGCTTTCGTGCTGACCACGCTGGCCGTCTCGACGCGCTTCGGGCGCGACCTGCTGTCGACCCTGACCGCCATGTTCAATCCGCTGCCGGCCATCGCGCTCCTGCCGCTGGCGCTGCTGTGGTTCGGCCTGGGGACGGGCAGCCTGGTGTTCGTGCTGATCCATTCCGTGCTGTGGGCGCTGGCCCTGAACATGTATGCGGGCTTTCTGGGCGTGTCCGAGACGCTGCGCATGGCGGGGCGCAACTACGGCCTGGGCGGCCTGCGCTACGTGCTGCGGATCCTGGTGCCGGCGGCGCTGCCCGCCATCCTGGCGGGGCTGCGCATCGGCTGGGCCTTCGCCTGGCGCACCCTGATCGCGGCCGAGCTGGTGTTCGGCGCGTCCAGCGGCAAGGGCGGCCTGGGCTGGTACATCTTCCAGAACCGCAACGAGTTGTACACAGACCGCGTGTTCGCCGGGCTGGCGGCCGTCGTCATCATCGGCCTGCTTGTGGAAAACCTGGGATTCGACACGCTGGAGCGCCTGACGGTCAGGCGCTGGGGCATGCAGCGCTGAGCGGTCGCGAGCGGCAATGAAAAAGGCGGCCCGCAAGGGCCGCCTTTGCTGCCGGCGCTGGGAATTACAGCTTCAGCCCCAGCGCCTTGGCCACGCCGGCCGCGTAGGCCGGATCGGCCTTGCGGAAGTGCTCCAGCTGGCGGCGCTGGATTTCCTCGGGCACGCCGGCCATGTGGCGGCCGATGTTGCCGAAGAGCAGTTCCTGCTGGGCCGGCGTCATCAGGCGGAACAGCGCGCCCGGCTGCGAATAGTAGTCATCGTCCACGCGGTGGTTCCAGCGCGCCGCGGCCTGGCCGTCCAGCGGCAGCGGCGGCTCGGCGGCGGACGGGGTTTCCTTCCATTCGCCGAAGCTGTTGGGCTCGTAGTTCAGGGTGCCGCCGGCGTTGCCGTCCACGCGTCCGGCGCCGTCGCGGTGGAAGCTGTGGAAGGGGCAGCGCGGCGCGTTCACCGGAATCTGGTGATGGTTGATGCCCAGGCGGTAGCGGTGCGTGTCGCCATACGAGAACAGCCGGCCCTGCAGCATCTTGTCCGGCGAGAAGCCGATGCCGGGCACCACGTTGGCCGGCGTGAAGGCGGCCTGCTCCACTTCGGCGAAGTAGTTTTCCGGGTTCTTGTTCAGCTCCAGCACCCCGACCTCGATCAGCGGGTAGTCGCCATGCGGCCAGACCTTGGTCAGGTCGAAGGGGTTGATGTGGTAGGTCGCGGCTTCGGCCTCGGGCATGATCTGCACCTTCAGCGTCCACTTCGGGAAGTTGCCCTGCTCGATGTTGTCGAAGAGGTCGCGCTGCGAGCTTTCGCGGTCGTGGGCCACGACCTGGGCCGCTTCTTCGTCGGTCAGACAGGCGATGCCCTGCTGCGACTTGAAGTGGAATTTCACGTAGAAGCGTTCGCCGTCCTTGTTGATGAAGCTGAACGTGTGCGAGCCGAAACCGTGCTGCTGGCGCAGGTTGGCCGGAATGCCGCGGTCGCTCATCAGGGTGGTGACCTGGTGCAGCGATTCGGGATTGAGCGACCAGAAATCCCAGGCGGCCGTGGCGCTGCGCAGGTTGGTCTTGGGGTCGCGTTTCTGCGTGTGGATGAAATCGGGGAATTTCAGCGGGTCGCGGATGAAGAACACGGGGGTGTTGTTGCCCACCAGGTCCCAGTTGCCTTCGTCGGTGTAGAACTTGATGGCGAAGCCGCGCACGTCGCGTTCGGCGTCGGCCGCGCCGCGTTCGCCGGCCACCGTGGAAAAGCGCAGGAACAGGGGCGTCTGCTTGCCGACCTGGGAAAAGAGGCTGGCGCGGGTGTAGCGCGTGATGTCGTGGGTGACGGTGAAGGTGCCGTAGGCGCCCGAGCCCTTGGCGTGCACCACCCGTTCAGGGATGCGCTCGCGGTCGAAGTGGGCGAGCTTTTCGATCAGCCAGAAGTCCTGCAACAGCGCCGGGCCGCGGGGGCCCGCCGTCATGGTGTTGTTGTTGTCCGCCACGGGCGCCCCGGAGGCGGTGGTCAGATGCTTCTTGTCGTTCATTGCACGCTCCTTGAGTTGATGCACGGGCCGGCCGGGACCCGACGCCTGCCCATCATAGGTGGCCTGCATGATGTTGTGAAGTTGATTGCAATAGCTGGCTTGATAAATAATAACTATCGTACAGGGGCCAGCGCGGACGAAAAAAAAACCGGCCCCGATGACGGGGCCGGTTTTCGCTTGCAGGGGAAGATCAGCGGTTCGCCGCCGCCTCCGCCTTGCGCTGGATGGCGCGGGTGATGGACCACTGCTGCGCGATCGACAGGATGTTGTTGACGCACCAGTACAGCACCAGACCGGCCGGGAAGAAGAACATCATTCCGCCGAACACCAGCGGCATGATCATCATGACCTTGGCCTGCACGGGGTCCGGCGGCGTGGGGTTCAGCTTGATCTGCAGGAACATGGTGGCCATCATGATGGCGGGCAGAATGAAGAACGGGTCGCGGATCGACAGGTCGTGGACCCACAGAATCCACGGCGCGCCGCGCATTTCCACGCTGGCCAGCAGCACCCAGTACAGCGAGATGAACACCGGGATCTGCACCACCATCGGCAGGCACCCGCCCAGCGGGTTGATCTTCTCGGTGCGGTACATCTCCATCATGGCGGCGTTGAGCTTCTGCTTGTCGTCGCCGTACTTTTCCTTCAGCGCCTGCAGGCGCGGAGCCACCTGCTTCATGCGGGCCATGGAGCGGTAGCTGGCGGCGGCCAGCGGGTAGAACACGGCCTTGATCAGCACGGTCAGCGCCACGATGGTCCAGCCCCAGTTGCCCAGGATGGAGTGCAGCCAGGTCATCAGCTTGAACAGCGGCTTGGCGATGATGGTCAGCCAGCCGTAGTCGACCACCAGTTCCAGGCCGGGGGCGAGCGCCGCCATGGCCTTCTGGTCCTGCGGGCCGACCCACAGGTGCGAATCGACGCGCGCGGAAGCGCCCGGGGCGACTTCGCCGACGGCTTCGATGCTGCGGGCGGCGTACAGGTTCTTCTGCACTTCCAGCAGTTCGTTGGTGCGCGGCTTGCCCTGCGGCGGCACCCAGGCGGTGGCGAAATAGTGCTGCACCACGGCGATCCAGCCGTTGTCCGCCTGCTTGATGTAGCTGGCCTTCTTCTTCTCGATGTCGCTGAAGGTGGCTTTCTGGAACTTGTCCTGCTCGGAATAGACCGCGAAGCCGGTGAAGGTGTGATAGAAGCTGGAGGTGTCGGCCGGGTCGTTGCCGTCGCGCTCGAGCTGCAGGTACAGCGAGGGCGTCACGGCGGCGGAGCCGGTGTTGGCCAGATCGTGGCGCACGTCGATGTCGTAGCGGCCGCGGTGCAGCGTGAAGGTCTTGGTGACCTTGACGCCGCCGGACTCGCCCTCGAAGGCGACGACCAGGCTGTCGCCGGTCAGCTGGCGCTCGGACGACACGACCCGGAACGGCGTCTGGTGGGTGGGGAAGCTCTGGCCGTTGGGCGCGCCGACCACGCCGGTCTGCACCACGTAGTTCAGGCCGGCGGAGCGGTCCAGCAGCACCGTGGGCTTGTCGGGCTGGCCGGTGGCCGGGTACTTCAGCAGCTCGGCGCGCACCAGCTGGGCGCCCATGGTGTCGAACGTCAGGCGCAGCACGTCGGTGGTGATGACGACTTCTTCCGAGCGCGCGGCGGCCGCGGGGGCGGAGGCGCCGGGAACGGCCGAGGCGGGAGCCGCCGCGGGCGCGCTGGGCACCGAGGGCGTGGCGTTCGAAGCCTGGTTGTTGGCCGCAGCCTGCGGGTCGCTCGTGCTGGCCGTGGGCGTCGGGCCCCCGAACAGCGACGGCTTGCCGTTATGGATCTGCCAGTTGTTCCATAGGAGCAACAGCGAGAAGGAAAAAATCATCCAGAGGACGGTTCGTCGGATATCCATGGTGCCTACTGAAGTGAATACGGGCCAGCAAAGCCCGCCAGTTTAGCGTCAATCATGCTCGATGCGGTGGCTGTGGGAACAGCGCGGGGCGCCATTGGTTCCCTTGGCCGGCGGAACCGGGTCCAGGCCGCCCGGCGACCACGGGTGGCAGCGGCCGATGCGCCGCAGCGCGAGCCAGAAGCCGCGGCCGGCGCCGTGGCGCTCGATCGCCTCGATCGCATAGGCCGAGCAGGTCGGGGTAAAGCGGCACTGCCGTCCGATCCAGGGACTCAGGAAGAACCTGTAGAACCGGATCGGGGCAATGAGTAAAGCGGCCCCCAGCCTGCGGCTGCGCCCGGTCATCGCGCGATGCGTCCAAAGTGAGCGTCCACTTCGGCTCGCGCACTGCGTTTCAGCGCGGTGAGCGTGGCGGGCGCGACCTTGCTGTGCAGCCGCACGACGTAGTCGCGCGCGGGCAGCTCCAGGCGCCGATGGCGGAACGCCTCGCGGATGACCCGCTTCAAGGCGTTGCGGGTGCTGGCGTGCGCGGCAAAGCGCTTGGCGATCACCAGGCCCAGGCGGGCGCAGGCTTCCTGGCCGGCGGGCAACTCATTGGGAGCGGCGCTCACAATGAAGAAAGCCCCTCGGGCAAGACGCCGGCCTTTGAGGGCGGCGGCGAACTCGGAGGGGCGATGCAGCCGCGCCTCCGGGGGAAGCGTGGCGCGCGGCATGGACTGCGGATCGGGCGTCAGGTTTCCGGCAGGACCGGAAGACACGGACTTAGACGGCCAGACGCTTGCGGCCCTTGGCGCGGCGAGCGCTCAGGATGGCGCGGCCAGCGCGGGTCTTCATACGCACGCGGAAACCATGGGTGCGCTTGCGACGGGTAACGGAAGGTTGGTAGGTACGTTTCATGGACGATCCACAAAAAGAACAAAAGTCAGAAGGGACCTGCCCGGAGGGTTCCTGGTCGCGTATTCAGGTAGCGGGTATCTGGCGGGCATTTTTGCAACATCGGCAAAAAACAACCTGCAGACGGGGCTCTGACCGGGAAAATTCCCAGGCGACCTATTAGCGGCTGCCGTGCTGAAAAGCCAGGTGGATAGGCCAATGGCCCGGCCAAAGCGCAAGTCTCAAACCCGCGCAAGCCCTGTCCTTTCCTGCAAACGGTCACGCTCGCTGTGAAACCTTCTGACAGACAGAATTCGGAAAAGCCCACCATTTCAGCAAGTTTTCCCTGTCTTGTCAAACAGTTAAGCGTGCGCCCTGCGCACACTTATGGCGCGCCCTGTGGATAACCCCAGCCCAGGCAAGGTAGAATCGAGGTTTGAATAAGAGCGAC